>NZ_CP010310.2 GCF_000815105.2 Pandoraea pulmonicola | reverse complement strand
GCAGCGTGTGTCCAGGGTGGCGCGAGGCCCGTCCGACCGTATCGACCGACGCTTTCTCCGTCCACTTTTCAATACATCGAATATGGGGGCGAAGCGTCGCAAACCAAGTCGACCGCCCCGTCTCGAAGCACGGCAAGACGGGCAAACGGCCGTTGTCGGGTCGGACCGACGGCGCATTGCAGACGTCCGACATCCACCTGCCACGGCGCGTCGTTCGGGCTTCGCGTTGCGCGTTCAGCCGGCTTTCGGCGCGCGCAAACGACAAAACCCGGCGCGCTATCCACATGACGGCGTCACCGGTACTCTGCTTGGAAAATTGTGATGGGGGATTTTACCGCCAAAGCTTGCGCAAAGCGAGTTATCCACAGGAATGCTCACAGCATCGGCATCTCCGGGCGAGTGCGCCGCGTTAACCCGCCTGAGTTCGCGCGAGTGCTGCGCAAATCCCCAGCAATCGCGACGTTTTGCCGCGACCCGCTGAATATCTTTCCTCGTTTGGCATTTATCCACCGGCAAATTCTGACGGTATGGGCAATTTCAGCCATTATCCACAGCCGCACGCCCGTGCCGTGGCGACTCCACGACAGCGGCGACGCCGATCGCATGCGGGCGCCGTGCGCGTGATGGCTAACCTATTGACACACAACGGAAAAGCCGATTAAATAGCGGGTTCGTTAGAAAGACAACCGGATTCCAATCCAACTCCCGACGGCTGGGTCGCGCGTGAAAGTCCTTGAATTTGCAGGTTTTCACGGTGTCCATGTGGCGTTTCACGATGCTGCTGCGCGGGAATTTTTTCACACAGTGAGTGCATCATGAAACGTACTTTTCAGCCTTCCGTGACGCGCCGCAAGCGCACCCATGGCTTCCTGGTTCGCATGAAGACCCGTGGCGGCCGCAAGGTCATCGCCGCGCGTCGCGCCAAGGGCCGCAAGCGCCTGGCCGTCTAAAACGCGGTTTCGGTCGTACCGCGGTTTGCGCGTCAAATCCGCAAGGCGCGAAGTCCCGGCTCTGGGGTTTCCCAAGGCCGCGCGACTTCTCAAAACGGATGAGTTTTCATCCGTTTTTAGTTTGCGCCCTCTGCGTCGCAGCGCGCATTTCGTGTTGTATATGCGCCGGCGTGACATTGCGCCGGGCACCCCTGAAGATACCGATGCCACACCTCACGAGGGCCGCATCGGTATCGTCGTCGGCAAGAAGCATGCGCCCCGCGCGGTGACTCGCAATCTGATCAAGCGTCAGGCTCGCGAGATGTTCCGCCAGCGCCGCGCCAATCTGGCCGGCTGGGACTTCGTGCTGCGACTGACCCGGCGATTCGACAAGGGGACGTACACCGCGGCGGCGGCGCCGGTGCTCAACACACTGTGCCAGACCGAATTCGGGCAGCTCTTCGACGCGGCGGAAAAAGCCGCCCGCAAGAGTCGCACGACCGACAGCAAGACGGAAGGTAGTGAGTCCCACACGGTAGCGCCCGATCCCGGGCATGCGCCGCCCACCCGGCCACCTCGGCCGGACTGACAGGCGGAATCGAGATGCGAAGCGTGCTGTTGTTGCTCCTGCGCGGTTACAAGCTGGTGATCAGTCCCTGGCTGGGGAACCGTTGCCGCTTTCATCCGAGCTGTTCCGACTACGCACGCGAGGCCATCGTCGAGCATGGTGCCGGTTACGGCACTTATCTCGCGGCCAAGCGTCTATGCCGCTGTCATCCGTTTCACCCCGGTGGTTTCGATCCCGTGCCGCCGGCTCGACACGTCTGTCACGCTCCCGACCCAACCGCCGAAGGCGCCGAGAAGGCCGCCGGCAGCGACACGTCGCGAGCGCAGCAGACAGTCTCGTCCAGGCCCGCGGCCGCATCGGCAGTAACGCGCCGCGCGCCGGGCCATTCCTGAGTTCCGTCCACCACGAGTTACCGCATGGACATCAAACGCACCGTACTCTGGGTCATTTTCGCGCTGTCTGTCGTCATGCTTTTCGACAACTGGCAACGCGCCAATGGCCATTCGTCGCTGTTCTTCCCAACGCCCGAGGTCTCGACCCCGGCCGCCACGGGCGGTAACAAGACGCCGGCCAACGACCTGCCGCAAGCCGCCAACGGCGGCGCCGCCGCGGGCAACGCGCCGGGCAATGCACCTGCCGCCGCCACCGCGCAGAAAGTGCGCATCACGACCGACGTCTACGAAGCCGACATCAGCACGCAGGGCGGCACGCTGTCGTTCCTCGCGCTCACGAAGTGGCCGGACGCCGAGGAAGCCGACAAGCACGTGGTGCTGTTCGACAACACGCCAAGCCAGCAATATTTCGCCCGCACGGGCCTGATCGGCGGCGACTTCCCGAATCACAACGACATCTTCACGCTGGTGCCGGGCCCGACCACGATGACGGGCGACACGCTGACCGTGAAGTTCGAATCGCCGGTCAAGGGCGGCCTGCAACTGGTGCGCGCCTATACGTTCCATCGCGGTAGCTACGTGATCGACGTGGCGAACACGATCGTCAACAAGACCGACGCCGCCATCAAGCCCACGCTGTACATGGAGCTGGTGCGCGACGGCCGTGAAATCAGCGGCGCGAAGTTCTCGCACACGTTCACGGGCCCGACCGTCTACAGCAACGACGAGAAGTTCCAGAAGATCACGTTCAGCGATATCGACAAGGACAAGGCCAAGTACATCAAGCAATCGAGCGACGGCTGGATCGGCATGGTGCAGCACTACTTCGCCACGGCCTGGATTCCGAAGGAAGGCGCCGCGCGCGAGAACTACATCGGCAAGCTCGATAACGGCCTGTATCGCGTGGGGGTGAAAGAGCCGCTGGCGAGCATCCCCGCCGGCGGCACCGAGACGGTCGACGCACGCCTGTTCGCCGGTCCGCAGGAAGAGCACATGCTCGAGCAGATCGCGCCGGGCCTGGAGCTGACGAAGGACTACGGTTACTTCACCATCCTCGCCAAGCCGCTGTTCTGGTTGCTCTCGAAGCTGCACGGCATCATCGGCAACTGGGGCTGGGCGATCATCGCCGTGACGGTCATCATCAAGCTGGTGTTCTTCCCGCTGTCGGCTGCGAGCTACAAGTCGATGGCGCGCATGAAGGAAATCACGCCGCGCATGCAGGCGCTGCGCGAGCGCTACAAGAGCGATCCGCAGAAGATGAACGCGGCGCTCATGGAGCTGTACAAGACCGAGAAGGTCAATCCGTTCGGCGGCTGTATTCCGATCGTGATCCAGATTCCGGTGTTCATTGCGCTGTACTGGGTGCTGCTCTCGTCGGTGGAAATGCGCGGCGCGCCGTGGCTGGGCTGGATTCATGACCTCTCGACGCAGGATCCATATTACATCCTGCCGGTGCTGATGGCCGTGTCGATGTTCATTCAGACCAAGCTGAACCCGACGCCGCCGGATCCGATGCAAGCGAAGATGATGATGTTCATGCCGCTGATCTTCTCGGTCATGTTCCTCTTCCTGCCGTCGGGCCTGGTACTGTACTACGTGGTCAACAACACGTTGTCGATTGCCCAGCAATGGTCGATCAACCGCATGCTCGGTACCAAGAAGGAAAAGAAGGCGGCGTGACGATCGCGTCACCGTCTGCCTGAATGCAGCAAAGCGCCGCCCGCGAGTCTCTCGCGGGCGGTTTTGTTTGGTGCGTGTCAAAATGAGCACCTGTTTTTCGACGAATCTTCGACGAGCCGTTTCATGAGCGCCACTGCCACGTCCGCCGCCCCGATTGCCGCCATTGCCACCGCGCCCGGACGCGGCGGGATCGGCGTCGTGCGCGTGTCCTTCGGCAAGCATCGCGGCGAGGCGGTGCAGCGCGTCATCGCGCGGCTCGTCGGGCAGCCGCTCAAGCCGCGTCATGCGTCGTATCTGCCGTTTCTCGACGCCGCCGGCGAGGCGCTCGATCGCGGCATCGCGCTGTACTTCCCCGGCCCGAATTCCTACACGGGCGAGGACGTGCTGGAACTCCAGGGGCATGGCGGACCGATCGTGCTGCAACTACTGCTGCAGCGTTGCATCGACGAAGGGGCTGCGCTCGGCGTGCGCCTGGCCGAGCCGGGCGAATTCACGCACCGCGCCTTTCTGAACGACAAGCTCGATCTCGCCCAGGCCGAAGCGGTGGCCGATCTGATCGAAGCGAGCACCGAGGCGGCGGCGCGATCGGCAAGCCGCTCGCTCGACGGCGCGTTCTCGCGCGAGATCCATTCGCTGGTGGATCTGGTGATCCATCTGCGCATGCTGGTCGAAGCGACGCTCGACTTCCCCGAAGAAGAAATCGATTTCCTCGAAGCTGCCGACGCCTTCGGGCAGCTCGAGCGCATTCGCACGCAACTGGCGCAGGTGCTGTCGCAGGCGCGGCAGGGTGCGCTACTGCGCGAGGGGATCAACGTCGTGCTGGCGGGGCAGCCGAACGTCGGCAAATCGTCGCTGCTCAACGCGCTGGCCGGCGCGGAGCTCGCGATCGTCACGCCCATCGCCGGCACCACGCGCGACAAGGTGCAGCAGACCATTCAGATCGACGGCATTCCGCTGCACATCATCGACACGGCCGGGTTGCGCGAGACGGAAGACGAGGTCGAGCGTATCGGCATCGAGCGTAGCTGGAGCGAAATCGCGAAGGCCGACGCCGTGCTGCATCTGCTCGACACGCGCACGGGCATGACGCCGGAAGACGAGATCATCGCCACGCAACTGCCGAAGCATGTGCCGGTCGTGCGTGTGTACAACAAGACGGATCTGGCCGGCGAGCCCGCGACGGTCTTGCCGAAGGAGGGCACCGCGCCGCTCGGCGTGCGACTCTCGGCCAAGGGCGGGCAGGGCATCGATCTGCTGCGCGCGGAACTGCTGAAAATCGCAGGTTGGCAGGCGGGCAACGAAGGCGTATTCCTTGCGCGCGAGCGTCACCTCTCGGCGTTGCGCGCCGCACGCGAGCATATCGAGCTGGCCGACGCCCATGCGCGTCAGAACGCCGGCGCGCTCGATCTCTTCGCCGAAGAATTGCGCCTCGCGCAGGAACAACTGAGCACCATCACCGGCGAATTCACCTCGGACGACCTGCTCGGGGTGATTTTCAGCCGGTTCTGCATCGGAAAATAAGCTCACGTCTCGCACGACCGGACGGCGGCGGCTTGGTATTGGAAGTGATACCTTCGGGCACCAAAGCGCCGCGCTCGGCGGCGCATCATGCGTGCCCTTCACCCGTTGCCCGGGAGAAAGGTCATGAGGCCGAACTATGTGAGGGGATCGGAGTACGGCACCCTGCGGCAACGCGGACAGTCGCCGCGGAGGCGGGTTGGTGTGTGCACGACGAGCCAGCGAATCCGGCCGGGCAATGCCATTCCCTGATCGCGTAACCGCAGCCTCCGAGTCACACTCATCCGTCCAGCATCGCTTGGCGCGACAGAACCATTTACCGAGATGGCATTTCGTAAAGCTCAAGCGGCAAGCCGTCGGGATCAGAAAAGAAGGTGTAACGTCTGTTCGTATACGCGTCGAGACGTACATCCTCGACCGAGACACCTTTTGACTCGAGAAACGCCTTGCACTTCACGACGTCGTCGACGCCAAAGGCAAGATGGCGCAGGCCGCACGCTTCAGGATAGGACGGCCGCGGTGGGGCGTCGGGAAACGAAAACAGCTCGATTTGCGTTCCGTCGGGAAGCATCAGGTCGAGTTTGTATGATTTCCGATTCTCTCTATAGTGCTCCGCTATGATCTGAAGACCGAGGACCTCAGTGTAAAAACGGCGGGACACTTCATAGTCGGAACAAATAATCGCCGCGTGATGAATGCGAAGAAGCATGATCGTTTGCCGGAAAGACCGATTGAGGGTGTCAAAAATACCGTGTTAAAGACGGGTGAAGAATTACACGGACGGTCGCACGAATCGATCGGCATGGAAGATAGCGAACTGGTTCATGGCTGCTTTCCAGTCCCTGACCGCCTGCCCCCAATCAGCAGTGATATTGTGCAGCGCCGGCCAGATTAGTTCCGCTGTGGCAGCGTCAGCCGGGAAGTACCCGCGAGTGTTGACGATATGCGTAGCTACGAGCATTGGCTACTGGTGCGGGTTTCAAAGCAATTTAGCTTCAAGACCCGCATTTCTCCGTCAGTATTTGGTGGTTGTATCGAGTGCGCTTCCGAACGCCGCCTCATGGAACGTAATGCTTTGAAACACTTCTAACGGTTCCCCGTAATTGCTCCCCGGGGGCGCCGGGCCTAGACTCGGAGACGTCAGACCCCGGGCGGCGTCTCGTCACATTCATCCTGTTTGCGACGCATCCACGCGAGGCGGAATCCACCGCGCCCCGGGGCTCGTTCTTCGAGGTCCGTGTCGTGAAACGTCTTCCTGTTGTTCTCGGCTTCGCCGCCGTGGCCGCCGCGATGGCCAGCGGCAGCGCCTTCGCCTGGCATGGCGGCGGGGTGCGCGTCTGGGTCGGTCCCGGCTACTACCCCGCCTATCCGTATTACGCACCCGCGCCTTATTACTACGCGCCGCCTCTCGTCGTGGTCCCGAGTCAGCCGCAGCAATACATCGAGCGGCCGCAGGCCGGCGCTCAAGGCGTGCAGGGCGACCAACCCGGTGCCAACGGCGACACCTGGTATTACTGCGAGAAGGCCAAGGCCTACTACCCCTACGTGAAAACGTGTCCGGCCGGCTGGCGTGAAGTCCCCGCGCAGCCGATCAATTGAGCGGGAGACGCCCATGACGTTCGAATCATCGCTCTCCCGCGCAAGACATTCGTTGCATCGCGCCCCTCGCGCGCGCCGTCTGGCCACGCCGCTGGCCATCGCCATTGCCGCCGCCGCGCTCGCCGGATGCGCCGTCGTGCCCGCCGGGCCGAGCATCATGGCATTGCCGGGCACGGGTAAAACGTTCGACCAGTTCCGGCAGGACGACTTCAGCTGCCGTCAGTTCGCCTCGGGCCAGAACAACGGTTTGGACAGCGCCACGGCCGCCAACAACAGCGCGGTCGGCAGCGCCGTCATCGGCACCGCCATCGGCGCCGCGGCGGGTGCGGCTTTCGGCGGCGGCTCGGGCGCGGCCATCGGCGCGGGCGCAGGCCTGCTCACCGGCAGCGCCGTGGGGATGAGCAACGCACAGTCGTCTGCATACATGACGCAAAGCCGCTATGATCAGGCCTACATTCAGTGCATGTATGCCTACGGCAATCGTGTGCCTGTACGCGGCGACATGGTGTCGTCGCAGCCGGTGCAGCCGGTGCAGCGTTATGCACCGCCGCCGCCTCCGCCCCCGGGTTGGAAGCCGCCGCCCGGCTACTGAAATCCCCATCGAGACGCGACGCCGACGTCGCCCCCTGACATACGGGCAGGGTACGCGCCGGCGAACGCGCATTACATCGCCCGAGACACTTCATGGCCCACGCTTCAACCGTCCGTTCCGCCTCCCACGCCTCATCGTTGCGCCGTTTGCTCTGGATGACGCTGCCCGCCGCGGCCATCACCGCGCTCATGCTCACTCCGCGCGCCCATGCGCAGAACACGTCGGCCCCGACGACAGGCGTCGGCGCCCCGGCAGCCGGCACCGGCAGCGCACCCGCCTTCAATCCGCGCGCGGACATCTCGCGCGCCGTCTCCCGCGACACCGCCGACTCCGCGATTCAGAACAACTGGAACAGCATCATGAATCCGGCCAAGCCCAAGGCCGAGGAAAAGCCGGTCGAGACGCCGCGTCGTGCGCGCCGTGGCATCAACACGGGCGTCTCCACCAACTGACGCACCGGCCGTCGGACCGTCGTCCGGCGAAGGCCAAGGCCAAGGCGCGCAGCGTCGCATCAGACATCAGCCGCATGCTTTCGCGCCATTCCCGTTCTGTCGCCGCCGTCCGTCCACGGCGCGACACGGCTGGCATTCGCCGTATGGCGCGTCTACTATGAGAATCATCAGCAGGCTCCATCCCCTGGTGTTCTCATGCGACTCTTCCTTGCCTTGTGGCCCGGGCAGGGCGTGCGTGCGCAGCTTCACGAGTGGGCTGCATCGGCCCATGCGGAATGCGGCGGCCGTGTGCTGCGCGCCCAGACCCTGCACCTGACGCTGGCCTTTCTCGACGAAGTCGATCCCGCCCGCCTGCCCGTGCTGTTCGGGCTGATGCAACGCACACCGCTCGCACCTTTCTCGCTCACGTTCGATCATCTCGGCTATTGGTCGGATCGCAAGATCGTCTGGGCGGGCGCACCTGGCGTGCCGGAGAATCTCATGGCCACCCGCGACGCGCTGCTCTCGCAATGGCGCGCCACCGGCGCCCGGGTCGTGACGCAGTCGTTCCGTCCGCATGTCACGCTGCTGCGTCATGCGCGTCGCGCACCGGCCGATCCCTACCCGCGGCCGCTGGTCTGGCATTGCGACGGCTATGTGCTCGTGCATTCGGTACGAACGCCGCGCGGGCCGCACTATCGCGTGCTCGCCGAGCATCGCGGTACGCCTCCCGAGGGCTTTTTCATGACGCCGCCCCAGAAATCGACAATCCCCGCATCGCAATACGGTATAGTCGGATGACGATGAGCGCACCCGCTGGTGCGCGCATCGGTTCTTCGTCATTCGCAGGGAGTTTCAAGTGCAAGTCGGATCGATCGTCAAATCCAATCACATCGCAGTGCCGCGCGGCGCCATCGGCATCGTGACCCGTGTGCTGGGCGACATGGCGATGGTGCGCTGGTACGCCGGCCAGCCCGGTGCATCCCGTGAACTCAACACTGAACCGTTCTTCATTTCCGATCTGATCGAGACGGGCGACGTCATGCCTGTCGGAGGCAGTCCCATCCTGCACTGAGCCTCGCGCCATCGCACCTCGGCGCGCAGCTTTCCGCCACTTCCATCCGCTACGACAAGACGCCGGACGACCTTTCGATGGTCCGGCGTCTTGTATTCCCGTCAGGCTGAATTTGATTTCGACGTGAATTTCGACAGAGATCGATTCGGTATGCGAGTCAATCCCCGATCACGTATGCCCTGCGCGTTGGCGCATGAGCGCGTCGAGGCGAGCGGCCATGCGCTCGCGCCGCCTGCGAGACGTGCGATACAGCAGCACCGCCATCGCGAGCAACACCACGCAGGCAATCGCGAAGACGCCATAGGGCAGCATATCGCCTTGCAGACGCACACTGATCTCCGCCCGCGTGTCGGCCGTGCAAATGATCGTCCCGGCACGCATGCCGGTGTAGTGCATGCCGCAAACCGCAACGGCCATCACCAGCGCGGCGAGCGCGCGCTGCAGACTCGTCTCCAGATGAAACGCCAGCCACAGCGCCACGCTCGCGGCCACGATCGCGATGAGCACGGACAGCGCGACGATCGTCGTATCCCACTCGAAATATGCCTGCGTGCGCACCGCGCTCATACCGAGATAGTGCATGCCGGCCACGCCGAATCCGCCCGCCACACCACCGACGATACAACGGCCGGCATTGCGGTAGGGCGAGCGCGCCACGTACCAGAGCGCCACCCCCGACACCACGACGGCCAGCAATAGACTGCCGAGCGTCGGCCAGAGCGAGTACGAAACCGGGAACGGCATGCGCTGCGCGGCCATGCCGATGAAATGCATGCCCCAGATCCCGATGCCGCCGAGCGCAAACGCCGACACCACGAGATAGCCTTTGCTGATGCGTCCGTCGTCGTCGCGAATGCGCGACGCGGCCACCAACGCGACATAGGCCCCCAGCGCCGATATCACGAACGAAAGCAGGACCAGCAACTCACTGTATTGAAGGGGAACGACGCTACCTGGCTGCATGGGCTTATCCTGTGGTTGTACGATCGTCGAACGCACAAAGCGCCGGCGAAAGTCCTTTATTCGAGCCTGCACGACTACGCCCCGGAGGAGAGCGGACGCGGCATTGCGCGCGTCGGGCGTCAGCGGCGATTCAATCCCGCCGGTCCGTCGGCGTCAAGCGGAAAAAACGTCTGACGTTCGCCAGAGAAAGGCAATTTGCCGCATGCCGACGTCATCGCAGGAAGCGTGCCATGCGCAAACCCATGGACGACGCGCGAATCATGCGGCGTCGGACGTCTTGTGCAATGGCATGGCGCGAAACCTCGCGGTTTAGAGCGCGGATTCCAAACCCGCGTCGTACATCGCCCCGGTTTCTGCGGCAACATCCGGAACCATCAAGGACCGCCGCGATCCGCCAGGATCCGGTCGCACCGTCAGGGAGACGCTTCACATGGCCGACGCAGTCACCGCAAAATCCGCCGCAGCGCCGCAAGGCGCGCCGTTGACCGGCGGACGGCTGGCGATCCTCACCATTGGTCTCGCACTGGGCACGTTCATGGAGGTGCTCGACACTTCGATCGCCAACGTTGCCGTGCCGACCATTGCCGGCAGCGTGGGCGTATCGAACAGTCAGGGCACGTGGGTCATCAGCTCGTACGCCGTGGCGGCGGCCATCGCCGTGCCGCTCACCGGATGGCTCGCGCGGCGCGTGGGCGAGACGAAGCTGTTCGTGTCGTCGGTGGCGGCCTTCACGTTGGCGTCGATGCTGTGCGGCCTCGCGCCCAACATGGAAGCGCTGGTCTTCTTCCGGCTGTTGCAAGGCCTGGTGTCAGGCCCGATGGTGCCGCTCTCGCAGACCATCCTGCTGCGCAGTTTCCCCGAGAAGAAGCGCGGGCTCGCGCTCGGCCTGTGGGCCATGACCGTCATCGTCGCGCCGATCTTCGGCCCCGTCGTGGGCGGATGGATCACGGACAACTACACCTGGCCGTGGATCTTCTACATCAACGTGCCCGTGGGCGTCTTCTCCGCGGTGTCGTGCTTCGTACTGCTGCGCGGACACGAGACGAAGACGCAGAAGCTGCCGATCGATCTCATCGGTCTGGCGCTGCTCGCCATCGGCGTGGGCTCGCTGCAGATGATGCTCGACCTCGGCAAGGATCGAGACTGGTTCAACAACAGCCTGATCGTCACGCTTGCGATCACGGCCACCGTCTGTCTGTCGTTCCTGATCCTGTGGGAGCTCACGTCCGACACCCCGATCGTGGATCTCACGCTGTTCAAGGACCGCAACTTCGCGCTCGGGGTCGTGGTGATCTCGTTCGGCTTCATGACGTTCTTCGCGTCGGTGGTGATCTTCCCGCTGTGGCTCCAGACGGTGATGGACTACACCGCCGGCAAGGCGGGCCTCGCGACCGCTCCGGTCGGCCTGCTCGCGCTGGTACTCTCGCCGATCATCGGTCAGAACATGGAGCGGCTCAATCTGCGCGCGGTGGCCTCGTTCGCGTTCTTCGTGTTTGCCGGGGTGTCGTTCTGGAATTCGGGTTTCGCGCTGAACATGTCGTTCGCGAAGGTGATCGAGCCGCGGCTCGTGCAGGGCATCGGCATCGCGTGCTTCTTCGTGCCGATGACGACCATCACGCTCTCGAGCATTTCCGACGAGCGACTCGCGGCCGCATCCGGCCTGTCGAACTTCTTCCGCACGCTGTCCGGTGCGATCGGCACGGCGGTGAGCACGACGATGTGGGAAGACCGGGCGATCTATCACCACGCGCGACTCGCCGAGAGCATCACGCCGTATTCCGACGCCACGACGAGCTACCTCGACCAGTTGCGCCTGGGTCTCGGGCTGAGCAACGGTGCGGAGGTCGGCATGCTCAACGACCTCGTCACGCGGCACGCCTTCATGCTCGCTACGAACGACATCTTCCACCTGTCGGGCTACGTCTTCCTCGCTATGGCGGCGCTCGTCTGGATGACCCGGCCGAAACGCGGCGCAAAAGCGTCCGCCGGTCACTGACGCCATCACCGTTCCAGAAAAGCAACATTACTTTTCGCCTTTTCGGCTTCTGAACGTCATCGCCGGGCGATACCATGCGTTATTGCGCGACATCGCGCTCGTTCGCCAACACCACAGGTACCCGGCATGCTGTTCGATCTGATCGCCCGTTACGGACTCTGGCTCGTCTTTCTGAATATCTTGGGACAGGCGCTGGGATTGCCGTTGCCGGCCTATCCCACGCTGATCGTCACGGCGTCCACGTCGCTCTTCCCGGCGGTGCTGATCGTCGCCCTGGCGGTATTCGCCGCGTTGCTCGGCGACGTCCTCTGGTTTCTCGCCGGTCGGCGTTACGGCCACCATATCCTGCGCCTGATGTGCCGCCTGTCGATCTCGCCGGACACCTGCGTGAGCCGTACCGAGGGCGCGATGGGACGGCACGGTGTGCGCGTGTTGATGTTCGCCCGCTTCGTACCGGGACTCTCGGCCCTGTCGGTGCCGATGGCCGGCGCGCTCGGCGTGCCCTGGCGCAAGTTCCTGCTGTACGACGCCATCGGCGCCATGCTCTGGTCGGGTGTGGCCGTGGCGCTGGGCGTGGGCTTCGCCTCGCACATCGTGGCGGTCCTCGACGCCTTCGATACTCTCGGGCGCGGCGTGCTCTGGCTGGTGGTGGTCGTGTTCGCGCTGTACCTGCTCAACCGGTGGCTGAACCGCTACCGGCTGCTGCGCTCGCTGCGCATGGCGCGCATCGGCGTGAAGACGCTCGAAGACTGGATGAAGGATGAGGTGACGCCCGTCGTCATCGACGTACGCTCGGCGGCGCGCCGCGCCATCGATCCGTTCACGATCCCCGGCGCCCTAGCCATCGAGCCCGACGACAACCTGGCCGATCAACTGCGCGACATCCCGCGCGATCGCCGTATCGTGGTGTTTTGCGCCTGTCCGAACGAAGTGACCGCCGCGCGGCTCGCGCAGCAGTTGCGCGCGCAAGGCTTCACGGAGGTTCGTCCGCTGCTCGGAGGCCTCGATGCATGGCGCGATGCCGGCTACACCGTCGAGAAGATCGACGGTGTCGACATGCTCGTCCCGGCACACTGATCGGCACCGCGGCGCCGATCGATTGCGCATCACTGAATGACGCGCGTCCGGCCGGAAGGCGGCGGCGCGCGTCTTTTTGTCAAACGTCGTTGAGCGCGTCGCGCAGTTGCAGCAGCAAGTTGCGAAGCGTCTTCTGCGCGGTGTCGGATTGGCCCGCGGCGGCCTGGATCTGTGCCGGAACCTGACGTGCCTCACGACGCAGGTTCACCCCGCGCGGCGTGAGGTCGATGAACACCTGACGCTCGTCCGCTTCGCCGCGACGGCGCGTCAGAAGTCCCATGGTTTCCAGTCTTTTCAGCAACGGTGTGAGCGTGCCCGAATCGAGCCCGAGACGCGCGCCCAGTTGATTGACGGCGATGTCGTCCTGCTCCCAAAGCACGACCATCGCGAGATATTGCGAATAGGTCAGACCCAGCTTGTCGAGCATCGGCTTGTGCGCCTTGATCATGGCGAGCGATGCCGAGTACAACGCGAAACTCAACTGATCTTCCAGACGCACGGGTGTTTTCTGTGCGGTTTTTTTGCTCACTGCCATTACGGTGTTGCTTCTCTGTTCCAATTCGATTGCGCGCCATTCTATTTCACCGAGTGGAATGTGACCAGTTGAAATAGGACGGAGCAAGGGACATGGTGCTCATCACCGACGTACGGTCGCCAAACGCTGAATCGAGCACCCGTGGGGCGAGGCCGCATGCATCGGCGGGAGAGGGTGGCGCTCGCGTCCTCACAGGCAATGGAAACGCACCGCCATCACTGCAAATGCGTCTTGCCGCAGCAAATTTACGTTTATCTGAATAACGTTCAGAAGTTCTCCAGTGAATGGGGGCTTTCAAGGTCGACCCGGAACGTCGCTCACCGCCCCGCAGAAAAATCGCACTTCCGGGGCCTCGGTGCGATCGCATGGTGACGCCCGGAGCCATCGTCGATATGAGCGCGAAAAATGCGCCTATGTGAGCAACGTTCAGTTTTACTGACGTCCGACTCGGGAATCCCGCCATGCGAACGGGGATCCCCGAATCGAATGACAAAAAGTGCGCAGGGGATTGCGACGTCCACAAATAGCGATACGGAAGCGGCAGACGCGGCCAAAACGGCATGGAAAGCGAAATCCCATCCCAAAACCACATTATCTGAGCAGTATTCAGTTTCCCCGACTCCCTTCGGCGATATTCCGCCCGTTGAGCCCTGCGCTTTCAAATTAAGTCGTCGGTCGATACCATGAGACCCAATTTCGATCACGACCGTCTCTTATCCGTGTCAGCAGTGTCCGCCTGGGCCAAATCGCCTGTCGTTGTGTGGGTGCGGCGTCAATTCGCACCGAACACCCTGCAAATCACGCTGCTGCTCGCCGGCATCGTCGGGCTGCTGGGGGCGTTGGCCACCGTGGCGTTCCGCGAAGCGCTCTCAGGGTTGCAGTTTCTGCTCGCGGGGCATCACAGCGGCATGGTGGAGTTGGCACGGGATCTGAACTGGTGGCAGCGCCTGCTGCTGCCGACCGCCGGCGGCCTCGTCGCGGGCCTGATTCTTCAGTACGCCACGCTATGGGTGCCGAAGAAGGGCGCGGACGACTACATGGAGGCCATCGCCATCGGTACCGGCGTGCTGAGCCTGCGCCAGACGCTGGTCAAGAGCCTGTCGTCGCTCTGGTCCGTCGCCTCGGGCGCCTCGATCGGGCGGGAAGGGCCGATGGTCCAGCTCGCGGCGATGTTCGCGTCGCTCGTCGGGCGGATGCTCGCGTTTCCTCCAGAGCGGCTGCGCCTGCTCGTGGCGTGCGGCGCGACGGCCGGCATCACCTCGGCCTACAACGCCCCGATTGCCGGCGCGCTCTTCATCTCCGAGATCGTCTACGGTTCGATTTCGACGGCCACCCTCGGGCCACTGGTCGTCGCCTCGGTCATCGCGAACATCGTCATTCGCCAGTTCCTCGGCTACGACGCGGTCTACCAGATGCCGCGCTTCGACTTCGTCTCCGGCTGGGAAGTCTTCTTTTACGTCGGTCTGGGCATTCTCGCGGGAGTACTCGCGCCGATGTTCCTGCGCCTGCTCGACACCGCCAAGCAGCGCTTCGGCGCGCTGCCCGTGCCGCTCTTCCTGCGTCTGGCGCTAGGCGGCCTGATCGTCGGGGTGCTCTCGTTGCAAGTACCGCACGTCTGGGGCAACGGCTACAGCGTGGTCAACTCGATCCTGCACACGCACTGGGCGTGGCAGGCGCTCGCCATGGTGCTGGTCTTCAAGGTGTTGGCGACCGCCTCGTCGGCCGGATCCGGTGCGGTGGGCGGGGTGTTCACGCCGACGCTCTTCGTCGGCGCCGCGCTCGGCAGCCTCTACGGTCTGGCGATGAATGCGCTTGCGCCGGCAACGGCGTCGGTCGCCAGCAGCTACGCGGTGGTCGGCATGGGCGCGTTTCTCGCGGCCACGACGTACGCGCCGCTCATGTCGATCCTGATGATCTTCGAGATGACGTTGAGCTATCAGGTGGTGCTCCCGCTCATGCTGGCATGCGTGACCGCCTATCTCACGGCACACACGCTGCGCACGGATTCGGTATATGCGAAGTCGCTGCGACGCAATCAGGTCGCCGGCCGCTGGCTGTCGATGACCGGCGAGGCCGGCAAGATGCGCTTGTCGTCGCTCGCCGAGAATAACGATGCGGTCTTGAGCGCCACCGCCACGTCGGACGCCATCGGCGAGCGTTTCGTCGCCACGGGCTATCGCAATCTCGTGGTGCGAGCCGAGGATGGCAGGCTCATCGGCTTGCTCGACGCCGCGAGCTGGTGGCGCCGGCAGGCGACGGGCCAACCTTGGCAATGGACGGAAGCGATTGCGCCATGCAAACCGCTGGACGGCGAGATGCCGTTGGTCGCCGCGCTGCGCGCGGTGGGCAAGCTGCAGGCCGACTGGGTGCCTGTGGTCGATGCACAAGGGAAGTGGCTCGGCGTGGTCTCTCTGCCGGGACTCATCGAGATTGTGACCGAAGAGCGGGGGGACGAATGAGTCGCCGTCCGGGCGCAAGCCCCATCACGCCGGCCGAACCGGCCACCGCCGACGACGGCACGCCTTATTCGGCAGCGTTCGACGACGTCTATCACAGCACCGACGGCGCGCTCGGTCAGGCGCGGCACGTCTTCCTCGGCGGCAATGACCTGCCCGAGCGCTGGCGCGGCCGCGAACAGTTCGTGATCGTCGAGACGGGCTTCGGTCTTGGACTGAACTTCCTCGCGACATGGGCCGCCTGGCGCGACGACCCGCAACGGCCCACGCGCCTGCACTTCGTGTCGGTGGAGAAATTTCCGTTCCGGCCGCAGGACCTGCGTCGCATGCTCGAACCGATGCTCGTGTTGCCGGGCATGACCGAGCTCGCGCCGCTGGTGCAGCGCCTGTGCGACGCCTGGCCCGCGCCCGTGGCCGGCTGGCACCGGCTCGAACTCGCTCACGGCGTGGTGCTGAGCGTCGGCTTTGGCGATTTCTTCGATCTGATGCCGTCGCTGCGCGTGGGCGCGGACGCATTCTTTCTCGATGGCTTCGCGCCATCGAAAAATCCTGACATGTGGTCAGCCGACGTCTTCAAAACGCTCGGCCGGATGGCGCGCGACGGCGCCACACTCGCCACCTATACCGCGGCCGGACAGGTGCGGCGCGATCTCATCGCAGTCGGCTTTCGGATGGAACGCAAACCGGGCTACGGTCGCAAGCGCGATATGCTCGCCGGCGTCTACGCACCGCCATATCGCATGCGCCGCTACGACCCGCCCGTCGCACCGCGCCGGCGTACCCGCGAGGCCATCGTCATCGGCGCCGGGATGGCGGGTGCCGCGATGGCCCGGCAACTCGTGGCGCGCGGCTGGCGGGTGCGGCTCTTCGAGCGGGCCCAGGCGCCAGGCTCGGCGGCGTCGGGCAACCCCGCTGGTGTCTTCCACCCGCAGTTGTCCGCCGACGACAACGTGTTGTCGAGACTCACCCGCGCCGGCTTTCTCTATGCGCTCTCGCAGTGGCGCACCTTGCCGGGCGGGCTGCCCGGGCGCGCCGACGGCCTGCTGCAAGTCGCCACCGACGAGGCGCAAGCGCAGGCGATGGAACAACTGATGATCGCCCAGGCGTACCCGCAGAGCTATGCGAAGTGGGTCGACGCAGCGCAAGCTTCCGCGCTGGCGGGGGAGACACTCGCTCATGGCGGTGTGTGGTTCCCCGAAGGTGGCTGGCTCGCCCCGGCCATGCTGTGCCGCGCGGAGCTGGTCGCTGCCGGGCCATCGCTCGATGCACGTTACGGCGTGTCAGTCGAGCGGCTGGAACGCCACGATGGGAGTGGTGGGCGCTGGACGGCCGTCGACGACGCCGGTCAGACGCTCGCCGAAGCAGACGTTGTCGTCGTGACGGCGGCGGATGTCTCGCAACGCCTGCTCGCCCCGTACCTCGCACCCGAGTTCATTCCCATCAGGAAAGTGCGCGGGCAATTGACGTTCCTGCCGCCCGATACCTTGCCCGGCCTGCGCGTGCCGGTCTGTGGCGATGGCTATGTCGCGCCGTCGCCGTTTGGCGGTGCAGGCCCGATCACGGGCGCCACCTACGGCTTCGACGATCCGGCCGAAGACGTTCGCGTGGCCGACCATCAGGCCAATCTGCGACGCCTCGCCGCGCTGCTGCCCGCCCATGCCGCCATCTTCGGCGATGCGGGACTCGCCGGCGAGAGCGCCGCCGTCGAGCTGGGTGGACGCACGGCGTTCCGTGCGCTCGTTCCCGATCGTCTGCCAATGGCCGGGCAATTGCCGGACGTGGCCGCGATCGAGTCGCAGCGGCAGCGACTCGCCGGCAGGCATCTGCGCGATCTGCCGCGTCTGGACGGCCTCCATGCCAGCTTCGCCTTCGGCTCGCGCGGACTGGTCTTCGCGTCGTTGTGCGCGGAGCTCGTTGCCAGCCAGATCGAAGGCGAGCCATGGCCGGTGGGCAGCGACCTCGCCGACGCCATCGACCCGGCGCGCTTTCTCATGCAGGCGCTGCGCAAAGGCTGAACGGGCGAAACGCCGAAGCACCGCGCATCCTCGGCGCGAAGTAACGTCGGCGGGTTGCCAGACAAGCGGCAGCGGGCAACCGTAGCTCGCGTGCAGTCTGCACCGTTCATCGGCGAGAAACCCTGAAGGCATACCGCCACGGTCCGAAATTCTCGTTCCGCCTCGATAAATCGAATCTGACCCCCATAGGATTGAAGGTCCACCCGCGCGGGGGCGACGCCCCCGGGCACTTCCGTCCTGTTCACCCTGGCATGGCGAGGCCTCATCTCCCCGAAGACGGTTTCCAAACGGCGGTTGGCCGCGCTGCGCCTCGCCCCGCACCCGGCACCTCCACTCGGCGGGCATGTGCGGGGGCGCCACCGGCCACCGGGAGCCTCGGAAAGCGAATGTGGCAAAATAACCCCAACCCTTCGGGTTCGTCGCGCATTTGTCCTTCATCTGCAACCCCGCGCGCGACTTTCTTTCCTTTTCACCACTTGATGCGCCGTCAAGCGGCGCAAAGCGAGCATTATGACGTCGGAACTGTCCCTCTTCCCGGGCTGGCCGCCGGCGCCCGATCCCGTTTTCTTTGCCGGGCTGGCATTGGTATTTGCCGGCCTCGCAGGGGAAATCTGTTTCCGGAGACTGCGCCTGCCGCGCATCACCGGTTACGCCGTGGTCGGGCTGGTTGGCGGCACCCTGGGTCTTTCCTCAACGCTGGACGCGCAAACGAGCGCGGCCATCCGGCTGCTGATCGACCTGGCGCTGGGCCTGCTGCTCTTCGAACTGGGCAGTCGCCTCAACCTGAAATGGATGCGGGCCAATCCCTGGATCATCGTCACGAGCGCGCTCGAAGCCCTGCTCACCTTTGTCGCGGTCTACGCCGTGCTGCGCGTGTTCAGCGTGACACCACTCACCGCGGTACTCATCGCGTCGATCAGCATGGCCACATCGCCGGCGGTCGTCATCCAGCTCAAGAACGAACTGCGCGCCGAAGGGCAGGTGACGGAACGACTGTTGGCGCTGGCGGCGCTCAACAGCGTGTACGCCGTGGTCGCCGTGAAGCTCGTCTACGGCTGGATGCACCAGGCGTATCACTCGAGCGTGTGGGTCGTGATGTTCCACCCGCTGTATCTGCTCGTCGGCTCGATCGTGCTGGCGTTCGTGCTGGCCAAGGCCTGCAACCTTGTGTTCCGCAGCTTCGGCAGCCAGGACCATCATGCGTTCGTGATGCTCATCGGCCTGATCATGTTGATGGTGGCGCTCGTGCATATGCTCAGGCTGCCGAACTCGCTCACGCTGCTGCTTGCCGGGATCATCTTCCGGAATCTGGAGGAACGCCCGCAACTCTGGCCGGCGTATTTCGGCACGGCCGGATGGTTGCTCGCGGTGGTGCTGTTCGTGCTGACCTCGCTGGCGTTCCAATGGGAGTACCTTGCACTCGGGGGTCTCGCCGCTGCGGCGATCATCGTCGTGCGTCTTGCCGCGAAGGTCGTGGGCACTGTCGCCGTCGCCCACCAGGCCGGTATCAGCTACAAGCAGGCCTTCGCGCTCGGGTTGTCGTTGTGCCCGGTGGCCAGTCTCGCGTTCGTACTCGTTGCCGATACGTACGACATCTACCCGCAGTTCGATCCGATGCTCAAGGCCGTGGTGATGTGTGTCATCGCGTTGCTGCAACTGGTCGCGCCGTTGGTGGTCTATTGGGCATTGGCCCTTGTCGGTGAACGGAAGGATTAAGCCATGTCACTAGAAGAATTCATTCCCTCGGACCCGTACACGTTCGGGGTGGAACTGGAGATGCAGATCGTCAATCTTCACGATTACGATCTGACCAAGGCAGCCGCGGACGTAATGCGGCTTGTGGCCAAGGAAACGCATCCGGGTGATATCAAGCCCGAGATGACGGAGAGCATGATCGAGCTCTCCACGGGCATCTGTAATCACCACAGTGACGCCGTGATGCAACTGAGGCGGATTCGCGACGTGCTGGTCGCGGCCGGCAAGCAGCTCAATATCGGGCTGTGCGGTGGCGGCACGCATGCCTTCCAGCGATGGAGCGAGCGCACGATCTACGATTCGCCTCGTTTCCATTTCCTGTCCGAGCTCTACGGCTATCTCGCCAAGCAGTTCACCGTCTTCGGCCAGCACGTGCACATCGGCTGTCCCGATCCGGACAGTGCGCTGTATCTGCTGCACGCGATGTCGCGCTATATCCCGCACTTTATTGCGCTGTCGGCGTCGTCGCCGTACGTGCAGGGGGTCGACACGGGTTTCCATTCGGCGCGACTGAACTCGGTGTTCGCGTTCCCGCTCTCGGGGCGTGCGCCGTTCGTACTCAAGTGGGAAGACTTCGAAACGTACTTCGACAAGATGGTGAAAACCGGCGTCGTCGAGAGCATGAAGGACTTCTACTGGGATATTCGACCGAAACCGGGTTTTGGGACGATCGAGGTCCGGGTGATGGATACCCCCTTGTCGGTCGACCGGGCGGCTGCCATCGCCTCTTATATCCAGTCCCTGGCCCGTTATCTGCTCGAGGAACGTCCGTTCGTGCTCAGCGAGGACGACTACCTGGTCTACACCTTCAACCGTTTCGAGGCCTGCCGTTTCGGTCTGGAAGGCGCATACGTGAACCCGCAGACGGGCGAACGCACCATGCTCGGCCAGCACGTTGCACACACGCTGGAGGTCATCAAGCCGCACGCGGCGGCGCTCGAGGCCGAAGGCGCCTGTGAAGAGATCCGCCAGTTGGTCGCCTCCGGCAAGAACGACGCTGTGTGGTTGCGCGAAGTCCACGCCAATGAGAAGTCGCTCAATGAGATGGTCCGTCAGCAATGTCTGCGGTGGGCAGCATGACATGAGGCAACACGAAACCCGGGCGTTCCGGACGCGTTGTGTTCGGCAATGTCCGTAGTTTTGCGATCGGTGTCACGAAACCCCGCCTTGGCGGGGTTTTTTATTGCCGTGACGGTCTGCAGCCGACGATGGGTGCGGCACTTGGCGGGAAGTGGCACCCCATGTGCCGCGTTCGGAACGAAACACGCCAGTGGGACAGGAAATCATGCATCGCAGGCGCTGCCTTTTCCACTGTTTCGACGGGGTCGGGTTTGCGGTTTTCGCGTCACTCGTAGCAAGGTTTTAAGGTTTTAATAGGTTTACTGTATGTATACATAGTAGTAGTTAACAAAGGCGACCCACTCCTGTGGATAACCACAGTTAACCGTGTGTAAACAGGATCTTGCCGAACTAAGAACTGGATGGAAAAACAGCGGGTATCCCAAGAACAACTCGGAACAGTTTTTGACCCCTGTGGAAACCTTCGCGAGTTATCCCGAAGCCATGCACATCTAGTCCGGTAAGTTATCCAGAAAGTTATCCACAGGCGCCTAAATTTTGTGCAGCAGACCCCCGAAAATGGGGTTTTGTGGATAATTTTGATGTTCTCGCATTGGCTACCCGGTTCGCGGCTACAATCTCGCCACTTGTTTTTGAGACTTACCGGGCGTGGTGTGAGAAGTGAGTAATGTTGGTTTTGCTGGCTGTAACGAGCGAAATCGCCGGTACTGTCGATTTCTTCATTTCGTGTGTCCAAACGGCAACGCCAACGGACATACCGACCCCCTCATTCCCAGACTTTTTTGGCGAAACCGTCCCTCGGCAACTAGCGACCGATGGTTGTGTTTCAAATCATTTGCGTTCTGTCCTAAACACATCGAAGAACGACGCGAGCAGGATCCGCCCTTGGAACGCCGCGAATCTCTCGAAAATCGAGGAAATTTTCTTACGGGGCGGTGGGGAACCTCGAGTAACGGAAAGGGATCGTTAAGGTCTGCGAGCCATGTCCGGCGCGGCTTCGGGCGCGAAGTCGAATCTGGTGAGGGATGCAAGAGAACGTCGCGCGTTACACCTATTCAGCAATCGATGAAATTCGCATGGAATGCGAAGCGTTTTCAATGAGGCCGGGATTCGCAGGGCGGGTGCGCAGGACACCAATATTCTGTAAACATCGTGAGTAGGATTTGGGAGATCAGTACAAGAACTGATACGCCAAAATTCAACTCGGAACACACAATGGAATCGTGGTGGGATGGCAGGTTCAACAGCGACTTGCCGTCGCGTATCGACACGGAAGTGCTTTAGGGTTTCCCCCGGGCGGGGCGCCGGAATGAAAGGCAAATGTTGGTGATGACGTGTGATGCACCGCCTGGGTGTTCGTATTTGACAAGCTGTTTTATCGACGTATAGTTTTTAGAAATCCTAAAGAAAAATCATGGCTACTCCGACCCCACTTGATGAAGCGCTTTCCAAGCGCGTGACGGCAGGTTTGTTGCGCATCGGAACTGCGTTACGGAGCCACGCCTGGGAGGGCGCGGCAATGGCTGGATTGACGCCGACGCAGGGTGAGATCCTCACTCTCCTGCTTGCGCGCGGCGTGCCGATGCGACTGGGCGAAATTGCGGAGGATGCCGCGCTCACATCGGCCACGGTCAGTGAGGCCGTGAGCACACTCGAGAGCAAGGATCTGGTAGAGAAACGCCGCGACGTCAACGACGGTCGTGCATTGGCCCTGCGTTTGACCGCACGCGGCAAGACCGCCGCGAAGAAGGCCTCGCAATGGGCGAACTTCCTGATGACGGCATCCGAAACGCTCAACGAGAAGGAGCGTGCGCAGTTCTATCGGACGCTGCTCAAACTCGTCTTCACGATGCAGGAACGCGGCGACATGCCGCCGCAACGCATGTGTCTGACGTGCAGCCACTTCGAGGCGAACGCGCGGGGCAAAGGATCGTACTACTGCAATCACTTCAACGCGACGTACGACGATTCCCGACTGCCGATCGATTGTAACGCGTACGAGGAAGCCGACATCGCCACGCAGCGCAAGGTCTGGAAACTCTACAGCAAGGCCTGAATGCGACCTGAGCGCGAGGCGTCGATTCGTCTCGCGCTGGCTGCGCGCCCGAGGGAGGAGAACGTCAACCGGTACCGGGTGACGTTTTTTTTCGTTTGGCTTTGTCACGCACATGACGGGCTCGTGCCTGTACACTGCGCTTTTTTGCATTCACGAAACCTCGTCGCATAGACATGGCAGCCAAGCGCAGAATCGAAGTCAGGAAGTCCGGCGTCCACGGTAAGGGTGTGTACGCGGTCAAGCGTCTCAAAAAGGGAGATCGCGTGATCGAGTACAAGGGCGAGATCATTTCGTGGCGCGAAGCCTTGCGCCGTCATCCGCATGATCCGGAACACCCCACGCACACGTTCTACTTCAGTCTGGAAGACGGACGCTGTATCGACGGCAAGGTCGACGGCAACAACGCCCGCTGGATCAATCATGCATGCTCGCCGAACTGCGAAGCGCGCGAAAAGGGCAAGCACGTGTATATCTACGCCTTGCGAGACATCGAGCCCGGCGAAGAGCTTTTCTACGATTACGGTCTGGTGATCGACGCGCGCTACACCAAGAAACTCAAACGGGAATACGCGTGCCACTGCGGCAGCAAGAATTGCCGCGGCACGTTGCTGGCGCCCAAACGCTGACGAGTTGATGCGGGGAGAGGGCGGAGGAGGCGGCATCGGTGCGGATCGGGCCCGCGGTGTGAATCCCGGCCGCGATACCGTCCGATGCTGAGGAAGACGCCCCGAATCGTAGTGCTGGGGCAATGAGGAGGCAGACGGGCTCAGCTCGAGCTGCGATCGCCAGCGAACTGGTCGATGGCAAGCGCGAGATCGACGTCGCGCTGGGTCAGACCGTCGGCGTCGTGCGTCGAGAGTGTGATGTCCACCCGGTTGTAGACGTTGAACCACTCGGGATGGTGATTCATCTTCTCGGCCTTGAGCGCGACCTGCGCCATGAAGCCGAAGGCTTCGTTGAAGTCGTGAAACGTGAAGCTGCGCTGGATGGCATCGCGGCCGACCACCTGGTGCCACTCGGGCAGCACTTCGGCCAGGCTGGCGCGAGCCTCGGATGAGAGTCGTGTTGTCATGGCATTCCTTTCAAAACGTTCGGTTTGAATCGGGCCGATTCGAATGTACCGGTGTCGGCACGACACCGATGATGACTGCGAGCGGGGACGGGAGGATACTCTGCCGGGCCACGCGCAGCGCCCATGAAGCGGCGGGGTCGCCTGCTCATGCGGACTATTGTTTCACAGGCTGGCGGCGCGTGTGTTGAGACGCCCGGCGAGTGCGAGGCCGTGCCAAGGGATGGGGCGGACGCGGCCCGCGTGCGGGCCACGTCGTCATGCCGGCAACAGGATCGACGTGTCTTCCGGCCGACGCGCGTTGGCCGCAAACGGCGACGTCTCGGCAAACGCCTTGAACAGCGCCGGCAGATCGGCGCGCATCGCATCGAACAACTGGGCAAAGTCGTCGATCACGAAGTACGTTTGCTGAAACGTGTCGATGCGGTATTGCGTGCGCAGTACGCGTTCGAGCGAGAACCCGATGCGGTTCGGCTCGCGCGAGGTGAGAGAGAACTCGGTTTCACCCCGGCTCGAGACGATGCCCGCGCCGTAGATGCGCAGACCGTCGCCATCGCGCATCAGACCGAATTCGACGGTGTACCAGTACAGACGTGCGAGCAACGGCAGCGCCCCGAGCGATTGCGCAATCCTGCCGGCCTGGCCGTAGGCTTGCATGAAGTCGGCGAATACCGGATCGGCGAGCAGCGGCACGTGACCGAACACGTCGTGAAAGCAATCGGGTTCCTGCAGGTAATCGAGTTGATCGGGGCGTCGCATCCACCACGTGGCCGGAAAGCGACGATTGGCGAGATGGTCGAAGAAGACTTCGTCCGGCACGAGACCGGGCACCGCCACGACCTGCCAGCCGGTAGCCGCCATCAGTTTTTCGTTGAGACGGTCGAACTCCGGTACGCGACGGGCGTCCATGTCGAGAGCGCGAATGCCATCCATGAATGCCTCGCAGACACGACCGGGCAGCATCGCCGTCTGGCGTTCGTAGAGCTGTTGCCACACCGCGTGATCGACCGCGCCGTATTGTTCGACGGGCTGATCGATGGTGAAGTCGGGCCGGGTCGTGAGACCGGCGTCGAACTGCTCCTGAAGCATGGCGGTGAGGGACATGATACGAGCGACTCAATCAAGCGGTTGCAATGATTGAAAGTGTAGTGCGCATGGCATGCGAAATGGGCGCATAATGCGCCTGTGGTGAAAGTGGTTTGCATAAAGTTCGCATAAAAAAGCGATTTATTGCGGAGAATCGTCATGCTTGATTTGGATAGCTTCGATTTGGCCCTTCTGGACGCCTTGCAGAAGGAAGGACGGGCCACGCATCACCAGTTGGCCGAGCACGTGGCGCTTTCGGCGTCGCAGATCGGCCGGCGCTTGCAACGGCTCGAAGCGGCGGGGGTCATCGAGGGATATCGCGTGGTGTTGCGGCCCGAGGCGTTGGGCCTGGCCGTGACGGCATTCACGACGCTGCGACTGCAGCATCACGGCGACCAGGTCATCGAGCGCTTCCAGGCGGAGATCGATCTGTTGCCCGAAGTGCTCGAATGTCATGCCGTGGTCGGCGAGGCGGATTACCTGCTGCGCATCGTGGTCCCGGATCTGAACGCCCTGTCGGCGTTCGTCATGAAGCGGCTGATGCAGGTGCCGGGCGTCGAGAACGTTCGCTCGAACATCGTGCTGAGCGCCTTCAAGCGCAGCAACGCGCTGCCCCTCCACTATCTGGCCAACCGGCAGACGTCGCGCTGACACGCGCGGCGCGGCCGATGGCCGCATGCCTCAATCGGACGGCATGAACCAGGGTTTCACGTACCGCCCATAGATCAGCGACTGGATCAGGGCGACCGTGGAGCCGACCAGCACTTCGATCACGCGCAACATGGCGAGGCTCAGTTCTTCGTGCAGCCCCTGTCCGCTCAGCGCCGCGGACATCAGAATCACGACGGTCGCCGGTCCGAGGCGCCAGTTGGCCGGGTAGTTCTGCACCAGCATGGCGGCGAGGGTGGCGATGGTGATGCCCAGGAGCATCGCCAGCAGTCCCGGCCCGATTACCAGCAAGACGACACAAGCCACGACCGCGCCGGCAATCGTGTTGATCGAACGCGCCTTGAAGTTGCTGCGCGCCTGCGTTGGATCGGGCTCCGTGACGACAATGAGCGAGATCATCGCCCAGTACGGCTCGGGAAAGCCCGCCGCGCGCAGACCGAACCAGACGATCAGCGAACCACTGAGGATCTTGACCAGATAGACCAGCGCGTTCTTCTTCGGATGGAGAAAGGCGACGGACATGGCGTGCTCGCAACGCACATAGGAAAGACGTCAGTGTGACATAGGCTACTTCCTAGACCCAGCGTCCTGTATTCCGAAGTTACGAGGCGAGCAATCCGAATTGTGGCGCTTGTCTATCGAACGATGCCGGAATTGGCCAGAAACGGTTCGAATTGCCAAAGACCGCGGGTTAGAATCGCCTCACCAGAACTCGGGGAGGAGTCCGGCATGCATCGCAGAACGCAACGCGTCTGGCCGGCTGCGCCGTTGGCGTGGGCGGCACTCTGTCTAGGAATGTGGATGACGTCGCCGGCACATGCCGCACGCGTCGTCAGCGTGAGTCCGCAGGGCGAAGTCGCCAGCGTCGATCAGGTCGTTGTGAAGTTCGACGAGGCGATGGTGCCGGCGGGCGATCCGCGCGCGCAGGCGCCGGCTGCCGTGCGATGCACGGATGCCTCGCTCACCGGCGACGGCCACTGGCTCGAACCGAAGATCTGGGTCTACGACTTCAAACAACCATTGCCGCCGGGGGCGAAATGCACGGTGGAGGCGCGCAGCGGCCTGTCCGCTGTCTCCGGTACGGCGCTCTCGGGCACGACGCGTTACGCGTTCAACACGGGCGGCCCGGCCGTCACCAACATTCGTCCGTCGTATGGTCCGATCGACGAAAATCAGATTTTCGTTCTCACGCTCAATGGTGCGGCGCAGCCCGCCAGCGTGACGCAGAACGCCTGGTGCGAGACCGAGGGCGTGGGCGAGCGTCTTGGCGTGAAGTGGATCGAAGGCGATACGCGCGCCGCGCTGCTCAAACGCTTCAATCTCGACAAGCAGGCCGCGCGCGTGGTCATGCTGCAATGCAATCGCACGCTCGCCGCAGGCGCCAAGATGCATCTGGTGTGGGGTGCGGGTATCACGACGCCGTCGGGCGTGCCGACGCGCCAGGCGCGACGCTTCGAATACGACGTGCGCGAGCCGTTTACCGCCAGCTTCAGTTGCGAGCGCGAGAACGCCAACGCACCATGCACGCCGTTGCGTCCGCTGCGTCTGACGTTCAATTCGCCGGTCGCGCGCGACATGGCCGCCAGGATACGGCTGCAAGGCGCTGGGGCGGAACGGACACCCAAATTCAGCGATACGGACCGAACGTCCAGTGTCAGTGACGTGACGTTCGATGCGCCATTCCCGGAAAAGGCCGAACTCACCATCACGCTGCCGAAAGGCTTTGCCGACGACAGCGGTCGTGCGCTCGACAACGCGAGCGAATTCCCACTGAAGACGAAGACGGCGACCATGCCGCCGCTGGCCAAGTTCGCCGCGGCGCCGTTCGGGATCGTCGAGCGCTTCGCTGAGCCGGGCATGCCGCCGATGCTGCCCGTCACGCTTCGCAAGGTCGAGCCGGCGCTGCAGATCAACGGTCTGGGCGTGGCGGGGGAGGCGGCCAGGGCGCTCGATGCCGCCAACGCCAACGCGAACGGCCGCACGATGCAGTTGCGCGTCGACGACGATGTGCAGGTCATGGAGTGGCTCTCGCGCGTGCGCCGGTTCGACGAAACGACGATGACGCGCAAGCAGATCGCCGAAGCCATGCCGACGATCCTCACGGCGCCCGCCGCGAAGGAGACGTTCGGGCCGAATGCCGCGACGATCGTCGAAGACAAGATCACGCGCTACGACACGCGCAGCCTGTCGCTGCTTTCCGGTCTGCCGGGCGTACAGGCATTGACGCTGCCGGTGCCGAAGGACAAGGACCCGCGTCCGTTCGAGGTCGTGGGTATCCCGTTCCAGAAGCCGGGCTTCTATGTCGTGGAGCTGGCGTCGCCCTCGCTGGGGGCGGCGCTGCTCGGCAAGTCGCTGCCGATGTACGTGCGCACCACCGTGCTCGTCACCAATCTCGGTGTGCACTTCAAGACGGGCCGCGAGAATGCCGTGGCGTGGGTGACCACGCTCGACAAGGGGCAGCCCGTGGCCAACGCGCACGTGCGCGTGCTCGACTGCGACGGCACCGAAGTGGCCTCCGCCGTGACCGACAAGACCGGTGTGGCGAAGATCGACAAGTCGCTCGATCGTTACCGCTATTGCGAGAAGACGATGCGCTCGGGTTACTTCGTGGTTGCCCGCACGCAAGGAAACGATCCGGACATGGCGTTTGTGTCGTCGGACTCGGATCGCGGCATCGAGCCCTGGCGTTTCCATGTGCCGACCGATGGCGGCAGCAGCCCGACCGTTCGTGCCCAGACCGTGTTCGATCGCATGCTGTTCCGCGTTGGCGAGACCGTGTCGATGAAGCACTTCATCCGCCAGGAAACCATGCAGGGGCTGGCGTTGCCCGCGGCCTTGCCGTCGCAACTGACGATCACGCATCAGGGATCGGGGCAGACGTACACGCAACCGGTCAAGTGGCGCAACGGACGGCTTGCCGAGAACAGCTTCCAGATTCCGCAGGGGGCGAAGCTCGGCGAGTATTCGGTCACACTCGACTACACCGATGGCGACACACGGCCGAAAAGCTATCCCACGTCGCTCGACGCCGGGCATTTCCGCGTGGAAGCGTTCCGGCTGCCGGTGCTCGCCGGCTCGATCGGCGTGCGCGACGCCGCAAAGTCGCCGCTCATCAACAAGACGGAAGCACCGGTGAGCGTGCAGGTGAACTACGTCGCGGGCGGGCCGGCCGGCAATTTGCCGGTTCGTGTCTCCGCGCTGCTGCGCGTGCGCGATCTGACGTTCGACGGTTACGACGACTTCAGCTTTACGCCGTACCGTCCGCCGTCAACCCAGTCCGGCGCGCCGGACGACGGCGATCAGGGCAACGACGAGAACTCGGGGTCGAGCGACCAGAAGCTGGTAGCCGACAAGCAGCGGCTCGTGCTCGATCGCAACGGCGCCGGCAATCTGACGCTCAAGGACTTGCCGAAGGTCGACCGGCCGAGCGACCTGGTGCTCGAAGCGAGCTTTGCGGACCCCAACGGGGAGATCCAGACGCTGCGCGGCAATGCCACGTTGTGGCCGGCCAACCTGATCACCGGCGTGCGCAGCGAGAGTTGGGTATCGGTGACCAACAAGCTGCCTGTGAAGGCGCTCGCGCTCGATCTGCGCGGCAAGCCGAAAGCCGGTGTCGCCATGGACGTGCGCGCCGAGGCGCGGATCACGACCAGCAGTCGCAAGCGCATGGTCGGTGGGTTCTACGCCTACGACAACCGTACGGAAGTGAAGGATCTTGGCACCGTATGCAGCGGCAAGACCGACGATCATGGATTGTTGTCGTGCGACGTGTCGCTCTCGCAGCCGGGGGAGATCACGCTCGTGGCGCAAGCCAAGGATGACAAGGGCAACCTGAGCACGTCGACGACCAGCGTCTGGGTGACCGGTCGCGGCGAAGTCTGGTTCGGTGGCGACAACACCGACCGTATGGACGTGCTGCCGGAGCGCCGCGCCTACGAGCCGGGCGAGACCGCCAAGCTGCAGGTGCGCATGCCGTTCCGTTCGGCCACGGCGCTCGTCGCCATCGAGCGGGAAGGCGTGATGGAGACGCGCACGATGGAGATTTCGGGCAAGGATCCGAACATCTCGCTCAAGGTGGATCCGTCGTGGGGGCCGAACGTCTATGTCTCGGTGCTCGCCGTGCGCGGACGCATTCACGAGGTGCCGTGGTACTCGTTCTTCCAGTGGGGCTGGAAACAGCCGCTGGAGTGGTTCCGAGCGTTCTGGTACGAGGGCCGGGAGTATCAGGCGCCCACGGGGCTGGTCGATCTGGGCAAGCCGGCGTATCGCTTCGGACTTACCGAGTTGCGTGTCGGCACCGCCGGCCAGCGTCTCGGCGTGGAGGTGAAGCCCGACGCGCCCACGTATCCGGTGCGCGGTCATGCGAAGGTGCGCATCAAGGTCACGCAGCCCGACGGCAAACCGGTTGCAGCAGGTTCGGAGGTCGCGGTGGCGGCCGTCGACGAGGCGCTGCTGGAACTCGCGCCGAACACCAGCTGGAATCTCCTGGATGCCATGTGGCAGCGGCGCAGTTACAGCGTGACGACGGCCACGGCGCAGATGGAGATCATCGGTCGTCGCCACTATGGGCGCAAAGCGGTGCCTGCCGGCGGTGGCGGCGGAAAGAGCCCCACGCGCGAGCTGTTCGATACGTTGCTGCTGTGGCAGCCGCGCGTCGTGCTCGACGACAAGGGCGAAGCGAGTGTCGATGTGCCGCTCAACGACTCGCTGTCGAGCTTCCGCATCGTGGCCGTGGCCGACGACGGCAAACCGGGGGCGCAGGCGCTCGGCTGGTTCGGCACGGGCAGTGCGACGATCCGCACCACGCAGGATCTGCAACTGATCTCGGGCTTGCCGCCGCTGGTGCGTGAGGGCGACAACTATCGCGCGCAGTTCACCGTCCGCAACACGACGCAACACGCCATGCAGGTGCAATTGACGGCGCGGGCGACCCAACTGACGCTCGCGCCACAGCGCGTCGATGTGCCCGCCGGCGAATCCCGCGAGGTGGCCTGGGAAGTGACCGCGCCAACGGGGCTCGCGGACACGCGCGCGCAGCGTCTGCTCTGGGAGGTCAGCGCGCAGGCGCCGGCCGCCGGTGGCGGGCCTGCGGCGAGCGATGCGATCAAGGTGGGCCAGGACATACAGCCGTCGTTGCCGGCCACCGTGCAGCAGTCGGTGCTCATGCAGGTCGAGGGCAGCCTGACGCTGCCCATGGCGCCGCCCGCGGGGGCGGTGAGCGACAGTACCGGCAAGTTGCGCGGGGGTGTTCGCGTGAGCATGCAACCGCGTCTGTCGCAGGGGCTGCCCGGCGTGAAGCGCTGGTTCGAGCTCTATCCGTATGCGTGTCTGGAACAGCAGGCGTCGAAGGCGCTTGGCCTGCGCGACGCCGCGCAATGGAAGCGAGTGATGGGCACGTTGCCGTCGTATCTCGACGACGATGGTCTGGCGAGCTACTTCCCGCCGCAGGAAGGCTTTGCCAACCAGGGTAGCGATACGCTCACCGCCTACCTGCTGTCCGTGAGCAGCGAGGCCAAGGCGCTCGACCCGGCGTATGCGTTGCCGGACGACGCGTTGGCTCGCATGCAGGATGGTCTGGCGGCGTTCGTGGAAGGGCGTCTGACGCGCCGCTTCTGGGCGCCGCGCGACGACCTGACCTTGCGCAAGCTCAGCGCCATCGAGGCCTTGTCGAGGTACGGCAGGGCGAATGCACGCATGTTGAGTTCGCTAACCCTCACGCCGAACGACTGGCCGACGTCGGCCGTGATCGACTGGTACGCCATCCTGCAACGCCTGCCCGATGCACCGCAGCGCGCCGAGCGTCTGGCGCAGGCCGAGCAGATCCTGCGCGCGCGCCTGTCGTACCAGGGTACGCGCGTGGGTTTCTCGACGCAGTCGAGCGACGGCCTGTGGTGGTTGATGGTCGGTCCCGAGACCAACGCGGCGCGTCTGGCGTTGCTGATGAACGCCAATCCCGCGTGGAAGGACGACATGCCGCGACTGGTGATCGGGCTGCTGGGTCTGCAGTCGCGTGGAGCCTGGTCGACGACGACGGCGAACGTCTGGGGCGGGCTGGCGGTGGATCGCTTCTCGGCGCGCTTCGAGCACGATACGCCGACGGGCCAGACCGCGATCCAATGGCAGCGCGACAATCAGACCAGCGGTGGCGTGCAGACGGTGGACTGGGACAAGCTCAAGCCGGGCGCCGTGCCGCCGACCGTCTCGCTGCCGTGGCTCAGCCACGCCGCCTCGGGATCGGACAGCGCGCGCGACGTGTTGCGTCTCGATCAGACCGGCGCCGGCAAGCCGTGGGCGACCATCCAGAGTCTCGCGGCGGTGCCGCTCAAGGCGCCATTCTCGGCGGGCTATCGCGTCACGCGCAGCGTCCAGGTGCAGGATGCGGCAGAGCGCAGCGGCGAGAGCTTCGTGCGCGGCGCCGTGTTGCGCGTGCGGCTCGACATCGACGCCCAGGCCGATATGCGCTGGGTCGTGGTGAGCGATCCGCTGCCGGGCGGGGCGACGGTGCTTGGCGGCGGATTGGGACGCGATTCGGCGATTGCCACGCAGGGCGAAAAGAGCGAGGGCGCCATGCCCGCCTTCGAGGAACGGGCGCAGGACGCTTACCGCGCCTACTTCGACTATCTGCCGAAGGGGCAGCATCGGATCGAGTACACGGTGCGTCTGAACAATGTGGGCAAGTTCGCGACACCGCCGACGCGCGTCGAAGCGATGTACGAGCCCGCCATGTACGGCGAGACGCCGAACGCGCCGGTGCAGGTCGTGCCCGCCAAACCATGAGTGCTGGAGCGATACCGACATGACGCTGAATTTCTTCGCTCCGGCAGCGGCGCTGCCACGCGAGGCGCGCCGCTTCTGGTGGCTGGCGGCCGCCGCGGGTGCCGCCTATGCGTTCTCGCTGCGCGGCGCGCCGTACGCCGATCAGGCCGTGGCGAAGGCATTGCTGTGCGCGTTGCTGCTCTTTGCGGCGCTGTATCACCGCGCGCCGGGGGAGCGGCCGTGGTTGTGCGCGACATTGATCCTGTCGGGAGCGGGCGATGTGCTGCTCGCCATTCCGACACTCATGTCGGGGTTCGTGCTCGGCCTGGCGGCATTCCTGCTCGCTCACCTGGCCTACTTCGCACTGTTCTGGCGCCTGCGCCGGCCGTGGGCGCGGGTGCCTCGCTGGCATCGGGTGGCCATTGTCGTCGTCTGGATTGCGGCGGCGCTCTCCTATGCGATGTATTGGCCCGGCATGGGAGGGCTCAAGGCGCCGGTGGCATGTTACGTCATCGTATTGGCGATGATGGCCACGGCGGCGCTGCTGGCCGATCTGCCCGGCGAATGGGCAGCCGTGGGGGCGCTGCTCTTCACCGTGTCCGACGCCCTGATCGGGACCACGCGATTCGTCGGCGCGATCCCTGCGCAGGAATACGCCATCTGGATTTTCTACGCGCTCGCGCAACTGCTGCTGAGCGCCGGCATCATGGCGGCGCGTACGCCACGCTTGCCCGATGTGGCACAAGAGGACATGGGGCATGCCGACGGTGCGTGAGGGGTTGCGCTGTCAGGTCGCACGCAGGATCGTGTTGCGCTTTGCCCTGGTGCTGAGCCTGGTGCCGGCCAGCGCGGCGGTACATGCCGTGCCGTCGTTCGACGACGTGCGGCAGGACTGGCGGGCGTCCGACTGGATCCTGCTGGATCGCCGTGGCGAGCCGTTGCAACGGTTGCGCGCCGACATGCAGGCGCAACGCGGCGACTGGGTCACGCTCGCCGACGTCTCACCCGCCTTCCGGCAGGCGCTGATCGTTTCGGAAGACAAGCGCTTCTATGAGCACAGCGGCGTCGACTGGCGCGGTGTGGCCGCCGCCGCGTGGGGCAATCTCTGGCATTCGCGCACGAGAGGTGCGTCGACCCTCACGATGCAGCTTGCCGGACTGCTCGACGACGATCTGCGTCCGAGCACCCGCAATCGCTCGATGACGCAGAAGATCGGTCAGGCCGCGACGGCCGTGTGGCTCGAGCAACGCTGGCGCAAGGACCAGATTCTCGAGGCGTATCTGAACCTCGTACCGTTTCGCGGCGAGTTGGTCGGCATCTCGGCCGTGTCGCAAACGCTCTTCGGCAAGCTGCCCATCGGGCTCGACGCCCGCGAGTCGGCGCTCGCCGTGGCCCTGTTGCGGGCGCCGAACGCCCCGGCGCCCCGGGTGGCGCAGCGCGCGTGCACGATCCTTCGTGACTTGGGGCAGGCGTCCGACTGCAACGGTTTGGAGGGCTACACACAACTGGTGTTCTCGCGTCCGGCCAGCGTGATGAACACGCGCGATGCCGTCAATCTGGCGCCTCATTTTGCACGGCGCGTGTTCGGCGAGACGCGGCCGCCGGCCGGTACGCGCATCACCAGCACGCTTGACGCGCGGCTGCAGCGGGTTGCCGTCACCACGTTGCAGCAGACACTGCGCGAGCTCGGTATGCCGGGCCGTTCGCGCAACGTGCAGGACGGGGCCATCGTGGTCATCGACAACGCCAGCGGCGACATTCTCGCGTGGGTCGGATCGTCGGGCGCGCTATCCTCGGCCGCAGAGGTCGATGGCGTGACGTCGCTGCGTCAGGCCGGCTCGACGCTCAAGCCGTTCCTCTACGCCCAGGCCATCGCCGAGCAGCGTCTGACCGCAGCCTCGTTGCTCGACGATTCGCCCCTCGATCTGCCCACGGGCGGCGGTTTGTACATTCCGCAGAACTACGACCGGCACTTCAAGGGATGGGTCAGTGCACGGACGGCACTGGGCTCGTCGCTGAACGTGCCTGCGGTGCGCACGCTCGTGATGGTCACGCCGCGACGCTTCGCGCAGACTCTCGTTTCGCTGGGCCTGCCGCTCACGCAAAGCGGCGATTACTACGGCTTCAGTCTGGCGCTCGGCAGCGCCGACGTGACGCTGCTGTCGCTGACCAACGCGTACCGCGCGCTGGCCAATGGCGGGACCGCCGGCGCGGTGAACGAGCGCATGGACCGCAGTGCGTCCGGGGCGCGTCCTGCAGGCAACGCCGACGCCGCGAAGGCGCACAACGTCGGGGATACGAAGCGCGATTCACGCAGGCCTGCGCAGACGCCGGTGTTTTCGCCGCAAGTCAGTTTCATCGTCTCGGACATGATCGCCGACCGGCAGGCGCGCACGCGCACGTTCGGCCTCGACAGTCCGTTGTCCACGCGCTACTGGACGGCGGTGAAAACGGGCACGAGCAAGGACATGCGCGACAACTGGGCCGTCGGCTACTCGCGGCGCTACACGGTCGGCGTCTGGGTCGGCAACGCCGACGGCGCGCCGATGTGGGACGTCTCCGGTGTGTCCGGCGCGGCGCCGATCTGGCATCGCATCATGGATTACCTGCATCGTCGCACGGCGAGCCCACCGCCTTCGCCGCCGCCGGGGCTGGAACATGTCGCGGTGCAATACGCGGAGCACGTCGAACCCGCGCGCGAAGAGTGGTTCCTGGCGGGTACCTCGCAGCGCACCATCGCGCTGTCCGCCCTCGCGACGAAGGCCCCGAGCGGGCCGCTGTGGCGTATCGCCGGACCGGCCGACGGCACCATCGTCGCGCTCGACCCCGACATTCCGCCGGCGAATCAACGGTTGTGGTTCCAGGTGGCCGCCGCGTGGCCCAAGGGCGCGGCGTGGCGTCTCGACGGCAAACCGCTCGCCGGCCGCGCGCGGGTGAGCTGGTTGCCATGGCCGGGCCGTCACACGCTCGAACTCGTCGATGCCGCCGGAGTCGTTCGCGACAGCGTGCATTTCGAGGTACGCGGTGCGACCGTCAATGACGGCAAACGCATGCGCAATGCGAGTCGCTGAGCGCATGTGCGCAGCGACGACGCAGAAATGCCACGAATAATTTTGGTTGTTGCAGACGCGTGGACGCGATGCGAGCTACACTAAAAACAAGACTTGGCAAAGCGTGACGCGAGAGGTTGGCCGCGGGTGTGAGCTCGCTGTCGGTGGCGCACGCTCCGAAGCGGAGACATATCGATGATCACGCTCAATGCGCGGCAGACCGCGCAGGTGCTGCCTTACCCGCAGTTGGCCGACGGTATCGAGGCCATGCTCATGGAAATGCGTTCGGGCACGGCCCGGGCGCCCGAGCGTCTGCATTTTCCCCTCACCGAATCCGAACGCGGTCGTCGTGCCGGCGTGCTGCTGGTCATGCCCGCCGTGAATCGCGACGTCGCGATGACCAAGCACATCACGGTTCACCCCGAGAATTGCCGGGTCGGCAAACCGTCCATCATCGGCGAAGTGATGGTGTATGACCCGCACACCGGCGAGCGGTTGATGCTGCTCGACGGCCCGACCGTCACCGGTCGCCGCACGGCCGCCGTGACGCTGTTTGCCGCGCGCAAGTTCGCGCCTCGTCCGAAGGGGCCGGTGCTCATCGTCGGCGCTGGCGTTCAGGCGCGCGCGCATCTTGAAGCATTCGCCGCGGGCATGGGCACGCGTCACTTCATGATCTATTCGCGCAGTCCGGAGCGCGCGCATGCGTTGGCCGACCATGCCGCATCGCTCGGCGTGGAAGCGACGGTGGTCGACGCCATTGAGCCGGTGCTCGCCACCGTGAGCATCGTGATCACCGCCACGACCAGCAGCGAGCCGGTGCTGCCCGACAGTGACACGATCCGCTGGCGCGACGACATCTTCGTCGCCGGCGTGGGCGCCTTCCGTCCCGACATGCGCGAGTTGCCGCCGCAACTGTGCCGCGATGCGGCAGTGCGCGGTACGCTCGTTGTCGACACGTGGGAGGTCAAGCACGAGGCGGGCGACCTGTTGCATGCGGCCATCGACTGGGGCCGCGCCGCGCCGCTCATGGACGCGATCATCACCCCCGATCGTTTTCGCTCGAGCGGGCCGGTGCTCTTCAAGAGCGTCGGCTATGCGCTGTGGGATCTCGCGGCGGTGCTTTGCGCCCGCGTGAACCTCGAGAAGGATGGCATCCCCGTCGGCTGAACCGCGGGGCAGCTCTCAAACGTAGCACATCGAAGTACATGGACGCCTCGCAGGCGCTTCGGGCGCGCTCCGTGGCCTCATGCCGGCAGCGCGAACGGCACGCCGGCCGACGAGCTCGTCAGCACACTGAAGCCGAAGCCGGGCACCGTGTCCGGCGAAATCACATGCACCGGCAACCCCAACGTCGCTTCGATAAGCTCGGAGCGCATGACTTCGCGCGGCGTTCCCGCGGCGAGAATGCGGCCGTCGGCGAGCAGGGCCATGCGGTCGGCGTGGCGTGCCGCGAGATTGACGTCGTGCACGATGGCCATCGCACCGAATCCCCACGTCTTCGCCAGTTCGCGCGTGAGCGAGAGCACATGATGTTGATGCGCGAGATCGAGCGCGGCCGTCGGTTCGTCGAGCAGCAGGTAACGCGGCACCGATGGCGACGCCGCCGCTTCGGGCCATAGCTGCGCAAGCACCCGCGCGAACTGCACGCGGGCCCATTCGCCGCCGGAAAGCGTCATCACGTCGCGATGGAGCAGCGGCAAGGCGCCGACGCGCTCGAGCGCCATCGTCGCAATGTCGGTATCGCTCGGGACGCGTCGTGCGCGGGGTGGCCTGGGGAACGGCAGACGTCCCATCGTCACGATTTCCAGGGCGCTGAACGGAAACGAGAGCTGCGCCGTTTGCGGCAGTACCGCCCGCAGCCGCGCGAGCGCCGCTGCGCTGTATTGCGCGAGCGCGGCGCCGTTGAGCGTGATGGCGCCGCTCAAGCGTGTGCGGGGTGGCAGTGGCTCGCCGGCCAGCGCCTTGAGCAACGTGCTCTTGCCCGCACCGTTGCGGCCGAGCAGCACAAGGAGTTCGCCGGGGCGGACGTCGAGCGACAGGCCGTCGAGGACGGGCGAATCGGTGTGGGCGATGGTGAGGTCGTGTGCACTGAGCATGGCGAAGTCCTGGTGCTGGCCGTCACAGGCCGAACTGTGCGCGGCGTCGCCACAGCAGCATGAGGAAGAACGGCGCGCCGAGCAGCGCGGTGAGAATACCCAGCGGCAGCTCGGCCGGCGAGACCCAGGTGCGCGCCACGAGATCCGCGAGCAGGGTCAGGATCGCGCCGAAGAGCGCCGCCGCCGGCAGCACGGCGCGCGGGTCGGGGCCGACGACCAGACGCACGACATGCGGCGCGATCAGCCCGATGAAGCCGATCATGCCGCTCGACGCCACGAGCGCCCCCACGCACAGCGCGCACGCCACCATCACACGCCGCTTGACCGATTGCACCGCCACGCCCAGATGCAGCGCCTCCGCCTCGCCGAGCAGCAGCGCGTTGAGCGAGCGGCATTGCGTGGCGAGCGCGACGATGCCCAGGGCGACGGGCCATACGATCACGGCGAGCATCGACCACTGCGCGCCGCCAAGACTGCCGAGCGTCCAGAACGTGAGCGTGCGCAGCTGGGTGTCGTTGGCCAGATACGTGAGCAGGCCGATCGCCGCACCGGACACCGCGTTGATGGCGATGCCCGCGAGCAGCAGCAGGGGCAGGGCGAGGCGGCCGCGTCCGGCGGCGAGGCGGTAGACGAGCGCCGTCACGCCCAGCGCACCGACGAAGGCCGCCAGCGGCAACAGCCATAGACCGAGCGATGCGGCGAGCGCCGCCGGGAGCATCGCGCCGCCCAGCACGATGACGCCCGCCGCGCCGAGCGCGGCGCCGCTGGCCACCCCGATGAGGCCGGGGTCGGCGAGCGGGTTGCGAAAGAGCGCCTGCAGCGCGGCGCCTGCGGCGCCGAATCCCGCGCCCACCAGGATGCCGAGCACGATGCGCGGCAGGCGAATCTGCAGCATGACGTTGCGCGCCTGGTCCTGCACGAAGTCGCCCGTCGCGCCGCGGAACAGGGCTGTCATCGCTTCGCCAGGGGCGATGCGATAAGCGCCGCCGCACAGCGCGGCGAGGATGGCGAGGGCAAGCAGGACGGCGAGCACCGTCATCACGGACCACCGCGCCGGACGCCGGCGCGTGGCGCCGTGGCGATCCCGGGCGGAAGAGGCCACGGACTTCATGGATTTCGGAAGCGGAGGTGCGGCTGACATGGGGCGTTCACTGGCGATTGGCTGGTTGGGCGCAATGCCCCGTCAGACGGTGTGCACGCGTCGCGCGAGATCGGCGATCGCTTGCGGCAGACGTGGACCGAAACCGAGCAGATACAGCGCGTCGAAGCTCACCACGCGGCGCGCGCGCCCCGCAGGCGTGTTGGCCAGTCCCGGCTGCGCGAGCAGCGTTGCCGCCGGATCGACGCGATCGTCGGAAGCGGGGCCCGCCGTGGTCGTGAGCAGCACGTCGGGCTGTGCCGCGACGGCCGCCTCCGCCGTGAGTGGGCGATAACCGTTGAATCCCCGCAGCGCGTTCTCGGCGCCGGCATAGGCGAGCATGGCATCTGCCGCCGTGTCCTGGCCCGCGACCATGACCTGATTGCCTGTATGGCCGAGGATGAACAGCACACGCGGCCGCTTCTGAATTCCCCAGCGCTGTTCGATGTCTTCGCGCGCGCGCAGCCAGTCGGTCATGAAGCGGTTCGACACGCGCGCGCCGTCGCCGGGCATGCGCAGTGCGGCGGCGACTTCGCGAATGTTGTCGTTGACCAGCTCGGCGGTGTAGCCGTGCTTGAAGCGCTTGACCGACACGCCGGCGGCTGCGATCTGGGAGAGCACGTTGGGCGGTCCGGCTTCCGCACCGGCGAGCAGCAGATCGGGATGCAGCGAGAGCACGCCTTCCGCCGACAACGAACGCAGATAGCCGACCTTCGGCAGTTGGGTTGCGGCTTCCGGATACAGGCTGGTCAAGTCGTTGGCGATCACGCGATCCTGCGCGCCGAGCGCGTAGACGATCTCCGTGAGCGCGCCGCCTGCGACCACGACTCGCCGGGGCGCGTTCTTGCTCTGCGCGGCCGCACTGGCCGCACTCGCTGCACTCGCCGCATGCGCGAGCGACGCCGGCAGCAGCGCTCCCATCCATGCGCCGGCGGCGAGCGTGGCGCCACCGGCGAGCAGCGCGCGACGCGTCACGCCGCGCTCATCGATTGGCTGGTTCACGCGGAAGCCTCCTCAACACGCTTGAGCGTCTGTCGCCAGTCTTCACGTTCGGCCTGTCCGGGTTTGCGTTCGCCGAAGAACATGGCGATCACCATGCCTGCGGCGTCGAGCAGTTCGAGCGACGAGACGATGCCGTCGGAAGTAGGCTTGCGCACGATCCAGGCGCTGCCGACGAGGTCTTCGCGCAGATGCAGGTTGAAGCCCGGATCGAGCACGTTGACCCACGGGCCCATCACGCGAATCTGTTTCACGGGGCCGGTGTGGATCTGGATCATGCCGGCGTTGCCCACGAACACCATGATCGGGAGACCGGTGCCGGCGGCGTCTTCGAGCAATGTCTTCACCGACGCGGCGGGCACGCGTTGCACGTAGTCTGTAGGCGCGAGACGCAGTGCCTGCGCGCGCGAGAGACCGTGACGCTTGAGCACTTCGAAGAACTGGTGCGTGTCGGTCATCGCCAGCCAGTCGCGCTGGAAGGCCGCGACGTCGATGTCGGCGTCGGGCGTTTCGGGTTTGGGCGCGTCGACGGCGACCACGTGCTCGCCCGGTGTCTGGTCGTCGGCGCGAAAGCGTGCGACGAGCGTGTCGTATGCCGCCGCGTCGCTGTGCTCGCGCAGGAACACCTTGTGCACGGCGGTGCCGGACTTGTCGAAGAACTGCAGCGAGCGGCGCGGGCCGGTTTCCGTCGGCGTTTCGACGGCGTAACCGCTGGCCCAGTGGTGATAGAAGATGCGCAGGTCGAGGTCCTTGCCGAGTCCGAGGCCGACAGTGCCTGAGTGCGAGAGCTTCTCGTACTGGCCGTCTTTCTCATGCACGGCGGCGTTGTTGCGCGTGAGCGCCATGACGCGGCCCAGCGCGGGCAGCGCTTCGACGATCTCGATGAAGTCCGGGCGCAGGCGCACCACGTGTTCGCCGACGAACGCGGCGACCGTCTCGCCCTCGGAGACGCCAAGGGCCGCGGCGGCGTCGCGGTCGCGCAGATTCTGTTCGGTCTTCACGCGTTGGAATTCGCTGCGCAGACGGTTCACGTCGGCGAGCGGGGGCGCCGTCGGGCGGGTGGCCGGGGTGGCGGAAATGGCGTTTTGAGCGTTCATCATGGCAATTCCTCGTTGCGGTTTGCTGGCAGTGGCTGGCGCACACCGGCGCGCGGGTGATGCGTGAGCGGTGCGCGCCGATGCGAGTTCCGACAATCGATCCGGAGATCGGGCGATCGCGATGCGCCGGATCAGTACTGAAGCTTCAGGCTGACCGCCACGCTGCGGCCCGGCGCGGAGTACGCGTCCTTGATGGTCGAGTTGTCGGCGATGTTGCGGACGTCCGACCAGTTCCAGTACTTGCGGTCGAACACGTTGTAGACGCCCGCATAAACCGTGGCGTACTTGTTGATGCGGTAGCCGCCCGACAGGTCGAGCACGATCGACGACGGTGGCGCCCAGCAGTTCTGGTTCTGCTGCATGCCGGACGTGCAGGTATTCGCGATTCGGCTTTGCGACTTGGCCGCCTGGAAGAGCAGATCGGCTTGCGCGAACCATGTGCTGTTCGGTTCATAGCGCACGCCGAATACCATCGAGAACGGATTGACGGTATTGAGCGGTTGGCTCGCTTCGCCGTTGTTCTCGGTCGTGCCGTGTGTGTAGGCCATTGCCGTGCGCAGCGTGATACCGCCCTTGAGCGACCACGTCGCGCGACCTTCCCAGCCCTGAATGCGGGCGCGGCTGTAGTTCACGTACTGGTAGATGAGCGGGTCGTTCGGACGTCCGGAACCGCTGATGTTCTGCTGCGAGATGAAGTTGCGGTAGTTGCCCGCGAACACCGCCGTGCTGTACGTGACCGGCCCGAGCGTGGTCGCGAGCCGGCCGCGCAGACCTAGCTCGAAGGTGTCGCTCGTTTCCGGCTTCAGGTTCGGGTTGGCGATCGACATGTAGCCGAAGATCGGGTTCGAGAAGCCGTTGTTGACCTGATCGGGCGTCGGCGTGCGGAAGCCGCGCGCATATTGCACGTACGGAACGAGCGACGGGGCGATCTCGTACATGATCGCCAGGCGCGGCGAGAAGGCCGAATCGTTCGAGGACGTTGGCTGCAGGCGGGTGCCGGTTCTCGTCTGCGACACGTACAGCGGATCGTTCTGTTTGGGCGAGAGCCAGTATGCGTCGTAGCGGATACCTGGCGTGACGGTGAGCGCGCCGTAGCGGATCTCGTCCTGCAGGAAGGCGCCGAAGAGCGTGTAGTTCGTGTCGGGGAACGCCTTGTTCGGGAACGATTCGCCCACGCCCGGCACCGTGCCGTTGCGGTAGCTGGTGATGTACGCGAGGCTCGCGTCGGTGCCGTACACGAGTTTGTGGGCAAGCGGGCCGGTCGAGAAGTGGCTCTCGGCCTGCAGCGAGCCGCCGACGGTGCGTTCCTTGTAGGTGTTGTCGCGCGTGCGATCGCCCGCAGTGCGCTTCTCGTACGAGTACTGGCTGTTCTTCGCGTCCTGGAAGTACAGCAGCGCGTGGGCGTGCTGGACGTAGGCCTGCGCGTTGTCGTTGAAGTCGTAGTCGAGACTCACGCGATTGCGCTCGAGACGGTCGCTCGTGGTCAGCCCCAGCGTCGTGGGCGGCGCAATGGCCGAGAGCACGTTCGTGTCCGTGCGGCGTCGCACGTTCTCCGCCGTGAGCTTGAACTGCGAGCTCGGCGTGGCCTTGAAGACCAGCTTGCCCAGGATCGAATTGCCGTTGGTGTCCTGCGGGTTGGCGGTCGTGCGAGTGGTGCCGGCCGAGTTGTTCGTGCCTTTGCCATCGAGCTCGTGGCCCTTGTTGCCGTCGACGATCACCATGCCCTGGAATTGCTCGCCGCCCCATGCCGCCTGCGCGGTCGTGCCAAAGCTGCGGTCCATCGAGTTGTAGTACGGACGCAGCGAGAAATAGGTCGACTTGCCGAACACGTCGAGCAGGTCTTGCGGATCCTTGGTGAGGAAGTTCACGACGCCGGTCAGGCCGTCGCTGCCGTACAGCGACGACGCCGGGCCCCGCAGGATCTCGATGCGGCGCAGCAGATCCATGCTCATGTAGTCGCCGCGGCCGGCTTCGAGCGGGCCGAACGAATAGGAGGAGGGCATGCGGATGCCATCTTCGAAGATCGCGACACGGTTGCCTTCGAGGCCGCGCACGTTGATGCTCGAATTGCCGTCGCGCCCGCCCCCGGCCGCGGCCGAGGCGGGACGATAGGGGGCGCGGCGCACGGTGACGCCCGGCTCGTAGCGCAGCGCCTCCTTGATGTCCTGCGCCTGCTGCTCTTCGAGATCCTGATCGGTGATGACGGAGATGGATGCCGGTGTGCGCTCCGCTTCGGTCGGGGTGCGTGTCGCCGTCACGTTAACCTCGCGCAGGTTCGCTTCGGCGATCTGCAGCGGCGCCTGGTGAGATGTCTGGCGCGGCGCCTGCGCGAGTTGCACGCTGGCGGCCGGGGCCGCTGCCGTTTCGGCGTCGGTCTGCTGCGCGAAGGCGGCCGGCAGCCAGACGGCGGCGAGCACCGCGCCGGCGAGCGGATGCAGGCGCCAACGCGGCGATGCGTGCGTTCGCGCCGCTTGGTCGCGAACGGCACGGTGCGAACCGTTTGCGCCATGTTCCTGGCGCGTGGTCATGACAAAAGCGCGGCCCCCGCCGCTCGACGACTGCTTCACTGCTGGCTCCCAGTGCAAAAAACCCCGTTGCTGGCTGGCAAGCGCTCGTGGCAATCGCGGTGTGCATCCGTCGGGGAAGAGACGGATGCGCACGCGGGCAGGCGCGGCTGGCGAAATATCTCGTGCCACGCGGCCTTACCGGACTCCGGAAATCGGCCTTGGGACGACGAACTCGAATTGATATTAAATGAGAATCATTTGCATTTTTAAGCGAAAAAGAAACGGACGTCAAGCGGCAATTCGGTATGTCGTCAACGTCTGGGAATGCGCGCGGGGGAGGTTGGAGGGTGGGGGAAGCGCGGATGAAAGGAGGCCGCTCAGATCGGCAGACTCGTATCGAACTTGATTTCGCGCAGCACCACGCTGGTCTTCACGTTGGACACGGCGGGCAGGCGGAAGATGTGTTCGTGGAGAAAGGCGTCGTACGCCTTGATGTCGGGCGCCACGATCTTGAGGATGTAGTCGGCCTCGCCCGTCGTGCTGTAGCACTCGGTGACTTCCGGGCAACTGCGGATTTCGCGCTCGAACTGTTCCGTGCCGCCTTCCGTGTGGCGGGTGAGCTGCACATGCGCCAGCGCGCATACGTGCAGGCCGAGCTTTTCGCGGTCGAGCAGCACCGTGTAGCGCTGGATTACGCCGCTTTGCTCCATGCCCTTGATCCGGCGCCAGCAGGGCGTGGCCGACAGGCCCACGTTATCGGATAGCTCCTGCGCCGAACGCCGCGAGTCGATCTGCAAAAGACGCAGGATCTGGCGCGCAAAGTTATCGAGTAATTCCATTTTTCAAAATCGCATTTTTCGAAATGAACGTTTCTTATTGTGCGCCAAACGGAGTGAAATAGTAAAAATCTTTCTCGTACCTCCCCCTACACTGCTTCCATGCAGACGCGTGCCCGCGCTATGGGACACGGCGTCCAGACGAACAGAACAGGTGTCCCCGAAGCCTGGCTGGTGCGCCGCTCTCCCGAGATGGCGGACCGCGGCGGTGGTGGGGATCAGGAGATACACGATGAATGCCCCCATGCGCGCCGCGCTCGCGACGCCGACGGCCAACCCCCTGGCCCATCCCGACTACCAGCTCTCCGACGCACTTACCGCGCGCCATGGCCAGATCTTTCTGACCGGCACGCAGGCGCTCGTGCGCATCCTCCTGATGCAGCACCAGCTAGACGCCGCGCGCGGCCTGAACACGGCTGGCTTCATCAGCGGCTACCGCGGCTCGCCGCTGGGCGGCGTGGACCAGCAGTTGTGGAAGGCGAAGAAGCTGCTCGATGCGGCGAACGTCAAGTTCCTGCCCGCGATCAACGAGGAACTGGGCGGCACGGCCGTCATGGGCACGCAGCGCGTGGAGGCCGATCCCGAGCGCACCGTCGAAGGCGTGTTCGGCATGTGGTACGGCAAGGGCCCGGGGGTGGACCGCGCGGGCGACGCGCTCAAGCATGGCAACGCCTACGGTGCGTCGCGCCACGGCGGCGTGCTCGTGGTGGCCGGTGACGACCACGGTTGCGTGTCGTCGTCGATGCCGCACCAGAGCGACTTCACGATGATGTCGTGGAGCATGCCGGTGCTTAACCCGGCGGATATCGGCGAACTCGTCGAATTCGGCCTGTACGGCTACGCGCTCTCGCGTTTCTCGGGCGCCTGGGCCGGTCTCAAGGCGATTTCGGAGACGGTCGAGTCGCGCGGCACCGTCGACCTCGACAAGATCCGCACCGACTGGGCCGAGCCGCTCGACTACGTCGCACCGGAAGGCGGTCTGCACAACCGCTGGCCCGACCTGCCGAGCCTCGCGCTGGAAGCCCGCCTGACGGCCAAGCTCGACGCCGTGCGCGCCTTCTCGCGCGTGAACAGCATCGACAAGTGGATCGCGCCGGCCCCCGAGGCGGACATCGGCATCGTGACCTGCGGCAAGGCCCATCTGGATCTGATGGAGACGCTGCGTCGCCTGGACATCACCGTCGACGATCTCGCCGCCGCCGGCGTGCGCATCTACAAGGTCGGTCTGTCGTTCCCGCTGGACATGACGCGTCTGGACGCCTTTGTGAGCGGCCTCAAGGAAATCCTCGTCATCGAGGAGAAGGGCCCGGTCGTCGAGCAACAGATCAAGCAGTCCCTCTACAACCGCACGACGGGCACGCGCCCGATCGTGCTCGGCAAGACCGACGCCGATGGCCGTGCGCTGCTCTCGGCGCTGGGCGAACTGCGTCCCTCGCGCGTGCTGCCCGTCTTCGCCGAGTGGCTCGCGAAGCATCGCCCGGCGCTTGATCGTCGCGAGCGCGTGGTCGATTTGGTGGCACACGAGATCCTGTCGAACGAAGCCGATGGCGTGCGTCGCGTGCCGTACTTCTGCTCGGGCTGCCCGCACAACACGTCGACGAAGGTGCCCGAGGGCTCCATCGCGCAAGCCGGTATCGGCTGCCACTTCATGGCGTCGTGGATGGACCGCGACACCACCGGCCTGATCCAGATGGGCGGAGAGGGCGTGGACTGGGCGGCGCATTCGCACTTCACCAAGCGCCCGCACGTCTTCCAGAACCTGGGCGACGGCACGTACTTCCACTCGGGCCTGCTTGCGATTCGTCAGGCGGTGGCGTCCAGGGCGAACATCACCTACAAGATCCTGTACAACGACGCGGTCGCGATGACCGGCGGCCAGCCCGTGGACGGCTCGATCTCGGTGCCGCAGATCGCGCGCCAGGTCGAAGCCGAAGGCATCGCCAAACTCGTCGTGGTGAGCGACGAGCCGGAGAAGTACATCGGCCATGAAGGCCAGTTCCCGAAGGGCACTACGTTCCACCACCGCAGCGAGCTCGACGCCGTGCAGCGCGAATTGCGCGAGATCCCCGGCGCGACCGTGCTGATCTACGACCAGACGTGCGCGGCCGAGAAGCGTCGCCGTCGCAAGAAAAACGAATTCCCGAACCCGGATCGCCGTCTGTTCATCAACGAAGCCGTCTGCGAAGGCTGCGGCGATTGCGGCGTGGCGTCGAACTGCCTGTCGGTCGAGCCGGTGGAAACCGCGCTGGGACGCAAGCGTCGCATCGATCAATCGTCGTGCAACAAGGACTTCTCCTGCGTGAACGGTTTCTGCCCGAGCTTCGTCTCGGTCAAGGGCGCACAGTTGAAGAGGGCACTGGCCGCGGCGTTCGATCAAGCGGCTTTCGAAGCGCGGCTGAACGCACTGCCGCAACCAACGGCGCTCGCCGGCAACGCACCGTTCGACATCATGGTCACCGGCGTGGGCGGCACGGGCGTGGTGACGATCGGCGCCCTGATCACGATGGCGGCGCACCTCGAAGGCAAGAGCGCCTCGGTGCTCGACTTCATGGGCTTCGCGCAGAAGGGCGGCGCCGTGCTTTCGTTCGTGCGCTTCGCCAACACGCCGCAGGCGCTCAATCAGGTGCGCATCGACACGCAGCAGGCCGACGTGCTGCTTGCCTGCGACATGGTCGTGGGCGCGAGCGCCGATGCGCTGCAGACTGTGCGGCGCGATCGCACGCGCGTGATCGTCAACACGCATGCGATTCCGAACGCCTCGTTCGTCCAGAATCCGGATGCCAGCCTGCATGGCGATGCGCTGCTCGCGAAGATGCGTCACGCCGCCGGCAGCGACAAACTCGATACGTGCGACGCGCAGGCGCTCGCGCAGCGCTTCCTCGGCGACACGATGGGCGCGAACATCATCATGCTCGGCTTCGCATGGCAACTGGGGCTGGTGCCGGTCTCGCTGCAGGCGCTGCAACGCGCCATCGAGCTGAACAACGTGGCCGTGCCGATGAACCAGCTCGCGCTGGCGATCGGACGACTGGCCGCCGGCGATCCGGCCGCCCTGACGGAGACGACCGCCAAGGCCGTGCACGCCCCCGCGCATGCGCCGGTGGCCGACGAAATGACGCTCGACGCACTCGTCGCGCATCGCGTGGATCTGCTCGCGCAGTACCAGAACGCGGCGTATGCCGCGCAGTTCACCGCGTTCGTCAAGCAGGTCTCGGATGCCGAGGCCCGCGTGGCCGGTGCGCCGGGGCGCCTCACGCGCGTCGTTGCGCAGCAGCTCTCGCGCCTGATGGCCTACAAGGACGAGTACGAAGTCGCGCGGCTGTATGCGCAAACGGCCTTCGCCGACGCGCTGGGCGAGACCTTCGAAGGCAAGCCGGGCCGTGACTTCCGTCTCGAATTCCACATGGCGCCGCCGCTCATCGCGCGCGGCAAGGACGGTGCGCCGCCGAAGAAGGTCACCATCGGCCCGTGGCTGTGGCCGGTGCTGCGCGGCATGGCGAAGCTGCGCGGTCTGCGTGGCGGCGCGCTCGACGTCTTCGGCTACACGCTGGAGCGTCGCATGGAGCGCCAGTTGATCGCCGACTACCGCGCGACGCTCGAGCGCGCACTGGCGGTGCTCAACGAGCAAACGCTCGAGGACGTCATCGCACTCGCGCAGACGCCGGCGAAGATCCGCGGCTACGGTCACGTGAAGCTGGCGAACCTGGCGATGGCCAAGCGCGTCGAAGCGACGATCGCGGGCCGCCTGGGGGTGACGCCCGCCACGGGCGAAGCCGTCGAGCAGGCTCTGGCGCATGCACGCGCGGGCGGCAAGTCGCTCAAGGGCATTCCGGTGGTGACGGCACGCTGAGCGTCGCAGGACCCTGCGCGACAGACGACTCGCGCCAACGCGTGATGTCAGTGAGAACGGGAGCTTCGGCTCCCGTTTTTTCATGCACCGTCACCGCGCCAACGCGCATGTGCTGCCAGGAACGCGAGCGCGTTTCTGTACCGGCATCGGGCCGACGCGCTACCATTCGTAGGTTGCGGTAGACGCGTTGGGGCGGACTTAGGGCTGACAGCGGTGTGGCGATGGCCGCGCGTGCAGCCGCGGGACGCCCCTAAATGCTTGATTAGGGAGAGGAAAATGAGTGTTTCGAAGGCACCTGGGGATCGCAAGGTGATCCTCACGGGCGATCGCCCGACGGGCCCGCTGCATCTGGGCCACTATGTCGGCAGTCTGAAGAACCGCGTGGCGTATCAGCACGAGTACAAGCAGTTCGTTCTGGTCGCCGACGCGCAGGCACTGACCGACAACACGGATGATCGCGGCAAGGTGCACCGCAACGTTTCCGAAGTGGCGCTGGACTATCTGGCGGTCGGCATCGACCCGGACGTCACGACGATCTGCGTGCAGACGTGGCTGCCCGAGCTGACCGAACTCACGTTCTACTACCTGAACCTCGTGACGGTGGCGCGCCTGGAGCGCAACCCGACCGTCAAGCAGGAAATCGGTCTGCGCAATTTCGAGCGCGACATTCCGGCGGGCTTTCTCACGTATCCGGTCAGCCAGGCCGCGGACATCACGGCGTTTCGCGCCACGCTGGTGCCGGTCGGCGAAGACCAGTTGCCGATGATCGAGCAGACGAACGAGATCGTGCGTCGTCTGAACCGTCTCGCCGATCGCGAGATCCTCGTCGAGACGAAGGCGCTCGTGCCGCCGATCGGCCGTCTGCCGGGCATCGACGGCAAGGCCAAGATGAGCAAGTCGCTGGGCAATGTGATCAACATCTCCTCCACGCCGGACGAGATCCGCGCCGCCGTGAAGAAGTGCTACACCGATCCGCTGCATCTGAAGGTGGAAGATCCCGGACATCTGGAAGGCAACGTGGCGTTTGCCTATCTCGATGCGTTCGACGAGGACAAGGAAGGCTTGCAGGCGCTCAAGGATCACTACGTGCGCGGCGGGCTGGCGGATTCCAAGGTGAAGGCGCGCCTGGAAGAACGCCTGCAGGAGATGCTGCGTCCGATGCGCGAGCGTCGCGAGCAGTACGCGAAGGATCCCGAGTACGTGTGGAACATGCTGCGCGCCGGCACGGAGCGCGCTCGCGAAACGGTCTCGCAGACGCTCGACGACGTGCGCTCGGTGTTCGTCACGCCCGGCTGGAAGAAGTGAGGCAGTCGCCCGGCGTGTCACGCGCCGGGCAGAACGTCAGACGGCAAAAAGGCAGTCCGCACGACATCGGCGGACTGCCTTTTTCGTTGATCGGCGATGGCTGCGACAGCTGCGATTATTGCGGCTGCTTGGCGATCCTGCCGTCCTTGAAGACCCAGCGGATGCCTTCGCCCTGGCCCGTCAGCACGTCGATCGATTCGAGTGGGTTGCCGTCGACAACCAGCACGTCGGCGATCGCGCCCGGCGCGATCACGCCCAGTTCGCCCACGCGGTTGAGGATCTCCGCACCGATCACGGTGGCCGAGCGCAGCGTGTCGGCGGCGCCAAGCACATCGGCGCGAATGGTGAGTTCGTCGGACTGGTACTTGTGCATGTCGCCGAGCAGATCCGAGCCGAAGCCCATCTTCACGCCGGCGTCGCGATAGATGGCGAGCGACTCGCGCCCGGCGCGCTGCACGCTTTCGACCTTCGCCACCGACTCTGGCGGCAGGCCCAGCGATGCGCCGTCCTTCGCCAGCGCGTCGTAGGTGACGAGCGTCGGCACGACATACGCACCTTTCTCGGCCATCAGCCGGGCCGTTTCGGCGTCGCACAGATTGCCGTGTTCGATGGTGCGCACACCGCAGCGCACGGCGCGTGCGATCGCCTTCGGCGTATAGGCGTGGGCCATCACATAAGTCTGTGCCGCTTGCGCTTCGGCGACCGCCGCGCGGATCTCGTCTTCCGAATACTGCGTGTTGGCGATCGGGTCGACGGGCGAGGCGACACCGCCCGACGCCATCAGCTTGATCTGCGTTGCGCCCTTCTGAATTTCCTCGCGTACGGCAAGGCGGATCGGGTCGACGCCGTCGACCACGCGGCCGATGGCGCCGGCACGAAACGCGCACGAGCACGGCTCCAGCGTGTCGCCGCGCGGACGGAAGTCGCCGTGGCCGCCGGTCTGCGAGAGCGCCTTGCCCGAGGGGAAGATGCGCGGGCCCGGGATCACGCCTTGTTCGATCGCCTGTTGCAGCGCCCAGTCGGCGCCGCCCGCGTCGCGCACCGTGGTGAAGCCGCGATTGAGCATGCCCTGCATGATCGGCAGCGACTTGAGCACCGTGAGCACGTTGGGCTGGCTGGCGTTGGTGCCGAGGTTCGGATGCGAGGCGAGCACGTGCACGTGGCAGTCGATCATGCCGGGCATGACGGTCTTGCCGGTGACGTCGATCACCGTGGCGCCGTCGATGTCGAGCGGCGTGGCGCTCACGGCCGAGATGCGGTTGCCGTCGATGGCGACATCGTGACGCTCGAGCAAGCGGCCGGCGGCGGCATCGAGCACGTTGCCGCCGCGAAGCAGAGTAACGGACATGGGGGATTTCCTTGAAAAAATGCACAAGGCGCGCCGGACCGGGCGCGCCTTGTCCTTGGGGGGACTCAGGCCTTGGGCAGCGGCTTCACGAAACGTGTGCCGACGAGGCTGATGGCGGCGGCGATGATCACGTAGATCGCCGGCGCCATGTTGCTGCCGGTGCGGGCGATCAGCCACGTGATGATGAGCGCGGCGAATCCGCCGAAGATCGTGACCGCGAAGTTGTACGCGACCGACAGCCCCGTCGAGAGCACCTTCGCCGGGAACAGCTCCGAGAAGGCGGCGAGGATCGGGCCGGTGTAGCAGGCGATGAGCGCGCCGAACACGATCTGGAACGCGAGCAGCGACGGCAGACCGGGCGCCACGTTCAGATACGTGAACATCGGCCAGGCAAGCAGCAGGATCAGCAGTGCCGAGCCCGACAGGAACGGGCGGCGGCCGTAGCGATCCGCCAGACGTCCCACGACCGGCGCGAACACCAGGATCATCGCGCCGCCGACCATGCCGGCGGTGAAGCCGTTCGAGGCGGGCAGATGGAGCACGCGCTGGGCGTACGTCGGCATGTAGAACAGCAGCACGTAGGTGCAGATGGTCCACAGCACGACCATGGAAAAGCTCGCGAGCGTCTCGCGCGGGTACTGCGAGAAGACGTCGCGCAGCGGCGTGTCCGACTTCTCGGCGTGCTGGAACGTCGGCGTCTCGTCGATCTTGTTGCGGATGTAGAAGCCGACCGGGCCGATCAGCATGCCGACGATGAACGGCACGCGCCAGCCCCACGATTCGAGCGCGGCGCGGTCGAGCTCCGTCGTCACGAACGTGCCCACGGCAGCGCCGAGCAGCACGGCGAAGCCGATGCTCGATTGAATCCATGCCGAGTAATACGCGCGCTGGTTCGCCGGCGCGTATTCGGTCAGGAACGCGGTGGCGCCGCCCATTTCGCCGCCGGCCGAGAAGCCTTGCAGCAAGCGCGCGAGCACGATGATGAGCGGAGCGGCGAGGCCGATCTGATCGTAGGTCGGCGCGAGGCCGATCATGGCGGTGCCGGCGGCCATGAGCAGAATGGTCAGCGAGAGCGCTGCCTTGCGGCCGACGCGATCGGAATAGATGCCGAGCACGATGCCACCGACCGGGCGCATGAAGAAGCCCACGCCGAAGGTCGCCACGGCGAGCAGGAACGAGGACAGCTCGTCGCCCGTGGGGAAGAACTGCTTCGCGATGATGGCCGCGAAGAAGCTGTACACGGTGAAGTCGAACCACTCCAGACCATTGCCGATCACCGTCGCCACGATGGCTTGACGGCGCTGGCGGGCCATATTGTCTTGAGGCACAGCGTAGGTCGCCTGCATCTGGGTCTCCCGGAGGATGATGGCGTCCGTTGCGTGCCTGGAATTCACGTCATGCCGAATACGCCTGCTTTTGTCGAATCACGTCCGCCGAGAGGATCGTCGGACGTGCGCGGATGCATCACAAAATAGGTCAGACAAAATGACAGGCAAAACGATAATTCGTCATGTTGTCATGCGTGCAACGCATGGCAACTTTGCAAGATGCACGTAATCCCTATGATGGGAAACGAGTTTGCGAGTAAATCCAGTTGCGGAAAATTCGCGCCGCGGCATGCTCGTGGCGCTCGGCAGGCCACACGAGATAGTAGCCGCCGCCCAGGCTGGCGCTCGCTTCGCAGGCGCGCACGAGCAGCCCGGCGTCGAGGCAAGGATCGATCATGTGACGCCAGCCCATCACCAGGCCGCCGCCTTCGATGGCCATCTGCACGAGCAACGGGTAGTAGTTGGCGCTGACCATGCGAGGGAATTTGCGCACGCTCACGCCTTGCAGCTCGAACCAGTCGGGCCACGACATCCATTTGCGCTGGCCGTCTTCGATGAAGAGAAGCGTTTCGTCGACGAGATCGGCGGCACTGAGCTTGCGGCCGTCGAGATAGGCGGGCGAGCACACGGGAAAGACTTCCTCGTCGAACAGGCGTCGCCCCGCGAAGTCGGACGGCAGATCGTTGCGCACGTAGTACACGCCGAGGTCGAATTCGGAAGCGGAGAGCGACGTGATGCCGTCCTTCACGATCACGCGGATCTTGATGTCGGGGTGCGCGGCGCGAAAGCGCATGAGTTGCGGCGTCATCCACAGCACGGCCACGCCGGACGAGCACGCCACCGTGAGCTCGAGATCGCCGCGGCGCTTCATCAGGTCGGCGGTCGCTTCGGCGCATTCGCCGAGCAGGCGTTGAATCTGCTCGGCGTAGCGCTGACCCGCCACCGTCAGTCGCAGCGTGCGATGCTCACGCGTAAAGAGCGCGCGCCCGAGAAACTCCTCGAGCTGCGCGATCTGACGGCTCACGGCGCTTTGCGTGAGATTGAGCTCGGCGGCCGCCCGGGTGAAGCTCGCATGCCGCACGGCGGCATCGAACGCGATCAGGCAATGCAGCGGCGGTAGCGGCGAGATGGGCATGCGCGACGACGATCGGACGTTGGCGGTCGGCGCGCGATCAGCGCTTGCCGACCATCTGCTCCGGGCGCACCCAGACGTCGAACTGTTCGGATGTCACGTGACCGAGCGCGAGCGCGGCGGCCTTGAGCGTGGTGCCTTCCTTGTGCGCCTTCTTCGCGATCTGCGCGGCCTTGTCGTAGCCGATGTGCGGGTTGAGCGCGGTCACCAGCATGAGCGACTCTTCGAGCAGCGTGCCGATGCGGGCGCGATTGGGCTCGATACCGATGGCGCAATTGTCGTTGAAGCTCACGGCGCCGTCGGCGAGCATGCGAACGCTTTGCAGGAAGTTGTGGATGAGCATCGGCTTGAACACGTTCAGCTCGAAGTTGCCCATCGAGCCGCCGACGTTGATCGCCACGTCGTTGCCCAGCACCTGGCAGCACAGCATCGTCATGGCTTCGCACTGCGTAGGATTGACCTTGCCCGGCATGATCGAGCTGCCCGGTTCGTTCTCGGGAATCGTCAGCTCGCCGATGCCGCAGCGCGGCCCGCTGGCGAGCCATCGCACGTCGTTGGCGATCTTCATCAGGCTTGCTGCGAGGGTCTTGAGCGCGCCGTGCGCGTTGACGATGGCGTCGTTGGCGGCCAGCGCCTCGAACTTGTTCGGTGCGGTCACGAAAGGCAGCTCGGTGTCTTTCGCGAGCGCGTCGGCGACCTTCTTGGCGAATTCGGGGTGAGCGTTCAGGCCGGTGCCGACGGCGGTGCCGCCGAGGGCGAGTTCGGCCAGATGGGGCAGGGCGCTGTCGACGTGCTTCAGACCGTGATCGAGCTGCGCGACCCAGCCGGAAATTTCCTGGCCGAGCGTGAGCGGCGTGGCGTCCTGTAGGTGTGTGCGGCCGATCTTGACGATGTTGTCGTACGCATTCGCCTTCGCGGCGAGTGTGTCGCGCAGTTGGCCGATGCTCGGCTTGAGGTGTTTGACGAGGGCTTCGAGGGCGGCCACGCTCATGGCCGTCGGGAATACGTCGTTCGACGACTGGCCTTTGTTCACGTCGTCGTTCGGGTGCACGACACGCGCTTCGCCGCGCACGCCGCCGAGCAGTTCGCTGGCACGATTGGCGAGCACTTCGTTCATGTTCATGTTCGACTGCGTGCCCGAGCCGGTCTGCCACACGGCCAGCGGGAATTCGTCGTCGTGCTTGCCGTCGACGACCTCGCCGGCGGCCTGGATGATGGCGTCGGCCTTCTTCGCATCGAGCACGCGCAGGTCCTTGTTGACCAGGGCGGCGGCGCGTTTCACACGCGCGAGCGCTTGCACGAGCTCACGCGGCATCTTCTCGGTGGAAATCTTGAAATTTTGCAGCGAGCGCTGCGTTTGAGCGCCCCACAGACGATCGGCGGGCACCGCAATTTCGCCGAAAGTATCGCGTTCCATTCTTACAGACATGATCGACTCCTCGTAGAGAGACTTGAATAGTAGAGCTTTCGTGACGATCCGGCATGGCAGCGCATTCCGTGGAGTGTCGCTGCATGGGAATGAATTGCGGGGCAGGGACCTTTCGACGCCGAAGGTCTTGGCAGCCTCGGATTATGCGCCGGATTCGTGACCCGGGCGAGTCGTCTGAAGGCGTTGCTGCGGTTGCTCCCCGTTGACGCAGGTGCGATGTATGAATCCGGCGCGGGATGGCGCTCGCGTTCGACGTCGACCGACGACGTGTCAGGCCCAGACCGCCGACACGAGTTGCAGCGCGGCGGCAATGGCCGGTTCGTCGCGCCGCGAGGCCAGCGTGACGAACGTGAGTTCGGTCGGCACGGCGACGCCGTCGGCGATCACGAGACCGTGAGCGCGCGCTTCGCGCAGCGCGATGGAATCTCGCACCAGCGACAGGCCGACGCCCGACTTCACCAGATCGAGCATCGACGGCTCCTGATCCACTTCCGCGACTTTCACCGGCGACACGCCGAGCGTGCCGAAACGCTCCGACAGCAGGCGATGGTGCGCCGACTCGGGTGGCGTCCAGATCCACGGCAGCGCGGCGAGTTCGCGCCAACCACGCCGCGCGACCCGCTCGCGCCAGCCCGCCGGCGCCACCACCTGATACGAGAACGGCGTGAGCGTGATGGCGTGAAAGCGTTCGGGGTCCGGGCTGCCGAGATAGAAACCGACGTCGAGCTCGCCGCGCCCCAGCGCCTGCAGCACGGAGCCGGACATGCCGTGACGCAGCGCCGTTTCGATCTGCGGATACGACTCGACCAGTCGTTTGAGGAACGCGCCGAGGCGGGTGAATTCCGGATCGAGGATGGTGCCGATGCGAAGCCGGCCGCGCACCGTTTCGCGCAGCGCGACGGCAGCCTGCTCGAAGTCGCCGAAGGCGGCGAGCATTCGCTCGGCCAGCGGTAGCAACGCCTGTGCGTCGCGTGTGAGCGTCAGGCCGTGCGCGGTTCGGGTGAAGAGCGTGAGACGCAGCGCTTCCTGCAGCGCCTTGACCTGGAGACTGACGGCGGGCTGCGTGAGGTGCAGACGCTGCGCCGCACGCGTGAGGTTGCCCTCGTGGGCGATCGCGACGAAAGCGCGAAGATGGGCGAGTTCCATACCGTCTGCGTCGATGTGAGGGGGGCAGCGCCATTCCTCGGGAAAGGCAACATAAGAGAATCTTATATTGCTTTTGATAATTTCTCATTGGATTGCGCGCCCATGCCGCAGTACGCTCTGCAATCATCGCGGCGCACAGTGTTGACTCGGGGGCCGGTATTCAAAGCTGGCAATGCATGTGGCGGCCGTGTGCCGAACCCATTCACCATGACAGACATACGGGCCAGAGGGGCCGTGCGACGAGCATTCGGAGAGCAACGAATATGAGTAAGGCTGATGTTACGACGGTGCAGCACTTCATCGGTGGCCGGCTTGTCGCCGGCGAGAGTGACCGGTTTGCCGACGTCTTCAATCCGGCGCAGGGCCGCGTAAGCGCACGCGTGGCGCTGGCGGGCGCGGCGGAGGTGAACGCGGCCGTTGCCGCAGCCAGGGCGGCACTGCCGGCGTGGTCGGAGACGGCGCCGCTCAAGCGCGCCCGCGTGCTCTTTCGCTTCAAGGCATTGCTCGACGAGCATCATGACGCGCTCGCGCGCCTCATCACGCGGGAGCACGGCAAGGTGTTCTCGGACGCGCGCGGTGAAGTCACGCGCGGCATCGAGATCGTGGAATATGCGTGCGGCGCACCGCATCTGCTCATGGGCAAGCACAGCGACAACATTGGCGGCGGCATCGACAACTGGCACTTGCGTCAGCCTGTCGGGGTGTGCGCGGGCATCACGCCGTTCAACTTTCCGGCGATGGTGCCGATGTGGATGTTCCCGATGGCGCTCGCCTGCGGCAACACGTTCGTGCTCAAGCCGTCCGAGCGCGACCCGTCCGCGAGCCTGCTGATTGCCGAGTTGCTGCGCGAGGCAGGGTTGCCGGACGGCGTGTTCAACGTCGTGCAGGGCGACAAGGTGGCGGTCGATGCGCTGCTCGCGCATCCGGACGTCGAAGCATTGTCGTTCGTCGGCTCCACGCCGATCGCCGAGTACATCCATACGGAAGGTACGCGACGTGGCAAGCGCGTGCAGGCGCTTGGCGGCGCGAAGAATCATCTCGTGGTCATGCCGGACGCCGATCTCGACCAGGCGGTCGACGCCTTGATCGGCGCGGCTTACGGATCGGCGGGCGAGCGCTGCATGGCCATATCGGTCGCCGTGGCGGTCGGTCAGGTGGCGGACCGTCTGGTCGATGCGCTGGTGCCGCGCGTGAAGGCATTGCGCGTGGGCTCGGGCGAGGACGATGCCTCGGAGATGGGGCCGGTCGTCACGGGTGCACACAAGGCGAAGATCGAAGGCTATATTGCCGAGGGCGTGCGCGCTGGCGCGAAGCTGTTGGTCGACGGACGAGGCCTGCGGGTGCCGGGACACGAGCAGGGGTTCTTCCTCGGCGGGACGCTGTTCGATCATGTAACGCCTGAAATGACGATCTACCGCGAGGAGATTTTCGGGCCGGTGCTGGCGGTCGTGCGCGTACCCGATCTTGCGTCGGCCATTTCGCTCGTCAACGCGCACGAGTATGGCAACGGCGTGTCGTGTTTCACGAGCGACGGCGGGGTGGCGCGAGCCTTCTCGCGTCAGGTGAAGATCGGCATGGTCGGCATCAACGTGCCGATCCCGGTGCCGATGGCATGGCAGTCGTTCGGCGGCTGGAAGCGTTCGCTGTTCGGCGATCATCATGCATACGGCGAAGAGGGGATACGTTTCTACACGCGTTTCAAGAGCGTGATGCAGCGTTGGCCGGACAGCATTGCCAAGGGCGCGGAATTCACCATGCCGGTGGCGAAGTAAGCGAAGCTGCCGGTCGAGGGAGAACAAGAGAAGCAGGCGAGCACGCCGCGGCCTTGCGCCTGACGACAAAGTGAACCCGGGGCAGGGGGCGACAGTCCACCTCACTCGGGTGCCGCACCGGTGCGAGCACTGCACCTGGCGAGTGCCGCGCCATCGACGGAGACATGCGGGAATGACCAAGCAGGCAGCAAAGCAGGAGAGCTTCGACTACATCATCGTGGGGGCCGGTTCGGCCGGCTGTGTGCTGGCCAACCGGCTCACGCAGGACCCCGACGTCAACGTGCTGCTGCTCGAGGCGGGCGGCAAGGACGACTATCACTGGATTCACATCCCCGTCGGCTATCTGTACTGCATCGGCAATCCACGCACCGACTGGCTGTATCGCACGCAGGCGGAGGACGGTCTCAACGGGCGCTCGCTGGCGTATCCGCGCGGGCGGGTGCTGGGGGGCAGCTCGTCGATCAACGGCATGATCTACATGCGCGGTCAGCGCGAGGATTACGACGTGTGGGCCGAGGTGGCCGGCGACGACAGCTGGCGCTGGGACAACGTGCTGCCGCTTTTCAAGCGCAGCGAGGATCACTACAAGGGTGGCACGGAATTTCACGGCAGCGGCGGCGAGTGGCGCGTCGAGAAACAGCGCCTGTCGTGGCGCGTGCTCGATTCGTTCGCCGATGCCGCCGAGCAGATCGGCATTCCGAAGACGGACGACTTCAATCGCGGCGACAACTTCGGCATCGGCTATTTCGAAGTGAATCAGCGGCGTGGGGTGCGCTGGAGTGCGGCGAAAGGGTTCTTGCGCCCGGCCATGCAGCGGCCGAACCTGACGACCGTCACGGGGGCGAGCGTGAGCCGTCTCCTGTTCGAGGGGACGCGTTGCATCGGCGTGGCGTATCGCGGCGGGAATGAGGATTTCACGGCGCTAGCGCGGGCGGAGGTGATTCTCGCGGCGGGCGCGGTGAACTCGCCGCATTTGCTGGAGGTGTCGGGGATCGGCGACGGCGAACGGTTGCGCGGATTGGGGATCGACGTCGTGTCGGATTTGCCGGGCGTGGGCGAGAACCTGCAGGATCATCTGCAGTTGCGTACGGTGTACAAACTGCGCGGTGCGAAGACGCTGAACTTGAGCGCCAACAGTCTGGTGGGCAAGCTGATGATCGGGATGCAGTATGCGTTCGCGCAACGCGGGCCGATGAGCATGGCGCCGTCGCAGATGGGGGCGTTCGCGCGCAGCCGCGACGACGTGGCGCGGCCCGATCTCGAATATCACGTGCAGCCGCTGTCGCTCGATCGGTTTGGCGAGCCGCTGCACAAATTCAATGCGTTCACGGCGTCGGTGTGCAATTTGCGACCGACGTCGCGCGGCAGTGTGCATCTGACGTCGCCGGACGTGCGCGTGGCGCCGGCGATTGCGCCGCGTTATCTGTCGACGGAAGACGATCGGCGGGTCGCGGCGGATGCGATCAAGCTCACGCGTCGCATCGTGGGCGCGCCGGCGTTCGCGCGCTACGAGCCGCGCGAGTATTTGCCGGGGCCGTCGTACCAGAGCGACGAAGAACTGATGCGAGCGGCGGGCGACATCGGCACGACCATCTTCCACCCGGTCGGCACGTGTCGCATGGGGCGGGCGGACGATCGCGCCGCGGTGGTCGACGCCCAGCTTCGCGTGCGCGGCGTGCAGAACCTGCGCGTGGTCGACGCATCCGTCATGCCGGTGATTACTTCGGGCAACACCAACTCGCCGACGATCATGATTGCCGAGCGGGCGAGCGACATGATTCGGGCGGCGCGTAAGTCAGGGTGACGGGTTGGCGGAATGGGCAGGGACTTTCGGAGAAGGTTGGGAGTATCGGTTTCTTGATAACGCGAGCATTGATAGAGTCGCGCCTCGTCGATACTCATGCCCGACGTTCGGGCTGTCGCGACGGCGAAACCGTGGGGCGTTCGCCTCGACGAATGAAAGTGCAAATTGCCGATGCGCAGAGAAGCAAGGCCGCAAGCGCGAGGAACTTCGACAACGCGACGGTGGAGAGCCCGACGCTAAGGACGCCTGCCATGAAGAAGCGAATGGCGCCGACCGCCGCCGCCGCGGTGCCTGCGTATGACTCGAAGACCTCCATCGCGAGCGTTGCTGCTGCGGGGCGTATGAGTGTTGTCCCCAGCGTTGCCAGCGCCATGGGTGCGATCGCGGTGGCCAGATGATCTCCGAGCCAGACGTAAAGTCCGATCATCGCCATACTCGCCGCCCCCAACAATGCGATGCCCAGTTGGATCTGCCTTCTGACAGTGACTCGCTTGGACATCCGATCCGCGACGAAACCGCCCAGCAGGTAAATGGCGCCATACAGGAGGAGCACGTTGGCGTATTCGTACGGGCTATATCCAAGCGCTTCGACAAATAGGCTCGGTGACAGGATGACGAAGGCGAAGTGACAGGCAAAGGCGATGGCACCGAGAAACGTATAGCAGAGAAAAGTTCGATGGGTAGCCAGAGCGAGATAGAGCCGCATGCATTTGGCAAGGCTCATGGTGGGAGCGCGAGCAAGGTCGTTCAGATGCCGTGCCGCATAAATCCAGACGCTGGTGGCAATCGCGGCAAATAACCAGAAACTTGCCTGCCACCCGAAGTGTTCCTCAAGTACGGCGCCAAGAAGCGGTGAGCACGCGATGCAAAGGCCACCGAAGGTGACGTTTACGATTCTGGCGCGGAGCCCGGTGCCCCCCGGAAAGGTATCCTGAATGATCGCCTGAGCGAGCACGAAGCATGAACATCCCAGAGCCTGAAGCAGACGGAATGCCACATGCGATGCGTAAGTCGGCGCCAGCGCGCCGCCGATGGCGCCTATGGATGCAATGACCAATCCCGTGACCAGCACGAGCCTGCGTCCGAAACGGTCGGACAGAGGGCCGACGAAGAGCTGTAGGAGCGAGAAACTCATCGCGAAGTACCCCACGAGCGACGCGACGGAGTCGACACCGGTTTCGTATCGGTTCGCGATAGAGGCGAACGAGGGCAGCATGACATCGAGGGGAAGCGCACTGAGGGCGGTAAGCGCGCTCGTCAGAATGATGGCGGCGGCGGGCGTCATGGGCGGTTCGCCTGGGCGTTTGCCGACGGTGCTCATGGCAACGTTCCGTTACGATTGTCGGGACAGAGCGGCGCCACGCGCCGGATCGGGTTCATCGCCTGTCCAGTACCTTGCGCCCACAAAGAGCCGTGGTTGCTCTCTTTCATGACAGTTTCCTGGTTCAAGGCGAATGGCGCCTCGGCCGAGACCATCCTTTCATGATTCGAGACAACCGGGTTTGAAGAAATTCCGATTTCCGCTTTTCCGGATTCCCAGATTTCTCCCAATGAAACTTACGTAGTAATACCTAATGTCGGTTGCGCAAACGGTTCTCGCGGCGCTGTTAAGGGCCGTCGTCCGTACATTTGCATGTGCCGCAAAAGCCTTGCCCCATAAGGGCTGTGAGCACGCCCGCACGATGTGACCGAACGTTCTCGAACGCGTGCGGGCATGCGCGTTTCGAGGGTTGGGAAGCCTAGTGCAAATCCCAATGATCGCGTTGCAGCAAACCACACACAATAACGTTTCCCTATGTGCGAACGAACCAAGAATTCGGCGCATCACGCGGGACGCGGGGTATTTCGCGGAGGACGTAAACCATAGCGTCGTTCGGCTGCCTCGCGGTTGTCACAGACGATGGTGCCGGGCGCACCGCTAACCAGGAATGTGGCAGGAGACATGGCGAACAACGATTACATCCTCGAAACCCGTGGACTCACGAAAGAGTTCCGCGGCTTCACCGCCGTGAACGGGGTCGACCTGCGCGTCGCGCGCGGCACCATTCATGCACTCATCGGCCCGAACGGCGCGGGCAAGACCACCTGCTTCAACCTGCTCACGAAATTTCTCGTGCCCAGCGCCGGGACGATCTCCTTCAACGGTGAAGACATTACCCGCGAAGCGCCCGCGCAGATCGCGCGACGCGGCATCATCCGCTCGTTCCAGATCTCCGCCGTGTTCCCGCACCTCACCGTGCTCGAGAACGTGCGCATCGGTCTGCAGCGCAACCTGGGCACCGCGTTCCACTTCTGGCGCAGCAGCCGCTCGCTTCGCCAGCTCGACGCCCGCGCGATGGAACTGCTCGCCGAAGTGGGACTCACCGAATTCGCCCATACGCTTACCGTGGAACTGCCGTACGGCCGCAAACGCGCGCTGGAAATCGCCACCACACTTGCTATGGAGCCCGAACTGATGTTGCTCGACGAGCCCACACAAGGCATGGGCCACGAAGACGTCGATCGCGTGACCGCGCTCATCAAGAAAGTGTCGGCGGGTCGCACGATCCTCATGGTCGAGCACAACATGAACGTGATCGCCGGCATCTCCGACACCATCACCGTGCTCCAGCGCGGCGAAGTGCTCGCGGAAGGCCCGTATCACGAAGTCTCGAAGAATCCGCAGGTCATGGAGGCCTACATGGGCACTGCGGACGGCGAACTGCAGGGAGCCCACGGGTGAGGACGTCTATGTACGGTAATGGCAACGGCAGTGGCGCGGGCAAGGGTGGCAGCAACGTGCCGGCACTGGAAGTCGAAGGGCTGCAGGCCTGGTACGGCGAATCGCACATCCTGCATGGGGTGGATCTGACCGTCGGGCGCGGCGAAGTCGTCACGCTGCTCGGACGCAACGGCGCCGGTCGCACCACCACGCTGCGCGCGATCATGGGGCTGACCGGCCAGCGCCAGGGCTCGATTCGCATCGCGGGCGAGGAAACCATTCATCTGCCGACCTACAAGGTCGCGCATCACGGCGTGGGCTACTGCCCGGAAGAGCGAGGCATCTTCGCCAGCCTGTCGTGCGAGGAGAACCTGTTGCTGCCGCCGTACATCGGCATGAGCGGCAATCGTCGCGAGGACGGCGGACGCGGCATGTCGCTCGAAGAGATCTACGACATGTTCCCGAACCTCAAGGAGCGACGTCACAGCCAAGGCACGCGCCTGTCCGGCGGCGAGCAACAGATGCTGGCCGTGGCGCGCATTCTGCGCACGGGCGCGAACCTGCTGCTGCTCGACGAAATCTCCGAAGGCCTCGCGCCGGTGATCGTGCAGACGCTCGCGCGCATGATCACCACGCTCAAGGCGCGTGGCTACACCATCGTGATGGTGGAACAGAATTTCCGTTTTGCGGCCCCGCTTGCCGATCGCTTCTATGTGATGGAGCACGGCAAGATCGTGGAGCGCTTCGGCGCTCCGGAGCTGGAAACGAAGATGCCGGTGCTGCACGAGTTGTTGGGCGTATGAGGTGAGCTACCCGGAGCGCGTCCGTTCCGGGCGATGGACCCAGGCGATCAAATCCACGAAGGAGACGAAGATGACGATGCGGATGAAGGCGTTGGCCGTTGCGGCTGCGTTCGGTTTTGCGGCAATGGCCTCGCAGGCCCATGCCGATGGAAATACGGTGAAGATCGGCTTCATTACCGACATGTCGGGCCTGTACACCGACATCGACGGCCAGGGCGGCGCGGAAGCCATCAAGATGGCCATCGCCGACTTCGGCGGCAAGGTGCTCGGCAAGCCGGTCGAACTGGTGACGGCCGATCACCAGAACAAGGCCGACGTGGCTGCGTCGAAGGCGCGCGAATGGTTCGACCGCGGTGGCGTGGACATGCTCATCGGCGGCACCAACTCGGGCACCGGCCTGGCCATGAACAAGGTTTCCGCCGAGAAGAAGAAGGTCTACATCAACGTGGGCGCCGGCTCCGACGCGCTCACCAACGACCAGTGCCAGCCGTACGGCGTGCACTACGCGTACGATACCGTCGCGCTCGCGCGCGGCACCGGCTCGGCCGTGGTGAAGGCCGGCGGCAAGTCGTGGTTCTTCCTGACGGCCGACTACGCCTTCGGTCACGCGCTCGAGAAGGCCACCGCCGACGTGGTCAAGGCCAACGGCGGCACGGTCAAGGGCCAGGTGCGTCACCCGCTCTCGGCATCGGACTTCTCGTCGTATCTGCTGCAGGCGCAGTCGTCCGGCGCGCAAGTGCTGGGTCTGGCCAACGCCGGCGGCGACACGATCAACGCGATCAAGGCGGCGAAGGAATTCGGCATCAAGGGCAAGATGCAGATCGCCGGTCTGCTCGTGTTCATCAACGACATTCACTCGCTGGGTCTGGACAACACCGAAGGCATGTACCTGACGGACAGCTGGTACTGGGACAAGGACGACAAGACCCGCGCCTTCGCCAAGCGCTACTTCGACAAGATGAAGAAGATGCCGTCGAGCCTGCAGGCCGGCGACTACTCGGCGACGATGACCTACCTGAAGGCCGTGCAGGCCGCGGGCACCACCGACGCCGACAAGGTCATGGAGCAGTTGCACAAGATCAAGATCGACGACATGTTCAGCAAGGGCTACATCCGAAAGGATGGCACGATGGTCCACGACATGTACCTGATGCAGGTCAAGTCGAAGAAGGACTCGAAGTCGCCGTGGGACTACTACAAGGTCGTGGCAACGATCCCGGGTGAGAAGGCCTTCACGACCGAAGCGGAATCGACCTGCAAGCTGAAGTAAGCGTCGCGAGTCTTGACGCAATGCACCGAAAGCGGCGGGGCGTGTGCCCCGTCGCGACCTTTCCCCCAGAGAATCGATTTCGATGGAATTTCTAGGCATCCCCCTGCCGGCGCTGTTGAGCCAACTGCTGCTGGGTCTGGTGAACGGCTCGTTCTACGCCATGCTGAGCCTCGGCCTGGCGGTGATCTTCGGTCTGCTCAACGTGATCAACTTCGCGCACGGCGCGTTGTTCATGCTGGGCGCCATGCTTGCCTGGATGGGCGGCAGCTATCTCGGCCTCAACTACTGGGTCATGCTGATTCTCGCGCCGCTGGTCGTGGGCGTCGTCGGCGTGATCATTGAGCGCACCATGCTGCGCTGGATCTACAAGCTCGACCACCTCTACGGGTTGCTGCTCACATTCGGCATCACGCTCGTGCTCGAAGGTGTGTTCCGCTCGATCTACGGGGTGTCCGGCCAGCCGTACGATGCGCCCGACATGCTCTCCGGCGCCACCAACCTCGGCTTCATGTTCATGCCGAACTATCGTGCATGGGTCGTGGTGGCGTCGCTCATCGTGTGTTTCGCGACCTGGTTCGTGATCGAGAAGACGAAGATCGGCGCGTATCTGCGCGCGGGCACGGAGAACCCCAAGCTCGTGGAAGCGTTCGGCGTGAACGTGCCGCTGATGATCACGCTGACGTACGGCTTCGGCGTCGCACTCGCGGCGTTCGCCGGCGTGCTCGCCGCGCCCGTCATCCAGATCTCGCCGCTCATGGGGCAGTCGATGATCATTACCGTGTTCGCGGTCGTCGTGATCGGGGGCATGGGTTCCATCATGGGGTCGATCGTGACCGGCCTGATGCTCGGCGTGATCGAGGGCTTTACCAAGGTGTTCTACCCGGAAGCGTCCGCGACGGTCGTGTTCGTGATCATGGTGATCGTGTTGCTGCTGCGCCCGGCAGGGCTGTTCGGCAAACAAAAGTAAGGGGCAGAGCAATGCAACAAGGAATGCAACAACGCGTGCTTTATTCGCTTCTGCTGCTCGCGTTGATCGTCGCGCCGTTCGCCGGCGCGTATCCGGTCTTCGTCATGAAGGTGCTGTGCTTCGCGCTGTTCGCGTGCGCGTTCAACCTGCTGCTCGGCTTCACGGGGCTGCTGTCGTTCGGCCACGCGGCATTTTTCGGCAGCGCGGGGTATATCACCGGCTACGCGATCCGCAATCTCGGCTTCACGCCCGAGGTGGGCATCGTCGCCGGCGTGATCGCCGGGGCCGTGCTGGGACTGGTCATCGGCCTGCTGGCGATTCGCCGTCAGGGCATCTACTTCGCGATGATCACGCTGGCGCTCGCGCAGATGCTGTACTTCTTCTGTCTGCAGGCGCCGTTCACCGGCGGTGAAGACGGCCTGCAAGGCGTGCCGCGCGGCAGCCTGTTCGGCGTGCTGCCGCTCGACTCGGACCTGACGCTGTACTACGTGGTGCTGGCCATCTGCGCGCTGGGCTTCCTGCTGATCATGCGCGTGGTGCACTCGCCGTTCGGCCAGGTGCTCAAGGCGATCAAGGAGAACGAGCCGCGCGCCATCTCGCTCGGCTACGACGTCGATCGCTTCAAGCTGCTGGCCTTCGTGCTCTCGGCCACACTCGCCGCGCTCGCCGGCTCGACCAAGACCGTGGTGCTCGGCTTCGAGACACTCACCGACGTGCATTGGACGATGTCGGGCATGGTGATCCTGATGACGCTCGTGGGCGGTTTGGGCACGATGCTCGGGCCGGTGGTCGGCGCGGTCGTGATCATCGTGCTGGAGAACAAGCTCGGCGATATCGGCAACTGGCTTGCCACGGCGACCGGGGTGACGTGGTTCCAGACGCTGGGCGAGTCGGTGACGATCGTGATCGGCGCCATCTTCATCATCTGCGTGCTGGCTTTCCGTCGAGGGCTGGTCGGCGAGCTGGTGGCGCGCAGCCGGTTCTTCCGGACGATGGCGCAACACCAGTCGTAGCGCGCCGGGGCAGGGCGGCGGGCGCACCGGAATGGGGCGCCAGATCGTCGCCCTGAGGCATGTATGTCGGAAAAAAGCTAATCCGTAGGGGTAAATGCTGACTTGTGGTGCATCGGGTGCTCCTTTATTCTCTCCCTCAGTTCGCGTCACAGCAGGATATAGGGGCGAGGAACGAGGAGACAATAAGCGCGAAAACGCGCACCGCCAAAAAGGAAGCGCTGTTGGAGAGAACTCCAACAGCGCTTTTTATATTGCGCTCCGCCATCGCGTGCCAACGGCTTCCTGTTGCAGTCGGCCATGCTGGCTTCGCGTCACATCGCATCCTCCTTCATTCTTTGCGTCCGCTTTCGCGGCGGCTTTCTCGCCTGTTTTATCACCCCTTTTTGCACCGTTTCTGTTTGTCGGGCCATCGATTTCACGCCACGCTGCGAGAATCGTGTCGGCCAAATACGCGCAATGCGGCCTAAAGACGCTATGCTCGCCGTTTTGCTACGCGATTCGCAGTCGGTATTCGGCGGCGTTGGGCGGTATCGGCCGACATGGGGCAGTCTCGAGCGGTGTTCTCGCCGGAGGCTCCGGGCGCCCCGGTCTCCCATCGCGCGTGTCTGCTCCCGCGCCTCGCGTCCCGTTTCTTTATCGTGTTCATTCGGCTCCCCCGAACATTCGCCGCCGTCGTATGTCCTGCCTGCTTGTCGTTCCGTCGTCCTCTCCGTTCGTGGCGCCCGCCGACGAGCGCATTCATCGGTTCTCGCGAGTGCGCGACGCGCGTGCAGGGAGGACATCGTGATGGACTGGGCACTGAGTGATTTACTGATGCTCGCGGGCGGGGCGTTTCTTGCCGGTCTGGTGGATGCCGTCGTTGGCGGCGGCGGTCTGATCTCGGTGCCGACGCTTTTCGCCGTCTTCCCGAACGCTGCGCCGCCCGTGCTGTTCGGCACGAACAAGCTGGCCGGCATCTGGGGCACGGCGTCGGCCGCGATGCACTACGCGCGCGGCATCCAGCTTCGCTGGGCGATCCTGGTGCCGGCGACCGTGGCGGCCTTCGTGTTTTCGTTTTGCGGCGCGTACGCCGTCACCCATATTCCGGCGGATGTGTTGCGCAAGGCGTTGCCGTTCGTGCTGGCCGGCGTCGCCATCTACACGCTGCGCAAGAAGGATTTCGGCACGGTCCACGCCCCTGTGAAGGGCGGGACGGGGGTGACCCTCATGGCGGTGGCCGTGGGCGGCGCCATCGGCTTCTACGACGGTTTCTTCGGCCCGGGCACCGGCAGCTTCCTCGTGTTTCTGTTCGTGCGCCTGTTCGGGCAGGACTTCGTCAACGCTTCGGCGTCGTCGAAGATCGTGAACGTGGCGACCAATCTCGCCGCGTTGCTGCTCTTCGGCATGGGCGGGCATGTGTGGTGGCAGGTCGGCCTCGGCATGGCCGTCATGAACGTCATGGGCAGTCAGGTCGGCAGTCGGCTGGCGCTCAAGCACGGCGTGGGCTTCGTGCGTCGCATGTTTCTGGCGGTGCTCGCCGTGCTGATCGTGAAGACCGGATACGACGCATTCCTGCGCAACTGATCGGGCGCGGCAAGAAAAGCGGCGGGAACGCCGCCGGGCGTGGCAGGCAGACGCGTATGCGTGCGATGCCACATGTGGGGAAACCGCACTTTACGAGAAGGTGCCGGTGCCCGTAAGATGGGCGACAATTTACCGACTGTGCGGTCGGTTAATGTCAAAAGAACGAATTCGAATTTTTGTGAGGAGACCCAAATGAAACTGAAGTTGCTGTGCATGGCATCGGCGATGATGCTGGCCGCGGGCGTTGCGAACGCTCAGGTGAAGATTGGCGTGTCGCTGTCGGCGACCGGTCCCGCCGCTTCGCTGGGCATTCCCGAGAAGAACACCATTTCGCTGATGCCGAAGACGATCGGCGGTCAGTCGGTGCAATACATCGTGCTCGACGACGCCACGGACACGACGACCGCCGTCAAGAACATGCGCAAGCTCATCAGCGAAGATCACGTCGACGCCGTGCTCGGTTCGACCGTGACGCCGAACTCGCTGGCCATGGTCGACGTGGCGGCGGAGACGCAAACGCCGGTCATCTCGATGGCCGCGGGCGCCGCCATCGTCGAGCCGGTCGACGCCAAGCGCATGTGGGCCTTCAAGACGCCGCAGAACGACATTCTGATGGCGACCGCCATTGCCAAGCACATGGCCGACAACGGCGTGAAGACCGCTGCCTTCATCGGTTTTGCCGACGCCTACGGCGAGGGCTGGTACAAGGAATTCCAGAAGGCCGCCGACCTGAACAAGATCAAGATCGTGGCCAACGAGCGCTTCAACCGCGCCGATACGTCGGTGACGGGTCAGGTTCTCAAGGTCATGGGCGCGAACCCGGACGCCGTGCTGGTCGCCGGTTCGGGCACGCCGGCGGCACTGCCGCAGCGCACGCTCAAGGAGCGCGGCTACAAGGGCAAGCTGTATCAGACGCACGGCGTGGCCAACAACGACTTCCTGCGCGTGTGCGGCAAGGACTGCGAAGGCACGTACCTGCCGGCCGGCCCGCTACTCGTGGTCGAGCAACTGCCGAACGACAATCCGGTGAAGAAGTCGGCCGCCGCGTACAAGGCGGCTTACGAGAAGGCCTATGGCGCCGGCTCGATCTCGACGTTCGGCGGTCACGCCTGGGACGGCGGCCTGTTGCTGCAGGCGACGATTCCGGTCGCGCTGAAGAAGGCCAAGCCGGGTACGCCGGAATTCCGCGCGGCGCTGCGCGACGCGCTGGAGAACGTGAAGGACATGCCGGGCACCGCCGGTATCTTCAATATGAGCAAGAACGACCACAACGGTCTGGATCAGCGCTCGCGCGTGATGGTGCAAATCGTCGACGGCAAGTGGAAATTGGCGAACTGATGCGCTTCGGGGCTGCCTATAGCACGCAGGCATGCCCCGTTGTCGTATCCGCAGCAGTCGTGTCCGGTCGCGGTTGACCGGGCCGGAAGAACGGGCGTTCGCGCCCGTTTTTTTTGAGCGTGGTAGTTTCGCGCTCGCAAAGAGACGGCAGGACATGCACTTGAGAGCGGCACATGAGAGGCCGCGTTGTCCCAACCTGATCGCCGCAGCCGGGGGGCTGTCCCAGGCGATCCTTTCGAGCGTAAAACCATGACGGGTGAATTCGAACACCGCAATCTATCCCTGGTGTTATTACAGACGCGTGAGGCGGTAATGGGGCTGTTTCGGCCCTTGCTCAATTGTTACGACATCACGGAACAACAATGGCGTGTCATACGCGCCGTCAACGATAGCGAATCCGGGGAGATGGAGATCGGGCAGGTGGCGCGCGAGTGCTGCATTCTCAGCCCGAGTCTGTCGGGAATGCTCGAGCGCATGGAGGCGGCGGGACTGATTCTGCGCCGGCGGGTGGCGGCCGATCAGCGTCGGGTGATGGTTTCGCTCACGCCGTCGAGCCGGGCGTTGTGCAAGAAGCTCGGCCCGCTGGTCGAGGCGCGCTATCGCTTTCTGGAAGACAAGGTCGGGCGCGACACGCTCGCCGAGATCTACCGGTTGCTCGATGTCGTGCACGATGCGCTTCCGCCCGACGTGCTGGCCGAAGCGCCGGCGCTGCCGGCCAAGCCGCGTCGTCGCCGGAAGTCGGTGATGTGATGGCGTCTCAGTAGTCGCCCGGGTTTTACCAATGCATAACGATTTATACAATTCATAATTCGCTGCGCTGCGTCACGGGGAACGTGCGGGGTGTATCGATGTGAAGGGGAACGGGGCGGCAGCGCGCCGCACCGTGCATCACACCGGCTGTCTCGCCAGCCGGTTCAAGAAGTACTCAAACGAAGTGAGAGGAGCATGGATCTTTCGATTGCAGCCATCCTGGCGCAGGACGGCATCACTACGGGTGCGATTTATGCCTTGCTGGCATTGGCGCTCGTGTTGGTGTTTTCCGTCACCCGCGTCATCTTTATTCCGCAGGGCGAGTTCGTGTCGTATGGCGCGCTCACGCTGGCGGCACTGCAAACCCAGAAGTTTCCGCTGACGAGCTGGCTGCTCGTGGCGATGGGCGTGTGCACGTTCATCGTGGAGACGGTCGGCGTGTTGCGTCACAGCGAGCGTCGCAAGCTGGCCGGTCGCATTGTGCCGGTGCTCGCGGGCAAATATCTGGTGTTTCCGATTGCCGTGTTCTTTGTCGTCAAGGCGCTTGCCCCGATGACGCTGCCGATGCTCGTGCAGATCGCCGTCACGCTGCTGGTCGTGGTGCCCATGGGACCGATGCTTTATCGCCTCGCGTACCAGCCGCTCGCCGAGGCGAGCACGCTGTTGCTGCTGATCGTCTCGGTCGGCGTGCACTTTGCGCTTACGGGACTGGGTCTGGTGATGTTCGGCGCCGAGGGTTCGCGCACGCAGGCGTTCTCCGATGCGAGTTTCAACATCGGTTCGGTGATGATTTCGGGGCAGAGTCTGTGGGTGGTGGGCGTTTCGGTCGTGATGATCCTGGCGTTGTACTTCTACTTCGATCGATCGCTCTCGGGCAAGGCGTTGCGCGCGACGGCCGTGAACCGGCTTGGCGCGCGTCTGGTGGGCATCGGCACGGTGCAGGCGGGACGTCTGGCGTTCACGCTGGCGGCCGTGCTGGGCGTGCTGTGCGGCATTCTGATCGCGCCGATCACGACCATCTACTACGAGTCGGGCTTCCTGATCGGTCTGAAGGGCTTCGTGGGTGCGATCATCGGCGGTCTGGTGAGCTATCCGGTCGCGGCGCTGGGCGCCATTCTGGTGGGCCTGCTCGAGTCGTATTCGTCGTTCTGGGCGAGTGCGTACAAGGAGGTCATCGTCTTCACGCTGATCCTTCCGGTGCTGCTGTGGCTTTCGCTCACGAGCAAGCACGTGGAAGAAGACGAGGAATAAGCCGGGGCGGACCACAGAATGAAAAACAAATACTTCCTGATTTTTTTGGTGCTGCTGGCCGTGTTGCCGGTCCTGCCGGCACCGGTGCGTCTGCCTGAATACTGGGTGACGCTGCTCAACTACATCGGCCTGTACAGCATTGTCGCGATCGGCCTGGTGTTGCTCACCGGCGTGGCCGGGATGACGTCGTTCGGCCAGGCCGCCTTCGTCGGTCTGGGCGCGTATGCGACGGCGTACCTCACGACCGCCTATGGCGCGTCGCCGTGGCTCGGCCTGATTGTCGGTATCGCCATTACGGCGGCCGCGGCGCTGGTCATCGGCGCGATCACCATGCGTCTGTCCGGCCACTTCCTGCCGTTGGGCACGATCGCCTGGGGTTTGTCGCTGTACTACCTGTTCGGCAACCTGGAGTTCCTGGGCAAGTACGACGGCCTGAACGACATTCCGACCATCAACCTGTTCGGGCTCGAGTTGGTGAGCGGGCGTCAGATGTTCTATTTGATCTGGATCGTGGTGGTGCTGGCGGTGGTGTCGGTCAAGAACCTGCTCGACTCGCGTCCGGGCCGAGCGATTCGCGCCCTCAAGGGCGGTGGCGTGATGGCCGAGGCGATGGGCGTGAACACGGCGTGGATGAAGGTCGTGGTGTTCGTCTATGCGGCGGTGCTCGCGGCGATTTCGGGCTGGCTGTACGCGCACCTGCAGCGTGCTGTGAACCCCACGCCGTTCAACCTGAATCACGGCATCGAATATCTGTTCATGGCCGTGGTCGGTGGCGTCTCGCACGTCTGGGGTGCGGTGCTGGGCGCGGCGATCCTCACGGTGCTCAAGGACTACCTGCAGAACATTCTGCCGGTGCTGCTGGGTGCGAACGGCAACTTCGAGACGATCGTCTTCGGCGTCTTGCTGGTGTTGCTGCTGCAGTATGCGCGCGATGGTGTGTGGCCGTTCTTCGGCAAGATCTTCCCGGCGCGGCGCGTGGCGAAGGCGCCTGAGCAGGCTGATGCGCTGGGGCATCGCGCCAAGCCGGCCGTGGGCGAAGTGGTGCTCAAGCTGGAGAAGGCGCGCAAGGAGTTCGGTGGTCTGGTCGCGGTAAACGACGTGTCGTTCGAAGTGAAGGCGGGCGAGATCGTCGGCCTGATCGGGCCGAACGGTGCGGGTAAGTCGACGACATTCAACCTGGTGACGGGTGTGCTGCAGGCGACGCGCGGCGAGATTTCGTTCCTCGGCGAGCGCATCGAGCGTCTGCCGTCGCGCGAGATCGTCAAGCGCGGTATTGGTCGGACTTTCCAGCACGTGCGTCTGATGCCGCACATGAGCGTGCTGGAGAACGTGGCGATCGGCGCGTATCTGCGCGACGGGAATGGGCTGCGTCGTCGTCCGCAGGGTGGTGTGTGGTCGAGCGTGCTGCGGCTCGATCGTCGTGAAGAGGCGATGCTGTTGCACGAGGCGGCCAAGCAGATCGAGCGTGTGGGGCTGGGCGCGCACATGTACGACGAAGCGGGCAGCCTGGCGTTGGGGCAGCAGCGTATTCTGGAAATCGCCCGGGCGTTGGCCTGCGATCCGACGCTGCTGCTGCTCGACGAACCGGCTGCGGGCCTGCGTTACAAGGAGAAGCAGGCGCTGGGCGATTTGCTCAGGAAGCTGAAGGACGAGGGCATGAGCGTGCTGCTGGTCGAGCACGACATGGATTTCGTGATGAATCTGACCGATCACCTGGTGGTGATGGAGTTCGGCACCAAGATTGCTGAGGGGATGCCGGAAGACGTGCAGAAGAACCCGGCGGTGCTCGAGGCGTACCTTGGAGGAGTGGAGTGATGGCGGACGCAATTCTGGAGGTCAAGGACCTCGCCGTCGCGTACGGCAAAGTCGAGGCGCTGCACGGTGCACATCTGCGTGTGGAAGCGGGCCAGATCGTCACGGTGATTGGTCCGAACGGGGCGGGCAAGTCGAGCATGCTCAACGCGATCATGGGGGCGTTGCCGCACAACGGTTCGAGCAAGGGAAGCGTGGCGTATCTCGGTCACGAGATGTCGGCGCTGACGATCGAAGCGCGCGTGGCGCGCGGTATGTGTCTGGTGCCGGAGAAGCGCGAGTTGTTCTCGACGATGACGGTTGAGGACAACCTGTTGCTGGGTGCGTACCGTCGCAAGCGAGCCGGGGAGAAGAATTTCCTGGACCAGATGGAAGTGGTCTACGAGCTGTTTCCGCGGCTCAAGGAGCGTCGCACGCAGCAGGCAGGTACACTTTCGGGCGGTGAGCGTCAGATGCTGGCGGTGGGCCGTGCGTTGATGGCCAAGCCGCAGTTGTTGATGCTCGACGAACCGAGTCTCGGCCTCGCACCGCTGATCGTGAAGGAAATCTTCCATATCATCAACGACTTGCGTAAGACGGGGGTGGCAACGCTGCTGATCGAGCAGAATGCCCGTGCGGCGTTGCAGGTGGCCGATTACGGCTACGTGATTGAGACGGGCGAGCTCGCGCTGGAAGGTCCGGCACAGGAGTTGGCCAGCAACCCGAAGGTCATCGAGACATACCTGGGGCTGGCGAAGAAGGCTGCATAAGCTTTCCGAGGGCCGTCTCGTCGGTTCTCTCGCTGTCCCCGGAGGTATCCGGAAATCTCTGAAAGCCCGCCAATCCCGGCGGGCTTTTTTTCGTCCCGACATGGTGAACGAGCGTTCTCAAATTCCGTTCCGTCCCTATTTTCGTCATCTCAGTCTTTGCGAGGACGTCGGGGAGAGCAATGTCACTTATTCACAGTTGCTTGTGGATAGTTGTGAGTAATTTAAATCCATTGCGCACTGCCGCAATAAGGGGTTACAGGATTTTTTCAGGAATCTCGACGAAACTGGGATTTGGGTTATCCACAGAAAAGCAAATTCTCCGACGGGATTTGCTTCCTCTGTCTGGGGTGTGGATAACACGAACGGATTCTCGATTTTTTCCGCATGCGCGAACGTGCTCGTTGCTGGAAGGCTTTGGCGTTTTGATGTTGGTTTTCGTTCGCGTTGACGTTTCTTGGCGGTGATCGGTTTTTTGGGTTGTTGTCTAAACCTATCGGTGCAATAGCTTTTCTGCATTTGCAGATGCCCGGGCTCCGCTGTCGAATGCCCGAAACGGCTGCGGCGCTTGTTTGGGGGTTTCACGTGGAACGTTGAGGATGGGTTTTCTCCACCACATCCCGCTACATTGGCTTGTGGTGCTGGCAAGCATCCGGGCAGCGGAGCCCGGCGGCACCCTGACTGCGTTCCACCTGAAAGTCACTCCGTCAGGGCACCGCCGGTCTCCGCCGTCGAATGCCCGAAACGGCTGCGGCGCTTGTTTGGGGGTTTCACGTGGAACGTTGAGGACGGGTTTTCTCCACCACATCCCGCTACATTGGCTTGTGGTGCTGGCAAGCATCCGGGCAGCGGAGCTCGGCGGCACCCTGACTGCGTTCCACCTGAAAGTCACTCCGTCAGGGCACCGCCGGTCTCCGTCGTCGAATGCCCGAAACGGCTGCGGCGCTTGTTTGGGGGTTTCACGTGGAACGTTGAGGACGGGTTTTCTCCACCACATCCCGCTACATTGGCTTGTGGTGCTGGCAAGCATCCGGGCAGCGGAGCCCGGCGGCACCCTGACTGCGTTCCACCTGAAAGTCACTCCGTCAGGGCACCACCGGTCTCCGCCGTCGAATGCCCGAAGGGGCTGCGGCGCTTGTTGGGTGGTTTCACGTGGAACGCTGAGGATGGGTTTTCTCCACCACATCCCGCTACATTGGCTTGAGGTGCTAGCAAGCATCCGGGCAGCGGAGCCCGGCGGCACCCTGACTGCGTTCCACCTGAAAGTCACTCCGTCAGGGCACCACCGGTCTCCGCCGTCGAACGCCCGAAGGGGCTGCGGCGCTTGTTGGGTGGTTTCACGTGGAACGCTGAGGATGGGTTTTCTCCACCACATCCCGCTACATTGGCTTGAGGTGCTAGCAAGCATCCGGGCAGCGGAGCCCGGCGGCACCCTGACTGCGCTCCACCTGAAAGTCACTCCGTCAGGGCACCGCCGGTCTCCGCCGTCGAATTCCCGAAGGGCTGCGGTGCTTGTTTGGTGATTTCACGTCGAATAGTCTTGTGGACTTTCGAAACTGGAACCTCGGCTACAACGAGTAGAAAGATTGGTTTCCCCGCCGACTCACCTGAGAGTTTTGCGTGGGGCGTCAGGTTAAGGAAGGGGAGCGTGTTGGCGGATGGGGATTCTTTGCCGGTCAGGGCTTGGCTGGGCCGGAGTTGCTTTGTAGTATCCGGACCTGACGAAACTCGCACAAGATTGGGTCGGGGATGAGCTTGGAATCCGGGGCTTTGAGAAAGGCAGCCGAGTTTCCTTCGTATGTAGTTCGGGGGTAACAGCGTGTGCGGCGGTGCACATGGACAAAGTTTGCGATCTGGCGTGAAAGGTATTTGAAGTTATGCGGTGGGCCGGTGTAACAGTAATGTTGTTTGCGATCATCGTCCGGCGGAGTATTTGGTACTGAATTTCTCGTCGCAGGCCAGGCTTACTGAATCCATCTCGAAATGTGCGACGTTCCACGTGAAACATCGTGGTGAGTTAGATATACCGGCGTTCGGAAGCTCGCTTGGCGGAGATCGGCCGTGCCCTGCCGTAGCGACTTTCAGGTGGAGCCTAGGCGGGGCATGGTCGATCTCCGCTGCCCGGAGGTGCAAGAAGAGCGAGAGCGGGATAGCGGGACGTGGTTGTCAACGATTGAAAGTACCTCCACGCCAAGCGAAGTCACCCGGTTTCACGTGAAACAGAGCGCCGCTTCTCCTCCACCATTTCGGACATTTGCTTGGCAGAGATTGCCGGTGCCCTGGCGTAGCGACTTTCAGGTGGAGCCTAGCCAGGGTGCCGGTAATCTCTGCGGCCCGGAAGCGGGAGAGGGTGCAGGCGCTATTGTACCGAAGGTCTTCAAACCCACCTGAGACGCAACACCGCCCTCATCCCATCAACACATCACTAAAATCACGGAATCCCACCACGTTCCACGTGAAACATTCGAGCGGTTACAAATGATGCATCGCAATACCGCTATAATTCCGCAATTACCGAATCCAGAGAGTTTGCCGCGCGCGGCAAAATTGCGATGCTTTATCCGACCGAGTTCGATGTGATCGTAGTGGGTGGTGGCCATGCCGGCACCGAGGCTGCGCTCGCCTCGGCCCGTATGGGCTGTAAAACCCTCCTGCTTACCCATAACATCGAGACGCTCGGCCAGATGAGCTGCAATCCCTCCATCGGCGGGATCGGCAAAGGCCATCTCGTGAAAGAGGTGGACGCGCTGGGTGGCGCGATGGCCGCTGCCACCGACGAGGGCGGCATCCAGTTTCGTATCCTGAATTCGTCCAAAGGCCCGGCCGTCCGCGCCACCCGCGCCCAGGCCGACCGTATTCTGTATAAACAGGCGATTCGTCATCGCCTCGAGAATCAGCCGAATCTCTGGCTCTTCCAGCAAGCCGTCGAAGATCTGATCGTCGAAGGGGAGCGCGTCGTCGGTGCCGTCACTCAAGTAGGCCTGCGCTTCCGCGCACGTGCCGTCGTGCTGACCGCTGGAACGTTCCTCGACGGCAAGATCCACGTTGGCCTCAATAACTATGTCGGTGGCCGTGCGGGGGACCCCGCTGCCGTCAGCCTGTCCGCGCGCCTCAAAGAGTTGAAGTTGCCGCAAGGTCGCTTGAAAACCGGTACACCACCGCGTATCGATGGTCGCTCCATCGACTTCTCCGTGCTGGAAGAGCAGCCCGGGGACCTCGATCCGGTGCCCGTTTTCTCGTTCCTCGGCCGGCCTGAGCAGCATCCCCGCCAAGTGCCGTGCTGGGTGACGCACACCAACGAGCGTACCCACGATATCATCCGCGCCGGCCTCGACCGCTCGCCGATGTACACCGGCGTGATCGAGGGCGTCGGTCCGCGCTATTGCCCGTCGATCGAGGACAAGATTCATCGCTTCGCCGACAAGACGTCGCATCAGATCTACCTCGAACCGGAAGGGCTCACAACCAACGAGTTCTACCCGAACGGAATCTCCACCAGCCTGCCTTTCGACGTCCAGCTTGAACTGGTCCGCTCGATGAGGGGCATGGAGAACGCCTATATCCTGCGCCCGGGCTACGCCATCGAATACGACTACTTCGATCCGCGCGGTCTGCGCAGTTCGCTCGAAACCCGCGTCATCTCGGGACTCTTCTTCGCCGGCCAGATCAATGGCACGACCGGCTACGAAGAAGCCGCCGCCCAAGGGCTGTTGGCCGGAATCAACGCCGCACTGCAAGTGCAAGGTCGCGAGGCATGGTGCCCGCGCCGTGATCAAGCCTATCTCGGTGTGCTCGTCGATGATCTGATCACTCGTGGTGTGTCCGAACCGTATCGCATGTTCACCAGCCGCGCCGAATACCGTCTGTCGCTTCGCGAGGACAATGCCGATATGCGTCTGACCGAAATCGGTCGCGAACTCGGTGTCGTGGACGACATTCGTTGGGACGCGTTTTGCCGCAAACGCGACGTTGTTTCACGTGAAACAGAACGTCTCAAATCGACGTGGGTGAATCCGAAAACCTTCCCGGCGGAGGACGCGGTGCCGCTGCTGGGCAAGGCGATCGATCACGAGTACTCGTTGGCGGATTTGTTGCGTCGCCCCGAAGTCGGGTACGACGCGCTCATGGCAGTGCAGGGCGGGCGACTTGCTCCCGAAGGCGTGCTGTCGGATGATCCGCTGCAGGCCATTCAGATTCGCGAGCAGATCGAGATCGCGGTCAAGTATCAAGGTTATATCGACCGTCAGGCCGACGAAATTTCCCGCAAGGAAGCCAACGAGAACACGGTGTTGCCTACCAGCATCGATTACAACGATGTCAGGGGGCTGTCGATCGAAGTGCGTCAGAAACTCAATGCGCAGCGTCCCGAGACGCTTGGCCAGGCATCCCGCATCTCTGGTGTGACGCCCGCTGCCATCTCGTTGCTGATGATCCATCTCAAGAAGGGACTCGGACGACGTCGCGCGTCAGGGGAAACGACTGACGCCGGCGATGCCGGCGACCAGCACGCAGCCTGACGCGGAGATCTCATGACTGCTTCGCGAGGCAATGCCGCAAATGGCGGCAACGAGCTGGCCGTGCTATTGGCCGATGGTATTCGGCAACTCGGCCTGACCATCGGCGACGAACAACAAGCGCGTCTGCTCGACTACCAGGTGCTGCTGGCCAAATGGAACGCGTCGTTGCAGATGACTTCGATCCGCGATCCGCGGCAGATGGTCGTCAAGCATCTTCTCGATTCGCTTTCGATCCTGCCGCGTCTGGATCGCGAACCGATTTCGCGTGTCCTCGATGTGGGCTCGGGGGGCGGCTTGCCCGGCGTGGTGCTCGCCATTGTGCGTCCCGACTGGCAGGTGACTGTCAACGACATCGTCCACAAGAAGACCGCGTTTCTGACACAGGCGCGTGCCACGTTCAAGCTGACCAACCTCACCGTGGTGACTGGGCGAGTGGAGTCGCTGGTCGTCGGCAAGGAAGTGCCGGCGGCGTTCGATGCGATCGTCTCGCGCGCCTTCGCCGAACTGAACGATTTTGTCACGCTGGGCAGCAAGCTGCTCGCACCGGGGGGCAGCTTCTGGGCGATGAAGGGGGTGGCTGCGGAGAACGAACTCGCGCTTCCTCCGGGCTATGAACTGCTCGAGCGCCTGGCGCTGGACGTTCCGTTTCTCGACGCCGAGCGTCATCTGCTCCGCGTGAAGGTGAAGGCATGAACAAGGTGACCCGCTGGGTAGGGGCCGCCATGCTCGGTCTCTCGGTGGTGGCGGCAGTGGCCTGGGCGCAGTCGGGTCAGGAATCGCTTACGACGCGCGTTCGCCCCGTCCAGAAGATCGACAAGGAACGCTATGTCGGCACCTGGTACGAAATAGCACGCTATCCGAATTTCTTCGAGCGAAAATGTGTCTCGGATGTCACGGCCGAGTATGTGGCGCTGTCGGACGGCAAGATCGCCGTCACGAACAAGTGCCGCAAGGAAGACGGCACCTGGGTGAGCGACGGCGGCCTTGCCCGCACCGACGGGCAGGGCACCGGCACCGCACGCTTCAAGGTGACGTTCGCGCCGGACTGGTTGCGCTGGATTCCCTGGCTTTGGGCGAACTACTGGGTTATCGTGCTCGACGGCGACTACCAGCATGCCGCCGTCGGAGAGCCCGGTCGCGAGTATCTCTGGATCCTCTCGCGTACGCCGACCATGGACGAGAACGCGCTGAATCAAATGCGAGCTCAATTGCGCAAGCAAGGCTACGACACCGACAAGCTGGTGTTGACGCCGCAAAAGGCCAGCGTACCCTGAGCTCGCGCCGGCCTGTTTCACCGGCAAGTCGGGTAATAACTGAGCTTTGCTCAGATAATCGAACTGGCAGGATGTGGCCGGTGGGGCAGGGTTCCGGCCGGTCATTCTTCGGCGGCGTCGCCTGCGCAATACCGCTTCATCCCGGCATCATCTGCATCAATCGCTTCAACACGGCAGCATTCGGAGGACTACATCGGCATGGCGAAAATTTTCTGCGTGGCCAATCAGAAGGGCGGCGTCGGCAAGACGACCACCACGGTGAACCTCGCCGCCGGACTGGCGTCGCACGGGCAGCGTGTCCTGTTGGTCGACCTGGACCCGCAGGGCAATGCAACGATGGGCAGCGGCATCGACAAGGCCGCGCTCGAGTCGAGCGTGTACGAAGTGCTGGTTGATGGCGCCGATGTCGCGACGAGCTGCCAGCGCTCGGAGACGGGCAGCTACGACGTGTTGCCCGCCAACCGCGAACTGGCCGGCGCCGACGTGGAACTCGTCTCGCTCGAGAACCGCGACACGCGTCTCAAGCAGGCGCTCGCCAAGGTGGACGACGCGTACGACTTCGTGCTGATCGACTGCCCACCCACGCTTTCGCTGCTCACGCTCAACGGCCTGTGCGCCGCGCACGGCGTGATCATTCCGATGCAGTGCGAATATTTCGCACTCGAAGGATTGTCGGATCTCGTCAACACGATCAAGCAGGTGCACGCGAACCTCAATCGCGACCTGAAGGTGATCGGTTTGCTGCGCGTGATGTTCGATCCGCGCATCACGCTGCAGCAACAAGTCTCGGACCAGCTCAAGGAGCACTTCGGCGACAAGGTATTCAACGCCATCATTCCGCGCAACGTGCGGCTTGCCGAAGCGCCGAGCTACGGTATGCCGGGTGTCGTCTTCGATCCCGCCTCGCGCGGCGCGAAGGCGTATCTGCAGTTCGGCGCGGAAATGATCGCGCGCATTCAAACTATGTAAGGCGCATTCGCGCAGGAACGCATTGTCATGGCGACCAAGACCAACGCATTGAAAAAGAAGGGCCTGGGCCGCGGCCTCGAAGCGCTGCTCGGCGCACACGCCGACAACCACAACGGCGCGACCGAGGCCAATGCCGACGGCGCACCCGCGGTGATGGCGCTCGAGCGCCTCCAGGCGGGCAAGTATCAGCCGCGTACGCGCATGGACGAAGGCGCATTGCAGGAGCTCGCCGCGAGTATTCGTGCGCAAGGTCTGATGCAGCCGATTCTGGTGCGGCGTGTCGATGGTGAGAAGTACGAAATTATTGCGGGCGAGCGACGCTTCCGTGCCGCACGCATCGCCGGACTCGCCGAAGTCCCCGTGCTCGTGCGCGACGTGCCCGACGAAGCCGCCGCCGCAATGGCGCTCATCGAGAATATTCAGCGTGAAGATCTGAATCCGCTCGAAGAGGCGCAAGGCATTCAGCGCCTGCTCGGCGAATTCAACTATACGCACGAGCAAGCCGCGGAATCGCTCGGCCGCTCGCGCAGCGCCGTGTCGAACTTGCTGCGTCTGCTCAATCTGGCGCAACCGGTGCAGACGATGCTGCTCGCGGGCGATCTCGACATGGGGCATGCACGCGCGCTGCTCGCCGTCGACGCCGCCACGCAAATCACGCTTGCCAATCAGGTGGTGAACAAGCGTCTGTCGGTGCGCGATACGGAGCGTATCGTGAATGCGTCGCTCAAACCGCAGGGCGATGGGATTCGCCGCCGTTCGGCGCAAGAGGGCGGCCGTGACGTGACACGCCTCGAGGAAGAACTCTCGGATCTGCTCGCATCGAACGTCAAGATCAAGGTCGGCCGCAAGGGAGCAGGGCAGCTCACGATCGAATTCGGCAGCCTCGACGCACTCGACGGCATCCTCGCGCGCATTCGCCCCGAATAATTTTGGCCTCCTGAATATCCAGTCATGACCGAGCCCACCGGAGAGCCGGCAAGCGGCGCAACGCCGCAGGCCTCCGGCGACGCCGATGTGCGTAATTCAGCCGATCCGGCGAGCGCCGTGAGCGAAGCCGGCGCGTCGGGCGAATCACCCGCCTCGCGCACCTCGTCCACCCAGCAGTCCTTCCGCAAGTCGCATCCATCGCGCACGTCGCGCCTCGCTTCTGCGCTGCGCGCAACTTACGAGCGCGTACGCGCGGATCGTGTGCTCGTCATCCTGCTCGTCGCTTTCGCGGTGCTGCAGTTTGCGCGGCCTGCAAGTGCCGGCGAGCTGTGGCGCCGAATCGATCTGCACACGATCCTCACGCTGGCCGGTTTGCTGATGCTCACCCGCGCGATCGATCAGAGCGGTTTCCTCGATTGGCTCGCACAACGGTTGTTGCGAGCGTTTCGCACGGAACGCCGTCTCGCCCTGTTGATGGTGATGTTCGCCGCTGCGCTCTCGACGCTGCTCACCAATGACGTGGCCCTCTTCGCCGTGGTCCCGCTGGCCCAGTCGCTCGCGCGCATCGCACCCGTGCGGATCGAACGTCTGATCATCTTCCTCGCGCTCGCCGTGAACGCGGGCTCCAGCCTCACGCCGCTCGGCAATCCGCAGAACCTCTTCCTCTGGCAGCACAGCGGCATGGGCTTCGGTGCGTACATCGCGATGATGGCGCCGATCACGTTCGCGCTCATGGCGGTATTGCTCGCGATGTGTGCCGCCGCCTTCGATTCGCGCGCATTGCATTTCCAACGGCGCGGTCCGTCGCACGACGTGCGCTGGCCGTTGCTGTGGACCGCGCTCGCGTTGTTCGTAGGTTTCGTGGGCCTCGCCGACCACGGTCACGCGGCGTGGGCGTGTGCCGGCGTGGCTGCGGTGCTGTTGTTCGCGCGCCGCAATGCCGTGCTGGGCATCGACTGGCTGCTGTTGGCGATTTTCGTGCTGATGTTCGTCGTGCTGCGCGGTGTCGCTGAGCTGTCCGAGGTCCGCGCCACGCTTGGACAGGTGGATTTTTCGGGCAACGCCGCGGCATATGCCGGTGCGGCGCTGCTCTCGCAAGTCATCAGCAACGTTCCCGCGGCGATCCTGCTCGCCGAGTACAGCCGGAACTGGCCGGCGCTGGCGCATGGCGTAGCGGTGGGGGGCTTCGGTCTGGCCGTCGGCTCGCTCGCCAATCTGATTGCATTGCGCATGGCGAAATCTCGTCAGATCTGGTGGCACTTCCACTGGGTGTCCGTCCCATTTTTCCTGATGGCATTTCTGCTTGGCTACGTTGCACTGAAATGGGTGTGATCACGCGCCGAACGACGGCTAGCTGCACGGATTGCGCAGTGTTCGCGGGCAATCCCGCGCCGCACCATGAGGAAAACGGCGGTCCGTGAGAGTTGGCGCCAAATCGGCGCATGCACTGCACAAGTTCGGCGAATTTGTTGCGCGTTTCGATTGACTGCCATTCGTAATGTCCCGTAAAATCTCGCGGATTTATCTGCTTGAAGAGCCCATTCGTTTTGCACGAGTCGGGCGGGGAGGCAACGAGATGACCGACGAACAACGGTCGAACTTGGAACCGAAACCGCAAGCGCCGGCACGTGCAACATCAGAGGCTTGGGACGACGAGCAGGAGCAAGAAACAATCGTTCCGCTCACGCGTGCGCAGGCCGAGCGCCTGTTCGGTCCCGATGTGGGGCGCGCATCCCGTGTGACTCCATTCAGGGTGGTGGGTGCCCAGGTACTGCTGTCGCTGGTTGCGACACTGGCCTGGTGGCTACTCTCGACATCGCCACGAGACGCGGCGGTGTCCGCTTGGCTGGGCGGAATGATCGGTTGGTTGCCGGGCGCACTGTTTGCGCTGCGGCTGAGAATGTCAGGTGATCGCCTCTCCGTCGGTTCGCTGGTGATGGGAGAAGCGGTCAAGGTAGCGACGACGATTGCGTTGTTGGTGGCTGTAGCGTTCGGTTACCCCGGAGTCCACTGGGTAGCGTTGCTGGTCACCTTCGTGCTTACGCTCAAGGCCTATTGGCTTGCGATGGCACTGAGGTAGCGGTGGAAAAACCGCTCACGCGTCGACACGCTACCGTGTGCGGATTTTCATAATTGGGTGTTTGATCGCTATGTCAGTAGAAGCCGGAAGCCACGCTCCGAACCCGTCGGAGTACATTTCGCACCACCTGCAAAACCTCGCGAGCTCGACACAGACCAAGATCGTCGATTTCTCGATCATCAACTGGGACACGATGTTCTGGTCGATCACGATGGGCGTTGTGGGTTGTTTCCTGCTGTGGTTGGCCGCCCGCAAGGCAACCTCGGGCGTGCCGGGCCGCTTCCAGGCAGCCGTCGAAATGCTCGTCGAGATGGTCGAGGACCAGTCGAAGAGCATCGTGCACGGCAACCGTGCCTTCATCGCCCCGCTCGCGCTGACCGTGTTCGTCTGGGTCGCGCTCATGAACTCGCTGGATCTGCTGCCCGTCGACCTGCCGTCGAAGATCATCGGCTGGGTCGGCCTGGGGTCGATCATCACCCATCACCGCATTGTTCCGACGGCCGACCTGAACGGCACGCTCGGTATCTCGGTCGGCGTGCTCATCCTGATGCTGTTCTACAGCTTCAAGATCAAGGGCGCCGGCGGCTTCATGCATGAACTGTTCACGGCCCCGTTCGGCAACCACTTCCTGCTGTGGATTCCGAACCTGCTGCTCAACATCATCGAATTCTGTGCCAAGACCGTGTCGCTCGGTATGCGACTGTTCGGCAATATGTACGCCGGCGAACTGGTGTTCCTGCTGATCGCTCTGCTGGGCGGGATCTGGAGCTTTGGCGCAGATGCGTCGGTGCTGGGTTTTGTCGGCCACGTCATTGCCGGCACCGCATGGGCGATTTTCCACATCCTGATCGTGTTGCTCCAGGCGTTCATCATGATGATGCTCACGCTGGTGTATATCGGCCAGGCGCACGACCATCACTGATCGGTTGTTGCGGATGTCACGTGTTTCCCGGTTTTTCGGTTTTCAAATTTAAAGTTTCAAGTCTCTAACCAATAGGAGTAATCATGCAAGCTTTCATCGCTAACATCCAGGGTCTGACCGCAATCGGTATCGGCATCATCATCGGTCTGGGCGCAATCGGCGCCTGTCTGGGTATCGCGCTGATGGGCGGTAAGTACATCGAGGCATGCGCTCGTCAGCCGGAACTGATGAACCCGCTGCAAACGAAGATGTTCCTGCTGGCTGGCCTGATCGACGCCGCATTCCTGATCGGCGTGGGTGTTGCCATGCTGTTCGCATTCGCGAACCCGCTGCTGTCGAAGCTCGCTTAAGTTTCTTTCGGCCGGTCGCGCATTGATCCGCGCGGCCAACTGGACATGAACGGCGCGCCCAAGCCAGCAGGCACAATGGGGCGCGCTGTTTTGCCAATCGACTCGCATCACCGAAAGGAAACACCGTGAACATTAACGCAACTCTGTTCGCGCAAACCGTCGTGTTTCTGATCCTGGCATGGTTCACGATGAAGTTCGTGTGGCCGCCGCTGATCAAGGCTATCGACGAACGCGCGAAGAAAATCGCTGACGGACTGGCCGCTGCCGACAAGGGCAAGGCTGAACTCGAAGCCGCCAACAAGCGCTCCACGCAAGCGCTCGCGGATGCTCGCGACGAAGGCGCGAAGCGCATTGCCGACGCCGAGAAGCGTGCACTGGCCGTGGCCGACGAGATCAAGGCGCAGGCGCAAGCCGAAGCCGCTCGCATCATCGCCAACGCCAAAGCCGAAGCCGAGAACCAGGCCGTCAAGGTCCGTGAATCGCTGCGCGAGGAAGTTGCCGGTCTGGCCGTGAAGGGCGCCGAGCAGATCCTGAAGCGTGAAGTTGACGCCAAGGCCCACGCCGACCTGCTGAACCAACTCAAGGCAGAGCTCTGATCATGGCCGAACTCGCAACCATCGCTCGTCCGTACGCTGAGGCGTTGTTCCGCGTGGCCAAGGCCGGTGACCTGAATCGCTGGTCGGAGCTGGTGCGCGAACTGGCGCAAGTGGCAGCGCTGCCCGAAGTGGCCAATCTGGCCGACGATCCGAAAGTGACGCCGACGCAGGTCGTCGACGTGCTGACCGCCGCCGTGAAATCGACCGACGCCGAAGTGCGCAACTTCGTCGCCGCCGTGGTCGAGAACGGTCGTCTGGCAGCCATGCCGGAGATCGCCGGGCAGTTCGAAGCGTTGAAGAACGCCTCCGCCGGTTCGGCAGATGCCACGATCGAAAGCGCCTTCCCGCTCGAAGGTGAGCAACTGACCTCGCTGGTCAAGGGCCTCGAGCACAAGTTCGGCCGCAAGCTCAACCCGACGGTGACGGTGGATTCGTCGCTTATCGGTGGCGTGCGTGTGGTGGTTGGCGACGAGGTGCTGGACACTTCGGTGCGCGCCCGCCTGGCGGCCATGCGGACGTCGCTGACGGCCTGAGGGCCGGCGCGAATCGCCTGCGACGGCAAGAATTGAATATCAGGAGCACATATGCAACTCAATCCCTCTGAAATCAGCGAACTGATCAAGAGCCGGATTCAAGGTCTCGAGAGCGGCGCCGAAGTCCGTAACGAAGGCACCGTGATCTCGGTGACTGACGGTATCTGCCGCATCCACGGCCTGTCGGACGTGATGCAGGGTGAAATGCTCGAATTCCCGGGCAACACCTTCGGTCTGGCACTGAACCTCGAGCGCGACTCCGTCGGTGCCGTGATTCTGGGCGAGTACGAGCACATCTCGGAAGGCAACACCGTCAAGTGCACGGGCCGCATTCTGGAAGTGCCGGTCGGCCCGGAACTGAAGGGCCGCGTCGTCGACGCACTCGGCCAGCCGATCGACGGCAAGGGTCCGGTCAACGCCAAGATGACCGACGCCATCGAAAAGATCGCCCCGGGCGTGATCTGGCGTAAGTCGGTGTCGCAGCCGCTGCAAACGGGTACCAAGGCCATCGACGCCATGGTGCCGATCGGCCGTGGCCAGCGTGAGCTGATCATCGGTGACCGTCAGACGGGTAAGACCGCCGTGGCCATCGACACGATCATTTCGCAAAAGGGCAAGGGCGTGACCTGCGTCTACGTCGCCATCGGTCAGAAGGCGTCGTCGATCATGAACGTGGTGCGCAAGCTCGAAGAGCACGGCGCGATGGAATACACGATCATCGTGACGGCAACGGCTTCGGATTCGGCTGCCATGCAGTTCATCGCACCGTACGCCGGCTGCACGATGGGCGAGTATTTCCGCGACCGCGGCGAAGACGCGCTGATCATTTACGACGACTTGACCAAGCAAGCCTGGGCCTATCGTCAGATCTCGCTGCTGCTGCGCCGTCCGCCGGGCCGTGAAGCTTACCCGGGTGATGTGTTCTATCTGCACTCGCGTCTGCTCGAGCGCGCCGCCCGCGTCTCGGAAGAGTACGTGGAGAAGTTCACCAACGGCGCGATCAAGGGTCAGAGCGGCTCGCTGACCGCACTGCCGGTGATCGAAACGCAAGCCGGTGACGTGACCGCGTTCGTTCCGACGAACGTGATCTCGATTACCGACGGCCAGATCTTCCTGGAAACCGATCTGTTCAACGCAGGCATCCGTCCGGCAATCAACGCCGGTATCTCGGTGTCGCGTGTGGGCGGTGCGGCGCAGACCAAGGTCATCAAGAAGCTGTCGGGTGGTATCCGTACCGACCTCGCACAGTACCGTGAACTGGCTGCGTTCGCGCAGTTCGCCTCGGATCTGGACGAAGCCACCCGCAAGCAGCTCGAGCGCGGCCGCCGCGTGACGGAACTGCTCAAGCAGCCGCAATACCAGCCGCTGCAGGTGTGGGAACTGGCCGTGTCGCTGTTCGCCGCCAACAACGGCTATCTGGACGATCTCGAAATCGCCCAGGTTCTGCCGTTCGAAAAGGGTCTGCGCGAAGTTCTGAAGACCAGCCACGGCGCGCTCATCGGCCGTATCGAAGAGACGAAGGATCTCTCGAAGGACGACGAAGCCGCCCTGCACGCTGCGATCAAGGACTTCAAGAAGACCGGCGCTTACTAATCCGGTTGAATCGGCAACTATTCAACGGACCCGGGAAGGCGCGATGTTCAGGCTGAAGCGAATGTCGCGCCGAGACAAGGAGTAAGCAATGGCTGGAATGAAGGAAATTCGCGGCAAGATCAAGAGCGTGCAAAACACGCGCAAGATCACCAAGGCCATGGAAATGGTGGCCGCGTCGAAGATGCGCCGCGCGCAGGAACGCATGCGTCATGCCCGGCCGTACGCTGACAAGGTGCGCCAGATCGCCGCGCATATGGGCCAGGCGAATCCGGAATACCACCACCCGTTCATGGTGAAGCACGAAGACGCGAAAGCGGCGGGCATCATCGTGGTGACGACGGACAAGGGCCTGTGCGGCGGCTTGAACACCAACGTGCTGCGTGCCGTGGTGAACAAGATGAAGGAAATCGAAGCACAGGGCCTGAAGATCGAGGCCACCGCCATCGGCGGCAAGGGCTTCGGCTTCCTGAACCGTATCGGCGCGAAGGTGGTCTCGCACGTCGTGCAGCTGGGCGACACGCCGCATCTGGACAAGCTGATCGGCGCGGTGAAGGTTCAGCTCGACGCGTACGCCGAAGGCAAGCTCGACGCCGTGTACCTGGCTTACAACCGCTTCGTCAACACGATGAAGCAGGAAGCCGTGGTGGAGCAGCTGCTGCCGCTGCCCGAGAAGCTCGAGGGCGAGTCGGAAGAAGCGAGCGCGGTGCCGGCACAGCATTCGTGGGATTACATCTACGAACCGGATGCCAAGACGGTGGTGGATGCCCTGCTGGTGCGTTACGTCGAAGCTGTCGTGTATCAGGCAGTCGCAGAGAACATGGCGTCGGAACAGTCCGCCCGCATGGTGGCCATGAAGGCCGCGTCGGACAACGCGAAGACCGTGATCGGTGAATTGCAGATGGTCTATAACAAGGGCCGTCAAGCAGCGATCACGAAGGAACTGTCCGAAATCGTGGGTGGCGCCGCCGCAGTGTAAGCGGTGGCACGGGCCGATGCGCCGTAAGGCGAAATGAATTTGAGTATCTAAAGGAAAAGCGATGAGTACTGCTTTGATTGAAGGCAAGATCGTACAGTGCATCGGCGCCGTGATCGACGTGGAGTTCCCGCGCGAGAGCATGCCGAAGATCTACGACGCGCTCATTATGGATGGTTCGGAACTGACGCTCGAAGTCCAGCAGCAGCTGGGCGACGGCGTGGTTCGCACCATCTGTCTGGGTTCCTCCGAAGGCCTGCGCCGCGGCATGACGGTGAAGAACACCGGCCTGCCGATCACGGTGCCGGTCGGCAAGCCGACGCTGGGTCGCATCATGGACGTGCTCGGCCGTCCGATCGACGAAGCCGGTCCGATCGCACAGGACCACACCCGTTCGATCCACCAGAAGGCGCCGGCATTCGACGAGCTGTCGCCGTCGACGGAACTGCTCGAAACCGGCATCAAGGTTATCGATCTGATCTGCCCGTTCGCCAAGGGCGGCAAGGTGGGTCTGTTCGGTGGCGCCGGCGTGGGCAAGACCGTGAACATGATGGAACTCATCAATAACATCGCCAAGGAACACGGCGGTTATTCGGTGTTTGCCGGCGTGGGCGAGCGTACCCGTGAAGGGAACGACTTCTACCACGAAATGAAGGACTCGAACGTTCTGGACAAGGTCGCGCTGGTGTACGGCCAGATGAACGAGCCGCCGGGCAACCGTCTGCGCGTGGCGCTGACCGGTCTGACGATGGCCGAGCACTTCCGTGACGAAGGTCGCGACGTGCTGTTCTTCGTGGACAACATCTACCGTTTCACGCTGGCCGGTACCGAAGTCTCGGCACTGCTCGGCCGTATGCCGTCGGCCGTGGGCTATCAGCCGACGCTAGCTGAAGAAATGGGCAAGCTGCAAGAGCGTATTACGTCGACCAAGACCGGCTCGATCACGTCGGTGCAAGCCGTGTACGTGCCTGCCGATGACTTGACCGACCCGTCGCCGGCCACCACCTTCGGCCACTTGGACGCTACCGTCGTGCTGTCGCGTGACATCGCCTCGCTGGGTATTTACCCGGCCGTCGATCCGCTCGATTCGACCTCGCGTCAGATCGACCCGAACGTGATTGGCGAAGAGCACTACACGGTGACCCGTCGCGTGCAATCGACGCTGCAGCGCTACAAGGAACTGCGCGACATCATCGCGATTCTGGGCATGGACGAACTGTCGCCGGACGACAAGCTGGCCGTGGCTCGCGCCCGTAAGATCCAGCGTTTCCTGTCGCAGCCGTTCCACGTGGCGGAAGTGTTCACGGGCTCGCCGGGCAAGTACGTTCCGCTCAAGGAAACGATCCGTGGCTTCAAGATGATCGTCGACGGTGAGTGCGACCACCTGCCGGAGCAGGCCTTCTACATGGTTGGCACGATCGACGAAGCGTTCGAAAAAGCCAAGAAGATGCAGTAAACGGTTGAGTGCCGGGAAACGGCGGCGGCTCGCGAGAGGCGCCATCGTGCCCCGGCAGGTGACTGTCGCAGGGCGGGGTAGCGGAGCGAGGACGGCAAACGTCCGGACTGGCGCGCCTGCCGCTTCATCACACTCAACGGGAGCGATTATGGCAACCATTCACGTAGACGTCGTCAGCGCGGAAGAGCAGATCTTCTCGGGTGAGGCGCGCTTTGTGGCGCTGCCCGGCGAAGCGGGCGAGCTGGGTATTCTGCCTGGCCACACGCCGCTGATCACGCGCATCAAGCCGGGCGCAGTGCGCATCGAAGATGAAGCAGGTAACGAGGACTTCGTCTTCGTGGCCGGCGGCATTCTCGAAGTGCAGCCGAACACGGTGACCGTGCTCGCCGACACCGCCATCCGCGGCAAGGACCTGGACGAGGCGAAGGCCGCCGAAGCCAAGCGTCGCGCGGAAGAGGCGCTCGCGAACAAGGACTCGAACATCGAGTACGCGAAGGCCCAGGCCGAACTGGCCGAAGCCGTCGCCCAACTCGCGGCGATCCAGAAGTTCCGCAAGGCGAAGATGTAAGTCGGCGCCGGTGCAAAGGCGCTATCGCGATAAGCCGGGATAGCGCTGCACCGATGCCAAGCCGAGCCGACATCGGCCCGGCACGAAAGCCCCATGCATTTCGATGCGTGGGGCTAATGAGATGGTCACCCCCACCCTACACGCGGGTAACGCGGTAGGGTGTTTTCATTTTGGAGGGCCATCATGCAAACCGTGACGCTGGTAGGAATCGATCTAGGCAAGCATACGTTTCACCTTCATGGGCAGGATCGGCAAGGCAAAGCCGTGTTTCGCAAGAGGGTGAGTCGCAAGCAACTGGTCGAGTTTTTCGCGACATTTCATGCTTGCACGGTGGTCATGGAGGCGTGCGCCGGAGCCCATCATATGGCCCGGCAACTTGCGGGCTTTGGGCATCAAGTCAGGCTCATCTCGCCGCAATTCGTGCGGCCTTTCGTCAAAAGCAACAAAAACGACTTCGTGGATGCCGAGGCGATTTGCGAGGCGGCATCTCGTCCGGCCATGCGGTTTGTGACACCAAAGACCGAATCGCAGCAGACGCTCGGGGCATTGCATCGGGTGCGCGAATCGCTGATTCGGGATCGGACCAAGACGATTAACCAACTCCATGGGTTTTTGCTCGAATTCGGCATCAGCCTGCCGATCGGTCAGGCAGTCATCAGGCGTTTGCCTGCGGTGTTGGCCGAGTATTCGCTGCCGCCACGGCTTATCGCTGTGCTCGAGCGATTACACGCTCACCACAAGTACCTTTGTGAGCAAATCTGTGAAATCGAAAAGGAGCTGACGCGCCAACTTGCCGAGGACGATCTGGGGCAACGTCTGCTGAGCATCCCCGGTGTTGGACCGATCACCGCCAGCGTGTTGGCCGCTGAGATGGGCGATGGCAAGCAATACGCATGCAGCCGCGATTTTGCCGCAGCCACAGGGCTTGTGCCACGCCAGTACAGCACGGGCGGCCGTGCGACTTTGCTGGGTATAAGCAAGCGTGGAGATAAGAACTTGCGGCGTTTGTTAGTGCAGTGCGCCCGAGCATATATGCAGCGGCTGGAACGTCAGACAGGCCGCCTCGCCGACTGGGTGCGCGCGATGCTCACACGTAGGCATTCGAACGTAGTGGCCTGTGCGCTAGCGAACAAGCTGGCACGAACCGCATGGGCGCTGGCCACACACAACACGATATTCGATGCGAGGCCGAGCGCCATGCCAACTTGAGCGCCTACTCCCTAACTATTTTCCGAGAAACACCCACCTGGTTTTGCGACGACTGAAATTGGATGACGTGAACGGCACACCGGCCTGACGAACAACCTGATAAAACAATTGGCTCTTGAAGCCGAGGGGCTTTTTAGGAGTGTCAGGCGCGACTCTCATCGTGGCGCGGGGAGAAACTCCCCACATCGACGCCGGATAGATTTAGGCAAGCCAAACACTGCATCAAATCAGTCTTGCAAAAATGGGGGTGACCATAGATTTGTTTTTCAACCCGCGGAACGCGACTCAGGGCCATCCCCACTCGTGAGGTCACGCAATTTACGTTAACGTAAACGTCAACTCAGTTCGACGCGCTATTGTTATGGAGTCGAGTCCGTCATCGTTCGAGACAACGACGGACGGGCTGACCACTGGCATGGGCGTCGCGCGACAGCATTTCGCCACTTCAGCATTGCTTCAGGAGACACAAGCATGGAAAGCCGGGAAGGTGCGGGCGTTGTACCTCGTAATGGATTGTCTTATGTGAAGGGCGACACCGATGTGCCGCTCTCGACGTTGACGGTATTCGGATTGCTCGCCGAGACGGCGGCCAGGTTTCCCGAGCGGCAGGCGGTGGTGTTCCGCGAGCAGGGTGTGGACTGGACCTGGCGCGAGTTTATTGCGCATGTGGATACGTTCGCGGCCGGGCTGATCTCGCTCGGACTGAAGAAGGGCGATCGCGTGGGCATCTGGTCGCCCAACCGCGTGGAATGGCTGGTGACGCAATTCGCCACCGCACGCGTGGGCCTGATTCTCGTGAACATCAACCCGGCGTATCGCCTCGCCGAGCTCGAGTACGCGATCAACAAGGTGGGCTGCAAGGCGCTGGTGGCGGCGGAGTCGTTCAAGACGTCGCGCTATCTCGACATGCTCGGCACGCTCGCGCCCGAACTCGCGCGGTGCGCGCCCGGGCAGCTTCAATCCGAAAAACTGCCGACGTTGCGCACCATCATCCGCATGGGTGCCGACATCACCCCCGGCATGATGAATTTCAGCGACGTGGTCATGCTCGGCGCCGACGCCGATCTCGCTGCGCTGCACGCCCTCTCCGAGGGCCTCGACTGCTTCGACCCGATCAACATCCAGTTCACGAGCGGCACGACGGGCAGTCCGAAGGGCGCCACGCTCACGCACCACAACATCGTCAACAACGGGCGCTTCATCGCCATGGCGATGCGCTTCTCCGAACACGACAGCCTGTGCATTCCGGTGCCGTTCTACCACTGCTTCGGCATGGTGCTGGCGGTGCTGGCCTGCGTCTCCACGGGGGCGACGATGGTGTTCCCGGGCGAAGCCTTCGATCCGAAGGCAACCATGGCGGCGGTCTCGGAGGAGGGCTGCACCGCGCTGCATGGCGTGCCGACCATGTTCATCGCCCAGCTCGATCACCCGGACTTCGCCAACTACCATTTCGACACGCTTCGCACGGGCATCATGGCCGGTTCGCCGTGCCCGATCGAGACGATGAAGCGCGTGATCAACGAAATGCACATGAGCGAGGTGACGATCGCGTACGGCATGACGGAGACGAGCCCCGTATCGTTCCAGACCACGACGACCGACCCGCTCGAAAAGCGCGTGACCACCGTCGGGCGCGTGCAGCCGCACCTCGAGGTCAAGCTCGTCGACGCCGCGGGCGAAATCGTACCGGTCGGCGAGAAGGGCGAGTTGTGCACCAAGGGATACTCGGTGATGCAGGGCTATTGGGACGACGAGCCGCGCACGCGCGACGCCATTCGCGACGGCTGGATGCATACGGGCGACCTCGCCACGCTGGACGAGGAGGGTTATTGCAACATCGTCGGCCGTGTGAAGGACATGCTCATCCGCGGCGGCGAGAACATCTACCCGCGCGAGATCGAGGAATTCCTGTTCCGCCATCCAAAGGTGCAGGCCGTGCAGGTATTCGGGGTGCCCGACGCGAAGTATGGCGAGGAAGTGTGCGCGTGGATCGTCCTCAAGCCAGGGCAGACGGCCACGGAAGACGACATCCGCGCGTTCTGCAAGGATCAGATCGCACACTACAAGATTCCGCGCTACATCCGCTTCGTCGACGACATGCCGATGACGGTCACGGGCAAGGTGCAGAAGTTCATCATGCGCGAGCAGATGGTCGAGTCGCTGGGACTGTCGGAAGCGAAGACGGCCTGACGCCGACGGCGGCAGGAGATCGGCGCGACCGGTCTCCCGTTGCTCAAGTTTTGGGCGAAACCGGGGACAATACCGTATCATTCGCGATTACCCTGGGTTTCGCGCCATGTCCGCCCGCTATTTCCGCACCGTCTTCGTACTCGGCATTCTGTCGGCCATCGGCTCGCTGTCGATCGACATGTATCTGCCCGCATTGCCGGCGATTGCGCGCGAACTGAATACGACGGACGCCGCGGCGCAGTTCACACTCGCGTCGTTCTTCATTGGGCTGGGTCTGGGGCAACTGTTGCATGGGCCGCTCGCCGACCGGTTCGGCCGCAAGCGCCCGCTCTACGCCGGCCTCGCGCTCTACACGCTCGCCTCGGCCGGTTGCGCGCTGGCGCTCAACATCGAAACGCTGATCGTCTGCCGCTTCGTCCAGGCGCTCGGCGGCTGTGCGTGCTTCGTGATCGCCCGTGCCATGGCGCGCGATCTGTTCGACACGAGCACCGTGGCGCGCGTGCTCTCGCGCATGACGCTGATCATGGGGGCGGCGCCCATCCTCGCGCCGCTCGCCGGCGGACAACTGCTGCTCGTCGTCAGCTGGCGCTGGATCTTCTGGGGACTGACGGCGTTCGGCGCGGTCTGCTTCGCCATGTCGGTCTACTGGCTGCCGGAGACACGCGCGGCGGCCCGACAGGCCCGCAACTGGCTCGCGACGGCATGGCACAACTATGGCGTCCTGCTGTGCGACCGCGAATTCATGGGCAACGCGCTGGCGGGTGGCGTCGCGCAGGCCGGCATGTTTGCCTACATCACTGGATCGCCGTTCGTCTTCATCAATCTCTATGGCGTCGATCCGGCGAACTATGGCTGGCTCTTCGGGATCAATGCGTGCGGCATCATCGGGGGTTCGCAGATCAACGCGCATCTGCTGCGCACCCGCCGGCCGGCCGACGTATTGCGGCGGACCAACAATCTGGTGGCCATCCTGGGCTTGTTGATGTTGTGTGTGGCGGCGCTGCGCATAGGCGGGCTGCCCGGTCTGATGGTGCCGCTCTTCGCCTTCGTGACGAGTCTCGGTTTCTCGCAGCCGAACGCCATCGCGGAAGCGCTCAACCGCCAGCACCAACGCGCTGGCGCGGCTGCGGCACTGCTCGGTGCGCTGCAGTTTGTTGCGGCGTCCGGCGCCGGTGCGGCGGTCGGCCTGTTGCACGCCCGCTCGGCCGTGCCGATGGCTGCCGTCATCGCCGTGTGCGGTGTCCTGTCGTGGTGCCTGCACACCGTGCTCATTCGCCGCGCGGGCTCGGCCTTGCCGCCGGCCGCCGGCGCAGCCTGACGACGATTTCCCGAAAACCCGGGAACCGAAGCCGGAACTTTCCTTCCAAATCAGGAATTTGGCGTATGACATCCGACTGTAACAGTTTGTAATTGCGCTGTTACGGTGTCCGCTCGATTGGCAAAGTACGCTTCAGATGTCCCGGCGAAAAGCCCCCCAAGTATTTTCGCCAGGACGACTAAAGTTCGACGGTAGCCCGCCGAAATACAGTCAGGTAGTAAAGCGCAGCTTCGTGACGCTTTCGTGAAGTTGTCATCCTCCCGCCATCGATCGTCTCCTCCAGACGCATCGCAGGGGACGCACGTCCCCATCGTGTAGGAAAAACTCCTACAAAAAACTTCCGCTTTTCTCATCATTTCCCGTAGTTTTTCTCCGATTTCTTTATCTTTCGCCTTTATCCACAATGCGGAGGGTAAAACCAGTAGTACCGCCAGATCATCCATTGCGCCGGGGGGCCGCATGCGAAACAGCGAAACACTGAATGAGATTCGCGAGTTGAATCTCTCCTACCTTGTACTGGCTCAGCGCCTGATCCGCGAGGATCGCGCCGCGGCAATGTTCCGCCTGGGCATCAGCGATCAGCTTGCCGACGTGCTCGGCAGTCTCACTCTGGCTCAACTCGTCAAATTCGCGGGGTCGAACCAGCTCCTGTGCCGATTTCGATTCGACGACCACGTGATTCTCTCGAGCCTCACGCATGGCGCAAAAGACGTGGGTATGCAGCAGTCGCACGCCTCGATCCTGCTGGCGGGCCAACCCGTCGAACAGATCGGCTAAAGCACGCGACACACATTGCGCCGCCCGAAGGCGGCGCTTCGCGTGACGAGCCAGGAAGCCTGTATATGCGTACCAAAAGCGTCGTTCTCGAGGCCCGCGAGATTCAACTGGCCATCGAACTGATCGAACTCGGCGCCCGCCTCCAGTTGCTGGAAGCGGAAACGAGCCTGAGCCGCGACCGGCTCATCAAACTCTACAAAGAACTCAAGGGCGCTTCGCCGCCCAAGGGCATGCTGCCGTTCTCGACCGACTGGTTCGTGACGTGGCTGCCGAACATCCACTCGTCGCTTTTCCACAACATTCACCGCCATCTCGTGCAGTACGGCGGTTGCCAGGGCATCGAAGCCATCGTCAAGGCGTATCGCCTGTACCTGGAACACGTGGAATTGCATGGCTGGGAAGCGGTGCTCGGGTTTACACGGGCGTGGACGCTCGTGCGCTTCTTCGACAGCAAGATGCTGCAGATGACGCCGTGCACGCGTTGCGGCGGCCATTTCGTCACGCACGCGCACGAACCGCATGGCCAGTACGTTTGCGGCCTGTGCGCACCGCCCTCGCGCGCCGGGAAGACGCGCAAGGCGAAACACGCGCATGCCGCCGATCTCGCGCCCGCCGCCGCTTCGCCCGCGACGGACGGCGATATTTCCCCGCTCGCCGCCTGACGGCGGCCACATCACGAGGTCGCGTCCCCCTACAGTTTCCCTGCGTGTCTGCCGTTAAGCCCTCTGAACAGGAAGGACAATTTTCCGTAGACGTATTTTTGCGAGAGGTATCCGGCAGTGCTTGTCGTCATTGGTTACATCATCGTTCTGGCATCGGTCTTTGGCGGCTTCGTCATTGGCGGGGGCCACTTGGGCGCGCTGTTTCAGCCGACCGAGCTGCTGATCATCGGTGGCGCGGGCGTCGGCTCGTTTGTCGTGGGCAACAACAGCAAGGCGATCAAGGCGACGATGAAAGCCTTGCCGATGCTGTTCAAGGGCTCGAAATACACCAAAGAGCTGTACATGGAGCTCATGGCGCTCCTGTACGTGCTGCTCGCCAAGGCGCGCAAGGACGGCATGCTCGCCATCGAAGGGGACGTGGAAGACCCGGCGTCGAGCCCGGTGTTCTCGCAATACCCGCGCATTCTCGGCGAGCCGCGCATCATGGAATTCCTCACCGACTATCTGCGCCTGATGGTCAGCGGCAACATGAACGCGTTCGAGATCGAGAACCTGATGGATCACGAGATCGAGACGTACCGCCACGAGGGTGAAGTGCCCGCGCACTGCCTGCAGAAGACCGGCGACGCCATGCCGGCCTTCGGTATCGTGGCCGCCGTGATGGGCGTGGTGCACACCATGGCGTCGGCCGACCAGCCGCCGGCCGTGCTGGGGGCGCTGATCGCCCAGGCGCTGGTGGGCACGTTCCTCGGCATTCTGCTCGCCTATGGCTTCATTTCGCCACTGGCGCAGCTCATCGAACACCGCATCAACGAGTCGGTGAAGCTTTACGAGTGCATCAAGGTCACGCTGCTCGCCAGCCTGAACGGCTATGCGCCGGCGCTGTCGGTCGAATTCGGCCGCAAGGTGCTGTACTCCACGGTACGTCCGTCGTTCGCCGAGCTCGAAGAGCACGTGCGACAGGTCAAGGCACGTTGACGGGCGGCAGCAATGAGCGAGAAAGAAGAGCGGCCCATCATCGTCAAGCGCCGCAAAGCCGGCGGGCACGGCCACCACGGCGGGGCGTGGAAGATTGCCTACGCCGACTTCATGACGGCCATGATGGCGTTCTTCCTGCTGATGTGGCTGCTCAGCTCCGTGAGCAGCAAGGAACTGGCGGGCATTGCCGAATACTTCCGCACGCCGCTGAAGGTTGCGCTCACGGGCGGACGCAATGCGGCGGACAACGCCGGCGTGATCCCGGGCGGCGGCGCCGACACCACGCGCACCGACGGGCAGAAGTCGCGCGGCGATCAGGTCCGCTCGCGTCAGGCCACGACGACCGAGCTGGCCGAGCGCGCCGATGCGGCACGTTTGCGCGAACTCAAGGCGCGCATCGAAAAAGCCATCGAGAATAATCCGACGCTGCGGCAATTCCGCAAGCAGTTGCTCATCGACGTGACGACCGAAGGTCTGCGCATCCAGATCGTGGACGATCAGAACCGGCCGATGTTCGCCAACGCGAGCGCACAGGTGCAGCCGTACATGCGCGACATCCTGCGCGAGATCGGCAAGTCGCTCAACGATGTGCCCAACCGCATCAGCCTATCCGGTCACACCGACGCCACGGCCTACGCGCAGGGCGACAAGAGCTACAGCAACTGGGAACTGTCCGCCGACCGCGCGAACGCCTCGCGCCGCGAGTTGATCGCGGGCGGACTGGACGGCGAGAAGGTGCTGCGCGTCGTGGGACTCGCTTCGACCGTGCCGCTCGATCGCGACGACGCCTACAACCCGATCAACCGCCGCATCAGCATCATCGTGCTCAACCGCCGCGCCGAGCAGTCGGTCAAGCACGAAGGCGATCAACCGACGATCGACGCCGCGAACGCACGCGGTGCGGGCGCGAACGCCGTCAACGCGGCGCTGGGCGGCGAGCCGCTCACGTTGCCCACGGCGCCGGCCGTGCCCGCGCCGCCCACGCCTCCGGCCGGGCCGGCGGGTTCGGCTGGAACGGGTGCACGATAACCGACAAGAGGAGACGCATGCAGGCACTGCGCAACACGATTCTCGCCGTCGACGATTCCGCGTCGATGCGTCAGATCCTGGCGGCCACGCTCGATGAAGCCGGCTACGCCGTGACGACCGCGCGCGACGGTCAGGAAGCGCTGGCGCTGGCGTCCAATGCCACGTTCGATCTGGTGCTCACCGATCAACACATGCCCGGCATGGACGGCCTGTCGCTCATTCGCGCGCTGCGCGAGCTCGACGCGTTTGCCCAGACCCCCATTCTGGTGCTCACGACCGAAGTCGACGGCGCCTACAAGACGGCCGCCCGCGAAGCGGGCGCCAGCGGCTGGCTGATCAAGCCGGTCGATCCCGAGGCATTGGTCGACGTGGTGGGCTCGCTCGTCGGCGACGGCGCTTGACGAGAGCGTCGATGGCACAACCAAGTTAGGACGAGGAAACCGGTGGATATCACCCAGTTCTACCAGACCTTTTTCGATGAAGCCGAAGAGTTGCTCGCCGAAATGGAGCACCTCCTGTTGGCGCTCGACGTCAACGCGCCCGACAACGAGCAGCTCAACGCGATCTTCCGCGCGGCGCACTCGATCAAGGGCGGCGCCGCCACGTTCGGCTTCACCGCGCTCACCGAGACCACTCACCTGCTGGAAAACCTGCTCGATCGCGCGCGTCGCGGCGAGTTGAAGTTGCGCACCGAGATGGTCGACACCTTCCTGGAAACCAAAGACGTGTTGCATCAACAGTTGAATGCCTACCGCGCCTCCAGTGAACCCGACGTCGAGGCGATGACGCGCATCTGCGCGGTGCTCCAGCAACTCGCGGCCGAAGACAGCAGCGCGCCGGCAGCCGCCGCGACGCCCGCGGCCGCACCGGCAGCGCCTGCTGCATCCACTGCATCCGCGGCACCGGCCGCCGAGCCGGCCGTGGACGCGAGCGGCGCGCCGACGAGCGCCGTGCCCGCCGGCCAGACCCGCCTGAAAGTCACGCTCACCGGTGTGGCCGAGAAGGACCAGACGCTGCTCGCGGAGGAACTGGGCAACCTCGGACAGGTTGCGGGCCGTCATTCCAGCGGCGACGTGCTGCATCTGTGGCTCGACACGACGTGCGGCGCCGACGACATCCTCGCCGTGTGCTGTTTCGTGATCGAGCCGTCGCAGATCGACGTGCAGGACGCCGCCGCCGCGGCGGCGGCCACACCGGTCGAAGCACCGGTTGCACCGGCCGCATCGGCCGCACCGGCATCGACGGCCGAAATTTCCGAGCAGGTCCCGGCCGCTGCCGCGCCGATCGAAGTGCCCGCCGCCGAACCGGTCGCCACCGCGCCGGTGCCGCCGCCGGCCGCCGAGCCGATCGTCGTGCCGCCTGCCGCACCGGCGCCGCAAGCCGGTGCTTCCGCCGGCAATGGCGGCGGTGCCCAGCATCCGCCCGAGAAGCGCGCCGCCGCCCCCGCCGCGGGCGGCAACGCGGGTCACGAAAACAGCTCGATTCGCGTGGGCGTGGAGAAGGTCGACCAGCTCATCAACCTCGTGGGCGAACTGGTGATCACGCAGGCCATGCTCGCGCAGACGGCCAGCAGCCTCGACCCGATGCTCCACGACCGCCTGTTCAACGGCATGGGCCAGCTCGAGCGCAACGCGCGCGATCTGCAGGAGGCCGTGATGTCCATCCGCATGATGCCGATGGACTACGTGTTCTCGCGTTTCCCGCGTCTCGTGCGCGATCTCGCGGGCAAGCTCGGCAAGCAGATCGAACTCGTCACGTTCGGTCAGGCGACCGAACTCGACAAGAGCCTGATCGAGCGCATCATCGATCCGCTCACGCACCTCGTGCGCAACAGTCTCGACCACGGCATCGAAACGTCCGAGGCGCGTCTGGCGTCGGGCAAGGACCCGGTCGGCCAGCTCGTGCTCTCCGCCGCGCATCAGGGCGGCAACATCGTCATCGAAGTGAGCGACGACGGCGCCGGTCTGCGTCGCGAGAAGATTCTTGCCAAGGCGCAGCAGCAGGGCATGAACGTGTCCGACTCGATGACGGACGAGGAAGTCTGGCAGTTGATCTTCGCGCCGGGTTTTTCGACCGCCGAAGCGGTGACCGACGTGTCGGGCCGCGGTGTGGGCATGGACGTCGTCAAGCGGAACATCCAGCAGATGGGCGGGCACGTGGAGATTCTGTCCTCGCGCGGCAAGGGCACGACGATCCGCATCGTCCTGCCGCTCACGCTGGCGATTCTCGACGGCATGTCCGTCAAGGTCGGTCCGGAGATCTTCATCCTGCCGCTGAACTTCGTGATGGAGTCGCTGCAACCGCGCCGCGACGACATTCGCGCCGTGACCGGCGAGGGCCAGGTCGTGCTGGTGCGCGGCGAGTACCTGCCGCTCGTGGAGCTGTACCGCGCGTTCGACGTGCCTGATGCTCGTCTCGATCCGACGCAGGGCATCATCGTGATCCTTCAGGCCGAAGGCCGGCGCTTCGCGCTGCTCGTCGACGAGCTGGTGGGGCAGCAGCAGGTCGTGGTGAAGAACCTCGAAACCAATTACCGCCGTATTCACGGTATTTCCGCCGCCACCATCATGGGCGACGGCAGTGTGGCATTGATCGTCGACGTGGCGGCGCTCCAGCGCGGCCAGCGCTCGGCCGCTGCCACCATCTTCAACTGAAGTCGGAGACGCGTTAGATGGACAACCTTTCGCAAGAGCAGGCCGTGTCGCGCCAGGGCGGCGCCATGCAGACCGATGGCGACGGTCACGAATTTCTGGTCTTCACGCTCGGTGAAGAGGAATACGGCATCGACATCCTGAAGGTGCAGGAAATTCGCGGCTACGACGCGGTCACGCGCATCGCGAACGCGCCGGACTTCATCAAGGGCGTGATCAACCTGCGCGGCATCATCGTGCCGATCGTGGACATGCGCATCAAGTTCCGCCTGGGTCGCGTCGAGTACGACACGCAGACCGTGGTGATCATCCTGAACGTGGCGGGTCGCGTGGTCGGCATGGTCGTCGACGGCGTGTCCGACGTGCTCACGCTCGCACGCGGCGAGATCAAGCCGGCGCCCGAGTTCGGCGCGCAACTGGCCACCGAGTACATCACGGGCCTGGGCACGGTCGAAGGCCGCATGCTGATCCTGATGGACATCGAGAAGCTGATGACCAGTGCCGACATGGCGCTCATCGAGCGTCTGACGAGCTGAACCCGAGCGAGATCCGACAGACGGGCCGAGACACCCGCGACCGATCCTACAGACATAACCCATCCACCCCACGACCCCGGAGACCGAGCACGTGCGCGACAACCAGCCCGTCACCCAGAACGAATTCGTCATCGACGAGCATCAGTACCTGATCTCGCGAACGGATCTGAAGGGACGGATCACGTACGCCAACCCCGCATTCGTGGAGGTGAGCGGCTATACGCGTGATGAATTGCTGGGCGCGCCGCACAATATCGTGCGCCATCCGGACATGCCGCCCGAGGCGTTCGGTGATTTGTGGGAGACGATCAAGCGCGGCGATACGTGGACGGGGCTGGTCAAGAACCGCCGCAAGAACGGCGACTACTACTGGGTACTCGCCACCGTCACGCCGACGCTGGAAAACGACGCGGTCGTGGGCTATACGTCGGTGCGCGTACGTCCGGCCGCGGGCGCGACCGCCGAGGCCGAGGCGATCTACGCGCGTTTCCGTAACGGACAGGCCGGCAATCTGCGCATTCGCGGCGGCCGCGTCGAGCGCGGCGGCATTGCGGCGTTGTTGCGCCGGATCCGTCTGGATACGCTGCGCGCGCGGCTCACGGGCATCATCGTGCTCGGCACGATCCTGCTCGCCGCGGTGGGCGGTCTGGGCATGTGGGGCATGTCGAGCAGCAACGAGAAGCTGCTGCACGTCTACCAGAACGGCATGGTGCCGGTGAGCACGCTCGGCGTCATCGGCCAGAAGCTCGATCGCGACGTGCTGCTCGTGGCCGAAGCCGTGGGCAACCCCAACCTGGACGCCATGAAGCGCGCGGGCGACGAGATCGCGGGGAGCTTCGACGACATCAATCGTCAGTGGGCCGAGTATATGAAGTCGGTCGACCCGGCCACGCAGGCGCAGGCCGAGCGCTTCAACGTCATTCGTCAGCGCTTTACCACCGACGGCCTTCAGCAGACCGTCGAGATGCTCAAGGCCGGCTCGGCCGAAGGCGCGCAGCAGACGTATCTCGAGAAGGTGAAGCCGGCCTATGGCCCGATGCGCGACGAGCTCAACGTGCTCACGCGCCTGGAGCTCACGCAGGCCACCGAACTGTATCAGCAGTCGCAGAAGGAACACACGCTGGTGCGCGCGCTCACGGCCGTGGCGGTGGTGGGCGGCATCGTCGTGCTGTTCGTGCTCGGCGGCATTCTGCGCCGCGCGATCAACCATCCGCTGCGCGTGGCGCTGTCGATGTCCAAGCAGATCGCCGCGGGCGACCTGACGGGCAGGACGGAGAGCACCGGCAACGACGAAATCGGACAACTGCTCTTTGGCCTGACGGTCATGAAGAACAGCCTGCTGTCCATCGTCTCCGATGTGCGCGAGGGCATCGAATCGATCAACGTGGCGTCGCGCGAGATCGCGGCGGGCAACACGGATCTGTCAGCGCGCACCGAACAGCAGGCCGCGTCGCTGGAGCAGACCGCTTCATCGATGGAACAGCTCACCGCGACCGTCAAGCAGAACGCGGACAACGCCAAGCAGGCGAGCACGCTCGCGGTCAACGCCTCGGAGATCGCCGCGCGCGGCGGTCAGGTGGTGGGCAACGTCGTCGACACGATGCAGGGCATCTCGACGAGCTCGCACAAGATCGTCGACATCATCAGCGTGATCGAAGGCATCGCGTTCCAGACCAACATCCTGGCGCTGAACGCCGCGGTCGAAGCGGCGCGCGCGGGCGAACAGGGTCGCGGTTTCGCGGTGGTGGCCGGCGAAGTGCGCACGCTCGCACAACGCAGCGCGGCGGCGGCCAAGGAAATCAAGGTGCTCATCGAAGACTCGGTCGGGCGCGTGGAGAACGGCTCGGCGCTGGTGGCGCAAGCCGGTCGGACGATGGACGAGATCGTGCAGGCCGTGCAGCGCGTCACCGACATCATGGGCGAGATCTCGGCGGCCTCGGCAGAGCAGTCGAGCGGCATCGAGCAGGTCAACCGCGCCGTGACGCAGATGGACGAAGTCACGCAGCAGAACGCGGCGCTGGTGGAAGAAGCGGCTGCGGCCGCCGGCTCGCTCGAAGAGCAGGCCCATCGTCTGCGCGATGCTGTCTCGGTATTCCGCGTGGGCGACGCGCGGCAGGCCGCCAATGCGCGCAGCACGGCGGTGCTGCACAAGTCCGCGGCGACGTCTACTGCATCGGCGAGCTCTGTCGCATCGGCGCGCGCGGGTGCGGCGTCTGCAGTGAGCGCGGCGCCGGCTCGCGCGAGCGCCGGCGGTGGTGCGGCACGCACGGCGACGCGTCGCCCGCAAGCCGCCGTTGCGCAGGCCCCGGCCAACGCCGCGGCACAGGAAGATGCGCAGGTCCTGCAATTGGCGGCACGCCGCGGCAAGGCGCCGGCGGGCGGCACGACGGGCGGCACGACGGGCGGCACGACGGGCGGCACGACGGGCACGTCGTCAAGCGACCCGGGCGACTGGGAAGAGTTTTGACGTTTCGATGATTGGGATGGGTACGCCGGCGGCATGCCGGCCTTCACGGGGTAGAGGTCGTTATGTTTAAGAATGTCACCATCCGGGCGCGGCTGACGCTGGCGCTCGGGCTCTTCATGGTGCTGCTGGTCGTGGGCGCCGCAGTCGGTCTCCTGTCGTTGCGACAGAGCAATGCATCGTTGCAGGATATCTATTCGAACGACATGGCGTCGTCGCGCTCGCTCGCCCAGACGACGATGTCCACGCTGTCGGCGCGGGTAACGCTCTCGCGCATCGAATTCATCGCCGATCCGACCGAAATCAAGACAGCGATCGAAAACGTACGCAACAATCTCAAGAAGGCCGACGACGCCTGGGCGAAATACGCCGCGCTGCCCATGAGCGACGGCGAGAAGCCGCTCGCCGACAGCGTTATCGCCGCGCGCGCCAAGGTCGTGAACGACGGCATCCTGCCTGCGCTGAAGGCGATCGAATCGGGCGACATCCCCGACTTCCACGCCAAGACGGTGATGGACGTGCCGCGTCTGTTCGGCGACTACAACAAGGCGATGACCGCGCTGGCCGATCTGCAGGTGAAGAACGCCGAAGAACGCTACCTCGCAGCGCAGGAACGCTACACCTTGGTGATGTGGTTGGTCGGCATCGGCCTGGTCGTCGGTCTGATCGTCGGCATCATCACGCAGATCACGCTCACGCGCGCCATCGTCGGCCCGATCGACGACGCCATCCGCCACTTCGAGAAGATCGCCGCCGGCGACCTCACGCAACGCATCGACGTGTGGAACGAGACCGAGACGGGACGTCTCTTCAAGGGCGTGAGGCACATGCAGGACAGCCTCGTGCGCACCGTGGCGGAAGTCCGCTCGGGCACCGAGTCCATCACGACGGCCGCGCAGCAGATCGCCGCGGGCAACACCGACCTGTCGGCTCGCACCGAACAGCAGGCCGCATCGCTCGAAGAGACGGCGTCGTCGATGGAGCAGCTCACAGCGACCGTCAAGCAGAACGCGGACAACGCACGTCAGGCCAGCCAACTGGCGGTCAACGCGTCGGAGATCGCCGCACGCGGCGGCGATGTCGTCGGCCGCGTGGTCGGCACGATGAACGGCATCTCCACGAGCTCCAACAAGATCGTCGACATCATCAGCGTGATCGACGGCATCGCCTTCCAGACCAACATCCTCGCGCTGAACGCGGCGGTGGAAGCGGCGCGCGCCGGCGAACAGGGTCGCGGCTTCGCGGTGGTGGCCGGCGAAGTGCGCACGCTCGCGCAGCGCAGCGCGGCGGCGGCCAAGGAAATCAAGGAGTTGATCGAGGACTCCGCCCACAAGGTGCAGGATGGCTCGGCACTGGTGGAGCAAGCCGGTCAGACGATGGAAGAGATCGTGCAGGCGGTCAAGCGCGTGACCGACATCATGGGCGAGATCTCGGCGGCCTCGGCAGAGCAGTCGGGCGGCATCGAACAGGTCAACCGCGCCGTGACGCAGATGGACGAAGTCACGCAGCAGAACGCGGCGCTGGTGGAAGAAGCGGCCGCGGCGGCCGGTTCGCTCGAAGAGCAGGCCAATCGCCTGAAGTCGGTGGTCAGCGTATTCCGGCTCGACGGCAGTCAGGCGGCGATAAGCCATGCGGCGGCCCCGACCCTGCCGGCGGCCAAGCCGGTGGCACGCTCGGCAGCAAAGAAGGTCGCGGCGCCTGCCGCATCGTCAGCCCCGGCAGCCGCGCCGACCCCCAAGGCGGCGCCGGCACCGGCACCGCTGCGCAGGCCCGCGCCGACGGCCGTGGCAGCCGCCCCGGCGGCGAGCGGCCGTACGGGCACGGACGACGCGAACGGCGACTGGGAAACCTTCTGATCGGGCAATACGTTGCATCCGCCGTCGAGAGAACGTCGGCAACAACCTACAGGAACGGTGCACGCGCCTTGCCCACCCGGGTGAGGCGCGTGTCGGCAAGTGGCAACACTGGGTAAGACAAAGCCGTCGCGCGCACTGCACAGAAGTGCCGCGATGGGCTGGTAGTGGAGGCGTCGCATCATGATGCAGTTGAGTCTCAAGGCAAAACTCTGGTCCGCGCTCGCGCTGATGTGGCTGGGTCTGTTGTTCCTCGGCGGCTGGGCCGCCTGGCACGAGCGCGGCACGGTGCTCTCCGAGCGCCGCACGGCCGTGCAGGACATCGTCACCACCGCCGACGGCATCGTGCAGGACTACGCGGCGCAGGCCGCCGCGGGCAAGATGAGCGTCGAAGAGGCGAAGCAGCGGGCCATGGCGAGTCTGAAGGCGATGCGCTACGGCGACAGCGGCTATCTCGTCATCTTCGATTCGAAGCCGGTCGTGCTCATGCATCCGACGCTCGCGGATCTGGTCAACAAGGACGTCTCCAACTACAAGGACTCGAAAGGCAAACTGATTTTCGTCGAGATGTCGCGCCTGGCCAAGGAGAAGGGCACGGGGTTCGTCGAGTACTACGGACGCAAGGCCGGCAGCGAGGAGCAGCTCGCGAAAATCTCGTTCGTGAAGTACTTCGCGCCGTGGGACTGGGGGCTGATGAGCGGCGTCTATGTGCAGGACATCAACGAATCGTTCTACAGCACGCTGCTCCGCCTCGGCATCGCGCTGTTGATCATCGGTGCCATCGTCACGGCGGCCATGATGACGATCATTCGCAACGTGCAGCGCAGCCTCGGCGGCGAGCCCGAATACGCGGCGGACATCGCACGACGCATCGCTTCGGGCGATCTGCAAAGCCACGTGAACGTGACGCCGGGCGACACCACCAGCTTGCTCTTCGCGATGCAGCGCATGCAGAGCACGCTGGCCGGGACCATCGGGCAAATCCGTCAGGGCACCGAGTCCATCACGACCGCCGCGCAGCAGATCGCGGCGGGCAACACGGATCTGTCAGCGCGCACCGAACAGCAGGCGGCGTCGCTGGAGCAGACCGCCTCGTCGATGGAACAGCTCACCGCGACCGTCAAGCAGAACGCGGACAACGCGCGTCAGGCCAGCCAGTTGGCGGTCAACGCGTCGGATATCGCCACGCGCGGCGGCGAAGTGTCCAGCCAGGTCGGCGAGACCATGGACGGCATTTCCGCCAGCTCGAACAAGATCGTCGACATCATCGGCGTGATCGACGGCATCGCCTTCCAGACCAACATCCTCGCGCTGAATGCCGCGGTGGAAGCCGCGCGCGCCGGCGAGCAGGGCCGTGGTTTCGCCGTGGTGGCGGGCGAAGTGCGCACGTTGGCGCAGCGCAGCGCGTCGGCCGCCAAGGAAATCAAGGCGCTGATCGAGGATTCGGCGCGCCGCGTGCAGGACGGCACCGCCCTCGTGGCGCAACAGCGTCAGACGATGGGCGAGATCGTGCAGGCGGTCAAACGCGTCACCGACATCATGGGCGAGATATCGGCCGCCTCGGCGGAACAGTCGGGCGGCATCGAGCAGGTCAATCGTGCAGTCGCGCAAATGGATGAGGTGACGCAGCAGAACGCGGCGCTGGTGGAAGAGGCCGCGGCGGCGGCCGGCTCGCTCGAATCGCAGGCGCATGAGCTGCGTGCGGCGGTATCGGTGTTCCAGACGAGCGGTGGAAACGGTGCAAGCGCGGCGGCGCTCCATTCGGTCGGGGCAGGGCATCGCGAATCGTCGCCACGGCCGCTGGCTCGGGCGGCGTGAAACCGGCAATGAAGCTGGAAACGAAGCCAAGATCGAAGTGAATGACCCAAGCTGTACCAAAGTGAGAAACCATGACTGATTCGCGCAACTCTTCGCATCTGACGCGCCGTGGGGCTGGCAGCCCCGATGGCGACGCCGGTTCGCGCAGCGCGGATTTCGCGCGCGCGAGCGGTGCCGCCCTCGCGGGCGAGCGCGACTTCGCCTTCTCGCTGGCCGACTTCGGCCGTATCCGCAACCTGATCTACCAGCGCGCCGGGATTGCGCTGGCCGAGCACAAGCGCGAGATGGTGTACAGCCGCATCGCGCGGCGTCTGCGCGCGCTGGGCATGACGAGCTTCACCGAATACCTCGACATGCTCGAGGCCGACACGGGCGACGCCGAGTGGGAGTCGTTCACCAATGCGCTGACCACGAATCTCACATCGTTCTTCCGCGAATCGCATCACTTCCCCCTGCTTGCCGACTTCGTGCGCAATCGCGCCAAGCCGATTTCGGTCTGGTGCTGCGCGGCGTCCACCGGCGAGGAGCCGTATTCGATCGCGATGACGCTGGTCGACACGCTCGGCTCGCGACCCAATGCGAGCGTGCTGGCCACCGACGTCGATACACAGGTGCTCGCGCGCGCCTCGGCCGCCGTGTACAACGGCGAGCAGACCGGCAAGCTCACGCAGGAGCAGTTGCGCCGGCATTTCCTGCGCGGCACGGGCGCGAACGCGGGCAAGATCAAGGTGCGCCCGGAATTGCAGCAACTGGTGACGTTCGAGCCGCTGAACCTGCTCGCGCCGTCGTGGCAGATCGGCGGGCCGTTCGACGTCATCTTCTGCCGCAACGTCATGATCTATTTCGACAAGGCCACGCAGGCGCGCATTCTGGAGCGCTTCGTGCCGCTGCTCAAACCGGACGGCCTGCTCTTCGCGGGGCACTCGGAGAACTTCACCTATGTGAGCCGTGCGTTCCGTCTGCGCGGGCAGACGGTGTACGAGCTGGCCGGCACGGGCGCACGGGGAGCCTGACATGGCACAGCCATTGGCCGAAGCGCTCGCCACCAACCACTATTTCGACAACGCGTTCAACACGCAGGCGGTGAAGCTGCTGCCGTCGGAGTACTACGTCACGACGGAAGACATCATGCTCGTGACCGTGCTCGGCTCTTGCGTGGCGGCGTGCGTACGCGATACCGTCACCGGCATCGGCGGCATGAACCACTTCATGCTGCCCGACGATGGCGAGAGCGAGCGCGACCGCATTCTGTCGGCGTCCATGCGCTACGGCGCGTACGCGATGGAAATGCTCATCAACGAGCTCATCAAGCTTGGCGCACGCCGCGAGCGGCTCGAAGCCAAGGTCTTCGGCGGCGGCGCGGTGCTCGCGGGCATGACGACACTGAATATCGGCGACCGCAATGCGAATTTCGTGTTGCGGTATCTCGAGATGGAGCAGATTCGCGTGACAGCGCAGGATCTGCTCGGACCGCATCCGCGCAAGGTGTGCTTTTTGCCGCGCACCGGGCGGGTGATGGTCAAGAAGCTGGGCGACCGGGGCGATCCGGCGATTGTCCAGCGTGAACAGGCGTACGCGCAGCGACTGCGTGCACGCGAAGTACGGGGCTCCGTAGAACTTTTTGCGCCACCGGCCAGAAATGCCAAGCCTCGGCCGGGGCCTGACAACCGACAAATGGAGGAGGCTTGAGCGAACCAATCAAAGTCCTGTGCGTGGACGATTCCGCACTCGTGCGCAGTCTGATGACCGAGATCATCAATGCACAACCGGACATGACCGTAGTGGCGACCGCACCCGACCCGCTCGTGGCGCGCGACCTGATCAAGCAACACAACCCGGACGTGCTCACGCTCGACGTCGAAATGCCGCGCATGGACGGCCTGGACTTCCTCGAGAAGCTCATGCGCCTGCGCCCGATGCCGGTGCTCATGGTGTCGTCGCTGACCGAGCGCGGCTCCGAGGTCACGCTGCGCGCACTCGAACTCGGTGCGGTGGATTTCGTGACGAAGCCGCGTCTGGGCATTCGTGACGGCATGCTGGAATACGGCGAGATGATCGCCGACAAGATCCGCGGCGCGGCGCGTGCCCGCGTGCGCAGCGCCCCGCCCAAGAGCGCGGCGCCCGCGCCGGTCGAGGCCGCCCCGATGTTGCGCAACCCGCTCGTGTCGACCGAGAAGCTGATCATCATCGGCGCCTCGACGGGCGGCACGGAAGCGATTCGCGAAGTGCTCGTGCCGATGCCGCCGGACGCCCCGGCGATTCTCATCACGCAGCACATGCCGGCCGGCTTCACGAAGTCGTTCGCGCAACGCCTGAACGGTTTGTGCCGGATCACGGTGAAGGAAGCCGAACACGGCGAGCGGGTACTGCCGGGCCATGCGTATATCGCACCGGGCGGCGACACCCACCTGCAGCTCTCGCGCAGCGGGGCGAACTACGTGGCGCTGCTCGACCCGGCGCCGCCGGTGAATCGACATCGGCCGTCGGTCGATGTATTGTTTCGCTCCGCGGCCGTGCACGCCGGGCGCAATGCCATCGGCGTGATCCTGACGGGCATGGGCCGCGACGGCGCCGCCGGTCTCGTGGAGATGCGCCGGGCCGGTGCGTACACGTTCGCGCAGGACGAGGCGAGCTGCATCGTGTTCGGCATGCCGCGCGAGGCCATCGCAATGGGCGGGGCGGAAGAAGTGGTGCCCCTGCACGAGATGGCCCGAAAAGTGCTGCATCAGGTCGCGAAATTCGGCGAACGCACGCAACGGGTATAGTAGGGCGCCAAATTGGCCCCTAATTGGCATTTGTTCGCCGTATGCTTCGCGTGGGTTTGCGGACACACTTAGGGCACTGAGTGACGGCGGCATTTGCCCGTGAATATGGCCGGCTCCCGCGCGGAGCCCGCCGAATTGGAGTGATGATGGTAGACAAGAACATGAAATTCCTGGTCGTCGACGACTTTCCGACGATGCGCCGGATCGTGCGAAACCTGCTCAAGGAGCTCGGTTTCTCCAATGTGGACGAGGCCGAAGACGGTGCGGCGGCGTTGGCCAAGCTGCGCGGCGGCAACTTCGAGTTCGTGGTGTCGGACTGGAACATGCCGAACATGGATGGCCTGACCATGCTCCAGCAGATCCGCGCCGATCCGAACCTCTCGAAGCTGCCGGTGCTGATGGTCACGGCCGAAGCGAAGAAGGAGAACATCATCGCCGCCGCCCAGGCCGGGGCGAGCGGGTATGTGGTCAAGCCGTTCACGGCCGCGACCCTCGATGAAAAGCTGGGCAAGATCTTCGAGAAAATGGAAAAAACGGGGGCCTGACCGTGACCCACGAGGCGAGCATTGAATGGCCGGCCGAGCCCGGCGGCGCCGATCCGGCCGAGCGCATGCTCATGCGCGTCGGGCAGTTGACGCGCATGTTGCGCGACAACCTGCGCGAGCTGGGGCTGGATAAGCAACTGGAGCAGGCTGCCGAAGCGATTCCCGATGCGCGGGACCGGCTGAACTACGTCGCCACCATGACGGAGCAGGCGGCGGTGCGCGCGCTGACGGCCATCGAACTGGCCAAGCCGATTCAGGACCGCCTCGAGAGCGACGCCAACGCGCTCGACGAGCGCTGGGCCAAGTGGTTCGACCAGCCGCTCGAACTCGACGATGCCCGCAAGCTCGTGCAGGAGACGCGCACCTATCTGCGCCGCGTGCCCGAAGACACCCGCACGACCAATGCCCATCTGACGGAAATCATGATGGCGCAGGACTTCCAGGATCTGACCGGGCAGGTCATCAAGAAGATCATGGAAGTGGTGCAGGAGATCGAGAAGCATCTGCTCCAGACGCTGCTCGAGAACATGCCGCCCGAGAAGCGCAAGGAAGCCGAGGACTCGCTGCTCAACGGCCCGCAGATCAAGAAGGAAGGCCGCACCGACATCGTTGCCGATCAGGGCCAGGTCGACGATCTGCTCGCCAGCCTCGGATTCTGACGGTCGTGGCGCCCGGCAGCCGGGGCGCTTCGCGCGCGGCGCAATGTCGCGCGACCGCCCGCCCGGGCGAAATACCGCCCAATCCCGCCTCTATTCCCCCCTTTGTGACTTGACGGTTACGGCCATAATCGGTCGCGATAGGGTGGGTTCGTCCGCCCGTTGTGGATAGGGCATGGCTGAGGATAGCGATCTCGAAAAGACGGAACCCGCGTCCCCTCGGCGCCTTGAAAAGGCGCGCGAGGAGGGACAGGTTGCGCGTTCGCGCGAGCTATCCACGTTCGCCTTGCTGGCGGCCGGGGTGGCCGGTCTGTGGATGACGGCCGAGCGCATCTCGCAGGGCTTCGGCCAGCTCATGCGCCGCGGCATGCAGTTCGAGCCCGGCACCGCCCTCGACACGCATCGCATGCTCTCGAACGCGGCCCACTCCGGGGCCGACGCGCTCATGACCATTGCGCCGCTGCTCGGACTGCTGGTGCTCGCGGCGATCCTCGCGCCGATGGCGCTCGGCGGCTGGCTCTTCACCACCAAGTCGCTCGCCCCCAACTTCGGCCGTCTGAATCCGCTCAAGGGGTTCGGGCGCATGTTCTCCGTGCAGGGCCTCATCGAGCTGGTCAAGGCGATTGCCAAGACGCTGCTGGTCGGCGCCGTGGCGTACTGGGCCATCGCGCGCGATCGCGACGCGGTCATGGGCCTCATGACGCAGTCGCCGCGTGCGGCGCTGCCGTACGTGGGCGAGATGATCGTGGTGTGTTGCGCGTTCATCGTGGCGTCGCTGCTGCTGGTGGCGGCCATCGACGTGCCGTTCCAGCTCTGGCAGCACTACAAGAAGCTGCGCATGACCAAGGAGGAAGTGCGTCAGGAGAACAAGGAAAACGAAGGCGATCCGCACCTGAAGGCGCATATCCGCCAGTTGCAGCGCCAGGTCGCGCGCCGCCGCATGATGCAGGACGTGCCCCGCGCCGACGTGATCGTCACGAACCCGACGCACTTCGCCGTCGCCCTCGAATACAAGGACAACATGAGCGCGCCGCGCGTGCTCGCCAAGGGCACCGATCTGGTGGCCCAGCGTATTCGCGAGATGGGCGTGGAGCACAACATCCCGATTCTCGAAGCCCCGCCGCTGGCCCGCGCGCTGCATGCGCACGTGGAGATCGGCCACGAAATTCCGGCCACCCTGTACACGGCCGTGGCCGAAGTGCTGGCGTGGGTGTTCCAGCTTCGCCGCTGGCGTGCCGAGGGCGGCGTGGCGCCGATCACGCCGACCGAACTGCCGGTGCCGGCCGAACTCGCCGCGCCGCGGCGCGCCCGGTCGAAACGAGTGTAACGAATGAACCTCAACCCTCGCGCGAACCAGCTACTGCGCTCGTCGCAACTGCTTCTCGGCGGCAACCTGAAGTCGCTCGCCGCGCCGGTGCTGATCATCATGATTCTGGGCATGATGATCCTGCCGTTGCCGCCGTTCATCCTGGATCTGCTGTTCACCTTCAACATCGCGCTGGCGGTGATGGTGCTGCTCGTGAGCATGTACACGCAAAAGCCGCTCGACTTCGCGGCGTTCCCGAGCGTGCTGCTGTTCTCCACGCTGCTGCGCCTGTCGCTGAACGTGGCGTCCACCCGCGTGGTGCTGCTCGAAGGCCATACCGGTCCGGACGCCGCCGGCAAGGTGATCGAGGCGTTCGGCCACTTCCTGGTCGGTGGCAACTACGCCGTCGGTATCGTGGTGTTCGTCATCCTGGTCGTGATCAACTTCATGGTGATCACCAAGGGGGCCGGACGTATCGCGGAAGTGGGGGCGCGCTTCACCCTCGACGCCATGCCCGGCAAGCAGATGGCCATCGACGCCGACCTGAACGCCGGCCTGATCGGCGAAGAGGAAGCCCGCAAGCGCCGCGCGGTGATCGCTCAGGAGGCCGACTTCTACGGCTCCATGGACGGCGCCTCGAAGTTCGTGCGCGGCGACGCGGTCGCCGGTCTGCTCATCATGGTGATCAACATCGTCGGCGGCCTGATCGTCGGTGTGGTCCAGCACAACCTGGACCTCGGCACCGCGGCGAAGAACTACACGCTGCTGACCATCGGCGACGGCCTCGTCGCGCAGATCCCGGCACTGGTGATCTCGACGGCCGCCGGCGTGGTCGTCTCGCGTGTGGCCACCGACGAAGACATCGGCCAGCAGGTCGTCTCCCAGCTGTTCAGCAATCCGCGCGTGCTGGGCATCACGGCTGCCATTCTCGGTCTGATGGGCCTGATCCCGGGCATGCCGCATTTCGCCTTCCTGCTGCTGGCCCTCGGCCTCGGCGCGCTCGCGCGCTGGCAGTTCCGCCGCGCCGAAGCGAGCAAGCAGCAGGCGGCGCGTCCGGCGCCCACGGCCGCGACGGCGCCGGCCGAAGTCGCCGAAGCCTCGTGGGACGACGTGGCGCTGGTCGATCCCCTCGGCCTCGAAGTCGGCTATCGCCTGATCCCGCTCGTCGACCGCAATCAGGACGGCGAACTGCTCAAGCGCATCAAGGGCATCCGGAAGAAGTTCGCGCAGGAGATCGGTTTTCTCGCGCCGGTGGTGCATATACGTGACAACCTGGAACTGCGCCCGAATCAGTACCGCATCACGCTCAAGGGCGTGATCATCGGCGAGGGCGAGGCGTATCCGGGCCAATTGCTGGCGATCGACCCCGGTCAGGTGAGCGCGCCGCTGCAGGGCACGCCCACGCGAGACCCCGCCTTCGGCCTGCCGGCCACGTGGATCGACGTCGGCCAGCGCGATCAGGCGCAGGCGTACGGCTACACGGTGGTCGATGCCGGCACGGTGGTGGCCACGCACCTGAACCATCTAATCAATGCTCACGCGCACGAGTTGCTGGGGCGTCAGGAGGTGCAGCAGCTCATCGAGCGTATCGGCAAGGACGCGCCGAAGCTCATCGAAGACCTGGTGCCGAAGACGGTCGCGCTCACCACGCTGCAGAAGGTGCTGCAAAACCTGCTCGAGGAGCAGGTGCCGATTCGTGACATGCGCACCGTCATCGACACCATCGCCGAACATGGCGCGCGCGTGCAGGACCCGCACGATCTCACGGCGCTGGTGCGCCTGTCGCTGGGGCGCGCGATCACGCAGAGCGTGTTCCCGGGCAACGGCGACCTGGAGGTCGTGGGGCTCGACGCGAGTCTCGAAAGAATTCTCACGCAGGCGCTGTCCGCCGGCGGCGGCACCGGTCTCGAACCGGGCCTCGCCGACACGCTGCTGCGTGAGACGCAGGCGGCTGTGGCGCGTCAGGAGCGTCAGGGGCTGCCGGCTGTATTGCTGGTTCAACATCCGCTGCGTTCGCTGCTCTCGCGCTTCCTGCGCCGCAGCCTGCCGCAGCTCAAGGTTTTGTCGTATGCGGAAGTGCCTGATACGCGCAACGTGAAAATGACGGCACTCATCGGAGGTCAAGCGTGAAGATTCGGAAATTCTTTGCGGGCACGTGCCGTGACGCACTGCGCCAGATTCGCGAGGAAATCGGACCCGATGCGGTCGTGTTGTCCAACCGTTCGGTCGGCAACGGCGTGGAAATCGTGGCGTTGGCCGAGGAGGATCTGGACGCGCTTGCCGGCGGCGACATGCCCACGTTCCGGCCGCGTCCTCGGCCAGCGCCCGTCGCCGCACCGACGGGAGGCTCGGCGGCCCAGGACGTCGCCGCGGCGAGCGCCTTCGCGCAGACCATGATGGGCGAGCTCCAGAGCATGCGCGGCCTGCTCGAAGAGCAGGTGGCCGGTCTGGTGTGGAACGACAAGCAGCGCCGCTCGCCCGCGCAGGGGGAGATTCTGCGCACCTTGCTCGCCGCGGGTTTCTCGGCACAGCTGGGACGCGCGCTGCTCGAGCACCTGCCGGAAGGCAGCGAGCGCGAAGCGGGCCTCGAGTGGGTGAAGAGCGCGCTCAAGCGCAACCTGCCCATCATGCCGAACGAAGACGAACTGATGGAGCGCGGTGGCGTGTATGCGCTCATGGGGCCGACCGGCGTGGGCAAGACCACGACCACGGCCAAGCTCGCGGCGCGTTGCGTGATGCGTCACGGGGCGGAGAAGCTCGCGCTGCTCACGACGGACAGCTACCGTATCGGCGGACACGAGCAACTGCGCATCTACGGCAAGATTCTCGGTGTGACGGTGCACGCGGTGAAGGACGCGACGGATCTGCGTCTGGCATTGACCGAGCTGCGCAACAAGCACATGGTGCTCATCGACACGGTCGGCATGAGTCAGCGCGATCGCACCGTGCCGGAGCAGGTGGCGATGCTGTGCGGGGCGCAGACGCCGGTGCAGCGTCTGCTGCTGCTCAATGCGACGAGCCACGGCGACACGCTCAACGAAGTGGTGCATGCGTATCGCAGCGCCAGCGCGGAGGGGGGCGGCGATCTCGCCGGGTGTATTCTGACCAAGCTCGACGAGACCACCAATCTCGGCTCGGTGCTCGATACCGTGATCCGTCATCGTCTGTCGGTGCATTATGTGTCGACGGGGCAGCGCGTGCCGGAGAACCTGCACGTGGCGGACCGCGAGTTCCTGATCGAGACGGCGCTTTCCGCGCCGGTGACGGGTTCGCCGTTCGTGCCGGCCGAGGAAGACTTGCCGGCCGTGGTGCGCGGGGTCGATCCGAACTACAGCGGGCTGTTCGCGCCCGCACAATCTTCTGGCGAGGCGTGCTTTGGTTAAACTCGTACTCGATCAAGCGGAGGGACTGCGCCGTCTGGTGGCGCGCCATGCCACGCGCATCGTCGCGGTGGTCGGGAGTGCGCCTGAAGCGGGTCAGACGAGTGCGGCACTGAATCTGGCCAGCGCGCTGGCCCATCACGGTCAGGATGTCGTGCTGGCCGACGAGAGCGGTCATGCCGCGCCGGCGCTCGGGCTGCCGCTGCGGGGCGATATTCACGACGTCCTTGCCGGTCGCGTCGCGGCCGATTCGATTCGCGTGCACACGCGCGACAACGTGGTGCTGGTGCCGGTCGCGCATCGTCATCCGGAGCGCATCGATCCGCTGCGCGCGCTGCCGTTGCTCGCTGCGGGCGATCCCGACGTCGTGGTCATCGACTGCACGCACGCGGGCGCGCTGCTCAGTCCGCTCGCCGCGCATGCGAACGATGTGCTGGTGGTGCTCGGGCGCGAGCCTGCGTCGATCACGGGGGCCTATTCGTGGATCAAGCAGGCGCATTACGAATATGCGCTGGCGCAGTTCCGGGTGCTGGTGAACCGGGCGGAGGATGTGGAGGCCCGCGTGGTGTGTCGCAATCTGGCGACGACGGCGAGCCGTTATCTGGCGGTGTCGCTGGAGCTGGCGGGCCACGTGCCCGTGGACCGTCAGGTCATGCGTGCGCGGCAACTGACGCGCACCGTGGTCGACGCGTTCCCGATGGCGCCGGCGGCGGTGGCATATCGTCAATTGGCGGCACAGGTGATGCACTGGCCGCTGGCGGCGCTGGATGCGGCAATGGGCGACATCGGCGGCGATCGCGGTGGCGAGCTGGCGCATGGCGTGGGCGCGGTGAGCGCGCACACGGCCTGAGCGGCACGGCACGCGTCGAGAGGAAGCGGAGGGAAACATGTATACCGCGCGCGGGAAGGTCGACACGAACGACACGCTGACCCAATACGCGCCGTTGGTACGCCGGCTGGCGCTGCAATTGATGGCCAAGCTGCCGGCGAGCGTGGAATTGGAGGATCTGATTCAGGCGGGCATGCTGGGTTTGCTGGATGCGGCCAACCGGTATCAGGAAACGCAGGGCGCGCAGTTCGAGACATACGCGAGTCAGCGGATTCGCGGCGCAATGCTCGATGAATTGCGGGAGTTGGACTGGGCGTCGCGCGGCATTCGCAAGACGGCGCGTCAGATCGAGCAGGCGGTGCAGCGTCTGGAGCAGCGTCTCGGGCGAGGGCCGTCGGAGAGCGAAATCGCGAGCGAGATGTCCATCGGGCTGGCCGAGTACCAGCAGATGCTGCAGGACGTGCACGGCTGCCAGCTTATCTATTACGAAGATTTCGAATCGGCGGACGAAGAGCCGTTCATCGACCGGATCTGTGCGGACCCGGGTGCGGATCCGCTGACGATGCTGCTGGACGAGGGGTTGCGCGGCGGCGTGGTCGATGCGATCGATCGATTGCCGGAGCGCGAGAAGTTGCTGATGAGCCTGTATTACGAGCAGGGCCTGAACCTGCGCGAAATCGGCGCGGTGCTCGAAGTCAGCGAATCGCGAGTGTGCCAACTACACAGCCAGGCCATCTCGCGCCTGCGCGCGACGCTGCGCGAGAAGGCGTGGACGTCGGCGAATTGAAGCGCCTCATTCCCTGAACCCTCGGAAGTATTGGCTTTCGAGGGTCTTTTTACCCCCGCAGTGCGTGTCGCTCACGCATTTTTCGGACAAATCGGGGTTGAGTGAATGGTGCTATTATTGGCACCATTCTGGCATGCCATCTTCAGCCAAACTGCTTGCCAAAATCGCTCGCGAACCGACCAATGTTCGGTTCGACGAATTGCTGGCGCTTTGCAAAGCGTATTTCGGTGAGCCGAGACGCGCGGGGAGCCATACCGTGTTCAAAACTCCCTGGTACGGAGATCCTCGTGTAAATCTGCAACGCTCAGGGGGAATGGCGAAGGTCTATCAGGTGCGCCAGGTCTTGAATGCAATACGCAAAATTGAGGACCTAGATCGTGAACATTGATCACTACACCTACCGTCTAACGTGGTCACCGGAGGACAACGAGCACGTTGGCTTGTGTGCCGAATTTCCGTCGTTGTCATGGCTTGCGCCGACGCCGCAAGGTGCGCTGACCGGCATCCGCAAAGTCGTGACGGAAGTGGTCGCGGATATGCGCGCGAACGGCGAGAAGATTCCCGAGCCGCTCGCCGAACATCGCTACAGCGGTGAGTTTCGCGTGCGGATTCCCCCGACCCTGCACCGGTCGCTGGTTATCGAAGCCGCGGAAATGGGCGTCAGTCTGAACCGGCTGGCAAGTCTCAAGCTGGCAGCGAACTGAGCCAAGCGGGCAAGCCGTTCAAGCCGTAACACTTCCCCCGCTCGAGCGCGGAGTGGTGCGGCCGTCGGGGCCGTACAGCGGGGCGTTCTGCTCCGGGCCATACAGCACGTTGAGCGCTTGCTGGGTGTAGGTGAGACGAGTGCGGATGAGCACGCCGTTCGTGTCGTTGGCGCGTTTGGCCTGTGCCGCTGCGGCGAGCAGGGCCTTCCAGGCGCCGTCGATGCGGGTGTCCGCCGCTGCCGCGGCCGCCACGCCCGCTTCGTCGGGTGTGTGGCCCAACGCTTCGAACTGGGCGTCGCGCTCACGACCGAGCGTCGTGAGTTCGGCCACCGCGCGCGTCTTGCGCTCGGTCAGCTCAGGCAACGCGTCGAGCGTGCCGTTCACCAATGCCTGCTGTTCCTCGTCGAGCAACGCCGAAAACGCACCGATCGCGGCCGTTTCCGTGACGAGAGCATTCAGCAGGGCATCGGTGGTCATGACTTGGATTGCGTCGTGAGCAGATCGCGCGCGGTCGCAATGAGACCGTCCGCAATCTTGTTGGTGTCAATAGTGAGCCGGCCTTCCGAAATCGCCTGCTTGATGGCAGCCACCTTGGCGACGTCGACATCGGCCGAACCCGTCTGCGCCAACGCAGCCTGCAAGGCGCGCATCTCCGACGACAATGCGCTCGTGCTGACGCTCGCCGCGCCGCCCGTATTGGCCCCGGACGCCGTTGCGCCATCGGTGCTCACAGTGCCGGTCGTCGCCCGGTCCGCCGTACCCTTACCCGGGCTGACGCCAGTCAACGGATTGGCGGGTGGTTCGATTTTCATGTGCTTTCCCCAGAAACCTGCCTGTGTAACGGCATTATCCGCCATAACTTTAGGCAAGTAACATCCTGTTACCAGTTCAAGTGCCCGGGTAATTTCAATGGATATTGATCGATAGTAAGCGCTTGCTTATAGGGCAACTTCCACTTCGACATTGCCTCCTTTGCCGGTCTTGACCGTGCCGCTGACGACTTGGCCGGCGCGGGTGCGCACCTGAACCGGATCGCCCGCACTGGCGCGCGACAGCACTTGTCCTTCGGTGCTCACTTCGAAGCCGGAACCGCGCGAGACCACCCGCACGGTCTGTCCCTGCTGCACGGCGATCGCACTGCGCAGCAGATCGGAGCGAATCGGCAACCCCGACGTGATGCGGTTCACGGCCACCGTGCCGACGATCTGACCGGCATCGGTCGCCACGGTGCGAGGCAGCAAGGTCAGGTCGCCCTGACGCGGCGACAGATCGTTAGGCCCGATCGTCTCGCCCGGATTGATCTGGCGGGCCGCGACGAAATACGTTGCGTTGATGCTCACGCGGGCCTGGAGGTAGAGCGTCCACGGACGCTCGCCCGCACAGCGCACACCCACGGTCGTCGAACCCCACAGGCGCGCGCCGGGCGGCAGGAACGGTTCGAGCGCGCCGCACGCCGGCATGCGGTCCGAGACGGAATCGCCCACGGTGATCGTCACGCGTCCGGGCAGGCCGGTCGTCTGCTCGCGCAGGAAGCGCTCGGCCGTCTGACGCACGACTTCGGTGTTCTGGAACTGGGAATTGACAGGGACAGCCGCCGCTTGCGGCGACTGCTGAGAAGCAGGCGCGACGTGAGAGGTGCTGGCGCCCACGGCCGCATTCGGCTGGGCATTGGCGGCGACCGGGCGGACGTTGCCCGGCACGTTCGACGCGACACCGCCGGCGGCGGCATTGTTACCCGGGATGACGATAGCCCCCGGTCCGAACGTGTTGCCCAGGTTCTGGGCGGCGGGGTCGGTGGCGACGCCCGGATTCGGGCTCTGCGTGGCGGCATGCGCCAGGCCCGCCACACCCAGCAGGATGGCCAGCAGGCCGGCCCGCGCACCCGCGCGACGGCCACGCCGCGGCGCATTGCGCTCACGGGCGGCGCTGGCGAGACGGTCGCCGAAATTGCCTGCCATGCTCACTCTCCTTCGCGTCCGGCGCGCGGCGTAGTCACGCGGGGCCGACGCTCAACCGACCTGGCGCCCCGGAACCCGGCGGCGCGGTGAAGCCGACGGCACCGGGCAGTGTTCCTGTGCCTGGGGGGCGAACGCCACCCGATGCCGTCAGGAAGCCATTCTAGAGATGTCCCCAACGGGGGCATGGCCCGAAATGGCGGTCAATCACGTGCCTATTCATCCGATTGAATCCCTGGGGGCGAGCATACGATGCGAAGCATGCCAAAAGGTCCGTGTGCTTTTCGGACCCGGCAGGACATCCCGTCGGCGCGCCATGGCGACGCTTGCCCCACGGACGCGACTCGCGCACGCGATTCTCGCGATTCCGCGATCCGGGCGGCCTCGCTGCCGGGCGCAACGGCGGACGGACTTCTTGTGCAACACCTGGCGGCAAGGCGAGCATCGGGCGAAACGAGATCATGGACAAACTGGACGCGGCATTGCGATTTTCCCAGCAGGCGCTGGCCATGCGCGCCTATCGCCAGGAGGTCATCTCCTCGAACATCGCCAACGCCGATACGCCGGGCTACAAGGCGCGCGACGTCGACTTCAACAGTGCGTTGAGCCAGGCCGTCGAGCGAGGCGCGCAGCAGCAGCTCGCCACCGAATCGAGCGTGTCGCTCGCACGCACCTCGTCGCGCCACATCGCCGCGCGCGGCGTGAGCACGGCGCCGCCGATGGGCGGGCCGGAGCTGCTCTATCGCGTGCCGTATCAGCAGAGCGTCGACGGCAACACCGTCGAACTCGACGCCGAACGAGTGAACTTCGCCGATAACGCCGTGCATTACCAAACGGGCCTCACGGTCCTGTCCAGCCAGATCAAGACGATGCTGGCAGCCATCACGAGTCAAGGGTAAGTGCCATGCCACTGATGAGCATCTTCGATGTCGCCGGTTCGGCCATGACGGCGCAATCGCAGCGTATGAACGTCACGGCCAGCAACCTGGCCAACGCCGAGTCGGTGACCGGCCCGGACGGCCAGCCGTACCGCGCCAAGCAGGTCGTGTTCCAGGTCAACCCTGTCGCGGGCGCCGACGTGGGCGGCGTCAAGGTCGCCGGCGTGATCGAGGACCCGTCGCCGCTCAAGACCGTGTACGACCCGAAGAACCCGGCGGCCAACGCCCAGGGCTACGTCACCATGCCCAACGTGAACCCGGTGGAGGAGATGGTCAACATGATCTCCGCTTCCCGCTCCTATCAGGCCAACGTCGAGGCGCTCAACACCGCCAAGACGCTGATGCTCAAAACCCTCACGGTCGGCCAGTAAGGGGCCGCGCGGAGATCCGAACCATGGCAAGTATCAACACGTCGAACCCCGGCAATTTCTCGCAGTCGTTCCTCGATTCCATCAACGGCAAGGCCAACAGTTCCAGCTCGAAGTCCTCGGCCGGCAGTGCGGACGATTTGCAGAACAGTTTCCTGAAGTTGCTCGTCGCACAGATGAACAACCAGGATCCGCTCAACCCGATGGACAACTCGCAGGTCACGTCGCAGCTCGCGCAGATCAGCACGGTCTCGGGCATCACACAGCTCAACACCACGCTCTCGTCGGTCACCTCGCAACTCAACTCGACGCAAAGCCTGCAGGCCGCCGCGCTCGTGGGCAAGGGCGTGCTGATTCCGGGCAACGGCATCGGCGTGGGCAGCACCAAGGCGGCAGACGGCACCGTCACGAAGAGCGCCACGCCGTTCGGCTTCGAGCTGCCGAGCGACGCCGACACCGTCACCATCCAGATCAAGGACGCCACCGGCAAGGTGGTGCGCACGGTCAATGCCGGCGCGCTCGACGCGGGTGTGCAGGCCCTCACGTGGGACGCCAAGGACGACGCGGGCACCGCGGTGGCCGACGGCAAGTACACCCTGACGGTGACCGCTTCGGCCAACGGCAAGACCGTGAAGCCGACGCTGCTCTCGTACGCACAGGTGCAAAGCGTGGTGGCCAGCACGACCGGCGCGCCGCTGCTCAACGTTGGCACGGGCTCGAACATCAAGCTCGCCGACGTGCGCGAAATTCTGTAAGCGACCCCATCGACGTAAGCCCTAACCGTTTTTCTTGCGACGGACACCGTCGACAACTGAACTCAGGAGTATCAGCATGGCCTTTTCGACCGGATTGAGCGGCCTGAACGCCGCCTCCAAGGACCTGGACGTCATCGGCAACAACGTTGCCAACGCGGCCACCGTCGGCTTCAAGCAGGGTCAGGCGCAGTTCGCCGACATCTACGCCAACTCGCTGTTCGGCGCGGGCAACAACGTCGTCGGTATCGGTACGCGTGTGTCGACCGTCGCGCAGCAGTTCACGCAGGGCGACATCACGGTCACGAACCGTCAGCTCGACCTGGCCATCTCGGGTAACGGCTTCTTCCGCGTGTCGAACAACGGCACGATCGCCTACTCGCGCAACGGCCAGTTCTCGCTCGACAAGAACGGCTACATCGTCAACGCCAACGGCGATCGCCTGACCGGCTACCTCGCGGGCCCGAACGGCATCATCAACAGCGTTTCGCCGGTCGATCTGCAGATCCCGACAGGCGATCTGGCGCCGACGGCCACGACGAAGATCACCGGCCAGTTCAACCTCGATTCGCGCAGTCCCCTGAACGCCACGCCGTTCTCGATGACCGATCCGACCTCGTACACGAACGCCACGTCGCTCAAGGTCTACGATTCGCTGGGCAACGCGCACGACGTCAACCTGTATTTCAAGAAGGCCAGCATCGACCCGGTGACCAATAACGTCACGTGGCAGGTGTACGGCTCGGTCGACGGCACGACGCTGATCGGCGCGGGCCCGATCGGCACGTTGACGTTCAACTCGGCCGGCAGCATGGTGTCGCAGACGGACTCGACCGGCGCCACGGTGACCGGCCCGATCACCTTGCCGGGGATCACCTACGGCAACGGCGCGGCAAACGCGAACCTGACGCTCAATCTGACGGGCACCACGCAGTACGGCAACACCTACTCGCCGAACACGCTCACGCAGGACGGCTACACGTCGGGCCGGCTGACGGGCTTCACGTTCAACGCCGACGGCACGATCGTCGGCACGTACTCGAACACCAAGTCGACGGTGCTCGGTCAAGTCGCTCTCGCGAACTTCAACAACGTGCAGGGCCTGATTCCGCTGGGCAACAACCTGTGGGCCGAATCGGCCAGCTCGGGCATTCCCATCGTGGGTGTGCCGGGCGGCACGAACCTCGGCAAGCTGCAGGCCGGCGCCGTCGAAGCCTCGAACGTCGACCTGACCGCAGAACTGGTCCACATGATCACCGCGCAGCGCAACTACCAGGCCAACGCGCAGACGATCAAGACGGAAGACCAGTTGATGCAGACGATGGTCAACCTGTAATCGGGAGCCGCGCGCATGCGTAACTTGCAGGAGGGGCGTCGATGGATCGTCTGATCTATGTCGCCATGACCGGCGCGAAGCAGGCGATGGAGCAGCAATCGACCACCGCCAACAACCTGGCCAACGTCTCGACGCCGGGCTTTCGCGCCCAGCTCGCGGCGTTCCGCCAGGCCCCGGTGCGCGCCGCCGACGGCTCGACCGGCACGCGCACGTTCGTGGCGACCTCCACGCCGGGCACCGACTTCACGCCCGGCGCGATGCAGCAGACGGGCCGTGCGCTCGACGTGGCCATCCAAGGGCAGGGCTGGCTCGCCGTGCGCGACGCGCAGGGCCGCGAAGCCTACACCCGCGGCGGCAACCTCGAGATGACGGCCGACGGCCAGATCACGCTGCACGGGCTGCCGGTCATGACCGACGCCGGGCCGGCCGCCGTGCCGCCGGGCGCCTCGGTGAGCGTCGGCACCGACGGCACGATCTCGGCGCTGGGCCAGGGCGATCCGCCCAACTCCATCGCCGTCATGGGGCAGTTGAAGCTCGTCAATCCGCCCGAAGCGAACCTGGTGCGCGGCGATGACGGCCTGTTCCGCACGAGCAACAACGCGCCGGCGCCGGTCGATCCGAACGTGGTGGTTGTTGCGGGCTCGATCGAGAACAGCAACGTCAATCCGGTGAGCGGTTTGGTGAACATGATTTCGCAATCACGGGCCTTCGAGATGCAGATGAAGATGCTCTCGACGGCCGATACCAACGAACAAACCGCCAACCAGTTGCTGAACTTCAGCTGATGGCCAGCCGACGCGCGAATCAGCGCGCGTCGTCACCGTACACGGGGAGTCAAACCAAATGATCCGTTCGCTCTACATCGCCGCCACGGGCATGAACGCCCAGCAGACGAACATGGACGTGATTTCGAACAACCTCGCCAACACCAGCACGAACGGCTTCAAGAAGGGCCGCGCGGTGTTCGAGGATCTGCTGTACCAGACCTTGCGCCAGCCGGGCGCGCAGTCGTCGCAGCAGACGCTGCTGCCTTCGGGGCTGCAACTGGGCACCGGCGTGCGTCCGGCCGCGACCGAGCGCATCTTCACGCAAGGCAACCTCACGTCGACCAGCAACGCGAAGGATGTGGCCATCAACGGCGACGGCTTCTTCCAGGTGCTCATGCCGGACGGTACGACGGCCTACACGCGCGACGGCTCGTTCCAGGTGGACAACAACGGGCAGCTCGTGACGGCTTCGGGCTACCCGATCCAGCCGGCCATCACGATTCCGGCCAACGCGCTCTCGCTCACCATTGCACGCGACGGCACGGTCTCGGTCACGCAGCCGGGCAGCACGGCCAACGTGCAGATCGGCACGTTCCAGCTCGCCACCTTCATCAACAACGCCGGCCTGCAGAGCATGGGCGAGAACCTGTACGCCGAGACCGCCGCCTCGGGCGCGCCGAACGTGGCGCAGCCGGGCACCAACGGCGCCGGCGTGCTCAACCAGAACTACGTCGAAACGTCGAACGTGAACGTGGTGGAAGAACTGGTGAACATGATCCAGGCGCAGCGCGCCTACGAAATCAACTCGAAGGCGGTGACGGCATCCGATCAGATGCTGCAGCGCCTGACGCAGATGTAAGCAGCGGCTCGCCGCTGAACGCTTCAGGAAACGCCGACATGTCCGCAAAGACCGTTACCCCACGCAGCAGCGCAGGCCAGTCGCGGTATCTTGCGCTCGCCTTCGCCGCCGCGTTGAGCGCTCTGGCGGGCTGCGCCTACGTGCCGCAGGAACCGGTGGTGCAGGGCCCGACCACCACGCGTCCGCCGCCCCCGCCGGTGGCGGCCGACCCGGAAGGTTCGATCTATCGTCCGCTGTACTCGAATCGTCCGCTGTTCGAAGACCGGCGCCCGCGCAACGTTGGCGACATTCTCACCATCGTCATCAACGAAAACACGGCGGCGAGCAAGAACTCGGCGGCCAACACGAACCGCTCGAGCAGCGGCTCGCTCGCGCTCAACCAGATGCCCGGCGTGGTCGGCGGCGTGTTCAACAACCAGAGCCTGAACGCGAGCGGCGGCAACAAGTTCGACGCCAAGGGCGCGGCCAACGCCAACAACGTGTTCTCGGGTCAGATCACCGTAACCGTGATGGACGTCCTGTCCAACGGCAACCTGGCCGTGGCGGGCGAAAAGCAGATCGCCATCAACCAGGGCACGGAGTACATCAAGTTCTCGGGCATCGTGAGCCCGCAGACGATTTCGGGCTCGAACACCGTGCCCTCGACGCAGGTGGCCGATGCGCGCATCGAATACCGTGGCAAGGGCTACATCAACGAAGCCGAAACCATGGGCTGGCTGCAGCGCTTCTTCCTTAACGTGTCGCCCTTCTGATGTCGAACATGCCGTACCTGTCGCGCCGCGCGCCCAACTCCCGTCGAATCCGCCGCTTCGCGCGTGCCGTGCGCTTCGTTCACTTCGTTCGCTCGCTCGCCGTGGCGGGCACGGCCGGTGCCGCGCTGCTGGCGATGCCGGGCGCGGCACATGCCGAACGCCTCAAGGAACTGGCGTCGATCCAGGGCGTGCGCGACAACCAGCTGATCGGCTACGGCCTGGTGGCCGGCCTCGACAACTCGGGCGACCAGACCACGCAGACGCCGTTTACCGTGCAGAGCATGACCAACATGCTCTCGCAGCTCGGCATCACCGTCGCGCCCGGCACGAACATGCAGTTGAAGAACGTGGCCGCCGTGATGGTGACGGCCACGTTGCCCGCCTTCACGCGCCCAGGTCAGGCCATCGACGTGGTGGTCTCGTCGATGGGCAATGCCAAGAGCCTGCGCGGCGGCACGCTGCTCATGACGCCGCTCAAGGGACCGGACGGCCAGGTCTACGCGCTCGCGCAGGGCAACCTGCTCGTGGGCGGTGCCGGCGCCTCGGCCAATGGCTCGAGCGTGACGGTCAACCAACTTGCCTCGGGCCGCATTCCCGCGGGGGCGATCGTCGAGCGCGCCGTGCCGACCGCCATGGGCGGCCAGCCCGGCACCGTGCAGATGGAACTGAACGTGACCGATTTCTCGACCGCGCAACGCGTGGTCGACGCCGTGAATCGCCGCTTCGGCTACAGCACGGCGCAGGCCCTCGACGGCCGCGTGATCCTGTTGCGCACGCCGACCGATCCGTCCGCCCGCGTGCAGTTCCTGGCCCAGCTCGAAAGCCTCGAAGTCCGGCCCGATAACACGGCGGCGCGCGTGGTCATCAATGCCCGCACCGGTTCGGTCGTGATGAACCAGAACGTGACGATCCAGCAATGCGCGGTGGCGCACGGCAACCTGTCGGTCGTCATCGACACGCAGAACAATGTGAGCCAGCCGGCGCCGTTCTCGGGCGGGCAGACCGTGGTGGCCCCGAATTCCCAGATCTCCGTGCAACAGGAGAACAACGCGCTCAAGCTGGTCAAGGCGGGCGCCAACCTCGCCGACGTCGTCAAGGCGCTGAACTCGCTCGGTGCGAGCCCGGCCGACCTGATGTCGATTCTGCAGGCCATGAAGGCCTCGGGCGCCCTGCGCGCCGACCTGGAGATCATCTGATATGGCCGACGGCTCCCGACTCACCGGCGCAGGCAAGCATCTGCCGGACCTGACGCAACGCGCCGCCTACGACATGCAGGGCCTCACCGCCCTGCGCGCCGCCGCCCATCAGCAGACGCCGCAGGCGACCCAGCAGGCGGCCAAGCAGTTCGAGGCCGTCTTCACGCAGATGATGATGAAGAGCATGCGCGACGCCACGATGTCCGGCGGCTTGCTCGGCAGCGACCAGGAAAAGATGTTCAACGGCATGCTCGACGACCAGCTTGCCCAGCAGCTCGCATCGAACAGAGGCATCGGTCTGGCCGACCTGATGCTCAAGCAACTGGCCAGGACCGGCACCACGCTGCCGCCCGCGGCCATGGGTCGTCCGCAGTCGCTGCAGGGCCGCGCCTACAACGCGGCGGACGGCATCGGTATTGCCGAGGGTGCGCCGGCGGCGGCCGGGGAGTTCGTCGAGCGTATGGCCGCGGCCGCGCAGAACGCGAGCGCCAGCAGCGGCATCCCGGCGCGCTTCATGCTGAGCCAGGCGGCGCTGGAGTCCGGCTGGGGCAAGCGCGAGATCCGCCGCGGCGACGGCAGCACCAGCTACAACGTTTTCGGCATCAAGGCCGGCAAGCACTGGACGGGGCCGACGGTCGAAGTCGCCACGACGGAGTACGTGAACGGGCAGCCGCGCAAGGTGATGGCCAAGTTCCGCGCCTACCGCTCGTACGACGAGGCGTTCGCCGACTACGCCAGCCTGATCTCGAACAATCCGCGCTACGCGTCGGTCGTGGCCAGTGCCAACGACGCCGCGAGCTTCGCCACCAACCTCCAGCGCGCCGGCTACGCGACCGATCCGCAGTACGCCAGCAAGCTCATGAAGATCATGAAGCACTTCGCCTGACAGGCAGGCAATGGACAGGCGAGGGCGGCGGCAAGCCGCCGGTACGGAAAACGGGACGAAATCATCTGGCGCGGTGGCCTCAATATTGTCGCCGGGCTGCCGTAAACACATCGGTAACGGTGCGCGAGCGGGTCTGGAGCCCGGGGCTCAGGACATAGGGCCGCGGCGCGCACCTCTAATTCAAGCCGCGAGATCATGAGCCTAATCAATATTGGCATGAGCGGGCTGAACGCCGCCCAGTTCGCCCTCAATACCACCGGCAACAACATCTCCAATTCGGGGACGGCCGGCTATAACCGTCAAGTCGTCAATTACGCTCAGCAGAACAGCCAGTTCACGGGCATGGGCTATCTGGGCCAGGGCGTGCTGGTGACCGACGTGTCGCGCGTGTACGACCAGTTCCTGACGAACCAGGTCAACCAGGCGCAGACCCAGTACAGCCAGCTCAACACCTACTACCAGCAGATCTCGCAGATCAACAACGCGCTGGGCAGCTCGACGACCGGCCTGTCGGCCACGATGTCCTCGTTCTTCACGAACCTGCAGACCATCGTGACCGCGCCGAACAACTCGGCCACCCGCGCCACGGTCATTTCGTCGGGACAGACGCTCACGAGCATGTTCCAGTCGCTCTCGGGCACGCTGTCTTCGCTGCGTTCGAGCGTCAACGGCACGATCTCGCAGTCGACCGACCAGATCAACACCTATGCCAAGCAGATCGCCGCGCTCAACGACGCGATCCAGCAGGCGCAGGCCAATGGCGTCAACGCCACCCCGAACGACCTCCTCGACCAGCGCGATCTGGCCGTGGCGAACTTGAACGCCATCGTCCAGACGAACGTCGTCAAGGACAGCAACGGTTCGTACAACGTGTTCATCGGCAACGGCCAGTCGCTGGTGACCGGCAATTCGGCCTATCAGCTCACGACGGTGCCCACCGCGAGCGATCCGACGCAGTTGACCGTCGCCTATGTCAGCCCCAACGGCACCAAGATTCCGATTCCGGAATCGTCGATCACGGGGGGCTCGCTGGCCGGCCTGTTGTCGTTCCGCAGCGGTGCGCTCACGCAGGCCCAGAACTCGCTGGGTCAGATCGCCGTGTCGCTGGCCGGCACGTTCAACGCGCAGAACCAGCTCGGTCTGGACCTGTACGGCAATCTGGGCGGCAACTTCTTCACGGTGCCGAGCCCGACGGTCATCGCCAACACGAAGAACTCGAACGCGGCCACCCTCAGCGCGTCGATCACCGACGCCTCGAAGGTGACGGCGAGCGACTACACGGTAAGCTACGACGGCACGAACTACACGCTCACGCGTCTGACGGACGGTGCGAAGTGGACGGCGGGTGCGCCGGCGACGCCGGGCGCGGCCCTGAACTTCCAGGACAGCAGCGGCGCCGCGTTTGCCGATGGCTTCTCGGTCACGACGGCCGGCATGGTGGCGGGCGACAGCTTCACGATCCAGCCCACGCGCAATGCGGCAGGCAACATCGGCGTGGCGATCACCGACCCGGGCAAGATCGCACTGGCAGCCCCGATTCTCGCGTCGACGGGTACCGCCAACACCGGTTCGCTCAAGGTCGACCAGGGCAGCGTGGACGCCAATTACCTGTCGAATGTGCTGACCGCGCCGGTGAGCTTCACATTCAGCAAGGATCCCACGACCGGGGCGCTTACCCTGGTCGCCCCGTCGCCGATGACGGTCACGGTCAACGGTGTGGCAACGTCGTACGCCGCTGGCGATACCGTGCCCTACAACGCCGCCAGCGGCGCGAAGATCACCATGGGAGGCATCACGGTCAACCTGACCGGCACCCCGGGCAATGGCGACAAGTTCACGATCTCGCCGAACAACTCCGGCGCGGTGACCGACAACCGCAATGGCCTGGCGCTCGCGGCGCTGCAGAACGACAAGACCAAGGTCGGCGGCTCGCAGAGCTACGCGACGGCCTATGCCAACTTGGTCTCCTACGTCGGCTCGACCACGAATACGTACAAGGCCACCAGCGCCGCGCAGGCAACCCTGCTGGGGCAGGCGCAAACGGCACAGCAGTCCAATTCCGGCGTGAACCTCGACGAAGAAGCGGCCAACCTGATCAAGTATCAGCAACTCTATCAGGCCAACTCGAAGGTCATTCAGACCGCGTCGACGCTGTTCAACACCATCCTCCAGATGGTCAACTAAGCGCAGGGGGAAGCATTATGCGTATCAGTACCAGCATGATTTACGATCAGGGACTGCGTGCGATGAGCCGGAATTCCTCCGACATGCTCAACGCACAGCTGCAGCTCTCGTCGGGTACCCGCGTGACCACGCCGAGCGACGATCCGATCGCGTCGGCGCAGGCGGTGGCCATCTCGCAGGACGCCGACATGAACAAGCAGTACGCTGCGAACCGTGCTTCGGCGACCACGCAGCTCCAGCTCGAAGACTCGACCTTCGGCAGCATCATCAACTCGTTGCAGCACGTGATGTCGCAGATCGCGGCGGCGGGCAATGCCTCGCTCAACGACAACGACCGCGCAACCATCGCGACCGATCTCCAGTCGAGCTTCCAGCAGTTGCTCTCGCTGGCCAACACGACCGACGCCAACGGGCAGTACCTGTTCTCGGGCTACAAGGGCAATGCCGCCGCTTACGTGACGACGCCCACGGGGGCTTCGTATGGGGGTGACGGCGGTGTGCGTTACGTGCAGGTGAGCCCCAACCGCCAGATCGCGATCAACGATGTCGGCTCGACCGTCTTCGAAGGGATTCAGGCGAGTACCGCCAGTACCTTGATCAGCGGCAGCATGTCCAACCAGGGCACGGCGACTTATTCCACCGTTTCGACGACCGACGTGACCAACGCCGGCGCGAACCATCAGTACCAGATCAGCTTCGCGATCGACACCACCACCACGCCGCCCACGACCAACTACACGATCAAGGATCAGACGGACACGACCGTGCCCGATGTGACGGGGACGTATACCGCCGGCCAGGCGATCGCATTCGGCGGCAAGTCGGTCACGTTCTCGGGAGCGCCTGCCACGGGCGACACCTACACCGTGCAGCCGGCGAACAAGGCCAGCACGAACATGTTCGACAATCTGCAGTCGCTGATCAATACGCTCAAGACGACGACGACGGGTACCAACGGCACGGGGCAGGCGAACCTGAGCAACGCGCTGACGACGTTCGGTCAGATGTTCAGCAACACCTACGACAACGTCACGACGATTCGCACGACCACGGGCTCGCGCATGAACGAGCTGGCTTCGCTCAACAATATCGGCAACTCGAACGCGCTCAACTACCAGTCCCAGCTGGGGGATCTGCTCGACGTCGACTGGTATGCCACGGCATCCAAGTTCGCGCAGCTCCAGACGGCGTTGCAGGCGTCGCAACAGAGTTTCCTGCAAACGCAGAAGCTCTCGCTGTTCGCGCTCCTCTGAGGTGCGGCACGCGGTTCGCCCGCGTGAGAGGACGAATGGATCGAATGGATTGCGGGCCACGCAGCATGACGCTGCGTGGCCCGCGGTCTTTTGGCAATGCGTTCGAGTGCCCGAGCGCCGGGCTCACGCCTTCGGCACGAAGGCGGCGGTGGCGCGGATCATCATGTCGATGCCGATGGAGATGAAGTGGTCCATCACCGGCGCGATGCGCGGCATCATCAGTTCGAGCACGACGAGACCCACGCCCAGCGTGAGCGGAAAGCCCACGGCGAAGATGTTGAGCTGCGGCGCGGCGCGGTTCAGGATGCCGAGCGCCAGGTTGCAGATGAGCAGCGCGGCGACGAGCGGCAACGAGAGCATGAGCGCCAGCATGAAGAGCTGGGTGCCGAGCATGGCGAGGTAGTGCCAGCCGGCCGCCGAAATCGGCGCGGCGGAGACGGGCAGCACCGCGAAGCTCTGCACCAGCGTGGCGAACATCACGAGATGGCCGTTGGTGGCGAGAAAGATCAGCATGGCGATCACGTTGAGCAGCATGCCGAGCACGGCGGTGCTGCCGTCGCTGTTGGGCGTGAGCAGCGTGGCGAAGGACAGGCCCATTTGCAGGCCGACGAAGTCGCCCGCCATGCTGATCGCCGAGAAGACGATCTGCATGCACCAGCCGAGCGCCGCGCCGATCATGATTTGCTGCGTCAGCACCCAGAGCCCTTCCCACGAGAAGGGCGAGACGGCCGGCATGGGCCCGAGCACCGGCGCGAGCGCGAGGGTGACCACGCCCGCGAGTCCGATTTTCACCGTGTTGGGCACGGCGGCGTTGCTGAAGAGCGGCGCGCTCATGGACAGCGCCAGCAGACGCGCGAACGGAAACAGGAACGTCGCGATGACGCCCGAGAGTTGGTCGTAAGTAAAGCTGATCAACGGGGAGGGGCTTACCCGACGAGGCCGGGAATGCCGGTGAGCAGCTGCCGCATGTAATCGACCATGAGGTTGAGCATCCACGGGCCGGCGATCACCAGCGTGACGAACACGGCGAGCAGCTTGGGAATGAACGACAGCGTCATTTCGTTGATCTGCGTGGCGGCCTGGAACAGGCTCACCAACAGACCGGAGACGAGGGCGACGAGCAGCAGCGGCGCGGCCAGCAGCAGCGTGACCTGCATTGCCTGATGGGCCAACGCCATGACGGTTTCCGGTGTCATCCCGCGTTCCTCGTCGCTACATCGTGAAGCTCTGGGCGAGGGAGCCCAGCAGCAATTGCCAACCGTCGACCACCACGAACAGCATCAGCTTGAACGGCAGCGACACCGTCGAGGGCGAGACCATCATCATCCCCATCGACATCAGCACGCTCGCGACCACCAGGTCGATGATCAGGAACGGGATGAAGATCGTGAAGCCGATCTGGAAGGCCGTCTTGAGCTCGCTCGTGGCGAAGGCGGGCACGAGAATGCGCATCGGCACGTCTTCGGGGCCGTTCATCGGCGGGGTCTTGGCGAGCTTGGCGAAGAGGGCGAGATCGGCCTCGCGCGTCTGCTTGAGCATGAACGCATGAAATGGCCTGGCGCCGGTATCGATGGCCTGCTCGAAGCTGATCTTGTTGGCGGCGAACGGCTGATAGGCGTCGGTGTAGGCCTTGTCGAACACCGGCGACATCACGAAGAACGTCAGGAACAGGGCCAGGCCGATCAGGATCTGGTTCGGCGGCGACGTGGCCACGCCGATGGCATGACGCAGCAGCGAGAGCACGATGATGATGCGCGTGAACGCCGTCATCATCAGCAGGATCGCCGGCAGGAAGCCGAGCGACGTGAGCAGCAGCATCGTCTGCACGGACAGCGAGTACGTCTGTCCGCCGCCTGGGGCGGGCGTCGTCGTGAGCGCCGGCAATGTGGCCTGCGCAAGCGCGGCGCCCGGCAGGGCGATGCAGGCGAGGGCCAGGCCGAGCGCCAGACCCGGCCGCCACCCGGCCCGCGGCAAGCCGTGTGGCATCAGGAATCCTTTTTCATCGAGTCGCGCAACTTTTGCGCAAAAGCCTGCGCGGCGCGATTGGCCTGGGTACCGCCGGGGGCAGCAGGCGCGGCTGACGTGGGCGTGGGCATGTCGGCGATGCGATCGGCCTCGATCACGTGCAGGCCGCGCACCTGTCCGGGCGCGACCCCCAGCACCACCCAGTCGCCGGCGACTTCCACCACGACCACGCGTTCGCGTTGCCCCACGGCGGCGCTGCCCACGATGCGCACGTTGCCGCCGCCCATGGGGCGTTGCAGGCCGAAGCGCTTGGCGAGCCACGCGAGCCCGAAGAGGAGGGCGAGCACCACCACCAGACCCAGGCCGGTCTGGACGATGCCTGCGCCGCCGAGACTCGGCACGGCGGTGGCCTGCGAGGCGGCGCCCTGGGCGTGGGCGACGGAGAAGGTCATCAGGCCGAGCGCGGCAACTGCCGCGGCGCGCCCGACGGGCAAGCCGCGGACTTTCGTTGCAATCATCGGTTGAGCTTACGGATGCGTTCGGATGGCGTGATGATATCAGTCAGGCGGATGCCGAACTTGTCGTTTACGACCACCACTTCGCCTTGCGCGATGAGGCAGCCATTGACCAGCACGTCCATCGGCTCGCCGGCCATGCCGTCGAGCTCCACCACGGAGCCTTGCGCCAGCTGCAGCAGATTCTTGATGGCGATCTTGGTGCGGCCGAGCTCCACGGTCATCTGCACCGGAATGTCGAGAATCAGGTCGATGTCGTTGTGCGTGGCGCCTGGCGGGTTGCCGGCGGTCGCCGCGAGAGGCTGGAACACCGAGCTGCTCGCCGTGCTCGCCGGTGGCGGCTCGGCCGCAGGCGCCGGCTCGGCAGCCGTTTGCTCTGCCATGGCGCTGGCCCACTCGTCCGCCATGGCCTGGGTGTCTTCACCGGGCGTTTGAGGGGTATCGCTCATCACTCGTTGTCCTTCGTGTAATCGCTGTGCGAATGGTTGATCATCTGGTTCACGCGCAGCGCGTATTGACCGTTGAAGACACCGTAATGGCAGTGCATTACGGGCACGCCGTCGACCTTGGCCTCGAGCGTTTCGGGCACGTCGAGCGGAATCACGTCGCCCACGCGCATGTTGAGCAGCTGCGAGAGCGTCATGTCGAACTGCGCGAGATTGGTCACGATCTCCACGTCGGCCGCCTGCACCTGCTGCGAGAGCAGGCGCACCCAGCGCTTGTCGACTTCGAGCGTTTCGCCTTGCAGCGGGCTCGAGAGCTGATCGCGCAGCGGCTCGATCATCGAGTACGGCATGCAGATGTGGAACTCGCCGCCGACCGAGCCGAACTCGATGTCGAATGTCGTGGTGACCACCACCTCGTTGGGCGTGGCCACGTTGGCGAACTGCGTGTGCATTTCGGCGCGCACGTATTCGAATTCCACCGGGTGCACCGGCTTCCACGACGCGCCGTAGTTCTCGAACACCAGATCGAGCAGGCGCGCGATGATGCGCTGCTCGGTCTGCGTGAAGTCGCGCCCTTCGACGCGCGTATGGAACCGGCCGTCGCCCCCGAACAGGTTGTCCACCACGAGGAACACGAGGTTCGGGTCGAACACGAACAGCGCCGTACCGCGCAGGGGCTTGATGTGAACCAGGTTGAGGTTGGTCGGGACCGGCAGGTTGCGGATGAACTCGCTGTACTTCTGCACCCGCACCGGGCTCACCGAGATTTCGGCGCTGCGGCGCATGAAGTTGAACAGCGCAATGCGGAACAGACGCGCGAAGCGGTCGTTGATGATCTCGAGCGTGGGCATGCGCCCGCGCACGATGCGTTCTTGCGTCGCGATGTTGTACGGCCTGATGCCGGAGTTGACTTCCGAATCGGCCCGGTCATCCTGCTCGCCGGTGACGCCCTTCAGAAGGGCGTCGACTTCTTCCTGCGACAGGAACTCCTCATGCGCCATGAATCACTCACTGAATTACAAACGCGGTGAACAGCACTTCGCCCACGGATTGCTGCGGCATGTTGGCCGCGAACGGTTGTGCGACCAGCGTACGGATCTCGCTCGCCAGACGGCGCTTGCCGTCGATCGTGGCCAGATCCTGCGGCTGCTTGGACGACAGCAGCAGCAACACGCGGCTGCGCACTTCCGGCATGTGCTGCGTGATGCGGGCCTGCGTCTCGGCGTCCGCCACCTTGAGCGAGAGGCCGATGTGCAGATACCGTTCGCCGTCTTCGCCCGACAGGTTCACCGTGAACGGATCCATGCCGACGAATACAGGCGGCGGCGGGGGCGGCGGCGCTTTCGCCGCTTCGCTCCTGCCGGTGAGCAGGTACACGGCCGTGGCCGCGCCTGCAGCCGCCATGAGCGCCACCGCAACGATCAACAGAATCCATTTGCGCACACCCCCTCCGGAGGGAGCAGCGGCTTGCGTCGGTGCGGGATTTGCCATGTATTCGCCTGCTATTGGGTAGTGATTGTCGAGCACTCCGGCAAGGGGTGATCGACCGAAAAGAAGGGACAATCGCGTCTAACTCGCGTCTTTGTCTTAACGGCAGAAAACCCCGCTGGCTTTAGGTGTGCGCCTTCCAGGTCCGTGGGCTCCGGGTCTGTCGCGTCGGGTTTGCGGCTTGCGCCGGCCTCGGGACGGTGCGGCGCCCGCGCTATCGCGCCGCTCCCCTCGCTTTCGGGACGGACCCGGGGGTCAGGCGAACGTGTCGACCAGGCCGTTGCCGGCGCGTACCGGCACGCTCACGGTCGTGGCGAGCGGTGCGTCGTCGCCCGGACCGAAGCCCGCCATGCCGCGCCCGTTGCCATGGCCGTTGCTGTTGCCGCCGCCGTTGCCGTTCGTGCCTTGTTGCGCGAAGGCTTGCTGCTGCGAGCTGTCGGCGCTCACGGAAGCGTTGCCCAGCGCGATGCCATTGTTGGCAAGGTTCTCGCGCAACTGCGGGAGTGCGGCCTGCACCGCGTCGCGCACGGCGGCGTGCTGCGAGACGAACATCGCCTGCGCCGAGTCGTTCGCCACGTTCAGTACCACGTGCAGCGGGCCGAGGTCGGGCGGGTTCAGGCTCAGTTGCGCCGTTTGCGTGTGCGCGGAAGACAGCCACACGACTTGCTGCGAGAGCTGGTTGTTCCAGTCCTGCGTGCCGACGCGCGCGTTCAGCGCGAGGGCGGCGGGCAAGTTCGCCTGGGCCTGCAACTGCGGTTGGGCGGCAACCGTGGTGTTGGCCGACTGCGCGGCCTGGGCGGCTGCCTGCGTGGCTGCCGTCGCAACCTGTGCGGAGGCGTCGCGGTTGCCCTGCGTCTGCTGTGCGATCGCGTCGGCCATGCGCTGTGCGTCCGCGGCGACCGGCGCGGTCGTGGCCGCCTTGGCGTCCGTTGCCGTCGGCTGGGCGCTGGCGGCGGCTTGGCTGCTCGTGGCGTTCTTCGCAAGTGCGTCGAGCGACAGGCCGCCGGGCTTGGTCGTGTTCGCTGCGGCTGGCGTTACGGTGCCGTTGGCCGGTGCCTTGGCGGTGGCCGTCGTGGTTGCCGGGGCCTTGGCGTCGGCGGTGCCGCCTGCCGGCGGCTGGCCGGTCAGTTGCGCGGCGCCGCTCGCCTGCAGGGCGCCGTCGACGGCCGCGGCGATGGCCGCACCCGTGCCGGGTTTGCCGTCGGTGGCGCCCGTCACGGCATCGGCGTTGGCAGTCGCGGCGGCCGGCGTCGGTGTCTGCGGCGGCAGCGGCGCATTGTTCATGGCGGCGAGCGCGACGGCGAGCGCGGCGGCGGCGTCGCCCGGCGCAGCCGTCTGGACTCCGTCGTCGGCGTCGTCGTCCTTGCTGCTGTCCTTGCCGCTGTTCTTGCTATTGTCGGCCGTGCTCGTCTTCGTCGAGGCGTTCGTCTGGCCCGTCTGCCCGGCCGAGCTGCTGTTGCCGGCGGCGTTGTCCGTCGACCTGGTGCTACCGGACGACGCATTCGTTTGGCCGCTTTGTGCGTTCTTCGCGGCGCTGTCGTTCACACTGGCGACCGGCGGCTGAACGTTCTGGGTCTGCTGCGACAGAACGGCCGAGAACGGCAGCGCGTTGCTGTCGTCGCTGTTCGATGCACCGGCGCGGCTGGCCTTCACGGCCTGGGCGGCGGCGCCCGCGGATTCGGTCAGGAAGCTCAGAATCGACATGTCGGGCTCCTTTGGTCCTTCAAATCTGGGATTCGGCGCGGCGGCGCAGGCTGCGCGCGGCGTATTCGTCGTTTTCCTTCTGTTCGCGACGCGCCACACGCAGGGCGGTGCGGGCCTGCTCGCGCGAGGCGAGCGTGCCGAAGGAGTTCAGGCGGCGTTGTTGCGCCTGCCATTCGCGGCGCGCGGCCACGAGACGCTCTTCGGCCTGTTCGAGCAGCATCACCTGCTGTCCGATGGCGGTGTCGAGCGTATCGATGAATTGCTGGAAGTTGCGCCAGTCACAGCCCGCCATCCCCTGGATCGTTGCCGTCTGCATGCGCGTACGGTACTCGTGACGATACTGGCGCAGCGCTTCGAGCTGACGCTCGACCTCGGCGCGTTGGGTCTGGCGCTCGCCCAGCAGGCGCGCGGCCTCGTCCACATCCTTCTGCGCGAGTTCGATGAGCAGCTTTAGGGGCAGGTTGGAGTTCATGGCCGCCTCCGGTTAGTGGAACAGTCCGCGCATCTGCAGCACGGCGTCCCGATAGCTGGCCCGCTCGCGCATTCCCTGTTGCAGGAAGCTCTCGAGGCGGGGGTAGAGCTCGATTGCCTGATCGAGCATCGGGTCGCTGCCCGGCGCGTACGCGCCCACGTTGATGAGGTCGCGGTTGCGCTGGTAGCGCGAGAGCATCTGCTTGAAACGACGCACGCTGTCGAACTGGTTGTCGTCGATGAGCGCGGCCATGGCGCGGCTGATCGATTGCTCGATGTCGATGGCCGGGTAATGCCCGGACTCAGCCAACTGGCGCGAGAGCACGATGTGGCCGTCGAGAATGGCGCGTGCCGAGTCGGCGATCGGGTCCTGCTGATCGTCGCCCTCGGTGAGCACCGTGTAGAACGCGGTGATCGAGCCGCCGCCATCGGGGCCGTTGCCGGCCCGCTCGACCAGCGCCGGGAGCTTGGCGAACACGGAAGGCGGGTAGCCCTTGGTGGCCGGCGGCTCACCGATCGCCAGCGCGATCTCGCGCTGCGCCATCGCGTAGCGGGTGAGCGAGTCCATGATCAGCAGCACGTCCTTGCCCTGGTCGCGGAAATACTCGGCCAGCGTGGTGGCGTAGGCCGCGCCCTGCAGGCGCAGCAGCGGCGAGACGTCGGCCGGAGCGGCCACCACGACCGAGCGCGCCAGACCGTCCGGCCCGAGAATGTTCTCGATGAAGTCCTTCACTTCGCGTCCGCGCTCGCCGATCAGGCCCACGACGATGACTTCGGCCTGCGTGAAGCGCGCCATCATGCCGAGCAGCACGCTCTTGCCGACGCCCGACCCGGCGAAAAGGCCCATGCGCTGGCCGCGTCCGACCGTCAGCAGCGCGTTTATGGCGCGCACGCCGACGTCGAGCACCGATTCGATCGGTGCGCGGCCCAGCGGATTGATCGGCACCGAGGCGAGCGAGGCGCTGTCGGTCAGCCCCAGCGGACCGAAGTCGTCCAACGGGCGGCCAGCGGCGTCGACCACGCGGCCGAGCAGCGCTTCGCCCACGGGCAGACGCTTGCCGTTGTGTCGCTGGCTCGGCAGCGGACCGTCGGCAGCCGGCTCCATCGGGAACACGCGCGCGCCCGGCAGCAGACCGGCGACTTCCGTCTGCGGCATGAGAAAGAGGCGATCGCCGCCGAAGCCGACCACTTCCGCTTCGGCCGTGGCGGGTTCGCGCGAGGCGTCGTGCACCGGCAATTCGATCAGGCAACCGGCGCCGACCGGCAGACGCAAACCGACTGCTTCGAGCACGAGGCCGGCGGCGCGCGTCAGGCGTCCGCAGCGGCGCATCGATTCGACCGCGTGCACGTGAGGCAGGCGCTCGCGAAGCGTGTTCTGCCAGCGGCGCAGGTGAGCGTCGCGCGCGATTTCGCGGGCGTCGAGCGCATGCAGGGCGGTTTTCGGTGCGGCGGCGGGTGCGCTCGCCGTTGTATCGGCATCGGCGCTTGCCGTGGCTTCGTCCGCGCGGGACGCGGCGGCAAGCGCATGAACTTCGGACTGCGGGGCGTCGGTCTGCGCGGACGGATCGATCTCGTCCCACGGGTGCACGGACGGCGCCGTGTCGTCGTTTGCCTGAAAGGGGAAGGAAGACGAGGGCGGCGGCGCGTCGTCATGTGCGTTCGCGGCGCCGGAGAGCACCGGCGCATGGACCGAGAGGGGCGTGAGCTCGGGGGTTACCACGGCAGGTCCTTGCCGAGCGCGGCCATGACGCGCTGCCAGCGCGTGGCGACGGTGGCGTCCACTTCGCCGCTCGCGGCTTCGGCTTTGCAACCGCCGCGCTCGATGCCGGGGTCCGCGCGCACGGTCCAGCCGGCCGCTTGCAGTTCCGCGCCGACATGGGTCTCGACGAGCGCCACGTCTTCCGGGTTGAGCAGCAGGCGCGGTGAACCGGTGAGCGGATCGTTGGCGAGCAGTTCGCGTACGATCGGCAGCAGCGTTTCGGGATGGACGGTGAGCGTCTGGCGCAACGCCTGACGCGCAATGTCGAGCGCCAGACCCAGCAGCGGTTCGGCCACTTCGCGATCGATCGCGTTGACCGCGTTGCCGAAGCCGTGAGCGATGTCGGCGAGTTGCGCCGCGCGCGTGTCGACTTCGTGCTGACCCGCGGCCTGTCCGGCCGTGTAACCTTCGGCATGACCGGCGGCGTAGCCCTGGGCATGGCCTTCGGCGCGGGCTTGCTCGCGCCAGGCGGCGATCTGTTCGACGAGCGCAGGGTCGTCGAGCGGGTTGGGCGGCGCCGGTTGTGGCGGCGGAGGTGGGGGCGGCGGGTCGAACGACGCCATCTCCCAGCGTTGCCAGGCGGAGAGGCGTTCTTTCGGGATGATGGTCGACATACGCGCTGGCCCGCCCGGTTACACGTAAGCGTCGTCGCCGCGGCCGCCGATCACGATGGCGCCCTGGTCGGCGAGGCGCCGCACCACCTGCAGCACCTTCTTCTGTTCGGCTTCGACTTCCGAAACCCGTACCGGACCGCGCGATTCGAGGTCTTCGCGCAGCAGTTCCGCGGCGCGCGCGGACATGTTCTTGAAGAACTTCTCGCGCAGCTCGGACGGCGCGCCCTTGAGCGCGATGATGAGCGATTCGGACTCGATTTCCTTGAGCAGCACCTGGATGCTGCGGTCTTCCACGTCGAGCAGGTTCTCGAACACGAACATCTCTTCGACGATCTTCGCCGCGAGGTCCGAGTCGTAATTGCGCACGGCTTCGATGACCGACTCTTCGTGCACGCCGCCCAGATAGTTGAGGATTTCCGCCGCCGTGCGCACGCCGCCCATCGGGCTGCGCTTGATGTTCTCGCTGCCCGAGAGCAGCTTGGTGAGCACGTCGTTGAGCTCGCGCAGCGCGGCCGGCTGAATACCGTCGAGCGTCGCGATACGCAGCACCACGTCGTTACGCAGACGCTCGGTGAAGAGCGCGAGCACTTCCGAGGCCTGATCGCGATCGAGGTGCACCAGGATCGTGGCGATGATCTGCGGATGCTCGTGGCGAATCAGTTCGGCCACGGCATTCGAGTCCATCCACTTCAGACCCTCGATGCCGCTGGTGTCGCCACCCTGCAGAATGCGTTCGATGAGGCCCGCGGCCTTGTCGCTGCCCAGCGCCTTGTTGAGCACCGAGCGGATGTAGTCGGACGAGTCGAGCGAGAGCGCGGAATGTTGCTCGGCTTCGAGCACGAAGTCCTGCAACACGTCGGCGATCTGGTCGCGCGAGACCTGGCGCAGCGAGGCCATCGCCGCACCGAGCTTCTGCACTTCACGCGGGGCAAGGTACTTGAAGACCTCCGCCGCTTCGTCTTCGCCCAGCGACATCAACAGGATGGCGCTGCGTTGGAGTCCCTCAGCCGCGCTCATCGCCGCCACCCACCCATGATTTGACTACCGTTGCCACGATCTTCGGATCCTGTCGCGCGACTTGACGCGCGTACTGCAAGTTACGTTCGTAGGCGCTCAGTTCGCCCTTCTTCCCGGGTTCGCCGTCGACGCCTTCACCCTCCGCGCCCGGCGAACCGTCCGCGCCCGCGGCACCTGCGGCGCCGGCCAGCGTGGGCTCGGCCGGCGGCGGCGGGCTCAGATGCTTGCGGATCGCCGGGCGGATCACGCCGAACCACAGATAGACGCCGATCAACGAAATCAGCGCCCACTTGCCGACCTGCTTGGCCAGTTCGATGTTCTGACGCTGACGCCACCACGGCAGGTTCGCTTCCGGGTCTGACTCGACCGTGAACGGGCTGTTGACTACGTTGAGCGTGTCGCCGCGTTGGCCGGAGAAGCCGATGGCTTCCTTCGCCAGATTCTGGATCTGGTCGATCTGGGCCTGCGTGAGCGCGACCATCGCGGGCTTGCCCTTCGCGTCGGTGCCGGGACGATAGTTCACGACGATGGCCGCCGACAGACGCTTCAGGCCACCCGAGGCTTGCTGCACGTGACGAATCGTGCGATCCACCTCGTAGTTGACGGTCGAATCCTTGCGGTCGCTGCGCGGGCCCTGCGGCGCGCTGGCGGCGCTCGCTGGCGTGGCGCCGTTTTGCGCGAACTGTTGCTGTTGCTGCGTGATCGGCGCCGTCGCCGGACCCGGCGGCTGGTTCGACAGGGCGCCCGGCACGCCGCCCGGCGGTGTCATGCCGATCTGCGTCGCCTCGCTGTTTTGCTGGCTGCGCACGGCCTGTTCGCCCGAGTTCGGTTTGTAGTTCTCGGACGTTTGCTCGACCTGATTGAAGTCGACATCCGCCGTCACCTGCGCGTGCACGTTGCCCGGGCCGACGATGGGGTTGAGGATCGACTCGATGCGACGGGCGTAGGACTGCTCCAGCTCACGCACGTACTTGAGCTGGCTGGCGTCCAGACCCAGCGCCTTGCCGCTTTGCGCGGAGAGCAGGTTGCCGTTCTGGTCGAGGATCGTGACGTTCTTGACCGGCAGCTCCGGCACGCTCGAGGCGACCATGTGAACGATGGCGCTCACCTGAGCTTCATCCAGCACGCGACCCGGATAGAGGGTGACAAGCACCGAGGCGCTCGGTTTTTGCTGCTCGCGCACGAAGACCGACGGCTTCGGGATCGCCAGGTGCACGCGTGCGGCCTGCACGGCGGACAGCGATTCGACCGAGCGGGCGAGTTCGCCTTCGAGGGCGCGCTGGTAGTTGACCTGTTCGGCGAACTGGCTGATGCCGAACTTCTGGTTGTCCATCAGTTCGAAGCCGACCAGGCCGCCCTTGGGCAGACCTTGCGAGGCGAGACGCAGGCGGACGTCGTGCACCTGTTCGGACGGCACCAGAATGGCCCCGCCGCCCTCGGCGAACTTGTAGGGCACGTTCATCTGCTGCAGCGACGTGATGATGGCGCCGCCGTCGCGATCGCTCAGGTTGCTGTACAGCACCTTGTAGTCGGGCGCACGGCTCCACAGGAAGGCGGCGATCAGCAATGCGACGAGCGCCGCGCCGCCGATGAGCAGCGGCAGGCGCTCGCGTGAGCGCAACTGCGCGAGCAGGGGCGGCTTGGCGGCGACGTCCGCCGTCTGGGTGGCGGCGTTCATGCGCGGCTCCACGCCAGTGGCGTCAACATTACGTTCATCGCGGTGGAAGTGCTCACTAACATGCGACAGAATTCTCCGGGGTACGCTTGGCAAGGCGCTCACGTGTGCGGGAGTCAAGGAACGGAAAGGTCCGGCTCCCGGTGCGCACGATGCCGATGGTCCTGATTATTCGACGCCGAATATGGAATCGTTTTGAGGATTAGGCGGGTGTTTTGCCGCTAATTAGGGTATTGGGGACTTGCCGGGCGGTGGTAAGCTCCGACGTGACTGATAAAAGGCAAACCGGTGCAGGCGATGCGATGTCGCGCGCGGCCCGGCCCAGTTGAGGACAGGCAAGATGGCTATTCCGGGGATCGAATCGGTATTGCAGAAGCTGGGCGGCGTGGCGTCGCAGGCGGCGGGCTCGATCATGGGCACGTCCAGTGCCGGCGCGAGCGCCGCGGCGGCGACGGGCGGCTTCGCTGCGGAACTCAACGCATCGCTCAAGCGTGTGTCGTTGGCGCAGAACGGCGCGGAGGCTCAGGCCCGCGCGTTCGAAATGGGCGAGCCGGGCGTCGCGCTCAACGACGTGATGGTTGACCTGCAAAAGGCGAACATCGGCTTCCAGATGAGCCTGCAAGTACGCAACAAACTCGTGTCGGCTTACAGCACCGTGATGAATATGCAGGTGTGAGGTACGAGGCGGTGCAGTGCCGCCATACGTTCCTTGGGATCGGCGGTCCTCCAGACTGACCGCCGGCCTTCAGGCCGCGTCGGCGAGCATGGCCGCTCTCGGCATGACCCGTCGAAGGTATTCATCGAATCGCGGCACCGTAAAGGCGGCGTCGTCCAGCGGCGAGCTGTACAACATACCTTTGCGAACGAGTTCGAGGCGCGTGGATTCCAGCGCCGAGGCTGGCTGACCGAGTTCCGCGGCAACGGCTCGGAGATCGTGCGGCCCCTTGCCCAACTCTGCCATCGCGCGCAAATAGCGCTTCTCCATAATCGTCAGGCGCTCGAAGCGCAGGCGGTAAAAATTCCTATCCAACGCCTCGATGGCCGCAATCGATGCCACGTGGACGTGTTCCGATGTGATCGGACTCTCCTTGGCCGCACGCCAGGCGAGTTTTCCCCATTGCTGGAGAAAATACGGATAGGCGCCGGTGCGCGTGACGATCTCGTCGAGCGCGTCGGCGGTGATATCGACGCCCGCCTGCGCCGCGGGTTTCATGATGGCGTCGCGTGCGTCGGCGTACGCCAGCGGGCCGATGTCGGCGATCTCGAACATCCGCTCGGCGTAAGACTTCGCGTTGCCGATCTGGCGGATCAACGGTGGCAAACCCGCTCCGATCAGGATGACCGGTAGTTGGAGTTGAGTGCATCGATGCAGCGCGTAGAGCAACGCGGCCAGTTCCTGATGCGGCATTCGCTGGAGTTCGTCGATAAAGATCGCCAGTACGGTCTGTGCGGACTGGGCTGCACGTCCGACCTCGACAAGCAGCGCACATAGATCGAGCTCGAGACTCCCGCAGTCGGCCAAACCGGCTTCGGGCGTGAAGTCCAGACCGACCTCGATATCCCGATACGTTACCTTTAACGCGGCCACGAAACCCGCAAGCGCGCGCAACCCGCGGGTGACCGCGTCCTTGGCGATCCTCGTGCGACTCATGCGCAGCAGCGCGAGACGCAGCGCCGGTGCGAGCGAGGCCGGCAATGACTTTGCCCCGGGCGCTTCGAGGTGCAACGTGATTGCGCCCTGCTGTTCAGCATCGAACAGCAGGCGTTCGAGCAGCGCCGTTTTACCGACACCTCTGAGCCCGACCAGCAACTGACCGTTCGCATGACGGTGCGAGCGCAGACGCTCGATGCACGTGTGAACGGTTTCGCGGACGTCGTCGCGGCCGCAGAGAACGGGCGGCGCAGCACCTGCGCCGGGATTGAACGGATTCTGGATGGCTTCCATGGCGAATGTGTCGGATGGGATTGATAAACCGGTCGGCGACATGCCGCCGATGCCGCGTCGCGCAAGAGAAATGCTAATGACGCGGCGTTCGCGGGACGGAAGCTGGGATGTTGGCCGATGCGGAAAATGCCCGGGAGGCCTTTGCTGGCGGTCGTTTGCCGCCGTGCGGCTAGTGGAGGATGGTTCGGGAAATCGGACGCTTCACGGCGTTCTTTCGATCAGCGCGAGCGGCGTGACTTAGCGGTTGCGTACTTAGGCCGCGGGCGGGTCGGTGGGGGGCGTGGATGCGTCCGATGCCTGCACTTGCGCAGGGGCGACGCCAGCCGGCAGCGGTGGCGTCTTGCCGCCACGGCTCGCTTCGAGTTTGTAGAGCCACGCGAGCAGTTCGGCAACGGCTTGATACAGCTGGGCCGGAATCCGCTGGTCGAGATCCACCTGCATCAGCAAGCTCACCAACTCCGGCGATTCGTGAACGTAGAGCCCATGCTCGCGCGCCGTGCGCACGATGGTTTCGGCGAGCAGTCCGTAGCCTTTCGCCACAACACGCGGCGCGGTGTCCTTCGCGCCATAGGCAAGGGCAACCGCTGTGCGACGCTCCGGGGGCAACGTCATGCTTCGTCTCCCGTCGGCGTCGAATCGTTCGGAGCGGGATCGGCCGGCGACTGTGCCGCGCTCGACGCGCCCGCCCCGGCATCGACCGCCGCAACGGCGGCGGCATCCGCATCGCTCTCGTTCGTCGTACCGGTGGCACCAGTGGCATCGGCGTCCATGGCGCCGAACGACAACTGGCTCGCGATCAGGCCCACGGCCGCCAGCCGCTGACGCAATTCCTCGCCTTCGTGGGCGAGCATGTCCGCCGACGCCGTCGAATCCGCGAGCATTCGCGCTTGCAGCTGCTGGCCCGACAGTCCGAGCGTGACGTCGACCGTACCCAGCGACGGCAGCGTGAGACGCAGGTGCGTGTGCCACGTTGACGGCGCGGCCGCCTCGCCCGGCGCTGCCTGTCCGGCGCGCTCCTCGACCTGCCATTCCATCGGCGCGCCCGGCCACGCCATACCGTTCCACTGAAACTGGGGATTGACCAGCATGTCGAGCTGCTGACGGACCAGCGCCACACTCTCGGCCGGGGTGTTCGCGACCGCCGCAATCGCGCCTGCCGGCCCATGCGGCGGACCATTTGCAGCGGCGACGCCGTTGGCCGCCGCCGCGTCGTCGCCGTGTCCTGCCGGCAAGACGCTGCTCGTCGTCTGCGCGACACTGGCGGCGTGAGCCAACGCCGACACGGCGTTAGGCAGATGTGCGCCCGCCTGCAAGCCGCCGTCGGCGGTGGGATGCCCGGGCAAGGTCGGTTGCATCGGCTGTCCCGATGGCGCCGGCGAAGGATTTGTCGCAGCACTGGGCAAAGCGCTCAAGGTCGCGGGGCTCAGCGTCGGCCATGCGGTCGCGAGGGCGGCTTCGCCTGCGGCCGGTCCGAGCAATCGCGTGAGCGGTCCCGGGCCGGGCAGCGTGGCCTCGGCTCCGGCGGCGCGCAGTTGCGCCGCGAGATTGGCCGACGCGGGCCAGCGCAATTGCGGCTCCGCCTGCAATTGTTCGAACGACCGGCTGCCGGAGGCCCATTGCGCCAGATGCGATTCGTAAAAGAGACCGCTGGCGGACAAGGCTTCCTTCAATGCGGCCGCGACCAGCGGTGCGAGCGCTGGGGCGCCGGTACCGGGCGCGGCCGGCCACACCGGCGCGCTCGCCTGAACGGGACCGGGCGAGTCGGGTGCGAGCCGCAGAATCGTGTCGATGGTGCGTGCGGCGGCCGAGAGCGTTGCCTGCTGAACGGGCGTGGGAAGGCGTGCGGCCGTTTGCGAGGGCGTGTTGCCCAGACCGACCGCGGCCGACGAGCCGCGCGTGGCGAGGTCGCCGAGGGCGGAGGTGGCGTCGCCCGCAGGCGGCGCGCCGGCCACGGCGCTCGGTGCGCTCGTCGTGGAGACGCCCTGGCCGAGCCCGAGCAACGAATCGAGCCGCCGGGCGAGTGTCGTGGCCAGAACCGAATCGAGACCGGCCATGCCTTACTCCGAAATGCGGGCGACGAGACGCGCTACCGGGCGGCGCGCGTCAGGTACCCAGGTTCAGGCCGTAGACTTCGTGCAGGGCACGTTGACGGCGCGTGCTGTTGATCATGGCATCGAGATGCGCGAGACGCGGCACCACGAGATCGCGGATGGCCGCGTCGACGGCCAGAATGCGGCGGATGATGGCGTGCTTGCGCGCGCGCTCGTCGTCGCTGAGCGGCAGCGCGGCGTCGAGCTGCTTGATCGCATCGACCTGCGCACGGTACTGCGCCTCGAGATCGATGAGCGCGTCCCAATCCCCTTCGCGCGCCACACCGAGCATGCGCTCCGTCAGACCGGCAATACTCTCGTAGCAATTCAGCAAGGTTGCAGCATCATTCATAGCGCACTCCGGTGCCCGCCTGAGCGGCGGGAGCACCCGTGCCGGCAGCCGGAGCGATCTCTCGCCAGGCCGATGCAATCGTGTCGAGCAGGGTGTCGACTTCTCGTACCTTGGCCACGTCGTTCTCGAGATTCGCCTCGAGCAGACGTCGCCCCATGTAGTCGTACAGATCACGCAGATTGCGGGACAGTTCCCCGCCGACTTCCATATTGAGGCCGTCGCGCAGGCCGCCGATGATGCCGATCGCTTTCGAGAGCGCCAGTCCGCGATCGGCGATGCGGCCGTCTTCGAAGTGGACGCGTGCCTTCGTGAGCGCCGCTTTGGCGCCGTCGAACAGCATCACGATAAGCTCGTGCGGGCTCGCGGCAATGACGCCTGTCTCAAGCCCGATTTTGCGGTAGGCGTTGGCTGCGTTTTGACCGTACATGATCGATTCCCAGTGACCGGGCTTACTTCGACGACGAGGACGACGAACCGCCCAGCACCTGCTTGAGGTAGTCGCTGGTGCTCTGAAGCTTCGACATGGTCGCGTCGAGCGCCGTGAACTGTGCCAGGTAACGGTTCTGCATCTGCGTCATCTGGTCCTGCCAGTCGCTCTCTTGCTGCTGCACCTGCTTGATGCTCGCGTTCAGGTTCGACTGCGCCGTGCTGAGCGCGCCCTTGGCGCTCAGGAAGTTGCTGACCTGGTTCGACAGCAGCGACGCGTAGCCTTGCGAGAACTTGATGGTGCCGCGATTGCCGAGATTGGTGCCGGTGACCTGGATCTTGAGGCCGTCGGTCGGCGAACCCGCCGCGCCGGTCAGAGACTGGCCGCTGCCCGTGGCGATCACGCCGCCGATCGAGCCACCGACGTCCACGCCGTCGGTGCTGGGCGGTACACCCGTGCCGAACAGCGAGACCATGGCGTTGCCCGACGTGACGCGCACGTTCGAGGCGGAACCATAACGGTTCGACGTGATCGACAGCACGCCGCCGTTCTGCTTGACGGTGACGGTCGATCCGTTGGCGACGAACTGCGAGTTGCCGTTGATCGCGGCCTGCAAGGCGGCGGCCATCTTGTCCGGCGTGTAGGTGCCGTTCGGTATGGTGATGGACGTGCTCTTGCCGTCGACCTGCACGGTCAACGTGTTGTTGGTGCCATCGATGATGGTGTTCGCGCCGAGCGTCGCGTTCGACGTGAGCGTGCCTTGCGTCGCCAGGCGCGTGATGACCACGTCGTACTGACCCGGTTGCGTCTTGCTGCTCGAACCCTGGTAGTTGATCAGGCTGTCGGTGGTCGTGCCGTTGGTGGCGAGCAGCGACGCGAGCTGGGCGAAGCCGCCCGAGGCAATGGCCTTTTGCAGCTTCGACGAATCCACCGCGAGCTGGCCCGAGGTGTCCGTGGCGCTGCCGGTGCCGTCGCCGGCCTGGAACGTTACGCCGATGTCCGCGAGCGACGTCAGTACCGACCCCGAGACCCCCGGCAGCTTGCCGTTCAGGATCTGCTGGATCTGCGTCGTGATCATCTGCACGGTCGTGTCGCCGATCAGCGGACCGTTGTTGTTCGTGGTGCTGCCGGGCGCGGCGCCCGCCTTGTCGAAATACGTCAGCTTGCCGATGGCCGAATGCAGCGTGTTGTAGGCGGAGACGAAATCGTTGACGGCCTTGGTGACGCCGTCGCCGTTGTTGCTGACGTTGACGGTGGTCGAACCGGTCTTGAGCAGGTTGATCGTCAGGCCCTGCACGGCGCTCTTCACCGTGTTGGTCGGGCTCGACACGGTCAGGCCGTTGATCGTCAGCGTGGCGTTCTGGCCCGCGGCGGTCTGCGTCAGATTCTGCGTGCCGGTAGGGTCATAGGCCAGCATGTTCGTGAGGGTCGCGTCGCCACCGGCAGCGACGTCGATCTTCATGCTCATGGTCTGACCGGTCTGCGTCGAGGTCAGCACCAGGCGGTTCGGCGTGGCGCTCCCGTCGTTGACGATGGTGGCCGTCACACCGCCATTGGCCGCGTTGATGGCATCGCGAATGCCCTGCAGCGAATTGTTCTGGTTCGTGATCGTGACGCTGAAGGGGGCCTGCTGCGCGTTCGGCGAGAAGCTCGCGCCCGTGTACGAGCCGTTGGCGAGCGTTCCTCCCGAAATCGTGCCGAAGCTGAACGTCAACTTCGTGGCGGCGCCGCTGCCGATGGAGGCGGCGGGATCCGACACGCCCGCCGTCGAGAGGCTTTGCGCCTGTGCGAGCTGTGTCGTGTTGATCGTATAGCTGCCGGCTTTTGCCGTGGTGTCGGCCGAAGCCGTCAGATAGGACGCATCGCCCGGCGTGGCGCTCATCTGCAGAAACGACGACGCCGACGACAGGCTCGACAGCGACGACTGGAACGCACTCAGCGCCGACTGAAGGCTGCCGAGTGCCGAGACCTTGGTCTGATAACTGGCCTCTTGCGACTTGAGCAGATTGAGCTTTTTCGTTGCCGGCTGCATCAGGCTGGTGACGAGGTCATTCACGTTCAATCCCGAGCCGATACCCGGTGACGAAATAGAACCCGTTGTGCTGCTGCCAGTGGACGCCATAAATTACTCGCTCTCTAAAATGGGTTGCTCAACTCGCAAAACGCCGACACAAAAAAATGCTGCCCTTGTAATGCTTGCGGCGGCGCCACCTTCGTGAAGGGGGCGCCGCCGGCGGCCCGGCTAAGCTACCGCCGGGGTGTCACACATGCCAAACAGGCGCTTACTGGAGAAGCTTCAGCACTTGTTGCGGCAGTTGGTTCGCCTGGGCCAGCATCGAGATACCGGCTTGTTGCAGGATCTGCGACTTGGTCAGGTTGGCCGTTTCCGCAGCGTAGTCGGTGTCTTGCACGCCCGAACGCGCCGAGGTCAGGTTCTGCGTCGTGGTCGACAGGCTCGAGATCGTCGACTGGAAGCGGTTTTGAATTGCGCCCAGGGTCGATTGCAGCGTGTCGACGGTGCCGATGGCCGAGTCGATCTGCGAGAGCATCAGCGTGGCGCTGTTGATCGTCTTGACGTCGGCTTGTGCCAGGCTGCCGCTCGTGGCGTAGGTCGTGGCTGCCGTCGGCAGGCCCAGCTTGGTCAGCGTTGCCGCCGTGGCGCCGCTGATCTGGAACGACGAACCCGAGCTCAGGTGCATTGCGCCCGTGTTGTCGACATACGCGTTCACGCCGCTGTTCGACGAGTTGATCGCATTGGCCAGGTCGCTGGCGCTGTTCATCTTGCCGGTGATGTTCGTGGCCTTGCCGTTGACGGTCAGGACCAGGTCACCTGCAGCCAGCGTTTGCGAGAACGTGGAAGCTACGGCGGTCGACGTGGTCGTCGAACCGGCGGCGGCAGCCGCGACGGCCAGGCCCAGCGTGGTGGCGTCGGCGCCGGCGACCGTCAGCGTTTGCGCCGGGTCGGTGTTGGTGATCGCGATTTCACCGGCCGAGTTGACCGAAGCGACGTTGCCCGTGAAACCGGCCGTTTGTGCGGCGGTGTTGATGGCCGTTGCCAGGTCTGCCGAGCTGTTGTACGTGCCTGCCTTGACGTTGACGGCCGCGCCGGCGCCCAGTTGAACGGTGATGCCAGCGGCAGCGACCGTGAAGCTCAACGGGTTGGTGGCCGAGGTCATTTGCGCGACCGAACCGATGCTGGCGATGGTCATGCTTTGTTGCAGGTTGACCGAGATGGTCTGGCCTGCGTTGGCGCCGACCTGGAAGTTCGCCGTGCCCATCGAGCCGTCGAGCACGTTCAGACCGTTGAACGACGTCTGGGTTGCCAGACGGTTCACTTCAGCCAGACGCTGTTGGACTTCCTGGTCCAGTGCGGCGCGGTCCGAAGCCGAGTTCGTCGAGTTGGTCGACTGAACGGCCAGCGTACGGATGCGTTGCAGGTTATCGGTGATTGCCGACAGGGCGCCCGCGGCGGTTTGCACCAGCGAGATGCCGTCGTTGGCGTTGCGCTGAGCTTGCTGCGTGCCGTTGATCTGGGCCGTCATACGGTCCGTGATCGCGAGGCCAGCGGCGTCGTCAGCAGCGCTGTTGATGCGCATGCCCGAGGACAAACGGGTGATCGAGGTCTGCAGGCCCGATTGCGACGTGCTCAGGTTACGTTGAGCAACCAGCGAGAAGATGTTGGTATTGATGACAGATGACATTTAGCCACTCCTTTCCCAAAATTTTTGGCTCCGGCTTAAGCGCCGTAACTTTGGCTCACCAGCCAATCGCCGAAAGCCGCCGTTGTAGGGGATATCGGACGCGCTTTGGGAAAATTTAGGGTGGTTTCGCAAAATGCTTTGCCCACCCCCATCGACTTGGCAGGCCGATGTCGGAAAAACGCTATTGAGCCAGTCTACAAAATTCCTCCACGATTGATCCGCCAAGGAAAGGGGCAATCTGCCGCCTATTCATATCCTGTAAGGCTCTGAGAGGTGAGGCGATGGTCAGCCGGCGACTCGCCGCACGGGGGCGATTCCCAGCCGATGACGATGCGCCGCGGCGGCCAAAAAAATTTTCCGCAGTCGTGGAAATTCTTCGCGAATGAGCGATCCGGCCCCCGAAATGCACGTGGCCCGCAAAAGCGGGCCACGTAGTGAGTACTTAATCACTGCCTGGTCACTATCGAGTCCCCGGCGGGCGCCGGGGGGATGGGGTGCCAGTGAGCGTCGTCAGACGCCGACCGGCCCCATCTCGGCGCTGACCAGGCCGTGCTGCATCACGTAATAGGTGAGTTCGGCGTTGTTGTTCAGGCGCATCTTCTCGAGCAGGCGCGTGCGGTACACGCTCACCGTCTTGACCGAGAGCGACAGCGCGTTGGCAATATCGGTGAGGCGTTTGCCCGAACCGATCATGCACAGCGTCTGGTACTCGCGATCGGACAGACGCTCGTGCGGCGGCTGGTCGGCGTCCGGGCCGAGATAGTCGGCGAGCGTTTCGGCGACCATCGGGCTCACGTACTTGCGGCCCGACGCCACTTGTCGCACGGCGGAGACCAGTTGCTGCGCGTTCGAGCGTTTGCTTAGGTAGCCGGCGGCGCCGGCCTTGAGCGCGCGCAGCGCGAATTGACCTTCGCCGTACATGCTGAAGATCATGACCGGCAGGCGTGGATGCCGGCGTCGCAAGGTCTTGAGAATTTCCAGACCGTTCGTGTCGGGCAGCGAAATATCGAGCAGGACGATATCCCATTGCGCGGCGTCGGTCATCTCCAGCGCTTCCGCGCCACAATCGGCTTCGCCGACGACGGCGATGCTCCCGCTATCGGAGAGCAATTGCCGGACGCCCTGTCGCACGATGGCGTGGTCGTCGACGATGAGCACTCTAAGCGTCATGATGCGTATCCGTGAAGAGCGAGCGATTCCGGGGTCTGAATCCCGGCGGGGGTCGGCAGGATCTGGTGCCAGGGAAGACGGGCGCTCACGAGCGTTCCCGATCCCTGAACACCACTAATACGTAGTGTGCCGCCGAGCGACGTACAGCGCTCGCGCATGCCGACCAATCCGAAATGTCCCTGCTTGCGACGCGAGCCGCGGCCAAGTCCGCAGCCATCGTCGGAAATCGTGAGTTTAAGTGACCGGTGACTGCCGTCGAGCGCCACGACGACACGCGTCGCACGGGCATGTCGGGCAACGTTGGTCAGCGCCTCCTGGGCGATGCGATACAGCGCGAGCACCGCTTCGGGAGTGAGGCGCGTGACACGCTCGCGCGTTACGTCGTCGCAGCGCCAGATGCAGGTCAGTCCGCTTTGTTCGCCGAAGCCGCGCAGCCATGCGCGCAGTGCCATGACGAGGCCCGCGTCGAGCGCGGGCGGACGATTACGGCCGACGAGTTCGTCGGCCGCATCCTGTGCGGCGCTTGCCGCATGCTGAATCCGTGAGCACAGGGACTGCCATTCGGCGGCGTCCGCGGGTGGGCGCATCGCCAGACGGGCGACGGCCAACTGCAGTGCCGTGAGGTGAGCGCCCAGCCCGTCGTGCATCTCTTGTGCGAGACGCGTGCGCTCGGCTTCGCGGGCGGCGTCGATCTTGCGCGCCACCGACTGCGCGAGCGGACGCGCCGCACCCGCGCGTGACGCGGGCTCCATCGGCAACGACGCATCGCAAGCAGCGGCCTGATCCGATGCCGACGTCGTGGCGCGCGCGTGCAGCGCGTCGTCTAACGACACGCGACGTCTCGCAGCCCGAGCGGCAGGATCGACGAGATACGGCATGGAGGCAAATCCCTGAGAGAAAACGTCCCGTGCCGCAACCCACGCGGCGAGACCACAAGCAATTTAACAAACTTTACATTTCGTCACAATTACATGCGGCGGGCACCCGCATGGCTGACAGCGAAGCGTAACTGTTTGATTTGGATCAATAAGTTTCCACTTGCTTGAGGAGGATTCTGCGAAGACCCCGAATATATCAGGGTTTGTCCTAGCGCATCCAGTCGATCGTATGTTTCAAACGACACTTTCGATCTAAACAATTGCGGTGCCTTAATTTTTCGAAGGACTTCATACGGTTGTTATTCCTCTCAGGCGAGCGCACGGGCATGCCGCGCGCTCCATCGGAGACGAGACGCAAGGCACGTTTTCTCATAGAGCGTTGCTTTCGGTCTCCGAATCCATGGGAAGCATTACCGTCACGATCAGGCCGCGCCCGTCCTGACCCGGGGCCAGCGCCACGGTGCCGTGGCTGGCCGCCACGATCTCTTTCACGATGGCGAGGCCGAGCCCTGTGCCGGGCTGTCCCGGGGGCGCGTTGCGGTAGAACCGTTCGAATACCCGCTGGCGGGCTTCGGCCTGAATTCCGGGGCCGTCGTCGATGACGCGCAGTCGCGCGGCGCCGTCCTGGCGATCGATCGCGACGGTGACGCGCCCGCCCTCATGGATATAGCGGATCGCATTGTCGACAAGATTCATGACCATCGCATGAAAGAGTTCGCCGTTGCCGGACACCCGGACATGCGCGTCGGCAGTCTCGAGTCCAAGGTCGATGTTGCGCCGCTGGGCGAGGGCGACGAGTTCTTCGAGCACGCCGGCCGCCACGGCCACCAGATCGACCCGCGAGCGCGAGAACGCGGGCGTGTCGGCCGCCTCCGCCTGGGAGAGCAGCAGCAACTTGTTGGTGAGGTCGGCGAGCCCGCGGCTGCTCGTCTGCATGGCGGCGAGCACATCGGCCAGCGCCGCGCGATCGTCGAGCTGGGCGGCGAACTGCAATTGCGTATCGAGGAGAGTGAGCGGCGTGCGCAACTGGTGGGCGGCGTCGGCCACGAAGCGGCGTTGCTGCTGAGCCTGCGCCGACAGGCGCTGGATGCACAGATTGATCGCATCGACGATGGGGCGCAGCTCCGTCTGCAACTGTCCGGCGCGGATCGGCACCAGTTCCTGGGGGGCGCGTCCGGCCACTTCGTCCTTGAGCCGGAGGAGCGGATGCAATTCGACGGTCAGGCCGATGAGCACCAGCATGGCGGCGAGCGCGGCCATCGCGATCTGGCGATGCAGCGACGGCTCCCACAACTGCGCGAGCATCTCGTCGTGCGCGTGCATGGTTTGCGCCACCACGATCGCGACCCGATGCGGTTGGCCGGAGTCGTACATCGTGCGCACGAAATTCACCACGCGAAGCGCTTCGCCGTTGAAGGTGATGTCCGTATAGACGGGCACGGACGGCGGGAAGAGCGGCGGATGCGGGAAGTCGGGTGGTCCGGCGAGCAGTCGGCCGTCTTCGGTGATGACCTGATAGAACACGCGGTCGCGCGCCGGGGAGGCGAAGAGCTCCAGCGCCGAGGGCGGCACACTCGCGCGCAGCGCCCCGTCGACCCACGTCAGTTCGCCGGCGATCACCTGCGCCGACGTGAGCAGCGCCCGGTCCTGCACGAGCTCGGCCGTGTCGCGCGCACTGCGATAGGCGAGCCATGCGCTCGCGCCGATGTAGAGCGAGAGCGGCAACATCAGCCACATCAGCAGTCTGACGCGCAGGCTAAGCATCTTTCTCGCGCAGCAGATAGCCGAGGCCGCGCAGGGTCATGATCGCCGCGCGGCTCGTCTCGAGCTTCTTGCGCAACCGGTGGATGTAGATTTCGATGGCGTCCGTGCTCGGTTCGTCGTCCAGCCCGAATACGCCGTCGACCAATGCGCTCTTGGCGACGGTCTTGCCCTGCTTGCGCATGAGGATCTCGAGCACGGCGTGTTCGCGCGACGGCAGCGCGAGCGGCGCGCCGGCGATCGCGAACTGACGCGTGCCGGTGTGATAGACGAGATCGGCGCATTGGAGCTCGGCGCCCTGTTCGGGCGACTGCCGGCGCGCCAGCGCCTTGATGCGCGCGATGAGCTCGCGCACTTCGAACGGCTTGACGAGGTAGTCGTCCGCTCCCGCGCCGAGACAATCGACCTTCTCGTCGACGGAGCCGCTGGCGGTGAGGATGATCACCGGCACGTTGTTGCGGCGCTCGCGCAGCCGTCGCAGCACGTGCTTGCCGCCGAGCTTGGGCAGCATGAGATCGAGCAGCACGACGTCGTAGGTCTCCGTTTGCAGCAGACGGTCGGCCGCGTCGCCGTCGCGCGCCGCGTCGACGGTGAAGTTGTCGTCGCGCAGCATGCGGGCGAGCCAGTGGGCGAGCGTTTCGTTGTCTTCGATGAGCAGCAGTTTCATGGCGGCAAGGGCGTAATGCGCTGGGGAGTGTGCCCGCTGGCCGGACGCCCGCCAACAGCGGGTAAACACCCATGAGCCGCGAACGAAAACCTGCAGGAGGCGAAAGCTTGATGAAAGCTTCGGTTTTCTACAATCGCCATCGAGGCAGGGGAATCGATTCCGTGGACCGCTGCCCCGGCCCGCGACGCGTCGCGCGAGCCAGCCGGTGCCGCACACGCGGTCGGCCCATTATCCCTAAAAACGATGGAGACACCACAATGCGAGCAAGCCTTGGCATGCGCCTGCCGAAAGCCTTCGTGAAACCCGCAATCGCCGCCGTGTTCGGCGTGTCGCTGGCGCTGGCCGCCGCACCGGGATTCGCGGCCGACAGCGGCAAGATCACGATCATGGTCGGCGGCATCACGAAGATGATCTACCTGCCGGCCAAGCTCGCCGAGCAGCTTGGCTACTTCAAGGAAGAGGGGCTGAACGTCGAATTGCTCTCGCAGCCGGCCGGCGTCGATGCGGAGAACGAACTGCTCGCCGGCGCCGTGCAGGCCGTGGTCGGCTTCTACGATCACGCCATCGATCTGCAGAGCAAGGGCAAGGAAATCCAGGCCATCACGATCTTCGGTCAGGTGCCCGGTGAAGTGGAACTGGTCAACGCGCGGAGCAAGGACACGATCAAGAGCATGGCCGACGTGAAGGGCAAGACCCTCGGCGTGACCGGCCTCGGCTCCTCGACGAACTTCCTCACGCAATATCTCGCCGCGAAGCACGGCATCACGTCGGCACAGTATTCGGTGCTGCCGGTGGGCGCCGACAACACGTTTATCGCCGCGATGAAGCAGAACCGCATCGACGCCGGCATGACGACCGAGCCGACCGCCTCGCAACTGATCAAGACCGGCGACGCCGTCGTGCTCGTGGACATGCGCACGATGGAAGGCACGGTCGCGGCGCTCGGCGGCGCTTATCCGGCCTCGAGCCTGTACGTGCAGCGCTCGTGGCTCGACAAGCACAAGCCCGAAGCGGCCAAGCTCGCGCGCGCTTTCGTGAAGACGCTCAAGTACATCAACACCCACTCGGCGGCCGAGATTACCGACAAGATGCCGAAGGACTATTACGGCAAGAACCGGGATCTGTACGTCCAGGCGCTGCAGAACTCGCTGCCGATGTACTCGCCCGACGGTCGCATGCCCAAGGGCGGACCGGAGACCGTGCTCAAGGTCCTCTCGGCGTTCAACCCGAACGTGAAGGGCAAGCACATCGACCTGTCGAAGACGTACACCAACGAGTTCGTCGACCAGGCGAAGTGATCGCGCGCTCGTGGCGCGACGCCCGCAACCCTTGACCCCGTAGTACCGGCGCGCGCGCAGTTCGGCGCGCAGCCCCCCGAGCCGCCCGTACCCGACGACTGTCCGGTGCGCGGGCCGGTTCATCCACAGGAAACGGCAACACCGTTAGCCCTTCGACGTATCAGAGGAGCCGGGCATGACCCAGACCATCACCCCCACGGCGCCGGCGCGCGCGGCGAGCACCGTCTCGCGCGACACACCCGCCATCGAATTCGACAACGTGTCGTGCCGTTTCATCTCACCAGACGGTCGCGCCACCGTCGCGCTGCGCAACTTCAGCATGTCGGTCGCTCGTGGCGAGTTCGTCGCCATCGTGGGCCCGACCGGCTGCGGCAAGTCGACCACGCTGTCGATGATCACCGGTCTGCTGCGCCCCACGGCCGGCACCGTGCGTGTGATGGGCCAGACCGTGAACGGCATCGATCCGCGCATCGGCTTCGTGTTCCAGAACGACGCCGTCTTCCCGTGGCGCAGCGTGCGCGAGAACGTGGCCGCCGGCCCGCTCTTCCGTGGCCAGCCGAAAGACGCCGCGTACGCGCAGGCCGACGAATGGATCAAGCGCGTGGGCCTCGACAAGTTCGGCGGCCACTATCCGCACCAGCTCTCGGGCGGCATGCGCAAGCGCGTGGCGCTGGCACAGACGTTCATCAACAACCCCGAAATCCTGCTGATGGACGAGCCGTTCTCGGCGCTCGACATGCAGACGCGCACGCTCATGCAGGACGAGCTGCTGCAACTGTGGTCGTCGGCGTCGGGCTCGGTGGTGTTCGTCACGCACGATCTGGAGGAGGCGATTGCGCTGGCCGACCGGGTGTTCGTGCTGAGCGCGCGTCCGGCCACGCTGAAGAGCGTCTACACGATCGATCTGCCGCGTCCGCGCGTGATGTCGGAGATTCGCTACGAACAGCGCTTCATCGACATCTCCCGCGAGATCTGGGCAGACCTGCGCGAAGAAGTGAAGATCGGTTGAGTCTGTCGGCATTGGCAACAGCCATTGGCAGCAACAGTAGGCGACAGTGATTTATCGGGGCGGCGCGACAGGCGCGCACGCCCATGCCGTCAGGAGGAGGGCATGAACATGAGTGAACAGGCCATGCTGGCAGGAATCGGCGACGCCGATCTCGCACGCGAGGAAGCCGCGGCGCAGCGTCGCATCAAACAACGTCGCGCGCTGGTGATTTTCCTGCGCGTGGCCATTCTGGTGATCGGCCTTGGTGGCTGGGAGCTGGCGGCGCGCATCGGCTGGATCGATCCGTTCTTTTTCTCGCAGCCGACGCTGATCGTGCAGCAGATCTACGACTGGTGCGTGGAAGGCACGTCGCAGGGGCCGCTCTGGGCGCAGGTGCTCGTCACGCTCGAAGAGACCGTGCTCGGCTTCCTGATCGGGGGCGTGGCCGGCGTCATCTGCGGCATCGTGCTCGGCCGCAACAAGCTGCTCTCGGATGTCTTCAGTCTCTACATCCAGATCGCCAACTCGATTCCGCGCGTGGTGCTCGGCTCGATCTTCGTGATCGCGTTCGGCCTGGGCATGGCGTCGAAGGTTGCACTCGCCGTGGTGATGGTGTTCTTCGTCGTGTTCGCCAACGCCTTCCAGGGCGTGCGTGAGGCCGACCGCTACATGATCGCCAACGCGCAGATTCTGGGCGCATCGCGTCGCCAGGTGACGATGTCGGTCGTGATTCCGTCGGCGCTGTCGTGGATTCTCGCGAGCTTGCATGTGAGCTTCGGCTTCGCGCTGGTGGGCGCCGTGGTGGGCGAGTTCCTCGGCTCGAAGCAGGGCATCGGTCTGTTGATCTCGACGGCGCAGGGCGCGTTCAATGCGAGCGGCGTGTTTGCCGCGATGATCGTGCTCGCCGCCGTGGCGCTGGGCGCCGACTATCTGCTGACATCGCTGGAGAAGCGGCTGCTGAAATGGCGTCCGGCCGCGTTCAGCAACGAGTGATCGCAGTCAGGGCGGCGCGCACCGGTCCGCACTGGTTCGCACAAAAAAATACGGCGCCACCCATCGCGGGTGGCGCCGTTTGTTTTCGGTTGTGCGTCAGATATTGAGCTTCGTGACCTTCGTGCCTTCCACGTTCAGGTTGGCCATGAGGCCGGCGTTGGTCATCACGATGACCTGCACCGGTGTGGTGGCGGTATTGATGTCGACCGCGCCGTTCGCACCGACCTTGACCAGTGCGACGGACGCGTCGGCGCCGGCCGTCCAGCCGTCCGTGCGCTGGAATCTGTCGAGCGCGTCCTGCGTCATGAACAGGAAGATGACGGCCTTCGACTGCGCACCGATCTGCAGACCGAACGACGCCGTCACGGTGTTGTAGTAGCCCTTGGTCGCACCGCCGACGCGCAACGCGCCTTCGCCGTACTCGCCACCCACGACGAAGCCCGCTTGCAGCACGGACGGGAATACGAGCACGCCGCGCGCCCGGTTCACGAGTTCGCGCGAGCCCTTCACGGAGGCATACATCCTGTCGAGCGCGCCATTCACGGACGCATCGATTTCGCGGCGCTTGTTGGCATTGACGCCGCTCGCGTTGTCGCTCTTGTCCGCCTGCGACGGCGTGGTGGTGGTGCAGCCGGCCAGCGCGAAAGCGGCGGCAGCGACAGCGACGGAAGATTTCATCAGGAATTCGCGTTTTTGCATTTTCTCCCTCCGGAAAGCATGTGCCGCTTGCAACGTGTGGCGGCAATGGATGCGGATAGAACGTCAAGCCGATGCAACACCCCGGCGGGGCGAGACGCTTCGGCATTGAAGCGGTGATGAGGATGAAGATTCGGAGTCCGAAGGACACCGGCACCAGCGCACGCGACGTATTTCGCGACGTCGCAGGGCGCGCCGGCGTGACAACGATTATGCGGTGTCTACGTGTATTGTCAAGAAATCGGCGGCACAAGTTCCACTAACTTGCTCGCATCGTTTGCCAATTTGTAGGTGTATGCCTACGTGCAATTGCGCACGTATTCTTCCTTGAGGGCTTTGCGCGGGTTCGCGCGTGTAGGAATGTCGACACGATCGCCGTTCGGCGCGACGACTGGACGATCGCGGGTGTAGACCGGTTTATCGGGCGTGTTGGCAATCTTGTCGGCGAGCGCGCGGCATTCGTCGCGCAGGGACGGCGAACTGGCACCCGATGCGGTGGCTTGTGCGGCCGCCTGATCGCGTGCAGCCTGCGAGCATTGTACCGGCGCAAGGGCGCGGCCGACGCTATCGAAGCATACGGGCGTCTGCGCGAAGGCGAGACCGCTGGTGCCCAGGAGCCCTGCGGTCAGTGTCGCGCGCACGAGGCGTTCGAGCGGGCGCGCTGAGCGTGAGATGGTTTCGCCGGAGGCGGTTGAGCACGGCTCGTGTACCGAAGGGGCGAGCGGGCTGAATGAAGCGGACATCGGGGACAGCGGGGCGGTGCGGCGTGGCATCGTCGATCTCCTCAATGGGTACCCGCCGTGGCGCGGGTGCGCCTATTCTGGCACCGCGTCCGCCGGATTGTCGATAGCCGCGACGCCATGCCCCACGGCATGGCCGCCAGGGCGATCGGTGCGCAGTTCCAGGCGGTAACCCACGCCGTAGATCGAACGCACGATTTCCTCGTCGGGCCGGATCGCCTGCAACTTGCGACGCAGATTCTTGATGTGGCTGTCGACCGTCCGGTCGGCCACCACGCGGTGATCGTCGTACATGCGATCGAGCAGATGCGCGCGGGGGAATGTCTTGTCCGGATGGCTGGCGAGCGTGGCGAGCAGCCGCAGTTCCACCGGCGTCAGGGGTAGCTCGTGACCGTCGAGGCGCGCGTGATGGCGCACGGCGTCGATCACGAGCGCGGGTGCTTGCGGTGCGGTGGCCGTGCCTGCCATCTCCACCCTCCCCGACGGGGCGCCGCTGCCGCGAACGCGTCGCAGGATGGCCTTGACGCGCGCCACGACTTCGCGCGGGCTGAACGGCTTGCAGATGTAGTCGTCGGCGCCCAGTTCCAGCCCGAGCAGGCGGTCGGTTTCCGCCGCGCGTGCCGTGAGCATCACGATGGGCACATCGGAGATCTCGCGCACGGCGCGGCACACTTCGAGGCCGTCCATGCCAGGGAGCATCAGGTCGAGCAGCACCAGGCGCGGTTGCGTCGCGCGCATGGCGGGCAGCACGTCGCGACCGTCGGACAGGATGCGGCAGGGCATGCCCGCCACGCGCAGGTACTCGGCGAGCAGCGCAGCCAGCTTCGGCTCGTCTTCGACGATCAGAATCGGGGCGGCATCGGGAAACATCATCGCTTCGGGCTGGGAGCGGAGCACGGATTCAGTCTGCGGGGCGTGGTGCATGGATGACAGGCTCAACGGAGAGTCGTGAGCGCGTGGACGCCGAAGGCGGCGGCGCCTGCGCAATTCGTTTGGCTGGAACACGGTGCGGCAGCGTTGGCGGTGGCGCCATGTTGGCACGGCAACGTGACCGCCAGCGCCAGGCCGCCCAGAGGGGAGTGGCGCGCCACGATCTGCCCGCCGTGCGCTTCCACGATGTGCTTGCACAGCGCGAGCCCCAGGCCGGCCCCGCCGCTGCGTCGGCTGCGCGACGCCTCCACGCGGAAAAGCCGTTCGAACAGACGGGGCAGCGCGTCGTCCGGCACGCCGGGCGCCGAATCTTCGATTTCGAGACGCAATTGCTTGCCCGTCGACGACAGATACACCCGCACCGCACCGCCGCCGTCGGTGTAGCGCAACGAGTTCTCGAACAGGTTGCCGAGCAGTTGGGTGAGACGATGCAGGTCGCCGTCGATGACGAGCGTGTCGTTCGGCAAGTGCACGTTGAGCGAAATGCCCTTCGCCTCGAACCAGTCGCCGAACGCGGCCACTGTCGTGGCGACCCGCTCGGTCATGTCCACGGGGGCGAACTGATAGGTCAACGCGCCGATGTCGGATAGCGAAAGTTCGTAGAGGTCGTCGATCAGTTTGGCGAGCAGCGAGATCTCGACGCGCAGCGAGGCGAGTGCCTCCCGCGTGAGCGGCCGCACGCCGTCTTCCATGGCTTCGATTTCGCCGCGCATGACCGAGAGTGGCGTGCGCAGCTCGTGAGAGATGTCCGCGAGCAGATCGCGGCGCAGCCGGTCGTTGTGCGAGAGCGTGTCGGCCAGCCGGTTCAGGTCGGCGGCCAGTTGCGCGAGTTCGTCGGCGCCGGCCGTAGGCGCGCGGACGCTGTAATCGCCCATCGCCATGCGATGCGTCGCTTCGAGCAGCGGCGTGACCGGCACGAGCAACCGGTGGGCGAGGCGCAGCGCCACGGCGCCGAGCGTCGCTACACCGAGCAGCGTCAGGTACATCAGGTTGTGGTCCCGAAGCCAACTGTGATCGTTGACGGTCGCGCGCACCACGAGCGCCGTGACCGTCATGGTGATCAGGCCCGTCGCGAAGATGGCGAGGAAGAGCTTGCGGGTGATGCCGGAGTTCATGCGCTTGGGTGAATGTGTTGACTGGGCTGGCGGTGCGTACCTGGCGCGCCATTCTCGCAGCTTCGGAGCGGCACGCGCCGTGCCTCCACAAATTTTCCTCGATTTGTCCGCAGTCGCTGCACGCGCGCTTTTTACCATGCCTCACGAAGCTGGCCGTCATGCTGTCATGGCTCTGCGCGGCGTCCGACGGCATTCATCGCTTCCACCATTCACATCTTTCGAAAGGCCCGGACCAGATCCGGAGCCGGCGCGGGGGCGCCTCATCATGTCGAAGCTATCGATGTTAAGACGCGCCACATCGCGCGGCCTTGTCCGGACGTTCGCGTTGTTGGCGGCCGCGAGCGCCACGCTCGGCGCTTGTTCGGCGCCGGCGCCCATGCCCACGCCCATGAGCGTGATGCCCATGCCGCGTGTGGCCAACGTACAGACGGCCGGTTCCATCTATCAGCCGACCACCGCGACCAACTGGTTCGAGACGCCGGTGGCGCACCGCGTGGGCGATCTGCTGACGATCGCCGTGTCGGAGTCCTCGTCGGGCAGCAACAAGTCGCAGAGCGACGTGTCGCGCAACGCCAGCGTGACGGCCAGGAGCGCGAAGGCCGATGGCGCCGACTCGGTGCTGGAGCGCTGGTTCAACATCGGTCAGTCGGCGAGCAGCTTCAAGGGCAATGGCAACTCGACTTCGACCACGGCGCTCACCGGCACGATCGCCGTGGCCATCGTGGAAGTGCTGCCGAACGGTGCTTATGTCGTGGGTGGCGAGAAGCAGGTGATGCAGGGACGCAACATGGAGACGTTCCGCTTCACCGGCGTGGTCAACAAGTTCGATATCTCGCCGGGTAACGTGGTGGCGTCGAGCAAGGTCGGGCAGGCGAAGGTGGCGCGGGTCGAGGACGGGCAGATCGCCGATGGCAGCGGCGGTGGCTGGTTGCAGCGCGTCGTGCTCGGCGTGTCGCCGTTCTGATGAAGCGGCTCGCGGCGGTACTGGCGCTCGCGGCGGCGACGAGCGCGACGTTGGGCGGGTGTTTTCTCGCGACCCCGGTGCCGGTGGTGGCGGCGCAGGTCGCGGCCACAGTGGTGACGACGGGGGCGGTGCTGGCGGATCAGTTGCCGTCGGTACAGCCGCCGTCGGTGCCGGCAGCGCCGGAGCTGCTTTCGCACAATATGTGCATCGAGCTGGCGCCGGACGGCGTCTCCGATCTGCTGCCCGCCATTCAGGGACGGTTGCGGGCCTACGGCATCGTGAGCACGATCTACAGTCCGGGTACGTGGCCGGCCGGCTGCGTCGTCCTGAACTATCAGGTGCGGCGCGCGTGGCGCAATTCGCTATGGGGCGCCACGCCCAGCGAATACCTGGCCTACGCGACGCTCACGCTCAGTCACAACGGTTCGATCATCAATACGGTGTACTTCGACGGACGGTCGTCGACCGTCGAATCGTGGTCGGCGTCGAACTCGCGCATGGTGCAACTGGTGGATCGGCTGGTGGCGTTCTGAGGCCTGGAACTGCGATGTGGCGCGCCCGACTGGAATCGAACCAGTGACCCTCGGCTTCGGAGGCTGAACAAGTAGGTGTTTATCGGTGTTGATCGATTTCCATGAAAATCGTGTAAGCATATGAAATACAAGATTTTATTGTGATTTCGATGGTCGCTGGAAGTTGACGTGAATTGATCGATTCGCTCAGAATCGGGTTACATATGGGTTACACGGGCTCTGTAACCCGGTTTTTGGGCGAGGCGGATCGTGGCTAAGATCAACTTTACGGCGGCGCGCGTGGAGCGGCATGAGTGCCCCGCCGACAAGGCGCAATCATTTCTGTGGGACTCTCGGGCGCCGGGCTTGGGCCTGCGGGCTACGGCCGGCGGCGCGAAGACCTATGTCTTTCAGGGAAAGTTCCATGGCCGCACCCTCAGACTCACCTTGGGGGATCATCGAAGCGTCACCATCGAGCAGGCCCAGGACGAGGCGCGGCGATTGCAGCGGCTGGTGACGGCGGGCGTCGATCCGCGAGTGGAGAAGGCAGAGACGCTAGAGGCGAGAAAGCGGGATCTCGAGCAGCGCCGCCAGCTCGAGGAGCGCGGTACGCTGCTTGCCCGCGATGCCTGGAACACATACATGGCTGAGCCGCACGAGCAATGGAGCGATCGCCATCGGCTCGATCATGAGCGCGCGGCCGCGCCCGGCGGGGAGGTGAAGAAGCGAGGGAAGGGGCTTACCACGGCGGGGCCACTGGCGCCTTTGCTGGCGCTGCCACTGGCCTCGATCGACGCCGTAGTGGTACGGGAATGGGTTCGAAAGGAGCGCGTCGTCCGTGAGACTGTGGCAGTGAATGCCTTTCGCAAATTCCGCACCTTCATCAACTGGTGCGCCAAGTCGCCGCGGTACGGGGGCATCGCGAATCCTGATTGCTGCCGCGACGACTCCGTAATGAGCGCCGTCCCCAAGCAACGCGCGAAGGAGCACGATTGCTTGCAGCGCGAGCAGTTGGCGCAGTGGTTCAATGCCGTCAGAGCCATATCCAATCGGGTCATCTCCGCCTATCTCCAGGGGTTACTCATCACAGGGGCGCGCCGAGAGGAACTGGCGGCGCTTCGCTGGGCAGACGTTGATTTTCAATGGCGGAGTCTGCAACTGTCCGATAAGGTCGAGGAAACAGGCCGAACGGTGCCGCTCACCCCGTATCTGTCGAGCCTGCTGGCGGCGCTGCCGCGCCGGAACGAATGGGTGTTCTCCAGTCCTTTGGCTGCCGATGGAAAGCTCACAGAGCCGCGAATTGCCCATACGAAGGCTCTGGCGGTGGCCGGCCTGCCCCACGTCTCACTGCACGGTCTGCGCCGTTCCTTCGGGACGCTTTCGGAGTGGTGTGAGGTGCCTGTTGGCGTGGTTGCCCAGATCCAAGGGCACAAGCCCAGCGCACTGGCGGAGAAACACTATCGCCGGCGCCCGCTCGACTTACTTCGCATGTGGCATGACAAGGTGGAGGCGTGGATGTTGGAACAGGCCGGCATTGAGTTTGATGCTACAGCCGACAAGCCGCTGCTACAAGCCGTCAAGTGATCCTCGCCTGTCATGCAAGAGCGCCGCCCCACCGTGACGTTAGCGCGTCTATCAAGCCCCGCGGAATCTCAGCATCTTCTATTCCGGAGTCCGTAGAAAAACCAATGGATAACGATATGACGTCGAGAGATCTCGATTCCGAATGGTCGTGGGCCCTTATTGACCTGACGCGAGAGGGGTTCGCAGATGATTTGGCCGCGCTGCTCAATAAGCATGAAACGGTGCCACCCCATGTCCGTCATATGCTCGCCGGATACCTTATGGGGAGCGTCAGGATGCCTGAGCGGCGCGGGAAAACCAACTCCGTCTTGCTCCCGCGCGAGCGGCGTGAGGTCGCTGAAGTGCTCTATGCTCTTTACCATGCAACAGAAGGGGTGCTGGTTCATTCTGAGCTATTGGCGGAAGAGCGAAGGCTTGAGGAAATCGACATTCGACGGATTGTCGAGGGGGTCAGGTCACGTGGAATTCAGGCCATTGCCGCACGATACGGTGTAGCTGAAAGCACGGTTCGTCAGCTTCACAAGGCGAGAGACGTGGCAGCTTGGGCGCAAGTGTGGGCGGGGGCGCGTGACTTGGAACTGGGCGGTGCGCCGGTTGACATCGCGGTTGTGACTGATTTCACCGGGGACCAAATGCTCGCGAAGGCTCGACAGATCCTGGATGACCCCGAAGCGTTCGACCCCTTTTCGGAATAACGCGCTTATTCCGTCAAACCGTTTTTACTAAAACTCTCACGAACACGAAACTGGCGCCCAAGCGGATCATGTTGATTCCGCAAACTTGGGAGTTAGTGACGATGACGATTCACCAGACCGCGGATATTCCGGTGGGCGGCCAGTTCCTCACGACGGTGCAGCTCGCCAGCGCGCTGCACCTGCGCCCGCAAAGCATCCGAAAGCGCTACATGGAGACCGGCAGCTATCACGGCGTGCGCCCCGTGAAACTGCCGAACCGGTTCCTGGCGTGGCCCACGGACGCCGTTGAGCAACTGCTGAACGGGGGCCGGTGATGACACAAAAGAAAATGGGCGCCGGCCAGGGCGCCCACATCAACTACATCCAATCCAGCGCCGATGATACCGCAGCCGCCGTGTGCGCGTCGAACGAAATCATCATTCGTCGTGCAGACGGGGCGCTCTTCGTGGATAGCCCGTCCATCGCGACGGAGTTCGGCCGTCGCCATGACAACGTCCTGCGCACGCTCGATGGATTGCTGGCAGACGGCACGATAGATCGCCTCAGCATTGAGGAGATCTCCTACGTAGACGAGGCGAACCGTCCGCAGCGGGCTTATCGGTTGAGCGAGCGTGCCGCATTGGTCTCGGTCCCCTTCATCGGTGGCCGGCGTTCCCGCGAGGGGCAGAGGCGCATCGTTGATGCCTTCCTGCACTATCGCTCCATCGCGATCGCTGCGCAGCCCGCAGCGCCGGATCTCACGAACCCCGGCGTGCTGTTGGGACTCTTGGAGACCCACGCCCGCCAATCGCTGCAGCTTCAGCATCAGGTGGCGGCGCTCGAACCCAAGGCGCAGGCGCTCGATCGCTTGGAGTGCGCTGACGGCGCATTGTGCATCACGGACGCTGCCAAGAACCTGAAGGTGTCGCCGCGCAAGTTGTTCGGGTGGCTCTCCTGCAATCAGTGGATCTACCGCCGAGGGGCATCGTGGGTCGCCTATCAGGCTGTGATCGCGCGCGGGCTGCTGGAGCACCGGGTAACGGTGGTGCCGCGTCACGACGGGTCCGAGGTCGTTTCCACGCAGGTGAGAGTGACGCCCAAGGGCTTGACCACGCTCGCCACCGAACTGGCGGCGCTGGCATGACGAAATTCCTCTTGATGGCCGTAAACGACCCGGCGTATACTTTCTATGTCACCGAAACAACGGTGACCCGGCCTGGAAACCGGAATAACACAGGCGGACAGCCGCCACAGTGCGGTTTTTTTACGTCCGTAGCCTTTGCGCGCCTCTTCTATGGGCGGGCCTTGGTAGGGGTGCGTTCGCGCACGTCGCTTCCTGTGTTGCGACATTTCCAGACCTGTCATGTGCCCGCCCACCCCATCTGGAAATGGGCGGCGGGCCTCCAACTCAACACAGGAGGTTGCGCCATGCAACGGTCGTCGCTCGCCCATACCGGGCAAATCAAATCCCCCATCGAACTCATCCGCGCAGCATTGCGCGCCGCTGCTTTGTCCAACTCCGACCGGGATGCTCTCGATATCCTCGGTGACGCCATGCTCTCGCTGGCTGGTGTTCCCCCATTGGGGGAGCACGCTTTTCCTGCAATGCAGGAGAAGGCGGTGGAGGTGGCCCAATGAAAAAGCTCCGCTGCCAACCGGGCGATCTGGCCCGAGTCATCAGGTCAACGAATCCCGCATTGATTGGTCGCACAGTCTACGTGGAACGCCGCTACGACGCAGAGCGATGGGCAGTCACCCTTCTGGGCGCACCCGCGTTCGGCCTGACGTTCCGTGATCGTCGTCCCGTGATTGGCAACAAAACGGCGTTCCGTGACATGTCGCTCGTTCCGCTGAGATGGGAGTTGTCGGAAGCCGGCGAAACGCAAACGGGGGTTTGCTATGGATAAGCTCCGCTGCCGCCCCGGCGATATGGCATTTATCAAGCGTTCATGGAATCCGCTGCTCATCGGTCGCCTGGTGCTCGTCAAAACGCTGCGTGCCGACGGCGACTGGAATGTCTGCTTGCTTGGGCAGGCCGCGTTCCTGCCCAGTGAAGACCGCCGCAAGTATGTCGTCACGTCCCGAGTCATCGCTGAAGACAACGCGCTCGTCCCGCTCCGTGGAGATGAGTTGCCCGATAGTTCCGTGCGCGGCGCTCTGCCCAGCGCACGGCCTCACATTGAGGGGGTGAGGGCTCTCCACACAACGCAGACTGAACCGACGGAGGCGTGACATGGCGAGCTATGTTGAATTGAAGGACCGGGCAGCGAAAGAGCTTTGCGCCGCGGAGACTGCTATTCGTCAGGCACGTCTCATGTTTAGCCTGATGGAAGAGGACTTGGTGTTGGCCGGCAAAGACACGTTCCTGCTCGCCCAGGCCGGGATGGCTTTGATGGATCTGGCGGCGGAACAAGCCGGCGCCGCGTGCGACTTTTTCTCGGAGGACCGTTGCCATGACGCATAAACCCACACTGGCTCACGCTGCGAGCCGTGCCGCAGATGAGCTACGAACGGCCGGTGACGCACTTCGCCAGGCGCACGCACTTTTCGCGGCTATCGCGCAGCACGAGTCGGGCGGCGCTATCGACATTGTCCAACTCTCGTGCATCGGCAGAGAGCTCACGAGCACATACGGCGAGCGCGCAGACGGCGAGGCGGACTGGCTGGAGGACGTCAGCAATGCGTAGCGGCTCCGTCCGCACTGCCCCTGAGCTGCGGAGGTTCATCGCTGCAGCGCAGGGCGGAGCGGCCTACTACCGTCCATCGCGTCTCCGTTGCGCCGCCCGTGAACGGATGGGGCGGTCAGGGCACGTGCCACCCGAGGCATGCGAATGAAGCGGCAACGCGTACCGGGCGACCCAAACGGGCCGCACGCGCGCATCTATCACTCGCTGCTCAATAGCGCCGCCTGGCGGGTTCTGGGCCCATCGTCGGTCAAGTTGTTCATCGACATGCGGGCGGCGCTCACAGCGACGAATAACGGCAATCTGGCGGCTTCGCTGGCCGACATGAAGCACCGGGGCTGGTCATCATCCTCGACGCTGGCCAAAGCCCTGTATGAGCTCCGGGCGCTCGGTTTTATCTCGGTGACGGTGCAGGGTGGATTGCGGCGCGGCGCCAGGGTGCCGAACCTCTATCGCTTTACTGATTTGCCGACGCTCGAGCAACCCAGAGTTGGTGTGCAGGCCATAGAGGCGACGCACGACTATCGGCAATTCGGTTCGGTGAAGGAGGCGGAGCAAGCGCTGGTGAAGGGGCTCGAACAATTGCAGGAGGAAGGGCGGAAAAAGCAGCAGCCCAAAAAAAATCCCCCTGTTCGGAAATCGAACCCGTCCAGTTCGGAATCCGAACCCGAAGCGCGATTTTCCAGTTCGGTTTTCGAACAGGGCGCGTGAATTCGGGTTCGGAAATCGAACACTGGCGAAAAATGGAAAAAACCTTTGTTTTCGGGCGTTTCAGGGTGATTTTTAGGTGTTTTTGAAAGTGACGTTCCCTGTTCGGAAATCGAACTCCCTTTATATGTTGCCATACCTACGCGCAGCGAAATGCGGTTTTCAGGTGTGTTGGAGCACCGCAAAGGAGGGGGCAAACATGGTCGCGGTCAAATTTGCGCGAACCGGTACCGATCCGAATTCGGGCCTGTTCCGAAAACCGGAACCGTTCCGTAAATCGGAACTCGCGAGGTGAGGGATTGGGACACGGCGGATGTGTCACGCGTGACTCTCCTGCGCCCGATCTGAAGGACTCCACCGTTGGTGGAAAGCTCATAACGGGCTCGCACCGTTTCAGTAACGTTTTACAGCGCGGCGATAGGTCATGGCTTGCTTGGGCGTCCGAAAACTGGACACCCCCCGCACAAAATGCACCCCCGCAGCAAATGCGCCGGCGCACTCCGTGCACGAGGCGGTTCCGGCACGGGCGAGACGTGGGCAGAGGATAGGAGCGATGGCAAAACAGAGTGGAGCGCCGCCACATGCTGGCGGCCGATATCCGGTAGAAGACGGCCCATTTACGGCCTACATGCCGCCGGCGTCGGATTCATTGATCCGCGGGTGGCGGGCAGAGTTGATCGTGCTGATCGACCGATGCGCTCGCGAGATGGAGACCGACGAGGAAAGGATCGAGCAATTCATAGCGGCGGCGCTTCGTCAGCCGGACTACACGGTGTGGATTGACCTGATGTATTACCGCGAGTGGGCGGCGCTGATCGAGGCCCGCGAGGCGGGCGGAGGATCTCAATGAGGGCAATGGCGGACGTGTTCGTCCAAACAAAGATCGACGTGGCCGAGTTCCTGGCCATGTGGATGCAGGGGCTGCCAGACGGCGACCGGGCGGCGCTCGAAGACAAGTTGCGGGCCGGGCATCACCTCGGCTTTCACGTCGCCACCACGGGGCCCGTGAGCGCGCATATCACGCTCACTGATCCGGCAGGCATTGTGCATATCGCGCGAACGATCGAGGCGGACACAGCCCGACGTTGAAAGGTTGGCCGACACCCGTCGGGGAGACGGTAGGTTTTTCGGTGAACAACTTTGGAGGAAAGTAACCATGACGGAGAAGATTCGAACGGTGCGCCTGTATGGCGCGCTGGGGGCGAAATACGGGCGCGTACACCGCTTCGCCATCAACACCCCTAGCGAGGCGTTCCGAGCGCTCGCAAGCCAGTGCAAGGGCTTCTATGAGGATCTGGTGAGCAGCCGAGCTCGAGGGCTCGGCTACGCGGTCCTCGTTGGCAAGCGTCACCTGTGCGAGAGTGAACTCGATCTGCCACCGGGAGCCGATGACATTCGCATTGCTCCCGTGGTCCTTGGATCGAAGCGAGGCGGGCTGTTCCAGGTGATGCTAGGCGCGGCGATCATTGCTACGGCTTGGGCTCTCGGGCCGTCGTCAACGCTCATTGGGACATTCAGTGCTGGCGGTGCTACCCAGGCTGGCGCAATGTTCGGCGCTGCAATGTTCTTGGGTGGCGTCACGCAGCTATTGTCGCCGGCGCAGCAGGGGCTTTCGGTGAAGGACAGTCCCGACAACGGCGCAAGCTACAACTTTAACGGGCCGGTGAACACGCAAGCGCAGGGCAACCCCGTGCCGGTACTTTACGGTCGCATGGTCGTTGGCGGCGCCGTGATCTCGGCCGGCATTTACGCGGAGGACCAAGCCTGATGAGGGTGGGGGGGTAACAAAATCTTCAGTTCTTTTCCCTCCCGGCACGGGCGCGTACCCAAATTTTCGCGTGCCCGCTTCAGAAAAACGGATTTTGGACACTCGCTTAACCTGTTCAATATCTCAACCAGAGAAACCTAATACCCTATGCCAAATCCCGGAAAACCACGAGCCCTCAAGCTGCTCACCGGCAGCAGACGGGCCAACGATAGCGGCCCTGGTGTGGATCTGCCGCTTATACAAGAATATCCAGCGCCGCCGGAATGGCTGCCCAACGCATTCGCCGTGAAGGAGTGGCATCGCGTTGTGCCGCTGCTTATGAACGTGGGCTTGCTTACCGAAGCATCGCTGACGGCAGTGGGCCACATGTGCGCTTTGCACGGGCGGATCCTGCAGGAATACGCCGCCGGTATGACGCCCACCGCCAGCCTATTGAGCCTACTGCGCAACTATCAGAACGATTTCGGCCTGACCGCCATGGGACAGCAGAAGATCGGGATGCTCGGCGAGGCCAAGGGCGGGAATAAGTTCGCCAACAACGGTCAGAAGCCGAAGCGGAAGTAGCGCGGTGGCCGTTGAGGAGACCGCTGACGACGGTGAATCGCTGTCCGATGCAGCGTCACCATGACGGACGAAGGGTGTTCGCGTGCCGACAATAAGCTCGACCAAATTGGGTCGGTTCGAAGTGTTTGCCGACTCGATGTATCAATTCGCGAGCCAGCAGTGCGTTGATGACCGCTTCTGAGGGCTGTTTTGAACTCTTATCAGCGATGCGCTGGAGCGCGGCCGTTATGGCATGTGCGGAAAGGGCGAGCATGGTCTGCTCCTGTCGATGTTCTGTGGCCCGCAGGGCTTTCGGTGCGACTGATGCGATCGATTAATTGCGGGTCAGGTACTGGCCGACGTAACGCCGACTTAGCCATTTGCGAATTCGACCGTGCTGCACGGGCTTTGTCACCATGCGGCGGCTCGCTTCGAGGGCGCTGGCGATAGACAGTCCGCCGCAGAATCGCGTTTTGTCCGGCGGTACGTAGTCCGGATACAGAAACCAGTTAGGCGGGATGACCATGATCATGCCTGCACTTCCGTGCTGCGCATGAGATCGTCGACCCAAGACCGCCCGAATGCCTCGCCAGCACGGCGTGCGTCGCCGATCGAGTCGAAGGGCAAGCTATCGAGGCGAAACAGTCTCGGTTCCAACGATGATGCCGGGGCGTTTTCGGAAATACGGGAAATCCTTACAGAGACACCGAACGTCCGGTCATGCTTGCGCTCGGTGGACCCCGCGTCCTGCTCACGGAATACGCACGTTTCCAAGCGAAAGCCTCGGTAAAACGGATTGATGTAAGCCATATTTTCCTCCAGTTGCGAGTGGCGCAACATCACCGCGCAGGGGCGAGGTGATGTACAAGAACGGCAACGGGGAAGGGTTATGCGGGCTTGATGTTCGAAGCCTGCAAGCCTTTCGGCCCGCGGGCTACGTCAAAGGAAACTCGTTGGTTTTCTTGGAGGGTGCGAAATTCGGTGCGGCCTTGAGGCTGAATTTCCGAAAAGTGAGCGAACAAATCTTCGCTGCCGTCGTCCGGCTTGATGAAACCGAAGCCCTTGCTGTCGTTGAACCACTTAACAATTCCGGTGCTCATGTGAACTCCTGGTTTCCCCGGCGTGCTGCCATCGCGGAATGCGTGACTGGACGCCAGTGGCGGACAAACAAGAAATTCAGAGATCGGAAGTGTCTCGCAAAGATCGTGAAGATCGACGCTGGTCGATGAAAGGCAGACTTGATGTTCGATGCACTACTTATACGCGCGTTACGCCCCAGGCACAATGTATTTCGTGTAACGGTGAGATTTGACGCCGCCTGTGTTCTCCGTCCGCTACTGGTCGCCTCTGTAGGCGCAATGACGTTTAGCGGCGTCGACATATCCGCTGCCGGAAGATATGCGCTATGAGGACGGGACGGAATGGCGGTGCCACAGCTCAGGTCACGGCGTGCCGGCCCATGCGAAGGTGTGCCTTCGGGAAAAAGTTCTGGGTGAGTCCGAGAGTGGACTAGCGTCGCCGGCGCGCGTCCATTTCCCAAAGGCATCCTCGGTATGATGAGACCTAAGCACGGCAAGTATCCTGTATCGGATGGGCTGTGCCCTGCTTCGGGCGTGAAGGCACGGAAGATCATCTAAATGATCATTTGGATGAAAATGATGCTCATTGATATCTTTTTGGGCGGAAAATCCCATATTCCACAGCTTTCACAGGCATGTGTGAGCATCTCCTTCTATGATTGTTCTCCGACCGTGTTGCGATATTCGTGAAGCGCGCGAAAGGTTGTCGCCGTCGCACGGTTTTCTCTGCACGCTGCCGTACCGACGGTACGCAGACTTACTGTCAGGCTCTGTATTGAAGCGGTCCAACCGGCCCGCCAAAGATGGAGACTGATATGGATAACACAGGCAAGCATCGAAGCGAGCAGGAAAACGGGGGAAAGAGTGTAGATCCCTCGTTAACGAACCCGGAACCACCACGAAAAATGTGGTCGACGGGGCCCCATAAAGAGAGACGCCCGGAACGTCAGGAAGACGAGGCCAAACGATCATCAGAAGGGGAACGCCCTGCGCCTGATGTCGACGAAGACGATGAGCAGCAAGCACTTGGCGACGATGACAAGGCTAGTTCACCGGGGCAACACAAGCGGCGTCGTTCTGATGACATGAAATAACACCGGACGGCACGGAATCTAGGCTGCCATCTGGTATGGGCTTCATAACCTACGGCACATTACTACTTCTTTCTCTCGGGTTGATCGTTCTGTTTTCAAAGTCGCTTTAAGCTCGAGTGCCAAATAGTGACGTCGGGGCGGATGTTCTCTAGTCTGTGCCGACGTTTAATCATTCACTTGGTTCAGCATGCTCTCCTATTTGTCAAGCTTGAAGAGGGCAGCGCGAGTATGGCATGAAATCCACTTCGGCGGCACAAATCAAAACAGTAATTGCATCCCGGATGTCGACTATTGAATGATGTGCTTCATGATCCATTTCGTCGATATTCATATACACGACGAGGAGTACATATGAAGCGCACGATCGGTTATCGAGGCTTTGAAATTCACGTGGGTTTGGACCCGGTGTCTCCAGGAATGTACGAAGTCTCTTTTCGAATTATTGGCCCTATGTGGCCATCTGGAGTGGCTGCTTTCGGTGAATGGGTATTGCTGCAACAAGGGCCATACTCGCGTCGATGGGCATATCTAATCGCTGAAATTGCGGGGCGCGCAGCCATTGATCTCATACTTGGCCCCTCAGAATGAGGGCTGACGCACTCGGGTATGTGTCGCACGCTTCTCACCTTGTTCCCCAGTAGATCAATAAGAGAATGGCGACGGTAATCGCCGCGAAGAACCAAGACATACTACGCATGGATATTCTCCCATAGCACTCGGCTGAATAACTTCGCACTGGCGGCGGTTTCCGGATGGGCGACGTTGGTCGCCCCCGGGGCTTTCCGGCAGGGCCGACGCCGCCTGGCGGTTTTTACCTGGCAATGTCTATAGCGCTGTGCCGTGGTCAGGAGAACGCGGGATATTTGCCGTCAAGGCCCACGACTTCATCGTAGATGTGGTCTCGAGTGCGTCCATCGAAGTGTTGCCAGAGGCGTGCCAGCCAGTATTTCATTTTGCGCTTGGACACGAAATTTGCACTCACGATGACAGCAGGGAACTGAATGTTCTCCCCGATTAGTTTTCCCTGCAGGTATTCGTAGGCGTTAGCCCTGACGTACTCCTTGGCCTTTATCAAGTCTGTAGCGTTTGAGGAAAATGACAAATCCAGGCAGGTAAGTGTCCAAGCTGCGTCTCGGCGCTCGCCATAGACGTGAAGCAGTATGCGTTCCTTTCTCATGATCGACTCCTTATGGCACACGCGCAGCATGTGCACTTAAGCATTGTTTCAGTGTTGTCTACGGAAGTCGGTTCGATACCGAACAGACCGGTCAACAAAGTGAGCATCTGAAGTTGGCTCTCTCGTGTAACCTGGCGGGTCTCACCAACGTAGCGTGCCGGAAAAGAGCGGCACGATCGGCCATCTCTATGTTGCACTTGGCTTCGGTAGTGCCTGGCGCTCGCGTGTACGGACGATATCGAGCCATCGCGGCGGCGGCGCTTAGTTGACATCCCGGTTCCAACGGACAAAGATGGGACCATGTGGTGCCCAAGATCGCATATAGGGCGCATCAGGGGGCATGATAGCGTCTGCTCGATGGCTTCAGTCACTCGCAGAACTCACGCGCGGCGGGAATATGCGCCCTGAGCGCAAGGAATACGGTATGACTGTACCCCCTGTCAGAAACGCCAACCATCTCTTGGCGGTACTGCCACCGGATGACCGAGACCGCTTGGCGTCAGAACTTGTGCTTGTGGAAATGCCGCTGGGGAAAGTGGTCTACGAGTCCGGCGACCAACTGGATTACGTATATTTCCCCACGACTGCCATCGTTTCTCTGCTCTACGTCATGGAAGACGGCGCCTCTGCCGAGATTGCCATCGTAGGGAACGAGGGGTTGATAGGTATCGCGTTATTCATGGGAGGCGAAACGACACCGAGTCGGGCCATCGTGCAAAGCGCTGGCTATGCCTATCGAATGAGGGCACGAGTCCTCAAGGATGAGTTCAATCGGGCGGGGGCTTTTCAGAGACTTCTGCTTCGGTATACGCAGGCGTTGATTACGCAAATGGCACAAACTGCCGTGTGTAATCGTCATCACTCGATTGACCAGCAACTATGTCGCTGGCTGTTGTTGAGCTTGGATCGCCTTCATTCCGCTGAGTTGAGCATGACTCAGGAACTGATTGCAAACATGCTTGGAGTCCGTAGGTCCGGGGTGACGGAAGCTGCGTTGAAACTTCAAAAGGCGGGGCTGATCAACTACAACCATGGGCACATTAAGGTACTGGACCGATCGGGGCTGGAAGCACGCGTATGTGAATGCTATGCAGTCGTGAAGCGCGAATTCGACCGATTACTTCCAGATCGTCAGGCTTCCTGAATTGATCTTATGAGTAGAGTTGACCCCGTAACTCAGGACGCGCGGGCACCGTTAGGTTGATGGCAACACAGCACGCCTGAACTCGCGAGGCGCGCGGTATTTCAGGACTTTATGCGGGGGGTGCTCATTGTTAGTGTTTAAACGCGTGAAACGGGACGACGAATCGGCGACGATTGGATTCCTGTTGATCAAAACGGGTTACAAGCGGATTACAACCGCAAACGGTGTGAGCAGTGATTCGTTGGCGAATCGTTATAACCTATTGAAAAGATTGGCGCGCCCGACTGGAATCGAACCAGTGACCCTCGGCTTCGGAGGCCGATACTCTATCCCCTGAGCTACGGGCGCTGTGCTGACCGCCGGTAAGGGATGCGCGAGCGCGCTACCGACAGGCAAAGAGGTAGAAGCATAGCGGTTTTGCCGCGCGACGTCCATGCCCCGTGCATTCTCCCGCCTCACAATGCGGCAATTTCATGCTGTACGCCCCGCACGCGCGGTTTTGATGTGCGTGCAATGCCCCTGCGGTTTGTGCACGAACCGCGCGGAACACCGCTTTTGCTTTCGCGTAAGTTAGGGAAAATACGGGACTTTTGCGGCGTCTGCGCACCGCCTTCGCGTGTCATTGGCTGGAGGTTTGTTGCTACAATGGCTCGTTATTTTGGCCGGAAGGTGCCAGCCATCCGGTGTGATGCACTCGGTTTCCACAAAAACTATTGAGAGATCCCGCATGAGTGAAGCACATAACGAGCATGAGTCCCTCATCAAAACACCGAAGCAGCTCATTGCCGCAGTCGTCGCAGGTTTTCTGGTACCGATCGTCATCATCGTCCTGCTGGTCAATTACGTGGGCAACAATGCCCTGACCGGCGCCGGCAGTTCCGCCATGACCGAGCAGGCCATCGCCGAGCGCATCGCGCCCGTGGCCAAGGTCGAAATCAAGGATGCCAGCGCGCCGCGCGTCTATCAGACCGGCGAACAACTCTACAAGGCCGTTTGCGCCACCTGCCACGCGTCCGGCACCGCCGGTGCGCCGAAGGTCGGCTCGCCCGACTGGGCACCGCGCATCGCGCAAGGCTACGACGAAATGCTCAAGATCGCCCTCGCGGGCAAGGGCGCCATGCCTGCGCGCGGCGGCACCAGCCCCGACGACGTGACGGACTACGAAATCGGTCGCGCCATCGTCTATATGGCCAACGCCTCGGGCGGCAAGCTCCAGGAACCGGCCGCTCCGGCCCAACCGGCTTCGGGCGCAGCAGCGGCCCCCGCCTCGGGTGCGCCGGCCGCCGCCTCAGGTGCCGACGCCGGCAGCGCGGCTGCCGCGGCAGCGGCCATGGCGTCGCTCAAGACGGCCGCGCCCGCCGCCGCAGGCGCGGGCAGCAACCTCGAAGCGGGCAAGAAACTCTACGACACCGTCTGCATGGCCTGTCACGCCGCCGGCGTCATGAACGCACCGAAGTTCGGCGACAAGGCCGCATGGGCGCCGCGCATCAAGACCGGCATCGACACATTGCACAACGCCGCACTCAAGGGCCTGAACGCCATGCCGCCCAAGGGCGGCGCGGCGAACGCGTCGGATGACGACGTCAAGGCTGCCGTCGACTACATGGTGAATGCGGCGAAGTAATCCGCCGGCGCCGTACAAAATCCCCGCCTTGGCGGTAATGCCGCTTCGACGCAAATCGAAGCGGCATTTTTTTACGGTGTTCCGTGGCCCTTCGTCTGGTCGGACCCGCAACAAACACGCTTAACTGAACGGCATTACCGCCTCGGCGGGGATTTTTTTTGTGCGCCGCAATATCCGCGGCGTCGGGCCGGCGGGATCATACCCGCACGCACAGCCGCGAATCGAAGCCCGCGTTCTCGATGCGTCCCTCGAAGCAATAGCCGCGAGGATTGCACAGCACCCGCGTGCGGCTCACGCGGTAGTCGAAGGAGTCGTGCGTGTGGCCGTGGATCCACAGGGCAGCGTCGGATTGTTCGACGACCGATGTCAAATCCGAAATGAACGCCGGATTGACGGGAGAGCCGTCGAAGCGGGGATGAATGCTCTTCGGCGTGGGCGCGTGATGCGTCACGACCACCGTTGGTCCGTCGTGCGGCGTGGCGAACACGCGCGAGAGCCACGCGACGTTCTCGCGGCACAGCGCAGCCGAGTCGTCCGGCGTGAAGAACGGCAGATCGGACCACGGCGCGGCCGGATCGCCCACACGAATGCGCGTGAAGTCGCGCACGAACTTCTGCGACGCTTCGATCACTTCGTTGTGCTTGCCTTGCGCGTCGTACAACGCGAAGTCGGTCCACAACGTCGTGCCGACGAAGCGCACGCCGCCGATCACCGCCGTCGCTCGCTCGAGCAGATGAACGTTGGTGCCCGCCACGAGGCGTCGGAGTTCGGCGAGCGTCCCGGCGAGCGTCGCGCCGTAGAACTCATGATTTCCGGGAACGTAGATGACGGGGCGAGGCAGTTGCTTCGCCCACTCGATGGCTTGCGCCGGGCGACTGATGTCGCCCGCGAGAATGGTGACGTCGGCGTCGACGTCGGGAACGGCCAACGGGGCTACGGACAGATGCAGGTCGGACAGGATATGCAGTCTCACGCACACGCTCCACTAGGCTTGGGGATGGTGCCGCACACGTGCCGCGCGCCAGCGTGCCGAACGCATCGCCGTGCGCCGGACGTGTGGGCATTGGTTCGAAATCGACGCGATTCGCGTATTGTTTCGCCCGTTTTTTACCGACTATCACCCGCGCGGCGCCGATGGTCAAGATGTCTTTGTCATCGATAGGATGCCCTCCTATAGTGAAACCTCACTTGACGAGTGGAGGAGAGCCTATGCGAAAACTGTGGGTTGCTGTCCTGCTTTGTTTGACCGGTCTGGTGGGCGCGGTGGTTGTGTCGAGTCCGGCAGCCGCATGTGACCAGACGTCTTCGGGCGGTGGCAAATAGCAGCAAGCCTTGCGAAGCATTGCGTATACGGCGTGCCTGCCGCCGCCGACAGCCCCGGTACGGATATCGCCGTTCCTCAAGCCAGCCCCCCGTTCGCGGGGGGCGACTCGTTGGGCGACTCGCGTGCGGGCACGCCAGGTACTCGCTACGTGCCCGACGTCGACGGCGTCTTGTTCCCGCCGCCCGCGAGCATCGCCTTGAGGCTGGCAAGCCGATCCTTCGGCGACATGGGCGCCTCCTCCGGCGGCGGGGGCGGCGCTTCGTCGAGTTGCATCTCGGGCACGAACCGCGATACCTCGCAGGAATAGGTTTCGCGCGCCCGTTTGCGCTTCTTGCACCACGATAGTTGCAGCGAGCGCTGCGCGCGCGTGATGCCCACATACATCAGCCGCCGCTCTTCCTCGATCTTCTCGGCGGTCACCTCTTCGTCCTCGCGAATGTGCGGCAGGATGCCTTCTTCCACGCCCACGAGGAAGACGTGCGGGTATTCGAGACCTTTCGACGCGTGCAGCGTGGACAGACGCACGGCGTCCGGATCGTCGCCATCGCGGCCCTCGAGCATCGACATCAGCGCGATGGTCTGCGTGAGCTCCATCAGGCTCTTGCCGTCGTCGTCCGCGTCTTCCTGGTTGTCCAGGCCCGTGGCGGCATCCGTGTTGTTGCGCGTGCCCTTGCGCTTCATCCATTCGAGGAATTCGAGCACCGTCGTCCAACGCGACTGCGCCTGACGTTCGTCGAACGTGTCGTACAGGTACGCCTCGTAGTGGATGCCTTCCATCAGGTCGTCGATGACCTCGTTGGCCGGATCGCGCGAGGCGCGCGCCGCAATGCGCTGGATGAAGTCGCAGAAGGCGCGCAGCGGTTCGAGTTGGCGCGGCTGCAAACGCGCTTCGACCGCGCCCATGTAGACGGCTTCGAACAGCGACACCTTGGCCTGCCCCGCGAAGCCGCCGAGCACTTCGAGCGTGGTGCTGCCCACACCGCGTCGCGGCGTGGTCACGGCGCGGATGAACGCAGGGTCGTCGTCGGGATTGGCGAGCAGGCGCAGATAGGCGCACAGATCCTTGATTTCTGCCTTGTCGAAGAACGATTGGCCGCCCGAGAGCACGTACGGAATGCGCTCGCGGCGCAGTACCTGCTCGAAGATGCGCGCCTGATGGTTGCCGCGATAGAGAATCGCGTAGTCGCGAAACTCCGCGCGGCGCTCGAACTTGTGGGCCGACAGGCGGAATACGACCGACTCGGCTTCGTGCTCCTCGTCGTTCATCGCGGTCACGGTGATCGGATCGCCCAGGCCGTGCTCGCTCCACAGCTTCTTCTCGAAGAGTTTCGGATTCTTCGCGATGACGTTGTTCGCCGCCGTCAGAATGCGCGACGTCGAGCGGTAGTTCTGTTCGAGCTTGATGACCTTGAGCGTCGGGAAATCCACCTGCAACTGCTTCAGATTCTCGAGCGTGGCGCCGCGCCAGCCGTAGATGGCCTGATCGTCGTCGCCCACGGCGGTGAACGCGGCGCGCTTGCCCGCGAGCAGCTTGAGCAGCAGGTACTGGCAGGTGTTGGTGTCCTGATACTCGTCGATGAGCAGATAGCGCAGCTTGTTCTGCCAGCGATCGCGCACGGATTCGTCACGCTCGAACAGTTCGGCGGGCAGGCGGATCAGGTCGTCGAAGTCGACCGCCTGATAGGCCTGCAGCGTCGCCATGTAATTGCGATAGACGAGGGCGGCCTGGTGCTCCTCGGTGGTCTCGGCGGCCGCGAGCGCCGTCTCGGGTGTGATCAGCCCGTTCTTCCACAACGAGATCGCCGTTTGCACGCCGCGAATCATCGCCTTGTCTGTCGTGCCGAGCTGTTCCTGGATCAGGCCGAAGCAGTCGTCAGCGTCGAGAATCGAAAACTGCGGCTTGAGGCCGACATTCTCCGCCTCGCGCCGCAGGATCTGCACACCGAGCGAGTGAAACGTACAGATCGTCAACTGATTGACGGGGACCTTGCGACCCTCCTTGCCGGGTGTGGTGAGCGTCTTGCCTTCGAGCTGCTTGGCCACGCGCTCGCGCATTTCGGCGGCGGCCTTGTTCGTGAAGGTCACGGCGGCGATGTGCTTCGGCTCGAACCCCTTGGTTTCGATGAGCCACGCGATCTTCTGCGTGATCACGCGCGTCTTGCCGCTGCCCGCGCCGGCCAGCACGAGGCAGGGGCCGTCGAAGTAGTGCGTGGCTTCGTTCTGGGCGGGGTTGAGCGGGAAGGACGACATGGTGTGAAGCGATGGGGGGTGAGAGTGGCGACCAGCGAGCGCGCGTCCGGCACGATGCGCGTGCACCGGCTGCGTCGGCTGTGACAAACATCGGCGTGCCGGGTGGTGGGCAAGTCTATCACGCGCCATGCGCATGGCCGCGACACCCCGGCGGGCGGGCGCCCCCGCGACTGTGGGGCGCGCGCGACGCTGTGGCTGGCGTCGACGTACAGCCGGTGCCTATAATGAAAAACGTTGCTACCGTGGTGAGGTCGCCCGTGCAATGTCCAACCTGTGGGACGAACAATGCGCCGCGTGCTTTGCACTGTGAGAAGTGTGGCGCGAGACTCGAGGACGCCGAACCGGGTTTCCGGGACAGCGCGCTCGCTGCGGCCGGCGCCGCCACGGCCGCAGGCGCTACCGTGGCGGCGGGCATCGATGAGATGCTCGCGGCAGGTTCTGCCGCGGCGCCCGGCAGCGGCCCGGGCAGCCAGGGCGCCGGCGAGACCCTCACCGCGCCCCGCAGTCGCCGCAACGACGACGGCGAACCCGAATGGCTCAACAGCGCGCTCGTCGTCGGCACCGCGGTCTTCGCGGCCATCGCGCTGATCGGCGTCTGGTGGAATCTGCGCGCTCCCTACGTCGACCCTGTTCCCAAACCTCCCGCTGGATTGACTGCCGCCCCGTTCAATAGCGGCAATAGTTTGCCGGCGCCGGCAGCCGCCTCCGTCGGGACCGCGGTTGCCGCCGCGCCTGCGACGGACGACGCGTCGGCGGCGCTGGCAGCGGCCGATGCCGCGGCATCGGCCGCCACGGCAGACGTCGCGTCGGCCCGTGGCGCACCGCTCACGGCCTCGGCGGCCACGGCGGCGCTGACCGCGCGCGCCACGGCGCTGCCGTCTTCCCCCTCGTCATCCGCGTCTCCCACAGCCGCGAACAACACCGCGCGGGACGCCATGACGCAGATGCTGAGTCGCCGCAACGCGATGGACGCCGGCAACGTGGCGCGTCCGAGCGCCAACGCCGATTTGCCCGCCCACTTCGACAATGAGGACATCGGACCCATCGCGGCGGATGCCGCGCAACACGCAGCTGCCGCGTCGGCGGCCTCCAAACCGGGGGCCGCGAGTGCCGCGAGTGCTGCGAGTGCCGCGGGCACGGCGGGCGCTATCGCGGCGGCTCTTGCGCAATGCGACCGCTATCGCTGGTACGAAGTGATTCCGAAGCAGCGCTGCATCTGGGCGGTGTGCAACGGGCGATGGGGCAAGGACGGCTGTCCGGCCGGTACGAATCCGGGAGAGTCGCACTGACGGGGCCCCGCTTGCGCCATTTGCCCATTTTCGCGCTGCGGCGATCAAAATGACCGATGTTCCGGAAGTGGGAGCGCAAGGCCCGAACCCCCCGCGCCATCGAGCTTCGCGATGGCCCCCACTCAGGCCGCCTGCGTCAAATTGACAGCCCTGCGCTTTCCCCGTAAAGTGCGCGAGCGTGGTCGGGAGAGCGCACCGGGAAGCACATGCCGGGGCCGCCGAAGGGGTAATACCCACAAACTCTCAGGCATCAAGGACCGTCCGCGCCGAAGGCGTTGCCTTCGATCTCTGGAGAGCGGTTGCGGCAAGCGAAAGCGCGCGGGCAACCCACCGAAGGGGCCGGTACGGGGGCAGACGCAAGCGCGCGTCGCACGGACCGGGCAATCTCTCAGGTACCAAGGACAGAGGGGTCATCTCGCCAACTGGCATTGCGCCGGGCAAGTGCATCAGCACGAGCCGGACGCGCAGAGTGCCGGTCGTCGAGATGACCCCTTTTTGCGTTTTCGGACGTGTCATATCCGAAATCCCCGAATCCTTGACGCCTGACGCCCCGATGACCGAACTCAAACGCACTCCGCTCAACGATACGCACCGCGCTGCCGGTGCCCGCATGGTCGATTTCGGCGGCTGGGACATGCCGGTGAACTACGGCTCCCAGATCGAAGAGCACAACGCCGTTCGCACCGACGCCGGCATGTTCGACGTCTCGCACATGTGCGTGGTCGACCTGCACGGTCCGGGCTGCCGCGAATTCCTGCGCTATGCGGTCGCCAACAACGTCGACAAGCTGCAAACGCCGGGCAAGGCCCTCTACACCTGCATGCTCAACCCGAGCGGCGGCGTGATCGACGACCTCATCATCTATTTCATCGCCGAAGACTGGTTCCGCATCGTCGTGAACGCCGGCACCGCCGACAAGGATCTCGCCTGGCTCGGCCAGCTCAACGCGCACGGCGACTACAACCTGACGATCGTGCCGCGCCGCGATCTGTCCATCGTGGCCGTGCAGGGCCCGAACGCGCGCGCCAAGGTCTGGCAGGCCGTGCCGGGCAGCCAGGCCGCGAGCGAAGCGCTCAAGCCCTTCAACGCCGCGTTCGCCAAGGACACCGCGTTCGGGGAACTGATGATCGCGCGCACCGGCTACACCGGTGAGGACGGTTTCGAAGTCATCGTGCCGGCCGATCATGTCGTGGCCCTGTGGCAGGCGCTGGTCGCCGCGGGCGTGCGCCCGGCCGGGCTCGGCGCGCGCGACACGCTGCGTCTGGAAGCCGGCATGAACCTGTACGGTCAGGACATGGACGACGACGTCTCGCCGCTCGACGCCGGCCTCGGCTGGACGGTCGAGAAGGACAGCGAGCGCACGTTCGTCGGCAAGGATTCGCTGCTCTCGCGCGGCCAGACGTGGCGTTTTGCCGGTCTCGTGCTCGACGGCAAGGGCGGCGTGCTGCGTGCGCACCAGGTGGTGGTGACCGACGCCGGCGAGGGCGAAATCACCAGCGGCACGTTCAGCCCGAGCCTGCAGCAATCGATTGCCTTCGCCCGCCTGCCCAAGGGCGTGCCGGACGGCGCAACCGTCCATGTGCAAATTCGCGACAAGCAATTGCCCGCACGTGTGGTCAAATTACCGTTCGTGCGTCACGGCAAGGCCGTGGTGGCGTGAGCGGCAGTCGCATCCCCGCGGTAGACGGCACGACAGATTCTCAATACGACACCCAATACTGAAACCGGAGCGTCACAAATGGCGAACACCCCCCATGATCTGAAGTACGCCGAGTCCCACGAGTGGGCTCGCCTCGAAGCCGACGGCACCGTGACCATCGGCATTACCGATCACGCCCAGGAAGCCCTGGGCGACGTGGTCTTCGTCGAGTTGCCGGACACCGGCCGCACGGTGGCCGCGAAGGAAGCCGTGGCCGTGGTCGAGTCGGTCAAGGCCGCCTCGGACATCTACGCCCCGATCGGCGGCGAGATCCTCGCGACGAACAGTAAAGTGCAGGGCGACCCGGAGTCGATCAACAAAGATCCGTATGACAACTGGCTGTTCCGCATCAAGCCGTCGAACGTGAAGGAACTCGACGCGCTGCTCACCGCCGAAGAATACAACGTCGGTCCGGGCGCCTGAGTCCTAGCCCGGCGGTCTGCCGGGTGGTTCGGGAGCGCCTGAACCACCCGCAGATCTGCTTCGAAGCAATCCATTGCCGTTGTCACTTGCCGTGACCGCCCGAGAGATCCGACCCATGAACGCCCCGACCGATCTGCATCAACCGCGCCGCTCGCTCGCCGAGCTCGAGCAGCGCGATAACTTCTCCGCCCGCCACATCGGCCCGGATACCCCCGAACAACAGGCGATGCTCGCCGAGCTCGGCTACGCCTCGCGTGCCGCGCTGATCGACGCCGTCGTGCCGGCGTCGATCCGTCGCGACGGCAAGCAGTTCGCCGCGACGCTCGGCCCGTTCGCCGCGCCGAAGACCGAGTCGCAGGCGCTGGCGCAACTGCGCGAGCTCGCCGATCGGAACCAGGTCTTCAAGTCGTTCATCGGTCAGGGCTACTACAACACGTTCACGCCGGGCGTGATCCTGCGCAACGTGCTGGAAAATCCCGCCTGGTACACAGCCTACACGCCGTACCAGCCGGAAATCTCGCAAGGCCGTCTCGAAGCGCTGCTCAACTACCAGCAGATGATCATCGACATGACGGGGCTGGCCATCGCCAACGCGTCGATGCTCGACGAAGCGACGGCGGCCGCCGAAGCGATGACGCTGGTCAAGCGTACGGGCAAGTCGAAGTCGAACACGTTCTTCGTGGCCGACGACGTGCTGCCGCAGACCATCGAAGTGGTGCAAACGCGCGCCAAGCCGCTGGGCATCGAGGTGCAGGTCGGTCCGGTGGCTGCCGCGGCCGAAGTCGACGCGTTCGGCGTGTTGGTGCAGTACCCCGGCGTGGGCGGCGACGTGCGCGACTACCGCGCGCTGGCCGATACGATCCACGCCAAGGGCGGCATGCTGATCGCCGCGGCCGATCTGCTCTCGCTCGCCCTGCTCACCCCGCCGGGCGAGTGGGGTGCCGACGTGGCCGTCGGCAACAGCCAGCGCTTCGGCGTGCCGATGGGTTTCGGCGGCCCGCACGCCGCCTATCTGGCCACGCGCGACGAACTCAAGCGCTCCATGCCGGGCCGCCTGGTCGGCGTGTCGATCGACTCGCAAGGCAAGCCGGCGCTGCGCCTTGCGCTGCAAACGCGCGAACAGCACATCCGTCGCGAGAAAGCCACCTCGAACATCTGTACGGCGCAGGCGCTGCTCGCCATCATGGCCAGCATGTATGCGGCGTATCACGGTCCGCAGGGCCTGCGCGTCATTGCCGAGCGCGTGCATCGTCTGACGGCCGTGCTGGCCGCTGGTCTGGCCAAACTGGGTGCCGCACCGCGCAACGCCACGTTCTTCGACACACTGACGGTGCCCGTCGTCGGCTGCGCCGACGCCGTGCACACGGTGGCGGTCGCGCGCCGCTTCAACCTGCGCCGCGAAGACGCCGACACCGTCGGCATCTCGCTCGACGAAACGAGTACCCGCGACGACGTGATCGCCCTGTGGGAAGTGATCGCCGAGGGCCTGGGCAAGAGCGCACAATCGTCGGCCACGCTCGACTTCGACGCGATCGAAGCCGGCGTGGCGAACGGTTTCCCGGTGGCGCTCGCGCGCCAAAGCGCGTACCTCACGCACCCGGTGTTCAACCGCTATCACTCGGAGCACGAAATGCTGCGCTATCTGCGCAGCCTGTCGGACAAGGATCTCGCGCTCGATCGCACGATGATCCCGCTGGGCTCGTGCACGATGAAGCTCAACGCCACGTCGGAGATGCTGCCGGTGACGTGGCCCGAGTTCGGCCAGATTCACCCGTTCGCGCCGACCGAGCAGACGGGGGGCTACCGTACGATGATCGACCAGCTCGAGCAGATGCTCGTGGCCGCGACTGGCTACGCCGCCGTGTCGTTGCAGCCGAACGCCGGCTCGCAGGGCGAGTACGCGGGGCTGCTGATCATCCAGGCGTACCATGCCTCGCGCGGCGAAGCGCATCGCGACATCTGCCTGATTCCGGCGTCGGCGCACGGCACCAACCCGGCGTCGGCCCAGATGGCCGGCATGCAGGTCGTGGTCGTGGCATGCGACGCGAACGGCAACGTCGATCTGGCCGATCTGCAGGCGAAGGCCGAGCAGCATCGCGACCGTCTGGCCGCGATCATGATGACGTACCCGTCCACGCATGGCGTGTTCGAAGCGGGCGCGCGTCAGATCTGCGAAATCGTGCACGCGAACGGCGGCCAGGTGTATGTCGACGGCGCGAACATGAACGCGATGGTCGGCCTGTGCGCGCCGGGCGAATTCGGTGGCGACGTCTCGCATCTGAACCTGCACAAGACGTTCTGCATTCCGCACGGCGGCGGCGGCCCGGGCGTGGGTCCGGTGGCCGTCGGCGCGCATCTGGCCAAGTTCCTGCCGAATCAGCGTTCGACCGGCTATTCGCGCGATGCAAACGGCATCGGCGCGGTGTCGGCCGCGCCGTACGGCTCGGCGTCGATTCTGCCGATCTCGTGGATGTACGTCGCGATGATGGGCGCGCCTGGCCTGACCGCCGCGACCGAAACCGCGATCCTCAACGCCAACTATCTCGCCAGGAAGCTCGCGCCGCACTATCCGGTGCTGTACACGGGCCCGGGTGGGCTGGTCGCGCACGAGTGCATTCTGGACTTGCGTCCGCTCAAGGAAACGAGCGGCATCACGGTGGACGACGTGGCCAAGCGCCTGATGGACTTCGGTTTCCACGCGCCGACGATGAGCTTCCCGGTGCCGGGCACGCTCATGGTCGAGCCGACCGAATCCGAGTCGAAGCACGAGCTCGATCGCTTCATCGAGGCGATGGTCGCCATTCGCGAAGAAATCCGTGCGGTGGAAGAAGGCCGTGCCGACCGTGAAGACAACCCGCTCAAGCACGCCCCGCACACGGCGGACGTCGTGACTGCCGACGAATGGCCGCACGCCTACGCGCGCAGTCAGGCGGCGTATCCGGTGGCGGGCCTGCGCGAACGCAAGTACTGGCCGCCGGTGGGCCGCGCGGACAACGTGTACGGCGACCGGAACCTGTTCTGCGCCTGCGTGCCGATGAGCGACTACGAGTAAGAAGAACCCCCATGGCCGTTTCAGTTTTCGATTTGTTCAAGATCGGTATCGGACCGTCGAGTTCGCATACCGTGGGGCCGATGCGCGCAGCACTGATGTTCGTCCAGGGACTGGAGCGCGACGGATTGCTGCCACAGGTGGCGTCGCTGCGCGCGGAGCTTTACGGCTCGCTCGGCGCCACGGGCAAGGGTCACGGCACCGACAAGGGCGTGCTGCTGGGTTTCATGGGCGAAGCGCCGGACACGGTCGATCCGTCGACGATCGCCGGGCGTCTCGCCACGCTGCGCCGCGAGAAGGCGTTGTCGATTCTCGGCAAGTACGAGGTGCCGTTCGTCGAGAAAGAGCACATGGTGTTCTTCCGTCGCGAGGCGATGGCCGAGCATCCGAACGGCATGAAATTCCATGCGTTCGACAGCGAGGGCAACAAGCTGCGCGAAGGGCGTTATCTGTCGGTGGGCGGTGGCTTTGTGGTGACGGCGGGGGCGTCGAACACGCAGGTGCTCGCCGCGCACGATCAGTTGCCGTACCCGTTCCGCACCGGCAAGGAGTTGCTCGAGATGTGCCGCGCGAGCGGCAAGACCATCGCCCAGTTGATGTGGGAGAACGAGAAGGTCTGGCACAAGGGCAATAAGGACGGGAAGGACGAGAAGACGGCCGAGGAAGACATTCGTCGCGGCCTGCTCAACATCTGGGCGGTGATGCAATCGTGTGTCACGCGCGGGTGCGGCATCGGCAACGACGAAGCGGACGGCGAACTGCCCGGGCCGTTGCATGTGCGACGTCGCGCGCCGGAACTGTACCGTCAGCTCACGCAACGGGCTGAGCGTACGCTGTCGGATCCGCTTTCGGTGATGGACTGGGTGAACCTGTACGCGATTGCCGTCAACGAAGAGAACGCCGCGGGCGGGCGCGTGGTGACGGCGCCGACGAACGGCGCGGCGGGCATCATTCCGTCGGTGCTGCATTACTACGACCGCTTCGTGCATGGCGCGAACGAGCAGGGTGTGATCGACTTCCTGCTCACGGCGGGGGCCATCGGCATCCTGTACAAGCTCAATGCGTCGATTTCGGGCGCGGAAGTGGGCTGCCAGGGCGAAGTCGGCGTGGCGTGCTCGATGGCGGCAGGCGCGCTGGCCGCGGTGCTGGGCGGCACGGTCGAGCAAGTCGAGAACGCCGCGGAAATCGGCATGGAGCACAACCTGGGGCTCACCTGCGATCCGGTGGGGGGGCTCGTGCAGATTCCATGCATCGAGCGCAATGCGATGGCGTCGGTCAAGGCCGTGAACGCCGCACGCATGGCGCTTCGCGGCGACGGCGCGCACTACGTCTCGCTCGACTCGGTCATCAAGACGATGCGCGAGACCGGCGCCGACATGAAGACGAAGTACAAGGAAACGGCGCGCGGCGGGCTGGCGGTGAATATCGTGGAGTGCTGACCCCGCGCGCTGCGTTTGTCTGTGTCTCGCCGTGCAGTGTGTGGGGCGGCGGGATATGCGGCAAGCGCTGTGTCGACGCAGGATGGCCGCATGAGCGGAAGTCGATGCGGAAAACCGGTTTGGCGAGTATGACGTCTGACAAATTTGCGTAGGCCGCACGGCGTTTGCCGTGCGGCCTTTTTGCTTTCCAACGAATCGCTTCGGGTTCCGCGAACGTATCTCGCCAAATCCGGCCGATTCCCACTCCTCTAATTCCAGCACGCGCGGAGAATGACACGCTTCGACGACTTTACTGTCACGCGCGATAACGCGTGCGGCGCTGGAGCAGGAGGAGTTCAACAATGCGCAAACGCCAATCTGGCATTTTTCTGGTCTCTGCCGCGATTGCGGTCGCGGTGGTCGGCATGCTGATCACGTTCTGGGGCGTCAATTATTCACGCCAGATGCGAACCGAAAAAGCCGAGCGTGTTGGCGAGGCGCTGAAAGCGATCGGCGACGCGGTTGACACCTTTGCTGTGCGGTACCACGCAGACATACAGCGGGTGTTCGAAGAGCCCAATAGAAAGTTCTCTGTCAACGGTGTCGAATTCAAGTTGACGTCAGCCGGCAACGCCTTCGACGAAGATCACTTGAGCAATCTCTCTGCCGAAAATCTCATCAAAGCGTTACGCCTTCCTGGTGTGAGCAGCCGTCCGCCGAGCGGTGTGGGGGAGTACGCGATTCGGATCTACCGGACATGCGGCGGTACGCCGAAGATTTGTCAGCTCCGCACGCTGACGTTTCTTACTGAACCGATGAAGCGCACCTATTCATCCGAAGCGGACTTCGATTTCGCCGCGGTTGCCGCACGAAAGATCGGTGCGGCAGGCGGAATATCGACGCAGGATAGGCCGCAGAATTTCCGTTTCATCGACGAAAAGGACAACCCGATCCCGGTGAAGAATCCATTGAACCTCGCCGGTCTCATTGCCATCCGAGGCGGGGCTCAGACCGATAATCTCAACCTCAACGTCAAGCGAGATGGTTCGCTTCCTATGACCGGAGATCTGACGATGTCGGGCAAGGATGCGCGAGGCAATAGCGTGGAGCACAGCATCGTCGGGGTCAAGAATATCTCCGGGTCCGGGGTGCTCGCGATGGACGAGCTGAAAATCAAGAAAGAAGCGACGATCTCCGGAAAACTGAATCTCGAGAAAGAACTGGACCTGCGGAAGAACAATATCGTTGGGGCGGGCGACATTCGGGGAAGCGGCAAACTCGTAATGAACTCGCTGACGGTCAACGATGCAGACGTTGGCGGTAAGTTCACGGCAAAAAAGGGAGCCAGGTTCGAGGGCGATCTGAATATGTCGGGGAACGAGATCAAAGGCGCGAAGAAGCTCGAGGCCGAGAACGTGACGGCGTCGGGCAATCTCAAATCAGGCGAGGGCCTCGTCGAGTTGGGTAAGGGTGTCAAGCTCGGCGACGAGTGCAGCATCTGGGGGCTCGCGCGCGACAACGATGGCCGGGTCGTGTCCTGTCAGCGGGAGAAGGAGAGATCGAACGTTTGGCGTTGGAAGCTCTCCAGCGCTCCTCAGACAGTGAAGGAGGTGCCTGTCGCTATCCGCGAGGAGATCGAGAGGCTCGTTCGACTGGGGGAAGGCTGGAAGATGTCCGTGCTTTCCGTCGACGGGCGTCTATCGCGAGGCGTCGTCGATCCGGGGAATCTGTATTTCCGCACCAACGCAGGAACCAGCAAAGTGATGGCCTGCGCGCTGCTTCCGCCGCAAGCGGGCCTACGCACCAGCCGTACACCCATCATGTCATTGGGCGACATAGGCTACGTCGTCGGCACCGGTGCCGACGAATTGATCTGCCTCTCCAAGGGACGCGGAAGCGTACGCCTCGACGCGTATGCCTGGACATGGGGAAACGCGGGTGTCCCCGGTAGTCTGACAGACCGCTATGGTTATCTTCTATGGGGAGAGGACCTTGCGGACCGCCGATTCCCGATCGCCGTCTATGACGATAAGCACCGTGAGTTCAAACGCAAGTTGGAGGACTTGTTGTCCAACCTCGCGCCGCAGGCGAAGCCCGGGGACTGGAGTTCCCAGGCCAATGTTGTGGGAAAGCGGTGGTTCTACCGATCGGACGGGCGGGTCGTCATTCATCGTGCACTCTCGTGCATCGTCTCGGACAGCGGCAACTACCGCGGAATCACCACTCTCGGCTTCGATTCCCGGACCCGCAGTCCGACAATTCGCATCAGTGGCGGTAGTGGTGGGGGCGCGGAATTGACGTGTGCATTCTCTGACGCCGGCGATTTGACCGCAGTCAAATTCAAGCAGTGCCACAACAACTGTTTTCCTTCATGAGTCGATGCACCGAGCGCTTCACTGCTGGGCATCGAAGTCACGTCGCTACATCGATGAACGTCATATGTCGGTCACATTTTCGCTTTAATCTACGCCTCGATGTCTCCTTGCCTTGTCTTTGAGCCGCCCGGCGAATGCCGAGCGGCTTTTTTATTTTGCGACGACGATTTGACGTAACGGCGAGGCGGCGCGCGCCGTGATTTGCGCTCTTTCCCAATTTTGCGTATAGGAAGGTGCGGAAAAATGTGCCGGACTGTGTCAATACTATCGAACTTTTGCGACTCTTTATCGCTTTCCCTACTGGCAAGGGTTCATCAGCGTTGGTGCAGACGCCAACCTGTCCGATAGCGTAAGGAGACGCAATTCATGGAAGGCTGGCTCAAACCGATCGTCGACACCGTCGGTGGCGTGCTTTCGGGGTATCCCCTTATCGTCGTCCTGTTGGGCGCAGGCTTGTACTTCACCCTCCGGTTCGGAGGGATTCAGGTGCGCGCACTCTGGCATAGCGTCTGCCTGTTGCGGATTTCCGGTGGCACCTCCGGCATTTCACCTTTTCAGGCGTTTGCGACGGGCCTGGCGAGCCGCGTGGGCACCGGCAATATCGCGGGCGTTGCCGTAGCGCTGACCATTGGTGGTCCGGGGGCGATCTTCTGGATGTGGATGACCGCGCTGCTCGGCATGGCGTCGGCCTTCGTCGAGTCGACGCTGGCGCAGATCTTCAAGATCTCATGGCACGACAATACCTTCCGTGGCGGTCCCGCTTACTACATCCAGCTTGGCCTCGGCTCGCGCAAGTTCGGCATCGTCTTTGCGCTGGCGTTGCTCTTCACATTCGGATTCGCGCTCAACTCGGTGCAGTCGCACTCGATTGCCGAGGCGCTGGAGGCGTCGTTCGGATGGGAGCGCACATGGATCGGCATCGCGCTGGTGTTGATGACGGCACCGATCATCTATGGCGGTGTGCGACGCGTCGCGCGTTTTGCGCAATGGATCGTTCCGGTATTGGCGATAGCCTATCTCGGGCTCGCCGTGTACATCTGTATCGTCAATATCGATCAGATCCCGGGCATGATTTCGATGATCCTGCGGCACGCCTTCGGGCTTGAGCCTGCCGTGGGCGGTATTGCCGGATATGCGGTGAGTCAGGCGGTGTTGATGGGGGTGAAGCGCGGTCTGTTCTCCAATGAGGCGGGCATGGGCAGCGCGCCCAACGCGGCGGCGGTGGCGACGACCCGGCACCCGGTGCAGCAAGGGTTGATGCAAATGCTCGGCGTATTCTTCGACACAATTGTGGTGTGCTCGGCCACGGCATTCATGATTCTGCTCTCCGGCGAGTTCATCCCAGGCGCCGCGCCGGAAGGGGCCGTACTTACGCAACGCTCGCTGGCGGCACACGTGGGCAACTGGGCGGTCGTCTTCACAGGGATCACCGTATTCTTCCTCGCATACTCGAGCGTACTGGGCAACTATGCGTATGCCGAAGTCAACATGGACTACCTGACACAACGTCCGTGGTTGCTCAATATCTTTCGTGCACTGGTGCTGCTCGCGGTGATGCTTGGCTCCGTCGCCAGCCTGCCGTTGGTATGGAGCTTTGCGGACGTCGGCACCGCTTTGATGGCATTCATCAATCTGTTCGCCATCGGCATGCTGATGAAGTATGTGTTGATCGCGTGGCGAGACTATCAGGCGCAGCGCAAGGCGGGTATTGTCGAACCGGTTTTCACGCGCGACGTGTTGCCCCCGGAGATGCGAGAGCGGCTGTCAAAAGATGTCTGGTGTGCTGAGCGGGGTGATGGACGTTGATAGCGGTCACACCCGTCTTGGGTATTCGACGCTCTGTCGATAGCTGCGAAACGCCTCAAACACAAGGGCCGGCGAGTCATCCTCACCAGCCCTTGTTGATGGTGCTGCCATTGAAGCGTTATCGGCTTACTTGCCGCCGACGGTCTCCAGCACGGTCCACTTGCCGTCCACGACCTTGTAGACGGTGATCGAGCCGTACTTCAGATCGCCCACGTTGTCGTAGGCAAGCTCACGTGTGGTCACGCCCGGCATGCTCGTCTTGGCCAGCGTCGGCAGGTACTTCGCCGGGTCGGTCGAGTTGGCCTTCTTCATGGCCGACATCATGGCCATGGCGCCGTCGTACGCGTACGGCGAGTACGTCTCCGGCGCCGCGCCGAACTTGGCCTTGTAGCGCTGCTCGTAGGCTGCGCCACCCGGCATCTTGTCGAGCGGCAGGCCCGCGAGCGACACCACCGAGCCATTGGCGGCGTCGCCGGCGATCTTCAGGAACGCGTCCGACTTGACCATCTCGCCGGCCATCAGCGTGCTCTTCATGCCGAGCTCGCGCATCTGCTTGGCGAGCGGGCCGGCTTGCGCGTCGGCCCCGCCGTAGAAGATCACGTCCGGATTGGCGCGCTTGAGGTTGGTGAGAATGGCGCGGAAGTCCACCGCCTTGTCGTTGGCGAATTCGCGACGCACGATCTTGCCGCCGGCAGCCTTCGCAGCTTTCTCGAACTCGTCCGCCAGACCCTGACCGTAGGCGGTGCGGTCGTCGACGATGGCGATGTTCTTGAAGCCCAGCTTCTTGACGGCGAAGTTACCGACGACCGACCCTTGCTGGATGTCCGAGGTCATCATGCGGAACGTCGTCTTGAAACCTTGCTTCGTGTATTCCGGGGCCGTCGCCATGGCGATCTCCGGAATCCCCGCCTGCGCGTAGATGCGCGAAGCCGGGATGGTCGTGCCCGAGTTGAAGTGGCCCAGCATGCCCTTGACGCCCGAGTCGACCAGCTTCTGCGCGACCAGCGAACCCTGACGCGGGTCGGCCTGATCGTCTTCCGCCTGCAGCACGAACTTCACCGGCTTGCCTTCGATGGTCGGCTTCGTCGCGTTGTATTCGTCGACGGCAAGTTGAATGCCGTTCTGCATGTCCTTGCCGTAGTGCGCCTGGGCGCCCGTGAGCGGTGCGGCAAAACCCAGCTTCACTTCCTGCGCCTGTTGGGCGTGCGCGGCACCGCCAAATGCGAGCAGTCCCGCAACTGCCAATGCGCCAGCCGTAAGCTTCGATTGCATCAACCCTCTCCTTGCATGTGTATGTCGTTGAGTGGCGCGCCTGCGGGATCGCCGCGACGCGCCTTCCTGGAACGCTGTCTGCCCAGAGCCGGTCGACTCTGAGATGGCATCGACCGAAATCAAACGCACAATGCGTCCGACGCGGCAGTATTGGATGGCTGCGCGCGCCGGTCAAGAGGGACATATTCCGATAGAAGGTGCTACCGGCTTATGGCGAAGGTTGCGCCGTGGGTGCATCGGTGGCACCCGCGTCGGCCGGGGCGCCTTGCTGGATCTCCGCCAGGGCTTTTTCAGCAGATGCATAACGCGCCAGCACCTCGGCGCCGGGCGCCCGATCGAACCGGCTCACCGCGATCAGCGCCAGGCCGCCCAGCACGAAGCCCGGCACGATTTCGTACAGATCCAGCCAGCCGAGCTGCTTCCAGACGAGCACCGTCGCGGCTCCGACCACGATGCCCGCCAGCGCCCCGTTGCGGGTGACGCGCGGCCACAACAGCGTGGCAAGCACCAGCGGACCGAAGGCGGCGCCGAAGCCCGCCCAGGCGTAGCTCACCATGCCGAGCACCCGGCTCTCGGGATCGAGGGCCAGCAGCACGGCGATCACGGCCACGGCGAGCACCATCGCGCGGCCGATCCACACTAGACGGCGCTGGCTCACCGGCCCACGCGCGAAGGTCTTGTAAAGGTCCTCCGTCAACGCACTGGCGCACACGAGCAACTGGCACGACAGCGTGCTCATGACGGCCGCCAGAATCGCGGCGAGCAGAATGCCGGCGAGCCACGGGGCGAAAAGGCGCGTCGTGAGCGACATGAAAATGGTTTCGGGGTTGGCCGCCACACCCGCGCCCAGGTCGGGACGCGCACTATAGAACGCCAGCCCGAAGAAGCCCACCGCCACCGCGCCGCTCAGGCACAGCACCATCCAGGTCATGCAGATGCGCCGCGCCTGCGGAATCGCGGCCGCCGAGCGCGCCGCCATGAAGCGCACCAGAATGTGCGGCTGCCCGAAGTAGCCCAGCCCCCAGGCGAGCATCGAGATCACGCCGATGGGCGCGAGGTCTCCGAACCAGTCAGTGTGCGACGGGTGGACGGCCGTCACGGCGTCCACGGCCGCGGCCGGGCTGCCGTCGAGCGCGATCACGGCGATCGGCGTCACGACCAGCGCCGCGAACATCAGCGAGGCCTGCACCGTATCGGTCCAGCTCACGGCCAGGAAGCCGCCGATGAAGACATACGCGATGGTCGCCACGGCGCCGATCCACAGCGCGGTATGGTATTCCAGGCCGAACATCGTCTCGAACAGACGCGCACCCGCCACGACGCCCGACGCGCAATAGATCGTGAAGAAGATGAGGATCACCAGCGCCGTGACGATGCGCAGCACGTGGCTGCGGTCGTCGAAGCGCTGCGTGAGGTATTCGGGAAGCGTGAGCGCGTTGCCGCAGACTTCCGTGTGCACACGCAGACGTGCCGCCACCAGACGCCAGTTCGCCCATGCACCGATGGCCAGGCCGATGGCGATCCACACGCCGGACAGGCCGCCCGCATAGATCGCGCCCGGCAAACCGAGCAGCAGCCAGCCGCTCATGTCGGACGCCCCGGCCGAGAGCGCCGTGACGAAGCTGCCGAGACGCCGTCCACCCAGGATGTAGTCGGAGAGATTATTGGTCGAGCGGTAGCCCAGCCAGCCGATAGCGAGCATCAGCAGCAGGTAGACGGTGAACGACACCGCGGTGGGGTTCCAAAGGGACATGTTGCCTCCTTGAGCGACGCCGTCACGTACGTCGCGCGCCTGCCCCGGCATGACGAGGCGGCGACGACGCAGGGCGGCGATCGCGGCGGCCGGCGATACGTGTCGCCGGCACGGGTTGACCGCGCGAAGGCGGTGAGATGCGTGATATGTCGGGGGCGGGCGCGACAATACCGCGAATGGGCCGACCGCGCTCGGCTACGGGACTTGCGTTAGGACGCAAGAGACGGATGTCGTTGGCAAGGCGGACGCGAGGGGGGCGGGAGGGGAGAACGTCAAAACAGCGCGGCCACCTGCGCCCGCAAAGGCGGGGCGTGGGTGGCCGCATGAGGCCGGACGAGAGAAACGTGCCGCCGGCGCTCACGGAGAGACGCCGGCGGTCGCGGTCAGATATCGGACAAATCGGACATATCGAACGAAAGGGAAAGCGTTCGTCGCGACATCCCGCGGCGCGGCACGATCAGCCGATGGTCATGAGGTTCGCATTACCGCCGGCGGCGGCGGTGTTGACCGACACCGAGCGCTCGCACAGCAGGCGCTCGAGCGCGTAGTCGTCGCCGGCAGCTAGCGCCTCGGGGGCGAGGCCCTGCATCGACAGGATCGGACCGTTGCGCGTGGCGATGCGGCGGTTGAGCGCGCGCAGCTCGTCGCTGTCGCCTTCGAACAGAACGGCCGCGAGCGACGGCTCGCCGGCGGCATCCGTGCCGGCGGCCAGCAGCGAAGCCCGGCCCTTAAGCGAAGCCGGCAGTGCGCCGACCAGCTCGCGAGCGGCGGCGCCGTCCGCGAAGAGGGCGTTGTTGCCGGTGGCGAGCACGGCGGCCAGCTGTGTGCGCGCGCCGAGCGGCGTGGCGGCCACGCACAGGACCGGCCCGCGCGGCTCCAGACCGTACGTGTTGCGCTCGCCGGTCGGGCCGGGCAGTACGGCGGTCGCGTCGAGCGCCGACGTGGCCAGATAACGGTCGACGCGATCGATCGCGGCGGTGTTGTCCGCGCCATTGCCCTGTTGATGCAGCCAGTCGCGATACGCCGCCAGCGGCGCGAGCGCGGCCTCGTTGCGGTTCAGTTCGGGCGCGAGTGCGGCTGGACGCGTGGCAAGCAGACGCGGCAGATACATCGGACCGCCCGCTTTCGGACCGGTCCCAGACAGTCCTTCACCGCCGAACGGCTGCACGCCGACCACGGCGCCGATCACGTTACGGTTCACGTAGATGTTGCCGACGTGAGCGCGTTCGGTCACGTAGGCGATGGTTTCGTCGATACGCGTATGCACGCCGAACGTGAGGCCGTAGCCCGTGCCGTTGATCTGCGCGAGCAGCTTGTCGAGTTGGGCGCGCTTGAAGCGGATCACGTGCAGCACCGGGCCGAAGACTTCGCGCTGCAGCGCCTTCAGATCGGTGAGCTCGATGAGCGTCGGCGCGACGAAGGTGCCGTGGCGGGTGGCGTCGGGCAGCGGCAGCTGTTCGACGGGGAAGCCCTTGCCGCGCATCTGTTCGATGTGGCGGTTGATGTTGCCCTGCGCTTCGGCGTCGATCACGGGGCCGACGTCGATGGCCAGACGATCGGGGTTGCCGATGGCCAGCTCCCGCATCGCGCCCTTGAGCATGTGCAGCGTCTTGTCGGCGATGTCGTCCTGCAGGCACAGCACGCGCAGGGCCGAGCAGCGCTGACCGGCCGAGTCGAAGGCCGACGCGAGCACGTCGTACACGACCTGCTCGGGCAGCGCCGACGAGTCGACGATCATGGCGTTCTGGCCGCCGGTCTCGGCGATCAGCGGGATCGGGCGACCATTGGCGTCCAGACGGTCGGCCAGCGTGCGCGCGATGATGCGCGCCACTTCGGTCGAGCCCGTGAACATCACCGCCTTGACCCGGGCGTCGGCCACGAGTGCGGCGCCGACCGTCTCGCCCGTGCCCGGCAGCAGTTGCAGCGCGCCGGCCGGAATGCCGGCCGCCTGCATCAGACGCACGGCTTCGGCGGCGATGAGCGGCGTTTGCTCGGCCGGCTTGGCGATGACCGGGTTGCCCGCGGCCAGGGCGGCCGCGACCTGACCGACGAAGATCGCGAGCGGGAAGTTCCACGGGCTGATGCACAGCACGGGGCCCAGCGGGCGGTGCGTGTCGTTGGAGAAGCCCTGGCGGATCTGCGCGGCGTAGTAGCGAAGGAAATCGACGGCTTCGCGCACTTCGGCCACGGCATTCGGCAGCGACTTGCCCGCTTCGCGCACGCACAGCCCCATGAGCGTGGGCATGTGGGCTTCGAGCAAGTCCGCCGCGCGCATCAGGCAGTCGGCGCGCTCTTCGACCGGCGTGGCCTGCCAGATCGGGGCGGCGGCCACGGCGTGCGTGAGCGCGGCTTCGACATCGGCCGACGTGGCTTCGATGACCTCGCCGACGGTGTCGCGCAGATCGGCCGGGTTGCGCACGGGGCGCGGTGTGCCGTGGGTGCGTTCGCCGTCGGCGAGCATCGGGGCGGCGCGCCACGGTGTGCCCGCGCTCGCGAGCAGGGCCGAGGACAGCGACGCCAGACGGTGCTCGTTCGACAGGTCGAAGCCCGACGAGTTGGCGCGCGTGGCGCCGTACAAGTCGCGCGGCAGCGGAATCTTGGCGTGCGGGGCGCCGAGCGGCTGCACCTTCTCGGCCTCGGTGATCGGATCGGCGATCAGTTCGTCGACGCTGACGGTCTCGTCCGCAATGCGGTTGACGAACGACGTGTTAGCACCGTTTTCGAGCAGACGTCTCACCAGGTAGGCGAGCAGCGTCTCGTGCGTGCCGACTGGCGCGTACACGCGGCACGGTCGCGCGAGCTTGCCCGCCGCGATGGGGCCGACGACCTCTTCATAAAGCGGCTCGCCCATGCCGTGCAGGCACTGGAACTCGTATTGCCCCGGGTAGTAGTTGTTGCCGGCGAGGTGATAGATCGCCGAGAGCGTGTAGGCGTTGTGCGTGGCGAACTGCGGATAGATGGCGTCCGGCACGGCGAGCAGCTTCTTCGCGCAGGCGAGGTACGACACGTCCGTGTAGATCTTGCGCGTGTAGACCGGATAGCCTTCGAGGCCGTCGACCTGCGCGCGCTTGATTTCCGTATCCCAGTACGCGCCCTTGACCAGGCGCACCATGACGCGATGACGGCTGCGGCGTGCCAGATCGATGATGAAGTCGATCACGAACGGGCAACGCTTCTGATACGCCTGCACCACGAAACCGATGCCGTTCCAGCCGGCCAGTTCGGGATCGAAGCACAGCGCCTCGAGCAGGTCGAGCGAGATCTCGAGGCGGTCGGCTTCCTCGGCGTCGATGTTCAGGCCGATGTCATACGAGCGCGCCAGCTTGGCGAGCGCCTGCACGCGCGGCAGCAGTTCGCTCATCGTGCGCTCGTGCTGGCTGCGCGAGTAGCGCGGATGCAGGGCCGAGAGCTTGATCGAGATGCCCGGACCCTCGTAGATGCCACGGCCAGCCGACGCCTTGCCGATTGCATGAATCGCCTGCTCGTAGCTGGCGTAGTAGCGTTGCGCGTCCTCCTCGGTGGTCGCCGCCTCGCCGAGCATGTCGTACGAGTAGCGGAAGCCCTGGGCTTCGTACTTGCGACTGTTGGCGAGCGCCTCGGAGATGGTCTCGCCCGTCACGAACTGTTCGCCCATCAGGCGCATGGCGATGTCCACGCCCTTGCGGATGAGCGGCTCGCCGCCACGGCCGATCAGGCGCGTGAGCGCCTTGGTGAGACCGGCTTCGCTGGTGGTGGTGACGAGCTTGCCGGTGATCATCAGACCCCAGGTGGCGGCGTTGACGAACATCGACGGCGAATTGCCCATGTGCGCGTGCCAGTCGCCCTTGCTGATCTTGTCGCGAATGAGCGCGTCGCGCGTGGCCTTGTCGGGAATGCGCAGCAGCGCTTCGGCCAGACACATCAGCGCCACGCCTTCCTGGCTGGACAGCGAGAATTCGTGAATGAGGCCTTCGACGCCGCCGCCGGTGCTCTTGCCGCGCAGGGCGACGACGAGCTTGCGGGCCAGCGCGGAGGCCGACGCGGCGGTGGCCGACGGCAGCTTGGCCTGACCGATGAGCACCGGCACGCATTCGGGCTCGGGGCGGCGGTAGGCGGCGGTAATGGCGGCGCGCAGCACCGATTGCGGTTGCACGTTCTGCGCGAATTCGAGGAACGGGTGCGGGACGGTGTCGTCGCCGGCGTGGCCGTCGATCACCTCGGTGCCCGACTGGGTTGCACCACTGAGCTCGGGCGGCAGCACGCCGCTCTCGACGCGCTCCAGGTAGGCGAAGATGGCCTGTTTGATCAGCCAGTGCGGGGTGCGCTCGATTTGTTGGGCGGCCGTCTTGAGCCGTGTGCGCAATACGTCGTCGACCTTGACGCCGAGAGTGGTGTTAGCCATGGAAGTGGTTACCTGAGGACGCAAGAAAGCAAAGAAGCGTGACACCCATAGCGGGTGAATTGCGGCATCGTAACCGGGTTTCAACAGAGGTGCAACCAGAGTCAATATAGGGGTTGCACCCGATAGGGAATTTTCAGATTCTGGTGCGCCAGCAGATGGCGCGTCCGTCGCGCTTCTTGACGCGGAACAGCCACTCGGCGTTCTGGTAGTAGGTCTGGGGCGGGTACAGGTCCAGCTCGCCGCCCGCCCAGCTGTCCCCGTATCGGTAATCGATGATGCAGTTGTCCCAGTCGCCGAGCGCGTAATGATTGCCGGCGTCGCCCGCCAGGAACTTGAATCGATCGTACGTGAATGTCCGGTACTCGGTGGCGGGGGGATTCGCCTGTACGAAGTTGCGCGCGATATCGTCGTCGAAGTGGTCGTTGACGGAGGGCTGAAGATACGTGTCGCGTCCCCCGTAGCGAGTGGCGTAGGCGCGCGAAGGCGTTTCGGTATAGATGCACGCGACCGTCAGGCGCGGCATTGCCGAGCGTACCGGCGGCGGTACGGTGAGGACATACTCGCCGGTGTCGAACCGGAGGTATTGCGGGGAGATGGCCGAGTTTATCGTGGCCGGGTTGAAGTGCTGATTCGACAACAGCCGGCACACCTTCGCGTTGCCGAATCGATAGTCCCGAATGCCGGAGTCGTTGACGCTCGACAGGTCCCACTCGCGATAGCCCCATTTCACCGCGCGGTCGACGTAGTGCGTCTGCGTCTTGATCTGGGTGACGAGACTGATTTGCCAGCGGCCTGCCTGGCACGAGACGACCCGACCGGCGCTGTTCACCGCAATGCCGCCTTCCATGCCGGTACACGACGTGTTGGCCTCGGCGCGGAAGTTCTTCAGTTGCAGCGCGCCTCCCTGTGAAATCAGGCTGCCGTCCGCCACGACATTGCCCTTGTTCGATTGCTTGCGCCGGACATAGAGATTGCCGTCTTCGTTGTAGATGTCCTCCTTGGCCCAAAGGTCGCCGTACGACCAGACACCTTTGGACCCCGCCACGATGCCTTCGCCGTGCCGCTTGGCGTCCGTGACCATTCTCGCGTCGCTGCCGGCCAGCACATGGCCTGATGCGATTCCCTTGCCTGCAATCACCCAACCGGGCGCGTTGTTGCCGTTGACGGCGCTCGCCCGCTGCCTGGCCGCGTCTCCGCCCACCAATGCATTGCGGCGGGCCACCACGTCTTCCTGCGCGTCCACGGTTTTCGCCTTGACCGTTCCGCCGGACGTCTCCAGGCTGCCGTCGAGCTTGATATTGCCGGCGCCGACGATGTCCTTTCCGCCCATCTTCAGAGGCCCGGTCATCTCATCGGTCCCGTCGCGCCTGAGATAGCGATTGAGCGGGCTGAGCGAATACCCCGCGCGAACGGCCAGCAAACCGGGAGTGTCGGCCGTGCTCGGGAGTGTGTTCGGATGGGTCGTATCGCTCGTGGGCGTCAGCGGAAAGGTGAAGCGCCCGGTGTCGTCCCGCGACAGACCGCCGTTCACGCCGATCTTGCGCACGGCGGCGCCGAGCATGTTCCAGTCCGGATCGCGACCGTAAGTCGTGCGCAGCGTCCTGTCGAGATGGACGACGGCACGAATGTTCGGATCATTCACATCGCGGAAGATCCGCACGACGTAATTTGCACCGGGCAATGGCGGCCTGTCTCCCACCCCCGGCAGACGCGTCATTCGAATGATTGCCGCGGCGCTCGGTGGTCCGGTGACGCCGTCGATTCGCACCTGAAGCACGTGGCCGAAGCGGGCGTCGGTCACGCGGGAAAGCGGGACGTTGGTCAACTCGCCGGCGCGTGAGAGCGTGATGCCCGGCTTGCCGTCCAGCGCCCTGTCGATGTCGCCGTGATGCTCGACGATGAAGGACTCGACGCCATTGCCGATGACCTTGAGCGCGCTGCCGACGTTCTCGGCGCGCTGCATGCGCGTTTCGTGGACTTGCTGCTGCAGCGAGAGGGTCAGCAAGGCCCCTGCGATGGCCACGGCGATCGTTGCGCCGATCAGAAAGAAGCCGGATTGTCGATTCCGCATTGGTGTCCCCAGTCGAAGAAAAAAGACCGGGAAATCACGTGCGTCAATGGTCCCCGGGCCAGCGAACGATTTTATTGGCGGCCACTTGGGAAGATGTTCTAGGAGACGTCCTATATGACAGTCGGTGAGATCAGAATCGAAAGGATTTACACGAAAGAGAAGTGGGATCGGCGAAAAGCTGGTGCGCGGGCACCGTGGACCATCGCCGGTAATCCCCCGGGGGGCCGCCCCGGGGGAAGCGCTTTACTTCGGGTCGTTGCCGTACGTCTTGCCGAGATATTCGGAGATCAGCTTGACCTGATCTTCCGGGATCGGGGCGCCGTAGACCTTGACCATCTTCGTGACTTCAGCGCTCCAGAACGACGCCGGCATGGGCGGCTGGCTGTTGATGTAGTCGATGGAATGACACATGACGCACCACGCGCTGGCGGCCTGATGGCCGGCGAGCGTGGAGGCCTTGAGCTGAGCGGTTTCCTGCGGCAGCTTGATCTCGAGGGCGTGGGCCGGTGCGGTGGCGACGCCGAACAGGCCCATCAGACCCAATGCGGCGGCGGTGGCGCGCTTTGCGAATTTCCTGGCGTTCATGATCGTCCCCCGTCTCAAGCCGCGACCACGCGCACGGTTTCCACCCCGTTGCGCAGATAGCCGGCCGGATTCCACAACGACTGCAGAGGTTGCGTGACCCCTGCGCGATTCGTCGCCCGGACTTTCAACGCGTATTCGCCGGGTTGCGCCGGGGTGAACGACGCCGTCCATTCGCGGAACGAGTACTTCGAGAGTTCGTCGCCGAGCTGCGCCGCCTGCCACGTCTGGCCACCGTCGGCGGAGAACTGGACGTCGCGAATGCCTTCGCCGCCATCGAACGCAATGCCGCGCACGCGTGTCGCCTTGCCCGCCGCGACCCGTTGGCCGTCGGTATGGCTCGTCACGAACGAGCGCACGGTAAAGCGGCCGATCGGCTTCGTCTTTTGCGGCGCGGTGCCCGGGGCGACGCAATTGCAGTCGTTGTCGGGAATGCGATACGCGCTGGCCATCCAGAAGCCGTCGAAGACCTTGTCGATGACGTTGATGTCGGCCAGGTGCTTCACCCAGTACGTGCCGTAGTAGCCGGGCACGATCAGGCGCACGGGGAAACCGTTGAGCATCGGCAGGTCCTGGCCGTTCATCGCGAAAGCGATCATCACTTCGCCGTCCATCGCGTGCCCGATGTCGAGCGCCTTCACGAATTCCGGCGTGGCGGGCACGACCGGGCGGTCGAGTCCCTCGAACGTCACCTGCTTCGCGCTGGCCGAAACGCCCGCGCGTTCGAGAATCCGCTTGAGCGGAATGCCGCGCCAGCGCGCGTTGCCCATCGCACCGTTGGCGATCTGCCCGCCACCGACGCGCGGCTCGAAGAAACCCCGGCTGTTGCCCGAGCACTGGTGCACGGCCACGAGCTCCACCGGCGCGCCATAGTCCTTCTTGAGGGAATCGAGCGAGATCTCGAGCGGCTTGGCGACGCTGCCGCCCACGCGGATGCGATGCTTCGCCGGGTCGATGTCGGTCGGAATGCCCGCGAGGTGGTAGCGCACGAAGAAGGCGTCGTTCGGCGTGATGAGCCCGTCGTTGAAGACCTCGAACGGCGTTTCCAGTTGCGGCGGACGTGCTGTGAGTCGGATCAGCGGCCGCTTCTGCGGGTACGCGACCAGCTCGCGCTCGCCGTTCGCGAACGGCAGCGTGACCGTCTGCGGTGCGGCGGCCGCGGCGATCGCGTCGAGCGCACGGCCGGCGAGGCTGGCGCCCACGCCAAGGGCGCCGGCACGTCGCAGAAAGCGACGGCGCGACGCGGCAGCCAATGGGGATTCGAGGGGAGGCGCGGCCAGCAGAACTTCGTCAGGTCCCGCAGCGGCAAGGGAGGACAGTTGGGCGGCATGCGGCGCCGTGGGGGCGGCGCTCTGATCGTGCGACTTCATCGGATTGTCTCCTGTAGGACTTCTCATGGCGCGAACGACGTTGAGCGTGTTCGCACCGGCAACCTCAGCGTGCAACGAATGCAGGCATGGTCGGAGATTCCTTTAATGTTGTCAAATTTTCGGAACGTTATATACCGTTTAATACTGCGCCATGGGCGCTAGATTTCGAGCGGATCGACTTCGAGGTGCCATCGCACGGGCGCCTTGAGGGCGCGGAGTTCGCCCATCCAGTGCGTGAGGAAGCGTTGCAGCGCGCCGCGATGCGGACTCTCCACGACGAGCTGGGCACGATCGGTCCCCGCGATACGCACCATCGTCATCGGCACCGGGTCCCACAGCGAGATGCGCGGGTCGTGCAGCGATGGATCGGCGGCGATCTCGCGGGCCTGCTTGAGGAACGTCATGGCGTCGTCGAGCTTGCGGGCTTCGGCGCGCAGCAGCGCCTGGTGCGTGAACGGCGGCAGCAGGGCGACGCGGCGTTCTTCCAGCTGTTGCGCCGCGAAGCCCGCGTAGTCGTGGCGCATGAGCGAGGCGAACAGCGGATGCGAAGCGTAGCGGGTCTGGATGAGGACGTCGCCGGGGCCGTCGGCTCGCGCGGCGCGTCCGGCGCGGCCCGCGACCTGCATCAATTGCGCGAAAAGGCGTTCCGCCGCCCGGAAGTCGTGCGAGAAGAGGGCGCTGTCGGCGTTGACCACGCCGACGAGCGTGACGTTGCGGAAGTCGTGGCCCTTCGCGACCATCTGCGTGCCGATGAGGATGTCGACCTCGCCCGCGTGCACCTGCGCGAAGAGCGCCTGCGCGCTGCCCTTGCGACGCGTGCTGTCGGCGTCGATGCGCGCGAGACGGGCGTCGGGAAAGTGTTCGGCGAGGGCTTCCTCGATGCGTTGCGTGCCGCGTCCGAGCGGCGCGAGATCGAGGTTGCCGCAGTCCGGGCAGGCGTGCGGGATGCGCGATTCGGCGCCGCAGTGATGGCAGCGCAGCCGCCGCTCGGGCTTGTGCAGCACCATGTGCGCGCTGCACCGGCGGCAGTCGCTGATCCAGCCGCAGGCGTCGCAGTTGAGCACCGGCGCGTAACCGCGACGGTTCAGAAACAGCAGGCTCTGCTCGCCCGCTTCGAGGCGCGCACGGATGGCGGCCAGCAGCGGTTGCGACAACCCTTCGTGCACGGTGCGCTGGCGCTTGCGCTCGATCTCCATGTCGATGAGCGACACGCGCGGCAGCACGGCGTCGGGGGTGGCGCGCTCGGGCATCGACAGGCGTACGTAGCGGCCTTGCTCCGCGCGCCGCCAACTATCGAGCGACGGCGTGGCCGAGCCGAGGACGACGGGAATCCGCAGTCGGTCAGCGCGCCAGATGGCCAGATCGCGCGCGGAATAGCGCAGACCTTCCTGTTGCTTGTAGGACGGGTCGTGCTCCTCGTCGACGACGATCAGGCGCAGATGCGGCAGCGACGCCATGACGGCCAGTCGCGTGCCCAGCGCGATGCGCGCTTCGCCGCGATGGGCGGCGAGCCAGTGCCGCGCGCGCTCGCCTTCGGCCAGGCCGCTGTGCAGCGTGACCAGCGTCTCGTCGGGGAAGCGGTTGCGGAATACGCCTTCGAGCTGCGGCGTCAGATTGATTTCGGGCACGAGCACGAGCACCTGTGCGTCGCGCTCGCGCAGCGCCTCGGCCACGGCGCGCAGGTAGACCTCGGTCTTGCCGCTGCCGGTCACGCCGTACAACAGGAACGGCGAACAGGCGGCGGACGCTGTCGGCGACGGGAGGGCTTCGGCAGAACCGGCGGACGCGCCGAGCCCCTGCGCGCCAGCCGCGACGAGCGCGTCGTGAATCGCGGCGACGGCGTCGGCCTGTCCGGTCGTGAGCGTTTTGGCTGCGTGGGCCCGGGCCTCATCGCTGCCGGCGTCGGTTTCGGATCCGACGGGCATGGCGTCGTTCGCGGCATCGTCATCGACGTCGCGCACGGCTTCGTGGAACGGCACGGTTTCGACGACAACCCAGCCGACGGCGGCCCACTGCTTGAGCACGTCGGCGGCCTTGGCGCACAGCGCCCGCGCTTCGTCGGCGTCCAAGGTACCGGCCTGCGCGAGACCCTCGGCGAGCTTGCGCTGCGCGCGCAGCCGGGTGGGCACGTTCTCCATCAGCGTGCCGAGCGCGCCGTCGGCAATCCGGTAGCGCTGCACGCCGCGTTGGGCCAGCAGCCGCGGCCAGCGCATCGGCGTACGAAGATGTCCCGGCAGCGCCGGCAGGGCGACTTCACCGACGCCGCGTTGGTAGTAGCGCGAAGCGAATTGCATGAGTGCACGCCAGTCCTCGCCGAGCGGCGGCAATTCATGCCAGACGGCGGTCACTTCGCGCAGCTTCGCGGGATCGACTTCGCTGCGCTGCGTCAATTCCCAGACGACGCCCACGACCTGCCGTCTTCCGAACGGCACCTGTACCAGTTGCCCCGGACTCGCGGCCTGATCGAGACGGTAGTCGAACAGGGTCAGAAGCGGTGTGTCGAGCGCCACGCGGGCGATGGCAGGCCCTCCGGGGCGGGCGTTTTCCGCCGGAGAAGGGGCGTCGTCGGTCGATGCCGTTGACGGGACTAAGAGGTCGTCGGCGCGGGTCAAACTTAAAGTGAATCCTGAGAAATTTCGCTAAACCTCGGATTTGAGTCGCCTTTCCGGCGAGCTCGAAACACTTGTGGATAACTATGTTGAGAACTGTGGGGATTATCGCTCGCCAGCCACGCCGCGCGGCCTTCCCACCGTACGGCCCTTCGACTTGGGCAGAATCAAAAATGCTTTTTGATCAATAGCTTATGAATAGCATCGAAGGGGTTCCCAGCGGGCTTCCCGGTTGCGGCGGCGCAGCGAGAATTTGTGCATAAGTCTTTGGGACAACTCTCGAAATTGGAGGGGTTCCTCGACCGCTTTTTCCTTGACATTCCACCGCTGGAACAGCGGTCGGGTTTGCAGGGCGAAATGCACCGCAAACCCGCGCCGCTATTTGCGGGTGTTGCAACTTACGACGTCTGACGCAGCTTCCGGCTGTAGGCGTGCACTTCGTCGACCAGTGCCGCGACGTGTTCCGGCTCGGTGAACTGGGAAATTCCATGCCCGAGGTTGAACACATGTCCTGGTGCGTTGCCGTATGCGTCGAGCAGACGACGCACTTCACCGCGAATGGCGTCGGGCGACGCAAACAGGGCGGTCGGGTCGAAATTGCCTTGCAGTGCACAACGGTCGCCGACGCGACGTCGCGCGGCGGCGAGATCGACGGTCCAGTCGAGGCCGATGGCGTCCGGGCCGGTGTCGGCGATCGCTTCGAGCCACTGGCCGCCGCCCTTGGTGAAGACGATGTGCGGAATGCGCGCACCGTTCCATTCGCGATGCACGCCTGCAAGGGCCTTCTGCATATAGGCGAGCGAGAATTTCTGGTAGCGCCCGTCGGCGAGCGCGCCGCCCCAGGTGTCGAACACCATGACGGCCTGGGCGCCGGCTTCGATCTGTGCGTTGAGGTAGTCGCCGACGGCGCGCGCGTTGGTCTCGAGGATGTGCGTCATCAGGTCGGGACGCTCGTACATCATCGTCTTGACGGTGCGGAAGTCCGCCGAGCCCGCGCCTTCGACCATGTAGCACGCAAGCGTCCATGGGCTGCCGGAGAAGCCGATGAGCGGCACGCGGCCGTTCAGGGCGCGACGGATTTCGCTCACGGCGTCGAACACGTAACGCAGGCTGTCGAGGTCCGGTGCCTGCAGGCGCCGCACGTCGTCTTCGGTGCGCAGCGGGTGTGCGAAGCGCGGGCCTTCGCCGGCTTCGAAGGACAGGCCGAGCCCCATGGCGTCGGGAATCGTGAGGATGTCCGAGAACAGAATGGCGGCGTCGAGCGGGAAGCGTTCGAGCGGTTGCAGCGTGACTTCGGTCGCGTAAGCAGGGTTCTTGGCCAGCGCCAGGAAACTGCCGGCCTTGGTGCGCGTGGCGTTGTATTCGGGCAGGTACCGGCCCGCCTGGCGCATCAGCCAGATCGGCGTGTACTCGGTCGGCTGGCGCAGCAGGGCGCGCAGGAAAGTATCGTTTTGCAGAGCTTGGGACACGTCGCGGCGGTGGTGGAAAGGTTTTGGGCAAGCGGCCATTTTACTCGGGTATCCGGTCCCCGGCCCCTCGGCGGGCCGTTATGCCGCGGATAAGGCGCGGGTGGTCGTTCGCGGAGGGCGCGGGTTACGCCCGCCGAGGTTGGCGTTGGCCTGGCGCAGCGGTGAAAGACCCGTTGGCGCGGGCGCGCTCTGTCATTACTATGAGGGCACGTTTCGCCGACCGTGCGCCTTGCCGGCCGCGCGAGACCGGCGGGCCGCGTCGGATGGCTCGCCATACCAGTGCATCACGATGACAACAATCAGGAGATACGTATGAAAGTCATGATGGCGGCCGCGCACGCGGTCCTCATGGCAGGGGTGGCGCTTGCCGCCACCGCAGCCCAGGCGCAAACTCCGGCGGCCCCTGCCGCCGTGCACTCGCGCCTCGACGACATCCAGAAGGCCGGCACACTGCGCGCGTGCGCGACGGGCGACTACAAGCCGTATTCGTATCGTCGCCCGGACGGGCAGTTCGAAGGCATCGACGTCGATCTGGTTGGCTCGCTCGCCAAGTCGCTCGGCGTGAAGCCGGTGATCGTGCCGACCACGTGGAAGGGGCTGATGGACGACTTCACCGCCGGCAAGTGCGACATCGCGGTCGGCGGCATCTCGGTCACGCTCGATCGCGCCGCCCGCGCCTACTACAGCAGCGTGGTCATGGTCGACGGCAAGTCGCCGATCGTGCGTTGCGCCGACGTGGCGAAGTACCAGACGCTCGCCGATCTGAACAAGCCGAGCACGCGCGCGATCGCCAACCCCGGCGGCACCAACGAACGCTTCGCGCGTCAGTATCTGCCCAACGCCACGCTGACGATCTACCCGGACAATGTCACGATCTTCCAGCAGATCGCCGACGGCAAGGCCGACGTCATGGTGACGGATTCGTCGGAGACGCTGCTCCAGCACAAGCTCAACCCGGCGCTCTGCCCGGTGAACCCGGACAAGCCGCTCCAGTTCGGCGAGAAGGCCTATCTGCTGCCGCGCGGCGACGACGTGTTCAAGCATTACGTCGACCAATGGCTCAACCTCGCACAAAAGACCGGCGAGTATCAGGCGGTGGTCGATAAGTGGCTCAAGTGAGGGGCTTGTCGATGTACGTGGCCTCACACGTGAGTGGGCTTAGCTGCTGATGGGAGACGCGGGGGCGGTGTCAGCGCATTGCGTGCTGCTCACCGCTCCCGTTTTTCCTTCGCGGCCGTTTTCGTTCTCTCCCGCCGCAGCGACGCCGACGCCAGCGGACACTCCCCTGCGCTCCACCTCAAAGTCGCTCCGGTGAGCGCCCGCTGGCGTCGGCCCCATTCGCCCAGGGCCAACACCGATCCTTCTCCTCGGGGCGCCGGTGACTTTCCCGCCCGTCAGCCGAGCCAGTCGCGCAAGCGCTGCGCCGCATCATGCATCACCAACCTCGCCTGCGGCACGAACGGCTGCAACCTCGCGAAGCTGTGCGTCAGGCCGGACGCCTCGATCACCTCGGAACGGCCCCCCGACTGCGCCACGAATTGCGCATACTCGAGCGCTTCGTCATGCAACGGGTCGTACTCGGCCGCGATCACCAACGTGTTGGGCAATGGATGCCGAGGCGCCTGCGCCATCAGATTCACCCGCACGTCGTCCACCGCCGGCTCGACATCGCCCAGATAGTGCTTCCAGTACCAACGCATCTCGTCTCGTGTCAGACCGGTGCCGTTCGCCAGGCGCTCATAGCTCGGCGTGTCGAACCGATACTGCACGACCGGATAGATCAGCAACTGCACGCCGACCACGCCCGGATGCCGATCGTTGAACCACGCCGCCGCCTGCGCCGCCAGATGGCCGCCCGCGCTGTCACCCGCCACCGCCAGACGATCCACGCTCAAGCCCAGCCGCGCACGCTGCTCGGCCGCCCAAGCCAACGCTTCGCGTGCATCGTCCGCCGGCACAGGGAACGGATGCTCGGGGGCGAGCCGGTAATCGACGCTCAACACCGCCACGTCGCCATCCTGTGCAAGAAAGGCCGCGAGCGTGCCGTGCGTGTCGACATCGCCCACGACCCACCCGCCGCCATGGAAATAAACGACGAGCGGTACTTCGCGGCCGATCGGACGGTACAGCCGGGCGCGCAGCGTGCGTCCCGGCAGCGGAATGTCGAACGTCTCGCTGCGCAGCCCCGTCGGCAACGGACGCAAGGCCTCGGTGGCTACGGTCGCAAACTTGGCGCGCACCTCTTGCGGGCTGGGCGGGGCAGCGTCGGCGGGCTCGGGATACTTGCGCGCCATCTGGTCGTAATAGGCGAGAAGATCAGCGTCGATGGTCATGTCGGCAGCGGTCGGTGGTCGGAGAGGTTGTTGTTCTGTTCGGGCACGGCGCTCGCGCGTGCGGTGTTGTGTCCAGTCGCGCAAGTCATCCGGTCATCCCGTCGTTCCGTCGGTTTCAACGGACGTTCATTTGCATCCGGGCGTTGCCGCCCTGCATCAGCCAGCGCTGATGCTCGATCTTGACGCAGCGGTCCATCACGACATCGAGCCCCGCGGCCAGCGCCAGCGCGGCCGCTTCGTCGTTCTCGATGCCCAACTGCATCCACAGGCTGTTCGCGCCGATGGCCACGGCTTCCTCGGCGATCGGCGGTATATCGGCACTGCGCCGGAAGCAGTCGACCATCTGGATCTCCACGCCTTCGGCCCGCAGCGCATCGGCCGCCTCGATGAGGCTTGCATACACGATCTCGCCGAGAACCGTGGCGCCGGAATCCGCTGCCTGCGGATTGATCGGCACGATTCGGTAGCCGTGCTGCTGCATGTAGCGAGACGTGGTGAAACTCGGCCGGTCGGGCCGCGGCGACAAGCCGACGACCGCGATCACGCGGTCGCGCGCCAGAATCTGTCCCAGGCGTTCGATGGTGTCCATGCGAATTCGGCCCTGCCAGGCCGTGACTGTAGGGAGAAAAAGCGTGCTCTCACTGCGTTTGGGCAACCCACCGTCGACCGGTCATCCCGCGCCGGCGGACACTTTGCTGCCACGCACAAAGAATGAAGTTAGCACATTGACGAAGTTCGCGTGAAATGGACGCCGCGCGGCGCGGTTGACGGAGAGTCGGTTCGATGCGAAGGAAACCGGTCGACGCTGAATTCAACAATTTACTCAGGAATGCGAAATAATATGCACGTATCCCTGTGTTTGCAGAATCCTTGTCCGACAAGGCTTTCAGGACGGCCGATGCCGCGGTGAAACGCTCGAGGTGTTACAACCTGAAACACTTTGTTACCCCTCGCGTCATACGTTTCCACCACAATGCATCTCAACGCTGATGTGCTTATCCCCCGGTAACGCAGCAGCGCGACTGTATCGGCAAAAGGCGTCCCCCGGCGCAATTTGCAAGGCGGTTCGATGCAGTGCTCCGAATCTGGTCTCCTCGCGCTAACCCCGTAGCGTGTGGTTTTGGCGGGCCCGTGTGTCCCGCCATTTTTTTTACCTGCGACGACCTACATCTTTCCTAACCCTTTCTCCGACACGCACCGAAAATCGTTCGCTATCCGAGCGAATTTCGAAAATCGATTCACTTTTGCGTAATCGAGCAGATGTGAGTGCGCAAGCGCGGTGACCCACGCAATCCCGCCATCGAGTCGGCGTTGTGCCGCTCGGAGACGTCGCCGGTTGCGCGACTATCGCGTGGCCCTGAGCCAGGGTTTGAGCCAGCCGAGTCCGGCGCGCGTCTCGCCTTGCGGGCGATATTCGCATCCCACCCAGCCGCTGTAGCCGAGTTCGTCGAGCAGACGGAACAGGAACGGATAGTTGACCTCGCCCGTGTCGGGTTCGTGACGCGCCGGCACTCCCGCCACCTGCACGTGGCCGATGTTGGCGATGTGCTGGCGCAGCTTGACCGCCAGATCGCCCTCGACGATCTGGCAGTGGTACGCATCGAATTGCACCTTGAGATTGCTGGCGCCCACTTCCTGCCGGATGGCCTGGGCCTGATCCTGCCGCGTGAGAAAGTAGCGCGGAAAATCGCGTGGGTTGATCGGCTCGATCAGGATCGTGACACCGTGCGCTGCCGCCTGCTCGCTCGCGTAGGCGAGATTTTCGAGATACACCGCACGGCATTGCGCCGGCGATTGGGAAGCGTCGGGACATCCGGCCATCACGTGCAATTGACGGCAGCCGAGCGCGTCGGCGTAGTCGAGTGCGAGCTCGACGCCATCGCGAAACTGCGCCTCGCGACCCGGCAGCGCGGCCAGTCCGCGTTCGCCACTCGCCCAGTCGCCTGCCGGTGTGTTGAACAACACCTGTGTGAGGCCGGCATCGTTCAGACGTGCCCGGACGTCACGCGCCGGATGGTCGTAGGGAAACAGAAATTCAACGCCGCGAAAGCCATCGGTGGCGGCTTCGCGGAAACGTTCCAGGAACGGGACTTCCTGATACAGCAGGGTCAGGTTCGCGGCAAATCGCGGCATGTGATATCTCCGAAGCCCAAAGCGGCCTGGTCGAGCGCAGGCTCATGCCCGTCACAATATCATTGCCCGTCGATCTGAGGCGCCGCCACGCTGCGCAACTGGAACCGCCCGTCGTTGTTGAAGAGCCAGGTCTCGACCGCGCGCACCCGGCCGCTGCTGTCCACGAGCGCCCGGCTGGGCGCGGGCAGCGGGCTCGCCCGACGCAGGCTCGCCATCGCAATGCGTTCCGCTTCGTGATCGCCGTTGCTGCGATAGAGCGCGACGTTGGTGACGTTGCCGTTGCGATCCACCCAGTATTCGAGCGAGACGACCGAGCGCAGCATGGGTTGTGGATTGCCCGGTGTGATCTCGCGCGCGTTGACTTCCGTGACACGCTGCGCGGCCGAGATCTTGTATTGATCGAGCGCCGAAAGCGGGGCCGGGCCAGGTGTCAGGTTCAGGACGAGCGGCTTCCTGGGTTCGAAGTCCGGATTGACGCAGCCCGCTGTCACGAGCGTCGCCACGACGATCATCCACCACGCAGGCATCCGCGCCGCCCGCCGCCTTTGAGAAAGTTGCGTATTCATACGCTGTCTCCCGCAACATCCGCGACACTTTTCTTGTTTTCATGTCTTCTGTCGCACCGCTCCGCGCATGCGCGGGGCGGGCGAGTCGTCCCGCAGTACTACTGCGCGCGCGTGCCGAACGACCAGTTGGGCATCAGCGTGTTGGACGGCAGATTCTCATCCTGCAACTTGCGCGCCGTCTCGATCCCCGCCACCGGCAGGCCGGTCGGATCGAGCAGACCGATCTGCACGAGCACGCTCGCCTGATCCCAGTAAATGTGCTCGTGCTCGAGCTTGTCGCCGCGAAAGCGGACGATGGCGACCAGTGGAATCTCCACGCGCCGTCCGGTCGGCGCCACGCCCGGCAGCATCCAGTCGACGGGCGTCGTGTGGGTGAAGCAGAACAGCAGTTCGTCGACGAGCTGCGTCGCCCCGATCGTGCGCGAGATCGGAATCAGCCTGGTGTCCGGTGGATTGCTGTTGACGAAGTGATTCCGGTAGAAATGCGCCAACTGGTGATGGCCGACACCGCCCGTCATGGTGGGAATATGGTTGACGTACGGTTCGGCCACCATCGTCTTCATCAGCGGATCGATCTCGCGAATAGCGAATTCGTAGGCGCAATGCGTCTCCCAAAGGGAGGCGAAGTCGTAGTGCGGGCCGAGCACCCGGCGCAGAGCGCCGACGGTGCGCTGGTGCGCGAGCTGCGTCGCGGCCCGGTTGAAGTGGTCGCCGGGACGCGCGAAGGCATGGTCGGCATCCGGATAGCTGTACAGCGTGATGTTGGCGTGCCCACCCAGGCGCTCGGCCAGCGCGGTGCGCACCTCTGCCGGCGCGTACTTGTCCAGTTCGGCGATGTGCAGCGCCAGCGGAGGATGCTCGCCGGCGAGCTCGTCGATATGCTGCTCCAGGCCAACGCCGTAGTAGCCGACGGCGACGTCCGCACTCGTGCGTGTGACGGACAGCGCGGCAAGCTTGCCGCCGAGGCAGTAGCCGACCACCCCCACGCCGCCGACACACTCCGGCAAGGCGCGCAGGGCGTCGACGGCGGCGCCGACATCCTCCATGCCGAGGTCCACGTCGAAACTCTGGAACAACGCGAACGCCCGCTGCCAGTCGCCGGGCGAATAACCCAGCTCGATGCCCGGCTCGATGCGCCAGAAAAGGTCGGGGGCGAGCACGACATAGCCCTCTTCGGCGTACCGGTCGGCAAGCTCGCGGATATAGGCGTTCACGCCGAAGATCTCCTGACACAGCACCAGTCCCGGACCCTTGCGTTCGCCGTTCCCGGGAACCGCCAGGTAGGCTTGAAAGGTCTTGCCGTCTCGCGATTTGATGCTGATGAAGCGTCCTGCCATGTCACTGTCTCCTGAAAAAGCCGACCGTGCGACGCAGACGCTCTTTGCCTATCTTAGGTGTCATCCGTGTGACGCACAGCGCGGTTAACACGGAGATGACATCACGGAGATGACACGAAGACGCCGATCAGGCGTCGGGCGGATGCCGATGCGACGGCGCCTGCGTCGGACGATACGAACGATATGGACGATATGCGAAGTGAATGGGGTGAAGCCGACAAAGAAGCGGGGCGTGCCGTCACGGACGTGCCGTGAGTAGCGACATCCGACGATACCATGCATACTCGGAGCGCACGTTCCTGGCGTGAACGACGACGTCACGCCAGGCGCTTTTTTTGACGTATTGGAGTCACCATGATCACCGTGTATCACAACCCGCGCTGCTCGAAGTCGCGCGAAGCGCTGGCCCTCGTGGAGGGCTCGCCGTCCGTAGGCGGCGGCGATCTGCAAATCATCGAATACCTGAAGACGCCGCCCACGCTCGCCGACCTCAAGCGTCTGCACAAGCTGCTCGACGTGCCCGTGCGCGAGATGATCCGCAGCAACGAAACCGAGTACACCGAGTTGGGGCTGAACGATCCGTCGCTCACGGATGGTGAATTGCTCGCGGCGATCGCGAAGCACCCGAAGCTGTTGCAACGCCCGATCGTGGTCAACGGCGACAAGGCGGTCATCGCACGTCCGCCGGCGCTGGCGAACGACGTGCTGTAAGCCACAGGCGCGGCGCAGGGCGCGCCGCGCGGCGTTGCGTCGGATCAGCCGTGTGCCGTGCTGTCCTTGCCGGGGCCGGTTTCCGGTGATTCGGCGTTGGTCGTCTCGGTGGCCTCGGCGGCCTCCGACGGGCCGGCCACAGGCGTTGCGGCGCCGGCGGCGGCCGAGCCGAACGCGGGCGCGTCGGCGTTCGCCGTCAGGCCCGCGCCACGCCACTCCGGCATGGCGCCGAGCGTCTTCTGCTGCTCGCGCAGCTCGGCCAGCATGTTGCAGAAGAGGGCGCCTTGTTCGAGCGCGTCGTCCAGCGCCACGTGCGTGTGCGGCAGCGGATCGAGCCAGACCTGCGGCAAGCGCGGCTTGATGCACTTGCGATACGGCATGCCGGTCATCGCGAACGCCAGCGTCTTGATGTCGAGCGCCGACCATGAGAACGGACACCGGCCGACGAAACGCATCATGTACCAGAACATGAACGTGAAATCGAAGCCGGCCGGGTAGGCGACGAAGACCGGCTTGCCTGGCAGCTTCTCCACCCATTTCACGTAAGCCTTGAGCGCCTTGGCGGGATCTTCCGGATCGACGCGGCACGCGGCCCATGCGTCCGGCTCGGTCTTCCACCACTTCATCGTGAGCGGATGCCCTTTGGCGTCGGGCAGTAGTTCCAGGTTGGCGCTGAATGTGCCGATCAGCTCCTTGTCGGCCGTGTATGCCGCCGACGCGAAGCTCAGCATGGAATGCGGGCCCGGAATGGGGCCGTCGGCCTCCACGTCGGTACTGACGAAAATCTCCTCGTCGACGGGGATGATCCGCGACGGGATGCGCGACACGGCCTCGCTCATACGGCGCTCCGGGCGAGCACCGCGTCGGCGACGTAAGGATTGGTCTGACGCTCCTGACCGAACGTGGAGACGGGACCGTGACCCGGGATGAACGTCACGTCGTTGCCAAGCGGCCAGAGCTTGTCGCGGATCGACGCGATCAGGTCGGCATGATTGCCGCGCGGGAAGTCGGTACGGCCGATGGAACCGGCGAAGAGCACGTCGCCCACGCTGGCGAGCTGCTCGTCGGCCGAAAAGAAGACGACATGGCCCGGGGTATGTCCCGGGCAATGCAGCACGTCGAGCGTGATGTCGCCGAACTGGACGGTGTCGCCGTCGCCCAGCCAGCGATCCGGCGTGAACGGCTGCGGCTCGGGAAAGCCGAAGCGCGCGCTCTGTGTCTGGAGCTGGTCGATCCAGAAGGCGTCGTCCGGATGCGGGCCCTCGATCGGCACGCCGTACTTCTCGGCCAGCGTGCCCGCGCCGCCGCAGTGATCCAGATGGCCGTGCGTCAGGAAGATCTTCTCGAGCGTCACCCCCTGGCGCTCGATCTCGCCCACGATCCGGTCGATGTCGCCGCCGGGATCGACCACGGCGGCGCGTTGCGTCGCATCGCAAACGAGCAGGGTGCAGTTTTGCTGGAAAGGCGTAACAGGTATCAGGGTGACGTTCATGAGGTATCGGGGACGCGGTTTTCGTCTATTGTAATTCGGGCTGCGGGTGCGCCGCCCGGCGTGCCGCGCGCGGCGGTGCCGTGGGGGGCTGGACAAAATGGCTCGGCAAGCGGGCGGAAAGTGCCCGGGGACGGTCCGGGTGCGGATCGGGCGCGACGCGCGAGTGCTCGAAAAGGACTTTCGGAAAGGGCTCGGGCCGGGATGGTATGCAAAGCGCGGTAACGTTTGGTAACAAGACCTATCGGGTAAGTGAACGCTCGCTGATGGGTTGACTTTGGTCGCGTGTTAAACTCGCGGCCTATGCGAACACGCGACATGCTCACACGGTTCGCGGTCGGCTGCGCCCTCGCCCTGACGTTGACAGCCTGCACAACGCCGCTCGAACCCCCCAGCCAGACGGCTGCCGCCACTCCGGCGACAGGCGGGGGTGCGCGTGCGCGCGAAGCCAACGCGCCGGTCGGCTCGAGTTTCGACCTGCATTGGCCGGGCCGGGCGTATCGCAACGAGGGGCTCAATCCCGGCGACCCGAATGCGCCGGAGCGTGACGGCGAAGCCCGCCTGCGCGCGGACGCGGGCACCTTCTTCCAGACCGGCACGGCCTCGTGGTACGGCAAGAAGTTTCACGGGCGCCGCACCGCGACCGGCGAAACGTTCGATATGAACGAGCTCACCGCCGCGCATCCCACACTGCCGCTGGCCAGCTTCGTGCTGGTGCGCAACGTCGCCAACAACAAGGCGGTGGTCGTGAAGATCAACGATCGCGGGCCCTACACGCGCAAGCGCATCATCGATCTGTCCTACGGGGCGGCCAAGCAGCTCGACTTCATCAGGGCAGGCCACACCAAGGTCGAGATCCGTCGCCTGTCGCGCAGCGAAATCGCGGCACTCGGCCTCGACGAGGCCGGCAACAACAGTAACGCGTCCCGAGTGCCGACACCGCCGCCTGCGGCCCCCGCCCCTTCCGCCGACACCGTCCCTCCCGCACCGAAAGCAGACGCGTCTTAAAAAATGGGACGGGGGCTGCCTGTTTATTGTGCGATTCCCGCACATTGCGGGTGATATTTCCCTCATTGTTTCGTTTTTCTCGGTATCTCGTCGGCGGAACGCATCGCATGAATGTGCGCGCCTCGAATGGCTCGCGACCAAATCGTCTAATTTTTTTCCGATTGCCGCATGAAAATGCCAGCTTCCGGGCGCAATCCGATGCTCGGCGGGCCTCTGAGGAGGTTGTGTTGGCAACCGTTGTTCGGCGCAGGCGATGTGGGTAGACTGTGCCCCACGCGCAGGTGCACGCTTTGTGTGCATCCGATTGAGGCCCGCCGAGACCCGGGCCCGGCGCACCTTTCAAAAAAGATGCATTCCTGGAGGAGTTTCAATGTCGACGATGGGCAAATACGCCAAGCGCACCCTGCTGTGCGCGGTGGCCGCAACGTTGTTGGGGACGACCGGCGCGGCATTCGCGCAGGATACGAAGACGGTTTCCGTGCTGGCGATCGTGGAGCACCCGGCACTCGACGCCATCCGCGATGGCGCGCGCGACGAACTCAAGGCTGAAGGCTACGAGGTCGGCAAGAACCTCAAGTGGGAATATCAGAGCGCACAGGGCAACGTCGGCACCGCCGCGCAGATCGCCCGCAAGTTCGTGGGCGACAAGCCGGATGCGATCATCGGCATCGCCACGCCGACCGCGCAGGCCGTGGCGGCGGCGACCAAGACCGTGCCGCTGGTGTACTCGGGCGTGACCGATCCGGTCGCGGCGCAACTGGTGAAGAGCTGGGAGCCGTCGGGCACCAACGTGACGGGCGTGTCGGACAAGCTGCCGCTCGACAAGCAGGTCGCCCTGATCAAGCGTGTGGTGCCGAACGCCAAGCGCGTGGGCATGGTGTACAACCCGGGCGAGGCGAACTCGGTCGTGGTCGTCAACGAACTCAAGAAGCTGTTGCCCGCCGCCGGCATGACGCTGGTGGAAGCCGCGGCGCCGCGTACCGTCGACATCAGTTCGGCAGCGAGCAGCCTGGTCGGCAAGGTCGACGTGATCTACACGAACACGGACAACAACGTCGTGTCGGCGTACGAGTCGCTGGTGAAGGTTGCCAACGACCGCAAGATCCCGCTGGTCGCCTCGGATACGGACAGCGTGAAGCGTGGCGCCATCGCGGCGCTGGGCATCAACTACTATGATCTGGGCCGTCAGACCGGCAAGGTCGTGGGCCGCATCCTGAAGGGTGAGAAGCCGGGGGCGATCGCTTCGCAGACCAGCTCGAACCTGGAACTGTTCGTGAACACGGCAGCGGCCGCCAAGCAAGGCGTGACGCTCTCGGACGATCTGGTGAAGGAAGCCAAGACGGTTATCAAACAGTAAGTGCGCGTGACACCGGTGCGGCGGGCCGACCGTCCGTGGCATCGGTGAACGACAGGGCGGCGCCCGGACACGATCTGTCCCCGCCGCTCTTTTCCTATCGAATGGGCGGGATGGCTCCCCCCGAACGCGGTCGCAAAACGACCGGCTATGACCCGAACTGGCCGACGCCGGCCGTGCGAGCGCTGCTGATGCCGTGACCCGGCACGGGCCGTCTTGCGCAGTGGAATTACGAAAATGTCCCTTTTTTCTATGATGGGCGCGCTGGAGATCGGTCTGATCTTCAGTCTCGTGGCGCTCGGGGTGCTGATTTCCTTCCGCATCCTCAACTTTCCCGATCTGACCGTTGACGGCAGCTTCGCGCTTGGCGGCGCGGTGGCTGCGACGCTGATCGCTGGTGGCACCAACCCGTTCGCAGCGACGCTGGCCGCGATGGCGGCGGGCTCGGTGGCCGGGTTCATCACCGGGTGGCTCAACGTGCGTCTGAAAATCATGGATCTGCTGGCCAGTATCCTGATGATGATCGCGCTCTATTCGGTGAACCTGCGTGTGATGGGCGCGCCGAACGTGCCGCTGATCACGTCGCCGACCGTCTTCACGATGCTGCTGCCGGAGAACGCACCGGGCTGGCTGCCCGACTACGTGCTGCGTCCGGCCATGTTGCTGGTGGTCGTTGTCGTGGTGAAGCTGGGTCTCGATTACTTCTTCTCGTCGCAGCAGGGGCTCGCGATGCGCTCGACGGGCGCGAATCCGCGCATGGCGCGTGCGCAGGGCGTGAACACCGGTCATGAGATCCTCGCGGGCATGGCGTTGTCGAACGCGCTCGTGGCGCTGGCGGGTGCGCTGTTCGCGCAATCGCAGGGCGGGGCGGACATCTCGATGGGCATCGGTACGATCGTGATCGGTCTGGCGGCGGTGATCATCGGCGAGACGATTCTGCCGGCGCGCCGGCTTATCCTCACGACACTGGCCGTGGTGGTCGGCGCCGTGCTGTATCGCTTCTTCATCGCGCTCGCGCTGAACAGCGATTTCATCGGTCTGAAGGCGCAGGACCTCAACCTGGTGACGGCCTTGCTCGTGGCGGTGGCGCTGGTGCTGCCTGCGACGCGTCGCAAGCTGTTCGCGCGTAAGAACGGAGGCGCCTGATCATGTTGAGCGCAAAAGATCTCAAGATCACTTTCAACCCGGGCACGCCCATCGAGAACCGTGCACTGCGCGGCATGTCGCTGGATATCCCGACCGGCCAGTTCGTGACGGTGATCGGTTCCAACGGTGCGGGCAAGTCGACGTTCCTCAACGCGATCAGCGGCGACCTGACGGTGGATTCGGGCAATATTTCGATCGACGGCAACGACGTCACAAAGAAGACGGCGTGGCAGCGCGCGAGCCAGGTGGCGCGCGTGTTCCAGGACCCGATGGCCGGCACGTGCGAGGCGCTGACCATCGAAGAGAACATGGCGCTGGCGGTCAAGCGGGGTGAGAGTCGCAGCTTCCGGTTCGCACTGAACAGGGAACTGCGCGAGCGTTTCCGCGACAAGCTGAGCCTGCTCAACCTCGGCCTGGAGAATCGTCTGTCGGACCGTATCGGCTTGTTGTCGGGCGGTCAGCGCCAGGCGGTGAGTCTGCTGATGGCGTCGTTGCAGCCGTCACGGATTCTACTGCTCGACGAGCACACGGCGGCGCTCGATCCGAAGACGGCGGCGTTCGTGCTCGAGCTGACGGCGCGCATCGTGCAGGAAAGCAAGCTGACGGCGATGATGGTCACGCACAGCATGCGCCAGGCGCTCGACTACGGCGATCGCACGGTGATGCTGCACCAGGGCAAGGTGGTGCTGGACGTCTCGGGCGAGGAGCGCAAGGGGCTGGACGTGCCTGACCTGCTGCAGATGTTCGAGCGCACGCGCGGCGAACAACTCGACGACGATGCGCTGCTGCTGAGCTGACGCAGCGTCGAAGCCGTGGAAAGAGCCCGACGAAGCGACCGCTTTGGCGGGTTTTTTCCTTTGTGTCCGGTGCTTACGTGGCAGCTGCGCTACTGGGGGCGCTGGCGCGCCGCGCGATACGCAGCCAAGGGGAAGTTTGGGGGAATACCGCAAGGGCCAGCGGAAACATCCGATTCTGGCCCTCGCTCTGCCGTCCTTACGGCACGTAGTCCAAGCGCGGTCCCAAGCGCGGTCCGTTACCCGTTCTTGAGCGCCAGCGCTCGCTCGTAGAGCGCGTTCCTGGGCGCGCCGGTGATGGCCGCGGCGAGTTTGGCGGCGCTCTTCGTCGGCAACTCGGCCACGAGCAGCGCGAGCACGCGCTGCGCTTCGGCGTCCACGCCGTCGTCGACGATGCTCGCCGTCGCGCCCGACACCGCCAGAACGAACTCGCCGCGCTGGCGATTCGCGTCCGCCTTGAGCCACGCCACGCCTTCGCTCAGCGCGCACTCGTGAATCTCCTCGAAACGCTTCGTCAACTCGCGGCCGATCAATAGCCGGCGCTCGCCGCCCAAGCCCTCGGCCAGCGCCGCGACGGTCTCCACGATCCGGTGCGGCGCTTCGTAAAACACCTGCGCCGAGAGTGAACCGGCCAACGCCGTGATGGCCTGCGCACGCTGTTGCGCCTTCGGCGGCAGGAAACCCACGAAGGTGAACGACTCCACCCAGGCGCCCGCTGCCGACAGCAGCGTGATCACCGCGCTGGCGCCCGGCACCGGCACCACGCCGAGCCCGGCGGCGCGGACTGCATCCACCAGTCGCGCCCCCGGATCGGAGATGCCGGGGGTGCCAGCGTCCGAAATGTAGGCGATGCGCTCGCCGGCCTGCAAACGCTCGACGAGCCGCGCCGCGGCCGCATTTTCGTTGTGCTCGTGGGCGGCGATCAGCGGGCGATCGATGCCATAGCGCTGCAGCAACTGCGCGCTGTTGCGCGTATCTTCACAGGCGATGGCGTCCACCATGCCGAGGATATGCAACGCTCGCACGGTGATGTCGGCGGTATTGCCCAACGGTGTGGCGACGACGTACAGCGTGCCCGTCGGGTAATGCTGGCCCTCGGCCAGCGACAGCAGACGCTCGCTCATGACGGCGTCCTCCGGCGAAGCGAAGCCATCGCCTCATGGGCCTCATGGGCCTCTCGCGGCGCAGCGACACCGGCATTGCCGGAAACGGTAAACATCGGAACAACCATGTCGAATCAGCTAGGAGTTTCGTTCGAGAGCCGCGCGCAGACCTTGCTCGAGCGACGCGGCTGGCAGCTCGTCGCGCGCAACTATCGGTGTCGCGGCGGCGAAATCGACCTCATTATGCGGGATCGCGCCGGCGTACTGGTATTCGTCGAGGTGCGCGCCCGGGCGCGCAGCGATTTCGGCGGCGCTGCCGAGAGCATCAGCCGCGCCAAGCGACGGCGCCTTGCGCTGGCCGCACGGCACTATCTGCTGCGCCGCCCGGCGGCGCGTTGCCGCTTCGATGTCGTGGCCTTCGACGGGCGGCCTCCCGTGGCGCGCTGGCTACCGAACGCCTTCGACACCGACGACCTCTGAGGAAACCCAGCCCCGTCGGCCCTGTTACACTTGCGAAAGTGCCGTTTCCAGATATACGGCCCCGGATTGCCGGCCGGCGCTGGGCGTTGCCCTCGCGAGGCCGGCCGCTTTTGCGACACCCTGGCAAACGACCATGTCGATCGAACGAATTCAGCAACACTTCACGGATAGCGTCGAAACCAAACTGGCCGCGCGCGAAGTCTTGGCGGACCCGATTGCCGCCGCCGCCGAGGTCATGTTCAACGCGCTGTCCAACGGCAACAAGATCCTTGCCTGCGGCAACGGCGGATCGGCTGCCGACTGCCAGCATTTCGCCGCCGAACTCGTCGGCCGCTTCGAGCGCGAACGTCCCGAGCTGCCGGCCATCGCGCTGACCACGGACTCGTCGATCCTCACCGCCGTCGGCAACGACTACAACTTCGACGCTATCTTCTCCAAGCAGGTGAAGGCACTCGGTCAGCCGGGCGACATCCTGCTGGCCATCACCACGTCGGGCAACTCGAGCAATGTGCTCGCCGCCATCGAAGCCGCGCACGAGCGCGAAATGCACGTGATCGCACTCACGGGCAAGGGCGGCGGCAAGGTCAACGGCGTGCTGGGCGAACTGGACGTGCACATTTGCGTGCCGGCCGATCGCACCGCCCGAATTCAGGAAGTTCACCTGCTGACGATTCACTGCCTTTGCGATCTGGTTGACGCGATGCTGTTCGGCGACGCGTGAACCTATTGGCATCCTGAGGCGTCAAGATCATGACGGGTACCGGATCGCGGGGGCGGACGGTGCCGGCTGGGCGCGGCGGGGGCCGCCCCGTTCGACCATCCAACAAGGAGAATGACCGATGAGTTTCCAACGCGTGCAAGGCGTTGTTAAGCCGCTCGTAGCGGCAGTGTTGATCGCAGCGACCCTGGCCGGTTGCGCCCCCATCATCCTCGGCGGCGCCGCCACCGGCGCGCTCATCGCCACCGACCGCCGTTCCGTCGGCGCGCAGACGGAAGACCGCGAGATTCAGGTCAAGGCCGAAGCCAACATTGCCAATACGCTGACCGACGACGCGGTGCACGTGAACGTGACCGTCTTCAACCGTCGCGTACTGTTGACCGGCGAAGTCCCGAACGAGGCCAGCAAGCAGGCCGCCGTGAACATCGTCAAGCAGATCAGCAACGTGCGCGGCATCGTCGACGAACTTGCCATCGCGCCGAAGAGTTCGTTCGGCTCGCGCTCGAACGACGCGTGGATCACCAGCAAGGTCAAGGCCAACCTGATCAATACGAAAGAGATCTCGGCCAACGTCTTCAAGGTGGTCACCGAGCGTGGCGACGTCTATCTGATGGGTCTGGTTTCGCCGGAGGAGGGCACCATCGGTGCGAACGTGGCGAGCCGTATCGATGGTGTGCAGAAGGTCGTCAAACTCTACGAATACGTGAAGCCGGAAGAGGCGCAGCGTCTGTCGACGGAAGCCCAGAAGAACCCCGCCCCGGCGCAGCCTGACGATCCCAATGCGGCAACGGTGACGACGACCCCGATCGGCAACGATACCGTGACGGCCAAGCCGCTGTCCTCGCCGGCGCCGATCAGCGAAGGCCCGGTCAAACCCGGTCCGTCGACCAAGACCGGCAACTGATGCCCGCCTCCGGAGCGCATTGAAGCGCCCCCGGAAACTGACTGCGCACATGCGTGCTCCCCATCCCATGCCGAACCGCCGGTATCGTCTCCGTCAATCGCGGACGATACCGGCGGCCTTCGTTTTGAGCGCGGCGATGTGGATGACGCAGACGGGTTTCGCGGCGTCCGCCGAGGCGGGGGCGGCGAACGCGCCCGCGATGCGCGCTGCCTCACCCGTGTATGTCGCGCCCGCCGTGCCGGCTGCGCCCATCCGGCCCGACTGGCAAGCCCGCGACTGGGCGCTCGCCTGCATGAGTTGCCACAGTGCGTCGGCGCCGGTGAGCGCTGGCAAGGCAACGCTACCCACGCTCGAAGGTCGCCCGGCAGCGGAGCTCGTCGCCACGTTGCAGGCCATGCGTGACGGGCGGCGTCCCGCGACGCTCATGCCGCAGCTTCTCAAGGGCTACCGCGACGACGAGTTGCAGCGCATCGCCGCGTACTTTGCCGCGCAGCCCGCGCCCGCCGTGCTCTCCATGCCGTCCACGCCGCCGTCCCTGCCGCGCACTGCACCGCGCCCAATCCGATAGGCAACGCCCGCATGCAACGTCGCGACTTCCTTTTCCGACTTTCCCGACTGGGGACGATGGCCGCGCTGGCGAGCTTGGCCGGCGCCTCCCGTGCCGCCCCCGCGCAAGCGCGTCTCGCACCGCTGTGGCCGACTCCCGTGAAAGCGCGCGCTCGCGTGGTCGTCATCGGGGGCGGCTTTGGCGGCGCGACGGCGGCCAAGGCGCTGCGAGTACTTTCCGGCAATACGATCGATGTCACGCTCGTCGAGCCGAACGCCGCTTTCGTCTCGGCGCCGCTGTCGAACCTCGTCGTCGGCGGCAACCTGCGTGTGAGCGACCTGACGGTGCCGTACGACGCGCTCGTCGCACGACATGGCGTCGTCTGGCGGCGTACGCGTGCAAACGCTATCGACGCCGTGCGGAAACAGGTGCAACTGGCCGACGGCGGCCGCTTGCCGTACGACAAACTGATCGTGTCCCCTGGCGTGTCGTTGCGGCGAGAGGCGATCGGGGGACTCTCCGACCCTGCCGTCCGCGAGGCGCTGCCGGTCGGCTGGACCGACGCGCGCGAGAGCGCCGCGCTGCACGCCCGGCTGCGCGCGATGCCCGATGGCGGCGTGTTCGCCATCACGATTCCCGAAGCGCCGTTCCGCTGCCCGCCCGCGCCATACGAGCGCGCCTGTCAGGCGGCGGCCTGGCTCAAGCAGCACAACCCGCGCGCCAAGGTGCTCGTGTTCGACGCCAACGACCAGGTGCTGGCGGAAGCCGAGCAATTCCACGACGTCTGGCGCACGCAGTTCGGTAGCATGCTCGAGTACCACCCGCAGTTCAACTGCACCGAGGTCACGCTCGACGGCGTCAAACAGGTTGCGCGCTTCGAGCTGGGCGAAGAGGTCCGGGCCGACGTGCTGAACGCGATTCCGCCGATGCACGCAGGTGACATCGCGACGGCGAGCGGTCTGGCGACGGCCAACGGTCGCTGGTGCGACGTCGACTTCCTCACGTTTGCATCGACGGTGCAGCCCGATATCCACGTTCTCGGCGACGCCGTCCAGATCGCGCCGCAGATGCCGAAATCCGGCCACATGGCAAACCAGCACGGCAAGGTGTGCGCAGCGGCCATCGTCGCGACGCTGGCCGACCGCCCGGTCAATCCCGAGCCGCTCTACAGCAACACCTGCTACACGTTCGTCTCGGCGAACGAGGCGATGCACGTCGCGAGCGTGCACCGATACGACGCTTCGCAGCGCACCATGCTCCCCGTGCCGGGCACGGGCGGCGCGTCACCACGGGCCACACGCGACGAATTCGCCCGGGGACTCGCATGGGCACAGGGCATCTGGGCCGACATGCTGGCCTGACGCGGATTTCGGCGACGTTCGCCGTTGCGCGAAATGCGTTTGGAGGATGCTCTCTAAGCGCCGCAACCTACGTGCCATCACGATGAGTTCCCGCAATGTTGTGTGGGGGCCGCATTTCCCCGAGTTTCCCTCGTTGACGGAGGCTCGGACCTCTCGGTTACACTGCCTCCACGAAAAAATAATCGTTGGGGAGATAGGGATGGCGCATCGCCAGGGGGAGTCCCGTCTCGCGTCGCGCGTTGCGCGTGCGGACACCATCGAATCACATCGGGCGCTCCACTTCGGGTTGCACCGACACTGCAGGGTTGTTCACTTCGTTGCCGCATCGATTGCCGCCGTCGGCCTGCTCGCTACGCAGCACGCGCGTGCCGACGCCAGTCCGGTCCGCGGCGACCCCATGCAGAGCATCCCGAAGATCGAGGCTCCCAAGGCGCCCGCCCCCACCCTCCGTATTCAGCCACCCACGCAGGAAGACGCCCTCAAGGCCCTGCTTGCGCGCAGGATCACGCCGCAGCGTTTCGGGATCGAAGGCGTCAAGTCGTTGCCGTTCGATCAGGTCGCGGCGCTTTTCGCGCCGATGGCAGGCAAGGAAGTGACCATCGGCGATCTCGTCGAGACGGCCAACCAGGTCACGAAGATGTACCAGGACGCCGGCTACCTGCTGTCGTTCGCCTTCGTTCCGGCGCAAGACTTTGCCAACGGTTTCGTGCGCGTGACGATCGTCGAAGGCTACATCGCCAGCACAAAGATCACCGGCAAGCCCGGCCCGTCGGAGCAGCGCCTGCGTGACATTGCGGCGCATATCGAGGCCGAGCGTCCGCTCAAGCGCGCCACGTTCGAGCGCTATCTGAACCTGCTCACGCTCGTGCCGGGCATGAAGATCAAGGCCGACGTGCAACCGCCCACACAGACCGACGGCGCGACCGAGTTGTCGCTGGACGTCTCGCGTCAGCCCGTGGCGCTCGGCACCTCGCTCTCGTACAACAACCCCGGCGTTCGCGGTGTGTTTACCGTGACGAGCAACGCGCTCACGCCGCTGGGCGAACAGATCCAGCTCACGGCCATCGCCCCGAAGGGGCACAACGACGAAGAGTTCTACGCGGCCTCCTATATTCAGCCGCTGGGCTCGAACGGTCTGCAGGCGCGCTTGGACGCGTCGCACTATCGCGGCCAGCCCGACGATCAGGCGCTCGCCGGGCTCACGCGTCACCTCGATACCAAACGCGTGGCCGTGAGCGTGTCCTACCCACTGCTGCTCAACAACCAGCGCAGCCTGACGGTGAGCGGCGGCATGTACGGCGTGAATTCGCGCGACCGCTACGAGGTGCCGAATTCACCAAACTACATCAATTCGCAGACGAACGTGCGCGCAACGCAGGTGCAACTCGTCTACAACGAGATCACGGAGAAGCAGACGCGCAGTGCCACGCTGGGCGTGTTCAAGGGCTTCAACGGGATGGGCGCGAGCCAGTCGTACACCACGCGGCCCGCGGGCGTCGCACAGGTGCTCGGTCCGTACGATCTCGGCTTCTGGCGCTTCACGCTCGACGGCAAGCAGGGCGTGGTGCTGCCTTGGGAATTCGGCGTCGTGGTTTCGGCCGGCGCGCAGTACAGCAGCAACACGCTGCCGACCTCCGAGCAGGCCACGTTCGGCGGCCAGCGCTACGGCCTCGGCTATCCAGCCGGGGAAGTGGCGGGGGACAAGGGCTGGGGGGCGTCCATCGAAATCAACCGCATGTTCCGCACCGACTTCCGCTATCTCAAGACAGTTCAGCCGTATCTGATGCTCGATACCGCCAAAGTGTATGTGAACCGCGGACAGTTGTTCCACAACCAGCTCGCGTCGATCGGACTGGGCATGCGCATCTCCGACAGCAAGTATTACTCGCTCGATCTCTCGTTGGCCAAGCCGATGGCCGACGCGCCCACCAACTCACCCAACCGGCCGCTGCGGTTCAACGCGAACTGGTCCTATCAGTTCGAGTGAGGCCGGGTGAAAGAGAAAACGACAGCGACGACGACAGTGTCATGACCGCGAAGGCGGACGTCACCACGGCGTCCGCCTTCGTCGCTTTTCGTCCATCGTCGCGTTTGCGCCGTCGCGGTATCCTTGGCTTCGTTCGACGAAAATCACGGCGCCGATCATCGCCGTCGCGACGTCCCCCTCTCATTTTTCTTATCAGGTTTTTCCCTGATGCCGCGGACCGCGTTTTCCTCATCCCGGTTGGTCCCTCCGTCCATGCTCGTCGCATCGGACGGTGCTCAATCGCATAAAGCGAAACCCGCTATATCCATCCGTATACACGGAAACGCAACGAAGCCGCCGGCCTTCGGCCCCCATACGCCCGGGTCCGATATGTTGCAGTGCAACTTGCGTCCATCGCCCGTTATTTTGATTATCCGTATATGCGTATGTAGGCATATACGAAATTCCTTGTGCCTCCACACGAACTCAAAGAAAGACCGTCATGGAAGAACTCGATCGCGTATTCGAAAAGGTGTCGCACTACTTCAGCCTGCTCTCCGAGCCGACGCGGCTGCGGATTCTGCATGCGTTGTGCGGCGGCGAGCGCTCCGTGAGCGATGTGGTGACGGACGTGGGTTCGTCGCAGACGAACGTATCGCGGCATCTCGGTGCGATGTACCAGGCGGGTGTGCTGGCGCGTCGCCGCGAGGGCAACCAGGTGTATTACGCGATCGCGGATACCGGGGTGGTCGAGATCTGCCGCGCCGTGTGCGTGCAGGTTGCCGGCCGAATCGAGGAGGAGGCCCTGCCGGAGCAGGCCGTCGACGGCTTCATGCCGCGAGGGCACTGACACACGCCGCAGGCCGTTGTGAAACCCAGGGGCGCGTCGCTTCGGCGTTGCGCACCCGATGTGGCGGTCCAGTGACGCCGCAATACCGCAAGACCCGCAGGACAGCGCGGCAACGAGACCGCGTGCAAGTGCCTTAAGCCCGTCAGCGTCCTCGCGGATGCTGGCGGGTGCCACAAAACGCGAGGAGACAGGGTGAGCGACAAACCATCGCGGGCCGGCCGTTTGCGCCGCGCCCCGGAGAATTTCATCGACGGCACACTCGCCGCCGATATCGCGCGCGACGGGCTGAGCCCCACGCGGCGCAGTTTCCTCCAACGCAGCTTCCTGGCTGCGGGCGCCGCGCTCGCCGGTGGCGCCGCCTTTGCCGCCGACGCCCCCAAAATCGCTGGCGACGGCGATCCGATGATTCTCGAGCCGCGTCCGTGGGCCACGTCGCTGGGCCAGCCGGTCGCCGCCCGCCCGTACGGCGTGCCGTCAAAGTTCGAAGCGAACCTGCAGCGCCGTCAGTCGCCGGGGCTCACCCAGACGGCGCAGGCCTCCGTGGCTTTCACCCCCCTGCAAGGCCTGTTCGGCATCATCACGCCGAGTGGCCTGCACTTCGAACGTCACCACCAGGGCTGGCAGGAGATCGATCCGACGCAGCATCGCCTGATGGTGCACGGTCTCGTGCGCGAGGCCAAGGTGTACACGATGGACGACATCATGCGTCTGCCATCCGTCTCGCGCATGCACTTCATCGAATGCGGCGCGAATACCGGCATGGAGTGGGGCAATGCCGCCGTGCCGACCGTCCAGTACACGCACGGCATGCTGTCGTGCTGCGAATTCACCGGTGTGCCGCTGTCGGTATTGCTCGACGATGTGGGCGCTGATACCAAGCGCGGTCGGTTCGTGCTCGCCGAAGGCGGCGATGGCTCGGGCATGACCCGCACGATCTCGATGGAGGCGGCGCTCTCGGACGTGCTCGTCGCCTGGGGCATGAACGGCGAGATGCTGCGCCCCGAGAACGGTTATCCGCTGCGGCTCGTCGTGCCGGGCGTGCAAGGCGTTTCGTGGGTGAAGTGGCTGCGTCGCATCAAGGTTGGCGACGCCCCGTGGAATACCAAGGACGAAACCAGTCACTACGTCGATCTGATGCCCGACGGTCAGCATCGTCAATACACCTCGATCCAGGAGTGCAAATCGGTGATCACGTCGCCCTCGGGCGGCCAGGCGCTGCTCGATCGCGGCTATTTCAACGTGACGGGGCTGGCCTGGTCGGGGCGCGGGCGCATCAAGCGCGTGGACGTGTCGACCGACGGCGGCAAGTCGTGGCGTCAGGCGCGTCTGGAGTCGCCCGTCTTGCCCAAGTGCCTGACGCGCTTCAATTTCGATTGGAACTGGGACGGTTCGCCGGCGCTGCTGCAAAGCCGTGCGGTGGACGAAACGGGATTCGTGCAGCCGCGCTATCGCCAGTTGCGCGACGTGCGCGGCACCAAGTCGATCTATCACAACAACGCGATTCAGACGTGGCAGGTGGCAACGAATGGGGAGGTGACCAATGTCCACGTCGATTGAACGCAAGTCGCCGCACGCCATGAGCCGCAATGTCCGGTGGTTCGTGCTCGGCATGCTCTGGGCGAGTACGCTGGCGCTGGTCGGGTTGACGCTCGCCGCGTGGATGTCGTCGCCTGCGAAGGCGGCGCCCGCGGCAACGTCGAGTGCTTCCGGGCTCGCGGTCAAGGGCGCGCCGTCATCGCTCGGCAAGGCGCCGTCCGGCATCGGACGTGATGCCACGCCGGCCGAGTTGGGCGCGTGGGACATCGACGTGCGGCCCGACTTCAAGGGCTTGCCCAAGGGGCAGGGCTCCGTCGCCGACGGTCAGAAGCTCTTCGATGCACGCTGCGCGTCGTGTCACGGCACGTTCGGCGAGAGCAACGAGGTCTTCAATCCGCTCGTGGGTGGCACCACGCCCGACGACATCAAGACGGGACACGTGGCGTCGCTGCGCGCCAACAACCAGCCGGTGCGCACCACGCTCATGAAGGTCGACACCGTGTCGACGATCTGGGACTACATCCGTCGCGCCATGCCGTGGAACGCACCGCGTTCGCTCACGCCCGACGAAGTGTATGCGGTCACTGCCTACATCCTGAACCTCGGCGAGATCGTGCCATCGGACTTCGTGCTGTCGGACAGGAACATCGCCGACGTGCAGAAATTCATGCCCAATCGCAACGGCATGACGCGCGCGCACGGCATGTGGCGCGTGGGCGACAAACCGGATACTCATAACAAGGCGTGTATGCAGGATTGTCCTGGGGCTGGTATCGTGACGTCCGCACTCCCTGCGTACGCCCGCGACGCACATGGAGATCTGGCCGCGCAAAACCGTGTCATCGGACCTGTGCGCGGTGTCGATACGAAGCTGCCCCCGCTGTCGGGCACCGCCGCGCAAAATGCGTCGGTGCGCAAGACGGCGGCCCTCGCCACGCTCGGCATGGCGAGTCCGGACGCGCCGGCCCAAACCGCCGCTGCGACGTCACCGGCAGCAACGCTTGCGGACAAGAACGGTTGTCTGGCCTGTCACGGCGTGACCGACAAGAAGATCGGGCCCGCCTTCTCGGAGGTCGCCGCCAAGTATCATGGGCAGTCGGATGCGACTGAAAAACTGGTGGCGAAGATACGTGCCGGAGGCGCCGGCAACTGGGGCAGCATGCCAATGCCGCCGCAGTCGCAGATCGCCGAAACCGACGTCCACACGATGGTCGACTGGATTCTCCGTGGTGCACATTGAGCGGGCAGGGTGTCCGACGGCCGGGTCAAACCACGTAAGTCGCCGCAGGACGCCGTCCCCTACACAAATCGAAGGAGATACGATGAAGAAGATTCTGATCGCTGCAGCCATGTTGGCCGGCGCCTCGCTGGCCCATGCCGGTGTCGATGTCGCGGCAGCGACCAAGCTCGCCGCCGCCAACGCCTGTATGGGTTGCCACGCGGTCGACAAGAAGCTCGTGGGCCCGTCCTATCAGGATGTCGCCGCCAAGTACAAAGGCGACAAGGAGGCCGTGGCGAAGCTGGTCAAGAAAGTGAAGGTCGGCGGTTCGGGCGTCTGGGGTGCGATCCCGATGCCGGGACACCCGAACATGTCGGATGCCGACGCCAAGATCCTGGTGGATTGGGTCCTGGCCGGCGCCCCGGCGAAGTAAGCCAGGGGCAGGGGGCTCGCCGGCCGGCCGCGATGCAGCACCGCGTGGCGGGCCGGGCGAGCGAACGGCGGCCGGTGCGGTACACGCATGGCGCATCGGCGGCCTTCAGAGAAGGAAACACACAGAGATGAACCAACAGCGACGCGACATGCTGCGGTTTTCCGCGGTAATGGGACTGGCGGTGGCCGCCGGGCTGATCAAGCCCGAAGAGGCACGCGCGGCACAGGTGGAGTGGAACAAGGCGGCGTTTGCCACCAGGAGCGTGGCCGACACGGTCAAGGCGCTGGGCGGCACGAGCGCGAGCCCGAGCGACCTGGTCGTGCTGACCGCGCCCGACATCGCCGAAAACGGCGCGGTCGTGCCGGTGGCGGTGACCAGCAAGGCGCCGAATACGCAATCGATCGCGATTCTGATCGAGAAGAACCCGAACACGCTTGCCGCGTCGTTCGACATCCCCGATGGCACGGAGCCGTCGGTGACCACGCGCGTGAAGATGGGCCAGACCTCGAAGGTCTATGCGCTCGTCAAGGCGGACAACAAGTTCCTCGTGGCCGAGAAGGAAATCAAGGTCACGCTGGGCGGCTGCGGCGGTTAAGCGGCGCATCGTAGAACAAGAGGAGCCAAAACATGGGTAATCCGATGCGCATTCGCGCAAGCGAGGCAGGCGGCGCCGTCGAGGTCAAGGTGCTGATGAGCCACATCATGGAAACCGGCCAGCGCAAGGACGCTTCCGGTAATATCGTGCCGGCACACTTCATCCAGAACGTGACGGTGGCCTGCAACGGCAAGACGGTCCTGTCGGCCGAGTGGGGCCCGGCGGTGTCGAAGGATCCGTTCCTGTCGTTCAAGTTCAAGGGCGCCAAGAAGGGCGACAAGGTCACGGTGACGTGGACCGACAACAAGGGCGACTCGCGTACGGACGAGACGACCGTCGCCTGAAGGCGAACGCCGGCGTATGGCGGGCGGCGCGTACGCGTGCTGCCGCGCCGACACCGGCCGGGTAGGACGCGCGGCTTGCACGCGTGTCGTGCGCGTCGTGTTGTGTGCACGGGGGTGTCCACCCCCCTGTCGTCGTGCCAACCCAACCCACAAGAGGAGAGCCAGATGAAAGAGGCGCGAAACAGCGCACATGCGAGCGCACCAGTCGCGGCGCGAACCGGTACCGCGGGCGGCGAATGGCTGCGTCGCACCATGCTCGGTGGCATGCTCGCCATCGCGGGGATCGGTGTCCCCGCATTCGCAGCCGACAGCTCGACGGCCGATGCCATCGCGCAATACCGCGAGATGCTCGCCGACGGCAACCCGGCGGAACTCATCGAAATGCGTGGCGAAGAACTTTGGAAGACGCCGCGCGGCCCGAACAACGTGTCGCTCGCGCAGTGCGATCTCGGCCTCGGCGCCGGTGTCGTGAAGGACGCCTACGCGCAACTGCCGCGCTATTTCCCGGATACGAAACGCGTGCTCGACGCCGAGTCGCGCATCGTCGAATGCATGGTGAATCTGCAAGGCTTCAAGCGCGCGGACGTCATCAAGCAACCGTTCTCGAAGGAAGGCCAGGACCCCACCGATCTCGAATCGCTGACCGCGTACGTCGCGGGACAGTCGCGTGGTGCGCTCATTCGTGTGCCGCAGTCGCACAAGCAAGAGAAGGAAGCCTACGCGCGCGGCCAGAAGATCTTCTATTACCGTGCGGGCCCGTACGACTTCTCGTGTGCGTCGTGCCACGGGGCGGACGACAAGCGCATTCGTCTGCAGGATCTGCCGAATCTGACCAAGCCGGCGGCCGCGCGTCAGGCGTTTGCGACATGGCCGGGCTATCGTGTCTCGCAAGGCGCGCTGCGTACGATCCAGTGGCGGATGTACGACTGCTTCCGTCAGCAGCGGATGCCGGAGCTCAACTACGGCTCGCAGGCGTCGATCGACCTGATTACTTTCCTCGGTGTGATGGCCAACGGCGGCAAGATGGACGCCCCCGGCCTGAAGCGCTGAGCGATCGCGAGGCATACCCATGAAAACACTCGCATTGCGCGCGACGGGTGTCGCGCTGGCAGCGGCCGGGGCGCTCGTCGTCGGCATGGCCTTCGCTCAGGGCGAAGGTGTGAAGCTCGTCACCGGGACCACCGATGCTGCCGTCGTTCAGGAATTGCGCGATTCGTTCCGCGGCTCGGGCGTCGCGCAGCTCGATCGCATCGATCAGAGCGAATTGCAGAAGCTGTGCACGCAGTACGCCACCAAGCCGATGCCCGCGAAGATCGCCGAGCGTCTGCAGAAGGCGGAGCTGGCCAACGTGAAGGCGCCCGCCGACGGCAAGTATCTCGGCGACTGGAAAGAGGGTGAGAAGGTCGCCCAGAACGGACGCGGCATGCAGTTCTCCGACAAGGCCGACACCGTCAACGGCGGCAACTGCTACGCGTGCCATCAACTGACCAAGAGCGAGATCTCGTTCGGCAACATCGGTCCGTCGCTGTACCACTACGGCAAGCTGCGCGGCGACTCGCCCGAAGTGGTCAAGTACACGTGGGCCAAGGTCTACGACTCGCACAGCTACATGGCCTGCTCCAACATGCCGCGCTTCGGCGCGGCGGGCATCCTGACGGAGCAGCAGTTGAAGGACGTCATGGCGCTGCTGCTCGATCCGGCGTCGCCGGTCAATCAATAGGCGGGCGTGTCCGGCCGATGGCTTTTCGGCGGAATGACCGAGGTTTGGCGCCGTGCGCGGGATCGTGGAATCGTGCGCATCGGCTTGTGCCGGGTTGCCGTGGCGCTTCGGTCTTCTTGCGCTTATCCGGCGGCTCGTTCGACTCGGGCCTCGGGACCTTCGCTTCCGCCGTTCGTCGTTCATTCAATTTTCGTTCGCTGTCGACTTCCGGAGTACCGCATGAAATCCGAGACTGGTTGGATGCGTCAAGTGAGGACGCGTGCATTGCGGACTTGCGGCGCTTGGCACGTGTTCGGCGTCGTGTTGAGCGCGTTGGTCATGCTCGCGAGTGCGCCGGCGCATGCCGTGGAAGTCGGCGATACGGTGACGCTGCCGTCCCTCACCCTGCTTGACGGCAAGACGCTGCCGGCCAGTGCGTTCAAGGATCGCACGGTCATCGTCGAGTATTGGGCGTCGTGGTGTCCGTTCTGTGCGCAGCAGAACCCGCACGTGCAAAAGCTCTACGACGCCACGCGCGGCAAGCCGATTCAGATCGTTACGCTGTCCATCGACAAGAAGCCGCAGGAAGCCGTCGATTACATCAAGGCGCACGGCTACACGTTTCCTGCCGGGATGGAAAACGACGCCTGGCGGGCGGCGCTCGGCAAGCGTCGCGGGTTGCCGGAGCTGTATGTGATCGGACGCAACGGCAAGGTGTTGCGCAAGGATGTGGGCGAGATGTTCGGCGAGGACGTGGCGGCGCTCGCGGACTATGCCGGCAAGTGAAGTTGCGATCTCGCACCTGGGCGTAGCGACTTGCTTTTTTGCGACTCGCGCCGGTGCGATGAGCTCGAAGCAACCGATCGAGCGAGGGTGAGGTCAATGGCCCGGCAAAGAGTGCCGGGCGGACGTCGCGCGACGCAATCGTCGCGTAATGAATAACAACAAGGGCGGTGCATCGCCGGATGCGCTTGCCACGGAGACGAAATGAATCGACGCGAATTCATGCAGGTGTTGGCGGTGGCGGCGGCCGGGGGAATGGCGCTCTCGCATCACGAGACAGCGGCGGCCAAGGCGGCTGCGGCGTTCTACGATCTGCCGAAGTTCGGCAATGTGCACCTGTTGCACTTCACGGACTGCCACGCGCAGTTGCTGCCGATCTACTTCCGTGAGCCGAGCGTCAATCTGGGCATCGGCGAGCAGGCCAACAAGCCGCCGCATCTGGTGGGCGAAGCGTTCCTCAAGGCATATGGATTGCGTCCGGGCACGCAGGACGCCTATGCCTTCACCTATCTCGATTTCGCGGCCGCGGCGCGCACGTACGGCAAGGTCGGCGGATTCGCGCATCTGGCGACGCTGGTCAAACGCATGAAGGCGTCGCGCCCCGGTGCGTTGCTGCTCGACGGTGGCGACACGTGGCAGGGCTCCGGCACGGCCATGTGGACCAAGGGCCAGGACATGGTCGATGCCACGCTGGCGCTTGGTGTCGACGTCATGACGGCGCACTGGGAATTCACGTATGGCGCCGAGCACGTGAAGTCGGTGGTTGAGGAGCAGCTCAAGGGCAAGATCGATTTTGTCGCGCAGAACGTGCAGACGAACGATTTTGGCGATCCGGTCTTCGCGCCTTACACGATCAGGACGATGAACGGCGTGCCGGTGGCGATCATCGGGCAGGCGTTCCCGTACACGCCGATTGCGAATCCGCGTTATTTCGTGCCGGATTGGACGTTCGGCATTCAGGAGGCGCGTCTGCAATCGATGGTCGACGAGGTGCGCGGCAAGGGCGCGCAGGTCGTGGTGGTGCTCTCGCACAATGGCATGGACGTCGATCTGAAGCTGGCATCGCGGGTGCGCGGCATCGACGCCATCATGGGCGGCCACACGCACGATGGCGTGCCCAAACCGGTCGTCGTTGCCAATGCCGGGGGCAAGACGCTTGTCACCAACGCCGGTTCGAACGGCAAGTTCCTGGCGGTGCTGGACTTCGACGTGAAGGGCGGCAAGCCGGTGGACTTCCGTTACAAGTTGCTGCCGGTGTTCGCGAATCTGCTGCCGGCCGACGCCCAGATGCAGGCGCTCATCGAACGCGTGCGTGCGCCGTTCGCGGCGAAGCTCGCGGAGCCGCTGGCGGTGACCGAAGGCGTGCTGTATCGCCGGGGCAACTTCAACGGCACGTTCGACCAGTTGCTGCTCGACGCCGTGATGGCCGAAAAGGACGCTGAGATAGGCTTCTCGCCGGGCTTCCGTTGGGGGACGTCGCTGCTGCCGGGGCAGGCGATCACGATGGAGCAGTTGCTCGATCAGACGGCCATTACCTATCCGTATACGACGCTCACGCCGATGACCGGCGAGACGATCAAGACCGTGCTCGAGGATGTGGCCGATAACCTGTTCAACCCGGACCCGTACTACCAGCAGGGCGGGGACATGGTGCGCGTGGGCGGTATGGACTATGCGATCGACCCGATGGCCCCGATGGGACGACGCATCACCGAGATGCGTCTGAACGGCAAGCCGATCGAGGCGGGCAAGACGTACAAGGTGGCGGGCTGGGCGCCGGTGGCGGAAGGGGCGCAGGGCGAACCGGTGTGGGACGTGGTGGCGCGTTATCTCCGGGCTCAGAAGACGGTGGTGGCGAAAGCGCCGAAGGTGCCCGTCATCAAAGGGATGAAGGGGAATCCTGGGGCGGCTTGAAGGCTGCCCAACCAGACGGGTGCAGGCGGGCGAGCGCTGGAAGTGGGGTCCGTCAAGCACCGGCCGCCGCGAGATTTCGGCCTGTGTGGGACAAAATCCCGACCAATTTTGTCGGTTGCTCGCCGTACCCCAAAAAGCCGCTATAATCGTTGCTTCGTGTGGGGCGGTAGCTCAGCTGGGAGAGCGTCGCGTTCGCAATGCGAAGGTCGGGAGTTCGATCCTCCTCCGCTCCACCAAATCCCTCTGGGGCATCTCCGGTCCTTATTGATGCCCTTCTTCCGCCGCCCCCCTGTCCCTATTGTCTTCGCCGCTGCGTTCGTGTGCCGCAATGTCACGAACAGGTCAATAACGCAATGGGGCCGGACGATTTGTAAAATATCTTTTCTCTGTCTTGTCCAGGCTATCACACGACAGGTAGAATTGTTCAAGTTCTGACAAAACCAGTCTAGGCATTGAATTTCCGTCCGATGCGGTGTTGTGTGACATCGCTGAATTGCTGACGTAGATACCCAGTCAAATCCGTAACTCAAGGGACCGCCGTTCCTATGACGAGCCGCCAAGCAAGAGTTCAGGAAGACACGTACTTCCGAGTGTTGCGCATTCTTCAGGAAAATCCGGACCTTACGCAACGTGAGTTGGCAGAAAAGCTAGGCGTGAGTGTTGGCGGCCTCAATTACTGTCTCAAAGCACTGATGCTGAAGGGGTGGGTGAAGATGCAGAATTTTGCCCATTCAAAGAACAAATTCGGCTACGTATACGTGTTGACGCCGACCGGTGTCGCAGAGCGTGCCGCGCTCACCAGCCGCTTTCTCAAGCGAAAGATGGATGAATACGAAGCACTAAAAGAAGAAATAGAAGCACTTAAAAGAGAGTGTGAAGTGGGCGAAGAAATTTCGGCGCAACAGGGCAAGATCTAGGTTGCTCGTGTAATGGCCGCCATCACTGTGGCCGCTAGCGTCTGTCATTGATCTGGTAGCATCTGCATCCATTTTGCCTTCACTCGATGCAGGTGAATAAGGCTGAAATTGGTAACCTCTCGGATTTTGGGTCCGTGGTCGTGGAGCAATTTATGAATCTAGCGGGTGTGAAACTTGCAATTGTGGGGCTGGGCTATGTTGGGCTGCCGCTGGCGGTAGAGTTCGGTCGCATGCGCTCTGTGGTTGGTTTCGACATTAATCAGCGCCGGATCGACGAATTGAAAGCTGGCAACGATTCCACCTTGGAAACAACGGCCGAAGAACTTCGCGAAGCAAAGTATCTTTCGTTCACTACGGATGTGAACGATCTTCGCGAGTGCAATTGCTACATCATCACAGTACCCACCCCGATCGACGACTTCAAACGCCCTGATCTCACACCGCTTGTGAAAGCCAGTGAGACGGTGGGGAAAGTGCTCAAAGTGGGCGATATCGTTATTTATGAGTCGACGGTTTATCCCGGATGTACCGAAGAAGACTGCGTGCCGGTGCTGGAAAAGCACTCCGGCCTGAAATTCAATGTCGACTTTTTCTGTGGTTACAGTCCGGAGCGCATTAACCCGGGCGACAAGGAGCATCGGGTTACGACAATCAAGAAGGTTACCTCCGGTTCGACGCCCGAGGTCTCCGTGCTCGTTGACAATCTGTATAACCAGATCGTGGCGGCCGGCACGCACAAGGCGGAAAGTATCAAGGTGGCGGAAGCCGCCAAAGTCATTGAGAACACGCAGCGCGACCTGAACATCGCGTTGATCAACGAATTGGCGCTCATTTTCAACAAGATGGGTATCGACACCGAAGCTGTCCTGAAAGCAGCGGGAAGCAAGTGGAACTTCCTTCCCTTCCGCCCCGGACTGGTCGGCGGTCACTGTATCGGTGTCGATCCGTATTACCTCACCCACAAGGCGCAAGCCATTGGCTACAACCCGGAAATCATTCTGGCTGGCCGTCGTCTGAACGACAGCATGGGTATGTATGTCGTGGCGCAGCTCGTCAAGGCGATGACCAAGAAGCGTATCCATGTGGAAGGTGCAAAGGTCCTCGTCATGGGGCTGACGTTCAAGGAAAACTGTCCTGACCTGCGTAATACGCGTGTGGTGGATATCGTTGCCGAACTTAAGGACTATAACTGCGACGTAGACGTCTACGATCCGTGGGTGAGCGCTGACGAAGCGCGTCATGAATACGGCATCACACCAGTGGAATCTCCGGCGGCCGGCAGCTATGACGCGATCATCCTCGCCGTGGCCCATGAGCAATTCAAGGCAATGGGACCCGCGGCAATTCGCGCTTTCGGTAAAGCCACTAGCGTGCTTTACGACCTCAAATATGTACTGAGCGCAAATCAATCCGATCTGAGACTGTAAGAATGACTGCTTTCGAAAATCTCAAGTTGCAACTCAGCTCCGCGCCACAGACCTGGCTTGTGACCGGTGTCGCCGGATTTGTGGGCAGTAATTTGCTTGAGGCTCTTCTTTCGCTGAATCAGCGCGTGGTGGGGCTAGACAACTTCAGTGGCGGCCATCAGCGCAATCTCGATGAAGTGCAGCGCCAGATATCTCCCGAGCAATGGTCTAATTTCCGATTCACGCAGGGCGACATCCGCGATATCGAGACGTGTCATCAAGTTTGCGATGGCGTCGACATCGTGCTGCATCAGGCGGCGTTGGGTTCAGTGCCGCGCAGCATTGCCGATCCGGTCAACACCAATCAGAACAACATTGACGGGTTCTTGAACATGTTGGTGGCATCGCGCGACGCCAAGGTGCATCGTTTCGTCTACGCCGCGAGCAGTTCAACCTACGGCGACCACCCGGGATTGCCGAAGGTAGAAGATAAGACAGGCAAACCGCTGTCGCCCTACGCTGTGACTAAACTGGTCAACGAACTGTATGCGGACGTATTTGCGCGCACCTATGGACTGAACACGATCGGTCTGCGCTATTTCAATATCTTTGGACGCCGCCAGGACCCGGATGGCGCATACGCGGCGGTCATTCCGAAATGGATCGCGTCGTTGATTCGCAACGAAGCCGTGTTTATCAACGGCGATGGTGAAACGAGCCGGGACTTCTGTTACGTCGACAACGCCGTGCAGGCCAATCTTCTGGCCGGAACCGTGACCAACCCGGACGCGATCAATCAGGTATACAACGTTGCTGTCGGTGATCGCACCACGCTGAATCAGCTCTATCACCACCTGCGCGAGAACCTCGCTGCGAAGTACTCGCATTTGACCGGCGCACAACCCGTCTACCGTGACTTCCGCGCGGGCGATGTTCGTCACTCGCTAGCCGACATTGATAAAGCCCGACGTCTGCTGGGTTATCAACCGACACATCGTATCGGTGAAGGCCTGAAAGAAGCGATGGACTGGTACGTCGATTTCATGGAAACGCGCGTTGCCTGATTGTGCGGCCGGACGCCGTTTCGGTCGGCACACTTTACAACACTGAAGAATGGATCGCGAAGGGGGCTGAAGATGGAAATTGAGCTGGTTCAACTGCAAAAACACGGCGACGATCGAGGCGCTCTGATCGCGCTGGAAGATCAGCGCAACGTACCTTTCGAGATTAAACGCGTCTATTACCTCTTCGGTACCAAAGAAGGGATCAAACGCGGCATGCACGCTCACCGCAATCTCCGACAGATGGTGATTGCCGTGCGTGGGCAATGTCGTTTTCTCCTGGATGACGGCAGCGAGCGCGTGGAGTTGTTTCTGGACAATCCAGCACAAGGACTGTTGATCGAATCCATGATGTGGCGTGAAATGTACGACTTTTCGTCGGATTGTGTGCTGATGGTGTTGGCCAACGCGCACTACGACGAGTCGGATTACATCCGCGACTATAAGGAGTTCCTTGAAATCGCAAATGGAGAATCGCATGGAAGCTAAGAAAGTCTTCATCGTCGGCGCCGGTGAATTTGCGCAGATTGCCTATGAATATTTCACGTATGACAGCGACTACGAAGTCGTTGCTTTCTGCGTGAACAAGGAATACATCAAGGAATCGACGCTGTACAACCTCCCTGTCGTTCCCTATGAGGAAGTGGAGACCCGTTTTCCGGCAGGTGAATATCTCGCCTTCACCGGTATTCCGGCGTCGGACATGAATCGCACCCGTACCCGCTTTTACCAGGACCTGAAGGCAAAGGGCTATTCGTTTGCGACGTACGTCAGTAGCCGCGCATTCGTCTGGCGTAACGCGACCATCGGCGAGAATTCGTTCATATTCGAGATGAACACCATTCAACCGTTCGTGACGGTCGGTAACAACTGTATCCTCTGGAGCGGCAATCACGTTGGCCATCGCAGCGTGATTCACGACAACTGCTTTATCACGTCGCACGCTGTGATTTCCGGCTATTGCGATATCGGATCGGGTACGTTCATCGGCGTCAATGCGACGCTTAACGATAATGTACGCGTTGCAGAGAACTGCTTGATTGCCGCTGGTAGCCATATTGCGAAGGACACCGAAGCAGAACGCATTTACGCCGGTAGCCCCGCGAGAACGGTTCCAGGCAAGTCGAGCTTCGAAGCCGGAATCTAAGGGGACGCCATGTGGACGAAACTGGGGCTTGTGTTCGACGCAGCCAAGCACGCAAATCACGAGTGGTTCAGTAATTCCGCGCTGACACCGCAGCCGTTCCGACTCAACGACGAGACGATTCGTGTCTTTGCCGGGTTCCGTGATGCTGAAGGCGTGAGCCGTATTGGCTTCGTCGATATCGCCTCAGGTGATCCGTCGCGTATTCTGCGTGTCTCGAAGACGCCGGTGCTCGACATCGGTCGCGACGGGTGCTTCGACGACAACGGCGTCATCATGGGCGACGTCGTAAAAACGCCCTCCGGCGTCTATCTTTTCTACGTCGGGTTCCAGCTCGTCAAGAAGGCGAAATTTCTCGCGTTCTCCGGCGTGGCATTGTCCGAAGACGGCGGTGAGACGTTCCATCGTCTGAGCGAGTCGCCGATCCTCGAGCGCGACCGCTTTCAGAGTACGATTGGCGCGATTCATACGGCACGCTACGAAAACGGGATCTGGCGCCTTTGGTTCGCGCGCGGCGATGGTTGGGAGATGATCAACGGCGTTCCGTATCCGCAATACCACATCTGCTACACCGAGACGAAGGACCTACTCAATATTCCCCGCTCGGCCATCACGTGCGTGGAAGCCGTGCGGCCGGAGTATCGGATCGGGCGTCCGAAGGTCTACCAGATCGCCGATGGATCGTACGTGATGTACGCAACCAAGGGCACGATTTCGGGCGAATATACGCCGAGCTTCTTTCGCTCGATCGATGGCATCAAGTGGGAGCGCGACGATTTGAGCCTTGGAATCGCCCCCTCCGAGTCGGGGTGGGACTCCGAGACGCTTTGCTACCCGACCCTGATCAGCGATGATAACCGGACGCTCATGATTTATAACGGCAATAAGATGGGGCTTAACGGCTTCGGTGCGGCCGTTGGCAACCAAATCGTGCTCGCGTGAAGATGGCCGACGTTACCGATTATGGCCCGGCGTTGAAGGATGCGTGGGACAGTGTCGTTCGCAACTCGAAGAACGGCACGTTTCTCCATCTGCGCAATTACATGGACTATCACGCAGACCGTTTCACGGATCACTCGGTCATATTCCACGAAAATGGCAAACCGGTTGCGGTATTTCCATGCAGCGCACATGGCGACAGTGTCGTGAGTCACGGTGGTTTGACGTATGGTGGGCTTGTCTACGGCAAGGACGTGCATGCCACGAGCGTGCTCGATATGTTCGCTGCCATGTCAGGACACTTCAAGGCTGCTGGCTTCAAGAAGGTTATCTACAAGCCGGTACCGCGAGTGTTTCATACTTATCCCGCCGACGAAGACCTGTATGCGTTGTTCCGCGCGGGTGCACGGTTGTATCGAAGAGATCTGTCTTCGGTGGTCGAACTTGCGGCACGTCCCAAGTTCAGTGATTCACGTAAGAACACAGCTCGCAAAGCACCTAAGGCCGGTGCGCGTTTTGAAGAGATCGACGATACGGAAGGTTTTCACGCGTTACTGGAATCTGTACTGGCCCGATTCGGAAGCTCACCGGTCCACTCCGTCGTGGAACTCAGACTTCTCAAATCTCGATTCCCCGAGAACATCCGTCTCTTCGGCGTTCTCCTTGAAGACAGGTTGCTGGCCGCTTCTCTAGTATTTGATTTCGGGCACGTTGTGCATACGCAATACATGGCTTCGTCGGACGAAGGCCGAGTGCTGGGCGCGCTCGATTTTCTGCTAGTCAATCTGATCGAGACGACGTTTTCCGATAAACAGTACCTGAGTTTTGGTATCTCCACCGAGCAACAAGGGCAGTTCCTGAACGAAGGTTTAATCAAGCAAAAGGAAGGCTTCGGTGGACGTGGAATGGTTCACGACTTTTACGAATGGGGTTTGTAAAGATGATTCAATTTCTCGACATTAAAGGAATCAACCTGGCGTACGAGGCGGAACTTAGGGGGGCCTTCGACCGGGTCTTGCAAAGTGGATGGTTCGTGCACGGCCAGGAAGTCTCGGCATTCGAGACTGAGTTCGCCGCTTACTGTGGAACATCGGGGGCCGTGGGGGTTAGCAATGGTCTTGACGCACTGCATCTGATTCTGCGCGCGTACGATATTGGGCCGGGCGATGAGGTCATCGTGCCGTCCAATACGTTTATCGCAACTTGGCTGGCCGTCACGTACTGCGGTGCAACGCCGGTCCCGGTGGAGCCGTTGATCGATACCTACAACATCGATCCTGCGAAGATAGAAGCGGCCATCACCGAACGTACCAAAGCGATCATTGCGGTACACCTCTACGGTCAGCCGGCTGATATGGACCCCATCGTGGCGGTCGGGAAAAAGCATGGTCTTCGTGTTATCGAAGACGCAGCACAGGCGCATGGTGCGATGTACAAGGGGCGCAAGGCTGGTGCGCTTGGCGACGCTGCCGCGTTCAGTTTCTATCCCGGAAAGAACCTTGGTGCGTTGGGCGATGGCGGTGCCGTGACGTCGAACGATGCCGAACTTGTTGCCAAGGTGCGCATGCTGAGCAACTACGGTTCACAGGTGAAGTATAAGCACGAGCTGCGCGGATACAACGCACGTCTGGATGAGATGCAGGCCGCATTCCTTCGCGTCAAGCTTCGTCACGTCGACGATCAAACCCAGGTTCGCCGTCGCATCGCCGCAGCCTATTCCGAAGGTCTGCGTGACGTGGTCGTGCCGCAGGTCATGAGCGAGACGGCGCCTGTCTGGCACCTGTATGTCATTCGCACCAAGCACCGTGATCAGATGGTGCAACGTTTGAAAGAATGTGGTGTCGCGGCACTGATTCACTATCCGGTGGCGCCGCATCTTCAGGAAGCCTACGCCGATCTCGGTTATGGCAAGGGAGCGTTCCCGATTTCCGAGACCATCCACGAGGAAGTACTGAGCCTTCCGATGGGGCCGACGCTGACCGAAGCCGATGTTCAGACCGTGATCGACAGCGTGATCAAGAGCCTGTGATGCACGCATCCGGTGGCCACGGCCCCCCAGGGGCCACCGGACCGGCGTCCGATTTCCGGTTGACATACAGTGGCGCGACTGCGGCGTTGACGCGCCGGCAATCGGGCGACGTTGCGCATCGATGCCATGACGGGGCCGTGCCCGGCAATCGCCGCGTTATCAAGGAAATGTTTTGAGTAAGAAAGATGTCCTCAGCGCGATTTTCGGCTCAGGGTTTTCGCGCGGCTATGTGCTTGGCTCGGAGCTGGTGCTCCTGCTCATCACGACCTCGTGGATGAAGCCGGTCGACCGCGGCATGTACATCGCCGGATTTTCGCTGCTGAAGACCGTGTCGATTGTGAGTTCTCTGAGTTTTGGGCAGATATCCATTCACCTGATCAGCGAGCGCCGCAACAATTCGGTCGGTGACATCGGAGGCAGCTTACTTGCAGGATGTGTGTTGTTTCCTGCAATTGCGCTATCGGGGCTTTATGCCTACGGGTGCGTGTCGGATGACTTTCGGCGAATTTATGTCGAACCGTACTGGCCGCTATTAGCGATCGGCCTGCCGATATTCGTTCTCGAACTGTATTTTTATGCGTTCCTGACAGCGCTCGGGCGACTCAATACCGGCAACAAGGCGATCGTGGTGGGCAAGACGGTCGCTTGGGGGGGCGTACTGGTTCTCGGCTTTCTCAATAGTCATCTGAATGCTGTTGAAGTGCTTGTCTCCCTGGTGGCGGGACAGTTGGTCATTATATTGGGCTATTGCTACGGGCTGATCTCAGAGTTCCGCCGTCGTAAAGTTCATCTCACGTTTGAATGGTCAACGTTTTTCGGGATGTTGAGTAAGTCATTTCGACTGCACCCGAGCATTATCGGTACCGTGATCTTTGGTGGTGTCGACGTGCTGATTGCCTTCAGGCTTGCTGGAGCCAAGGCCGCGTCTGATTACCAGATCGCGGTGCAATTGCTCGCTGCACTCTCGATCCTCCCTTTCGCGATTGCGCAGTTCGGCTACAAGATCGTCCCACAGTTGGGTGCAAAGTTGGCGTGGCAGCGCTTCCGGGGCATAGTTTACAAGGGGCTGGCCGTGCATTGCCTGCTGGCTGCGCTCTCGGCGGGGGGGGGCTGGTTTGTCGCGCATCATTTCTTTCGTGGGCAATACGCAGATGCAGGTGCGCTGTATATCGTGCTGGTCATAGGCGCGCCCGGACTGTTTTTAAGTCTGGTGATGGCACCGTTTTGGATCGGTTTTGGCTACTTCGCCGCGACCTCGACCCTAACCATCGTAACTGGGGCGCTGATGCTTCCACTTGGCTACCTGCTGACGGCCCAATACGGCGTCATTGGCACAGTGGCAACCTTTGTGAGCGGGCAATTGCTGTCCGTCGTAATCAACGGATTCTTCATCAAGCATTTGGGGCGTGCACATCATGCGTGACGATTCAATTTCTGCGCCGAAGGTTAGTGTTCTCGTTCTCACCTATAACGCATCTCAGTTCATTCGTGAGTCGCTCGACTCAGTGCTTGCGCAGGATAGCGAAGACCTCCAGATCGTCGTGTCCGATGATGCTTCACGCGACGGCACGCAAGACATTCTGAAGGCATACGCTGAGGCGTACCCGGGAAAGTTCACGGTCAATCTGAACGAAAAGAACGTGGGTATTACGCGAAACGCGAACATCGCACTTTCTTTGTGCGTGGGCGAATACATCGCGTTTCACGCAGGCGACGACGTGATGCTGCCCGGTAAGATCTCCGCGCAGCTCGATTACTTTCGTCGTCATCCGGATTGCGTGCTGTGCTACCACAATCTTGAGATTTTCGACTCTGCGACGGGCAAGGTGCTCGGCTATTACAATGGGCGCAAGAATCCTGCGCGCGAAGGGACCGTACGCGAGTTGATCGTGCATGGTTGTTTCGCTGGAGGAAATGCCGTGATGGTACGCCGCGCTTCGTTGCCGCCCGGCGGCTACAATGAAGCGCTGCCCGTGGCGTCGGATTGGGCGCTTTGGATCGCCACTACAGTCAATGGCGGAACCATCGGGTACGTGGACAAAGTGCTGGCGAAGTACCGGCGACACGAATTAAACACGACGTCCACGTCATCGTCACTCAACCGGCAGGCAATTCTCGACGCGCTCAATACCACTAACTGGGTGGCGGTTCATCACCCCGAGTACGTTTTCGACGCGCTGCGAAGCTACGCGATCCATTTGCGGCTTTTGCGGCGTCTGGATGGCAGGAAGCACTATCTGCGCGCGCTCTTCGCTAGTCTCAAGGTGTGGCCGACGGTTGCAGCATGCGGCGCCATTGCCATTTCCGTTGTGACATTGGGGCGGGTGAAACCATGAGAGCGAGTGCCTGGCTGGTCCTGATTGGCGTGCTATGCGTTGCGCACATTCTGTCGTGGCAGGCCGGCATTTTCTATGACTTCAGCGATCAATATTGGACCGTAATGGGGACTGGTCTGGCCAGTTTCTTGTTCGGCTACTGGCTGCTCGCTTGGGGTTTTGTCAAGCTGGGCGGCGCCCGGTTGTTGTGCCGTTTCTCGCGATTGGGGCTGTCGGCGCAGATGGCGCACCGAACTTTTCTAGCGATGTTCTGGCTGTTCTTCCTGCTGGGTTTGCTCGACCGTTTTCTGATGGTCGGCCCGGGGTTTTTCTTGCCGGACTCGGTGATGGAATACCGGATCATCATGACCATGGAGGGCGGGCAGAACGTCATCAAGGGGCTGTCGCTCGGCAACTTCTTCCTGTTCCTGATGCCCACATACGCAATCGCTTACGGACGTCGCTTCGGTTTTTTGAGTCTGGCGCTTGCATTAATGGCCGTGTTGTTCAACATTTATCTGTCGTCCGCACGTTCGTCATTATTCGTGGCCGCGCTGATCGCTTTCTACTTCTGGGTATTGCCCAAGCGGATCAATATCGGCGTGGCGGTACGCATCCTACTCGTGATCGGGGTTCTCTTCTTCGGATTCGCCCTAATCGGCGAGATCGTTGGAAAATCTACGTCCGAGCTCGGCTTCGTTGTGTATGCTGCCGCGCCGTTACATGCCTTCGACGTGCTTCTCGCCGGGCAGGGGGCTCTGGATGGCTTTTTCCTATCTTTCTTCCCGTTGCAGTCGATGCTGGCGAACTTCATCGACATTGTTCCAGCAACCAGTTTACCCAACGTGCTCACACCCCTGCCGACAAATGTCTACACAATGTTCGGCGTGTTCTATAACGATTACGGCACCATCGGCCTGTACGTTGTCATGGCGATCATCGGCCTGGCATCGGGAGCACTGGATAAATCGTATCGCAGAACCGGCAACGGAATGTTGCGCGTCTGGGCGGCCGTCAACATGACAGTCTTGTCGCTATCGATCTTTTACGATTACTACACGACATCCGGCATTATCTGGATGTCGATGATTCTGTCACCGCTTTTTTTCTCCGTTTCGCCCGCGCCTCGGAGAGTCGCCCGCGTGCAACCGCCGCTTGCCGTGGCGAGCGGCCACTGAAGGCGGCGACCCGGCTTATCCCGGCCCATCCTTTGCACATTCGCATGAACGAAGGCCAGCCGGCGGTCAGCGAGGGGTTTCTATTCGTCGCTTCTCACTTTCACGAAGTTGAACCATGTGTGGAATTGCTGGATTTCTTATGACAGGCGCCGGCGACGGCGACGAAATGAAGAATTGGCTCGGTGCCATGACCGACGCGATTCTGCATCGTGGGCCGGATGCTGCCGGTGCGTGGGTCGACCGTGACGCCGGAATCGCCCTGGGTCACCGGCGGCTCGCCATCGTCGACCTGACAGAGGCGGGCGCGCAGCCCATGACATCGCCGAGCGGTCGCTTCGTGATGATTTATAACGGTGAGGTATACAACCACCTTGCCATGCGCGCCGAACTGGAGCGCGTCGGTGCCGTCTCGCAATGGCGTGGCCACTCGGACTCGGAGACGTTTGTGGCGGGGTTCGACGTTTGGGGCATTGAGGCGACGTTGCAGCGTGCCGTCGGCATGTTCGCGTTGGCCATCTGGGACCGTGAGCGGCGCGAACTTACACTAGCGCGCGATCGATTGGGCGAGAAGCCGCTGTACTATGGCTGGCAGGGGGCCGGAAATCGGTCTGCGTTCTTGTTCGGTTCCGAGCTTGTGTCGCTGCGACGTCATCCGGCGTTCCTTGCGGAGGTGGACCGTAATGCGCTGGCGACGTATATGCGATACAACTGTATCGGATCGGTGCATTCTATCTATCAGGGTATTCAGAAGCTTGCACCGGGACATCTGGCGACACTGTCGGCTCAACGACCAACGCCCGACGTCAAGGCGTGGTGGTCGGGCATCGAGGCGGCCGTGCGCGGCGTCGCGAACCCTTTCAAAGGTTCGGCGGAGGAAGCCGTCGACGCGTTGGAAGCCTTGTTGAAGAACGCCGTGACGCAGCAGATGATGGCTGATGTGCCGTTGGGCGCGTTCCTCTCCGGTGGCATTGATTCGTCGACCGTCGTTGCCCTGATGCAGGCACAGTCGTCGCGCCCGGTGAAGACCTTCACCATCGGCTTTCATGACAAGGGCTATAACGAGGCAGAGCATGCCAAGGCCGTGGCCCGGCATCTGGGCACCGAGCACACCGAACTGTACGTGTCACCCGAACAGGTACTTGACGTCGTTCCTCGCTTGCCGCAGATATACTCGGAGCCGTTCGCGGATTCGTCACAGATTCCCACGGTCCTGATCAGCCAGCTGGCACGGCAGCATGTCACGGTGTCGCTGTCGGGTGATGCCGGTGACGAGTTGTTCTGCGGTTACCGGCGCTACCGGATGACCGCTGCGCTGTGGGGTAAGCTGTCGCGCGTGCCGTTACCGCTGCGCAGGCTAGCGGCCGGTGTCATCACATCAGTGTCTCCGCAGATGCTTGACCGCTGGGGCGCGTTGCTGGGCATCGCGCGCGCTGGCGATAAGCTGCACAAGGGGGCTGGCTTGCTCGGCAATCAGACTGTTGCCGAGCTGTATCGAGGTATGGTGTCGCATTGGGATGAACCGGAACGCGTCGTGCTCGGTGCCGCGGAACCAATTGGTGCTTTCGCGAACCATGAGTGCGGCACGGCCGGTCTCAATGACGTGGAGCGCATGATGGCGCTCGACATGGTGACTTACTTGCCGGATGACGTTCTGGCTAAGGTCGATCGCGCGGCGATGAGCATGAGCCTCGAGACGCGTGTGCCTTTCCTCGATCACCGGGTCGTGGAGTTTGCATGGACGTTGCCGCTGGAGTACAAGTTGCGCAATGGTGTGACGAAGTGGCCTCTGCGCGAAATCCTCTACCGACATGTGCCGCGTGAGCTCATCGAGCGCCCCAAAATGGGCTTCGGCGTGCCGCTCGAACGGTGGCTTTGCGGACCGTTGCGCGAATGGGCCGAGACGTTGCTGTCGACGTCGCGGCTGCGCTCCGAGGGCTTCTTCGATGCGGCGCCGATTCGCCGCCTCTGGGAAGAGCACTTGTCTGGTAAGCGCAATTGGCAGTACCTGTTGTGGGACGTGCTCATGTTCCAAGCGTGGCTTGAACAGACTCGCAGCGAATGATGGCATTTACCCCGACATGAAGACATAGCAAGATGACGCCGCAATGTCATTTTCGCGATCGCAAAAGACGTCGCACGACAGTCAAGGGAGCAACAGGAATGCGCGTGGCAATTGTCGCCAATACCGCTTGGTATTTAGTCAACTTCAGGCTGAATCTCATGAAGGAGCTGCAGCGGGCTGGCCACAGTGTCGTCGCCGTCTCGAGCGACGACTCCGAGCAGGTCGAGCACTTCAAGGTGCTCGATGTGCCATTCGAGGCCGTGGCGATTTCCGGCAGCGGCACCAACCCGCTGCGCGAAGCCATTTCCGTGTGGGGGCTGTTCCGAGCCTTACGCAAGCATCGCATTGATGTCGTGCTGAGTTATACGCCGAAGGGCAACATCTACGCCGGACTGGCCGCTACGATGGCCGGTGTCGCGATCGTACCTAACGTATCAGGGCTCGGGCGCGCGTTCATTCGCGAGTCGCTGCTGACGGGCATCGTGAAGGTGCTTTATCGGGTCGCGTTCAAGCGTGCACCCCGAATCTTCTTTCAGAACATGGACGATTTGGAGGCGTTCGCAAGCGCCGGTCTGGTGGCCAGGGAGCAATGTGTGCGGTTGCCAGGGTCGGGAGTCGATCTGGATCGTTTCACGCCCGCACCGATGCCTGAGCGTGCTGTCGGGGCGCCGGTGTTCCTGTTGGTGGCACGCCTACTGTGGGACAAAGGCGTTGGCGAATTCGTCGACGCGGCGCGTATCGTCAAGGCCACCTACCCCGACGCGACATTCCGTCTTGTCGGTTTCCCAGGCGTCGATAATCCGTCGGCAGTGACCGAAGCGGACATTGAGCAATGGCAGGGGCTGGTTGAGTACAAGGGGCCGACGCCGGACGTTCGTCCGTTCATGGTCGATGCCGACTGTGTGGTTCTGCCTTCGTACCGTGAAGGCGTGCCACGTACTCTGCTCGAGGCTGCTGCTACCATGCGCCCGATCATTACAACCGACGCACCGGGCTGTCGTGACACCGTGCTCGACGGCGTGACCGGCTTCATGTGCCAACCGAAGAGCGCGCAAGATCTCGCGGACAAGATGCTGGCGTTTCTCCGGCTAACGGCAGTGGAGCGTGCACAGATGGGCGAAGCGGGGCGCAAGCGTATCGAGCGGGAATTTGATGAGAGGATCGTACTCAAGCGGTATGTCGACCTGCTCGCATCGTTGAGTGCCTGAGCATCGGCTTGGGTTGCTGCGACGCAGCAGCGCACCTACTTCTGCGGGCTTGGTCATCACAAGAATGCTCCGAAACGTGCTGGGCACGGTTTGGCTTGACACTTCACAGACCGCGACTAGCCTGTAAATAGGCGGAGTGCCCCGCGATGATGCCCTCCCGTCGCGCCGCGACGGCTGCCGCGTTGGAATTGGTGAGGAGCCCAGAGATGTCGCACGCCATCGTGATGTCTAAACCACTGCCCTCGCACGTCAGTGGGGCAAGGTGATGTCCCTGCCAATTCTGCTCATCCTGATCGTTGTCGCCGCGCTGGGCTTCCACCTGTGGAGCCCGTGGTGGCTGACGCCGCTGGCGTCGAACTGGCGTCAGATGGACGACACGCTCACCATTACGCTGGTGATCACCGGCGTGGCCTTCGTTGTCGTCAACCTTTTCGTGGCGTGGGCGATCTTTCGCTATCGGCATCGCGATGGCCATAGGGCCGCTTACGAGCCTCACAACCGCCGTCTCGAAGCGTGGCTGATCGGCATCACCACCGTTGGCATCGCCGCGATGCTCGCCCCCGGGCTGTTCGTCTATGCCAAGCTCATCGACCCGCCGCGCGACGCCCGCGTCGTCGAGGTCGTCGGCCAGCAGTGGCAATGGCGCTTCCGCCTGCCCGGCCCGGACGGTCGCCTCGGTACCTCCGATCCGAGCTACGTCACCGCCGACAACCCGCTCGGCCTGAATCCGAAAGATCCCGCCAATCAGGACAACCGCATCGTCGACGCCCCCGAGCTGCACCTCCTCGTCGGTCAGCCGGTGAAATTGCTGCTGCGCGCCAAAGACGTGCTGCACGACTTCTACGTCCCGCCGTTCCGCACCCGCATGAACATGGTGCCCGGCATGGTCACGCAGATGTGGCTCACACCCACGCGCACCGGTCGCTTCGACATTCTCTGCGCCCAGCTGTGCGGCGTCGGCCATGCGAACATGCGCGGCGTCGTGGTCGTCGACGACAAGCCTGCCTACGACGCCTGGGTCGCCAAGCTCCCCACTTTCGCCTCGCTGCAGGCGCAGCACGCCGGCGCGGCCGCCGCCGATCCGCTCGTCACCAAGGGCAAGTTGCTGGCCCAGGCGAAGGGGTGCGCCGGATGCCATACGGTCGACGGCAGCGCCGGCGTCGGGCCGACGTGGCACGGGCTCTTCGGCAAGACAGAGACATTCCAGGACGGCAGCACGGCACATGTGGATGAAGCCTACCTTGCCACGTTCATCCGCAACCCGACGGCGCGCGTCCCGAAAGGTTTCGCGCCGCTCATGCCGAAGGTCGACCTGACGGACGACGAACTGAAGGCTCTGATCGCCTACATCCGGACGCTGGGCGCGAGCGCAGCGTCCGCGCCGACGCCTGCCACCGCGCCAATAGCGCCGGCGACACCGGCTCCCTCTGCCGTCGCCTTGCGCGTCGACGTACAACTGGCGCAGAACTCGCTGCAGACGCCACGCCCACCGGCGCAGTACGCGCCACTGACACCGTCGGCCCCGGCAAATCAGCGAACGCAACCGTCACCGCCATCGCAGCCGGCTCGCCGGCCGGGCCAGCAGACGCCGGGGCTCCCTTTGCCGAACGATTCGCGCACGAATGTACCGCCACTCGGCGTGCCGCCGGCGCCATCGACGAACCCGCCGCCGTCAGGACCCGCGCAGCCGAGCGTGCCGATGATCCGTCCGGCACCGTAGGCCGATGCGGAGGAGCGTGGCCGCAGGATAGGACCGGCAAGAGGAGCGACACAGCCCCGAGCAACGCAATCACGAAACGACACCGACGCGACAACGAAAGCATCACGACAGTTCAGGGAGACAACTCATGACTGGCGATTCCGACAGCCTGGCCCACACCGGCGCGTACCACGGCGGCCCGCACAGCTTCTGGACGAAGTACGTCTGGAGCCAGGACCACAAAGTGATCGCCGTGCAGTATGCACTCACCGCCATCGCGGTTGGCCTGGTCGGCCTCGTGCTGTCGAACCTCATGCGGCTGCAACTCGGCTTTCCCGGCAAGTTCTCGTTCATCGACGCGAACCACTACTACCAGTACGTCACCATGCACGGCATGATCATGGTGATCTACCTGCTCACCGCGCTTTTTCTCGGCGGCTTCGGCAATTACCTGATCCCGTTGATGGTCGGCGCGCGCGACATGGTCTTCCCGTTCCTGAACATGCTCAGCTACTGGGTCTACCTGCTCGCCGTCGTGGTGCTGATGATCAGCTTCTTCGTACCGGGCGGGCCCACCGGCGCCGGCTGGACGCTCTATCCCCCGCAGGCGATCCTGCCCGGCACCCCGGGCACCGAGTGGGGCATCGTGCTGATGCTCGTCTCGCTGCTGATCTTCATCGTCGCGGCCACGATGGGCGGGCTGAACTACGTCACCACGGTGCTGCAGGCGCGCACCGAAGGCATGACGCTGCTGCGCCTGCCGCTCACCGTCTGGGGCATCGTGATGGCCACGGTGCTCGCCTTGCTCGCGTTCCCCGCGCTGTTCGTCTCGGGCGTGATGATGCTGCTCGACAAGACGCTGCACACGAGCTTCTTCATGCCCGCGATCGCCTCGCTCGGACAGCCGCTCGACTATCGCGGCGGTAGCCCGCTGCTGTTCCAGCACCTGTTCTGGTTCTTCGGCCATCCCGAGGTGTACATCGTCGCGCTGCCCGCCTTCGGCATCGTCTCCGACCTGATCAGCGTGCATGCGCGCAAGAACATCTTCGGCTACCGCATGATGGTCTGGGCGATCCTCGCCATCGGCGTGCTGTCGGTGGTCGTCTGGGCGCACCACATGTTCATCAGCGGCATGAATCCCTACTTCGGATTCTTCTTCGCGACGACCACGCTCGTCATCGCGATTCCCACGGCCATCAAGGTCTACAACTGGGTCCTCACGCTGTGGCGCGGCGACATTCATCTCACCGTGCCGATGCTCTTCGCCATCGGCTTCATCAGCACGTTCGTGATCGGCGGCCTCACGGGACTGTTCCTCGGCAACGTCAGCGTGGACATGCCGCTCTCGAATACCTACTTCGTCGTCGCCCACTTCCATATGGTGATGGGCGTATCGCCGCTGCTCGTGATCTTCGGCGGCATCTACCACTGGTATCCGCTGATCACCGGCAGACGCCTCGACGACCGCCTCGGCCATTGGCATTTCTGGATCACGTTTCTCGGCACCTACGCGATCTTCTTTCCGATGCACTACCTCGGCGTGCTCGGCATGCCGCGCCGCTACTATGAGTTTCAGAACTACAGCTTCATCCCCGATTCGGCGCACGTCATGAACGCCTACATCTCGGTGGCCGCGTTTATCGTGGCGCTGGGCCAATTACTGTTCCTGTTCAACCTCGCGTGGAGCGTGCGACACGGCAAACCGGCCGGGCACAACCCGTGGCGCGCGGCGTCGCTGGAATGGCAGACGCCCGACGTGCCGCCCGTGCACGGCAACTGGGGCCCCGCGCTGCCCGTCGCTTATCGCTGGCCGTACGAATACAGCGTGCCGGGCGACGTCGACGACGTCGTGCCGCAGAACATGGCGCCGGATCCGCGCCGTCCCGCCACGCTCGTGCACGGCGACACGATGGCGGTGCATCGTCGCGACGCGCCGCCATCGTCGACCGGGGCACCGCCCGCGCCGGATTCACCCCATTCACCCCGTTCACCCGACTCGCCGAGAGGAGCCACATCATGAGACCTGTCCCATCGTGGCCGTCCATGCCGGGCGGCGTACCGGTTGCGCAGCCGCATCGCCGTGCGGCGTCGCAGATCGCACTCTGGTGGTTCATGGGCGTGGTCGGCAGCCTGTTCGCGCTGATGCTCGCCGCGTACGTGATGCGCATGAGCCTCGGCGACTGGCGTCCGCTGCCGCCGGTCGACGCGCTGTGGATCAACACCGGCTTGCTGGTGGCCGCGTGCATCGTCATGCAGTCGTCCGCCTGGCAGGCGCGACGTGGCGAGCTGCGTCGCTCGCGGCGTGATTGGGGCGCCGCGGGCGTACTCGCGCTCGCCTTCGTCGGCGGACAGCTCTGGGTCTGGCACGACCTGGTCGCGCGTCATTACGGCGTGAGCGGCAATCCGGCCAACAGCTTCTTCTTCCTGCTGACCGGGCTGCACGCGCTGCATCTGCTGGGCGGGTTCGTCGCGTGGGCCTGCCTGATGCCGCGTCGGATTACGCACGCCGCGCGCGCCCGTCGATTGTCGCTGACCGCGCAGTACTGGCACTTCCTGCTCGCGCTCTGGATCGTGCTCTTTGCCGCCATCATCAACCTCACGCCGGAAATCGCGCAGCGTCTGTGCGGCACCGGTGGTGTCGGAGGCTGAGCGAGCAACAAGGTGCAACGACAAGCAACGAGGACCCACATTGTGAACCCGTCATCGTCCCTGCCGCCCGCGTCCCCCACCGCTTCGGCCGCCGCGCCGCCCGACGGCTGGCGCGGCGTCGTCATCGACTGGTCGGGAGACCGCGCGACGTTCCGCGTGCCGTGGGGCAAGGCGATGATGTGGATCTTCCTGCTCTCCGACACGTTCGTGTTCAGCAGCTTCCTGATCGGCTACATGACGGTGCGCATGTCCACGACCGCGCCGTGGCCCAATCCGGCGGAGATCTTCGCGCTCGACGTGAACGGACATCCGGTGCCGTTGCTGCTCATCGCCATCATGACGTTCGTGCTGATCAGCAGCAGCGGCAGCATGGCGATGGCCGTGAACTACGCCTATCGACGCGATCGCGACAAGACGGCCGCCTGTATTCTCGCCACGGCGTATCTCGGCATGGCGTTCGTCGGCATGCAGGCGTTCGAATGGACCAACCTGATCGTGCACGAGGGCATTCGTCCGTGGGGCAACTCGATGGGCGCGGCGCAGTTCGGCGCGTGCTTCTTCATGATCACGGGCTTTCACGGGCTGCACGTGAGCGCGGGCGTGATCTACCTGCTCACCGTCATGCGCAAGGTGCTCAACGGCACGCTCGAGCGGCGCGGCAACTACCAGCTCGTCGAGATCGCCGGCCTCTACTGGCACTTCGTCGATCTGGTATGGGTGTTCATCTTCGCGTTGTTCTATCTCTGGTAGGAGGAGCGATGAATTCCACTGCAACCCCGGCCTCTCCCGCCGCTCCTTCTCCCGTGGCACCCGGCGCAGGGCATTCGGGGCAACAACACGCGGTCGGTCTCTACCTGAAGGTGTGGGGACTGCTGTTCGTGCTCTCCACGTTGTCGTATCTCGTCGACTACGCGAACCTCCAGGGCTATTTGCGCTGGGGTCTGATTCTAGCGCTGATGGTGGCGAAGGCGGGGCTTATTGTGGCCGTCTTCATGCACATGCGATGGGAGCGCCTCGCGCTCGTCTACGCGATCCTGATCCCGCCGCTGGCCTTGCTCGTGCTGATGGCGCTCATGGCGGCCGAAGCGGACTACACGTTCCTCACGCGTGTTGCGCACTTCCGTTGAGGGCGGCATTAGCAGGGAGGGGGAGGGCGCGCGGCGTCACAGCAATTCCACCAGACGCCGATCGCTCTTGCGGCAGTACTCGGTGCACGCCGTGCGCGCGGCCGTGGCCGCACCGTGGACGAAGAGCGGCGCGTCCGCACGTCGCGACATCGACACCACGATCGACGGCGGCGCGGGCTGCAGTGGCAGCTCCACCACTTCGCCGCTCGCAATCAGATCGTCGACGAACAGACGCGGTATCGCCGCAACGCCGAAACCGTCGCGCACGAGCCGCACGATCACGGCGATCGACGGCGAGCCGGTGATGCGCGTCTCCGAGAGCGGCACGCCGTGCACGCCGGCGAGCTTCGCCACGATGTCCTCGAGCGCACGGTGCGGCGCCGTGCCACGCCCGTAGGTCAGGATCGGGTGCTGCAGCACCCGCTTCGCAAGTCCGCTGCGCGTGCTCGGAAACATGCCCGTGCGCGCGATCCAGTGCACGGGATAGTTCGCGAGCGCATCGCACACCACGCTGCTGTCGTCGCTGCCTTCCACACGAATGATGAGATCGAGCTCGTCGGCGACGAGGCGGCGCTGCAACTGCACTGACACGTCGACCGTCAACTCCACTTCCAGCGTCGGGTAGTCCGACGCGAGGCGGCGCAGGTAGTGCGGCAGCCAGCTGTGCACGACAGTCTCGATCACGCCCAGACGCAGCCGCCCGCGCAACAGACTCTCGCCCGAGGCGGCCGTCTGGAGCCGCCGCGCCGCTTCGACCACGGCTTTCGCATACCCGAGCAGATATTCCCCGTTCGGCGTGAGACGGAATTCGCGGCTGTCGCGATCGACCAGCGCCGTATTCAGCTCCTCTTCCAGCGCCTTGAGCCGCTGCGAGATGGCTGCCGGCGTGGCATGCAGCGCGGCCGCCGTCGCACGGAAGTTGCGCAGCTTGGCCAGCGTGACGAAGGTTTCGAGAAAGCGCGTATTCATGGGCGGGGCTCGTGGAACGAAGGCCGGGAGCACGCCCAAAACGGGCGTCGAATGAAGAAAATAAATGCAACGAACCTCGGGAAAACCCGCGAGGTTGTTAAGAAATTCTATACGGCGCTGCGTAGAAAAAGTCGTTAGCGACAACATTTTTTTCTTTCTATGCTTCACCCATCCGATGCCGCCGAGGTATCGCCCTCAATGCCCGAACTGTCATGAACCTTTCCGCCATGCCGCACGACTTCACTTCGCAACGCGACACCATCACGCCTTTCGAATTCCGTCAGGCTGTGCGCAGCGGCCAGTTCCGCGGACCGACGGCCGGCTATTGCGGCGACTTCGCGCAGGCCAATCTCGCTATCCTGCCCGTGGCGCATGCGCATGACTTCCTGCGCTTCTGCCAGGGCAATCCGAAGGCTTGCCCGCTGCTGGGCGTGGGCGAGCCGGGACAGTGGCACGTGCCGTCGCTGGGTCGCGAGGTCGACATCCGCTCCGACGTGCCGGGCTACAACATCTACCGCGACGGCAAGCTCGCCGAGCAGGTCGATAACCTGGCCGAGTTCTGGCAGAGCGATTTCGTGGTCTTCGCGATCGGCTGCTCGTTCTCGTTCGAGGACATGCTCGCCAAGGCCGGTATTCCGCTGCGCCACGTGGAAGAGGGACGCAACGTGCCGATGTACCGCACGAAGATCGCGAACCAGCGCGCGGGCAGGTTCGGCGGCGAGCTCGTCGTGTCGATGCGTCCGATGAAGGGCGCCGACGCCATTCGCGCCGTGCAGATCACGAGCCGCTTTCCGGGCGTGCACGGTGCGCCGATTCACATTGGCGATCCGGCCGAGTTGGGCATTGCCGATCTGACCCGGCCGGAGTTCGGCGACGCCGTCACCATTCGCGACGGCGAGCTGCCCGTGTACTGGGCCTGCGGCGTCACGCCGCAAACGGCGCTCATGGGTGCGAAGCTGCCGCTGGCGATCGCACATCGCCCGGGCTACATGCTCATGACGGATATCACGAACGCATCGCTCGCGGTCTTCTGAGCCGTGCGTCGCGTCGCCCGGGCGCATGTGACCGGCGCCGACAGGTTGTACGCACCACTGCACCACTGCGCTAATGCACTTCAGCACCACCGAGCAGTACGCACCACATAAGCACCGCGCCATGACGTGAGGCGGCAGGCGAGCCATTGCCTGCCGGTGACCGTACACACAAGCCTATCGGGGAGCGCGGCCCCGAGGGCGCCGCACGGCAGCACGCGGCATTACACGGCAAGTCAGGACATCACCGGAGCCTTTTTCTCATGGAAAGCAAAACCCCTCTCGCGAGCCCGTCCGCGGCCCCCGCCGCGGCCGACAATACCGGCGATACCGGCGGCAGCCTCTTCGGCTGGTACGGCGACGCCACCCCGCGCGAAAAGCGCGCGTTCTGGAGCTGCAAGGTCGGCTACATGCTCGACGGCATGGACACGCAGATGCTGAGCTTCGTCATTCCGACGCTCGTCGCCACGTGGGGCATCAGCCTTGCGGACGCGGGCTTCATCGGCACGCTGACGCTGCTGGCCTCGGCCCTGGGCGGCTGGGTCGCCGGCATTCTGTCGGATCGCATCGGCCGGGTCCGTACGCTGCAGCTCACCGTGCTGTGGTTCGCCGTCTTCACCGGCTTGTGCGGCCTCGCGCAGAACTATCACCAACTGCTCGCCGCACGTGCGCTCATGGGCTTCGGCTTCGGCGGCGAATGGACCGCGGGCGCGGTGCTCATCGGAGAAGTGATCCGTGCGCGCGATCGCGGCAAGGCCGTGGGGCTCGTACAGTCGGGCTGGGCCATCGGCTGGGGCCTGACCGCCATTCTCTACTCGGCGCTGTTTTCGCTCATGCCCGCCGAGACGGCATGGCGTGCGCTCTTCCTCATCGGTCTGCTGCCCGCCTTGCTGGTGCTCTTCATCCGTCGCTACGTGCAGGAGCCGGAGGTGTATCAGAAGGAGAAGGCCAAGCAGGCGAAGTCGGACGACACGCCGGGGCTGGCGGCCATCTTCAGTCCCGCCCTGATTTCGACGACGATCCGCGCGGCGCTGTTGACCACCGGCGCGCAAGGCGGCTACTACGCCATCACGACCTGGCTGCCCACGTTCCTCAAGACCGAGCGCCATCTCACCGTGATGGGCACCGGCGGCTATCTCGCCATGATCATCTTCGGCTCGTGGGTCGGCTATCTCGCGAGCTCGTACCTGACGGATCGTCTCGGCCGCAAGCCGAACTTCATCCTGTTTGCCGTCGGCTCCATGGTGATCGCGTTCTCGTACACGTCGCTGCCGCTCACCGACAACGCCATGTTCTGGCTCGGTTTCCCGCTCGGCTTCTTTGCCTCGGGCATCTTCAGCGGCATGGGGGCGTTCCTCACCGAGCTGTTCCCGACGAGCGTGCGCGGCTCCGGCCAGGGCTTCTGCTACAACGTCGGCCGGGCCATCGGCGCGCTGTTCCCGTTCCTCATCGGCATGCTCTCGAAGCAGTACGGTCTGGGCACCACGATCGGCATCTTCGCCGGGGTGGCCTACGGCGTGCTGATTCTCGCGGCGCTCACGCTGCCCGAGACGCGCGGCCGCGAACTCGAATCGCTGGAATCTCTTAAAGCACAGACGAACTGACGAAATACCGCGGCGGCCGTCGTCGCCGCGTCCAACCTTCGGATTCACGGTTTCATTTCCCCGGTAACGCATCGATATGCGCGGCCTCGTCCGGCGCTGCCGGACGGGCCCTCGCCGGGACACGTGCGTCCTGCGCCAACGTGCGCAGCCGCCACCCGTATCTCGAACGATGTCGACGCCCCCGCGCCGTCGCCGTTCGATCCCGCTTGATCACGTTTGCCCCTTGTTTTGCGAGTGACCCCATGACGAACGCTCTCACGCCCTCCGCCCAGAACCGCGCCCCGGCGCATCAGACTGCCTCGCGCTGGCAGTTCTGGATCGATCGCGGGGGTACCTTCACCGATATCGTGGCGCGTCGCCCGGACGGCTCGCTCGTCACGCACAAGCTCCTCTCCGAGAACCCCGAGCAATATCGCGACGCCGCCGTCGCCGGCATTCGCCACCTGCTCGGCCTGGCGGCGGGCACGCCGATCACGCCGGCGCTCGTCGACATGGTGAAGATGGGGACGACCGTCGCCACCAACGCGCTGCTCGAACGCAAGGGCGAACCGCTGGCGCTGGTGACGACGCTGGGCTTTCGCGACGCGCTGCGCATCGCGTATCAGAACCGTCCGCGCTTGTTCGATCTCGATATCGCGTTGCCGGAAGCGTTGTACGCAGAAGTGGTGGAGATCGACGAGCGCGTCGGTGCGCACGGCGACGTCGTGCGCGAGCTCGATCTCGACGCTGCCCGCGAGGCGCTCGCCGCCGTGCAGGCGCGCGGCATTCGCGCATTGGCCATCGTGCTCATGCATGGCTACCGCTATCAGGCGCACGAAAAGGCGCTTGCGGCCATCGCGCGCGAATTGGGTTTCACGCAGATTTCCGTGTCGCACGAAGTCTCACCGCTCATGAAACTCGTCTCGCGCGGCGACACGACCGTCGTCGACGCCTACCTCTCGCCGATCCTGCGCCGCTACGTGGAGCAGGTCGCGCAGGAGATGCCGGGCGTGAACCTCCAGTTCATGCAGAGCAGCGGGGGCCTCACGCGCGCCGACAACTTCCAGGGCAAGGACGCGATCCTGTCCGGCCCGGCGGGTGGCATCGTCGGCATGGTGCGTGCGTCGAGCGCAGCCGGATTCGATCGCGTGATCGGCTTCGACATGGGCGGCACGTCGACGGACGTTTCGCACTACAACGGCGAGTTCGAGCGCGTGTTCGAGACACAGGTGGCCGGCGTGCGCATGCGTGCCCCGATGATGAGCATTCACACCGTGGCCGCCGGCGGCGGCTCGGTGCTGTCGTTCGACGGCACACGTCTGCGCGTGGGTCCGGACTCGGCCGGCGCCAATCCGGGGCCGGCGGCATACCGCCGTGGGGGGCCGCTCACGGTCACCGACTGCAATGTCATGCTTGGCAAGATCCAGCCCGCGCACTTCCCGAAAGTGTTCGGCCCGCACGCCAACGAGGCGCTCGATCGCGACGTCGTGGTCGAGAAGTTCACGGCGCTGGCGGCGCAGATCGAACAGGCCACGGGCCGCCGGCAGACGCCCGAAGCGCTTGCGGAGGGCTTTCTCGACATCGCCATCGGCAGCATGGCGAACGCCATCAAGAAGATCTCCGTGCAGCGCGGCCACGACGTGAGTCGCTATGTACTCACGACGTTCGGCGGCGCGGGCGGCCAGCACGCCTGCGGCGTGGCCGACGCGCTCGGCATGACGAAGGTGTTCGCGCATCCGCTCGCGGGCGTGCTCTCCGCGTACGGCATGGGGCTCGCGGACCAGACCGCGATGCGCGAGCGCATGATCGAAGCACCGTTGTCGGACGAGAGTGTCAGCGCGCTGGAAGACGCCCTTGGCGCGCTCGCCGACGATGCCGTGAACGCACTGCTGGCGCAGGGCGTGCCGGCGTCGCGCATCGACACGGTGCGTCGCGTGCACGTGCGCTATGCCGGCACCGACTCGGCCCTCGCCGTGCCGTTCGGCGACGTGGCGCAGATGCGCGCCGCGTTCGAGGCGGCCTATCGGCAACGCTATTCGTTCCTGATGGACGGGGCGGCGTTGATCGTGGAAGTGGCGTCGGTCGAAGCGATCGGGCGCTCGGACGCGCCGGTCGATATCGCCGTCCTTCAGGCGCGCGCGACGGGCACACCGCAGGCCATCGATCGCGTGAAGCTCTATGCCGGCGGCGCGTGGCACGAGGCGGCGCTGTTCGCGCGCGATACGCTGCTCGCCGGCGATACCCTCGACGGCCCGGCCATTGTGGCGGAGAAGAGCGGCACCACGGTGGTGGAGCCCGGCTGGCAAGCGCGGATGAGCGAGCAGGGCAACCTCGTGCTCACGCGCGTGCTGCCGCGCGCCACGCAGCGCGGGCTGGGGACGCAGGCCGATCCGGTGCGGCTCGAGATCTTCAACAATCTCTTCATGTCGATCGCCGAGCAGATGGGCTTGCGTCTGCAGAACACGGCGTACTCGGTGAACATCAAGGAGCGGCTGGACTTCTCGTGCGCGTTGTTCGACCGCGAGGGCAATCTGATCGCCAACGCGCCGCATATGCCGGTGCATCTGGGCTCGATGGGCGAGAGCATCCGCACCGTGATCGAACGCAATCGCGGCAAGATGCGCGAGGGCGATGTCTTCATGCTCAACGATCCGTATCACGGCGGCACGCACTTGCCGGACGTCACCGTCATTACCCCGGTGTTCGTGCAAGGCGATGGCGAGGAGGGTCGCGAGCCGCTTTTCTACGTCGGCTCGCGCGGTCACCACGCGGACATCGGCGGCATCACGCCGGGATCGATGCCGCCGGATTCCACGCACGTCGAGGAGGAGGGCGTGCTCATCGACAACTGGCAGCTGGTTGCGGCCGGCGAGCTGCGCGACCGGCAAACCCGCGAGCTGCTCGCCGGCGCACGCTATCCGGCGCGCAACATCGATCAGAACATGGCGGATCTGCGCGCGCAGGTCGCGGCGAATCAGAAGGGGGTGGATGAGCTGCGCCGCATGGTGAAGGAATTCGGCCGCGACGTCGTGCTCGCCTATATGGGTCACGTGCAGGACAACGCCGAAGCCGCCGTGCGGCGCGTGATCGGTGCGCTCGCCGACGGGCACTATCGCTATGCGCTCGACAACGGCGCGGTGATCGAGGTGGCGATTCGCGTCGACAGCGAGACCCGCTCGGCGACGATCGACTTCACGGGCACGTCGGCGCAACTGCCGAACAACTTCAACGCGCCGCGCGCGGTATGCATGGCGGCCGTGCTATACGTCTTCCGTACGCTCGTGGACGACGATATTCCGCTCAACGCCGGCTGCCTGAAACCGCTCACGGTGATCGTGCCGCACGGCTCGATGCTCAATCCGGCGTACCCGGCGGCCGTCGTTTCGGGCAACGTGGAGACGTCGTCGGCCATTACCAACGCGCTCTATGGTGCGCTGGGTCGGGTCGCATCGAGCCAGGGCACGATGAACAACTTCACGTTCGGCAACGAGACGTACCAGTACTACGAGACCATCGCGGGCGGCAGCGGGGCCGGCGAAGGGTTCCATGGCGCGGACGCGGTGCAGACGCACATGACGAACTCGCGCCTGACCGATCCGGAAGTGTTGGAATGGCGCTATCCGGTACAGCTCGAGAGTCATCGGATTCGAACCGGCTCGGGCGGCGCGGGTCGCTGGCGCGGCGGCAACGGCGCGGTACGGCGCATCCGCTTCCTCACGCCGATGACGGCATCGATCCTGTCGAACAACCGCGTGCACGCACCGTTCGGTGCACAGGGCGGCGCGGCAGGCGCGTTGGGCGCAAATTACGTGGAGCGCGTGGATGGCACGCGCGAAGCGCTGGCCCACATTGGCCGTACGCAGATGCAACCGGGTGATGTTTTCGTCGTCGAGACGCCGGGAGGCGGTGGGTTTGGTGCGGTGTGACGCACTGCAAGATGCCGGCGTGTCCAACGCGCCGGTACTCCGTTCGTTGGGCGCCTTGTGCAATGCAAGGTGGTCGACCGACCCACGTACTAGGAGAAACCTGAAGCGCGACCGGTTCCCGGAAGAGAAGGCTGGCTTTGCAAAGGCGGGCACGCGAGCCCTCCGTACGATGCCGTGGTCGTAGATGACGACGCTCACGTACGGAGGTGCCAAGATGTCCGATTCGTCGCAACAACCCCCACGCGATCCCACACCCGATCCCATCGGCCCCGCCGACACGATCGCTTCGCCACCGCACGCCGAAGCGTCACAGGCTGCCCGGGACGACCTGTTCGTCCGATACGAGCGCGCCTGTGGCGAGGTGCAGTTGGCGGGACGCCGGCTGCAACGCCAGATGCAGGAGTATGAGGCGCTGCTCGCCGACATCCGGCAACTCGAGGCGTCCCGTACGCCCGAGGCGCACGAGAAGCTCGCGCGGCTCCAGGCGCTGATGGAAAGCGCGGCCTTTCAGCGTGAAGAGCGCGAGATCGCACGCATGGCCACGGCGCTCGCGAGCACTGTCGAGCGGCTCAAGGCCGATGCTCCGCCGCCGCCACCGCCGGAGACGGCGTCGTGGTCATCGCCCATGCCGTCGAACCGCCCCGCGGGACGCTCCCTGGCGACGCGCTCGCCACGCGCATGAGGGGGCCATATGATCAACCAGTCCCCGTACGTTGGTGCGGACGCGGCAGCGAGATCGTCGGACAGCCGCCGCGCCGAGTCCGCTGGTTCCGCGGCGTCCACAACGTCCACAGAATCCGATAACCCGCTGCTGGCGACGCTTTCGTTTGCCAGCGAACGGATCGACGACCTTCATCGACGTGCAACCGACTGGGTCGCGTCGGCCCGCAAACGCGCGGCCGACGGCGACACCACGTCCAGCACGCTCGAGCAGATCGAGATCAAACAGTTCCTGTCCGGCTACGAAAACATGCTCACGCTCAGCAACGCGATGCTCGCGAAGCTGCGCGAGCTCATGAGCCGGATCACGAACAGCCTCTGACTTCCTTCGCCTACAGGTTTTCTCATGACGATGCTCAACACACTCCGCGGCGCCTATGGCACCTCCGCCTTCTCCCCGTCCTCTTCCGCCTCGACCGACAGCACGCTCACGAACGGGGGGGCCATCGACATGCATTCGCTGCTCCTCGCGCATGCCGCCACGCTGATGCAGGCGGCGGGTGGTGATGCGAAGGACAAGATCGACTCGATGCGCCAGCGTCAGTCGCACGGTCGCGAAGCACGCGACGTCGCCAATCAGATCGAGACGCTGATCAACCAGGTCGGCACCGATACTTCGAAGACCGTCAAGGTCGGCGACGGCATCCGGAAGTTCTTCGACAAATACGATCTGGAAATCACCATCGACGATTCGGGCAAGAAGCAAACGATGCAGCAGTGGGAGAAGCGCACGCACAAGTTTGGGGAGAACGGCTATGTCGAACCCTCGGGGAGCGCGGGCAACTACCGGGCCGATCATCTGCGTGCGCTCAAGGCCGCCGCCGAGAGCCGCAGCGAGGCCGCCACCGACAGCCGCACCATCGAGCAGATCGAGATCAACAAGTTCCTGCAGGAGTACAACGGCGTATCGACGCTGGCCAACACGATCATCAGCTCGCGCGGCCAGCAGCTCAACCAGATCAACGGGTCGATGCGCTCGTGAACGCGCCGGCGCAGGACGTCACCGCCAGCGAAGTCGAGGCCGTCTTCCAGCGCTTCTTCGCGCAAGGCGGTGCGCTGCGCATGCTGGCGGATCTCGACGAGGCCGATCTCGCGCGCGTGCGAGCGTATGCGCGACAGCGCTTTTCGCAGGGGGAGATCGCAGCCGCGCAGCGCGTCTATTTCGTGCTTGCCACGCTCGATCAATGGTCGTTCGACGACTGGTTCGGTCTGGGGCTTTGCTACCAGCGCCTGGGACAGCACGGCGAGGCGCTGCCGTGTTTCGCGAAGGCGGGCGTGATTCGCGCGAGCGATCCCCGGCCGCCCTATCTCGCGGCGATGAGCTACCAGAGCGTCGGCAACGACGCGTTCGCGATCAAGGCATGCGACGCCACGCTGCGACTCTGCGCCGGACAGTCGCAGTACCGCAAGCTGGAGCACTCCGCGCGCTCGCGACGCGATGCCCTGTCAACTTCTTCGCAAATAGGAAAAACATGACTCCGATAGGTGCAATGGGAGCGGGCTACCGCCCGCCATGGACGGGCGGCGCAGCAGAGCCGCTCGCCGGACATTCCGACCACGCGGACCGCGCAAACCGTGCTGCCACGGCAGCGTCGGCGCCTGCCGACGAGCGCGACGCGTGGCTTCTGCCGGAGGACTTCCTGCCCGACGCGCCCGTGGGCGCTGGCTGGGAGGATGCCGAGGGCGCTTTCGCGCGGTTGCTGCAGCGACTCTATGCCCGTGGGAGTGCGATGGGGACCGACGCGTTGCGCCCGCCGTCGCAGTTCGGTGTCACCGATCTCGCGAGTCTCGAGGAGCTCGATCCGTCCACGTTGGTGATGGTGGCTTCGATGATCTCGATGCAGGCCATGGGCGACACCGCGAAATCGAACCAGCGGGCGTTGGAATTGCTCGCCGAGCGCCAGGACAGATTGCGCCAGGAGGACATTCAGAAGTTCCGCGAGCAGATGGAGGCCAAGACGCGCGACGCCGACAAGGCGCGCAAGGGTGGCGTGTTCGGCGCGATCTTCGACTGGATCACGGCGGCGGTGGATCTGGTGGTCGGCGCGGTCAAGGTGGTGACCGGCGTGCTCACGATGAATCCGCTGATGATCGCGGGCGGCGTGGCCGACGTCGGCGCCGGCATCGCAGGCATGGGTGCCGCATTCATGAAGACGATGGCGCTGGTCGATCCGAAGAACGCCGCGTACTACGAGCGCGAAGCGGCGCGGTGGGGTTACGCGCAGATGGCGTTCCAGGCGCTGGGCATGGTCTTGAGCTTCGGCATGTCCGTGCGCGGTTTCATGGCGTCGCGCTCGGTGACGAAGGCGGCCTCGCGGGTCATGAAGGGCGGTGCGGGCGAAGCGCTCTCGTCGGCCGTCAAGGCGGGCGACGATGCCGCCATCAACGCGATCAAGAAGCGCGTGGTCTCCGAAGTGTCGTATCAGGTCGGAGCGGAGGTCGGCAAGCGGGTGGGGCAGTCGCTCGTGCAATCGGGCACGCGCACCGCGCGCACGCTTGCCGCACGCGGCTTCAATCGCATGGCCGAGCAGTTCACGCAGCAGATGGTGGAGCAGATGGTGTCGCGCGCATTCGACAACGTCGTGCGTTCGACCGGCAAGCAATTGGCGAAGGGCGTGGCGGTGGGCGCGGCCGAAGTCTCGAAGTCCTTCGGCAAGCAGGTGGCGTCGCAGGGACGTCGCGCCATTCTGCGCGGCACGTGGTCGCTCTCGGGTGTGCTGCGCAGCGGTCTGGTGGCGGGACGCGAGATCACGGCGGGTGCCATCGGGATGCAGCGCGCCAAGCTGCAACTCGACGCCCGCAATCTCGCGACCGAGATGTCGTGGCTGCAATTCCTCATGGAGCTCAACGGCGACGACAAGAAGCGCACCGCCCGACGTATGGAGGCCCTCGCCGGCCAGCAGAGCGACGTGGCCGAGGCGGCGAGCGAGGCCGTGACGAAAACGGGCGCCGTGCGCATTCGCATCGCGGCGTCGATGGCCTGAGCAAGCCATTCGGCGAGGACGGTTCGTCACCCTGTCTTCCTGTCCCTCGCTTTCGAACGCAACGACGCGGCGCGTGCCGCGTCTTCACAACACGGAGTCTGAGATGTCCCACATGGCAATTTCGAACACCCCGGTGCCGAAGCCGCACGGCGAACCGGAGACTACCCGCCCGATGGCGCCCATCAGTACGGTGCGAACGGGGACGGCAACGGATGGCCTCGTGACGCTGATGCTGCTCGCGAAACTCATGATCGAGATTCGCAGCGGCGAGCGCAACACCGATCAGGCCTATCGCACCCGGCACGACGTGATGCTGTTCGCGCGCGGCGTGGCGGCACGCGACGAGAAGTACCGCGCGAATCGCAAGCACTACGACGCCGCCATGACCCAGGCGGGCGGCTCGCTCTTCACGGGAGTGCTGTCGCTCGGGGGCAGCGTGGTCGGCGCGCGCTACGGTCTGCGCGACAAACTCGAGATCGGGCAGGCGATCGGCGGCGTCGTGAGCGGCGTGGGGCAATTCGGCAAGCCCGCGTTCGAGTTCGCGGCAGCGGACCTGTCCAACCGTGGTCGCGACAACGAAGTCGTCGGGGAATTCGCCAATTCGCTGACTGACGAAACACGCCGCACCAACGAACGTCTGCGTCAGCGCATCGACACGGCGAGCGCCGAAATGCGCGACGTCTCCCGTCAGCTTTACGGCATGGCCGGGCAGCATCTGGCCAAGCTCTACGAAGCGATCCGCTAACCCTTTCCCAACCGTGGATACGCCATGACCGTCTGTGAGCGCGCCGTTGCAGCATTCTTTCGGAGTCACCGTTTCACGGCGCGCGCCGAGGTCTGCGAGCGCACCCATATCGTGCTGGGGCATCGCATCGAGAACGCCGAACTGTCGCTCTGCCACCGGCTGGACAAGGGCGCATCGGGCGTCGTGCTCACGATCACCGACTTCCGGCAGGGCACGACGACGATGACGGGCGAGCATGCCGTGCGACGCTTCTGCCAGCTCATCCGGCAGTTGCTTCGCACGGTGCCCCATGTCGCCTACGTGCGCGGCATGATCCTGCCCGGCGTGAGCGACATTCGTCTTCGCGAAGCCCGCCTGCGGCTCACGGCCATTCTGGAGCGCGAAGGCGCGTGCTGGCGCGACGAGGACGGCGACCGCTGGCTCGTCTTCTGTCGCGAGTGCACGAGCCGGCGTCTGGTCTCAAGGAAGCATGCCTAAGACACGCCACCAGAGGTAATCGAGCGGGAACAGGAACACGAGTGTGATGATTGTCATGGCGACGGTGAGGCGGGTGCCGTCGCGCATTCCGACGCCGCCCAGATGCATCGCGATCATCATCGGCGGACTCTGGTACGGCAGCAGGACCGTGGAGAACACGGGCACCTGCAGCATCAGCACGGTATAGAGCGGCAGGCCGCTCGCGCTGGAAAGCTGGCCCGCGAGCGGTGTGAGCACCGCGGGCAGCCCGGGCAGCGTGGCGACGAGTCCGATCGCCGCGCCGATGACGACGAGCCACGCGGCGTTGATCACCGGCGTGCCGGGCGTCATGCCGATGGCGTCCAGACACAGCCGCGCCACCTTTTCGCCGAGGCCGGTGTCGGCCACCACGGCGCCCACCCCCAGAAAGCCCGCCACGTAGACGAGCGGCGTGACGTGCATCTGCTCGGTGAACGTCTTCGGCGAGATGATGTGAACCGCGGGCAGCAGACAGACGATGGCCGCCGCCACGGAGATCCACGCCGGGGAGATGCCATGCCACGCATCGGTCGCGAAGCCGGCGAGCGCGAGGGCGAGCAGCACCGACAGGCGTCGCGCATCGGCGGTGAAGGGCGGCGGGGCGGCATCCTTGGCCTGCGTGAGCGGACCGTCGTCGGGGAACAGGCGACAGATGACCCACACGAGAATGGCCGCCTTGAGCGCACCGAGCACCGGGAAGTGCAGCAGCAGATACGGCGCGTAGTGCAGCTTGACGCCGTAGAACGAGTCCGCGGCTCCCATCAGCACGCTGTTCGGGATGTTGGCCGGCAGGATCGTCGTGGGCGGCATGTAGCTGGCCGCCGCGACGGTCATGACGAGACCGGTGCGCCCGCGCCGTCCCTCGCTCAGTCCGATCCGGTCGGCGAGCGCCAGCACGATGGGGATGAGCAGCAGAATGCGCCCGGTCGTCGACGGCATCACGAACGCCAGTCCCACACACGCGACCATGACCGAGGCGACATAGCGCGCGTAGGTCGGTCGCTTGAGATCGAACAACGTGGCGGCCAGACGCGAGCCAAGTCCTGTCGTGCGCACCGCGATGCCGGTGACCGTGCCGCCGAACACCAGCCACCACGCCGCCGAATGGAATCCCGCGAAGATGACTTCCGGCTTGGCCACGCGCAGCAGGGTGGCGAGCAGGAAGAACGTGAGTGTCGTGATCGGTTCGGGGAACAGTCCGAAAGCCCACGCGCCGATGGTAAACACCACCAGCACCGCGGCCTGCGCCGCCGCCGGCCCGAGGCCAAGCGCTTCGCTACCGTGGCCCGCGGCCCACAAGGCGAGGGCGAGCAGGGCATAGACGGCGTAGCTGCCCAATGTGCGCAAGCGGGCGCCCAGGCGGGCGCGCAACGCTTCGCGACGCAGCGAGTCGGCGGCAGGCGATGATGTGGGGGTGTCGCGAGAGGGGGATTCGGTCATGGCGCTTGTCGTTGTCGTGATGGGCCAGGGGCTGTCTCGTTGTGCGTTGCGGCGGCGGAGCCGGTGGCTTGCATCGCGCCGGGCATATCGTATGCTAGCGACTCGTTCCGGTGCACGACACCCCGATCAGGACAAATACCATCGAGAACATGCCACGCTCAGCTTCCGCGCCCGCCGAGCGCCCCCGTTACATTCCCATGCCCCGCACGGCGCCGAGCCCTGACGTGCCCGTCGTCGCGCATCTGCGCACGCCGCCGCCGGATGCGCGCATCGAACCACATCGCCACGAATGGGGGCAGCTCATCTGCCCGCAGCGTGGCGGCTTGCGCATCACGGCGGGCGAGTCGAGCCTCGTGGCGCCGGTGTTTCGCGCCGCGTGGGTGCCGGCGGGCATTCCGCATGAAGTGGCCGTGCTGGGCGAAGCGCAGTTCTACGCTGTCTACCTGTTGCCCGAGGCGTCGCCCCTGCCGCCGGATCGCTGTCTGGTGCTCGAAGTCTCGCCGTTGCTGCGCGACCTCGCGGCGGCGCTGGCGAGTGGCATGCCCACGTCGGATCCGCGCCACGCGCTTGCGACGTCCCTTCTGATCGAAGAGCTGCGCGTCGCGCCGCCTGCGTCGCTGGATCTGAAGCGACCCGCCGACCGGCGCTTGAGGCAATTGTGCGATGCGCTGATGGAGCACCCCGACGACGACCGTTCGCTCGCGCAATGGGCCGACGACGTGGGCGCCTCCGAACGCACGCTCGCCCGACTGTTCAGCACGGAGCTGGGGACGAGCTTCGGCGCGTGGCGACAGCAGGTGCGGCTCGCGCGCGCTGTCGACTGGATGGTGCGCGGGGTGCCGGTGGCGATGGTGGCGGCACGTCTCGGCTATGCGACTCCGGCGGCGTTCTCGGCGATGTTCCGCCGTGCGCTCGGCGTCTCGCCGCGCGAGTTCACGCGAGAGGAAAGGGCGAAGCTATGACGGCGCCCCCCAGGCCGTGGTTTCTCTATCTGCTGGAGTGTGCCGGCGGACGCATCTATACCGGCATCACCGTCGACGTCGAGGCACGCTATGCCGCTCACGTGGCGGGCAAGGGCGCGCGTTTCACACGCGCCTATCCTCCGTCGCGGATTTTGCTCTCGCTGACCTTCGCCGACCGCGCGGCGGCCTCGCGGGCCGAATATCGTGTCAAGCGGCTCACGGCAGGACAGAAGCGCGAGCTCGTGGCGGGCACCTTCGTCTGCGACTTCGGCGACAGCGGTGACGATGGCATCGACGGCGCAGCTTGCGCCGAAGCCACGACCGCGACGGAAGGCGCCGTGGCCGACTGATCCCGAAGACGCCACAGCGACGGCGTTGCGAACCGACGCGCCAGCGCCGCGAAACTCACGGCATCAGGTTACGGCACCAGACGCGCCTGGCGGATCATCCTGCGCACGTCGCGCTGGATCGCGCCGAACTGACCGCGCGACGGAATCGGTGATACCACGAGCGCCCAGCTGTCACCCGGCACGGTCTTCTCCACGACGGTGTAGTAAGTCGATTGCGTGCGGAAGAAGTCGGCGATGCCGTCGTGACTGATCCGGTAGCTGCGCTCGCCGGCGCCGGCGAGCAGAAACACCCCCAGCGTGTAATACACGTCGCGATCGGCGTTGACCGGCCCCGACTGTTTGTCGAGCAACAGCGTGCGAAGCGTCTTCTCGGTGAGCAGCGTGGGGCGCCGGACGTCGAACACGCGCCATACCTTGAGCAGCGCACCCGTCGACATCTGCCATCCCGCGAACGGCGCGAGCAGCCGCCAACTGTCGGGCAGCTTCGCGTCGGTCACGCCGAGCGGTGCGAAGATCTGTGTTTCGCAGAACGTCTTGTAGTCCTGGCCGGAGACGGCTTCGATCACCATCCCGAGCAACAGGTACGAGACATTGGAGTAGACGAAGTCGGATTTGCCCGTCGAATGGCCGGCGTCCCCGGCGTCGAGATAGTTGAAGAAGTCGGCGCTGCCGCCCACGCGCCGGATCGCCAATCCGCTGAACAGGCCGTTGACGGGATCGTTGAAGCCGTTGGTGGCGAGGCCCGCGCGGTGGGCGAGCAGCCGCCGCACGGTCAGTTCGCGCAGCGTCGGGTCCAGCGGCTTGCCGTGTTGCTTTGCGTAGGTGTCGAGAAGATCGCCGAGCCTGGCGTCGAGCGAAAGCTGGCCGCGCTGCACGAGCAGGGCGATGCCGATGGCCGTGACCGACTTCGACAGACTCGCCACCGGCAACAATTGCTGCACTTCGTCGCCGGGCGTGGCCGCTTCGAGCATTGCGCCATTGTCCGACTCGGTGCGCAGCCACACGTGCGAGAGGTTGTAGCGCTCCTTGAGCTGCGCCACGCCTTGCGTGAGAGTGGCCTGACCGATCGGCACAGCGGGCGTGATCGGTGTGGCCGGACCCGACGACGGCATGGCGACCACGACGCTCGCCGCATTGGCCGACGAGGCCGACGAGGCCGACGAAGCCGGTTGGGCAGCGGCCGGTGCGACGGCCTGGGCCACGGCGTAGCCAGCGTTCGCCAAGAGGGTGACGCCCAGCAGGAGCGTGAGGACGGCACGCCGCAGCGGCGCGCCGGATTGACCCAAAGTGCGCGCAACGGCATGCGAATGCCATCGCCATGCGAACGACGCGCTCAGACGTGCCCCTGCCGAACGGCCGTGCCGTACGACATTCATTATCAATTCCCCCCGCGCACGATCCTTCGAACCGCCAATCGACCCTCTTCGGAGTCGGAACGGTTCGGAGTGCGCACTTGCCGCTCTGCGGCAATCTTCAAAAGTGATCGAAATTCAGGAAAACTTCGCTTAAATACCAGCAAAATCCGTGCATTTTACATTAAATTGCATATATCGCGGCCCGTCGACCATGGTCCGGCGTAATGGTTTCGCGACTCGCCCGTGCTGCGGGGCGAGCGCCAGAGGTGTGCCGCCACGCCCCCTTCGGTACTCGCTCGTTCATCGAGGCATCGGGCCGAGTTGCCTGTGGCAAGCGGGCCGGCTGGTCAACCGGGAGGCCGTCCCACGCGTGATGAAATGGAGTGCGGTGTCAGCGCCGCACCGACAAGACCTGTTACGTATCGGGGTGTAAGCTATCTCACGAACAGGCTCCGACTCGCCCATAGGCCGTGGGGGCGGCGTCCCCAAGGTGGCGTCGTGCCGGCCGAAGGATCGACCGATACATGACTGAACCCTCCCGTGCGCGCCCGAGCCGGCCCGCCGATGCTTCTTCCTCCGTGGCGCTGCCCGACGCCGCGCAGGATGCCTGGCACTCGCTGCCGGCCCCCGCGCGTTGGCTCGGCGGGCTCCGGCGCTTTCCGTGGGGGGCCGCGCGCCCCTGGCTGATCGTGGCGGGCGTCGCCCTGCTCGGCCTCTTCGTCTTCGACGCGCTTCACCACATGCTGCGCCACGTGCATTACGACGACATCGTCGCCGCGATCCATGGCACGCCGGTGACGCGTCTCGTCCTTGCCATGCTGGCAACGCTGGCGAGCTACGCCGCCCTTACCGGCTACGACATCTCGGGGCTTCGCTTCGCCGGGGTGACGGTCAAACGCTCGACGGTCGTACTCACCTCGTTCATTGCCTACGCGCTGGGCAATTCGGTGGGCCTCGGCGTGCTCACCGGTGGCACCGTCCGGATGCGGATGTACGCGGCCGCCGGCGTCGAAGCCCCAAAGGTCGCCCAGGCGGTCGCTTTCAACGCCGCTGCGTTCGGCCTGGGCATGACGGTGTTCGGCTCGCTGGGCATGTTGTGGGGTGCATCGCGCGTTTCCGCGCTGGTGCCGGTGCCCGCATGGCTGCTGCAGGCCTTCGCCGTACTGCTGCTCGCGGGCGCCGCCGCGTTTCTCGTACTGTGCGCGCGCAAGCGCACGGTGGCGCTGTTCGGCCGCTGGGCGATGCCGTTGCCGCCGTTGCGTCTGGCGTTGCGCCAGTTGCTCATCTCGGCGGCGGACCTGGGCATGGCGGCGGCGGCGCTGTGGTGCCTGTTGCCGGCAGGCGTGGTGGACCTGCCGACCTTCGTCGTCTTCTATGCGATCGCCATGGCGCTTGGCGTGCTCAGTCACGTGCCGGGCGGCGTTGGCGTGTTCGAAGCGGTGATCCTGCTCGCGACGAACGGTCACGCACCGTTGAGCCAGGTGGCCGGGGCGCTGGTGCTCTATCGCGGCATCTATTACCTGTTGCCGTTGATGCTTGCCGCCTGTCTGCTGGCGGGGTTCGAGCTCCGGCGAGGACCGGCCGCGCCGATCGGCCGCGCGGCGGTACGGCTCTTCCCGGGCGTGCTGGCGGCGCTCACGCTAGTGGCCGGCGTGATGCTGCTGATCTCGGGGGTGACGCCCGCGACGCGCGACGCCGAAGACTTCCTGCGGCGCCACGTGCCGCTCTTCCTCGTGGAAGTCTCGCACCTGCTGGGCAGCGTGGCGGGACTGGCGATGCTGTTCCTCGCGCGCGGTCTGCTGCACCGGCTCGATGCCGCCTGGTGGGGCTCGCTCGGCTTGACGGTGGTGGCCGCCGTGCTGGCGATCCCCAAAGGCATCGCGCTCTCGGAATGCTTCGTGCTGGCGGTGCTGGCCACGTTGCTGCTCGTTTCGCGCAAGCAGTTCGACCGGCGCTCGTCGCTGTTTACGCAGACGTTCGAGCCGGGCTGGATCATCGCGGTGCTCTCGGTGCTCGGCGCTTGCACCTGGCTGATGTTCATGTCGTACCGGCGCGTGGGATACGCCAATCAGCTCTGGTGGCAATTCACGTTCGACGGCGACGCACCGCGCTCGATGCGTGCGCTGATGGTGGTCGCGGTGATCGGACTCGGCCTGTCGCTGTGGCAACTGCTGCGGCAGTCCGCCGGAGCGATGGTGCCTGCGAGCGAGGACGAGCTGACGCGCGCGCAGGAAGTCATCCGCAAACAGCCCGCCGCCGATGCTTGCCTTGCCCTCATGGGCGACAAGAGCTTCCTGTTCTCGCCGTCGGGCAACGCTTTCATCATGTACGCGAAGCATCGCCGTTCGTGGGTCTCGCTCTCCGACCCGGTTGGCGATCAGAAGGAATGGCCCGAGCTGATCTGGCGCTTCATCGAACTGGCCGACGCCCACGGCGGGCGGGCCGCATTCTACAAGACTCGCCCGCAAGCGTTGCCGCTGTATATCGACGCGGGCCTGCGCGCCTTCAAACTCGGCGAGGAGGCATTCGTGAGCCTGCCGGAGTTCAGTCTGCAGGGGTCGCGTCGTGCAAATCTGCGGCATGGCGTGGCGCGCGGCGAGCGCGAGGGACTGACGCTCGAGATCGTGCCGGCGACCGAGGTCGCGCCGCACCTGACCGAAATGCGGCGCGTGTCCGAGGCGTGGCTCGCACGGCAGCACACGCGCGAGAAGGGCTTCTCTCTCGGCGCGTTCGCCGACGCCTACGTGGCGCGTCAGCCGGTGGCGCTCGTGCGGCGCGAGGAGCGGCTCGTGGCGTTCGCCACACTGATGTGCCCCGACGTGCAACGCATCGAGGCGAGCGTCGATCTGATGCGTCAGGTGCCTGACGCGCCGTCCGGTACGATGGACTTCCTGTTCGCGAAGCTGATGCTGCACTTCAAGGCCCAGGGCTATCAGCGCTTTGGTCTCGGCATGGCGCCGATGTCGGGCATGGAGACGCATCAGCTCGCCCCGCGCTGGCACCGCTTCGGCCGCATGATGTTCGCGCACGGCGCGCGTTTCTATAATTTCCGCGGCCTGCGCAGCTTCAAGGACAAGTTCGATCCCCAGTGGGAAGCGCGTTACCTGATGACGCCGGGCGGACTCGCGCCGATGCTCACGCTTGCCGACGTGGCCGCACTCGTGGGCGGTGGGTGGAAAGGAATGATCACGAAATGACGGGACGTACGATAGCGAGGCATGAGACGGCGCACGCCGAGGCTGCGCGTTTGCACAACGCCGATGCCGGTCGCGGCATGCGACGTTGGCAGCGCCGCGTGAGCGTCGCCGCTGTCAGTTGCACGGCGCTCGCCACGCTCGCGGTGGCGGCGGCCGCGACGATGGCGCCGTTCGCCGCCATGGCGCAGACGGCCGCGTTGGCCGGGCAACGCGCCAGCGCGCTGACGCCAGTCCCCAAGGCGGGGCCGGTCGCGCAGCCGCCGGCGGTGGCGTCAAGCGTTCCGTCGCCCGTCATGGCGCAAGCGGCGGCAGCAGCAGCGGGCGCCGTGGCCTTTCGCGGTGCGGGCAGCGGCGCACCGGAGGTCATGACGCACGGCCGTTTCGAGAACATCCCCATCTTCCGTCCGGAGGGCGAACCCAACGCGACGGTCCTCTTCTTTTCCGACGACACCGGCTGGACGCCGCGCGCCGAACGCATGGCCCGTGCGCTGGCCGACACCGGCGCATTGGTGGCGGGCATCGACACGGCTCGCCTGATGGCGAACTACACGAAGGACGACGTGGCCTGCGTGTACGCGGCGGGCGATCTCGACAACTTCGGCCGCTGGGTCGAGGCCGCCGTCAAGCTGCCGGGCTACACGCCGCCGATTCTCGTGGGCGACGGTGTCGGCGGCACGTTCGCCTACGCGATGCTCGCCCAGGCGGGCAATGAAACGTTCTCAGGCGCGCTGTCGGTGGACTTCTGTCCGGTGCTGCCGATGAGCAAGCCGCTGTGTCAGGGCGAGGGCGTGCATTTTGCCCGCGGCATCACGCACACGGCGGGCGGCGCACCGATGCGTCTGCTGCCCGCACCGGTGATGAGCGCACCGTGGCTCGCGATGGGCGGGCCAGTGGGGGGACCGACCGAGCCGACGGTGCGGGCGCCGCGCTGTCCGGATCATGTCGCGCAGGCCTTCGCCGCCCGCACGCCGAATTCGAACTGGCTCGTCGGTGGACTGGCGGGCAGTCTCGGCGCGATGGACGCCTCGGGCGCGACCCCGGCGCGGGCGTCGCCGGACGCCTCGGCATCATCTACACCACCGCCACCATCGACTCCGGTGCTTGCCGGCTGGCTCACGCAGTACAAGAACGCCTTTCGCCGTCTGAATGCGCATCATGTCGCCGGAACCGCCCGTCCCCCGGCGGCGGTGGCGGATCTGCCCGTCGTCGAGGTACCCGCCACGGGCAAGCCCGCCGCGAAGATGGCGGACACGTTCGCCATTCTCTTTTCGGGCGACGGCGGTTGGGCCGGTCTCGATCGCGACGTGGCAAGCGCGCTCTCGGCGCACGGTATTCCCGTGGTCGGCGTCGATTCGCTGCGGTACTTCTGGTCGGCGCGCACGCCGGCGTCCGGCGCACTCGACATCGACCGCCTCATGCGCTTCTACCAGACGCGCTGGAGCCGCAAGCGCGTGATTCTGATCGGCTACTCGCAGGGCGCCGACGTGCTGCCGTTCATGGTCAATCGTCTGTCGCCCGTGGTGCGCGATCGCGTGGCCCTGCTCGTGCTCATGGGGCTGGGGCAGAAGGCGGATTTCGAGTTCCGCATGACCAACTGGGTGATGTCGAGTCAGAACGGCCTGCCGATCCGTCCCGAGGTCGAGCGCCTGCCCGACGGGCTGGCGATGTGCGTCTACGGGGCCGACGAAGACGACAGCAACTGCCCCGGGCTCGATCCCAGGCGCGTGCAACTCGTCAAGATGCCCGGCGGCCATCATTTCGACGGCAACTACGCCGGGCTTGCCGACGCCATTCTCCAGGCGGCGTCCAGGCGCTGACGCCGGTGGGCGCACCGACGCCGATGCGCCCGGTGTCGGCGTGCCACGAGCTCATGTACGCCGATGCCGGCACCGTCCGGCATTGGCTTTTTCTCGCCTTGCCTTCCGTACGCGCCCTCCGTACACTGCCGCCAGTTTTCCCATCGACCCGCAGCGCCTGAAACGGCACGACACCACGCAGCGCGACATACCTACAGGAGAAGATCGATATGGCAGAGGGTTATTTCCCGCAATGGCGGCAGCAGGACACGCGGGCCGGCCGCGTGATCGCGCCTGACGAGCGCCTGCCCTGGCCGCAGACCGTCGCCATGGGCGTGCAGCACGTGGTCGCCATGTTCGGCTCGACCGTGCTTGCCCCGCTGCTCATGGGCTTCGATCCGAACCTCGCGATCTTCATGTCGGGCATCGGCACGCTGCTGTTCTTCGTGCTCGTGGGCGGGCGAGTGCCCAGCTACCTCGGTTCGAGCTTCGCCTTCATCGGCCTGGTCATTTCGGTGACGGGCTACGCCGGCAGCGGCCCGAACATGAACATTTCGGTGGCGCTGGGCGGCATCGTCGCCTGCGGCGTGGCGTATGCCGTCATCGGGCTGATCGTGATGGTGGTCGGCACGCGCTGGATCGAAGCGCTCATGCCGCCCGTGGTGACGGGCGCCGTGGTTGCCGTGATCGGTCTGAACCTCGCGCCGGTGGCGGTGAAGGGCGTCTCGGCCAGCAGTTTCGATACGTGGATGGCGCTGGCGACGGTGCTGTGCGTGGGTCTCGTGGCCGTGTTCGCGCGCGGCATGGTGCAGCGTCTGCTGATTCTCGTGGGCCTGCTGCTCGCCTACGTGCTGTACGCGCTGCTCACCAACGGCATGGGGCTGGGCAAGCCGATCGACTTCTCGATCGTGGCCAATGCCGCGTGGTTCGGCTTGCCGCACTTCGCCGCACCGGTGTTCAAGGCCGAGGCGATGGTGCTGCTCGCGCCGATCGCCATCATCCTGGTGGCGGAGAATCTCGGTCACATCAAGGCGGTGAGCGCCATGACCGGTCAGAATCTCGATCGCTACATGGGCCGTGCCTTCCTCGGCGACGGGCTCGCGACTATCGTGTCGGGCAGCGTCGGCGGCACGGGCGTGACCACGTATGCCGAGAACATCGGCGTGATGGCCGTCACGAAGATCTACTCGACGCTGGTGTTTGCCGTTGCCGCGGTGATCGCGCTGGTGCTCGGCTTCTCGCCGAAGTTCGGCGCGGTCATCCAGACGATTCCGGGCCCGGTGCTCGGCGGCGTGTCGATCGTCGTGTTTGGGCTGATCACGGTCGCGGGCGCGCGGATCTGGGTGCAGAACAAGGTGGACTTCTCCGACAACCGTAACCTGATCGTGGCGGCCGTCACGCTGGTGCTCGGCGCCGGCGACTTCACGCTGAAGTTCGGCAGCTTCTCGCTCGGCGGCATCGGTTGCGCCACGTTCGGCGCGATCATTCTGTACGCGCTGCTGCGCGGTCGCGAAAAGTCGACGCCTGCTGCGATGTAACGTCCCGGACGCAGCGTCTCGAGAACGGCACGGCGATCACGTCGTGCCGTTTTCGTTTGCGGCGTCGCTCGAAGCGTCGTTCGCGGCGAGATGGTCGAGCAGTTGGCGAGCGTAGGCGGGCAACGCGTCGCGCTCGCGTACGCACAGCACCAGGTTGCGTAGCGCCCACGCGTCGGCGAGCGACACGACGCCCAGGCCGAGCGGCCCGGTCGAGCGCCGGGCGGCGCTCAAGGGCACGATGCCCAGCGCGGCGCCCGCGGCAACCGCCCGGCACAGGCTGTCGAAGTCGCGCAATCGCAAACGGTAGCGCAGCGAGCGACCGGCGCGCCGGGCGTGACCGTCGAGATGCTCGGCCAGCGCGCTGTGCTCGGGCAGGCCGATGAATTCGCTGTCGAGCACGTCGATGAAGGGCACCTCCCGGCGCGCCGCCAGCGCATGGCCCGGCGGCGTGACGAGCACCAGCCGATCCTGCCGGAACGGCACCGTCTCCAGTCCGGTCAGTTCGATCCAGTCGGACACGATGCCGATGTCCGCCGCGCCTTCGAGCACGGCCTGCACGACTGCCGGACTCGTCTGTTCGCGCAGCGCGATTTCCACGTTGGGATGCTTGGCGAGGAAGGCGCCCAGCAGATCCGGCAGGAATTCGGACATCGCCACCGTGTTGGACGCGATACGCACATTGCCCTTGAGGCCCGCCGCGTATTCGCCGAGTTCGCCGCGCATCCGGTCGATCTGCGCGAGCACGCGCCGGGCGTGGGCGAGCAAGGCGCGTCCGGCCGGGGTCGGCATGACGCCCTGGCGGTGCCGCATGAAGAGCGCGACGCCCAGCGTCTCTTCCAGACCGCGAATGCGCGCACTGGCGGAGGCGAGCGTCAGATGGGCGCGCTCGGCGCCGCCGGTGATGCTGCCGGCGTCGGCGACCAGCAGGCAAAGACGCAGATCGGTAAGGTCGAATCGCACGGGAGAGGTCGTGAGGGGCGTGGCGCGCAGGACGCAATGGCGCCAGTGTAGCGGCTCGGCGCTCGCGCCGCGCCGGAAGCACAGCGCACAGCCAAAGGCTCGCCGCGCCGGCAGGCAGGGCGGCGCACGGTTGGCCGGGCCAATGTCGGCCCCGATATATCGGGGCGTGGAGCGATGCCCACTGACTTGGGAAAGGGCGCATGGTAAACTACGCGTCTTCAAGACACGGCCGTACCCGCGACGGCCTTGCCCGCCAAGCCGCTTGAATCGTTATTCGCCGGCGGGTCGTCTTGCCGGCGTCTTCCGGCGCGTTGCCCACATGAGCGCGACGCCCGTCGCACGCCCTACGCGGGCATTCCATCAAGAACAAACAACATCTAACGCGCGGGGACACACATCGTGGAGTCCGCGCATTGGTCTTTATATGTCTTTTGAAACGCTCGGCCTGTCGGCCGACATCCTGCGGGCAGTCACTGAGCTTGGCTACACCCGCCCGACCCCGATTCAACTCCAGGCGATTCCGGCCGTCCTGCAAGGCGGCGATCTTCTCGCCGGCGCCCAGACCGGCACCGGCAAGACGGCAGGCTTCACGCTGCCCATCCTTCAAATGCTGTCCTCGCGTCAGCGTCCGGCGGCCGCCAACGGCAAGCGCCCGGTGCGCGCGCTCGTGCTCACGCCCACGCGTGAGCTGGCCGCGCAGGTCGAGGAAAGCGTCACCCAATACGGCAAGTATCTGCGCCTGAGCTCCATGACGGTGTTCGGCGGTGTGTCGATGGTGCCGCAGGTCAAGCAACTCGCACGCGGCGTGGACATCCTCGTCGCCACGCCGGGACGCCTGCTCGATCACATGCAACAGAAGACCGTCGATCTGTCCAGCGTCGAGATCCTCGTGCTCGACGAGGCGGACCGCATGCTCGACATGGGCTTCATCCGCGACATTCGCCGCGTGCTCGCCGCGCTGCCGGCGCGGCGTCAGAACCTGCTGTTCTCCGCCACGTTCTCGGACGAGATCAAGCAACTGGCCGACGGCCTGCTCAAGTCGCCCGCGCTCATCGAAGTGGCGCGCCGCAACACCACGGCGGAGACCGTCGCGCAGAAGATTCACCCGGTCGATCGCGAGCGCAAGCGCGAACTGCTCGAGCACCTCGTGCGCGAGCACAACTGGTTTCAGGTGCTCGTCTTTACGCGTACCAAGCACGGCGCGAACCGTCTGGCCGAGCAACTGACCAAAGGCGGCATCCCGGCCCTCGCCATTCACGGCAACAAGAGCCAGGGCGCCCGTACGCGCGCGCTGGCCGAGTTCAAGAGCGGCACGTTGCAGGTGCTCGTGGCGACCGATATCGCCGCGCGCGGCATCGACATCGATCAACTGCCGCACGTCGTCAACTTCGACTTGCCGGAAGTGGCTGAAGATTATGTGCACCGTATCGGCCGTACCGGTCGCGCGGGCGCCAACGGCGAGGCGGTGTCGCTCGTGTGTGTCGACGAGCACCAGCTGCTCACGCAGATCGAGCGCCTCATCAAGCGCACGATCGAGCGCGAAGTGATCCCGGGCTTCGAGCCCGATCCGAATGCCGTGCCGCAGCCGATCCGCAAGAATCAAAACGGCGGCGGGCGCGGTGCCGGCGGTGGCCGAGGCGCTCGCAACGACGCGCAGTCGCCGCGCACGCCGCGCGAGTCGCGGGAGCCCCGTGAGGGCGGCCGTGGCGGGCGTCAGGGCGGCGAGCCGGGCAAGGCGCGTCGCGAGGGCGAACGCGGTGGTCGCAACGCAGGCAACGGCAACAATGCCATCAACGTTGCTAACGTTGGAAATGGGAACCGTGCCGGCACCGTCGGACAAGGCGCGCGTCAGCAAGCGCCGAAGCGTCCGGGCGATGCGCAGCGTACGCCCGCGCGGGCGACGCCGGGTAACGGTGCGCCGCAGCAGGGCCGTGGTGCTCACAATGCCTCGCGCGGGCAAGGCGGTGGGAACGGCGGGGGCGGGGGCGAGCGCGGCGACTTCGGTCAGCGCGGCCCGCGTCCCGCACGTCGCGACGGGGCCGGTGGCGCCCTGTTGATGGGCAAATCGAAGCGAGACTAAGACGATGCGCGCGCAACTCGACGTTCCGATGAACGTGGGTTGCGCCATTGGCATCGCGCCCATCGTGGCGCGCGGTGGCGAATTACCGTGGCAGATGACGCGCCAACGCTCATCGATGGGCGGGCTGCGCAAAATAAGTAAAATATTAAGCTTTTGCGCCCGGCGGCCCGGGCCATGCACGCGCCGCCTGCCCGTTTTCCGAGGATTCCATGATCGCCCGTGTCACCCGGCTGTTCCCGTTGTGGGCTCTGCTGCTGTCCGTATTTGCCTTTTTCTCGCCTGGCAGTTTCTCCGGCATCACGCCGCACGTCACCGCATTGCTGACCGTCGTGATGTTCGCGATGGGCGTAACCCTCACTTTCGACGACTTCAAACGCGTCTTCACGCGTCCCGCGCCGATCGTGGCCGGTGTGGTGCTGCACTATCTTGTCATGCCGCTGGCTGCGTGGATCATCGCGCGCGTGCTGCACATGCCGCCCGATCTGACGGCGGGCATGGTGCTCGTGGGCAGCGTGGCGAGCGGCACCGCGTCGAACGTCATGATCTACCTCGCGCGTGGCGATGTGGCCCTGTCGGTGACGATCAGCGCGATGTCCACGCTCGTGGGGGTGTTTGCCACGCCGTTGCTCACACGACTGTACGTCGATGCATCGATCGCGGTGGACGTCGAAGGCATGCTGCTGTCGATTCTCCAGATCGTGGCGTTGCCGATCGGCGCGGGGCTGCTCATCAACCGCTATTGCGGCGGCGTCGTGCGGGCGCTCGAGCGCTATCTGCCGCTCGTCTCGATGATCGCCATCGTGCTGATCATCGGCGCGGTGGTCGGGGCGAACCAGGGCAATATCGCGACCGTCGGCCCGCTGGTGATGTTCGGCGTGGTGCTGCACAACGGCCTGGGGCTGCTCGGCGGCTACTGGGGCGGACGCCTGCTCGGCTTCGACGAATCGATCTGCCGCACGCTCGCCATCGAAGTGGGCATGCAGAATTCGGGGTTGGCTGCCACGTTGGGCAAGCTTTACTTCACGCCGCTCGCCGCGCTGCCTGGGGCGCTGTTCTCGGTCTGGCACAACCTCTCGGGCTCGCTTCTCGCCGGTTACTGGCGCGGTCGTCCGACAGGCACCGCCAACGATGCGCAGGCGGCGGCAACGCGGCCGATGCATTGACGTCTTCCAGCGCCGCGCGCGAGTGTGTGCGGCGCACAACGGGTGGCCGCGCCGTCATCGCGGTCATTTGCCTTTCTGCCTCTCATCGCCTACAACATCGATATACCGTTCGCGGCGGTGAGAGAATCCGCATCACGGTGCCTGTCCGTGTTCCCTTTCCTCCGCTCGCCCACAGGGCGTATTCCGACGTGGCCGACATGGCCAATCCCGGCAGCGACGCTTCGTGCAAGACGCGCGACGCCCTGTCTCGGCCCGGCGTACGAGCGAACGGTCTGGAGTCATCCCACAATGTTGCGAAAGAATCCGCGCGGGGACTACCCCGTGGTGCACGAAAGCTCGTTCATCGATCCGACGGCCATTCTGTGCGGCCAGATCATCGTTGGCGAGAATGTCTTCATCGGCCCCTATGCCGTGTTGCGGGCCGATGAGGTCGACGAGAACGGCAAGATGGAGCCGATCGTGATCGGCGCCAATTCCAATATTCAGGACGGGGTCGTGATCCATTCGAAAGACGGTGCACGCGTTGCCATCGGCGAGAACACGTCCATCGCGCATCGCTCCATCGTGCATGGACCGTGCGCCATCGGTAACAACGTTTTCATCGGATTCAATTCGGTGCTGTTCAACTGCGTCGTCCATGACGGCGTGGTCGTGCGGCACAACAGCGTGATCGACGGACGGGATATTCCCGAGAACTTCTATATTCCGTCGACCACGCATATCAGCCGCGAGACCGATCTCGCGACCATTCCGAAGGTCACGGTCGACGCGCGCGAGTTCTCCGAGTCGGTGAGTCGCACCAACGTGGAGCTCGCGCGCGCGTATCGCCGCATTCAGAACGAGTTCTGAACGCAGGCGATGGATCGGTCGGGCTGGCGGAAATGTGGGGGCGTCGCAGTCAACGTATTGCAGGAGTCCGTCATGTCTTTGAGTGTCAACGGTATTGTCATCGACGCACGCCGCGTCGCCGATGAGATCGATCGGCATCGAGACGTTGCCGATCCAGAAGCGGCAGCCCGGCACGCACTCGTGAGCCGCGAGTTGCTGCGCCAGCGCGTACGCGATCTGCGATTGCTCGCGGAGACCGACGTGGACAGCGCAAGCGATGACGCGATCATCGATGCGCTCTTCACGCGCGACGTGCATGTGCGACGCCCGACCGAGGCCGAATGCCGGGCCTACTTCCATGATCATGCCGGGCAGTTCCGTGTGGGCGACAAGGTGCAGGCGAGTCACATCCTGTTCGCGCTGTCTGCCGGCGTGCCGCTGTCCACCACGCTCGGGCGTGCGCAGGCGGCGCTCGATGCCGTGCTCGCCGAGCCGGCGTCGTTCGAGTCCGTCGCGGCGCGCATGTCGGACTGTCCGTCAGGCCGCGACGGCGGCAGCCTCGGCATGCTTGCTCGCGGCAGCGGTGCGCCGGAGTTCGAACTGGTGCTGTTCTGCGGCGAGCGGCTCGGCGTCGTGCCGCGGCTCATCAACACGCGCTACGGTTTTCACGTCGTACGCATCGAGCGCCGAGTGAAAGGGCGCATGCCGCCCTTCGAGCGCGTGGCCGATCGCATCGCGGCGCAGTTGTATGAGCAAGCGCGGGCGAGGGCGTTGCGTCACTACGTGGCGCTGCTCGCTGGCGCGGCCGACATCAGTGGCGAGAAGGGCAGCGATGCGGGCGGCGAAAAGAGCGATGAAGGGTTCTGGATTCAATAACCGGCGCCATCGCCGAAGCGACAGGTCAAGACAAGTTCGACACGCCGGAACGAGAACGTCCGTGCCACGGTGAGTTGATTTTCCGGCGTCGAACAGACGCGTCGATGGGAGGCCGGATTCCGCTGAGCGGAATCCGGCCTCATTGCGTTTGTGGGCTTGCACAACCCTATCCGGTGCCCACCGGAAACTCCCCATGAAATTCCTTTGAAATCCCGACGAGCGCCTGGCATGCGTCGCGGAAGGCGGCTCGTTTGCCACGCCTCCGGTGGATCACTATCAGTAAACGCTCCATAAGATTCAAGGGATATTTCGCCTTCGCATATGCTTAGGATGTCGTGATATTCGCGTGTCGCCGTCACGGTACTTTGAGCATGTCTTTCGAACATGCGGGGGTGAATGATGATGAGTACTCCGAGCTGCGCCGTCGTTGGCGGCGGCATATCCGGCATCGCGGCGGCACACTACCTGCGCGCGGCGGGCGTCCATGTCGAATTGCTCGAACAGCGGGGTGCGCCGGGCGGCCGGATGACGACCGCGATGCTCGATGGCCACTGCGTCGATCTCGGTGGCAAGAATATCGGTCGACGCTATCGGCGCTTTCGCGCGCTGGCGCAAGAACTGGGATCGTTTGCGTTCGAGCCGTTCGGGATCAACACATCGCGCATTCGCAACGGACGCATCGTTACGCTCGACAGCACGCATCGTCTGCAAAGCACGCTCGCCTACATCAAGGGTTGCCCGCCCGCCGACGCGATACGTCTGGCCGCCTTGTGCGCCCGCGTGTGGCTCGATGACCGCAACCGCTTTCTCGATGGGCCGTCGTTCGCCGCGTTGGCGCGTCGCGCCGACGATTCGCCGATTTCGTCGTACTTCAGCGCCGCATTCTGCCGTTCCGTCGTGCGGGCGATGTCGGTGCGCATGAACGGTGCGGAGCCCGACGAGATCCACCTCGGCAATTTCGGCACACACCTTGGCATGTGGCTCGATACCTACGACCAGCTCAAGGATGGCATGGGCGCCTTCGTTCGCACCGCGGTCGCGCCGCTGCAGGTTCGCTGCAATGTGCGGGTGGAGCAGCTCATGGTACGCAACGGGCATGTCTCGGGTGTGCTGGCGCGGCATGACGATGGCCGCCTTCGGCACCTGGCGTACGATCGCGTGGTGCTCGCGACGCCCGCGTGCGTGAGCGCCGATCTGCTGCGCGAGCACGACGCCCTGCTCGCCGCGGCGCTCGATGAAATTCGTTACTTCCCCGTGCTCGTGGCGGTCGCCGCCTACGGTCGGCCGATATTCTCGCCCACCGTGCGTGGCCTGTCGTTCGGCCCGGATTGTGCGTTGAGCAATGCCGGCGCCTACGGCATCGACAGGCTCGATACGGTGCGCTACACGTTCAGTGGCCGCAAGGCGCGCGCCGTGATCGACGCAGCTCGAAGCGAGAGCGGCCTATCGGCGCAGAACGCCGAGGGCCTGCTGAACATGGCCGAAGCGACCTTGAATCGCTACATCCCGGTCGGTCGCGAGGATCGCCGCGAGTTCGTCACGCATCTCTTCGATCCCGGACTGTGCGCCTACGCGCCGCATCACTACCGGTTGCGCGCATTGCTTCGCGATCCCCGCCATGCCATCGACGGCCTCGCGCTGGCTGGCGATTACCTGCGCGGCGCCTCGATCGAGGCCTGCATGTTCTCGGCGCAGGAGGCGGCGGCTTGCATTGCGCAGTCGTCTCCCGAACGTCATCCGCGGTACACCGCCGACCCCGGCTACGGCTTCCGCGCGTCGGGAAACGTCCGGCATTGAACTGCCGGCGCGATCTTCGCTTCCACACGTTTGATTGGAGCTGCCATGGACCCCCAAGCGACTCACCCCGACGCCGTCGCCGGCAATGCCGGAAGCGGCTACAGCAACGCGGCGGACGCCATCGAGATAACGACCCGGCTCGATAGTGCGCTGGTTCACAAGTGCGATCCGGCCAACGTGTTCGTCGCGTCGATCGACAGGGCCGACGCGACGCCGGACGGCCACGACTGCTTCACGGCGATGCTCGCGATCGACCCGCACCACGGGTTCTTCTTCGAGCATCCGCTCGACCACGTTCCCGGGCTCATGCTGATCGAGGCGACGCGTCAGGTCGGCACGGCGATTTCGCATCGTTTCTACGACGTGTCTCACGAACTGGCATTCGTCCTCGATTCGCTCGAGGTCACCTTCGTGCATTTCGCCGAACTGCACGCGCCGCTCGCCGTGCGGCTCGTGATCGTCGAGAAAGCCTACCGCCATGAGCGTCTGTCGTCGCTGGCGTGCAGGAGCGAGTGGCTGCAGTCGGGCCGCACGCTCGGCACGATGAATGCGCACTGGAGCTTCTCGTCGCCGGCCTTGCTTGCCCGTCTGCGCCATGCGAGCAAGGCGCGCGATGTGCATTGAGCCGTAGTGCCCCCACACCCCCGTGCTCCCGCATTTTCGCGCTGCAAGGAGGCATCATGAAATCGCTTGCCCGCTTCCTGGGCCTACGCTACTCACAGGATCTCGCCCCGCTCGCCCTTGTGGCGGGGACGGCGGCGTTGCAGTGGACGGCCTACTTCTGCATCCGGGACCTGCGCACGGCGATCGCGTGTGCCGTATTGCTGCTGCTGCCGCAGATCGCCGTGTCGACCGCGGTGCACAATCAGTCGCATGTCGGCATGTTCTCGAACGTGTGGGGCAACCGGACCATCGAACTGGTGATGTTCCTGCAAACCGGCATGTACGCCGCGAAGTTCCGTCTGCACCACAGTCGGGGGCATCACCTGCATTACATGGAACCGGAGCGCGATCCGTCGCGGTGGATCGACGCAGGCGGACGAAAGATGTCGAGACTCGTCTACGTCGCGCACTATTTCCTGACGTATGACTATCACGTGCTGCGCATCGGCCGCACCTGCCGGCATCTGCGGCGGCGTTGTCTCTGGCAGGTGGCCGCCAGCGTCGTCGTCGTGGCGGCACTGTTCTATCACGACCCGCGCAACGCACTTCTGTTTTTCGTCGCGCCGATCGTTCTCGTCTGGCTCAACTTCATTCAACTGACGTACGACGATCATATCGATCTCCATGGCACCGATCCGTTCAAGGCATCGCACACCAAGACGCATCGTTGGCTCAACCGGGTGTTCTTCAACAACGGCTATCACCTGGCCCATCACGTACGGCCCGGCATGCATTGGAGCCGTCTGCCGGAATTCCATCGGCAGATCGCGCATCGGATCGAGGTGCCGCCTTCGTCGAGCCCGCTGAATCGATGGTTCCGATAATGGGAGGTCCATCGTGACGCTTGAACCCACACAAGCCAGGATCGTCCGCACCGCGCCACGGGACGCCACCGGGCGCGCCATCGTGATCGGCGCCGGCATGGCGGGCCTTTTCGCGGCGCATGTTCTGGCTGGGCATTTCGATGAAGTGCTGCTCGTGGAGCGCGACCGCCTTGGCGATGCCCCCGGGCCGAGGGCCGGGGTTCCTCAAGGGCACTATGTTCACCAACTGCTGATGCGTGGCCGCAAGACGCTCGAGGCGTTGTTTCCCGATCTTGGCCAGACGTTGCTCGACGCCGGCGCGGTGCCGTTGGACTGGTATCGCTCGGTGCGCTGGCTAGGGCCCGCGGGATGGCTGGCGCGCGCCGAAGAGGGCTTCGTCACGTGGTCGACGAGCCGCGATCTACTCGAATTCGAAGTGCGTCGACGGGTGCTCGCGCACGCGCGAGTCAGCGTATTGACCGGGCGCGACGTCACGGGCCTGCACTTCGATCCCGTGCTCGGGCGCGTTTGCGGCGTGAACGTTCGGCGCCGTTGCGGCGAATCGTCGGCGAATACCGATGAAGCTGACGGTGGCTGCGGTGCGGACAGCGTCGAAACCCTGGGCGCCGCGTTTGTCGTCGACGCCAGCGGTCGCAGCTCTCGCGCCCCAACGTGGTTGCTGGCGGCGGGGTTCGAAGCCGTGCAGGAGACGGTCGTGGACGCCCGAGTCGGCTATTCGAGCCGCCTTTATCGCATGCCGAAGCGCTCGGTCTGGCGCGACTGGGACGCGCTCGTCATTCACGGTCGTCCGCCGGAGTGCCTGCGCAGCGGCACGATCTTCCCGATCGAGGGCAATCGCTGGATCGTCACCTTGACAGGGGCGGGGGGTGATTATCCTCCCGGCGACGACGCCGGCTTCCTGGCGTTCGCGCACAGCCTGCGCGGGCTCGCGCTCCACGACGCGATTGCGCATGCCGAACCCGTATCGCCGATTCGGCGATTCCGTCGCACCGAAAATCGCCTGCGCCACTTCGACGAGATGGCGGCATGGCCCGCCGGCTTCGCGGTGCTCGGCGACGCCGCGTGCAGTTTCAACCCGGTGTACGGGCAGGGCATGACGGTCGCCGCATTGAGTGCCGTGGCACTGGATGCGCATCTCGCGCATCTGCGCGAGCGTCGCAGCGCGGGGGAGGTGCCCGGCAGTCTGGCGTTGCAGCGCGCGCTCGCCCGCGTCGCCGAGCGTGCCTGGATCTTTGCGACGGGCGTCGATCTGCGCCAGACCGCAAACCAGGGGATGACGCACTGGAAAGCGCGGTTCATGCAGCGTTACGTGGAAGTGTTGCTCGCCATGGCCGTCCACGACGAGGCCGTCTATCGGAGATTTCTGCGCGTGATGCACATGATCGAGCCGCCCGCCGCGTTGTTCGCGCCTTCCGTGGCAGCGCGGGTCGCCTGGCGGCTTGTCTCCGGTGAAGAGGCGCGAAGGGCGGCTCACCGGGGCGCTCCGGGCGCGCGCGATGGCGTCGCCCGGTCTACCCGGCCCAGGTAGCGTCAGCCGGCGACGAGTTCGAGCGTGAACGTGTCGAGCGTGAACGAACCGTCCGGCTGGATCCTGAAATGCCGACGCACGTCGTCGGCCATCGCCGTCTGCAGTGCACGGATGGCGGCCTGCATCGGCTCGGGCGTGCGCATGCGCGCGGTCCACGTCCTGAAGTCGAGGTCCAGCGTGCGCGGCGTGAGCGAGGTCGCCGTGAAGCCCGCGCCGGCTGCCATCGTCAGCCATTCGCCGAGTGAGTAGTCGCGCACGTGCGAGGTGTCGCGCAGGACTTCGACCGCTTGCAGATACGTGTCGAAGAGCGGTTGCCCGGTCGAGGCGACGTCGCAGATCGCCACGCGCCCGCCCGGCTTGAGCACGCGGCGCATTTCGCGCAACGCGGCGCCCACGTCCGCCCAGTGATGCGCGCTGTAGCGGCTGAAGACGAGATCGAAGCTGGCGTCTTCGAATGGCAGCGATTCGGCCGCGCCCAGTTGCGTGACGACGTTCGCGAGCCCGCGCTTGGCCGCTTCGGCGGCCACCACACCGAGCATGTCAGACGACAGGTCGTAGGCCACCACGCGCGCGACGTGCGGAGCAGCGAAGAAGCTCACGTGGCCCGCGCCGCAGCCGAGGTCGAGCACCTGGGCGCCGGGGTGAGCCCGGGCGATGGCGGCGAGTTGCTCCAGATCGGCACCCTGCGCATGATTGGCGCTCGTCAGATAGGCCGACGCCTGCGGGCCGAACTGGCCGGTGACGACGGTATTGTGGGCTTGATGGGCGTCGACGGCGGACGACGCTGGACGTTGGGAATCGCTCACGGAAAGTCTCCTTCGTTTGTGGGGGCGCGGCGCGCAGCAGGTGCGGATGTCGTGCACCAATCGGGGCTTGCACGATGTCGACGAGTGTCACGATAATGGCTCGTCGATACCGGTACAAGTTACGCATTTATCCTGGTATGAAAACTACCCCTATCCTGCAAACCGACGTTGCACGTCTGGACGACGCACCCGCCGACGACGCGCGCGGCGCCGCGAGCCAGCGTCGCGCGCTCGGCGACTTCCTGCGCGCGCATCGCGAGCGGCTCACACCGGCCGCCGTCGGGCTACCGCCGATCGGGCGTCGCCGCACCCCTGGCCTGCGCCGTGAAGAGGTGGCGCAGTTGTGCGGCCTGTCGGCTACCTGGTACACGTGGATCGAGCAGGCGCGCGAGGTGTCGATCTCAGCGGGTGCGCTGGCGGCAGTGGCGAGTGCCCTGCGCCTCTCGCGCGCCGAGCGGGCGTATCTGTTCGAACTCGCCGGCCGGCGCGACCCGGAGCGTGGCGCCGAGCCGTTGCCGCATCACGCGGCGGCGCAGGTGCAGGCGGCTGTCGCGGCCGTGGCCGCGCCTGCGTATGCGCTCGACCGGTGCTGGGACGTGCTCGCGTGGAACGACGCCGCGGCAGACATCTTTCGCGGCTGGCTCGACACCCCTGGCGCGAAGAACCTGATGCGCTACATCTTTCTCGACGTCGGCGCGCGAGCGCTGATCCGGGATTGGGACAGCCGCGCGCGACGCGTGGTGGCGGAATTTCGGGCGGAGTGCAGCGCGTATCTCGACGACACGCCGGTGCGCGCGCTCACCGATGCCCTGCAACGCGAGAGCCGCGTCTTCGCGGCGCTGTGGTCGCAACAGGATGTCGTGGAGCGCGAAGGCGGGCGGCGGGGCTTCCATCACCCGGTGCGGGGCGACATCGATTTCGCGCAGGTCACGTTTCGCCTGTCCGGCCATGACGACGTCAAGCTCGTGATGCTGCTGCCGTAACCGGTGCGCCGTCGTCGGAAGATTCAGGCTACCGGACGCAGCCAGTTCACGAGCAGCGTGCCGCTGGCCATGCCGAGCAGCGTCATGATCAGCGAGCCGCCGACGTGCGTGACGACGATCAGCGATGCCCAGCCGATCTGTCCTTCGCGCAGCAGTTCGGTGACTTCGGCGGAGAACGTGGAGAAGGTGGTGAGGCCACCGAGAAAGCCGGTGATGATGAACAGGCGCCACTCGACGGGCAGCGACGGCACGTGGCTGAAGACGGCCACGGCGATGCCGATGAGATAGCCGCCGCCGAGGTTCGCGGCGAGGGTGCCGAGCGGAAGCGTGGGCAGTAGCGCGTTGAATTGCACGTTGAGCACCCAGCGCAGCAGCGCGCCGAGTGCGGCGCCGATACTGATGGCGACGACCGAAGCAACCATGGGCGACTCTCCTCCCGGATCGTGCGAATTGTGACGATGGATGCGGGCGGATGAAAAAACGGCCGGCCTTTTCAAGCCGGCCGTTCGGCCACATCTCGCCTCTCAAGCGAATACTGCCACGGAACTCAGTCCTTCGGGAAGGACGTGGCGCCGCCGTGCGCGCCCGACCACTCGGCCGGTGCGTGCAGGAATTTCTCGACTTCGTCGAGCGTCTTCGTGTCGAAGTGGTTCTGTTGCTTGGCAACGCGCAGCACGTCCCACCACGTGGCCAGCGAGTGCAGTTGCACGTCGATGTCCTTGAGCACCTGACGGCTCTCCGGGAAGATGTCGTAGTGGAAGATCACGAACACGTGATTGACCTTCGCACCGGCTTCGCGCAGCGCCTTGCAGAAGTTGATCTTGCTGCGGCCGTCGGTCGTCAGATCCTCGACGAGCAGCACGCGCGAGCCTTCCGGCAAATCCCCCTCGATCTGCGCATTGCGGCCGAAACCCTTCGGCTTCTTGCGCACGTACTGCATCGGCAGCATCAGCTTGTCGGCGATCCAGGCGGCGAACGGAATGCCCGCGGTCTCGCCGCCGGCCACCGTGTCGAACTGCTCGCAGCCGACGTCCTGAATGATGACGGCCTCGGCGAAGTCCATCAGCGTGCGACGCACGCGCGGGTACGAGATCAGCTTGCGGCAGTCGGTGTAGACCGGGCTGGCCCAGCCCGAGGTGAAGATGTACGGCTTCTCGGCGTTGAAATGCACCGCGCCCACTTCGAGCAGGATCTTGGCGGTGATGTCGGAAATCGCCTGGCGGTCGATGCCAATCATGATGCGGTTCCTTTGCTTGGCTGCCCGCCGCGCGGCGTACAACCAGGAGTCATGGGTCGGTCAGCGCACCGCCGCGGCATGGGGGCGCCACGGCAGAACGGCTGAGCAAGTCGGCCGGTCGGTGCGTGCTGCGGCGACAGCCCGGCGCTTGAACGCGAATTATGCCACAAGTTTGAGCAGATGCACGGGCAATTATGCACTTAGCGTATATTTTTCGAGCGCGGAATACGCAAAGAGTGCCCGCACAGCGCATATGAAAATCTGCCGACGACAGATGAGTCCAAAAAAAGAGATAGTTGCCGAGCCTTTATGACAGGCATACACTCTCGCCGAATTTCAGCCCCGTCGGACGTGCTCATGCCTAACGATTCCTCGCCCTCGCTTGCCGCTTCACCGCTCGCCGGTGTGCCGCAAGACAACGCCTACGCGAACCGCGCCCTGTGGGCCTCCGCCATCGGCTATGCCATGGACGGCTTCGATCTGCTGATCCTCGGCTTCATCCTGCCGGCCATCGCAGCCGACCTCGCGCTCACCAGCGCGCAATCCGGCGCGCTCGTGACCTGGACGCTCGTCGGTGCGGTCGTGGGCGGCATCGTCTTCGGCATGCTCTCGGATCGCTACGGTCGTGTGCGCGTGCTGTCGTGGACGATCCTGGTCTTCGCCGTGTTCACCGGCATGTGCGCGCTCGCGCAGGGCTACTGGGATCTGCTCGCGTACCGCACGATTGCCGGCATAGGCCTGGGCGGCGAATTCGGCATCGGTATGGCGCTGGCCGCCGAGGCGTGCGCACCGGCCCGTCGGGCGCGGGCGTCGTCGTTCGTGGGGCTGGGGTGGCAGGCGGGCGTGCTCGCCGCCGCGCTGCTCACGCCGGTGCTGTTGCCGGTCATCGGCTGGCGCGGCATGTTTGCCGTCGGCCTGCTGCCCGCCGTGGTGTCGTTCGTCATGCGTCGCACGCTCGGCGAGCCGGAGATGTTCCTCGCGCAGCAGAAGCAGCCGCGCGAGCATGCGCCGCTCAAGCTGCTGGTCAAGGACTGCGCGACCACGCGCGCGAGCCTCGGCGTGGCGATCCTGTGCTCGGTGCAGAATTTCGGTTACTACGGCCTGATGATCTGGATGCCGTCCTACCTGTCGAAGACGTTCGGCTACTCGCTCACCAAGTCGGCCATGTGGACGGCGGTGACGGTGCTCGGCATGGCGTTCGGCATCTGGCTGTTCGGGCGCCTGGCCGATCGCGTCGGCCGTCGTCCGACCTTCATCGGCTACCAGATCGGCGCGGTCGTGATGGTGTTCGTGTACGCACAACTGCAGTCGCAGTTCGCGCTGCTCGTCGGCGGTGCGGTGATGGGGCTGTTCGTGAACGGCATGATCGGTGGCTACGGCGCGCTCATCTCCGAGCTGTATCCGACGGCGGCCCGGGCCACCGCGCAAAACGTGCTGTTCAATATCGGCCGCGCCGTGGGCGGCTTCGGCCCGCTCACCGTGGGCGCCCTCGCGGCAGCGTACTCGTTCAAGCTGGCGCTCGTCTTTCTCGCGGGCATCTACGTGCTTGACATCATCGCCACGCTGTTCCTGATCCCCGAGCGTCGCGGCGAGGCGCTGCAATAAGGCCGCCGGCCAGCCCGGACGCACGCGCGCCATACTGCGCGCGCGGCATCGGGCTTTCGGCGCAGGGTGTACACTTTGCGTCCTGCGGTGCGTCCGGCGCACCGCAAGTCCCACGGCCCGACGCGCGAGAGCGCGACATTCCGGGCCGGGGAAGCGTCGGTCATCACGCCGCCGCGCCGCGAAGAACTCCGTCGACGACACAATCGCCGAATCCCTCCGGAAGGCTTCTTCCCCGCCGTGATCCCGTCAAAAGACGGCCGAGTCGACACGCTGCCCGCATGCGGCACAGACCGGCCGTCGCCCTGTTCTTAGGTATCGAGATATGGATGAACAACTGAAACAAAGCGCCCTGGCGTACCACGAGAATCCGCGTCCGGGCAAAATCTCGGTGACGCCGACCAAGCCGCTGTCGAACCAGATCGATCTGTCGCTGGCCTATTCGCCGGGCGTCGCGTACGCCTGCGAGGCCATCGCCGAAGACCCGCTCGCCGCGAACCGCTACACGTCGCGCAGCAACCTCGTGGGTGTGATCACGAACGGCACCGCCGTGCTGGGCCTGGGTAACATCGGCCCGCTCGCCGCCAAGCCGGTGATGGAAGGCAAGGGCTGCCTGTTCAAGAAGTTCGCCGGCATCGACGTGTTCGACATCGAACTCGCCGAACACGATCCGGACAAGCTCGTCGAAGCGATCGCCATGCTCGAGCCGACGCTCGGCGGCATCAACCTCGAAGACATCAAGGCGCCCGAGTGCTTCTACATCGAGAAGAAGCTGCGCGAGCGCATGAAGATCCCGGTCTTCCACGACGATCAGCACGGTACCGCCATCATTGCGTCGGCCGCCATCCTCAACGGCCTGAAGGTCGTCGGCAAGGACATCGCCAAGGTCAAGCTGGTGTGCTCGGGCGCGGGCGCCGCCGCCATCGCCTGTCTGGACCTGCTCGTGAATCTCGGCCTGAAGAAAGAGAACATCCTCGTTCTCGATTCGAAGGGCGTGATCCACAGCGGCCGCGACAAGCTCGACGAAAGCAAGGCGCGCTATGCCGTGGCCACCGAAGCTCGCACGCTGGCCGACGCTTCGAACGGCGCCGACGTCTTCCTCGGCTGCTCGACCGCCGGTGTGCTGAGCGCCGACATGGTCAAGACCATGGGCCCGCGTCCGTTGATTCTGGCGCTCGCCAACCCGGAACCGGAAATTCGTCCGGAAGTCGCCAAGGCGGCGCGTCCGGACTGCATCATCGCGACGGGCCGTTCGGACTATCCGAACCAGGTCAACAACGTGCTGTGCTTCCCGTTCATCTTCCGTGGCGCGCTCGACGTCGGTGCGACCACCATCACCGAGGAGATGAAGCTCGCCACCGTGCGCGCCATCGCCGAACTCGCGCAGGAAGAGGAGCAGAGCGAAGAAGTCGCGCGCGCCTACGAGGGCCAGTCGCTCGAATTCGGTCCGGAATACATCATTCCCAAGCCGTTCGATCCGCGCCTGATCATGAAGATCGCGCCGGCCGTGGCGCAAGCCGCGATGGATTCGGGAGTGGCCACGCGTCCGATTCAGGACATGGACGCCTATCGCGAGCAACTCGGCACGACCGTGTATCGCACGGGCTTCATCATGCGCCCGGTGTTCGCCGCCGCGCGCGCACGCTTCGGTAACGACGCCGCACGCATCGTGTTCGCCGAGGGCGAAGACGAGCGCGTGCTGCGCGCCGCGCAATTCGTGCTCGCCGAGCGTATCGCCAAGCCGATCATCATCGGCCGTCCGGCCGTGGTCGAGATGCGCCTGCAGAAGATCGGCTCGAAGCTCAAGCCGGGCGTCGACTTCGAAATCGTCAATCCGGAAGACGACTCGCGCTATCAGCGTTGCTGGCAGGAATATCACAACCTCGGCGCCCGCCATGGTGTCACGCCGGAGGTCGCCAAGGCGGCCATGCGCAAGGACAACACGCTCATCGGCGCGATCCTCGTGCGTCTGGGCGAAGCCGACGGCATGATCTGCGGCATGATCGATACGTACCATCGTCATCTCGACGTGGTCGATCAAGTGCTTGGCCGCGCCGCCGGCGTCGAGAACTACGCCGCCATGAACCTGTTGATGCTCGAGAAGCGCAACCTGTTCATCAGCGACACGTACGTGAACGAGACGCCGACCTCGGAGCAGCTCGCCGAGATGACGGTGCTGGCCGCGAAGGAAATCGAGCGCTTCGGCATTGCACCGAAGGTGGCGCTGCTCTCGAACTCGAACTTCGGCAGCGTGAAGTCGGCATCGGCGCAGCGCATGGCGCGTGCGGCCGAGCTGCTGGCCGCGCGTGCGCCGGAACTGGAAGTCGACGGCGAAATGCACGGCGATGCCGCGCTGTCCGAAGCGGTGCGTCGCGCGGCCTATCCGGCCTCGCGTCTGTCGGGCGAGGCGAACCTGCTCGTCATGCCGAACGTGGAAGCCGCCAACATTACGTACAACCTGCTCAAGATGACGGGCGGCGAAGGCGTGACGGTCGGCCCGTTCCTGCTCGGCTGCGCCAAGCCGGTTCACATCCTGACGCCGGCCGCGACCGTGCGACGTATCATCAACATGACCGCGGTGGCCGCCGCCAACGTCAGCCGTTGATGTTCGGGTCGTGGCGCCGCCGATCGACGGATCGGCGTGCATCGCGGCCGGACAGCGGATGAAAAATCCCGCCAGTCGCTTTCGCACTGGCGGGATTTTTATCGAGGGTACGGTGCCCGGCGCTCAGCGCCAGTGCGCTGTCCGCAACCTCATGCACATCATGCCGCGGCGCGGTGCGAGCCGCCTTCGCGCCATTGCGCGAGCAGCTTCGTCCACTTGATGCGGGTGGCGGCGAGGTTCTGCTCCTTCACGTGACCGTAGCCGCGGATCTCCTGCGGCAGCTCGGCCAGTTGCATGGCGAGCGACACGTTGTGCTCGTTCAGACCGGACAGCAGTTCGTTCACCAGCGCCTCGTACTCGCCGATCAGCGCACGCTCGGTGCGACGCTCTTCCGTACGACCGAAGACGTCGAACGCGCCGCCGCGCAGGCCCTTGAGTTTGGCCAGCACGCGGAACGCCTTCATCATCCATGGGCCGTACGCCTTCTTGACGAGGTGTCCCTTGTCGTCGTGCTTGGCGAGCGACGGCGGTGCGAGATGGAAGCGCAGCGTGAAGTCGCCTTCGAACTGCTCGTTCAGCTTCTTCATGAACGCCGGATCGGTGTACAGACGCGCCACTTCGTACTCGTCCTTGTACGCCATGAGCTTGTAGAGCGCACGTGCGACGGCTTCGGTGAGCGGCATTTGCGCGCCTTCCTGCGTGAGCGGCGTCTCGGCGGCGCGCACGCGATCGACCGTCTGCTTGAAGCGCTCGGCGTACGCGCGATCCTGATACGCCACGAGCTGGTCGTAGCGGCGCTGGATCAGCATATCGAGTGCGCGCGGCGTGTGCAGCGTGATCAGCTTGCCACCGGTCGCGGACGTCTCGGGCGCTTCGTTCTGCGCGGCGAGCTGGCGCACGCTGGCCAGATCGTGAGCGGCACGACGTCCCCACTCGAAGGCCTGCTTGTTCTTCTCGATCGACACGCCGTTGAGTTCGATGGCGCGCGTGAGCGCGGCATGCGAGAGCGGCACCCAACCCTTCTGCCAGGCGTAGCCGAGCACGAACGGGTTCGTGTAGATCGTGTCGCCGAGCAGTCGCAGCGCGAGATGGTTCGCGTCGACGAAGTCGACATTCTCCCCCGCCGCCGCGCGGATGTCGTTCTCCGTGCTTGCGCCGGGGAAGCGCCAGTTCGGGTTGCGGATGAACTCGGCTGTCGGCGTGTGCGCGCTGTTGACCACGATGTTCGTCACGCCATGCTGCACGCGCGAGAGGGTGTCGTCGCTGGCCGTGGTGATCGCGTCGCAACCGATCACCACGCGGGCGTCGCCCATGGCGATACGCGTGGCGTGAATGTCTTCGGGCTGGAGCGCGATCTGCACGTGGCTCGTCACCGCGCCGCCCTTTTGCGCGAGGCCGGTCACGTCGAGCGTCGTGACGCCCTTGTTCTCGAGGTGTGCGGCCATGCCCAGCAGCCCGCCGATGGTCACGACGCCTGTACCGCCCACGCCGGTGACGAGAATGCCATACGGACGCGCGATGGCAGGCAGTGCCGGCTCGGGCAGCGGCGGCAGGTTGCTGCTGTCGACCTGCGCCGTCTTCGGCTTGCGCAGTTGACCGCCTTCGACCGTCACGAAGCTCGGGCAGAAGCCGTTCAGGCACGAGAAGTCCTTGTTGCACGTCGACTGGTTGATCTGACGCTTCGTGCCGAATTCCGTCTCGAGCGGTTCGACCGACAGGCAGTTTGACTTCACCGAGCAATCGCCGCAGCCTTCGCACACGGACTCGTTGATGACCACCCGCTTGGCCGGATCGGGGTACGCCCCGCGCTTGCGACGGCGGCGCTTCTCGGTGGCGCAGGTCTGGTCGTAGATCAGGATCGAGGTGCCCTTGACCAGCCGCAGTTCGCGCTGAACGCGATCGAGTTCGTTGCGGTGATGGATGGGCACGTCGCCCACGAGCTTTACGCCTTCGTACTTTTCCGGTTCGTCAGTCACGATGACGATCTTCGCCGCGCCTTCGGCCGCGACCTGCGCCACGATCTGGGGCACGGTGAGCGTGCCGTCGACGGGTTGGCCGCCGGTCATGGCGACCGCATCGTTGTACAGGATCTTGTAGGTGATGTTGACGTTCGACGAGATCGCCGCCCGGATGGCGAGCAGACCCGAGTGGAAATACGTGCCGTCGCCGAGGTTCGCGAAGATGTGCTCGTCGGCGGAGAACGGCGCCTGGCCGATCCAGGGCACGCCTTCGCCACCCATTTGCGAGAAGGTGTCGGTACGGCGATCCATCCACACCGTCATGTAGTGGCAGCCGATACCCGCGATTGCGCGCGAGCCTTCGGGCACATTGGTCGACGTGTTGTGCGGACAACCCGAGCAGAACCACGGCTTGCGCTCCACGGCCACGCGCGGCTTGGTGAGCGCCTGCTCCTTGGCATCGATCACGCGCAGACGGGCGGCGATGCGCTCGCGCACGTCGCTCGGCAGTTCGAACTTTTCCAGACGCGTGGCGATGGCCTTGGCGATCAGCGCCGGCGAGAGCTCGTAGTGGGCGGGCAGCAGCCAGTTGGCCATCGGCACCGACCATTCGCCGCCGGCGCCGTCCTTTTCGTCGAACTTGCCGTACACGCGCGGACGCACGTCGTCGCGCCAGTTGTACAACTCTTCCTTGATGGCGTATTCGAGGATCTGACGCTTTTCCTCGACCACCAGGATTTCCTGCAGACCCTGTGCGAACGCGCGCGCGCCCTGCGCTTCGAGCGGCCACACACAGCCCACCTTGTACAGACGGATGCCGATGCGCTGGCAGGTGGCTTCGTCGAGCCCGAGATCGGCGAGCGCCTGACAGACGTCGAGATACGCCTTGCCGCCCGTCATGATGCCGAAGCGCGCATTGGGCGAATCGATCATCACGCGATCGAGTTTGTTGGCGCGCACGTAAGCGAGGCCCGCGTACCACTTGTAGTCGAGCAGACGCGCTTCCTGCACCAGCGGCGGATCGGGCCAGCGGATGTTCAGGCCGTCCGGCGGCATGACGAAGTCGTCCGGCAGGCGGATGTCGACATTGTGCGGATCGATCATTACCGAGGCCGACGATTCGACCACGTCGGTCACGCACTTCATGGCGACCCACAGACCCGAATAACGGCTCATCGCCCAGCCGTGCAGACCGTAATCGAGATACTCCTGCACGTTCGACGGATACAGCACGGGAATGCCGGCCGCCTTGAAGACGTGTTCCGACTGGTGCGCGAGCGTGGAGGATTTGGCGGCGTGGTCATCGCCGGCGAGCACGAGCACGCCGCCGTGTTTGGACGAGCCGGCCGAGTTGGCGTGCTTGAGCACGTCCATCGAGCGGTCGACGCCAGGGCCCTTGCCGTACCACATGGAGAACACGCCGTCGAACTTGGCGGGATACAGATTGACTTGTTGCGAGCCCCACACGGCGGTGGCGGCGAGGTCTTCGTTCAGCCCCGGCTGGAAGACGATGTTATGACCTGCGAGATGCTGCTTGGCTTTCCATAGCGAGAGATCCAGGCCACCCAGCGGCGAGCCGCGATAGCCCGAAATGAAGCCCGCGGTGTTCAGCCCGGCGGCGGCGTCGCGCGCCTGCTGCAGCATCGGTAGTCGAACCAGTGCCTGGATGCCGCTCATGTAAGCGCGACCGCGCTCGAGCGTGTATTTGTCGTCGAGCGTGACCGACTCCAGCGCGGCCAGCAAGCTCGGATTGACGGGGGCGTTCATGGGGGTGTGCTCCTCACTCTCACTGATTTTGGGATCGCCAAAACTTCCTACCCTCCCGCTCTCGTGAAGCAGGACGGCGGTGGTGAATGCGGCCTTTGTTCGTCGCTCGTTCGTATGCTCAACGATGTGACGCCACTCGAACGGTGGGGCCTTTTTTCATGATGCTATGCCAGTCGGACTCATGGTAGCACCGGTGTCGCGGCATTGCCTGACATCGGTGCTCACGCCCTATGAGTTGCGGATCGAGCGGAAGTATAACGAGCATTGTGACGTTTACGTAAACGTAATATAGCTGGCGTAAACCCTTGGCTGATATTCGGGGGAGATATCCCAATGTGACACTCGCGGGCGCTGCGGCATCGCGACGCATGGTGTCTTTCAGATTTCACCCGAAAATGGCGCTATTGTGTCGCGAATATGTCGGGAACCGTACGTATGTCGGTGCCTTCCGACCTGCGGGTAACAACGTGTAACGGTTCGGGGTGGGCAGGAGCGGACCGGGCAGAATGCCTATAATGCGTTACCCGATATGTCGGGGACGCACATTGTGCATTTTTAGTCATAAGCGATACGCAAGAAGGAGTCACTGTGAATCAACGAAACATCGCCAAATTCCTGCTGGTTTCCGCTTCGTTCCTGACCCTGGAAGTGAGCGTCGCCCGCGCCGACGAACTGGCGCGCGACAAGACGGCCCAACCTACCCCCATCACGCAGCAGCGAACCACGCAACCGCCGCAGCGCTACGAAGGCCCGCTCGACCAGCGCACGATCGATCCGCGCGAATTTCAGCGCCGCTAAGCCGGCCATCCTCTCTCCCGCAGGCAGTCGGCATGAGGGGAAGCGCTCACGCCTTCCCCGGTATTGCAGACTGTCACGGTTCCACATCCAGGGCGCCGTCCGACAAGGCTGGCGCCTTTTTCTTCGCCCATGAAACTTTGCTGTAATGTCTTGTAACCGGTCATTTTTGACAAAACTTCCCATATACGAGAATTTATACGCAATAATGTTGCGCATAAGTTTCAATATCAGGGGGAGATATGTCAAAACTGGAATTGGACAAGATCGACCGGCGCATTCTTGCCTTGCTGCAGCATAACGGCCGGCTGTCGAATCTCGAAATCGCCGAGCAGGTGCGTCTCTCGCCGAGTCCTTGCCTGCGACGCATCCGGCGCCTGGAAGAGGCGGGCGTCATTCGCGGTTACGTAGCGCTGCTCGAACCGACGCGCATCGGCCTGGGCCTATTGGCGTATGTGAACGTTCGCCTCGACAAGCGGCACCCCGGCGACGGGCAGGGCGGCTCGGTCAACGAACACTTCCGCAACGTGGTCGATACCTGGCCGGAAGTCGTCGGCTGCTATGCCATGGCGGGTGACATGGACTACCTGCTGCGCGTACACGTGCGCGACATGGCCCACTTCTCCAATTTCATGCAATCGCAGTTGCTCGTGCACCCCAGCGTGGTCGACGTCAAAACGAGTTTCGTGCTCGACCAGTTGAAGGAGACGACGGCACTGCCGCTGCCTTGACCTCATCGACCCCGTCATTGTGACGGGACAAAAAAAACCGGCCAAGGCCGGAATGCCGTTCAGCTAGCGCGAAAATGCCGCTTCGACGCCAATCGAAGCGGCATTTTTTACGGTGTTTCGTGGCCCTTCGTCTGGTCGGACCCGCAACGAACACGTTTAACTGAACCGCGTCACGGTCAAGGCCGGGTCTTCTTTCAGGGGATTCGGCGGGGTCGGTGTCGAGAGCGCGGCCTTCGGGCCGACGGCTGTTCACGCCGCGCGGTGATTCGGCAGGAGCGCGCCGAAGAGACGGCGAGTGTTGCGAAGCTGGCGCTTGATGGCGTAGTCGAACGCGGCGACCTGCTCCTGCATCATTTCCGAGAGCATCGACTGGGTGTCGGCCGGCGGCAGGCTGAGGTAGCCGTCGGCTTCGCCGTAAGCGAAATTGATTTCCATGCCGGCCTTCTTCGCGATGCGCATCATGCGTGCGTTGCGCGACAGGCAGTGCATGTAGAGCGTGTCCACACGCTTGTTGCGGCAATGGATCGCGGCGCGCTCGAACAGGCGCGAGCCGATGCCGCGGCCACGGGCCGACTCCAGCACCGAAACGCCGAACTCCGCCACGCGGCCCTTCTTGCCTTCGGGCAGTTGCGCAACGTGGGCAACGGCGACCAGCGCCAGGTTGTCGTCGTAGACGCCAAAGATGCTGTCGCGAGCGAAGTCGAGGCTGGCGACGTAGCGGGTGATCACGTCGTCGGTGACGGCCTGGCCAAAACGCAGCAGACGGTCTTCTTCGCCGAGTGCCAGGAAGTGGCGCAGTAGACGATGAACGTCGCCGGACGTCAGCTCACGAATCAGCACGCTCGACCGCTCGTTGGCGGCAACCGTCGCGCGTGCGACGTCAGGCGTGGAATTCGGGGCGGTCATGACGTAATCCTTGCGTAATCTATAGTGCGTGCACTGAGTTGTGCGACGCAAAAGAATTATACCTCATTGGATAGGTGAAAACCCTAGTTATTGAGCGACCGCGGTGGAGGGAAACGTCTAAGTGACTGAAGATTGGCGTCTTTTCAGGATATGCAGGCCACCTGTCGCGAGAGAGGAGTTGTTGCGAGGCAATAAAAAAGGGCGGAAATTCGCCCTTTTTAATGTCTGTGTGCACTCACTTTGTCATGCACGTGACGGCGTGGCCTCCGTGGTCGGCGTTTCGCCGCTCTCGGGCAGCGGCGCCGCGAGGCCATGCTCGAGCACGGCGATGACTTCGTTGGCGAAGTCGCGGTAGCGCATCCGGCCGCCAGGTTTGAGCCATGTGAAGGTCCAGTTGATCATGCCGAAGAGCATCATCGTGAGGGCGGTCTGATTGTGCTTGCCGATGCGCTCCGGAAAGGCGCGCGAGAGCTGGCGGGCAAACGCCGCCACGACGTCGCGCTGGCGGTTGAGCACGATTTCGCGTTGTTCGTCGTTGAGAAACTTGACGTCGTTGAGCAGCGCGATGTGACGCGTCTGGGAGGTTTCGTACTCATCGAGAAACGCGCGGATGAGCTCGTGGAACGTTTCGCGCTCCGACAGCCCGCGACGCTGACCGAGCGCCTCCACTTCGGTGACGATCAGCATCAGGCGCTTGGTGTAGCGCTCCAGCAGATCGAACAGGATGGCGTCCTTGCTCGCGTAATAGTGATACAGCCGCGCCTTCGATGTACCGCACGCCGCCGCGAGCTCGGACATCGAGGTGCTCGGATAGCTGGCGCGGGCGAACGCTTCGGCCGCGACGTCGAGAATCTGTTCGCGCTGCGATTCGTGATCGGGCGCTTTGGTACGTGCCATAAACGGGGGTTACTCCAGTCGTAGATCGCACGCGGCGGGCGCCGTGGTGTCGCCGCGCAATGCAAGCCGGCCTGCCGCGCCGAGTTCGCGGCAGCGCCACAGCAGAAAACTGTCGGTTGCAAAAAAACCTTCGATGCGCGGCATCGCTTCGCCGAGGAATGCGGCCATCGGCGTCCATGGGACCGGCGCGAGCGTGAGGATCTGGTCGTCGATCTCCGCGAACGTCGCGCCTTCGAACGTGTTGTGCACCCAGCGGCGCACCTGGGTGTTCACTTGCTTGAGCGCACGCCACTCCAGCGACAGGCGGCCGATGCGCAACAACGAAATCGGGGCGATACGGACAAAACGTTCGGCCAGGATTTCCGGTGCGTACATGCCCACGCTCGTGCGGCGATCGACGCCGTACGCGGCGCCCGATGGTGCGAGATCGCTGCCGCGCAGCGCTATCTCGTTGAGTCTCGCGGGCGTGTTGCGCAGTGTGAATGCCACGCGACGCAGCGTCAGTTGATCCGATGCGCTGTCGCCATGCCAGCACACCACGGCGTTGTCGCCTTCGGCCAGACGCTGCAGTGCCGCCAGTTCTTCGCGCAGTTCGCCCGCGTAGTCGCGCCCGGCGGCGGGCGCCACCCGTTGCCAGAAAGCCGCCCGTTGCCGCTCGTTCTCGTCGATCTCGCGCACCGGCCCGATGGCCAGATCGTCACGCAGGACAAGCACGGGGTCGGCGCGAAGCGCTTGCGCCATCGCCGCGCGCAACTGCTGCGCGGCAACATCGCCACAGACGACATGGATGGTATTCATGCCGGTAGTTTACGGTATTCCCGCAACCTCGGGTGGACGCTCCCGCAATGACCGCAATAATCGACGCATTGGCGGGATTTCCCGTTCGATCCCGCCGAGTTGACGTAACGTTCGCACCGCGCGGCAAACATCCGTTTGAGGTTGCGGGGCATAAAACCGGGCATATCCCGGGCTGATGGCCCTGCTCCGCGGCGGCTTCGTCCGGCGGCGAACCGGGCCTCGCCACTCTGCCGTCCATCGCCCACGACGAGGGGCCAGGCCGCTGCCCGATCGAGACGTCGATATACGTCCATATACGTCGATCGGTGCAACGGCCGACGGACTTAACGTTCGTCGTAGCTCACCACCACACGTTCGGTGAGCGGACGCGCCTGGCATGTCAGCACGAAGCCCTGTTCGACTTCGTAGTCCTCCAGCGTGTAGTTCTTGTCCATGGCCACTTCGCCTTCGAGCACCTTGGCGCGGCACGTGCAGCACACGCCGCCCTTGCACGCGTAGGGCAGCGACAGACCGGCCGCGAGGCCCGTGTCGAGAATGCTCTGGCCTTCGTACGGCTGACGCAGGCGACGCTCCTTGCCGTCCATCACGACGACGAGTTCTGCCATCGGCGTGTCGTCGGTGATGACGACCGGCTTCGCGCCCGCTTGCGGCGACGGCACGCCGAAACGTTCGACGTGGATCTTCTCCTTGGCGACACCGGCGGCGGCCAGCGCGGCTTCGGCGGCGTCCATCATCGGGCCGGGACCGCAGATGAAGGCCTCGTCGATGCTCGACGCCGGAATCAGCGTGTCGAGGAACGCGGTGCACTTCTCGCGATCGAGCAGGCCGTTGAACAGTTCGACTTCCTGCGCCTCGTCGGAGAGCACGTGATACAGGCGCAGACGGCCCAGATACGTGTTCTTCAGGTCTTCGAGCGCTTCGGCGAACATGATCGCGGGCACCGAGCGGTTGCCGTACACGAGCGTGAACTGGCTTCGGGGTTCGGCGGCGAGGGTCGTCTTGATGAGGGCGAGCATCGGCGTGATGCCCGAACCGCCGGCGAAGCCGACGTAGTGCTTGGCGTTGTCGGCGGACAGCCGTGTGAAGAAGCGCCCGTCCGGCGTCATCACGTCGATCTGCTGGCCCGGCTTCAACTGATCGTTGGCGAAGTTCGAGAACTTGCCGCCCGGCACGCGCTTGATCCCCACGCGCAGTTCGCCCGTCGCCTCGTACTCGGGCACGCCGACGCAGATCGAGTACGAGCGACGCGCTTCTTCGCCCTCGATCTCGGTCTTGAGCGTGAGGAACTGGCCTTGCGTGAAACGATAGGCGTCGCGCAGCGCGTCCGGCACCATGAAGGCGATGGAGATGGCGTCGGCGGTCTCGGGCCGGATTTCGCGAATGGTCAGCGAATGGAATTGCGGGGTCGTCATCGTGGGCTTCCTTGCCGCCGGGTTACGGGCGTCGGCACCGGTGGGTGTCGGCGTCCCCGCAGGGGAGGCGGGATCAGTCGGATCAATCAATAGGGCTTGAAGTAGTCGAACGGCTCGCGGCACGCGCGGCAACGGTAATGCGCCTTGCAGGCGGTCGAACCGAACGCCGACACCACTTCGGTCTCGGTCGAGCCGCAATGCGGGCATGGCACGCCGTCTTTCGGGCGGCCGTAGAACGTGATCTTGCGCGGTGCGTCGACGGCCACGGCGTGCGCGCCCGTGGGCGGTGCAATGCCGTAGCCGCGCAGCTTCTCGCGCGCCTCGGGGCTGATCCAGTCCGTCGTCCAGGCCGGGGCCAGCACCGTCGTGATGTGCCATGGACCGAGGCCGGCGCGCGTCATGGCGGCGTCGATATCCTCCGCGATCTGCTGCATCGCCGGGCAGCCCGAATACGTGGGCGTGATCACGATCTCGAAGGCCGCGACGTCGTCACGCGTGACGACGCGCACGTCGCGCAGAATGCCGAGCTCGCGAATCGACACGACCGGAATCTCTGGATCCGGCACCGACTCGAGCGTTTGCCATGCGAGCGGCAGCGACGCTTCCGAGGCCGGCGTGAGGACGTCGGGCGCAACGGGTGGCGTGAGCGGCAGATTCATGGACTTGTCCGCGAAGTCGGTGAATGGATTCATGGGCGGCATGTCGTGCGTGGCAAGCCGTGGCTCACCAGGTTGCGCCGGGGTGCTGGCGCGCCAGACCCTGCATCTCGCCGAGCAGATAGCTCATGTGCTCGGAGTGGCGACCGAACTTGCCCGTGCTCTCGAACGCGCCGCCTACCGGGGCGTTGGTCGCGTCGAGCGTCGCTTCGGCGAGCGCGTCGTTCACGGTGGCTTGCCAGGCGTCCTTCAGTTCGACCATCGTAACGCCCGTGCCGGCGGCGGCCACGGCTTCTTCGAGCGGATCGCCCTTGAACACTTCGTTCATGTACGGCATCAGGTAATCGAGCGCGGCCTGGGCGCGGCGGTGCGATTCCTCGGTGCCGTCGCCGAAGCGCACGAGCCAGTCGCGTGCGTGGTGCAGGTGATAGTTCGTTTCCTTGACGGACTTGGCGGCGATGGCGGCCAGTTCGGCGTCGGTCGACGCCGTGAGCGCCTGCCAGACTTCGACCATCAGGGCCGAGTACAGGAAATTGCGCACGATGGTCACGGCGTAGTCGCGTTCGGCGGCCGTGGTGCCGGCTGTCGGGCCGTAGTGCGGCAGTTCGACGAGCGTCCAGTTGCGGAAGGCGAATTCGTCGCGCCAGAAGGCGTAGTCGTCTTCCTGCTTGGTGACGCCCGTGAGTTCGGCTTCGACCTTGGCGGCGTGCTGGTACAGCATGCGGGCCTGGCCAATGAGATCGAGGCTCAGGTTGGTGAGCGCGATGTCTTCTTCGAGCACGGGGCCGTGGCCACACCACTCCGCATTGCGCTGACCGAGGATCAGGGCGTTGTCGGCGAGGCGCAGCAGATAGGACAGATGTTCCTGCGTCGGTTTCATGTTCTGGGTCTCACATGGGGCGCGCCATGCATGGCGGCGCGCCGCCGCTTACATGTGGTTCACTTCTTCCGGCAGTTGGTAGAAGGTCGGATGGCGGTAGATCTTGTCGGCGGCCGGATCGAACAGCTCGGCCTTGTCTTCCGGTGCCGAAGCCGTGATGGCGGCCGACGGCACGACCCAGATGCTCACGCCTTCCTGGCGGCGCGTGTAGACGTCGCGCGCCATGCGCAGCGCCATTTCGGCGTCGGCGGCGTGCAGGCTGCCGCTGTGCTTGTGCTCGAGACCCATCTTGCTGCGCACGAACACTTCCCAGAGGGGCCATTCCTTGTTGCTTGCTTGCGTCATGATCGTTCCTGATGTCTTGTGAGGTCGCGCGACCGAAGTCGGTGGCGCTTCGACCTATGCGGCTTGCTTCTCGGCGCGCCGGCGCTGCTTGGCGGCGTGGGCGAGGGCGGCTTCGCGCACCCAGGCGCCCTTTTCGTGGGCGGCCACACGCGTGCCGAGGCGTTCCTTGTTGCACGGGCCTTCACCGCCGACCACGCGCCAGAACTCGCTCCAGTCGATCTCGCCGTAGTCGTGCGCCTTGCGCGCTTCGTTCCACTTCAGATCGGGATCGGGGAAGGTCACGCCGAGGACCTTGGCCTGTTCGACGGCCGCGTCCACGAACTTCTGGCGCAGATCGTCGTTCGAGATGCGCTTGATGCCCCACTTCATGGTCTGCGCGCTGTGGATCGAGTCCTTGTCGCTCGGGCCGAACATCATCAGCACCGGCCACCACCAGCGGTTCACCGCTTCCTGCACCATGTCGCGCTGCGCCTGCGTGCCGTTCATCATGGAAAGCAGTGCATCGAAGCCCTGGCGCTGGTGGAACGACTCCTCCTTGCACACGCGGATCATGGCGCGTGCATACGGGCCGTACGAGCAGCGGCACAGCGGCACCTGGTTCATGATGGCGGCGCCATCGACGAGCCAGCCGATCACGCCGACGTCGGCCCAGGTGAGCGTGGGGTAATTGAAGATGCTGGAGTACTTCGCCTTGCCGGAGTGCAGGGCGTCGATCATCTGGTCGCGCGAGGTGCCGAGCGTCTCGGCCGCGGAATACAGGTAGAGGCCGTGGCCGGCTTCGTCCTGCACCTTCGCGAGCAGGATGGCCTTGCGCTTGAGGCTGGGCGCACGCGAGATCCAGTTGCCTTCGGGCAGCATGCCGACGACTTCCGAGTGTGCGTGCTGCGAGATCTGGCGCACGAGCGTCTTGCGGTACTCGGCGGGCATGTAGTCCTGGGGCTCGATCTTCTGATCGGCGGCGACGCGCGCGTCGAAGCGGGCTTGCTGTTGCTGCTCCGCCTCGCTCAGGGCGCGCACACCCTTGGGGCTGCTGCCGGCCAGATCGATGGCTTGCGTATACATAGAGGGAGGCCTCCGCGGCATGTGGGGATATGGAACGCATTATAAACCGACCGGCCGGTCGGTCAATAAATGTTTTCCATGAGAAGGCGGGGACGATTGCGGGATGAGAAGCGGGTCCGGCGGGGCGTGCCCCCGTCCGTTGGTTGCTCCCCGAAGCTCGTCGCCGAAGCGCGTTGGACGTCGCATCGGGCGCGGCGATGACTCGAAATGCCGCCGGCGCGGGGGATCGGGCACCGTTCGGAGACTACTGCTGGCGCGCCTCGCGCGCCAGCACTGCCTCGGCACATGTCATCAACCCTTTGATCAGTCGCGCGCGTGGCGAAGCGCGGTGCCAAAGCAGGCCGAAGCGGCGCCGCTCGACCGGCGCCGGCAGCGGCAGACGCACGATATCGAGGCTCGTCGTGAGCGGTGAGACGATGTCCGGCACGAGCGACACGCCCAGGCCCCGGTCCACCATCATCGCGATGGCCATCAGCGAATTCAGTTCGAACAGCTCGTGCGGTACGATCTTCGCCGCGCGCAGGTACTGATCGGCCTGCTTGCCGCCGCCCAGCGACCGGTCGTATCGGATGAACGGCTCGCGTGCGAGCAACGTGTGCGGATCGACATCCGCCAACGCCATCGGCGCCAGCACCACGATCGGCTCCTCGCGTAGCAAATGCCAGTCGTAAGCCTTCGGCAACGCGAACGGCGGGTGCAGGCAGATCGCCACGTCGAGTTCGCCGCGTTGCAGCGTCTCATACAGTTCCATCGACGTTCCTGCACGAATGAGCACCTGTGCCTGCGGAAAGGCTTTCGAAAACCCCGCCAGCGCATCGGGCAGCAGGCTGAGCAATGCCGTCGTGATCGTGCCGATGCGCAGTTCGCCGGACGGCTCGTCCGTGAGCGCCACCGCCTTGAGGTCCGCGGCGTCGCGCACGAGCGCACGTGCCCTCTCGATCACGCGACGCCCCGCTTCCGTCGGGATGACCGTGCGGCCGGCGCGCACCAGCAGCGGCACACCGAGCTCCCGCTCCAGCGCCTGCACCTGTTGCGCGATGGCCGCCGGCGTCACGCCGATGCGACGTGCCGCCTCCGCCATCGACCCGCTGTCCACCACGAGCAGAAGATTTGCCAGAAATGCCGTATCCATAACGATAGTTTTTCTACGTTTTCAAGATAGATGTGGATAGTTTATCTAAAACAAGACGGCCCTTAGACTCCTCTCCAGTGACAAGAAAGGAAGGACTGGAGACGTGAGAAGCAAACTGTTCGTGCCGGCGGCAAGACCGGAGTTGTTCGCCAAGGCGCTTGCCAGCGCGGCCGACGCGCTGTCGTTCGATCTGGAAGATTCCGTCACCCCGGATCGGAAGCGGGCCGCGCGCGAAACCCTGCGCGACTGGCTCGCGGCATTGCCCGCCGCGCAGGCGCAAACCAAGCAGCTCATCGTGCGCGTGAACGCGCTCGACACCGAATATTTCGACGACGACGTGGATGCCGTCGTCCGCGGCGGTGTCGCGCTGATCAACCTCCCGAAGCCGGAATGCGCCGACGACGTGCGCCGCGCGGCCGAGCGCATCGAACGCGCCGAACGCGCCAACGGCGTCGCCACGCCGGTGCGACTGCTGCTGAACATCGAATCGCCCAGGGCGCTGCTCTGCGCCGGGGAACTCGCGTCCGCGCATCCGCGCGTTGCCGGCTTGCAGCTCGGCCTGGGCGATTTGTTCGAGCCGCTGGGCATGGCCCGTCGAGAGACCGCCGCCATCTCGCAGGCGATGTTCGGTCTGCGCATGGCGGCCGGCGCGGCAGGCGTTTTCGCTTACGACTCCGCTTTCGCCAACATCAAGGACGAAGCGGGTTTTCGCGCGGAGGCGCAACTCGCCAAGGCGCTCGGTTTCCTCGGCAAGAGCTGTATCCATCCGAGCCAGATCGCGCTGGCCAACGACATCTTCCGTCCGTCCGACGACGAGATCGCCCATGCCGTGCGTGTGCTCGACGCATCGCGGGCGGCGCGGCGCGATGGCGTCGGCGCGTATGTCGTCGACGGCAAGATGATCGACGCGCCCTTCCTCGAGCGCGCCAGGGCGCTGGTCGGCGACGCCGAGCGCATGGGGCTGCTGAGCGACGCGCAGCGTGAGGTTCTGGCCACCGTGTGAGCAGGAGAGCGCCGTGGAAAGGGCCGCTGGAGGCCGGCACAAGCCGGTACAAGCCGACAAAAGCGCCAGCACAAGCACCGGGTCGCCCCGGCAAAATTCAGGCAGTAGACACATCGCAATGAAACGAGAATCTCCCACGCCCGCCACCGCAGACGTCACACCGGCCGCCGGCCCGCTGACGGGGGTCCGTGTGCTCGACCTGAGCGCCTACATCGCGGGTCCTTACGGGTGCACGTTGCTCGCCGACCAAGGCGCCGACGTCGTCAAGATCGAACCGCCGGCGGGCGACAACCTGCGCAAGTATCCGTCGACGCTCGCGGCCGAGAGCCGCGCCTTTCTCGGCGTGAATCGCGGCAAGCGCGGCCTCGTGCTGGATCTCAAGCAGCCGGCGGCGCTCGACGTCCTGCGACGCCTGGTCGAGACCGCCGACGTGCTCGTTCACAACTTCCGCCCGAGTGTGCCGGCGCGCCTGGGCATCGCCTATGAACAACTGCGCGACGTGAACCCGCGTCTGATCTATTGCGCGGTGACGGGCTACGGCGAGACGGGGCCGAGCCGGGACAAGGCCGGCTACGATCAGGTACTGCAAACGATGACCGGCATGTGTGCCATGCAAGGCAAGCCCGGAGGTCCGCCGGAGATTCTGTACGGTTCGGTGGTCGATTACTACGCGGCGTCGATGGTGGCGGCGGGCGTCTCGTCGGCGCTGTTCGCGCGAGAGCGCAGCGGGCGGGGACAGTACGTGAGCGTCTCGCTGCTGCGCAGTGCACTGGCCATGCAATCGGCGCGTCTGGTCTGGGCCGATGGCGAACCGCGCGAGGTTGGCCGCGACATGCGTTCGGGCGGCATCACGGGCATCCATCCCACGCGCGACGGCTATCTGTACATCTCCGCGAATACGCCGCACTTCTGGCAGGCGTTGTGCGAGAAGACCGGCCTCGCCGCGCTCGCTGCCGACAGTCGCTACGATTCGGTGCGCAAGCGCGCCGAGCATCGCGACGAGATCGTGCCGCGGTTGCACGCCGCCCTGCAGGCGCACAGTGCGCGCGAATGGGAGGCGATCTTCGGCGACGCCGTGCCGTGTGCCGCCGCGCGCGCCGTCGAAGACATGTTCGACGATCCGCAGGTCGAGGCCGAAGCGATGATGCAGCACTACACCTATCCGGGCGTGGGCGGCTATCGCGGCTTTCGTCAGCCGATCAGGTTCGGGACGTCGACAGACACCGGCGCCGCGGCGTCATCGCGCGCCGCACCCGCCTTCGGGCAGCACTCCGACGACGTGCTGCACGAAGCCGGACTGAATGACGAAGACATCGCGGCTCTGCGCGCGACGCAGGCCGTGCAGTAACCGGACGCTGCGCCGCGCCGGCGTCAGCGTCCCCCATGTCCATATAACGAGATGAACGGAGACAAATCCATGGAAACCGCAACCCCGCGCGCCGAGGCCGTGCGTGCGGCCGCTCCGGTGGCCGACGAGTCGCCAGGCCGCCCCCGGCCGTCGCTGCGCGAGCGCTGGTGGGCCATATTCGACGTGCGCATCGGCGCGTTGCCGCTGCCGACCTATCTGGCGCTCATCGGCATCCTCGCCGCGATGACGCACAACGGCAAGCTGGCCGCCGATCTGCCCACGGGCATCGCACTGGTGGCCGTGGGTGGCTTCACCTGCGCGGAGCTGGCCAAGCGGATTCCGTGGGTGCGCCACATTGGCGCGACGTCGATCTTCGCGGCATTCATCCCGTCGGCCATGGTGTACTACGGCCTGATGCCCGCAGCGGTGACCAAGGCGGTGACCACGTTCACCAAGAGCTCCAACTTCCTCTATCTGTTCATCGCGGCGATTATCGTCGGCAGCGTGCTGAGCATGGACCGCCGCACGCTGGTGAAAGGCTTCGTGCGCATCTTCATTCCGCTGGCCAGCGGTTCGGTGGTCGCCGCGTGCGTGGGCACCGCGGTGGGCACGGCACTCGGTCTGGACGTCAAACATGCGCTGTTCTATATCGTCGTGCCGATCATGGCGGGCGGAGTGGGCGAGGGCGCATTGCCGCTCTCCGCGGGCTACGCGCAGATTCTTGGCGTCGAGCAGGGGCCGCTCTTCGCGCAGGCACTGTCGGCCGCGATGCTCGGCAACATCTCGGCGATTTGTCTCGCCGGGCTGCTGAGCTATGTCGGCACGCGCAAGCCGAAGCTCACCGGTAACGGACAGTTGACCGTCACGCCCGTGGGCGAAACGCACGACGATGCGCCGCAGGCTCAGGACAGCGTCCACGGCTTCGACGCCGCGAGCGTGGCGGCAGCCGGGGGCACGGCCATCGCGCTCTATCTGCTCGGCGTGTTGAGCCACCAATGGTTCGGTTGGCCCGCCCCGGTGGTGATGCTTGTGTTCGTGGTGATCGCGCAGCTCCTGCAAATCGTCTCGCCGCGCGTGCGGGGTGGTGCGCGTTTCATGTACAGCTTCTTCTCGACTGCCGTCACCTATCCGCTGATGTTCGCCATCAGTATCGCGATGACGCCCTGGGGTGAAATCGTCACGGCGTTCCACTGGATCAATATCGTGACCGCCGTCTCGACGGTGATGTCGCTCGCGCTCACGGGATTCTTCGTGGCGAAGCGCGTTGGTATGTATCCCGTGGAAGCGGCCATCGTCAACGTCACGCACAGCGGGCTGGGCGGCACCGGCGACGTGGCGATTCTCACTGCCGCCAATCGCATGGAGTTGATGCCGTTCGCGCAGATCGCCACGCGCATCGGCGGCGCGATCGTCGTGATGCTGGCGCTGGCGGCGTTCGCCTACTGGCGGTAAGCCGTGGAGGGTGCAATGCCCTGCCGGTGCCGGGCAGCCGTCAGCCTGAGGCTGTCCGAAGTGCTCGCGGTACTGCTGCGGAGATGCACCGAAGCGGCGCTGAAACACTTTGCGCATGTAGTGCTGATCGCCGAACCGCATCGCCACACAATCGTCTTGAGCGGAGCGCTGCAGCCCTCCCCGCATCACGCGGGCGGCGTTCATCGATCGCGCCTACTTCGCTTCCCGTTATTTCGTGATGTCAGTGAGTTCCATACCGTTGTCGCATACGCGCCACGCGCAGCGATGACGAGGCTTTAGCATGTGCCGTCCTCCGGGTGTCGTTTGGTATACTGCGAACGATTCTCATTTGCAAAGCGGGTGCCCAGCCTTCCGGCCGCACCCGGCCGGGGACAGGAGGGGCGCATGCCCGCCGACGACACACTGCCGCGTGAGACCACGCTGCAGGGACTCTACAACGACCATCACGGCTGGCTTCATGGCTGGCTGCATCGCAAGACCGGCTGCTCGCATCGCGCGGCCGATCTTGCCCATGACACGTTCGTGCGCCTGCTCGAACGCGATCCGCCTCGCCTGCTGGCGTCACCGCGTGCCTTTCTCACCACCATCGCCCAACGCGTGCTGTACAACCACTGGCGCCGCGAAGCGGTCGAACGCGCTTACCTCGAAGCGCTGGCGCAACAACCCGAAGCCTGCGCCGCGTCACTGGAAGAGCGCGCCATCGTGCTCGAGACGCTGATCGAGATCGATCGCTGCCTCGACGGACTGCCGCCGCTCGTCAAGCGAGCGTTCCTCCTCGCCCAACTCGACGGACTCACGCATGTCGAGATTGCCGCCGAGCTCGACATCTCGCTCGCCACGGTGAAGCGCCATCTGGTGCGCGCCGGCACGCAGTGCTTCTTCGCGATGAACGTGGCATGACGGGGCGGGCGACCACCGTTGGCGACTTCGATGCCGGCGTTGCACAGCAAGCCGTCGAGTGGTGGGTCACGCTGCACGGCGGCGATGCCACCGAGACGCTGCGGGCGGCCTGTGCGCGCTGGCGCGAAGCGCATCCGGAGCACGAGCGTGCGTGGCGACATATCGAAGGTGCGGACCGACGCCTGCAACGAGTGTCCGGTGCGCTCGGCGCCGCCGTGGCGCAAGCCGCGCTTCGGGTACCGCGCTCGCGTGGACGTCGTCACGCGATCAAGGCTATTGCGGGCGCGCTGTTCGTCGGCACCGGCGCGTGGGTCGCAAGCGATACGCCGACTGTGCAGCACCTGCGCGCCGACGCGCGCACGGGGACGGGCGAGCGCCGCACGTGGCGTCTGGCCGATGGCACGACGCTCGTGCTCAACACCCGCAGCGCCGTGCGCTGGTCGATGAACGCCGAGACCCGACGCATCACGCTCATCGATGGCGAGATCATGGTCACCACTGGAAAGGACGCCGGGCATGTTCCGCCGCGTGCGCTGGTCGTCGTCACCGCGCAGGGCTCGCTTACGCCGTTGGGCACCCGGTTCGTGGTGCGTCGGGAGAGTCAGGGGACTGGCGCGATCGGCCCGATTGGCCTGATTGGCGATACGCAGGTGCAGGTGTTCGAAGGTGCCGTACGTGTCGCGCCTCGAGCAGTGGGTGACGCCGAGGCATCGCAGATCGTTCAGGCCGGCGAGCAGACACGTTTCACGGCGCAGCGCGTGGCCGCCGTCACACCGCTTGCCGACGGTGACGGCGCCTGGGCCGACGGTATGTTCGTCGCCATCGACATGCGGCTCGACGCGTTCCTCGCCGAGCTCTCGCGCTATCGGCGCGGGTATCTGCGCTGCGACCCTGCGGTGGCGGCACTGCGAGTGTCCGGCACGTATCCGCTCGGCGACACCGACGCCATCCTCGCCACGCTGCCGCATGCGCTGCCGGTCTCGGTCGCCTCGCTCACCCGCTATTGGGTGACGATCGGACCGCGCGGCTGACGCGTCGACTTGCCATTTTTTGCGTGGACAGTGAGCTGTTTTGAAGCGCTCGCGTGACAAGGGAAGTGAAACCCTTTCTTCCATTGCCCCGTTCGAGATTGCTCACCATGGCTGCCGTACTACCCGACGTCTCTCCCGCCTCTGCCCGCATTGCCGGTATTGCCGGTATTGCCCGTCCGCCTGGCCGTCCTCTGGCCGAGGGGCGGCCTCCGGCGCCTCGTCATCGTGCGGTGGGCGCGGCGGTGGCTGTCGTGTTCGCCGCGGGACTCGTCGCCGGGAATGCACGCGCGCAGACGTCGTCCGTGAAGGGACAGGCGCGGGCATCGGCGACGGTCGCCGCCGGCGCCCGCGCTTTCGATATCCCGGCGGGCGCGCTCGATGCCGTGCTCACGCGCTTCGGCCGCGAGGCGGGCATTCTGTTGACGTATGCGCCGTCGTTGACGGCCGGCAAACGCAGCTCCGGCGTGCAGGGCCGCTTCGACGTGCCGGGCGCCTTTGGTCAGGTGCTCGCAGGCACCGGGCTGGCCGCGTCGCCGCAGGGCGCAGGCTATACGCTGGTGCCCCAGAGCGCTGCGGAGCCCCCGGGTCAGGCTGCCGGCGCGGCCGGGAGCGACGTGACGCTGCCGATGACGCACACGCAGGGTCAGGCATGGTCCGACGGCTACCGGACGCCGGCGGACGCCAGCGTCTCGCGCTCCGATGCACCGGTGCTCGACATCCCGCAGGCGATCAACGTGGTGCCGCATCAGGTGCTCGCCGATCAGCACGCGCGCACGCTGGACGACGCCCTGATCAATGTCAGCGGGATCGTGCAGGGCAACACGCTCGCGGGAACGCAGGACACACTGCTCAAGCGCGGCTTCGGCGGCAACCGCGACGGCTCGATCATGCACAACGGCATGCCGCTCGTCCAGGGGCGGGGGCTGAACGCCAACGCGGATGCGGTCGAGGTGCTCAAGGGGCCGACGTCGCTGCTCTACGGGATCATGGACCCGGGCGGGGTCATCAATGTCGTGAGCAAGCGTCCGATGCTCAAGCCGTACACGGCCGTGAGCGTGGCGGGTACGACGTACGGGCACGGCAAGAACGGCGCACAGGAAACGTTCGACACGACCGGGCCCATCGGCGATACGGGGTTGGCGTATCGGCTCGTCGTCGATCAGAGCAACCAGCAGTACTGGCGCAATTTCGGCTCCCAGCGCGAGACGCTCGTTGCACCGACACTAGCCTATTACGGGCGCGACACGCAGGTCGTGCTCTCCTATGAATATCGCAACTTCCTCACGCCGTTCGATCGCGGCACCGTCATCGATCCGAGCACGAACAAGCCGCTCGCGGTCTCGGCCCGCGAGCGACTGGACGACGTGCACAACGAGATGACGGGGCAATCGCATCTGGCTCAGCTCACCGTCGATCATCAGTTCAATCCGGACTGGAAAGCGCACTTCGGCTACAGCTACAACACCGAAACGTATGACGCCACGCAACTGCGCGTGAACGGCATCAATACGAAGACGGGCGTCATCTCGCGCAGCAACGACGGCACGCGCGGCTCGGACAGTACCGACAGCTACGGTATCGCGTACCTCGACGGGAAGGTGCAACTGGCCGGCATGCGCCACGATCTGCAGTTCGGCGGCGACTGGGAGTATCGGCGGATCTATCGGCGTGATCTGATTCGCCAGGCGGCGAAATGCACGTTTTCCTATTTGAAGCCGATGTACGGCTGCGAGGTGATTCCGTCCACCGTGTCGGCCAGCGACAGCGATCAGACCGATACGCTGCACGACGCGTCGCTGTTCTTCCAGGACGCCATTCACGTGACCGACCGGTGGATCGTCGTGGGCGGTGTGCGGCTCCTGACTTATCGCCAGATGGCGGGCAAGGGACGGCCGTTCCAGGCCAATACCAATCTGTCGGATTCGAAGTGGTTGCCGCGCGCGGGCGTCGTCTACAAGGCGACCGACTATCTGTCGTTGTACGGCAGCTACTCGGAGTCGCTCAAGCCGACGTCGACCATCGCACCGTTGTCGAGCGGCGTGGTGATCGACTCCAACGTCGCGCCCGAGCATGCGAAGTCCTATGAGGTCGGCGCGAAGCTCGATATGCCCAACGGGCTGAGCGGTACGCTGGCCGTGTTCAACATCGACAAGCGCAACGTGCTCGTCTCGCAGTTCAACGACGCCACCAAGCTGATTGACTGGCGCACCTCCGGGGCGGCGCGCTCGCGTGGCGTCGAGCTCGATGTGTCGGGGCGCATCGGGCAGCGGTGGAACGTGATCGCCAGCTACGCGTTCATCGACGCGAAGACGACCGACGATCCGCTCTACGCCGGCAAGACGCTGGTGAATGTGGCGCGGCATACGGCGTCGCTCGCGGGCGTCTACGACTGGGGGCCCGTGTTGGGAGACGGCAGCGGCAACCTGCGGCTCGGGGCGGTGGGGCGGTATGTCGGCACGCGTCCGGGCGACTCGGCCAACAGCTTCACACTGCCGGCGTATTTCGTCGCCGATGTGTTCGCGACGTATGACACGAAGATCGGGCGCCGGCCGGTGCGCTTTCAGTTGAACGTCAAGAATGTGTTCAACAAGACGTATTACCCCTCGAGCGCCAGCCAGTATTTCGTGGCCGTGGGCGACGCAAGGTCGGCCACGCTCTCGGCGACGTTCGAGTTTTGAGCGACGAGCGACGGACGAGGCCCGCCATTAGAGCAGATCGTCGCTCGGCAGTAACGTGAAGGCGCCTGTGACAGCGTTGCGCCAGAACGAGGCGTAGGGCTCCACGTCGAATATGCGCGGCTGACCGTTCTCTTCACCGACCCAGCGCAGTGCGGGCATGGTCGGCGGCGTTGGGGTTGGCGGCGTCGCGCCCGGTGGGGCGAGTTCCACCCGGAAGCTCGCGCGTGGCGCCGTCGCCCGATCGAAGATGCGCGCCATGCGCTCGGCGAAATCGGGACTATGGATCACGATCGCCAGTTCCGTGTTCAGCCGTACCGAGCGAGGATCGAGGTTGAACGAGCCCAGAACGACGTCGCGCCGGTCGATCACGTAGGCTTTGCCGTGCAGGCTCGCGCGCGAGGAGCCGCCAAACTGCACGCGCCGCGGGGACGGTGCGCCGGTGTCGCTGCGAATGGGTTTGAATTCGTAGAGCTCGATGCCCGCCTTCAGGAGCGCCGGACGGTAGCGTGCGTAGCCGGCGTGGACTGGCACCACGTCCGTCGCCGCGAGCGAGTTCGTCAGCACGCGGACTTTGACGCCGCGTTGTGCAAGCTTCGAGAGGAATCGGACGCCGCCTTCCATCGGCACGAAATACGGGGAGATGATCAGAAACTCGCTTTGTGCCTTCGCGGCGAGTTGGCGCAGCTTCTCTCCGGGGGCGCTTTGCGTCTGATCGGCGGGGGCGTCGAGTTTGTCCGGCGTGTCGGCGGCCAACTCGGCCGGCGCCCAGAAGAGCGGCACCCTGCCTGTGCGCAGACTGTCGGCTAGGGGAGGCTGATGCAGGGCCTCGCGGCCGGCGGGCAGAGCGTCGGCGTCGCGCCAGTGTTGTGCGAGCGCCTCGCGCGTGGCGGCGAGCGTCTCGTCGTCGATCTTCGACTGGACCTGCTTGAGGGGATAGGTTTGGGGACTCGTCCAGAAGTGGTCGAAACTGTGCGAGACGGCATTGACGACCGGCCCCGCGCACAGCAGATCGAAGTCGCGGAAGGAGAGGTCCGGATTGGCGTCGAAGTATTCGTCACCGAGATTCCGGCCGCCGATGATGGCGACCTGGTTGTCCGCAACCAGCGCCTTGTTGTGCATGCGGCGGTTGAGTTGATCGAAGCGGGCAAGGAGATTGCCCGCTCGCTCGAGGAGCGTGGTGTCGCGCGTGCCGAACGGATTGAATACGCGGATCTCGATGTTTCGGTGCTGATCCAGAACGGCGAACGCGGGGTCGGTGCGGCGACGATTGATGTCGTCGACCAGCATGCGGATGCGTACGCCCCGATCGGCGGCGTCGAGCAGCGACTGGAGCAGCAGACGGCCGGTGATGTCTTCGCCGGCGCTGTAATACTGAACGTCGAGACTGTGCTGCGCGGCCTGTACCAGGGCAACGCGTGTCATGAATGCGGCGGATCCTGTCGCCAGGAGTTGAAAACCGGACTGATTGTCATGGGCGCGGATCGCGGGCGCGAGGGCGCTCGCCAGCGCACCCGGCGTGCTGGCCGGCGTGTGGGCGGTCCACTGCGACGGTTCGGCGGGCGGACGCACGGATGTGCATGCCGCGACGCAGACGACTAGTGCGAAAAGGCCAATCAGTTGCCGGAACCCGCGCTGACCGGTTCCGCGAGGGAGATGGGCGGACGGTTCAGATATGGCGGCGTCACCGGAGGACGTAGACCCTGGCGGACGCGAGCGAGGCGAAATGTACATCGAAGGGACCATCCCGGACGCTCTATATAGAGACATTGCTAAGAGGGAGAAGCCATCGCCGTGGCCGGCCTTTCCATATTGACAAGCTATCGGGAAGCATATGCGATTTCGTTAGTTGCGTCGCCGGGGGATGCGCGGATACAGTGAACCCGTCTCCTCCATGTGTCCTGTCCCGTGGAACTCGGCCCGCCCTTGTGGCGGGCCTTTTTTTTCCGCTTTCGCATCTTTTCAAATTATTTTCACAAAGGGCTTGCGCGGCTTCGGGGTTTTCACTAATATCTCGTCTCTCGCAACGACGGCGCCGCAGCGCAAGCGGTGGGGCGGTTGAAGCGAATGGGCTGAAAAGCCCGGTGGTTGCAGGATTTTGAGCGGGTGAGTGGCTACGGCGACGAACGGAAAGCGCGAAAAAAACTGTTGACGACGACGAGGATGTGCGACATAATCTCACTTCTCTGCTGCTGATGCAGCGACGCAGAAAACGAAGCGATGGCGCGGTAAGTTGGCGACTCGCAAAGTGACTGCGATTGATCTTTAAAAATTGAACAACCGATAAGTGTGGGCACTCGATGAATGGTGCGTCTGCTTCGGCAGATTGGCTTTAAATTTATTGAGGCTCACATAGTAAAAGGTAAGTTAAGCAATTAACTTGTCAGCATACTTTGAGAGCGACCGGTTCTAGCGATTTATCGCGAAAACCGAAAACAGTAACAGGTTTGAACTGAAGAGTTTGATCCTGGCTCAGATTGAACGCTGGCGGCATGCCTTACACATGCAAGTCGAACGGCAGCACGGGTGCTTGCACCTGGTGGCGAGTGGCGAACGGGTGAGTAATACATCGGAACGTACCTTGTAGTGGGGGATAGCTCGGCGAAAGCCGGATTAATACCGCATACGCTCTGAGGAGGAAAGCGGGGGACCTTCGGGCCTCGCGCTACAAGAGCGGCCGATGTCAGATTAGCTAGTTGGTGGGGTAAAAGCCTACCAAGGCGACGATCTGTAGCTGGTCTGAGAGGACGACCAGCCACACTGGGACTGAGACACGGCCCAGACTCCTACGGGAGGCAGCAGTGGGGAATTTTGGACAATGGGCGCAAGCCTGATCCAGCAATGCCGCGTGTGTGAAGAAGGCCTTCGGGTTGTAAAGCACTTTTGTCCGGAAAGAAAACCTCTGGGTTAATACCTCGGGGGGATGACGGTACCGGAAGAATAAGCACCGGCTAACTACGTGCCAGCAGCCGCGGTAATACGTAGGGTGCGAGCGTTAATCGGAATTACTGGGCGTAAAGCGTGCGCAGGCGGTTTTGTAAGACGGATGTGAAATCCCCGGGCTTAACCTGGGAACTGCATTCGTGACTGCAAGGCTAGAGTATGGCAGAGGGGGGTAGAATTCCACGTGTAGCAGTGAAATGCGTAGAGATGTGGAGGAATACCGATGGCGAAGGCAGCCCCCTGGGCCAATACTGACGCTCATGCACGAAAGCGTGGGGAGCAAACAGGATTAGATACCCTGGTAGTCCACGCCCTAAACGATGTCAACTAGTTGTTGGGGATTCATTTCCTTAGTAACGTAGCTAACGCGTGAAGTTGACCGCCTGGGGAGTACGGTCGCAAGATTAAAACTCAAAGGAATTGACGGGGACCCGCACAAGCGGTGGATGATGTGGATTAATTCGATGCAACGCGAAAAACCTTACCTACCCTTGACATGTACGGAATCCTGCTGAGAGGTGGGAGTGCTCGAAAGAGAGCCGTAACACAGGTGCTGCATGGCTGTCGTCAGCTCGTGTCGTGAGATGTTGGGTTAAGTCCCGCAACGAGCGCAACCCTTGTCCTTAGTTGCTACGCAAGAGCACTCTAAGGAGACTGCCGGTGACAAACCGGAGGAAGGTGGGGATGACGTCAAGTCCTCATGGCCCTTATGGGTAGGGCTTCACACGTCATACAATGGTCGGTACAGAGGGCTGCCAAACCGCGAGGTGGAGCTAACCCCAGAAAACCGATCGTAGTCCGGATCGCAGTCTGCAACTCGACTGCGTGAAGCTGGAATCGCTAGTAATCGCGGATCAGCATGTCGCGGTGAATACGTTCCCGGGTCTTGTACACACCGCCCGTCACACCATGGGAGTGGGTTTTGCCAGAAGTAGGTAGCCTAACCGCAAGGAGGGCGCTTACCACGGCAGGATTCATGACTGGGGTGAAGTCGTAACAAGGTAGCCGTAGGGGAACCTGCGGCTGGATCACCTCCTTTCTAGAGCATGCACTGGAAGTTGAGTGTTCACGCTTATCGGTTGTTGACTGCGTAGATCTAAGTCGGGTCTGTAGCTCAGGTGGTTAGAGCACCGTCTTGATAAGGCGGGGGTCGAAGGTTCAAGTCCTTCCAGACCCACCAAGCTTTACACCACCGCCTGACCAAGTCGAGTAGTGGTAATCGGCTTGATTGGGGGATTAGCTCAGCTGGGAGAGCACCTGCTTTGCAAGCAGGGGGTCGTCGGTTCGATCCCGTCATCCTCCACCAAAATCTTGGATCGCATCGATGTCAGTCAAAAGCAAGTTATCTCAGTGGTACTTCTGAAGTAAATCCCTGAATGTGAATGCTTTTGAATGACAGTCATGTCATGCAGTATTTGTTCTTTAACAATTTGGAAGAAGAAGTACAACGGAAGCGCGTTAGAGATGGCGCGTGGAAATTGTACGGGTTGTGATTGTATCAACCAGTATTTAAGTGATCGAAAGATGACTTGGAATACGGCACACACGCGATGTGTGGGCTCCACGTAAGTGCTAAAGCACTAACGTGGACCGACACGCGAAAACTCAACCTGTAACGGGGAGACATTCTCGTTATAGGGTCAAGCGAATAAGTGCATGTGGTGGATGCCTTGGCGATTACAGGCGACGAAGGACGCGATAGCCTGCGAAAAGTTGTGGGGAGCTGGCAAATAAGCATTGATCCACAAATGTCCGAATGGGGAAACCCGGCCCTTTGGGTCATCCTAGACTGAATCCATAGGTCTAGCGAAGCGAACGCGGCGAACTGAAACATCTAAGTAGCTGCAGGAAAAGAAATCAACCGAGATTCCCAAAGTAGTGGCGAGCGAAATGGGACCAGCCTTCAAGATTTAGCACCGGTGTTATCAGAACGGAATGGAAAGTCCGGCCATAGTGGGTGATAGCCCCGTATGAGAAAACCCTGGTGTGGAACTAAGCTTGAGAAAAGTAGGGCGGGACACGTGAAATCCTGTCTGAAGATGGGGGGACCATCCTCCAAGGCTAAATACTCGTAATCGACCGATAGTGAACCAGTACCGTGAGGGAAAGGCGAAAAGAACCCCGGGAGGGGAGTGAAATAGATCCTGAAACCGCATGCATACAAACAGTCGGAGCCTCGTAAGGGGTGACGGCGTACCTTTTGTATAATGGGTCAGCGACTTACATTCAGTGGCGAGCTTAACCGAATAGGGAAGGCGTAGCGAAAGCGAGTCCGAATAGGGCGTTCAGTCGCTGGGTGTAGACCCGAAACCAAGTGATCTATCCATGGCCAGGTTGAAGGTGCGGTAACACGTACTGGAGGACCGAACCCACTAACGTTGAAAAGTTAGGGGATGAGCTGTGGATAGGGGTGAAAGGCTAAACAAACTTGGAAATAGCTGGTTCTCTCCGAAAACTATTTAGGTAGTGCCTCGTGTATCACCTTCGGGGGTAGAGCACTGTCATGGTTGAGGGGTCCATTGCGGATTACCTCGCCATAGCAAACTCCGAATACCGAAGAGTGCAATCACGGGAGACAGACATCGGGTGCTAACGTCCGGTGTCAAGAGGGAAACAACCCAGACCGCCAGCTAAGGTCCCTAAATATTGCTAAGTGGGAAACGAAGTGGGAAGGCTAAAACAGTCAGGAGGTTGGCTTAGAAGCAGCCACCCTTTAAAGAAAGCGTAATAGCTCACTGATCGAGTCGTCCTGCGCGGAAGATGTAACGGGGCTAAGCAATATACCGAAGCTGCGGATGCGAGCTTGCTCGCATGGTAGGAGAGCGTTCTGTAAGCCTGTGAAGGTGACTTGTAAAGGTTGCTGGAGGTATCAGAAGTGCGAATGCTGACATGAGTAGCGATAAAGGGGGTGAAAGGCCCCCTCGCCGTAAGCCCAAGGTTTCCTACGCAACGTTCATCGGCGTAGGGTGAGTCGGCCCCTAAGGCGAGGCAGAGATGCGTAGCTGATGGGAAGCAGGTTAATATTCCTGCACCGTCGTATGATGCGATGGGGGGACGGATCGCGGAAGGTTGTCCGGGTGTTGGAAGTCCCGGTCCCTGCAGTGGAGAAGGCGCTTAGGCAAATCCGGGCGCGTAATTCAAGGCTGTGGGGCGAGCGAACTAGTTCGCGAAGCAATTGGAAGTGGTTCCAAGAAAAGCCTCTAAGCTTCAGTCATACGAGACCGTACCGCAAACCGACACAGGTGGGCGAGATGAGTATTCTAAGGCGCTTGAGAGAACTCGGGAGAAGGAACTCGGCAAATTGGTACCGTAACTTCGGGATAAGGTACGCCCTTGTAGCTTGACTGGCCTGCGCCAGAAGGGTGAAGGGGTTGCAATAAACTGGTGGCTGCGACTGTTTAATAAAAACACAGCACTCTGCAAACACGAAAGTGGACGTATAGGGTGTGACGCCTGCCCGGTGCCGGAAGATTAAATGATGGGGTGCAAGCTCTTGATTGAAGTCCCGGTAAACGGCGGCCGTAACTATAACGGTCCTAAGGTAGCGAAATTCCTTGTCGGGTAAGTTCCGACCTGCACGAATGGCGTAACGATGGCCACACTGTCTCCTCCCGAGACTCAGCGAAGTTGAAGTGTTTGTGATGATGCAATCTACCCGCGGCTAGACGGAAAGACCCCATGAACCTTTACTGTAGCTTTGCATTGGACTTTGAACCGGTCTGTGTAGGATAGGTGGGAGGCTTTGAAGCAGGAACGCTAGTTTCTGTGGAGCCGTCCTTGAAATACCACCCTGGCTTGTTTGAGGTTCTAACCTAGGTCCGTGATCCGGATCGGGGACAGTGCATGGTAGGCAGTTTGACTGGGGCGGTCTCCTCCCAAAGTGTAACGGAGGAGTACGAAGGTACGCTAGGTACGGTCGGAAATCGTGCTGATAGTGCAATGGCAAAAGCGTGCTTAACTGCGAGACTGACAAGTCGAGCAGGTGCGAAAGCAGGTCATAGTGATCCGGTGGTTCTGTATGGAAGGGCCATCGCTCAACGGATAAAAGGTACTCTGGGGATAACAGGCTGATACCGCCCAAGAGTTCATATCGACGGCGGTGTTTGGCACCTCGATGTCGGCTCATCTCATCCTGGGGCTGTAGCCGGTCCCAAGGGTATGGCTGTTCGCCATTTAAAGAGGTACGTGAGCTGGGTTTAAAACGTCGTGAGACAGTTTGGTCCCTATCTGCCGTGGGCGTTGGAAGTTTGAAGGGGGCTGCTCCTAGTACGAGAGGACCGGAGTGGACGAACCTCTGGTGTACCGGTTGTCACGCCAGTGGCATCGCCGGGTAGCTATGTTCGGAAGAGATAACCGCTGAAAGCATCTAAGCGGGAAACTCGCCTTAAGATGAGACTTCCCTGGGAACTCGATTCCCCTTAAGGGTCGTTCAAGACCAGGACGTTGATAGGTCAGGTGTGGAAGCGCAGTAATGCGTTAAGCTAACTGATACTAATTGCCCGTGAGGCTTGATCCTATAACCAGTGTGTTTTCCTGGTGTGAGTATCGCTGTGCCGATACCAGTCACAACCCAATATGTTGTACTACGCTTCTTCCGAATTGGTTTCGCTGAGCGCCTCAGCGGAACATACAAGTTATGCCTGATGACCATAGCGAGTTGGAACCACCCCTTCCCATCCCGAACAGGACCGTGAAACGACTCCACGCCGATGATAGTGCGGATTCCCGTGTGAAAGTAGGTAATCGTCAGGCTCCCCTTAAAAACCCCTTGCTACGAATGTAGTGAGGGGTTTTTGCTTTGCCGGGGCAAAAAACGAAGTCGATCAATGCACGATCCGGCACCGGCTAGCGAATCCTCTTCGCAGGCCCCTGATTTCTCTACCACCGAGAGAAGAATTCTTCGTCCTTGTCGCTGTACGTGAGTTGGGCGTGCTCACAGGCGTGATCGGTCGCGAGTGAGGTGAATCACCCAAAACGCCATCAGGCAAGCACGCGCGGGTGACCCAGTTGAATACCTCAAAGACGCTCAAATTCCCGTAATAGCGTGATAACTGCGCCGTCCGTCGGGGATCCTCTTAAAAATGAGAGCCTTCAATGTCCCCCAATTACGTCCGTTAACGTGGCGTTGGCCTGATATCGTCCGATTTCGCGATCGACGATGTTCGTGCGGCTCAAATCAACCCGAAATAAACCAGATGTATACCCCGCAGTTTAAGTTACCTCCAGTTGTCGTTATCTCCCTGGTCGACAGTCATGATCGCCGAGCCTACATGACGGAGCAGTTGGCACGCGCAGGTGTGCCCTTCCGGTTTTTCGATGCCGAGCGTATCCGCGAATATCCGCCAGCTTATGACGCCGAAACACGCCTTCGGACTTACGGCAATCATCTGACACTTGGCGAGGTCGGATGCTACGACAGCCACTATCAGATCTGGCAAGATCTCGCCCGATCCAACGACGACATCTGGTGCGTTCTCGAGGATGACGTCGAACTGATGGAAGGCTTTGCTCCGCGCCTGGCTTCAGTGGTGGACGTTACCGTGCCGTGGGGAATCCTACGGCTCAAGAGCGAGGGGTCCGCCGGCAGTTGGCAAGTGGGTGAACTGCCGAACGGTGGGGTACTTCACGATCACCGAAAGCAGCCGGGAGGCACGCAGGGATACCTGATCCGCCGCGATGCGGCGCTCACCTTGCTGGAGTATGGCAAGCGGATGGTTCACCCGGTCGACGATATGCTCAACCGCAATTGGGAGCACGGCGTTCGTATGATTTCGATGGTGCCGAAGATCGTCGATCACAGGGATGATGAGCTTGGTACGACGATCGCCGGCCGCCGCAAGGCGAAACGTTCCATTGTTCAGAAGCTACGCCGCGAATTCCACATGGGCCGAGACAGCTTGAACAGATATGTGGACGTGTGGCGCCGGCGCTTGCTTTGGCGCCAAGCTTGACCTGTCCGAAGCCAAACTTCCTCGTTTTCCCTTCGTCATCTCGATTTACAAGAAAATCAAAGACTTGCCGCATATATTGGAATTCGACGCGCTAGCTGGCACAAAATCTGCGTATTTAATGCATGGAGGGTGTTGACAAGGCGGGGGGACATCTCCATAATTGCAAATTCTCTGCGGAGGGGTGCCCGAGTGGCTAAAGGGGGCAGACTGTAAATCTGTTGGCTTACGCCTACGTTGGTTCGAATCCAACCTCCTCCACCAGAATGCGGAAGTAATGAGCGTCGAAAACCCGGTTTTCGGCGCTTGTTACCTAGAAGCGAGAGTCGGAATCCAAGCGGGTGTAGCTCAATGGTAGAGCAGAAGCCTTCCAAGCTTATGACGAGGGTTCGATTCCCTTCACCCGCTCCAGGTGACGCGCAGACGCAGTAGAAGCAATGGATTCGCCCATGTGGCTCAGTGGTAGAGCACTCCCTTGGTAAGGGAGAGGTCGGCAGTTCGATCCTGCCCATGGGCACCAAGAGATAGTGTGAAGCGCGGCAATCAACATGCCGAGCAACCTCGGCAAAAGATAACCCCGTTAGGAGTCTGAAATGGCAAAAGGTAAATTCGAGCGGACCAAGCCGCACGTGAACGTTGGCACCATCGGTCACGTTGACCATGGTAAGACCACCCTGACGGCTGCTATCGCAACGGTTTTGTCGGCGAAGTTCGGCGGTGAAGCCAAGAAGTACGACGAAATCGATGCGGCGCCGGAAGAAAAGGCTCGTGGTATTACCATCAACACGGCACACATCGAGTACGAAACGGCCAACCGCCACTACGCACACGTTGACTGCCCGGGCCACGCCGACTACGTCAAGAACATGATTACCGGTGCCGCCCAGATGGATGGCGCCATCCTGGTTTGCTCGGCTGCCGACGGCCCGATGCCGCAGACGCGTGAGCACATCCTGCTGGCCCGTCAGGTTGGCGTGCCGTACATCATCGTGTTCCTGAACAAGTGCGACATGGTGGATGACGCCGAACTGCTCGAGCTGGTCGAGATGGAAGTTCGCGAACTCCTGTCGAAGTACGAGTTCCCGGGTGACGATCTGCCGATCATCAAGGGTTCGGCCAAGCTGGCGCTGGAAGGCGACAAGGGCGAGCTCGGCGAAGTGGCAATTCTGGCTCTGGCCGAAGCGCTCGATACGTACATTCCGACGCCGGAGCGTGCAATCGACAAGCCGTTCCTGATGCCGGTGGAAGACGTGTTCTCGATCTCGGGTCGCGGTACGGTGGTGACGGGTCGCGTCGAGTCGGGCGTGATCAAGGTCGGCGAAGAAATTGAAATCGTTGGTATCAAGCCGACGCTGAAGACGACCTGCACGGGCGTGGAAATGTTCCGCAAACTGCTCGACCAGGGTCAGGCAGGCGACAACGTCGGTATCCTGCTGCGCGGCACGAAGCGTGAAGAAGTTGAGCGTGGTCAGGTTCTGGCCAAGCCGGGTTCGATCACCCCGCACACGGAATTCACGGGCGAAGTGTATGTGCTGTCGAAGGATGAAGGTGGTCGTCACACTCCGTTCTTCAACAACTACCGTCCGCAGTTCTACTTCCGTACGACGGACGTGACGGGCTCGATCAGCCTGCCGGAAGGCAAGGAAATGGTCATGCCGGGCGATAACGTTTCGATCACGGTCAAGCTGATCGCTCCGATCGCCATGACCGAAGGTCTGCGCTTCGCAATCCGTGAAGGTGGCCGTACCGTCGGCGCCGGCGTGGTTGCCAAGATCATCGCTTAAGCCGGTACCTTAACGGTCCGCGCTTACGGGGTCAGCTTTTGGCGGCTGGCCCCACTGCTGTTTTAGGGGTATAGCTCAACTGGCAGAGCGTCGGTCTCCAAAACCGAAGGTTGGGGGTTCGATTCCCTCTGCCCCTGCCAAACAACTGTCTGCAAGCTTGAAATGGCGAATTCTCCCGTAGAAACTGTACGTACGACTGGCGACAAGCTGCTGCTGGCTCTGGCCGGGCTGCTCGTGATTGCTGGCGTCGTGGCGTTCTACGCGCTGGAGCAACAAGCACTGTATGTGCGCGTTGCCGCTATCGTCGTCGTTCTGGCCGTCGCAGCAGGTGTTGGATTGGCATCGCAAACCGGCAAAGGCTTCCTGGCTTTTGCCAAGGATGCGTACCGGGAAGTGGGTAAGGTCGTTTGGCCGACCCGTAAAGAGGCCGCTCAAACGACCGCGATCGTCTTCGCGTTCGTCATTGTCATGGCGCTGTATCTTTGGATCAGCGACAAGACGATCGAATGGGCGGTTTTCTCTTTGATTCTTGGCTGGAAATGATATGTCTGATACCGGGGCTGCACCGAGTAAGAAGCGCTGGTACGTCGTTCAAGCGTATTCCGGCATGGAAAAAAGTGCGGTCAAAGCGCTGCGTGAGCGTATTGTCCGTGCAGGTATGGAAGACTATTTCGGTCAGATTCTCGTTCCGACCGAAGAAGTCGTAGAAATCAAGGGTGGCCACAAGTCGGTCACCGAGCGTCGTTTCTATCCCGGCTATGTGCTGTGCGAGATGGAAATGACGGATGAGACATGGCACCTGGTGAAGAACACTTCCAAGGTGACCGGTTTTGTCGGCGGCACGGGCAATCGTCCGCAGCCGATCCGCCAGGCGGAAGTCGACAAGATCATGTCTCAGATGAAGGATGGCGTGGAAAAACCCCGTCCGAAGACGTTGTTCGAGGTAGGCGAGCTGGTACGAGTCAAGGATGGTCCTTTCACGGACTTCAACGGCTCGGTGGAAGAAGTGAACTACGAAAAGTCCCGCCTCCGTGTTTCCGTCACCATTTTTGGACGGGCGACTCCGGTAGAGCTGGAGTTCGGACAAGTCGAAAAGATCTAAGAATAAAATGCGCCGGCGCGACGTCCGGCGCGTTTTTGCGTTGGTGACAACCGTCGCCGAGGAGCGTCAGTAGCCCGTTTCTGGTGAACGCGCGCTATGACTCAACCCCGAATATGCGCCACATATTCGTTCCGGAGTAAACCATGGCAAAGAAAATCATCGGCTTTATCAAGCTGCAGATTCCTGCAGGTAAAGCCAACCCGTCGCCCCCCGTGGGCCCGGCCCTGGGTCAACGTGGCCTGAACATCATGGAGTTCTGCAAGGCGTTCAACGCGCAAACGCAGAGCCTCGAGCCGGGTCTGCCGATTCCGGTGGTGATCACCGCTTTCGCGGATAAGAGCTTCACGTTCGTCCTGAAGACCCCGCCGGCAACGGTGCTGATCAAGAAGGCTGCCAACCTGCAAAAGGGTTCGAGCAAGCCGCACACCGACAAGGTGGGCAAGATCACCCGCGCACAAGCGGAAGAAATCGCGAAGACCAAGATGCCTGACCTTACCGCCTCCGATCTGGATGCCGCGGTTCGCACCATCGCTGGCAGCGCACGTTCGATGGGCATCACGGTGGAGGGTCTGTAATGGCTAAGATCTCGAAGCGTCAACAAGCACTGGCCGCCAAGGTCGACCGCAACAAGCTGTACCCGGTCGGCGACGCTCTGGCCCTGGTTAAGGAATGCGCAAGCGCCAAGTTCGACGAGTCGATCGACGTCGCCGTTCAGCTGGGCGTGGATGCCAAGAAGTCGGACCAAGTGGTTCGTGGTTCGGTCGTTCTGCCGGCCGGTACGGGCAAGTCGGTTCGCGTGGCTGTTTTCGCCCAGGGCGAAAAGGCTGAGCAAGCCAAGGCCGCTGGCGCTGAAATCGTGGGTATGGAAGACCTCGCCGAGCAGATCAAGGCCGGCAACATGGACTTCGATATCGTGATCGCTTCGCCGGACACGATGCGTATCGTCGGTACGCTGGGCCAGATCCTCGGCCCGCGCGGCTTGATGCCGAACCCGAAGGTCGGCACGGTGACCCCGGACGTCGCCACGGCTGTGAAGAACGCCAAGGCAGGTCAGGTGCAGTTCCGTGTCGACAAGGCCGGTATCATCCACGCGACCATCGGCCGTGCATCGTTCGAACCGAGCGCGCTGCAGCAGAACCTTTCGGCGCTGCTGGAAGCCCTGACGAAGGCCAAGCCGGCCTCGAGCAAGGGCGTCTACCTGCGCAAGATCGCTCTGTCGAGCACGATGGGCGTTGGCGTGCGTGTGGACCAGGCCAGCCTGAGCGCCTAAGCGACACCACGTTGCAATGTATCGCAATCGCAGGGTGATGGCGTCCCCTGCGATGGCCGAGATCCTCGAGATCGACAGCCAGTAGCAAAAGACTTTGGGCGGAAGCGGATTCCTCGGAAATCGCTTCCGGTTATCAAAGACCGTTGGCGGGAATGGGCATTCACTGACACTCCCTTAATACGCCAGCCAACGCAGATGGCGAACCCGAACAGGTTATGCAGTCACACCCTCGCACACGGGCAACCGGGCGCGAGGGTAGAAACTCCAGACATGTCGGCAAGCCGTTAGTGGAACGGCATCACCATGAGGTGATGTCAATTTTGGAGGTTAACCGTGGCACTTAATCTTGATGATAAGAAAGCCGTCGTGGCTGAAGTATCGGCGCAAGTCGCCGGCGCTTCGACCATCGTTGTGGCTGAATATCGCGGAATCACGGTTGGCGATCTGACGAAGCTTCGCGCCAATGCGCGTCAGCAAGGCGTCTACCTGCGCGTTCTGAAGAACACGCTGGCTCGCCGCGCGGTGGAAAACACCCCGTTTGCTGACCTGGCTGAGCAGATGACCGGTCCTCTGATCTACGGTATCTCGACGGATCCCGTAGCCGCTGCGAAAGTCCTGAACGACTTTTCGAAGGGCAACGACAAGTTGATCTTGAAGGCCGGCTCGTACGACGGCAAGGTGATGGACAAGGCAGGCGTGCAAGCGCTGGCCTCGATCCCGAGCCGCGACGAACTGCTCGCGAAGTTGCTGGGTGTCATGCAAGCGCCGGTTTCCGGCTTTGCTCGCGTCCTGGCTGCCGTGGCAGAGAAGAAGCAAGCGGAAGCTGCTTAATTCTCGCTTCGGTTACACGATCGCTGACTTCGGTCCGAACACAATCTAGGAGTTTTACAAATGGCAATCACGAAAGACGAAATCATCGAAGCCGTAGGCGCGATGTCGGTTATGGAACTGAACGACCTGGTCAAGGCGTTCGAAGAGAAGTTCGGCGTGTCGGCAGCTGCCCTGGCAGTGGCTGGCCCGGCGGGTGCTGGCGGCGGTGCCGCTGCTGCTGAAGAGCAGACCGAATTCAACGTCATCCTGGCGGAAGTCGGTGCCAACAAGGTCGGCGTCATCAAGGCCGTGCGCGAAATCACCGGCCTGGGCCTGAAGGAAGCCAAGGATCTGGTTGACGGCGCTCCGAAGGCTGTCAAGGAAGGCGTCGACAAGGCTGCCGCCGACGAAGCCAAGAAGAAGCTGGAAGAAGCCGGCGCCAAGGTCGAAGTCAAGTAATTCGACTCTGCGCGTAGGGAAGGCTGGCGACGAAATGTCGTCAGCCTTTTTGTGCTTTCTGGAGATGCAAATCCCAAAACCGGGATGCGGGATTCGAAAGTCGATGTTGTCGAATGCCAAGTGATTGAAAGTAAGGCGTTTTTGCGAAAGTGCACGTGAACGGTGCCGTTTCAAACGGATGTCTCACGTGAGCGCGGAGCGAAGCGCTCGGTACGGGAAGTACCGAAGAGGCCAAAGAAAAAATCGCGGCGTGGCTTGCCCGGCGGTTTTCTCTTTGTCTTCTGAAGCGACTGCAGAAGGCAAGTTTGGTCGGGCGACGGGCAACACAGGCATCCGTCGCCGTCAGCCAGCGGTTGGTAGCGGCCAACCACCAAGCTCGTTGCTCCGCGGCAAGCCCGCCGTGGGGGACGTCTGGTCTCAGTCGATGAACACCCGTTGACGATGCCTGCCGTCGTCGTCAGCGTAGTGATTCGGAGATCGTAATGCACTATTCCTTCACCGAGAAGAAACGCATTCGCAAGAGTTTTGCGAAGCGTCCGACCGTGCACAAGGTGCCGTTTTTGCTGGCCACCCAGCTCGCCTCGTACACATCGTTCTTGCAAGCCGACGCGCTTGCATCGGAGCGGAAGCCGGAGGGTCTGCAAGCAGCCTTCTCCTCCATTTTCCCGATCGTTTCTCACAACGGGTTCGCACGCCTGGAGTTTGTCAGCTATGTGCTCGGCACTCCCGCGTTCGATGTCAAGGAATGTCAACAGCGCGGCCTGACCTTCTGCTCGGCTCTGCGCGCCAAGGTTCGTCTGGTGATTCTCGACAAGGAATCGCCGAACAAGCCGGTAGTGAAGGAAGTCAAGGAACAGGAAGTGTACATGGGCGAAATTCCGCTCATGACCTCCACGGGTTCCTTCGTCATCAATGGCACGGAACGTGTCATCGTCTCGCAGTTGCACCGTTCGCCGGGTGTGTTCTTCGAACACGACAAGGGCAAGACGCACAGCTCGGGCAAACTGCTGTTCTCCGCGCGTATCATCCCTTACCGCGGCTCGTGGCTCGACTTCGAATTCGATCCGAAGGACATCCTGTACTTCCGCGTCGACCGCCGTCGCAAGATGCCGGTCACGATTCTGCTCAAGGCCATTGGTCTCACGCCGGAACAGATCCTCGCGAACTTCTTCGTGTTCGACAACTTCAAGCTGATGCCGGAAGGCGCGCAGATGGAGTTCGTGCCGGAGCGGCTGCGCGGTGAAGTCGCGCGCTTCGACATCACGGATCGCGAAGGCAAGGTCATCGTCCAGAAGGACAAGCGCGTCAACGCCAAGCACATCCGCGATCTGGAGAACGCCAACACCAAGTTCATCTCGGTGCCGGAAGACTACCTGCTCGGCCGTGTGCTCGCGAAGAACGTGATCGATGGCGACACCGGCGAAGTGATCGCCAACGCCAACGACGAAATCACCGAAAGCGTGCTGGCAAAGCTGCGCGAGTCGGACGTGTCGGACATCCAGACGCTGTACACGAACGATCTGGACCAGGGCTCGTACATCTCGGCCACGCTGCGCATCGACGAGACCGCCGACAAGACGGCCGCGCGTATCGCGATCTACCGCATGATGCGCCCGGGCGAGCCGCCGACCGAAGATGCGGTGGAGGCACTGTTCAACCGTCTGTTCTACAGCGAGGAAGCGTACGACCTGTCGAAGGTGGGTCGTATGAAGTTCAACCGTCGTGTGGGCCGTGACGAAGTGCTCGGACCGATGACGCTGACGGACGACGACATTCTCGCGACGATCAAGATCCTGGTGGATCTGCGCAACGGCCGCGGCGAAGTCGACGATATCGATCACCTCGGCAACCGTCGCGTGCGTTGCGTGGGCGAGCTGGCCGAGAACCAGTTCCGCGCCGGTCTCGTGCGTGTCGAGCGTGCCGTGAAGGAACGTCTGGGTCAGGCCGAGTCGGAAAACCTGATGCCGCACGACCTGATCAACAGCAAGCCGATCTCGTCGGCCATTCGCGAGTTCTTCGGTTCGTCGCAGCTCTCGCAGTTCATGGACCAGACCAACCCGTTGTCGGAAATCACGCACAAGCGTCGCGTTTCCGCACTGGGCCCGGGCGGTCTGACGCGCGAGCGTGCCGGCTTCGAAGTGCGCGACGTGCATCCGACCCACTACGGTCGCGTGTGCCCGATCGAAACGCCGGAAGGTCCGAACATCGGTCTGATCAACTCGCTGGCCCTGTACGCCCGCCTGAACGAATACGGCTTCCTCGAGACGCCGTACCGCAAGGTGGTGGACGGCAAGGTCACCGACCAGATCGACTACCTGTCGGCCATTGAAGAAGGCCGCTACGTGATCGCTCAGGCGAACGCCTCGATCGGCGGGCAAGGCGAGCTGACCGACGAACTCGTGTCGGCGCGTGAAGCCGGCGAAACGCTGATGGTCACGCCGGACCGCATCCAGTACATGGACGTGGCGCCGTCGCAGATCGTCTCGGTCGCCGCCTCGCTGATTCCGTTCCTCGAGCACGATGACGCGAACCGCGCATTGATGGGTTCGAACATGCAGCGCCAGGCCGTGCCTTGCCTGCGTCCGGAAAAGGCGGTCGTGGGTACGGGTATCGAACGTACGGTGGCTGTCGACTCGGGTACGACCGTGCAGGCGTTCCGTGGCGGTGTGGTCGATTACGTCGACGCAGGCCGTGTGGTGATTCGCGTGAACGATGACGAAGCCGTCGCCGGTGAAGTCGGCGTGGACATCTACAACCTGATCAAGTACACGCGTTCGAACCAGAACACCAACATCAACCAGCGCCCGATCGTGGAAGTGGGCGACAAGGTGGCGCGCGGCGATGTGATCGCTGACGGCGCGTCGACCGATCTGGGCGAGCTGGCGCTGGGTCAGAACATGCTGATCGCGTTCATGCCGTGGAACGGCTACAACTTCGAGGATTCGATCCTGATCTCGGAGCGTGTCGTTGCGGAAGACCGCTACACGTCGATCCACATCGAAGAGCTCAACGTGGTCGCTCGCGACACGAAGCTCGGACCCGAGGAAATCACGCGCGACATCTCGAACCTGGCGGAAGTGCAACTGGGCCGTCTGGACGAGTCGGGCATCGTGTACATCGGCGCCGAAGTCGAAGCCGGCGACGTGCTCGTGGGCAAGGTCACGCCGAAGGGCGAAACCCAGCTCACGCCGGAAGAAAAGCTGCTGCGCGCGATCTTCGGCGAGAAGGCTTCGGACGTGAAGGACACCTCGCTGCGTGTGCCCTCGGGCATGAGCGGCACCGTCATCGACGTGCAGGTGTTCACGCGTGAAGGCATCCAGCGCGATAAGCGCGCCCAGCAGATCATCGACGATGAACTGAAGGGCTATCGCCTGGACCTGAACGACCAGTTGCGTATCGTGGAAGGCGACGCGTTCCAGCGTCTGGAGCGCTTCCTGGTGGGCAAGACCGCGAACGGCGGTCCGAAGAAGCTCGCCAAGGGCACCAAGCTGACCAAGGAATACCTGGCCGATCTCGATCGCTACCACTGGTTCGACATCCGCCTGGCCGATGACGAAGGCGCCCAACAGCTCGAGCAGATCAAGGAATCGATCGAGCAGAAGCGTCACCAGTTCGACCTGGCTTTCGAAGAGAAGCGCAAGAAGCTCACGCAGGGCGACGAACTGCCGCCGGGCGTGCTGAAGATGGTCAAGGTCTACCTGGCGGTCAAGCGTCGTCTGCAGCCTGGCGACAAGATGGCCGGCCGTCACGGTAACAAGGGCGTGGTCTCGAAGATCGTGCCGATCGAGGACATGCCGTACATGGCCGACGGCCGTCCGGCCGACATCGTGCTCAACCCGCTCGGCGTGCCGTCGCGGATGAACGTGGGTCAGATTCTCGAATCGCACCTCGGCTGGGCGGCGAAGGGTCTGGGTTGGCGTATCGGCGAAATGCTGCAGGCGCACACCAAGGTCCAGGAAATTCGCAAGTTCCTGACGAAGATCTACAATGAGAGCGGTCAGCAGGAAGATATCGACAGCCTGTCGGACGACGAAGTGATGGCGCTGGCGCGCAACCTGCAGAACGGCGTGCCGTTCGCAACGCCGGTGTTCGACGGTGCGCATGAAGACGAAATCCGTCGCATGCTGGACCTGGCGTTCCCGGACGAGATCGCCAAGGAACTGGGCATGACCCCGTCGAAGAACCAGGTCACGCTGTTCGACGGCCGTACCGGTGAAGCCTTCGAGCGTCCGGTCACGTGCGGCTTCATGCACATGCTCAAGCTGCACCACCTGGTCGACGACAAGATGCACGCACGTTCGACCGGTCCGTACTCGCTGGTGACGCAACAGCCGTTGGGCGGTAAGGCCCAGTTCGGTGGTCAGCGCTTCGGTGAAATGGAAGTGTGGGCGCTGGAAGCGTACGGCGCATCGTATGTGCTGCAGGAAATGCTGACCGTGAAGTCGGATGACGTGACGGGGCGTACGAAGGTGTACGAGAACCTTGTCAAGGGCGATCACGTGATCGATGCCGGCATGCCGGAGTCGTTCAACGTGCTGGTCAAGGAAATCCGTTCGCTCGGTATCGATATCGACCTGGAGCGCGGTTAATCGCGTTCAGGCAACAGGAGAAAGCAATGAAAGCTTTGCTCGATCTATTCAAGCAAGTCCAACAGGACGAACAGTTCGACGCGATCAAGATCGGTCTGGCTTCGCCGGACAAGATCCGTTCGTGGTCGTTCGGCGAAGTGAAGAAGCCGGAAACGATCAACTACCGGACTTTCAAGCCCGAGCGTGACGGTCTGTTCTGCGCAAAGATCTTCGGTCCGATCAAGGACTACGAGTGCCTTTGCGGCAAGTACAAGCGCCTGAAGCACCGCGGCGTGATCTGCGAGAAGTGCGGTGTGGAAGTCACGCTGGCGAAGGTGCGTCGCGAGCGCATGGGCCACATCGAGCTGGCCTCGCCGGTCGCGCACATCTGGTTCCTGAAGTCGCTGCCGTCGCGTCTGGGCATGGTGCTCGACATGACGCTGCGCGACATCGAACGCGTGCTGTACTTCGAAGCGTACGTGGTCCTCGAACCGGGCATGACGCCGCTCAAGCGCTGCCAGATCATGACCGAGGAGGATTACTACAACAAGGTCGAGGAATACGGCGACGAATTCCGTGCCGAGATGGGCGCGGAAGGCGTGCGCGAATTGCTGCGCTCGATCGACATCGACCAGCAGGTCGAGCATCTGCGCGCCGAGCTGCAGGCCACGGGCTCGGAAGCCAAGATCAAGAAGTACGCCAAGCGCCTGAAGGTGCTCGAGGCCTTCCAGCGCTCGGGCATCAAGCCCGAGTGGATGGTGCTCGAAGTGCTGCCGGTGCTACCGCCCGAGCTGCGTCCGCTGGTGCCGCTCGACGGTGGCCGCTTCGCGACCTCGGACCTGAACGATCTGTATCGCCGCGTCATCAACCGTAACAACCGTCTGAAGCGTCTGCTCGAGCTCAAGGCCCCGGACATCATCGTGCGCAACGAAAAGCGCATGCTGCAGGAATCGGTGGACTCGCTGCTCGACAACGGCCGTCGCGGCAAGGCGATGACCGGTGCGAACAAGCGCCCGCTCAAGTCGCTGGCCGACATGATCAAGGGCAAGAGCGGTCGTTTCCGTCAGAACCTGCTGGGCAAGCGCGTCGACTACTCGGGCCGTTCGGTGATTACCGTGGGCCCGACGCTCAAGCTGCATCAGTGCGGTCTGCCCAAGCTGATGGCGCTCGAACTCTTCAAGCCGTTCATTTTCCACAAGCTGGAAGTGATGGGCGTGGCCACGACGATCAAGGCCGCGAAGAAGGAAGTCGAGAACCAGACGCCGGTGGTGTGGGACATCCTCGAAGAGGTGATCCGCGAGCACCCGATCATGCTCAACCGCGCACCGACGCTGCACCGTCTGGGTATTCAGGCGTTCGAGCCGGTGCTGATCGAAGGCAAGGCAATCCAGCTTCACCCGCTGGTTTGCGCGGCGTTCAACGCCGACTTCGACGGTGACCAGATGGCCGTCCACGTGCCGCTGTCGCTCGAAGCGCAGATGGAAGCGCGTACCCTGATGCTGGCCTCGAACAACGTGTTGTTCCCGGCCAACGGCGATCCGTCGATCGTGCCGTCGCAGGATATCGTGCTGGGTCTGTACTACGCGACCCGAGACAAGATCAACGGTCGCGGCGAAGGCCTGTCGTTCGTCGACGTCTCGGAAGTGCTGCGCGCGTACGACAACAAGGAAGTCGAACTGGCTTCGCGCGTGAACGTGCGTATCACGGAGTACACGGTCGATCCGGAAACGGGCGAGAAGACGCCGAAGGTCACGCTGTACCCGACGACCGTCGGTCGCGCGATCCTGTCGGAAATTCTGCCGCCGGGCCTGCCGTTCTCGGTGCTCAACAAGTCGCTCAAGAAGAAGGAAATCTCGAAGCTGATCAACACGGCGTTCCGCCGCTGCGGTCTGCGCGAGACGGTGATCTTCGTCGACAAGCTGATGCAATCGGGCTTCCGCCTGGCCACGCGCGCCGGTATCTCGATCTGCGTCGACGACATGCTCGTGCCGACGAAGAAGGAAGAGCTGATCGGCGAAGCGTCGAAGAAGGTCAAGGAATACGATCGTCAGTACATGTCGGGTCTGGTCACGGCGCAGGAGCGTTACAACAACGTCGTCGACATCTGGGGTGCTACCGGTGACGCCGTGGGCAAGGCGATGATGGAGCAGCTCTCGAAGGAGAAGACGATCGACCGCGACGGCAACGCCGTGGATCAGGAGTCGTTCAACTCGATTTACATGATGGCCGACTCGGGGGCTCGCGGTTCGAGCGCCCAGATTCGTCAGCTCGCCGGTATGCGTGGCCTGATGGCCAAGCCGGACGGCTCGATCATCGAGACGCCGATTACCGCGAACTTCCGCGAAGGCCTGAACGTGTTGCAGTACTTCATCTCGACCCACGGTGCACGTAAGGGTCTGGCCGATACGGCACTGAAGACGGCAAACTCGGGTTACCTGACGCGTCGTCTGGTCGACGTGACGCAGGATCTGGTCGTGGTCGAAGACGATTGCGGCACGAGCAACGGCGTGGCGATGAAGGCGCTGGTCGAGGGCGGTGAAGTGGTCGAAGCCCTGCGCGACCGTATCCTGGGTCGCGTGGCTGTCGCCGACGTCGTGAATCCGGAAACGCAAGAGACGGTGTTCGAAGCCGGCACGCTGCTCGACGAAGATGTGGTCGAGACGATCGAGTCGCTCGGTATCGACGAAGTGCGCGTGCGCACGCCGTTGACCTGCGACACGCGCTACGGTCTGTGCGCAGCCTGCTACGGCCGCGACCTGGGCCGCGGCGCGCGCGTGAACGTCGGCGAGGCGGTGGGTGTGATCGCCGCACAGTCGATCGGTGAGCCGGGCACGCAGCTGACGATGCGTACGTTCCACATCGGTGGTGCGGCGTCGCGTGCGGCAGTGGCCTCGTCGATCGAAGCCAAGTCGAACGGTACGGTTCGCTTCACGGCAACCATGCGTTACGTGACGAACGGCAAGGGCGAGCAGATCGTGATTTCGCGTTCGGGCGAAATCCTGATCACGGACGACCATGGCCGCGAGCGCGAGCGTCACAAGGTGCCGTACGGCGCCACGCTGCTGCAACTGGACGGTGCCCAGGTCAAGGCCGGCGCCCAGCTGGGTACGTGGGATCCGCTGACGCGCCCGATCATTACCGAGCACGGCGGTATCGCCAAGTTCGAGAACGTCGAGGAAGGCGTCACGGTGGCCAAGCAGATCGACGATGTGACGGGTCTGTCCACGCTGGTCGTGATCGATCCGAAGCGTCGTGGTCCGGCGTCGAAGAACGTGCGTCCGCAGGTCAAGCTGCTCGACGAGAACGGTCAGGAAGTGAAGATCCCGGGCACCGATCACGCTGTGACGATCGGTTTCCAGGTGGGCGCACTGATTACCGTCAAGGACGGCCAGCATGTGCCGGTGGGTGAAGTGCTCGCACGTATCCCGACCGAATCGCAGAAGACCCGCGATATTACGGGGGGTCTGCCGCGCGTGGCCGAACTGTTCGAAGCGCGTGCACCGAAGGACGCCGGCATTCTGGCCGAAGTCACGGGTACCACGTCGTTCGGCAAGGACACGAAGGGCAAGCAGCGTCTGGTCATCACCGATCTGGACGGCAACCAGCACGAGTTCCTGATTCCGAAGGAAAAGCAGGTGCTGGTGCACGACGGCCAGGTGGTGAACAAGGGCGAAATGATCGTGGACGGCCCGGCCGATCCGCACGACATTCTGCGTCTGCAGGGTATCGAGGCGCTGGCGCGTTACATCGTCGACGAAGTGCAGGACGTGTACCGCTTGCAGGGTGTGAAGATCAACGACAAGCACATCGAGGTGATCGTTCGCCAGATGCTGCGTCGTGTGCAGATCGTCGATTCGGGCGATACGCGCTTCATCACCGGCGAGCAGGTCGAACGTTCGGACATGCTCGACGAGAACGACGCGATGATCGCCCAGGACAAGCGTCCGGCGCAGTACGAGAACGTGTTGCTGGGTATTACGAAGGCGTCGCTGTCGACGGATTCGTTCATCTCGGCGGCATCGTTCCAGGAAACGACGCGCGTGCTGACCGAAGCCGCGATCATGGGCAAGAAGGACGACCTGCGTGGCCTGAAGGAAAACGTCATCGTCGGTCGTCTTATCCCGGCAGGTACGGGTCTGGCGTATCACAAGGCCCGCAAGGCCCGCGAGACGTCGGATCGCGAGCGTCACGACCAGATCGCGCTGGAAGAGGCGTTTGCGCCGATGCCGACCTCGGAGGAGGAGCGCGCGGCGGAGTAAGCCACGCGACCTTCGGAACGGCGGCGCTCGCGAAAGCGGGGGCTGCCGGACCGGGACGAAGCGTCATGAAGACGGCACCCTTTGCGGGGTGCCGTTTTTTTTGCGCGTGGGTAAAACGGCGCGAAGCGCCACCGCAATGTCGTCTTATGTCCTTGAAAGGGCGATATAATTTTTGCTCCCTCAAGCGAGGCCGGAGAAGACGCACAAAAAGCTGGGGACGCACGACACGGGGCAGCGATGAGCGAAGGGGAGACGACGCGAAGGCCGCAGGTGGACACCAGGTCGGACAGCACGCCGGCATCCGCTTCGGCGTCCGCACAGACCTGGGCGATCGACGACCATCGACCCGGGAGCCGCATGCACGCGCAAATGCGCGCAGCCATCGACGCCAGTCCTCGCACGCAGGCCGTCGCGCAACAGCGCAAGATCATCGCCGCGCCGCCAGCCCCGCAACTCCAGCGCCCCGTCGCCCCGACCTCGTCCGCCCCCATTCAGCGCGTGGTCGACTTCGCGAGCGACGTCGACAAGCAGTACACCAAGGACGCCTACCTGACGAAGCTCAAGCAGGCGAGCGGGAAAAGCTTCGCGCATGTGCGCCTGACATGGATGGCGGCAGAGCGGTCTCCCAACAACGTCCGGCTCTCGAACAACATCGCATTGGCGTGGGAACAACTTGCCCCGTATGCGCCGCCCGACGATAGCCAGGCAAACACGCTCGGCACCTCTCCCGAGAACGACGCCGGCCTTCTCGACAGCGCGGCCCGGGACATTCCGATGCTCTCGCGCTATTCCGTCGACAACCACCGCAAAGCGATTGCAAAGCACTACAGGACGATATTTCCTTTCGCCCGGGAGGAATCGCCCGAGGCGCAAGCCCCGTGGAACCCGGACGAAGCGGTGGACTTCGCGGGTCGGCTCGCGACGATCGACCACACGACATGGGATAACCTGACCGACGAGCAGAGAGCGACACTGGGCACGCATCGGAACAATCTCGGCGAGCTCACGAAAATCCTCGAGCGCCTGGTGAGTTCAGGCGCATCGGGCAAGGACGATTACGTGATCGCGCTCTACAGCCATTTGGCGGCGCGACGTGGCGACGGCCAAAGCGTAGGCAAGGAGGCCGGGCTTGGCGACAAGGGCCGCTATCTGCAGACGATCGTCGACGTGCGAAGCGGAAAATCGCCCAGGGTCGAAGCGTACAGCCCCCCCAAGTACAGCGATGTCTCCGCGGTCGACTGGACGTCGCACCGCGAGCTGATCGAAGACCGTCCCTTCCTGCGCCAACGCACCGAGCAGTTGCATAAACGTCTGGGCGGTAACGACAAACGCAACGAGCGCGACATTCTGACGAAATGGGCGTCGCCGGCGACGAGCATGCAACGCGACAACGTGGGCATGGACCAGGAGACTGTGACCAAGAGCAAGGTGTCGCGCAAGCGCTCCACCCCGGGGGCCAATATCTCGCTGCTCGATACCACGCTCGCGCAAATCGCGCCCATCGAAGGCACGCTCTATGCCGCCTATGCGCGAAACGACTCACTCAAGGTCGGCGAGGTGTTCAGTCAGGGCACGCCGTTGAGCGCCAGCGAATCGGCCGGCGGCACCGTCACGTTTTCCAAGGGCGCCGTGGCCGACAGTAGCAACGCCATGGACCGCTACAAGATCTACGCGAAGGGATTCAACGGCATTCCCATCAGTCCGGTCGCGCCGCAGGTGGGTCATGGTCAGCGTGAAGTCGTGTTCCGCGCCCGGGCGACATTCAAGGTCCTGTCGATCGAAGAGGGGAATTTCGGCGCGGGGGTCACGCGTCTTGTCACGCTGCTGGAGCAGGGCGAATCGTCGTCGCACGTCAACGCCGTGAAGCACAGCCAGGAGGCGCTGCTCAATCCGAAAGACCGGTGGTTGACCGGCCTGCCCCAAAGCGGGCTCGATCAGCGCACGCAGGCGTGGTTCATTTCGAATAGCGTCGGAGGCACGGTCGAGGGGCAGAGCGACGCGAGCTTTGCCTATCCCTACGGCAAGAGGACGGCCGAAGTGTGGCACGAGGTGATCACCGATGACGGCACCGACATCTGGTCCATCGACGGATTCAAGTCCATCGCCGCCCGGCTCACGGGGGGGACGGCCAAGGACATCGATTTCATCACGCAGGCGGACACGCCGTCGACCTGGGGCGAACCGGTCAAGCTGGATAAACGCGCGCACAAGGCGCTCGTTGATAACGGGATGACAGTCAGTAAGGAGACGCGGAAGCCTGGTGAATACCGCGTCGCTTATCAAAAGGAAGACAAACAGCCGCTGCTCAAGGCCATTCTGCGAGACGGGGCGACGCAGTTGAAACGGATCATGGGAACGCCGTCGCCCGATAACGAAGCCAGGGTCGCCGCGCTGGCCGCCGAGATCCAGCAAAGGCTCAGCGTGCTGCATCCGCTGCACGACGGGAACGGACGGATCAGTCGGGCCTATGCCTATCTGATCCTGCGCCGTGCGGGTTTCGGCATCCAACCGGATCAACCGCAGCAACCGCTGCGCGTGTTCGACCAGGACGCCGACCAGACCACTCCGGCGCGCGAATGGAAAGCCAGCTTTGCCAGACCGCCGTCGGCGCTGCCCTCGCCCCTGTCGAACCGGGACATGTCGCTTGCCTCGATGCCGATCAATGAAACGGAGGACGTCGACCGCTTCGTGAGCGGACTTGCCGGCGGCAAGATGGACGAGCGTCTGACCGGTGTTCGCGAGGAGGAAGATCGGTTGGCGACGGGAGGGCGTATCGAGCGGGACGACATGTGGGTCGTCGAGGAGTTGCTCGCCTACATCCCGCACCGCGAGGCATGGCTCTCGGATGAACTTGTTCAGGAGATGAACCGGTTTGTGCAGGCTCACGGCGCAATGCGGAGGGGCACCGTATCGAGGCAGGCGTATGCGGATGCCGTAGCGCTCAAGCGACGTCTGGAAATCGAAATAGTGCAGCGCTTGAGCGCCGGTCTCGACCCGCAGCACGACGGCGATCCGACGTCCGTTCCGGCAGCGACGGACAATACGACCGCGATGGTCGTCGAACCGGTCGCGCAGGATGAGGACGACGCGCAGGATACGATGGACGTCGTGCCGTCGTCCGACGATCACAGTATGCTCGTCGAGCCACAGCCACAGCCACAGCCCGTCGTCCCGCGCGCTCGCAGAATCAACCGGCGGACGCAGCGGTTCCTCGAGAGCGCGGACCTTATCGTCCCGCCGCTGCCACGGCCCGCGAAGGTGGCGGCACTGGAGAAGATGCGCGGCGGTTCGACCGGCGGTGCGCGAAGTGCCAGGACGCCCAGGAAATCGTCCGGCACCCGCAAGCCGAAGCGTACGTCATGGGCGGAGCGCAAGAAGACGTCCGGCGGCCGCAAGAAGAAGATCAGGTAGCGCGCCTGCCTGCCGCGTCTCGGCAGGGAAAAAGCCTGCCATCGAAATGAACCGCCCCCCAAGCGTTGGACATAGCGCCAACCCTTTGGGGGTTTTTGCGCGGTGCGCCGGCGCGCGGCCGATCAGAACCCGAAGTGCCCCTGCACGTAGACCATGCGCGGCGCGCCGACCATGCGGCCCGCGTTGCTGTCGACGTTGCGCGTGTAGTAGCGCTTGTCGAACACGTTGTTCAGGCCCACGGTGATGTCGGCCTTCTTGTACCCGGGGATCCTGTACATGGCCTGCAGGTTCCAGACGCGAAAGCCCGGCACCTTGCCGTTGCTGCCGTCGGCCGATTCCGCTTCCGTGTTCGCCAGATCCGAGTACTGCGAGCTCTGGTGCGTGGTCGACACGTTGAACGTCCACTGGCCGATCTCGTAGCGCGCGCCCAGCGTATCGGTGAAGCGCGAGTAGAACGGCACATCGAGACCCGACGTCGCGCCCGACTTCTGGATCGCGCGCACGTACGTGAAGTTGGCGTACAGGTTCAGACCGCGCAGCGCGCTGTCCTGATCGAACGTGTAGTCGAGGGCGGTCTCGATGCCGTCGTGGTTCGTCGCACCGATATTCTGGAAGGTCGCCGGGCTGCTGCCGGGCACCTGCAGGATCTGGTTGTCGAACTTCATCCTGAACGCGGTGAGTTCCGCCTTCCAGCGCTTGTCAGTCCAGCGCGTGCCGATCTCGTACGTGCGCGCGAGCTCGGGCTCGAGCGGGTTCGAGGCCGACATCGAATTGAGCTGCGTGTTCTGCACCGGGCCGAACGAGGTGCTGTAGTCGGCGAACAGCGTCCAGGCGTCGTTCACGAGATACGACAGGTTGACCGACGGCAGCGCCTTGTTGTTGTCGGTGCGGTACGTTGCATTCGTCGCGTTGTCCACGCGCTGCGAGCTGATCGTCTCGTAGCGCACGCCGGGCGTGAGTCGCCAGTTGCCCCACGCGATGCGATCGTCGATGTAGAACGCGTTCGCGCTGGTGAAGTTGTTGAACGTCTGGATGGCGGAGTTGCGGCCGGTGGCGAGCGTCGTCGTCCAGTTGTTGTCGTCGCCGCGCTCGTGCACGTAGCGGTAGCCCACGGTCACGTCATGCGCGGTGGGGCCGGCGAAGAGGCGCTGCGTGAAGCGGGGCTCGAAGCCGAAGGTCTGATAGTTGCGCGGCTGATGCATGGTCTGCGTGAAGGCCGGATTGACCAGCGTGCTCTGGCGATAGCTCTCGTTGTAGAACGTGCGGACCTCGAACTCCTGCGTCTCGGAGATCGTGTTCAGGTAGCCGAAGTCGAGGCCGGTGCGGTTGCCGCTCCAGTAATCGTCCGGACGCGTGTTCTGGAACGGATCGGCATTGAACTGCGCGACGGTGAGGCCGCCCGGCGTCTTCGACTTCACGTCGTAGTAGGACACCTTGCCGTACACCATCTGCTCGGGCGTGATCTCGTAGCGGAATTTCAGCGCGAGGTCGTTCACGCGCTCGTCGCTGCCGCGGCGCCAGTCGCGCCCGACCATGCCCGAATACAGCAAGGCGAGGCCCAGGCCGTTGTCCATCTGCGTGCCGAGGAACAGACCGTATTGCGTGTTGGCGCCGCCGCCGGCGGTGTAGATGTTCTCGCGCACCGTCGCGTCGGCGGTGAGCCCCGGCGTGTTCGGGATCGAGCGCGTCTTGAAGTTGATCACGCCGCCCACGTTCTGCGGACCATAGCGCACGGCGCCGCCGCTGCGCACCACGTCGATGCTCTCGATGTTGAACAGGCTGACCGGTGCGAACGACAACTGCGGCTGACCGTAAGGCGCCACCGCCATCGGAATGCCGTCGAGCAGGACCGTCGAGCGCGGCGTGAAGCGGCCCGTGAGGCCGCGCACACCGATGTTCAGCGAAATCGCACTCCCGGCCGTGCTCGAGTTGTCGGTGGCCTGCACGCCCGGAATGCGACGCATGACGTCGCCGATGCTCGTGGCACCCGACTCCTCGATCTGCGGCTTCTTCACGACGGTGCGTGCCCCGGGGAAGGTCTTCGCGCTGGTGTCGAGGCCAGTACCGAGCCAGTCGCCGGAGACGTTTACCGCGCCGAGTTCCACTTCGGCCCTGGCTTCGTCGGCGGCGCGCGTCCCTGCGGCAGTCGTCGCCTGCTGGGCGTGGGCTGTGCCGAGCGTCGCCATGAGCAGTGCGACGGCGCACGTCGTGGCGCGCGGCAGACGATGACGTGGCGGGGTGTGGACGGCGACGTGCGAGGTGACGCGTGCGGCCGCGAGTGCGCGGCGACTGTCGGACTTCTTCATCTTGGCTGACCTTCTTGACCTGGGTGATCTGGATGACTTGGGTAATGGCGAGCGTGTGTCGCGCGCGACCCGCCGCCGAGCAGAAAGGACGGCGGCGGACGCTTCGTCATGGGTAATGCGGTGTAATAAAGCGAGCGGATTATAAATGCAAATCACTCTCATTCATTATGTTGAGAATCGATTGTGAGTCGCTATTCCGGTGCCAGACTGCCGAGCCACAAGCCAGTCGCCGGGAAAGCGCGACGTTGGTTGGCAAAGGGAAAGAAAGGCGGCACGAAGCCGGAAGAAGTGCGGTGGCAGGCATGGCGCGATTCCCTTCAACGTTCGGTTGAAGGCGTCGTAGCGTTGCAACGTTCGCCGCATTTCGGCGGCCCACAGCCCCGGAGGGGGCGCCGATTATCCGGTTTTACTTATCAATCGGCCAAAATCGATTGATTGTTCGTGGGCGGAGCGGCCGCAAGAATAGAGGGCATCGACAGAAGAACGCGCCGCCCGGGAAGGCGGCCCACGGAGACAACGCGATGCTGGACGCCTCGACACATCAGGCCCTCGCGCGCGAGCTGCAAGACGCCGAACGCAGCCGCACGCCGGTCATGCAGTTTTCCCGCCGCTACCCCGACATGACGATTGCCGACAGTTACGCGATTGCGCAGGCATGGCTGGCGCTGAAGTACGCGCAGGGCCGTCGCATGATCGGGCACAAGATCGGGCTGACGTCGCGCGCCATGCAGGTCGCCGCGCAGATCACGGAGCCGGATCACGGCACATTGCTCGACGACATGCTGGTGGCCGACGGCGCCACGCTCGACGCCTCGCGCTTCATCGTGCCGCGCCTGGAGGTGGAGCTCGCGTTCATTCTCTCCAAGCCGCTCAAGGGCCCCGGCGTGACCCTCTTCGACGTGCTCGACGCGACCGCGTGGGTCACCCCCGCGCTGGAGTTGATCGACGGTCGCATCGAATTGTTCGATCGCGAGACGAAGGCGCCGCGCAAGGTGTTCGACACGATTGCCGACAATGCGGCGAACGCGGCCGTGGTGCTCGGCGGGCGGCCCGTGAAGCCGGACGCCATCGATCTGCGCTGGACCGGTGCGCTGCTCTATCGCAACGGCGTCATCGAGGAATCCGGGCTGAGCGCTGCCGTGCTGGGGCATCCCGGCAACGGCATCGCGTGGCTTGCCAACAAGCTTGGCGCGTTCGACGAAGGCCTGCAGGCGGGCGAAATCGTGCTGGCCGGATCGTTCACGCGTCCCGTTGCCTGCGCCGCCGGCGATGTGTTCCATGCGGACTACGGTCCGCTCGGCGCCATCGGCGTGCGCTTTATTTGACGGCCTGCGCCGTCCTTGTCTTCGCCGCCGTCACTGTTCCCATCGATTCGCGCGCGCTCACGTCACGCACTGTTCATCGGAGCCGAATTCATGAAAACGCCCCCGAACCTCTTCAAGCAGGCGCTCGCTCGGGGCGAGCGTCAGATCGGCCTGTGGCTCGGCCTCGCCACGCCGTACGCCGCCGAGCTGTGCGCCGGCAGCGGCTTCGACTGGCTGACGATCGACGGCGAGCATGCGCCGAACGATCTGCGCAGCATGCTCGCAACATTGCAGGCCGTGGCGCCTTATGCGACGCATCCCGTCGTGCGCCTGCCGCATGGCGATGCCACGCTCATCAAGCAGGTGCTCGAGATCGGTGCGACCACACTGCTCGTGCCGATGGTCGAATCGGCGGCCATGGCGCGCGAACTCGTGCGCGCCTCGAAGTACCCGCCGCAGGGCACGCGCGGCGTGGGCAGCGGATTGGCGCGCTCGTCGCGATGGAATCGCTACGAGGACTATCTGCACACGGCGAACGACACGACGTGTCTGCTGGTGCAGGTGGAGACGGCCCAAGCGCTCGCGCAGATCGACGACATCGCTGCCGTCGACGGCGTTGACGGCGTGTTCATCGGCCCGGCGGATCTGGCGGCGTCGATGGGCTATCTCGGCCAGGCGACGCATCCGGAAGTGCGCAAAGCGATCGAGGACGGCATCGCCCGCATTCGTCGCGCCGGCAAGGCGGCCGGCATTCTGTGCGTGGACGAGGGGCTCGCGCGCGGCTATCTCGACGCCGGCGTGACGTTCATCGCCGTCGGCGTCGATACGACGTTGCTGGCCAACGCGAGCCGGGCGCTCGCCGCGAAGTTCGCGACCGTCAAAGGCGAGGCCCAGGACGAGTCGCGCGACGGCCCGCGGTGATCGATCCACGCGGTCGTTCTGCTGGTTGCGCTCGCATTCGGACATCCCCATTCATTTCCTCTTCTCCCGAGACAAGGCATGCATTCCCCCAACCTTGAAGTCGCTGGCATATCGGTCTCGCCCGATCATTACATCGACGGCAGACGTGTGGCGTCGGACGACACGTTCGAGTGCGTTTCCCCCATCGACCAGACGCACCTGGGCAATATCGCGAGCGGCAGTGCGGCGCACGTCGAGGCGGCCGTGACGTCGGCCGCGCTGGCGTTTCCCGCGTGGGCGGCGTTGGGCGCGGCGGCGCGTCAGCCGTACCTGCGGCGTTTCGCCGACGCCATCGGCCGCCGTGTCGAGGCGTTCGCCACGCTGGAGAGCCACGACGCCGGCGTGCTGCGCTCGCGCATGGCGCACGGCGTGGTGCCGCGCGCCATGCAGAACATCGCATGGTTCGCCGAGCACGCGCTTGCGTTGCAGGACCGCATGATCGAGACGCCGCAGGCGCGCCACTTCGTGCGTCACGATCCGGCGGGCGTGGTGGCCGTGATCACGCCGTGGAACTCGCCGCTGATGCTCGCCACGTGGAAGATCGGGCCCGCGCTCGCTTCGGGCAATACGGTGGTGCTCAAGGCGCCGGAGTGGGCGCCGCTCACGTCCTCGTTGCTGGCCGACTGCGCGCACGAAGCGGGCCTGCCGCCCGGTGTGTTCAATCTGCTGCAGGGCCCGGGCGCGCAGACCGGGGCGGCGCTCGTGAGCGACGCACGGCTCGCCCGCATCTCGTTTACCGGCTCGGTGGCGACCGCCAAATGGATCGCGAAGACCGCGGCGGCGAATCTGGTGCCGTGCAGCCTGGAGCTCGGCGGCAAGTCGGCATTCATCGTGCTTGCCGACGCCGACCTCGATGCCGCCGCGGCCACCGCCGCTCTGATGTACCGCAACGCGGGGCAGGTGTGCCTGGCGGGCACGCGCCTGCTCGTGCATCGCGATGTCGCCGCCGTCTTCACCGAAAAGCTGCGCGCGGTGGTCGAGCGCCTGGTCGTGGGCGATCCGCGCGACGCCGCCACCGAGGTCGGCCCGATCATCCACTCGCGCCAGCTCGAACGCGTGGAAGGCTTCGTGGCGCGTGCGGTGGCGGGCGGTGCGCGCGTGCTGTGGGGCGGCAAGCGTCACCCGTGCGGCGAACAGTACTTCGCGCCGACGCTGCTCACCGACCTGCGTCAGCACGACGAGATCGTGCAGCAGGAGGTCTTCGGCCCGGTGCTCACGTTGCAGACGTTCGCGAGCGACGACGACGTCGTCGACATGGCCAACGGCACCGACTACGGGCTGGGCGGCGTGTGTTACGGCGAGGAGATGCATGCCATCGACGTCGCCGAGCGCGTGCGCACGGGCTTCATCTGGGTCAACAGCTTCGGCATTCGCGATCTGGTGGCGCCCTTTGGCGGCATCAAGCGCTCGGGCGTCGGCCGCGAGGGCGGAGACTGGAGCTTCGAGTTTTTCTGCGACGTGAAGGATGTCGTCGTACCGAAACAACCGTTCAAGGCGAGCTTCAGCCATCGCTGAGCCGCACTTGCGCCATCAAAACAGGATGTGAGAGGAGAGCAACATGGGACAGATCGTTGGCGCGGCGCTGGTGTCGCATCACCCCGGCCTGATGCAGTGTGAGGAGTTTCGCGTGTTGCAGGGTGCGGGCGCGGATTCGGATTTGATACCTGGCTATGCGCGCGTGCGCGAGCGTATCGAGGCGGTGCGTCCCGATGCGATCGTGATCTTCGATTCGCACTGGTTCACGACGGGCTATCACCTGATCGACGCCGGTCCCCGCTACTCGGGGATGTACGTCTCCGACGAGATGCCGTGGTATCTGCACGGCGTGCCGTACGACTATCGCGGGCATCCGGAGCTGGCGTTCCTGGTCGACGCCGTGGCGCGCGAGCGCGGCGTGCGCGCGCGTGCGGTGCAGCATCCCGATCTGCCGCGTCACTACCCGACGATCAACGTGATCAAGCAGATGCGTCTCGACGCGTGGCCGGTGGTCACGGTGAGTTCGTGCCAGAACTGCGAGACGCAGCACTTTCTGCAATCGGGCGAGGTGATCGGCGAGGCGATCCGGCGCAGCGGCCTGCGCGTGGTGATGCTTGCCTCCGGTGCGCTCAGCCACAAGTTCAACGGCATCGACTGGAAACCCAACCATCCGCGCATCTTTCACGAGAGCAACGTGTCGCGCCCGGAAAACATCGAGAGCGACAAGCGCGCGATCGAGGCGTTCCGCGCGGGTCGTCACGATCGCATCCTGGCCGATTGGGACGAGGACTACCGCAAGCGTCCATGGGAGGCGCACGGCGCGCACTACCTGCAGATGGTCGGCGCGCTGGGCGGTGCGGCCTGCCGCAGCCCGGGCACGGTGTTGTCCGATTACGAGAACGCGCGCGGCACCGGCAACGTGCATATCTGGTTCGACACCGTTTGACGAGGCGACGCCATGGATTTCGAATTTCCACTGCGCGAATTGCCCGCCGTGATGTGTGGCCCGCGCGTCGAACGCCGTCGCATCCTGCTCGGCGGCAGCGCGTTCTGGGGCACGATCGTCGAAGCGGGGCCCGAGCGCGGGCTGCTGCGTCTGGACGATGGCCGCACCGTCGATCCGCAGACGGTGGCGCATCTGCCGCCGGTCGATCCGTCGAAGATCATCGCCGTGCATATCTCCTATCGCTCGCGTAGCATGGAGACGCGCAACAAGCCGAAGCCGACGGATACGCCGACCTATTTCACCAAGCCGTCCACGTCGCTCAACGGTCATGGCGGACAGATCCTCAAGCCCGAGGACTGCCGCTATCTGAACTACGAGGGCGAGTACGCGGTGGTGATCGGACGCACCTGCCGCAATGTGCTGCCGGACGAGGCGTGGGACTACATCGAAGGGTTCTGCCCGGCGCTGGACATGGGGCTGCAGGACTTTCGCGACACGGATCAGGGTTCGATGCTGCGTGTGAAGGGGGCGGACACGCTGTTGCCCATCGGCCCCGGCATCGTGCGCGGCGTGAACCTGTTCGAGCAGACGCTGCGCACCTATCGTAACGGACGCGTCGTGCAGGAAGCGCACATCGGCGACGAGACGATCTGGGGCCCGCACTATGTGATTGCGGATATCGCGCGACATATCACGCTGGCGCCGGGCGACGTGATCCTGATGGGCACGCCCTGCCATTCGCGCTCGGTCGATGCGGGCGACGTCGTGGAGTGCGAGATCACGGGGCTCGGCCGGCTGGCGGGCAGGGTGGTGCGCATCGACGCCCCTCGCGCGGCGGCGCTCGGGGTGGGGCACGCGCCGGGCGACAGTCCCGAAGTGCGTCGCGTGGCGCTGGGTTTCGACGAACGGGTGCCGGAGCGATTCAAGGAAAACTATCGACTCGCGGCGCAACGACAGGAGTGAAGGGATGAAGGTGACGATCATTGGCGCGGGCGCCATCGGTGGATTGCTGGGCACGAGGCTCGCGGCGACGGGTGAGGCGCAGGTAAGCGCGCTTGCACGCGGCGCCACGCTGGCGGCGCTGCGCGAGCGCGGCTGGCGCGTGCGGCAGGGCGAGACGTTGACGGCGGCGCCGGTGGCGGCGGCGCATCCGCTGGAGGCGTCTGCCAGACTGGGCGTGCAGGATCTCGTCGTCGTCGCGGTGAAGGGGCCGGCGCTCTCGCAGGTGGCGGCGTCGGTGACGCCGCTGCTCGGCCCGCAGACGATCGTGTTGCCGGCGATGAACGGCGTGCCGTGGTGGTTCTGCAAGGGCGTGGCGCCCTTCGGCGACGAATCGCTCACGAGCGTGGATCCGGACGGTGCGATCGGCGCCGCCATCCCGCAGGCGAACGTGCTCGGGTGCGTGGTGCATGCGAGCGCGACGACACCGGCGCCGGGGCTCGTCGACCATAGGATGGGACGCGGATTGATCGTGGGCGAGCCGGGCGGCGGCATGAGCGAGCGCGTGCGGCGGCTCGCGGCGTTGCTCGAGCGCGCGGGCTTCGAGGCGAAGGCGTCGGAGAACGTGCGCCTGGACATCTGGTACAAGCTGTGGGGCAACCTGACGATGAACCCGGTGTCGGCGATCACGGGGGCGACGATCGATCGCCTGCTCGGCGATCCGCTCGTGCGCGACTTCTGCTCGTCGGCCATGCGCGAGGCGGCGGCCATTGGCGCGCGCATCGGCTGCGCGATCGACCAGTCGCCGGAAGATCGTCATGAAGTGACGGCGAAGCTGGGGGCGTTCAAGACGTCGATGTTGCAGGATGTCGAAGCGAGCCGTCCCATCGAGCTCGATGCGCTGGTGAGCGTGGTCCGCGAAATCGGCCAGCGCGTATCGGTGCCCACGCCGAACATCGACGCCCTGCTGGGCCTCACCCGTTTGTTCGGGCGGGTGCATGGGTTATATTGACGGCTATTGAAGGTGAGCGAGGTACGCCATGCGACCGTCATTGCTGTTGGAGCGTCATTGTGCCGCTGTGCGCGAGGCGGCACGGCGCCACCGCACGTCCAATCCGCGTGTTTTCGGTTCCGTGCTGCACGGCACGGACCGGGAAGGAAGCGATCTCGATATTCTCGTCGACGCGTTGCCTGGAACCACGCTTTTCGATCTGGGCGGTCTGCAGGACGAGCTGGAGTCGATGTTCGGCATTCACGTCGATGTGCTCACGCCCGAAGACTTGCCGGTCAAGTTCCGCGACCAGGTATTGGCTGAGGCGCGCCCGGTATGAGCGAGACACGTCTTCCTGGCTATCTCGATCACATGCGTCTCGAGGGGCGTTGACCGCCCCTTCCTGCGCATTGCCGGCGATCACCGCACCCCCGTATGCCGGTACACCCGGCTCAGAGCGAGGAGGCCGACCGCGGCGGCGGCCATCATGTAGAAGCTCGGCGCGAGCTTGCTGCCCGTCGCATTGATCAACCACGTCAGAATGAACGGCGCGAAGCCGCCGAAGCACGTCACCGACAGGTTGTACGACAGCGACAGACCCGTCGTGCGCGTCTTCACCGGGAAGATCTCCGACGCGAGCGCCGGCAGCGGCGCGAAGTACATCGTCATCAACACGCCGAGCAACGTTTGCAGCGCAAGCATCACGCCGAAGCTCGGATGCGTCGAGAGCAGCCAGAACATCGGCCAGATCAGCACCAGCAGCGCGGCCGCCGCGATCATCATCGGCTTCGCTCGCCCCACGCGATCCGACCATGCGCCCACGATCGGCGAGAGCAGCATCTGCACGATGCCGGTCGCCACCGTCGCCGCAAACGCCACCGACGCCGGCAATCCCAGTTGCTTGATCGCATAGGTCGGCATGTACAGCACGAGATAGGTCGACACTGTGGCGACAACCACGGCGCCCACGGCCAGCAGCAAACGCATCTTCTGATGCCCGAGCGTGTCGCGCAGCGGGGTCTCGGTCGGCTCGGCCTCCAGGAATTCGGGCGTTTCGCTCACATGACGACGGATGTAATACGCCACCGGGCCGATCAGCAAGCCGAACAGGAACGGCACACGCCAGCCCCAGCTCTGCATCTGCTCGGGCGACAGCGCGCCGGTGAGCACCGCGCCGAAGCCCGCGGCGAGCAGCGTCGTCAGGCCCTGGCTCGCGACCTGGAAGCTCGCGAAGAAGCCGCGCCGCTGCGGTGCATGCTCGGCAAGAAAGGCGGTCGCGCTGCCGAACTCGCCACCGGCCGAGAAGCCCTGGATCATGCGCGCGAGCACAATGCCCATCGGTGCGAGCACGCCGATGGTTTCGTACGTCGGCATGAACGCAATGATCGCCGTGCCCGCCATCATCAGCAGAATCGTCAGCGTGAGCGCTTCGCGACGTCCCCGGCGATCCGCGTAGACGCCGATCACGATGGCGCCCAGCGGTCGCATGAAGAACGACACGCCGAAGGTGCCGAGCGTGAGCAGCAGCGAAGTCGTGTCGTCGTGCGCCGGGAAGAACAGTTTCGCGATCGTGACGGCGAAAAAGCCGTACACCACGAGATCGAACCATTCGAGCGCGTTGCCGATGGACGCCGATATCACCGCGCGCCAGGTATGAGAAGTATCGTCGCGGCCGATGCGGGCATCGGCGGCAGTGGCAGTGGTCATGTTGTCTCCAGTCGTTGTTATGTGTCGTACATGCGTTTGCCGGAGGCATGCGCTCCGTTGATTCCCGCTCGGCGCCACGTGCACGACCGACATGACGTACATGACGCGTGCGCCGAACGTTTCAGGCGAATTGCCGTGGTCGGGCGGCCCATCGCCCATCGCCCATCCACAGCCCATCCACCGCCCACAGGTCGCCGACTCGCGTCAACCCGTCGTCAGCACCTGCGCGATGGCCTGCGCCACGGTGTCGACGTTGCGCGTGTTCAGCCCCGCGACGCACATGCGTCCCGAGCGCAGCACATAGACGCCGTGCGTTTCGCGCAACGCGTCGGCCTGGGCGGCGGACAGTCCGGTGTAAGTAAACATGCCGCGCTGTGCGATGTAGCGCGACAACGCCTCGCCGCTCACGTGCGGGGCGAGGCGCGCATGAATCTGAGCGCGCATCGTGGCGATGCGCGTGCGCATGCCGTCGAGCTCCTCCTCCCAGGCGCGGCGCAAGGCCGGTGTGGTCAACACCTGTGCGACGAGCCGTGCCCCGTGCGTCGGCGGATTGCTGTAGTTCGCGCGCACCGTGCCGGTGAGTTGCCCGAATACGCGCGACGCCTCGTCCGCCGTGGCGCACACGACCGACAATGCGCCGCATCGCTCGCCGTACAGCGAGAAGTTCTTCGAGAAGGAATTGGCAACGACGGTCGGCACACCGGCATCGGTCAATGCGCGCACGGCGAAGGCGTCGGCATCCAGCCCGTCGCCGAACCCCTGGTAGGCCATGTCGACGAAGGCAATGAGACCGCGCTCGCGCAGCACAGGCACCAGCGTTTGCCACTGCGCCTGCGTGAGGTCCACACCTGTCGGATTGTGGCAGCACGCGTGCAGCAGCACGATGCTGTGCCGCGGCAGCGAGGCGAGGGTGCCCAGCATGGCGTCGAAGCGCAGGCCGCCGGTCGCGTCGTCGTAGTACGGATACGCCTGCACCGGGAAGCCCGCGCTCTCGAACACCACGCGATGGTTGTCCCAGCTCGGATCGCTGATCCAGACGGTGCTGTCGGGGAAGTAGCGCTTGAGGAAGTCGGCGCCGACGCGCAACGCACCGCCGCCGCCCAGCGTCTGCAAGGTGGCGATGCGCTGCTCGCGCCGGGCGGCGCACGCCTCGCCGAAGACGAGCGCCTGCACGGCGTCGCGGTAGGCCTGGGTGCCGGCCATCGGCAGATAGGGGCGCGGGCCGATGTCCGCGAGCACGGCCGCTTCGGCCTCGCGCACGGCGCGCATGACCGGCAGACGTCCGTCGTCGTCGAAATAGATGCCGATCGACAGGTTGACCTTGTGCGCGCGGGGATCATGACCGAACGCTTCGTTCAGGCCGAGGATGGGGTCGCCGGGATAGGCGTCGACGTGGGAAAACATATGAGGTCTCGCTCCGTCTCGAACTGGGGAATCGGGAAATCGGGGAATTTTGGAAATCGATTGTGTGCGACGCGCCTTTGCGGAACAATCAATCGATTCTGGTCCATTCGTAAGCGAAACTTGATAATCCCCCCGCCATGCCCCTGACCCGCGTCACGCTGCGCCAGTTCGAAGCCCTGGTCGCCATTGCCGAGTTGCACAGCTTCGCCGAAGCGGGCAAGCGCCTCGGCCTCACCTCGTCGGCCGTCAGCCAGTTGGTGGCGGAGCTCGAGTCGGTGATCGGCTTCCGCATTTTCGATCGCACCACGCGACGGGTAGCGCTCTCCAGCGCGGGGCGCGACTTTCTCGCGTCGGCCGAGTCGGTGCTGCGGCACGTGCAGGCGGCCGAGAAGACCGCCGACGACTTGCGCAATCGCGCGGCCGGGATCGTGCGCGTCGGCGCGCCGCTCGTGCTCGCGAGCATGGCGCTGCCGGCCGCGATTCGCGCGTATGCGGCAACGCGGCCGAAGGTGGTCGTGCGCGTGGTCGACACGCCCGTCGATGCGCTCATCGATCAGGTGGGCAACGGCGATCTCGATCTCGCCATCGGACCGAATCGCGCCACCGGCGCGCATGTGGCGGGAGAGCCGGCCTTCGACAGCCCTTGGGTGCTGTGGTGTACGCCGGACCATCCGTTGGCGCGACGCCGCCGGGTGCGCTGGGAGGATTTGCGCGACACGCCGCTCGTCGCCGCCGGGCGGGATCACGAGCGCAGCGTCGCCCAGATGCGTCTGTCCGCACCGCCCGATGCGCGCATCACGCCCATCGACGTGGTGGACAACGTGACGACGGCGCTCGGCGTGGCGTCGCAAGGTCTGGCCGCGACGCTCACGCCCGGGTACGTGGCGGCACTCGCCCATCCGTTCGGTCTGGTGATGCGACGCGTGGTGTCGCCCGAGACGATTCGTCAGGTATGCGTGTACCGCCCCCTGGCGCGTGCGGCGTCGCCGGCCGCCGAAGGCTTCGCGCAATTCCTGCTGGAATGGTTGCCGCAATGGAACGAACGGATCATGGCGGCGTGATGCACTGAAAGGTCGCGCGAAAGTGCCTATACTGGCCCGGTCCGACTGCGCGCGCCGCTTCCGGCGGCCTTCCCGATCCCCACGGGCATGCGCAGGTATTTCCCCCCTTCTCTTGATGGAGCAATTTCCATGTCGAACAGTCAGTGGATCCGCGTCGAAACCGTGGACGGCGCCTTCGATGCCTATCTGGCGTTGCCACCGGCGGGCAAGACGGCCAATTCACCGGGCGTGGTCCTCGTGCAGGAAATCTTCGGTGTGAATGAGCATATTCGCGGCGTGGCCGATCAATATGCGATGGATGGCTATGTCGTGCTCGCGCCGGACATATTCTGGCGCGCGGCGCCGCGTGTCGAACTCGGCTACTCGGGCGACGACCTGGCGCGTGCCATGGAACTGCGCAAGTCGGTCGACGTCGAGAAGGCCGTGAAGGATATCGAAGCGACGGCCAAGGCGCTGCGTGCGCAGCTCGAAGGCGGTGCGAAGATCGCGGCAGTCGGCTACTGCTTCGGCGGTCTGCTGTCGTATCTGGGCGCGACGCGTGGCCTGGTCGATGCCGCCGTGCCGTACTACGGCGGCGGTATTCACAACTTCCTGGGCGAAGCGGCGAATCTGAATGTGCCGGTGCAGTTTCACTATGGCGCGCTCGACGCCCACATCACGCCGGATATCGTCAGCGCCGTGGGCGAGGCGGTGAAGACGCGCCCGAACACCGAGCTTCATGTGTACCCCGGCGCGGACCACGGCTTCAACTGCTGGTCGCGCGCCTCGTACCACCAGCCCGCAGCGGCGCTCGCGCACGGCCGCACCCTGGCGTTCCTCTCGAAGTGGCTGACGAAGTAATTTACCGGCTCCCGTTGCACGCGGCTATCGTGCTTCGACCAGGGTAGACGGCGAAAGCCCGCTTCGGCGGGCTTCGTCGTCTCCGGCGTGCGGGCAGCCCGGGGGCGTCCGCCAAAAAAGCCCGTCGCCGAAGCGACGGGCAAAGTCCTGTGCGTCGAACCACCACGCACAGCGACAGGAGCCCAGGGCCTCCAGAGCCGCGAAGGGAAGGGGCCGCAGAATCTCGCGGAGCGCCGGCGTCTCGAAGCGCCGGCACGTCGTTATGCGCAGAACGTGCACCGCGCCGCGGCCTCGTGAGGAGGCGGGCGGCGCGGCGGGTTACATTACGAACCGAAGTAGGTCATGCCGGCGCGCTGGGCGGTGCCGACCGAACCCATCGTGACCGGCGCGCTGGCCGAAGCGGGTTGGGCGCTGGGGGCGGCCTTCGGATACACGGCATCGTGTTGCACCACGAGACCGGCGCGTTGGGCTTGAATCAGCTCGTCACGCACCTGGGCGCGGCTCAGCGCGCTGGTTTGCGGTACCCACGAAAATTCGGACGGACCGTCGAATGCGTCGCTGGCGAAAGCCGAACCGGCCGACACGGCCAGCATGGCGGAAACAAGGGCAGAGGCAATAAGCGTGCGCTTCATGGTATTTCTCCTGTCATTTAAAGGGGGCGATGTTCAATTCATCGTCGACAGTTGCAGTCTATTAATGCGCACACCAACGATAAAGACGAGTTCTGGCAAGCAACTCTTGTGTGATTGGAAATAATCGAGCGACGCCCGAGGAGGCTTCGATGCTCTATCTGTGGATCAAGGCTGTGCATCTGATCGCGGTCATCACGTTCATCGCCGGCATGGTGACCATGGCGCTGGGCGGGCGTCTCGCGTTGCCCGAGTGGCGACGTATCGCGCGCCGCGCCGACTACCGGCTCGCGTCGCCGGCGTTGATCGTGGTGTGGGTCACCGGTCCGGTGCTTGCCGTGACGGCCAACTGGTGGAGCGCGCCGTGGCTCATGGCGAAGCTTGTTTTCGTGGTGATCGTCTCCGCGCTGCACGGACGGCTGTCGGGCACACTGCGGCGCATGGAGCGCGATAACGTGGCCAACGCGGCTCAACCGGAGACACAGCCGAATGCGCTCTTCGTACGCGCGCTGCCGATCACGCTGTTATCGATGGCGGTGGTCGTGGTGCTGGTGATCGTCAAGCCGTTCTGAGCCTTTCAGGCGTTTCCAGGCATTTCCAGGCGTTTTCGAGCCTATCGACGCGCAGCGTTGTTTGTTCGCAGCACCGCGGGCCGGGGCGGAGGCCCGGTAAGGGTTTCGGCTTGGAGCGCGCCCTCGCGCGGTGTTACGCTGGCGGCATCGCCAAGAACGAGGCCTGGTGCCGATGCCGATTGCAAGCGCGGTACCCCTGGACTTCCAGGGGCATGACCGTCCCATCGGCGCGTTGGCGAAAGATTATCCGGACGGCCATATCATCCGGCCGCACAGCCACCGGCGCGCGCAGTTGATGTACGCCTGCGCCGGCATTCTCGAAGTGCGGACCGATACATCGTTCTGGGTAATCCCGCCGCAACGCGCGTTGTGGATTCCGGGGGAGATCACGCATGAAGTGCGCATGCGTGGCAAAGTCGAAATGCGCACGATCTACGTCGACGTGGCGCGCTGCGGGTTGCCCGCGGCCGAAACGCCCGATACGCCGGTCGTCATCCGCGTGTCCGCGCTGCTGCGTGAACTGATCCTGCGCGCGATGACGCTGCCGGTGGACTGGTCCCCCGACGGCAAGGACGCGCTCATCATGGCCCTGCTGCTCGAAGAGATCGAATGGACGAGCGACTCGCCACTCCATCTGCAGGTGCCGCGCGACGCGCGTCTGCGCAAGATATTCGACACCTATCTGAGTACGCCCGCCGATGCCCGCAACCTGCAGGACTGGGCGGTGGAGGTTGGCGCGTCGAGCCGTACGCTCGAGCGTCGCTTCATGACGGAGTTCGGTTTGCCGTTTCGCGAGTGGCGTCAGCAGATGCGACTGCTCGGGGCGCTGTCGCTGCTGAGCACCGGGCGCGCCATCACGCAGGTGGCGCTCGAAGTCGGCTACGACACGCCGAGCGCATTTTCCACCATGTTTCGCCGCTTCATGGGCGTGACGCCAAGCGAATACCTGTTGCGCGCCCGGGGCCCGGATTGAGCCAGTGCATGGCGTCCCACATGTCGTCGTAGACGGTGACGCCCTCGTCGTACAGCGGCGAGCGCTGACGTTTCGAACCGATGCCCACGAAGTCGATGCCGAGCTGGCGAGCCACCTTCAGGTCCCACATCCCGTCGCCGATCGAGACGATGGCGCGCGGCTTCGCGATGCCATAGCCGGCCTGTGCGCGTTTGATCGCCTCGGCAACGAGCTGCTCGCGAGAACTGTATTCGGAAGCCGTAATGAGCATGGCGTCGGTGTAGTCGATGGCCACGCAGCGCAGCTTGCGATGGCTCACCTGCCGGATGCCGCCCGTGGCGAATACGACTCCCCAGCGCGAGCGGTGCGCCGCTTCGACGAAGGCGCGCGCGCCGGGAATTTCGGCGAGCCCGTGGGCATTGAGCAGGGCGGTGAAGCGCTCGTCGATCTCGTGCTCGAAACGCGCCAGATCGTGCGGCTGCGGCAGCGCCCGGCCGTGCTCCGCGTGGGCGTGGATCAGGATGCCGGTGTCCGTGTGATGCGGATAACTGCCCCAGTCGGTGTTTAGGTCTTCGAATTCCAGCGACTGCATGGCGCCGAGCAACGCGCGCTGGTGGATACGCACCGAATCGGTCAGGGTGCCGTCGACGTCGAGGACCAGAATGCTGTCTTTTTCGAAACTCGCCTGCATGGCTGATAGTGAACTTGTGTCGGGGCGGAGCGCGGGATCTGGCTGCCGAAATGTGGGAGTGTACGAATTTGCGGCGTCGAAAAAAACTTGTCGAGTGACATACGCTACGCCGGACGCGACAGAAATGGCTGTAGGTTTCGAGAGGTTGACGCGCGTCCTGGCGCCAGACGAGCGAACGTGTTCTTGCCGGGCTATCGGTCAGGATGCCGAGGCGTTGTCCACCCGCGCCGGTGCGACAGCCGAGTGTAATGCCAAACCAGCGCGCTCGCATTGCACGAGCGTGCTGGTCAATGGCCTGTCGCCATGCCCGCTATTCATGAAATGGGGGCGTTTTGGGCGTGGGACGCCCGCACCGTGTTCAGCCGAACCGGGGACGACTCATTTGCCGGAGGGAGCACTCCTCCTTTTCGACCTGATCCATCCAGGCTTCCATATCCGCGAGTCTTTGTGCTCGAGCGTGCGACGTCATTCCGCCGAAGGTGCCCGCGTCGCAAAGTTCCTGTTTGATCCGGTGGTGGCGTTGGCTATCACGGGCTCTGCGCTCCGGCGGCCCGTACGCGGCAAATTCCAGGAAGCGCCTGAAGCCCCTGTGCAGGAATTGGGCAAGGGTTCGTTCAACGTTGCTGCCGCGGGGCAGGGCGGAAAATTCTGTTTCAAAGAGGTCAGGCCGCATCTTCGTGATCGGTGCGCCAACCAGTTGCTGGGCGTAACCAAAGGCGTGTCGCCTGATGTGCTCTTCGAAGTCTGCGTCGGACGTCGGCAGGAAATTGGCTCTATCACGCAGGAGCGCTTCCTCGTACATAGGCCATTCCGCCGAGTCTCTGCGGGGGCCGGCAAACGGAGCGTATGTAATGAATCCTCCCCGGTTTGCAAGCGAAACCAGCAGCACCGATGCTGATTCGGTGTCACTGCCGATCAACGGGATATAGAGACCGAGTGGCGCATCTCGAGAAAAATCAGGGCCGACTCTCACAGTGCCGTAATCATCCAGGTCCTCGAATTTGACGCCATTACGCCGTGCTTCGTCGGCGCTTCCCGCCGTTCGATGAAACGTGTAACGCGGCACGATGAGCGGCGTATTCGCGTGACGAATGGTCTGTTGAACAGTGTCCGGTAGCGCTGAAATGGCGTCCTTGATGCGCCCCTCGAGGGCATCGACAGAGTATTCGCCACGCAGCAGCCTGTTGAATTGCTTTCGATACTCGCGAGCAAGCTGCCACGGCTCGCGCCCGGTACTCGACAGTGTGCGACGGATATCGTCGGGTAATGACGCACCGCATCCCGCGTCGACCAGTCGACTTACGGATACCTCGGTGCGTTCGCCCGGGGGGAGACCAAGCAGGCAATTCCTGCGATCGTCGCGGCTGCCGACTACGCACACGCGACGAAGGTCCGCCAACTCCTCGGCGACAAATTCGCTGTAGGTCTCCGGTCCGTCAATGTTCCCGGCACGCCCCAGATAGGTGCCCGGCAGACGTTGCTCGCGGGGGAGGGAGAGATTGGTTCGCATTACCGAATGAGCGCCGTCGAACTCGTGGGCAAGAGGGTGCGATGCGCTCGCTCTGGGCAGCAATGTCGCGCCGCCAATGGCCGCAACGACTTGCGTTGCAATCTGACTTACGTTCATGAAGCGTACTCCGGTCGAAACGACGCATGAAGATGCGTCACGGCCGGGGAGTGTGGGCGCCGTGCGCCAACCGGGCTTTGCAAGCCGGTAGCGATCCTGTTGGAACGCGCCGTGCACGCGGCAACGATGTCCTGCTCGTGGCCCGAACTTCCGCGAGCCGACACATCGATATTGCCGTGCCTCAGACAACGGCGGCGCGGTCGCTCGGAGGCGCTTCCTGCAATAGCGCCCCGAGTCGTTTGAGCGCGTTCGCCAGGCGTTCGGCGTCCTGGACACCGCCGAGTGAAATGCGAATGGCATTGGGCGCATCGGACGACAGGCAGAAGGCGTCGGCGGGGGTGACGGCCAGACCCTCGGCGCGCGCGGCCATCGTCAACTCGCGGGCGGTCCACGGCGCGGGCAGCGCGTGCCAGAGGTGGATGCCGGGCACGGGCGCGGCGTGACCGTCGCCCAGAATGTCCGCGGCGATCGCCTGGCGCTGGGCCGCGGCTTCCTTCACGCCGTCCATGATCCGGTCGGCTGTGCCGTCGTGGATCCATTGCGTCGCAAGCCCTGTCATCAGCGGTGGCGCCATCAGGGCAAATGAACGGAGGGTACTCAGGAATGTGTTGCGCTGGCGGGCGTCTGCCAGCCGGACGTAGGCGGTGCGCAAGCCGGGGGTGAGACATTTCGACAGCGTTGCCAGGTAGTGCACGCGATGCGGGGCGAGACGGGCGAGAGGCGGCGGGGCATCCGGCGCGAGACGCCAGTAGGGGTCGTCTTCGATCAGCGTCAGATCGAGCTTTTCGGCCACCGCGAGCAACTCGCGGCGGCGCTGCTTGGGCATGGTGCGGGTGGTTGGATTCTGCAGCGTCGGGTTCAGATAGACGACGCGTGCGCGATGCTGCTGAACGGCGGCGGCCAATGCGTCGGGCAACATGCCGTCGCCGTCGACGGCGACACTCTCCAGTCGACGTCCGAGCGAGCGTGCCGCACTGCGCAGACCCGGGTAGACGATCGGCTCGCAGAGCACGGTGTCATCGTGGCCCGCGGCCGTCAGGAGCAGCGCCGCGAGCGTAGCCTGCGCGCCGGGGCACACCAGCACGTCGGATGGTGAGAGAGCGCCGAGCATCGGCGCGAGCCAGAGCGCGCCTGCCTGTCGGTCGGCAATGCCTCCTTCCCCCAGTTGATATGCCATGAGCATCGAGGCATCCGTATGCCGGAGCACTTCGTCGATACCCGTTTGCAGCAACTCTCCGAGAAACAGGCCGGCCGGCGCGGGCGGAATGTTCATCCCCAGATCGAGCACCTGGTCGAATGCCACGCGCGGTGTACTCACGAACGTGCCGAGCGGCCCGCGCCCTTCGATCGCCTGACGCTCACGCGCGCGGTTGTAGGCACGCGTGACCGTCGTGAAATCGATGCCCAGCCACGAGGCCAGTTCCCGCTGTGCGGGCAAGCGGTCGCCGGGCCGCAACCGGCCGTCCGCGACCGACTGCTCGATGAAGCTCGCCAAGCGCAGGTAACGGGGGCCCTTGCCGGTGGTCAACGCCGGCTTCCAGAAAGTGGCGCGCAGGGTGTCGTGGGAGGCGTCCATGGGGATGTCGGTAATATGTATGGATATTAAATGGATGTATGCACGATTTGTGCAGTGTAATTTGCATACATGCATGCCGCAACCCGACGTCGAGGTGCCACACCCTGGCGCGTGGCGTTTCCGTACGGGACACACGGGAGTCGCTGGGACTCGTGGTCTTGTCAGCCGTTGGTGATCGTCCGACCATCTCCAATCAACTCGTTAACAATCAACGACTTACCGGGCGGGATCGCGCGCAGAAGCGTTGACACTTGCATTGACGCCATGTATAGTCGCAGGCTCCGGTTTTTCCGGCGGTAGTCCTGTGCCCAATGCAAAGTGCTTATGCATCAAGCGTTTAGGCAAGGGCAATCCGCAGGGGTCGCTGGAGAGTACGCAGCAACGTCGCATGGCGGTCCGCCTTGGCTGCCACGCTTTTGACACATTTAGGAAATCACAATGCCAACGATTAACCAATTGGTCCGCAAGCCGCGCACCTCTGCTCAAATCAAGAGCAAGAGCCCGGCCCTGCAGGACTGCCCGCAGCGTCGCGGCGTGTGCACCCGTGTGTACACCACGACGCCGAAGAAGCCGAACTCCGCTCTGCGTAAGGTTGCCAAGGTGCGCCTGACGAACGGTTTCGAAGTCATTTCGTACATCGGCGGTGAAGGCCACAACCTGCAGGAACACTCGGTCGTGCTGATTCGCGGCGGTCGTGTGAAGGACTTGCCGGGTGTGCGTTACCACATGGTGCGCGGTAGCCTCGACACGCAAGGCGTCAAGGACCGTAAGCAGGCCCGTTCGAAGTACGGCGCGAAGCGTCCGAAGGCCTAAGCGGCTGAGCGGATATACGTTCGGTGATGGTGGTACATCGTCACTGAGTAAGTGGTCACTCGGCCGAAGAGCGGCTAGTAGGTGACCTGGAGCCTGGCTCCAACTGAATTTATTAAGGAAGAAATCATGCCGCGTCGTCGCGAAGTCCCCAAGCGCGAAGTGTTGCCCGATCCGAAGTTCGGCAACGTTGATGTCGCTAAATTCATGAACGTGCTGATGCTTGCCGGCAAGAAGTCGGTGGCAGAGCGCATCGTTTATGGTGCTTTCGAGCAGATCCAAACCAAGGCGGGCAAGGATCCGCTGGAAGTCTTCAACACCGCTCTCGGCAACGTGAAGCCGGTGGTTGAAGTCAAGAGCCGCCGTGTTGGCGGTGCAAACTATCAAGTTCCGGTCGAAGTGCGTCCGTCGCGTCGTATGGCATTGGCGATGCGTTGGTTGCGTGAGGCCGCGAAAAAGCGTAGCGAGAAGTCGATGGCCCTGCGTCTGGCAGGTGAGTTGATCGAGGCCTCGGAAGGCCGTGGCGGCGCCATGAAGAAGCGTGACGAAGTTCACCGCATGGCCGAAGCCAACAAGGCATTCTCGCACTTCCGCTTCTGACGCAGGCAGGCAGTACCTAAAGCAGAAACCGGGGCGGGTGCGCATGAGAAATTGCGCCTCGCCCGTTTGTGTTAGTAGCCCCCTCAAAAATGGCGGCTACATTGAAAGAGGCTTAAAGTGGCTCGTAAAACCCCTATCGAGCGCTACCGCAACATCGGTATTAGCGCTCACATCGACGCAGGTAAAACCACGACGACCGAGCGCATTCTGTTCTACACCGGTGTGAATCACAAAATCGGTGAAGTGCACGATGGCGCTGCCACGATGGACTGGATGGAACAGGAGCAAGAGCGCGGCATCACGATTACGTCGGCCGCGACGACCTGTTTCTGGAAGGGCATGGCCAACGACCGCGCGGAGCACCGCTTCAACATCATCGATACGCCGGGGCACGTTGACTTCACGATTGAAGTCGAGCGCTCGATGCGTGTTCTTGATGGTGCGTGCATGGTTTATTGCGCTGTGGGTGGCGTGCAGCCGCAGTCGGAAACCGTGTGGCGTCAGGCCAACAAGTACAAGGTGCCGCGTCTGGCGTTCGTCAACAAGATGGACCGTACCGGCGCGAACTTCTTCAAGGTCTATGACCAGTTGAAGACTCGCCTGAAGGCCAACCCGGTGCCGGTGGTGATTCCTATCGGCGCGGAAGAAAACTTCAAGGGCGTGGTCGACCTCATCAAGATGAAGGCGATCATTTGGGACGAAGCGTCGCAAGGCATGAAGTTCGACTACGTCGACATTCCGGCCGAGCTGCAAGCGGATGCCCAGAAGTGGCGCGAAGGCATGGTCGAGGCGGCTGCCGAGTCGAGCGAAGATCTGATGAACAAGTATCTGGAAGAGGGTGACCTCCCGGAAGCTGACATCATCAACGGTCTGCGCGTTCGTACGATCGCTACCGAAATTCAGCCGATGCTGTGCGGCACCGCGTTCAAGAACAAGGGTGTGCAGCGCATGCTGGACGCCGTGATCGACTTCCTGCCGTCGCCGGTGGACATTCCCCCGGTTCAGGGTACGGACGACAAGGAACAGCCGGCGGAGCGTAAGGCTTCGGACGACGAGAAGTTCTCGTCGCTGGCTTTCAAGATCATGACGGACCCGTTCGTCGGTCAGTTGATCTTCTTCCGCGTCTATTCGGGCGTCGTGAGCAAGGGCGACACGCTGTACAACTCGGTCAAGGAAAAGAAGGAACGCCTGGGCCGTATCGTTCAGATGCACGCCAACCAGCGTGAAGAAATCGACGAAGTGCGCGCTGGCGACATCGCCGCTGCCGTGGGCCTGAAGGATGCTACGACGGGTGACACGCTGTGCGATCCGTCGGCACCGATCGTGCTCGAGCGCATGGTGTTCCCGGAGCCGGTGATTTCGCAGGCTGTCGAGCCGAAGACCAAGGTCGACCAGGAAAAGATGGGCCTCGCCCTGAACCGCCTGGCGCAGGAAGATCCGTCGTTCCGCGTGCAGACCGATGAAGAATCGGGTCAGACCATCATTTCGGGTATGGGCGAGCTCCACCTCGAAATTCTGGTCGATCGCATGAAGCGCGAATTCGGCGTGGAAGCCAACATCGGCGCTCCGCAGGTTGCCTACCGCGAAACCATTCGCAAGACGGCGGCCGACGTGGAAGGCAAGTTCGTCAAGCAGTCGGGCGGTCGCGGCCAGTTCGGTCACGCCGTCATTACGCTTGAGCCGAGCGAGCAAGGCGCTGGTTACAAGTTCATCGACGAGATCAAGGGTGGTGTGATTCCGCGTGAATACATCCCGGCCGTTGACAAGGGTATTCAAGACACCCTCAAGAGCGGTGTTCTCGCCGGCTTCCCGGTGGTCGACGTCACGGTTCACCTGACGTTCGGTTCGTACCACGATGTGGATTCGAACGAAAACGCGTTCCGCATGGCCGGTTCGATGGCTTTCAAGGAAGCCATGCGCCGCGCCAGTCCGGTCATTCTCGAGCCGATGATGGCCGTGGAAGTGGAAACGCCGGAAGACTACACGGGTAACGTGATGGGCGATTTGTCGAGCCGTCGCGGTATCGTGCAGGGCATGGACGACATGGTGGGCGGCGGCAAGATCATCAAGGCTGAAGTGCCGCTGTCGGAAATGTTTGGCTATTCGACCTCGCTGCGTTCGCAGACGCAAGGTCGCGCCACGTACACGATGGAGTTCAAGCACTACGCTGAAGCTCCGAAGAACGTGAGCGAAGCCATTATCAGCGCCAAGAGCAAGTAATTGAATTGAGGGGCGTCCGCATCAGGCGATGCAGCGCCCATCACACTGTTTAATCGTCTATTCAGTATCTGAGGATTCGGAAATGGCAAAGGAAAAATTCGAGCGGACCAAGCCGCACGTGAACGTTGGCACCATCGGTCACGTTGACCACGGCAAGACCACCCTGACGGCTGCTATCGCAACGGTTCTGTCGGCGAAGTTCGGCGGCGAAGCCAAGAAGTACGACGAAATCGACGCGGCGCCGGAAGAAAAGGCTCGTGGTATTACCATCAACACGGCACACATCGAGTACGAAACGGCATCGCGCCACTACGCACACGTTGACTGCCCGGGCCACGCCGACTACGTCAAGAACATGATTACCGGTGCCGCCCAGATGGACGGCGCCATCCTGGTTTGCTCGGCTGCCGACGGCCCGATGCCGCAGACGCGTGAGCACATCCTGCTGGCCCGTCAGGTTGGCGTGCCGTACATCATCGTGTTCCTGAACAAGTGCGACATGGTGGATGACGCTGAACTGCTCGAGCTGGTCGAGATGGAAGTTCGCGAACTCCTCTCGAAGTACGAGTTCCCGGGCGACGACACCCCGATCATCAAGGGTTCGGCCAAGCTGGCGCTGGAAGGCGACAAGGGCGAACTGGGCGAAGTGGCCATCATGAACCTGGCCGATGCACTGGATTCGTACATCCCGACGCCGGAGCGCGCTGTCGACAAGCCGTTCCTGATGCCGGTGGAAGACGTGTTCTCGATCTCGGGCCGCGGTACGGTGGTGACGGGTCGCGTCGAGTCGGGCGTGATCAAGGTCGGCGAAGAAATCGAAATCGTCGGTATCAAGATGGACGGCGACAAGCCGCACATCGACAAGACGACCTGCACGGGCGTGGAAATGTTCCGCAAGCTGCTCGACCAGGGTCAGGCAGGCGACAACGTCGGTATCCTGCTGCGCGGCACGAAGCGTGAAGACGTCCAGCGTGGTCAGGTTCTGGCCAAGCCGGGCTCGATCAAGCCGCATATGGAATTCACGGCCGAGGTGTACGTGCTGTCGAAGGATGAAGGTGGTCGTCACACCCCGTTCTTCAACAACTACCGTCCGCAGTTCTACTTCCGTACGACGGACGTGACGGGCTCGATCAGCCTGCCGGAAGGCAAGGAAATGGTCATGCCGGGCGACAACGTGTCGATCAGCGTCAAGCTGATCGCTCCGATCGCCATGACCGAAGGTCTGCGCTTCGCAATCCGCGAAGGTGGCCGTACGGTTGGCTCGGGCGTCGTTGCCAAGATCGTCGCCTGATACGGGTGGATCGATGGCGGGAGGTTTCGGCCTCTCGCCGTTGTCATTCTGTTTGCTCTTTGTGATTTACCCGGCGCCCGAACAAGGGTTGCCATGCTCTTTGGAGAATTTCCATGCAGAACCAAAAGATTCGTATCCGCCTGAAGGCCTTCGACTATCGCCTGATCGACCAGTCGGCCGCCGAAATCGTTGAAACCGCCAAGCGCACCGGCGCAATCGTCAAGGGCCCGGTGCCCCTGCCGACGCGCATCGAGCGTTTCGACATCCTGCGTTCGCCGCACGTCAACAAGACGTCGCGCGACCAGCTCGAAATCCGCACGCACCAGCGCCTGATGGACATCGTCGATCCGACGGACAAGACGGTTGACGCGCTGATGAAGCTGGACCTGCCGGCTGGCGTCGACGTCGAAATCAAGCTGCAGTAAGGCTAGCGAGCGACTTTGCTCTTGAAAGCCCCGCCAATGCTGGACCCGGCGGGGCTTTCGTTATGTGATTTAGCAACACTTGTCAAGCGATAAAGGCTCGCCTATAATGGCGGGCTCAAGTGTAGTTTTGAAAAGATGGCCCACGTCCGTGGACCATCCTTTTGTCATTTAGCCCCGGCCAATCGCAGTCGGGAATGGAGAAAATCATGAGCCTTGGCCTTGTCGGTCGCAAGGTTGGCATGACGCGTATTTTCACGGACGACGGCGATTCGATTCCCGTCACCGTGCTCGACGTGTCTAACAACCGTGTGACGCAAATCAAGACGGATGAAACGGACGGCTACACCGCCGTTCAAGTCACTTTCGGCAATCGCCGCGCCACGCGCGTGGTCAAAGCCGCCGCCGGTCACTTCGCGAAAGCGGGTGTCGAAGCCGGTGAAATCCTCAAGGAATTCCGCGTTGACGCTGCCAAAGCTGCTGAACTGCAGCCGGGCGCAGTCGTTGGCGTCGATCTCTTCCAGGTGGGCCAGAAGGTCGACGTGCAAGGCGTGTCGATCGGTAAGGGCTACGCCGGTACCATCAAGCGCTACAACTTCGGTTCGGGCCGCGCTTCGCACGGTAACTCGCGTTCGCACAACGTGCCGGGTTCGATCGGTATGGCGCAGGATCCGGGTCGTGTGTTCCCGGGCAAGCGCATGACGGGTCACCTGGGCGATGTCACCACGACGGTGCAGAATCTCGAAATCGCGCGCATTGACGCTGACCGTAGCCTGATCTTCGTGAAGGGTGCCGTTCCGGGCGCCAACGAAGGCAAGGTTTTCGTGACCTCGGCAGTCAAGGCCAAACTCGCGAAGGGAGCGTAACAATGGAACTGAAGCTCCTGAATGAGCAAGGTCAGGAAGGCGCTGCTGTCAACGCGTCGGACGTCGTGTTCGGCCGTGACTACAACGAAGCGCTGATCCATCAGGTCGTGGTGGCTTATCAAGCCAACGCCCGCAGCGGCAACCGTGCGCAGAAGGACCGCGAGCAGGTCAAGCACACGACGAAGAAGCCGTGGCGTCAGAAGGGTACGGGCCGTGCTCGTGCCGGTATGTCGTCGAGCCCGCTGTGGCGCGGCGGTGGCCGTATCTTCCCGAATTCGCCGGAAGAGAACTTCACCCACAAGGTCAACAAGAAGATGTACCGCGCCGGTGTGTGCTCGATTCTGTCGCAGCTCGCCCGTGAAGGTCGTCTGTCGGTCGTCGAGGACATCAAGCTGGATGCGCCGAAGACCAAACTGCTCGCTGAAAAGATCAAGGCCATGGGCCTTGAGTCGGTGCTGCTGATCACGGATAGCGTGGACGAGAACCTGTTCCTGGCCTCGCGCAATCTGGCTCACGTTGCCGTCACCGAGCCGCGTTTCGCCGACCCGCTGTCGCTCATCTACTTCAAGAAGGTGCTGCTGACGAAGGGCGCGATCGCCAAGATTGAGGAGATGCTGTCATGAGCGACGTGCGTAAAAACGACCATCGTCTGTACCAGGTCCTGCTCGCGCCGGTGATCTCCGAGAAGGCGACGCTGGTGGCCGACAAGAACGAACAAGTGGTGTTCCAAGTTGCACGCGACGCGAACAAGCTGGAAGTGAAGGCTGCAGTCGAGCTTCTCTTCAAGGTGGAAGTCGAGTCGGTGCAAATCCTGAACCGCAAGGGCAAGCAAAAGCGCTTTGGCCGCTTCATGGGTCGTCGCGACCACGAGAAGAAGGCTTACGTGAGCTTGAAGCCGGGTCAGGAAATCAATTTTGAAGCGGAGGCCAAGTAATCATGGCACTCGTCAAAACGAAACCGACGTCGCCGGGCCGCCGTTCGCTGGTCAAGGTCGTCAACAAGGATCTGCACAAGGGCAAGCCGTTCGCCCCGCTGCTCGATACCAAGAGCAAGACCGCTGGCCGTAACAACAACGGTCACATCACCACCCGTCACATGGGTGGCGGTCACAAGCAGCACTATCGTATCGTCGATTTCCGTCGCAACAAGGACGGCATCACGGCGAAGGTCGAGCGCCTGGAATACGATCCGAACCGCAGCGCGAACATCGCACTGCTGTGCTACGCCGATGGCGAGCGTCGTTACATCCTGGCCCCGAAGGGTCTGACTGTCGGCCAGCAACTGGTCAGCGGCTCGGAAGCCCCGATCAAGGCCGGTAACACGCTGCCGATCCGTAACATTCCGGTCGGTACCACGATTCACGGCATCGAGCTGCAACCGGGCAAGGGCGCGCAAATCGCTCGCGCCGCCGGTACCTCGGCCATGCTGCTGGCTCGCGAAGGCACGTACGCTCAAGTGCGTCTGCGTTCGGGCGAAGTTCGTCGCGTGCACATCGAGTGCCGCGCCACCATCGGTGAAGTCGGCAACGAAGAGCACAGCCTGCGCCAACTGGGCAAGGCCGGTGCGAAGCGTTGGCGCGGTATTCGCCCGACCGTTCGCGGTGTGGCGATGAACCCGGTGGATCACCCGCACGGTGGTGGTGAAGGTCGTACGGCGGCTGGTCGTCATCCGGTCAGCCCGTGGGGTCAGCATACCAAGGGTAAGCGTACCCGCTCGACCAAGCGTACCGACAGCATGATCGTTCAGCGTCGCAAGAAGCGTTAATTGGAGCTAGCAAATGACTCGTTCTGTTAAAAAAGGTCCGTTTTGCGACGCTCATCTGCTGAAAAAAGTGGAAGCGGCTGCTGCATCGCGTGACAAGAAGCCGATCAAGACCTGGTCGCGTCGTTCGACCGTCCTGCCCGATTTCATCGGTCTGACGATCGCCGTTCACAACGGCCGTCAACACGTGCCGGTGTACGTGACGGAAAACATGGTCGGCCACAAGCTGGGTGAGTTCGCGCTTACCCGTACCTTCAAGGGCCATGCGGCCGACAAGAAGGCGAAGAAATAAGGGGCCGATCATGGAAGTGAAAGCAATTCATCGCGGTGCCCGCATCTCGGCGCAGAAGACGCGTCTGGTCGCTGACCAGATCCGCGGTCTGCCGCTGGAGCGTGCGCTGAATGTCCTGACCTTCTCGCCGAAGAAGGCCGCGGTCATCATCAAGAAGGTGCTGGAGTCGGCAATCGCCAACGCCGAGCACAATGAAGGTGCTGACATCGACGAACTGCGCGTCAAGGGCATTTACGTCGACAAGGCGACCTCGCTCAAGCGTTTCACCGCGCGCGCCAAGGGCCGTGGTAACCGCATCGAGAAGCAAACCTGTCACATCACTGTGACGCTGGGCAACTAAGGGGTCACGATGGGACAGAAAATTCATCCGACTGGCTTCCGTCTGGCTGTCAGCCGTAACTGGGCTTCGCGTTGGTACGCCAACAACCAGAATTTCGCGCAGATGCTGAAGGAAGACATCGGCGTTCGCGAATATCTGAAGAAGAAGCTGAAGAACGCTTCGGTGGGCCGCGTGGTCATCGAGCGTCCGGCGCGTAATGCTCGCATTACGATTTTCAGCTCGCGTCCGGGCGTTGTGATCGGCAAGAAGGGCGAGGACATCGAAATCCTCAAGGCCGAGCTGCAAAAGCGCATGGGCGTGCCCGTGCACGTGAACATCGAGGAAATCCGCAAGCCGGAAACCGATGCGCAGCTGATCGCCGATTCGATCGCTCAGCAGCTTGAGCGCCGCATCATGTTCCGTCGCGCCATGAAGCGCGCGATGCAGAACGCGATGCGTCTGGGTGCCCAGGGCATCAAGATCATGAGCTCGGGCCGTCTGAACGGCATCGAAATCGCCCGTACCGAGTGGTATCGCGAAGGCCGTGTGCCCCTGCACACGCTGCGCGCCGATATCGACTACGCGACCTCGGAAGCGAAGACGACCTACGGCATCATCGGTATCAAGGTGTGGGTGTACAAGGGTGACACGCTGGGCCGCAACGACGCTCCGGTGGCTGAAGAGCCGGCCGAAGAGAAGCGTCCGCGCCGCAACGCGCGTCCGGGCGACCGTCGCCCCCGTCGTGACGACGCTGGCGACAAGGCCGGCGCGAAGCGCGGTGGTGCACGCCGCCCGGCTGGCAAGCCTGAAGGCGACGCCAAGACTGGAGAATAAACATGCTGCAACCGAAACGCAGAAAGTATCGCAAAGAGCAGAAAGGCCGTAACACTGGCGTCGCCACCCGTGGCAACGAAGTGTCGTTCGGCGAATTCGGCCTGAAGGCGGTCGGTCGTGGTCGCCTGACGGCTCGTCAGATCGAGGCCGCGCGTCGTGCCATGACCCGCCACATCAAGCGCGGTGGCCGTATCTGGATCCGTATCTTCCCGGATAAGCCGATCTCGCAAAAGCCGGCTGAAGTGCGTATGGGTAACGGTAAGGGTAACCCGGAGTACTACGTCGCCGAGATTCAACCGGGCAAGATGCTGTACGAGATGGACGGCGTGACCGAAGAGCTGGCGCGCGAGGCGTTCCGTCTGGCTGCAGCCAAGCTGCCGATCCAGACGACGTTCCTCGTCCGTCGCCTTGGCGCCTGATTGGAGAGAATGAAATGAAAGCATCCGAACTTCGTGCCAAGGATGTCGACGGTCTGAACAAGGAACTGTCGGATCTGCTGAAGGCCCAATTCGGTCTTCGCATGCAAGCGGGCACCCAACAGCTGAGCAACACCAGCCAGCTGAAGAAGGTGCGCAAGGACATCGCGCGCGTGCGTACCGTGTTGACTGAGAAGGCGAGCCAGAAATGAACGATACCGCTAAGACCTCGCTGAAGCGTACCCTCGTGGGTAAGGTTGTCAGCGACAAGATGGACAAGACGGTTACCGTGCTGGTCGAGCGTCAAATGAAGCACCCGCTCTACGGCAAGTACATCGTGCGTTCGAAGAAGTACCACGCGCATGATGAGACCAACCAGTACAAGGAAGGCGATACGGTCGAGATTCAAGAATCCCGTCCGCTGTCGAAGACCAAGGCCTGGACGGTCTCCCGTCTCGTGGAAGCCGCCCGCATCATCTAAGGCGCGCTGAAGCGAACGTTGACTTGCAAGTCCGGAATTATCATTGTATAATTCCGGACTTTCCGCTTCTTTCGCCAAAACCGGTCTTTGGTTTCGCAAGGGAGTGGATGGCTTCCGAAGCCGATTCGTACCCTCTACGAGTCTGGTCGAGGTAGCAAGGTTGTCCACTTTTGAACGACTCAACCCAAACGGCACCCTTTGGTGCTGACGGGGACCAAGACTGACCGACGCGTATGTGTCGGATTAAGTTGGGAAGATAACACCATGATTCAAACTGAAACCCGGCTCGAAGTAGCCGACAACACCGGTGCGCGCGAAGTGATGTGCATCAAGGTGCTGGGCGGCTCCAAGCGTCGCTACGCCGGCATTGGCGACATCATCAAGGTCAGCGTGAAGGATGCTGCCCCGCGTGGTCGCGTCAAGAAGGGCGAAATCTACAACGCAGTGGTCGTGCGCACCGCCAAGGGCGTGCGTCGCCAGGACGGCTCGCTGGTCAAATTCGACGGCAACGCCGCCGTGCTGCTCAACACCAAGCTCGAGCCGATCGGCACCCGTATCTTCGGGCCGGTTACGCGTGAACTGCGTACCGAACGCTTCATGAAGATCGTGTCGCTGGCCCCGGAAGTGCTGTAAGGAGCCGACACATGAACAAGATTCGCAAGGGTGACCAGGTCATCGTGCTGACGGGTAAGGACAAGGCCAAGCGTGGCACGGTTCTGGCCGTTGATGGCGACAAAGTGGTCGTCGAGGGCGTGAACGTTGCCAAGAAGCACGTCAAGCCGAACCCGATGAAGGGCACGCAAGGTGGCGTGGTCGACAAGACGATGCCGATCCACGTGTCGAACGTGGCGCTGGTGGATGCCAATGGCAAGCCGTCGCGCGTGGGCATCAAGGTCGAAGACGGCAAGAAGGTCCGCTTCCTCAAGACGACCGGTGCGGTCGTCGGTGCCTAAGTCGCAGGGAGTATAGATAATGGCCCGTTTGCAAGAATTCTATAAGGACAAGATTGTCGCCGAGCTGACGAAGCAGTTCGGTTACAAGTCCATCATGGAAGTGCCGCGCATCACCAAGATCACCCTGAACATGGGCCTTGGTCAAGCCGTCGCTGACAAGAAGATCATTGAACACGCCGTTGGCGACCTGACGAAGATCGCTGGCCAGAAGCCGGTCGTGACGAAGGCTCGCAAGGCAATCGCCGGTTTCAAGATCCGCGAAGGTTACCCGATCGGTACGATGGTGACGCTGCGCGGCGAGCGCATGTTCGAATTCCTGGATCGTTTCATCACCGTGGCCCTGCCGCGCGTGCGTGACTTCCGTGGTATTTCGGGTCGTGCGTTCGATGGTCGTGGCAACTACAACATCGGTGTGAAGGAACAGATCATCTTCCCCGAAATCGAGTACGACAAAATCGACGCGCTGCGTGGTCTGAACATCAGCATCACCACGACCGCGAAGACTGACGAAGAAGCCAAGGCTCTTCTGTCGGCGTTCAAATTCCCGTTCCGTAACTGAGGTAATCGTGGCTAAACTGGCACTTATCGAACGCGAAAAGAAGCGCGCCCGTCTGGCGGCGAAGTACGCAGCCAAGCGTGCTGACCTCAAAGCGATCATTGAAGACACCAGCAAGTCGGAAGACGAGCGTTATGAAGCACGCCTGGCGCTGCAACAGCTGCCGCGTAACGCCAACCCGACGCGTCAACGCAATCGTTGCGACCTGACTGGCCGTCCGCGCGGTACCTTCCGCAAATTCGGCCTGGCCCGTAACAAGATCCGTGAAATCGCCTTCCGCGGCGAAATCCCGGGCGTGACCAAAGCAAGCTGGTAATAGGAGAAGCACCATGAGCATGAGCGATCCTATCGCCGATATGCTGACTCGCATCCGCAACGCTCAGATGGTTGAGAAGGCATCGGTGAAGATGCCCTCGTCCAAGCTGAAGGTCTCGATCGCCAAGGTCCTGAAGGACGAAGGCTACATCGAAGACTTCGCGGTTGAAGCAGAAGAAACCAAGCCGGTGCTGAACATCGCACTGAAGTACTACGCTGGCCGTCCCGTGATCGAGCGCCTCGAGCGCGTCTCGCGTCCGGGCCTGCGTGTGTACAAGAGCCGCAACGACATTCCTCAGGTCATGAATGGCCTGGGCGTTGCAATCGTCTCGACCCCGAAGGGCGTGATGACGGATCGCAAGGCGCGCGCCACCGGCGTGGGCGGCGAAGTCATCTGCTACGTGGCCTAACCGAGGAGAGTTGAAATGTCTCGAGTAGGTAAGAGTCCCATTGCACTGCCGAAGGGCGTTGAAGCAACGCTGGCTGGCAATGTGCTGACGATCAAGGGCGCCCTGGGTTCGCTGACCCGCGGTATCAACCCCCTCGTGAGCGTCAAGATCGAAGACGGCACCATCACCTTCGCACCGGCCGACGAAAGCCGCGAAGCGAATGCGCTGTACGGTACCGAACGTGCGCTGGTCAACAACATGGTGACCGGCGTGAGCAAGGGTTTCGAAAAGAAGCTGCAACTCGTTGGCGTGGGTTACCGCGCCAAGGCTGAAGGTAACAACCTGAAGCTCGAGCTGGGTTTCTCGCACGATGTCGTGCATGCCATGCCGGAAGGCGTGAAGGCCGAGACCCCGACGCAGACGGAGATCATCATCAAGGGCGTTGACAAGCAACGCATCGGACAAGTGGCTGCGGAAGTTCGCGGTTACCGTCCGCCCGAGCCCTACAAGGGCAAGGGCGTCCGCTATGCGGACGAGGTGGTGATCCTCAAGGAAACCAAGAAGAAGTAAGGGTGCGAAACATGGACAAGAAACAATCTCGTGTGCGCCGCGCTCGCCAGACTCGTATCAAGCTGGCAGCTCAGAAGGTGCATCGCCTTTCCGTGCATCGCACCAACGTGCACATTTACGCGCAAGTGTTCTCGGAAGACGGCACGCAAGTGCTGGCCAGCGCTTCGACGCTGGAAGCCGAAGTGCGCAAGGAACTGGGCGACAAGGAAGGCAAGGGTGGCAACGCTGCCGCTGCTGCGTTGATCGGTCGTCGTATCGCCGAGAAGGCGAAGGCTGCCGGCATCGAAAGCGTGGCTTTCGACCGCTCGGGCTTCCGCTATCACGGTCGCGTCAAGGCTCTGGCCGACGCTGCCCGTGAAGCCGGCCTCAAGTTCTAAGTAAGGATCCGTCATGGCAAAGATGCAAGCGAAAGTTCAGGCTGACGAACGCGACGACGGCCTTCGCGAGAAGATGATCGCGGTCAACCGTGTCACGAAGGTTGTGAAGGGTGGCCGTATTCTCGGTTTTGCCGCGTTGACCGTGGTTGGTGACGGCGATGGCCGCATCGGCATGGGCAAGGGCAAGGCGAAGGAAGTCCCGGTTGCCGTTCAAAAGGCAATGGAACAAGCCCGCCGCAACATGTTCAAGGTGCCCCTGAAGAACGGCACCCTGCAACACAACGTTCTCGGCCAGCATGGCGCCTCGCGCGTCCTGATGTCGCCGGCGAAGGACGGTACCGGCGTGATCGCCGGTGGCCCGATGCGCGCGGTGTTCGAGGTGATGGGCGTGACCAACGTGGTGACGAAGAGCCTTGGCTCGACGAACCCGTACAACCTGGTCCGCGCCACGCTCGACGGCCTGAAGAAACAATCGACTCCTGCTGACATCGCCGCCAAGCGTGGCAAGTCGGTGGAAGAGATCCTCGGCTAAGGGTGATCAATATGTCGCAGCAAACTGTGAAAGTTAAGCTGGTCAAGAGCCTGATCGGCACGCGTGAAGATCATCGCGCGACCGTCAAGGGTCTGGGCCTGCGTCGCCTCAATTCGGTCAGCGAGTTGCAGGATACGCCCGCTGTGCGGGGCATGATCAACAAGGTTTCGTACCTTGTGAAGATCGTCGACTGAGCGAGGGCAAAATGGAATTGAATTCGATTAAGCCGGCAGAAGGCGCCAAGCACGCCAAGCGTCGCGTCGGCCGTGGCATCGGTTCGGGTCTGGGTAAAACCGCCGGCCGTGGTCACAAGGGTCAGAAGTCGCGTTCGGGTGGCTTCCACAAGGTGGGCTTCGAAGGCGGTCAAATGCCGCTGCAACGTCGTCTGCCGAAGCGTGGCTTCAAGTCGCTGACGCGTCGTTTCGTGGGCGAAGTTCGCCTGTCGGACCTGAACAGCCTGCCGGTCGACGAGATCGATCTGCTGGTTCTGAAGCAGGCCGGTCTGGTGAGCGAGCTGTCGCTGTCGGCCAAGATCATCGCCTCGGGCGAGATCACCCGCAAGGTCGTTGTGAAGGGGCTGGGCGTCACCAAGGGTGCGCTCACCGCCATTCAAGCGGCTGGCGGTTCGGTCGCTGAGTAAGTTAGGACACCCCGGAGCCATCATTGGCCAAGTCTCCTAATCTCGCTAAGCCTGGTACGCAGGGCCCGAAGTATGCGGATCTGCGCCGGCGGCTGGTTTTCCTGCTGCTGGCGTTGATCGTCTACCGTATTGGTGCGCATATCCCGGTGCCGGGCATCGACCCCGATCAGCTGGCGCAGTTGTTCCAGCGCCAGTCGGGCGGGATCCTGGGCATGTTCAACATGTTCTCGGGCGGTGCGTTGTCGCGTTTCACGATCTTCGCGCTGGGGATCATGCCGTACATCTCGGCGTCGATCATCATGCAGTTGCTGGCGATGGTTTCGCCGCAGTTGGAAGCGTTGCGCAAGGAAGGCCAGGCCGGACAGCGCAAGATCACGCAGTACACCCGGTATTTCACGGTGGTACTCGCGCTCTTCCAGGCAGCGGCGATCGCGGTGACGTTGGAGAGCGAGCCGGGGCTCGTCGTCGATCCGGGCATGCTGTTCCGCCTGACGACGGTGATCACGCTTGTGACCGGCACGATGTTCCTGATGTGGCTTGGTGAGCAGATCACCGAACGCGGCCTCGGTAACGGTATCTCGATCATCATCTTTGGTGGTATCGCGGCCGGTTTGCCGAACGCAGTGGGCGGCCTGTTCGAGCTCGTCAGCACCGGTTCGATCGGTCCGTTCTCGGCGATCGTGATCTGCGTTCTCGTGGTGCTCGTGACGTTCTTCGTCGTGTTCGTGGAACGGGGTCAGCGCAAGATCCTCGTGAACTACGCCAAACGCCAGGTCGGCAACAAGGTGTACGGTGGTCAGGCTTCGCACCTGCCGCTCAAGCTGAACATGGCAGGCGTGATTCCGCCGATCTTTGCGTCGTCGATCATCCTGTTCCCGGCAACGATCGCGAACTGGTTCGGTGCGGGTGACAATGCGCGCTGGCTCAAGGACATCGCCGCGAAGCTGTCGCCGGGGCAGCCGATCTACGTGATGCTCTACGCTTTGGCGATCGTGTTCTTCTGCTTCTTCTACACCGCGCTGGTGTTCAACAGCAAGGAGACCGCGGAGAACCTGAAGAAGAGCGGTGCGTTTGTTCCGGGGATTCGTCCGGGCGACCAGACGGCGCGATACATCGACAAGATCCTGACGCGTCTGACGCTTGCCGGTGCAGCCTACGTCACCCTGGTGTGTTTGCTGCCCGAGTTTCTGGTGTTGCGCTGGAATGTCCCGTTCTACTTCGGTGGGACCTCACTGCTGATTATCGTGGTGGTGACGATGGACTTCATGGCGCAAGTGCAGTCGTATGTGATGTCGCAACAGTATGAGTCGCTGCTCCGCAAGGCGAATTTCAAGGGCGGCAATAACATGACGCTTCGCTGATCCGGGATCATGTCGAAAGACGACGTTATTCAAATGCAGGGTGAGGTGCTTGAAAACCTCCCCAATGCCACCTTCCGGGTAAAGCTGGAAAATGGCCATGTAGTACTCGGACATATTTCCGGCAAGATGCGGATGCATTACATCCGCATCCTGCCCGGGGATAAGGTGACGGTAGAGTTGACGCCCTACGATCTGTCGCGTGCGCGGATCGTCTTCCGGGCGAAGTGATTAGAGAGAGGGAATTGTCATGAAAGTTTTGGCATCTGTTAAGTGCATCTGCCGCAATTGCAAGTTTGTGAAGCGCAAAGGCGTGCTGCGCGTGATCTGCAGCTCGGATCCGCGCCACAAGCAACGTCAGGGCTAATCGGCCTTTAACGCTATTTAGTTGGGGAATTACGAATGGCTCGTATCGCAGGGGTTAACATCCCGAACCACCAGCACACCGCAATTGGCCTGACCGCCATTTACGGTATCGGTCGCACGCGCGCTCGCCAAATTTGCGAAGCCGCCAATGTGCCGTTCTCGAAGAAGGTCAAGGACCTCGACGACGCCGATCTCGAAAAGCTGCGTGATCAAGTCGGTCAACTGACGGTTGAAGGTGATCTGCGCCGTGAAGTGACCATGAACATCAAGCGCCTGATGGATCTGGGCTGCTACCGTGGCATGCGTCACCGCAAGGGCCTGCCGCTCCGCGGTCAGCGCACCCGCACCAACGCGCGTACCCGCAAGGGCCCGCGTAAGGCCGGCGTCTCGCTGAAGAAGTAACCAGAGGATAGGAACTCATGGCTAAGCAACAGAACAACGCCGCTTCGCAGCGCGTTCGCAAGAAGGTCAAGAAGAGCGTTGCCGAAGGTGTCGTGCACGTCCACGCTTCGTTCAACAACACCATCATCACGATCACCGATCGTCAGGGCAATGCGCTGGCATGGGCGACCTCGGGTGGCCAGGGCTTCAAGGGTTCGCGCAAGTCGACCCCGTTCGCTGCCCAGGTTGCTGCCGAGTCGGCTGGCCGCGTGGCGCTGGAATACGGCGTGAAGAACCTGGAAGTTCGCATCAAGGGCCCGGGCCCGGGTCGCGAATCCGCGGTTCGTGCACTCAATGCGCTGGGCATCAAGATCACGGCCATCTCGGACGTGACGCCGGTCCCGCACAATGGCTGCCGTCCGCCGAAGCGTCGTCGTATCTAAGACGCGTAAGAAAATCCTGCTATAATCGCGGGTTCGCGCACGGTCTTGGCCGTGCGCGTAGCAATTTCTAAGACCACCGTCCGGTACATTGGTACCGGACTTGCGTAGCGGGCAAAGTCCGCTGCGTCAGATTTTGAGATAAAGGAACAACCGTGGCACGTTATATCGGCCCGAAGGCCAAACTCTCCCGTCGTGAAGGTACCGACCTCTTCCTGAAGAGCGCACGCCGCTCGCTCGCCGACAAGTGCAAGCTGGACAGCAAGCCGGGTCAGCATGGCCGCACCTCGGGTGCTCGTACGTCCGACTACGGCAACCAGCTGCGCGAAAAGCAGAAGGTCAAGCGTATTTACGGCGTGCTCGAGCGTCAGTTCCGTCGTTATTTCGCGGAAGCCGACCGCGTCAAGGGCAACACGGGTGAAAACCTGCTGCAATTGCTCGAATCGCGCCTGGACAACGTCGTGTACCGCATGGGCTTTGGTTCGACGCGCGCCGAAGCGCGCCAGCTGGTCGGCCACAAGGCGATCGTGCTGAACGGTGTTGTTGCCAACATCCCGTCGATCAAGGTCAAGGCCGGTGACGTGATCACCGTGCGTGAAAAGGCCAAGAAGCAAGTGCGTATTCAAGAAGCACTGTCGCTGGCCGAGCAAGTCGGTTTCCCGATCTGGGTTTCGGTTGACGCCAAGAAGATGGAAGGCACTTTCAAGGCACTGCCGGAACGTAGCGATATCGCGGGCGACATCAACGAAAGCCTGATCGTCGAATTGTATTCGCGTTAATCCGTATGCTGACGCGCCTCACGGCGCGTTTTGCGTTCCGTGCAGGTTGTCACCCATCAGCCTTATCGGTGTAACGAGCCGAGGGTATTGAAAAGGAAACCTATGCAAACCAGTTTGTTGAAGCCCAAGATCATTGCGGTTGAGCCGGTCGGTGAGCATCACGCCAAAGTCGTGATGGAGCCGTTCGAACGTGGTTACGGCCACACCTTGGGCAACGCGCTTCGCCGCGTGCTGTTGTCGTCGATGGTCGGCTATGCGCCGACGGAAGTGACGATCGCCGGCGTTGTGCATGAATACTCCACCATCGATGGTGTCCAGGAAGATGTCGTCAACTTCCTGCTGAACCTGAAGGGTGTGGTGTTCAAGCTGCATAACCGTGATGAAGTCACCGTTACGCTGCGCAAGGATGGTGAAGGTGTGGTGCGCGCTTCGGACATCGAAGTGCCGCACGATGTGGAATTGATCAACCCCGATCACGTGATCGCGCATCTGGCCAAGGGCGGCAAGCTCGACGTCCAGATCAAGATCGAGAAGGGTCGTGGTTATGTCCCGGGTAACGTGCGCCGTTACGGTGACGAATCGGCCAAGGTGATTGGTCGTATCGTGCTGGATGCGTCGTTCTCGCCGGTCAAGCGCGTGAGCTATGCGGTCGAATCGGCCCGCGTGGAACAGCGTACCGACCTGGACAAGCTGGTGATGAACATCGAGACCAACGGTGTGGTGTCGCCGGAAGAAGCGATCCGTCAATCGGCTCGCATCCTCGTCGACCAGCTGTCGGTGTTCGCTGCGCTGGAAGGCACGGAAGCCGCCAGCGAAGCGCCGTCGCGTGCGCCGCAGATCGATCCGATCCTGCTGCGTCCGGTGGACGACCTCGAGTTGACGGTGCGTTCGGCCAACTGCCTGAAGGCCGAGAACATCTACTACATCGGCGACCTGATCCAGCGTACCGAGAACGAATTGCTCAAGACCCCGAACCTGGGTCGCAAGTCGCTCAACGAGATCAAGGAAGTGCTTGCCTCGCGTGGTCTCACGCTCGGCATGAAGCTCGAAAACTGGCCGCCGGCTGGTCTCGAGAAGTAAAGTGTAATGGCATGGCCGCCTTCGAGCGGCCGTGTTGCTACGTAAGTGCGGCGCGTCGGAGCGATCCGATACGGCCGATAGCGAAGGTACCGGCCCGCGGTGTTTGTCACCGATAGAAGAGCTTGGTCGAAAACTCTGTTTAAAGGAAAGTCGAAATGCGTCACCGTCATGGTCTGCGTAAACTGAACCGTACCAGCAGCCACCGTCTGGCAATGCTGCGTAACATGTCGAACTCGTTGATCCAGCACGAAGCGATCAAGACCACGCTGCCGAAGGCCAAGGAACTGCGCAAGGTCGTCGAGCCCCTCATCACGCTGGGCAAGAAGGACACCGTCGCCAACCGTCGTCTGGCGTTCAACCGCCTGCGCGATCGTGAAATGGTCACCAAGCTGTTCAACGAACTCGGCCCGCGTTTTGCCAACCGTCCGGGCGGCTACCTGCGCATCCTGAAGATGGGTTTCCGCGTGGGCGATAACGCACCGATGGCTTTCGTCGAACTGCTGGACCGTCCGGAAGTCGACACGGAAGCGCCGGAAGTCGCCGAGTAAGCGATTTGCGCAACGATCCTTCGGATCGACAGCCGCAGGAAGTCAGAAGAGCCAGGTCATCGACCTGGCTTTTTCGTTTTTGGGCCATAGTCCGAAGCCAACGTCGGCATTTGCCTTGAAATCGGGGTGCTATTGCCCATGTCCGGCGGTGTCGGTGTAGAGTGAACAATCCACAAGTCAGACTGGTCTACCGCACAACATGGATGCCCTTCTCATCGTCATGACGACGTTTCCCGACGAGGCGAGCGCCGAAGCCGCCATCGACGGCATGCTGGCCGCGCGCCTTGCCGCCTGCGTCCAGCAGATGGCGCCGGTGCGTTCCAGCTATCGGTGGCAAGGCAAGCGTGAGACGAGCGTGGAAGTGCCGCTCATGATCAAGACGAGCGCGGCGCGTTACAGTGCGCTCGAACAGTACATCAAAGACCACCATCCTTATGACGTGCCCGAAATCGTCGCATGGCCGGCCAGCGCGGCGTTGCCCGCCTATGCGCGCTGGGTCGAGGATGAAACCCGGGGGGAATTGCATGTTTGACGCGAAGACGATGGCTCGGACGGTTTCGGCAGAGGCTGGAGGATGCTCGTTCGGTTCGCCGACGTCGCGCGCCTACGGCTTCTGGGCGACGCTCCTGTGCGCTGTCGCGATGCTGCTGGCGCTGACGATCGGACGTGCTTACGCCGCTGCCGATTTTCTCGATCCGGATGTCGCCTTCAAGGTCTCGAAGACCGAGCAGCCCGGTGCTGTCGTGCTGCACTTCGATGTGGCGAAGGGCTACTACCTCTACCGCGAGCGATTTGCATTTGCTGCCGACAACGGTGCTGCCGAGCTAGGCACACCCGAATTCCCGAAGGGCGAGGTCAAACACGACGAGACCTTCGGCAAGGACATGGAGGTGTACCACGAGCCCATTGAGGTTCGCATCCCGGTGAGTCAGGCCAACGGCCCGTTCACGTTGAACGTCACGATGCAGGGGTGTGCGGACAAGGGGCTGTGTTACCCGCCGATGGACAAGCCCCTCAAGATTTCGGCTGCGGTCGTCGCAGGCGGTTCCGGCATGTCTGGCGCAGCGTCGACAGCGGGGCCGGTCGCGCAGGCGCTGCTGGGGGGTAAGGCGCCGGCAGCGGAGGCGGAGGGCGCGGCGGTTGCGCCCCCGGAAGCGGCGACGGCGCCTGCTGGCAAGGGAGGCGGCTGGCTATCGGCTCGGGAGGATTACAGCGAAGCCGAGCGCATCCTGTCGGGTGGCAGCTTTGCCGTGGCGCTGGGAATTTTCTTCGCGCTGGGCGTTGGCCTGGCGTTTACGCCTTGCGTGCTGCCGATGGTGCCGATTCTCCTGTCGATCGTGGCGGGGCAGTCGGCGAGCCGAGGCAAGGCGCTGCGTTTGGCAATCGCCTATGTGCTCGGAATGGCCGTGGTGAACACTGTGATCGGTGTGGCTGCCGGGCTGCTGGGCCAAGGCTTGATCGCGTTTCTCCAGGCGCCTTGGGTGCTGGCATCGTTCGCGTTGCTGATGGTGATCCTGTCGCTCTCGATGTTTGGCATGTACGAGATCCAATTGCCTGTGGCGCTGCGGGAGCGCATCGATAATGCCGCGCGCAAGCAGAAGTCCGGCCAATGGATTGGGGCGGCGATGATGGGCGTGCTGTCAGGGCTGATCGTGAGCCCGTGCGTCACTGCGCCGCTCGCCGCCGCCCTCGCCTTCATCGCTAAAACGGGCGACGCCGTCTTCGGAGGCGCCACGCTGTTCGCCTTGTCGCTGGGGATGGGGTTGCCGCTGGTGATTCTCGCCGCGGGCGGCGGCACGTTGCTGCCTCGTGCGGGGGGCTGGATGGAAGGCGTGAAGCGCTTCTTCGGCTTCCTGCTGCTGGGCGTGGCGTTGTGGATCGTGCGGCCGTTGCTGCCGACCCCGGTACTGCTGCTGGCCTGGGGTGTCCTGCTGCTCGTGGCGGCGACGTTCATGCGCGTCTTCGACAGCCTGCCCGATGGTACGAGCGGTGTACGGCGTCTGTTCAAGGGACTCGGTGTCGCCGTGGCACTGCTCGGGGCCGTGGCGCTTGTCGGTGCCGCCGCCGGTGCGCGCGATCCACTGGCTCCCTTGGCGGGCCTGACGGCGACCGCCTCGGCAACCGGCGTGGCCGCGGCCGAAGGCGCCAGGTTCCAGCGTGTGCACAGCGTGGCCGAACTCGATCAGATCGTGGCCAGTGCCAGCCGTCCGGTGATGCTCGACTTCTATGCGGACTGGTGCATCAGTTGCAAGGAAATGGAGCGGTTTGTCTTCACCGACCCGAAGGTGAAGGCGCGGCTCGATCAGTTGGTATTGTTGAAGGCCGACGTGACGGCGAACAACGCCGACGATCAGGCGCTGCTCAAGCGCTTCGGGCTGTTCGGACCGCCGGGCATCATTTTCTTCGAAGGTGGAAAGGAGATTCCGGGGACGCGCGTGATCGGTGCCCAGTCGCCGGATCAATTCCTGCGTAGTCTCGACAAGGCGTTCGGACCTTCCGTCTGAACGCCGGGGATCGCGGCACAGCCGTGCCGGTGAAGTTCACACCCGGTGTATGGAGGGGCCCCCACCGGCAAGTAAAAAGCCAACCCGAATGTCGGACCGCCCTCAAGCGTCGAGGTGATCTCTGCGCTTGGGGCGCGGTTCAGCCGGGTTGGCTTTTTCATTTCCCGGGCGGTGGCGAGTTGTTTTCCGACTCGTCATGCCAGGGGATGCGTGCGACGCCAACGAGCCGTTAAACGCGCGATGCTTACGGCATCACGCCATTGCGTCGTCGCGTCAGGCCTGAGCGCGGATCAAACGTGCAGCGTCGAGGGCGAAGTACGTGAGGATGCCGTCCGCGCCTGCGCGTTTGAAGGCGAGGAGCGACTCCATCATGACCTTGTCGTGGTCGAGCCAGCCGTTTTGCGCGGCGGCCTTGAGCATCGCGTATTCGCCGCTCACCTGATAGGCGTACGTGGGGAAACGGAACTCGTCCTTCACGCGACGCACGATGTCGAGATACGGCATGCCCGGCTTGACCATCACCATGTCGGCGCCTTCGTCGATATCGAGCGCCACTTCGCGAAGGGCTTCGTCCGAGTTGGCCGGGTCCATCTGGTAGGTCATCTTGTTGCCCTTGCCGAGATTGGAGGCCGAGCCGACCGCGTCGCGGAAGGGGCCATAGAACGCCGACGCGTACTTTGCGGCGTAAGCCATGATGCGGGTGTGAATGTGCCCGCCGGCTTCGAGCGCCTCGCGGATCGCGCCGATGCGGCCGTCCATCATGTCGGACGGCGCCACGATGTCCACACCCGCGTCGGCTTGCGTGAGCGCTTGTTTCACGAGAATTGAGGTGGTCACGTCATTGATGACGTAGCCGTTCTCGTCGAGCACACCGTCCTGTCCGTGGCTCGTGTAGGGATCGAGCGCGACGTCCGTGAGCACGCCGAGATCGGGGAAGTGACGCTTGAGCTCGCGCACTGCACGCGGAATGAGGCCGTCCGGGTTGGTGGCCTCGATGCCGTCAGGCGTCTTCAGCGACGCTTCGATGTTCGGGAACAGCGAGATGACGGGCACGCCGAGCGTGACGCACGTATCGGCCACACGCAGCAACTCGTCGACCGAGACGCGTTCGACGCCCGGCATCGAATCGACGGCCTCGCGACGCTTCTGACCGTCGAGCACGAACACCGGATAGATGAGGTCATCGCAAGTCAGATGGTTTTCGCGCATCAGACGGCGCGAGAAGTCATCGCGTCGCATGCGGCGCGGGCGAAGCAGGGGGTAGGAACTCATGCGATCGGTCCTTTGGACGAAGAATGGCGCGGTGAAAAATTCCGCAATCCGGGTCGTGTCGACGTGTTCCGGAAATGCGCCGCCGTTGCGTCTGGCTCAATGAAACCGTCAGGAAGAAGGCGCGCAAAAAAACGGCGCTTGCCCGGAAACTTTCGGAAGCATGGTATATCATACCAACCGGACGTTCGCACTGCGTGCGGCGTCCCCCGCTTCTCCTCCCTGAGCGGGCGCCTGTCGTTCTACGATAAGGCTTATTTAAACCCGCCGTGCCTACACGGCGGTTTTTTTATGCGCGCGCACTTTGTCGTGTGGATGTCTTCGGATGCCGGGAGAGTCGCGTATTTTCGCCGAATTTGCCGGCCTCATCCGTTCGACCGAGGAGGCCATACTCTCCGCTTCCTGTCTGACGCGCCGTCGTTCGGCGCCGCGACGTTTTGTCGCGCCCACCGTGCCCGTTCGCCCTCTACCTTACGGTGTTGAGCGTCGTGCGCCAGACACCGCCGAAACGAACGGCGCGCAGCGCAACGGACAAGGCGGCTGAGCGCCACTCATTTCTTCGCGGATTCGCGCGGTGGGATGGCGAGCCAGTCTTCCAGCATGCGCTGGGCGGCGTCCACGCCCGTGCGCTTGAGCGACGAGAACAGTTGCGCGGTGAACTGCGGCGCAACAGCCGGATCGTCCGACGGCAGGCCATCGGTGCGCGGCAGTGCGGACAGACGCTTTTGCGTATCGCGCAGCACGACCGTCGCGTCCTGGCGGGTGAGCTTGTCCGCCTTGGTGAGCAGGGCGTGAATGGGGCGTCCGGTTGGCAGAAACCAGTCGATCAGTTCGCAATCGAGGTCCGTGAACGGGCGACGCGAATCCATCACCAGCACGAGGCCGCGCAGTTGCGGGCGTTGCACCAGGTAGTCGCCGAGCAACTGCTGCCAGTGCACCTTCACACCACCGCCGACTTCGGCGTAACCGTAGCCGGGCAAGTCGACGAGATAACCGTACAGATGCTCCAGGTGCGCGATCTCGAAGTAGTTGATGTGCTGGGTGCGGCCCGGCGTCTTGCTCGAGAAAGCAAGCCGTTTCTGGTTGCAAAGGATGTTCAGCGCGCTGGATTTGCCCGCGTTCGAGCGGCCCGCGAAGGCGACCTCGGGCACGGCCGTCGCAGGCAGGTCGCGCAGGTGGTTGACGGTCGTAAAGAAGCGGGCTTGATGAAGTAGGGACATGGCGGAAACCGGGGAGCGCGCAGCCGCGCGAGGCGGGCCGAAACGCGGGCGCAGGGACGCAAAACGGTGAGATCGATGCTCGCCGGCGACAGCCCGGGAAGCCCCGCTCTGCGGCCTTCTACATGGAAATCCCCTAAAGCCGGGGAAAGTCTTTATTGTACAATATGAAAGTTAACCTTGGCCTTGCCAAGGGTTGCCCGAACGTCTCGCGCGCCGTGAGGTTGGAGGAGAAACACGGCGCCGGACGGTGAGTTCGAACGACCGATTTCCCGACAAAACAGATATAAGGTGTGCGAATGAACCGAGGAGTGTGGAAGTCTCTCGCTGCAACACCGTTGGCGCTGGCATGCTTTCTTCTGAGCGGCGCCAGTCAGGCCGCCGATCCGCAGGCGCCTGCCAAACCCGACCTGAACCGGGGACAGGCCATTGCCAGTCAGGTTTGCGCGTCCTGCCACGCGGCGGACGGCAACAGCACCGGCGGCGCCTATCCCAAGCTCGCCGGTCAGCATCCCGAATACCTCTACAAGCAGCTCGTCGATTTCAAGGCGCAGCCCGGCAAGACCCCTGCACGTAACAATCCCATCATGGCCGGCATGGTTGCGGCGCTGTCCGATCAGGACATGCGCAACGTGTCGGCGTATTTCGCCTCGCAAACCGAGAAGCCGGGCGCCGCGCGCAACAAGGCCACGGTGCCGCTGGGCGAGAAGATCTACCGCGGCGGTCTGGCCGACAAGGGGGTGCCCGCCTGCGCCTCGTGTCATGGACCGGCGGGGGCCGGCATGCCGTCGCAGTACCCGCGTCTGTCTGGCCAATGGGCGGATTACACCGCGGCCCAACTGGTGGCGTTCCGCGACGAGACCCGTGGCAACAACGCCCCGATGCACGACATTGCGTCGCGGCTGTCGGACAAGGAAATCAAGGCAGTCGCGGATTACATCGCCGGTTTGCGCTGATCGGCAGCCCCTGCTCTGACATCGTGTGAACGTCAGGGTATATTCGCTGACTTATAACGAAACCAGCAGCGTCGCCGCGGGGCGACGCCTTCGAACTGGTTTAGCATACACAGGGTGGCGGGCGCGTGAGACACGCGCCCCCGCCCTTTTTGTTGTCGGAATCAGGATGAGTATCAGTACCTCCGGAATGCAGATCAAGGGCGCGCAACGCTGGTTGCGCGACGGCGTCGAACTCGTCAGCTCGATGCGTTTTGCCATCAGCCTGCTGACCGTGCTCGCCATTGCCAGCATCGTCGGTACGGTGCTCAAGCAGGGCGATCCGTATCCTAACTACGTCAACCAGTTCGGCCCGTTCTGGGCCGACGTCTTCCGCTCGCTCGGGCTGTACACCGTGTACAGCTCGTGGTGGTTCCTGCTGATCCTGTTCTTCCTGATGGCGTCCACGACGCTGTGTATCGTGCGCAACGCGCCGAAGATGATCGCGGACATCCGGAGCTGGCGCGATCACGTGCGCGAGGGTAGCCTGCGCGCCTTCGGCCACAAGGGCGAGTTCTCCGGACCGGCGTCGCGCGCGGAGCTCCTGCCGCGTCTGACGCGTTACCTCGGTCACCGCGGCTACCGCTTCGTGGTTCGCGAGCGCGACGGCGCCACGCTCGTGGCCGCCAAGGCCGGCGCGGTCAACAAGATCGGCTACATCTTCGCGCACAGCGCGATCGTCATCATCTGCCTGGGCGGACTCGTCGACAGCGATCTGCTGATTCGCGTGCAGATGGCGTTGTTCGGCAAGTCGCCGCTGCAGGGGAACGCCGTCATTGCGCAGATTCCGGAAACGCATCGTCTGTCGCCGAACAACCCGGCATTTCGCGGCTACGCCTTCGTGCCCGAGGGCGGCAAGTCGACCACGGCGATCCTGAACTTCCAGAACGGCTCGGTCGTGCAGGATCTGCCGTTCTCCATCGAGCTGAAGAAATTCCACGTCGATTACTACTCGACGGGCATGCCGAAGCTGTTCGCGAGCGATATCGTGGTGACCGATCCCGAGAACGGGAAGACGATGAGCGCGACCGTGAAGGTCAACGAGCCGTTCATCTACAAGGGCGTCGCAATCTACCAGTCCAGCTTCGAGGATGGCGGCAGCAAGCTGCGCCTGACCGGCTACCCGATGCACGGCGCATCGGACAAGCCGTTCGCATTCTCGGGCGACGTCGGCGGCGCCACACAGTTGCGCGGCGGTGCGGCCGGCAAGGATGAATACACCATCGAGTTCAGCGATTTCCGCGCGATCAACGTGGAGAACATCAGCAATGGCGGTGGTGAGCGCGACGTGCGTGGCGTGGCCCGTAAATCGTTGCGCGACGATCTCGGTGCACAACTGGGTTCCGGCGCGCGTACCGATCTGAGCAAGGATCTGCGCAACGTGGGGCCGTCGGTGCAGTACAAGGTGCGCGATCGCAGCGGGCAGGCGAAGGAGTACCGCAACTACATGCTGCCGATTCTCGTGGAAGACGGTCAGCGCGTGTTCATGACCGGGGTGCGCGATACGCCGGACGGCCCGTTCCAGTACTTGCGCATTCCCGCCGATGAAGACGGCTCCGTCAAGCAATGGATGCTGTTGCGCGCCGCGTTGCAGGACGACGGCGCCCGCACCGAAGCGGCCCGCCGTTTTGCGGCGCAATCGTTGCCGGCGCAGACGTCGGCCGAGCTGCGCGGTCAATTGCAGGAAAGCGCGAAGCGCGAGCTGGATCTGTTTGCGGGCGCGATTCCGGCAAGCAAAACCGGCCATGCGACGGGCGGCCTGCAGGCCATAGCCGAGTTCGTCAGCGAGAAGGTGCCGCCGGCGCAGCAGTCCGCGGCGGCCGACATGTTCCGCCGCATTCTCGACGGCACCGTGTGGCAGTTGTGGCAGGTTGCACGCGAGCAGGCCGGGCAAGCGCCGGCGGCCTCCACGCCGGAGACCGAGCGCTTCGTGCACACGGCCACCAACGCGCTGTCGGACAATTTCCTGTATGACGCGCCGGTGTTCCTGCAGCTCGATTCGTTCGACCAGATTCAGGCGAGCGTCTTCCAACTCACGCGCTCGCCGGGCAAGAAGATCGTGTATCTTGGCAGCTTGCTGCTGGTGCTTGGCATCTTCTCCATGTTCTACGTGCGCGAGCGCCGTCTGTGGCTGTGGATCAAGGATGCTCCGCAAGGCGGCAGTTCGGTGCTCATGGCGGTGTCGACCACGCGCCGCACACTGGATTTCGAAAAGGAATTCGCCCGCACGAAGGCGGAAATGGACGAGATCGTCACAAAACGATGAAGGTGAGACAGATGGAGTTATCGCAAGCTTATTCGGAGGTCTCGTGGCTGCGTCGGCGCAGCCTCGGCGACTGGCTGTTCGTGCTCGCACTGGCCGTTGGTGCGGGCGTGGCACTGAGCCAGTACGGCCACTACATGGACTACTACGAGCACACGATCCTGGTGCTTGCCGTACCGACCTTCGCGCTGCTGGGCTGGCACTGGCGTGCGGTGCGCTGGCTGATGGCGGGCATCGCGATTCTCGCGCTCGCCGGTATCGGCATGTACCACCACGATCTGGCGCGCGCCGATCAGGCGTTCTTCCTCAAGTATTTCCTGTCGAGTCAGTCGGCCATCCTGTGGATGAGTGCGCTGTTCTTCCTGTCGACGCTCTTCTACTGGGGCGGCCTGCTCGCGCGCTCGCCGTTCGGCGCGAGCGTCGGCTCGTCGCTGTGCTGGGCAGCGGTGCTGCTCGGTTTTACCGGCATGATGGTGCGCTGGTACGAGTCGTATCTCGTTGGCGCGGACGTCGGACACATTCCGATCTCCAACCTGTATGAAGTGTTCGTCCTCTTCTGCCTGATCACGGCGCTGTTCTACCTGTACTACGAGCACCGCTACGAAACGCGCTCGCTCGGGCCGTTCGTGCTGCTGGTGATCAGCGCGGCGGTGAGCTTCAACCTCTGGTACAGCGTGGCGCGCAGCGCCTATGAAATCCAGCCGCTGGTGCCGGCGCTGCAAAGCTGGTGGATGAAGATCCACGTGCCGGCGAACTTCATTGGCTACGGCACGTTTGCGCTCGCCGCGATGGTCGCCGTGGCGTATCTGCTCAAGTCGGGCGAAAACAAGCGTCTGGCGGCGGCGGGCAAGGCGCCGGATACGGGCTTTTTCTCGTCGCGTCTGCCATCGCTCGAATTGCTCGACGACGTGATGTACAAGGCCATCGCGGTCGGCTTCGCATTCTTCACGATCGCCACAATCCTTGGTGCGCTGTGGGCCGCGGACGCCTGGGGCGGCTATTGGAGCTGGGATCCGAAGGAGACGTGGGCGCTGATCGTCTGGCTGAACTATGCGGCGTGGCTGCACATGCGTCTCATGAAGGGCCTGCGCGGTGTCGTTGCGGCATGGTGGTCGTTGACGGGGCTGCTGATCACCACGTTCGCCTTCCTCGGCGTGAACATGTTCCTGTCGGGGCTGCACAGCTACGGACAACTCTGACGCGACGCGTGTCGCTGGAAGATCGCCGAAAGCCGCCGCGCTCACGAGCCGGCGGCTTTTTTCATCGTGGCGTATGATTTCCCGCACCGCGTTCGTGGGAACGGGGAGAAGCCTGGGCCGGGTCTAATCAACGGCACCGGCGCAACGGGGGCTACAGCGGTGGCCGTCGCGTCGCCGGGCGGGCGGCATCAGGAGAGGCGAGTCATGAACACGAACAAGTCGCGTCTGCGTGGGGCGGACATCCCGACGAGCAGCATCACACCGCGTGAACTGGTGGATGCGCGGCGGCGCTTTCTGCGCGCGTCCGGCGCGGGGCTGACGGGGCTGGGCGGTGCGGCGCTGGGTTTGCTGTCGCCGCGAGCCGTTCTGGCGGCGCCGGCTGCCGACAGTCCCGGCACGGGGCTCGCGAAGCTGAGCGCACCGCGCAACACGCGCTATGTCGTCACCGACAAGCCGACCGATATCAAGGACGTCACCACGTACAACAACTTCTACGAGTTCGGCACTGACAAATCCGATCCGGCGCGCCGGGCGGGCACGCTCAAGCCGCGTCCATGGCAAATCGCGATCGAGGGGGAAGTGCGGCAGCCAAAGGTCTACGATATCGACGCGCTGCTCAAGCTCGCGCCGCTCGAAGAGCGCGTCTATCGCCTGCGTTGCGTCGAGGGCTGGTCGATGGTGATTCCGTGGATCGGCTACTCGCTTTCGGCGCTCATCAAGCAGGTGCAACCGACAGGCAATGCACGGTACGTCGAATTCGTCACACTGGCGGATCCGAAGCAGATGCCGGGGTTGTCGTACCCGGTCCTGAGCTGGCCGTATGTGGAGGGCCTGCGCATGGACGAGGCGATGCATCCGCTCTCGCTACTGACCTTCGGCCTGTACGGCGAAGTGCTGCCCAACCAGAACGGCGCGCCGGTGCGCATGGTGGTGCCTTGGAAGTATGGCTTCAAGAGCGCCAAGTCCATCGTGAAGATCCGGTTCGTCGAGAAGATGCCGATCACGAGCTGGCATCGCGCGGCACCGGACGAGTACGGTTTCTATTCCAACGTGAACCCCGAGGTCGACCATCCGCGCTGGAGTCAGGCGACCGAGCGGCGGATCGGCGACGGCGGCATCTTCACTCCGAAGCGCAAGACGTTGATGTTCAACGGTTACGGCGAGCAGGTCGCCAGCCTGTACCAGGGCATGGATCTGCGTAAGTTCTTCTGACCCTTCCTTACCGACGCACCGTGTCCACGCAACCCACCGATCCGCGAGACGGTTTCTCCGTTGGCGCGCCGCCTGCCGATCGGGCGCCCGCAGCTCCGCAACGTGTCGATGCGCGTGCCGCACATCGGGTCGGCGCACAACACTGGGTGTCGTGGGCCAAAGCCGCCGTGTTCATGCTCGCGCTGCTGCCGCTGCTGCGCCTCGTGGTGAGTGGCATGACGGATCGTCTGGGCGCCAATCCCGTCGAGTTCATCACGCGCTCGACCGGCACGTGGACGCTGGTCCTGCTGTGCGTCACGCTGGCCATCACGCCGGTGCGCCGGTTGCCGGGGCTGGCGTGGCTGCTGCGGTTTCGGCGCATGCTCGGCCTCTTCGCGTTCTTTTACGCCGCGCTGCATTTCACGACGTACTTCTGGCTGGATCAGTGGTTCGACTGGACGAGCATCGTGCGCGACGTCGCGGGCAAGCGTCCGTTCATCACGATGGGGTTTGCGGCGTTCGTGCTGATGGTGCCGTTGGCGTTGACGTCACCGTATGCGATGGCGCGCCGCCTGGGGCGCCGCCGCTGGCAACGTCTGCACCGTGCGATATACGCGATTGCGGTGCTGGCGATTCTGCACTACTGGTGGATGAAGGCGGGCAAGCATGACTTTGCCGAGCCGGCGATCTACGCGATCGTGGTGGCGTGCCTGCTCGGCGCCCGCGTGTTGTGGGCGCTTCGCAGGCAGCGTGTTCAGACGCCCGCAGGCAGCAGTCGTTCGCCGGCGAACAGCGACTCGATCGTTTCGCGCTCGCGCACGAGGTAAGCGTTCTCGCCGTCGACCATCACTTCGGCGGCGCGCGGACGCGTGTTGTAGTTCGAGCTCATCGTGAAGCCATAGGCGCCCGCCGAACGAATGGCGAGCAGGTCCCCGGGAGCGATGGCCAGTGCACGCTCGCGGCCGAGCCAGTCACCGCTCTCGCACACCGGGCCGACGACGTCGTATGTCACGACGTCCGTCGCGCGACGCTCTACCGGATCGATGCCGTGATAGGCCTCGTACATGGCGGGGCGGGCCAGATCGTTCATGGCGGCGTCGACGATCGCGAAGTTCTTCGTCTCGCCGTGCTTGAGGAATTCCACGCGCGTGAGCAGCACGCCGGCGTTGCCCACGAGCGAGCGACCCGGCTCGAACAGCACCTGACGATGGCCATGGCCGCGCTTCGCAATGTGATCGAGCAGCATGGTGGCGAAGGCCGTGATGTCCGGCGGCGTCTCGTCGGTGTAGGTGATGCCCAGGCCGCCGCCCACATCGATGTGGTGCAACGAAATACCGGCGGCCTCGAGCTTCTCGACGAGATCGAGCATCTTGTCGATGGCGTCGAGATACGGCGAGATTTCGGTGATTTGCGAGCCGATGTGGCAGTCGATGCCGACGACTTCGAGGTGCGGCATGGCCGCCGCCGCGCGATAGGCGTCGAACGCTTCCTCGTAGGCCACGCCGAACTTGTTGCCGCGCAGGCCGGTGGAGATGTAGGGATGCGTCTTGGCGTCGACGTTCGGGTTCACGCGCAGCGACACGCGAGCGCGCTTGCCGGTCTGTCCGGCCACCTCGTTGAGGCGATCGAGTTCCGGACGCGACTCGACGTTAAAGCAGAAGACGTCCTTTTCCAGCGCGTAGCGCATTTCGTCCGCATGCTTGCCGACGCCCGAGAACACCGCGCGCTTCGGGTCGCCGCCGGCCGCGATCACGCGTGCCAGTTCGCCCGCCGACACGATGTCGAAGCCGGCGCCGAGGCGGGCTAACACGCCGAGCACGGCGAGATTCGAATTGGCCTTGGCGGCGTAGTGCACCGCGGCATTGCGGCCTTCGCAGGCCTTGGCGTACGCATGGTAGGCGCGAGTCAGGGCCGCCTTCGAATAGACGTACAGGGGCGTGCCGAAACGCTCGGCGAGAGCCGGCAGGGCAACGCCCTCGGCGTGGAGCACGTCGTCGCGGTAGGAGAAGATGGCGTCGGACATCGCAGGTACTCGGTGATCAAACAGTGGCCCGCCGGCGGGGCGGGCATCGGCCGAATGGCGCTGGATTGCGTCGCAGTTCGGTCGTTCAGTCGTAATGTAGCCGGAATTCGCTCGGGCGTCGGACGGAAGTCGATCTGAACCCGGCCGGACGCCGTCCTTATTCGGGCTTGGCGGGGGGCACCACATCCGCAGGCGGCACGTCGACCGATGGCCCGCGCTGCGGCTCCGGCACACGCGGTGGCGGGGGCAGCGGGGCGCCCGGCGGCGGCGTCGGTTTGACGGGGCGGGCGGGTATATAAAGCGGCCCGGCCTGGCCGCAGCCGGCCAACACGCTCAGAAGAGCAATCGACGCTACAATCGCGCTGGTTCGAATAGGTGCAGTCATGGGGGTATCGCCGCGTGGTGCGGCATGCAAACGATGACGCAAACCGTGGAGTTTAGCATGACGGAAAGTGAATTCCTGGCGCTCGCCGAGGCAGTGCTGGCGCAGGTGGAGGCGGCTGTCGAGGACAGCGATGTGGACATCGATTGCGAGCGCTCCGGCAACGTCCTGACGCTCGAATTCGAGGATGGCAGCAAGATCATCGTCAACCTGCAAACCCCGATGAGCGAGATCTGGATCGCTGCGCGCTCCGGTGGCTACCACTACCGCCTCAAGGGCGACGAATGGCGCGACACCCGCGACGACTCCGAGCTGTTCGAAGCCCTCTCGCGCTTCGCATCGCAGCAGGCCGGCGAGACGGTCACGTTACGAGCGGACTGAGCGCCACGTCGCGTCTGCGAGGCCTGATGAGCCCGCGACACCCGATCGCATCGGGCCGCGCGTGGGCCGATGCGATCGGGCTGGGCCACGAAATTACGGCGGCTGGGCTACCTCGGCGCCCGGCCGCCGTTAAAGGTCAGAGGCCAAGGGCCAAGGACCTCAAGGCTTGTTGTTGAACATATCGAGAATGCGCTGACGTTCCTGCCGATCGACCGGCGCGGGGCCCGGGGATGCGGGCATCTGGCCCGGCAGCGCGCCGGCCGCAGGGCCGGTGGCCGCCGAACCATCCGGTGTTGTATCCGCGCTCAGGCCCACCGTGCTCACCGCGCGGCCCGGCGGATAGTCGTCATAGAAATAATCTCCGTTCGCCTGGATGATGCCCGGTGGCACCGGACGCGTCGATTCCGGCACCCCGCGCAACGCCTTGGCCATGTAATCGATCCAGATCGGCAGCGCCAAGCCCCCACCCGTTTCGCGATCCCCCAGGTTGCGCGGCTGATCGAAGCCGATCCACGCCACGCCGACCAGTTGCGACTGGTAGCCGGCGAACCAGGCGTCGTGGGAATCGTTGGTCGTCCCGGTCTTGCCCGCGAGATCGCTGCGCTTGAGCACGTTGGTCTTCGCAGCGGTACCGCGCGTGGCGACGTCGTGCAGCATCGAGTTCATGAGGAACGCGTTGCGCGCCGGGATCGCGCGGATCGACTCGTCGCCCGCCGCCGTGGGCTTCTCCTCCATGATGACGTTGCCCTTCGAGTCCGTGATGCGCGCCACGATGAACGGATTCACGCGGAAGCCGCCGTTCGCGAACACCGCGTAAGCGCTGGCCATTTGCAGTGGCGTGACCATGCCTGCACCGAGCGCCATCGGAAGATACGCCGGATGCTTGTCGGCCTCGAAACCGAAGCGGCCGATGTACTTCTGCGCGTAGCCCGGCGTGATGCTCTGAAGAATGCGGATCGACACGAGGTTACGCGAGCGCATCAGTGCCACCCGCATCGGCATCGGCCCCTCGAAGCCGCCGCCGTAGTTCTTCGGCTCCCATGGCTGACCACCGGTTTGCGCCGCCGTGAAATAGAGCGGTCCGTCGTTGATGATCGTCGCCGGGGCAAAGCCCTTTTCCAGCGCGGCCGAATAGATGAACGGCTTGAAGCTCGACCCCGGCTGGCGCCATGCCTGCGTGACGTGGTTGAATTTGTTGCGGTTGAAGTCGAAGCCGCCGACGAGCGAGCGGATCGCGCCGTTCTGCGGGTCGAGCGAGACGAATGCCGCTTCGATGTCCGGCATCTGGACGATGCGCCAGTTCTCCTTCGCATCCTTCGTGACGCGAATCACCGAGCCGCGGCGAATTTTCTGCTTCGGTTGCGCCTTGGCGCTCAGGCCGGCGGCGGCAAAGCGCAGCCCGTCCCCGGTCACCGTGACGTCGTCGCCGTTGAGCAGCACCGCCTTGACCTGTTGCGGCGTGGCCGACAGCACCACGGCCGCGACCATATCGCCGCTGTCCGGATGTTCGACGAGCGTGTCGTCGATCAACTGTTCGCGCGCGTCCTGGTCGTCGGGCAGGTCGATATTGGCTTCCGGACCACGATAGCCGTGCCGTAGCTCGTAAGCCATGACGCCTGCGCGCAGGGCTTCGTACGCGGCCTCCTGATCGGCCGAATTGATCGTCGTATAGACATTGAAGCCGCGCGTGTAGATCTCGTCCTTGAACTGCGCGTAGAGCAGTTGGCGAACCATTTCGGCAACATACCCGGCATGCACGCTGAACTCGCTGCCCAACCCGCGCACCACCAGTTCCTGGGCGATGGCTTGCTCGTAATCGGCTTTCGAGACGTAGCCAAGGTCGTACATCCGCTTGAGGATGTACTCCTGACGCACGCGGGCGCGTTTGTAATTGACGATCGGGTTATAGGCGGACGGGGCCTTGGGCAAGCCGGCGAGCATGGCCGCTTCGGCCAGTGTGATGTCCTTCAGATCCTTGCCGAAATACACGCGTGCGGCACTGGCGAAGCCGTAGGCACGCTCGCCGAGATAGATCTGATTCATGTACAGCTCGAGAATCTGATCCTTCGTGAGGCGCGATTCGATCTTGTAGGCGAGCAGCGCCTCATAGATCTTGCGCGTGTACGTCTTCTCACTGGACAGGAAGAAGTTACGCGCCACCTGCATGGTGATCGTACTGGCGCCCTGCGACGAGCCGCCGCGAGTGAAGTTGGTCACCCCGGCGCGGAAGATCCCGATGAAATCGACGCCGCCGTGCTGATAGAAGCGATCGTCCTCGATGGCGAGGACGGCCTTCTTCATGACGTCCGGAATATCGGCGAAACGTACGAGGTTGCGCCGCTCCTCGCCGAACTCGCCGATCTGGATCTCGTCGGCGGTATAGATGCGCAGCGGAATCTTCGGCCGGTAATCGACGATGGTGTCGAGCGAGGGCAACTGCGGCGTCATCACCACCAGGATGTACCCCGCGAGCAGCGCGCCGCACACGACCATCGCGGCGATCAGGCCAACGAACCACAAGGCCAGGCGCAGCCAGATGGAGCGGCGCGGTTTGGGTGGGCGCTTGTCGCGAGGTGTCTCGGTTTGGGGTGTGCTTGCCATGGGGGAACGGGAAAAAACGATGGGCCGATTATAACGAACGCCTCGGTATTGCCTGCCGGACCTGCCGGAAATCGGAGTACAGGCCCATGGGGTCTCGGAAAAGGACGAGAAAAATCGGGCGTGGAATCCCAAAGCGGGATTCGCTTGCCGCCCCCCGCCCCGGATTCGGACTGGTCCGATTGGACTGCCGTATCACCGTCGCTAGGATCGATCGCATCGACAAAGCGAGAAACGGAAGGAGGGCACGATGAGAGCGATCCTGCACGGAGTACGTCGGATGGGCGGCCAACTGGCGGCGGTGCTGCCACGTGCCGGTGGCGGCGGGGTGGGCATTCACTTTGACGCGGCAGCGGTGCAATTCGTTCGCCTGACACGGTGTGCCGGTCCGGCGCGACTGCGTCTGGCGGCCTATGGCAGCGCGCCCGTCGAGGACGATGTCCTGCGGGGAGCGCTGATTGCCAAGCCGGAGGCCGCAGCCCGGCACCTGACGGAATTGCTGGAGCGAACCGGCATGAGCGCCTCGGAACTGTGCGACGACACGATCGTGCTGGCGCTGCCGGCGCACGGGCTCAAGACCGAAGTGATCGACTGTCCGCCCGACGTACCGCCGCGCGCGCTGCGTGCCTGGTGCGAACGGCGTGCCGCGCTGCTGGTACCCGGCGACGCGGACGCAGGCCTGCGCTGCCGTGTCGGGGTGACGTGGGCGGATCCCGCCAGCCATCGGCTGCGCTTGTATGCCTGCGAGGCGGAACTGGTCGACGCCCGTGTCGCGGTGCTGGAGATGTCGGGCTTGCAGCCGCAGGCGGTCGATGCCGCACACGAAGCCGGACGTCGGGCGTTCCGATGGGCGTGGCCGGGCGCCGCGCGTGTCGACACGAGTGTTGGCAATGGCGCCGACGTCGACGCGGCGGCGGACAGCGAGCGGGAGCCGCCTCCGTTGGCGCTGCTGCAGGTGGATGCGCATGATCTCGACCTTTCCGTGTTTGACGGTCGCGATTGCGTGGCGGACGTGAGGGAACGCTTCGATGGCATCGGCGGACATCCGGAGGCGTTGGCCAGCGTCGTGCACGAGTTGACGGGCATGCTGGCGATCAAGCCGCGCGCGATGTACCTCGCCGCACAGGGCGTCAGCTCCGGCACACTGGTGTCGATTTGCGATGCGCTCGCTGCGGCGTGCGGTATCCCGGTGCGGCCTTTCGATCCCTTGCGGCGATTTGCCACCTCGCTTCGACGCCAGCCGTTCGCGCAGCGCAGCGCCCTGGCGGTGGCGTGCGGACTCGCACTGCGCGCGATGTCCATGCAGGGGGTGTCATGCGAGTGAACGCGATATTGCCTCCGCTCGATTTCCTTCTGACGCTCGGGCAGCGCCGTCAGCGTGAGTTCCATCGTCAGTGGCGTCTTTGGGGCGCCATCGCGGGACTGGGTGCGATGACGGCTGCCGCACCCATCGCACGAGACCTATACCTTCGCGGTGAAGCGCGGGAGCAACTCGCTGTACTACGCGCGGGGAACGAAGCGCGCAGTGCCGAGCGTGCAGCCTTCGATGCCACCGGCCGTACCCTGGCCGCCATGGTGGCGCATCGCCGTGCGGTCGTGACGCTTATCGAGCAGCGGCAATCGATCGCACCCCGACTGCTGGATGTCATGCGCGCCTGTGCGGACGGTGTGCGACTGACGTCGGTCAAGACCGGCGACGACCACCTGCGCATTGAAGGATACGCGACGACCCAGTCGAGAGTTCGCGAGACGCAGAAGCGTTTGCGCGCGCTGCCGTGGGTGCGCAAGGTCGCCGAAGTCGAATCCAGCGTGGTACCCGAGAGCGTCAGACGCCAGTGGGCCGGCGGCGAGACCACGGGCGCACAGCCCAACATTCGCCGATTCACGTTGCGTATCGAGCCGAAGGCGCAGCCCAGGCCAGTGATGCTGACCGCCGACGCTGCCGACGAGACCTGGCCCTCGGGGGAGGCGCCCGATGTACGGTGATCCCCATCCGCCGGACGACGTCCGCGACGTCGTTCATGAAATGGCGAACCGTTGGCGCACACGGTGGGCCACCTGGACATCCACCTCGCCGACGGAGTGGTCTGCGCCAATGCGATGGATTTCGGCGGCCATGGCCTGGCTGGCCGGACTGACGCTGACGTGGTCGATCTGGTGGCTCGTCGGCTTGCCGGTGCGAGCCGCGTTGCAGAAGGACCTCGGTATCGAGCAGGCGATCCTGGCACGGACCGACGAAGCCGCGCAGCGATTGCCGGCACTGACGGCGTCGCTTCGCAGCGCTCAGACCGATGACATCGCATGGCGGCGCTTGCTGCCGATCGTCGACGGTGCATTGGACGCCGCGGTTGCGGCCGCGGGAGCGGCCCATCCGCCGGAAGCCAGTGATGGGCTCCAGACAGAGGCGCCGCGTGGCGAGCCTCAGAACGTCTGGCGTGCCGATCTGGAGCGATTGGTGGCGCGTGCCGGTTTGATACTGGAAACCACGCGACCCGGGCCGTCCGCGGCGTCCGAAGGTGTCGGTCGCACCGATGACCTCGAGGTCGAGCGGGCGGAAATGCGCGTCAGGGGCACGGTGGCGGACTTGCTCGGCTGGCTGGCCGACATCGACCGGATGCCGCGCCATCTGGCAATCGAGCGATTTTCGCTCCAGGGCCCCGCACAGGGAACCGCCGGGACGGCGGATGCGCATGCGGTGCTTACGGTGACCATCGCGGCCTATCTTTGGCGCAAACCCGCGAACCTCGCCAGTCCGACAGCGACACCGACGCTGCCCGCGATGCCGGCCCTTTTGCCCGCATGGGACTTGCCGGCGGACATGACCGACGTATTTCGCACGCCGCTGACACGTCGTCCGGCGCAGGATGCCGTGACGATGGCGGCGTCCGGCCAGCGCCAGCCGACCGACGAGACCAAGCCGGCAGGATCGATGCGAGCCGGCTCGCGCCATGTCGTGCTTCGACGTGGTGTTGCCGGACTCGAGGCGACCTGGCGTGAAGACCCGCCGAACCATGGGCGTCGCGCGAAACCCGGCGGCGCGGATACCGTCGATGTGACCTTGCACGGCGTACAGACCGCAGACGTGCTTCGGACGTTCGCACAGCTCACGGGGCGCAGTGTGGTGATCGGTGAGCCCGTGGAGGGCAGTCTCGACATGGACGTGCGGGGTGTGTCGGCCGCGACGGCATTCGACGTCATGATCCGTAGCGCTGGGCTGGGCGTGCGGTCCATCGGCGGAGTGGACTGGATCGCCCCTCGTGCGCAATTGCTGGCCGATGAGCAGACGCAACTGGAGGCCGCTGCCAAACGAGAGGCGATGCTGCCGCTCACCAGCCGCCGCTTCACGCTCAACTATCCGCGTGCGCTGGCCTTGCGGGAGATCATCGTGGGAGAGAAGGACGCGAAGGGGCGGAGGCTTCTCTCTGCGCGGGGAAGTCTGATCGCGGACCCGCGTACCAATCAGCTTTTCGTGACAGACCTGCCCGAAAAGCTCGAGGCGTTGGCCTCGTTCATCGCGCGCATCGATGTGCCGGTGAGGCAGGTGCTGATCGAAGCCCGCATCGTCGAGGTCGACGACCGGTTCAGCGACTCGCTGGGCGTGCGGCTGGCGGGGTACAGCGGCGCGCCGGATGGCGGCCGCGGCGGTGAGACCTCGGATCGTGGTGGCCGTGGTCGCTCAGGTGACGCACGCGGCACCGACAAGCCCGAGGGTAAGCGCGGTGACGACGACAAACCGCGGGGCAGCTCGCTCGATGTCGGCCTGCCTGCGGCGGCGCTTGCAGGCGTGGTGCCGCCGAGTCTGGCCATCACGCTGTTCGGACGTTCGGCGACGCGGTTTCTGCAGATCGAGCTCGCCGCGCTGGAGACGAGCGGGCGCGGACGGGTGATTTCGCGGCCTCGTGTGGTGACGGCGGACAAGATTCAGGCAGTTATCGAGCAGGGCACGGAACTGCCATACCTGACGAGGGAGGGCCGACGCAGCCTGCCGTCGGTGCATTTCAGAAAAGCGACGCTGCGGCTGGAGGTCACACCGCTGATCACGCCCGACGGTCGGGTGATTCTCGACGTGGACGTGCGCAAGGACAGCGTCGGGCAGGAGGTCGCCGGCGGATTTGCCGTCGACACTCGGCAGGTCAAGACCCAGGTGCAGGTCGAAAATGGCGGAACGGTTGCCATTGGCGGCATTTATCAGGAGGAGCAGCGCGACAGCCGCGCCCGAGTGCCGTGGCTGGGGGAGGTACCGGTGCTCGGTGCTCTGTTCCGCAATCGCACCGAGGAAAACCGCCGCACGGAGCTGCTCGTCTTCCTGACGCCGAGCGTGGTGCCAGAGGGGGGCGGCTCGTCCGAGGGCGCTTCGATCGCAGTGGAAACGTCATCCGACCTGCCTGCGGTGCCGGAATCCGGGCCACCGCCCGCCTTGCCCGCCACGGTCGCGCCAGCCGTGCGGGTGGCGCCGCCGGCGTCAAAAAACGACCTGCCCGTCAACCATCCCAGGCTCACCGAGGGGATGCCCGGGGCGACGCGTTCCGCACGCCAATGGGATATCCCGGTATCATCAGGGACTGGAACCCAAATATCAGCGATTTATGCTGGAAAACGTAATACTTGTCGGACTGATGGGGGCGGGCAAGACCACGGTTGGACGCGCAGTGGCACGACGTCTCGGGCGGCAGTTCTATGATTCCGACCACGAGATCGAGGCGCGCACGGGCGTGCGCATTCCGGTCATCTTCGAGCACGAGGGCGAAGACGGTTTCCGCCAGCGCGAAGCCCAAACCATCGACGAGCTCACCCAACGCAGTGGCATCGTTCTCGCGACCGGCGGGGGCGCTGTATTGCGGGCGGAGAATCGCGAACGCATCAAGTCGCGCGGCACGGTCGTCTATCTTCGCGCCAATCCGCATGACCTCTGGCTGCGCACCCGACGCGACAAGAATCGCCCGTTGCTGCAGACGGCGGATCCGCGCGCGCGTCTCGAACAGCTGTTTCAGGAGCGAGACGCGCTTTATCGCGAGTGCGCGACCTTTGTGATTGAAACCGGGCGGCCGAGCGTCAACGCGCTCGTCAACATGGTGCTGATGCAGTTGGAAGTCGCGGGCATCGTGCCCAGCACGCCGGACGTCGCGCATGGCGTGCCGGACAGTGCGCTTTTCGAGGGTGCACCGGCCTCGCTATCGAAGGACGACGCGAACGTCGGCGGCCAGGATGCGACACCGCCGAATGGCGATGATCAGGGACAGGCGACGCCCATGTCACCCGTCCGTGATAACTTTCCCCGCTGATATCCGCTGACCGATATCGCGAACATGACAACAAGCGGCATGATTACCCTCAAACTCGATCTGGGCGAGCGCGCCTATCCCATTCACATCGGCACCGATCTGTTGACGCAGGACGCGCTGTTCGCACCTCACGTGTGCGGCACCCATGCCGTGATCGTGACGAACACGACTGTCGCACCGCTGTATGCCGAGCGTGTCGCCGCCACGCTGCAGCGACTGGGCAAGCGCGTGGTCACCGCCGTATTGCCGGATGGCGAGGCGTACAAGAACTGGCAGACGCTCAACCTGATTTTCGACGAGCTGCTGGGCGCACAGGCCGATCGCAAGGCGACGCTGATCGCGTTGGGCGGGGGCGTCGTCGGGGACATGACCGGTTTCGCCGCGGCTTGCTATATGCGTGGTGTGCCTTTTGTGCAGGTGCCGACGACGCTGCTCGCGCAAGTCGACTCGTCGGTCGGTGGCAAAACGGGCATCAACCACCCGATGGGCAAGAACATGATCGGCGCGTTCTGGCAGCCGAGCGCCGTGCTGGCCGACATCGGTACGCTTGCCACGTTGCCCGAGCGTGAGCTGGCGGCGGGGTTGGCCGAGGTGATCAAGCACGGGGCGATTGCCGACGAGAAGTTCTTCGATTGGATCGAGGCGAACATCGATGCGCTGAATGCCCGCGATACGGCGGCGCTCTCGTATGCGGTGCGGCGTTCATGCGAGATCAAGGCACAGGTCGTGGCGAGCGACGAGCGGGAACAGGGCCTGCGCGCCACGCTGAATTTCGGCCATACGTTCGGCCATGCCATCGAGGCGGGACTTGGCTACGGCGAGTGGCTGCATGGCGAAGCCGTGGGCTGCGGCATGGTGATGGCGGCCGATCTCTCGGCGCGCCTGGGTTTCGTCGACGACGCCGTCGTGACGCGCATCAAGGCGTTGGTGGCAGCGGCCAGACTGCCGGTGACGGGGCCGGACCTCGGTGAAGCTCGCTACGTCGACCTGATGCGTGTGGACAAGAAGGCCGAAGGCGGCGATATCCGCTTCGTGCTGCTCAACCGATTGGGCGGCGCGTTCATGACGAGCGTCCCCGACGCCGATATGCGCGCTACGCTGCGCGCCAACGTGTAAGGAAGGAGGGGAGCGATGATCGATTACGAAGCGTCGCTTGCCCCCTACGCGGCGCGCTCGGCGACTTCACGCGGGCGACGGTTCGCCGAGCCCGCACCCGCGACACGCACGGAATTCCAGCGCGATCGCGATCGCATCATCCATTCGACCGCATTTCGCCGGCTCGAATACAAGACACAAGTCTTCGTGAATCACGAAGGCGATCTGTTCCGCACGCGCTTGACGCACAGCCTCGAAGTTGCGCAGATCGGCCGCTCGATTGCACGCAATCTGCGCGTGAACGAGGATCTCGTCGAAGCGATTGCATTGGCCCACGACCTTGGGCACACGCCGTTCGGTCACGCAGGGCAGGACGCGCTCAATGCAAGCATGCGTGAGTACGGTGGCTTCGAGCACAACCTGCAGAGCCTCGTCGTGGTCGACGAACTCGAAGAGCACTACGGAGGCTTCAACGGTCTGAACCTGTGCTTCGAGACGCGAGAAGGCATTCTCAAGCATTGCTCGCGTGCCAACGCCCGAGGCCTGGGTGAGCTGGGCGAGCGCTTTCTCAAAGGGCGTCAGCCCGGCATCGAGGCGCAGATCGCCAATCTGGCCGATGAGATCGCCTACAACAATCACGATATCGACGACGGCGTGCGTTCGGGCCTGCTCACGCTCGAACAGCTCGACGACGTTCCGCTCTGGAAGCGTTACTGTGCCGAAGCGCGGTTGGAGTGGCCGGAAATCGCTGGCCGACGCCTGGTGCACGAGACGACGCGCCGGATCATCAATGCGCTGATCGTCGATCTGATCGCCACCACGCGCCGGCGCGTGGCGGACGCCTCGCCTGGCTCGATGGATGAAGTGCGCGACGCCGGACCCCTGGTGGCCTTCAGCGACGAGATGCGCGAGCAGGCCGGTCAACTCAAGCGATTCCTGTTCGAAAACCTCTATCGGCACTATCTTGTCATGCGCATGGCTGCCAAGGCGCAGCGCATCGTTCAAGAGCTGTTCGACGCGTTTCTCTCCGATCCGCGTTTGCTGCCGCCGAACTACCGCGCGCAGAACGCGGCGGATCAACCGCGTTGGATCGCACACTACATCGCCGGCATGACGGATCGCTACGCGATCAAGGAGTACAGCCGGCTCTTCACCATCGCGCCGACGCTTTGATCCGGGCCTCCGAACGCCCAACCCGTTCGCTGACCGGGAAGGCGTGAGGCAGCCGAAGACGCGGCGTCCCGGCGTGTAGTGGAAAACGAAACAGCCGGCATGTTGTCGGCTGTCTTCTTTTCAAAAGGACGTTGCGGGCAATCCTTGCGGCCCGCCGAGCCAAGCGCCTGTTGCGCGGGCTATCGCCGCATGTGTGGGGGACGCCGCGACTTAGCTGCGACCGGCGATGAAGCCGAGCACCAGCGCAACGGCTGCCACCGTGCCGAGCGCCTGCCACGGGCGCTCATGAACGTAACCGTCGGCCTCGTCCCAAACCTCGCTTGCGCGGCGACGCAAATTGGCTCGTGCGTCGCTGAAGTCGCGGCGAGCCTGCCGCAGCTTGTCACCGATTTCGTCGCGCAACGCTTCGACGTCCGACGCCGATTTCGCATTGGCCAGCGCATGGTCGAGATCGTCGAGGAGATCGCGTACGCGGGAGGTCACATCGCCGCTGGCCAGACGTGCGGCGCGCGCGGTGCGACGGCCGGCGTAGCGTGCGTCCTCCAGGCCGCTACTCAGTGCAGTTTCCGCTTTTGAGGCAATTCCCATTTTCAGACTCCCAAGAAGTGGTATTGAAATACGACGTTCGCGTGTCCAGAGGAGGAGGCAGACGCCGGTGGAACCCTGAGGCGAGCGGCCGCAGTGACGAGGACTCTCACTCGCATCCGTCATGAGAGACAGTCAGCGAAAAAGGAAAGTTGCAGCACGATGGCCGAAGATGATGTCAGAGACGACTGACCCCTCCTAGAGATGTGTCCAGAAATGCGAAAACGCCGCACAGGGCGGCGTTTTTTGATGCATTCGATGCGACTCTCGCCGCATCGGGGCAGTACGTGAGCAACTTAGAAGCGGTAACCCAGCGACAGGAAGGTCACCACGGGGTTCAGCTTGACCTTGGCCTCGCTGGTGGTCGTGATCGGGCCGCGGGTCGTGGTCAGCTTGGCCGTGGTGCTCACCGGGATGTACGACACGGAGAAGGCGAGCGTCCAGTGCTTGTCCATGTTGTAGTTGATACCGGCATTGAACACCGGTGCCCACGAATTGGTGAGGGTAGCCGTGGTGTTGCCGCCCGGACCCAGGGTCAGCGCATTGCTGGCAAGCGATTGGAAGCCCGGCGTGAGTTCGATGTTCGAGTAGAAGAAGTAGCTCGCACCGATCCCGACGAACGGACGCCACGTGTCGTTGGCTTGACCGAAGTAATACTTCAGCAACAGGGCCGGGCTCCATTGCTTGGCCGAGGCCAGCGATCCGCCACCCGGCAGCGCCAGCGATCCCTGGCCATACAGGCGGAACTTCGGCGGAAGACCGACCACGGCTTCCACGGCGATGTTGTCGGTAAAGAAGTGCGCGAACGTCAGGCCCGGCGTGTCGGCGTCATCGACCTGTGCGCCCGTGTTGCCCAGCCGGCTGTTCAGTGCGTTGGCGAGGCCCGGTACGCTCGAACCGGTCACCCGCAGCGGATCGCTCGAAACCTGGGGCGAGAGGTGGAACCAGCCAAGGTTGATAACGTTATCGCCGGCTTGTTGCGCGAAGGCGGCCCCCGATGCCGTCAGCATGGCCGCGGCAGCAATCGTCAAGTATTTCAACTTCATCGATTCGTCTCCTGCTCAAGATTCTTTATTGTCGGGAATTTCGTTAAATGAAATTCAGGGCCATTATGCCGACGGTGGAAAGGCCGGGGGTAGCGCGAGTCTGGAGGCTCCGCTCTAAAGGTGTTGTATCCACGCATCGCCTAATGGAATGCCCTTAGAAAAAAGCGCTGGACGAAAGAAAAGCGTGCCCTTATATGTCAGGCACGCTTTAGGAATTAACTGCGGAGTCCGACATGCCAGACGCAATAGGCGTCCCGCACGCTGGGTCTAGAACTTGTAGCCGAGCGAGACGAACGTCACAATCGGATTGAGCTTGATTTCGGCGTCGGACGACGACAGCACCGTGCCGTCCTGTGCCTTGATCTTGATGTTCGCGGTCGTCTTGAGCGGCAGATAGGAGACCGATGCGCTGGCGACCCAGTGCTTGTCGAAGGCATAGGAAAAGCCGGCATTGAACACCGGTTGCCACGACGCCGACGATTTGGCCTCCACGCTCGTCGGGCCGTTATGCCCGGAGGTGAACGCGAGCACGCTGCCGAAATTCTGATTCAGCGCCGATTCGAAATTCGGGTTGAGATTCACGTTGGTAAAGAACGTGTAACTCACGCCGACGCCAAGAAAAGGGCGCCACGTCGAATTGGCCTGTCCGAAGTAATACTGAAATACGAGCGCCGGGCTCCATTGGCGCACGCTTTGCACGATCGGGTTGTTCTGCGGCGCACCGAGATCGATGCTGGTGAGCGCGCCGGCAATGCCTGGCGGCGCAATCACGCCCTGTCCGGTAAGCTTGAACTTCGCGGGAACGCCCGCCACCGTCTGCACGGCGATGTTGTCGGTGAGAAAGTGCGTGATGACCAGCCCGAGCGTGTCGGCATTGCTGACCTTGGCGCCGCTGCCCGGAGAGGTGAAGCTCGATGGCACGAGAGCCGGGGTGAGACCTTCCTGGGTCACGTTGGTGGTCATCGGTTTGCTGGAATCCTGAGGGGCGATGTGAAACCACCCCAGGTTGATGACGTTGTCGCCAGCCTGTTGAGCAAAGGCGCCGGTGGACGCCAGAGAAATGCCGAATCCGAGCGCGCATGAACGCGCCGCGGACCGATGGGTCCGAGTTGTCATTTGTCTATCCTCCCAAGATTATTTATTTATTTTTCGCTGCATTATGCGCTTGGGATTTGGTAGTGCAATTGTTGAAAGTAGAGCTTTTGTACGAATCAAAGGGGTTTAGCTAGATATCAGTATTTAAAGGGTTTTTTGAAATAAAAGTCCCTTGGAAATCGTGATATCGAGTTTTAAAGCATTACATTTGAATACGCATGGCCCGATTACCGCGACTCTTCATTCCGCGCCAACCGCAACACGTAATTCTGCGCGGCAATAACCGGCAGGCGATCTTCGTAGACGACGAGGACCGGCGCGTATTTCACGACCGTTTGCGCGACGCCGCACGTGCTCACGGACTGGCGATTCATGCGTGGTGCATGATGCCGAATCACCTGCATCTGGTCGCCACGCCCGCCGATGAGCGCAGTCTGCCGGCCACGCTGCAAGCGGTCGGTCGTTACTACGTGCTCTATTTCAACCGGCGCCATCAACGTACCGGCACCCTCTGGGAGGGGCGGTACCGCGCGACGGTGATCGAAGCCGAACACTACCTGCTGCTCGCGAGCCGTTACGTCGAACTCAATCCCGTGCGCGCAGGCTTCGTGGACGAACCGGGTAATTACGCGTGGTCGAGCTACAACCACCACGTCGGCCTGACGGTCGACAGCCTGGTCACCGACCACGCGCTGTATTGGGCGCTCGGCAATACGCCGTTCGAACGCCAGCGCGCCTACGCGGAGGGGTGCTCGATCCCGCTCCCGGCGCCCGAAGTCGACGCATTGCGTACAGCTACGCAGAAGGGCTGGCTGCTCGGTGGACCTGAGTACCAGGCCCGCATGTCGCTTGCCGCCAATCGTCGCGTGAGTCCGCTCACACGAGGCCGTCCTCGCAAACTGGCCTCCGACGCCGCCTGACATCCCTCCCGGCAGACCACTCGAGGTCTGCCGTTTTTCCACTAAATGCTTGAAATCAAAAATTTTTTTGCCGGCCAAGGTTTGCGCGATTTATATCTGACCCCAATAAAAACAAGCCTCCTTTTGGTGCGGTTTTTAATTGGAATCTGACCCTATTAAAATATTTTGTCATTGTGAATTTCATGGCGTATATTCCAACTTCGGCCGATTGGTGCGATGCGCAAAACCGTGCGCGCTGAGTCGGCTTCCTGTGGCAACGCCCGAGAAAGATCTTCGACGCGCGCGAATCCGCAGCTCTGGCCGGCCCGGCCAACCCCACTTAACCCGGTCGACCGCGACGAGCATGCGTGCGGCGACCTCGCCAAGAGACGGTGTAACTCGTGGAAAAGAAACAGCAACCGATTGCGACGGCAGCAACGCTGCCGGGTGAGGCGTACTCGGCGCCGGACGCACAGGGCATGTACGACCCGGCCAACGAACACGATGCCTGCGGCGTCGGCTTCGTTGCCCATATCAAGGGCGTCAAGAGCCACGCCATCGTCGAGCAGGGTCTGAAGATTCTCGAGAACCTCGACCACCGGGGCGCCGTCGGTGCCGACCCGCTGATGGGCGACGGCGCCGGGATCCTGCTGCAGATTCCCGATCAGTTTTTCCGCGAAGAGATGGCCAGGCAGGGGGTGACATTGCCGCCGGCCGGCGAATATGGCGTCGGCATGATCTTCCTGCCGAAGGAACACGCGTCGCGCCTGGCCTGCGAACAGGAACTCGAGCGCACCGTGAAGGCGGAAGGCCAGGTCGTGCTGGGTTGGCGCGACGTCGCGATCGACCGTGACATGCCGATGTCGCCCAACGTGAAGGCCACCGAGCCGGTGATCCGCCAGATCTTCATCGGTCGTGGTCAGGACATCATGGTGACGGACGCGCTCGAACGCAAGCTGTACGTCATCCGCAAGACCGCCAGCCACCGCATCCAGGCGCTCAAGCTCAAGCACGGCAAGGAATACTTCGTGCCGTCGATGTCGGCGCGCACCATCGTCTACAAGGGGCTGCTGCTGTGCGATCAGGTCGGCCGCTACTATCGCGATCTGGCCGATCCGCGCACCGTCTCCGCGCTTGCCCTCGTTCACCAGCGTTTCTCGACCAACACATTCCCGGCCTGGGAGCTGGCGCACCCGTATCGCATGGTGGCGCACAACGGTGAAATCAACACCGTGAAGGGCAACGTGAACTGGATCAACGCCCGCACGGGCGCGATCTCCTCGGCCGTGCTCGGCAGCGACCTGCAGAAGCTGTGGCCGCTGATCTATCCGGGCCAGTCGGACACGGCATCGTTCGACAACTGCCTCGAAATGCTCACGATGGCCGGCTACCCCCTCGCCCACGCCGTGATGATGATGATCCCGGAAGCCTGGGAGCAGCACACGCTGATGGACGAGAACCGTCGCGCTTTCTACGAATACCACGCCGCGATGATGGAGCCGTGGGACGGCCCCGCCGCCATCGCGTTCACCGACGGCCGCCAGATCGGTGCCACGCTCGACCGTAACGGTTTGCGTCCGGCGCGTTTCGTGATCACCGACGATGACATCGTCATCCTGGCGTCGGAATCGGGCGTGCTGCCGATCCCCGAGTCGAAGATCGTCAAGAAGTGGCGCCTGCAGCCGGGCAAGATGTTCCTGATCGACATGGATCAGGGCCGCATCATCGACGACAAGGAGCTCAAGGACAACCTGGCCAACGCCAAGCCGTACAAGAGCTGGATCGACGCCGTGCGCATCAAGCTCGACGAGATCGAGCCGAAGGTCGAGGAAGCCGGCGCGCACCACGACACGGCCACGCCGCTGCTCGACCTGCAGCAGGCGTTCGGCTACACGCAGGAAGAAGTGAAGCTGCTGATGACGCCGATGGCGATCAACGGCGAGGAAGCCGTGGGCTCGATGGGCAACGACAGCCCGCTCGCGGTCATGAGCAACAAGAACAAGACGCTTTATCACTACTTCCGCCAGCTCTTCGCACAGGTGACGAACCCGCCGATCGACCCGATCCGCGAGAACATGGTGATGTCGCTCGTGTCGTTCATCGGCCCGAAGCCGAACCTGCTCGACACGAACAACATCAACCCGCCGATGCGGCTCGAAGTGTCGCAGCCGGTGCTGGACTTCAAGGAAATCTCGAAGATCCGTCACATCGACAAGTACACCGGCGGCAAATTCCGCTCGTACGAGTTGAACATCTGCTACCCGGTCGCATGGGGCAAGGAAGGGATCGAAGCGCGCCTCGCATCGCTGTGCGCGGAAGCCGTCGACGCCGTGAAGTCGGGCTACAACATCCTCATCGTCTCGGACCGCCTGACGAATCGCGAGCAGGTGGCGATCCCGGCGCTGCTCGCCACGTCCGCCGTGCACCAGCATCTGGTTGCGCAGGGCCTGCGTACGAGCACGGGCCTCGTGGTCGAGACCGGTTCGGCGCGTGAAGTGCATCACTTCGCGCTGCTCGCCGGCTACGGTGCGGAAGCGGTTCATCCGTATCTCGCCATGGAAACGCTCGCGCAGATCGCGCGCAAGCAGGGCGGCGACCTGACGCCGGAAAAGGCGGTCAAGCACTTCGTCAAGGCGATCGGCAAGGGCCTGCACAAGGTCATGTCGAAGATGGGCATCTCGACGTACATGTCGTACACGGGCGCGCAGATCTTCGAAGCCATCGGCCTGTCGCAGGAGCTGGTCCGGAAGTACTTCCAGGGCACGGCGTCGAACGTCGGCGGCATCGGCATCTTCGAAGTGGCCGAGGAAGCGGTGCGTCTGCATCGCGACGCCTTCGGCGACAACCCGGTGCTGGCGAACATGCTCGACGCCGGCGGCGAATACGCGTTCCGCATTCGTGGCGAAGACCACATGTGGACGCCGGATGCCATCGCCAAGCTCCAGCACTCGACCCGTTCGAATTCGTACCAGACGTACAAGGAATACGCGAACCTCATCAACGATCAGAGCAAGCGTCACATGACGCTGCGTGGCCTGTTCGAGTTCCGCGTCGATCCGCAGCGCGCGATTCCGCTCGACCAGGTCGAGTCGGCCAAGGACATCGTGAAGCGCTTCGCCACCGGCGCCATGTCGCTCGGCTCGATCTCGACCGAAGCGCATGCCACGCTGGCCGTCGCCATGAACCGTATCGGCGGCAAGTCGAACACCGGTGAGGGTGGCGAGGATCCGCGCCGCTATCGCAACGAACTGAAGGGCATTCCGATCAAGAAGGGCGAATCGCTCGCCTCGATCGTGGGTCGCGACGTCATCGAGACCGATATCGAACTGCAGGACGGCGACTCGCTGCGCTCGAAGATCAAGCAGGTGGCCTCGGGCCGCTTCGGCGTGACGGCCGACTATCTGGTCTCGGCCGATCAGATCCAGATCAAGATGGCGCAGGGCGCGAAGCCGGGCGAAGGCGGTCAGCTGCCGGGTCACAAGGTGACCGAGTACATCGGCAAACTGCGCTACTCGGTGCCGGGCGTGGGCCTGATTTCGCCGCCGCCGCACCACGACATCTACTCGATCGAGGATCTGGCGCAGCTCATTCACGATCTGAAGAACGTCAACGCCTCGTCGTCGATCTCGGTGAAGCTCGTCTCGGAAGTGGGCGTCGGCACGGTGGCGGCCGGTGTTGCGAAGGCCAAGGCCGATCACGTGGTGATCGCCGGTCACGACGGTGGTACGGGCGCGTCGCCGCTGTCGTCGGTGAAGTACGCCGGCACGCCGTGGGAACTGGGGCTGGCCGAAACGCAGCAGACGCTGGTGCTCAACCGCCTGCGTGGCCGGATCCGCGTGCAGGCCGACGGTCAGATGAAGACCGGCCGCGACGTGGTGATCGGTGCGCTGCTTGGCGCCGACGAATTCGGTTTTGCCACCGCACCGCTCGTCGTCGAGGGCTGCATCATGATGCGCAAGTGCCACCTGAACACTTGCCCGGTGGGGGTGGCTACGCAGGATCCGGTGCTGCGCAAGAAATTCCAGGGCAAGCCGGAGCATGTCGTCAACTACTTCTTCTTCGTGGCCGAGGAAGTGCGCGAAATCATGGCGCAACTGGGCATTGCGAAGTTCGACGACCTGATCGGCCGCGCCGACCTGCTCAACACCAAGGCGGGCGTGGAGCACTGGAAGGCGAAGGGTCTCGACTTCTCGCGCATTTTCCATCTGCCGGAAGTGGCAGCCGAAGTGCCGCGCCTGCATGTCGAATCGCAAGACCACGGCCTGACCGGTGCGCTCGACCACGCGCTGATCGAGAAGGCACTGCCGGCGCTCGAGAAGGGCGAGCACGTGTCGTTTATCCAGCCGGTGCGCAACCGCAACCGTACGGTCGGTGCGATGCTCTCGGGCGAAGTGGCCAAGCGGTACGGTCACGACGGCCTGCCGGACGACACGATCCACGTGCAGCTCAAGGGCACGGCGGGACAGAGCTTCGGCGCGTTCCTCGCGCGCGGCATCACGCTCGACCTCGTGGGCGACGGCAACGACTACGTGGGCAAGGGTCTGTCGGGCGGCCGCATCATCGTGCGTCCGACCAATGACTTCCGCGGCAATGCCGAGGACAACATCATTGTGGGCAACACGGTGATGATCGGCGCGATCGAGGGCGAAGCCTTCTTCAACGGTGTGGCCGGCGAACGCTTCTGCGTGCGCAACTCGGGCGCCACGGCGGTGGTGGAAGGCACGGGCGACCACGGTTGCGAGTACATGACCGGCGGCACGGTGGTCGTGCTCGGCGAGACGGGCCGCAACTTCGCTGCCGGTATGTCGGGAGGTGTGGCTTACGTGTACGACGCCGATGGCACGTTCGCGGCCAAGTGCAACACGGCCATGGTCGCGCTCGATCCGGTGCTGCCGCACGGCGAACAGGAGCGTACGGTGAGCCAGGGGCTGTGGCATCGCGGCCAGACGGACGAGGCGCAACTGCGAGAGCTGATCGAGCGTCACTTCCAGTACACCGGCTCGACGCGCGCCAAGGCGTTGCTCGAAGATTGGGACGGCGCGCGCCGCAAGTTCGTGAAGGTGTTCCCGAGCGAATACAAGCGCGCCCTGGGCGACATGGCGAAGGCTAACGACAAGCAAGCACTGGCGGCCTGACGCCGCTCGCGCGGCACTGCCACGGGGTGAGGGCCCCGCGGCGTGCCGCGCGCGGACGAGGCACGGTAACCACAAAACTTTCCGACTGAAGAAACATGGGCAAGGTCACAGGTTTTCTCGAATTCGAGCGCCAGAGCGAGTCTTACGAAGCACCGCTGGCACGCGTGAAGCACTACAAGGAGTTCGTGCTCGCGCTCTCCGACGATCAGGCAAAGGTGCAGGGCGCACGCTGCATGGACTGCGGCATTCCGTTCTGCAACAACGGCTGCCCGGTCAACAACATCATTCCCGACTTCAACGATCTGGTGTATCGCCAGGACTGGAAGTCGGCGATCTCGGTGCTGCACTCGACGAACAACTTCCCCGAGTTCACGGGCCGCATCTGTCCGGCGCCGTGCGAGGCCGCCTGCACGCTGAACATCAACAGCGACGCGGTCGGCATCAAGTCGATCGAGCACGCCATCATCGACAAGGCGTGGAGCGAAGGCTGGGTCGAGCCGCAGCCGGCGAAACACAAGACCGGCAAGACGGTCGCCGTGGTCGGCTCCGGCCCCGCCGGTCTGGCGGTGGCGCAACAGCTCGCGCGCGCCGGTCATGACGTGACCGTGTTCGAGAAGAACGATCGCGTCGGCGGCCTGCTGCGCTACGGCATTCCCGACTTCAAGCTGGAGAAGTGGCTGATCGATCGCCGCATGCGCCAGATGGAAGCCGAGGGCGTGACCTTCCGCACCGGCGTGTACATCGGCAAGGACGCACCGGAAGGCCACATCAACAACTTCTCCAAAGAGACGATTTCGCCGGAGCAGTTGCAGGCGCAGTTCGACGCGGTGGTCATCGCCGGCGGCGCCGAACAGCCGCGCGATCTGCCGGTGCCGGGCCGCGAGCTCGACGGCATCCATTTCGCGATGGAATTCCTGCCGCAGCAGAACAAGATCAACGCCGGCGACAAGCTGGCCAAGCAGTTGGTAGCCACGGGCAAGAGCGTCATCGTGATCGGCGGTGGCGACACCGGCTCCGACTGCGTGGGTACGTCGAATCGCCATGGCGCAAAGAGCATCACGCAGTTCGAACTGCTGCCGCAGCCGCCCGAGCAGGAGAACAAGCCGATGGTGTGGCCGTACTGGCCGACCAAGCTGCGCACCTCGTCGAGCCACGAAGAGGGCTGCGAGCGCGACTGGTCGGTCGCCACCAAGCGCTTCGAAGGCAAGAACGGCAAGGTCGAGAAGCTCATCGCGGTGCGTCTCGAATGGAAGGACGGCAAGATGCAGGAAGTCGCGGGCTCGGAGTTCGAGCTCAAGGCAGATCTGGTGTTGCTCGCGATGGGCTTCGTCTCGCCGCTGCAGACCGTGCTCGACGCCTTCGGTGTGGACAAGGATGCGCGCGGCAACGTGCGCGCCTCGACGGAAGGCGAGCGCGCCTACACGACGAACCTGCCGAAGGTGTTTGCAGCCGGCGACGTGCGTCGTGGTCAGTCGTTGGTGGTGTGGGCGATTCGCGAAGGCCGCCAGTGCGCGCGCGCCGTCGATGAATTCCTGATGGGCCATTCCGAACTGCCGCGCTGAGCATCAAACGCGTCATCGCATGCTCGTCGGTGTGCGCGGGTTGGATCTGCCGAAACTACGTGAATACGGGGCAGGGAGAAGTTGAGAGGAGGAGGCGCGGTGGTAGGCCGCCGCGTCGCTGTGAAGAAACCGCCCGGATGGCAACGTCCGGGCGGTTTTTTCCTTCCTTCTCCGGGGGAATGGCTGCGTTTGGCCTTCTCGGCGAGGCGTGAAAATTCTCATAATATAAGATGTCATACAACATGAGATTTTCGGTGATGCCTCGCCACGCGGGAAAACACTTCCCCTATGTGCCAGCTTCGCTATAATAGGCCAATGTTCGAAAAGAAAAAGCTGACGACAGACCCTAGGGATTATCCGTAAACACGACTTTCGAGCCTTGTCATCGTACATCGTCTAACGTAGGATGCCTCTCCAGGTGTGGCGACGCACCGTGACGTGCATGGCGATTTAGCGATGAACAAGGAGTGACATGAGTCAGACTTCCGGCAAACCGTATCGCCGTCTGCTGTTGACGGGCGCGGCGGGCAACCTCGGCAAACAATTGCGTGGCAAGCTTGCCGAATGGGCGGACATCGTGCGCGTGAGCGACATCGTGCCGATCACGGCCGACGCGCCGTATGAAGAAGCGATGCAGGTGGATCTTGCCGACCGCGCCGCCGTGCATGCACTGCTCGAAGGCGTTGACGCTCTGGTGCATCTGGGCGGCATCTCGGTCGAAGCGCCGTTCGACGACATCCTGCAAGCCAACATCCTGGGGCTCTACAACGTCTACAGCGCGGCGCAGAAGCAAGGCGTGAAGCGCATTGTCTACGCGAGTTCGAACCACGCGGTCGGCTTCCACCCGGTCACTGAAGTGCTCGATGTGGACGCGCCGCATCGCCCGGACGGCATGTACGGCATCTCGAAGTGCTTCGGCGAAGATCTGTCGCGCTACTACTTCGATCGCTTCGGTCTGGAGACAGTGTGCCTGCGCATCGGTTCATCGTTCGAGCAACCGAAGAATCCACGCATGATGGTGACGTACCTGAGCTATCGCGATTTCGTCGAGCTCGTGCGTTGCTCGCTGTTCACGAACCGTGTGGGGCATGCGATCGTCTACGGGGTGTCGAACAACCCGACGCTGTGGGTCGACAACACCAAGGCGGCGTTCCTCGGCTACCGTCCGCAGGACAGCTCGGCCGAGTTTGCCGGCTTGTTCCCGCCCAAGGCGCCCGACCCGCGGATGGACGACTGGACGCAGCGCTACCAGGGCGGGCCGTTCGTGCTGCTCGGGCCGATGGAGCCCAAGGCGTGAGCGTGTCGATCGAGCGGCTCGAGCCGTCGCGACAGGCGCCGTACGCTGTGGGCGAGAGTCCGCTGTGGCGTGTCGACGAGCAGGCGCTGTACTGGGTCGACATCCCCGCGAAGCAACTGCACCGTGTGACGCCGGCCGACGGCGTGCATCGTCAATGGACGTTCCCCGAGCAGGTGGCGTGCTTCTCGTTCGATGCGTCGGGCACGCTGCTCGCGGGCGCCGAGACGGGGTTGTTCGCGGCTGCGCTGGGTGAAGGCGCGAATGTTGGCGCAGCGCAATGGCAGCGACTGGCCGCCCCGGTGTTCCCGGCGGCGGGCATGCGCTTCAACGATGGTCGTTGTGATCGTCAGGGCCGCTTCTGGGCCGGCACGATGGTGCAGGACATGTCGCTCGCGAGCGACGCCGGTTCGCTGTTCCGTTTCGATGCCCAGGGCCGCTTGTCCGCGCCGCTGGTCGATGGACTCGTGACGCAGAACGGCCTGGCCTTCTCGCCCGACAGCCGCACCATGTATCTGAGTGATTCGCATCCCGCGCGCCGGCGCGTGTGGGCGTACGATTTCGATGCCGCGAGCGGCGCGATCAGCGCGCGGCGTCTGTTCGTCGACATGAATCGATATCCGGGGCGGCCGGACGGCGCCGCGGTCGATGCGGACGGAGGCTACTGGACGTGCGCCAACGACGGCGGTCGCCTGCTGCGTTTCACACCGGCGGGCGAACTGGATCGCGAGATCGTGTTGCCGGTGTCGAAGCCGTCGATGTGCGCGTTCGGCGGGCGCGACTTCGACACGCTGTTCGTGACGTCGATCCGCCCCGGCACGGGCGCGAACGAACAGGACGGCCACGTCTTTGCCGTGCGCTGCGGCGTGAAAGGACTTCCGGAGGTGTCCTTTGCGGGGGCGTTGCCGGCGGCAGGCGCGTAGGCGGGGGAGGATAACGGTCGCGACGCCGCGCGGCAGTCGATAAGCGGCGCGCACCGGGCGTCCGACCTGCCCGATGCGCCGACGTCTTCAGTGCGCCGGCTCGGCCGCCGTGAGTGCCTTGCCGCGCGTCTCCGGCAACAGTAGCGCGCACACCACCACGAGCAGGTAGCCGCCCCCGGCGACGATGCCGATCGCCTTCACGAGCGAGCCGGTCTGCGCGAGCATGCCGACGGCGATCGGGAAGAACGAGCCGATCCCGCGACCGAGGTTGTAGCAGAAGCCCTGCCCAGAGCCGCGGATATGGTTCGGATACAGTTCCGTCAGATATGCGCCGATGCCAGCGAAAATGCCTTGCACCACGATGCCCAGCGGGAAGCCGAGCAGCAGCATGGCGCCGTCGGTGATCGGCAGCATCGTGTAGGCCATGCCGAGCAGGAACGACGCCACGGCGAAGAAGACGAACGCGGCGCGACGCCCGAACTTGTCGGACAGGATCGCGCCGACGATGTAACCGACGAACGAGCCCACGATCAGCACGATGAGATACGCGCTGGTGTTGAAGACGGACAGTCCGCGCTCCGTCTTCAGGTACGTGGGCAGCCACGTCGTGATGGCGTAGTAGCCACCGAGCATGCCGCTGCACAACAAGCTGCCGAGGATTGTCGTCTTCACATGCGCGGGGGCGAAGATCTGCGCGAAGTTGCCCTTGAGCGCGCCCTCGGCGACTTGCTTGCGCGTTTGCGTGAAGATCTCCGGGTCCGACACGTTGCGACGCACGTACGTGATCCACAGCGCGGGCACGATGCCGATCCAGAAGCAGGCGCGCCATGCGGTGTCGGCGTCGAACACGGCGAAGAAGAACCAGTAGAGCAGCGCGGCGGCGCCCCAGCCGACCGACCAGCTGCTTTGCACGGTGCCGACCGCCTTCGCACGATGCTGCGGCGAGCGGATCATCTCACCCATCATCATGGTGACGACCGTCCATTCGCCGCCGAAGCCGACGCCCTGCAGTGTGCGTGTGATGAGCAGCTGCCAGAACGAATGCGTGAAACCCGAGAGGAACGTGAACAGGCAGAAGGTGGCGATCGTCCACTGCAGCACGCGCACGCGGCCGTAGCGGTCCGCGAGAATGCCCGCGAGCCATCCGCCGATGGCCGACGAGATCAGCGAACTCGTCGCGATCATGCCGGCTTCGCTCTTCGACATGCCCCAGGCGGCGATGAGCGTGGGGATGAGGAACGAATAGATCATGAAGTCGAACGCGTCGACGGCGTAGCCGCCGAAGCCCGCATAGAGGGCCTTGCGCTCCTTCGTGTTGAGTTCCTTGAACCAGGAAAAGAATGCCATGAAGACTCCTCGGTGGATCGCGTGCTTGTCGTTATGTGTGACGTTGGTTTTTTGTGGTCTGGCGCTCGTGCCGGCGCCTGTTCAGAGTGTCAGTCCGCCGTCGACGTGAATCACCTGTCCCGTGATCTGTCGCGCGTGCGGACCGAGCAGGAAGACGGCCAGCGCGGCGATGTCGTCGGGCTCGCAAAGACGCCCCGTCGGTGTGGCGTCGGCCGCGCGTTGCCATGCGGTTGGGTCGATCGCCGAGTGACCGCTGTCCTTGCGCGTGTAACCGGGGGCGACGCAGTTGATCGTCACGCCAGCGCGCGCGTATTCGGCGGCGGCGCTCTTCGCGAGCGCCTCGATTGCCGCCTTGGCGGCCGCGGTCGCGGGGAAGCCGGCCTGGTTCGGCGCGAAACGATGCGCGACGAACGAGCTGACCGCCACGACGCTGGCGCACGTCGAACGCTGCAGGTCGGGCAGCGCCGCACGCAGCATCGCGGCGAACGCGCCCGGCATCGCCGAGAGGGTGCGGGCGAACGCGTCGGCGTCGATATCGGCCACGCGCTCACGCGTGGCGAAGCCGGCATTGCTCACGATCTGGTCGACGGCGCCGAAGGCGTCGTGTGCGGCGTCGATCAATTGCGTGGCCGCCGAGGCGTCGGTGAGATCGCCCAGCCAGATCGCGCATTGCGCACCGGCTGCCTCGCATGCCTGTCGAACGTCGACGAGTCGCGCTTGACTGGCGTCGGAGGCGCCGCGTGTGTGCAGGAGGAGGCGGGTGTCGGGAGAGGCGAGCCGGAGGGCGATGGCCGCGCCGATGCCAGAAGCGGCGCCGGTGACGACGATGGTCCGGCCGGTGCTCGCGTCGGAGGTGCCGGACGAGGAGGTGAGGGTGGTCACGATGAGCCCGTGCAATGCCTAGGGTGCTCGTGATTATGCCAAACCCCCTGTGCTCCGGGACAGGCGCGTCAATATTATTTAGCAGGTGAACGAACTACGCCGCGCCGACGGCGTGCGACGGGTCGACGGGTTTGACGGGCTCGTCAGGCTTGATGGGCTCGGGGTCGATCGCACCGCGCAGCGTCATGGTGTGCTGATGGAAGCGCGCGAGCGTTTCGCGATGCGCCACGCTGACCATCGTCGTCGTCGGCAGGTTGGCATGCAGCGCGCTGTATACGGCCTCCTCGGTTTCCACGTCGAGCGCACTGGTGGCCTCGTCGAGGAACAGGTAGTCGGGCTTTTGCAGCAACGCTCGCGCAGCGGCGAGCCGTTGCTGCTCGCCGCCCGAGAGGCGCCGCGCCCAGTGGGCGACCGTTTGCAGGTCATCCACGTACTGGCCGAGATTCACGGCGACCAACGCGTCGCGGCACTCGGCGTCGGTAAATGTCTCCGGCGACGACGGGAACGCGAGCGCGGCCTTCAGAGTGTCGATGGGCAAATAGCTCTGTTGCGAAAGGAACAGCACGCGCGCGCCGGCGGGAACGTCCACGCGCCCGTCGCCGAATGGCCACAAGCCGGCCAGCGCGCGCAGCAGCGTGCTCTTGCCGCAGCCCGACCGTCCGCGGACGAGCCAACGCGATCCGGGGGTGAACGCGAACGAACCGGCGGTGGCGAGCGGTGCGCCATTGGGCAGCGCGAGACGGAGATCCGTCGCCGCATAGGCACTCGCGTGCGAGTCCGCCTGCGTGGCGACGACCGAGATGCCGCCTTGGCGCGGCGGCTCGTCGATGACGCGCGTGAATTCGCGCAGACGGTTGACCGTGGCTTTCCACTCGGCCAATGTCGCGAAGCTGTTCACGAACCACGAGAAGCCATCGCTGACTTGTCCGAAGGCGTCGATGAGGCGCATGAGTACGCCCAGCGTGAAGGCGCCGGCGAAGTAGCGGGGTGCGGCGGCAATGATCGGGAACACGATGGCGATCTGCGCGTAGATCGAATTCGCGAAGATCAGGCGCTTGGTCACCACCATGATCTGCCACCAGTTGTCGCGCACGGCGCCGAAGGCCGACTTCAGCCGCGAGAGCTCGGCGCCTTCGCCGCGATAGAGCGCGACCTGCTCGGCCGACTCGCGCAGACGCACCAGCAGGAAACGAAAATCAGCCTCGACCTGTTGCTGACGATAGCTCAGGCCGACGAGCGGGCGGCCGACCTTGAAAATGAAGAACGAGCCCACGATCGCGTACAGCGCCGCGACCCAGACCATGTAGCCCGGAATCGTGATGTTCATGCCGCCGAGGGCGAACGACACGGCGCCCGAAATCGTCCACAGAATGGTCACGAACGAGAACAGCGAAACGAGCGTGGTGAGCAGATCGAGCGAAAGCGACAGCGACGAGCTGACGAGCGTGCGGATGTCTTCCGAAATACGTTGGTCGGGGTTGTCCGCGAGATGATCGCGCTCGATACGGTAGTACGCCTGCCGTGCAAACCACTTCGTCAGGTTGGTGTCGGTCACCCACTGTCGCCATCTGATTTCCAGCATCTGCCGGAAGTAGGTGCGAAACGTCGCGATGATGATGAAGCTGAAGGCGAGGATCGCGAATTCGGCGAGCGACGACCTGAAGACCGGCCAGTTGCGCTTGTCGAGCGCGTCGTAGAAGCCCGCGTTCCAGGCGTTGAGTCGCACATTGATGAACACCACCGCGAGGTTCAGCACGATGACCAGCGCCAGAAGCCGTCGCCCCTCCCAGCGCTTTTCCGACACCCAATAGGGGCGGATCAACTGCCAGGCGCTCGGAGGCTTCGGTGGGGGCGTGGCGGGGTCATTGGCCGGCGACGTGCCGGCGGGCAGGGAAGGCTTCGGCGTGTGGGCCATGATCGTCTGGCGGTGCTGCCGCTGTGATGCAACGTGTTATTGGGGACGCCTGTGGGCAGCGATCTCGGGACGAAGGAGCGCCACGCCCGGATTTGCTGCTGTCCGACGATTAATTTGATCACCGTTTTCGATGGTGCGTTGCATGAATTCCGGCCCGAAACCCGCGTGCCGCCGGAATTCAGTTTACGTGCTGTTACGAGACCCCGGGGATTCGTCAAAAAACGAGACGCGATGAGCGTGCAACCGCCCGGAAGGCCAGCTTGCACGGGCGTCGGCATCTATGTTGTAATGGCTGCGGGCGAAACAGGGGTGCTCCGTGCCGAACGCGGGTGTGAACCATGCGTAACGAGTGACACGGGGCTGAGAGAGACCCTTTGCACCCGACCCGGGTAATACCGGCGTGGGAAGTTTCCGACTCCTCCAGTGGGGTAAGGTGTCCAACACCGTTTCGTCCTTTTGCTTTCATGAGGAAAGGACCCCATGCGCTGCCTTTCGCAAGTCCCTGCGATTTTTCCTTCGAATACCTCTGCGTGCCTGTGCGCCGTGACGGCCCGCGTGGCGGTGCGCGTATGAGCGCTTCGCCCTTGCATCCCGACGTCGCGGTGCTCGGCGGCGGTCTGTCCGGCCGTCTGCTCGCGTGGCAACTGATTCGCGCCGGCGCGCGCGTGGCGCTCTACGAGCGCGGCGACGCCGACGGTTCCTCCGCGGCCGGCTGGGTCGCCGCGGCCATGCTCGCGCCGCTGGCCGAGGCCGCCGTGGCCGAACCGAGCATCGTCGAGATGGGCGCGGCGGGCCTCGAGCGTTGGCCGTCGCTGATCGACGGTCTGCCCGAGCCTGTGTTTTTCCAGCGCAACGGCACGCTCGTCGTCTGGCACCAGCCCGATCGCGCGGAGGCGGTGATGTTCGATCGACGCATGCGCGCCAACGCCCCGCCCGAATTGCTGCGCGGTGGTGTGGAGCGTGTGTCTGGCGCGCAATTGGGCGAGGTCGAACCCGCGCTCGCGGGTCGTTTCCAGGAAGGCTGGCTGCTGCCCAACGAGGGCCAGCTCGACAACCGTCAACTGTTGCGCGCGCTGGCGGCCGGCCTGGGAAAGGCCGGTGCGGACCTGCACTGGCATACCGAAATCGACGAAGGCGCCTATCCGGACGCGGGCCTCGTCATCGACTGCCGTGGCCTCGGTGCGCGCGGTCTCCTCACGCAACTGCGGGGCGTGCGTGGCGAAGTGGCGCGCATTCACGCACCCGGCGTCGGTCTGCGCCGCCCGGTGCGCCTGCTGCATCCGCGCTATCCGATCTACATCGCGCCGAAGGAAAACGATCTGTATGTGATCGGTGCGACCGAGCTCGAGTCGGAGGACATGTCGCCGATGACGGTGCGCTCCGCACTCGAGCTGCTGTCGGCGGCGCATTCGCTGAATCCGGCGTTCGGCGAGGCGCGCATCGTCGAGCTGAACGTGAATTGCCGGCCGGCGCTGCCCGACCATTTGCCGCGCGTGCAGTGGGACGGCAAGCGGGTGCTGCGCCTGAACGGCCTGTATCGCCACGGTTATCTTCTTGCGCCGGCGGTGACGGGCGAGGCGTGTGCGCTGGCGCAGGCATTGATGCAAACGACGGGCGCGCCGACGGGACCCGGGTACGCGTTCGACTGGGAGACGTGGCGAGCGGGCCGGCCGTGGCCGGATCTGTTCCGCCTGGCATGAGAGGGAGCGGTACGCGATGGACATCCATATCAATCAACAGACACTGAGCGTGGCCGAGACGGCGACGCTGGCCGAGGCGCTGGCCGCCTACGGCGCCAAGCCGCCGTTCGCGGCGGCGGTCAACGGGCAATTCGTGCCCAAGACGCAATACGCCGCGCGCTCGCTCGCGCATGGCGACAGGATCGACGTCGTGCAACCGGTGGCTGGAGGCTGAGATGAACGCATTCACGGAATCGGCCAACGTGGCCGCGGGCAGCGCGCGCGACGCCCTCACGCTGTACGACACCCGCTTCGGCAGTCGCTTCCTGCTCGGCACGGCGCGCTACCCGTCGCTGCAGGTGCTTAACGACGCCATCGACGCCGCCCGTCCGGGCATGGTGACGGTGGCGCTGCGCCGCCAGCTTTCGGGCACGGGTGCGCAGGCGTCGGAAGGCCACTTCTGGGAGACGCTGCGACGTCTGGCGGTGCCGGTGCTGCCGAATACGGCCGGCTGCCACTCGGTGCAGGAGGCGGTGACCACCGCGCAAATGGCGCGCGAGGTCTTCGAAACCGACTGGATCAAGCTCGAACTGATCGGCGACGACTACACACTGCAACCCGATCCGTTCGGTCTGGTGACCGCCGCCGAACAATTGATTCGCGACGGCTTCAAGGTGCTGCCGTACTGCACGGAAGATCTGGTGCTGTGCCGTCGTCTGCTCGACGTGGGCTGTCAGGCGCTGATGCCGTGGGGGGCGCCGATCGGTACGGGCAAGGGCGTGATCAATCCGTACGGGCTGCGTCTGCTGCGTGATCGTCTGCCGGACACGCCGCTTATCGTCGACGCCGGCCTCGGTCTGCCGTCGCACGCCTGTCAGGTGATGGAGTGGGGCTTCGACGGCGTGTTGCTCAACACCGCCGTGGCGCTCGCCGCGCAACCGGTGGAGATGGCCGGTGCATTCGCCACCGCGATCAAGGCGGGGCGTGCGGCGTGGCTGGCCGGGCCGATGGCCGAGCGCGAGAGCGCCGAAGCGAGCACACCGGTTGTCGGTGTGCCGTTCTGGCACCAGACAGGCGCCTGACGTAACCCACCCCAATCCGTCGAACAAGGACCTTTGATGACGACGCCCGTCCGCGCCGCCGAGCTTACCCACGTGCAATGTCTGCCTGCCGGCACGTCGGTCGTGATGGCGTGGCAGCAAGCCGCCGAAGCGATTCGTGCGCGACTCGCGCCGTGGCCATCGGTCGCGGAGGACAGTGCGCCGTCCTGGCGTCTGCACGTCGAACCGCCTGCTGGCGCAAGCAAGGGAGATGTGGTTTGGCTGTCGCTACCGTCGGCGCACGAGTCAGGTTTGGCAAGTGCGGGATCGTTGCAGCTCGACGTGTGGCGCGCCGCGGGTGCGGTGGTGCTCGTCTCGCGCGCGATGGCCCAGGGGCATGCCGAAGACACCCTGTACACAACGGATGCGGTCTATCGCATTGCCGGCGTCGACGACCCGGCATTCTTCCCGGCGTTCGCGGCGTTCCTCGACTGCGGCTTTGCGCCGCACGATGCGCTGGTGCTGGCGCGCGCATGGCGCAGCGACGGCAGCCATGCCCGCACGGAAGATGCCGCCACGCTCGGCGAATGGCCGACCGTCCTCGAGACATTCCCCGTCGTGCTCGGCCAGGCGCCATCGCCTGGGCACTTTCCGCCATGCCCGGCGCGTCTGGGCCTGTACCCCGTGCTGCCCGACGCCGCATGGTGCGAGCGCATGGCCGATCTGCAGGTCGGCACGGTGCAGTTGCGGATCAAGGATCCGGCGCATCCGGAGCTGCGCGATCAGATCGTTCGGACGGTGGCCGCCGGCAAGCGCGTCACGCACGACAGCGCCTGGTTCATCAACGATCACTGGCGCGAGGCTGCCGAGGCCAAGGCCTACGGCGTTCACCTGGGGCAGGAAGACATGGCGGCGCTCTCGGCCGACGAGGTCGCGACGCTGCACGCGAGCGGCATGCGGCTCGGCATCAGCACGCACGGCTATTACGAGATTCTGGCCGCGCATCACTTTCGGCCGAGCTATCTTGCGGTCGGTGCGGTCTTCCCGACCACGACCAAAGTGATCGCCACCGCGCCGCAAGGATTGGCGAAGCTCGCGCGCTACGTGAAACTCATCGCGCCGCATTACCCGCTCGTTGCCATCGGCGGTATCGACGCGGGCAATCTTCCTCATGTGCTCGATACCGGCGCGGGATGTGCCGCCGTCGTGCGTGCCGTGACCGAGGCGCCTGACGTGAGCGCCGCGGTGAAGGGCATGCAACGCGAGTTTGCGAAGCGGGCGTGAAGTTCTGGCGACGTCACATGCGGTCGCCTTGCGGACTGCGATGGCGAAATGGTGTTACAGGCGACGCGTCATGAACACTGCGCCCTCGCCGTAGCCGGCGAGCTTGGCGGCGATGATCGGCGAAACGTTCGTCGCCGCGGCGTAGCCGAAGCGCGCCCAGAACCCATGCGATTGCTGCACCGCAACGAGTGCGGAAGTCTGCAACCCCAATTTCCGTGCCGAGGCGAGCGCGGCCGCGTAGAGCCGGCTGGCGACGCCCGCACCTCGCGTCCGGGGCGCCAGCGCCATGTCGTGCACGTACCAGCAGTCGGCAGAGTCGGGCAGTGTGTCGAGCACGGTATCGAGCGACGGCGGCGCTGCGATCTGCCACGGATGCGTGAACAGATAGCCGGCCACGCGCGGTTCCGCTGCCGTGCCGGCGTCGACGGCGACCCAGCACGTCTCGGGGGAGAGCCGCAGGCGCGATGCGAGCGTCGCTTCCGATTCGAGCATGACGTCGCCGTACGCCTGCGCCTGCACGGCCAGAACCTGGGGAAGATCGTTCGGCTGCATCGGACGAATCTGAAATTCGGGGGCGCAGGCAGCGGGCGGTTGTGGGCGGCCGGAAGGAGAGGAAGGTGCGAAAGGCGGGAGTTTGGCGGAGGGCATCCGAGTCAACAGGTCGTTGCGTCAAGCGGAACATTGTAGCAACGGCGCAACACCGCCGCCGTGCAAGCGGCGGTAAGTCCTTGCTGCCGCTGGCTTTTTGTTCGTTGCGGCCATCGGAACGTCCCATCGCGAATCCGCGAAGGCCTGTAGAATGCCGCCCGACGGCGCCGGTACTCGCATTGGCGGGCTGCCCGTGAGCGGCATCGATCGGCATTCCCCCCTATAATTGGCGTTTTGCGCCGCACTATAAGACCCGTAACGTGCCCACCCTGAATCCGGAAAATCTGCTCGAACTGCGTGACGTCAGCTTCGGCTATGGCGAACGTCTGGTGCTTTCCGGGTTGAATATGCGGTTTCCCCGCGGCAAGGTCATTGCGGTCATGGGCGGCTCCGGCTGTGGCAAGACGACCGTGCTGCGCCTCATCGGCGGGCTGGTGCATGCGAGCCGCGGCAGCGTCGATTTCGACGGCACCGACGTGTCGACGCTCGATCGGGACGGCTGGTTCCGGTTGCGTCGCCGCATGGGCATGCTGTTCCAGTTCGGCGCCTTGTTTACCGACATGACGGTGTTCGACAACGTGGCGTTTCCGCTGCGCGAACACACTCGACTGGACGAGTCGCTCATCCGCGATCTGGTGCTCATGAAGCTCAACGCCGTGGGCCTGCGCGGTGCACGCGACATGAAGCCCGCCGAGATTTCGGGCGGGATGGCGCGCCGCGTGGCACTCGCGCGCACGATTGCGCTCGATCCCGACCTCGTCATGTACGACGAGCCGTTCACCGGCCTGGATCCGATCTCGATGGGCATCACCGCGAACCTGATCCGCAAGCTCAACGACGCGCTCGGCGCCACGTCGATCATCGTGTCGCACGATGTGGCGGAGACCTTCGCCATTGCCGACTACATCTATTTCATCAGTGAAGGCCGTATCGCCGCCGAGGGCGCGCCCGACGCGCTGCGTGCCTCGAGCGATCCCACGGTGCGTCAGTTCATCGACGCGCAGCCGGACGGCCCCGTGAAGTTTCAGTATCCCGCGCCGCCGCTCGCGGAAGATTTCGGTATCGGAGCGCGTGCATGATCACCACCATCGGCAGTTTCGTTCGCGGCCACGTGGAGCGCCTGGGATATGGCGCCCGCATGTTCCTGCGCATGCTGGCGTCGAGCGGCGCGCTGCTGCGTCGCCCGCGACTCGTGACCGACCAGATTCATTTCGTCGGTAACTATTCGTTTGTCATCATTGCGGTCTCGGGGCTGTTCGTCGGCTTCGTGCTCGGGCTGCAGGGCTACTACACCCTCAACAAGTACGGCTCGGAACAGGCGCTCGGCCTGCTCGTGGCGCTCTCGCTGGTGCGCGAGCTCGGGCCGGTGGTCACGGCGCTGCTGTTCGCGGGTCGTGCCGGCACGTCGCTCACGGCCGAAATTGGCCTGATGAAGGCGGGCGAGCAGTTGACCGCGATGGAGATGATGGCCATCGACCCGATCGCACGCGTCGTGGCGCCGCGCTTCTGGGCGGGCGTGATCGCGATGCCGATCCTGGCGGCGATCTTCTCGGCGGTGGGTATCTTTGGCGGCTATCTCGTGGGCGTGCAGTTGATTGGCGTGGATTCCGGCGCGTTCTGGTCGCAGATGCAGGGCGGCGTGGATGTCTGGTCGGATGTCGCCAACGGTGTGGTCAAGAGCCTCGTTTTCGGTATCGCCGTCACGTTTATCGCGCTGTATCAGGGTTTCGAGGCACAGCCGACGCCGGAGGGCGTCTCGCGTGCGACCACGCGCACGGTGGTGCAGGCGTCGCTTGCCGTGCTCGGTCTCGACTTCCTGCTCACGGCCCTGATGTTCAGCTAACGGACCGGCTTGCCTGCCAACCCTATCGACAGACAGTTTGCGCACACTGACACAATGAAAAAACACCCCCTCGACTTCTGGGTCGGCCTGTTCGTGGTTCTCGGCTTCGCGGCGCTGCTCTTTCTCGCGCTCAAGGCCGGCAACATGAGCTCGCTGTCGTTCTCGAGCTCGTATCCGGTGACGGTTCGCTTCGACAACATCGGCGGCCTGAAGCCGCGCGCGGCGGTCAAGAGCGCGGGCGTGGTGGTCGGACGCGTGGCGTCGATCAAGTTCGACGACAAGCGCTATCTGGCCGACGTCACGCTCAACATCGATTCGCAATACCAATTCCCGAAGGACTCGTCGGCCAAGATCCTGACCTCGGGCTTGCTCGGCGAGCAGTACATCGGACTGGAAGCCGGGGGTGATGACCAGATGCTCAAGGCCGGTGATACGATCACGCTCACGCAATCGGCGATCGTGCTGGAAAACCTGATAGGCCAATTTCTGTACAACAAGGCGGCGGACGCCGGTGGTGCCCAGACGGGCGGCGCGGCGGCAGCCTCGGCACCGGCAGCGACGGTAACCCAAGGAAAATAAGAGAAATGACCAGCTTCCGTACTTCGGCAGTGCTGGCCGCCGGCGCGATGGCGCTGACCGGTTGCGCCACTGTCACCAACCCGAATCCCGCGGACCCCATCGAAGGTTTCAACCGTTCGATGTACACGTTCAATGACAAGCTCGACAAGACTGTCATGGTCCCGGTGGCCAAGGGCTACCGCTTCGTCGTGCCGGAACCGGCGCGCGACATGGTCACGAACTTCTTCTCGAACGTCGGCGACGTCTACAACTTCGCCAACAACCTGCTGCAGCTCGAAGTCACCGCCGCCGTGCAGGATCTGATGCGCCTGACCATCAACACCGTGTTCGGTGTCGGCGGCCTGATCGACTTCGCTTCGCCCGCCGGTCTGCCCAAGCACAGCCAGGACTTCGGCGTGACGCTCGGCAAGTGGGGCCTGCCCGACGGCCCGTACCTCGTGCTGCCGCTGCTTGGCCCGAGTACGGTGCGCGACACGGTCGGCATGGCGGGCAACATGTTCATCGACCCGACGTCGTACATCAAACCGGAGTGGGTGAGCTACTCGCTCTACGGCGTGCGTCTCGTCAATACCCGTGCCAACCTGCTCGACGCGTCGAATCTGCTCGACGCCGCCGCGCTCGATCCGTACTCGTTCATGCGCGACGCCTATCTGGCGCGCCGCAAGTACCTGATCAACGGTGGTGCGTCGAATAGCGCCGCACTGCCGAACTACGAAGAGGACGGTGCCGCCGGCGCCGCAGCCGCGGGTGCCGGTGCCGGTGCAGGCGGCCAGCCGATGCCGGCCGGTTCGGCGGGGGCAGCAGGTGCGGCAGCCCCGGCTTCGGGTGCGAGCGCGCCGGCCGAGTCGGAGGCGCCGCAAGGCTCGCCGGTACCGGGCAAGATGGTGCCGGGCGGCCTGCCGTTCCGTCGCTGAGCGCGGGTCCGTCGACGCCGATTCGGAAGAGGCGTGCACGAACTGCACGCATCGCTCGCCGAGTCGGCGCCGTTCTCCGCAATGCCCATTGCACCGTCGGCAGGCCCGACGGGCAACAGTTTGTTACACGACGCTGCCGTCAATCCGAGAACTCCAGACGCGACGCGGGTATCCAAACGCGCAACACTCGTCACTCGAAAGAGGAAGTCCACAATGAAGAAGTTCTGGCTCATTCCCGTCATGGCATTCATGACGTATACCGCCGCCGGCTCCGCCATGGCACAGGCTCAGGCGCCGGACGCCCTGGTCAAGCAGACCGTGACCGAAGTGATGGCCGCGGCCAAGAGCGACCCGAACATCCAGAAGGGCGATCTGAACAGCATCACGCGTCTGGTCGAGCAGAAGATCATGCCGCACGCCGACTTCACGAAGACCACGCAGCTCGCCACCGGCGCCGCCTGGCGCAACGCCACGCCGCAGCAGCGCCAGCAGCTCACCGAACAGTTCAAGACCTTGCTGCTGCGCACGTACGCCGGCGCCATTGCACAGATCCGCGACCAGCAGGTCAACTACAAGCCGTTCCGTGGCCAGCCGAGCGATACCGACGTCGTGGTGTACACCGACGTGGTCCACAACGGTCAGCCGATCGAGCTCGACTATCGTCTGTACAAGACGGCCAGCGGCGAATGGAAGCTCTATGACCTGAACGTGCTGGGCGCCTGGTTGATCCAGACGTACCGCAACCAGTTCGCGGAGAAGGTCAACCAGTCGGGCGTCGACGGTCTGATCAAGTTCCTGACCGAGCGCAACCAGCAACTCGCGGGCGGCAAGTAAGCGCATGCTCGCGTTGCAGACCGATCTCACTCACGACACCGCCGGCGACGTGCTCGCGCAGGTCATCGATCGCATCGACGCGGGCGAAACCCACGTCGACTGCGCCGGCCTCAAGCACTTCGATTCGTCGGCGATCGCCGTGCTGCTCGCCTTGCGCCGTCACGCGTCGCAGCGCGGCAAGACGTTGGTGTTCACTAACCTGCCGACTGGGCTGGCCAGCCTCGCGCTGGTGTACGGCGTCGACCATCTGCTCTCGAGCTGATCGTCAGGCCGGACTGCCGCCGGGCACAGGGGCGCCGTCTTCGGACGGCGCTTTTTTATGCGCGGGCGATCCGTCTCGGGACCGGAGCACCCGACGCGGTTGAGGGCATGCATGGCGAGGGCGGCGAGACCGACGGTCGTGGCGGCAAGGGCCGCGGGTCGATGGACCGCCATCAGCACGGCCGCCACCAGCTTCCTTTATAATCAGGGGTTTTCTGCCGACTTTTGGGCAGCTACCCCCCATCCGGGCACCGACACCGCCGGCGCCGCCGCGATTGCCGCGGTCCGCGCACACGGTCGGCCGTGGCCGGAGAACAAAAATGGCGTACTCGCAACGACGGGTGCGTGCAGTCCATGGCCGCCATCGAAATCCGTAACGTCAAAAAACGCTATCAGGCGTTGCAGGCGCTCAAGGGCGTCAGCTTCTCGATCGAAGAAGGTGAGTTCTTCGGTCTGCTCGGCCCGAACGGCGCAGGCAAGACCACGCTGATCAGCATTCTCGCGGGCCTCGCGCGCGCCGACGCCGGCAATATCAGCGTGCTCGGCCACGACGTCGTGCGCGACTATCGCAACGCCCGCCGCAAGCTCGGCGTGGTGCCGCAGGAACTCGTCTTCGATCCGTTCTTCTCCGTGCGCGAGACGTTGCGTATCCAGTCCGGCTACTTCGGGCTCACGCGCAACGACGACTGGATCGACGAAGTGATGGCCAACCTCGATCTGACCGACAAGGCCGAAGCGAACATGCGTCAGCTCTCGGGCGGCATGAAGCGTCGCGTGCTCGTGGCGCAGGCGCTCGTGCACCGTCCGCCGGTGATCGTGCTCGACGAGCCGACTGCCGGGGTCGACGTGGAACTGCGTCAGACGCTCTGGAAGTTCATCTCCCGCCTGAATCGCGAAGGCCACACCATCGTGCTGACCACGCACTATCTCGAAGAAGCGGAAACGCTGTGCGACCGCATCGCCATGCTCAAGCGCGGCGAAGTCGTGGCGCTCGAGCGCACCGCCTCGCTGCTGCAACGCTTTGCCGGTACGCGCCTGGTGCTGCGCTTCAGGCAGGGGACGTTGCCCGCCGAGTTGCGTCCGCTGCTGGTCGACGGCTCGGACGTGAACGCTCACCAGTTCGCCTTGCGGCTGGCCGGCTGCGACGAAGTGGAATCGATTCTCGCCACTTGCCGCGCGGCGGGCGGCATCGTCGAGGACATCGACATTCAGAAGGCCGATCTGGAGGACGTGTTCGTGCAGATCATGTCCGGTTCGCGCGCGCAGGAGGTGGCAGCATGATCGGCGGCTTCGTTGGGTTCCGCACCCTCTTCTACAAGGAAGTGCTGCGCTTCTGGAAGGTGAGCTTCCAGACCGTGGCCGCGCCGGTGCTCACGGCGCTGCTGTACCTGATGATCTTCGGTCACGTGCTCGAGGACCGCGTGAAGGTGTACGACCAGATCACGTACACATCCTTCCTCGTGCCGGGGCTGGTGATGATGAGCGTGCTGCAGAATGCGTTCGCCAACAGTTCGTCGTCGCTGATCCAGTCGAAGATCACGGGCAACCTCGTGTTCGTGCTGCTGCCGCCGCTCTCGCACTGGGAGATGTACGGCGCGTACGTGCTCGCCGCCGTGGTGCGCGGGCTGTGCGTCGGGCTGGGGGTGTTCGCGGTGACGGTGGCGTTCACGCATCTCACGTTCGCCGCGCCGCTGTGGATTCTCGGCTTCGCGTTCCTCGGCGCCGCCATTCTCGGCACGCTGGGACTGATCGCGGGGATCTGGGCGGAGAAGTTCGACCAGCTCGCCGCGTTCCAGAACTTCCTGATCATGCCGGCGACGTTTCTCGCGGGCGTGTTTTACTCGATTCACTCGCTGCCGCCGCTGTGGCAGGCTGTCTCGCATTTCAACCCGTTCTTCTACATGATCGACGGGTTCCGCTACGGCTTCTTCGGCGTGTCCGACGTTGCCCCGCAGACGAGCCTCGCGGTCGTCGGCGCGACTTTCCTGATTCTCGCAACCGTGGCGCTTCACCTGCTGCGCCGCGGCTACAAACTGCGTCACTGAACTTTCCTAGGATCGGCAAATGCTGCCCACCCCTGAACAAATCAAACAATATATCGAAGCCGGCCTGGCTTGCGAACACGTGGACGTCGAAGGCGACGGCCAGCATTTCTTCGCGACCATCGTGAGCGCGCAGTTCGAAGGCAAGCGCCTCATTGCCCGTCACCAGCTCGTGTACGCCGCGCTCGGCGATCGCATGAAAGCGGAAATCCACGCATTGTCGATGAAGACGCTCACGCCGGCGGAGTATCGGGCGCAATGAGGATTACGCAAGAAAGCGCTGGCGCGGCCGGCAACGGCGAGGTCTGCGCCGGCGAGCGCGTGGCCGCGGACCACCTGGAAATCGAAGGTGGCGAGCGGCTGGCGGGAGAGATTACCGTTTCGGGCGCCAAGAACGCGGCATTGCCGATCCTGTGCGCGAGCCTGCTCACGGCCGAGCCGCTGGTGCTGGGCAATGTGCCCGACCTGCACGACGTGCGCACCATGCTCACGCTGCTCGCGCGCATGGGCGTGAAGGTCGAGCGCCACGGCGAATCGGTGACGCTCGACGCGTCGCAGATTACCGAGCCCGCCGCGCCCTACGAGCTGGTCAAGACCATGCGGGCGTCGATCCTCGTGCTCGGTCCACTGCTCGCGCGTTGCGGCGAGGCGCGGGTCTCGCTGCCAGGCGGTTGTGCGATCGGGGCGCGTCCCGTGGATCAGCACATCAAGGGCCTGCAGAAGATGGGCGCCGAGATCACGCTCACGCACGGCGACATCCTCGCCCGCGCGGCGCGCTTGCGCGGCGAGACGCTCGTGACCGACATGATTACCGTCACGGGCACCGAAAACCTGCTCATGGCGGCCACGCTTGCCGACGGCGTGACCGTGCTGGCGAACGCGGCGCGCGAGCCCGAAGTGACCGATCTGGCGCATTTGCTCGTGAAGATGGGCGCGAAGATCGAGGGCATCGGCACGGACCGCCTGGTGGTGACCGGCGTGCCGCGCCTGCACGGCGCCACGCACGACGTCGTGCCCGATCGCATCGAGGCCGGCACATTCCTGTGCGCGGCGGTGGCCACGCGTGGCGACATCACGCTGCGCCGCGTGGCGCCGGGCACGCTCGACGCAGTGCTCGAGAAATTGCGTAAAACGGGCGCGGCGGTGAGCGCCGGTGCGGATTGGCTGCGCGTGACGATGGACCGACGCGCGCAAGCCGTGAGCTTCCGGACGTCGGAATACCCGGCGTTCCCGACCGACATGCAGGCACAGTTCATGGCGCTCAATTGCATTGCGCAGGGCGCGTCGCAGGTCGTCGAGACGATCTTCGAGAACCGCTTCATGCACGTGCAGGAATTGCAGCGCCTGGGCGCGAATATCGGCATCGAAGGCAACACGGCGCGGATTTCGGGCGTCGAACGCCTCTCCGGTGCGCACGTCATGGCGACCGACCTGCGGGCGTCCGCCAGCCTGATCGTGGCGGGCCTGACGGCCGAGGGCCGTACGCTCGTCGACCGCATTCATCACCTCGATCGCGGCTATCATCGTATCGAGGCAAAGTTGCGCGCCGTGGGCGCGCGAATCCGGCGTGTCGAAGCACGCCAGGGAGAGATTGCATGAGTTCCGCCAAGCCGGCCCAGCCGCTCAGTCAGCCGCTCACGCTGGCGCTCTCGAAAGGGCGTATCTTTACGGAAACGCTGCCGCTGCTCGCGGCCGCGGGCATCGAGGTCACGGAAGACCCGGAGACCTCGCGCAAGCTGATTCTGCCGACCACGGATCCGAATCTGCGCGTGATCATCGTGCGCGCGACCGACGTGCCGACCTACGTGCAATATGGTGCCGCCGACTTCGGTGTGGCCGGCAAGGACGTGCTCATCGAACACGGCGGCGGCGGTCTGTACCAGCCGATCGATTTGAACATTGCGCGCTGTCGCATGTCTGTGGCTGTACCGAAGGGCTTCGATTACGCGAATGCCGTCCGTCAGGGTGCGCGCCTGCGTGTGGCGACCAAATATGTGCAGACGGCGCGCGAGCACTTCGCGGCCAAGGGCGTGCACGTCGATCTGATCAAGCTGTACGGCTCGATGGAGCTGGGGCCGCTCGTGGGTCTGGCCGACGCGATTGTCGATCTGGTGAGCACCGGCGGCACGCTGCGGGCCAACAATCTGGTGGAAGTGGAGGAGATCATGGATATCTCGTCCCGCCTCGTGATCAATCAGGCTGCGCTCAAGCTCAAGCGCGAGTCGTTGCAGCCCATTCTGGATGCCTTCGAACGGGCCTCCCGCCAAAAAGCATGAAACTCGATATTCGCAATCTCGACTCCGTCGCCGAAGGTTTCGACGCGCAACTGCGTGAAGTCTTGGCGTTCGAGGCGAGCGAAGACGCCGCCATCGACCGCGCGGCTGCCGAAATTCTTGCCGACGTGAAGACGCGCGGCGACGCGGCCGTCATCGAATATACCAACAAGTTCGACCGCCTGAGCGCGCCCGACATGGCCGCGCTGGAACTGCCCGCCGAGGCGCTGGCGGCGGCGCTCGAAAGCCTGGAGCCGAAGCGTCGCGCGGCGCTCGAGGCGGCGGCGGCCCGCGTGCGCGCCTATCACGAAAAGCAGCGCATCGAGTGCGGCAGCCACAGTTGGCAATACACCGAGTCGGACGGCACGGTGCTCGGCCAGAAGGTCACGCCGCTCGATCGCGTGGGCATCTACGTGCCGGGCGGCAAGGCGGCCTATCCGTCGTCCGTGCTGATGAACGCGATTCCCGCGCGTGTGGCCGGCGTGAAGGACATCATCATGGTGGTGCCCACGCCGGACGGCGTGCAGAACCCGCTGGTGCTCGCCGCGGCGCACATCGCCGGGGTCGATCGCGTGTTCACGATCGGTGGCGCGCAGGCGATCGGTGCGCTCGCGTACGGCACCGGGACGGTGCCGGCCGTCGACAAGATCGTCGGTCCGGGCAACGCCTTCGTCGCGGCGGCCAAGCGCCGCGTGTTCGGCACGGTCGGTATCGACATGATCGCAGGCCCGTCGGAAATCCTCGTGATCTGCGACGGCACGACCGACCCCGACTGGGTCGCGATGGACCTGTTCTCGCAAGCCGAGCATGACGAACTCGCGCAGTCGATCCTGCTGTGCCCGGATGCGGACTACATTGCCCGCGTGCGCGCGTCGCTGGAGCGCCAGATCGACGACATGCCGCGCCGCGACGTGATTGCCGCCTCGCTGCAAGGCCGGGGCGCGCTGATCAAGGTGCGCGACATGAACGAAGCGTGCGAGATCGCCAACCTGATCGCGCCGGAGCACCTCGAAATCTCGGCCGAGACGCCGCAGCAATGGGGCGACAGGATCCGTCACGCGGGCGCCATCTTCCTCGGCAAGTTCACGAGCGAGAGTCTGGGCGACTACTGCGCGGGCCCCAACCACGTGCTGCCGACGTCGCGCACCGCGCGCTTCTCGTCGCCGTTGGGCGTGTACGACTTCATCAAGCGTTCGAGCCTCATCGAAGTGAGCGAGGGCGGCGCCCGCATGCTCGGCGAGATCGCGGCCGAACTGGCATACGGCGAAGGGCTGCAGGCGCATGCGCGCAGCGCCGAATACCGTCTGCATCACGAGTCCTGACATGCGCGACGACGCCCTGCGGCCCGCGTATTGCCAGACGACGCCGGTGACCGCCCGGCGTCGCTCACGCACCAACGCGGCTCCTTTCTCTTTCCTTTCGTTCTCGTTGCCGCATCGCGCGGCGCTGCGCATGGCGGCCGCGTTCGCGGTATTCGCCGTGGGGGCTAGTGCGGGCGCGACGGCGCATGCGGCCGGCAACTATTGCCGGTACGCCACGGTCGGCGGCGCGTCCGTCGAGCGCATGACCGTGTGCGTGCACCGGCAGGCGTTCGATAACGACGTCTACGTGTTGCGGCTCGACGGCAAGACCGCGTTGCGCGGCACCGACGAAGAAGTCGCGCATGGTGTGTTCGGTCGTGTCGGCAACCGGCTCGTCGCCATGCGTTGCGAAGCCGAGGCGGTGCCCGCGCGCGTGAGCCCGGCGGTGGCGCAGGCGCTTTCCTGGCAGACGGGCGTGCGCGTGCAGCGCATCACCGACGCGCTGGGCAGTGTCGAGACCGGCCGCCGTTGCAGCGTGAAGATCGACGGCGCCGATGCCGGCATGCTGACGTTCGCTTTCAACTGATCCCATCCCCCAACGCCTACCCCCGAAACCCGCGCCCCATGTCCGTCGATCAAGTGATTCGCTCCGACGTGTTCGCCATGAGCACGTACCCCGTGCCCGATGCCAGCGGCTTCCTGAAGCTCGACGCGATGGAGAACCCGTACGGCTTGCCGGACGCGTTGCGCGCCGCGCTGGGCCAGCGTCTGGCCGACGTGGCGCTCAACCGCTACCCAGCGCCGCGTCCGGCGGCGCTGCTCGAGAAGCTCTCGCGCACGATGGGTGTGCCGGCCGGCGCCAGTCTGCTGCTGGGCAACGGTTCGGACGAAATCATCAGCATGATCGCGGTGGCCACGGCGCGCCCCGGGGCGACCGTGATCGCCCCGATGCCCGGCTTCGTGATGTACGAGGTGTCGGCGCGTCTGGCGGGCGTGGCGTTCGTGGGCGTGCCGCTGCGCGCGGACTTCTCGCTCGACATGCCGGCCATGCTCGATGCCATTGCGGCACATCCCGGCGCGGTCGTGTACCTGGCCTATCCGAACAACCCAACCGGCAACCTGTTCGACGATGCCGACATCGAGACGCTCGTGCGCGCGGCCGCTCACGGCCTGGTGGTCGTCGACGAGGCCTATCAGCCGTTCGCGGGCAAGACCTGGATGCCGCGGCTCCCGGAATTTCCGAATCTGCTGGTCATGCGCACCGTCTCCAAGCTGGGCCTGGCCGGCATCCGCCTGGGCTACGTGGCGGGCAGCGCCGAATGGCTGGATCAGCTCGACAAGGTGCGCCCGCCGTACAACGTGAACGTGCTCACGCAGGCCTGCGCCGAATTCATGCTCGACCATCTCGACGTGCTCGACGCGCAGGCGGCCGGGCTGCGGGACGAGCGCGGCCGGCTGGCGGCCGCCGTGGCAGCCCTGCCGGGGGTGACCGTGTTCCCCAGCGACGCGAATTTCCTGCTCGTTCGGGTTCCCGACGCCGACAAAACCCACGCGGGGCTGCTCGCGCACAAGGTGCTGATCAAAAACGTGGGTAAAATGCACGTGTTGCTGGCCAATTGCCTGCGGCTGACGGTCGGCACCCCCACGGAGAATGCGGCGATGGTCGACGCCCTGGCCGCATCACTCTAACAAGCCATACGACGAGAACTCACCATCATGCGCATTGCGGAAGTCGTTCGCGATACCAGCGAAACGCAAATACGCGTCAAGATCGACCTGGACGGCACCGGCCGGAAGACGCTCGATACCGGCGTGCCGTTTCTGGACCACATGCTCGACCAGATCGCGCGCCACGGCCTCATCGACATGGAAGTCGAAGCCAAGGGCGACACCTTCATCGACGACCATCACACGGTGGAAGACGTCGGTATCACGCTGGGCATGGCCGTTGCCAAGGCCATTGGCGACAGGAAGGGCATCGTGCGCTACGGTCACAGCTATGTGCCGCTCGACGAGGCGCTCTCGCGTGTGGTGATCGACTTCTCGGGTCGTCCGGGCCTCGAATTTCACGTGCCGTTCACGCGCGCTCGCGTGGGCAACTTCGACGTCGACCTGACCATCGAATTCTTCCGCGGGTTCGTCAACCACGCGGGCGTGACGCTCCACATCGACAACTTGCGCGGCATCAACGCCCATCACCAGTGCGAAACGGTGTTCAAGGCGTTTGGTCGCGCGCTGCGCATGGCCGTCGAGATCGACCCGCGCGCCGCGGGTGTGGTGCCGTCCACGAAGGGCAGCCTGTAACGCGAGATGGGCGGGCGGTGCCCGCCGATTGCCGAATAGCCCGCCGGTGTGGTTGCCGGCGCCCTGCGAGACGCATCATCGGCCGGCCGGATGCCGGCGCCATGCGGCCCCATGACGTCCCGACGACGCCCTTATGACGCCCTATGACGCTTGATGCCTTCAAGTTTTTCATCTCGCTGCTGGCGCTGATCAACCCGCTGGGTGCGATCCCGCTGTTCATCAGCCTGACGTCCACGCAGACGCGCGAGGAGAAGCGCCATACGATCAACGTTGCGGCCATTGCCGTGGCGCTGGTCGTGGCGGGATCGGGCCTGTTCGGCGAGTCGATCATCCGGTTCTTCGGCATTTCGATCGCGTCGCTGGAAGTCGGCGGCGGGGTGATCATGCTGCTCATGGCCGTCAACATGATCAACGCCCAGACCGGCAACACGCGGGCGACGGCCGAAGAGCGTCACGAGGCGGAGGAGCGGCCGAACATCGCCGTGGTGCCACTGGCGATTCCGCTGCTCACCGGGCCGGGCACGATCAGTACCGTGATCATCTACTCGGGCCGCGCGCATGGCTGGGCGCAGATTCTGGCGCTCGTGGCGATCGGAGTGGGCGTGGGTGCGGTGTGCTGGGTGGCGCTGCGCAGCGCCGGGCGTATCGAAGGCTGGCTCGGACGCACGGGCATCAATATCGGCACGCGCCTGATGGGGTTGATCCTCTCGGCGCTGGCCGTGGAATTCATTATCGATGGTTTGAAAATACTGCTGCCGGGTTTGAGATGAACAAGATTGCGATTGTCGACTACGGGATGGGCAACCTGCGCTCGGTCTACCAGGCGCTGCGTGCGGCCGCGCCGGAGGCCGACGTGAGCATCAGCAGCGACGCCGCCGAGATTCGCGCCGCCGATCGCGTGGTGCTGCCGGGACAGGGCGCGATGCGCGACTGCATGGGCTGCCTGAACGAATCGGGGCTGCGCGAGGCGGTGCTCGAGGCGGCCGCAACGAAGCCGATGTTCGGCGTGTGCGTGGGCGAGCAGATGCTGTTCGACCTGTCGGAAGAAGGCAACACGCCGGCACTCGGTCTGCTGCCGGGGCGCGTGGTGCGCTTCGAGCTCGACGGCCAGGTGCAGGACGACGGTTCGCGCTTCAAAGTCCCGCAAATGGGCTGGAACCGCGTGCGTCAGACCCGGTCCCACCCGATTTGGGCGGGTGTGGCCGACGACAGCTACTTCTATTTCGTGCATAGCTATTACGTCGTGCCCGCGAAGCCCGAATTGACCGCCGGCGAGACGGTCTACGGCGTGCCCTTTACCTGTGCAGTGGCTAAAGATAATATCTTCGCCACCCAGTTCCACCCGGAAAAGAGCGCCCAGGCGGGTCTTGCCCTTTATCGCAACTTTGCGCAGTGGAAGCCCTGATCATCCCCGAGCGGCGCATCGGCGCCCGGGGCGTCTCCCAGAGCGTACTCCCTGCCACCGCTTATACTGTGTGTCATGTTGATGAATCCGATCCCGACGTGCCGTCGCCCGGCAGGGCTGGGGTCGGTTTCGTGTTGTCCGCGTAAATTGCGTATTTCTTTTACTTTCCACTAGCGACGTTTCACGATTGCCTATGCTGCTCATCCCGGCCATCGACCTTAAAGACGGTCAATGTGTGCGCCTCAAACAAGGCGACATGGATCAAGCCACCGTATTCTCGGAGGACCCCGCGGCAATGGCCCGACACTGGGTCGAGCAAGGTGCGCGCCGCCTCCACCTGGTGGACCTGAACGGCGCATTCGTCGGCAAGCCGCGCAACGAAGCGGCCATCCGCTCGATCATCCAGGAAGTCGGTGCCGATATCCCGGTGCAACTGGGCGGCGGCATTCGCGACCTGAACACCATCGAACGCTATCTGGACGACGGCCTGTCGTACGTGATCATCGGTACGGCGGCGGTGAAGGATCCGGGCTTCCTGAAGGACGCCTGCAGCGCGTTCGGCGGTCATATCATCGTGGGTCTCGACGCCAAGGACGGCAAGGTCGCCACCGACGGCTGGAGCAAGCTGAGCGGCCACGAAGTCGTGGATCTGGCGCGCAAGTTCGAGGACTACGGCATCGAGTCGATCATCTACACCGATATCGGCCGCGACGGCATGCTGCAGGGCATCAATATCGACGCCACCGTGCGCCTTGCGCAGTCGGTGAGCGTGCCGGTGATCGCCAGCGGCGGCCTGTCGAATCTGGGCGACATCGACGCGCTGTGCAAGGTCGAGAACGAGGGCATCGAGGGCGTCATCTGCGGCCGGGCGATCTACTCGGGCGACCTGAACTTCTCGTCGGCGCAAACGCGCGCGGACGAGCTTTCCGAAGGAGCGGCATAAGCGGGATCGCGGCTGCGGCCGTCTCGCGTGCCAACATCATGGCTCTCGCTAAACGCATCATCCCGTGTCTGGACGTGACGGCCGGCCGCGTGGTCAAGGGCGTCAACTTCGTCGAACTTCGCGACGCGGGCGACCCCGTCGAGATCGCCCGCCGTTACGACGAGCAGGGCGCCGACGAACTGACGTTCCTCGACATCACGGCGACCTCCGACGGACGCGACCTCATCCTGCCGATCATCGAGGCGGTGGCCGCGCAGGTGTTCATCCCGCTCACCGTGGGCGGCGGGGTCCGCGAGGTGGCCGACGTGCGCCGCCTGCTCAATGCCGGTGCGGACAAGGTCAGCATGAACTCGTCGGCCGTGGCGAATCCGCAACTGGTTGCCGACGCGGCCGCCAAGTACGGCTCGCAGTGCATCGTCGTGGCGATCGACGCCAAGCGCGTCTCGGCCGACGGCGAAGCGCCGCGCTGGGAAGTCTTCACGCACGGCGGACGCAAGGGCACCGGCCTGGACGCCGTGGAATGGGCGCGTCGGATCGAAGCGCTCGGCGCGGGCGAGATCCTGCTCACCAGCATGGATCGCGACGGCACGAAGAGCGGCTTTGACCTGGCGCTCACGCGCGCCGTGTCGGACGCCGTGAGCATTCCCGTCATCGCCTCGGGCGGCGTCGGGTCGCTGGCCGATCTGGCCAACGGTGTGACCGAAGGCCACGCCGACGCCGTTCTCGCCGCGAGCATCTTCCACTACGGCGAGCACACCGTCGGCGAGGCCAAGCGCTTCATGGCCGACAAGGGCATTTCGGTGCGGCTCTGAACGGGAATCGAAGCATCATGACGCAAGACTGGCTGGACAAGGTGAGTTGGGACGCGCAGGGCCTCGTGCCCGTGATCGCGCAGGAAGTCGGCAGCAACGACGTGCTGATGTTCGCCTGGATGAACCGCGACGCGCTCGTGCGCACGGTCGAGACGGGCGAAGCCGTCTACTACTCGCGCTCGCGCAAGCGTCTGTGGCACAAGGGCGAGGAGTCGGGACACGTGCAGAAGGTGCACGAGATCCGTCTGGATTGCGATGAGGACGTGGTGCTGCTCAAGGTCGAGCAGATCGATGGCATTGCGTGCCACACCGGCCGCCATTCCTGTTTCTTCCAGAAGTTCGAGGGCAGCGCCGAGGATGGCCGTTGGGCCACCGTCGAGCCGGTGCTCAAGGACCCGCACAAGATCTACAAGTGACCGCCATGAACGATACGCTCGCGCGTGTTGCCGAAGTGATCGCCTCGCGCAAGGGCGGCGATCCCGACAAGTCGTACGTCGCCCGCCTGTTCCACAAGGGCGACGACGCCATCTGCAAGAAGATCGGCGAAGAGGCCACCGAGGTGGTGCTCGCGGCGAAGGATATTCGCATCGGCGGCGCTGCCGACCTGCGCCAGAAGCTCGTCAACGAAACCGCCGATCTCTGGTTTCACTGCATGGTGCTGCTCGCCCACCACGACCTCAGTCCCGATGAAGTCCTCGCCGAGCTGGCGCGTCGCGAAGGGCTCTCCGGGCTCGTGGAGAAGGCGCAGCGCGGCACGCGCGGCGAACACGCCGACTGATGCGCACGAGCGGTGCAGGGCGGGCGCCGACATCGCCGCGATCGTGCCGATTACCCCGCCGCCGCCGAACTCGCCGCACTGCCGTCACGATGCCCATGTTTTTCACTCCGGCCAACTTTGCCGAAATGCCGCGCCGGCTTACACGAGGAGACGTTTCATGAACGATCCGCAGATCCCCGGCTCGACCCGTTCCGCCGGCTCCCCGGGCAGTACCGACAATCCCTACGTCGCAACGGTCCCCAGCGCCGAGCAGGAGCGCGCGCTGCGCAAGCTCACGCACGTGCTCTACGCGCTCTATGCCCTGTTCTGGCTCACGGGCGGCGTGACCGCCATCGTGGCGATCATCGTCAACTACATCAAGCGCGACGACACCGTCGGTACGCTCTACGCCTCGCACTTCACGTGGCAGATCCGCACCTTCTGGTGGTTGGTGCTCTGGGGCGTGCTCGGCGTGGCGCTGGCCGTGGTGATGGTCGGTTTCGCGATACTGTGGGTGCTCGGCATCTGGACGCTGTATCGCATCGTGAAGGGCTGGCTCTATCTGAACGACAACAAGCCCATGTACGCCGCGCGTGTCTGAGGACGACGGACGCTGCGCAGACTCATTCGGGAATTCGAGAGGAAGACACACGCATGACGCACGAAAACTGTATCTTCTGCAAGATCATCGCCGGGCAGATCCCGAGCGCACAGGTCTATGCCGACGACGACGTGGTGGTGTTCAAGGACATCAACCCGGCGGCCGATCTCCATTTGCTCATGGTGCCGCGCAAGCACATCGCCACGCTGCAGGACTGCCAGCCCGAGGACCAGGCGCTGCTCGGCAAGATGATGCTGCTGGCGCCCAAGGTGGCCGCCGAGCAGGGTTATCGCTTCGATGGGGATACTCAGAGGGGCGATGGCAACGGCTTTCGCGTCGTGACCAACACCGGGCCGGGCGGTGGGCAGGAGGTTTATCATCTGCACATGCATATTCTGGCCGGGCCGCGGCCTTGGAAGCGCATGTAAGGCCAGACGGGTGCCGGTGTTGGCGGAATGACCAGCGCGACGGTGCCGACGGGCGTGACGAATCGCCGCGCCGGTCGCACCGGGGACGCATTCGTTACGCATAGGGAATGGTTTCGCAAAACATTTATTTCTACCCGGCGTCCGGCGCGGTTACGATGCTGGACGTGACGCACGATGTGCCACAATGGGGCATGTTGCTGCGGACACGGGGGCAGAAATGGCGCACAGCCGTTCCGCGGGCATGTGGGCTCGACAAGATCCCGGCGAAAAGCGACCGGGGTAGGAAACGCAAGGAGAGTGGTCATGGGTTCGTTGAGTATTTGGCACTGGCTGATCGTGCTGGTGATCGTGATGATGGTTTTCGGCACCAAGAAGCTGCGCAATATCGGTAGCGATCTGGGCGGTGCGGTCAAGGGCTTCAAGGACGGCATGAAGGAGGGCGAAGGCGCCCCCGGCGCCAAGGAAGACCCGGCGAGCGCCAAGGAACTGCGCGATTCGACCACCATCGATGTGCAGGCCAAGGACGCCAGCAATCACAAGCAAGGCTAAGTTCGCGTCGACATGATCGATCTCGGCCTTTCCAAACTGATGTTGATCGGCGTCGTGGCGCTGGTCGTGATCGGTCCCGAGCGTTTGCCCAAGGTGGCTCGTACGGCGGGCGCGCTCTTCGGCCGCGCACAGCGTTACATCAACGACGTCAAGGCCGAGGTGAGCCGCGAGATGGAGCTCGACGAGCTGCGCAACATGCGCAGCGAGTTCGAGGACGCCGCCCGCAACGCGCAGAACACCATTCAGAAGCAGTTGCACGAGCAGGAGGCGTCGTTGAACGACGCCTGGGCGAGTGCGACGGGCACGTCGACAACCGACGGTGGCGGTACCGATGCGGCGACCGGGTATTCCGACAGCTACCTCGCCGAGCCGGTGGTGAGTTCCGGCTATCGTGCGTCCGCCAAGCGCCGCAACTGGCGCGTGCGACGCGCGGCAACGCCCGTGTGGTTCAAGCAGGCCAGCGCAACGCGCACGCGGGTGCAGTCGGGGGCGGCGCGTGTGGCGCGTCATACGCCGGCCAAGCTGCGCCGGCCGGTCAAGTTCTTCTGAGGTTGCCGCGCACCGCACTGCACGCCATCACGGTAAGCGGCCTCATTCCTGGATAAGTCGACGTGAGCGACGAGAAGCAAATCCCCGCGGGGGGCACCGAAGAGACTTTCATCTCGCATCTGATCGAGTTGCGCAACCGCATCATTCGCGCGGGCGCCTCGGTGATCGTAGTGTTCCTTTCGCTCGTCTACTGGGCGCCGGACATCTTCCGGCTGCTCGCCCGCCCCCTGATGCAATCGCTGCCGGCCGACGGCAAGCTCATCGTCACCGACATCACCGGTTCGTTCTTCGTGCCGATGAAGGTCACGCTGATGGTGGCGTTCGTGATCGCGTTGCCCATCGTGCTCTATCAGGCGTGGGCGTTCGTGGCGCCGGGGCTGTACCAGCACGAAAAGAAGCTTGTCATGCCGCTGGTCGTGAGCAGCTACACGCTGTTTCTCATCGGGATGGCGTTTGCCTACTTCCTCGTCTTTCCGACGGTTTTCCACTTCATCGCGCACTACAACGCGCCACTTGGCGCGGAGATGAACACCGATATCGACAACTACCTGAGTTTCGTCCTGACCATGTTCCTATGTTTCGGGGTGACGTTCGAGGTGCCGGTCGTGGTGGTCGTGCTAGCGCGCATGGGCGTCGTGAGCATCGAGAAGCTCAAGCAGGTGCGTCCGTACGTGGTGGTTGGCGCGTTCGTGCTGGCCGCCGTGGTGACGCCGCCCGACGTCCTTTCGCAGCTGATGCTCGCGGTTCCGCTGTGCATCCTCTACGAACTGGGGCTGATTGCGGCGCGTTTGTTCGTCAAGCAAGGCAAGGCGCCGGACGAGAGCGAGCAGAACGGCGAGGCGACGCCGTAAGCGAACGCGGGCCTTGCCGGCACTGTGGGCGGTTGACGGAGGCCCAATGCTTGAGGTGGTGGGCGGGCCAGGTTGGCAAGGCGGGTGGCCGAATGGGGAAATGCACGGGCGATGTCCCGTGCATTTTTCGTTAACGGGCGCCAAACGGCGTCAATGAACGGCCAAGGGGTCAACAACGCGTGGCCCGGAAGTGGCCTGAATCCCTCCACCACTCCGTCGGCGTGACGCACCGGCGGCGTCATCCCAAATAAAACGGCCGCGCCGAAGCGCAGCCGTTTTTCCTTGCCAATCTGAGGGAAGATAAGGGGAAGAAGACGGTCAATCGCTGCTGTTGTCGTCGCTGCCGTCGTCTTCCTCCTGCACTGGCCGCTTGGGTGGCGGCGGGCGCTTGCCGATCGTCACCATCAGATCGATTTCCTTCTTCTTGCGGGTGACATGCAGCTTGGCCTGCGTGCCCGGCTTGATCTGCGCGATGACGTTGAGCAGTTCGGTCGTATCGCGGATCGAGTCGCCGTCGACCTTCGTGAGGATGTCGCCCGGCTGCACGCCGGCCTTGTCGGCCGGGCCGCCCTGCACCACGCCGGCGATGATCACGCCGGAGTCCTGCTGCAGCCCGAACGACTCGGCGATGTCCGACGTGATGTCCTGCGGCTCCACGCCGACCCAGCCGCGCGTGACCGTGCCTGTGGTGATGATGCTCTCGAGCACGGTGCGCGCTGTCGACACCGGAATGGCGAACCCGATGCCCATGTTGCCGCCGCTGCGCGAGTAGATCGCCGTATTGATGCCGAGCAGGTTGCCGTTCACGTCGACGAGCGCACCGCCCGAGTTGCCGGGGTTGATCGCGGCGTCCGTCTGAATGAAGTTCTCGAACGTGCTGATGTCGAGGTGGTTGCGACCGAGCGCACTGATGATGCCCATGGTGACCGTTTGGCCGACGCCGAACGGGTTGCCGATGGCGAGCACCACATCGCCCACGCGTACCTGTTCCATGCGCCCGAGGGTGATGGCGGGCAGATTGTCGAGGGTGATCTTGAGCACAGCCAGATCCGTCTCGGGATCGCTGCCGACCAGCTTGGCGCGGGCCTTGCGGCCGTCGGCGAGGGCGACTTCGATCTCGTCGGCACCGTCCACCACGTGGTGATTCGTGAGAATATAGCCTTCGCTGCTCACGATCACGCCCGAGCCGAGGCTCGACACCGGGTCTTGCCGCACCGTGCCACCGCCGTCGCCGAAGAAGTAGCGGAACAGCGGATCATCGAGGCGCGGGTCGCGGTTCTGCTTTTGCTCCTTGCTGGAAAAAATGCTGACGACCGCAGGCATGGCCTTTTGCGCGCCATCGGCGTACGAGCCGGCCGCCGGCTTGTCGGACAGGCTGGGGGCGACTTCCTGCAATGCGATGATCGGATTGGCGAGTTGCTTGCCGAACGAACCCTGGCGTTGCAGCCACTGTGGCTTGAGGGTGGCGATGATGAAGAGCAACGCAAGCAGCACGGTGACCGCTTGCGCGAACAGTAGCCAGAAGCGTCTGAGCATGAAAGAGCGAGGCCTTATAATGAATCGTGTTGAACTGGAATTGTATCTGAACGATACCCTGCAAATCGGGCAATTTCGCGATTACTGCCCGAATGGCCTACAGGTCGAAGGCCGTGCGGAGGTCCGGAAAATCGCCAGTGGCGTGACCGCCAGCCTGGCATTTCTCGAAGCCGCCCGCGATTGGGGTGCCGACGCCGTCCTCGTCCACCACGGCTATTTCTGGAAAAACGAGGATGCCCGCATTTCCGGGATGAAGCGACGCCGTCTCGGTGTGTTGATCGGCAACGACATCAACCTGTTTGCGTTCCATCTACCGCTGGACGCCCATCCCGAGTTCGGCAACAACGCGCAACTGGGCAAATTGCTTGGATTCACCGACGATGGCGGGCGGTTTGGCCCCGATCAACTCGGATGGCTGGGGGCGCCGGCGAAGCCGACGACCCTCGCCGCGCTGGCCGCGCATGTCGAAGCCCGACTGGGTCGTGCGCCGTTGATGCTGGGCGAGCCGGACCGTGAGGTGCGCCGCGTGGCATGGTGTACCGGTGGGGCGCAGGGCTTCTTCGAGTCGGCCATCGCAGCCGGGGCGGACGTCTACATCAGCGGCGAAGTGTCCGAACCGACCACCCATCTGGCACGCGAGAGCGGCGTAGGGTATCTGGCGGCGGGGCACCACGCGACCGAGCGGTGGGGGGCCAAGGCGCTGGGCGAACATCTCGCCGATCGCTTTGGGCTCGAGCATCGGTTCTTCGACATCCCGAATCCGGTCTGATTTCTCACGGACCGGCCTGGGCGGGACCGGGGGCTGGAGCACCCCGGCAGGAGACGACGAACGGGGGTGAGTCAGCCGTTCTGCTTCTTGAGGCTATCGCGAATTTCGCGCAGCAAAACAATGTCTTCCGGGGTGGGCGCCGGCGCCGCCGGGGCTTCGGGAGCCGTGCGCTTGAGGCGGTTGATCTGCTTGACCATCACGAAAATGATGAAGGCCAGGATCAGGAAGTTGAGGGCGACGGTGACGAAGTTGCCGTAACCGAAGGCGGCTACGCCGGCCTTGGTCAGGTCGGCATAGGACGTGGGGTTGCCTTTGAAGTCGGGGGGGATCGGGCCGAGAAGAATGAACTTGTTCGAGAAGTCGAGGCCGCCGAAGATGGCGCCGACGACCGGCATGATGAGGTCTTTGACGACCGAGTCGACGATCTTGCCGAAGGCGCCGCCGATGATCACACCGACGGCCAGATCGATCACATTGCCCTTGACGGCAAATTCCTTGAATTCCGACATGAAGCTCATGCCATTCCTCCGCTGTTTTGATGAGTCGCCGGGGACAGCATTGCTGCACCAGCCCTCACGAATTGGCATTGATTGTTACCGGCAGACACCGGCGGGCTGAAAGGGCAACGGCATAGGTGGCATCGGGTCGATGTCACGCGCTTGCCACAGTCCCGCCAGGTGTCACCGGGACGAGACAGGGAAAATGATGACTAAATGTCGTGCACGCGTCAACGAAAGCGGCGATCATAGCGGTTCTCGAGCAGCATCCCAGAAACGAAACCCCGGGTGGCCGTCGGCCACACGCAGGGTACGTCAATCCTTTGAAAATACGCGAAAACCACTAGGAGACTGAGGTGTTTTGCCGTTGTTTCAGGCATTTACGCTCGCGTATGATTTAAGGTTGACGGAAATACAAATTCAACCGTGTGGGGCTTGTGATGAGTGACAATCAAGAAAAGGCCGTCGACAGTAGCCGCCGGAATCTGCTGATTGCAACGTCCGTAGCTGGAGGCGTGGGCGGCGTTGTAACTCTGGTTCCTTTCGTCAGTTCCCTCGAACCCTCGGAGCGCGCCAAGGCGGGCGGGGCGCCAGTCGAGGCCGACATCAGCAATCTCAAGCCCGGTGAGAAGATGACCGTGGCGTGGCGCGGCTTGCCCGTGTGGATCGTGCGCCGCACTCCCGAGGAGATGGCTTCGCTGTCCAAAGTGACGTCCGAGCTGGCCGATCCGGACTCCAAGGGAACGTTTTCCTACCCGATGCCCGAATACTGCAAGAACGCGTATCGCGCGCGTGCCGAGCACAAGGACGTGCTCGTCGTGGTCGGCATCTGCACCCACCTCGGCTGCATTCCTTCCGGCCCTTACCAGGCGAACGCGATCCCCGCGCTGGGCAAGGATCCGGGCTTTCTGTGCCCGTGCCACGGTTCCACCTACGATATGTCGGGCCGCGTGTTCAAGAACAAGCCGGCGCCACTGAATCTCGACGTTCCCCGTTTCATGTTCGTGAACGACACCAAGATCGTGATCGGTAAAGACGAAAAAGGAGAAGCGTAATCATGGCCGCCGACAAACAGGTCGACACGACGGGCTTGCTGGGCTGGATCGATCGTCGGTTTCCGCTGACGCAGCTGTGGAAGGATCACGCCGCCGAGTATTACGCGCCCAAGAACTTCAACTTCTGGTATTTCTTCGGATCGCTGGCCATGCTGGTGCTGGTGATCCAGATCCTCACCGGCATTTTCCTGGTGATGAACTACAAGCCCGACGCCAACCTCGCGTTCGCCTCGGTCGAGTACATCATGCGCGAGGTGCCGTGGGGCTGGCTGATTCGCTACATGCACTCGACGGGCGCCTCGATGTTCTTCGTCGTGGTGTATCTGCACATGTTCCGCGGGCTGCTCTACGGCTCGTACCGCAAGCCGCGCGAGCTGGTCTGGGTGTTCGGCTGCCTGATTTTCCTGTGCCTGATGGCCGAAGCGTTCATGGGCTATCTGCTGCCCTGGGGGCAGATGTCGTACTGGGGCGCGCAGGTGATCGTGAACCTGTTCTCGGCGATTCCGTTCATCGGTCCGGACCTGTCGCTGTGGATTCGCGGCGACTACGTGGTGTCGGACGCCACGCTGAACCGCTTCTTCGCCTTCCACGTGATCGCCATTCCGCTGGTGCTGATCGGCCTGATCGTGGCGCACATCATTGCGCTGCATGAAGTCGGCTCGAACAATCCCGACGGCGTGGAGATCAAGGACAAGAAGGACGCCAACGGCCGGCCGCTCGACGGGATTCCGTTCCATCCGTACTACACCGTGCACGACATCATGGGCGTGGGTGTGTTCCTGATGGTGTTCTCGGCGATCGTGTTCTTTGCGCCGACGATGGGTGGGTATTTCCTCGAAGCGAACAACTTCGTGCCGTCCGATCCGCTCAAGACACCGCCGCACATTGCGCCGGTGTGGTATTTCACGCCGTTCTATTCGATGCTGCGTGCCACGACCGACGACTTCAAGCATGTGCTGATGGCGCTGGCGGTGATCGTCACGGCGGTATGGTGGATCAAGGGCAAGGCGGCCGTGACCACGAAGGTGGCGGCGTCGGGCGGTGTGGTGCTGCTGTTGCTCGCCATGTATCTGACCGAAGCCAAGTTCTGGGGCGTGGTGGTGATGGGCGGCGCGGTGGTGACGCTGTTCTTCCTGCCGTGGCTGGACAAGAGCCCGGTGAAGTCGATTCGCTACCGTCCGGGTTTCCACAAGGTGCTGTTGGGTATTCTCGTCGTCGTTTTCGCGGTGCTGGGGTATTTGGGGATTCAGGAGCCGACCCCGGTGAAGACCGCGATCTCGCAGGTCGGCGCGCTGTATTACTTCGGATTCTTCTGGCTGATGCCGCTCTGGAGCAAACGGGGCACGTTCAAGCCGGTGCCGGATCGCGTGACTTTTGCGGCGCATTGAGCGCACTGAATCGACGACTAGGGATATCAAGATGAAAAAACTGTTGCTCATCCTGGCGCTCCTCAGTGGTTTCGCAGCGCCGGCCATGGCTGAAGAGGGGGTGGCGCTGGACACGGCGCCGAACCGGATCGACGATCTGGCGTCGCTGCAGCGGGGCGCTAAGCTGTTCGTGAACTACTGCCTGAACTGCCATTCGGCGGCCTCGATGCGGTATTCGCGGCTCAAGGATCTGGGTTTGTCGGAAGCGGAGATCAAGAACAATCTGTTGTTCACGACCGACAAGATCGGCGACACGATGACCGTTGCCATGCGTGTGGCGGACGCCAAGTCGTGGTTCGGCTCGGCGCCGCCGGATTTGTCGGTGGAGGCGCGCGCGCGCGGCACGGACTGGCTTTACACCTACCTGCGTACCTTCTATCGAGACGATGCGCGTCCGACTGGCTGGAACAATCTGGCGTTTCCGAATGTGGGCATGCCGAACCCGTTCTGGCAGTTGCAGGGGCAGCGTGGGTTGAAGCATGTGGAGGGTGCGGAGCATGGTCCGGCGCAGTTCGTGCAGATCACGCAGGGGACGATGAAACCGGTGGAATTCGATTCTGCCGTGGCCGATCTGGTATCTTATCTGGATTGGATGTCGGAACCGGCGCAGCGTACGCGTCGGCAGTTGGGTGTCTGGGTTTTGTTGTTCTTGGGACTCTTTACGGTGCTTGCCTGGCGCCTGAATGCGGCCTATTGGAAGGACGTGAAGTAAAATAACGTCTGTACGACGGGGCCAGGGTATGGGAAGCGTCGATTTCCCGCCCCGGCCCCGTTGGTTTTTAAGGAAGACGCGCTATGATGGTTTTGTACTCGGGCACTACGTGCCCCTTCTCCCAGCGTTGCCGGCTGGTTTTGTTTGAAAAAGGCATGGATTTCGAAATCCGTGACGTCGACCTGTTCAACAAGCCGGAAGACATTGCGGTGATGAACCCGTACGGTCAGGTGCCGATCCTTGTCGAACGCGATTTGATTCTGTACGAATCGAACATCATCAACGAGTACATCGACGAGCGGTTTCCGCATCCGCAGTTGATGCCGGCGGATCCGGTGCAGCGTGCTCGCGCGCGCCTGTTCCTGTTCAATTTCGAGAAAGAGTTGTTCGTGCACGTGAGCACGCTCGAGAACGACAAGGGCAAGGCGGCTGAGAAGTTGCACGAGAAGGCTCGACTGTCGATTCGTGATCGTCTGACGCAGCTTGCGCCGATTTTCATGAAGAACAAGTACATGTTGGGCGAGGAATTCTCGATGCTCGACGTGGCGATTGCGCCGTTGCTGTGGCGTTTGGATCATTACGGCATTGAGTTGTCGAAGAATGCTGCGCCGTTGATGAAGTATGCCGAGCGGATTTTCAGCCGTCCGGCGTACATTGAAGCGCTGACGCCGTCCGAAAAGGTCATGCGTCGCTAATGCGTTGATTGCCTGTTGGCGAGGTCGGCCTGTCGAGTGTGATGGGTGGATTTCGCGACGGGGCGAGTTGGTCATATGCCTGAAACGTCTACCAAGCCTTACCTTTTGCGCGCGCTGTACGAGTGGTGTACCGACAACGGTTACACACCGTATCTGGCCGTGCATGTCGATGCCAAGACGCGGGTGCCGCGCGAGTTTGTGAAAGATGGCGAGATCGTGCTGAACATCAGCTTCGATGCCACGAGCGGACTGCAGATGGGCAACGACTGGATCGAGTTCAGTGCTCGTTTCGGCGGCATCTCACAGAAGGTGGAAGTGCAGGTGCCGAATGTGCTGGCGATTTATGCCCGCGAGAATGGCCAGGGGATGGCATTCCCGGTCGACAAGCAGGCGTCTGCGGACGATGGTGCGGTGCTTGAAGCTGCGCCGCCGGTGCAGGCGTCCGACGATGACGATTCGGATCCCACGCGTCCTGGTGGTGGTGCGGCTGGCGGAAATGCCGGACGCGCTCGCCTGAAGGTCGTGAAGTAATAATCCGCGACGGCGGACGAGTCGAGGCGGTGAGCGATCGCGGCCTCGACGGTCCGCTGGGACGGACGATTTTGCACTTTCAGATTACCGCAGTGACCGACGAATCGGTTACAATGTGCGACTTCGCCGGCTTAGCTCATCTGGTAGAGCAGTTGATTTGTAATCATCAGGTGGCGGGTTCGAGTCCTGCAGCCGGCACCAAATAAATCAAGGGGTTACGTGGTTTTCACGTAGCCCCTTCGCGTTTCCAATTCCGTTCGGCGGAAGGCATACGTAAGGTTGACGTCGGCTAAATCTGGACCGAACTCGAAAATGCATTTTTCCCAATCCGCTGGTGGAAATCGCAATTTGGATTTCACTATTGGCGTCGGACCGTCGCATTTTCAATGCATAATTTCCGGCAGGAATGTAGTGAAATATGCCGCGAAGGCACTCTGGCTAGAGCCCAGCCGAAGTGACTTCCTCTCCGGCCCCCTATGAAGATCTTTCCCGATGGCACTTTGATCGAAATCTCTGCGTCGAAGATTGGTATTTCATCTACAAGGTACAAGGGAAACAACGTAATCGCCATCAGCATACAGTCCCACGAACGCCACGTTGCAGGCATTCGCCTCACTGAGCTCGTCGCGTGAACTGACCACTAGTCAGCGTCCTCGTTGAGTCGATGTTTTAAGCACTCCAGATCAAAGACACACAACGTCGCGGCGCCCGTCACAAACCTGAACGATATTTCTTTCTTCACAATTGCACTCCGTTCAAGGTGGTGTCTTCGGTTGGCTAGAGTAAGTCGAGACTCGATCTTCATTTATTCTCGAAGGCCTACTTGGTCTCGCTCTACCATCATGTAGCCAGCGTTCCGTGTTCCTGATGTCGCGACAACTAAGAGTGGCGATTGTGCAATCAATCTGCGCCTGCATTTCGACGAGATTGGTCATCTTCAGTCATTTCCCGCCAATGTAAGGACCGGGATCAGATGCGCGGTGGTATAAGGCCTTCTGACCGCTATTCCGAATGGTTTTGGAAACGCGGAAAAGTACCTAATTCTTTGATTTTTAGGATTTTTGCAAAGGCTTTGTAATCGCCAGGTGGCGGGTTCGAGTCCTGCTGCCGCGCTATCTGCAGTACCGGCGGCGGCTCCCACGGCGCCGCCTGCCTTACGGGCATAGTTGAGAGTGGCGACGTCAGTGGATTTGCAACGGGGACAAATGGAAGAGAGAGTCATGTATTACCTCATGAGGATCCAGGACGACGCTGCCTTGAACACACCGAGGGGGCAAGTCCAATGAGGTGATATATGGTTAAAATATTTGATGTGCAGGGGGTCGTGGAGAACACGTGGCTCACTTCCGCCTCCGCCAAGTCATATACAGGTGTAGATCGATCACAGCGCGGCAGCGCTGAGTTGACCGAGAGCGAAGGTAGCAGGAGATTTCAAGCCTGTCTTTTGGGGCTAGTTCTCCACCGCGACATCATGCAAGCGGTCAGGCCAACTCAAGAATGATGCGATTGATGAGACATTACATATCAATTTCGATATGATGTTAAGATATGTGCGGCAAGAGTAACCGATGCATTAGACATACTGATCAATCTCCCGCTCTTTGCGGCTGGATCTGCGTCTATTGGTCATTAGTAACCTACATGTTCACCGAAAGATCCGCAAAAGGCGTTGTATGACACGTCGGAGTAATGTGGCCTCAGAGTCGGCGGAAGTCTCGCAGGATGCAAGTACGGATGCATCGCCGGATGCGGGGCGTGTATTAGCGGAAGCCATCGTCAGCGCTCGAGACCGCGCAGGGTTGACACAGGAAGAGGTTGCCAGGCGTATGCGCACAACACAGAGCAACATCGCTCGCTTGGAGGCGGGGCGAACAATTCCATCGACCAGAACGCTCACGAAATTCGCAGACGCCGTAGGCGCGCGTCTCAAGATCACTTTCGAGCGGACCGGCCAGTAGGCTCTCCGTGACTCTCGAACCGCCTAGGGCAAGAATTATAAATGTTAATAGAACAAACCACTGCTGGACCTTCCGCTCGAGCTGAGCCGGTCGCCCTGCGCGACACGCAGTCCGTCTGGGAGGACGTTGTCGCTTCTGTGCGGGCGGAATACTTGTCCGATGTCCAGGACTACCCGTGGATTATTGGGTTTTCCGGAGGCAAAGACTCAACTGTCGTGGCACAGGCGATTTTCGAGGCGCTACTGCAGGTCCCGCCGTCGCGGCGAAAGCGACATGTACACATTGTCTCAAACGATACGCTGGTGGAAAGCCCGCTCGTCATAGCACATCTCGCGAAAGTGCAAACGGCGATTCGAGAAATGGCGGACAGCCTCCGTTTGCCTGTAACCGTGGTCACGACACGACCAGCTTCTGACAAGACATTCTGGACGTTGCTTATCGGCAAAGGCTATCCGAGCCCTAATCAAACTATGCGCTGGTGTACTGATCGGCTTAAGATTCAACCGACTAGCCGTTACATCCTTGAACATGTTTCGGCGCATGGAGCCGCGATCGTTGCGTTGGGCGTGCGACTTGACGAGAGCGATAGCCGACGCAATTCGATCAACAAATTCCAGAATCTAGCCGACTCCAACCTGACGCCGCATTCGGAACTGCCAGGTGCTTTTATCTATCGGCCGATCGTGCATCTGACGATCGACGATGTGTGGGAAGTACTTGGCGGGCGTGAACCGCCTTGGGGCGGAACTCACCGTGACTTGATTCAGCTCTATAGAGACGCTGAAGGCGGCGAGTGCCCCGTGGTTCTGAGCAAGGACGAGGCTCCTGGATGCGGGACCGCCAACAGTCGCTTCGGGTGCTGGACATGCACTGTGGTTGAGAAGGACAAGAGTCTTCAAGGCTTTGTGGATTCCGGCAACCATCACTTTTCTGCGCTCATTGAATTCCGGCAATGGCTCAGAGACATCCGCAATGATCCGCGGTACCGCTCGGTCGAGCGACGCAACGGGGAGATTCGTTTTAATCCGCGTGGCGAACAGATTCAGCACGTACCGGGTCCTTTCACGATTCAGGCACGGAAGATGATCTTGGATAGGTTGCTTGAAACGCAAGCTGAGTACGGCGATACACTGATATCCACAGATGAAATCGAACGAATTCAGGCGATTTGGGCCGAAGAAATAAGTCGGCCGGCTAAACACCGAGGGGGAAAATAATGAGCGACATTTTTCTTGGCGATTTGCCACTGTGGTCGGATGCTGACGCCCGAGCAGTCCTAGAGCAGTTATGCATAAAGCATGGCGTGCCGATGGATGTGCTTGAAGATCTGGTAGGCATCCAACGAGAGCGTTCGGGTGAGGAGCGGGCACGCAACGTATACCCGCGTATCGAAGAAACCCTTAGCCGCATGGACTAAAAAAACGACGACATGTGGATTGCAAAGATCGAACTGTTTAACTTTAAGAGCTACCAGCATCAGTTATTTGAGTTCCCTCAGCCGCGCGCGGGCAGGAACATTGTGCTCATAGGTGGCATGAATGGATATGGGAAGACCTCGGTGCTGGAGGCTCTCTATCTCGGTCTCTTTGGTAAAGAAGCCGTAGAGCATCTAGGTCGCGCCGGCCTGAAGGACGACGTAGGGTATCGGAAGTTCGTCGAGCGCGCATTACACGGCACGGCGATTCGCACCGGGCGCGACTCCATGTGGGTGAAGATTCAAATCAACCAGTCTAAGGCTGAGGGATTTGAAGTAACTCGCAAGTGGTTCTTCAGCCGGTCGGGCGATTGGACGGGCGAGGACGAGGTTGTTATCTATGAAGTCCGTGATGGAATTCGGGGCCGGGCTCTCGCCTCAGATCGTCTTCCTGAGCTGCTGGACCAGAGATTCATACCCGCACATGTCGCGCCCTTTTTCTTCTTCGACGGAGAGGAAGTTAAGAAACTCGCAGACCAGAGTCGTGGGGATCAAATTCGCACCGGTATCGAGGGGCTGTTAGGCGTTGTTTTGCTGCGCAAGTTGAAGAAGCGGTTGGAGGAGTTCCAGACAAATCGATCGACCGGCATCTCGGTCATGGACGAGCAGAAGCACCGTGAGCTATTCGAAACCTTATCGCAACACGAACGGGAATACGAGGAGGCGGAGCGCAAGCATCAAACTCTCGATGAGTCGGTTAAGAGCTTGCAAACGCAGCGCAGCGATTTGACCAATAGGATGATGCAACTTGGTGCCGGCGCGGGCGATGTGGCCAGCGTATCGGACGTTGTGAAGCAACAAGCGGACGCTGAAACCGAGCTCAAAGTGACGGAGGATGCGCTGGACGATTTGGTTGCAAGCAAGCTTCCTTTCCATTTAGTGGCTCGTGATCTGATGGAGGGACTTTCGAAGCAGGTGCAGGAGGAAATTGCGCGCGATAGCTGGGACGCCCGAAAGCGGAGCTTGGAGCCAGAGAAGGCGAAGTTCATTGGGACGTTCTACGCCACCACCGAACCGTCAATGTCCCCGGAGCTGACTGCAGAGCAAGAGGCTGCATTGCAGGCCCGTTTAAATGCGGCATGGGAAAGCTTGTTCTACCCGATGCCGGCGGGCTGTGCCGAGATCGTGGTGCACGATTACCTCGGGCCAAAGCGCACAGCGCTGCTTCATGCTATGAACGGCCTTCGCATGGGGGCGCAGGATGTACTTGGCCTCGTAGCGAAACGTGAATCTCTACAAAAGAAGATTCGCGAATTGGTCAATCGCTACACCAAGATTGAGGGTGTGGACCGTGACGGGTCGCTTGCGAAGCTGAATGGGGAATTGACAGCGGTAAATGCAACACTAGATCAGCGCCAAAGGGAATTGGGGGATGTTGAGCGCCTGATGTCGGGCCTCAAGGGCACCATTGATCAAGAGCGTGCTCTCTACGCCCGTGAGCACGAGAAGTTTGTCCAGGCGAATCCGGTCAAGTCCATGGTCGGTCGGGCCGAACGCGTTTGCAACCTTATTAATGAACTGATCCCTCAGCTGTACGCGCTGAAGGTGGAGCAGCTTGCTGACGCTATGACTGGCGTATATAAAAAGCTTGCCCACAAGAAGCACGTGCATCGCATTCACATCGACGAATCGGGAAAGACGACAATCCTAAGCAAGGAAGGCGAAGAGATACCGTTCGACAAATCAGCCGGAGAAAATCAAGTGTTTGCTACTGCGTTGCTCGCGGGCCTGGCTGATATTTCTGGTATCGATGCGCCACTGGTTGTTGACACCCCTCTGGGCCGTCTGGACAGCTCACATCGAGCGAACATTCTCAAATATTGGGTTTCGGATAAGAAGCGACAAGTAATTCTGTTGTCGCAGGATAAGGAAATTGACCGTGACACCTACGCAGCGATGGAGCCCAACGTCGGTATGACGTATTTGCTACAGCACGCGGAAATTGGCAGTGGCGTTGGTCGCACCACGGCTATCGAGAATGAGTACTTTATGGATCTGACGCAATGAATGCGGTCACCTTGGAACAGGTGCTTCTCGCGGGTTTTCAGACATCAGCGGACGCGGACAAGCGCACGGAGCAGCTACGCTCAAATCTCGGGCTTCAAGCGAGGAACCGCGTTGCGCGGCTTGCTATTGGGCGCTCACTCTCGGAAGGAACATATCCGACCGGTAGCCTGGACGGGGCGGGGAAGTCGATTAAAGGAGATGTGCTGTTCGGCGTGGACGAACTCCCACTCTGGGTCGGTTTGTTGTTTACGCACCTGCGCCGGACTGACCCTCGTGCCGAGATGACCCTATCGACGCTACAGGACTTGGTCAAAAGGCACTGGAATCGTGGCATCGCGTTGCTGTTTGAAGATTGGGAGGAGGCGGGAGAAGACTACAACAAGTTCGTCGACGTGCTTGTCCGGCGGCGAGCGAATCTTCCGGAAAGCGGGGGGGTAAGTCCGACGCCAACGATGGTCGGCTCTGGCACGCAGTGGGAAGGATTAAACCGAGACCCCTCCCCCATAATTGTCGACCTTGGCAGGACAGTGGACTCTGACGAACCGTTCCGATGGACGGTTAATGGCGTCGGGTATTCTCCGCATGTGGCGGTTATGGGCCAGGCCGGTTCGGGCAAAACCCGCACGATGCTGGAAATGATCGCCCAGGTGCGGAAGCAGAGCGGTGCACCGGTGATCTTGCTTGATCTTGGTAAAGGCGACCTCGCCAATCGCCATGATTTCATTAAGGCTATCGGTGCGCGCGTCGTGCGTGTGCCTGATGAGCCGATCCCGCTCGACATGTTTTTTGGTTCGGACGAGTCTGACCTTGCAGCCTCCGATGCGATCATGGGCTTCCGCGATTCGTTTGCGAAGGTAATGCAAAGCAAAGCCGGGGCGGTGCAGTTGGAGGCCATAAAAGATGCACTCCGTCCGCTCTTCTCATTGCGCAAAGAAATTAGCCTTGAGGACGTTGGTCAGACGCTACGGGACTTTTATCAGGATCGGGGCCTCAAGACCGACAGCGTCATTTCCACAATCAGCGATTTAACCGAGCGCACCATCTTCCGGCCGGAAATGCCACCAGCGGCATTCTTTGCTCAGAGCTGGATTATCACGTTCGCGGGTGCGCACGACACGCAAAAGAATCTTGCCGCCTATATGCTTCTCGATACGCTGAACAACTTCCTTAAGCGTACGGCCGAAGCGCCGCAGGACGCGAACGGCCATCGGGCCGTTCGTTCAGTGCTCGCGGTTGATGAAGCTCGCCATTTGCTCGCTTCGCGACACAAGGCGCTGTCAGACAACATTCGGCTGCACCGGTCAAAGGGTCTGATGGTGGCGCTCGCTTCGCAGAGCCCAGACGACTATGACGGCGCAGGCGACGATCACCTTGAAAACATTGGTCTTCCACTATGTTTCAAGACGAACGCGGCGAGTAACCAAGTACTGCAGAACATGTTTCGCGGCAAGGTAAGTTTTGCGGCACTTCCGACCGGCGTGTTCATGACGGTCAAGGATTCGAAGCCCATCAAGGTGAAGGCGTTCTAGTCGGTGAGACGCCGCAACGTAAAGCACGTATGGGCGTCTCTTGGCTGCGTTAAGAAAAACAATTAATACACGGGGAGACCGCAAAGCGACTTATGAGCTGGGTAGACGATCTTAGGAAAGATCCGGTGGGTGCGTCTCTCATCGAAACTCAGACGCATCGCGCGACGTTCGTGATTTCGCCTTCAGAGTTCCACCGGGCGGATATCGTTCCGCGGCTCACATGGAAGTCGGTCAAGTTCTCAGCGGCAGCAAAAAGGGGGGTGCCGAATGAGCCTGGCCTCTACGCCTTTGTGGTGAGAGTTCCTTTTGGTGGGTTACCACCGCATGGCTGGGTACTGTATATCGGGCAGGCGGGAGACGGATCAAGCGCGGCGACCTTGAAGAGTCGGTTTGGCCAGTATTTGCGTGATAAGCGAGTTCCCAATCGTCCCGCTATCTTCTACATGCTTAACGCATGGGATGGTGATCTAGATTTTTTCTATGCGTCGTTGCCGACTCGCAAGGCGGATCTGGAGAATCTAGAAACTCAACTATTGGGTGCCTTCAGGCCTCCGTTTACTGACAGAACGTATCCCGCCTCCTACATGAGTCCTCGCCATGCCTTCTAGAGTTGCCACCAAGTCAAATCAGGCACTTGCCCTGCCGGCATTGCGCGGCACGTTTGGTGATTGGACCTACTACAGCGCTGTCGTTTCGCTTCCTGAACTGGCTCGACGCGTATCGTTTGGGAACGAGCTTCACAACAACAAAGAGCTCTCCGCTTGGATTCAGCGCTCGCTGAAAGGCGGCCGTGCGGATGAGATCGCGGACTATTTGAGGAAGGAGCCCGAGCGCTTCTTCAATTCACTCGTGATTGCCCTTTACGGCGGAACGCCTGAGTGGGTTCCGTTGGCTTTGCAGGAGGGGCGAGAAGGTAGTCCGAACCTCGGTAGCGCAGCAGAGTCACTGGGGATTCTTGAACTGAGCGGAAGCGAAGAGCTTTTCGCAGTTGATGGGCAGCACCGTCTCGCGGGGATGAAGCGACTCATGGAGTCACCGCCAGAAGAGGTTGCAGGAGCCAAGTCAACTGCAATCTCTGACCTTGTGTCCGTGTTGTTCATTGCCCATCGGGTTGATAGGAGGGAACGTACGCGGCGACTTTTTACGACCTTAAACAAGACTGCGATTCCAGTATCGAAGATGGAGCGTATCGCGCTCGACGAGAACGATGTGATGTCTATTGCGGCGCGTCGCATGGTCGAGGATCATGCCTGGTTCCAATCGCCTCGTATCGCCCTGCACCACACCAACAATCTGGGCAGCGAAGATAGTGTTGCGCTGACGACGATTGGAAATCTTTATGACGTACTGCGTGAGCTGTTCCTCGAAGCAAGTGGCGCAAAAAAGAAAGACCTCGAATACAACCGGCCGCCCGATGCAGAAATCGAAAGGTACTACAAACTAGCGACCAAATATTTCGAAAGACTGTCTGTCGTTGAGCCGGCGTTGGCTGAGTATTTCAACGCGAGCGACCTAAAAGAAGTTTGCCAACGATATAGGTCTCCCGCGGGGGGGAGTGTCTACTTCCGACCTATGGGGCTCGCCTTGATGACGGAAGTGGCCATGCGCCTCAAAAAAGAGAAGGAAGGAAATTGGTGGGATTGGCTAGCACTCTTGCCGCGAAGACTGGATCAAGCGCCGTTTGCTGGGACGATTTGGTCTTATCGCAATACGATGGATCCGAAACACCGTGTCTTGTGCCGCGACCTACTGCTGTACATGTGTGGTGCCAAGACGCCACCTGCGGCTGAATTGCGAGCGCGTTGGATTGAGGTTAGGGGTGAGCATGTCAATTTGCCGCGCAGGGTCAAGGAATTGGAATGAGCGTTAGACTTTCAACAAAAATAGGCGTGGCATTGACTGCCCTTCAAGCGTCGAAACCATTTGGTATGACAGCCGTGCGGGCTCGGGCGCGTAGCTTACGTGAATGGATCTATCGGGCCCGTAGAAATAGAGTCGGTCGAACGGTAGATTGGCAATAATCTATTCGACGACGTCGCGCATGTCTTCGTCTTCGACAAGGAAATCGCAAGCTGCACCGCCACGATTGCACACAAATGCACCCCGTGGTCTGTGTTCGCACGCAGCATGTTGATCGAGCTCCGGCGCAATCCCGCGCCGGATATTTCGTGTAAGTTCGACTGACGCAAAGCCGTAGGTGAGCCGTATGGAGTCGAAATACTCGATTACTGGATCGAGTACCTTCGCCGGTTTAGGTGCGCGAGTGACTAAGAGTCGCTGAGCGAGGCCCTTGTGTCGGTAGCGGCCGGCGCTGAAGCGCTGCTCTGCTTCAGTGTTGGTAAAAACGAAGGCGGTCCCCGGCCCGACCATGAACTGTGTGATTCATAGACATAGTTTCAACTAAACTGGGGAGATGGATCGGGAGATTGCAGCGCGATTACGTTGGGTGCGCATGTATCAAAAGACCGGCAGTGCCGGTCCTGTGTGCGCACGGTGCGGCGTATCCTGGCTAACACTTCGAAAATGGGCGCGTCGCTATCAAGAGGCTGGCGAAGCGAGCCTTCAGTCTCAAGGCCGTCGTCCTCTGACCAGCCCGAATCGAAAGGTTTCTGGCGCCGATTGAGCAACGATTCTTCGCCTGCGGGCTGAGCACAAGGGAGCGCGACGGATTCGGAATGAATTGCGTCTGCACAAGCAAAGAGAACTATCTCTCGCGACTATTCACAAGGCTCTGTGCGAAGCGTCAGTGAAGCCGTTGGTTCGTCCCAGGAGGCCGGCACAGCCGAGGCGCTACAGTCGTCCGGTTCCCGGAGACCGCGTCCAGATGGACACGATGAAGATTCCGCGGAGCATCTACCAGTACACGGCTATCGACGACTGTTCACGCCTTCGTGCGCTGGCCGTCTACCCCTGCAGAAATGCCCGAAATACGCTGTTATTTCTTAATCGTGTCATCGAGGAGATGCCGTTTCCGATTCAACGTATCCAGACCGATCGCGGCGGTGAGTTTTCGCCGAATCCGTGCAACAGCGCCTGATGAACGAATGCATCAAATTCCGGCCAATCCCACTACGCTCGCCGCACCTCAATGGCAAGGTTGAACGCTCGCAGCTTACTGACCCGAACGAGTTCCGGTTCCACCATGCCCCGACAGAGCAGGCAATCACCTCGCGAATCGAAGAGTGGCAGTTCGACTAGAACTGGCGTCGGCCACACGGCTTACTCGGTGGAAAGACTCCTGTGGACCGTATTGCGGAGCTCGGTGAAATCACGCCTCTCGCGGAGGAGGTGGAAAGTGCGTACGACGAGCGGAAAGAGCGAATTCGGCACCGCGAATGGCGGGTCAACAAAATCCTCGGCGAACATCATCGGCGCGTGTCGGAACCGGTGTTCCCCACGGGCGCCACGGGTTCCGACATGCCAAAGAAACTGCCTGAAAAAAAGTGAAACGATGTCTGCGAATCGCACACATGAACACATCACGCTGTAGAGTTTGCTCGATGTAGTCTTTCAATTCGCCCTGTGAGTAATATTTTCAGAAGGTATTTCGTGAGGTGAGGAATCGGTCTCGATGGGGCTTTCCGGGAGAACCACCACCGTAAAGCACACGTTAATGGACATCACAGTTCGCGCTAAACACCGCATGCGCGCGGGTGTCGAAATAGATCGCGTTTTCGGAACCTGTCCGCACTTTTGTGGGCGAGGCGGTTGAACAGCGGGTTATCCGCGCGCCTGCGTGAATCGTTCACCGAACAGGATAGCAAACTGGTTCATTGCTGATTTCCAGTCGAAGGCGGACCGCACGGTCTTGGCCAGTACGTTGCGCAGCGCCAGCCAGAGCAGTTTGACTGCGGCCTCGTCATTCGGGAAGTGACCGCGGGTCTTGATGATCTTGCGCAACTGCATGTTTAAACTTTCTATGGCGTTCGTGGTGTACACGACCCGTCGAATCTCCGGCGGAAACACGCAGAACGGCACGACGTGCTCCCACGCGCGTTGCCACGACTGCACGATCGTCGGGTACTTTGCGCCCCAAGGTCCATCGGCGAAGTCTTGCAGCGCTTGCCTTGCTGCCTCTTCGCTGGCGGCGGCGTAGATCGGGCGTAGCGCGGCGGCGAGCACCTTACGATCCTTGTAGCTGGCGTATTCGAGGCTGTTGCGGATCAGGTGCACGATGCAGGTCTGGACAGTCGTCTTGGGATAGGCCGCGCCGATCGCCTCGGTGAGCCCCTTCAAACCATCGACCACGGCGATCAGGATGTCCTGGCAACCGCGCATCTTCAGTTCGTTGAACACCTTGAGCCAGAACTTGGCGCCCTCGGTTTGCTCGATCCAGAGGCCCAGCACGTCACGCTGGCCGTCGGCCTGAATGCCCAAGGCCAGATAGACGGCCTTGTTGCTGACCACGCCGTCGTCGCGGATCTTGACCCTCAGCGCGTCGAAGAACACGACCGGATACATCGCCTCGAGTGGGCGATTCTGCCAGCTCAGCGCCTCGGCCATCACCTCGTCGGTGACCGAACTGATGAAGTCGGGCGACACCTCGGTGCCGTAGTGCTCGGCCAGAAACCCTTGAATCTCGCGCACGCTCATGCCGCGCGCGTACATCGCAATGATGCGTTCGTCGAAGCCAGTGAAGTGGCGCTCATGCTTTGGGATCAGGATTGGTTCGAAGCTGCCGTCACGATCGCGGGGGACTTCGACTCGAACTGGACCGCGATCAGTGATTACCGTCTTGCCGCTGGCACCGTTGCGTTCGTTGGCTTGCCCGGCCGGCTTGGACTGGCCCGACGGGTAGCCTAGATGCAGATTCATCTCGGCGCCCATTGCGCGTTCGATGATCGCCTTGTTGAACGCCAGCATCAGATCCTGGACCTCGGTCGGCGTCATCGGCCCCTTGACCAACTGGTCCAGCAGTTCCTCGGGAAGTTCAGGCAGCGGCCCTCGGGCCGCTGCCTGACGCGCTACGGTTTGTCTTTTCTTCTTCATCGGCATATCCATGGCTTTTACCCCTCATGATATGCCCCGCCCACGAAATCACGGATAGGTCCCGTTTTCGGGATCGGTGACAGGCGCTTTCCTTAACTCCTTCGCCGACTCATCCCACTCGAACCCAAGGAATTTCCTGTGCTTGTAAAACCAAACGACATGCCCTCCACGCACCAATGACGTTGGGAGGGCGAGTCCATCGTCTCCGCCGGCGCCACAGCCCTTGCCATTTTAACCGTTTGAAGTGCTCATCAAGGTCTCCTTTGATGTTGTTGGAATCGGCCGGTAGGTTGGCCAAGTCCATCATCGCAGCAGTATCGAGCCTTGAGCTTCAGCAAACTCCGAATAACTTCTCCGATGCGTGAACACTCGGAACGTAACGCCGTGACACGAAAATGTTGGCGGCGTACGCCGGGATGAGGCATGGAAATTCCGTTCCACAATCGACTTTCGACCAGCTCGGCTGGTAGTAGGCGTCATCCGCCGAAATGTGGAACGAAAATCCTAGCGCGGCATTGATTCGAAAGGATATTTCGGTTTTTTAAATCACCAGATAGCAGGCTCGAGTCCTACCGCCACACCCAATAAAACAAGGGGTTACGCGATTAAAACGTAACCCCTTCGATTTCCCAAAAACACTAACGCCTTCCCAATCCATCCCAGCGCGACAGTTTTACCGACCCATTCCCACGCGAATAGTGGCCGTCATTCAGCGCTCAATCTGAGTGAAGTAGTAAGTCGTGTACCTCTCCGACCTGCCTCCCTCAAGGCCGTCGAACCGGAACTTTGCGCCGGGTAGCGTAAGCCACTGCATTTTGTCTCTGTCACCACGGCTGTGACCGTAAAGTGCCCGCGCATCGACTGGGATGCCCTTCGCCAGGGAGATGATCATCCGATAACCTTTATCGTTAGGTCGCTCGCCGCCGACAAAGACGATACCTGGCTCAGTGTACTCGTGCCCCGCGACCAACTGATCCGGATGTGTAACGCCCCCCGGAAAGACCGTTGCATAGCGCTCGCGACTCACCCGCTCCGGGTTGGCTCGCGCGAGACTCTCCACGATCTGGGAATATTCGATCAGCAATTTTTTGGTGCCGAGCTGATCGTCCGTCCCTCGAATGGCATTCTGATATCGGAAGTATTCGCCTCCTATGAGTTTCGCGACGTCCTTTTCGTGCTCGTCCATATTGGGCTCGACAGGGCGAATCACGTGAGGGCGCTTCGTCACGCTATTGAATGCCCGTTTGACACCCTCATAGTCTCTCATCCCCGTCTCAGTTAGCCGATCAGCTCCCGATATCGGGTCACGATCGATCATGGCGGGATGATGCGCCCGCAGGTAAGCGGCGAAGTCCGGCACACTTTGCTTGGCCTCCAACCTGGCGCTCAAACTACTCAGGCTGGTGCGCAACCCGGAGGTCGGTCCCACGAACAGATGGGTGGCACGTTCCAGGCGCTCGATGCTGGCGTGCTGTGCGGCGGTAAACCGATCTTTTTGCGGAAAGTTCCGCAAGGTGTATGTAGCGTCGATGAGATCCATCAGATCCAGGCGCGTCAATTCGCGCTTGGTGGCAAGTGGCCTCAGACATTCCACTGCATCGCTGACCAGTCTTGGCTGACGGAAGAAAAATCCGGACTCCAGATCCTTGATGACGTTGTGCAGCGCCGCTGTCAACTCCAGGGATGACGGTGCGGTCCCATGCTCGACAACGACGCGCCCAGGTGCATCCCCTGGCGTTTGCGTCTCCAATGAGATAGCAGTCCATGCTTCCGCGACCGGCGATGTGTCCTGGGGCTGACCAGCCGAGGTGGTGCTCCCCACAAAAACCGACCTGACGGCGTGCATGAAGCTGGAGGGCGCGCTCTGCACAAAATCGCGAGCCTGGCCGAGCTTACTCGCGAGCGATTGGCCCACGTGCAAAAAAATGGCACGAATGTTGGCGGCCATGCCACTCCCGCTGCCATTCGCGCGGTGGGTGCCGGGAGAAGTCTCACCGATCGGAAACTGCGTCGACGAGGTATGGGGTCCGCTGGGGTGAGTAGAGGTCGGGAGGTTCATCTCGGCACGTGCTTACGATTTTTGCGCCATTGCTGGCGAATAGGGGTAAGAACTGACTAGGCGGGCGAATGCGAATGAGCAATGCAGCGAAGTATGTTTGATACGGCCCACAAAAATCTTTCAAGAATCGTTCCTTTTGGCGAAGGACGCGAAAGAGTCTTCGCGGTTCTTGACACTCGCCAACTTGTCCTCGGTCATCGAAAAAACGACTGTCTTTGGTTGCCAGTCCCCATAATCCGCTTCATCAGTGCCTCTTCACCCCGCTTGCGCAAGAGCTCTTGCGTGAGCTCTTTATAGACCGCCAACTGCCGGGGCTTGATGATTTCGAGCCCGAGTTCCGCCCGCGCCCCAATATCGCCGGACAGGTTGATGCGGTTCAGCCGCGCAGTCACTTCCCGATCGTAGTCCGGGAGCATATCGTGCATTTGTTGACGCGCACGCTTCGTTCCCTCAGGGTCCAACCGCGCCAGCACCTGCTGCCAAGGCGCCCATTCGGTCAGGAAGTACTGCGGGAATTCCGCCTGCTCCCGAGCAAGAACCTCCCGCTCGGCATCCTCCAGATCCTGCGCATTCACCCCCGAGACATCGAAGAAGCGCATGTTTGCGATGTCGGTGGGTAAGTGCAGCCGGTCGCGCAGTTGGACCTGATAGGCCAGATAGACTTCGATTTCGTCGACCAGCCACAACGTCTGGGCTTTCTTGCGAGCAATCTTTTCCAGTGCGTCCAGGCGAAATGCCCCGCGCCCGCGCTCGACGATCTCACCGAGTCTGTCGTCATAATCGCCACGGCTGACGGCGTGCTCATGACTGAGTTTCCTGAGGTTGTTATACGTCAACGCAACGCGATCCTCGCAGGTCTCGGTGGCCCCTCGGGCAACCTGGAAAGTCAGTCGGCGAAGTTCGGCATCCTGACCGAGCTTGGCCAACCATTCGGCCACCGTCGTCCTGAATTCAGGACTGTAGTTGACGGACGCTTCCAAACGGTCCAGAAAACGCGAGAACTCCGCGGCGTTTGCTTCCTTGCCGTGCGCTTGCCATTGGCTCGTGCGTGCGCGCTCGTTGTTGTTCAACCAGACCCGAACCGCCTCGTGGAGCGGACGTGCCTCCGTATCGGCCACATCGGGAGCCTCCATGGAGAAGTGGATCTGAGGCCCGCTATACCCAGGCGCAGATGTGGCGGCGAGCAATTGTTGCAGGAAGGCGGGCGACAATGGATTGCCTTCAACAGATACCCGACCATGGTGAGGCATGTTGAAAACGCTTGGCGGCAACTGGGTCAACCGATTGATATACGCGTCGAGATTCGTGAGAGAGGCGGGCAGGGCCGGGAGCCGCCGCAGTTGGTTGTCTTTCACACTAAGCCACACAAGCCCCGGGGGCAATGTCGGGAGTTGGCGCAACTCGTTCATGTTCACGATAAGCCTCGTGAGGCTCGTTGGTAATTCCGGCAGATAGGTTAGATAGTTGTTGCTTACCTCAAGTGTCCTGAGGCCTGCTGGTAGTTCCGGCAGGCAAGTCAAATGGCCGCCGACTGCATCAAGCGCTGTAAGGCCCTTGGGCAAGGTCGGGAGTTGAGGCAACGGGTTGCCGCTCACGCTAAGCACAGTGAGTTCCGCGGGCAATTCCGGTAGTTGGGTCAGGTCGTTGAATCGAGCGTTAAGCGCCATGAGGCCCTTGGGCAAATCCGGCAGGCTGCATAAACCCAGGCGCTCCAAATCCAGTTTTCCATCCTCCAGGTTGAGAATTCTGTCTCTCGCGATGGCTCGACCCATACTCTCAGCCCCATCCGGCGGCACGATTGCCGCCCATGCGCATACTGCACACCGGTAGAGCTCATCGATGCCGCTGTCTTGTCCCTCGCGCTGCCCGGATAAGCTCCCGCTCAGTTCGCTCAGGAATTGGTCCGCTTTCACGCCAGTCTTCAGCGTAGCAAGTACGTCACTGGCGAGCTGAACATACGTCGGAGAGCGATTGGTGGGCTGGCCACCAGGCGAATTTTCCGAGCAAACGCTTGCGAGAACGTCGGCCAATGCCTCGACGTCCATGCCTTCATGGCATGAGCGCGCCAGATGCCGCGCCAAGTCCCGGTACACCGACTCGATGTCGGCACCGCCCGTCCGGCTGAACTGGCGATGGACCCACGCAAGCGCGGCCAATAACGCCGTGCAGCGCCGTTCATGATCCGGGTCGTTGCGCTGGCCCGCGTACTCGAGCACCAACCCTTTCACTTCATCGACTTGCCGGGGCGAGCGGAACGGCGCGCACAACAGCCGAGCCATCGCGGCCAGCGAGGATGATCCAGTGGGCGTGATCAGTATCATGAATGAAATGGTAATGGAGGAGGGCATCGCCCCCGGGGACTCCCAACGGTTCTGCGTGAAGCAGGACACGCTGGCACTGTTCTCACGTTGTCTGTAGTCGGCTTGGTTTGCGCGACGGGTTGCCGTACAGGCATCGCCGGTTGGATAGCTGCATGCTGGACGATGAACCGCATGGATGGCTATAAAAAAACGGGCATCGGGACGGCATCACGCTGAAAGCTGTGCCCGTTTGCGCCGGAGTCGCGAGGACGTGTTATGTGGTGGAAGCTCACGGGGGCTGCCCCATGTCGTCCGTCAGGCATCAGGGGCGGTTTTCAACCCCCATCAAGGCGCGGTCAAACCCGCTCGACGCGGGCACTATCTCGATGAGCCTGTCATTCCGCTTCGGCCATGACCAGACGCGTTATGGTCGCGCGCTCCACGCCAAGCCGACGGAGATCCATGGCACTACCGTTCAAGATTTGCTTATAGAAATCTCGCGAGAATCGCAGGTCGGCCCTGATCGTCACGTTGTATTCCTCGGTGTGGCTTCTTGTTTCAAATGTGCCGCGCACCGTCCGGGTTTGGTGAAACTCAGTGGGGATTTGCCATGTAATTCTCGCACCTGACGATACGTGGTCCACCTCGCCTTCCGTCAGGAACTTTTTGCAGAAGTCATCGATCTCCCGCAGGGAGGCTTGCCACTGGACAAGTTTGGAAGTCAGCAGCGTCGGATAGCCTTGGTCGATGAGTAAAGCCGCGGCATTGGTTGCTCCGTCACCCTTTGCCATGACAGCATCCAAGTCCCTGGGCTGTGGGAGATGATCCTTGGCCTGGACCCGGCTTCCATCGGCGAGGACAAACTGGACATCGCCTGCCCGGCCGAAGTCCAACCAGTATTGCTCCCGATGCGTATTGCCAATGGTATTGCCAGTTGGCCCGTTATCCCTCTCGATCTCCTGATCGATCCCGGCTTGAAGTACCGTCTGAGTCGCTTTCTCGATGAGTGACTGGTTTCCGATGCGGGCCTCGAACACACGGCGGATCTCATTTCCCGTCAGCCCGCCCTCGCCGCCCTTGAAGCACTCCGCCACTATCGGAAGTTTCAGAAATTCGCTGTCGCCGAATCTGAGCTTGAGAGCCAGCGCACACTCGTCTCCCAGCAATATTGGCCGATCAAGCGCCTCCCACCGTGCGTCCTCTGTCAGGTTCCTTAGCAATCGTGCGCAAACTGCCGCTTCCTCTGGCGGGACCAGAAAACCGGGCTCGTTCGGTTCTCCAGAATGACTCGGCCGATATTCCCCCATCTCCAGCAACTTTGCAGCGATGGCCGCCGTGGACAGGTCATGCAGGACCTGCTTTTTTCCCTCGCCCCTGACGCAATCCTTGATTTTCTCCCAGCACCCCATATGGGAGAACCTCCTGCGGAAGTGTTCCCGCTCCTCCGGGGCCGTCAGATCGTAGTCTTCAAGTGAACGGAGGCTATCGATACGGTACTGGCTTGGCTCAAAGCCATAATTTTGGTACTTGGCAATCTGCATTGTCGTCACCAGTGGATGTGGTGCGGCGGGTGTCAAAAGACGCTCGCCATGTAAGTGACACTCGTACGCTGACGAGTCGGTACTCGCCAGCGCGGGGGGCAGGTGAACAATATTGTTAGGTATCCTGACTTTTAAATAGCTCGGAACATTGTCGTTCATGTTGGCTGTGCGTCAGCCTTGCGGAGCCGGTTCTCGCCGATCGGGGTCAGGGTGCCGTCGGCACGAAGGTAATTGGTCAATGCCGCAACCGGGACCTTGTCCCGCCTGGCCACACCGTCGAGCCCACCCGCGGCCTCGACCCCCGCCTTGCCGAGGTCTTTCCACCTTTGCAGCATGACGTCGGTGATCTTTGTTTTTCCGAGCGAGTTGAGCCGGTCTTCGCCGCGTTGGCTCAGGCGGCCGTCTGCGCGAAGGTAATTTTTCAGGGCCATAGCCGGGACATTGTGCTGGCTGGCCAGACCGTTGAGCCCACCCGCGGCTTCAATCCCCGCTTTGCCGAGGTCTTTCCACGTCTGCAGCATGGCGTCGGTGATCTTCGCTTTCCTGTGTGAGTTGAGCCGGTCTTCGCCGAGTTGGGTCAGGCGACCGTCTGCATGAAGGTATTTTCTCAATGCCGTAGCCGGGACATTGTGCTGCCTGGCCAGACCGTCGAGCCCACCCGCGGCATCAATCCCCGCTTTGCCGAGGTCTTTCCACGTCTGCAGCACCGCGTCGGTGATCCTCGCTTTCCTGTGCGGGTCGAGCCGGTCTTCGCCGAACTGGGTCAGGCTGCCGTCTGCATGAAGGTATTTTCTCAATGCCGTAGCTGGGACCTTGTGCTGCCTGGCCAGACCGTCGATCCCACCCGCGGCCTCGATCTCCGCTTTGCCGTGGTCTTTCCACGTCTGCAGCATGGCGTCGGTGATCTTCGCTTTTCGGCGCAGATTGAGCCGGTCCTCGCCGCGCTGGGTCAGGCTGCCGTTGGCACGAAGATAATTTCTCAGCGCCCCAGCCGGGACGTTGTGCTGCCTGGCCAGACCGTCGAGCCCACCCGCGGCCTCGAGCTCTGCTTTGCCGCGGTCCTTCCACACCTGCAGCATGGCGTCGGTGATCTTCGCTTTCCCGCTCGGGTTGAGCCGGTCTTCGCCGACTTGGGTCAGTCGGCCGTCTGCAAGAATGTAGTGTTTCAGTGCCGCAATCGCGACCTTGTCCCGTCTGGCCAGACCGTCGAGTCCCCCCTCGGCCTCGAGCCCCGCTTTACCGAGCGTCTTCCACGTCTGCAGCATGGCGTTAGTGATCCTCGCTTTCCTGCCCCGGTTGAGCCGGTCTTCGCCGAGCTGGGTCAGGCTGCCGTCTGCCCGAAGGTAATTTTTCAGTGCCCCGGTCGAGACATTGTGCTGCCTGGCCAGACCGTCGAGCCCACCCTCGGCCTCGAGTCCCGCTTTGCCGAGGTCTTTCCACGCCTGCAACATGGTGTCGGTGATCGTCGCTCTTTTGTCCGGGTTGAGCCGGTCCTCGCCGCGCTGGGTCAGACTGCCATCGGCATGAAGGTACATCCTCAGTGTCCCAGTCAGGACATTGGCCCGTCGGGCCAGACCGTCGAGTCCACCTTCGGCATCAATTCCTGCTTTGCCGAGGGTCTTCCACGTCTGCAACATGGCGTCGGTGATCTGCGCTCTCCCGCCCGACGCGCCAGTCTCTTGTCGAGGGATTTTGGCCGGGCGCGGCGGCATGAAAACAGCATCCTTTCCGCTGCCTGCATCCTGTGGTGATGAACGCTTTTCCGATCCATTGCCCGAGGTGATTGCCAGCGTTGCGAGCGATTGCGGTCGTTGGGCCGAGCTCGACGGCACGTCGGCCCTCCCATCGGCCTGACGTACCGCGCGCACATTGGTAGCCAACGCAGTAGGCTGCAGCGCCGACGTCGACGCAGTCACTCGCGGCTGGGAGCAGATGGCTCCGGTGCTGGAAACTTGACCCATGGCTTCACACGATAGAAATTTCCGAGAGCGCGATTACCTGCCGTTAGTTAGGGACGTTCGCATTCCTGCGCGCGTTAAGCCGGTCTTCACCGTACCGGGTCGGGCGGCCATCGGCACGAAGGTAATGTCTTATTGCCGCAAGCGAGACATGAAATCGTCTGGCCAGACCTTCGAGCCCACCCGCTGCCTCGATGCCCGCCCGGCCGAGGTCCACCCACTGTCGCAACATGACATCGTCGACCCTCGCATTCCTGCGCGCGTTGAGCCGGTTTTCGCCGTACCGGGTCAGGCGGCCATCGGCACGAAGGTAATGTCTTATTGCCGCAAGCGAGACATGGAATCGTCTGGCCAGACCTTCGATCCCACCCGCTGCCTCGATGCCCGCCCACTGTCGCAACACGGCATCGGTGATCCCCACATTCCCGCGCGGGTTATGCTGGACTTCGCCGCGTTGGGGCAGGCGGCCGTCTCCATGAAGGAAATGTCTCGGTACCGCCGGCGGAATATTTTCCCGCCTGGCCAGACCGACTGGCCCACCCGCTGCCTCGATGCCCGCCGCGCCAGGCCTTTGTTCAGGGATTCTGGCCGGAGGCTGCATGACAACAGCATCCCTTCCACGGCTCGCGTCCTGTGGCGCTGGACGCCTGTCCGTTCCACCGTTCGAGGTGATTGCCAGTGTTGCGAGCGAAAGTGGCCGTTGGGTCGAGCTCGACGGCATGTCGGTCTCTCCATCGGCCTGACGTACCCCGCGCACATTGGCAGCCAGCGCAGTAGGCGGCTGTCCGTTCTGTCGAGGTTGCGCCGACGTGGAGGCCGTCGCTGGGGATTGGGAGCGCGTGGCTCCAGTGCTGGGAACTTGACTCATGGCTTCTCACATGACAGAAATTTCTGGGATCGCAATTGACTGTCGCATGGTCTCGCCGTCTGCGCTTGCATGAATCGCTCACGCGGCGGGTAGCCTGGCTCACCGTTGACGATCATCTCGCCGATCACGCGATGGCATTCATTGCGCAGGCATTTGTCAGGAAAGTACGGTTGGTGTCCTAACATTCAACGGTCTTGGAAACACTGCCGTTCACGCTGGCCGTGCGCCAGCCTTGCGGAGGCGGTTCTCACCGAATTGGGTCAAGCTGCCGTCGGCACGAAGGTAATTGGTCAATGTCGCAGCCGGGACATTCTCCCGTCTGGCTATACCGTCGACTCCACCCGCAGCCTTGATCCCGGCTTTGCCGAGGTCCTTCCACCTCCGCAACATGGTGTCGGTGATCTTCGCTTTCTTATGCGGGTCGAGCCGGTCTTCGCCGAGTTGGGTCAAGCTGCCGTCCACACGAAGGTAATTGCTCAATGTTGCAGTCGGGACATTGGCACGCCTGGCTACGCCATCGAGTCCACCCTCGGCCTCGATCCCCGCTTTGCCGAGGTCCTTCCACGTCTGCAACATGACGTCGGTGACCTTCGCTCTTTTGGCCGGGTTAAGCCGGTCTTCCCCGCGCTGGGTCAGGCTACCGTCCGCACGAAGGTAGTTTCTCAGTAACACAACCGGGACATTGTTCCGCCTGGCCAGACTATCGAGCCCACCCGCGGCGTCAATCCCCGCTTGGCCGAGGTGTCTCCACGACTGCAACATGGCGTCGGTGATTTTCACTTTCCTGCGTCGGTTGAGCCGATCTTCGCCTTTCTGGGTCAGCCTGCCGTCCGTACGAAAGTAACTTCTCAGTGCCGTAGCGGGGACATTGCCCTGTCTGGCCAGACCGTCGACCCCACCTGCGGCCTCAATCTCCGCTTTGCCGAGGCCATTCCACGTCTGCAACATGGCGTCGGTGATCTTCGTTTTCCCACCCAGGTAGAGCCGGTCTTCGCCGATCTGGGTCAGGCTGCCGTCTGCACGAAGGTAACCTCTTAGCGCTACAGCCGAGACATTGGCCCGTCTGGCCAGACCGTCGAGCCCACCCGCGGCGTCAATCCCTGCCTGGCCGAGGTTTTTCCATGACTGCAACATGGCGTCGGTGATCCTCGTTTTTCCGTCCGGGTGGAGCCGGTCTTCACCGCGCTGGGTCAGGCTGCCGTCTGCACGAAGGTAGTGTTTCAGCGCTACAGTCGAGATATTGTGCCGTCTGGCCACACCGTCGAGCCCACCCACGGCCTCAATCCCTGCCTGGCCGAGGTGTCTCCACGACTGCAACATGGCATCGGTGACCTTCGTTTCTTTGTCCGGGTTGAGTCGATCTTCGCCGCGCTGGGTCAGCGTGCCGTTTGCACGAAGGTAACTTTTCAGTGTCCCGGCCACGACGTTGTATCGCCTGGCCAGACCGTCGAGCCCACCCGCGGCCTTAATCCCCGCTTTGCCGAGGGCCGCCCACGCCTGCAACATGGCGTCGGTGATCTTCGCTCTCTTGTCGGGGTTGAGTCGGTCTTCGCTTAACTGAGTCAGGCGGCCGTCTACACGGAGGTAATTTCTCAGTGTCGCAAGCGGGACATTGTGCAGCCTGGCCACACCGTCGAGCCCACCCGCGGCGTCAATCCCCCCTTTGCCGAGGTTTCTCCACGACTGCAACATGGCGTCGGTAATCTTCGCTCTCCCGCTCGACGCCATGCCGGGCTTCCATATGCCCTGCGGCCCCTGTCGAGTGACGGGCGGTGTTTCGGGGGGCGGTGATCGCCGCGTCGAATTCCACGTCATGTCGGGCTCCCATGTGCCTTGCAGCGCCTGTGGAATGAAGGGTGGTGTTTCGGGAGGCGGTGATCGCTGCGTCGAATTCCACGTCATGTCGAACTCCCACATGTCTTGCAGCGCCTGTGGAATGAAGGGTGGTGTTTCGGGAGGCGGTGGTCGCTGTGTCGAATTCCACGTCATGTCGGGCTCCCGTGTGCCTTGCAGCGCCTGTCGAATGATTGGCGGTGTTTCGGGAGGCAGCGGTTGTTGTGTCGCATTCCACGTCATGCCGGCCAATGCCTCGGCATTGACATCAGGCGCGAGTGTGCTGCATAGGTAGTCCGGAAACCCATCCAGCATTTGCGGTGTTTCGAGAGGTGGCGGTCGTTGCACCGGGCTCGACAGCATGCCGGCCAACGCTTCGGCATTGGCGTCGGGTGCGAGTGCGCTGTATTGGTAATCCAGAAGCCCATCCAGCATTTGCGGTGTTTCTGGAGGTAACGGTCGTTGTACCGAACTCGACGGCATGTCAGGCCGCCCCTCGGCTTGATGCACCACGCGCACGCTAGTTGCCAGCGCAGTAGGCGGCCTCGACATTGACGCCGTCACTGAGAACAGGGAGCGCGTGGCTCCAGTGCTGGAAACGCCATCCATGGCTTCACACGACAGAGATTTTTGCGATCAGCATTCACTGTCTCATGGTCTCGCCATCCGCGCTTGCATGAATCGCTCAGTGCGCAGCGTCCGTCGGCGGCACGCCCAAATCGAACTGCGGGTCAAGCATGCAACTGAATACGATCGAGGTCCGTCGCTTGATCTGTGCTTTCGGTGGAAGGTGATCGCGGACGTCGAACAAGTCCAGGCGCGTCGCGCCGTACAGAATTTGCTTATACGAAATCAGTGGTTCGCCTGGCGGAGTCACTACGATAGTCTGCAGCCATGTTCGAGCGACGGGACTGCCTTGGATGGTTCCCGTTTGCGCTGTAAGCTTCTGTCGGTCATTCGGAAACTCCGCCATGTATATCGTTGTCGGCGCCGGTGTCATTGGTGCTTCGGTCGCGTATTTCCTTTCTCGCGCCGGTGTTCCGGTGACGGTGTTCGACAGTGGCCGCATTGCAGGGGGGACCAGCAGTACTACGTTCGCCTGGGTAAATGCGCACAACAAGAAACCGCGGTCTTACCACGCCCTGAATGTCGCGGGCATGCAGGCGAATGCGGCTTTGCGCGATCAGTTCGAGTCCGCGCCGTGGTGGCACGGCGGCGGGACGCTGGAATGGGAGGGCGGCAATTCCGACACCTACCGACGCAAGGTCGCCACCCTGGAGGACTGGGGGTACCGCGTGCAATGGCTCGATCACGCGGGCGTACGCGAACTGGAGCCCGATATCGATGTCGATGCCATTGGCGAGGCGCCGGTGGCGTATTTCCCCGACGATGGCTGGATCGATCCCCCGGTGTACTGCCAGGCGCTGTTGACCGCCGCCCGCGAACGAGGCGCGCGCGTCGTAACCCACACCCGCGTGACGAGCCTGCTGCGAAGATCCGAGCGCATCGTGGGCGTGCGCACCGAAAGCGGCGAGGAATTCGGCGCCGACACAGTCGCCAACTGTACCGGCCGCTGGGCCGATCAGCCGGCGTTCGCCGCCATCCAGAAAATCCCGCTGATGCCTTCCGCCGGGCTGATGGTCTTCACACCGCCGCTGGCGCATGCCGTCAAGCGTGTGATCTTCTCCCCCGAGGTGCATATTCGCCCGGATGGCGCAGGACGTCTGCTGATCTGCCAAAACGATCTGGAAGTGCCGATCGGCAGTGACCCCTCACAGCATGCAAACGAGATACGGCGTCTGCTGCAGAAGGCAACCGGCGTCTTGCCGATGCTCAAGGGCGTGCGAGCCGAAGCGATACGTGTGGGCGTGCGAGCCCTGCCGGCCGATCAATACCCCGCCGTGGGGCCGGCGCGCAACGTCGAGGGCTTCTACAGCGCTGTCACCCACAGCGGCGTCACCCTCGCTCCGTTTCTCGGCGACGCCGTCGCCGACGAAATCCTCAATCGGGTGGCGCGACCTGAGCTGTCGACGTTCCGCCCGCAGCGTTTCGACGCCTGAATACCGATCCCCTCAAGCCCGATCCATCGCTCTCCGGAAGGAACCCAATGGCACGTATCCCACTGGCCGATCGCGCAGCGCTCGACCCCGAACGTCGGCACGCCTATGACGACGAGATGGCACGCGTCGGCCGCGTCACCAACATGAAGACCACCATCCTGCGTTCCCTGGCGGCGCACCGGGCCTATCACGGTTCCTATCCGATCAAGGCGGAATTGATCAGGCTGCTCGGAAAACGGGCGTTCAATGTCTACGCGTACGCGATCTCGTAGGAGCGACGATGAGCGAACAACACCAGCCGAAGACCTACTACGGTGTGAGCGTCGGCATTCTGATGGTGAAGACGCATTTCCGGCGCTACCTCGGCGACATCGGGCACGCGGGGACGTGGTCGTTCCCGGTGCAATACCGCATCGTCGAGGAGGCCGTGCCGGCCAGAATGACCGAACTGCACAACAGCAGTCTGCTGGAGCCTTTCGAGAAGGCGGCGCGCGAGCTGGTCGAAGCGGGCGTCGAAGGCATTACTACCACCTGCGGGTTCCTGTCCATCTACCAGCAGGAACTGGCCGATCACTGTGGCGTTCCCGTCGCGACCAGCGCCCTGCTGCAGGTTCCGATCGTCAAGCGGCTCATTGCCTCGGACAAACAGGTCGGCATTCTCACCTACAACGCCGAATCGCTGGGCGGAAAGTACCTGGAAGCCGTTGGTATCGACCCTGGGACGCCGGTGCTCGGCATGGCGCACGATTCGGAATTCGTACGCTCGATCAGGGAGGGCGACGACACTGTGCCTTATGCCACGCTGCGCGAGGAAGTGCTGGCGCTGGCGGGGCGTCTCGTAAAGGCGCACCCGAATGTGGGCGCAATCGTCCTGGAGTGCACCAACCTCGCCCCGTTTTCGGCCGATATCCAGGCCGCCTATGGGGTGCCGGTCTACGACACGGTGTCGCTCGTGAACTGGTTCCAGGCGGGATTGCGTCCCCGGCGGTTTGCGGTGCAATAGGTACGTCGCATCAAGTAGGAATCCAAATCTCTAGTCTCGACTCAATGCTTACTCCGGAAGATCATCGTGAACCTGCTTCGCTTCGCCAAGAAAAACCTGTTGTCTGTCGCGCTTTCCCTGACTTGCGCGGCGTCGGCTATCGCGGCGGACGCGCCGCTGCGCGTGGGCGCCTCGCCCGGGCCGTACAGCGACTTCCTGCAGGAGGCGGCCAAGATCGCCAATGCGCAGGGATTCCCCGTGAAGGTGATCGAATTCACCGAACCGACGCAGATCAACGAAGCGACCCAGGCCGGCGACATCGACCTGAACAACTTCCAGCACGTGCCGTACATGCTCAAGCAGAATGAGTCGCGTGGTTACAGGATCGTGTCGATCAAACCCAGCTACGTGGCGCCAGCCGGCATCTACTCGGCCAAGGTGAAGTCGCTGGATCGTCTGCCCGATCGCGCGAAGATCGCCATCACCAACGATCCTGCGAATGAGGCGCGCGCCTTGTTTCTGTTGCAGAAGGCGGGTCTGATCAAGCTCAAGACCGGAGCCGGCATCAATGTCGGTCTGGCCGACATCAGCGAGAACCCCAAGCATCTGAAGATTGTGCTGCTCGACGAGGTTCAGGTGCCCCGCGTGCTGGTCGACGTCGACGCCGGCGTCGTCAACCTCAACAAGGGCGTACTGGCCGGCCTCGATCCCAAGGATGCCCTGCTGCTGGAAGACAAGACGTCGCAGTGGGCGATCATCTGGGCCGCCCGCGCCGACCGCAAGGACGACCCGCGCATCGCGCGCTTCATCAAGATCTTCGAGTCCGACAAGATCAAGCAGCTAATCCTCGCCAAGTTCAACGGGACCGTTATCCCGTCCTGGTAAGCGGGAAATGCGTGGCCGGAGCGTCCGCGGCGGTGTGTTGGCCGACGAATCCGATCGCTACGAACATCCATTCGCAATCCTGTTGAGGATGCCCCCAGCCAAGTCGATTCACCTGGCCGCAATCGAGTACCGTTTGCTCGCACAGCCATCCATTACGACATACGCCTTGCCCGGGCACAACTGTCAACATCGACAGTTCCCGGGGCGAGGGAGGAAGGCGCACAATGCGGCTGCCCGCCGTGGGTTGCGAAGGAAATGCGTCATGAAATCGGGTTGGTGCCCAGGGATCAAAGCGCGGCGCCGCACGGCCGGAATGTGAATCACCGATATTCCAGTTCCGCAGATAGGAGAGAAGTCAGGCAAGCTGCCGGATAAATACGCGATCGGATCATCAAAGGAGCCACCTAATGTCCCGCCAATCCACGAACAAGGCACGCCGCATCGTCAAGAATTTAATCCCCGGACAAGTCATACCCGTTGGATCGGAGCCATGGGGAGTCGCGGTGGATGAAGTTAACCACACTGCATATATTGCCAATTCCGGCGAGACAACAATAACTCCCATCAATACGGATTCTCTTACTCCGGGACAGAAAATCAATTTAGCTTACGAGCCAGTTTGGTTGTTGCTCAACAAAGTCAACAGCACTTTATACGCTTTAAGCATTGATGGGTACATCACACCTATCAACACCAAGAACAACACACCTGGCACCAATATTAGCGTAGGTTTTGACCCGGAAAGCGTGGATGTAGACGAAAGGAATAATATATTATTCGTCGCCAATTACTTCGCATCACAGATACATTGCATTGACATGGCGACCGGAAAACCAACTCCGGGGTCCCCCATCTATCTATCCGTCAAGCCGGGTGACATAGCGGTCGACGAAACCAACGATACACTCTACGTCCTTTATGGAGAGGAGGATCCTCAAGGATATGTCCTTCCTCTGAGCGCCACGCCGCCATATGCCCCAAAGGGGAATCCGATTCCAATAGGAGTAGCCCCTTGGGCGATGGTGTTCGACAAGACAAATCAGCTGCTGTACGTGGGAATCGACAACGACGAAATCTCCATCGTTTATACCAGTGACAATACATCATCCATAGGTTCCTTGGACGTTCCGAAAAGTCCGGTGGGTCGTATAAGCTGTATGGCGGTCGACGAAGCGTATCAAATTTTGTATGTCATTTACCAAGACAACGCTTTCAAATCATTTTTATACGCCATCAAGACAGATACGAACTATGCGAGCCTACCGGCATATGTTGGAGATTTATCGGATGGGATCGCGGTGGATCAAAAATCACACACAATATGGACGACGAGTATCAAAGATAATACAACGACTCCAGTTCAGATAAATTTTGCAAAGGTGGTGATTTCTGCGCCGCAGGCTGGTGGCCATGTCCCCCCGGGACAAGTGCTTTTTTCTGGATCTGGAGAGCCTGGCGCAATGATTCGCATTCGGCTCATTGCACGTGAGTCGGCGGTGGCCATGAATCTTCCCCCGGTGATCGTCGGGAGAGACGGCTTGTGGCGGACAACGGCGCGGATCGCAACGCCAGGAAAGTACAGCGCGGTTGCCCTGCAATCCGTGGGAAGCGTGCCGACGTTGCAGTGCACCATGAACTTCACCGTGGCTTGAACCGCGACGAGCCGGTTCGACACGGCAACAACTTTTTCGGCTCGCCGCCGCTGCCCAACGTCCATGGCCAGTGCTTTTCGACTGAAGACATCGACAATTGTCCGTGCGCTGAGCCGCGTGCGATCGGCCAGCAGGATGCGGCGGGATCAGCCAGACCCCCGCCCATACCGATCGTCGAACCGCACGATATCGTCCTCGCCCAGATAGGCGCCTGACTGCACTTCGATAAGCTCGAGCGGAATCTTGCCGGGATTGGCGAGGCGGTGCTTCACGCCCAGCGGGATATAGGTCGATTGGTCTTCCGTCAGCAGGACGACGTCGTCCCCGTTGGTGACTTGCGCCGTGCCTCTGACCACCACCCAGTGTTCCGCGCGATGGTGGTGCATCTGCAGGCTGAGCTGCGCGCCCGGATTCACGACGATGCGTTTGACCTGGAACCGGTCGCCTTCGTCGATACCTTCGTACGAGCCCCAGGGCCGCGCAACGCGTCGATGCGTCACGGACTCCTTGCGGCCCGAGCGATTGAGCGTTTCGACGATCTTCTTGACGTCCTGCGCCTTGTCGCGGTGGACGACCAATACCGCGTCCGCCGTTTCGACGACGATCAGATCCTCCACGCCAATTACCGCCAGCATCCGGTGTTCGGCGCGCAAGTATGAATTCGACACCGATTCCACCAGAACGTCGCCGATGAGCGCGTTGCCGTTCTCGTCGCGTTCGGCGAGATCGGCGAGCGCCGTCCAGGAGCCGATGTCGTTCCAGCCAAGGTCGTTCGTGACGACCACCGCCGCGCGGTCCGTTTTTTCCATGACGGCGTAGTCGATCGAAACGCTGGGGCAGGCCGAGAACGAAGCCGCATCGAGCCGCAGGAAATCGTTGTCCTGTTGCGCTTGCGAGAGCGACAACTCGCTCTGCCGGGCGACGTCGGGCGCATGGCGTCTGAGCTCGTCGAGGTAAGTCCCCGCATTGAGCAGGAACATCCCGCTGTTCCAGTCGTAACCCCCATCCTGGACAAACGCCGCAGCGGTTTGCATGTCGGGCTTCTCGACGAAGGCGTCGATGACGAACGCGTTCGGATTGCCGCCAATCGGCGCGCCTCGCCGGATATAGCCGTATCCCGTGTGGGGTTGCGTCGGCGCGACGCCGAAGGTAACCAGACGTCCGTCGGCCGCGATGACAGTCGCTGCGCGCACGGCTCGCGCAAATGCCGCTTCGTTCTGGATCACGTGATCCGAAGGCAGCACCATCAGCAGGGCATCGGGGTCTCGCCGCACCGCGATCGATGCCGCGACCGCAATGGCCGGTGCGGTATTGCGGCCATGAGGTTCGAGCACGATCGAGAGCGGCTCGACGCCCGATTCGCGAAGCTGCTCCGCGACCTGGAACCGCTGATCGTTGCTGGCAATGACAATGGGGGCCGTGACGTCCGGAATCGCGTGCAGACGCGCCACGGTCTGTTGAAGCAGCGTCCGATCGCCCAGGAGCTTCAGATACTGTTTCGGGTTCCCGCCGCGCGACATTGGCCAAAGACGCGTACCGCTTCCGCCGCAGAGGACTACCGGATAGATGTTCATTTTCGGGTGGCTCAAAAATACTGGTCGTTGGAGCTGATACTCGATTCGTTTTGTCTTGTGTGGCGCCCGCATGTTGCACCCGTGTGTCAGCATCATGTTCCGTGTCACATGACGTACGGGGTGTAAGCCGCAAATATAGCGGATCGGGCAACGATGTGCGCGCTTCCGGTATTTTCCGCATTGGCGCGAGCGCGGACGTGCGGCGGCGCGAACGAATCGGCATCAGGGCAACCGACGGGGTACCGCAGCGGCAAATAGGTCATTCAACGCCTTTCGGCATCAAAAAAACAAAATCTATGGTCACCCCCATTTTTGCAAGACTGATTTGATGCAGTGTTTGGCTTGCCTAAATCTATCCGGCGTCGATGTGGGGAGTTTCTCCCCGCGCCACGATGAGAGTCGCGCCTGACACTCCTAAAAAGCCCCTCGGCTTCAAGAGCCAATTGTTTTATCAGGTTGTTCGTCAGGCCGGTGTGCCGTTCACGTCATCCAATTTCAGTCGTCGCAAAACCAGGTGGGTGTTTCTCGGAAAATAGTTAGGGAGTAGGCGCTCAAGTTGGCATGGCGCTCGGCCTCGCATCGAATATCGTGTTGTGTGTGGCCAGCGCCCATGCGGTTCGTGCCAGCTTGTTCGCTAGCGCACAGGCCACTACGTTCGAATGCCTACGTGTGAGCATCGCGCGCACCCAGTCGGCGAGGCGGCCTGTCTGACGTTCCAGCCGCTGCATATATGCTCGGGCGCACTGCACTAACAAACGCCGCAAGTTCTTATCTCCACGCTTGCTTATACCCAGCAAAGTCGCACGGCCGCCCGTGCTGTACTGGCGTGGCACAAGCCCTGTGGCTGCGGCAAAATCGCGGCTGCATGCGTATTGCTTGCCATCGCCCATCTCAGCGGCCAACACGCTGGCGGTGATCGGTCCAACACCGGGGATGCTCAGCAGACGTTGCCCCAGATCGTCCTCGGCAAGTTGGCGCGTCAGCTCCTTTTCGATTTCACAGATTTGCTCACAAAGGTACTTGTGGTGAGCGTGTAATCGCTCGAGCACAGCGATAAGCCGTGGCGGCAGCGAATACTCGGCCAACACCGCAGGCAAACGCCTGATGACTGCCTGACCGATCGGCAGGCTGATGCCGAATTCGAGCAAAAACCCATGGAGTTGGTTAATCGTCTTGGTCCGATCCCGAATCAGCGATTCGCGCACCCGATGCAATGCCCCGAGCGTCTGCTGCGATTCGGTCTTTGGTGTCACAAACCGCATGGCCGGACGAGATGCCGCCTCGCAAATCGCCTCGGCATCCACGAAGTCGTTTTTGTTGCTTTTGACGAAAGGCCGCACGAATTGCGGCGAGATGAGCCTGACTTGATGCCCAAAGCCCGCAAGTTGCCGGGCCATATGATGGGCTCCGGCGCACGCCTCCATGACCACCGTGCAAGCATGAAATGTCGCGAAAAACTCGACCAGTTGCTTGCGACTCACCCTCTTGCGAAACACGGCTTTGCCTTGCCGATCCTGCCCATGAAGGTGAAACGTATGCTTGCCTAGATCGATTCCTACCAGCGTCACGGTTTGCATGATGGCCCTCCAAAATGAAAACACCCTACCGCGTTACCCGCGTGTAGGGTGGGGGTGACCATCTCATTAGCCCCTCAGACCCCGGATCCGAATCCAGTGCCTGAGGGGCAATGCGTCAATCTCAAACTACTGTCGATTCCACGTTCGCACCGCGTCGCAGCGCGCCGGTCACCGTGGCCGATCAACCCACGCGATCAGAACGCCCGCCGGAAAATTTCCTCGATCTCGGCTTGTTCGGCTCGCCGCGGATTCGTGAACCCGCACGCGTCCTGCATCGCATTTGCCGCGAGCGTCGGAATATCCTCCAGCTTCGCACCGAGTTCGGTCAGACCTGCCGGAATGCCGATGTCCTTCGACAGTCGGCGAATGGCGGCAATCGCGACCTTGGCGCCTTCGTCGTCGCTCAGTCCATCGACCTTTTCTCCCATTGCCTGAGCGATGTCCTTCAGCCGCCCCGCGCTCACGCTGGCGTTGAACTCCTCCACGTGCGGCAGCAGCACGGCGTTACACACCCCGTGCGGCAGATCGTAGAAGCCGCCGAGCTGGTGCGCCATCGCGTGGACATAGCCGAGCGACGCGTTGTTGAACGCCATCCCCGCGAGGAACTGCGCGTACGCCATGTTCTCGCGCGCCGTCATGTCGTCACCGTGCGACACCGCGCGTCGCAGGTTCTGCGCGATCAGCGTCACCGCCTTCAACGCACATGCATCGGTAATCGGCGTCGCCGCGGTCGACACATACGCCTCGGTCGCGTGAGTGAGGGCGTCCATGCCGGTGGCCGCCGTGAGTCCCTTGGGCATTGCCGCCATCAATGCCGGATCGTTCACGGACAACAGCGGCGTCACGTTCCGGTCGACGATCGCCATCTTCACGTGGCGCTTTTCGTCCGTGATGATGCAAAAACGCGTCATCTCGCTCGCGGTTCCGGCGGTCGTGTTGATGGCGACGAGCGGCAACTGGGGCTTCTTCGAACGATCGACGCCTTCGTAGTCCGCAATCTTCCCGCCGTTGGCCGCACACAGCGCAATGCCCTTCGCGCAGTCGTGCGGCGAACCGCCACCGAGCGAGATCACGAAGTCGCATTGATGCTGCTGGAGCATCGCGAGCCCGGCTTCGACGTTGCCGACCGTCGGGTTCGGCTTCGCGCCATCGAAAGTCACCGACTGAATGTCCTGCTGCGCCAGCAGCTTCGCCACCTTCTCGGCCACACCGGCCTTGGCGAGCCCGGCGTCGGTCACGATCAACGCGCGACGGAAGTGGTACTGCCGCAGGGCGGCGATCGCCTCGTCGAGACTGCCGATGCCCATCATGTTGACGGCCGGGATGAAGAAAGTCGTGCTCATGGTCATGCTCCTTATCGGTTTTGTGGAGGATGCACCGTCCCGCGCGTCGGGCGCTTCGGCGCCGGACGCGATTCGGTGACGATGTCACGATTCATTGCAGATGCTGAGGACAGCATCGCACCCGAAGCGCGATACGTCCTTGACCTGCTGCAAACTCGGTGTCGAATAGAGGGTGGAGGGTGAAGAAGGGGCGCTCAGAAAAAGCCGAGCGGATGGGTGTCGTAGCTCACCAGCAGGTTCTTCGTTTGCTGATAGTGATCGAGCATCATCTTGTGCGTCTCGCGACCAATGCCGGACTTCTTGTAGCCGCCGAAGGCCGCATGCGCCGGATAAAGGTGATAGCAGTTCGTCCATACTCGCCCGGCCTGGATCGCACGGCCAACGCGATAGGCGCGATTGATGTCGCGGGACCACACGCCCGCGCCAAGACCGAACTCGGTGTCGTTGGCGATCGCCAGCGCTTCGGCTTCGTCGCGGAACGTCGTCACGCCGACGACCGGCCCGAAGATCTCTTCCTGGAACACGCGCATGCGATTCTCGCCCTTGAGCAGCGTGGGCTGGATGTAGAAGCCCGAGGCGAGCGGACCGTCCAGCTTCTCGATGCCGCCGCCGGTGAGCACCTGCGCGCCTTCCTTGCGAGCGAGATCGAGATACGTGAGGATCTTGTCGAACTGCTGCTGCGATGCCTGCGCGCCGACTGCCGTTTCCGTGTCCAGCGGATCGCCGCGCTTGATGCGCGCCACGCGCGCCATCACGACCTCCATGAACGGTTCGTAGATCGACTCCTGCACGAGTGCGCGCGACGGACACGTACACACTTCGCCCTGGTTCAGGAAGCCCAGCACGAGCCCCTCGGCGGCCTTCTCGATGAATTCCGGCTCGGCGCGCATGATGTCGTCGAAGAAGAGGTTCGGCGACTTGCCGCCGAGTTCCACCGTGCTTGGAATCAGGTTGGCCGCGGCCTTGGACAGGATCTGTCCGCCCACGGGCGTCGATCCCGTGAAGGCGATCTTCGCGATGCGGCGGCTTGTGGCGAGCGCTTCGCCGGCTTCTCTGCCATAACCCTGGACGATGTTGAGTACGCCCGGGGGCAGCAGATCGCCGACCAACTCGGCGAACAGCGTGATCGTCAGCGGCGTCTGCTCGGCCGGTTTGAGCACCACGCAGTTGCCTGCCGCGAGCGCCGGCGCGAGCTTCCACGCGGCCATCAGCAAGGGGAAATTCCACGGAATGATCTGACCGACGACACCCAGCGGTTCGTGGAAATGATAGGCCGCGGTGTGCTCGTCGATCTCCGCCGCCGTGCCTTCCTGCGCACGGATGCAGCCGGCGAAGTAGCGGAAATGATCGATGGCGAGAGGCAGGTCGGCGGCGAGCGTTTCACGCACCGCCTTGCCGTTGTCCCACGTCTCGGCCACGGCGAAGCGCTCGAGATGGTCTTCGAGGCGATCGGCGATCTGCAACAGAATGCGCGAGCGTGCCTGCACCGACGTCCTGCCCCACTTGGCCGCCGCCGCGTGCGCCGCGTCGAGGGCCAGTTCGATGTCGGCGCTGCCGGAGCGGGGAAACTCCCCGATGACGCCTCCGGTGACCGGCGACGTATTGGTGAAGTAGCGTCCTTCCACCGGCGGGACGAACTTGCCGCCGATGTAGTTTTCGTAACGGGGTTGCAGGGACAGCAGGGCACCGGGCGTGCCGGGTGGGGCGTATCGCATGTCGTGTCTCCGGATATTGTCGTGTCGGTGGCGCATCGGCCACGCGAGACCGGTAAGCAATTCGCGGGCCACCCGCGCCGAATGCCGTCTGGACGGACATCGCCGCTGCATGCGGGCAAGCAACGTGTATCGAATCCGTGACAGGTGTGTCACCACCCGTGACACCGCCTGTCCCAGGCGTGAGACAGGCAATCGCCGCGCGCTGCGCGATTGATTTCCCGCATTGCGTTCCTCCCCGGCATGGGAGATGCTTCGGGGAACGACTACGAGACCATCCGGCAGGGGGAGACGACCAATGCCAGCGACTCCAGAATTCGCGCACGCACGCCGCGTGTTGAACGTTGTTCAGGGCGACATGACGTCTGCCGTCGCGGCGACGGACCCGAACATCGCCAGTTCGTGGCGCCGCTGCTTCGACGAGCATGCGCTCGACCCGGGCGCACGCATGGCGCCACGCGTGCTCGAGTCGACGCAACTTCGCGAGCGGCGCAATGCCATGGAACGTCTGCGTCACGTGTCGATGCCCGTGCTCGAACGCCTGCAACGCCAACTGACGCATCCCGACCAGGCCGTGCTGCTCACCGGCCCCGACGGCGTGATCGTCGATTCGCGCCTGCACGAGCGCTCGCGCGATGCGTTTCATCGCGCCGGCCTGTGGCCGGGGGCGGACTGGAGCGAGTCGTGCGAAGGCACCAACGGTATCGGCACTTGCGTGGTCGAACGCGCGCCGGTGATCATTTGCCAGCAGGATCACTTCCGTGCGCTGCACACGCCGCTCACCTGTACCGCGAGTCCGGTGTTCGCGCCGCAGGGCGAATTGCTCGCCGTCATCGACGTGTCGTCCACGAGCGCCGACGTCACCCGGCAGAGCCAGTTCCATACGCTCGCCCTCGTGAATCTCAGCGCCAAGGTCGTGGAGAGCGAGTATTTCTTTCAGCAATATCGCGACGAGTGGCTGCTGCAATTGCAGGAGCAGGCGGATCACCTCGGCGGTTTCGCGCAGGCGCTGATCGCCTTCGACGACACGGGACGCGTGCTCGCCGCGAACCAGAGCGCCCTCAATCGTCTTGGCATCGCGCGCGACGAGATCGTCGGCTCGCGCATCGATCGATGGTTCGCGCCCACGCTCGATTCTCTCTTCGCGCAAGGACATCCCGCACCGAGCACCTGCTGGCCGATTCGCACCCACACGAGCGAACTGTTGCTCGCCATGGTGCGAGCGCCCGCGCGTGCGGCAATCCGTGCGACGCGTCGCACCGACGGTCTCCCGGACGCCGCGGCGCAAGCGGTGGCGAAACCGTTTGCGGACCCGGCGCTCGCGCAAGCGTTTTCGCGCGCCTGCCGCGTATTCGCGCACGACGTTCCCGTACTCATCCGCGGGGAAACCGGCAGTGGCAAGGAAGTCTTCGCGCGCGCGGTGCATGCGGCGAGTGCTCGCGCGAACGGCCCGTTCGTCGCCCTCAATTGCGCGGCGATTCCCGAATCGCTGATCGAGAGCGAGTTGTTCGGCTACGTCGGCGGCAGCTTCACCGGGGCGCGCAAGGAGGGGATGAACGGCAAGCTGTGGCAGGCCAACGGCGGCACGTTATTTCTCGACGAGATCGGCGATATGCCGTTCGCCATGCAGACGCGGCTGCTGCGCGTGCTGGAGGAGCGGATGGTGGTGCCACTGGGCGGCGGCGAGCCGGTGCCGCTCGACATCCGCATTCTCAGCGCGACGCATCGCGATTTGTCGGAACGCATCGCGGAGCGGCAATTCCGCGAGGATCTGTTCTACCGGCTGAGCGGTCTGGAGGTCAACATACCGCCATTGCGCGAGCGCGAGGACAAGATCGACCTGATTCAACGGTTGTTGTCACAGGCGCGGACGGACGGCTCGCTCAGTGTGACGCCAGCGGTACAGGATCGGCTGTGTGCCTATGCCTGGCCGGGCAACGTGCGTCAGATGCGCAGCGTCATCCGCACGCTCGTGGCGCTTTGCGAGAGCGGTGTCGTCACGCTGGAGGATCTGCCGGACGAATTGCGCGAGGCCGATGCCTCGCCGCCGGGGACCGACGCGCCGACGGTGAGCGCGGATGCGCCGCTGGAACTGGCCGAACGTCAGGCGCTGCGCGCGGCGCTCGACGCCTGCCAGGGGCAGGTGAGCGCCGCGGCCCGCAAGCTCGGCGTGAGCCGCAACACGCTCTACCGGAAGCTGAAGCGATTCGGTTTGCTGCGCGCCTGACTCCCGCCGGTCGGCGACTATTTCGAGGGAATCGGCGTGGCGCGGTCGATGGGCACGGCGGTCACGCTGTTCTGGGGCGAACCGTCGATGAGCTTGTCGGAATACGTCAGGTAGACGAGCGTGTTGCGCGCCTTGTCGACCATGCGCACGACGCGCAGTTTCTTGAAGAGCGGCGACAGACCTTCCGAGAAGACTTCCTCTTCCTGGGGAAGCGGTTTGCCGAAGGCGACCGGTCCCACCTGACGGCAGGCGATCGACGCTTCCGCCTTGTCCTCGGCCAGCCCGACCATGCCCTTGATGCCGCCTGTCTTGGCGCGTGAAACGTAGCACGTGATGCCCTGCACCTTCGGGTCGTCGTAGGCGTCCACGACGATCTTGTGATCCGGTCCCAACAGCTTGAATGCGGTGCTGACGTCGCCGATCTTCTCGGCATGCGCCCAGCTCGCGGTGACCATCAACGCCAGCGCAACGATTGTCTTCATGAGGATGTCCCGTCAAAGGCTGCGGCATGCTGCCGCGCGATGCGGATTCTACTCGCGTCGCGTGATGTTCGCGTGAGGGCAATAGGGCGATAGAGCGATAGGGCGAGGCTGGGGAAGGCAACACCGTTGCGTCGACCGGACAGTCAAAAAAAGAAAACCGCCGTCCCTGGCGGGGCGGCGGTTCTCAACGCATCGACTCGGACTAGGCGCGCAGACGGTTTACCACTTGTCGTCCTGGGCGCTCGCCGGGGCGGCCTGGCCGCCGCCCGATGGTGCGCTCTTCCTGGGGGCCTTCGCGGCCGGCGCCGGTTGCGAGCCTTGCGCCGCGACCTGGGTATCGCCGCGGGCGCTCGCCTGTGCCGGCTTGCCCGCGATCTCGCCGCGCACCTGGAGTCCGGCGATCGGCAGCGTATCGAGATTCAGATTGCCGCGAACGTTGTCGAGGTGGCCATACGAGAGATTCTGCGTCACCCGCTCGACCACCAGTTCGCAGCACGGGTTCTCGGCGCGTCCGAGACTTTGCCCCGTTTGCGGATCCTTGAACTCGTTGCCCAGCGCGACGACCGCGTAGCGGCCGCCTTCGCGCAACGCCTGACCGCCCTGGCTGACCACCACGTTGGTGTCGTCGCGCGAGATGACCGTGATCGGGAACGTCGCCTGCAGGATGGCGCTGACGATGGCCTTGCTGGCCTGGTCGGTCATGTCGGTCAGAATGCGCTGGCTGTCCACGCCGGTGCCGAGCGTCGTCGGTGCCGTTGCCGGCAGCGTGGCGCTCAGGCTGCTTGCGGCCGAGACCTGGCGCGTCGCCACGTTCACCATCTTCTGCGACAGTGCCCAACCGCCCGAATAACTCACGAGCTCGCGATCGCTGGTGCGCAACTGACGCGCATGCCGCGTGTAGTTGAACGCGCTCACACGCGCACTCCACACGAGGTCGGCGCTCGCGGCCTGGGAGAGCTTCGCCAGTTCGGCGCTCGGCGCCTGGCCGGACGTGATCATGTCGAGCTCCTGCTCGATCTCGGGGCTCATCTCGCGATCGAGCACGGCGAAGCGGCCCGTCTGCACGAGAGCGTCGCTCACGCGTTGGCGCAGCGTTGCCGCGACCTGGCGCGACGGCACGCTGGCGTCGCCCATCGGCAGCGTCGCCTGTGCGAACACGACGGGGCCGACCACGACCTTGAGCTTCTGCATGTCGGCCGACGGTTTGAACTTCGCGATGTCGGCCTCGATGGTGGCCTTGTAGCGCTTCGTCAACACTCCCGGTTCGTCGAGACTCACCACGCGCAAACGTTGAATGACGCCGCCCGAGCGCTGCGCCACCACTTCGGCGAAAGCGCTTGCGCGCAGCGACGCCGAGTCCTGATTGAGACTGACGTCGAGCCCATACTTGGCCGCCACGCTCTCCGACTGCATGACGGCGCCGTTGACCTGCAGGAGCGCGACCTTCATGGCCTCGAGCATGGCTTCTCCGGCCGTATTGCCGAAACCGGTGGCGGTCGTCTTCTCCGACTCGACCTTGCCCACATCGGGGACCGGCGCCGCGGCGCTCGGCGCGGAGGCGGTGGCTTGGGGCGGCTCGGCTGCCTTTTGCGAGCAGCCGGCAATAAAAAAGAGGGCCGCGAGGGCCCCCGTGAGCGAGTTACGCATCATGTCGTTGTTCTGTGGTCCGGCTTACAGCGCGGCGAGTGCCTTGGTGGCGTCCGACGGCACTTCGATGCCATTGCTGCGTGCGAAGTCGACGGCGTTCTTGAGTGCCTTGCCGGCTTCGGTCACCGAGCCCGGGAAGTTCGACACCACGTAAGCGGCGCCGCCCAGCGAAGTCAGCGCCATCGGCGAGGCGCTCTTCATGTTGTTGCCCATCGACGTGACGTCGTTACGCATGCCGACGTAGTGCACCAGGCCGAGCGCCAGATGGCCGAGGCCCTGCGCGAAGGTCTTCTTCGATGCATCGTCGAGCACCGGCTTTTCCTTGAGCTTGGCCGCGATGGCGCCGCTCGTGTCGCCCACGGCCGTGGCAGCCTTCGACGCCGCGGCCTTGTCGTCGGTGGCGCCCGACTTCAGTTGCGCGATCACGGCTTCGGCCTGTTCGGCCTGCGTCTTCAGGCCCAGCGCTTCGCCCATCTTGGCGTTGGCGTTGAGCACGTCGACGTTGGCGGCGACGTAGTTCTTCACCAGGGCCGCTTGCTGGCCGGAAAGATCGGCCGAGCCTTCGCTCGACTTGCTGCCACCGCCCACGAGGCTGGTCAGGCCGCCCAGTTGAGCGAACGAGGCACCGGAGGCGCCGACCAGAGCGGCGGCGACGGCACAAGCGATGATTTTCTTCATGATCTGCTTTCTCTTCTTCAGGAGGGAGGGTAAGTCGTGCAATTAACGCAAACTGAGATTGGTGATCTGGCTGGTCAATTCGCGCGAGGCGTTGTTGGCGGCCAGACGCAGCGCATTCGTGCGTGCTTCGTCTTCGGTCGGGCCGGTGCCGGCGTACTGCACGGGGCCGACAGAGGCGATGGTGTCGGGGATCGTCTGGCCGATGTCGAGCAGTTTCGCGTTGACCGTGACGGCCACGCGCATCAGTCCGGAGTTCGGATCGCGATCGGCCAGGCCGACGTCGAGCGTGCCCAGCGCGATGTACGCCATGCGTGCGACGCGCATGCCCGAGACCATCGACGCGAGCGTGGCAGGCTTCAGATCCATGCCGGTCTTGTAGTCGTTTTCGACGTTGGCGACCTTGAACTGACCGCCGGTGTACGGCTCGACCAGCGCGGCTTCGTTGACCTTGAAGCCGGCCTTGGCAAACGTCGACGTGAACACCTGCGACAGGTTCGCGCTCGGAATCAGACGGTAGGTCGTATCGGTCGCGCGACGGGTGGTGCTGCCGCCGGTTTCGATCGATGCCGAACGCTGCATCGAGGCCGACATCTTCGTGCTGGACGACGCATGGGTGCCGACCTGGTTGCCGCGAATGTTCTCGCCCTCGGTGCCTTGCTCCGAGACGTTGACCTGACCCTTGACGTCGACCTTGCCGTCGACGCGTTTGTACACCCGGTCGTCATAGGCGCGCGACGTGCCGACTTCGCGCGAGACGAAGATGAAGGCGAGCGGGGAGCGCCCGGCGGGGCCGCCCTTGGCGACGGCGGAGTTCGATTTCACGGCAAGGCGCAGATTGGCCACGTTGAGCGACACGCGCACCGCCACCGTGTATTGCTTCTTGTCCGAGTTCTCGTCTTCGGCGAGGATCGTCGAGTCGAGAATGTAGCGGTCCGGTTCGGCAAGAATCTTCTGGCGGATGGCGTCGAAGTTCTCCGATTCGGCTTCGCCCGCTTCGGCGTAGTAGAACTCCACGGCCTTCATCTGGGCGGCGGACAGGGCACGCGCCTTGTCCTCGCGTGAAATCGACCAGCCCTCGTACGTCACGGTCGCCTTGCCGCGGGCCTGCTGCACCTGGGCTGCCGCCGTCGACGCGAACATCGCGGCCGCGAACAGCAAAATCAGTTTCTTCATCACTTGCATAGCTTCATCAGTCCCATCGTCTTGTCGAGTTGTGACGAGATGTCCGACGCCGACGCAGCGGACTTCACCCATGACGTGTCCTTTCCGGCAATGGACTCGGAAAGCTTCACGAACAGACCGTTGACCGAGTCGTAGTACGCGGGGAAGTCGTCCACCCACGTCTGCGACGCCGGCACCGGCTTCACCTCGCCGTTCTTGAGCGAGGTATTGAGGTAGGTCGCATTGGTCAGCGGCTCGCGAATGGAGATGTCCGCGTAGCTGCCATAGATATAGGCGGTGCCGACCGCGTTTTCGCTGTACTTGATCTTCTTGAAGTTCTTGAGCGAAACGTCGATTTCGTAATCGGGCTGGGGCAGCTTCAGATTGAAGACCGTGCCGTCCATGACCTGCATCGACATCACGTTGCCGATCGCGTAGCCCTTGGAGTACGGGACGACGGGCACGCCGACGCGCGTGGAGATCGCTTCGCTGACCATGTCGGCGACCCACGTCTGTGCCGCCCCCGGCGTTGCGTTGAGGTACTCGGGCAGTACGGCGGCCGCCTCGGGCGTGACGTCCACGTGCGTGACCTGCAGGTAGCGCGGTGCCTGGTCCGGCAACTGCGCCGCGCTCACCGCCGAGGCGAAGCGCGTGTACAGGCCCGGTTTGTCGCCGGCGCCCTCGTAGACCATGCGCACGCGCGCCAGCACTTCGGCGCGTGTCGGCTCGTGATCGAGATTGTCGACATAGCCGAAGCTCACCGGATAGGAGCGCAGCACGGTCATCGACTTGAAATCGAAGAACAGCACCTGGCCGCGCAGCAGAACGAACAGTTTGCGAATCGCACCGAATCGTTCGACGGACACCGTCTCCGAATTCACGACGAGCGACACGACAAGCGCCTGATCGCGTCCCTTGAGCTGGTCGATCGGGCCGGTGGTGAGCTTGAAGTGTTGTGGCGGGCTCTGATTGACGGCCGCCAGCAGACGCTTGTACGGCGAGTCGCCGGACGCCTTCAGTCCGGCCTCGTAGGCGCGCGAGTAGGGGAAGCGCTTGTCGATGCTGGCGGCGTCCCCGCCATAGGCCGCACCTGCAAACGTGACTGTCTTGTCGGTCACCTGGGCCGCTGCGTGCCCCGAGACGGCCATCATCAAGACGATGGCAAGACGGAAAAGGAATCCGCCAGCTTTCATATAGTTGTATTCCACCGTGACGCGCCCGTGACGACGGGCGCGAGTGTGCGGAATACTGGAGTACTAATTGTGCGCAGTCAATCCATTGCGCCGTCATCCTGTCGAATTTGACAGGGGCGATGTGAGGCATGCAAGGCGCATGCGGGTGGGTCGAAGTGTGTCTTCACTCAACGCTTCGTTTCGCGCAGCGCGGTCTTCAGCACCTTGCCGTAATGATTTTTCGGAAGCGATTGCACACTCACGTAACGCTTGGGCCGTTTGAATCGGGCGATGTGCGCAAGGCAATGGGCGTCGAGCGCCGTGCTGTCGAACGCCGCACCGGGCGCGCAGACGACATAGGCCACCACGACCTCACCCCATTCCGGATCGGGCTCGCCGATCACCGCCACTTCCGATACGCCCTCGGCGCGCAGCAGGACTTCCTCCACCTCGCGTGGATAGATGTTCGTGCCGCCCGAGATGATGACGTCCTTCGACCGGTCCTTGAGGGTGAGAAAGCCGTCGTCGTCGAGTATCCCGATGTCGCCAGTCCACAGCCATCCGTCGCGCAAGGTCTTCGCCGTCGCCTCCGGATTGCGCCAGTAGCCCTGCATCACGACGTCGCCCCGCACCAGTACCTCGCCGGGCGTGCCCGTCGGCACCGGACGACCCGCGTCGTCCGCCACACTGACCTCCACCATGGCGTGCGCGTGCCCGACCGAGGCGAGGCGCTGAGCCCAGCGCGGATGGGACGTCGCGGCGATCTCGTCGCGCGGCAGCACGGTGATCGTCATTGGCGACTCGCCCTGTCCGTAGATCTGAACGAACTTCGGCCCCATCGCCGACAGGGCGCGTTCGATATCGGCGGCATACATGGTCCGCCGCCGTACACGATGGTCTTGAAGCCCGCCGACGATACGCCGCACGCCTGCACGTACCGAACCAGCCGGTTCACCATTGTCGGCGCGGCAAAGCACGAGAGGTTTCCGAGTGCGTTCGCCAGCGCGAACATCTCTTCGGCGTCGAACCCGCCGGAGACGGGAAACACGTGCGCGGCCGCCTGCATCATGAAGACGACGCTATAGAGACCGGCGCCGTGCGACATCGGTGCGGCGTAGAGCGTGCGATCGCCGCGCCCGACCGGATCGACGTCGGTCAGATAGCACGCCGCCATCGACCACAGGTTGCGATGCGACAGCATCACGCCTTTGGGGCGTCCCGTCGTGCCCGACGTGTAGAAAATCCACGCCAGATCGTCGTTGTCGCGCGAACGGAGCGCGTCCGCCGGCGCCGCCTCCCAGGCGGCAATCGGTGCGTCGTCCGGCGTGATGCGCTTCACTTCATCGGGCACGAATGCGCCCAGCGCGTCGAGATCGTCGGCTTCGGCCAGCACCAGTGCGGCCTGCGAGTCGTCAACGATGAATGCCGCCTCGCGCGGATGCAGCTTCGCGTTGATGGGCACGGCGACGAGGCCGGCCCACCAGATGGCATAAAGCCATTCGAGGTAGTCGGGACGGTTGCGCATCCACAGCGCCACGCGCGCACCCTCGGCAAGCCCCATTTCGCGCAGACCTTGGGCGATGCCGGCGCAGCGGCGCGCAAGCGTGGCGTAGTCATGCCGCGGCGAAGCCCCGAGATAGGTGGCGATGTGGGTGGGATGGCGCTGGGCCGCGCGAGCGAGCGTGTTGGCAATGTTCATGGCGAAGAGCGGTGTCACGATGTCGCGAAGCCGCGCGCAGCACGGCGCCCGACACCCGGTGAAAGCGTGGAGAAAGCGTGGGGGAGGTGGGCGCGGCCGGACTGCACGATTCGGCCGCGCGGCGAACTTGTGACGTCAGTGAGACGCCGGCCGTGCCGCCCCGGTGGTGGCGGCAGTGCCGGCGCCGATCGCATGCCGCGTGGTCATGGTCAGGAACACGAAGAGCAGCAGACCGTAGGCCAGCACCATGACGCCGAGCGTGGTCATGCTCGCGCCGTAGCCCTCGAAGGTGTCCTTGGCCCAGCCGGTCAGATAGGGACCGACGAAGCCGCCCAGGTTGCCGACGGAGTTCACGAGACCGATCCCGGCCGCCGCCGCGGCGCCCGTGAGGAACATGGGCGTCAGCGGCCAGAACAGGATGTTCGACGCGAGAATGCCGGCCGCGGCGATGCACAGGCCGAGGATGCCGACGTAGGGCGACGCGGCATTGCCCGCCATCACCAGTCCGACGGCGCCGATGGCCGCGGGCACCAGGATGTGCCACCGGCGTTCGCCGGTCCTGTCCGAATGCCTTGCGTTGACGACCATCGCGATGCCGGCGCACACGTACGGCACCGCGCTGAGCAGCCCGGCCCGCGTGTTGTCCAGGCCACCGATGCCCTTGATGATCTGGGGCATCCACAGCGTGATGCCGAACAGCGCCGTGATGTTGCAGAAGATCGCGAACGCCAGCAGCAACACCTTGCCGGAGAGCAGCGTCTCCATCACGCCGTACTGGCGCGTCCGTTCCTTCGCGGCGCGCTCCTGCGCCAGCGTGCGTACGAGCCATTCGCGCTGCGACTCGCTGAGCCAACCGGCCTTGTCCGGCGAGTTGCCCAGCACGAAGTAGGCGATCACGCCGACCACCACGGCGAGGCCGCCTTCGAGCAGGAACATCCATTGCCAGCCGCGCAGCCCGGCGAATTCGTGGAACGACGTGAGGATCGCCGTCGAGAGCGGCGCGCCGATGAGCACCGCCAGCGGCAGGCCGAGAATGAAGATCGCGGTCGCACGCGCCATCGCCCGTCCGGGGAACCAGAGGCTCAGGTACAGCACGATGCCCGGGAAGAACCCGGCTTCGGCCACGCCCAGCAGGAAACGCATGACGTAGAACGACGTCTCGCCCGATACGAACGCAAAGCCGGCCGATACGATGCCCCACGTCACCATGATTCGTGCAATCCAGACGCGTGCACCCACGCGATGGAGAATCAGGTTGCTGGGCACCTCGAACACGAAGTAGCCGATGGAGAAGATCCCCGCGCCGAAGCCGTAGACGGTGGCCGTGAAGCCGAGGTCGCCGTTCATGTGCAGGGCCGCGAAACCGACGTTCACGCGATCGAGGAACGCCACGATGTAGCAGAGGATAAGGAAGGGCAGGATGCGGCGAAACAGCTGGCCGATGGTCTCCTGCGCAATGCGCGAGTCGAGGGCGGCGGCGTTATCGCCGCCGGCCACCGGCTGGCTCGCCTGTGATGCGATGGTCGGGTTCAAGGGGTGTCTCCGTCATGGTTCTGATTCTGGATGCTGACGACTACCTGCTGCATGATACGAACTACCTGATGCAACTTCGCAAATTCGCAACTGCACAAACTGCACAGCTGTATTACGACCCACTGCTTTCCCGCGCGGCTGCGCGTCGCTACGGCCCGGCTGCCGATCGATCTTCCATCGACCCCGTCGGCGATGGTCCGGTCACTGCTTGTAATCGTGACCGTCGCGCTCCAACTGACGCAGCAGCGACGGCCATTCCCGGTCGCCCGAGCCGCGCAGGTCGGTCACCCACTGATGCGCGGTCAACTCGGCGATTTCGCGCGGCGGCGTGCGCAGCGCGGCGCCCGTGCTTTGCGCGAGCAACTGAGCGCGCGCCGCTTTTTCGAGATAGAACATTTCAACGAACGCGTGACCGACCGAGCGTCCGACGGTCAGGGTGCCGTGGTTGCGCAGGATCAGCGCCGCGTTGTCGCCGAGGTCGGCGAGCAACCGGTCGCGTTCGTCGATGGTCAGCGCAATGCCCTCGTAGTCGTGATAACCGAGCCGTCCCACGAAGCGCATGGCGTGCTGCGTGATCGGCAGCAGCCCTTCCTCCAGCGTGGACAGCGCCATGCCGGCTTCGGTATGCAGATGCATTACACAGGTGGCGTCCTCGCGCGCCGCATGAATGCAGCCGTGAATGACGAAGCCCGCCGCGTTCGGGCGATACGGCGAATGCCCCACGACGCGTCCGTCCAGATCGATCTTCACCAGATTCGACGCCGTGATCTCGTCGAACGACAGCCCGAGCGGGTTGACGAGAAAGTGATGCGACGGCCCGGGCACGCGCGCCGACAGGTGCGTGTAGATGAGATCGTCCCAGCCGTTGCGCGCGCACAGACGATACGCGGCGGCGAGGTCCTCGCGCACGCGCCGTTCGGCCGGTGTGACGCCGGTGTCCTCGATGACCTCCGCCGCCGGCAGATCAAAGGAGGAAAAAACTGTGTCAGACTTCAGCATTCCGTTCTCCGAGCCAACGCACCGCTTGCCGGCAAGGCCACCGGATATTTGCATCCTGTCCGGCAAGGCGGTAACGTTATTTATGAACTAAACGTTTAGTTTAGTATTTGTCTGGGCGCCACGAATGTCAAGTCAGTCGAATCCCGAATCTCCCCCGCCAGGCCGGCGCGGTCGCAAGCGCAGCGTCGAAGCGGAGCGCGCCGTGCTCGACGCCGCTTACCGTCTGCTGCTCGAACAGGGGTTGCACGCCACGACCATGGAGGCCATCGCCACTGCCGCCGGCGTGAGCAAGGCGACCATCTACAAGTGGTGGCCCAATCGCGCGTCCGTCATCATGACGGCGTTCCTGCGCGAGGCCGGGCAGGCGCTGCCGTATCCGGAGGAGTTGCAGCTCGACAGTATCTTCTCGCGACTGCTCAAGATGGCGGAAGAATTCTGCGGGCCGATGGGCGCGATGATCAGCGCCCTGATCGCCGAAGGCCAGTCCGATCCGGAGATCGCACAGGCGTTTCGCGACGGCTACGTCTCGGCGCGTCGCGAGCAGGGCGTGGAGATCGTGCGCGACGCCATCGCGCGCGGTCTGATCAAGCCAGGCGATCCCGACGTTGTCCTCGACATCCTCTACGCACCGCTCTACTACCGCCTGCTCGTCGGGCACAAACCGCTCACGCGCGCCTTCGTGCGCGAGCACGTCGACCTCGTCATGCAAGGCCTGATCGGACCGAACGGCACCGTGCCCACGCTGGCGAAGAAGACCGCCCGTGGGTCCAGGGCGGGTGGCGGTAAACCGACGCGTGCCCGGGCGCCGACAAAAAAAGCTTGACGTCTCCGATGCGCTTGCGGATAAACTAAACGGAAGGTTTAGAAAATAAAATGATGCCGCAACCTGACGGAGACGCTGTGTATGAACACTTCCCCTGCTCGCCCCAGGCGCATTTCGCTGAACGCATTGCGTGACGCACGACATGCCGTTGTCGTGACGGGAGCGAGCGGTGGTATCGGGCTGGCCGTGGCCAATCGCTTGTTCGATGACGGCTGGCATGTGGTGGCGACGGACCTGGACCTGACGCGTCTGCGCGATGTTTTCGGCGAGCGCGCCGAGAACGCGAGGATGCATCTGGCGGCGCTGGACGTGACCGATCACGCTGCTGTGGACGCACTCGCTGCGTCGCTGCAAGCGCGCGGCGGTGTCGCCGGTCTGGTGAACGTGGCAGGCGTGTTGCAGGACGTGACGCCCATGCTTGCCATGGACGACGACATGCAGCGCCGCGTGTGGGAGGTCAATTACTTCGGCGCGCAGCATTGCCTGCGCGCCTTCGCACCGCTCATGACGCGGGCCGGTGCGGGAGCCGTCGTCAACATCACCTCGATCAACGAGTTGCGCCCTTTGCCGCTGCACGCCTATTCCCCGGCGAAGGTGGCATTGGGCGCGCTCACCCAACTCGCGGCGGGCGAGCTCGGAGCGTCGGGCATTCGCGTCAATGCCGTCGCGCCCGGCTTCACGCTCACGCCGATCTTCGAAGACAAGCTCGCCACGGGCAAGCGCAGCGCGGCCGCCATCGAGGCGCACTCGGCGCTGGGGCGTCTCGTCGGCACCGATGAAATCGCCGCGGCGGTGAGCTTTCTGATGTGCGACGAATCGAGTGCGATTACCGGCGTGAGCCTGCCGGTCGATGCGGGCTGGCTCGTGAGTTCGCACTGGATGAACTTCCGGGAACTGGCGAACGCCGGCGCGACCTGAGTTCCTGAGTCGCTGCGCCATTCCTCGCGCGCCGCGCTCGCCGCGGCGCTGCCACTGATGCTGATCGCACCAACCCCCAAGCATACGAGCGCTAAGTAGTAACGCTAATATCCGAAGCCATAACACGCATATAGTATGGTCGTTATGGTGGCGGGCAAACCTAGCACAGCAGGCGAGCAAGCATACCCGATTCCCCTGAGCAGGATTGGCTCCGCAGTGCAGTGCCGGCGTGTTTCGCATTCGACCGGTCGCACGTCCCCCCGGAGCAGCGGTCGGCCGGCTCGGTGGGTGACGTTTCACGAGAAGACAAGAACCCGGCGTTACGACGGCGCAAGACCGTCGAGCTCGCTCCGGAATTCGCGCTTAAGGAGACATCATGCGGTCCTCTGGCCACTCGCCCTGAGCCTTCTCACATTCCCCCGTATTCGTTCGCCGAAGCGCTGCGTGCGCTAGACGGTTGCGCTCGTCCGCAAGGCCGTGGCGCGCCCTCGCACATCGCGCGCACGGCGTTGGCATTTGCGACAGGTTGCATCATCCACGAGTGAGGAGAGTCATGTCAGACGCGCAGCACACCACGGGTAAGACGTTCGGTTCGATGGGTTCGATCGCAGGGGCGGAAGCAGGAGGCGGGGGCGGCGGACTGCGGCGTCGGGACTTCCTGATGCGCACGCTGGCCATCGGCGGCAGCGGTCTCATGCTGGCCACGATGAAGGCATGGGGCGTTGACCTGGCTTCGGTGCGCACGTCGCCCCCGCGTCTGTCGGGCAGCGGCCGCGGCAAGCGCGTGGTCATTCTCGGCGCCGGTTTGGCGGGCATGACGGCAGCTTACGAACTGTCGAAGCTCGGCTACCAGTGCGAGATCATCGAAGCGCGCGGCTTCGCCGGCGGCCGTTGTCAGACTGCACGGCGCGGCTTCGAATTGACGGAGCTGGGCGGCGAGCGTCAGGTCTGCAACTTCGACGACGGTCAATACATCAACCACGGCCCGTGGCGCATTCCGTTCTGCCAGCAATCCACGCTGCATTACACGCGCGAGTTCGGTGTGCCGCTCGAGCTCTTCAACAACGACAACGACGCCGCCTACGTCTACAAGGAGAACATCGACGGCCCGCTCGCGGGCAAGCGCCTGCGCCAGTTCGAGATCAAGGCCGACATGCGCGGCTATACCGACGAGCTGTTCGCCAAGACACTGCGCGCGGGCAAGCTCAACGATCAACTGAGCGAAGCCGACAAGACGCTGCTGCTCGACTATCTCGTGCACGAGGGCTACCTGAACAAGAAGGATCTCGACTACAAGGGCACCTCGGCGCGCGGCTACAAGACCTACCCGGGCGTGCAGGCCGGCGTGCTCACCGATCCGCTGCAGTTCGGCGATCTGCTCAAGTCGAAGCTGGGCAACATCTATCGCTCGGCCAACGACATCGAGCAACAGAAAACGATGCTTCAGGCCGTGGGCGGCATGGACCACATCGCAAAGGCCTTCGAGAGCCGCACGAGGAAGATGATCCGCTACAACACCGAAGTCGTGAGCCTGCGCAACACCGACGGCGGTGTGGTGCTGCAGTGCAAGGATACGCGCACCGGCGCGGGGCGCACCGTCAAGGGCGACTTCTGTCTGTGCACGATTCCGCTGTCGGTGCTCAAGCAGATCGACACCGACTTCTCCGATGGCTTCAAGGACGCCATGCAGGTTGCTTACGAGCCGGTCGGCAAGCTGGGCGTGCAGATGAAGCGACGTTTCTGGGAAGAGGACCACTTCATCTACGGCGGTCACATCCAGACCGATATCAAGGGCGCCACGCTGATCTCGCTGCCCTCCACGAACTGGCAGGGCAAGAAGGGCACGCTGCTGTCCTACTACAACTTCGGTGCGATGGCCGCGCAGGTGAGTGCGATGTCGCTCAAGGATCGGACCGACTTCGGCCTGGCGGCCGGCGAAAAGGTGTTCCCGGGGCAGTACCGCGATTCGGCGGAGTCGTCGTTCTCGGTGGCGTGGCATCGCGTGAAGTACAACCTCGGCGGCTGGGCGGACTGGAGCGAAGCCGGCCGCCGTACCGCGTATCCGCGTCTGCTCAAGGGCGAGGGCCGCACGCTCCTCGCCGGCGAGCACATGAGTCACCTGAATGGCTGGCAGGCCGGCGCCATCGAGTCGGCCTGGTATCAGATCGAGCAGCTGCACGCGCGCCTGAACGCGTGAGGCGAGCGAGTTCGCACTTTCGTTTTTTGCAGCAAAGTCAGTGGCAGTCAGAAGAAAAGTATAGGAGTGAGGCAATGAAAAAGTTGTGGTCGATCGCGTTGCTGGGACTTGCGGCCGGTATTTCGCACGCGCAGACGCCCTCGGGCAAAACCCTTTTCGGCAACAACTGCGCCGCCTGCCACCAGGCGGGCGGGCAGGGTATTCCCGGCGCGTTTCCCGCGCTCAAGGGCGCCAAGTTCGTGCTGGGGGATCCCGCCAAGGTCGTCGAGACCGTGATCGGCGGACGCGGCGGCATGCCGACGTTCAATTCGTCGCTCAACGACACGCAGATCGCCGCGGTCGTGACTTTCATTCGCGGCGAATGGGGCAACAGCGCGGCTCCGGTAACGGTCGAGCAGGTCGCGGCCGTGCGCAAGACCGTGGCGGCGAAGGAAGCGGAAGGCGGCACCAAGGGCAACTGACGTTCGCGGCGTGCCGCGGGGTATGACGCGGCACGCCGGTTCGAAGCAGTACCCGGCAAGCCACGGCGACAGTCACGCGTCGGTGAATCCGGCGCGCGTGGGCACGCGCGCGCCATCGTTTCAACAACCTTCAGGAAGCAATATGACGATGTCAGCAAATGCTTGGTGGAAGATCGCGGCGCTGGGCGCCGCCATGTGGTGGACGCACGCGGCCGGCGCGCAGGAGGTGGTGCGCCACCTGCCGAAAACACCGGGGCCGCTCGCTCTGGCTGTCGAAGTTCCGGCCAATGCCACCACGGTCTATTTGAGCGGGCAGGTTCCCGAGAAGCTCGAGGGCGGCGGCTACGGCAACACGGAACAGCAGACCGTGAGCGTGCTCAAGCGGATTCAGGCCCTGCTCGCGACCATGAATCTCGGCATGAAGGACGTGGTGAAGATGCAGGTATTCCTCGTGGGCGACCCCGCGAAGAACAACGTGATGGACTTCGGTGGCTTCATGAACGGCTACTACCAGTTCTTCGACAAGAACGGCCAGAACCTGCCGGCACGCTCCGTGCTGCAGGCGGCGCGCCTGGTCGACCCGGGCTGGCTGGTGGAAATCGAAGTGATCGCTGTGAAGCCGGCCGGCGCGAAGTAAGCCGGGCGGTAGCGGTAGACGGGCGGTGCGTGCCGATGCGGGCATCGCTTGTCGCGGGAGTTCGGAAAAATGCGACGCTCCGGGCATGGAGCGCCGCGCCTCCGAATCACTTCAACGGCGCGCAGGACGCTTGCCATTCAGGAGGGTGCCACGACGGAAAGCATACATCAAAATAATTAGGTATACAAATTTATAGTCGCGACAGGGAGACTGGCGGCGCTCGAACGCGCCGGACGGTCGGGGGTCGTCATCGTCCGTCATTGGCTTCGCCAGCGATATGGAGACAGGCGAGGAAGAGGTGTATCCGCAGATGCACGACAATTAATTAGTTATACGAAATATATTGCCGATGTTTGCGGAATGGACGGCGAGTGGCGCAGGTCGCGGCGGTGCTATCATGGCCGGCCGCTGCAGGGCGGTTGGCGCATTGGGGAAGGCATTAAATGAAGACATGGGCATTTCCTCTGGCCGCCGGGGCGTTGATCGCCTCGCCGGCGTTCGCGCAATCGAGCGTGACGATGTTCGGCGTGGCGGATGCGAGCCTTCGCTATCTGTCCGGCGCCACCCGCGACAACAAGAGCACTTTCGCGCTCACCGACGGCGCCATCTCGCAAAGCCGTTGGGGTATCCACGGCAAGGAAGATCTCGGCCAGGGCATGAAGGCGCTGTTCATGCTCGAAGGCGGCTATCACCTGAATAACGGTACGTCGCAGCGCAACGGCAAGATCTTCAACCGCAAGGCCTATGTCGGCCTGGAAGGCGACTACGGCAAACTCACCGTGGGTACGCAGGACAACCCGCTCTGGGAACTCCTGATCGAGGGCTGGGATCCGCTCACCGTCGGCAACTACGACCAGAACGAGTGGATGCCCGTCGTGTTCGGCACGAACGGTCCGAACGGCGCGAACAACGCCGTCAAGTACATGAAGCGGTACCAGGACATCCAGTTCGGCCTCGAGTACATCGTCGGCGGCGTGGCAGGCAGTACGGCGCGCAATTCCGGCTATGTGCTCTCGGTGGCGTACGTGGGCAAACCGTTCGGCATTGCCGCCAACGTGCTGCAGAACCGCGACATCCAGGCCAACACGCAGATGATCTACAACCTGGATCTCAAGTACGAGTGGGGGCCGGCCACGCTCACGCTCGGCTACTACAACAGCAATGACAAGACCGGCTTCGTCGACGGCTTCCTCTCGGGACGCGGCGTGGCCGGCGGCCCGAACCCGCGCAAGGACAACGCGTTCTTCGCCGGCGTGGCGTATCAGGTCTCGAAGCCGCTCACCCTGTCGGCAGCCTTCTACTACGATCGCGCGACCAACGTGAACGGCGTGACCGGCGATGCGGGCAAGGGATCGCGCGAGACCTACGTGTTGCTGGCCGAGTACTGTTTCTCACGGCGCACCACGCTGTACGGCACCGTCGACTACAGCGTCGGCCACGGAGCGCAGCGCGCCGAATTCCCGAACGGGAAGGACCAGACCGGCGTGGGTATCGGTTTGCGACACCGCTTCTGAATCGAATCCCCTGAAGGCATCAGGCGTCGTACCTTCACCACCGCGAATTTTGCGGTGGTTTTTTTATGGGGACGGGGAAACGGATCGCCATGGCCGGCGTGAGGGAAGGCAAAGCAAAGCAACGGAAAACGCGCCGCTGTCCGAAGACAGACGGCGCGCTGTGAAAGGCAGTGCCGCGCAGCGAGGGGCGGTGCCGCCCCGGGGCGTTATTCGAAGTTTCGACGTCGGACCTGCACCGCGACGAGACCGTACATGACGGCGGCGATCGCCGTGCAGCCGCAGAACGTTGTGATGATGGCGTAGCCCATGGCCATCGGACCCGAGAAGAACAGGTGCGAGATGGTGGCGGCGACCGTGGGGCCGAGCGCCAGCCCCAGCAGGTTCTGCACGAGGAAGAACAGCGACGAGAGCTTGCCCATCATGCGTCCGGGGGTGATCTGCGCCATCGTCGCGCCGGCGGACGATGGAATCGGACTGGCGAAGAAGGTGTGGCAGACGTACAGCACGACGGCCAGTGCATGGTTGTCCGTGAAGGCCAGAAAGAGGGTCGCCAGGCACGAGAGGAACGTCGAAACCATCGCCACTTCGAGCGGTGCGGCACGGCGTCCGCGGCGCGAAAGCCGGTCCATGACGGCCCCGAGAATGACGAGCCCGGCGGGCACCGATACCATCATCAGCGGCCCGAGCATGCGGCCGATGCTCGGCAGCGGCAATTGCCAAGCGCGCGCGATGACGGTCGGCAACCATGCGTTGAAGCCCGAGATCGCCATGGCATAGAGCGTGGCGGCCACCCACAGCGGAACATACAGACGCCACTCGCTGCGAACGAAGCGAAGCGCATCGCGGTAGCCGGGGGCATCCGTGCTCTGTTGCTTCGCGGGCCGCGCCGGTTCGCGCAACGTGAGCATCAGCAGCGCGAGGGGAATACCCACGAGACCGGGCACCACGATCACGAACTGCCACGGTCGGAGCGAGCCGAGAATCGGCCAGTGCGCCACATCGCCGCTTTGCGACACGCTCAGCAGCATGCCGCCGACGAAAAGCGAAAAACCGACGCCAAGCATCGGTCCCATGTGATAAATGCCGAACGCGCGCCCGCGCCGGTCCGGCGGAAAGGTGTCGCGAATCATCGAATAGGCCGCCGGCTGCAGCGCGCCTTCGCCGATGCCGATGCCGGTGCGTCCGAGAAAGAGCTGGAGGTAGTTCGATGCGAAGCCGCACAGCACGGTCATCGACGACCACACGAATACGGCCCAGCCGATGATGCCGCGCCGGCTGAACCGGTCCGCGAGATAGCCGGCGGGAATGCTGAACGTGCTGTAGAGCACCACAAACGAAAGCCCGAGCAGCAGGCTCATCTGAAAGTCGCTGACGCCGAGCTCCTGCTTGAGCGGACCGACCACGAGCGAGAGCGACGAGCGATCGATGAACGACAGCACGAAGATCGCCGTGAGCACGATCAGCATGTACCAGTCGCGCAGACCGACGCGGCGGGCCGCGGGTTGGGCCGCCGCTGCGTTCGATGCGGCGGATGAGGATGGCGCCGCCGGCATGGCGTGCGCGGGATCGGGCGGGGGCGCGTTCGCCGGTCGGGCGTCCATCGCGGATTGGGTCATGTCTGTCTCCAGTATCGTTATCGTGGTGAGTGTTGCGCGCGACTTGCGGCTCATGAACGAATGCCTGTCCACAGGACGGCGCGACATAACACGCATACTATATGTCTGTTGTGATCAGTGTCAAACCCGACGAAAAAATATCCGGCGGGGCGTTGACAAGCCAAACGCAACCCGCCTATTCTTCGTCAAAACACGCATACAGTAATACTGATTGAGCGGCGATTCGACGCTCAATCGGTTCGACCGACATCCCCCTTTTTGTCACGGATGCCGGCATAAGGAGACACACATGAGGCAGGCAGGAGTCGTGCATTGGCGCCATGCGTCGGTGCCGTGCCGGGAGGCGCGCTGATGGCACGGATCGTTTTTGCGATGGGATGTTCGCACGGGCCGATGCTGGCCACGCCGCCGGACATGTGGCATCTGCGCGCCGGCGCCGACCGCAAGAATCCGCAGCACTGGTTTCGCGGCGAAGCGCTGTCCTACGATGCGCTGCTCACCGCGCGTGCACACGAGGCGCCGCGATTTGCCGAAGCCATCGAGCCCGAGGCGAAGCAGGCGCGTTTCGACGCCTGCCAGCGCGCGCTCGACACGCTCGCCGAGCGCTTCGCCGCCGCGCGGCCGGACGTCGTGATTCTGCTCGGCAACGATCAGCGCGAAGTCTTCAAGGAAGATCTGACGCCCTCGATCACCGTCTACGCGGGCGAGCGCATCGAGAACATTCCGCTGACGCCTGCGCAGGTCGAGCGTCTGCCGCCGGGCGTCGCCATCGCCGAAGCGGGGCATTGTCCGCCGGAGGGCGCCACGTACCCGGGGGCGCCTGGGGTGGCGGACGCCCTTATCCGCTCACTGTGCGACGCGCACTTCGACGTCGCCCGGTCGGCACGCCTGCCGGGCGGCGACGATCGCCAGCACGGCATTCCGCATGCCTTCGGCTTTCTCTACCGGCGCATCATGCGCGACGTTCCGCCGCCGAGCGTGCCGATCTTCCTCAATGTCGGCGTGGCGCCGAATCAACCACGCGCGGCGCGCTGCCTGGACTTCGGCCACGCGCTGCGCGCCGCCATCGAGCGCTTGCCCGGCAATATGCGCGATATGCGCGTGGCGGTGCTGGCTTCGGGCGGGATGACGCATTTCGTCATCGACGAGGCGCTGGATCAACGCGTGCTGAGCGCCTTCGCGGCGCGCGACGAGGCCGCGCTGGCCGAAATTCCCGAGCCGTACTTCAACGGCAACACGGCGGAGATCAAGAGCTGGTATCCGCTCGCGGCTGCGATGCACGACCTCGACTGGCCTATGACGCTCGTCGACTACGTGCCGTGCTATCGCACCGAAGCGGGAACCGGCAACGCGATGGCGTTCGCCTACTGGGCGCCCGCCTGACGCGCGATCGCTTCCGATTCCTCACCTCACTTTGCAAGGACACGCCATGAACGCTTGCACCGACGCCGTCTCGCGGCTGCGAAAACTCGATGCCTGCGCCGTCTCGGACGCGCTCGACAAACTCGGGTTGCCCAGCACCGTCAGTCATTTGCCGCAGCGCGCGGGCTCGCGCCGTATCGCCGGGCGTGCGGTCACCGTGAAGCTCGTCGCCGCGGCCGATGCGCCGCCTTCCACCGGCGCGCCCCGTCACCTCGGCACGACCGCCGTGATGCTCGCGGGGGCTGACGACATCATCGTCGTCGAACAACGCACGGGCCTCGACGCCGGCAGTTGGGGCGGCATCCTGTCGCTCGCCGCCGTGCAGCGCGGCATTGCCGGCATCGTCGCCGATGGGCCGGTGCGCGACATCGACGAGGCGCGCGACTACGATCTACCGGTCTTCTGCCGCGCGCTGACGGCGCGCACCGCACGCGGCCGAGTTGCCGAAGCGGGCACCAACGTTGCGATCAACGTGGATGGATTCACGGTCGCGCCCGGCGACTACGTGATCGCCGACAACAGCGCCGTGGTCTTCGTGAGCGCCGCGGACATCGACCGCGTGCTGGCCGCCGCCGAACAGATCGCGGCGCGCGAAGCCGCCATGGCCAAGTCGCTGCTGGCCGGACAGCCCGTTACCGAGGTGATGGGGGCGAACTACGAACACATGCTGCACGACGCCGCCGCCTGAGCATCGGGAAGCGACGCCAAGCGGCAGCACGCCACGGCAAGCGACGGCAAGCGACACGCCGGACACATCATCAGGAGACATGCCATGACACAACCGCAAGACACGAACGTCACCCGCGCGGCGGCGCTCGACACCGCCACGCTGAGCGACGCGCTCGACCGGCTCGGCATCGCCGGGCAATGCCATCAGGTCAAAGCACGCGACAGCCGCTACCGCATGGCGGGTCGCGCCTATACGCTGCAATACGGCCCGGCCAGCACGCCGCCCGGGACCGTCGGCGACTACATCGACGACATCCCGCCCGGCACCGTGCTCGTGCTCGACAACGGCGGGCGCGAGGACTGTACGGTGTGGGGCGACATCCTCACGGAGATCGCCCATCGACGCGGCATCGCGGGCACCGTCATCGACGGCATCTGCCGCGACGTGTCGCTTGCGCTCGAACTGGGCTACCCGATCTTCAGCCGCGGCAACTGGATGCGCACCGGCAAGGATCGCGTTCAGGTCGAGTCGGTCGGCGTGCCCGTCAACATCGGCAACGCGCGCGTGAATCCTGGCGACATTCTGCGCGGCGACGCCGACGGTGTCGTCGTGATTCCGCGGGAGCACGAGGCCGCGGTGCTTAACGCGGCCGAGACCATCGACGCCGCCGAGCGTCACATTCGAGATGCCGTGCGCGGCGGCAAGCGACTCGACGACGCGCGCAAGGAACTGGGCTATCACCAACTGCAAACGCGCCAACGCTAAGGAGACGACGCATGGACGCCACATCGCTCACGTCGCAATATCCTTTCGCCCGTTTGCCGACGGTCAACCTCGACTTCACGCGACCCGACGCTGCCAGCCTTGCGCGCGTGGCGGCGCTGCCTGTGGCCACGCTTCACGAAGCCGCGGGCAAGATCGGCGCGCTGCCGGCGGCGATCAAACCGATGGCGCCGTCGTTTCGCGTGTGCGGTCCGGCGCTGACGGTGGACGCGCCCCCGGCGGACAACCTCTGGCTGCACCGCGCACTGGCGCTGGCGAGCCCGGGCGACGTGCTGGTCGTACGCGTCGCAGGTCACTACGACGCCGGCTACTGGGGCGAAGTGATGTCGACGATGGGCCGCGCCAGGAAGCTGGGCGGACTGGTGATCGACGGTTGCGTGCGCGACGGCGCGATTCTCGAGCGCTTCGGCTTCCCCGTCTTCGCGCGAGGGTTGTGCATCCGCGGTACCGGCAAGGACTTCGCCGCGCGTGGATGGATCGGCTATCCGGTGCGCTTCGAAGACATTGTCATCCAGCCGGGCGACGTGGTCGTGGGTGACGCCGACGGTGTCGTGGCGCTGCCGCAGGCGTCGCTCGATGCAGTGTTGAGCGCCGCGCACGAGCGGGAAGCGAAGGAAGCGGAAATCATCCGGCGGCTGGAGGCGGGCGAAGCGTCGCTGGACATCTACGGCTGGAACCGCTGACGGCGCGTTCCTGTGAGCGGGCGGCGGTCGAACCGATCGTTGCCGCGCTCGCCATCGGGCAGTGCCGGCTCGCTTGGGGGTGAGCCGGTTTTGCGAACCGCGTCGGGGGACGCGGTTCTTTTTTTGCCGGAACCCGCGCCGGAAGTCAGCGCTTGGCCGCGGCCTTCGCCGCCGCGTCGCGCGCGGCCAGGTACTTCTCTCGCAACACGGTGAGGTTCTGCGACACCACCTGGCGTGCGGCTTCGTCGTTGCGAGCGCGGATCGCGTTGAGCAGCTCGCGGTGGCGCTTGATCACGCCCTTGGCCACCGTCTCGGTCGTGTACGGCGTGAGCGAACGGTACAGCACGTGCACGATCGCCTGCATCATCGCTTCGAGGAAATGGTTGTGCGACGCATGCGCGACGGTATTGCGAAACGCCATCGACGCCTGCGTGAACTCGTGCTGCGTGCCCACCAGTGCCTGCGCGTTCTCCAGCGCCACTTCGAGCGCCTCGATGTCTTCCGCCGTGGCTGCCTGTGCGGCAAGTCCCGCGACGGCGACTTCTATCGTGAACTGCGCGTCGAAAATCTCCTCGGCCGACATGCCCACGAGCTTGAGCTGAATGGCCAGGGCTTCGGAGAAGAGCGCCGGATTGCCCTGGGCGATGCGCGCGCCGCCGCCGGCGCCCGTGCGGATATCGACGACGCCCAGCGCCTGCAGACGACCCAACGCCTCGCGAATCGGCAGACGGCTCACGCCGAACTGCGTGGCGAGATCGTTTTCCGAGCCGAGGAAATCACCCGGGGCGAAGTGCCCGTCGAGCAATGCCTCCTTGATCTGACGTTCGACGCGCATGGCGGTCGATTCGGCGCGGCCGAGTTTCCAGACGGGTGTTTCTGTTTTTTCTCGTGGCATGGGATTCCTGGTCGTTTTGTCGGCAACAAGATACTACATTGCGCATAGCCTATGTGGGTACGCACTGCGCGTGTGCCAGATGTGCGAGCAGGGCTTCGCGCGGCACGTTGCGCATGATGAAGACGAAGCGCGAGCATCGTCCTGTGTTCGTCGGGCCGCCGTCCGAGGGCCGTGCAGGCCATGCGGGCAGGGTCTCGGGCGGATGCAGGCGATGCTGCACGCCGTGGACGACGACAGGGCCGGCTTCTCCGCACACGTCGGCCAGTCCCTTCAGTCGCAGCATATCGGCGCCGTGATGAAACGCCACGGCGCCGAGCCAACTGCTCATGACGTCCCACTCGAGTGGCGCCTCCAACGTGATGCAGTGGGCCACGACATCCGAACGGTGCGAAGGCTCGGTCCCCGGCATCAGCCGGAGCGGGCCGCAGTCGACGCAATCCTGTGCGCCGGGCACACCGTGCGTGCGGCACACGGATCGATAGCGCGGCGCGGAGGCATCGTGCCAGCGCAGCGTGTCCTCGGCGACGTGGCGCGCGGCGTGCATGCCCAGCCCGAGCACTTCCGACGGCGCGATGCGACCGTGCTCGCACAGACGCTGGGACGCGGCGGGGTTGTGCTCGGTCAGCGTGGCCTGTAGCGCGTCGAGCCCCTCGTCGTCGACAAGATCCGTCTTGGTAATGAGCAACCGATCGGCGAGCAGGACCTGACGCTGCGCCTCCGGTTGCTGCGCGAGCTGCGTAAGCGCGTGCACGGCGTCCACGGTGACGATGACGGCGTCGAGCACGAAGCGTCGCGAGAGGGCGGGATCGCGCAGCAGCATCGCCACCACGGCGCTCGGATCGGCCAATCCGCTTGTCTCGATGACCACGCGCGAGAATGGCGCGATGTCGCCGCTGCGCAATTGCGCGTGCAGCGACAGCAATGTTTCGCTCAAGTCGTCGCGCACGGCACAGCAGACGCAACCGCTCTCGAGCAGCACCGTATGGGCATCGAGCGTCTGCACGAGCAGATGATCCAGCCCGACTTCACCGAATTCGTTGACGATCACCGCCGTGTCGCGCATGCCGGCGTGACCCAGCAACGAGCGCAGCAGCGTGGTCTTGCCGCTGCCGAGAAAGCCGGTGAGGAGCGTGACCGGCAAGCGGTCCGGGGTGGCTGGCACGGCGGAGTCGCTGGATTCGGTGGACGCTGATGATGGGGAACGAGGCAGAAAATCGGACGTTCGGAACATGGTCGTCGCAGCGTAGGGCACGCTTTGCCGAGTGACCTCGATGCCGATCAAACGGTGCGTGCAACGGTGTATAATACGCATACAGTATGTTTGTAAGCGTGTCTCGTCAATAGGCGAAACCGCCTAAACCCGCGGGTTTTCGCGCCGTCGCCGGGGCGTCGGCAGGATGTGAAGCGAGACGTGGGAACGCAATTCGCCCGACAAAGGGCGTTGACATGCAAAATAAACACGCATACAGTATGCGCAAATGCATCGTCGATAGCGGTGCGCATCCCACAAGAAACGGACGGAGACATCCATGCTCAGCGAGGCAAAGAACCAGTTGTTGACGCAAGTCGGGCCCGGCACGCCGATGGGCGATTTGCTGCGACGTTACTGGCATCCGATCGGAGCCGAGAGCGAGTTCGACGAGATTTCGGTGCGCCCGGCGCGGCTGTTCGGCGAGGACCTCGTGCTCTACAAGGATCTGTCGGGCAACTACGGGTTGGTCGATCGTCAGTGCCCGCACCGTCGCGCCGACCTGGCCTACGGCTTCGTGGAGAAGTGCGGTCTGCGCTGCAACTATCACGGCTGGCTGTACGACGAGAAGGGGCAGTGCACCGAGCAGCCATACGAGGACATCGCCAATCCGCAGGTGCGTCTGAAGGATCGCATCAAGATCAAGTCGTACCCGGTGCAGGTGAAGGCGGGGATGATCTGGGCTTACATGGGACCGTTGCCCGCGCCGCTCGTGCCGACCTGGGAGCCCTTCACCTGGGCGAACGGCTTTCGCCAGGTGGTGATCTCGGAGGTGCCGTGCAACTGGTTCCAGTGCCAGGAAAACTCCATCGATCCAGTGCACTTCGAATGGATGCATTCGAACTGGAGCGTGCGCCTGCGCGGCGACACGGGCCCCTACGCGCCGACGCACACGAAGCTGGGCTTCGAGGAATTCGAATACGGCCTGATCTACAAGCGCGTGCGCGAGGACACCGACGAGAAGCATCCGCTGTGGGCGGTCGGGCGTCTGGCGTTGTGGCCGAACGTCTTTTGCCTGGGCGACCACTTTGAATGGCGTGTACCGATCGATGACGAGAACACGCTGTCGATCACCTGGGCGTTCAACCGCGTGCCGCGCGAGCGCGAGCCGTACGTCCAGGAGAAGATTCCGGCATGGTACGGACCGGTCAAGGACGAGGCGACCGGTCAATGGATATCGAGCCACGTGATGAACCAGGATTTCGTCGCGTGGGTCGGCCAGGGACGCATCGCCGACCGCACGCGGGAGAACCTCGGCGCGAGCGACCGCGGCATCGCCATGTTGCGCCGCCACTTCTTCGACGAACTCGATGCCGTCGCGCAAGGCCGCGATCCGAAGGGGCTGGTGCGCGACGAAGAGAAGAACGTCCGCATCGATCTGCCCGTGGCGGCGCGCCGGCTGTTCGTCGACGGCTTGACGCGCGACGAACTCAAGGCGCATCCGATCATCGGCAAGCATCTCAAGGAATACGCCTTTCAGGCAGGACAGCCCGAAGCGGTGAAGCGCGCGTTCCACGATGCGATGGGCGTGCGTGTCGACGAGCACGGCAACGTGGTCGACGCCGAACTGCCGTCGCAGCCGCCGCGGGACATGCGCCATGGCTAAGATCGTGCTGGCCGTGGGCACGTCCCACGGCCCCATGCTTTCCACACCGCCCGCCGACTGGGACTTGCGCGTGCGCGCCGATCACGCCGAGCCGGCCCATCCGTTTCGTGGCCGGACGTACGGTTTCGACGAGTTGGTGTCGCTGCGTGCCGGCGAAAACCTTGACGCGCAGGTCGCGCTGGCCGCGCGCGAGGCGCACGCGGCGCGTTGCGCGACGGCGCTCGAGACACTCTCTCAGGCGCTGCACGACGCCGCCCCCGATGTCGTCGTGATCGTCGGCAACGACCAGCGCGAAGTGTTCGGGCCCGCCATCACGCCCGCGCTGTGGCTCTACGGCGGCGAGTCCGTTTTCGACGAGCCGGTAAGCGCCGCGCGTCTGGCGAAGATGCCGCCGGGCATCTCGATCTCGTCGGCCGCGATCAAACCGGGTGTGCGCACAGAGTATCCGGCGCATGCGCCGCTGGCGCGGCATCTGGCGACGGCGTTCACCGATCGCGGACACGACATCACGCTCTCGACCGAAGTCCCGCAACGCGGCAACGAGGGTCCGACCGGCATGCCGCACGCCTTCGGCTTCGTCTATCAACGGCTCATGCACGGGCGCGTGCCGCCGCATGTGCCGATCATGCTCAACACGTTCTATCCGCCGAATCAGCCACGGGCGACGCGCTGCGTCGACCTCGGGCTGGCGCTGCGCGACGCGCTGCATGTGTGGCCGGACGACGCCCGCGTCGCGTTGATCGCCTCGGGCGGGCTGAGCCATTTCGTCATCGACGAAGCGTTCGATCGGGCGTTGCTCGACGCGATGGCGCGGGCCGACACCGCTTACCTGCGCGGCATCGACGAAGCGCTGCTGCAGTCGGGCACCTCGGAAGTGAAGAACTGGCTGCCGGTCATTGCGGCGGCGAACGCCGAAGCGATGATGATGCAGCTGGTCGATTACGTGCCGTGCTACCGCTCGGCGGCGGGCACGGGCAACGCCATGGGCTTCGTGCTCTGGCACCCGGCCGACTAAGGCCATCGGTCGCGCACGCCCCGCAGAGGGCGACGCGCCGGCCCCACCTGCAAGGAGGCAGGCATGCTTTCCAGGCAAGACAACGAAACCCTCACGAGCGTCGGTCCCGGCACGCCCATGGGCGAACTGTTCCGTCGCTTCTGGCTGCCCGCGTTGCTCTCCGAGGAGATCGCCGAGTGCGACGGCGCGCCGGTGCGCCTGCGCTTGCTGTGCGAGGATCTCGTCGCGTTTCGCGATACCGAAGGGCGCGTGGGCATCGTGGACGCGTACTGCGCGCATCGCCGCGCCGGGCTTTTCTTCGGCCGCAACGAAGACTGCGGCCTGCGCTGCGTCTATCACGGCTGGAAGTTCGACGTGAACGGCCAGTGCGTGGAGATGCCGTCGGAGCCGCACGACAACCCGCAAACGCATAGCGTTCGCATCAAGGCGTATCTCACCGCCGAGCGCAACGGCGTGGTGTGGGTCTACATGGGACCGCGCGAGTCGGTGCCGGCGCTGCCCGACTTCGAATGGTCGCGTCTGCCCGAGCGCCAGCACACGGCCACCAAGCGTCTGCAGTCGTGCAACTGGGCGCAGGCCGTCGAAGGCGGCATCGATTCGAGCCATATCTCGTTCCTGCACAGCCGCACCGAACCGGTTGCCGGCGCACCGAGCAATCGCTATCACGCTTCCGACCGCCATCCGGTGTTCGAAGTGAGCGACGCCGAGCACGGTCTGGTGATCGCCGCGCGTCGCCATGCCGAGCCCGGCACGTACTACTGGCGCGTCACGCAATTCCTGCTGCCTTGCTACACGATGATTCCGCCCGTGGGCAATTTCACCGAGTCGAGCCAGGAGCCGTACGACGGCCACGCCTGGGTGCCGATCGACGACGAAACCACGTGGACCTGGTCGTTCAGCGCGAGTCCCGCGCGCGTCTATCGCGACGAGGAAATGGCGTTTCGCGGCGGCCGCCAGGGATTCTGGGGGCCGGTCGACGAAGGCTACCGGCCGTTGCTGCACCGTGACAACGACTATGGCATCGATCGCGCCCGGCAACGCACGTCCAACTTCACCGGCATCGAAGGCATCCCGAATCAGGATGCCGCCGTGCAGGAGAGCATGGGACCGATCGTGGACCGCTCGCAGGAGCGTCTGGGCGCGTCCGACCGCGGCATCGTGCGTTTTCGCCGGCTGATGCTCAAGCTCGCGCGCGAGCTCGAGCAGGGGCAGGCACCCGCATGCGCGAACGACGGCGCGCGCTACAACGTGCGTCCCGTCTCGATGCTGTTGCCGCGGGACGTGCCGGTGCTCGACGGCGCCGCCGCGCTCATGCGGGGCGCACCGACGCAACCGTCGTGACGTCTCCTTTCCTTTTCCATCCTTTCCATCGCAACCCAGTCTCAACCCGACACCGGAGTTCAGCATGATCATCGATTGCCATGCCCACGTGAGCGCACCGACCGAACTGTGGGCCTACAAGGCCAGCCTGCTGGCGAGCCGCGGCTCGCACGGACGCGGGCGCATCAACGTGTCCGACGACGAGATTCGCGCCGCCGCCAACCGCGCGGAAACCTGGCCCAAGGGACATCTCGACTACATCCGCGACCATGGCACCGATCTGCAACTGGTGTCGCCGCGTCCGTTCCAGTTGATGCAGTCCGAGAAGCCCGCGAAGCTGGTGCACTGGTTCACCGAAGAGTGCAACAACATCATCTATCGACAGACGCAACTGTTTCCGCACACGTTTGCCGGCGTGGCGGGGCTGCCGCAAACCGCAGGCGACCCGATCGAGCAGGCGCTGCCGGAGCTCGAGCGCTGCATCAACGAACTGGGGTTCGCCGGGTGCCTGCTCAATCCCGATCCGTTCGAGAACGGTGTGGCCGAGGCGCCGCCGCTGGGCGATCGCTACTGGTATCCGCTCTACGAGAAGCTGTGCGAGCTCGACGTGCCCGCGCACATCCACGGCACGGGCTCGCGCTCGGAGCGCGTGCCGTACTCGCTGCACTTCATCAACGAGGAAACGATCGCCGTATTCGGCCTGGTGAACTCGGATGTCTTCAAGGACTTCCCGAACCTGAAAATCGTGGTGAGCCACGGCGGCGGTGCGGTCCCGTACCAGATCGGTCGCTTCGATGCACCGACGCTGCGCCGCCCGAATGGCCAGCGCTTCTCGGAGCGTCTGCGCAATCTCTACTTCGACACGGTGCTCTACACTGAAGAGGCGCTGGCGCTGCTGATCAAGACCGTGGGCGTCGACCGTTGCCTGTTCGGCACGGAATGCCCAGGGGTGGGCTCGGCCGTGAACCCGGCAACGGGGCGTTCGATGGACGACGTGCGCTCGCTCATCGACAACCTCGACTGGCTGAGCGCGGACGATCGCCGCAAGATCTTCGAGGACAACGCGCGTCACGTCTTCCGTCTGCCGGCGAAGGCCGCGGCATGACAGTCGACCTGCGACGCGGCATTGCCGGCCCCTGACACCGACGCACGAAGCCTCATGAACCTGTCCGACTTCACCGACACGCTGATCGTCAACGTCGCGCGGCGCGAGCAGCACACGGCTGCCATTGCCGTGTTCGAGCTGCGCGCGCCCGACGACGGCACGCTGCCGCCCTTCACCGCGGGGGCTCACATCGAGCTGTTCCTGCGCCACGGGTTGTCGCGATGCTATTCGCTGCTCAACGACCCGGCGGAGCGGCATCGCTACGTCATCGGCGTGAACCGCGATGCGGCGAGCCGGGGCGGTTCCGCGTTCGTTCACGAGCACCTGCGCGAAGGCGCGACGCTGAAGATCGGCACGCCGCGCAATCACTTCCCGCTCGACGAAGCGGCGGCGGGGGTGGGCCATACCGTGCTCGTCGCCGGCGGCATCGGCGTCACGCCGTTGCTGTCGATGGCCGCCCGCCTCGAAGCACTGCGGCGCCCCTGGACGCTGCACTACTGCGCGCGCAATCGCGAGAGCGCTGCCTTCGTGGATCGGCTTGAGGGCGGTGACTTCTCGTACGGGCGCGTCGAGTGGCACTTCGACCATGCGCCGGGCCAGGGGGCGCTCGACCTCGGCCGTCTCGTGGACGAGGCGCCCGCGGGCACGCACCTGTATTGCTGCGGGCCTGCGCCGATGTTGAAAGCGTTCGAAGCGCAGGTGGCGCGCCGCGCGGACTGTCACGGTCACGTCGAGTATTTCGGCGGCGCCGGCGCGCCGGAAGGTTCCGCCGGGCAATACGAGGTGGTGCTGGCGCGCAGCGACAGGATCGTCGTGGTCAGGCCGGGCCAGACGATGCTCGACGCGTTGCTCGACGCCGGCGTGGACGCCCCGTATTCTTGTCGCGAAGGCGTTTGCGGGACGTGCGAAGTCGCCGTGCTCGAAGGCACGCCGGAGCATCGCGATCTCGTGTTGAGCCAGGACGAGCGGGCCGGCGGCCGCACCGTCATGATCTGCTGCTCCGGTTGCAAGGGCGACCGGCTGGTGCTGGATTTGTAGCAACGCCTATCACTATCAATGCGTCCGGCACAGGACGCTGGAGGAGACGACATGCAAAGCGGTTTCACCCATACCATCGACGGTCGCGGCGAGCCGAGCGACGCCTCGTTCGAGGTCATCAACCCGGGCACGGGCGCACCGTTTGCCGCGTGCCCGGATGCGTCGCGCGAGCAATTGGACCGCGCCGTGGCCGCGGCGCGTCGTGCGTTCGGCAGTTGGCGCGAGACGACGACGGCCGAGCGACGCGAACGCCTGCGCGGTTTCGCGCAGGCGCTCAAGGCGCGCAGCAACGAGATCGCCACGCTGCTCACCCGCGAGCAGGGCAAGCCGTTCGCCCGAGCGCACGACGAACTCAATCGCGCATTTGCCAATCTGGAGGGGCTGCTCGCCATCGAGTTGAAGCCCGAACTGTTGCGCGACAACGAACGCGGCCACGTCGAACTGCAATACCACCCGCTCGGCGTGGTCGGCGCGATCACGCCGTGGAACGTGCCGGTGCTGCTTGCGTTGCCGAAGATCACGCAGTCGCTCTACACGGGCAACACCCTCGTGCTAAAGCCGTCGCCCTACACGCCGCTCACGACACTGCTGATCGGCGAGATCGCGCGCGAGCACTTCCCGCCGGGGGTGGTGAACGTCGTCGCCGGGGGCAACGATCTCGGCGCGTGGATGACCGAGCATCCCGGCATCGACAAGATTTCATTTACCGGCTCGGTCGCGACCGGCAAGCGCGTCATGGCCAGCGCGGCCGGCACGCTCAAGCGCGTGACGCTGGAGCTCGGCGGCAACGACGCGGCCATCGTGCTCGATGACATCGACGTCAAGGCCCTGGCGCCGCGCCTGTTCTGGGCGTGCTTCGGCAACAGCGGCCAGATCTGCATGGCGATCAAGCGGCTTTACGTGCATGAGAAGGTCTACGACGCGGTGTGCGACGCGCTCGTCGAGATCGCGCGCAAGGTGAAGGTCGGCGAGGGCTTCGAGGACGGCGTGCTCATGGGGCCGGTGCAGAACCGCATGCAGTACGAACGCGTGCTGGAGCTGATCGAGGACACGCGCCGTCAGAACGCGCGCATCCTGTGTGGCGGCGAAGCCCTGCCGCGCCCGGGCTACTTCATCGCGCCGACCATCGTCGCCGACATCGCCGAGGGCACGCGACTCGTGGACGAGGAGCCGTTCGGTCCGGTGCTGCCGGTGATCCGGTTCAGCGACGTGGACGACGTCGTGCGCCGCGCCAACGACACGCGCTTCGGGCTGTCGGGTTCGGTCTGGAGCGCCGATCCGGCGCGTGCGCGCGCGATCGCGCAGCGGCTTGAAGTGGGCACGGCCTGGATCAATCACCACGTCGGCGTGGAGTACGACGTGCCGTTCGGCGGCACGAAGGAGTCGGGCATCGGCCGGGAATACGGCGCGCAAGGCCTGAAGCATTACACCGAGACGCGCGCCGTGAGCGTGCCTGTGCTGCCGCCGATGGGACCGATGGGGCCTGCCGCCACGCTCGCCGGCGCCCCGCGGCGCTGAGCGCCGTCTGCACGATTCGTTCAGGAGAGGACATGTCCACCACGAATGCGCCGGGGCATCCCGGCATGAGCCTGTCGGCGCGCGCCGACGCGCTGGAACACCGGATGATCGAGGAGCTCGACCGCAAGATCGTGCGCTCGGTGCTGTTCACGTCCGGCGATCGCGATCCGACCGCACCGATCATGCCGCCGTCCGGCGGCAAGCCCGATCCCCGGCATTTCCTGATGGGCGACGATCCGCGCCTGCGGAAGATGCCGGAGCGCCCCACGCTGCTCGACTTCTTCCGCCACCGTTTCGCGCCGGCGAACCATCTGCTGCAAAGCGCCACACATGCGCTCAAGGCCGGGCACGACGAGAAGACGATCCTCGCCTGCCTGCTGCACGACATCAGCGTGTCCGGCTTCATTCGCGCCGACCACGGCTACTGGGGCGCGCAACTGATCGCGCCATACGTCGACGAAGAGGTCAGCTGGGCGATCCGCTATCACCAGGCGTTGCGCTTCTTCCCGGACGCCTCGGTCGGTTACGACTATCCCGAGGCGTACATCCGCTACTTCGGCGCGGACTACGCGCCGGAGGACTACGTCAAGGCCGACTGGGAGTACGCGCGCAACCACAAGTGGTACATGACGAGTCGGCTCATCACGCTCAACGACATCTATTCGTTCGATCCGAACGCGCAGGTGAGCTGGGACCCGTTCATCGACATCATCGGCCGCCATTTCAAGCAGCCGAAGGAAGGGTTGGGATTCGACGGCTCGCCCTCGGCGCACATGTGGCGCACGATCATCTGGCCGACGAAATTCCTGTGATGGCCGCGGCGGGCCCGCGCCGCCAGAAAGCGGTTGCCCGCCGCTGTCAAACACGCTATAGTCACGCCTCTTCGCGCGGGGGGTATAGCTCAGCTGGGAGAGCGCTTGCATGGCATGCAAGAGGTCAGCGGTTCGATCCCGCTTACCTCCACCAAACGAATGACGGTTTCCGTCCCCTTCGTCTAGAGGCCTAGGACATCACCCTTTCACGGTGAGTACAGGGGTTCGAATCCCCTAGGGGACGCCATCACAACGGCATCGGTGTGACATCGACACATCGCGGCCGGCCGGCGTCGGATTCGGCAAAACGCACAAAAACGCACGCAAAACGCACACAAAGGCCGGATGTCTTCACGACATCCGGCCTTTTGCGTTTACCTTCCGGGTCAGGCCTCGATTCGCCGGTTGGCGCCGCCGACCGGAATTCTCACGCGATGCGAAGCCACTTTCGCGATCACGGCCCACCTGCGCACACAAAATGTCGTGGATGTGACAGCCATCCACGATGGCATTCCCATCGACTCGCGCCGCACGACGCAACGCTGCGGAACTACATCGTTCGCATGATGCGATGCCATTCTGACAAGATCCCCCTCTTTCGCCGCTGAAGCGTTGCAGCTCAAGACTTCCGCGCATTCCGAACCTTCTTCCCCGGGGCGCTTCCCTCGACGCCGCGCAGGCCGAGCCCACGATTTCATCGGCTTTTCGTTGTTGTTCGTACGCCACAATGTTCCTTTCGTCCCCCCTGGGGGGACTGTATGGGGACGGTGGGTCTATACCATTCGCCCAACCTAGTTTGTGCTGCCACGAAAAAACGCGTGATTTGCAGCGAAGAATGAGGTGGCAAGAGGGGGTAGTTCGATCCCGACCTCGTCGGTCGGTATCGTCAGTGGGTCTTCGTCGCGCAGACGACCGATGTCAATATATCGGATACCGACACAATAGTCGGAGCGTCGCTGCAGCCATTCCGTCCTCATGTCTGAGCCAGCCCCTGTCCGATGTCCCGGGGCGAGATAAGCCTGCGCGCCCGTATGGCGCGAGCAGACGCCGTTCAGAAGAAATAACGATGAAAGTTCTGTCAATCTTCGGCACGCGCCCCGAAGCGATCAAGATGGCGCCCCTCGTGACCGCGCTCGACCGTGAGCCGGGCATCGACAGTGTGGTTTGCGTGACCGGCCAGCATCGCCAGATGCTCGACCAAGTCATGTCGCTCTTCGGGCTGACGGCCAGGTACGACCTCGAAGTCATGGTGCCCAACCAGACGCTCAACGGGCTGTTCTCGCGCGCCATTGCCCGCGTGGACGCCGTGCTCGAAGAAGAGAAGCCCGACTACGTGCTGGTGCACGGCGATACGAGCACTGCGTCGGCGTGCGCGCTCGCCGCGTTCCACCGCCGCATTCCGATCGGGCACGTGGAGGCGGGCTTGCGCACGGGCGACCTGGGTAAGCCGTTCCCGGAAGAAATGAACCGTCGCGTGGTCGACGCCGTGGGCGACTGGCTGTTCGCGCCGACGGCCACGTCCCGCGAGAACCTGCTGCGCGAAAACCTGCAGGGCCGCATCGCCGTGACCGGCAACACCGTGATCGACGCGCTGGCCACGCTCACCGCGCGCCTGCGCGACGATTCGCCGCTCGCGCGCGGCGTCGCCGCACGCTATCCGTGGCTCGACAGCTCGCGCCGCATGGTGCTCGTGACGGGGCACCGTCGCGAGAGCTTCGGCGACGGCTTTCGCAACATCTGCGCCGCGCTCTCGGATCTGGCGCGCTGCGACGACATCCAGATCGTCTACCCGGTGCACCTGAATCCGGCCGTGCGCGAAGTTGTGATGACCGAGCTGTCCGGCTTCAGTAACGTGCACCTCATCGATCCGCTCGATTACGTCGATTTCGTGTGGTTCATGCAGCGCGCCTACGTCATCCTCACCGACTCCGGCGGCGTGCAGGAAGAGGCGCCGTATCTCGGCAAGCCGGTGCTGGTCATGCGCGATGTGACCGAACGTCCGGAAGCCGTTGCCGCCGGGACGGTGGCGCTCGTCGGCGCGAATCGCGAGCGTATCGTGGCGGGCGTGTCGCGCCTGCTCGACGACCTCGCGTATCACACGTCGTTCTCGCGCCGCCTCAATCCGTACGGTGACGGTCATGCCTCGCAACGCATCGTCGACGCCCTGTGCGGGCGCACGGTCAGCGAATTCGATCCGGACGCCGCCGCGCTCGGCCATGCACTCTGACCCGATGCCGGAGCGATTCACGATGACTGTCCTGTCCACCCTGCCGATGTCAACCCACTCTGACCCGATCGCTCGTGCGAGCGACGCGCCTACTCACGGAACCACCATGCCGCTGCCCAACCTGTTGCCTGCGACGTCCGCCCCGCGCGGTCGCAAGGCCCACGACATGCTGTCCAGAACATCATCCCTGCTGCCGCGGTCGCCGCTGTGCCGCACGCGTCTGGTCGCCGCCGGCGCTTTCTCCACCTTCGCCGCCTTCGCCGCGCTCGGCGCTTTCGCGCCGGCCCTCTCGCACGCCAGCTCGCTCGGCGACGGCGTGCGTGCGCTCGGCGCTGGTACGAACCTGCAGCGCAGCATCGCGCTGGCGGATCTGGGCATCACGGCGCCGATCGTGCTGTCGGGCGACGCGAGCCAGGATTTCTATCTGCCGGTGCCCAAGGGTCTGCCGCTTGCCGACGCGTCGATCGCGTTCGACGGCCGCTATCTGAAGGGCGAACGTGGCGCGGCGTCGGTGGTGCTGTCCATCGACGGCCAGCCGATGACGTCGCAGTCGCTGCCCGACGGCGACGGTCCGTTGCAGCGCAATCTCTCCGTCTCGCCGCGTGCGCGCGATTCGGGCTTCGTGCGCTTCTCGGTGAACTGGCACTCGCGCACGGGCGACTACCGCTGCGAGCCGGACCGCTCGCTGGCCAATTCGGTGACGATCACGCCGCAGACACGCCTGACGTATCGCATCGATCAGAAGTCGGTGTCGAGCCTTGACGACGCGTGGGGCACGCTGCCCGGCGCACCGTCGCTGCTCGTGGCTTCGAAGACGCTCGGTCAGGACGCGTTCGACAGCGCCTGGCGAATCGGCGTGGCGCTGGAGCGCAGCGGCAAGCGCGTGGTCGTGCGCGCGCTGCCGGCCGTGGGCGACGTCGTCGATACGCGCGGTATCAATGTGCCGGCGGGCCTCGCCGGCGTGCCGGCATTCGCCGCGCTGCGCGACAACAGCGCGACGCACAAGCTGGCCAACGACGCCGAACTCGGCGCGCTGCTGGCCGTGAACGCCGCATCGGTAAGCGGCGACGTCGTGGTGGCCGATGCGGCCATGCGCGCGCGTCTGGCCGCCGCCTTCGACGCGCTCCAAGGTCAGCTCGCTTCCGACGCGGACGCCGCCGAGGCGTTCAAGACCTGGCGCGCCCAACGCGCACCGCTGGCCAACGACGCACTCGCCGCCAAGCAGATCCGTCTGCTGTCGATGGGCAACCAGTCGGTGATCGCCGTGGCGGGAGACGCCGGGGCGCAGGCCGCCGGTCTTTTCGACAACTCGCTGCGCCGCCTGCTGCTCTCGAACAACATCACCGCGCCGATCGCGCGTACGCCGGACATCGCCGACAAGCAGGTCGTACGCCTGTCGAGCCTGGGCGGCTCGTCGGACAGCTTCGACGTGCTCGCCCGCGGCGACTGGACGGTGAGCTTCCCGCTGGGCGCGGTTGCCTCCGACGGTCGCATGCCGGGTGAGATTTCGCTGTACCTGTCGGCAGCGCCCGGCCCGGCGGCGTCCAAGCCGGTGGCGACGGTGTTCTGGAACGGCATTCTCCTCGCGGCGAAGCAACTCGACGCGAACGGCCGCCCCGAGCAGCTCAAGGCCCGCGTGCCGGGCTATGTTCTCGGCGTGAACAATACGCTGCGCGTGTCGGTGCAGCGCCAACCGTACTCGGCGAACTGCGATGAGATTCCGCAGGCCTATCCGGTCAATGTCCTGCCGGCGGCGAGCTACATCCGCCCGGGCAAGGCCGAGCCGGACGGCACGTTCGTCGGCTTGCTGCCGCTCATGGCCGGCAACCCGCAGCTCATCGTGCCGGATCGCTACCTCCAGGACGCCCCCGCGAACATCCGTCGCGTGATCGGCATTGCGGCCGCGAGCGGTCTGGCCCCGTCGCGCACCGAACTCACGGTTGCCGCCGGTGGCAAGAGCGTGAAGCCGTCCAAACCCTTCGTGGCGATGGAAGTGTCGGTCGATGGCGCCAAGCCGACGGTGAGCGTGTCCGATCGCAAGCGTCTGGAGATCGGCGGCAAGGACGCCAAGTGGCTCGACATCACCGGGCTGAATAACCTGTCGACGGCGGAAGTCGTGCGCGGTGGCGGCGAAGACGGCCTGCTGTGGTACGCCGTCGGCGAGTCGAAAGCGGACGTCGGCGAGCCGTTCCTGCTCAATCGCGGCAATCTCGCGATCATCGGACCGGCCGGCCCCGTCGCCTGGATCGACAGCAGCAATCCGGACGCCAGCCAGCCGCCGGGCGCGGGGGAGAGTGCGTTCTACGAATGGCGCCGCTACGTGTCGTGGGGCGTGCCGGCGATCGCCATCGCGTTGCTGGTGATGCTGCTGGTGCTCGTGCTGGCGCTGCGCGCCGGACGCAAGAAGCAGAGCGGTCATTGAGCGGCCGGGGCGTGACGCCGTGATCTCCTCGCTCTACTGGCCCTATCTGGTGGCCGACTACTATCACGTGCTGGAAGTGGCCAGCGCGGTGGTCGGTCTCATCATCCTGCTCTCGGCCATCGACGATCTCTTCGTCGATGGCTGGTACTGGGGACGCCAGCTCTATCGCGCGCTGTTCATCAAGCGCCGCTATACGCCGTTGCAGGCGTCGCAGTTGCGCGCCGTGCGCGAACAGCCGCTGGCGATCATGGTGCCCGCCTGGCTGGAGTACGACGTGATCGCCGCCATGCTGGAGAGCATGGTCGGCACGCTCGAGTACAAGAACTACATGATCTTCGTCGGCACCTATCGCAACGACGAGAAGACCAAGACCGAAGTCGAGCGCATGCGTCGCCGCTATCGCCAGTTGGTCCGCGTGGAAGTGCCGCACGACGGGCCGACCTGCAAGGCGGACTGTCTGAACTGGATCGTGCAGGCCATCTTCAAGCAGAACCAGCAGCAGGCCGAACCGTTCGCCGGCGTGATCCTTCACGACAGCGAGGACGTGCTTCACCCGCTCGAGCTCAAGTACTACAACTATCTGTTGCCGCGCATCGACTTTATCCAACTGCCGGTGACTTCGCTCGAGCGAGAGTGGTACGAACTCGTGGCGGGCACCTACATGGACGAGTTCGCCGAATGGCACACCAAGGATCTGGTGGTGCGCGAGAGCCTGTCGAAGATGGTGCCCTCGGCCGGCGTGGGGACGTGTTTCTCTCGCCGCGCGCTCGAAGAACTGGCCGCCGAGACGAACAACCAGCCGTTCAACACCGACACGCTGACCGAGGACTACGACATCGGCGCGCGGCTCGCGCGCAAGGGCATGAAGCAGATCTTCGGCAAGTTCCCGGTCGAGTACGTGATCAAACGTTCGGGCCTGTTCGGCTTCGGCAAGGAAAAGGTCTCGACGATCCGCATGCCGCTGGGCATTCGGGAGTATTTCCCGAACACCTTCAAGACCGCCTATCGGCAGAAGGCGCGCTGGACTCTGGGCATTGGCCTGCAGGGCTGGATACAGGTCGGATGGGCGGGCTCGCTCGCGACGAAGTACCTGCTGTTTCGCGACCGCAAGGGGCTGGCGACGTCGTTCGTCGCCATCATCGCCTATGTGCTGCTGGTGAACTTCGTGCTGTTCCTGTTCGCCGATCGCATGGGCTGGTGGACGACCTATTACCCGTCGCTCTTCCCGCCGAACGGCTGGGTCATGACGCTCATGGGCGTGAACGCCGTGGCGCTGGCGCTGCGGGTCCTGCAGCGCAGCATCTTCGTCTATCACATGTACGGTTGGGAGCACGCATTGCTCGCCGCGCCGCGCATGGTGATCGGCAACTTCATCAACGCGATGGCGGCCGCGCGCGCGTGGCGCCTGTTCATCGTGCACCTGGTGACGGGCAAGCGCCTGGTGTGGGACAAGACGATGCACGACTTCCCGTCGACCGATCAGCTCACGCAACAGCGTCAGCGTCTGGGCGAGCTGCTGCTGTCGTGGCAGGCTATCGACGAGAGCAAACTCTCCTTCGCACTGCAGACGCAGGAGCGCGAGAAGCGCCCGCTCGGCGAAATCCTGATGCAAATGGGCTGGCTCGACGAAGCCACGCTGCACGAAGCCATTTCGTTTCAACAGGGTGTGCCTGTGCCGGCATTGCAGCCCAACGATTCTCCTTCCGTCGCGACATGATGCCGCCCTTCCGTACGCTCCTTCTCGTCACGGCCATGGCCTGCTGCTGGCCCGCCGCACAGGCGACGGCCCAGACCCAGCCGCGCGCGGCGCGGCCCACCGGCGACGCGCCGCTTTCCGGACAGGCGTGGAAGTTCGCCGACCAGGCCTACAAGCACTACCAGGCAGGGCGCTTCGCGCAGGCGGCCAGCGCGGCCGCGTCCGCCGTGCGCCTGCGCCCGGACGTGCTGCGTCTGCGCATGCTGCTGGTGTACTCGCTGCAGCGTGCGGGCAAGCTCGACGAGGCCCGCAAGGCCGTCGAGGACGCCATCAAGTACGGCCTGGATTCGCCCGCGTTGCGCGACGCGAGCACGAACCTCAGCCAGGCGCAGGCGGGCGGACCGCCGCCGACGGAAGCCTTCCGTCGTGGTTTTCCGATCGCCACGCAGGCTTATTCGGAAGCCAACGCGCAACAATACGCGGAATCCGCCGCGCATGCGGAGCAGGCCTTCCGCATCGACCCGACGCAAGGCGCATGGGCGCTGCTGTGGATCGCCGGGCTTGAAGCGCAGGAAAAATTCGAGGAGGGCGTGGCGGCTGCCAACACGGCGATCTCGCTGGGCGCGCCCAACACCTCGGACCTGAAGGCGCGCATCCAGGTGCTGCGCGCGCGCATGGCGATCGAGCCGGCAAGCCAGGGCTACCAGGCGATCATCGACAACAAGCCGAACGACGCGATTCCGTTCGCGCGCGAAGCGGTGCGGCTCGCGCCCGACGACGACAGCTACCGCTTGCTGTTGATCTCGGCGCTGATGCTCGACCAGCAACTGCCCGAGGCGGAAGATGCGGCGACGGACGCGATCAAGCAGAACGACGAGAACACCGTGGCGCTGGAGATGCGTGGGTATCTGCGCCAGTTGCAGGGCAAGAAGTCGCTGGCCGACGCCGACTTCGACGAAGCGCTCAAGCAGGACTGGCTCGACGAGGGCCAGCAGCGCAACGTGCGTCTGATCGCCGTCGATGCGGCGCTCGCCGGCGGCGATCACGCGCGCGCGCTCGCACTGCTCGCCCCGCTGGCCGAAAAGGACGGCAAGGAAGCCAAGGACGATCTCGTGAAGAAGCGCCTGAAGCTGGCGCGCGCCGGCAAGCGTCCGCCGACGGTGCTCACGCAGGTCAATTTCCCCGCGCCGATCCAGGATCCGCGCGAGACGCCTTACGGCACGGTCTACGAATTGCTGCCGTACGACACGGTCGGGTATGGCGGCCCGTCGGCGCAAGCCTATGCGGCGTACGACCGCGAGGACTACCAGGAAGCGATCAAGCAGGCGCGCCGTGCGGTCGAGCTGGAGCCGAAGAGTCCGATCTACCAGAGCCTGCTGACGTCGGCGCTGGCTGCCGGCAACGCGGCGCAAGCCAAGGAAGCGGGCGAGCGCATCGAGAAGGCGCTCGCCGAGAAACCGAACGATCCCGATCTGCTGGTGCAGCGCGGCTACCTGCGCCAACGGCTCGACGAGCCGGCGCTGGCGGTCGAGGATTTCCGCGCCGCTCGCGCGACCGGCAAGGCGCCGCCGGACATCGTTCTGGCCGAGGGCTATGCACTGGCCGCCGCCGGAAAGAAGGACGAGGCCGAAACGACGTTCCGCAACGCCATCGACGAGTACGACGCGAAGCGCCTGCCGCTCACGCCCGAACAGCTGTACGACACGCGCGGCGCGATCGCGGACGTATCGCGGCAGTGGGGGGCAACGGTGTCGGTCGGCTATCGCGGGGCGAGGCCCGCCGGTGGCGCGCTCGGCGGCGCGGCGATCTCGGTGCCCGGCAACGCCGTGTTCAGCACCGCCGAAGTGTTCTGGCGGCCGCGCGGCTGGCTGAACGCCAACAATCGCGCCTTCGAAGCCTACGCCCAAGTGTCGAACACGCTGTACGACGGCGGCGGACGCACGCTCGCGCAAACCGGCCTCGATCCCTGCAGTCAGGCGCCGATCAACATCGACCCGACGTCCAACCGCGGGATTGCCGGCATTCCGACGACGCAGGGCATCCTCGGCGTGCGCTTCACGCCGTCCACCGAGCTCGGCCTGACCTTCGGCATCGAGCGCCTGTTCAACCTGGGCACCGCGACCCGCACGGGCACGTTCCAGCCCAAGCGCCAGGATCTGCAGTGCGCGCTCAACCAGCGCAACGAGACGGGCAACTACCGCTCCAACGCCGGCAACGGCGGCTGGCAGGCGTACATGACCTATGGCTACTACATCGGCAGCGAGCTGCGCATGGACCAGCCGAGCTGGTTCACGCTCGAGAGCTACGTGCAGGCCGGCTACGCGTGGCAGGACATGCCGTCCGATCTCTGGACGACGGACAACACCACCGGCGCCACGAATACCCGCACCTCCGGCAAGGTCAAGCGTCGCCAGTACTTCGCCGCCTTCGAAGTGCGGGCGGGCGAGAGCTTCCGCATGGATCAGATCAGCGAGCACCTCGTGCTCTATCCGTACGCGGTTCTTGGCGGCGACTGGCTCAAGACCGCCGATCGGGTGGAGGGGCTGCCGATCTCCGGCGTGGACAACTACGAGCTGCTCGGCAACGCGTCGTCGTGGTCGCTGGGGGCCGGTGTCGGCTTCAACGTCCGCTACTACTTCCGTTCGGACCACTACAATACGGCGCGCTCCTATGTGGACTTCGCCACGCAGTACCGCTTCAACGTCGGCGGCGGGCAGGCGGATCGCGCGAAGGGGCTGTTCCTGACCTTCACGCTGTCGTACTGAGCGCGGACATGACGCGTGACACGTTTTCATCGATATCGAGGAGTTGCAGCATGACCCCGTTTGCTTCCGAAACCCATGCATCGCGTGGCATTCATCGCGACATTCGCCGCGGTCTCGTGCGCTGCCTGACGGCGTGCGCGCTGACGCTCGCCATGGGCGCCGCGCAGGCGCAGGACGCGTCGACGCTGATCATTCGCGGCAAGGACAACTGGCTCTTCCCGGGCTGGGGCAGTCTCACGCAGGTCGACACGCGCGGCATCGACGCGAACACGGCGCTGGTTCGCGAGGCGCGCGATGCGCTCGCCGCGAAGAACATCAAGCTCGAAGTGCTGCTGCTGCCCGACAAGTCGCTGTTCTATCAGGACAAGCTGCCGGACGGCAAAGTGATGAGCCCCGAGGTCAAGGCGCGCTACAAGACGATCCTCGGCAAGCTCCAGGCGGCAGACATCAGCACGTTCGACGACGAGGTGATCCTGCGTCGCATCAAGGACAGTGGCCAGGACGTGTACTACCGCACCGACCAGCACTGGACGCAGGTCGCCGCCGACGCCACCGCGCAAGCCACCGCCGACATGATTCGCAAGGACGTGCCCACGCTCTCCGGCAAGCCGGGTACCGGCATGCCGCTGGGCGGCATGGTCAACGACCGCCGCTACGGCGATCTGGCGGACCTGTTCCTGACTGCCGACGAGCGCAAGAAGATCGGCCGGGAGATTTTCACCGTGCGCCGTCCGTCGGAAGGGCAGGATCTGCTCGACGACGCCCCCGCCCCCGTTCACATCACCGGGCACAGCATGATGCAGCCGTACTTCGGTTTCCCGCAGAAGCTGTCGAACCTGCTCGACCGTCCGGTCTCGGTGAACTGGAAGCCGGGGAACGTCGGCCAGTGGGTGATGTTGCTCGAATACCTCGAGTCGCCGGCGTTCAAGCAAACCAAGCCGCAGGTGCTCGTCTGGCAGATCTTCGAGCCTGCGTATTCGCAAGGCCCGGACGCCGCCGGTCTGTGGGACAACGCCTCGATCATGACGCCGGACGTCTGGCGCAAGCGCCTGAAGACCGCACTGGGAAATTGACGACGTGCCGGATATCAATTCTCCTCAACCGCCATCGCACCGCCTGACGGCCGTCGTCATGGCGGTGCTGCTCGCCTGCGGCCTCGCATGGGGCCTGTGGACGCTCGCGCACGCACGGCTCGAGCGCGATCAGGTGAGCCTGCAGGCCTGGCTCGACGGCACGGAGGGGGCGGCGCTGAACAAGTCGCTGCGGCTGCCCGGCCAGGCCACGGTCGAGACGTGGAACGCCGCCGTGCGCTACCGCGTGCTGGGCGACGTCGGCGAACAGGTCGCCATGGGCTGCCCGCAATGGATGTTCTATCGCGATGGCATGCGGCCGCGGCCCGGCACGGCGCGCACCGTGTTCGAGGATCGTCTGCGCCTCATGCATTACTGGCTCGGTCAGGTGCGTGCGCAGGGCGTGAACGTCATGGTGGTCGCGGTGCCGGACAAGGCGCGCATCGAGGCCGCGCACCTGTGCGGGCGACAAGTGTCGGCCGAGATGCTTGCCCGCATGGATGTCGTGAAGTCGTCGCTGCATCGCGAGGGCGTACCGTTCGTCGATTTGCGCGATACGCTCGCGGATCGCGACCGTCCGATGTTCTTCCGCACGGACGTGCACATGAATGCCGAAGGGGCCAAGGCCGCCGCCACCACGGTGGCGCAGACGGGACTCGCGTTGCTGCCTGGCAAAGGCCCGCAGGCGTTCGACGTGGGCCAGCCCGCCGCACCGCAGCCGCGCGTGGGGGATCTGCTCACGCTGTCGGGACTGGCCGATGCGCCCGACGGCTGGCGTCCACGCCCCGATCTGGCGGCGGCGCAGCACATCGCGCCGGAGCGCAGCGGTGGCTTGCTCGACGATACGCCGCCGGTCGAGGTGATGCTCGCCGGCAGTTCGCACGGCCGCCGGAGCAATTTTGCGGAATGGCTCGGCGTCGACCTGGGACGCGAGGTCTGGAACATGAGCATGGACGGTGGCGACTTCGCCGGTGCGCTTACCGTGGCGCTCAAGCAGCGTGCGCAGTGGCCCCGGAGTCTGAAGCTGGTGATCTGGGAGTTCTCGGAGAACGCGCTGTCGCTGCCGTTGAGCGACGACGAGAAGGCCGTGCTGGCCCGATTGCCCTGACGTACCGACGCGCCAACACGCCACGTCCGCCGACAAGAAACGACACGACAAGACACGCGACACCCGATGCTGTTCAACTCATATCTCTTCCTGCTGCTGTTCCTGCCGGTGGCGCTCGCCGGGCACTACCTCAGCGGCGCCATCAATCTGCGGCTGGCCGCTTTCTGGCTGTGCCTGACGTCGTTCGTGTTCTACGGCTGGTGGAACCCGCAATTCGTGGTGTTGCTCGCGATTTCCATCGCGTTCAACTATCTCGTGAGCCAGGGCGTGCTGCGCTATGCGGGACGCGCGCGCCTGCAGAACGCGATCGTCGCCGTCGGCGTGGGCGTCGATCTCGTCGTGCTGTTTCACTACAAGTACTTCGCGGCGCTGCTCGGATTCCTGCACGATCTGGGGCTCACGCACTCGAGCGTCGACACGCTGGTGCTGCCGCTCGGCATCTCGTTCTTCACGTTCACGCAGATCGGCTTTCTGCTCGACTGCCGCGCCGGGCTGGTCAAGGAGCGCAGCTTGCTGAGCTACGTGCTGTTCGTCACCTTCTTCCCGCATCTGATCGCGGGGCCGATCCTGCATCACAAGGAAATGATGCCGCAGTTCGCGCAGCGGGAGAATTACCGCTTCAAGGCGGAGAATCTCTCGATCGGCGGCATCCTGTTCGTGATCGGTCTGGCGAAGAAGGTGCTGCTGGCCGACGCGATGGCGCCGTACGCCGACGCCGGCTTCGCCGCGCCGGGCGATCTGCAGTTCTGGGCCGCGTGGGGCACCAGCCTGAGCTACGCGCTGCAGGTGTACTTCGATTTCTCGGGCTACTCCGATATGGCGTTGGGCCTCGCGAAGATGTTCGGCATTCGCTTCCCGCTGAACTTCAACTCGCCGTACAAGGCCACCAGCGTCATCGATTTCTGGGCGCGCTGGCACATCACGCTCACACGCTATCTGACGTCCTATCTGTTCTATCCGGTGACGATGGCCATTTCGCGGCGCCGCAGCGCACGCGGTCTGCCGGTCGGCTCGGAAGGCGCGCGTACCCCGTCGGGTTTCCTGGGTGCCATCGTCGTGCCGACGGTCTTCACGATGGGCCTGGCCGGCGTATGGCACGGGGCAGGCTTCCAGTTTCTCGTGTTCGGGCTGCTGCACGCGGCGTACCTGTCCGTCAATCATGGCTGGCGCATCTTCGTGATCGGGCGTCGGCCGGCCACGCACAAGCCCAAGTGGTTCGCGCATGTGGCTTCGGTGGCGCTGACGTTCGTCGCGGTGCTCGTCGCACAGGCGTTCTTTCGCGCCAACGGCGTGCATGACGCGTTGGCGCTGCTCGGCGGCATGACAGGGGTGCACGGCTTCGAGGCGTGGCCATCGTTCGGCTATCTGGCCGGCGCCGGTTTCGGCGATGGGTGGCGCTTGCTGATCGGGCATCATCTGCAGCTCGTGTATGTGGTGGTGCTGCTCGGCATCGTCTGGTTCACACCGAACGCACACCAGATGATGGGACGCTATTCGCCCGCGCTGTTCAAGGTTCAGGAAGCCGCCCAGCGTTTCATGCGCTGGCAGCCCAACACGGCGTGGCTGTCGGTTACGCTCGCGCTGTTGTTCCTTTGCCTGGTGAATCTTCACAAGGAAACTCGTTTCCTCTATTTCCAATTCTGATTGCGGATCGTTCGCGGGAGTCGTTTCATGAACCTCAATGACATCGAAAGCAAGGTCGCCGAGATCGTCGGCAACATCGTTCTCACCCAGGTCGAGCCCGACACGCTGCTGATCGACTCGGGACTGGTCGACTCGCTGTCGGCCGTCGATGTGGTGCTTGCCGTGGAGCGGGAGTTCGGCGTGAAGGTGCCGCCGTCGGAAATCGACGTCTATCTCGTGTCGGTGAGCACGCTCGCCGCCTTCATCGCCGAACAGAAGGGCGCCTGAGCGCCGGCCGCCGAGTCGGAGGGCTTCGACCATGTATTTCGATTTCGATCGTCTGGCATTCGCCGACATCACGCACGTGCCCGACGCACCCGCCGTCGTCGACGCGAACGGCACGCTCACCTGGGCGCAACTGCACGCCGCGACGGACCGATGGATGGCGCAGGCCACGGCCGCGGGCGCGCTGTCCGACGTGCCGCTCGTCATCTCCGGCCACAAGGAGTCGGCGTTTCTCGTCGCGATCCTCGGCTGCCTGCGTCTGGGTGTGCCGTTCGTGCCGGTGGACGTGATCAACCCGGCGCAGCGCATCACGCGCATCGGTGAACTGGTGCAGGCGGCCTTGCGTTACGACGCACAGGCCGACGCTTTCGTGCCGACGGGCCAACCGGGGGCCGAGCTGACCGAGCGCGGACTCGCCTACATCATGTTCACCTCGGGTAGCACCGGCGACCCGAAGGGGGTGCAGATCGGCCGCGAGAGCGTGGCGCTGTTCGCCGGATGGGTTCGCGACGACGTGAAGCCGGGCCCTGCGCCGGCGTTCATGGACCAGATGCTGTTCAGTTTCGACTTCTCGCTGTTCAACTGGGCAGGCGCATTGGCCACCGGCGGTTGTTGCGTGCTGTGTCCGCGCGAGATCATTGCCGAGCGCGACGCCTTTGCCGCCTATCTCGCCGCGACGCACGTGAACGTGTGGGCTTCCACGCCGTCGTTCGTGCGTCAGCAGTTGCTGGACCCGGCGTTCGATCACGCACATCTGCCGGATCTGCGCATGTTCGTGTTCGGCGCCGAATCGCTCACGCCGACGGTCGCGGAGGCCCTGTGGCAGCGCTTCCCGGACGTGCGCATCGTCAACTCCTACGGACCGACCGAGGCGACGTGCTCCACGACGTGGGTCGAGATCGATCCGGTACTGCGCGCGGCGGCGCCGTTGCCGTTTCCGATCGGGCGCGCCAAGCCGTACGCCGAAGTGTTCATCGACGACGGCGAAATCTGCATGGCGGGCGACCACGTCATGCGCGGCTACCTGAACCGTCCGGATCTGAACGCCACGCGTCTGTTCGAGCGCAACGGCAAACGCGCCTACCGCAGCGGCGATCTCGGCGAGATCGATGCGCAGGGACTGGTGACGTTCCGGGGTCGCCGCGACGATCAGATCAAGATGCACGGCTATCGCATCGAGCTCGCGGAAGTCGATGCGTCGCTTGCGACGTTGCCAGGCATTCGCGCAGGCGCGGCGGTGGCGTTGCGGCGTCCCGACGGCGCGATCGTGCGCATGATCGGTTTCGTCGAACCGGAGACGAGCGGGCCCCCGGGCCTGCATGCCGTGCCGCAAGGGTTGTCCGACTGGAAGACGCTGCTCGGTCGGCGTCTGCCGCCGTACATGATTCCGTCCGAACTGCTCGTGTGTCACGGTTTTCCGACCACGAACAGCGACAAGGCGGACCGAAAGCAATTGGAACGAATGTACCTGGAGACGCGTACGCGTCCGGGCACGACAGGAAAAGCGGAGTCGTAAGCATGAGAACGTGGCGAAATCTGGCATTCGTACTGGCGCTGAGCGCTGCCGGGACGGACGTGGCGAACGCGGAAGGGATCTTCTCGCGGCTGTATGCCGCGCGCCCGCCGGCGGGCTCCTCGTTTGTGCGCGTGGTCAATCCGGGCACCGCGCCGATGCGCGCGCAGGTCGCGGGCGGTCCCGCACAAACGCTCTCGGGCGAGAAGGTGGCGAGCACGTACGCCATCGTGAAGGGCAACGAAACGTTTCCGATCGTCATCGACGGCAAGCCGGCGGGTTCGGTGCAGGTCGCGCCCGACACGTTCAATACGCTGGTGCCGCGACGTGATGGAGGCAAGGTGGCGTTCACCGTGCTCGCCGACACGGGCGGTACGCAGGACGGTCTCAAGGCGGAATTGCGCTTCTACAACCTGAGCGCCAAGTGCGCGGCGGGCCAGTTGAGCGTGAGCCCGTCCGGTCCGACGCTCTTCGACGGCGTGGCGCAGGGCGTATCGGTGGCGCGCGCCATCAATCCGGTCAAGGCGACGCTGGTCTCGGCGTGCGGGACGGTCGCGACGAAGACGTTGGCGCTGCCTGCGCTCGAGCCGGGCGACCACTACAGCCTGTTCCTCGTAGGCACGGACGCGGCGCCCGTGCTGCGCGGTCAACTGAGCGCGACGGATCCGTATCAGCGATAAGGGCCGCGATGGCGGCAGCAGGTCCGCCCCGCGCCGTCGCGCGGACCGGACGGGCGGGTCAGGACAGGGCCGCCCGCCATTCGCGCAGCAGCGCTTTCGATTCCGGGGTGTCGTCGAGCGCCCATGGATCGATGGCGAACGCGACGAGCCGCGTCGCACCGTAGTTGCGCGCGATCTCCCATTGGCGCTTCACACGGGAGAAGGTCGCGGCTTTCGCGTTGAAGTCGGTGCCGTCGTTTTTCTCGGAGGGTAGCTCTTCGAAGAGTTCGATCACGAGATCGAACGGCGCGCCTCGCGAGCGCAGCATGTCGTGCAGCGGGGCGAGCGAATCGTAGTTCGACAGGCCCGCGACGCCAACGCCATCCTGGATCATCGGATGCAGGGCGACGCGGTCGAGCAGCGTACGCCACAAGCCCGCGAGCGTGCCGGTGGTCGGCAGCCGGCTGTAGTAGGTGGAGATGGTCGGCGTCTGCCCGCTCGTGGCGACGGCCACGGCCGACATGCTGCCGAGCCACGCCGCGAGTTTGTCCTGCCGCGCGGGCAGGGCCCAGTCGTATTGTTCCAGTTCGTAGGGGAAGTACCAGCCGCGAAACGCACGGTGCCGGGGCCACGCGGCCTTCTGCATGTAGCGCGCCACGCGCTGCCCCGTGCGTTGCAGGTAGGCGTCGAGCGGGGCCTCGTCGGTGGTGCCGATAGCGGTCCACCAGCGTTCGTCGTAGGGCAGGCCCAGGTGCACGCCCATGCCAAGAGCGGCGCTTTCGTCGAGCAGCGTGCGGATCAGCGAATCGGGGGCCATCCAGGTCTTGTCCGGCTCGCCGTCGATGCCGACCCATTGCACGAAAATCTCCTTGCAGCCCAGCGCATGCGTGGTGACGAGCCGCTCGCGCCATTGCTTGCGCGTCCATTCCAGATGGCTGAGCCACAGCTGCACGAAGCTGCCGCCGATCTCGGGCGGCGGCGTACAGGCGGCAAGCGGCAGGCACGCAGCCAGCGCAGCCGCCTGCAGCAGCCGGCGGCGCGTCGGCGAGCGAGGGGACACTCCCGGTACAATGGCGCTTTTCCGCGCGATTTCCGCGCTGTACAGCACGTCGTCCCCTGCGTCGCAGTGCCCGTGTTGCCGCGAATTCATCATGAGCAAACTCGCCCTCACTCTCAAGTTCAAGTGCACGAAGTGCGCCAAGCCCGTCACGCTCTATCTGCAGAAGACCTCCGCCTGCTCGCACATCACGCCCTATCAGGGGTGGTGCAAATGCGGTCAACTGATGCGTCACGCGACGGGCGACAAGGAGGCGGTGGCGTCGTTCGTCGACTCGATGGACCCGCTCTGGTCGCATCGCCACCATCACCAGCATTGATCGGCAAAACACGCATCGTGCCTGCGATGCGTCCCCGGTCCGTCCCCCATCGGTACGCCGTCAATTGGCCGTCTTGACGGGCGCTCGCCCACCCAGCCAGGCCATGCGACGGCGGACGAGCGTCTGGGCCGGCGCTTCGAACCCGCGATAAACCAGACGGGCCAGTACGAACACCACCACCAGATAAGCCGCCAGGAACCACGCGTTCATGGCCACCGACGCACTGTCGATGCCCCATTGCCGCAGGACGATCACGGTCGTGAGCTGCAGCGGAAAGTGGATCAGATAGCTGGAGTAGGTCGTGTTGCCCAGATTGACGATGGGCACCGCCAGCCGCTCCGGAATCCAGGGATCGACGACCTGCAGCAGCACGATCGACACCGGCGCGATGACGGTCGCCGCCAGATACTTCGTGCCGCCGAAGACCGCGCAGAATCCGATCAAGCCCGCGTACACCGCGCAGCACAGCACGATCGTTGCCAGACGGTGCGTCTCGATCCACTCGCGCAGCCGTTGGTACAGCAGGTGCACGGCTCCACCCATGAAGAAATAGAAGGCGCAGAAGACGATGTTCGACTCGCTGCCCTTGATCTGATGATGGATCAACCATCCGCCCGCGGCCGCGGCCAGCCCCATGAGACCTAGTGTCGCGATCAGGCCGATGCGGAAAAACCGCGCCAGCAGGAAGAACGCCACGTAAATGACGATTTCCGTCGACACGCTCCACACCGGCCCGTTGAACGAGTCGGTATAGGGCGTAAGCCAGCCCGAGGCGAAGATCAGGTTGACGAAGAAGTCGTACGGCGTGTTGTACGGATACACGAAAAACGCGTGATTCCCGCGCACGTAATACGACTGCAGCAGCGCGACGGCGATCAGCGTGACGATATGCAGCGGGTAGAGCCGCGAGAAGCGGTTCAGGAAAAACAGGCCGCCCGATACGGTGCGCGCCGCGATCCTGTCCAGATACCGGTTGAAGAAGATGAATCCGGAGATCGTCCAGAAGACGTTGACGCCAAGCCAGCCGAAGTCATAGAACGGATGCAGCCAGCCGTAGAGCGGCTCGGCGCTGCGCACGACATCGATCGATGCCGTCGCCGGGCGGAAGAAGAAATGCTGGTAATGCCAGATGAGCACGGCAAATGCGCTCAGGAACCGCAGAATTTCGATGCCGACCAGCTTGTCACGGCGACTGCCCATTGCCCTGATTCCCCTTACCCTCGCAGCTTGCGCAGCATCTTGAGCCCGCGGCGCACTACGGCGGAATACAGCTCGGCCCCCTTGAGCACGGGGTCGACATGTCGCTCATAGGGCTGAATCGTGATCGGGAAGTAGGGCGAGAGCTTGGTCACCACCTGGTCGAGCGGAATCTTCGTATTGCTTTGCACGACCGCGAAGAGCCCGTCGCTGTCCGGCGCGAAGTAGTGCGCGGCGTCCCACTCCTGCATCTTCTCGGCGAACCACACGCTCTCGCTCGCATGCAGCGTGCGTTGCGGCGGCACGGCCTGCGCGTGATGGCGATCCAGCAGTCCTTCGTGCTCGGCGTTGAGCCAGTACAGCGTGTATTCGGTCCAGTCCACGGCGTAGTTGGCGAGCAGCACCCGCTTCCAGTCGGTGCCGTGCACCGCTTCCAGGCGCTTTTGCAGCGACAGGCAGAGCGAGCGCGACAGCGTGGCGGGCGTCCACCAGACGCCGTCGCGCTCCAGATGCGGCTCGACGTCGAGCAGTTTCGCCGACGCCTCCCAGTAGTACGGCTCGACGCTGCGCCCTTTCAGGTGCGTGATCGCGCGGCCGTCGACGATGAGGGAGTTCACGTCGAACGGGTGCGTGGCGAAGCAGTCGGGGTCGAAGATCAGGAAGTACTCGGTCTCGATCCACTCCGGCGCATTGATCTTGATGATCTGCTGGCGATGCCAGTTGCGAATCTGGTGGCGCTGCGAGAACTCGGCGAACACGCCCATGTATTGCGATTCGTCGATCACTTCGATGGGGAAGTCCGACCAGGCCTTTGCATAGCCCCTGACTTCGTCCACCTCGTCGTGCGGCACGATGATCACGAAACGATGGAACAGGTCCGGCGTCGTGAAGTGGCGCAGCGACGAGAACAGGATGTCGCACCGACCGATGTTGTCGGCGTAGTGACGCCCCCGGGTCTTGATCGGCAGGATCGCGCTGATTTGTTGCATGGTCGGCAGGCCGGTCCGGCGGCTAGAAGTAGCGGTAGATGGACGCCGGGATGTACCCGCGGCGGTGCGTCAGTGCGACGCCGATCAATCGGCCGCCCGCGTCTTCGACCTGCGACTTCAGGCCGGCGATGACCGGCTTGCGCGTGGCTTCCGCGCGCACCACGAGCACGGTGGCGTCCGCCAGCGAAGCGTTTTCGATGCCGGTGAACGACTGGCTCGACGGTGGCGCGTGGACCACGATGTAGTCGTGCGACTCGCGCAGGGCGTCGAACAATTGCGTGACCTGCTGCCACGACGACGGGATGGCCCCGTTGCGCGGCTGCGCCACCACGATGTTGTGCCCCTCGACACGCGTGAACGCCAGCGTGTCCGGCCTGGCGCCGTCATCCTGCGCTGCAGGCTCGTCGGTGGACGCGCCGCGCCCTCCCGGCCATGCGAGCAAGCCCTGCGCGTTGGGTTTTCCGTACAGCGGGTTGTCCGGCGTGGAGGCGATGTCGAGGATGACGATCGGTTTGGTCGAGCGGTGCTCGAGCTCGACGGTCAGCCCCTGGATGACCGAAGCCAGGCCGTCGTTCCTGCCGGTGGAGAGCACCATGACGACCTTGGCGTGTGCGTCGGTGCTGCTGTTGATCGCGGCGATCATGCGGCCGTAGGCCATATGGGCCGGCCGACTTGCGACGGGGTCCGGGGCTGCGGTTGCCGTGGAAACGCCTGCCGCCGCGCCGGGCCGTCGGTCGCCGCCGAGCATGACCGGCGCATTGACCACCGGCAGCAGCAGCGCCCGCTCGACCTGCTCCGGGCTGAGAAAGGTCTCGCGCAGACTGGCGAGGATCAGCACGGTGAGTGCGGAAATCAGCAGACCGGCCGCGATCGACGCCGCGATCAGGAGGCTCGCCGAGACGCTGCGCTGCGACGGCGGGAACGGCGCCTGGATCACGCGCACGTTCGTGCCGTTGGTCTGGCTGACCTGGCCTTGCTGCACCCGCGCGAGTTCCACCTGGCGCGAGCGCTCCTTGAAGCTGTCGGCGAGGATGTCGCGCCGCGCCTGCAACTGGCTCAACTGGCTGGACACGTCGCTCAGTCCCTGCAGCTTGTTGCGGGTCTCGCGGATCTGGTCGTCGAGCGCCTGCGCCTGTGCCTGACCGCCCGCGATGCTCGCGTTGAGCACGGCCAGACGCTCCTGGACCACGTCGTAATAGTTGTTGTGGCCGAGGCGCGTCGCCGTGGTCATCTGCTGCTTCTGGCTCGCGATGTTCGCGCGCATGTCGGCAATCTGCTTGTCGAGCTGCTGCACGAACGGCGAGGTCGGCAGATAACGCGAAGCGAAGTCGGCGCGCTTGGTCTCCAGTTCCATCAACGAGACCTGCATGCCGTTGAGCGCACGGCTGGCTTCCGAGTCGTCGGTGTAGATCGGGATGGTCGAACGCACGTCCTTGGTCGACGTCTGGAGCGACTTGAGCTCGCTGCGGTCCTGAAGCAGCTTGGCCTCGGTTTCCAGCTTGCGCTGGACCAGCTGGCTCTCGAGCAGCACGGCGCGCGAAGTCTGGTCGTCGATCTTGACGATGCCGTGCTTCTTCTGGAACGCGAGCAGATCGGCGTCGGCCTTGTCCAGTTGCTTGCCCACCTCGTCGCGCTGGCTCACCAGCAGATCGACGCGCCCGGACGTGAAGATCGAGGCGCGCTGGCGGAAGTACTTGTCGAGCAGGCGCGCGAGCGCGTCGGCGGCGGCCTTTGGATCGGAATCCGAATAGGTGAGCGTGATGGTGTTGGCCAGATCGTTCTGCTCGATGTGCAGGCGGCGCTCGAAGGTCTGCAGTTCGCGGTCGATGTCGCGCTCGGTGGCGCCCGGTCCGAGCTTGGACAGGATGACCTCGCGGTGCAGCTCGGGGCTCGACAGGATCTGCGCTTCCACGCCGTTCAACTGACCGACCGGCGGTTGCAGCGCCACCCCCGCGTTCGGGTTGTTGGTCTGGTCGTAATACCCGGCATTGAGGACCAGCAGCGTGGCTTGCGCCTTGTAGGGGATGGGGACGAAGAGGGCGACCAGAATCCCGATGGCGACGATGCCGAGAAATACCGCTGTCGCAATCCTGCGGTAATAGAAAAGGGTATTGAGATAGTCTCGAATCGTCACATCGACGACGGCGGCGTGCCGGTCAGGCCTTGTTCTGGTCGTAATTGCCATAGGGAGCAAGAATCGGGATGCGAGAAGCGGAAGCGTTGCCGGGCCAACAAGTGTGGTTTCAAGGCGCATATATTACGGAAGAAACTACCCGGGCGGTCGGCCCTACAGCGACTTTCCCCTAAATCTGACGCACTTTCTTCGTGCTTGGCGAGAACGGCCAAGTGCTCTAGAGTACGATCCAAACCGTCAAACCTCGGCTTTTTGCCAATTTTCCGATGAACATGCTCCGCCCGGCCTGCGTTCTGGCGCTGATGACGCTGACCGCCTGCACCCACACCTGGGTCGACACGAAATACCAGCAACCCACTAATTTCGCGACCTGGGTGGACGCCGCCCCGAGCCCTTACCGTCTGTTGCCCGGCGACGATATTTCGGTCGTCCTGCCTTTTAACGTCGAACTCAACTACAAGGGGCGCGTCGCCCCCGACGGCACCGTCGCCATGCCTTTCGCCGGCACACTGCCCGCCGCCGGCCAGACGCTCACCCAGTTCGGCGAGACGGTCAACCGCGCGCTGGCCACCGCCGGCATGACGGCCAACGCCCATGCGCTGGTATCCGTCACGCAGACGGCCGCGCACGTCTTCGTCGGCGGCGAGGTCGGCAAGCCCGGCGAACTGGCGCTCACGCCCGGCATGAGCGTGATGCAGGCGATCATCACCGCGCAGGGCCTGCTCGATACGGCTCGCACCGGCGAGGTGGTGCTGATCCGTCGCAGCCCGGACGGCCGCCCGATGCTGCGCACGATCGACGTCAAGGCGCTTACCCAGCAAGGCGATCCGGCGCAGGACGTGGTGTTGCAGTCCAACGACACCATCTTCGTGCCCAAGTCGTCGATTGCCGAGGTGGATCTGTGGATCGACCAGTACATCAACAAGGCACTGCCGTTCCAGAAGAACGTGAACTACGACATCAACGGCGCACGCTCCTTCTGATCGCCAACGACGTCCATGACCGGCCGGCCGCGCAGCGGCGCGCCGCCGGGATCGCCCAAGTCTATCCACCGATTTCAACCGCTTCGTGACAGCCGGGACCTCTTCCCTCGACATGACCGATGCCGGCGCCGACGCGCCGGCGCAAGCACTGCCTCCCGTGTTCCGGGGCGGCGCGTCGCGCCCCCGCGTCATGTGGTGCCTGGTGCTGCTTCTGCCGCTGTTCGGGCAGACGTTCCACTACATTTCGGCGCTGTATCCGCTGTGGGCGCTCTCGAAGGCGTTTCCGGTGCTCACGCTGCCGCTGGCGCTGCGCCTGGGCAGTCAACCGCGCTTCCCCATGACACGGCAGGTGCTGCTGAGCTTCGCGTGGCTGGTGTTGATGCCGAGCTTCGCCGCCGTCATCTACTTCGACGAGAGCTTCTTCACGAGCATCACCGCGCAGGTGAAGCTGCTGCCCATCCTGTATTTCTTTTCCTTCCTCGCGCTGCTGCTCATGCTCAAGCCGACGCTGAGCGAGCTGGGGCGCAGCTTCGTGATCCTGGGCGCGATCGTCGTCGGCACGCTGATCTTCCTGTGGGCGGTCGTGCCCGCCGGCTGGTACAAGGAGACGTACGTGTTCGGGCAGGCGCCGTTCTTCACGAGCGACAGCCGCGGGCATCGCATCCGGATGTCGATGTATTTCCCGTTCATCCTGCTGTTCTTCTGCTACCGGCGCGCCTTCTTCGAGCGGCACCTGGGCTATCTCGCCGGCGTGCTCGTGGCGCTCGCGGTGGCGCTGCTGATCGTGAAGTCGCGCGCGCTCGCCATCGGCATCATGGGGGTGCTGGTCATCAACACGTTCGCGTGGGCGCGGCCTCGCGCGCGCATCGGACTGCTGCTGATCGCGCCGATCGCGCTGGCGTCGGTCTTCTCGATGGGGTATCTGGCGACCATCTTCAGCGCTGGGTCGGAAACCGGCTTCGACACCCGTCGGATCTCGGCCGCGCTCGCCACGCGCTTTCTCGGCAACGAACCGATGCGGTGGCTGTTCGGCGTGGGCACGATCAGTCCGGCAAGCGGCGAGAGTCTCACGGGCTACTTCCACCACTTCTTCTTCCTGGCGGACATCACCTGGCTCGGGATCGTGTTCGAGTACGGCCTGATCGGCGCGCTCATCGTCCTGTGCCTGCAACTGCGCGGCCTGTTTTTCTACCGACGGCTGCGTGCCGAAGTCGAAGACGATTTTCTGGGCGCGCTGTTCGACTACCTGATCTTTGTCCTGCTCGCTTCGTTCTTCTATCCGCCGACGCTTGCGCCGGGCGAGACGGCCGTCATTCTGGCGGTCTTCGTCTACATCTGGCGCGCCGGCGGCTTCGATCACCGTGCCGATCCCCGGAGTTTCCATGCGCGTATCGCGGCACCGTAATTCGTGCGTCCGTCTGATCCAACTGGCCGGCGCCGCGTTGATGCTGTCGGCCGCCGCGTGCACCGAAGCGACGCCCGGCGGCGCGCTGCCGGTCGCCATTTCCGTCGACGCGGCCGCCAACCGGCATCCGATCAATCCGTACATCTACGGCATCAACTTCGGCACGACGGCCATGCTGCAGGACCTGCGCGTGCCGCTGAACCGTTCCGGGGGCAACAGCGCGTCGGCCTATAACTGGCGGCTCGACGCGCGCAACGCCGGGCGCGATTGGTACTACGAGAGCCTGCCGGTCAACCCGGCGGACATCAACGATCAGTTCGGCGACCGGTTCGTGGCGCTCACGCAGGCCGGCGGCGCCACGCCGATCGTCACGATTTCGATGCTCGGCCGGGTCGCCACGCTCTCGCGCGCCCGCGAGCGGCTTGCGAGCTTCTCGATCGCGAAGTACGGGCCGCAGCAGAACCATGATGTGGACGGCATGACCGACGCCGGCAACGGTATTCTGCGCAACGGCACGCCGGTCGTGAACGATCCGGACGACGCGACGGTGCCCGACGATCCGGCCAGCCAGCAGGCGCGCGTGGCCGCCCTCGTGCAGCAATTCGGTCCGGCGCGCGCCGGTGGCGTGCGCTACTACGCCATGGACAACGAGCCGAGCCTCTGGCAACTGATTCACAACGACGTGCATCCGACGGGGGCGCACGCCAGCGAGATTGCCGCCAAGGTGATCGCTTACTCGCGCGCGGTGAAGGCGGCCGACCCGGACGCAAAGGTCATCGCGCCGGAGGAGTGGGGCTGGAACGGCTATCTCTACAGCGGCTTCGATCAGCAGCACTCGGTCAAGCACGGGTATGCGCAGGCGCCCGACCGTCTGCGGGAGACCGGCGGCATGCCGTACGTGCCCTGGCTGCTCGCGCAATGGAAGCAGGCAGGCCATCCGGTCGATGTCTTCAGCCTGCACTTCTATCCGCAAAGCGGCGAGTACGAGGAGCCAGCCACCGCCAATTCGCCCGCCATCGCGCTCATGCGCAATCGCTCGACCCGCAATCTCTGGGACCCCGACTACAAGGATCCGACGTGGATCAACGACGTGGTGGCGCTGATTCCGAAGATGCGTCAGTGGGTGGACACCTACTACCACCCGGGCACGCCGATCGCGATCACCGAGTACAACTGGGGCGCGGACACGCGCATGAACGGCGCGACCGCCCAGGCGGACATCCTCGGCATCTTCGGCCGTGAAAGGCTGGACATGGCGACCCGCTGGGGCACGCTCGATCCGTCGATGCCGGTCTACAAGGCCATCAAGCTCTATCGGAATTACGACGGCCAGGGCGGCGAGTTCGGTTCGACCAGCATCGCGGCGAAGGTCCCCGATCCCGACACGGTGTCTGCCTTTGCCGCATTGCGCGGGGGCGATGGCGCGATGACGGTCGTCGTCGTCAACAAGCAACTGGACCGTGCCGCGAAGGCCACGATCTCGCTGGCCAACTTCGCCGGCGCGGGCGTGAGCGAAGTCTGGCAACTGGCGAACAACGAACTGGCCCGGCGGCCGGACGCGCCGTTCTCGGACGGCATCCTGCACGCCGAACTGCCGCCGCAGAGCGTGACGCTCTTCGTGGTGCGCGGCGCGACGGCGCAAACCGCTGTACCCGCGAAATCGTCGGCGGCGGTGAACTGACATGAGCGACATCCCTCCTTCGACCACCCGGGCCGGCGCGTCGATGCTTCGCGGCAGCGTGATCAGCCTCGGCGTGCGCCTGCTGGATCTGCCCAGCCGCTACGGATTCCACTTGCTGATCGCGGCGGCGCTGGGTGTCGTCGAGACCGGCAATTTCTATATCGTGTTCAGCACGATGGTGGCGCTCGCCGGATTCGGCCGTCTCGGCATCGACCAGGCGCTCACGCGGCAACTCGCCATGGACGTGGCCTCCGGCAGGTCCGATGCGGTGCGCCCGACGATCCGGCGTGCGCTGTGGCTGGTGCTGCTGGCGTCGGGCGCGGTGTCCGTGCTGCTTGCCGCGGGCGCCGCCGTGTTCGCCGACGACGTGCTCAGCAAGCCTGGTCTGGCCGTCCCGCTCATGCTCGGGGCGCTCTCGTTCATTCCGCAGAACGTTGGCGCGGCGCTCGCGGGCGCGCTCGCCGGCCTGCAGCGCGTGGGGTTCAGTCAGATGATCTACTCGTGGCTGTGGCCCGCGATCTTCTGCGTGGCCGTGATCCCGCTGGTCGTCACGGGCAGTCTGACGGTGACGACCGCACTACTGCTCATCGCCGCGAGCTTCACGCTGACGGCAGTGGCCGGGGCCGTGCTGCTGCGGCGCTTCCTGCACGAAGTGCCGCGGTCGGCCGTCGCGCACGGCCCGGCGCCTGGACTGCTGAAGCCGGGGCTGTCGCTGTTCTCGCTCGAACTCACCAAGCTGCTGATCACGTCGGCGCCGGCCATCGTGCTCGGGATCGTGGCATCGTCGCGCGAGACGGGCCTGTTCGCACTCGCGTGGCGTCTCGCGCTCGTCATCAATCTGCTGATCAGCGGCGTGACGGGGATGGCGGCGCCGAGATTCGCCAGTCTCCATGCGCGCCACGATACGGCGGGGCTGGAGCGCAGCGCGGCGCAGGCGATCGGGTTGGTGCTCTGTCTGGCGCTGCCGGTCACGGCCGCCATGCTGATCGTGCCCGGCCATCTGCTCGGCCTGTTCGGTCACGGCTATGACGACGGTGCCAGCGCGTTGCGCGTGTTGGCGCTCGGGCAGATCGCGGCGGCCTGCTTCACGGCCATGCCGGAACTGCTCGGCATGACGGCGCATACGCGCGCGCTGACCCGGATCAACGCGGCTTCGGTCGTGGTGCTGCTGGCCGGGCTCGCGCTGCTGGCGCCACTGGGCGGGAGTGTCGGGGCGTCGTTCGCGGCGTCGCTCGCGATTGCGGTGAATGGCGCGGCCGCCACGTGGGCGGCGCATCGCTTGCTCGGCGTGTCGCCGCTTGGCGCGTTGGGACGCGCAATCACCGATGCCATTGCCAGAATGGCGGGGCGTTCCCGCAAGCCATGAGGCGGATCACGACCGTGCCGCTTCGGCTTTCACGGCCTCGCGCCACGGCTTCCATGCGATTCCGAACGCGTGTTCCGCGAGTCCGGAATCGAGGCAGATGTCCTGCCGCCAAAGGCGCGCGAGCGAGGGCGGAATCGGCGGTGGCAACGATTTCACACCGATCTTGCGACCGGCAATTTCCGCGATCTTGAGCGCGGGCGCCAGCAGCTTCGTTTCCAGCTTCAACTGCCGCGCGCCGATGCGCTTGACCGGTGTCGCACCCAGCGCCAGCGCATAGGCGATGAAGTACTCGTTCCAGCGCGGCGCGTCGGCCATGGCGAGGTTGTAGGCGCAGCCTTCGGCATTCGGCATGCGCAGCGCGCTCAGTGCGGCAGACACGACGTCGTCGACGTGGACCAGGTTGCTGTGCGCGTCGCCTGCCGCGCCGAGGTCGCCCAGACGCCCGGCACGCAGCAACTGCGCAATGCGCGCCGACCATTGCGGACTCCCGCCGCCGTACACGCATCCTGGACGCAGCAGACTCACCCCGGGCATGCGCGCGAGCATCCGCTCCGCTTCGACCTTTGCCGTCCCGTACGGGCTCGCGCCCGCGATGGGCGCGGTCTCGTCGATCCTGCCCTGGAGCACACCGTACACCGCCATCGAGCTGAAGTGGACGACAGGCATCGCCGTGGCGCGCGCGTCGAGGGCAGCGCGCAGTGCGCGTGCATTGGCCACGATCGTCTCGGGCGATCCCGCGACACAATTCACGACGCCATCGGCTTCGGCCAGCGCGGCGCCCAGCGAGTCGGCGTCCACGGCATCGACTGCACGCAAGCCTGGGCCCGCCCGACGCGACGCCGCAACCGGCTCGGCCCAATCCGCGGCCGCGAGCGCCTGAACGACGTGGCGGCCGATAAATCCGGTCGCACCGGTAACGAGAATGCGGGCTTTCATAGGGGCGGAGTCAGGTGGTGTGGATGGTGTTGGGGGCAGCGGGGGCCATGGCGATTTCGGCCGGCATGGTCTGCGTCGTCGCGACGGGAAGAGCGGTCACGTCTGCCTGCGTCCGAAGATGATTGGCGAGTCGCAGCGCGAGGGCCACGAGGCTGAGCGTGGGGTTGGCCTGGCCAGAGGTCGGAAAGACGGCCGCGCCGGCGATGAAGACGTTGTCGGCTTCGTGCAGGCGGGCGTTGGCATCGACCACGCTCGTGCGCGGATCGTCGCCCATGCGCGCCGTGCCGATGTGATGGCCGCCGTAGGCGCCGTAGCGCGTCATCTCGGCTTCCACTTCGGCCGGGTCGTACGAGAAGCGGCCGACGCCCGCGCGCTCGACCTCGGTCGCCAGCGCGGCCAGTGCGCGCGTGACGGTCGCCACGTCTTCGTCGCTGTAACGCCAGTCCACGTGGATGCGGCGCAGACCGAGCGCGTCGACCTCATCGCCCAGCGTCACGCGGCTGTCGGGATTGGGCGCCTGCTCGGCATGGAAGTCGAGGCTGAAGCGCAGATTGGCCGGTCGCACGATGACCGACGGGAATTTGCGTGCGGCGAGCGTGCGCTTCGTCAGCCAGTGCGTCAGAAAGCGCGCCGTGTTCGGCGCATCGACAATGACGTTGCGCACGTGCGCGAGCCAGTTGCCGAGCGAGCGGTCGTGCGTGTCGCCGTACAGTCGCTTGGCGTACTCGTAAGGCACGATGGGGCGCGCGAGATACAGCGCGGACAGGATGCCGTTGCCGTGCCCGGCGTCCGGAATGCGTGGATGGTGCAGCCGCGCGACGAAGTTGCCCGCGCGCAATGCGCGTTGGGCCGGTGCGCGCAACGCGAGGCGGCGGCGACAGTAGACGCCCTCGTCCGACACTTCGTAGCCGTGATACACCGACGACGCGCCCGAAAGATCGATCGTGCCGATCGTTCCCGCCAGATGGCTCATGTAGTAGCGGCCCACGACGTCGTGCGCGTTGCCGAGGCCGCGTCCGCTCGCGCCGGGGCTGTTGAGCAGGAGCCGCGGGGTTTCCAGGCCGCCGGCCGCAAGCACGTAGGCGCGCGCCGCGACCGTGAAGGTATGTTGTCCGTCGAACGTGCGCACTTCGACAGGCCCGACCCGTCGGGCCGCCCCGGGTTGCATGGGCATGCGGCACAGGTTGGCGTGCTGCACGACGCGCACGCGTCCCGTGGCGAGGCGTGCGCGATACCGGTTGCCGAAGTCCGTCGGGCAACTGAATCGTTCGAGCGTGTTCGTCGAGAAGACGTCGCTCGCGAAGTCGCCGATCATCGGACGGGATGGCCGCGTGAACGCCTGCTCGGCCGTGTAGGCGAATTCGCCGGCCTCGCACAGGGCGTTGGCCTCGCCGTACCACGGCAGCAGGTCGTCCATCGCGATCGGCCAGCCGCTGTGCGGCATATAGTCGCGCGCCTCGAAGTCGATGGCGTCGAGCGGCATGCAGCGCCCGCCCCAGAGCGTGGTCGAGCCGCCGAAGCGGCGCACGCGGTAGCTGTCCGTGGGCGGATGCAGCCGCGCGTCGGCGACCGTGCCGGCATAGAGTTGCTGGATCGCCGCTTCCGGCGCGTCGGCGCCGCTCTCGAGCAGAATCACGTCGAGCCCGCTCGATTCGAGCGCCAGGGCCAGCGTGATGCCGGCCGCGCCCGCGCCCGCAATGCACAGATCGGCTTGCAGGCAGGTGCCGGAAGGAATGTCGTGGGCGTCGAGAATCATCGTCTGCGGCAGCGGGTGACAGGGCCGTGGGCTCGGCAATGAGCGAACGGGACGGACAGCCGCTGCGATGGTAGCCGATCCTCGGCGACAAGACGACGACTTTTCCTGCCGCGCTGATACTATCGTGCCTGCCATCGAATGTGCCCGGCTTCGGCGGGCGACAGGAACACGACTCGTCATGACCAGTGACACGGATCTGAATGCACGTCAGACCGCGCGCGAGCGCGATGTCTTCACACCCAGCGTCGCCCTGTTCGGGCTCGACATTGCCGCGGTGCCGTTCGACACGGCCGTCGACGTGCTCGCGCAGGCCGCCGCGCGGCGCGAAGGGCGCTCGCGTATCGTGGTGACGCCGAACGTCGATCACATCGTCCGGCTCGACACGCAGCCGGAGTTCAAGCGTTTGTATCGCACCGCCGACTATCTCTTTGCCGACGGCATGCCGATCGTCTGGGCGAGCCGCCTGTTCGGCACACCGCTGCCGGGACGCGTGACGGGCGCCGACCTGCTCCCCGCCCTGTGCGACCGCGCGCGCGCGACGGGCGCCAGGGCCGTGTTCGTCGGCGGGCGTCCCGGACAGGAGGCGCAGATCACCGCCGGACTTGCCGCCCGCTTTCCCGGACTCGATTTCACGCTGATCGCGCCGTCGATGACGTTCGACCCGACCGGGCCCGAGGGACAGGCTGTTGCGCGGCGCGTGCGCGAACTTGCGCCCGATCTCATCTTCGTGTGTCTCGGCATGCCGAAGCAGGAGCGTTGGGCGATGGCGCATGCGCACGACATGCCGGGCGGGTTGATGTTGTGCGTGGGAGCGGCCATCGAGTTCGCGGCCGGCATGCAGCGGCGCGCGCCCGGCTGGATGCAGCGTACGGGCCTCGAGTGGGTGTGGCGAATCCTGCAGGATCCGGGGCGGATGTGGCGGCGCTACCTGGTCGACGATCGGCGCTTCATCGGCATCTGCTGGCGGCATTGGCGCGCCACGTCGCATGCCGGGGGCGCGCGCTGAGACGGATTGAAGTCGGGACTGACGCGGCGTTGCTGCGTGCTCGAATGGCGCACGGATCGTCGTCGGGTGGATCGTCAAGCGGGCCGTCAGTCCAGCATCAGACAGCGATCGGGCAACCGTCGGCGCGCCGCAAGGCTGCCTTCAGATCGCGTTGCGCCCCGTGATCATCACGGGAATCGTCTTGAGCAGGATCTTGATGTCGAGCCACAGCGACCAATTGGTGATGTAGTAGCGGTCGTACTCCACGCGCCGCTGCATCTTGTCCGGCGTGTCGGTCTCGCCGCGCAGACCATTGATCTGCGCCCATCCCGTAATTCCCGGCTTGACGCTGTGACGCAGCATGTAGCCCGGGATCAGACGTCGGTACATCTCGTTGTGCTCCTCCGCGTGCGGGCGCGGACCGACGAGGCTCATCTCACCGCTTAGCACGTCGAAGAGTTGCGGCAGCTCGTCGAGCGACGTGCGGCGCAGATACCGACCGATGGGCGTGATGCGACTGTCGCCTGCATGGGCCTGACGCAAGCCGCCGGTCGCGCCGGCGGCGTCCTCGGGCTGCGCGACGCGCATCGAGCGGAACTTGTGCACGACGATCGGCTGACCACGCTCGCCGTAGCGCCGCTGACGGAACAGGATAGGGCCCGGAGAATCGAGTCGCACCGCGATGGCGACGGCGATCAACACCGGCCACAGCACGGCGAGCAGCATCGTGGCGCCGACGACGTCGATGCCGCGCTTGATCATGCGCAGCACGCCCTGCACGGTGATGTCGTGCAGCGCGAGCAGCGGCACCCCGGCCAGGTCGGTACTCGTCATCGACAGATCGCCGGCGAAGCGGAACTCGGGCAGCAGGTAGATCGCCGCCGTCGAATCGTACAGTCGATGGATGATGTCGCTCGTGAGTTCCTTGTCGTCCTGCTGACCGATGGCGATGAAGACGACGCCGTACGCGTTGGCCTGAATTTGTGCCGCGGCGTCGGCATAGCGGCCGAGATAGGGCGGCAGGGCTTCGCCGTCTTCGGGCGTCACCGGTGTGTCGTTGTAATACCCGGCGACCTGGATGCCGAGGATCGGCGAGCGGCGCAGGCGCAGGTACAGCTTGCGCGCCTCGGGACCGAGACCGAAGAACGCCGCGTGGCGCTGGTTGCCGGGCGCATTGTTGATGCTGTGCGCCGCGCCGCGCAGCGTCGCCAGTCCGAGGACCTGCAACGGCAAGGCGAGCACCGCCCATTCAGCGAGCATCGCGCGCACGTCTTCCGGGCGGTCGTACGTGAGAAACAGCAGCACGATCATCGTGACCAGCACCCGGCACCAGCGCATGGCGCCACGCCCGAGCATCCAGCGGGCACTGCGTGCGCTTGCGAACAGGTGGAAACGGGTGAAGACGATGAAGGCGGTGACGCCCAGCGCACTCACGAGCGTGAGGCCGTATGGCGTGTAGGGATTCTGTCCGTTCAAACACAGGACTGCGAAGAATGCGCCGGCATTGAGGACTGCGCTGATGCCGCCGACCATCGCCATGAAAAGCCGATGGTGGTAGGTCGTCTGGGTCGACATGACAGATGCGAAGGGTAGCGTAACGGTAACTGACGGACTCGACAAAGTTCCGGAACGGCGTGCGGCCCTCCGATGGTCGCGCGTATCTTATCAGGACAAATAGCCTTTGCGTATGGCGCTCCCACGTCGATTCCCGTGTCTTGCGCGCGTGGTGGCGCCGGAAATGAAAACGCCCGCCGGTTCCAATGACCGGCGGGCGTTCTCCGTTGATGCTGCTGACGCGCGAAGCGCTTGCGACTCAGTGTTCAGCGCATGGCGATCAATACGGGTAGACCGTATCGTTGGCGACGGCGGCGCGTTGGCCTTGCTGCACACGCAGCGGCGGCGCTTGCGTGACCGTCGCTACACGACCGTCGTCCAGACGCACGGTAATGCGGTAGAGCACATTCGGTTCGCCCATGCTGTTCTCGATCCGGTTGCCCGCGAGACCGCCGAGGACGGCGCCTGCGATGGTGGTGGCGGTGCGTCCGCGGCCACCGCCCATCGTGTTGCCGAGCAGGCCGCCGGCGGCGCCGCCCAGAACCGTACCGAGAATGTTCGGGCTGTTATTGGGACCGTTGACTTGCTCGATCGATTCCACGCGGCCATAAAGCGCGCCCTGCATCTGGGGTTGCTGGTAGCCCTGTTGATAACCCGGCTGCTGATAGCCTTGCTCATATCCCGGCTGGTACCCCTGTTGGTAGCCCTGCTGCTGGTAACCGTATTGCGGCCCCGGCGCAACGCAACCGGCCAGCATGACGGCGGCCAGTGCCGCGCTGATTCCCGTAAGTGCTTTGATGTTCATTTTCCGTTGTCCTCGTGAGCGTGAGGTGAATGCGCTGCCACCGCAAGGAAAGGTGGCGCTGCGCACCGTGTGGCGTGTCTACTGCGACCACGACGCGGAATGTAGGGTTCCGCAGCCCTTTTTGCTGTAAGAAACGGTAAGCATTTGTAATGGCATCGGTCCCGGCGTTCGCGCGGCATGTGACCCCATCGCCACATCGCCTCCTCCACGGAACGCTCACTCATGATATTCCCATCAGGTGAGACGTGGGATCATTCCCTGTAAATGCTTAGCGTAAAAGGGGAATGCGCTATCAAATTGTCAGAATGAAACGGATTATTGTTGTTTTTGCGCGAAAACCCTTTGTCTGACGCGGGAATCGTCTAAGCATATAACGATAAAGCACTTGGTCGTATGGGTACCAAGCGGTAACATCGCGACCTTTGGCGATGGTTCGGAACCGTCTGCCGCCCGGGTTCGGGTGGGCGACCCGCCACCGTCCCTCCGCCTTCTCACTTTTCGTTTCCCTCGGTTGCGCATCATGTCCGTCGATGTTTCTTTGTCTCCCGCCGCGCTCGCTCACGCCGGTTCTGCGCAGTCCGCCGCGCGTGCCGCCTCGCCGGCGATCATCCGTTCCGCGGCCGATGTCGCGCAACTCGTCAACGAAGGTGGCGCGCGCGTCTCGAATGCGCGCTGGATCGTGGCGATCGCGCTGGGCGGCGTGTTCCTCGACGCCTACGACCTCGGCGCGCTGGCCTTCGGTTTGAAGGACGTCGCCCGCGAATTCAACCTCACGCCGGCCGGTACCGGCATGGTGGCCTCGGCGATCACGTTCGGCGCGATCGTCGGTGCGTTCCTCGGTGGTTACTTCACCGATCGCATCGGACGCTATCGCGTGTTCATGGCCGACATGCTGTGCTTCGTCATTGCCGCCATCGCATGCGCGCTCGCGCCCAACGAATATGTGCTCGCCGGCGCGCGCTTCGTGATGGGGCTGGGCGTCGGCATCGATCTACCCGTTGCCATGGCGTTCCTCGCCGAGTTCTCGAAGCTCAAGGGGCGGGGCAACAAAGCGGCGCGGGTCGCGATGTGGTGCCCGACGTGGTACGCGGCGATCTGCGCGTCATATTTGCTCGTGCTGCTGTGCTACGCCGCGCTGCCGTCTTCGCACAGTGCGCTGCTGTGGCGGATCATTCTGGGCTTCGGCGCCATTCCCGCGCTGGCGATCATTGCCGTGCGCAGCCGTTACATGAGCGAGTCGCCGGTGTGGGCCGCCAACCAGGGCGATCTCGAAGGCGCCGCGAAGATCCTGAAGCGCTCGTACGGCATCGATGCGGTCGTGGCTGCCGACGCCGAGCGCGCGGCGCCCAAGCGTCCGGCGGCGTGGAGCAACTATGGCAAGTTGCTCCAGGGTGTGTATTTGCGTCGTACGACGCTCGCGACCATCATCGCGGTGGCGTCGTCCTTCGCATACAACGCCGTGGCGTTCGGGCTGCCCGTGATCATCGCCAGCTTCCTCGCGCAGTCGATGCTCACCACGATTCTGATGTCACTCGCGCTGAACCTGTTGTTCGCGTTCACAGGCGGGTTGATCGGCGTGCGTCTGGTGCCGAAGGTCGGCGCCTGGAAGCTCACGGTGCTCGGCTATGCTTTCCAGCTGAGCGCGCTTGTCGGTCTGGCACTTGTGGGCAAGCCGGCCGGTGGCGTGCAGGTCGCCTGGGCACTCGGCTTTCTCGCGTTGTTCCTGCTGGGCCAGGGGTTCGGTCCGGGCGCGCACTCGATGACGTTCGCTTCGTTGAGCTATCCGACGTCGCTGCGCGGCGTGGGCGTTGGTTTCAACCAGACGCTCATGCGCGCGAGCTCGACCGTCTCGCTGTTCCTGTTCCCGGTGCTGGCCGCCGCGCTCGCGACAAAGGTGTTCTGGGTGATCGCCGTTGCGCCGGCCATCGGTCTGCTGGCGCTGCTCGCGATTCGCTGGGAACCGTCGAACTACGACGTCGACGCCGAAGACTTCTGACGTGTGCCCCGCCGACGAGCGGGGCAGTCGTGCCGGGGCGGCGGAGAAATGTCCTCGCGCCGGTACCGTTGCCGTGATGACGCTTCGCGTCACCACGGCATTGTTTTTTCAGCGTGCGTCGGGAGAGAAAACGCGCTCGCGGGTGATGAACGGATCGATGTCGCTTGCCCGGTTGCGCTGGCGGGCGCATACCTTCTTGCCGTCCATTTCGATGCATTCGCGCGTGCCCAGCGGGTTGCCCCCTTCGCGTGTGGCCTTGGGCCCGCTCACCGACGCTTGCCCCGGTCCGAATTCCCGCTCGAAGGCCCGGCGTGCCGCATTGCCCGGCGCGGGCGCGCGTGCTTCGTCGCGAGGATCGGCGGCGCGCTGCGACTGATCCGTGATTGCTCGCTCCGCGCTCGCCGTGGGAGACGAAGCGGTCCTGGATGGCGCGGTCCGCGCGCCGCGCGCGATGTCCGCCCGCCAGTCCAGCGGCGGCGGGGCCGCGGGAGCCGTGAGGGTCGGACCGGGTTGGGATGGCTGTGACGGTGCGGGCGTTGTCGGCGGGGAGGCCGCGGCGCGAGGCGTTCGCGATGCGCTGGCCCGCGGCGCGGGTGTTTCGCGTTCGGGGATCGCCATGGAAGGAGCCGGCGATACGGGCCGTCGCACTGCTGACGACGGCTTGATGATCGTAATGGGCGTGACGGCGCGAGAGGACGTCGGCAAGCGAACTTCCGTCGGCGTGATCCGCAAGGCGAACCACGCCAGCAAATGAGCGATCAGGACCGCAGGCACGACCCAGCGAACGCTGCGAGGCAGACGCTCGCGCGAAATCGGGGCAGGCGAACCAGCGAAGGCGACGAAGGCGGCAACCGGCAGTGAACTACGAAGTGCAGTGTCGCCGGACGGCGGAATGGTCAGCGGAGGTTGAGGCGATTGGCGTGGCAAGGGCGCATGAGTCAGTCGGACACCGGGATGGGGTGACGGGATTCTGACACGACGCGCCGCTTCGGGCAGACCAGGGCCCAGGGAGAAGGCTTAGATGCGACGTCACGAATGAAAAACGGCGCTTCGAACGAAGCGCCGTGCCCCTGATTTCGCTGCCGACTTGACGGATCGCGTCGGATCGCACCGCGGTGGCGTCATGCCGCATGCGCCGACACGGACGCCGTGCCCATTCAGCTCGGCCGCGAAGGCGAGCGGCCCGCCATGACGGCAGCGCCCCCCATGATGTAGTTCTCGAGCTGGTCGATGGTGAATTGCTGCTCCGAGATGATCGCCTTGACCAGGTCGCCAATGGAGAGCAGGCCGACGAGCTCGCCGTCCTTCATGACAGGCAGGTGACGGATGCGATGCTCCGTCATCAGCGACATGCATTCCTCGTTGGTCTGGTCGGGGCTCACGTAGCGCACCGCGGAGGTCATCACGTCGCGCACCGGCGTGTTGACCGACGTACGACCCATGAGCGCCACTTTGCGCGCGTAATCGCGCTCGGTGAAGATGCCGACGATCGAGCGGTCGTCGTCGCTGACGAGCACCGCGCCGATGCGCGCTTCGGCCATCAGCGTCAGTGCATCGAGCACCGAATCGGACGGGCGCACCTTGTACACCGTGTCCACCGATTTGGACTTCAGGATCTGAGCGACGGTTTTCATGTTCAATGCTCCTGCGGGCTACGGGTACTTACAGCATAGTTGAGGGCGCGCCGCACGTCATGCTCGCGTTGTCACCGAGTCAACCGGGTGCCGACAGGCCGCGGAAGCCGGACGCCGACGCCGGCCATGATGCAATGCGCCACGAAGCGCCGCGAAAAGCCCCTCGAATGGCGCGACGGCAGCACATTTTTCCCACGAGCGACGCAGAAAGGCGTATGCTTGCGGGATCGGCGAAATTTCGCCGATCATCGCCTGACGATCGCGAAATGCTTTATCGGCGCCGCTGACAGCCATGTCCTGCGAGCCGGATCACTCGCTGTGCCGATGACGCGGACCGCACGGTCTTCGCCCTCCCGACACGCACTGCTCGTCATTGCGGCACTGCCGCAATGTGCCTTGCTCCTTCGAACCATCGCCGCGTTTCGGTGCGCCGCCAAGCCAGTCATGGCCGGTCCGCCGGGTAGGCTCCTTTTGGCGTTCGATGTGCACCCCGGCAAATACAGGGGTGCGGCGAAGGTATTGGCGAACGAACCTTCTGTAACACCGGTGCCGCGCCCATCGCGAGCGGCGCCCTCAAGAGGACACGATATTGGCCAAGGAAGAACTGATCGAATTCAGCGGACACGTTTCGGATGTGTTGCCGGACAATCGCTTTCGCGTAACGCTCGAGAACGGCGTGGAAGTGGTGGCATATGCGAGCGGCCGCATGCAGAAGAACCGCATCCGCATTCTCGCGGGTGATCGCGTGACGCTGGAGATGTCGCCCTACGACCTGAGCAAGGGCCGCATCAACTACCGCCACAAGAACTAAGTCAGCGACGTCGTCTGACTCCTGCGCGCCAGTCGCTGCCCGTCGCGGGCATAGCCATGGCGCGCATAGAAGCGATGCGCGGCGACCCGATGGTCGCTGCTCGTCACTTCGAATTTCTCGCATCCCCGTTCGCGGAACCACGCGTGCGCGGTCGCCATCAGCGCGTGCCCGACGCCCGAACCCCGCACATTCTCCTCCACCACCAGCGCCGTAATGCGCCCCAGCCGCCCCGCCAGATGGAACATGGTGAGCGCGTGCAATCCGATACATCCCACGATCTGCCCGTCGGCGTCGAGTGCGACGAACGCGGCGTCGTCGCCTTGTGCGGCGGATAGCGCGATATTGCGCCGGACGATCTCCAGCGGCGTATCGTAGCCGAGCTGCGAGAGCAGCGTCACGATGCGCGGTGCGTCATCGTCGATGGCAAGGCGTGTGCGAGGCGTCACGGGCGGCGTCATGTCAGAGTTGTTCGAAACGGTCGAAACGCCGGCCCGTGTACTCGACTTCGCTCTCGAAATCGGTCACGCGTGCGCCGGGCGGGCCATGCCGCATCCATTCCAGCATCTTGTCGACCTGATCGGGCGTGCCCTGCACCATGGCGACGACGTCGCCCTCGGGCAGCGCCTGCACCCAGCCGCGCACGCCGATCAGGTGCCCCTCGCGCACGGCGGCCTGACGATAGCCGACGCCGGTGATCTTGCCACGCAGACGTACGGCAACGGTTTCGAGCGGAGAGGCGGGTGGCAGTGACTTCATGACGGCAGCGGGACGGCACGGACCGGACGTTCAGGGAAAGGCGATTGTAGCGTCATCGAATACGGCTCGCCCGGGGAGGCCCGGCGGCCAATACCGCACGGATCTGACGCGGCATCAGGCGTTCCCAGGAACCAGCCGGATTCGCGTGATTTCCGAGGGTGCGCCGAAGCGCTTGGGCGGGCCCCAGTAACCGGTGCCACGGCTCACGTACACGGCAAGACGCCCCAGGCGGTGCAACCCATGCACGAACGGCTGCTGCAGCGGCACGAAATACATCCACGGCCAGAATTGTCCACCATGCGTGTGACCGGAGAGTTGCAGATCGAAGCCGGCTTCCTCGGCTGCGGGAGCGCTGCGCGGCTGATGCGCCAACAGCACGCGCGGAACACCTTCGGGCGAGCCCGCGGCCGCCGCCGCCGGATCGCTGCGCTTTTCGGGATCGAAGTGATGGGCGGTGAAGTCGGTCACCCCGGCGATGGTCAGCGCCGCGCCTTCGTGATCGAGCACCACGTGTTCGTTTTCCAGCACGGTCAGCCCGATGCGGCGCAGCTCTTCCACCCACGCCGGTGCGCCCGAGTAGTACTCGTGGTTGCCGGTACAGACGTAAGTGCCGTGGCGCGAGGCCAATCGGCCGAGCGGGGCAATGTGCTCGCGCAGCGCGGGCACGCCGCCGTCGACCAGATCGCCGGTGATGGCCACCAGATCGGGCTTGAGTTCATTCGATGCTTCGACGATGGCCTCGATGTAACGGCGTCGGATCGTCGAGCTCACATGAATGTCGCTCAACTGCACGATGGTGAATCCCTTGAGCTCGGGCGGCAGGTCGGCGATGGGCACCTCGACCTCGACCACGCGAGCGAGGCGTCGCGCGTTATAGAAGCCGAGCAGCGTCGCCACGGCGGTGAGCACCAGCACGATGACGGCCGAACGGGTGACGAGTTGCGCGTCGAATTCGGAGATGGCCAGCGCCACGCCCAACACCACGTCGCGCACGACCGTGAGCACGAACAGCGACGAGAAGATGCCGATGGCCGTCATGCCGGTCCAGGTCAGCAGCGTCGCCAGTGGTTCGCGCTGGATGGCGCGGCTCATGAGGCCGAGCGGGATGAGCACCGTCGACGCCACGAGCCACAGGCCGCCGAGCACCTTCCAGCCGAGCGCGACCGGCAGCGGCGTGAGCAGACGCCAGCCGATGTACGCGTGCAGCAGTGCGATGAGGGCGAGCATCAGCCAGCGCGGCCGTGCGGGCAGAGTGCGTCGGGACGGTTTGCCGTGCGCATGCGCCGCGCCGGAGGACGACTGCGGCGCCGGGGAAGCCTGAGAAGCCTGGGATGGCTGCGACATAGCGTTGATCTCTTCGAAATTCGGGGCGGACCGCCTGCGGTGCGCGCGTCCGGCGTGTCGGTTATGCGGGCGTCGGCCGAAATTGCAAGGCGTGCGTCACGCCGGCGGCGCCGGATACTTCCGCGCGTTCATGACGAGCTTCTCGCACACGGCGCGATTCAGATCGACACCGAGCACCGACGAGAGCCGCACAAGGTACATGGCGATATCGGCCAATTCCTGCTCCACGTGCCGCGCCTCGTTCGTCTGCATGACGGCCTTGGCTTCGGCGTCGGTGTGCCACTGGAAGATTTCGACCAGTTCCGCAACTTCGACGGACAACGCCATGGCAAGGTTCTTCGGCGTGTGGTGGCGGTGCCAGTCGCGTGCGTCGGCAAAGGCATACAGGGCGGTTTCGAGGCCGGACGTGTCGATGAGTCGCGCGTTGGCGACCTCGACGCCGGTCGTGGGGGCGGGTGCGTGTGCGGGCGTGTTTTCGGAGGCAGCGGACATGAGCAAAAACGGTAATGGAGATCGCGGCGGGCGGTGAGCGCCAATGTTGCAAGGCGGCCGGTTTGCGATGGCGGACGGGCAGCAGCGCAAGCGACGCACCGTCGACGCGACAAAAGGTCGCGGGAACGGGTTATGGTAGCGCGTTGGCGCAAGATGCGCCGTGCACCGTTTCGATGCCCACCGAGCGCCTTTGCCTTGAACCGCCTGCCCCCGGATTCTCCTGTCGTCTCCGCCACCTCCGCCGCCTCCGCCGATGTGGCGGAAGACGCCGGCACGCCGGCCGCGCCGACCTACCGCGTCACGCTTGCGCCATCGGGCTGGCAATTCGACGTCCCGGCCGACACGCCGATCCTGCTGGCCGCGCAGGCGGCAGGCGTCAAGTTGCCGAGCCTGTGCCGCAACGGCACATGCCGGGCGTGTCTGTGCCAGGCGCAAACGGGCGGCACGCCGGCGCCGGTGACGTACCGCATCGAGTGGCCGGGCCTGTCGCGTGAGGAGAAGGCCGAGGGCTGGCTGCTGCCTTGTTGCGCCTATGCGCGCGGCGAGCTCGTCATCGACGCGCCCGATGCCGTGCGTGTCGCCCTTTGTTAAACTGGCCGCTGTCTGGCGCTCGCCCGAGAGCCGTCATAACCGTTTCAGGATCAGGAAAGCCGAATGGCACAGTACGTATTCAGCATGAACCGCGTGGGCAAGATCGTGCCGCCCAAGCGTCACATCCTCAAGGACATCTCCCTGTCGTTCTTCCCTGGCGCCAAGATCGGCGTGCTGGGCCTGAACGGCTCGGGCAAATCGACGCTGCTCAAGATCATGGCCGGCGTCGACAAGGAGATCGAGGGCGAAGCGATCCCGATGGCGAACCTGAACATCGGCTATCTGCCGCAGGAGCCGCAGCTCGATCCCGAACAGACCGTGCGTGAAGCCGTCGAAGGCGGCATGGGCGAAATCATGGAAGCCCGCACGAAGCTCGACGAAATCTATGCCGCCTACGCGGAGCCGGACGCGGACTTCGACGCGCTGGCCGCCGAACAAGCCAAGTACGAAGCCATCCTCGCCGCGAGCGATGGCAACAACATCGAGCAGACGCTGGAAGTCGCGGCCGACGCGCTTCGCCTGCCGGCATGGGACGCCAAGATCGGCGTGCTCTCGGGGGGGGAAAAGCGTCGCGTGGCACTGGCCCGTCTGCTGCTCTCGAAGCCGGACATGCTGCTGCTCGACGAGCCGACCAACCACCTGGACGCCGAATCGGTCGACTGGCTCGAACAGTTCCTCACGCGCTTCCCGGGCACCGTCGTGGCCGTGACCCACGATCGCTACTTCCTCGACAACGCGGCCGAATGGATTCTCGAACTCGACCGCGGACACGGCATTCCCTGGAAGGGCAACTACAGCTCGTGGCTCGACCAGAAGGAGCAACGCCTGAAGCAGGAAGAGGCCAGCGAGTCGGCGCGCCAGAAGGCGCTGAAGAAGGAACTGGAGTGGGTGCGTCAGAACCCGAAGGGCCGTCAGGCCAAATCGAAGGCGCGTCTGGCCCGTTTCGACGAGCTCAACAGCCAGGAATACCAGAAGCGCAACGAAACCCAGGAGATCTTCATCCCCGTGGGTGAGCGCCTGGGCAACGAAGTCATCGAGTTCAAGAACGTGTCGAAGGCCTTCGGCGATCGTCTGCTGATCGACGACCTGAGCTTCACGGTGCCGCCGGGCGCCATCGTCGGCATCATCGGCCCGAACGGGGCCGGCAAGTCGACCTTCTTCAAGATGCTCACGGGACGCGAGCAGCCGGACAGCGGCGAGATCAAGGTCGGGCCGACGGTGAAGATGGCCTACGTCGATCAGAGCCGCGATGCGCTCGACGGCAACAAGACCGTGTTCGAAGAGATTTCGGGCGGCGCCGACGTGCTGACGGTGGGCAAGTACGAAACGCCGTCGCGCGCCTACATCGGCCGCTTCAACTTCAAGGGCTCGGACCAGCAGAAGCAGGTCGGTTCGCTCTCGGGCGGCGAGCGCGGCCGTCTGCACATGGCCAAGACGCTGATCTCCGGCGGCAACGTGCTGCTGCTCGACGAACCGTCGAACGACCTGGACGTCGAGACGCTGCGCGCACTCGAGGACGCACTGCTCGAATTCGCCGGCTGCGTGATGGTGATCTCGCACGATCGCTGGTTCCTCGATCGTATCGCCACGCATATTCTGGCCTTCGAAGGCGACTCGCACGTCGAGTTCTTCCCGGGCAACTACCAGGAGTACGAGGCCGACAAGAAGAAGCGCCTCGGCGAGGAGGCGGCAAAACCGAAGCGAATCCGCTACAAGCCGATCGCGCGGTAATGCAGGAAAAGGCGCCGCAAGGCGCCTTTTCTGTTTGAATGCAGTGAGTCCGACGAGCCATGCCGGTGCGTCCTGTGCCGCATGACCCGCCATCTTGACGAATCGGGAGAGTGCAAATGAGCCAGTCAGTGAATCCGTTGAATGGGAAAGTCGCCGTGGTCACGGGGGCGGCAAGCGGCATCGGCGTGGCGATGGACGTGACCAGCGAAGACGCGGTCAACAGCGGCATCGACAAGGTCGCCGAAACGTTCGGTTCGATCGACATCCTGATTTCCAACGCCGGTATCCAGATCGTCAATCCGATCGAGAACTATTCGTTCGCCGACTGGAAGAAGATGCAGGCCATCCACGTGGACGGCGCCTTCCTCACCACGAAGGCGGCGCTCAAGCACATGTACAAGGACGACCGCGGCGGCATCGTCATCTACATGGGTTCGGTGCACTCGCACGAGGCTTCGCCGCTGAAGTCCGCCTACGTGGCCGCCAAGCATGCGCTGCTCGGGCTGGCGCGAGTGCTTGCCAAGGAAGGTGCGAAGCACAACGTGCGCTCGCACGTCATCTGCCCGGGCTTCGTGCGCACGCCGCTCGTGGACAAGCAGATTCCGGAGCAGGCCAAGGAACTCGGCATTTCGGAAGACGAGGTCATCAAGAAAGTCATGCTCGGCGGCACGGTCGACGGCGTATTCACCTCGGTCGACGATGTCGCGCAGACCGCGCTGTTCCTGTCCACGTTCCCGACGGCGGCCTTCACGGGGCAGTCGTTCGTGGTGAGCCACGGCTGGTTCATGCAGTAACTCACGCGCACGGCGCGGCGCACGCGAGTCGGTCGCGCCCCGCCGTGATTCGTCAGTGTCAGGAAGTTTCAGGAGAACGGTCATGACGGCCAATCCGCCGAAAGTCCCCAAGCGGGCCATCGATCTGCCGCCCTACGAGACGGTGGCGCTCGTCTTGCAGGGTGGCGGGGCGCTCGGGGCCTATCAGGCGGGCGTGTATGCCGGTCTGTATGAAGCCAGAATCGAGCCGAACTGGATCGCGGGCATTTCCATCGGCGCGCTCAATACGGCGATCATCGCCGGCAATGCGCCCGAGCGCCGCGTCGCGCAGCTCGAAGCGTTCTGGTGCACAATCTGCGAGCCCGCGCTACTCCCGCCGCTGCCTGCGCCGTTCGAGGCCGCCATTCTCAACGGTCCGGAATCGGGACGCATCGCCTACAGCGCGTGGCAGGCCTGGCGCGCGATGGTCGAAGGGCAGAAGGGCTTCTTCACGCCGCGCTGGCCGCAGCCGTTGCCCACCGCCATGGGTGATCCCGCGCATGCGAGCTATTACGACACGTCCGCCCTGCGCGGCACGCTGGAACGGTTCGCCGACTTCGATCGCATCAATTCGCGCGAGATTCGCGTGTCCGTCGGCGCGGTCAACGTGCATACGGGCAACTTCGTCTACTTCGACAACACGCGCGAGGTGCTGCGCCCGGAGCATTTCATGGCGTCCGGCGCGCTGCCGCCGGGCTTTCCCGCCGTGGAGATCGACGGGCAGTATTTCTGGGATGGCGGCCTGGTGTCGAACACGCCGCTCTCGGAAGTGCTCGGCACGTCGCCGCGTCGCGACACGATCGCGTTCCAGGTCGATCTGTGGAGCGCGCGCGGTCCGCTGCCGGATAACCTCAACGATGTGGCCGACCGGCAGAAGGACATCCAGTTCTCGAGCCGCACGCGTCTCGTCACGGACCACCTGCAGCGCGCGCAGCACTATCGTCGCGTGCTGCGCGAAGTGCTCGAGCGCGTGCCCGCCGACGTGCGGGCGCACGATCCGTGGTGCCACGCGGCGCAGGAAATCGCGTGCAGCAAACGCTACAACGTGATTCAGCTCATTTACCGAAACAAGGAGTACGAGGGGCACTACAAGGACTATCAGTTCGGACTGGCCGCGATGCTCGATCACTGGTCGAGCGGCCTCGACGACATGCGCCGCACCCTCGCGCATCCCGACTGGCTCGCCATGCCGAGCGACACGACGGGCTTCGTCACGCACGACATTCATCGCCACGAGACCGTCTGATCGCGGCCAATGCGTCGCGTGTGCGGCGAAGCTTTCGCGAGATGGATCGCGTGCCGGTGTTGCGGCCTTGCCGGGGCGTGTTACGTAACAAAGTGCGACACGTTCCTCGTTTGGCAACCTTCGCTTACACGGCTTACAGACGCGTGATGGGACTGGCTTCGGCACGACGATATAAAGGAAGCGAACGGATGCGCGTTTCCTTTATCAGGAGTCAGACCATGAAGTTAGTCGTTGCTGCCTTGCTGGCCGTCACCCTTGCCGGATGCGTCGTCGTGCCGGCCCGGCCGTATTACGGAGGATATTACGGCGGGTATTACGGGCACCCCTGCTGCTATCGCTATTGATCCTCCCTGGATGCCACAACGCAAAGCGGGAATCCGGTCCACAGGAAAGTCGGGAGGTGAACGAGGCGGCGAGGCGCGACGCTGCGCCGTCAAAAAGGCGAGTCGACGCGAATCAAAGCAAAGCCCCGCAAGGTCTTCACCTTGCGGGGCTTTGTCTTTCTCTTCGTGCGTTGCGATCAGCGATGGTAGTGGCCGTCGCGGCGATCCCAGCCACGACGGTCCCAACCACGGCGATCCCAGTCGCGGTCGTGACGCCAATGTCCCGGGGGCGGTCCGCGCCAGTAATGCGGACGCGGCGCATAGATCACCGGAGGAGGCGGTGTCACGATCATCGGTGCGGGCGCCGCGTAGACGGGCGGCGGAGCGTACACCGGACCCGGCGCCACGATGGCCGGACCGGGGATGCCAATGTTGATCGAGACGTCGGTGCGCGCGAGGGCGCTGCCCGAGGCGAGCGCGGCTGCGATACCGGCAGCGGCGATCCAGTACTGTCCTTTCATCTGTTCTCCTTGTTGGCGACGCGCTCTCTGCTCGGACGAGGTCACGTCGACCTCGTCGTCGGCGTCTGTCCGTGTGCAGGCGCGCGAATCATGAGCCCCGATTCTACGGAGCGCGGACACCGGCCGGTGCTACGGCGGCACTACAGATGTAACAAGGCGTAAGGAAGCCTGCGACGTTCCGAGGCGGACGCGGACCTGCGTACGATCAGCGTCGTTCGTGGTCCCGCGGGGCGAGAAAGCTCGCTGGGCGTCGGCCGCGCCGGGCCGAAGTCGCGAAATACGACGGGCGCCGAAGGTCCTGCGTTGCGTCAGGGGAGCGCCAATAGGGCGTACGCGGCGTGCCGAGCAGATCGCCTGGCCGATGCGGCGAGAGCGGTGGCGCCGACGCGGGCCATGCCACGGCGCGCCAGCGGGCGCCCGCCGGCACGACGAGAACGAGCATGACGAACACGAGCGTCACAACGGTGTAGACGACAACAGGCGAGAGGGTGGTCTCCATGACAAACTCCGGTCGCGAACATGTCACATACAGGGGGTGTGCGGCCTGGCACGCGAAGTGTGGCGTTTTTACTATAGTCCATGCGGCTCCTGCTGACACTCGGTTGCCGACACGCGAGTTGCGAGACTACACTACAAACGCAGTTTCCCGAATGCCGTCGCGTCCGCGCGGCGGCCCGCCGGCGTGCTTCGCCACTTCGCTGCCCGAGGGATCCTGATGACTCAGGCCGTGCTTGACCCCACCTTCGCCGTCGACTCGTCGGCACCGGTGACCCCCGTGGCCATCGATCATGTCGCGCACCCGAGCTACGACGCGACTCTCACTCACCGCTTCTACGTCGACGTCATGGGCTTCCGGCTGGCAGGTGCGCAGACCGGCATGAGCCGTCTTTGGGGTAAGCCCTACCTGCTCGTGAGCTATGAACTGGCTCCCGGCGCGGCGCTTGCCTTCTTCAATTGCGACGGGCTCGCTCCCGCCGATCGTCACGACACGCCCGAGGCACAGATCCACCACGTGGCGCTGCGCGTGCGGGATCGCGAAGGCATCGAGCGCTGGAAGGCGCGGCTCAACGCCTACGAAGTGCCGTTCGCCGTCGAGCGGCATGGCGACGGCGAACATCTCTATCTGCTCGATCCGAACGAAGTCATGCTGGAGCTGTGCGTGCAGACGCCGGAGTCGGCCGCCGGCCAGCTGCAGGGTGCGCTCGAAACGTTACAGCGTTGGGTCGACGGCGTGCGCTAGCCCCGGGCTGTGCCGCACTGCCGACGGATGCCACAGGCCTCAGGCTTCGGCGTCCTTGCCGAGGCCGTCCCAACTCGTGGAGACGGGCGGTGCGATGCCGAACAGATCGATGACGCGTGCGACGGTGTCGTCGACCATGGCGTCGAGCGATGCCGGATGATTGTAGAAGGCGGGAAGCGGCGGGTAGACGATGCCGCCCATCTCGGTGACGGCAGTCATGTTGCGCAGATGCGCGAGATTGAGCGGCGTTTCGCGCACCATCAGCACGAGACGGCGCCGCTCCTTGAGCGTGACGTCGGCCGCACGCGAGATGAGATTGTCGGACAGGCCGTGCGCCACGCTCGCGAGCGTTTTCATCGAGCACGGCGCGACGATCATGCCCGTCGTGGCGAACGAACCACTGGCGATGTTCGCGCCGATCTCACGCACGCTGTGGTACTGATCGGCCAGCGCCTGCACGTCGCCTCGCTCGAGTCCGAGCTCATGGCGCAGGGTCAGCCAGCCGGCGCTCGAGACGAGCAGGTGCGTCTCGACGCCGCCCATCGCGCGCAGGCGCTCGAGCAGACGCACTCCGTAGACGGCGCCGGTCGCCCCCGTGATGGCGACGATCAGACGCGTGGGCGCCGCCGTTCCCGTCGAGCGCGTCATGGGTGCGGAATTACGCGAGTTCGGCGAGGATCTGCTTGAGTTCGCCGCTCTGGTACATCTCCATCATGATGTCCGAGCCGCCGATGAATTCGCCGTTGATGTAGAGCTGGGGAATGGTGGGCCAGTTGGCGAATTCCTTCACGCCCTGACGGATTTCCTCGTCCTGCAGCACGTCCACCGTGAACAGATTGTCGACGCCGCACGCCTTCAGGATCTGCACGGCACGGCCCGAGAAGCCGCACATCGGGAACTGCGCATTGCCCTTCATGAAGAGCACGACCGGGTGGTCGGCGACGATTTGCTGGATACGTTGCTGGGTAGTCATGGTGGAAAGCCCGAGGGGATGCCGGAAAATCGGCGTATCCGCCATTTTAGCGGTTTTCCGCCGTGGCCGTCGGAGCCGTCTCGGGGCGGCGTCCGCCCGTCGTGCGCTCGATGCCGGCCAGATCGCGTTCGGAGAACACGTCGGCGAAGCCTGCCGCGGTGCAAAGCGCGCGCACGTCGGCCGCCTGGTGATAGCCGTGCTCGCACAGCAGCCAGCCACCGGCGACGAGTCGTGCCGGCGCCCCTTTCACGATCGCGCGCAGGGCGGCGAGGCCGTCGGCGTGGTCGGTGAGCGCGTCGACCGGTTCGAAGCGCAGATCGCCTTGGGCCAGATGCTCGTCGCCTGCCACGATGTACGGTGGATTCGAGACGATGACGTCGAACGGCGTGGTGTCCGCCGGCAGCGCCGCGTACCAGTCGCTCGCGAGGAACTGCACGCGCGACAGGCCGAGCTGCCCGGCGTTCTCGCGGGCGACCTCGAGCGCATCGCCCGAACGGTCGAGCGCGGTGACCTTGGCGTCGGGACGTGCATGGGCGATGGCCAGTGCGATGGCGCCACTGCCGGTGCCGAGATCGAGCACGCGCGGCGCCTTGCACCCGGCCAGACGGTCGAGCGCCAGTTCCACCAGCAATTCGGTTTCGGGGCGGGGAATGAGGACGGCGGGGTTGACCGAGAGCGTCAGTCCGAAGAACTCGCGTGTGCCGACCAGATAGGCAATCGGCTCGCCTGCGACACGGCGGGCATGCAGCGCACGATAGACCGCGACCGTGTCGGGCGCGAGCGGCTCGCGGTCGCGCGTGATGAGCTGGGTACGGCTCCAGCCCAACACGTGGGCGAGCAGTACACGCGTCTCCAGCGGTGGCAGGCCGGGTTCGCGCAGCAGCGACGCGACCGTCGCCGGTGCATGCGCCGTGGCGTCCTCACCCGCACCGTGCGGCATCACGCCGCCTCGCCCAGCGACGCCAGCAGTTCCGCCTGATGCTCGGTCACCAGCGCGTTGATCATCTCGTCGAGATCGCCGTCCATGATGTATTCGAGCTTGTAGAGCGTGAGGTTGATGCGGTGATCCGTCATCCGGCCCTGCGGAAAGTTGTAGGTCCGGATGCGCTCCGAGCGGTCGCCCGAGCCGATCAGGCTCTTGCGTGTGGCGGCTTCCTTGGCTTGCTGGGCGCGCAACTGCGCGTCCTTGATGCGCGCGGCCAGCACCTTGAGCGCCTTGTCCTTGTTGCGATGCTGCGAGCGGTCGTCCTGACATTCGACGACGATGCCCGTGGGCAGGTGCGTGATGCGCACGGCCGAGTCCGTCTTGTTGACGTGCTGGCCGCCCGCGCCCGAGGCGCGGAACGTATCGATGCGAATGTCGGCCGGATTGATTTCGACGTCGGCGACATCGTCGGCCTCCGGCATCACCGCCACCGTGCAGGCCGACGTGTGGATGCGGCCCTGCGTTTCCGTGGCCGGCACGCGCTGCACGCGATGGCCGCCCGATTCGAACTTCAGGCGCGAATAGGCGCCCTGACCGACCAGACGAACGATCACTTCCTTGTAGCCACCCAGGTCAGACTCGCTCGCCGACATGATCTCGATCTGCCAGCGCTGACGTTCGGCGTAGCGGGTGTACATGCGCAGCAGGTCGCCCGCGAAGAGCGCCGACTCGTCGCCGCCGGTGCCCGCGCGGATTTCCAGGTAGATGTTGCGATCGTCGTTCGGGTCGCGCGGCAGCAGCATGCGTTGCAGCGTGCCTTCCATGTCGTCCATGCGGGCGCGGGCGTCCGCGGCCTCGGTCTCGGCGAATTCGCGCATTTCCGGGTCGGCGGCCATCTCCTGCGCTGCCGCGACATCGTTCTGGGCTTGACGATATTGCTGGTATTGCGCGACGACCGGTGCGAGCTCGGCGTGTTCGCGCGTGAGCTTGCGGTAGTTGTCCAGATCGCGGGTAACGTCGCCCTGGCTCAATAGCCCATCAAGCTCGACCAGACGTTGCGTCAATTGGTCGAGCTTGGCTTGCATGCTCGCTTTCATCTATTTGTCGACGGATCCCGAGGCGCGGAACAGTTCGGGAATGAGGTGAAGGATCTGCTCGCGCGATTCGCCGCGCGCCGTGTTCAGCGCGTGGGTCGGACCGTGCAGGAATTTCTTCGTGAGGGATTGGGACAGGGCATCGAGCACGGCGGCAGGATCGTCGCCGCGCGCGAGCATGCGCTGGGCACGTTCTAGCTCGGCCATGCGCATGGCCTCGGCTGCGCCGTGGATGTCCCGGATGACCGGCACGACGCTGCGCGCATCGAGCCATTGCATGAAGTGCTGCACGCGCGTCTCGATGATCGCTTCGGCCTGCGCGACCGCGGCCTGACGCAGCGCGTTGCCTTCGCGCACGACCGCGCCAAGATCGTCCACCGTGTACAGGAAGACGTCGGTGAGACGCCCGACTTCCGGCTCGATGTCGCGCGGCACGGCCAGATCGACCATGAACATCGGCTTGTGCTTGCGGGCCTTGATGGCGCGCTCCACCGCACCCAGTCCGATCAGCGGCAGCGTGCTCGCCGTGCACGACACGACGATGTCGAACTCATGCAGGCGCTGCGGCAGCTCCGACAGACGGATGGCGGTGCCGCCCAGACGCTCGGCGAGCTTCTCGCCGCGCTCGGCGGTACGGTTTGCGATGTACAGGGCTTTCGGATTCTGCGCGGCGAAGTGCGTCGCGCACAGGTCGATCATCTCGCCCGCGCCGATGAACAGCACCTTCTGCGTGCTGAGGCTTTCGAAAATGCGCTGGGCGAGACGCACCGCCGCGGCGGCCATCGACACCGAGTGCGCGCCGATCTCGGTCTGGCCGCGCACTTCCTTGGCCACCGCGAACGTGCGCTGGAAAAGCTGGTTCAGATACGTGCCCAGTGCACCGGCCTCGGCGGCGGTGCGCACGGCGTCCTTCAACTGCCCGAGAATCTGCGTCTCGCCGAGCACCATCGAATCCAGGCCACTCGCCACGCGGAACGCGTGACGCACGGCGTCCGACTGGGGCAGGGCGTACAGATGGGGGGCGAGGTCGCTCGCGGGAATGTTGTGGAACTGGGACAGCCAGTGCACCGCGCGCTCGCGGGCGGCGGCGTCGTCGGTCACGCAGTAGATCTCGGTGCGGTTGCACGTCGACAGGATGGCGGCCTCGGGGGCGCTCGAATTGCCGCTGCCGGTCCACAAGCCCTTGAGGGCCGCCAGCGCCGGCTCGATTCGCTCGAACGGAAACGCCACCCGTTCGCGCAGCGAAACGGGCGCCGTGTGGTGATTCAGGCCGAGAGCGAGCAGTTGCATGATGTGGGGGATCTGATAGCCCCGGATTATAACGCGTCGACGCGACGTCCGTTTCGTTGCCTCATTGCCAACGGCCTCAAGGCTATACGGACGCTGCGGCCCCGCAGATTGGCTACCGTGCCTCATCATCGCGCAGCGGCGCGTTTTTGACAAATAGGCATCGCTTATAACCGGCATAGCGCGTCCGGTCGTGCCGGAGGGGCTCGAATGCGGGCGGGAAGCCCGTCCGGTGGGGCGCAACGGGATAGTTGCCGAAACGGTGGGATTCGACGCTATACTGCGTTCGGGTTCCCGTCCTTGGAGACACGTCATGGGCATTATCGGCACCATCGTCGTTGGTCTGATCGTCGGCCTCATCGCTCGCGCCCTACATCCCGGCAGGGATAACATGGGCATCGTCATGACCATCATCCTCGGCATTGCCGGCGCGCTGCTCGCCAAATATGTCGGTCAGTTTCTCCACATCTACGCCGAAGGCCAGTCGGCCGGCTGGATCGCCTCGATCCTCGGCGCCATCGTCCTGCTGGTGATCTACGGCATCGTCAAGCGCAACCGCGCTGCCTGACGCGAACGGGGGTTCAATCATGGACATTATCGTGTTCCTGCTTGTAGGGCTCGTGGCGGGCTGGCTCGCCGGGCTGGTGGTCGGTGGCCGTTACGGTCTCGTGGGCGACATGATCGTCGGCGTGATCGGGGCGTTCATCGGCGGGTGGTTGCTGCACCATCTCGGCGTCGCCCTCGCGCAGGGGATGCTCGGGCGCATCATCACGGCCACCATCGGCGCCATCGTGCTGCTCGTGGTGCTGCGTCTGGTGCGACGATAGGCCGCATCGGCGTCCTGGAAATCGGGACGTCCGGTGTCGCGTGCGGGCAACGTGTGCGGCGACGCATCATTTGTCGCCGCTACCGGCGCTCACGCCGTTTTTTGCGCGTCGAAACCTTCCAAACCCCACCTCCGGGCAGGGTTATCGCTGGCGCGAAGCCGCGTGGCGTAAGGTTTCCCGGGCGCCCCCCGCTCGCGACGGACCGCTTCATACGCGTTTTTCCGCATTCGGCTATGCTTTATTGCATCGCCTGGCCCAAGTCGTCTCGACTACGCGCGCGGCATCTGCCGCTGCGTTCGATCTCCGTCTTCCGCTTCCCGGCGTAGCTGCTGCCTCCGACAGGAGGACGGCGGTCCCCGCAAGTTGTTGCGCTTCATCCCCCAAAATCAAAAAACACATGTCTGCGACACGCAATTCCGTGCGGCCGTTCATCGTGGCATCCGTGATGGCGGCCACGTCGATGGTGGCCATCGAGGCCACCATCATCTCGACGGCCATGCCGCAAATCGTTGCCCAACTCGGTGGTCTGAATCTCTACAGTTGGGTCTTCTCCGCTTTTTTGCTCGCGCAAACGGCCATGACGGTGGTGTTCGGCAAGCTGGCCGATCTCTACGGCCGCAAGCCGGTCATCCTCGTGGGCATCGCCGTGTTCCTGATCGCCTCGCTCGGCGGCGGGCTCGCATGGTCGATGCCCGCGATGATCGCGTTCCGCCTGTTGCAGGGCGTGGGCGCGGCCTGTATCCAGCCGGTCAGTCTGACGATCATTGCCGACTACTACCCCATCAGCGAGCGCGGCAAGGTGCAGGGCTACCTGGCGAGCGTGTGGGCCATCTCGGCGGTGCTCGGGCCGATGCTCGGCGGTCTGATCATTCGCGAGCTGTCGTGGGCGTGGATCTTCTGGATCAACATCCCGATCGGCCTGTTGGCGGCGGCGGGCTTCGTCGCCTATCTGCACGAGGAGGCGCCGCGCCAGCAACCGAGCATCGATGTGCTCGGCGCCGGGTTGTTCACGATCGCCGTGGCGGCGCTGATGATCGCGCTCACCGATGCGAACGCCTTCAGCGATACGCACGTGTGGTCGGGCGTGCTGGTTTGCGTCGTCGCCTCGACGCTGTTCGTCTGGCAGGAACGCCGCGCCAAGGACCCGATGATTTCGTTCGCGCTGTGGAGCCGTCGCCCGATTGCGGCGGCCAACGCGGCGACGCTGCTCTCCGGCATGGTGCTCATGGGCCTGACGACGTTTCTGCCGATGTATGCCCAAGGGGTGTTGCGTCAGACGCCGGTCGTCGCCGGCATGGCGCTCACGATGATCATGGTCGGCTGGCCCATCGGCTCGACGATCGCGGCCAAGACGTTCACCCGGTTCGGCCTGCGCCGCATTCTCGTGGGCGGCAGCCTGCTCATGCCGTTGGGAGGCATCGTGTTCTCGTTGCTCGGCCCGAGCAGTTCGCCGCTGCTCGCCGGTTTCGGCTCATTTCTGATGGGCTTCTCGATGGGCACCGGCAGCGTGAGTGCGCTCGTGTTGATTCAGGAACTCGTCGATCCGTCGCAGCGCGGCAGCGCCACGGCGTCGAACATCTTCTCGCGCAATCTGGGCAGCACGCTCGGCGCGACGCTCTTCGGCGCCGTGCTCAACTTCGGTCTGACGCATTCGAGCGGGCTGGGTCCGGTGACCTCGGACCAACTGCGTCATGTGCTGGAAGACCGCGGGGTATCGAGCGTCGCCGAAGAGGCGATCCGCGCGGTGCTGCAGCATTCGCTGCACCTCACCTTCCTGTCGATCCTGGCGATCTCGGTTGGCGTCGTGCTGCTGCTGTTGCTGGTGCCGACGAACGCCGTCGATCGCACGCGCGGCGCCAAGCGCGAGAAGCCGGAGTTCGCGGCCGGCGGGCATTGACCGATCGAGGCGTCCGCGCGGGGCCATTCACGAAAAACACGGCCGGTCGGGATTTCCCGCCGGCCGTGTTTCATGCATGACTACGAGGTTGTCTGCCTAGCGCGACGCCTCTGGCACCAGATGCAGCCGCGTCTCCGTTTCGGCCTCGACGGCCGTGCGCGAGTAAGGCAGCTTGAAGTACTGGCCGTCGAGCCACTTCTGCGCGAGATCGCGATAGTGCGGGCTGTCCGGATTGCCCGATTCGCCCGGCAGGTTCACCGCGCGCGTGTTGTCCCAGTTGCCGACGTCGACCACGATCCGGAACGACGGGCCGTTGGTCTGGCGGAAGTCGCTCACGCGGTACGTGGACTGGTTCGGCGTGAACGCGCTGCCGCCCTTGGGCAGTGGACCGACGTTGAGCTTGGCGCGCATGTCGGCATCCACGGCGTCGGCGAGCGGATGGGCGTTGAGGTTGGTCTGGAGCTTGCCCCACTGCCACGCGCCGGGGTCGGCGCCCTGGAGCTTGACCATCTCGCCCCAGGCTTCGCCCAGACTCGTGAGCAGCACGGCGTCGCGCTTGGCGGTGGCGTTCTCTCCGAAGCGGGCGGCAGGCCGTTCGAGGGCGTCGAGCATGGGGGCCGGGTCGGGGGCGCCGAAGCTCTCGGCCGCCGCCTTGGGCAGCACGGCGTTCTTGTACGCACGGCCCAGATGGCGGCTGAACCAGACCTCCTCCAGCGCCGCTTGCGCCGAGTCGGCGCGCACTTCGGCGTTCCAGCCCTTGAGCAGGCGCAGCGCGGCGGCCGTTTGCGGATCGTCGCTCGAGAGCGGTGCGAGCAGTGCCGTGAGACGCCGCGCCGGAATCGACACGATGTCGTTCTGCAGGCGCTCCGAGTCCTCGATGGAGACCTTGTCCTTCGCGCGCAGGACTTCGTCGATGCGGGCGTGCCGCGAGCCGTTGGTCCACTCGAAGCCCAGCTTGCGCTCGGCATAGGGATAGCCGGCGGGCATGTTCATTTCGTTGGACGTCGTGAAGTAGCCCGACGCGGGGTTGTACGCCGAGGGCAGTTGATCGCGTCGCCAGAATCCCGCCCACTCGTAGCGGCCGTCGCCGGGCACGGGCATCAGGCCGTCCCAGTTCGGGCGGATCGGTGCCATGCCGCTCGGCACCCAGCCGATGTTGCCGGACGTGTCGGCGTAGACCTGGTTGACGGTCGGCGCGCCCCACGTGTCGAGCGCCTTCTGGAACTGCGCGTAGTTCTTCGCGCGCATGTAGCGCATGGCGTCGAAGTAGGGCGACATGCCGGGCTCGAGCCACGCCGTGCGCACGGCATACGCGCGATGCTTCGCGGCATCGACGTAGATCACCGGGCCGTGCTTCGTGAACTTCAGATCCGTGCGCACCGGGTCGCCGTCGCGCACGGCGATCGTCTCTTGCACCGTGCGCATGGGCACCCACTTGCCGCGATACCGATACTGGTCGGGATTGGCCGGATTCAGTTCGTAGACGTAGAGATCTTCCTGGTCGATGTTGAAGATCGTGAGGCCGAACGCGATGGTGCCGTTGTGTCCGATGGCAACGCCCGGAATGGCGGGCTCGCCCGCGCCGATCAGATCGAGCGTGGGCGTGCTCACCTGCACGATGTAGCGCAGGCTCGGGGCGGCGTAGGCGCGATGCGGATCGTTGGCCATGATGGCGCGGCCCGTGGCCGACTTCTGCGGCGCGATCACCCAGTTGTTGCTGCCTTCGGCCGATTCCGTCGAAACGTCGTACGGGCCGTTCTCGGCGAGCTGCACGATGTCGGCGTCGGCCTTCTGCAACGACTCCCTGGTGATCTTCACGCCTTGCGTGGCCAGATCGAAGACCTTGAGCAGATCGTCGGGCAGGCAGGGGTCGAGCCCCTCGGGCACCTGCGTCTTCCATGCGGGCTGCAGACCGACGCGCACGCTGTCGGCGTCGAGCGACGCCTTGCACACGACCTTCGCGCGCGCGACTTCGCTCTTGAGGTTGCGCGTGAGACCGTGGCTGCGAATGCGCACGATGTCTTCCGCCGTCCACTTCGCCGGCCAGTAGCCGACCTTGCGAAACTCGTAGGGCATCTGGTCGGGATGCGCCGCGAGCCAGCCGATGTAGGCGTTCACGCCGGCGGCGAATGCCTCGGCGGCGGGCTTGGCGTCCGGCCCGTAGCGGCGCCATTCGGTCGCCATGTCGCCGCGGTAGACGAAGCGGCGCGCGGCGTCGTCCTGCGCGACATAGGCGCGGCCGAAGACTTCCGAGAGCTGACCGAGACCCCGGCGTCGCCACAGGTCGATCTGGAACAGCCGGTCGCGTGCGGCGTTGAAGCCCTGCACGAAGAAGCCGTCGCGCTCGTTCGCCGCGAAGATGTGCGGCACGCCGTTGTGGTCGATCAGGATGTCGGCCGGTTGCGAAAGACCGGCGACCGTGAGCGTTTGCGATGCGGGAGATGCGGCCGCGGATGCGGTGTCGGCAGCCTGCACGGTGGCGCTCCACGTCGCGACGGCGAAGGCCAGCATGCTGGCGGCGTGGATGGCGTTGGGGCGTTGCATTGTCTTCCTCCTGTTCTTGTTGAGGGATATCGTTGCTGCGGAGTACCCCGCAATCCTAGACGCATCCCGTTGGCGCGCAACCCATATTCCGGGAAATGGAATAAATTCATGTTCATTGGGGTCTGGCGGCGGGCCGGCGATCCGTGGCGAGCGCGGCCGTCTGTATCGTCAGGCAAACCAACTGCCGTCTTTCACGAGCTTCCGCGATGTCCGATCCGCGCCCTTCGTCCTCCGCCATGCGACGCTTGCGAGCGTCGCCGCACGTGCGCGCGCTCGTGGTGCCGCTCGTGCGCTTCGGCGTGTCGGGCGTGATTTCGACGGCGGTGCACGTAATCGTGGCGATCACGCTGATCGAAGCGTTGGGCGCGGGGTCCGTGCTCGCGAACGCCATTGCCTTCTGCACGGCCACGCCGTGTGCCTACCTGCTCAACACGTTGTGGAGTTTTTCCGCGCGCGTGCACCGCACGAGCCTGGCGCGCTTCGTGTCGGTCTCGGTCTTCGGCCTGTTGCTGACCACTGCCGTGGCGCGCACGGTGGAGTGGTTGGGAGGCAATCACTGGATGGGCATCGCGGCGGTGGTGTTGATCGTGCCGCCGACGACTTTCCTGCTGCATCGCTACTGGACCTACAGGAACGATTGAGCATTGAGGCGGGTACCTGCCCTCTGCCTCAGCGCGAAATGAATCGATGGGCGCGGGCCGCGAACGACTTGCCGCCGTTTGCCTGCGTGCGCATTGCCTTGCGGGGGGACGGGAGCGTCGCACCGGTCTCGTGCAGGTGGCGATGCATGCGGGCGCCTGCGTGTGTCGGCAGATGGCTCACCTTGACGCTCGACTGGTAGCGACGACGCACGAGATACAGCGGCCGTCCCTTCGATTCGTAGTAGATCCGGCCCACATATTCGCCGACCACGCCGATACCGACGAGCTGAATGCCGCCGAGGAACAGCATGCCGACGAGCAACGAGGCGTAGCCGGGCACATCGACCCCGTGAATGATTGTGCGCAAGGTGATGTAGCTGCCATAGGCGAGCGAGAGGAGCGCGAGCGAGACACCGATATACGTCCAGCAGCGCAGCGGCACCGTGCTGAAGCTGGTGATGCCTTCGAGCGCGAAATTCCACAGACGCCAGCCCGAGAACTTCGATTCGCCCGCACTGCGCGGTTCGCGCACGTATTCGACGATCTCCGTGCGGAAGCCGACCCACGCAAAGAGTCCCTTCATGAAGCGATGACGCTCGGGCATTCGCTTGAGCGCCGTGACCACCCGCCGGTCGATCAGTCGAAAGTCGCCGACGTTCTCCGGCAGCTTCACCTCCGACAGGTGGTTGTGAATGCGGTAATACAGACCGGCGGCGACACGCTTCGCGAAGCTGTCGCTCGCCCGGTTCGTGCGTTTGGCGAGCACGACTTCCGCGCCATGCCGCCAGCGCTCGATCATCACGGGAATGAGCGCGGGGGGATCCTGCAGGTCGGCATCGATGGGAATGACGGCGTCGCCCAGCGCTTCGTCGATGCCCGCGCTCAGTGCGGCTTCCTTGCCGAAGTTGCGCGTGAAGTCGATGACGCGGATGCGGGCGTCGGCCCGGCGCAGTGCCAGCAGCGTGTCGAGGGTGGCGTCGGTGCTGCCATCGTTCACGCACACGATCTCGAAACGCGCGTCGGCGATCGAGTCGAGCACGGGCGCCACGGCTCGGTGGAACCTGTCGAGCGCCGGCGCCTCGTTGTGGCAGGGCACCACGAGCGAGATGAGCGGCGTGCCGGGCTTGCCGGACGAATGACGGAGATCGGCGGCGCGGGGCATGGCGATTACCTCGTGAACGCAGGTGTGGTGCCGGTCGGAGGGCGGGCGGCGGCATCGTCGGCGTGGATGTCGAACCTGTCGGAGCGGTCCGGCATATGCGCAAGACGCCGACGCCGGCGGCACAGCATGATCAGCGTGGTCAACGTGATGAATGGCATGAACTGGAAGCCGATGTGCAACACCCCGAACAGACCGAACAGCGGGGTGAGCCAGAGCACGACGAGCCACTCGCGTTCGCCGCGCAGCCAGCCGCGCGCGAGGCCGTCGCGGACATACCAGGCGATGACCAGCGCGAGCAGCGCGAGGTCGTAGTCGTAGAGGTACGGACTCACGAGCGTGCTCGCGCACACGAGCGTGGCGGCGCGCAGCGCGAAGACGCCGGGCCGCCGCCAGAAGTCGATCGTCACCGCCACGGCGCCGATCGCGACGATGCCGTGGATGATGGCTGCGACCACCACGGGCGCGCCGAGCATGCGTGCCGTGATGAAGAACGTCGGCATGCGCGCGATCTGTGCGTTGCCCGTGACGACGTTCTGACGCGCGAAGTCCGCCGCATGCAGGAAGACCGGATACACCTCGATGCCGAAGACCACGGCGGCAAGCGCCGTGGTGAACATCACCGTTGCGATGCAGGCGGCGAGTGCGCGCCACTGACGCGCGCACAGCAGCGCGAGCGGGAACAGTACGGCGACGTGCGGCTTGACGAAGAGCAGGCCGGCGAAGATGCCGGACAACACCGGCCGTCTGCGCAGCAGCACCAGCGAGACGCCGGCGATGGCCGTAGTGTAGAGCGCGATCTGTCCGGCGAGGAGGACGATGAATGCGCCGGGGAAGCCGAGCGTGGGCAGGCGGGCGTCGCCCCACGGGGCGGTGCGCCGCAGCGCCGCGTAATAGACGCCGTAGCCGATGCAGGCGTAGACCAGATACGCGTAAGCGAAGGGCAGCAGCGCGATCGGCGCGAGAAACAACATCATGACCGGCGGGTACAGCCACGGCATGTAGCCGCCCATCTTTCCGGCGTAGGGAAATGCGGCGATTTGCGCGCGGGACATGATCTCGACGTTGTAGGCGTCGAGCGGGTGGCCTTGCAATACGAAGTGGGAGGCACCCCAGAACGGCAGAAAGTCGAGGCCGATGGGGCCGATCTTCGGGTTGGCGACGACGAAGTGCAGATACCACCACACGACGATCACGCCGACGAGGCAAAGCACGCCGGCGCCGCTGTAAAGGCGGATGCGTGCCCGGTCGTCAGACCAGTGCCGGTGTTCGCGCGGCGTTCCTTTAACGGCAGCCGGTGACTTCGATGTCATGCACGAACCTCCCCCTGTCGGCATGCAAACGGCGATTCGACTACGGCGACTGCACAGCGACGGCGTGATGCGGTTTGTCTTTTGATCGATTGTCGCGGGCGGCGCGGGGCAGTCTCAAGCAGGGCATTCCCGGTGTGACGTGAGCGGCGGTGATGTCGTGACGTATTGGCGTAGTGATTCGAATGTCGAGATATCGCGCCCCGCCGCACCGCAATTCCATATTAGACGAGACGCTGTCCGAAAACATTACGTCCGATGGGAGACGAGGGCGGTTGTGGCAAACCGGCGTTTGAAAGCGTTTGTCGGGTGACTGCGCGTGCGGGCGATGGCAGGGCTGTGCGGTGTGTTCGTCGGTCGTCCGGATTCTGTGGGGCAGGCCGGTAATACGACGACATGACGATATACCGCCGTGGCGCGGCGAGCGTCGTTGCCGCGCAGTTTCAGGTCAGGTGCAGTAGACCGACGACGTGCCACCACAGCGCGTTGACGGGGACGACCGTGACCAGTGCGACGAGTGTTGTCGCCACGCAGTATCGGGTGGCGTCGCGTATGCCGATGCCGGCGAGCGCCATGGCCAGCACCAGTGGCGGCGCCTGATACGGCAGGACGATCGTGGAGACGCCGACGGCTTGCGCGAGCAGGATCGTCTTGACGCCGAGCGGGGCGCCTGCCGCCAGCGCCGGAATCAACGGCGTATAGAGGGCCGGGGCTGCATTCGAGGTGACGGCGAAGGTCAGCGCGATCGACAGCGCGACGAGGACCATCAATGCGGTCGTCGACGACATCTGCGCGAGATCGAGACGGGCGAGCATGGGGCGCAGTGCATCGGCGAGTCCCGCGTGATCGACGGCTGCCGTCAGGCCGATGATGGCGGCAACGAACCAGAGCGGCGCGAGTTTGACCTGCTTCAGGAACGCGTCCGGATTCACCAGGCGCAACGGCCCGAGACACAGCAGCGCGATACCGAGGCCGATCCAGCCGGATGCCACGCGATGCCACGGCTCCGCGAGCCAGAGGCCGAGCATGAGCGCAAGCGCGGCGAGCAGGCGCCATTCGTCGCGCTGCAGGTGAGTAGGGGGCGCGCCGCTGTCGGGCGTAGCGCGATCGAGGGGCGACAGACGGTCCGGGAAGAGCCATGCGGCCACGGCGACGAGGACGGCGCCGCGCACGATGGCGAGTGCGGGGACGAGCGCGAGCGCGTATTCGCCGTAGCCCAGACGCAGTCCGAGCACGGTCTCCGCCGTGCCTGCCATGACGAGGTTCGGCAGGTTGGCGGGCAGGATCGCGGTGGACAGCTCGCAACTGGCCAGGGCGGTGGCGAGGAGCAGGCCGGTGCGCCCCGGGCGGTCAGACGTGAGCCCGACGCGTTCGCAGAAGCTCAGCACGATCGGCATGAGGATGGCGATGCGTCCGAGCGTCGACGGCATCACCACGGCGAGCGCGAAGGCGATGGCCACGAAGCCGGTCAAGGCGACGCCGTAGGCATGCCCGCAGTGGTTCGCCAGCCGCGAAGCGACGCGCTCGCCGAGCCCCGTCGCCGTCAGCGCCATGCCGACGACGGCCCCGCTGAAGACGAGCCAGAACGCGCTGGATGTGAAGCCCGAGAACACGACGTTCGCGCCAAGCGAAGTGCCGGCGGCGAGCAGAAACATCAGCAACAGCGAGACGAGGATGTCTGGCAGCCAGCCGGTGGCCCAATAGCCGAGGCAGACCAGTACGACGACGGCGACAGTGAGCGTGTCGCCGCGCAGTCCCGCCGCATGCAAGGCGAATCCCGCCGCGATGCCGACGCCGACGAGCAGGACGTGACGCCAGCGTTGGCCGGGCGCGAAGGCGTCGGGGGCCGTGGGGTGCGAAGCAGGGGAGGATGGGGCGGATGACGCGGGGGAGGGGGGCGAGGAGGGGCTTGCCGGGGTCATGGACGTCACCTGTCTTTAAATAATATATAATTTTGCGAAATTATATATAAATTGATGGCGAGGTGAGAAATGCGTCATGAATCCGGGACGGGCACGGCGGTGGAGCGCGCCTACGAGGCGTTGCGGGAGCAGATCGGACGCGGTGAGTTGAAGCCGGGCGAGGCGTTGCGTCAGGACCATCTGGCGGCGGTGTTGGGCGTGAGCCATGTGCCGGTTCGCGAGGCATTGACGATGCTGGCGGCGGACGGGCTCGCGGTGAGCCGGATGAATCGCGGCACGGTGGTGTCGGCGTTGACGGAGGACGACGCGTTGGAATTGGCCGATTATCGGGCGCTGCTGGAAGGTCGGCTGATGGCGTTGGCGATGCCGAATCTTTCGCGCGCGGATATCGCGCGGGCGCAGGCGGCGCTCGACGCGCTGGAGGCGGCAACCGAACTGGCCGACATCGTGGCGCGCAATGCGGCGTTTCACGCGATGCTCTACGCGAAGGCGGAGCGTCCGTACTTTCAGCGGGCGGTGGCGACGGCGCGCCTGAATCTCGGGCGGTATCTGTTCCTCTCCTGGCAGACGGCCGGCAATGCCGAGCGCTCGCACGAGGAGCACCGCGAACTGCTGCGCTTGTGTGCCGAGGGCGACGACGCGGGCGCCGTCGCGCTGGTACAGGCGCACAACCGTGCGACGGGGGAGCGGATCGCGCGGATCATTCGTGAGGGGTGGGGGGATAGAGAGGGGGAGACCGCGGGAGAACCGCTGGGCGACGAGGTGGGCCGGGTAACCTCTCGTTACGTCAGGCAAGGGCGGGTGCCTTCCGATAATTGAGATACGTGTCACTTGCCGATGCTGCGCTATCGATCTGTTTTCATGTGGTTCCACGAAGTCGTCGCGGTCTTCGAGCATGGCCTTCGCTCCGCAGTGTGAGCCAATAGTCATACTTTCGATTTGGCGGAGCCCCCTGGCATTGAACGGGGACTATAAAAGGACTATATTTGGTCCTATTCGGGAATCGGAATTATGGAAATGCGCTACTCGACGCAAGTCAAACCCATCAGTTTTCTGAAGGCAAATGCGGCCGAAGTCCTCGCGACGCTGGCGCAGCAGCGATCGCCATTGGTCATCACGCAGAATGGCGAGGCAAAAGCCGTGCTCCAGGACGTCGCCTCGTATGAGGAAACCCAGGAGACGCTGGCATTGCTCAAATTGCTTGCGCTCGGGAATCAGGACGTGGCTGCCGGGAAGGTGACGCCAGTAGCAGATGTTGTCAAACGTCTCCGCAAAAAGCGAAAGGGCGAGGAGTGACGGGTATCGTGGTCAAGTACGAAGTGATGCTGACCGACGGTGCGCAGGGGGACCTTGAAGCGATTTACGACTACATCTCGGAATTCGACTGTGAGCAGAGTGCGGACCATGTGCTGGTTCAACTGATGAAGGCCGTGTCTGGCCTGTCGCAATGGCCCGAGCGTGGAAACTATCCGAGAGAACTGTCATCCCTTGGGATCAAGGAATACTGCCAAGTTGCATTTAAACCCTATCGGGTCATATATCGCATTCTGAGCAAACAAGTTGTCATTTTCCTGATCGCCGACGGGCGAAGGGACATGCAAACGCTGCTAGAGAACCGATTGCTGAGCCGCTGACTCACCAGCCTCCAAAGCAAACACCCCGGCATATGACCGGGGTGTTTTGTAGTGGAGGGCGAGTCTACGCGAAGGCGGAGCGTCCGTACTTTCAGCGGGCGGTGGCGACGGCGCGCCTGAATCTCGGGCGGTACTGTTTCTCTCCTGGCAGACGGCCGGCAATGCCGAGTGCTCGCACGAAGAGCACCGCGAACTGCTGCGCTTGTGTGCCGAGGGCGACGACGCGGGCGCCGTTGCGCTGGTACAGGCGCACAATCGCGCGACGGGGGAGCGGATCGCGCGGATCATTCGTGAGAGGTGGGGGATAGGAGGGGGCATCGCATTACTTGTACTCCTCGACGCCATCATCTGTAGGGTTGCCCAGTTCCCGCTCGATCTGTTCGATGCTGGGCAAGCTGGTCTGCAACTCGGCGGGCAGGGATTCGACCAATTGGTACTCAGCCACCCCCAGTGGCTGGGCGTTGTTGCGCAAGGCGTACTCGGCCACCACTTTGTTTTTGCCTTTGCACAACAGCAAACCAATGGTCGGGCCGTCGTCTAGATGCTTCACCTGTGTGTCGACCGCCGTCAAGTAGAAGCCCAATTGCCCCAGGTGCTCAGGCTTGAACTTGCCGCCTTTGAGTTCAATCACCACGTAGCAGCGCAGTTTGAGATGGTAGAACAGCAAGTCGATGAAGAACTCGTCACCACCGACGTTCAGCAACACTTGACGGCCCACGAAGGCGAAACCTGCGCCCAGTTCCAGCAAGAACTCGGTGACATGCCTGACCAGCGCGCCCTCGATCTCCCTCTCCTGCGCCTCGTCGGTCAGGCCAAGGAAATCGAAACGATAAGGATCTTTGATCGACTCTCGCGCTAAGTCGGATTGCGGCGCAGGCAGCGTAGCCGGGAAGTTGGTGACCGCATGGCCGCTTCGTTCCAGTAGCCGGGACTCGATCTGCATCACCAGCACATTGCGCGACCAATTGTGCTCGATGGCTTTGGCAATGTACCACTTGCGGGTTTCGGGGCCAGACAGTTTGTCCAGGAGTGCCAGATGGTGGTACCACGGCAATTGTGCAAGTACCGCTTGCACAAATGATTCGTCTGGCCAGGCCTCGGCAAACGCCCGCATATATTTGAGGTTGCGCGGCGAAAAGCCCTTCATTCCCGGGAAGGTGGTACGCAGGTCATGCGCCAGCCGGTCGATCACCTTGGCGCCCCAACCCTGCTCGACTTGCCGCGCGAGAACGTCTCGACCGATCTGCCAGTAAAGCAGCACCAATTCACGGTTGACCGCCAGCGTGGCCCGCTGCTGCGCCGTATGGATACGGCCTTTCAGTTCAGCCAGCCAGTCGGCGTAGCCTTGCGGAACTGGAGAGAGGGAGGCTGGCTCGTCAGTCATGGCAATGTCACTCCTTTGGGCACAAAACCATTCTCTCGCATCCAACCAAGAGCTTTCAGCCAACGATCTTCAGGTAGCCCAAAAATACCTCACTGTTATCGGTTGACTACCTAATTCCCGAAACGTATGACGGTCCGCGAGGCCTCGTTGGGCCGGCGTACCCGAGGGGCAGTGTCCAACAAAAAAGTACTTGTGCTGCCCTTACCCCAGCAGACTGTCTTTTCGGATGAACGCCTGTTTTGTCCGATACGAGTTGACCGACGGCGCCCTCACCGCCAAAGTCAGACGTTGATCACACGTTTAAACGTTGATCGGTTGGCAAAGGTCCGTGAACGCTAGGTTTCGCGGGGAAATCGCGCCACGGCCTTTGCGGGAATCGCTGGAAGTACCCCCAGTTGTACCCCCAAGGGGGTATCGGGATGATAGATCAGTCTGGAAGCCGGTGCCAGCGCTGCGCCTGCCGGATAAAACGGTTGTGGCGCAGACCGCATTGTTGGCTGACGCATGGAACGGTACGCGATGAGATGCAGGGGAACGGGCCGCTGTGGCCCAGACCTTGGAGAACGCTCATGGCAGACCATCACACCCGCCATAACCCGCTGGGCCAAGACGCCCTGTTCACTACGCCGGCCTCGCTCATGCTCGATGCCCGCCTCACGCCATTGGAGCGCAATGGTTGGCAGGTTCTGCGCATGCTGCGCTCTGCCGAGGGCATCAGCCCGCTGGCGAATCTGGGGCAGTTGCGCCGCTATCTCACCTCTACCCCGCTGGGGCAGCGAGCCGGGTACGAAACGGCCCGGCGTGTCCTCGTCGTGCTTCGGCTGACGGGGTGGATCAGTCTGGTGGGGCAGCACCGCGACCCTCTGACCGGTCATGTGCTCAGCGAGCTGTATCAGGTTCACGAAAGCGCCCTGGACTTTCAACAAGCCTGCGCACTCGATGCCAGTCTGTCCGCGCTTCTGCAAGGGTCTATCGGCCACGAAAACAACCAGGTGGATCGGGTGGCCAGAGCGTTCATTGGGTAGATCACGATAGCGCGCGTTCTGGGCATGCTGTCGTGGGCCTTGGCGCGCAGCACCGCATCTACGATCGGGATGAAGAAGCACAACGACTTGCCCGAGCCGGTTCCTGTGGTCACTACGTAACTCTCGCCTCGGGCGGAGAACGCGATCGCCTGTAGAGGTCAATGGGAAACAGGGCGGCCGTTGCCGCCAACAATTCGTTCGTGGCGGCAAGCTGTTGTGTCGAACGCCCCTGGCGATAGCGCGGATTGATCTGTATCAGCGGCTCCGGCCAGTAACGACCGCCGTCATAGGCCGCATGAACGCCCGAGCGGATATCTTCCGCCCGAATGGAAGTGAAAGAACTCGCGAACTGGCTATAGTCCTCGATCAACTGGCTTCTGAGTGAGAAAACATCCATCGTCTCGTCCTCTATTGATCTTCGTTGATCGTGCTATCAGGGCCGGCTGCCGTAATGCGCTTCCATTTCGCCCCTCGTCCCTTGCCCGTTGATTCGATCAACCCTTCCGATTTCATCGCCCGCAGCACCAGCCGTACCATGTCCCGGCTCACGCCTGGGCAAGCTTCTTCAATTTCGGAAATCGAGAACGGCAGACTGCGCCCCAGGACTTCCGCCCGCACCCGGTCGCCTTTACTGCCACGGCCACGCTCGATGGTGCCGACACGCTCCTCGAACTCACGATAAGCCCGCAGCAAGGCACCCCAGAAGTAGTCGAGCCAGGGCTTAACGTCGTGCTGTCCCTGGTGCCATCCCTGCGAGCTGGCTTCGAGCGTCTCGTAATAGCCTTCCTTGGTTTCCTCGAAGATGCGTTCCAAGCTGATGTAGCGGCCAACGGCATAGTCAAAGTGATAGAGCAACAGCAGGGTCAACAAGCGTGACATACGGCCGTTACCGTCCGGGAAAGGATGGATGCATAGGAAGTCGAGCATCGCCAGTGGCACCAGGACCAGTGGGTCCGCCAGGTGCTGGTCCAGCGCGGAGGCATAGCGCCCGGTCAGGTCGGTCATAGCCATGGGCGTCAGGTGCGCAGCGACCGGCTGGAAGCGTAGACGTGAGGTGCCGTCTGGGTGACGCTCGATGATGTCGTTGTTGGTGGCTTTCCAGCGCCCGCCCGCCTGCGGCATGTAGCGGTACAGCAGGGTGTGCAGTTGCAGCACTACGCCTTCACTGAAAAGCATGTGCGCGGCAGACTCGTGGATCAGTGCCAGAGCATCACGGTAGCCGGCGATCTCCTGTTCGGAGCGGCTCTTTGGCGTTGCGTTGCGGATGACCAGAGACTTCAACCGCGAGGGTGCGACGACGACACCTTCCAGCCGGTTGGATGACTCGGTGGACTCCACCACCGCGATCTGGCGTAGCCCCTTGAGGGCTTCGGGCGACTGCGCAGCGTAGAGTTGCTGCTTACCCTGGTACTCGCCAAGTGTGCGCAACGTGGCGGCCTGGGTGCCATCGAAGCGAAGCGCGGCAAGGTACTCGGGTGTGAGCGAGTGCATGGAAATGTAAGCCTAGGCTATCTAAATGGGGTAATCATAGCCATTAAATGGGGTATTGTCTCTAAGAATGCCTCATTAACGGTGTTTGACTACCCCATTTCCCGAACACAAGAGCGGTCGTGAGGGGCCAGCATGGCTGACCGGGAAGGAGATAGACAACACGAACTATAATGGGGTAGTAAATTATAAATTACCCCATTTATTCTATTGTTTACCCCGTTTCCAGGTTCAACCTAGGGCAAGGCAAATGGCAAGGGAACGGCACTCAAGGGCAACAGGCCTATCCAGAAAAGGAAAGGCCGCCCCTGTGGATTCGCTCCGCAACACCCAGCCAAATCGACCCTATGCCGTGACGCCGCCTTCCGCCGCACTCAGATAGTCCGCCCAGTCCTGCAACAGAGTCCTTCTCTGATCCAACAGCAGCGCCTTGTTGTACGTCGCCCGCACCTTGTTGCTTTCCACGTGGGCAAGCTGCCGTTCAATTGCATCAGGCCGGTATCCGCTCTGCTTCACGCCGATGTCGCTCATCGGCATCCCATCAAACTTGGGCGACAGGTACTTCCTGATGCGGGATTCTTTCGTGCGGTAGGAACTGAGCGCAAAGACTGGCTTGATCTCGGCCAGGTACGCTTGTGCCACCTTGGCAAACGAGCTTTCACGAGCGCGTTTGCGTTCCTCCAGTGCTTCCAGGTGGCGCTGCTTGACCTGTTGCCGCTCATGGGCAGGATGGATGCCTTGCTTGACCAAGGCACGCGCTTTCTCTCGAACCGCGCGCGCCTCCGCAAGGCTTACTTGAGGAAAGCCGCCAATGGCAAAGAGGTTCTCCTTGCCTTGCAGGCGGTACTTCCACCGCCAGAGCTTGCCGCCGGCGGGCTTGACCAGCAGGAACAAGCCCCCGCCGTCTGAAAGTTTCCAATCTCGAACAGTCGATTTGGCCGACCTGACCTTGAGGTCGGTGAGTAGGTTTTCGGGCATCGTTGGACTCCACTGCGGGGAGATGTACCCCCACGGTTGAACACGAGTACCCCCAACGCTACCCCCGAATTTTCTGGACTTCGATGAACAATAGGAACGCTCAGCAGACCGTATTGTTTCGCAAATCCTTGTTTTTAAAAGACTCGCTCAATCCACCAAGCGCTACCGAACGCTCCTGAGTTCCGAAAAATCCGTCAGACGTTGAACAGGAAGTTCATCACGTCGCCATCGTGCACGACGTATTCCTTGCCTTCGGCGCGCATCTTGCCGGCTTCCTTCGCGCCCTGTTCACCCTTGTACTGGATGTAGTCGTCGAACGCGATGGTCTGCGCGCGGATGAAGCCGCGTTCGAAATCGGTGTGGATCACGCCCGCCGCCTGCGGGGCGGTGTCGCCCACGTGGATCGTCCACGCGCGCACTTCCTTCACGCCCGCCGTGAAGTACGTCTGCAGACCCAGCAGCTTGAAGCCCGCACGAATCACGCGATCCAGGCCCGGCTCTTCCATGCCCATGTCCGCCAGGAACTCCGCCTTGTCAGCGTCGTCCATGTCAGCGATTTCCGCTTCGATCGCCGCGCACACGGCCACCACCGGCGCATTCTCCGCTTCCGCGTACTTGCGAACCGCATCCAGATGCGGGTTGTTCTCGAAGCCGTCGTCCTTCACGTTGGCCACATACATCGTCGGCTTGGCCGTGATCAGACAGAACGGCTTGATGAGCGCGAGTTCGTCGTCCGAGAGCTTGAGCGAGCGCACCGGACGCGCCTCGTTGAGCACCGGCGCGACTTTCTCGAGCACGGCCACGAGCTTCGCCGCTTCCTTGTCATTGCCCGACCTGGCCGCCTTCGTGTAACGCTGCAACGCCTTCTCGACCGTGCCCAGATCGGCCAGCGCGAGTTCGGTATTGATGACCTCGATGTCGGAGATCGGGTTCACCTTGCCCGCGACGTGGATGACGTTTTCATCCTCGAAGCAGCGCACCACGTGCGTGATGGCGTCCGTCTCGCGGATGTTCGCGAGGAACTGGTTGCCCAGCCCTTCACCCTTCGAGGCGCCCGCCACCAGACCGGCGATGTCCACGAATTCGACCGTCGCCGGCAGAATGCGCTCCGGCTTCACGATCTCCGCGAGCTTGGCCAGACGCGGATCCGGCACTTCCACCACGCCCACGTTCGGCTCGATGGTGCAGAACGGGTAGTTCTCGGCGGCGATGCCCGCTTTGGTCAGTGCGTTGAAAAGGGTCGACTTACCCACGTTGGGCAAACCGACGATGCCGCATTTGAGGCTCATGCTAAATCCTGTCTAATCCGATGATTGCACCGCGTACCGCCGTATATGCCGCGGCGGGCGTCGGGTCGTCGCGCCGGTGATCTGCGTCGCGCAAAGTCCGCTATTGTACCCGTTCCGTCCCCCGAACCCTTGGGCGCCCCGCAGGCGAGCGCCAGCCTGACTCAGCTCAACTGCTTGGCCGAAAACGTGTCGCACTTGCGCACATCGCCATGTTGCAGGCCCTGGCGCAGCCAGTAGACGCGTTGCGCACTCGTGCCGTGCGTGAACGACTCCGGCACGACCCGGCCCTGCGCCTGTTGCTGCAAACGATCGTCGCCAATGGCCGCGGCCGTCTTCAGACCCTGCTCGATGTCGCCCGGCTCCAGCAACTGATCGTTCGCCTTCGCCGCATTGTTCGCCCAAACCCCCGCGAAACAGTCCGCCTGCAACTCCAGCCGCACCGACATCGCATTGGCCTGCGTCTCGCTCATGCGGCGCCGCAATTCGTCGAATTTCTCCGAAATGCCCAGCAGATTCTGGACGTGATGGCCCACCTCGTGGGCGATGACGTAGGCCTGGGCGAAGTCGCCGCCCGCCCCGAAGCGCTGCCGCAATTCGTCGTAAAACGCCAGGTCGATGTACACCTTGCTGTCGCCCGGGCAGTAGAACGGCCCCATCGCCGTCTGGCCCGTGCCGCAGGCCGTGGGCGTCGCACCCGTGAAGAGCACGAGCTTCGGCGCCACATACTGGCGGTTGAGCTGCTGCGGGAACACCGTCGTCCAGGTGCGCTCGATGTTGCCGAGCACCTTGCGGGTGAAGACGGTCTTGGGATCGTTGGCCGGCGCCGCGTTCGGGGCGGGTTGCGAGGGCGTCTGCCCCTGCATCATCTGCGAGCCCTGGATGATCACGCGCGGATCGATGCCGAAGAAGTAGGAGGCGGCGAGCGCCACCACGATCGTGCCGATGCCGATGGTGGTGCGGCCGCCGAAACCGCCGCCCCGGCGATCTTCGACGTTCTGGCTTTCGGACTCGTTATCGAGGCGCATTGGACGGCTCCCTGTATCTGATTTCACTCTGCGCGGAAGTATAGCGCCGGGCCGTGACACGCGACGCTGCGTCGCAGCAGCGCGCCGGGCGGGAAGGCGTCGTAGGCACGACAGGCGTGCGACAATACGCCATCTCGTTTCCTGAACCAGCGGCCTCGCGCGATTCCGGCGCTGGCGCTGCATTCGCCGCATGTCATTCACGCAACCCCCCAGCCAAACGCACGACGTCATCGTGGTCGGTGGCGGCCTGGTCGGCAAGGCCGCCGCCCTCCTGCTCTCGCAGGCCCGCCTGTCCGTCGCATTGCTCGCCCAGCCGGCCGCCGCCGCCCCGGGCGCGGGCGCCGACAAGTGGGACGCCCGCATCTACTCGCTCTCGGCCAGCTCGCAGGCGCTGTTCGAGCGCATGCGCGTGTGGCAGGCCGTCGATCCGGCGCGCGTGTGCCCCGTCTACGACATGGAAGTGTTCGGCGACGAGCGCGGCAGCCTGCACTTCTCCGCCTACCAGGCCGCCGTGCCTCAACTGGCCTGGATCGCGGAATCGTCCAACCTCGAACGCGCGCTCGATGCCGCGCTGCGCTTCTCGCCGCAGGTGCAATGGATCGACGCGCGCGCCGAAGCGCTCGAAGTCGATGCCGCGGCCGCCTCGGTGCGTCTGTCGGACGGCAAGACGCTGCGCGCCTCGCTCGTGGTCGGCGCCGACGGCGCGCACTCGTGGGTGCGCAGCACGGCAGGGCTCGACGGATCGGTGCGTTCCTACGAACAGTTGGGCGTGGTGTGCAACTTCCGCGCCGAACGGGCCCATCGCGACACCGCTTTTCAATGGTTCCACGACGGGGAAATCATCGCGCTGCTGCCGCTGCCCGATCAGCACGTTTCGCTGGTGTGGTCGGCCGCCGATGCGCACGCCAAGCAACTGCTTGCGCTCGATCCCAAAGACCTCGCCGAGCGCGTCGGCACGTTCTCGCGCGGTGAACTCGGCGCGTTGACGCCTGTCTCACAGCGCGCCCAGGGTTTTCCGCTGGTGCTCGCACACGCCAAGCGCCTGATTGCGCCGCGCGTGGCGCTCGTCGGCGATGCCGCCCATGTCGTGCATCCGCTCGCGGGGCAGGGCATGAACCTCGGCCTGCGCGATGTCGCCGCGCTCGGCGACGCACTGGCCGGGCGCGAATCGTTCCGCGATTGCGGCGATGCGGCTGTGCTGCGACGCTACGAGCGCGCTCGCAAGGAGGACATCGGCAGCATGGCGCTCACCACCGACGGACTGCACAAGCTGTTCTCGATGAACAGTCCACTCGCGAAGTTCGTGCGCAACGCGGGCCTCGACAGCGTGAACATGCTGCCATTCGTCAAGAAGTTCCTGATCGGCCGCGCCCTGGGCTGACTCACAGGGCGACGTTGCCGGGTTTGCGGCCTGCATTGCAAACGCGTCTCGCGCCTCTCGATCGATTCACTTCCGGAGATATTCGATGTTGCAACGTTATCGCGCCGTGGCGCTTACCACGCTTACCGGGCTCACGGCGCTGGGTCTGGCGGCCGTCTGTTTCGCGACCTCCACGACGTCCGCCGTCGCGCAGAACAAGTCCGACGCCACGCTCGACCGCGTGAAGGCCGCCGCGCAGAAGACCCTCGGCGACGACGCCCCGATCAAGTCGGTGGCGCGTACGCCCGTGCCGGGGCTGTTCGAAGTGGCCGTGGGCGGCGAGATCGTCTACACCGACGAGAAGGCGCAATACGTGCTCCTCGGCAACCTCATCAATACAAAGACGCGCCAGAACCTGACCGAAGCGCGTCAATCGGAGCTCAACAAGGTCGACTTCGCGAAGCTGCCATTCGACCGTGCGATCAAGTACGTGAAGGGCAACGGCGCGCGCAAGATCGCCGTGTTCTCGGATCCCAACTGTCCGTACTGCAAGCGCTTCGAAGAGACGCTCAAGACGTCGAAGCTCGACAACATCACCGTCTATACCTTCCTGTACCCGGTGCTCGGCCCGGACTCGGAGACCAAGTCGAAGCAGATCTGGTGCGCACCCGATCAGCTCAAGGCATGGCATGACTGGATGCTCGACAAGAAGGCCCCGCCGACCGCCGGCGCCAAGTGCGACGACGCCGCCGTCCAGCAGAACGTCGCGCTGGGCCGCCAGTACAACGTGACGGGCACGCCGACGATCATTCTGACGGACGGTCGTCGCCTGCCGGGCGCCGTGCCCGCCGAAGAGCTGGAGAAGGCACTGGCCGCGCTCAAGTAACGTCAAGTAACCGGCAGCCGAGCCGCGCCCGAGCCATCCCGCAACAACAAGAAGCCGCCACGTCATGAAAGCCCCCTCCGCCGCACCCGCCCCGTCCGCGATCCGGTATGCGATCGTTCCGAAGTCGCCCGCCGCCCACCTGTTCGAAGTGACGGTGACGGTCTCGAATCCCGCACCCGAAGGTCAGCGCTTCACGCTGCCCGCGTGGATACCGGGCAGCTACATGGTGCGCGAGTTCGCACGCAACATCGTGACCATCGGCGCGACGTGCCGCGGCCGCAAGGTCGCCCTCGACAAGCTCGACAAGCACACGTGGCAGGCCGCGCCGTGCAAGGGCACGCTGATCGTGACGTACGAGGTGTATGCCTGGGACCTGTCGGTGCGCGCCGCCCATCTGGACGACACGCACGGCTTCTTCAACGGCACGAGCGTGTTCCTGCGCGTCGAAGGGCAGGAGCGTTCGCCTTGCGAGGTCGACATCCTGCGCCCGCGCGGCGCCGCCTTCAAGGCGTGGCGCGTGGCCACCGCGCTGGCCCCGGCCGAAGGCACGGCGGCGCTCGATTTCGGCCGCTATCTGGCCGTCGACTACGACGAGCTCATCGATTCGCCGGTCGAGATGGGGACGTTCGTACACGGCACGTTCAAGGCCTGCGGCGTGACGCACGAGGTCGCGATCACCGGCCCGGTGCCGAATCTGGATCTGGACCGGCTGCTGCGCGACATGAAGAAGATCTGCGAGGCGCAGATCCGTCTGTTCGAGCCGGGCGCAAGCGCACGCTCGCGCGTGCCGATGTCGCGTTATGTGTTCCTGCTGATGACCGCCGGCGACGGCTACGGCGGTCTGGAGCATCGCGCGTCCACGGCATTGCTTGCAAGCCGCAACGATCTGCCGGTACAGGGCCAGGCGCGCATGAGCGACGCCTATCGCGGTTTTCTCGGCCTGGTGAGCCACGAGTATTTCCACACGTGGAACGTCAAGCGCATCAAGCCGGCGGCGTTCGCACCGTATGCGCTGGACGCGGAGAATTACACGCGTCTGCTGTGGTTGTTCGAGGGTTTCACGTCGTATTACGACGATCTGATGCTCGTGCGTAGCGGCGTGATCGAACCGGGCGCGTACTACGAGCTCGTCGCCAAGACGGTGGCGAACGTGCTGCGCGGCAGCGGCCGTCTCAAGCAGACCGTGGCCGAGAGCTCGTTCGACGCCTGGACGAAGTATTACCGTCAGGATGAAAATGCGCCGAATGCCATCGTCAGCTACTACACCAAGGGCTCGCTCGTTGCGTTGGCGCTCGATCTGACGATCCGTTCGCAGACGCGCGGGCAGAAGTCGCTGGACGACATCATGCGCGCACTGTGGCAGCGCTACGGCCGCGACTTCTATCGCGGCACGCCGGTCGGCATCGAAGAAGACGCCGTGCAACCGCTCTTCGAGGAAGTCTCGGGGCTCGATCTGTCTGAGTTCTTCGCCACGGCGATCAACGGCACGCGCGACTTGCCGCTCGCCGCGCTGCTCGCGCGCGTGGGGCTGACGCTGGAGCCGGTGACGCCCGAGAACGGGCGCCCGGCCCTGGGCGCGAAGACGACGAAACGCGGCGACGAACTCACGCTGGCGCAGGTGCTCGACGGCGGTGCGGCACAAGCGGCCGGCCTGTCGGCGGGCGACACGCTCATCGCCATCGACGGCCTGCGTGTGACCTCAGGCAATCTCGACAAGCTGCTCGGACGCTATCGTCCCGGTGATCGCGTGACGGTGCATGCGTTCCGTCGCGACGAGCTGCGCGAGACGCCGCTCACGTTGGACGCGCCGGAGATCTCGCAGTACCGCATTGCGGAGTCGCGTGACCGTGCGGCTGCACAGCGTCGCGAGAAGTGGTTGAGTGCCTGAGAGAGCGAACGCGCGGGTCGGGCGGCGGCCGATCGCTGCCCGCGTTTGACGATGCGTCATGTAAACGCCTCGCTAAATGCGAGGCGTTTCGCCATCCGAAGGGCCGGGCACGCTCGGGTCGCGATTTTCTTCGGGACAGGTTCTCGCGACGGCAAGCATATGCTCGATGAACGCCTGCGTCTTGCGCGGCAGGAAGCGCCGCGAGGGTGTGACGAGATGCACCGGGCTCGTCGGCAGCGACCACTCCGGCAGGACCTTGACGAGACGGCCGGTGCGCAACGCATCCTCGGCCAAAATATCCGTGAGGGCGGCGATGCCGCTGCCCGCGAGCGCCATCTCCTTGACCATCCCCATGCTGTTGACCTGGATCGCCCCGTGCATGGCGATGTCCACGCGCTGGCGTCCCTTGTGCAGCGTGTCGCTGTTGAACAGGCGTCGCGCGCCTTGCAGCATCACGAAGCGATGGCCCTCGAGTTCGTCGGGCGCGGCGGGCAGCCCCGTCGCACTCAGATACAACGGACTCGCATAGAGACTGCGCGTGAGCTTGAGCAGCGGCCGCGCCACCAGTGTGGAATCCGAGAGCTGCCCCGCGCGAATGGCGACGTCGACCCGTTCGGCGATCAGGTCCACGTGGCGTGAGCTCAGATCCACGTCGACCGCGATTTCGGGATACGCCGCGCAGAACGTCGCGAGCGGCACGGCGAGCCATTGCGCCGCGAAGTCCGCCGGCGCGGTGATGCGCAGGCGTCCGCGCGGTTTGCTCGACAGTTGCGATGCGAAGTCGCGCGTCTCCTCCACCTCTTCGAGAATCGGCAGACACCGTTCGTAATAGGCCTCGCCGACTTCCGTCAGTTCGAGGCGCCGCGTGGTCTTGTGCAGCAGCTTGGTGCCAAGGCGTGCCTCGAGCCGCGAGAGCCGTCTGCTGACCGTAGCCTTGGGCAGATCGAGCCGCTCGCCCGCGCGTGTGATGCTGCCGGAGCGCACCACCTCGGCGAAGATCAGCATGTCGTTCAGGTCGTCAATCATCGCAGGCGCTCCTCGGTGACGCGGGCATGCGGCACCGCCAAAAGGCGGGAAAGGGGGGAAAGAGACGGGAAAACCATTGTTCCAAAAAGGGAACAAACAATTCGATTTTACCGGCTTGTTTCATTTTTGGGGGTAACTAGAATTCATTCCAAGCCGACGCGCAACTGATGGCGATCCCGAGACGGGCACCGATGCGCACGGATTTTCGAACCCCCAGGCTCAGGAGCCACCGAAATGACCACGATTCTCCAAATCAATTCCGCCGCCCGCTCGCAAGGCGCCAATTCGACCACGCTCGCCAACGAAACGGTTGCCCAACTGGTGGCCAAGAACCCTGGCGCCAAGGTCGTCGTGCGCGATCTGCTCGCCGACGGCGTGCCGCACCTGGACGAAGCCGTGATCGGCGCCTTCTTCACGCCGGAAGAGCAGCGTTCGCCGGAACAGAACGCCATCATCGCCCGCAGCGATGCGCTCATCGCCGAAATCCAGGCAGCCGACTATGTCGTGTTCGGCGTGCCGCTGTACAACTTCCAGGTGCCGACGCAACTGAAGGCGTACTTCGACTGGATCACCCGCGCCCGCGTGACCTTCCGCTATCGCGAAGACGGCAGCGTGGAAGGCCTGATCCAGGGCAAGAAGGTGATCGTGGCGTTCGCCCGCGGCGGCAACTACAAGGACACGCCGGCCGACAGCCAGACGCCGTACCTCAAGACGATTCTCGGCTTCCTCGGCATGACGGACGTGACGTTCATCTTCGCCGAAGGTCTGGCCCGCGGTCCGGAATCGGCGGCTGCCGGCTTCGCGACGGCGCGTGAAGCCATCGCCGCGCTGTAAGTCGCAGGCTGCACGACCGGTTCATACGAAGTCTCCCGCACGCGCAGGCGCTCCCCATGGCCTATCCGACGCCCCAGCATTCGCGTCCGACGCGTCCGGCCGCCCATGCCGACGCGAAGGCCATGCCGCGCGTGCTTACTGTCTCCCGTCCCGGCCGCTGTGCCGCGGCCGCGGGAGCGGGCGTTTTCGATCAGGTCGACGAGACCGATCCGTTTCTGTCGATCGACGTCTTCCGCCGCCAGGGCGCCTGCATTCCTCCGCATCCTCATGCGGGTTGCGCCGTGGCGACCTACCTCTTTCCCGATGCGACGACGGCGATGCGATGTCGTCACGCACACGGCGGCGACGATGTCGTGCGCCCCGGCGATCTGCTCTGGCTCGACACGAACTGCGGCACGGTGCACGAAGAACTGCCCGAGCACGCCAGCGCGGTCGCGCGCGGCGTGCGCATGATCGTCAATCGTGCGGGACGTCACGCGCACGGCGCGCCCGTGCAGACGGTGGTGCGTGCCGATGCGATGCCGCGTTGGCGGGAAGGCGCGTTGGACATGACACTGATTTGCGGCGAGTGGGATGAGCGCCGCGTGGTGCGCGACGAAGACGAGCAAGGTGAGCAACGCGAGCGCACGACACTGCTGCAGCTCGATTGGCGCAAGGACGATCTGCGCACGCTGGCGATACCGTGCGACGGGCGTCGCTGGATCGCGATGATGGTGTGTGGCGATGCGGCACTGGCCAGCCACGCGTTGCGCGCGGAAGGCGGCGCAGCACAAGCGTTGCTCCTCCCCCCCGGCGAATGGCAACTGGCCGGACGCGCCGGCGCCCGCCTGATGCTCGCCGGTGGCGAGCCGCTCGGCGAGCCGGTGGTCTATCGCGGTAACTTTGCCGCGCGTGACGAGAGCGAACTCGTCGCGCTCACGCGTCGCTATCAGCAAGGCGCCATGGGCACGCTGACGTGCCCGGGCGAGTGATCGGGACCTGCCGGGTTCGCCGATCAACGATGGCGTCGGCCACACACCGGCGGACATGCCGACGCGCTGCACGCGCCGACGCGAAATCACTCAGGCACGCGCCAGTCGACCGGCGTCTTGCCGTGCTGTTCCAGGAACGCATTGGCGGCGCTGAAGTGGCCGCAGCCGAGAAAGCCGCGATGCGCCGATAGCGGCGACGGATGCGGCGCTTCGAGCAGCAGATGGCCGTGACCCGCGAGCAGCGGCGTCTTTGCCTGCGCATGGCTGCCCCACAGCATGAACACCAGCGGCCCCTGCTGCGCGGCGAGTCCCGACAGCAGCGTGTCGGTGCAGGCCTGCCATCCTCCCGTCCTGAACGGCTTGGCGTGGCTCGCGGCGTTGCCGGCTTCGACGGTCAGCGTCGTGTTGAGCAGAAGCACGCCCTGCTTCGCCCACGCGTCGAGATTGCCATGCGACGGCGGCGCGATCCCCAGATCCCGCTCGATTTCCTTGTAGATGTTGCGCAGCGACGGCGGCACACGCACACCGCGCTGCACCGAGAACGCCAGGCCGTGCGCCTGCGCGATCCCATTGTCGTCGCCGTGATAGGGATCCTGTCCGAGGATGACGACCTTCACGTCTTTGGGCGACGTCATGCGCAACGCGTGGAAGATGTCCGCCGGATAGACGGTCTTGCCCGCCGCGACCTCCGCATCGACGTAGCGGCACAGCGGCGCGTAGGCGTCGCTTGCCACGAACGGGGCGATCAGCGATTGCCACGCGGCGGGCAGCGTTTCGAACTGGTCTTCGACGCGTCCCTCGAGCGCACCCTCGACGCGAGTTTCGTGCTTGCCGGCGGTGTCGTCCGCCGCGACACGCCGCGGTCTGGTCGTTCGAGTGGGCGATGCTGGCGTCGCGCCCGATTTCGGCGGACGTCCGCGTTTGCGGGGGGCCGTCGCGGGCGAGCTTGCCGGATCGCTATCGCTCACGGAGGGCGATGCCGGTGCGGGGTCGTCGAAAAGCGAGCGTTGCCGTTCGTCGGGATTTGCCGACGGGGTCTTCGAAGAAGGCTTGCCTGAACGTGTTGCCATGCGTTGCTCGGATGAAGTCGGTGAATGAAGTTCGCTGCGGAAAAATCCGTCGATGGCGTGTGCGGGGCGTTTGGCGAAAGACCGACAAGACTGTCGGCGGAGTGCTCAGGGCAACACCTTGCGCACGACAACGCTCATCCGCCGAACACCTTCTGATGCAGCCGGTAACCGCGTTGCGCTTTGCTGACGTCGTCGCTGCGCAACTCCGGCAGCACCTGCCGCAGATCCTGCGCCAGCGCCTGGAGAATGCGCTCGCCCTGGCCGTTGCGGTCGTCGTCTGGGGCGTCGAGCAGTTCGAGTTCCACTTCCAGCAGCGGTTCGGTGTGTCGCCGGCCATCGGCTTCGACGGTGACGTCGCCCCGGTCAAACGCAATTTCCACGACCGTGCCGTCGCCTGCCACGTAGCGCCACAGACGACGCACGAAATTGGTTTCGAACTGCGCCACCACGTTTGCGCCCTCGGCGCGCAGGATGTCCGCCGTGGCGGGCACGTCGCACGCCGCGATCAGTTGCGGCAGCTCCAGCGCTTCGCCCTTGACCGCCTGCTCCCATTCATGACGGACGTGCAATCCGTCGCGCGCCTCTCCCACCGACTTGAGCGTCTGCAGCCATTGTCCCGGGTGGCCGTCGCGGGCGACATAGCGCAGGCGCAGCGCGGCCTTGGCGTGCGAGAGCGCCAGCATTGGCGTATCGAAGTAGCGATTGACGAGATGGCGCTCGCCGCGGGCCTGCGCACCGGGCAGACGGTCGAGATGAGCGATCAGCGCATCGGTGCGCTGAATGGGAAGGTCGCCCGGCAGGGCAAGTTTGAGTTCGCGTTCGATGGCCACGGGCCGCTCCTGTGAGGGGCGTCGGACGGTCAAGCCGGCGCGATACCGCGCCGGTGCGACGCGCCTTGCCGGCTGCGGCAGCGGGCGGCATCCCGGGCGGGACGCCGCGCCATCGATCGCTTGGCGTGGCTCGCGTCGGCGAGTCAGCGAGGCATGTCGAACAGCGTGGCGAGGGCGTCGCCCGGCTCGGGCGCGCGCATGAAGGCTTCGCCGACGAGAAAGGCATTGACGTTGGCCGCGCGCATGCGCGTCACGTCGTCACGCGACAGGATACCCGACTCGGTCACCACCAGGCGATCGCCCGGGATGTGCTTGAGCAGGTCCAGCGTCGTGTCCAGCGTGACTTCGAAGTCATGCAGATTGCGGTTGTTGATGCCCAGCAGCGGCGTGCGCAGCTCCAGTCCGGCATCCAGTTCGCGGCCGTTGTGCACTTCGACGAGCACCGCCATGCCGAGCTCGTGCGCCTGCGCTTCGAGTTCGCGCATGTGCACGAGCTCCAGCGCGGCCGCGATGAGCAGAATGCAGTCGGCGCCCATGTCGCGCGCCTCGTACACCTGGTAGGCGTCGATCATGAAGTCCTTGCGCAGCACCGGCAGGTCGCACGCGGCGCGCGCCGCCTTCAGATACTCGGGCGAGCCCTGGAAGAACTGCACGTCGGTGAGCACCGACAGGCAAGCGGCGCCGCCGCGCTGATACGACTCGGCGATCTGTGGCGGCACGAAGTTCTCGCGAATCACGCCTTTCGACGGGCTGGCCTTCTTGATTTCGGCGATCACGCCGGGCAGGCCGCCGTCGACCTTCGTGCGCAGCGCGCCCACGAAATCACGCGTGCGAAGCGCGCTGTCGCCAACGCTCGCTTCGGCGTCGCGGCGTAGGCTCGCGAGGTCACGGACGCGCTTCGCAGCAGCGACTTCTTCGGCCTTCACGGCCAGGATCTTGTCGAGAACGGTGGACATGGCAATCGGGAAATTCGGACTTCGTTAATGTGTCGGGTGGTGCGCGTCAGTGTGCGTCAGCGCGCCAAAGGGGCCGGCGCCGTGAAGCGCGGCACCAGCCGCGCTCGCGCGCGCGATGACGTCAAGCCTTGAAGCGTTGCGTGAACGTGACGAACTCGTCGAGCTTCGCGCGCGCGGCGCCGCTCGCGATGGACTCGCGCGCCATCTTGATGCCGTCGCCGATCGAGGCCGCGCGGTTCGCCGCATACAGCGCCGTGCCCGCGTTGAGCGCCACGATTTCGCGCGCGGTGCCGGGCGTGTCGTCGAGAGCTTCGATCAGCATGGTCTTCGATTCTTCGGCGCTGCCGACCTTCAGGCTGCGGTTGCTCACCATCTGCAGACCGAAGTCCTCCGGATGGATCTCGTACTCGGTGACCTTGCCGTCCTTCAATTCGCCGACCAGCGTGGACGCGCCGAGCGAGACTTCGTCCATGCCGTCCTTGCCGTACACGACGAGCACGTGCTCCGCGCCGAGACGCTGCATCACGCGCACCTGGATACCGACCAGATCGGGGTGGAACACGCCCATCAGCTGGTTCGGCGCGCCGGCCGGATTGGTGAGCGGGCCGAGGATGTTGAAGATCGTGCGCACGCCCATTTCCTTGCGGATCGCGGCGACGTTCTTCATGGCCGGATGATGATTCGGCGCGAACATGAAGCCGATGCCGACTTCGCGCAGGCATTCGGCGACCTGCTCCGGCGAGAGCATGATGTTCACGCCCAGCGCTTCGAGCACGTCGGCGCTACCCGATTTCGAGCTCACGCCGCGGTTGCCGTGCTTGGCGACTTTCGCGCCGGCGCCGGCAGCCACGAACATCGATGCCGTGGAGATGTTGAACGTGTGCGAGACGTCGCCGCCGGTGCCCACGATGTCGACGAAGTGCTGGTCGGCCGGCGCCTCGACATGATTGGCGAATTCGCGCATGACTTGCGCGGCCGCGGCGATCTCGCCGATGGTTTCCTTCTTCACGCGCAGGCCGGTGATGATGGCCGCCGACATGACCGGCGAAATCTCGCCCTTCATGATGAGACGCATCAGATGGAGCATCTCGTCGTGGAAGATCTCACGGTGTTCGATGGTGCGCTGCAGGGCTTCTTGTGCGGTAATCATGGAATGCGGTTCTCCTCTGTCCCGGGGTTCCTGGCCCGGTGTGGCGTGCGTGGGGTCAGGCAGCTTGCGCGGCGCGCGGCGCGGCTTGCAGGAAATTGCGCAGCACGGCGTGACCATGCTCCGACAGGATCGACTCGGGGTGGAATTGCACGCCTTCGACATCGAGCGTCTTGTGGCGCACGCCCATGATTTCGCCGTCGTCCGTCCACGCGGTGATCTCGAGACAGTCGGGCAGCGTCGCGCGCTCGATGGCGAGCGAGTGATAGCGCGTGACGGTGAAGCGCTTGGGCAGGTGGGCGAACACGCCTTGTTGCGTGGTTTCGATCTCGCTTACCTTGCCGTGCATGATCTGTTGGGCGCGCACGACCTTGCCGCCGAACGCCTCGCCGATGGCCTGATGGCCGAGGCAGACGCCGAGAATCGGAATCTGGCCGGCGAAGCGCTTGAGCACGTCGAGCGTGATGCCTGCGTTGGCCGGGCAACTCGGGCCGGGCGAGAGGCAGATGCGCTCGGGAGAGAGTTCGGCGATCGCGTCGAGCGTGATCTCGTCGTTGCGGAAGACGCGCACGTCTTCGCCCAATTCACCGAAGTACTGGACGATGTTGTAGGTAAACGAGTCGTAGTTGTCGATCATCAGCAGCATGATGGTCCCTGTTCGTCTGGTGACAAAGGATTGTCGAACGCATGAGATTTGCGAATTCCCCCTGAACGTGCCCCCACATCGAGTTGGCGTGTCCGCGGGGGAGGACGCTATGGGGATGAGATGGACGTGGCGGGTTACCGCCACCAGCGCAGGGCGGCGGTCAGGGGCGACCAGAGGAGGGGGGAAGACAGGTACGACTTCATAGTGGCGTCGATTGTAGCAGTAACCATGGGGTGCCGTGGGCGGGGCGTCGTAAAAAGCGGTCAATCGAGGCGTTTCAGGCGTCTTCTTGGCCTTTTTCGCAAGAATTTGCGCGGACGGCCTTGGTCGCTCGACGATTCTGCGACGACCGCCCGCTGGTTCGCTCAGGACTCGGCGTCCAGTCCGTCCTGCACCTGCTCGGCCGCACGCAGCACGGCGCGCGCCTTGTTCTCCGTTTCCTGCCATTCCGATTCGGGCACCGAGTCGGCCACGATGCCGGCAGCGGCCTGCACGTACAGGTTGCCGTCCTTGATGACGCCGGTGCGGATCGCGATGGCCACGTCCATTTCGCCGCCGAACGACAGGTAGCCCACGGCGCCGCCGTACAGGCCCCGCTTGACTGGCTCGAGCTCGTCGATCAGCTCCATCGCCCGCACCTTCGGCGCGCCGGTGAGCGTGCCGGCCGGGAAGGTGGCGCGCAGCACGTCGATGTTCGACAAGCCCGGTTGCAGTCGGCCTTCCACCGAACTCACGATGTGCTGAACGTGCGAGTACTTCTCGATGACCATCTTGTCGGTGACTTCGACGGTGCCCGTCTGTGCGATGCGGCCCACGTCGTTGCGTGCGAGATCGATGAGCATGACGTGTTCGGCAACTTCCTTCGGATCGCCAAGCAGCTCGGTGGCGAGCTCGGCGTCGCGCTCCGGCGTGGCGCCGCGCGGACGCGTGCCGGCCAGCGGGCGGATCGTCACGATCTCGTGCTCGCCGTCCGGCGTCTGGCGGCGCTCCTGGCGCACGAGGATTTCAGGTGAGGCGCCCACGACCTGGAAGTCGCCGAAGTTGTAGAAGTACATGTACGGCGACGGGTTGAGCGAGCGCAGCGCGCGATAGAGTGAGAGCGGGGCGTCGCGGTAAGGCTTGATGAGCCGTTGGCCGACCTGCACCTGCATGAGCTCGCCGGCGGCAATCGCTTCCTTCGCCTTGGCGACGGCTGCGAGATAGTCGGGCTTGGCGAATTCGCGGAACGTCTCGGTGCGCACGCTGCCCGAGGTCACCGGTGCATCGACCGGCGCCTTCAGACGTGCGCGCAGTTCGCGCAGACGCAGACGCGCCTTCGAATAGGCTTCGGGCTGCGTGGGGTCGGCGTAGACGATGAGGTAGAGCTTGCCCGTCAGGTTGTCGATCACGGCTAGCTCTTCGGTGAGCAGCAACTGGATGTCGGGCAGGTGCAGATCGTCGCGCGGCGTGGTGCGCGCGAGCTTTTTCTCGATGTAGCGCACGGCGTCGTAGCCGAAGTAGCCGGCCAGACCGCCGCAGAAGCGCGGCATGCCCGGGCGCAGCGCCACCTTGAAGCGCGCCTGGACCCGGGTGATGAAGTCGAGCGGATCGCCTTCGTGGGTCTCGACGACGGTGCCGTCGCGCACGACTTCGGTCTTCGGGCCGAAGCTGCGCAGCAGCGTGTGCGCGGACAGGCCGATGAACGAGTATCGCCCGAAGCGCTCACCGCCCACCACCGATTCGAGCAGGAAGGTGTTGGCGCCGCGACGGTCGCCCAGCGCGAGCTTCAGGTAGAGCGAGAGCGGCGTGTCGAGGTCGGCGAACGCCTCGGCGATCAGCGGGATGCGGTTGTAGCCCTGATTGGCCAGCGATTTGAATTCGAGTTCGGTCATGTTGCACTCTGCCTGCGGGTTTGCCGGCGGGCGGTCCCGCGGAATCGGCGTGGTTGGCGTTGAGAATACCTGAGTCGCTTGCGGGGTGGCCTGCCCGGGAAGATCGATGCGTGCCGCCGGGCCGGATAATGGCTTGCGTCGTTACCCGCACCGGCCGCGCGTATCGCGGCGAGATGCCGCGTGCGAGGGCGTACATCGAGGCGCATGGGGGCGCAGGCGCGCAACGTCACGCGCTTGGGCGACGGCGGAAGTCGCCTTGCGGCGAACTTCGACCGGCCTCGACGAACACGCGCACCGTAAACACGGCGCGCCGATGCATTGAATCTTGGGAACTACAACGATGCAAGAAACGGGTTGCCGAAGACGAACTTCAGCGGTCCCGGCCACCCCTTGGGAGGGTTTAGCAGGACCAGCGTCGCCAGGGCCAGGCCCCCCGGTCGATCACGCTCAGACTCCGTTTCTTGTTCAGGAACATGCGTTTGAATGCAGTGTGGAAGATGACGAATTCAACTCGCCAGCGTGGGCGTTGCATCGGGCAGGATCGCCCGGGCCGCGCCCAGAATTGAGGCGACTATACCATCCGTGTCGATCGTTTGTATAGATTCGCCATGGTTGTAGCCGTACGGCACCGTGAGCGAGCGGCAGCCCGCCGCGCGCGCGGCCTGCGCGTCGTTGCCCGAATCGCCCACGAGCACCGCCTGCGACGGCGCAACGCCGAACGCCTCGCACGCCTTGACGAGCGGCATCGGGTCAGGTTTGCGCCGGGGCCAAGAATCGCCGCCGTACACCAGGTCGAACTGGTCCGACAGGCCGTAGTGCGCCAGCAGGTCGACGGCAAAACGATGTTGCTTGTTGGTGATGCACGCGACGGGCAACCCGGCCGCCCGCAGCGCCGCGAGGCCTTCGCGCACTTCCGGATAAAGCACCGTGTGCTCGCCGTTGATCGACGTGTAGACCGCTTCGTACCTGGCTTGCGCGCGCTCGAACAGGGCGTCGATTTCCGGCTCGGGGAAGCGCTCGGCCAATGTCTTGCGCACCAGATTGGCGGTACCTTTGCCGACGAAGGTCATCAGACGCTCGGTCGGCACCGGCTCGGCGCCCAGGTCGGTCAGCATGGCGTTGAGCGCCACGCCGAAGTCGCCGGCGGTGTCGACGAGCGTGCCGTCGAGGTCGATCAGGACTGCGCGAATGCCGTCCAGCCGCGGTGTGGTTTGCGACTGCGTCATGCCACGCTCGCCAGTTGGGCGCGCATCTGGTCGATCACCGCCTTGTAGTCGGGTTTGCCGAAGATGGCCGAACCGGCAACGAAGGTATCGGCGCCGGCGGCGGCGATCTCGGCAATGTTGTCGACCTTCACCCCGCCGTCGATTTCCAGACGGATTTCACGACCGGTCTCGGCGGTGTAAGCGTCGATGCGTGCGCGTACGGCGCGCAGCTTGTTGAGCGCTTCCGGAATGAACGATTGGCCGCCGAAACCGGGGTTCACTGACATGATCAGCACCATGTCGAGGCGATCCATCACGTGATCGAGGTAATGCAGTGGCGTGCCGGGATTGAACACCAGCCCGGCCTTGCAGCCGTTGTCGCGGATCAGGCCGAGCGTGCGATCGACGTGCTCCGACGCTTCCGGGTGGAACGTGATGAGGTTCGCGCCGGCCTTGGCGAAATCCGGCACGATGCGATCGACCGGACGTACCATCAGGTGCACGTCGATGGGCACGTCCACGTGCGGGCGGATCGCTTCGCAGACCATCGGGCCGATGGTCAGATTGGGAACGTAATGGTTGTCCATGACGTCGAAGTGGATCCAGTCGGCGCCCGCCGCCACGACGTTACGGACTTCTTCGCCCAGCCGGGCAAAGTCGGCGGACAGGATGCTGGGGGCGATACAGAATTGCGTCATGGCAGGCTGGGGAGTAGCGTCAAAAGCGATATTTTAAAGCTTTCGCATGACGCCTGCCGGCAGTGTGCGGATAGCGAACGAATAGTGAGCCGATCCCGCACCGGGCCGCCGCCGTGGCAACGCCGGGCGGGGCGGCAGCAGGAGGGACGCGAGTGGGGCGTCGGGGTGAGGCGGCCAGCGGTTGCGACCCGCGACGACTTGCCGCAGAATGCCTTGCAAAACGGGACGGCACGTGTGCCCGTACCCGCCAAGCCGTTACAGAACGAGCGGTGCGAGCCGCCAGACCAGAACGCCATCAGAGAGCACGCATGCGCAACAGGAACACACGATGAGCCAGTACGAATTTACCGTCACGGTGCGCCCGCAGTATCTCCCGGAGCAATCGGAACCGGACCGTCGGCAGTTCGCCTTCGCCTACACGATCACGATTCGCAACAGCGGGGAAGTGCCGGCGCAGTTGATTTCACGCCATTGGGTCATCACCGACGGCGATAACCACGTGCAGGAGGTCAACGGCCTCGGCGTGGTCGGACATCAGCCTTTCCTGCAGCCGGGCGAGCAGTTCGAATACACGAGCTGGGCCATGGTCGCCACACCCGTGGGCACCATGCGTGGCGAGTACTTCTGTGTGGCGGAAGACGGCACGCGCTTCGAAGCGCCGATCGCCGAATTCGCGCTCACCATGCCGCGAACGCTGCACTGAGCCACGGGCATGCGCGCAGCGGACATCGCACCTCAGCGACGGTCGTCGGACCAGTCTTCCCGTTTGAGCGGATCGCCGGACGTCGAGCGCGCGGCCGGATTGGCTTCGAGCGGGTCGATGCCTTCGACGGTGTCGCTCGGCATCGGTCGTACCGCGCGCGCGTGGCGCCTGCGGCGCTTGGGCGACGGTTTGCGACGCATGATCACGATAGCGGCGACGATCACGATCGCCAGCAATACCTCCGGCAGGACCAGCAAGGCCGGATATTCATCGAACAGATTACCCATGACGCTTTTCCTGAATGTGTTCGGGCGGTGGCGTGCCGGCCGGGGCCTGGCGCTCGCCGCGCTTGCCGCATTGCTCTATGGTTGTTCCAGTGTGCCCCCGTCGGGCGCCGGTCGTCCAGGCACGGGTACAGGCACACCGCCGTCGAACGTGGCGACGCCACCTTCCGGCGCAGGCCGCATGCAGGCCGTGTCGTGGTCGCAGGTCGAGGGCTGGCAGGACGATTCGCTCATCGGCGCACGTCTCGCGCTCGCGCAGAGCTGCGTCAAGCTGAGCCGTCAGCCGTCCTGGCTGCCGGCGTGCCGCGCGTCCGAGCGTCTTGACGATCTCGATCCGGCCGCCGTGCGACAGTTCTTCGAACAATACTTTACGCCGTTTCGGATTGCCAACTCCGACGGCTCCCAGACCGGCCTGATCACCGGCTACTACGAGCCGCTGCTGCATGGTTCCCGCGTTCGCGGCGGGGTGTACCAGACACCGCTCTACAAGTGGCCCGCCGGACGCAAGGCCGGTTCGCTGCCGTCCCGGGCCGAACTCAATCGCAGCGGCATCCTGCGCGGCAACGAACTGGTGTATGTCGACGATCCCATCGAGGCGTTCTTCCTGCAGGTGCAAGGCTCGGGGCAGGTGCTGCTCGACGACGGCACCGTGATGCGCGTGGGGTATGCGGGCAGCAACGATCAGCCGTACAAGTCCATCGGCCGCTGGTTGATCGACCGGGGAGAGATCACGGCCGCACAGGCGACGATGCAGGGCATTCGCGCCTGGGCGCGGGCCAATCCGTCGCGCGTCGACGCCTTGCTCGATGTGAATCCGCGCTTCGTCTTCTTCCGCGAGATGCCCAACCACGGCGTGGGCGGCATCGAAGGCCCGATCGGCGCGCTGGGCGTGCCGCTCACGGCGGAGCGCTCCATCGCGGTGGACCCGGCGTCGATTCCGCTCGGCAGCCCGGTGTTCCTCTCGACGACGCGTCCGCCCTTCGGCGCACAGGCGAACGCCCCGATCAACCGGCTGATGTTCGCGCAGGACACCGGCAGCGCCATCAAGGGCGGCGTGCGCGCCGACTTCTTCTGGGGCCTCGGCGACGACGCCGGCGATCTGGCCGGACGCATGCGGCAAAGCGGCCGCATGTGGGTGTTCCTGCCGAATCAGTAAGCGGCAACGGCCGCGTCGACGCAAAAAAGCCCGCGAATTTCGCGGGCTTTTTCATGGCGACGTGCGCGAGCGCGACTTAACGCGGACGCTTGTCGATCACACGGCGCGCCTTGCCGACCGAGCGCTCGATGCCGCCCACGGGTTTGACCCGAACCGCGCACGACACGCCGATCAGCGTCTTGATGTCGCGCTTGAGCTCGCCGCCTGCCGTCTGGAGCGCGGAGGCGTCGTCGCAGCCCACGGCCGCTTCGACTTCCACGGCCATCGTGTCCATCGGGCCTTCCTTGTCCAGAATGATCTGGTAGTGCGGGGAGAGCACCGGCTGACGCAGCAGCAGTTCCTCGATCTGCGACGGGAAGACGTTCACGCCGCGGATGATCATCATGTCGTCCGAGCGGCCGGTGATCTTCTCCATGCGGCGCATGGTGCGCGCCGTGCCGGGCAGCAGACGCGTGAGGTCGCGCGTGCGGTAGCGGATGATCGGCAGCGCTTCCTTGGTGAGCGAGGTGAACACCAGTTCGCCGAACTCGCCGTCGGGCAGCACTTCGCCCGTCTCCGGATCGATGATCTCGGGATAGAAGTGATCTTCCCAGATCGTCGGACCATCCTTGGTCTCGGCGCATTCGCAGGCCACGCCCGGGCCCATCACTTCGGACAGGCCGTAGATGTCGACCGCGTCGATGCCCATGCGCTTCTCGATGGCCGAGCGCATGTCGTTGGTCCACGGCTCGGCGCCGAAGATGCCGATGCGCAGCGACGACTCGGCGGCCACGATGCCCTGACGTTCGAGTTCGTCGGCAATCGCGAGCATGTAGCTCGGCGTGACCATGATGATGTCCGGCTTGAAGTCCTGGATCAGTTGCACCTGCTTCTCGGTCTGGCCGCCGCCGAACGGAATCACGGTGAGGCCCGCGCGCTCGGCGCCGTAGTGAGCCCCCAGTCCGCCCGTGAACAACCCGTAGCCGTAGCTGATGTGCACCTTGTCGCCACGTCGCGCACCGGACGCGCGGATCGAGCGCGCCACCAGATCGGCCCACGTGCTGATATCGTTGGCGGTGTAGCCCACGACCGTCGGCTTGCCCGTGGTGCCGGAGGACGCATGCACGCGCGAGACCTGTTCCATCGGCACGGCGAACATGCCGAACGGATAGCTGTCGCGCAGATCCTGCTTCGTCGTGAACGGGAATTTGGCCAGATCGGCCAGCGAACCCAGATCGTCCGGGTGGACGCCGGCTTCGTCGAACTTCCGACGATAGACCGGCGAGTTGTCGTAGGCATGCCGCAACGTTGTCTTCAGACGTTCGAGCTGAAGGGCGCGCAGTTCGTCGAGGCTCGCTTTCTCGATCGGCTCGAGCGGCAAGGCGGTGGTCATGACTGTCTCCTTGGGACTTGCAACTTACTAGTGCTCTCTGATACGTGTGTCTCGCGCGTCCGCGGCCACGTCAGTGGCCGGACCCGCGTACTGCCGGGCGGTCAGATGACGGTGCCCTTGATCTGCGCGGACTTGCCGCGGAACATCGCCACCACGTCGCCGGCGGCGTTCGTCACGCGAATGTCGTAGATGCCATGGCGTCCCGAGAGCACCTGTTCCTGGGCTTCGGCCGTGAGCGTGTCCCCGCCCGAGACCGGCTTCAGGAATTCGATGCTGCAACCGGCCGCCACCGCGTTGACGTTGTAGCTGTTGCACGCGAACGCGAAGGTCGAGTCGGCCAGTGTGAACATCAGGCCGCCGTGGCAGATGGCGTGGCCGTTGAGGAATTCGTCGCGCACGTACATCGTCATGCGAGCATAACCCGGACGCACTTCCTGCAGTTCCATGCCCAGCCATTGGCTCGCACGGTCGCTGCGGTACATGGCGTCGCCCGTGGCGCGGGCCAGTGCTTCCGGGGTCATTTCGGCGATCGCCGTCGTAGCGGGGGTGCTCGGGCTCATCGTGTCTCTCGTCTCGTTGTGCTGCTTTTGTTATGGTCTCTCGCGCGGCGCGTGTGGTTTTGGCGTTCGGTGCGTCGCGGGTGTTGCGGGGTTACCGTCGTTGCTGTGATGTCCTGCCCGGCTCAACGTCCCTCGAACTTCGGAGCGCGTTTTTCGAGGAATGCGTTCACGCCTTCGGCGTAGTCGTACGACGCGCCCAGCGCACGCTGTCCGTCGCGCTCCAGATCGAGCTGCTGATCGAGCGTGTTGGTCGCCGAGGCGTACAGCGCTTCCTTGATGGTCGCGAGCGCACGGGTGGGCTGCGCAGCCAGATGGGCGGCGAGCTTCTGCGCCTCCGGCATCAGCGCGTCGTCGTCGACACAGCGCCAGATCAGGCCCCATTGCTCCGCCTGCTCCGCCGAGAGCTTGTCGCCGAGCATGGCCAGGCCCATGGCGCGCGCCATGCCGACGCGCTGCGGCAGGAACCACGTGCCGCCCGTGTCCGGCAGCAGGCCGATCTTCACGAAGGCCTGCAGGAAGTTCACCGAAGCCCCCGCGAGCACGATGTCGCATGCGAGCGCCAGGTTCGCGCCCGCGCCGGCGGCGATGCCGTTCACGGCCGCGACGATCGGCAGGGGCATCGCGCGCAGCTTGCGCACGAGCGGGTTGAAGTTCTCGTCGATCAGTGCGCCGAGGTCGGTCGAGGCGCCCGGCGTGAAGTCGAGGTCCGCCAGATCCTGCCCCGCGCAGAAGCCGCGGCCGGCCCCCGTGAGGACAATGGCTCGCGCGCCTTGCGCCTGCGCGGCGTCGAGCGCGTCGCGCAGTTCGGCGTGCATCTGCCGCGTGAAGCTGTTGAGCTTCTCGGGGCGGTTGAGCGTGATCGTCGCGACGTTGGCTTGCAGCGTCAGTTGAACCGTGGCGGTCATCGGTGTCTTCCTCCGGAGGTCTTGTTTTGACGGACGGTGCGTGAAATCAGACGCGCTCGATCGCGATCGCAATGCCTTGGCCCACGCCGATGCACATCGTGCACAGCGCGTAGCGGCCACCCGTGCGGTGCAACTGGTACATCGCGGTGGTCACCAGGCGCGCACCCGAGGCGCCCAGCGGATGGCCCAGGGCGATCGCGCCGCCGTTCGGGTTCACGCGTGCGTCGTCGTCGGCAATGCCGAGCTGACGCAGCACGGCCAGACCCTGGCTGGCGAAGGCTTCGTTGAGTTCGATCACGTCGAACTGGTCCAGCGTCATGTTCAATTGCCTGAGCAGCTTGACGGTCGCCGGCGCCGGGCCGATGCCCATGATGCGCGGAGCGACACCGGCAGTGGCCATGCCGAGCACGCGGGCGCGTGGCGTGAGGCCGTGCAGCTTGGCGGCGCTCTCGCTCGCGAGCAGCAGGGCGCAGGCGCCGTCGTTCACGCCCGAGGCATTGCCGGCCGTCACGGTGCCGTCCGGGCGCACCACGCCCTTGAGCTTGGCCAGCGCTTCGAGGCTCGTGGCGCGCGGATGTTCGTCACGCTCCACGACGACGGCGTCGCCCTTTTTCTGCGGGATCGACACCGGCGTGATTTCCTGCGCGAGCGTGCCGTCGGCTTGGGCGCGTGCGGCCTTCTCCTGGCTGCGCAGCGCGAAACGGTCCTGGTCTTCGCGGTTGATCTTGAAGTCGTCGGCCACGTTTTCGGCCGTCTCCGGCATCGAGTCCACGCCGTACTGCGCCTTCATCAGCGGATTGATGAAACGCCAGCCGATGGTCGTGTCGAAAATCGCCGCCTGACGCGCGAACGCGCTGTCGGCCTTGCCCATCACGAACGGTGCGCGCGTCATCGACTCCACGCCGCCGGCGATCATCAGACCGGCTTCGCCCGCCTTGATGGCGCGCGCCGCGGTGCCGATGGCGTCCATGCCCGAGCCGCACAGGCGGTTGAGCGTGGCGCCCGGTACATCGACCGGCAGTTCGGCGAGCAGCGCGGCCATGCGCGCCACGTTGCGGTTGTCTTCGCCGGCCTGGTTCGCGCAGCCGTAGATGGCGTCGTCGATCAGCGTCCAGTCGACGTTCGGGTTGCGCGCCATGAGCGCCTTGAGCGGGATCGCGCCGAGATTATCGGCACGCACGTCCTTCAGGGCGCCGCCGTAACGGCCGATGGGCGTGCGGATCGCGTCGCAGATGAAGGCTTCGGTCATGATGTCTCGTTCCTGTCTTGTCGTGAGGCGATGGAGGGGCTGGGGGCGGTGACCCGCGCAGCACGGGCCACGCGACGGCGAGTGACTATGGTAGTGACTTCCCGTCGCGTTGGCGCGTGTGCGGTGACTTCGCCCCGTGTCCTCTTTCTATATATAGATGTCGTGTGTCGTTCAGGCGGCGCCCGCTTCGGACTTGGCGGCCACGTGGTGGCGGCTTTGCACGACGCGGAAACGATTGGCGACGAAAGCGGCGTCCGCCAGGCTGGCGTTCGCGGCCGGGTTGCCGCCCGTGCCATGGTAGTCCGAGTAGGCGGCCGATTGGTTGACGAAGACGCCGCCGGTCAGGTTCAGCGACAGCGCGACGCGGCCTTCGAGCGCGGCGTCGAGCGCCAGGGCTTCGCCTTCGGCGCTCGTCGTGTAGGCCGACAGCGTGAGCGCGCCGTGTTTGGCGGCGGTGCGACCGGCCAGTGCGAAGGCCTGGGCGCTGCTGTCCACGGCGATCACGAAGGTGATCGGGCCGAACCATTCGCGCGTGTAGGTCGTTTCGTCGGCCACGTCGAGCGCCACGATGAGCGGCGTGCGCACGCGGGCGTCGGCAAAGGCAGGGTGTTGCAGCGACTGGCTGTCGAGCACGACACGACCGACCTTGCGGGCCTCGTCGATGCGCGCGAGGACGCCTTCGTTCTGGATGGCGCCGAGCAGCTCCACGGCTTTGGCCGGGTCGCCGCAGGTCTTCTGGACGCTGCCGGCAATGGCGGCGACGACTTCGTCGAACGAGACCTTGCCGTCCGGCGTCTGGATGCCGTCACGCGGGATGTAGATGTTCTGTGGCGCGGTGCACATCTGGCCTGAGTACAACGCCAGCGAGAAACCGATGTTGCGGGCCATGCCCTTGAGGTCGTCCGTCGAGTCGATCACGATCTGGTTCACGCCGGCCTTCTCGGTGTAGACCTGTGCCTGACGGGCGTTGGTCTCCAGCCAGTCGCCGTTGGCGGTGCTGCCGGTGAAGTCGATCACGCGCACTTCGTCGCGCTTGGCCAGTTGCTGGACGATGGCGCCGTCGTTCGGATTGGTGGCGGCGAGCGTCACGACGTCCGGATCGAAACCGGCTTCCTCGAGCACTTCACGGGCGATCTTCACGGTGATGGCGAGCGGCAGGATCGCGCCCGGATGCGGCTTGACGATCACGGCGTTGCCGGTCGCGAGGCTCGCGAACAGGCCCGGGTAGCCGTTCCACGTCGGGAACGTGCAGCAGCCGAGCACCAGCGCCACGCCGCGTGGCACGACGGTGTAACGCTTCTCCATCGCCAGCGGCGGGTTCTTACCTTGCGGCTTTTCCCAGTAGGCAGAGTCCGGAATGCGGCGCAGTTCGTCCCACGCGTAGGCCACGGCTTCGAGACCGCGATCCTGCGCGTGCGGGCCGCCGGCCTGGAAGGCCATCATGAAAGCCTGACCCGTGGTGTGCATGACGGCGTTGGCCATCTCGAAGCTGCGTTCGTTCAGTCGCTTGAGGATTTCCAGCGACACGCCCACCCAAGCCTGCGGCGATGCGGCGCGCCAGGTCTTGTGGGCATCGCTTACGCGTGCGAGCAACGCGTCGATCTCGAATCCGGGGTAGGTCGTGCCCAACGGGAAGCCGAATGGCGAGACTTCCTGGCCGACGCTGCCCGTGCTGGCGCGCTGCGTGAGCGGGAATGCGGCATTCAGATATTGCTTGAAGGCGGCTTCGCCATCGGCGGCGGCCGTTTCGCCGTAGGCACGCGGGCTCGGCATTTCGGTAAACGGGCTCCAGTAACCACGCGTGGCGATGGCCTGCAGAGCGCGCTCGAGGGTCTCTTGGTGTTTGGCGAAGAGGGAATGAGTCATGGCTGGATCTGTCCGTGTCGGGATGCGGCTGGCGGGTTCGTTGTCTGCCGACGGGCACGTTTGTGGGGGACGCGCGCGGCAAGACGCTGGGACGGCCCCGGCGGTCGTCGTCGATGTCGCGCATCGATATTAATTAACCGACCGGTTGGTTTGTTAATATAGCACCAAATCTTTCCGGCGTGGCGTGCGATGACGCCGGGTTTTCCCCGACGGCCCGGCGCCGCGCGGCGGAGGGTGAGGCGGGGCCGTTTGCGTGGCGGAACGAGAGATGCGTCCCCGGGGGATCGATGGCATCATGCCTAACCACTACAGTCGACGCCCGGCGAGCCACCTACCCAAGGCTTGTCGCATGCGCCGCAACGTCATCGCGAACCGGTGACATGTCCATCGCCTTATGCCTGTTTTCGGTGAACGCGCGGACGTCGTGTCCGCGCGGGCATCAGCCCCTAACCACAAGACGAGACTTTGACTGGAGGAAGAAGAGGATGACGTACGAGAACATTCTGGTGGAGACGCGCGGCCGCGTCGGTCTGATCACGCTGAATCGTCCGAAAGCACTCAATGCGCTGAACGATGCCCTCATGGACGAACTGGGGGCGGCGCTTACGGCGTTCGACGCCGACGAGGCCATCGGCTGCATGGTGATCACCGGCAGCGAGAAGGCGTTTGCCGCGGGTGCCGACATCGGCATGATGTCGAAGTACACCTTCGCCGACGTGTTCAAGGGCGACTACATCACGCGCAACTGGGAGACGGTGCGCCGCATCCGCAAGCCGGTGATCGCGGCCGTGTCGGGTTTTGCGCTGGGCGGCGGCTGTGAGCTGGCGATGATGTGCGATTTCATCATCGCGGCGGACAACGCGAAGTTCGGCCAGCCGGAAATCAAGCTCGGCGTGATTCCGGGTGCGGGCGGCACGCAGCGTCTGACGCGTGCGGTGTCGAAGGCCAAGGCCATGGACATGTGCCTGACGGCCCGCTTCATGGATGCCTCCGAAGCCGAGCGTGCCGGACTGGTGTCGCGCGTGGTACCGCTCGACACGCTGCTCGACGAAGCCATCGGTGCAGCCAATACCATCTGCGAATACTCGCTGCCGGTCGTCATGGCGGCCAAGGAAGCGGTCAATCGCGCCTTCGAATCGACGCTCGACGAGGGCGTGCAGTTCGAGCGTCGTCTGTTCCATTCGCTGTTCGCGCTGGAAGATCAGAAGGAAGGCATGGCGGCGTTCGTCGAAAAGCGCAAGCCGGTCTTCAAGCATCGCTGATGCGGTGGTGAAAAACTGCGGTGGCCTCCTTTTTGGAGGCCGTCCTGTGATAGTCTGCCGGTTTTTTCAGCAAGGGGCGAAACGATGTCGATCAACCGACGTGCATTTGCGCTGGCCTTGGTAGTGGCCTCCGGGCTGCTGTTGGGTGCCTGCGGGAAGAATGAAGAATCGGCTGCAGGCCGGTCGGTCGGGCCCCAGGGCTCGCAACCTGTGTACGTCGTCGGCTCGGACGCTGCCTACGCGCCGTTCGAGTTCGAAACCGATACCCGTCAGATCGCCGGTTTCGATATCGATGTGATGAAGGCCGTCGCCGATAAGGCGGGCATCTCCATCCGGTTCATCAATACGCCTTTCGAGGGAATCTTCAACTCGCTGGTGCAGGGCGACAGGGATATTCTGATTTCCGCGATCACCATCACGGATGAGCGTAGCAAGCAAATGGATTTCTCGACACCTTACTTCGAGGCGTCGCAGCTCATCGCCGTACCGGTCAACTCGACCGTGCAGAAGTTCGATGACCTGAAGTCGCTGAAGGTCGGTGTGCAGACGGCGACGACGGGTGACGAAGTCGTGCAGAAGCTCATGGGCAAGAACAATCCGGCCGTGAAGCGCTTCGAAGGCACGCCGCTCGCGATGAAGGAGCTCGAGGCAGGAGGCGTCGACGCCGTGGTGGCCGACAACGGCGTGGTGGTGAACTTCATCGCGAATAATCCGAACGCCAAGCTTCGTACGGTTGCGGACAGCAACTTCCCGAAGGAGTACTACGGCATCGCCGTGCGCAAGGGGGATGCCGAACTGCTCGCGAAGATCAACAAGGGGATCGATGCGATCAAGGCCGACGGCACGTACGACACCATCTACGAGCGCTACTTCGGCAAGAAGTAAGCGTGGCGAACGACCGGTGTGGTAGCGAAAAAGCCCCGTCTCGACGGGGTTTTTTCATGGGTTTTCAAAATAGTTTCACAAAGGGCTTGCGCGGCTTCGGGGTTTTCACTAATATCTCGTCTCTCGCAACGACGGCGCCGCAGCGCAAGCGGTGGGGCGGTTGAAGCGAATGGGCTGAAAAGCCCGGTGGTTGCAGGATTTTGAGCGGGTGAGTGGCTACGGCGACGAACGGAAAGCGCGAAAAAAACTGTTGACGACGACGAGGATGTGCGACATAATCTCACTTCTCTGCTGCTGATGCAGCGACGCAGAAAACGAAGCGATGGCGCGGTAAGTTGGCGACTCGCAAAGTGGCTGCGATTGATCTTTAAAAATTGAACAACCGATAAGTGTGGGCACTCGATGAATGGTGCGTCTGCTTCGGCAGATCAGCTTTAAATTTATTGAGGCTCACATAGTAAAAGGTAAGTTGAGCAATTAACTTGTCAGCCTACTTTGAGAGCGACCGGTTCTAGCGATTTATCGCGAAAAACCGAAAACAGTAACAGGTTTGAACTGAAGAGTTTGATCCTGGCTCAGATTGAACGCTGGCGGCATGCCTTACACATGCAAGTCGAACGGCAGCACGGGTGCTTGCACCTGGTGGCGAGTGGCGAACGGGTGAGTAATACATCGGAACGTACCTTGTAGTGGGGGATAGCTCGGCGAAAGCCGGATTAATACCGCATACGCTCTGAGGAGGAAAGCGGGGGACCTTCGGGCCTCGCGCTACAAGAGCGGCCGATGTCAGATTAGCTAGTTGGTGGGGTAAAAGCCTACCAAGGCGACGATCTGTAGCTGGTCTGAGAGGACGACCAGCCACACTGGGACTGAGACACGGCCCAGACTCCTACGGGAGGCAGCAGTGGGGAATTTTGGACAATGGGCGCAAGCCTGATCCAGCAATGCCGCGTGTGTGAAGAAGGCCTTCGGGTTGTAAAGCACTTTTGTCCGGAAAGAAAACCTCTGGGTTAATACCTCGGGGGGATGACGGTACCGGAAGAATAAGCACCGGCTAACTACGTGCCAGCAGCCGCGGTAATACGTAGGGTGCGAGCGTTAATCGGAATTACTGGGCGTAAAGCGTGCGCAGGCGGTTTTGTAAGACGGATGTGAAATCCCCGGGCTTAACCTGGGAACTGCATTCGTGACTGCAAGGCTAGAGTATGGCAGAGGGGGGTAGAATTCCACGTGTAGCAGTGAAATGCGTAGAGATGTGGAGGAATACCGATGGCGAAGGCAGCCCCCTGGGCCAATACTGACGCTCATGCACGAAAGCGTGGGGAGCAAACAGGATTAGATACCCTGGTAGTCCACGCCCTAAACGATGTCAACTAGTTGTTGGGGATTCATTTCCTTAGTAACGTAGCTAACGCGTGAAGTTGACCGCCTGGGGAGTACGGTCGCAAGATTAAAACTCAAAGGAATTGACGGGGACCCGCACAAGCGGTGGATGATGTGGATTAATTCGATGCAACGCGAAAAACCTTACCTACCCTTGACATGTACGGAATCCTGCTGAGAGGTGGGAGTGCTCGAAAGAGAGCCGTAACACAGGTGCTGCATGGCTGTCGTCAGCTCGTGTCGTGAGATGTTGGGTTAAGTCCCGCAACGAGCGCAACCCTTGTCCTTAGTTGCTACGCAAGAGCACTCTAAGGAGACTGCCGGTGACAAACCGGAGGAAGGTGGGGATGACGTCAAGTCCTCATGGCCCTTATGGGTAGGGCTTCACACGTCATACAATGGTCGGTACAGAGGGCTGCCAAACCGCGAGGTGGAGCTAACCCCAGAAAACCGATCGTAGTCCGGATCGCAGTCTGCAACTCGACTGCGTGAAGCTGGAATCGCTAGTAATCGCGGATCAGCATGTCGCGGTGAATACGTTCCCGGGTCTTGTACACACCGCCCGTCACACCATGGGAGTGGGTTTTGCCAGAAGTAGGTAGCCTAACCGCAAGGAGGGCGCTTACCACGGCAGGATTCATGACTGGGGTGAAGTCGTAACAAGGTAGCCGTAGGGGAACCTGCGGCTGGATCACCTCCTTTCTAGAGCATGCACTGGAAGTTGAGTGTTCACGCTTATCGGTTGTTGACTGCGTAGATCTAAGTCGGGTCTGTAGCTCAGGTGGTTAGAGCACCGTCTTGATAAGGCGGGGGTCGAAGGTTCAAGTCCTTCCAGACCCACCAAGCTTTACACCACCGCCTGACCAAGTCGAGTAGTGGTAATCGGCTTGATTGGGGGATTAGCTCAGCTGGGAGAGCACCTGCTTTGCAAGCAGGGGGTCGTCGGTTCGATCCCGTCATCCTCCACCAAAATCTTAGATCGCATCGATGTCAGTCAAAAGCTTTTACGTCTGTAGTAAATCCCCAAGAGATTTCACGTGAATGTTTTTGAATGACAGTTATGTCATGCAGTATTTGCTCTTTAACAATTTGGAAGAAGAAGTAGTACAACGGAAGCGCGTTAGAGATGGCGCGTGGAAATTGTACGGGTTGTGATTGTATCAACCAGTATTTAAGTGATCGAAAGATGACTTGGAATACGGCACAACGCGAAAACTCAGCCTATAGCGAATGTCCTGCACAGCAAGACACACTCGTTATAGGGTCAAGCGAATAAGTGCATGTGGTGGATGCCTTGGCGATTACAGGCGACGAAGGACGCGATAGCCTGCGAAAAGTTGTGGGGAGCTGGCAAATAAGCATTGATCCACAAATGTCCGAATGGGGAAACCCGGCCCTTTGGGTCATCCTAGACTGAATCCATAGGTCTAGCGAAGCGAACGCGGCGAACTGAAACATCTAAGTAGCTGCAGGAAAAGAAATCAACCGAGATTCCCAAAGTAGTGGCGAGCGAAATGGGACCAGCCTTCAAGATTTAGCACCGGTGTTATCAGAACGGAATGGAAAGTCCGGCCATAGTGGGTGATAGCCCCGTATGAGAAAACCCTGGTGTGGAACTAAGCTTGAGAAAAGTAGGGCGGGACACGTGAAATCCTGTCTGAAGATGGGGGGACCATCCTCCAAGGCTAAATACTCGTAATCGACCGATAGTGAACCAGTACCGTGAGGGAAAGGCGAAAAGAACCCCGGGAGGGGAGTGAAATAGATCCTGAAACCGCATGCATACAAACAGTCGGAGCCTCGTAAGGGGTGACGGCGTACCTTTTGTATAATGGGTCAGCGACTTACATTCAGTGGCGAGCTTAACCGAATAGGGAAGGCGTAGCGAAAGCGAGTCCGAATAGGGCGTTCAGTCGCTGGGTGTAGACCCGAAACCAAGTGATCTATCCATGGCCAGGTTGAAGGTGCGGTAACACGTACTGGAGGACCGAACCCACTAACGTTGAAAAGTTAGGGGATGAGCTGTGGATAGGGGTGAAAGGCTAAACAAACTTGGAAATAGCTGGTTCTCTCCGAAAACTATTTAGGTAGTGCCTCGTGTATCACCTTCGGGGGTAGAGCACTGTCATGGTTGAGGGGTCCATTGCGGATTACCTCGCCATAGCAAACTCCGAATACCGAAGAGTGCAATCACGGGAGACAGACATCGGGTGCTAACGTCCGGTGTCAAGAGGGAAACAACCCAGACCGCCAGCTAAGGTCCCTAAATATTGCTAAGTGGGAAACGAAGTGGGAAGGCTAAAACAGTCAGGAGGTTGGCTTAGAAGCAGCCACCCTTTAAAGAAAGCGTAATAGCTCACTGATCGAGTCGTCCTGCGCGGAAGATGTAACGGGGCTAAGCAATATACCGAAGCTGCGGATGCGAGCTTGCTCGCATGGTAGGAGAGCGTTCTGTAAGCCTGTGAAGGTGACTTGTAAAGGTTGCTGGAGGTATCAGAAGTGCGAATGCTGACATGAGTAGCGATAAAGGGGGTGAAAGGCCCCCTCGCCGTAAGCCCAAGGTTTCCTACGCAACGTTCATCGGCGTAGGGTGAGTCGGCCCCTAAGGCGAGGCAGAGATGCGTAGCTGATGGGAAGCAGGTTAATATTCCTGCACCGTCGTATGATGCGATGGGGGGACGGATCGCGGAAGGTTGTCCGGGTGTTGGAAGTCCCGGTCCCTGCAGTGGAGAAGGCGCTTAGGCAAATCCGGGCGCGTAATTCAAGGCTGTGGGGCGAGCGAACTAGTTCGCGAAGCAATTGGAAGTGGTTCCAAGAAAAGCCTCTAAGCTTCAGTCATACGAGACCGTACCGCAAACCGACACAGGTGGGCGAGATGAGTATTCTAAGGCGCTTGAGAGAACTCGGGAGAAGGAACTCGGCAAATTGGTACCGTAACTTCGGGATAAGGTACGCCCTTGTAGCTTGACTGGCCTGCGCCAGAAGGGTGAAGGGGTTGCAATAAACTGGTGGCTGCGACTGTTTAATAAAAACACAGCACTCTGCAAACACGAAAGTGGACGTATAGGGTGTGACGCCTGCCCGGTGCCGGAAGATTAAATGATGGGGTGCAAGCTCTTGATTGAAGTCCCGGTAAACGGCGGCCGTAACTATAACGGTCCTAAGGTAGCGAAATTCCTTGTCGGGTAAGTTCCGACCTGCACGAATGGCGTAACGATGGCCACACTGTCTCCTCCCGAGACTCAGCGAAGTTGAAGTGTTTGTGATGATGCAATCTACCCGCGGCTAGACGGAAAGACCCCATGAACCTTTACTGTAGCTTTGCATTGGACTTTGAACCGGTCTGTGTAGGATAGGTGGGAGGCTTTGAAGCAGGAACGCTAGTTTCTGTGGAGCCGTCCTTGAAATACCACCCTGGCTTGTTTGAGGTTCTAACCTAGGTCCGTGATCCGGATCGGGGACAGTGCATGGTAGGCAGTTTGACTGGGGCGGTCTCCTCCCAAAGTGTAACGGAGGAGTACGAAGGTACGCTAGGTACGGTCGGAAATCGTGCTGATAGTGCAATGGCAAAAGCGTGCTTAACTGCGAGACTGACAAGTCGAGCAGGTGCGAAAGCAGGTCATAGTGATCCGGTGGTTCTGTATGGAAGGGCCATCGCTCAACGGATAAAAGGTACTCTGGGGATAACAGGCTGATACCGCCCAAGAGTTCATATCGACGGCGGTGTTTGGCACCTCGATGTCGGCTCATCTCATCCTGGGGCTGTAGCCGGTCCCAAGGGTATGGCTGTTCGCCATTTAAAGAGGTACGTGAGCTGGGTTTAAAACGTCGTGAGACAGTTTGGTCCCTATCTGCCGTGGGCGTTGGAAGTTTGAAGGGGGCTGCTCCTAGTACGAGAGGACCGGAGTGGACGAACCTCTGGTGTACCGGTTGTCACGCCAGTGGCATCGCCGGGTAGCTATGTTCGGAAGAGATAACCGCTGAAAGCATCTAAGCGGGAAACTCGCCTTAAGATGAGACTTCCCTGGGAACTCGATTCCCCTTAAGGGTCGTTCAAGACCAGGACGTTGATAGGTCAGGTGTGGAAGCGCAGTAATGCGTTAAGCTAACTGATACTAATTGCCCGTGAGGCTTGATCCTATAACCAGTGTGTTTTCCTGGTGTGAGTATCGCTGTGCCGATACCAGTCACAACCCAATACGTTGTACTACGCTTCTTCCGAATTGGTTTCGCTGAGCGCCTCAGCGGAACATACAAGTTATGCCTGATGACCATAGCGAGTTGGAACCACCCCTTCCCATCCCGAACAGGACCGTGAAACGACTCCACGCCGATGATAGTGCGGATTCCCGTGTGAAAGTAGGTAATCGTCAGGCTCCCCTTAAAAACCCCTTGCTACACGCGTAGTAAGGGGTTTTTGCTTTGTGCAGCCGAAAAAGGTGGTTCTATTTTGTGTTGTTTCACCGTCAGGAAGTGAAATCCCCCGTAGATGGACGTTCGCTTCTCGCATAGCATTTGGCCACGGGGTTAGTTGCAGTTCGTGGAGCAAAGCGGGTGGTGAATTCAATTCAAATCAAACGCCATGCAACGTGGCGTACCGGCAAGATGTACGTCATTGCCGCCTTGGTGACTGCGGGGATTGGCGGGTGCGCTTCCCCGAGTTCGAAGGACAGCCAGACGATTGCCAAAGTCGTGTCTGCGCACAACGACGATATCGCTCCACTGTCTGCCGCAGTATCCCCTGATGGACTGCCTCCGCATTGGGAAGCCTATCTTGTCACTCGCAACAAGCGCCTGACGACCTACGAGCAGATATCGGATGACGATGGCATAGCCGTCATTCATGCTCAAGTCGATGAGTCGGCTTCCGGCATTGCTCAAAAGCTGGATATCCCCATCCATACCGGCGCAAAACTGACGTGGCGTTGGCGTGCCGATGCTTTACCCACCGATGCGGACATCCGTACGAAGCGTTTCGACGATGCTCCCGTCCGCATCGCCCTCGCTTTTGACGGAGACCCTGCGAAGTTGACTATGCAGGATCATCTCCATCGCGAATTGGCTCGCCTGGTGAGTGGCCGTGAACTTCCTTATGCGACGCTGGTGTATACCTGGGGCGACAGGCAGTTCTCGAAGGACGAGGTCATCGCGAATCCCTATACCGGGCGTATCCGATCCGTGGTCGTCGAGCGCGGCGACGCAAATCTCGGCAAATGGCTGATCTACTCGCGAGATATTGCCAAGGACTATGAGAGAGCCTTCGGTGAGCCGGCAGGACGACTGATCGGCATCGCGATCATGAGTGATGGTGATAACACTCGATCCAAATATACGGCGTGGTATGGCGATATCCGCCTGGATGCTGACGCAATCCCTACAACAACGGCTGCGAAATAGTGTCTATTCGCTATTAACTTGTTGTTCGGAAGCGAAAAAGCCGGCAAATCGTTTGCCGGCTTTCTTATTCGACTCGCTGAAACGTTGTTCGAACGCCTTACCGATCCCGACCGAAATACGTCTCGACCAGTTTGACCCAATAAGTGCCTCCGAGCGGCAGCAGGTCATCGTTGAAGTCGTAGCTCGCATTGTGCAGGTTGCACGGACCGAGACCGTGGCCGCTGTCGCGGTGCGTACCGTCACCGTTACCGATGAAAACATATGCCCCGGGCTTTTCCAGCAGCATGAACGAGAAGTCTTCCGCGCCCATCGTCGGCTCGACTTTGTCGTTGACGTTCTCGTCGCCCACGACTTCACGCATGACGTCCGCACACAGGGCCGCCATGGCGGGATCGTTGATGGTCGGAGGGTAATTGCGGTGGAATTCGATGTTAGCCGTGCAACCGAGGCCCTTTGCCACGAATTCCGAAACTTCGCGCAGCCGCGACTCGATCAGGTCCAGCACCTCGATCGAGAACGTGCGAATCGTGCCCCCGAGCCAGGCTTCGTCGGGCACGACATTGGTCGTGTCGCCGGCGTGGATCTGGGTAATGGATAGCACGGCCGCATCGATCGGACGCTTGTTACGCGTGATGATGCTCTGCAGCGCCTGTGCTACCTGCACTGCCGCGATCACGGGATCGATGCCGGCATGCGGAATGCCCGCATGGGTCCCCTTACCGCGCAGCGTGATCTTGAATTCGTTGCTCGACGCCATCATCGGACCGGGCGTCACGGCGAATGTGCCGCTCGGCACGCCTGGCCAGTTGTGCATGCCGAAAACGGCCTGCATCGGGAAGCGCTCGAACAGGCCATCCTTGATCATTTCGCGTGCACCGCCACCGCCTTCTTCCGCCGGTTGGAAGATCAGATAGACGGTCCCGTCGAAATTGCGATGCTTCTGAAGATATTGCGCCGCAGCAAGCAGCATGGCCGTGTGTCCGTCGTGGCCGCATGCGTGCATCTTGCCCTCATGCTTCGACGCGTGTTCGAACGTATTGGCTTCGTGGATAGGCAGCGCGTCCATGTCGGCGCGAAGTCCAATCGCGCGGTCGCTGGTGCCATTCTTGATAATGCCGACGACGCCGGTCGTCCCGAGTCCGCGGTGGATGGGGATACCCCACTTGGTGAGCGTATCGGCAACGACGTCTGACGTCCGTTTCTCTTCGAAGCAGAGTTCCGGATGAGCATGAATGTCACGTCGGATGGATTGAATTTCGCCGCGAGCGGCGTCGATTTCTGGAATGAGCTTCATGACGGGGTTTCCTGCGGAGCGCAATGGCTCATCTTACCTCTAATGGGCAGGTCTGGCACTCCAGTAGGAATCGGTCGAATCGGTCGAGCCGCACTCAGGAATCTGCCTAAAAAAACGCGCTGACGTCAAGTGTGGCGGGGTAGGGCGCGAACGAACGTAATACAATAGCGCCAACGTCCCATTGTCCCCGGACGTCATATTTCCGTAGAGAAAAGGAGTCGTTGATGACGACCGATGCCCACGTCGTCCGGGCCGCTTGCCCGCATGACTGTCCGGATACGTGCGCGCTGCACGTCACGGTGGAGAACGGCGTTGCGATCAAGGTTCAGGGGGATCCTGACCATCCGACGACCAAGGGCGTGTTGTGCACGAAAGTCGCGCGCTACACCGAACGAACTTATCACCGGGATCGTCTGCTGCATCCACTCAAGCGCGTCGGTCCGAAAGGGAGCGGCCAATTCGTGCGGGTGAGTTGGGACGAAGCCCTCGACGAGATCGCGACTCGGCTGGGCGCCATCGCGGCACGCGAGCCCGAGGCGATCCTGCCGTACAGCTACGCTGGCACGATGGGGTTTGTGCAAGGCGAGTCGATGGCGGCGCGATTCTTCAACAGGATCGGTGCGTCGGATCTCGATCGTACGATCTGTGCGAGCGCTGGCGCGGCCGGCATGCGTTACACGTACGGTGCAGGCGTGGGCATGCACGTCGAGCATTTCGTCGACAGCAAGCTGATTCTGATCTGGGGCAGCAATCCGATCACTTCGAGCGTGCATTTCTGGGCGATTGCGCAGGAGGCGAAGCGCCGCGGCGCGAAGCTCATCGCCATCGATCCCTATCGTTCGCTGACCGCGGAAAAGTGCCATCAACACATTGCGTTGCTCCCGGGCACCGATGCCGCACTCGCGCTTGGCATGATGCACGTTCTGATCTCCGAAGATCTGGTCGATCACGAGTACATTGCACGCCACACGGTGGGGTATGCGCAACTCAAGGAGCGCGTGCGACGCTATACCCCTTCGCGCGTCGCGGAGATCTGCGGGATCGGTGAGGAAACGATCATCGCGCTTGCCCGGGAATACGCCAGCGCCAAACCTGCTGCGATCCGGCTCAATTACGGCATGCAGCGTGTCCGGGGTGGTGGCCAGGCGACGCGTGCGATCGCTTGCCTGCCTGCGCTGATCGGTGCCTGGCGCGATCCGGCGGGCGGATTGCTGATGTCGACGTCGGGTTTTGCGCCGGTTGACGCCGTGGCGCAAGCGCGTCCGGATTTGCGCCCGAGGCAGGACCGGCCGGCGCGCGTGGTCAACATGAGTGCTATTGGGGATGCACTGTGCCATCCTGGTGACGGAACCTTCGGACCGAAGATCGAGGCGCTGGTTGTCTATAACAGCAACCCGGTCGCCGTCGCCCCCGAGTCGGGCAAAGTCGCCGCCGGCTTCGGGCGCGAGGATTTGTTCACGGTGGTGCTGGAGCACTTCCAGACCGATACCGCCGACTATGCCGATTTCGTGCTGCCGGCCACGACGCAACTCGAGCATCTCGACATCCACAAGGCGTACGGTCACACCTATCTGCTTGCCAACAACCCGGCTATCGCCCCGCTGGGCGAGGCGAAACCCAATTCGGAAATCTTCCGTCTGCTGGCGAAGCGGATGGGCTGGCAAGAGCCATGCTTCTCCGACACCGATGACGAGCTCGCGGCCCAGTCCATCCGCTGGAACGACGCCCGCATGGCCGGCAGTAGTTGGGAGCAATTGAAGCGCGACGGCTGGATTCGTTATGATCTTCCCGAGGCGCCGTTTGCGAACGGTCAGTTCTACACACCTTCGGGAAAGTGCGAGTTCTATTCCGAGCGGATGCTGGAGGAAGGCTTCGATCCGTTGCCGGACTGGGTGCCGCCCTACGAGTCTGCCGCCAGCAATCCAACGTTGGCCGAGCGTTACCCGTTGGCGATGATTTCGCCGCCGGCGCGCAACTTCCTCAATTCGAGCTTCGTGAACGTCGATAGTCTGCGTGCCTCCGTTGGCGAGCCGACGCTGGACATCCATCCGTCGGACGCCGCCCCGCGCGGTATTGCGGATGGCGCGGGCGTGCGGATCTTCAACGACCGGGGCACGTTGAATGCGAAGGCTCGGGTCACGGAGCGGGCGCGGGAGGGCGTGGTCGTCGGCCTGTCGATCTGGTGGAAGAAGCTTGCGCCGGACGGCAAGAACGCCAATGAGGTCACGAGTCAGCAACTCACCGACCTTGGGCGCGCCCCGACTTTCTATGACTGTCTCGTCGACGTGGCACCGTTATAGCCGACATGCGCTAACTCGGGCCGGCACGGGCCATAAGTCGGCCAACACCTGGAAATTGCGCCGGAGGCGTTCGTGATGGCCCTTCCGTCCATGATGTCGGTGATCTCCGCGCCTCTGGAGCGGCGGCTGCGTCGCGTGCTCACAGCGATGGCGACCGGTGCGCTGTTGCTTGGCGTTGCCGGCTGCAGCCAGATCGGATACTACGCGCAGTCCATCAACGGGCACTTCACGATGCTGCATGAGGCGCAGCCGGTGTCCGACCTGCTGGCCGACCCGTCGCTCGATCCGCGTCTGCGCATGCGTCTCGTCGAGGCCGAGCAGATCCGAAGCTATGCCGTATCGGCGCTTGGCGAACCGGACAATGGCAGCTACCGCAGCTATGCTGACCTGAAACGGCCCTTCGTCGTCTACAACGTGTTTGCCGCGCCTCCGCTATCCCTCAAGCTCCATGAGTCGTGCTTTCTGGTAGTCGGTTGCGTCGAATATCGTGGGTACTACTCGCGTGAATCGGCCGATGCATACGCCGCGGAGTTGCATCGCGACGGGTGGGAGACGTTTGTCGCAGGTATACCTGCCTATTCGACGCTCGGATATTTCGACGATCCGCTGCTCAATACCTTTATCTATCTCCCGCGCGCGGAAGTTGCCCGCATGATCTTCCACGAACTCGCGCATCAGATTCTGTTCGTCCGGGGAGACACTGCGTTCAACGAGTCGTTTGCCGTGACAGTGGAGACCGTGGGCGTGCGTCGTTGGTTAAGCGAGCATCCCGACGCCGCCATCGAGTATGGGCGTTACGATGCGCATCGGCGGCAATTCCGCAAGCTGGTCGACGGCTATCGGAAACGTCTGGAAGCGCTGTACGCCAGCGCCGTGCCGGATGCCGACAAGATCGCGCAGAAAGATGCCTTGTTCGCCGCGATGCGCGCGGACTACGACGCCATAAAGGCATCGTGGGGAGGATACAAGGGCTTCGATCCATGGTTCGCCAGTGACCTGAATAACGCGAAAATCGGCTCTTTCGTGGCCTATAACCGGTGGGTCCCTGCGTTCATGGCGCTGCTCGCGCAGGAGCACGACGATTTGCCAAAATTCTATGTCGCGGTCAAAGCCATGTCGAAACGACCGGAAGCCGAGCGCAACGCCGCACTCACCGCGTTGGATCGAACGCCAGCGGCGTTGGCGGCAAGAGCGCAGCTCGATACGCCGATACAGGCTGGACGATAACGAGCGGTGGCAGGGGGAAGCAAGACTAGGGGGGGGCTAGTTGGGCCAGTGGGACGGGCACCTTGAGGAGAATCGCTGAAAGCGAGAAATGCGGGACTGAGAATGGGCGAGCGGGTGTCACCCTGCACTGACCTGTGACATAGTCTGACGCCGTCACGTCCGTCGCAACCCTTGCCTCACGGCGGACATTCCCAGCCGGCTGTGTTTACTGCGCTTGGACCGGATAGGGTTATCTCAGCCGATCACCGATTTGAGATCGCCCAGCAAACCGTAAAGCTGCTGCCGTCTGTCTTCCGGCAACTGCCCGAACCGCTGCTCGATCCACTGCTCGTGGGCCTGAGCCATATTGGAAAATGCCTTCTTGCCGCGCGGCGTGAGCTTGATGAGAAAGGCGCGCCGATCGTTGACGACTGTCTCGCGCGTCACCCAGCCTTCCTTCTCCAACTGATCGGTGATGCCCGTCACGTTCCCACCGGTGACCATCATCCGCTTGCTCAACTCACCCATCTTCAACCCTTCGGGATGGCGGTCGAGCTGCGCGAGCAAATCGAAGCGCGGCAGCGTGCAATCGAACTCCTGGCGCAACCGCGAGCGGATGTCTGTCTCGATCATGGTGGTGCAGGTGAGCAGCCGCAGCCACAGGCGCAGCGCGTCGTGCTCACGATCGTGGGCGCGCGTTTCGAGATCGAGAGAATCCGAGTCGGTGAGGCTCATGGTCGGTGCAATGGAAATTTACAATATGGAAATTTTAGGTTTGAAATAAACATCGGGTCAAGATGGGGGAGCTACGAGCTGGCCGTCTAGCTTACGACGCACTCCAATCGCTAATGGCAAAGTCGTCCGACCAATAAAAAAGGGCACCCGAAGGTGCCCTTTCGTCAAAGCCTAAGTGACAGGAGCTGTCAGCTTAGAACTTGTGACGGATACCAGCCGTAACAGCGAACTGATTCGTGCTGTTCGAGAAGCCGATACCACCGTTCAGGTTTGCGCCGCCCGGGGCATCGTTGTTGGCGTGTTGCCACAGACCCACCAGGTACGTATCCGTGCGCTTCGACAGGAAGTAGTCGACGCCAAGGTTGACTTGGTGGTACTTCGGCGAGGCGTTGCCCGATGCCACGTTCAGGGTCGACCAAGTGTACGTGTACGATGCGCCCAGTTGCAGGGCCGGCGTCAGCATGTACTTGCCGTTGAGTTCGACGTTGTCGAACTTCCAGCTACCGCCGCCAACGTAGTTGTAGGCGCTGTGGCTGTACACCAGACCCAGCGTTGCCGGACCAAACGCGTACGAACCGCCTGCCGAGGCGATCCATGCCTTATCGCTAGCGCCACCGGCCGTCATAGCCGTCGTGGTGTCAGCCGAACCGGTGAGCGGCGTTGCGATCACGCCCGAGGAGTTGCTGCCCGGCGAGCCGAGGTACAAGTAGCCAGCGCCCAACGACAGCGGGCCGTTGGCGTAACCCAAACCAAACGACCATGCACGGTTGTTTGCGAAGCCCGAACCCGTCGAACCATTGTTGGCCGAGTTGGAGAAGCCATACAGAGCGCCAGCGCTGAAGCCGTTGTAGTTGGCGGTCGTGTACTTGATCGAGTTGTTGATCCGGAACGAGTTGTTCAGGTTGTCGTTATCGAACGGGTGAGCACCTGCGTACGTCGCCCATTGGCTACCCGAAGCGTACGGGCCAACGAAGTCAACCACGGAGTCGTATTGACGACCGATCGTCACCGTGCCGGCCGTAGCGCTGCTCAGACCCACATAGGCTTGACGACCAAACATGCGACCGTTTTGGCCCAGCGTGCCGTTACCCAGGTTGAAGCCGTTTTCCAGCACGAAGATTGCCTTCAGACCGCCACCGAGGTCTTCAGCGCCCTTCAGGCCCCAACGCGAACCTTGCAGGTTGCCGTTGTTGAAGTAGAAGTTCTTGCTGGTGTTGCCGGTGCCGGTCAGCGAGCCGCCCGTCTTGTTAACGTACGTCAGGCCAGCGTCGATGATACCGTACAGGGTCACGCTGCTTTGTGCGTGAGCAGCGCCAGCGAATGCGCCGAGCACACCCAGAGCGAGAAGCGACTTTTTCATTGAGTGATCTCCAAAGGATTGTGAGATTTGTTTAACAAGGTCACTAGTGATAACGTCCTTGCTAATCAACTTCGCGAGAAGTTGGACGTAATGTAACAAATTCACTGTGGCCGGCAAAGGAAAAGGCCGGTTTTACGCGGGTTTGCGGCACCCTTTGTTTCGTTTACGCAACAGGCCGGAAACCGGCGTCTGGCGGGGCTTTCGCGTGTTTGCGCCCGCGCAAGGCGCGCCGGGTAAAGGCGCGTATCATCACCGACAGACGTGAAAGAATCGTCCTGCGTCCCACATAGTGAAAAATTGAAGTGAGTTGAACGTACGATGTTCTCCGACAGCCTGATCTCCGAACTTGACCGCGGCCTGCGAGCCATCGCGGGCGTGACCCGCGCCTCGCGCCCGACCCCCGTCCCCGTCTCCTATATAGACAGTGACCCAGGCAATGCGCCGGTGGGCGACGACGCGCTCTCGCCGCAGGAGCGTCGTCACGTCGCCGGGCTCATGCGTGTGAATCATGTGGGCGAGGTCTGTGCGCAGGCGCTGTATCAGGCGCAGAAGCTGGCAACGAAGCGTCCCGAACTGCGCGCTGCCTTCGAGCATGCAGGGAAGGAAGAAGAGGACCATCTAGCGTGGACCGCGCAGCGTCTGTCGGAACTGGGTTCGCGCCCGAGCCTGCTGAACCCGCTCTGGTACGCGGGGGCGTTCGCGATCGGTTTCGTCGCCGGCAAGTGCGGCGACAAGGTGAGTCTGGGCTTCATGTCGGAGACGGAGCGCCAGGTCGAGCATCATCTCGAAGGCCATCTCGACGATCTGCCTTCGCAGGACGCGCGCTCGCGCGCCATCGTCGATCAGATGCGCATTGATGAAATCCAGCACGGCCAGGCCGCGCGAGACGCCGGCGGTGTGGATCTGCCGGTGCCGGTGCAGCGTGCCATGCGTGCCGCTGCAAAGGTCATGACGACGACCGCCTACTATATATAGAACGTCTGCGCCGTTTTCCCCCGACTGATTCCCTCATCCAGTATCGAAACTTCCCTCGCGTGACGCTCGCCGCCCGGCGCTCGCCGGGTTTTCTCTCGGCGTGAGTGCGCACTCCCCGGTATCGATAGTGATGGCGGGCCTCCTGCGAGGCGACGCTGAGAGTTTGATGTTCCACTTTCACTATCGCGGTTATGTCTTTAATTTTCCTGACAAAATTCCGTTTCTCGGCTTTAGGAAAGTGCGCTAAGTCATTGTTCTGTCTACCAAATCTCCTCCGAAAAACGGGCGAAAAGCTTGACCGCCCAAACACTCTCCTCTAAAGTGGGAAATAGTGTGAGAAAGTGTATTTTTGTGTGGCGTAAGGCACATAATCTTTCTCTTTCGGCATGACGGGCAGGCGGACGAAACCCCACGGGAGCGCACGTGTTTCAGGGAGCCTCGGCACTTTCACTGGATGCGAAGGGACGGATGTCGATTCCGGCCCGGCATCGTGACGTGCTGCAAGGCGAAGCTGAAGGCAAGGTGACGATCACGAAGCACCCGGACGGATGTCTGTTGCTGTTCCCGCGTCCCGAATGGGAGATCTTCCGCGGCAAGATCGCCGCACTGCCGATGGACGCGCACTGGTGGCGACGCATCTTCCTGGGCAATGCAGCCGACGTCGAGATGGATTCGGCGGGGCGCGTCCTGGTGGCGCCGGAGTTGCGTGCGGCCGCGGGCATGGACAAGGAAGTCATGCTGCTGGGCATGGGCAGTCACTTTGAACTCTGGGATGCCGCGACGTATGCCGCCAAGGAACAGGCGGCAATGGCGCAAGGCATGCCGGAAGCACTGAAGAACTTCACTTTTTGACAGATCAGGTGGTCCGACGAGCATGGCGCACGCGGTGGATACGGTAATGCAGCACCGCACGGTCCTGCTGGAGGAGGCCGTGGATGCCTTGCTGTGGCGCGACGACGGCGTATACGTCGACGGCACGTTCGGCCGCGGCGGGCACAGTCGCAGGCTACTGGAGCGGCTGGGTGCCAGGGGGAGGCTGATCGCGTTCGACAAGGACCCCCAAGCGATCGCGGAGGCGGCAAAGATTGCCGATCCGCGATTTTCGATTGAGCACGACAGCTTCGCGACGTTGCGCGAAGTGCTGGCCCGGCGCGGTATCGACAAGGTGTCGGGCGTTTTGCTGGACCTGGGCGTTTCGTCGCCGCAGTTCGACGACCCCGCGCGCGGATTCAGTTTTCGTTTCGACGGCCCGCTCGACATGCGCATGGATCCCACGCGCGGCGAGTCGGCCGCCGACTGGCTGGCCCGAGCAACGTTGGAAGACATGACGGAGGTCATCAAGGACTATGGGGAAGAACGGTTTGCTTTTCAGATTGCAAAGGCGCTTGTTGCTCGCCGGGCAAACGCCGATCGCCTCGGCCCACTCGTCAGCACTCGGGAGCTTGCCGAGATCGTGGCTGGCGCCGTCAAGACCCGTGAGAAGGGCAAGGACCCGGCAACACGTACCTTTCAGGCTCTACGGATTCACGTCAATCAAGAGCTTGCGGACCTGCAGATAGCACTCGATGTGGCGGCCGATGTCCTCGAAACGGGAGGCAGACTCGTGGCGATCAGTTTTCATTCGCTGGAAGATCGTATCGTGAAGCGCTTCATGCAAGCGCACGCGAGCGCGCCGGCGGTGGATCGCCGCGTGCCTTTGCGCGCACACGAAATCCCCGAGCCGCCCTTCAAGACCAGCCGCAAGATCAAGCCTTCCGCCGCCGAGGTGGAAGCCAACCCGCGCGCGCGCTCGGCCATCATGCGGGTCATGGAGCGGGTGTCGACATGAGTCGGCTCAACATTCTCCTGCTCGCGCTGCTCATCGGTTGCGCGCTGTCGCTCATCAATGCGCAATACCGTGCCCGCGGCACGTTCGTCGAGCTCAACCGCGAGCAGGCGCTCGAGCATCAGCTGTTGCAGGACTGGGATCGCCTCCAGTACGAGCAAAGCGCGCAGAGCAAGAGCGCACGCATCGAAAGCGTGGCCCGCAGCGACCTGAAGATGCAGGCCGTCTCGCCGGGCCGTACGCAATATCTGTCCGCACCCGCCGGTAGCGCCGGCGCGATGATCGACGTGCCCGTGCCCAGCGCGAGCGCCGCGTCCGCCCCGGCGAGCGGAGGCAAGCGATGATCCGCCGCAAGGATGCCAAGACCAAGGACGTGCAGTTCTCTGCCAGTCCGGTTCTGTCCGTGCGTCTGCCGATGTGGCGCTCGAAGATGCTCGTCTTCGTGATCTTCGGCGCTTTCGCGTCGCTGGTCGCGCGCGCCTTCTGGATCCAGGGGCCGGGCAACGCCTTCTATCAACGTCAGGGCGAGAGCCGTTACGAGCGCACACTCGAGATGTCCGCCACGCGCGGCAAAGTGTTCGACCGTAACGGTCAGGTGCTCGCGACCAGCCTGCCGGTCAAGGCCATCTGGGCCATTCCCGAAGACGTGCCCGACGACGTCTCCCCGCAGAAGGTGCGGCAACTGGCCAAGCTGCTCGAAATGAGCGAGCCGGATCTGCGTCGCAAGCTCAATCAGGAAAAGAGCTTCGTCTACGTGAAGCGTCAGGTGCTGCCGGACGTGGCCAAGCAGGTCGCGGACCTCGACATTCCCGGCGTGTACCAGCGCAAGGAATACAAGCGCTTCTATCCGGAAGGCGAGATCGCCGCGCACATCGTCGGTTTCACGAACGTCGAGGATATCGGCCAGGAAGGCGTCGAGCTCTCGATGCAGAAGGATCTGGCCGCGACACCGGGCAGCCGCCGCGTGATCAAGGACCGACTGGGGCGCGTCGTCGAGGATCTCGACATCCTGGCGCAACCGCGCGACGGTCACGACATCACCCTGTCCATCGACAGCAAGATCCAGTTCCTCGCGTACAGCGAGCTGAAGGACGCCATCGAGCGCACCGGCGCGAAGGCCGGCAGCGCCGTGGTGCTTGACGTCCGCACCGGCGAAGTGCTCGCGCTCGCGAATCTTCCGACCTACAACCCGAACAACCGCACGAATCTGACCGGCGCGCAGTTGCGCAACCGGGTCATTACCGACACGTTCGAGCCCGGCTCGATCATGAAGCCGATCACGATCGCGGCGGCGATGGAAAACGGCTACGTCAAACCGATGTCGACGGTGATGACCACCGGCCGCACCAATCTGTTCGGGGCGACGATCACGGACACGCACGATTACGGGCTGCTTACCGTGCAGGGCGTCATCCAGAAGTCGAGCAACATCGGCACCGCGAAGATCGCGCTGCAGATGAAGCCGCAGGAAATGTGGGACATGTTCACGAGCGTCGGGCTCGGGCAGGCGCCCAAGATCGGCTTCCCGGGCGCCGTGGCGGGACGCCTGCGTCCGGCCAAGAGCTGGCGCCCGATCGAGCAGGCGACGATGGGCTACGGCTATGGTCTGTCGGCGTCGCTCATTCAACTGGCGCGCGCCTACACGGTATTTGCCCACGACGGCGAACTGCTGCCGATCTCGATCTACAAGACGGACGGCAGTGTCGTGAAGGGCACGCCGGTCATCTCCCCTGCCACGGCACGTGAAGTGCGCAAGATGCTCGAGATGGTGACGTCGCCGGGCGGCACGGCCACGCGCGCCCAGGTCGTCGGCTATCGCGTCGGCGGCAAGACCGGTACGGCGTACAAGCAGTCGGGCCGGGGTTATGACAAGAGCAAGTACCGCGCGTCGTTCGTCGGCATGGCGCCGATGTCGGAGCCGCGCATCATCGTGGCCGTCACGCTCGACGAGCCGGGACGCGGCTCGCACTACGGCGGTGTGGCGGCCGGTCCGGCATTCGCCGCGATCGTCGGCGGCACGCTGCGGGCGTTGAACGTGGTGCCGGATTCGCCGGTGACGAAGCTCGTCGTGAGCGACAACGTCGAGGAGAGCGAGCCATGGGCACCGTGACGCCGACGCCTCGCAACCCGGCCACGCTGGCCATGATCGCGGACGCCGCCGAGCGCGCCGTGCTCGCGCAAGCCTGGGACTGGCTGCGCCGCACGGCGCCGGCCGGTGCCACGCTGCACGCCGACAGCCGCAGTGTGGCGCCGGGCGACGTGTTCGTCGCGTACGCCGTGAAGGGGGCCGACAGTCGCGGCTTCATTGCCGACGCCGTCGAACGCGGCGCCGCCGCCGTGATCTGGCAGAGCGACGGCTTCACGTGGCCGGCGTCGCTTGCCGGCGTCGCGAACGTGCCGCAATTCGGCGTGCCGCGCCTCGACTGGCTCGCAGGCCCGCTGGCGGCGCTGTGGTACGGCGAGCCGAGCGTCGGCATGACGATGCTCGGCGTGACCGGCACGAACGGCAAGACCTCGTGCAGCCAGTGGCTCTCGCAATTGCTCTCGAAGGCGGGCACGCGCAGTGCCGTGATCGGCACGCTCGGCAGCGGCTTCCCCGGACATTTGACGGTGACCGGCTTCACCACGCCCGACGCCGTGCAACTGCAGCGCAGTCTCGCGGACTTGCGCGGACAGGGCGCGGCGGCCGTCGCGATGGAGGTCTCCTCGCACGGTCTCTATCAGGGCCGTGTGAACGGCGTGGCGTTCGACGTCGCCGTATTCACCAATCTGACGCAGGACCACCTCGACTACCACGGCACGATGGCCGAGTACGAGGCGGCCAAGACGCGCCTGTTCGACTGGCCAGGCCTGAAGGCGGCGGTCGTCAATCGCGACGACGCGATGGGGCAGCGCCTGCTCAAGCGTCTCGCGGGCAAGACGCCGGTCTACGAATTCGGCATCCACGGCGATGCGACGTCGGCGCATGGCAACCGCGTGTTGCGTGCCGAAGACGTCCGCGCCACGACGGCCGGCACCCGCTTTACGCTGCATATCGACGATCAGAACCAGCAGATCACGATTCCGCTCGTCGGCGAATTCAATGTGAGCAACGCGCTCGCGGTGCTTGGCGCGGCGCTCGCGGCCGGCATGCCGCAGGATGTCGCGGTCGCGGGGCTGGCGGCGCTCGCGCCGGTGTCCGGTCGCATGGAACAGATCGGCCAGCCGGGACAGCCGCTGGTCGTCGTCGACTACGCTCACACGCCCGACGCGCTCGACAAGACGCTCGACGCCCTGCGCCCGGTGGCGGCCGCCCGTGGCGGCAAGCTGCTGTGCGTGTTTGGTTGCGGCGGCGATCGCGACGCGGGCAAGCGTCCGCAGATGGGCGCGGTGGCCGAGCGTCTGGCAGACGCCATCGTGCTGACCAGCGACAACCCGCGCACCGAAGGGCCGGCCGACATCATCGCGCAGATCGCCGCGGGGCTCGCGCATCCCGACGCCGCGCGCCGCATCGAGGACCGTGCGAGCGCGATTCTGCAGGCCGTGCGCGGCGCGCAGCCGGCCGATGTCGTGCTCATCGCGGGCAAGGGACACGAAAGTACACAGGAAATCATGGGCAAGAAACGGCCGTTCTCCGATCAGGAGCATGCGCGTCTGGCATTGGCCGCGCGTGCGACCACGGTACGCGGAGGTGGCGAATGACGATGTGGCATCTGAGCGACGCCCAGACTGCCGTCACCGGTTCGCGCGTGACGGGCGCGCCGTCCACGGCGTTCGCTCGCATCGTCACGGACAGCCGCTCGGTGCAGCCGGGCGATCTCTTCGTCGCGATCAAGGGTGAGCGTTTCGACGCCCACGACTTTCTCGGCGACGTGGCGCGCGCAGGTGCGGCGGCCGTGGTCGCGTCGCGCGTGCCGGACGGTTTCGAGACGCCCGCGCTCATCGTGCCGGACACGCGTATTGCGCTGGGCGAGATTGCCGCCGCGTGGCGCCGCCAGTTCGCGATTCCCGTGGTGGCGGTGACCGGCAGCAACGGCAAGACGACCGTCAAGGAAATGATCTCGGCGATCTTCGCCGAAGCGGTCGGCGCCGACGCGCGCCTGGCCACCGCAGGCAACCTCAACAACGACATCGGTCTGCCGCTCACGCTGTTCCGGCTCAGTGCCGGTGACAAGCTTGCGGTGCTCGAACTGGGCATGAATCACCCGGGCGAGACGGCCTACCTGGCGCGCATCGCGCAGCCGACGGTGGCGGTCATCAACAACGCGCAGCGCGAGCACCAGGAATTCATGGTGAGCGTGGCGGCGGTGGCGGAAGAGCACGCCGCCGTGCTTGCCGCGCTGCCGGCGGACGGTACCGCGGTGTTCCCGGCCGAGAGCGAATTCGCGCCGATGTGGCGCGAGATCGCCGGCAAGCGCCGGGTGCTCGACTTCGCGCTCGATGCGCGCGCGGCAGTCTCGGGGCGCTACGACGTGGCCACGCGCGTGCTGCGCGTCGCGTCGCCCGTCGGTGAATTCACGCTCACGTTGCCGCTGCTCGGCGAGCACAACGCCCGCAACGCGCTGGCCGCGATCGCGTGCGCACTGGGCGCCCACGTCGACATCGGCTCGATCGTGCGGGCGCTCGAAGCGTTCTCCGCCGTCAAAGGCCGCCTTCAGGTGTCGACGCTCTCCAAGGGCAGCCTCGCCGGCGTCACCTTGATCGACGACACCTATAATGCGAACCCCGATTCGGTACGTGCCGCAATCGACGTACTCGCGCAGACCCCGGCGCCGCGTGTGCTGGTGCTCGGCGACATGGGTGAGGTGGGCGATAACGGCCCGGCGTTCCACCGGGAAGTGGGCGAGTATGCCGCGCAGCGCGGCGTCGACCGTTTGCTGGTGATCGGCGAGCAGACACCGGCGAGCATCGCGGCCTTCGGCGACGGTGGCGAGCATTTTTCGGATGTCGCTCCGCTCGTGGCCGAACTGAAAACCACGTTGAGTGCGCCGGCGACGGTGCTGGTAAAGGGAAGCCGCTTCATGCGGATGGAGCGCGTGCTCGAACAATTGCGCGCGACGAATGAAACCGGGGGCGGCGACGCCCCGGCCAAGTGATAAAGGATTGATGGAATGTTGCTGACGTTGGCGCAATGGCTGCAAGCGGATGCGAGCTATTTGCGCGTGTTCAACTACCTGACGTTTCGGGCCGTGATGGCAAGCCTCACGGCGCTGGTGATCGGGCTCGCGTTCGGGCCCATGGTCATCCGCAAGCTGACCGAGATGAAGGTGGGCCAGGCCGTGCGCACCGACGGCCCGCAGACTCACCTCGTGAAGTCGGGTACGCCCACGATGGGCGGCGTGCTGATCCTGATCGGCATTACCGTCGCCACGTTGCTGTGGGCGGATCTGAGCAACCGTTTCGTCTGGATCGTGCTGCTGGTCACGCTGGGCTTCGGCATCATCGGCTGGATCGACGATTACCGGAAGGTCGTCTACAAGGACCCGCGCGGCATGTCGTCGCGCGAGAAGTATTTCTGGCAATCGCTGATCGGTCTGTTCGCCGCGATCTATCTGGCGTTTTCGGTTTCGGAGACGAGCAACCTGAAGGTGTTCGAGCTGTTCATCAGCTGGGTGCGCAACGGTTTCCCGCTGGATCTGCCGCCGAAGGCGGACTTCATCGTGCCGTTCTTCAAGACGATGAGCTACCCGCTCGGCGTGTTTGGTTTCATCGCGCTCACCTACTTTGTCATCGTGGGCTCGTCCAACGCCGTTAACCTCACGGACGGGCTCGACGGACTGGTCATCATGCCGGTCGTGCTCGTGGGGGCGGCGCTCGGCGTGTTCGCCTACGTGATGGGCAACGTCGTGTATTCGAAGTATCTGCTGTTCCCACACATCCCGGGCGCGGGCGAGTTGCTCGTGTTCTGTTCGGCGATGTCCGGCGCGGGGCTGGCGTTCCTGTGGTTCAACACGCACCCGGCGCAAGTGTTCATGGGCGATGTCGGCGCGCTGGCCCTCGGCGGCGCGCTCGGCACGGTGGCCGTGATCGTGCGTCAGGAAGTCGTGCTGTTCGTGATGGGCGGCGTGTTCGTGGCCGAAACGCTGTCGGTGATGCTGCAGGTGACGTGGTTCAAGTACACCAAGCGCCGATTCGGCGAAGGGCGACGCATCTTCAAGATGGCGCCGCTGCATCACCACTTCGAGCTGTCGGGCTGGAAGGAAACGCAGGTGGTGGTCCGCTTCTGGATCATCACGTTGATGCTGGTGTTGATCGGGCTGTCGACGCTCAAGTTGCGCTAAGCGTCAAGGCAGCGGGACAGAGGCGGCCCTAAAGGTAGGGCCGCTCGCGCCGATAGCGGAATATCGGCGACATCGAGGCGATGGACTCGTAGGTTGTTTGAATCGATAAAAAGGGAAAGAGCGACGTGTTCGGCGAGAAGTTTGGTGAATCCTGGCAACCGCGTGTCCTGATCCTGGGTCTGGGAGAGTCCGGCCTGGCGATGGCGCGTTGGTGCGCGCGTTACGGCTGCCGCGTCCGCGCGGCCGACACGCGCTTTGCCTCGACGGATTCGTCGAATGTGCCGCCGAACCTGGTCACCCTGCGCGCCGAGGCGCCGCAAGCCGAGTTCATCGGCGGCGCGTTCGCGGACCGGATCGACGCGCTGCTCGACGACATCGAACTGATCGGCATCAGCCCGGGCCTCTCGCCGCTCGCGCCCGATACGGCGGCGCTGCTGGCCGAAGCGGCGGAGCGCGGCGTGCCGGTGTGGGGTGAAATCGAGTTCTTCGCGCAGGCGCTTCGCCATATGCAGGCGACGAGCGGCTACGCGCCGAAGGTGCTCGCGATCACCGGCACCAACGGCAAGACCACAACCACGAGCCTCACGGGATTGCTGTGCCGTCGCGCCGGCAAGCGCGCGGCCGTGGCCGGCAACATCAGTCCGACGGCGCTCGACCGCCTCACCGAGTGCATTGCCGAAGCCACGCTGCCCGACGTCTGGGTGCTCGAGCTCTCCAGCTTCCAGCTCGAGACGACGCACTCGCTCGCACCCGACGCGGCCGCGATCCTCAACATCACGCAGGACCATCTGGACTGGCACGGCGACATGGCGTCGTACGCCGCGGCCAAGGCCCGCATCTTCGGCGAGCAGACCGTGCGCGTGCTCAATCGCGACGACGCCCGCGTGATCGCGTTCGCCGCGCCCGACGCCAATGTCGTGACGTTCGGCACGGGTAGGCCCGACGCGGTCGGCGACTTCGGTCTGGAAATGGAAGGCGGCATGTGGTGGCTGGTCGAGGGCTTCACGCGCGACGATGCGCCGCCGGCGCCGAAGCGCCGCAAGGCCGGGGCCGTGGAAGCCGCTGTCGAAGTGCTGGGCAAGCGCCTGATGCCGGCCGACGCCTTGCGCATCCGCGGCCAACACAACGCCGCGAACGCGCTGGCCGCGCTCGCGCTCGCGCGGGCGATCGATTTGCCGATGGCCAAGCTGCTGCACGGTCTGCGCGAGTATCCGGGCGAGCCGCATCGCGTGCAGCTCGTGGGCACCATCAACGAAGTCGAGTATTACGACGACAGCAAGGGCACCAACGTCGGCGCGACGGTCGCCGCCATCACGGGCCTGCAGAAGAAGTTGCTGCTGATCGTCGGCGGGGACGGCAAGGGGCAGGACTTCTCGCCGCTCGCCAACCCGGTCGCCCATCACGCGCGCGCCGTGCTGCTCATCGGCCGCGACGCGCCGCTGCTGCGCGAAGCCCTGACCGACACCGGCGTCGAGCTGATCGACGCACCCACGCTCGAAGACGCCACCCGCGAAGCCGCGAAACTCGCCCAGCCCGGCGACGCGGTGCTGCTCTCGCCGGCGTGCGCGAGCTTCGACATGTTCCGCAACTACGAGCATCGCGCGCAGGTCTTTCGCGACGCCGTGGTCGATCTGGCCGCCGACGCGGGGGTGATGCTATGAACCGTATCAAGTCGTTCTTCAGCAAGAAGCGTCAGGCCGGATTCGCCGGGGCGGGGGCCACCACGGCGAGGGGCGCCGCGACCCAGGCCGCGAATCGCACCCTCAACGGCATCAAGCCGACCCGCTCGCGCATGCTCGAATACGATCACGCGCTGATGTGGGTGGTCATCTCGCTGCTGTCGCTGGGACTGGTGATGGTGTATTCGGCGTCGGTCGCGCTGCCCGACTCGCCGAAGTACAGCGGCTACTCGACGTTCCACTTCCTCGGCCGTCACATCGTGTCGCTCACGATGGGGCTCACGGCCGCGGCGATTACCTTCCGTATTCCGGTCAAGACGCTCGACAAGCTTGCGCCGAAGCTCTTCCTGCTCGCCCTGATGCTGCTCGTGATCGTGCTGATCCCGCACGTGGGCAAGGGCGTGAACGGATCAAAACGCTGGATTCCGTTCGGCGTGCTCAACCTCCAGCCGTCCGAAATCATGAAGCTCGCGGTCACGCTGTACGCCGCGAACTACACCGTGCGCAAGCAGGAGTTCATGCAGAGCTTCGGCAAGGGCTTCCTGCCGATGGGCATCGCGGTGGTGTTCGTCGGCATGCTGCTGCTGCTCGAGCCGGACATGGGCGCATTCATGGTGGTGGCCGCCATCGCGATGGGCATCCTGTTTCTCGGCGGCGTGAACGGTCGACTCTTCGGCGGTCTGGCGCTCACGGCCGTGGGCACGTTCGCCATGCTGATCTGGCTCTCGCCGTGGCGCCGCGAGCGGATTTTCGCGTACCTCGATCCGTGGCGCGAGGACTATGCGCTGGGCAAGGCGTATCAGCTCACGCACTCGCTGATCGCCTTCGGGCGTGGCGAGTGGACCGGTGTGGGCCTGGGCGGCAGCATCGAGAAGCTGCACTACCTGCCCGAAGCGCACACCGACTTCATCCTCGCGGTGATCGGCGAGGAGTTCGGCTTCGTGGGCGTGCTGGTCGTCATCCTGCTGTTCTATTGGCTGGTGCGTCGCGCGTTCGAGATCGGCCGTCAGGCCCTGGCGCTCGAGCGCACCTTCGCGGGCCTGCTCGCCAAGGGTGTGGGCGTATGGCTTGGGGCGCAGACCTTCATCAACATGGGCGTGAACCTCGGCCTGCTGCCGACCAAGGGGCTGACGCTGCCGCTGGTCAGCTACGGCGGCTCGGGGATCCTGCTCAACTGTGTGGCCGTGGCGATCCTGCTGCGGGTGGATTACGAGAACCGCGTGCTGATGCGGGGAGGCAAGGTATGACCGAGCGCGCAACCGCGATGCCGGTGCCGGAGACGAAGACGCGCACGCTGCTGGTCATGGCCGGCGGCACGGGCGGTCACGTCTTCCCGGGGCTCGCGGTCGCCAACTTCCTGCGTGTGCAGGGGTGGCGCGTGGTATGGCTCGGCAATCCGAACGGCATGGAAGCGACGCTCGTGCCGAAGTACGACATTCCGATGGAATTCGTGAAGTTCGGCGGCCTGCGCGGCAAGGGGTTGATGACCAAGTTCCTGCTGCCGCTCAACTTGCTGCGCGCGTTCTGGCAGAGCCTCGGTGCGATTCGTCGCGTGAAGCCGAGCGTGGTGCTGGGCATGGGCGGATACATCACGTTTCCGGCCGGCATGATGGCGTCGCTGCTGGGCCGCCCGCTCGTGCTGCACGAGCAGAACTCCGTGGCGGGGCTCGCCAACAAGGTGCTCGCGCGCGTGGCGGACAAGGTGCTGCTCGCCTTCCCGGACACCATCCCCGGAGGGGAGTGGGTCGGCAATCCGATCCGCGCCGACTTCGACGACATGGCGCCGCCGGCCGAGCGCTACGGCGCCCGCACGGGGCCGCTGCGCATTCTGGTCGTGGGCGGCAGCCTGGGCGCCACGGTGCTCAACGAGATCGTGCCGAAGGCGCTGGCGAAGCTGCCGCGCGAGACGCGTCCGGTCGTCACGCATCAGGCGGGCGTGAAACATATTCAGACGCTGCAGGCGAACTACGCCGCGGCGGGGGTGACGGTCGAAGCGGTGCCGTTCATCGACGACATGGTCGCGGCCTACGCGGCGGCGGATCTGGTGATCTGCCGGGCGGGCGCGATGACGGTGGCCGAAGTGGCCGCGGCGGGCGTGGCGGCGCTGTTCGTGCCGTTCCCGCATGCGGTCGACGACCATCAGACGACGAATGCGCGTTTCCTCGCCGACAAGGGCGCGGCAACGCTGATCGATCAGCGCGAGCTGTCGGTCGAGACCCTGGCCGAGTGGTTGCGCCGTCAGACGCGCGAATCGCTGCTCGCGATGGGAGAGAAAGCCAGGGCGCTCGCCAAGCCGGACGCCACCGAACAAGTGGCGCGCGCGTGCGCGGCTCTGGCCAAGGATTGAAATGAAACACATCGTCAAACACATTCACTTCGTCGGCATTGGCGGCTCGGGCATGAGCGGCATTGCCGAGGTGTTGCTCAACCTGGGGTACCGGGTGAGCGGCTCCGATCTCGGCGAGAACTCGGTCACGCAGCGTCTCGCCGGCCTCGGTGCGAGCATCGCGCGCGGCCATGCGGCCGAACATATCGAAGGCGCGGACGCCATTGTCGTGTCCACCGCCATCACGGCGGACAATCCGGAAGTCCTCGCGGGTCGCGCCCGCCAGATTCCCATCGTGCCGCGCGCGCTGATGCTCGCGGAACTCATGCGCCTGAAGCAGGGCATCGCGATCGCCGGCACGCATGGCAAGACGACCACCACGAGCCTCGTGGCGAGCGTGCTCGGCCAGGGCGGCCTCGATCCGACGTTCGTGATCGGTGGGCGGCTCAACAGCGCCGGCGCCAATGCGAAGCTCGGCACGGGCGACTTCATCGTGGTCGAGGCCGACGAGTCGGACGCCTCGTTCCTGAACCTGAATCCGGTCATCGAAGTCATCACCAACATCGATGCCGATCACATGGACACCTACGGGCACGACTTCGCGCGCCTGAAGCAGTCGTTCGTGGCGTTCACGCAACGCCTGCCGTTCTACGGCATTGCCGTGCTGTGCGTGGACGATCCGAACGTGCGCGAGATCCTGCCGTTCGTGTCGAAGCCGATCGTGCGCTACGGCCTGTCGGAAGACGCGCAGGTGCGCGCCATCGACGTGCGCGCGCAGGGCGGGCAGATGCGCTTTACCGTGCTGCGCCGGTTCGGCGCCGGTGCGCCGCCGCTCGACATCACGCTCAACCTGCCGGGCGAACACAACGTGCGCAACGCGCTGGCCGCCATTGCGATCGCGACCGAGCTCGAAGTGCCCGACGCCGCGATCCAGCAGGCCCTGGCCGAGTTCAACGGCGTGGGCCGTCGCTTCCAGCGCTACGGAGAAATCGCGCTGCCCAAGGCGAGCGGCGCCGGCACGTTCACGCTGATCGACGACTATGGGCATCACCCGGTCGAGATGGCGGCAACGCTGGCCGCCGCACGCGGCGCTTTCCCGGGCCGCCGCGTCGTGCTGGCGTTCCAGCCGCATCGCTATACGCGCACGCGCGATTGCTTCGAAGACTTCGTCAAGGTGCTCTCCGAAGCCGACGCCGTGGTGCTCGGGGAAGTGTATTCGGCCGGCGAGGCGCCCATCGTGGCAGCCGACGGCCGTGCGCTCGCGCGCGCGTTGCGCGTGGCGGGCAAGGTCGAACCGGTTTTCGTGGAAGACGTCGCGCAGTTGCCCGACGCCATTCTGCAGGTCGCCCGCGCGGGCGACGTCGTGATCACCATGGGTGCCGGCTCCATCGGCGCGGTGCCCGGCAAGTTGCAAGTTCAGCAAGGAGTTTGACGTGAGTGCTTTCGATCCGAAGCGTTTCGGCAAGGTTGGCGTCCTGATGGGCGGGCGCTCGGCCGAGCGTCAGGTCTCGCTGATTTCGGGCAACGGTGTGCTCGAAGCGCTGCGCTCGCGCGGCGTGGACGCCCACGCGTTCGATACCGGCACGCAGGACCTGGCGGCACTCGCCGCACAGAAGTTCGACCGAGTGTTCATCGCGCTGCACGGCCGTTACGGTGAAGACGGCACGCTGCAGGGCGCGCTCGAGCATCTGGGCATTCCGTACACCGGCAGCGGCGTGCTGGCTTCCGCGCTGGCGATGGACAAGGAAATGACCAAGCGCGTCTGGATCAACGAAGGGCTGCCGACGCCGCGCTTCACGATGCTTTCGGCTGACAGCGATTTCGATACGGTCGCGCGCGACCTCGGCCTGCCGCTGATCGTCAAGCCGGCGCGCGAGGGCTCGACCATCGGACTGACGAAGGTCACCGATGCGTCGCAACTGAAAGCCGCCTACGAGAAGGCCGCCGCGCTCGATCCGGACGTGCTCGCCGAGGAATTCATCGACGGCGACGAACTCACCGTGCCCGTGCTCGGCGTGGGCACGAAGGGGGCGGCCGCGGCGCGCTCGCTGCCGGTGATCCGCATCGTGGCGCCTGACGCGAACTACGACTACCAGAACAAGTATTTCAAGGACGACACCCGCTACGAGTGCCCGCCGCCGCTATCGGTGTCGTTGCAGGAAGAAGTGCAGCGTCTCGTGTTGCGCGCGTATCTCGTGCTGGGTTGCCGGGGCTGGGGACGCGTCGACGTGATGCTGCGCAAGCGCGACAGCAAGCCGTTCCTGCTGGAGATCAATACGTCGCCGGGCATGACCGGTCACTCGCTGGTGCCGATTTCGGCGCGCGCGGCGGGCCTGTCGTACGAAGACCTGGTGTTGGAAATTCTGGCCACCGCGACGCTCGATCTGCATCCGAACGCGCAGTGGAAGCCCGAGTAAAACCTTGAACGCGTTGAACAACGCCCTGATACGGAAAGCGAATCGCCATGTGGCACAACGTACGCCTGCTCAACGCCATCGCGAGTGTGCTCGTCGCACTCGTCGTGCTGGCGGCGCTCGCGGCGGGCGGCCATTGGCTGATCCAGCGGCCGATCTTCACGCTCAAGGCGATTCAGATCGACGGAGACGTGTCCCACATCAATGGGCCGACCTTGCGCGCGAACGCGGTCTCGCGGCTCAAGGGCAACTTCTTCACGATCGATCTGGACGCCACGCGAGCGGCGTTCGAGGCGGTGCCCTGGGTGCGCCACGCGAGCGTGCGGCGCGTCTGGCCGAACCAGCTCGCGGTGAGCATCGAGGAGTACAAGCCGCTGGCCACGTGGAACGACGGCCGTCTGGTGAGCGTGGACGGCGAGCTCTTCGCGGCGAACCTGGCCGAAGCGGAGGACGACGGCAAGTTGCCGGAGTTCGCCGGTCCGCCGGGCAGCGAAAAGGATGTGACGGCGCGGTACTACGACTTCGTGAAATGGTTCGCGCCGCTGAATATGAAACCCGAAGCGGTGACGCTGTCGAATCGCTACGCCTGGGGCGTGCGGCTCGCCGGCGGGATGCAACTGGCACTGGGACGCGAGCGAACGCCCGAGACCCTGTCCACGCGCAGCCGCCGCTTCGTGCAGGCGTATCCGCAGGTGGCGGCACGCTGGGGCAGCCAGATCGAGTACGCCGATCTGCGTTACCCGAACGGTTTTGCAGTACGGGCCGCGGGCATGCGGTTCTTGAGCGAGGAACAGGCCAAGAAACTTGCCGCGACACCGCCGCAAAAGCGGGATTTGCAGAAGCCGGCAGCGAAACCCGCCGCGCGCGCGTTGCGAAGCCAGTGAGACTTCAGGACTTACACACGCTATGAGCAAAGATTACAAGGATCTGTTGGTCGCCCTCGATATCGGCACGTCGAAAGTCGTGGCGGTGGTGGCCGAGCTGCGCCCTGAAGGCCGCTATGAAGTGATCGGCCTCGGCCAGAGTGAATCGCGGGGCCTGAAAAAAGGCGTCGTGGTCAACATCGAGGCCACGGTGCAGTCCATTCAGCGTGCGCTCGAAGAGGCCGAGCTGATGGCGGACTGCAAGATCACCAACGTGTTCACCGGCATTGCCGGCAGCCACATCCGCAGCTTCAACTCGAGCGGCATGGTGGCGATCAAGGACAAGGAAGTGACGCAGGCCGATGTGGCGCGCGTCATCGAGACGGCCAAGGCGATCAACATCCCGACCGATCAGCAGGTGCTGCACATCCTCACGCAGGAATTCATCATCGACGGTCAGGAAGACGTGCGCGAGCCGATCGGCATGAGCGGCATCCGTCTGGAAGTGAAGGTGCACATCGTGACCGGCGCCGTGTCGGCCGCGCAGAACATCGTGAAGTGCGTGCGCCGCTGCGGCCTCGAAGTGAACGACCTGATTCTGCAGCCGCTCGCGTCGAGCATTTCGGTGCTCACGGAAGACGAGAAGGAACTGGGCGTGGTGCTGATCGATATCGGCGGTGGCACGACCGACATCGCGATTTTCAGCGAAGGCGCGATCCGCCATACGGCCGTGATTCCGATCGCCGGCGACCAGATCACGAGCGATATCGCGATGGCCGTGCGCACGCCGACGCCGGACGCGGAAGACATCAAGATTCAGCACGGCATCGCCAAGCAGTCGCTGGCCGATCCGGACGAGATGATCGAAGTGCCGGGATTGGGCGAGCGCGGTCCGCGCACGCTCTCGCGTCAGGCACTGGCGGCGGTGATCGAGCCGCGCGTCGAAGAACTGTTCTCGCTCGTGCAGCAGGTCGTGCGCGAGTCGGGGTACGAAGAACTGCTGTCCTCGGGCATCGTGCTCACGGGCGGCGCCGCGATGATGCCGGGCATGGTCGAACTGGGCGAGGACATCTTCCTCAAGCCGGTGCGTATCGGTGTGCCGGAGTACGCCGGTGGCCTGGCCGACGTAGTGCGCAGTCCGCGCTACGCCACGGCCATGGGGCTGCTGCTCGAAGGACGTTCCCAGCGCATGCGCGGCCGCAAGGTCGCCGTGCAGTCGGGACAGGCGAACCAGGTCTGGGCGCGCATGCGCGACTGGTTCTTCAGCAATTTCTGAAGCTGTTTTTTTGAGGGGTGCGGATTCGGCATTGAAACACAGGTGGCTTACCCGAGCGACATGTGACCCGCAATTCCGGATCTGTTTTTAAATCACTGGAGGCGCTATGAACTTTGAAATGTTGGAAACGGAAACCAACGGCACCATCATCAAGGTGGTGGGTGTTGGTGGCGCTGGCGGCAATGCCGTCCAGCACATGATCAACCGTGGTGTGCAAGGCGTGGAGTTCATCGCCATGAACACCGACGCTCAGGCACTGGGCCGCTCGCAGGCCGGCGTGAACATCCAGCTCGGCAAGACGGGGCTGGGTGCGGGCGCCAAGCCGGAAATGGGCCGTGCCGCTGCCGAAGAGGCGCGCGAGCGCGTGGCCGACGCCCTGCGCGGCGCGCACATGGTGTTCATCACCGCCGGCATGGGTGGCGGTACGGGCACGGGCGCCGCACCGGTCGTCGCGCAGATCGCCAAGGAAATGGGCATTCTGACCGTCGGCGTGGTGTCGAAGCCGTTCGAGTTCGAAGGCGGCAAGCGCATGCGCGTGGCCGAGACGGGTGCGCAGGAGCTGGAAGACAACGTCGATTCGCTCATCGTGGTGCTCAATGACAAGCTGTTCGAAGTCATGGGCGACGATGCCGAGATGGACAAGTGCTTCCAGTGCGCGGACGACGTGTTGCACAACGCCGTGGCCGGCATCGCCGAAATCATCAACGTCGATGGTCTCGTGAACGTCGACTTCGAAGACGTGAAGACGGTGATGGGCGAGCAGGGCAAGGCGATGATGGGGACGGCCACCGTGGCCGGCGTCGATCGTGCGCGTCTGGCCGCCGAGCAGGCCGTGGCGAGCCCGCTGCTCGAAGGCGTGGACCTCTCGGGGGCGCGTGGCGTGCTGGTCAACATCACGGCATCGCGTTCGCTGCGTCTGTCGGAAACGCGTGAAGTGATGAACACCATCAAGAGCTACGCCGCCGAAGACGCGACCGTGATTTTCGGTACCGTCTACGACGACAAGATGGGCGATGCCCTGCGCGTGACCGTCGTGGCGACCGGCCTGGGCCGTGCCATTGCGAAGAAGGCCGCGGCGCCGATGACGCTGCTCAAGACCGGTACCGACAACATGCCGATCGCTACCGGCCACGTGCCGAACGTCGGTCAGGCTGCCGGTACGGACTACGGTGCGCTCGACACGCCGGCCGTGTGGCGCAGCACGCGCGAGACCGCAGCCTCGCACGTTGCCGCGTTGCAGGAAAAGGGCGTCGACACGTACGACATCCCGGCCTTCCTGCGCAAGCAAGCCGACTGACAGGGTTGCGCGCGGGCCAGGTGCCAGTGCCTGGCGCCGCCGCACCTTGGGAATCGCGAGACCTACGCAGGTCGTCGTGAGGATTTGCCGTCGCTCGCCAACCATGCCACCGGGCGTGGGGCGCGTGCACCGCGGTATGAATCCGAACGGCGATACGGCAAGGTTGTGAGGGCGTAGATGCCTGGTGGGTTGCGACAGCCAGAGTCGCAACAGGCGTCAACGTCTCGCAGATGACGAACGTTACGGGTAAGCGTTCGTCATCCCTGACCCGGTCTCGTGATCCTGTCCCCCGACCGCTGCGGCATGCCTCCGTCGCGGCGGCCGGGGCGCCCCGAACCTGAAGGACCTGACGTCGAACCGCGAAGCACCATGTTTCGTTTCGCACCATGGGCGACGTGGAAACAGTGGGGCAAATTCAAAATGTTTCGTAACGAAGCGTTGTGTTTGTGGCACAGCGGCAAAGGCGCCGATCTGGTATACTCGGAACTATGATTCGACGCATCTGATAGTTTTAGCAAATAGCATGCTCAAGCAGCGCACTCTCAAATCCATCGCCAAGACAGTCGGCATCGGCTTGCACTCCGGTCGCAAGGTCGAGTTGTCGCTGCGTCCGGCGCCGCCCAACACGGGCATCGTCTTCTGCCGCACCGATCTGAATCCCCCCGTGGAGATTCCGGCCTCGGCAATGGCGATCGGCGACACGCGTCTGGCTTCGGTGCTGCAGAAGGATGGCGCACGGGTGTCCACGGTGGAACACCTGATGTCGGCATGCGCGGGTCTGGGCATCGACAACCTGTATGTCGATGTGACGGCCGAAGAGATTCCGATCATGGACGGCAGTGCGGCAACGTTCGTCTTCCTGATCCAGTCGGCGGGCATCGAAGAGCAGGCCGCCGCCAAGAAGTTCATCCGCGTGACGAAGCCCGTCGAGATTCGCGACGGCGACAAGTTTGCCCGTCTCGACCCGTTCGAGGGCTTCAAGCTCAAGTTCACCATCGATTTCCGCCATCCCGCCGTCGATCGTACCGGTCAGGCGCTGGAAGTCGATTTCGCCGACACGTCGTATGCGAAGGAAATCGCCCGCGCGCGCACGTTCGGTTTCGCGCACGAAGTCGAGATGCTGCGTGAGCTGGGGCTGGCGCGCGGCGGCAGCATGGACAACGCCATCGTGCTCGACGAATACCGCATCCTGAACAACGATGGTCTGCGCTACGACGACGAGTTCGTGAAGCACAAGATGCTCGATGCCATCGGCGACCTGTATGTGATCGGCCACCCATTGCTGGCGTCGTACACGGCATACAAGTCGGGCCACGGTCTGAACAACCAGCTGCTGCGCGAGCTTCTCGCGCAGGAAGCCTACGAGATCGTGACTTTCGAGCGCGCCGAAGAGGCACCGCGCGGCTTCCAGTTCGAGCCGCAGACGCAGTTTGCATAAATTGCGCATCGCGCTGCCAACGGCTGCGCGAATGTAACAAAACGAAAGCGCCGGAAATCCGGCGCTTTTTTATTTGACGGTCGATAAATTCCGGCGTTGAGGCTCGGACGACGTGCGATCGATCAGGGCTTGCGCGTGCCGCCGTACGAGTGGCGGGCGACGAGGCGGGCGAGGGCGTCGCGCAGTGGCGACGGTTCCAGGGCGTCGCGCAGATCCCGCAGGCTGACGAGGCCCTGCCGCGATAGTCGCGCTTCCTTGGGGGGCTTCTGCGGCTCCGGTTCGGCGATGCTCACGCGAATGCGGATCGTGCGGATGAGCCAGCCGCATCTGGCGAGCCCTTCGATCAATGAGGGCGTTTGCTGCCGCAGGCGCGCCGCCAGCGCATTGTTCGATACGAGAAAGACCAGCGCGCCGTCGCGCGGCGGCGCCAGCCGCACGCTGGCGGCCAGCGGCGCCGGCAGCAGCGAATGCACGTCGCGCTCGAGCCGGCCCAGTTGCTCGGCGGCAACCAGCAGCGAACCGGCCCCGTCGGAAGCAGACAGGAGGTCGGTCATCGGGCGGGCAACGCGGGAGGCTTTGGGTCGTTTCATATGATGAGACAGAGGGCGCCGCATATTTTACCCCGCCATCGGGCGTCACCTCCCGGTATCCCTTGAAAACACCGGCTCGCCGACCTCGGGCGGTGCCGGGACGCGCCACGCCAGCGTGCTAGAATCCGTTTTTCAGTACAGGTATCGAACTGGTGTGTGGCCCGAGTGCCAAACACCGGTGACCCGCAGCGCACAGACGCCTCGGGCGGTTCGGCATCCACGGGGGAAGCGTCCCGCGGGCGCTCGCCGTCGGGCAGGTCGTGCGACTGCGAACGACATTTGCCGTCCTAACCAGTGATCCGATGATTCCCGGTCTTCTTAAAAAAGTATTTGGCAGCCGCAACCAGCGGCTCATCAAGCAGTACCAGAAAACCGTCGTGGCGATCAACGCCCTCGAGCCGCAAATCGCGCAACTGAGCGATGACGAACTGCGCGGCAAGACTGAGGAATTCAAGCAACGTATCGCCCAGGGGGCGAGCGTCGACTCGCTGCTCGTCGAAGCCTTCGCGGTGTGCCGCGAGGCGGGCAAGCGCGTCCTCAAGATGCGCCACTTCGATGTCCAATTGATCGGCGGCATGGTACTGCACTACGGCAAGATCGCCGAAATGCGCACGGGCGAGGGCAAGACGCTCGTCGCCACGCTGCCGGCCTATCTGAATGCGCTCACGGGCAAGGGCGTGCACGTCGTGACCGTCAACGATTACCTGGCGCAGCGCGACGCCGAGTGGATGGCGCGTCTGTACAACTTCCTCGGCCTGTCGGTGGGTATCAACCTGTCGCAGATGTCGCACGACCAGAAGCAGACCGCCTACGCCGCCGACATCACCTACGGTACGAACAACGAGTTCGGCTTCGACTACCTGCGCGACAACATGGTCTACGAGACCGAGCAGCGCGTGCAGCGTACGTTGAACTACGCCATCGTCGACGAAGTGGACTCGATCCTGATCGACGAGGCGCGCACGCCGCTCATCATCTCGGGGCAAGCGGAAGATCACACCGAGCTGTACGTGAAAATGGACCGTCTGCCGGCCATGCTCGAGCGCCAGATCGGCGAAGAGAAGGCCGACGGCACGGGCGTCGAGGTGCCGGGCGACTACACGCTCGACGAGAAGGCGCGTCAGGTGTTCCTGACCGAGCGCGGTCACGAGAAGGCGGAGCAACTGCTTGCCGAGTGGGGCATGATCGCCGAGGGCGATAGCCTCTACGCGCCGCAGAACATCACGCTCATGCACCACGTGTACGCCGCACTGCGCGCACACACGCTGTTCCACAAGGATCAGCACTATGTGGTGCAGAACGACGAGATCGTCATCGTCGACGAGTTCACGGGCCGTCTGATGGCGGGCCGTCGCTGGTCCGAGGGGCTGCATCAGGCCGTGGAAGCGAAGGAACGCGTCACGATCCAGCACGAGAACCAGACGCTCGCGTCGATCACGTTCCAGAACTACTTCCGCATGTACGCCAAGCTCTCCGGCATGACCGGCACGGCGGACACCGAAGCGTTCGAATTCAACGAAATCTACCGTCTCGAGACGGTGGTGATCCCGACGAACCGTCCGCCCAAGCGGATCGACCGTCAGGATCAGATCTACAAGACGGCCAAGGAAAAGTACGACGCCGTCATCAAGGACATCCGCGATTGCGTCGAGCGCGGCCAGCCGGTGCTGGTGGGCACGACGTCGATCGAGACCTCGGAATATCTCTCGCAACTGCTCACGCGCGAAAAGCTGCCGCATCAGGTACTCAACGCCAAGCAGCACGCGCGCGAAGCCGAGATCGTGGCGCAGGCCGGGCGTCCCGGTGTGATCACGATCGCCACGAACATGGCCGGTCGCGGTACCGACATCGTGCTCGGCGGCAACGTCGAGAAGCAATCGACCTTCATCGAGGCCGACGCCAGCGTGTCCGACGCCGACAAGCAGGCGCGCATCAAGCAATTGCAGGACGAGTGGCAAGGGCTGCACGAGCAGGTGAAGGCCGCTGGCGGTCTGCACATCATCGGCACCGAGCGCCACGAGTCCCGCCGGATCGACAACCAGTTGCGCGGCCGTTCAGGCCGCCAGGGCGACCCGGGTTCGTCCCGCTTCTACCTGTCGCTGGAAGATCCGCTGCTGCGCATTTTCGCGGGCGACCGGGTGCGCGCGATCATGGATCGCCTGAAGATGCCCGAAGGCGAAGCCATCGAGGCCGGCATCGTCACGCGCTCGATCGAATCGGCACAGCGCAAGGTCGAGGCGCGCAACTTCGACGTGCGCAAGCAACTGCTCGAGTACGACGACGTTGCGAACGACCAGCGCAAGGTGATCTATCAGCAGCGCAACGAGCTGCTCGAAGCGCAGGACGTTTCGGAGACCATCGCGGGCATGCGCCAGAGCGTGTTCGAAGACCTGGTGCGCACCTACGTGCCGGCTGGTACCGTTGAAGAGCAATGGGACCTGAAGGGCCTGGAGACGACGCTGCGCGAAGAGTGGCAGCTCGATCTGCCGCTGCAGTCGCGCATCGAGGGCTCGGAAGAGATCGACGACGAGGACATCCTCAAGGAAGTGCTCGACGCGGCGGAAGCGTCGTACAACGCCAAGGTCGAGCTCGTGGGGCGCGAGTCGTTCTCGGGTTTCGAGCGTTCGGTCATGCTCCAGAGCGTCGACTCGAACTGGCGCGAGCACCTGGCGGCGCTCGACCACCTGCGTCAAGGGATTCACCTGCGCGGCTATGCGCAGAAGAACCCGAAGCAGGAGTACAAGCGCGAGGCGTTCGAACTGTTCGCCCAGTTGCTCGAGACCATCAAGCTCGAGGTCACGCGCGTGATCATGAACGTGCGCATCCAGTCGCAGGAAGAACTGGAGCAGGCGACGGAGTCGCTCGACGACAACGCTGGCGGCTTGATCAACATCGAGTTCAAGCATGACGAACTCGAGACCGTGGGCGGCGAGGGTGAAGTGGACGAGGAAGCCGGTCGCCCGGTGGTCGCGGCGCTGGCGCAGGCCGCGGCAGCGGTGGCGGCCGGTGGCGAGATGCTGCCGAAGGTCGGCCGCAACGACCCGTGTCCGTGCGGCAGTGGCAAGAAATTCAAGCACTGCCACGGCAAACTGTCTTAAGATGTGAACCGATCGACGCGGCGCCGACATCTGATCGGCGCCGCGTCGTTTGTAGCGCCGGTTTTTCCGGGGGGATGAGGCCAGCGGCTGTGCGCCGACGGACGCCACACCCGGATCGAGCCGGCAGCACCGATCAACCGCCGCCCGGCGGACTGTCGTGCCGACATCGCCAGGGCGGGAGCTGCAACCCTTTCCTCTCGCGGGCGAACCCACATGGCCGTCAATTTCCCCTCGATCGAAGCCTCCCAACTGCGCGCCGTGCCTGGCGTCGAACTGGGCTGGGCCGAAGCCAATATCCGCAAGCCGAACCGCAAGGACGTGCTGGTCATGCGACTGGCCCCCGGCAGCACGGTGTCGGGCGTATTCACGACGAACCGCTTCTGCGCCGCGCCGGTAACGGTGTGCAAGGAGCACCTGGCCGCGCATGCCGGGATTCGCGCGTTGGTCGTCAACACGGGGAATGCCAACGCGGGCACCGGCGAGCCGGGCATGGCCGCCACGCGCCAGACGTGCGACGCGCTGGCCAGGCTGCTGTCGGTCTCGGCCAACCAGATCCTGCCGTTCTCGACGGGCGTGATTCTCGAACCGCTGCCGGTCGATCGCCTCGTGGCCGGTCTGCCGCGGGCCATCGCCAACCTTGCGCCGGCCCATTGGTACGAAGCCGCGCAATCGATCATGACGACCGACACGCTGCCGAAGGCCGCGTCGCGCGAAATCGTGATCGACGGCAAGACGATCGTACTCACCGGCATCAGCAAGGGCGCGGGCATGATCAAGCCGAACATGGCGACCATGCTGGGCTTTGTCGGCACCAACGCGCGCGTCGCGCAGCCGGTGCTCGACGCGTTGGTGAAGTACGTCGCCGACCGTTCGTTCAACGCGATCACGATCGACGGCGATACGTCGACCAATGATTCGTTCATCGTTGCCGCCACGGGGCAGACCGACCTGCCGGAAATCGCCAGCACCGACACGCCCGCCTTTGCGGCGCTGCGCGACGCGCTGCTCTCGATCTCGCAGGAGCTCGCGCAATTGATCGTGCGCGATGGCGAAGGCGCGACGAAGTTCATCACGGTGACGGTCGAAGGCGGCCGCGATGTGGCCGAGTGCCGTCAGATCGCCTACGCGATCGGGCATTCGCCGTTGGTGAAGACGGCGTTTTTCGCGTCCGATCCGAATCTGGGGCGCATTCTGGCCGCGATCGGCTATGCCGGCGTGAACGATCTCGACGTGAGCAAGATCGACCTGTATCTGGATGATGTACTGGTCGCGCGCGCCGGTGGCCGCAACGCGGACTATCGCGAAGAGGATGGCCAGCGTGTGATGAAGCAAAGTGAAATCACGGTACGCGTGGTGCTCGGCCGCGGCGACGCGGCGGCAACGCTGTGGACTTGCGACCTGTCGCATGACTACGTGAGCATCAACGCCGATTACCGTTCCTGAGCCCTGACGCGACGGCCTGGCGTCTCCCACAGGAGGCGAAGGCCGTTGGCGCGGAGCGTCGGTGCCCGACCGGCATCGGCGATGCACCAGTGACAGTCGCCAACCGCCGTTGGCGTATCGCCAGCCGGTGGCAAAAGCACCGTGGCGCACAGCGAAGGGAAACCATAACTCCACGAAGCACCGACATGAGCGCCCGAGAGCGGCGCGGGGATTTCGAAGCATGGACAAACTCGAGCAGTTTCTGACGCGCGCCGAGGGCGTGCTGGCACGGCTGGAGGCGATGTTGCCGCCGGCCGCTCCGGAGATCGACTGGGACACCGCGGTGGCGTTTCGCTGGCGCAAGAAGCAGGGGCGCGGCTTCCTGCAGCCGGTCGCGCAGATCTCGGGCATCACGCTGGGCGATCTACAGAACATCGAACGCCAGAAGGCGCTCATCGAGCAGAACACGCGTCAGTTCGTGCGTCGCGAGCCGGCCAACAACGTGCTGCTCACCGGCGCGCGCGGCACGGGCAAGTCGTCGCTGATCAAGGCCTGTCTGAATCAGTACGCTGCCGAAGGGCTGCGTCTGATCGAGGTGGACAAGGACGATCTGACCGACCTGGGCGATATCGTCGACCTGATTTCACAGCGACCCGAGCGTTTCGTGGTGTTCTGCGACGACCTGTCGTTCGAAGACGGCGAGTCGGGCTACAAGGCCCTGAAGGTTGCTCTCGACGGTTCCGTGGCAGCGCAGTCGGACAACGTGCTGATCTATGCGACGTCGAATCGCCGGCACCTGCTGCCCGAGTACATGAAGGACAACGAGAGTTATCGTCACACCGAGGACGGGGAAATCCATCCGGGCGAAGTGATCGAGGAGAAGATTTCGCTGTCCGAGCGATTCGGCCTGTGGGTGAGCTTCTATCCGTTCAAGCAGGACGACTACCTGACGATCGTCAGCCACTGGCTGCAGCATTTCGGCGTGCCGGCCGATCAGACGGAAAGTGCGCGCCAGGAGGCGCTGATCTGGGCGCTGGAGCGTGGTTCGCGCTCGGGCCGCGTGGCTTTTCAGTTCGCGCGTGACTGGGCGGGCAAGCTGCGCGGCGGCGCGCAGGCGTCGTAACGGTTCGGCGGGCGCCACGTGCGATGCCCGATGTCGGGCACGTGGCGCCCGCCGGATCGACAGAGTGTTTCGCGGGTACGCCCGCTGGTATGGCTGCGGGGCAGCCTGGCAACGATATGACAGATTCGAAACGATTTGCACCGGACGGGCGTCCCGTTACGGAAGTGGCTGTCGGCGTGATGGTACGTCCGGATGGCGCGGTGTTGCTGGGCCAGCGCCCGGCAGGCAAGCCGTACGCCGGCTATTGGGAATTCCCGGGCGGCAAGCTGGAGGCGGGCGAGTCGGTGGCGGCCGCGCTGGCCCGCGAGCTTCACGAGGAGCTTGGCGTGACGGTGGAGCGATGCGCCCCGTGGCGTGTGCTCGAACACGATTACCCGCATGCGTACGTACGGCTGCACTTCTGCAAGGTGACCGCATGGCAAGGCGAGCCGCATGGCAAGGAAGGGCAGACGCTGGCGTGGGAACACCCGCCCGTCAAGGTCGAACCGCTGTTGCCCGCAGCGCTGCCGCCGCTGAACTGGCTGGCGGAGGAGCTGGCTGCGCGGGGATAGCAGGGAGGGCGGGGTGGGCACGGCGAGCGTGGCAGGCGCCTCGCTGGCCGAACGCCATGACATGCGACCAAATGGGAAAAGGCCCTTCGGGGCTAATGCCGTTCAGTTAAGCGTGTTTATTGCTGGTCCGACCAGACGAAGGGCCACGAAACACCGAAAAAAATGCCGCTTCGATTGGCGTCGAAGCGGCATTTTCGCTTTCATTGAACGGCACTAACCCCTTGGGGGTGCTTTTTTCCCGCACGCGCCAGCTCAGCGTTGCGTGGGATCGAGCGGGGCGTCCTGCGACGGATCGTCGGGCGACTCGGCCGGAATCGTGTACTTCTCCGCGGCCCACGCGCCGATATCGATCTGCTTGCAACGTTCCGAGCAGAACGGGCGGAATTTGGCCTCGGGGCCCCACACCACCTTTTTCCCGCAAGTCGGACAGTTGACAACGGTCGTCATGATCTTACAGATTGCAGAGCGTCAGCAGGAACGGCACGTCGCTGTCGACCGGACGCGGCTTCAGATCGCCGTCCTGCGTCGTGAAACGTACCCACAGCATGTACTTGTTCGCGCTCGCCTCGGGAATGACGCGTAAATCGGCTGCCACGCGCACCTGCATGAGCTGGTACACGCGTCCCGTGAGCATCTGCTGGTAGCTGCCTTGCTGCGCCATTGCCTTGCTGGCGTGGCCGGATTCGCGCGCCAGCCCGAGCACGATGGCGATGGCGTCGCGCAGCGGCATCAGCGGGCCGATCCATTTGTCGATGTCGGCACGGCGCTGCTCGGCGTCGTTGTGACGCCAGGCGTAGTACGACGGGAGATCGAAGCGGCACGTGCCGCCCGGGATCACCGACCGGCTGCGAATGCTCGCCAGCCACTCGTTGTCGTTCAGATGCTGGCCGGGCTTGCCGGGGATCTGGTTGAGATTCGCGATGGCGAGTTCGACCTCGCCAATGAACTGCTCGAGCGCGTCGGACGCAATATCGGGATTGCCTCGATAGGTCTGAAGCGTCTGGCGCTGGCGATCGAGCTCCTTGACCAGATCGTTCTTCAGATCGGTTCGCCCCGCGATATCGGCGATCTCGAACATGGTGATCAGCGCCGCGTGGTGATCGAGCGGCTGATCCTGCGCGACGAAAAAGGCAAAGCGCCCGAACAGCTCTTCTAGCCGAAGCAGCGTGCGAATGCGTTCGTTGAGCGGATATTCGTACAGGATCAAGCGCGTTGGCCCAAAAGTTGGCGCTTTTCAGCGTAATGGCGACATTCTAATGCGGGAAACTGTCGAGGTGCAACGCGAGTGGGCGTTCTATCGGGAGCGGCGCGCAGGCGCGGCGCCGGAAACGCGCATGCCCGCCCGCCGCCAACCTCGCCGCTGACCTCGCCGCCTTCCCCGCGATCAACCGTTTTCCGCCTGCGCAGCAAGTTTCAGATAGGCGGCGTGCAGCCTGTCGACCTGCGGCGCGAGCGGTGCCTGAGCGGCATCGTTGTCGATGACGTCGTCGGCTTGCGCGAGCCGCTGCGCGCGGCTTGCCTGACGCGCCATGATCGCCAGAACCTGTTCGCGCGTGAAGCGGTTGCGGGCCATCACGCGGGCGATTTGCGTCTCTTCGGTGCAGTCCACGACCAGCACGCGCTGCACACGCTGGCGCCACGTCCCCGATTCCACCAGCAACGGGACGACGAAAATCAGATAAGGCCCCGTCGCTTGCGCGGCTGCGCGCTCGCACTCCGTTCGAATGAGCGGATGGGTAATGGCCTCCAAACGGGCTTTTGCCGCATCGTCCGTAAATACGGCTTCGCGCATGCGGGCACGATCGAGCGAGCCGTCGGGCGCCACGAAGGCGTCGCCGAACTCGCGCCGGATGGCCGCCATCGCGGCGCCGCCCGGGGCGGTGATATCGTGCGCGATGGCATCGGTGTCGATGATGGCGATGCCGTGCGTCGCGAACAGATTGGCCACGGTCGTCTTGCCGCTGCCGATGCCGCCGGTCAGGCCGATGGCGTAAGTCATGGAGTCCCTCCGATTCAGATCGTCAGGCCGTTGCCCCAGAACAGCGTGGCGACGCCTGCAGTCGCGAGAAATGCGCCGAAGGGAAACATCTGGTCGCTGCGCAGACGCCCTGCGAGCCATGCGGTGCCGGCCACCACGATGGCGAGCAGGCAGGCCAGCAGCAGGATCTGTACCAGCGCCGTCCAGCCGAACCATGCGCCGAGCGCGGCGTAAAGCTTGAAGTCGCCGAATCCCATGCCTTCGCGTCGGCGAACCCACCAGTACACCCAGTACAGCGCCCACAGGCTCATGTATCCGACGGCTGCGCCGATCACGGCCGCGGGCAACGCGCTGAACCAATGGCCCAGATTGACGAGCAGGCCGGCCCAGAGCAGCGGCAGCGTCAGTATGTCGGGCAGAAGCTGCGTGTCGTAATCGATGTAGGCGAGCGCAATGAGCGTCCAGACGAGCCCGAGCGCGCCAAGGCTCTGCCACGTCGGGCCGAATCGCCACGAGACGGCCACGCTCAGCGCGGCGCTCAGTATCGAGAGCTGCCAGCGGCGAGCGGGGGGCGCATGCGCGACGGCTGCGGCCATCGTCGTGGCCATCGACGCGGCGCTCGCGTGTGCCCGGGCTTCCGAGGGGAACGTATCGGCGTCGCCGACGGCCTGCATCTCCGCCAGCCATGCCTGTTCGACGGCCGCTGGCACACGACGCACGATGACGTCCAGCAGCAGACCGGCAACGACACCGGCGCTCGCGAACAGTGCGAGACGCCAATGGAGCTCCAGTTGGGCGAGCCAGTCAACGAGCAGGAACTCGGCGTAACCGTTCATGCGACACCGTATCCGAGTTGGAACATCGGCAGATACATGGCGAGCACCATGCCGCCGATCAGCAGGCCGAGAAACGTAATCATCATGGGTTCGAGCGTTGCACAGGCGCTCACCAGCGCGTGCGAGGCCTCTTCGTCGAGCAGACCGGCCGCCTGGTTGAGCATGCGCCCGAGTGTACCCGATTCCTCGCCGATCACGACCAGTTGCGCAATGACCAGCGGCCAACGGGCGTCGGCTTCGAGCGTCGTTGCCAGACGCGCCCCGCGAGCCACTGCGCGATGCACGTCGTGCGCTGCCTGCTGCATGACGAGATTGCCGCACGCATTCGCTGCGGCATCCATGGCATCCGGCAGTGAGACGCCCGCATCGAGCAACGTGCCGAGCGTTCGCGCCCAGCGCGCCGCGCTCATCATGCGGACGATCTGCCCCGCGCCCGGAAGGTGCAGGATCAAGCGATCGCGCTGGCGGCGCAGTCCCGCGCTGCGCCGCAATGCCGCCGTGGCGATCAGTCCCAGGCAGCCCGACCCCGCCGCCACCCAAGGTCCGTTCGCCAGCGAGGCGCGCGAGACGTCGATGAGCCATCGCGTCATCGGCGGGAGAGGCATGCCGCCGCCGGCGGCGCTGGCGAACAGGCGCTCGAACTCCGGGATCACCCAATGCAGCAGCGCAATCACTACCGCCACCGCGACGACCAGCACCGTCAGCGGGTAGGCGAGCGCACGCTGCAGCTTTTCCCGTATCCCCCGGGTGTGATCGTATTGCGCGCTCAGCCGGCGCAATGTCGGCCCCAACTGGCCGCCGAGCTCAGCGGCCGCGATCAGTTGACAGTCGACGCGGCTGAACCGGCCGCTGGCCCGCGACATCGACTCGGCCAGCGAGTGCCCCTGCCTGACGTCCTGCGCGATGGCGGACGCCAATTGCTTCAGTCCTCGCGTGTGCGCGCCCCGGGCGAGCACGTCGAGTGCGGCCGTGAGCGGCACGCCGGCGCCCAGCAGCGTGGCCAGACGGCGGACGAGATCGGTGGCGTCGGAAGCCCGGGTGCGACCGGGCCGCATATGGCGACGTCCGACCCGTAGATGCGTGATCGTCAGGCGCTGCTCGCGCAGGATGAGGCGCGCGCCTGCTTCGCCGTGCGCAAGCACTTCGCCGCGCCGCCACTGGCCGTCGGCATCGCGTCCTTGCCACTGCCAGCGCCGCGGTTGCGTCATGCGAGGAGGCATGGCTGACCTCGCCTCGTTGTTGTTGACGACACCCCCTGTCGACATCTCCCTCGCGTGCATCGTTCGACAGGGCGGGCGACAAGATGGGCGTCAAGGCCGGCGACAAGGCATGCGAGCGCGAGCGTTGCATCGCGTGAGCATCGCAACGCCGATTCACGCAGGCGTCGTCGCATCGACGTCCTCCTCCGAGACGGTGCCGGCGGCGGCATGCCAGAGGCCGGCTTCGCGCAAGGTCATGACGCCTTCGCTTTGCGCCTGTGCCGCCAGTTCGTGCGGGCTGCGGGCCTGCGCAATGTTGATCGCCTGGATGGCGCTGATGGGCATGACCTGAAACGCCCCGATCCGCCCGGCGAACCCGGTGCCGTGGCAGCGCATACAAAGCGGCGTCGTGCGAGCGTCGGCCTGCGGTGCACGCCCGGGGTCGCACCCGGCGGGGCAGCGGCGTCTGAGCAACCGCTGCGCGCTGATCAGCAGCAGCGTCGACGACAGATTGAACGGCGCGACGCCGAGATCGAACAGGCGGGCGAGCGTACTCGGGGCATCGTTCGCATGGACCGTCGCGAACACGAGGTGCCCCGTTTGCGCGGCCTGCACGGCGATTTCGGCGGTCTGCGCATCGCGTATCTCACCGACGACGAGCACATCCGGATCCTGCCGAAGAAAGGCGCGCAACGCGGTCGCGAAGTCGAGGCCGGCGCGTTCGTTGAGATTGACCTGTGTGACGCCCGGCAAGCGAATTTCCACGGGATCTTCGATCGTCACGATATTGCGCGAGGTGTCGTTGAGGCGGCGCAGGCAGCTATAGAGCGAAACCGTTTTGCCGCTGCCAGTGGGGCCCGTCAGCAGGATCATGCCGTGCGGGCGGGCGATGGCCTGCGTGAGCGCGAGGTACTGTTTCGGCGTGTAGCCGAGGCCTTCGAGCGAGAGCGGGACTTTCGCGCCATCGAGCAGCCGCACGACCAGCTTCTCGCCATGCAACGAAGGCAATGCGCTGACGCGGCATTCGACCGGTTCACCCGCCTCTCGCCACACCATGCGCCCGTCCTGGGGCAGGCGCTTCTGCGAGATGTCCAGATTGGCGAGTACCTTGAGCCGCGAGACGAGCATGTCGCGCCATGGCAGTGGAATGTCGACGTGCTCCTGCAATCGACCATCGATGCGCAGCCGCACGCGAAAGCGCTGCGCCATCGGCTCGAAATGGACGTCGGAGGCCCCCGCTCGAATCGCTTCACCCAGCAACTGCTCGAGAAACTGCAATGGTGAGCCGCCGCGCGATGGCGCGTGCGAGGTAGATGTCGGCGTGTTGGCGACGCCGTCCGTTGCGGTGACGGCGTCTGGCATGGGAGAGGCGGACAGGGACATGGCGGGGTTCGACGAGAGCGGTGTGGAGCTCCAGTCTCGTCAAAACCCTGTTGCTGCTCAATCGGAATTGCCCGAAAAATGGGGGCGTGTCACCTGCAGTGAACGAGGCGCCGCTCAGTCGCGCGATGCTGGGCGCGCTTTCGGTTTGAACAGGCGGACGGTCTTGATCGCCTGGTTGTCGATCTGCACGATTTCCATTCGCACACCGTCGATCTCCATGCTGACGGAGGCTTCGGGAATCTCGCGCAGCACTTCGAGGATCAGGCCGTTGAGCGTTTTGGGGCCGTCGGTCGGCAGATGCAGTCCGAGCCGGCGATTCAGATCGCGCAGCCCGACGCCGCCGCCGACCAGGCAGTCGTCGTCCGCCGTCCACCCGGAACGGCTGCCGCCGCTACCCGGCACGCTAGTCGTGAACTCGCCGATGAGCTCCTCGATGATGTCCTCGGTCGTCACCAGTCCTTCGACTTCGCCGTACTCGTTGACGACCAGTCCCACGCGACGATGGTTCTCCTGGAAGTACTGCAGTTGACGCAGCGCAGGCGTATCGCTCGGAATGAAGTACGGGTCGACGAGCAGTGCGCGCAGCGTATCGACGGTGAGATCGTCGGGGTGGCGCAGCGCCGCGAGCGTGCGTCGCACCGGAAGAATGCCGACGACGCGGTCGATATCGCCGTCGTAGACCGGCAGCTTGTTGTGGTAGCACGTTTCGAGCTGCGTGAGGATCGTGTCGAGCGGCGCCGAGATATCGAGGGCTTCGATGCGCGCGCGCGGCACCATCACGTCGTCGACTGTGATGTTCTCCAGATCCAGCAGATTGAGCAGCACGCTGCGCGGTTTGGTCGGCATGTAGTTGCCGGCTTCGAGCACGATGGTGCGCAACTCTTCGGTGGTGAGGCGGGCTTCGCTGGCCGCACGCCGCGTGTCGATGCGCATCGCGCGCAGCATGCCGCGCACGAAGCCGTTGAGCACCCACACGAGCGGCTTCGCGGCGCCGACGATGGGACCGAGCAGCGTACTCGCCGGCAGCGCGATGCGCTCGGGGTAGGTCGCACCGACGATTTTCGGACCGATCTCGGCGAAGATGATGATCAGCAACGCAATGAGCGCCGTGGCGATCGAGAGCGTGATCGCGTCGTTGCCGAAGTAGCGCACGGCAATCGAGGTCGTGAGCACCGGCACGACCGTGTTGATGACGTTGTTGCCGACGAGAATGGTCGAGAGCAGGTCTTCAGTGCGCGAGAGCAGACCCTGGGTCGCCTTGGCGCCGCGGACGTTCATCCGTACCAGGTGCTTCAGGCGATGGCGGTTGAGCGCCATCATGCTCGTTTCGGAGATCGAAAAAAATCCCGAGCAGATGATCAGCAGGGCGACGGCGCAAATCTGCGCCCATAAGGGCAAGGATTCCAAGCGATGGGGTGCGCGAGCGGCGCAGGCGGTGACAATGAGTTGCCACTATATCAGAGCGGATTTGTGGGGCAGTGGGGTCGGTGCGATGGCGGATAACGCCTCGGAGGCGATCATCGCCAGCACCACCCCGCTGCCCATTGAGCGCCTTGCACGACGCGTGAGGAATGAGTCCCTCTTCGGGCCGATGCCTTCGGATATTCGCAACGACGATCCGATCCGCGCGGGCATAAAAAAACCGCCGGACGCGTCCGGCGGTTTTTCCGCTTTGCTTGAGAGCAAAGTAAATCCTGGTCGGGGTGAGAGGATTCGAACCTCCGGCCTCTACGTCCCGAACGTAGCGCTCTACCAGGCTAAGCTACACCCCGCTTCGATACTGCGGCTTCGCTTGTTAAGTGCGTCGCGCTATCGAGTAAGAGCATAATTCTAGCAGGCTATTTTTGTAATTGGAAGAGGGCAGCGCAGAAATAGTTCGTGCGGCGGCATCGGCTTCTTCCTTTGCGCGGGCCAATGTGTAGTCGAGCGCCCCCGTGCGGGTGATCGCGGCGAGGATCGGTTCGAACTTGTCGGTGCCGCCATTCTCGATCGCTTCGCGAACGAGCGCGCGCTCCTGCTCGGTGCCGTGCTGCAACACGTGGATAAGCGGCAGGGTCGGCTTGCCTTCGCGAAGATCGTCGCCGGCGTTCTTGCCCATCGCATCGGTGTCGCCGGCGTAATCGAGCCAGTCGTCCATCAATTGGAACGCGGTACCCAGACGACCACCGTATTCGCGCACGGCGGTTTCGGTCTGTTCGTCGGCGCCGGCCAGCACGGCCGCGAGTTGCGTCGCCGCTTCGAACAGCGTGGCCGTCTTGTATCTGATGACATGCAGATAGCGCGCTTCATCCACGTCCGGGTCGTGCATGTTCAACAGCTGCAGCACTTCGCCTTCGGCGATGACGTTGGTCGCGCGAGCGAGAATCTGCATCACGCGCATGTTGTCCACGCTCACCATCATCTCGAACGAGCGCGAATACAGGAAGTCGCCGACGAGCACCGACGCCGCATTGCCGAACAGCGCGTTGGCCGTTTGCTTGCCGCGACGCAGATCGGACTCGTCGACGACATCGTCGTGCAGCAGCGTGGATGTGTGGATGAACTCGATGACGGCAGCCAGCTCGTAGCGAGCCTGCGAGGTCACGCCCAGCGCCCCGGCCACAAGCAGGAGCAGCGCCGGACGCAGCCGCTTGCCGCCCGAGTTGATGATGTACTCCGAGATCTGATTGATCAGGACCACCTCGGAGGCCAGCCGGTTACGGATAAGCTGGTCGACGGCACGCATGTCGTCGGCGATGGCGGCCAGTACGTTCTGGGAAGAAGTCGAAGCAGTCAAGACAAGGCTCGGGTGAGGAAAAATTCGCCCCAAATTATATAGTGGGCGCGGCAACTTTCGGGTCCCAGCCCCGCGGAATCCCCGGCTTCATGGAAGTCTTTGACGCAAAAGGAGAAAGTCTGTATAATTCCCCGTTTTCGTGCGCGCATTCGTAGCGACCGGCCCTGAAATACCGCGGTACGCAGGGGCCCGAGGGGCTGCGGCGATGCGAACGGTCGGCAAGACGAGTCCTTCCGGGACCCTCGGCCTGCACGGAAATTCTCTTGTTTATGAGTGAGGTTCAACAATGTACGCGGTCATAAAAACCGGCGGTAAGCAATATAAGGTTGCTGCTGGCGAAAAGCTCAAAGTAGAACAGATACCGGCTGACATTGGCGCTGAAATCACCATCGACCAGGTTCTCGCCGTTGGCGAGGGCGAATCGATTAAGTTCGGTGCGCCGTTGGTCAGTGGGGCTTCCGTCAAGGCTACCGTTATCGCCCAAGGTCGTCACCCCAAGGTGAAGATTTTCAAGATGCGCCGTCGCAAGCACTACCAAAAGCGTCAAGGCCATCGCCAAAACTACACCGAGCTGCGCATCGACAGCATCAACGGCTAATCGATCGAGCTAGGTAAGGAGTTAAGTCATGGCACACAAAAAAGCAGGCGGTTCGTCCCGTAACGGCCGCGATTCCGAGTCGAAGCGCCTTGGCGTGAAGGTGTACGGCGGTCAGGCAATCCTGGCTGGCGGCATCATCGTTCGCCAACGTGGCACGCGCATGCATGCTGGCGAAAACGTCGGCATCGGCAAGGACCACACGCTGTTTGCACTGACCGACGGTCACGTGCAATTCGCCGTCAAGGGCGCAGCGAAGAAGCAATTCGTCAGCGTGGTACCGGCAGCGTAAGCTAAGCCTTTTGCCACCAAAAGGCTCCGCTCCCATGCGGAGCCTTTTTTGTTTGTCCCGTGAGTGTGCCGTGAAAATTCGGCATCGACACGCGGGGTATGGAACAGAGTCAGGATCGTCTGCAGACGGTCGATAAAGCGGAACGGAACCATGAAATTCATTGACGCAGCGCGTATCGAGGTGATCGCCGGGAATGGCGGCAATGGCTCGGCGTCGATGCGCCGGGAGAAATTCGTGCCCTTCGGCGGACCCGACGGCGGCGACGGCGGTCGCGGCGGCAGTGTGTATGCCGTGGCGGATCGCAACATCAACACCCTGATCGATTACCGTTATTCGAAGAAGCACGTGGCGAAGAACGGCGAATCCGGTCGGGGCTCGGATTGCTATGGCAAGGGCGGCGACGATATCTTCCTGCGCATGCCGGTCGGCACCATCATCAGCGACATGGACACGGGCGAGACCATCGCCGATCTGACCGAGCACGGTCAGGAGGTCGTGCTCGCGCATGGCGGCGCGGGCGGTCTGGGCAACCTTCACTTCAAGTCGAGCACGAACCGCGCGCCGCGTCAGAAGACCGACGGCAAGCCGGGCGAGCGTCGCATGCTCCAGCTCGAGCTCAAGGTGCTCGCGGACGTCGGCCTGCTCGGCATGCCCAACGCGGGCAAGTCGACCTTCATTTCGTCGGTGTCGAACGCCCGGCCGAAGATCGCCGATTATCCGTTCACCACGCTGCACCCCAACCTCGGTGTCGTGCGCACCGCGCCGGGCAAGAGCTTCGTCATCGCCGATATTCCCGGTCTGATCGAAGGGGCGGCCGAGGGCGCCGGTTTGGGCCACCAGTTCCTGCGCCACCTGCAGCGCACCGGTCTGCTGCTGCATATCGTGGACATCGCGCCGTTCGACGAGGGCGTCGATCCGGTCGCCGATGCGCGCGCCATCGTGCTCGAACTCCAGAAGTACGACCAGGAACTCTTCGACAAGCCGCGCTGGCTGGTGCTCAACAAGGTCGACATGGTGCCGGAGGACGAGCGCGCCGAGCGCGTGGCCGACTTCCTGAAGCGCTTCGAGTGGGACGGCCCGACGTACCAGATTTCCGCGTTGACGGGCGAAGGCTGCGAGAAGCTGTGCCTGGCGGTGCAGGACTACCTGTATCAGCAGCGCGGCGCCATCGAAGAAGCCATCGAGGACGCCGCCCAGGATCCGCGCTTCCGCGAGGGCGGTGCCGCGCCGTCGATCCCGTCGGCAGACGGTGCGCCGCAAACGCCACCGGACGACGCGCCAAAGGCGTAAACTTCAGATCACTCAAAGGCGGCATCGGCGTTGCAACGGCGCCTGTGCCGGCGATCCGGCTGCTGTGGCCATGCGAGGGAAGGTCGATTCGCGCATCTTCCCGCCGACCGTAGCGGCCAGTCTTCCCAAATACCTCCGCAGGAGAGTTCAGTTCCATGCGTTCGGTCATCGCCGATGCTAAACGGCTCGTGGTGAAAGTGGGGTCCAGTCTCGTGACCAACGACGGTCGCGGGTTGGACGATGTCGCGATTGCGCGCTGGGCGCAGCAGATCGCCGCATTGCGGCACGGCGGCGACGGACGCCCGCCGAAGCAGGTCGTGCTGGTGAGCTCGGGCGCGATTGCCGAGGGCATGCAGCGCCTGGGCTGGGCGCGCCGACCGAAGGCCATCGACGAACTGCAGGCCGCCGCCGCCGTGGGACAGATGGGGCTGGCGCAGGTCTACGAGACCCGCTTTGCCGAGCATGGCGTACGCACCGCACAGATTCTCCTCACGCACGCCGACCTGGCCGATCGCGAACGCTATCTGAACGCGCGTACGACCTTGCTTACACTGCTGCGTCTGGGCGTGGTGCCGATCATCAACGAGAACGACACCGTCGTCACCGACGAAATCAAGTTCGGCGACAACGACACGCTCGGCGCGCTCGTCACCAATCTGATCGACGGCGACGCGCTCGTCATCCTGACCGACCAATCGGGCCTGTACACGGCCGACCCGCGCAAGCATCCGGATGCCGAATTCGTCCACGAAGCGGAAGCGGGCGACGAGCGCCTGGAAGCGATGGCCGGCGGCGCAGGGACCAACATCGGCCGCGGCGGCATGCTGACCAAGATTCTGGCCGCCAAGCGCGCGGCGACGAGCGGAGCGCACACCGTGATCGCGTCGGGGCGCGAGGCGGACGTGCTCGTGCGTCTGGCGAGCGGTGAGAGCATCGGCACGCAACTGGTCGCGCGCACGGCGGTGCTCACGGCGCGCAAGCAGTGGATGGCCGATCATCTGCAAGTGCGCGGGCGCGTGGTGATCGATGCCGGCGCCTGCAAGAAGCTGATGGAAGAGGGCAAGAGCCTGTTGCCGATCGGCGTGATCGACGTGGAAGGTACGTTCGCGCGTGGGGAGGTGATCGCGTGCGTGGACGAGGCCGGTCATGAAGTCGCGCGCGGCTTGTCGAACTACAGCGCCTCGGAGACGCGTCTCATCCGGCGTCACCCCAGCAGCGATATCGAACAGATTCTGGGCTTCGCGAACGAGCCGGAGCTGATTCATCGCGACAACCTGATCTTGCGCTGAGCTGCCGTCACGGGCCGCGCGCTGTGCGTCACCGGCAAAAAGAGCGCCGGCACGTGCAAGCGTGACCGGCGTCTTTATCGCGTCGACAATGCGGGACGGCGGACGTCCCCGGCTGGATCGACCTGCGATGGACCTGTGGTGAATCAGCGATAGTTCGTCGGCGTCGTCGGATAGCGCAGGTTCTGCACGATCTCCTTGGCGTTGCCGAACGGTGTCTTGTCCTGGCAGAGGAAGTCGCGGTACAGAATGCCCTGGTAGGCCGTCGCGCCATACGGGCGGATCGGGCGCCATTCGCTGTTGCGCGCGGGCGCCCACGTGCCGTCGGGGCGGCCGGTGGCGTAGAGGCGCGACTCGAACGTGGCGCAATGCATGCCTTCATACGAGACGTTGCGCGCACCTTGCTTGCTACGAATCACGGCAATGTAGCGCACCACGCCGTCATCGGTCACCTGCACCGATTTTGCATCGATGGCGTAGTCGAGCCTGGCGTCGGGCAGCGTGGGGAAGCTCAACAGATCGGCGTCCTGCGGAGCGCTCGTCGGCAGCGTGTAGCTGGCTTCCTTCCATTTGCCCTTGGCAGCTTCCTGCTGGGCCATGTACTCATCGAAGTCCTGGACGGGCTGCGAGACGCTGCTGCAGGCAGCCACCAGCGCCAAGGCGGCCAGAGGGGCCAGAGCGGTCAGGCGCGGGGCGCGGCGGGCGAAGAAAGAACGCATGGATTGTTGATCGAAAAGTCGGTTGGACGAACGAAGGAGCGAAGCCTCGGCAGCGGACGATCCGATGGATCCAGGATGGCGCCCGGCCAATGACGACAACGCTCGGGAAAACACGGTAACGGAACGCGGGCATGATGCCCGCGTTCGGTGACGTGAGACAGGCCGTGCGCGGCCCGGTTCAGTGCTCCCGGGGCGGCATGCCGGAGTCGGCACTGCTGGGCTGAGGCGTACCGCCGCCGCAATCGCTGTCATCGTGGCCGGTGTTCTGCGAGTGCGGCGTGCCCGTCACGGCCTGCGGCAGCTCGTCGACCCGGGCGCCGGCGCGCGGAAATCGCCGCCGGTCCTGCTGGGCGCGCGCGGCCGAGCGGCGCAGATAGCGCGAGAGCTCGTTCAGTGCGAGTTGATAGACCTCGCGCTTGAACTCGATCACGGCGTCGAGCGGCACCCAATATTCGTTCCAGCGCCAGGCGTCGAACTCGGGATGATCGGTCGCGCGCAGGCAGATGTCGCAGTCGCGGCCAACCATGCGCAGCAGGAACCAGATTTGCTTCTGGCCCCGGTAATGTCCGCGCACTTCGCGCTTGATGAACTTGTCCGGCACCTCATAACGCAGCCAGTCGCGTGTGCGACCGATGATTTTGACGTGTTCTGGCTTTAGCCCGGTTTCCTCGTGCAATTCTCGGAACATGGCCTGTTCGGGCGTTTCGCCGTACTTGATGCCGCCTTGCGGGAACTGCCAGGAGTGCTCGCCCAGCCGCTTGCCCCAGAACACTTCATTGCGTGCGTTTAAGAGGATGATGCCGACGTTCGGGCGAAAGCCTTCACGGTCCAGCATACAACCACCCTTGAATCCTTTAAAATTGCTTCGATTATAAACAGATAATCACCGGCGCGGCGGCCGGCGGCGGCTCGGGCGACCGGGGCGGCGCGCAAGGCCGGCGGGTGTCTCGGGGGCCGCGACGACGTTCGGACGCCCCCCGGCCCTGATCCCGGCCACGAATCGAATCGCCGCGAGCGCCGTTGACCCTCATTTTTTCCGGAAATCTGCATGAAAGCCTCTCGTTTCTTCATCGGCACCCTCAAGGAGGCGCCCGCCGACGCCGAGATCGTCAGCCACAAGCTGATGATGCGTTCCGGCATGATCCGCCGCGTTGCCGGCGGCATCTACGACTACCTGCCGATCGGCCTGCGCTCGATCCGCAAGGTGGAAGCCATCGTCCGTGAAGAAATGAATCGCGCCGGCGCGCTCGAATTGCTCATGCCGGCGGTGCAGCCGGCCGAACTCTGGCAGGAATCTGGCCGCTGGCAGAAGTACGGCCCCGAGTTGCTGCGTCTGAAGGATCGCTCCGATCGCGATTTCGTCGTCGGGCCGACGCACGAGGAAGTGGTGACGGACATCGCTCGCCGCGAAATCAAGAGCTACCGCCAACTGCCGGTGAACTTCTACCAGGTGCAGACGAAGTTTCGCGATGAGATCCGTCCGCGCTTCGGCGTGATGCGCGGACGCGAATTCATCATGAAGGACGCCTATTCCTTCGACAAGGATCGCGCCGGCCTGCAGGTGTCGTACCAGAAGATGTTCGACGCCTACGTGCGCATCTTCACGCGCCTGGGCCTGGAGTTTCGTGCCGTGGTGGCCGATAACGGGTCCATCGGCGGCTCCGGCTCGCACGAATTCCACGTGATTGCCGAAACCGGCGAGGACTCGATCGCCTATTGCCCGACGTCGGACTATGCGGCCAACGTCGAGATGGCCGAGGCGCTCGCGCCCCAGGGCGAGCGAGCCGCGCCCGCCGAGGCAATGACCCGGACCGCCACGCCGGGCAAGGCCAAGTGCGAAGATGTGGCCGAACTGCTTTCGATCCCGCTTGCCCGCACGGTGAAGTCGATCGTGCTGGCCACCGACAGCGAGGACACCGGCACGACGCTGTGGCTGCTGCTTCTGCGCGGCGATCACGCTCTGAACGAAATCAAGGCGAGCAAGGTGCCCGGCCTGGCCGACTTCCGTTTCGCGAGCGAAGCCGAAATCGTGGAGTGGTTCGGCACGCCGCCGGGTTACCTCGGCCCTATCGGCACGAAGAAGCCGGTCAAGCTCGTGGTCGATCGTTCGGTCGCGAAGATGAGCGACTTCGTGGTCGGTGCGAACGAGGCCGACTATCACATCACCGGCGTGAACTGGGGCCGCGACCTGCCCGAGCCGGAAGTGGTCTTCGATCTGCGCAACGTCGTGCCGGGCGACCCGTCGCCGGACGGCAAGGGCGAGATCGCCCTGTGCCGTGGCATCGAAGTGGGTCACGTGTTCCAGTTGGGCACGAAGTACTCGGACGCCATGGGGGCCACGTTCCTCGACGAGAACGGCGAGCCCGCCCCGATGGAGATGGGGTGCTACGGCATTGGCATCACGCGGATTCTCGGCGCGGCCATCGAGCAGAATTTCGACGAGCGCGGCATCATCTGGCCGGAAGCGATCGCCCCGTTCGAAGTGGTGCTGTGCCCGATGAGCTACGATCGCAGCGATGCAGTGCGCGCGGCGGCCGACAAGCTGTATGAAGCGCTGCTGGCGGCCGGCGTCGACGTCATCCTGGACGATCGCGGCGAGCGCCCCGGCGTGATGTTCGCCGACTGGGAGCTGATCGGCGTGCCGCACCGCGTGGTGATCGGCGATCGCGGCTTGAAGGAAGGCAAGATCGAGTACCAGGGCCGCCGCGATACGGAACCCCAATTGCTCGATGCGGCTTCCGTGGCCGAAGTCGTGATCGGCAAGGTGCGCGCTGCCAAGGCGGTTTGAGCGCAAGGGCAGGGCGCGTCTTCGCATCACCCGGTCGCAGGGCCGCCGGGTGAGGACGGGATGGGGCGGGATGAGGACGCGCCGCCCGATGCGCTTGCCACGTAGCGATATCGGCAATACCTGACGGCAGTCGCCCCGGCGGCTGCCGTTGTCATATCCGCGCGAGTCGCGGCAAGTGGTGTCTCCATGGAATACACGTTTGCGTCAGCCACGGTGCTGTTGCTGCTCATCACCGATCCGTTCGGCAATATCCCGATCTTCGTGAATGCGTTGAAGAACGTGGCGCCGGCGCGTCGACGGCGAGTGATCGTGCGCGAAGTGCTGATCGCCTTCGCGATCCTGCTGATCTTCATGCTGGTCGGCGAGCGCTTCCTGCGCATGATGAGCCTCACCGATCTGTCGCTGCAGCTCGCGGGGGGGATCGTGTTGTTCCTGATCGCCTTGCGGATGATCTTCCCGAGGCCGGACGACGGCACGCTGCCCGATGCCGGCGAGCCGTTGATCGTGCCGCTGGCCATCCCGGCGCTGGCCGGGCCGTCCGCGCTGGCAACGGTCATGCTGCTGGTGTCGCAGCAGCCGGGGCGCATGGTCGAATGGATTACGGCGCTGTGCGTGACGATGGCCGTCTGCGCCGTGGTGTTGCTGCTTGCGGATCGCATCGAGCGCCTGCTCGGCTCGCGTGTCGTGGCGGCGTTCGAGCGTCTGATGGGACTGATTCTGGTCGCGATCTCGGTCGAATTGATCCTCAAGGGCGTGAGGGTCTTCGTGCATCAATTCTGACGCGGCGCGCGTCGGTCGATGCCAGCTGCCGACTGTCGATTGTCCGGCAATGAAAAAGGGGCCTTGCTTTTCGCAGGCCCCATTTTGTCGACCGAAGGTCGTGGCGTTCGGCTCGTCGTTCGAACTGCCGTTCGATTTGCCGTTCAGCGTGGCGTGGTCAGCGCGCGAATGGCCGGCAGGTTGCGCCAGTAACCCTTGGCGTCCATGCCGCAACCGAAGACATAGCGATCCGGCACCGTGAAGCCGCAGAAGTCCGGATGCGACGGCTTTTCCTTGGTCAGGATCTTCTCGCACAGCACGGCGCTATAGAACTTCGACGCTCCCATCTCGAGAATCCGGTCACGGATCGCGGCCATCGTGGCGCCTTCGTCGAGGATGTCGTCGAGTACGAGCACCACGCGGTCGCGCACCGAGTCGCGCGGCGCCACGCGCCACTGCATCGCACCGCCCGTGGTGGTGTTGTTGTAGCGCGAGAGGTGGATGTAGTCGAACTCCAGCGGGAAGTCCAGGCGCGGCAGCAGCATGCCGGTGAAGACGGCCGCGCCGCCCATGACCGACAGCACCATCGGGAATTCGTCGCCAATGGCGGCCTTGATGGCCGTGGCCATGCGATCGACCGAAGCGTCGACCTCGGCGGCGGAGACGATTTCTTCGGAATCACGGAATACTTCGAGGGCTTCTTCGCGGTTCATATGGGGCGACCCTGTATAACGGTGTTGCGGGGGACGACGTTGCTCGGTGCGCCAAGCGTTCGCCGAATGCGGCCCGGAGTATATACGGAAAGACCGTCGTCATGCCCGGACTGCGACCGGAGTGCGTCCGGTCTTCGGCTTGTCAGCGCATGCCCGGCATCATGCCTTTCATGCCGCGCATCATCTTCATCATGCCACCACCCTTGAGCTTCTTCATCATGGTGCGCATCTGATCGTACTGATTGAGCATGCGGTTGACTTCCTGGACCTGCACGCCCGCCCCGGCGGCGATGCGACGCTTGCGGCTCGCCTTGATCAGTTCCGGCTTGGCGCGCTCGGTCGGCGTCATCGAGTTGATGATGCCTTCCATGCGGCGCACCTGCTTCTCGGCCTGGTCCATGTTGGTCTGGCTGGCGGCGGCCTGGAACTGCGCCGGCAGCTTGTCCATGAGCGACGACAGGCCGCCCATCTTCTTCATCTGGCCGATCTGCGCCTTGAAGTCGTTCAGATCGAAGTCGCCGCCTTTCTTGACCTTCTCGGCGAGCTTCTGCGCGGCCTGCACGTCAACGCCGCGCTGCGCTTCCTCGACGAGCGCGAGAATATCGCCCATGCCGAGAATCCGGTTCGCCATGCGGTCCGGATGGAAGACTTCCAGGCCGTCGAGCTTTTCGCCGACACCGACGAACTTGATCGGCTTGCCGGTGATGTGACGCACCGACAGCGCCGCACCGCCGCGCGAGTCGCCGTCGAGCTTGGTGAGCACCACGCCGGTGAGCGGCAGCGCGTCGTTGAAGGCGCGGGCGGTGTTCACGGCGTCCTGGCCCAGCATGGCGTCGACGACGAACAGCGTTTCGATCGGCTTCAACTCGGCGTGCAGGGCGCTGATCTCCTGCATCATGGCCTCGTCGATACCCAGACGACCGGCCGTATCGACGAGCAGCACGTCATGGTGATGGCGACGCGCCCAGTCCACCGCCGCGCGGGCGATGTCCACCGGCTTCTGGTCGGGTTGCGACGGGAAGAAGTCGGCATCGACCTGCTGGGTCACCGTCTGGAGCTGGGCGATAGCGGCGGGGCGGTAGACGTCGGTGGAGACGGTCAGCACCTTCTTCTTCTGCGCGCGCAGCAGCTTGGCGAGCTTGCCGACGGTCGTGGTCTTGCCGGCGCCTTGCAGGCCGGCCATGAGGATGATCGCGGGCGGGGTCGTCGCGAGGTTGAGCTCGGCGGCGCGGCCTTCATAGTCGCCGCCCATGAGGGCGGTCAACTCGCGCTGCACCACGCCGACGAGCGCCTGGCCCGGCGAGAGGCTCGAAATCACTTCCTCGCCAAGGGCCTTTTCCTTCACCTTGGCGATGAAATCGCGCACCACCGGCAGGGCGACGTCGGCCTCGAGCAGGGCGAGGCGCACTTCACGCAGCATTTCCTGCGTGTTGGCCTCGGTCAGGCGGGCTTCGCCGCGCAGCGTCTTGACGACCTTGGCGAGGCGCGTAGTGAGATTGTCGAGCATGAAACGTATCCTGTAAGACCTGCTGTGGCCCCGTGTGCCCGTCGTGGGACGATGGCAGGCACGGCAGCGCGCCCCTCATGGGCTGGTGTAAACTTGAAACATGACTATTTTACTGTATGCGCTGACCGCCATCCTCTACGTCGTATTGGCGGTTTGTTCGTGGCAAGGTTACCGGCGCGACGCCGTGCTCGCTCTCGCGGGCGGGCAGCTCGCGCCTGCGCCGGTCGCGGGCACGCGCTCGCGCTGGCCGATGCAGCTCTCGCTGTTCGTCGTGCTCGTGCTGCACGGGGTGCTGCTGCATCAAACGATCTTCCGCGCGGACAGCATGCACTTCGGTTTCGCGTACATGCTCTCGGCCATGCTGTGGCTCTCGGTGGGCATCTACTGGATCGAGAGCTTCTTCTTCCCGCTCGACAGCCTGCGGTTGATGGTCACACCGGTGGCCGCCGTCGCGTGTCTGCTGCCGATGATTTCTCCGGATGTGCGTATTCTCGGCTTTGCGGCCGATCCGATTTTCAAGGTGCACTTCATCATCGCCAACATGGCTTACGGGCTGTTCGCGCTCGCCGCGCTCCATGCGTTGCTCATGATCTATGCCGAGCGTCAGTTGCACCCGTCGCGCGGCGGCGAGGCGACCGGCTGGTTATCGCGCTGGCTCGAGACGCTGCCGCCGCTGCTTACCATGGAGAAACTGCTGTTCCGCCTGATCGGCGCGGGGTTCGTGCTGCTCACGCTGACGCTGATCTCGGGCGTGATGTTCTCCGAGGCCCTGTTCGGGCGCGCCGTGCGCATCGATCATAAGACCGTGTTCGCGGTGGTGTCCTGGGCGATGTTCGGCGCAGTCCTGCTCGGGCGGCATTTCTACGGGTGGCGCGGCAAGGTCGCGCTGCGTTGGGTTCTGGCGTCGTTCGTGGCGCTGTTGCTGGCGTATGTCGGTTCTCGCTTCGTTCTTGAGGTGGTGCTGCATCGCATGACGGAGAGCTGAAGCGCGATGCGCAATATTCTTCTGTTACTGCTGCTGTTGATCGGCGGCACCTGGTGGATGCGTCATAACGAGCGCAAGCGCGAAGCCGAGCGCAAGCGTTCATCGTCGTCCAACGATGCGCGCGCCACGGCGCAGCAATCGCTGCCGCCGGCTGAGCGCATGGTGCGCTGCGACGAATGCCAGACCTATCTTCCCGAGAGCGAATCCGTCGTCGGCGCCGGTGGCACGCACTTTTGCAGCGGCACGCATCGGGATGCCTATCTCACGCGTGAACACCGCGTCTAACGCCGCTCGCGCGAACCGTCCGCGCATCGATTCCGCAGATTCCGTCGCGATCGGCAAGGCAACGCCGCGACAGCGCCTTGCGCATGCCTGTCCCATGCACTAAAACTCAGTTACTGACCCCTTCTAAAAGAAGAGCGACAAACACAGGGGAAGGGGCGATGACAGGAGGCGCAATATGCTAATGCGCAGACGGATGTATTTCCTTCTTCCCGATCTGGCCAGTGCGCAGCGCACGATGAGCGACTTGCTGCTCGCCCGGGTCGAGGAACGTCACATCCACTTCATGGCACGTGACGAAATGGACCTGGAGGGACTGCACGAGGCGAACCTGCTTCAGACCTCCGATATCGTGCACGGCGCGGAAGCCGGGCTCGTGATCGGTGGGTTCTGTGGGCTGGCCGTCGGTGCGGTCGCCGCGTTTTTCCCCATCGTGGGTACGCGCCCCCAGTGGGAACTGATGATCGTGACGGCGCCGCTCGGCGCGCTCTTCGGCGCCTGGGTGTCGAGCATGATCGGCGTGTCGGTGCCGAACTCGCGACTCAAGGCGTTTCGCGAGCCGCTCGAGCGCGGCATGATCCTGCTGATGGTGGATGTGCGCGAGGGGCGGGTGGACGAGATCCGCGAGATGCTCAAGGCGCATCACCCGGAAGCTCACATGGAAGGCGTGGAAGCCGCCATTCCGGCGTTCCCCTGATTGGCGCAGACGGCGTGAGGTGACGGATTCGACGAGGCAACAACAGGTTTCACCGGCCGGCAACGGCCCTTGGCGCCGCCCCTGTGAGCGGCGCGGGATGGTGCGCGTGTCGTACGACACGAGTCGACGCCATCCCCGGGCGTGGTCACGCCCATGGAAGCCTCTCGGTCAAGTTCGGCGAGGGGCTTCTTCTTTGGGAGGTGTGGGCGCCCGGCGGCGGCGTTACGCCAAGTGGGCTACAATGCCTCCCCTCGCTCTACGGGAGTTCGCTGTGCCCGTCATGCTCCAGTCATCTGCGTCCCCTAAGGTTGCGCACCGGCGCTGTTACCCGTGTCGTTCGTATCGTGTGTATCGCTCATGCGACCGCGTCGTTGCGTGCGCGTCCGTGCGCGTTGCGACGTCGCCGCGAGGTGACGCATGAACGCACCGGACCGACTGCCCGTCTTCACGCTCGACGGCAAGGGCTGGGTGTGCGAAGCGGAGCATCTGCCGTCGCCGAACTTCGATGCCCGGCCGCAGGGCATGCCGATCGACCTGCTCGTCGTGCACAACATATCGTTGCCGCCGGGACAGTTCGGTGGCCCCGAGATCGCGGCGTTCTTTCAGAATCGTCTCGATCACGATGCGCATCCGTTCTTCGACGAGATCCGTGGCGTGCATGTGTCGTCGCATTTTCTCGTGCGGCGCGATGGTGCCTTGCAGCAGTTCGTGTCGTGCGATGCGCGGGCGTGGCACGCCGGGGCGTCGTCGTTCGAGGGACGCGTGCGCTGCAACGATTTTTCGGTCGGCGTGGAACTGGAAGGCACCGACGACGTGCCGTTCATGGCAGCGCAGTACGCAACGCTGGCAGCGCTCACGCGCTTGTTGCGTGAGCGTTATCCGATTCAAGCCGTGGCCGGACATGCCGATATAGCGCCGGGGCGCAAGACGGATCCGGGTCCGCACTTCGAGTGGCGGCGCTTGCGCAGGATGGCGGGACTGAGCGCGGCGGCGTTGCCGTTTCAGCCGACCGATTAATCCCCGATTAATCCCCATACCCGGGTAGGTTTTGCTTGACACGGCGGTGCCACGGGCCTTCCCGGTAGAAGAAATTTTTGGGTTTGCGGAGTGCGTCATCTCCACTATACTTAGTGCCAATTCGGGTGCTGACCACTATATCTAGTGGTTGATGTGGAGATCGGCGCCGGAAGCAAAACCATCAATACCGTGCTCGTCCCGCGGCGTTTTGCGCAGGCGGCACAGCAGCGAAGCCATGCAGCGGACATCTCGAACCCTTGGCCGTCAGTCGGTCGTGCTGTGTTCAGCACTTCGCTCCATCGGCGCCCCCCAGGGCGTATTTTTGCCGGCAGTAAAACTGGTAGAGACGCGCTAACAGCACCATCTCATTGGAACGGGAGTTTTTACATGCAGACCAACGAAAACCTCACCCGCCCGAACCCGACGCCTGCGGCGAATGCCGGCAATGGCACGGGTGCGTCGGCGCCCCAGACGACGGGCGCATTCGAGCCGGCGACCAACGCCGACTACAAAGTGATTCGACGCAACGGCGCGGTGGTGGGTTTCGAGCCGTCGAAGATCGCGATCGCCGTGACGAAGGCGTTCCTGGCCGTAAATGGCGGTCAGGGTGCGGCTTCGGCGCGTGTTCGCGAACTCGTGGAACAACTGACGCAGAACGTCGTGCGCGCATTGGTGCGCAGCCGCCCGAACGGCGGTACGTTCCACATCGAAGACATTCAGGATCAGGTCGAACTCGCGCTCATGCGCGAAGGCGAACACAATGTGGCGCGCGCCTACGTGCTCTACCGTGAAAAACGTTCGCAAGAGCGTGCTCATGCGGGCGAGGCAAAGCCGGAGACCGCCGCCCCCGCCGCGCCGGTGCTGCATGTCACCGACAACGGCGTGAGCCACCCGCTCGACATGGCCGCATTGCGCGGTGTGGTGCAGGCGGCCTGCGAAAACCTCGGCAGCGAAGTCGACGCCGAGCCGATCCTGGCCGAGACCATCAAGAACCTGTACGACGGCGTGCCGCTGTCGCAGGTCTACGATTCGGCGATCCTCGCCTCGCGTACCCTGATCGAGAAGGAACCGGCCTACAGCCAGGTCACCGCACGTATCCTGATGCACACGATCCGCCGCGAGATTCTCGGCGAAGAAGTACCGCAGGCCGAAATGCCGGCTCGCTACATCGAGTATTTCCCGCGCTTCGTCAAGCAGGGCGTCGAAGCCGAGTTGCTCGACGAGCAACTGCTCTCGTTCGATCTGGCCAAGCTGGGCGCCGCGCTCGACGCCTCGCGCGATCTGCAGTTCAACTACCTGGGCCTGCAGACGCTGTACGACCGTTACTTCCTGCACATCGACGGTCACCGCATCGAAATGCCGCAGGCGTTCTATATGCGTGTGGCGATGGGCCTGGCGCTGAACGAAGTCGAGCGTGAAGCCCGCGCGATCGAGTTCTACCAGATCCTGTCGAGCTTCGACTTCATGAGCTCGACCCCGACGTTGTTCAACTCGGGTACGCGCCGCTCGCAGCTCTCGTCGTGCTACCTGACGACCGTCTCGGACGACCTGGAGGGCATCTACGAAGCGCTCAAGGAAAACGCGCTGCTCTCGAAGTTCGCCGGCGGTCTGGGCAACGACTGGACGCAGGTTCGCGCGCTCGGCTCGCACATCAAGGGCACGAACGGCAAGAGCCAGGGTGTGGTGCCGTTCCTGAAGGTGGTCAACGACACGGCCGTGGCCGTGAACCAGGGCGGCAAGCGCAAGGGCGCCGTGTGCGCCTATCTGGAAACGTGGCACCTGGACATCGAAGAATTCCTGGAACTGCGCAAGAACACGGGTGACGACCGTCGCCGTACGCATGACATGAACACGGCGAACTGGATTCCCGATCTGTTCATGAAGCGCGTGATGGAGGGCAGCGAATGGACGCTGTTCTCGCCCTCGACCTGCCCGGACCTGCACGACAAATACGGCAAGGCCTTCGAACAGGCGTACACGGCCTACGAAGACAAGGCCGCGCGCGGCGAGATCAAGCTGTTCAAGAAGGTGCCGGCGCAGGCGCTCTGGCGCAAGATGCTGGGCATGCTGTTCGAAACCGGCCATCCGTGGATCACGTTCAAGGATCCGTGCAACATCCGCTCGCCGCAGCAGCACGTGGGCGTGGTGCATTCGTCGAACCTGTGCACGGAAATCACGCTCAACACGAGCGAGACCGAAATCGCCGTGTGCAACCTCGGCTCGGTGAACCTCGTGGCGCACATGAAGCAGACCGCGAACGGTTACGAGCTCGATCACGAGAAGCTGCAGCGCACCATTCGCGTGGCGATGCGCATGCTCGATAACGTCATCGACATCAACTACTACGCGGTGGCGAAGGCGCGCAATTCGAACCTGCATCATCGTCCGGTGGGCATGGGCATCATGGGCTTCCAGGACTGCCTGCACCTGCTGCGTACGCCGTACGCATCGAACGCCGCCGTCGAGTTCGCCGACCGTTCGATGGAAGCCGTGTGCTACTACGCCTACTGGGCGTCGACCGAGCTGGCCAAGGAACGTGGTCAGTATTCGTCGTACAAGGGTTCGCTGTGGGATCGCGGCATCCTCCCGCAAGACTCGCTCAAGCTGCTGGCCGAAGAACGCGGTGGTTACGTGGACGTCGACATGTCGGCCACGCTCGACTGGGACAGCCTGCGCAAGCATATCGCCGCTCACGGCATGCGCAACTCGAACTGCGTGGCGATCGCACCGACCGCGACGATCTCGAACATCATCGGCGTGTCCGCCTGTATCGAGCCGACGTTCCAGAACCTGTACGTGAAGTCGAACCTGTCGGGCGAATTCACGGTGGTCAACGAGTATCTGGTGCGCGATCTGAAGGCTCGCGGCCTGTGGGACGAAGTGATGGTCGCCGACCTGAAGTACTTCGACGGCTCGCTCTCGCGTATTGACCGCGTGCCGGCCGACCTGCGCGAGATCTACGCCACGGCGTTCGAAGTCGAGCCGAAGTGGCTGGTCGAGGCGGCGTCGCGTCGTCAGAAGTGGATCGATCAGGCGCAGTCGCTCAACATCTACATGGCGGGCGCTTCGGGCAAGAAGCTCGACGAGACGTACAAGTTGGCCTGGACGCGTGCGCTGAAGACCACGTACTACCTCCGTACGATGGCGGCCACGCACGTCGAGAAGTCGACGGTGAGCCACGGTGCGCTCAACGCAGTACCGAGCTCGGGCGGTGTATCGGGCGGCTTCTCGGCCGAACCGACTTCGCCGCTGGCCCAGCCGATGCCGGAAGCCGAAGGCGCTGTCTGCACGATGCGTCCGGGCGATCCCGGCTTCGAAGAGTGCGAGGCTTGCCAGTAAGCCGAGTCTGCCGTGGTGCCGCGTGCGGTGCCCGGCACACGCGGAAAACCCCGTCGCCCTTGCGGGCCGACGGGGTTTTTTCTTTGGGACGGCATGCGCCTGGCGGTGTCGGGCGACGTCCAGCGACGTGGGGTGCCGTCCGCCTCAGGTCAGGTCGATCCGCATGGAGAGGCTGAGCGTCTCACCGTGCGGCACGACGGCGTGATCCTCGTCGAACTCGCCCACACGATGCGTCGACGGCTCCAGGCACAGGTACGGACGCCCAGCCGGCGAATGGACGACGAGCCACGCTGCGTCCTCGCTGCGCACGGTGGCCGAGCGCAGGCCGCCGGCGTAGTCGATGCGCGCATCGAAGCGGCCGGTGTCCGTCGGGACTTCGGCGAACCAGGTGGAGCGGCCCTCGGTATCGAGTCCGCCGCCCACGGAAACCACCTCGATGGCGCCGACGTGTACGCGTTGCTCGCTCGGCCAGCGAATGTCCTCGGAGGGCGAACGCCAGACGGCCTCCGATTCGAAGGTGAGGCGTGCACCCGCCGGCCACCGGAAGTATGGGTGCAGGCCGAGTCCGGCAGGCATGTCGCCCGTCGACAGATGGGTGATCGAGAGTTGCATGTCGACGCCCTGGGGGTCGAGCGTCACCGAGAGGTAGGCCTGATAGTGCCAGGGCCACTCCGTCTGCGCGGGGCTGTCGAGCTGCAGCACGCAGCAGTGAGGACTCTCGTCGACGACTTCCCACGCACGGCGCAGTCCCCAGCCGTGCAGCGAACTGGATGCCGCCGGCGCCTCGCGCACGGTGATGGCGCGTCCCTGCCAATGCAGCGTGTCGTCGCGCAACATATTGGTATACGGCAACATCGGGAACGCGCCGGCTTTTGGCCATTCGTCCGAAGGAAACGGCTCGTTGCCGAGCGGCACGAGATAGTCGAAGACGTCGCCGCGCGTGTCGCGCCGGCTCAGTCGCGAAAGTCGTGCGCCGCAGCCGGGCTGGATCTCGGCAATCAATGTGCCAGCCGTCAGGCGGATCGGTTTGCCGGGCGTGAGCGTGAGCGGCGTCGGGCCGGTGGCGGGCGTTCTCGCGCGTGCGCCGTCGGCGTCTGGGGAAGTCATGGTGGGTCTCTCCTTCGTCTGCGTCGAAGATGGCGCGCGCCGGAATCTGTTGTCCTGGTTCGCTGTGCGGTGACGCTTGCCGCACAGGATACGCCAATGCCGCGACGAGGACCCGGCGGCTGTCGCAAGTGCGTGCGCCCCCCCTCGCGATGAGCCCGGGCAGGCTGTCGCGAGCGGCCGATTCGTGGCAAGATGCCGGTCCCGCAGTGCCGGATGACGTCAATCAGGGGAACCGACGAAAACACTAGGTATAGTGTTTGTCGTGCACTGCGACACTATATCTAGTGTCATTAGCTGGAATGAGTGACGTAATTGTGCTAAATTGGAGTCATCCAATTCGACGTCGGGGGGTGAGGATGTTGCGGCAGCTCTCGCGTCGGCATCGTTGTTCAGAACAGCGCAATTGCGCATCTGCGTCACCCTCGAAACACGGCACGACCCCTGGCGAATTTCGCGCGGTTGGCGAAAGGTTGCCGGCCGCCGGATCGCAAGTTTTTTGTCGGCCTTCGCACGCGAACGGCTGATCTGTCACTTCGGCGATGCGCGCTCTCGCGTGTATCGCATCAACCTGAACGGACTGAGACCCTATGCTGAACTGGGAAGAAGACACCTCCATCGCCAAACCTGCCGCACCGGCGGCATCCCTCTCGCCGGAGCCGAACATTCTCGGCACGCAAGGGGATACCCCGAATGTGATCGCCTCGCAGTCCACGCGCCGCGTGAGCGCTTCCGACAAGCGCGTGATCAACGGCACGACGGACGTGAACCAACTGGTGCCCTTCAAGTACAAGTGGGCCTGGGAAAAGTATCTGGCCGGTTGCGCGAACCACTGGATGCCGCAGGAAATCAACATGTCGCGCGACATCGCCCTGTGGAAGGATCCGAACGGCCTGACGGAAGACGAGCGACGCATCATCAAGCGCAACCTCGGCTTCTTCGTGACGGCCGACTCGCTCGCCGCGAACAACATCGTGCTGGGCACCTACCGCCACATCACGGCGCCTGAGTGCCGCCAGTTCCTGCTGCGCCAGGCGTTCGAAGAGGCGATCCACACGCACGCTTACCAATACATCGTCGAGAGCCTGGGCCTGGACGAGGGCGAGATCTTCAACGCGTATCACGAAGTGCCGTCGATTCGCGACAAGGACGAGTTCCTGCTGCCGTTCATCGAGGTGGTGGCCGACCCGTCGTTCACGACCGGCACGCAGGAAGCCGACCAGAAGCTGCTGCGCTCGCTGATCGTGTTCGCCTGCATCATGGAAGGCCTGTTCTTCTACGTCGGCTTCACGCAGATCCTCGCGCTGGGCCGCCAGAACAAGATGACCGGCGCCGCAGAGCAGTATCAGTACATCCTGCGCGACGAGTCGATGCACTGCAACTTCGGCATCGACCTGATCAACCAGGTGAAGCTGGAAAACCCTAACCTGTGGACGCCGGAGTTCCGCGAAGAGATCCGCAATCTGTTCCTGAAGGCTGTCGAGCTGGAGTACCGCTACGCCGAAGACACGATGCCGCGCGGCGTGCTCGGCCTGAACGCGGGCATGTTCAAGAGCTATCTGCGCTTCATCGCGAACCGTCGTTGCGCCCAGATCGGTCTCGAAGCGCTCTATCCGAACGAAGAGAATCCGTTCCCGTGGATGAGCGAGATGATCGACTTGAAGAAGGAGCGCAACTTCTTCGAGACGCGAGTGATCGAGTACCAGACCGGTGGCGCACTGAGCTGGGACTAAGCAATTCGAAGAAATGGGCTGCTGGCTGCAAAGCCAGCAGCCATGCGGCTTTCAAGAGGGTGATGTGTGCGTGCGGCGCACGTGTGACTGGTAGCAAGAGAAGCAGAAGAGAACGCGCAGGTCACGCACATCATCCTCGCCCACGCGTCGAGACGAACGCTTCGTGAGCGCGTCGCGCACATCGACATGCGAGTGCGCTGTGCATCAAATACAACAGATTGACTTCTTCATTGCGATTGATGTGCGCTTTTTTGTGCGCAAAGTATTAACATCGCATCACAAAAGAATTATTATTCGCTCAAATAAATTGCAGTCTCGATGAACACACGAAAGCGTGCATCGCTTTCCTCCCGCGACAGAGAGCTGGTAGTTACGGAGCGTAAAAACCTTGGTGCATAGCAAGCAGTATCGCTTATCCGCTATCGCAATCTCCTCCATCCCGATGACGGGACAGGCAAGCTACCCCCCGAAGAATCTGGCGAATCCCCCTTCTCAAGACAATCGAATTGCTGGCGGCAATGTCGCCGGCAATTTTTTTGCGCGCGTGAGCACACACGGTCCGCATCATGCGCGCAGCGCCGAATTCATTAGCGTAAGCCGTCGATGTCCGATGCGTACGCCGATGAATAGCCCGCTCGCCGGCGGTTCGCCGCGCGGTGGTCGGGTTTCCTTCTCAGGTGGTTTGTTTGAGTGATCTCTTACGTTAAGGAGTAATGTGATGGCTACTACTGCTAAGAAAAAACCCGCAGCCAAGAAGGCTGCTGCCAAGAAGCCCGTCGCCAAGAAGGCCGTGGCCGCCAAGAAGCCGGTCGCCAAGAAGGCAGCAGTGAAGAAGGTTGCCGCCAAGAAGCCGGCAGCCAAGAAGGCCGCGGCGAAGAAGCCGGTCGCCAAGAAGGCAGCAGTGAAGAAGGTTGCCGCTAAGAAGCCGGCAGCCAAGAAGGCAGTGAAGAAGGTTGCCGCCAAGAAGCCGGCGGCCAAGAAGGCCGCGGTCAAGAAAGTCGCCGCCAAGAAGCCGGCAGCCAAGAAGGCAGTGAAGAAGGTTGCTGCCAAGAAGGCTGCCGCCAAGAAGCCGGCTGCGAAGAAGGCTGCTGCCAAGAAGCCTGCTGCGAAGAAGGCTGCCGCCAAGAAGCCTGCTGCGAAGAAGGCTGCTGCCAAGAAGCCCGCTGCGAAGAAGGCCGCTGCCAAGAAGCCTGCTGCGAAGAAGGTCGCCGCCAAGCCTGCCGCTGCTGCTGCTCCCGCAGCGGCTCCGGCTGCAGCAAAGACGGCACTGAACCCGGCAGCGGCATGGCCGTTCCCGACCGGCAGCCGTCCGTAATTCGAGTGCCGATGCAGGAACCAAGGCACTTCGGTGTCTTTTGATCGAGTAGGCCTACTCGATCCGAAACCCGCTGTGATGCTTAGGTGTCACAGCGGGTTTTTTCATGGGCCTCACCCATGCCGCGTCCATACCGCCCCAATGAAAAACGGGCGACATGTGTCGCCCGTCGAGATGCGGAGTGAGGCGAAGCAATCTCGCCTCGCTCCCTTGCCGCCTCATTGCCAGCGCATCGCGTTCGTTGCGCCTGCCGTACCGAATAATACCGAAGCGCCAGTGGTCAGTGCGTCACGCGCGTCACGCCACCGCTCGAGAGCAAGCGTACGCGCTGGCCCGGCTGGAAGGCCTCGTCGGCATCCTGCGTGATCGCACGCAGTTCGCCGTTGTCGAGCCGCACGGTGATTTCCAGGCCGGCCTTCTTGCTCATGCGGTTCTCGATGGCTTGCCCGGCAACCGCACCCAGCAAACCGCCGACGATACCCGTCGCGATCGAACCGCGGCCGCCACCGATGGCGCTGCCGCCGATGGCGCCGAGCGCGCCGCCGCCCGCGATGCCGAGAATGCCCGGTTCGCCATTGCTGCTGTCGATCGTGACCGGACGAACCGACTCGACCGTGCCCATGCGTACGACCTGTTCACGTTGTGCCTGACGGCTGCTGTAGACGCTCGCGGAGTTGCTCGGACCGAACGCCGTGCAGGCGGACAGGGAGAGCGAAGCCGCGGCGGCGAGAAGGATTAGCGGTGTGGTCAGTCGTGCCATCGTTGTGCCTTTATAAAATCACTCGAAGCGGTGGCCGAACGCTTCTTCGTATTGCGCGTCGATTTCGGCGCGCGTGGGTGCATAAGTCTGCGGGCCCTGCTCGGCGATCTTGAGCGAACCCATCAGGCTGGCCAGGCGGCCGGTGGTCGGCCAGTCGAGACCCTTTTCGATGCCATAGAGCAGACCGCCACGGAATGCGTCGCCGCAGCCGGTGGGGTCGACGACACGCTTGGCGGCCACGGCAGGAATGTCGTGCTGCTTGCCGCCGGCGAAGATCAGAGCCCCGTGCTCTCCGCGCGTGACGACAAGTGCCTCGACACGCGACTGCAGGTCTTCCATCGACCAGCCGGTCTTCGTGGCGAGGAGCTTGGCTTCGTAGTCGTTGACCGCAAGATACGTAGCGAGTTCCACCATGCGGCGAAGCGCCTCGGGCGAGAGGAGCGGCAGGCCCTGACCCGGGTCGAACACGAAGGGTACTCCGGCGGCGGCGAAACCTTCGGCGTGGGTGAGCATGGCGTCGGGGGCGTCCGGGGCGACGATGCCGAGCTTGGCGCCCTTCGCATCGGCCACGCGGTTTTGCGCCGAGAACATCATTGCGCCCGGGTGGAAGGCGGTGATCTGGTTGTTGTCCAGATCGGTCGTGATCATCGCGTTGGCGGTCATGCTGCCGGTCACGGTGCGCACGAATTCGGTCGTCATGCCGAGCGACTGGAAGCGCTCGAGGTAGGCAGCGCCATCTTCGCCGACCGTGGCCATGACGAGCGGCTTGCCGCCGAGCAGGTGGAGGCTGTAGCCGATGTTGCCCGCGCAGCCGCCGAAATTGCGGCGCATCGTCGGCACCAGGAAGCTGACGTTCAGGATATGCACCTGATCAGGCAGGATGTGCTCGCCGAAGCGGCCTTCGAACGTCATGATGTTGTCGTAGGCGAGCGAGCCGCAGATCACGGTAGTCACGGGATAGATCCTTGCGAAAGGTGTTGGGGGGCTGCAAGTCTCGACAGGCGGCCGCGGTGTGGGCGCCACTTCGCCCAGTCGTCACAGAGGAAGCGGCGCCATCTGGCGGAAACCGGCGACACCGAAGAAGCCGGAGAAACGGGGAAACGCTGCCGGCGGACATCGACGCACTGCGACGTGTATCGAGAAGCGCCGAAGCGTTTCGATTCGCACCAGCGAAATCACGATGCCGGTGTGCAGGCGCGTGAGCACACCGGACCGAACGGCAATGGCTTACGCCTTGGCGGCGAGTGCCGCGTCGTAGTTCGGCTCGTTCTTGATTTCCGGCACGAGTTCGGCGTGGATGACACGGTTGTCCGCGTCGAGCACCACGACGGCGCGGGCCGCAACGCCGGCGAGCGGGCCGGTGGAGATCGCCACACCGTAGTCCTTGAGGAAATCACGGCCGCGCATGGTCGACAGCGTAACGACGTTGGTCAGCCCTTCGGTGGCGCAGAAACGGCTCATCGCGAACGGCAGATCGGCCGAAATGACGAGCACGACGGTGTTCTCGAGCTTGCTGGCTGCTTCGTTGAACTTGCGGGTAGACGTAGCGCAGGTCGGCGTGTCGAGGCTCGGCACAATGTTGAGGATCTTGCGCTTGCCGGCGAAGTCGTCGAGCGAGACGTCCTGCAGCTTGGCGTTGACCAGCTTGAAGGCCGGTGCGGTCTGCCCCTTCTGCGGGAACTGGCCGTCAACTTCGATGGGGTTGCCCCCGAGCGTGACTTGGGACATCGATATCTCCTAGGTTGAGTGTGGCATCGCGTTTCAAGGATAGAACGCGAGCACCCGATAGTTACTGGCTAGCGCAGCCTGCGCCGACAATCGTAACCGAATCGTGCGCTCGTTGCGTGGCGCCATCCCAGCATCGCGCAACGAGGCATCGGTGACGTAGTCGTCGGCGCCGAAAACCCGTCGCACGACCGGCTTGCCGTCGATGTCCGACAGCGTCAGCTCGAGCGACGGCCAGGCGAGCGTGTAATCGGCCTGATTGCGAATGAAGACGGTGAGCGTCATCGGCACGGTGTCGCCGGGTGAGGACGAAACGTCGCTTGCGACGCTCACACCCGATGCCGTATCGGCCGTCGCGCCGACCATCGCGTCGCTCGCGCCCGGTTCATCGGTCACGAGCGTGACGCTCGAAATCTGGATCATGTCCGGCTGACGGGGCGGCGCCACCGTCACGTGCAGCGGACGGCCCACTGCCGCGAATACGCCGCGCAATGCCGGAATGCGGTCGACGAGCCCCGCGCGCTCGAGCCACGCCCATTGCGCAAGCAGGCCCACGATCGTCAGCGTGAGCAGCACGCGCCAGACCACGCGCGCGGCGCGCGGGCGCCCAGCGCGTTCGGCGCTGCCGGACGACGTCTGTGCCGTGGTGTGAGCCGGCGCGGATGTGGGAGCGTCCAGCGCGGCGGGATCGTCGTCGAGATAGCGACCTGGGCCGTGCTGCATCTGAGCGCGGCTTTCGTCGGGCGTACCGAGCAGCGCGGCAATGGCCGTGGGCGTGAGCATTTCCGGAATCGGCCGCTTCTCGCCGCCGGAACTGGCGCCTTGTGTCGAAGCGACCGACGTGTCGGTGTTGTCCGCGGTCCGGGACGCGACCGCCGGGGCGGGGGTGGCGTCGGCAGTTTGTGCGAGATTGCCGGCGTCGACGGCGTTTGCAACGCTTGCTGGCGTGTTGCGTGCAACTTCCGCTGCTGGCTGGATGCCCGCGGCCGGGGAGCCAGCCTCATCGTTCGGCGGCTCGCACAGATAGGCGCGCCCGTCGAACACTTCGTGACAGTGGCCGCAGCGCACGAGGCCGTCGCGCAGCTTGAGTTGATCCCCGACGACGCGAAAGACGGTATGACAGTGGGGGCAGCGAGTGGCGAGAACGCGCGAGGACTGGTTCATGGGAGTCGTCGCGTCGTCGTCGGCTCAGCTGGCGGCCTGCCCGTGCAGGCAGACCCAGCCGTCGTGAGCGCGCCAGACCGACATCTTCATATAGGGCGCGTAGGCCGCGATCACTTCGTCGGCCTGTCGCTCCAGCACGCCCGACAGCGCGAGCCGTCCCCCCGGCGCTACGCGCGACGTCAACATCGACGCGAGCAGCTTGAGGGGATTCGACAGGATGTTCGCGACCACGATATCGAATTGACCGTCACGCAGATCGTCGGGCAGCCCGTATTCGACCGGTGCGTGATTGCGTTCGCTGTTGTAGCGGGCCGATTCGACCGCCTGCGGGTCGATATCGATGCCGACGACAGGATCCGCGCCGCACTTGCGAGCCAGAATGGCCAGAATGCCCGAGCCGCAGCCATAGTCGAGCAACGACTGTCCGGGCTGCACGTGCTGCTCGAGCCATTCCATGCAAAGACGCGTGGTCGGGTGGCTGCCGGTGCCGAACGCCAGACCCGGATCGAGCTCGAGCACCAGGGCGTCGGCATCCGGCGCGTCGTGCCAGGATGGCACGACCCAGATGCGCTGGCCGATCTGCATCGGCTCGAACTGCGATTGCGTCAGACGCACCCAGTCCTGCTCCTCGACGTCGCGCAGCGCAAACGCCGGCGACTCGCCGAGGCCGAGCTCGTTGACGGCCGCCGCGAGCAGCACGGCGGCGTCCTGGTCCTCGCCCACGAGGGCCACCACGCGCGAGCGTTGCCACGCGGTGTCCTTCGGGGTGAGGCCCGGCTCGCCGAACATCGGTTGCTCGTCGGGCGTGTCGGCGTCCGCGTCCTCCACGGACACCGACAGCACGCCCAGATCGAGCAGGGCGTCCGACAGGGCCTCGGCTTGGGCGCGGGCAACTTCAACGACGATTTCGCGATACATGGCGAGCGGTTCCTGCTTCAATTGATGCTTAATTGCCGCCGACGGCAGACTTCTGCGCCAGCTTGTGTTCCAGATAGTGAATGCTCGTGCCGCCTTCGACGAACTTGGCGTCGAGCATCAGTTCCCGGTGCAGCGGGATGTTCGTCTGGATACCTTCGATCACGATTTCCGACAGCGCCACGCGCATGCGGCGGATGGCCTGCTCGCGCGTTGCACCGTAGGCGATCAGCTTGCCGATCATCGAATCGTAGTTGGGCGGCACGAAGTAGCCGTTGTAGGCGTGCGAGTCGACGCGAATGCCGGGGCCGCCCGGCATGTGCCAGGACGTGATGCGCCCCGGCGACGGCGTGAACTTGAACGGATCTTCGGCGTTGATGCGGCACTCGATGGCGTGACCCTGGAACTGGATGTCGCGCTGACGGTAGGCAAGCTTTTCACCAGCCGCGATGCGGATCTGTTCCTGCACGATGTCGATGCCGGTGATCATTTCCGTGACCGGGTGTTCGACCTGCACGCGGGTGTTCATCTCGATGAAGTAGAACTCGCCGTTCTCGTACAGGAATTCGAACGTACCGGCGCCCACGTAGCCCATCTTCTTGCAAGCGTCGGCGCAACGGTCGCCGATGCGCTCGATCAGACGGCGCGGAATCAGCGGCGCGGTCGCCTCTTCGATCACCTTCTGGTGACGACGCTGCATCGAGCAGTCGCGCTCGCCCAGCCAGACGGCGTTCTTGTGCTTGTCGGCGAGCACCTGGATTTCGATATGGCGCGGGTTCTCGAGGAACTTCTCCATATAGACTTCCGGGTTGCCGAAAGCACGGCCGGCCTCTTCACGCGTCATGTTGACGGCGTTCACCAGCGCGGCTTCGGTGTGCACCACGCGCATGCCGCGACCGCCGCCGCCGCCTGCGGCCTTGATGATCACCGGATAGCCGATCTGGCGTGCAATGCGCACGATCTCCTTCGGATCGTCGGGCAACGCGCCTTCCGAACCCGGCACGCACGGCACGCCGGTCTTGATCATGGTCTGCTTGGCCGAGACCTTGTCGCCCATCAGGCGGATAGTGTCGGGACGCGGGCCGATGAAAGTGAAGCCCGATTGCTCGACGCGCTCGGCGAAGTCGGCGTTTTCCGAAAGAAAGCCGTAGCCGGGGTGGATGGCCTGGGCGTCGGTGACTTCCGCCGCGCTGATGAGCGCCGGCATATTGAGGTAACTCTGGGCCGAGGGCGCCGGGCCGATACAGACCGACTCGTCGGCGAGCTTCACGTACTTCGCGTCCTTGTCGGCTTCGGAGTAGACGACAACGGTCTTGATGCCCATCTCACGGCACGCGCGCTGAATGCGCAGAGCGATTTCGCCGCGGTTGGCGATGAGGATTTTTTCAAACATTATGTGCAGTCCTGCCCGTAAGGGGAGAGGAGCGGGGCCGGACGCCGCGCGCTGTCGCGTGGCAGCCCCGGCGTCCGACAACCGGCATTAGCCGATCACGAACAGCGGTTGACCGTATTCCACGGCCTGACCGTTCTCGACGAGGATTTCCTTGATCACGCCTGCCTTGTCCGACTCGATCTCGTTGAGCAGCTTCATCGCTTCGATGATGCACAGCGTCTGGCCTTCCTTGACCGAGTCGCCGACTTGCACGAACGCATCGGCGCCCGGCGACGGTGCACGATAGAACGTGCCGACCATCGGCGACGTCACGACGTGACCCTGCGGCTGTGCCGGGGCGGCGGGCGCGGCCGGCGCAGCGGCGGCCGCGACAGGAGCTTGCGCGGCGACCTGCGGCGCGGCGGCCGGCATGGCCATCTGCATCGGCGCGGCGATCACCTGGGGCGGCGCCTTGACGATGCGGACCTTGCCTTCGCCTTCGGTGACTTCGAGCTCGGAAATACCCGATTCGGCCACGAGGTCGATCAACGTCTTGAGTTTGCGCAAATCCATGAAGGAAGCTCCTTGATTCTGTATCGACGCGGGGCAGCGCCCCGCGAGGGGAGATAGGGGATGAAAGGACTACCCGCCGGCGAGGCGCCGCAGGGCAAAATCGAGTGCGTAGACGTAGCCGCGCCAGCCCAGGCCGCAGATCACACCTTGCGCGATATCGGAAAAGTACGAGTGATGCCGGAAGGCTTCGCGCGCATGAACGTTCGAGAGATGGACCTCGACGAACGGGATGCCGACACCGGCCAGCGCGTCGCGGATGGCCACGCTGGTATGGGTGTAAGCCGCCGGATTGATGACGATGAAGTCGATCGACTCACCGCGCGCCGCCTGAATCCGGTCAACGAGCGCACCTTCGTGATTGCTCTGGAATGTCACCACTTCCGCGCCGGCCGCCTTGGCCTCCGTATCCAGCGCCTGGTCGATGTCGGCCAGCGTCGTGCGACCGTACACTTCCGGCTCGCGAGTACCGAGCAGGTTCAGGTTTGGGCCATGGAGCACGAGAATGCGGTGAGGCATCGGCGAATCAAAATTCACGAAATTGGGCGCAATTAAACGCCAGTTGGTCGATTTTGTCCAGTGGGGTGAAAAACAGTCCCGCTCCGCTTAAGCTTGGCGGGGCTTCCCACGATGTCAGGCGACGGACCGGCTGAACACGCGCGCTGCGGCTCTCGATACCGATAGGGTCAGATCAGCGGCTTGAGGGCCGTGCGGACCTCGTCCGACGTGATCCGGCCGAGTTTTTCGTAATGCACGCGCCCCCGAGTGTCGACGATCACGGTAAAGGGCAACGCGCCGGCCTTGTTGCCGAGGGCGCGCGCCAGATCGGTGCCCGCGTAACCTGCGACCAGCAGCGGATAGTCGACTTTCACCTTCCGCTCGAAAGCGATCATGTTCTGCGCTGTATCGATGCCGATCCCGACGAATTGGACGTTTTTGCTGCCATATTCCGTCGCCAGCGCCTGCAGATCCGGCATTTCTTCCACACAGGGTCCGCACCACGGCGCCCAGAAGTTCACGACGAGCGTCTTGCCCCGCCATTGCGAGACGGCCTGCTCGTTGCCCTCCAGGTCGGGCAGCCGAGTGGCGAGTAACTGCGCGACCGCGGCGTTGGCGGCGTCGTTCGACTGCTGATTCCGGTGGCCGAACCAGAAGCCCGTCCCCGATCCCACCAGCGCGAGAATCAAGAGAATCGCAATGCGTTTTGCCATGATGATGAAGATAGGCGAAAGAGTTCGGAGAGTACGGTAAACGAAAAGCGACGACGAATTGCGGAGAAATGGTGGCGAATGAAGGCCATCTTGCCGCGATCCGCGCGCATGTCAACCGCTGTGCGCGGCCTGCGAGGTCTCTGTTTCCGCGATGAGCGCGCGCAGGCCCTCGGCGTCCGTGCGGACTGTTCGCCCATTTCCGTCGGTTGCCTTGAGCGCGCCGCGCATGTCGTCGAGCGCGTAGAGCGACAGATGGATGCCGGCCGGCTCACCGCGCTGACCGCGGGTGCGCCACAGGAAACTCAACGTCTCGACCGTGCCCCGGCCATTGAAATGGCGGGTTTCGGAGACTTCGTAATCGATGCCGCGATTGAGCAGATCGATGGCGACTTCCTTCGGGTTGTCGCAGAAAGCCTGCAGATAGATATCGGATAGCGCCGTGGCCGTGCCATTGTATACAGCGCCGGTGATGTACGGCCGGTAGCGGGCGAGTTCGGTCATGACCGTCAACGCGACATCACGCAGGTAGGCCAGCTCGGCCGGTTGGGTGTCGGAAAGGAACGTCTGCACGTATTCCCGCACTTCGGCTTCGATCTGGTCGTTATCCGGCAGCAATTCACCCGCAACCCGGTTCTCGCCCGTGATCTGCTTCGCCGCCTTGCGCTTGGCGGTAGCGTAGTCGGCGCCCTCCTCGGCGATGAGGCGGGCGGCCGCCAGCGCAATTTCTTCGCGCAGGCGCTGGGCGTCGTTCCAGGATTTGCGTGTCATGTCGTCGATGATACCCGAAAGGCGTTGCCCGGCTCGCCGCAGGTACAATGGAGCCCTTGGCTTTGCACTACCCCGATTCCCGTACGGGTCCGACCCGTTCTCACCACGCTCCCCATCCATGCATATTCATATTCTTGGTATCTGCGGCACGTTCATGGGCGGTCTGGCAGTCCTCGCGCGTCAGGCCGGTCACACCGTCACGGGTTGCGATGCCAACGTCTATCCGCCGATGAGCACCCAGCTCGAGGCGCAAGGCATTCGCCTGATCGAGGGCTTCGACGCCGATCAGGTCTCACTCAAGCCCGATCTGTTCGTGATCGGGAACGTCGTGTCGCGCGGCAACGCGTTGATGGAAGAGATACTGAATCGGAATCTGCCTTACACCTCCGGTCCGCAGTGGCTTGGTGAGCACGTACTGTCGAAAAAGTGGGTCCTGGCGGTGGCCGGCACGCACGGCAAGACGACCACGACGTCGATGCTGACGTGGATTCTGGAGGACGCCGGTTACCAGCCGGGCTTTCTCGTCGGCGGCGTGCCGATGAACTTCGGCATTTCGGCGCGGCTCACCGACAGCGACTTCTTCGTGATCGAGGCCGATGAGTACGACACGGCGTTCTTCGACAAGCGCTCGAAGTTCGTCCACTACCGTCCGCGTACGGCGGTTCTGAACAATCTGGAGTTCGATCACGCCGACATCTTCCCCGATCTGAATGCGATCGAAACCCAATTCCATCATTTGGTGCGCACCGTTCCCGGGCAGGGCCGTCTGATCGTCAATGGCCGCGAAGGGGCGCTGGAGCGCGTGCTGGCCCGCGGTTGCTGGAGCGAGGTGGAGCGGTTCGGTGTGGCTGACGGCTGGCACGTCGCGCAGGCCAACGATTCGCTCGCCTCCGGGCAGGAAGCGTTCTGGGTCCACCACGGTCAGGCGGCCGCCGGCGAGGTGAAGTGGGCGCTGCAGGGCGAACACAACCGGATGAACGCGCTCGCGGCCATCGCCGCCGCCCGCCACGTCGGCGTGCCGGCGGAGCAGGCGGCGGCTTCGCTGGGCAAGTTCCAGAACGTCAAACGGCGCATGGAAGTGCGCGGGGTGGCCGACGGCGTGACCGTCTACGACGACTTTGCCCACCACCCGACCGCTATCCAGACGACGCTCGCCGGCCTGCGACGCCGGGCGGGCGGCGCGCGGATCCTGGCGGTGCTCGAGCCGCGATCGAACACGATGAAGCTCGGCGTGATGAAAGCGCAACTGCCCGCGAGCCTGGCCGACGCCGATCTCGTCTTCGGCTATGGCGCACCGTCGGGCAAGGATGCGCTCGGCTGGAATCTCGCCGAAGCGCTGGCGCCGCTGGGCGCGCGTGCCCAGGCGTTCAGCGAGATCGACGGTCTCGTGCGGGCCGTGAGTGCGGCGGCACAACCCGGCGACCAGATCGTGGTGATGAGTAACGGCGGCTTCGGCGGCATTCACCAGAAGCTGCTCGACGCGCTGACGGCGCGTGCCTGAGTGAACCCGAGCGCGCTCGAACCCCTCGAGCGACACTGGCGCGGTACCCGCGCGACTCGCGCGTGGCTGGCGTACGCGCCGGCCGACAATGTTCTTCCGGAGGCTTCATGATTCTCTATTTGCACGGCTTCCGTTCGTCGCCGCGTTCCTTCAAGGCGCAGTTGATGGCGGCCCGCATGCATCGGCTCGGGCTCGGCCACCAGTGGGCCTGTCCGCAACTGCCGCCCTCGCCGCTGGCGGCGGTCGTCGACGCGCAGCGCCTGCTCACCGGCGTGAGCGCCGACGAGCTCACCATCGTCGGCAGTTCGCTGGGCGGCTATTACGCAACGTATCTCGCAGAAAAGCTGGGTTGCCGCGCGGTGCTTCTCAATCCCGCCACGCGTCCGTACGACGACCTGGGCAAGTGGCTCGGCGAGCAGCCGATGTGGCACGGCGGCGGCACGATCGTCGTGGAGCCGCGACATCTCGACGAACTGCGCATGATCGATGTGGAGCGGATCACGCGTCCCGAGCGCTATTACCTCGTGGCCGCGACCGGAGACCAGACGCTCGACTATCGCGACATGGTGGCGAAGTTTCCCGGCGCAAAACTGACGCTGATCGAGGGGAGCGACCACGGGATTTCCGATTTCGCCAATTACATGGACGACGTATTGCGCTTTGCCGGCGTCGACGTGCCTCCCGCGCCCGGCGCGGCGGGACCGTTCGCCGGCGAATGACGCGTTTGCCCGTTCTGCCTTAAACCGCCACACATTGGCGGGCTACAATATCGCCTATTGCGATCGATGGCTGTTTCATGAATATTTTTTTTGAGGAATCCGGCGGCTTCAAGGCCGGCACGGTGTTGTCGCAGCAGGGCGAGTCGTATCAGGTGGAACTGCCTGGCGGGCGTCGCAGCAAGATCAAGGGACGCGACGTGCTGTTGCGCTTCGAATCGCCCACGCCCGCCGAGCTGATCGCGCAGGCCCAGGCCGCGGCCCAGGAAATCGACATGAGTTTCCTGTGGGAGTGCGCGCCCGCCGAAGAATTTCCCTTCCCGGCGCTCGCCGCCGAATACTTCGGCGAAGGCGCGAGCGCGGCGCAACAGGCTGGCCTGGCGCTGGCGCTGCAAGCTTCCCCGATCTACTTCCGCCGCAAGGGCCGCGGTCAATATCAGCGTGCGCCGCAGGAGCAGTTGCAGGCGGCGCTCGCAGGTCTTGCCCGCAAGCAACAGCAGGCCGAGCTGCAGGCAAGCTACGCCGATCAACTGATCGCGGGCACGCTGCCGGACGCCTTGCGCGGCAAGGAGTTGGCCCTGCTGTTCCGTCCGGACAAGAACGCGATCGAATGGAAGGCGCTCGACGCCGCCGCGATTGCGCTCGGCAAGACGCACGCCGAAGTGATGCTCGCCTGTGGCGGCATTTCGTCGCCGCGTGCTTATCACGAGGCGGCGTTCCTCTACGAGTACTTCCCGCGCGGTACCGGCTTCCCGGACGTCGGGGTGCCGCCGGTACCGACCGAAGCGCTTCCGCTGGCCGACGTGCAGGCATTCTCCATCGACGATTCGACGACCACCGAAATCGACGACGCGTTGTCGGTGCAATTGCTGCCGGACGGTCTCATGCGCGTGGGGATCCACATCGCGGCGCCGGCGCTCGGCATCGCGCGCGGCGACGCCATCGACGAGATCGCCCGCGTACGGCTGTCCACCGTGTACGCACCGGGCGAGAAGATCACGATGCTGCCCGACGCCGTGGTGGAGGCCTACACGCTCGCCGAGGGCGGTGCGCGCCCGGCGCTGTCGCTCTATGTGGTCGTCAAGGCGGACACATACGAGATCGTCGCCACCGAAACGCGCGCCGAACTCGTGCCCATTTCCGCGAACCTTCGACACAACGAGCTCGACTCGATCATCACGGCCGAGACACTGGCCGACGGCAGCGGCGACTATCCGCACAAGGAAGAACTCCGTCTGCTGTGGCCGTTCGCACAGTCGCTGTACGACAAGCGTCAGGCGGCGCGGGTCGGCTATGGCCTGCGTCCGGAAGTCCAGAACAAGACCGACTTCAACTTCTATGTCGATGGCGAGCGCGTCGAGATCAAGCAGCGCATGCGGGGCGCGCCGCTCGATCTGATCGTCGCGGAGATGGCAATTCTCGCGAACAGCCGTTGGGGACGATTGCTCGCCGAGTGCGGTGTGCCCGGCATCTACCGTGCGCAGCGCGCCTACGGCGTGAATCGCACGCGCATGCAGACGTCGCCGGCGCCGCATGAAGGGCTCGGTGTTGAGCAGTACGCGTGGAGCACGTCGCCGCTGCGCCGTTACGTCGATCTGGTCAACCAGTGGCAACTGCTCGCATGCGTGCGCCACGGCGTGACGGCGAAGCTCGCGGCGCCGTTCAAGCCCAAGGACGCCGATCTCTACGCTACGGTGTCGAGCTTCGAAGCCGCCTATGCCGCCTACGCGGAGCATCAGAGCCGCATGGAGCGCTACTGGTGCCTGCGCTGGCTGCTCCAGGAGAACCGTTCGCAGGTGCAGGCGAGCGTGCTCAAGGGCGACACGGTGCGGCTGAACGAGATTCCACTCACGCTGATCGTGCCGGGTCTCGGCCCGCATGCGCGCGGCACGCAGATCATGCTCGATATCCTGTCGCTCGACGTCGTCACGCTCGGCATTTCGGTGCGCATCGCGCAGGTTCTCGGCACGGGGCAGACCGCGTTGGCCGACGACGATGACGAAGGTGAGGGCGGTGAGGGCGATGGCGGCGAAGGCCAGAACGGCGAGGAAGGCGGCAGCAATACCGAGGGGGGCGACGGTAGCGAAGGCAACGACGGCAATGATGGAACCGGTAGCGGTGACGGCGATGGTCGCGATGCCGCCGCCGCGTCCGATGTTCCCGATGCCGCCGACGCATCGCCGCTGGCGGCCGCGCTGATGGCCGCGCAGCCGCGCGATACGTCGACAAACGCCGCGTGCTGAAACCTGCATTGGCCTCCGGCGCCACAGCCGCGGCGCGTCGTCGCGGCTGGCGGCTCATGCGCGAGCATCCGCTCGCCACGGGACTGGTGTTTTCGGCCATCGTGCACCTGCTCGCGCTGGCGGTGCATTTCGTCGCACCCGACAGTTTTCGTCTGCACAGCGCGGATACGCCGCTGGAGGTCGTGCTCGTCAACGCCAAGTCGTCCCACGCGCCCGAGAAGGCGACTGCCCTCGCGCAGGCCAATCTGGTGGGTGGCGGCGAGCACGACGGCGAACGCGCCACCTCGTCGTTGCCGTCGCGCGAGGTCGAACGCGACGGTGCTCCGGTCGCGCAGATGCAGCGTAACGTCAGCGATCTGGAGGCGATGCAGGAGAAGTTGCTCACCCAACTGCGCAGCCAGTATGCGGCAGCGCCCGAGGCCCAGCGCAACCGGGCCGATGCCGCGCAACGCGGTCACGGACTGGACGAACGGAACGTCGACCAGCAGATTGCGCGGTTGCAGGCGGAAATCGACAAGCAGTTGCGCGCCTATCAGACCCGCCCCAAGCGCGGTCAAGTCACGGCCAACACCCGGGAAGTGGCCTATGCCCGATATTTCGACGCTCTGCGGCATCGGGTCGAGCGCTACGGTACGGAACACTTCCCGCAGGTCGGCAACGAACGCCTCTACGGCGAGTTGATCGTTACGCTCAACGTCAACCAACGTGGCGGGCTCGGCTATCACAAGGACGGCTGGAATGTTGCCGGCGTGGAGGTGACGCGCGGTTCCGGCAACCGCGATCTGGATCGCCGTGCGGTGGCGATCGTGCAGGCGAGCGCGCCGTTCGGCGACTTTTCCCCAGAGATGAAGCAGCGCTACGACATTCTCGAAATCGTCACGCGCATGACCTTCACGCGACAGGGCGTGCAGGCCGAAACGCTGGCTTCGCCGACGTCGGCCGCCGCGGTCACGGAATTGCCGCGATAGACGGCGATCGGACGCGTTCGCGTCCGTTGGTGTGTGATGTCAGCCGTCAGCATTGGGGGCTGGTCGGTAAGTCTTTCCAAAAATTTCTATAATTACGGGGTTTTACTGTAACTGGAAGTGCACTGCCATGAAATGGGTTGTACTGGCAATCATTGCCGCCTGCGCGCTGTATGTGCATCTGCGAGGCAAGGTGCGCCACAAGTTTTTCCGGCAACTGTCCGATCACTCGACGTTCCTGGCACCGCTGAACGTGTTCATGTACGCGTTCTCGCGTGTGCCGACGACACCGTATCTGAAGACCGACAACTTTCCTGAGCTCGAGCCGTTGCGGCAGAACTGGGAAGCGATTCGTACCGAAGCGGTTGCCTTGCTCGATGCGAGCCGCATCAAAGCGTCCGACAAGTACGACGATGTCGGCTTCAATTCGTTTTTCAAGAGCGGCTGGAAGCGCTTTTACCTGAAGTGGTACGACAAGGCGCACCCTTCGGCATACGCGCTGTGCCCGGTGACGACCGAACTCGTGAGCAAGATCCCGGCGATCAAGGCGGCGATGTTTGCCGAACTGCCGCACGGCAGCCGCCTCGTGCGCCACCGCGATCCGTTCGCCGGGTCGCTGCGTTATCACCTGGGTCTCGTGACGCCGAACGACGATCGCTGCTACATCGACGTCGACGGTCAGCGATACAGCTGGCGCGATGGCAAAGCCGTGGTCTTCGACGAGACGTATATCCACTACGCCGAAAACCAGAGCGGTCAGAATCGGATCATTCTGTTCTGTGACGTCGAGCGCCCGATGAAGTACCGCTGGACGCAAGCCGTGAATCATTGGCTCGGCCGTCATCTCGTCGGTGCCGCGGCCTCGCCCAACGATGCCGGCGACCGCACCGGCGGGCTGAACAAGGCGTTCAAGTATATTTACTCGATCCGCATCGTCGGCAAGCGCCTCAAGGCGTGGAACCGCTACGTGTACTATGCGGTGAAGTGGGCGTTGTTCGGCGGCATTGCGCTGTGGATTTTCTGGTGATCGACGCCTTGGGAATATCGGCCGGAGGGGAAGGTTTTCCGAAGCCTCATCCTTGACGCCGGATGATTCGAGACACATTTGAATGCGGCGCCTGAGCGAAAGCCAGGCGCCGCGTCTTTGACGACGATGACGAACCAAACGCCTGCCGGGGAACCGCCTGCCGATCGCTACGCCGTGATCGGCCATCCTGTCGAACATAGCCAGTCGCCGTTCATTCACGCGGAGTTTGCGCGAGAGACGGGGCAGCACCTCACGTATGAGCGCCTGCTCTCACCTCTCGACGCGTTCGCGGCCACCGTGCGCGACTTCATCGCCAACGGCGCGCGCGGCGCGAACGTCACCGTTCCGTTCAAGCTCGAGGCGCACGCGCTCGCCGATCGCCTCACGGAGCGCGCGCAGGCCGCCGGCGCAGTCAACACGCTGGTGTTCGATGCGCAGGGCGTCACCGGAGACAACACCGACGGCGTCGGTCTCGTCCGCGATATCGAAGGTCCGCTCGGCGTGTCGCTCGCCGGCCGCCGCGTGTTGCTGCTCGGGGCAGGTGGGGCGTCGCGCGGGGCGATGCTGCCGTTGATCGAGGCGCGTCCGGCGGCGCTGTTCGTCGCCAATCGCACGGCCGCGCGTGCCGACGAACTGGTCGCGCGTTTTCATGATGCGGCAGCGCGTCACGGCGTATCGCTCACAGGCGGCGGCTGGGATGTCGTGCCTGCGGGGTTCGACGTCGTCATCAATGCGACGGCCGGCAGTCTGCAGGGCGATGTGCCGCCGCTGCCCGCCGGTGTCTATGCGGCGGGATCGCTCGCCTACGACATGATGTACGGTGCCCAGCCGACGGTATTCATGACGCACGCGCTGTCGGCCGGTGCGGGGAGGGCCGCCGACGGGCTCGGCATGCTCGTCGAGCAGGCGGCCGAAGCGTTCGCCGTGTGGCGTGGCGTGCGGCCGTCCACCGACGTCGTGCGCGCGGCGCTGCGTGCGCGACTTACCGCCAAAGGCTGACACCCGTCGATGGCTGCCACGCGTCGAGCTTCGCGTACGTCCTCCACGTCCCCCAAGTCGCGCAAGCGTCGCTGGGGACCGTGGCATTGGGCCGCCTATGTGGTCACGCTGCTGGTCGCGGGAGTGCTTGCCACCCAGCTCTACTATTTCCTGCAGATCGGCTGGTGGGTCAGGTTCAATCCGCAGTCCACGGCCTTCATGCGTGCTGCGCAAGCGCGTCTGCATGAGTCCGATCCGAAGGCGGTGCTCAAGCACGAGTGGGTGCCATATGACCAGATTTCGCGCAATCTCAAACGGGCGATCATCGCCAGTGAAGACGCGAACTTCGTCAATCACGACGGCTACGAGATCGACGCGATGCTCGGCGCGTGGGAGAAGAATCAGAAAAAGGGACGCATCGTCGCGGGCGGCTCGACCATCTCGCAGCAGCTGGCGAAAAACCTGTTTCTCTCCAGCGAGAAGAGCTATTTACGCAAGGTCGAGGAGTTGAGCATCACGTGGATGCTCGAATTCTGGATGGATAAGCAGCGGATCTTCGAGATCTATCTGAATTCGGTCGAATGGGGCGAAGGGGTCTTCGGCGCCGAGGCGGCCGCGCGCTATTACTACGGCATTCCTGCATCAAAGCTCTCCCCGTGGCAGGCCGCACGGCTGGCGGTGATGCTGCCGCGCCCGCGCTACTTCGATACGCATCGAAACTCACCCTATCTTTCGCAACGTGCCGGCGTCATTGCACGACGCATGGGCGCCGCCGAGTTACCGCAATAGGCGCGAGAAACAGGCAGCACAGGAAATCGACAATACAAGAAAAAAGGGCGGTCGATATCGATCGCACCGCCCAACGTGCCAACCCCGTGTTCTGCGCCACGTGGCGGCCTGGTAGACGAACTTCGTGAGGCTGCGCCGCGTGACCGGCGTCAGTGGCGCTGCGATGTCTCCGGAACGGGGGGCGGCGGCACGTGCATGACGGTGCGCGTCGGGTACGGCAGCGAGCAGCCCACGCCCTCGACCGTTTCCTTCACGCTGCGTTGCATATCCCAGTACAGGCTCCAGTAGTTCTCCCGTAGCGACCACACACGCACGTTCACGATCACGGCGCTGTCGCTCACCTGCTTGACCATGACCTCGGGTGCCGGCGTGTCGAGAACGCGTTTGTCGCCGGCCACGTGCGAGCGCAGGGCGTTCATGGCGGCGTCGAGATCGTCGTCGAGCGAAACACCCACGGTGATCTCCATGCGACGCGTGGCATTGCGACTGAAGTTCGTGATCGGTTGTCCCCAGATCTGGTTGTTCGGCACGCAAACATAAATGCCGTCGGCGTTGGTCAGCGAGGTCGTGAACAACCCGATCTCCTCGACGGTGCCCGCCACCGCCGAGCCGGCCGTGATGTAGTCGCCGTTACGGAAAGGGCGCAGGACGAGCAGCATCGTACCGGCGGCAATGTTCTGCAGCGTGCCCTGCAACGCGAGGCCGATGGCCAGGCCCGCGGCGCCAAGTACGGCGATGATGCTCGTCGTCTGCACGCCGAACTGTGCGAGCACCGCAATCACCGTAACGCCGCGTACCGCCCACAGCACGATCGACTCGATCAGTGGCTTGAGCGTGGCGTCGAAGTGTGGCGAGCGGCTGAGCGTTTTGTGCATGACGCGCGCGAGGCGCGATGCGATCCAGAAGCCGATCAGCAGAATCAGCACGGCCTGCACGAACGAGAGGCCGTAGCGCACCGCGTTGGCGGCGAGGAATCCCATCACGGTGTCGAAGGACACGAGCGGGGCCGTCACTTCTGTCATTTGAACTTCTCCCTGTTCATGCACGCCCGACGGCGGCGATATCAACGTTGACGCGAAGTGCGTAGATTTGGTTCTGCGCAGCTTGCCACCGTTCGCAATCGATGGTGCGGAATCCATTGATTTTGGGAATACTCCTACGTGAGTTTCCGACCTTGGCCGACAAGGGCAGTCCACGGGGGAGACGGGACGCGATGCGCAGGGCGGGGCTCCCGGTATGCCACCATTGGCGTGACTGTGGCGCGGCTGCTACACTTGGCGTCGCCGCGTAGCAGGGAGAACCTCGTTTGATCAATGCCTTCGTCATCCACCATGGCCGCCTGCAACAGGTGAGTTGTGACCAACCTAGCGACCTGACCAGTGTGTCACCGGTCTGGGTCGATTTGCACAGTGAATCGGAGGAGGAGCGCCGTTGGGTCGAGGAGGCCTATGGGGTCAAGCTGCCGTCGCGCGACGAAGTGACCGATATCGAGGCATCGGCGCGCTATTACGAGGACGATGGCGGCGTGCTGCACATCCGCACCGACTTCCTGCTCGACGACGAAGAGCAATCGCGCAACGTGCCGGTCGCGTTCGTGGTGCTTAAGGATCTGCTGATTTCCATCCACGACGAAGACCTGCCGGTGTTCCGCCTCGTGCGTATGCGTGCGCGTATTCGCCCCGGTTCGGTGCGCGATGCGATGGATGTGTTGCTCGACCTCTATTCGACCGACGCCGAGTATTCGGCCGACTCGCTCGAAGGGGTCTACGCGGCGCTGGAAGGGGTGAGCAAGCGTGTGCTCGGCAAGAACCTCAGCGATGCGGATGCGGCCAAGGCGCTCGAGAGCATTGCGGCCGAAGAGGACTTGAACGGGCGCATTCGCCGTAACGTGATGGACACGCGTCGTGCCGTGTCGTTTTTGATGCGCGCGCGCATGCTCAAGGACGAGCAGTACCAGGAAGGCAAGCAGATCCTGCGCGACATCGAGTCGCTCGACAATCACACGGCGTATCTGTTCGACAAGATCAACTTTCTGATGGACGCCACCATCGGCTTCATCAACATCAACCAGAACAAGATCATCAAGATCTTCTCGGTGGCCGCGGTCGCGTTTCTTCCGCCCACGCTTATCGCCAGTATCTACGGCATGAATTTCCAGATGATGCCGGAGTTGCAGTGGGAAGCGGGCTATCCGTTCGCCGTCGGGTTGATGATTCTCTCGGCCATCGCGCCGTTCCTGTATTTCCGGCATCGCGGCTGGCTCGACTGAGCGCTGTCCGAGGACTTCGGTGCGGCGGCGGCGGTCCCGCGACCGCCGAGCAGGTAAAATGACGGCCTTGCGGGGTCGCACCCGCCCAAATCACGCTGCGTCGGTTCACCGTCGCGGAACCCCGCTGGAACACCGTCATGACATTCACCGAAGCTCTCAACGCGGCCTGGACGCGCAACAATTCGCTGCTCTGTGTGGGTCTCGATCCCGAGCGGTCGCGCATTCCCGCTCACCTGCAAGGCAAGCCGGAGGCGATTTTCGAGTTCTGTCGCCAGATCGTCGATGCCACCGCACCATACGCGTGCGCGTTCAAGCCGCAAATTGCCTACTTTGCGGCGCATCGCGCCGAAGATCAGCTCGAGCGCCTGATTGCCCATATTCACGCCGACCATCCGGGCCTGCCGGTGATTCTGGACGCCAAGCGCGGCGACATCGGCAGCACCGCCGAGCAGTACGCGCGTGAGGCGTTCGAGCGCTACCGCGCCGACGCCGTGACGGTCAATCCTTACATGGGATTCGATTCGCTGGAGCCGTACCTGGCGCATGCCGACAAGGGGGTGATCGTGCTGTGCCGCACGTCGAATCCGGGCGGCAGCGATCTGCAGTTTCTCGACGTCGACGGCAAGCCGTTGTACCAGACGGTTGCGCGCCTCGCATCGGGACCCTGGAATACCAGCGGCCAGATCGGCTTGGTGGTCGGTGCGACGTTCCCGGCGGAAATCGCCACGGTACGCGGCATCGTCGGCGACATGCCGCTGTTGATCCCGGGGGTGGGGGCGCAGGGCGGCGACGTCGAGGCGACCGTGAAGGCTGGCCGCACCGGTAACGGCACGGGCATGATGATCAACTCGTCGCGCGCCATCATCTACGCCGGTCGCGACGAACAATTTGCAGCCGCGGCCGCCACGGCCGCACAGAAGACGCGCGACAGCATCAACGCCTATCGTTAAGCCGATTCCGCGGCGCTTCGGTGTATTGACGCTATCCGACAGGTGACGCCAGGCGCGGCCGTGATGAGCGCGCCAATCTTCCAAGGCCGCAGAGGCAGTGTCGAGATCAGCGGGAGCGGAGCCACGAAACAAGGCGAGGGAAGCAAGGTGGCAGAAGCGGGGCGGCGAACGCTTCGACGCAGCGCCGCGACGAGTCAGCCCTCCGCCCTGTCCAGCAGTTCGATGACGCCGCGCAGGGCGTGTTGCGCAGCCTGACTGCGCACTTGCGTGCGATCGCCCTTGAAGTGTCTGGTCTCGACAATGGTGGTCACGCGATTGCTCCACCCAAAGCAGACCATCCCCACGGGCTTGTCCGCCGTGCCGCCTCCAGGGCCGGCAACGCCGGTGATCGACACCGAAATCTGCGCGCGGCTGTTGAGCAGTGCGCCCTCGGCCATGGCACGCGCGACGGGTTCGCTCACCGCACCGTGCCTGTCGATCAACTCGGGCGGCACGCCGATCATTTCAGTCTTGGCTTGATTCGAGTACGTCACGAAGCCGCGCTCGAACCAGTTGCTGCTGCCCGAAATATCGGTGATCGCCGTGGCGACCAGGCCACCGGTGCACGACTCGGCGGTTGCGAGCATCAACCGTTCGTCACGCAAACGATTGCCAACCTTCACCGAGAGTTGGGTCAGGAGATTTTGTTCGGAAACCACGGGACGACACCTTCAAAAAGATCAGATCGAGCGCCACAGCGCGATGACGAGCAGCGTGCAGAACGCCGCAACGAGATCGTCGAGCATGATGCCCAGCCCGCCCTTCACGGTGCGGTCGAAGTAACGGATCGGCGGCGGCTTCACGGCATCGAAGAAACGGAAAAGCACGAAAGCCACCAACTGACCGACGAAGCTCGCCGGCGTAATCAGCAGCAGCACGATCCAGAAGGCGACGATTTCGTCCCACACCACGGCGCTCGGATCCTGCGTGCCGAGCTTGCGGGCGGTATAGCCGCAGATCCAGACGCCGCCGACCACGGAGGCCGCGATCAGCACGCCCCAGCCGCTGACCGTCAGATACAGATTGAGCACTAGATACGATGCCCAGCCGAATAACGTGCCAACGGTGCCCGGGGCGAAGGACGACAAGCCGGTGCCGAATCCGAGAGAAAACAGATGCGCGGGGTGCGATAGCAGGAACCGCGAGGTCGGCCGGCGCGGACCGCTGCCCGGATTGACCGCGGCCGGTTGATCAGTGCTCATTGGAAATGGTCGAAACTTTTGAAATCGGCAGCGACGCTCGCGCCGGTATTGTCTTGAAGTTGCAGCAACTGCTGACGAGCGTCGGGAACCGATATTGTACCGATACGCGTCACGCGCAGGCCGAGTTCGTGGCCGATGGCTTCGATACGCTCGCGTTGTGCGCTGTCGGCACAGAAGCACAATTGGTAATCGTCGCCGCCCGCCAGCGTGCAGAGGCGCTGTATCTCCGGTGCTTGCCGCGCCAGCAATTCCGAGCGCGGCAGGGCGTCGACATTCACTCGCGCCCCGACGCCCGAGCGCTCGAGAATGTGTCCGAGGTCGCCGAGGAGGCCGTCCGAGACATCGAGCGCAGCACGCGCCACGCCACGCAGCGCGAGGCCGAGCACGATCTGCGGCTCGGGCAGATCCATCGCACGCCGCGCCTGCGCGAGGTCGTCTCCCGTCAGTGGCCATTCGCCGCGCATCGCACCGAGTGCGAGCCGTGCGTCCCCCAGTTCGCCGGACACCCAGATGTCGTCGCCGGGCCGCGCCGCATCGCGTCGCAGCGCCTGCTCGCCGGGTACACTGCCGAAAATCGTCACACACAGATTGCGCGGACCGCGCGTGGTGTCGCCGCCGACGAGCGGGCACGCGTACCGATCGGCCAGTGCCGCCAGGCCTTCGGCGAAGGGACCGAGCCACGCGGGATCGCTGTCGGGGAGCGCAACTGCCAGCGTGAACCCGATCGGCTTCGCCCCCATCGCCGCCAGGTCCGACAGATTGACGGCAAGCGTCTTGTGGCCGAGTGCGCGCGGATCGGCATCCGGGAAGAAGTGTCGTCCCTCCACGAGCATGTCCGTCGAAATCGCCAATTGCTCGCCGGCGCCGGGCTGCAGCAATGCACAGTCGTCGCCGATGCCGAGTGCCACGTGTTCGGTCGGGCGCGTGGCATGGGCGAAGAAGCGGTCGATCAGCGAAAACTCGGAGAGTGGCGAAGGCGGCGAGGGCGGCGAAGAGGGCGTAGTCATGAGCGAAGGCTCGGTTGCTGGCCAGGACACAGCGATGCACGAAACTGGTGCAACGATGGATGCCGGCGCCGGCAATGAATGAAAGGGCCGCAGTATCGTGCAGCACGAAATCCTATTCTAAGAGGGTGGGGCGCTTTGCCCAAGCGAGAAACCACGTCGGGCAACGAAATCGGATGACGGATTATCGGGGATTCGGACAACACCTGAGCGTTGTTTCGCCAATAGACTGAAAAGTGGCCTCATGGTGCAATGCAACGTTGAATTTGCGCGATTTTTTGACGACGATCGGCACGGAGCGGGTGGAGCCCTTATCCGTTTTTTGCATAAATGACGTGAATAAATGGGGCTACAATTCGCACTGAAATTTTGCCCATTCCCGTTTGCCAAGAGCTTTTCCACATGCCCACGCCGATCGATCCGAAACTGCGCGAAGCTGCGCTCGAGTATCACGAATTCCCCACGCCCGGCAAAATCGCCATCGCGCCGACCAAGCAGTTGCTCAATCAGCGCGATCTGGCGTTGGCATACTCGCCGGGCGTCGCGGCGGCGTGCGAGGAGATCGTCGTGAACCCGCTCAATGCTTCGCGCTATACCGCGCGTGGCAATCTGGTCGGCGTGATCTCGAACGGCACGGCGGTGCTGGGCCTGGGCGACATCGGCCCGCTCGCGTCGAAACCGGTGATGGAAGGCAAGGGCGTGCTGTTCAAGAAGTTCGCCAATATCGACGTGTTCGATATCGAGATCGACGAGAAGGACCCGGAGAAGCTGGTCGACATCATCGCGGCGCTCGAACCGACCTTCGGCGCGATCAACCTCGAAGACATCAAGGCGCCGGAGTGTTTCATCGTCGAGCGCAAGCTGCGCGAACGCATGAAGATTCCGGTCTTCCATGACGATCAGCACGGCACGGCCATCGTGGTCGCCGCGGCGCTCATCAACGGTCTGAAGGTCGTGGGCAAGGATATCCAGTCCGTGAAGCTGGTCACGTCCGGGGCCGGCGCTGCCGCGCTCGCGTGCCTGGATCTGCTGGTGGACATGGGACTGCCCATTGAGAACATCTGGGTGACGGATCTGGCCGGCGTGGTGTACGAAGGCCGTACCGAACTGATGGATCCGGAGAAGATCCGCTTTGCACAGAAAACCGAAGCGCGCGGCCTGGCCGATGTGATCGGCGGCGCCGATGTTTTCCTTGGTCTGTCGGCGGCGGGCGTGCTCAAGCCGGAAATGGTCAAGACCATGGCCGACAAGCCGCTGATCTTTGCGCTGGCGAATCCGAATCCGGAAATCACGCCGGAGCTGGCGAAGGAAGTCCGTCCTGATTGCGTGATGGCGACCGGCCGCACCGACTATCCGAACCAGGTCAACAACGTCCTGTGCTTTCCGTTCATCTTCCGCGGTGCGATCGACGTCGGCGCCACGACGATCACGCGCTCGATGGAAATCGCCGCCGTGAACGCGCTGGCGGAACTGGCGCGTCAGGAGCAAAGCGACATCGTTGCGTCGGCCTACGGCATCAAGAATCTCTCGTTCGGCCCGGAATACCTGATTCCGAAGCCGTTCGATCCGCGTCTGCTGGTCAAGGTCGCCACCGCGGTGGCGGAAGCGGCGATGGCCGCCGGCGTGGCCACGCGTCCGCTCGCGGATGTCGACGCCTACAGCCAGTCGCTGCAGCAATTCGTGTATCACAGCGGCGGTCTGATGAAGCCATTGTTCTCGGTGGCGCGCAGCTTGCCCGCCGAAAGGAAGCGCATCGCGTTCGCCGAGGGCGAGGAAGAGCGTGTGCTGCGTGCCGTGCAAGTGCTGGTCGACGAGCGCGTGGCAACGCCGATTCTGGTCGGCCGCCCGGCAGTCATCGAACATCGCGTCCAGCAATACGGTTTGCGTCTCACGCCGGGTGTCGATTTCACCATCGTCAACCCGGAGCACGACGAACGCTACCGCGATTACTGGGAGACCTATCATCAGCTGACCAACCGCAAGGGGGTGACCGCCTCGTACGCGCGCGTCGAAATGCGCCGCCGCACGACGCTGATCGCCGCCATGCTGGTGCGCAAGGGCGAGGCGGACGGCATGATCTGCGGCACGGTCTCGACGCCGGGGCGTCACCTGCACTTCATCGACCGCGTGATCGGCAAACGGGCCGGAGGGCATGTCTACGGCGCGATGAATGCGCTGATTCTGCCGAATCGTCAGATATTCCTCGTCGATACCCATATCAACCAGGATCCCAGCGCGGAAGATCTGGCCGAAATCACGTTGATGGCGGCGGAAGAAATCCGCCGTTTCGGGATTCACCCGAAGGTGGCGCTGCTCTCGCACTCGAACTTCGGCACGAGTGACGCGAATTGCGCGCGCAAGATGCGCGAAACGCTGGCGATCCTGCAGGATCGCGCGCCCGAGTTGGAAGTGGACGGCGAAATGCATGGCGACTGCGCGCTCGACCCGGAACTGCGTGCACGCATCATGCCGGATTCGACGCTTACCGGCGCCGCCAACTTGCTGGTGATGCCGAACATCGATGCCGCGAACATTGCCTACAACCTGCTCAAGACGGCGGCCGGTAACAACGTGGCGATCGGTCCGATTCTGCTCGGCGCGGCCAAGCCGGTGCATATCCTGACCGAGTCGGCCACGGTGCGCCGCATCATCAACATGGCCGCCCTCGTGGTGGCCGATGCGGCGGCGCAACAAGAGGTTCACTGATCCGACGAACGGCTGTGGCGGTTCGCCGCTGTTCGGCGCACGTTAGCGACAAAACGCCGCCCTAATGGGGGCGGCGTTTCGCTATTGGAGCGTCGCAATTTCTGCGTCGTATATGCTCATGTGGGTGCTTACTGTCATGAAAAACGTTGTCTTTTCATGGTTTTATCGAGCGGTTTGGTTGCAAAATGTAAGCCGACATTGATTCTCTCGAGCAATAGCGATAATCTTACGGCTTCACCCACCAGAACGAGCCTGCAGCGCAAAGCCGCGCCGGGCGACAAGCTAGCTATGACAATGGCACGTTGGCTTCACCGGGGCATCGTGGCAGTGACGGCGGCGAGTAGCGTCATTCTGGCGGGCAATGTCGTGGCGCGCGAAACCGCGCCATTCGTCACGGATCAGACGGCAACGGTCACCGTTGCCGAGTTGCCCCGCGAAGCGCAGCGTACGCTGACGCTGATTGCTCAGGGTGGGCCGTTCCCTTATGCCAAGGATGGCATCGTGTTCGGGAACTACGAAAAGCGCCTGCCCAAAATGCCGCGCGGCTATTACCATGAATATACGGTGCCGACTCCCGGTGCCCACAATAGGGGCGCCAGGCGCATCATCTGTGGCGGCAACCAACGCGTGGTCGATCCGTGTTACTACACCCAAGATCACTACAACAGCTTTAGACGCATAAGGGAATGACAGCAGTATGAGTGAGCCGGTTTTCGCACAGGAACGCGGGAAAGATCTTATGGCAGATCCATTCGGTGCGGGCGAGGGCAACTTGTTCAAGCAGGTGCTGGGCCTGCATGCTGTAGCGCGGGCTGGCCGCCGCCATGCCTTATCGGAAGAGGGAGATATGAGTCTTTTCAAGACCGTCAGGCCGAATATCGTGCAGTCGATCCGTGCATTCCGCGTGCCGGAACTGGCCGCGGAGGCCGAGCGACTCGGACAGCATTTCCTGTACGCCAATTGTTCGCAGGCGCAGAGCAAGGCCGAGGTGCTGGAGACGATCGCGACATCGTTCCTTTTCCCCAAGCATTTCGGAAAGAACTACGACGCTTTGCACGATTGCCTGACCGATCTGGTCAGCCACTGCGGCCCGCAGCCAGGATTCGTCGTCGTGCTCGAAGGGCTGCCCGTCGTGACGAAGTTCGACAAGGACGGGCGTGAAACGCTGCTGGACGTTTTCCGCGATGCCGCTGAGTTCTGGGCCGAGCGCCGGGTTTCGTTCCGCGTCTTTTATTCGTTTGCGTAAGGCGCGGCATTGAATATCCATTGAATATCGCTTCGTGCCAGATCGCGGCGGATTCGCTGCGAGTTGACGGCAGAAGGCGATCGGAGCCGGCTCCGGTTCCCTATCACGACGTCCGCCACCAAGAAAAAAGGTCCGCCAAGCGGACCTTTTTCGTTTCGGTAGAGGTCGGGCTTACGTGCCGGTCCGTTCGCCGAGAAAATGCTGGGCGAGGCTCGCGAGATCGAGTTGCCCTTGCGGCACGTCGCCGTTCGGCGTGAGGTGATTGACGACTTCCGGAAGGAGCGACGACAACTGCTGGGCCGCTTCGTCCTGACTCACGCCTGCCGTATTCGCCAACTGCTGCAGTTGGCCACCGGGGCCGAGTGCCTGCGTTACCTGATCGGCAGAAACCGCTTGATTGGCACCCGTGCCGACCCAGGAACGCACCGCGTCGCCCAAGCCGCCGCTTTCCAGTACCTGCGTCAGACCGCCGAGGCCGCCAAGGGCGCCGATCAAGTCGCCCGGCGAGGTGGCCGGCGCGCCCGCACCAGTCTGCGGGGATTGTGCGCCGCCCAGCAAACCGCCCAACAGGCCGCCCAAGCCACCGGCGCCGGCTCCGCCGGCCGCAGCCCCGCCGCCCAGCATACCGCCGAGTGCGCCGCCCAGCGATCCGAGCAGTCCGCCGCCTTCGCCGTCCTGGCCTTGGGCGCTGCCCGAGCGACTGGCGATCATCGCCAGCAAGCCCATCAACAGCAACATTCTCGTGTTGCCGCCGCCGCTGTTGCCGCCCGCCGGGTTAGCGACGGCGCCACCGAGAATGGAATCGAGGATACCCATGACGATTACTCCTTTAGGCTTGTGAGGCCGTTTTCCTGATCATCCGTGCTTACCAACCGCCCCAGCGCGCGGCCAATGCAGCGAGTACCGCCATGCCCGCCGTTTCCGTCCGCAGGATACGCCCGCCCAGACGAATCGCCGTAAATCCGGCTTCCCGAGCGAGGGTTTCCTCCTGAGGTGCCAGCCCGCCCTCCGGGCCGAAGAGCAGCACGCCGGGCTGCGAAGGCGCTTGCGGGGGCAGCGTGTCGAAGCCTTCGTCTGCTCTAGGTGACAATAGCACACGCCACGCATAACTCGTAACCGTGTCCTGGTCCCGCAGCCACGTGGCGATGGGGCGGATAGGCAGGATGCGCGGCACGCGATTTCGGCCGCATTGTTCGCACGCGGCCTGTGCCAGCGCCTGCCAATGCGCAACGCGTTTCGCCGCTCTTTCCCCGTCAAGCCGAATGACGGAACGTTCCGTGGCGAGCGGCTGAATGTCGGCAACGCCCAGCTCGATCGCTTTCTCGATGAGCCAGTCCATCTTGTCGCCGCCCGCGATGCCCTGTGCCAACGTGATCCGGTACGGCGTTTCCGCTTCGCGGGGATCATGCCCGCCGAGTTGGGCGACGGCATGGCGCTTCTCCAGGCTCGTGAGCACCGCGGGAAACTCGCCGCCCATGCCGTTGAAGAACGTGAGGGGATCGCCGGCCTTCAGGCGCAGGACCTGCACATGCCGGACGACGGCTTCCGGAAGATCGAGCAGGGCGCCGGCGTGCAGTGGCGCGTCGATGAAAAAACGTGGCATAGAAGTGGAGGACGTTAAGCGCAAACGGTGGCGGTAGGGCGTCGCCGGGGATCGAAGCATACCGCAGTGTGTGGTACACGGCGTGCTCGGCACGGCCGCGAACGACCACCGCGAGGGATGGGGCCGTTACCTGGGCGTGAGAGGCGTGACCGGGCGCGCGAATCCCCAGCGATAGCCGTCGGGATCTTCCAACTGACAGAATCGGTCACCCCAGAACTGGTCGCTCGGCGGCATCAGGCCTTTTGCCCCTCCCGCCGTGGCCCGTGCATAGAGCGCGTCGACGTCTTCCGTATAGACATAGAAGCTCTGCGGAGCCTCTATGCCGGACGAGTGTGGTGAACGTGCGGTGCTGCCAAATGCGCCCTCGGGGGCGAACATCAGGATCAGTTGCCCTTGGTAGTACATTTCGACGTGCATGACGGCACCGTCGTCGTCCACCATGTCATGTACGGTGAAGCCGAATGCCTGCTCGTAGAATGCCGCCGCCGCTTTGGCGTCGCGTACGGTCAGATAAGGCGTCAACCACGGCACATGGGATGGGCGGGGATCGGACATGGCTCGGCTCCGTTAAGTCCGTCGCCCCGCAGCGTGTTGACGATCGCAGGTCGACGGTCATGACTCGCCCCCAATATACAAGGAACGCGTGAACGCTTCATCCGTTGCGTGTCATCCTGCCGACGTCGTAACGTCGTTTTCTCCGAGCACGGGCGCAAGTTCAGGCGCGATGTCGAACAGCGCGGCGTGCCTGTGGGGCGCGTAGTGACGCAGCTCCCGCAGGACCGGCGCGGCCACTGGCGGCACGGTGCCGAGGGCGTCGCGGATGTCGATGGCATCGCTTGCGTACGCAAGAGCCCATTGCGTGCCGTACAGCGGCACGTACGCGGTAATCGGTCGCACGTGCCGGAAGACACTGCGCAGGGCGCCGAGCACGCGCCGCACCTGCTCACCCTGAAACCAGGGCGAACCGAGTTGCAGGGCGAGCCCGCCTCGCGGGCCGAGTAATTGCCGGATCTTCGCGAAGAACGGCGCGTCGTGCAGCGTTGCGGCGTTGCCGTCGGCTTCCGTCAGGTCGAAGATCACGGCGTCGAAATATTCATTGCGAGAGAGGGCGGCGTCGACCAGATGGCGAGCGTCACCGATGACAAGGGTGGTGCGCGGATCGTCGAACGCACCGTCTGCCATGGCGGGCAGGTACTGCAGGATCGTCGCGGGCACCTGCGCATCGAGCTCGGCGACCACGACCTCGCGCACGCCGGGGTGGCGCAGCGCTTCGCGCGCCGAGCCGCCATCGCCGCCGCCCAGGATGAGCACGCGCTGCGCCGCGCCGTGCGCGAGCAACAACGGATGGGTCATGAGTTCGTGGCAGATGTGGCCGTCGGCGAGCGATGCCATGAAGCGATCGTCGAGCCGGTAGGCGCGGCCGAGCGGGCCGAATGCGGGCAGATCGACGACTTCGATCCGCTGATGATTCGACGTCGTGGCGAACACTGTGCGTCCGCTGAACGTGTAGGTCGCCGCTGGCCCAAGCGGGGCATTGAAAGACCGTGGTGGGTTCGGCGGCGTGTTGCCGGAATCCTTTGGAGTGACGTCGCGTTTGGCTGGCATTGGCAAGGCAACTTCCTCTAATTCGTGGCGAACGGGCCACTTCTCCGCATGATTCCACGTTCCCGTGGGCTGGGGAAATTCGGTACAAACGACACGGGCGAGTGCCGCATCTGGTAAAATCTTGGTCTTTTCCCGCATTTGAATTTCGCGCGGCAGCTCGCGGCAACGGGGCACGCCCGCTCTTCCGGCTGGTCACCATGACGAACTCCTCTCCTGCAACGGCTGCGCTGATGGCCTCCGCCATTCGCGTCCTCTCCATGGACGCGGTCCAACAGGCCAACTCCGGTCACCCTGGCGCGCCGATGGGCATGGCCGATATCGCGGTCGCGCTCTGGGGGCGTCACCTCAAGCACAACCCCGTCAATCCGCATTGGCCCGATCGCGATCGCTTCGTGCTGTCGAACGGCCATGGCTCGATGCTCATCTATTCGCTGCTGCATCTGACAGGCTACGATCTGCCGATCGAAGAACTCAAGCACTTCCGTCAATTGCACAGCAAGACACCGGGGCACCCCGAAGTGGGTATCACGCCGGGCGTCGAGACGACCACCGGCCCGCTGGGCCAGGGCATCACCAACGCCGTGGGCTTCGCGCTTGCGGAAGCGTTGCTGGCCAAGGAATTCAACCGCCCGGGCAACAAGATCGTCGATCACTACACGTACGCCTTCCTCGGCGACGGTTGCCTGATGGAAGGCATCTCGCACGAAGCCTGCTCGCTTGCGGGGACGCTGCGTCTGAACAAGCTCATCGCACTTTACGACGACAACGGCATTTCGATCGATGGCGACGTGGAGTACTGGTTCGCCGACGACACGCCGAAGCGTTTCGAAGCTTACGGCTGGAACGTGATTCGCGGCATTGACGGCCATGACGCCGATGCCGTCGACGCCGCCATCGCGAAGGCCAAGACGTCGGATCGTCCGACGCTCATCTGCTGCAAGACGCTGATCGGCAAGGGCGCACCGAACAAGCAAGGCGGTCACGACGTGCATGGCGCGCCGCTGGGGGCCGACGAAATCGCCGCCACGCGCGCCGCACTGGGCTGGAAACTGCCCCCGTTCGAAGTGCCGGCCGAAGTCTACGCGGCATGGGATGCGAAGGCCGCGGGTCAACAGGCTGAAGCGCAGTGGAACGAGCGTTTTGCCGCATATCGCAGTCAGTTCCCGACCGAAGCCACCGAGTTCGAGCGCCGCATGAAGGGTGAACTGCCGGGCGACTTCAAGTTGGCCGCGGCGGCTCTGATCGCCAGGACCAACGAAAAGGCGGAGACAGTGGCCACGCGCAAGGCGTCGCAACTCGCCATCGAAGGTCTTGCCGCGGTGCTGCCCGAGTTCCTCGGCGGTTCGGCCGACCTGACCGGCTCGAACCTCACGAACTGGAAGGCCAGCAAGGCCGTGCGAGCGAACGCCGAGGGCGTGCAGTTCGGCAACCACATCAACTACGGTGTGCGCGAGTTCGGCATGAGCGCCATCATGAATGGTATTGCGCTGCACGGCGGTTACATTCCGTTCGGTGGTACGTTCCTGACGTTCTCCGACTACAGCCGAAATGCGCTGCGTATGGCGGCGCTCATGAAGCTGCGCTCGATCTTCGTGTTCACGCACGACTCGATCGGCCTGGGCGAAGACGGCCCGACGCACCAGTCCATCGAGCATGTGTCGAGCCTGCGCCTGATTCCGCAGATGGACGTATGGCGTCCGTGCGATACGACGGAAACCGCAGCGGCCTGGGTTGCAGCCGTGGAGCGTCACGACGGTCCGTCGAGCCTCGTTCTCAGCCGCCAGAACCTGCCGTTCGTCTCGCGTGACGATGCGCAGATCGCGGACATTCGCCGAGGCGGCTACGTGCTGCGCGACGTTGCGAAACCGCAAGTTGTGCTGATCGCGACCGGTTCGGAAATGGATCTGGCCCTCAAGGGCGCCGAAGTTCTGGCTGCCGAGGGGATCGCGGCGCGTGTCGTGTCCATGCCGTCGACCAATGTGTTCGATCGCCAGGACGAGGCTTATCGCGAGAGCGTGCTGCCGCGCGGCGTGCCGCGAGTGGCGATCGAAGCCGGTGTGACGGCGTTCTGGCACAAGTACGTCGGCCTGGAAGGCCGCGTGGTCGGCATCGACACCTTCGGCGAGTCGGCTCCGGCCGGCGTGCTGTTCAAACACTTCGGCTTCACCGTCGACCACGTGGTCGCGACGGTCAAGTCCGTGCTTGGCTGATTTCGTTAGACCTTACGGAGAAACCCCCATGACCATTCGCGTCGCTATCAACGGCTATGGCCGTATCGGCCGCAACGTTCTGCGTGCCCACTACGAAGGTGGCAAGAAGCACGACATCGAAATCGTCGCCATCAACGATCTCGGCAATGCGCAGACGAACGCTCACCTGACGCAATACGACACGGCCCACGGCAAGTTCCCGGGCACGGTGTCGGTCGACGGCGATTTCATGATCGTCAACGGCGACAAGATCCGCGTGCTGGCCAACCGCAATCCGGCGGAACTGCCGTGGGGCGAGCTGGGTGTGGACGTCGTGCTCGAGTGCACGGGCTTCTTCACGTCGAAGGAAAAGGCCAGTGCGCACCTGAAGGGCGGCGCCAAGAAGGTCATCATCTCGGCCCCGGGCGGCAAGGATGTGGACGCCACGATCGTGTTCGGCGTGAACGAAGGCGTGCTCAAGTCGACCGACACGGTCATCTCGAACGCTTCGTGCACCACGAACTGCCTGGCACCGCTCGTCAAGCCGCTGCACGAGAAGATCGGTCTGGAAACGGGTCTGATGACCACCGTTCACGCTTACACGAACGACCAGGTGTTGACTGACGTCTATCACGAAGACCTGCGTCGCGCCCGTTCGGCCACGATGAGCATGATCCCGACGAAGACGGGCGCGGCTTCGGCCGTCGGTCTGGTGCTGCCGGAATTGAACGGCAAGCTGGACGGCTATGCCATCCGTGTTCCGACGATCAACGTGTCGATCGTTGACCTGTCGTTCGTTGCCAAACGCGATACGACGGTGGACGAAGTCAACGCGATCCTGAAAGAAGCCGCCGAAGGTCCGCTGAAGGCCATCGCCACGTACAACACGGCGCCGCTGGTGTCGATCGACTTCAACCACAACCCGGCGTCGTCGAACTTCGACGGCACGCTGACCAAGGTGTCGGGTCGTCTGGTGAAGGTGAACTCGTGGTACGACAACGAGTGGGGCTTCTCGAACCGCATGCTCGACACGACCGTCGCGCTGATGTCGGCCAAGTAAGCGCCGCAGCGACACTCAGTCGCTGATGCGAAAAAAGCCGCTGTTGTGAGACAGCGGCTTTTTGTTTGGTAATTCCCACCCAAACCGGACCAGAGTTACCCTGGTCCGACGATGAAACGATGTCCTGAGTGTTCCGCGAGCAGGCCCTACAAACTGTCCGATGGACGGCTCAAGTGCCGTGCCTGCGGCAAGCGATTCAGTTGGACCTCTGTTTGGGATTCGGTGCGTCTGAGCAGTCGCGAGAAGACGCGCTTGCTGGAGTTGTTTGTACTGGGAGTGCCGGTGTATCGGCAGCGTTTTGATCGGTCGGTCAGCGCCAAATCGCGCGAGCGTTTCTACCGGCTAGTCCGTGCCTGCATGGCTCAGCAGGAGCAGTTGCGTGAGCCGTTCGCCGGAGCCCTGGAATGCGACGAAACCACGTTTGGCGGGGCTCGGCACGGCAAACGGGGCTGGGGGGCTGCGGGCAAGGTGGTGGTCTTCGGCATTGTGAAACGCAACGGCGAAGTGAAGGCCGCGCCGATTGCCCAGCACGACCAAGCTGCCATCATGGAGCAGATCCAAGCTCACACCCGCGAGGGTTCGCTGTACTACACCGATGCTTGGCAGGCCTATGCCACCTTGAGGTTACGAGGCGGGCATGTCGTGGTGCGCAAGGAGAAGGGCAAGCCAGTTGGCAGGGACCATATCAACGGCATCGAAGGCTTCTGGAGCTACGCCAAGAATTGGCTCTATCCGTACCGCGGCGTACCCAGCAAATTCTTCCATCTTTATTTGGCTGAAACGTGCTACCGATTCAACCACCGAGATGAGGACCTGACACCCTTGCTGCGTAAGCTTATGCAGGCAACTCCTACCCTTGAAATTCAACCCATTTTGGTCCGGTCTGGGTAGGAATTACCTTTTGTTTTGACGCGCGGCGAATGTTCGCGATTTAGCTTGCCACGCGTTCTGAACGTGTCTTGCGAATGAGCCCGATCAGAATGCCCAGAATAACACCGAGTATCAGACCACCCGCACCAAAGAAGGACTTCCGCGGGAATGCGGGTCCCTGGTCGTCGACCTGAATGTCGCTGATGATTCGGGTGTTGTACGATTGATCCGGCGCCAGCATTTGGGCGGCGCGGAAGCGGCTCTCGTTCAGCGAGGCGCGCTCCGTCCGACTGCTTTGCAGTGCGCTCAATGCCATCACGGAATCAGTGTTCTTTGAATTTACCAAGGCTTTGCTCAACTGTTCCTGTGCCTTGGTGTTTGCCTCAATGGCGGCGTCAATGACGCTGAGCTGCTGCTTGGGGAGTGCGCGGGCGCGTTCCAGGATTGCAGCGTGCTCGGTCTGGATCAGATGTGCTGCTGCGTTAAGAGTTTGCCGTGCTTCATCCGGCGACGTTCCGCGCGCCACGATTTCGACGTAGGCCGTGCCTTGGATCGTACGCGCCTTGAGAGCCTTCCACACGACGCTCTTGCGCAGTTCATCCGTGTTACCGCGCAACTGAGGTAGTACCTCGGATGCGACATTGTCCCTGAAGGCGCTCAGTTGGATGCGCCCAACCGTTTGCTGCAGTGATTCGATCAATGGCCCGTCCGGTCCCGCGACCGGTGAACCTGCTGCGCGCCCGACCTGTAACGTTACCTTGCCTTCCCATTGCTTCTGCAAGACGAACGTCGTCCCGACGCCAAGGATCGCACCGAGCACTGCAAGTGCGGCAATGACTTTCAGATTCTTTTGAAAAAATGCGAAGATATCCGCCAATGAAATTTCATCGGCATCCATCTGTGCGGCGTCAGGCGATTTTTCGCTAGTCATAGGAGAGCTTAAACCTCGATACGGTCGTGCAGCGGACAATCGTCACACCGCCATACTCATTTTGCGGCGTGCATTGTAGACGATGCGGACACTGTTCAGTTCCGCTATCGCTTATCTGTGGGGAATAGTCTTGGAATGGCTCCCCAAAGGGAAACATTCCAGGCAAACATCTTTTAATTTTTCTGACGATGCGGGCACGGATCCTTGGTGCAATTGCCATACATGGCGAGCGAGTGCTCCTGGAGTACGAAGCCGCGCTCCTTGGCGATCAGTTTCTGGCGGCGCTCGATTTCGACGTCGACGAACTCTTCGACACGGCCGCAGTCCAGGCAGACGAGGTGATCGTGGTGTTGCCCTTCGTTCAGTTCGAAAACGGCCTTGCCGGATTCAAAGTTGCTGCGCGACAATAGCCCGGCTTGCTCGAATTGCGTCAGCACACGGTAGACCGTGGCCAGACCGATGTCGTGATTTTCCCCAAGCAGATGCCGGTAAACGTCTTCAGCAGTCAGATGACGCACCTTGCTGTTCTGGAAGATCTCCAGAATCTTGAGGCGCGGAAGCGTGGCTTTCAGTCCGATATTTTTCAAATCGGCGGGATTAGGCATCGCTCTACGTCCCTAGAGTACAATACAGCCCCAATAATAATGCCTTTTTGCCTTGTCCGGGTGCAAACCGGGGCAAACGGGACGGTTTCTGCCGTCAACAGGGGCGATGTGGCGGCGCGCCGGGCGTGCCGGATCAATTTCGATTTTTTTGAAAGCGAGTCAGATTTGCGTCGTTATCTCTCCCTTCCGCTCCCCGTCTTTGCGGCGGCAGCACTCCTGGCGCTGGCCGGTTGCTCGACGTACGACAGCATGACCGACAAGGTGATCGGCGTGGTCACGCCGTATCGCATCAACATCGTCCAGGGCAACTTCGTATCGAAAGAGGCCTACGAGCAGCTTCAGGCCGGCATGACCCGCGATCAGGTGCGTCAGTTGCTTGGCACGCCGCTGCTCACCGATCTGTTCCACGCGAACCGCTGGGATTACGTCTTCTACTTCAAGCGCGGCAACGCGTCGGTAGTGCAGGAGCGTCACCTGAAAGTGTATTTCGATGGCGATTCGCTGAGCCGCTGGGAAGGCGGCGAGAACCTGCCGACGGAATATCAACTGGTCCGGGAAATCGATGGCCAGAAGGGCAAGACCGTAAAGACGGAAGCCCCGGCGCCGTCGACGGCCAGTGCCGCCGCCGCCGAGGCCACTGCACCGTCGCCCGACGCGGCAGCGGCGGCTCCGACCGCCGTGTCGCCGAACGCCGGCGTGCCGGCGGCTACGCCCGCTGCCAGCAGCAGCCCGAGCGGCAGTGCCGCGACCACCGGCACCGGGCTTGTCCCATCGCCGCGCATGACCTCGGGTGGTGGCCTGTTCTCGGCGCCGAAGTAAGCTGTTGGAAGACGACCAAAGACTCACCATGATGAAGATTGCGATTGCGGGCGCTTCCGGCCGTATGGGGCGGATGCTGATCGAGACCGTGTTGGCAACTGATGACGCCGAGCTGGTCGGGGCACTCGACCGCGAAGGCAGCCCGGCGCTCGGCGTCGATGCCGGCGCCTTTCTTGGCCGCGACACCGGTGTGAAGATCACCGACGATCTCGACGCCGCGCTTGCCAACGCCGAATACCTCATCGACTTCACTCGCCCGGAGGGCACGCTTGCACATCTGGCTGCCGCCGAAAGGCATGGCGTGAAGATGATCATCGGTACGACGGGGCTGTCGGAAGACGACAAGGCGCGTTTGGCCAAGGGCGCCGAGCGTGTGGCGATCGTATTCGCTCCAAACATGAGCGTGGGTGTGAACGCCACGTTCAAGCTGCTCGAAATCGCCGCGAAGATCCTGAACACCGGCTACGACATCGAGATCATCGAAGCGCATCACCGCCACAAGGTCGATGCGCCGTCGGGTACCGCGCTGCGCATGGGCGAAGTCGTGGCCGAAGCGCTGGGCCGCGATCTGAAGGCGTGTGCCGTCTACGGCCGCGAAGGCGTGACCGGCGAGCGCGATCCGTCCACCATCGGTTTTGCAACCGTGCGCGGTGGCGATATCGTCGGCGATCACACGGTGCTGTTCGCCGGTATCGGCGAGCGCATCGAGATCACCCACAAGTCGTCGAGCCGCCTGTCCTATGCGCAGGGTTCGTTGCGTGCCGCGCGGTTCCTCGCACAGCGCAAGACCGGCCTGTTCGATATGCAGGACGTGCTGGGCCTGCGCTGATCGCATACGGATGCCGGAAGCTGCACCAGCGCAGCCTCCGGCATCTGCCGGCCGTGGTCCTCTCGCGGCGCGAATCTTCCTCGATCGCCAGCAGGTGGAGCAGGAACCACGAGGCCGAATCCCCGTCGCCGCCACGCCGAATCCGCCCACGGCGGCGTTATAATCATCGTTTTTCCCGGATCTGCCCCGAAATTCTGCGTGTCGCGCAGTTTTTGCCACACCCGCGAGGCCGAATCCGAGCCGAATCCTATTCGCCGACCCATCATGCAAGAAAAATACGTTCCCGCTGACGTCGAAGCCTCCGCCCAGTCTCACTGGCAGGCGATCGATGCCTACAAGACCACCGAGCGCGCGGACAAACAGAAATTCTATTGCGTCTCGATGCTGCCGTATCCGTCGGGCAAGCTGCATATGGGCCACGTGCGCAACTACACCATCAATGACGTGATGTACCGTCAGATGCGCATGCGCGGCTACAACGTGCTCATGCCGATGGGCTGGGACGCGTTCGGCATGCCGGCGGAGAACGCCGCCATGGCCAACGGTGTGCCGCCGGCCAAGTGGACGTACGACAACATCGCGTACATGAAGAAGCAGATGCAGGCGATGGGCCTGGCGATCGACTGGTCGCGTGAAGTCGCCACCTGCAAGCCGGAGTATTACCGCTGGAATCAATGGCTGTTCCTGAAGATGCTCGAGAAGGGCATCGCCTACCTCAAGACGGGCACGGTGAACTGGGATCCGATCGATCAGACCGTGCTCGCGAACGAGCAGGTGATCGACGGCCGCGGCTGGCGCTCGGGCGCGCTTGTCGAGAAGCGTGAAATCCCGATGTACTACATGCGCATCACCGAATATGCCGACGAATTGCTCGGTGATCTGGACGAGCTCGGCTGGCCCGAGCGCGTCAAGGTGATGCAGCAGAACTGGATCGGCAAGAGCTTCGGCGTGAACTTCGGCTTCCCGTACGAACTCGACGGCGAGCGCAAGCTGCTGCGCGTGTTTACCACGCGCGCCGACACGATCATGGGCGTGACGTTTTGCGCGATCGCGGCCGAGCATCCGCTTGCCGCGCGTCTGGCGGCCGACCGTCCGGACCTGCAGGCGTTCATCACCGAATGCAAGCAGGGCGGCGTGGCCGAGGCCGACATCGCCACGATGGAAAAGAAGGGCATGCCCACGGGCTTCTTCGTCACGCATCCGCTCACCGGCGACAAGGTCGAGGTGTGGATCGGCAACTACGTGCTGATGGGATACGGCGAAGGCGCTGTGATGGGCGTGCCGGCACACGACGAGCGCGATTTTGCGTTCGCGCGCAAGTACGGGCTGCCGATCAGGCAGGTCGTGGCCGTGCCGGGCGAGACGTATTCCACCGAAGCCTGGCAGGCATGGTACGGCGACAAGGAGACGGGCTCGCTCGTCAACAGCGGCAAGTATGATGGCCTGAATTTCTCGGCGGCCGTCGAGGCCATCGCTGCCGATCTCAAGGCGCGGGGCGTGGGCGACAAGCAGGTCACGTTCCGCCTTCGCGACTGGGGCATTTCGCGTCAGCGTTATTGGGGCACGCCGATCCCGATCATCCATTGCGAGTCGTGCGGCGCCGTGCCGGTGCCCGAGAAAGACCTGCCGGTCGTGCTGCCCGAAGACCTCGTGCCGGACGGCACGGGCAACCCGCTGGCGAAGTCCGAGGCGTTCCTCAAGTGCGATTGCCCGAAGTGCGGCAAGCCGGCCCGTCGCGAAACGGACACGATGGACACCTTCGTGGATTCGTCGTGGTACTTCTCGCGCTACGCCTGCCCGGACGCCGACAAGATGGTCGACGAGCGTACCGATTACTGGATGCCGATGGACCAATACATCGGCGGCATCGAGCATGCGATTCTGCACCTGCTGTACTCGCGTTTCTGGACGAAGGTCATGCGCGACCTCGGATTGTTGAGCTTCAAGGAGCCTGCGCAGAATCTGCTCACGCAGGGCATGGTGCTCAACGAAACGTACTTCCGCGAGGATGCCTCGGGCAAGAAGACCTGGTTCAACCCGCTCGACGTGCAGGTGCAGTTCGACGACAAGGGTCGCCCGGTCGCCGCCACCGCGAAGGCCGACGGCGCACCGGTGGCGCTCGGTGGCATCGAGAAGATGTCGAAGTCGAAGAATAATGGCGTGGATCCGCAATCGCTGATCGATCAGTATGGCGCCGATACGGCACGTCTGTTCGTGATGTTTGCCGCGCCGCCCGAGCAGCAGCTCGAATGGTCGGGCGCCGGTGTGGAGGGCGCGAGCCGTTTCCTGCGACGTCTGTGGGGCTTCGGCCAATCTCACGCGGCGTTGCTGCGTCAGGCGGACGTCGCCATCGACGCCGCGAATCCGGCGGCTCAGGCGCTGCGCCGCGAGATTCACAGTGTGCTCAAACAAGCCAATTACGATTACCAGCGCGTGCAGTACAACACGGTGGTGTCGGCGGCGATGAAGATGCTCAACGCCATCGAGAGCGACAAGGGCACGGCCGGCGCCGGTGCGCTGCGCGAGTGCTACGGCATCCTGTTGCGCGTGCTGTATCCGGTCGTGCCGCACATCACGCATGGCCTGTGGGTGGAGCTTGGCTACGCCGCACAGTTTGGCGATCTGCTTGATGCGGCGTGGCCGGAAGTCGACGAGGCGGCGCTGGTGCAGGACGAGATCGAACTCGTGCTGCAAGTGGCGGGCAAGGTGCGTGGTGCGATCCGTGTCGCGAAGGATGCGTCGCGCGAGGCCATCGAGCAAGCGGCGCTCGCGCACGAGATGACGACCAAGTTTGGCGAAGGCAAGCCGGTGAAAAAGGTCATCGTCGTGCCGGGCCGTCTTGTGAACGTGGTGGTCTGAGGCGGCGCAGAAGGCCGTCGACCGATGAATTGGTGACGTTGGTGACAAGAGGGCACATCACGTGCAAATGATATCCGGGCAACTAGGCGTCGGTATGACGCGCAGGATCTTCGGCTGGATTGCGCTGCTGGGCTGCGCGCTTGCGCTGTCCGCATGCGGCTTCCAGTTGCGGGGCGCGAGCGAGTACGCGTTCAAGCGGCTGTATATCTCGGGCGGCGGCCAGATGGTGACCGACATTTCGCGCTATATCCGCTACGGCAGCAAGGGCACGGTCGTCGTGCCCGAGCCCAAGGACGCGGATGCGCGTCTCGAGATTCTGAGTGCCACATCTTCACGTGCGGCGGTGAGTCTCGATGCGAACGGCCAGGCGCGCGAGTACGAGATGCGCAATGTCTACACCTTTCAGCTAGTGACGCCGGACGGGACGCCCATCATTCCGGCGAGCACTATCCGTCTCACGCGCAACCTGCCGTACAGCGACAGCGAGTCCACCGCACGTGACACGGAAGCCGCGTTGCTTAGCCGTGACATGCAGAAGGATGCCGTCGACCAGATCATTCGCCGCATGGAAGCCGTGAAGTCCATGCCGGAGAAGAAGCCGGAACTGTAAAGCACGCTCATGCAACTGCGTCCCGACGCGCTCGATGCGCACCTCGCCAAGACCCTCTCGCCGATCTACACGATCCACGGCGACGAGAGCCTGCTCGTGCAGGAGGCGGTGGATCGCGTGCGCGCGGCGGCGCGTGCGGGCGGCTTTACCGAGCGCGACGTGCTCAGCGTCGAACGCAGCTTCGACTGGGGCGCGCTCGCGAACGCGGGGCAGTCGATGTCGCTGTTCGGCGACCGCAAGCTCATCGAATTGCGTATTCCTGGCGGCAAGCCCGGCAAGGATGGCGGGGCGGCGCTCAAGGCGCATGCCGACGCCGCCAGCGGCGACGTGCTGACCATCGTCACGCTGCCGCGCCTCGACGCCACGGCGACCAAGTCCGAATGGTTCGCGGCGCTCGACCGCGCGGGCGTCACCGTCAAGGTCGACCCGGTCGATCGCAACCGTCTGCCCGACTGGGTCGCACAACGTCTCGCCGCACAGGGACAACGCATCGAGGCAGGCGAACCGGGCCGCCGCGTGTTGCAGTTCATCGCCGATCGCGTGGAAGGCAACCTGCTCGCGGCGCATCAGGAAATTCAGAAGCTCGGACTGTTGTATCCGGAGGGCGTTCTCACGTTCGACCAGGTGCAGGATGCCGTGCTCAACGTGGCGCGTTACGACGTCTTCAAGCTCAGCGAAGCGGTGCTGGCCGGCGATGCCGCACGTCTCGTGCGGATGCTCGACGGGCTGCGCGGCGAGGGCGAAGCGGCGCCGCTCGTGTTGTGGGCGCTGACCGAGGAAGTTCGCACGCTGGCCAAGATCACGCGCGGGATGGCCGCCGGTAAACCGCTGGCGATGCTGCTGCGCGAGTATCGCGTGTGGGGGCCGCGTGAGCGATTGATGGAGCAGGCCGCGAATCGCGTCAATCCGATCCTGCTCGCTCAGGCGTTGCAACTTGCCGCACGGCTGGATCGGCAAGTCAAGGGACTGCGTGCCGAGGGCCTGCCGGGCGATCCATGGGACGGTATGCTGCAACTCGGCCTGCTGCTCGTGGGCGAGCGACCGCCGATGGCGCGCTCCGAGCGTGCAGCTCGCCCAGTGCACGCGTAGACCGCGCCCGAACCTGCCAACGCCGGCAACCCGGCGCCATGCCTCCCGGGGCGCGGGAGCCGCGCCAGCAGAACTCCCGCAATTGAAGGACAATCTGTCGCATGACCGGCGAGACTTCGTGCGACGTCTTTGCGAACATCGGGAAACGCGCCGACATCGACAGCCAACCGAACGCCGGGCGGATGCGTACCGAACGATCCGCCGAAAAGAAACGGCCGAACCGACGATATGGATATCAAAGCCTACATGCAATCACTGGGCCAGCGTGCCCGTGAAGCTTCGCGCGCGATGGCGCGCGCCGACACCGCAGCCAAGAACCGGGCCCTGCTTGCCATTGCCGACGCGATCGAGCGCGACGGCGCGAAGTTGCAGGAAGTGAACCGCCGCGATCTGGAGCGCGCTCGCGCCAACGGTCAGGATGCCGCTTTCATCGACCGTCTGACGCTATCCGACAAAGCACTGCGCACGATGGTGGAAGGCCTGCGCCAGATCGCCGGCCTGTCCGATCCCATCGGCGAGATCGGCAATGTGCGTGTGCGGCCGAGCGGTATCCAGGTGGGTCAGATGCGAGTGCCGCTGGGCGTCATCGGCATCATCTACGAGTCGCGTCCGAACGTCACCATCGACGCTGCGGCGCTGTGCCTGAAGTCCGGCAACGCGACCATCCTGCGCGGCGGTTCGGAAGCCATCGAAAGCAACACGGCGCTTGCCTCCCTCATCGCCGAAGCGCTGGCGGCCAGTGACCTGCCGGGCGATGCGGTGCAGGTCGTAAGCACGCCCGATCGCGCGGCGGTCGGCGAACTCATCACGATGACGGACTACGTCGACGTGATCGTGCCGCGCGGCGGCAAGAGTCTGATTGCGCGTCTGATGCAGGACGCCCGCGTGCCGATGATCAAGCATCTCGACGGCATCTGCCATGTTTACGTCGACGGTCGTGCCGACCCGGCGAAGGCGCTGGCGATCTGCGAGAACGCCAAGACGCATCGCTACGGCACCTGCAACACGATGGAGACACTGCTCGTCGACCAGCAGGCCGTCGGTCAGTTGCCTGCCATTGCGCGCATGTTCCAGGGCAAACAGGTCGAGTTGCGCGGTTGTGAGCGCACGGTAGCGGTGCTGGCCGAGGCCGGCGTGACCGGCGTCGTGGCCGCAACGGAAGGCGACTGGTCGACCGAATATCTGGCGCCGGTGCTGGCGATCAGAATCGTCGACGGTCTGGCCGCGGCCATCGAACACATCAATCGCTATGGTTCGCATCACACCGATGCCATCGTCAGCGAGGACTACAGCGCTGCGATGCAATTCCTGCGCGAAGTCGATTCGGCCAGCGTGATGATCAACGCGAGCACGCGCTTTGCCGATGGTTTCGAGTTCGGTCTGGGCGCCGAGATCGGCATCTCGAACGACAAGCTGCATGCTCGCGGCCCGGTGGGGCTCGAAGGCCTCACGAGCCTGAAGTACGTCGTGTTCGGACACGGCGAAGTTCGCAAGTAAGCCCGGCGCTCCCATGAAACATCAACTGCTCGGCCCGGCCGATTTTCTGAAAATGCCGTGGAAGAACGGTCAGGGCGTTACCACCGAGTTGGCCGTCGCCCGCCGCGCCGGCGAGGACGGCTTCGACTGGCGCATCAGCACCGCCACCGTGGCGGCACCAGGGCCGTTCTCCGTGTTCCCGGGAATCGACCGATCGCTCGCGATCGTGCGCGGCGGCACGCTTGCCCTCGAGGTCGAGGGACGTCCGGGCGTCACGCTCGGCACGCACACGCCACCCTATGCGTTCGGCGGCGAACTGGCAGTCAGCAGTACCCCGGTGCTTGAAATCGAAGGCGTGCCCATCGACGATTTCAACGTCATGACCCGGCGCGACGGCTGGCAGCACACGCTCGCGCAGCACCGCCTTGAAGGGCAGCCGCTGCCGTGGGTGCTGCCTGCGCAGTCGGACGCCGTCGCATTTCTCTACTGCACGCATGGTGAAGTGAAAGTGACGGCGGGCGATGGCCATCGCATGAACGTGCCGGCCGGGCATGGACTTCGTATCGATCCCGAAGGCAGCTTGGCGTCTTGCGAGTTGCGTGCCAGCGGGAACGTGGCGGACGTCTTCCTTACGACGATGTTGCGCCGTTAGCCCTCGCAGCCCTCGCAGCCCTCGCTTGTGGGCTTCGCGCCATGATGCGAACTCGCGGAGTGGCGTCTCCCGGGCTGGGCGATAGGCTGATACGGCATCGTTTTTGACGCCGACGCATCGCAAGGCAAAGAAAAAGGACACCGAGGTGTCCTTTTTTGCATGTAGATGGCGTCAGACGGCGCGTTCAGCGCCGTCCCGGCGAGGCTTAGTGACGGAAGTGACGCGTGCCCGTCATCAACATGGCGACGTTGCGTTCATCGGCGGCAGCGATGACTTCGTCGTCGCGCATCGAGCCACCCGGGTGAATCACGCAGGTCGCGCCGGCGTCGACCACCACGTCCAGACCGTCACGGAACGGGAAGAAGGCGTCCGACGCCACGGCCGAGCCGTTCAGCGACAGGCCGGCATTCTGCGCCTTGATGCTGGCGATGCGCGCTGAGTCGACGCGGCTCATCTGGCCGGCGCCCACGCCCAGCGTCATGCCGCCGGCGCAGAACACGATGGCGTTCGACTTCACGTACTTCGCCACGCGCCATGCGAACAGCAGGTCTTCCATTTCCTTCGGCGTCGGGTGACGCTTGGTGACCACACGCAACTCATGCGGGGCCACGTTCTTCGCGTCGGGCGACTGGACGAGCAGGCCGCCGCCGACGCGCTTGAAGTCGTATTGGTTCACGCCATCGCCCAGCGGCACCTCGAGCAGACGCACGTTCTGCTTGGCGGCGAACACCTGCTTGGCCGCGTCGGTAAACGATGGGGCGAGCAGCACTTCCACGAATTGCTTGGCAACGGCTTGCGCGGCGGCTTCGTCGACTTCGCGGTTGAACGCGATGATGCCGCCGAAGGCCGACGTCGGGTCCGTCTGGAACGCTTTCCCGTAGGCTTCGGCCGGCGACGCGGCCACGGCCACGCCGCACGGGTTCGCGTGCTTGATGATTACGCAGGCGGGGGCGTCGAACGTCTTCACGCATTCCCAGGCGGCGTCGGCGTCGGCGATGTTGTTGTACGACAGTTCCTTGCCCTGGAGCTGCCGATAGTTCGCGAGCGAGCCGGCCGGTGCGGCGATGTCGCGATAGAAGGCGGCGCTCTGGTGCGGGTTCTCGCCGTATCGCATGTCCTGTACCTTCGTGTACGCCAGGTTCAGCGTGGTTGGGTACGCGGCGCGCTCGTCGTGGCGCAGCGACTCGCCCAGGCTTGTGAGGTAGTTCGTGATCGCGCCGTCGTATTGGGCGGTGTGCGCAAAGACCTTCGTGGCGAGACGGAAGTTCGTGGCGTAGCCGACCGTGTTGGCGTTCGCCTTCATTTCGTCGAGCACCACGGCGTAGTCGGCGGGGTCGACGATGACCGTCACGTCGCGATGGTTCTTTGCGGCCGAGCGCAGCATCGTGGGGCCGCCGATGTCGATGTTCTCGATGGCGTCTTCCAGCGAGCAGTCGTCCTTGGCGATCGTCTGCACGAACGGGTAGAGGTTCACGACCAGCAGATCGATGGTCGGAATGTCGTGCTTGTCGAGCGCGGCCATGTGCTCGGGCAGGTCGCGGCGGGCGAGAATGCCGCCGTGCACCTTCGGATGCAGCGTCTTCACGCGCCCGTCGAGCATTTCCGGAAAACCGGTGTAGTCGGCCACTTCGGTCACCTTCAGGCCGGCGTCGGCCAGCAGCTTGGCGGTGCCGCCGGTGGAGAGAATCGACACGCCTTGCGCAGCGAGCGACTTTGCGAAGTCGACGATGCCGGTCTTGTCGGAGACGGAAATGAGAGCTTGCTTAATCATGACGGGCGGTAGTGAAACGGCAAAAACAGTGCGGTTGGGCGAATGGGACGGGTGCCATGCGACGGACTCGGCTGTAACGCATCTCGCGGCGGGGCGGACGGGCGGCTGCGCGTGATTCGCGATGACCGTCCGTTCCCCGGCGCAGCGGCTAGAGCAGGCCGTGCTGCTGCAACTTCTTGCGCAGCGTGTTGCGGTTGATCCCCAGATAATCGGCGGCGAGCGACTGGTTACCGTCTGCCTTGCCGAGCACGAACTCGAGCAGCGGTTTTTCAACGACGGAAACGATCATATCGTAGACATGGTTCGGCTTTTCGCCGTCCAGATCGCGGAAATACGAATCCAGACTGTCGCGCACGCATTGTTCTATGTTTGTTTTGCTCATGCAGCTAATAGCTCCCTCGGCAATTCTTGTTCATAGCAGAGGCGGTCCGAGTGCACCTTCTGCTGTTCGAAAAACTCGTTGACCGCGGCCAACTGTTCCTGCGTGGTGTCGAGCGTATTCATACGCTGGCGGAACGTGGCTGCTCCCGGCAGGCCGCGCGAATACCACGCGATATGTTTGCGCGCGGTCCGCACACCGGTGTACTCCCCGTAAAACTCGTAATGGTCTTCGAGGTGTTCGTTCATGATCTGCTGGATCTCGTCGACGCGCGGCGGCAGTGCGATTTCGCCCGTCGCGAGAAACAATTCGATGTCGCGGAAGAGCCACGGCCTGCCCTGTGCGGCGCGGCCGATCATGATCGCGTCCGCGCCCGTCACCTCCAGCACATGCTTCGCCTTCCGTGCCGAGGTGATGTCGCCGTTGGCGACCACCGGAATGCCCGCGGCGGCCTTGACGGCGGCGATCGTCTCGTACTCGGCGTCGCCGTGATACAGATCGGCGCGCGTGCGGCCGTGGACCGTAAGCATGCTGATGCCGCAGTCCTCGGCGATGCGGGCCACCGTCAGGGCATTCCTGTGTTCGCGGTCCCAGCCCGTGCGGATCTTGAGCGTGACGGGCACCACGTCGCCCACGGCGCCGACCACGGCGGACACGATGCGGGCGACGAGCGGTTCGTTCTGCAGAAGGGCGGAGCCGGCGGCGACGTTGCAGACCTTCTTGGCCGGGCAGCCCATGTTGATGTCGATGATCTGTGCGCCGCGTTCGACGTTGTAGCGGGCGGCCTCGGCCATCATGACCGGATCGGCGCCGGCGATTTGCACGGCGATCGGGGCGACTTCGCCGGCGTGGTTGGCGCGGCGCATCGTTTTCTCGCTTTTCCAGAGTTGTGCGTTCGACGCCACCATCTCCGAGACGGCATAGCCCGCGCCGAGTCGTTTGCACAACTGGCGGAACGGCCGATCCGTCACACCCGCCATGGGGGCGACGAACAGGTTATTGCGGAGTTCGTGGGAGCCAATACGCACGATGAAGGGAAAAGCCGGGAAAAAGTTTGTATTTTACTGCGAAAACCTGCCCCCGTCGCCTAAAAAATGAGCAAAAAATCGCTGGCACGGCAAGGCGCGGGGGCGTTGGCGTCGGACGGCGGTTGGGCCGCGAGTGGTGGGTCAGCGTTGGGACGTGGGGACGGGACCAGCCGAGTAGAAAGCAGCGCGCCAGCAACGGGATGGAGGGAATGGAGCGAAGGGTATGCGTCCCGTGGCGCGATGGTGGGGGGGGCGTTTGATGGGCGGGGATTACCGCTGCCCTGTCGTAGCGACTTTCAGGTGGAGCCTAGACAGGGTAGCGCTGATCCCCGCGGCCCTGGGGGTGAGAGAGGGCGGGGCGGGTTGAAGTGGGAGTGGTTGCCGGGGCAGGCGGCAGCGATGAACAGGCTCGGCGCCGGGGATTGTGCCGAGTTGGCGTGGTGGAGCGGCGGGAGCGAACCAGAAGCGCCGAAGTGGTGGATATGGTGGAATCGACCGAAGCCGCTGAAGCCACTGAAGCCACCGAAAGCCAACGCAGCGAAATTCGACCGCGCTGTCAGCCGCGCTGGCCGAACATCATCTGCCGGGCGAAGGCGGTTTTGAGTGGGGGCACGAGGTCGAGGCTGGCCAGCGCCATACCGCGCAGGAGGGCGACGGGCGTGGCGTCGACGCCGAAGACACGGGGCAGCAGGTCCGTGATGCGAATCGTGAGGCCGCGATCGGCGCGTCGACGTCGAGCGAAGGCGGCGAGTGCTGCGGGACCGGGAACGCCCACCGCGTCAGCCGTCTCCACCCTACCCTCTGTGCTCGCCGCACCCGCCACAGCGGACCGTGCCGCCGCGCGTGCGTGCTGCGCCAGCGTGTCGGCCAGATCGAACGCATCGCGCAAGCCCAGGTTGAGGCCTTGCCCTGCCACGGGATGCAGTGTCTGAGCGGCGTTGCCGATGGCGGCGATGCGGCCGTCGACAATATTGCCGAGCGCGTTCAGACCGAGTGGAAACCCCGCGCGTGCGCTGACCGACGTGAAGCGCCCCATGCGATCGCCGAAGGCCGCGTGCAGTTCGTCGAGGAACTCGATGTCGCCGAGTTCGCGACGACGCTTCGCTTCCTCATGCGAACAGCACCAGACCAGCGCGTAACCGTGTTCTTGCGGCAGGAGCGCGAGCGGGCCGCCGGGGGTGAAGCGTTCCCATGCCCAGCCAGGACGGGCGCGCTCGCACGTGACGAAGCCCACGAGGGCCGTCTGACCGTAGTCGCGCGCACGCGGGCGTGCCTGCTGACTCTCGAAGAGCCCGCCTTCCGCATTGACCGCCAGCGTGGCGTGCAGCGTCTGCGCATGATCGTCCGACGACGCGCCGAGCGTGAGCGTGACGCCATGCGTGTCCTGGCGAAGCGCGATGGCGCGATAAGGGCGGAAGTGATGCAGGCCGGCGGCGTGGTCCTGGGGCGGCACCGGTGCGGACGGCGCGTGCTCGAAACGGGGAGCGACGCGAGTCATCGCGGCGTCCAGCGCACGCATCAGCGCGCCGTAGCGCACCACATAACCGAGCGCCGGTACGCGATGCTCGGCGGCGTCGATCTCCGTGCTGCCGAAACGGCACGCCTGCGAGACGTGAATGTGGCCGATCGGCGTGCTCTCGAGCCCCGGGCTCGCGTGCGACCAGACACCGGCGCGCGCGAGGATCTCGCGGCTGCCATGCGAGAGCGCCAGGGTGCGCGGATCGTCGTAGCCCGCCTGCGGGCCGCGCGCGTCCACCAGCGCAATGCGCAATTGCGGGGCGCGTTGCGCCAGCAGCAAGGCCAGCGTCGTGCCGACCGGGCCTGCGCCGACGATCGCCACGTCGAAGCGGCGGGCCGGCGCGGCGCGGGTCGCGAGGGCGGCGGCGGGAGCGGGAGCCTGCGTGTCGGTCATCAGCCGCGCATCAATGCTTCGATTTCGTTGGCATCCACCGGTACGTCGCGTGTGAGCAACCTGCAGCCGGCGGCGGTGACGACCGCGTCGTCCTCGATCCGGATGCCGATGTTCCAGTAGCGTTCGTCGATGTCGGGCGCCGGACGCACGTAAATGCCCGGCTCGATCGTCATGACCATGTTCGCGGCGAGCGTGCGCCACGGACGCTCGCCGTTCGGCCCGTCCTCGCGATATTCGCCGGCATCGTGCACGTCCATGCCGATCCAGTGACCCGTGCGGTGCATGTAGAACCGGCTGTACGCCTTGCTGGCGATCACGTCGTCCAGCGTGCCGGCGGTGTCGCGTTTGAGCAGCCCCGTGTCGAGCATGCCTTGCGCGAGCACGCGTACGGCGGCTTCGTGCGGCGTGTCGAATCGCACGCCGGCATGCGTGGCGTCGATGGCGGCCTGCTGCGAAGCGAGCACGATGTCGTAAAGCTCGCGTTGCGCCGGCGTGAACTTGCCGTTCACCGGGAACGTGCGCGTGATGTCCGACGCGTAGCCGTCGAGCTCGCAAGCCGCGTCGATCAGGCAGAGGTCGCCATCGCGCAACTCGGCGTCGCCCGCGCGGTAGTGCAGCACCGTCGCGTTGGCGCCGGTCGCGACGATCGAACCGTAGGCGGGAAACTGCGAGCCGTTGCGACGAAACTCATACAGCAGTTCCGCTTCGAGATGGTATTCGCGCAGCCCCGGGCGAGAAGCTCTCATCGCGCGCACGTGGGCGTTAGCCGAAATCTTGCCGGCGCGCGCCATGATGTCGAGTTCGCTCTGATCCTTCACGAGACGCAACTCGTCGAGAATCGCGCGGACGTCACGCGCGGCGGAAGGCGCCGACACGCCCGAGCGGCTTTGCGCACGCACGGCGTTGAGCCATTGACGTACCTGACGGTCCTGCTGCGCCGAGGCGCCGAGAGCGTAGTACAGCGCCGGGGCGTCGGCCAGCAGTTGCGGCATGCGCGTGTCGAGCTCGTCGATCGGATAGGCGGCGTCGAAGCCGAAAGCCTCGCGCGCGGCTTCCGGGCCGAAGCGATAGCCGTCCCAGATTTCCCGTTCTTCGTTCTTCGCGCGACAGAACAGGATCGAGTGGCCGGTGCGGCTGTCGAGGACCACCACCGCTTCAGGCTCCGTGAACCCCGACAGGTAATAGAAATAACTGTCGTGACGGTACGGGTAGTCGCTGTCCCGGTTGCGCGGCACTTCCGGTGCCGTGGGGACGATGGCGACGCCGCCGCCGGCTTTGCGCATCTGTTCGATGACTCGCTCTCGGCGGACACGGTACGGGGACTCGGACATCGCGGGCTCCATTTCGGTCGATTCGGTCGATTTTGGTGTATTGAAGCGATTCTACTGCCGGGGACGTGCTGATGCGCGGGGGCGTGCGCTCGCCAGGACGGTGGCGTTCAGTGCGTCGAGTTGCGCCGGCGTGCCAACGTTCTCCCAAAGGCCGTCGAAACGCTCGCCGCTCGCGTGCTGCTGGGAAATCGCGCGGCGATACAGCGGCGTGAGCGCCATGCGCGTGCCGGGGGCGATGCCATCGAACAGGCGCAGGTCGTACAGCGCGATGTTGCCGAACGTGAGCGCCGTGCTGCCGGGTGGGGCGGCGTCAGGCAGATGCAGATGGCCCGAGGCGTCGAGCGCGAAGTCGCCTGTCGGGTGAAACGGCGGGTTCGGCACCATCACCAGGTGCATGCCGGGCGCCGGTTGGGCAGCCAGACGCTCGGCGCTCGTGTGCAGCGCGGCATAGTCGAACGCCGTGAAGATGTCGCCCGAGACGGCCAGGAACACGTTGCCGGCGCCCTCGAGCAGCGGACGCGCCTGGACGATGCCGCCCGCCGTCTCCAGCGCTTCGTTCTCGGCCGAGTAGGCGAGCCGTACGCCGAACGCGCTGCCGTCGCCGAGCGCGGCTTCGATCTGCGCGCCAAGCCACGCGTGATTGATGACGATATCCGTGAAACCGGCGCGCGCAAGTGCCTCGATCTGCCAGACCACGATGGGCTTGCCGGCGACGGGCAGCAACGGCTTGGGCGTGACGTCCGTGAGCGGACGCATGCGTTCGCCGCGTCCCGCGGCGAAGATCATCGCCTTCATGGTACTCATGCGGCGTGCCTCAGAACGTGTAGCCGACACTGGCCTGCTCGCCGGTCAGTGTGTCGAGCAGTTGCGCGAGGGGGCGCAGTGGCGTGTAGCGGTCGGCGACCTTGCGCGCGTAGCGCAGGAAGCGCGGCGTATCGGCAAGGTAGCGCGGCTTGCCGTCGCGGTAATTGATGCGCGCGAAGATGCCGAGCACCTTCAGGTGGCGCTGCAGGCCCATCCATTCGGCCTGACGGTAGAACTCGCCGAAATCCGCGTCGACCGGCAGACCGGCCTTGCGCGCCCGTTCCCAGTAGTACACGAGCCAGTCGAGCTCGCGCTCTTCGTCCCAGCTGAGGAAAGCATCGCGCACGAGCGAGATGACGTCGTACGTAAGTGGCCCATAGACGGCGTCCTGAAAGTCTAGGATGCCTGGTCCGGGAGTGCCGGGCAGGCCCGGCATCAGGTTGCGCGGCATGTAGTCGCGGTGCACGAACACCTTCGGCTGCGCGAGCGCATTGTCGATGAGCAACTGGTTGATGCGCTCGAGCGTGGCGCGTTGTTCCACGTTCAATTCCACCTTCAGGTGCTTGCCCACGTACCAGTCCGGGAACAGGTCGAGCTCACGTTTGAGCAGCGCCGAGTCATAGGCCGGCAAGACGTCCGGGCGGGAGCTCTTCTGCCAGACGACGAGCGCATCGACGGCCGCGCGCATGAGCTCGCGGGCGTTGTCGTCGTCGAGCATGTCGAGATAGGTGCGGTTGCCGAGGTCGGTGAGCAGCAGGAAGCCCTGTGCGAGATCCTCCGCCAGTACCTTGGGCGCTTGCAGACCCGCTTCGTCGAGCAACTGCGCGACATGCACGAACGGGCGGCAGTCTTCCTGCGGCGGCGGGGCGTCCATCACGATCAGGCTCGGGTGCACGGGATCGTGGCTACCGATGCGGAAATAGCGCCGGAAGCTCGCGTCGCTCGAGGCCGGGGCCCACTGCGCCATGTCCAGCGCGAACGGTTCGGCCACGCTGGAGAGCCAGGTGGCGAGGGCTTGGAGGCGGGGATCGGTGGAGTCGGCGAGCGAGTGGGAGGGGATGGAAACACTCGCGGGAACGGTGGGGTGTGCGGTCATGATGGGGGCCGTAAACGTCTTGCCATATAATACCCGATCATGTTTTCCCGACGCCCCGTTTCTCGACCTCGATCGACCGTCCCGAATGTCCCGGCAATGCCGCGCGGACAGGCGGGATTGGCTGCCCGCAAGCGGCGCCTCGATTGTCTCGCTGTTTGCGTACATGCCGCATAAACGAGTCCATACGAATGATGTTTCTCCGCTGCGGCGCCTGATGCGCACGCGGCGCAAGCCGCTGGCATTGCTGCTCTCCGTCCCCGGAGTGTGGTGTTCGATCGCCGGTGCGCAGGAAGCCCCTCCTCCCGACATTGCCAAGAGCGACGGCCTCGTGTTGCGCACAGTGCCAGCGCTCGTCGACAACCCTCTCGGCGCGGGAGAGGACGTGCCGATGTACGTGCGCGGCATGCATCTCACCGGCCGGACCAATGTCGACGCAACGGTCGACGGCGACGCCGAGGCGCGCAAGTACCGTTCGTTCGTGAAGGGCGACCGTCTGACCTACGATCAGGACACGGACGAGGTCGTGGCGCATGGCAATGCCCACCTGTCGCAGGGCGGCAACCTGTTCATCGGACCCGAAGCTCATATGTATACGGGCGCCGGCGACGGTTACATGCTTACGCCGACTTACAAGCTCGTGTCGGGCGGCGGCGGCAAGTCCGAGCGCGGCGACATCGAGGCGAACAACGTCGTAACGCTGCAGCGCGGCACGTATTCCGGCTGTGCGTGTACGGACGAGGACAAGACGCCTGCCTGGTACATCAAGGCGTCCGAGTTCGAATTCGATCAGGAGCGGCAGGAAGGTACGGCCTATAACGGCATCCTGTTCTTTCAGGGGGTGCCGATTTTCGCCAGTCCGTACCTGTCGTTTCCGACGTCGACCGAGCGGCGTTCAGGCTTTCTGGCGCCCACGTTCTCGCAGTCGACTCGGACCGGCTTCGAACTGATGACGCCGTACTATTTCAACATTGCGCCGAACCGCGATCTGACGATTGCTCCGCGCTTCCTGACGAAGCGCGGCGTGATGCTCAACGGCGACTTCCGGTATATGGAGCCGACCTACGGCGGGTTGTTCCATATCGAATACCTGCCGAAGGATCGCGTGACGGGCGACGCCCGTTATACGTTTACGTGGCAGCATAGCCAGTCCCTCGGTTATGGCGTCAATGCCTACGTCAACTTTACGAAGGTGTCTGACGACACATATCCAGACGACTTTGGGTCGAGTACCAATTTCCAGACCGGCGTGCAGCGCGTGTATAACCGGGAAGCCGGATTGACGTGGAGTTACGGCAATTGGTCGTTCCTCGCTCGAGTGCTGAAATACCAAACGCTGGCCCCAAGCTCGCCTCAATACGAGTCGGTGCCGGAACTGTCGGCCTCGTACAGCAAGCTGGATTTCCACGGCTTCGACTTCACGATGCCGGTCCGGTACAACCGGTTCCAGATCGCCTCGTGGACCGGTCAGCCGAATGGTGAGCGACTGTACGCACAACCGACGTTGAGCTACCCGATCCTGACGCCGGGCTACTTCGTTGTGCCGAAGGTGATCTTCAATGCCGCCTCGTACAACGTCGATTACCCAAACAACTCGACCATGCAATCGTCGATCACGCGCACGGTACCGACGATCAGCCTGGATACCGGACTGACGTTCGAGCGCCCGGTCAGTTTGTTCGGATCGGCTATGAAACAGACGTTGGAGCCGCGCCTGTTCTACGTCTACACGCCTTATCGAAACCAGAGTTCGATTCCGATTTTCGACAGTGCGGTGTCCGACTTTAACCTCGCTGAAATTTTCAGCGAAAATTCGTTCATCGGTGTCGACCGCATTCAGGACGCCAACCGCGTCACGATGGCGCTGACCTCCCGCCTGATCGATGCGGAGTCGGGGATCGAGCGCGCCCGCGTCTGGTACGCACAGCGCTACAACATCCAGCAATCGCGCGTGACGATGCCTGGTGGTGTGCCGGAAGACGTCGGTGTGTCCGACTTCCTGGTTGGTGGCTCTGCACTGCTCTACAGCAACATCACGTTCAACACGGCCGTTCAATACAGCCCGAACACCTCGCAGTTCAAGCGTTCGGACGTCGGCGTGACGTGGCGCCCCGGAGAACGCCACGTATTGAACCTGTATTACCGTTACCTGCGCAATCCGCCGCCCGTCGTCGGGCAGACGGTGCTGACGACCAGCCCGATCAACCAGATCGAACTTTCAGGGCAATGGCCGATCACACCTCGCTTAGGGATCGTCAGCCGTTTGAACTACAGCATCAGCGACAAGACGTTCGTCGATGCCCTGGTAGGATTCGAGTATGATGCCGACTGCTGGGCCTTCCGGGTCGGGGCTCAGCGCTATGCGACCAACGCCACGACGACGACGACACGCTTCTTCGGCCAGTTGGAGTTGAAGGGCTTGGCCAAGTCGGGCAACAGCGCCACGGAAGCCTTCAAGATCGGTGTGCCAGGCTACCAGTCGCCGCCGACGAACCAGATTCCTTCTCGATTCAGCAACTATGAATGACATGTTTGTGAAGCGTGCCTCGCTGCTGGCGGGCCTATGTCTTGTCGCCGGGGTGGCGGTAGCGCAGCCGGCACCGGTGAGCGCCAGCTCGGCCGGGGCGCCCGCGTCGTCGACACGTCCGGTCGATTCCATCGTCGCCGTGGTCAACGACAGCGTGATCACCCGCAAGGAGCTGGACGCGCGTATCGAGGAGGCCAAGCATCAGCTCACGCTCGCCAAGCGCTCGATTCCGGACGCCGACACGCTGCAGCGTCAGGCGCTCGAACAGATGATCGTCACGCAGGTGCAACTCCAGCGGGCGAAGGAAGACGGCATCGTCGTGAAGGATGCCGACGTCGAACAGGCGCTGCAGCGTATTGCCGCCGACAACCGCCTGAGCGTCGATCAATACAAGGCGCAACTGAAGGAAGCCGGTGTGCCCTGGGAAGCGTTCCGCAAGGAAGTGCGCGAACAGATCATTCTGGCGCGCCTGCGCGACCGAGAAGTCGATAGCCAGATCCAGGTGAGCGAATCGGAAATCAACGCGTTCCTCGCCGCACAGCGCGGCGCCTCGGCGGCGCCGTCGGAAAACGAGTACCGCATCAGCGAAATTCTCGTGAAACTGCCCGACGGTGCGACGCCCGAGCAGGTCGAGGCCGCACAGAAGAAGGCCAACGAAGCGTTGGACAAGGCGAAGGCCGGCGGCGATTTCGCGGCGCTGGCCAAGCAATATTCGGATGCGTCCGACGCCGCTAACGGTGGCGACATGGGCTATCGCATCCCCGAACGTATTCCCGATCTCTATCTGAACCAGGTGAAGACGCTGAAACCCGGCACGCTCGTGCCGCAGGTGCTGCGCAGCAACAACGGCTTCCACGTCATCAAACTGGTCGAGACGCGCAAGCAGGGCGGCGAGCAGGGCATGACGGTGCCGCAGATTCACGCCCGCCATATCCTGATTCGCGTGGGCGACGGCGTGTCCGAAGCCCAGGCGCGCCAGAAGCTTGCCGACTTCAAGGCCCAGATCGAAGCGGGCAAGGCCGACTTTGCCGATCTCGCCAGGAAGAACTCGGTGGACGGCTCGGCCGCCCAGGGCGGCGATCTCGGCTGGATCTCGCCGGGCGAGACGGTGCCGGCGTTCGAGCGCGCGATGTCGGAACTCAAGGACGGCCAGATCAGCGATCCGGTGCGCTCGGAGTACGGCTACCACCTGATCCAGGTGCTGGGTCATCGCGAATCGCAGGTCTCGGGCGACCAGGAGCGCAATCTGGCGATGCAGGAGCTGCGCAACCGCAAGGCGGAACAGCAGTATCGCGACTGGTTGCAGCAATTGCGCGATAGCGCCTATGTCGATTATCGTCTGAACACCGCGCAGCAGTAAGCGCTGCGTGAGACGTATCGCCAACCTCCCATCCTTTCAGGCATGACTTCCGACCGGTCCTTCGTCCTCGCCATCACCACGGGTGAACCGGCGGGTGTCGGGCCGGAGTTGACGGTGCAGGCGCTCGTGAAGTGCCTTGCTTCGCCGGAGGTCACTGCCGTCGCTTCCCTCGATCGGTGCCGGTTCGCCGTCCTCGGCGACGACTCGCTGCTTGCCGCGCGCGCGCAGGCCATGGGGTTGGGCGACGCATGGCAGGATCTGCTGGTTGGCGGCCGAGTGCGCGTCGTGCACCATCCGCTCGCGGTCGCATCGCAGCCGGGGCGACTCGACGCCGCCAATGGTCGCTATGTGCTTGCCTTGCTCGACGACGCCATCGACGGCGCGCTTGCCGGCGCCTACGACGCCATCGTCACGGCCCCGCTGCAAAAGAGCACGATCAACGATTGCGGCGTGCCCTTCACCGGACACACCGAGTATCTCGCCGAACGCACCGGCACGCCGCGCGTCGTCATGATGCTCGCCGGCGGCGGGCTGCGCGTGGCGCTCGCCACGACGCATCTGCCGCTCGCGCAGGTTCCGGGCGCCATCCACCGCGATGAACTGCTCGAGACGCTGGTCATCCTGAATCAGGATCTGATGCGTCATTTCGGCGTGACGCGCCCGCGCATTCTCGTGACGGGCCTGAATCCGCACGCGGGAGAGTCGGGCTATCTCGGCCGCGAGGAAATCGACGTCATCACCCCGGCGCTGGCGGACGCCTGCGCGGCGGGCATCGACGCGCACGGCCCGTACCCGGCCGATACGCTGTTCCAGCCGCGGCATCTCGAAGGCGCCGATGCGGTGCTCGCGATGTATCACGACCAGGGCCTGCCGGTGCTCAAGTACGCGAGCTTCGGCGCGGGGGTGAATATCACGCTCGGCCTGCCGATCATCCGCACGTCGGTGGACCACGGCACGGCGCTCGACCTCGCCGGGACCGGGCAAGCCGAGAGCGGCAGCCTGCTCGAAGCGCTCCGCACGGCGGCGACAATGGCCGCCAACGCCGCCACACACGCACAATCGACCGCCGCCGCGACGACGACGCGTCCACCGCGTTCTTAAGGAATTCACATGAGTAGCGCAACGAAGCGCACGGGCGTCCAACAGGGCCACGTGGCGCGCAAACGTTTTGGTCAGAACTTTCTCGTCGATATGGGCGTGATCGACGCGATCGTGAGCGCCATCTCGCCGCGCACCGATGACCTGATGGTCGAAATCGGCCCGGGCCTGGGCGCGCTCACGACGCCGCTCACCGAGTGGCTCTCGCATCTGCACGTGGTCGAACTCGATCGCGATCTGGTCGCGCGCCTGACGCGCAAGTTCGGCGAACGCGTGAGCGTGCATGCGGGCGATGCGCTCGACTTCGATTTCGGCTCGCTGGTGCCCGACGATCGCCGCGACGAAGCGCCCCTGCGCATCGTCGGCAACCTGCCGTACAACATTTCGAGCCCACTGCTGTTCCACCTGATGCGCTATGCGACGCTCGTACGCGACCAGCACTTCATGTTGCAGAACGAAGTGGTCGAACGCATGGTGGCGCCCGCCGGCTCGAGTAACTATAGCCGGTTGTCGGTCATGCTCCAGTACCGTTACTGGATGGACAAGGTGCTCGACGTGCCGCCCGACGCGTTCAATCCGCCGCCGAAAGTCGATTCCGCCGTGGTGCGCATGATTCCTCGCGCGGTGGCCGACTTGCCGCAGGTCGATCTCGACGTCTTCGAAGCGGTGGTTGCGCAAGCCTTCTCGCAGCGTCGCAAGATGCTGCGCAACACGTTGCACAGCTATCGCGACCGGGTCGATTTCGACGCGCTCGGCTTCGACCTCACCCGTCGCGCCGAAGACGTGCCGGTCGACGAATACGTGAACCTCGCACGCGCGATCCGCGCGGTCAGCGGCGCCGGTTCACAAGACTGATTCCGACGAACACCAGCACGACGGCGCCGACGAAGCGCAAGCCGATCGACTCGCCGAGCACCAGCACGCCGAAGGTGACGCCGAACAGCGGGCTGAGGAACGAGAACGACGCGAGCCGGGCGGCGCTGTAGCGCGTAAGCAGCCAGAACCAGATCAGGTAGCTCGCGAACGCCACGCCGACGGACTGGTAGATGAGGCTCAACCAGGTCGTCGACGTCATGGGGCCGACGTGCACGTTGCCCGTTACGAGCGCCAGTGCGCTCAGCAGCACGGCAGACACGGCAATCTGATAGAGCAGTGTCTTGGACGGGGCGGCCGTTGCCAGCCGCGACGCGCGCACCACCACCGTCGTCATCCCCCACAACGCACCCGCCAGAATGCCCAGCAGATCGCCTGGCCAGGTCGTGGCGAGATTCGTACTGCCACCGTCGGAGAACGCCACGACGATGCCGCAGAACGCTAGCGCCATGCCGAACCACTGCGTCGTCCGCAACCGTTCGCTGGGCACGGTCCAGTGCAGACCGATGGCCGTGAAGCAAGGGGCCGAGTACACGAAGATCGCCATTCGCGATGCGCTCGTGTACGTGAGCCCTTCGAAGATGCAGAGAAACTCCGCCGAGAACAGCACACCGGCGAGAATGCCCGCCGGCAGCGTGCCTTCGCCGGTGAGCAGCTTCTGACGTCGCCATAACATCCAGGCGCCGACGAGCGCCGTGGCGATGACCGAGCGCAAGCCGGCCTGCAGCACGGCCGGCACCGCGGGCACGGCGAGTTTGATGGCGACCTGCTGGCCGCCCCATACGGCGCACAGCGCCACCATGGTGGCGAGTGCGGCGGCATCGATCTGGCGCGTTGTGGTTGTCATGGCGTTCGTTCGGAAAACGATGCATCGTGAGCACGATGCGCGAGTGCCGAACATTGTCTCCGATCCCGACCTGAGCGGCGTCATTCTGGTGCGGACGGCAGGGGTAATCATTGTTGCGTCGTGCGGCACAATGTCTCCCCGATTTCTCGATTTATTGCACGCCACGGCGCCGATACAATGCTCGGCGCGGGCCGCTGCGTCGTGCGGCGGCCGCTACAGCTTCATTTCCGCGTTTCGTATGTACAAGAAAGGCTCTGCCGTCGAACTCCAGTTTTCTCCGTCCAGGCTCAACGACGGGGCTGGCGACCCGTTCTGGATCGATCTCACCCGCGACGAAGCGCAGGCGCTGCTTGCCGCGTTGCAAACTCATCTCAATACGCCGCGGCGCGACGCTTCGGGTACCGAATCGCCGCTCGTATTTACGTTGCTCGACCCAGGTGCACCTAGCGGCGTCGTTGCGTCGGCAGCGCAGGACGAAAAGCGCAGTAGCGCAGCGGGAGCCGAGGTGGCGTCGCGCCAATGGGTCTGCGTGATCTGTGGCTGGATTTACGATGAAGCGGCCGGTTATCCCGAGGACGGCATTGCGCCGGGAACGCGCTGGGAGGATGTGCCGGCGGACTGGCGTTGCCCGCTGTGCGACGTGGGCAAGGAAGATTTCGCGATGGTGGAGTTCTGATGTGTCGCGCCGGTCCGCTTGGAAGCGACCGGCACGATGCCACGATGCATATGATGCGAGGCACAAGGCAAGAGGCCATGCGGCGCGCGAGGCGCCACGACATGCCCTTGCTTACAGATCGCCCTTGGCCGAGCGTTTCTGGATCAGTTCGATCTTGTAGCCGTCGGGGTCTTCCACGAAGGCGATGACGGTGGTGCCGCCCTTGACGGGACCGGCTTCGCGCGTCACCTTGCCGCCGGCGGCGCGGATCGTGTCGCAGGCCTTGTAGGCGTCGTCGACTTCCACGGCCAGATGGCCGAAGGCGGTGCCGATCTCATACTTTTCCACGCCCCAGTTGTACGTCAGTTCGAGCACGGTGTTCTCCGACTCGGCGCCGTAGCCGACGAAGGCCAGCGTGTACTTGTATTCGGTGTTCTCGCTTTGACGCAGCAGTTGCATGCCGAGCACACGCGTATAGAAATCGATCGAGCGCTGCAGGTCGCCGACGCGCAGCATGGTATGGAGCATTCGCATGGTGTTTTCACGGGGTGGGGACAACGAAGCCTCGATTGTACCCGTGACCATGAAAATGAGCCGAGTTCATGCAGCGTTGAAACAATCTTCGTGGTGACGGCTGTGCGGGGTCAGAATTCCGGCAGCCACTCGGGCGCGTGCGACTTGAGTGCATCGCGTGCGGCCTCGAACTCCGGGAAGATCGACGCCACGGCCTGCCAGAAGCGTGGGCCGTGATTCATCTCCTTCAGATGCGCCAGTTCGTGCGCGACCACGTAATCGATCACGCCGAGCGGGAAGTGAATCAGACGCCAGTTCAGCCGGATGCGTCCGTCGGCGCTGCAGCTTCCCCAGCGCGTCGCCGCCGAGGACAGTCCCAGCGCGCTGTAGCGCACGCCGAGCCGCTCGCCGTAGACTTCCAGCCGCGTGGTGAAGAGCTTGCGAGCTTCCTGCTGCAGCCAGCCCTGTACGCGATCGCGCATTTGCTCGGGGGCAGCCTGTGGCGGCAGATCGAGCCACAGCGTATGCGTATGGATGTCGTATTGCGTCGCGCCGGCGCGCCCGCCCAGCCGCACGGTCAAGGTGTGGCCGAGGTACGGTAGCGTGGCGCCGTCGATCCAGTTCACGCGCGGGATTACGCGCTGTGCGGCGCGCTCGCGGAACTCGGCGATCTTGTTGAAGATCCACCGCTTCTTCTCGACGATGGCGGCTTCGACGTCGACCAGTGTGACCCAGCGGGGGGCCGTCACGGCGAGGCCCGACTCGTCGATGATGAAACCGATGGTGCGGCGCGACGAGCGCTTGAAACGGTAATAGAGCGCGTGTCCGTCGAGCACGATCACGCGTTCGCCGTTGGCTGGCGTGCGGCGCGGACTGACGGGCGGTGCCTGGAGGGTGCCGGTGTCGACAACGGAAGGGCTCAGCGCGGCCGAACCAGGCGCGACGGCGGCGGACACGTCGGTGGCGACGCCATTGGTTTCGGCGCCGGGGCTGCCGAACAGGTCGAGCTCCATCTGGGGGGCAGGCGTCTCATGCCGGGAGCGGGTGTCGCGGGTGGCGGGCTGGTCGTTCGACATGAGACGGTCTCGGAATGCGAATCAGGTTCGTGGTGTCGTGTCGGGGGCGTCGGTGGCGTCGGACGTGCGGGCCTTCGGCTCCGACGTGTAGGCAGCCGGGTCGATGCGCACCATTTCACGCTCGATCCATTCGGCGACATCGGCGTTGACGGCTTCGGCCGTGCGTCCCTCCGTCGGGATCACCGGACCGATCGAGACGATGACTTCGCCCGGATATTTCGTGAACGAATTGCGCGGCCAGACGCGTCCGGCATTGTGCGCCACGGGCACGACCGGCGTGCCGGTCGTCGCCGCCAGGCGGGCGCCGCCCGACTTGTATTTGTTGCGCGAGCCGGTCTTCGTGCGCGTGCCTTCGGGGAACATGATGATCCACGAGCCTTCCGCGAGCCGCTGCCGGCCTTGCTGCACGACCGACTGGAAGGCGTCCGTGCCCTTGCTGCGGTTGATGTGAATCATGCTCAGCAGGCCGAGCGCCCAGCCGAAGAACGGCACATAGAGCAACTCGCGCTTGAACACGTAGCACAGCGGGCGCGGCATGAGCGCGGGCAGCGCAATCGTCTCCCACGCCGACTGGTGCTTCGAGAGGAGGATCGCGGGCGTGTCGGGCAGGTTCTCGCGGCCGATCACGCGGTAGCGAATGCCGCACAGCGCGTCGGCTACGTGCAGCACGACCCGGCACCAGCCCACCGCGAACCAGTAGCGCTGTACGCGCGTGAGGAACGGGAACGATACGATGCACGCGATCGCGTACGGAATCGTCCAGACGATCTGGAAGATGAAGAAGAGAATCGAGCGAAGTTGCAGCATCGGTCTGGTGTGTCGGGTGTGGGTCGCCTGAGCGATTGTCCTATGCCATTGGGTGGCCGTCTTGTGTGTTGCGATGGCCCCCGCTCATGCGCCCTTGGCGTCGGCTTCGGCGAGCAGGTCTTTCACGAACGCCGCGAGGCTGTCGTGTACGCGCGTGCCCTCCGGCAGATTGCCGTCCGCCAGCGTCTTTTTGCCCTTGCCGGTGAGCACCAGATGCGGATGCGCGCCGACGGCCGCGGCCGCCTGCAGATCGCGCAGCGAATCGCCCACGGCCGGCACGCCGGTCAGGTCGATCTCGTAGCGCCGTGCAATTTCCTGAAACAGGCCGGGCTTGGGCTTGCGGCAGTCGCATGCATCGGCCGACGTGTGCGGACAGAAGAACACCGCGTCGATTCGCCCGCCGGCCGCAGCGACCAGCTTCGACATCTTCGCGTGCATCGCCCCGAGCGTCGCCATGTCGAACAGTCCTCGGCCAACGCCCGACTGGTTCGTCGCGACCACCACCCGGTAACCGGCCTGATTCAGGCGACCGATGGCGTCGAGGCTGCCGGGCAGCGGCACCCACTCGTCGGTCGACTTGATGAACTGATCGGAATCGACGTTGATGACGCCGTCCCGATCGAGAATCACCAGTTTGCGGGCGGCGGGGCCGGGAGTGCGGTCTTTGCGCGAATCCATATGCGGGCGTCGGGTGCGGAGTAATTAAGCGGCGAGCTTCGAGAGATCGGCCACCTGATTCATCTGCACGTGCAGATTCCAGAGCAGCGCGAGGCGGTTGTTGCGAAGCTTCTCGCTCTCGGCCATCACCATCACGTCGTTGAAGAACGCATCGACGGCGTCGCGCAACTCGGCCAGCACCGACAGCGCCTGCGTGTATTGGCGCTCGCCGGAGTAGCGCGTCACCTCCGGCGTGACCTTCTCGAGTGCGGCGTTGAGCGCCTTTTCGGCCGGCTCCTCGAGCAACGATTCGTCGACCTTGCCCTCGGGCGGCGGCGCCGTCTTCTTCAGGATGTTGCCGATGCGCTTGTTGGCCGCGGCCAGTGCTTCGGCCTGCGGCAGCGCCGAGAAGGCGCGCACGGCATCCAGACGGTCGAGCAGGTCGCCCAGGCTCGTGGCCATCGCGTGCGGATGGGCGAGGACGGCCTCGATATCGTTGGCCGCGTAGCCGCGCTCGCGCAGATAACCGCGCAGGCGGTCGAGCACGAAGGCCTCGACTTCGTCCAGATAGCCGGCGCCGGCCACGCCGGACGAGAACTGTGCGTAGGCCGCGTTCAGCAGATCCCTGAGCATGAGCGGCAGACGCTTTTCGACCAGCATGCGCACGATACCCAGCGCATGGCGACGCAGCGCGAATGGATCCTTTTCGCCGGTCGGTTGCAGACCGATGCCCCAGATGCCCACGAGCGTCTCGAGCTTGTCGGCCAACGCCACCACGGTGCCGGTGTAGCCGGCAGGCAATGCGTCGCCGGCGAAGCGCGGCTGGTAGTGGGCCGAGCAGGCGAGTGCGACGGCCGACGGCTCGTTGTCGTGGCGGGCGTAATACGTACCCATCGTGCCTTGCAGCTCCGGGAATTCGCCCACCATGTCGGTCAGCAGATCGGCCTTCGCAAGCAGTGCGCCGCGCGCGGCGAGCTCGGTCAGCTTGAGGTCGCGATCGTCCGCTTGCGCCGTCTCGTCGCCGAGCGATGCGAGCGTGGCGTCGCCGCCGATCATCTGCGCAATCGCGCCGGCGAGCTTCACCAGGCGCTCGGTGCGCTCGAGCTGCGAGCCGAGCTTGTTGTGATACACGACGTTGGCCAGTTGCGGCACACGCTCGGCGAGCCGCTTCTTCTTGTCCTGCTCGAAGAAGAATTTCGCATCGGCCAGACGCGGGCGCACCACGCGCTCGTTGCCGGTGACGATCTGCTCGGGATGCGCGGTGGCGATGTTCGAGACGATCAGGAAGCGGTTCGTCAGACGGCCGCCCTCGGCGAGCGGTTTGTCGGTGAGCGCGAAATACTTCTGGTTCGTCTGCATCGTGAGAATCAGACATTCCTGCGGCACGGCAAGGAATTCCTTCTCGAAGTGGCAGGCGTAGATCGCGGGCCATTCGACGAGTGCGGTGACTTCGTCGAGCAGCGCGTCGGGCATGACCACGTGGTCGCGCCCGGCCGTGGCGAGCAGTTGTTTGCGAATCTCGTCGCGACGGCCCGTGAAGCTTGCGATCACCTTGCCTTCGACCTCGAGGGGGGCCGCATAGGTGTCGGCATTGGTAATGACCACTTCACCCTTGGACAGGAAACGGTGCCCCTGCGTCCTGTTGCCTGCCGCGAGACCGATGGCCGTAATCGGCACGACCGTCTCGCCGTGCAGGGCGACGAGACCGTGCACCGGGCGTACGAACTGCACCGTCTCGCCGTCCGGGCGCTGGTAGCTCATCACCTTCGGGATCGGCAGCTTGCCGAGCGTGTCGTCGAGGGCGGCCTGCAGCGCGTCGGCCAACTGGGCGCCTGCCGCGGTGTAAGTGTGGAAAAACGCTTCGGCCTTGCCGTCCATGGCGCGCTCCAGGCTGGCGAGCGGCAGGTCGGCGAAGCCCATGGCGGCCAGCTTCTTCGCGAGCGGCGGCGTGGGGTTGCCGTCGGCGTCCAGGGCGACGGACACGGGCAGCACCTTCGCGCGGATGGTGGCGTCCGGCGCGCGCTCGGGCACGTTGGAGATCGTCACGGCGAGGCGGCGCGGCGTGGCGTAGGGCGTCACGACGCTCTCGCCAGTGACGAGCCCGCGCGTGCGCAGGCCGTTGGCAATGCCGTCGGCAAACGCGTCACCCAGACGCGCCAGCGCCTTCGGCGGCAATTCTTCGGTCAGCAGTTCGACCAGCAGGGTGCGTTGTGCGGTGCTCATCATGCGGCTTGCGTTGGGTGTTGGGCGGCGGGGGCGTGCAGCATCGGGAAGCCGAGCTTCTCGCGCGAAGCGTAGTAGGCCTGGGCGATCAGACGCGAGAGCGCCCGGATACGGCCGATATATGCCGCACGTTCGGTCACCGAGATGGCGCCGCGCGCGTCTAGCAGGTTGAAGGTATGCGCGGCCTTGAGAATCATCTCGTAGGCGGGCAGCGCCAGTTCGGCTTCGATGAGGCGCTTCGCTTCGCTCTCGTAGTTGTCGAAGAAGCCGAACAGCATCGATTGATTCGAGTGCTCGAAGTTATAGGTCGACTGCTCCACTTCGTTCTGATGGAACACGTCGCCATAGGTCAGGCGGCGCTTGACCGGGCCGTCTGCCGTTTGCTCTTCCCATTCGGTCCACACGAGGTCGTACACATTCTCGACCTGTTGCAGATACATGGCCAGACGCTCGATCCCGTAGGTGATTTCGCCGAGCACCGGCTTGCAGTCGAGGCCGCCGACCTGCTGGAAGTAGGTGAATTGCGTCACCTCCATGCCATTGAGCCAGACTTCCCAGCCCAGGCCCCAGGCGCCGAGCGTGGGGTTCTCCCAGTCGTCTTCGACGAAACGCACGTCGTTCTCGGTCAGATCGAGGCCGAGCGCGCGCAGCGAACCGAGGTACAGATCGAGAATATTCTCCGGGGCCGGCTTGAGCACCACCTGGTACTGGTAGTAGTGCTGCATGCGGTTCGGGTTCTCACCGTAACGGCCATCCTTGGGACGGCGCGACGGCTGCACGTAGGCAGCGCGCCATGGCTCCGGGCCGATTGCGCGCAGGAACGTGGCAGTGTGCGAGGTGCCGGCGCCGACCTCCATGTCGTAAGGCTGGAGCAACGCACAGCCTTGCTTGTCCCAGTAATCCTGCAACGTCAGGATGACTTGTTGAAAGGTAAGCATGATGAATTCGCGCGGACGAACAGGGGAAAATGCGGATTTTGCGCAGTCTGCTGGCCCGGCCGCGAGCGCGGCCAGAAGACTAAAACATTGAATTTTAGCGGGAATTCGACCCGAATGGGGCGTTGCCCCCGAATGAGGGACAACGCCGCCCGGTGGCCGCGGCAACCGGGGATTTTCGCATCCACTGACGCCGCGTCAGCGCCGGCGCCACGTCATCGCCAGCCCGAGGCCCAGCGCGACGAGGGCGAGCACCAGTGCCGGTACATTGCCGAAGCGCACATACGGCGTGAGGCCGGTGTACGGCTGCACGCTGCCGGTGAGGGCACCGGTCGTCATCGCCGGCAGGCGACCCTGGACCCGCCCCTGGGCGTCGATGATGGCGGTCGCGCCCGTGTTGGTCGCGCGCAGCATCGGGAGGCCCGTCTCGAGCGTGCGCATCCGGGCGATCTGCAGATGCTGATCGAGCGCGATGGTGTCGCCGAACCAGGCGAGGTTCGTCGCGTTGGCGAGCACGGTGGCGGGCTCCGGCGTGCCGCGCAGCGAGCGCGCGATCTCTTCGCCGAACAAGTCTTCGTAGCAGATGTCGAGCGCCACGCGCTGATCCCGCACGGGGAAGCCGGCCGGGGTGGCGGTGCCGCGCTGGAAGTCGCCCAGCGGGATGTGCATCATGTCGACGAACCAGCGAAAGCCCCACGGGATGAACTCGCCGAAGGGCACGAGATGATGCTTGTCGTACCGATAGAGCGTCGGGTCGCGCGGCGTCACGCCGAACAGGCTGTTGGTCAGGTCGGTCGGGCCGCGGTCGGTGAGCGTGGCGCCCACGGCCCCCAGCACGACGTGCGAGCCCGTGCGGTCGGCGAACTCGCGCACCGGCTCCGCCACTTCGGGCGGGATGCCCTGCAGCAGTACGGGGAACGCCGTCTCCGGCGTGATGATCAGGTCGGCGGGCGCGGCGACGATCATGTCGCGGTACATCGCCAGGGCGTGCTCGATGCCCGCGCGCTCGAATTTCATGTCCTGCGCGACGTTGCCCTGCAGCAGGCGTACCGTCAGCGGCTTGCCCGAGGGGCTCGTCCACGCGTGCCGCGCGAGTCCGGCACCGACGCCCAGCAACGCCAGCACGCCAAGCACGGCCGCAAGACGCCTGGCCGGTCGCGCAGCGGCGTTCACGGGCCGTACGCCGCGTGCGAGCCATGCCGCCGCGAGCGCGGCGAGCCCGCCGATGCCATAGACGCCCACGAGCGGTGCGAAGCCGGCCAGTGGGCCGTCGACATGGGCGTAGCCGGGCGAGAGCCACGGGAAGCCGGTGAAGACGGTGCCGCGCAGCCATTCGGCGAGCGTCCAGGCGCCGGCGAACGCGAACGGGCGCCACGCGCCGGCCGCGCCCACCCAGCGGGTGACGAATGCGGCGAGCGCGGGGTAGATCGCGAGATAGGTCGAGAACAGGACGACCGCCGCGCCGGCCATCGCGCCGGGCATGCCGCCGTAGGTGTGCATGCTGATGTAGAGCCACCAGATGCCCGACACGAACGACGCCACGCCGAAGCTGCCGCCGAGCCAGAGGGCGTCGCGACGCGAGGCGGTGCGCTCGACGAGCGCGAACAGCGCGGCGGCGGCCAGCAGTTGCAGCCACCACACGTCGCGCGGCGCGAACGCCAACGTTTGGGCGACACCGGCCAGACCGGCGAGCACACGGGCGCGCCAGGCCGGCCACGAGCGCCGCTCGGGCGCGTGGACGGTCATTTCCTGCATGGATCGATGGTGGATTACTCGGGTTGAACGGCCGGTGCCGGCTCCACGCGCCGCAGGAGCAGCATGTGGATCTGGCGGCCGTCGGCGCGCAGCACTTCGAACACGAGATTGCCGATGCGCAGGCGTTCGCCACGACGGGGCACACGACCGAACTGGTGCGTGATCATACCGCCGATCGTGTCGTTCTCGGCGTCGACGAACTGCGTGCCGAACGCTTCGTTGAACTGCTCGATCTCGGTCAGTGCGCGGATGCGGTACGTGCCGTCCGGCGCGGCGATGATGTTGTCTTCTTCCTCGTCGAAATCGTACTCGTCCTCGATGTCGCCGACGATTTGTTCGAGCACGTCCTCGATGGTGATGAGACCGGCCACACCACCATATTCGTCCACGACGATGGCGATGTGATTACGGTTCACGCGGAAGTCGTGCAGCAGCACGTTCAGACGCTTCGATTCCGGAATGAACACGGCCGGGCGCAGCATGTCGCGCACGTCGAAGTCGTGGTTGGCGTAGTAACGCAGCAGATCCTTCGCGAGCAGAATGCCGATGATGTTGTCGCGATTGCCTTCGTAGACCGGATAGCGCGAGTGCGCCTGCTCCAGCACGAACGGGACGAATTCCTCGGGGGTCTGTTCGATGTTGATGGCGTCCATTTGCGCGCGCGGCACCATGATGTCGCGGGCGCACAGATCGGCCACCTGGAATACGCCCTCGATCATCGCCAGGGAATCGGCGTCCATCAGGTTGCGGGCGTGAGCGTCTTGCAGAATTTCGAGCAACTCTGCACGCGACTCCGGTTCCGGGGAAATCAGATCGGTGAGGCGTTCGAGCAGAGAGCGGGGTTTGTCGGTTTTCTTTGGACCGGGTCGACTGGGATAAGGGTCGTTCATGACGGCGCGTCCAAGTTGGGCGGACGCCGAGCTGTTACAGGAAGCTCAAGGATACAACAAATGTGCGGCGCCGCCGCGACAGCCGGTCGCATGGGCGTGGTGTACCGGCCGGCGGCGGCGATGCGTTGATTACGGCGTATTTCGGCGCGCACCGCATCGGTGCAGCACGGCTTCGAGCGCCGGATCGGGCATGCCCGCTTCGCGCAAGGCCTTCACCGTGCGGGCAACGTAATCGTGCGTTGTGCCGTAACGCCCCTGCGCCTGTTCGAACACCTTGCGGATGATGTCGTCGGGCAGCCGGCCGGCGTAGCTCTTCACGTCGCGTCGCATCACGAACGCCAGCGCCGGCACGGCGCGCCCGTCGACGAGGGCGCAATTCAGCCACGCGGGACGGTACGACCCCATCGCCATCTCGCGATACCAGAGTGTTTCCAGCTGCTCGCGCGCTTTCACGGCCGAGAGCCGCATGGCCACGCCGGCGCATGAGCCGCCGCGATCGAGCGCGAGCACGAGCCCTGGTCGTTCCGGCGTACCGCGATTGACGCGCGACCACAGGTACAGACCGCGGTGATAGCCGTAGACACGGCCATGCAGACTTTCCTCGATGGGCAGCCCGGGATTCCAGATGAGCGAGCCGTAAGCGAAGATCCACAGATCGCGTCGGCCGTCCCAGCCGGTGAGGGCGGCGTCGAGCGACGACGCGAGTTCTTCCGGCGTCAGATGACGGCCGAGGCCGATGTCGGGCGGATATTGCGTGCATCCCGGCCCCCAGGACATGCTGGCCGGTGCGGTTTCGGGGGCCGTCGGGCGGTCTGGGATGCGGTCCATGCGATCGTGGTGGTCTCGGCTCAGGCGCTGCGCACTTTGGCGGGCGCTTTCGCTTTCGGTTTGCTGGCTTTCGCGGGAGCGGTCCGCGCCGATCCGGCCGCGGCGGACTTCTCCGACGCATAAGGATCGGCGTAGCCGAGGCCGGCGAGAATCTCCGTCTCGAGCCCTTCCATCTCCTGCGCCTCGTCGTCGTCCTCGTGGTCGTAGCCTTGCGCGTGGAGCACGCCGTGCACGATCAGATGGGCGTAGTGCGCTTCGAGCGTGATGCCCTGTTCGTTCGCCTCGCGCTCCACCACGGGGCAGCACAGCACGATGTCGCCGCTGACCGGGTCGCTCTCGTCCTGCGCGTACGCGAACGTGAGCACGTTCGTGGCGTAGTCCTTGCCGCGATAGCCGCGATTGAGTTCCTGACCCTCGTCCGCGTCGACGAAGCGCAGCGTGAGCTCCGCGTCGGCGAGCAGCGCGGCCTGCACCCAGCGGCGCAACCGTGCGCGCGTGAGCAGCGCCTTGTGCGCGGCAAACGCCGCACCGGCCACGAACTGGCTCGTCAGGGTGAGCGCATGGCGCGGCGTTTGCGCTGTCATGCCTTGCCTCGCGTGGCGCGGGCGGGGCGCGGTTCCTGCCCGGTCGAAGCGGGCAGATCCAGGCCGGCCTCGGCGTGCTGGGCGTGTGCGTCATAGGCTTCGACGATGCGCGCGACCAGCGGGTGACGCACCACGTCCACGCTCGTGAAGCGGGTCATGGCGATGCCGCGCACGTTCTTCAGGATCAGTTGCGCCTCCATCAGACCGCTCTTCTGGCCGCGCGGCAGATCGACCTGCGTCGTGTCGCCGGTGACGACCGCCTTGCTGCCGAAGCCGATACGTGTGAGGAACATCTTCATCTGCTCGGGCGTGGTGTTCTGCGCCTCGTCCAGGATGATGAACGCGTGGTTGAGCGTGCGCCCGCGCATGTACGCGAGCGGCGCGATTTCGATCATCTGCTTCTCGAAGTACTTCTGCGTCTTGTCGAAGCCGAGCAAATCGTAGAGCGCATCGTAGAGCGGGCGCAGGTACGGATCGACCTTCTGGGCGAGATCGCCGGGCAGGAAGCCCAGGCGCTCGCCCGCTTCCACGGCCGGGCGCGTGAGCACGATGCGCTTGACCGCGTCGCGCTCGAGCGCATCGACGGCGCATGCCACGGCCAGGTACGTCTTGCCGGTACCGGCCGGGCCGATGCCGAAGGTCACGTCGTGCGAGAGGATCTGTTTCAGGTACTCGCGCTGCGCCGGCGTGCGGCCGTGCAGGTCGCTGCGGCGTGTGTGCAGCACGGGCGAACCGTCTTCCGTCTCGCCCGTGGCGAAGGGGTTGTCGTCGCCGTGGCGCACGATGGGCGCGTGTCCTTGCCGGGTCTCCACGAGGCCGAGCTGGATGTCGTCGACCGACAGCGGCTCCGTGGCGCGGTTGTAGAAGCTCTCGAGGGCTTGCGTGGCGATCACGGCGCTCTTGCCGCGAACGGAGAAGCGATGGCCGCGCCGCGAGATCGAGACGTCGAGCGCCTGTTCGATCTGACGCAGGTTTTCGTCGAGCGGGCCGCAGAGATTGGCCAGACGGCGGTTGTCGTCGCGCGGGGCAGTGAATTCTTGGGCGGGTGCTTTCAAGATGATCCGGTCGGATGCCTGTTCAGGTCTGTCGATGGAGTCGCCGGGCGGCGGACCGGGGCAGGCGGCGCGCCTGTCCGGTTCCGCCGGGTCCGTTCATATTTGCGGGGGGCGTTCAGTGCGTGGCGACCAGTTCGCCGCGCAGCGAATGCGGATAGGCGAACGTGATCACGACGTCGGTCATCTGGCCGATCAGCGCGGCGCGCTGCGCCTCGGGGACCGGGAAGTTGACCACGCGGTTGTTTTCCGTGCGGCCCTGCAGCTCGTTCGGGTCCTTGCGCGAGACGCCTTCGACCAGAATGCGCTGGCGCGAGCCGACCATGCTCTGGCTGATGCGCGCCGCGTTCTCCTCGATCACGGCCTGCAGATGTTGCAAGCGACGCAGTTTGACTTCGCGCGGCGTGTCGTCCGGCAGGTTGGCGGCCGGCGTGCCGGGGCGCGGGCTGTAGATGAACGAGAAGCTCGTGTCGTAGCCGATCTCGTGGATCATCGCCATGAGCTTGTCGAAATCCTCTTCCGTCTCGCCGGGGAAGCCGACGATGAAGTCCGACGACATCGACATTTCCGGGCGCACCTGGCGCAGACGGCGGATGATCGACTTGTATTCGAGCACCGTGTAGCCGCGCTTCATCGCCGAGAGCACGCGATCGGCGCCGTGCTGCACGGGCAGATGCAGGTGACTCACGAGCTTGGGCACCTTGGCGTAGGTGTCGATGAGACGCTGCGTGAATTCCTTCGGATGGCTCGTCGTGTAACGGATGCGCTCGATGCCCGGCACTTCCGCCACGTATTCGATGAGCAGCGCGAAGTCGGCGATTTCGCCGTCGGCCATCAGGCCGCGGTAGGCGTTCACGTTCTGCCCCAGGAGGGTGACTTCACGCACACCCTGTTCGGCGAGCCCGGCGATCTCGGTGAGCACGTCCTCGAACGGGCGCGAAACTTCGTCGCCGCGGGTGTACGGCACCACGCAGTAGCTGCAGTACTTCGAGCAGCCTTCCATGATCGAGACGAACGCGGTGGCGCCTTCCACCTTGGCCGGCGGCAGATGGTCGAACTTCTCGATCTCCGGGAACGAGATGTCGACCTGCGAGCGGCCGGTCGTGCGGCGCGCTTCGAGCATCTGCGGCAGGCGGTGCAGCGTTTGCGGACCGAACACCACGTCGACGTATGGCGCGCGCTGCACGATCGCCGCGCCTTCCTGGCTCGCCACGCAGCCGCCAACGCCGATTACGAGGTCCGGCTTGATTTCCTTGAGGGCGCGCATGCGACCCAGATCCGAGAACACCTTTTCCTGCGCCTTTTCACGCACCGAACAGGTGTTGAACAGGATGACGTCGGCGTCTTCGGGGGAATCGGTCTTTTCGAGACCTTCGGCTGCGCCGAGCACGTCCGCCATCTTGTCGGAGTCGTACTCGTTCATCTGACAGCCGAACGTCTTGATGTAAATCTTCTTTGCCATTGAGTGTGCGCCGTTCGCAGTGGTTGACCTGGGGGCGTCCGTTCTGGATGTTTCCGGGGTTCAGTTTCGTGGGGCCGCGAGACAAAAGCGGCGGCCCAAACGCAAAAGCCGGCGTGGCCGGCCTGTCCGGACCTCCTTGCGGGGCCGGTGTGTGGTACACGCATTATACCGCGTGCACCGTCCGTAGGCGTGGGGCGCCTAGCGGTTGTCCTTCATCGCGGCGGCGATGGCGCGGATGTTGTGCTGGAACAACTGGAGGTAGGTCGACGCTTCCGGATTCTGCGACAGCGCGTCGGAGTACAGCTTGCCGTCGACCGTGACCTTGGCGTCGTGCGCGATGCGCTGGATCAGGCGCGGATTGGAGATGTTCTCCATGAACACCGCCTTGATGCCCGTGCGGCGGATCACGCGAATCAGATTCGCGACGTCCCTGGCGCTGGCTTCGCTCTCCGTCGACACGCCTTCCGGGGCCACGAATTTGATGCCGAAACGCTGGCCGAGGTAGCCGAACGCGTCGTGCGAGGTCAGTACCACGCGGCGTGCGGGCGGGATCGGGGCGAGCTGCTTGTTGGCCCAGGTAATCAGGTCGTCGAGCGCGCCGCGGTAGTTCTTCGCGCGCTCGGCGTAGTAGGTGCGCCCCGCCGGGTCAGCCTGCGACAGGGCGGCGGCGATGTTGTCCACCATCGTCTTCACGCGCTCCGGATCCTGGAACATGTGCGGATCGGTCACCGTGCGGCCATCGTCGACCATCGTGCGGGGCTTGAGGCCCTTGGTCACGGTGACGAGCGTGCCGGTGTAATGGCTCGACTTGATGAGGCGCGGCAGCCAACCCTCGAAGCCCAGGCCGTTTACGAAGAACAGTTTCGTGCCCGAGATCTTCGCGACGTCCGCCGGGGTCGGCTCATAGACGTGCGTGTCCTGATCGGGGCCCACCAGCGTGGTGACGTCGATCCGGTCGCCGCCGACCACTTTCACGATGTCGGACAGGATGCTGAAGCTCACGCCGACAGGCAGCCGCGTGTCCTGCGCGTGTGCCGGGGCGGCCAACGCCAGCGCCAGGGCGAACCATGTGACGAAGCGCGTTGCGAGCCATGATTTGCCGCCCGATTTTCCCAATCCGAACATGTTTTCCTCTCTCAAAGCGCCGGGGCGCCGGATGTATTCGACCGGCCCGACGAAGCAAGCAGCGCGCCCAGATAGGCGATGCCCGCCGTCAATACGATGGCCGGCCCCGAAGGACAGGCCAGGTAATACGAAATCAACAATCCGATCACGCTCGCCGCGCTTGCCACGAGCCACGCCACGAGCAGCATGCCGGGCAGCGTGCGGGCGAGCAGGCGCGCCGTCGCCGCCGGCAGCATCATCAGCCCCACGGCCATGAGCGTGCCCATCGCCTGGAAGCCCGCGACGAGGTTCATCACCGTGAGCACCGTGAAGCCGAGGTGGTAGCGCAGGACGCTCCTGCCACGGCCCTGGCCGAGGAATGCCGGATCGGCGCTATCGAGCACGAGACCGCGATAATGCCATCCGAACCAGAGCAGCGTCACGGAGGCGATCGCCGCCACGAGCAGCAGCGACGGATCGTCCACCGCCAGCACCGAGCCGAAGAGCAGGTGCATCAGGTCGACGCTGTTGCCCCACTTGGAGACGATCACCACGCCGCCCGCGAGCGCCAGCAGATAGAAGCCGGCGAACGAGGCGCCCTCGTCCAGCCGTGTGCGGCGGCTCGACAGTCCCGCGAGCAGCGCGACGAGCAGCCCCGCGACCATGCCCCCGCCCGCCATCCACGGCAGCGACAGGCCGCCGATGAGGTACCCGAGCGCCGCGCCGGGCAGCACCGCGTGGGAGAGCGAGTCGCCCATCAGACTCATGCGCCGCAGCAGCAGGAACACGCCGACCGGCGTGCAGCCCAGCGACAGCGCCAGACTGCCGACCAGCGCATGGCGCATGAAGTCGAATTCCGCGAACGGGCCGACAAGCCAATTGAGCACGTCGCTCACCGTCGTTCTCCAGACGGGCGCGGCGCGCGCTCCGCCATCGCCGGCGCGGCGGTGAACGCCGTATAGCCGCCCGCGCCCCACAGCCCGCCATGCCCGCCGGCATGGCCGCCGCCGTCGGCCCCCTGCGCGCTCTGACCGCCCTGACCGCCATAGAGGCAGTCGACCGGGGCGCCGTCGGCCACCAGCCGGCCGGCAATCACGGCAACGTATTCGAAGCGGTCCATCACGAGCGGCAGGTCGTGGAGCACGGTCACCACCGTGCGCCCCTCGTTGCGCCATTGATCCAGCAAGGCCAGCAACAGTTCCGCCGAGGGGACGTCGATCCCGGTGAGCGGTTCATCCAGCAAAACGATGGGTGCGTCCTCGACGATCAGCCGGGCGAAGCGCGCCCGCTGCCATTGCCCGCCGGACAAGGCTTCGAGCGCCTGCATGCCCTTGTCCGCGAGGCCGACCCGGGTCAGCGCGTCGTGGGCGCGCGCGAACTCCTCGCGCCCGAGGCGGCGGGCGTCGCCGGTACGCCGCCAGGTGCCCGTCAACACGTATTCCTCGACGCACATCGGGAAGCGATGATCCGTTTCGGGGCGCTGCGACAGATAAGCCACCGGCCCGTCGCTGACGACGGCGCCGGCCGACGCCTGCTGCAGTCCGGCGAGCGAGCGCAGCAGGGTGGTCTTGCCCCCGCCGTTCGGACCCACGACCGCGCTGAGCACGCCGGGCGCGAAGGTGGCGCTCACGCTTTCGAGCGCGACATTCGGCCCGAAGCGCACCGACAGATCACGGCAGCCGATCATGAGCCGACTCCTTGCAGCGCCCAGTAGACGAGCGCCCACAGGGGAACGAGCACCAGCAGCATCAAGGCGGTGCGTTCCCAGCCGGCGAGACGGTAGAGCCAAACGGAAAAGCGGATCATGAACGAGACAGGTGCGCAGGGCAGGTCTGCAGATTGCAACTGTGTAATAAATGCAACAAAGTTGCATTATTGCACGAAACACCATGGCGGGCGCGTTCGAACGCGTCCGGCGGGGAAACGTCCGGCGGCGCTCGCCTGTGCGCTCGATGGGCGTCGGAAACACAAGACGTTACATATCGAGGCAGCACATTTTTGCGAACCGGCGTAACATGGGTTCACGCTCGATCGACTGGCACGCTGTTCGCTTCATTCCAGAGATCGGCAATATGCAAGGCATCGATGAGGTGGTGGCATGGTGCGACGCAAGGTGTAAGGGAGCATAGGCGTTTCCCGCACATCGGGCGAATCGCACGACAGCGTGCCGATACCGCCGAGGAGGTTTGCCCGTTCGATCATCCGGCCATCGACTTTCCGCTCGCGGATTCCCGCCTCCGGGGTACGGCATTCGCGCGATCTTCGCGACCTGCGCAGTCGCGACGCTTGTACAGGAAAGCAACTCGTCTCGCGCCCACGTCTTCGCATTCGTCGACGTCGTCGGGCTACCCACTTTTTTTCCCGAAAACCCGGCACACCGTGCACCGATTCTTCATGTCGAATTCCATCAAATTGATAGGATTCCTTAATGAGTTGACGTTGCGACAGAAGCGGTTCGAAATGCAGGCAAACCCGAATGCGCAGTGCGTGTGAAACCGCTTGGAGAAGCGCTTGAAATCTGGCCTGTCTCTGGCCACGTGCGCAGTGCGTAGATGAGGCGCAAACCCTTGTGGCATGTGGGTTATCGCGATTGCTTAGCGCTGCGGAAAATATCTAGCGACAGTTTTTTGGTTTGTGCATATGATGAGTTAACAGTTGCAATTTCCAGTGACAAGTTTAAAGTCAACCTAAACCGATTTTGAGTCGTTCATGTGAGGGAGGGGACAGTGCGAAAGGTTTCGCGAAAGTCGCTCCGGCATGCAGTGAGCCAGGTCGAAACCATTGCGCAGTCATCCGGGTCTTAGGCAATAGAGCGGGCATCGCGTCGCGGTGTTTTCCGATGAAGCGGGGGTGAGGCATATGGATATTTTCAGCCACTACACGACACGTTTCGAAGCACGCAGGGAAGAGGAATACAGCATCCAGGAATATCTGGAGATATGTAAGAAGGACTCGACGGCCTACGCAACGGCGGCCGAACGCATGCTGCGCGCCATCGGTGAGCCCGAGCTCATCGACACGCACCACGACCCGCGACTCTCGCGGTTGTTCTCGAACAAGATCATCAAGATCTATCCGGCGTTCCGCGACTTCTACGGCATGGAAGACACGATCGAGCAGATCGTCTCGTTCTTCAAGCACGCCGCGCAGGGTCTCGAGGAACGCAAGCAGATCCTTTATCTGCTCGGGCCTCCGGGCGGCGGCAAGTCGTCGCTGGCCGAGAAGCTCAAGGCGCTGATGGAGGACGTGCCCATCTATTGCCTGAAGGGATCGCCGGTGCACGAGTCGCCTCTGGGTCTGTTCTCGCCCGAGGAAGACGGCAAGATTCTGGAAGAGGACTTCGGCATTCCGGTGCGGTATCTGAATACGATTCCGTCGCCGTGGGCCACCAAGCGTCTGAACGAGTTCAACGGCGACATCACCAAGTTCCGTGTGGTGAAGGTGCGTCCGTCGGTGCTCCAGCAGATTGCGATCGCGAAGACCGAGCCGGGCGACGAAAACAATCAGGACATCTCGTCGCTCGTGGGCAAGGTCGACATTCGCAAGCTCGAGGAGTATCCGCAGGACGATCCGGACGCCTACTCCTATTCCGGCGGTCTGTGCCTGGCCAACCGCGGCCTGCTCGAATTCGTCGAAATGTTCAAGGCGCCGATCAAGGTGCTGCACCCGTTGCTGACCGCCACGCAGGAGGGCAACTACAAGGGGACGGAAGGGTTCGGCGCGATCCCGTTCGACGGCATCGTGCTTGCGCACTCGAACGAGGCGGAATGGCAGAGCTTCAAGGGCAACCGCAACAACGAGGCCTTCCTCGATCGTATCTACATCGTGAAGGTGCCGTACTGCCTGCGCGTGACCGACGAGGTGAAGATCTACGAGAAGCTGGTGAAGAACAGCTCGCTCGCCAACGCGCCGCGTGCGCCGAACGTGCTGAAGATGCTCGCCCAGTTCGCCGTGCTAACGCGTCTGAAAGAACCCGAGAATTCCAACATCTTCTCCAAGGTCCGTGTCTATGACGGTGAGAACCTCAAGGACATCGACCCGAAGGCCAAGTCGTATCAGGAGTATCGCGACTACGCCGGCGTGGATGAAGGGATGACCGGCATGTCCACGCGCTTCGCCTTCAAGGTGCTCTCGAAGGTCTTCAACTTCGACAACACCGAAGTGGCGGCCAACCCGGTGCACATGCTCTACGTACTCGAGCAGCAGATCGAGCGAGAGCAGTATCCGGGCGAAGTGGAGAAGCGCTATCTCGCCTACATCAAGGAGTATCTGACCGCGCCGTTCGTCGAGTTCATCGGCAAGGAAATTCAGACCGCGTACCTGGAGTCGTACTCCGAGTACGGCCAGAACATCTTCGACCGCTATGTGAATTTCGCGGATCTCTGGATTCAGGATCAGGAGTATCGCGATCCGAATACCGGCGAGATTCTCGATCGCACGGCGCTCAACGATGAGCTGGAGAAGGTCGAGAAGCCGGCCGGCATCACGAACCCGAAGGATTTCCGCAACGAGATCGTCAACTTCGTCCTGCGCGCCCGCGCCAACAACGCGGGCAAGAATCCGCTCTGGACCAGTTACGAGAAGCTGCGGGCCGTTATCGAAAAGCGCATGTTCTCGACGACGGAAGATCTGCTGCCGGTGATCTCCTTCAACGCGAAGTCTTCCAAGGAGGATCAGGAAAAGCACGCCAACTTCGTCAACCGGATGGTGGAAAAAGGCTATACCCCGAAGCAGGTCCGCCTGCTCGTGGAATGGTATCTGCGCGTGCGCAAATCCTCGTAATCCCTCGGGGCCACTATGTCAGCAATCATCGACAGACGGCAAAACGGCAAGAACAAAAGCGCCATCAACCAGCAGCGTTTCATCAAACGCTACCGCGAGCAGATTCGTCGCGCGGTCGCGAAGGCGGTGGGCGGGCGCAAGATTACCGATATCGATGGCAGCGGACAGGTCTCGATCCCGGTCAAGGATATTTCGGAGCCGTTGTTCCACCACGGGCCCGGCGGGCGGCGGGAGATGGTTCATCCCGGCAACCGCGAGTTCGTGGTGGGCGACAACTTCGAGCGTCCGCAATCGGGCGCGGGTGGCGGCGGTGGCCGCGCCAGCGACTCGGGGGAGGGCGAGGACGATTTTGTCTTCAACCTCTCCCGCGAGGAATTCCTGAAGTTCTTCTTCGAGGACATGGCCCTGCCGGACCTCGCGAAACGTCGGCTCGCACAGATCCCGGAGTTTCGCAAAGTCCGCGCGGGCTACTCCATCGACGGCACGCCGTCGAACCTGAACGTCATTCGCACGATGCGCAGCTCGCTGGGGAGGCGCATCGCGCTCACCGCGCCTTATCGCAAGCAGTTGCGCGAACTGGAGGCCGAATACGCCGACGTCGTCTCGCGCGAGGGCGACACCTCGCCACGCGCGCTGGTGCTCGCGCACGAGATCACGCATCTGCGTACCCGCGTCGAAGCGATTCCCTACATCGAGAAGCTCGACCTGCGCTACTCGAACCGGATCATGCAGCCGCGCCCTCAGGCACAGGCCGTCATGTTCTGTCTGATGGACGTCTCCGGATCGATGGACCAGAGCCGGAAGGATCTCGCCAAGCGATTCTTCATGCTGCTCTACCTGTTCCTGCGGCACAACTACGAGCGTATCGACCTCGTGCTCATTCGTCACCATACGACCGCGAAGGAAGTCAACGAAGACGACTTCTTCTACGCACGCGAGTCGGGCGGTACGGTGGTATCGAGCGCGCTCAAGCTGATGGCGGAAGTCATCGCCGACCGCTACTCGCCGAGCGACTGGAATATCTACGGCGCGCAGGTGTCCGATGGCGACAACTGGGACGGCGATTCACCCATCTGCCGCGATCTGCTACTCCAGACGATCATGCCGGCCGTGCAGTACTTCGCGTACGTGGAGGTCGCCAGCGCCGAGCCCCAGAATCTGTGGAACGAATATCTGTCGGTCAAGCAGCAGTGCCCGAATTTCGCGATGCAACGCATCATGGAAGCGGCTGAAATCTACCCGGTGCTGCACGATCTGTTCAAGAAGAAGGCGGCCTGACCGTTGGTTGGCGTCGGCCGCGCCGCAGACCGCATCGCAACGAGGACGCATCATGGCGTACATATCCACCGGATCGGAATGGACGTTCGAGCTGATTCAGCGCTATGAGCACGAGATCGCGCGCATCGCGGCGGACTTCAAGCTCGACACGTATCCCAATCAGATCGAGATCATCACCGCCGAGCAGATGCTCGACGCCTACGCCACCGTGGGCCTGCCCATCGGCTACCACCACTGGTCGTACGGCAAGCACTTCCTGTCGTCCGAGCGCGGCTACAAGCGCGGGCAGATGGGGCTCGCCTATGAGATCGTCATCAACTCGAACCCCTGCATCGCGTATCTGATGGAGGAGAACAGCATGACCATGCAGGCGCTCACCATCGCGCACGCCAGCTACGGTCACAACTCGTTCTTCAAAGGCAATTACCTGTTCCGCACGTGGACGAGCGCCGACGCCATCGTCGATTACCTGCTCTTCGCGCGCAACTACATCACCGAGTGCGAGCAACGCTACGGCGAGCAGGCCGTGGAACTGCTGCTCGACTCCTGCCACGCGCTCATGAACTACGGGGTGGACCGCTACAAGCGGCCCAAGCGCCTGTCGCTCGCCCAGGAGCAGGCGCGCCAGAAGGAGCGCGAGAACTATCTGCAGATGCAGATCAACGACCTCTGGCGCACGCTGCCCAACCACGTGCTGCACGATGACGACGAAGAGGACGGTCTCGATCCGACCGAATCCGAGGAGCCGGCGTTTCCGGGCGAGCCGCAGGAAAACCTGCTGTACTTCTTCGAGAAGAATGCGCCGAAGCTCGCGCCATGGCAGCGCGAAATCCTGCGCATCGTGCGCAAGCTCGCGCAGTATTTCTATCCGCAGCGTCAGACGAAGGTGATGAACGAGGGCTGGGCCACGTTCTGGCACTACACGATCCTCCAGCAGCTCTACAAGGAGAAACTCGTCAACGACGCCTTCATGATGGAGTTCCTGCACGCGCATACGAACGTGGTCTATCAGCCGTCGTTCGACAGCCCGTACTACAGCGGCATGAATCCGTATGCGCTCGGCTTCGCGATGTTCCAGGACATCCGCCGCATGTGCGAGGCGCCGACCGACGAGGACCGCCGCTGGGCGCCCGACATCGCGGGCGGCGACTGGCTGAAGACGCTCGACTTCGCCATGCGCAACTTCAAGGACGAGAGCTTCATCCAGCAGTTCCTCTCGCCGAAGGTCATTCGCGATCTGAAGCTGTTCTCCGTGCTCGACGACGATCGCGACAGCCGCCTGCGGGTGACCGCCATCCACAACGACTCGGGTTACCGCGAGATTCGCGAGATGCTGGCGCAGCAAAACAACCTGAGTCAGCTCGAACCGAACATCCAGGTCGCGCACGTCGACCTGCACGGCGATCGTTCGCTTACGCTGCGCCATGTGCAAAGCGATCGCAAGCCGCTCGACGACAGCTGCGAAGAAGTCCTCAAGCACGTGGCCCGTCTCTGGGGATTCACGGTGCGCCTGGAGACGGTCTACGAAGACGGCCGCAGCGAGATGACGCACGAGACCAAGGTCGAGAAGCGGCGGCGCTATGCCTTGAGCACGTGATGAAGATTCCGTTCGTCGCCCTCGATCACGTCGTGCTGCGCACCAACGACGTGGCCCGGCTGCGGCACTTTTACGTGGACGTGCTCGGCTGTACGCTCGAGAAAGTGCAGGCCGAGCTCGGGCTGGTACAACTGCGCGCGGGCGACGCGCTGATCGACCTCGTCGACGTGGACGGCATGATCGGCCGTCAGGGCGGCGTGGCGCCGGGCGCCGAGGGCCGTAACATGGATCACTTCTGCCTGCGCGTCGAACCGTTCGATGACGAGGCGATCCGGCGCGGATTGGCGTCGCACGGGGTAACGCTGGGGGAGGTGGTGCTGCGCTACGGCGCACACGGGGAAGGGCCGTCCTGCTATCTCAACGATCCGGACGGCAATACCGTCGAACTCAAAGGGCCGCCCATCGAGCCTCGCCGTTAGATCCGCGGGGCGTGAGTGTCTGATCACGACGTGGGTGTCGTGCCGTCGCCCCACCGGCCTTCAGGCGGCCATCTGTCCGCCACCCAGCACGCTCTGATCTCTGCCCTTGTGCTTGGCCTGATAGAGCGCCTGATCGGCGTGCTCGAGCATCGAGCTGATGATCAGCGGCTCGCCCGGTTCCCAGGAGGCAATCCCCACGCTGATCGTGATGAACTCACCGTCGTCCCGCGCTTTCGCCGGCAACAGATCGGTGCTCGCGCGCTTGACCGACTCGCGGATACGGTCGGCCACACGCAGCGCCGCATGCTGATCGATCTCCGGCAACACCACCGCGAACTCTTCGCCGCCGAGCCGCACGGCAAAGTCGCTCGGCAGGCGGATGCAGTGCTGAATCGTGTTGGCGATGCGCTGCAGGACGGCGTCGCCGAACGGATGCCCGTAGCGGTCGTTTACCTGCTTGAAATAGTCGATGTCGATGAGCAGCACCGACAGGGGAATCGAACGCTGCTGCACGCGCTCGGCCACGAGTCGGATGCGATTGTCGAAATAGCGACGGTTGTAGATATGCGTGAGCGGATCGATGAAGACCTTCTCCACCAAGTCCGTATTGGTGAGCGCGAGCGATTGATACTGGCGGGTGATCTCCCACACCAGCGCGAGAGTGGCGACACCCGGCGACGCCAGGGCGAGCAGCCGCGCGGCGTACCACTGGTAGGAGGATTCGCTCGGCGCCGTCAGGGAGAGCAGCAACTGGCACAGCGAGATCGTCACGACGACCCATACGAGCAGGAAGAGTTTGTGCGAGAGACGCGTGACGGCGGCAACGCGCCACCACAGCGCGGCGTACGCCAGGAACAGTGCGCCGATGGCGAGCGTTTCGATGTCGACGCCGCCGGCGAGATGCGGCGTGACCAGAGTGCGACCGGCGCCGACGAGCGAGAGCGACACCGTCACCCAGACAATCAGCACGGTCGCCCCGTAGCGGGCCGCCTCGGAGTAGCCGGGGCGCGTGTGCGGATCGCTGCGCGTGCGGGCATAGCTGCGCACGCTCAGCATGACGTACGCGGCGAAACTGGCCTCGGCCACCAACGCCAGCCAGAACGGCGCGCGCGTGACATGTGTCGCAATGCCGGCGAGTTGATTGGCGAGCAGCACGCCTTCGGTGAACATGAAGAGGCCGCGCAGCAGGAACGCACAACCGAACTGGGCGAAATAACGCTTGCCGTTGTACAGATACTGGACGCCGAGCAGGCACGCCGTCGAAAGATTGAGGATGCCGCCGGCCGATACAAGGAAGAAGGTCAGCAGCGGATTGACGGCGCCCTCGAATGCGCGCGTGAGAAAGCCCGCGAGGGTGAGTGCGGCACACGCGATCAATATCACGGTCGCCGCAACACGGTTGCCCTGCTCGGTACGGCTGATGGTACTTTTCATAGTTGTTATTCGCCAATCAACGCCTTCGTGCGTACGCACGATCGCCTTGCACCGTTCAATCACAGCGCCCGCACAACGGGTCGCAAGGTCATGGCCTTGCGTTGCCGTCGCGTTTCCCCGATTTTGCGCTAAATGATTGAAAACTAAGATAAACCTCGGAGAATACACGAGTTTTATCGCGTTCGCACCCGTTTCCGGACGACGCATCCCATTATCCGTTCGACCATGTAAACATGCGCGTCGTGAGGGACTTCAAACGTCCGTTACAGACGGGGAGGCGGGAAGGGAGAAATAAAATGTTGCGGCACGCTGGACCGCTGTGCGGAACATCAAAATCGCCGATTTCGGGACACACACATGTCGTTCCTCGCGACGCCAGCAATGACGGGCGATTACAACGCGTGCAATTAATTTGTACTGCTATATACATCGGGAATATGCCCTGTATTTGCGTGCAATTTCGATGGATTCTTCACTAAAAGCGCTGCATGGGTTGGCATCGACGCACTATCTGTAATAAAATAAAAAAAGCTAATCGCTGCGATTGGCCCATAGAAACACAGAATTCAAGCGTTGCCGGTGTTCCTCGTTGCGCCGGCGATGCGTTCCATCAAGCAATGAGTTCGTGCAGTAAAACTTTCGCGCGCTTTCAATAAGCGTGCACCGAGAGGCCCAGGCGCCCATGGCGTCGAAAGCTTGTCTCTCATGTCGCACTCCGCGACGCCTGGTTCGTCACCGTTGTCTATCACAGACCTTCGGAGCGAACACTTCACAATTCGCAAGGCAGCTAACAGTTGTCATGCTTGTTTGACCGCGTTGTCACGCGGGGCGATTGCTATTGCCTCACGCCAGCGCTGCCAACCCATTCAAAGGGAGCATGAACGTGGCGAAGCAGTATCGCATTCTCTATCTGGCCGGCTTCGGACTGCTCGGCGTCGCCGCCGCGGTCACCGGTCTGGTGTATTGGCTGGGCGTGGACGCGCTCGTCAAATACCGGGGCGACCTGGTTTATTACACCCAGCAGCATCTCAAGCTCGTGGCGATATCGATGACGCTGGCCATCGCCGTCGGCATACCGGCGGGTGTGGCGATCTCGCGGCCGATGTTCGAAAAACATGCCGAGCGTGCCGTGCAGATTTTCAACATCGGCAATACGTTGCCGTCGCTCGCCGTGCTGGCGCTGTCGATGGCCGTGCTGGGCATTGGCGACCGACCGGCCATTCTGGCGTTGTGGCTCGCATCGCTGCTGCCGATCGTGCGCAACTCGTACGAAGGCTTGCGCCAGGTGCCTGCCGCGCTGCGCGAATCGGCGCGCGGCATGGGCATGACGCCGGCACAGATTCTGTTTCGCGTCGACCTGCCCAACGCCATGCCGGTGATCGTCGGCGGCATTCGCACCGCGCTCGCGATCAACGTCGGCACTGCGCCGCTCGCGTTCCTCATCGGCGCGGACAGTCTGGGACAACTGATCTTCCCGGGCATCTACCTCAACGATCAGACGAAGTTGCTGCTCGGCGCTGGCGGGACGGCACTCCTCGCACTCGTGCTCGACGGCATCCTCGCCTTCGCGAGCGGCCTCTGGTTCGCACGCCATGGCGCGGCGACGCGTTGAGACAACGGAGAACTCCACATATGCAAGCTTCACTTTCCCGTGCGCTGACCGGCCGCGTGTCTCGCTGGATGCGAGCACTCGGCGTGGCGTGTCTCGCGCTTGGCGTGATGGCGACGAGCGCCACCGCGCAGGCCGCAACGCTCACCATCGGCGGCAAGAATTTCACCGAGCAGCTGATTCTCTCCGAGATGACCGCGCAGTACCTGCGCAGCAAGGGATACGACGTCGAACTGAAGAACGGTCTGGGCAGCGTGGTCATGCGCCAGGGCATGGAGAGCCGCCAACTCGACATCGTCTGGGAGTACACCGGCACTTCGCTCATCGTCTACAACAAGGTCACCGAGAAGCTCGACCCTCGGCAGACGTATGAGCGAGTGAAGGAACTCGACGGCAAGATCGGTCTCGTCTGGCTCGATCCGTCGACGCTCAACAACACGTATGCGTTCGCCGTCCCCGGCAAGATCGCCCGCGAGGAAGGGCTGGAGACCGTATCGCAACTGGTGGAGAAGTTCCGCGCGAATCCGAAGATGCAGTTCGCCTTCGACATGGAGTTCGTTGGCCGCTCCGACGGCCTCGAGCCGATGGAGGCGCTCTACGACTTTCACCTCGAGCGTCGCAACATCAAGCAGATGGATCCGGGACTCGTCTACACGGCGCTGCGCAACGAGCAGATCGACGCCGGTCTTGTCTACACGAGCGACGGCCGCAACAAGGGTTTCGATCTGAAGGTGCTGGCCGACGACAAGGGCTTCTTCCCTGCGTATGCCGCCACGCCGGTGGTGCGCAAGGAAGTGCTCGACGCCAACCCGAAACTCGCCGACGAACTCAACGCGCTCGCCGCGAAGATCAACGACGAAAACATGCGCGACATGAACGCCCAGGTGGATATCGATCACCGCAGCGTGTCGCGCGTGGCCGGCGAGTTCCTCAAGCAGGTTGGGCTGGCGCAGTGACGGCGCCTGTGCACCGATGCATCGATTCCCCCTTGTTGCTGATTGACTGAGGAGTCCCATGATTGAATTTCTGACTCATAACTGGCATCGCGTCCTGACCCTGACGGGCCAGCATGCGTGGCTGGTTACCGCTTCGGTCGGGGCGGCCATCGTGGTCGGCGTGCCGTTGGGCGTGCTGGTCACGCGTTTTCGCTGGCTGTCGGGCGTGGTGCTCGGCCTGGCCACCGTCGTGCTCACCATTCCATCGATCGCGCTGTTCGGTCTGATGATCCCGGCGCTGTCCGTGTATGGCATGGGCATCGGCCCGGCGCCGGCGGTCGCCGCTGTGTTTCTGTACTCGTTGCTGCCGATCATGCGCAACACGTCTCTCGCGTTGCGGCAGATCGATCCGAGCATCCGCGAGGCGGGCATTGGCATCGGCATGACGTTCTGGCAGCGTCTGCGCCTCGTCGAATTGCCACTGGCCGTGCCCGTGGTGCTGGGCGGCGTGCGCACGGCCGTCGTGATGAATGTTGGCGTGATGGCCATCGGCGCCATCGTCGGGGCGGGCGGTCTCGGGGTGTTGATCACCCGGGGGATCAGCCAGAGCGATACCCGGCAGCTTGTCGTGGGTGCGGTGATGGTGAGTCTGCTCGCCATCGTTGCCGACACCCTGTTGCACCGCCTGCAGCGCGTGCTGACACCGAAAGGAATCCGAACCGTATGATTACACTCGACAATCTCACCAAAAGCTTCGTCCAGAAGGACGGTACGCCCGTGACCGCCGTGAACTCGGTGAGCCTCGAGGTGCCGCCGGGCGAAATCTGCGTCTTCCTCGGGCCGTCGGGCTGCGGCAAGACGACCACGCTCAAGATGATCAACCGGCTCATCAAGCCGACCTCCGGGCGCATTCTCCTGAACGGCGAAGACACCGGCAAGATCAACGAGATCGAACTGCGCCGCCATATCGGCTACGTGATCCAGCAGATCGGTCTGTTCCCGAACATGACCATCGAAGAGAACATCACGGTCGTGCCGCGTCTGCTGGGCTGGGACAAGAAGCGCTGCCGCGAACGCGCGACCGAACTGATGGGCATGGTGGCGCTCGATCCGAAGCGCTATCTGTCGCGTTATCCGCGCGAGTTGTCGGGCGGTCAGCAGCAGCGTATCGGAGTGATCCGCGCGCTGGCGGCCGACCCGCCCGTGCTGCTGATGGACGAGCCGTTCGGCGCGGTCGACCCGATCAACCGCGAATCGATCCAGAACGAGTTTCTGCAGATGCAGCGTCAGCTCGGCAAGACCGTCATCATGGTCAGCCACGATATCGACGAGGCGATCAAGCTCGCGGACCGTATCGCGATCTTCCGGCAGGGGCGTCTGGTGCAGTACGCGCAGCCGGACGCGCTGCTTGCCCGTCCGGTCGACGAGTTCGTTGCCAGCTTCGTGGGACATGACCGAATTCTCAAGCGGCTGCTGCTCGTGCGCGCCGAAGATGCGGCCACGCCGCAACCGACCGTCAAACCGCAGACCACGCTCGCCGAGGCTTACGGCATGATGGACGAGCTCGACACGCGTTCGCTGGTGGTTGTGGACGAAAACGCCCGTGCGCTCGGTTACATTGCACGGCGCGATACGCGTCACGCACAAGGCACGTGCGGCGAGCGGGTGCGCGACTTCAAGGCGTCCGCGGTGGCGAACGACAATCTGCGCGTGCTGCTCTCGCGCATGTACGAGCACAATCTGGCGTCGCTGCCGGTGCTGGGCGACGACAATCAGTACCTCGGCGAGGTGACGCAGGATTCCATCGCCGATTACCTGAGCTCGGGCAAGTCGCGCGGCAGCGGCAGCAGCGGCGGCACGATCATCGCGCCGTCGCTGCAAGGCTCGCCCAGTGTCGTGGCCAGCGTGCCGTTCGGGGCGTCGGCGTAAGTTCCCGGACGGATGGGGCACCTCGGGGGCGCCGGCGACTTTCGGCAGCACCCGTGGCGGCACGGCTGCATATGCGCAGTCGCACGAAGGCGCGCCGGTCGGTACGTCGTTGACGTCCGGGCCGACGCGGCAGGGAATGACGGCCTCATGCGCCGTCATTTTTGCATTCACCGTCCTCGCCGCGCGGCGGGGGCGAACCATGGCAAGGAGTGGCTGGATGACGTGGGAAGCGATATCGGCGTGGTTCGAAAGTGCGCCGAGGGCACGAATGGCCGCAGCGTCGGCGATACTGGTTCTGGCCGCGCTGCTGGTACAGGCGGTGGCACGGTTTCTGATCGTGCGCGTGGTCCGCATCGTCGTGCAGCGAACGGCGAACCGTTGGGATGACGCCTTGCTCGCACATCGCGTGTTCCATCGTGCCGCGCGCGTGCTGCCGTATCTCGTGATCCAGTTCGGCATCGGGCTCGTGCCGGATCTGCCGCCGAAGGCGGTGCTGGTGATCGCCAACGTTGCCCTGGCGACGACGTTGCTCTACGCCACGCTGGCCGTTGCCGGCATTCTCGATGCGGCGCAAACGGTCTACGCGGAGTCCGAGCATGCGCGTACCCGATCGATCAAGGGCTACGTGCAGTTGGGCAAGATCGCGCTGTATGTGGTGGCGGCCATCGCCATCGTGGCCACGATCATCGACCGCTCTCCGTGGTTGCTGCTCTCGGGATTGGGGGCGATGTCGGCAGTGCTGCTGCTGGTATTCAAGGACACGATCATGTCGTTCGTCGCGAGCGTCCAACTGACGTCGAACGACATGCTGCGCGTAGGGGACTGGATCGAGATGCCGCAGGTCGGCGCGGATGGGGACGTGGTCGACATCGCGTTGCACACGGTGAAGGTGCAGAACTGGGACAAGACGATCACGACGATTCCGACGTGGCGGATGATCTCCGAGAGCTTCCGCAACTGGCGCGGTATGCAGCAGTCGGGCGGGCGGCGCATCAAGCGCACGCTGTGCATCGACGCGGGCAGCGTCGGATTCCTCGACGAACGGGAGATCGCGCGTCTGTCGAAGCTGCACTTGCTTGCGCCGTATCTGAGCGAGAAGCAACGCGCGCTTGCGGACGCGAATGCGGCGCTCGGCGTCGCGGCCGGGGTGGTGGCGAATACGCGACGCCTGACGAACATCGGGACGTTCCGCGCCTATGCGCTGGCTTACCTGAAGGCGCATCCGAACATTCACGAAGGCATGACGTGCATGGTCCGCTCGCTGGCGCCGTCGGCAACCGGCATTCCGGTGGAGCTGTACTGCTTCACGAACACGACCGTGTGGGCGGAATACGAGCGTGTGCAGGGCGATGTTTTCGACCATCTGCTTGCGATCCTGCCGGAGTTCGGCTTGCGTATGTACCAGAATCCGGCAGGTGCCGATCTGCTGCAGTGGCAGGCGCAACGCGCGGCGTGATCTTCGAGGGCACGCCGTTGCCGTGCTGACGGGTCCGAAAATGGATTCGGACAATCGGAAACGTACTTCAGGAAGAATCCGGAATTCTTTTGCTTCCGTTTACTTTGGTGCTTCGCGCTGCGACGATGTTCCTCAATCCACGCAAGAGGGAACGGGGCTACCAACTGGAGCGAAAGATGGACGAAAGAGATGCGTTAGGTCGGCCGGTGGATATCGTCAGTGCAATGCCGCTGGAATTTCCGGACATGGGCAGTGAAGAAGAACTGCAGCTGTGGCAGTTTCCCAACGACTTCGACGAAAAGGAGTGGGAATGGTGAAGCGGAGTGAAGTCTGGGTCGTCTCGCTTCCGGAAATGCATAGTGATCGGGTCGTTAACGACTCGCGAGGTTGAAAAGGGCTCCCGCAGGAGCCCTGTCATCGATGCGTCCAAAGTCTTTCGGGACGTGCTGCGGCTCACCGCTTACGCAGCCGATTCGTCCAGCGTCGGATAGTCGACGTAGCCGCGCGCATCGCCGCCGTAGAGCGTGTCGCGATCCAGTGAATTGTACGGGCCGCCGCGCTTGAGGCGTTCCACCAGATCCGGATTGGCGATGAACGGTTTGCCGAACGCGATCAGATCCGCGAGGTTTTCCTTGCGCGCCTTGATCGCGAGCGCGAGGTCGTAGCCATTGTTGGCCATGTACGTGCCTTTGAAGATTCGATGCAGCTTCTGCAGATCGAAGCCGTTCTCCACTTCACGCGGCCCGCCCGTCGCGCCTTCGACCACGTGCAGATACACGAGGCCGAACCGGTTCAGTTGCTCGACGGCGTACGTGAATACCGGTTCAGGATGGCTGTCACCGCAATCGTTGGCCGGGCTCACCGGCGAGAGGCGAATGCCCACCCGATCCGCGCCCCACACGTCAACCACCGCCTGCGTGACTTCCAGCGTCAGGCGCACGCGGTTTTCGATGCTGCCGCCGTATTGATCGGTCCGGTGGTTCGTCTTGTCGCGCATGAACTGGTCGAGCAGATAGCCGTTGGCGGCGTGAATCTCCACGCCGTCGAAGCCCGCCCGCTTCGCGCATTCGGCCGCATGACGATACTGTTCGATGATGCCCGGGATCTCGGATGTCTCCAGCGCGCGCGGCGTCGGATGCGGCTCGAAGCCGTGCTCGGTGAATGCCTTGCCTGCTGGCTGAATCGCCGACGGGGCGACCGGCAGCGCGCCGCCGGGCTGGAGTGACGGGTGCGAGATGCGTCCCACGTGCCAGAGCTGGCAGAAGATCTTGCCGCCCTTGGCGTGCAGGGCGTCGGTGACCTGCTTCCAGCCGGCGACTTGCGCGTCGGTGTAGATGCCCGGCGTGAAGGCGTAACCCTTGCCTTGCTGCGAAATGTTGGTGGCTTCGCTGATGATGAGACCGGCCGATGCGCGCTGTGCGTAGTACTCGGCGACCATCGGGCCGGGCACGTCACCGACGCCGGCGCGGCTGCGCGTGAGCGGCGCCATCACGATGCGATTGCTCAGTTCGAGCGGGCCGAGCCGGTACGGCGAAAACAGATCCGTATCCAGTGCGGAAAAAGAGGTTTGTTGCGAGTCCGTCATTGCTGAAGGTCCTGTGAAATTGGCGAATGCTGTGTTGCACAAAACCAGCATAGGTTACGGCAATCCCGCTAGCCTTGCTGGCGGCGCCAACGCCCGGCGCCAACCGACGAGGCAGCCGACGAAGGGCGCTGTCCCGCCTGCACCGGCGGTCAACCGCGCACTTCGTTCGTCATCGCTCAGGCGTTGGCCGGAACGGCGTTGGTCGGCACGCGACGCGCAATGCGCAGCACCATGAACGCACCGACGATGCACACGCCGCCGGAGAGCATCGAGGCCATCGTGTAGTTGCCGAGCGTGGCGCGCAGCGAGCCGGCGACAAGGGCAGCCGTGGCCGCGCCGAGCTGGTGACCGGCGACGATCCAGCCGAACACGATCGGCGCCATCGTCTTGCCGAACACGTCGGTCGTCAGACGCACCGTCGGCGGTACCGTGGCGATCCAGTCGAGGCCATAGAACAGTGCGAAGAGCGGCAGGCCGAAGAAGTCGAACCCGAAAGCGTAGGGCAGGTAGATCAACGACAGGCCACGCAAACCGTAGTACCAGAACAGCAGCACGCGGCTGTTGTAGCGGTCCGAGAGCCAGCCCGAGAGCGTGGTGCCCACGAGGTCGAGCATGCCCATGGCGGCGAGAATGCCGGCGCCCTTCACTTCGGAGATGCCGTAGTCGCCGCACATGGCGATGAAGTGCGTGCCGATGTAACCGTTGGTGCTGGCGCCGCAGATGAAGAAGCTGAAGAAGAGCAGCCAGAAGTCGCGCTTGCCGGCTGCCATGCGCAGCACCGAGAGTGCGTGAGCGAGCGGGTTGCCCTGGGCGAGCGGCACGTCGGGGGCATCCTCCGGCGCGCCGACCGGACGCAGCCCGACGGAGCCTGGCCGCTCGGGTACGAGAAGCGCGACGAGCGGCAGCGCGATCGCCGCGACCAGCGCCACGATCAGCACCACCGGACGCCAGCCGTACCGCTCGGTGATCGCCGCCATCATTGGCAGGAAGACCATCTGACCGGTGGCGGAACTCGCCGTGAGAATGCCCATTGCGAGGCCGCGATGCGTGTGGAACCAGCGATTGGCCACCGTTGCCGCGAGCGTGACCGCGGCAACACCGGTGCCACCGCCGACCATCACGCCCCAGATCAGTACCATCTGCCAGGGAGCGACCATCAGCGACGACAACGCCGTGCCGGAAGCGAGCAGCAGCAGCGCCACCATGACCGTCGGGCGGATGCCGAAACGTTGCATCGCGGCGGCGGCGAAGGGCCCCGTCAGGCCATAGAGCGCCAGGTTCACCGAGATGGCGAGCGAGATCGTGGCACGGCTCCAGCCGAAGTCGTGCTCGAGCGGCACCATCATCACGCTCGGCGTCGCGCGGATGCCCGCCGACGCGAGCAGGACGAGGAAAATCACGCCGACCACGATCCACCCATAGTGGAAGCGGCCGTCAATGCGCCTTGCGAGAGCTGCCTTCATGCGGAAATCCTGGCATCGGGCTGGCCTGGGAGCCAGCCTCGGGACGTTTGTCGGGACCGGACTGTCTACAGCAACGGTGGGGTTGTGACAGATCGGTAACATGAGGTTGCCATGTTATGAACCGATCGGTAACATGTCAAGCATTCCTTGGCGGCGGCAGGGGCTTTGTCCGGCGCCGCCAGTTTCAGATTTCGGGAGCATCAGAGCATGGCCAAATCGACAACGTCCGCGACGGCGACGGACGCGCCTCCGAAGCCGCGGAAGCCGCGGAAGCCACGGAAGTCGAACGGAACCGCAAAAATCGCGAAGGGCGGGCAGGGGCCGATGACGACAGAATCGACAAAGCCGGCGAAGTCGGTGCCAGCGGGATCGGGCGAGCCGGCTGCCGGGACGGCGCGCCGTCGCAGCGCAGCCGCGCGCGCGGGCAAGACCGGACGCCACGTGACCCCCGCACCGGTCGCGCAACAGTACCTGCTCAATGCCGCGGTGGAGTTGTTCCACACGGAAGGCGTGCGCACCGTTGGCGTGGATGCCGTCGTCAAGCGCGCGGGCGTGAACAAGATGTGCCTGTATCGGCAGTTCGCGTCGAAGGACGAACTGATTCTCGCGTATCTCGACCATATGCAGACGTCGAGCCTCGCGCGTATCGACGAGAGCATTGCGAAGCGCGTCGGCGATCCGCGCGCGCAGATGCTGCAGATTTTCGTGGATCTCGCGGAACGCGCGAGCAAGCCCGGCTATCGCGGCTGCCCGTTCGTGAATGTGGCGGCCGAGTTTCCGGACCCCGGGCATCCCGCGCGCAGGGCGGTGGTGAGCTACAAGGCGGAAGTGGTGCAGCGCTTTACGACGCTCGCGACGGCAGCCGGACTGAAGAACCCCGCGCCGCTGGTCGATGCGCTGTCGTTGATTCTTGACGGTGGTTATGCCGCGAGCCAGACCTTCGGGCCGGGCTCGCCGCCGCTGCGGATCATGCCGGCGGTCGTGCGTCAGATCATCGACGCGGGACTCGCCGGCAAACTCAGCGCGTGACCGACCGCCACGAAGGACATCGCTTCATCAAGCCGCCAGGCGCTGACGGGCCACGGCGGCGGAGGTGACGGCGCGCTGCGGCGCATCGACTTGCGAATGCTCCGTCGCCATGCGGAATGCCGCAACCGCTTGATCCAGCAGGTGCGCCTGATCTTCCATCGATGCCGCGGCAGCAGCGGCCTGTTCGACGAGGGCGGCGTTCTGCTGGGTGACCTCGTCCATTTGCGTGATCGCGCGGCCGACTTGCTCGATGCCGCGACTCTGTTCTTCGGACGCGGCGGATATCTCGCCCATGATGTCGGTTACGCGCCGCACCGCCTGCACGACGTCGTGCATCGTCTGTCCCGCCTGGGCGACGAGCACCGAACCGTCCTGCACACGCCCGTTCGATGCCTCGATCAATTCCTTGATTTCCTTGGCCGCCGCCGCGCTGCGTTGCGCGAGCGTGCGGACTTCGCCGGCGACCACCGCGAACCCGCGTCCCTGCTCGCCCGCTCGCGCGGCTTCCACGGCGGCGTTCAGGGCGAGGATGTTCGTCTGGAAGGCGATGCCGTCGATGACGGCGATGATGTCGACGACCTTGCTCGAGCTGTGCGAAATGCCTTCCATCGTGGCGACGACCTGATCCACGACCTGGCCGCCACGCACCGCGATGGCCGAAGCATTCTCCGCGAGCTGACTTGCCTGGCGCGCGTTGTCGGCGTTCTGACGCACGGTCGAGGTGAGCTCTTCCATCGATGACGCCGTCTCCTCGAGCGCCGCCGCCTGCTGCTCGGTGCGGGAGGACAGATCGGTATTGCCTTCGGCGATTTCGCGCGCCGCCAGCGTAATCGCGCTGGTGCCGCCGCGGATGCGTCCGATCATCTGCTGGAGATTGGCCTGCATGCGCTGCATCGCGAAAAGCAGGCTGCCGCTGTCGCCGGCGCGTAGACGCACCTGGGTGAGCAGATCGCCGTCGGCAATGCGCGTGGCGATGTCGGCGGCGTATTCGGGCTCGCCGCCGAGACTCTGCTGGACGTTGCGGATGATGAGCAGCATCACGCCGGAGACGGCCAGACCGATCACGGTCAGCATCGCACCCCAACGAAGCAGCGCTCCGACGAACGCCGCGTTGATATCGTCGACATAGACGCCCGTCGTGAGATACCAGTCCCAAGGCGAATACGCCCCCACGCGGCTGATTTTCTCGACGGGCTTGTCCGAGCCGGGTTTGGGCCAGAGGTAGGTGACGAACGGATCGTCGGTGCGCGCCGCCGCGACGATGTCCGAAAACATGAGCTTGCCCGACGGATCGCGGAACTGGCTCATGTCCTTGCCTTCGAGCTTGGGATTGACCGAGTTCAGGACAATCACGCGCTGCGAGTTCAAGATACCGAAATAATTGTCGCCGTCGTAGCGAATCGCGCCGATGTGCTCACGCGCCAGCTTTTGCGCCTCGGGCACGCTGATCTCGCCGCGCTCGGCGCGTCCGGCATAGTACTTCGCCAGGCTCAGGCCGGATTCGACCACGTGCGTGAGACCGGCGCGGCGTTCGGCGAGCATGGTGTCGCGCTGCGCCCACGCGCCCCAGACCGCCATGGCCAGCAAGCTCACCCACATCAACGCGACCGCGGCCCACAACTTCGCTTTCAAACTCAATCGTTGCATTCCTTCGTCTTCCCCACTGATTCCGCACAGGCGTTGCCGTTACGGCGGTCGCAGTGGCGAGAGGTCACGGCCTCCCGCCCATGCGGTCCGGTTATCGATCGGTTGCCGGCACCGCTGATAAGGACACCGACTGAACGTGTGCTAACGGCAGTCCTGGCGGGGACTTGAGCGATTGGCGGTCGGGAATGTGGATGCGCGGGGCACTCGGCACCCCGGAAGCGCCCGGAGGACGGGCGAATTCACGGGAGCGACGCCGAAATGGCAGAAATTGTGGAGATTGCGTGGGAGGGGCACAGAGCGTGCGGCGTGGTGCGACCAAGCGCCTGCGCCGGCGCGACGGGACAGGGCGCCGCGCTTCGCGATTCACCGCTGCGGATCAGCCGTGAATCACCACCAGCAAACCACGCGCGACGGACTTCCCGACATTGCGAATGGCATGGGCGCGATCGGCGGGATAGCGCGCCGTCTCGCCCGGTTTGGCGCGGCGTGCGAAGTGCTCGACTTCGACGTCGACCTGACCGTCGAATACCGTGAAATGCTCCCGCGTGCCCGGGTCGTGAGGCTCGGAGACCAGCGCGGCGCCTGGCTGCAGCGTCAGTTCGTACCACTCGTACTTCCCGGCCAGCTCCATCGGACCGAGGATTTTCAGCGTGTAGGCGTGTTCGGCGCCCGCGAGCGTCGGCGTCTCGTGCTTGCCGATCACACGCACCGGTTCGGGGTCGCCCGCCGGCGCGCCCAGCAGTTGATCGAGCCGCACGCCCAGCGCGTTGGCCAGACGCCACGCAACCGCAATGGTGGGGTTGGCCTTGTCGCGCTCGATCTGCGAGAGCATCGACTTGGAGACGCCGGAGGCGCGCGAGAGCGTCTCGAGCGTCATGCCGCGCTCCTTGCGCAACTGCTGAATCATGTCGCCCACGGGCGGTGGGGTGACCGGGGACATCGCGGGCGTGACGGTGGGGCTTGCCATATGGATATCCTGGATATTAGAATTTTTCAATATATTGAAATAAGTTCAATATAAGGTATAGTTTTCGATAAGGTGAATGGCTGCATGGTAGCAGAGCGTGTGCGCAGACCCGCAGATCCATCCCCCCTCATATCACCACCCGCTTTCGATATCTGCCGGCGCACCGATGCCGGCCATTGACCCGGTGGCGTCGCACAATGGCGACGCCGCACGCACTCAGGAGATGCGCACGATGACCGTTCTCGCCTCGGAAGCCCGCGAGGGCTTCTACCGCCAACTGACTGAACGACTGGAAGACACGCGCCGCCAAGGCCTTTTCAAGCAGGAACGCGTGCTCATGTCGCGGCAGGGGCCGGAGGTCATGTGCGACGACGGGCAAACGCGCATCAACCTGTGCGCCAACAACTATCTGGGACTGTCGGGTAGCGAGTCGCTCGTCAAGGCGGGTCAAAAGGCGCTGGAGGACTTCGGCTTCGGGCTGTCGTCGGTGCGCTTCATCTGTGGCACCCAGGGGCCGCACAAGGCGCTCGAAGCGCGTATCGCCGCGTATCTCGGCACGGAAGACGCCATCCTCTACGCAGCGGCATTCGACGCCAACGGCGGCGTCTTCGAACCGCTCTTCGACGAGCAGGACGCCATCATCTCCGACGCGCTGAATCACGCTTCGATCATCGACGGCGTGCGTCTTTGCAAGGCGCAGCGTCTGCGCTACGCCCACAACGACATGGACGACCTCGAGCGTCAGCTGCGGGCCGCGGCCGGGGCGCGTCACCGCATCATCGTCACGGACGGCGTGTTCTCGATGGATGGCACGATCGCCCAGCTCGATCGCATCGTGGCGCTGGCCGAGCAGTACGGTGCGCTGATCATGATCGACGAGTGTCACGCCACCGGCTTCATGGGACCGACGGGGCGCGGTACACACGAGCATCATGGCGTGCTCGGCAAGATCGACATCATCACGGGCACGCTGGGCAAGGCGCTCGGCGGCGCGATGGGAGGTTTCACGGCCGGGCGCCGCGAGGTGATCGAGACGCTGCGCCAGCGCTCGCGGCCGTACCTCTTTTCGAACAGCCTTGCGCCGGCCATCGTCGGCACGTCGCTCGCGGTGTTCGATGAACTCGAACACTCGTCGGCACGACGCGAGCAACTGCACGAGAACACAGCGTTCTTCCGCCACGAAGTGGCGGCGCTCGGCTTCACGATCAAGCCGGGCACACATCCGATCGTGCCGGTCATGCTCTTCGACGCCACGCTCGCCCAACGCTTCGCGCAGCGCCTCTACGAACTCGGCGTGATCGCCACGGGCTTCTTCTACCCGGTCGTGCCGCAAGGTCAGGCGCGCGTGCGCGTGCAACTCTCGGCCGCGCATACGCGTGAGCATCTCACCCGTGCGCTGGCGGCGTTCGCCCAGGCCGGCAACGAACTCGGCATTCTCAAGCAAGGTTGAACATGGAACGGATCCTCATCATCGGCGCCAACGGGCAGATCGGCAGCGAACTCGTCGAAGCCCTGGCCGCCCAGTACGGCAGCGAGAACGTCATTGCCACGGACATCGCACCGGGACCGTCGCGTCACGCCGTGCACTACGAGCCCCTCGACGTGCTCGACGCCTCGCGGCTCGCCGCACTCGTCGAGCGCTTCGGCATTACGCAGATATTCCATCTGGCGGCGCTGCTTTCGGCTACCGGCGAGACTCGTCCGCTGCAGGCCTGGACGCTGAACATGAACGGCCTGCTCAATGTGCTCGAACTCGCACGTGAGCACAATGCGCGTCATCCGGAGAAGGGGCTGCGAGTGTTCTGGCCGTCGTCGATCGCCGCGTTCGGTCCGCATACGCCGGCCGTCGAAACGCCACAGCTCGCGATCATGGATCCAACCACGATGTATGGCATCAGCAAGCAGGCGGGCGAGCGGCTGTGCGAGTACTACTTCACGAAGTTCGGTGTGGACGTGCGCAGCCTGCGCTATCCCGGCGTGATCAGCTACAAGACGCCGCCAGGCGGCGGCACGACGGACTACGCCATCGACATCTTCCAGGCGGCGCGTCGCGGCGAGACCTATACCTGCTTCCTGAAGGAAGACGCCACGCTGCCCATGATCTACATGCCAGACGCCGTGCGCGCCACGCTGGAGCTGATGGACGCGGAGGCTTCGCGTTTGCGGGTGCGCTCGTCGTATAACGTGGCGGGGGTGAGCTTCGATCCGGCGACGCTGGCCGAGGCCATCGCGCGCCGTGTGCCGGGCTTTACGGTGAAGTACGCGCCGGACTTCCGGCAGGCCATTGCGCAGACGTGGCCGCACACGCTTGACGACACCCATGCCCGCTACGACTGGGGCTGGCGACCGGCGTTCGGCCTCGATGCGATGGTCGACGACATGCTGGCCAACGTGCCGCTCGACTGGCATGCACCGGCATTGGGAAACGCGGCCTGAGCGGTAAAACACAGGGGAGAAAGCGAAGACGTTCCTGACGAGGCGCGTGCGATTTCAGTCGTACGCGCCTTGTTGCGTCTGGCACGGCGCCCGCAGCGAGGCACGGGCAGGTCTTTGAGGAACCGCTTACTTCGGGTGGTGCATCGCGTAGTAGGCGAGGGCGGCGATCACTGCGCAGGTCACGGCGAACGCGCGCCGGCGCCAGCGATAGGCTGAGGTGAAGGTAATGGCGCGTCCCCGTCCTTCTTCTTTCGAATGGTAATAGCTCATGTTGCGTCTTCTCGGGTCTGATACACGGTCTTCGCCGCGGAAAGAACCTGCCCGGGATGTCGTTCCCGCACCCCCCGGCGCGCTCGGCTAGCGACAGGCAGGTTCTGAATCGATTATGCGACCGCACAAAAGCGACCACGAATCAGTATCTATACCGATAGGTGTGGCCTTTTTGATACGGTTGGAACCGGGCTCGACGTTTCGACAAAGGGCTTGAACCGGCGAAATGTCGCTTCGTCGGGCTCCCGTCGCAGGCGCTTGCCCGGCTGGCGGCCACTTCCGGTGCGATGTTTCGAGGGTAATGAATCTCGACGATCGAGGGGTGCAACGCACCCACATTTCACCGCTTGCGCGGCGCGCGACGCGCTGAAACAATGCCGAAAAAGGCGGTGGCTCGACCGATGGCCACTTCCAAGTCGTCGTTGAGATCACGCCTGGGGAGGGTCGTGCCATGACGCAGAATACGCGCCGCACCATCGCTTGCGGTCGATGCACCGTCGCCGCCAAACGCGCTGTTTTCGCCAGCGTTGCCGCCGTCCTGTGTGCGGCCAACGCTCACGCGCAGGACGCCGTGCTGCGCGCCAACAACCAGGTGTGGGTCGGTGCCGGGGCCCAGCGGTTGCACTACTGGGAAGACATCGGGCCGGGCAGGAACGATTCGGAACGGGGCACGACCGCCGCGTTCGCGCTGGGCGCCTCGACGCAACGCCAACTGTTCGGTATCTCCAATCTGTATTTCAGCGGCTCGGTGCGTGTGGCGCACGGCGACGTCAATTACGGCGGGTACCTTCAGGACTTCGCCGGACGCGTCCTCCAGCCGAACTACAACATGACCACGCGCTCGACCACGACGGACGTCACGTTCAAGGCCGGCCGGGCGTTCCCGTTCCTTCTCGGCACGTGGAACGCGCAGGTCGTCCCGTACGTGACCTACAGCTATCACGACTGGATTCGTGACAGCAGCCGCGATCCGTACGGCTTCCATGAGCGCTATCGTCACCACGTGGTGGGCGGCGGGCTGATGGGGCAACTCGAGATCATGCCGAAGCTCGTGGCCACGGCCGACGTTCGCGCCGGCGCCATGGTCGGATCGTCGATGACGCTTGCTGGCTCGCAGAACACGTTCACGCTGGGCAACAAGCCGGTCGTCGTCGCCGGTTTCGGGCTCGACTACGCCGTCGCCCGCAACTTCCACGTGAACGCCACCTACGAATGGTCGCGCTTCCAGTACGGCCGCTCGGACGTGACCCAGGTCGGTCCGGGCACGAGCGCCTACGAGCCCGATTCGAAGACGATCAACCAGACGTGGATGATCGGCGTGGGCTACGCTTTCTGACAGAAGACAACGCCACGCCTGCGATCGGGTGTTCGTGGCGGCGTGGCGTCGGGGCGGCCGTCAGCCGGTGCCCGGCACCCGGCGGTGGTCCGCCGGGCCGCATGTCACGGTAACGTGCCGGTCAGGTCGCGCCTTCCACGTCCTCGAGACTGAATGTCTCGGTGTGGTCGTTGTACGAGAAGATCTCGGCGTAGCGTCCCCAGTTGATCGCGGTATCGAGCGTTTCCTGCGCGAGATCGTCCGACATCGAATCTTCCAGTTCCTGCTCGAAGCGCACGCGCGGGGCGCGCTGTCCGCGACGTTCCTGCAGCACGCTGCGAATCCTTGCCGCCAGCGGCACGTGGCGCAGCAGGTGTTCGGCGAACAGCACCTTGCGTTCCTGCGTGCTCATGTCCACGAAACGCTTGCCCGCGGCGGTGAGCAGAATGTCGCCTTCCTTGAGTTCCGCGAAGCCGAGCTGATCGAGAATTTCGGCCACGGGGAAGAGGTCGTCGACCTCCAGCAGCAGCGTCTGCGCGATTTCCGGCAAGTCGGCGCGACCGTTGTACGGCGGCACGGCGAGCGCCTCCAGCAGACCGGCCATGAGGTTGGTCGACACCTCGTGCAGCGGGCTCGACAGTTCGAGCGGCATTTTCTGCATGGTGTGGGCGCTGCGGCGCGAGGTCATCAGCGCATAGATATCGTCGACCATCTTGCGGAAGGCCGGATCGAGACGGTTGCGGCGATGCGGGAACGGCACCTTGATCTCGGCGACCACCCGACCAGGGTTCGACGACAGCACCAGGATGCGGTCGCACATGAACACTGCTTCCTCGATGTTGTGCGTGACGATCAGGATCGACTTGATCGGCAGCTGGCGCTGGCTCCACAGGTCGAGCAGGTCGGTGCGCAGCGTCTCGGCGGTGAGCACATCGAGCGCGGAGAACGGCTCGTCCATGAGCAGCAGCGTGGGGTTGACCACGAGCGCGCGCGCGAAGCCCACGCGCTGACGCATGCCGCCCGAGAGCTCGCGCGGGTAGGCGTTCTCGAAGCCGTCCAGACCGATCAGATCGATGGCGGCCAGCGCGCGCTTGCGGCGTTCCTTCGGCTCCACGCCGAGCGCTTCGAGGCCGGCCTCCACGTTCTGCAGCACCGTGAGCCACGGGAACAGGGCGAACGTCTGGAACACCATCGCCACGCCTTCCGGCGGGCCTTCGAGCGGCTCGCCCAGGTAGCGGATGTCGCCCGTGCTCGGCTGGATCAGGCCCGCGATGATGCGCAGCAGCGTCGACTTGCCCGAGCCCGAGCGGCCCAGCAGGCCGACGATCTCGCCTTCGTGCAGTTGCAGGTTCACGCCGTCGAGCACCTGGCGCTCGTCGCTGCCCTTGCGGAATCCGCGGCTGACGTTGGCGAGCGAGAAGATCTCTTTTCCGATGGTCGTTTGGGTATCGTTCGGCATCACGGCCCCTTCAATTCAGACGAAGCTTGTTTTCGGCGATGGCGTACATGGGGCGCCACAGCAAGCGGTTGAACAGTACGACGAACAGCGCCATGACGGCGATGCCCAGCAGAATGCGCGGATAGTCGCCCGCGGCGGTCGTCTGTGCGATATAGGCGCCAAGGCCGTGCGCGGCGACCTTGTCGTCGCCCCACTGCACGTATTCCGAGACGATCGACGCGTTCCACGCGCCGCCGGAAGCCGTGATGGCGCCCGTCACGTAGTACGGGAAGATGCCCGGCAGCATCACCTGACGCCACCATTGCCAGCCGCGGATGCGGAAGTTGGTGGCGGCTTCCTTGAAGTCGTTCGGGAAGGCCGTCGCGCCGGCGATGACGTTGAACAGGATGTACCACTGTGTGCCGAGCACGATGAGCGGCGAGAGCCAGATATCCGGATTGGCGTGGAAATGGACGATGGCCACCACGAAGATCGGGAACAGCAGGTTGGCCGGGAAGGCTGCGAGGAACTGGGCGAGCGGCTGGATGCGCTCGGCGAGCTTCGGACGCAGACCGATCAGCACGCCCAGCGGCACCCAGATCACCGACGCGATGGCGATGAGCACGACCACGCGCACGAGTGTGATCACGCCGAGGCCGAACACATGCAGCACTTCGGCGTAGCCGACTTCGGCCAGCACGAAGGTGCAGATCTTCCACGCGGCGGACACGCCCAGCACCACGAGCAGCGCGGCCCAGAGCCCGTCGATCACGCGCGAGAGCGGGGTGTGGGACTCCGAGTGGATGGCGGCCGGCAGCGACAGCGGCATGCGCATGCGCGCGATCGCGCGCAGCAGCTTGCCGAACGGACGCAGCAGATACTGAATGGCGCGCGTGCGCTGAATCATGTTGAGCACCCACGATTCGGGCGCCGCTTGCGAAACCGTATCTTCCAGGCGGAACTTGTCGGACCAGGCCACCATCGGGCGGAACAGGAACTGGTCGTAGATCACGATGACGACGACCATCGCCAGGATCACCCAGCCCACGGCCTGCAGATCCCGCTGCAGGATGGCCGTGGCCAGGTAGGCGCCGATGCCCGGAAGCGTGACTGTCTTGTCGCCCACGGTGATCGCCTCGGAGGCCACCACGAAGAACCAGCCGCCCGACATGCTCATCATCATGTTCCAGATGAGCCCGGGCATGGAGTAGGGCACGTCGAGCTTCCAGAAGCGCTGCCACGGGGAGAGCCGCAGGTTCACGGCGACTTCCGACAGATCGCGCGGCTGGGTGCGCATCGACTGGTAGAACGAGAACGTCATGTTCCACGCCTGGCTCGTGAAGATCGCGAAGATGGCGGCGCATTCGGCGCCGAGCACGCGTCCCGGGAAGAGGGCGAGGAAGAAGGTGACGGTAAATGAGATGTAGCCGAGCACCGGCACCGACTGGAGGATGTCGAGCATCGGCACGAGCAGCTTCTCCGCGCGGCGGCTCTTGGCGGCGAGCGTGCCGTACACCAGCGTGAAGAGCAGCGAGGCGACCATTGCCGCGAGCATGCGCAGGGTGGTGCGCAGCGCGTATTCGGGCAGATTGGCCGGGTCCAGCGAAATGACCTCGGTCTGCAGGTCGGCCAGTGGCGCCCACGTCTGGCGAATGCCCGACGAACTGACCATCAGAAAGCCGATGATGAGCGGGAAGGCGATGAAATCCCAGCGATTGGGCAGCAGGCGTCGCGCAGTGGCGGGGATGAACGGACGGGCTACGCGCGTCATCGGTACCTCGAATGAATGAGGGGTCGGACGAACAACTGGACTGAAACGTCCGGGAGCGGCACGGCAGCGACGATGCGCGTGCGCACGGACGGCAGCGGATGCTACCAGATTGCCTCGCGATTTGATGTTAAAGCGCGTGCATCCGTCTGGCAAACCGGGCGATTCTGCAATCGACTGTGGTTTTTATGCTGCATTGCGGCAGAGTGGTGTTTTGTTGAGTGATACAGAGGCGAGTTCGATCCGTGCGGATGCCGAAATCGGTCGGGCGGAAGTCGAGGGGAGGCAAGGGACGTTGACTGGAAAGGCGACTCGAAGAAGGTTTTGCGCGAGGCGCCATGTTGTGAAGATGTGAACTTTATGCGTGTGGCACGGACCAATCCGCGCGGCTTGATTCGGGCCGTGCGGTCGTGTAGTGTGCACCGCTCGAACGGGCCACGGCGCCTGTGGCCGTGCGGCGGTGCGACGCGGCTGACAAGTGGCTGCCGGCCTGTCCCCTCATCTCCCTAGACAAGCAAGGAATGCGCCGCATGACGACGCCACTGGAAGCGCGTTGCGAGCGTGCACGACAACTGAGTGCCGCGGGCCGGCTCGACGAAGCGATCGTCGAGTTGCGCCAAGTACTGAAACAATCTCCCGAATTCCTGCCCGCCCTCGAAGGGCTCGCCTATGTCTCGTTGCGCATGAGCGCGTTCGAAGCCGCGGCCGACGCGTTCGATCGCCTGCTCGCGCTCGTGCCGCAGGCCGGGGCGCAGGCAGCCTACGACGCGGCCATGGCCAGCCTCAAGGCCGGCCGCCCGATGCGCGCCGAGGCGCTGTTCGAGGCGACGGTGCAGCAGTCGCCGGACGTCATCGGCACGATGCACACCATTGGGCTCACGTGGGCGCAGGCCGGCGACAACGCGCGCGCCCTCGTCTGGTTCGAGCGCACCTCCGCCAAGGCGCCGGCGCTTTGGCAGGCGCACTTCAACCGCGGTCGTGCACTCGGTGCGCTGGGTCGCTACGACGAGGAAATCGACGCCTATCGGTTGGCCAACGCCATCGCGCCGCAACAGCCCGACCCGCTCGTCAACCTGGGTGTGGCACTGCGCGAGCGGCACGAGTTTGCCGAGGCGCTGCAATGCCTGCATCAAGCGGTGAAGCTCGCTCCCGAGCACGCGGGCGCACGCACCAATCGTGCGCAGACCCATCTGCTGCTCGGCGAGTTCGAGCATGGCTGGCACGACTACGAGTGGCGCTGGCAGGACGGCGGCCAGAAGCGCCGTTTCAGCGAGAAGCTGTGGGACGGCAAGGCGTCGCTCGCGGGCAAGACCGTGTTCGTCTACAGCGAGCAGGGCTTCGGCGATACGTTGCAGTTCGTGCGCTTCGTGCCGCGTCTGGTGGAGATGGGCGCGAATGTCGTGCTGTCGGTGCAGGCGCCCCTCGTCACATTCCTTGGCGGTTTCGCGCGCGGTGTGACCGTGCTCGGCGAGCACATGCCGGTGCCGTCGTTCGACTGGCAAATGCCGTTGCTCAGCTTGCCGCATCTGCTCAAGGCAGGCGGCAACGTTGCCGCGCACTCGCCTTATCTGCGCTCGAGTGTCGGGCGGGAGACGATCTGGCGATCGATGCTGGGCGCGAAGCCGGACGGGCAGACGCGCGTGGGCTTCGTGTGGTGCGCGCGACCTTTCTCACCGAATCGTGACGTGGCGCTCGAACACTGGGCGCCGCTCTTCGACACCGATGCGCAGTTCTATTCGTTGCAGGTCGATGCGACCGACGACGAGCGTGCGCAACTGGCGACTTATCGCAACGTGCACGACATCGGTGCGAAGCTCAGCGATTTCGCCGAGACCGCGGCCGTTATCGCGCAGATGGATCTCGTCATTGCGGCCGACACCGCGGTGTTGCACGTGGCGGGCGCGCTCGGCAAGCCGGTCTGGGGACTGCTCGGCTTCACGCCGGACTGGCGCTGGCAGCTCTCGCGTCGGGACAGCGACTGGTACCCGTCGGTCACGCTCTATCGCCAGCCCCGGCACGGTGACTGGGACAGCGTGATGGCGCAGGCCCGGACCGATCTCGCCGCGCTCGTGCGAGAGGAGCCCGTCGCGCAGTAAGGCGCGACGGAGGTGAAGCCCGCCAGTCGTTTCCCGTCGACATGATGGGCGTCGGCCTGCGCCAGGACTGTGCCCGACGGTACGGTGGCCTTGCGCCACCGATCCGCTGACGATTCGCCGCCGATCAGTTGGCGTCCGCCTGATCGCTGTCGTCTTCGCCCATGCGCGTGTAGATGTTCCAGCTCGCGATGAACAGGGCGGCGATGAGCGGGCCGATCACGAAGCCGGTCAACCCGATGAGCGACATGCCGCCGAGCGTGGAGATCAGGACGATCCAGTCCGGCATCTTGGTGTCCTTGCCGACGAGAATCGGGCGCAGCACGTTGTCGACCAGGCTCACGATGATGCCGCAGAACGCGAACAGCACCACGCCCTTCCAGATCGAGCCCGAAAGCAACAGCCAGACGCCGACCGGCACCCACACAAACGCAGCGCCGACGGCCGGCAGCAGCGACAGAAACGCCATCACCACGGCGGCGAGCACCGAGCCCTGAATGCCCAGCACGGCGAAGATGAAGCCGCCGAGCGCGCCTTGCGCCACGGCCACGGCGATGTTGCCTTTCACGGTGGCGCGCACGACCGTCGTGAACTGGCGAATCAACTGACTCTTGTGACGCTCGTCGAGCGGAATCGCGCGGCGCACGATCGCGCCGAGGGCCGTGCCGTCGCGCAGCAGAAAGAAGAGCAGGTAGAGCATCACGCCGAAGCTCACCAGCAATTGCGCGGTGTTCTGGCCGATGCTCACCAGATAGACGGCCACCAGGCGTCCGATTTGCGCGGCGCCGTCGCCAAGCCGCTGCTGAATGGCGTTCACGTCCTGTACGCCCGCGAGATCCATCACACGATGCACGCTGGCCGGCAGACGGTCGAGCAGTTGCTGGAAGGCGACGGTGAGTTGCGGCAGGTCGGTGCGAAAGCGCACGAGCGCGGTGCTGATTTCCTGAGTGAGCATGCCGACGACGAGCGTGAGCGGCAGGATCACGATCAGCAGGACGAGGGCGAGCGTGACGAGCGCGGCCAGATTGCGTCGACCCCGCATGCGGGTCAGGAGGCGGCGCTGCACCGGCTGGAACAGCACGGCCAGGATCGTCCCCCAGAACACGGCCCCGAACAGCGGGAACAGGATCCACCCGAATACGATCGTCACGACGAACAGCATGAGCTGGAAGAACTTGCGCTGGTCGCTACGACTTGACATGGGATTTCCTTGCAGAAGATGGCGGCGCCGGAGGCGCCTTCACCGTCCTTATATCAGAATCGGACGTCTGGCCGATTTGTGCGAGGATGCGCAGCACGAGCGGATGGCCCTCGCCGCGCCGGGATCGGATCGCGTGGATTTCCTCGTGCACGCCGTCGGGACGGCCGAGCCAGCGCAGGCCGCGCAACACCGATACGTCGCCCGCACCGGTTTCGCTCAACGGAAAGACGCCCATGCCGCGCGTGGCGAAGACGGCCATGAGTGCGCTGTCCTCGAATTCGCCGACGACGTTCGGCCGGATGCCCTGGGCTTCGAACCAAAGGTCCAGGCGGGCGCGCAGTGCCGAATGGCCCGTCGGCAGCAGCACGGGCAGATCGTTCAGGCATGACGGGAAGTGTTCGCGGGAGGTGTTGCGCACGATCGACGCGGGACCATACCAGTCCACCGGCGATTCGACCAGACGCTCGCTGGCCAGGCGAAGTGTCGGGTTGTAGGGCGCGGGCTGGCTTGCGAGCACGAGATCGAGCTTGTGGAGCGCCAACTCGGCGAGCAGTTGCTCGTGCTCGCCTTCATGACAGACGAGCCGCAGCGACGGGGTGTCGAGCACGGGTGCGAGAATCGCGTGGGCGGCCAGCTTCGAGATGCCGTCTGCGAGACCGACTGCCAGACGTGCGACCCGCCCGCTTGCTGCTTCGCGCACTTCGTCCGGAATCGATTGCCCGAGGCGGAAAATCTCCTCCGCCCGCCGGAACGCCGCCTGTCCTGACTCGGTCATGGCGACGCCTCGTCCGGCCGGTTTGAGCAGTTGGTGTCCCAGCGACTTCTCCAGTTCGCGAACCTGCGCGCTGATTGTCTGCACGGCCATGTCGAGACGCTCCGCCGCCCGGGCGAAGCCACCCTCCTTGACGACGACCCAGAAATAGTAAAGATGGCGGTAGTTCAACATGAGCCGTTAACTTCGAAAAAACCGAATTGTGATGAAGTATATAACTGGTTTTTGCGAAGTATGAGTTGCATGATGATGCAGTCCTGACCTGGCGCACTACGTAGCGCACGGGATAACCTGGGGTTGGACGCTGCCGGCGCGGTGGCGAACGAGCCCGAAACCTACGGAAACTCTGGCGCACCTATGGACTATCTTCTTGCTTTGGCGGCCGACCCGGCGGTATGGGCGGCGCTGGTTACGCTGGTGGTGATGGAAGTCGTGCTCGGCATCGACAACCTGATCTTCATCTCGATCCTTACCAACAAGCTGCCATCGTCGATGCGCGCGCGCACGCAGCGCATGGGCATTGCCTTGGCGCTGATCATGCGGCTGGCGCTGCTGGGTACGGTGGCGTGGATCGCGAAGCTGACCGCCCCGCTGTTCGAACTGTTCGGGCACGGCTTTTCATGGCGCGATCTGATTCTGATCTCGGGCGGGCTGTTCCTCGTGTGGAAGGCGACGAAGGAGATGCATCACCACGTGGCGACGGATGACGGGCATGGCGAGCAGGATGGTGCATCGGCAGGGGGCGCGCTTGCGACGATCACTGCGCGTGCCGCGGTGTTGCAGATACTCATGCTGGATCTGGTGTTCTCGATCGACAGTATCGTGACGGCGGTTGGCATGACCGAGCACATCCCGATCATGTTCGTCGCCGTGATTGCGGCGGTGACGGCGATGTTGTTCATGGCCGGGCCGTTGTCGCGCTTCATCGAGGCGAACCCGACCGTCGTGATGTTGGCGCTGGGCTTCCTGCTGGTGATCGGCATGACGCTGATCGCGGAGGGCTTCGGCTCGCACATCCCGAAGGGCTACATCTATGCGGCGATGGCATTCTCGGCGTTCGTCGAGGGATTGAACATGCTTACACGACGGGCGAAAGCGCGACGCGAGGCCGCGAAGGCGAGGGTCCTGCACTGAGCCCGACGCCGGTTTGACGGTTTGAGGCGATGGACGAGGCGGTGCCGGTGAAAGCCGGCGCCGCTTTTTTTGCATGGATTTACCTGCAAAGGGAGATGAGATGGGGTTCGGTTTTTTCGAAGTATTGCGAATGTAAATGCAGGTTTTTTCGGCCTTTCGTGACCGATACATTGAAGGCGTTGTCTTTCACGTGACGGAGCGAAACGATGAAGTGTCCTGTATGCGGTACCCCGGATTTGCTGATGACGGAGCGTCAGGGAGTGGAGATCGATTACTGTCCGAGTTGCCGGGGCGTATGGCTCGATCGCGGCGAGTTGGACAAGCTGATCGAACGTACGGACGGCGGCGGAACGATGCCGGCGCATCTGACGCGAGGCGGCGCGAGCGATGAGCGCATGCAACGCATCGAACGCGAGTATCGGGATCATGACAATCATGGCGACGGCAAACATCGTCGTCACCCCCAATACGGCCACGACGACCGCCGTCGCCACTACGAACAGCCCCGCAAGAAGAAGTCGCTCTTCGAGATGTTCGATTTCGATTGATCGCGGGCGAGGGACGGTGCCCACGCATATGGGCATGCCGATGAGAAAGCCAGTTCATCGGGACTGGCTTTCTCGCGTGGTGTTGGAGGACTGCGAACACGTACAGCGCGGCGCTGTGCTGATCATCCTGCTATGCGGTGGCGACAAGTCGACCCAGGCGTCGGACATCAAAGCCGCGCATCGGATGCTACCCCACCTTGATACGGAGTAAGCGATGGAAAAAATCAAAACTCGGCCGTGGGATTCGGCCGAATATCTGAAGACCGAAAAGGATGTCGCCGAATATTTCGAGGCATGCCTTCTGGAGGGGGGCGAATCGCCCAAGCACTCGGTGTGATTGCGCGCGCGTGGGAGGACGCAAGTTGCTCGTGATGCAGGTTTGACGCGGGAGGGCCTGTACAAGGCGTTGTCGAGCGAGGGCAACCCGAGCTTTGGAACAATTTTGAAGGTCATCAAAGCGCTCGGGTTGCAATTGCATGCGACGGCGCATGCTTAAGCTAGTCCATGCTTGGGGATTCGCCATCGCAGTGGAAGGGCTTCGGCGGTGGCTAAGAGCATGCGCGCACCGGATTTGGATCGGTATCGCTTTCGATGCCGGCAGGGGCGCGCGAAGTTCGATGGGCGCTTCTCTGCCCATGGGCGCGAATCAATAGTCGAAGGATCGCCCACGTAGAGAAGGCGCTCGACGTTTACCTATCACACTGATTGTGGCGCCGCGCTCGTATTGCGCCCGATATCTTCGGCCTCACCGCGTCCACATAACAAGCACGGCAATGTCGCTCTCAAGCATCCACTGAGTTTGCATTCGCCGCAACGCCCCCAATGAGCTCGTTTACGTGAGCGGCTCATTCCACCTCTGTTATCGACAGTCATCAAGTTGCGCACTCCAGGTATCTGGAAAGAGTCACCGTCTTTGGAGACTCGGCGTAGCCGTCACGAAATCGCGGAAAAACTCGGAAGTTACTGAAACGCGAGTGACGAAGGAACTGCCATGATGAATTCGGTCCCAGGATGCAGCTTCGAAATGGAGGCGAAATGGAAGATTCGAACGATAGTGGCGCCATCCCACATGGTGTTGGAACCGCAGGTGGAGCCGGTAAACGAGGTGGCAAGGGACGACCCCCGACATTGCCGCCGTCATTCCCTCGTGAGGGTTATGTCGTGTGGTTCTACGCACACGGCAGGTACCTCGGTTACGTTTGGGATGAGGAGGAAGAGAAAATCAGACGAGCGCACGTGCCTGATCCGAGCCATGCGATTTACTTTCCGACGTTTGCGGCGGCGACGGTGGCAACGGAGTTCCTGTTTAGTCCGTACTACATTCTGTATTCGCCGAAGCGAGGGGGTAAGCCGCGATTGGTCAGGTAATTCTGGCTGCGGCGAAAGACCGGCTCGGTCACGCCGATGAGCAGATGACTCGCCGGTACGTCCGTCACCGCAAAGGGAAGCTGGTCATGCCAACCAAGTGACCGGTTTGCGGAACAAATAAAAACGGCTTCCATCGCTGGAAGCCGTTTTCGTATTTGGTGGCGAATCAGGGACTCGAACCCCGGACCTGCGGATTATGATTCCGTCGCTCTAACCGACTGAGCTAATTCGCCGTAGAGGAAAGATTATAGGTAGGCCCCTATGGGCTGTCAACAGGTTTTTCGCGGGATGATGAAAATCCTGCAGCGTCGGGGGAGATACCGACCCAATCCTTCCGCGGTCAGATGGTATCTGCAAAAAACAACGCCGGAGCCCGAAGGCCCCGGCGTCGCGGTCGTTGCGCCATCTCAATCTGGCTGACAGGTCGCCCCATCAGTCATTGGCATAGATGTCGACGTCCTTGGTTTCCTTGATGAAGAGCATGCCGATCACGAAGGTCACCAGCGCGATCACGATCGGATACCAGAGGCCCGAGTAGATGTCGCCCTTGGCGGCCACGATGGCGAAGGCGGTTGCCGGCAGGAAGCCGCCGAACCAGCCGTTGCCGATGTGATACGGCAGCGACATCGACGTGTAGCGAATGCGCGTCGGGAACAGTTCCACGAGCATCGCCGCAATCGGGCCGTACACCATCGTCACGAAGATCACCAGGATCGCCAGCAGGATCACAACCATCGGCTTGTTCATCTGTGCCGGATCGGCCTTCGGCGGATAGCCATCAGCCTTGAGCGTGGCCGACATCTCCGTCTCGAACGCCTTGGTCTTGTCCTTCGCATCGGCGGCCTTGCCGTCGACCGACGAGATCACCTTGTCGCCGATCTTCACCGTTGCCATCGTGCCCGCCGGTGCCGCTTCGTTGCGATAGTTCAGACCGGCGCGCGACAGATAGCTCTTCGCGATATCGCACGAACTGGTGAACTTCGACGTACCGACCGGGTTGAACTGGAACGAGCACTCGTTCGGATCCGCGATCACCGTGATCGGCGAGCGCGCCGTTGCGGCCTCGAGCGCCGGGTTGGCGTAGTGCGTGAGCGCCTTGAAGATCGGGAAGTACAGCAGCGCCGCGAGCAGGCAGCCCGCCATGATGATCGGCTTGCGGCCGATCCTGTCCGACAGTGCGCCGAAGAACACGAAGAACGGGCTGCCGATCAACAGACCCAGCGCGACCATGATGTTCGCGGTGTTGCCGTCGACCTTGAGCACCTGCGTCATGAAGAACAACGAGTAGAACTGGCCCGTGTACCACACGACTGCCTGACCTGCCGTTAGACCGACCAGCGCCAGAATCACGATCTTCAGGTTCTTCCACTGACCGAACGACTCGGTGAGCGGCGCCTTCGATGCCTTGCCTTCCGCCTTCATGCGCTGGAACGCCGGTGATTCGTTCAGCTGCATACGAATCCACAGCGAGATCAGCAGCAGCACGATCGACAGCACGAACGGAATGCGCCAGCCCCAATCGCCAAACGCCTCTTCGCCCATCACCATGCGGGTGCCGAGAATCACGAGCAGCGAGAGGAACAGACCGAGCGTGGCCGTCGTCTGGATCCACGAGGTATAGAAGCCGCGACGGCCATGCGGCGCGTGCTCGGCAACGTACGTGGCAGCACCACCGTACTCGCCACCGAGCGCCAGACCCTGCAGCAGACGCATGGCGATGAAGATCACCGGTGCCGCAATGCCCCACGACGCGTAGCCAGGCAGCAGACCGACCACCAACGTCGACAGACCCATCAGCGTGATGGTCACGAGGAACGTGTACTTGCGGCCGACCAGATCGCCGATGCGCCCGAACACGATGGCGCCGAACGGACGCACCGCGAAACCGGCGGCGAATGACAGCAGCGTGAAGATGAACGCGGCCGTCGGGTTGATGCCGGAGAAGAAGTGACGGCTGATGAATGCGGCCAACGAACCGGCCAGGTAAAAGTCGTACCACTCGAACACCGTGCCCAGCGACGACGCGAAGATGACCTTCTTCTCTTCGGCGGTCATCGGCGCATGGGAGGTGGCTGTCGTTGCAGTAGCCATGCGGTTGTCTCCTGTAATGTAAGCACGCCCCTGGGACATGCCCGGGCCGCTGCAACTGATTATTGGAGGGCAACCTTACCGTCGTCTGACGCGAAACTGACTCGAAGCTTACGCGCGTAGGGACTTACCCTCGACTTTGGCCCGATTTCGAACGTATTCGGCGTGCTTTCGTCACGCATGCGGGTTTTCGATAGGCTCCGCGAGCGGCAGGGTGACGCGAATGAGCGTGCCCGTTGCTTCGGGATGCTGCGCGTCGACATGGTCGAGCACGCTCACGTCGCCGCGATGGATCTGCACGATCTCACGCACGATCGCGAGGCCCAGTCCGCTGCCGTCGCTGTCGCTGCCGAGAATGCGGTAGAAGCGCTCGAACACCCGCGGGCGCTCGGCGGCCGGAATGCCCGGCCCCGTGTCTTCCACTTCCAGGTGGACGAAGCCGTCGGACGCCTCATGGCGCAGCCGCACCGTCACCTTGCCGCCGGCCGGCGTGTAACGAATCGCGTTGTCGATCAGGTTGTTGAGCAACTCGCGCAACATCACCGGTTGACCCGACAGATGCACAGGGAACGGTGGCTCTTCGAAACCGAGGTCGATGCGCTTGGCGAAGGCCGCCTGGAACCAGTCCTGCATGGCGCTGCGCGCGAGCAGGCTCAGGTTGAGCGGCGTAAAGGCCGCGGCGTCGTTCGCGCTGTTCTCCGCTCGCGCGAGTGCGAGCAACTGATTGACGAGACGCGCGGCCTGCTCCGAACTCACCGCGATCTGCGAGAGTGAGCGGCGCAGTTCGTCCGGCGACGTCTGGCGCAGCGCGAGCTCCGCCTGCATGCGCAGCCCGGCGAGCGGGGTCTTGAGCTGATGCGCCGCGTCGGCGATGAAGCGCTGCTGCAGTTTCATGTTCTGTTCGAGACGCTCGAGCAGATCGTTCAATGAGTTGACGAGCGGCGCGATTTCCGGCGGCGCTTGCCGCGCTTCGAGCGGAGAAAGATCGTCGGGGCGACGGGCGCGGATGTGTTCCTGCAACGCATGCAACGGCGCGAGGCCGCGCGAAAGCCCGAACCAGACGAGCACGATGGCCAGCGGCAGGATCACGAACTGCGGCAGGATCACGCCCTTGATGATTTCGTTGGCCAACTGGCTGCGCTTGTCCAACGTTTCTGCAACCTGCACGAGCGCCATGCTGCCGGGGGGCGCCATGCGAGGCAGGTCGACGTAGGTGAAAGCCACGCGAATGTCGTTGCCGCCGACCGTCTCGTCGCGAAACTGCACCACGCCGGGCTGCGGCCTGTCGTCTTCATGCGGGAGCGGCAACTCGGCCGTACCCGCGACCAGTTCGCCCTTCGCGCCGAGCACCTGGAAGTACACGTTGTCGGTGGCGTCCGCGCGCAGCAGGTCGCGTGCGGGCATCGGTAACGTGAGCGTGACCTGGCCGCGATCCGAGTGCACTTGCTGGGCGAGAACGTAGGTATTGTTTTCCAGCGCGCGATCGAACGGGCCGTTGGCGATGGATTTCGCAACGAGATACGTCACGGCGATGCTCATCGGCCAGAGCAACAGCAACGGCGCGAGCATCCAGTCGAGAATCTCGCCGAACAGCGAGCGTGGCGGCGGTTCGGCCTCGCGCTCGAGCGGGGCGCCGAAACCGGGGCGCACGAAGGGATCGGCGTAGGGATCGAACGGGTCCGCGTCGGGCGCTCGCATGCCGTCTGCCGGACGGTCCGGATCGGTCGGGGCAACCGGGGCGCGACGGTGATGACGAAGGCTCAGACGCATCGGTCAGGCGAACTGGGAAGGCGAAATGGCCGGGAAGGCGCGGGTTGCATGGACGGAATTGGCCGGCGGGGTCGATCCGCGGGCGTCGATCCCGGTGCCATGCCTGTCGCCGCCCGGGCGGCGCTCCCGCGAATCGCGGTTCATGCGCGGTGTACCCCGCGCTTAGGCCGCATTGGCAGGCGCGGCGGCCGGCTTCTCCAGACAATACCCCAATCCACGAATGGTGGCGATGCGCACGCCGCTCGGCTCGATCTTCTTGCGCAGCCGGTGCATGTACACCTCGATGGCGTTGTTGCTCACCTCTTCGCCCCAGCCGCACAAATGGTCGACGAGCTGCTCCTTCGACACGAGCCGGCCCGTGCGCAGCAGCAGCACCTCGAGCAGTTCGAGTTCACGGGCGGAGAGGTCGAGCATCTGTTCGTTGATATAGGCGGTGCGTCCGACCTGGTCGAAGCTGAGCGGGCCGTGGCGGATGACGGTGGAGCCGCCGCCGGCGCCGCGCCGGGTCAACGCACGGACGCGCGCTTCGAGCTCCGCGAGAGCGAAAGGCTTGGCCATGTAATCGTCCGCGCCGAGGTCGAGGCCCTTCACGCGGGCATCGACGCTGTCGGACGCGGTCAGGATCAGGACCGGCAGATGGGAATTGCGTGCGCGCAATCTGCGCAGGACTTCGTGGCCAGGCAGGCGGGGCAGACCGAGGTCGAGAATCAGCAGATCGAACGTCTGAGCGGAAAGGGCGGAATCGGCTTCGAGCCCGGTTTTGACGTGATCGACGGCGTAGCCCCCCTGGCGCAGCGAGCGGGTCAGGGCATCGGCCAGAATGCTGTCATCCTCTGCGATGAGAATTCGCATGGGCGTGATAGGCTTGTGTGGGCACCGCGGCCTGGCGGCTGCGGTGTGTCTCCTGGGATGTTGCGGCGCGTGGTTCGCGGCTTTTTTGTCGTTTCGGCGCTTTCGGACAACAGGCACTTGCAAAGGGCACTGTTTTTTTATACAGTACCGCCATTCACGCCTCACTCGAGCCGTCTCGCTCATCATATCAAAGGACGATTCATGGAAGAAAGCAAGAAAGGGTCTGCCAATCTGTCGGCCGAGAAAGGCAAGGCGCTTGCCGCCGCCCTCGCGCAGATCGAGAAGCAATTCGGCAAGGGCTCGATCATGCGTCTGGGCGACGGCGAGGTCGAAGCCGACATCCAGGTCGTCTCGACCGGCTCGCTGGGTCTGGACATCGCGCTTGGCGTCGGTGGTCTGCCGCGCGGCCGCGTGATCGAAATCTATGGCCCGGAATCGTCGGGTAAAACCACGCTCACGCTGCAAGTCGTGGCCGAAATGCAGAAGCTCGGTGGCACCTGCGCGTTCATCGACGCGGAACACGCCCTCGACGTCGGCTACGCCAGCAAGCTGGGCGTGTCGGTGCCGGAACTGCTCATTTCGCAGCCGGACACGGGCGAACAGGCCCTGGAAATCGCCGACGCGCTGGTGCGCTCGGGGTCGATCGACCTCATCATCATCGACTCGGTCGCGGCACTGGTGCCGAAGGCCGAAATCGAAGGCGAAATGGGCGACTCGCTGCCGGGTCTGCAGGCCCGTCTGATGTCGCAGGCGCTGCGCAAGCTCACCGGTACCATCAAGCGTACGAACTGCACGGTAATCTTCATCAACCAGATCCGTATGAAGATCGGTGTGATGTTCGGTAACCCCGAAACGACGACGGGCGGTAACGCACTGAAGTTCTACTCGTCGGTGCGTCTGGACATCCGCCGTATCGGTTCGATCAAGAAGGGCGACGAGGTGGTCGGCAACGAAACCCGCGTCAAGGTCGTCAAGAACAAGGTGTCGCCGCCGTTCCGGGAAGCGATTTTCGACATCCTCTATGGTCAGGGCATTTCACGCGAAGGCGAGATCATCGATCTGGGCGTGACCGCGAAGATCGTCGAAAAGGCCGGTGCCTGGTACAGCTACAACGGCGAGAAGATCGGCCAGGGCAAGGACAACGCGCGTGAATTCCTGCGTGAAAATCCGGACGTCGCCCGTGAGATCGAAAACAAGGTGCGCGCATCGCTGGGTGTCACGGCGATCAACGAGACCGGCGAGATCGAAGAAGAAGACGAAGTCTGAGGACCTCGGAACCTGGACGGCAACGCGAAGCCTTGCGGCGTCGCGTTGCCGTTTTTTGTTTCCGCCGCTGATTGCGCTACTGAGTGCGTCACCCTGATTGCGCCACCGATTGCACCACAGATTGCGCGCGGATTGCACTCCTGATGAGCCCATGATCCAACGCCGCCCACCCCGAGACCCGAATGTGCCGCCCCCTCCGCCGGGTGACGCTGCCGTCGCGGCCAAGCCGTCGCGCAAGCCCGCGCTGAGCCTCAAGGGACGCGCTCTGTCGTACCTTGCGCGCCGAGAGTACAGTCGCGCCGAGTTGCGCCGCAAGCTCCTGCCCTATGTCGATGCCGAGGATCCCGAAGCACTGGATCGCCTGCTCGATGGGCTGGAGCAGGAGCGCTGGCTTTCCAACGAACGCTTTGCGGAGAGCGTGGTCAATCGCCGGGCGTCCCGGCTGGGGACGACGCGTATCGTCAACGAGCTCAAGCAGCATCAGGTCGATGCGCAAACGGTGACGGAGCTCGCCGAACAGTTGCGCAGCACCGAGTTGGCCCGTGCCCGTGCCGTATGGCAAAAGAAGTTCGGCGAAGTGGCCACGACCCCGGAAGCGAAGGCCAAACAGATGCGCTTTCTGGCCTCGCGTGGCTTCTCGCGTACCGTTATCAGCAAAATCGTGCGTGGCGCGGACGATTTTGCCGACGATCTCTGATCCTCATTCAGTCCACTTTCTGATGGATGCGCCTGCATTCATCGTCAAAGCGAGCATGACACTCGCAAGCTGCCGAGCCATAGGGCGGCGGGCGTCCGATGAGGCGGACTCCTGCGTGACGCGTCGCCTCTCGGTTATCGCCATTTGGCGTTGCACCATTCCTTCGTCGCCCCGCCGATTTTGATAACCCGACCAATGGGTCGGGTAATTCGACCTTATGCAGCGGGCGTCTGCTGCGCTGCGGCAGTCTCGCCGGTCGCCTATGCTAGAATCAAGGTCTTTCCGCGTTCATGCATTGCACACTTCCGCATGCCGCTCTCCGCGCCTGCCCCTCGTACCCTGCGTCACCGCCGCACGATCGCTGTCGAAGCGTTTTCGCGCGCCGACGGCCTATGGGACATTGAAGCCTGTCTGACCGATCACAAGGATCGGGATTTTGCCTTGGCAACAGGACTTCGCGAGGAGGGCACGCCGATTCACGAGTTGTGGCTGCGTCTGACGATCGACGAAAATTTCGAGGTGCATGACGCCGAAGCCGTTTCCGATTGGGTGCCATATCCCGGCATTTGCGATCAGATCGGCCCCGAATACCGTAAATTGATTGGTCTTAACCTGCGCTACGGCTTCCGCCATGCGGTTCGCGAGCGCCTCGGCGGTGCCGCCGGTTGTACCCATCTCACAGAACTTTGCAGTGTCCTGCCCACGGCAGCGATTCAGGCCTTTGCCGGTGTGGTGATTCACACGCCGGACACGGCGGCCAACGATGCCGGCAACACGGCACCCCCTTTCCAACTCGGACATTGCCACGCCCTGCGGTTTGATGGCGAGGCGGTGCGCCGGTTTTACCCGCGCTGGTTCAACGGCCGCGCAAACGATCGAGCGAACGAGCCCTCGACGCCCGTCACTACAGAAGAAGCGGTGCGCGATGGTGTCTCGACTCGCACGCTCGAACCCAAACTTCCAACTCAGCAAGAAGGGAATCACGCATGAAGATTCATGAGTATCAAGGCAAGGAAATCCTCCGGAAATTCGGAGTCGCGGTGCCCCGCGGCATTCCGGCGTTTTCCGTGGACGAGGCCGTGAAGGCAGCCGAAGAACTCGGCGGCCCGGTTTGGGTGGTCAAGGCCCAGATTCACGCAGGTGGTCGCGGCAAGGGCGGCGGCGTGAAGGTTGCCAAGTCGATCGAGCAAGTGCGTGAATACGCCGGCCAGATCCTCGGCATGCAACTGGTCACGCACCAGACCGGTCCGGAAGGTCAGAAGGTCAATCGCCTGCTGATCGAAGAAGGCGCCGACATCAAGAACGAACTGTACGTCAGCCTCGTGGTCGACCGTATCTCGCAGAAGATCGTGCTGATGGGTTCGAGCGAAGGCGGCATGGACATCGAAGAAGTCGCCGAAAAGCACCCGGAACTGATCCACAAGGTGATCGTCGAGCCGTCGATCGGCCTGACCGATGCGCAAGCCGACGACCTGGCCAAGAAGATCGGCATTCCCGACGCTTCGATCCCGCAAGGCCGCGCCATCCTGCAAGGCCTGTACAAGGCATTCTGGGAAACCGACGCCTCGCTGGCCGAAATCAACCCGCTGAACGTGAGCAGCAACGGCACGGTCACCGCGCTGGACGCCAAGTTCAACTTCGATTCGAACGCCCTGTATCGTCATCCGGAAATCGTTGCTTACCGCGATCTGGACGAAGAAGATCCGGCTGAAGTCGAAGCCTCGAAGTTCGATCTGGCCTACATCTCGCTCGACGGCAACATCGGCTGCCTGGTGAACGGCGCCGGTCTGGCCATGGCCACGATGGACACCATCAAGCTGTTCGGCGGCGAGCCGGCGAACTTCCTGGACGTGGGCGGCGGCGCCACGACCGAGAAGGTCACCGAAGCGTTCAAGATCATGCTGAAGAACCCGAACCTGACCGCCATTCTGGTCAACATCTTCGGCGGCATCATGCGTTGCGACGTTATCGCCGAAGGCGTGATCGCCGCATCGAAGGCCGTCTCGCTGAAGGTGCCGCTGGTCGTGCGCATGAAGGGCACGAACGAGGACCTGGGCAAGAAGATGCTCGCCGAGTCCGGCCTGCCGATCATCTCTGCGGACAGCATGGAAGAAGCTGCCCAGAAGGTTGTCGCGGCTGCCGCAGGCAAGTAACCAGAACAGTCGAAGCCGCAGTGGCGTGCCGCCCGTAGGGGCCGCGCGAGCGCTGTCAGGCAACCGGATGAAGGAAATCAAGCAATGTCGATTCTGATCAACAAAGACACCAAGGTCATCACCCAAGGTATCACTGGCAAGACCGGCCAGTTCCATACCCGCATGTGCCGCGAATACGCGAACGGCAAGAACGCGTTCGTCGCCGGCGTGAACCCGAAGAAGGCTGGCGAAGACTTCGAGGGCATTCCCATTTTCGGTTCGGTCAAGGACGCCAAGGAACAAACCGGCGCGACCGTCTCGGTGATCTACGTCCCGCCTGCAGGCGCCGCCGCCGCGATTTGGGAAGCCGTCGAAGCCGATCTGGACCTGGCGATCTGTATCACGGAAGGTATCCCCGTGCGCGACATGATCGAAGTGAAGGACCGTATGCGCCGCGAAGGTCGCAAGACCTTGCTGCTCGGCCCGAACTGCCCGGGCGTGATCACGCCGGACGAGCTGAAGATCGGCATCATGCCGGGTCACATTCACAAGAAGGGTCGCATCGGCGTGGTGTCGCGCTCGGGTACCCTGACGTACGAAGCCGTGGGTCAGCTGACCGCGCTGGGTCTGGGTCAGTCGACCGCCGTCGGTATCGGTGGCGACCCGATCAACGGTCTGAAGCACATCGACGTCATGAAGATGTTCAACGACGATCCGGATACGGACGCCGTGATCATGATCGGTGAAATCGGTGGTCCGGACGAAGCAACGGCCGCCGAGTGGATCAAGGGCAACATGAAGAAGCCGGTCGTCGGCTTCATCGCCGGTGTGACGGCGCCTCCGGGCAAGCGCATGGGCCACGCCGGCGCGCTGATCTCGGGCGGTGCCGATACGGCCGAAGCCAAGCTGGCGATCATGGACGCCTGCGGTATCAAGGTGACCAAGAACCCGTCGGAAATGGGCCGTCTGCTCAAGTCGGTGCTGTAATCTTCGCCGGACGACCACGCGTCGGGTGTCGGGACCGGCAGCCGCGCGAAAGGTCCTGAAAAAGGGAGCCCGGAGCCTCGGGCTCCCTTTTTTGCTCTTGCCGTACCCAAGTCATTCCCGTTTTCCGCTTCCGAGGATTTTCCCGCCATGCTTGCGTTCTTTGCCGAGCTGAACTGGGCTGCGGTTCTGCAGATCATCATGATCGACATCCTGCTGGGTGGCGATAATGCCGTGGTGATCGCGCTCGCCTGCCGGAATCTGCCGGCCAAGCAACGTCTGCAGGGCATCGTGTGGGGGACCGTCGGCGCGATCGTGCTGCGCGTGATCCTGATCGCGTTCGCCGTGACGCTGCTCGAAGTCCCCTATCTGAAGGCATTGGGCGGGGTGTTGCTGCTCTGGATTGGCGTCAAGTTGCTCGTGCCCGACCAAGACGCGCACGACAGTGTGAAACCCGCAGACAAGCTGTGGACGGCGGTCAAGACCATCATCGTGGCCGACCTGGTGATGAGTGTCGATAACGTGATCGCGATCGCGGGCGCGGCGCAGGGCGCCGCCGAACACCATCAGTTGCCGCTCGTGATCTTCGGTCTGCTGGTGAGCATTCCGCTGATTGTCTGGGGCTCCCAGTTGGTACTCAAGGCGCTCGATCGCTTCCCCGTCATCGTGATCGCCGGCGCGGGGCTGCTTGGCTGGATTGCCGGCGGCCTCATCGTGTCCGATCCGGGTATCGGTCCCTGGCTGCAATTGCCCGGCACGGCGGCCGCATACACTCACTACGTGGCGGCGGCGGCCGGAGCGGCGCTGGTCGTGGGGCTCGGACTTGTGCTCAAGCGTCGGAGCGAGGCCCGTCAAAGGCATGCAACCTCTCCCGAGTAATCGGGTCCATTGCGATGGCGGACGCTGAGCGTCCGCCATGACTTTGTGGGAAAACGGGCGCCCCGGCCGGATGAGTCGTCCGGCTTGGCACTAGGACGATTCTCCGCGCCCCCTCGGCCCCCGCCCGATTTTGATCTGCGGCAGGGCTGGCGCCCAAGGGGCTGTGGCATACTCCGCCCACTTCCCCCCAACGAGCGCCGTTTCGATGTCTGGACAGCGCGTCTGTTTCGTTTTCATTGCTTTAGCAGGGAGTTACACAATGCGTCGTTTCGGCCACCGGACCACCGGTATCGCCAAGTCCCGGGGCTTCACCCTGATCGAGTTGATGATCGTGTTGGCGATCATCGGCGTGCTGGTCACGGCAGGGGTACCCTATCTGCAGAATTATCTGGTGCGCGCCCGGGTCGTCGAAGGGCTGGGGGCTGCCGCATCGGCCAAGGCGCTCGTGAGCGAGAACGCGATGCATGGCGCGCCGTTCAACAGCGGTTGGCAGGCGCCGAGCGCCACGGACAACGTGAGCGGTGTGACCATCGACTCCGTGAGCGGCAACGTGACGGTGGCCTACACGCAACGCGCCGGCGACGGCGCGATCGTGCTGGTGCCCACGAGTGCCGGCGCGCAAGGCCGCGCGGAAGCGCTCACGGTCGGCAAGGCGCCCGAGGGCCAGATCGTGTGGACGTGCTACGCCAAGGGCCGCGAAGGTGCGCCCGGTGGCGCCACGTTGTCGGCCAAGCTGGCGCCCCCGGAGTGCCGCGGTGCGGGATCTGGGAATGACTGACGCACGGGCCGCCCGGCGCGACGATACCTCGTCCCCGGCTGGCCGCTGCGGCATTTTTGCAGGCAGCGCTCTTACGCGTCAGGCGTGAAATGGCTGCCCCCGGGCGGCCGTTTTTCGTTATGCTTGCGCATCTTTCCACCGGTGCATCGCACGGCGACGATCTTGTTTCCTCCTCTGCTGCTTTCGCTAATCGGGCTGACGCTGGCCCTGATCTGGGCTCTGCCCTATAACCTCGTCAAGCACACCTATCCGATTTCGACGTTCTATTCGGAGACGCTGGCGTTCTCGTTGTTCGCGCTGCTCGGCGCTCTCTCGATGGTCGCCGTGTGGCAGCGCGACGCACGCGTGCTGCGCATGCCGCGCGTGACCTGGATGCCGCTGGCCTTTGTCGGTGTGGTCCTCGTGCAGCGTGCGATGCTGCCTACCGAGCTGCCGCAGTTGATGATGACGGCGTTGCTCTACGGCGTGGCGATGATCGTGGCGGCGAATGCCGGCTTCTGGCTTGCACAGTTGGGCTGGCGTGGCGTGCTCATGCGATGGAGCGCCGTGGCGCTCACCCTGGGCGGGCTGTACGCCGTGGGCGCACAACTCGTGCAGGCGTTCCATCTGGAAACGCATGTGCCGTGGTTCGTCGCCAAGTACACGGTGTCGGTGGCGCGCCGTCTGTTCGGCAACATGTACCAGCCCAATCATCTGGCAACGTATCTGTCGCTGGCCAGTGCCGGTGCGTTCTATCTCTGGTACCAGCGCAAGTTGCCGGCCTGGCTCTGGCTGCCCGCCTGCGCGGTCTTCGATATCGGCATTTGCCTGACCGGTTCACGTACGCCATGGCTGCAACTGGCGTTCATGTCGGCTTTCGGTTTGTGGCTGGTGTGGATCGAGCGGGCCGAACCCGCCCGCGGCATGCGCCGCTCGACACGCTGGTTCGTGCCCGTTGCGATCCTGCCGTTGCTCGCCTTGATGACGATGTTCGTCGGCTGGGCCAACGTCGCGTGGGGATGGCAACTGGACGGCAGCGCCGTGGCGCGGATGCACCAGACCGGGCAGGTGACCGGGCGTCTGAATCTGTGGGAATACGGCGTTGCCATCTTCCGCGAGCATTGGATCTTCGGCGCCGGCTGGTCGAATTACATCGACGCGCAATTTGCCCTCGTCGACAAGCTCGGTCCGGTCGAAATGGCCGATAACGCCCACAATGCGTTGATCGATCTGCTGGCCAAGACGGGCATCGTGGGGGCACTGCTTGTGCTGCTGCCGCTGGTGTTCTGGTTCGCCCGGGCGGTGCGCGGCATCAAGACGCCGCCCATCGCGTTTGCCTTCATTCTGCTGGGCATGCTCGCCGTGCACGCGATGCTGGAGTATCCGCAGCACTATGCGTTCTTCCTGTTGCCCGCGCTGTTCCTGCTCGGTTTTTGCGAGACGAAGGCCATCGACAGCGTGTCGCCGACGGCGACCGGCGCCATCAATGGCGTGATCGTGCTGTTCGCGTGCGTGGCCATTCCCTGGCTGTATGGCGACTATCAGCGAGTGGAGGTGGCGTATCGCGCAGGCAAGATCGATGCCTATCGTGCCGATCCGGCGCTGTTCTTCGCGCCGTACGGCGACTACGCGGTGACGGGAGCGCTGTTCCTCAACCGCGATCAACTCGACGAGAAGCTCGCCGCGCACCGCGAAGCGCTTGCGCTGGGCGCCGGGCCGACGATGATCAAGCGCTACATCGTGTTGCTGGCGCTGGCCGGTCGCAACGACGAGGCAATGCAGGACATTGCGCGCCTGAAGAACTACAACTCGCTGATCTTCGAGGGGCAGTACGCCTCGCTCGTGCGCATGTTGCGAGCGCAGGGTGACGAGCTCAAACCGTTCACGCGGCGTGTCATCGAGGCGTGGGGACGACCTCAAGGCGACGCGGACGACGACGAAGCGATGACGTCCTCGCAGGCCACGGCGCGACGCGCGTCCTGATCAGCCGGCGCCGCGTCTATTGCCGTAAGCCACAAAGCGTAACGCCCGCAATTTTCGCGGGCGTTTTCGCTTTTCCATTCCAGCAGACGGATCCTCGACCCTGTACCGACTTACCGGTGTGTCAGGCGTCGCCGGCGTCGATGTCCTGATCCGTCTCCTCGCTGCGCGCCCAGAAGAAGCGGTCGGGGAAATGGCGGCCCATGCCGGGGCGGAAGGCGTTCTCGAGCACTTGATGCAGATACTCCTGCGCTTCGCACACGGCTTCAGGGACGGTGGGTTGGGGGTCGTTGGCGAGCATGGCGGTCACGGCCGCGGCGAGCGTGTCGATCGCGCCGGCCACGTTGTGCGCCGGGCGATCCCATGCGTCCTCGCGCACCACACCGCCGTCGCTGTAGAGCGTGTGCGTGAACTGCGGCGCGTTGGCGTCGCTCACCAGCACGAACTCGCACCCGCCTTCCAGCAGGAGGCTCACCGCTTCGTCGAGCGCCAGATTTTCATTCTCGGATACGGCTTGCGCGAGTGCGATCGCGCTGGCCGGACTCACGACGAGCACGGTTGCCTGCGGGACGAGCAGGGTAGCGGTGGCTTCGCGCAACTCGTCGGCGGAGAGCAGATGCTCACCGGCCAGCCCGAAGTCCGGTGCGACCACGAGCGGCGTTTCAGCGTAATCGGAGACGATTTCGGCGATGGCCGCGACGTTTTCGGCGTTGACCGCGCTGCCGACCTTGAATGCGGCGACGGGCATGTCCTCGAGCAGCATGCGCGCCTGATCGCCGATCCAGTCCGGGTCGATCGATTGCACGTCGTCGCAGGCGCGCGAGTCTTGCGAGGAGTAGCCGGTCAGGACGGACACGCCGTAGCCGCCCATGCTCGCAAAGGTGAGCAGGTCGGCCTGCACGCCGGTTGCGGAAGTGGGGTCGGAGAGTCCGAAGGTCAGGAGGATGGGAGGAGATTCAGTGTGCATGGAGGCAGGATAGACGGCGATCTGGTCAGGCTTTGGGTTCGTTGGTACCATCACGCCTTAAATGCCCGTTTCGGAGCGCTTCCAAGCGCCGTGGGCAACGCCCCCACCGGACAATGGACAATGGGCCGGCCGGGTTCCCACAACACCGTCCGGCATTTGCGCCGGGGTGCCCGAAGCGGTTGACAAGCCATTGTAACGGAACGCTCGTCGCTGAAGAAAGAATGGAATACAAGAGCTGGATGTGCCTGATTTGCGGCTGGATCTATGACGAACAGGCAGGTTTGCCCGACGAGGGCATTGCGCCCGGCACACGCTGGGAAGATGTGCCGATCAACTGGACCTGTCCCGAGTGCGGCGCTCGCAAGGAAGACTTCGAGATGGTGCAGATCTGAGGCCGGACGGCACTGCCGTCTGTCTGATCGGATGCCCGCACCTTTCCCGCATTCTCCGGCCGTCACGCCAGGCAACCGGCTGACGGCGCGGCAAACTCCCCGCCCGAATTCACGAAGACTGGCCTCGCGGCCTGGAGATGGCCTATGGTGACGCCGCAAACGCCCCCCGACAGCACGTCCTCACGCGAATCGCGAGAGCGCGACCTGCCGTTGTGGCGTCTGCCCGATGTGGCCGACGCGCTCACCGAGGCGTCGGACGCGTGGTCGAACGGTCCGGCGGCTGCGCTCGGACCGCTGCGGCGTGCGAACCGCCTGCTGCAGGCGAGCGGCCATGCCGACTGGGCGTTGCACGGCGAGCGCCTGGTGCAGGCCATCGCCGAGGCCGCCTATGGCGGGCCGGGCGAGCCGGGCGGGCAGGACGCCCAGCGCAACGCGCTGCGCCAATTTGAGCGCGACATCTGGCGGGCCGGCACCGCGCCTGCCGCCGGGGCGGAAATTCCGGCCGACAGTACCGAGGCCCCCGGCGCGTCCAACGAGTCCGCCGGCTGGCCCGGTGCACCGACACCAGGCGAGTTGCGCATGGCCGGTTGGGCCGTCGCGCATCCGCGTCTGCATGGGCTGCCGCCCGGCACCGCGCCGCTGCGCGCCGACGTCGAACGCGTGCTGCTCCGGCTGTTGCGGCCCGACGCCGATGCCATCGACACGACCGCCGCGCTGGGCCAATTGGCCGATCTCGCCGCCGACCTTCACCGCGCGGGCGCGACCGCACCCCTCGATTACTGGCGTCTGGCCGCTGCCTGGCTGCGGTTTGCCCGCGCTCCACTGAGTCTGGCCGACAAACGCCAGATCGGCCGGATGAACATGGCGCTGCGCAAGCAACTGACGCGTCCCGGCGCGCCCGGCAGCGCAGAACCCGCATCGACGGCGGCGCCGGCGGGGGGCAAGAGCACGACGGACGCCGTGCCGGGCCATGATCTGGTCGAAGCGCTCGCCACCTGGAATGCACAAGCGCCCGATAGCTGGCTGGGCACGCTGCTGGCCGACTTCGGCGTGCTGCGGCGGACGGCTCATTTGCCGGAACCGCTGATGAATACCGCCCAGACCGGGCAGAAGCAGGGCGCCGGCGCCAGTTCGCGCGACTGGTTGCGCATCGGACCGCTCGCCGTGCGCCAGGACGTCTGTCAGACGTATCTGAGCCTCGCCGACGAGGCATTGCCGAATTTGAACGATCCGGCCGTGGCCGCGCGCGTGGCGGAGTATTCGGCCGCGATCGGTCTGGCGCCCGTCGCGCGGCTGGCGGCGGCCGTGGCCGCGACCGGCGAGCGTCTGGCGGCGTCCCCGCCCGCGGAGCCGGGCGGGCCGGCGGCGCTGGCGATGACCGTCAAGGCGCTGCGCGGCATGCTGCATCAATTTGCGGCCGACACATATCCCGAGCCACGCCCAGACCTGATCGCCGAGATGGCGATGTGGCGCGAGCGGGCGCTGGATGCCAGTGTGTTCGGGCAGCGGCTCGTCACCGCACGTGACGTTCCGTGATAAAGTCGGCGCAAGGGCTGCCGCTGGCGGCCGATGGCCGTACCACGATGCGGAAAGCGTTCGTCCGCTGACCGGCCGCAGGCAAGTGCCGAGCGGGCTCGCCGGGTGTGGATGAACGACCGGGCAGCAGACCATCACCAGGCTCCGATAAACTTTGGCCCTATGCCGAACGACCGTATCAATCTCACCAATCAGTTCCTCATCGCCATGCCGGGCATGGCCGACCCGACGTTTTCCGGCACAGTCGTGTATCTGTGCGAGCATAGTGAAAAAGGCGCGATCGGGCTGGTCATCAATCGTCCCACCGATATCGATCTGAAGTCGCTGTTCGAGCGGCTCGATCTGAAGCTCGAAATCGATCCGTTGGCGAGTCAGCCGGTGTTCTTCGGTGGTCCGGTGCAGACCGAGCGCGGCTTCGTGCTGCACGAGGCTACAGGTACCGCGTACAGCTCGTCGCTGTCGGTGCCGGGTGGGCTCGAAATGACGACGTCGAAGGATGTGCTCGAAGCCGTGGCCAACGGCGAAGGGCCGGGCCGCTTCCTGCTCACGCTCGGCCACTCGGGCTGGAGCGCCGGGCAGCTCGAGGACGAGATCAGCCGCAACGGCTGGCTGACCGTCGCCGCCGATCCGGGCATCGTGTTCGACGTGCCGCCTGCCGAGCGCTTCGACGCCGCGCTGGCATTGCTTGGGGTGACGTCGTCGATGCTCTCCGCTGACGCAGGTCACGCATGACGGCAGGCAGCGCCACGGTGCTCGCTTTCGATTACGGCGAGCGCCGGATCGGCGTCGCGATCGGCAATCAGATGCTGCGCGAAGCCCGTGCCCTGACTGTCATCGCCAATCTCAATCGTGAAGTCCGCTTTGCCGAGACGGGCAAACTGATCGCCGAGTGGCAACCGGGGCTGATCGTCGTCGGCCTGCCGTGCCATCCCGATGGCGCGCCTCACGAGATGACCCAGCAAGCGAAGCGTTTCGGCAACCAGCTCAATGGACGTTTCAACGTGCCGGTGGTGTGGGTCGACGAACGCTACTCCTCCGTGGCGGCTGCCGCCGCGCTGGCCGAGGCCGGCGTCAAGGTCTCGCAAAAGACCTCGCTCGACGCCGAGGCCGCTCGCATCATTCTCCAGCAGTATTTCGACGAGCATGTTCCTGCCTGACGTTTTGTCCGGGGCCGCATTGCGCCGCGCCCGTCGCGCCTCCTTCACGTTCGCGGAGTCCGCGCATGGCTAATGGAATGCTCGGACGACGCGGCCATCCGCAGCTCACCCGCAACGGCGAACTCAAGCATCTGCTGACGGTGGAAGGTCTGCCGCGTGCCGTGATCATGCACATCCTCGACACTTCGACGCAGTTCGTCAGCGTCAACGATGCGGACGTGAAGAAGGTCCCGCTGCTGAGCGGCAAATCGGTCTTCAACCTGTTCTTCGAGAATTCCACGCGTACGCGCACGACGTTCGAGATCGCGGCGGCGCGTCTCTCGGCCGATGTGCTGAATCTGAATGTCAACGCGTCGTCGACGAGCAAGGGCGAAACGCTGCTCGACACCATCGGCAACCTGTCGGCGATGCATGCCGATCTGTTCGTCGTGCGTCACGCACAGTCGGGTGCCCCGTACCTGATCGCGGAACACTGCGCGCCGCACGTGCACGTCATCAACGCGGGCGATGGTCGCCATGCGCATCCGACGCAGGGCCTGCTCGACATGTACACGATTCGCCATCACAAGGGCGAATTCCAGAACCTGACGGTGGCGATCGTCGGCGACATTCTGCATTCGCGCGTCGCCCGATCCGACATCCATGCGCTGACGACGCTCGGGGTGCCCGAAGTGCGCGCCATCGGTCCGCGTACGCTGCTGCCCGCGGGGCTGGAGCAACTCGGCGTGCGCGTGTTCCACGACATGGACGAGGGGCTACGCGACGTCGACGTGATCATCATGCTGCGCCTGCAGAACGAACGCATGAACGGGGCGCTGCTGCCCTCGGCGGCCGAGTACTTCAAGTACTACGGCCTGACGCCGGAGCGTCTCTCACTTGCCAAACCCGATGCCATCGTCATGCATCCCGGTCCGATGAACCGCGGCGTGGAGATCGATTCGTCGGTTGCCGACGGGCCGCAATCGGTCATTCTCGAACAAGTGTCGTTCGGCATTGCCGTGCGCATGGCGGTGATGAGCATCGTCGCCGCGAATCACGGATGAGGGCGCGATGAAACTGCATCTGAAGGGCGGTCGCCTCATCGATCCCGCTACCCGAACCGATCGCGTACAGGACGTATTCGTCGCCGACGGCAGGATCGTTGCACTGGATGCGGCGCCTGCCGACTTCACCGCGGAGCGGACCGTCGATGTTACCGGGTCGATCGTGATGCCCGGACTCGTCGATCTGGCCGCTCGGCGCGTGATGCCCGGACTCGTCGATCTGGCCGCTCGGCGCGTGACGGCCGCCAGCGAGGCGGCTGCGGCGCTGGCCGGCGGCGTGACGCGCGTCGTGTGCCCGCCCGACACCGATCCCGTGCTGGACGAGCCCGACCTCGTCGAGATGCTGCGATTGCGCGCCGGCGCGACACATCCCGCGCAGGTGCATCCGCTGGGCGCGCTCACGGTCGGTTTGGCTGGCAACGAGCTTACCGAGATGGCGCAATTGGCGCAGGCGGGTTGCATTGGCCTGTCGCAGGCGAACGCACCGACGCCCGATACGCGCACGTTGTTGCGGGCGTTGCAATATGCGGGCACGTTCGGCCTGAGCGTGTGGCTGCGTCCCCAGGATGCGGCGCTCGCCGCGGGCGGCGTGGCGGCAAGTGGCGCGGTGGCATCGCGTCTCGGACTGGCGGGGATTCCGGTTGCGGCCGAGACCATCGCGCTGCATACCATTCTCGAACTCGTGCGCGTCACGGGCACGCGTGTGCATCTGTGCCGCCTGTCGTCGGGGGCGGGCGTTGCGCTCGTGCGTGCGGCCAAGGCGGAAGGTTTGCCGGTGACGTGCGACGTCGCAGCGCATCATCTGCATCTGACCGACATGGACATCGGTTATTTTGACGCCCAGTACCGGTTCGACCCGCCGCTGCGGGGCGGGCGCGACCGCGATACCATTCGCGATGCGGCCCGCGACGGCACCATCGACGCCATCTGCTCGGACCATACGCCGCTGGCCGCCGACGCCCGTCTCGTGCCCTTCGCCGAGGCGGCGCCGGGGGCGAGCGGACTGGAGCTGCTATTGTCGCTGGTATTGAAGTGGGCCGAGGAGGCTCGCGTGCCGCTCGTGGATGCACTCGCGCGCGTGACGCATGCACCGGGCCAACGGCTGGAAGCGGCGGCGCCGGGCGCCGGTCGGCTGGCCGCGGGGCTCACGGCGGATGTCTGCGTGTTCGCCCCCTCGTCGTACTGGACCGTCTCGGCGGCGCAGTTGCGCAGTGCCGGGCACAACACCCCGTTTCTGGGATACGAATTGCCGGGTAGCGTTCGGTTCACGTTGGTCGGTGGCCACGTGGCGTACGATGCCCTCGCCGTCTAGGATGCGATTGCCGTGCTGTTGATAAAAAAACTCCGTCTGGGCCTGCATTTCGCGCGAGGCCTGCTGACCGCGCTGCTGCTCTTCCCGTTTCTGTCCGAAGCGGCGAAACATCGGCGCATTCGCGCGTGGTCGCAGAAGCTGCTCAGGTTGTGCGGCATGCGACTCGAAGTCGAGCAGCGCGCGCCGCTGCCCGACGGCGGCGTGATGCTGCTGTGCAATCACGTATCGTGGATCGACATCTTCGCGATCAATGCGTGGCAGCCGGTGCGATTCGTCGCCAAGGCCGAGATTCGGCACTGGCCGCTGGTCGGCTGGCTGTGCGTGCAGACGCGTACGATCTTCCTTCAGCGCGAGCGCCGTGCGGACGCGCGTCGCATCATGCACTACCTGTCCGATTGTCTGCGCGACGGCGACATCATCACCGTGTTTCCGGAAGGCACGACGACGGACGGCCGCAGTCTTTTGCCGTTCCACGCCAACCTGCTGCAGGCACCTGTCACCACGGCCAAGCCAGTGCAGCCGTTGTGTCTGTTCTATACGGACGCCGCCAGCGAGCGCCATACGATGGCGCCGGCCTATATCGGCGAGACGAGCCTGATCGAGTCCATCGACATGATCCTGCGTGCACCGCCGATGACGGTACGCCTGTCGATCGGCGAGCCGCAGTATCCCCAGGAAGGCCAGCATCGCCGCGAGTTTGCACTCGGCGCGCAGAAGGCGGTCGGTGAAGCGTTGCAGGCCTTCCTGCCCGAAGCGTTGCTGCCGCAAAGCGGTTCGGTCGGTTCGCGCGAATCGGCGTTGGACGGTGAAGAGGGCGATGCCGCACAGGCGATGCAGGCCTGACGTTCACCGGCGCGTGGTACGTCGCCGCGCAGCGATCACGATCCATCGCCTTTGCGCTTGGCGGCTTTCGCCGGCTTCTCGCTCTTGTTCGCCTTGTCTATCTTGAGCGGCGCGTCGAGTTTGCGCGCCGTCTTGCCGAGCTTCTCCGCCTTTGCGGCCTTGAACGCGTCTTCGGCCTTGTCCGCCTTTTTGATCTTGTTGCGCTTCTTGCCGTCCGCCGACGCGAACGGATCACGGATTTGCGGGCAATCGATCTGAATCAAGTCACGCCCGGCGGGCGTCTCGGCGAGCTTCACCGCGGTGAGTTTGCCGCCCCACACGCATCCGGTGTCGAGGCCCAGCAGACGGTCGCGCATCACGAGTCCGAGCGCCGACCAGTGACCGAAGACCATGGTGACGTCGCTCGTGCGGCGGCCGGGCGCATCGAACCACGGCTTGAGCGCTTCGCTGGCGGCGTCCGCCCCTTCCTTGATCTTGAAGTCGATGCGTCCGTCCGCGGTGCAGAACCGCATGCGGGTGAGGGCGTTGATGGTCAAGCGTTGGCGGTCTTCGTCGCTGAGGCCTTCCTGCCACTGGTCGGGCTGATTGCCGAACATGCGCGAGAGGAACGTCTTCCAGTCCGGGCCGCGTAACTGCATTTGTACGTCCTGTGCGAGCGAGACGACCTGCGCGGCATCCCACTGCGGCAACACGCCGGCGTGCACCATCAGATGCCCACGTGCGAAATGCGCGAGCGGCTGACGTCGAACCCAGTCGACGAGCGCGTCGCGATCGGGGGCGTTGAGAATGTCGTCGATCGTATCGCTGCCGTGCGCCTGACGCACGCCGGCGGCGACGGCCAGCAGATGGAGATCGTGATTGCCGAGCACGGCCGTCACGCGATCGCCGAGCGCGATGACCTGACGCAGCGTATCGAGCGAGCGCGGGCCGCGGTTGACGAGATCGCCCGCGAGCCAAAGGTCCGAGTCCTGGGGCAGGCGTGCGAGCAGTTGTTCAAACGACGTTTGGCAACCTTGAAGGTCGCCGATGGCATAGATGTCACGCATTGCGTTGGTGGCGCTGTCTTGTCTTGTTGTCCCGATCAGGGGGCTTGGGTGTGCCGCGACCGCGCGCCGTTCGCGCGCCGCCCCCCGAGGTCGTTCATTTCTTGTAGATCAGCCAGCGTGGCGCCTTGAAGCGGACGATGCGCAGATACAGCCACACGTACGTCACCATGAAAGCGACGCAGCACAGCGCGAGCACCAGACTATGTCGCCAGAAGACCGTTGCCGGGATCACTGCCAGCAAGCATAGCAGCCAAAGGTACGGAGACGTCAAGGAATTGCGTTGCGTGAGCGCGCTTGCGGTGCGCGCCCCCGCCGCCCAGCGCATCAGGCGCTTGTAGACGAGCATGTGCAGGTGCACGCCGTCGGGGATGCCCGGCGAAATACCGCGCACGAAGCGTTTGCGATAGATCGAGAAGCAGACCTCGAAGGCAGGGTAGATCACCATGAGCGCCGGATACCAGGGCGACACCTGAGGGTTGCGCATGACGAGCAGCACGGCGATCTCGGCGAGCATGAAGCCGATGAAATAGGCGCCGCCGTCGCCGAGGAAGATCAGCCCGCCGGGGAAATTGAAGATGAAGAACCCCAGGATGGCGCCGACCATGATCATCGACGTGGTGAGCACGATCGGATCCTGCACCTGGAAGCCGACGTAGCCCAGCGACGCGAACATGATCATCGCGACCATGGCGGCCAGGCCGTTGAAGCCGTCGATGATGTTCACGGCATTGGCCATGCCGGCCACGCACAGGACGGTGAGCGGTACCGACACGGCGGTGAGAACGAGCGCGCGGTCGGCCACGCCGATGTCCACGCGCGTGATGTGGATGCCTAGCATCAGCCAGGCGAGCAACGCGGCGAACATGGTGCAGACGAGCCGCACCGTGGGCGTGACCTTCTTCGTTACGTCCTCGATGAAACCGGAGATGAAGGCCGGCAGGCCGCAGGCGACGAGCAGGAGGATGTCGCGGGAGACTTTCGGGTAGGAAAAGACGAGGGCGGTCGCGGCCACGATGAGGCCGGCGAGAATGCCGACACCGCCGATGCGAGGCACGGGACGCACATGAAATTTCTGTACCCCGGCGATGTCGCTGTCCCCGGAGAAGCGGGCGTGAACGTGCGCGTAACGGACGATCAACAGCGTCGCAACGAACGACACGACGAGGGCGATAGCGAGACTCAGCATGATGCCTGTAGACGGTCGACAAATCGGCCGTCGGGGAAGGAATTGGAGCGCGACTTACTTCTTCTTGAGAATCATCCAGCGGGGTGATCGGAAGCGCACGATACGCTGGTAGAGCCAGATATACATGACGACGAAAACGAAGCAGCATGCCGCCAGTACGCCGCTATATCGCCAGAAGATCGTGGCCGGGATGACTGCGAGTAGGCAAAGCACCCACAGGTACGGAGACGTCATCGAATTTCGCCGTGCAAGCTGTGCGGCGATCTTTGAGCCTACGGCCCAGCGCAGCACCCGTTTGTAGATCAACATGTGCAAGTGCACACCGTCGGGCATGCTCGGGGAGACGCCACGCACGAATCGGCGACGATAAATCGAAAAGCAGACTTCGAAAATCGGATAGATCAGCATCAACGCCGGATACCACGGCGACACGGCCGGATTGCGCATCACCAGCAAAATCGCAAGCTCGGCGAGCATGAAGCCGACGAAATACGCACCACCATCGCCGAGGAAAATCAATCCGTTCGGATAATTGAGAATGAAGAATCCCAAAACGGCGCCGATCATGATCATCGTCGCTGTCAGCACGACATTATCGCCCACTTGAAATGCGACGTAGCCGAGCGACATGAACATGAAAATGCTGACCATCGCCGCGAGGCCGTTGAAGCCGTCGATGATATTAATGGCATTGGTCATGGCCGCGACGCAAACGACAGTGAGCACGATCGAAATAAACGGAACGGCCAGCATCTTGTCGATGAGCACGATATCGACACGATTGATGTGAATGCCGAGAATCCAATAAGCCACCAGGGCCGAAACCATTGCACACAGCAAACGCGTTCTCGGGGACACGCGCTTTGTTACGTCTTCGACAAACCCGCCGAGAAATACCGGTGCTGCACTGAGCGTCAGAAGGAGGATTTCCTTGAGGTTGCCGGAGTAATTGAATGTCGCGAAGGTGCCTGCCGCGAGCAAGCCGAGCATGATGCCCAGTCCTCCGATGCGAGGGACGGGGTGGGCGTGCACCTTCTGAACACCTTGTGTATCGCTATCGCTCGAAAAATGGGCGTGCACGTGGGCATAACGCACAATAAGCAGCGTAGTGACAAATGAAACTACCAATGCCAAGGTCAGGTTCAGCATAGTGCGGAGAAGTCGGTTATTGCGTTGCCTGGTTATTATCTTCGACAGGTGTCATCTCATATGGCCCATCAAAGGTGGGATATAGGAGCAGACGCATCACGATTGACAATTCCCAATATCCGAAAATACTCGGCAATCACCGGTCGCTCGTCAAAATTCTGCGCTACTTTATCACGCCCGGTCTCTCCTATCGCTTCCAGGTCGCGCGCCGGCGTATCGGCGATGTGCCGCATTCGCGCGGCCAACGCCAATGCATCCTGTACCGGAACGATCCATCCCGTCACGCCGTCGGTCACCACTTCACGGCACCCTTGGACATCGGTCGTGAGCACGGGGCGTCCCATGGCGCTGGCCTCGAGCAAAGTGCGGGACAGGCCTTCGCGATAGGACGGCAGCACAATGCAGTGCGCTTGCGCGATGAAAGGGCGAACCTCCTGAGTGACCCCGAGATATTCGACGAGACCCTCATCGACCCAGGCAGCGACCTGCTCGCGCGAAATGGCCGTCGGATTCTCAACGTCCGCGGGACCCAGCAACTGAAACTTCACGTGAGGCATCGACGGCTTCAGTTTGCGGGCAGCTTCCACGAACTCCAGCACGCCTTTGTCGCGCAAAAGACGCGCAATCAGCAGGAAGCGGAATGTGCCATCGTCATCCGGCCACGGTGCGCGTACGAAATGATCGAGATTGACACCCTCGCCGGGCAACAGCCGAGCCTTGCGCGCGTCGACCAGGCCGCCGTCCACCATCGCATGGAAATCGGACTCATTGAGCAGCCAGTTCTCGAGCGTGCGACGGAAGGCGAACCGGTACAACTGGCGAACCACGAAAGTAATCAGCGACTTGTTGATGAATACCGTGCCCATGCCGGTCGTGATGGATACCGACGGAATGCCAGCCCACCGAGCAGCGACGGCACCATAGATATTGGGCTTGATTGTGTAGTGGAAGCACACGGCAGGGCGAATTTGCCGGTAGAGGCGGAAAAGACGCCATGTAAGCGCCATGTCCTGCAGCGGGTTCTGCCCCTTCGACGCCATGGGCATGACGTGCACTGTGCAGCCCATCCTACGAAGCAGCGGCGCGTAATCGTCGTCCGGGGCCACGACGTGAACCGGATGGCCGGCGTTCAGCAACGCCCGAATCGGCCCGCCACGGAAATTGTGAATGGACCAGAACGAGTTTGAACAGAACAGGACGGGTGGTTGCATAGGGAACATCAGATTTTCGCGTCCGCCCTGGCGAGACGGGCATACATTTCGAGCCATCGCGTCACGACGGCGTCGAGCGAGTAGTGGGTAACGATGCGCTCGCGGTTGGCTGCGCCTGTCGCGTCAAGCGCGTTGTCCGCATCGCGGGGAAGGCGCAACTGTTGCAATCGATGGAGCAGCGCATCGCCCAGCGCGCGCGCATCGCCGACGGGCACGAGTGTGTTGCCGTCGTCAGGGCCGAGCAGTTCGCGCACGCCGCCGCAGTCGGTCGACACCACGGGCAGGCCACAGGCCATCGCTTCGCCGATCACCAGCGGCAGTCCTTCCCAGGCGGACGACATGGCATACACGTCCGCCGCGCACATCCACCGCGCAATGTCGTTTCGACGCCCGAGCAGCGTGACGGCTCCCGTGAGCCCTCGCGCCTGCACCAATGCCTCCAGCGATGCGCGCAGTGGCCCGTCGCCCGCGACGAACAGCTTCGCCTCCGGCATCTGCGCGACCACGCAGGCAAAGGCGTCGATCAACGTCGGATAGTCCTTTGCCTCCACCAGGCGACCGGCAGCGAAGACGATCGGCGTCGTTGGTGCAAGGCCGGGTGCTTCGACGGCACGGATGGTCACGCGCGCTTGCGCATCCGGTCGGTAACGTTGTGTATCGATGCCGTTGGGCATGCTGACGATACGTGTCGGCGGCGCGGCGCGGCGCGCGACGAATTCGGCGACGGCGTCGTCGCTCACATTGGTGCTCAGGTCCGTCCAGCGATCGGTGAGGCGATACGCCAGTATGCGCAGGCGTCCGCCTTCGTTGCGGCTGTGGGCGCTCGTGACGAGCACCGGCATCGGCGCAAACCATCGCGCTACGCGCGCGAGCAGGTTCGCATGCACCATATGCGCGTGCACGACGTCCGGACGCCATGCGCGCAGATACGAGACGAGCCGCCGCAGCGCGCATGCCAGCGACCACGGCGTCTTGCCCGCTTGCAGCTCGACAAGCGTGAGGCGCGCCGATTCGGGCAGCGCAATCGCGCATTGGCCCGTCAGCGAAATCAACGTCACGTCGTGTCCGCGCGCGAGAAAGCCTCGGGCAAGGTCGGCGACCTGCGTCTCCGCGCCGCCCAGTTGCAGTCCGGTGACGAGCAGCAGGATTTTCATCGGATGTCCTCCACCCGCGCTGCGGAAGACTCGTCAGGCGCCCACAGCGTCTCCCAACGCGCTGCGATAACGTCGGCGTCGAACTGTCGGGCATGGACGTAACCTGCATGACCGAGGCGCTCGCGCAAGGCCGCATCGCCGACGAGGCGGGCGAGGGCGCCGGCCAATCCCGCGATATCGCCATCGTCCACGACGAGGCTGTCGATCTCATGGCGCAGCAGGGCGCGCGGACCGGCGTCGGCGGCGTAGGCAGCCACGGGCAACGCGTAAGCCTTGGCTTCGAGCAGCACCAGCCCGAAGCTCTCGCGCCGCGACGGCAGGCAATAGACGGCCGCACGCGCATAGTAGCGGGCGATATCGCTCACGGCGGGCAGCACGCTCACGCTGTCGCCAACGCCGGCTTCGCGCGCCTGCGCGAGCAGGGCGTCGCGCAACGGCCCATCGCCCACGATCTGCACGCGCCAGCCGGGGGCGTCCACGGCGATCCGCGACCATGCGTCGATCAACCTGTCGAAACCCTTTTCCGGGATGAGGCGGCCGACGGCGAGCACGCATCGATCGTCGTCATGCGATGCGGGCGACCCGGGAATCGGCAGGCCAAGCGGATTCGGCAGCGTCACGAATCGGGCGTGGGCGCGTGGGTGATGGGCGAGCCACGCTTCGCGGTCGGCGTCGGTCAGGACCACGACGGCGTCGTAACGCCGGGCGGCGAGCGAACGCGCCCAGCGTCGCGCACGGCGCCCGAGATCGCTCGCATAGGTGCTGTGCTCCCACGCGATGCGACGCAGCGCCAGGCCCAGCGTGGCTGGCACGGTGTAGAGCGCGAGCATCGGATCGACGTCGATCATCACATCGAGTTCGTGCTCGCGCGCATAGCGCCGCACCCGGCACACGATGGACGCGTAATGACGCTTGAACGCCACGCGCTCGGCGAACAAGGCATGGTGCGTGACGCCGTCGGCCAGTGTGAAGACGGGTGTGTGCCCCCACAGCGAGAGCACATGCACGCGATGCCCGCGCGCGGCGAGCGCGTTGGCGAGCGTGGCGGTCGCGCGCTCGGCGCCGGCGAATGCCGCGAGCGTTCCCGTGAACAGGCAGAGGGTGCGGGGACGCGAGGTCGACATGTTGGTTGTGGCCGTCATCGCGTCAGTCCCGTCGCAGCAGCCACACGCCGAGCAGCAGTGCCGCCGCGTAACCGGCGCCGTAGCCCAGGGCGCCGGCAAGCGCGCCGAGCGTCGGCGCGAGCGTGCGCACGACGACGAACGCCACGAGCGCCGCGCAAAGCCACTTCGCGATCACCCATCGGCCGGCGCCGCGACGAATCAGCGTGAGGTTCAGGGCGGCATCGGCGAAGACGAGAATGCCCATGAGCGCCGACACCCGGAGAATTTCGGCAGACTCCGCAAACCCCGCGCCGTAAATGAGATGCACGATCCATGGGGCAAGCAGCGCAATCGGCACGGCCAGACAGGCGCCAGCGGCGACCATCAACCACACGGCGCGCACGGTGTTGCGTCGCGCGACCGTGTTGTCGACCGTCTGGAAAATCAGCTGCGGCGCCAGCGAGTTGGCGATGATCGGCGCGACCAGCACGAAGTTCTCGGTGACCTGCATGGCCGCCGCGTAAGCGCCAAGTTCCGCGAGCGGGACGATCGGTTTGAGGACGAGCTGGTCGATGCGCTTGAAGAGCATCATGAGCATCAATCCGCCCCAGAACGTGGCGCCGCTCGCGAGCAGATCGGCAAGCAGCCGGCGTCGCCAGACGACAGGCGTGCTGGGCGAATGCCTGAGGTAATAGCGTGCGAGCAGTGCCGCCGCGACGATGGCTTCGAGCGCGTAGACGACGGCAAACGCCGCAATGTCCGCGTGCGTGACGAACAGCACGGCCACGAGCGCGAGCTTCACGCCGAGGGCGCAAAGATTGGCGGTGACGCTGGGACGGTTGAACGTGCGCGCCTGCAGCCACGCGATCACGATGCCCGACGGCTCGCGGAACCAGAGCGCCACGCCGAGCCAGAGCGTGACGGCCAGCAGCGAGGACTCGGCGAACGCGATCACATAGACGGCGAGGAGCGTGTAGGCGATGGCGGCGGCGGCGAGCCGCAGCAGGAAGGCATGGGCGATGACCGTGCGCTGCTCGGCCTCGGACTTGCCGACAAGACGGGGCACCACGACCTCGCTGCCGCACAGCAGCGTGAGCGATGCGGCGAGAAACACGAGCGATTGCGCGTATTGAAACAGGCCGAACTGGGCGGCGCCCAGGCTGCGCGCCAGAAGCCCGGAGACCGCGATGCCGCCGGCGATCTGCGCGCCGCGCTCGGTCAGCATCCAGAGGATGTTGCGAATGATGGTCCGATAGGGCATGTGGCGCTCGCGCGGCTCACTCGTTCTCGAAATAAGCAAAACCGGCCTCGTAAGGCCGGTGCGGGTGATGCTGCCCCACTCGTCAGGTGGCGCACACCAGGATTGTAGGCGCCTACTGACAGGGCTCCCGGGACATGCCGCAGCGCGGCGAAGTCCCGTATAATTTTAACGTAATGCAGCCGTTCCCGGCCGGAGGTCGCGCCGGGAATTCCCGTTTGCCGCGTTGCCCGATGACGGCGGCGCGCCGCTTTAGGTACGCATAGCGTTCGGAGCGCCGGCCCGGTGTGGTCCGCACGCGTCAATGCTCATTTCTTCCCTCGTTTCCGAGAGACCCACTTCCATGACGCAATCCACGCAAGTTTCGCCTGCGATTTTCAAGGCTTATGACATTCGCGGCATCGTCGGCAAGACGCTCGACGCCAACGTCGCGCATTTGATCGGCCGCGCTTTCGGCACGGCGCTGCGTCGCGAGGGCGGCAATGCCGTCGTGGTCGGCCGCGATGGTCGCCTGTCCGGCCCCGAACTGATCACCGCCCTGGCCGATGGCCTGCGCGCCGCGGGCGTCGACGTGGTCGACATCGGCGTCGTCGTCACGCCGATGGTGTATTTCGCCACGAACGTCACATTGCACGGCCGCGTCGTCGACTCCGGCATCATGGTCACGGGCAGCCACAATCCGCCCGACTACAACGGTTTCAAGATGGTGCTGCGCGGGCGCGCCATCTACGGCGACGCCATCCAGGCGCTCGCCAAACTGATCGAGCGGCAGGACTTCGAGACCGGTCAGGGCACGTACACGGCCGACGAGATCGGCGAGTCGTATCGCGCGCGCATCGTGAACGACGTGCATCTGGCGCGTCCGATGAAGATCGCCGTCGATTGCGGCAACGGTGTGGCGGGCGCCTACGCGCCGGCGCTGTTCAACGCGCTTGGCTGCGAAGTCATCGAACTGTTCTGCGACGTGGACGGCACGTTCCCGAACCATCACCCGGATCCGGCCCATCCGGAGAATCTCCAGGATCTGATTCGCACGCTGCAGACGACCGACGCCGAAATCGGCCTCGCGTTCGACGGCGACGGCGATCGCCTGGGCGTCGTCACGAAGGACGGCCAGATCATCTATCCCGATCGTCAACTGATGCTCTTCGCCGCCGAGGTGCTGAGCCGCAATCCGGGTGAGAAGATCATTTACGACGTCAAGTGCACGCGCAACCTGTCGAGCTGGGTGAAGCAGCACGGCGGCGAGCCGCTGATGTGGAAGACGGGGCACTCGCTCGTGAAGGCCAAGCTCAAGGAAACCGGCGCACCGCTCGCGGGCGAGATGAGCGGCCACGTGTTCTTCAAGGACCGTTGGTATGGCTTCGACGACGGCCTTTACACCGGCGCCCGTCTACTCGAAATCCTGTCGCGCGCGGCCGATCCGAGCGCTGTGCTCAACGCGCTGCCGAACTCGATTTCGACGCCGGAACTGCAGATCCCGCTCGCCGAAGGCGAAAACTTCGCGCTGATCGACAAGCTGCGCGAGACGGCCAGGTTCGACGGCGCGCAGGAGGTCGTCAAGATCGACGGCGTGCGCGTCGAATACCCGGACGGCTTCGGTCTGGCGCGGTCGTCGAACACCACGCCGGTCGTGGTGCTGCGTTTCGAGGCCGACAGCGACGCCGCGCTCAAGCGCATCCAGGACGACTTTCGCCAGGCGATTCTCGCCGTCAAACCCGACGCCAGACTGCCGTTCTGAGGCCGGGCCAGACCGGGCGGGGGCGACGGCGCATTGTGTCGCGTTGCCTCGTTTGCCACCTGCACACGTGGGGGCGGGGCGAGTGAGAAGATCGGGCATCCGTGCCGATGGCGGCCTGGCTCGGGGTAAAATCGCGGTTTTGCTCACGAGGCCCGGCCGAACCGCCGGGGCGTTCGGTTGCAGGTTCTGATCGTCAAAGTCTCGTCGCTCGGCGACGTCGTCCATAACATGCCCGTGGTGCAGGACATCCTGCGCCGCTATCCCGAGGCCCAGATCGACTGGGTCGTGGAAGAAGGTTTCGTCGACCTCGTCAAACTCGTGCGCGGCGTGCGTCGGGTGATTCCCTTCGCGCTGCGCCGCTGGCGCAAGAAGCCGTTCGCCGCGCGCACCTGGCAGGAAATCGGCGCATTTCGCCGCGCCCTGCGAGAAACGCCGTACGACTATGTGATCGACACGCAGGGACTGGTCAAGACGGGCTGGATCGCGCGTACCGCGCGCGGCGCCACCTGGGGGCTTGGCAACCGTACCGAAGGCGCCAGCTACGAGTGGCCGGTGCGCTTTCTCTATCAGCACATGGTGCGGATCGAACCGCATACGCATGTCGTCACGCGTTCGCGACTGCTGGTCGGGGGGGCGATGGGTTTCACGGCGCCGGCCGAGACCGATTTCGGCATTGCGACCGAGCGCGCCGATCACAGCCAGTGTCCCGACCGCCCCTATGCGGTGTTCGTCCACGCGACCTCGCGCGACGACAAGACCTGGCCCGAAGACAACTGGATTGCGCTGGGGCGCGATCTCGCCTCGCACGGATTCCTGATCGTGCTGCCGTGGGGCAGCCCGGCCGAGCGCACCGTATCGGAGCGGCTGGCGGCTGCGCTCGGCGATGTGGCCCGGGTGCCGCCGAAGATGAATCTGTCGCAGGTCGTGGGGCTGATCGATCGCGGTGCGATCACCGTCGGCGTGGACACGGGACTGGTGCATATTGCCGCAGCGCTGAACCGACCGACCATCGAGCTATACAATTTCACCACCGCGTGGCGGACCGGTGGATTCTGGTCGCCGCGCATCGTCAATCTCGGCGACGCCGAACACAAGCCAACGCTCGCACAGGTGCGTGACGCCGTACGCCAGTTGGCGCCGTTGCTGTCGTCACAGCCGGCGGCTGGCGGCAGCGAACGTGCCGCTGGCGTCGCCGCGACCGGGGAGGACCCAATCGCATGAGTGAAATGAGCGAAAACAGCCAGATCGTCACCGTCGAGTCGGCAGACTGGCAAGGCGGCGCGCTGTCGGTGCCGCGCGAGACCCTCGTGGCGGACGTGGAGGCGGGCAAGGTCCTGTACTTCCCCCATCTGGCCTTCGCGATCGACGCGGCCGAGCAGCGCCTGCTCGACCCCGCGATTGCCGATCCGAAACGCAAGAACATCAGCCTCGATCCGAAGACCGACGTGCTCGTCGGCGTCGCGGCCGACGACGCCACGCACCGCGCCGTGCACGCGCTGGTCAGGCGCTATTACACGCAGGCGTGCAGCCTGATCGACGGTCTGCTGCCCGAATATCGCGGCAAGCTGCGCGCCGCGCCGACGAGCCTGCGTCTGCATCAGGTCGAGACGCGTCAGACGTCGTGGCGCAAGGATGACAGCCGTCTGCACGTGGACGCTTTCCCATCACGTCCCAACTACGGCGAGCGCATTCTGCGCGTGTTCACCAACATCAATCCGGCCGGGCAGCCGCGCGTCTGGCGCGTGGGGGAGCCGTTCGAGGCCGTGGCCACGCGGTTCCTGCCGAAAGTGCCGACGCAATGGCCCGGTTCCGCGTGGCTGCAGAACGCCGTGGGCATCACGAAGCGCCCGCGCAGCGGCTACGATCACATCATGCTGCATCTGCACGACGGCATGAAGGCCGATATGGGCTACCAGCGCGACGCCGGCCAGCAGACCATGCCGTTCCCGCCGGGCAGCGTCTGGATCTGCTTCTCGGATCAGACGTCGCACGCCGTGATGTCGGGCCAGTTCATGATGGAGCAGACCTTTTTCCTGCCCGCCGACGCGATGGTGCACCCAGAGTGCTCGCCGCTGGCGGTGTTGCAACGCCTCACGCATCGCGCGCTCGTCTGATGGTGCTGCGTCTCGTCTATCGCGCGCTCTGGTGGATCGTCGCACCGCTGGCGGTGGTGCGCCTGTGGTGGCGCGGCCGCTTCGAGCCCGGCTATCGTCGCCACATCGGGGAGCGTTTCGGCTTCTACGATGCTCCGCCCTACACCGGCCGTCCGCTTATCTGGGTGCACGCCGTCTCCGTCGGCGAGACGCGCGCCGCACAGCCGCTCATCGAAGCGCTGCTCGAGCGCTATCCGTCGCACGGCATCCTGCTCACGCACATGACCCCGACTGGGCGCGCCATCGGCGAGAACCTGTTCGGCGAGCGCGTGCAGCGCTGCTATCTGCCTTACGACATGGTCGGGCCGATCCGGCGATTCCTGAAGCAATGGCGTCCGAGCGTCGGCTTGGTGATGGAAACCGAGGTGTGGCCGAATCTCGTCCTCACGTGCCGCGAGGACGGCGTGCCGCTGGTACTGACCAACGCGCGCATGTCGGCGCGTTCGTTCCGGCGGGCGGCGCGCTTCGGCGAAGCCACCCGGCCGATCTTCGGCGGCTTCAGCCGCGTCTTCGCCCAGAGCGATGCCGACGCCGAGCGTCTGCGCATGCTGGGTGCGCACGACGTCGATGTGTTGGGCAATCTCAAATTCGACATGACACCGCCTGCGCAGCTGCTTGCGTTGGGCGCACGCTGGCGCGAGCGCTTCGGCGCGCGCAAGGTGTGGTTCGCGGCGAGTACGCGCGACGGCGAGGAGGCGTTGGTGCTGCAGGCGCGCGCCATGCTGGCAGCGGCGTCCAATGTCGGGCGCCAGTCGTTGCTGCTGCTCGTGCCGCGTCACCCGCAGCGTTTCGACGAAGTCGCGGCGATGCTCGACAAGGTGCGTCTCAACTACGTGCGCCGCAGTGCGTGGCCCGACGACGGCACGCCGCTGCCCGCGCATATCGATGTCGTGCTCGGCGATTCGATGGGCGAGATGCCGGCGTATTTTTCGGCGGCGGACGTGGCGTTCATCGGTGGCAGCCTGTTGCCGCTGGGCGGCCAGAACCTGATCGAAGCTTGCGCGGCGGGCACGCCGGTCGTGTTCGGTCCGCACATGTTCAACTTCACGCAGGCGAGCGAGAATGCGTTGGCGGCCGGTGCTGCGCGGCGCGTGAGCGACGCGGGCGAACTGGCCGCGGCGCTGGCCGACGTCCTGGTCAACGACGACCGACGCCTCGCGATGCGCACCGCCGCAACGCTGTTCGCGAAACAGCATCAGGGCGCGACCGCGCGCACTGTCGCGGCGTTGGGACGTTGGCTCGACAAGCCGGGACTGGTGCAGTAGGGCGGGAACCTTCTGCATCTCTCCGATGCTCGTCGACAAAAAAAGCCTCGCATGTCGAACCGGCCATGCGAGGCTTTTTGTTTTGCGCCGTGCGTTCCCGCGCGCTTCGCGCCCTGTCTAGCGACGAACGGGTGAGACGGTGCCCGGGCGCACGCCACGCTCGGGCATTCCCGCAGGCGCGCGGGCGGAGGGGCTGGCAGGTGTGCTGGCGCGAGCACCGGCGGTCACGGCCGAGGCGTCCGGATTCTCCGTGAGCAGCGCGTTGAGCAATTGCAGATCCGTGTCGACGAGCGTGGCGGCGCTGGCCTTGAGCTGGAGGCTCGAGAGCAACGTGCTGTAGCGCGCCTTGGCGAGATCGCGTCGCGTCGTGAAGAGCTTGTCTTCGGCGTTGAGCACGTCGGCGTTGATGCGAATGCCCACCTGGTAACCGAGTTTGTTCGACGCCACCGACGACTGTGCCGATTGCTCGGCCGCTTCGAGCGACTTGACCTGCGCCAGCCCGCTCGACACGCCCAGGTAGGACTGGCGAGCGTTGAGCACCGCGAGACGGCGCGCGTCGTCGAGATCGCTCTGCGCCTTGTCTTCGAGGGCCAGCGTCTGGCGCATCTTGCTCTGCACCGAGCCGCCCGAGAAGATCGGGATGCTGATCTGGATGCCGATCTGGCCGGCGGCGCTCGGTCCCGTGCTTTGACTCGACGGGCTCGACATTGCCGAAGTGAGCAGGCTGTTCGCGTTGCCGACGTTCGAATGTGCCCCGGCGGCGACGAGATCCACCGACGGCATGTAGCCCGACCTGGCTTTCGACGTCTCGCGTCGCGCGATCTCCAGCGCGAGCGCCTGTAGTTGCACGCCGTAATTGGCCTGTTCGGCCTGCGTCACCCAGTCCGCCACGTTGTTCGGTTCGGGCGAGGGCAGCGTGGCCCCGGCGCGCAGCGTGGCGAGCGAGCCCACCGGGTGACCGACGATGCGCGCGAACGCCGCGCGTCGCACGTCGAGCGTGTTCTGCGCCGCGATCTCCTGGGCGGTGGCCTGGTCGAAGCTCGCTTGCGCTTCGTTCGTATCGACGATGGTGGCGTTGCCGACTTCGAAATTCCGCTTGGCGGACGCGAGCTGTTCGGCGATGGCCTGCTTGTGTGTGGAAGCCAGGGCAAGGTCGTCCTGTGCGGCGAGCACGTCGAAGTAGGCGGTCGCCACGCGGAGAATCAGATCCTGCTGTGCCTGTGCGAACGACGCTTCGGCGCTCGCCACGGTGAGCTTGCCCTGCTGGTACGACTGCCAGCTGTCCCAGTGAAACAGCGGCTGCGTGAGCGCGAGGCTGTAGCCGCTGCTGCCGAACGTGTTCGAGATGTTGCCCGAGCCGTAGTGCGTGTTGACGGCGCCCCAGCGCGCGGTGATCTGGGGCAGCAGCGCGGCGCGCGCCTGCGGCAGGGCTTCGATGTTGGCGAGGTATGCGGAGCGGGCGCTGGCAATGAGCGCATCGCGGCTCTGAGCCTCGCTGTAGAGCTGGAGAAGGTCGGTCGCGCCAGCGGGCGTGGCGAAGCCGATGAGGGCCGCGAGCGTCGCCGTCAGGACGAAGGCGCTCACAGGGACGGCGCGCCGCGCGGGCGCACATTTGGCCGCACGCTGTCGCGCGGCAAGCCTCGGGGGGCGCACGGCTCTGGCTCAGTAAGTCGGCATCGACGGATCGACCTGGCGAGCCCAGGCATCGATACCGCCGTCCAGATTGAACAGCTGAGTAAAACCTTGTTGTTCCAGGAACATCGCGGCGCGAGCGCTGCGCATGCCATGGTGACAGATACACACGATGGGGGCATCGGCGTCGAGTTCGGTCAGACGGCTGGGCACGTCGCCGAGCGGCACATTCTTGCTCTGGGCGATGTGGCAGGTCTGGACTTCCCAATCCTCACGCACGTCGAGCAGCGTGGGTTGCCCGCGTTCCCCATCCGCGAGCCACTGGGCCAATTGCGCCGGTGAAATGTTTTGCATGATGTTCGTGTGTCGTATTGATGGCGTCCGGTTCTCATGGAACCCCTCGCGGGGCGGGACCGGTCCGCTCGCGGCGATCCGGGGCGTGCCGTCAGCCGGCGGCACGCGACCCGGTCGCCGGGCTCAGAACTTGAAGCTCGACGGTTGCGGCGCCACCAGATAGGCCACTTGCGTCTCGAACAGGTTTTCCGTGCGGTATTCGGTCTCGGATAGGCGCGTGATCAGTTGCGCTTCCATGACCGGGCTGCCGCCGATGAACGCTGCCAGACGGCCGCCAACCTTCAACTGGTCGAGGAACGCCTGCGGCAGTTCGGGCAGCGCGCCCGAGATGGCGATCACGTCGTACGGCGCGGCGGCGCTCCAGCCCTGGGCGCCGTCCGCGTTGACGACTTCCACGTTCGTCACGCCGTTGGCGCGCAGCGTCTGCTGGGCGGCCTGGGCGAGGTTCGCGTCGAATTCGACCGTCGTCACGTGATGCGCGTTGTAGGCCAGCAGGGCCGCCATGTAGCCCGAGCCCGTGCCGATCTCGAGCACGTTCTCGTTCTTCTTCGGCGCGAGAGCCTGCAGGATGCGCGCTTCGACGCGCGGGAACATCATGTGCTGGCTCTTGTTGGCGATCGATGCGCCCGGCAGGGGCAGTTCGACGTCGGTGAAGGCGAGATCGCGATAGGCGGCCGGCACGAATTCTTCGCGCTTGACCACCGTCAGCAGATCGAGCACTTGCTGGTCGAGCACGTCCCAGGGACGGATTTGCTGCTCGATCATGTTAAAGCGGGCCTGTTCGTAATTCATCTCGATTACCGTGGGTAGTAGGCAAACACAACCCGGCATTTTACCAGTTCCGGGCGGCGGTCATGATGACGCGTGTACTTTTGACGCAGCACGCGCCTATGCCGCCGGTGCCGCGGTTTGCAGCACGTCCTGCGGGCATGCCACGCGATTGAGGTAAGCCGCGCACATCGTCGCCATCTGATCGGCGATCTGCGCGGCCAGCGTTTCGTGGCAGGTGCCCGCCGGTGCGCGGTTCTCCAGAATCGCCTTGATCGGCCCCGTCATCGAATTCAGGAAGACGAAGGCGACCGTGGACGGATCGGCGAAGTGCGCATTGCGCGCGCTGCCGAGCATGCCCACGACGGCCGCATGCATGCGCGTGGCCGCGTCCGCGAAGATCTCCCGCCCGTCCATATCCTCGGAGAGCCGATACAGCGCCTGCGCTTCCTCGATGTTGCTCATCTTCGCGCCCACGTAGGCGCGGGCGAGCTCGCGGGCCATCGTCTCGAGCGGTTGACCGCGCGCGGCCAGACAGGTCGCCTCGACCGTCTCGACGATGCGCTCCACGTGGCGCTCGAGCACCGCGTAGAGCAGCACCTGCTTGTTCTGGAAATATTGATAGAGCGTGCCGACGGACACGCCGGCGCGCTCGGCCACGCGCGTGGTCGTGAGCTGGCGTCCGCCGTCGAGCAGCAAAACCTGAAGCGCGGCCTCGAAAATCGCGTCGATGGTCACCCGCGATCGGGCCTGTTGCGGCGTTTTACGGGGCGCTGCGGGGCCCCGGCTGTCAGGTTTCATATGCGAATAGAAAAGCTGAAGGATTCTTCATAAACTCGATGCTAACAAATTTGCGTGCGGTTGGGCGCAGAACAACAGGCAATTCGACGGGAGCAGTGATGAAACGGGACGCTATCGAGAATGTGGCGCGTGAGGACGCCGAACGCCATGTGGGACAGGTGGCGCTGGTGACCGGCGCGACCCGAGGAATTGGACAGGAAGTGGCGCGAGCGCTCGCGGAGGCCGGCATGACGGTGCTGGTCGGGGCTCGCGAGGAAGCGAAGGGCGACGAAGTGGTCGAGCCGCTGCGCAAGGCCGGCTTTCAGGCCGAGACGCTGGTCATCGATCTGCTGCGACCGGAGACGCTGCACGCCGCCGCGTATCGCATTGGCCGATATCATGGTCGGCTCGACGTGCTGGTCAACAACGCCGGGGTGACCGATCCGCGCGACGACGCGCCCGAGCGCGCCTCCATCGAAGCGGTCGAGCGCGTTTTCGCGACCAACTTCTTCGGCACCTTGCGGGTCACGCAGGCGATGCTGCCGTGGCTCTCGCGCTCCGAACGCGGACGTATCGTCAACGTGTCGAGCGGACTGGGCTCGCTCGCGCACAACAACGATCCGGCATGGGCGCATGCGTCGATGCGGCGCATCGGCTTCAACGCGTCGAAGGCCGCGCTGAACATGCTGACGGTGCAGCTCTCGCAGACGCTGCGCGAGACGTCGATCACGGTGAACTCGGTCGATCCTGGGGCTCCCGCCAGTCTGGCCGGCGACGCTTCGGCCGGGCGCGCCCGCGAGAGTCTCGAGCAAGGGGCGCGCAGTGTGGTGATGCTCGCGCTTGGCGAGCGCGGCCCGGTCACCGGCGGATTCTTCGACGTTTCGGGCAGCTTGCCCTGGTGAGTCCGTGGGCGCGCGGCGTTCCCATGCCGCGCATGCCCGCCCGCGTTAAAATGCGCGCACATTGCGATTTGCGATTCGGGCGTCGCGCCACGCAGGACGATGCCTTTCGTCGAGCGCGCCCCCCGACCTCCCACCTTTCCATGAACTGCCGACCTCGCTGCGCGGCCTGCTGCATCGCGCCTTCCATCTCGACGCCCATTCCCGGCATGCCGAACGGCAAACCGGCGAACACGCGTTGCGTGCAGCTCGACGAGGACGATCGCTGCCGGATCTTCGGCAGTGCGCAGCGCCCGGCCGTGTGCGGATCGCTGCAGCCGTCGGCGGAAATGTGCGGCAACGATCGCGCGCAGGCCATCGCCTGGCTGTCCACGCTGGAGTCGATGACCGCGCCCGGCCGCGCGTAGTGCTCTGTCGCACTCGGGTGCTATAGTCGCGCGTATCAGGCGTATGGGGCGCCTGAGCTCTGTAGCGGAACGCGACATGCCGATAAGTCCGTATCGAGATTCGTCCATTCGTCAGCACTGCGAGGCACATGACGCGCCTCATGCAACCCATGTGCCTGACACGGGACGCCGGCGCTGGCTGGCGTTGGGCGGTGCCGCCGTGCTCGCCGCAGGACTCGGGGCGTGCGCGGGGTTGCCGTTCGGCAACGACTACACTTTTTCCGAAGGCCAGTTGCAGCGAGCGCTCGAACGCAAGTTTCCGTTCGACCGGCGCGTGCTCGCCGTGCTCGACGTGAACCTGTCGCATCCGCGACTGACCCTGTTGCCCGAGCGCAACCGGCTGGCCGTGTCCGTCGATGCCACCGTCATGCATCCGCTGGGCGGCGCGCCGCTCACGGGCACGCTCGCGATCGATAGCGCACTTGCCTACGATCCCGCGACGATGTCGGTCGTGTTGCGCGATCCCGAGGTCGAGACGTTCACCATCGACGGCCTGCCCGAGCGCTGGTCGCGGCAGTTGAATGCGGCAGGCGCGCTGATCGCGACACAGTTGCTGCAGAACGCACCGATCTATACGTTCAAGCCCGAGCAGCTCAATATCGGCGGCGCGGCGCGTCAGCCGGGCGCGATCACCGTGCTGGCGCATGGTGTGAACGTCAAATTCGATTCGCGATGACGGCTCGCACGCGAAGCGGGGCGCATGCCGACCTCGCTCGCGTCGCCTGCTTGTCAGCTCGCCTGGTTTCCCTACGCTCCACGACTTCTCAGGAACTCATTGCATGGACTTGTTGCTGGCGCTCAAAGCCGTCATTCTCGGTGTGGTCGAAGGTCTGACCGAATTCCTGCCGATCTCGTCGACCGGTCACCTGATTCTGGCCGGCAGTCTGCTCGACTTCAACGACGACAAGGGCAAGGTCTTCGAGATCGTGATTCAGTTCGGTGCGATTCTTGCTGTGTGCTGGGAATTCCGCGCGAAGATCGCACAGGTGGTCCTGGGGCTCGGCGGCGATGCGAAGGCGCGTCGCTTCGCGATCAACGTGATCGCCGCCTGCGTGCCGGCCATCGTGCTGGGTCTGCTCTTCGGCAAGCACATCAAGGCCGTGCTGTTCAATCCTATCGTGGTCGCCACGGCGTTCATCGTCGGGGGCGTGATCATTCTGCTCGTCGAGCGGCACAATCGCCGCAACGTCGAGGCGGGCAGGTTGCCGCGCGTGAATTCGATCGACGACCTGTCGCTTGCCGACGCCCTGAAGGTCGGCTTCGCGCAATGCCTCGCGCTGGTGCCCGGCACGTCGCGCTCGGGCGCGACGATCATCGGCGGCATGATGTTCGGCCTGGAGCGTCGTGTGGCGACCGAATTCTCGTTCTTCCTCGCGATTCCGATCCTCTTCGGCGCCACCGTCTACGAGCTCTACAAGGCGCGCTCGACGCTGTCGGTCGACGACTTCAGTCTGTTCGGCATCGGTTTCATCGCGGCCTTCGTCAGCGCCTTCATCTGCGTGCGCTGGCTGTTGCGCTACATCGCTTCGCACGACTTCACGGCGTTCGCGTGGTATCGCATCGTGTTCGGCATCGTCGTGCTGGCGACGGGTTACAGCGGCCTCGTCGTCTGGGCGGACTGACGCAGGCAGCGGCGTCGCAATGAAAAAGGGCACCCGTGGGGTGCCCTCTGCGTTGGTGCAGGCGCAATGTCGTCCGTGATGCCGGTCAGCGCTTCCTGAACACGAGATCCCACACGCCGTGACCGAGGCGCAGGCCGCGGTTCTCGAACTTCGTCACGGGGCGATAGTCGGGGCGCGGTGCGTAACCGGTGCCCACTGTGTTCTCGAGCGACGCTTCACCGCCGAGCACTTCGAGTATCTGCTCGGCATACTCCTGCCAGTCGGTCGCGCAGTGCAGATAGCCGCCCGACTTGAGGCGCGAAGCGAGCAGCGCCACGAACGGCGGCTGCAACAGGCGGCGCTTGTGGTGGCGTTTCTTGTGCCACGGATCCGGGAAGAAGACGTGTACGCCGTCGAGCGAGCCTTCCGGCAGCATGTGCTGAACGACTTCCACTGCGTCGTGCTGGATGATGCGGATGTTCGAGAGCGGGGTCTCCCCGATGAGCTTGAGCAGCGCGCCCACGCCCGGCTCGTGCACTTCCACGCCGAGAAAATCGTCGTCAGGCCGCAGCTTGGCGATGTGCGCGGTGCCGTCGCCCATGCCGAAACCGATTTCCAGGATGCGCGGCGCGCCGTCGCGGCCGAATGCGGCGGGCCAGTCGAGCGACCGGGGGGCGTACGGCACCACGAACTTCGGACCGAGGGCGTCGAAGGCGCGCTTCTGGGCTTCGGAACTGCGGCCGGCGCGTCGCACGAAACTGCGAATGCGACGCGGGTGAGCGACGCCGTCTGGGCCGACGTAGACGTCGCCGTCCTGTTCGTTGGAGTCCGGCGCGCCGGCGTCGGCTGCGTCGTCGTGGGCCGGTTGCGCGTCGTCGGCCGGCAGGTGTCCGTGATTCGTCATGGAAACAAAAAGCCGTCTGAGGCGACGGCTTGTCGAGGTATCGGGGGAAGCGGCGGACTCACGTCGATTGCCGAAGTCAACGCCCAACACGATGATTTTTCAAAGGAATTTCCCGCGCCTTGGCGACGGGAGCGGGCTCGATTATCGCCCGGAACCCCCTCGAGTGGCAAGCTAAGGGCGCCGCTCAGGCCGGGCGGACGACTTGCGTGTCCTCGGGCGCAATCGGTCGTCCGTCGACGGTGCTCGGCCGCAGGTCCGCCAGCGGCTCGCCGGTGCGCGTGTCGACGAGCGTCGAATGCCGCTCGCGCCGGCCGAAACGATGCTTTTCCCCCCACTGCCGCAGCGCCACGACGAGCGTGAAGAGTTCGCGCCCCTGCGGCGTGAGCACGTATTCCTGGTACGACGTGCCGTCCGACGCGGGCTGCACCGAGAGGATGCCGGCGTCGACGAGTGCCCGCAGCCGTGTCGTCAACATGCTGCGCGCGACTCCCAGGCTGCGCAGGAAGTCGCCGAAGCGACGTACACCGTCGAAGGCATCGCGCACGATGAGCAGGCTCCAGCGATCCCCTATCACGTCGACCGTGCGCGCCACGGGGCAGGTGTCGAGCGACGGATGCGGTGTCTGCGTCGCGGCAGTTTTCGATGTGGACATGGATATCGACCTCGTTCGGGTATCGCAAATTAGGTTTCATTTTAAAACTGGTTTGGTTATGATCCAACCAGTATTGATTTGAAACCACTTTGGGAGAACTCATGCCATCATGTCAATCGACCCAGGCAGCGGGCGTGCCGCCGTCAACGGCAGTACCGGGCAGGATGCCGCGCATGCTTGTGGCGATCTTCGCGTGCGCGGCGGGACTGAGCGTCGCCAACGTCTACTACGCGCAGCCGTTGCTCGACCTGCTTGCGGACGATTTTTCGATCTCGCATGGCGCCGCGGGCGGTGTCGTCACGGCGACACAGATCGGCTGCGCGCTGGCGCTGCTGTTCCTCGTGCCGCTCGGCGACCAGTGGGAGCGGCGGCGTCTCATGCTCGTTCAACTGGGCTTGCTGACGATCAGCCTGCTGTGGGTGTCGGTGGCGACCTCGGCGCTGGCGCTGCTGCTCGGTATGACGCTGGTCGGCATGTTGGGCACGGCCATGACGCAGGGCCTCATCGCCTATGCGTCGAGTACGGCGGGCGAGCACGAGCGCGGACGCGTCGTCGGCGCGACGCAGGGTGGTGTGGTGGTCGGCCTGCTGTTGGCGCGCGTGATGGCGGGCGGCGTCGCGGACATCGCGGGATGGCGTGGCGTGTATCTGGCCTCGGCGCTGGCGATGCTCGTTCTCGGCGCCGTGCTGTGGCGCACGTTGCCGCGTCAAGGGACCTCTTCGTCGCGTCAGCGATATGTCGTGTTGCTGCGCTCCATGTTCGAGCTGTTGCGCGAGGAGCGCACCTTGCAGATTCGTGGCGCCATTGCCCTGCTGATGTTCATGGCGTTCAGCATTTTCTGGAGTGCGCTGGTGCTGCCGCTGTCCGCTGCGCCGTTCCACTTCTCGCACACGACGATCGGCGCATTCGGACTGGTCGGCGCCGCGGGGGCGCTGGCGGCGGCGCGTGCCGGGTATTGGGCGGACCGCGGTTGGGCGCAGCGCACGACAGGCGCGGCGTTGATTCTGCTCACGCTCTCATGGCTGCCGCTGGCCGGGCTGCATGCGTCGCTGGGCTGGTTGGTGCTCGGGGTGTTGCTGCTCGATCTCGCCGGCCAGGCCATTCACGTGACGAATCAAAGCCTGATCTTCGCGGCGCGCACCGATGCGCCGAGCCGACTCGTCGGTGCGTACATGCTGTTCTACGCGACCGGCAGCGGGCTGGGCGCGGTTGCCGCGACGGCCACCTTCGCGGCATTCGGGTGGACGGGCGTGTGCGTGCTGGGCGCGCTCGTGAGTCTGGCGGCGTTGGCTTGCTGGGCGCTGACGTTGCGATGGATGCCGCACAGCGCCAAGGCGCGCCGCGGTGCTTGACGGGGATTTGTCACGAGACTTCCCGCGTTGCGATCGTCACGACACCGGTGGAATGCCTGACGAGCAGCCCGGTGCCCCCGACGAGCGCTCGTCAACGCGTCTTCGCGCGGCTCGGTTTTGCGGGCGTCGTGGCGCGTGCCGGACTCTTGTTGCCGAGTACGCCTGTCGTCTCCATGTCTTCGAGCCAGGAGAGCGCGTCGGCATGGCGCAGGAAGTGCCGCAGGTAGTCGGGCGAGACGTCGTGCATGAGCGACAGTGCACGATGCACGAGATGGCTGGAGTTCAGCGGACCGGCGTTCTCCGGCACTTGCGCGAGCGACTGCCGGAGGTTGCCGTCGGTACTCAGCTTCGACCACGTCTCGCGGAAGTACTCGAGCACGTCGAGATCCTCGAAGGCGTCGTCCGTCGAGATGACCGTTGGCGTGATGGGCACCGCCACGGGCGTGAGCGGCGTGGCGGCACGCCTGGCCGGCGGTGCGGCCGAGGGGGCCAAGGTGGACGTGGAGGCCGGGGCGGTTGCCGGCGAGATCGTATCGCCGGCTCGTCCGGTGTTGCTCGCGAGCGCCACGGCGCGAGGTGCACGAGGCGCACGAGGCGCACGAGATGCCGGCGCGGGCGCTGCACGATCGCCAGCGCGATGCGAGATATCCGCGGCGAGTGCGGCGAGCAGCGACGCCGCGCGCTGGTCGGTTGGCGCGTCCTGCGAGGTTTCGGGTGTCGATTCGATGGACGTCAGCCGTTGCGCAAACTCGTCGACGAGCGTCTTGAGCCGTTCGTCGAGCACGCGCCGTATGTCGCCATCATAGGCACGGCTTCGTGCGGCGAGGGCTTCGATGCGATGAAAGCGCACCGGGTCTCGCTTGTCGGCGCCCTGCGAGCGCCACTGCGCGATCCGTGCCGACAGGGTGTCGGCCGGGGCTGCCGGCGCCGGCGCGCCGGATGCCACCGATGCTTCGGCCACGAGTGAATCGACGTTGGCGTCACGCATGCGGCTTGCCTGCATTGCTGGCGCTGCTGCGCGGCATGGGGGCGATTTCCACGCGACGGTTCTTGGCGCGACCGGCTTCGTCGGCGTTCGACGTCACGGGCTGTTCGGCGCCGAATGCCGCCGAGAAGATCGACGACGGTGGCACACCGGCGGCGATGAGCTCGCGTGTGACGGTAAGCGCACGTTGGGCCGAGAGTTCCCAGTTGTCGGCGAAGCGGCGGTTCGTCTCGCGCACCTGCTGGTCGTCGGTGAAGCCGCTCACCATCAGGATCTCGTCGCTCGCGCGCAGGTAGGCGGCGAGCGGCGTCGCGAGACTGCGCAGCACCTCGCGCCCCTGGGGCTGCAACTGATCGGAGTTCAGCGCGAAGAGCACGTTGCCGCTGATGCCGATGCGGCCGTTCACGAGTGTGACGCGGCCGCCCGCAAGCGGGCCGGCGAGCGCTTTTTCAAGCGTCTCGCGGCGCTGCGTCTCGGCACGGCGCTCCTTGACCTCGCGTTCGAGCTTCGTGGACAGTTCGATCTGCACGCCGATCACGCCGAGCATGATCAGCACGAACGCGCCGAGCATCACCGACATCAGATCGCCGAAGACGGCCCACGTGGGCGACGCGGCGCCAATGTCGCCGCTCTCGACACTCTCTCCGATGCCCGCGTCCAGTTCGTCCCTCATGCTGCCACGCTACCCGGTTGTGCCCGCGTCTGCGCCAGTTCCTGCAGATTCTCGAGGATCTGCTTTTGCGACATCACGCTCAGTTCCACGACCTCGCGCGCCTGGGCGACGTAGTAGCCGAGCTGTTCGTCGCTGCGCGCCATCGATTTGTCGAGCGCGGCTTCGATGCGCTGCAGGTGTTCCAGCAGTTGCGAGTTCGATTCGCCGAAGCTCTGCACTGCCGCGCCGAAGGCGTCGCCGAGGCTGGCGATCTCGATGGCGCTGCCCGCGACCTGTGCCGAAGCGGCGGCGAGCTTGTCGGTCTGTGCGGCGACCGCGTCGCCGAGATTCGCGCCCGCGCGTTCGAGCAATTGCGCGGACGTGGTGACGAGCTCGTCGACGGCGGCGCGCTGTTCGTTGCCGGCATGCTTGACGGTGTCGAGCAGCGTGCCGAGCGTGTCGAGCAGGCGCGAGCGCTCTTCGAGCATGGCGTTATCGCGCACCATGCTGTCGGAGAGTTTCTGGCGCAGTTCGCCGATGATCTCGGCGGCAGCCTTCGGGGCTTCCGAGGCGGTTTGCACCAGACGCGAAATCTCGGCGATGGTGTCGTTCGCATTGGCGCGCGTCTGCTCGGACATCTCCAACGCCGTGCGCGCGAGCGTGTCGCAGATCGTTTGCTGCTGGGTGGCCGTCTGCTCACCGATCTGCTGCCATTGCGCGCGCAGCGTGGCCAGCGTGCCTTCGAGCGTCTGCGTCCACGCGGACAGGCGTTGCGTCTCGCGCTCGGCGGTAGCGTCGTGATGGGCGGCGTTCGCGGCGCTCAGCGCCTGCATCAACGACGCGCTGTGGTCGTTGAAGGCGCTGGTCGTCGCGGCGATGAGCTGCTGGTTGCCGTCGGCCAGACGCTCGCTCGTGCGCGTGTGTTCGGCGATGGCGTCGCGCCAGGTCTGCGCCACGTTCTCGGAGGTCGAGTCGATGTGGGCGGAGACGCTTTGGAGCAACTGCGTCGCGCGCGATTCGAACGTTTGCGCGAAGCGTTCGAGGGCCGTGCCGAGATCGTTTGCGAGCGTCTCGTTTGCTGTCTGCTGCGCGGTGAGGGCTTGCTTCCACTCGCCGGACACCACGCTGGCAGTCTCCGATACGCTCTGCATCGCGCCTTCGGTACGCAGGCTCACGCTGTCGATCAGTTGCGAGGCGCGCTGCTCGAAGGTGTCGGCGAAACGGGTCAGCGCGGCGGCGAGATCGGCGTTGAGCGTCTCGTTCGCCTGCTTCTGCTGGGCGATCGACTGGTCCCACGCCTGCGCGACGCGTTCGTGCGCGCCGCTCACGTTGCCGCTGGCTGCTTCGAGCTGGGTCGCCACGTCGCCGAGCAGTGCGTTGGCGCGGGCTTCGAAGGTCTGCGCGAAGCGATCGAGCGCCGTGCCGAGGTCTTGCGTGAGCGCCTCATGCGAGCGTTGTTGTTGGGCGAGGGCTTGCTCCCAGGCCTGCGCGACGGTGGTCTGTGCGGTGGCGATGCTGCCGGTGGCGTTGTCGAGGCGCGACGTGACATCGGCGAGCAAGCCTGCGGAGCGCGTCTCGAACGTCTGTGCGAATTGCGCGAGCGATGCGGCGAGATCCCTGGCGAGCGTGTCGTTGGTGGTCTGCTGCGCGGCGAGCGACGCTTCCCAGGTTTGTGCGACGCCCGCATGTGCGGTGCTGACGTGATTCGTCGCGGTCTCGAGTCGGGCGGCGACATCGTCGACGAGCTTGGTCGAGCGCGAATCGAACGTCTGCGTGAATCGATTCAGCGCGCTGCCAAGGTTCTCGGCGAGGGTGTCGTGCGAGCGCTGTTGCGCGGCGAGCGAAGACTCCCACGTTTGCGCCACGCTCGCGTGGGCCTGGCTGACGTGGCCCGTCGCGGCTTCGAGGCGTGTGGCGACGTCGTCGAGCAGTCGCGCCGAGCGCGTATCGAAGGTCTGCGTGAATTCACCGAGCGCCGTGCGCAGATCGGTTGCGAGCGATTCGTTGGCACGCAATTGAGCGTCGAGCGAATCTTTCCAGACGTTTGCGACACGCGCGGTCGTGGCTTCGAAACGATCGGACAGGCCGTCCATGCGATCTTGCATCGCGGTGGACACCGTTTGATGCCACGACGCCGCCTCGCGCGCCAGGCTCGCCATCGTCGCTTCGACTTCCGGGCGGATGGCGGCGCCGGCCGCGCTGGCGGTCGTGGCGACGCTGTCCTTCAGATACTGCTGCATTGCGCTGGTCAGCTGCGCGTAGGAGGCGTCGGTCTTCGCGTGAAGGGCGTCCTGACTTGCGACGAGTCGTTCGCCGAGCGTCTGACTCTGGCGCTCCATGGCCGCCATCATTTCCTGCAGACGGTCGACGAGCGCGGGCATGACGGTGGCTTGCTGCGCGAGCAGTTGCAGCGTGGTTTCGCGCTGATGTTGTTGCGAGAAGGGACGCAGCGTGGTCGCGATGCGGGCGTCGAGCGCCTGGACGGCTTGCACGCGTTCCTTGCGAGCGAGCGCGGCGAGCAGGCCGAGCATGGCCGAGGTCGCCACCCCGGCGACGGACGTGCCGAAAGCGAAGCCGAGGCCCTTGACCGGCGAGGCCAGCGAAGCGCGGATCGCTTCGAGGTTGGTTGCGCCTTCGAGGGCGAGGCCGGTGCCGCGCAGCGTCGCGGCCATGCCGAGGAACGTGCCGAGCATGCCGAGCAGCACGAGCATGCCGACGAGGTAGGGCGTGAGGGCGGGGCCGGGCAGGCCGACGCGTTCGCCTTCCACGCGCAGACGCACGGCGTTGCGCAGGCCGGCGGGGAGCGTGTCGAGCCAGGTGGGCAGCGACGCGGGGGCGGCGTTCAGGCCGGCGACGGCGCGGGCGAGCGTGTTCGTCGATTCATGGAAGCGTTTGAGTTCGAGGGCGCCGATGAGGTAGACCGCTGCGATCAGCAGGGAGATAGCCAGCGCGAGGGTGTTGGTACCGGCATAGCCGATGGCGATCCAGCCGACGACGGCCAGGCCTGCGACAAAGGCGACGAGATCAACGAGGTAACGGGTCATTGTTGTCCGGGTTCACTAACGTTTTCGCCAGTCGGCGCCGATGCGAGGGCGGCGATCAGCCCTTCGACGGGTTCGAGGCGTATATCCAGTTCCGCGAGCAGGATGCTCTGCATATCCCGGTGGAAGGTGTCGAGCCAGGTGCCGGCCGGCGCGAGCGGCGGTGCGCCGGGCACGCGCGGGGCGGCCATCGCGGCCTGTTCCGTGTCGCGCAGGCGCACGAAATGGCTCTCGAGCAGGTTCGGCACACTGGCGAGCAGGGTCCGCTCGCGGGCGCCCATCACGCGTTCCATGACGGCGTCCACGCTGGCCAGTCGCGCAGCCTGCGGCGACTGGGTGGCGAGCTGGGCGCGCAGGCGTGTGCGCAGGGCGCTGATGGCCGTGTCCATCGTCTGCTGCGAGGTCGCGTAGCGCTGGCGATAGGCCGGAAACTCCGCGAAGGACGCGGCGCGTTGGCGCTCGGCGGCGCTGAGCGCACGAATCTGCCCGCCTGGCGCGGCCGCCAGCCCGCAATCGCGAGCGATGGCGGTGGCGAGCTCCGCGCGCACGCGGGCGAGTTCGCTGGCCGGATCCTGCGCGGCCGAACGCACGCCGGGCGTTGCAGCCGGCGGGTTGGCCTTGAGGGCCGACGACAGGGCGATGGCGTCGGTCCAGCCCAGCCACTGACTCAGGCGGTCCGAGAGCGACGGCGCGGCCTCTGGGGGCGCGAACGTGCTCAGACGGGCCAGCGAGCGTATGAGTGTCGGGGCGCTGATAACGGGACGCCGGGGCACTTGCACCATTCCACTGGGGGGGTCGAAAACCCTGCAGTTTACACTGCGCGCGCCTCTTGCCCCAGGTGGCCGCCTCCGGCGCCATCCGGCGCCCGGGTGCCGACTGTGATTTATCTCAGTTTCCAGCCCTTATCCCGAGGTTTATCTTTGACCCAACTCGCGACAAACGCGAAACGACGAAGCAAAAACCGGAGGTGTGAAATGGCTGCAATTGGACCGATCTGCGATGGACTGGTGATGGTAGGTACGTGGGCACTGCGGGCGAAGCCAGTGGCCGAGTTTCTGGCAGGCCTTGCGAACTTTCTCTAAGCCACTCGCTTAGCGACAAACAAGCAACATCGAACCGAACGAAAACGAGAGGTGTGACATGGCTGCAATTGGACCGATCTGCGATGGACTGGTGACGATAGGTACGTGGGCGCTGCGCGCGAAGCCGGTGGCCGAATTTCTGGCAGGCCTTGCGAACTTTCTCTAAGCCACTCGCTTAGGGACAAACAAGCAACATCGAACCGAACGAAAACGAGAGGTGTGACATGGCCGCAATTGGACCGATCTGCGATGGACTGGTGACGGTAGGTACGTGGGCGCTGCGCGCGAAGCCGGTGGCTGAGCTCCTCGCCGGCATCGCGAACTTCTTCTAAGCAGTGAGCTAGCGGCAACTCAGGACACGGAGCAAGCCGTGTCGGGCGACTGGGCCAGTCCGTTGCGCAGGTAGGGCAGCAGGCTGGCGAGACCGAGTGCGGCCATGGCGGCGCCGATCCAGAGGGGCGCGCGCAGGCCATAACCGGCATCGATTGCGGCGCCGCCGGCCCACGTGCCGAAGGCAAGGCCGGCCGTGATCACCGACGTGTGCATCGTGTTGACGAGTGGCCCCGGCGTGGCGGCGCGCATTACGCGAGCGACCATGGCGGGGTTGAGCGAGACGCCGGTGAGGCCGATGGCGGCGAAGGCGGCAACGCCGACCGGCCGCAGTTCGGCCCACAGTGCAAAGCTGACCAGTGCGAGGGCCAGCACGCTCAGGCCCGCGACGAGAACGGTGAGCGTGTGGCGATCGGCGAAGCGTCCGGTGATGGCGTTGCCAATGATGTTGGCGATGCCGTACATCGCGAGCAGGTTCGGGATTGCGGCGGCGGAGACACCGGCGACGTTCAGGAAGATGGGCGAGAAGTAGCTGAACGCGGCGAAGGTGGCGCCGATGATGAGGCCGCTGGTCGCGAACGCGGCCCACAGCGGGCGATTGCGCAGCGAGCGGATTTCGGCGGCGAGGCTGATGTCCTCGCGCCTCTGCTTTTGGGTGACGGGGGCCCAGAGGGCGACGGCGATGGTGCACAGTGCGGCGAGGATGGCGACCAGCCAGAAGCTGGCGCGCCAGCCGAAGTGTTGCTCGATGTAGGCCGTGAGCGGCACGCCGACGACGGGCGAGAACATCAGGCCGCCGAGCACGAAGGCGGCGGCGCGTCCGCGCACGGACGGGGCGACGAGGTCGGCGCACAGCGTGAGCGCGACGCCGAATGTGGCGGAGCTGGCGACACCCATGACGATGCGTGCGAGCGCCATCGCTTCATAGCGCGTGGCGACGGCGGCGAGCACGCCGCCTGCGACGTTGATCGTCAGGAGGCAGACGAGGGCGCGCTTGTGCGGCGTGCGCAGGGCGAGCAGCACGGCGGTGAGCACTGGTCCGCCGATGGCCATGCCGAGTGCGTAAAGCGAAATGAGATTGCCGATGGCGCCGATGCCGACATCCATCGCATGGGCGAGCGTGGGCATCATCCCGGCGACCATGAATTCGGCCGTTGTCATGGCGAAGACCGTGAGTCCGAGTAAGTAGACGACGGCTGGCATGGCGGATTTCGAAGTCATATTTTTAACGTTCATTCCAAATTCGGAGTTGGGGGAGAGCCCGTGGAGGGACGGGGTCGGGGATTCTGTGCGTGTGTTGGGGGCTTTGGGCGTGAGGGTGCTTAGAGCTGGGCGAGGGCGCCTTCGACGATGTCTTCGAGGAAGGCGCGATCGCTGACGGTGCGGCCGAGTGCGCGCAGGCCGTAGTAGCTGGACAGGAACGTGCGCGCGACGAGAAGCGGCGAGCGTTCGGTGGACAGTTCGCCGCTATGCTGGCCGACGGCGATCAGGTGCACGATGACTTGTTCGATGCGGGTGAGGTAGGCGAGGCTGATCTGCCGGACCTTGGGGTCTTTTGCGCCGCGCTCGAGGACGGCGAAGAGCGTCATGCAGCCGCGCTGCTTCTCGGGATCGAGGTCCTCGTCGATGCCCCATTGCATGAGCGCGCGCAGCCGGTCCTTGATGGGGCCGGGGGCGTTGAGGATGTCGAGTTGAGTTTGAAGTCCGAGCGTTTGATAGCGCTCGAGGGCTTCGTGATAGAGGTTGAGCTTGCTACCGAATGCGTTGTAGAGGCTGCCGCGTCCGAGGCCGGTGCATTCGACGAGCGCTTGCGCGGAGGTGCCTTCATAGCCGTGCGTCCAGAAGACGTCCATGGCGGCGTCGATGACGGCCGCGTCGTCGAATTCTCTGGGTCTACCGCTCATGATGGGCCTCAAAGGGAGAAGGGCAGCAAAATGGGCTGCGCCCACGGGGCAACGCTGCGATGGTGGGACTATAGGTTATTTTTGAACGGATGTTCAAATAACCGGATGTGGGTTGTGGGATTGATTTTTTGGAGGCGCTCCGCGACGGCGGAAAACGAAAAAGCCGTCACGAGGACGGCTTCTTCGAAGAATCTCTGGAGCGGGCGATGGGAATCGAACCCACGGCTCTAGCTTGGGAAGCTAGGGTATTACCATTATACGACGCCCGCGAAGAGGGCTATTCTACGCGGGGATTGGGGAGTTTGGCAATCGTGAGATCTGGTAGGTGGCGTGAAAAGCGTATCCACTTCGGATCGGATTGCTGGAATCGGTGTGTGTTGGCAGCATTTTGGAATCTCAGATTCGATTCCCATCGCGGGGATGCCTTTTCTGGCTCCTTTTGGTCCGTTTGGGGCGGTTTTTAAGCTTGATGCGGTAAGCGCTATTGGCCGAATGCGAGACGAAAATCTTGCTCAGCGGCAAAAACGCCACGACTGAGATAGGCGGGGAGTCTTGAGGTGAACACCGCGGATGTCATACACTGCATGGCCGAGGTCGGCGTTAATTCCGGTCGTGTGTAGGCTTAGGCAACGCATAAGCAGAAAAAACTAAATATCTCGATGTAACCAGATAAACGGGGAAAAGCGATGGGTTGGATATTTCTTATTGCAGTGGTCGCGATAATTGTTCTTGCAATCATGAGCGAGAAGAAAAAGCAAAGAGAGCGAGAGGCAGCGCACCAACGGTATATCTCGTCGCTCGATGAACTAAAGAGAAACCCAACAAACGCTGATATCAAGCAAAAGACGCTTGCTCTTGGTCGGCATTATTCAAACCTCACGCGGGATAAGAAGGGAAACACTCTGTTTGATGAGGTGGCATTGATGAATGACATCAATGCAGCATGTGCTGGAGCAGTTCACACCGGCCAGGCACCGACGGCGGCAGGTTCTCCCGTCGCAGTCGAGGACCGTATTCGGAAATTGAAGGATCTGCATGAGAAGGGACTCATCAGCCCCGAGGATTTCCAGAAGCGGCGCGATGAAATCCTCGCAAGTATCTAACCAATAAACTACTTAGGAACAGGGTTGGTGTGTAGATCTCGTCACCACCGTCCGACCATCGCCAAGTGTGTTCCTAGGTAGTCTGCATTGCGTTGCGCGTGACGTTTCGATTCACATAAGTGCTGCCGCTGTGGTCGGTGCCATGTAGCTCACATATGCACAATTTTGGGGACGGTTCGTGAGTCAACAACCGCATGGCGTGCACCAAGATCCACCGCAGGCGGCGTTCACGCAAGCACTCGCAAAGCTTCAACAGGAGGCGTATGCGAAGGGGCACGCAGACGCAATGAGCCAAGTCCAGGCAGCGGATCAGCAAAGGCAGATTGCCATTCGGAACGACTATTACCAACGGCGTTGGACGCAACCAGCGACATTTCGACATAGGTTCGTGGAAGCTGGTGGCCTCCCGAGTGACCGTCAGTCTTTGGCCCGCCATGTGCGGGCTTTTCTTATTTTCGTCTGCGCCTTGGCGGTACTGAGTCGAGGCATTTGGCATAGCTTCGCTATGCTGCGGCTACTTGGTGGCTCGCGTTAAGCCGTTACCCCCGCAACGTCCGCTGAAGAATTTCGTGATGCACTTTCGCTTTCACTTCGCGATACACGAACTCGACCGCAGACGCCAAATCGGGTTTCAACCCACCTTCCCCTGAAGCGACAAACCAATCGTCCCCCGGAAACTTGATCTTCGCGCTGACCCGAAAGACATCTCCCACCAGTTGCCCTTCCAAAACCAACGGAAGACCTTTGGTGTCGCACATATCCCTGATCTGCTGAACGTGGTTCGCATGCGTCATGCTGATGTTCCTTTAGTACAACCCGTCCGCCGTATGTTTCGGCAAATCCCGGTCGTAGGTATCCCCATCGAAATGCCCACCGCTCAAACGCCGATGCATTGCGCCGGTACTAGGCAGTGTCTCGCGGGGGATCTGCGTCGCCTGATCCCATAACCGGGAGCGGACGATCGCCTTGGCGCAATGGAAATACACGCTGTCGATCGACACCACGATGACAGTTCTCGGCAGTTTGTCGCTGATTTCAAAGCGAGAGAGCAAATCCGGATCGACGGAGATGCGAGCGCGTCCGTTGACTCGCAGCGTTTCGCCAATGCCCGGAATCAAGAAAAGAAGTGAAACACGCGGATCGGCGATGAGGTTGCGAAGATTATCGATCCGGTTATTGCCGGGACGATCCGGAATCGCCAACGTCCTTTCGTCCAGGATCTGAACGAAGCCGGCGGGATCGCCTTTCGGTGAGCAATCGGTCCCCTGGTCGCCAACAGATGCCAGCACCACGAAAGGGCAAGCTTTAACGAAGGCCTGATAGTCCTCGTTGAGATAGTTCAGTTCCTTCCACAGCGCGCGTTCGCTCGGTTCGCCATAAATCGCTTCGAGTTGTTCCACGCTGTCAATTTCATGACCCATACAACGCTCTCGCAAATGTCGAATCCGCCGGAAGCTCGATCGCGATTCCGGAACGGCCTGCAGTCCACCGATAAGTGCCCAGGCACGGACGGCGGACGAAGGATCAACTGTCGATCTTGTCGATGAATGTCAGGACTTGCGCTTCGGCTCGAACCCAGGCGTCGTCTGCCGAATATCCCGATAGGCCGGTGATCTTGGAAAAGTCGGTGAAGAACACTCCACCTTCCATATGACCGACCGAAGCCACGGCTCTCCAGCCTGAAACCCCGTTGGGCGCGACTCGAATCGTATACGTTCGCTTCCCGTATTGCTTATACATCTGTGTTGGCATGTGACAAACTCCCACCTCTTTTGTCTCATGCTAGCACGCGTTGGTTAAACGGCGGAACAAAACAGCCATTGCGCTGATGACGGGCGAATCTCCCACTCCTGAAAGAGATGATGTTCTGATGCGCCATCCAGCTTGCCCGCGCCCAACGCGTGCGTACTCCGCATTTCGCTCCACACAGATCGGATGACGATCCTCGGACTCGCGGGCAAATACCAGCGCGCCAATCCCGGCACACGGATCAACAACGTGACTAGATCACGGGCCAGCCCATAGGGGACGAAGGACGCTCCGATCGCTGCATTGTCGGTATGAGCCCCCTCCCGATAGTGCTCGAGCGGGAACATCCGCTCGTCTACAGTCAATCGCCGCTCAAGCGCTACGAGTTTTTCCATTGCGGCCATTTACCTGATCTATTGGCGCGTCATCTGCATATTCAGGATCTCCTTACCGTCGTTGCATTGTCTGCCGGACCCCAAGATTTCGAGTACCGGCGAGGAAGCCATTCGATGGGCAGCGGGGGGCGCATGCCCACGTTTACGCGCAGCAGTTGGGCAGATACAAGCGGTTATATAGACGAGTGGTCAATTTTTGCAAGAGTGCGAAAGCAAATTGAGAGATCTTTGGGTTGAAGATTCCATAAATCCACCCATTAACTTTACCGCCGGTACTCGCCATCAAATATTCATGAAAATCCTTCCACAGTCTTCCGTCAGTCCCCTCTACCACCCTTATCAAGGCGCTTATCCTCATCATCCAGGGCAGATCTGGGCGGCAAATTGTATTGGCGTAGGTCGGCAAACGTCGCCGGGGCCCCTTGATCTATCCACAAAATCGAGGTTGGTCGAGCAGCCCTATCTTAGTTCCGACTCGGGGTATCCAAGACCCTCATTGTCCGTCGGCGTTCCATCGTTCGAGGCAACAGGACGTGCATTCGACAACGAGTCCGCGAGCGTCTGGGCAAAAAATTGTATCGGGGTAGGTATCGGTGGAGGACAAGCTGCTATCGATACGCTGCCCTATTCTGATTGCTTGTCAAATTCGCCGTTGACCGAGGCACTCCGTTTTAATGCTGGCTGGGGGAATGTCAAGCCAGATACGGGCGTGGGACAAGAGAACTCTGGCTGTGGATGGGATCTTATGCCGGGCGCAGCGCCCATCCCCTCTCGACGACGTGGTAGGAGGCCCGAGGTGACCGACGACATGCTGAAGGACTGGAGCGAGCGCTACAAGGATGGAATCGATGAAAACGATGGACTCGAAGGAGTCGCCAGGAAATACAACGTCAAATACTCGAACGTGACACGTTATCTCAAGGCGAACGGTGAGCTGAGGCAGCATGCCTACGATCGGCTCAACCCGGGCGGACTCCGGCCTGTCACCGATTCCATGCTGAAGGAATGGTACGATCTCGGCAAGGATGCAATCACGGACCGAGGTGGACGCCTAGGAATCGCCCGGGATTACAAAGTCAGACTCGATAATGTGATCACGTACCTCACTTGGGAGGGCGAACTGAGGGGGCCTGCCAGGAAGAGGCTCGGCTTGACTGAAAAAGCCACGTCCCCCCAAACGCCTGATAATTCCTTTTGGCGACCGTGGTCGTTTTAAGGGGCGTTGTCAACAGCAAGTTGGAATCAATGGGCTGCCGCCGGTTCCATTGTTCACCGTAACTTGGTGTCCATGAAACTGGCAGCAGCCCATAGGTTGATGACACTGAATCGCTTGAACTCGCGCGAGCAGTATTCAGGGCTTTATACGGGGAACTCGTTGTAGTGTTCAAACGTCGCTTGAGTGGTGCCGAGGCGCTGGCATCACGTCGCGCGCCACACATCGCCATGCTCGCCGGTCGTCGCTGCCCAGCTAATCGCCTCGCGGTTGTAGCAGTCTAGCGCATGCGTCACACGCAGCGGCGTACCATCGTTGCACCGACGTGCAACGGCCGACACCGCCGCTCCTGGCTCCAATGTTGCCTGCACAATGGCGATTTTTTTGCGCCGCGCGCCGACGGCGGCGCTCCGGCTCAGTCAGAATTTCCATGCTTTTCCCGGCATCCCACTGGCCGGCGCCATCCCACACTGGCGGCGCAATTTGTTCGTCACGTCGTTGCCGACCGGCGCTTTTCGCGCGTCGTCGCCCAACGAATCCGATGTCGTCGTCAGGCAGGGCGCCTGCGCGCATCGCGCAGCAATCGGTCCGCGATCTCCACGAACCCGTCCCCGCCAGGGCCGTTCGTCACCCATGCCGGGGCCTTGGGCAGCACGTCGAGATAGTCGCGTACGGTGCTGACGCCAACAGTGTTGCGGAAGAAGGCGAACATCGGGGCGTCGTTGAGCGAATCGCCCGAATAGAGCACCTTGTGGCCCTCGACATGGATGTCGACGCCGAACGCCCTCAGCAGGGTGCGACCAGACATCTTCAACTTGTCGTATCCACCGAACCATCCGAGGACCCACAGGTTGTTGATCGTGGCGTCGGCACCCGCGGCACGAAACGCTTCAACGATTTCGACGTCTTTGCCGGCAACCCCGCTACGCTCGAACGCCACGCTCGTAAGCCGGAAGCTCTGATCGTCGGCCAGCCGCGATCCGGGAACGCGCGCGAGTACGTCGTTCGCGAGTTCCGTCAATGCGTTCCGCGCATCTTCACGGGCAACCGCCTCATCCCAGTATCGACGCACGACGCCGTGCCCGTCGGCCTGGCGTTGGAGAAAGATGCCACCGTTCTCGGCGATCACGCCGTCGACGGGCCACATCCTCGCCATCTGGTCGCACCATCCCGACGGTGCGGCCGTCACGGGAATCACCCGGAACCCATCTACCTGCAAGCGTTCCAGTGCCGTGTAGACGTTGGCGGCCAGACGCCCGTGACGCGTCAGCGTCTCGTCCATGTCCGTCAGCACGAAGCGGACGTCGCTGAATTCGCCGGCGGGGGCTCGGGAGAGGACTTGCATAAGCTGTGAGTCGATACGCTCGAAGGGGCATCGAGTATGCACCCAACGAAATCCGGGACAGGCGCGCCGTCAGATTTCCATATACGGAAATGTCATTTGGCGGTGCTCACCCTCGTGCCGAGGCGTTCAGACATGCCATTGGCGTCGCGCGCAGACGACATCGCCGTCGCGCGACAGCCGCCGTCAGCTCCCGCTTTTGCGATAGATCGCCAGCCCGCCGGCGAGCGAGAACATGACCACGGCACATGCGCGGTTCAGACGCTGCAGACCACGCGCGGTCATCAGGCGGGCGGCCTGCACGCCGCCCGTGGCGTACAGCGTCATCACCACGATGTCGACCGCCGCCGACACCACCGCCAGCACGGCGTATTGCGGCGCGAGCGGCAGCGACGTATCGACGAATTGCGGCAGGAACGCCGAGAAGAACAGAAGAATCTTGGGATTGGTCAACGCCACGCCGAAGCTGCGCAGGAAGACGCGTCGCGCACTCAGATCGGACTTGATGCGCACCTGGCTCAAATCCTGCGGATGGCTGCGCCACAACTGGATCGCCAGCCACACGAGATAAGCCACGCCGACCCATTTCACCGTGGCGAACATCGTGGCCGACGCCATCAGCAATGCCCCGAGCCCCGCCCCGACGGCCGCCACCACGAGCATGTCCGACAGCGCCGCACCGCACATGCCGACCAGCACCACGCGCCAGTTGCCGGAAATGCCGTTCGCCAGCGCGAGCAATGTCGTCGGGCCGGGGATCAGACCGCCAATCAGCGCGGCCGTGGCATAAATCGCGAGTGTGGAGAGTTGCATGACGAGATTCCGGGAACAAGGCAGAAGCGCCAGTGTTACAGATACTGCGAACGTCAGCAATGCAGGCCCTCCCCGGCCGACTATCGTCGGACAAGGTGTCCGGCGAATCCCGATCGGCCCGCGGCGCGTCGTCCTTGAGCGTGAGCGCGGGGATCGCGTAATCACCGGAAATTCAGAGACATTCAACGCGGACGAACCAGCGTGCGCCGCTCATAATCGCGCGAACCCATCTCGGCGAGGCGGCTGATCGTGCGCGACAGATCGCGCCAGTCGCTGAGCGCGTCGAGGGCTGGAATCAGCGGCGTGTCCGACGCGATCAGCAAGGTGCGCTGACGGTCGTAACAGATATCCACGAGCCATAGAAAGCGCTGCAGGGTGTCGGGGCGGTGCAGCCGCTCGACGTGCAGGTCGTCGACGATCAGCGCCGACCATTGTTCGACGAGCGCCAGGTAGTCGAGATGCGAACGGTGAGCCACGCAAAGCGCATCGAAATCCGCCCACAACACCTGTTCGCCTGCACTGCGCGCCGGCAGCGAACGGCCGGCGAGCGAGACCTCCATGGGTATTCCGGGCGGCATGCCTTCCATGGCGAAATAGTGCTCGGGCAGCGTCGCGCGGGCGAGTTCGAGCGGAGCGATCCAGCGCGGCAATTGCGCGGGCTCGCCGCCGACGCGGTAGTCGGTGGCGCCGTCGAAATGAACGATGGCGAAGCGCCGCAGAATGACCGAAATCGTCGGCACGAAGCGCTCGTGAAATTCCGGGTCGGGCAGCAACTGTTGTGGTGCGTAATTCGATGTGAGCACCAGCCGCACGCCGCGCGCGAGCGCGATGTCGAGAAAGCGGCCGATGAGGAAGGCGTCGGCGATGTCATGGACGTGGAATTCGTCGAAGCAAAGCAGCGCTACGCCGTCGAGCCAGCGATTGGCGACGGCGGCCAGCCGGTCGTCGCATTTCGGCTCGCGCACGAGCTGCCGATGGATATCGCGCAGAAACTCGTGGAAGTGCACGCGGCGCTTATCGCATACCGCCACGGCGAAGGCGGTGTCGACGACGAGGCTTTTGCCGCGTCCGGGCAGACCGTGACAATAGACGCCTTCGTAATGGCTGTCGCCAGCGCCCAGGCGGGCGAGGGCGGCGAGCGCATCGCGTTGACGGGCATCGGGGTGAATGTGGCGCGCGGCCAGCGCCTGCGTCACGCGCTCGGCATCGATCATGAAAGACGGACTCCATCGGAACGGCGGTCGGTGCGTGTGGCATTGACCAACCTGCGCCACTATACCGACGCCCCGCGGCGGCGGCCAATGCGGAATTCGGCGCGCAGTCATCGCATTTCGGCATCGCCTTCCGTCATGGCTTCAAGGCGACCGCGGCGTCGCCGTGCCGGCGCAGTTTGCTGCTAGAATCGCCGTCAAGGCCGATGCTGCCTGCCGCTCGCACCCGCTTGCCGGGCACGGTGAAAGCATCGCAGGTCGCATGTCCGTCCCGTTCATCAGGCGACGCGCATCAGCAACGCGAGCACTGATCGAAATCGTCGCCGCCGAACATCACCAAGGATGGCAAACATGCGAACCTACCTCGACGCCAAAGTCATGGCCAAGTCCCTGCGCGAACGTCTCGCGCGCGAGGGCATCGACATTTCCCACGCACAGGCCCTCGAATCCGTTGCCGCACAGTTCGGCGTCGCGGACTGGAACGTGCTGGCCGCAAAACTCGCCTCCGCGACGAGCGACGGCATCGCGTTCGACACCGTCGCGCCGATCCATCGCATCTTCGACGAAGCCAAGGCGCGCGAATTCTACGTGGACTTCCTCGGTTTTCGGCTCGACTGGGAGCATCGCTTCGCCGACGGTCTACCGCTGTATTGCCAGGTTTCGCGCGCGGGCATGACGCTGCATCTGTCCGGCCATTTCGGCGACGCCAGCCCGGGCGCCACGACGTTCGTGTACATGCGCGGCGTGGAGGCCTATCAGCGCGAGCTGAGCGGCAAGCGTTACCCGAACATGAACCCCGGCATCGAAGAACTCGACTGGGGCAAGCAGATGACGGTGACGGATCCGTTCAACAATCGCATCCGCTTCTGCGAATCCAACGGCTGATCGCCAACGCATGGGCGGTCGTCGCCAGTCTTGACGATGACCGCCGCGCCGGCGGCGGCATTCGAGTCAGTCCGTCCCTTCTTCGTACAGGGCGCCGTCCCAGCCGTCGAGGTATTTCGGCAGATTGTCGCGCACGTCGAGGACGCGATGACGATAGAACAGATGCATGGTCGGCCGCAGGGAAGCCGGCAATGTGGCGTCGTGTGCCCGCGCAAGCAGCGCATTCGGCACGACGCGCATGTCGAGGCGGTTCGTGCCGTGCAGCGTCTCGCCACATTGGGGACAGAACTCACGCGTCATCCGGCGCGTCGGATGCGAGAACCGCTGCGTCATACCCGTCAACGACACCTGCGATTTCTCCCAGGCCGTGGCGGCCAGCATCGGACTGCCATAGAAGTCCCGGTAGGCGTTGCAGTGGCAAAGCGCACGTGCGGCCGGCTCGCCGGACAGGGTCATGGTGACGCCGCCGCATTGGCAGGCGACGGTGAGGTTCGTGAGGTTCGGATTTGTCGTGGTTGTCATGAAAGCATGTTCAATGCGCAGGCTGCGCAATGGCGTAAGGATACGGCGAGTGCGCGCGGGCGTGTCCCTGCCGGAAGTCATAGGGTCTGGTGACCCTGGCTTGCTGCGGCAACCTGCGGCAATCCCCCCGAGGAACCGCAGGGCTTTGTCCGCGTGCCGCGCCGATGCGCTAACGTATGGGCTCCGCGTATGTTCGCACCCCGTGAGAGGCTGCCTGTCATGTCCCATCCTTTCGATCCGGAGCGCTATTTTCAGCGCATCGGCTACACCGGCCCGCGTGCGGCGACGCTCGACGTCCTGCGCGCCGTGCACGCGCTTCACCCGCTCGCCATCCCGTTCGAGAATCTCGACCCGATCCGGGAGCGCCCGGTCGACGTCGATCTGCCGTCCGTGGTGGCCAAGCTGGTAGACGGCGGGCGCGGCGGGTACTGCTTCGAGCAGAACGCACTGTTCGCGAGCGCGCTCACGCATCTCGGCTTCCAGGTCACACCGCTCATCGGCCGTGTCGTTTGGGGCCGGACGTTCGACGTGGAAGCGCCGCTGACGCACATGCTGTTGCGCGTCGACCTCGAGGGCGAGGCATGGCTGGCCGACGTCGGCTTCGGCTCGGTCACGCTGACCGCGCCGCTGCGACTGCATTCGACACAGCCGCAGTCGACCGTGCTCGAGACGTACCTGCTCGACGCCGTGCGCACCGGTGAGGGCGCCCCCGTGAGCGAGTACCGCCTGAGCGTGAAGTCGTCGGAGAAATGGCTGCCCGTCTACCGCTTCACGCCACGGCCAGCCGAGTGGATCGACTACAAGCTCGGCAATTGGTACACGTCGAGCGCGCCCGAGTCGATTTTCCGGCAGCACCTGATGGCATGCCGCGTGCTGCCGCAGGGACGCATCGCACTGCTCGATACCCGACTGACCGAGCGCTCGTCGCAAGGCGAGGTCGTCGCCGAGACCGACATCGCCTCGGCAGCACAACTCGCGCAGATCCTGAGCGAGCGCTTCGGCCTCCGGCTCGACGGTATCGACGCCGGTGAACTGTTCGAGCGCGCGCAGGAGGGGGCGGCGAAGTCCGCTCGCTGAGCGCCGCGACACGTCGCAAAAAAATGGCCGCTTCCCGAGGGAAGCGGCCTTCTCGTTGCGTTGCCGAAGCGCGAATCAGTGCATCAGTGCGCCGACGTCGTACCCGGCCACATCCGTACGGTGAGCGCACCCAGTGCGGCCAGCGTGGCAAGCGACGCGACGCCCGTCCAGCCCCAGTGCGCCAGTGCCTGCGCGCCGAGCAACGCCCCGATCGACATGCCGATGAACACGCCGACGAAGAGCACGGCATTCAGACGGCTGCGCGCGGCGGGCTCGATGCCGTAGACGATGGTCTGGTGCGACACCAGCGCCACCTGCACGCCCAGATCGAAGCCGATGGCGGCCAGCCCGATGAGCCACAGTTGCGCATGGGCGCCGAGCATCGGCGCAAGCAGCATCGCGGCGAACGAGACGGCGACCAGGCCGGCGCCGAGACGCGTCACGATCTGCGGACCCTTGCGATCGGCGATACGCCCGGCCAGCGGCGCGCCGAGCGCACCGGCCGCACCCGCCAGGCCGAAGGCCCCGGCAGCGGCCGCGCCAAGATGGAACGGCGCTTCATGGAGCATCACGGCCAGCGTCGACCAGAACGCGCTGAAACCCACCGACAGCAGCCCCTGCGCGAATGCCGCACGACGCAGGGCCGGATGGCGCTTCCACAGGCTCGCGATCGAGCCGATCAACTGGCCGTAGCTCATCTGCGTCGTGGGATGGAACGAAGGCAGGCTGCGCCATGCCACCACGCCGAACGCGGCCACGCTGACTGCCGCGACGACATACATCGCACGCCAGCCGAAGTTCTCCGCGACGAAGCCCGACACCACCCGCGAGAGCAGGATGCCCAGCAGCAGGCCGGTCATCACGGTGCCGACGACACGTCCGCGAATCGACTCGGGTGCGATCGACGCCGCTGCCGGCACGATGTCCTGCGCCATCGTCGCGGTCAGTCCGATCGCCAGGCTCGCGACGAGCAATGTGCCGATCCCCGGAGAGACGGCGGCAACGAGCAGCGCGAGCGTCAGGATCGCGCCCTTGATCAGCACGATGCGGCGGCGGTCGATGATGTCGCCCAGCGGCACCAGCAACAGGATGCCCAGCGCGTAGCCGAGCTGGGTGAGCGTCGGCACCCAGCCGACGGTCGTGTTGGCGGCATGGATGTCGTCGGTCATGATGCCGAGCATCGGTTGCGCGTAGTACAGCGATGCGACGGTCAGACCCGTGCCGGTCGCCAGCAACAGGATCAGGCGGGCGGAAAGCTCCGGTTGCGGCCGTGTGGCGGCCTGACCGGCGGTGGAAAGCTGAGCGGAACTCATGCGGGAGGCTCCAATAGGAAAGTACGGGGCGTAGTGTCTCGCTTGGTGCGGTGCAGCGGTAGACCTATAATCCGTACAACCTTTATACGTGTTGCGTATGACAAGTTCCCTCCCTCACTCGTCATCCCCTTCAGGGGAGACCTCCCCGAAAGGGGACTCCCGTGATGCCGGTCCTGCCCGGGGCTCGGGCGCCGATCGCGTCGAACTGATGCAGACCTTCGTGCGCATCGTCGAGGCGGGCAGCCTCTCGGCGGCTGCGGCGCTGCTCGGCACCACGCAGCCCACCGTCAGCCGACGCCTGCAGATGCTCGAACGCTCGCTCGGGTTGCGCTTGCTGCAACGCTCCACGCATCACATGAAGCTCACCGAGGACGGCGAACGCTGCTTTTCACGCGCGAAGGAACTGGTGACGAACTGGGAAGCGTTCGAGGCCGATCTGCGAGGCACCGGCGACGATCCCGAGGGCACGCTGCGAGTGCTCGCACCGCATGCCTTCGGGCAGGAAATGCTGATCGGGCCGCTCGCGGATTTTCTCGAGCGGTATGCCGGCATGAAGGTCCACTGGTTCCTGCAGGACCGCGAGCCGGACTTCATCGCCGAAGGTATCGATTGCGCGATCCACGTGGGCGAGCTGCGCGACGGCTCGAACGTGGCGATCTCGCTCACCGACGTGCCGCGCATCGTGGCGGCGTCGCCCGCGCTGCTGGCGGGGCGGGAGATGCCCGAACATCCGTCGGAGCTCGCGTCGCTGCCATGGCTCTCGCTCACCACGTTCTATCGCAACGAGATCACGCTCACGCACCAGACGACGCACGAGACCGAGCGCGTGACATTCGACCCGCGCATGAGTACCGACAATCTGTATGCGTTGCGCAGTGCCGCATTGCGCGGCCTGGGCGTCGGCGTTTGCTCGTCGTGGGTGATGGCCGAGGACGTTGCGCAGGGGCGCCTGATTCAGCTCGTGCCGCAATGGCGCTCGACGGCCTTGCCGATGTACATCATCTATCCTTACGCGAAGTACTACCCCGCGCGGCTGCGCCGCTTCATCGAAGCCATGCGCGCGGCGATTCCCGCCGTGATCGATCACGAGCAGCGCAAGATTCGCTGATCAGCCCCACAGCAGTTGTCCGGCGCGGCCCTGCAGCAGCGCGTCGTTGCGCTGGGCGGCGTCGCGCAGGTAGTCCCAGAGCACCGTGATGCGCTTGAGCGTGCGCAGCTCTTCGTGGCAGTAGATCCAGAAGCTGCGCGTGACGACCACCTCGTCGACCAGCAGCGGCACGAGGCGCGGGTCCTGCGCGGCCATGAAGCAAGGCAGGATCGCGAGCGCCTCGCCTTGCAGCGCGGCCTGGTATTGCGCGATCACGCTCGTGCTGCGCAACACCACGTTGCCGCCCGGCACGACATCTTCCAGATAGCGCAACTCGTTGCTGAACGAGAGCTCGTCCACATAGCTGATGAAGCGCCGTCCGGCAAGGTCGCCAAAGCGCCTCACGTCACCGTACTGCGCGAGATAGCCGGGCGTGGCGTACAACTGCAGACGGTAGTCGCACAGCTTGCTGCACACGTAAGGGCCGCGCTGCGGGCGCTCGATGGTGATGGCCAGATCGGCCTCGCGCTTGGACAGACTCACGAAGCGCGGCACCGGCAGCACGTCGAAGTCGATGGCCGGGTACTCGCGCTGGAAGCGCGAGAGCACCGGCGTGACGAAGTAGGTGCCGAACGCTTCGGTTGAACCGATGCGCACATGGCCCGAGAGCGTCTGCCCCAGTCCGGCGACCTGTTCGCAGGCGGACTGCAGCGTGGTTTCCATCTGTTCGGCATGCACGAGCAACTGCTGGCCCTCGGGCGTGAGCGCGTAGCCAGCGTTGCGCGACTTGTCGAAGAGCAGCGTGCCGAGCGATTGCTCCAGCGCCCGTACGCGACGCGAGACGGTCGTGTGGTCGACGCCGAGCCGCTGCGACGCCGCACTCACACGCTGCGTGCGCGCCACCTCGAGAAAGTAGCGAAGGTCGTCCCAGTCCGGACGAGGTTCGGCGCCGGAACTCGCCGAAGTGCCGGCGGCGCCCGTCGCCGTCGCCTGCCGTATCGTCGCCTTGCGGGTCATGGCCCGGTCTCCTATGTGTATTTGTGCACAAAGTAGATGCAGATTTGCGCTATGTAAAGCAAATTCGCACAAATACAATTTATGAGCGCCACGCATAGACGTCGGCGACGAAAGCATAAGAGACCTGAAAGGATCTGAAGGAGACAAGCGATGAAGATCAAGCCGTGGCTGCTCGCGCTGGGACTCGGCGCGGGCTTGGGAGTGACGTCGGTGGGAAGCATGGCGCAGTTGCCGGACCGTCCGGTGAAGGTGGGCGTGCTGACCGACATGTCGGGGACGTATTCGGCGATGGGCGGCGCGGGCTCCGTGGCGGCCGCGCAATTGGCCATTGACGACTGCCTCGCCGCCGAGTGCAAGGGCATGAAGATCGATCTGGTTTCGGCCGACAACCAGAACAAGGCCGACGTCGCGGCCAACAAGGCGCGCGAATGGTTCGATCGCGACAACGTCGATGCGATCGCCGACCTGACCAACTCGGCTGCCGCGCTCGCCGTGCAGAAGCTCGCGATGGACAAGCAGAAGGTCGTGCTGTTCTCCGGTCCGGCAACCACGCGGCTGACCAACGAAGACTGTTCTCCCACGGGCTTCCACTGGATGTTCGACACGTATTCGCAGTCGGCCGCCACGGCGCGGGCCATCGTCGCGAACGGCGGCAAGTCGTGGTACTTCATCACCGTCGACTACGCATTCGGCCACTCGCTGGAAAAGGACGCCGCCGATAACGTGAAGGCACTGGGCGGCACCGTGGTCGGGCAGTCGCGTCATCCGCTCAACGCGTCGGACTATGCGTCGTTCCTGCTGCAGGCGCAAAGCTCGAAGGCACAGGTCGTGGCGCTCGCCAACGGCGGCCAGGACACCGTCAACGCGCTAAAGCAGGCGCGCGAATTCGGCATCGTGCAGCGCGGCCAGAAGCTCGCCGCACTGCTGGTCTTCCTCTCCGACGTGCATGCGCTCGGTCTGAACACGGCGCAGGGCCTGATGTTCACCGACGGCTTCTATTGGGACTACGACGACGCCTCGCGCGCCTGGTCGGCCCGCTTCCAGAAGAAGTACAAGGATCTCAAGCCGACGATGGTGCAGGCCGGCGTGTATTCGAGCGTGCTGCATTACCTGCGTGCCGTGGCGGCGACCAAGAGCGTCGACGCCAAGGTCGTCGCGCAAAAGATGCGCGAAATGCCGATTCGCGATCCGATCATGCACAACGCGTCGATCCGTCCCGACGGTCGCGTGATCCACGACATGTACCTGTTCCGCGTGAAGTCTCCGGCCGAGTCGAAGGGGCCGTGGGACTACTACACGAAGGTCGGCACGGTGCCGGCGACGGAAGCGTTCCAGCCGCTGTCGAAGTCGAGCTGCGCGCTCGTGAAGACGAGTTCGGCGCCGAAGTGAGCGCGGCAGCAGGCATCGCCTCGATTGCCTATCTTTGAAGTGCCGGCGGCGCTGCACGTCTTGCACGGGCAGTCCGCCGTCCGCCGAAACTGAAAAAACCATCACCGATAACCCCCGAATCCCAGTATTCGTTCGATCAGGAGAGCGTGTCATGTCCCTACCCACCATTCCGCTGCTCATCGACGGCAAGCGCGTCGAATCGAAGTCGACGCAGTGGCGCGATGTCATCAACCCGGCGACCCAGGAAGTGGTTGCCCGCGTGCCGTTCGCCACGACCGACGAGCTCGACGCCGCCGTGGCCTCGGCGAAGGCCGCCTACAAGGCGTGGCGCAATACGTCGCAGGCGAACCGCATGCGCGTGATGCTGCGCTTCCAGCAACTGTTGCGCGATCACACGGGCGAGCTCGCCGAACTCATCACGCGCGAACACGGCAAGACGCTGCCCGACGCCGAAGGCGAAGTCGGCCGCGGTCTCGAAGTGGTGGAGCACGCCTGCTCGATCGCATCGCTGCAGCTCGGCGAGTATGCACAGAACGCCGCGGGCGGCGTGGACGTATATACGCTCATCGAACCGCTCGGCGTATGCGCCGGCATCACCGCATTCAACTTCCCGGTGATGCTGCCGTGCTTCATGTTCCCGCTGGCCGTCGCCACGGGCAACACGTTCGTGCTCAAGCCTTCGGAGCAGGATCCGAGCGCATCGCTGCGCCTGGCCGAGCTCGCGCTCGAAGCCGGTCTGCCGCCGGGCGTGCTCAACGTCGTGCACGGCGGACCGGACATCGCCAACGCGATCTGCGATCACCCCGACATCAAGGCCATCTCGTTCATCGGATCGACACACGTCGGCACGCACATCTATCGCCGCGCGTCGGAGGCCGGCAAGCGCTGCCAGGCGATGATGGGCGCCAAGAATCACTGCGTGATCCTGCCGGATGCCGATCGCGAGCAAGCCATCAACCACCTGCTGGGCGCCGCCTTCGGCGCGGCCGGTCAGCGCTGCATGGCAACGTCCGTGGCGGTGCTCGTGGGCGAGGCGCGCGAGTGGGTGCCGGAGCTGGTCGAACGCGCACGTGCGCTGAAGGTTGGCCCGGGCACCGACCGCAAGGCCGATCTGGGGCCGGTGGTGTCGAAGCAGGCGCGTGCACGTGTGGAGAGGCTCATCGGCGCCGGCGTGGAGGAAGGCGCGAAGCTGCTGCTCGACGGTCGCGGCCACGCGGTCAAGGAAGCGCCGGAAGGCAACTTCGTCGGCCCGACGATTTTCGATGGCGTGACGGCCGACATGTCGATCTATCGCGAGGAGATCTTCGGACCGGTGCTGTGCATGACCGGCGTCGATACGCTCGACGAGGCGATCGCGTTCGTCAACGCCAACCCGAACGGCAACGGTGTGGCGCTGTTCACGCAGGACGGCGGTGCGGCGCGTCAGTTCCAGAACGAGATCGACGTCGGCCAGGTCGGCATCAACCTGCCGATTCCGGTGCCGGTGGCGTGGTTCAGCTTCACGGGTTCGCGTGCGTCGAAGCTCGGCGACCTGGGCCCGAACGGCAAGCAGGCCGTCCTTTTCTGGACGCAGACCAAGACCGTCACGGCGCGTTGGCAAGCGCGCGGCACCGGCCCCGTCGGCGTGAACACCACGATCACGCTGAAGTAACGCGCGCCTTTTCGGGAGACAGACGATGGCTACGGAAACACAGCAAGGCGCCTTGCGCGTCGCGTTCATCGGCCTGGGCAACATGGGCGGGCCGATGGCCGCCAACCTGGTCCGGGCAGGGCACGCCGTGCGCGGTTTCGATTTGTCCGGCGCCGCCGTCGAGCGGCTCGCGTCCGCGGGCGGCACGGCGGCCGCGTCGATTGCCGACGCCGTGCGCGACGCGCAGGTGGTCATCACGATGCTGCCCGCCGGCGAGCACGTGCTGGCGGCCTACGGCGGCGAGCAGGGCGTGCTTGCCAACGCCCCGGCAGACGCCGTGTTGATCGACAGCAGTACGGTGCCCCCGGAGATCCCGCGTCAGTTGGCCAAGCTCGCGCGCCCGGGCACGCCGCTGCTCGACGCGCCGGTCTCGGGCGGTACGGCCGGGGCCGCGGCCGGGACGCTCACGTTCATGGTCGGCGGCGACGCCGCGCTCGTCGAGCGCATGCGAGCGCTGCTCGGCAGCATGGGACGGGCCATCCACCACGGCGGCCCGCTCGGCGCCGGTCAGACGCTCAAGCTGTGCAACAACATGCTGCTGGGCATCCTGATGGCGGGCACGAGCGAGGCGCTGCGTCTGGGCATTGCCAACGGCCTCGATCCGAAGGTGCTCTCGGTGGTCATGCAGCAGAGCTCGGGCCGCAACTGGACGCTGGAGGTCTACAATCCGTGCCCCGGCGTGATGGAGAATGCGGCGTCCTCGCGCGGCTACACCGGCGGCTTTGCCACCGACCTGATGGCCAAGGACCTGCGCCTCGCGCATGGGGCCGCCGAGGCCAGCAACGTTGCCACGCCGCTCGGCGATCTGGCGCGCCGCATCTTCGAGGTGCATCGCGCCAATGGACACGGGGCGCTCGACTTCTCGAGCATCTTCCAGGATCCGGTCACGCTCGCGCAGGCGCTGGATGTGAAGTAGGCCCGGCGCGGTGGCGCGGCGGCAAACAGGGGAAACGCCCGTCGGTCTCGCGGCCGACGGGCGTTTCGTCCTGTAGTGGGACGGTATCGACCACGACCATTTCAAACCTGCCGATATGGGCGTATCATCGCGGCGCAACGGCTCCCCCAACGGCCTGTTTTCGCTTGCTCCGCGAGCCTCTTCGTCATCATGATCGTCCGTCCCAATCTGCACTGGCTGCGCATGCTTTTCGTCGTGCGCGGCTCGATCCTGCCCAAGATCGCCCCGCAGCTCGTCTTCACCACGATCATTTCCATTCTCGTGACCGTCGCGCACGGCCGCATCTTCGAATGGAAGATCCCGCTCACGTTCGTGCCGTTCTCGCTCATCGGCATCACGCTAGCGATCTTCCTCGGCTTTCGCAATACCACGAGCTATGCCCGGTACTGGGAGGCGCGTGTGCTGTGGGGCAGCGTGCTCAACGAGACCCGCGCGCTGGCGCGTCAGTCGATGACGCTGATCTCCGACACGTCCGATTCGCCGCGTTTCGTCGCTTATCTGATCGCGTTCGTGCACGGCATGCGCCACCAATTGCGCGGCACCGACGCGCGCGCCGACTTCGAGCGCCTGCTGTCGCCGGAGGACGTGGCGTGCCTCGCGCGCAAGCAGTTCAAGCCGATCGCGATCCTGCTCATGGCGGGGGAATGGCTGCGCGAACGGCGGCTCGAAAGCCAGATCGACGCACCGCTCGCACAGGTCATGGAGATGCATCTGGACCGCATGGGCGACGCCATCGGCGGCTGCGAGCGGATCGCCTCCACGCCGATTCCGTTCACCTACGGCGTGATCCTGCATCGCGTGACGTATCTCTACAGCGTGCTGCTGCCGTTCGGCCTGGTCGATTCCATCGGGCCGATGACGCCAGTGATCGTCGCCTTCATCTCCTATACCTTCTTCGCGCTCGAAGCCGTCAGCGCCGAGATCGAGGAGCCTTTCGGGTTGGAGGCGAACGATCTGGCGCTCGACGCCATGACCGAAACCATCGAGCAGTCGCTGCGCGAAATCCTTCACCGTCAGCACACGGCCCGGGTGCGGCCGCGCGATCACCACATCGTCACCTGAAATTTTTAATACTAAAGTCCTTGCTTTACTTTCGTGAACCTTTATACTCAAGTACATGCTTGACCATGACAACGCCCTCGATCTGACCTTCCAGGCACTGGCCGATACCTCGCGTCGCGCGATGCTCGCGCGGCTGGCGCAGGGACCCGCGTCCGTGAGTGCGCTCGCGCAGCCGCTGTCGATGTCGTTGCAGGCGGTCATGCAGCACCTGTCCGTGCTCGAAAGCGCCGGCCTGGTGCGTACGGAAAAGACCGGCCGTGTGCGCACGTGCCGGATCGAACCCCAGGCGCTGAGCCTCGCGGAGCGATGGATCAATCAGCGTCGTCACGAGTGGGAAGGCCATCTCGACCGTTTGGGCGAGTATCTGGCCAGCCTGCCGCCCGAAGGAGAAGTTCATGAGGACAGCAAGTGAAGTAAAGGCCGCCGGCTCGCCACGCCCGTTGAGCGTCGGCCGGACGTATGCCGCCAAGCGCGAGACGGTGTTCCGCGCGTGGACGACGACGGATGCCGTCAAGCGCTGGTTCTGCCCGCTCGGCTACACGGTGCCCGAAGCCACGGTCGAGCCCCGCGTGGGCGGCGTGTTCGAGTTGCGCATGCAGTCGCCCGAAGGCGAGTCGCACTGGATTCGCGGCCGTTTCGTCGAAATCGACGATCTGAAGCGTCTGGTGATCGAGATGGATGTGAGCGACGCCAAGGGGCACGCGCTGTTCGGCGCGCTGACGACGGCGACGTTCGCGGATGTTGCCGACGGCACCCGGCTCGAGGTCGAGCAACGCTACACCGTGCATGATCCCGCCTATGCGTGGATGCCCGAGGGCGCAGGCGAAGGCTGGAAGCAGACGCTCGACAAGCTCGGCCGCGAGGTGTTGCGCGAGCTCGACGCGCCCACGCAGCGCAGTGTGGTGCACGGCAGTTTCCGCATCGAGCGCCAGTATCCGGCTTCGCCGTCGCGGGTGTTCCGCGCGCTGACCGAGCGTGAAGCCAAGGACCGCTGGTTCGCGCGCGGCGACGGCCTCACGCTGATCGAGCGCACGATGGACGTGCGCCCGGGCGGAACCGAGCGCGCCCGCGCACGCTGGTCGAGCGGCATGGTGTCGACGTTCGACGCGGTGTACTTCGACGTCGTGCCCGACGTGCGCGTCGTCTACGCGTACGAGATGCACCTCGACGAGCGCAAGATCTCGGCGTCGCTGGCAACTTTCGAACTCAGGCCGCGCGATGGCGGTACGCACGTCGTCATGACGGAGCAGGGCGCCTTCTTCGACGGCTACGACGACGCTGGCTCGCGCGAGCGCGGCTCGAACTTCCTGCTCGACGCCCTCGGCGCATCGCTCGTCGATTAAGCCGCTCGTCTCACCGGAAAGCGTTCCGCCGACGCCGCAGCCCGCCATCGCATTGGCGCGCTGCGGCGTTTGTGCTTGGTGGGTTGCACCGATTTGGTGCGTTGATTCTCATCGAAAGTCGCAATAGTTCGTGAACGAATATCGCGTTTTTCATTGCAATGCGCAGTCCTAGACTTCCTTCCATCGACGGCGCAATTCAAAACAAAGTCGTCGCAACTAGACAGGAGTTAGGAAAATGAACCGCAAGAACATCGCAATCGCCCTTATTGCCGCCGTGGCTTCGCTGGGTGCTGCCGGCAGCTTTGCCGCCGAAAACGGCAATAACTACCCCGAAGTCGCTTCGCAAGGTCAGCCGCTCACGCGCGCCGCCGTGCTCGCCGATCTGGCGCAGGCCCGTGCGCAATGCCTGATCCCGCACGGCGACGCCGACTACCCGGTGTATGTCGCCTCGGGCTCGGTCAAGAGCCGCGCCGAAGTGAAGACCGAGCTGGCGCAGGCTCGCGCGGAAGGCTTGATGGCAGAGAACGACGTCAACTACCCGATCGTCGTGTCGCAGGGCTCGAACGTGTCGCGTGCCGACGTGAAGCAGGAACTGGCCCGCGCCCGTGCCGCCGGCGAACTGGACGTGAGCCAAGGCAGCTGATCGAACGATCGTGCCCCCGGCATGAAGCTGCAATGAGAAAGCCGTCCCGAGCGTGAGCCCGGGGCGGCTTTTCTTCATCGGTTCGCCCAGGTGCTTAGCCGCTCAGCCTCTCATGAAGCGCAGCGCGAGGCGTGCGAGCCTCGGTACGAACGTCGGGCGCAGCAGGCGCTTGTCGTAGCCTTCCATGCGGCGCGCATCTTCTTCCAGACACAGCTTGATCAGCTCGCGCGGCTTGAGCGATTCGCCGATATCGGCCGTGCCGGTCACGAGGAAGTTGGAGTCGCGCGCCACGCCGTCGGTGTCGATGCCGCGCGCGATCGCCAGACGCTCCCAGATCAGCGTGATCCATACGGCCACGACACGCGCATAGAACCACGGCCGCTTCCAGCGCGGCAGGTTATGGCGATGCCACGCGACCCAGTTGGTGAAGAACAGGATGTGGCGCGCTTCCTCCTGGATGACCGGCTCGAAGGTCTCCACGAGCGCCTCGGGGAAGTAGCCGGAACGCTGCGCCGAGCGGAACAGACCGAACGCGACGAAGCTGTCGATGCATTCGCTGAAGCCGGTCTTCATCCACGCCCATTCGGCGTTCCTGGGCGGTGGATAGGCGGGTTCGGGGGCCAGTTCTATGCCATAAGCCTCGACGAGCCGCGACAGCACCACCTTGTGACGGGCCTCCTCGTCGCCGTCCATGGCGATGGCCTTGCGCAGCAGCGGGTCTTGCACAGACGCGGCGTAAGTGGCGACGCGAATCGAGGCGCGGCCTTCCGTCTGCACGGCAATGTCCCAGATGGGGAGGGCCGTCAGACGCTTGAGCGCGTCCGGCGGCAGCACCGGCCAGTCGATGATCGCGGGCTTGTATGGATTATGCGACTCGAGCAGCATGTGGCAGAACATGCGCTTGTGGGAGTCCGAACCAATTTCAATCTGGCCATCGATGTCGTATTGCCAGTGGCGCATGACATGGTCGGCCTCGGTGATGGCAATTGCCAGCGTGTCGGACATCGTTTCGGGATATCGCATCAGGTATGAGTCTCATCGGCGTCGGCGAAAATCATATCATCAAGCGATGAGGGAGCGCCGTGTAGCGTCGGTCGCAAGGCGTCCCGATGCGCAAGAAATATCCGGTAATTGTTGCGGCGCGCGCAACGCAGGTCTTCACGCCGCGGTGTTTATCGGGCGTTTCCGACTCACTAGACTGTGGAATCCGCTGTCGCAGTTTTGCAGCTTTCTTGCACTGGACTCATCATGACGCTGACCCTTGAGCAACTCTTTCCGCAGCATCGTCCCGAAGGTGACGCCGTGGCCACGGCGCTCGACAGTCACGCTGTCGTGCAGGCGCTCTCGCTGGCCTGCGCCGAACATCCGCTCGCGCTGCTGCGCATGATGTACCCGACCACCGATGCGAACACGCACCGCAGCCGCGACGAACTCGCGGAGGTTCTGCACCGCCACGGGCTGCATCAGGTCGCGGGACTCATCGAACAGGAGTCGCCTTATCTGATGTTCACGTCGGCCGAGCATGCTCACCTCGCGCTGGTCGAAATTCGCCGCTATTCGGCGGCTATCGCCGTGCACCTGTACTATCGCGGCCTTGCGGGCGCCGATGCCGAAGCGCGCCTGCGTGCCGATGCGACCGTGCCGGCAGACGGCCATTTCCGTCCGTTCGACGGATTCGCCCGGGCCATGTGAGCACGGTGGCGGGGCGTTTCATCTCTGGGGCCCGGGTCTCAGGAATCGTTCCAGACGAAGCAACGCCCCCTCATTCCTCGCACGCCAATTGCAGGCAGTCTCGCAACCATCGATGGGCGGCGTCTGCGTCGACCTTGGGATGCCACATCATGGAGACAACGACCTGCGGGGTCTCGAATGGCAGCTCAAAGGTGTGCATCCCCTTTCGCGCGAATGCCGTCTGGCGAAACGGCACGTTGGCGATGAGTTCACTGTCACGCGCCATCGCCAAGGCAGCAGGAAAACTGGAAACGACCGCCGCGATATCCCGAACGACATCGTTCTCGCGCAACGCATTGTCGATGGGCCCATCGACGAGTCCACGGCGCGACACGCTGACGTGCTCATGGGATACGTAGTCGCTCACGCTGACGTGCCCGCGCTTCGCCAGCGCATGATCCGGTGCAACCACGCCGACGAAGCGATCTCTCAGTAGCGTCTTCAAACGAATCTCCGGACCGCTTCTCCCGAGCACGCCAATTTCCACGTCGGCAAAGTCCTCGCGCAATGCTTCCGCACTCTTTTCCCTCTGAGTCACAAAGCGCAATCGAACTTTGGGCGCCGATGCTCTCACGATGCCAAGCAGCTTTGCCCCGAATTCCACGACAAACCCCTCGTTACATTGAATCGTAAACGTGCGCTCGAGCGCCGCGGGATTCGGAGGTTCATCGGCCCGGAAAATCTCCTGGGCAGCCTCGAGCATCTCGTTGACCTTCGCTTGCAACGATAACGCTCGCGGGGTCGGGACCAACGAGCGTCCTGCGCGAACCAGCACCGGGTCGCCGAATGCCTCCCGGACTCGACCGAGTGTTCGGCTCATCGCCGATTCACTCAGATTCAGCCGTCGAGCGGCGGCGGCGACACTCAGCTCCGACACGAGCACGCTGAAGGCTTTCAGCAAATTGAGATCCACGGACGTCCACGATTGGCGTTTCATACCAGGCGCATAACGCAATGTTCGATTCCACATTCTGCACTGGTCGGCCTGTGGCCGACAACTCACACTCGACGACAGGTCAACCATGCCGGTTGGTCATTCGCATCGAACAGGAGTCACGGATGGAAAAAACGTTCATCGCATTGCCATCGAGCCCGGCGTTTGCCGACTTCATCGCCCAATGCTGGAAGGCGCATACCGCCTCCCCAGAAAACACGAGGGATGCACTGCATGCCTATCTGGCGAGTCGCGCGCTCGTCGGAGACCTGATTGAGTTGTCCGCGCTTGCCTGTCATATCGACGCGGAGCATCTCGGGGACTGGGAATCCGGCGAGGGATACTACGTCCGCCTTCACAGTACCTTCCCGAGTCTACCCGCGTCGGTACAAGGCAGGCTCATGCGGCAGCGCGCGATTCTTCACAAGGCGCGGGATGTGACACTGAAACTGGAGGCGTTTCAGCCCGACGACGCGTTCTACATTACGGCCCTTGCATTGCCCGCGGCCACGCTTCGCGTGAGTGCTCAGGCGGGGGGCGCGCTCCTCTCGCAGTTGAAGGATCGGGTCGAAGTTGCCGGCAGCGCGATTGACCGCCGACGTTTACTCGCGGTTGTGACGGCCAATCTGATGTGCGACATCGTGCAGCGCTACGAATTGCCACACGACATGCGATGCCTGCTGCTTGAAATTGCGGAACTCGATCAGGCGCTGTGGTCAAGAATCGGAGAGCCGTCCGACATCGCTCGCTCGGCGTATCGTCTGGCGCTCGCCCGCGTGCGCTACGACGAACCCTCCGGCAACGGCAGCGGTCGGTATCCGCGATTTCTCAATATCGAGGCCTAGCGCCTCACAGTCACCCCATCGCGCCGGCGCACGATGTTCACATGCGCCGGTCGTCGGCCGTGCTGTCGGGCTTGCCCGATGAAGCCGATGAGGTTGGCGGCGACGATGGCGTGGGCGTCGTGTCGGGCACCGTGTCGTCGTCCCAGCCGAACGTGACCTGCCGTTGCGCGCGACGCTGTTCGCGCTCGCGCGTCATCTGCTCCTCGAACTGACGGCGGCCTTCCTTGGCCGTCGCGATCATCTTGTTGCGATCCTGGTACGTCGGGTACATCTCGTCGGTCAGTTGCAGGTTCGCCCGGCGAAATGCCATCGTCGCCTCGCGTGCTTCGGCCGCCGGCCAGCCCAGCGCTTCGAGCACCGAACGGGCGCTGCGCAGCGACGACTCGAAGACTTCGCGCTCGATGTGCTGCACGCCGCGATCGCGAAGCTGGAAAAGATGGCCGACGTTGCGCGCTCGCGCCACGATGGGCACGTGCGGGAAGTGCTCGCGCATCAGGTCGACGATCTCGAGCGACTGGTCCGCGTCGTCGACGGCCACGACCACGGCGCGCGCGCTCGCCACCCCGGCGATGCGCAGCAGGTCGAGCCGCGTGGCATCGCCGTAGAACACGCGAAACCCGAACTGACGCAGGCTCTCGATGGTGTCGGGATCATGGTCGAGCACGGTGATGGACACGCCTTGCGGCACCAGCGCACGGCCCACGATCTGCCCGTAACGCCCGAAGCCGCAGATCACGACGTTGGCCGACTGCGGCTCGGAGATTTCCTCCATGCGTGGCGAACCCTTGACGCTGTAGCGCGGCAACAGCCACTTGTCGATGGCCACGAGCAGCAGCGGCGAGACGAGCATCGACAGCGCCACCGCACCGATCAGGAACGACGACACTGCCGGCGGCAGCACCTGCGGTCCCGCGGACTGGAAGACCACGAACGCGAATTCGCCGCCTTGGGCCAGCAGCAGCGTGAAGATCGGCCGCTCCTGGTACGGCAGTCGCATCGTGCGCGCCAGACCGTGGATCACCAGCCCCTTCATGATCATGAAGCCCACCACCACGGCGATCATGCGCAGCGGTTGCGCGAGCAGCACGCCGAAGTCGATGCTCATGCCCACGGCAATGAAGAACAGGCCGAGCAGCAATCCCTTGAACGGCTCGATGTCGGTTTCCAGTTCGCGCCGGTATTCGCTTTCGGCGAGCAGCACGCCCGCGAGGAAGGCGCCCAGCGCCATCGACAGTCCGACCCACTGCATCAGCGCGGCGATGGCGACGACCAGCAGCAGCGACGCGGCCGTGAAGATTTCCGGCGTGCGGCTGTTGGCGATCCAGCGCAGCAGCGGGCGCAGGGCGAGCCGCCCGCCGAGGATGATCGCGGCGATCACGCCGACGATCTTCAAGGCTTCGAACGCGCGCTCGGTGCCGGTCAGCATGCGGCTGTCGACCGAATCGGCGAGCAGCGGCAGCAACGCGAGGATCGGGATGGCGGCGACGTCCTGAAACAGCAGAATCGAGAACCCGGCCTGTCCGCTCGGGGTGGCGAGCAGGTTGCGCTCGGCCATGACCTGCAGCGCGATGGCGGTGGACGACAGCGCCAGGCCGAGTGCGGCCACCAGCGCGATGCGCCACGGTGCACCGAGCGCGATGCCGGCCGCGAAGAGCAGCACGGCGCATCCGAGCACCTGCGCGGCGCCCCAGCCGAAGATCGGCCGGCGCAGATTCCAGAGGCGTCGCGGCTCCAGTTCGAGGCCGACGAGAAAGAGCATGAGCACCACGCCGAACTCGGCGAAGTGCAGCACGTCTTCGACGCGGGAGACCAGCCCCAGACCCCACGGACCGATGGCGATCCCCGCCGCGAGATAGCCGATGATCGCGCCCAGGCCCAGCGCGCGGGACAGCGGCACGACGATCACCGCTGCCGCGAGATAGATGAGACTGGCCAGTAGCCAGGCCGGAACGTGTTCCATCAGACCCCCTTCCCGGTGCCAACGATCTCGTCATCGGATGCCGACGGCGCCACGGCGTCGGCCACGCCGGTCTGGCAGCGCGGACGATCCGCCACGGGAATGTCCCCGCATTCGGGCGCCTCGGCCATCGAAATCAGTTCGGGCCATTGCGGGTAGGTGGCGAGTCGCCCGGCGAAGTCGCTCACGTGGGCGTCGAGCGCGGCGTCGTCGCTGCGCCGCGCGCCGTAGAATACGTGCGGCGGCAGAAAGCGCATGCCGCACAACCGCGCCGTCTGTTCGTAGGCGGGCAGGAAGTCCGCGAAGTCGTGTTGGTTATAGCCCTCGGCGCGATAGCTGGCGTGCGGCCCGCCGGTGCTCGCCACGAGCCACAGGTCCTTGTGGGCGAGGGCGTGGCCGCCGTGGCCGTAAGCCCATCCCCACGACAGTACTTCGTCGAGCCAGAGCTTTTGCAACGGCGGCATGCTGTACCAGTAGATCGGGTGCACGAGCGCGATCAGGTCGGCACGGGCGACCCGCCGCTGCTCGGCGGCCACGTCGATGCTGAAGTCGGGATAGGTGGAATAGAGATCGTTGACGTCGACGCCGGCAATGCTGCGTGCGGCGGCGAGCAGCCGACGGTTCACGCGTGAGTCGCGCCAGCGCGGGTGCGCCACGATGACGTAGACACTGCGCCCGGGCGCGCCGTCGGCGTCTGCGGGGGCGTCACCGGAATTGGGGGGAGAGGCGGGGAAAGTCATGCCGGGGAGCATACCGCATCCCCATGTCGCCGGGCATCGCCCCGAGGTATGAGTTGACGCCGTGCGCCGTCGCGGCATGCGGCCGGTATCTCGCAAGTTAAAGACTACGCTGGCGAAAGCCGTTAAGCCTGTTTAAGCTTGGGTTGCCTTCGCCGCTTTCGAGGGGCGCGGCGCACCGCGGGTGCGCCGCAGACTCAAGGACGAATAACAAGACCTTCGCGCCGGTCCGGTCGCACCGTATGCACCGGCGCTCTACGAATATGTCGCCGCAAGCCTTTCGTACTGCTGTCAATCTCATTTACCACGGTCGCAACGTCGCGTTGACGCTGCTGCTCGTCGCGTTGCTCTACAACCAGACGTTCTGGGTGTTCGCGAGCGCCGTGGCCGCCGCGCTGTGCACGGGCGCATTGCACGAGGCCGGACGCATGCCGCAGGACGAGAGTCTGCCGCCTCGCCCGCTCGTCATCCAGGTGCTGCGCATTTCCATCCCGTTGCTGCTGACGATGTTTGCGCTCGGATATGGCGCGGTGTGGCTCAACCGGAATTTCGGCTGAGCCGCACGGCTTCTGTCATTTCACGAACTGAATGTCGTTCGGCGCTTGCGGCGGCAGTTTGATCGCGAGCACCTTGAACTCGCTGCTTGTGTTCTGCGAGCCGGCATGCACGGTCCCGCGCGGGATCACGATCAGGTCGCCCGGATGCACTTCGCGCTGCTGATCACCCAGCCAGAAGGTGCCGCTGCCGGAAATCACGTATTGAATCTCGTCCGCCTCCTGATGGGTGTGGCGCGGCACGTTGCCGCTCTGTACCGCGACGGTGCCGTTGGGCGTGGCGACGAGTGTCTTCGTGCGAAGCGTGCCGACGTTGGGCACGAGCTTGCCGATCTGTTCGTCGGTCATGGCGCCGACGTCGATGATCTGCGCCGCGAGGGCGCTTGCTTGCGCGTTTTGCGCGTTCGCGCTCGGCATCGAATGGGAAGCGAGGAAGCCCGCGGCAAAGGCGGCGGGTACGGCAGCGAGCAGGACATAGCGGCGCATGTTCTTTTTCCTTTGCAGGGATGTGAAGCCACTGAAGCAAGGGAACTACGGACCAACGCTTGCAGGAGGCAGGATGACGCGACCCGCCATGGGAGGCGGGCGGCGCGCGCCGCAGCGGGAGATCGCGAAGCGGATCGGTGACGGCGCGCGCCTGTGCCGGACTATACGCGCTCTCGCGCCGGGGCGCGAGGCGGGTCGGTCGGTGAGGAGATTCAGGGCTGGGGCTGTTGTGCGGACGGGACAGCCTCGGCGTCATACTTGTGCAGCACGGCGTTGCGACGCGCGTACGAGAAGTAGATGACCAGGCCGATGGCGAGCCACACGACGAAGGCGATCCACGTGGCCGCTTGCAGGTGCGCCATCAGGAACAGGCACAGTCCGGCGGAGACGAGCGGTACGACCGGCGCACCCGGCACGCGGAACGCGCGCGGCAGATCGGGGCGCGTGCGGCGCAGCACCAGCACGGCGACCGACACGAGGGCGAATGCCGACAGGGTGCCGATGTTGATGAGCTCGGCGAGCACGTCCAGCGGCACGAAGCCGGCGATGACGGCAAACACCACGCCGATGATCCACGTACCGGCGAACGGCGTCTTGTGCGTCGGATGGATGCTCGAGAGCATGGGCGGCAGCAGGCCGTCGCGCGACATGGCGTAGGTGATGCGGGTCTGACCGTAGGTCATCACCAGAATGACGGTGGTCATGCCGAGGATAGCGCCCAGATCGACGAAGCCCGCGATCCAGTTCTGGCCGGCGTACTGCAGCGCGAGCGAGACGGGATGGTCGATGCCGGCGAAGTGTGCGAAGGGCACGATGCCGGTCATGATGGCGGCCACCGCGACGTAGAGCAGCGTGCACACGATGAGCGAGCCGATGATGCCGATGGGCAGGTCGCGCCCCGGGTTGCGCACTTCTTCGGCGGCGGACGTGACGGCGTCGAAGCCGATGAACGCGAAGAAGACGAGCGCGGCGGCGTTGAACATGCCGCTGGTGCCGAATGGCATGAACGGCGTCCAGTTGGCCGGCTTGACGTGCCAGACCCCCACCGCGATGAACAGCAGCACCACGCTGATCTTGATCGCCACCATGAGGTTGTTGATGCGCGCGGACTCGCGCACGCCATGCGACAGCACCCACGTGATGAGCAACATGATCACGACGGCGGGCAGATTGATGAAGGTGGTCACGCCCGGCACGCTGCCCGGTGCCGCCGTGATGGCATTGGGCAGGTGCAGACCGAAGCCGGCGGCGAGCGACTGGAAGTAGCCGGACCAGCCCACGGAGACGGCCGACGACGCCAGCCCGTATTCGAGCATCAGATCCCAGCCGATGATCCACGCGACGATTTCGCCGAGGGTGGCGTAGCTGTAGGTGTAGATGGAGCCGGAGACGGGAATGGTCGAGGCGAATTCGGCGTAGCACAGGGCGGCGAAACCGCATGCGGTGGCCGCAATGATGAAGGAGAGGGTGAGGGCGGGGCCCGCGGTGAGGGCGCCGGTGCCGGTGAGCACGAAGATGCCGGTGCCGATGATGGCACCGATGCCCATCAGGACGAGATCGACCGGGCCAAGCACTTTGCGCAGGCTGCCAGTACGGCCGGCAGCGAGCATGCTCTCGATGTTTTTGGTACGAAAAAGACTCATGAACTGCAAAAGGTTCCTGCAACGTATGCCCCCGGCGTTCGCGTCGCGCGCGCCATCGGGAATTCCACGGGAGACGTGTCCCGCGACCTGGCCGCAAAGGCACCCCGGGCTTGTGGCCGCTCGTTCCCATGCCTGGCGGATCGCCACAGGGATGCGAGCTTCGTCCATGCACCAAACGCGGCCGGCGCCACAACGGCGCACTGGAGTCCTCGCCGCGCCGGCGTGCGCGGATGACGCGCGCCGGCTGCGGCATGGCGATAGGCAACCACGGCGTGCGCATGGCACGCCAGGGCGGGACGAACACGATCGAGACTTACGGAGGATCCTGCCGGACTGCCGTGACCATCGCGGCTACGCGACGGCACACCGGAGAAAGGTCTGCTGAAGGGTCTTGATTGATGCTGAATGCCCGGGTACGCAAACTCGTGCGCGTCGCTCGGGCCATGGCTCGCTGTCCTGCAGTCCGGCCATCGGCGCCTGATCGGCACCCCCGCCTGGCCGGAATTGCTCACATTTTAAGCGTTTTTCAGGAGGTGCGTGCAGCGATTGCTGAATTTGGGGGGCGTGTTGAGGCTTATCAGGAGTTTATCGGAAGCTGGCCAGCGAAACCCACAACCCGCTCATCACTTTCCCACCCGCTCAGACGCCCGGGCCGCGGACGTTACCGGTACCCTGACTCCGCTCCACCTCAAAGTCGCTCCGTCAGGGCACCGATAACGTCCGCCCATCTCACCCCCCACAACCACCGCCCACTTCATACGGCTTGCCCTACGTCGTCCCTTGGCGTCTCATTGATTTGGGCCGCCTGGGGCGCCGCCCGGATGGCGGCCTCCATGCCCTCCACCATGACCTCCGCCACGCCCGCCATACCCGTCATGTCCTCCCCTCGGCAGCCTTGGCCCCGCGCCATGTCCCGGCGGACGCCCCGGCCCCGAACCCGCGCCATGACCCGGAGGCCAGGAGCCCGGACCCGCTCCGTGGCCCGGCGGCCGCGGTCCCGGTCCATGGCCCATCCCCGGCGGCCGGTGGCCCGGTCCCGGATAATGACCCGGCAGGCGTGGTCCCGGCCCACCCCAATGCGGCGGCCGGTGCCAATACCGCTGATCGTGATACCACGAACGATTGCGGTAATGGCTGCCCCAATACGAGCCGATGGAGAAAGTGATGATCGGCAACCCGATCGCCGTGCCGTAGTTGAGCACCGGCACCGGGTTGCCCTGGTACGGATAGCTCAACAAACCCGCATAGATCCAGCCGCGCGTGCCCGGCAAGCCGATGTCGCACCACGTGTAACCGGACAGGCAGCCATACACGGTCACCGGCATGCCGGCTGCGGCCTGCGCCACAACGGGATATTCAGCCGCCGGACCCGCGCGCACGTTGGCCAGCGTGTTGACAACCGCCTGTCCCGACTGCGCGGACGCCGCCTCCGGCACCGCCGTCATCACGGCCGCCCCGGCAAGGACGAGCGGTAAGGTCCATGGTTTCATGTCGGTCTCCCTATGTCGGCGGCGCAGCTTGACGGCATCGCCGTCAGGCAGCGATAACCCGCCCGAAGTCTTTCCGTCCGGTTCGACCGACGCCTGCCATCGTTGGTTTTCAGTATCGTGTAACGAAACGAGACAGGAATATTGGCGCGTATGACTTCGCTTGCGATTTCAGGCGGCGCGGGCGCCACGCCGCCATCCGTTCGCCCCTCCCGCGATCAATACAGCACGACCGAGCGGATGGACTCGCCGCGCTTCATCAGGTCGAAGCCTTCGTTGATCTGATCGAGACGCAAGGTATGGGTGATGAGGTCGTCGATGTTGATCTTGCCCTCCATGTACCAGTCGACGATTTTCGGCACATCGGTGCGCCCGCGTGCGCCGCCGAACGCGGAGCCTTTCCACTCGCGGCCCGTGACCAACTGGAACGGGCGCGTGCTGATTTCCTGACCGGCCGCCGCCACGCCGATGATGAACGACTGACCCCAGCCCTTGTGGCAGCACTCCAGTGCCTGACGCATGGTCGTGACGTTGCCGATGCACTCGAACGAGTAGTCGGCGCCGCCATCGGTCAACTGCACGATGGCGTCGACGACGTTCTCGACTTCCTTCGGATTGATGAAGTGCGTCATGCCGAATTTCTTCGCGAGCTCGACGCGGCCCGGATTGATGTCGATGCCGATGATCTTGTCGGCGCCGACCATCTTCGCGCCCTGGATCACGTTCAGGCCGATACCGCCAAGGCCGAACACCACGACGTTCGCCCCCGCTTCGACCTTCGCGGAATAGACGACCGCGCCTACGCCGGTGGTCACGCCGCAGCCGATGTAGCAGACCTTGTCGAACGGCGCATCGGAGCGCACTTTCGCCACGGCGATTTCCGGCACGACGATGTAGTTCGAGAAGGTGGAGGTGCCCATGTAGTGGAAGATGGGCTTGCCGTCGAGCGAGAAGCGCGACGTGGCGTCCGGCATCAGGCCGCGGCCCTGCGTGCTGCGGATGGCCTGGCAGAGGTTGGTCTTGCGCGACAGGCAGAACTTGCACTGACGGCACTCGGGCGTGTACAGCGGAATGACGTGATCGTCTTTCTTCACCGTGGTGACGCCGGGACCGACGTCCACGACCACGCCCGCACCTTCATGGCCGAGAATGGCAGGGAAGATCCCCTCCGGGTCGGCGCCGGAGAGCGTGTAGTAGTCCGTATGGCAGATGCCGGTGGCCTTGACCTCGATCAGCACCTCGCCCGCGCGCGGCCCCTCCAGATCGACTTCTTCGATGGTCAGGGGCTTGCCCGCTTCCCAGGCAATGGCGGCTTTGGTTTTCATGGCGATATTCCTCGTTGCAACGTCGTTCGGGGGATTCCCTTCGCGACGTACCTTACCGCGTTCTAAAGTCACGCGCGAGTCTTGACAAGCCATGTCACCGGAAAATGCGGCGCCCGACGCAAGAATTGCCAGACGCCGGCGCCCGGCACGCCTGTCTCACCTGCCTCGCCTGTTCCCGTCAGGCGACCCGCACCGGCTCACGAGGGGCGAGCCGACGGCTCGTGAAATCCCGCTCGGTAGTGCCCCAAAACGCCAATCCGACCGGGCGACGGACGGTTCGACATCGAGCCGGCGCACGGCATTGGCGAAGCGAGTTTGCGTCAGCGCCGTGCACCGCTGCCCAGCGGCGCCACGATGTGATGCAGCCCGTGCATGTCGACGGGCCGCGCGAACCAGTAGCCCTGCGCCTCGTCGCAGCCCAATTCGGTGAGTCGCTGGGCTTGCGCCTGCGTCTCCACGCCTTCGGCTGTCACGCGCAGCCCGAGCGAATGTGCCATGGCGATCACCGCGCTCACGATGGCATGACTCGGTGCATGTGTCAGCATGTCGCGCACGAAGGTCCGGTCGATCTTCAGGCGGTTGACGGGGAAACGCGTCAGGTAGGCAAGGCTCGCGTAGCCGGTGCCGAAGTCGTCCACGGCGATCTCCACACCCATGTCATGCAGTGAGCGCAGGCATCCGACGGCGGTGCTCGAATCGCCGAGCAGCACCGTCTCCGTGATTTCTATCTCCAGATACGCGGGCGCCAATGCGTGCGCCTGCAATGCACGCTCGACCATGCCCACGACATCCTGGCGCGCGAACTGCTGCGCCGAAACGTTTACCGAGATGCGCGGCAGACGGCCGCAGCGGCGCAGCAGTCGGCTCGCTTCGCGGCACGCGGTCTGCATCACCCATTCGCCCAGCGCCAGGATCATCCCCGAAGTCTCGGCGATGGGGATGAACTCGGCCGGGCCGATCGCGCCGAGGGACGGATGGCGCCAGCGCAGGAGCGTTTCGGCGTTGCGGATCTCGCCGTCCGACAAACTGACCTGCGGCTGATAGACGAGGTGCAGTTGCGCGTGCGGCTGGTCGTGCACGGCCACGCGCAAGAGACTTTCAAGCGCGTTGCGCCGCTTCGCCTGGGCGTCCATTTCGCTGCTGAAGAAGCGCAGGCCGCCGCCGTTCGCATCGGCAATCGCCAACGCTACGTGGGCGCGGCGCAGCAGCGTCTCCGGCGTGCTGCCGTGATCGGGATAGCTCACGGCGCCGATGCTTGCGTCGAGCGCCACGGTATTCCGGTCGACGTCGACCCATTGGGCGAGCCGCGCCTGCAGCTTCGACGCCAGTACGCGCGCCGCGTCTCCCGTTTCATTGGTGACGATCACGAACTGGCTGCCGCCCAGGCATGCCAGTGTATCTTCGGGGCCGACCGCCTCGCGCAAACGCTCGGCGGCGATGCGCAGGGCGAGTTCGGCCGCCGGCGGCCCGAAGGTGCCGCGCAGCTTGCGAAGATGATCGAGCTCGATGAGCATCACGGTCAGTCCGGCTTGCTGGCGCGCGCAACGGTGAATCGCCAGTTCGAGGCGTTCGTCGAGCAGTGTCTGGTTGGGCAGGCGGGTGACCGGATCATGGTGGGTGACGTACCACAGCCGCGACGCCACTTCGACGTGCTGCGAGAGGTCGAGCACAATGCCGACCCAGCGTCGCTCGCCGGGCACATGCTCGACACACGACAAGGCGAGGCGGACCGGCAGCCAACTGCGCGCCGGCGTGAGCAGATGCCACTCGTCGTCGTAGGGCACCGCCTCGCCGGCTGACAGGCTGGCCAGCGCAGGCGGCCGGCGACGTGCCAGCTCGGAAGGGTCCAGCAAGGAAAGAAAGCTGCGCTTGCCCAGCAGGTCGGCGGGCTGGTGACCGGTAAGCCGTGTGAACGCCGCGTTCATGCGCTCGAGCATGCCGTCGTCGTTGCACACGAACATGGCATAAGGGGCGCTGTCGAGCGCAGCGCGGCTCAATTCGGTTTGAACGTCGGGCACCCGACGGGGGACGGGCTCGTTCATGCCCACACCTCCCGAAAGCCGCTCCGAGCGGGGTTCCGGCACGTCATGCAACACCTCCCTGGCGTCGCGATTGTCATCTCGAAAATCGAGCGATCGACGGGCTTGATTTCTCTTGTTTTTCAAAAAGTTATGTGCACTATTCTGCCACGTCGAAAAGGGCCGTGGACGAGGGAAAACGTGGGGGGTGGAGGGGTTTCCCAAATGCATTGTCTCGCGCATGCTGTGTATTGTTCCGATGCCCTGCGAGGCCTATCGAAAATGAGAGGGATGTGTCGCGCCGGCGAGGCGCGCGGGCGATGACGGCGTGCGGCAAATGGTTCACCTGTATGGCTTGCGGGCGAGGCCTTCGGTATGATGCGCCCTGACTCGAACGGGGGCCCCGTGCAGTACGTCAATCCGGCAAGGCGGTGAACACCCCGGCAACATCGGCAATTTCGGCAAAGGAAGACAGCGTTGCATTGCGTCTGGATATCGGTGAACAGCATGGCGGGACGTGACTGGCGGGAACGCCGGCCAGGTCTTCGTGTGCGCGCACGTTTCGCGCTCGCACGGGGTGCGTGGTTCGCCGGACTGCTGTTTGCCGTCGGGCACGCCGTAGCGCAGACGCCTGCCGTCGGAGCATCTGCCGCATCGGCGGCGAACCACGTCCGCGACGCCAGCGTGCGGCAAGTGGTGCTGGGCATCATCAGTTATACCCGCTGGCCAACGTCTCCCGACAAGGTTCGCCTTTGCGTGAGCGGCAACACTGACTACGCACGCGAGTTGCTCTCCGGGCCGTTGCCCAGTACCGGTCTACCGGTCGAAGCGCAGCGCATACCGGTCACCGATCCTGCGATTGGTTCGTCGTGCGACGCGTTGTATCTCGGTGCCGTAAGCGACACCGAACGCCGGCACTTGCTTGCCAGCATCGCCGGTCACCCCATGCTGACGATCAGCGAGCGCAATGACTCGTGCACGCAGGGCACGATGTTCTGCCTGAACGTCGATGCCGACCGGGTGACTTTCGACATCAACCTCGACACCGTCGCGCGCAGCGGCGTACGTGTCCACCCCAACGTGCTGAAGCTGGCGCGAAAACCGGGGACACCATGACGATCCAACGCCCCCCAACCCCCACTCTGCCCCCCGGAACCGGCGCGCCCATGGCCGGCCTCCTGTCGCCGCTCGCCTCGGAGGCCAGGACCGGCGCGCCCGGCGCGGCCGGCGATCCCCCGTCGGCGGCCGTGAACGGCGCGTCCCGGCGCAACGATCACTTGCCGCCATTCGACAATCAGCCGGCCATGGCCAGCACGCGGGGGCCGCGACGCCGCGCTCGCCCGTCGCTGCAGCGCGTGCTGCGACGCACGCACCTGCGTCTGGCCGTCTCCGCCGTGGTGCTGGCTGCCGTCTCGCTCACGCTCGTGGCGTGGATCGGACTGCGCGCCTACGCCGAGAACAACCTGATGCTGCTCGGCCGCTCGCTCGCCTACACCGCCGAGGCCGCCGTGGTGTTCGGCGACCGCGTGGCCGCGCAGGAAGGCATCGCCCTCATCGCGAATGACGAAGACGTGGTGCAGGTGCGCGTGCTCGATGCGAACGGCGCACAGTTCGCGCTGTGGCGGCGGCCCGATGGCGGCACGCTCACGCGCTTGGAACGTACGGTCGCCGACATCGCGCTGCCCGGGCCGGTCACGCTGCCGATTCGCCATGACGGCAATGTCGTCGGTCATATCGAGGTGCAGGGGCAGGGACATCAGTTCTTTGTATTCCTACTGAGTGGCGTGGGTGGCGTGCTGGCGTGTCTGCTGGTAACGTTTGCCGTGGCGAACGTGCTGGCCAAGCGAATGCATCGCGATATCGTCAAGCCACTGCGCGCGCTGGCGGAGGTCGCCCATGCCGTGCGGCGCGAGCGCGCGTTCCATCAGCGCGTGGCGCCCACGCCGCTGGCCGAGCTCAAGGAACTCGGCGACGACTTCAACGCGCTGCTCGACGAATTCGAGGGGTGGCAGAACCATCTGCGCGCGCAGAACGCAACGCTCGCGCACCAGGCCAATCACGATCCGTTGACCGGGCTGCCGAACCGCGGGTACTTCGAGTCGCGTCTCGCCCAGGCGTTGATCGACGCCCACGAGCTGGGCACCCATGTCGCCCTGCTCTATCTCGACAGCGATCGGTTCAAGGAGATCAACGACCAGATGGGGCATGACGCCGGCGACGCCGTGCTGATCACGATTGCCGAGCGCCTGCGTCAGCCGTTGCGCGAAGGCGATCTGGTGGCGCGGCTCGGGGGCGACGAATTCGCCGTGATGCTGCCCGGCGTGCGCCAGACGTCGAACGCCGTGAGGCTCGCGCAGAGTTTGCTCGTGGCGATGGAAAAACCGATCCCGCTGCCCGATGGCGGCGAGGTCATCACGTCGATGAGCATCGGCGTGGCGCTGTACCCGAACCACGCCGCCGACGCGCCCGGGCTGTTGCGCATGGCCGATGCCGCGATGTATCAGGCCAAACGGGCCGGCGTGGGGACCTGGCATGTGGCGCAAAGCCTCGCATGAAGCTGCGCGCAGCAACCAGGCCACAGGCATCACCATAACCATAAATGACGATCAGATTACATACCGCAATGGGGATTTACCTTGGACTTCGTTGTTGACACTCACCGCTCGTACCGCGCGCTTATCGGCTGGGCTGCGCGTCTCGTTCATCGACTCGCGAGCCTGATGACCCGCGCGCGCCGTCTCGCCGCACTCGTCTGCCTGATCGGCATCGGCGCACTGGCCGGCTGCCAGACCACTCCGGTCCATGGCCTGACCGCCGAGCAGATTGCGGCACTCAAGGCCGAAGGCTTCGTCCAGACCGACGAGGGCTGGGAATTCGGCATGGCCGATACGGTGCTCTTCGACACCGACCAGTTCGTGCTGAAAGACGGGGCGCGGCAGACCGTGGCCCGTATCGGACAGACGCTGGTGAAGGTCGGCCTGAACGAGGTGCGCGTGTACGGTTACACGGACTCGGTTGGTAGCGACGCCTACAACGAACAGCTCTCCGGGCGGCGTGCCGACGCCGTGGCCGAGGCACTGATCGACGCGGGGATGCAGCGTGCGGGGATCAAGACGGTCGGTGCGGGCAAGCGCAATCCTGTGGCCGATAACAGCACGCCGGCCGGCCGGGCGCAGAATCGCCGCGTGGCGATCGTGATTTCGACGCGTTGAAGTTTCGTCTCGTCGCGCTCGTGCGACCGGAGATGATCCGTGGAGGGTCGTTATCGACGGTAAGGCAGGTCAGGGCTTGCCAACGGCTGCGATCAGGCACAATGTCGGCTATCGCCGGAGTCCTCCGGCGGAGCCGCCCGTTCTTGTCGCGATGCCTCCGACGTTCCCGATGTCCCTGATTCACCGTTTCTTTCTCCCCGACGGCCTGTTGCGAGTGCGCCGCGTCTTGTCCGTGGCGCCGACCTGCGCCCTGTTGGCCGCGGTGGCGGGCACGGCCCCGGGGGCGTTCGCCCAGAACGCGCGCGTGGGCGTCTGGGCTACCGCGCCGCAAGCCGTGGCGCAGCACCCGGCAGCCCCGTCGTTCAATCGGGCGCCGGCCGTGGGCGGGCGGACGGTGCGCCAGATCGTCTACCCGACGCTCTCGGGCAATGAAACGCGCGTGCGCCTGAGCAACGCGTACGGCACTCAGCCGCTGGTCATCGAACGCGCAAGCGTGGCGGCGTCCTTGCGCGGCGCCGCCATCGATGCGACGACGGCGCGCGCGCTCACCTTCAGTGGGCAGCCGGTCGCCAGGATCGCGCCCGGGGCGTCGCTGGAGAGCGATCCGGTGCCGTTCGCCGTGCGCGCCGGCGCGCCGCTGGCCATCAGCCTCTTTACCCGGGAAGCGCGCACGCCGACAACGTGGCACAAGATCGCGCAGCAGACCGCGTTCCTGAGCGGTGCCGGCGACTTCGTCGACGATGCGAAGGCGTCGGTATTTCCCACCCGCTTTACGAACACGCTATGGCTCGCGGGCGTGAGCGTGGTGCCGGACATGCCGGCACAAGCCGTCGTCGCGATCGGCGACTCGATCACCGACGGCATGCGCAGCACGCTCAACGCGAACCGCCGCTGGCCGGACGTGCTGGCGAGGCGTATCGAGGGCGCGGGGCGTCGCGATGTCGCGGTGCTCAATCTCGGCATCAGCGGCAATCGTCTGTTGCACGATTCGGCCTGTTACGGCGAGCGGTTGGTGGCGCGCTTTCGCCGCGATGCGCTGGAGCAGCCCGGCGTACGCACGGTGGTCGTACAGATCGGCATCAACGACATCAATTTCGGCTACGTGCCGCCGCATGCGGGACTCGACTGCGACGTGCCGCACGTGATCGTGAACGCGCAGGAGATGATCGGGGGGTACCAGTCGCTGATCGCGGCGGCGCGCGCCCGCAACGTCCGGATTCTGGGAACGACCATCCCGCCGGGCAAACTGCCGCCCGAGCGCGAAGCCGTGCGTGAGGCGGTCAACCAGTGGGTGCGCACCGGTGGCGCATTCGATGGCGTGATCGACTTCGATGCGGCCCTGCGCGATCCCGCTCAGCCCACACGCATGTTGCCGCGCTTCGACAGCGGCGACGGCACGCACCCGAGCGACGCCGGTTATGCCGCGATGGCGGACGCCGTACCTCTGGCGCTCGTGCTCGGCGGCGTGAAGTAGCCGTCGCGCGTGACGGCGCAACGGCGATGGGAGTGCCGCGAGTCGGTAAGCGGGCGGGGCTTCAACGCTCCCGTCGCACGCCGACCGTCACCTGTTCAAGACGCGCCACCTCTGGCGAGTGCAGCCATTCGGGATGCGCAAGGCAATGCCGGAACAGCGCTGTCGCATCGTCACCCCAATACAACTGGCCGTCATGAGCGAACGTCGGCACGCCGAACACGCCCGACGCGATCGCGCTTTCGGTGTTCTCGCGTAGCGCGGCCTTCACCTCCGGCGCTTCCGCCCGGGCGAGGGCTTCGCCGCCGGACAAGCCAAGACGCTCGCTCAGCACCTGCCATTCGCCCGCGTCGGTGACGTCGCGCCCCTCGGCCCAGATGAAGCGGAAGATCGCACGTACGACGTCGCGTGTGGCGCCGAGTGCCACGGCCAGACGCAGCACACGGATCGGATGAAACGGATGCACGGGCGGCATGCGGTAGGCAATGCCGTCCTGCTCGGCACGAAACTGCGCCATGCGGTACGTGAAGATGCGTTTGCGCGGCGTCTCCGCCGGCCCTTGCGTTTGCAGATGCACGAGGATCGCACCGAGCACGATCGGTTTGAGTTCGACGTCGAGTTCGGGCGGCAGCGTGTCGAACCGCTCGAACTGGAGATACGAGAACGGGGAGGCGAAATCGAAATACCACTGCGCGCGCGAGGGCGCGGTGCCGACAACTTGCGACATGGAGGCGGTCTCCTGAAGTGAGCTCTGGGAGTCTCTTTTGCGGACTTCGCACAGTGTAGCGGTGCCATACGCTTGGCGAGCGTCATCAAGGCCTCACTTCCTGTCCCCAAAAGTGTAGTGAATTCAGTGGGTTATCGAGGTCGCTCATACCTCTCGCCAAATCATCGGATTTTCGGATGATTTGTATTTGATATAACGATTTTTATTATTGAAGCGGAGTTTTTAGACTTGCAGTCATTCCATCGGAGTGCCTGCCATGACAACAAAAACCCACACCACTCGCCACGCTGCGGCCAGCCGGCCCGATACGCTGGTGCCGGATCAGCACAACCCGTGGGCCGGTCTGCTTCTTTCGACCGCGATCGCGTTCGTGGCGCTGTTGCTCGGTCGTGAGATGCCGATCGTCGGCGGTCCGGTGTTCGGCATCCTGCTCGGCATTCTCGTGCGCAACGTCTTCTCGCCCGGCGCCCGCTACGAGGCCGGCATCAAGTTCGCCTCGAAGTACGTGCTGCAGTGGTCGATCATCGCGCTCGGTTTCGGCCTGAGTCTGTCGCAGGTGGCGCACACCGGCCTGGAGTCGCTGGCCGTGACGGCCGTCACCATCACCGCGGCCGGCCTGTCGGCGTGGGGGTTGGGTCGTCTGCTGGGCGTAGGCGACAAGCTCAAGTTGCTTATCGGCGTGGGAACGGCCATTTGCGGCGGGTCGGCCATCGCGGCGGTCACGCCGATCGTGAAGCCGGACGACCACGAAACCGCGTTCGCTATCTCGACCATCTTCCTGTTCAACATTGCGGCCGTGCTGCTGTTCCCGATGCTCGGCCATATGCTGAACCTGTCGGATCTCGGCTTCGGCATGTGGGCAGGAACGGCCATCAACGACACGTCGTCGGTCGTCGCCGCAGGCTACAGCTACAGCAAGGCCGCGGGCGACTATGCGACCATCGTGAAACTCACCCGCGCCACGCTGATCATCCCCATCTGCCTGACGCTGGCCGCCATCGTCGCCTACCGTGCCAAGCGCGCCGGCGCCGGCAACTTCAGCCTCGCCCGAATCTTCCCGTGGTTCATTCTCGGCTTCCTCATCGCCTCGGGCGTGCGTACCGCCGGGTTCGTGCCGGCCGAGTTGCAGCCCTGGATTCACGACGCCGCCGAGTTCCTGATCATCGTTGCGTTGACGGCCATCGGCCTGTCGTCGAACCTGCGTCGCATGGCGTCGACGGGCGTGCGTCCGATCCTGCTGGGCCTGGGGGTGTGGGCCGCCGTGTCGGTGAGCAGCCTCGCGGTGCAATTGATGATGGGACAGCTCTGAACCCTGCCTCAAGGGTAGACCCGGCGGGCAAGCCGGGCGGCCTCGCCTAGAATGCAATCACGGACGGCCAATGGTCGTCCGTGAAGCGTTTTCGGGAGGCCAACATGGCAACCTCATTCGGTGAAATCTGGTACACGGTCGGCGCGCTTATCCTGATCGCCCTGCTGGCCGGCATGGCCTGGGAAATCGGCCAGTGGTGGACGCGACACCCCGATCATCGTGCGGTGCAGCGTCTGGAGCACGCCTGGAGCCGGATTCGTCACCCGCGCCATTGACGTCGCTGTCGTTGTCCGGTGCGAGGTCGCGGGAAAAGGAAAAGGAAGGGAAAGGGACGGCTGACGTTCGTCAGCCGGTGCACAGGTATGGTTGTCGGGGGTCAGTCCAACTGGAGATGGCTCGGTACGTTGGCATCCCAGCGGGCGAGGTCTTCGAGCGGGTAGGGCTTGCTGCCGTGCAGCGCGCGCTTGATGCGGCTCTTGCCGCTGGGCTGCGGGACATTGGGCAGCGTACTGCCTGCCGGCGTGCCGGCCAGGTCGAGGTAATCGCGCTTGAACTCGGCCTGCGTCATTCCCCACTTCATCAGAAACTCACGGCTACCGCGATTCTTCACGACACGGCCGGTGGAACGGCAGCCGAAGTGGTACACCACGCTCTTGCCGACGATCCGGAAGGTGCGACAGCCGACCAGCCACAGCTTCATGAGGAAGTCGTCGTCGCTGCTCATCCCCGGGCCGAATTCGATGCTGTACCCCCCGACCAGATGCCACAGACTGCGGCTCACCAGCGTGGGCTGCGTCGGCACGCCATTCACGTCGCCGCGACCGAGCGATGCGGCGAAGGCGAGCAGTCCCGCTTCGTCGAACGTGTCCGTTGTCGTGCCGAAGTCCTTCGAAACCACCTGTTTGCTGACGCCGGCGTTCGGCTCGATCATCACCGAGGACAGGTAGTACACGGGGGTGTCGAGCGCGCGGGCGGCGTCGGTGAGTGCGGTGTCCCAGCCGGGCGTGACGAACATGTCGTCGTTCAGGAACAGCAACTGATCGTGCGACGCGAGCGGTGCGAGCTGGTTCAGCGCCAGGCATACACCGACGTTGCCCATGCTGTGCGTATGACGCAGACCCTGCTCGCGCACCCAGTCGAGTGTGCCGTCGCTGCCGTCGTTCACATGGACGAGGATCTCGTGCGCTTCGCCTGAATGACGGCGAACGCTATCGATGCACAGCTTGAGGAACGGCAGGTTGTTCCAGGTAGGGATCAGGATGCTCAGCATGCTTTGTTCTGGCCTTGGCGCGAAGGGGCCGGTTCGGTGGTGTTGGCGAATGCCGCAAATAATGACAGCATCGTCGCGTAGAAGGCCACCGTCACCTTCAGGTTGAACGTCTCGACGGTCAGTCCGAAAACGGCAAAGGCGACGGCCGTCATCAGTCCCATGAGGGCCGCTCGGTGTGCCCGCGGGCTATGGCTGAGCCTGGCCGCGCGGATGAAGAAACAGGCAGGGCCGATATAGACGCCGAGAATGGCCAGCAAGCCGAGCAGTCCGTAGTCGACGAAATACGCCAGCACTTGATTGTGGACTTCGCCCATACCGTACTCGGCGGCGGTCGGTGTGAGTACGCCCTCTTTGGCCATGGTCGGCATGGCGAGCCGGTAGCCATGAGCGCCCAGCCCAAGTACCGGATGCTCCGCGATGAGCTGACCGGCCGCTTTCCATAGCTCGAGCCGGATGCCGGTGGATGTGTCCGGCTGCCCGGCTGACAGGCTGGTGAGGTCGGTCTGAACGGATGCGAACCGTTCGCGAACCGTTTGCGATGCGAAAGTGCTCGCGAGCAGGACGACGGCAACGATCGTTATCGTGACCCGGCGAGCCACGCTGACCGGATGTCTGGGCCATAACAACCAGACGACGAGCAGACACGGTAACGCGATCCATCCCCCTCGGGACTGGCTTGCCACCGAGGCATAGCAACCGGCCACACCGCCAATGATCTTGAGTGCCACGATCCACGGCTTGTCGTGGGACAGCCAATGAATCGACACCACCGAAAGGATGCCGAGCAGCAGGGCGATGTCGCCAAAGTGGATTGGATTGAGAAATGTGCTTCCGGCACGCGGTGCGAGAAGGTCCGCCGTCGAATACAGCGCCATGGCCGCCGCGCTGATGGCGCCCGCGGCGAAGGTGAGGTCGGCCCATTTCGGCACGGCGTCGACAAGTCGCTGCAATCCGAAAAATACGATGACGGCGAGCAGGAAACGAACCGGGGAGTCCAGCGTGTTCGAGATAATTTTTCCGTGGAGCGCCTCGGTCAGCAGGACGCCGAAAAAGGGCAGGGCCAGCGACACGACGAACACGCGGACACCAACGTCAGCTTTGATATGCGCCCGAATCTCACCCTGCTTGCGATCCGCCAGCGGTACCGCAGCTCCCAACGCCACGATGAGGAACATCACCGTGTTTCCTCCGCGGGGCACAACGAGCGCGGCGGCGGGAAATAACAGGATCAGAATGCCGAAAATCTTGGCTAGGAGGTGTCGGCTGGCACAGCGAACCGGCGCGGGGAACTTGCTCATTGGCAACTTGCGGACTTCGTGATTTGCTTTGCACGAAGTATGCCAGAAATGCCCTCGACACCGCGTTTTTATGAATCTTCAACAACGTCGCCGTTTGCAAGGCGGGCCGACGCTCACAAATTCATCGCCCCCAGCACCCCGCACAGATGCAGCGCGACGTGTGTCCATGCCGCTTCGTCATACGAATCGCTCTCGCGGGCCTGACGTTGCGCAGCATGAAACGCGCGCCAGAGCGCGGCGGCGCTCGACGGCGTTCCTCCCGCCAACTGGTATTGGCGCTGCAACGCTTCTGCGAGCCAGGGTTGCTCGTGGGCGCAAGCCTCTGCGTAGGCTTCGACCGCGACTCGCGCGTATGGGTCATTCGACGGGTCGAGCACGACTTCCTGGCGGGCGGCGGCACGTGGCATGGCGGCCCGGGCGTTGTAGTGTGTGTGATGGTATTTCATCGGGTCTCGTGTCGAGGCGGGGCGCGCTGCGCGCCAGCGCCGCTGGCGCGGGCATATCACCGAAGTGGACTCAGTCGTTTTCCATGTCGCGGATGAATAGCATCGCCGCATGCTTGGCCTGATCGATGCTGGAGAACGTCCGGCCGTCCATTGGCCATATGTCAACGAGCACCGCATAGTTGCCAGGCTGGTCGGCCTGCATGATACGAATGTAATGCTGCCGGAACACGCAGCGCGCGAGTTCCACTGTCGGATGCGGCCGGCGGAAATGGGCGGTTGCCATGACTGTCTCCAGAGATTCGGCCCTCCGGCCTCGGTAGGGCCGTTATCCAGGCATATGCAAATCCCGCGCCAGGCCTCCCAAGTCGACTAACCGCTTGATTTGTAAGGAGTTGATGACGGCTGACGTCGGCGCGTCATCGGAAAACGTTACGAAAACGAAACATGAGAGGAACGTCGGGACGTAACAGCATCGTCCCGCGGCGCTACGTTCCGTGCGTCTGGTTGGCCCTAGTGTGTTGCCGCTAAAATGGGCAATTTCCCGGGTCTTTTTGCCGTTATCCCGTATGAATCTGCGTTTTCTCGAAACCTTCGTCTGGCTCGCCAAGCTCCGGAATTTCCGGTTGACGGCCGAGCGTCTGCACACCACGCAGGCGGGGGTGTCCAGCCGGATCGCTTCGCTCGAGCAGAGCTTCGGCGTGCGGCTGTTCGATCGCAGCGCCCGCGAGGTGACGCTCACGGCCGCTGGCCAGAAGGCGCTGGCGTATGCGGAGCGAATCGTGACGCTCGGTCAGGAGATGAAGCGCGAGCTGAGCGATCCGGACATGCCCCCGGGGGTGCTCAAGATCGGTGTGGTCGAGTCCATCGTGCATAGCTGGTTCCCCGATCTGGCTGCACGCATCCATCGCGAATACCCGCAACTCGAAATCGAAGTCACCAGCGAAACGACCATCAACCTGTGCAAGCAGTTGGAGGCCGGCTCGCTCGATCTCGTGTTGCAGACGGACATGCAGAACGGCACGGGGATCGAAAACCTGATGCTCGCGGAATTCCCGATGCGCTGGGTGGCGAGCCCGAAGCTCAATCTCGAAGGCGAGACGCTGGACGTGGCCGATCTCGCCGCTTATCCGCTGGTGAGCTTTTCACGCCATTCCGGCCCGCACAAGACGCTCGAGCGCATGTTCTCGGTCGCCGCCGAGCGGCCCGTGCGGGTCAATTGCATGACGTCGGTGGCGGCGATCATCCGGCTCGTGGCCGACGGCTTCGGCGTGGCCATTCTGCCGCCGGCCATCATTCAGCGCGAGCTTGGCGAGCACAGCCTGCATCTGCTGCGCGTGAATGCCAATTTCCCCAACCTGCCGCTCGTCGGTTCTTTCCGCACGGGGGCGCTGCTCGCCGAGAACGTCGCACGTCTCGCGCAGCGCACCGCCAGCGAGTTCGCCCTCAACATGGGGCCGGACATCGCCATTCCGCCGGCCGCCGCCATGACCGCCCCCGCGTGGGGCGACGGCGAATCCTGAGCGATCCACCGTCTTCCAGCGCAGCGGTGCCCTCGTGATCTTCGCGTCGCTCGAGCCCAGCGGCCCTCTCATTCGCCTGCCCGTCGGACAAGGGACTCGCGACGGTCATAAGAAATTGCTGTCGCGGCGAATTTGATTTCTTGTTGGACGCGTTTTCCCTCGTTTTGCACACTCGGTCGGACGGTCGAGCCTTGCGTCTCGCGCGCTGGCCGGCCTCCCGATTGTCGAAACCGATGGAATGCCTCATGACTGTGACTGCCCCGCGCGCCCAACTCTGTATCTGGACGAATATCGATCCGGCCTTCGAGGCTGACTTCAATCGCTGGTACGACCGCGAACACATGCAGGAGCGCGTGGCGATTCCCGGCTTCCGGTTCGCCCGACGCTTCAAGGCGCTGCACGATACGGCGCGCCCGTATCTCGCGCTCTACTGCACGCAAGACGCTTCCGTCTTCACCAGCGAGCCGTATGCCCAGGCCTTCAATCATCAGACGGCATGGTCGCTGAGCAACTTCGCGCGCATGCAGCACACGCAGCGCCGCGTCGGCACGCTGGACGTGGAAGCCGGCGAAGGGCAGGGCGGCATGCTCGCCGCGTTCGTGCTCACGGAAGCGGTGGTGCAGCAGGCACGTCCGCGCCTCGCCGCGCAACTCGCCGAGATCGCGCAAGCCGACGGCATCGTGCGCGCCACGCTGCAAGTCACCGTGCCCGCGCTATCCGTTTCGCTCACGGCCAAGGATGCCCCGCTGCCTCCGGCCGACGCGGTGGTTCTGATCGAAGGCTCCGACCTCGCCGCCGTGCGTGCCAGCGCGGAAGCGCTCGCTGCCTCGCACGGCATTCCCGCCGCGGACGTGACCCGTTTCGCAATGCTGTGGCGTCTCGGCGCCAACGGCGACTGACGCCCCCGGACCTCGATCTTTCTGTCCCTCGGGATCTCACGGACTCACTGGAGACATCCATGACGACCTATTCCAATACCCGCGGCGGTGCAGACGCCGCCACGCAAGACGCGCAGACCGCGCACGACGGGCAGCGCGCGAAGAAGGGGCGCCTCGCCACCGCCAGCATGGTCGGCACCACGCTCGAGTGGTACGACTTCACCGTCTACAACACGCTCGCCGCCCTGGTGTTCAATCACCTGTTCTTCCCGTCGGTCGATCCGCTGGCCGGCACGATCCTGGCGCTCTCGACCTACGCCGTGGGCTATGTCTCGCGGCCGCTCGGCGGCTTCGTCTTCGGCAACCTCGGCGACAAGATCGGCCGACGCGCCGTGCTGGTGCTCACCCTCGTCGTGATGGGCGTGACCACGGGCCTCATGGGGCTGCTGCCGACCTACGCGGCCATCGGCATCTGGAGCCCGGTGCTGCTCGTGGCGCTGCGCTTCGTACAGGGTGTCGCGCTCGGCGGCGAATGGGCCGGCGCCGTGCTCCTCTCGGTCGAGCATGGGGATCAGCGCAAGCGCGGCCTGAATGCCTCTTGGACGCAGGTCGGCCCGTCGTTCGGGACGCTGCTGGCCACGGGCCTCATCGCACTCATCACGTTGTCGATTTCGCCGGACGATTTCCTCTCGTGGGGGTGGCGCGTGCCGTTCCTGCTGAGCCTGGTGCTCGTGGCTTTCGGTCTGTGGGTGCGGCGCGGCGTCGAAGAAACGCCGATGTTCGAAGAGATGGCGCACTCGGACCGTCAGGCGGAAATGCCGATCGCCGACGTATTCCGCTCGCACTGGCGCAACCTGTTGATCGCCGGCGGTTCGAGAATCGGCTCGGACGTGCTCTACGCGTTGATGGTCGTCTTCACGTTGACCTATGTAACGGGCACGCTGCACCTCTCGCGCCCACTCGCGCTGACCGCCGTGCTCGTGGGCACCGCATGCAACGCGCTGACGGTGCCGCTCTTCGGTGCGCTTTCCGACAGGCTCGGCCGTCGGCCCGTGTACGGCTTTGGCGTGCTGTGCGCGGTGATCTGGGCGTACGGGTTCTTCGTGCTGCTCGATACGTCGAGCCCGGCGCTGATCGTGTTGTCGGTGGTCGTCGGCCTGGTCATCCACGCGATCATGTATGGACCGCAGGCGGCGTTCGTCACCGAGCAGTTCCCCACGCGCGTGCGCTATGCCGGTTCGTCGCTCGCTTACACGCTTGCCGGTATTCTTGGCGGCGGTTTCGCACCGCTCATCATCGTGAGCCTGTACAAGAAGTACGGCACGACAGTCTCCGTGTCGCTGTACGTGACGGCCGCGCTGGCGGTCACGGCGATCGCGCTCTTCGCCGCGCGTGAGACGGCACACAAGCCGCTCAAGGACTGATCTCCTGGCGCTAGACCGCTGACGCCGCCGACGGCGCGTCGCACAACGCCGTGAGTCCGGCGAGATCGCCGCGCTGCGCCAGTTGTTGCACGTGGCGCGCGAAGCCGTCGAATTGCGGGGTTTGGGCGCTCAGGTCACGCGCCCAGTCGATGAGATCGGTGATGGCGCCCATGGCGATCAATTGTTGCGCGTCGTGCAGCAATTCGCGCGACGGACGAAGCCTTGGTACATTGGTCGCCTGCGCGGCATCCGACGCGGCGCGAGCGTCGTCGCGTGGCAGGTTCAGCAGTCGTGCCAGCGTGTTGCGCAAGTCGGCGAGTTCGATCGGTTTGAGCAGGCAGGCGTTGTAGCCGGCGCCTGCCGGGTCGTCGCTGGCCAGCGCCTGCGGCGAGGCTGAGACAGCGAGCACCGGCAGGGCGGGCCAGCGGCGGCGAACCGCACGCGCGACGGCGAGACCATCGGCGTTGGGCATCATATGGTCGGTGATGACCAGATCCGGCGGCGGCTTGCTGGCGTCGCCCAGTGCGGCGACGAGCGCGACGCCGTCGCTGAACGTGCGCACCGTGAAGCCCAGGCTGGCCAGTTCGTCATGCAGGAACTGCCGGATCTCGGGGGAATCCTCGGCGAGCCAGAGATGATGGCCGCTGCCGTCGAGAGACGGCAACGCGTGCGTGGCGCCGGCAAGCGACTGCGGCACGAGATCGGCTTCGCGCGCGATGCGCAACGGCAGCGAGAACGCCACGCGCGTGCCCTGGCCGGGCGTGCTGTGGATCGCGATGGTGCCGTCCATGCGCTCGACCCATTGCCGCACGATGGCCAGCCCGAGTCCCACCCCCGGCAGGCGGCGCGCCCGGTCGAGTCGTGCGAACGGCTCGAAGACCCGTGGCAGGTCTTCCTGTGCGATGCCGCAGCCGGAGTCTTCCACGCTGAAGGAAACGTTCACGACGTCGGCATGTGTCGTGTGCGGCGCGGTCGAGATCGAGAGCGTGATCGTGCCGTGGTCGGTGTACTTTGCGGCGTTGTCGAGCAAGTTGGCGAGCACTTGCCGCACGCGCTTGGCGTCGAGCGAGAGCAACGGCGGCAACGGCGTGCGAATGTCGAGCAGAAACGCGTTGCCGTGCTTGCCCGCCAGGCTCATGCCTTCGTGCACGATGCCGTCGATGAAGGCGTGCGTGTATACCGGCGCGACGTGCAACGCGTCCGCCGCGCCACCGCCGGCGTACTCGATCAGGTCGTTGATCATGGCGAGCATGTGATGCGCGCTGCGACGGATGATGCGGCCCCGATCGGCATCTTCGCGTCCGCCCGCCTGCACGAGATCGGCGAAGCCGATGATGGAGGTGAGCGGCGTGCGCAGATCGTGGCTGATACGAGCGAGGAAGTCGTTCTTCGCGCTGTTGGCCTCGTCGGCGGCGATGAGCGCGGCGTGCAGTTCCTGCGTGCGGGCGTCCACGGCGTTGGCGAGCCGCACTTGTTCCTCGCGGCGTGCGTCGAGCAACTCGCGCTGCGCCGCGCGCTGCTCGCGCACGAGCTCGCGCGAGCGTCCCGCCACGATGATGGTCAGCATGAGTAGCACGGAAACGTTCGTGCTCCACGCCATGGCCGTGTTGGCCAGCCACGCCTCGGGCAGCAGGCCGTGAATGACAGCCAGCCGCCAGGAGAGTGCGATACAACCGGGCGAAAACGAGAGCAGGCACAGACGTGCGTTGGCGAAGCCGCGTCGCCAGCCGTCGATGAGCGAGACGACCCAGACGACGTTGAACGCGGAGAGCAACCGCAAGTGCGTCAGTGCCGCCGCGCGATGATCGCCGAACGCGACCCACAGCGCCATGCCGACCATGAGCGCGATGATGACGGTATAGGTCCAGCGCCACAGCCGTATGCGATGCAGCCCGGAGAAGAGGACCACCATCGCACTGAAACTGGCCACCGTGAGCGTGGAGAGAAAGCTCGGGGCGCGCACGATCAGCTCGCCGCCCTGCGGCAGCAGGTAGCGATAGAGAAAGCCCTGGAAGGCCATGTCCTGAGCGACCTGCGTCACCGTGGTGAAGGCGAGCAGCACGAACACCGGGTCGCGACGCGTCACGCCCAGCACGAAAGCGTACAACCCGATGGTGATCATCGACCCCGCGAGCAGCATGGCGATCATCGCATTGTGCGATTCGGCCAGACGGAATCCGTCCGGCTGCCAGAGCTGCGCCACGATGCTCACCGACGAGCGCGTCCGCACCCGCACCAGATACGTCAGACGTTCGCCGGGGGCGAGCGTGATCGGAAAGACGGAAGTCTCCGAGCGCACCGGATGGCGCGCAAGCGGTACGGTGTGACCCGCCAGCCATGTGACGACGGGGCGCGTGCCGTCGGCCGACATCGCATAGAAACGTATGTCTTCCAGCCTGACGATGCCCACGCTCAACCACCGCGTGACGGGCTGCTCGCCGGTGTTCTCGACGCGGCCCATCAGCCAGAACGCCGAGCGGCTGTAGCCGGGATTGAGCATGCTGGGCTGCACGTCGCGCCAGCCGGGCGCGGCGTAGGCCTGGGCGGCGTCGAGGCGGCCCGTCGGATCCTCGAGGATTCGGAGTTGTGTGTCGAGCGTGAGCGGCGACGGGGCACTCGCAATATCGATGGGCGATGCGGCAGGGGAGACCGGCGACGCGGCGACGCCCGCCACCCACAGGAGCAGCATCAGAACGACGGCGCGCGACGCGAGCCAGACGGCGACGCGCTGCATTCCGTACGCCGGGCTGTCCGGCGCAACCGCGACATTCATCGCGAGCCCGCCGTGCCGGAGGGCGTCGCGTCGGTCGCGGCCGTCGAGCCTTGGACCCCGTGCTCGCGGAAACCGCTCGGCGGCATGCCGAAGCGCTCTCGGAAGGCCGTCGCGAAATTGGCGGCGCTGGTGAAGCCGACCGCGCTCGCAATGCTCTGGATGTCGAGCGACGTCTCGGACAGGAGCCGTCGCGCCTCTTTCATGCGCTCTTCGCGCAGAAAGTCGAACACCGTCACTCCGACGCAGCGGCGGAATGCCAGATTGAGTCTTCGCGTATTCGTGCCGACGGCGCTGGCAAGACCCGCGAGCTCGGGCGTCGTCTCGAGCCGATCGAGCAGCAGCGCGCGCGTGGCGCGAAAGAGGACGGCGTCGAGCGTGTGGGCCTGCACGGGTAGCGGCGAGAGGGCGGCGTCGCCTGCGGAGGGTGTCGCCGCGGGCGTGGTCGCCTTCAGATGGATCGAAAGGCGCAAGCGCACTTCTTCGAAGTCGTATGGCTTGGTGATGTAGTCCACTGCGCCCGCCGAAAGCCCGGCCACGCGTTCCCCGGGAAGCGCCGCGGCGGTCAGGAAGATCAACGGGATCTGGCGCGTGCCGGGATCGGCCTTGAGCAACCGGCAGGCGCCCAGGCCATCGCATACGGGCATGCGGATGTCCATGAGAATCAGGTCGGGCAGCACGGTGCGCGCCTTGGCGTAACCGTCGCGACCGTCCTGCGCCATGTAGACGCGACAGCCCTGCTGGCTCAGGAAGTCCATCAGCAGCATGCGGTTTTCCTGGTTGTCGTCGACGACGAGCACGCGCACGCCGGCAAGGTGGCTGGCGTGGGGCGAGGCCGGCCATGACGCGTCGGACGTTACGCTGGACGGCGTGGGAGGCATCGCGAGGGGCTGCGAGGGCAGGGGACGGTCGCTCATGATGCTCGCCATTCTTTCACAATCGCCTCGTGGCGCCGCGTCCCGCGGCGGGCGATCTGGTGCGAAAGCCTGCGCATGGGAAATATTTTTCCTTTGAGCAAACGTTTATTGCCGTCGGGCAAAGATGGCGTGGTTCGGGATGCGGCCGGCTCGGGTAACGTCAACCGTCGGGTTCGTCGGGGCGATGACCGGCGTGCAGGCGATCGGGGGGTCGTCTGCCGTTGGCGGGCCCCAATCTGACGAGCCCGGCCCCCCGGGGGGAGCCGGCCAAGCCGTTCGCTCGATTCGCTCGTTCGGTTTATTCGGGTGTCGTCCAGACGACGTTCGCCCCGACCGAGCACAGATTCTCCACGAAGCGCGGGTGCGCGCGGCGGATCGGCTGTGCGTTCTTGATCGTCGACTGGCCGTCGATGCTGGCCGCCACCATCAGCAGGGCGATCGCCACGCGAATGATGTACGGGCTTTCCACCACGGCGGGCGAGAGCGGCACGCCGCCGAACGTGATCAACCGGTGCGGATCGGACTGGAATACGTGGGCGCCGAACTTCGACAGTTCTGTCGACCAGCCCATCGCGCCGTCATACACCTTGTTCCAGAACATGGCGCTGCCTTCGGCCTTCACGCCCAGCGCGATGAAGATCGGCAGCAGATCGACGGGGAAGTACGGCCACGGGGCGGCTTCCACCTTTGTCAGAATGTTCTGCGTGAACGGCGTCTGGACTTTCAGCCTGCCTTGCGCCGTGGCCGTCGACCAGCCGTCGCGGTGTTCGACCTTCACGCCGAATTTCGCGAACGTGCGGTCGATCAGCGGGAATTGCTCGGGGGCCGTGTTCTTGACCGTGATCTCGCCACCGGTGATGGCGCCGAGCGCGAGGAAAGTGGTGATTTCGTGGAAGTCCTCGGCGAAGCGGAATTCACCGCCGCCGAAGCGCGCCACGCCTTCGATGGCGAGCTGGGACGTCCCGACGCCTTCGATCGGCACGCCGAGCATCTGCATGAAGCGGCAGAATTCCTGCACGTGCGGCTCGGACGCGGCGTTGTTCAGTTGCGAGCGGCCGTTGGCGGTCGCCGCGCACAGCACGAAGTTCTCCGTCGTGGTCACCGACGCATAGTCGAGCCAGTGGTGGATGGCGGGGCGGGCGTCGTCGGCATGGATGAGCAGCGAGCCTTCGGTGCGCTCGACGCGTCCGCCGAAATGCCGAAGCACTTCGATATGCGGATCGATTTCGCGCACGCCGAGCGTGCATCCCTTGATGTTGTCTTCGATGCGCGCCACGCCGAAACGCGCGAGCAGCGGCGGCACCAGCATGATCGACGAGCGCATCTCTTCGGGCAGATGGTCGGTGCGCGGGTCGAACTTCGTGTTGCGGTGGTGCAGGTCGAGCGTGCCGGTATCGAAATCGACGCTGACGTCGCTGCCGAGCTGGCGGAAGATATCGAGGATCTTGCGAACGTCGGTGATTTCGGGCACGCCGACGAGGCGCACCGGCTGGTCGGTGAGCAGCGTGGCGCACAGCACCGGCAGAACGGCATTCTTGTTGGCGGAGGGGGTGATACGGCCGCGCAGCGGCTGGCCGCCGTGGACTACCAGATGGGACATGGGCTTCCTTCGGGCTTCATGCGTCAAGCGAGGGGAGGTCGGGCGTGGCGCCCGTCGCAAACAGGCGAAATATACCCCGATTGCGCGCTGCGTGCGACGCGACCCCAGGCCCGTGGCGGGAATGCCGCGCCCGCTTGACGCGCGAGGGATTCACCCGTGCGGTGCGGCGCCCGCGAATGCCTCGGCGAAGATGGCGCGAAAGTCGGGCGTTTCGGCCGCCGCCGCGCGCGTGAGGACGCGGGTTTCGAGTTCGTCGAGATGCGCAGTGGCGAGCGCGATGGCGTCCTGCGTCTTGCCGTCGCGCAACAGACCAACGAGCTGGGCATGCTCCGTCGGCGCGCAATGGATGAATTCCGCCGGATCGTAGAGCGCCTTGTAGAGCTCGGTCTTGGCGACGAGCGTGCGGGCGAATGCATCGAGCTCGGCGCTGTCGGCCATGCCGATCAGTTTCAGATGGAACTCGCCGGCGAGACGGATGGAGCGCTCGTGCGTGCCCTCGGCATGCGAGCGGGCTTCCGTGGCGACGTGGTCGTCGAGCACGGCGAGTTGGCCGACGCTCAAGCGCCCGCAAATGCTGGCGATCACGCCGGTTTCCAGCACGCGTCGCGCCCGGTAGGTCTGGCGGATGTCGTCGAGCGACGGCTGCGGCACGAACGCCCCGCGATTCGGCTCGAGCACCAGCTTGCCCTCGAAGCCGAGTCTCGCGAGCACCTTGCGCACCGCGCCGCGCGTGCAATCGAAGGCCTGGGCCAGGTTGCGCTCGCGCAGCGGCATGCCGGGGCGCAGCTTGCCGGAGAGCAGCGCTTGCGAGATCGCGGCATAGACGCGCGCCTCGATCTGCTGCCCGGCGCTGCCCGGCGCGGCGTCGCTCTCGTCGCGATGCCCGCGGGCGGCGCCGGGCGTGATCCCGGTGGGAGAAGCGTCGCGCGGCGACGCCGGTGCTGCGGTGCGGCTCAAGCCTGACCTCCCTGAAAGTCGTTTGCCGGGCGGAAGCCCCGAGACCATGGCGCTGAATGGCAAGCGAAGCCCCTCGCGGCCAGTCCTGCCCCTCCGGTCCCGGCTGGCACGGAGCGCCCGCGGCCCATGGTTTCGCGCGGACGTGGAGCGCATTGTACCCGCCGGGATGCCCCCGCTCACGCTGCCCGCACGGCGTCCCCACGCAAGCCTCCGGCGCCAGCCCTTCGACGCCGGCGTTCACGTCGACATACGTTGGCATACGTCGGCATGGCTCGTGAATGGCGCTCGCCGGCACACACCGGCTTTCTCGTGCTTCTCCCTTCGCGCTTTCCTGCTGCGCCTTTCCTTTGTGCCGCGCTTCCCCCGCGCGTTCTCCCGGTAAACCCTCGATTTCCCTCCATCCGGGTACGGCGACCTTGCATTTCGGCAAATCGCTGTCGATAATGGTCAACAAAAATGGTTAACCATTTCGTTATGTTTGGTTGATGATATGGCAATTCGACGTAACCTGCCAGTCGTCGCCAAGCCCTTGCGAAGTGGCCGAAGCCATGGCCGCACCGCTGTCGCTGTCGTTACCGGCGGGGCGCCCTTTGAAATTCCTTGGGTCTGGAGACGTCATGAAATCCGTACATTGCCTGGCCGCGCTGCCTGTCGCGGCCTTCTACAGCGGCGGTTGGCTCGCCGAACATGTCGGCACCCGGCTTGCCGGGCTGCCGTTCCTGATGACCTGGAACATCGTCTGGCTGCTGCTGACCTCGCTGGTCATGGTGGTGATGTTCCGCTTCGATGGTTCGCGCGACACCGCGCGCGCCGACGACCGCGACGGAGCCGCATCATGAATGCCGCGCTCGCCGTCATCGCGGCGTTTCTCGCATTCGCGCTCTTCGTCGGGCTGCGCGCGCGTCGCGGCCGCACGATGAGCCTGGAGCAATGGGCGGTCGGCGGCCGGGGTTTCGGCACGCTGCTCGTCTTTCTGCTGATGGCCGGGGAAGCGTTCTCGACCTTCACATTTCTGGGCGCGAGCGGGTGGGCGTACAGCAAGGGGCCGCCCGCGTTCTACATCCTGGCGTACGGTGCGCTCGCGTATCTGCTCGGCTACTGGATGCTGCCGGCGGCCTGGCGTCACGCCACGCGCCACGGTTGCGTGTCGTTCTCCGACTTCTTCGCGACGGCGTACCGTTCGCGGGCGATGGGCGTGATCGTTTCGGTGGTGGCCGTGCTTGGCATGAGCGCACTGCTCATCATTCAACTGCGCGGGCTGGGCATCATCGTTTCGGAGGCGTCGTACGGCACGATTCCACCGGCGGTGGCGATCTGGTGCGGCGCGATTGCGATGGTGCTCTACATCACCGTCTCGGGCATTCACGGTTCGGCGAGCATTGCGATCTACAAGGACATCCTGATTCTCGTGATCGCGATCTTCCTTGGTGTCTATCTGCCGTTGCACTACTTCGGCGGCTTCGGCGAGATGTTCGACCGTATCGAGGCGGCGCGGCCGGGTTTCCTGCAGATGCCCACGAGCGGGCTGACGCTGTCCTGGTACAACTCGACGATCCTGCTCACATCGCTCGGCTATTACCTGTATCCGTACGTCTTCACATCCGTGTATGCAGCCAAGACCGAGAGCGCGGTGCGCAAGAACACGATTCTGATGCCGCTCTACCAGATGGTCATCGCGTTCATGTTCTTCGTGGGCTTCGCGGCGATCCTGCAAGTGCCCGGGCTCACGGGCGCCGACTCGGATCTGGCGCTGCTGCGCATCGTCAAGCAGACGTTCTCGCCGTGGTTCGTCGGTGTGATCGGGGGTGTCGGGGTGTTGACCGCGCTCGTGCCCGGTTCGATGATCCTGCTCAACGCGTCCACGCTGATCGCCAAGAACATCTATCGCGACGGCTTCGCGCCGCAGGCGAGCGATGCGTTCGTGGGCAAGCTCGCCAAGCGCGTGCTGCCGGTGTTCGGGCTGGTGGCGGTGTTCTTCGTGCTGCGAGGCGGTGCCACGTTCGTGACGCTGGCGCTGTTCGCGTCGAGCCTGCTCACGCAGTTGTTCCCGTCGTTCGTGGCGAGTCTGCTGCCACGCCCGTTCGGCAACAAGTACGGCGCGTTTGCCGGCATTGGCGCGGGCGCTGTCGTGCTGCTCGCAGCGGTTGGGTTCGACGTCAACCTGCATACGCTGTTTCCCGGCGCTTCGGCCACGATCGCGTCGATCAACATGGGGCTGGTGGCGCTCGCGGTGAACGGCGCCACGTTCGTGATCGTGAGCCTGCTAACACGTTCGCGTAACGTTGCAGTGACGCTGGCTGCTCAATGACATCGAGGAACGCATGACAACACTGGATATTCGCAATGCACGCGCGTTCGACGGCACGCCGGTGAACGTGCGCGTGGCGCACGGGCGCATCGTGGCGCTTGGCGCGTCGCTGCCCGCGACGCAAGAGATCGCGGCGACGCAGATCGATGCGCGCGGCGCGCTGCTGATGCCGGGGCTCGTGGAGTCGCACACGCATCTGGACAAGACGATGTGGGGCATGCCGTGGTACGTCAACGAATGCGGCACGCGGCTCATCGATCGCATCGACAACGAGCGTCGGTGGCGCGCGCGCAGCGGGCACGATGCCGGTGCGGCGTCGCTCGCACTCGGACGTGCGTTTCTCGCCGCGGGGACCACGCGTTTGCGCACGCACGTCGACATCGACACCGACGCGGGCCTGCGCCATCTCGACGGCGTGCTGGCCACGCGCGACACGCTGGCCGATACGCTCGACATGCAGATCGTGGCGTTCCCGCAATCGGGCGTGCTCGATCGGGACGGCACCGTCGAGTTGCTCGATGCCGCGCTTTCGCGCGGCGCCGACGTTCTCGGCTGGCTCGACCCGTGCGCCATCGATCGCGACCCGAGGGCGTCGCTCGACGCCATGTTCGCGCTTGCCGACAAGCATGGCTGTCCCGTCGACATCCATCTGCACGAGCCGGGCGAGATGGGCGTGTTCTCTTTCGAGTTGATGCTCGAACGCATTGCGGCACTGGGCATGCAGGGCAAGGTCGTGGTGTCGCATGCGTTTTGTCTGGGGGAACTGGATGCGGCGCGTGCCGACGCCATGCTTGCGCGACTCGCACAGGCCGGCGTGGCACTCGTCACGACGGCGCCGCCCTCGCGCACCGTGCCGCCGTTGCTGGCCTGCCGGCGTGCGGGCGTGGCGTTGTCCGGCGGCAACGACGGCATTCGCGACACGTGGACGCCTTACGGCTCGCCCGACATGCTCGAGCGCGCCATGATGATCGGTCTGCGCTACAACCTGCGTCGCGACGACGAGCTCGAGCAGGTGGCGCTCGACTGCGTGACGCATCAGGGCGCGACCGTTTGCGGCTTCGAGAACTACGGCCTGCGGGTCGGGGCGCGCGCCGACCTCGTACTCGTCGATGCCGTCAATGTTGCGCAGGCCATCGTGACGCGTGCGCCGCGTCGCTGGGTGATCGCCAACGGCCGCGTCGTCGTGGGCGAGGGCGTGGCGGTATGACGCTCTGGCTGGCGATCGTCGCGGTCGGGCTGACGCTGCGGCCGACGCTCACGTCGATCAGTCCGCTGCTGCCGCAGATCCGCGAAGCGACCGGGATGACGTATCCCGTCGCGGCGCTGCTGACGTCGCTGCCCGTGCTGGCCATGGGTGCGGGCGCTTTCGCCGCGAGCGGGCTTGCGCGCCGGTTCGGCGAGCGGCGCGGCGTGCTGCTCGGCCTGGCCGCGCTCGCGTTGGCGTGCGGCATGCGATTCGTTGCCGACGACACCCTGACGATGATCGGCACCGCGCTGGCGTCCGGCATTGGCATCGCCGTCATTCAGGCGTTGTTGCCGGGGGTGGTGAAGGCGAACTTCAGCGCGGCCCGCATGACGTCGATGATGGGGTTGTACTCGGCGGCGCTGATGGGCGGCGGTGGGCTTGGCGCGGCTGCGAGTCCGTGGGTGGCCGCGCAGGCGGACGACTGGCGCGTCGGACTGGGCATATGGCTGGTGGTGGTGTGTGCGGCGGCGCTCGTCTGGTGGCGTGCCCCGTTGTCGCGGGGCGTGCCGGTGTCGGCCGCTTGCGCAACAACTTCCACGACGACTTCCATCACGACTTTCACTGCGCCTTCCGCGGGAGATGCGCCCGGGAGTCTGCGTGCGGCGGGCGGCATGCCGTCGATGCGGGCGTTATTGCGCAAGCAGCGCGCCTGGACGCTAGCGGTGTACTTCGGCCTCATCAATTGCACCTATACGACCATGGTCGCGTGGCTGCCTCCGTTCTATCAACAGCGCGGCATGAGCGCGACGCACAGCGGCGCGTTGCTCGCATGGCTCACGGCGTGTCAGGTGGTCGCTGCGCTATTGCTGCCGTGGCTCGCGCGTCGCAGCGTCGATCGTCGTCGCTGGTTGACGCTGGCGCTCGCGGCCACGCTGGCCGGATTGGCGGGGCTGGTCGGCGCGCCGGACGCCGCGGCGTGGTGGTGGATCGGCGGCATCGGCTTCGGATTGGGCGGCACGTTCTCGCTGGGGCTCGTGCTCGCGCTGGATCATCACGCGCATCCGCGTCACGCGGCGGCGCTGGCGGCCTTCATGCAGGGAGTGGGCTTCTGCATTGCGGCGCTCGCGCCGTTCGCGGCGGGCGCCGTGCGCGCGGCGACGGGCAGTTTCATGCCGGCATGGATCGGACTGATCGTGTTCAATGTGGCGCTGATCGCACTGACGTGGCGCTTCGATCCGGCGGGTTACGCGTTGGCGCTGGGACTATCGCGCGACGCACGCGGGGGGTGTCATCAGCGCGCTTGACGTGCGTACCGCGGGCGGCGCGCGTTGCGCACGCGAGACAGGTATCGGCGATGCAAAAATCATGCGAGTTCCTTCGCAATCCGCGCTAAGATGGCTCATCGTGTGATGTCGCAGCGGGACTTCGGCGCGAGACCGGTCCCTGGCCTTCCGGCCCTACTCGGCTGCGGGCTGCCAGATACCTAGGGAGAACGGATGCTCGGACTGTCGCGCAGGGCCGTGGGACGATCGATCGGGACGATGCTCGTCGCGCTCGGTGCCCGCAGTTCCGGTGCGATGGCGCTCCTCTGCCTGACTGCGCTGACCCTGTTCTCCTCGCCTGTCTCGGCAGCCGACACCACCTTGCCGGGCAAGCTCGCGCAGAAGCCGGCACCAGTCGCGGCATCGTCGTCTTCCGCAGCATCGACCACATCCGCCACATCGCTGGCCGCCTCACCGAGCGCTTCTCAACGACCGCCGACCGGCACCGATCAGCGAGTGCTGCGCAGCGACGGCGCCTACGTCAATCTTCACGTTTTCCGTCCGCCGTCGGTCTGCAACGGCGTGGCCGTGCTCAGCCCGGAGACGGGTGACGACCGCGACGCGTTGTCGTGGCTCGGTCGCGCACTGTCGCAGTACGGCTGGCTTGCCGTGACGATGGCGCACAAGGAAAGCGGCCGCGACTCGCTGCGCGAGCGCGTGCGCAACGGTGGACTGCGCGATGGTTTGCAGGCACTCACTACGGACCCCGAAGCGTATGACGATCGGCTCGAGGACGCCGGTGCGGCACTCCATTGGGCGAGAACCCAGTGCCGTGCGGGGCCGGCGGTCTTCATCGGTCATTCGATGGGGGCGGCGGCGGTGATGATAGAAGCGGGGGCGAAGAACAAGCTCGGACTCGACAGTGACGATCGGTTCGACGGCTATGTCGCTCTGTCTCCGCAGGGACCGGGGCCGATCTTTCCGGCCGGGGCATGGCGTGGCATCCAGAAGCCGGTGCTGATGGTGACCGGCACGCGCGATGAGCCGTTCGACGGCAAGTGGCAGACGCGCACCGAGCCGTATGCCGATCTACCCGCAGGGTGTCATTGGCTCGCGGTGGTCGATGGTGCGACGCACTTCAACTTTGCCGGCTTCGGATACGGGCATGGCGACGTCGAGCTCAAGGTGCTGCCGTTGATCCAGCGGTTCCTCGACAACGTGCGCGGCCATCGATGTAGCGTGCCCACGCCCGCGTTCGGTGTGAAGCTCGACGCGAAGTAACGCGGCCGTGGTGATGGGACGATGACGCACGGCGCAACGCCGTGGCGTCGAACGAGTCACTGTCTGGCGTCTGCGTCGATCCAGGGTCTTGCGGATTCTGCCAGCGAAATTCTCAACCAGTTCAACAGCGTGTCGCATGCCGGATTGTCGGCGAAGGGTTCGCGCGCGAGCGCGACGTAGGCCGAGCCGTCGCGTACGAAGCCATGGGGAGCGACCAGTCGTCCGGCGCTCAATTCGTCGCTGACCATGTACACCGATCCGATGGCTGCGCCGAGTCCGGCGCCGGCTGCCTGCAGGCTCAGATAGAAGTGTTCGAACGGGGGCGGCGCGGCATTCGCGTCGAAGCGGGGCAGCGTGTCTGGGGTTACGCCGGCGAGTTGCATGGCGCGTTGCCAGTCTTTCCAGGCGTGGGGCCGGGTTCGCGTGTGGAGTTGGGCGCGGGCGAATGTCGAGGGCAATCCGACTGGGCCGATCCATTCGTCGGCGAGCGGTTCGGCGACCAGGGTGTGGCCCCAGAAGAAGTCGTTGCGGCGGATGGCGACATCGACGCCTGCGCTTGCGAGGTCGAGGGGACCGCCGGCCGAATGCAGGTGGAGGGCGATATCGGGGTGAGCGTGGGCGAAGGCGGCGAGGCGGGGAATCAGCCAGCGCATGGCGAGGGTGGGTTCGCAGGAGACGACGAGCGGGCGTGCCGGGTGGGTGGAGCGAAGGCTGGCGACGGTGGTGTCGAGTTGTTCGAAGATATGCCGGGTGGTGGCGTGCAGGCGTTCGCCGGCGGGGGTGAGGAAGACGGCGCGGTTGCGGCGTTCGAAGAGGGGAAGGCCGAGGGCGAGTTCGAGTGAGCGGATTTGGCGGCTGACGGCGCCGTGGGTGACGAAGAGGCGGTCGGCGGCGCGGGCGAAGCTGAGTTCGTTGGCGGCGACGTCGAACACGAGGAGTGCGTTGAGCGGCAGGGAGCGATTCATACGTGAGAAATTAACATGAATCCCCCAACAAAAAGATCGCTTTTGGCGCCGAAGGAACCCAAAGAAAATACGAACACGACGACCAAGAACAGGAGCGGGGCGCAATAAGCGCGATGCGGGTGGATGAATGGGTGAGATGGACCGGGGCCCTGTTCTGCAGCGAGTTGGGTCTATGTTTGAGCGGCGGAATAGGGCCCCGGTCCATCGGGGTGGTAATCGGATGAGGCGGTAGCAGCAGAGGGGAGAAGCAAATCTGCGAGCCCCAGAGCCTTCAAAAAAGAATCAGGTGAGAAAAACTCATGCAAGAGCTATTGGCGGTGATGACCATCACGGTGTTGGCCGTGATCAGCCCGGGGCCGGATTTCGCGATGGTGACGCGTTCGAGTTGGCGGCACGGGCGTCGGGCGGGGTTATGGGCGGCGTTGGGGATTGCGGCGGGGGTGCAGGTGCATGTGTTCTACACGTTGGTGGGTGTGGGTTTGGTGATTGCGCGGGTGCCGTGGTTGTTCACGGCGATCAAGTGGGTGGGGGCGGGGTATTTGGTGTACATCGGTTGGCGGACGTGGCGTGATCGTTCGTTGGTGGCGGATGTGACGCGGGAGGAAGGGCGGGGCGAAGCCGACGCGATGGGTGGAGCGGGCGCGGCTCGCGGGCGCGAGGCGATGGAAGCGTTCCGCACGGGTTTTTTCACCAACGCATTGAACCCGAAGACCACGTTGTTCGTGGTGAGCACGTTCACACAGGTGGTGCATGCGGGCACGGGCTGGAAGCTGGGGCTGGCCTACGGTGCATTCATGTCGTTCGCGCATTGGGCGTGGTTCAGCCTGGTGGCGCTTGGATTTTCGGCGGGGTGGCTGCGTGAGGCGATGGTGCGTCGTCAGCATCTCGTGCGGCGCACCATTGGTGGTGCGTTGATGGGACTTGGGGGGATGTTGGCGCTGGCGGGGCGGTAACGCGGCAAGCTGCTTCGTGAATCGACACGCCGCGCCCCTCCCGATAGACCTCGTCGGTGCGGAAATGACGAGAAAACGGCAGGAACCTGTTTTCAAGTTGGCTGAAACGGACGAAAACGGGCAGGAGAGGCGTCAAAAACCCTCTCTTTTCCGTCCCCTTTTGCCCCTTGGTCACAAATAGTCACAAATTTGTGACGCGGCTCGGGCGGCGTCGGGCCGGAGGATTTGGGTAATGTGAGCGCCCGCTTCGAAGGTTTTGCCGATGCATCTTTAGTCAATCGGGGAATGAGCGGGTAAAATTGCGCGTTCGGCGCACGCTGGCTACGGTCGGCACGCGCGTTACACGCTATCCCCATTGCCGATGGAATTCCTGCCCACCGCGGTTCCCCGCATGATTTCCCACCGCGCCCTGCGCCTGGCGCTCGCCGGTGTGCTCAGCGTCTGCGCGCTCTTTTCCGGCGCGGCGCATGCTTTCTCGTTCGACGACGTTGCCAAACAGGCGCGCACGCTCGCGAACAATCGCTACAAGCCCAAGGATCCGAACCTGCCCAAGGATCTCCAGAACCTCAGCTACGATCGCTATCGCAACATCCGCTTCAAGCCCGAGAAGGCGCTGTGGCGTGCGCAGAAGCTGCCGTTCGAGCTGATGTTCTTCCATGAGGGCTCGTACTACGACCGTCCCGTCAAGATCAACGAACTCGTGGGCAACACCGCGCGCGAAGTGCGCTACAGCCCCGACATGTTCGACTTCGGCGCACTCAAGGTCGACCAGAAACAATTGCGCGGGCTCGGCTTCGCGGGCTTCCGTATCCACTTCCCGGTCAATACGCCGAAGTACAAGGACGAAGTGATGGTCTTCCTCGGCGCGAGCTACTTCCGCGCACTTGGCAAGAACCAGACCTACGGCCTGTCCGCACGCGGTCTCGCGCTCGATACCGCGCTGAACTCCGGCGAGGAATTCCCGCGCTTCACCGAATTCTGGATTCAGCGCCCGGCGCCCGGCGCCAAAGAGCTGACCATCTACGCGTTGCTCGACTCGCCGCGCGCGACCGGAGCGTACCGCTTCACGCTGCGGCCCGGCGTGGACACCACCGTGGACGTGAAGGCCGAACTGTTCCTGCGCGAGAACGTCACCAAGCTCGGTATCGCGCCGCTCACCAGCATGTTCTTCTTCGGCGAGAACCAGCCGCCCGCCGTGCCCGACTATCGTCCCGAAGTGCACGACTCCGACGGCCTGTCGATCCAGTCGGGAACCGGCGAGTGGATCTGGCGTCCGCTCGTCAATCCGAAACGCCTGCTCGTGTCGTCGTTCGCGTTGTCCAACCCAAGCGGTTTCGGCCTGATCCAGCGCGATCGCGACTTCACCGATTACCAGGACCTCGAAGACCACTACGAACTGCGGCCGAGCGCCTGGGTCGAGCCCAAGGGCAAGTGGGGCCAGGGCCGCGTGGAGCTCGTGCAGATCCCGACGCCGGACGAAACGAACGATAATATCGTCGCGTACTGGGTGCCGGACTCGCCTCCCAAACCCAAGCAACCGTACTCGCTCGAGTACAAGCTTTCCTGGCAGAAAGATAACGACAAACGCCCTCCCACGGCGTGGGTGACGCAAAGCCGTCGAGGACACGGCTACCGGGGGAAACCAGACGACAGTCTGCTGTTTGCACTCGATTTCGAGGGCCCGGCGCTCAAGAAACTGCCGGACGATGCCAAGGTCGAAGGCAATGTATCCATCGACGGCAACGGCAAGATCCTCGAAGTGCAGACGCAGCGCAATGACGTCACGGGAGGCTACCGCGTCATGCTGCGCATGCGCCGCCTCGATTCCGAGAAACCCGTCGAAATGCGCGCTTACCTGCGCAACGGCAGCAATACCCTATCCGAAACGTGGAGCTACCTGTTACCCCCCGAGTGAGCGACCGCTCCGATATTCCGGTCGACGAGCTGTACGTCAACCGGTTGCCCCTGCCCGCGGAGAAACGCCGCGCCCTGCTCGCGCAAGCGAAGCGTGAGGGCGGCGATTCGCTCGACGTGCTCACGCGCATTCAGCGTCTGCTCGCCGCACGCATGGCGAACGGCGGCGCCGCCGACGCCGTGGACGCCGCGAATGCGCCCGACCTCTCCGAGTCCGCCACCGGCACGCCGCGGGAGCTGGTCGCGCTACCCGCTTCGGATGCGGCTGCGGCCACGCCTGGGGCGAGCGCGGCATGGCACGCTCGCGACACGGCGGAAATCGAGTCCGACAGCAATGCGGTGCTCGCCTCGCAACCCGTGCGTCTCGCGCTCACCGAAGGCGGCTCGCTGGCCGCGGCGGCGGGCCTGAACGAAGTGCGCGGCGTGCAAACGCTTCGCGTCGCGCCGCCGGTGCGTCGTGCGTCTCTCCTGCCCCGTCCCTGGTCGCTCAATCCGCTCGCGCGTCTGTGGCGCAAGTTGACCGGCCGCGCCGATCCCGATCCGCTCGTGCGCGACGCCCCCGATCCCAAGGGCAAGTGGTCGCAGGCCGGGCGCCGTCGCCGCTGGATGCTGCTCGTGCTGATGATCGCGCAGACCGCACTGGCCACGCACTTCATGGCCTCGGTGCTGCCGTATCACGGCGCCGATCCGCTCGAATTTGCCGTGCTGGTGCTGTTCGTCCTGCTGTTCGGCTGGGTGTCGGCAGGCTTCTGGACCGCGATCTTCGGTTTCTTCGTCCTGTTGTTCGGTGGCGATCGCCACATGATTTCGAAGATGGCCGCCGGCGATGCGCCGATCGAGCCGAATGCCCGGACGGCCATCGTCATGCCGATCTGCAACGAGGACGTCGGTCGCGTGTTCGCCGGACTGCGCGCGACCTACGAGTCGCTCGCCAAGACGGACTCCCTCGAGCGCTTCGACTTCTTCATCCTGTCCGACTCCAACGAGGCCGACAGCTGCACGGCCGAAGTGGACGCCTGGCAGGCGTTGTGCCGCGAGGTCGATGGCTTCGGCCGGATTTTCTATCGACGCCGCAAACGGCGCGTCAAGCGCAAGAGCGGCAACCTCGACGACTTCTGCCGTCGCTGGGGCAGCGAGTATCGCTACATGATCGTGCTCGACGCCGATAGCGTCATGAGCGGTGAATGTCTGACCAAACTCGTGCGCATGATGGAGGCGCATCCGAGCGCCGGCCTCATTCAGACGGCGCCGCTCGCGGCAGGCCGTGAAACGTTCTACGCCCGCCTCCAGCAGTTCGCCGGTCGCGTGTACGGTCCGCTTTTCACCGCGGGTCTGCACTACTGGCAACTGGGCGAATCGCACTACTGGGGGCACAACGCGATCATTCGCATGAAGCCCTTCATCGAGCATTGCGCGCTGGCGCCGCTGCCCGGCAAGGGCGCGCTCTCCGGCGCGATTCTCTCGCACGACTTCGTCGAGGCGGCGCTCATGCGGCGTGCGGGCTGGGGCGTGTGGATCGCCTACGATCTGCCCGGCAGCTACGAGGAAATGCCGCCGAACCTGCTCGACGAGCTCAAGCGCGACCGCCGTTGGTGTCAGGGCAACCTGATGAACTTCCGCCTGTTCCTGGCCGAAGGCATGCATCCGGTGCATCGCGCCGTATTCGTGACGGGCGCGATGGCCTACGTTTCCGCGCCGCTGTGGTTCATCTTCCTGATTCTGTCCACGTGCCTGCTTGCCAAGCACACGCTGGTGGTGCCCGAGTACTTCACCGCGCCGCGTCAATTGTTCCCGGTGTGGCCCGAATGGCACCCCGAGCGCGCGCTGGCCTTGTTCTCGGCCACGGCCACGCTGCTCTTCCTGCCGAAGATCCTGGCGGTGCTGCTGATCTGGGTGAAGGGCGCGAAGCGCTTTGGCGGCGGAGTCGCGGTGACGGTGAGCATGTTCATCGAGATGGTGTTCTCCGCGCTGCTCGCGCCGGTGCGCATGCTGTTTCACACGCAGTTCGTGCTCGCCGCGCTCACCGGCATCGCCATTCAGTGGAAGTCGCCGCCGCGCGAAGACGCGCAAACGCACTGGGGCGAAGCGATTCGACGCCACGGTCTGCAGACGTTGATCGGGCTTGGATGGGGCGGCATGGTCTACTGGCTCAATCCGGACTTCATCTGGTGGCTGATGCCGATCGTCGGCTCGATGATGATTTCGATTCCGGTGTCGGTTTTCTCCAGCCGCGTCTCGCTCGGTCGCGCCCTCAAGCGCGCGCGCCTGTTCCTGATTCCCGAGGAGTCGTGGCCGCCCAAGGAACTGCGCATGACGGAGAAGTACACCGACGAATCGCGCAAGCACGTCGATTTCGTCGACGCGGTGGTCGATCCGATGGCCAATGCGCTGGTCGCCGCGAGCGTGGCGCCCACGCTCGACGACGCGAAGCGCGACGCCGTGCGCGCGGGCCGCGTCGAGACGGCGCTGCTCAAGGGACCGGCGAAGCTGACCAACACGCAGAAGTGGGAGTTGCTCAACGATCCGCGCGGGCTCGCCGCGCTCCATCTGCTCGTGTGGACGGATCCGCGTGCACATCGCGACTGGCGCGATGCCCGCTCGAACGGACTGGCGCAAGGCTATCTGGCTTCGGCCTGATTCCTCGGGGCGAGGCTGCGCGGTACAAGGCAGAACGGCAAGGCTCAGCGCCTTGCCGTTATGCTTTTCGGGAGTGGCTTGGGGAGGGCCGGATAACGGGCTGAGCGCCCGAGTACCTAACGCGACGGCAGGAAGTCGCGCGGGTTGAATGGCGTGCCCTTCTGGCGCACCTCGAAGTGCAGCTTCACGGTGCCGTGCGAGTCGGTGTCGCCCATCTCGGCGATCTTCTGACCCTTGCTCACCGACGCCCCTTCCTTGACCAGCAGGGCGCGGTTGTGGGCGTAGGCGGTGAGATAGCCGTTCTCGTGCTGCACCATCACCAGATTGCCGTAGCCGCGCAGACCGCTGCCGGCATAGACGACCTTGCCCGCGGCGGCGGCATACACCGGATCGCCGGACTTGCCGCCGATGTCGACGCCCTTGTTGCTGCTGCCGTTGAAGTTCGCCAGTACGGGACCGTCGGCCGGCCACACCATCGGGATCTTGTTGGTGGCGGTGCGCGGGGCGGCCGGCGCGGGGGCGGACTTCTTCGGCGCCGGCTTGGGGCTCGGGCGGGCTTTCGAGGCGCCGCCCGACGCGGCCGCGCCCGCGGATGCCACCGCTGCCGGCGCACTCGACGAGCCGGCAGGCGGCACCACACGCAACACCTGGCCGACTTCGATCTTGTCCGGATCGGTCAGACCGTTCCAGCGCACAAGGTCGGCCGTACTGGCGTTGTTGGCGCGGGCGATGCCATAGAGCGTGTCGCCCGATTGCACGCGGTAACTGCCGGCCGGCACCGGACCGTAAGTCGGCGATCCCGCACAGGCGGCCAGCGTGGCGCAGACGGCGAGCGTCAGCGAATACGTGCGCCAGCGGGCAAGCCAGCGAGAGGCGCAAGGGCGAGCGTCGTCCGCGCGGGCGGACGCATGGGGTCGAACGAGGGGGCGTGCAGGGTGCGACGCGGTGGGTCGCATGAGGCGGTCAGGCTCCATCCGTAGGCAGGTCAGGGAGATCAGGGGCCCTGTGGCGTTGCGAGGCGTGGCGGCCGGTGTAAGCGTGTAGACGTCCAGGGAGGATTTCCCCTAAGAACGGCTTCGGAGCACGAAACACGACCGAAACGCGCGATAACGGCACGGGCGCGGGACAAACGCCCATTGTACGGGCAGGAATTGCCCATCGGACACGTGATGAGCACCCAAATTCCCCGCTATTTGCGGAAATTGTTACGTATTTTGCTGCATTTCCCCTGTTGACAAGCGTCGGCGCTACACGTATAAAACCAACTGCAGATTGTCAAGCCGCGAAGTTGTTGTCAGACGTAGTTTTCCTGCTTCTCGCTGGTTTCTAGTCCTTCATTTTCCCTTGATTGTCAGCGCTAGAGGGGTCATTCCGATCCCAGGCTATTGTTTTATTAGGAAAAAACATGGAAACCGGTATTGTTAAGTGGTTCAACGACGCAAAGGGCTTCGGCTTCATCACCCCGGACGCCGGCGGTGAAGACCTGTTTGCTCACTTCTCGGAAGTGAAGGTCGACGGCTTCAAGTCGCTGCAAGAAGCTCAACGCGTGTCGTTCGAAGTCAAGGTTGGCCCGAAGGGCAAGCAAGCCGCGAACATCAAGCCGCTGTAACAGGCGCTTGTCATGCCGCGCTGGCCTCATGGCAAGCCGGCATCGCACGATGAACAGGCCCGATGGCGAAAGCCATCGGGCCTGTTTGTTTTGGCCACTATTTTTGATTCGCATGAGACGTGCACGCGAACGGCGTCACTGTCACGGTTCGACGCTACAATGCCTGTTCGCATTCGCGTAGGCATTCTTTCGAGGCAATCATGGGCCTGCAAACCTGGTGGCTGTTCGTGGTCACCGTCTTCTTCGTCTCGGCGACGCCCGGGCCGAACATGCTGCTCGTCATGACACATGGCGCGCGGCACGGGCTTCGCCCGGCGCTGGGAACGATGGTGGGCTGCATGACGGCGCTCATCGCGATGATGTCGATCTCCGCCGCCGGTCTCGGCGCGGTACTCAAGGCCTGGCCAATGCTGTTCGATACGCTGCGCTACGTCGGTGCGGCGTACCTGGTGTACCTCGGTTACAAGAGCTGGCGCTCGCCGGTGGACACGAAGGAGGCCGCCGCGAACCTCGGTACACCCGCACTCGTCGCCGATTCGAGCTTCGGCAAGCTGTTCAAATCCGGTTTCCTGGTCGCGGCCAGCAATCCGAAGGCGATTCTCTTCGCCGCCGCGTTCCTGCCTCAGTTCATCGATCCGGCGGCCGCCAAGCTGCCGCAGTTTTCGATCCTGCTCGGCACGTTCGCGGTCATCGAAATGAGCTGGTACATGATTTACGCCACGGGCGGTCTGCGCATTGCGCCGTATCTGCGCGAGGCGCGCGTGCTCAAGGCATTCAACCGCATCAGCGGCGGTGTGTTCATGGGCTTCGGTGCGTTGATGGCAGCGGTGCATCGCTGATCGACCGTCGGGCCAACCTCGACAAGGTGGCAGGGGCGTTGGCGAACGCCCGGGTGTGGCGCACGGTACGGGGAGCAGCAGGTTCGTGCGTCGGTGCACTCAATATTTCCGGCCGGCGACCGTTAACGTTCATGATCCGATGCTTGGGACGGTGATTGAGCATCGACGGGCGTGTATTCACGCCGCGATGTGACGATGGCAACACCGCTCGTGCATCGCGAAGGCTTTATTGCGTACGGACCGCGCGACCAGGCGCGGCCGTCACGGGGACAAATAGAAGATCAGGTATGGAAACGACAGAACCGCAGGTGACACCGGCACCGTCGGACGAAGAGTCTCAACTGCACGACTCGTATCGCATCAGCAACCCGCTGGAGATCGGCGGCGTGCTGCGTCATCTGGCCACCCGCGGCGATTTCATGACCGTGTACTTCGCGAATGGGCAACGCCAGCTCGTGACGCGTCTGCTCAAGGTCGAGCCGCAGGCCCGCGGTTTCTATTTCGACTGGGGCGGTGTGGAGACGGAAAACCGCGCACTGCTGGCCAACAAGCGCGCGCTGTTCGTCGGCGTGCCGGAAGGCATCCAGATTCATTTCCCGATTGGCGACGTGGAAGAGCGTGAGTACGAAGGCTATCCCGCTTTCTATTCGTCGTATCCGGAAACGCTCGTGCGCCTGCAGCGCCGCGACTATTTCCGTGTAAAGACGCCGATCCTCGATCCTTATCAATGCACGGTCAAGTTCCCGGACGAGACGCCGATGCGCCTGTCGGTCTTCGATCTGTCGCTGGGCGGCGTTGGCCTGCGCACGAAGGCCGCGGCGGCCGTCGATATCCCGAAGGGCTCCATGCTGATGCACGCCGAGATCGAACTGCGCGACTACGGCACGGTGCAAGTCGATCTGGAGGTCTGTGCAGTGCGCACCGTGCCGCTCGCGAAGGACGTCGAGTACCACGTGGGCTGCCGCTTCATCGCGCTCACGCGCACGGCGGAATCGCGCTTGCAGAAGCTCATCACCCAACTCGAACTCAATCGCAAGGCATTCGCTCGCGCCTGAGCCCGGGCCAGCGGATACATCGGAAAGCAACGAGAAAGGCGACCCTCGGGTCGCCTTTCTCGTTTGTCAGCGAGCGTGGGAATCGCTCGCCGCCGCCGCGACAGATCGGCTTGACGCCGGCCTCCGGGGGGATCGAACACCCTTTCAATCGTCTCGTTGCCGAGCCGCCATATGGGGTGTCTTGCCCTGCATTTCGCGGGCTTCGCGCACGCTCTCCGGATAGACGCGCACGAGCACGATGCGCGGGCCCTGCATCTTCTTCACGACGACCGAGAAGCCCTCGAAGTCGACCTTCTGGCCTTCGCGGGGCAGATAGCCGAGCGCGTTCATGATCAGGCCGCCGACGGATTCCGCGTGTTCGCTCGGGATCTCCAGGCCGAGCGCACGCTCGAGCGTGAGGATCGGCAGGCTGCCGCGGCCGATGAGCGTACCGTCCTCCATGCGGGTCCAGTCGTCTTCCGTTTGCCGGAATTCGTCGCGGATCTTGCCGACCAGCGCCGAGAGCAGGTTGTCCAGCGTCAGGAAGCCGATGGGCTTCTGGTCGGGCCATCCCACGATGGCGAAGTGCGGCGCACCGCGGCGAAAGCGGCTGAACAGTTCGCGTGCGGGCATGTCGGGCTTCACCCGCTCGACCGGACGCGCCATGCTGCCGAGGTCCTCGATGGACTGGCCGTGGTGCTCGGCGAGGAACAGGTCCTTGAGGTGGACCACGCCGAGCACGGTCTCGCCGTCGTGATCGAGGAACGGGTAGCGACTGTAGCGATGGCGATAGGCCGTGTCCATGTTCTCGGCGAACGTGGCACCGAGGCGAAACGCGGCCACTTCGCTCATCGGACGCATCAGGTCGGAGACGGTCAGATCGCTGAAGTCGATGGCGTAGGCCACCACGTTCCAGTCGTCGCGCGAGAGCTTTTCGCTGGTGGCGCCGCGGCGCACGATCAGCTTGATTTCGTCGGCCGAATAGTGCGCGTCGGTGCCGTGCGAAGGATCGAGTCCGGTCCAGCGCAGCAGCCGGTTGGCACTGTGATTGAGAATCCAGATCGCCGGATACATCAGCCAGTAGAAGCCGTAGAGCGGTGCGGCGGTCCACACCGAGACGGCTTCCGGCATGCGCAGCGCCATCGACTTCGGCGCGAGCTCGCCCACGACGATGTGCAGGTACGAGATCGTGAAGAACGCGATGAAGAAGGCGAGCGCGTGAATCAGTTCGGCGGAGCTTACGCCGACCAGTTCGAACAGCGGCGTGAGAATGCGCGCGAACGCCGGTTCGCCGATCCAGCCCAGACCCAGCGAGGCGAGGGTGATGCCGAGTTGACAGGCCGAGAGGTAGGTATCGAGCTGGCCGTGGACCTTGGCCAGAATACGACCGCGCCAACCGCGTTGGCGGGCTATGACATGAACGCGCGTCTGGCGCAGTTTGACGAGACCAAATTCCGCCGCCACGAAAAAGCCGTTGAGCAACACCAGCAGGATCGCAGCGACGATCAGTAAGAAGTTTTCCAAAATATATGAAATGGGACAGCAGGCCCGTCAGTATAAGGGACATTTGCGGCATGCCATAAAAACGCCGTGACGTTGCTGCGTTTTATGTGCCGTTTGCGGCCATTCGCTGACGGTTCGCAGGCCTTTCGCGGCGGATGCGAGCAAGCCTCCTGCCTGCCCGCAGGGCGTCAGCGCCGATCGAGGGCGCGCCATCCCGGCGCCGCGAAGGCTTCCACGAGGAAGTCGATGAGCGCGCGCACTTTCGCGCTGAGGTATTTGCGTGTGGGGTAGACCACGAAAATGCCCGTCTCGCCTTGCGTGTATTCCGGCAGGAACTCGATGAGCCGGCCATCGCGCAGGGCGTCCTGCACAAGAAACGCCGGTTGCAGGATGACGCCCGCGCCTGCCACGGCGGCGGCCAGACAGGTGTCGCCGTTATCGGCGATGAGCCGCGCGCGGGTGCGCACCGAGACCGGGCCGTCGGGGCCGTCGAAGCGCCATTCGCGACGGTGCGAAAAGTAGCTGTAACCCACCGTTTCGTGATGCGCGAGTTCGCTCGGATGTCGAGGGGTACCGTGTTGGCCGAGGTAGTCGGGCGAGGCGCACAGCACCATGCGTGTGCCCGCGAGCCGGCGGTGCACCAGCGAGGAATCGGGCAGACGCGTGATCCGGATCGCGAGGTCGTAGCCCTCGTCGACGATATCCACGAGCCGGTCGCTCAACGTGATGTCCAGCGAGACCTGCGGATGGCGGCTCAGAAACGTCGGCCAGAGTGGCGCCAGGTGCAGCACGCCGAACGTATGCGGCGCGTTGATGCGCAGTGCACCGGCCGGTTCCCCGTCCTGCTCGCCGGCCATCGCATCGGCTTCGTCGAGTTCGGCGAGGATCTGACGGCAACGCTCGACGTAACGCTGCCCGGGCTCGGTCAGCGACAGCCGCCGGGTGGTGCGCTGGAGCAGCCGAGTGCCCAGACGCGCCTCGAGATCGGCGACATAGCGCGAGATGGCGGTCTTCGAGATGCCGAGCGAGGCCGCCGCCTTGACGAAGCTGCCCGATTCGACCACGGCGATGAAGCACTCGATCTCGCGAAGTTTGTTCATGCCGGGACGATGCTCCTCAGGAATGCGCGGCGGACGACCGGCGCACGAAACGTGGCGTCTCGCGCTTCGGCCTTGCAGACGTCATTGTGCCAGCGCATCGACCTCGGCGAGCGACGGGGCGGCGCTGCCGAACGCGAAGGCATCCATGCGTAGCGCGCCGTAGGTCGTACCGGTGTCGAAGTGCGTCTGCCGTGCGGGGTCGTCCGCGGCGCCCAACGCCATGTAGAGCGGCAGCAGATGCTCGTCGGTTGGATGCGCGCGCTCGGCGTGCGGCGCACGCGCACGATAGTCGAACAGCGCATCGAGATCCATCGCGGCCAGGTGTTCGGTGAACCACGCGGCGAATTCGGCCACGTAAGGGGCTTCCTCCCGATCTTCCGACGGGGCGCGGAAAACTTCATGCAGGTTGTGCGTGAAGCTGCCCGAGGCGACGATCAGCACACCGTCCCGCGCCAGCGAGGCGAGCTGCTGGCCGACGCGATAGTGGTACTCCGGGCGCATATGACGCTGCAGCGACAACTGCGTGACCGGCACGTCGGCATCCGGATACAGATAGCGCAGCGGCACCCAGGCGCCGTGGTCGAGCCCCCACTGGTCGTCGGTGGCGGCAGGCAGCCCGGCATCGTGCAGGATCCGGACGGTGCGCTCGGCGAGGGCGGGGGAACCGGCGGCCGGGTACTGCAGCGTGTAAAGCTCGCGGGGGAAACCGCCGAAGTCGTGGATCGTGCGCTGCTGCGCCAGATTGCCCACGCGCGGTGTCGGCGTCGACCAGTGTGGGGAGACGACGAGAATCTCCCGCGGACGGGGTACCGCACGCCCCAGCGCCGTCAGCAACGGGCCGGTGCGGCCCGGTTCGAGCGCAAGCAGCGGCGAGCCGTGAGAGACGAAGAGGGTGGGCAGGGCAGACATGGCGGTTTCTCCGGTACTGGCTTCGAGCCGTGTTCGGTCGCGTCGAATCGCGCGTGGCGCGTCAGGCGGTGCGCGGGCGGCGAATCGACCAGGCGCCGTCGCCGAGCAGTGCGACGACCAGCAGCGCCACCAGCCAGAACGCGGGGAATTCCCAGCCGCCACCCTTGTTCGCGAACATCCAGCCATTGTGGCCGTGCACGGTGACGATGGTGCCGAGCATCAGCACGGCGAGCGGCAATGCGGCAAAGCGCGCGTGGAAGCCCGCAATCAGCATCAGGCCGCCGACGAGTTCCACGGCCATGGTGACATAGGCCAGGAACGGCGGCAGGCCGAGCGAGCCGAAGAAGCCGACGAAGCCCGGCACGGTGAAGACGAACACCTTCAGCGACAGGTGGGCGAGGAACAGGATGCCGAGCGACACGCGCAGCAGCAGCGCGGCGTACGGGGCGGTTTTGGTATCGATCATGACGGGCTCCGTCCAGGGGGAATCGAGGGTGAGGTTCGTCTGCGCCACGGTGAGGCCAGTGAGGCCGGGAAGGCGGGCTGACTTACCGACGATTCTAGGGAGCGCCATCGTCCAGATAAACGAGCGGACTCGGGATTGATTGTCCCTGTTGTCGGGACAATCAATCCGGGTGAGACTCAATTGGCGATTTGCGGGGTAGCGATCATCCGATCGAGCAGTTCGATCCAGTGCTGGACCGGCGCGTGATCGCGGGCGTGCTCGCCCTTGGCGGTGGCCTGCAGGTGGCAGATGCAGCCGACGTTGGCGGAGACCACCAGCTCCGGCTCGAGCGCGTCGAGGGACTTCCATTTCGCGTCGCGCAATTGGTGCGACAGCTCGGGCTGCGTGACCGAGTACGTGCCCGCCGAGCCGCAGCAGATGTGGCTGTCCTGCGGCAGCATGACGTTCACACCCACCGACGCGAGCACTTTTTCCACCACCCCCTTGAGCTGCTGACCATGCTGGAGCGTGCAGGGCGGGTGATAGGCGATCTTGCCCGTCTTGCGGTTCGGCACGCGGCGCTGCAGCGCCTCGATGTTGTCGAGCAGTACTTCGGCGAGGTCGCGCGCCAGTTCGGAGACGCGCTGTGCCTTGCCGGCGTACTGCGGATCGTGACGCAGAAGGTGGCCGTACTCCTTGACCGTCGCGCCGCAGCCCGATGCATTGATCACGATGGCTTCCGCCCCTGCCTCGATTTCGGGCCACCAGGCGTCGATGTTGCGGCGCGCGTCGTCCAGGCCGTCGTCGTGATAGTTCAGATGCAGACGGATGGCGCCGCAACACCCTGCCGACGCCGGGCGGACGAGCTCGATCCCGAGGGTGTCGAGCACGCGGGCGGTCGCCTTGTTGACGTTGGGCAGCATGGCCGGCTGCACGCAGCCTTCGAGCATGAGCATGCGGCGGGTGTGTCTGGCGTGCGGCCACGCGCCCGAGCGTTGGCGGTGCGGTACCTTCTCGCGCAGCGCGCGCGGCAGGATCGAGCGGAACTGCTGGCCCAGACGCAGCGCCGGCGAAAAGAGGGCGCGATTGGGCAGCACGCGGGCGAGCGTCCAGCGCAGCGCGCGCTCGCCGGCCGGGCGGCCGACCTTGGCGTCCACGTGACGGCGGCCGATCTCGGCGAGACGCCCGTATTGCACACCCGACGGGCACGTCGATTCGCAACTGCGGCAGGTCAGGCAGCGATCGAGGTGGCGCTGCGTTTCCCGCGTCACGCTCTGGCCTTCGACCATTTGTTTGATGAGGTAGATGCGTCCGCGCGGGCCGTCGAGTTCGTCGCCCAGCAACTGGTAGGTCGGGCACGTGGCGGTGCAGAAGCCACAATGCACGCATTTGCGGAGGATGGCTTCGGCTTCGTCGCCGTCCGGCGTCTGGCGGAGAAATTCTGCGAGGTTCGTTTGCATCGTCGAATTTAGCGGTACAGCCGATGGCGGTTGAAGATGCGGCTCGGATCGAAAGCCTCCTGCAGGCGTTCGCCGATAGCGTGCAGTGCGGCCGGTTGCGAGGTGAAGACGCCGGCCGTCTTGTCGCCATGACGGAACAGCGTAGCATGCCCGCCGACCGAAGCGGCAATTGTGCGGACTTCGTCGGCCGCGCGCGGTGTGATCCACCAGCGCTGCGCCCCACCCCATTCGATCAGATGCGCGTCGCCGTGGGCGAGCGGCGGCGTGGTCGACGGCACCGACAGACGCCACAGCGGTTGTCCCTCACCCACGACGGGTGCGTCGGCGAAGAAGGGATGCGTCTGCTCGCGCAGCGCTTCCCAGTACGCCTGGGCTTGCACCGTGCCGACGTGCTCGCCGCCCATGGCGATGCGCGCGGCGTCGATCGCGGCGGAAGCCCCGCCCAGACGAACGCTCAGCACGCCATCATGCCACGCCGATCCCGTAAGCGGCAGCGGCTGGCCGCCCCAGCGGTTGAGCTGGTCGATGGCTTGCGCCTGCGACATCTCGTAGCGCAGCGTCGCCTCCGCCACCGGACACGGCAATACCTTGATGGAGAGTTCGAGCAGCACGCCGAGCGTGCCGAGCGAGCCGGCCAGCACGCGCGAGACGTCGTAGCCCGCGACGTTCTTCATCACCTGCCCGCCGAAATGCAGCACCTGGCCCTGACCGTTCATGACGACGGCGCCCAGCACGAAGTCGCGGGGAGCGCCCACGTGTGGGCGGCGTGGGCCGGCGAGTCCCGCGGCGATACATCCGCCAAGCGTGGCGCCGGGGCCGAAATGCGGCGGCTCGAACGGCAGGATCTGACCGCGCTCGGCCAGCGCGGCTTCGATTTGCGCGAGCGGTGTGCCCGCGCGCGCCGTGATGACGAGTTCGGCCGGGTCGTACGAGACGATGCCGCGATAGGCGCGCATGTCGAGCGGTTCGCCGACGGGCGTCTGTCCGTACCAGCGCTTGGTGCCGCCGCCCTGGATATCGAGCGGCATGCCGCCGGCGGTGGCCGCGAGCACGCGCTCGCGAATGTCGGCGAGCGCGCGCTGTGCGGCTTGCGCTTCGGTATCGGCGTTGATACCCGTGTCCGTATCGGTGTCGGCGCCGGACGACGCCATGCGAATGACTTGCGACATCAGAACCTCGGCAAATCGGGATGAGGCAGCAGGCCGCCGCGCACGTGCAGCTTGCCGTATTCGGCGCAGCGCGCCCGCGTGGGGATGGCCTTGTCGGCGTTGAGCAGGCCTGCCGGATCGAACGCGCGCTTCACACCGAAGAACGCATCGCGCTCCTCCGGCGAGAATTGCACGCACATCGAGTTGATCTTCTCGATGCCCACGCCGTGCTCTCCCGTGACGGTGCCGCCGAGCTCGACGCACGCCTCCAGAATGTCGCTGCCGAACGCTTCGGCGCGATGCCATTCGTCGAGATCGTTGCCGTTGAACAGGATGAGCGGATGCATGTTGCCGTCGCCCGCGTGGAAGACGTTGATACAGCGCAGCCCGTATTGCACTTCCATGGCTTCGATGCGCTTGAGCAGCGTGCCGATCGTGCGGCGCGGAATCGTGCCGTCCATGCAGTAATAGTCCGGCGAGATGCGCCCGGCGGCCGGAAACGCGTTCTTGCGGCCCGACCAGAAGCGCAGACGCTCGGCTTCGGATGCGGAGACTTGGATGCGCGTCGCCCCTGAAGCACGCAACACTGCCGACACGCGCGCGATTTCTTCGGCAACTTCTTCGGGGGTACCGTCGGATTCGCACAGCAGGATGGCCGCGGCGTCGAGATCGTAGCCCGCGTGCACGAACTCTTCGACAGCCTGCGTGGCGGGCTTGTCCATCATCTCCAGTCCCGCCGGAATGATGCCGGCGGCGATGATCGCGGCTACGGCGTTGCCACCGGCTTCCACGTCATCGAAGCTCGCCATGATGACCTGCTGCACCTGGGGCTTCGGCACGAGCTTCACGGTGATCTCCGTGACGACGCAGAACATGCCTTCGCTGCCGATGAACACCGAGAGCAGATCGAGCCCCGGCGTGTCGAGCGCGTGCGAGCCGAACTCCACGACATCGCCGTCCATCGTCACGGCGCGCACGCGCAGAACGTTGTGCACGGTAAGGCCGTACTTCAGGCAGTGCACGCCGCCGGAATTCTCCGAGACATTGCCGCCGATGGTGCAGGCGATCTGCGACGACGGATCGGGTGCGTAATAAAGGCCGTAGGGGGCGGCCGCTTCCGATACGGCGAGGTTGCGCACCCCGGGCTGTACGGTGGCCGTGCGCGCGTAGGCGTCCACTTCGAGAATGCGTTTGAACTTCGCGAGCGAGAGCACGATGCCGTCGGTAATGGGCATGGCGCCGCCCGACAGGCCGGTGCCCGCGCCGCGGGGCACCACGGGCACGTTGTGCTCGCGGCAGGCGCGCAGAATGCGGCAGACCTGGTCCTCGTCGGCCGGCAACACGACGGCCAGCGGCAACTTGCGATAGGCGGCGAGTCCGTCGCACTCGTACGGCGTGATCTGTTCGCGGTCGGTGAGCCATTGCACCTCCGGCACGGCCCTTCGCAAGGCGGCGAGGCGCGCGGCGCGCGTAGCCTCGTCAACGGTTTCGAAGACCGGCTCGTCGGCGTTCGCCGCGCTTGCCACGCTCGCCGTGACGGCACTCAGACTGACATTCAGCGGTTGCCGAGGGCGCGGCGCGAGGACGGGGGACGAACCAGGAAGCGGGGCATTTGACGCCATCGGGCTTGCTCTCGGACGAAGGTTGACGTGTAATGAGATTTCACTGGTCTGCTGGTAGACTGGTCGACCAGTAGACCAGTTATCGGGTGACGTCATCGTAAAGGGAATGATCCGATTTCGACTACCGGGTTAACCCTTGATTTTGGAGAGACGTCCCGACAGCAGGCGCGTACCCGGGGAAAGGGCGCCCTGACGCCGGCCGCATCCTGTATCGTGGCGTCTGTGATTTCTTCGTCGAGAACCCAAGCCGACATGCCGTCCAACGAGTCGTCCCAGCCTATGTCCTCTTCTCCCATCAGCGATTCCGCCGCCGCCAGCTTCGCGCCGGTGACGCCGCCGCCGCGGCTGCGTTTGTCCGACATGGTCTACGAGCAACTGGAGACGATGGTCGTCGAAGGGCGGCTGGCGCCGGGCTCGGCATTGCCGTCGGAGCGCGATCTTGCGCAGCAGATGGGCGTGTCGCGCCCCTCGTTGCGCGAGGCGCTGCTGCGGTTGGAGTCGCGCGGCCTGATCGTGGGTCGTGCCGGGGGCGGTTATCTGGTCGCGAACGCGAGCCAGCCACTGCTTGCCGAACCGCTCTCGCAACTGATGTCGCGGCATAGCAAGACGGTCGACGACGTCCTGGAAATGCGTGAGGTGCTCGAAGCGAAGGCCGTGGAACTGGCGGCCGAGCGCGCGACGCCCGAGGACGTGGCTCGTCTGGCCCAGGCGCTCGAAGCGCTCGAGGCCGCCTATGCCGCCTATGCCGCCGAGCGCGACGGCTTCGACGGCGAAGGCGATGCGCGCGGACAGTCGTTGCTCACGCGCGTGCCGGAGCTCGACGCACACTTCCATCTGGCCCTCGCCGAAGCCACGCACAATCTCGTGCTCGTGCATTTGATGCACGCGATCTTCGAGCTGCTGCGCGGCTCGGTGGTCGACAACTACCGTGCCATCGTCGGTCACGGCGCCGATCTGGCCGAGCTCATCGCTCAGCATCGCCGCATCTTCAATGCCGTGGCGTCGCATGACGCTGCCAGCGCGCAACGCTCGCTGCGCGAACACCTGACCTTCATCCGCAACAATTCGGGCGACGTCGAGCCGAACTGACGCATCCGCACCGACGGCGGCCGCCCTCGTGCGAGGGTGGGCGGCCGGAACGAAGATCCCAAAACGTCATCGTTTTCCCTGACCCTGTACCGTGTGGTGCGATGCCGCACGAGCCATTCTTCCTCCAGTTCCTGCCCCTCCCCGCCTCCCAACGACAGATATCACGCGGTTTTGGCGGTTACCAAGCGCTTACCTTCCGTTCGTGACAATCCTGAATATCCAGCGTCGATCGCTACGCCCGTGAGGGCGCTCTCGGGTTGACAGTCATTCGACCATCGACTAATTTTGGAACCATAAAAATACTTAATTCGATATATTGAATCTTGTATATCAGATTCAATGCGGCGCAAATTGCCAGACTGGACCCGTGAATTTCCGGACGGCAGACGAATCGCGCGGCACTCATCGGAGACGCAAGTTGGGTACGTCCATATTTCTTTTCGGGCAGACCTCGTGCGATGTTTTCGCACCGGCTGTCCAGTCGCATCCGCCGTCGGCGTTACCGGTACCGACCGGCGCGCTGCGGCGTGCCTCATCTCCCTGCCGCGGGTTCCGGGCAGGCGATCCGGCGATCACGCGTCCGCGGGGCGCGCCCGCCTGAGTGAGGGGGCAGGGCTCGCGTCGTTGTCGACAGTACGACGTCGCTGGCCGGTCCGCACTCGAATTTGTTTCCCCAGTCACCCTTCGGCAGCCGGCAACTTGCCGGCGCGGGCGTAACGCCCGCGTCGCCGCGCCGAAGTGGGGGCCGGAAGTGTCCTTTGGCGCTTCCGAGAGTCAGTCAGCCGGGGCTTGAGCCCCGCGAGCTCGCCGCCAGGCGACGCTCCGCGATCAAGCGGCCAAGCATGAGCCGCATGCAATGCCAGGAGGCGTGCCGTACTGCGCAGATCCCCATGCCGGGCCGCGCGACGGGACGCGATGGCGGCGAGCACCGCAAACATCAAGCGCGGGTCGTCGCCAATCGTCTGACAGGAATAGGAGGCAAGTCATGCAAGCAGCCGCACAACCGGAGGAGAAAACCTCTTTTCTGGGAGGGCGCTGGTCACAACTGGTGATCGGCATCATCTGTATGGGCCTGGTGGCCAATCTGCAGTATTCGTGGACGTTGTTCGTCGAGCCGATGCAGGCGAAGCATCACTGGGGCATCGCGGCCATCCAGGTGGCGTTCTCGATCTTCATTGTGGTGGAAACGTGGCTCGTGCCGATCGAGGGCTGGCTGGTCGATCGCTTCGGCCCGCGGCCGGTCGTGGCGGGCGGCGCGGTGTGCGTCGCCGTGTCGTGGATCATGTATTCGTACGCCGAGACGCTGGCCGTGCTGTACACGGCGGCGGTCATCGCCGGTATCGGTGCGGGTTGCGTCTACGGCACGTGCGTGGGCAACGCCCTCAAGTGGTTCCCGGACAAGCGCGGTCTGGCGGCCGGTCTGACGGCGGCGGGTTTCGGCGCCGGCGCGGCCATCACGGTCATTCCGATTGCGAACATGATCCGCGAGTCGGGCTACGAGGCGGCGTTCTTCAACTTCGGCATCGTGCAGGGCGCGGCGATCTTTCTGCTCGCGCTGATGCTGGTCAAGCCGCGTGTGCCGAAGGGCATCACCGTCTCGCGTCGCAACCTGGCGACGAAGGTCGACTACACCTCGGGCCAGATGATCCGTACGCCGGTGTTCTGGGTGATCTACGCGTGCTTCGTGGCGGTGGCGGCCGGTGGTCTGATGGCGACGGCGCAAATCGGTCCGATCGCGAAGGACTACGGCATTGCATCGATGCCCATGACGCTGTTCGGCGCGACGTTGCCGCTGCTGACGATGACGCTGTCGATCGACAACCTGTGCAACGGCTTCACGCGTCCGCTGTGCGGTTTCGTTTCGGACAAGATCGGTCGCGAGAACGCCATGTTCATCATCTTCCTTGGAGAAGGCGTGGCGATGCTCGGGTTGATGCACTTTGGTCAGAACCCGTACATGTTCGTGTTCTTCGCGGCGATGACCTTCCTGTGCTGGGGAGAGATCTTCTCGATCTTCCCGGCGCTGTGCGCGGACACATTCGGCAGCAAGAATGCGGCGTCCAACGCCGGCACGCTGTACACGGCGAAGGGCACGGCGGCGCTGCTGGTGCCGCTGGCATCCGTGCTGGCCGTCGGCGGTCATTGGGATCGCGTGTTCATCGCCGCCGCCGTGATCAGCATCACGGCGGCCGTGGCGGCGAAGTTCCTGCTCGCGCCGATGCGCCGTCGCTGGATCGAAGACCAGAATCGTCCGGAAGCGACGACGAGCGCTTCATCGGTGGCGATCGGTGCGCCTGCAGGCGAGTGATGTCGGCAAGTCGTACTGAAGTGCAAGCAACGCGGTAGGGAGCGGGGCGCCGGAGACGGTGCCCCGTTCGTTTATGACGATGCGGCGGGAGCACGTGAGGGGGCAGCGGACATCGATACTGCAGAAACAAAAAAGCCTCGCCGATTGGCGAGGCTTCTTGCGTTTTGGCTCCTCGACCTGGGCTCGAACCAGGGACCTACGGATTAACAGTCCGGCGCTCTACCGACTGAGCTATCGAGGATCAAACTTGTGCGTCGTGCGCCGCGATCGCTACGCATCGACTAAAACAAAGGCCCCGCGTGTGCGAGGCCATCGCTTCGGTATTCTTGGCTCCCCGACCTGGGCTCGAACCAGGGACCTACGGATTAACAGTCCGGCGCTCTACCGACTGAGCTATCGGGGATCAAAAGAGAAAGCGATTATAGAGGCGGTTTTCGCACACTGTCAACACTCGGCGCGCATTTTTTCTGCGTCCCGTGCGCAATTACCGCTCCTGGTTCAGCGCTCGAGCAGATGCAGCTTGTCGGTCACGTCCTTCCATTGATCGGCATCGGCCAGCGGCGTCTTCGTCTTCACGATGCTCGGCCAGTTCGGCGAGAGCTCGGCGTTGAGCGCGATGAATTCCTGCTGGTCGCCCGGCACGTCCTCTTCGGCATAAATGGCATTCACCGGGCACTCGGCCACGCAGACGGCGCAATCGATGCACTCGTTCGGATCGATCGCAAGGAAGTTCGGCCCCTCGCGGAAGCAGTCCACGGGGCAAACGTCCACACAGTCGGTGAATTTACATTTGATGCAGCTTTCGGTGACAACGTGGGTCATGCCAACAACTCCAGAGTAGGGCGAAACGGCTTCGAGCGGCCGTTAAAACGCGTATTGTAACGCAGCCGGACGTCGCCGGTGAGGGAGCCGGCCCCTCCCGGACCCTGTCCCGGCAACCCGCGCAGCGAGCTTGCGCGTCCTGGCCTCGATCTCATGCCCGACGCCGCTTTGCGGTACCATCGGACATCGCTGTAAGTGCTCCGCGCGGGGCCCGCCGCCATGATCATTACGTCGCTGCTCGATACCGATCTCTACAAGTTCACGATGATGCAGGTGGTGCTGCATCACTTTCCGGCCGCCCAGGTCGAGTACCGCTTCAAGTGCCGCACCGAAGGCGTCGATCTCACGCCCTATGTCGACGAGATTCGCGACGAAATCCGCCTGCTCTGCGGATTGCGCTTCACCGAGTCGGAACTGCGCTATCTCGGTGCAATGCGCTTCATCAAGAGCGACTTCATCGACTTTCTCGATCTCTTCCACCTGAACGAGAAGTACATCACCGTGCAGCCGTCGGCCAAGCGCAACGGCGAGATCGACATCGTCATCCAGGGGCCGTGGCTGCACACGATCCTGTTCGAGATCCCGGTGCTGGCCATCGTCAACGAGGTCTACTTCCGCAACACGCAGCGCACGCCGGCGTACGAAGAAGGGCGTCAGCGGCTCAGGGACAAGATCTGCATGCTCGCCGAGCCGGTGGATTATCGCGACTGCAAGATTGCCGACTACGGCACGCGCCGCCGCTTCTCCAAGGAGTGGCACGAGGAGGTCATCCTCACCCTGCGCGACGAACTCGGCGAGCAGTTTGCGGGCACGAGCAACGTGTACTACGCGGCAAAGCTCGGCCTCACCCCGCTGGGCACGATGGCGCACGAGTATCTGCAAGCCTGTCAGGCACTCGGCCCGCGGCTGCGCGACTCGCAGATCTTCGGCTTCGAGACGTGGGCGAAGGAGTATCGTGGCGATCTGGGCATCGCGCTGTCCGACGTGTACGGCATGTCCGCGTTCCTGCGCGACTTCGACATGTACTTCTGCAAGCTCTTCGATGGCGCGCGTCACGATTCCGGCGACCCGTTCGCCTGGGGCGAGCGGCTGCTCGAACACTACGCGCAGAACCGCGTCGACGCGCACACCAAGACCATGATCTTCTCGGACGGCCTCGACATTCCGAAGGTGCTCCAGCTGTTCGAGCGCTTCCGCGATCGCTGCAAACTGGCCTTCGGCGTAGGGACCAACCTCACCAACGATCTGGGCTATCAGCCGCTGCAGATCGTCATCAAGATGGTGCGCTGCAACGGCCAGCCGGTGGCCAAGCTCTCGGATTCACCGGGCAAGAACATGTGCGACGACGACGCCTACCTCGCCTATCTACGCCAGGTGTTCGAGATCGCGCCGGAGCCGGCAGCGGGCCACTGACGCGTTGTCCGAGCGCACCGCCAGAGCATTCCGATAGTGTGCGAAGGCTCGTCGTGGCGCGAGGGGCAACCGTTATAATTGCCCATCGCCCGCCGGAAAGCTCCCGGCGGCTTCGTGATACGACACCCGACCCAGCGGACGACGCCGGCTTCAGACCGGCGCGTCGGCTTCACAGGACGCAGCCATGGACACCTCCGACGCCCGCAATCGCATCTTCGCCCGCATCCGAAATGCGCAGCATCGTCCCGATGCCGCGCGTGCGAACGAGCAGGCGGCGGCCGAGGACTATCTGGCGCGCCATCCGCAGGGACCGCGCCCGACGATGCCCGGCGATCTCGTCGCGACCTTCATCGGCAAGGCCGAAGCGCTGTCGACGACCATCGCCCGCGTGCCGGGTATGCGCGATGTGCCGGCCGCCGCCGCAACGTATCTGCAGGCCAACGGGCTCAACACGCAGGCCGTCGCGTGGCCGACGCTGCGCGAGCTCGACTGGGCAGGCGCGGGGTGCCACGTGGAATTCCGCAAGCCGCACGGCGACGATCTCGTCGGCATCACGGGTTGCTTCTGCGCCATCGCGGAGACTGGCGCACTGATGATGATGTCGGGGCCGCAGACGTTTGCTTCGGCCACACTGCTGCCGGAAACGCATATCGCCATCGTTCCCGCGTCGCGCATCGTCGCCGGCCATGAAGACGGATTCGCGCTCATGCGCAGCGAACGTGGTCAGCTCTCGCGTGCCACCAATTTCATTGCGGGACCGTCGCGCACCGCCGATATCGAACAAACGCTGGTGCTGGGCGCTCACGGGCCGTACCGCGTTCACGTGATCGTCGTCGACGGGGCCTGAGCGAGACGCTGAGGGCATTGCGCTGACGTGGCACGGCGTTGCTTCGTCGGAGCGCTGGCATCGCTCAGGCGGTGGATGCTTCATTGCACTGGTGCCCCCTCGCAGAGGACTAGCGGTCAGCGTCTTGAGCAGCTCTGACCCGCGCTGAGCCGTATTGAGGTTCTTTGAGCGTTCACGACCGCGACTACCGTTCTTCGCCGGTTTGCCGTATTGCCATCCCGGCGGTCTTTCGTTTCACATCGATGCAAGTTAGGGAAATATCCCAAGCTCGCGCCGTTGGGGCACTCTCGTGAAGGTGGTGACTCGTAAGGAGTTGACCATTCATCAATAGGAACAAGACACAATGCAGAAGGGGATTTTGGGGGCGCTGGCCACAGCGGGGCTGGCGCTGATCAGCCCGGCGGCGTTTGCTGCCGGACCGGATGGCGCACAGCTCGTCGCCTGGTGGGGCGTTCCGTTCGCCGGGTTGTTGCTCTCGATCGCGCTCGGGCCGCTGCTCGCTCCGGCATTCTGGCATCACCATTTCGGCAAGATCGCGGCGTTCTGGGGCGCGGCGTTTCTGCTGCCCTTTGCGCTGGTGTTCGGGGCGGGAGCGGCATGGTACGGGGCGGTGCATGCGGTCGTGGCCGAGTACATTCCGTTCGTCGTCCTGCTCACTGCGCTGTTCACCACGGCAGGGGGCATTTGCGTGCACGGCAACCTGCGCGGCGGGCCATGGCTCAACACGGGGTTGCTCGCGTTGGGCACGGTGCTCGCGAGCATCATGGGAACGACGGGCGCGGCAATGCTGTTGATTCGTCCATTGATCCGCGCGAACGACAACCGCAAGCACAACGTACACGTCGTCGTGTTCTTCATCTTCCTCGTGGCGAACGCGGGCGGCTCCCTCACGCCGCTGGGCGATCCGCCACTCTTCCTCGGTTTCCTGCAGGGTGTCGATTTCTTCTGGACGGCACGTTACCTCTGGCCGGAGACGCTGTTCATCTGCACCGTATTGCTGGTGTTGTTCTTCCTGATCGACAGCTACTACTTCCGTCAGAAGACGGAGCGCCAGATCGACGCGCTGGACCCGACGCCGCACGCCGCACCGGTGCGTCTGGAAGGCAAGCGCAACTTCGTACTGCTGGCAGCCGCGGTGGGGCTGGTGCTGATGAGTGGCATCTGGAAGCCTGGCGTGGCGTTCGACGTCTTCGGGACGCCGGTGGCGTTGCAGAACTTCGCCCGCGATGCCGGGCTGATCGTGATCACGCTGATCTCGCTGGCGATCACGCCGCGTACGGCGCGCGAGGGCAACGGGTTCAACTGGGAACCGATGAAGGAAGTCGCGAAGCTGTTCGCCGGTATTTTCCTGACGATCATTCCCGTCGTGGCGATCCTGCGCGCCGGCGAAGCGGGCGCACTCGGCTGGGTGATTCGCCTCGTCACGGGGCAGGGCGGTGCGCCGGACAACGTCATGTACTTCTGGGCGACCGGGCTGCTTTCGTCGTTCCTCGACAATGCACCGACGTACCTGGTGTTCTTCAATACGGCAGGCGGCGACGCGGCATCGCTGATGACGACCGGCGCGGCCACGCTGGCGGCGATTTCGGCGGGCGCGGTGTTCATGGGCGCGAACACGTACATCGGCAATGCGCCGAACTTCATGGTGAAAGCCATTGCGGAGCAGCGCGGCATTCGCATGCCGAGCTTCTTTGGTTATATGCTGTGGTCGGGCGCGATTCTGCTGCCGCTTTTCGTCCTGACGACCCTGATATTCTTCTGAGCCGCGACATTGCCACGCGGCCAACCTCTGCGAGACAACTGGTGAAACCGAAGATACTGGTAGCCCGAGCGATTTTTCCCGACGTGATCGAGCGTCTGGCGCAGTACTTCGATGTCGAGCGCAACGACACCGATACGGTGTATTCGAGCGACGAACTGCGCGCGCGTCTGGCGGACAAGGTGGGCGCGATCACCACGGCGAGCGAGCGGATCGATGCTTCGGTGCTGGCCGGTGCGCCGCACTTGCGCGTGGTCGCGAACATGGCGGTGGGTTACAACAACTTCGATATCGACGCGATGACGGCTGCCGGCGTCATGGCGACGAACACGCCCGACGTGCTCAACGAGACGACCGCCGATTTCGGCTGGGCCCTGCTGATGGCCACTGCGCGTCGGGTCACCGAGTCGGAGCGCTGGCTGCGCGAAGGGCATTGGGACAAGTGGGCCTACGACATGTTCCTCGGCGCCGATGTGCACGGCAGTACGCTGGGGATTATCGGCATGGGACGCATCGGCCAGGCGATCGCGCGCCGTGCGATGGGTTTCAATATGCACGTGGTGTATCACAATCGCTCGCGCTTGGACGTCGACACCGAAGCGGCCTGCAAGGCGAGCTATGTCGACAAGGACACGCTGCTGCGCACGGCCGATCATGTGATCCTCGTCCTGCCGTATTCGCCTGCGACGCATCACACGATCGGCGCGGCCGAACTCGCGATGATGAAGCCGACGGCCACGCTCGTGAATCTGGCGCGCGGTGGCATCGTCGACGACGCTGCGCTCGCAAAGGCACTGGGAGACAAACAGATTGCGGCTGCGGGTCTCGACGTGTTCGAGGGCGAGCCGAAGGTGCACCCGGAACTGCTCAAAGTGAAGAATGTCGTGCTGACGCCGCATATCGCGAGCGCATCGGCGGCAACGCGTCGCGGCATGGCGAGCCTCGCGGCGGACAACCTCATTGCGGCGCTGGGCTTCGGCGCCGCCGCGGGCAAGCCGCCGTGCCTGCTCAATCCCGCGGTGCGCAAGTCGTAACTGCGCGCGCCTTTGCGGGCGATAAGGTCGGAATGCAAGTCACAGAATCGATGGGAGTCGCGACGCGATGATGGAGATGGTGTTGGTGGCGCTGGCGGCGCTGAATCTGTTGGTCATGATCGCGATTGCGGTGAAGGTGTGGCAACGCGGTGGCGACTCGACATTCGTCGATGCGCTCGCCAGCGTGCGCGACGACCTGCTGCGCTCGGCCGAACGCAGCGAGCGCGGACTGCGTCAGGAGTTCGCGGACACCGCCCGCGCCGGGCGCGGCGAGCAAAGTGCGCAGATGGCGCAGTTCCAGCAAACGCTCGCCGCGCAGATGACGAGCGTGGCCACGGTGCAGAACAACCAGATCGACGGCTTCGCCCAGCAACTCGCCAAGCTCACCGAGACGAACGCCGCACAACTCGACGCGGTGCGTCAGAGCCTGGTGCTCAACGGCCAGCAGATGCGCGAAGAGCAGGCGTCGACGCTGCGTCGCTTCGGCGAAGCGCAACACCAGCAGTTGACGCAACTGGCGGAAGGCAACGAGCGTCGCCTCGCGGAAGTGCGCGCCACACTGGAGCAGAAGCTCAAGGACATCGAAGTCAACAATGCGGCGAAGCTCGAAGAGATGCGGCGTACTGTCGACGAGAAATTGCACGCGACGCTCGAACAGCGGCTCGGCGAGTCGTTCAAGCTCGTGTCGGATCGTCTGGAACAAGTGCACCGTGGCCTTGGCGAGATGCAGACGCTGGCGGCTGGCGTCGGCGACCTCAAGCGCGTGCTGACGAACGTGAAGACGCGCGGCATCTGGGGGGAAGTGCAGTTGCAGGCACTGCTTGAACAATTGCTGACGCCGGAACAGTTCGCGAAGAACGTGGCGACCAAGCCGGGCAGCGCCGAGCGCGTGGAATTCGCCATCGCGCTGCCGGGACAGAACGGGGATAGCGCCACGCCGGTCTGGCTGCCGATCGACGCGAAATTCCCGCGCGAAGATTATGAGCGTCTGATCGATGCGCAGGAGCGCGCCGATCCAGTGGCGGTGGAAGAGGCGTCGAAAGCGTTGGAGACGCGAATTCGTCTCGAAGCCAAGACCATCGCCGAGAAGTATCTGGCACCGCCGCACACGACCGACTTTGCGCTGCTGTTCCTGCCGACGGAAGGCCTCTATGCGGAAGTGCTGCGCCGCCCCGGGCTCTCGGATCTGCTCCAGCGCGAATACCGCGTCACGGTGGCGGGACCGACCACGCTGACCGCCCTGCTCAACAGCCTGCAGATGGGGTTCCGCACACTGGCCATCGAGCGTCGCTCCAGCGAAGTCTGGCAGGTGCTCGGCGCGGTGAAGACGGAATTCACCAAGTTCGGCGACGTGCTGGCCAAGACCAAGTCGCAGCTGGAGACGGTGGCGCGTTCGATCGACAAGGCCGAAGTGCGCACGCGCGCGATGGCGCGTCAGCTCAAGGCGGTGGAGGCGCTGCCCGGAGAGCAGGCCATCGAACTGCTCGGTGTTGATCTGGATCCCGACGATGCAGTTTAGTGTGCGGTTTGATTGGCGTCTGCATCGCACCGGAATTGCACCTGAACCGCGACCGAGCGTCGTGACCGGGGGCAAGTCCCGGATCGAGTCAGCCGCAAAGGCCGACATTTCGTTCCAAAGCGATTCCCTGGCGCGATTCGGGAAGCACCGGAAAGCGCCACCGGAATCGCCTTCAATAACCGCTTGAACGCCCGGACTCAGCGCGGCTCGCTGACGCTGCGAGCGAACCGGTCGAGCGCCTCGCCGACGCTGCGAGCGAACCGGTCGAGCGCCTCGCCGGCCATGCGTACGACGCGCCAGTCGGGCAAGACCGTCGCACCCTGCGACGTATAGAAGTCGATCGCCGGCTGGTTCCAGTCGAGCACGGTCCACTCGAAGCGTCCACAACCGCGCTCCACGGCGATGCCCGCGAGCTTGCGCATCAACGCCTGTCCAACGCCCTTGCCGCGCATAGATGGTTGAACGTAGACGTCTTCCAGATACAACCCGCGGCGGCCGAGGAAGGTCGAGAAGTTGTGGAAGTACAGGGCGTAGCCGACAGCCTGGCCCTCCCACTCGGCCATCAGGCACTCGGCTGCCGGGTTGGCGCCGAACAGGGCCTCGTGCACGCTCGACGGCGTGGCCTCGAAGATGTCCAGCAGTTTCTCGAAGACGGCCAGTTCTCGCATCAGGCTGTGAATGGCGTCGACGTCGTCGGGCGTGGCAACTCGTAGGGTCAGGGACATGACAGCAAATGGGCTTTTCAGCCAGTGAGTGAGTCAGGACAGCGAGGAAAGCACGCAAAGCGGGAGAAGTCGCGTGTCCACCGACGCACGGATCGCCGCGGCCGGTGACGCCTCGCTGTCGGGAGGTGAATCAGTATTCGTCTTCGGGAGCGTCGCTCAACGCGACTTCTATGCCCCCGAATCGTTCGGCCACCCAATTATAGGCGTGGCAGGCGATCCAGAGCAGCACGAAGCCGACGATGGCATTCAGCACCAGTGCGGAAATGAACGCGAGACCGGGCAATTCTCCGTAGCGGATGAAGGCCGCCAGAAAGGCGAGCAGCACCAGCGGAATACTGAAGGTGAGATAGACCAGTACCAGCGCTTTGGCCGTCTGGCCGGGACTGATATACGTGATCTGTTTTTTCGTTGTCATTGACGTGTGCTTTCGGTTTATGTGGTGCCGAAGTCGTCGAAGCCCCGACCCCGGCGATTTAGTGCTGTTTCGTTGCTTCGCTTGATTGGGTGCCTCAGACCAGGCCGTCGAATACGATGACGTCGACCAGCTCGCCCGCCGCCACGTCGCCGCGTGCCGTATCGAGCGTGACGAAGCAGTTCGCTTCGCTCATGGTGCGCAGGATGCCGGCACTCTGCGCGTCGGCCACCGTGACCTGCCAGCGGCCCTGTTCGTCGGTGGCGAGAATGCCGCGCAGGAACTCGGTGCGCCCGGGGCGCTTCGCGATGGCGGTGGCCGTCGGGACCGGCAGGCGCGGCGTCGTTTGCGGCTCGGCGCCCATGAGCGCGAACAGACCATCGCGCACCAGATGGTAGAACGATGCCATCACGGCCGCCGGATTGCCGGGCAGTCCGAAGAGCAGCGCGCGATGACCGTCGCACTCCAGCTCGCCGAAAGCGAACGGACGCCCGGGGCGCATGGCCATCTTCCAGAACACCACATTGCCCAGACGCGTCATCATCTCGCGGGTGAAGTCGGCCTCGCCGACCGACACGCCGCCCGACGTGATGACCGCATCTGCATCGCGACACGCCATGCGCAGGGTGTCCTCGATCGCCTGCGGATCGTCGGCCACGACACCGAGGTCGAGCACTTCCACGCCCAGCCGCTGCAGCATGCCATACAGCGTGTAGCGGTTGCTGTCGTAAAGATTGCCCGGGGCGAGCGACTCGCCGACCGAGCGTAGTTCGTCGCCCGTCGAGAAGAACGCCACGCGAATGCGGCGGCGAACCGGCACTTCGGCGATGCCGAGCGACGCCAGCAGTCCGAGCGCAGCCGGGCGCAGGCGTTTGCCTGCATGCAGCGCCGGATGACCGGCTGCCAGATCCTCGCCGACATGGCGCACGTGGCGTCCGGGCGTGACGGCGTTTGCCGCGAAGATCACGATTTCCGTGTCGCCCTCGCGCCGCACCTGCTCTTGCGGAACCACCGTGTCGCAGCCTGCCGGCATCAGCGCACCGGTCATGATGCGGACGCACTCACCGGTACCGGCGACGCCGTCGAACGGACGGCCCGCGAGCGAGCGGCCCGCCACGCGCAGGCGCACGTCGCCACCGGCGGCCAGTGCGCTGCCTGCGAACGCGTAACCGTCCATGGCCGCGTTTTCGAAAGCGGGGACATCCAGCGGAGAAATGACGTCGCTGCCCAGCACACGGCCCAAGGCGCTGCGTACGGCGACGTGCTCGACCGCGGACACCGGACGCACGGTGCGCACGATGATCGCGCGCGCCAGCTCGACCGTCATATGGTTAGGGTCGTAGTCCGGCAAGCCGGCCAGGGCGTCGTCTAGTGTTGTCATCGGTGTGGCGTCGTCATCCGGCAGTACCGGGCGTGAATCCCGTAAAAGCGATGGCGACGGATCGGGCCGCGTCGATGCCCGGAATGTCAGGGGGCGCGCGGCGTATCGGAATGGAGGTCGTCCAGCGTGTTGACATTGTAAAACGGACGCTCGTCGCCGAAGTGAACTTGTACCGCGTTGTGGCGTGCCAGCCACGCCCGGACACGGCGCTCCCCGCTCGCCAGCGCGGCGGCGAGGTCGTCGGCCAGCGACCGATGCAGGAGGGCAAACACCGGGTGCGGGCCCTGCGCCGTGGCGGCATAGGCGGCCAGTGGGGCCGGCGTGGTGCCAGGGGCCGACCCGCTGAGCGTGGCAGCCAGCCGCTCGCCGAGATCCGCCGGGAGATAGGGCGCGTCGCAGGGCACCGTCAGCACATAGTCTGTGCGCGCTGCACGCAATCCTGCCAGCATGCCCGCCAGCGGGCCGGGAAAGTCCGGCGTCTCATCGGCCACAATCGGCGCGCCGAACGCTCCATAGGCATCGCCGTTCCGATTTGCACTGATGAGCAGCGCGCCCACCTGCGGGCGCAAGCGCGCGACGACATGCGCGACCAACGGCTGACCGGCGAACATCTGCAGGCCCTTGTCGCGGCCGCCCATGCGTTGCCCGCGTCCCCCTGCGAGGATCAGGCCGGTCATGGCATCGTGGGAAATGGGCGACGTGGGCATGGGCGGTGGTCGAGAGTCGTGGGGACGGCGGGCCGAGAACGGAGAGCGCGGAGAACGTTCGCGTCAGGAGCGGTTCAGCGCGATGACGCGCCCCGCGGCGTCGAACCAGACGGCGCCGTCGCCGAGCATCACGCCCTGATCGCGCGCGAACATCAATCGCGGAACCGCCGCACCGATGGTGCGGACATACCTGTCGGTGAAGATCTCGTTGTAACGCGCGAGGAGCGACTTCGGATTGCGAAGCACGATCGTCTTCCCGCGCAGTGAGACATGCAATGGGTAACGGATCGATTGTGCGACGACGTCGCGCCGGTCGTCGAGCACGCCCTTGCGGAACTGCGTGGCGGCACGGTTGATCGTCTCGTCGTCGCTCACGCCGGCCACACCGTAGAGATGGTCGATCTTGCCGCTCTGGATGCTCGCGAGCGACAGCTCGAACGGCACCGTGCGGCCGGTACGCAGGTCTTTCCATTGACCCGAGATGACTTCGCAACTCGTCGACGAAACGCGTTGGCGGTTGACGTCGCCAGCCGACGCGAATTCACCGTCGAAGGTGGCGCGTGGCATGCCGCCCGCGTCGAATTCGGTCAGGTGGAGACGCGACTTGTTCTCCAGCTTGCCGGTGAGATACGTGTCGCCCAGTGACGACGCATTGGCGTAGCGGCCCTCGAGCTTGCCGCCGGAGCTCGGGCGCAGCACGAGGCGCAACGGGTTGCGCTCGCCGAGCTGGCCGCTGTAGGTCATCAGATGGTTCGCGATGTCACGATTGGACGTGTCGCAGTCGGCCCAGGCGCGCGTAGGCGCGGCCAGGCTCGCCAGCATCAGGGCGAGTGCGCCGAGGCTCGCGGCGATGACGCGTCGGGAAATCGAGAAGGAGTCTCGGGCGTGACGAGCGCCCGGGGCAGCAAAAATCATGTGTCGTGAAGGAATTCGAAAGTTCGAAAGCAGGTCGATGCGCCGTGGAGGAATGGGCGACGTCCGGGACGCTCATCCACCGATATAGGACATCTCCACTTTCGGTGGGGCGTTCTCGGGCAAACCCGTGGCCGCCGTACGCAAGGCCGAGTACCGATCGGTGCGGCCTCGCCAGATGTCGCCGATGACGGTCGAGATCTGCGCGTCGCTCGCGCCGTTGCGCAACAGCGTGCGCAAGTCGTAACCGGAACTGGCAAACAGGCACAGATACAACTTGCCTTCCGTAGACAGGCGCGCCCGCGAACAAGTGCCGCAAAAAGCGCGTGTGACTGACGAAATGACGCCGACCTCACCGCCGCCATCGAGATACCGCCAGCGTTGTGCCGTCTCGCCAGGGTAGTTCGGCTCGAGCGGCTCGACGGGCAGGGCGTCGTTCAATCGTGCGATGACATCGGCCGACGGCAGCACTTCGTCCATGCGCCAGCCGTTCGACGTGCCGACATCCATGTATTCGATGAAGCGCAGCGCCACGCCGCTGCCATGGAAATGCCGCGCCATGGGAACGATATCGCCGTCGTTGGTGCCGCGCTTGACGACCATGTTCACTTTGACCGGTCCGAGCCCTACGTGCTGAGCCTCGGCAATGCCTTCGAGCACCTTGGCCACCGGGAAGTCCACGTCGTTCATCTGGCGGAAGATCGCATCGTCGAGACTGTCCAGGCTGACGGTCACGCGGGTCAGGCCGGCGTCCTTGAGCGACTGGGCGCGGCGTGCAAGCAGCGAGCCGTTGGTCGTGAGCGTGATGTCGAGCGGCTTGCCGGATGGCGTGCGCAGGCGCGCAAGCATCTCGATCAGCCGCTCGATGTGCTTGCGCAACAGCGGTTCGCCGCCGGTAAGGCGCAGCTTCTCCACGCCATGTTCCACGAACAGTCGCGCGGTGCGCTCGATTTCTTCGAAGGACAGCAGGGACGATTGCGGCAGGAACGCGTAGTTCTTGTCGAAGACATCCTTCGGCATGCAATAGACACAGCGGAAGTTGCAACGATCGGTCACCGAGATGCGCAGGTCGTGCAGCGGCCGTGCGAGCGCATCTTCGAGATGGCCGGTCGCGGCGCGCACTTGTGCGGGAATCTGCGGGGTTTGCGTCGCATAGCGGGCGTCGCTTCGCAGATCGGTGAGTCGGATGATCGTTTCAGTCATGTCGGGGTCTTGGCTTGCGTCTCCATTCTAACGAATTGCCCCGCGGGCCGCCGACGTGGGGAACGTCGGCGAGAGAGGGCCGGTGCGTGGCGGCAGGAAAAGCGGTCTGCGCGATCACCGGTCACGGCGGGAAGCCATGCGTTCGTTGCGAAGCGTCAAGCCTGTACTGCACATCTACCTGTCAAGATACGGACAGGCGACGATGCGCACAAGTCGGGACAACGCGGGGTTGCGGCCGTGGCGACTGCGTCTTCGTCCCGAAAATGTCGAAAAAACGTGCGGCGAACGGATCTCCCGGAGGCATTCGGCGCACCTCGAACCTTCGATGAGTACGCAGCAAAAAAGGAGGCCGGAGCCTCCTTTTCTGGCATTACGTCACGCTCTGCAAGCCCCGGGCGTGATGCCGGGGCCGTGGGTGCGCGATCGCGTCAAGCTGCGTGGTTCGACGGTGCGCGTGTTTCCACCTGCTCCATCGGGCCGTCGTTGAGCGGCGCGACGGGACGACGCTCGCGCGGCACGCGCGGTGCCGGCACGGCTTGCGCGGCGGCTTCCTTGGCGGCGCGATGCTTGTCGGCATCGGTGTGGACCCACACCAGACCGACACTTGCGAGCGTCGATTCCAGCGCGCTGCGTTCCAGCGTCGGCTCGACAGCCACGGCGGCCGGCTTCTGCGTGACGACTTCCGTCGCGGCGGCAGCAGCTTCCGGAACCGCGGCGATTGCCGCGGCCGGCCTTTCCACGGGATCCACGGCCTTCGCCGCTTCGACTTCTGCCGGCGGAGTCACCGAGGAGGTCGATGCGACTTGTTGAGCCTGAGCCGTTTCGACCGGTGCCGGCGCGCTGGCAACCGTGGTTGCCGATGCAGCCGTCGCAGCGATTTCCGTCAGGGCTTCGGCCGGGATCGTCGGCTGGGCCGGGACCGGCGTGGCGGTCGGCAGCGGGGCATTCACCGGTGGCACGACCGGCGCGACGCTCGCATCGGTGCTCGGCAGCGGGGCCGCAGCAACCGGTTCGACGACCACCGGGGCCGGCACTTCCGGCGTGGCGGCGGGCGCGGTTTCCACAACCGTGGCGACCGGAACCGTGTGGGCCGGCACTTGCTCCGCTTGAACCGGCGCGGGCGTCGGCTCGGCTTGCTGGGTGTGCGGGGTGATCGAGGCGACCGGCGAGGCGACAGCCGGAGCTGCTGCCACGGCGGCGAGCGGCGCGGCGGCACGTGCCAGCGCGTCGGTGGCGGCATGCTCGGCGGCTTCGGCAGTCAACACCGGCGCACGCGAGCTTTCGACGTCGTCTTCCGTGACGATGGTTTCGCCTTGCTCGCCGTCTGCCGGCAGTTGCTGCTCGTTGGCTTCGCGTTCGCGACGACCACCACGACGGCCGCGGCGACGGCTGCGGCGGCGCTCTTCATTCGCCTGCTCGCCTTCTTCGCCCGCCATCGGTGCGCCTTCGACCTGTGCGGTCAGACGATCTTGCTCCACGTCATCCTGCGGGGCCACCAGCGCGGCAGCCGGTGCGCTCGGCTGAGCGACGCGTTGCGTTGCGGCTTGTTGACCCTCGGCGCCTTCCGCCGGACGGCGTTCGCGACGCTCGTTGCGGTCACGGCGGCCGCCACGCTCACGGCCTTCACGCGGTTCACGGCCTTCCTCGGCACGCACGTCCTGTGCGGGCTGACGCTGGGCGTCGTCGCGCTCACGCTTGTCGCGGCCTTCCTGGCGTTGCTCGTTGCGTTCATTGCGCTCGGCACGCTCCGGACGAGCGCCGCGGCCCTCGCGACCTTCCCGACCCTCACGGGCCGTCTGGCCGGCATTGTCCTTGCCCGCCTTGTTTTCGTCGCGTGCGTTGCCGCGACGGTTGCGGTTCTGCTGATGCGGACGCTCGTGGCGCTCACGCGGCGGACGCGCCGCCGGCTTGGCCGGTTCTTCGGCCTTGACGGGCGCCGGTGCTGCCGACTCGAGGCCGAGCAGACGCTTCACGAAGCCGAAGAAACCGCCGCTGCGGACCGGTGCGGCGGCAGGGGCCGCTGCCGGTGCGACGGCTTCCGGACGCGGCTGCGCAGCCGGTGCCGGTTGCTCGGGCGTGATGCCCTTCACGGCCGCTTCCTGACGCGGACGGACGTCTTCCTTCTTCTTGCTGTAGCCGGCCGGATCGTCTTCCGATGCGCGCGCGGCTTCCTCGGCGAGCGCATAGCTTGCCTTCGGTGCATCGAGACGCGGATCGTCGAAGCGCAGGCGCTCGAGCTTGTAATGCGGCGTTTCGAGATGCTTGTTGGGGATCAGCAGCACGCCAACCTTGAAGCGGGCTTCGATCTTGTTGATTTCCTGACGCTTTTCGTTGAGCAGGAACGCCGCGACTTCGACCGGCACCTGGCAGTGGATGGCTGCCGTGTGCTCCTTCATCGCTTCTTCCTGGATGATGCGCAGGACTTGCAGCGCCGACGATTCGGCGTCGCGGATGTGGCCGGTGCCGTTGCAGCGCGGGCAGGTCACGTGCGTGCCTTCCGACAGCGACGGGCGCAGACGCTGACGCGAGAGCTCCATCAGGCCGAAGCGCGAGATCTTGCCCATCTGGACGCGGGCCCGGTCGTGCTTGAGCGCATCCTTCACACGTTGTTCGACTTCACGCTGGTTCTTGGCCGACTCCATGTCGATGAAGTCGATCACGATCAGGCCGCCGAGATCGCGCAGACGCAACTGGCGGGCGACTTCGTCGGCAGCTTCCAGATTGGTGCGCAGGGCGGTTTCCTCGATGTCGGCGCCCTTGGTGGCGCGCGCCGAATTCACGTCGATCGACACGAGGGCTTCCGTGTGGTCGATCACGATGGCGCCACCCGAGGGCAGCGGCACCTGACGCGAGTAAGCCGTCTCGATCTGGTGTTCGATCTGGAAACGGGAGAACAGGGGCACGTCGTCGCGATATTGCTTCACGCGATTGAGGTGATCGGGCATGACCACCTGCATGAAGTTGCGTGCCTGCTCGGAAATTTCTTCCGTATCGATGAGGATTTCACCGATGTCCGGCTGGAAATAGTCGCGAATGGCGCGAATGACGAGGCTCGACTCGAGATAGATGAGGGCCGAGTCGCGCGGCAGTTCGATGTTGTGGGCGGCGCCTTCGATAGCGTGCCACAACTGCAGCAGATAGTTCAGATCCCACTGCAGTTCTTCGGCCGAGCGGCCGATGCCTGCGGTGCGGGCGATGATGCTCATGCCTTCCGGCAGTGTGAGCTCCGCCATCGTTTCGCGCAGTTCCTGACGGTCTTCGCCCTCGATGCGGCGCGACACGCCGCCGCCACGCGGGTTGTTCGGCATCAGCACGAGGTAGCGGCCGGCCAGCGAAATGAACGTCGTGAGGGCGGCGCCCTTGTTGCCGCGTTCTTCCTTTTCGACCTGAACGATGAGTTCCTGGCCTTCTGAGAGGGCGTCCTGAATGCGCGCATTGCGCACATCGGAACCGTCGCGGAAGTATGCGCGGGCAATTTCCTTGAATGGCAGGAAGCCGTGGCGGCCTTCGCCGTAGTTGACGAAGCAGGCTTCGAGGGAGGGTTCGATACGGGTGACGACACCCTTGTAGATATTGCCTTTACGCTGTTCGCGTCCGGCCGTCTCGATATCGATGTCGATGAGTTTTTGCCCATCGACAATGGCCACGCGCAGTTCTTCCTGCTGCGTGGCGTTGAACAACATGCGTTTCATGAAAACGACTCCCACCCGCCGCAGTTGCCAATGCGCAGTGCGTCGGGCACGTATCACTCGAGTTATCCAACACGCGAGGTTCGAGCCGGGGGTGGAAGAATTGCCGGGGGGTCCGGGCGATGAGGCCAACGGACGCAAAGGCGCCTGCGAATATGTCTTCGCGCTCACCCCGATTCGCCGACGTGCCGGAAAACTCCGACGCAGCGCGGATCACTTCGGGCTTGCAGTCCGTACCAGGAGAAACTGGACGAGAAACTTCATCAACATTTTCTCGGGGCGCCTGCCGACACTTATTCTTCTTGTGACGGCGCCTCAATCTCGACTATTACGCGAACGATATTCACAAAGCGATCAGCTCGAACAAGGGCGTTCGGGCTGATCGCCAAAAAATTCTATAACCACCAACTCTATCCGCGTCCCGCGCGTTGCGACCGAAGCGGCCTGTGGGCCAACTTCCTGCCGACGCTGCGTGACGTGCGTGCGCTTGCTGCTCCAGGGTCACCGGACGAGCAGCCTGCCCGGGGTGCAAGTAAAATACCGTTTTGGGGTATGCACCGACAGATGTGGGGATTTGGCATGATTCCCGCTACCGCCACCTCTGTTGGGCAAATTATATTCATAATGAATGAGTTAGGCAAAAGTCGGCAGAAAATGGTTGCGCCGGCGTCCGCACCGCAGGTCCGGCTCGTCGAGGTCGATGATGGCTCGGCCGGGCAACGCATCGATAATTTCCTCCTGCGTGAGTGCAAAGGAGTACCAAAAAGCCACGTCTATCGCATTTTGCGGAGCGGCGAAGTCCGCGTGAACAAAGGGCGAATAGACGCTGCCTATCGACTTGTTTTGGGCGATATTGTCCGCATTCCGCCGGTTCGCGTCGCGGCGCCCGTCGCCGATGCCCCTGCCCATGTGCCGGCCGCCACGTTCCCCGTGTTGTTTGAAGACGACTACCTGATGGCTATCGACAAGCCGGCCGGCGTGGCCGTGCACGGTGGCAGCGGGGTGTCGTTCGGCGTGATCGAGCAGTTGCGCCGCGCCATGCCGCAGTTGAAATTCCTCGAATTGGTGCATCGCCTCGACCGCGAGACGTCCGGCATTCTATTGCTCGCGAAAAAACGCGCCGCCCTTGTCGGCATGCACGAACAGATTCGCCACAACCGGATGGACAAGCGCTACCTCGCCTGTGTCACCGGTGAATGGCGCGATCGCCAACGCGCGGTCAAAGTCCCGCTATATAAATATGTCACCGCGGAAGGGGAGCGCCGCGTGCGAGTACAGGAAGATGGCCAAGCCTCGCATACGATATTTCGTATGGTGGAATCGTTGCCACCCTATACGTTGCTGGAAGCGGAACTGAAAACGGGGCGAACCCATCAGATTCGCGTTCATCTGGCGCATTGCGGCACGCCGATCATAGGCGACGACAAGTACGGCGACTTCACGCTGAACAAGTCGTTGGCCCGCCCCGGCGTCCAGCCTGGCATCAAGCGCATGTTCCTGCATGCATGGCGGCTGAAGTTCACCCATCCGGTGCTGGAGACGCCAATTGCGCTGGAAGCGGCGTTGCCGCCAGAATGTGAGAAATTCCTCAATCAACTTCGAGGCGCCTGAGGCGATGCCAAGCACTGAATTCGACCTGGTCGTGTTCGACTGGGACGGGACGTTGATGGATTCGACGCCCACCATTACCCGCTGCATCCAGGCGGCCTGCCGCGATCTCGGCCTGCCGGTGCCGACCGACGAGTTGGCGAGTCACGTGATCGGACTCGGTTTGCGCGATGCGCTCCAGATGGCCGTTCCGTCACTCGACCCCGCACACTATCCGCGCCTGTCCGAGCGCTATCGCTTTCATTATTTGATAGGTGACAAGGAGACGGTGTTGTTTGCCGGTATCCGGGAATTGCTCGAAGAATTGCGCTCGCGCGGTCGTTTCCTGGCGGTGGCGACGGGCAAGTCGCGCGTTGGCCTGAACCGGGCGCTCGAAGCGGCCGGCCTCATGCGAATGTTCGACGCCACGCGTTGCGCCGACGAAACATTCTCCAAGCCGCACCCGGCCATGTTGCAGGAACTCACGCGTGAGCTCGGCCAGGATCTGGGCCGCACGGTCATGATCGGCGATACGACGCACGATCTGCAGATGGCGCGCAGCGCCGGCACGGCCGGCGTGGCGGTGGCATACGGCGGCGCGCATCCGCGTGATCAACTGGTGGCGCTCGAGCCGGCGTATTGCGCGAGCAGCGTGGCCGAACTGCGTGACTGGTTGCTGGAGCGCGTGTGAGCGAAGCCGTGGCGCCACAGCCGATTTGTCCAGGCGCGGCCCTTGAGGACGGCGGCCGGGGCGTGCGCTTCGAAGTCCTCGTGGGCGGGCGTCTGACGCCGGCGTTCGTGATCCGCTACGACGGACGCGTATTCGGCTATCTCAATCAGTGCGCGCACGTGCCCATGGAGCTCGACTGGTCGGAGGGGCAGTTCTTCGAAACGTCCGGCTTATACTTGATGTGCGCCACTCATGGTGCGACCTATGAGCCGGACACCGGTCATTGCATCGGCGGTCCTTGCCGTGGCGGCGCGTTGCAACCGGTGCGGGTCGAAGAGCGGCCCGCCGCAGCCGATGACGGTCAGCCTGCCGGGACAACCGTCGTCTGGTGGCCCGACGCCTATATCGAAGTACCAAACCCCGAGACGCCCGCGACTTGAAGGCTTCTGCGCCATACGTCGTGTATCGATCGCTCATCACTGAAGTATTTCTGGATAACGTATGGCCGACCCACTGCCGCCCGACTCGTCCCGCACTGAACCCGGTTTCCCGCCGCCAGGTGGTCGTCCGTCCGCCGGCAATGGCGGCAATGGCGGTGGCGGCGGTCGCGATCCCCATGCCGTAAAGCCGTGGGAGCGTGAGATGCTCGAGAAGGTGCTGATGGCCGGCATCCGCGAGCAGCGGGCTGCACGCCGTTGGAAAATCTTCTTCCGACTGCTTACGCTCGCGATCTTCGCGCTTATCGTCTGGTCGGTCTTCGATTTCGACGGCGCGTCGAGCCCGACCGGGTCGGCTTCCGGCAAACACACGGCGCTCGTTACGTTGACGGGCGAAATTTCCCCGGAAAGTCAGGCAAGTGCGTCGAAAATCAATTCGGCGCTGGAGTCGGCGTTCGAGGATTCGTCGGCTGCGGGCGTGATCCTGCGCATCAACAGTCCCGGTGGCAGCCCGGTGCAGGCCGGCATGATTTACGACGACATCGCGCGGTTGCGGGCGAAATACCCGAAGAAGCCGATGTATGTCGTGGTGGAAGAGATTTGTGCCTCCGGTGGCTACTACGTGGCGGCGGCCGCAGACAAGATCTACGTGGACAAGGCGAGCATCGTCGGCTCCATCGGTGTTTTGATGGACGGTTTCGGCTTCACCGGGTTGATGGACAAGCTCGGCGTCGAGCGGCGCCTGCTGACGGCGGGTCGCAACAAGGGCTTCCTCGATCCGTTCTCGCCGCAGACCGAGCAGCAGAAGACCTATGCGCTCGACATGCTCGAGCAGGTGCATCAGCAGTTCATCGGCGCGGTAAAGAAAGGCCGGGGCAATCGTCTGAAGGATGATCCGGATCTGTTCAGCGGCCTGTTCTGGACCGGTCAGCGCGCGATCGATCTCGGACTTGCGGACGGCCTGGGGACCGTCGATTCGGTCGCCCGAAACGTGCTCAAGGCGCCCGATCTCGTCGACTACACCGTCAAGGAAAACCTGCCCGAGCGGGTGGCGCGACGCTTCGGCGCGGCCGTCGGGGAGGCCGCCATGAAGACGATGATGATGGGGTCGGCGCTGACGCTCAAGTAATCAGGCCAGCCACGCGTAGCGGGCAGGCATCGCGGCAGAGCCTCGCGAAAACCTGGATTTTCGCGGGGCTCTGCCTTATTCGGCGCCGGGATTTGCGGCTTCGGCGCGACAGGCTACTGCGCAAGAAACAGAAAAATCGCGGGTCGTTTGTGGAGTTCCATGCGTGCCTGCGGCCAACCTCTCACGCGATGGGTCACGATTTGCTCATCGTCCTGCGTCACGTCGACGGCTACGCAAAGGAGCGTGGACGCGTCGCAGTGCTGCAGCAATGCGTCGAGCATGGCCTTGTTACGGTAGGGCGTCTCGATGAAGATCTGCGTCTGCTTTTCCTTGCGCGAGCGCTGTTCCAGTTCGCGCAGGCGTTTGGCGCGCTCGGCCGCGTCCGTCGGCAGATAGCCGTGAAACGCGAAGCTCTGGCCGTTCAGTCCGCTGGCCATCAGGGCGAGCAGAATGGAGCTGGGTCCGACGAACGGCACGACGCGCACGCCTTTCTCATGCGCGCGACGCACCAGCAGCGCCCCGGGGTCGGCGACCGCCGGACATCCCGCTTCCGACACGAGTCCGCCATCTGCGCCTGCGAGAATGGGCGCGAGGAGGGCGTCGATGGCCGCTTCCGGCGTATTGACGTTCAACTCGCGGATATCGATTTCCTGAATCGGCGTGCTCACGCCGACCAGTTTCAGGAACGCGCGCGTGCTCTTGGCCTGCTCGCCGACGAAGTACTTCAGCCCGGCGGCGACCGCGCGGACGTCCTCGGGCAGCACGGCTGGCAAGCCGCCGCGCGTGTTCGCACCGAGCGTGTTGGGAATCAGATACAGCGTGCCGCTCATGCCTGGCCTCCGTGCGTACCCGGGCCGGGCAGGCCGATGCCCGCTTGCATCAACATGGTCGTGAGGGCGATCAACGGCAGGCCGATGAGGGCTGTCGGGTCGTCGTTCTCGATGGTTTCGAGCAGCATGATGCCCAGACCCTCGGACTTGGCGCTGCCGGCGCAGTCGTAGGGCGTCTCGGCATGCAGGTAGGCGGCGAGTACGTCGTCGGGCAGGTCGCGAAACTTCACGCGAGTGACGATGTCCTTCGCTTGGCTCCGGCCGTTGCGGGCGTCGTGCACGCACAGCGCGGAGTGGAATTCGACAACTTTGCCGCGCATATCGCGCAGTTGCGACATGGCGTTCTCGAAGTTGCCCGGTTTGCCGATCTGGCGGCCCTCGAACGTTGCTACCTGGTCGGAGCCGATGATGACGGCGCCGGCGTGGCGCGCGGCCACGGCCTGCGCTTTCTCGCGGGCCAGGCGCAGCGAGGTATCGTGCGGCGTCTCGCCGGGGGCGGGTGTTTCGTCGATGTCCGGGACGACGACCGTAAACGGCAGGCGCAGGCGCTCGAGCAGTTCACGGCGATAGCGTGATCCGGAAGCCAGGATCAGCGATGGCAGGGGCTGTGCGGTCATCGGGTTTAAGTGTTTGACGAGAAACGAAAAACTATTTAGAATTCACGGCTTTTGCAATCTGGCGCTCGGTCCCGCCAGTTCGCGCGACGTGGGTTCGAAAGCCGGAAAACGGTGTCGGACAAGGCGCTGCGAGCCAGCAGGGGCGTGAATTCGCAGCCGGATGCGCCAAGGCAAGGATGAGCGTGATGAACGAATATATCGTCGATCTGTTCGAATTCGCGCGTACCGGCCGGGTGGCGGAAGGTGACGTGCAACTTGCGGCGTTGCCGCGCATGGTAACCGAAGTGCCTGCCGAAGTCTCGGCGTCGGACCATGCGAAGGACGTGTTCCACTGGCGTGCCGAAGGTGCTGAAAAGCAGGTGCTGCGCGCGGACGGCAAGCCGACGGTGGCGCAGTTCCTGACGCTCTCGGTCAACGGGCCGATGTGGCTCGAGTGCCAGCGTTGTCTTACGCCGTACCAGGAATCGCTCGACTCGGAGACGACCTTCGAGATCGTGCGCGACGAGGCCGCCGCCGAAGCCCGTCCGCTCGACGAAGACGAGTTCGAGGCGCTGGTCGGCTCGAAACATTTCGATCTGCGCGAACTGATCGAGGAAGAATTGCTGTTGGCCCTGCCGATCGTTCCCAAGCACGAGGTTTGTCCGAGTGTTCACGATAGTCTGGCCACGGGCAGCGACGGGTTGACCGAACCGGAACCCGCGCCCGAAGAAGAGGATAAGCCGTCTCCGTTCGCGGCGCTGGCAGCGCTCAAGCGCTCGCCGGACAAGGACGGAAAGTAATGTGCGGCCGGATTTCCGGCTCACCAAAGTACATGTTTGCGTTAGTCGCACAGGTCGGGCCAACAGGCCGACACCGTAGGGCGGCGCTCGAACTGTGTTAAAATTTCGCGATATTTTGAGGAGTTATCATGGCCGTTCAACAGAACAAGAAGTCGCCGTCGAAGCGCGGCATGCACCGTTCGCACGATTTCCTGACCGCGCCGGCGACCGCCGTCGAGCCGACGTCGGGTGAGACGCACCTGCGTCACCACATCTCGCCGAACGGTTTCTACCGTGGTCGCAAGGTCATCAAGACCAAGAACGACTAACTCGGCCCGACAGGCGATACGCGCCCATCATGGCGCTGTTTGATCGTCCGATGTGGCAAAAGCGGCACTTATCCTGCCGCTTTTTTTGTTACCTGTACCACAAGCCAATCACGTCGACATGACAGTCACCCTGACGATCGATTGCATGGGCGGAGATCACGGCCCATCGGTGACGGTGCCGGCCGCGGTGCGCTTCGTGCAATCCACCGACGACGTCGAACTTGTGCTGGTCGGACAGCAGGAGATCATCAACGCGCAGCTCGCGAAGCTGCGTGCGACGGATCACCCGCGGCTGTCCGTGGTCAATGCGAGCGAAGTCGTCGCCATGGACGACTCGGTCGAGACCGCCCTGCGCAAGAAGAAAGACTCCTCGATGCGTGTGGCGCTCAATCTGGTCAAGGAAGCGCGTGCGCAGGCTTGCGTGTCCGCCGGCAACACCGGCGCGCTGATGGCCGTCTCGCGCTACGTGCTCAAAACACTGCCCGGCATCGAGCGTCCCGCCATTGCCACGGTGCTGCCCAATCAGAAGGGCGGCTACACCACGATGCTCGATCTGGGCGCGAACGTGGATTGCGAGCCGACCCACCTGCTGCAGTTCGCCGAAATGGGCCATGCGTTGGTCGCGGCGGTCGACGGGAAGGAGCGCCCGTCGATCGGCTTGCTCAACATCGGCGAGGAAGTCATCAAGGGTAACGACGTCATCAAGCAGGCGGGCGAGTTGCTGCGCGGCTCGACGCTGAATTTCTACGGCAACGTGGAAGGCAATGACATCTATCGCGGCACGACCGACATCGTCGTGTGCGACGGATTCGTGGGCAACGTCGCACTCAAGACTTCGGAAGGGCTGGCGCAGATGCTTGGCGACATGATCCGCGAGGAGTTCACCCGGACGTGGTGGACGAAAGTGATCGCAACCATCGCCCTGCCGATTCTCACCCGCTTCAAGCATCGCGTCGATCACCGTCGCTACAATGGTGCGGCGCTGCTCGGATTGCGTGCACTCGTCATCAAGAGCCACGGCTCGGCCGACGCCTATTCGTTTGAATGGGCCATCAAACGCGGCTATGATGCAGTTCGCAACGGTGTGCTCGACCGCTTGTCGCGCGCCATGCAAGAGAATCAGACCCAGCTCCAGGACGCCAAGCCGGTGAGCGCCATTCCGGCGCTCTGAGTCAGACGGCCTCGTCCCGGCGCGCTAACCGATCATAAGATGACCACCCAGTCCGCGATTTATTCCCGTGTCGTCGGCACCGGCAGCTACCTGCCGGCGCGACGCGTGACCAATCAGCAGTTGACCGACGAGCTCGCCACGCGCGGCATCGAAACGAGCGACGAGTGGATCGTCACCCGTACCGGCATCAAGGCCCGCCATTTCGCGGCACCGGAACAGAAGACCAGCGACATGGCCGTGGAGGCCGCCAAGCGCGCGCTCGAGATGGCCGGACTGGAGGCTGGGCAGGTCGAACTCATCATCGTCGCGACCTCGACACCCGACTTCGTGTTTCCGAGCACGGCCTGCTACGTGCAGAGCAAACTCGGCATCACCAACGGCTGTGCCGCGTTCGACGTCCAGGCAGTCTGCTCGGGCTTCGCGTACGCGATGGCCACGGCCGACAATTTCATCCGCTCGGGCGCGTACAAGAACGCGCTCGTGATCGGCGCCGAAACGTTCTCCCGTATTCTCGACTTCAACGATCGCGCCACCTGCGTGCTGTTCGGCGACGGTGCGGGCGCGGTCGTGCTCACGGCTTCGAGCGAGCCGGGCATTCTGTCGAGCGCGCTGCACGCCGACGGTAGCTACGCGCATATCCTGTGTGTGCCGGGTAACGTGGACGCCGGCGCCGTGCGCGGCGAAGCGTTCCTCTATATGGATGGCCAGGCGGTGTTCAAGCTGGCCGTCAGAGTATTGGAAAAAGTGGCCAACGAGGCCCTGGATAAGGCTGGGCTGGAACCGTCGGCGATCGACTGGCTGATTCCGCACCAGGCCAATCTGCGCATCATGTCGAGCACGGCCCACAAGCTGGGGCTGTCCGAAGACAAGATGGTCGTCACTGTCGACCAGCATGGCAATACCTCCGCCGCCTCGATTCCGCTTGCGCTCGACGTCGCGGTGCGCGACGGGCGCATCAAGCCGGGCCAGAACGTCATGATCGAAGGCGTGGGCGGGGGTTTTACGTGGGGCGCCGTGCTGTTCCGCATGTAAGCGTTCCGGCGCGGGGCTCGTGCCGCGACGCTCATGCACGCGTCACGGTGACGCGCGACACCGCGCCGCCATGTTTCTGAAGAATTTGACTGCAAAATCAGCGCCATGACATTCGCTTTCGTTTTCCCGGGACAAGGATCCCAATCGGTTGGCATGCTCGACGCATTCGCGGACAACGCTGTTGTGCGCGAGACGCTGGCCGAAGCTTCGGACGCCCTCGGGCAGGATGTGGCCCAGCTCATCGCGGCAGGTCCGGCCGAAGAACTCAATCTGACGACCAACACGCAGCCGGTGATGCTCACGGCCGCTTACGCGATGTACCGCGCATGGCTCGCCGAGCGCGGCGCCAAGCCGGCGTTCGTCGCCGGGCACAGCCTGGGCGAGTACACCGCGCTGGTCGCGGCCGGTGTGATCGCATTCAAGGACGCTGTACCGCTCGTGCGCTTTCGCGCCCAGGCGATGCAGGAAGCTGTGCCCGTCGGGCAGGGGGGCATGGCCGCGATCCTCGGGCTCGATGACGATACCGTTTGCAATGTCTGTGCCGAGGCTTCAGCTGCGGGCGTGGTGGAAGCGGTCAACTTCAACGCGCCGGCTCAGGTCGTGATCGCCGGCGCGAAGGCTGGCGTCGAGAAGGCCTGCGAACTGGCCAAGGCGGCGGGCGCCAAGCGTGCGCTCATGCTGCCGGTGTCGGCGCCGTTCCATTCGTCGCTGCTCAAGCCGGCGTCGGATCGTCTGCGCGAGTATCTCGCGAACGTGACGTTCAACGCACCGCAGATTCCGCTCGTCAACAATGTCGACGTCGCCGTCGAGACCGATGTGGCGCGCATCAAGGATGCTCTCGTGCGTCAGGCCGCCGCGCCGGTTCGCTGGGTCGAGTCGGTGAAGTGGCTCGCGGCGCAAGGCGTGACGCAGGTGGTCGAGTGCGGGCCGGGCAAGGTGCTGACCGGCCTGACCAAGCGCATCGATGGCAATCTGACTGGGCTGGCGATCACCGATCCGACGTCGCTCGCGGATGTGCGCGGTCAACTGGCATAAGCCACAGACAGGATATTTCCGACATGAGCAAGCAACTCGACAATCACGTGGCGCTGGTGACCGGCGCCTCGCGCGGCATCGGACGCGCCATCGCCCTCGAACTCGCCCGTCAGGGTGCGACGGTCGTGGGCACGGCCACGAGCGAAGGCGGTGCCAAGGGCATCGACGCCTACTTTGCCGAAGCCGGATTGGCCGGCAAGGGCATCGTCCTGAATGTGACCGACGCCGAGGGCGTGGCAGCCGCACTGGACGACATCCTCAAGCAGCACGGCAAACTCGACATCCTCGTCAATAACGCCGGCATCACGCGCGATAATCTTGCGATGCGGATGAAGGACGACGAATGGGATGACGTGATCGATACCAACCTCAAGGCGATCTTCCGTCTCTCGCGTGCCGTCATCAAGCCGATGATGAAGGCGCGCAGCGGCCGTATCATCAACGTGACGTCGGTCGTCGGCTCGGCCGGCAATCCGGGCCAGGCGAACTACGCGGCGGCCAAGGCCGGTGTTGCCGGCATGTCGCGTTCGCTCGCTGCCGAGATCGGCAGTCGAAACATTACGGTCAACTGCGTGGCGCCAGGTTTCATCGACACGGACATGACCAAGGCGCTGGGCGAAGCGCAGCACGAAGCGCTCAAGGCGCGGATCCCGTTGGGCCGCCTCGGTGCGCCGGAAGACATCGCGAATGCCGTGGCGTTCCTCGCGTCGCCGCAGGCCGGCTACATCACTGGCACGACGCTCCACGTGAATGGCGGCATGTACATGAATTGATGATTTTTCGCGTAAATTGTGGTCAAATTGCGCGATTTTGTGTGGTATTGAACATTATTTGGCACAGGCTAACTTTGCGCGGCAAACCTGTTAAAATGCGCGCACTTGTTTGAACTAACTACCCCGGAGGGTTTGAATGGATAACATTGAGCAACGCGTCAAGAAGATCGTCGCGGAACAACTTGGCGTTGCCGAGGCCGAAATCAAGAACGAATCCAGCTTCGTGAACGATCTGGGCGCCGATTCGCTCGATACGGTTGAACTGGTGATGGCCCTGGAAGAAGAGTTCACCACGGAAATCCCGGACGAAGCCGCCGAGAAGATCACTACCGTGCAACAAGCCATCGATTACATCAAGGCCCATCAGGCGGCAGCCTAAGGTCCACGGATCACTGGCCGGCCGGAGTGCCGACCGGTTTCCCGGTGCCAGGCACGCCTGTCAGCCGCAGGGAGCACAGGGTCGAACCCTGTCGCCTCTGTGGCTTTTGTTTTGTATGACCCAGCAGAAGAAGGGGAGTATCGTGAGTCGTCGTCGCGTCGTCATTACCGGTCTGGGCCTGATCTCGCCGGTCGGCAACACTGTTGCCGAAGGTTGGGAGAATCTGATCGCGGGCCGTTCGGGTATCGCCAACATCACGAAGTTCGATACAAGCGCCCACAAGGTGCGCTTTGCAGGCGAAGTCAAGAATTTCGATGTCGCGAAATACCTGACGCCCCAGGATGCACGCCGTATGGATACGTTTATCCATTACGGTCTCGCCGCCGGCATTCAGGCGTTTGAAGACAGCGGTCTGCAAGTCACCGGGGCGAACGCCGAGCGTATCGGCGTACTGGTGGGCTCGGGCATCGGAGGCCTGCCGATGATCGAAGATACGCAGAACACCCTACTCAAAGGCGGTCCGCGCAAGATTTCCCCCTTCTTCGTGCCGGGTTCGATCATCAACATGATCTCCGGCCACCTGTCGATCAAGTATGGCCTGAAGGGGCCGAACCTTGCGATCGTCACGGCCTGCACGACCGGTCTGCACTGCATCGGTCAGGCCGCTCGCATGATTCAGTACGGCGACGCCGATGCGGTGCTCGCCGGTGGCGCCGAATCGACGGTGTCGCCGCTGGGTATCGGTGGTTTTGCGGCAATGAGGGCGCTCTCCGAACGTAACGACGACCCGGCGACGGCCAGCCGTCCTTGGGACAGGGACCGCGACGGTTTCGTGCTGGGTGAAGGCGCTGGCGTGATGATGGTCGAGGAGTACGAGCACGCGAAAGCGCGCGGTGCCAAGATCTACGCCGAAATTACGGGCTTTGGCATGAGCGCCGACGCCCACCACATGACGTCGCCTTGCGAGGACGGCGACGGCGCGCGACGCGCAATGAGCAATGCGCTGCGCGACGCTGGCCTGAACGCCGACGCGGTGAACTATGTGAACGCGCACGGCACCTCGACGCCGCCGGGCGATATCGCCGAAACCGTTGCGATCAAGCGCCTGATGGGTGATGCCGCCAAGAAGGTCGTGGTGAACTCGACCAAGTCGATGACCGGTCACCTGCTGGGTGGCGCGGGCGGTCTGGAGTCGGTGTTTACCGTGCTGGCCGTGCACCACCAGAAGTCACCGCCGACGATCAACATCTTCAATCAGGATCCCGAGTGCGACCTGGACTACTGCGCAAACGTGGCGCGGGATCTGAAAATTGACGTCGCATTGAAGAACTCTTTCGGATTTGGCGGGACTAACGGCTCGCTGGTCTTCCAGCGCGTCTAAGTTCGCGGGACGCCGCGCAGGCGTCCTATCCCGCTGACCCACGCTCCGGTGAGTGTGCCCGGGCGTGCGGCGTTACAGACACTTCCAGCCACGGCGGCCAAGTGCCGCCGGGGTGCAATCGGGCCCGGACCGGGTCTACCGCTCAGAGAAAATACGGATCCATATCAGGTGAGTGAACGAGAAATCGACCAGGCGCTCGTCGAGCGTGTGCAAAAGGGCGACAAAGCCGCCTTCGAGCTGTTGGTCGCGAAATATCACCGCAAGATCATCCGCCTCGTGTCGCGGCTCGTTCGCGATGCCGCCGAGGTCGAGGATGTGACGCAGGAGGCCTTCATCAAGGCCTACCGTGCTTTGCCGCAGTTTCGCGGTGAGTCGGCGTTCTATACCTGGTTGTATCGTATTGCTGTCAACACGGCGAAAAACCACCTCGCTACGCAGGGGCGCCGTGCACCGACTTCGACTGAAGCGAACGCTGAAGAAGCTGAAACTTTTGCCGAGGCCGATCAACTAAGGGATATCAACACGCCTGAGTCGATGCTGATGAGCAAGCAGATTGCTCAGACCGTCAACACAGCGATGGAGGCTTTGCCCGATGAACTTCGGACGGCAATTACCCTGCGGGAAATCGAGGGGTTGAGCTACGAAGAGATCGCCGAAGCCATGGGGTGCCCGATCGGAACTGTCCGTTCGCGAATTTTCCGGGCGCGTGAAGCGATTGCCAGCCGGTTGCGGCCGCTGCTGGACACGCCTGACGGCAAGCGCTGGTAAGCGCGCCGCCGGGGAAGTTATTTTCGTTGGGGGATATCATGGGATCAGCGACGGTGCAAACGCAGCGGGGGCTGCAAGCCGAGCGGATTTCCGCGTTGATGGACGGGGAATTCGATCCGGACGAGCTGGCTGCCCTGCTGGACGAGGCCGACACCTCTGGCCGGCCTCTGTGGGACGACTACCATCTGATCGGGGACGCACTGCGTTCCGATGAACTGACGCTGCCGCGTTCGGAGTCCGCCTTCATGGCCTCCTTCGCCGCGCGCCTCGAAGCCGAGCCGCATCTGCTCGCGCCGACCGCACTGGCCGATGCCCAGGCCAGTGCCGGACAAAGCGCGAAGACGGCGGGCTCGCGTGTCACGCGAATCAATCCTTTCCTGCGCGTTCGCCGTGTCCTGCCGACGGCCGCCGCCGCCGCGGCGGTCGCTGCGTTGTCGTGGGTGGTGGTGCCGCGTTTGCAGGATCATCCGGCAGGCGGCGCCCAGCCGCAGGTGCTGGCTCAGACCGCGACGCCGGCCGCCGGTGGCTCCAACCTCACGCGCGTGGCGCTGACGCAGCAGCCGCAAGCGGCCGTGGCGGCCAACGGGGCGAGTGCCGGTGCGCCGAACGATCTGATCGTGTTGCGCGATGCGCGTCTCGACCAGTATCTGGCCGCGCATCAGCAATATGCCCCGGCGCCGATCGGCCAGGGCGTTTCTCCCTACATGCGAGCCTCGGCGCAAGCGGACGAATAAATGCAGCGCCTGAGTATCGAATCCTTGCCGCGTGCGCCCTTCGGGCGCACTTTCTTCCTCTTTGCCTTCTTGCTCGCGACCACGCTGCAAACGCAGGCGTGGGCGCAGGCTTCGTCGGCGTCCGATCCGTTGGTCGAGCGTCGCGAAGTCGGTGCATGGCTCACCAAGATCCATCGCGCGGCGCAGACGCAAAACTACATCGGCACCTTCGTCTATCAGCGTGGCTCGACCATGCGTTCGTCGAAGATCAGTCACTTTGCCGACAAGGGGAATGAATTCGAAGAACTGGAGACGCTCGACGGTCGTCAGCGCCGCATTCTTCGCCAGAACGACGACGTCTACACGCTGATTCCCGAGCAGAAGACTGTCTTCCAGGAAAAGCGCGAGAGCAAGGATTCGTTCCCGGCATTGCTCGCCACACCCAATCGCGACGTCCTCGACTACTACGCGCCGAAGCTGCTGCCCAACGAACGCATGGCCGGCTTCGACTGCGTGGTGATCGAACTCACGCCGCGAGACGATTACCGTTTCGGTTACCGCCTGTGGGCCGACCGCAATACGGGCTTGCTGCTGCGTGCGCAGACCATCGACGCTGAGGGTCATCTGCTCGAGCAGGCCGCGTTCTCGCAGATCTCGATCGGCGTGCCGACAGAGAAGGCGCGCATCCTGCACGCCATCCAGGCAACGCATGGATGGCACGTGGTCAAGCCGCAGATCGCACCGACGCATCTGGCCGACGCCGGCTGGAGCATCGACGTGGACAAGAAGGTGCCGGGCTTCAAGGCGGTTCGCGAGGTGCGTCGCACGATGCGGTCGACCGCCGACGGCAAACCGCTGGAAGTCCAGCAGGTGGTATATTCCGACGGCATGGCCGGCCTGTCGGTGTTTATCGAGCCGGCTACGCGTGAACGCAAGGAAGGCCACGGTAGCGCCGGTGCGACGAACATCCTCATCAAGCGCCATGGCGACTATTGGCTGACCTTGCTGGGCGAAGTGCCGCAGGCCACGCTGCAACAGTTCGCCAACAGCATCGAGTACAAACAGCCGGCGAAGTGACCGGCTTTCGGGTGGGCCGCGACCGGTGACGGCGCGGTCCGGGCAGTCAGGCGCATCGAGACACGATGCCGTGTCGGATGCCTGGCCGTCCTCAGGGGTTCCCAGACTATCGCGCACCACGCTCTTCCAATGAAGAAGACTCTCCTGCTTCGTGTCATCCTTGGCGGCGCCATTGCCGCGCAACTGGCGGGAGCGCCCGCCGCCTTTGCCGCTCCGGCTTCGGCGTCGAACGCGCCGCTCGTCACCAATCTTCCCGATTTCACTCAGCTCGTCGATCGCGTCGGCCCGGCCGTCGTGAACATTCGCACGACCGAGCGCGTGAGCCGCAATCAACGCGGCCTGCCGCCGGGCATGGACGACGACATGGCCGAGCTGTTCCGCCGCTTCTTCGGCGTGCCCATGCCGCAACCGGGTCCGAAGGGCGGCACGCCCAAGCGTGGACAGCCGCAGCCCGACGAGGAGCAGAACAGCGGCGTGGGTTCCGGCTTCGTCGTGTCGGCCGACGGCTACATTCTCACCAATGCGCACGTCGTCGATGGTGCCGACAGCATCTACGTCACGCTCACCGACAAGCGCGAGTTCAAGGCGAAGCTGATCGGTGCCGACAAGCGCACCGACGTCGCCGTGGTCAAGGTCGAAGCCAAGGACCTGCCCACGGTGCCGGTCGGCGACTCGAACAAGCTGCGCGTGGGCGAGTGGGTGGTGGCCATCGGGTCGCCGTTCGGTCTCGAGAACACGGTGACGGCGGGGATCGTGTCGGCCAAGGGCCGCGACACCGGCGATTACCTGCCGTTCATTCAGACCGACGTGGCGGTCAACCCGGGCAACTCGGGCGGCCCGCTCATCAACATGCGCGGCGAGGTCGTCGGCATCAACTCGATGATCTACAGCCAGACCGGCGGCTTCATGGGCATCTCGTTCGCGATTCCGATCGATGAAGTGATGCGCGTGGCCGATCAGCTCAAGAAAACGGGCAAGGTGGTGCGCGGTCGTATCGGCGTGGCGATCAGCGAAGTGAGCAAGGATGTTGCCGATTCGCTGGGACTGCCGCGCGCTCAGGGCGCGCTCGTGCGCAGTATCGAGCCGGGTAGCCCGGCCGAGAAGGCGGGCGTGCAGCCGGGCGACATCATCATGAAGTTCGAAGGTCGACCGGTCGATCACGCGACGGATCTGCCGCGCATGGTCGGCGAGACGAAACCGGGTTCGACGGCAACGCTGCAAGTCCTGCGCAAGGGCAAGAACCAGGATCTGCGCATCACGATCGCGGAAGCCGACGCCGATGCGCCGAAGGCCTCCAAGGCCCAGAGCGGCAGCGCCGACACCCCGCATCCGAACGCGCTGGGGCTGGTGGTATCCGATCTGACCGAGGCGCAGAAGAAGGACATGAAGCTGCGCGGCGGCGTGCAGGTCGAGCTGGCCGAAGGTCCGGCGGGACGCGCCGGCCTGCAGCAGGGCGACGTCATCCTGCGGGTAGGCGACGCCGACATCGTCAGCGCGAAGCAGTTCGAGGAAGTGGTCAAGGCGCTGGATCCGAAGCGTCTCGTGCCGATTCTCGTGCGCCGCGGTGATGCCACGCAGTTCGTGCCGCTGCGCCCACGCACACAGGCCAAGTAAGCCGAACGGCTGACCCATGACCGCGCCGGCGCTCACGCTTTATGGCCGCAAGTGGTGTCATCTGTGCGATGACATGCTTGCGGCGCTCGAAGCGATGCGCCCGGCGTGGGACTTCTCCGTCACGGTCGTCGACGTCGACAGCGATCCGGCGCTTGAGGCGAAGTACGACGAGATCGTGCCCGTGCTGGCGCTGGACGAGCGCGAGTTGTGCCGCTACCGGTTCGATGCCGCCGCCGTCATCGCGGTGGTCCCGGCCGTTCAAGCGGCTTGAGCCCACTAGGCCGCCACGCTGCCGCGCCACCATCATTCTCCGAGCGACTCCCGGACCTTCCCGCGATTACCGATATAACGCTGCGATGCGCGCGATTTCAGACGGAATGGGCGCGCTTTCGGCTAAAATATCGTGTTTGCCGATTCTCTCGAAAGCCGCTGCCGAGCCGAATCCCATGGCACCGACTTTTCTATAGCCCGCCTCATGGACCACATTCGCAATTTTTCGATCATCGCCCACATCGACCATGGGAAATCGACCCTGGCCGATCGCATCATCCAGTTGAGCGGCGGTTTGTCCGATCGTGAAATGGAAGCCCGGGTCCTCGACTCGATGGACCTCGAGCGCGAGCGCGGCATCACCATCAAGGCGCAGACCGCTGCGCTGCAATACAAGGCGCGCGACGGCAAGGTCTACAACCTGAACCTCATCGACACGCCGGGGCACGTCGACTTCTCGTATGAAGTGAGCCGCTCGCTGTCCGCCTGCGAAGGCGCGCTGCTGGTGGTCGACGCCTCGCAAGGCGTGGAAGCGCAGACCGTGGCGAACTGCTACACGGCCATCGAGCTCGGTGTGGAAGTCGTGCCGGTGCTCAACAAGATCGATCTGCCGTCGGCCGAGCCGGAGAACGCGATTCAGGAAATCGAGGACGTCATCGGCATCGAGGCCGTCGACGCCGTGCGTTGCTCCGCCAAGACCGGCTTCGGCGTGGAAGACGTGCTCGAAGCCCTCATCGCCAAGGTGCCGCCGCCCAAGGGCGATGCGAGCGGCCCGCTCCAGGCGCTGATCATCGACTCGTGGTTCGACAACTACGTGGGCGTGGTGATGCTCGTGCGTGTGGTCAACGGCACGCTCAAGCCGAAGGAAAAGATTCAGCTGATGGCCACCGGCGCGACGTATCCGGTCGAGCAGGTGGGCGTGTTCACGCCGCGTTCGCAACAGCGCGAGTCGCTGTCGGCCGGCCAGGTGGGCTTCATCATCTCGGGCATCAAGGAACTGCACGCGGCGAAGGTGGGCGACACCGTCACGCACGCCGTGACGACCACGACCAAGCCCGCGCCGGCGCCGCTGCCGGGCTTCAAGGAAGTGAAGCCACAGGTGTTCGCGGGGTTGTATCCGGTCGAAGCCAACCAGTACGACGCCCTGCGCGAATCGCTCGAAAAGCTCAAGCTCAACGATGCGTCGCTGCAATACGAACCGGAAGTCTCGCAAGCGCTGGGCTTCGGCTTCCGTTGCGGCTTCCTGGGCCTGCTGCACATGGAAATCGTGCAGGAGCGTCTGGAGCGCGAATTCGACATGGATCTCATTACCACGGCGCCGACGGTGATTTATGAGGTCGTCCAGCGCGATGGCACGACGCTCACCGTCGAGAATCCGTCGAAGATGCCGGATCCGGGGCGCATCGAGGAGATCCTCGAGCCGATCGTCACCGTCAATCTGTACATGCCGCAGGAATGTGTGGGCGCGGTCGTCACGCTGTGCCAGCAAAAGCGCGGCATCCAGCTCGACATGCAGTACCACGGACGTCAGGTCAAACTGATCTACGAAATTCCGATGGCCGAAATCGTGCTCGACTTCTTCGATCGTCTGAAGTCGGTCTCGCGCGGCTATGCGTCGATGGATTACGAATTCAAGGAGTACCGTTCGTCGGACGTGGTCAAGGTCGACATGCTGATCAACGGCGACAAGGTCGACGCGCTGTCGATCATCGTGCACCGCTCGGAGAGCCGTCGTCGCGGCAACCAGGTGGCGGCGAAGATGCGGGAAATCATTCCGCGTCAGATGTACGATGTGGCGATCCAGGCGGCGATCGGTGCGAACATCATTGCCCGTGAGAACATCAAGGCATTGCGCAAGAACGTGCTGGCAAAGTGCTATGGTGGCGACATCACGCGTAAGAAGAAGCTGCTTGAGAAACAGAAGGAAGGCAAGAAGCGCATGAAGCAGGTGGGAAGCGTTGAAATTCCCCAGGAAGCGTTCCTTGCCATTTTGCAAGTCGAAGACAAATAACGTAGCGACAGGTCCCGCATGAATTTCGCCCTGATTCTTTTGATCCTGGTGCTGGTGACCGGGGTGGCCTGGGTGGCCGACAAGTTGGTGTTTCAACCGGCGCGCCGCCGGGCGGCGCAGGATGCCGTGTCGCAATTCGACCAGCAGCAATTTGCGCTGCAGGGATCCGGTGTTCAGGGTTCCGGTTCGCAGGACGGCAACGCCGTGGCGAGCGCACGTGCGCGCCTGCGCGACGAGAAGCTGCGCCAGCCCTGGTGGCTCGAGTACTCGGCGAGCTTCTTCCCGGTGATCCTCGCCGTGTTCGTGCTGCGCTCGTTCGTGGTGGAGCCGTTCAAGATCCCGTCGGGCTCCATGATCCCGACGCTGCTCGTGGGCGACTTCATTCTCGTGAACAAGTTCGACTACGGCATCCGCCTGCCGGTGATCAACAAGAAGATCGTCGAAGTGGGCGAGCCGAAGCGCGGCGACGTGGTGGTGTTCCGTTACCCGAAGGATGAGTCGATGGACTACATCAAGCGCGTGATCGGCGTGCCGGGCGACGTGGTGGCCTACGAGAACAAGAAGCTCACGGTGAACGGTCAGCCGGTGCCCGAGACGGCCATGCCGGATTACTTCGACGACGAACACATCGCCTATTTCAAGCAGTTCGAGGAGACGGTGGGAGGTGTGAAGCACCGTATCCTGAACGACCCGAACGTGCCGCCGTACATCATGGGCGCGGACGACTTCCCGAACAAGCAGAACTGCCAGTACAACAGCCAGGGTGTGATCTGCAAGGTGCCGCCGGGCAACTACTTCATGATGGGCGACAACCGCGACAACAGCGCGGACAGCCGCTACTGGGGCTTCGTGCCGGAGCAGAACATCGTGGGCCGGGCGTTCTTCATCTGGATGAACTTCTCGAACCTCAAGCGTCTGGGCAGCTTCCAGTAAGCGTGCGGAGTACCGGGGAAACCATTCTCCGTTAGGGTTTGATTGATGCGGAAATTGATAATAAAAAGTCAATTTCCGCATTATTATTTTTAATTTTGAATTAAATAATGCGACGGGGCATGGCTGCCTCGGAAATGTCCGATCCATCGCCCTCCCGCGAGTCTGAAAAGCCCGCCGGACGGCGGCTGAGCCCGTCGTTTCTTGGCGACGGCGCGCGCCGGGGCGGGAGCGTCGCGCTATACTTGCGCCATGCCTCAATCTCTGAATCAACTGGAAGAACGCCTCCAGTATCGTTTCCACGATGCGGAATTGCTTAGTCAAGCACTGACGCATCGTAGCCACAGTGCCGCCAACAATGAGCGGCTGGAGTTTCTCGGCGATTCCATTCTCAACTGTTCGGTCGCAGCGATCCTGTTTCGCCGTTACGGCAAGCTGGACGAGGGCGATCTGTCGCGCGTACGCGCCAATCTCGTCAAGCAGCAGTCGCTTTACGAGATCGCACAGACGCTGGGGGTCTCCGATTTTCTGAGGTTGGGCGAAGGCGAACTGAAGAGCGGCGGATTTCGCCGTCCGTCGATTCTGGCCGACACGCTCGAAGCGCTGTTCGGGGCGATGTACCTGGACGGCGGTTTCGAGAAGGCTTACGCGGTGATCGAGCGGCTGTACACGCCGGTGCTCGAACATGTCGATCCTAAGACGCTCGGCAAGGACGCGAAGACGCTGCTGCAGGAATACCTGCAAGGGCACAAGATCGCGCTGCCGCAGTACACCGTGACCGCCACGCATGGCGCGGCACACAATCAGCAGTTCGAGGTCGAGTGCACGGTGCCGAAGCTCGACATCAAGGTGGGCGGTTCGGGCGCCAGCCGTCGCGCGGCCGAGCAGGCGGCGGCCAAGAAGGCGCTCGAGGAAGTCCAGAAGATGCCGGCACTGGCGAAGCCGAAGGCCGAAAAGAGTGCCAAGGCGGCGAAGAAGCGTGCGGCCAAGGCCGCGGCGTCCGAAGCGAAGAAGGCCGAGCGGGCCGCGGCGAGCGAGTCGAAGGACGCGAGTCCCGGCAAGGATGCGAAGGAGGCGCGCGACGTCACGGCCGCTACGGGGGCCGGGGGGGCCGGGGGGGCCGCGGGCGCCGCAAGCGCGCCCGCGATGACCGCATCGGCGAGCCACGGCGCGAGCCGCGCGCCGGCAACGGTGTCGGCAATGAACGTGGCGCCGGAGAAGAGTGGCGACAAGAGCGGCGAGAAGGCTGGGGAGAAGGGCGGCGACAAGACGGCGACAGAGAAAGTCACAGACAAGCCCGTCGAGAAGGCCGACGTGGCCAAGCAACCGCCGGCAGCTGCCTGAGCATCCTATTCAAGGGGTGGGCGCGAGGCGCCGGCTCCTTTTCAAGAGAGTTTCCAATCATGAACGATAAGACGGATTTTCGCTGCGGGACCGTGGCGATCGTCGGGCGTCCGAATGTCGGCAAGTCGACGCTGCTCAACGCCCTCGTCGGTCAGAAGATCAGCATTACCTCGCGCAAGGCGCAGACCACGCGTCACCGCATCACGGGCATTTGCACGACGGAAGACGCGCAGTACATCTTCGTCGACACGCCGGGCTTCCAGACGCGCCACGCCAGCGCGCTCAACCGTTCGCTCAACCGCGCGGTAACGTCCACCCTCGCCAGCGTCGACGTGGTGCTGTTCGTCATCGAAGCGGGCAACTTCGGTCCCGACGACGAGAAGGTGCTCAAGCTGCTGCCCGAGACCACGCCGGTGCTGCTGATCGTCAACAAGCTGGACCGCATTGCCGACAAGGCGGAGATGCTGCCTTTCCTGAAGACGGTAGGCGAAGCGCGCGATTTCCGTGAAGTGGTGCCGCTCTCGGCGAAGCGTCCGGAAGACATCAAGCGTCTGCTGGGCGTGCTGCGCCCATACTTGCTCGAAGGCGAACCGATCTACGGCGAGGACGATCTGACCGACCGTAGCGAGCGATTCCTCGCGGCCGAAATTCTGCGCGAAAAGGTGTTTCGCTGGACGGGTGACGAGCTGCCGTACACGAGCACGGTCATCATCGACAAGTTCGAACAGGAAGGGAATCTGCGCCGTGTTTTCGCGACGATTCTGGTCGATCGCGACAGCCACAAGGCGATGATCATCGGCAACAAGGGCGCGAAGCTCAAGCAGATTTCCACCGACGCGCGCCTCGACATGGAGAAGCTTTTCGACGGTCGCGTGTATCTGGAAGTCTGGATCAAGGTCAAGGGCGGTTGGGCCGACAACGAGGCCGGCCTGCGGGCGTATGGCTACGAGTGAGCTCGATACCGCACGTGAGGAGATTGCCGCGCCGGACGACCTGACGTCTGCCGGGGCGGACAGGCAAGCTGCGCCGGCGACGTTGGCCAATTCGCCGCGTGCACCTCGCACGGGAGCGCGCACCGTGCGCCGCACGGGCAGCGCCCGCGCGCGCGCCGTGGATGACGACGCCTCCGAGACCTTCCAGGAGGCCGAGGCTTCCACCGAAACCGCCAGGGGAACGACCAAACGTACGCGGCGTGCACCGTCGCCCGCCCGGGCGGCCGAGCGCGAACAAAGCCGCGTGACCGAGCAACCGGGCTTCGTGCTGCACAGCTATCCCTATCGCGAAACGAGTCTGATCATCGACGTGCTCACGCGCGATCATGGGCGGATTGCCCTCGTCGCCAAGGGGGCGAAGCGTCCGCATTCCGCGCTGCGCGGTGTGTTGCAGACGTTTCAGCCGCTCTCGCTCGCGTGGCTCGGCAAGGGCGAGCTGCGCACGCTGACCAAGGCCGAGTGGGTCGGCGGCCTGCGTCCGCTCGAAGGCGACGCGCTGCTCTCCGGCTTCTACCTCAACGAATTGCTCGTGAAGTTCTGTGCGCGAGACGATCCGCACGACAAGCTGTTCCAGCACTATCTCGCGACGCTGCACCATCTCGCGCATGGCGAGCCGGCGGGCGTCATCCTGCGGGCATTCGAGCGTGTGCTGCTGCGCGAGACTGGGTATGCGGTGGCGTTCGACCGTTGCACGCAGACCCGCGGCAAGGTGAGCGCCGAGCGCCGTTACGTGTTCCATCCCGACTGGGGCGTGCGACCGGCGCGCGGCGACGAGCCGTCCGACTGGCCGGTGGTGATTGGACAAACGCTGCTGGATATGGAGCAAGACGATTACTCGCGAGCGCAGACCGTGCAACAAAGCAAGCTGCTCATGCGCTTTCTTCTCAACCACCACCTGGGCGGCGTTCCGCTCAATACCCGGCAGATCCTGCTCGACCTGCAAAAACTATGAGCCTCTTCTTCCACGGCAGCCCCATCGATCTGGGCGTCAACATCGATCACGTGGCGACGGTGCGCAATGCGCGCGGCACGACCTATCCCGATCCGATCAAGGCGGCGTTGCTGGCCGAAGAGGCCGGTGCGGACGTCATCACGCTGCACTTGCGTGAAGACCGCCGTCATATTCGCGATGACGATGTGACGAATCTGCGCGATAAACTGCGCACGCGCATGAACCTGGAATGCGCCGTGACCGAAGAGATGCTGAGGATTGCGTGCGGCGTCAAACCGCATGACGTCTGCCTGGTGCCGGAGCGCCGTCAGGAGCTGACGACCGAAGGCGGGCTCGACGTCGTCGGCCTGTACGACCGTGTGGCGGCGGCAACGCGGCAGTTGAGCGAGGCGGGCAGCCGCGTGTCGCTGTTCATCGATCCGGACGAGGCGCCGATTCGCGCTGCCGCCCGCATGGGGGCGCCGGTGGTCGAGCTGCATACGGGCCGTTACGCCGAGGCGCACGATGAAGCCACGCGTGAAGCCGAGTTCGCTCGCATCGAACGCGCGGTGGCCCTGGGCATTTCGCTCGGACTGCGCGTCAACGCGGGGCACGGTCTGCACTATGAGAACGTGCAGCCGATTGCTGCCATCGAAGGCATTTCCGAACTGAATATCGGACACGCCATTGTCGGGCATGCGATCTTCGCGGGATGGGAGAACGCCGTGCGCGAGATGAAGGCCATCATGGTCGCGAGCCGACTGGCCGCGCGCGGCTGAGCCATCCCTCCCCCGCGATACGCGCCACGTCTACCGTACAGTCACCGCACATGACCGATCCGAATCTGCCGACGTCCGCGCCTGCCGATGCCGCGCCGTCTTCCGCCGGCGTCCGCGTTTCCGCGCCTGCGCATGGCGCGACGGCGGTGTTCGGCGTGGGCACCGATATCCTCCAGATCAGCCGTGTCGTGGGCGTGATGACGCGCACGAACGGACGCTTTGCCGAGCGCATCCTCGGGCCGGAGGAACTCAAGGTTTATCACGCCCGTCGAAATCGCTCCGAGGCTCGTGGACTGGCGTACCTGTGCACGCGTTTCGCGGCGAAGGAAGCCGTCTCCAAGGCGATCGGACTGGGTATGCGCTGGCCGATGACCTGGCGTGCGGTGCAGACGCTCAACGCGCCGTCGGGCAAACCGATGGTGGTGGTCTCGGAGGAGCTGGCGCAATGGCTGGCCGAGCGCCAGCTGTCCATCGAGATTTCGATCACGGACGAGAAAGACTACGCGGTCGCGTTCGCGATCGCTTCACGCAACATTGCATCGGAGAAAACGTAATGACGAAGCGCAGGCCGGGCCCGGTGATGTTGGACGTCGTCGGGCTGACCCTCAGTGAGGACGACATCCGCCGCATCGACCATCCGTTGACCGGGGGCGTCATCCTGTTCAGCCGCAACTTCGACGACCGTGCGCAACTGTGTGCGCTCACGAAGCAGATTCGCGACGTGCGCGACGATATCCTGATCGCCGTCGACCACGAGGGCGGTCGCGTGCAGCGATTCCGCACGGATGGCTTCACGCACCTGCCGGCCATGGGCAAGCTCGGCAAGCTCTGGCACGAAGACGTGTTCAAGGCGACGCGCGTCGCGACGGCCGTGGGCTATGTGCTCGCGTCCGAGCTGCGCGCATGCGACATCGATCTGAGCTTCACGCCGGTGCTCGATCTCGATTACGGCACTTCGACGGTGATCGGCGACCGCGCCTTCGACGCCGATCCGCGCGTCGTGGCCATGCTGGCCAAGAGCCTCAATCACGGCCTGTTGCTCGCGGGCATGGCGAACTGCGGCAAGCACTTCCCGGGGCACGGTTTCGTCGCGGCGGACTCGCATCACGAGATCCCGGTGGACGAGCGCTCGCTCGACGAAATTCTCTCGGTGGACGCGCAACCCTACGACTGGCTCGGCATGTCGCTGTCGGCCGTCATGCCGGCGCACGTGATCTATCTGCAGGTCGACCCGAACCCGGCGGGCTTCTCGCCCAAGTGGCTCAAGGAAATCCTGCGTGGCAAGTATGCGTTCGACGGCGTGATCTTCAGCGACGATCTGTCGATGCAGGGCGCGAGCGCCGCGGGCGACGTGGTGACCGCCGCGCATGCGGCGATGGACGCTGGATGCGACATGGTGCTGATCTGCAACCGCCCCGAGTTGGCGGACCGGCTGCTGCACGAGATGAAGACGGTGCCCGACACGGTGTCGCAACGCCGCATCAAGCATCTCAAGGGACGCGGTAAGGTGCAGGGCTGGGAAAAGATGCTCGCGCAGCCGGAGTATCAGGCGGCGAAGCGCTTGATCGCGGAGACGTTCGGCGGCTGAGGCCGAGCGAGACCGCGAGACCGCGAGATAGCGAGATAGCGAGATCGCGGAACGGAGCGAGGGGCCGACACCGGTGACCCGCCAAACAAAAAGCGCTCACCCCGAGGGATTGAGCGCTTTTTTGTTGCCTGCGCGTATCGCGCCGCATCGCCGCGAGGGCGGTGCGGGCGTTATGTCGCGACTTAGACGCGGCTGCGGTACTCGTCGGTGCGCGTGTCGATTTCGATCTTGTCGCCGGTGTTGACGAACAGCGGCACCTGGATTTCCAGCAGATCGTTGATCTTGGCGTTCTTGAGCACGCGGCCCGACGACGTATCGCCCTTCACGGCCGGCTCGGTGTATTCCACAACGCGCACGAGCGAGGTCGGCAGGTCGACCGAGATGGCCTTTTCGTTGTAGAACACGACTTCGCACTGCATGCCGTCTTCCAGGTACTTGATGGCGTCGCCCATGTTCTCGGCTTCGACTTCGTACTGGTTGTAGTCGGCGTCCATGAACACGTACATCGGGTCGGCGAAGTACGAGTAGGTCACTTCCTTCTTGTCGAGCACGACGACGTCGAACTTGTCGTCGGCCTTGTAGGCGAACTCGCCACGGCCTTCGGAGAGAAGCTTCTTGTACTTCATCTTCACGACGCTGGAGTTACGGCCCGACTTGACGTATTCGGTCTTCAGCACGACATTGGGCTCGCCGTCGATCATGACGACGTTGCCGACGCGGAGTTCTTGAGCGGTTTTCATAAAAAACGAGATCCTGTGACGAAATAAGCGATTTGCCGCTTGTTGAGCGCTTCCATACGCCCATTCGCCGCTTGATTCCCGCGTCCGCCCGGAACGTTCCGGGGCAGCAGGTTAAGCAGCAAAGCGTTGAAAAACCAGCTATTTTACCTGATTTTCCACGAAGCTTGCCAACTGTCGCGCGAGGTCCGGAAGGGCCACTTGCCGGTTTGCCCAGGCGCGCGCATGGCTGTTGAGCTCCGGCAGGCAGGCGGCCAGCGCCGACCAGTCCGGTGTGGTGTTGGCGTACCCGTTCCAGAGATGCCAGAAGGTGCGCAGCGCCTCGCGGGCGGCGTGCGTTGGCGGTTCGACGTCGGGCGTCGTGGTGGCCGTTGTTGACCGGGACTCACCCAGGTAGCGCGCGAGAAAGGCGTCCAGCTTGATGTGATGGGCGTTTTCGGCCTGGGGGTAGATGTGCCAGACGAACGGCTTGGCCGCCCATTGGGCCCGCACGAACGAGTCCTCGCCGCGCACGAAATTCACGTCGCAGGCCCAGAGGAGCGTGTCGAACTCGGCTTGCGGCACGAACAGCAGTCCATAGGCGGTCAGTGCCCCTCGGCTCGCCGACTCGCCTGGCGCCAGCGCTTCGCGCCCGAACCATGCACCGGCGGCCGGCGCGATGCGGCCCTGGGGCACGAGGCAGACGATGGGCGTCTCGCTGGCGGCCCACTGCGCGAACAACGCAGGCAGCGCCGCGTTCTCGTAGGCGAACAGGGAGACGACCAGCGCGTCCGTCGGCGCGGCGGGCAGGCCGAGCGTGCGTTGCCACCAGGCATCGCGCAGCGCCGGGGAGGCCAGAAAGGCGTCGCGGCGCGAGAGCAGTTCGCGTTCGCGCGCGAGGCCGCCCGTGCGCTCGGTGAAGCCGGGGAAGAAGAACGTCTTGACGAGACCCAATTGCGGGTGCGTCGATTTCATCAGGTGGCAGTCTTCGACCCAGTCTTCCGCGCTGAGGTATTCGAGGTTGATCCAGACCGGCGGGTTGCCTGCCAGTTTGCGCGCGTGCATCGCCGTGACGTAGGCGTCCGGGATATGGCAGGCGAACGCTTCGATGACGATGTCGCCGGGGGCGTTGTCATCGGCGGCCATGCCCGGGTTCGCGTCCGCGGCGTCATCCGGGGCGGCGCGCCACTCGGCCTCCCAGCGACGCACGTCGACCCCGTCGCAGCGCTGACGCGCGAGCGTCGGATCGATGTCCGGGCGCAGATACCGGAAGCTTGCGAGATCGTCGACCCACAGCCGTACGGACCAGCCATGTTCGCGCACGAGTTGGCGGGCCAGGCGCCAGCACACCCCGATGTCGCCGAAATTGTCGACGACCGTGCAGAAGAGGTCGCAGCGCGGCACCAGCGGGCGCGGGGCGGACGCGGTGGAAGCCGTGGATGCGGTCGATGCGGCGATAGGCGACGTGGCGGGCAGGGACATTGAGAAGCGGTGACGCGGATTGGTCTAAACTTTGGATTTTAGTCCCTGCGATGCGTGATGATGGCGTTCGGTGGTCGCGCCAGTGGCGCAATGATTGCCAACGATTGCGCGCATCGCTCGCAGGACGCACCGAATTTCAGAGTTCATGACCGAAGACGCTCACGACGTCACGCCGCTGCGCAAGTCCCGCAAAGCGAAATCCGCCGCCGGCGAGGGCGACGCGCACACTGCCGCGTCCGCAGCGTCGCAGATCGCTGGTGAGCCGGCCGATGCGATGACAGGGGAGGAAGCCGGCGCGACTGCCGCCACCGCGAACGACGACGCCCCCGGTAAGGCAGAAGAGGCCGAGCGCGGGGAAAACGCGAAGGCTGCAAAGCGCACGAAGCAAACGAAGCGCTCGCCGCGCCCGCGCGCCGCAGACGCTTCCGAAGCCGGTGAGCCGGGCGACGCCAACGACGCCAACGACGCACCGTTGTTCGACGCCCGCAAAGTGCTTGCCCAGTTGCCGAACCTGCCGGGCGTCTATCGCTACTACGACGCCGCGGGCAACGTGCTGTACGTCGGCAAGGCGCGCAATCTCAAGAAGCGTGTCTCCAGCTACTTCAACAAGACGCAACTCTCACCGCGCATTGCGCTGATGGTGGCGCGCATCGCGAAGCTGGAAACGACCGTGACGCGCTCGGAAACCGAGGCGCTGCTGCTTGAGAACAATCTGATCAAGGCGCTGCATCCGCGTTACAACATCCTGTTTCGCGACGACAAGTCCTATCCGTTCCTCAAGCTCACGCAGCACAAATACCCGCGCATGGCGTACTACCGTGGCTCGGTGGACCGCCGCGGGCAGTACTTCGGCCCGTTCCCGAGCGCATGGGCGGTGCGCGAGAGCATTCAGATCCTGCAGAAGGTGTTCCAGCTGCGCACCTGCGAGGACTCGGTTTTCGCGAACCGCACGCGTCCGTGCCTGCTGCATCAGATCGAGCGATGCAGCGCGCCGTGTGTTGGTGCGATTCAGGACGAGGACTATGCGCGCGACGTCAACAACGCGGCGGCGTTCCTCTCCGGACGCCAGAGCGAAGTGCTCGCCGCCCTCGAAAGCAAGATGATGGCCTATGCCGAAGCGTTGAAATTCGAGCAGGCGGCGGCCGTGCGCAACCAGATGCAGGCGCTCTCCGGCGTGCTCCAGCAGCAGTCCGTCGAGACGGCGGGCGACGTCGACGCCGATATCCTCGCCGTGGCCTATGCCGGCGGTCGCGCATGCGTGAACCTCGCGATGGTGCGCGGCGGCCGTCATCTGGGCGACAAGGCTTATTTCCCGGCGCACGTGGAGCGCGGTGTGGACGGTGGCATTGCCGACGAGTTCGAAGACGACGAGATGCGGGCCTCGGACGCGTCCGTCGCGGAATCGGACGCCACCGATGCCGGCGCCGGAAGGATCGCGGGGGATATCGCCGAGGCGATGCCGTCGGATACGCCGTCGGCGTCGCTGGAGTCGCGTCTGCTGGAGGCGTTCGTCGCGCAGCACTACCTGGGGCAGTCGGTGCCGCCGGTGCTGATCGTGAGCCACGCGCTGCCGAGCGACGAGTTGCTCGCGGCGTTGTCCGAGCAGGCGGGGCGTCGCATTGCGATGGTGCGCCAGCCGCAGGGGCAGCGTCGTGCCTGGCTCGACATGGCGCAGCAGGGGGCGCAGCTCGCACTCACGCGTTTGTTGACAGAGCAGGGCAGCCAGCAGGCGCGCACGCGTGAACTGGTGCAGACGATCGGTCTCGACATCGATGATCCGGCGCTGCTGCGTGTGGAGTGTTTCGACATCAGCCATACGCAGGGCGAAGCGACGCAGGCGTCGTGCGTGGTGTTCCATCATCACAAGATGCAGACGAGCGAATACCGCCGGTACAACATCGCGGGGATCACGCCGGGCGACGACTATGCGGCGATGCGCCAGGTGTTGACGCGCCGCTACGGCCGTCTGATGGAGGCCGCCGCGAACAGCGTCAACGATGCTGCCGATCCGTCGTCCGTCGCGGCCGATGTGGCGCGTGCGGAAGCCGAGACGGTGGTGCTGCCCGACCGCGAGATGGCGAGCGGCGATCGTGCCGATACATCGGCTTCGACGACGCAGGTGCCCGATGCGCCATCGAGCGTCTCGAGCGCTTCGGATGTTTCGGACGTGGAGGCCAATCTCCCGCAGTTGGTGCTGATCGATGGCGGCAAAGGGCAGGTCGAGGTGGCGCGTCAGGTTTTCGTCGAGCTTGGCATCGATATCGGCCGGCTTGTTGGTGTCGCCAAGGGAGAAGGACGCAAAGTGGGGCTCGAGACGCTGATTTTTGCCGACGGGCGTCCGCCGCTGGAACTCGGCCGCGAGAGCGCCGTGCTGATGCTCATTGCGCAGATTCGCGACGAAGCGCACCGCTTTGCGATCACCGGCATGCGCGCCAAGCGGGCAAAGGCGCGTCAGACGTCGCGTCTCGAGGAAATCGAGGGGATCGGGGCGAAGCGTCGTCAGCGCCTGCTGATGCGTTTCGGTGGCCTGCAGGGGGTAGCGTCGGCGAGCGTGGACGAACTGGCCAGTGTCGAGGGCATCTCGACGACGCTCGCGGAACAGATCTACCGCCAACTGCACTGATGTGACGGCCGTCCGCCAGGTGTCCGCTCCACGTCTGCTCGACGCCGCCTGACGCCTGCCCGGCCGACGAGCCAGACACTGCACGGCTCACGTATCGCCGTGGAACAGGAGCCGCATCACCGTATCGTTGTCGACGGTCTCGCCGGAGAGTGTGCGTGCCAGCAGTTCTCCGCCGACGACCGGCGGCGCGAAGATCATGTCCGGCTGCACGCGTTTGAGCTTGCTCAGGTGCTTGCTGTCGTTGACCGATGCGATCGTCCGCACGTTCGGGGCGATCTCCTTGGCGGCGAGCACGATGAAGGCGTTCTCCGAATCGTCGGCGCGCAGTGCGAGCACGGCTTTTGCGCGTTCGATGCCGGCGTGGGTCAGCACCGTATTGTCGCTGGCGTCGCCGTGGATGACGTCGGCATCTTCCGGAAACGGGCTGTCCACGCCGGTGGTGATGATGACCGTGACGGGTTGCCCGCGCTTGGCGAGTTCGTGGTGCACGTTGATGGCGAGCGGCGAAGCGCCCGCCACGATGAAGTGGTCTCTGCGAATCACGTGAGCAAACCTCCCCGCGAGAATTTTCCTGAGATTGCCGCCGACGAGCGGGCCAATGACGACGGTGAGCGACGTCGCGAACACGCTGATCCCGAAGACGATGACCGACGCGGTGAAGAGCCGCGCGTCGGTGGTGTACGGCACGATGTCGCCGTAACCGACGGTCGTCATGGTGACGATCGCGAAGTAGAACGCGGTGGCCAGATCGGTGACGGCGGGTGTGAATTCGTGCCCGAGATAGAGGGTGCCGAACGTCGAATAGACGAGCAGCGAGAAGGCGGCTACGAGCGTGTAGAGCGTGGCGGCCGCGAAGCTCGCGCGGTCGAACTCGCGCCAGTACCAGAGGAGCAGCGCGAGGCACACGATCGAGAGAACGAACGTCAGATCGAGGCGGACGTTCAGATGAAAGTTGATGATGGCGGCCAGCGCCAGGATGACGAGTGAGAAGGCCCAGGCGGTGCGCGCGCGAATGGCGAGTCCGCAGGCGAGGGCAACGAGCGACACGCCGACGAGCGCGCGTGGCAGGTGAAAGAAATCGATGCGCTCGATGGCGTCCAGGCCGAAGAGCAGGCGCGGCGGATGGTGGGGTTCGATGCGTTCCAGCGCGGAGAGATCGCCGTGCACGAAGAGGTCGACGAGGACGGCGCCGGGCACGCGCAGCAGCACGGAGGCGACGAGCAGCAGACCGTTGATCCCGACGAGTCCTGCGATGAGAACGTGCGGGCGCAGCAGCGGTCGTCGGAGTGCGGGCAGGGGCCAGGGCAGTTTCACGAGATCGGCGCTATTGGCGGGTGGTTGCGAGCAAGATAGGGGCACACCGGCGCACATGTCAACAGGCGGGGGCGGTGCGTCGGCCTTGTCGCTGCGGGGCATACACGGCACAATGCGGGTCTGGTACGGTTGCCGAGGGCGCCGTGTGTCGACTGCCGTTTGCCGAACTCATGCTGCCATGCCTTTCAACGTCCCCATCTTTCTGACCTGGCTTCGGATCGTGCTGATCCCGCTGGTGGTCGGCGTCTATTACTTGCCGGCGGCCTGGTTGTCGACGGAAGAGATGAACTGGGTGGCTTGCGCGATTTTCGTGCTGGCGGCGCTGACCGACTGGTTCGACGGCTTTCTGGCGCGGCGCTGGAATCAGACGTCGGCATTCGGGGCGTTCCTGGACCCGGTGGCGGACAAGCTGATGGTGGCGGCGGCGCTGTTGATGCTGTTGCAGATGGGGCGGATCAATGCGTTGGTGGCGTTGATCATCATTGGCCGGGAGATCACGATTTCGGCGTTGCGCGAGTGGATGGCGCAGATCGGCGCGTCGCGCAGCGTGGCGGTGCATCAGTTGGGCAAGATCAAGACGGCGGCGCAGATGGTGGCGATTCCGCTGTTGCTGTTCAACGGCACGGTAGTGTGGAACGGCTTGCGTTTCGACTCGCGGTTCTGGGGCACGTGGCTGATTTACGTGGCGGCGGTTCTCACGTTGTGGTCGATGCTGTATTACCTGCGCCGCGCGTGGCCGCAGATTCGGGAGCGTGGCGCGGGCAAGATGTGAGCGTAAGCCCCTGAACGCGCGGGAATTACGCGGTGAGGGAGAAAAAACTTCACAAATTTTCGGTGCAGGTGCTTGACACTGAATCGGGGTTTGGACATAATCTCCTTCTCGCTGCTACGGCATCAGCCCGGCAGCGAAGTTTTAAGAAGTGGTTGGATTGGTAGTACGCATGAGAATGCGGGAGTAGCTCAGTTGGTAGAGCGCAACCTTGCCAAGGTTGAGGTCGCGAGTTCGAGACTCGTCTCCCGCTCCAGTTTCGCGCTGGACATTGAGTGAGTGATTCCTTGGTGTCCGGTGCCATGCGGGAGTAGCTCAGTTGGTAGAGCGCAACCTTGCCAAGGTTGAGGTCGCGAGTTCGAGACTCGTCTCCCGCTCCAGTCTATGTTCTACAGATTTCCATCGATGTCTGTAAGTCATTGAAGAAAGGGGCGAAAGCCTCTTTTTTTCATTCCGGCGGAAGCCGCGAAAATCCCACGGCCGCCGGCCATCCTTCCCTGCCTCACGGAAGTCGCTGCTGCATGGCGTGCATCGGCTGTATTCATTCGAGAGGCTTCGGCGCGCCTTCTCTCCTGCCTGAGTCAAGGGACTTGGGGATGCCGTTCCGGGTGCTGCACCAGCGCAGGGCCTCCTGCAGATCGGGCTCGGAATAGAACGCCTGTAGTGTCTTCACCATCTCGATGAACGATTCGTTCAAGTCCAGCTTGGTCTTTTCCGTCGCGTACAGATAGACCGATCGGCGCACGTTCTCGTGCCGCAGGAAGCCTGTGTTCTCCAACTGGCGGGTCTTGCGGTGCACGGTGGTGAGACTCAGTCCCAACGTGTAGGCAAGTGCCGAGAGGTCATAGGGCTTCTTCTGTTTCTCGCCGACGACCACGGTACGGATGATCAGGGCATCGAGGGGAGTGCCCCACATGCCTGTCTCGATCGCGTAGAAACGGTTCAGGCACTCGATGATCTGGGCTTGCACCGCAGCGCGCACTTCTTCCGGGTTGTTCATAGCGTTGACTCCAGTCGTGTCGACCGACTCTTTTCGGCGACCGCCTCATGATGAGGGCATGACGGCAAACCTTTCCAAAACGGAAGCATTGGTCCTTTTGCGGCGTTGGCCGCGCTGCCCCCGCACCTATACTGGTTAAATCATAGGAGTCCATGACAGGAGTGGCGCCATGACAAAACACGTGCTGATTGTCGGCGGGGGCATCGGTGGCACGATGACCGCCAACAGCATCGTTGCGAAACTCTATGACGAAGTTTCCGCGCACAAGGTCAAAGTGACCATGTTGTCCGACTCTCCATGGCATTACTACAAGCCCGCCTTCATGTATGTTGCCTTCGATATGTTCTTCGAGGGCGAATTGCGCAGAAAACAAAGAAGCCTCTTGCGACCGGAAATCGATTTTCAGCTCGACAAGGTGGAGTCTTTCGATTTTGCCGGTTCCAAGGTGAAGACGGTCAGCGCAAAGACCATCGGCTATGACTATATCGTTGTCGCGACCGGGTGCCTGCCTGCGCCCGAACGAATTCCCGGGATGAAAGAGGCTGGGGATTATTTCTACCAGTACGACCCAGCGCGTCGGTTGGCCGACAAACTGCTCAAACTCGAAAAGGGCCGGGTCTTCATCACGGTCAACTTTCCCAGGACGCCCAATGTTCCGCATCAATGCGGGATTGCGCCCGTGGAGACGACCCTGATGCTGGACGACTACCTCAAGCGCAAGGGTGTGCGGGATTCCGTCGAGATTGTGTACACCTATCCAACGGTGTCCCAGTTGCTGCGCAACTGCCTGTTCCTGCAGCAGGAGGTCTGCGAAGTGCTTCCGGTTGCCTTCGATAGCCGGAACATCAAGTACAAGCGCGGATTCACGCTCGCCTCGGTCGACCCGGAGCGCAAGATCGCTCGCTCCGAGGAGGGGGAGGAAGAAGCGTTCGACCTGCTGATGTGTACGCCGCCGATCCGCGCGGTGGACGCCGTGCTGGAAAGCGGCGTGTCGCAAGCCCTGGACAACGAAGGCTGGTTGCCGACCAATCGGCAGACCCTTCAACTGGAGGGCTACCCGAATGCCTACGTGATGGGCGATACGGTCGATCTGCCGATCAGCAAGGCGGGCGGCTCCTGCCATAACCAGTGTCCGGTCATCGTCAACAACATCGCCGGCGACCTGCGCATTGGCAGGACGGTGGACGTGTATGACGGCAAGGTGCAGGCGGTCGCTCAGATGGGCCTCGATGCCGGCATGCCACTCTGGTACGACTACGACGAAGATGTGCATCCCACGCCGCCGACAAAGGTGGGTGGATTGATGCGCAAGGCGTTCAACCGCGGCATTTACTGGACCGTTGCGCGGGGCATTATTTGATCGTCAGTCGGCCCGAATGGCATCTATGGAGAGTCATCGAGCATGAAGACACCCGACACTAATACTCCTGTTGTTCAGGGTGGTGACAACATGCCGGAGGGTCAGGCTTCGCGCATCGCCGCTTTGCTGAACGAGTCCACGGAGCGCGGACTGGTTTCGCTGGTGGAAAAGCTGGCGCCCCTGATCCAGGGCAACCGCCTTCACAACGTCGTCGATTTGCTCTCGCTGGTCTCGGACGCGATCGACATGTTCGACGACGCGATGATCCAGAAGCTGATGAATGCCTTCGAGAGTGGCATTGGCACGTTCTGGTCTCTGACCAACGCTGCTCGATATGCGCAGAACGCTGCGGAGAATTCCGCGACTCCTTCGGCGATCGAGCTGCAGCGGGTGGCCGGTCAGGAAGATGTGCGGCGCGGTCTTCACTTCTCGCTGTTGTTCCTCGCGGTGCTAGGGCGGCAGATGCGGAAAGATGCGGACGATTGACGATGCTGCAGGCACGCGATGATGTGCAGGCGCTGTACAGCGCGGACATTCGCGGTTGGGCGCGCAAGGTGCGGACAGATCGCAGACTGGCGCCGGCCGATGCGTCCATCTCACGCGTCAGCCGCACCTGCGGCAGCACGGTCACGCTGGATGTCAGGTACGAAGGCGACACGATCACCGCACTCGGCCACTACACACGCTCGTGCACGCTCGGTATGGCCACCACCGCTGTCATGGTGCAGTTGGCTCCAGGGCGCAGCTTCCAGGAAATCGACATGGCGGGGCAGATGCTGACCCGCCTGCTGGCAGGTGAGGATGTTCAGTTCCCATCCGACTGGGAAGTGCTGGCGATGCTCGCCGCTGCCCGTGCGTTCCCTTCGCGTCATGGTGCGATCCTGCTTCCATTCGACATCCTGCAGCGGGCCAACTTCCAGACTGCCCCGGCCGCCGACACGTGAGCGTATCCACGCAGGCGCAGGAACCCGGGACACTTCACGCAAGGCTGCAACTCATGAAAGATCGCCGGCCCGTCGCCGCCGTCTCGTCGCTCGATGGCGCCGCTCTCGATTTCCCGCTACTGAGCCACATGCCGGATGGCCAGCGGCTGGCGTATCTGGACAATGCCGCCACCACGCAGAAACCTTGGATTGTGTTGGAGGCTGAGCGAGATTTCTATCTCCGCGCCAACGCCAACGTGTATCGCGGCGTGCATCGGCTGTCCGAGAATGCCACCCGCTTGTACGACGCCGCGAGACAGCGCGTCGCGAACTGGCTGAACGCGGGGCACGAGGAGGAAATCGTCTTCGTCAGAGGAGCGACGGAGGGGATCAATCTGGTTGCCCAGTCTTATGCGGCGCATGTGCTCGCGCCGGGGGACGAGATTCTCATTACCGAACTGGAGCATCACTCCAACATCGTCCCGTGGCAGAGGGTGTGCGCCGAACGGAAGGCCTCGCTCAAGGCGGTCCCGGTATCGAGCGATGGGCAGCTCGACGTTGCCGCTTACCCGGGGCTGCTGGGGCCCCGGGTGAAGCTGTTTGCGGTGACGCAGGTTTCCAACGTGCTGGGAAGCATGCCGCCGATCGAGGCGATGATTTCCGTGGCCCATGCCCGCGGCATTCCCGTTCTGGTTGACGGCGCCCAGGCGACAGGCCACCTGAAGGTCGATGTGCAGTCCCTGGATTGCGATTTCTACGTCTTCTCGGCGCACAAGATGTATGGGCCGACCGGCATCGGCGTGCTCTATGGCAAGCGCAAATACCTGGACGCCATGCCTGTGTGGCAGGCAGGCGGCGGCATGATCCACAGCGTCAGTCTGGCGAACACCGAATACGCGGCGCTCCCGTACCGCTTCGAGGCCGGTACGCCACACATTGCCGGCGCCATCGGGTTGCATGCCGCGATCGACTATCTGGAACGGCGTGGGCTGGCGGCAATCCAGGCACATGAACACCGGTTGCTGACCTATGCCGTTGCCGCACTCAGGGACGTTCCTGGCCTGACGCTCCTTGTGCCTTCGGGGCCATGCAGCGGCATCGTGTCCTTCAACCTCGAAGGTCTCCACCCCCACGACGTGGCCACGGTCCTGGACGCCTTCGGCGTTGCCATTCGCGCCGGCCACCATTGCGCGATGCCGTTGATGCAGTGCTTGGGTCAGGACGCCACGGTGCGGTTGTCTTTCGGCCTGTACAACACGCAGCAGGACGTCGATCAATTGGTCGCAGGCTTGCGCCGCGCGAGGCAGATCATTGAAGGTGAGTAGGTCGAGACTTGGCGGCGGGTCGTCCTCGGCCGTGCAAGCTACCGAGCTGAGCGGCGGTGGTGATGAACGGATGCCCATGCCGCCCGGTGGGACGGTGGATAAAGCCTGTTGCCGAGGGCAAAAAACAAGGCTATAATCAAATTCTTCGCTGACCACTGACGCGAAGAAAGTAATCCAGAGGGGAAGCCTGGCTTCCCTTTTTATTTGCCGAAGAGCCCACGGCGATCGATCCGAAGGGCGCCCTCGATGGAAACAGCGAGTGGTTACAAGGCATATCCCGATGGCGGGATGGCAGAGTGGTCATGCAGCGGCCTGCAAAGCCGTGTACGCCGGTTCGATTCCGACTCCCGCCTCCATCTAAAGCACTGTATTTACAGTGCTTTTTCTTTATCTGCTCCCCGTTTCATCTCCGCGAAAACCCGCCAAAAGTGGGATAAAACCGTCTCTGCCACCCGGGATGAGGCGTCTTGCCACCCGGAATACAGGACTATTTGCCGTGTACGCGAGTTAGGGGTGGCGACAAAAAGATTTCGGGGTAATGTGGGAGTACGTTGTAAAGCGCAAGGGCTTGCTCATTAAGCCAATTTATCTCTCGTTCCATAGCGAGGCCGAAGGCGACGAGTATGTACGCCGCCTCGAAGCGCCGCTCGATGCGGGTATTGTGCCGGTCGAGTTCACCTCGGCCAACACGGCCAGCTCGCACACCCTCTCGGATCTCATGGACACCTGCGTACCGACGACCGTGCCCTCGAACATGATCATGTAAGCCGTCATCCGCGTGTGGAGGAGGGGCTTGCGATGGACTACGTATTTGCCAATCAGCAGCAGTGTCGTGGGGCGTGCTGCCATCGGGTCGTAGCTGATCGTGCTCGTCAGACTGATCATGCCTGCGCGTTGATCGCGGTCGGGCCGGGAATGATGTAGGGCTTGTTCATGGGTGTGGGCGACGTCGCCCGGCGTAACGAGTGGGCGGCAGCGTGCAGCGTAGATGCTGTCGTGCCCAGGGCCGACCAGTTTGGCGAAAGCGATTTGCACTTCATCACGAGGTTGGCACGCATGCACGGTGCGACGGCGACGGTGAAGGCGGGCAAGCTCATCGTGACCCCTCGCGGAGCTGGCAAGAGTGCGAGCGGCAAGCCATTGCCAGCGATAACGCTGGCCCGTTCCGACGTCGGGCATTACGAGGTGTCGTTTCCCGACCGGGCATCGTTTGCGGCGGTGCACACCGAGCGCCATGCGTTCGGCAGCGCCGAGGCCGCAAAGTTGGCGGCATCCGCTCGCCTTCGATCTCAACGCGGGCAACAAGGGTAAGGCGAAGGTCGGCCACGGTAAGAAGAAGACCAAGAGCGTGAATCTCGTTGTGCCTACGCCTCCCCGGTAAGCGGACTAGGCCGTCTATTGGAGAAACCCCGGAGCCGCCGATGCGCGGTTTTTTGTTGCCCGCGAGGGCTTCGCGCTCATGCGCAAAGGAGGTGTGAAGGGATGTTGTGCCGAAGGTCGGCGCAGTGCTCGCATGCGCTGCGCTGGTGTTGCTTGCCGGGTTCGCTGGCGGGTGGGTGGTGAACGGTTGGCGGATGAGTGCCGCTGTTGCGGAGGCTAAGCAGGCACGTGCGGACGATAGGGCCGAGGCGGCCGAGTCGAACCTGTCCGCACTTTTGTGGGCGAGGCGGTTGAACAGCGGGTTATCCGCGCGCCTGCGTGAATCGTTCACCGAACAGGATTGCAAACTGGTTCATTGCTGATTTCCAGTCGAAGGCGGACCGCACGGTCTTGGCCAGTACGTTGCGCAGCGCCAGCCAGAGCAGTTTGACTGCGGCCTCGTCATTCGGGAAGTGACCGCGGGTCTTGATGATCTTGCGCAACTGCATGTTTAAACTTTCTATGGCGTTCGTGGTGTACACGACCCGTCGAATCTCCGGCGGAAACACGTAGAACGGCACGACGTGCTCCCACGCGCGTTGCCACGACTGCACGATCGTCGGGTACTTTGCGCCCCAGGGTCCATCGGCGAAGTCTTGCAGCGCCTGCCTTGCCGCCTCTTCGCTGGCGGCGGCGTAGATCGGGCGTAGCGCGGCGGCGAGCACCTTACGGTCCTTGTAGCCGGCGTACTCAAGGCTGTTGCGGATCAGATGCACGATGCAGGTCTGGACAGTCGTCTTGGGATAGGCCGCGCCGATCGCCTCGGTGAGCCCCTTCAGACCATCGACCACGGCGATCAGGATGTCCTGGCAACCGCGCGTCTTCAGTTCGTTGAACACCTTGAGCCAGAACTTGGCGCCCTCGGTTTGCTCGATCCAGAGGCCCAGCACGTCACGCTGGCCGTCGGCCTGAATGCCCAAGGCCAGATAGACGGCCTTGTTGCTGACCACGCCGTCGTCGCGGATCTTGACCCTCAGCGCGTCGAAGAACACGACCGGATACATCGCCTCGAGTGGGCGATTCTGCCAGCTCAGCGCCTCGGCCATCACCTCGTCGGTGACCGAACTGATGAAGTCGGGCGACACCTCGGTGCCGTAGTGCTCGGCCAGAAACCCTTGAATCTCGCGCACGCTCATGCCGCGCGCGTACATCGCAATGATGCGTTCGTCGAAGCCAGTGAAGCGGCGCTCATGCTTTGGGATCAGGATTGGTTCGAAGCTGCCGTCACGATCGCGGGGGACTTCGACTCGAACTGGACCGCGATCAGTGATTACCGTCTTGCCGCTGGCACCGTTGCGTTCGTTGGCTTGCCCGGCCGGCTTGGACTGGCCCGACGGGTAGCCTAGATGCAGATTCATCTCGGCGCCCATTGCGCGTTCGATGATCGCCTTGTTGAACGCCAGCATCAGATCCTGGACCTCGGTCGGCGTCATCGGCCCCTTGACCAACTGGTCCAGCAGTTCCTCGGGAAGTTCAGGCAGCGGCCCTCGGGCCGCTGCCTGACGCGCTACGGTTTGTCTTTTCTTCTTCATCGGCATATCCATGGCTTTTACCCCTCATGATATGCCCCGCCCACGAAATCACGGATAGGTCCGCCGAGTCCGCGCTCGCCGACATGGCTGAGGGCGCCAGCCGCGTGAAAGTGGCGGCAGAGGCTTACAACTCGGAGAGTGCCGCCATTCTCGGTCGCCTCTCACAAATCTCGAAGGACTTGAAAAGCTATGCGAAAGACAAGCCTCTCCCTGCTGATTGCCGTCCTGATGCTGGTTGGGTGCGCAGTCTCTCCGAAGCCGTTGCCGCTGCCAAGCAAGCCGCAGCTCGACAGTAGCCTCGCTGCGGACTGTACGATCCCCGACGAGCCAGTCGAACCGGATTACGACGTGTGGCTAGTATGGGTTCAGCAGGATCTCCTGGGTGCACTGGTGGACTGTGCGCTGCGGCACGCGCGTACAGTCGCGGCGTGGCCATCGTAGCATGGTGTCGGCTCCTGCTCACGGCACACGCACACCCGGCGAGATATTTGTGATTGTGTACACAGACTGCTCTCGCGCGAAGGGGCGTGTCCTGCGTAGCCGTGTCTCAACGCGACATTTCAGGCTGCCGTCTGCATAAGGTAATTATGCATTGTGCTAGCCATGAGTTCTCACTAGCCGACTTGTGAATGACTTTTTCGCTGCGCGAGTCATTGAACTTCTCGCTGCGCGACCGATATCCCCTCTCTGATCGATTTGAGCCGTGCTTCGCCGAGAGGGGTCGTCGGGGTACCGTCGGCCAAGAAATAGTTTTTCAGTGAGTCGAACCTGACATTAAGCATCTTGGCCACCATTTTGAGCCCACCCTTCGGCCACTTTCCCTCTGAGTGTAGTCGCTCGCACTCTAGCATTGCTTTGACAGTGAGCGGCCTTTTGCTGGCCGCGTTGACTATGTCGTTGCCATTCGAGGTCAGGTCGCCGTTTTCAAGAAAGTAGTACCTCAAGGTTTTAGGCTTGATACCGTACTTCTTGGCGAGACCTTTGCACCCGCCCTCGGCCTGGAACCATGCTTTGCCGCCGTCTTCGCCGAGCGCCTCCATCTGGGCGTGTATCTCCTTCACGAACGCGGTAATTCGCGGTCGCCGAGCGGATCTTGCGTCCTGTGGCGCCGTTTTGCGGGGAGGGCGCGGGGTACCGTCGGCCTTGTAAAAGGTTCCCAGTGAGCCATACTTGACATTCAACATCTTGGCCACCTCTGCGACCCCACCCTTCGGCCACTTTCCCTCTGAGCGTAGCTGCTCGCACTCTCGCAGTATGTCGTCAGTGACCGGCTTTTTGCTGGCCCCGTTGACGATGTCGTCGCCAAGCGGTCTCAGCGCTCCGTTTTTAAAAAAGTAGTTGGTCTTCAAGGTCTTATACGGGATATCGTACTTCGTGGCGAGACCTTTGCACCCGCCCTCGTTCTTGAACCATGCTTCACCGTGGGCTTCTACCTGGGCGTGTATCTCCTTCACGATTTTGGCAGTTCGCGATTCCGGAGCGATTTTGGCCGGCGGCGGTATCGAAGTACCATCCGTTATGCTGCTCGCGTCCTGTGGCGCCGAACGCTTTTGCGCTTCGCGTTTCGATGTTTCCGGTGTTGCGAGAGCAGACGGTCGGTGGCCAGAGTTCGGTAGCATACTCGGCTCATACGTGCCCTCAATCGGGGGCTGAATGATCTCTGAGGTTTCGGGGTGGGGTGGGGGGTGGTCCGACGTGGGCTGACAATCGAGCCCCAGCTCCCGAACCAGTTGTGCGAGCTTATCTGGCTCGGAGCTCTGTGGTTGTAGACCCGACATCGACGGCATACCGGGCTGATACGTGCCCTCAATCGGGTGCCGAATACTCTCCGGATTTTCGGGGCTGGGTGGGGGTTGGTCCGACGTGGGCTGACAATCGCGCTCCAATTCCTGCATTATTTGTGCGAGTTCGTGGGGCGTGGGTTCCAGTGGTTGTGAATCCCGCATCAACGGCATACCGGGTTGATACGCGCTCTGAATCGCGTGCCGAATGCCCTCCGGGGTTTCGGGGCGGGGTGGTGGTTGGTCCGACGTGGGCTGGCAATCGCGCTCCGGCTCCCGCGTCATTTGTGCGAACTCATTTGGCTCGGGGTTCTGTGCTTGTAGACCCCACATCGACGGCATACCGGGCTCATACGTGCTCGCAATCGGGGGCCGAATGCTCTCCGGGTTTTCGGGGCGGGGTGGGGATTGGTCCGACGTGGGCGGATAATCGCGTTCCAATTCCAGCACTGTTTGTACAAGCTCATCTAGCTCGGGGCTCCGTGTTTGTAGATCCCAAATCGATGACATATCGAACATCTCTGTGCCCTGCGGTGCCTGTCGGCTGGTTTGTAGGGAGGCGGGCGACGACGGTTGCTGGACCGAATTCGACGACGTGCTGCATATTCCCTGCATGGCCTGAAGCGCCTGTCGAGCCGGGGCCGAGGCTTCATAACGTACTGGCTCCAAATCCTGGCTCCATGGCATGCCGGATGGCCTAGGGGCCCTACTCACAGATCGCAAATTAACATCCCACGGGGCAACCGCGTGTGCATTCTGCGGAAGCTCCGTCGACGTCATCATTTGATGGCCGGGGCGACTTGCTCCGACGCTGAACGTTTGCATCATGGTTTCGTATGAGGGAAATTCGGACCGTGGCGTAGGTTCGCACAACGTCGCTTTCTGCACTTGCAGAAAATGGCTGGCTTAGCCGGCTTGCCCCCTTTGAACGGATAGGTCGGTTTAGTGCCGCCGCATAGGGCTTCCGAGTTCAATGTGCGCCACTTGTGCACCTGAAGTTCACAGGTGGTTGATTATTGTGAGTGTCGGATTCTGGTCCCCGGCCCCATTGGTTAGTGCAATATCTGTGTGCACCGGTGGACTGTGCGCTGCCGCATACGCGTACAGTCGCTGCCTGGCCATCGTAGGATTGGTGTCGGCGCTCGCTCACGGCACGGCACACGTACGCCCGGCGAGATATTTGTGAGCGTGTACACAGACAGCCCTCGCGCGAAGGGGCGTGTCTTGCGTAACCGTGTCCCAGCGCGACATTTCCGGCTGCCGTCTGCATAAGGTAATTACGCATTGTGCTAGCCACGAGTTCTCACTAGCCGACTTGTGAATGACCTTTTTGTTGCGCGAGCCGTTGAGCTTTTCGCTGCTCGAGCGATGTCCCCTCTTTGATCGCTTTGAGCCGTCTTTCGCCGAGACGTTTCCTCAGGGTACCATTGGCCTTGAAATAGTTTTTCAGTAAGTCGGACCTGACATTGAACGTCTCGGCCACCTCTGTGACCCCACCCTTCGGCCACTTTCCCTCTGAGCGTAGCTGCTCGCACTTTCGCAGTATGTCGATAGTGACCGGATTTTTGCTGTCCCCGTAGACTACGTCGTTGCCATTCGAGCTCAGGTCGCCGTTTTCAAGAAAGTACCTCCCCAAGGTTTTAGGCTTGATACCGTACTTCCTGGCGAGACCTTTGCACCCGCCCTCGGCCTGGAACCATGCTTTGCCGCCGTGTTCGCCGAGGGCCTTCATCTGGGCGTGTATCTCCTTCACGGCCGCGGTATTTGGCGATTCCCGAGCGATTTTGGCCGGCGGCGGCATCGAAAGACCCTTGGCCGAGAAATAGTTTTTTAGCGGTTTTCTCAGGTCGTCGTACTTGACATTCAACTTCTTGGCCAGACCTCGGACCCCATCCTCCGGCCACTCTCCCGCTAAGAGTAGGTGCTCGCACTGTAGTAGTTTTTCCTTAGTGACCTTCTCTTTGCTGGCCCCCTTGACGATGTCCTTGCCATCCGCTGTCAGGTCGCCGTTTTTAAGAACGTAGTTCTTCAAGTTTGTAGGCTTGATACCGTACTTCCTGGCGAGACCTCTGACCCCGCCCTCTTTCTCGAACCATGCTTTGCCGGCGTCTTTGCCGAGGGCCTCCATCTGGGCGTGTATCTTCTTCACGCTCGCGGCAGTTCGCGATTCCCGAGCGATTTTGGCGGGCGGCGGCATCGAAGTACCATCCATTACACTGCTCGCGTCCTGTGGTGCCGAATGCTTTTGCGCTTCGCTTTTCGAAGTTTCTAGTGTTGCGAGGGCAGATGGTCGGTGGCCAGAGTTCGGCAGCATACCCGGCTTATACGTGCCCTGAAGCGCGTGCCGAAGGATATCCGGGGAGGCGGGGCGGGGTGGGGGTTGGTCCGACGTGGGCTGGCAATCGCGGTCCAATTCCTGCATTATTTGTGCGAGTTCGTGGGGCTTGGGGCTCCGTGTTTGTAGACCCCAAATCGACGGCATACCGGGCTCATACGTGCCCTCTTCGGGGCGAGGTGGAAGTTGGTCCGACGTGGGCTGGTAAGCGGGGTCCAATTCCTGAATTATTTGTGCGAGCTCACCTGGCTTGGGGCTCCGTGTTTGTAGACCCCAAATCGACGGCATATCGGGCTGATACGTGCCCTCAATCGGGGGCCGAATGCTCTCCGGGTTTTCGGGGCGAGGTGGAGGTTGGTCCGACGCGGGCGGACAATCGCGCTCCAATTCCTGAATTATTTGTGCGAGCTCATCTGGCTTGGGGCTCCGTGTTTGTCGACTCAAAATCGACGACATACCAGGCATCTCCACGCCCTGCGGTGCCTGTCGGCTGGTTTGTAGGGAGGCGGGCGACGACGGTTGCTGGACCGAATTCGACGAGGTGCTGCATATTCTCTGCATGGCCTGAAGCGCCTGTCGAGCCGGGGCCGAGGCTTCATAACGTACTGGCTCCCCATCCTGGCTCCATGGCATGCCGGATGGCCCGGCGGCCCTACGCACAAATCGCAAATTATCTCCCCACGGGGCAACCGCGTGTGCATTCTGCGGAAGCTGCGTCGACGTCATCATTTGATGGCTGGGGTTTGCTCCGACGCTGAACGTTTTCATCGTGGTTTCGTATGAGGGAAATTCGGACCGTGACGTAGGTTCGCACAACGTCGCTTTCTGCACTTGCAGAAAATGGCCAGCTTAGCGGGCTTGCCCCCTTTGAACGGATAGGTCGGTGTAGTAGTGCCGCCGCGTAGGGCTTCCGAGTTCAATGTGCGCCATTTGTGCACCTGAAGTTCACATATGGTTGATTATTGTGAGTGTCGGATTCCAGTCCCTGGCCCCATTGGCCAGTGCAATGCCAGCGTGTGCCAGTCAGCGCCGATGTTAACTGCTTTGCGGTTCCGGAAGCGTATGCTTCGAGTTGAATCACAGTCGCCGGTGGCCGCCCAATGTCCATACTGCGAGGTGGTTTTATGGGTGGTTGCTTTTGTAAGTGTTTGATAATTAATTATATGCAGCGGCCTGCAAAGCCGTGTATGCTGGTTCGATTCCGACTCCCGCCTCCAAAATTCAAAAGCCCTGACTTGTCAGGGCTTTTTCTTTGTGCGCATACCTTTCCCGTACGCCTCTGATTGGGGCCTCCACTAAACCCGGGGCGGTTCAGCCGAATAATCCCCTGAGCAAATTCGTGACTTCAATGGAAATGGCAGCCGCCGCCGCCATTTCAGCAACCCAGGCGACAATGAAAACGATTCCCATGGCGACTTCTCCTCGGAAAGCAAATCAATGCTATTTGGCCTCGGCCTGGAACCAGTGCAAGTTCAAGCACTCGTCGTGAAACGATCCGTTTTGCAGCTCGATGGAGATTTGCTCACCACAGCGGATGGTTTCAGCGAATCTCCGCACGCGAGGATGCAATGCAGGTTGACGCGGTTGCATGCCGGTTCGGTTGCAACTAATCCCGGTTCGCCCGTTCCGTCAGTTGCAATTAATGTTGGTTGAAAATCGCGTCGACAGCAAGTCTGGCCCGTTTGAAATGCGGGTCGTTACACCTATATGACCGAAATCTGCAAACTTGCGCATCAGTCAACTCCCGGAAAATGGCTCGGAATCTGAGCAGGGGTTACCCTCCGGTCAGCCTCGCTGCGCGAACTCCTCAAAGTCAAACTCGAGCTTCCTTAACATATCCGCAGATAGTGAATCGGTTAGATGATCGAAGGTAGCACTGTCAAAATCAATCAGGTTGAACTGCCCCGTCCTTCGGTCGTAGAGGATATTTCCAAGGTTGATATCGTGATGAACGATCCCCTTCGACGTCAACCTGTCTATCAACCGCTTTGCCACAGTTCTATCCCGGAATTGTTGCCGGACTTCCTCGATGAGTTCCCGGTTGCCGCTCTTTAATATCGACTCCAGCGATTTCCCAGGTATTTTCTTCATTTGCAAAACCACGAGCGGCTGCGTTGGATAAAGGCCGTCTTTTATCGTCACTTTCGCGGCGTCCTTGCCATAGAGCCGCGTGAATGCCTCCACACTATTTTTAGCGCGGTCCAGGCTTGACCGGTAAAGTGCGCCGTTCTTTATACCGATCGGGTTGCTGTAAACTTTGATCAGCTTATTTGCATTGACCTGATAAACCCTGCCAGCCACGCCACTGCCAACCATTTTGGGCGCGGCATTTCTGATAACGGTCGCTTTCTTCAACGAGTTGACAGCCGCCGCGGCTCTGTGGGACACGCCTCTCGAAGCTGCTGGACCCGCCCCGATGATTTTGGAAGCGGCTTTGATGCCTTTTTTGACTCCAGAACTCGCTGGCACTAGATCTGCGGCGATCATTGCGAGCTCCATACGGTACTCGTCGACATACTTTTCCATTTCGGTTGATCTGAATGCCTCCTCTCTTTGCTCGCTTTTCGTTACGTCGACGAGCTTTTCTGCAATAGCCTTGGTGGCATCAGTCGTCCGTGGATAGCTGATTGGCGAGCTTAGAACGGCGGGCCAATTTTCGGAACGGCCGAAGAACTTTTTCTGATTATTGGTGAGCCAGGATTTGTCCCGTACCTCATCGATGGTCAGCTCATTATCCGAGATGGAAACGGCATACACTCGGTGTCGGCTACCCTGAACAACATCAAGGATATAGCCATATTTTCCGTCGATCGCATAGCGATAAGGCGACTTGTGGTGGCCAAGCGGCATCCAAGCCTGACGCTCATAGCTGACAGAAAATACTCTCGCGGGCGTTGACGAGGAATCGATGCCAGATGTGTCAATGTGGCGCTGGATTGCTTCTGTTATGTCTATCGCCTGGACTTTCATCGCCCGTTCGAATTCCACGTCAAAATACTTGTCCAGATCGGGCAATTTGTCCAGGTTCGGCGCATCCTTCACATGACGGGCCAATGCAGGAAATTTGACCTTTCCGTGCTCGACGTAGATATCCAGCAGGCTCATCGAGTGCTCGACATCCGCGTCTCCCGGCACCTCGGAGCCCGTTGGGAAGACGTCCCGGACGGAGTAGGTTTTGTCCGGATCCAGCTCCGCCAGAAGCAGCGCTCGTCTGGCCAACTCCTGACGGCTATGAACATGGGTCAGAGGTACCACCACCGACTGAGGCTTGGCGTCCGCCGCGCGTCTGCTCCTTGCCTGCGAGGATGATGAGACAGCCTCACTCGCGGGACCTGTGGGCAACGAAATGGGTGCTGCCGAAAGTTCTCCGTGAGCCGGAGCATTCAAGACGATGTCGATGCCCTGCGACAGTACGGGCAACGACACATTAGTTGGTACGGTGCCGCCGGCGATGGAAGCCGAATGTGGATTGGAATCCGCGCTCGCCCAGGCTGCAAATCCACCGCCCGGCAACACGGATAGCAAGGTGAGGAGGGCAAGCGCGCGAGGATTCGGCAGCCGAGTCATTCCGACTGAATTGTCGGGCGAGTGATGGGCCGCCTGAACGAATGCCACGCTTTTCGCCATCGTGGGCGCCGTGGAATCGTGCGACGTGCCGGTGCGCTCCTTGTGACGCAGCTCCAATTTCCGCGCCTCGAGGTTTCGGTCAGCCCAAAATGCACCCACCCTGTTACTAAGGACTGCAGGATAATTTATCTTGGTCACTTTAGCTTCCACCGATCCTTTTCCGCTCCGCTGTTCGAGGGGACTTCGAGGGTTGCGAAAGAAAGCAGTCGTTGGGCCAAGCTCGGCCGCATGTCGGGGCACTCATCGGCATGACGCACCACGCGCACATTGGCAACTGACGCAGTAGGCGGATGTGCATTCCGTCGAGGCCGCGCCGACGTTGAGGTAGTCGCTGGGGCTGATAGTGCGTGGCGCCAGTGTTGGAAGCTCGATTCATGGCCTCACATGATGGAAATTCTTGCGATGAGGATTGACTGTCGCATAGTCTCGCCATTTGCACTTCTATAAATCGCTCAGTGCTCGGTGTGCCAGGCCGGATTGGCTTTTTTGGGGTTCATTGTGGAATGCCGGGGAATCTCGGCACGAAACCTACTGTCCTTTCAGGAAGGTCCCGATCAGGTCGGCGATTTTCTGCGGCGCATCTTCAAGGCAGTAATGGCCGACGCCAGCGAGTCGGTGGATCTGTGGCTGCGAGAACAGTTCGCTGAACAGCGGCAGGAAGTGCTCTGCCGCCAGGGTTCGGTCGGCTTCGCCCCAGATGGCAAGTGCCGGTTTCGACCGAATGGCATCGAGCGCGGCAGCGTTCGGAACTTCGAAACGATGCGCCCCGATCGCGAACCCGTGAGCCCAGCCGATGGCGCCGGCGCTGTCGGCCGGTACAGAAAAACGTGAGCCGTAGGCGCGCAGCCAGGTATCGTCGATGCACGCATGGTTCTCGAAGCCATTGAGCTTCAATGTGCTCAGGATATTGAAACCCAATTCGTCCAGCACCGGCTTGAGGCGGCCTTGCTTCGCGGCACGAGCGATCCATTGAAACCATGGCGAGACGGAGGCATTCGCATCGAGGCGATCGAACAGCGTTTCCTGACCGAACGGTGTCGGGCCATTCGTGCTGATGATTCGGCGAATTCGGCCAGGATGCCGCGCAGCGAGTCCCATGCCAACGGGACCACCAAAGTCGTGCATGACGAGTGTGATGTCGTTCAAGCCGAGGGCGAGCACAAATTTCTCGATGTTGTCGATGTGATCCTGCAACCAGTACGTGCGATCCGTCGGCGTTTCGCTTTTGCCGAAACCCATGTGATCGGGGGCAATCACGCGGTAGTGGCTCGAGAGGGCGCCGATAAGATTGCGAAACAGATAGCTCCAGGTCGGTTCGCCGTGCAGACACAGAATGACTTCCCCTGAAGTCGGCCCTTCATCGACGTAGTGCATGCGAAATCCTGCCGCGTTGGTGAAACGCGGCGCAAACGGAAACGTTCCGTCAAACGTGTCATTGGATGGCGCCATGAACAAGTCCCTTTACTCTTTACGAATTGCGAATTGAACAGCGGGCAATCCCGTTGCTCGAAAAAGGCTAAACTCTGACAGTGCTGTCAAAGTCAAGCGAATCGTTCGGGAGATGTCATGCGTATCGGGGAATTGGCTCGCCGCACCGGCGTTAGTGAGCGGATGTTGCGTTATTACGAGCAGGAAGGCTTGCTGACACCGAAGCGGACGAATACGGGCTACCGCGATTACGGTCCGGACGATGTCGATGCGGCACATCGCATCCGTGTGCTCAGTTCGGCGGGATTGAAGATCCGCAGTATCCGCCTGTTGCTGCCTTGCGTCCTCGGCACCAAGCCTGTTTTCCACCCCTGCGCCGAAGCGCGTGCCGCGTTGCGGCGTGAAGTCGAAAAGCTCGACGTCCAACTGCACAACCTCAGTGAGAGTCGACGCGTGGTCGCAACGCTGCTTCATGCCATCGACACCAACGAGACGTTACGGCTTGACGGCCGGAAAAAGCGCGCGGACAAATCGCATGCGCGGCTATTTCGGCAGACGTGACGCTGCATCCACGGAACATGGAGCATCGAAAGTGTTGATTGTTTTTGGCGGACTGCCTGGCACTGGAAAGACGACGGTAGCGCAAATGCTTGCCCGCAAGCTTGCTGCCGTATATCTGCGCATAGATACGTTCGAACACGCAATCAAGATGTGCGAAAGCGGCAAGGCAGAGATCGGGCCTGCCGGATATCTGGCTGCGTATGCGGTTGCCGGCGATAACTTACGACTCGGGGCGACGGTTGTCGCGGACTCGGTCAATGCGTTGCACGTTACGCGCAATGATTGGAGAAACGTGGCGGTTGACGCAGGGGTGGAGATTCTCGAGATCGAATTGATTTGCTCGGACGTCGCGATCCACCGGCAGAGGGTTGAAGAGCGAAAGGCCGACATTCCCGATTTTCAGTTACCCACATGGTCGAGCGTGCTTAAACGTCAATATGAGCCATGGGAGTCTGCGCACCTCGTCATTGATACCGCGAAGCTATCGGTCGAGCAGGCCGTCGAAGCTATCGTGCAGTGTTTGTCGGCGACAACTCCGCGGCGTTGAGTCGTTTATCTGCGTCGTGAGTACTGTCGTCCAAGTGGTGTTCTCTTTCCATGCACTTGTCCGATTGTCAGGATCCTCGATCTTGTCCGCGCTCGTCGAATCGCGGAATTGACGAAGCTTTCACCGCATCCCGCCTGCTCTCCCATATATGGCTTTGGCAAGCTCATCGGGGAATCGCCCGCCGGGCGACTGTCCTTCCAGACCCGCATTGGTGAAAGCGACGACGGTCAGTTCGTTGGTACGGTCGACGAACCATGAATGTCCATAGGCGCCGCCCAGACGCCACGTCCCCATCGGTTCGGGCGAGTTGGCGGCGACCGGATCGCGCAGCACCGTGAAGCCGAGGCCGAAACCGCGGCCTGGCCACGGCAGGAGATCCATGCCCGGCGTCTGGTCCGTCGCCATCGCCTTGACCTGAGCCGCCGACAGCAGCGGTGCGCCGCCCTTGCGCAGCGTTTCCAGAAGGGCGAGCAGATCCTCGGCCGAGCCGATCATGCCTGCGCCTCCCGAGGCGAAGACCCGATCTTCGAAAGCCCGCGCCAGCGACATGCGCATCCCGTCCGCGCCTTCAATGAAGGGCAGTGGAATCACTTCGAAGTCGGTCATGCGACGGGACGCGTCGCCCTCGTTGACATACCCTGCCGCGAGGCGTCTGGGATCGGCGACGGCAAAGCCGGTGTCCGCCAGACCCAACGGCCCCGTCACCAACGCTTGGATCGCTTCGGCCAGTGGCATGCCAGACGCCCGTTCGATCACGAGTCCGAGCACATCCGTCGCGAGCGAGTAGGTCCAGGCGGTGCCCGGCGCGAACAGCAGCGGCACGGTGCCGATGCGCCGGACATTCTCTTCCAGCGATAGCTCGGCGATGTCCATCCCGTCGGATACGCCGGCGCGGTGATATGGCCCGTCCGCAGGTTCGAGAAAGCCATAGCCCAGACCCGCGGTATGGCTGAGCAAGTGGCGGATGGTGATGTCGGGGAAGTCGACGGCTGGCGATGCCGGCCGAAAATCGGGCAGCCATCTCGTGACTGGCGCATCGAGGCTGAGCCGCTCGTGCTCGATCAGCACCATTGTCGCGACCGATACATAGACCTTCGACACGGATGACAGACGGAACAGCGTGTGCGGCGCCAGCGGGCGACCGGCTTCGCGGTCGGCGTACCCGGCGGCACGGGAATAGATCGTCTCACCATCCTTGGCGATAAGGACGGCGGCGCCCACCACGCGCTGTTGCGCAATGGCAGTGTCAATGACGGCATCGACGCGCTCGGTCAGGCCGTAAAGCGGCGGGATGGAGGGAAATGGGAGGCCATTGGCCAAAGCGTGGGGCACGGGAAGCTCCAGAGCGTTGAGGGAGTCGGATCAGCGGGAAGGGGTGGCAGGAAACCCATTTCGGCGCGCGGCGCAGACCACGACAAAGGACAGGGCTAGCAGGAAAAGCATGGCCGGGGCGAAGGCGCCGACGCCTGCCTTGTCGAGCAGCAGCCCGCCAATGAATCCGCCACCCGCGATCGCCATGTTCCAGGCGGTAACGAGCATGGATTGCGCGATGTCGGCGGCGTCGCCGGCGGCCTTGGCGAGTGCGGTTTGGAAGAGCGTGGCGCCGCCGCCGAAGGCGAGTCCCCACACGGCGACAGCGCCATAGATCGTGGCGGGATGATCGCCCCAGACGCCGAGTGCGAGCGCGGAAAGACCGAACAGCAGCGTGCTGGCGAGGGTCAGTGCACGCAGATGGCGATCGATCAAGACACCGACGATCCAGATGCCGATCAGCGAGACGATGCCGAAGATCAGCAGGACCAGATCCGTCCGTTCGGCCATCCCGGCAACCGTCAGAAACGGCGCGATATAGGTGTAGAGGATGTTGTGCGCCAGCACGAATGCCAGTACCGCGAACAGGACGGGACGTATGCCTGGCATGGTGAGCACGCGTCCGAGTGGCAGGCGCTCACGCCTCGCCTGTCCGGGGAAGTCCGGCACCTCGGCCCGTACCCAGACCATCAGGGCCAGCGCCAACAGGGTCATGATGCCAAAACAGGCGCGCCATCCCACGACCGCGCCGAGAAAGGTGCCGGCGGGCACACCGAGCGACAGCGCCAATGGCGTCCCTACCATGGCAATCGCGATGGCGCGCCCCTTCTGGTGCTCCGGGACCATGCGCGCGGCGTACCCCGCCAGCAGCGCCCATAGCAGCCCCGCCGACACGCCGGCCAGGAGCCGGGCCACCATCGTCAGCGCAAAACTCGTGGAAAACGTCGTGACCATGTTGGCGATGGCAAAGCCCGCGATGGCGGCAAGCAACAAGGGCCTGCGCCGTACCCCCTGCGTGGTGGCAATCAATGGAATGGCGGCGAGCAGGGAACCCATCGCATAGAGGGTGACCAGCTGGCCTGCCAGCGATTGCGAAACTGCCAGCTCCGCGCCGATCTGCCGCAGCAAGCCGGCTGGCAGCGCTTCGGTCAGGATGGTGACGAATCCTGCCAAGGCCAGGGCCAATAGGGATGCAATGGGAAACCGGTCCGGACCTTGAGATCCTTCGAGGGCTTCGCCACCGTTGCCGAGAATTCCTGTTCCTGTCGAAATTGTCATGACTCACCTGTTCAGAGCGCCGATTGCATGCGCACCACCGCGCGTGCAGAGCAGGCGATCACCTTAAGCTGCGGGTGAGCACGAGACAATAATGCTAATGTTCAGAACATATCGGACAAATATTCTTGAATTGACGTGATATGGAATCGCTCAACGGTATTGCGTTCTTCGTGCAGGCAGCGGAAACCCGCAGCTTTTCAGAGGCTGGGCGCAATCTTGGTGTCTCGTCCTCGGCAGTCGGAAAGAGCGTCGCCCGACTTGAAGAGCGTCTGGGCGTCCGTCTGTTTCACCGCAGCACGCGCAGCATTACGCTGACAGCTGAAGGCACTCTGTTTCTGGAGCGCTGCCGGCGCGTCTTGTCCGAACTCGAGGCGGCCGAGTTGGAACTGTCGGAAACACGTCAGGCCCCACAGGGGCGACTGCGCATCAGCCTGCCTTTGGTGTTCAGATTGATCATGCCCGTCCTGACCGCCTTCATGCATCGCTACCCGGCCATTGAGCTGGATGTGGATTTCTCGGATCGGCTGGTGGATGTCATCGAGGAAGGATTCGATGCCGTCGTGCGGACCGGCGAGCCGACGGACTCGCGTCTGATGTCCCGTCCGCTCGGGACATATCGGCTGGTACTGGTCGCGTCGCCCGATTACCTGTCCCGCCATGGCAGGCCGCTGATTCCCGCCGATCTCGCCGCCCACTCTTGTCTGCAGCACAAGTTCCCCAGTACCGGCAAGCTTGAAGCCTGGCCGCTGAAGCGCACGGATGCGCAGCCGGACGTGGCGCTTCCGGCCACCATGGTCTGCAATACCTCCGAGGCACTGCTGGATGTTGCCAAGGATGGCCTGGGTATCGCTTGCCTGCCCGATTTCATGGTGCGCAGCGCTCTGGAGCAGGGAGAACTCACCACCGTTCTGGACAAACATGTCGAACACCAAGGCACCTTCCGCCTGCTTTGGCCTTCCAGCAAGCACCTGGCGCCGAAACTACGCGTGTTCATTGACTTCATGGCCGAGGGGCTGTTTGCTGACCAGAGCTTTGGAATACGGCAGCGATAGCGTGGTGGACGTCGCCCCTGCGGCAATCGGCCATAGGATCGCGAGAGCGACCGTTTCATAATCGGCAGGGATCTCCGGCAGACGGGAATGCAGTTGCCAGCGCGAGAGATAAGTCAGTTACGTCGTTGTTCCAGCCATTTCAAGACGTCTTCGGCATTCTTGTCTGGCGGAAAAACAGGATAGAACACGTGCTCTATCACGCCATTCCTGACGATCAATGTGAGGCGCTTGGGCAGCAGCATGCCGCCCGCTTCGAACGTGGGAAGCGAGAGTGCGTTTGTGAAGGCTCGATCGTGATCGGACAACAGGGGAAAGGGCAAGTGCAGGCGCTTTACCCCTTCACGCTGATCGGATGTGTGTTGCGTCGACAAGCCGAAGATGTGCGCGGCGCCGGCAGCCGCCAGTTCTTTCGCGTGGTCTCGAAACGCGCAAGATTGAGGCGTGCAGCCCGGTGCGCCTGGAATCGTGAACCATCCCTCGGTGATGGGCTGATCGGGGTGGTGCATGCGAGGAAATGCGTAGATGACCGTACGGCCACTCAAGCGCGAAAGATCGACAACATTACCGTCGGTCGATATCAGTGCCACATGCGGAAGCGGTTTACCCGGCAGGTGTTGAGTCGATCCGTCGTCGATGGGGGTGGGTACCGTCGACCAGTCTACGGAAAAGACATCGCTCACAAATCCTCCTTCTATTCAAGTCGATCAATACGGGCGACGAAGTCAGCCATGGAGTCACGAAAGCCTCAGTGTGCTCTGTGCATGCCAGGGAATCACTAGTAGGGGGATCTGTTTGATGGCGAGCAAGAGGCCGCTCAGGGGTGCAAACCGGCTTCCGTGGACGATGGAAATCGGCTAACTCCTGCCGTTTGCCTTTCTGTGAGCGAAATTCCTCAAACGTTGGTTCCACGTCAATTAGCGACCGTTTCATTAACGATCTGCTCGACGAGCTACCCGTACCGGACCTGCCTACCGTTCACCTGGGTTGAGATGGTTACTATATGCTGCTCACGGAGCATCCGCGCAATGTAATACGACCAAATTGGATTTCGAAGTCGGACTGACCTACACGAAGATATGCGGGCCATCACCTACGAAAACACGACGACAACGCTTCCCGGCTGGGTATCAACGGTTCACAAGGACCAGCCCCGAGGCTATGCCTATGCAAACGCCGGTTACAACATCCACATCTACGGAAAGGGCGATTCGCTATACACGATTTCTACGGGCCTGACCGCAAGCCAAGGTGTTGCAGGTGTCCCGGTTGAGGACTGGGCAAAGAAGGCATTTGGCTCCGCGAATCCATCCCTGATGCAGCGCGAAGTTGGAGAAGTAATAGCAGGTGTTTGGCGACCGGGGCTGTTCACGACAACGGAGATACATCAGGCGCTGCAGACAAGCCAGTACGAACAGCGTACTGCCGAGCAGGCTTTGCGGATACTCGTCGAGAAGCTCGATGAGATACTACTGTTTATTGAGCCATCGCCGACTGGCCTCAAGTCATACGGTCATAAGACTCGTGAGTTGTTGATCCTCGCGTGTACCGAGGTTGAAGACAGTTGGGGGCGCTATCTTGCGCTTGCAGGGCACTCCACAGGCCGATTAACAACAAATCACTACGTGCGGTTACTTGGCCCGTTGCACCTCGCTGAGTACGAGATCGCGTTCGCACTTTTCGATGGGCTACCACCACTTCGGCCATTCCACGGTTGGTCGTCTACCAGTCCGACGGCGACTTTGCCTTGGTATGACGCGTATAACAAAACAAAGCATGATCGTGCTACATATTTCCCCCTGGCGACGCTGGAGAACTGCCTTCATGCGCTCGCTGCCGCCATCGCGATGTTCTGTGCCCGGTATAGTCCCTTCCCTTTGATTGCGGAGCAAAGCTCGCTTTCGGCCTTGGTGCGGCAGCACATTACGATCCAGCTTCGTGATCCAGACCTGCTGTCTTTCTACGTGCCTCTAATAAGTTTGCCCAGGACATACACAAAGAATCTAATCTGCACTGGCACCAGTGAATTCGTCGCCCCGTGGGTGCAAGGTCCTTTAGTCGTCTAGCCGTTGCGCTCGCGCGAATGCGCTGATTCCGGAACCAGTGCCTCGATTGTGAATCCGGGAAAAAATTCCATATCCGCAGGGTGACAGTCACGCGACTTCTAATCAACGAATGTCCGTTTTTCGCTCGGCGACGGTGCAAATGATCGAGTAATCTGGATGACGGCAATGGGTCGAAAGCGTCCCTTAACGACCCGCGGCTACCGATCGTAATCGTCCTCCGGACAAGTTCCGGCTTTACCCATTAAACCTTCCGCGTCCGAGCGTCATGACCAAACTTCTCCCGATAGGCGGTCGGACTCGTATGGGCGATGCGTCGGAAGTGTCTGCGCATCGATTCTTCCGATCCGAAACCAGCCAGCTCGGCGATGTGCACCATCGGCATGGACGGTTGCGCTTCGAGTAACTCTCGCGCCACCGCCACACGTTCGTGCGTCAGCCATTCATAGGGCGCCATGCCGGTAGCGTCCTGAAAATGCCGCTGCAAGGTGCGTGGACTCATCGCCGCCCGTTCGGCAAGCGAGCGCAGAGTGTGCGGTAGGGCCGGGTGTTGGCGTACCCAGTCGATCAACTTCGCCAGCCGTCCGCTTTCGTCGCGCGGCATTGGTCGCGGCACAAACTGTGCCTGACCGCCCTCGCGGTGTGGAGGCACCACAAGCCGCTGGGCAACACGATTGGCCACTGCGCTTCCGTAATCCCGTCGTACCAGATGGAGGAGCATGTCGAGCCCCGCCGCCGAGAGCACCGCGGCACTTGCCCACTTCCGCGCGTCGCTGCAATTTGAAACCGATTGCTCCGATGTTGCCAGTGCACTGGCCAGCGGATCGCCCGGCTTCGTGTTGCTCGACGTTCGAAGTCCGGCGCTGTTTGCTTGCGGCCACATTCCTGGCGCCGTGAACTTGATGCACGGCAAGATCATCGCGTCGAAGCTCGCCGATTATTCGCACGACACGCTCTTCGTCACCTACTGCGCGGGACCGCACTGCAATGGCGCAACGCGAGGCGCCATTCGGCTGGCTCAGTTGGGACGACCAGTGAAGGTGATGATCGGCGGCGTTACCGGATGGCTCGACGAAGGTTTCGACCTTGCAGTGAGCAAACTTGAGTGATCGATCCGAGCGGGCGTTGATGAGGAGCTTGCGCACAAGGATCGGCAAAGCCCCTTCGGTGATCCAACTGCCGCGTCGGGTCATCAATGTAGGCCGCAGCAGATGATAGAAATCGGCCAACTCGAGACGGTCGACGTCGTGTAGCAGAGCGATCGACAATCGGCGACGGCACTATTGTCAAAGAAAACTCGGGGAGTGTGCTCGTGGACGCGCAGCGAATTTGACAACAAGAAACGGATTGTTGCACCGTCCGTCACCCCGTAGCCTTCGATCTTCCACTTACAGGAGATCAATCATGGGCATGCTGAAGAACAAGGTGGCCATCGTCACAGGCGCATCATCGGGGATCGGTCGTGCTGCCGCGCTGCTATTCGCTGCCGAGGGGGCAGCTGTTGTATTGAATGCCAGGGGCAGGTCGGCTCTGGAAGACGTGGCGGAAGCCATCCGCGCGAAGGGAGGAAAAGCACATATCGTGGCCGGTGATGTCAGTCAGTGGGAGACGCATATGGAAATGGTCAGCGAATGCGTTGAGGTGTTCGGCGGCTTGGACATCGCGTTCAACAATGCGGCAATGATCGGACCGATAAAACCGCTTGCGGACGTTGCTGTGACGGAGTGGCAGGAGACGCTCGCCGCAAATCTGACGTCAGCCTTCCTTGGAAGCCGCTACCAGATTCCAGCCATGCTCGAACGGGGCGGCGGCTCGATTATTTTCACGTCGAGCTTTGTCGGCACAAGCGCCGGGCTTCCCGGCATGGCGGTTTACGGCGCCACGAAAGCGGGACTGATGGGGCTGGTCAAGGGAATTACCTCAGACTATGCAGAAAAGGGAATCAGGGCCAATGCACTTCTGCCTGGTGGCGTCGACACTGCGATGGCAGGCGACCAGGCCCAGAAAGACTGGGCTGCCAGTCTTCATGCCATGAAGCGGATCGCACAGCCGGAGGAAATCGCCGGAGTCGCCCTGTTCCTTGCCAGCAACATGTCGAGTTTTGTTGCTGGCTCTGCATTGTTCGCTGACGGCGGAAACTCTGCAGTAAAGTAACCGCGCAAAGTCAGAACAATTGACGCAACCGCAGTGTGCCGGCTTGTGACACCAGGCCGCCACCCACTTGCAGCTCATAGCGTGCCGTTACGCTCAAATTGTTGGCACGCAGGAGCGTAAGGCCAGCCTGCACCACGGCCAGATCCGACACCGGATGCGCGCTCAGCGACGTGAAGGCGGCGGCGCCGGTCGGATCTGCGACAAAGCGCGCGTTGGTGGCGTTGCGCGAGTTGTCGTACTGGTGGCGCCATCCCACCTGCAACTCCGGTACGAGGGTCCCATGGACGGTCGGGAACTCGCGGGAGATCTTTACACCGAAGTCGCTGGTTACCGAGGTGGTGTGCGCTGCGTCGACTGCCAACGCGGCGCCATTACCGCCGGACTCAGTGTAGGCACTCTGATGCAAGTAGCTATACGTCAAGGATGCTATCGGCGTCACCGTGGCGAAGCGCAACGCCAGCGGATAGCCGGCCTCGGCGCGAACCACGTACTGCGTGCCGTTGAACCTGCCGTTTGCACTGCCGGAGAAGCCGGTGAAGTCGATGGTGCGGCTCGTGTCGTAGCGCTGTTGCACCACGCCGGCGGACAGGTTGGCGTACCACGCGCTGGCGATGTAGCTTGCGTACCCCACCAAGCCGAAGGCGTTGACGCGAGTGCGATTGCCTGCGGTGTTGCCGGTGCTGTCGATGGTGGTGTTGCTGTAGCTGAAAACTCCCCCGGCACGCCAGGCGTCGTTGATCGCGCGATCGGCGCCAATCAGGAAGCCGGCGAAGTTCGCGCTGTACCCATCGATCATGTCGTGTTCGCCTTGGCTCGCGCGACCCCCAAACGCCTGTCCCCAAACGCCCCACGCTGGAGGCGCTTCTCCCGTGGACACGCCGCTGCCGCCGTCTGCCCCCGCAAGACGCATCCCGTCGCTGCGCCCCGCGATAATGTTCAGGACGCTGAAGGTCGGTGCCGACACGGCCTGGCTGATCGCCCCCGGCGACGACGGGTTCAGTTGCGCGCCGGCGCGGTTGGCCGAGGCCGTACTCCCGAGATTCAATGCCTGCCCGGCGTTGAACAGGTTCAACAGCGCCGGGTCGCTAATGCCGGTGTATTTGGCCAAGCCTGCGAGCGCGGCAATGGCGTTGGGTGTCGTGGCGCCCGCCCTTGGCGGGGCAGGGGGCGTTTCAGGCGTGATGACCGGGGGTGTCGGCGGCGGCGGGAACGGTGTCGCGCTGACCACGGTCACCACCAGATCGCTGCGACCACCGGCCGTCACGTTGGCGCCGGTCAAAACCGACTTATAACCCCGGATGCTGTAGGTCAGCGTGCCTTCGTTGTAGTTTGTACCGGCGCTCGCCGCGTCCACGACCACGAACCGCTGGCCTGGAGCAAACGCGTAGCTCTGACTGGACAGCGCAACCGTTGCTCCCGGGCTGATCAGAGCGCTGCCGGACACGACGAGACGCCCGTAGCCGGTATCGGCCATCAAGCCCTTGGCGCTCGCACCAGCACTCACGCCTATCAGTAACGTGGCAGCAGCGCCCTGATTGTAGTTGCCGGTGATTGTCATCGGCGCGTTGACCTTCAGCGTCGCGCCGGTGTTGTTTACCGCGTGGGCGCCGACATTGATGCTGTCGTTGAGCACCAGGTTTCCGGCACCGAACACCACGTTGGCGTCGATATTGGTGATCTTTCCGATGCCACCGATGGCGCCGTCGGTGTAACCCGTGAGCGTGCCGAATGCGCCGACCGCGCCGCTCGTGTCGCCGTTGATGGTGAGATTCTGTGACGTGAGGTTCGCAATGTTCCCGGCGATCACGCCGGAGTTGGCGATGACACCGAGCGTTCCCTCGTTGCCAATGGCATACATGGCGCTGCCACTGATGGTGCCACTATTGATCAGCGTACCGATAGTGCCGCTATTCCCGATCCCGGCGGCCCCACCAGTGATATTGCCGCTGTTGTTCAGCGTACCAATCGTGCCGTCGTTAGTTATCCCGCTGGAAATGGTGCCACTGATGTTGCCACTGTTGGTGAGTGTGCCGACATAGCCGGAAATCGCGACGCCGGTAATGCCGCCGGTGATGGTGCCGCTGCGAGCATTGTTCAGCGTGCCGACGGACTCATAGCTTATGAAGCCCATGCCGTTATCGCTATCGGTGCCGCGGATGATGCCGCTGTTTACCAGCGTGCCAATGGTTCCTCCTACGTTAAAGATCCCGACGTTGGAACCGTCGATCGTGCCTCCGTTGGTCAGCGTCGCAATGGTGCCACCGTTCGAAATGCCGGTTGCTCCACTGATGAGGCCACTCGAGTTGTTGGTGAGCGAGGTAATCAGGCCGCTGTTGAGGACGATGCCATAGCCATAGCCTAGACCGATGATCTTTCCGCTATTGACGAGAGAACCGATGGTACCGGTGCTTCCACTGCTATTTAGGATCCCTACTAATTCACCGATGACAGTGCCGGAACTTGAATTGTTCAGCGTACCGATGTAATCATTGTTTCTAATGCCGCTGCTGCTGTTAACGTCGCCACGCCCCCAGATAGTGCCGCTATTGTTCAGTGTGCCAATGGTGCCGTCGTTCGCAACGCCAATACCGATGCCGCTAGGCGCGCGGAACGAAGGATTGCTTCCCCCGGGTCCCCACGACTCCCCCGTCGCCTCCAGCACCGATGATGGCGCCGTTGTTTGTCAGCAGGGAAATGATGCCGGTGTTGCTCACACCGGCACCCAGCCCCCCATTCCCTCCTATCCCCGGCGCTCCGTTGGTCCATGCCCCCCCGTTTCCACCGTTCCCGCCCGTTCCCCCTGTGCCTTGAATTGTGCCGTCGTTGCGCAATGCCGCGATGGTGCCTGAGTTGGATGCGCCGAGCCCTTGACCGCCAATGCCGCCCGCTCTACCGGGAGTTCCGGGGGTGGGCGAGCCATTCGCACCGTTGGCGCCGACAGCGCCTGTCGACGCGATGGTGCTGCTGCTGGTCAGCGTGCCGACTGAGGCAGTAACGTTGATGCCGGCGCCATTCACCACTTGAACGGGACTCGTTACGGAACAATCGCCGGATGTCCACTGCACCGTGGCACTCGTTGGCGTGGTGATCGAGCAGGAGATTGGGGTTGCGCTCGCCAGTGGAGCAATGGACGCCAAGGTTGAAGCAATGGCCAAAGGCAATTTTTTTTGTTTTAGCTTGCGCTTGTGCGGCATTTTGGACGGTCTCTCGTAGCGGATGTTTGGTGTTATTTGCGAGCACCTGCATCCTATGCCGTGCACCGTCCAGTCGAAGCCGATCTGTTTTGCGGGAGTGCCGATTTGTTTTGCTGGATGGAAAAATATCTTTGGGGATGAGGGAAATCAAAGCGAAGCCGCTTCTCTTCACCGGATACGCACGCATGCTCAATGCCGGTGAAAGCACTATCAAGTGTCGACCGCAAGACAAAGGAATCTCGATGGGGACCATTTCGAACGACGCAATTGTGGCGTTTCCGTCGCAAGAACGTACAAGCCGAGACACAGCCTCTTTCAGTATCCTGATTGATGACTTCAGGAACAATTGGATTGGCAATGACGCGAAAAGTCTTCTGGATTGACCCCTATCGAACGACTCTGGATGCTGTTGTGACTTACGTGAATGGCGATCAGGTTCGGGTCGATTCGACGATTTTCTTTGCGTTTTCTGGTGGGCAGGAAAGCGACGCCGGTTCGTTTGGCGGATTTCCCGTCGTCAAGGCGGAAAAGCGAGGGATCGACATCGTATACACCTTGCCGCAAGGCCATACACTGCGAGTCGGAGACGTTGCCACGTGGCAAATCGACTGGGATCGACGGTATCGGCTGATGCGTCTGCACTTCGCCGCCGAAATGGTTTTGCAACTGGTATATCGGCTGCGGCCCGGTATTGAGCGAATTGGTGCGCATATATCGCAAGACAAGGCTCGGATCGATTTCGCCAGCGATGCAAGTCTCCTGTCATCGTTTGCCGAAATCGAATCGGCAGCGGCATATCTGACGAAGCGGGATCTGCCGATCGTGACCGATTACAGCGATGTCCAGGCGCAGCGCAGATTCTGGAAGGTCGACGGTTTTGCGACGATGGCATGCGGCGGGACGCATCCGAGATCAACGGGCGAAATCGGCGCGCTGAGACTCAAACGAAAAAATCAGGGCAAGGGAAAAGAACGAATCGAGATCACACTCGCTGAATAGCTGTATAGTTTCGCGCAGTTGAGTGATCGTCTTTCAACAACATTCGGCGGCCATGGACGGCCGCTAGGAAAATCTCCGAGATGGGGAGAGGCGGGCGGGCGAACGGAGGGGAGCGACCAATTGCGGCCCCCCATACTCGCATCCCGACGCACGCTACAACGCAGCCCCTTGCAGGACAGCCAACCCATGAAAATCCGCCGCCAACTGCTTCTAGGATTTGTCATCATCGCCACCGCATTACCCATTGCGGCATTGGCGTTCGTCAAACCGCTGCGCGTTGCCGTGCCGACGCTGATGCCTGGCATCACGTGCGTGGGCGCCAGGATCTGCATCGACGATGTCTCGAGGCTGGCTGCAGCAGAAAGGCTGTACGCGGATGGCTCGGCGGTCGCGAGCAAAGCTGTCGGACAATTTCGGCTGGCACCGCGCATGATTTTCTGCGTCACCTCGCAGTGCGCGGACATGTTCGGCCTGGGCGCACGCGCGGCGGAAGCCGTTGGCGACGTCGGCCTCATCGTGGCGCCGCGCGGCTGGAAGACCTTCTACGTCGCCCACGAGCTGATCCATCATCGCCAAGCCGAGGAACTTGGCAATCTGGCACTGTTTACCAAGCCGAAATGGTTGATCGAGGGCATGGCTTATTCCTTGAGCGAGGATCCGAGGCATCCACTTGGCGGACTGCTCGAAGCATGGCGGTCCCAGTTCGAAGCCTGGCGGGCGGACCACACCGCAGGAGACTTCTGGGAGATGGTGAAGAAAGCCGACTGACCTGACAGTGCCTCTTGATGCCGACCTCGGGGAAGCCGATCATCCGTGAACACAACCGCTCCCACACTACGCCCGATCGACCGCCGCCAGCCGGACGACGTTCAGCGTCTGCAATCCGTGCTCGAAGGGGCGCCTGGATATAGCCTGATAGTCGAAGGCAAGCCGCCCGCGCCAAACGCGGCCGTTGACGTCCTCGACGCACTGCCGCCCGGCAAGGACGCCACGGACAAGTTCGTCTACGAAGTCGCTTGCGACGCCCAAGCCATCGGATGTCTGGAGATGGTCAGGCACTATCCCGAGACCGGCGTCGCTTTCATCGGGCTGCTGCTGTTCCGCGAGATTTATCAGGGAAGAGGTTTCGGCCCGCAGGCAGTGCGCTTCGCGGAAGCCGTCGCCAGCCATTGGCAATGCCATGTATTGCGCCTTGCCGTTCTCGACACGAACCCACGAGCGTTCGACTTCTGGAAGCGGGAGGGTTTCGTCGAATTGCTTCGCAAACCGGCGATGGGATTCGCCGGTCGAGCGATCGTGATGGAGCGTTTAATGCCGGCTGTAGCGTCCAACGCTGGTTGAGCCTGACGCAGCCGCCGCGCTTTCGCACTGCATAATCCCGCATAGGTTGCGCAACAGCGCCTCGCCGCCATCGCGCGGAAAAACACCCACGTCCGATCTCCCGGCACGGGCAGTCCAAGAGAATGCCTGGATGTTATCGAACAGCGCATGGCATCCTCATCAATCAAGGAGCACAGCCGACATGGCAACGTCAGCGTTCGTGGTGAAAGTCCCGGAAGCGGAGCCGATGGTGGCGGATCTTCGGCAGCAATACGACCCGAGCACGCGCGTCGGCGTCCCGGCGCACATCACCGTTCTCTACCCGTTCATGGCGCCCGAGCACATCACGCCGAGCGTGCTTTCGCAGGCCCATCGCGTCTTCTCGTCAATCCCGGCTTTCTCGTTCAGGCTCGACGCCGTCGGGTGTTTCGACAAGCGAGTCGTATTCCTGCGCCCCGCCGTACCCGACCCCTTTGTGGCGCTGACCACGGCCATCGCCGGCGAATTTCCCGACTATCCACCGTTCGGCGGGCGTCACTCCGAGATCGTTCCGCACCTCACCGTTTCCGTCGAACCGGATGTCGTCGACCCGGTGTCGTCGGCATTGCATCGGCGACTGCAAGGGGCCGTGGGTATCGAGTCACGCTGCACCCATATCACGCTGCTGGAGAATTCGTCAGGACGGTGGGTGGAGATGTGCAAACTCGATTTGCAGTCCTGATCCATGTCGCCGGCGAGTCAATCCAATGTCCCGCCACACGGTTGTGCATGATCCGCCAAGCAACGCCGTCATCACACGGATCCGCAGCCCACGGAAAACGAAAGCCCCGACATGTCGGGGCTTTCCGCTTGCATCGACCGCGTCCTGATCATTTCACGCGTGACCAGGCGCCGAGGCAGACTCATCCCGCCATGACCGACACTGCCTTGGTCACGAGGTAGGCTTCCATCGCTTCCGGTCCCCCTTCCGAGCCGTAGCCGGAGTCCTTCACGCCGCCGAACGGCATTTCCGGCGAGGGCGCCGCCGGCTGGTTGATCCACAGCATGCCGACTTCCAGTTGCTGCGACAGCAGGTGCACATTGCGGATCGATTCCGTGAACGCATAACCGGCCAGCCCGAACGGCAGACGGTTGGCTTCGGCGATCGCGTCTTCCAGCCTGTCGAAACCACGGATCGCGGCGACCGGGCCGAACGGCTCGTTGTTGAATACGTCGGCTTCGAGCGATACGTCCGTGAGCACCGTCGGCGCAAAGAAGTTGCCGGTCGAACCCACCCGCTCGCCGCCAGTGGCGATCGTCGCCCCCGTCTTGCGTGCGTCTTCGACGATGCGGCTCATTGCCGTCAGCCGTCGTGCATTGGCGAGCGGGCCGAGCGTCGTGCCTTCGGCCAGACCGTCACCGAGCTTCAGGCCTTCCGCGTGCTTGACCAGCGCCTTGGCGAATTCGTCCTTCACGCTGTTGTGCACGAGGAACCGCGTCGGCGAGATGCACACCTGACCGGCATTGCGGAACTTGGCGCCGCCCGCCGCCTTGACGGCAAGCGCCAGATCCGCGTCCTCGGCGACGATCACCGGCGCGTGACCGCCCAGCTCCATCGTCGCGCGCTTCATGTGCAGACCCGCGAGCGAGGCGAGCTGCTTGCCGACCGGCGTCGAGCCGGTGAACGTGACCTTGCGGATCACCGGATGCGGAATCAGGTAGCCCGAGATCTCGGCCGGATCGCCGAACACCAGACCGACCGTGCCCGCCGGCACCCCTGCCTCGACGAACGCTTGCAGCAGCGCAGCCGGCGACGCGGGAGTCTCCTCCGGCGCCTTGACGAGGAACGAGCAGCCGCTCGCGAGCGCCGCGCTCAGCTTGCGCACGACCTGATTGACCGGGAAATTCCACGGCGTGAAGGCCGCGACCGGGCCGATCGGCTCCTTGAGCACGAGCTGCTGAGCGTTCAGGTTGCGCGACGGCACGATGCGGCCATACACACGCAGCCCCTCGTCGGCGAACCATTCGATGATGCCGGCCGCCGCGAGCACTTCAAGACGGGCTTCGACGAACGGCTTGCCCTGTTCCTGCGTCATCAGGCGGCCGATGGCGTCGGCCCGCTCGCGCACCAGCGCGGCGGCCTTGCGCATCGTGCCGGCGCGCTCGACCGCGGGGATCTTGCGCCACGCGGCGAAACCGCGCTGCGCGGCTTCCAGCGCGCGATCGAGATCGGCAATGCCGGCGTGCGCAACCTTGCCGATCGTGTTGCCCGTCGCCGGGTTGACGACGTCGATCGTCTTGCCGCTGGCGGCGTCGCACCACTCGCCGTTAATCAGAAGGCGGGTGTCTGTATATCCTGCTGTGACCATGTCGGGTTTCCTTGAAGAGGAGCACAAAGCGGAAATCGGGGTGCCAGGGCCGCCCTGCGAAACGGGGCGGCGGCGCACCTCGTCACTTTACATCGAAGCTTCGAGCATCGTGCGGTAGTCCTGCGCGGAGGCGTCGCGCGGGTTGGTTTTATGACTGTGATCCTTCAGTGCGCCCTCGATGATGCGAGGAAACATTTCCTCTGTCACGCCAAGTTCCGCAAGACCTCGAGGCAAGCCCAGCGTGGCGGTCATCCTGGCGATCGCCGGGCCAACGTCGTCGCCCGAGGCCAACCCCATCGCCTGCGCAATGCGGTCGAGCTTCGCGTCTTCCCGCATCGACGGCGCTTCGCGATTGAAGGCGATCACCGCCGGCAGCAGGATGGCGTTGAGCGTGCCATGGTGCAGGCGCGGGTCGATGCCGCCGAGCGAATGGCTCAGGCTGTGCACGCAGCCGAGTCCCTTCTGGAACGCGAGCGCACCCTGCATGGACGCGCTCATCATGTTCAGGCGTGCCGTCCGGTCGCCGGGCTCGCGCGTGGCGCGCTCGATATGCCGCCAGGCGCGCCAGAGACCATCGAGCGCGATGCCGTCGGCCGGCGGATTGAAGGCCGGCGCCATGAAGGTTTCGATGCAGTGGGCAATGGCGTCCATGCCCGTCGCGGCCGTCAGTCCGGCAGGCAGGCCGAGCGTGAGCGCGGGATCGCAGATGGCCACGCGTGGCACGACGTACGGCGAAATCACGCCGACCTTGCGGCCGTCGTCAAGGATCAGGATCGCCCCGCGGCCGACTTCGCTGCCGGTGCCGGCGGTCGTCGGGATGGCGATGACCGGCGCCGTGGCCGACGTGATGCGCGCCGCGCCACCTTCGATGACGGCGAAGCTCTGCAGCGGACCTTCGTGCGTCGCGCACACGGCAACGCCCTTGGCCAGATCGATCGAGGAGCCGCCGCCCAGCGCGATCACGCCATCGCACTCGCCGGCCTTGTACATGGCCACCGCATCGCGCACCACCGATTCGTTCGGGTTGGGCGGCGTGCCGTCGAACACCGGCACGGGCGTTTTCGCAGCGAGGGCGGCGAGCACCGTATCGAGCAGGCCCGCGGCGCGAATGCCCGCGTCGGTCACGATCATCGGGCGACGAATGCCGACGCGCTCGCACTCGCCGGCCAGAAGACGGATCGAGTCGAAGCCGAACTGGATCTGCGTGATGTAGTTGATGAGGGACATGGTAGATGACGGAAAGTTATAGGAAGGCTATGCTCTTGCCGAGATTCCGCAGTGTATGTCTCATCGCAATGTCACGGAATTGACAGCATTTGATAGTGCTATAACTTTTTATCAATTCAGAATGACGCCGACCCTCAACTCGATCATCTCCCGCCTGCACGTGAAGCAGCTTCGCCTTCTGATTGCCATCGAAGAGCACGGCTCGCTGTTGGGGGCGGCCAGGCAACTCGCCATGACGCAGCCCGGTGCGAGCAAGGCGTTGCACGAGATCGAGACGACTTTCGGCGCGTCGCTGTTCGAACGCTCGAATCGCGGCCTCGAGCCGAACGCCGTGGGGCATTGCGTGATCCGGTACGCGCGTCTGATTCAATCCGATCTGGCGCACCTTCGCGAGGAGATGGTCGGCATCATGCGCGGCCACGGGGGCCGGGTGTCGGTCGGCGTGATCATGGGAGCGGTGCCGCTGTTGACCGACGCCGTCACGGTCGTCACCGAAGCGCAGCCGGACATGTCGATCGAGATCGTCGAGGACACGAGCGCCACGCTGCTCAGCCTGATCGATGCCGGCCGGCTCGACCTCGCCATTTGCCGCACGAGCGTGAGCCAGACGCCCTACCTCTATGACAGCACGTTCGTCCGCGACGAAACGCTGGCCGTCATCGCCAATACGGGGCACCCGCTCGCGCATGAGGCGCGCGTCTCGCTCGGCGACCTGACGGACTATCGGTGGGTCGTCTACCGCGCGAACATGCCGATGCGATTGCTGCTGGAGCGCGAATTCCACGATGCCGGACTGCGGTTTCCCGCTCATTTGCTGGAGACGACTTCCGCCTTCGCGACGGTGTCCCTGTTGCAGAAAAATCCATCGCTGGTGGCGCTCGTGTCGACCGACGTGGCGCGTTTCTATACTGGGCACGGCGTGGCGTGCACGCTGCCACTGCAACTCGCCTCGCGCAGCGAACCGTACGAACTTGTCACCCGTCGCGGTGCGCCCCTGTCGCACGGGGCACGGATGCTGATGGACGCCGTCGTCGCGCGCGGCGCCGAACGGAGCGAGTGATGCACGAAGCGGCTCGACGGGCGCGATGACCTCGATGGCCTCGATGGCCCCGACCACCTCGCGACGCAGCAGTATGCGCGTCCGGCATGGTGGTGTCGGACCCCGAAGGTTCCTGGAATAGCTAAAAGTTATATCGATAACGCAAACCGTCAGTGTACGGGTGCGATGCGCCTTTGTAGACTTCGTTCGTTCGCAAAATAACGAGGTGGAGACAATGAGCGGAATTGCGCCCAACAGCGCCGGCAATCCCGGGTTGACGGCAGACATCAAAGAAACCCTGGTTCCCGATGTCGAGCGCCGGCGTGCGCTGCTCGGGAGTGCGGTCGGCAGCACGATCGAGTGGTACGACTACTTCCTGTATGGAACGATGGCGTCCATCATCTTCGCGAAGCAGTTCTTCCCGAGCACCGATCCGCTGGTCAGCCAACTGCTGGCGTTGGCAGCGTTTGCGCTGGCGTTCGTCATTCGTCCGTTGGGCGGCGTGATCTTTGCCCACATCGGCGACCGGGTCGGCCGCAAGAAGACGTTGGCCATTACGCTGTCGATGATGGGCATGTCCACGGTATGCATGGGATTGCTGCCCAACTACGATCAGATCGGCGTATGGGCGCCGATCCTGCTGTCGCTCCTGCGCCTGATGCAAGGTCTGGCGCTCGGCGGCGAGTGGGGCGGGGGCGTTCTGCTGGCGGTCGAGTATTCGCCGCGCCATCGCCGCGGCTTTTACGGCGCGGTGCCGCAAACGGGCGCCGTGCTCGGTCTGGCGTTGGGCAACATCATCACGTCGGCGATGAGCAACACGATGAGCGATGCGGACTTCCAGAGCTGGGGCTGGCGCATTCCGTTCGTCGGCTCGATCGTGCTGGTGCTGGTCGGGATGTGGATCCGCAACGCGGTGGGGGAAACGCCATCGTTCAAGAAGATCCTGGCCACGCGCAGCCACGCCCGCATTCCGCTCACGGAAACGTTGCAGGATCACTGGCGCGTCGTGCTGATCGCCATCGGCGCCAAGGTCGTGGAGACGTCGACCTTCTTCCTGTACGCCACGTTCACGGTGTCGTACATGATCGGGCACGGTTTTCAGCGCTCGGAGATTCTGAACATCGTGCTGGTCTGCGCCTTGATTGCCTTCCCGTTCATGCTCTACTTCGGGCATCTGTCGGACAAGGTGGGACGCAAGAAGGTGTTCATCTACGGCAGCATGGCGTTCATCGTCTGGATCGCACCGTTCTTCTGGCTGCTGAACCAGAAGTCGATCGTGCTCGCGGCGCTGGCGGTGGGCGTGGGGCTGGGCGTGATCTGGACCACGTACGGTTCGATGATCGGCACGCTGCTGGCCGAGGCGTTTCCGGCGACGATCCGCTACACGGGCATGTCGCTCGGCTACCAGATCGGTGCTGCGCTGGTAGGCGGCCCGATGCCGCTGATCGCCACCGCGCTGGTCGCCTACTTCGGCGGCAGCTACGTGCCTGTGGTGATGTTCATGATCGCGTGTGCGCTGGTGTCGATCGTCGCGGTCGCCTGCGCGAAGGATCGCAGCGGCATGCCGCTGGACGATTGAACGTCGCTTGCCGGGGACCGTGGGCGCTGCGTCCTGCGCACCCCGGGTCCCTGGCGCTTAGAAACCCGGATCAAGGCTTGCGGGTCATTCGGCGGTTTCGTCGAGCGCCAGTGCGGCTGTTGTGCCTGACGAAAAATACTTGCCGGGCGTGGTGTGGAACGTCCTGCGAAAGAGCGAGATGAAGGCACTCGCGTTGTCGTAACCGAGATCGAGCGCCACTGTCCCGACAGGTTGCCCGGACGCCAGCAACTCCAGCGCACGCAGCAGCCTCGCTCGCTGGCGCCATGCCGTGAACGTCAGTCCCGTCTCCTCCACGAACCGTCGGCTTACTGTGCGCGGCGCCGCGTTGGCCCAGGCAGCCCACTCGTCGAGCGTACGCGCATCGGCGGGATTGTCGACGAGGGCCGATGCGATGCGGCGCAGGCGCGTGTCGCCCGGCATGGGAAGACGGAACGTGTCCGCCGGGCTCATCGCGATCTCGTCGAGAATCACCCGCATGACGTTGGTCTGTACACGATCCGGCATCCCGATGGTCCACGGCGCGGCGCGCACCACAGCCTCGCGCAGCAGTCCCGAAACCTCGATGGCGCGCGGCTGCTCCGGCAGACCCGCGCATTTGTCGGGCCGTACGTACACCGCCCAGCCGAAGAAAGGTCCATGAGAAAACGCTGAGTGCGGATGATTGGGGGGGACCCAGACGGCGCGCGTCGTCGGAATCACCCAAGCGCCGAGACTGGTATGCACCGTCAGCAGGCCGGTGAACAGCCCGAGCAGTTGCCCCGAGGCGTGCCGATGCGTCTGCGACACGCGCGGCACGCTCTGTCGCCCGACCAGGGCAAGCAGCGGCGGATCGTTCTCACCCATGTGATGAACGCGCTCCATCTTCCGCTTCAGCGAATCGGGTAAATTCATGGCGTAATTGCGCTATTGAATGTCTGCAATAGTCTATCAGCGCCATCGGGGGCGGGGATATGCTCGGGCCGTGTTCATGAAGGAGCGTTCCCATGTCTCAACCCGACCATCCGACGGCGAATCTCGACGCGTTGTACGACCCGCCGTCGGAGACGATCGTCAAAGGCGTGATGTCCCGCCTGTTGCCGTTTCACACGGCGTATCTCGATGTCGCCACGTTCTTCTGTCTTGCGACCGGCGGCGCTCAAGGCCTCGATGCCTCGCCGCGCGGCGGCGCACCCGGTTTCGTCAAAGTGCTCGACGACAGGACCGTCGCGTTCGGCGACTGGCCCGGCAACAACCGTATCGCCTCGTTGCGCAATCTGACCGAGGACGATCGCGTCGGCATGCTGTTCCTGTTTCCGGGGCTGGAGGTGTTCATGCGCATCAACGGCCGTGCACGGATCTCCGTCGATGTGGACCTGCTCTCGAAGCTCAGGGAAGGCGAGCGCACGCCGAAAACCGCCATCGTCGTGACCCTCGACGAAGTGTTGTTTCACTGCGGCAAGGCCATCAACCGTGCGAAGCTGTGGCGGCCGGAGTCGCAGCTCGAGCGCAAGGCCGTACCGTCGATGGGCGATATGAAGGCGGCGCTCACGGGCGTGGACCCGTCGAAGGCGAGCGAGATCGACGCCGGATACTACCGCGCCGTGCGCGGCGATCTGTACTGAGACGGAAAGCGCGCGGAAGCGACTTACCCTTGCGCGCCGGCCGATTCCTGCGCGCGGCGCAGGCGCTCGCGGCTGTTAGTCAGGTGGGTGCGCATGGCGGCGCGGGCCGCTTCCGGGTCGCGTCGCGCAATGGCGTTGTAGATGTCCTCGTGCTCGCGGTTCACGCGATTCAGGTACGACACCTGATCGTCGTCGGCAAGTGCCGCGGAATTGACGCGCGTGCGCGGAATGATCGTATTGCCGAGCTGTTCGAGGATGTCGTGGAAATAGCGGTTGCCCGTCGCGCTCGCCACTTGCAGGTGGAACGCCACGTCGGCCGTGACGGCGTTGCCGGTGCGCTGCCGCACGTGCATCTCGAAATCGTCGAGCGCCTGGCGCATGAGCTTGAGTTGCGTGTCGGTGCGACGGTTCGCTGCCAGCCCGGCCGCCTCCGTCTCGAGCGAGATGCGCAACTCCAGGATCGCCATGACGTCGAGCATCGTCAGAATGCTGTTGGTGTCGACCTGCAGGGCATTCTCGCGCGGCGCTTCGAGCACGAACGTGCCGATGCCGTGACGTGTCTCCACCAGTTGCGCGGCCTGCAGGCGCGAAATCGCTTCGCGCACCACCGTGCGGCTCACGCCGAGACTTTCCATGATGGCCGACTCGGTCGGCAGCTTGTCGCCCGGCCGGAACGCGCCAGCGCGAATCTGCTCGGACAAGGCGCTCACGACCTCTTCCGTGAGGCTGCGAGACTTGCGGCGAGGGCGTGCGGGCAAGGGGCTGGTCATGGACATGGCGTCGATTGGAATGTGGGTGACGAAAAACGCCCTCAGTTTACCTTATCGACCGCGCGATACCTATCCATACATACGACAACCGATAAGAGTCGACTGCCAACGCCACATTCAATCCCGATGCGGCGCCGGCGGCCGAAGTACGGCTTCTCGCGACCACTCGTGACGACCGGACCGCCGCATGGGGCGGCGGTCCGGCAGGCTTGCTGTTTCGGGAAGGACGTCAGAAGTCGACGCGGATCCCCAGCATGCCGACGAACTGCGAACTCGTCGACGACGGCGTGCCGTTCTGCGAATCGCCCACGACCGGACCCGCGTTGATGATGCTCGCGGCGTTCGCGGAGAGCGACTTGCCATTGGCATGCTGCCACGCTTCGAGCGCATATAGCGACGTGCGCTTCGAGAGCGAATACACCTGGGCGAGCGAGATCTGATGATAGGTCGCCGCATCGGCGATGCCGTTGGACTTCGACGCGGCCGTGTAGCTGTACGCCGCCGCCAGTCGCCATTGCGGGGCGACGATCCACGACGCGTGCACGCCTGCCGTATTGAAGATGGCCGTGTCGTGGAACAGCGACGTCGCGCCCGGCTTGTACTGCACATTGCTGTAGGTCGCGCCCAGCGTCACGCTGCCGATGGTGTAGATGCCGGCGACCGCCATGTGCTGGAGCGCGTCGGCCGTAACATAGCCCTGGTTCACGGCGGACGTGCCGAACGAGCCCGTCGACGCACTGTTCCAGCTCGTGCCGCCACCGCCCACGTTGTTCATGCGCAGGTAGCCGGCCGCGATGGACAACGGCCCGCCGTCGTAGCGCAGGGCGCCGGAGTACATGTTGCCCTTGCTGAACGCGCCGGCCTGACCGCCGAAGCCGTATTGCACGCTGGCGGTCACGCCCCACAGCACCGGCGACGTATAGGTCACGGAGTTGTTGATGCGGATCGTCGTGTCGAGGCCGTCGATATCGCCCGGGTGCGCACCGGTCGCGCCGGTGACGTACGTCGTGGGCCCGATCGTGCCCACGAGCTGGTAATACGGCGTGTACTGGCGACCGATGGTCACGGTGCCGAGATTGTCGTTCTTCAGGCCGACGAATGCCTGACGGTTGAACATCACCCCCGACGTGCTGAACGCGCCGCTGTTGACGTCGAAACCGTTCTCGAGCTGGAACAGCGCCCGCGTGCCGCCGCCCAGATCCTCGGTGCCGCGCAGACCCCAGCGGCTGCCGGCGAGGTTGCCGTTGCGCAGATAGGTGTTCGACTTGCCGTTCTGGTTGCTGCTGTAAGTCAACGCATCGTCGACGATCCCGTACAGCGTCACGTTCGACTGCGCCATCGCCGGTACGGCGCCGGCAGCGAGACCGGCCAATACGAGCCCGGCAAACAGTGTCTTGTGTCTCACGACTTCTCCTCTTGTGATGTGTTTTCTTGTGATTCGATTAGTACACCGATGTAACAACGATGGCGCCGGCCCATGCGTGACGTCCGGCTGCCGGTCAGAAGCGAGGCGCCTTGCCGCTCCAGTCCGGCTGGTACTTGCGCATCTGCACTGCGTCGTTGCGGGTGCGCAGTCCGCAACGCAGGTATTGCTCGTGCAGTTTGGCCAACTGGTCGGGGTCGATCTCCAGCCCGAGGCCCGGCGCCTGGGTCACGGCGACCGCCCCGTTGCGAATGGCGATCTTGCCGCCGCGCACGACTTCCTCGTCGGGCGCTTGCCACGGGTAATGCGTGTCGCACGCGTACGACAGACGCGGCACGCTTGCGGCCAGATGGGTCATGGCCATCAGACTGATGCCGAGGTGGGAGTTGGAGTGCATCGACAGGCCGAGATCGAAGGTCTCGCACATGCGCGCGAGTAACTGCGTGTCGCGCAGGCCGCCCCAATAGTGGTGATCGGAGAGGACGATCTGGGCGCCACCCAGCCGCACGTTTTCTCGGAACTGGCGCAGGTCCGTCACGACCATGTTCGTTGCCAGCGGCATGCCGGTGGCGCGATGCAACGCCGCCATGCCTTCCAGGGTGGGCGTGGGATCCTCGTAGTATTCGAGATCGCCCGCGAGTTCGCGCCCCATCGCGATGGCGGTCGCGAGCGACCAGTTGCCGTTCGGATCGATGCGCAGCGGCTTGTCTGGAAACGCGCGCCTGAGGGCCTTGAGGCACTGCACTTCCTGCGCCGGTTCGAGCACGCCGGCCTTGAGCTTGATGCTGCCGAAGCCGTAGGTGTCGATCATCGTGCGGGCCTGGGCGACCAGTTGGTCGGCGTTCAACGTCTCGCCCCACGGGTCGACGGGATAGCCGCTCGCGGGCGCATCGATGTGCTGCGCGTACTTGAAGAACAGGTACGCGCTGTACTGCACTTCGTCGCGTACCGCGCCGCCGAGCAGTTCCACGAGCGGAATGCCGAGGTGGCGGGCCTGCAGGTCCAGGAACGGGACCTCGAACGCGGAGTAGATCTTCTCGGCGTCCTTGCGCGGGTCGGTGCCCGGCGCCAGCTCGTACTCGACGCGTTCGCCGCCGACCCCTCGTCGAACCACCGCCGCCACGCGCTCACGCAGGCCGTTCGTGTCGAACGGATCCATGCCGATCAGATGGGGACGGGTATTTTCAAGCAACGCGAGCACCGGGGCATCGCCGTATGTCTCCCCGAGTCCGACGTGACCGTTGTCGGTTTCGATCTCGATGATCGAGCGCAAGGCATACGGCTCGTGGATGCCCGCCGCATTGAGCAGGGGCGGGTCGCGAAAGGCAATCGGGGTGATCGTGATGCGCTGGATTTTCACGGCAACTTGTCCTGAGCCACCTTCGGCTCGAATGCCGAAGCGGCGATGGTATTAAGGCGTTTTTTTCAACTTTTACGTCATCGTATGACTTGGCGTAATTTAGGTGACGCACCAAGGATCCCTCTATCGGTGAAATCCCTGATCAAAGACACCTTGGTGGCGTAAAAACGCCAGGAATCGCCAGAAAAAACAACAATAGCTCGATCTCCTAGGGAAATCTCTGAGGCGATGCGGCCTGTCTCCCGATTGCAAATTCAACGTCTCAGTCATATGATGACTTACGAGAATTTCAACGTAGAGGAGACAGCATGGCCTTCAGCCGCAGGGGATTCTGGCAACGCACGCTTGGCGCAGTGGCATGTGCCGCCGTATTGGGGAGTGTCGCGACGGGCGCATACGCCGCGCCGGTCACGTTGAACATTGTGGATGTGGCGGGCAATCTGGCGCTCACGCAGAAGGGCTTCGAGGCCTTCCGCGACAAGTACCCGGATCTCGTCTCGAAGATCACCTTCACGAACGCACCCGCGCCGCAATTGCCGGGCAAGATCAAGGCCATGCAGGCCGCGGGGCGTTCCGATATCGACATCGTGCTGACCGGCACCGACGCACTCGCCGCCGGCATCCAGCAAAACCTCTGGCAACGTCTGCTGCCCGACTACGGCGAGAAACTGCCGGGCGTGCTCGACAAGTATTCGCCGAACGTCCGCGCGATGCAGGAGTTGTCGAAGGGCTATGGCCTGGCGGTGACGTACACGCCTGCCGGACCGCTGCTCGAATACAACCCGGCCAAGGTGAGCAATCCGCCCAAGACGGCCGCCGAACTGCTCGCGTGGTGCAAGGCGAATCCAGGCAAGCTGATCTATGCGCGTCCGGCCAACTCGGGCCCGGGGCGCGCGTTTCTGATGGGCCTGCCGTATCTGCTCGGCGACAAGGACCCGCATGATCCGGTCAAGGGCTGGGACAAGACATGGGCGTTCCTGAAGGAGCTCGACACCTGCATTCCGTATTACCCGGGGGGCACGTCGGCCGTCATGAAGGAACTGGGCGAAGGCAGCCGCGACATGACCGTGACCATGACCGGCTGGGACATCAATCCGCGCGCCCTCGGCGTGGTGCCGGCGAGCTTCAAGGTGCAGGCGTTCGAGAAGTTCACGTGGGTCAACGACGCCCACTTCATCGTGGTGCCCAAGGGCGTGCCGAAGGACAAGATGGAGGTCATCTTCAAGCTGATCAACTTCATGCTCGAACCGGCACAGCAGGCGCTCACGTACGACGACGGTTACTTCTATCCGGGCCCTGCCGTGAAGGACGTGCCGATCACCTCCGCGCCGGCAAAGAGCCAGGAAGTGATCGTCAAGTACGGCCGTCCGGAGTACAGGAAGCTCATCGCCGACTTCCCGCACGCCGTACCGCTCGATGCGGCCGCGATGGTCGCCGCCTTCCAGAAGTGGGATGTCGAAGTGGGAGCAAAGAAATCGAAGTAATGCAGTGCGGCGGCGTCGAGGTGACGCCGCGATGGGGTGCGGCGGCAACCGGAGCGATGCCGGTCATGGCAATTCGATGGGAATTGCGTGAACGGAACCGGTTGCCGTTGCGCCGCGAAGACCGGTGCGAATCGCGCCGGGTGAGCGTCTCAAGGGTTTCGTCATGAAGCACAACTTTCAGCAACTGCGCCTCGATCACGTGGCGCGCAGTTTCACCAACGCCGAAGGGCAGTCCGTGGCCGCGTTGAACGGCCTCGATCTGACCATCGAGCGGGGGGAATTCATCGCATTGCTCGGGCCGTCCGGCTGCGGCAAGTCCACCGCGCTCAATTGCATCGCGGGACTCACGCCGCTGACCGGCGGCGCGATCTGGCTCGACGACGAGCGCATCGACATCCTGCCGAGCGAGAAGCGCGGCTTCGGCATGGTTTTTCAGAACTACGCGCTGTTTCCGCACATGAGCGTGCTCGATAATGTGGGTTTCGGCCTGCGCATGCGCGGCGTGCCGCGCGCCGAGATCGAGGCGCGTGCTCGTGAAGCGTTGCAGCTCGTGCAGCTCGTCGGTCACGAGCGCAAGCTGCCGGGACAGCTTTCGGGCGGTCAGCAGCAGCGCGTGGCGATTGCGCGCGCCATCGTGATCGAGCCGCCGGTCGTGCTGATGGACGAACCGCTCTCCAACCTCGACGCGAAACTGCGCATCGAGATGCGCGCCGAGATTCGCCGCATCCACGGCAAGCTCGATCGCGCGACGATCTACGTCACGCACGATCAGGACGAGGCGCTGTCGATGGCCGACCGCATCGTGGTGATGAAGGAGGGCGTGGTGCAACAGATCGGCGCGCCGCGCGAAGTGTATGGCCGCCCGCGCAATCTGCACGTGGCGCGTTTCATGGGCTACCGCAACGTGCTCGACGTCTCGATCACGTCGGCGCAGGGCGATCACGCGCGTGTGTCGTGCGGCGGCGCGTCGTTCGATGGCGTGTTGATGGAGCCGCCCGGCGACGGCAATGTCAGCGTGGCGATCCGTCCGGACGACTTCGAGCGTGCGCAGGCGGCCAACGACAACGCCTTCGAAGTGGTCGTCGAGACGGTCGAGTACGGCGGCCGCGATTCGCTGCTGCGCGTCGCCTCGCCGTTCGGCCCGCTGTATGCGCGTCTGCCCGGCGACTACGCCGTGGGCGAGCGCGTCCCGCTGCACGTGCCGGCCGAGCGCACACTGGTGTATGCCGGAGAGCGCGCATGAGTGCCGCCGTTTCCTCCGCTTCCACCGCTTCCACCGCTTCCGCGCTCGCTCCGGCCGCGCGCTTCGATGGCCGGGGCTGGCTCGTCGCACCGGCGCTCGTGTGCCTGCTCGCGATGTTCGTGTACCCGTTCGCCTACGGCCTGTTCCTGTCGTTTCAGCCGATGGAAGGCGGCGTGCTCGCGAACTACCTCAAGTTCTTCTCCGAGCCGACGCTGTGGCCGACGGTGTTCATCACGCTCAAGCTCGCCGTGCCGGCGACGCTCATCAACGTGGGCGCCTCGATTCCGGCCGCGTTCGCATTGCGCCGAAGCTCGCGTGCGTCGAAGTTCGTGACGATGCTGCTGGTCGTGCCCGTCACGCTCGGCACCGTGCTCATCGCCGACGGCATGCTGACCTACTACGGTCCGAACGGCTGGTTCCCGCAGGCGCTGCACGCACTGCATCTGTACAGCGACGAAGTTCGCCTCACGCACAACTACTGGGGTGTGCTGATCTCGCTGGTGATCTCGGGCTTCCCGTTCGCGTTCCTGCTGATCCTGTCCTACGTGACCGGCATCGACCCGACGCTCGCGCGCGCCGCCGGCACGCTCGGCGCCGGACCCTGGCAGCAGTTCCGCCTGATCTATCTGCCGCTGCTGGTCCCAGGATTGACGATGGCGGCGTGTCTGTCGTTCGTGCAGGCCTTCTCGGTGTTCCCGTCCGCCGTGCTGCTCGGCGTGCCGGCAGGCGCGACGCGGGTGGTGTCGATTGCCGCGTATGAAGCGGCGTTCGAGAGCTATGACTATTCGCTCGCCTCGTGTGTCGCGATCGTGATGGGTTTCGTCCAGTTGCTGATCGTGGCGGGCATGCTCGGCGCACGCCGGGCGTTCTACAGCGGTCCGACCACGGGAGGTAAGGGATGAGCACCACAGACAAACCCGTGACCGGCACACTGGCCGCGCAGAACGGAGATTTCATGACGACGCCTTCGCCCCTGAGCCGTCCGGCGGCGATGCCCGCGGTATCGGCCAAGCGCACTCGCATGCGCCGCGAAGGCCCCGGCTCGCGCCTGTGGCGCGTGGTGGTGTGGGGCGCGATGCTCTTCTTCCTCGTGAACGTGGGGCTGATGATCGCCACCGTCGCGATGAACTCGTTCGCCACGCGCTGGTTCGGCACCCCGCTGCCTGAAGGTTTTACGCTGCACTGGTACGCGCAGGCATGGCGCGACTTCCAGCTCGCGGATGTGTTGTGGGTCACGCTCGAAGTCGTCGGCGCCGTGGTGCTGCTGTCGATCGCCCTGGGCGTGCCCGCGGCGTATGCGCTGGCACGGGCGCAGTTTCCGGGCAAGCGGCTCGCGATGCTCGTGTTCCTGCTGCCGCTGATGGTGCCGCCGGTCACCTACGGTATCCCGATGGCGACGGTGCTCTACAAGATCGGCCTGGGCGGCACGCTCGCGGGCGTGATCCTCGCGAACCTCGTGCCGTCGCTGCCGTTCGTGATTCTGGTGATGACGCCGTTCATCGAGCAGATCGACCCGAATCTCGAAGCCGCCGCCCGCATCTTCGGGGCCAACACGTTGAAGTACTTCCGTCACGTGTTGCTGCCGCTGCTGGTGCCGGGCATTCTCGCCGCGGGCCTGCTGGTGCTCGTGCGCACGATCGGCATGTTCGAGCTGACGTTCTTCACCGCGGGGCCCGACACGCAGACGCTGGTCGTGGCGCTCTACTACGCGGTGTTCTCGACCGGAGTGCGGGCGCCGCAATCCATCGACGCGATGGCGATGATCTACATGGCCATCACGCTGCTGTGGGTGCTGATCGCCCTCCAGTTCGTCAGCCCGACGCAGTTGGTGAGCCGCGTCAAGGAAGCGCCGAAGGGCGAGTGAGCCCGGCAGGTCGTTCGGCGTTCCCGGCGATCCCTGTCTTGTGTCTCCCGCGCCTCCTGCGCTAGGAGGCGTGTCCGGTCAGCACCGACCTTGCGGTCCGGTGCTGTCCGGGCACCCGTCTTCTTCCACCTGCACCGTGACGTGACCGACCGCGAAGCGCGTCGCCAGGCGCTGCTGCACGGCGATGACGGTGTCGCGCGTGCTGACGCCCGGCGCGGGACAGACGTGCAACGTCACCATGTGCCGCTCGCCGGTGATCGACCACGCATGAATGTGATGCGCGTTCCCGACCTCCGGCACGTTGGCTTCCAGATCCTGTTTGATCTCTTCCGAGCTGAGTTCGGCGGGTGCGCCTTCGAGCAGGATGTGCGCCGACGATTTGACGATGCCCCAGGCGCTCTTGAGGATGATGACCGCCACGAAGATCGACAGGATCGGGTCGATGGGCGTCCAGCCCGTGGCGAGAATCACGCACGCGGCCACGATGGCGGCGACCGATCCCAGCATGTCGCCCAGCACATGCAGCCACGCGCCGCGCATGTTGAGGTTGTCGCGGTTGCCGCCGTGCAGCACGGCGAACGCCGCGATGTTCGCGAGCAGGCCCGCGAACGCCACCACGAGCATGGGCATGCCGACGATCGGCACCGGCTCGTAAAAACGGCGGACGGCCTCGAAGACGATCCATGCCGCAATCACGAATAACGCGCAGCCGTTCACGAACGCGGCGAGCACTTCCAGTCGCTTGTAACCGTAAGAGAGCTGCAGGGTCGCCGGTCGCTTGCCATAGTGGATGGCGATCCAGCTGAACGCCAGTGCCGCCGCGTCGCTGACCATGTGACCCGCGTCCGCGAGCAGCGCGAGCGAGCCCGACAGCAGGCCGCCGACGATCTCCACCACCATGAACGCCGCGATCAATGCGAACGCGATGCCGATGCGCTTCTGATCGGTGACGCCGCCGGTATGACTGTGTCCGTGTCCATGACCGTGCCCATGGTCGTGACCGTGCGCGTGCGGTGGCTCGGCGCCGTGGTCCGTCGAGTGATCGTGGCGATGCGCGTCTTCGTTCGCAGGGTCGTGCGGAGCGTGGGTCATTGCAGTCCTCGCGCGGAATCGGTGTGCGGTGTGCTTGAACGACATGCTAACCGAGCGGACGGAAAACCGCTGCCGCCGCCAACATTGCAAAAATGTAATGCGGGTTTCATGTTGGTGTCGGGGCGCGCTTTTTACGATGGTACCCAACAGATCCGAGGGGCGAGCCGCCTCGCGGGTCTGGATTTTCCCGAGTCATCTTCAAAAGGGGTATCACCATGCAAAAGCGCCTTCTGCTCTCCACCGCCATCGCTCTGGGTGTGTTGTTCTCTGCTTCGGCGCAGGCCACCGCCCGTTACGACAACAACCTGCCGATGTTCCCGGGCGGTCCGTCCGGGAATCGTGCCGACGTCCAGGCGGAGCTCAATCAGGCCCATGCCGGCGGCGTGCCTGTGGCCTCGAGCCTCAAGGCGCTGCAAGCGACGCAGTCGCCCTCGCGCAAGACCCGTGAGCAAGTGCGCAAGGAGCTGGAAGAAGCCGCGGCGCAAGGGCTGCTGGACCAGCCAGACACCGTGTACCCGCGTTTGCTGACCGACTGAGCCGTTGCGCCGGCTGGCGACAGCGTCACGCAGCGATTCGTCGCTTGCGGGGCGTCGCGAGGCGAGCCGCTTCTCCATTGATTCCCCTGTCACGCCGTCGAGGGCACCGGCCGTCCGGCATCAGGGGAGAACCGCGTCCTTTTCATGAAGAACCTGATCCTTGCGATGTGCGTGGCGTTCGGCGCGGCCGGTGCGAGCAGCGTCGTCCACGCCGGGGCGTCCGCGCCAGCATCCCAGGCCGGTCCGGACCTGACGCTCGCGCAGGCCATGCGGCTGGCACTCGAAAACAATACCGCCCTTCGGCTCGCGCGCCGCGAAATCGACGCGCAATCCGGTGCGCTCATGCAGGCGGGCGCACGCCCCAATCCCGAGTTCTCCGTGATGCAGGAGAATTTTCGCAGCACGTCGCGCACGACCACGGCGCAGCTCTCGCAACCGATCGAGCTCGCGGGCAAGCGTCACTATCGCGTCGAAGCCGGCGAGGCGGCGCAGCGCGTGGCCACGCTCGATATGCAGACCAGCGAGGCCACCGTGCGCAGCGAAGTCGTGGCGCGCTACTTCGAGACGCTGGCGGCGGCCGAACTGGTGAAGCTCTCGGCCGAGACCGCGAAGATCGCGCAGGAGACGCACGCTGCCGCGCAGCGCCGTGTGCAGGCGGGCAAGGTCTCGCCGGTCGACGAAGGCCGCGCGCGCATCGCCGCCGACAACGCGCAGATCGAGCTTTCCACGGCCGAGGCCGCGCTCAGGCGCGCCCGCGCCCGTCTGTCGCAGGCGATCGGCATTGGCGAGGCGGAACTGCCGCGGCAACTGTCGGGCGACCTCGACGCATTGCCTCAACTGCCGCCGTGGGCATCGCTCGTCGGTGCGCTGGAAGGCACCCCCGCACTGCGGGCGGCGAGCGAAGAGATCAATCGGCGCAGCGCGCTCGCCCGGCTCGAGAGTGCGCAGCGTGTGCCGGACGTGAGTGTGACGTTCGGGCTCAAGCGGGTGACGGACGGCGGCCGGACCGACAATCAGGCCGTCGTCGGACTCTCGATTCCGTTGCCGATATTCGACACGCGTCGGGGCGCGAGCATGGAAGCCGCGCAGCGTGCCGAGATGGCGCGCGACGCTTATGTCGGCGTGCGTCGGCAACAGCAGGCCACGCTGCAAGGCGCCTACGCCGAATACACCGCGACGCGCGAGGCGACCTTGCGTCTGCGCGACCAGATCCTGCCACAGGCGCAAAGCGCCTACGACGCCACTCGCCGGGGGTTCCTGCTCGGCAAGTTCGGCTTCCTCGACGTGCTCGACGCGCAGCGCACGCTCTCGCAAGCCCGCTCCCAATACATCACCTCGGCGGCGAGCGCCTATGGCGCCTACGCGACCGTGAGCCTCGCCGTGGGGGGCAGCGTCGACGGTGTCGCGCTCCTGTCGTCCGAAAAAATACTGCAACCGTTTGCTCAGTGAGGAATCCCGTGCAACGAGCCAAGAAATTGTTTGCCATCGGCGCGGTGCTCGCGCTGTGTATCGGCGTAGGTGCCAGTCTCATTCGAACCGAGCGGTCCGGCGCGTCCGAGCCGAGCGCCGCATCGTCGGCCAGGGAGGCGAGACCTCACGACGACCATGCGGACCACGCGGACGAAAGCGCGAAGGCGGGGAAGGACGGCGAGAGCGGCGGAAAGACGGGCGACGACCACGCCGACGGAAAACACGTCGATGAAAAGCACGACGAAGAAGGGCTGGTGAGTCTGACGGCGGCCCAGCAGACGGCCGCCGGCATCGAGATCAGGACGGCCGGCGAGGCACGCATCGGCGAGTCGATCGAACTGCCGGGCGAAGTGCGCTTCAACGAAGACCGCACCGGACACATCGTGCCGCGCGTGGCGGGTGTGGTCGAGCGCGTGAATGTGAGTCTTGGCCAGCAGGTCAAGCGGGGCGACGTCCTGGCCGTGCTCTCCAGCCCACAGGTCTCGGAGCAGCGCGCGGAGTGGCTGACGGCGCGGGAGCGTCGCACCGTCGCGTTGAAGACCTTCGAGCGCGAAAAGATGCTGTGGGAGGAGAAGATCTCCGCCGAGCAGGATTTCATCCAGGCGCAGCAGGCGCTGCGCGAGGCCGACATCGCCGTGCGCAACGCGCGCCAGAAGCTCAACGCCGTGGGCGCCGGTACGGACTCGGGCGAGGGACTGAACCGGTTTGAGCTGCGCGCACCGTTCGACGGCACGGTCGTGGAAAAGCACGCGGCGCTCGGCGAGGCGGTGACCGAGGCCACGAACCTGTTCACCATTTCGGATCTGAAGACCGTCTGGGCGGAGATCGCCGTGCCGGCGCAAGCCCTCGGCGTGGTGCGCGTCGGCACGCCCGTCGAGGTGCGCGCGAGCGCGTTCGACTCGAAGGCGAAAGGCACCATTGCGTATGTCGGGTCGCTGCTGGGTGAGCAGACGCGTACGGCCAAGGCGCGCGTGACGCTGCAGAATCCGGACACGACGTGGCGTCCCGGCATCTTCGTGAACGTCTCGCTGGGGACGAACGAGGTGAAGGTGCCGGTGGCCGTTGCCGCCGACGCCGTGCAGACCGTGGAAGGGCGCCCCGTCGTCTTCGTGAAGACGGCCGAAGGGTTCGTCGCCACGCCCGTCGAGACCGGCCGCCGCGACGGCGTTGCCGTCGAGATCGTTAGGGGCCTCGACTCGGGCACGCCATATGTCGCGGCCAACAGCTTCGTGCTCAAGGCGGAACTCGGCAAGAGCACCGCCGAGCATAGCCACTGATCGCCGGGGACCGACGCATGTTCGAAAGAATCATTCAGTGCTCGATCCAGCATCGCTGGCTGATGCTTGTCGTCACGCTCGCGGTGGCCGTGGCGGGCGTGTTCGCCTATCAGCGCCTGCCGATCGACGCCGTGCCCGACATCACCAACGTCCAGGTGCAGATCAACACCAACGTTCCCGGCTACTCGCCGCTCGAGGCGGAGCAGCGCGTCACGTTTCCCATCGAGTCCGCGATGTCGGGCCTGCCGGGACTGGAGCAGACCCGCTCGATGTCGCGTTACGGGCTTTCGCAAGTCACCGTCATCTTCAAGGACGGCACGGATATCTATTTCGCCCGGCAACTGGTGAACGAGCGCATCGGGCAGGCCAAGGAGAAGCTGCCCGCGGGCATCAATCCGGAGATGGGCCCGATCTCCACGGGGCTTGGTGAAATCTATCTCTGGACCGTGGAAGCGGCGCCCGACGCGCGCAAGCCGGACGGCACGCCCTACACGCCCACCGACCTGCGCGAAATCCAGGACTGGGTCATCAAGCCGCAGTTGCGCAACGTGCCGGGCGTCACGGAGATCAACACGATCGGCGGTTTCGCCAAGGAGTATCAGGTTGCGCCCGATCCCGCGCGACTTATCGCCTATGGCCTGACGCTGGCCGAAGTCGTGCAGGCGCTGGAGCGCAACAACGCGAACGTGGGTGCGGGCTACATCGAGCGCGGCGGCGAGCAATACCTCATTCGCGTGCCGGCGCAGGTGCGCAACACCGACGACATCGGTAACGTGGTGCTCAAGAACGTCAACGGCGTGGCGGTCAAGGTCAGGGATGTCGCGGAGGTGACGATCGGGCGGGAGCTGCGCACGGGCGCGGCGACGGAGAACGGTCGCGAGGTCGTGCTCGGCACCGTGTTCATGCTCATCGGCGAGAACAGCCGGACCGTCTCGCACGCCGTGTCGCAGAAGATGGTGGCGATCAACAAGACGCTGCCGCCGGGCGTTTCCGCCGTGCCTGTCTACGACCGCACGGCGCTCGTCGAGAAGGCCATCGCCACCGTCAAGAAGAACCTGCTCGAAGGCGCGGCGCTCGTCATCGCCATCCTTTTCCTGTTCCTCGGCAACCTGCGCGCGGCGTTGATCACCGCGCTGGTGATTCCGCTGGCGATGCTGATGACCTTTACCGGCATGGCCGCCACGCGCGTGAGCGCGAACCTGATGAGTCTCGGTGCGCTCGACTTCGGCATCATCGTCGACGGCGCCGTCGTGATCGTGGAGAACTGCGTGCGGCGTCTCGCCCACGCGCAACACGCGCTCGGGCGGCCGCTCACGCTGCGCGAGCGGCTGGCGGAAGTGTTCTCCGCCGCGCGCGAGGCGCGCCGACCGCTGCTGTTCGGTCAGGCCATCATCATGGTCGTGTATGTGCCGATCTTTGCGCTCACGGGTGTGGAAGGGAAGATGTTCCACCCGATGGCGATGACGGTGGTCATGGCGCTTGCCGCCGCGATGGTGCTTTCGGTGACGTTCATTCCCGCGGCCGTGGCGGCCTTCATCGGCAATCGCGTCTCGGAGAAAGAGAATCGCATGATGGGGTTTGCGCGCCGCGTCTACGAGCCTGCACTCGAATGGGCGCTCGCCCATGGCCGTACAGTGATCGCCGGCGCCAGCGCGACGGTGCTGCTCACGTTTGCGCTCGGCACGCGCCTGGGCAGCGAGTTCATGCCGAACCTCAACGAAGGCGATCTCTCCATTCAGGCGTTGCGGATCCCGGGCACGAGTCTCACGCAATCGGTGCAGATGCAGCAGCAACTGGAGAAAGCGCTCGTAGCGCAACTGCCCGAGGTCGAGCGGGTGTTCGCGAGAACCGGGACGGCGGAAGTGGCGTCGGACCCGATGCCGCCGAACATCTCCGACGGCTACATCATGCTCAAGCCGAAGTCGGCCTGGCCGGACCCGGGCAAGTCGCGCGAGCAACTGATCGAGGAAGTCACGCGCATTGCCCAGTCGATTCCCGGCAGCAACTACGAGTTCTCGCAGCCGATCCAGCTACGTTTCAACGAACTGATTTCGGGCGTGCGCAGCGACGTCGCCGTGAAGGTGTTCGGCGACGACATGAACGTGCTGAACGAGGTGGCCAATCGCATCGGCGCGCGGCTGCAGACGGTCAACGGTGCGACGGAGGTGAAGGTCGAGCAGACGTCGGGCCTGCCCATGCTGACGATCAACGTCGATCGCGCGAAGATCGCGCGCTACGGCGTGAACGTCGCCGACGTGCAGGACACCGTGGCGGCGGCGCTCGGCGGGCAGACGGCCGGCACGCTGTTCCAGGGCGATCGACGCTTCAGCATCGTCGTGCGTCTGCCGGATGCGTTGCGCGAGAACATCGACGCGATTCGCCGTCTGCCGATCGCCTTGCCTCGCGGCGAAACGACGAACCCCGACGGCACGGCCGTGCGCGCAGCCTTCATTCCGTTGTCGGAGGTCGCGACGCTCGATCTTGCGCCGGGCCCCAACCAGATCAGCCGCGAAGACGGCAAACGCCGGATCGTGGTGAGCGCCAACGTTCGTGGCCGCGACCTCGGATCGTTCGTCGAGGACGCGCGCGCCGAAATCGACAAGGTCGCGATCCCGGCGGGCTACTGGACGGCGTGGGGCGGGCAGTTCGAGCAGCTGCAATCGGCGTCGAAACGTCTGAAGATCGTCGTGCCGGTGGCGTTGCTGCTGGTGTTCGGGCTGCTGTTCGCCATGTTCAACAACGTGCGTGACGGCCTCGTCGTCTTCACCGGCATTCCTTTCGCGCTCAGCGGCGGCCTCGTGGCGCTGTGGCTGCGTGGCATCCCGCTGTCGATCACGGCAGCCGTCGGTTTCATCGCACTGTCGGGTGTGGCGGTCCTCAACGGCCTGGTCTTGATATCCTTTATACGCAATTTGCGTGAAAACGGGCAGCCGCTCGACGCCGCGGTGCGCGATGGCGCGCTGACCCGGCTGCGTCCGGTGCTGATGACGGCGCTGGTGGCGTCGCTCGGCTTCGTGCCGATGGCCATCGCGACAGGCACGGGCGCCGAGGTGCAGCGTCCCCTGGCGACCGTGGTCATCGGCGGCATTCTGTCGTCGACCGCGCTCACGCTGCTGGTGCTGCCGGTGCTGTATCGGAGGGTCTGCCAGCGCGACGAGCAGGGCGGCAATGGTCGATGGGCGGCAATGCTTGCATGGATCGCGCGCCGGCGCCGTGTCTGAGCGGGGCGCGCCGCGGATCGGGCGAAGACCGATTGGAGAGGACTGGGGCTGGGGAGAGGACATGCGGATCCTGGTGATCGAGGATGAATACAAGACGAGTCAGTACCTGAAGAAGGGGTTGACCGAGGCCGGGTACGTCGTCGATGTGGCGAACGACGGCACTGACGGCCTGCACCTGGCCGTGACCGGCGCCTACGATCTCGTCGTGCTCGACGTCATGCTGCCGGGCAAGGACGGCTGGCAGGTGCTGGCCGAACTGCGCGCACAGCAGCACACGGCCGTCCTGTTCCTGACCGCCCGCGACGATCTCGGCGACCGTGTGCGAGGACTAGATCTCGGCGCGGACGACTACATGACCAAGCCGTTCGCCTTTGCGGAGCTGCTTGCGCGCGTGCGCACGATCCTGCGGCGCGGGCGCACGCGCGAGCCCGACGTGCTCAGGGTCGGCGATCTCGAACTGAACCTGCTTGGACACAAGGCGACGCGTCAGGGCGTCAGCATCGCACTTACCGCCAAGGAATTCCTGCTGCTCGCGTTGCTGATGCGCAGGCAGGGCGAAATTCTGCCCAGAAGCCTGATCGCGTCGCAGGTATGGGACGTCAATTTCGACAGCGACACGAACATCGTCGACGTGACCATGCGACGCCTGCGCGCGAAGATCGACGAGCCCTTCGAGCCCAAGCTGATTCACACCGTCAGAGGCATGGGTTACGTGCTCGAACTTCGCGATCCGCCCGCGGCGCTGCCGTCATGAGCGCCACGACGTCATCCCGGCCGACACCGACCGCTTCACTCCCCTGGCGTTGGCGTCGCGCACGATCGTTGCGCGCCCGCCTCACGCTGTTCGTCGCGGGCTGCATGTTCACGGTGCTGGCGTTGATGGCGACATATCAGTACTTCGCGCTGGCCGAGCAATTGCGCGCGCGTGCGCATCAGGATCTGCTGGGCACCGTCAACGCGCTTCGCTCGGAATTGAGCGGCATCACCTCGAAGGCGCAGATCGGCGCCGATCCACGCCGCTGGTACGACGCGACGCACGGGCATCAGAATCTCGATTTCGCCGTGCTGGACGTGGACGGCAAGACGTTGATCGCGAGTCGCGGCTATCGCCCGCCCGTGGCGGCGCTGTCGCGCGTGAGCAGCGACAAGGTGCCGGACGAGCGCGACGTGCAGAAGGTCGCCAACGCCGAGCTCGGTGTGCGGTTGCGTTATATCGCGGCCGACGGCGTTATCGGTGTCGGGGGCGCCCGGGGGGCAGAAAGCCGTCCCGGCGCCCACGTGACCCTCGTCGTGCAGCTCGATCCGCGCGATCAGGTGAATGTGCTGGCGGGCTTCGCACTGACGGCGGTCGTCGCGCAGATCATCGGCACGCTGATCGTCGGCGCCATGGCGTACTGGCTCGTGACGCTCGGACTCAAGCCGTTGCGACAGCTCACCCATGCGGCCGAGCAGGTGTCGAGCGAGCGAATGAGCACGCCGCTGGCCGAGGACGATACGCCGGCGGAACTGCGCGACCTCTCGCATGCGTTCAACCGGATGCTCGCGCGCCTGAACGAGTCGTTCACGCGGCTCTCGCAGTTTTCCTCGGATCTGGCACACGACATCCGCACGCCGATATCGAACCTCATGGGCGAAGCGCAGGTCGCGCTTTCGCGCGATCGGACGCCGGCCGAATACAAGGCCGTGCTGGAGTCGAGCGTCGAGGAGTGCGAGCGGCTTTCGCACATGATCTCGTCGATGCTCTTTCTCGCGCGCACGGAGTCCGCTCATACGGAGATCCGGCGCGAGTCGACGGCGCTCGAGGCCATTGCCGGGGCGCTGGCGGACGACTTTTCTCCGATGGCCGAAGACGCGGGGCTGACGCTCGACGTTCAAGGCCGCGCGTCGGCGCAGGTCGATCGCGGACTGGTGCGCCGGGCGCTGTCGAATGTGCTCGGCAATGCGATCCGGCACGCGCGCCGGGGTTCGGTCATCACCATCCGCTGCGTTCCGGCGCCGGGCTGGGGCGAAGTGCAGGTGCACAACGCGTGCGACGCGGGCAACGCGATCGCGCCCGAGCACCTGCCGCGCATCTTCGACCGACTGTACCGGGTCGATCCGTCGCGGCATATCGACGGCGATCCGCGCAGCGGTGGCACGGGCCTCGGTCTGGCCATCGTCAAATCGATCATGGCGCTGCATGGCGGCACGGTCACGGCGCGCAGCGACGCGCTCGAAGGGACGGTCTTCGTGCTGCGCTTCCCGGCGATCGCGCCGGCCGGTCCAGAGGCGTCGAAAATATTTTCGAAAAGGACGGAATAAAGGCCGTCGGCCAAACGTTCTGAGAGTGTCGACCCCGACATATCACTCAGGAGCCACGCCATGAATCAACGCCAATCGATGTCTGCCGTCCTCACTTCGCTGGTCGCCGCCGCAGGTCTTTTCGCCGCCGCCGCGGCCCATGCGGAAAGCCCGCTCAAGGCCGCCGGCGGCATGCTCGTCGACAGCCAGAACCGCACCGTCTATACGTTCGACAAGGATGTGGCAGGCAGCGGCAAGAGCGCCTGCAACGGCCCGTGCGCCGAACTGTGGCCGCCCGTGATGGCTCCGGCCGGTGCGAAGGCCGAAGGCGACTACACGATCGTCACGCGCGACGACGGCAAGATGCAGTGGGCCTACAAGGGCAAGCCGGTGTACCTGTTCAAGAACGACGCGGCCGCCGGCGACAAGAAGGGCGACGGCTTCAAGGACGTGTGGCACGTCGTCAAGCCCTGACTTGATGCAACGCGCGGGACATTGCGCGGGACATAGCGCAGGAAGCGAGCAAGGGCACGAGGGGCGAGAGGATGCGGACGGGCTGGCAGGCCGGGCGGCGTAATGCAAGTCGTGCACGGAGTGCAAACTCGCAGCGGCTCAGTATAATTTCGCGGCAACCGCCGGCGATTCGCGTCGGCGAGGCTTCGGACGGGCTCGCCATTGCGCACCCTCCGCCAGGAAATTCGCCGATGACCGGTCAGGATTTACCCAGCTTGCTTCCGGGCTTGCTACCACGCCTCTGGGCGTTCTCGCTGCGCATTGCCGGAGACCGCCACGACGCCGAGGATCTCGTGCAACGCGCCTGCGTGCATGCGCTGGAGCGCGAGCACCAGTGGCAACCGGGCACCTCGGCGTTGAGCTGGATGTATCGCATCATGCACACCACGTGGATCGACGAGATTCGCGCGCGCCGCGTCCGTTTGCGTGGCAGCCTCGCGTGGGACGACGCCGATGTCGAAACCGTTCCCGATCTCCATGCGTCCACACCCGAAGACCTGGTGAGCTACCACCAGGTCTTCGGCGCGGTCGATCGTCTGCCCGAAGCGCAGCGCCTCGTGATGCTGCTCGTGGCGGTCGAAGGGCTGAGCTATCAGGAGGCCGCGCTGGTGCTCGACGTGCCGGTCGGTACCGTCATGAGTCGCCTGTCGCGGGCGCGTCGCACGATCGGCGACCAGTTCCGCAACCCTGAAGCCAGGCCCCATCACAATGTCGGCGAAGACCGCAACGGACGCATTGACGGCGTCGATCCGGCCACCGGCGCACGTGGGGAGGACGCGTGATGAACGAAGACGATATCCGCCTGCTCGCGTACGTCGACGATGAACTGCCCGTCGAACAGCGGGCCGAGGTGGAAGCCGCCATCGCGGCATCGCCCGATCTGGCCGATGTCGTCGCGTCGCTGCGCGCCTCGCGTCTGCCGTATCGCGAGACGTTCGCGGCGCAGGCGATGCCGGCGCTGCCCGAGCGCCTCGTCGCGAATATCGATGCGCTGCTTCGCACGCATGCGCAGCAACGGACCGATGCGGCGCATGCGATCGGCGTCGCAATGGATGTGAAGGCGCCGAATGTGCCTGGCGCTCGCGTCGACGGTGTCTACGGCGCCCCGGCGGCGAATGACGGTTCGACCGGCCGACGCGTGCGTGCATGGTGGCTCGCCGCCGCATTCGCGGCTGGCGTGGCGGCAAGCGCCGTCGCGTTGCCCGTGCTGTCTTCGCTGCCCAATGTGATGCACGGGGCGGGCGGAGGCGAAGGGAGCCTTGCGAGTGCATCCGCTGCGCCGCCGAAGTCACCTCAAGGGGTGACGTGGGTGCGCGCGGCCGCCGAATACCAGCAGATGTACGTGCGGGACACGGTCGCGTCGCTGCGCGTGGACGAGAACGATACGGAACGCACCGTGACCGGCATTCGTCGCGATGACAAGCTCGACATCCGCGTGCCGGACCTGCGCGCGCAAGGCTTGATGTTCAAGCGCGTGCAGCGCCTGCGTTGGCAGGATCGCGCGCTCGTGCAGATGGTCTATCTGCCGGAGCATGGCGATCCCGTCGCGCTGTGTCTGGTGCACGACGCACGTCCCGATCAGGGCGTGACCGAGCAGCGGATCGAGCAAATGGGCGTGGTGACGTGGCGCAAGGCGCAGATCGGCTACGCGTTGATCGGCGCGCCGGGTTCGGTCGATCTCAAGGCCGTGGCGAGGGAACTGGCCGACGGGCCTGTCACACCGCTCTACGGTTTGCTGATGGAGACGGATCGACGGACGCCGGCGTCCTGATCGATCGCCGCGCGCATTTCATCGAACCATGACAAACGCCCTCGATGCGAGGGCGTTTGTCTTTGCTGCCTCGTGCGTGAGGTCAGGCTTGCGAGAGTTCGCCGTCGCGCAGGCGCCAGAGGCCGAGCGGATTGCCTTCGCGCAGTGCATCGGGTAATAGCGAATCGGGCAGGTCCTGATAGCAAACCGGACGCAGGAACCGGTCGATGGCGGTCGCACCGACCGACGTGAACATGGCGTTCGACGTCGCGGGGAATGGGCCGCCGTGCACCATCGCATGACACACTTCGACGCCGGTCGGGAAACCGTTGGCGAGAATGCGTCCGGCGCGCCGCTCCAGGCTCGGCAACAGGCGCCGCGCCGTGTCGGTGTCGCTCGCGTCGAGCTGCAACGTTGCGGTGAGCTGACCTTCGAGCCGTTCGGTGATGGCGATCATTTCGTCGACCGTGTCGCATGCGATCACGACCGAGGACGGGCCGAAGACTTCATCGTGCAGCACCGGGTTGGCGAGAAACTCGGCCGCCGTCGTGCGAAAGAGCGCTGCCTGTCCCTGACAACCCGCCCCTGCCTGACCACGGCCGAGCAGCGTCACGCCGGCTTCGTTTTCCAGGCGCGCGACACCCTTGCCGTACGCCTGGTGAATCCCTGGCGTGAGCATGGTGCCCGCCGCCTTGGCGGCGAGCGCTTCGGTGGCCGTGCGGCAGAAGCGCTCGAGCGCGTCGCCCGCGAGGCCGAGCACGAGCCCAGGATTCGTGCAGAACTGACCCACGCCGAGTGTGAGCGATTCGACGAAGCCGCGCGCGATGGCGTCGCCCCGGGCGGTCAACGCATCGGGCAGCACGTAGACCGGATTGATGCTGCTCATCTCGGCATAGACGGGGATCGGCACCGCACGCGCCTGGGCGATGCGTTGCAGCGCCAGGCCACCCGTGCGCGAGCCGGTGAAGCCGACCGCGGCAATGGCCGGATGCGCGACAAGCGCTTCGCCCACGGCACGCTCGCCGACGAGCAGCGAGAACACCCCTTCGGGCAATCCCTGCTGTTGCACCGCCGAACGCACGGCGCGCGCGACAAGCTCCGACGTACCGAGATGCGCCGAGTGCGCCTTGACGATGACGGGACAGCCGGCGGCGAACGCCGATGCCGTATCGCCACCCGCGACCGAGAACGCGAGCGGGAAGTTGCTTGCCCCGAACACCGCGACGGGGCCGAGTCCGATCTTCGCGAGACGCAGATCGCTGCGCGGCAGGGGTTCACGTGCGGGTTGCGCGGGGTCGATGGCCGCGTCGAGGAAATGGCCGTCGCGCACGACACGGGCGAACATGCGCAACTGGCCGACGGTGCGGGCGCGCTCGCCTTGCAGACGCGCCACGGGCAGCCCCGTCTCGGCATGCGCGCGCTCGATGAGTCCGTCGCCCAGGTCGAGGATCGCTTGCGCGACGGCCTCCAGGAAGGCGGCGCGCGTGGCGAGCGGCAGGGCGCGGAACGGGTCGAACGCCGCACGGGCCAGTTCGCAGGCACGCTCGACGTCCTGCGCCGTGCCCGCACCGAAGGTCGGCGTCAGCGGTTCGCCGCGCGCCGGGTCGAACGCTTCGAGCGTTCCGGCACCGCCGCGCACGTCGGCGCGGCCAATCAACATCTCACCGGTGATCTGCATGGGCGCCCCTTAGCCTTCGACCTTCTTGATGAGCGCGTCGAGCGCTTCGAGCTCGGCCGGCAGCAGATCGGTCAGCGGCGCGCGCACCGGACCGGCGTCGTGCCCGACGAGCTTCGCGCCTGCCTTCACGATGCTCACGGCGTAGCCCGCGCGGCGATTGCGGATCTCGAGATAGGGCAGGAAGAACGTATCGAGCAGATGGCCCATCGTGTCCTGATCGTTCTCGCACACGGCGCGGTAGAACTTCATCGCCGTCTTCGGGATGAAGTTGAAGACGGCCGACGAGTAGACCGGCACGCCCAGCGCGCGATACGCCGCGGCATAGACTTCGGCCGTCGGCAGGCCGCCCAGATACGAGAAGCGATCGCCCATGCGGCGACGGATCTGCACCATGCGCTCGATGTCGCCCACGCCGTCCTTGAAGCCGATCAGGTTCGGGCATTTCTCCGCGAGGCGCTCCAGTTCGTCCGCGCCGAGCTTCGAATTGGCGCGGTTGTAGACGATCACGCCGATATTCACCGAACGGCACACCTGTTCGACGTGCGCGGCAATGCCGTCGAGACTCGCTTCCGTCAGGTAGTGAGGCATCAGCAGAATGCCCTTGGCGCCCAGACGCTCGGCTTCCTGCGCGTATTCGATGGCCAGGCGCGTCGGCCCGCCCGCGCCCGCCAGAATGGGCACCTTGCCCGCACACGTGTCGACCGCCGTCTTGATCACGGCGCTGTAGTCCTGCGGCGTGAGCGAGAAGAATTCGCCCGTGCCGCCCGCCGCGAAGAGCGCCGTCGCGCCGAACGGTGCCAGCCATTCCAGACGTGCCGCATAGCTGCGCGCGTTGAAGTCGCCATTGGCATGAAAGTCTGTCACGGGGAAAGACAACAAGCCGTCGGAGACGATCTGCTTGAGTTCTTGAGGTGCGGTCATTTCCAGAGTTCCTGTCGGCCCGCGGGGCCGGATTCGATGATTGAAGAAGGCGCTCAACCAGCGCTCGGCGCTTAGTTATATGTCATCGTATAACATGTCATTCGAGCGGACAAGGGGTCAGCGGATCGAATGGCAGTGGGATAAACCCGCAAGAGCCGGGGAAAGTCACAAACCGGGAGTTTTGCCGAGGCGGCGGAAACCCTGTGAGGCCGCGCATCGGAACGAATCTAGATGTATGATGACGCATAAGTGATGGGTGGTTGAGCGAATATCAACGACGCCCGCTGAATTGCGACGGATCGCCCGTGACGGCACGGGCGACATCGTTCGTTTATCGTCGAGAAAAGTGCAGAGGAGCGAGCAACATGGCAGCAACGACGCCGAAGGGCGATTCAGGTGGTCCGAACGGTAAGGATGCGGTGGCCGGGGCCGTTGTCACGAGGCCGGACACGCCACGCTACATTCGGATGCAGCCAGGGGACAACGTCGCCATCGTCGTGAACGATGGCGGTCTGCCCGCAGGCAGCCGCTTCGCGGACGGGCTGACGCTCGTCGACACGGTGCCGCAGGGCCACAAGGTCGCGCTGACCGATCTGGCGCAGGGCGCGCCGGTGATTCGCTACGGCGTGGTGATCGGCTACGCGGCCCGCGCGCTGCACGCCGGCAGTTGGGTCAACGAGCGGAATCTGGCGATGCCCGAGGCGCCGTCGCTCGACCGTCTGCCCATCGCCAACAAGGTGCCCGCCGCACTGCCGCCGCTCGAGGGCTTTACGTTCGAGGGCTATCGCAATGCCGACGGTTCGGTCGGCACGCGCAACATTCTCGCGATCACGACCACCGTGCAATGTGTGGCGGGCGTGGTCGAGTTCGCCGTCAAGCGGATCAAGGAGACGTTGCTGCCGCAGTATCCGAATGTCGACGACGTCGTGGCGCTCGAGCACACCTACGGTTGCGGCGTGGCCATCGATGCGCCGGACGCCGTGGTGCCGATCCGCACGCTGCGCAACATCGCAACGAATCCGAACTTCGGCGGCGAAGTGATGGTGGTGAGTCTGGGCTGCGAGAAGCTGCAGCCGGAGCGGCTGCTGCCCGCGGGCAGCATTCCCATCGGCAGCGCGGACGCGCAAGGCAAGCCCGACACCGTGTGCCTGCAGGACGAAGCGCACGTCGGTTTCCTGTCGATGATCGACTCGATACTCGCGACCGCGCGCGTGCATCTCGAGCGGCTCAACGCGCGCCGTCGCGAGACGGTGCCGGCGTCGGAGCTCGTGGTCGGCGTGCAGTGCGGCGGCAGCGATGCGTTCTCCGGCGTGACGGCCAACCCTGCCGTGGGCTTCGCCACGGATCTGCTCGTGCGCACGGGCGCGACGGTCATGTTCTCCGAGGTCACCGAGGTGCGCGACGGCATCGATCAACTGACCTCGCGCGCGGCAACGCCGGAAGTGGCCCAGGCGATGATTCGCGAGATGGCGTGGTACGACGCCTATCTCGAACGCGGTCGCGTGGACCGCAGCGCGAACACGACGCCGGGCAACAAGCGCGGCGGTCTGTCGAACATCGTCGAGAAAGCGATGGGGTCGATCGTGAAGTCGGGTTCGGGGCCGATCCATGGCGTGGTCTCGCCCGGCGACAAGCTCGATCGTACGCGCCAGCGTGGGCTGATCTACGCCGCGACGCCCGCCAGCGACTTCATCTGCGGCACGCTGCAACTGGCGGCCGGCATCAACCTGCACGTCTTCACGACCGGACGCGGCACGCCGTACGGACTGGCCGAAGTGCCGGTGATCAAGGTGGCGACGCGCTCGGATCTTGCGCGCCGCTGGCACGATCTGATGGACGTCGATGCGGGACGCATCGCCACGGGCGAGGCCACCATCGAGGACGTCGGCTGGCAGCTCTTCCATCTGATGCTCGCCGTGGCGAGCGGCGAAAAGACCTGGGCCGAGCGTTGGGGTCTGCACAACGCGCTTACGCTGTTCAACCCTGCACCGGTGACTTGAGGCAGGCGCGCGGTTCGGCGTGGCGGGTACGGCTCAGAGTTCGGCCTGCGTTTGCGCGAGCCCGAATTCGAGCATGGCCGGCACGAAGCAGTGATTGAGCGTATCGCGGCGCGAGAGCTTCGCGAGCACGTAGCGCCGGAACGGCGTGAGCGTGGCCCAATCGCCCATGTCGGGCGGCAGCAGGTCGGCCATCTCGCATTGCCTGAGCAGGCCCGGGGGCAGGGCATTCGTGTCCTGCCACGCGGTGGACGCGGGGTCGACGCTGCGCTCGACCGCCTTGCCCAGATGGGCCTGGGCGATCTCGTCGAGGCGCGCGGCGAAGTCGTCGTCGCCCGGCACGCACGATGCGAGCGTCTCGCGCGCCTCCTGCGGCAGGAGCTGCCAGTCCGCCAGCGACAGGTGCCGGCCGTTTCGATCCAGATTGAAGCGAATCGCCATCGTGATGAACTTCAGGTTCTCGCAGGCTTCGATCTCGAAGACAAAGATCGGCAAACGCTGGTAAAGGTGCATGACTGATACTCCTCGTGTGGCGGCGTATGGTGCGCAATCGATTGTACTCGCGGCGTGTCGGGCGTTACGCCTGCGATACCGCGACGGGATGATCGTCGTGACAGAAAGCGTGGCGTAGCGATTCGGCACGTCGCTGCGTAAATCGGAGCGCGTTCCTGGCGCTTTCAGTGTCAGCCGTTTGGGAAGTGTCTTAAAGTTGCATGGCTGCGAATGGTGGCGAATGGCGCCGAAATCCGTCGCCAAGCGATGTGATGAGGCGCGTTTGCCCCGTCGCCACGCCCTCTGCCGATCCGTGGCGAGATTCCTTTCTCCGCGTCGTTGTGAATAATCCTAGAGTCCCAAAGCCTTCCGCAAGCGCCGCAGGCTTTCTAAGGTAGACGTTTTGCCCGTCGCGCCGACGAGGCGCCTGTAGCGATCGACTGCCTTTCAGGGCACCGCTGCCTGCGTCACTTTGCCTCGTCGCAAACGCTGCATTCGTCAGGAGCCGCCATGCCTACTCGCCCTTCCTCCATGCCGTTCCCATTCCTGCCCGTCGTGCTGGCGTCGCCGCCGGCATCACGGGCGCGCACGTCGTCGTCTTCCGCGAGCGAGTCACGGGCGGATCGCGCGGTGAAGTCCGATGGCGCGGGCACTGCGAATGGGGGCAGGACGCGCGCCGGCCAGCGTACCGGCGCCGTGGCGACGCCGCCGGGCCTGGATGCGGCGGCCGCCAATGGCGAACTACGTGTGGAGGTCGTTCGCCGCATCGCCCGAGAAGACGTGACGTTGCTCGGCGCGATCGTTCGATGAGCGCGGCGTCTGCCATGCCGGAAGGATCTTGCGCCACACAGGCCGCCCACCCGCCGGGTAGCGCCGTCTGGGCGATGACGTCGCCGCACGCGCAGTGGGCATGCGAGGCGAAGGCCGTCACCGTGTCGTCGTTCGAGGTCTCGTGCACGCTGCACGGCGCGCCCGCCGAGGTCGTGCCGTGGCTCGAGCGGATGCAACATGGCGTGCTGCTTGCCGAAGCGCCGGCGTCGGGGACATGGCTGGCGGCGCTCGTGGACGAGGAACTGGTGCATCTGCTGCCTGCCACGCATCCCGATGTGGTCCCGGCCTTCGAGCGAATCTGCGATGCGTGGGTGCGGGGCATTTTCGCCGCGCCGTTCTGGGCGCGGTTCCTTGTCGGGGAGTCGAGCGACATCCAGGTGCTGGCGTTTCTGGCGCAGTTGTACCATCGCGCGGCGGGCGCGGACGTCCACAACCGGATCGCGGTCGAGCGATGCACCGATGCCGCGCTGCGGCCGTTGCTGTTGCGTCAGTATCGCGAGCAACGCGGGCAGGCAACCATGCTCGCCGCCGGTTTGCTGCGCTGCGGTCCCGCGGCACGCACGTTCCTCGACAGCGGTGCGTTCGACGCCACGCACGCGTTGGTCGACTTCATCATCGACGCGGCCGGCGACATGCCGACCTACGTGGGATGTCATTCGCTCTGCCAGGCGCCGGCGACGTTGCGCGCCGCGAGCGAAATCGAAGCCCAGTTCGATGCGCTCGCGCAGCGCTATCCGTCGGCCGCCGACGGCTTCGCCGCGGTGTGCGCGCATGCACGGCACGACGCGAGCGTATGCGGCGGAGCGCCGTTGCTCGCGCAGTGGCTCGAAGAAGCGGGCGTGCCGGACGCGGCGACGCGGCTGCGCATGTTGCGCGGCGCCCGTGGCGTTGCGGCCGCCTATCGGGAGATGTTCGAAGCGCTGCATCGGCTCGACGACGATATGTGAGTAACTGAGCGATATCCGAGCCAAGCGCCCGGGCATGCCCCCGAACGGGGGATGGGACTCGTATAATGGCGTCCCAACGGCGGGGGCGGTTGCGGCTTCGCGCCGTCTGTCCCCCGACCATGACAACCCATCTCGCCTACCTCGCCGCGCTCGGTGCCGCCCTCTGCTGGGCCTGCAGCGGCATGATCGCCATCACGCCTGTGCGTCAGGCCGGCTCCTTCCCGTTCAACTATGCCCGCATGCTGCTGGTCTTCGCGATGCTCCTCGTGGCGCTCGCGGTGCTGCGCGGCTGGCCGTCGCTCACGCTGGAGCAGTGGCTGCGACTCACGGCGTCAGGGCTGATCGGCATTCTGGTGGGCGACACGATTCTCTACACGTCGCTCGGCCGGCTCGGACCCCGACGCAATTCCATCGTCTTTGCGACGAATGCGCCGATGACGGCCATGCTCGGCTACTTCTGGCTCGGCGAGGCGCTGGGCTGGCAAGCCGTGGCGGGCGTGGCGCTGGTGACGGCGGGTGTCGCGATGGCGATCGCGTTCGGCGGTCGCCGTGAGGATGCGCATCACTGGGAGTCGGTGCGCGGCGATGTACGCATGGGCGTCGCCATCGGCCTGACGGCGGCGTTGTGTCATTCGATCGGCACATTGATCGCCAAGCCCGTCATGGCGGCGGGCGTCGATCCGGTGGGCGCGTCGGCGGTGCGCGTGGGCGTGTCGGCGCTCGGACTGACGATCATCGCGGCGCGTCGCGGGCGCGCCATTTTCTCGGCGTTCACGCCGAGTACGCTGGCGCTGACGGCGGTGTCAGGCTTCGTCGGCGTGGCGCTTGGCATGACGCTGCTGCTCTACGGCATGGGCCACGGCAACACGGGCGTCATCGCGACGCTGTCGGCGACCACGCCCGTCATGGTGCTGCCGCTGCTGTGGATTCGTACGCGTCAGCGTCCGGTGGCCGGCGCCTGGTGGGGGGCGCTGATCGCCAGTGCCGGCGTGGCGCTGATCTTCAATCGGTGAGCCGGTGCGGCGCGGGGTGCGTGACTTATCGCGTGAGCGGCGATTGCAACGGGTCGGCGGGCTGACGCTGGATGTCGGGCGCGGCCGATGACGATGGCGCCGGCGGCAGCTCGGCACGGGGGCGCGCCGGTGTGAGCAGGCGGCGCAGCCAGGCGGCCAGGCGTTCGAGCACGCTCGGGTCGTCGTTGAACAGTTCCGGACGCAGCACGCGCAGGTAGTCGAGAATCTGTTCGGCTTCCTGACTACCGACCGAGCCATAGATCACGGCGAGGTCGAGCAGTGCGCGCAACTCGCCGAGTCTTTCCCGCGCGAGCAGCGCGCGGGCGGTTTCCACGGCGCGCTTGGCGTCGAATACGCGCTCGCGCAGCACCGAGGCCGTGCGCCACGCGGGCGTCTGCAGCGTGGCTTCGAGCGTGCGCAAATCCTGCACGGAGCTCACGATCTGTCCCGCGAGCGATTCCACGATGCGCTCCTCTCCCTTCGCTTCGCGCACGATGCCTTCGGCCCAGCGGCTGGCCTGACGGGACATGTCTTCGCGCGTCCATTCGGGGCGGGAGACGAAATAGAAACCGTGCTGGCGTGCCTGGTTGAGGATGATCGAGACGACGTCCGGGAACTGCTTGTCGAAGGTGCGCTTCGCCCACGCGTAGTGGCCGCCCGCGAGTAATTGCGCGACGGCGGCCTCGGTCAGCGGGACGGTGCTGTCGAGCAGGCGGGCGCGCAGGAAGTCGTCGAAGGGCGGGGGCGTGAAGTGACGATCGACGGCGGCGGAGATGCGCACGAAGGCGTCGAAATCCTTCTTGAGATCGGCGAGGGCGGCGTCGGACAGGGTGAGGGCAATACGGCTCATCGTAACGGACTCCCGGCCACTGCAACGATGGCGCGGGGCCCGCGCATGCGCGAGCCTGCGTCGGCCCGTCGGGCGTCCGCCTGAGTGCAGCGGGCGGGAGGCGCAGTCGCCGAAGCCCGTGCCACGTGCATCCCCATTGCGCGTGAAGTCATGTGCAGCGATACGTGTAATCGGTGCGCTGCGGTCGTTGCCGCGCGCTGTGAAGACGGCCTCCGATGTACCGCGCAGCGTCCCAGCATGCGTGGCCTCATCTGGCACTATTGGCGACGATTCTGGCGTATGCATTGCCAGCGAGTCACCGCGTCCCGGCCGTCTCCTTGCGGAAGTCACATGAGTTTTCCCGCAAGCCGCACGGCATGGGCCTGCCTGCTTAACGGCATATCGGCGCAGAACTTTAGCGATCCTGTCGTTATTTTTCGTCAATGCACCATCGTGGACGCCGGTGGGCGACGCCGCATCCGGCGCCGCCCCCGACGTGGCGCGGCATCAGAGGGTGTTGGCCGTTGCCGCGGGACGCAGCAGGTACACGGCGAAGCGCTCGCGGGCGTCCAGCCAGACCCGCTCCACGTCCCAGCCGGCGGAGCGGGCCAGCGCGCGGAACTCGGTCTGACCGTACTTGTAGGAGTTCTCCGTGTGGATGGACTCGCCGGCCGCGAAGTCGAAGCGGCGGCCAAGCACCGTGGCCTGGAACGGACGCTGTGCCACGAGATGCATCTCGATGCGGCTTGCGTTCGCGTTGAAGCGCGCTTCGTGGCGGAAGGCGTCGAGCGGCAGGTCGCCGTCGAGTTCGCGGTTGATGCGGGCGAGCACGTTCAGGTCGAATTCGGCGGTCACGCCGCGCGCGTCGTCGTAGGCGGGCAGAAGGACGGCCGGATCCTTGCAGGCGTCGACACCCACGACCATCCGGCGCCGCGGGCCGAGCATCTTGGCCACGTGGGCAAGGAAGGCGGCCGCCTGTCCCGGGGCGAAGTTGCCGATCGTCGATCCGGGAAAGAAGCCCAGACGGGGCCCCTGGCCTGGCGTTTGAGCACCCGCGGTGTCCTGCAACTGGGGCGGCAGATGGAACGGTCGGGTGAAGTCGGCGCGCACGGGCAGTATCGGAATGCCGGGGCAGCGGCGGGCCAGGGCGGCGACGGCGTCGTCGAGAAAATCGTCCGCGATGTCCACCGGCACGTAGGCGCGGGGCGTGATGAGCGCGTCGAGCAGCAGCGGTGTCTTACGGCTCGAGCCGCTGCCGAACTCGACGACGACGGCGTCCGGTCCGACGACGTCGGCGATGGCCGCGGCGCACTGGGCGAGCAACGCGGTTTCGGTGCGGGTCTGGTAGTACTCGTCCAGGCCGGTGATGGTTTCGAAGAGTTCGCTGCCGCGCCGGTCGTAGAGCCAGACGCTCGGCAGCGACTTGGGCGTATGACCGAGCCCGGCGAGCACATCGGTGGCGAAGGCGTTCGCGGGCAGTGACGGACAAACGAACGCCGTGGCTTGGGTGGCTTGCGACATCAGCGGTCCTCCGCGAGCCTCAGGCCGCAGAATTGCCAGCGCTGATGCGGGTAGAAGAAGTTGCGATATGTGGTGCGTGCATGGCCGGGTGGCGTGGCGAGCGAGCCGCCGCGCAGCACGAACTGGCCGCACATGAATTTACCGTTGTATTCGCCGACGGCCCCCGCTGCGGTCCGGAATCCCGGGTAGGCGACGTACGGACTGGCCGTCCATTGCCATACCGGGCCGAAGCACTGCCGCATCGGTGGGTTCGATGACGACGCCGAGCCGTTCGCGGTGTTCATGGCAGCCATGGCCGCCGTGGCTGCCACCTCCCATTCCTGTTCCGTCGGCAGACGTTTGCCTGCCCAGCGTGCAAAGGCGTCGGCCTCGAAATAGCTCACGTGCTGCACGGGGGCGTTGTCGTCTACCGGTCGCATGCCCGCGAGCGTCATCGACTGCCATTCGTCGTCGTGCAGTTCCCAGTAGAGGGGATGTCCCCAACCTTCGCGCTGCACCGTTGCCCAACCGTCGGAAAGCCAGAGGCCTGCCATGCGGTAGCCGCCGTCCTCGATGAACGAGCGCCATTCGCCGTTCGTCACCACGCGTGATGCGATCGCGAACGGGCGCAGCAGGATGTCATGTGCAGGTGTCTCGCAATCGAACGCGAAGGCCTCGCCGGAATACCCGATGCGATGTTGACCGCCGTCATGGGCGATCCATTGCAAGAGGCCCGCGTCGTGCATGGGGACGGAAGGGGAGCGATGTGCGGGACGCAGCGGATTCTGCGCGAAGAGATGCAGCAAGTCGGTGTGCATCAATTCCTGGTGCTGTTCCTCGTGATTGAGGCCGAGCGTGATGAGATCGACGACATCGCGCGGCAGATCGGCGTGCAGCAGTGTTTCGTGCATGGCGGCGTCGACGTGGCTGCGGTATTGCAACACCTCGTCGAGCGTGGGACGGGTGAGCAAACCGCGCTGCGGACGTGGGTGGCGCGGGCCGGCCGCTTCGTAGTACGAATTGAAGAGATAGGCGAAACGCGGATCGTAGGGACGGTAGCGCTTGCCCGAGCGCGCGCTCCATTCGGTCAGCAGAAACGTCTCGAAAAACCACGTGGTGTGCGCGAGATGCCACTTGATGGGGCTGGCGTCGGGCATCGACTGCACGGTGGCGTCGGCGTCCGACAGGCCGCGTGCGAAGGCGGTCGATGCAGCTCGCACGACATTGTAGCGTTCGGGCAGCGTCTGGGCGCGGCGCGCTTCGCCGGGAGGTGCGGCGAAGGGGGCGCCCAAAGGCTCACTAACAGGAGCGCCAACGGGCGAACCTGCGGACGAACCAAAGGGCGCCCCGAGGGATGCGCCGTTGGCGGGACCGTCGCGTGTAACGCGTGCGGGTGAGCCACTGAGAGAGGTGCCGGAGGGCGCCTCGGCTTGCGACGTACAACAGGGGAGGGTCATGGGGACACACCGTGTTGTGAAACGTGCTGCCTATTGTAGACCCGTTGCCTGGCTGGCGTGTGACGGTTCGTAACCAGGCTTGCGGGCTGCCGGAAAGGTGGTTTACGCCTGCCGACGCGAGGTGGGCGTGCCGATCGGGCGAGGCTTACAGCAGCCAGCCGGTGAGCCCCAGGAGGCTGCCACCGGCGATGAGCCAGAGCGGGTTCCAGCGGGTGCGCAGCGCGATGAAGACGGCAGCGAGCGTGACGAGCCCCCGAGCAGCGTTGATGTCTACCTCGCGTGCAAGCACGGCACTACTCGCGGCCAGCAGGCCGACCGTGATGGGGGCCAGGCCGGCGCGCACCGCACGCACCCATGGCGATTGCTCGTGGCGATCGACCCATCCGCCCACGAGATAGGCGAGGAGCGAACTCGGGGCGCATTTGGCGAGGGTGGCGCTTTCGTCAGTTGGACTGGGTGTGGCGGGTTGCGTCACGATTGTCCGTTGCCGACCGAGCCACGAAATTCGTGTTCGAGGCGCACGACTTCCTGGGCGACGAGCGCGATGGCGTTACGGATTTCCATGAGCGCGACGTAGAGGGCCTGCGCGTTCTGGGGGGATTGCTGGGCGACATCGTGCGCGGCGGCTTCGATGGCGTCGAGCGACAGGGCGATGCGGTCGAGATTCTCCAGCATGGGATCGATCTCCATTGACGCGCACGGGATGTGCATACCTCCATCATACCCAACTGACGTATCCCGGTGGGGGATGTTAAAATGCGTGCCCTTGCCGGGGTGATGAAATTGGTAAACATAGCGGACTTAAAATCCGCCGCCTTCGGGCTTGCCGGTTCAAGTCCGGTCCCCGGTACCACCAGGGCTTTAAGCCTACTCAAGCCAAGCACTGCAAACCCTATTATTTCAAGGGTTTGCGTGCGATCTTCCCTTCCCGACGCGGTGCCATAACGTAGCCAGAAATAGCTGTTTTTGCTACTCAGCGCACCGGATTTGCACCGGAATTTGCACCGGGAAAAAATGGCGGCATACATCAAACGGGATGGGGGGCAGGCGCAAGTGCGCCTCTACGGGGGCAGCGTCTCGAAGAGATTCGCCAGTCAGGCCGATGCGGTCGCATGGGCCACGTGCACCGAACACGACATCAACGTCGGCAAGATTACGCCCGGCACAAAGCACACGCTTGCGGACGCGTTCCGCGAGTATGAGAAGCGTGCTTCCCGTCGGCTTTGCGCACGACGCAGCCGATCGGCTGGCTTGCATCGTACCGTCAAGTTGCAAGAGGAATTTCGACGCTTGCATAACGCAGGCGATTTCGCTGCGGAAAGCCGCAGCGCAAGCGATTGTCGGAACCGAGCGAGTGCGCAAGCGCAGCGTGCAGCGTCGACGCCGTCGTGCCTCGGGTCGATCGGTTTGGCGAAAGCGACTTGCATTTCGTCACGCGGTTGGCGCGCATGTACGGTGCGACGGCGAAGGCCGGAAAGCTCATCGTGACCCTTCGCGGAGCTGGCAAGAGTGCGAGCGGCAAGCCATTGCCAGCGATCACGCTGGCCCGTTCCGACGTCGGGCATTCCGAGGTGTCGCTTCCCGACCGGGCATCGTTTGCGGCGGTATGCACTAAGGTGCACGACGCGAGGACCGGAAAGAAAATCGACCTCGTTATCCCGAATCCTGACGCTCCGCCGGGCGGATCGCTGTGCACGGCACACGTACGCCCGGCGAGATACTTGTGAGCGTGTACACAGACTGCTCTCGCGCGAAGGGGCGTGTCTTGCGTAGCGGTGTCCCAACGCGACGTTTCCAGCTGCCATCTGCATAAGGTAATTATGCATTGTGTTAGCCACGAGTTCTCACTAGTCGACTTGTGAATGACTTTTTCGCTGCGCGAGCCCTTGAATTTTTCGCAGCCCGACCGATATCCCCTCCTCGATCCATTTGAGCCGTGCTTCGCCGCGAGGGGTCGTCGGGGTACCGTTGGCCTTGAAAAAGTGTCTCAGTGCGCGATGCTTGACATTCAATATCTTCTCGGCCACCTCTTTGAGCCCACCCTTCGGCCACTTTCCCGCTGAGCCTAGTTGCGCGCACTCTAGCATTTTTTCGTCAGTGAGCTTCTCTTTGCTGTCCCCGTAGACTACATCGTGGCCATCCGCTCTCAGGTCGCCGTTTGCACGAAAGTAGTTCTTCAAGATTTCCTCGTCGATACCGTACTTCTTGGCGAGACCTTTGCGCCCGCCCTGTTCCTTGAACCATTTTTTGCCGCCGTGTTCGCCGTGGGCCTTTTTCTGGGCTTCCATCTGGGCGTGTATCTCCTTCACGATCTCGTCAGTTGGCAATTTACAAGCGATTTTGGCCGGCGGCGGCATCGAAGTACCATCCGTTACACTGCTTGCGTCCTGTGGCGCCGAACGCTTTTGCGCTTCGCTTTGCGAAGTTTCCAGTATCTTCTGTTCGATCCGTTGGCGCCGACTTTTGTGGGGAGGCCTCTTCGGGGTACCGTTGGCCGTGTAATAGTTTTTCAGTGTGGTGTACTTGACATTGAACTTCTTGGCCACAGCTGGGACCCCATCCTTCGGCCATTTTCCCTCTGAGCGTAGTTGCTCGCACTGTTGCAGTATTTTGTTAGTGACCGGATTTTTGCTGGCCCCGTTGACTACGTCGTCGCCCTCCGCTCTCAGGGTGCCGTCCTCACAAAAGTAGTTATCCAAGGCTTTAACGTTGATACCGTACTTCTTGGTGAGACCTTCGCGCCCGCCCTGTTCCTTGAACCATTTTTTGCCGCCGTGTTCGCCGTGGGCCTTTTTCTGGGCTTCCATCTGGGCGTGTATCTCCTTCACGATCTCGTCAGTTGGCAATTTACAAGCGATTTTGGCTGGCGGCGACATCGAAATACCATCCGTTACACTGCTTGCGTCCTGTGGTGCCGAACGCTTTTGCGCTTCGCTTTTCGAGGTTTCCGGTGTTGTGAGAGCAGATGGTCGGTGGCCAGAGTTCGGCAGCATACTCGGCTCATACGTGCCCTCAATCGGGCGCCGAATGCTCTCCGGGTTTTCGGGGCGGGGTGGGGGTTGGTCCGGCGTGGGCTGGTAATCGGGGTCCAATTCCTGAATTATTTGTGCGAGCTCACCTGGCTCGGGGCTCCGTGTTTGTAGACCCCACCTCGACGGCATACCGAGCTCATACGTGCCCTCAATGGCGTGCCGAATGCTCTCCGGGTTTTCGGGGCGGGGTGGGGATTGGTTCGACGTGGGCTGGTAATCGGGGTCCAATTCCTGAATTATTGGTGCGAGCTCCTCTGGCTTGGGGCTCCGTGTTTGTAGACCCCAAATCGATGACATATCGAGCATCTCTGCGCCCTGCGGTGCCTGTCGGCTGGTTTGTAGGGAGGCGGGGGGCGACGGTAGCTGGACCGAATTCGACGACGTGCTGCATATTCTCTGCATGTCCTGAAGCGCCTGTCGAGTCGGGGCCGAGGCTTCATAACGTACTGGCTCCCAGTCCTCGCTCCATGGCATGCCGGATGGCCCGGCGGCCCTACCCACAGATCGCAAATTAACACCTAACGCGGCACCCACGTGTGCATTCTGCGGAAGCTGCGTCGACGTCATCATTTGATGGCTGAGGTTTGCTCCGACGCTGAACGTTTGCATCATGGTTTCGTATGAGGGAAATTCGGATCGTGGCGTAGGTTCGCACAACGTCGCTTTCTGCACTTGCAGAAAATGGCCAGCTTAGCCAGCTTGCCCCCTTTGAACGGATAGGTCGGTTTAGTAGTGCCGCCGCGTAGGGCTTGCATCGGAACAGGCCGATGCGGTCGCATGGGCCACGCACACCGAACACGACATCAACGTCGGCAAAATTGCGCCCGGCACAAAGCACACGCTTGCGGACGCGTTCCGCGAGTATGAGAAGCGTGTTTCCCCTCGGCTTTGCGCACGACGCAACCGATCGACTGGCTTGCATCGTACCGTCAAGTTGCAAGAGGAATTTCGACGCTTGCATAACGCAGGCGATTGCGCTGCGGAAAGCCGCAGCGCAATCGGTTGTCGGAACCGAGCGAGTGCGCAAGCTCAGCGTGCAGCGTCGACGCCATCGTGCCTCGGGTCGATCGGTTTGGCGAAAGCGATTTGCATTTCGTCACGCGGTTGGCGCGTGTACGGTGCGACGGCTACGGTGAAGGCCGGAAAGCTCATTGTGACCCCTCGCGGAACTGGCAAGAGTGCGAGCGGCAAGCCATTGCCAGCGATCACGCTGGCCCGTTCCGACGTCGGGCATTCCGAGGTGTCGCTTCCCGACCGGGCATCGTTTGCGGCGGTACGCACTAAGGTGCACGACGCGAGGACCGGAAAGAAAATCGACCTCGTTATCCCGAATCCTGACGCTCCGCCGGGCGGATCGCTGTGCATGGCACACGTACGCCCGGCGAGATATTTGTGAGCGTGTACACAGACTGCTCTCGCTAGCCGACTTGTGAATGACTTTTTAGCTGCGCGAGCCATTGAACTTCTTCCGGCCCGACCGGTATCACGCTTCTGACGTGTTTGAGCCGTGCTTCGCCGCGAGGGACCGTCCGTGTACCGCCGTTCAAGAAATAGTTTCCCAGTCCGTCGGACCTGACATTGAACATATCGGCCACAGCTTTGAGCCCACCCTTCGGCCACATTTTCTCCTCGCGTAGGAGGTCGCACCGTAGCAGTATGTCGATAGTGATCTCGTTTTTGCTGGCCCCGTTGACCATGGCTTCGCCAGGCGCTCTCAGTTCGCCGCGTCTATTAAAGCAGCTCCTCAAGATGTCAACCTTGATATCGTACTTCTTGGCGAGACCTGGGCACCTGCCCTCGTTCTCGAACCATTTTTTGCCGCCGTGTTCGCCGTGGGCCTTTTTCTGGGCGTCTATCTGGGCGTGTATCTCCTTCACGATCACGGCATTTCGCGATTCCCGAGCGATTTTGGCCGGCGGCGGCATCGAAGTACCATCCGTTACACTACTCGCGCCCTGTGGCGCCGAACGCTTTTTCGCTTCGCTTTTCGAGGTTTCCGGTGTTGTGAGAGCAGATGATCGGTGGCCAGAGTTCGGCAGCATACCCGGCTTATACATGCCCTGAAGCGCGAGCCGAAGGATCTCTGGGGGGTGGGGTGGGGGTTGGTCCGACGTGGGCTGGCAATCGCGCTCCGGCCCCTGCGTCATTTGTGCGAACTCATTTGGCTCGGGGTTCTGTGCTTGTAGACCCCACGTCGACGGCATACCGGGCTGATACGTGCCCGCAATCGAGTGCCGAATGCTCTCCGGGTTTTCGGGGCGGGGTGGGGGGTGGTCCGAGGTGGGCGGATAATCGCGCTCCAATTCCAGCACTATTTGTACAAGCTCATCTAGCTCGGGGCTCCGTGTTTGTAGATCCCAAATCGATGACATATCGAGCATCTCTGCGCCCTGCGGTGCCTGTCGGCTGGTTTGTAGGGAGGCGGGCGACGACGGTTGCTGGACCGAATTCGACGAGGTGCTGCATATTCTCTGCATGGCCTGAAGCGCCTGTCGAGCCGGGGCCGAGGCTTCATAACGTACTGGCTCGCAATCCTGGCTCCATGGCATGCCGGATGGCCCAGGGGCCCTACCCACAGATCGCAAATTAACACCTAACGCGGCAACCGCGCGTGCATTCTGCGGAAGCTCCGTCGACGTCATCATTTGATGGCCGGGGCGATTTGCTCCGACGCTGAACGTTTGCATCATGGTTTCGTATGAGGGAAATTCGGACCGTGGCGTAGGTTCGCACAACGTCGCTTTCTGCACTTGCAGAAAATGGCCAGCTTAGCCGGCTTGCCCCCTTTGAACGGATAGGTCGGTTTAGTAGTGCTGCCGCGTAGGGCTTCCGAGTTCAATGTGCGCCATTTGTGCACCTGAAGTTCACATGGGGGTGATTATTGTGAGTGTCGGATTCCGGTTCCCGGCACCACCCACCTCTCAAGAGGGAAGCGTTTGGGCCATGCGCACCGAACACCCATTAATGTCGGCGAGATCGCGCCCGGTAAAGGCACACGCTTGCGGATGCGTTCCGTGAATACGAAAAGCGGGTTTCTCCAGCGAGGCGTCGGAGTGCGTCGTTAGCGTGAGGTGTAGGCCAAGGGCGCTAACAACTTCACGATAGTGGTGAATTCAGGACTACCTTTGTCAGAGAGAGCGCGGTAGAGTGCCTCACGAGCGACGCCCGACTCTCGATTCTCGGGCTAACGCGCTCATTCCCCGCGCACGGACGACCGTGCTCAGGGCTTGCTGAATTTCACGCGAGTCTCCGCCTTCAAACGCGAACGACAGATAATGTCGAATTGTCTCGTCGTCCTTGAGCACCTCTGCGGCGTCAAACGCTTTCAATTCACTCAGTTTCATTTCTCCGTCCTCCAGCTCGTCGGTCAACTTCTTCGCACGCTTGATGTCTTTGGCTTGCGCCGTGCTTGTCTGGCATCCCTGCAAAGAACGCCAAGAAGCGGGCGTTTGGCTTCCGTTTTTCCGGCCAACCTCTGTCGGGCCGCGGCTCACATTGGCCTCGTGCCAGCCTTGCGGAGCCGGACTTCGCCGCGCAGGGTCAGGTGGCCATCGGCACGAAGGTAATTTCTCATTGCCGCAGCCCGGACGTTGTCCCGTCGGGCCACACCGTCGAGCCCACCCGCGGCCTTGATCCTCGCTTGACCCAGGGCTTTCCATGTTTGCAACATGGCGGCGGTGATCTTCACTTTTCTGTTCGACGCGCCAGTCTTTTGTCGAAGGATTTTGGCCGGGGGCGGCATGAAAATAGCCTCCCCTCCACTGCTTGCATCCTGTGGTGCCGAACGCTTTTCCGCTCCGGCACCGGCCTGCTGTGCCGATGCGGCGTCCATGTATGTCAGCACCCCCTCGACTATTCGCGCTGTTGCGGAGGGCGGCGGTCGTTGAATCGGGCTCGTCGGTATGTCGACCAACGTGTCGGCACGGGCATGCGGTTGCTGAGAAAGCGGCCACTGGCCCGCCAACCCCGAATCCCGTCCAGCGACTGTCGGTGTGTTGAGGGGAGGCAGGAGTTGGCTCAAGCTCCACGACCTACGAGACCATCCATCAGCCTGGCGTACTTCGCACACGTCGGCGCGAAGTGAGTTCGGTGGCGTTGACGTTGAGATCGTCACGGGAGGTCGCGCGCACAGCGCTCCAGCGCCGGAAATGGAATACATGGATTTTTCTCACGGGAGCTCTTTCGTTCGCGGCGTGCCGTAACCGTCGATAGTGCACCGCGTATATTTTTATTGTCACAGAGACTGCGCCATCCGCATTTGTACAAATCGCTCTTTTGCCATTGTGCAAATGCGGCGATGAGTGTTGTCGAAACTGTTTCTCTGTCGACCCAGTGGAGTTCTGAACGTTTTCGGGGGAGTGCGGCGTGTATGGAAAATGTTGTGGAAGGACTGCGGCGGGGCGGTACCAGTTGGCAGTCTTGCAGTTGCCTTCGGGACGAAGGCGGATACCGGATCCGCGCGGCATAGACGCTCCATCAGCCGCCCTTCACTTCGCGTCGGTCGGTTTGAGCAAGGGTTTCATCAGCGTTGCCTTTGTGTAGGCGAGTCTGAATCCCGCCCGCTCCGTGTTCCGGGCGCTGACGTTTTGCGCCCGTGCGGTGATGCTTGCCAAGGTGCATCCCGCCTCCCGAGCTGCTGACAACCTCGCACGAATCAGCACAAATTGAATGCCTCGACCACGATAGGCAGCGTGCGTGCTCGCAATGTGGAGATGCGCGATCTTTCCCATTGGACTCGCCATCACGCTCATACCCGCAGTCCCTGCGATGTGTCCGTCGAGTGTTGCGGCAAAGCACGTCGTATCCGTGCGTGCTGCTGCGATGACGGCGAGCGCCTCGAGCAACGCTCGCGGTCGAGGCTTGGCTTGCGCTTCGAATGCAGCCACGGAATGCGACACAAACGTGCTCTCCGAGACGGATCCGCCGCTCACGATTTCAATTCCGGTTGGGGGCGAAACTTCGACGTCATCGTCTGCCAGCTCCCGGACATAAGTATTGCTGAACGCGTTGGTCACATATCCGCGCTCCGATAAAACGGCAAGCGTCGAGGGGACCGCATGAGGGCATACATCGATTTCGACATCGAGGCCTCGTGCGCCGTATTCCGCTTCGAGTCGCGCGATCGCCTCATGGCTTACGGCGGCACCCATGCCGAGTCCCGTCACGTGATTCAGCTTTCGTCCAAAGGCACTGTCTGTCAATGCGGCGATCCCGCCGCAGACGTTCAATGCGCAAACGTCCTTTCGCTTCGTGACGCTGCGGAACGTTGCCACCTGTTGCGCCAAATGCTGCGCCTCGACAAGTTCCAGTGAATGGGCGACTTCCGGTCCGGTGAGAATCATGACAAGCACATTCGAGAAAGTCCGAAGATATGGAATTTACCACCGGCATATTTACTACGAATAGACGCCAAGCAGATACATGGATTGGCACACTCCGCTTCCACCGCCGTCACGCGAAGACCTTGCCGGGAAGGGCAAGGAATCCTGACATCTCGGTCTGCGTACTATTAGCTCTGATAGTTGGCTGTGGCCGGATCGTATGGTGTTATGCGATCAAGGTTGGGCATACATTCCTGCCCCAGGCTCAGGCGGAGGCAGCCGTCACGCCAATGATCCCAGAGCACTGCCCATTCCTTATACGGTTGGCGCCCACCATGACGCCCGCGACCGTGTTTCGACGGTCCGTCCGGGAAATTCTCCTTCACACCGTCCTTGACTGCGCCCGGCGACCCCAGAGCTTCATCAATTGTTTTTTCATAAGATTGAAAATGGAGAATATATGTCTGATTCCGCCAAGCCAGCAATCTCGCCGTTAGAGAATATCATCCTGATTCCAGCGTCACCCATTGCAACTGGAAGCAAGCCCTGGGGAGTGATGGTGGATGAAGAAAATTTCACTGTCTACGTTGCCAACTCGGGTAGCACAACCATAACGACAATTGATACAAGAAGTCAGCAACCGGGAGATTTGATTAACCTTCAACATTCCCCGGAAGCGATTATTCTTAATAAGCGGAGTCATATACTTTATGCTTTGAGTTTTAGTGCTTATGTCACTCCTGTCGATACACGAACAAACAAGCCAGGTGCGCCGTTGAGCTTGGAGGGGGGGGATGCTTATCCGGCAACGACCAGTATTACCTTGGATGAAAAAAAGATATTTTGTATGTGCCCGACTATTTTTTGGAGGTTATATATTGCATAGACTTGAAAACCGGTAAACCTCTACCTTATTCGCCTATACGAGTCCCATCGCAAATTCAGGATGTTTTGTTTGATGAATCCAATGACACGATATACGCGCTATTTGGAGCTCAGGAGGAGAGGGGGTATGTCATCCCTATAAACGCGAATAACCAGGCTATGGGGAAGGAGATCGACGTAGGTATTGGGCCTTGGACGATGGTGCTGGATAAAACCAATCACTATTTATACATATCAACCGCTGACGGCACGATTACCATCATAAATACCCTTGATAACACAGCCCACGTGCGCGCGATCAGTACAAACATGCTTGATATTACAGCGCTGGCTGTTGATGAGAAGCTTCAGATTTTATATGTATTGAATTTAGGGGATGTTCATAAGGACGGGACGGTTTTAGCCGTCAACTTGAACGCCCCGGATCCCAAGGTGGATGGTTGGGTGAGAATAGGTTTTCTGGCGGACGGGGTAGCGGTGGATCAACGAAACCATACCGTATGGGCAACCAGTCTGAACAGCAACACGGTAACCCCTATTCAGCCTAAGTTCTCCGACGTGCGCATCGTTCACCCCAGCGCGTATGGCGTGGTACCGGCCGGTAGTATTCGTTTCTCCGGGGTGGGGGAACCCGACTCTTCCATCCGCGTGACGGTAACGACGGCGAACCAGGCACACCGGTTGATTCTGCCATTGTGCTTCGTCGATGAAAAAACGCGTGAATGGGAGGTCAATGGAACCATCAAGGCTCCAGGGAAATACATCGCCACTGCGCATCAATTTGTGGGAAAGATCGAGACGTCGAGATACGTCGTTCGTTTTACCGTTTCAACCGACAGTTGAATCGTGGATGAGGCGCGAACCGTGCGCCAGCCGGTGAATGCAGAGGGGGGCTCGTGCGAGGAGGAGTGGAAGGCGGCTCAGCCTCGCACGGCTGCTCTGAAGGCAGCGGAAAGTGCTGCAAGCGCCTCGGCGGGACGCCCGCCTCTCACCCTCGAGTGAAGCAGGACCGGCAAGCGCGGCAAATCGGGAAGCCCCAGCTTGGCGCTTATGTCGATGGCGCCCAACGGCAGCATGCGGGGCGCCAAGGCGGCGACGCCGAGTCCGGCCACAACCGCCGCCGAGACGGCGGCGACGCCACCGCCCACGAAAACTTCTGTCCAGGGAATTCCCGCCGCATCCAGAAGCTGGCTCGCCATCGCCCGGACGCCGCAGGGTTCGGCGAGGGTGGCAATCGGCAGCGGCTCGCCCGCACGATACTGCCAACCCGGCGCGGCGAACCAACCGAATTTCTCTTCGGCAAGAATTTCACCGTCGCTGCGGCCGACATGCAAACGAACGATCACCGAATCGAGTTCTCGCCGGTCGAAACTCTGAAGCAGGTCGCCCGATGAGCCAATTCGAATTTCTATCAGCAGTTGCGGGTCCTGCGCGTTCATGCGCGCAATCAGCGCGGGGAGCTCGGGCCCGGCAACATGGTCGCTGATGCCGACAACGAGACGCTGTCGGACGCCAGTGAGTCCTGCCAGCGCGCGATCGTGTACCGCCAGGAGATCCCGGGCATGGTCGAGGAAGGCAATGCCTTGCGCGGAGAGCTCGACGTACCTGGGAGTCCGCTCCACGAGCCGGCAGCCCAGTCTCTGTTCGAGCCGTTGAAGCTTCAGGCTGACGGCTGCCTGCGTCGTTTGCATGGCTTCCGCCGCACGCGTGAAGCTGCCCAGGTCCGCGATACGGACAAACGCTTGAACGGCATCGAGGTCGAGCGGGCGCACTGTCATTTTTATTTGTTATTACTGATATTCCCAATCATATGTTGTGAATATAACAGAGGCCCCCTAATGTGAAACCTCTTTCAACGAAAGGGAGTTCACATGCCTTTGGCCCACATCTCGTTGCGTACCGGCAAGACGGAAGCCTACCGTCAAGGGATCTTCGACAGCCTCTATCGCGCGCTGCGCGAAACGTTCAGTGTCCCCGAGGACGACCAGTTCATGACCATCACGGAACACGACGCCGCAAACTTCCGCTACGGCGCGTCCTATTTCGGTATCGCGCGTAGTGAGGACGTTATCTTCATTCAGATTTCAGCGTCCGACACCCGCACCTTCGAGCAGAAGAAGGCCCTGTTCAGACGAACCGTGGAACTGCTCGGCGAAAATCCCGGGGTGCGGCCGGAGGACGTGCTCATCAACCTCATCGAGGTCAGAAAGGAGAACTGGTCGCTCGGCAACGGACTGGCTCAATACGCCTGAGCGCGTCCGGTTGGCGGCATGCCCGAGCCACCGGTGTCGGCTGCGGCTTACGCAATGGAGCGCTGTTGCCGCGGGCAGGGCAACGGCGCGTACGCGGACGGCCCGGGCAGCGTCATGGTTCGTTGCGTCGCGTATCGAACGCCGCGTGGCCGCAATGGGGGCAGCGGGGAATCGTGTGCCCCTTCGTCACGTGTGTTGTGCGATGGCAGTGCGCGCAGCGGAAGTCTCCCGTTTTCTCGGCTTTTTCACCGGCTTTGGCGGACATGACGATCCATCCTCACGTCAGCGGTTCGGCGCTGACGGGACTGACACTTCGGCGACTATCCTGCCGCACGTGGCTTCGTCGGCGACCTTGGTCGCGATATCGCCCATCGATACCATGCCGACCAACTTCTTGTTGTCGTCGACGACCGGCATGCGGCGGATCTGCTCGCGGCACATGGTGTCGCAGGCGTCCTCGACGGTGTCGTCCTCACGGCACCATTGCGCGCCGTCCGACATGGCGTCGCCGACCTTGGAATTGGCGCGCTTGCCGGAAGCCACGCACCGGACCGAAATGTCGCGGTCGGTGATCATGCCTTCCAGGTGGCCGTCCGCACATACCGGCAACGCACCGATGTTCAGATCCGCCATCAGTTTCGCGGCGTGTTGAATCGTGTCCTCGCGGCGGACGAATGCCGGATCGCGAGTCATCACGTCGCGCAGGAACTGTCCTGACGGTGAACGCGATTGTTGCGATGGGTGTGTCTGCATGGTGGATTCCTCCGAAAGGGGGCGTCACTGGCGGGCAGTGAGACCGGATAGAGAGGCGCTCGGCGAAGAGACTTCGCCACGCGTTCCACACCGCCGCATATTGTGTGCCATCATCAAACGCTTCCGGACCGTCGCGTTCCTCGGAAACGCCGGGCGGAATTTGCACACCGTTGCACATTTCGCCCGGAGGGTGCGCCGGGTCATCTACATACGAGTCGTCAGGAGGAAGACATGGCGTCCCATCGCGCCGTCGGTCGCGCAGTTCTGGCTTTGGCTTGTGCAGTCCTGTCGCCATGGGCGTCGAGCGCCCCGGCGTCATCGCAAGCGTCTGCGGCGCCCGCGGCGGCCGTGGCATTCCGTGGCGTCGAGTACGAGCATCGATGGTCGAAAGACGGTCAGAACGAATTCACGCCGAAGGGGCAGACCGATCTGGCCTCGTGGACCGACATGGTCACCGTCAACGTCCACGACGGGGTCTCGACCGGCGAGCAACTGGCCGAGGTGGCAAACAAGGTGCTGAGCAACTACCAGCGCAGTGGCAAGATCCTGCGTACCGATTCGAAGGCGCGAACCGCCGACAGTCCGGCGGAGCATCTCGTCGTTGCGGTGCTGGGCGCACAGACATTCCTGGAAGTCGCGTTCGCCCGTTTCCTGTTGCTCGACGGCACGGGCGTCGTCGTGGTGTATTCGCATCGGGTCTACGGAAAACCGGCTGGACCCGCCATGAGCGAGTGGTTGAGTGCCAACGGCCCGCAAGTGGAAAAGGACCTGATGGCGTGGAAGGCCATTCCCGCGCCTGCGGCGCTAAAGCGGCTTCCTCAGAGCAGATAGCAAGTGACGGTCTTCCGCGATTGCCGCGCCGACGAACGCTGCGCCTAAGCGCGGCGGAGCGTCGATGCGAAACTCTTGCGGTACTGGACCGGTGACGTCCCGGCGATACGGCGGAAGTGCTCGCGCAACGACGTTGCCGATCCGAAGCCGACTTCGTGCGCAACTGCCTCGATCGACAGATCCGTCGTCTCCAACAACTCCTGAGCGCGCCGCACGCGCGCCGCAAGCACCCACTGAAGCGGTGGCATTCCCGTTTCGGCGACGAACCGCCGGCTCAGCGTCCGTGTGCTGGTATGGGCGTGACGCGCGATGGCGTCGAGCGTTAGCGGTGCCTTCAACTGCCGTCGAATCCACTCGAGAAGCGGCTGCAAGGACGGCGGCGGCATGGGCGTGTCGTGACGAATGAACTGTGCCTGCCCGCCATCTCGCGCGAGCGGCACTACCGCAAGGCGGGCGGCATCGGCCGCCGCCGCCGCTCCGTAGTCGCGGCGCACGAGGTGCAGGCACAAGTCGATTCCCGCCGCCGCACCCGCCGACGTCAGCACGTCCCCCTCGTCGACAAACAACACGGCGGGGTCGACCTCGATCGCCGGGTAGCGCCGCACCAACTCCGCCGCCGCCAGCCAGTGTGTCGTGGCTCGTCTGCCGTCGAGCAGGCCGGCAGCGGCAAGCACGAACGCTCCGGAACATATCGAGGCCAACCTCGCGCCACGCGCTGCCGCATCGCGCAACGTCGTCAGCACTTTCGGGGAGACCGGCGCGTCGAGATCGATGATGCCAGGCACGACGATCGTGTCCGCCTGCGCAAGGCAGTCCAGCCCGTGCTCGATTTCGGCACGGAAGAATTCGTTTTCGACGCGTCGCGTCTCGGCGCACAGCGACACCCGATAGGGTCGACCGACGCCCGGCGCCTCGACCCGCGAAAAAATCTCACCGGGGATCGTCATGTCGAAAGCGACGAAGCCGGGGAGCAGAAGCACCGCAACCGTATGCATGAAATTGATTGGCTGAAATCCGTTGAACGATGGCATTTTAGCCAATGGCGCATTTCGCCGTCCGACCGGACAATGAGACTCGATCTTCCGATGAGCGCATCGTCTCCATGGACACCGATACGAATTCCCTGCGAAATCTCCGCCTCATGGCGGCTGTCGAGGCGACGACCCTCGTGTTGCTGGTCTGCATCGCCGTGCCGCTCAAGCATCTGGGCGGAATGCCCGTCGCCGTCAAATGGCTGGGGCCGGTGCACGGCGTCGCCTTTGTCGCCTATCTCTGGATGGTGTTCGGCGTGGCGGCGAGCGGGGGATGGAAGCGCTCGGAAGTTGTCCGGCTCGTAATCTCCGCGATGATTCCGTTCTGCGGCTTCACCAGCGTCGTGTGGCTCGGTCGCAAGCAGGCAGCCCAATGATCTACCTCGCGATCAAGGCGCTGCATATTGCGTCGGTGATGACCTTCGTGGCCGGGGCGATGATGCTCGCCTGGTGTGTGACGGTGGACAATCTCGTGCTCCTGCGCGCCGCTCGTCGCTGGGATCAGCGAGTGACCACGCCGGCGCTCGCGCTCGTATGGATCACGGGGCCGGCGATCGCGGTCGCGGGGCACTGGTTCGGCGCCGTCTGGCTGATGGTCAAGCTGGTGCTGGTGGTGGGGCTGTCGGCGCTGCACGGCGTATTGGCCGGCACGCTGCGGCGCATGGAACGCGGGGGCGATACGCCTCGCGCGCCGGTCTTGCGGTACGCCGCACCCGCTGCAATCGCCACGGCGCTGGCGATCGTCGTTCTGGCCGTGTTGAAGCCCGTTTAGCAATCCGGCGCCGTTATTGTTTTCTCCACCGTATATCGCGCTGTATTGAGCCCATTGCGCGGGCGGCGCGCTTGCTAAGAATGCGTCAGGCGGCCGGACGACGCATTCGTCGCGTCACTTGAACGTATGCAGATAGGCGATGAGGTCGGCGACCTTGCGTTCGTTGCCAATGCCCCAGAAGCGCATCTTGGTGCCGGGCACTATCTTGCCGGGGTTGGCGATGAAGGCGGCGAGGGTCTTGTCGTCCCAGACGATGCCCGATTGCTTCATCGCTTTCGAATACTCGAAGTCGGTCAGGCTGCCAGCGTGGCGATTCGCGATGCCGTTGAGCTGCGGCCCAAAGCCCGATGCCGCCATCGGGCCGACCGAGTGGCACGACGCGCAGCGCGATGCGAACAGCGTCTTGCCCGCTTCGATGTCGCCGGCAGCGGTTGCCGGTGCGACGAATGCCGTCAGTGCAAGCGCCAGTGTGCCGAGTGCGGCATGGCGGGAGCGAGCGATGCGATTGCTTCGCGCGACGAGAGGTGCGTGGTCAGGCAATAAGGTCGAATCGGCGCAGGGCAGGGAAGTCATCGGATGGCGTGATGCAGACGAGTCTTTCGACAGCAAGCCGCTAACTTACCCCTTTCCGGAAAGTCAGGCCAGCGATTCCGATGCGCCAACCTGCGACACCATGTCGCGGTTTGCAAGGCTTACCGTTGCGTTCCAATGACCGCCGGCCCGCGCCGCGAAGCACGCGCGCGAGCCGGCTCGAAGCGCGTTCGAGACTTACGCAGCGGCCTTCGTCACGCTCTCGGGCAGATCGCGTCCGTGGTATTTCTTGTAGATGGCATTGAGCTTGCCGTTCTTGAGATTGGCCTTCACCCAGTTGTTGATCCAGTCCTTGAGCGCGGGCTGGTTCTTGTTCAGCGCGATGCCCAGGTCGAACTCCTTCTGCGCGAATTTCAACTCGAGGTTCTTGTCCGGCGCGCGCTTCTGCATCTCGCCCAGGTTCGACGGCGTGCTCGAGAAGATATCCACCTGGCCGGTCACCATCGACGTGATCAGCGTGGCGTCGTCCTCATAGCGCACGATCTGCGCACCCTTGGCGTTCTGCGTGGTCAGCGTGTCGTTGACGGTCGCGCGCGTGAGGCCGATGCGCTTGCCGTTCAGATCTTCGTAACCCTTGATGGCGATGCTCTTGGGCCCGCCCACGATGATCGAGATGACGGCGTACGGCACCGAGAAGTCGACCACCTGCGCACGCTCGGGCGTGATCGACAAGTCGGCGACCACGATGTCGGCGCGATTGGCCTGCAGCGTGGGCACGCGCGCGGCGTTGGTGACGGACACGATGTCGAGCTTCACCCCCAGATCCTTCGCCAGCAACTCGGCCGTCTCCACGTCCGAGCCGACGGGCTTCAGATTGGCGTCGGCATACGAGTACAGCGGCGTGCCCATCGCGATGGCCACGCGAATCTTGCCCGCCTTCCTGATGTCGTCGAGCTGATCGGCCAGCGCCGTGTGCGCCATCGCGCCGAGCAGAACGGCGGCGCAGGCCTGCGTGAAGAGCGTCTTGAGTTTCATGCGGTGGTCTCCTTGTGATGTCTGTCGAGGTGGCGTGCTTACAGCCCGTTCGCGAGGAACGCGCGCAGTTCGGGCGTTTGCGGGTTGTCGAGCATTTCGCCCGGACCGACTTCCCACACCTTGCCCTGATGCATGTAGATGATCTGATCGGCCACGCGCTTGGCAAACGCCATTTCGTGCGTGACGAGCAGCATCGTCATGCCGTCGGCGGCGAGGTCTTCCATCACGCGCAGGACTTCGCCGGTGAGTTGCGGATCGAGCGCGGACGTCACCTCGTCGAACAGCATGACCTTCGGCGACATGGCGAGCGAGCGCGCAATCGCCACGCGCTGCTGCTGACCGCCCGAGAGCTGTTCCGGGTAGCTGTCGGCCTTGTCCGAGAGTCCCACCTGTGCAAGCACTCGCTTGGCGACGTCCTCCGCTTCGCCGCGCGGCATGCGCTTGACGTGACGCAGCGCTAGCATGATGTTTTCGCGCACGCTCAGGTGTGGAAACAGGTTGTAGCTCTGGAAGACGATGCCCACTTCGCGTCGCAGTTGATGCAAGTCGACATGCGGATCTTCCACGCGAATGCCGCACACTTCGATGGAGCCGTCGTCGATGGTCTCCAGGCGGTCGATGCAGCGCAGTGCGGTGCTCTTGCCCGAGCCGCTCGCGCCGATGATCGCCACCATCTTGCCGCGCTCCACTTCGAACGACACGCCCTTGAGCACGGGGTTGTCGCCGAAGCGCTTGTGAATCTGACTGACCTTAACGATTGCCGACATTGAGCCTGTCCTCGAGTAGCGAGCTCCAGCGCGAGAGCGGGTAGCACAGCAGGAAATAGAACACCCCCACCAGCGAGAACACGAGGAAGGGCTGGAATATCGAGTTGTTGATGATCTGTCCCGCGCGGGTGAGCTCCACGAAGCCGATCACCGACGCGAGCGACGTCATCTTGATGATCTGCACCAGAAAACCGATGGTCGGCGGCAGCGACAGGCGCACCGCCTGCGGGATGATCACGAGCCGCAGCGTCTGCCAGCGCGAGAACGACAGGCATTCCGCCGCCTCCCATTGCGCGCGCGGCATGGCTTCCACGCAGCCGCGCCAGATGTCGCCGAGGTAGGCGCTCGTGTAGACCATCAGCGCGAGGGCGGCGGCCACGATGGCGGGCAACTCGAAGCCGTAGACCGACAGGCCGAAGTAGACGATGAACAGCAGGATCAGCAGCGGAATGCCCTGAATCGCCTCGATGAATACCTGTGCCGGCAGACGCAGCCAGCGGCGCGGCGAGATGCGCGCGAGCATCACCAGGAAGCCGCCCGCGCTGCCGAGAACGAAGGCGATGAGCGAGAGCACCAGCGTCCAGCCGATGGACAGCACCAGATAGCCGAAATAGGTCCAGGTAAAGTTGCCGATCATGACGCGCTCCGTTGCGCAGGGTTGGTTCCCGAGGCGTCGGGGCCGGCTTGCGCCGCGGCGCGCGAGGCAGCGGCGCGTCGGCGTGCTGCCTGCGCGGTTTGCGCTGCCGCGCGTCGCACGGTGCGGCGGCGTTTGAAGAAGTACTCGCCCGCGGCCCAAGCCACGAGCTTCACGAGCAGCGAAAGCACGAGGTACAGCGCCGCGACCACGATGTACGTCTCGAGCGAACGGAAGGTGTCCGACTGCACCGTGTTGGCCACGGCCGTGAGTTCTTCGGCGGAAATCTGCGAGGCCATGGCCGAGGCCTGCATCATCAGAATGAACTGCGTGGTGAGCGCCGGATAGACCTTCTCGATGGACGGCTGCAGCATCACATGCCACGCGATGCGCCACTTCGACAGGCCGAGACACTCGGCCGCTTCGATCTGCCCGCGCGGCACCGCCTCCAGACCCGCACGAATGATCTCGGCCGCGTATGCGCCGATATTGATCACCATGGCGATGACGGCGGCGGCGAACGTCGGCATGTGCACGCCGATGCTGGCCAGCCCGAAGTACAACAGGAAAATCTGCACGAGGAACGGTGTGTTGCGCACCGATTCGATGTAGATGCCGCACAGGCGCGAGAGCCAGCGACGGCGGCTGCGCTTGGCGAACGCGACCAGCGTGCCCGCTGCCGTGCCGATGACCACGGCCAGCACGGTCATCTTCAACGTGAGCCACGCACCTTCCAGGAAAACCGGCCAATAAGGCAGCAGCGGGGCGAAATTGAACGAGAAATGCATGGCAAACGCCTGTCTCCGGTGACGTTCGGGGCCGACGCGCCACGCTATACCGCTACGCTCGTGACATCCGCGGCAGCCGTGGAGGGTCTTTCTTGTACGTCGTCATATAAGTGATGTGATTTTGCGCAACGCGAAACGGCGTTGTCAATAGCGCGGCGTTGCGGGGATACCCTTGGCCATGGCATTGACGGAGCAAGGGGTAAGTCGCGGTGGCGGCGCTGCAGCGACCGCCCGGTGCATGCGTGAGAGCGCTTCAACACTCGATTGAGGGGACGTTGCATGACGGCATTGTCATCGTATCTCTTGAAGGCGGATGACAATCGGCTCGAAGCGAGTGTGCGGGCTCTATAATCGCGCATTGCTGCCGACACGCCCGTTATTGCGCGGGCCGCAGGCCACACCTTGCTCCCGCCCGCCGTGACGACCACCATGACGACCACGACTGCACGCATACGCCTTGCCTCGCCCGACGGCCGCCGTAACAGGGGCAGCGGGGCCTTGAACAACGGCCCATCGTATTTCCGCGGCATGCCGCGCACCGGCGCGGCCGTCGGGAGCGCGCCGACGATGCACGCCAGCGACGTCGGCTCTCAAGGCGAAGCGCAATGACGCTGTCCTCCACTTCGCTCGACGAACTCGACCGCAATCTGCTCGCGCTGCTGCGCGTGAACGCGCGCGAGAGCACCGCCAATCTGGCGCGCCGTCTTGGCGTGGCGCGCACGACGGTGCTCGCGCGCCTCGGCCGCCTGGAGCGTGCGGGCGTCATCGCCGGCTACACCGTGCGGCTGGGGCAGGATGCCGCCGGCGGCGGTCTGCAGGCCTGCGTGGGCATCAGCGTGCAACCGCGCTCGGGGCGCGACGTGATGCGACGCCTGAACAAGATGCCGGAAATTCATCTGCTGTGCTCGGTGAGCGGCGAGTTCGATTACGTCGCCTGGCTGCATGCGGCCTCGGCCGATCAACTCGACGCGCTGCTCGACACCATCGGCGAAATCGATGGCGTGACCCGCACGACGACGTCGGTGGTGCTCGCGCGCAAGATCGACCGGGGCGGCGTGCTGCCGTGAGGGTGTCGCGCCACGGTAATTTTTCGTAACCGCGCCCTAAGAATCCGCCAGGCGCCCCGTCCGGGCGGCGCTCGGCCCCAATTCTCCCGCTTTCCCCCATGCCTTCTCGGTTTCAGGCGTTTGTCTGCGTGTGGCGTTGGTGATAAAATTAGTGAGAATTGTTTGCATTAACTTCTTCACCCTACTGGAGTGTGTATGCGCGTGAAATCCCTCGTGGCAGCGGTGCTGCTTGCCGGTGCGGCCACTATGGCGCAGGCCGCCGAGTATCCGATCGGCAAACCGCTGAATGTGGCGGGTATGGAAATCAACTCCGTCTATCTCCAGCCGGTCACGATGGAACCGGCCGGCATGATGCGCGACGCCAAGGCGTCGGACATCCACCTCGAGGCCGACATTCACGCCATTGCCAAGAACCCGAACGGCTACGCCGAAGGCGACTGGATTCCGGGGCTGGAAATCACCTACAAGCTGAAAAAGGTCGACGGCACGAAGGTCATCGAAGGTCTGCTGATGCCGATGGTCGCGACCGACGGCCCGCACTACGGCGACAACGTCAAGCTCGACGGTCCGGGCAAGTACACGCTGACGATGGTCGTGAACGCGCCGGGTACGCTCGCCGAGTTCGGTTGCAAGATGGGCGCGGGCGCGCCGGCAGCGGGCGCTCACGCGGCGCACGGCGGCATGGGCCCGTGGTGCTTCGGTCGCCACGTCGACAAGGAAACGGGCGTGGGCCCGTGGTTCAAGCCGATCACGAAGACGAGCGAATTCGTGTTCGTCGGCGTTGGCAAGAAGGGTGGCTATTAAGTCCCCGGACAACCTTGATGCAGCGTTGACTTGCGGGTCAGCGCTGTTTTCGTTTGGAGCAGAAGGATGAATCAACGCATCGCGCGCCTGCTGGCCACGATGGCGGCTCTCGTGGCGACCTTGTTCGCGCTCGGCGCTCCGTCGCTCGCCCGTGCGGACGAACTGCCCACGTTCAAGCTGGAAATGAACAACGGCAAGTTGAATCCGGCGCGCATCGAGGTGCCGGCCGGCAAGCGCATCAAGATCGAGGTGCACAACACCGGATCGAACGCCGTGGAATTCGAGAGTCTGCAACTGCGCAAGGAAAAGGTGCTCGCACCGGGCGCGCAGTCGTTCGTCGTGATCGCCCCGCTGCAACCGGGCGAGTACAAGTTTTTCGACGATTTCCATCAGCAGGCGCAGGGCGTGATCGTCGCCAAATAGGCCCGCGGAAGTCGTGTCCGTCACACGGTAAGACAAGCAACACAAGAGGAATCGCACGATGGGTCAGGTCATGTTCATCGTCTGGCGCGAAAGCGTCGAGGCATTGCTGGTCGTAGGCATTCTCCACGCCTGGCTGGCCAACCCCGATCACGGGGCCAAACGCGGCCTGCCTTATCTTTGGGCCGGCGTCGCACTGGGCATCGCCGCGGCTGTGGCGCTGGGCGCCGCACTCGTCGGCTTTACCGAAGTGCTCTCGGGCGACGCCCAGGATTACTTCCAGACGGCGATGGTGCTCATCGCCTGCGTGCTCATCGTGCAGATGGTGTTCTGGATGAAGCGCCACGGACGAACGCTCAAGCGCGACATGGAATCGTCGCTGCAGAGGAATCACGATCAGGGCACCTGGTGGGGCGTGCTCGTGCTGGTTGCGCTGGCCATCGCCCGCGAAGGCAGCGAGACGGCCATCTTCCTGTACGGCATCGGCTTCGGCCAGCAGGGCAGCGTGCCGCTCTCGATGTGGATGGCCGTGCTGATCGGTTTCGCGCTCGCGCTCATCACGTTCTGGCTGTTGCAGCTCGGTGGCAAGATCTTCTCGTGGCGCCTGTTCTTCCGCGTCACCGAAATCATGCTGCTGTTCCTGGCCGCAGGCCTGCTCGAATCGGGGCTCGATCGCCTGATCTCGCTGGAGCTCGTGCCTACGCTGGTTGACCAACTATGGGATACTTCCGCGATTCTTGACGACGCCAGCCCGTTCGGCAGTCTGGTGGCAACGCTCACCGGCTACCGCGCGCATCCGGCCGGCATGAATCTGCTGGTGTATGCCGTGTATTGGGTGTTCATCTGGGCGCTGCTCAAGCGAGCGGGCGCACCGGCAAAGCAGGTCAAGCCCGCCTGAGCGGGCAACGCGTGTCGGAGGGGTTTCCGTCCGGCACGTTGAATGGGTTGAACGGACGCGCATTTCCCGGAAATCACGAGATCCGTCTGCCCGGCAAGGCAATCCCCCGACGTACGAGTTGAGCATGAGCATCGCCATACCTGTCCCGAACCGACTGGCCCGCCTGGGCCTCTGGATGCAACGCCACGGCAAGCTGATACGTGGCGTGCAGTGGGTCATCGTGCTCGTGTATGCGTTCCTCATCTGCGTGCCTGTCATGCTGCCGCTTCCCGACGAAACGGCGCACATCCTGAACAACCTCACTGTTTTCGCGCAATTTACGTTCTGGGGCATCTGGTGGCCGTTCGTGCTGCTCAGCATGGTGCTCATGGGGCGCATCTGGTGCGGCGTGCTGTGCCCGGAAGGCACGCTCTCCGAACTGGCGAGCCGCCATGGGCGCGGTCGCGCCATTCCGCGCTGGATGCGTTGGGGCGGCTGGCCTTTCGTGGCTTTTGCCGGCACCACGCTCTACGGGCAGATGGTGAGCGTGTACCAGTACCCGAAGGCCGTGCTGCTGGTGCTGGGCGGCTCGACGGTCGGCGCCATGGTGATCGGCTACTTCTACGGCCGCGACAAGCGCGTGTGGTGCAAGTACCTGTGCCCGGTCAATGGCGTGTTCTCGCTGCTGGCGCGTCTCGCGCCGTTCCACTTCAAGGTCAACGAAGACGCCTGGCGTCAGTCGTATCACACCAACGGTCGCAGGATCATTCCAGTCAACTGCGCGCCGCTCGTGCCGCTGCGCAATATGAAGGGTGGGGCGCAGTGCCACATGTGTGGCCGCTGCGCCGGTCATCGCGACGCCATTTCGCTCGTGAGCCGCTCGCCGAGCGAAGAGATCGTGACGTTCGGCGCGACCGAGAACAACAGCGTCTGGGATAGCGTGCTGGTCATGTACGGCCTGCTCGGCGTGGCCATCGGCGCTTTCCACTGGACGGTCAACCCGTGGTTCGTCGCGACCAAGACCGCGATCGCCACGTGGCTCATCGACCGCAACATCATGTGGCCGTTCGAGACGAACGCGCCGTGGTTCGTCTTCACCAACTATCCCGACCAGAGCGACGTGTTCACGTGGCTCGACGGCGGCATGGTCGTCGCGTACATCCTCGGCAACGGTCTGCTCCTCGGCCTGGCGTTCACGATCATCTTCGCGCTTGCCAACCGTGCGATGGGGCCGTGGCGGACGTCGCGCTTCAACCATCTGGTGCAGTCGCTTATCCCGATTGCCGGCGCCGGCGTATTCATCGGCCTGTCGGCGACCACGATCAGCCTGCTGCGCGCCGAGCACCTGCCGGTGTACTGGGCAAACGACGTGCGCGCCGCGATTCTCGTGGCGACCACGCTCTGGAGCCTTTGGCTGGGTTGGCGTGTGACCGGGCGGCATACGCGCTCGTTCGCACGGCGGCTGGCCGGGATGACCGGCGTGGTGGCCGCGCTGGCCCTCGTCAACTGGCTCTGGCTGTTGATGTTCTGGATCTGGTGACGCGTCGCGACCGGTTCCGGGGCGCGCGATTGGCGAGCCGCCGGCCGGTGGCCTACAATGTCGCCACCAGTCTTCCCGTGTGACGCCCATGTTGCTCGCTCAACGCTTCCCGCTGTATTTCCGCCTCGTTCGTCTCGACAAGCCGATCGGCACGGTGCTGCTGTTGTGGCCGACGCTCTCGGCGCTGTGGATCGCGTCGAACGGGCATCCCGAGCCATGGATGGTGGCGATCTTCACGCTCGGCACCTTCCTGATGCGCTCGGCCGGCTGTGCGATCAACGACTACGCCGACCGCGACTTCGACAAGTTCGTCAAGCGCACGAAGGAGCGCCCGATCACGTCGGGCCGTATCCATGCGTGGGAAGCGGTGGCGGTGGCGGCCACGCTTGCCATCGTGAGCTTCGTGCTGATCCTGCCGCTCAACGCGCTCACCAAGTGGCTGTCGATTCCGGCGCTGTTCGTGGCGGGCACCTATCCGTTCACCAAGCGTTTTCTCGCCATCCCGCAGGCGTATCTGGGCGTGGCGTTCGGTTTCGGCATTCCGATGGCGTTCGCCGCCGTGCAGAACCAGGTGCCGGTGCTCGCGTGGGTGCTGCTGCTCTCGAACGTGTTCTGGTCGGTGGCGTACGACACCGAATATGCGATGGTCGATCGCGACGACGATCTGAAAATCGGCATCAAGACGTCGGCCATCACCTTCGGCCGCTTCGACGTGATTGCGATCATGATCTGCTACGCCGTTGCGCTCGGGATTCAGGCGGGCGTGGGCGTGCTGCTCGGCTTCGGTTGGCCGTTCTGGCTGGGCATGGCGGTGGCCGTGAGCTTCGCGATCTATCACTACTTTCTCATTCGCGGCCGCGAGCGCATGCCTTGCTTCGCTGCGTTCCGCCACAACAACTGGCTCGGCGCCGCGGTCTTCGCGGGGATCGCCGGGCACTACCTGCTCGTTGCACAGAGTTGAGCCTTCGGCGCGCGTGGAAGGCGTGTGCGTGGTGTGCTGACGTGTCGCTGTCGGCGCTTCAGGTGCGCCTGTGTTGCCAAGCGACGAGAGAGAGGCGGCGGACGTTCGAGGGATTGGGAACCGCACCCGCGCCGTGCGTCGCGCGGTTCCCGTGATGGCACGATGGGTGACGCCAGGTGTCAGGCGTCGTTCGGTTTGTCGCCCAGTTCGTCGCCCAGTTCCTTTGCCCGCTTGTTCGCGGCATGCACGCCGCGCACGATCGCGTCCTTGATGGCGTCGCGATCGAACGAACTCAGTGCGGCAAACGTCGTACCGCCCTTGGACGTCACGCGCTCACGCAGCACGCTTACCGGTTCGCTCGACTGGGCGGCCAGTTGCGAGGCCCCCGTGAACGTCGCGATGGCAAGCTGACGCCCTTGCTCGGGCGAGAAGTCCAGCTCTTTGGCCGCCTGCTCCAGCGCTTCGATGAAATAGAACACGTAGGCCGGGCCGCTGCCCGAGATGGCGGTCACCGCGTCGAGCTGGCTCTCCTTCTCCACCCAGACAACCTGACCGGCCGCGCTCAGCACATTCTCCGCGCGCTTGCGCTGATCCGAGTCCACCCCCGAGAGTGCGGCCAGCCCGGTGATACCCATGCCGATGAGCGCCGGCGTGTTCGGCATGCAGCGCACGATCTGGTTGTGTCCGCCGAGCCAGCGTGCCAGGTCCGACGCGCGTATTCCGGCGGCAATGCTGATGACCAACTGTCCGTTCAGATGCGGCTGAAGCGCCTGCGCGACGTCCTTGAGCACCTGCGGTTTGACGGCCAGCACGAGTGTGTCGTAGTCGCGCAGGCGATCGTTCGGTGCACCGGCGGTTTCGACGCCGTATTGCTTGGCGAGGCCCTCACGGGTCGATTCGTTGACGTCGATCGCGAGAATGTCGCGCGGGGCCGTGCCGCGCTTGACGAGTCCGCCGATCAAGGCGTTGGCCATGTTGCCGCCGCCGATGAATGCAATTCTCATAACCATCCTTTGCGTTGCGTATGTCGTAACCGTCACTACCTGTTGCCGCGGCGAACCGTAGCGACGCGTCTGCCGCCGCATCGGTCCCCGGACGCCGCCGCCGGGGGCCGCACGAGGATCACGCCCGGGGGCCGTAATCGCGTGCGCCAAAAATCGCTGTGCCGATGCGAACCATTGTCGCACCTTCGGCAATTGCCGCTTCTAGATCGCCGGACATGCCCATCGACAATGTGTCGAGCGCGAGCCCGTCGGCGCGCAGCGCGTCGAACAACTCGCGCACGGCACGGAACGGCGCGCGCTGGCGTGCCGGATCGGTCTCCGGCTCCGGGATCGCCATTAGCCCGCGCAGTCGCAGATTCGGCAGCGCCGCGATGGCGCGCGCGACTGTGGGCGCGTCCTCGGGCGGCACGCCGCTCTTGCTGGCCTCGCCGCTGATGTTGATCTGTAGACAGATCTGCAGCGGGGGCATGCCGGCCGGACGCTGCGCGCTCAGGCGCTCCGCGATCTTCAACCGATCGACGGAATGCACCCAGGCGAAATGTTCAGCCACGGGCCGGGTCTTGTTGCTCTGCAGCGGGCCGATGAAATGCCATTCGAGCGCTTCGCCCCCGACGGTCTCGCCCGCGAGGGTCGCCATCTTGTCGAGCGACTCCTGCACGTAGTTCTCGCCGAAGGCCCGCTGGCCGGCTGCTGCGGCGGTGCGCACGGCATCGGCGCCGAACGTCTTCGATACGGCAAGCAAGCGCACGCTGCCCGCCGGTCGGCCAGCGTCCGCGGTGGCTTGGGCAATCCGGGACAGGACGTCGTCGAGGTGTGCGGCGATGGTCGACATGAGGCGGGTTCGAGGGTGTCGCTGATACTTGGAGGACGTCTGCATGACGTTGTCGGTCAACGATTATAGCCGTGGCGGACGCGCAGGTGCTACCCCGGAAAAAACGAGGTGCTACCCGACGTCCGTGGCGCCGGGGAGCCGGTGCGGGGAGCGCCTCGGCGACGTTGCCGGCATTGCCATCGCCATGCCGGGCGCGCCGTGCCGCACGGCTTGTGGCAGACTGCGCCATGCCGACATCCACAGGGAGCCAGAGATGAGCGCGGACTCACAGCAGATCTACGATTTTTCGGTCGACACGCTCGCGGGCGAGACCGTCGGCCTGTCGCGGTATCGCGGCAAGGTACTGCTCATCGTCAATACGGCGAGCGAATGCGGCTTCACGCCGCAGTACGCCGGCCTGCAGACGCTGTACGAGCAACTGGGCCCGCGCGGGCTCGAAGTGCTCGCGTTCCCCTGCAATCAGTTCGGCAAGCAGGAACCGGGCGACGCCGAGGCGATTCGCAGCTTCTGCGATCTGCGCTTTCACGTGACGTTTCCGATGTTCGCCAAGATCGACGTCAAGGGGCCGGATGCCGCGCCGCTGTACCAGTTTCTGACGCGGGAAAGGCGCGGCGTGCTCGGCACCAAGGCGATCAAGTGGAACTTCACCAAGTTCCTTGTCGACGCATCGGGCCGCGTGGTGGCGCGCTACGCGCCGACCGTCAAGCCGGACGCGATTCGGGCGGATATCGAGAAACTGTTGCCGGCCTGAAGTCGGAGCGGGTAGCCGGCGGTGGAAGAAAACACCCGGCAGCAGGACGCTACGTGACGGGGAGCAGGCCGCGAGGCAGCCAGCGGTGGACGGCGGGTATCAGACCCAGACGCCGGACGCCAGAGAGCAGGCGCCCAGCGGCGAACGTCACCCGGGCGGTGAGCGCGATGCTCAGCGCGCAAGCGATGCGCGCAAGCCGCGCCATACCTTTGCGAGCCATGTCGCTCGATCTTCGGGCTCGACGTCATGGCACGCGACTTCCGCGCCTTCCTCGCTCTCGATCAGCAGCCAGCCGGTCGTCTCGACCACGTAGGCGTCGCCGGCGGGCATGCGCACCGGCGTCGTCCACATGGTGGAAGCCAGCCATCGCGGGGCGGGCGTGAGTTGCACGCGGCCGCGTCGCACATGGAAGATCGCCCCTTCGCGGGCATACACGTGGAACGCCAGGCCACGGGGGAGGGTGAGACGTTGCGGCAAGGCGTCGTCGGCGAGGCCGGTGGCACGCTGCGATGCACCGGCCGCCCGGCCGCCTCGCGCGAGGCCAAAATCGTCGGAAACGAGGGAAGTCGGGCGCTTTGACATGACACTCTCCGGGGCGTTGAACAGGTGAGTACAGCGTATCGGTCGCCGCCCCGCCCCGGTAGGCACACAGATCCACGGTTTCAGCCAGAACAGAGGGGTTTCCGGCAATCTGTTACGATGCCGATTCAACGAATCTGTATCTGTTATGGTCGTGTGCAATGTCAGATGATCTGCGCATGGAAGCCGCCACCCCTACCGCCCCCGCCATCTCCGCTGCCACCCCCGCTACGACCGCCGCGCCTCCGCTCGACGGGGCTGACGTCGCGCGGCCGGCGGCATCGACACCCACCGCACCCACCGCCCGCGCGTCCGGCGCGGGCGCGCAATCCGGCCACTCCGAGCGCACGCCGCTCTACCGCCAACTCGCCGATCATTACCGCCGCGCGATCGAGGCCGGCACGCTCGCACCCGGCGATCGCATGCCGAGCGTGCGCGTGCTGATGGAGCGGCATCAGGTGAGCCTGTCGACGGCGTTACAGACGTGTCGCCATCTGGAAGCGCAGGGCGTGCTCGAAGCACGGCCGCGCTCGGGATACTTCGTGCGCACGCCGGCGCGCGCGAGTCTCGCCCTGGTGGACGAGCCGCGCGAGTGGGTGCCCGACCTGGCGCAATACGTGGGCATCAACCAGCGGGTGTCGTCGATCCTTGCGCGCGGTCTGCAGGCCAACGTCAAGGTCAACTTCGCGGTGGCGCACGGTTCGGCATCGCTCTATCCCGTGGCGGAACTTCGGCAAGCGACCATTCGGGCGTTGCGCGATCACCCGATGCTCTATGGCGAGCCCCCACCCGGAGGCGGCGAGCCGCGCTTTCGCGCCGCCATTGCCAGGCGCGCGCTCGAAGCGCGCATGAGCATCAATCCGGACGAGATTGTCGTCACGCACGGCTGCATCGAGGCGATCAATCTCGCGCTGCGCGCGGTGGCGAGCGCCGGCGACGTGGTTGCCGTCGAATCGCCGACGTATTACGCGCTGCTGCAAACGCTCGAGAGCATGGGCATTCGCGCGCTCGAGATTCCCACGAGCCCGCAGACCGGCATCTCGCTCGAAGCGCTCGATCTGGCGAGCCAGACTTACGACAACATCAAGGCGGTCATCGTCGTGCCGCATTTTCAGAATCCGCTGGGCTCGGTGATGCCGGACGCGCACAAGGCGCGCCTGGTCGCATGGGCGGAATCGCGCGGCATCGCCATCATCGAAGACGACACCTACTCGGCGCTCGGCGACGACGACAACATTCCGGCGGCGATTCGCTCATGGGACACCACCGGCAACGTGATCCACTGCGCATCGCTGCACAAGACCATGGCGCCCGGCATGCGGCTCGGCTGGATTGCGGGCGGCAAGTGGCAGTGGCGCGTGGAGATGCTCAAGTACGCGCAGACGCGTCCCAACGAGGCGCTCGCACAGATCGCGATGGGCGAGTTCATGGACTCGCCGCGTTACGACAGGCATCTGCGCCGGCTGCGTGCGCAGTTGCGCGAACATCGCGCCGCGATGGCCGATGCCATTGCCACGTACTTCCCGGCGGGCACGCGTCTGACATTGCCGGCCGGCGGGTTGAGCCTGTGGGTCGAGATGCCCGGGGGCGTGAGCTCGGAGCAACTGTTCGATGCGGCGCTGGCGAAGGGGATTCGCGTGGCGCCGGGCAGTCTCTTCTCCAACTCCACGCGCTACGATCACTTCCTGCGGGTCAACGGTGGTCAGCCGTTCACGCGTGAGGTCGAGCGCGCCGTGCGCACGCTTGCGAACGAAGTCGTGCGTTTGCTGGACGTCAAACGGTGAGCCGGCAGGCGAGGATTCGGTGATCGTTGCCGGGCGGCACAGTGCCAATGCGATTACGGCATGCCTTGTGTTGTCCGCCCTTCAGAACTCCGGATACATCCGTCCCGGATTGAAGATGCCCGCGGGGTCGAAGACCGATTTCAGGTTGCGATGAATGCGCATGACCGGCGCGGGCAACGGCGTGAACACGCTCACGCCCGGTTCGCCGTAGCGGAACAGCGTGGCGTGCCCACCATCCTGCCGCGCGGCCGAGCGCACGATTTGCGCGTCCGCATCGGTGATCCACCAGCGTTGCGCGCCTCCCCACTCGATGAGCTGTTTGCCAGGCAGGCGATGCGGCTCGGCCGTCGACGGCACCGCCAGACGCCATAGCGCCTGCCCCGGTCCCGCATCGGCGAAGAAGTTGTCGGTCTGCTCGCGGATGGCGTGCCAGAACTTCGCGGCGTGGATCGCATCGACCAGCTCGCCGCCCATCTTCACGCGTGCCGCCTTGATCGCGGCCGACGCACCCGCCAGACGGATGACCAGCAAATCGCTGCGCCATGCGCTGCCGGTGATCGGGAGCGGCTGCCCGCCCCATTCGTTGAGCTTGCGCACGGCGTCGACGGCGTTCATCTCGAACTGCAGCGTGAGTTCGGCGAACGGCTGCGGCAGCACCTTGAGCGAGACTTCCAGGATAAGACCGAGCGTGCCGAGCGATCCCGCGAGCATGCGCGAGACGTCGTAGCCGGCGACGTTCTTCATCACCTGACCACCGAAGTTCAGCACGTGGCCGCGTCCGTCCATGAGTTTCGCGCCGAGGACGAAATCGCGCACCGAGCCGACCGCGCTGCGTCGCGGCCCGGCCAGACCGGCAGCCACCACACCGCCGATCGTCGCGCCCGGGCCGAAGTAGGGCGGCTCGAAGGGCAGCAACTGATTGCGGTCGGCGAGCGCGGCTTCCACGTCGGCGAGCGGTGTACCGCAGCGCGCCGTGATGACGAGCTCGGCGGCGTCGTAGGCGACGATGCCGCTGTATGCGCGCGTATCGAGCACCTCGCCCACGCGCTGCTGTCCGTACCAGGCCTTGGTGCCGCCGCCGCGCAGTTGCAGCGGCGCCCGTCGTGCCGTGGCTTGCTCGATGACGGCGCGGAAGCGCTCGAGCGTGTCGATCGGCGAAGTCGTCGAGGTCGATGCGATCGGTGCGGTCGACGAGTTGGTTGCGGTCGTGTCGGTCATCAGCTCGGTTCTGGCGGCGGTGGCATGTCGGATTGATAGGGCCCCAGTTCGCTGCCGCAGTGCTTGCAGTAGCTGGCGTCGGGATCGTGACCTTCGGTGTGGCATTGCACGCAGGTGCGCGTGGTGATCGTTTTCTTGCGCATGGCCGAATGGATCTCGGCGCCCATGATGCCGGTCGGAATCGCAATCACGCTGTAGCCGAGCAGCATCACGAAGCCCGTGATCGCCTTGCCCAGCCCGGTCACGGGCACCACGTCGCCATAGCCGGTGGTCGTGAGCGTGACGATGGCCCAGTAGATCCCGACCGGAATACTCGTGAAGCCGTGCTCGGGTCCTTCGATGATGTGCATGAGGGTGCCGAAAATCACCACGATGATCGAGATGAACCCCAGGAACACGAGGATCTTGCGGCGTGCGTTGTACAGCGCAATGCTGAGGATCCCGGCTTCGTTCACGTAGGCGGTGAGTTTGAGGATCCGGAAGGCGCGCATCAGGCGCAGCAGCCGCACGTCGATCAGCCCGTGCAGTTCCGGCACGAGAATCGCGAGATACGTGGGCAGGATGGCGAGCAGGTCGATGATGCCGTAGAACGACAGCGCATACCGCATCGGCCGGTGCGCGCTCAGCAGGCGGGCAATGTACTCGAGTGTGAACAGCAGCGTGAAGAACCATTCGAGAATGGCCATCGGCAGCGCGGCCGTGTTCTGTACGGCCGGGACGCTGGAGACGATCACCGTGAACACCGACAGGACGATGGCGACGAGCAGGGCGATGTCGAACAGTCGTCCCTCGCGCGTGTCGGCCTCGAAAATGATGATGTAAAGCCGCTGCCGCCAGTCGTGCGGCAGCCATTCCGACAGCGGCCGCATGTCAGAACCTCGGCAGGTCGGGATGGGGCAGCAGACCGCCGCGCACGTGCAGCTTGCCGTACTCGGCGCAGCGCGCCCGTGTCGGGATACCCTTGTCCGGATTGAGCAGACCGACCGGATCGAAGGCGCGCTTCACACCGAAGAACGCATCGCGCTCCTCGGCCGAGAACTGCACGCACATCGAGTTGATCTTCTCGATGCCCACGCCGTGCTCGCCGGTGATCGTGCCGCCGAGCTCGACGCACGCCTCCAGAATGTCGCAACCGAACGCTTCGGCGCGATGCCATTCGTCGAGATCGTTGCCGTTGAAAAGAATGAGCGGATGCATGTTGCCGTCTCCCGCGTGAAAGACGTTAATACAGCGCAATCCGTACTGTTGTTCCATACCCTCGATGCGTTTGAGTAATGTCCCAATCGCGCGGCGTGGAATCGTGCCATCCATGCAGTAATAGTCCGGCGAGATGCGTCCGGCGGCCGGGAACGCGTTCTTGCGGCCCGACCAGAAACGCAGCCGTTCCTCTTCGCTGCGGGAAATCTGCAGGCGCGTTGCCCCCGACGTTCGCAGCACATGCGAGATGCGCATGATCTCTTCGGCGACCTCTTCGGGCGTGCCGTCCGACTCGCAGAGCAGGATGGCGGCGGCGTCGAGATCGTAGCCCGCGTGCACGAACTCTTCGACGGCCTGCGTGGCGGGCCTGTCCATCATCTCCAGTCCCGCCGGGATGATGCCGGCGGCGATGATCGCGGCCACCGCGTTGCCGCCCGTCTCCACATCGTCGAAGCTTGCCATGATGACCTGCGCCGTCTGCGCTTTGGGCACGAGTTTGACCGTGATTTCCGTCACCACGCCAAACATCCCTTCGCTGCCGATGAACACGGAGAGCAGGTCGAGACCCGGCGCGTCGGGGCCGAGTGAGCCGAACTCGATGACTTCGCCCGACATCGTGACGGCGCGAACGCGCAGCACGTTATGCACCGTGAGGCCGTATTTCAGGCAGTGCACCCCGCCGGAATTTTCCGCGATGTTGCCGCCGATGGTGCAGGCGATCTGCGATGACGGATCCGGTGCGTAATACAGTCCGTAAGGCGCGGCGGCATCCGAGATCGCGAGATTGCGAACGCCGGGCTGCACCGTGGCCGTACGCGCATAGGGATCGATCTCGACGATCTTCTTGAACTTCGCGAGCGAGAGCACCAGCCCGTCGGCCATCGGCATCGCACCGCCCGACAGGCTGGTGCCGGCCCCGCGCGGCACGACCGGAATCCCCAATTGATGGCAGGCCTGCAGGATGCGCTGCACCTGCGACTCGGTCTCGGGCAGCACGACCGCCAGCGGTACGCGACGATAGGCGGCGAGGCCGTCGCACTCGTACGGCCCGGTGTCTTCGCGGCGATGCAGAATGCAATGCGGCGGAAGGATCTGCGCGAGGGCCTCGAGCAGTTGCCGCTGCCGTGCCTCCAGGGCGCGAGCGGCATCGGCGTTTTCCGTGACAGAGGCTCCGGTTGCGGGGCCGGCGTGGCCCGCAGCCGTGCCCGCCTGGAGCGGGCTGGAGGGGCCTTGCGAGGTGACGGGCGCGTTCATGCGGCCGTTAGCCCGCCGAGCGCAACCGGAAAATCTTGCCCGGATTGAGCAGGTTGCGCGGATCGAGCGATGTCTTGATCGATCGCATCACGTCGATGGCGTCCTCGCCGTGCTCGGTCACGAGGAAGCCCATCTTGTGCAGGCCCACGCCGTGCTCGCCAGTGCAAGTGCCGCCCATGCGAATCGCCCGCTCGACGATGCGTTGGTTGAGATGCTCGGCTTCCTCGATCTCTTCGGGCTTGTCCGGATCGATCAGGATGGCCACGTGGAAGTTGCCGTCGCCCACATGACCCACGATCGGGCACGGCAGGCTCGATGCACGCAGATCCTCCTCGGTCTCGCCGACGCACTCGGCCAGGCGCGAAATCGGCACGCACACGTCGGTGGTCACCGCGCGGCAGCCCGGTTTGAGCTGCAGCATCGCGAAGTACGCGCTGTGACGCGCGCTCCACAGCCGGTTGCGGTCCTCGGTGCGGGTGGCCCATTCGAAGCCGGTGCCGCCGTTTTCCTTGGCGAGTTCTTCGACCGTCTCCGCCTGTTCCTTCACGCCGGCATCGCTACCGTGGAATTCGAAGAACAGCGTCTGCGTTTCGGGCAGTTCGAGTTTCGAATGCCTGTTGATCGCGCGCACGGCCAGCGCATCGACGAACTCCACGCGCGCCACCGGCACGCCGAGCTGGATCGTCTGAATGACGCAGTTCACGGCATCCGTCATGCTCGGGAACGAACAGATCGCGGCCGACACGGCTTCGGGCTGCGGATACAGGCGCACCGTCGCTTCGGTGATGATGCCGAGCGTGCCCTCGCTGCCGACGAACAGACGGGTGAGGTCGTAACCGGCCGAGGACTTGCGTGCCCGCGTTCCTGTGTGAATCACGCGGCCATCCGCGAGCACGACGCTCAGCGCGAGCACGTTCTCGCGCATCGTGCCGTAGCGCACGGCATTGGTGCCCGACGCGCGCGTGGCGCACATGCCGCCAACGCTCGCGTCCGCACCCGGGTCGATCGGGAAGAACAGCCCGGTGTCGCGCAGCGCTTCGTTGAGCGCCTTGCGCGAGATGCCCGGCTGCACGGTGACGGTCAGGTCTTCCGCATTGATCGAGACGACCTGGTTCATTTCGGAGAGGTCGAGCGACAGTCCGCCCTCGACGGCGAGCAGATGCCCCTCGAGCGAGGAACCGGCGCCGTACGGAATGATGGGCACGTCGTACTTCGCGCATAGTTTGACGATCTGCGACACCTCATCGGTGCTGTGCGCGAACGCGACCGCATCGGGAAGCATGGGATCGAACGGAGACTCGTCACGGCCGTGGTGTTCGCGCAGCGCGTCCTTGGTGCTCACGCGCTCGCCCAGCAGGGCTTGCAACTCGCTCAGCAGCGCGTCGGGGAACGGACGCTTCGCAGCGAACGGCAGATGGGGGTGATTCACGGCTTTCTCCTTCGGGTCTCCGGGCGGCCAGCACCGCCGGGCGGCGGCGCGCTTCGCTTCGTATCGGGCGGGATCTCGGACACGCGAATGGCGCACGTCCTGACACCTCATGAGCGGGGATTTTACGCCGTGACGGCGTTTTTCCACACCCTTTGCGTCATATCATACGGACTTGCCGCGCAAGCGCGCCATCGGAATTGCCCGAAAAACAGGCAACCGGGGGTGAGGCGGTCAATTTCAATCAAGGAAGGCAAGCCGTCCGGCGGCCAGCATCGGGCGCCGGCGAGCCGCATATGCCGCAAGGGGTAGGTGTCAGAAGATGGGTAATCGTTTGAGCAAGATCGTCACGCGCACGGGTGACGGTGGCAAGACCGGCCTGGGAGATGGCGCACGCGTGGACAAATTCAGCCCGCGCATCGTCGCCATCGGCGAGATCGACGAAACGAACTCGCATATCGGCGTGTTGCTGTGCGAAGCGCTGCCGGAAGACATCCGCGCGCTGCTGCTGGATATCCAGCACGATCTGTTCGATCTCGGCGGCGAGCTGAGCATGCCGCGCCACACGCTCCTCGGCGACGCGCAAGTGGCCAAGCTCGACGACTGGCTGGCGCGCCTGAACACCGATCTACCACCTCTGAAGGAGTTCATCCTGCCGGGCGGCACCCGTGCGGCGGCGCTCGCGCACGTGGTGCGCACCGTGGCGCGTCGGGCCGAGCGGGCCATGGTGGCTCTCGGTGCCGAGGAGACGGTGGGACCCGCCCCGCGTCAGTACATCAACCGTTTGTCCGACCTGATGTTCGTGCTCGCCCGGGTGCTCAACCGCGCGGGCGGCGGCACGGATGTGCTGTGGCAGCGCGCCCGGGGCGCAACGGACGCAACGGGCGAAAGCGCGGCGGACTGATCCGGCGCGCTGACTGACTGCGGACGGGCGAGTGTCGCGCGTCCGCAGGACACGATCATTTCGTCCGTTCGTCCGTCCGTTCAGTTGCCCGCGCCGCGTGCCAGACGGCGCGCTCGCACGGCTTCGGCCAGCGTGTCGAGCACCTTCAGGCTGTCCTCCCAGTTGATGCACGCGTCGGTGATGCTCTGCCCGTAGGTGAGCGGCTGACCCGGCACATGATCCTGGCGGCCGGCCACGAGGTGGGATTCGACCATCACGCCGATGATGCGGTCGTCGCCGCCGGCGATCTGGCGCGCGATGTCCTCGCACACCGGGATCTGGTTCTCGTGCTTCTTCTGGCTGTTGGCATGCGAGGCGTCGATCATCACGCGCGCGGCCAGTCCCGACTTGGCGATGTCTTCGCAGGCGCTCTGCACGCTCGCGGCGTCGTAATTCGGCGCCTTGCCGCCGCGCAGGATCAGGTGGCAGTCCTCATTGCCCGCGGTCGACACGATGGCCGAGTGGCCGCCCTTGGTGACCGACAGGAAATGGTGCGGCTGCGAGGCGGCCTTGATCGCGTCCACGGCGATCTTCACGTTACCGTCGGTGCCGTTCTTGAAACCGACCGGGCACGACAGTCCCGACGCCAGCTCGCGGTGCACCTGCGATTCGGTGGTGCGCGCGCCGATGGCGCCCCACGACACGAGATCGGCGATGTATTGCGGGCTGATCATGTCGAGGTATTCGGTGCCGGCGGGCAAGCCCAGCTCGTTGATCTGCGCGAGCAGGTCGCGCGCGAGACGCAAGCCGTCGTTGATCTTGAAGCTGTTGTCCATGTGCGGATCGTTGATCAGCCCTTTCCAGCCGACCGTCGTGCGCGGTTTTTCGAAGTACACGCGCATCACGATCTCGAGCTCGCCCTTCAGGCGTTCGCGCTGCTCGACCAGACGTGCGGCGTATTCCAGCGCGGCTTTCGGATCGTGAATCGAGCACGGGCCAATGATCACGACAAGACGGTCTTCCATGCCATGCAGCACGCGGTGAATGGCGCCGCGCGAGCGATGGATGAGGTCCGCGCTCTTTTCGGAGCAGGGGTATTCGCGAATCAGATGCGCCGGCGGCGTCAGTTCCTTGAGCTCGCGAATGCGGACGTCATCGGTGTTGTGGGGAGGCATGGTTGTTTTCTCCTGGGCAGTGCTCACTGCGGTTCGTTTCTCGGGATGCGGGTCAAAAAAAAAACCGCCAGACTCGCTGGCGGTTTTTCAGGATTCGTTTCGTTGCTTACTGCTGCAAGTACCCCTCTCCATCCGCCTGCGGTGTGAGATTCGCAAAAAAGTAAAAGTAAAACTTGTTGGCGGTCATGGGCGTGTCTTGGGTGTTGCATCGCAGGCTTGCGCCGTGCACAGAAACGACTTTATACGCCTAATCGTATGACGCTGCAACCGCGTCGAAACGCTAAAGCACCGGGAAACGCGCGAAAATGCCGCAGATTTAAAATCAAATCTGCGGTGACAAATCATGTTTTTCGTAAGACGCGCGAAAACGCCCGGTTTGACCCGGGCGCTTTGCTAAGCTTCACGCATTTTTTTGCGTCGCGCCAAACGGCGCGAGCCTGAGCTCAGGCGGTGCCGCCAACCGTCATGTTCTCCATGCGCAGCGTCGGCTGCCCCACACCGACGGGCACGCTCTGTCCTTCCTTGCCGCACACGCCCACGCCTGAGTCGAGCGACATGTCGTTGCCGATCATCGTCACGTCCTTGAGCGATTCCGGACCGTTGCCGATGAGCGTGGCGCCCTTGACCGGATAGGTGATCTTGCCGTCCTCGATCATGTACGCCTCGGACATCGAGAAGACGAACTTGCCGTTGGTGATGTCGACCTGGCCGCCGCCGAAGTTCACGGCGTACAGACCGCGTTTGACCGACTTGATGATCTCCTCCGGGTCCTTGTCGCCGCCGAGCATGTACGTGTTCGTCATGCGCGGCATCGGCAATGCGGCGTACGACTCGCGGCGGCCGTTGCCCGTGACCGGCATCTTCATCAGGCGCGCGTTCAGGCTGTCCTGCATGTAGCCCTTCAGAATCCCGTCCTCGATCAGGGTGGTGCACTGCGTCGGGTTGCCCTCGTCGTCGATGTTGAGCGAGCCGCGGCGATTCGACAGCGTGCCGTCGTCGACCACGGTGACGCCCTTGGCCGCCACGCGCTCACCGAGGCGTCCCGAGAAGGCGGACGAGCCCTTGCGGTTGAAGTCGCCTTCCAGACCGTGGCCGACCGCTTCGTGCAGCAGCACGCCGGGCCAGCCCGGGCCGAGCACGACCGTCATGGCGCCGGCCGGCGCCGGGCGTGCATCGAGCTTGACGATGGCGCCGTCGACCGCTTCCTTGACGTACTTTTCGAGCAGTTCATCCGTGAAGTAGCCGTAATCGAGGCGCGCACCGCCGCCGCTGTTGCCGATCTCGCGGCGTCCGTTGGATTCGACGATGACCGTGACCGACACGCGCACAAGCGGACGGACGTCGGCCGCGATCACACCGTCGCTGCGCGCGACCAGCACCACGTCGTACTCGCCGGCCAGCCCCGCCATCACCTGCGACACGCGTGGATCGCGGGCGCGGGCGAGCTTCTCCACGCGTTCGAGCAGTGCGACCTTGCCGTTGGCATCGAGCGAGGCGAGCGGATCGGCGGGCAGGTACAGTCCGTGGCCACTCGCGTTGGAGAGCTTGCTGCCGACCTTCACGCGCCCGCGTCCTGCCGAGGCAATGCTGCGCGTGGCGGCGGCCGCGTCCTTGAGCGCGACTTCCGAGATGTCGTCGGAGTAGGCGAACGCGGTGCGGTCGCCCACGATGGCGCGCACGCCGACGCCCTGATCGATCGAGAACGATCCCGATTTGACGATGCCTTCCTCGAGACTCCAGGCTTCGCTGCGCGTGTACTGGAAGTACAGGTCGGCGTAGTCCACACGGTGCGTGAAGATGTCGCCGAGCGCGCGTTGCAGGTGGCTTTCGTCGAGGCCGTACGGGGTGAGCAGGAGCTCGCGCGCGGTCGCCAGGTTCTGGATGCCGGTATCGATGATTTTCATGCGGTGTCAGGCCAAGGAAATGTATTCGGTAGATTGCAGCGAACGTGAGGGCAAGATGGGGGCGAAAGCCGGAAAATCAACCTTGCAGCACGCGGTGCCGCCAGGCTGGCAGGCTCAGACGCACGCTTGCCAGCCGCTCGGGATCGATGTCGCCGACGACCACGCCGGCGCCTTCCGCTTCACGCTGGGCGACGATGTCGCCCCATGGATCGATCAGCATAGAATGCCCCCAGGTGCGTCGTCCGTTCTCGTGTTGGCCGCCCTGCGCGGACGCCAGCACGTAACACTGGTTCTCGACGGCTCGCGCGCGCAGCAGCAGTTCCCAGTGCGCACGGCCCGTGGTGTAGGTGAAGGCGGCCGGTACGACCATGAGCGTACAGTCGCCCATGGCGCGGTACAACTCGGGAAACCGCAGGTCGTAGCACACCGACAGGCCGACGCGGCCGAAGGGCGCATCAAACGTCTGTACCGCGTCGCCCGGGCGGATGGTGCGGGCCTCGTCGTAGGCCTCCTCGCCCTTGACGAAGTTGAACAGGTGGATCTTGTCGTAGCGGGCCGCCGGTGCGCCGTCCGGGCCGAACACAAGCGTCGTGTTGAGCACGCGCTCCGGTTCGGGCGCCGCCAGCGGTAGCGTGCCGCCGATGAGCCAGACGCCGTGGCGGCGGGCCGTTTGCGACAGGAAGTCCTGAATCGGCCCATGGCCCGGCGTTTCACGCAGGGCGAGCTTGTCCGTGTCGCGCTGGCCCATGTAGCAGAAGTACTCGGGCAGCAGCACCAGCCGTGCACCGGCGTCGGCCGCCTCGGCGATCAGGCGAGCCGCCTCGGTCAGATTGCGCCCGACGTCGGGCGCGCTCACCATCTGCACGGCGGCCACGCGAGCGGGCGTGGTGGTGGACTGCGTACCCTGGGTATTGGAACTCGTCATGTCTGGGCCAATCGGGCTGTTCTGGGCTGATTTCGAGGATTGGAGCAACAAAGGGCGGGGCAACAAGGCACCAGAGCGACCAGGCAATGAGGCCGCGCCCTGGCGCGAATGCGGAAAAGGCGCTCAGTTGCCGCGCATGCCAAGCGATTGCATACGGTCTTGCGTCTCCGGCCGGGTTTCCGGCGTTGCTTCGATCTTACTCTTATTGCCGCCTCCCTGTCCGATGACCGGATTGTCCCAGGAACCGGTCACGTGATACTGGCTCGAGAGCGTGCGCGAGAGCTGATCGCCCAGCGCCAGTTGCGCGAAGAAGGAGCCGATGCCCAGCGCCGGGTTGATGATCGCCCACGCGAGCGAGGCCGACGCCGCGTTGATCTTCGGCAGCACCAGCACGTTCAGATCCTGCGTTTCGCGCGCGAGGTCGGTATGGCCGTCGATCTTGATCGTGGCCGCGTTCGCGTTGATGGTCAGATCGTTGGTGGTCGCCACGCCGCCCTGCATCGTGGCGTTGCCGTCGATGCTGTCGAACGGCAGGCCGCTGCCGATCACGCTGTTGAAGTCGAACGTGAGGATCTTGGTGAGCGTCTGCAGCGAGAGCACGCCCAGCAACTTCGCCAGCCCCGGGTCGGCTTTCAGAATCTGTCCGCGACGCAGCTCGACCTTCACGCGCCCGCCGAGCGTCGGGTAGTCGATGGCGTCCGGTCCGCCGCGCCAGCCGAAGCGGCCCGACACGGTGCCCGAGCCGTCCTTGAGCGTCTTGGGCAGACCCAGCCGGTCGAGCAGGCCGCCCGCATCCTTCACTTCGAGGTTGAAGTCGAGCAGGGTGCGGCGCGGCACGTCGTCGTCGCTGCCGGCCACCGCCGCGCGCCGCCGCGACGTGCGCCAGTTGCCGCTCACGTCCAGCGTGGCGGCGCTGTTGCTCAACTCCAGCTTCGTGAGTTGCCAGACGGGCACGCCTTCCTCGATGTCGTTGTGCGCATTGAGCGTGAGCTTGCCGAGCGGCTTGTCGCGCAGCACGAAATCGTTCGCGACGACGTCGATGGCGGGGAATTCGTCGCTTGGCTCGTCGAGCACCTGCGTGAGCACGTCGTTGCCATGCTCTTCGCGCGGTATGACGAGCTTTGCCAGTCGAGCGCGTATGGCACCCGATGGATTCTTCGCATCCGGCGCGTGCCATTGCGCGAAGCCGGACACCAGATCGGAGGCCAGGCTGACTTGCCAGTCGCGATCGTTGCGCTGTGCGCCGACGACCAGTTCCGGCCACAGGCGCGACATCAGTCTCACCTGCTTGGCGTGCAGCGCCAGGCGCGTGGGAATGTAAGGAGTGAGCGCACCGAATTCGTCGCGCGCCGCCGCCGCCGTGGCGACCGGCGCGGGCGGCGTGCCTTGCGTGCCGGGCGTCACCGCGGGGCTGTCGAGCGAGGCGATCACGCTGCGCCACGCATCCACGTCGAGCGTGTCGAACTGCGCGGCGGCCTGCACGCCTTCGCGTGGCGCGGGCACCGGCTGGTTGATGCCGATACCGCCGCGCAGCACATCGACCCGCGTTCCGCTGCGTTGCTGCACGTAGTTGGCCTGCACGCTGCCGATGGCGAAGTCGAGCATATCGACGCGGCGTCCGCCCGGATTCGGCTGCGGGCGCAGCGTGAAGCGCGCGGGCAGGGACGTTTCCGCACTCTTGCCGAGCGGCGCCGGCAGATTGACGGCGAGGCCGGCGAGCGTCGACTGCACGGTCACCTCGGTCATGCCCTGACGCACCGCGACCGTCGCGGTGTACGGCGTGCTGCCGGTCATGCGCTTGGCCAGTTGTGCGAGCGAAGCGTTCTCGCGGTTCTCGCGCAGTCCTTGCGCGCTCATGGTGCCGTTGATGTTCAGTGCGATGGTGCCGTCGTCGCGGCTGCCGCCCGAGGCGCGCACGTCGCCGCCGAGGAAGGTGCCGCGCAGATTGTCGAGCGAGATGCCGCGCTCGGTGAACGCCAGTTCGCCGTCCACGGCGCCGAAGGTCGGCAGGCCGCCGATCAGCATGATGTCGTTGCGCAGAAAGCGCGCACGCCCGGTGACCTTCGAGCGGTCGGTGTGCTCGAGCGGCATCGACAACTGCAGGGCGAGCTGCGTGGTGCCGTTCGCGCGCGTCTCGTCGGTGAAGTCGCCGATCCAGTGGCCCACGGGGCTGCTGTTGAGGTACTTCACGAAGTCGGCCGCGGGTCCCCTGGCGTCGCCCTTGAGCGTGAGGGTGGAGTCGTCCTGACCGAGGTTGTCGATGTCGCCCAGCACCTGCGTAAGCGTCACGCCGAAGACCGTGCCGGAGTCGATGGCGATGTGCAGCTTGTCGGCATCGAAGCGCAGATTGCCGCGCACCTTCTCGAAGGCTGGCCAGACTTCGGTATGGCCGGGACGCAGCGGCGACGGGTTGAAGGTCACATCCACGAGGGGAATGTCGATGTGGAACTTGCCCTCGCCCTTGCCGTACGGGAAGTCTTCCAGGTCGCCCTGCACGGCGAACGGCGCATTCTGCACCGTGCCGGCGAGCAGCGCGCGCTGCAGGTAGTCGCGCACGCCGGCGCCCACGTCCGTCGGCAGATAGCGCGGCACCGAATTCGCATTCGCGCGCACGATGCTGCCCTTCAGATCGACGATGCCGTTGCCCTTGCCGCCGTTGCGCCACGTGCCGCTCACGTCGCCCGCGAGTTCGGCGTTCTGCAGATGCAGCGCATCGACGCGCACCTGTACGTCGGCGGGCGCATCGCGCCGGGTCGCCGAATGCGAAATACGCCACGACGTGCGCGCGGTGAGCGTGTCGAGATCGATGCGCGGCTGGTCGAAACGGCCGGGGAAGTCGAGCGTGGCGTTCTTGGCGTCGAGCGTCAGACTGCCGCGGGTCTGGTCGGCGTCCACGTGGCCGCTCAGATTCGAGAAGCCGGGACGGCCCGCGTTCGGCGCACCGGGATGCGCGGGCGCGCGCTGGCTGATCTGGCTGTCGATGCCGAGGTCTTCGAAGTCGGCCACCAACCGGTAGCGGTCGCGCTCGGGCGGCAGTTGCTTGAGGCCCGGCAGGTCGCGCCAGTTGCTGGCGCCGTGCGGCTTGGGCGCCTGGTAGCTGAGGTCGAAGTTGGCGAGGCGGCCGCGCGGACGGAAGCTGGCGAGCGTCTCGCGGGTCTGCGCATCGATGGGCAGTGACGGCACGAGTGCCATCGCCGCGCCGATATCGAAGCGCTGTCCGGCGAACGCCACGCGCAGGCCGTGCGCTTCGGCGCTCGGCGCGTAGCTGCCTTTGAGTTCGGGAATGTCGAGCGTTGGGCGGCCTGCAGCCTGCAGCGTCAGATCGCGCGCGCGCAGATTCCACCCGGCGTCGGGCTGCGCACCCGCGCGTATGACGTCGATACGGCCCGCGGTGGCGTCGAACGTGAGCGGAGGCAGATCGTCGGCCAATTGCACCGACGTGTTCTCCCCGGCCGCGCGCAGCGTCGCCCCGACGATCGCGCCGCTGTCGAAATCGACCCACGCGCGCGCGGCGACGCGACCGCGCGAATCCTTGCCCGGCAGGTCGACGTAGCGTGCCAGTTCGCCCAGATCGAGCGTGCCGACGTCGGCATAGATCTGACCGCGCCAACGGTCGACTTCGCCGGGGCGCGTGAACAACGGGTTGGTGAAGCGGGCGCGGACGTCGAGCGGTGCGACCATGCCTGTCGGCGGGTTGGCCTGTAGGCCGAAGCGGTGCTCGTAGCCGCGATTGCGCAGCATGGCATTGACCTGCGTGACGACGACTTCGGGCGCGTCGCGCGTGGCGTCGCGCCAGCGCACCGTACCGCCGCGGATAACGATGCGTGCCTGCCGCATGAGCCAGTCGGCCGCCTTCGTGTTCGACGCGCCGGTATTGCCGGCGACCGGCAGGCCCGCGACGAGTACCGAGCCGTCGGCCAGACGCTCCACCGTCAGATCCGGCTGATACAGCGTGAGGTCCGACAGGCGCAGATCGAAATGGAGCAGGCTGGTCCACGAGAGCACGGCGTCGAGCCGGTGCAGCGTGAGGCCCGGATCGGCTGGCGGCGGCGCGCCCGGCGGGGCATAGGCAACGGCGGCTTCATCGGTGCGATCGGTGCCATGGGCGTCATGGGCGCCATGGGCCGCCGCCGACGATGCGCCGGGTCGGCCCGCAAGCACGGGCGCCGACGCCTTGGGCGCCGGCTTCGGCGTGGCGCGCGCCACGCGCACGTCTTCCAGCGTCAGATAGGGGTGCCAGCCGCGCCAGACGGCGTCGACGCGGCCGATGGTGACGGGCAGGCCGATGGCGCGCGTGGCCGCCGCTTCGATTTGCGGGCGGTAGTCGGCAACACGCGGGAGGATCACGTACCGGGTCGCGAGGACGACGGCACCCAGTCCGAAATAGACGATGACGATGAGCGCCAGCAGCCATTCCAGGCCCAGGCGCAAGCCACGCGGCAGTGACGAGAACCAGGACCGGGTCGCAGTGGGTGAGGCAGGCGGCTTACGGTCGGTCATGCTGCGCGTCTACGAGGGAATGTGGTAGTTTCTGTGGCAAAGACTGTAACACAAGCCCAGCACCGTTCGACCGGCCGGCCGTCGCGGAAACAGACGGGGGATCGGGCGTCTGCTCGCGCGCGGGTAAGCCAACGAAAGCCCGCGAAAGCACCGGAAAGGGCGAGGGCGGCCGACGACGATCGCGCACGCCGGCGCGCGCGGACACCCTCGCGCGCGGTCCCTGCCTGACATGGCAGGCAGGCGTCGCCCGGACGGTGTGGCGTCGCAGGCCCGCTCCGGCTTGGGTTTCGGTCTTGCCGATAGACATCGTGTCTCCTCATTCTCAGTGCAGACCGGAAGCCCGCCAGTGAGTTCACCCGAAACCCCGATCGACATCACGTCCTACTCGCGTTACGCCGCGCGCATGCTGGCGAGCCGCCCTGCGCTGGCCGAAGCGTTGCCCGCGCTGGCCCAGCATCCCGTGGACGCGCGCTGGCTCGCTCGCCGCTTCGAAGCCATCACCGACACCACGCTGACCCCGCCCGAACAGCCGTCCGGGGTGTCCGGCGTGGACGAAGCCGGGCTCGCCCGGGCGCTGCGCGTGTTGCGTGCCGAGGCGATCTGCGCCGTCATGCAGCGCGATCTGGACGGGCGCGCCGAGTTGTCCGAAGTCACCGAAGCCATGACGGCCCTGGCCGAATTCGCCATCCAGGCCGGCGTCACGGTCCTGTCGCGCGACCTGGAAGCGATTCATGGCGTGCCGCGCAATGCCGAAGGCGAGCGCCAGACGCTCGCCGTGGTCGGCATGGGCAAGCTCGGTGGGCGCGAATTGAACGTCTCTTCGGACATCGACCTGATATTTCTCTATGAGGACGACGGCGATACCTCCGCGCCGGACGACGCCGATCCGGCTGCCGCCAACCGCTTGCGCCTACTCTCGAACCATGAATTCTTCACGAAGCTCGGCCGCAAGCTGATCGGTCTGATCTCCGAACTCACATCCGACGGCTACGTGTTCCGTGTGGACATGCGTCTGCGCCCGAACGGCGATTCCGGGCCCCTCGTGTGTAGCCTGCCGATGCTCGAGGAGTATTTCTATGTGCAGGGGCGCGAATGGGAGCGCTACGCATGGATCAAGGGGCGGCTGGTCTCCGAAGTGGCGAGCGAGCCGGGCAAGCGCATCGAGCGGTTGCTGGCGTCGCTCGTGCAGCCGTTCGTCTTCCGTCGCTATCTCGATTACGGCGTGATCGGTGCGATTCGCGCGCTGCACGAACAGATTCGCCATGAAGCCGAGCGCCGCGCGCGGGCGAAGCCGGCGCGCATCAACGACATCAAGCTCGGACGCGGCGGTATTCGCGAAGTCGAATTCTCCGCACAGGTGTTTCAGCTCATCCGGGGCGGCCAGGAGCCCGAACTGCGCGTGCGGCCGACGCTCGCCGTGCTCGGCGTGGCCGCTCGGCGCGGCTGGCTCGCGCAGAGCGTTGCGGACGCGCTGAGCCACGCCTACGTCTTCCTGCGCAAGCTCGAACACCGCATCCAGTATCTCGACGACGCGCAGACGCACATCCTGCCAGCCTCCGGCGACGATCGTCTCGCGGTGGCCCGCGCCATGGGCTTCCCAGACGAGGCGACGTTCATGACCGTGCTCGACGAGCACCGCGAGTTCGTGGCCGCGCAGTTCGACGAGATCTTCGCCGACAAGGCGAACGGCAACGGGCAGAAGGGCGGCCGGGCGTCGTCCGGCACGGGCGAGTGCGAATGCCCGCCCGAGTTGTGGAGCGAGTGCCTCGCCGACGAGGCGCAGACGGGCGATCTCGGCAATCAGCTCACGCGGCTGGGCTTCGCCGATGCCGCGGGGGCGCTCGATCGCCTGCGCGCCGTGTGGACGTCCTCGCGCTACAAGGCGCTCGGCGAGCAGAGCCGGCGGCGCTTCGATCAACTCGTCCAACGCTCGGTCGAAGGGGCCGCGGGCACGGGGGAGGCCGACGCGGTGCTCGCGCGCATGCTCGACCTGCTCTCGGCCATCAGCCGTCGCAGCTCGTACCTGGCGCTGCTTACCGAATATCCGCGCGCGTTGGAGCGCGTGGTCAAGGTGCTGGCGGGATCGCGCTGGGCGGCGGGCTATCTGATCAGCCATCCGCAATTGCTCGACGAATTGCTCGATGACGAAGCGCTCGCCGCGCCGTTCGACTGGCCGTCGTTCAAGACGCAGCTGCTGCTGAGTCTGAACGCGGCAGGTGCGGCCGGCAACGTGGAAGTGCAGATGGACATCCTGCGTCGCGCGCACCACGCGGAAGTGTTCCGGATCCTGCTGCTCGATCTGCAGGGCGCGCTGTCCGTCGAGACGATCAGCGACCGGCTCTCGGAGCTGGCGGACATCATCGTCGACGTGACCATTTCGACGGTCTGGCCGCACGTGGTCTCGCGTCATCGCGAAGTCCCGCGCTTCTCCGTCATCGCCTACGGCAAGCTCGGCGGCAAGGAGCTCGGCTACGCCTCCGATCTCGATCTCATCTTCCTGTACGACGATGACGACGACCGCGCGCCGGACGCTTACGCCGCGCTCGCCCGCCGCTTCGTGACGTGGCTCACGACACACACGGGCGCGGGCATGCTGTTCGACGTCGATCTGCGCCTGCGTCCCAATGGCCTGTCGGGCCTGCTGGTGACGAACATCGAGAGCTTCCGCCAGTACCAGTTCCGCGAGGGCAACGCGAATACGGCTTGGGTGTGGGAGCATCAGGCGCTCACGCGGGCGCGCTTCTGCGCAGGGGATGAAGCGATCGGCGCCGAGTTCGAGAACATTCGTGCGCAGGTGCTGGCCACGCCGCGTGAAGCGGCGCCGCTCGCGCAGGAGATCGTGGCGATGCGCCGCAAGGTGCTCGAAGGGCATCCGAACCCCACGGCGCTGTTCGATCTCAAGCACGACCGGGGCGGCATGGTCGATATCGAATTCACCGTGCAGTATCTGGTGCTGCTGCATTCGGGCGCGCACCCGGCGCTGCTGCGCAATGCGGGCAATATCGCGTTGCTGCGCGAGGCCGCGCAACTGGGGCTCATCGACGCCAAGCTCGCCGACGACGCCGCGGCCGCGTATCGCACGTACCGCAAGCGTCAACACAAGCTGCGGCTCGATGGCGTGGAAGCGGCGCGCGTGCCGGTCGATCAGGTTGCGGCGGAACGCGACGCGGTCATCGGACTGTGGGATTCCGTGTTCGCCGATGCGGGACCGGTGTGACGGCAACGCAGTGAAAAAAACGCGGGCTTGCCCGCGTTTTCATTGGGATTGCGGGACGGCGATGCACGTCGCCATGTGACGTTCAGAGCGCAAGCATCTCGCGCGCGTGCTTACGCGTGGTCGCCGTGATCTCGACGCCGCCGAGCATGCGCGCAATTTCCTCGACGCGTTCCGTACGGCCGAGCGGCTCGATTTCGCTCATCGTCGTATCGCCGTCGCTGCGCTTCTTCACCCGCAGATGCTGATGGCCGAGGGCGGCCACCTGGGGCAGATGGGTCACGCACAGCACCTGCCGTCCCTGACCCAGCTCCCGCAGCAGACGGCCGACGACTTCGGCGACGGCGCCGCCGATGCCCGAATCGACTTCATCGAAAATCAGCGTCGGCGTGAGGCTGGCGCTGCTCGCGATCACTTGCAGCGCCAGGCTGATGCGAGCGAGTTCGCCGCCCGAGGCGACCTTGGCCAGCGGCCGCGTCGGTACGCCCGGGTGCCCGGCGACCAGAAACTCGACCGTTTCCAGACCGAAGGATTGCGGCTCGGCGACCGGGCTCAGCGCCACGTCGAAGCGGCCCCCCGGCATCGAGAGGTCCTGCATCGCCCGCGTGACTTCGCGCGAGAGCGACGCCGCGGCTTGCGCGCGGGCCTTCGACAACGCCTTGGCCAGCTTGAGATAGGTGGCGTGGGCGGCGTCGGCGGCCGCCTGCATCGCGGCAGTGTCCTGCGACGCCGTGAGCTCGTCGAGTTGCGCGCGCCGCTCGGCGAGCTCGGCCGGCAGCTGCTCCGGTGTCACGCGGAACTTGCGGGCGGCCGAGTGCAGGGCATCGAGACGCTGCTCGACCACGGCCAGACGCTCCGGGTCGAGGTCGATACGCTGTGCATAGTGCGTGAGCGAATGCACGGCTTCGCGAAGCTGGATCTCCGCGGGCTCGAGCGCGGCGAGGGTGTCGGCGAGCCCGGCGTCGATCTCCGCCAGCTCGCGAATCTGATGCACGACATGGCCGAGCGAAGGCACGATGGCGCCGTCGGCCTCGGCGAGTACGTCAAGCGCGCCCTGCACGCCGTTGATGAGGCTGGCGGCATGCGACAGGCGGCGATGTTCGGCGCTCACCTCGTCCCACTCGCCTTCCTGCGGCGCGAGCTTGTCGAGCTCGGCGGTCTGCCACTCGAGGCGCTCGCGCTCCAACTGCAGTTCGCGATCGCGCCCGTGCGCTTCCTCGCAACGCTTCACGAGGCGGCGCCATTCCCTGTGCGCCGCGGCCGCGTCGGCGGCGAGCGCGGTGGCGCCCGCATGCGAATCGAGCAGGCGGCGCTGCGCGTCGGGGCGCAGCAGTTGCTGATGGGCGTGCTGGCCGTGAATGTCGACCAGCATCTCCCCGAGTTCGCGCAGTTGCGCCAGCGTGGCGGGGGTGCCGTTGACGAAGGCGCGCGAGCGCCCGCTCGTGTCGAGCACGCGGCGCAGCAGCACGCCGCCATGCTCTTCGAGCGAGAGCGCCTGCGCCTGCAACCAGGCTTCGAGATCGGGGCGGGCCGAGGCGTCGGCGGCGAACTCGGCGGTGATGTCGGCACGGGATTGCCCCGTGCGCACCATGCTGGCGTCGCCGCGCTCGCCCATCGCCAGCGCCAGCGCGTCGATCAGGATCGATTTGCCCGCGCCGGTCTCCCCCGAAAACACGGTGAAGCCGGCGGAGAATTCCAGATCGAGGCGATCGACGATCACGAAATCGCGAATCGAGAGACTGCGTAGCATGAGGTGTCGAAGGAGGCGTGTGTTCAGTTCTGCGGCGTATCTTCGTCGGAGATATGCTCGTTCCAGTGCAGCTTGCGGCGCAGCGTGGCGTAGTAGTTGTAGCCGACCGGGTGCAGGAACGTCACCTGATGCTCGGAGCGGCTCACCAGGATCCGATCGCCCTGACGCAGTTCGGCAAACGACTGCATGTCGAAGTTGGCGCCGACCTCGCGCCCGCCCGTGATCGTGATGACGATGTTGCTGGAGTCGGGCAGCACGATCGGACGGTTCGACAGCGCGTGCGGCGCGATCGGCACGAGCACCACGCCGCCCAGGCGCGGATGCAGAATCGGCCCGGTGGCCGAGAGCGCATAGGCTGTCGAGCCGGTCGGAGTGGCCACGATGAGGCCGTCCGAGCGCTGCTTGTACATGAAGCGGCCGTCGACGTCCACGCGCAGCTCGACCATGCCCGAGATGCCCGAGCGGTTCACGACCACGTCGTTGAAGGCAAGGGTGTCGTAGAGCGTCTTGCCGTCGCGCTCGATGCGCGCGGCGAGCAATGTGCGTTGCTCCGCTTCGAAATGCCCTTCGAGCATGGCCGGCACGACCTGGCGCATCTCGTCGAGCGGAATATCGGTGATGAAGCCGACGCGCCCGTGGTTCACGCCGATGAGCGGCACCTTCGAGGCGGCGAGCTGCCGGCCGACGCCGAGCATCGTCCCGTCGCCGCCCACCACGACGGCCACATCGGCCTTCGTACCGATTTCGAGGATGTCGAGCGTGTCGTAACGGCCGGCGTCGGCGCCGATGTTATGTGCGGTATCGCGCTCGAACACGACATGATGCCCGCGCTGGGCAATGCACGCCGCGAGTGTGAGCAATGGCTCGGCAACGCCGTCGGCATGGTACTTCCCGACGAGCGCCACGGTCTTGAAAGGGCTCCCTGTTTTCATGCCGCCATTACACCATAAGTCGATGACAGCAACCATTGGCAAGCACGCCACACCACGGCGTTCACTCCCGAGTACGCCGCACGCCGCGTACGCATATTTCGCGTTACAATTTTTGCCATGCTAGATCAACGTGCGCAGACTCTCCTCAAAACCCTGATCGAACGGTACATCGCGGATGGCCAGCCGGTCGGCTCGCGCACGCTCTCCCGCTACTCGGGACTCGACCTGTCGCCGGCCACCATCCGCAACGTGATGGTCGATCTGGAGGCGCTCGGTTTCGTGGCCAGCCCGCACACCTCGGCCGGGCGCGTGCCCACGCCGCGGGGCTACCGGCTGTTCGTGGACACCATGCTCTCGGTGCGCCCGCTCGAAGAAGCCGTGCATCAACTGGCCTCCCAGGTCCAGAACCGCCTGCAGCCGGCCGGCCCGCAGCAACTGGTGGCCTCGGCCGCGCAGGTGCTCTCGAACCTGTCGCAGTTCGCGGGCGTGGTGCTGACGCCGCGCCGCAGCCAGACGTTCCGGCAAATCGAATTCCTGCGTCTTTCCGACAAGCGGGTGCTGCTGATCATCGTCACGCCCGAAGGCGATGTGCAGAATCGCATCATCCTGACCGAAAAAGATTATTCCCCGGCGCAACTGGTCGAGGCGGCGAACTATCTGAACGCGCACTTCGGCGGCCAGAGTTTCGACGATGTCCGCGCTTTCTTGCGCGGCGAGCTCGATGCCCTGCGCACCGACATGAGCGCACTGATGCAGGCCGCCGTCGAGGCGGGCAGCGACGCCATGGCCGACACCACGCGCGAGAGCGTACTGATCTCCGGCGAGCGCAACCTGCTGGGCGTGGAGGATCTGTCGTCGAACATGGAGCGGCTGCGCAAGCTCTTCGACGTCTTCGAGTCCAAGACGAGCCTGCTGCAACTGCTCGACGTGTCGAGCCGTGCGGAGGGCGTGCAGATCTTCATCGGGGGCGAGTCCAGCCTCGTGCCGATCGAGGAGATGACGGTCGTCACCGCGCCGTACGAAGTCGACGGCGAGGTCGTCGGCACGCTCGGCGTGATCGGCCCGACGCGCATGGCCTACGAGCGCGTGATCCCGATCGTCGACATCACGGCCAAACTCCTGTCGCACGCGCTCAGCCAGCACTGAGACGCCGTGACCGGGGGCCGGCATGGCGACGCTCGCCGGCTTTCCGTCGGTTACATCCCCGTAGCACTCCTTTACACGCTGTCACACACGGCAGGCTTAGGCTCGAAGTGTCACTTGTGGTGAGCCGGATCGCGGGTTCGAGGTGGTGCTCGACGCGGCGGCGCCCGCCGAAGGATTCGGACGGAATAACGAAATGACGCGCTCTGACAACGTACGGCGCGTTTGGCCGAACGGCCCGGAGTGTTTATGAAACCCCTCATTTCCTGGCGGACGATGGTTCGCTATCTAGGCGTTGGGCTTGCGCTGGGTGCGATGGGCGCGGCCGGCATCCCGGCGTTTGCGCAGGCACAGAGCGCCGATCCCCCTGGGCGGGTCGCCCGCCTGAACGAATTCGCTGGCACCGTGACTTACGCCCCGGCAGGCACCAGCGACTGGCGCTATGCCAACCGCAACCGGCCGCTTACCACCGGCGACGCCGTCTGGGTCGACCGCAACAGCAGCGCGGAAATGCACGTGGGCGGCACGGCCGTGCGCATTGGCGCTTCCACCAGCGTCGCGCTGTCGGCCGTCACCGATCAGAATGTGCAACTGAACGTAACGCAGGGCACGCTCGGCGTGCGTCTTCGCGGCTACGACCCGAATCAACCTTACGAGATCGATACGCCGAACCTGGCGTTCGTGCCGCAACAGGCTGGCGAGTACCGCGTCGACGTCGATCCGAACGGCGTGACGACGGTCAGCGTCTGGCGTGGGGCCGGCACGGCGTACGGGCAGGGCGCGTCGGTGCCGTTGCAGCAGGGGCAGCGCGTGGCCTTCGTTGGCCAGAATTTGACGCAGCAGCCGACTGGCCCGCTGGTCGCGGACGCCTTCGATCAATGGGTGCGCGAGCGCGATGCCAGGGAAGACGCGTCCGTCTCCGCGCGCTACGTGCCGCGCGACATGACCGGCTTCGAAAGCCTGGACGACTACGGCGAATGGCAGGAAACCGCGAGCTACGGTGCCGTGTGGGTGCCATCGAACGTCCCTTCGGGCTGGGCGCCGTATCGCACGGGGCACTGGGTCTGGGTCGACCCGTGGGGTTGGACGTGGGTCGACGAAGCGCCGTGGGGCTTCGCGCCGTATCACTACGGCCGCTGGGCCTATGTGGACGCGCGCTGGTGTTGGGTGCCGGGGCCGGTCGCGGTTCGCCCGGTCTACGCGCCGGCGCTGGTCGGCTGGGTGGGGGGCAGCGGCGGCGGCAACGCGTGGGGTGTGTCGTTCGCGGCGGGCGGCGTCGGTCTCGCCTGGTTCGCACTCGGCCCGCACGATCCGTACCGCCCTGCCTATCACGCCAGTTCGACGTACATCACCAACATCAATCGCTCGACGGTAATCAAAACGACCAACACCACCAATATCACCAACATCAACGTCAATAACATGTACGTGAATCGGAACGTGCGCGGCGCGGTGTCGACGATGCCGGCACAGGCGTTCGTGCAGGGGCGTCCGGTGGGCGCGCCGGTGGCGCTGGCCGCGCCGCGTTCCGGCCAGGCCTGGCGTGTGGCCAATACCCCGGGCGTGGCGCCGGTGCGGCAAAGCCTCGTCGGCAATAGCCGTCCGGCCGCCGGGACGCCGCCGGCCGGGGTGTTCAACCGTCAGGTGCTCGCGACGCGCGCGCCGGCGGTTCGTGCGATGACGTCGCGCGAGTTGACGAGCACCCTGCACGCCGTTCCCAACGCTGGCGGCGCGCCGTTGGCGTTCGGTCCGAACGCGGGACAGGGAGGGCGGAGCCATCCCGCGGGCCCGGCCAACGCCGGAAACGGCAGTTTGCAGTCCCGCGTGCAACCTCGCGTGACCGTGGTCAGTACCCGCGGCCCGGTGGGTGCGCCGATAGGGATCAATGGGACAAATGGGGTCAATGCGACAAACGGGGCGACCGGTGCAAACCGTGCAACGACGCCCACGCCCGCGCAGCCCGCCCTGGGGCCCGCCGGCGCGGCGCCCGCCCACGGCGGTTTGCCGCCGACAGGGGCCATGCCGCCCGCGCATGGCGCCCCCGGAGTGCCGGGCCAACCGGGGGCCCCCGGCCATCCAGGCGTCCCGGGCCTACCCGGCGCACCAGGCGTTCCCGGAGAGCCGGGCGCGCCTGGTGTACCGGGGCAGCCGGGCGCTGTGCGTCAGGGTTTCGATCGGAATCGCCCGGGACAGGTCGGGCAGCAGGCACAGGAGCCGGCACGCGGGGTGCCGCATCCACCGGGAGGCGCTGTCCCGGCGCAACCCTCGCAACCCTCAATACGCGGCGAAGTGCCGCAGGGCGTGCAGCAACCGGGGCACGACGCCGCACAGCGCGACATGCAGATGCGCCGCCAATCGACACAATCGCCGGGGGGAGCCGCCGAGGCACGCGGCGCTGCGACGCCGCAGCGTCCGGCGCCGAACACGCCGACCGAAGCGGAGCCCGGGCGTCGTCCGCAGCAGTGGCAGTCGCGCCCCGAACCCTTTGTGCCGCAAGGGCAGCCGACGCCGCAGGTGCGGCCGCAACTGCAACCGCCGCCCGAGCGCACGCAGCCCCGCCCGGAACCGCAGGCCGCCCCGCATCCGCCGCCGCAGGAGCGTCCGCACCCGCAGCCGGCGCCTCGGGAGAATCGGCCGGAGGGCGCACGTGCGCCGGCGCATGACGACCATCCGGCCGCCGAGCACCGGCCGTCGCACAAAGACGAGCATGCGCACGGCTGACACGCCGTCGTGAAGCGCGGCCGGCCTCATTCCCGCCGTCTCCTGGTTGCGAGCACGGCGATGGCGGGAACCTCTCGGGTCGGGGCGCATCCGGCGCCTGCGCCAAACCGCCGCCGGGATTACCCGGGGTTTGCGGTAAAGTACGTTCCATGCGCTTCGATCCCGAACCTATTTCGCATGGCCAGACCGGCAAGACGGCCGTTCTGTTGATCAACCTCGGCACACCGGACGAGCCGCGTCCTGCCGCCGTGCGCCGCTACCTGCGCGAGTTTCTGTCGGACCCGCGCGTCGTGGAAATCCCGCCGCTGGTGTGGCAACCGCTGCTTCGTCTGGTGATTCTGCCGTTGCGCTCGCGTCAGTCCGCGCAAAAGTACGCAACGGTGTGGACGCGTGAGGGCTCGCCCCTCAAGGTCAACACCGAATATCAGACGAACGCGTTGCGCGCGCTGCTGCATGCGAACGACTACGACGTCGTGGTCGACTACGCCATGCGCTACGGCAACCCGTCGATTCCCGATCGGATTCGCGCACTGCGCCAGAACGGCGTGGAGCGGATTCTCGTCCTGCCACTCTATCCGCAGTATTCGAGCAGCACGACGGCCACCGCCAGCGATGCCGTATTCCGCGTGCTCGGCCGCCTGCGCAACCAGCCGGACGTGCGCACGGTGCGCGATTATCACGATCACCCCGCCTATATCGAGGCGTTGCGTCAGCAAGTCGAGGGTTACTGGCAGCAGCACGGTCGCCCGGACTTCGCGGCGGGCGAGCGCCTGCTGTTGAGCTTTCACGGCGTGCCGCGCCGCACGCTCGATCTGGGCGACCCCTATCACGACCAATGCGTGCGCACGGCCCGTTTGCTGGGCGCCGCGCTCGGCCTAGACGAGACGACTTGCCGGCTTACGTTTCAGTCGCGCTTCGGCAAGGCCGAATGGCTTCAGCCGTACACCGCGCCGACGCTCGAGGAGCTGGGCCGGGGCGGGACGCCTCGCGTCGACGTGTTCTGTCCGGGTTTCACGTCCGACTGCCTCGAGACGCTCGAAGAAATCAATATGGAAGGCCGCCACGCCTACCTGTCCGCTGGTGGCAAGGCGTTCCATTTCATTCCTTGCCTGAACGGTGCGAGCGCGTGGATCACCGCGCTGGGCGAGATTGCGGCACGCCATCTGCAAGGTTGGCCGGTGCTCTCGCCCGAAGGGGCGGCCGAGGCGGCGGGAGCCGCCGTGGCCTCGACCCGGCAGCGTCAGGTGGCGGCGGTCGCGGCCTTCGATGAAGCGGTGGCGGCCGCGGCAACAGCGGCCCAAACCCAACCGGGGGCCGGGGCATGACAGTCAAGGTCGACGATTCCGCCCAGGCCGCCACGCGCATCGACAAGTGGCTGTGGGCCGCGCGCTTTTTCAAGACACGCTCGCTCGCCACGCAGGCCGTCGACCGCGGTCGCGTCCTGTGCAACGAGGCTCGCGTCAAACCGGCGCGCGACGTCCGTCCGGGCGACCTCGTCTCGGTGGACAACGGCAGCACACGCTGGGAAGTCCGCGTGAAGGCCATCGCGGAAGTGCGTGGTCCGGCATCGGTCGCGCAATCGCTCTACGAAGAGACGGAGACAAGCATTCGCGCGCGCGCCGAAGAGCGTGAGCGCCGCCATCTTTTTCAGGAGCCGGCCGCGCAGATGCACGGCCGCCCGACCAAGCGGGATCGCCGCCGCCTGGGCGGCCTCGGCGAATAGCCGTTTCGCCATCCCCCCATTTCCGACGCAGAAATGAACGCCGCCGCCGGCGAGAGGCGCGGCGGCGGACACATGAGGGAGCGGAAACGACCAGCCCCGCGAGGACGGGGCGACCGGGACGCCTGCACGGGTGGCAAGCTGCAGAGGCCCGGGGCGATCAGTGCGAGGGAATTCCGGAATTGGACGAGTGTGCCGGCATACCCGGCATTTCGACGAAGCGATGCAGGACAGCCCGCACGCCACCGTACTCGGTGTCGCGTCGGGTAACTGCGCCGGACAGGCAGATCGTAATCGTTACCGTCGTCACCAACGCAAGGATGAAGACAACAGCCAGTGGCAGCTTCATGATGCGCTCCTAGAGAACACTGCGCCGGACAGGGATGTCCGGCGAGCGGCCGGGTCCGGCATGGCACAAGAACAACCGGACCGTATTTCATGTTAGGTCGCAGCAACGGCCGATACAATAGAGGACTCGTAACGCGTGTAACCGGATATTTGCCGGTCTGCCGCGCGCACCGACCTGGCGCACAGAATGCCCGCCTGCTCTTGAAATCGGTGTGAACGCCCCTACTTTCCAAAGGGATTTGAACCGGCGGCGCATCGTCTTGGTGCGCTGCAAGAACCTTTTGACGACTCAAGCTCATGACTGAACAGCAAAACACCCCCGATCAGCCGATTCCGTCCCAGGCCGACGCGGCCCCGACCGATGCTGCGGGCGCGAACGACGCGCTGCCCTCGGTCGAGGCGCAACTTCTGGCGGCACAGGCCGAAGCGGCGGATTTCCGCGACCAGTTGCTGCGCGCGCGCGCCGAAGTGGAGAATATCCGCCGTCGTGCGGAAGAGGACGTGGCCAAGGCCCGTAAATTCGCCGTCGAGAGTTTCGCCGAAGGCCTGCTGCCGGTAATGGACAGCCTGGAAGCCGCGGCCGCCGACAAGAGCGGCGACGTGGCGAAGTTGCAGGAAGGCGTGGCGCTGACCCTGCGTCAGCTCGTGCAGGCACTCGAGCGCGGCAAGGTGAAGGTCATCGACCCGGCCGGCGCGAAATTCGACCCGCATCAGCATCAGGCCATCTCGATGGTCCCGGCCGAGCAGGAGCCGAACACCGTCGTGACCGTGCTGCAAAAGGGTTACCTGATCGCCGACCGCGTGCTGCGCCCGGCCCTCGTGACCGTCGCCGCGGCCAAGTAATCAGGCGCCGTCGGCCGCCGCTTGTCGCTTGTCATGCATGACATGATGGCAAGCTTTGCGGCGTCCGACGGAAAGTCAGGCAGAACAGGCCGCATCCGATGGGCCCGGCAGGCAGGATGGCCGGGAGGCTGCCAGGGAAAGAAGGACGGGCGCCGTCGGCGCGGGCACGGGAGCAGCGAACATGGCAGCCGATCTTCCGGGAGTGGCGGGTGTGGACGGCACGGCATTCGAGGCGTTTTCGATGCGCGAACTTACGTCGGCCACGTTCGACGAGGGCTTGCGCGAGGCGGGCGATGCGCTCGCCGTCGTGTTTTTCTGGGGCGTCGATTGCTTCAATTGCGAAGTCGCCAAGAAGACCATGCTCGCGCAGCGCGACGCCATCGCGGCGCTCGGGCTGTGCTGGTTCCACGCCAACGTGTATGCCGATATGGCGCTGGGCAAGCGCTTCGGGCTGCACGGTGTGCCCACCTTCGTCTTTTTCCGTGAGGGGAAGACGCTGGGCCGGGCGACCGGCTGGCATGGCCTGCCCCAGTTCCGGCTGGCGGTGGCCGCCGCACGCGGGAAGATCGCGGCGGCGGGCGGTAAAACCGGGTTGCAAAAAGGGGCTTGAAATGCACCGCGCTGCACCCATATGTCGTGCAGATCAACGAATTGACCGGGCGTTGAGCCCGATAGAAAGACGCAAAGGACGCTAGGAGAAATTCATATGGGCAAAATCATCGGTATTGACTTGGGCACCACCAACTCGTGCGTTGCCGTGATGGAAGGCAACCAGGTCAAGATCATCGAAAACGCGGAAGGTGCACGCACCACGCCGTCGATCATCGCTTACATGGACGACGGCGAGATTCTCGTCGGCGCCCCGGCGAAGCGCCAGGCGGTGACCAATCCGAAAAACACGCTGTACGCCGTCAAGCGCCTGATCGGCCGCCGCTTCGAAGAAAAGGAAGTGCAGAAGGACATCGGCCTGATGCCGTACAAGATCGTCAAGGCCGACAACGGCGACGCCTGGGTGGAAGCGCGCGACCAGAAGCTGGCCCCGCCGCAGATTTCCGCCGAAGTGCTGCGCAAGATGAAGAAGACCGCCGAGGACTACCTGGGCGAGCCGGTCACGGAAGCCGTGATCACGGTGCCGGCCTACTTCAACGACAGCCAGCGTCAGGCCACGAAGGACGCCGGCCGCATCGCCGGTCTGGAAGTCAAGCGCATCATCAACGAGCCGACCGCTGCCGCACTGGCTTTCGGTCTGGACAAGAAGGAAGGCGGCGACCGCAAGATCGCGGTGTATGACCTGGGTGGCGGCACGTTCGACATCTCGATCATCGAAATCGCGGATGTGGACGGCGAACACCAGTTCGAAGTGCTGTCGACCAACGGCGACACGTTCCTGGGCGGCGAAGACTTCGATCAGCGCATCATCGACTACATCATCGGCGAGTTCAAGAAGGAACAGGGCGTCGATCTGTCGAAGGACGTGCTCGCGCTGCAGCGCCTGAAGGAAGCCGCGGAAAAGGCGAAGATCGAACTGTCGTCGAGCCAGCAGACCGAAATCAACCTGCCGTACATCACGGCCGATGCATCGGGTCCGAAGCACTTGAACCTGAAGGTCACGCGCGCCAAGCTCGAAGCCCTGGTCGAAGACCTGATCGAGCGTACGATCGAGCCCTGCCGTCTGGCCATCAAGGATGCCGGCGTGAAGGTGAGCGACATCGACGACGTGATCCTGGTCGGCGGCATGACGCGCATGCCGAAGGTGCAGGAGAAGGTCAAGGAGTTCTTCGGCAAGGATCCGCGCAAGGATGTGAACCCGGACGAAGCCGTGGCGGCCGGTGCCTCGATTCAGGGCTCGGTGCTCTCGGGCGACCGCAAGGACGTGCTGCTGCTCGACGTGACCCCGCTCTCGCTCGGTATCGAAACGCTGGGCGGCGTGATGACGAAGATGATCACGAAGAACACCACGATCCCGACGAAGCACTCGCAGGTGTTCTCGACGGCCGACGACAACCAGCCGGCCGTGACGATCAAGGTGTATCAGGGCGAGCGCGAGATGGCCGCCGGCAACAAGTCGCTGGGCGAGTTCAACCTCGAAGGCATTCCGCCGGCAGCACGCGGCACGCCGCAGATCGAAGTGACCTTCGACATCGACGCCAACGGTATTCTGCACGTGGGTGCGAAGGACAAGGCGACGGGCAAGGAAAACAAGATCACCATCAAGGCGAACTCGGGTCTTTCGGATGCCGAGATCGAAAAGATGGTGAAGGACGCCGAGCTCAACGCCGAGGAAGACAAGAAGGCGCGTGAGCTGGCCGATGCCCGCAACCAGGGCGACGCGCTCGTGCACAGCACCCGCAAGGCGCTGACCGAGTACGGCGACAAGATCGAAGCGTCGGAGAAGGAAGCCATCGAATCGGCCATCACGGCGCTCGAAGGCGCCCTGCGCGGTTCGGACAAGGCGGACATCGACGCCAAGGTCGAAGCGCTGGGTACGGCAAGCCAGAAGCTCGGCGAGAAGATGTATGCCGACATGCAGGCGCAAGCCGGCGCCGCTGGCGCCGAGCAAGCCAAGCCGCATGACGACAACGTCGTCGACGCCGAGGTGAAGGACGTCACCGACAAGAAGTAATGCGTGCATGGCGCGCGGGGCACGTGGATGTGCCTCGCGTGTGGGCCGGGTATCGAAGTTCTCTGCGAAGGGAATCTCGACCCGGCTTTTTGCCTGATGGCGACATGCGCCAACATTGGAAAGACTTATGGCCAAACGTGATTACTACGAAGTCCTTGGCGTCGCCAAGAACGCCACCGACGATGAAATCAAGAAGGCGTATCGCAAGCTGGCGATGAAGTACCATCCGGACCGCAATCCGGACAGCAAGGGCGCCGAAGAGAAGTTCAAGGAAGTCAAAGAGGCTTACGAGATGCTCTCCGAGCCGGAGAAGCGCGCGGCCTACGACCAGTACGGCCACGCCGGCGTCGACCCGAACATGGGCGGCTTCGGCGGTGCGGGCGGTCAGGGCTTTGGCGGCTTCGCCGATGCGTTCGGCGACATCTTCGGCGACATCTTCGGTCAGGGCGGCCCGGGCGGGCGCGGCGGCCGCGGCGGTCCGCAGGTGTATCGCGGCGCGGATCTGCGCTACAACATGGAGATCACGCTCGAGCAGGCGGCGAACGGCTTCGACACGCAGATTCGCGTGCCGAGCTGGGAAGAGTGTGAGGTCTGCCACGGCAACGGCGCGAAGCCGGGCACCAAGCCCGAGACCTGCCCGACCTGTAACGGTTCGGGTTCGGTGCGCATGTCGCAGGGTTTCTTCAGCATCCAGCAGACCTGCCCGAAGTGCCACGGCACGGGCTCGTACATTCCCGAGCCCTGCACCAACTGCCACGGCTCGGGCAAGCTCAAGAAGACCAAGACGCTGGAGATCAAGATCCCGGCGGGTATCGAAGACGGCATGCGCATCCGTTCGTCCGGCAACGGCGAACCGGGCGTGAACGGCGGTCCGGCGGGCGACCTGTATGTGGAAATCCACATCAAGCCGCACAACGTGTTCGAGCGCGACGGCGATGACCTGCATTGCCAGATGCCGATTTCCTTCGCGACGGCGGCGCTCGGCGGCGACATCGACGCGCCGACGCTGCACGGCAAGGCGACCTTCGAGGTGCCCGAGGGCACGCAGACGGGCAAGACGTTCCGCCTGCGCGGCAAGGGGATCAAGGGGCTGCGCGCGAGCTATCCGGGCGACCTGTACGTGCATGTGCAGGTGGAGACGCCGGTCAAGCTCGACGACAAGCAGAAGCAGTTGCTGCGCGATTTCGACGCCTCGCTCAAGGCGGGCGGCGCTCGCCACAGCCCGCAGACGAAGGGCTGGTTCGACCGTGTGAAGCAGTTCTTCGAGTAAGTCATGTCAAGTGAAGCGCCGGTGGCCGCGTTTGCGCTGTTGGACGACAGCGCCGATCCGGCCGGCGGGGCGCGTCTGTATACCGGGCTCGTACGCGAGGTGACTTGCGACGAGCCCGGCGTGCTTTCCGACGCGCTTCGCGAGATGGAAGACGCCACGCGTCGCGGCCTGCATGCCGTGCTGCTGGCCGACTACGAATTCGGTGTTCGCCTGGGCGGCGTGCATACGACGGCGACGCGTCGCGCGCCGGGGCAATTCCGTGCGTTGCTGTTCCGGGACTTGCAACGACTCGACGCGATGCAGACACAGACGTGGCTGGCGGCGTACGAGGCGGCGCAGCCGAGCGACGGCGCCGCGCCAGCGCCCGTCGTCGCGCCTTCCGCGATCAGCGGCCCGCAGACCGCCATCGACACCAACACGCCGCCCGGTGTGGCGGGCGTCGCCGCCTTGCACAGCGACGTGAGCGACGAGGCGTTCGACGATGCGATCTCCCGCATCCACGACTGGCTTTCGCAAGGCGAGTGCTATCAGATCAATTACACCTACCGTCTGAACTTCGACGCCTTCGGCTCGCCCGCGGCGTTGTACCGCCGTCTGCGGGCTCGCCAGCCGGTGCCTTACGGCGCGCTCGTCGTGCTGCCGGGCGCGCGCGGGGTTGCTGGCCGGGCCATTCTCTCGCTCTCGCCTGAACTGTTCCTGCGCCACTCGGGCGGACGCATCGAAGCGCGTCCGATGAAGGGCACGGCGCCCGCCAGCGCAGACGCGGCCATCGACACCGAGCGCAGTGCCGCGCTTGCGGCCGACGAGAAGAACCGCGCCGAGAATCTGATGATCGTGGACCTGCTGCGCAACGATCTCGGGCGTCTCGCGACGCCGGGCACCGTCAGCGTGCCGAAGCTCTTCGAGGTCACGCGGTTTTCCAGCGTGCTGCAGATGACATCGACGGTCACGGCCACGTTGCCGCCCACGACGACGTTTGCCGACGTGCTGCGTGCGTTGTATCCGTGTGGCTCGATCACCGGCGCGCCGAAGCATCGCACGATGCAACTGATCGGCGAGCTGGAGTCGTCGCCGCGCGGCCTCTATACCGGCGCCATCGGCTGGCTCGACCCACGTCGGGACGATCCGCACGCGCTCGGCGACTTCTGTCTGTCGGTCGCGATCCGCACGCTCGAACTCGAAGCACCGGACGTCGATGGCGTGCGTCGCGGCAGGCTCGGCGTGGGCGCCGGCATCGTGCTCGACAGCAAGGCCAGCGAGGAGCGCGAGGAGTGCCGTCTCAAGGCGCGTTTCCTGAGCGCACTCGACCCGGGTTTCGAACTGTTCGAAACGATGCGGGCCGCACGGGGCGGCGGTGTCGCGCACGTCGAGCGGCATCTCGCGCGGCTGGCGGCATCGGCCGCGTATTTCGGCTTCCGCTTCGACGCACAAGCGTTGCGCACGCAGCTCGACGCCGTCGTCGCATCGTTTGTCGACGATGCGTCGCACCGTGTGCGGCTTGCGCTGTCGCACGGCGGCACGGTCGCGATCACGCATGCACCGCTGACGCCGCTGCCTGCCGGCACGGTGAATGTCATGCTCGCCGACGACGCCAGCGCCACCCGCGCGAACGACCTGTTCCTGCGCCACAAGACCACGGTGCGCGCGCGCTACGATGCGGCGTGGCGGGAGGCGGAAGCGAACGGCGCGTTCGACACGCTGTTCTTCAACGAGCGGGGAGAGTTGACGGAAGGCGGGCGCTCGAACGTGTTCGTCAAGCGCGATGGCGTCTGGGTGACACCGCAGCTGTCATCGGGCGTGTTGCCGGGCGTGATGCGTGGCGTGATGCTCGCCGACCCCGCCTGGGCCGCCGTCGAAGGCGTGATCACGCGCGAGGAACTGCTCGCCGCGAGGGAGATCGTCGTGTGCAACGCGCTACGCGGCGCGTTGCCTGCCAAACTGCTGATGGCCTCGCCTGTTTGACGAGGCTCGTGCGAGACGGCGTGAGAAGGCACACACGCCGCCCCCCACCGAGACTTCAGCTACCCTGACGTGCCGCCATCTGCGGCACGAACAGATCGCTCCACTTGGCCGGGCGCGTCTTGATCGTACCCGCGCGTCCCATGAACTCCACGTACTGCATCAGCCCGTTGGGCGTCGTGGTGAACTGCAGACCCGGGTCGGCGAGCATCTGCTCGATCTCGGCCTGCGGCAGGTTCATTTTCGACACGCGCAGGAAGGTCTTCGCCGCGCCGACCTTGTCCTTCGCGATGTAGGCGGCCGCTTCCTCCTGCGCGTCCAGGATCGCCTGCACGAGCTTGGGGTTCTGGACGGTGAACTGCTTCGGCGCGAACACCACGTCGATGGTGATGTTGCCCAGCACGTCGGTCGAATTCAGCACGCGCTTGATGCGTGGATCCTTCAGTTCCTGATACGAGAACGGCGGCGAGGTGAAGTGCGCCGTGATTTCGGTCTTGCCCGAGAGCAGCGCGCTCACGGCTTCCGGATGGCTCAGGCTGACCGTCTGCGGATCGAGCTTGGCGTAGTTCTCGATGCCGAACGTCTTGGCCACGGCCATTTGCAGCAGCACGGCCGACAGCGACGTCTTGATGCCCGGAATCGCGATCTTGTCCTTCGGCGTGAAGTCCTTGAGCGACTTGATGTTGGGGTTGTTCGTGTTCAGCCACAGCGGGCCGGTCGAGAGCGCCGACAGGCCGATCACTTCCGAGCGCGGAATGCCGTGTGCCTTCGACCACAGCGTGACGAAACCGGGCGCGCCGGTGCCGGCGACGTCGAGGTTGCCGGCGAGCATGGCGTCATTGATGACATTGCCGCCGTCGAGAATGGTCCACGTCGTCTTCACATCGCCCAGGCCCAGTGCCTTCGCATGCTTTTCGACGAGCTGCTGGTCGCGCATGACCATCAGCGGCAGGTACAGAATGCCGTACCCATGCGACAGGCGTACGGTGCTCGCTTCGGCATGCGCCGCGTTGCCGAGGGTGGACAGCGCGGTGGTGGCGGCCAGCGCGAGGGCGCCCGCCCAGCGGGTGAAATGGCGTCGGTTCATGGTGTTGTCGTCTCCGTATGGTTGGAATTATTCATGCCCCCGAAGGGGCGTCAATCTCGCTGCATGTCAGCGTCACTGCTGCATGCCCCAGCGGTGCAGCGTGCGCTTCTCGATGCGCGCGAACAGCAGGTTCTCCACCGCCAGCCCGATCAGGATCACGAAGAACAGCCCGGCGAATACGTTCGCCGTTTCCAGCGAGTTGCGGTTTTCGAAGATGTACCAGCCCAGGCCGCCCGAGCCGGACGACACGCCGAACACGAGTTCGGCGGCGATCAGCGTGCGCCAGGCGAAGGCCCAGCCGACCTTCAGGCCGGTGAGAATGCTCGGGAATGCGGCCGGGATGAGCACGTGTTGCACGAGCGCGAAGCGCTTCAGGCCATAGTTCTGCCCGACCATGCGCAGCGTTTTCGACACGCCCCGGAACCCGCTGTGGGTGTTCAGCGCCACCGCCCACAGCACCGAGTGCACGAGCACGAAGATCACGCTGCCGTTGCCCAGACCGAACCAGATAAGCGCGAGCGGCAGCAGGGCGATGGCGGGCAGCGGGTTGAACATGGCCGTGAGCGTTTCGAGCAGGTCGTTGCCGATCTTCGAACTGATGGCCACGGTGGTGAGCACGGCCGCCAGCGCGATCCCGATGCCGTAGCCGACGAGTAGCGTCTTGAGCGAGATCGCGGCGCGCAGCAGCAGCACGCCGCTCGTCAGACCGCTGGCGAAGGCCGCGACCGTGTCGGAGAAGCTCGGAAAGAGCAGGGCGTTGTCGAGCCAGCGGCCGTAGATTTCCCAGATGATGGCCAGCACGCAGAGGATGACGGTCTTGCGCAGCCAGCTCAGGCGGTAGAGCGTCTCGAAGGCGGAGAGCGGACGCTGGATCGACGAGAGCTCCGCCTGCACCGGTTCGAGCACGATTTCCGGACGATAGACCGGTTCGATGCGCGGCGTTTGCTCGGCCGGCACGGGGTGTTGCGAGGCAATGGCGTTCATGGTCGTGTCCTCAATGCGCGGCGAACAGCAGTTGATCGATGCGCGATTCGAGCGCGCTCTGGTGTGCGGTGCCGAGCTGGTCGGGCGCAATGCTGTTGAGCTCCGCCTTGACCTGACCCGGATGCGGCGAGAGCAGCAGAATGCGGGTGCCGATGCGAATGGCCTCGTCGATGCCGTGCGTGACGAACAGCACCGTGAAGCGCGTGTCGTCCCAAAGGCGCAGCAGTTCGTCCTGCATCTTGCGTCGCGTGAGGGCGTCGAGCGCGGCGAACGGCTCGTCCATGAGCAGCACATCGGGCTCCATCGCCATGCCTCGGGCAATCGACACGCGCTGCTTCATGCCGCCGGACAATGTGTGCGGATAGCTGTCGATGAACTTCGCGAGGCCGACCTTTTCGATGTAATACGCGGCGCGCTCGGAGGCTTCGCGTCCCTTCAGGCGAGCGCTGGCGGTCAGCGCGAACTCCACGTTCTGGCGCACCGTCTTCCACGGCAGCAACTGGTCGAATTCCTGGAACACCATCATGCGGTCGGGGCCGGGCTCGGCGATCGTGCGGCCCTTGAGGCGGATTTCGCCGTGCACCGGCGGCAGGTAGCCGCCAATGGCCTTGAGCAGCGTGGACTTGCCGCAACCGGACGGGCCGAGCAGCACGAAGCGGTCGCCCGGATAGACATTGAAGCTCACTTGCTGGGCGGCGGTGACGAGGTAGTCGTCGGTCTTGTACTGCAGCGTGACGCGGTCGATTTCCAGCAGCGGCGGCACGGCGGCCGCCACTGGGCCTTCCGCGCCCATCGGGGGGGCGATCTGCATGGCGTGTCTCCTGAGGGATGCTTTTATAATCGGCTCCGATACTAAGCAGCCAAGCTGTAGCGAAGCTGACATCGCGGGCTGGCGGAGCCCCGATTCAGGGGAAACACCGAGGCCGCCGTCCCGGATTTCCCAGACAATGCCGACAGAACGCCTGGAGGAGGCGTGCTCCGCCGCGCATGGCATCGAGAGGCATCGCACGACAGAGCAAGGCGGGGTACGGCGAGGTACGACGGGCCATGCTCGCCGTCGCGCGACATTGCACGGAAGGAGACACAGGAATCATGCGCATCATGCTGGTGGAGGACACCGCCGACGTCGCCGAAGCCATCGCGACGCAGTTGCGCAAGCTCGGCCACGCGCTCGATTGCGAGACCGACGGTGCGGTGGCGGCGGCGCGCATCGGCGACGACTACGACCTGCTGATCCTCGACGTGATGCTGCCCCACGTCGACGGCTTCGAGCTGCTGCGACGTGTGCGCGAGCGGGGTCTGTCCACGCGCGTGCTTATGCTCACCGCGTGCGCGGAGATCGAGGAGCGTGTGCGGGCGCTCGATCTCGGCGCCGACGACTATCTCACCAAGCCATTCGATTTCCGCGAGCTGGAAGCGCGTGTGCGCGCTCTCATGCGTCGCACGGGGCAGGACGCGACGAACCGGCTCACGTGCGCCAACCTCACGCTCGACCGCAAGAGCCGGGGCGTCGAAGTCGACGGTCAGCCGGTCGAGCTCACGCGTCGTGAAGTGACGCTGCTCGAAATCCTCGCGGCGCGCCCTGGACGCATCTTCGGCAAGGACGAACTCATGGACCGCTTGTATGGCGACGAGCCCGCGCCGAATGCGAACGCCATCGAGCAATACGTGGCGCGTTTGCGCAAGAAACTCGCCGCGGCGCGGTTTCAGATTCGGACCTTGCGCGGACTGGGCTATCAGCTCGTGCTGTCATGATCGTTCCGGGCCGTTCGCTTTATCTGCGGCTCGTCGTCCGCATGGCCGCGGTGCTGGCCTTCGCGGCGGTGGCGGTGATGCTGGGCATCTGGTTTTCCACGCGCGCGGCGGTCGATCGCGCGTACGACCGGTGGCTGCTCGGCAGCGCGCTGCAGGTTGCCGAGAACACCTGGTACCAGAACGGCGAAGTGAACGTGGACGTGCCGCTCGCCGCGTTCTCCGCGCTCGCGCCGGGCGATCAGATCTTCTACACGGTGCTCGATCCGAACGGCCGCTCCGTGGCGGGGGACTCCGAATTTCGACCGACGATTCCGTGGGACAAGCTCGACGACGGCCCCATCGTCGTTGACGGCACTTATCAGGAGATGCCGATCCGCGTCGCGATCGTCGGGCGCCGCATGCCGGTGAGCGCCCCGCATCCGTGGGCCGTGGTGGCGCTCGCGCACACCCAGAACGCGCGCGTGCGTTTCACGCGCGGGCTGGCGGACAACACGCTGCTCATCACCATTGCGACGGGCGTTCTGACGTTGCTCGCCGCGTTGTGGACGCTGCGCCAGGCGCTCGCGCCGCTCAAGCAGATCGAGGCGGCGATCCGGGCGCGCGATTCCAACGACCTCGTGCCCCTCGCGGTGACGGCCCCGGCGGAGACGCTGGCGCTGGTCGGCGCGATCAACGACTTCATGCGACGGCTGGCGACTTCGCGCGCGCTCATGCGCCGCGTGATCGGCGACGCCGCACATCAACTGCGCACGCCGGTGACGGCGCTCACGGCACAGGCCGAGATGCTCACGCAAACGCAGGACGAAGCGCAGCGTCAACTCCATATCGCGCGGATCCAGGCGCAGGTGCGCGGGCTGGGCGGGCTGATCCATCAACTGATCAATCACGCGATGGTGCAGCACCGCACGGACAGCGCGGCTCGCGTGCCGGTCGATCTGAACGAGCTGCTGTCCACCGCGATGCGCGAAACGCTGTCGTATGCGACGCGCGATATCGACGTCGCGCTGCACATGCCGGACGACGAGCCGTGCAGGGTCGTCGGCGACGCGCTGAGCCTGCGCGAAGCGGTCAAGAACGTGCTGGTCAATGCGCTGGCCTACGGCGCGCCGCGGCGTCTGCACGTCGATGTGACGCGCGTGGGCGAGCAATGGTCAGTGCGCTTCTTCGACGATGGACCGGGTATTCCTGCGTCGGAATGGCAGCGCGTGCGCACGCCGTTCTCGTCGCGCGCCGACGGTCGCGAAGGTGCTAGCCTCGGACTGGCGATGGTGGCGGAGGTGATGCACGCGCACGGCGGGCAGATGACCTTCGAGCATATCGAAGGCGAAGGCTTCGCCGTCGTGCTGACGTTACCGGTGGCGGAACCGGAACAATAAAAAAGCGGCTCGTTCGTGAGCCGCCTTTCTACATTCGCCTGACGCCATCCGCGTTCAGAAGCAGTGTTCCTGTGATGGGAACGAACCATGCTTGACCGCTTGCACATAGGCTTCGACCGCGGCGGCGATGCTCGGCTGGCCTTCCATGAAGTTCTTCGAGAACTTCGGCGATTTGCCGGGGAACACGCCCAGCATGTCGTGCAGCACGAGCACCTGCCCGTCGCAGTCGGGGCCGGCGCCGATGCCGATGGTCGGCATCGTCGGCAGTGCGGGCGTCACGCGTGCGGCGAGCCCTGCCGGAATCGCTTCGAGCACCACCAGCTGCGCGCCGGCGGATTGCAATGCGCGCGCATCGTCGAGCAATTGCACTTGCGCGTCATCCTCACGCGCCTGCACCTTGAAGCCGCCGAACGCGTGCACGGACTGCGGCGTGAGGCCCAGGTGAGCGCATACGGGGATGCTGCGTTCAATGAGGAAGCGCACCGTCTCGGCGAGCCACGCGCCGCCTTCGATCTTCACCATCTGCGCACCGGCCTGCATGACGGCGACCGCGCTCTGATACGCCTGCTCCTTGGTACCGTACGTGCCGAAGGGCAGGTCGGCGAGCACCAGCGCCTTGCTGGTCGAGCGGGCGACGCATTCGGTGTGATAGCAGATGTCGCGCAGCGTGACGGGCAGCGTCGTGCCCTGGCCCTGGATCACGTTGCCGAGCGAATCGCCGATGAGAATGACATCGACGCCCACACGGTCGAGCAGGGCGGCGAAGCTCGCGTCGTAGGCGGTGAGCATGGCGATCTTCTCGCCCCGCTCGCGCATCTGGGCAAGTCCGGGAACGGTCACGGCCTTGCGGTTGGATTCCTGCAGATAACTCATGTCGGCCTCGGTTCAGGAGGATTCGCCCGCGTGCGGGCGGGCCTGGGGACGATCAGGGGCGTGCGCCCTTGACGAAGACTTCCTTGCGCCCGCGCATCTGGTCGATGCGCTCGACGAGCAGGGCGAAGTCGCTGTCGTTGTGCGCCGGGTCGAATTGTTCCGTGTCGACAGTCAATACCGGCGCAGCGGCGTAATGATAGAAGAATTCGCCGTAGATGTCGCACAACGCGCGCAGATACGTGTCCGGAATCTGCTGCTCCATCGGAATCGCCCGCTTCTGGATGCGCGAGAACAGCGTCTCCGGACTCGCTTGCAGATGAATCACGAGATCCGGCACGCGATGCGACCGCTCGATGTGCGCAACGAGCTTGCGATACAGATCGAGTTCGTCATCGGCGAGCGTGAGCCGTGCGAACAGGCCGTCCTTCTCGGGAAGGAAGTCGGTGAAGATCGGCTTGCCGTCGATTTCGCGTCGCGCGATCTCGCGCGCTTCGTCCACGCGTTCCAGGCAGAACGTCAGTTGCGCCGGCAGCGCGTAGCGTGCGCTGTCGCGATAGAAACGTTCGAGAAAGGGATTGAGCGCGGGCTGCTCGAGCATCACGTCGGCACCGGCGGCATCGGCCAGCCGGCGGGCAAGCGAAGTCTTGCCCACGCCGATCGGGCCTTCGACGGCCAGGTAACGGAAACGCCCGAGGACGGGCGACCTCATGAGGCGTAGGCGCGCTTGGTCGGGCAGCAGCACTGCTCGACGCGCTCGATGCGCTGGTCCGCGACGCCCGGCAGCAGTGCGCTCACGCGACCCATACCGGGAATGTCGAGTTCGGGGGCAAGATCGGCGAGCGGGCGCAGCACGAAGGCGCGCGAGGCCATGCGCGGATGCGGCACGATCAGGTCGGGTTCGGCAATGCGCTCGTCGCCGTACAGCAGCAGATCGAGATCGAGCGTGCGCGGCGCGTTCTTGTACGGCCGCTCGCGTCCGAAGTGCATTTCGATCTTCAGGCACAGCGTGAGCAATTGACGTGCGGTGAGACTCGTCTCGACGGCGACGGCGCAGTTGAGATAGTCCTCACCGCTCGAGTCGATGGGTGCGGTGCGATAGAGGTCGGACTTGGCCGTGATCGTGACGCCGATTTGCTGCGCCAGACAGACGATGGCGTCCTTGATCGTTTGGCGGGCGTCGCCGAGATTGGCGCCGAGCCCGAGATAGGCAACAGTCATGAAGCACCTTCGGAACCATGCTGTCGCGATGATACCCGCTTGCCATGATTTTCGCTGGCGCCGCTCTCACCCGGGCCGCCGGCCGTGTCGCCTTCACCGCCCTGGCCACCACGTCCACCCGTCGGCTTGCGACGACGACGACGGCGCTTCGCCGCCGGCGTGCTGCCACCTGCGCCGCTGCCCTGCGCGAGCAGCGCGTCGCGCGCGGCCGCATCGCCTTCGAGGAAGTCGGTCCACCATTGGCCGGCTTCGGCCGGCACTTCGCCCGACTCGCAGCGCAGCAGCAGGAAGTCGTAACCGGCGCGCAGACGCGGATGCTCGAGCAGGCGCAGCGGCGTGCGGCCCGCGCGCTTGTCGAGCCGAACCTGCAAGCCCCAGATTTCCTTCATGTCGGCAACGAAACGACGCTGGATCGCGAGCTTGCCGGTCTGGGCGTCGAGCACGTCGTCCATCGCGAGATGCAGCGCCGGAATCGGGTACTCGCCCGCGCTCTGGTAAGCCTGCCACTTCTCGAGCACGAGATGCCAGAGCAGGGCCGCGAACAGGAAGCCCGGCGAAACGGGCTTGCCCGCGCGAATGCGCGCATCGGTGTTGGCGAGCGCGAGCGTGACGAACTTCTCGCCCAGCGGCTGCTCCAGCACCACGTCGAGCAGCGGCAGCAGGCCGTGGTGCAGGCCCTGTGCGCGCAGTTGCTGCACGCAGGCCCACGCGTGGCCCGAGAGCAGCAGCTTGAGCATCTCGTCGAACAGGCGCGCCGCCGGCACGTTGTCGATGAGCGGCGCGAGCTGCGGGATCGGTGCAGCCGTGGCTTCGTCGATCTTGAAGCCGAGCTTGGCCGCGAAGCGCACCACTCGCAGCATGCGCACCGGATCTTCGCGGTAGCGCGTGGCCGGATCGCCGATCATGCGCAGCATGCGCTTCTGAATGTCTTCCCAGCCGTGGTGGTAGTCGTGCACCGTCTGCGTGGCCGGGTCGTAATACATGGCGTTGACGGTGAAGTCGCGCCGTGCGGCGTCTTCGTCCTGCTCGCCCCACACGTTGTCACGCAGCACGCGGCCCGATTCGTCGGTCACGTGCGTCTTGCGGTCGAGCTCGCCTTTTTTCGGACGACGCGCACCGATTTGCTCGCTGTCCACGGCATCGACCAACGCGCGGAACGTGGAGGTCTCGATAATCTCCTGCCCGAACTGCACGTGCACGATCTGGAAGCGGCGGCCGATGATGCGGGCGCGGCGGAACAGGCGCTGCACCTGCTCGGGCGTGGCGCTCGTGGCGACGTCGAAGTCTTTCGGAGCGATACCGAGCAGCAGATCGCGCACGGCGCCGCCGACGATGAACGCCTTGAAGCCGGCCTGCTGCAGCGTATCGGTCACGCGCACGGCGTTCTTCGAGAGCAGTGTCGGGTCGATGCCGTGCACGGAGACGGGAATCACGACCGGCATGCCGGTCGGGGGCGGGCTGCCTGCGCCGCCGTTGTCGGTCTGGCCGTCTTTGCCCAGCAGCTTCTTGATGAGTTTGCGGATCACTGGAACAACTCGAGAATGGGCCAGCGACGCGCCAGCGCGATTTCGCGCAGCGCCTCATCGGGGTTCGTTGCCACCGGATGGTTGACCTTCTCCATCAGGGGGACGTCGTTGGCGGAATCGCTGTAGAAAAATGCGTGGTTGAAATCGCCCCACGTCTTGCCGAGACTGGCGAGCCAGGCTTCGGTGCGGGTGATCTTGCCCTCGCGGAAGCTCGGCGTGCCGACGTATTCGCCGGTGTAGCGGGCGTTCGGGCCTTCGCCGGTGGTCGCCGGTTCGGTGCCGATCAGGTGCTCGATGCCGAAGGCCTTGGCGATCGGGCGCGTCACGAACGTGTTGGTCGCGGTCACGATGGCGCACAGGTCGCCCGCCTTGCGGTGCATGTCGATCAGTTCGAGCGCTTCGGGGCGCACGTGCGGAAGAATCGACTCTTCCATGTACTGCGCATGCCAGGCGTCGAGCTGATCGCGCGGGTAACGCGCGAGCGGCGCCAGGCAGAAACGCAGATAGGCCGGCATGTCGAGCCGGCCCGCACGGTAGTCCTGATAGAAGGCCTCGTTGGCCTGCGCGTACGAGTCACGCTCGACCGCGCCCTGGCGCACGAGGAAACGGCCCCACTCCTTGTCGCTGTCGGTCGGCAGCAGGGTGTGGTCGAGATCGAAGAGAGCTAGATTGGTCATTGCGTGAATTTTACCTGAAGCTAACAACGGTCAGTTTTTGCCGTCGGGGGAGACTGGGTCGGTGTGGGTGAGCATCTGGCGCAGCAACGGCAAGGTCACGGCGCGTTTCTGTTCCATGGAAAACCGGTCCAGCCGGTCGAGCAACGCCATCAGGCTCGACATGTCGCGCTGGAAATGGGTGAGCAGATAGGCCGGCACATCCGCGGCGAGCTGCAGGCCACGCTCGCGGGCCGCATTCTGCAGCGCCTGCTTCTTGCCGTCGTCGTCGAGTCCCACAATGTGAAAAACGAGACCCCAGCCGAGGCGCGTGCGCAGGTCTTCGCGCAGCGGCATGTCCACCGGCGGCTGCGAGCCGGCGGCCACGAAGGCGCAATGGGGCCGGGCGCGCGTCTCGTTGAACAGGTTGAAGGCGGCGATTTGCTGTGTGGGCGAGAGATTGTCGCAGTCGTCCACGCAATAGACCGTGCTCGCGTCGTCGAACGTGAAGGCGGCCAGCGGGCTGTGCGCGCGCAGATAGCGCGCGCTCGGTCCGATGGCGTGACACAGGGCTTCCATCAGATGGGTGCGCCCGGACCCCACGGCACCCCACAGGTAGATGCCGCGGTCGCGCGCCGTGCCGGCCGAGAGGTCGGCGGGAAGGCCGGAGAGCGTCTGCGCCGCCTCGCGATTCGGCCCGACAATGAAATTGTCGAACGTGGCGGGCGGCGGGGTGCCGAGGTCGAGATACAGTTGCTGGATCACGAACGAAGAAAGCCGGCACAAACGCCGGCAGAGTACGGTTTGCAGGGCACGCCAGCCGTGGTTGGCGTCCGATATCCGGGTTGCGCGCCGAAAGGGCACGCGCATCGGGTAAAATCGCATTTTACCGAACCTTGATGCATTCCCGTCATGTCACACCCTAACGAAACTTCCGGCCTTTCCTATCGCGACGCTGGCGTCGACATCGAAGCGGGCGACGCGCTGGTCGAAGCGATCAAGCCGTTTGCCAAGAAAACCCTGCGCGACGGCGTGTTGGGGGGCATCGGCGGCTTTGGCGCACTGTTCGAAGTGCCCAAGCGCTACAAGGAGCCGGTGCTCGTTTCGGGGACCGACGGCGTGGGCACCAAGCTCAAGCTGGCCTTCACGCTCAACAAGCACGACACGGTCGGCCAGGATCTGGTCGCCATGAGCGTCAACGACATTCTGGTGCAGGGCGCCGAGCCGCTGTTCTTCCTGGACTACTTCGCCTGCGGCAAGCTGGACGTGGCCACGGCGGCCACCGTCGTCAAGGGCATCGCGCAGGGCTGCGAGCTGGCGGGCTGCGCGTTGATCGGCGGCGAGACGGCCGAAATGCCGAGCATGTACCCGGACGGCGAGTACGACCTGGCCGGTTTCGCGGTCGGCGCGGTCGAAAAGAGCAGGATCATCGACGGCACGACCATCGTGCCGGGCGACGTGGTGCTGGGCCTGGCCTCGTCGGGGGCGCATTCGAACGGCTACTCGCTCGTTCGCAAGATCATCGAGGTCGCCAAGCCGGACCTGGACGCCGACTTTCACGGCCAACCGCTGCGCGACGTGCTGATGGCGCCCACGCGCATCTACGTCAAGCCGCTGCTGGCGCTGATGCAGACGTTGCCGGTCAAGGGCATGGCGCACATCACGGGCGGCGGCATCGTCGAGAACATCCCGCGCGTGCTGCAGGACAACCTGACGGCCGATATCAAGAAGGACGCCTGGACGCTGCCGCCGCTGTTCCAATGGTTGCAGGCGCACGGCAAGGTGGCCGACGCCGAAATGCATCGCGTGTTCAACTGCGGCATCGGCATGGCGGTGATCGTCTCGGCGGCGGACGCCGATGCGGCGATCCAGCACCTCGAAGCCTCGGGCGAGACGGTCTACCGTCTGGGCGCGATCCGCGAGCGCAAGGAAGGCGAGGCGCAAACGATCGTGTCGTAATCGGGCCGCGGCCGGGGTGCTCGGCGCCCTCGCGGCAGGGAATGCACGAATGAAGCCCGTCGGGGGATGGCCTCCGGGGGGCTAATGAGATGGTCACCCCCACCCTACACGCGGGTAACGCGGTAGGGTGTTTTCATTTTGGAGGGCCATCATGCAAACCGTGACGCTGGTAGGAATCGATCTAGGCAAGCATACGTTTCACCTTCATGGGCAGGATCGGCAAGGCAAAGCCGTGTTTCGCAAGAGGGTGAGTCGCAAGCAACTGGTCGAGTTTTTCGCGACATTTCATGCTTGCACGGTGGTCATGGAGGCGTGCGCCGGAGCCCATCATATGGCCCGGCAACTTGCGGGCTTTGGGCATCAAGTCAGGCTCATCTCGCCGCAATTCGTGCGGCCTTTCGTCAAAAGCAACAAAAACGACTTCGTGGATGCCGAGGCGATTTGCGAGGCGGCATCTCGTCCGGCCATGCGGTTTGTGACACCAAAGACCGAATCGCAGCAGACGCTCGGGGCATTGCATCGGGTGCGCGAATCGCTGATTCGGGATCGGACCAAGACGATTAACCAACTCCATGGGTTTTTGCTCGAATTCGGCATCAGCCTGCCGATCGGTCAGGCAGTCATCAGGCGTTTGCCTGCGGTGTTGGCCGAGTATTCGCTGCCGCCACGGCTTATCGCTGTGCTCGAGCGATTACACGCTCACCACAAGTACCTTTGTGAGCAAATCTGTGAAATCGAAAAGGAGCTGACGCGCCAACTTGCCGAGGACGATCTGGGGCAACGTCTGCTGAGCATCCCCGGTGTTGGACCGATCACCGCCAGCGTGTTGGCCGCTGAGATGGGCGATGGCAAGCAATACGCATGCAGCCGCGATTTTGCCGCAGCCACAGGGCTTGTGCCACGCCAGTACAGCACGGGCGGCCGTGCGACTTTGCTGGGTATAAGCAAGCGTGGAGATAAGAACTTGCGGCGTTTGTTAGTGCAGTGCGCCCGAGCATATATGCAGCGGCTGGAACGTCAGACAGGCCGCCTCGCCGACTGGGTGCGCGCGATGCTCACACGTAGGCATTCGAACGTAGTGGCCTGTGCGCTAGCGAACAAGCTGGCACGAACCGCATGGGCGCTGGCCACACACAACACGATATTCGATGCGAGGCCGAGCGCCATGCCAACTTGAGCGCCTACTCCCTAACTATTTTCCGAGAAACACCCACCTGGTTTTGCGACGACTGAAATTGGATGACGTGAACGGCACACCGGCCTGACGAACAACCTGATAAAACAATTGGCTCTTGAAGCCGAGGGGCTTTTTAGGAGTGTCAGGCGCGACTCTCATCGTGGCGCGGGGAGAAACTCCCCACATCGACGCCGGATAGATTTAGGCAAGCCAAACACTGCATCAAATCAGTCTTGCAAAAATGGGGGTGACCATAGATTGTTTTTGCCGAACGATCCGCGAGGTGTCAACGCTTCATCCGCGCTTCGACCGCACGCATTACATCGTCGAGCGTGGTTTCCATCACGCGCACGAGGTCGTCAAGCTGGCCGCTGGGCGCGGCGGCGCGTGGCGTGATCCGCAGCGTGTGGAACGGCATCGACGGCTCGAAGCGTCGCAACACCAGATCGGAGTCGAGAAAGTCGTAGGCGGACACGGGGTGCAGCAACCCGATACCGACGTTCTCCTTGACCATCGTGCCGATGTTGATCGAATAACGCGCGGTAGCCACGACCTGCCGGTGCAGATTGCCTTCGGCGAACAGGCGATCCATGCCCCAGCGCACCATGTCGGTCGGTTCGTAGGACAGAATCGGCTGGTCCCGCAGATCGGCCAGGCGAACCACCTTCTTGCGTGCGAGCGGGTGAGCTGCCGGCAGCGCGCAGATCGCATCGAGTTTCGCGAAGGAGACGGCGTCTGTCCCCGCCACGTCGATGATATCCGTCACCAGACCGAGGGCGAGTTGATGCGTAATGACCTGATCGCGAATCAGATCCGAGGCCCCGGTCGTCAGCGCGAGCTGCACGCTGGGATGCAACGCGCGGTAGCCGGCCATCACACGGGCAAAGAACCCCAGCCCGAACGACACCACCGAACCCACACGAATGACCGCCTTGTCGGGATTGCGCAGGTTGAGCGCAAACTCGCGGATGTTGTCGAGTCCGGCGTAGCGGCGCTCGACTTCTTCGAAGAGCGCGAATGCCTCGGCCGTCGGCTCCAGACGGCCGCGTGCGCGATCGAACAGCGTGAGACGCGTCGAGCGTTCCAGATCGGCGATGAGACGGCTCACCGCGGACTGTGACGTGCCGAGCGCCTGTGCCGCCTTGGTGGTCGTGCGCGTGAGCATCAGCGCCCGAAAGGCGTCGATGTGCCGGAAATCCATCGATTCTCCACGGAAGGGTTAGCGTGTGCGCGATGTGCGGCGGACCCGCGGGAGCCGGCGCCGCCGCGAGGGACGGCGCCTGGAGCGGCCACCGCCCGGTCCCGCGTGTCGATGCATGCGGGATCCTCGGAACCCTCGCCGGGGCGGCCCGGATGACGCGCCCGCTGCGCCCGCCTTACAGCGCGAAAGCGTGGATTTTACCGCCCTTCATCACCACCGGAATCTGCTCACCCTGGCCCAGCAGACAGTCGAGCGACTTCAGCGGGTTGCCGTCGACGACGAGCACGTCGGCATGGGCGCCGGCCACGATCTCGCCCAACTGACCGGCCTGCCCGAGCACTTCCGCGCCGATGACCGTCGCGCTGCGCAGAATCTCGGCGGGCGACAGCACTTCGGCGCGCAGACGGAATTCGTCGCTCTGCAGGCGCTGCGATTCGCCGAGCAGATCGGAGCCGTAGCCCATCTTCACACCGGCCTCGCGGAAAATCTCCAGCGAGCGCATCCCGGCCGCGTGCACGTCGGCGATCTTCGCGACGCTGTCGTCGGGCAGGCCGAGCGACTTGCCTTCGCTGGCGAGCGCGTCGTAGGTCACGAGCGTCGGCACCGCGTAGGCGCCCTGTTCCGCCATGTAGCGCGCCGTCGGGGCGTCGACGAGATTGCCGTGCTCGATCGTGCGCACGCCGCAGCGCACCGCGCGCTCGATGGCCGCCGCCGTATAGGCGTGGGCAAGCACATACGTGCCGCGGGCGCGTGCTTCGGCCACGATGGCGCGGATTTCGTCTTCCGAGTAGCCCCACGCGCCGACGGGATCGGTCGGCGAGGCCACGCCGCCGGAGGCCATGATCTTGATCTGATCGGCGCCCATTTGCAGTTCCTCGCGCACGGCGCGGCGCACCTCGTCCACGCCGTCGGCCACACGCGAGAGGGCGCCGACGCGCACGCAGCACGGGCACGGCCCATCGGTGCCGATGTAATCGGTGCGTGCACGACCGTCGCCGTGTCCGCCGGTCTGGCTGATCGCCCGGCCCGACACGAACAGGCGCGGCCCCTCGGCGAGGCCGCTCTCGACCGCATGCTTGATGGCGTGTCCCGCGCCACCGGCGTCGCGCACCGTGGTGAAGCCGCGCCGCAGCATGCCCTGCAGGATCGGCACGGACTTGAGCGTGACGAGCACGTTGGGCAGATGCGCCTGCGCCGACAGGTTGAGTTGCGTGGCGTGCACATGCACGTGCAGATCGATGAGACCCGGCATGACGGTGCGCCCGCGCACGTCGATCTCGCGCGCCGACTGGGCGCGGATCGGTTTGTCCGAGACTTCCTTGATGCGGCCGCCCTCGATCAGCACGGCGTGGTCTTCGCGCAGCTCGCCCTTGAGCGGGTCGAGCAGCGCGCAATTCGACAACAGGATCGACTCCATGACTTTTCCTCCCGAATGATGATTTTTCTTGACGCGCGGCGCGCTCAGTCGATGGTGGCGTGCGCCAGCGTGCGCGGCGTGTGGGTGAGCATGCGCGGCGTGTCGCCCGTGACGACCGAGTCGTCGAGACGGAAGCCGCCCAGGCCGTAGACGTAGATGCCCGGCTCGGCCGAATAGACCTCGTTGGCCAGCAGCGGGCGGTGGTTGAACGCCATGTCGTCCGGGTACTCGTGGCCGATGATGCCCATGCCGTGCCCGGTGCGATGGCGGATGTACTCGCCGCAGCCGGCCTTCTCGATCACGGCTTGCGCGGCGGCGTCGATGCCGGAGACCGGGCGGCCCGTGACGGCGGCGCCCACGGCGGCTTCGTTGGCGGCGCGCGCGACTTCGTGGAAGCGCGCCTGCTCGCTCGACGGCTTGCCGCAGAACCACGTGCGCTCGTTTTCGATCACGAGCCCGTTCAGGCGCGGGATCACGATGTTGACGAGGCCGTCGCCCGCGTTGATGCGCGCGCCGCACGACGCACCGTCGCCATGGGGAGAGGCCGAGGCCGGACCGGAGAGCGTCCAGCAGCGCAGGACTTCGAGGTTCTCGCCGGGAAAGCGCCTGGCGCCTTCGGTGACCATGAGCGCGGCCATCGCGTAGTCGAGTTCCTGCACGAGACGCCCCGGACGGATGTTCTCGCGATAACGCTCCTGCACCCAGTCGGCCAACGCCGACGCCGCCTGCATGATCGCGATCTCCTCCTCGTGCTTGACCCAGCGCAGCGCGCGCATGTCGGCGAGCATTGGCACGAGCTTTGCGTCGGGCATCGACGCGGCCGCACGGGCGAGCGGCCCGCCCACGGCGTCGACGCCGATGCGCGATGCGCCAAGTCCTGCCGCGCGCAGCCGCTCGGCGATGAGCGCGGGAACTTCGGCGAGCAGCGGTAGACGCTGTGTCACGCGCGGATGCTCGGCATAGAGCGCGACGCGATCGAGATCCAGCCAGAGGTGGCCGCGCTCGCGCGCCATCATCAGATGGTGCGTGGACAACTCGTTCATCACGGCGAACGGCTCGCCGTTGCGCGGCACGCATACGGCGATCGGGCGCTCCCAGGTCTGCACGTCGACATGGAAGTTGGTGGCCCACTGGAAGAAGTCGGCGGCGGTGAACACGAGCGCATCGACGCGCGCGCGGTCCATCAGTTCGTGCATCAGGCGTTGACGGTACTGACGTGTGGCATCGGAGAGTGTCGGCATGGCGGAGTCCTTTGTGCGGGTGTCAGGTGTGTCGGAAGTGTTGAGCGAGTCGGATGTGTCGGACGTGTGGCAGCATCGTTGCGTGTCCGGCCACGCGATGAGCGGCCCGGGTGGCGCGTGTGGCGTGAATGCCGCGAGACGGCGCGGCAGGCGAGCGCGAAGTCGGTCAGGTCATCATCGTCTTCGCATAGCGGCGTTGAATGAGCCAGTGCGACGTGATGGCCAGCGCGAACGTCACGACCATCGACACGATCGAGAGCACCGCGCCGAACGGCCAGTTGTTCGCCTTGGCGATCTGGTCGTAGATCGCGGGCGTCATCATGGTGATGCCGGTCCCCCCGAGCAGCACCGGCGTGGCGTAGGCGTTCATGCACAGAATGAACACGAGCATGGTGCCTGCCGCGATGCCCGGCGCCGCCATCGGCAGGATTACGCGGGTGAGCGTCTGCTGGAACGTCGCCCCGAGGTTGCGCGCCGCTTCCTCGACGGAGAAGTCCATGCCCTCGAGCACGCTTTGCAGCGTGAGGATCATGTACGGCAGCACGACCGCCGTGGTGCCGACCACGACGGCAAACGGCGTGTACAGCAGCCGCACCGGCTCCGGCACGATGCCCAGCGAAACGAGCAGCGAATTGACGAAACCGGCGTTGCCGAGCATCACCATCCAGCCGGCCGCGCGCACGACGTTGCCCACGAGCAATGGGAACACCAGCAGCATCACGAGCAGACTCTTGAAACGGCTTTGCGTGCGGGCGAGCACATAGGCCACCGGAAAGCCGAACACGAGCGCGAGCGCGGTACACAGCGAGGCGACCTTGATCGTCGTCCACAGCACCGACAGGTAATAGGGATCGGTGAAGAACTTGACGTAGTTCGCGCCGGTGAGCGCCGCCATCATCATCTCGACGGGATCGAACCGGTTGAAGCTGTAGCGCACCAGCTGCAAGCCGGGCAGGACAATCACGAACAGCACGACGAGCGTGGCCGGCGCGGCGAGCGAGCCGCCCGTGAGCGCGCCGCTTACCGAGCGTACTGATGAACGTGCGGCGCCGATGCGGCGCGCCGTGTGGGTCGAATTCACGAGCGGATCCCCGATGCGGTCGTCGGAATCGGGCGGGGCGGCGACGTTCACAGGCCCACCTTGAATTCCTTGTTCCAGAAGTCGAGCAACGCCGGCTTGTCGGCGGTGAAGCGCGCGTAATCGAGCTTGACCATGCGATCGAGCTCGGCGCTCGTGAAGCCCACGCTCTGCTGCAGCGACGGCGGCAGGTTCGCGTTCTTCACCGTCGGCGCGTAGCCCATCGTCTCGGCGAAGCCGATCTGCGCGCGCGGGTCGAGCATGGCGTCAAGGTAGTTGAAGCCGCAGGTCTTGGACTGCGAGTTCTTCGGCACGGCCGCTTCGAACGAGACCGGCACCGCCCCTTCCTTGGGCAGCACGTATTCGATGGGTACCCCGGCTTTTTTCCACTGCAGTGCGCGCGCCTTCCACATGCACGTGAACCAGATGTCGCCGCTCTTGAGCGCCGATGCCACCGCCTCGTTCGACGGATACACCTTGGGTTGCTGCGTCTTGCGCAGCTCGCGCAGGAATTGCACGCCGCCCGCCATGTTGCCGTCCTTGTGGCCGGCGGCGAGCGAGCTGCTCACCACATTGAAGTTGTAGAGGATGTCGGAGAAGCCGACCTTGCCCTTGAGCTTCGGGTCGAGTGCGGCCGTAAACGAATCGGGTTTCGTGCCGAGCTTCTCCGGGTTGTAGACGATCACCATCGCGCTGAAGATGTGCGGGATCGAGTACGGCCGACGCAGGGCCTCCAGCGTGTTGGCGAGATTCGGCACGAGCTTGGTGTCGACAGGCTCCAGAATGCCCGAGCGGTTGATGTCGTACATGTCCAGATCGGCGAGACAAGCCACGTCCATCGAACCGCGGCGCGAGGTCTTTTCGGCGCGCAGCTTCGTCATGCGATCGACCTGTCCTGCGGAATCGTACGTCACCTTGCCGCCGGCGGCTTCGATGATCGGCTTGCCGATGTTCTGTTCGAGCAGGTTCAGATAGTCGCCGCCCCAGGTGCCGACGACCACGTTGGGACACGCCGCGGCGGCATGTGCCGAGAGGGCGTCGAGGCCCAGTGCGGGGGCGATCACGAGACCGGAAGCGGTCTTCAGGAACGTGCGGCGGTTCAGGGCATGCGTCATGTCGTCATCCTTCGAAACGTGGGCCGAGGCGTGTGGGAGTGAAGCGGATTGCGAGGTGTCGTCAGGCATTGAAGAACAGGCAGTCGCGGCTTGCGAAGCATGCCTTGAGCGCGCGCCCGGGGGCGTAGCGGCTCGCGTCGTCGCGCGCGACGTTGGGAACGTGCGCCACGAGCGTTTCGCCTTGCGCACTCTTGAGCCGAAGCTCGAGCGTGGCGCCGAGATAGATCGTCTGATCCACCGTCACGGGCAGGGCAGTTTCGTTGCCGGCGGGGGCGTCGGCGAGCCGCAGGCGCTCGGGGCGAATGCCGAGCGTGGTCGCGTCGGACCCCGCACCCGCGAGGGCCAGGCGCTCGCCCTTCGCGGTGACGAAATGCCCGTCGTGCATCCGACCGGCGAGAAAATTCATCTTGCCGAGGAAATTCGCGACGAACGGATTGGCCGGACGCTCGTAGAGCGCATCGGCGGTGCCGATCTGCTGCACGCGACCGTCGTGCATCACCGCGAGCCGGTCGGCGATGGCAAGCGCTTCCTCCTGATCGTGCGTGACGAAGATCGTGGTCAGGCCGAGCCGGCGCTGCAGTGCGCGGATCTCTTCGCGCACTTCGGTGCGCAGCTTGGCGTCGAGATTCGAAAGCGGTTCGTCGAGCAGGAACACGTCGGGGCGGATGGCGAGCGCGCGCGCGATCGCCACGCGCTGCTGCTGACCGCCGGAGAGTTGTCGCGGATAGCGATCGGCGAGCGCGGAGAGCCGCACCATGTCGAGCGCTTCGCGAATGCGCGTGTCGCGCTCGGCGCTCGACACGCGCCGCATCTCCAGTCCGAACGCCACGTTCTCGGCCACGGTCATGTGCGGGAACAGCGCATAGCGCTGGAAGACCATGCCGGTGTTGCGGCGATGCGGCGGCAGACGCGAGACTTCCTTGCCGCCGATCCAGATCTCGCCAGCGGTGGGCTCGACGAAGCCCGCGACCATGCGTAGCGTGGTGGTCTTGCCGCAGCCGCTCGGGCCGAGGAAGGCGACGAGCTCGCCTTCGGCGATCTCCAGCGAGAAGTCGGCGACGGCAGCGGCGTTGCCATACTGCTTGCGCAGCCCGCGAAGCGAAACGTTGGCCATGTCAGATCACCTGGCTGAGTTTGACGAAGCGATCGGTGATCAGCATGACGATGCCGAGCAGCACGATCTGTGCGGCGGAGACGGCCGCAATCGTCGGATCGAGGTTGAATTCGAGGTACTGCATGATCGCGATGGGCAGCGTGGTCTTGCCCGGGCCGACGAGCGGCAGCGTGAGTTCCAGGTTCTCGAACGACACGATGAAGCTGAACAGCACCGCCGCCACGATGGCCGGGCGCAGCATCGGCAGCGTCACGCGCCAGAGCGTGCGCCATGGGCCAGCGCCGAGATTGCGCGCCGCTTCTTCGATGGTGCCGTCGATTTGCGACAGGCTTGCGCCGACGAGTCGCATCGTCCAAGGAATGGTCAGACACACGTGCGCGATCACGAGGCCGCCGAAGGTGCCGACGATGTCCACATCCAGCAGGTTTTCGGCGCGCAGATAGAAAAGGTAGGTGGCGATGCCCGCCACGATGCCCGGCACGACGAGCGGCAACAGCAACACGTTGCCCAGCGTGCGGCGGCCCGGGAACCGATAGCGCGCGAGCGCGAGCGAGGCCGCCACGCCAAGGATCACGCCGCCGATGGCGGCACAGGCCGCGAGCTTGAGGGAGAGCAGGAAACCGTCGGCAAACGCGGCATTGCGCCACGCGTTGAGATACCAGGACACCGTGTAGCCGCTGGGCGGGAACGTGATGATCGCGTCCTTGAAGAAGCTCAGCCACACCACGAAGATCAGCGGACTCAGCATGAACAGGTAGATCAGCGTGATCCCCGCGCGCACGGCCCATCTGCTCAGCGGCACGCGACGCGGACCGCCCGCCGGCAACCTGAGCGCGCTGCCTGCCACCCCACCTGGCTCCATCGAAGTCTGCGTCATTGGCGTCCTTCCCGGTATCGTGGATTCGATGCAAATTTGCATTGATCGAAACGTTGATATGCAAATTAGCATATCAAAATCGACATGCAAACCGGAAAGCTGTCAGGGTTTCAACGGAGGCGAAGCATGCACCGGCCGGCACATCGCGATGTCTTTCGCACGGCGTGAGCGGGATGGTTGAAGGGGGATGTCGCGGGGGGAATGGGATTCGATGTACGAGGGCCGGGCCCGCGGCGCGAAGCCTACGGCGCGAGGTGCGGCACTTCGCGGCCGATGCGGCGAAGTGCCTGTCGCGGGACGTTCAGTCTCGCCAGAGGGCGCGCACGGTCGCCAGGGCGCGCTGTGCGGCGTCGGGGGCCGTGCAATCGACGACGTGACGCTCGGGCATCGAGCGCAGCCACGTGAGCTGGCGTTTGCACAGCTGGCGCGTGGCGAAGATGCCCTTGTCGCGCATGGTGTCGTAGTCGGTCTCGCCGTCGAGGTATTCCCACACCTGGCGATAACCGACGCAGCGCATGGACGGCAGGCTCGGGTCGAGATCGCCCCGCGCGCGCAGACGCTCCACTTCTTCGACGAAGCCCGCTGCGAGCATGGCGTGAAAACGCTCGGCGATGCGCGCGTGCAGGATCGAGCGATCGCCGGGTTCCAGCGCGACGGGCACGAAGGTGTGCGGGTTCGCGTCTTGTGGCGCCTGCGCCTGCTCGGCGAGCCACTGCGACATCGGTTTGCCTGTGAGTTCGTGGATTTCCAGCGCGCGTTGAATGCGCTGGGAGTCGTTCGGCGCGAGGCGCGCCGCCGTCACCGGATCGATGCGCGCGAGACGCGCGTGCATGGCGGGCCAGCCGTCGCGCGCGGCGTCTTCGTCGAGACGCGCACGCACTGCCGGATCGGCCGAGGGCAGCGGCGAAAGGCCCTGCGTGAGCGCCTTGTAGTAGAGCATCGTGCCGCCGACGAGCAAGGGGCGGCGGCCGCGCGCGGCGATCTCGTCGACGAGTCGCAACGTGTCGTCGCGGAACTGCGCGGCCGAGTAGGCGTCGCGCGGATCGATGATGTCGATCAAATGATGCGGGACGGCAGCGAGCTCGGCCGCACTCGGCTTGGCCGTGCCGATGTCCATCTCGCGATAGACGAGCGCGGAGTCGACGCTGACGATCTCGAGCGGCGTGTCCTGCGCCAGCGCGAGGGCGGCGGCGGTCTTGCCGGAGGCCGTCGGGCCCAGCAGACAGACGATCGGGGGAGATGCCTTCATGAACCGCTCAACGTCCGCGCATGAACAATTTGTCGAGATCGCCGAGCGTGAGCTGATACCAGGTGGGGCGGCCGTGATTGCATTGATCGGCGCGCTCGGTGGCTTCCATCTGGCGCAGCAGCGCGTTCATCTCTTCGTGCGTGAGGCGACGGTTCGCGCGCACGGCCGTGTGGCAGGCGAGCGTGCCGAGCAGTTCGTGCTGACGCTCGGTGAGCACGCGCGAGCCGCCGTATTGACGCAGATCGGCCAGTACGGCGCGCGCGAGCGCTTGCGCGTCGGCGCCGTCGAGCAAAGCCGGAATCGCGCGCACGGCGAGCGTGGTGGGCGACATGGCGGCGAGATCGAAGCCGAGTGCGGTGAGCGTCTCCTGATGCTCTTCGGCCGTGCCGATCTCCACCGGGTCGGCGAAGAACGTCACCGGAATGAGCAGCGGCTGCACCGGCACGTTGCGCGCGACGAGCGCCTGCTTGAAGCGCTCGTACAGAATGCGTTCGTGCGCGGCATGCATGTCGACGAGCACGAGCCCGTAGGCGTTCTGCGCGAGGATGTAGATGCCGTGCAACTGACCGAGAGCGAAGCCGAGCGGTTGTTCGAGCGTCTCCGGATTGCCCGCGTCACTCGAACTCCCCGCTTGTGCCGCATTGCCGCCGAGCGCGGCGCTCAGCCCGTCCGCGGCGGCACCGTCTTGCGTCGCACCGGCGTTGCCGTAGGCGGGCGAGGGGACATCCGTCACGTTCGTCACGCCCGGCTGACCGTACGGACGCGGCGCAGGCGGCGCCGTGCGGCCGAACAGGTTGTCGTAGACGGACATCGGCTGCGCGACCGGCAGCGTGCCCTGTCGCATGCGCGGCGTCCAACTGGCGCCGCCCGGCGTGCCGAAGCCGCCGGCCGGACTCGCGCCCGCGAAGGCGGGACTTGCAGCGCCCGGGCCGGCGGCGAGTCCACCGCTGTCGGTCAGATGCGCCGCATGCGTGGTGCCGCCGCTGCCGGCTGCCCGCGCGAGTGCGCGCTGCACCGCGTGGAACACGAACTGGTGAACGCTGCGGGCATCGCGAAAGCGCACTTCGATCTTCGATGGGTGGACGTTCACGTCCACCAACTGCGGCGGCAGCTCGAAGTACAGCACGTAGGCGGGGTAGCGGTCGCCGTGGAGCACGTCCTCGTAGGCGGCGCGCACGGCATGCGTGAGCAGTTTGTCGCGCACGAAGCGGCCGTTCACGAAGAAGAACTGCTGGTCGGCGCGGCCGCGGCTGGCGGTGGGCAACCCGACGAAGCCCGACAGACGCAGGTCGCCGGCGCCTTCGTCGAGCGCAAGGTGGGCGTCGGCGAAGTCGTTGCCGAGCACGCGCTTGACGCGCGTGGCGGCGTCCGAGGCGTTCCAGTGTTCGACCGCCCGGTTGTTGTGAAGGACCGAGAAGCCGACGTCCGGGCGCGCAAGCGCGCTGCGGCGGATCACGTCCATGCAATGCCCGAACTCCGTTTGCTCGGTCTTCAGGAACTTGCGGCGGGCGGGCGTGTTGAAGTACAGGTCGCGCACGTCGACGGTAGTGCCGACCGGGCCCGCGGCCGGCGTGAGGGCGCCGGTGTTGCCGTCGATGGCGGTGGCATGCGGGGCGTCGGCCTGGCGGCTGGAGAGCGTGAGCTGCGCCACCGAGGCGATGGACGCGAGCGCCTCACCGCGGAAGCCGAGCGTGAGCACCGATTCCAGTTCGTCGAGCGTGCGGATCTTGCTCGTCGCGTGACGGGTGAGGGCCAGCGGCAACTGGTCGGCGGACATGCCGCCGCCGTCGTCCGTGATCGCAATGCGGCGCACGCCGCCCTCCTCCAGCTTGATCTGCAGGGCCTGGGCGCCCGCGTCCAGCGCGTTTTCGAGCAGTTCCTTGACCACGGACGCCGGACGCTCGACCACCTCGCCCGCGGCGATCTGGCTGATGAGTTGATCGGGCAGCACGCGGATCGGACGCGCGGGCGCCAGGCTCGCCGGCATGGGACCGGGGCGGCGCTCGGAGGCGTCGGCGGCGATGTCGGAAGCGGCGTCGCCCGGCGCGCAGGCCTGGGCTTGTGCCGAGGAAGTGGAGGTCGGGGTGGCTGACATGGGAACCATTATAAGGGCTGCCCTCAAAGACATAAGCCGACCGATGTTTCAGCCCGCAATACGACTAGAATCCGACACATTCCCGTCATGGGAGCGTTAGGGCGAGTGGGTATATCCGGACATTCGGGGGCGAAATGCCGCTGCGCTCGATTCCCCATGTCCGACGCCAGCCGACTGTCATGGGGACTTAACGACGCCCGACGTTTGCGCTGGTATGATGCGACTCGTCGCGAGTCCGTGGGGACGGGCCGGCGTCCTTTATCTTGAGGAATCGACTTGGATACTTTGGTGCAGTTGCTGGAGATGGTGCTCCACATCGACAAACACCTGGGCGTGTTTATCGATCAATACGGAAACTGGGTGTATCTGTTCCTTTTCATGATCGTGTTCGTGGAAACGGGATTGGTGCTCTTTCCGTTCCTTCCGGGCGATTCCCTGCTGTTCATCGGTGGCGCCTTCGCGGCCACGGGCGCGATGGATCCCTGGCTGCTCGGCGTGCTGCTCTTTATTGCGGCCGTGACCGGCAACACCCTGAATTACTGGATCGGCTCCAAGATCGGGCCGCGCGTGTACGAGAAGAACTGGCGATTCCTCGATCGCGACGCGCTTCGCAAGACCCATGACTTCTACGAGCACCACGGCGGCAAGACGATCGTGATGGCGCGCTTCGTCCCGGTGGTGCGCACCTTCGCACCGTTCGTGGCGGGCGTGTCGGCCATGTCGTGGGCGCGCTTTCAGCTCTACAACGTGCTGGGCGCCGGGATCTGGGTGGTGCTGCTCGTGGGCGGGGGCTACCTGTTCGGCAACCTGCCGTTCGTCAAGCAGTATCTCAACGTCATCGTGCTGGTCGGGATTTCGGCCGCCGTGGTGCCCATTGCGCTCGGCGCCCTCTGGAAGGTGTTCACGCGAGGTCGCCGGCGCGTGCCGCAAGGTCAGGGCGAGTAAGCACTAACAAGCACTAGCAAGCACAAAGCGACGCGAAGCCGTCGCTTCGCAAAACAAAATGGCGCGTCCGGCAACGGGACGCGCCATTTTTCTCATGGGCGGCGTTCGGTGCACATCACAGCGAGCCTCACAGAGAACCTCACGCCGTGCGATTCTTCGCGATCGGTGGATTCTTGGCGAAGTACGCCTTGATGCCCTTGAGCAACGCGTTGGCGAGTCGATCCTGATAGGCCGGATCGTTCAGGTAGCTTTCTTCCTTGGGGTTGCTGATGAAGGCCGTCTCGACCAGTACCGATGGAATGTCGGGCGCCTTGAGCACGGCAAAGGCCGCCTGTTCGACGTTCTTGCTGTGCAGCCGGTCCGCCACCGTGCCGATCTCGGCGAGCAGGGCGTTGCCGAAGACTTTGCTGTCGCGGATCTGCGCGGTCGTCGACATGTCGAGCAGCGCGTGGGCCACGGCCCGGTCGTTGGTCTTGATGTTGACTCCGCCGATCAGGTCGGAGGCGTTCTGCGTTTTTTCGAGCAGCCGTGCGGTCGCGCTCGTGGCGCCGCGCTCCGAGAGCGCAAACACCGACGCACCATTGGCCGACGGCGACGTGAACGCATCGGCGTGAATCGACATGAACAGATCGGCGTCCACGCGGCGCGCCTTCTGCACGCGCACGCCGAGCGGCACGAAGAAGTCGGCGTCGCGCGTCATCATCGCGCGCATGTTCGGCTGGGCATCGATCTTCTCGCGCAGCCGCTTGGCGATCTGCAGCACGACCACTTTCTCGTACGTGCCTGCGCTGCCGACCGCCCCCGGATCTTCCCCGCCGTGGCCGGGATCGATGGCGATGGTGAGCAGGCGCGCCGTTTTCGGGCCGCGCGAGGGTGCTGGCGTGGGCAGGCCGTCGTCGTCGTCCTTGCGTTGGGCGAGAGGCGGCGCCTTGTCGGGTGTGGCTGGCGACGGGCCGGGCCGCGACGCACGCGAGCCGGGCTCGCGCTGCGCGTAGCGCTGGAAGAACGCTTCGCTCTCTTCGGTGCTCGGTGTGCCCGCGCCGGATGGGGGCGGCGAGTTCTGTGCCAGCGCTTCGGCCTTGTGCCCCGACTTGGCGAGCAGCTCCATGAGCGGGTCGGGCTCGACGGCAGGATAGAGATCGAACACCGTGCGGTACCTGTAGCCCGCGACCGGCGGCAGCGTGAACGACTGCGGCTTCACGCCGGCCTTCAGGTCGAAGACCATGCGCACCACGCCGGGTTTGAACTGCCCGACGCGCACTTGCATGATCTGCGGGTCGTTCGGCTGGATCTTGGAGACGAGGTCGCGCAGCGCGGGGCTCAGGTCCACTTCGTCGAGGTCGATCACGAAGCGGTTCGGGCTCTCCATCAGCTGTTGCTGGAACTTGACCGGATTGTCGGTCTCGAGCGTGACGCGTGTGTAGTCGCGGGCGGGCCACACGCGCACGGCGACGATCGCATTGGCGAAGGCGAGGCGGGGGCCGGTGAGGGCGAGAACGAGAGTGGAGGCCCCGGCGCGCAGTGCGCGGCGTCGGCCGGCATTGGGCGATGAGGCGTCGTCGGTTCGGGCGAAGCGTTTGATCAGCATGAGTTCAGGCAAGCAAGACCGGCCGGCGTGTAGGCGCTCGTCGTCAGACGGCGGCTGTTGCCGACAGGTTCCAGGCAAAGGCGCAAATCGGGCGTGCCCAGCAGGTCTTCCGCCTTTTCGGGCCACTCGACCAGGCACAGGGCGTCGCCCGCGAAATGCTCGCGAAAGCCCGTGTCATGCCATTCGGCCGGATCGGCGAAGCGGTACAGGTCGAAATGATAGACCGGCAACACGCCGTGCGGTGTGTCGATGTTGTATGGTTCACACAGCGCGTAGGTGGGACTTTTCACGCGTCCCGCGTGGCCCAGCGCACGCAACAGCGCGCGCACGAGCGTGGTTTTTCCCGCACCGAGATCGCCCGAGAGCTGCACGTGCAGGCCCGCATGGGCGGCGTCGGTATGCGCCATGCGCGCCACGATGACGCGTGCGAGCGCCGCGGCGAAGGCCTCGGTGGCGGCTTCGTCCGGCAGCGCGAAGATGCGCTCGACCAGCGGGGGCGGCGCGGAGGAATCGGGCATGGCGGGCATTGCGTAAAATGGAGGAGATGAAAGCTCCCGTGATTTTCCCCGCTACCGCCGCACAAGTCGAGCCATCGACGCTTCCGAATACCTCGGAAGTGTCGCCATCGCGCGACAAAGCGAGCCTCGCCGCCCTCGACGCCGAGGGGCTGAGCGCGCTCGCGCTGCGCATTCGCGAGTGGGCGCACGAGCTTGGTTTCGGCCAGATCGGCATCACGGACACGGATCTCTCGCACGCCGAAGCGGGCCTGCAACGGTGGCTCGACGACGGCTGCCACGGCGAGATGGACTACATGGCCGCGCACGGCATGAAGCGCGCCCGGCCTGCCGAACTGGTACCGGGCACCGTGCGTGTGATCAGCGCGCGCATGAACTATCTGCCGAGCGACACCGACATGGCGGGGTGGCGTCGGCACGAGGCCGAACGGGCGAAACATCCCGGCGAGGCGATCGTGTCGATCTATGCGCGGGGGCGCGACTATCACAAGGTCATGCGCAACCGTCTTCAGCAACTGTCGGAGCGAATCGCGCAGGCCATCGGCCCGTTCGGGTATCGCGTGTTCACCGATTCGGCGCCGGTGCTCGAAGTCGAACTGGCGCAGAAGGCCGGCCTCGGCTGGCGCGGCAAGCACACGCTGCTGCTCTCCCGCGACGCCGGTTCGCTCTTTTTCCTCGGCGAGATCTTCGTCGACGTGCCGCTGCCCGTCGACATGGGCGAGCTCGACGAGCGTGGCGACGCTCACGGCGCGATGCAGCGCGGCGAGTACTGCGGGCAGTGCCAGAAGTGCCGCGACGTATGCCCGACCGGCGCGATCACCGAAGCATTTCGCGTGGATGCACGACTGTGCATCTCCTATCTGACCATCGAGCACAAGGGCGCGATTCCCGAATCGCTGCGCGCGAAGATGGGCAATCGCATCTACGGGTGCGACGACTGTCAGCTCTTCTGCCCGTGGAACAAATTCGCCCAGCCGTCGCCGCTCGCCGATTTCGCGCCGCGCAACGGGCTGGAGCGCGCCTCGCTCGTCGAGCTTTTCGCCTGGACCGAGGCGGAATTCATGGAGCGACTCGCGGGCAGCCCGATCCGCCGCATCGGCCACGAGCGCTGGCTGCGCAATCTGGCCGTCGGGCTCGGCAACGCGCTGCGCGACACGCCGGACGCGGCTGCGCGGATCCCGTTGCGCAACGCCTTGCTTGCGCGCCGCGATCATCCGTCCGCACTCGTGCGTGAACATGTTGAATGGGCGCTCGCCCAGGAAGGAGTTCCAGCTTGAGCACGCGAGCCCGTAAAGTCACCGCGCCCGTCGATGCCACCGACGCGGCCGATGCCGACGAACCCTTCGAGCAGGCCGCGCTCGACGGGACACATGGCGACGGCATGACCGAGCGCGGGGCCGATGCCGACGCGAATGCGTTGCGCTTCGACCCCGACGGCAAGACGTTCCGACGCAGCACCGCGCTCATCGATCAGTTCTGCGACACGATCTGGCTCGAAGATGGCCTTTCGCGCAACACGCTGGACGCCTACCGTCGCGATCTGCGTCTCTTCGCGGAATGGCTCGCCGCCAAACGAGAGACGTCGCTCGACGGCGTGGACGAGGCGGCACTCTCGGCCTACCTGGCGTGGCGTCGCGAAAGCCTGGCGAGCAGCATCAATCGCCGCCTGTCGGTCTTCAAACGCTTCTATCAGTGGGCGCTGCGCGAGCACATTGTGCAGCACGATCCGTGTTTGCGCATCGCCTCGGCCAAGCGTGCGCAGCGTCTGCCCTCGACGCTTTCCGAGACGCAAGTCGAGGCGCTGCTGGCCGCTCCCGATCTCTCGCAGCCGCTGGGGCTGCGCGATCGCGCCATGCTGGAGCTGATGTACGCAAGCGGGCTGCGGGTGTCCGAGCTGGTCGCGCTCAAGACCATCGAAGTGGGACTGAACGAAGGTGTGCTGCGCATTTTCGGCAAGGGGGCGAAGGAGCGGCTGGTGCCTTTCGGCGAGGAAGCCAACGGCTGGCTGACGCGCTATCTCGCCGAGAGTCGCGGCGTGCTGCTTGCGGGCCGCGCATGCGACACACTGTTCGTCACCCAGCGCGGCGACGGCATGACGCGTCAGGCGTTCTGGTATCTGATCAAGCGCTACGCGCTGCAGGCCGATATTCGCGCGCCGCTCTCGCCGCATACGCTGCGTCACGCGTTCGCCACGCACCTGATCAATCATGGCGCCGATCTGCGCGTGGTGCAGTTGCTGCTCGGCCACGCGGACATTTCCACGACGCAGATCTATACGCACGTGGCGCGCGAGCGCCTCAAGTCGCTGCACGCGCAGCATCATCCGCGCGGCTAGTCCGGCGCGCGCCAACGCCCCTTTACAACAACGTCTTGAGTTTGTGCTTGAGCACCTTGCCCGTCGAGGCGGCGGGCAGGGCGTCGAGCACGCGGATCTGCGCGGGACGCTTGTAGGGCGCTAGACGCCCGGCTGCCCACGCCGCGAGCGTCGTCACGTCGATCTCGCGGCCCGGTCGCGCCTCCACGAAGGCGACGACGTCCTCGTTGCCGTTCCCGGGACGACCGAGCACGGCGGCCTGCAACACGTCCGGATGGCTTGCGAGCGCCTGCTCGACTTCGATCGGGTAGACGTTGAAGCCGGAATGAATGATGAGTTCCCTGGCGCGGCCTGCCAGGAACAGGGCGCCATCCGGCTCGCGGCGCGCAAGATCGCCGGTGCGCAGCCAGCCGTCGGCGGTGACGGCCGCGGCGGTCAGTTCGGGGGCGTGGTAGTAGCCGAGCATGACGTTCGGTCCGCGCACCCAGAGTTCGCCGACTTCGCCGTCCGGCAGGTCGTGCCCGTCGCGTGACACGATGCGTACCGCGACGCCGGGAATTGCGAGCCCGACCGCGCAGTCTTCCCGCGGCGCATCGAGCAAGGTCTGGGAGACGGTTGGGCTGCTCTCCGTGAGACCGTAGCCATTGTGGATCGGCAGGCCGTAGAAGGCTTCGACACGCGCCTTGAGCGTCGCGTCGAGCGGGGAGCCGCCGGAGTAGACGAAGCGCAGGCGCGGCGCGACCAGTGGCGTGCCCTCGCTTGCCACATGGGCCATCAGGCGAGCGTGCATGGCGGGCACGCCTTGCAGGATCGTCAGACCGTCGTGGGCGAGGGAATCGAGCGCCGCTTCGGGGGTGAAACGCGCCGCAAGCCGCAACGTCCCGCCTGCGTAGAGCGTGCCGAGGCACACCGATGTGAGGCCATACACGTGCGAGATGGGCAGCACGCCGTATGCCACGTCGTCGGCGCCCACGCGACGCAGCGTGCTCGATACCGCTGCGACGAACATCAGGTTGCGATGCGACAGACGGACCCCTTTCGGGGTGCCGGTTGTACCCGTCGTGTAGATCAGCGCGGCGCATTGCGTGGCGGGGTCCGTTGCCACCGCTTCGGCCTCGCTCCCGGGATCGACGTCGGACACCGCAATGGCGCCGAGCGCGAGTTCGGTCCAGGCGACGGTCGCGGCGTCGGCGCGTGCGTGGGCGGCGGCGTCCGGCGAGGCGTCGACGGTGTAGACGGCACAGCGTGGCCGTGCGTGCTCGCGGATCGCGCGCAACTCCGCCGCGCTCAGCCGTGCGTTGCACAGCAGGGGCCATGCGTCGAGCGAAGCGACGGCGAGCAGCAGCACCACGTAAGCGATCCCGTTCTCGCCGACGATCATCACGCGGTCGCCGCCGCCGACGCCGTGCGCATGCAGGCGCGCGGCGCACGCCGCGACGGCGCGAGCGAGTTCGTCGTAGGTCAGGCGGCCAAAGTCGTCGATCAGGGCGACGCGCGAAGGGGCGTGCGCGGCGATGCGCGCGGGCAGGGTGTCGATGCGTGCGGGCAGGCTCGCCAGCAGCGTGGCGGCGAACGCGTCTTCACGCGAGGTATCGGGGGGAGCGGACATGGCCGCATTGTAATGCGGGTGAGGGGGACGAGAGAGGGGGAAGTGGAAAACATGCCGGGACGGCGCGAGGCTACCCATTTCATTACAATAGGCGCCCATGAGCAAGACCAAACACGTCTCGGAAACGCCGGCCACGCAGTTTCTGAAGCAAAAGAAAGTGGCCTTCACGGAACACGTCTACGAGTACGTCGACCATGGCGGGACGGGCGAATCGGCACGCCAGTTGGGCGTGGACGAGCATTGCGTCGTCAAGACGCTGGTCATGGAGGACGAAAAGGCGCGCCCGTTGATCGTGCTCATGCACGGTGACCGCACTGTCTCCACGAAGAATCTCGCGCGCCAGATCGGCGCCAAGCGCGTGGAACCCTGCAAGCCCGACGTCGCACAACGGCATTCGGGCTACATGGTCGGCGGCACGTCGCCGTTCGGCACGAAGAAGGCCATGGCGGTCTACGTCGAGTCGTCGATTCTCGACTTGCCGCAGATCTATATCAACGGCGGCCGCCGCGGCTATCTCATCGGCATCGCGCCGCAAGTGCTGCTCAATACGCTGGCGGCCAAACCGGTGGCCTGCGCGCTGGACGAATGAGGCGTCGGCGTTGCCATCCGTCAGCGCGATGGCGACGCAACGCAACCCCGTGTTTGCCAGAATGGGGTGGCGGGGCGGCTCAAGTAGAATGGCGCCCATCACAAAAACTCATCACGCACGAAGTTCATGGCCACACTGGTTTTTATCGTTCTCGCGTATCTGATCGGCTCGGTGCCGTTTGCGGTGATCGTCAGCCGCACCATGGGGCTTGCCGACCCGCGCAGCTATGGCTCGGGCAACCCCGGCGCCACGAACGTGCTGCGCTCGGGCAACAAGAAGGCGGCCGTGCTCACGCTCGTCGGCGACGCCTTCAAGGGCTGGTTCGCCGTCTATCTCGCCGAACGCTTCGCCGACGCCTGGGGCGTGGGCGACTTCGGACTGGCTGCCGTGGCGCTGGCCGTATTCGTCGGCCACCTGTACCCGGTGTTCCTGCGCTTCGCGGGCGGCAAGGGCGTGGCAACGGCTGCCGGCGTCATGCTCGCCATCGATCCGATCCTCGGCGTGGCCGTCATCGCCACGTGGCTGATCATCGCCGTCTTCTTCCGCTACTCGTCGCTGGCGGCGCTGGTGGCCGCCGTGTTCGCCCCGCTGTACTACGTGTTCATGTTCGGTTTCGGACCGTACGCGCCGGCGGTGATCGTGATGGCGGTCCTGCTCGTCTACCGGCACCGTTCGAACATCGGCAAGCTGATCGCCGGCAAGGAGAGCCGCATCGGCCAGAAGAAGTGACGCCGGTGCCGAGCCATGAAAAAACCCGCAGTCGCTGCGGGTTTTTTTGTGCCTGCCGAGTGCGGCAGCGGGATGCACGCCGCTCAGTCGCGGAAGTTGTTGAAGTCGAGCGGCGTGTCGGTCACGTCCTTGCGCAGCAGCGCGATGGCGCTTTGCAGATCGTCGCGCTTGGCGCCCGAGATGCGCACGCTGTCGCCCTGAATGCTCGCCTGCACCTTCATCTTGCTGTCCTTGATCAGACGCACGATCTTCTTGGCCAGATCGCCTTCGACGCCCTTCTTGACCTTGACCACCTGCTTGACCTTGTCGCCGCTGATCTTCTCGATCTTGCCGTAGTCGAGGAAGCGCACGTCCACGTTGCGCTTGGCCATCTTGCTGACGAGCACCTGCGTGACCTGATCGAGCTTGAAGTTGTCGTCCGCGAACAGCGTCAGCTCCTGCTCCTTGTGCTCGACGCGCGAGTCCGATCCCTTGAAGTCGAATCGCGTCGAGATTTCCTTGTTGGCCTGCTCGACGGCGTTCTTGACCTCTACCATGTTGGCTTCGCTAACCACGTCAAACGATGGCATCTGGTTCTCCTGAAATACAAAGGGTTCGTGAAATGGCTGCCGTGCGCGGCGGCAGGGCCGGCGCGCGTCATGGGCCCGTTCGGCATTCCGAACGGCGGGGACGGCGCCGGTATAATGCGCAAATTCGTGCGTGAACTCGTACGCAAGTGCTTTCGCCCGACATTGTAATTCAGCCGTCGGTTCCGCGTCCCCCATCTGACGATGGCCGGAGCGGCCGCGCCCACCGGTCTCTGTGTACCTCATGCTCCAGTTGCAACGCGACGCCAGTCTGCGCGAATTCAACACCTTCGGCCTGCCCGCCACCGCCCGCTATCTCGTGACGATCGACAGCGAGGCGGCGCTGCTGGAGGCCCTCGCCACGCCCGAGCTGAGTGGCTTGCCCCGGCTCGTCCTCGGCGGCGGCAGCAACGTGGTGCTCACGCGCGACTTCGACGGCGTGGTGCTGCGCATGGCGATTCGCGGCCGCGAACGTCTCGCCGACGACGCGCATGCGCGATACGTGCGCGGTGGCGCGGGCGAAGTCTGGCACGACTTCGTCGACTGGACGCTCTCGCAAGACTGCCCCGGCCTCGAAAACCTCGCGCTGATTCCCGGCACGCTGGGCGCGGCGCCCATCCAGAACATCGGCGCCTACGGGCTCGAACTGGCCGAGCGCTTCGCCGAGCTGCGCGCACTCGATACGGCGACCGGCCAGTTCGTTAGGCTCACGCGCGAGGCGTGCGCGTTCGGCTACCGCGACTCGTTGTTCAAACGCGAGCCGGGCCGCTACATCGTCGTGGCGGTGACGCTGCGCCTGCCGCAACCGTGGCAGGCCGTCACAGGCTATGCCGACGTGTCTCGCACGCTCGCCGACGCCGGTATCGAGACCCCCGACGCCCGTCAGCTATTCGATGCGGTCGCAGGCATTCGCCGTCGCAAACTGCCCGATCCGATGGAGCTCGGCAATGCGGGCAGCTTCTTCAAGAACCCCGTGGTCGATGCGGCGACGTTCGCCGCGCTGCGCGAGCGTTTCCCGCAAGCGGTGGGCTATGCACAACCCGACGGCACCTCGAAGGTGGCCGCCGGCTGGCTCATCGACCAGTGCGGCTGGCGCGGCAAGTCGCTCGGCCGGGCGGGCGTGCATGAACGTCAGGCGCTGGTGCTCGTCAATCGCGGCGGCGCGAGCGGCGCCGATATCGTCGCGCTCGCGCGCGCCGTGCAGGCCAGTGTGCAGGCGCGCTTCGGCATCACGCTCGAACCCGAACCGCTCGTGCTTTGACGGCCGTGCCGCCGCCGTCCGACGCCGGATGGCTCAGGCCTTGATCGCCGTCGCGTCGGGCAGGCGCTGCAAGTAGTCGCGTCGCAGATCGACCGACGAGCGCACGCCGACGTCGCCATAGTGCGCGTCGAGCCAGCGGCTCGCGGCTTCGCGGCCACGGTCGCGCAGCGTGGTGAGGAAGTGCCAGTCGGTCACGAATTTCGTCGACGAGGACAGATCGTAGAGTTCCTTGTCGGCGCGGATCGAGTGGATCAGCGGGTACTTCAGACGCTTGCGGAATTCCGGCTTCAACCAGCCTTCGTCGATGAGCTTGTGGACGAAGGAGATGGCGCGGAACTCGCGTTGCAGCGAAGCGTTGAACGTGATCTCGTTCACGCGATTCATGATCTGCCCCGGCAATACCGGCTTCTCCTTGCGCTCGATCGGATTGATGTGGACGATCAGGATGTCGCTCGTGACCGTCTCGTAATAGAACGGGTAGAGCGCGGGGTTGCCCAGATAGCCGCCGTCCCAGTAATAGTCTTCTTCGATCTTCACCGGTTTGAACAACCACGGCAGACACGCCGATGCCATCGCCACGTCGAGCGTGATTTCCGGCGTGCGGAAGATGCGGATGTTGCCGGTGCGGATGTTGGTCGCGGACACGAACAGATGGGTCGCCGTACTCTCGCGAAGTCGTTCGAAATCGACCTGCGCTTCGAGCACGGTACGCAGCGGATTGATCTCGGTCGTGGGCTGCGAGAACGGCATCATCCATTGCTGCATGCTCTGCATCCAGTCGTGCCACACGGGATACTCGGTCGGTCGGCCATTGAGCCAGCTGAAGACGGTTTGCGCCCACGCCGTTGCCGACGAGCCTGCCTGCGATACCCCGAGCCAGAAGCTGTGCAGTGCCTCGCGGGCCTTCTCGCGTGGGTCCACTCCCGGGCGTTCGAGCAGGCCATGCGCGAGGACCACGGCGTTCATCGTGCCCGCCGACGCGCCGCTGATGCCTTCGAACTCGAGGCGTCCGTCCTCCAGCAGTTTGTCCAGCACGCCCCACGCATAGGCGCCGTGCGCGCCGCCGCCCTGCAATCCCAGATCGATACCCTTGTGCTTGGCATTGCCGCGCCGGCTGCGCAAAGGTTTCGAGGATTGGGTGGGCGTGCCCGAAGTCCGTGAGCCGTTGCCGGTCCCGGCAGGCGTGTCGAGGTCGCCCTTGGCGTCGGCGTGACTGTCTTTGCGCTTCGCCGTCGATGGAGGCTTGCGGGCGCGCGTCGCCGGCGCCTTGCCGGAGCGGGTGCGGCCGTCTGGTGGCAGCAAGGGGACGTCGCTCGGCTCGAGATCGGTGTTCGTGCCGTTTGACGGTGTCGGCGAAGTGTCGGGAGGCTCGGCAGCGCCGATAGTGCGGCGGGCGCGGCTAGCGCGGGCCGTGCGGGTGGTGCTCGTGGACGGATCGCGCGCCGATGCCGGCGCCGAGGAGGGCAGTTCGCCGGCGGCATCGTCGGCGGATTCGGGGGGCAGACGCGACATAGTGAGTAGCGGCGCCGGGCCGCGCTGAACCGGCCGAGAGGGCAACGCGCGAGACGTCGATCATGCTCGCGCGGCTGCGATGCTGGCCGTCGGTTAGCCGTAGTGGCAGACGTAATCGAGCGTCTCGACGACCTCGATATCGAACTTGCTGTTACCGGGCACGGAGAATTGCTGACCGGTGGCGTATTCCTGCCATTCGGTCTGGCCGGCCAGGCGAATGCGGCAGCGGCCGCCCGTGACTTCCATGATTTCAGGGGCATCGGTCCCGAACTGCAGCGTGGCCGGGAAGATCACACCCAGCGTCTTGCGCGTCCCATCCGGGAACAGCACGGTGTGCGAGACGCACTTGCCGTCGAAATAGGTGTTAGCGCGCTTGATTACGGAAACGTTGTCGAACTGCGTAGCGTTTTGCGTCATGACCGAATGCGGTGTCGAAAGCGATGGAAGTCGCGATGAAGAGCTGTGTTAGAGACTCGATATGCCCGCCCCGACGGGGCAGGCGTGAATTCATGCTAGCACGTTTCGAACGTCGACTCGCCAGGAATTTGTGCGTTGCACAACAGATTTGCCCCGTTGTGGTGCAAATTGTGAAATGTCCTGGCGGCGGTGTCGGACGGCGGCGTGCTGCCATGATGCGTGCGTCGATGCGTGACGGCAACGCGTCAGCGATGATAGCGGAACGTTTGTTGCGGTGGGGCGCAGATGCGTTTGGGGCGTGAGGGCGGGCGCCGTGCGAAACAACGCGCAAACAGCAGCATGCAAAACAGTGGGCAAAGGTAAGCCCGGATGGCGTTGCACCGATCCGGGCTGGCGGATTGGACGTTCTTCGGTGAGCGCTTACACGCGGCCGAGCATAAGAAACTCCATGAGGGCCTTCTGCACGTGCAGGCGGTTCTCGGCTTCGTCCCAGACCACGCTCTGCGGGCCGTCGATCACGTCCGCGGAGACTTCCTCGCCACGGTGAGCGGGCAGGCAGTGCATGAAGAGCGCATCGGACTTGGCGCGCTGCATGAGCTCGGCGTTCACGCACCATTGGGCGAAGGCGGCCTTGCGCGCTTCGTTTTCCGCTTCGAAGCCCATGCTGGTCCAGACGTCGGTCGACACGAGATCGGCGCCTTCACACGCTTGGCGCGGATCGTCGAACTCGCGCACGAACGGACGGCTCGATTCGGCCACCATCGCCTGATCGAGGCGGTAGCCCGGCGGCGTCGAGATATTGAACTGGAAGCCGAAAATCTCGGCGGCCTGGATCCACGTATACGACATGTTGTTCGCGTCGCCGATCCACGTCACCGTCTTGCCCTTGATGGGGCCGCGGTGTTCGTAGTAGGTGAAGATGTCCGCCAGCACCTGGCACGGATGGTATTCGTTGGTCAGCCCATTGATCACCGGCACGCGCGAGTGTTGCGCGAAGCGCTCGATGATTTCCTGACCGAACGTGCGGATCATGATGATGTCGGTCATGCGCGAGATGACCTGTGCGGCGTCTTCGATCGGCTCGCCGCGGCCGAGCTGCGTGTCGCGCGTGTTGAGGAATACGGCGTGCCCCCCCAACTGGTGAATGCCGGCTTCGAACGACAGGCGCGTGCGGGTCGAGCTCTTCTCGAAGATCATCGCCAGCGTGCGGTCGTGCAGCGGGTGGTAGGTCTCGTAGTTCTTGAATTTCTTCTTGAGGATGCGGGTGCGCTCGAGCACGTAGTCATACTCGTCGAGCGTCAGGTCCGAAAACTGAAGGTAATGCTTGATGGGTTTGGCGGTGGTCATTTGGATGTTCTGCTGGAGGCCGGGTGACGGGAGTTCCATGGGAACTCGTCCGCCCGCGGCACGACGAACAAGCCTTGAGGCCTGTCCCCCGGTCAGGCTCGTGAAGGTGTTCTACCGGTTGCTGGCGTCAGGGGAACAGCGCCTAGTCTACCAAATCGTTTTGTCGTCACACGAAAAGCGTATGATCGAGGCCGCTGCTACACAGCCTCAACGGGCTGGCAAGACCGAAAAAAACATCCGCAGCGTTGGTGGGGGACAGGTTCGAGTCTTATATAAGATATAATACTGTCTCTGTCGGCAACGCTACCAGCGTATGACCGGCCAGATGTTTTTTTAGGTGATTTAGCGATATGACCGACCAGGTTTCCGCGCGCGAGTATTTCATCCAGGGCATCACCCGGGGTGGCAAGAAGTTCCGGCCGAGCGACTGGGCGGAACGTCTGTGCGGCGCCGTGTCGTTCTGTGGCCGAAGCAACACCGGTCCGAACGCATACATGCAGTACTCCCCCTACGTGCGCCCGATTATGGTGGGTGACGTCAAGTGTGTCGTGGTCGACGAGCGACTGCGCGAGATTGAGCCGAGGGCTTTCGATTTCGTGATGAACTTTGCCCGTGACAACGATCTGCAGTTGACCGAAGCCTGTATTGTCCCCGATATCAAGTAAATCCCCCCGGCCGTTCTCCGGCCAGACGTGAGTACCGGGCCTTTGGCCCCGACTCACCGTCGTCTCCTCCCGATCGTCCGCCCCTCCTCCGTCGTTTTCCGATTTCCTGTTTTGGCTGACGAGCCATGCGCGCTGTGGCGTTGTGTCGTCCGGGCATTGGGGTGGGATCCGGAAAAGAAAAAAGCCCGCGTAAGCGGGCTTTTTAGTGTCCCGACCGAGGTCGGAACCGGCAAGCAACTTGTTCTGCTTCGCAGCGAATGCTGTCTTAGGCAGCAGCCGACATCGCCTTGATGGCGGCCGACAGACGGCTCTTCTGGCGAGCCGCGGTGTTCTTGTGGACGATCTTCTTGTCAGCGATGATGTCGATCGTCTTGGCCGAGGCGCGCAGCACTTCCTTGGCAGCGGCCTGATCGCCGGCGGCGATGGCCTTGCGGACAGCCTTCACAGCCGTGCGCAGGCGCGAACGCAGCGCCGAATTGTGGGCGTTGATCTTAACGGTTTGACGCGCGCGCTTGCGTGCTTGTGCGGTATTTGCCATGTTCGGTGAATTCCTTGAATTGCTCCGCCTGATGCGGCTTCTATGCAGTTTGGCTCGGCTCCCTGGGAGACACGGTGGCCAGGAAGCAATCCATTGACTTCGAAACCGACGATTATAGCCGAAGGCCAACGGAATTTGCAACTTCTTTGCAGCAGGGCTGTGCGTATAATACGCGCAACATGAATTTGCTCAAAGCTCTCGCTACGGTCAGCGGTTTCACGATGCTCTCGCGCATCACCGGCCTGATCCGTGAAATCCTCATCGCACGCATGTTCGGCGCGGGTCCCATGACCGATGCCTACAACGTCGCGTTCCGGATTCCCAATCTGCTGCGCCGCTTGTCCGCAGAAGGGGCGTTTTCGCAGGCATTCGTTCCGATTCTGGCCGAATTCAAGTCCCAGCGCAGTCCCGAGGAGACCAGGACGCTCGTCGATTCCGTGACGACCGTGCTGTTCTGGACGCTGCTCTCGATCACGGTCGCCGGGGTGCTCGGTGCGTCCGCGGTGGTCTACGCGGTGGCCACCGGGCTCTCGCGGGAGAACGGCACGTTCGACGCCGCCGTCTTCATGACACGCGTGATGTTTCCCTACATCACCCTGATTTCGATCACGACGCTGGCTGCCGGGGTGCTCAATACCTGGCGACAGTTCTCGATGCCCGCGTTTGCGCCGGTGCTGCTCAACGTCAGCTCGATCGTCGCCTCGCTGTGGGTCGCCCCCCACCTCGAGACACCGGTGTACGCGCTGGCCTACGCCGTGATCGTCGGCGGCGTGCTGCAACTCGTCATTCAGCTCCCCGCGCTGGCGCGCATCGGCATGTTGCCGCGCATTCGCTTCAATGTCCTCGCCGCCTTGCGCAATGCCGGGGTGAAGCGCGTGCTGGCCAAGATGGTGCCCGCCACGCTGGCCGTGTCGGTCGCTCAGGTCAGCCTGATCATCAATACGAACATTGCGTCGCGCCTGGCGCAGGGCAGCGTGTCGTGGTTGGCCTATGCCGACCGTCTGATGGAGTTTCCGACGGCGTTGCTTGGCGTCGCGCTGGGTACCATTCTGCTGCCGAGCCTGTCGCGGGCGCATGCCGACGGCGACGCTGCCGAGTATTCGGCGTTGCTCGACTGGGGGCTGCGTCTGACGTTCCTGCTGGCCATGCCGAGCGCGGTGGGGCTGTTCGTGTACGCCGAGCCGCTGACCGCCACGCTCTACCAGTACGGGCGCTTCGACGCGACCGACGTGACGATGACGGCACATGCGCTGACGGCCTACGGTGTGGGGCTTGTTGGCCTCATCCTCATCAAGATTCTGGCTCCAGGCTTCTATGCCAAGCAGGACATCAAGACGCCCGTGAAGATTGCCGTGGTGGTGCTCGTCGCCACGCAGCTCTCGAACGTGCTGTTCGTGCGTTGGTTCGCGCATGCCGGCTTGTCGCTGTCGATCGGCGTGGGCGCTTGCATGAACGCGGTGTTGCTTTTCGTGGGGTTGTACAAGCGCGGTATTTACCGTCCGGCGCCCGGCTGGCGTCTGTTCTTCGTGCAGTTGCTCGCGGCCTGCCTGATTCTCGCCGGCGTGCTGCTGTGGTTCACCCAGAGCTTCGACTGGGTGGCGCTCGGTGCACGGCCGCTTTCGCGTATCGCCCTGCTCGGCGCGAGTCTGGTGCTATGCGCCGTAGTGTATTTCGGGGCATTATTTCTCATGGGTTTCAACTTCTCGTTCTTCCGCCGACGTACCCATTCGTGAGCGTCCGGCGCGGCATAACCTACGGAATACACCCACGGATACCGCATGGCGAACCGAATTCTCGAGTACTTTGCTGCGCTGGTGGCCTCCGATGACGGGCTGCCGCTCACCGAAGCCGCGATAGCAATTGCGCAGGACGTCTATCCGGACCTCGACGTGCAGGACACGCTGACCCAGATCGACACGCTCGCGGCGCGGCTGGCCAAGCGTCTGCCGCCGGATGCCGGGCCGTTGCAGAAGTTGCAGTTGCTCGACCACTTTTTCTTCCGCGAGCTCGGTTTCACCGTCAATCAGAACGACTACTACGACCCGGACAACAGTCACCTGCACGTGGTGCTGGATCGGCGTCGCGGCATTCCGATCTCGTTGGCCGTGCTCTGCATGGAAATCGGTCATCAGATCGGGCTGCCGTTGCGCGGCTTGTCGTTCCCGGGGCACTTCCTGCTACGGCTGGCGGTGCCGGCGGGAGACGTGGTCATCGATCCGATCTCCGGGCATTCGCTCTCGCCGCAACGGCTCCTCGAAATGGTCGAGCCCTATCTCAAGCACTACCGCGATGAAAGTGCCGAGCCGATCCAGGAGTTGGCGCTGTGGGCGCTGCTGCATCCGTTCCTCGAACCCGCGACACCGCGCGAGATCCTCGCCCGGATGCTTCGCAACCTGCGAGCCATCTACACGCAGAGCGAGCGGTGGGAGCGGCTGCTGGCCGTGCAGGAACGCATGGTGCTCGTGTTGCCCGATCAACCGATCGAGAAGCGGGATCGCGGGTTGGCGTACGCGCGGCTCGGACTGGTGCGTCCAGCGCAGGACGATCTGGAGTTTTACCTGGGCAAACGACCCGACGCCGAAGATGCGGACGCGATCCGGCAAGTGCTCGACGATCTGAGCCGCCGCCCGGGGAGCCACGGCTGAGGGAAGCGAACGGGCAACGGCCCGGTTGGCCCGGACGTCGTCGGCAATGAAGAACGCCAGCCTGTCGGCTGGCGTTTCGTTTTTGGGGACAGCGAATCGGGCGTTTGCCAATTCGCCATCCGCATCGGTACGTCAAGCGGACTGCGCGGCCAGTTCCTGCACGCGGCGCTGCAAGCCCGGCTTGTAGCCGAAGTGGAAGAAGACTTCCGCCATCAGAAACATCGGCGCAATGAAGATCTGGAAGAGATTGTCCAGCAGCGCAGGCTTGCGCCCTTCGAAGTGATGGCCGATCAACTGGATGATCCAGCCGCCGACGAACAGCACCCCGAAGACCGTCAGCGCCCAGGGCCACGGCAGCTTCGCGAGATGCTGGGTGATGGCGAGCAGCACCGCGAAGAACGCGGTCATGGCCAGGGCGAGGGGGACGTCGAGCAGGAAGTAGTACATCAGCAGGACCAGCACGATCACATGCGTGGCATTCAGGCCGCTGGGGCCGAGCGGCACCCAGGAAAATGCCTGCATCACCGCCAGGATGATCATGGGAACGCCGAAGAAATGGGTCAGACGATTCTTGGGACTGCGGTGATAGCGCTGGTAGAACGACATCTGTTGCGCCAGTGATTTCATGCCAGCCTCCTGCCGCGGGGGCGGAGAGAATGGGGGGATGCCGGCGCCGACGCCGGCGGCCATCCGGTCGCGCGGGGCGACCGGCATTCCATTGTAGTCACACTTGGAACAACATTTTGTTGCGTTGCGTCAACGTGATGCGAGCCGCCGCGCGAGCCCTGCCACAGGTCCTCCGGAACGATGTTTGGGGCTACTTCGGTTGCATGCGGATCGCACCGTCGAGCCGGATGACTTCGCCGTTGAGCATGGGGTTGCGCACGATCTGCTCGACGAGCATGGCGTATTCCGACGGTTTGCCCAGCCGCGGCGGAAACGGCACCATCTGACCGAGTGACGCCTGCACTTCGGCGGGCATGGCGAGCATCATCGGCGTTTCGAAGATGCCCGGCGCGATCGTCATGACGCGGATGCCACTGCGCGATAGATCCCGCGCGACCGGCAGCGTCAGGCTGGCGACGCCGCCCTTGGACGCCGCGTAAGCCGCTTGGCCCATCTGCCCGTCGTACGCGGCGACCGAGGCGGTATTGACGATCACGCCGCGCTCGCCTTCGCCATTGGGCGCGCTCTGGCTCATCGCGGTGGCGGCGAGCCGGATCATGTTGAACGTGCCGATGAGGTTGATCTGGATGACGCGGGCAAACGCGTCGAGCGGGTGAGGGCCGTCGCGCCCGACCGTCTTGCTGCCGATGGCGATGCCGGCACAGTTGACGAGGCCGCGCAGTGTGCCGAGCGCCTGGGCGGCGGCTACGGCGGCTTTGCCATCGTCTTCACGTGTGACATCGCATTTGACGAACTTCCCGCCGAGTTTTTCGGCGAGCGCCTCGCCTTCCGCGACATTGACGTCGGCGAGCACGACCGTCGCGCCAAGACCGGCGAGCCAGCGCGCGGCAGCGGCGCCGAGCCCCGAGGCGCCACCGGTGATCAGAAACACATTGCCCTGAATTTCCATGCGTCGTCCTCCTATGGCAAAAAAGGCGGCTCAGTACAAACTGGCCGCCTTCTTCGTGGCGTCATCGACGTCGGCCGAGCCGTGGGCGGTGCGTGCAGCGCCGGGACCCGAGCCGCGGCGACGGCTTACTTCAGCGCTTCGAACACGCGCGCGCGGATGTCCTCCACGCTGCCCTGGCCCGAAATCTTGCGGTACTGCGGGGCGGCGACGATCGCGCCTTCGCTGCCGTGCTTCGCCCAATCCGAATAGTAGGCGACGAGCGGCTTGGTTTGCGATTCGTACACGGCGAGACGCTTCTTGACGGTCTCTTCCTTGTCGTCGTCACGTTGCACGAGCGGTTCGCCCGTCACGTCGTCCTTGCCTTCCACCTTGGGCGGGTTGAACTTGACGTGATAGGTGCGGCCCGACGCCGGGTGCGTGCGGCGGCCGCTCATGCGCGTAATGATCTCGTCGAACGGCACGTCGATTTCGAGCACGAAGTCGATGGCAACGCCGGCATCCTTCATGGCTTCGGCCTGCGCGATGGTGCGCGGAAAGCCGTCGAAGAGATAGCCGTTCTTGCAATCGTCGGCGGTCAGGCGTTCACGGACCATGCCGATGATCACGCCGTCAGGGACGAGGTCGCCCGCGTCCATGAAACGCTTGGCTTCGAGGCCGAGCTGGGTGCCTTCCTTGATCGCGGCGCGCAGCATGTCGCCGGTCGAGATTTGCGGGATGCCGAATTTTTCTTTGATGAAAGTGGCTTGGGTGCCCTTGCCGGCCCCGGGTGCCCCCAACAAAATCAGACGCATCGATGACTCCTGAAAGTTTGTGATTTGTGAATGCTGTGCGTGCGGCAGGCAGGTGCGTCTCCGGATGTCGGCAGCCGTTTCGGCTCGTGTGGCCGGCTCAACCGTGCTGCGCGCAGACGATGCGCTCGGCATGGGCGCATCGCGTGCGACCGGGGGTCTGCTCGCGAGAATCAGAGCGATTATGCCACGACGTACCCACCCCTCGGCGTTTTGCGGGCGTCGCCAGACCCGCCGCGCATGAATTCCGGGACGCGTCCGGCGACCCGCGCCGGCCGCCGAATGCGTGAGACTCAGCGACGCACCAACGCCCGCACGCGCTCGAGGTCTTCGGCCGTGTCGACGCCCGGCAACGGGGCATCGTCGGTCACGAGCACCGCAATGCGCTCGCCGTGCCACATGGCGCGCAATTGTTCGAGCGATTCGGCCGTCTCGATCGGGGCTTGCGGCAGGTTCGGGTAGTGACGCAGGAACTTGGCGCGGTAGGCGTAGAGCCCGATGTGCCGGAAGATCGGCGCAGCGGGTGCCGGCAGCGCCGTCGCACTGGGCAGACCGGCGGACCACGCGTCGCGCGACCAGGGAATGGGGGCGCGGGAGAAATACAGGGCGCGGCTGTGGGCGTCGAGCACGACCTTCACGACATTCGGCGAAAAGATCTCCGCGTTGTCGGTGATCGGGTGTGCGGCGGTTGACAGCGCACACTCCGGATGCTCGGCCAGATGCGCGGCAACGGCGTGCACCAGTCGCGGATCGATGAGCGGTTCGTCGCCCTGTATGTTGACCACGATGGTGTCATCCGGCCATCCCTGCTGGACGGCGACTTCGGCAAGACGGTCGGTGCCGGTGGGATGATCGGCGCGCGTCAGCGCGACGTCGAATCCGTGTGCGGAGACGGCGTCCGCCACGCTCTGCGCATCGGTGGCGACCACGATCTGACGGGCGCCGGACTCCCGCGCGCGTTCCGCCACGCGAACCACCATCGGCTTGCCGCCGATGTCGGCGAGCGGCTTGTTCGGCAGACGTGTCGACGCCAGGCGCGCAGGCACCACGGCGACGAAGTCGACGGAGCGGACCGGCTTGCTCACGATGCGGACTTGTCGTCGTTCAGCGGGACGGGCGTGCCTTCGACAGACTGGCGGGCTTCATCCGCGAGCATGACGGGAATGCCGTCACGGATCGGATACGCGAGCTTGTCGGCGTGGCAAATCAGTTCCTGGGCTTTCTTGTCGTATTCCAGGGGGCCCTTGCACAGCGGGCAGACGAGAATCTCAAACAGTCGGGTATCCACGCAATTTCTCCACTACCAGTGATACGAGGCGCGCATCGAGCAACGCCTCGGCAGGCACGGCCCACACGCGCGGGTCCGACCAGGTCAGGCATTTTACTGCATCCTTTTCGGTGATCAGGATGGCATCGGCCGTCACGCCGTCGAACGGACTGGCCGCGAAGTCGTAATGATCCGGCAGCGCCAGCGTCTCGATCTCCAGCCCCGCACCGCGCAACGCCGCGAAGAACCGTTCGGGGGCGCCGATGCCGGCAGCCGCGAACACGCGCCGGCCGACGAAGTGCGTGAGTGGCCGGGTGAGCGACGGCTGGCTCACACACCAGGCGTCGCCGAGCGCTAGCGACAGCCGCCATGTGTTCGGCCAGGCCGGCAGCGTCTTGCCGTAAGGATCGTTGATGAGATTGACGTCGCGCCGGCGTGACAACGGCTCGCGCAGTGGCCCCGCCGGCATCAGGAAGCCGTTGCCGTCCAGCCGGTGATCGAACACGGCGATCTCGACGTCGCGCGCGAGCGCATAGTGCTGGAGGCCGTCGTCGCACACGATGACGTCGCACTCCGGATGTGCCGCGAGCAGCGCCTGCCCGCCTTCGACGCGCGACGGCCATACCCACACCGGGGCGCCGGTGCGTCGCGCAATCAGCAACGGTTCGTCGCCCACGTTTTCCGGACGCGCGTCGGCACCGACTTCCGTCGGCCGGGAAAGCGTTGCCCCGTAGCCGCGCGAGAGGACTCCCGGCGTATAGCCGTGGCTGCGCAGGGCGGCGACGAGGGCGATGACGGTCGGTGTCTTGCCTGTGCCACCAACGGTGAGATTGCCCACCACGACGACCGGCACCGGCAGCCGCGTCGACGTCTTCCAGCCTCGACGAAAACGCATCCGCCGCCAGGCCGCGACGGCGCCGAAGACCCACGACAGCGGCCACAGCAGCCAGGCGACGAGCCCACGCCGCTGCCATTGCGCCGTCACCCAGTGCACCAGCGCGCCGGACAGGCGCGGCACCAGCGCACGTGAGCGCGCGCCGCTGGCGTTGGGGGCGTCCGGGGCTGTCATCGGGACGAGGGCTTCGCGGCGCCTTGCGCCGCCGTCGAACGGGCCGAGAAGGTCAGGCGCGTCAAACCCGCCTCGCGCGCCGCCTCCATCACATTGATGACCGATTGATGCGCGCTCTTGGCGTCGGCGTTGATGATGACGACTGGCGCTTCGGCCCCGTCGTTCGCCGGTCCGGCCGCCTGGCGCAGCGCGGCGGCCAGGCCGGCGACATCGCGCTGTACGAGTGCGTGACGATCGATGGCATAGCTACCGTCGGCGCCGACCGACACCACGATCTGGCGTGGCGGCACGATGGCCTTCTCGGCGTCGGCCGTTGGCAGATTGACCTTGAGCGCGGTGTAGCGCGTATAGGTCGTGGTGACCATCAGGAAGATCAGGATCACGAGCAGCACGTCGATGAGCGGGATCAGATTGATCTCGGGCTCATCGCGTGTGGAGAGGCCTCGACGGAAATTCATCGTGCGTCTCTCGCGTCAGTGCCGCGGCAACGTGGCATCGAGGAAATGAACCGCCTGCGTTTCGAGCTCCACCAGGAATGCATCGACGCGCGTGCGGTAGTAACGATAGAAGATCATCGCGGGAATCGCGATCATCAGGCCGAAGCCCGTATTGTAGAGTGCCACCGAAATACCGTGTGCGAGCTGCGCCGGGTCGGTGCCGGTGGCGTCCTGCGAACCGAAGATCTCGATCATGCCGATCACGGTGCCGAACAGGCCCATGAGTGGCGCGACCGATGCGATGGTGCCCAGCGCCGGCAGGAAGCGTTCGAGTTCGTGCGCAACGGCGCGTCCGGTCTCCTCCAGCGCTTCCTTCGCACCATCACGCGGACCCTGCGGGTTGCGCGCGACGTAGCGCACGCCGGTCGCGAGCACGCGTCCGAGCATCGAGCCTTGCGCGAGGGCCTCGGTGGCCTCGTGCTTTGTGTTGCCGCGACGGGCCAGGGTGATCGCATTCTCGAGCACGCCGTTCGGCAGTACGCGGGCGCGGCGCAACGAAAGGGCGCGCTCGACGATCAGGGCGAGAGCGATGACGGATGCGATGAGAAGTGGCCAGATGGGCCAGCCGGCGGCCTGGATGACGGCGAACAAAGACGACCTCTTGCTTGTTGCGGGGGATGGGCAAACGAGTCCGAACTGTAGCGTGCAGGGGGGGATGGGGCAAGCACCGTTTTCCACACCGAACGAGCACAAGGATGTGGACAACCTTTGGATACGTACGGCAACTCGTTGACGCTGCGGAGGATTTTAGTTCGTGATTAAAAAATGGGCAGCACATCGTTTCAGAAATGAACACCCCCGCAAGCTCAGCTTTCCCAACCGCTCACGCGCAGCCTGTGGATAACTATGTGTACATGTCGGCTGTGGATAATATATCTTGCCCACAGGCCCGAGTTCGCTTCCTGCCGTCGATGTGAGCCTAGGCGGGGAGCCCGATAAATCAAGGGTTTGGCGTCGGTGCCGAGGAAATATGCGGCGCCGGGCCGAGAAAACCCGTAAATTAGCGGGCCTGTGGACAGGTTTTTGTCAGCGCACACGCATGAACTCAACTTTTGACGACATTCGGCACGATCGTGGTGCAGACCGCGTACTGAGTGTTTCAGATCTGAACAAGGCCGTGGCCGGCGTGCTCGAGCGGAGTTTCCCGTTGGCGTGGGTCAGCGGCGAAATTTCGAACTTCACGCGCGCGGCCAGCGGCCATTGGTATTTCTCGATCAAGGACGCGCAGGCGCAGATGCGCTGCGTCATGTTCCGCGGCCGCGCCCAGCATGCCGACTTCTCGCCGAAGGAGGGCGACCGCGTCGAAGTCCGCGCGTTGCTCTCCATGTATGTGCCGCGCGGCGAGGTGCAGCTCAACGTCGAGGCAATTCGTCGCGCGGGGCAGGGCAATCTGTACGAAGCCTTCCTGCGTTTGAAGGAAAAGCTCTCCGCCGCCGGATTGTTCGACGCCGCCCGCAAGCGCGTATTGCCGCGATATGCGCGCCGCGTCGGGGTCGTCACGTCGTTGCAGGCGGCAGCATTGCGCGACGTCCTCACGACGCTGGCCCGTCGCGCACCGCACGTGGCGGTCGTGATTTATCCCGCGCCGGTGCAGGGCGCCGATGCGGCGTCGCGTCTGGCGGCCGCCCTCGATACGGCCAACGCGCGCCGCGAAGTGGACGCGATCCTGCTGTGTCGCGGCGGTGGTTCCATCGAGGACCTGTGGGCGTTCAACGAGGAAGTGCTGGCCCACGCGATCGCGCGCAGCGAACTGCCCGTGGTTTCGGGCGTGGGGCATGAAACCGATTTCACCATCGCCGACTTCGTTGCCGACGTGAGAGCGCCGACGCCGACGGCCGCCGCTGAGCTGATCAGCGCGGCGCGCGACGAGTGTCTGCGCGAAGTCGATCGCGAACGCCAGCGTCTCACGCGCGCCATGGGGCGGCTGCTGGAGCAACGCGCGCAGCAACTCGACAGTCTCGCGCGCGGCCTGGTCTCGCCGCGCGAGCGCCTGGCCCGTCAACGTGGCGAACTGGCGCACCTGGGCGATCGCATGCGTCATGCGCTCGAGCGCCCACTCGCACAACGGCGCAACCGTTTCGACATGCTGCGGTTGCGCCTGGCGCGCGCCGTACCCGATGTCGCGTCGCAGCACGAGCGCGTGGCGCTGCTCGCGCAGCGACTGCAAACGGCGATGTCGCGCCGCGCCGAGCGATCCGCGCAACGGCTGAGCGATGCCGCTGCACAGCTCGAACTCCTCAATCCGCGCCGCACGCTCCAACGCGGCTACGCCGCCGTGCTCGACAGCCGCGGACAGCCGGTGCGCGATCCACGCAAGCTGCAGCGCGGCCAGTCGGTCACGATGCATCTGGCCGACGGCGCCGCCGACGTGGGCATTGGTGATGTCCAGGTCAGGCTAGACGATACTTTTTAGCGCGACCCGATTCGACGATCCCGGCAAATCGCATGCATCGTGCGCCGATTTGCCGGGATCGACAAACAATCGTCATCTACGTGGCGTACTGTGCGGTAAAACGAGTAACCGTGCGGTTTGCGGGGTTTTCCCATCTGCCATAGAATCGGTGGCTCCGGATAACGCAAATCGGGTTCCCCTCAGAGCACAAAGGACAATTGCCATGGAACACAAGCTCCCTGAACTGCCGTACGCCATCGATGCGCTGGCGCCGACCATCTCCAAGGAAACGATGGAGTATCACTACGGCAAGCATCACCAAGCCTATGTGACCAACTTGAACAACCTGATCAAGGGCACCGAATTCGAAAACGCCAGCCTCGAAGACATCATCAAGAAGTCGTCGGGCGGCGTGTTCAATAACGCGGCACAGGTGTGGAACCACACGTTCTTCTGGAACACCCTGTCGCCGCAGGGCGGCGGTGCGCCGACCGGCGATCTGGCCAAGGCCATCGACGCCAAGTTCGGTTCGTACGACGCCTTCAAGGAAGCCTTCACCAAGTCGGCCGTGGGCAACTTCGGCTCGGGCTGGACGTGGCTCGTGAAGAAGGCCGACGGTTCGGTCGACATCGTGAACACCAGCAACGCTGCCACGCCGCTCACCGGCACGGACAAGCCGCTGATCACGATCGACGTGTGGGAACACGCCTACTACATCGATTACCGCAATGCCCGTCCGAAGTTCGTCGAGGCATTCTGGAAACTGGTCAACTGGGAATTCGCCGCGAAGAACTTCGCGTAATCGAATCGCCCGGACTTCGCCGGAGCAACGTCTGACGCCCAACCCGAGCGTCCGGCGTGCGCGGCAAGGCAGGAAGCCCACTGCATGCAGTGGGCTTCCTTGTTTTCAGCGGTTGCCGGATCTCCGACATCTGCGGCGGCGTTGATCCCGGTCAACGTTCGTGCGAGCTCGCGTCGTTAGAGTGTTTGCTTCAAACTCATCGAACGACGTATGCCAGAAGACCCGGCGCCAATGTGCGGCGCCACCTCCGCAACTTCCCCCTCGTTTTTCCTCCCTCCCGAGACGGGCCGCATCGGTGTGCGGCACGACGAGTCGCATCGGTACTGGCTCGCCGATGCGCGTCTCATGCGCAGTCTGCCGCCCGCCGCCTGGACGCTGTTTCGCCTCGCCGAGCACAAGCGCGGCGGCACGGCCACGCATATGTGGCGCGTCGGCGCACTCGCATGGCGCTTCGCGCAGTCGTTGGGCATGTCCACCGTCAAGGCGCAAGCGCTCGGGCTTGCCGCCGCGTTGCACGACACCGGCAAGCTCTGCATTCCGAATGCAATTCTGGAGAAGCCCGGCAGACTCACCGACGAAGAGATGGCCGTGATGCGCATGCACCCGCAACTGGGCGCCGATGTCCTCAGTGCGATCGGCGGTGCGGCGTGTGAGTTGGCGTCCACGGTGGCGCGCTCGCATCACGAGCGTTATGACGGCGGTGGCTATCCATACGGGCTGTCCGGCAACCGGATTCCGTTGGCGGGGCGCATCGTCGCGCTGGTGGATGTGTTCGACGCGCTTGCAAGCCACCGCCCGTATCGCTCGGCGCTCAGCCCGACGCAGATCGTCGGCGCCATGCTCGGCGAGCGCGGACGCCACTTCGATCCCTGGTTGCTGGACCGTTTCCTGGAGCGCTCGCTAGGGGCGGCGCTGGAAATTTCGAGCGGCGCGCGCTAAACGCGATGCATTGGGTGACTTCGCGCTGCGCTGCGAATGAGTGGCGATCAGCGCGGCAAGCCCGAGATTTTCGCGCCGGGGCCGATGTTCTTGCTCTTGAACCAGCCCTGATTCATTTCGAGTGCATAACGCACCGCCGCACGCGGGCAGTGATTGTCTTCGGTCTGCGGGGCCATGTCTTCGATGTTCACGATCGTTCCATCGTCGGCGAGAAACGCAATCGACAGCGGCAGGTTCGTGTTCTTCATCCAGAAGCAGTGGCCCGCACGTTGTTCGAAGACGAAGAGCATGCCGGCGTTGGCCGGCATGGTCGTGCGGTACATCAGGCCCTGCTCGCGGTCTGCCTCGTTGGCGGCGACTTCGGCCTTGATGACAAACATGCCGGCGGAGAGCTGGACGGTCGGGAACTGCCCGGGCTGCTTGATCTGGGCGATGGCGGCAGCCGGGGAGAGTGCCATGAAGGCGGCGAGGGTGCTGAACGTGGCGCTGGCGGCGAGCGCGGCCAGCTGACGTGAAATCCGGATCACGGGGACTCCTGAGAAGATCGGGGGAACGTCAGATGAGTGGCGAGTCATTGTAGCGGCGGGACGAAAAAAAAGCAGGTTGCATGGGCAACCTGCTTCACCGTCCGTTGCGCAGCCGAGCCGCGCGACGTGGTACTTACTTGCTGGCAGCGGCCGGAGCTTCAGCAGCCGAAGCCTTCTTCGCCGACTTCTTGTGCGACTTCTTATGCGACGACTTCTTCTTGGCAGCCGGCTTGCTTGCGGCGGCCGGAGCAGCACCCGCGTCAGCGGCCGGAGCCGAAGCTTGGGCGAACACGCCAGTTGCGAACAGGCCAGCGACCAGGGCAGCGATCAGTTTTTTCATGAGATTCCTCGTTGGAGCTCGATGTTTGGATGGTGTACTCGTTGACCCGCGAAGTGAGTCATCTCCTTTAACGTCCGTTCAGGACATCGGTTGACAACCCGCTCGCGGATTTTTCAGCGCACAAGTATTACGGCTTGTTACCGGTGGCCGGCTGGGTCGCGCTCTTCTTGCCGGACTTCCTGTGGTGATGCTTCTTGTGCTTGGTGGCCTTCTTCGCCGGAGCAGCCTGATCGGCAGCGGCCGGTGCCGACACCGCCGGACCTGCTGCTGCAGGCGCTGCCGGTGCGACAGGCGCCGTGGCCGGCGCCGATTGTTGGGCCATTGCGGCGCCGGACACAATCAGGCCGGCGGTCAATGCGAGCAGCAGTTTGTTCATGACTTGGTTTCCTCGTTTCGGTTAGTGGTGCCTATGTTGCGCACCTGTTCCCTCAACGAGAGGAGCGCGTGCTGCGTTGACTGGAAAATGTAAATATTTGTTGCGGAAGCTCGCACCACTGGCCCGGCGCGAGGTTCAACGAAAAGACGTCGACCGGGCCGATTGCCACGCGCACCAGGCGCAGCGTCGGTTTGCCCACGGCGGCGGTCATGCGCCGGACCTGCCGATTCTTGCCTTCGACGAGTTTGATTTCGAGCCAGTGCGTCGGGATATTCGCCCGGTGGCGGATGGGCGGATCGCGCAACCACAGGCCATCCGGCTCGGCAATTTCGCGCGCCTCGCACGGCAACGTGACGAAGTCGCCCAGGTCCAGGCCCCCGCGCAGGCGGGCAACCGCCGCCTCGTCGTAGGCCCCTTCGACCTGCGCCCAATAGGTCTTGGGCAACTTGCGCTCCGGCTCCGCAATGCGTGCCTGCAAGCGTCCATCGTCGGTGAGCAGCAGCAGTCCTTCGCTGTCGGCATCGAGCCTGCCGGCGGGATAGACGCCAGGGCGCCGCACCCACTCGGCGAGCGTGGGACGCGTGGGGTGCGGCGAGAACTGGCAGATGGTGCCGAAGGGTTTGTTAAGCGCGAGAAGTGTCATACGGTGGAACGAAAATCGAAAACTGCCGACGCAACAGGCCAGTTCAGAAGCCCGACTCTGGTCAGCCCCGCCATGTTAATGCATAATTCGGAATATCAGTCTTATGTCTTATATAAGACTTATATCTTGTCATACGCGCAGACGAGCGCAGTGACTACAATAGGACGGCAATGTGCCGGGCAAGCCCCCCGATGTTCCTCGCTCGATGCACCCCGTCCGATCTATCCATTGGAGCTCCACCATGTCGTATCAGCACATCAAGGTACCGGCCGGCGGCGAGAGGATTACCGTCAACAAGGATTTCTCCCTTAACGTGCCGGACAATCCGATCATCCCGTACATCGAGGGTGATGGCACGGGCGCGGATATTACGCCGGTGATGATCAAGGTTGTCGATGCTGCCGTGGAAAAGGCGTACGGCGGCAAACGCAAGATCAGCTGGATGGAAATCTACGCGGGCGAGAAATCGACGCGCGTGTATGGGCCGGATGTGTGGCTGCCCGACGAAACGCTCGAGGTCGTGCGCGACTACGTCGTGTCGATCAAGGGGCCGCTGACGACGCCCGTCGGTGGCGGCATCCGTTCGCTGAACGTGGCGTTGCGTCAGCAGCTCGACCTGTACGTGTGCCTGCGTCCGGTGCAGTACTTCAAGGGCGTGCCGTCGCCGGTGCGTCAACCGGAGAAGATCGATATGGTGATCTTCCGCGAGAACTCCGAGGACATCTACGCAGGCATCGAGTGGGAGGCTGAATCGGCCGGCGCGAAGAAGCTCATCGCGTTCCTGCAGGATGAAATGGGCGTGAGCAAGATTCGCTTCCCGCAGACGTCCGGCATCGGCGTGAAGCCGGTGTCTCGCGAAGGTACGGACCGGCTGGTGCGCAAGGCGATCCAGTACGCCATCGACAACAATCGCGATTCGGTCACGCTCGTCCACAAGGGCAACATCATGAAGTTCACCGAAGGCGCGTTCCGCGATTGGGGCTACGCGCTCGCCAAGAAGGAATTCGGTGCGACGGAAATCGACGGCGGTCCGTGGTGCAAGGTCAAGCATCCGAAGACGGGCAAGGACATCGTGATCAAGGATTCGATTGCCGACGCCTTCCTCCAGCAGATTCTCCTGCGTCCCGCCGAATACGATGTGATCGCCACGCTCAACCTGAACGGCGACTACATCTCCGACGCGCTCGCCGCGCAGGTCGGCGGCATCGGTATCGCACCGGGCGCAAACCTGTCCGATTCCGTGGCGATGTTCGAAGCGACACACGGCACGGCTCCGAAGTACGCGGGCAAGGACTACGTGAATCCGGGCTCGGAGATTCTCTCGGCCGAGATGATGCTGCGTCACCTGGGCTGGACGGAAGCTGCCGATCTCATCATCGCGTCGATGGAGAAGTCGATCCTCTCGAAGAAGGTGACTTACGATTTTGCGCGTCTCATGGAAGGGGCGACGCAGGTGTCGTGCTCGGGCTTCGGCGACGTGATGATCGAGAACATGTAAGCCGCAGCCTGTTCGCGACGACGCGCAGCGCACCGCAACGCAATGCGTGTGACGAGTCCCGGACATGCAACGATCAAGCCCCGGTCGGGTATTGCCGACCGGGGCTTTTTCATTGCCTCGATCGTTCGCCAACGCCAACGCCAACGCCAACGCCAACGCCAACGCCAACGACGCTAACGCTTGCGCGTGCGGCGGCTGCGTCGCACGTCCCACATGGCGCCCAGCGCGTAGCTGCCGGCAACGCAAAGACTCGCGCGACTGGACTGGGCGAGGCCGTCGATGATTGCCGACGACATCACGCATACCAGCAACAGGCACTGAGGAAAGACCGCCACACCGAAGGCGAATTCGGAAGAGCACGTCAGCCCGCGTGTGGTGGCGTGTCGCATCTGCCAGGCACGCCATGCGACATACGCCACGCCGGTCAACACGGCGCCGCAGTCGACCCAGTTGCCATCGAATGGAAAGTCGCTCAACACGTATGTCACCTGCGGCGAAAAAGCCAGAGAGCGGATACGGCGGCAAACACGATGGCGCCTACGTCGCGTGGGTCGTAGGGCAGATCCGTCTTGCCCACGACAACGCCTGTCACGGCGGCGCCCAGCACGGCGAAGCCGCCGATGCTCTGCAGTTTCATGCGTGTTTCGGGAGTGAACTTGATCATGGTTCGTGGCCTCGGAGTGTTGTGTTCGGATGTCATGCGGTGTGAGAAATTCTATGTCGCTGACATACGTCGAACGCAAGCATTCGGCCACCGATGGTGCCGTAAATCCGAAAAGTCCCGAAGAGGATCTCGAGAGGTCAGGCGCTAGTGCACGATGACGGTCGTGGTGACGCGATGGTCGCCGCTGCTGGGAACGCGGCTGGTGAGTTCGCGCGGAAAGCCGACCGTCCAGACGACGACCTCGGTGCCCGCCACTTGGCCGGCCTGATACCAGACGATCATGCCGGGAAAACGCATCGTCTCGCAGCGTTGGCCGTCCGGCACCGTGTAGTCGATCCATTCGGCCATCACTTCGCCGAGCGTGGGCTTCGAATCGAGTTCGAAGGTCGGCTGACCGAGCGAGCGGCACAATACGCTGTAGTTCGACTGCACCCAGATCGCGACCTTCTGGCCGACCGCCACGTCGACTTCGAGGTGCGGCGGTGGATAGGCGGATTGGGCCTGCGCCGCGCATGCGCTCAGCATGCACGCGACGAAGGCCATCGCGCGCAATATCGTTCGCGTGGCGTCCATGTCGGATCTCCCACCCCCTGCGGCCGACGCTCCGGTGTTCTCCCGCCCATGCCACATATGCCACATATGCCACACATGCGACGCGTCGGCCCGACGCTTTCATTACAGTGCACGGCGGCCCCCATGGCAAGGTGCGATCGCGCCGGGGACCATGCTACGCTCGACGGTTCAATCCGGTTGTTCACTCACGGAGGACGAGGATGAAGGTCAATCGCATCGTTGCCAATCTTGCAGCGCCGTCGCCGCAAGCGTTGCAGGCGGCACAGCGCTTCTACGGCGAATTGCTGGGGCTGGATCTGCTGATGGATCACGGCTGGATCGCGACTTACGGCAATGCATCGAAGATGACGGTGCAGATGAGTGTGGCAACGCAAGGCGGCAACGACACCGCCGTGCCGGATCTGTCGATCGAAGTCGACGACATCGACGGTCCCGACGGTGCGCTCACGCGGATGCGGAACGCCGGCATCGCCATCGAATACGGCCCTGCCGACGAGCCGTGGGGCGTGCGGCGCTTCTATGTGCGCGACCCGCTCGGCCGGCTGATCAACATCCTCTCGCATCGATAGGCGACGCTGGCGTTGCGCCGACTCCGCATGCGCCGTCGACCGTCGGCGATCTCCAGCACGTCAACTCGCATCGACGCGCATCAACGTCCATCGAAGCATGCCGCGAGGCGTTGTTCCTCGAACGCCTGCGCGACATGATCCACGAACACCCGCGTGCGCAGCGGCAACTGCTTCTTGTTCGAGTAGTAGATGAAAACGCCGCCGTACTCCTCGTACCATCCCGGCAGCAGACGTTGAATGCGGCCATCGGCCAGCAGGGGTGCCGCGTGCGGCATCGGCAGCAGCGCCACGCCGTAGCCGAGCGCAACGGCATGGGCCATCGCTTCCGGATCGTCGAAGATCATGCGGGTGCGGGCCTCGACGTTCACTCGTTCCCCGATGGCGTTGCGCAGCTCCCAGGCGCGTAGCCGTCCGCTCGTGCCCGAACGACGGATCACGGCGTCTAACGATGCGAGTGCCGACGGATGCGCGGGGAGCGCGCGTCCGGCCATGTACGCCGGCGACGCGCAGATCACGGCATAGGTCGGCGCCAGGCGGCGCGCGATCACGCCCGGTGTCAGTTCGATGCCACCGCCGATGGCGGCGTCGAAACCTTCTGCCACGACATCCACGCTGCGGTTGTCGAAGCGCCAGTCGGGGACGATATCCGGATAGCGCGCCAGAAATTCCCCCAGCAGCGGCACCAGATACTGCCGGCCGAAGGAATGGGCAACGCTCACCTTGAGCACGCCCGACGGTGCACTCTCGCGCTCGGCTGCCCGCGAGAAGGCGTCGGCGAGCGCGGCGAACGGTCCGTCGACGTCGAGCAGGAAGCGCTCGCCCCCGGTGGTCAGCGTGAGACTGCGCGTACTGCGGTGGAACAGCCGCAGGCCGAGCCGGGCTTCCAGGCGCGCCACGTTCTTGCTCACTGCCGCAGGCGTCATCCCGAGCCGGCGCGCCGCCGCGGAGAAGCTTCCGGCCTGCGCGCTCAGCACGAACGATTCGATCAGATGCAAGGCGTCCATCGCTTGTCTATTCCATGAAGTTGAAACTGATGTTCATCATTATGGGCTAGTTGTGAGGTAATCCGCCAACGATACTGGCGTCACTTTCAACCGAAAAGGAGTCAAACATGGCAACGAATTTCCAGGGCAAGGTGGCTTTCGTGACGGGCGGTTCGCGCGGCATCGGCGCGGCCATCGTTCAGCGTTTCGCCGATGAGGGCGCTGCCGTCGCCTTCACCTACAAGGGCTCGAAGGCCACCGCCGAGGCGTTGGCCGCCCGTATCCAGGCATCGGGCGGCCGGGCCCTCGCGCTGCAGGCCGACGCCGCGGATGCGGCCGCTCTGACGCGCGCGATCAACGACGCCGCGCAGCAGCTCGGACGCATCGACATCCTCGTCAACAACGCCGGGGTGTTCTCGATAGCGCCGGTGGCCGATCTCGCGCTCGAAGAATTCGACCGGATGCTCGACGTGAACGTGCGCTCCGTGTTCGTCGCATCGAAGGCGGCGCTCGCGCACATGGGCGACGGTGGCCGCATCATCAACATCGGTTCGTGCAATGCGGATCGGATGGCCTTCGTGGGCGGCGCCACGTACTCGATGAGCAAGGCGGCGCTGGTCGGCCTGGTCAAGGGGATGGCGCGCGATCTGGGGCCGCGGGGCATCACCGTCAACAACGTGCAACCGGGGCCGACCAACACCGACATGAACCCGGCGGCAGGCGAGTTCGCTGGCGGCATGCACGACCTCATGGCGCTCAAGCGCCACGCCAGGCCGGAGGAAATCGCCGCAATGGTGGCCTACGTCGCCAGCGACGAAGCCGGCTTCGTGACCGGCGCGAGCCTGACGATCGACGGCGGCTACAGCGCCTGACCCGCAGCCTGATGCGGCGTGGCGCGCCATGGTCGTCGCGACCGTGAGCGGCCCGCGGCGTCACTCAGAGAACAGGTCGAAGAGCAGCGTGCGCATCCACTGACTCGCGGGCTCGCGGTGGTAGCGCGCATGCCAGAAGAGGTTGATCTGCACGTCGGGCAGGTCGAGCGGATGGTCGACGTAACGCAGCCCGAAATGCCGCGCGCTGCGTTGCGCGAACTTCTCCGTCACGGTCGCGATCAGGTCGGTGGCGTGAAGAATGTCGGCGAGCGCCACGAAGTGGGGCACGCGCAGCCGGATATTGCGCTGCACGTGCGCGCGGGCCATCAGTTCGTCGACCTGCCCGTGTCCGGTGCCCGCCGCGACCACCATCACCTGCTCGGCGCGCTCGAAGTCCTCGCGGGTCATGCGGTTGCGGCCTTTCCTGTCGAGCGGATGCCCCGGCCGGAACATGCACACATAGCGCTGGCGGAACAGCCGTCGCTGAAAGAACTCGGCCGTGAGGTCCGGCAAGTGCCCCACGGCGAGGTCCACCTGACCCGCCGCCATCTCCTCCTGCAAATTGACCGCCGTGTTGCGCACGGTGCTGACCGTGATGCCCGGCGCCCGCTCGCCCAGCGCATGCATGAGCTTCGGAAGAAAGTGCACCTCACCGATGTCCGTCATGGCGATCCGGAACGCGCGCTGGCTCGTGGCCGGATCGAAGGCGAGCTGACGGTTGAAGACGCCATGCAGGGCGTCGAGCGCGGCGGCCACCGGTTCTGCCAGCTCGATCGCCATCGGCGTGGGCAGCATGCCCCGCGAAGTCCGGATGAACAACTCGTCGTTGAAGAGTTTTCGCAAGCGGGCGAGCGAATTGCTCACGGCCGGCTGCGTGACGCCGAGCGCGTCCGCCACGCGTGAGACGCGTCGCGCGTTGTACAGATGCTGGAAAACCACCAGCAGGTTCAGGTCGACGGAATGCAGGTCCATGGAACTTGCCCCCCGAGGGGCTTTCGCCGTCAGTGTAGTGAAATCACTGAAATTTATGGGGAATATAAACGAGATTCTATTGGTTTATATAACGTGTTGCGCGATGCTTGCTGCAAACGGCGTCAGAACGCCAACGGCGGCGCCCAGCGGGTGTCGCGAGAACGGAGACGAATCCCCATGCAAGTTCACGTGCAACCGCTCGGCGAGCGGTTCGAGGTCGCGGCCGGCGACAATCTGCTCAAAGCGCTGACCGACCGGCAGATCCCCATCTCCCACAGTTGCCTTTCCGGACGCTGCGGCACGTGCCGCTGTCGCGTGGTGTCGGGAGATGTTCGGCAGGTCGAGGGCGCCGAATACCGTCATCACGATGCCGACGCGCAAGCCGCGCGCGGCGAGCGCCATGTCCTCGCCTGTCAAGCCACCGTGCAGGGCGACTGCGAAATCGAGCTGCCGGAGCTCGACGAGATCGTGGTGCACCCGGCGAAGATCCTGAAGGCGACGGTTCTTGCCATCGAGCCGCTCACGCACGACATCAAGCGCCTGGTGCTCAAGCCGGCGAAGGCCTTGAGTTTTTCGCCCGGTCAATACGCCACGCTGCAGTTCACGCCCGATCACATCCGCCCGTATTCGATGGCCGGTCTTGCCGGTGACGACACGCTGGAATTCCACATCCGTCGCGTGCCGGGCGGCGCCGTTACCGGGTACGTCGACGAACAACTCAAGGTGGGCGACGCCGTGCGCGTGTCGGGGCCGCTCGGCACGTCGTATCTGCGAACGCGTCATGACGGTCCGATGCTCTGTGTCGCCGGCGGCACGGGCCTCGCGCCGGTGCTCTCGATCGTGCGCGGCGCGCTGGCGCGGGGCATGACCAATCCCATCGAAATTTACGTCGGCGCCCGCTCGCCGGCGGATGTCTATGGACGCGACTGGCTGCATGCGCTCGCATCGCGCCACGAGGGCATTCGCCTGCACGTCGTGACGACGACGGGCGCACCGGACGGACCGGAGGCATACGGCCACGGTCAGCGCATCGGTCACGTCACCGATGCGCTCGCCGCGGACTTCGCCGTCGCCGACGCGCTCGCTGGCTGGCGCGCGTACCTGTGCGGTGCACCGCCGATGGTCGAAGCGGCCACGCGGCTGTTGCGCGAGCGTGGGGTCGATCCGTCGCACATCCACGCGGACGCGTTCTACGCCAAGGCTGCATGACGCGGACGATGCGGACGACGCGATGCGTGCGCGGCACCGGGGCTCGCTTCCCCCGAGCGTTTCGTGTATTTCCCTCAGGAGACAATCGTGAGTACAACACCGCAGACCGGGCCTGATCCGGCGCAAAGCGAAGGCCGGACGGCCTCGACGATCTGGCCGTCGGACGGCTCGAGCCGCATTCCGTTTCGCGTCTATACCGACGAGCAGCTGTACCGCCGCGAGCTGGAACAGTGCTTCTACCGCAACCATTGGAACTACGTGGGGCTGGAAGCCGAAGTGCCGAATCCCGGCGACTTCAAGCGCACGGTGATCGGCGAACGCTCGGTGATCGTCACGCGCGATGCGAACGGCGGGATCAACGTGGTCGAGAACGTCTGCGCACATCGCGGCATGAAGTTCTGTCGCGAAAAGCGGGGCAATCGCACCGACTTCCATTGCCCGTACCACCAGTGGAACTACGACCTGAAGGGCAACCTGCAGGGCGTGCCGTTCCGGCGCGGCGTCAAGCAGGACGGCAAGGTCAATGGCGGCATGCCCAAGGATTTCCGCCCGGAGGATCACGGTCTCACGAAACTGAAAGTGGCCACGCGCGGCGGTGTGATCTTCGCGTCGTTCGATCACGACGTGGAGTCGCTCGAGGCCTTCCTTGGGCCGGAGATCTGCGGCTACTTCGATCGGTTGTTCAACGGTCGCAAGCTCAAGCTGCTCGGCTACAACAAGCAGCGCATCCCGGGTAACTGGAAGCTGATGCAAGAGAATATCAAGGACCCGTATCACCCGGGCCTGCTGCACACGTGGTTCGTCACTTTCGGGCTCTGGCGTGCGGACAACAAGTCGCGCCTGGTGATGGACGCGCATGGGCGTCACGCCGCGATGATCTCCACGCGCGGGCAGGGCGGTGGCGGTGAAGTGACGTCGGGCGTGTCAAGCTTCAAGGAATCGATGTCGCTCAACGACACGCGTTTTCTCGACATCGTGCAGGAAGACTGGTGGCAAGGGCCGACGGCCGTGCTCATGACGCTCTTCCCGAGCGTGATTCTCCAGCAGCAGGTCAACTCGGTGTCCACGCGCCACATTCAGCCGCGCGGGCACGATTCGTTCGACTTCGTCTGGACACACTTCGGCTTCGAGGACGACACCGAGGAGATGACCCAGCGCCGGCTGCGCCAGGCCAACCTGTTCGGCCCGGCGGGATTCGTTTCCGCCGACGACGGCGAGGCGATCGAGTGCTCGCAGGAGGGATTCGAGCAGAAGCCGTGGCATCGCGTGATCGCCGAATTGGGCGGCACCGGCGTGGAGAACACGGATCACATGGTGACGGAGACCCTGATTCGCGGCATGTACGCCTACTGGCGCCGCGTCATGGATGTTTGAGGAGGTGGACGCGATGGTCGATTTTGCAACGTTTCAGGCCGTGGTCGAACTCAATGCCGCCTATGCGGCGGCCCTCGACGCACAACAGTGGGACGCCTGGCCCGAATTCTTTCTGGACGACTGCATCTACCGGATTCAGCCACGCGAGAACCACGAGATGGGGCTGCCGCTCGCGACGCTGTCGTTCGAGAGCAAGGGCATGCTGCGCGATCGCATCTACGGGATTCGGGACACGCTGTTCCACGACCCGTACTACCAGCGTCACGTGATCGGGCTGCCCGCCGTCCGGCAGATCGATGTCGACACGCTGCATGTGGAAGCGAACTACGCGGTATTTCGCACGAAGCCGGATCAGCTCACCGACATCCTGTCGGTAGGGCGCTATCTGGACACCGTCAAACGCACCGGCGACGGCTGGAAATTCGCCTCCCGCCTGTGCATCTTCGACAGCGAGATGATCCCCAACTCGCTGATCTACCCGATCTGACCGATCCGACAAGAGGACACCATGAGCGGCAACTGGATTGAGGCGGCGTCGCGCGACGCCATTCCCGAGGACGATGTGATCGGCGTGATCGTCGGCGGACGGGATATCGCGCTGTATGGCGTGCAAGGCGAGGTTTTCGCGACCGACAACGTCTGCACACACGGCAACGCCCGGCTATGCGACGGATTTCTCGACGGCCACGAGATCGAGTGCCCACTGCATCAGGGCAGGTTTGACGTGCGAACCGGCGAGGCGATGTGTGCTCCGCTGACCGACGCGGTACGCACGTATCCGATCCGCATCGAGGCCGGCAAGGTGTACGTCGACCTGGGCTGATATCGGTGCTGCCGTGGTGGTGCACGTCGCCACCCCACAATTAGGAAAATGCATCCAAACGGGCCGCCGACTGGGCGGTCCGTCGCGTTTGAGCGACACGAGAGAGGGCGCGGCACGCCGTCGAGACGGCATGCTTTGTGCAGTGAACCATTTGCTTCATCCGTTGTTCGTCTGAACCAGGTGATGCTTTGCGGGGCGCTCGTCGCCGGACCTCCGGGCTGCCGGAATCGTTAAAAAGTCTTTCCGTTTCGGACGCTTAACGAGTGGCTGTTTTTTGTGTCGACCGGCCGGCCTGCTGCGTAGGAATACTTAGTCAATTCAGGTAATTGCGTAATTGATTTCCGCAACACGCGATTGACAGGCGTTATTTTAATAACGAGGTGAATTGTTGCGTTGAATCGAATTCCATAAGGGATTAAACGCAGTTAAATACCGAAAACTTTCAGGGGCGGAGCGGAAAATTGCGCTGCCTTTGCATTCAAAAGCGGATACTAAAATGCGTCGACGGGGGAAACTATTGTTGCGATGCAATAAAAAACCCGGCCGAAGCCGGGTCTCCAATGCGTCAGAAGCGCGCTTCGTCAGGTCGGCGACTGAATGTTCGACGCCTGCTTGCCCTTCGGGCCCTGGACGACGTCGAACGTCACCTTCTGACCTTCCTTCAGGGTCTTGAAGCCGTTCATCTGGATCGCCGAGAAGTGAGCGAACAGATCTTCGCCACCCTCATCCGGCGTGATGAAACCAAAACCCTTGGCATCGTTAAACCATTTGACCGTACCGGTTGCCATACAAACTTCCCCTAAACAATTACCACTACTACATATTACCGCAACAACGAGCACATCTGAAAAACCCGCCGACTGGCGGCGGCTTCTTAGGCTCACCCAGGCATCTTTTCTTTTAAAACGCTTATTGAGGAAAAGCGCCACGATGATTGTTTTCGCTAACTGCCAATAGTGTCAAGCCCTTTTTGAACGATAGAAGTAGCGTTCGATCAGGTATTACCCTTATATCTCGGAAGGCATAAGGCGTGCCGCGACACACCCTTGAAATTTGGGTTAAGCTGACTCATATGGGTGTGGCACCCCGGTGGTCGGGGCGCTAGCGCCATGCTGGCAATGTCCTGCGGAGATCGACGAGTGTTGGCTTGACCGGTGGACAACCGGCCGGCAGGCGGCAATGGAACGCCGATTGCTTCCTGCACCCGGGGAGTTGTTTAGAATCCACGTATGGCAACCTTACCGACAACGCATGACGACACCGTACAGGAGCGGCAGGAGCAGCAGCTCAAGCCGCCATCGATGTACAAGGTGGTACTGTTGAACGACGATTTCACCCCGATGGAGTTCGTGGTGATGGTCATTCAGGAATATTTCAATAAGGATCGGGAGTCTGCCACGCAGATCATGCTCAAGGTCCATCGAGAGGGCAGGGGAGTTTGTGGGGTCTTTACGCGCGACGTCGCGGCGACCAAAGTTGAGCAAGTTGTTAGCCATGCAAGGCAGTCCGGGCACCCGCTGCAGTGCGTGATGGAGGAAGCATGATTGCCCAGGAATTGGAAGTCAGCCTGCATATGGCGTTTATGGAAGCGCGCCAGGCCCGACATGAATTCATCACGGTCGAGCACCTGTTGCTCGCTCTTTTGGATAACCCCACTGCCGCCGAAGTGCTGCGCGCCTGCGCGGCCAATCTCGACGATTTGCGCCAGAACCTGCGCAACTTCATCGCGGACAATACGCCGACCGTGCCGGGCAGCGACGAGGTCGACACCCAGCCCACGCTTGGCTTCCAGCGTGTGATCCAGCGCGCCATCATGCACGTGCAGTCCACTTCCAACGGCAAGAAGGAAGTGACCGGCGCCAACGTCCTCGTCGCCATCTTCGGCGAGAAGGACTCGCATGCCGTGTACTACCTGCAACAGCAGGGCGTAACCCGCCTGGACGTCGTCAATTTCATCTCCCACGGCATCACCAAGACCGGTGCGTCCGGCGAGTCTGCCAAGGCCGGCGAAGGCGGTGCCGAAGGGGAAGAGGGCGCCAATACCAAGGAAAGCCCGCTCGCCCAGTACACCCAGAACCTCAACCAGATGGCGCGCGACGGCAAGATCGATCCGCTCATCGGGCGCGAGGCGGAAGTCGAGCGCGTGGTGCAGGTGCTGTGCCGCCGCCGCAAGAACAACCCGCTGCTCGTCGGCGAAGCCGGCGTGGGCAAGACGGCCATCGCCGAGGGGCTCGCCTGGCGCGTGACGCGCGGCGAAGTGCCGGAGATTCTGCAGGACGCCACCGTCTACTCGCTGGACATGGGAGCGCTGCTGGCCGGCACCAAGTACCGCGGCGACTTCGAGCAACGCCTCAAGGCCGTGCTCAAGGAACTCAAGGAGCGCAACAACGCGATCCTGTTCATCGACGAAATCCACACGCTGATCGGGGCGGGCGCCGCATCGGGCGGCACGCTCGACGCCTCGAACCTGCTCAAGCCGGCGTTGTCCTCGGGCCAGCTCAAGTGCATCGGCGCGACGACCTTCACCGAATATCGCGGCATCTTCGAAAAGGACGCGGCCCTGTCGCGGCGTTTCCAGAAGATCGACGTGAACGAGCCGAGCGTCGAACAGACGGTGCAGATCCTGCGCGGCCTCAAGTCGCGTTTCGAAGAGCATCACGGCGTGAAGTACTCGTCGAGCGCGCTCTCGGCCGCCGCCGAGCTCTCCGCCAAGTTCATCACCGATCGTCATCTGCCTGACAAGGCCATCGACGTGATCGACGAAGCGGGCGCGGCGCAGCGGATTTTGCCGAAGTCGAAGCAGAAGAAGACCATCGGCAAGGGCGAGATCGAGGACATCGTCTCGAAGATCGCGCGCATTCCCGCGCAGAGCGTGTCGGCGGACGATCGCGGCAAGCTCCAGACGCTCGATCGCGACCTCAAGAGCGTGGTGTTCGGGCAAGACCCGGCCATCGACGCGCTGGCCGCCGCGATCAAGATGTCGCGCGCCGGGCTGGGCAAGACCGACAAGCCGATCGGTGCATTCCTGTTCTCCGGGCCGACCGGTGTCGGCAAGACCGAGGTCGCCAAGCAACTCGCGTTCACGCTGGGCATCGAACTGATCCGCTTCGACATGTCGGAATACATGGAGCGCCACGCGGTCAGCCGCCTGATCGGCGCGCCGCCGGGATACGTCGGTTTCGACCAGGGCGGCCTGCTCACCGAAGCCATCACGAAGAAGCCGCACTGCGTGCTGCTGCTCGACGAAATCGAGAAGGCGCACCCGGACATCTTCAACGTGCTGCTGCAGGTGATGGACCATGGCACGCTCACGGACAACAACGGTCGCAAGGCCGACTTCCGCAACGTCATCATCATCATGACGACGAACGCGGGCGCCGAGACGATCAATCGTGCGAGCATCGGCTTCACGAACGAGCGTCAGGCCGGCGACGAAATGGCCGACATCAAGCGCATGTTCACGCCGGAGTTCCGCAACCGTCTGGACTCGATCATCAGCTTCAAGCCGCTCGACGAGCAGATCATCCTGCGCGTGGTCGACAAGTTCCTCATCCAGCTCGAAGATCAGCTCCACGAGAAGAAGGTCGAGGTCGTCTTCAGCGACAAGCTGCGCGCCTTCCTGGCGAAGAAGGGTTTCGATCCGCTCATGGGTGCGCGCCCGATGCAGCGTCTGATCCAGGATACGATTCGTCGTGCACTGGCCGACGAGCTGCTGTTCGGCCGCCTGACCAGCGGCGGGCGTGTCACGGTCGACCTGGACGAGCACGATCAGGTTCGGCTCTCCTTCCCGGAGGACGGCAACACTCGTGCAGAGCCGGAGGCCGCCGAGGTCGAGTGATCGACCGAGTCTGGCCGAAATGAAAAGCGCCGCTTCATGCGGCGCTTTTCATTGGGGCGTTCGCGACGGTGAGTCTTTGCCGCTGGCCTTGGCGGGCCCGTCGCACGGACCTGGCGTCAGTGCTTGCCGGTGCTGCCGAAGCCGCCCGCACCCCGATCGCTCTCGGGGAATTCGTCGACGATGTTGAACTCGGCCTGCACGACCGGCACGATCACGAGTTGCGCGAGGCGCTCGAACGGGTTGAGCACGAACGGCTCGTTGCCGCGGTTCCACGTCGAGACCATCAGCTGGCCCTGGTAATCCGAGTCGATCAGACCGACCAGGTTGCCGAGCACGATGCCGTGCTTGTGGCCGAGCCCGGAGCGCGGCAGGATCAGTGCGGCGTAGCCCGGATCGGACAGGTGAATGGCGAGCCCGGTCGGCACGAGCACGGTCTGGCCCGGTTCGATGGTGAGCGCGGCGTCGAGGCAGGCGCGCAGATCCAGTCCGGCACTGCCCGGCGTGGCGTAGGCGGGCAACTGCGAGCGCAGGCGCTCGTCGAGAATCTTGACGTCGAGTTTCATGGCGTTGGCTTGGGACGGTTCAATCAAAAGGTCAGTCGGTAGTGCGCAGCGAAAACGCCTGCGCGAGCAATTCATGCGAACGCAGGCGCGCCCGGTAGCTGCCCGCCACCGTCAGCACGACGATCTCGTCCGCGTCGAACTCTGCCTGCAATTCCACCACGCGTTCGGTGACGCGCTCCGGGGTGCCGATGATACTACGGGCTTTCTCGCGGGCAATGACGGCGCGTTCGCGATCGCCATACCGCGGCTTGGCCTGCGCCCCCTGTTCGAGGCTCGGGATCGGCTCGTTCATGCCGTACGCCATCTGCACGCGGCGCAGGTCGACGCTTGCCTCCAGCGCTTCGGCTTCGGCGTCGGTGTCGGCGCAGATGACGAATAGCGCGACCGCGCAATACGGCTTGGCGAGTTGGCCCGGCACGAAGCGCTCGCGATAGGCTTGCGCCACGTGCTGACCATCGTAGGCGTTGATGAAGTGGGCGAAGCAGTAGCGCAGGCCGAGTTGTGCGGCGAGCAGTCCGCCGAATTCGCTTGAGCCGAGCACCCACAGCTCGGGACGCGTATCGACCGCCGGTTGCAGCAGCACGCCGCGATACGGGTGGTCGTCGGCCAGCGTGCCGCCGAAGAGTCCGGCCAGTTCGGCAACCTGTTGCGGAAATTGCTCGCCCGCGTCGTACGGGCCTTTGGCGACGGCGCGCGCGGTGCGCATGTCGCCGCCGGGTGCACGGCCAACGCCCAGGTCGATCCGGTTGGGGAACAGCGCTTCGAGCATCAGGAACTGTTCGGCCACCTTGAACGGGCTGTAGTACGGCAGCATGACGCCACCGGATCCGACGCGCAGCCGTTTCGTCACGCCCGCCAGGCGCGCGATCATGACCTCGGGCGCCGGGTTGGCCACGCCGCGCAGGCCGTGGTGCTCGGCGCACCAGTAGCGCGTGTAGCCGAGATCGTCGGCCGCTTGAGCGAGCTCGACGGTCGCGGCGATGGCGTCCGCCACGCTGTGGCCGTGAATCATCGGCGTCTGGTCGAGAATCGAGAGCTTGATGGGGGCGGGGGTGTGAGCCATGAGTTCGATGCTCCGGATGGCCGGCGTTCACATGCCGGCGCAGGTCACGTCAATTCGCGTCAATTGGCGTCGGTCAATGGCCGCTGCCGGCGGACGAATCTGCCGGTGCGGTGTGGGGGCCTGCGTGCGGCAGGCGCGCAATCATGAGGATCGCCACGATGCCGCCGAGCGCGCCGCACAGGAAGATCGAGGCGTAACCGAAATAGTTGGCGACGAGTCCGGCCATGGGCCCGATCAGACCCAGCGCCAGGTCGAAGAAGGCGGAGTAGGCGGCCAGCGCCGCACCGCGATTCTGCGGCGGCACCGAGCGCAGCGCCTCCACGCCGAGCGCCGGGAATACCAGCGAGAAGCCCACGCCGGTCAGCCCCGCGCCGGCGAGCGCCATATGCGGGTTGACGGCGCCCCACAGCAGGAACTGGCCGATGGCGCTGAACACGAGCGAGAACATGGCGACGCGACGTCCGCCGAAGCGGTCCACCGCATGCGCCAGCAGGACGCGCATGCCGATGAAGCAGGCGCTGTAGAGCGTGAGTGCATACGCGGCGCCTGACCAGCCGTGGCTCGCGTAGTAGAGCGTGATGAAGGCCGCGATGACGGCGTAGCCGATACTGCCGAGCGTCATGGCGAGCCCCGGGCGCCACACGAGACCGACCACCCGGAAGAACGGCAGACGGTTGCCGCCGACGGGGGCGGCAGGCGGCAGCCGAAGCGCGATGGCGAATGCGATGGCCGGTAGCGCAATGTTGACGAGCGACACCACAGTGAAGCCCGCCGATTGCAGCAGGTACGCCCCGAACGGCGCGCCGGTGGCCAGTGCGGTGTACATCGACACGCCTTGCCACGAAATGGCCTTGCTCGCGTGGGCGGCGCCCAACAGCCCGATGCCCCACGACATCCCGCCGGTGAGGATGAGACTCTCCCCGAAGCCGAGCACCACGCGCCCGGCGATAAGCACGCCCAACGCGAGCGCCGGGTTCGGCGCCACCGACGCCACGAGATACAGCACGCCTGCCGCGGCACAGCCGCACAGGCCGGTGAGTACGGCGCGGCGCGGGCCGCGCGTATCGACGGTGCGCCCGGCGTAGGAGCGCAGCAACAGCGTGACGACCGACTGGATACCGATGGTCACGCCGACCACGAACGAGCCGTAGCCGAGCGTTTCGTGGACATAGACCGGCAGCACGGGCAGTGGCATGCCGATCGTCATGAAGCCGAAGAACATGATCGCGGCGAGCATGCTCAGTGTCCCGTAGACACTGACGGCGGGCCGCGCTGGCGAGGAGGGTTGTGTCATCTTGTGATGGTTGTCGTGTGCGATGGCCCGAAGACCGAAGAACGGGCGGATGCTGCGGGGCAGCGGAATCGAAGTCCCGGGGCCTGCCGATTCCGCCAGTCTGTCAGCGCCGCCGGACAACGGTGATGACAGACGGAGAATCGAGGCACGTCGGCGCCGTCACGGCTGTCGCGGCATCCGTGCACGCGCCGGCGAAGCGAAGGCGCCGATCAGCCTGGCGCGCGCGAGGGCAGCCGCGCGGCGATCTCGATGATCAGGCTGCGCGCGAGCGATCGCTTGTCGGCGCGGGGCAGGCGCTTCTGGCCGGCGTCGTCGAACAGGATGACCTCGTTGTCGTCCTGTCCGAACGTGGCCGGGCCGAGATTGCCTACGAGTAGCGGTACCTGCTTGCGGAGGCGCTTTTGCGCGCCGTTCTTCTCCAGATCGCCCGATTCGGCGGCAAAACCCACGCAATACGGCGGCTTCGGCAACTGCGCCACAGCCGCGAGAATGTCGGGGTTCTGGACGAACTCGAGCGTCGGCACGTCGGCGTCGCCAGTCTTCTTGATCTTCTCGTGCGCCACATCGCGCACGCGCCAGTCGGCGACGGCCGCCACGGCGATGAAGATGTCGTTGCGCGAGGCGTCGGCCATCACCGCGTCGTACATCTGCTGCGCGGTCTGGACGTTGCTGCGCGTCACGCCCCACGGCGTGGCCAGCGACGTGGGACCGGCCACCAGGTGCACGTCGGCGCCGGCTTGCGCGGCGGCCCGCGCGAGGGCGAAGCCCATCTTGCCGCTCGACAGGTTGGTCAGGCCGCGCACCGGGTCGATCGGCTCGAAGGTCGGGCCGGCGGTAATCAGCACGCGGCGCCCGGCCAGCCGCTTCGGTTGGAAGAAGCCGACCATCGCCTCGTAGAGATCCTCGGGCTCGAGCATGCGTCCGTCGCCGATTTCGCCGCAGGCCTGGTCGCCGCTGCCCGGACCGAGCAACGTGACGCCGTCGCCGCGCAGCGTGGCGGCGTTTCGCTGCGTTGCCGGGTTGGCCCACATCTGACGATTCATGGCCGGTGCGACGAGCAGCGGACAGTCGCGCGCCACGCACAGCGTGGAAAGCAGATCGTCGGCCATGCCGTGTGCGAGCTTCGCGAGAAAGTCGGTGGAGGCGGGGGCAACGAGAATGGCGTCGGCCTCGCGCGAGAGGTCGATGTGCGCCATGTTGTTGTCGATGCGGTTGTCCCACTGACTGGTGAAGACCGGGCGACCCGAGAGTGCCTGCATCGTGAGCGGGGTGATGAATTGCGTGGCGGCGTCGGTCATGACGACCTGTACCGCAGCGCCGGCCTTGACGAGCAAGCGCGTGAGTTCGGCCGACTTGTAGCAGGCGATGCCGCCCGTCAGGCCGAGAACGATGGTCTTGCCCGCCAGTTCACCGCGATCCATAGGGAAATGCTCCTCCAAAGTGCCGCGCGGCGCCTCAGGGGCGCCGCGACGGTGTTTGCATCGCTGCGTGCCGTGCCGTGGCACCACGCACGCAGCGCGCCGCAAGTCCTGCCACGGCGGCGCTATTTGCCGCGCCGCACGCGTCGCAACTCGTCGATGACCAGCAGCACCGCGCCCACGCAAATGGCCGAGTCGGCCACGTTGAACGCTGGCCAGTGCCAGCCGCCGACGTGAAAGTCGAGAAAGTCGACCACGTGACCGTAGATCACGCGATCGATCACGTTGCCCAGCGCGCCGCCGAGAATCAGCGACAGCGACAGGCAGAACATCTTCTGGCCGTTGTGGCGCTTGAGCAGCCAGATGATGACCGTGGCCGCCACCACGCCCAGCAGCGTGAAGAACCAGCGCTGCCAGCCACCGGCCGTGGCCAGAAAGTTAAAGGCCGCGCCCTTGTTGTACACCAGCACCAGGTTGAAGAACGACGTCAGCGGGCGGAATTCGCCGTACTGAAACGTCTTCAGTATGGTGAGCTTGGTGACCTGGTCGAGCAGAATCGCAATGACCGCGATGCCGAGCCACGGCGCCAGGCCGAAGCCGGCCGCGCCGCGGGCGCCACTGTTGCCGCCGCTACGCTTTGCGCCCGTACGAGCGCCTGCTTTGCCTGCCATTATGCCGCGCTCCGGTGTTCGCCGCTGCCGAACAGATTCGACACGCAGCGGCCGCACAGGGTCGGGTGCGCGGCGTCTGCGCCCACGTCCTCACGGTAGTGCCAGCAGCGCTCGCACTTCTGGTGCGCCGACGGCGTGACGACCACGCCTTCGTCCGCTTCCGTCGCCACCTGGGTCACCGAGGCGGCCGAGGTGATCAGCACGAAGCGCAGATCGTCGCCGAGGCTTGCGAGCACCTCGAACTTGCGTCCCGACACGCGCACGTCCACTTCGGCCTGCAGCGACGAGCCGATCTGCTCGGCGGCGCGCGCCTCTTCGAGCGCCTTGGTCACATCGCCGCGCACCGTGCGAAGCAGATGCCACTTCTCGAGCAGACGCGTGCCCTCCGCGACTTCCGGATAGGCGTAGAACGTCTCCGTGAAGATCGTGTCGTTGCCCGGCTGGAACACCTGCCACGCTTCTTCCGCCGTGAACGACAGGAACGGCGACATCAGCCTGAGCAGGCCCTGCGTGATGTGATACAGCGCGTTCTGCGCGGCGCGACGTGCCGGCGCGTCCGGAGCGCTCGTGTACAGACGGTCCTTGAGGATGTCGAGGTAGAAGCCGCCGAGGTCTTCGGAGCAGAACGTCTGCAACTTGGCGACCACCGGGTGAAACTCGTAGCGGTCGTAGTGGCCGAGCACTTCGGTCTGCAGCGATTGCGCCAGCGCCACGGCGTAGCGATCGATCTCCAGCCATTGGTCCTGCGGCAGCGCGTGCTTCGCGTGGTCGTAGTCGGCGAGGTTCGCGAGCAGGAAGCGCAGCGTGTTGCGGATACGGCGATAGCTCTCGACCACGCGCTTGAGAATTTCGTCGGAGATCGACAGCTCGCCCGAGTAGTCGGTCGACGCCACCCACAGACGGATGATCTCGGCGCCGAGCTTGCCCGCGACTTCCTGCGGCACGATCGTGTTGCCGATCGACTTGGACATCTTGCGGCCCTGACCGTCGACCGTGAAGCCGTGCGTGAGCAGCGCCTTGTACGGTGCACGGCCGTCGAGCATCGACGCGGTGAGCAGCGACGAGTGGAACCAGCCGCGATGCTGGTCCGAGCCTTCCAGGTACAGGTCCGCGGGGAAGCCCAGCTCATGCGCGTGCGAGCCGCGCAGCACGTGCCAGTGCGTCGTGCCCGAGTCGAACCACACGTCGAGCGTGTCGCGGTTCTTCACGTAGTCCTTGGCCTCGTCGCCCAGCAGCTCGACCGGGTCGAGGGTCTGCCAGGCCTCGATGCCTTCGATTTCCACGCGCTTGGCCACGGCCTCGAGCAGTTCCGGCGTGCGCGGATGCAGCGCGCCGGTTTCCTTGTGCACGAAGAACGCCATCGGCACGCCCCATTGACGCTGGCGCGAGAGCGTCCAGTCCGGGCGGTGCGCGATCATGTTGTGCAGGCGCTGCTTGCCCCACGCCGGGAAGAACTCGGTCGCTTCGATGGCGGCCAGCGCGATCTCGCGCAGCGTCTTGCCGTCGCCCGGCGCGCCGTCGACCGGCTTCACGTCCATGCCCGCGAACCACTGGTTCGTCGCGCGATAGATGATCGGCGTCTTGTGACGCCAGCAGTGCATGTAGCTGTGGGTGTACTTGAACGAGTGGAACAGCGTGCCGGCTTCGCGCAGCGCTTCGACGATGTGCGGGTTGGCGTCCCAGATCGACTGGCCGCCGAACAGCGGCAGGCTGTCCTGGTAGCGGCCGTCGCCGAGCACCGGCATGCGGATTTCCGAGTCGGGCATGTCGTGCGCCTTGCACGACAAGAAGTCTTCCACGCCATAGGCCGGCGCGGAATGGACGATCCCCGTGCCGGTATCGGTCGTCACGTAGTCGCCCAGGTAGATCGGCGAAGTGCGCTCGTAGCCGGCGTCCGCCTTGGCGAGCGGGTGATGGAAGCGGATGAGCGACAGCGCTTCGCCCTTCGTGCGCGCGACGATCTCGCCGTGCAGACCGTAGGTCTTCAGGCATTCCTCGACGCGTTCGGTCGCGAGGATCAGCAGGCCGCGCTCGGTCGAGACCAGCGCGTACTCCACTTCGGGATGGACGTTGAGGGCCTGGTTCGATGGGATCGTCCACGGCGTGGTCGTCCAGATGACGATGTAGCCGTCTTCACGCGGCAGCCTGGGCAAGCCGAAGGCTGCGGCCACTTTCTCCGGCTCGGCGAACGAGAAGCCCACGTCGATGGCCAGATCGGTCTTGTCCTTGTACTCGACTTCCGCTTCGGCCAGTGCCGAGCCGCAGTCGAAGCACCAGTTCACCGGCTTCAGACCGCGATACACATAGCCGTTCTCCAGGATCTTCGCGAGGGCACGGAGCTCGTCGGCTTCGTTCGAGAAGTTCATGGTCTTGTACGGATTGTTCCAGTCGCCGAGCACGCCCAGACGCTCGAAGTCCGCTTTCTGACGCTCGATCTGCACGGCCGCATAGGCGCGCGCCTTCTCCTGCACCTCGCGCACCGGCAGATGCTTGCCGAACTGCTTCTCGATCTGGATTTCGATGGGCATGCCGTGGCAGTCCCAGCCCGGCACGTAGGCCGCGTCGAAGCCCGCCAGGCTGCGCGCCTTGACGATCATGTCCTTGAGGATCTTGTTGACGGCGTGGCCGATGTGGATGTCACCGTTGGCATACGGGGGACCGTCGTGCAGGATGAACTTCGGGCGTCCCTTGCTGGCGCGGCGGATCTTGTCGTAGATCTTCTTTTCCTGCCACTGCTTGACCCACAGCGGCTCGCGCTTGGGCAGATCGCCGCGCATCGGGAACGGTGTGTCCAGCAAGTTGACGGGGTATTTGCTCGGTGCTTTCTTTTCGCTCATGGTGCTTCGCTACGAATTTTGGAATATCGGGTGTGGGGCGCTCGCGCCGGCGGCGTTTGCCGTGCGGTCCGGTACAGCGCCCGCAGCAAGGGCCGAAGGCGGCGGCGGGTCGCGTGCGTGGCGCTGGGCGCCGGCGCACGCGGGCGAAGATCAACTAATTCGGTCGGTGGCCGAGGTGGCGAAGTCGCGTCGTGCGCTCGGGCCGTTGGCGTCGAGCGCGTGGGCGAAGTAGGCGCGTGCCTCGCGCGTGTCCTGGGCGATGGCGGCTTCGAGTTCGGCCAGCCCGTCGAACTTCGCTTCGTCGCGCAGCTTCTGCAGGAATTCGACCCCGACGAGCTTGCCGTAGCAATCGCCGACGAAATCGAGCAGATGCACTTCGAGCAGCACGCGGCCGGAGTCGTCCACGGTCGGGCGCAGGCCCATGCTCGCCACGGCGGGTAGCGGCCTCTCGGCAAGACCGTGCACCTGCACCACGAAAATGCCCGAGAGGGCCGGGTGCTTGTGCGCGATGCGCAGGTTGAGCGTGGGAAAGCCGAGCTTGCGGCCGAGCTTCATGCCGTGCACGACGTGGCCCGTGATGGCGTACGGGCGGCCAAGCAGCGCATGGGCGCGCTCGAAGTTGCCATCGGCCAGCGCCGTGCGCACTTCCGAGCTGGAGATGCGCACGCCGTCGTGCGCGATGGTCGGCATCTGCTCGACGACGAAGTCGAAGCGGCGGCCGGCGTCGCGCAGGTATTCGATGTCGCCCGCGCGCTTGGCGCCGAAGCGGAAATCGTCGCCCACGAGCAGCCAGCGGGTGTGCAGGCCGTCGACGATGATGTTGCGCACGAAGTCTTCGGGCGACTGACCGGCGAAATGGGCGTTGAAGTGCTCCACCACCAGTCGGTCGACGCCGTGCGCGCGCAACGCCTCGAACTTGTCGCGCAGGTTCGAGATGCGCGCAGGCGCCTTGTCCGGCGTGAAGTACTCGCGCGGGTGCGGCTCGAACGTCATCACGCACACGGGCAGGCCGCGCGCGGCCCCTGCGGCGCGCACGCGCGCGAGCAGCGCCTGATGGCCCAGATGGACGCCGTCGAAATTGCCGATCGTCAGCACGCAGGGCGCCTTGCTTTGCGCGTTGGGTAGACCCCGGAAGACTCGCACGATAAAGGAAGCGTCAGTACAGGACGTTGAGTGAGCGTTGGTGGAGGAACCGCGCGGCGTGGCCGTGAGGGGCCGGCGGCCTGTGGCGGCGGGACGGGCCCGGCGGCGCAGGACGGCCGATCCGACATTGCGGCGCCGCAGAACGTTGAATTATAAACGCTTCGGGGCCTTCGCGGCGCGGATCGGCTGTCTGGTGCGACGCGCCAATGATAAAATCCGCCGATGAAGAACATTGTCATCCTGATTTCCGGACGAGGCAGCAACATGCAGGCCATCGTCCGGGCCTGTACCGCCGAAGGCTGGCCGGCCCGCGTGGCCGCCGTCATCGCCAATCGCGCCGAGGCCGAAGGCCTGGCATTCGCGCAGGAAAACGGCATCGCCACGGCGGTTGTCCCCAGTCGGGGCAAGACCCGCGAGGCGTTCGACGCCGAACTGGCCGCCGAAATCGACCGCCACCAGCCCGATCTGGTCGTGCTCGCCGGTTTCATGCGCATTCTCACGCCGGACTTCACCGCGCGTTACGCCGGCCGACTCATCAACATCCATCCCTCGCTGCTGCCTGCGTTCACCGGCCTGCAGACGCACGCCCGTGCGCTCGACGCCGGTTGCAAGATCGTCGGCGCCACGGTGCATTTCGTCACGGCCGATCTCGATCACGGCCCCCTCGTGCTGCAGGCCGCGGTGCCCGTGCGGGCCGGCGACACGCCCGACACACTCGCCGCGCGCATTCTGCCGCTCGAACACATCATTTATCCGCGCGCCGTGCGCTGGTTCGTGGAAGACCGCCTGGTCGTGGCCGATGGCCGCGTGACGGTCGCCCCCCGGGCCGACGGCACGCCCGAACCGCAATGGCTCTTTGGTGAGGACGCATGAGCACACGCCCGACCCAGCGCCGCGATGGCGCGTATTCCGGTGGCCGCAATGGCGGCAAATCGTTCGATTCCCGTGCGTCGGGCAAGGGCGGCCGCGGCGGCCGTCCGGGCGCGGAGCGCCGCCATGGCGCCCCGGAAGCCCCGCCGGCGGAGACCGCCCGCATGCGAGGCGACCGTCTGTCGCCCGCCCTGTTCGAGCACACCCAGATGCTGCTCGGCAGCGTGCTCAAGTTCACCGGTCCGGCCGACACGCTCGTGAGCACGTATTTCCGCGCCAACGCCAAGCTGGGCCACCGCGAGCGCGGCGTGCTCGCCGAGACGGTCTTCGCCATCCTGCGTCGCAAGCTTGAATTCGGTCAGCACGCCACGAGCGGCTCGGGGCCGCTGGAGCGTCGTCTGGCGCTGCTCGGACTGGCGTTCACGCGCGGCATCGCATCGGTGGAGCTGGTCGCCACGCCCGAAGAGGCCGCCTGGCTCGAACACGTCGGCCAGATCGATCCGGCCAGTCTTGCCGTGCGCGTGCGGACCAACTTGCCGGAATGGCTCTACGAACGTCTGGCCAAGCGGTTCGACGCGCAGGAGCTCGAAGTGCTCGCCGCCGCCCTGAATCAACCCGCGCCGCTCGACTGCCGCGTGAACGTGGTCAAGGCGAGCCGCGACGACGTGCTGGCGCAGCTGCGCGCGGACGGTTTCTCGGCCGAACCGACGCCTTTCGCGCCGAACGGCATCCGTCTGGCGGGCAAGCCCGCATTGCAGAAGCATCCGCTCTTCATATCGGGCGCCATCGAAGTGCAGGACGAAGGCAGCCAGTTGCTGTGCCAGCTCGTGGCGCCGCGTCGCGGCGAGATGATCGTCGACTTCTGCGCCGGCGCGGGTGGCAAGACGCTCGCCATCGGTGCGCAGATGCGCTCCACGGGCCGTCTGTATGCCTTCGACGTGTCGGAAAAGCGGTTGGCCAAGCTCAAGCCGCGTCTCGCGCGTAGCGGACTGTCGAACGTCTACCCGGTCATGATCGACAGCGAGAACGACAGCAAGATCAAGCGGCTGGCGGGCAAGATCGACCGCGTGCTCGTCGACGCGCCGTGCAGCGGGCTCGGCACGTTGCGCCGCAACCCGGATCTCAAGTGGCGTCAGTCGCCGCAGTCGGTCGAGGAGCTCACGCAGAAGCAGGCGTCGATCCTCGCGAGCGCGGCGCGGCTGGTCAAACCGGGCGGCCGTCTCGTGTACGCTACGTGCAGCCTGTTGACGGAGGAGAACGGCGCGATCGCCGAGGCGTTTGCCGCGGCGCATCCGGAGTTCGTACTGCTGCCGGCGAACGAGTTGCTGGCCTCGCAGAAGATCGCCCTCGACACGGGCAAGTATCTCGAATTGCTACCGAACCGCCACGCGACCGACGGCTTCTTTGCCGCCGTGTTCGAGCGCCGTTCGGCCTGAGATCCAAGGCGGCGGCCGCCCGCTTACAACAGGAAGAGGGATAGCGATGCAGGAAAGTCCGGCTTTCGCGAAGTTGGTGCGGGACGTCGTTCGTGATTTCGGCGACCCGCAGATCGTCTGGCAGATCGTGGCGCTCGTCGGGGCGCTCGTCGTCGCGCTCATTCTCCGACGCTGGATGATCGGGCGGCTCGAGCGCCATTTCGAGCGCGTGGCGCCGGCGCGGCGGGCGGGCTCGTCGAGCCTGCGCCGCTCGTTCTTCCCGATGTTCGGCTGGATATGCGTGGTGCTCACGCGAGTGGCGCTTCAGGACTTTATGCGCGTGTCGCTGCTGCGGCTCGCGGAGGTGCCGCTGTTCGGCACCGCGCTCATCTATCTAGCGTTCTACTTCGTGCGGCGTCTCTTTGCCTCGTCGCCGCACGCCCACGGGCTGCTCAAGATCTTCGAGCGCGTGTTCACCACGCTCGCGTGGCTGTCGATGCTCGCCTACGTGCTGGGCGTGCACGACGACATCCTCGCCTGGCTCGGCAGCGTGCGCTTTGCCGTGGGGGCGAGCCATCTGACGCTGCTCTCGATCCTCTCGGGAGTGCTCTGGATCGGCGTGACGCTCGTGCTCGCCATGTGGGTCGGCGCGTTGATCGAAGATCGCATCATGCGCACGGCCACGCTCGACAGCAACCTGAAGGTGGTGCTCTCGCGGGTGGTCAAGGGCGTGCTGACGCTCATCGCCGTCCTGGCGACGCTGTCGTTCGTCGGCATCGATATCACGGTGCTGGGTGTGTTCGGCGGTGCGCTGGGCGTGGGGTTGGGCTTCGGCTTGCAGAAGATCGCATCGAATCTCGTGTCCGGCTTCATCATCCTGCTCGACCGGTCGGTGCGCATCGGCGACCTCATCACGATCAGCCCGTATCACGGCACGGTTTCGCAGATCAACACGCGCTATACGGTCGTGCGCGGGCTCGATGGCGTGGAGGCGCTCGTGCCCAACGAGCAACTCGTGACGAATGTCGTGCAGAACCATTCCTTTACCGAGACGCGGGGCCGCGCCAAGGTGAACGTGCAGGTGGCCTACAGCGCCGACGTGGAACTGGCGATGTCGCTGATGCTCAAGGCGACGGAGGGCGTCCCGCGCGTGCTGAGCAACCCGGCGCCGACGCCGCTCCTGCTCAATTTCGGTGCGGATGGGATGGATCTTGAAATGGGATTTTGGGTCCAGGACCCGGCGTTGGGCAGCGGCGCCATCCGTTCCGAGATCAATATGCGGATTTGGCGCACTTTTCGCGAGCATGGCATTGAAATACCGTATGCGCAGCGCGAAATACGCATTCTGAACGACTGGGCGGACGGTGTGCCGAGCGCTCCGGTCGATCGGGCGCCTTCGCCATCCGTTTCGCAGGACGCGCCGCCCGACGCTCAGACGACGTCCCGACAGCGCCCGCCACAGGCGGATGACGGCGTGAAGACGGCGCCGTAGACGAAATTACCTACGGCGTCGGGTTGACCTGCGACAAAATGCGTGGCGGGCGGGCTACACACGGGCAACGGTCCGTCAGGTAGAATGCCCCCAAACCATAACAATCCGACGTTCACTGGCACGTTTTCCGCCCATCTCGCCCCGGCATTTCAGCAACTTGCCGACCTCCAGCGAATCCAAGCGTCAAGCGAGCGCAAGAACGAGACCTGACGCGGTGGCGGCGACCCGACAAGACAAGGCGCGGCGGCTCGCCGTGATTGCCACCGTATTGATTAGTTTGGAGTGATATTTTGCTGGACAGTCTTCTTGGATTTCTCTCGACCGGCCTGCTCGACTGGAGCGGCTGGGAGATTACGTTGTTCACGCTGCTGGTCACCCATGTGACCATCGCGGCCGTCACGATCTATCTGCACCGCTGCCAGGCGCACCGTGCGCTCGACGTGCACCCGATCGTCTCGCATTTCTTCCGTTTCTGGCTGTGGATGACCACGGGCATGGTGACCAGCGAGTGGGCCGCCATCCACCGCAAGCACCACGCCAAGTGCGAAACGCCGGAAGATCCGCACAGCCCGCAGACGCGAGGCCTGTGGAAGGTGCTCGCCGAAGGGGCCGAACTCTATCGCGCCGAGGCGAAGAACGAAGAAACGCTGCGCAAGTTCAGCCACGGCACGCCGAACGACTGGATCGAGAACCACGTCTACAAGCGTTATCCGATTCTCGGTGTGAGCTTCATGATGATCATCGACATCGCGCTGTTCGGCGCGATCGGTCTGACCGTGTGGGCCGTGCAGATGGTGTGGATTCCGTTCTGGGCCGCCGGTGTGGTCAATGGCCTGGGTCACTACTGGGGCTATCGCAACTTCAATTGTGCCGATGCGTCGACGAACCTGGTGCCGTGGGGCATCATCATCGGCGGCGAAGAACTGCACAACAATCACCACACGTACGCCACGTCGGCCAAGCTGTCGAACAAGTGGTACGAGTTCGATATCGGCTGGATGTATATCCGCATGATGTCGGCCGTGGGCCTTGCCAAGGTCAAGAAGATCGCCCCGACGCCGAAGCTGGCGAAGAACAAGGCCGCCTGCGACGACGATACGCTGCAGGCCGTGCTCTCGAACCGCTACGAGGTGATGGCCCGCTACGCGAAGACCTTCAAGCGTGCGTACGGTGAAGAACTGGCGCGCTTCAAGGAAAAGCGTCAGCACGGCGAGTATCAGTTGTTCCGCGGCGCGCGCAAGTGGCTGCATCACGACGAAGCCTCGCTGCAAGAGCCGCAGAAGCAGCAACTGGGTGAGATTTTCGCCCACAGCAATGCGGTGAAGACGTATTACGAACTGCGCCGTGAACTGGCCGGTATCTGGGAGCGTTCGAATGCATCGCGTGAGCAGTTGCTGGGGCAGTTGCAGAACTGGTGCCATCGTGCGGAGCAGAGTGGTATTCACGCACTGCAGGAATTTGCTTCGCGTCTGCGTCGCTATGCGTGAACGGGCTCAGCCAGGATTCCGTTTTTGACGCATAATCGAAACCCCGCCACGGCGGGGTTTTGTCATTCCCGGTCCCCCACAGACCACGTGAACATGAACGCCTCACTCAAATCCGTAGAATTCGAGCGCCCCGCACCGAGCGGCGCCACGTGCGTAGCCCATGCCTGGGCGCGCGTTCCGGAGGCACCGTCGCAGGAGGAGCGCGCGGCGCTCAAGGCGCGCATCAAGCGATTGCTTGTCGAGCGCGACGCGGTGCTGGTGGCCCATTACTACGTCGATTCGGACTTGCAGGATCTCGCCGAGGAGACCGGCGGCTGCGTGGCCGATTCGCTTGAAATGGCGCGTTTCGGCCGGAACCATCCGGCCAAGACGCTCGTGGTGGCCGGGGTCCGCTTCATGGGCGAGACTTCGAAGATCCTCAGCCCCGAAAAGCGCATTTTGATGCCGGATCTGGACGCGACCTGCTCGCTGGATCTGGGCTGTCCCGCCGACGAATTCGCCGCCTTCTGCGATGCGCATCCCGACCGTACGGTCGTGGTGTACGCGAATACCAGTGCGGCGGTGAAGGCACGGGCCGACTGGATGGTGACGTCCTCCATCGGGCTCGAGATCGTTGCGCATCTGCATGCGCAGGGCAAGAAGATTCTGTGGGCGCCGGACCGCCATCTGGGCAGCTACGTCCAGAAGCAGACGGGCGCCGACATGCTGCTGTGGCAGGGCGCCTGCCTCGTGCACGATGAGTTCAAGGGGACCGAACTGGAGCTGCTGCGCCGCGAGTTTCCGAACGCCAAGGTGCTGGTGCACCCGGAGTCGCCCGCATCCGTCGTCGAGCAGGCCGATGTCGTCGGTTCCACGTCGCAGATGATCGCGGCCGCGCAAACCATGGACGCAACCGAGTTCATCGTGGCGACCGACAACGGCATCCTGCACAAGATGCGTGCAGCGGCACCGGGCAAGCGTTTCATCGAAGCGCCGACGGCGGGCAACAGCGCCACGTGCAAGAGCTGTGCACATTGTCCCTGGATGGCGATGAACGGTCTGCGGAATCTGGCCGACGTGCTCGAGTCGGGACGAAACGAGATCCACGTCGATCCGGAAATCGGCCGTCGCGCCCACACCTGCATCGACCGCATGTTGACGTTTGCCGAGGCGCGTAAGCAGAACGTGCGCGCCAGCGGCGATTTCGCGCGCGATGGCGCGCTGTTTACCGGCGTAGGCCCCGCATGACGACACAAACCCTTCTCCTGAGCACCGACGAGGCGCTCTCTCCCGATTTCGCCAGCTTCGGCGAACCGCTCGAAGCTGCCCTGTCGCGCAACGTCCGCGACGCACTTGAAGAAGACATCGGCGCCGGCGATCTGACCGGGCTGCTGGTGCCGGCCGACGAAATGGCGCATGCGCGCATCATCGTGCGCGAATCCGCGGTGCTGTGCGGCGTGCGCTGGTTCGAGCGCTGCATGAAGGGCGTGGACACCTCGGTGCGTGTGCAATGGCACTATCGCGAAGGCGATCGGATGACGCCCGACTCGCCGGTTTGCGATATCTACGGCCCGGCACGCGCGCTGCTCACGGGCGAGCGCACGTCGATGAACTTCCTGCAGATGCTCTCGGGCGTCGCCACGGCCGTGCGCCGGTATGCCGACATCGTCGAAGGCACGAAAGCCCGTGTGCTCGATACACGCAAGACGCTGCCGGGCCTGCGTCTCGCACAGAAATTCGCCGTACGCGTGGGCGGTGGGACGAACCAGCGCCTTGCACTCTACGATGGCATTCTGATCAAGGAAAACCATATCGCGGCGGCGGGCGGCATTCGTCAGGTGCTGGCCAACGCCGACCGTCTTGCCGATGACGCACCGGTGCAGATCGAAGTGGAGTCGCTCGAAGAACTCGGGACGGCGCTCGAGTGCGGCGCCAAGTCGATCCTGCTGGACAACTTTTCGCTGGAAATGATGCGCGAAGCGGCCCGGGTGACGGATGGACGCGCGCTGCTCGAAGCCTCGGGCGGTATCAATCACGAAACGCTGCGCGCGATTGCGGAGACGGGCGTCGACCGGATTTCGGTCGGGGGGCTGACCAAGGATGTGCGTGCGACCGACTTCTCGATGCGAATTCTGGAGACGGTCGGTTAAGCTTCGATTGAGTTCTCGTTCGCTTCAAGCCAACAAGCCGCAGGGTCGGACCTGCGGCTTTTTTTATGGCACGTGGGCTGCGCGTCAGTGCTCGCGGCGCGGCAGCTTCGGCGAGAGGACGGTCGGCAGTGCCTTGGGCAGCGTATCGGGGAAGTCGCGCGAGAAATGCAGGCCGCGGCTCTCATGGCGCGACAGTGCGCTGTCCACGATGAGCGAGGCGACGTCGACCAGATTGCGCAGCTCGAGCAGATCCCGGCTCACACGGAAATTCGCGTAATACTCGGCGATTTCCTCGCGCAGCAGCGCGATGCGATGCTGTGCGCGCTCGAGCCGTTTGGTCGTGCGCACGATGCCGACGTAGTTCCACATCATGCGACGCAGTTCGTCCCAGTTGTGGGCCACCACGACTTCCTCGTCGGCGTCCGACACACGGCTTTCGTCCCAGGCGGGCACATCGGCAGCGGCAGGATGTGTGAATTCGCCGCGTTGAATGTCCTCGGCGGCGGCCTTGCCGAGCACGATGCATTCGAGCAGCGAGTTGCTGGCGAGCCGGTTGGCGCCGTGCAGGCCGGTATAAGTAGCTTCGCCGACCGCATGCAGCCCCGGTAGATCGGTGCGGCCCTGCATGTCGGTGACGATGCCGCCGCAAGTGTAATGCGCCGCGGGTACGACTGGGATCGGTTGCTTCGTGATGTCGATGCCGAACTCGGCGCAACGCGCCAGGATCGTGGGGAAATGCTCGCGCAGGAATTCCGGGCTCTGATGGCTGATGTCCAGGTACACGCAGTCGAGTCCGTGCTTCTTCATTTCGAAGTCGATGGCGCGGGCCACGATGTCACGCGGCGCCAGTTCGGCGCGCGGATCGTGCGCAAGCATGAAGCGCGTGCCGTCGGGCAGTACGAGTCGTCCGCCTTCGCCGCGCACGGCTTCGGTGATCAGGAAGGACTTGGCGTAGGGATGGTAGAGGCATGTCGGATGGAACTGGATGAATTCCATGTTCGCGATCCGGCAACCGGCGCGCCATGCCATTGCAATGCCGTCCCCGGTGGCGGTGTCGGGGTTCGTGGTGTAGAGATAAACCTTGCCCGCGCCGCCCGTGGCCAGAACCGTGTGGCGCGCGGTCATGGCGTGCACTTCGCCAGTGCGCAGATCCTGCACGTACAGGCCCTGACAGTGACGTCCAGCCGTTGGCGCTGCGTCGGCGCGATCGGACGTGATCAGGTCGACCGCGAAGTGGTTCTCGAAAAGCGTGATGTTCGGATGGCGGCGCACGCGCTCGGTCAGCGTGGCGATGACGGCGTGCCCCGTGGCATCGGCGGCATGAATGATGCGGCGATGACTGTGGCCGCCTTCGCGCGTGAGATGGAAGCCGAGTTCGGCGTCGTCGTCGCGGGTGAAGGGCACACCCTGGGCGATGAGCCATTCGATCGCTTCCCGGCCGTGTTCGACGATGAAGCGCGTGGCCCCTTCGTCGCACAGCCCGGCGCCGGCAACGAGGGTATCGGCCACATGCTCGTCGATGCTGTCGGTCGAGTCCAGTACCGCGGCGATGCCGCCCTGCGCCCAGTCACTCGCCCCCTCGGGCATGGGGCGCTTGGCAACCAGTGCCACGCGGCAGGTGTCGGCCAGATGCAGGGCGACGGACTGGCCGGCGAGTCCACTGCCGACGATAACGACATCGAAATTCATGATACGGGCTGTCTCCGGAGTCGTCGCCACGGCGGTGGGGCGATTCTCGTAATGGAAAGTGAGCCAGTATAGCGAGTCAATACGCGAGTGACACAGGAGGCTATGCGCACATTGACGAAATAGTGCCTTGCCTGACTACGCAAAGCGTAGCGCGGCGGATTTTGGGGCGCCAGAAATGAAAAACCCCGCCAGTGGCGGGGTATCGAACGCAGCAGCGAACTGCCGCGAGAAAACCTGTTGATCTTATTTGATCTTGGTTTCCTTGTACGGCACATGCTTACGAGCCACCGGATCGAACTTGCTGATTTCCATCTTTTCCGGATGGGTACGCTTGTTCTTGGTGGTCGTGTAGAAATGACCCGTGCCAGCGGTCGATTCCAGCTTGATCTTGTCGCGAGCGCCTTTTGCCATGATGAGCTCCTAAAACTTAGATGGCGTTGCGCGAACGCAGGTCGGCCAGAACGGCGTCGATGCCATTCTTGTCGATCAGGCGCAGACCCGCATTCGAAATGCGCAGACGCACCCAACGGTTTTCGCTCTCAACCCAGAACCGGCGATTTTGCAAGTTCGGGAGAAAACGGCGCTTGGTTTTGTTGTTGGCGTGGGAAACGTTGTTGCCGACCATCGGCGCTTTCCCGGTCACTTGACATACGCGTGCCATGAAGCACTCCTAACCCAGAATTCTGTGTAAAAAAATGGTGAGTCGAAAAGACAGACCGCGATAATACCACAAAAATCCCAGACAAATCAATCGCTTTAGTCGATGTAGGATGCGAGTCCCTGGCGGGAAACGTCTGTCGGAGATTCGGGGAAGGGACGGATTATAGCGCAAGCAGCCCCCGAACGCGACATGCTTGCCAAATTCTTGTGCAAATGTTGCAGGAAGTCACACCTCGCCGTGCTCTGCGAGCGAGTACACACTGCTGCCGGCCACGATGAAATGATCCAGCAGGCGGATCTCGAGCAGCGCCAGTGCTTCGCCCAGTTGCCGCGTGAGCGCCAGGTCGGCGGCGCTCGGGTGCGGCACGCCGGACGGATGATTATGGGCGACGATCACCGCCGCCGCATGGACTTCCAGGGCAGCCCGCACGATTTCCCTCGGGTAGGCGCAGGTCTGGGTGAGCGTGCCCTCGAACATCACCCGCGTGCTCACGAGCCGGTGGGAGGCATCGAGAAACAGACAGGCGAAGCGCTCGCGCGAGCGGTCCTGCAGCGTGAGCCGAAGGTAATCGCGTACGCGCGCGGGCGAATCGAGGAGGCTGCCGGCCTGCATGCCTTCACCGAGCATGCGGCGCGCAACTTCGAGCGCGGCCTGAAATTGGAGGCACTTGGCCTGACCGAGCCCCGGGACTTGGCGCAGCGTCTCGAACGGCATGGCGAGAAGCCGGGCGAGCGAGCCGCTGCGGGCGAGCAATTCGCGGCCGAGATCGACGGCGTTGCGTCCGTGCGAGCCGGTGCGCAGCAGGATGGCGAGCAATTCGGCGTCGGAGAGCGCGCCGGGGCCGCGAGCGAGCATTTTTTCGCGGGGACGCTCGGTGAGCGGCCATTGGGCGATGGACATGACGACTCCTGTGGCGGACGCGCCCGGGCGCATGATGCCGGTGCGTCTCAAATAAAGGTACCGCCGCCGACGGAAAAAATCGGGGCAGCTTCGATGGGGAGCCGGACGCGCAACGCGTCGTCATTTACAATAATAGCTTGACCCTGCTGTGAGACCCCCATGAGTTCTGTCGCAACCCCCGTGGTTCAAGACGATTCCTATCTGACGCTCCACTACCGGATTGCCGCGCCCGACGGTGCGGACATTGTCAACACTTTCGAAGGCACGCCTGCCACGCTGCAGCTCGGCGGTGGCCAGATGGCGCCGACGCTGGAGCAGGCGTTGCTGGGAATGACGGTGGGGGAGCGGCGCCGCATCGAACTGGCGCCCGAGCAGGCGTTCGGCCCGCGTAATCCCGAGTTGCTGCAGCGCGTCTCGATGAAGACGCTGCAGGAAAACAGCAACTTTGGCGAGGAATACAGCGTGGGCGACCTGGTCGAGTTCAACGCGCCGAGCGGTGGCCGCTACGCGGGCATCCTGCGCGAACTGGGCGACGGCTGGGCATTGTTCGACTTCAACCACCCGCTGGCCGGACAGCCGATCGTGTTCGAAGCCCGGATTATCGGCATTCTGTAGGAATCGAGATGAGCGCCACCCAATTCGTAGCACCGACGCTGTCGGATGCGGAAATCCTGCTGGCCCAGCCGCGAGGCTTCTGTGCTGGCGTCGACCGTGCCATTGAGATTGTCGAGCGCGCGCTGGCGATGTACGGCGCGCCGATCTACGTGCGCCACGAGATCGTGCACAACGCGTACGTCGTCGAGAATTTGCGCAAGAAGGGCGCGATCTTCGTCGAGGAACTGACGGACGTGCCACCCGGCAACACGTTGATTTTCAGCGCCCACGGCGTGTCGCAGGCCGTTCGCACCGAAGCGGAAGCCCGTGGCCTTCGCATTTTCGACGCCACGTGTCCGCTGGTGACCAAGGTGCACGTCGAAGTCGCGAAGATGCGCGACCAGGGCCTGGAGATCATCATGATCGGCCACAAGGGCCATCCGGAAGTCGAAGGTACGATGGGGCAGTCGGGCGAGGGCATGTTCCTCGTGGAGACGATAGAGGACGTCCTGGCTCTGCAAGTCGCCGACGAGAGCAAGCTGGCTTACGTGACGCAGACGACGCTCTCCGTGGACGACGCCGCCGAGGTCATCAACGCGCTCAAGACGCGCTTCCCGTCGATCACCGAGCCGAAGAAGCAGGACATCTGCTACGCCACGCAGAACCGCCAGGACGCCGTGAAATTCATGGCGCCGCAGTGTGACGTCGTGGTGGTCGTTGGCAGCCCGAACAGTTCCAACTCGAACCGCCTGCGCGAAGTCGCCGAGAAGATGGGCGTGCCGGCCTACATGATCGATTCGCCGGATCAGCTCAAGCCCGAGTGGTTCGACGGCAAGCGTCGTATTGGCGTGACGGCAGGGGCATCGGCGCCGGAAGTCCTGGCACAGTCGATCGTGTCGCGTCTGCGCGAACTGGGCGTGACTCAGGTCAAGGTGCTCGAGGGCGTCGAGGAGAACATTGCGTTCCCGCTGCCCAAGGGCCTCACGCAGGTGGCGGCCGGCTGAGCGCCAACCTCGTGAAAAGCGGCTGCGGTTCGCGTTAACGCCGCACACGCACCACAGTCGCAACGCACCCGCACCCGCACCACACACGCAACGCAGGCGCCGCGTCGCCATCGAACCGGAGTGTCGCATCGGCGACCTCCGGTTTTTTATTGCCTTTCACCCCGCCGCCCGTTTTTCCTTCGGGCGCTATCCCTACCGCCGTCATCGGCGCGCCGATGCCCTTCCGTAATTGACTCGGATGGTCTCTTGATCCAGCTCAAAAAACATTGCGGAATTTATGCGCGGACATCGCACATTTTGCAAAATTCCCGCATGTCCGAATCGGTGCACTTTTGCGTCTCATCTATTGAAACTGATTGCCGCAATTCTTAATTCAACAATTATGGAATTGAATCGAAAAAGCGATAACCGTTTTTTGAAAGACCAGTTATTTATATGCTTCCTTAATTAGACGAAAACCTCCAGAGCGATTGGGCACAGGAATTGCTTATTGGGTTGGTGCGCTATTGAGGCCCATAGATGGTGCGTTGCATGCACCATGAAGCCGCCCGTGCCGATGCGCGCGGGTGAATAAAATCTTTAACGAATCCGGGGTTGCGCTTTTGAAAATTCAGGGTTGCACAAGTTGGTATAAACCTTAGGCCTCCATTATGGAAAACCCTGTGGCGGCGGGCGTCGCAGCCGCAAAGAATGGAGTTACAATGCGCGCGTTTCGCATACGAAACATTGAATTGGCGTCATTGACGTCATTGGCGTTATTAAAGCGCCGACAATCAGGAGATAATCACATGCAACTCAAGTTCGCGAAGGTACTGCCCGTGGTCGCGGCAGTGACGCTGTTGGCGGCATGCGGTCAGAAGGAAGAAAAGCAGGCCGGTTCGGGTGCCGCTTCTGCACCTGCCGCGACGACTGCCGCCAGCGGGGGCGGCGATGCGGTTGTAGTCAAAATTGGTCACGTTGCACCATTGACGGGCCAAATTGCTCACTTGGGCAAAGATAACGAAAATGGTGCACGCCTCGCCGTCGAAGAAGCCAACAAGGCTGGCCTGACGATCGACGGCAAGCCGGTCAAGCTGGAACTGGTGGCGGAAGACGATGCCGCCGATCCGAAGACCGCAACGCAAGTTGCCCAGAAGCTCGTCGACGAGAAGGTGGTCGCGGTGGTGGGTCACTTGAACTCGGGCACCACGATCCCGGCCTCGAAGATCTACAGTGACGCCGGCCTCGTTCAGATCTCCCCGTCGGCAACCAATCCGGCCTATACCCAGCAGGGCTTCAAGACGACCTATCGCGTCGTGGCAACGGACGCCCAGCAGGGTCCGGCACTCGCCAACTACGCCACGAAGTCGTTGGGCGCCAAGTCGGTGGCCATCGTCGATGACGCAACGGCCTACGGCAAGGGGCTGGCCGACGAGTTCGAGAAGACCGCCAAGGCCAACGGCCTGAAGGTGCTCTCGCACGACGCGACCAACGACAAGGCCACGGACTTCCGCGCGATTCTGACGAAGATCAAGGGCGAGCGTCCGGACATCATCATGTACGGCGGTATGGACGCCACCGGCGGCCCGTTCGCCAAGCAGTCGAAGGAACTGGGCATCGGCGCCAAGGTGCTGGCCGGCGACGGCGTGTGTACCGACAAGGTGGCCGAACTGGCCGGCGACGCCATCGACAACATCGTCTGCTCGGAAGCGGGCATGGCGCTGTCGAAGATGGAGGGCGGTGCGGACTTCTCGAAGCGTTACGAAGATCGCTTCAAGCAGCCGATCCAGATCTACGCCCCGTTCACGTATGACGCCATCAACGTGATCATCGACGCCATGAAGCGTGCCAATTCGGCGGACCCGGCGAAGATCCTGGCTGCCATGCCCGCCACGGATTACAAGGGTGTCATCGGTCACATCGCCTTCGACAGCAAGGGCGACATGAAGGAGCCGGTGATCACGCTCTACAACTACAAGGACAAGAAGAAGAGCGTGCTTGACGTGGTGAAGATGTAAGTCCCGGGCGCTTGCGCCATGAAACGGCACCGTTGCCTACCCGTTCGGTGCCGTTTCTTTATCTGCGGAACGATGTCGTGCCTGCATGACGGGCACGGCCCCCCTCCTGACACAGGATTACGCCTCATTACCCGCAGTTCTTCCGGCCTCGTCGCACGCCCTATCGGGCAAGCGCGCCGGGAGCCCGTTTTCGGGACAAGGAGTTAGTTTCATGGATATTTTTATCCAACAAATCTTGAACGGCCTCGTGCTTGGCAGCGTCTACGCGATCATTGCACTGGGCTATACGATGGTCTACGGCATTCTGGGCATCATCAACTTTGCCCACGCCGACGTGATGATGATCGGCGCCATGGTCGCGCTGTCCACCATCAACCTGTTGTTGAAGGTCGCGCCGGACATGAACCCGGCGCTCATGCTGGCCATTGCCACGCTCGTGTGCATGCCCGTGTGTGCCCTGGCCAACGTCGTGATCGAGCGCGTGGCCTATCGGCCGCTGCGCAACGCACCGCGTCTCGCGCCGCTGATCACCGCCATTGGCGTGTCGCTGCTGCTGCAGACCATCGCCATGCTGATCTGGTCGCGCAACCCGCTCTCGTTCCCGCAACTGCTGCCGACCGATGCGCTCACGATCATTCCGCAACGCGGCGAGCATCCGGGGGCGGTGACCAACGGCACCGGTATCGTGATCGTCGTGGTCGCATTCCTGGTGATGTTCGGTCTGACGCAGCTCGTGAACCGTACCAAGCTCGGGCGCGCCATGCGGGCGACGGCGGAAAACCGCAACGTGGCGGGCCTCATGGGCGTGAATCCCAACTTCGTGATTTCCGCGACCTTCGCGCTGGGCGGCGCCCTGGCGGCGCTCGCGGGCGTGATGATGGCCTCGAACTACGGCAACGCCCACTTCTACATGGGGTTCATCCCTGGCATGAAGGCCTTCACGGCCGCCGTGCTCGGCGGCATCGGCAACCTGCAAGGCGCGATGGTCGGCGGCGTGCTGCTCGGCCTGATCGAAGCGCTCGGTGCCGGCTACATCGGCGATCTCACCGGTGGGGTATTCGGAAGTAACTACCAGGACGTTTTTGCGTTCATCGTCCTGATCGTCGTGCTGGTGTTCCGTCCGAGCGGTCTGCTTGGCGAACGCGTGGCCGATCGTGCCTGAGCGGGGAGGAAACACATCATGAATCAACCCGTGCAAACCTCCTCCGGTCCGGCCACGCAGATTTCCGCCGCGGCGGCCACGCGCCGCGCCTATCGCGGTCTGGCGCTGTTCCTGCTCGCGGCGATCTTCGCGCCCATGCTCGTCGGCTATGCCGGCGGCAACTACTGGGTGCGCGTGCTCGACTTCGCGCTGCTATACATCATGCTCGCGCTGGGCCTGAACATCGTCGTGGGCTTTGCCGGCCTGCTCGACCTGGGCTACATCGCGTTCTATGCCGTGGGCGCGTATGTCACCGCGTTTTTGAGTTCGCCTCACCTGACCACGCAATTCGAGTGGATCGCGCATCTGTTCCCCGCCGGCCTGCACGTACCGGTATGGTTCACGATCCCCATCGGCGCGGCGGTCGCGGCGGTGTTCGGCATTCTGCTCGGTGCACCCACGCTGCGCCTGCGCGGCGACTACCTGGCCATCGTGACGCTGGGTTTCGGCGAGATCATCCGCATCTTCATGAACAACCTCGACCGGCCGGTGAACATCACCAACGGCCCGAAGGGGATCACCGGCATCGAGCCCGCGTCGCTGTTCGGCTTCGATTTCTCGAAGGCGCACAACTTCTTCGGGTTCCAGGTGAGCTCGGTGTACATGTACTACTACCTGTTCGTGTTCCTGGCGTTGCTCATTGCGTTCATCTGCGTGCGCTTGCAGCACTCGCGCATCGGACGCGCCTGGGTCGCCATCCGTGAAGACGAGATCGCCGCCAAGGCGATGGGGATCAACACGCGCAACATCAAATTGCTCGCGTTCGCCATGGGGGCGTCGTTCGGCGGCGTGGCCGGTGGCATGTTCTCGGCGTTCCAGGGCTTCGTCTCGCCCGAGTCGTTCACCTTCTGGGAGTCGATCGTCGTGCTCTCGATGGTGGTGCTCGGCGGCATGGGCCACATTCCGGGCGTGATTCTGGGCGGTGTGCTGCTCTCGGCGTTCCCCGAGATTCTGCGCTCGACCATGGGCCCGTTGCAGATGAAGATGTTCGGCAGCGTCATCGTCGATCCCGAAGTGATCCGGCAGTTGCTGTACGGTCTGGCCATGATCCTGATCATGCTGTACCGTCCGGCCGGCCTGTGGCCGTCGCCGCGTCCGGAAGAGCGGACTCTGTAAGCCGAGGGAGACGAATTCAAGATGAGCGAACAAATTCTTCTGTCCGTCAAGGGCGTGAACAAGCGCTTCGGCGGTCTGCAGGCCCTCACCGATGTGGGGCTGGAGATCAAGCCGGGGCAGATCTATGGCCTGATCGGCCCCAACGGTGCGGGCAAGACCACGTTCTTCAACGTGATCACCGGTCTCTACACGCCGGATTCGGGCGAATTCCGTCTGGCGGGCGAGTCGTACAAACCGACGGCCGTGCATGAAGTGGCGAGGGCCGGCATTGCGCGCACGTTCCAGAACATTCGCCTGTTCGGCGGCATGACCGTGATCGAGAACGTGATGGTCGGACGCCACGTGCGCACGAAGATGGGCGTGATCGGCGCGATCGTCCGCTACCCGGGCGCGAAGGCCGAGGAGCGTGCCATTCGCGATCGTGCGATGGAGTTGCTCGAGTATGTGGGCGTGGCGAAGTACGCCAATTACACGGCGGCGAACCTCTCGTACGGCCACCAGCGTCGTCTCGAGATCGCGCGTGCGTTGGCGACCGATCCGAAGCTGCTCGCGCTCGACGAGCCGGCTGCCGGCATGAACGCGACCGAGAAGGTGGAGCTGCGCGGTCTGCTCGACAAGATCCGTAGCGACGGCAAGACGATCCTGCTCATCGAGCATGACGTGAAGCTGGTGATGGGCTTGTGCAACCGCATGACGGTGCTCGATTATGGCAAGGTGATTGCCGAAGGTTTGCCGCAGGATGTGCAACGCAATCCCGCGGTGATTGAAGCGTATCTCGGTGCGGGAGGCCATTGATGAGCGCAATGTTGACGATCAAGGGCCTGAAAGTCGCTTATGGCGGTATCAAGGCGGTCAAGGGCATCGACCTGAACATTCAGCCGGGCGAGCTGGTCACGCTCATCGGCGCGAACGGGGCGGGCAAGACGACCACGATGAAGGCGATCACGGGGCTGTTGCCGTGGGCCGACGGCGACATCGAGTATCTGGGCAAGTCGATTCGTGGCGTGAAGGCGTTCGATCTGCTCAAGCAGGGGCTGGCGATGGTGCCGGAAGGTCGTGGCATCTTCACGCGCATGACCATCCTCGAGAACATGCAGATGGGCGCGTATCTGCGCAACGACAACGCGGGCATCAAGCAGGACGTCGACCGGATGTTCGGCATCTTTCCGCGTCTGAAGGAGCGCAAGGACCAGCTCGCGGGCACGCTCTCGGGCGGTGAGCAGCAGATGCTGGCAATGGCGCGTGCGCTCATGAGCCAGCCGAAGCTGTTGCTGCTCGACGAGCCGTCGATGGGACTCTCGCCGATCATGGTCGAGAAGATCTTCGAAGTGGTGCGCACGGTGTCGGCCGAGGGCGTGACGGTGCTGCTCGTGGAGCAGAACGCACGTCTGGCGCTGCAGGCCGCGCACCGCGGCTACGTGATGGACAGTGGTCTCGTCACGATGACCGGCGACGCCAAAACCATGCTCGACGATCCGAAGGTGCGCGCCGCGTATCTGGGAGAGTAAGGTGGAATAAGGTGGAGCAGGAGATGAGCGTCGATTTTCGTCGACGCCGCATCGACTTGGAACCCCAAGGCCGCGGATGGACGTCCGCGCCTTGGGGTTTTTTGTTGCCTGGAAGCGAGCCTCGTTTTCTTAACGAGTACCAGACCGGGGCGAAGGCAGGCCGTTCAATGGGCGCATCGCAAGCAGGCCCAGGCCGATGGAGAACGTTCCGGCGAGCAGGAAGACGAATTCGATACTGGCCGCCGATGAAAGCGCGCCGCCAACGAGCGGCGCCAGGATCAGCAGGGTGATCTGGAGGCTCCGGCCGGTCGACGTGAGGGTCCCGAGCGATTCGACAGGGCATTCGCGTTGAAACGTCACCATCGTCAGCATCGCACCGAGCCCATAGGCAAAGCCGTTGCCAACCCAGAGCGAGAGCATGAGCGGCAAGGGGATCGGCGCCGCAGCGTACGCCATGATCGCCGGCGTCAGGATGGTCAAGCCGAACAGCAGGCACGAGACGCAGAGCAGCGGCCTCGTCTTGATATGTCGTTGTATTCGTTGGAATAGAAACGCGCCGATCATGGCGCCGGCCGCCGTACATCCGACGATGCTGCCGAAGGTGCCGTCAGGAAAGCCCTGCGCCTTGAGAAGCAAGGCCAGTTGAGCATCATAGAGTCCGAGAACGAACGCCTGACAGAGCGTCACGATGAAGACGCGCCGCAACACGGCGTTGTCGCCCAGGATGGAAAAAAATACTCTCCAGATCGGGCGAGCCCGCGCGCCATGTTGCGGCGAATTGGCCGGCTGAAGTCGTTTGCCGGTCGTGAGCAGCAACCCGGCAACGCCGAGCAGTGCCGATATCGAGAATCCCGGGATGCCCGCGCGAGCCGTCAGGACGGTGACGAGCGGCGCGACGAGTTTTGTCGCCTGATCGATGAGCGTGACGCGACCCGCATTCGCCGCCAGGCGGCTGTCGTCGAGAAGACGGCGAAACAGCTGCTGCTCGGCGGGGGCCGGCATGACGTTGACCAATCCCTTCATGGCGATGCACCCGAGAAAGAGGCCGAACGTGGGGGCCTGCCAAAGCCCGACGGAGACAACCGCTCTTGCGGCGTAGCTCCAGCGCAGCAGCCGCCACGGACAGTGCCTGTCGGCGAGCGAGCCCAGCCAAGGACCGACAACGATGCCTGGAAGACCATACAGCGTCATGGCAAACCCGATCCACATGGGATTGGCGTCCCAGCGGAATGCCAGGGTCTCGAAGATCAACGTGAAGTCGATCCAGAGAATGGCGGCGCCCACCGCTCGCGAGCCGAGCAGGCGGCAATAGTCCCGAAGGGATTCGCTCACGAGCGCGCTTGCCCGCTCCCCGTCGCCGCGACCGGCAGTCGCTTGCCGAGGCTCACGACATCGTCGGGGGCGTAGCCGTGGGCGTTGTAGAACGCCAGGGCTTCGCGCGAGCCGGTCAGGACCTGCAGGTTGAGCTTGAGGCATCCGCGTTGCGCGAGCGCCGCTTCCGCATGTTGGAGCAGGGCGCTCGCCACGCCGCGACGCCGCAGCGCACGCGTCACCGCCAGCGAATACACCCAGCCGCGATGTCCGTCGTAGCCGGCCATCACCGTGCCCGCAATCTTGCGCTCGCGAACCGCAACGAAGAACAATCCATCGCGCATCGCCACCTTGTTGGCAATCGAACGGCGCGGCTCGCGATGTGGCTTGTCCGGCGCGCTGTACTCCGGAAACGCATCGCGCCACAACGCGATCACCGCTTCGGTATCCGTGTCGTCGAACGCGCGAATGTGAACGTTGGCAGGCGCACTCGTCATGACGCCTCCCGCGTGCCGGTGTACACGTCGGGCCGATGGATCTGCATCATCTTGTTGACGGGGCCGAGCGGCTCGAAACCGTAGCGCGCATACAGCCCCGCCGCGTCGGTCGTCGCCAGCAGGAAACGCCGCAACCCCTGCAACGCCGGATGCGCCAGCACGTCCTCGCACAGGCGCTTGCCGATGCCCAAACCGCGCATCGACGGATCGACGAACACATCGGCCAGATACGCGAACGTCGCGCGGTCCGTGATCACACGCGCGAAGCCCACCTGTCGCGCAGGGCCACCTTCCACTTCCGTCGCATAAGCGCCGAAACACAGCGAGTGCGAAATGGCGCGCATGAGCGTCTCGCGCGGAATGTCCTTCGCCCAATGCGTCTGTGTGGAAAGGGCGTGATGAATGAAACCGATGTCGAGCCGGGCCGAATCGGACGAGATCTCGACGATGGCGTCCGCCGGCGGCGTCGAGTGTGCGTGACTCATGTCGTTCATTGACGGGGTCCCTCAAAAATTGGCAGGACGCCGCGCCGCCCGATGCGTACACCGGACAGGCAGGCCCCGGAAGGTCTCAGACGTGCTTCGCGAGCAGCGTGTCGAGCATCGACAGCATCTGGTCGATTTCCTCGCGGCTCACATTCAGCGCTGGCATGAAGCGCAACAGGTTCGGGCGCGCCGAATTGAGCAGCAACCCGTCCGGTGTCATGTCGCGCGCCGCCTCGACCAGTTGCGGACCGATGTCGCGGCCAAGCAGCAGCGCGCGCAGCAGACCCGCGCCGCGCTCGCCCTCGCCACCGTAACGCGACGACAGATGCTGCAGCCCGGCGCTCAGATAGTCGGCCTGCGCCCGCACGAATTCGAGAAAGCCCGGCGAACTCACCGTGCGCATGACCGCGAGGCCCACGGCGCACATGAGCGGGTTGCCGTTGTACGTGCCGCCCTGATCGCCGGGCTGGAAGACGGCGAACTCGTCGCCGCACAGCATGGCCGCCAGCGGCACGCCGCCGCCAATGCCCTTGCCGAGCGTCATGATGTCCGGCACGATGCCCGCCTGCTGATGCGAGAAGAGCGTGCCGGTGCGCCCGCAGCCGGTCTGCACTTCATCGACGATCAGCAGCAGCCCGCGCGCCTGCGTCAGCGCCCGCAGTTCCTTGAGGAACGCCGACGTCGCAGGCACGACACCGGCCTCGCCCTGAATCGGTTCGAGCATCACGGCCACCGTGTCCGGGCCGATGAGCGCCTCGACCGATGCAATGTCGTTGAGCTCCGCTTTCGGGAAACCCGGCACCTGCGGCGCGAAGATCGTATCCCAGCCCGGCTTCCCGCTCGCGGACATCGTTGCCAGCGTCCGGCCGTGGAAGGCGTTCTTGAACGTGATGATCTCGTAGCGCGCGCCGCCCGACGCGTTCGGGTGCAACTGCCCCCACTTGCGTGCGAGTTTGATGGCGCTCTCGTTGGCTTCGGCGCCGCTGTTCGCGAAGAAAACCTTGCCCAGGCCCGAGAGCGTGGCGAGCAGGTCGGCCAGTTCGATCATCGGCCCGTTGTAGTACGCGGGGCTCGGATTGAGCAACAGCGCGCCCTGCGTGGCCAGCGCGTCGCGCATCACCGGATGGCAGTGGCCGAGACTGTTCACCGCCCAGCCCTGGATGAAGTCGAGATATCGCTTGCCTTCATGGTCGTACAGCCACCCGCCTTTGCCGTGCGTGAATACGAGCTCGGGACGCGAAGTGATCGGCAGCAACGCCTGGGTGGCGAACTCGGCGAACTTGGCGTTGCGCGCCGTGGCGGGAGTGTTGGACGGCGCGACGGCGGGCGATTTGGCAAGCGACATGACGGTCTCCGAAGGACTGAGGTGAACGAGACGAAGGAATAAAAAAAGCCACGGGGTTGCCCGTGGCTTCGCTGTGCTTGAGAACTTGCGTGTTATCGCAGTCGATAGCGTGCCGCGCGGCATCCCGGTTGGGGCAGCGTACGGCGACGTCGGATCGAGGCGATGGCAATCAGGTTCATGTCGGCAAGCATAAGGGGGTGACGCGGCGCTTGTCAAAGGGTATGCGCGCACTGTGGCGTGCGCGCATCTTTGCAATGGTCCGGATCGCCCAGGGGCGCCCGGCGACTGGCCGGTCGTCAGTGGCCGCCGCCCGGGTTGTCGGCCTCGGTGGTGAACGCGTCGGCGAAGAACGCGTCTTCCGGCAGCCCGTGATGCGCGGTGAAGTCGCGCCGGGCCGACTCGACCATCACAGGCGCACCGCAGGCGTACACCTCGTAGGCCGACAGGTCCGGCAGATCCTCCACCACGGCCCGGTGGACGAAGCCCGTGCGGCCTTGCCACCGGTCCTCGGGCGCGGCTTCGGAGAGCACCGGCACGAAGGCGAAGCCAGGAATTTCCCGCGCCCACTGTTCGGCCAGTTCGCGCATGTAGATGTCCTTGAGCTGTCGTGCGCCCCAGTACAGCGTCATCGGTCGGTTCAAGCCCTTGTGCACCGCATGCTCGACGATCGCCTTGATCGGCGCGAAGCCCGTGCCCGAGGCGAGCAGCACGATGGGCTTGTCGGAATCCTCGCGCAGGAAGAACGTGCCCAGCGGACCTTCGAAGCGCAGAATCTCGCGCTCCTTCATGTTCAGGAAAACGTGATCCGTGAATGCACCGCCGGGCATGTGCCGCAGATGCAGTTCCAGGAAGCCCTCCTCGTGCGGCGCGCTCGCCATCGAATAGCTGCGGCGTTTACCGTCCTTCAGGATGAACTCGATGTACTGACCGGCGAGGTACTGGAACCGCTCGTTGGCGGGCAGTTGCAGTCGCATCACGATGACGTCGTCGGCGCGGCGCTCGAGCGCGTTCACGCGGCAGGGCAGACGTTTGACCGGAATGTCGCCGATGCCCTTGACCTCGCGCGATTCGATCACGAGATCGCCCTTGGTGTGCGCGCAGCACAGTAGCGCGAAGCCGCGCGTTTCCTCGTCCTTGGTGAGCGCGGAACTCGAATGTGCGCCATGCTCGACGCTGCCCTCGACGAGCTTGGCCTTGCACGAACCGCAGCCGCCGTTCTTGCACCCGTAAGGCAAACCGATGCCCTGACGCAACGCGGCGGAAAGCACGGCCTCGCCGTCTTCGACCTGGAACTCGCGCCCGCTCGGCACGAGGGTAACGTTGTAAGCCATACTACAATCCGAAAAATGAAAAATTCGTCGAAATCCTTCGGTCGTCCGCGCCTGCTGGTCGTGGGCTGCGGCGACGTCGGCATGCGTGCGTTGCCTGCCCTCGTCAAACGCTTCCGGGTCTTTGCCGTGACGTCCAGCGATGCCAGGCATGCGGCCTTGCGCGCGGCCGGCGCCATCCCCGTCACCGCCAATCTCGACGACGCCGCGAGCCTGCGCCGCGTCGGCCGGCTGGCCTCGCGCGTGCTGCATCTCGCCCCGCCCGCCGGGGTCGCCGGCAACGGTACACGGGACCTGCGCACGCGCCGTTTGCGCGCGGCGCTCGGCCGACCGCCTGAACCCGTGATTGTACCCGAGGGGGGACGTCAGGCCCTGCCGCGCCGGCCCGGTGCGGCTCGCCGGATCCTGGTATACGCGAGCACCAGCGGCGTCTATGGCGACTGCGGGGGCGCACATATCGACGAGACTCGAACGCCGGCGCCGCGCTCGCCGCGCGGGCAGCGCCGTGTCGATGCCGAGCGAACGTTGCGCCAGTTGGGACGCCCGTCTCGCCACGCCTCTACGACACGTCGCTGGCTGGCGGCCGGCCCATCGCGCCGACAGGCGCCCGCGGGCACGGGCGCCCGGGCGGCGTGGCGTCGTCCCGAACCGGCGCGGGCCACGTGGCGCGCCACGCTCGTTCGCATCCCGGGTATTTATGCGGAGGACCGTCTGCCGGTGGCGCGGCTGCAGCGCGGTACGCCCGCGCTGCGCGCCGAGGACGACGTCTTCACCAACCATATTCACGCCGACGATCTCGCCGCGATCCTGATTCGGGCGATGTGGCGAGGCAAGCCGCAGCGGGTCGTGCACGCGAGCGACGACACGCAGTGGCGCATGGGGGAGTATTTCGACCGCGTGGCGGACGCGCTGCATCTACCGCGCCCGCCGCGCGTCTCGCGCGAGGAAGCCGCGCGTGTGCTGGAGCCGACATTGCTGTCGTTCATGTCGGAGTCGCGACGGCTCGAGAACACGCGACTCAAGCGCGAACTCGGCTACCGGTTGATTTACCCTGACGTGGCCGCGCTGCTCGCCACGCTGTAGCCGACGATCATGGCGTGTCGCCCAACGTCCCGCCCAGCGCCTTGACAAGGGTGAGCGTGGCGTCGATCTGATCGAGGCGCGACTGCGCGGCGTCGCGCCGTGCCTGACGCGCGAGCCGTTGCGCCTCGAGCCAGGTTTGCAGTTCGATGTCGCCCGCGCGGTAGCGTGCGCCCGACAATTCGGCCGCGCGCTGTGCGAGCGCGGCGGCGCTGGCGAGCGATGTGTATTGCGACGTCGTGGCCCCGCGTGTCGTCAACGCATCTTCCACTTCATTGAGCGCGGTGAGCAGCACGTTGCGAAACGTCGTCACCGATTGTTCGTAATCGTTGCGGGCGATGGCCGTCGTGAAGCGCGCGGTCTGCACCTGGAGGAACGGCAGGGCGATCGTCGCCGCGAGCGTACCGACGGGGTTGGTGAGCAGACGCGAGAGCGAGTCGCTGCTGGTGCCGGCGGTACCCGTGAGCGTGAACGTCGGATAGAACGATAGCCGTGCGGCGTCCACATCCGCGAGCCGTGCGCGCACCCGTGTCTCGGCGGCGGCCAGGTCGGGGCGTCGTGCCAGCAGCGACGCCGGCAATCCCGGCGTGATCTCCGGCAAATAAGCCTGCGCCAACGACACGTTCTCGGCGAAGCGGGTCTGCGGCGGCAATCCGAGCGCCACGGCAAGCGAGTGCCGCGCCGTGTCGCGCAGCCGCTCCCAGTTGGCGAGCGCTCCCGCCACCTCGTCGCGATCCTGGCGGGCCTGCACCGGGTCGAGCGCCGAGACTGCTCCCGCACGCCGCTTTGCATCCGCAAGCCCCACGGTTCTCTCGGCGGCGCGCAGGTCCTCCTGTGCGCTGAGCACGTTCTCGTTCAGATACGCCACGCGCCAGTACAGCGACGCCACCTGACTCGACAGGGACAGCGCGGCAGCGCGACGGTCCCACGCACTCGCCGCAGCCTGCCAAGTTGCGGCGTCACGCTGTGCCGCCAACTTGTTCCAGACGTCGATCTCATACGTGATGCTGGCGGTCGTGCCGGAAGGCGTGTGTGTCTGTCCGTTGTAGGTGCTGCCGCCATCGAGCGCTCGCGACTTCGAACCGGTGACGGACGCCGAGAGCTGCGGCCATCGGTTGGCGCCGGTGAGGCCCGCCTGCAGGGCGTCGCGATCGGCTTGGAGAGCCTTGATGGCGAGGGCGGGGTTGGCGGCCAGCGCCTGCGAAATGAGGGTGTCGAGTTGCGGGTCGCGAAACGCGAGCCACCACGGATCGATGTCCGCGCCGTCCGCACTGTTCGCCGGGGCGGTCGCGCGGGACGTGAGGGACATGAGGGACATGAGGGACGTATCGGACGCCGCCGCAACGGCCCGATTGCCGTCGAGCGCTGTCTGGTATTGCGCGGGGACGTCGAGCGCCGGACGCTCGTAGTTCGTGCGCGTGAGGCTGCAACCGGCGAGCAGTGCGGCAACGGCCAATGCGAGGGAGGACGGCAGCATCGCGGCAACGCGCCCGATGCGCAGGTCGTGAAGCAATCCTGGTGAACGAATCATCAAATCTGTCAAAAAGACCCCCGCGCGCGACACCGAATCGCGCGCGGGGTGGGAAAGCCGTCCCAGGTCAACTACAGGGGGGCCCCAGGACGGTTGGGGGCAAATCATTCGCGAGCCAGCGCGTCGACCGGATCGAGACGTGCGGCGCTGCGGGCCGGCCACCAGCCGCTCGCCATGCCGATGACGCTCGCGCACATCACGGCCGCGACAAACGTGCTCACGGAAAACACCACGGCGATCTGCGGCACGAACATCGCGACGAGTCGTCCGATGGCGTACGACAGCGCCACACCGACGGCGCCGCCCATCAGGCACACGAGCACCGCCTCGATCAGAAACTGCCGCAGAATGTCCTGGCGACGCGCCCCGATGGCACGCCGGATACCGATCTCGCGCGTGCGCTCGGTCACGGACACGAGCATGATGTTCATCACGCCGATGCCGCCCACGACGAGCGAGATCAGTGCCACGAAGGAGAGCAGCAGCGTGAGCATCTGACTCGTGCGCGAGATCGACTGCACGATCGTGTCCATGTTGAACGTGAAGAAGTCCTTCTGTCCGTGGGCGCGCGTGAGCACGCGGATGATCCCGGCCTCGGCGGCCGCCGGGGGATGGCCATCGAGCACGCGCACCGTGATCGATTCGAGATGCTGCTGACCCGACAGGCGGCTCGCGACCGTGGTCCACGGCACATACACGTTGAGCGAGCGGCTCACGAACATCGAGGACTTGTCGCGGATCACGCCGATGATGCGCAGCGGCAGCGATCCTGCGAGCACGATCTGGCCGATGGGGTCGCCGCCGTGGGGCATGAGCTTGCGCAGCGCGTTCTCGCCGATCAGGGCGACCTGCGCCTGACGCTCGACCTCGTTGGCGTCGAAGCTGCGCCCGCGCGAGAGCTTGAGCCCGTTCGCGCGCAGGAAATCGGCGCCTTCGCCATGCACCTGCGCGTCGGTGTCCAGACGCCCGAACCGCATGCGTATCGTGCGCGGGCCGATCTGCGGCGAGACACTGTCGGTGTACGGCTGTGCGGCGAGCAACGCGACGTCGCGCGGCAACAGCGTACGGATCTCGGCCGCCTTGTCGTCGTTGAAGTCCTTGCCGCGCAGCACCGTGATCGTGTTCGGCGCGATGCTGCCGATGTCGTCGATGACCCGCCGCTTCGTGCCTTCGCCGATGGCCGACAGCGACACGACGGAGGTGATGCCGATGACGATGCCGAGCATCGTGAGTCCCGTGCGCAGCCGATGCGACGCGAGCGCATGCCACGCCATCGCCAGGCTCTCGGAGAAGGTTGGCCAACCGGCCAGCCAGCGCTGGCGGGGCGTGGCCGGCGCGGATGCGGGGGCCGGGACGATGTCGTCTTCGCCCGCGCGGTCGGCCGGCTCGTGGTGTCGATCGTCATCGTTGGCGGTGCGCGAAGCGTCCACCGCTTGCTCGGCGCGCGGACTTGCGCGCGGCGTTTCGTTGATGCGATCGCGCACGACGCGTCCATCGGCGATCTCGATGACGCGCTGCGCCCACGCCGCCACGCCCGGATCGTGCGTGACGAGAATGATCGTGTGCCCGCGCGCATGCAGCTCGCACAGGATCTGCATGACTTCGAGGCCGCTGCGACTGTCGAGCGCCCCCGTCGGTTCGTCCGCGAGGATGATGTCGCCGCCGTTCATCAATGCACGCGCAATACTCACGCGTTGCTGCTGACCGCCCGACATCTGCGCGGGCCGGTGCGACAGATGCTTGCCCAGGCCCAGGCGCTCGAGCAGTGCCGCCGAGCGTGTCGCCCGCGAGGTCTTCGACGTGCCGGCATACACGGCGGGGACTTCGACATTGCCCTGTGCCGTGAGATGCCCCATCAAGTGATAGCGCTGGAAGATGAAGCCGAAATACTCGCGGCGCAGGCGGGCGAGGGCGTCGTCGGTGAGCGACGCCACGTCCTGTCCGTCGATCTCGTAGCGGCCGGTGCTGGGGCGGTCGAGGCAGCCGAGCACGTTCATCAGCGTCGACTTGCCCGAACCGGACGGGCCCATGATCGCGACCATCTCGCCGCGGCGAATCACGAGCTCGACGTCGCGCAGTACCGTGACCGCGCCCACGCCCTCGCCGAATGTACGCGAGATGCCTGTGAGACGCAGCAGCGGTTCGCCAGCGGACGTCACAGAACGCCTCCCGAGTCGGGGGTGGCGCCCGGCGGCGGCGCGTCGGTCGGATCGGCCGTTACCACGTGCTCGCCCTCGGACAACCCGTCGAGCGCCTGCGCCGTGAGGCGGTTGTCGAGTCCGACCTTCACCCAGCGCACGTGCGCGTTGCCCTTCGCGTCGAGCACGCGCACGCGATAGCGGCCGTCGGCGCGCTTCTCGCCGAGCGCGACCGATGGGAACGTGAGCGCCTTTTCGATGCGCGCACGCACGATGGACACCTGTGCCGTCATGTCCGGACGCAGTACGCCGTCCGGGTTCGGCACATCGAAAAGTGCGTTGAAGAAGATGGCGTTGTTGATCTTCTCGGGGGACGGCTGGATCACGCGCAGCTTGCCCTCATAGCGAGTCTCGGGCGCACCGAGAATCGTGAAGTACACCCGTTGACCTTCGCGAATGCGTACGACGTCGGCTTCGGAGACCTGCGCGCGGATCGTCATTTGCGACAGGTCGGCGATCTTCAGGATGGTCGGGATCTGGTAGATCGCCGTGACCGTCTGCCCTTCCTGCGTGGTGATGGCGGTGACCGTGCCGTTGATCGGCGCGGTGATGCGCGTGTACGACAGGTTCGTGCGCGCCTTGTCGACCTTCACGTTCTGCTGACGGATTTGCGAGTCGAGCGACTCGACCTCGGCCGCGAGCGCGTCGCTTTCCGTGCGCGCTTTCTCCAGTTCGCGCGGCGAAGTGGCGTCGTCGTGCGCGAGCTGGCGTTGACGCGCGAACTCGCGCTCGGCCTGGGCGCGGCGCAACGACTTGGCGCGGCGGTCGGCCGCGAGCGTCGTGAGTCCGGCAGTCGCCTCGCGCAGATCGTTGTCGCTGGAGGTCGGATCGATTTCCGCCAGCAACTGGCCTTTCGTCACGCGGTCGCCGAGCACCACCTTGAGCGAGCGCAACTGACCGTTCGCCTGCGAGCCCACTTCCACCTGCTTGATGGGCTGGAGCACGCCCGTGGCGAGCACGGCGTCTTCGAGATCGGCGCGGGTGACCTTGGCGCTCAGATATGCGGGCGGCTTCGGCCGCGGCCAAAGCCAGAAGGCAACGCCGCAAAGCAGGACGAATACGGCCACGCCGATCTTGCGGCGGCGTGTGAGACGGAACGGAGGGAAAAGCGTCATCGATCAGGAAGGGGCCAAGGCTGCCGCAAGGTGCGGACGTGTTGGCGATCCTAATCAAACAGGGGAGGTCAAACTGTTTTTTGTTGTTGTGACTTTGTGAACGGGCGTGACTGAAGTGTGACGGTGGATCACGGCACGCCCGTACGACGCGCCGTGCCGCGCGGCGCCGCCGCCCTCAGGGAAGCGTCCGGGCGCCGGCGGGTAATTCGGGATGCGCGGGCGTCGGGTAGGTCAGACGCGTTAGCGGCGTGCCTGGGCGATGCACGATGAGCTGGTCGACCACGGCCTCCACATCGGCCGTTTCGCCCAGTGCCTTGAGGAATTTCGCCACCGCGAAGCCCGGCGCGACGCAGCCTTGCACGACGATGATGCGCCGCTGGAACGTCAGCCAGAGCGAGGTCTGCGCCGCCCACGGGATCTCGGCGGCGATGCTGGAGAGTCGGCGCTGCGCGGCGTCGGCGATCTCCGCATCGTACCGGTAGCTGTTGGACAGGCGGCAGCGTCCCTCCAGCCAGCAGTGGTTGCCTTTCTCGATGCGGTGATGCGCGTCGGCGAGCCAGTCGGATTCACGCATGGCGGGGCCGAGCGGTACCGGACAATCGGCGATCGCCGTGGAAATGTGGAGAAAGGGATCGTGGCCGAAGTTGCGCGGTTCACCCGACGCGGAAGCCGTGGCAGCGAGCGAAGGCGGCGCGGAGGCCCCACCGGACAAGCCGTTCGGCGCGGCCAGCGGTGTCGCTGCCAGACAGGCCCCCAGCGCCCCGGCGAGGGCCAGCCGGCTGCACAGTGTGAAGATTGCACGGCGCATGTTGCCTCCCATGGCCAAAACGGCCGATGCGGACAATGCCGCGACGCCGAGAGTGGTGCGAGAAGGTGGCTATAATTTCTCGCTACATCCGTCAACGTCGCTTAAATATCTTTGTTTCTGGGGGGCGATAGGTTTCGATGCCGACGCCGGACATCGGCGTACCTTACCGATCCTTTCTGAAATAAGGATTGGACGCCATTCTATAAGATGCTTCGTTCAACGCCTGAGCGGACGGGGGCGCAGACTCCGGTGTATCTCGACACCAAGGGAGCACGAACCATGTCTTCAGGCATTGGTGCGCCGGGTTCGGCGCTGCATCGGACCTGGCGTTTGCCGGGTCAGGGAAACGCTGCGACGGTCGGCACCCGGCGGGCCGCGTCGTCGTCCGATCGATATACGAATGCGCTGCGCACGCTTTCGAACCTGCCGGCGCCCGCCGACGTCACCCAGGACAGCGCCGTGAAATTGTCGCAAGCGGCGCGCGAACCGCGCCAAACTTAAATTACCGAGAGCGTTTCATGAGTCTGCATGTTCTTCTGGTCGACGACGATCCTGTCGTGCGCGACCTGCTGCGCGAAGTGCTGCATGCCAACGGCATGCAGGTTTCGGTGCTGCACAACGGGGCGTCGCTGCTGCGCCGGCTCGAACTCGAGCGGCCGTCGGTGATTCTGCTCGACATCATGATGCCCGAGCGCGACGGGCTGCGGGCGCTGCAGGACCTGCGTGCCGCCGGCGAGGATATCCCGGTGATCATGCTTTCCGCGCGCGGCGGCCCGCTCGACCGGGCGCTGGGGCTGGAACTGGGCGCCGACGACTATCTCGCCAAGCCGTTCGACACGCGCGAATTGCTCGCACGCATTCACGCCGTGCTGCGCCGTCGTGGCCCGGTGGCGGCGAGCGCGCCGGACGCCCGGGCGCCGTATCGCTTCGGTCCGTTCGAGCTCGACTACTCGCTGCGCACGCTGCAACGCGAAGGCGAGCGTCTGCCGCTGCGCGACACGGAGTTCGCGATGCTCAAGGCATTCACCCAGCACCCGATGCAGGTGCTGCCGCGCGTGAAGCTGCACGCCATGCTGTACGGCGACGGCATCACTTTTCGTGACCGCAGTCTCGACGTGCCGGTGTGGCGCCTGCGACGCCTCATCGAAGTCGATCCGTCCGAGCCGCGCTATATCCAGACGATCCGCGGCAAGGGATACGTCTTCGTGCCGGGGGGCGAACTGTCCGAGGACGCAACGTCCGACGCGCGGGAGCCGTCCGGCGCCATCGGCGGCATCGGTTCGGACGGCGACGATAGCGACGACGGCATGTCGCTCGCACCGGCGGCTGCGGCCGGCAAGCGGGCGGTGCGCGGCTGGCGGGAGTCGACCGCGTGAATCTGCGTTGGCTGCTGCGCGACTCGCTGTTCGCGCGCATGGCCGGGCTGGGCATTGCCGTTCTGCTCGTCATGCATCTCGTGTGGAGCGCGCTGGTGCTCTATCAGCGTCCGCGCCAGCAGGTCGACGGTTTCGCCCGCGGCCTGCTCGTCGCCATTCAGAGCGTGGATCAGCGCGCGGTCGTTCCGGGCAGTCTCGCGCCGCGCCATGGTTTGCGCCGCGTGCCGCTGGCCGAGGCGCCGAAGTTCGCGGACCCACTCGACGATGCGCGCGGTGAGCGGCTGCGCAACGAACTGCTCTCCCGCCTGCCGCCGGGCACGCAACTGCATCTGCGCGAGAACGGCAAGCGCGCCAGCTTGTGGGTCCTGCTGCCGCAGCACGACCAGTGGATCGTGATCGGACTGGATCTGCCGCCGATGCCGCCGTTCGTGCGGGAGACCGTCGGTATTCTGCTCGGCGCGGTGCTCCTCGCCCTGCTCGTCGCGTGGCAGATGCAGCGGCCGATTGCGCGTGTGGCCCAGGCGGCGCGAGTGATCGCACGGGGCCGCCGCCCGGCGCTGCTGCCCGAGCAGGGGCCGCACGAGCTGCGCGATCTGGCGCACGCTTTCAACGAGATGGCCAAGCGGCTCGCGGAAGCCGAGGATAATCAGGCGATCATGCTGGCCGGCATCGCACACGATCTGAAGTCGCCGCTTACGCGCCTGCGCCTGCGTGCGGATCTGATCGGGAACGACGTTTCACGCGATGGCTTTGCGCGCGATATCGCTTCCATCGATCACATCGTGCAGCAGTTCCTCGCGTACGCGCGCGACGAGAACGACAGGAGCCCGCTCGTGAGCGTCGACGCCTTTTTGCAGAAGCAGTTTCCGGCCGACGACACGGCTGCGGGCGACGATGCACCGCTCTTCGTCTGCGATCTGCGCGCGGGCGCCGGCTTCATGCTGCCGCGCGCGCTGCTCGATCGCGTGATGTCGAACCTCGTGGACAACGCGCTGGAGCATGGCGAGCCGCCGGTGCGTCTGGCGACGTGGCGAGAGGCGGACATGGGATGCATCGAAGTCAGCGATTGCGGCGCGGGCATTCCGGAGGACCGGATGGCGCTGGCGATGCGGCCGTTCGTGCGGCTCGACGCGTCGCGTGGCGGCGAGGGCCATTGCGGCCTCGGTCTGTCGCTGGTGGCGCGTCTGGTGGAAGGGTTGGGCGGCGAGGTTCGTCTCGACCGCTCGCCACCGGGCGGATTGCGCGTGGTGTTGCGCTTGCCCGTCGCAGCCGCCGCGCAGGCCGGCGACGCACACATCGCGCACATCCGGGGCGCTGACGAAGCCCCGGATGTCCCGCGCCATGACGTTCAGTAGATTTCCGGCACGATCATCGTGTCGGGCACGGGTTGCCGCATGTAGTCTTCGCTGCGGGCGCGCTCGGGCAACAGCACCGGCGCGCGCTCCACGTCGTGATACGGCACCTGCGCGAGCAGATGGTGGATGCAGTTCAGGCGCGCGCGCTTCTTGTCGTCGGCCTGTACGACCCACCATGGCGCTTCCGGAATGTGCGTGCGCTCGAGCATCACTTCCTTCGCGCGCGTATAGCTCTCCCACCGGCGCCGGCTCTCCAGATCCATCGGGCTCAGCTTCCATTGCTTGAGCGGATCCTGAATCCGCGCGAGAAAGCGCGCCTCCTGCTCCTCGTCCGAAATCGAGAACCAGTACTTGACGATCTGGATGCCGCTGCGCACGAGCATCTTTTCGAACTCGGGCACCGAGCGGAAGAACTCCTCGTACTCGTCGTCGGTGCAGAAGCCCATCACATGCTCCACGCCGGCGCGGTTGTACCAGCTGCGATCGAACAGCACCATCTCGCCGGCGGCGGGCAGATGCTGGACGTAGCGCTGGAAGTACCACTGCGTGCGCTCGCGATCGTTGGGCGCGGGCAGTGCGGCGACGCGGCATACGCGCGGGTTCAGGCGCTGCGTGATGCGCTTGATCGCGCCGCCCTTGCCGGCGGCGTCGCGGCCTTCGAAGATCACCACGATCCGGTGGCGGCTGCGGATCACCCAGTCCTGCAGCTTGACGAGCTCGCCTTGCAGACGGAACAACTCGCGGAAGTAGTGCAGACGGTCGTTGCGCGCGCTTTCGGTCAGGTCGTTCAAGCCGGGCAGACGGAGATCGTCGATCTCCATCTCGATTTCCTCGTCGTAGCTGTCGACGAGTTCATCCTGCAGGCGACGCGCGAGCGAGGCGTCGTGGTCGGCATCGGAGTCGAATTTGGTCATGGCGACGATCTCTTGCGGCCAGAAAACACAATGGGCGCCCTGTGGCACGGGCGGCGGCGGGCGACGACAGCACTCGCCCGGTGATGAACTTCGAGTATGCGACGTTTTTGTGACGGCAGCATGGCGTTGGGGGGGCCGCGCGGCGCCGTTTCCGCCGAGGCCTCGCCGGGCGGGCGTCACAGGCGGCGGGGCGGCAGCGGTGGGGGGCTCTCGCTTGTCACAAAAGCGAAATATGACATTGTCATGATGGCAAGTCTCATCGCCGTGTTGCAGGCGGTTTTCGCCATCTCCCCACGTTCGCCAAGACGCCGCGCGCATGTTCGCTGACCTGATTCACAACGCTTACGGCTGCGATCAGGCAGGCCTGATCTATGGCTATCGCTTCACCGAGGGCACGCCGCCCGAGCCGATCGACTCGGGCGATGCGCTCGCCTGGCTGGCGCGCGGAGAACGGGCCGAGGGCTTCCTTTGGCTGCATTTCAATTTCGCGCACGCGGCGTGCGAGAAATGGCTGCAACAGCATCTCTCGCTGCCCGAAGAGTTTTACGAGAGCCTCGGCGAAGGTTCGCGTTCCACCCGCATCGAACATTCCGACGACTGGCTGCTCGCGGTCATCAACGACGTGATTTTCGCGTTCGACATCGCGCAGTCCGAGATCTCGACGCTTCGCGTGGCCGCCAACGCCCGGTTGCTGGTGACCGGGCGCGTGAAGCCGCTGCGCTCCATCGACAAGCTGCGCGCGTCGGTCAAGCGGGGCGACGCGTTCCGTTCCCCCCTGGCATTGCTCGTGCATCTGCTGCGCGATCAGGCCGACGTGCTCGAGCGCATCGTGCGCGAGACGAGCCGCCGCGTCGATACGGTCGAGGATCGGCTGTTGCAGCAACGCATCGAGAGCAATCGCGCGGATCTGGGCTCGCTGCGGCGGGTGCTGGTGCGCCTGCAGCGTCTGCTCGCACCGGAACCCGCCGCGCTTTTCCGGCTGCTGAGCCGGCCGCCGGTATGGGGCCATGCGGATGACGTGCAGGAATTCCGCCAGGCGACGGAAGAGTTTGCGGTGGTGCTCAACGACCTGTCGGCGCTGCTCGAACGCATCAAACTGCTGCAGGAAGAGATCGCCGCGATGGTCAGCGAACGCACGGACCGCACGATTTACACGCTGACGGTCGTCACCGTCCTCGCGTTGCCCATCAATATCGTGGCGGGCTTCTTCGGCATGAACGTCGGCGGCATCCCGCTGGCCGATCATCCTCACGGCTTCTGGGTGCTGGTGGCGATCGTCGCGACCGGCACCGCGGCGGCCGGATGGTGGGCGTTTCGCCGCCGGCCGGACTGAGCGTCCTTTCATCACGAGCCGTTCGGTCGCTTCCCCGGCGGACATCCGCGCCGCTTAAAAAATATTAAACGGAAGTTTGAAGCGAAAACTATGTGGCCGGGGCGTGGTGATGCCCTCAATTGCCTTGCGTGGCAAGGGGGGAGCCAAATTCGCACCCAAAAAAGACAGAGTAAACTGGCGGAATCCCATTACGAAAAAGGATTCGCGGGACTGGTTATTCTGGATAACGGAAGAAATTGACTTCCCCTTATAATTAATTTCATCGGACATCTATTCGCCGTATTTCAACGGGAAGAAATTAAAGAGAATCACGTCTCCCGATGCTCGGCGAGCGCATGCGTGTTTAAAGACGATAAGCGAGAAGATGAGCGTTTTCGTTTCAGGACCCGCACCAGGAGCGCCGGTGTTTTTCGATGAACCGCTTTCAGGCGAGGAGACTGTCAATGAAGTGTCCCCCTGTATTGTCGATGGAAACCGAGAGACTGGCCGCGCTGGCTCAATACGGTCTGGGAAGTGACCGTGCGCTGCCGAGTCTCGACGCCGTCGTGCAGATTGCCGCGACCATGTTCGACGTACCTGTGGCGGCCGTGAACATGGTCGGCAACGATCACGTCTTCTTTGCTGCCGCCACGGGATTCACTGGCGGCGGTGTCGACATGAGTCGCGATGTGTCGTTCTGTGCGCACGCGATTTCTCAGGATGGCGTGATGGTCGTGCCCGACGCGCGAACCGACGAGCGTTTCCACGACAACCCGCTTGTCACCGGCGACGCGAAGGTGCGTTTCTACGCGGGCGTGCCACTCACGTCGCCGGATGGGCACGCGCTCGGTGCGCTGTGCATCATCGACAGAAAGCCCAATTACACCTTCTCCAGCATCGACCGTGCGCGCCTGCGTGAGCTCGCGAAGATGGCGTCCGACCGGCTGGAGTTGCGTCGCGTCGAACTGTTCGTCGAGCGCGAGCGACACACGTTCGCCGAGCCGGAGCGGCAATCGCCGACCGCGATGATTCGTTTCACCGCCTCGGGCGAGATCCTCGACTGGAACCTCGCGGCGGCGAGGCTCTATGGCTACGAGGTTGCCGAAGGCGTCGGCCGTCTGGTTTTCGAACTCATTGCCGAGCGTGGCCGGGCGGCACTGTACGACCACTTCGGGCGCGCGGTGAGCGCGGGTACGGTGGATGGCATGACGATGCCCTCCGGTCTGTACGGCGTGCGCAAGGACGGCACGGAATTCCCGATGGGCGTATCGCTTTTCTGCTGGCGCGAAAACGGGGTGCCGACCTTAAACGCGCATGTCTGCGATCTGGGCGCCGCTCGCGAGGCGCGGGAAGCCGGCGTGCAGGCGGGCGGCACGGACATCCTCACCGGTGTCGCCAATCGCGCGAGTTTCTATCGGGACACGGAGGTGGCCGCGCTCGGTCCGGACGGCGCGGCCGTTGTGATCCTCGATCTGGACGGTTTCAAGGACACCAACGACATGCTCGGTCAGCGCGTGGGCGACGGCATCCTGTGCGAAGTCGCTCGACGCCTCACCGCTCTGGCGAGTCCCGGCGACTCGGTGGCGCGCGTCGGCGCGGACGAGTTCGCGGTCCTCCTGCGAGGTGTGACCAACGCCACCGAAGCGCGTTTTTTCGCGGAAGCCGCGGCGTCCGCGGTCGCGGAGCCGATGGCCATCGGCGGCGTCGACGTGCGCGTGACGGCGTGCTGCGGTATCGCGCTCACGCCGCAAGGCGCGCAGGAAGCCCTGAGCCTCATCAGCGACGCCGACCTCGCGTTGTCGCGGGCCAAGCGCCACGGATCGGGGCAGGCGTTCGTCTTCGTCGATGCCCTGCGCGTGGAGGCGGTCGAGCGTCGCGTCTACAACATCGAACTGCACCGTGCGGTCAACGACGGTGAATTCGTGTTGTTCTATCAGCCGCAGGTCGACCTCGAGGACGGCTCGCTGACCGGCGCCGAGGCGCTGATCCGCTGGCGTCATCCACAGCGTGGCTTGCTCTCGCCGGCGGCGTTCCTGCCGGCGCTGGAGCGCGGGCCGCTCGCCGCGACCGTCGGTCTCTGGGTGCTCGACGAGGCGTGTGCGCAGGCGGCGTTCTGGCGCCGCAACGGCGCGCCCGACTTCCAGATGGGCGTCAACCTGTCCCCGCTGCAGTTCCGCGTCGGCAACCTTGTCGATGAAGTACGCCACGTGCTGAACCGGCATGGCCTGCCACCGCAGGCGCTCGAACTGGAAGTGACCGAGAACATCGCGCTCGACGACGACGTCGTGCTCACGACGCTGCAACGTTTGCGCGAACTGGGCGTGGGCGTCGCGTTCGATGACTTCGGCACGGGGTATGCCTCGATCAGTCAGTTGAGGCGCTATCCGCTCACCCGCATCAAGATCGACCGTTCGTTCGTGCAATCGATGATCGAATCGGAGGCCGACGCCGCCGTCGTGCGCGCGCTCGTGGACATGGCGCGTGGCTTCGGACTGGGCGCCATCGCCGAAGGCGTGGAGACGGTCCAGCAGCACGATCGTCTGCGCAAGCTCGGCTGCGACGAAGGGCAGGGGTATCTGTTCGGGAAACCGATGCCTGCACGAGAGTTCGGCGAGGTGTTCGGCGTGGGGCGCGGCCATGCGTGGGACGAACGTCGGCTGAGCCGCGCGTGACGGACCGCGCACGCCGCCCGATTACTTCGCCATCTGAATCATCTTCCAGCCGTTACCGGCCGGGTCGCGGAACCCGGTATCGACGTTGCCGTAGCGCTCGACCGGTTCCTGCGTGAACTCGACCCCGTTGGCCTTGAGTCTGGCGTATTCGGCGCGGCAATCCTCGACATGCAGGACGAGCGGCGGCATTGCGCCCTTGGCGACCATCGCCCGCAGCGTCTGGGCGGTGGCGTCGTCGTGAATGGGCGCGCCGGGCTTGAACAGTCCGAGCTGGAACGACGGCTGATCCGGATGCTGCACCGTCAGCCAGCGATAGGGGCCATTCCGCACGTCCGTATGGACGCGAAAACCGAGCTTGTCGACGTAGAACGTCAGCGCTTCGTCCTGATCGTCGACGTACAGGCCCACCACACCGATACCTTGATTCATAAGTCCTCCTGGGTTGATGGCGGGACTGTACCCGCGGCCACGCGGCGGCGCTTCTCCAAAACTGCGATGTTGAGGTCGGGGCGCTGGGCCGCTTTCAGGACACAGGCCGGCACGCGCGCCAGTTGGGCGTCGTTGCCGCGCGCCTGTACGCGAAACGTGCTGGGGCTCTGTCCGGTGATGTCGCGGAAGATGCGTCCGAACGTCCCCACGCTCTCCCATCCCGTGGCGAAGGCGATGTCGGTGACGCCGAGGTCCGTGTCGCGCAACAGCGTGCAGGCCTGCTCGATCCGGCGCGTCAGCAGGTAGCGATGCGGCGGCAGGCCGAAGGCGCGCTTGAACGAGCGGGCGAAATGCGCTTCGGACGTGCCGCTGAGCGCGGCCAGTCGTTTGACGGGCCATGCCTCGTGCGACGCCGCGTCCATGCGGTCCTTGGCCCGCAGCAGGCGGCGCAGCAAGGCGGGATCTTCGAGTGGCCCGGCGCTGGCGGGCTCGGCGGAGCGGCTACGGCGTTCACGAAGGGCCATGGGCGTCGATGGCAGGGGGACCAGCGCGTAGTTTAGGCGCAATGTGACGCGGGTGCGATGGCCGCCATGTCGGCCTGGCGGCGTCCTAGCGCGTGCCCGGTATCCGGTCGAAGGCTGCCAGCACTTGCGTGGGGTGAATGGCGCGCGTGCATTCGAACGCACGCGGTGTGCCCTTGTGACGCGGACACCAGTGAAAGTCGTCGTGGTTGTAGCGTAGCGCCGGATCGTGCCAGCAGCCGGTGCAAACGTCTTCGGCGATCACGCGGTACGGCGTCGAGAATTCATTGTGCGGCAGCGTGAAGCCCGAAATCAGCACCGTGGGCGTGCCCATGGTCCACGCCAGCCACGACAGGCCGCTCGACAGGCCGACGAAGGCGCTCGCGTGCATCAGCCAACGGGCGCGCTCGGTGAGCGGCAGATCGCCCGTCGCGTCGATCGCCCCTTCGGGGATCGACTGCCAGAAGTCGCCCTTGCCGTCGCGCGCTTCCCGATCGATGCACACCACCTGCAGGCCGCGTTCGCGCAAGCCGGCCACGACGGCTTGCCAGCCGCCCGGGTGGTTCCAGTACTTGCACTGTGCCGTGCTCTGCACCGCGATGCACACATAGGGCTCGGTCATCGGCCGGGACACGTCCGGCAGCGCGGTCCTCGCCGGTGCCTCGGCATCGTCCACACCCAGAATGTGCGCCGCCGTGCGATGCAGTCCGGTCTCGCGAAAGTCGCGCGGTTGCTCGACGAGCGCCTTGTCGTCGAAGAACAGGCCGACGTTGTACGTTGCATAGTACTTGCGGCGTTCCACGTTCTCCTGCGCCACGAAGTCCACGTCGGGATAGGCATCGCGGAACAGCGCGGCCACCGCCGGCGTGACCACGCAGGCGAGGCGGCAGCCGTGCACGTCGGCAAAGCGCAGCGCATACGGCAGCCAGCCCAGCACGTCGCCGAGGGCAGCCAGCGGAAACTGGACGAGCACGTCCTGATCGCGGGCGTCGTAGCGGTGCTCGAAGACGACCACGTCATTGAGCCAGATCGTGATGCCATACGGCACGAAGTACTTTGCCGGACTGCGCACCACGCCGGAGGACAGCGACACGTCGGCGAGCGTGGTGTCGTCGCGCAGGTCGCTCAGGCGTACGCGCCACGGCAGGGGCTGCCCGAAGTCCGGGATGACGACGCGCGCGCCGTCGTTGAAGTCGAAGCGCAGGCCCGCCGGGCCGACTTGCGTGGGCAGCAGCGCGGGAGACAGGAATATCTGGTGCGGCGAACGTGCAAACGGGGCGGGGGCGAGGGCGGGCGCTGGCACAGGGCCGGCAGCGGCGGTCGGGGTGTCGGCGGACATCGGGGCGGGGACGGCATCGGTCATGGACGACACCTTACCGCTCGAAGCGCCCCGGCAATCGCCGGGCAAACGAGCCGAAAAGGGCTCAATTCGCGAAATTGGCCGGTGTTGACGTCAGAAGACCTTTCGGCGCCTTTCCCTGGCCGGCCCAGGGCGTTTCCGAACCTTCCCGAGGCGCGCGGACGCGAATCGAATTCAGGCGCCGGTACCGGCAGTCATCATCTGATACTGGGCGCGCAGCGCCTGCGTGAACCGGAGGTGGATGTCGCGGGGATTCTCTCGGCGCGTGAACATCGCCACGGGCGGCAGCGTCCACGTGAGCGACCACGGCACGATGGCGACGCCGGCAATGCGCACGAGTTCTTCGGCGATGTCGGCCGGCAGCAACGACACGGCCCGCTCGCTGCTGGCCAGCAGCTCGCCGGTCAACCGCGACGAAAAGCTCTCCACGATGGGCACGGGCGGCACCACGCCCGCGTGCAGGAACAGATCGGACAACTGGTCGCGCATCGGCGTGTGGGGCGCTCCCATCACCCAGTCGAGCTCGGCCAGTTGCGACCACACGGGGGCGCTGCGCCCGAGCCGCGCCGCCAGACGCCGGCTGGCGACCACGCGCGGCATCTGGTGATGAAGCACTTCGAACTGCACCTGCGCGAGATCGACGCTGGCGGCCGCGCGTCCGATCACGACGTCGAGCGTGTGATCGCGCAACTGCGCCATGAGCGCCTCGCTGGTCCCTTCGTGCAGGGTGACGGTCAGGCGCTGCGGGATCTGGGCGAGCGTTTGCTGGATGGCGGCGGCGAGCATCTTGCCCGAGATGTAGGGGATCACGCCGACGTGCAGCCGCGCCGCGTGCCCCGCCATCACGGCCTCGATGTCGCGCGTGAGGTGGTCCAGGTCGTGCACCATTGCCTGGGCGCGGGCGAGAACGACTTCGCCCAGCGGCGTTGGCGTCATGCCGCGCGGGGTGCGGTCGAAGAGTGGGCCGCCGAGCATGCTCTCGAGCTCGGCCAGGGCGCTCGTGACGGCGGGCTGGCTCGTTGCCATATGCTCGGCCACCCGCGTGAGCGAGCCGTGCTGCTGGATCTGCAGCAACAGCACGAGATGACGCATCTTGAGCCGGGACGTCAGCCGCCGGACCACTTCTCCCGTATCGAAAGGCATCGCGCCCATCTGTCCCCAATCCTCTGAAACCCCCGGTGCACGGGGCTTATAACAAAAACATGATGCCCCCATAGTAATTCAGAATCGCCCCCCGCTGGCGGCTGCCTAGAATGGCTTCACCTCTGATGCGCCAGGGCGGGAACCGTCGTGAGAACGGCTCGCGGCGCATGCCGGAGCCGAGACATTCAACGAGGACGACACGCCATGAGCACCAACAACGACCACCAGGCCGCCCTGGAATACCACCAGTTTCCGACGCCGGGCAAGATTTCGGTGACGGCCAGCAAGCCGCTCGTCACGCAGCGCGATCTGGCGCTCGCCTACACCCCGGGCGTGGCCATCCCGTGCCAGGAAATCGCCGGCGATCCGGCGGCGTCGTTCAAGTACACCGGCCGGGGCAACCTCGTCGGCGTGATCACCAACGGCTCGGCCGTGCTGGGCCTGGGCAACATCGGCGCGCTCGCCTCCAAGCCCGTCATGGAAGGCAAGGCCGTCCTCTTCAAGAAGTTCGCCGGGATCGACGTGTTCGACATCGAGATCACCGAGAGCGACCCCGACAAGCTCGTCGACATCATTGCCAGCCTCGAAGCCACCTTCGGCGGCATCAACCTCGAAGACATCAAGGCGCCCGAGTGCTTCACCGTCGAGCGCAAGCTGCGCGAACGGATGAGGATTCCCGTCTTCCACGACGACCAGCACGGCACCGCCATCACCGTGAGCGCCGCGTTCATCAACGGTCTGAAGGTCGTGGGCAAGGACATCCGCGAGGTCAAGGTGGTGACCTCGGGCGCCGGCGCCGCCGCGCTCGCCTGCCTGGAACTGATGCTCGACCTGGGGCTGCCGATCGAGAACGTGTGGGTGACCGACATCGACGGCGTGGTGTTCGAAGGTCGCACCGTCAGCATGGACCCGGACAAGGCGCGCTTCGCCCAGAAGACCGACAAGCGCACGCTCGCCGAAGTCATCGAGGGCGCCGACGTGTTCCTCGGTCTGTCGGCCGGCGGCGTGCTCAAGCCGGAAATGCTGAAGACCATGGCCGCCCGTCCGCTGATCCTGGCGCTGGCCAACCCGACCCCGGAAATCTTCCCGGAGGACGCCCGTGCCGCGCGCGACGACGTGGTACTCGCCACTGGCCGTTCGGATTTCCCCAATCAGGTCAACAACGTGCTGTGCTTCCCGTACATCTTCCGTGGTGCGCTGGACGTGGGCGCGACCACGATCACGCGCAACATGGAAATCGCGGCGGTGCACGCGATCGCCGGTCTGGCGCAGGAAGAACCGAACGATTCCGTGGCGACCGCCTACGGCGCCTATGACCTGTCGTTCGGGCCGGAATACCTGATTCCCAAGCCGTTCGACTCGCGTCTCATCGTGCGCATCGCGCCGGCCGTGGCGCGTGCGGCGATGGAAGACGGCGTGGCCACGCGCCCCATCGCCGATTTCGACGCTTACGCCGATCAGTTGCAGCAGTTCGTGTATCACTCGGGCGCGTTCATGAAGCCGATCTTCTCGGCGGCCAAGCAGCTCGTGCGCGACGGTGGCCGCGCGCGCATCGTGTTCGCCGAGGGCGAGGAAGAGCGTGTGCTGCGTGCGGTGCAGGTGATCGTCGACGAGAAGCTGGCCCGTCCGATTCTCGTGGGACGCCCCGAGGTGCTGCTCGCGCGCATCGAAAAATTCGGTCTGCGTCTGCGTCTGGGCGAAGACGTCGAAGTCACCAACCCGTACTACGACGAGCGCTTCCACCAGTACTGGACCAGCTACTGGGAGCTGCGCTGCCGCGACGGCATCACCAAGGAGATGGCCCGCGTGGAGATGCGTCGCCGTCTCACGCTGATCGGCGCGATGATGGTTCGCCTGGGCGACGCCGACGGCATGATCTGCGGCACCGTGGGCGCATATCACGACCACCTGCGCTTCGTCGACGAAGTGATCGGCAAGCAGCCGGGCGCGAACACCTATGCGGCGATGAACATCCTGCTGCTCGACAAGCGCACCGTGGCGCTGGTCGACACCCACGTCAACGACGACCCGACAGCCGAACAGATCGCCGAGTTCACGCTGGCCGCCGCCAGGCAGATGTCGTGGCTGAACCTCAATCCGAAGGTCGCGCTGCTCTCGCGCTCGAACTTCGGCTCGGGCAGTGCGGCGTCGGGCACGAAGATGCGTCGCGTGCTGGAGATGGTGACGGCGCAGGCGCCGGAGCTGGAGATCGACGGCGAAATGCATGGCGACTGCGCGCTCGACGAAGCGTTGCGCAGCCGCATCCTGCCGCAATCGCGTCTGAAGGGGGCGGCCAACCTGCTGGTGTGCCCGAACGTGGACTCGGGCAACATCGCCTACAACCTGCTCAAGACGGGCGCCGGCAGCAACGTGGCCGTGGGACCGTTCCTGCTGGGCGTGGGTGCGCCGGTCAACGTGTTGACGTCGAGCTCGACCGTGCGCCGTATCGTCAACATGACGGCGCTTACCGTCATCCAGGCCAATCGTGACTGAAGTCCGAGCGCCGTTCGCGCTCGGCGAGTTCGCCCGCGGCGCGACGCGCCTGATGACGTTCCGCGATCCTCTGCAGCCCCGCTGTGCCCGGCATGCGCATTGCCACGATGCGCCGCCAGCCTCCCCGGGACTGTGTCTTTTGCGCCATCGGGGCCTGCGACTGCGGCCTTAACGGCTTGCCCAGCAGTCTCGTGCACAGCCACTCGAGCACGCTGCACATCACGAAATAGATCAGCGCGACGAACGCGAACACTTCCGCCGGGTAGACCATCAGGCGGCTGTTGACTTGCGTGGCGACGAAGGAGAGCTCCGCCACCCCGACGATATAGGCAAGCGACGTGTCCTTGACCAGCGACACCCACTGGTTGATGAAGGATGGCGTCATGATGCGCAGCGCCTGCGGCAGCACGATGTGGCGCAGCGTTTGCGCTCGCGTGAGACCGAGCGACATGCCGGCCTGCCACTGCGCGACGCCCACGCCGCGAATGCCGGCATGGACCGTGTGCGAAAGGTATGCGCCGCCGATCAGCGCCAGAGCGCAGGCGACGGTGGCAAGACCGGGCACGTTCACGCCGAAGAGGATCGGCAGCAGGAAGTACGTCCAGAAGATCAGCATCAGGACGGGGATGGCGCGAAAGAAGCCGATGACGAGCGTCAGCACCCAGCGCCCGGGGCCATCCAGCATGGCGAGTGCGATGCCGCCGGCAAGACCCAGCACGCCGGAGGCCGCGGCGCTCACGCTTGCGAGCACGAGTGTGAGCGCGGCACCGGCGAGCGGACCGTCGGGAAAGTCCCCCCACAGGAGATAGGGCAGGTTGTCGAGTACGGCGGAGGCGTTCATGGGGGCGTCCGGGAGTTCGCTCGCCGACGGCCACGGTCAACGCAGCGGCGATCGGTGAAGTCGGTGAGGTCGTGAAATTCAGCGAGATGGGGCGGCGGCGTGCCGATGCGTGGTAGCCATGCTGACGGCCTCGATCACGGCGATCGCGCCGATGTAGAGCAACGTGGCGATGCCGAAGGCCTGGAACGTCTTGAACGTTTCGGTCTCGACCTGGCGCGACGCGTACGAGAGATCCGCGAGGCCGATCGCCATCGTGAGCGACGAGTTCTTCACCACGTTCATGTACTGACCGAACAGCGGCGGCATTGCAATGCGCACGGCCTGCGGCAGCACCACGTGACGAAAGACGGCGAAGCGGCCCAGGCCCAGCGCGGCGGCCGCGTGCGTCTGCCCGGGGGGCACACCGCGCAGACCGGCGCGGATCTCTTCACCGATGAAGGCCGTGGTGTAGAGCGTGAGACCGAGGAAGCCCGCGAGCGTCTCCAGCGTCGGCCAACGGATATCGAACAGCACCAGGTGCCACGCATGCGGTTGCGAGAGCCACTGCACCACGCCCGGCGGCAATAGCGCGGCCACGCCGAAGTACCAGAAGAACAACTGCACGAGCAGTGGCGTATTGCGCATGACGGCGACAAACGCGGCGGCGGGCCGGGCAAAGGGGGCGCTGCGCGAGTCGCGTGCGAGGGCGAGTCCGAAGCCGAGCCACGTGGCGGCGGCGCTCGCGGCCATGGCGAGCGCCAGCGTGACGCCGAAGCCCTGCAGCAGCCACGCGAGGTATTTCGGGGCGAGCCAGTCCATCATGATCCGGGGTTCCAATGCAAAACGCCGGGGCGCATGAGGCTTGTGCCCCAGGCGTCCCGGCAGGCCGACGGACAGGCGTCAGACCTTGTCGCCGATCTTGAACAGGCGCGGTAGCGGCTGGGCCGTATTCGGGCCGAACCAGCGGTCGTAGATGTTCGCGGCGGTGCCATCCTTCTCGAGCCCGCGCAGCGTATCGTTCACGAAGGCCGTCAGACGCGCCTCGCCCTTCGGCACGCCCACGCCCATGTAGTCGTTCGAAATCGTGAAGGCGGGGATTTCGTAGTTCTGCTTGTCGGGCACGTTGGCGAGCAGGCCGACCAGTTTCGGGCCGTCTTGCGTGATCGCCTGGACCGTGCCCGTGCGCAGCGCTGCGAAGGCGAACGGTGTGTCGTCGAACGCCACGATCGTCGCCTTCGGGAATTTCTCGCGCAGCGTGATTTCGTTGGTCGTCCCCTTGTCGGCGCCGATGCGCAGGGCGTTCAGTTGATCCGGCGAAGACAGCGTGCCCTTCTTCGCGAGGAACTGCTGGCCCGACGAGAAATACGGAATGCTGAAATCGATCTGCTTGGCGCGCTCGTCCGTGATCGTGAAGTTCGCCAGCACCAGGTCGACCTTCTTCGAGGTGAGGAACGGAATGCGGTTGGCCGGGTTGGTCGGCTGGAGTTCGAGCTTCACGCCGAGCTTGTCGGCGAGCGCCTTGGCGTAGTCGACGTCGAGCCCGACGATCTTGTGCGACTTGGCGTCGACATAGCCGAACGGTGGGTTGCTGTCGAACGTGGCGACGCGCAGCACGCCGGCTTTCTTGATGTCGTCGAGCTTGTCGGCGTGGGCCGCGAGCGGTACGAGTGCCGCGATAGAGAAGAGCGATGCCGCGAGGGCGGAAACAGCGAGACTGGCGCGTGGTGTGCGAATGTGTTTTTGCATGGCCTGTTGGGCTCCGTTTTGCGTAGATTCGTCACTCGTCCCGCAATCGGTCGATTGCGCCGGCGGACAGCCTGGACAGATGCCGGCGGGGGACATGGCTGCGGGTGGCAGCGAGTGGGTCTCTACGATAACGGCGCGGGGCGGCGTGCCCAACCAATCGATTTTCCTTAGCAAAACGCCGGCGCTGATAAGCGCCGGCGCCTGTGCCGGTCAGACGGTCATGCGTGACGACCCATCGGTCAGTCGCGATGACCGTAGCCGTGGCCGTGGCCGCGACCGCGGCCGTGATCGCGATCACGATCGTCGTCGGGGCGACCGGGTCGTGGGCCGTCGTGGTCCCAGCCTCCGCGGTTGAGTTCCCAGCCGTGCGGGCCCTGATGCCAGGCCGGTGCGCGATAGGCGTAGCCGGGGCGCGAGCGTTCCCAGTGACCGTTGCGCCATACGTGGCGATGACCGTCCCAGTCCCAGAAGCCGGGCGCCCAGAGGTAGCCGGCGCGTGGCGGTGGCACGGGTTCATAGCGCGGCGCGGGTGGTGCATCGATGCTGATCGAGACGTCGACCTGAGCGTGGGCTGGTGCGGTGGCAATGCCGCCGAGTGTGGCGGCGAGAAGCGCGATGGCCAGAGTTGGTTTTTTCATATTCACCTCTTTGAAAGCGATGTCCTGGTACATCTTCATCGTATGAGGTGAATGCCTGGATAGTGAAACGAATAGTCGTAAAAAAGTGTTGGAAGTGTTTCGTTCCATTCCATGGAAACTTGCATGAACAGGCAATTCCGAGAACCCGTCACCCGGTCGGAATTGAAGGGAACGAGGGGATTGCGTAAACGAGAGAAGCAGGAAGGGGGAAGGGGGATAGGGGCAATAAATGGGTGGAGATCGGGGGTGCCCTGACGGAGCGACTTTGAGGTGGAGCGCAGTCAGGGTACTCCCGATCTCCACGGCCCGGAGGTGGGGGAGGGCGAGGGAGGGTGAAGTGGGATGTGGTGTGCCGCGGAGCCCAGAAACGAGCCCGGACGCGAAGCGCTCCCTCACTTGGGCGTATGCGCATGCTGATGCCGATACTCCTGCGTGCGCCCGCCGTAGCCGTAGGCGGCGCCGCGCGCATCGATCACGTGGATGTAGGAGCACTCGTGGACATTGCCGAGGAGTTCCGAGAGCGTTTCGAAGACTTGTGCGATGAACTGGGCTTTCTCGCCTTTCGTGTTGGTCTCGTCAGTCACGCTGATATCGAGGTGGAAGGCATTTTTGCCTTGTTCCGACAGTGGCGAGCCGCCGATGAACCAGCGATCGAGCGGGATGTAGTCGACCGTCACGGCGATGACTTCCGGGGCCTTGTGCAGCGTGTCGACGGTGAGTTGCGACACGGCGCGTACGGCGTTGCGGGTGAGGGTGTCGTTGGGCGTGCCCGAGAGTTGGAGAACGATGTGCGGCATGGTGCGACTCCTGAACGTTAAGAGGCATGGGGTGTTGTTGAAGACGACGGCTTCAGTCTAGGGAGTCGATTGACATCGGAAAAGCGGGAATTTACGATTCCATCCATCGATTTCTTCAATGGATGGAATCATGGCACCCGGATTCGACTTCGATCAGTTGCGGACCTTCGTGGCGGTGGCCGAGGCGGGCAGCCTGTCCGCGGCGGCGCCTCGCGTGTTCCTGTCGCAGTCCTCCGTCAGCGAGCAGATGCGCAAGCTCGAGGAGCGCATCGGCGTCACGCTGTTCACGCGCGGCAAGCAGGGCGTGGCGACGACGCCGGCCGGCGAGCGCCTGCTCGGACATGCGCGGCAGTTGCTTGCGCAGTCCGAGCAGGCATGGCACGACGTGCGTGGCTACTCGCTCGCGGGCGAACTGCGGCTGGCGATCACCGATTACTTCCGTCCGGGTGAAGTCGCGCGCATGCTGCGACACCTGGGCGTGGCGTACCCGTCACTGCGTATCCACGTGACGATTCTCAAGAGCGGTGTCATCGAGTCGGGCTACGACGGCGGCGAGTTCGACATCGGCGTGTCGATGCGCGTACTCGGCAAGGGACTCGGGCGCGACACCGTTGCAGGTACGCGAACCCTCGGGCGTGAACCGCTCGATTGGGTGGCGTCGACGGATTTCGTACGGGAAGAAGGCGCACCGTTGCCGCTGCTCGTGCTACCGGATACCTGCGCACTGCATCGTTTCACAACGCAGTGGCTAGACGCGCATCGCGTGCCGTACACGATTGCGCATGTGGCGTCCGGCGTGGCGGGATTGCAACTGGCGTTGAACGCCGGACTCGGCGTCGCGTGCCTCAATGCGTCGGCCGCGGGGCCTTCGCTCGCGCGTATCGAGACGCTCGTGCCGGGGCGGCGCCTGCCCGCGCTGCCGGAGGCCGAATTCCACCTGCTGCCCGCGCGCCGCGGCGAGCCCGAATGGGTCACACAGGCGCGCGATGCGCTGGCCGCGCAGCTTACAGCGCGTTGAGCGGGATCTTGAGGTAGCGCGTGCCGTTCGCTTCCGGCGCGGGCATGTCGCCCGCCCGGATGTTGACCTGCACGGCAGGCAGAATCAGCGTCGGCATGTCGAGCGTGCGGTCGCGCGCTTCGCGCATGGCGACGAACGCGTTTTCATCGATGCCGTCGTGCACGTGAACGTTGTCGCGACGCTGCTCGCCCACCGTCGTTTCCCACTTCGGCGCGCGCCCGGCCGGCGGGTAATCGTGACACATGAACAGACGCGTCGAGGCCGGCATGGCCAGCAGTCGGCGAATCGAGCGGAACAGCGTGTGGGCGTCGCCGCCGGGGAAGTCGCAGCGCGCGGTGCCGACGTCGGGCATGAAGAGCGTATCGCCGACGAAGACGGCATCGCCCACGCGATACGCCATGTCCGCCGGCGTGTGTCCCGGCACGAAAAGCGCTTGCGCCTGCAGCGCGCCGATCGCGAACGTTTCTTCGTCTTCGAACAGATGATCGAACTGCGAGCCGTCGGGCGGCACGTCGGCGCCCAGATGGAACAGCTTCTTGAACACGTGCTGCACGTCGCGGATGTGCGCACCGATGGCGATGCGGCCGCCCACGCGTTCCTTGAGCCACCGTGCCGACGACAGGTGATCCGCGTGGGCATGCGTCTCCAGGATCCACTCGACCGTGAGCTTTTGCGCGGCCAGGAAGTCGAGCACGCGCTCGGCCGAGCCCGTGTGCGTGCGCCCGGCCTTGGGGTCGTAGTCGAGCACCGGATCGATGATCGCCGCGTGACCGCCAGGCGCATCGAACACGACATACGTCACCGTGGCGGTGGCGGTGTCGAAAAATCCCTCGATGTGGGCTGGCGTGGCTGACATGTCCGGCTCCTGCAAAAATTTATCGATTCATATATTATAAATCAGTAAAGTGTACGCGTTGAGCGTGACACTGCGCGGCATCTCGCCGCGCCGCCACTTCCCCACTTTCCTGAACGGGCTTAGATCCTGCCATGCCACGAGGCGCTGCGCCATCCCCGGACGACCGGACGGCCCCGACGGCCGCTGTCGCCGCTTCTGTGACAGCGGCCGCCGACGCTGCTGGCGCCGCCGCCAATGACGCGGCGGGCGTACCGCTGGACATCGCTCGGCTGCGTTCGGCCGCGCGGGAGGCCACCACGCTGCTGCGGGCGCTCGCCAACGAGGACCGGCTATTGATTCTGTGCCAGCTGACCCAGGGCGAACTGTCCGTGGGCGAGCTCGAGGCGCAGCTCGACATCCGCCAGCCCACGCTCTCGCAGCAGCTTGCCGTGCTGCGCGCGGAGGCGCTCGTGACCACGCGGCGCGACGGCAAGCGCATCTTCTACTCGGTTGCCGACGGCGCCGTGCTCGGCGTTCTGGCCTGTCTATACGAGCAGTTCTGTCCGAAACCCTGAGTGCGCCGTCCAGCGCGGTTCAGCGCTTTGCGTGGGCGCGAACCGTTTGCTCGCGTCGTCGCTACGTCACCGCCCAGCTATCGCGAATCCATCATGACACTCGACACTTTCCATTTCACTCCCTGGACCTCGCTCGCGGGCGGCGTGTTGATCGGTGCGGCCGCTGTCTGGCTGATGCTCGCGACTGGGCGTATCGCCGGGATCTCCGGCATTGTCGGCGGTCTGCTTCGGCCGCGCTCGGGGGACGTCGGCTGGCGCGTCGCGTTCGTCATCGGATTAATGGTGGCGCCGTGGATCTATCGCGCCGTGGCGCTGGTGCCGGAAGCGCAGATCGAGGCGGGGACCGCCATGCTGGCCGCGGCCGGTCTCATCGTGGGTTTCGGCACAAGACTTGGCGCCGGATGCACCAGCGGCCACGGCGTATGCGGCTTGTCGCGGCTGTCGTGGCGCTCGCTGATCGCCACGTTGTGCTTCATGGTCACGGGCTTCCTGACCGTGTTCGTCGTGCGTCACGTCGTCGGCTTCGGAGGTGCGGCATGAAGAAGCTGCTCTTCGCCTTCCTCGGCGGCCTGGTGTTCGGACTTGGACTGATCCTCGCGGGCATGGCCAACCCCGCAAAGATATTGGCCTTTCTCGATCTGGCCGGACGCTGGGACCCGTCGCTGGCTTTCGTGATGGGCGGCGCGGTCGCGGTGGGCCTCGCGGGCTTCCGGCTGGCGCACGCGCGGGCGCTGGCATGGACGGGCGAGCCGCGCGTCTGGCCCGCCTCGCGCGGGCTCGACAAACGGCTCGTGATCGGTGCGCTGCTGTTCGGCGTCGGGTGGGGGCTGGCCGGTATTTGTCCCGGGCCGGCGTTGGTGCTGCTCGGCGCGGGATCGGGCAAGGCGCTGGTGTTCGTCGTCGCCATGATCGTCGGCATGGCGATCCACGCTCTGGCTACACGAGAGCCAGCGAAATCCTAGATCCTGTTCACACAAATTTCACACTGATAACGGACTCGCGAACGTGCTTTGCATTAGCGTGAACAGAGCCCCAAGCCGCGGCGTCAGTGCTTGCGGGCGAGTTCGGTGCCGGCGTCCGCCGGCAACTGACGTGTCACGGGAATCGACAGCCACGAGAAAAGGCCGATCACGAGGAAGGCCGGCAGGAAATCGCCGGCGGTGAGTTGCTCGTGCCCGGCCAGACGGCTGGTTATCTGCAGCACCATCCCCGCGATCGTCACGCCGAGACCGAGCGATAGCTGCTGCACCACGCTCGCGAGACTCGTCGCGCGGCTGGCGTCGCCGCTCGCGATATCGGCGTAGACGATCGAATTCAGGCAGGTGAATTGCAGCGACGGGAAGAAACCGCCGAACGCGACCACGGCGAGCATCACCGCGACCGGCGTGTCGTGCGTGAACAGTCCGTAGGACGACAACGCGAGACCGGCGAGCCCCGCGTTGACGATCAGCACCCGGCGGAACCCGAAACGCGCCAGCACGCGTTGCGCAATGGCCTTCATGAAGATCGCGCCGAAGGCCGACGCGCACGTGATCATGCCCGACTCGAACGGATCCATGTGCAGGCCTTCCTGCAGTGCCAGCGGCAACAGGAACGGCACCGCTCCCAGGCCGATGCGAAACAGCGAGCCGCCGATCACGCTCGCGTGAAACGTCGGAATGCGCAGCAAGCGGAAGTCGAGCAACGGCGCTTGGGCACGATTGGCGTGACGCCAGTAAGCGAGCAGGAACAGCGCGCCCAGCGCGCACATGATCGCGACGACGCGGTCGTCGACCTGATGCTCGCCGAGCATCGCCAGACCGAGCATGAGCAGGCCGCTGCCGAGCGCGGAGAGGATGAAGCCGACGGTGTCGAGACGTCCCGCGTCGCCGCCGCGCTCATTGTCGATGTACTTGCCCGCGAGATAGATGCCGAGCAAGCTCACGGGAATGTTGATGAAGAAGATCCAACGCCAATGCAGATAGGCTGTGATCGCGCCGCCGAGCGGCGGGCCGACGACCGGGCCCAGCAGGGCGGGCATGGTCAGGTAGCCGATGGCCTTCACCAACTCATGCTTGGGCACCGCGCGGAAGATCACGAGCCGGCCGACCGGCACCATCATCGCGCCGCCCACGCCCTGCAGGAAGCGGGCAAAAACGAACGTCGGCAGGGAAAACGACAGCGCGCACAGAATCGAGCCAGCCATGAAGATGCCGATGGCCGTGCGAAATACATTGCGTGCGCCGAACCGGTCGGAGACCCAGCCGCAAATCGGAATGAAGATGCCCAGCCCGACCACGTACGCGGTCAGCGCTATCTTGAGTGAAATCGGATCCTGATGCAGATCGCGTGCCATCGCGGGCAGCGAGGTGGTGATCACCGTCGCGTCGATGTTCTCCATGAACAGGGCGCAGGCGATGATGAGCGGGATGATGACGGCGCGCGACACGATGTGGGGAACGGCAAGCGCAAAGGTTCGAATTCTCCCACGACTGCGCAGGGCCCTTCAATCGCGAAGGCGACGCCCGTCGCGCCGTTGTTGCCATTCCATCCCTTTCGATTCCCATGCGTCGGGAATGAGGAGGATTTCGCGCCGTTGAGTTTTACGACGGGAGGCGGACGAGGGAGGTCAGGAGGACGATTTGCCCGTTCGCCAGTCGCTTGCCGCTAGCCGGTACAGCACGTGGCGGCGCATGCGGTGTCCGGGTGGGACCAGCGGATGCAGGAAATCCTCGTCGGGGCAGTGATGCATGCCCAGGCGCTCCATGACCGCGCGCGAGCGAGCGTTGGCCGTGACGGTGAACGAGACCAGCCCGTCGAGGCCGAGCGTCTCGAACGCGAAGGCGACGGCCGCTTGCGCCGCTTCCGTGGCGTATCCCTTCGACCACCACGGACGGGCCAGTCGCCAGCCGATCTCGACGGCCGGCGCGAAAGGCGCGTCGAAGCCCACATGCAGGAGGCCGACGAAGCCGGCAAACGGCGTCACGCCGGGAATCTCGAGCGCCCACGGACCATAGCCGTGCGTCTCGATGTGTCGGGACAGTCGCTGGGCGACGGCGTCGCTCTGTGCACGATCGAGCGTCGTCGGAAAGTGCCGCATGACTTCGCGATCGGCGTTCAGTGCCGCGAACGGCGCCAGATCCTCGGGCCGCCATTGACGCAATATCGTGCGCGCTGTCGTGAGCGAGTGGGGGCCAGCGGGTGGCTTCGGCGCGGATGCCGAAGAAGTGCCGGAAGCATTTTGAGACGTCGTCATGCGTTCAAACCCGAATTGAATTCGGTCGTCGAATTAACCATTACGATAAATCAGGATCCACTTAACTCTCTCGAGCCGATGCAATTGATCCGACGGAATGTCCCGAACGGCGGGCGTCCGCACGCGGCGGCATGCCGGCGAATCACTCAATGTATTGGCTTATCTTACGGAATTGTGCGCCGATCCGGTGTGATATCGACGTATGAATTTGACGTATACGTCAAGCGATCCCGGATATCCGCGGTTTGTCGCCATTCACCGGGAACCGTGCTGGGAATACCCGTCGCATTCGGTAATGCGAGGCGCAACGCCTCGAATATCCCAAAAGCGTGGATTGGTCCGGACGGTACTCGTGCCGAGGGCGATGGCAAATTGAGTGTCAGATGAAATCCAGCAAATCGTACAGGCGAAATCAGCCTCGCTCTTATCCGTAAATTGCGTAACCTCAAGGGAAATTGTGCGCGAATGGTTTGCGAAGTGTCCGAATCAGCCGGTGCTTTGGATCACAGAATGATCGGATAGCGCTTAAATATTTGTGATCGTATATTTTGGTGCGTCGAATTATGGTTGTCGTCATTGCGCGGGGCGCAGTGCACGAGTGGCGCCAATGCTTACGGAATCTTGCCGGCAGAAACATGCCACGGCGCTGTCGCGTGGAGTCCTGATGACTTCGGATCCGAGAGAGGGATATTGAGCGTCAATCCGGCATCTGGCCGAGGAGATAAGCAAGGTTCAATGGCTGATATTCCCAGATTTCTGCCCAGATTCTGTGCATTTTCTGAAGCATCGCTAGGACAATTCAACGCGATTTTTGCATCCGAAGCCTCATTCTCTGGAAATGCGGTTTTCAATTTATTAAAACTCGTGTTATTTTAAGTGGCGATCCATTTTTAACAACGTAAGGACACGCTAGATGGCAAGCTATAAGGAACTCGTCGCGCAACGCGAAAAGATCGAAAAGCAGATCGAAGAAGCCCGGGCTCGTGAAGTCGCTCAGGTGGTCGCCGAAGTGAAGCAGAAGATCTATGACTATGAGTTGACCGCGAAGGATCTGGGTCTCACGGTAACGGACGGTCGCCGCCGTGCCGCCCGCGCGCAGATTGCGCCGAAGTACATGAATCCGACAACGGGCGAGACATGGTCGGGCCGCGGCCGTGCGCCGAAGTGGGTCGGCAAGAACAAAGAGAAATTCCTCATCAAGTAATTCGCCGGCGAAAGCCGGACTGGCATTGCCGGTCACATGCCAGGGAGAGGGTGGGTGTAAGCGGTCGCCGTGTTGCGTCAACGCGCATGGCGTCGTTGCCTATCCAACGTGAATCGCGTGTCCCTGTGAGCCGTAGAGCAACAGCCCAGTAGTCGCATTGCGCCCCCAACCCTGGATCGCCTGGCTGTGGCTTGATGTGACGCATTGCCGTAAAAGTCAAAACCCGCCGCTCGTGGAACGAGGGCGGGTTTTTTCATTCATGCGGCATCGAGGTGGGTTCGGAGGCGCTGCCAGGCGTGATCAGGGGCCATCACGACTCATTGCGCACCGGGATCGTCCGGCGGGAACATCAGCGTCACCTGCAGCCCGCCGGCGGGGCGATTGGCGAACGATACACGCCCGCCCAGTTGCTGCGTCAACTTGTCGACGATGGCCAGTCCGAGCCCGCAGTGCGCGTTGCCGCCGCGCGCGGGATCGAGCCGAACGAACGGACGCACGATACGGTTGATGTCCTCGTTCGGAATACCCGGGCCGCTGTCTTCGATCACCAGCCGCCAGCCGCTCGCGTCATACGACGTGCGAATCGCGAGCGGGGCGCGCCCATACGTCACGGCATTGTCGAGCAGGTTGTTCACGATGCGTTCGAGGTAGGTCTGACGCAGCTTGAAGCCCGGTCCGGCCTGCAGGTCGAGTTCTATCGCATAACCCAGATCGAGGAACGGCTGAGCGAGCGCCGGAATCCGTGCCTCCACCGGCGACGCCGCGCTGTCCATCTCGATGCCGCGTGCGAACAGCAGGAACTGGTCGACGATTCGGGTCATCGATTCGGCATCGCGCGTGATGCCCTCGCTCATCTGTGCGTCGTCGAGCATTTCGGCGCGCAGCCGCAGCCGGGCAAGCGGAGTCTTCAAGTCGTGGGCGATGCCGGCGAGCATGGTGTTGCGCTCGCGATCGGTCTGCACGATGTCGTGGCTCATGCGGTTGAAGCGCTCGGTGAGCTGACGCAGCTCGAACGGACCGCGCTCCTTGACCTGCGTGCGCACGCGATGCGTCGCCAACTGTTCGGCCGCGGCGGCCATGTCGCGCACCGGGCGTTGCAACTGCCACGCGGCGAACAGCGCAAAGATCACCGTGATGCCGAGTACCGCGGCCAGGCCCGGAAGCACGGCGGCAGTGCCCGGCGGATTGCGCACGGAGAGGATCGGCGTGGCGATCCAGTAGTCGCGCCCCGGCAACCGCGCCCAGATGCGCGGCGGCGGTGTGCGCTCCACGCGCAGTTGGGTGCCGGGCGGCAGGCGGCGCGCGAGCTGGGTCGTGAGGCGCGCACTGCGCGTGGTCGGCTCGAAGACGTCGCCATGTGCGAACGTGACGGGCACGACCTGCACGAGATCGGGCAAGGTGAGCGTCGAATTGCCGTCGTGTACGTCGGCGGCGGCCTTGATGATGAACGCCATCTGCTCGGCCGCATTCTGCACGCGCGTGTCGTCGTGATCGCTGCGCAGGATCGTGAGGTACGAGAAATGGCTGATGACCAGCGCGGCGATGATCAGCACCGCGAGCCGGCCAAACAGCGTATCGAACCGGCCTTTCATGCGGCGCTCCGCAGAGGGTCCGGGAAAAGCACTGGCAGCATGCCGGAATCCTTGCCAGACCGGGAGATGGTGTCGCGCGGCACGCTCGGCGTTTCGACGGCGTCTGCGTCTGCCGAGCGGTCCCAATCATCCGAATCGACGGACTCCACGAGGCGCGAGATGGGGGGCGGATGGCCGCGCCGGGCCATCAGGCGCTCGCCATGTCGGCGCGCTGGCCGTCGGGAACGAAGATATAGCCGCGCCCGCGCACGGTCTGGATAAAGCGCGGGCTTTGTGCGTCCTCGTCGAGCAGGCGGCGCAAGCGCCAGATCTGCACGTCGATGCCGCGGTCGTTGACGTCGCTGTCCGCGCCGTAGAGCAATTCGATGATGCGCTCGCGCGAGAGCACCTGCATGGCGTGGTTCACCAGCAGGCGCAGCAGTCCGTATTCGCCGTCCGAGAGCGTGAGCAACTGCGCATCGCGGGTGAGCGTGCGGCTGCGGAAGTCGAGCACGAACGGACCGAACGTGTAGTTCTCGCGCTGCTCGGGCACCGCGGCGTCGGGCGTCTTGCGACGACGCAGCACGGCGTTGATGCGCGCGAGCAGCTCGCGCGGGCTGAACGGCTTGCCGAGGTAGTCGTCGGCACCGATTTCCAGGCCGACGATACGGTCGATCTCGTCGCTGCGCGCGGTGAGCAGAATCACCGGCACATCGTCGTTGCGCGCGCGCAGATCGCGCAGCGCGGTCAGGCCGTCGACCTTGGGCATCATCAGGTCGAGCACGATCAGGGCGGGGCGCTCGCGCTCGAGGCGTGCGGCCAGCCCGTCGCCGTCGTGCATCACTGCGACCGAGAAGCCGTGGCGGCTCAGGTATTCGCGCAGCAGGTCACGCAGATCGGGATCGTCGTCGACAACAAGAATCTTCATATTGGATCGAACAGGTGGTGTCGTCATGATAGTGGCCTCCCCGCGCGGTTAGACACATGTTTTGTTTCCGGACATTACAGTCTTGGTTGCCTGTAACGATGCGTAATAATAGTGCGAGCTTCGACGTTGCAACAATTTCCTACGCTTCACGTAAGCTTCGCTCTGCCCGAAAGGCCGCCGATCCGGCGGCAGGTTCCGTATACCCAAGCGCGCGTCTCGTGTCACGAGAGTGCGGCGACAAGGCACCGCAAGGCATGGTTCTGAAAGCGCTGACGCGCCCCGGCGATGCGAACCATCGCGCGCGCCGCGGGTCTTTCACCAGCAACGATATTCGGCCGTCAAGCGGCGAAGTCGCTGAAAGTTGTCCGATGTGCCGGGCCTCCACGACGGTCTGCTATGCTGATCGGCCAGGCTTGGCGCGAGGTGCTGTCCCGGGCGTCCGGGCGGTTTGCCGCGCTGCAGCAACAAGACAAGAAGAACGTCGTCCGAATTGACGCCATCGTCGCGATCGGACGAATCCACCAACTACACCGCTGTTACGAGGAAGTCATGACCGAGCACGGTCCCCACGGTTCCGAACAACCGAACGGTTCTGATCGTTCGTCTGTACCGCCTGCGCCGCCCAAGGCGCCGGCGCCGGGCGATACAGGGGCAGACACGGGGGCACGCACGCGCCGCTGGCTCGTGCCCGGCGTGATCGGGCTGATCGTCGTGCTCATCGCCGGGGGCGTCTACTACCGCCTGCACACGCAAGGCGCCCAGGGGCCGGCCCAGGCGGGCGGGCGCCGCGGCGGTCCGCCGGGCGGCATGGCCGGCGGACCGGCCACGCCGGTGACCGCCGTCGAAGCGAAGACCGGCGATCTTCCCGTCTTCCTCAATGGTCTGGGGACGGTGACGCCCACGCGCAGCGTTACCGTGCACTCACGCGTGGACGGTCAGTTGATGAAGGTGCACTTCAAGGAAGGCGACATGGTCAAGGAAGGCCAGTTGCTCGCCGAGATCGACCCGCGTCCGTTCCAGGTGCAGGTCACGCAGATGGAAGGTCAGCTCGCGCGCGATCAGGCGCTGCTCAGGAACGCACAACTCGATCTCGCCCGCTACGAAACGCTGCTCAAGCAGGACTCGATTGCCACGCAGACAGTCGATACCCAGCGTGCGCTCGTCAAGCAGTACGAAGGGACGGTCAAGTCCGATCAGGGACAGCTCGACAATGCCCGTCTGCAACTGACGTATGCGAATGTGACCGCGCCGATCTCAGGACTCGCGGGCCTGCGGCAAGTCGATCCGGGCAACATCGTCCACGCCTCGGACGCCAACGGCATCGTGATCATCAATGGCGTCACGCCGATCACGGTCGTCTACACCATTCCCGAGGACAATCTCGCGCGCGTGCTCAAGCGCTCGCGCGGCGGCGAGACGTTGCCCGTGGAGGCGTTCGACCGCGCGGGCAAGACCAAGCTCGCCACGGGCAAGCTCGCGTCGATCGACAACCAGATCGACGTGAGCACCGGCACCGTCAAGCTCAAGGCCGAGTTCGCCAATGGCGACGGCCTGCTGTTCCCGAACCAGTTCGTCAACGTGAAGATGCTCGTCGACACGCTTAGGGGCGCCACGCTCATTCCGAGCGCGGCCGTGCAGCGCGGCACGCAGGGCAGCTTCGTGTACACGGTGCAGCCGGATCAGACCGTCAAGCTCAAGACCGTGAAACTCGGTCCGACGGACGGCACCAACGTGGCCGTGGAGTCGGGCATCGGCCCGGGCGAGAAGCTCGTCATCGACGGCATGGACAAGCTTCGCGATGGTGCCAGGGTGGAGGTGATCACGGCCGAGAGCCGCGCGGCGGCGGTCGCGCCACGCGCCCCGGGTGAGAAGCGTAGCGGCAATGGCAATGGCGGACATCGCCGTCAGGCGCAATAAGGTGGCGTCGCGCGAAGTCACGCGACGCCGTTCCGACGCCTCCAGAGAAGTACTCCACGCCCTTCAACGCAGCCAATGAATCCGTCACGCCCGTTTATTCTCCGACCGGTCGCCACATCGTTGCTGATGCTGGCGATCCTGCTCGCCGGTTTCGTCGCGTACCGGCTGCTGCCGCTCTCGGCGCTGCCGGAAGTCGACTATCCGACCATCCAGGTGGTCACGCTTTACCCGGGCGCGAGTCCGGACGTGATGACGTCGTCGGTGACGGCGCCGCTGGAGCGGCAGTTCGGCCAGATGCCGGGCCTCAACCAGATGTCGTCGACCAGTTCGGGCGGCGCGTCGGTGATCACGCTGCAGTTCTCGCTCGATCTCGGGCTCGACGTCGCCGAACAGGAGGTGCAGGCCGCCATCAACAGCGCCAGCAACCTGCTGCCGAGCGACTTGCCCATGCCGCCGATCTACAGCAAGGTCAACCCGGCCGATACGCCGATCCTGACGCTGGCGGTCATGTCGAAGACCATGCCGCTGCCCAAGCTGGAGGACCTCGTCGACACCCGCGTCGCGCAGAAGATCTCGCAGTTGCCCGGCATCGGTCTGGTGAGCATCTCGGGCGGTCAGCGTCCGGCCGTGCGCATCCAGGTCAACCCGCGTGCGATCACCTCGTACGGGCTCAATATCGAAGACGTGCGCACGTCCATCGCGGCGGCCAACGTCAATCAGGCGAAGGGCAGCTTCGACGGCCCGCTGCGCGCGTCGACCATCGACGCCAACGATCAGCTCGCTTCGGCCGACGAATACCGCAATCTCGTCATCGCCTACAAGAACGGCGGACCTATCCGGCTGTCGGACATCGCGGACGTGATCGACGGCGCGGAGAACACCAAGCTCGCCGCCTGGGCCGACACCACGCCGGCCATCGTGGTGAACGTGCAGCGCCAGCCGGGCGCGAATGTGATCGAGACGGTCAACAAGGTCAAGGCGCTGCTGCCGCAGTTGCAGGCGTCGCTGCCGGGCAGCATCGACGTGAAGCTGCTCACCGACCGCACGACGACGATTCGCGCGTCGGTCTCCGACGTGCAGTTCGAGCTCATTCTCGCCGTCGCGCTCGTGGTGATGGTGATCTTCCTGTTCCTGCGCAACGTCTCGGCCACCATCATCCCGAGCGTGGCCGTGCCGCTCTCGCTGGTGGGCACGTTCGGCGTGATGTATCTCGCCGGCTTCTCGATCAACAACCTCACGCTCATGGCGCTGACCATCGCGACGGGCTTCGTGGTCGACGACGCCATCGTGATGATCGAGAACATCGCGCGCTACATGGAACAGGGCGAGAAGCCGCTGCAGGCGGCGCTCAAGGGCGCGGAGCAGATCGGTTTCACGATCATTTCGCTGACGTTCTCGCTCATCGCCGTGCTCATCCCGCTGCTGTTCATGGGCGACGTGGTCGGGCGGCTGTTCCGCGAGTTCGCGATCACACTCGCGGTCTCGATCCTCATCTCGGCGGTCGTCTCGCTCACGCTCACGCCGATGATGTGCGCGAAGCTGCTGCGTCACGTGCCGGAAGACAAGCAGGGCAAGTTCTACCGCAAGACCGGCGAGATGTTCGATCGCATCATCGCCAAGTACGGAGAGTGGCTCACGTGGGTGCTCGATCGTCAACCGGCCACGCTGCTCGTGGCGCTCGGCACGCTCGTGCTCACGGTGCTGCTGTATCTGTGGGTGCCCAAGGGCTTCTTCCCGGTGCAGGACACCGGCGTGATCCAGGGCATCTCCGAAGCACCGCAGTCGATATCGTTTGCGGCGATGGGCGAGCGTCAGCAGGCGCTGGTGGCCGAAGTGCTCAAGGACCCGGCCGTCGAATCGGTGTCGTCGTTCATCGGCGTGGACGGCGTGAACGCCACGCTCAACAGCGGCCGTCTGCTCATTAACCTGAAAGACAAGGGCGTGCGCGGGGTGGATGCCTCGGAAGTCATTCGCCGCATCCAGCCGGCCGTGGCGAAGGTTCCGGGCATCGCGCTGTACATGCAGCCGGTGCAGGATCTGACGATCGAAGACCGGATCAGCCGCACGCAATATCAGTTCACATTGCAGGACCCGAGCCTGGACACGCTGGGCGTGTGGGTGCCGAAGCTCGTCGAGAAGCTGCGGCATGTGCCGCAGCTCGCCGACGTGACGAGCGACTTGCAGGTCAACGGCTTGCAAGCCTACGTGGAAATCGATCGCGATACGGCGGGGCGCCTGGGCGTGACGCCGGCGTCGGTCGATCAGACGCTCTACAGCGCGTTCGGTCAGCGGCTGATCTCGACGATCTACACGCAGGCGTCGCAGTACCGCGTGGTGCTCGAGGTGGCCAACGACTTTCAGCGTGGCCCCGATGCGCTCAAGGGCATCTACGTGGCGTCGAGTTCGGGCGTGCAGGTGCCGCTCACGTCGTTCGCGAAGATCATCGAGAAGCCCACGCCGCTTGCGATCAACCATCAGGCGCAGTTCCCGGCCGCGACGATTTCGTTCAACCTGGCCAAGGGCGCGTCGCTGGGCGATGCCGTCAAGGCGATCACCGAGGCCGAACAGTCCATCGGCCTGCCGGTGAGCACGCAGACGACTTTCCAGGGCGCGGCGCAGGCGTTCCAGGCGTCGCTGTCGAACACGCTGTGGCTGATCCTGGCGGCCGTGGTGACGATGTACATCGTGCTGGGCGTGCTCTACGAGAGCTATATCCACCCGGTCACGATCCTCTCGACGCTACCCTCGGCCGGCGTGGGCGCGCTGCTCGCGCTCATGGTCTCGGGCAACGACATCAGCATCATCGCGATCATCGGCATCATCCTGCTCATCGGCATCGTCAAGAAGAACGCCATCATGATGATCGACTTCGCGCTCGAGGCCGAGCGCGAACATGGCATGGCGCCGCGCGAGGCGATCTATCAGGCGTGCCTGCTGCGTTTTCGCCCGATCCTCATGACGACGATGGCCGCCGTGCTCGGCGCGCTGCCGCTGATGCTCGGCTCGGGCGTCGGCTCCGAGCTGCGTCAGCCGCTCGGTATCACGATGGTCGGCGGGTTGATGGTCAGTCAGGTGCTCACGCTGTTCACCACGCCGGTGATCTATCTCTGGTTCGATCGCTGGGCGGCGCGTGCGCGCGCATGGCGCGAGCGGCGCTTCGGCCCGTCGGACGACGATGGCGATAGTGGTGGCAATGGCGGCGAGGGCCACGGCGGCGGCCATCCGGCGACCATGGACGGTCCTGTGCGATGAACCTGTCGGCCGTCTTCATCAAGCGCTCGGTCGCCACGGTCCTGCTCACCATCGGGGTGACGCTCGCGGGCGCTGTCGCGTTCGGCTTGCTGCCGGTCTCGCCGCTGCCACAGGTCGATTTTCCGACGATTTCCGTTTCCGCGTCGCTGCCCGGGGCGAGTCCCGAGACGATGGCGGCGAGCGTGGCCACGCCGCTGGAGCGCTCCCTCGGCCGCATCGCCGGCGTGACCGAAATGACGTCGAACAGCTCGCTGGGCTCCACGCGCATCACGCTGCAATTCGACCTCTCGCGCGACATCAACGGCGCGGCCCGCGACGTGCAGGCGGCGATCAACGCGGCGCGCAGCCTGCTGCCCACGGGGCTGCCGAGCAACCCGACCTATCGCAAGGTGAACCCGGCGAGCGCGCCGGTGATGATCATCGCGCTGACCTCCGAGAGCATGACGCGCGGGCAGATGTACGACGCGGCGTCGACCATCCTCGCGCAGAAGATCTCGCAACTCGACGGCGTGGGCGACGTGACGGTGGGCGGCAGCTCGCTGCCGGCGGTGCGCGTCGAACTCAATCCCACGGCGCTCAACAAGTATCAGATTCCGCTGGAGACGGTGCGCACGGCCATCCAGTCGGTCAACGCGAACCGGCCGAAGGGCGCACTCGAAGACGGCGACCGGCGCTGGCAGATTCTCGCCAACGATCAGGCCAAGACGGCCAAGGAGTACCTGCCGGTCATCATCAGCTATCGGGACGGGCGCCCCGTGCGCCTGGCCGATGTCGCCGACGTGGTCGATTCGGTGCAGGATCTGCGCAATGCCGGTTCGGCCAACGGCAAGCCGTCGGTGCTGCTGATCATCACGACGCAGCCCGGGGCGAACATCATCGAGACGGTCGACGGCATCAACCGGATTCTGCCGAATCTGCGTGCGTCGATCCCCGCCGCGATCAATCTCGACGTGGTAATGGACCGCACGCCGACGATCCGCGCGTCGCTCAAGGAAGTCGAGCACACGCTGCTGATCTCCATAGCGCTGGTGATCATGGTGGTGTTCATCTTCCTGCGCAACTGGCGTGCGACGCTGATCCCGAGCGTGGCCGTGCCGGTCTCGCTGATCGGCACCTTCGGCATCATGTATCTGTGCGGGTTCAGCCTCGATAACCTGTCGCTCATGGCGTTGACCATTGCGACGGGCTTCGTCGTCGATGACGCCATCGTGGTGCTGGAGAACATCTCTCGGCATATCGAGGAGGGGCTGAGTCCCTTCGCGGCGGCGCTCAAGGGGACGCGCGAAGTGGGTTTCACGGTGCTGTCGATGAGCATTTCGCTGGTGGCGGTATTCATCCCGCTGCTGCTCATGGGCGGCATTGTCGGCCGCCTGTTCCGCGAGTTCGCGGTGACGCTCACGGCGGCCATCATGGTCTCGCTGGTCGTCTCGCTCACGACCACGCCGATGATGTGCGCGCGCTTGCTCAAGGGCAAGCCCGCACCGGGCGTGCCCGTTGGGACGGCGCCGCTCGCGCCCGAGCCGCCGCCGCGTCGCACGGTCTGGACGCGCATGGGCGAGTGGACCGAGCGCATGTTCGAGGGCATGTTGCGCGAGTACGAGCGCTCGCTGGCATGGGCGCTGCGGCACGGGCCGCTGATGCTCGTCATCCTGTTCGCGACCATCTGCCTGAATGTCTGGTTGTACACCGTGGTGCCGAAGGGCTTCTTTCCGCAGCAGGACACGGGCAGGATGATCGGCTTCATTCAGGCCGATCAGGCGATCTCGTTCCAGGCGATGGAGAAGAAGCTCGCCGATTTCATCAGGATCGTGCAGGCCGACCCGGACGTCACGACCGTCACCGGCTTCACGGGCGGCTCGAACCGCAACGGCGGCTCCATGTTCGTCACGCTCAAGCCGCTGGGCGAGCGCAAGACCAGCGCCGATCAGGTGATTGCGCGCCTGCGCGGCAAGCTGGCCAAGGAGCCGGGCGCGATGCTCTACCTGCAGTCCGTGCAGGACATTCGCGTGGGCGGGCGCTCGAGCAACGCGCAGTACCAATACACCTTGCAGGCCGACGATCTGCAGCAACTTCGCGAGTGGGAGCCGAAGGTGCGCAATGCGATTTCGCGTCTGCCGAACCTCGTGGACGTGAATACCGACCAGCAGGACAAGGGCCTGCAGACGACACTCGACGTCGATCGCGATCAGGCATCGCGACTGGGCCTGACGATGAGCCAGATCGACAACGTGCTCAACGACGCGTTCGGGCAGCGGCAGGTCTCGACCATCTACAACCCGCTCAACCAGTACAAGGTGGTGATGGAGGTTGCGCCGCAGTGGTGGCAGAGTCCGGAGTCGCTCAAGGATATCTACGTGGTGACGTCCACCGGCGCGCAGGTGCCGCTCTCGGCGTTCGCGCGCTACCGCCCGACGAACACCGCGCTGGGCGTGTCGCACCAGGGGCAGTTCGCCGCGAGCACGATTTCGTTCAACCTGCCGCCGGGCGTGTCGCTCTCCGAGGCGCAGGCGTCGATCAAGGATGCGGTGAGCCGCCTGGGCATGCCCACGTCGGTGCAAGGCAGTTTCCAGGGGACGGCGCAGGCGTTCCAGTCGGCATTGTCGTCGCAGCCGATTCTGATTCTGACGGCGCTGCTCACGGTGTACATCGTGCTGGGTGTGCTCTACGAGAGCTATATCCACCCGCTCACCATTCTGTCGACGCTGCCGTCGGCGGGCGTGGGGGCGCTGCTCGCGCTGCTGCTGTTCAATACGGAATTCAGCATCATCGCGCTCATCGGCGTGATTCTGCTCATCGGCATCGTCAAGAAGAACGCGATCATGATGATCGACTTCGCGCTGGAGGCCGAGCGCCGGCAGAACATGGCGCCGCGCGATGCGATCTATCACGCATGCGTGCTGCGTTTCCGTCCGATCATGATGACGACGATGGCCGCCATGCTCGGCGCGATTCCGCTCGCGCTCGGCACCGGGGACGGTGCGGAACTGCGTCAGCCGCTGGGGATTTCGATCGTGGGCGGCCTGCTCGTCAGCCAGGTACTCACGCTTTACACGACACCGGTGGTGTACCTGTATCTCGATCGTTTGCGCCTGCGCTGGGCGCGTTGGCGTGCGCGCGGCCAGAGCGGCAAGAGCGACGTCGGGGAGGTTGGCCATGGCTGATGCCGTTCGTCCTGTGCGCGGAGCGCTCCCTGTCGCCCACGCTACTGTCGTCTCCGGTGGATGTGCCGATGGAGTCGTCGGCACGCGCACCGATGCGTCTCCCGTAACTCCTGTCCCGGCCGATGGGCCGATGTGTGCCATGTCTCGTACCCTGAATCGTCAAGTCCCGCTCATTCGTTCTCACGCCCGCGCCGCGGCGGGGCGTCAGAGGAGGGCGGGGGCGTCGCCGCGCGCGCGCCGCACGGCGGCGTTTCTGGCGGCGAGCGCCGTGTTGTGGCTCGCGGGTTGCGCCGTGGGGCCGGACTACGTGCGCCCGGAAATGGACACGCCCGCCGCGTTCAAGGAAACGGGGGACTGGAAGATCGCCGAGCCGGGCGACGCGCTCGCCAAGGGCGAATGGTGGTCGATCTATCAGGACCCGGTGCTTGCCGATCTGATGCAGCAGGTCGACGTCAACAATCAGAACATCAAGGCGGCCGAGGCCAATTACCGGCAGGCGCTGGCGGTGGCGTCGCAAGCGCGCTCAGCGTTTTTCCCGACCATCGGTGCGAATTCGAGCCTCACGCGCAGCAGCTCGCGCGTGAGTAACACGGCCGTGTCCGGCGCCGGCGCGGGCGGCATTTCGAACAGCTACAGCCTGTCGGGCACCGCAAGCTGGGAGCCGGACATCTGGGGCAGCGTGCGCCGCTCGGTCGAGGCCGGCAACGCCAGCGCCGAGGCGAGCGCGGCCGATCTGGCCAATGCGCGTCTGTCCGCGCAGGCGCTGCTCGCGCAGAACTACTTCGACCTGCGTGTGACGGACGCGCAGAAGGCATTGCTCGATCGCACGGTGAGCGCGTACGAGCAGACGCTCAAGCTCACGCAGAACCAGTACGCGGTCGGCGTTGCACAGCGCTCGGACGTGATTCAGGCGCAGACCCAGCTCCAGTCGGCGCAGGCGGCCGCCATCGATATCGAGGTGACGCGAGCCCAACTGGAGCATGCGATCGCGCTGCTCGTCGGCAAGGCGCCCGCGGCGTTCTCGCTTGCGCCGGCGCCATTGCGTGCGGCATTGCCGCCGGTGCCGGTGGGCTTGCCGTCGCAGTTGCTGGAGCGTCGCCCCGACGTCGCGTCGGCCGAGCGGGCCGTGGCCGCCGCGAACGCCAGGATCGGCGTGGCCAAGGCCGCCTTCTTCCCCGCGCTGACGCTCTCGGCGACGGGTGGTTTCCAGAGCAGCAGCTTCGCCAACTGGCTGACGCTGCCGAGCCGCTTCTGGTCGGTCGGCCCCGCGCTGGCGGCAACGCTTTTCGACGGTGGCCTGCGTCGCGCGCAGACCGATGCGGCGATCGCGGCCTACGACGCGCAGGTGGCGACCTATCGCCAGACGGTGCTCGCGGCGTTCCAGTCGGTCGAGGACAATCTCGCGGCGCTCAATTACCTGGGACGCGAAGCGGCCGTGCAGAACCAGGCGGTGCAGTCGTCGCGCGACGCGTTGCAACTCATCCTCAACCAATACAAGGCGGGCACCGTCGGATTCCAGAATGTGCTTACCGCACAGACGACGGCCTACACTTCCGAGCGGACGGCGCTCACGATTCTCGGCCGCCAGTTCACCGCGAACGTGCTGCTCGTGACGGCGCTGGGCGGTGGCTGGCACGGGCTGGCGGGCGATGCGGCGACCGCTGCAAGCGTAGCCGGCACGGCGAGTGCACCGACCGCGGGAAGCACAGGAAGCGCAGGAAGCGTAGGCAGCGCAGAGGGTGCGGAACGCAACTCTGGCGCCGCCGCGCAGGAGTAACGCGCCGTGCGGCCGGTTCAGGTCCCAATGTTTAAGGTATTTCCGAACTTCCCAATCGGACAGGCGGAAGCTCGCGCGAAGAATCGTCCGAAGGCCGGTAACGCGAGTAGCACAGACGATGTCGCCGCGCCGCTGTGCAATTTCACGTCTGCCCGCGTCCCGACAAGCCTCTAGGTCGCAGTACCCGCTCTATCGGGCAGCATGCGGGGCTCACGCGGGTTGACCACACCGCGTGGCAGCGATGTCCCGACGTCACGGTAATGTGACGATTCCCAGCAGGTTCGCCCGTTTCCTTTTTGCCAGAATGGATTCGCTTCGCTGCCACAGCCGCGCGAAGTACGGTGCGACGAGCACCGTCCACGGTTTGCCAGATGACGAATAGGGGGAGAGACAACGATGACGATCAACGTCGTGGTCGCGGACGACCATCCGATAGTGCGTTATGGAATACGGCGACTGCTCGAAGAGCGGGACATGATTCAACTGGTGGGCGAGGCGGCCAACTCGTCCGAACTTGTGAGCCTGCTTGCGAGAGCGCCATGCGACATTCTCGTGACCGATTTCTCGATGCCGGGCGGCCATTTCAAGGACGGCCTCTTTCTCATCGGCTACGTTCGGCGGTACTTCCCGAACATCAAGATCATTGTCGTGACGATGCTGGAAAACCTGGCGATCCTGCGCGGCATGCTCAAGCTGGGCGTGCATTCGATACTCTCGAAGCTCGACGAGCAGAGTTCGATCGCGGACATCGTGTGCGTGGTGGCCGATGGCAGTCGTTACATCCCCGCCGGGCTCGCGACCCGGTTGCACGATTCCGTGGTCGATGACACCGAGATCGACGCGTCGAAGCTCTCGGGGCGCGAGGTGGAGGTGGTGCGACTCTTCGTGTCGGGTCTCACCATCAGCGAGATCGCGTTCAAGCTCAGCCGCAGCGTGAAGACCGTCAGCTCGCAAAAGACGAACGCCATGCGCAAGCTGGGTCTGGATCGCGACGTCGATCTCTATCACTACGCCACACGGACCGGCATCACGTGAGGCGCGCTTGTCGGCCGCAGCGGCCCACGCCGTCCTCGGCATGAAGCGGGCGTCAGGCCGGTAGACGAATCGCCCGCATATCCCGCAGGATCAGTTCTCCCGCCCGCAGCATCTGCTTGAGTTGATGCACCACCTGCTTGATCTCCTGCACGTGAGCTTCGGGCGCGTCGGGCTGCTGCTCCTGGCTCACGACGAGCGCGTCGAGCCGCCGTGTGTAATCGCGCATGGCTTCGCTCGCCGCCTGGGTATCCGTCGGCACCGACGCCGCCGGCGCCGCCACCGCCTGCGACAGCAGATCGCTGATCGCCGACACCACCTGCCCCAGTTCTCCGCTCTTGTCCGCCGCGATCTGACGCGGCAACACCTCCGCCATGCCCGTGATGTAGGACGCCATCACATGGTTCTGCACGAGCAGATCGTTGAGCTCGCCCACCGAGACCTGCTTGGACTTCGGCTCGAGCATCATCCGCTTGAACGCCGCCCCGAAATTCCCGAAGGCGATGTGCATGTCCTTGCGCGCCATGCGATAGGCGAAATCGTCGCGCTTGCCGTCGCGGCCGGCGCAAGACTCGAGATAGGCGCGCGTCGATTGCACCGCATTGCGAATGAGCGGCCCCATCAGGCGGTATTCCCAATACGGGAAGAGATACGAGCACACCAGCGCCACGGCCGAGCCGATCAACGTGTCGATGGCGCGCTCGCCGATCACCGACAGCGACCCCGGCAGCAGGAAGTGGAACAGCAGCAGCACATACGACGACATGAACACCACCGACAGCCCGTAGTTGAACAACGACAGGCTGTTGCCCATGACCATGCAGAAGAACATCAGGGCGAGCAGCACCCAGGGCTTGTGCACGAACGCGAGGATGATCAGCACGCTCACGCACCCGACGAGCGTGCCCGTCAGGCGCTGCGCATTTTTCTGCTTCGTCAGGCTGAAACCGGGCTTGAGAATCACGATGATCGTGAGCAGCACCCAGTAACTGTGGGCCTGTCCCGCGAGCAATGACCAGTTCTCGCAGATGATCAGCCCCGCCGTGATGGCGATCGTCACGCGCAGCGCATGGCGGAAGCTCGGCGAGGAGAACGTCAGATTCTTCCAGAGAAGTTTCGGTGAAAAGCTCTGCCGCGACGTGAAGCGCACGAGCGCCTGGTCGATTTGCATTTCCGTGGCCGAGCCGGCGGTTGCCAGATTCGTGTTGCGATGCATGCGCTCGACCACGCGCGTGCTGCTCCACACGCGCCGGAAGGTGCTCGCGACGGCCTGGTAGGCCTCGGGCGCGCGCTGCGGCAGGCCCTGCTTGCGCATGAGCTCGATCTCGTACTCGATGGCGCGGAACTCCGCGCGCCAGCTGCGTTGCGCGCGCGACGGCTCGTTGGTCGCGATGGCATAACCGATCGCATCGACCTCGTTCGCGATCTTGCGGATCATGTCGCGGAAGAAAAGGAGCACGTCGTTATTGGCGAACTCGCGGCGCAGCATCGGGTAGTCGGTGTGCACCGACACCACGACCTCATGCAGGTCGACGATGTTGATGAACAGGTTGAACAGCATCGTGCGTCGCGGTTCCAACGTACCGGTGCGCAGCCGTGGGAGGTTGCGCAGGATGATCTCGCGCGCCGCCTGCTGCTTTTCCACAACGTTGACCTGGGCGGCGATGAGCCGCCGGTAGCATTCGTCGATATCGGTCGAGGTGTCGTAGAACGCCGCTTTGGCGTCCAGGTACTGCGCGGTGACGAAGAAGCACTCGGCGAGCGTCTGCTGCTCGATGCGAAACCACCAGACGCGGCAGACGACCAGGCTGAAGTAGGTGTACCAGAGGCCGCCCGCGAGCACGGCGCCCGCATCGAGCACGGCCTGGTGCCGGGTCAGATCCGCCTCGACGTTGAGCACCATCATCATCAGGCAGGCGAAGCTCACGAGCGACGCGCGATAGCCGTAGATCACGAGCATCGACAGCCCGAACGTCAGGATCAGCGTGGTGAGCCAGAGTTGCCACGGCTGCGCGGCGGTGGCCATGCCGGTGATGAGCACCGTGAGCGCGCCGAGCAGCGTGCAGCTGAGGAGTTCCGTGTGCTTGTGGCGCAGCGGGCCGTTGATATCCACCACGCTCGCGCACAGGGCGCCGGAGGCGACTTCGATGCCGAGCAGATGCTGATCCATTCCCCAGAACAACACGAGCGCGGGCATCACGACGCCCACCGCCTGCCGGGTGCCGCTGAAAAAGTAATGGCTGTAAAGGAACTTCTTGATATCGGTCTGGTAGTCCATGCGTCCGGGGCGAGGGGTTCCGCAGCAAAGCCGGCCGCGCGATGGGGAAGGGCGCGGCGCAGACAGAGTCTAGCCGAAGCCCCGCGCGCCGCGAAGAGGGGATACTGCCGGTTACAAGCGGCGGGCGGGTGTGCCGGCGGCACGGCGCGCGGACGCGTCACGCATGATGGGGCAGGTTTTCGGAACTGCCCGATCCACCGTTCCACGGGGCATTTGCTATCCTTGCGAACAGACTCGCTCAGCCGCCACGCCCGCATGCTCCATCTCTTCTTTTCCAACCGGTTCACCACGCTCGAAGCCGCTTTGCTGCGCGATCTGGCGCGCTCGCCCGGCGACCCACTGCACGTGGAAACCATCGTCGTGCCAAGTGTGGCGGTGCGCCGCCGGCTGGAGCTCGACTATGCGGACGTCTTCGGCGTTTGCGCGAACGTGCGCCTGACCTATCTCGCACAATGGTTGTGGGACATGGCGGGCAAGCTGCTGACGGTGCCGGAGAGCTCGCCGTTCGCGCCCGACCGGCTCGTCTGGCCGTTGTACCAATGTCTGGCGCAACCGTGGGTGGCGGCCTCGCCGAGGCTGGCCGGCTATCTGTCCGAGGCGGACGACGTCATGCGCTTCGAACTGGCCGAGCGGCTCGCGCATATCTACGATCAGTATCTGACGTATCGGCCGGGCTGGCTGGAACGATGGCAGTCCGGCGCCGCGATCGATCCGGGCGCCGCATCCGGCTGGGGCGACGTGCAACGCGCCGACGAAGCCTGGCAGAGCGCGCTCTGGCGGCAGGTGCTGGCCCATCTGGAGATCCGTGAGCGCCATCCGACGCTGCGGGCGATCGACCGCATCGGGGAACTGACTCCCGAGACCGTGCCGCAGGGATGGCCGTCGCGCGTGTCGGTCTTTGCCCTGTCGTCGATGCCGCCGCTCTCGATGGCGTTGCTCAAGGCGATGTCGCGCCTGATCGACGTGCATCTGTATGCGCTCAATCCCTGCGAGAGCTACTGGTTCGACATCGTGCCGCCGTCGCGGCTGTCGTACCTCACGCAGCGCGACGGCGCGGCGCACCGGGAAGTGGGGCATCCGCTGCTGGCCGAATGGGGCCGCCAGACGCAGTCGCATATCGATGCGCTCTATGCCGACCTCGCGCCGCAGGCGGTGGAGGACCACGCGCTCTTTCAGCCGAACCCGGCCCCGACGCTGCTCGCCGCGCTTCAGAACGGCATCCTTACGCTCGACGATGGCCGTCATGGTGCGCCGGACGGCGTCACCGCGGATGGGTCGGTGCAGGTGCATGTCTGCCACAGTCTGGCGCGGCAGATCGAGGTGCTGCACGACCGGCTGCTGGCATGTTTCGACGAGATTCCCGATTTGCGCCCGGACGACGTCCTGATCACCGTGCCGGACCTTGGCCGCGCCGCGCCGCTCATCGACGCGGTATTCGGTACGGCGACGCCGCGCATTCCCTACCTCGTCACCGGCTTGCCGCCGACGCGCACCAACCCGGTCGCACGCGCGTTCTCGGCGATCCTGGCGTTGCCGCAGCAGCGCGTGGCGGCGTCGAGCCTCATCGAACTGGCCCGCACGGAAGCCATCGCACAACGCTACGATCTCGGCGGCAACGTGCTCGACTCGATTCAGAACTGGCTGCACGCGGCAGGCGCCCGGCGCGGCTGGCGCGGCGATGCGCTGCTGCGGCTGGACGCCCCGAGCGCCCCAAACGCCACCCCCGCCACCCCCGCCACCCTCGCCACCCTCGCCACCCTCGCCACCAACGCCCCGGGCGACGGTATGCAGGACGAGACAGGAGGGGCGCATGCGCTGGAGCGCCACACGCTCGGCGATGCCATGATGCGGCTGTTCCTCGGCTATGCGCTGCCGGACGACGCGCTGCCCGTGGACGACTGGCTCCCGGTCGGCGGCATCGAAGGCGGGCGTGCCGAACTGCTCGGTCAATTGGCGCGGCTCGTGGACGACCTCGATGCGACGACCGTGGCGCTGCAAACGGAGCGAACGGGCATTGCGTGGCGCGATCAACTGCTCGCGATGCTGGAGCAGTTCTTTTCGGACGAACCCCGTTTTGCCGATGATGTCGCCGAGGTGCGTTTGGCCATCGAACAGATCGGTTCCGCGATTGCTGACGGCGCGCCGCAGATTCGCGTGCCGGTGGCGGTGGTCGCCCGCGTGCTCGCCGACGCGCTCGACGACCCGACACGCGGTGGCGTTCCGTCCGGCCGCGTGACGTTTGCCGCGATTCCGAGCCTGCGTCTGCTGCCGTATCGCGTGGTGTGCATGCTGGGCATGGACGACGGCGTGCTGCCGGGCCGCGTGCGCGTCGACGAATTCGACCTGATGCGGGCCCTGCCGCAGCGCGGCGATCGTCAACGGCGCGACGACGAGCGCAATCTCTTCCTCGACCTGATGCTCAGCGCGCAGGACCGGTTTCTCATCACCTATACGGGGCGGAGTGTGCGGGACAACGCGCCGCTGCCGCCCTCCACGGCCGTGGACGAGTTGCTGGACTTCACCGGCCAGATGCTCGCCCCGATGTCGCAGGGCTACACGCTCGAGGAGCAGCGCGAGGCGCGCGAGAGGCTGGTCGTGCTGCATCCGCTGCAGCCGTTCTCCCCGGCTTATTTCGACGGACGTGACGCGTCGCTGTACAGCTACGACGTGTCCAACGGCGAAGCCGCACAGAAACTGGCGGAGCAACTCGCGTCTGCGTTGCCGGACGCCCAGGCCGCGCCGTTTGTGCGCGAAGCGCTGCCCGCGGTCGCCCAGACCCATCTCACGCTCGACGACCTGCTGCGTTTCTGGCGCCATCCTGGCAGGGCGTGGGCGCGCGACCGGCTCGGCCTTTCGCTGGGCGACATGCTCACCGAGGTCGAGGACGAAGAGCCCTTCGTGCTCGACTGGGCCGGACGTGATGCGCTGGCGGCCCGACTGTTGCCGCGCCTGTTGCGGCACGATGGGCATGACGCGCATACGCATGCCGAAGTCGTTGAACGTATCGCCAACGTCAGTCATGAACTGCCTGGTGGCGCCACGGGCGCCGTTTGGCGCCGACGCGAATTGGGCGGCCTGCGGGCGCTGGCCTCGCAGGTCAGGCAGGCGCAAGCCGAAGGCACCCGGGAATTGCTGGTGACGCTGCCGCTACAACCGGCGTTGCCCGCTACGTGGCGCGAATCGACCGACGCCGTTTGGCATGGCGATGCGACGCTGTCTGCCGCCTGCCTGCTGCAGGGGCGCCTCGCCCCGGTGTCGCGGTATGGCCTTGTGATGTACCGGTACGGGAGCATGCGCCCGAGCGATCTGCTGGCCGCATGGCTCTCGCATCTCGCCTTGTGCGCGCATCTGCAGCAGCCCGAGCAGGCAGGCGAGGACATTGCCGCGCGCACGCTGTGGTACGGCGAGGACGAGACGTTTGCGTTGAGGCCCGTCGAGGACGCTGCCGCATTGCTGGGGCAATGGGTGGCGCTGTATCGATTGGGACAGACGCGTCCGCTGCCATTCTTCGCGCGCAGTGCGTGGAAACTTGCAAGTACGGGTAAGCCTGCCGAGGCCGAGAGCGCGTGGCAAGGCTCCGCATTTGCGCGCGGCGATGCGGACGACCCCTACACCCGCCTGCTCTGGCGAGGTGTGGAAGACCCGCTGGCGTCTCCATTCGACCTGCTGGCCAACGCGATCTTCGGTCCGCTGATGCAACATCTCGAACTCGTGGAGGGCGCATGACGCAGCTCATCGACCTCGACGTATTCCATTGCGACCTCGATGGGGTGTGTCTGATCGAGGCCTCCGCCGGGACGGGCAAGACGTGGAACATCTGCGCGCTGTACGTGCGTCTGTTGCTCGAGAAGCAACTGACGGTCGAACAGATTCTCGTCGTCACCTTCACCAACGCGGCAACGGCCGAACTGCGCGAGCGCATTCGCGACCGTCTGGCGGGACTGGTTGCCGCGATGGCGCCCGTCTTCGATGACGACGACGGGCAGACGTCGGACGAAGAAGACGGAGACGACGGATTCCCCGACTTCGATCCCAATGCGAGCGACGACCCGCTATTCAACGTGATGATCGCGGGGCTGGTCGAACGCGCAGACATGACGCCCAAGGCGATTCGCGCGTGTCTGCAAACGGCTTTGCGCGGCTTCGATCAGGCGTCGATCCACACGATCCACGGCTTCTGCCAGCGCGCGCTGGCAGAGGTGCCGTTTGCGGCCGGCCTGCCGTTCGCCTACGAACTGGTGCCGGACGACAACGGTGTGCGCCACGATCTGGCCGTCGAGTTCTGGCGTCGCGTGGTCGAACCCCTCGCGGCGCAGGACGACGGGTTCGCCGCGTGGCTGGTCGATCGCAAGCGTTCGCCGGGCACGCTCACCGATCAGTTGGCCCGCCGCCTGAAAAAGCCGATGTCGGCGCTGCGCTGGCCGGTGGCCCTGGACGCGGACGCCCGGACGTTGCAAGACGAGACGTTGCTTGCCACCTATCGCGCGGCGTACGAGTGCTGGGAGGCGGAAGCGTCGGCGATTGCCGATCTGATGCGCGCGGCGTTGCCGGCGTACAGGAAGAACATCTATCACGAGGCGTCGCTTGCCCAGGCGGTGGGCGCCTGGCAACGCTATTTGAATGCGCGCGACGTTGGCGCGCTGTTGAGCCCGAAGGCCGAGCTGCTCACGTCGACGCGTCTCGCGAAGGACATCAAAAAGGGCGAGACGCCGCCGGAGCATCGCTTCTTCGAGATGGCCGACATGCTCGTGCGCGCCCGCGCCGATGCGGACGAGCGCTATGCAATGCAGTGGTTGCGCATCCTGCGCGAGTGGCTGATGCATGCGCCCGAGCAACTCGCGCAGCGCAAGCGCGAACTGCGCGTGGTGTCGTTCGACGATCTGCTGGGCAATATCGCGCGTGCGCTCGCACAGCATCCCGACCTCGCGCAGGCACTGCGAGCGCGTTATCCGTGTGCGTTGATCGACGAGTTCCAGGATACCGACCCGCTGCAGTTCGCCATTTTCAGTGCGGTGTACGGACAGGGAGATGCAGCGGCCGACGACGAGGGGCGTGGGCCGATGTTCATGGTCGGCGATCCCAAACAGGCCATCTACAGCTTCCGCGCGGCGGATCTGCACACTTATCTCGCGGCGCGCGAGAATGCCGACGCGGCCTATACGCTTGCCGTCAATCAGCGCTCGACGCCGGCCATCATCGAGGCGGGCAACCGGCTTTTCGGCGCCAACGACAGGGCCTTCGTGCTCGACGGGCTCGACTATCCGCCGGTGCGTCCGGGATCGCGGCGGCGCGCGCCGTTGTCGGACGTGCGCAGCGTTGCCGATCTGACCGTCTGGTGGCTGCCGGACGACGAACCGCTGTCGAAAGACGAGGCGCAGCAAGCTTGCGCCAGGGCGACGGCCGCCGAGGTTGCCCGCTTGCTGGCGGGCGCATCACGCGGCGACGTGTGCATCGGCGAGCGGCCGCTGGCCCCGGGCGACATCGCCGTGATCGTACAGACGCACCGTCAGGGTGCGCTGATGAAAGCGATGCTCGCCGAGCATGCGGTGGGCAGCGTCGAACTCACGCAGGATTCCGTGTTCGCGAGCGAGGAGGCCGAAACGCTGCTGCGTGTGCTGCGGGCGGTCGAGTCGCCGGGGGACGTGCGCGCGCTGCGGGCTGCACTGGCGACCGAGTTGTTCGGCCTCGATGCCACGGCGCTTTACCGCATGCAGACGAGCGAAGCGTCCGACGCCGAAGCGATCGCGTGGATCGAGCGCCTGCAACGGTATCGCCAGTTGTGGATCGAGCGCGGCTTCTCCGCGATGTGGCGCACGCTGATGCGCGAACTGGGACTGGCCGCGCGCCTGGTGGCGCAGGCCGGTGGCGAGCGGCGTCTCACGAACTTCATGCACCTGGCCGAACTCGCGCAGGCGCGCTGGGCCGAGCAGCCGGGCATGCCCGCGCTGCTGCGCTGGCTGGCCTCGCAGCGCAACGCAAGCGGCGGCGAGGAGGCGCAGTTGCGGCTCGAGTCGGACCAGAATCTCGTGCAGATCGTGACCGTTCACAAGTCGAAGGGGCTGGAGTACGGCGTGGTCTTTTGTCCATTCCTCTGGGACGGCGCAGTGCGCGACGGCGGCAGCCTCGACGGGCTCGAATACCACGATGGCCCGACGGCCGTGATCGATTTCACCGACGCGGCGGGCAAGGGTACGCCGGCGGCAGCCGCATTGCGCCGCGAGCAGTCGGCGGAGCAGGTGCGCTTGCTGTACGTGGCGCTCACGCGCGCCGTCTACCGCTGCTATCTGGCGGCGGGCATCTATGCATCGCGCAGGAGCGTGAAGGAGGCTTGCGGCGGGATGCTCAACTGGCTCGCCGCCGGGCAGGGCATGGCGTTCGATGCGTGGATTGCCTCGACGCTCGACACCGACGAGCGAGTGCAGACGATCCGCTCGGCGTGGAAGGCGCTCGCCAGCGGTCCGATCGGGATGACACCGCTGCCCATGGGGGATGCGCTCGATACGGAGACGCGCGTCGCGCACGAGGCCCCGCCCGAACTGACCACGCGCTCGAGTACGCGGGCACTGCGGGAAGTCTGGCGCATCGGCAGCTTCTCCGGTCTGTTGGCCGGGATGCACACGGGGCCGCAACTTGGCGGCGGTCAATTGAGCGCGCCGGAGCGCACGCGCCCCGATTACGATGCGCAGGCCAACGCCGGGCCGACGTTTGCATTGCCGCCGACGGGGGACGATACCTGGCCGCCAGCGGACGACATCCTGCGTTTCCCGCGCGGTCCCGCAGCCGGCGAGAGCCTGCACCGTGTCTTCGAACTGGCCGATTTCCAGTCGCGCTCGCAATGGCCGCACGCCGTTGCACGTGCGTTGCGTGAGCGGCCACCGGGGCGGGGCGCGGAGCAGAACGACGTTTGGCGCGCGATGATGATGAACATGCTGGCCGATACGGTGACGACACCTCTGCGCCCGGGGCTGCAATTGGCCGACGTCGCGATGTCGGAGCGCCTCACCGAAATGGAGTTCACCTATCCGGCCGACGCGGTGTCGCTCGATGCGCTGCGCGGCGTGTTGCGCCAGTTCGGCTATCCGGATCTGCCGCTCGACGCGACGGTGTTGCGGGGCTATCTGAAGGGCTTCATCGATCTTGTGTTCCGTCACGGCGGCCAGTGGTGGATTCTCGACTGGAAGTCGAACTACCTCGGTACCGCACCCGAGAACTACGGCGAAGATGGATTGCGTGAAGCGATGGCCGAACACGGCTATCACCTGCAATACCTGCTGTACACGCTGGCGCTGCATCGCTACTTGCGGCGCCGTTTGCCCGACTACGATTACGATCGCGACATGGCGGGCAGTCTTTATCTTTTCGTGCGTGGCGTTCGCCCAGACTGGGCGAGCGCGCATCTGGCCGGTGACGAAGTCCCCGGCGTGTTCTTCGACAAACCATCGCGCGAAATGGTCGATGCGCTCGATCGGTTGTTTGCCGCGGGCGAGAACAGCGCGCTGGCCGAGGCCCTGTCGCTTGATGGGCTCGATGCGCTCGATGCGAACGACACGATCATCGGGCAAGGCAATGCAGGGGCTGCGCCGGGGGAGGACGCATGAGCGACATTCGTACTTCGAGCGGCACTGGCAAGGCGGCCGTCAGGCGCGATAAGGGCGACATGTTCCATGTGGGGCATGCCGGGCATGGCGACCATACCAATGGCGCTTCCGGCACACCGCTGGCCGACAGTGGGGGCGTACGGCTCGCGCAGGGCTTCGCGCGCCGCATGGCATTGCTCGCGCGCGGACGCGGGGTTGACGACGTCACGTGCCGGTATGTCTGGCGGGCGGCACTTGCCGTCAGCCTTGCGACCGCCGAAGGCCACGTGTGTGTACCCCTCGACAACCTGCTCGACGCGCAAGCGAGCGGCGAACTGTTTCCCGGCGATGCGCCGGCGCTGTCCGTCTGGCGCGATGCCCTGTTCGGCAGTGGCCTCTGCGCCCCGGCAAGTCTCGCATTTGCCCTTGCGGGCGACGCTCAGGCAGACGCTTTCCCCTTGTTGCTCGATGAGCACGACCGGCTTTATCTGGCGCGCTATTACGGCTACGAGGCGCGTCTGGCGGCGGCCCTGGGGCGCAAGCTGGCGGCGGGTGGCCACATGTCGATCACGCCTGACGATCGCGCTCGTCTGCGCCGCTATTTCGGCGATGGCGTGCTCGTCGGCCCCGATGGCAAGCACGAACCGAACTGGCAGATGGCCGCGGCGGCACTGGCGCTGCAGCGCTCGTTGGTGGTGCTCAGCGGCGGTCCGGGCACGGGCAAGACAACGACGGTGGTTGGGCTGCTGGCATGTCTGCTGGAGAGAGACGCTAACTTGCGCGTCGCGCTCGCAGCCCCCACGGGCAAGGCGGCCCAGCGCATGCAGGAAGCGCTGACGGCGCGCCAGGATCTGCCCGAAACGGTGCGCCAGGCGTTGCCCGACGCGGCCGTGACGTTGCACCGCTTGCTCGGCGTGCTGCCGGAGTCGGCGGAGCAGGTGGGCAGACGCTTCCGTCACCACGCGGGCAATCCGCTGCCGTACGACCTGATCGTCGTGGACGAGGCGTCGATGATCGATCTGTCGATGGCGACGCAGTTGCTCGAAGCCGTGCCGGATGGCGCGCGTCTGATCCTGCTCGGCGACAAGGACCAATTGGCGGCCGTGGAGGCGGGGGCGGTGTTCGGCGAACTGAGTGCGCAGCGCTCGTTCTCGCCCGGGATGCGGGCGCGGTTGCTGGATGCGCTCGAATGGCCGCAAGGCGAACCGCCGCCGCCGGGGCCGCTGGCCTCCGGCGAGGCGTCGCGCGCGGCGCGGGGGCTCGAGGATACGGTGGTCTGGCTGGAGCGCAATTATCGCTTCGGTTCGCACTCGGCCATCGGCCGGCTCGCCACGGCGATCAAGGCAGGCAAGGTCATCGAGGCTCGCAGGGAGTTCACCGTGGCGGATGCGTCGGCATCAGCGTCGGTATCGGTATCGACATCGGCATCGACATTGGTGAAGACGGAATCGCTAGAAGGAGCAAACCCGCAAACCACGGCTGCCGATCGCGTACTCCTCAGCGAGGATGGCGGAATTCAGTTGTCGCCAGCGAATCTGAACGCGCTCGCCGACGGCTATGCGGCATATCTCGATGCACTGGCCGACGCGGTCACGATGATCGGGCAGCTTGGCGACCCGGCCGCGGCGACGACGGCGGATATCGCGATGGTGGCGCAACCGGTGTTCGCGGCATTTGGCCGGTTTCGCGTGCTGTGCGCGACACGGGGCGGGCGACGTGGCGTCGAGTTTCTCGGCGCGCAGCTCACCACGGTGCTGGCGCGTCGCGCGGGCGTCGCCCTCGGCGCGGGGGGCGGCGCCTGGTTCGCCGGGCGTCCCGTCCTGGTAACGCAAAACGAGTATGCACTGAACCTGTTCAACGGCGACATCGGCATCGCGCTGCCGCTGGGCCCGTCGGGCACGTTGCGCGTAGCATTCGCGACCCCGGACGGCGGCTACCGTCTCTATTCCCCGGCGAGTCTGCCCGCGCACGAGACGGCGTTCGCGATGACGATTCACAAATCTCAGGGATCGGAATTCGAGCGCGTGGCGATCGTGCTGCCGGAGCAGGCGAGCCGCGTGCTCTCACGCGAGCTCATTTACACCGGGGTGACACGTGCACGCCGTCAGGCTTGGGTCTGTGCGCCGTGGCAGGTGATCGCGTCGGCCATCGCGCGTCCGACGCAGCGCGATGGTGGACTGACCGACCGGCTCACGCAGGTGCTCGCTACGATGCCTGATCCGTCGGGGGCGCGATAATCGCCGCTTCTTCGGTAACAGAACCGAGGCGCGTGACGAGCAACTGGTCGATCTTGTAGTTGTCGATGTCGACCACTTCGAACTTGTAGCCCGCCGCTTCGGTCGCTTCCGATTTTTTCGGAATGCGCTTGAGCTGATAGATCATGAAGCCGGCGATGGTCTCGTACTCGCCTTCGCCCGGCAACTCGTCGATGTCGAGCGTTTTCTTCACGTCTTCCACCGAAGTCACACCGTCAACGAGCCACGAGCGCTCATCGCGCTGCACGATCTGGTCTTCGTCGGCGGGGTGAACGACGTCACCCATGAGCGCGCCGACGATGTCGTTGAGCGTGACCACACCGACCACCAGCCCGTACTCGTTGATGATGACGGCAAAGCTCTCCCGCGCTTCCTTGAAGCGGGCCAGCGCTTCGGACAGGTTGAGCGTGTCGGGGATCACAAGCAGCTTTTTCGCGTACAGACGATCCAGATTGCGGATCACGCTCGACAGGTCTTCGCTCGCGATGCGCTGGAGCAGATCCTTCGAGTCGACGTAGCCGAGCACGTTGTCGATTTCGTCGCGACACACGAGATATTTCGAATGCGGGCTCTCCGTGATCTTCTGGCGAATGCTGCGTTCTTCCTCGGCGATGGTGAAATACACCACGTCGTCACGGAAGGTCATGACCGAGCCGACCGTGCGCGATTCCAGTTCGAACACGTTTTCGATCAGATGCAGTTCCTGCTTGCGCAACACGCCGGCCTCCGCACCGGCGCCGACCATCGCCGCGATGTCCTCGGAGGTGATGTTCTCGATGGCATGCGTCGGCAGCTTGAAGATGCGCAGGAACACGTTGGCCACGCCGTTGAAGACATAGACGAGCGGACGCAGCACCTTCAGGCAGAGCAGCATCGGATCGATGATGGCCATCGCGACGCGCTCCGGGTTGACCATCGCAAGCCGCTTCGGGATCAGATCCGCGAACTGGATGAACGCGATCGTGATGAACAGGAATGAGCCGATGCTCGCGAGCCGTAGCGCGAGCGCCTGATCGGCGACGGGCGAGAGCCAGCTGAACAGATAGCCCGTGAGGAAACTCTCCCCGAGCACACCGCCCAGCACGGCGACCGCGTTCACGCCGATCTGCACGACGGTGAAGAAATTGCCGGGCTGCTCCTTGAGCGCGAGCACTTTGACCGCTTGCGCGTCGCCCTTTTCCATCAACACCTGAAGCTTGGTGCGCTTGGCAGCCGTGAGGGAAATTTCGGAGGCGGAAAAGAAGGCGCTCGCCAGGACGAGCAAAAAGATACTGAAGAGAAAGCCGTAACCACTCATATTGATGTCCCTGTATGTACGAAAGCGGGCGCACAGCAGCGACGTAGGCCGGACCCGTCCGCATGACGGAGGGCCGGTGACAGGAGACATTTCAAAACAAGGCCGGTGGGGCCATCATTTTGAGATGCCTTCGGGCTGGGGCGCCGGACCAGGGGCCGGGCCCGGCGTGTGCGGCGAGCAAGCATTGCCGCCTACGCCTGTCCGCGAAGTCTCGCGGGTTGCGTCAGCCGTCGGCTGTATCGCCTGTCCAATAGCATGCCATAACTTCGGGGCGCGCCGATACGCCCGCCCAGGCCACCGTTGCACCGCCGCACGCTGCCTCCCGGGCCCTGCGGTCGGGCGGATGGCCTGTCTACTTCCGGGCGGTGGCGTGTACCTGCCGCGCGTTCGGCGGCGCAGAAACGATAATCGCCGCCGCCACGCTCGGGCATCGTGGATCCGCTTCGACATGCGGTCGAAGTCGCGGTGAATCATCGCGTTCACGCCACTTTCCGAGGACGACATCATGCACAACTATCCGATCGGTCCGGGCAACATGGCCAAGCCCGACCTGGGCAGCCTCGATCTTTCGCTCGACAAGGTGAAGTGGGAGAACTTTCCCCTGATACGCCTGGCCAACAGCCTTGCCGGCAGCGCGAGAGGGCTGGTCACGGAGCATCTTTGCAAGCCCGTGACTTGCCTTCCGACGACCGAGCTGTGCGACGATTTGTGTAAAGTCTCATCCGCAAATGCGCCGGAGCCCAGGCCGGGCAACGCTCCCGCGCCCGCCGGGATGGACGGCAAGCCCGGCGATCCGCTTTCCATCCTGAGGGCGGAGCTCGATCCCGAAGGGCGTGTGCCTGCGAAGGCGGTGCTATGTCCGTCGGCGCTGCAGACGCTGTTTGTCTGCGCGGGCGAGCGACGAGGCAACGCGCGTGGCAATGCCGGTGACTTCGCGCATCATCCCGTCGCGATGCCCGATTCTCGCAGCGAAGGGGCGCAGATCTGCGCGTCCGTCATCGAGGGCGCGTTGCTCGGCACCGACGGACGCAATGCCACCGTGCCGTTCGAGGTCGGTCTGACCGATGTCACGCGGACGGTCGCGGACACCGCACGCCGCTGGACGGGCAAGTCGGGCCTGGTCGGCAAGAAGGAATGGATCCACGCATGCCAGGTCCACCAGCCTGCGGAGGGATTCCTTCGCGACGTGAACACCCGCCTGCAGGCGAGCCACCGGGCACTGCCGTCGGCGGACGCGACCGCGTGGCTGTTGCGTGTGGCCTTCTCCGACGCGATGCCGATGCATCAGGCGACGGTGCGCGACGACCTGCCGGCATCCGCGGGCCTCGGCACCGACGAATGGGCGCGGTGCGCGCTCGGTATCGAGCAACTGGGCGACCAGCACTGGGGGATGCGGCATCGCGACGTGGTGAATGCCGCCAAACTGCCGGCGACGGACACGCAGGCGTTCGTCGCGCTGGCGACTTCCATCTCGACGCTGCGTCCCGACTTGGCGGCGCTTCGGTTGCGCAACCGGCTCACGGCGCTCGGCGTGCCGACCGCGGAGGCGGCCACGACGCCCGACGCGTCAAAGCCTGCCTGAGTCGCCCGCACCGCGCGGCACTGCCGATTGTGTCCGCCGGACGCCAACTCCCGAGGGGAAACGGAAACGCCCGCATCGCTGCGGGCGTTTCTTCATGCGGGCGAGGCGAGCGGCGGGTCACACACGGTGAGCCAGTCGTTCGCGATTCGCGCCTCAGGTGCGGCGATAGATCTCGGCACCGCTCTTGACGAACTCGACGGCCTTCACTTCCATGCCTTGCTTGAGCGCAGCCTCGTCGGTAATGCCTTGCTTGGCGGCGTAGTCGCGCACGTCCTGCGTGATCTTCATCGAGCAGAAATGCGGCCCGCACATCGAGCAGAAATGCGCCACCTTGGCGGAGTCCTTCGGCAGCGTTTCGTCGTGGAATTCACGCGCCTTGTCCGGGTCGAGGCCCAGGTTGAACTGGTCTTCCCAGCGGAACTCGAAGCGTGCCTTCGACAGCGCGTTGTCGCGAATCTGCGCGCCCGGGTGGCCCTTGGCGAGATCGGCGGCGTGGGCGGCGAGCTTGTACGTGATGATGCCTTCCTTCACGTCGTCCTTGTTCGGCAAGCCCAGGTGCTCCTTCGGCGTGACGTAGCACAGCATGGCCGTGCCGTACCAGCCGATGGTCGCCGCGCCGATGCCCGACGTGATGTGGTCGTAGCCGGGGGCGATGTCGGTCGTCAGCGGGCCGAGGGTATAAAACGGGGCCTCGTCGCAGTACTCGAGCTGGAGATCCATGTTCTCCTTGATGAGCTGCATCGGCACGTGACCCGGGCCTTCGATCATCACCTGCACATCGTGCTTCCAGGCGATCTGCGTGAGTTCGCCGAGCGTCTTGAGCTCGGAGAGCTGCGCTTCGTCGTTGGCGTCGTAGATCGAGCCGGGACGCAGGCCGTCGCCGAGCGAGAACGCGACGTCATAGGCCTTCATGATTTCGCAGATCTCTTCGAAGTGCGTGTACAGGAAGCTCTCCTTGTGATGCGCGAGGCACCACTTCGCCATGATCGAGCCGCCGCGGCTCACGATGCCCGTCATGCGGTTGGCGGTCATCGGCACGTACGCGAGGCGCACGCCGGCGTGGATCGTGAAGTAGTCGACGCCCTGCTCGGCCTGCTCGATGAGCGTGTCGCGGAACATTTCCCACGTCAGCTCTTCGGCCTTGCCGTTGACCTTTTCGAGCGCCTGGTAGATCGGCACCGTGCCGATGGGCACCGGGCTGTTGCGCAGAATCCACTCACGCGTTTCGTGAATGTGCTTGCCGGTCGACAGATCCATCACGGTGTCGCCGCCCCAGCGGATCGCCCACGTCATCTTGTCGACTTCTTCGCCGATCGACGACGTCACGGCCGAGTTGCCGATGTTCGCGTTGATCTTCACGAGGAAGTTGCGGCCGATGATCATCGGCTCCGATTCCGGGTGGTTGATGTTGTTCGGGATGATGGCGCGCCCGCGCGCGACTTCGCTGCGCACGAATTCCGGCGTGATCTCGGCGGGGAGGCTCGCACCGAAGTGCTGGCCCGGGTGCTGGCGCGAGAGCAGATTGGCGAGACGCTCGCCCTGCGGACCGGCGCGGCGCACGCTCTCGATGTATTCCTGACGGCGCAGGTTTTCGCGAATCGCGATGTACTCCATCTCGGGCGTGATGATGCCCTGACGCGCGTAGTGCATCTGCGTCACGTTCTTGCCGGCCTTGGCGCGGCGCGGCGTGCGGTGCAGGCCGGGGAAGCGCAACTCGGCGGTGGCGGCGTCGGCGGCGCGCTCGCGGCCGTAGGCCGAAGTGAGTCCAGGCAGCGCTTCGGTGTCGCCGCGCTCGTCGATCCAGGCGGCGCGCAGTGCCGGCAGCCCCGAGCGGATGTCGATCTTGGCGTTCGGATCGGTGTAAGGACCCGACGTGTCGTAGACGAAGATCGGCGGGTTCTTCTCGCCGCCGAAGCTCGTCGGCGTGTCGGCTTGCGAGATCTCGCGCATCGGCACGCGGATGTCGGGGCGCGAGCCGCTCACGTAGATCTTGCGGGAATTGGGCAGCGGTGCGATCGCGGCTTCGTCCACGCGCGCGTTGGCTGAGAGGAACTTCGGATTGGCGTTCATGCAATGTCTCCTGGCGGGGCACGTGTTGACGCCGACAAATTCGGCGCAAAGCGGCTCAGGAGCATGAACGGGGGCGAGTAACTTCTACGCTCCCTGCGCTGGCATTATCCAGATCAGGTTCTAAGGGTATTTCTCACCCACAACTCACGTTGCAGGACCCCTGCGCTAGCTTTGCGGCAACGATACACCGACTCGACCGGCCAGCACAAGCACGATGTGTCCCGAAAAACGTGAACGGCACCATGGTGCGTTGCGGCATGGCGCTTGTGTGCACCGGACAGCGAGACGGGTGTCGACGAGCGCTCATACGTCGACCGTGCACCGATCACGCATCGGTTTTCGCGCCGCGCCATGTCGTTGGCCTTATCCGCCCGCGCGGCGGCGATCGTCGTCGTCGAAGGCCCGTGCAAGGCGCTGTGCCACGTCGTCGGCGCTCGATTCGTCGACGTTCGTGAAGCTCATCACGAGCGCCGGCGGCATCGCTCGTGCGATGCTGAAGAACGACAGTGCTCCGGGCGCGAGCCCATGCCGGGCCGCCGCACGGCAGATGCCGCGATCGTCGCGCGTGGCTTCAAGCCAGCCGAGCAGATGCATGCCGCCGGCTTGTTGCGCCAGATCGATGCGGCCTGCCAGGCGCGCGCGCAACGCTTCGGCGAGCGCCGTGCGGCGTTCCCCGTAGCGTTGTCGCATGCGTTTGATGTGGCGGCTGAAGTGCCCCTGCGTGATGAAATCCGTCACCGTGGCCTGCTCGATCCAGCCCTGCGCCGGCGTGGTGAGCGCCGCGTTGGCGGCAAACGCATCGCACAATGCCGGGGGCACCACCAGATAGCCCAGCCGCAGCGCGGGAAACAGCACCTTGCTGAATGACCCCGCGTAAAGCACGCGCTCGCCGCCGTCCAGGCTCTTGAGCGCGGGCAGCGGCGCGCCGGTGTAGCGGAATTCGCTGTCGTAGTCGTCTTCGACGATCCACGCGTCGCGCGCCTGCGCCCAAGCCAGCAGCGCGAGGCGGCGTGCGAGCGGCAGTGTTACCGACAGCGGCGACTGGTGCGATGGCGTCACGATAGCGAGTCGCGCGTGTGGGGCGGCCTGCTCGCCCGCCGCGACGTCGAGCCCTTCCCGATCGACCGGCACGGGCACGAGCGTCGCGCCTGCCATGCGCAGCGCTTCGCGCGCGCGGAAGTAGCCGGGGTCTTCGCACCATATGGCATCGCCCGGGCGCAGCAGCACGCGTGCGATGAGCGCCAGCGCGCCCTGGTAACCCGCGGTGACGACGATTTGCCCGGGCTCGCAACGAATGCCGCGCGCGATGGCCAGATAGCCGGCGATGGCCTCGCGCAGCGGCGCCCAGCCGGTGGCGTCCTGGTAGTGCAGGCTTTCCGGGGCGAGATGGCGCGCGTGACGTGCCGCGAGCCGCGCCCACAGCTTGCGTGGGAATTCGTCGAGCGCGGGCATGCCGTTTTGCAGCGGGAGCGGCATGCCCGACGCGCTTATCGGGATATGACTGGGGTTGTCCACGGGATGCAGTGCCGTCGCCTTGCCAGCGGAGACGACTGACGCATCTGGTGAACCGTCCGCCGTCTTGTGCGACGCCGAGGGGAAAACCCTGGCGGCGGCGCCAAGCCGGGCGGCGTCCAGCTGGGGATTGACGCGGCTGCCGGCGGCGCCGTGTCCGATCACGAAGCCCTCGGCGACCAGCCGTTCGTACGCGGCCTCGACCGTACCGCGTGCCACGCCCAGTTCGCTGGCGAGCGCGCGTGTCGAGGGCAGGCGCGCGGCCGGGGCGAGCTTGCCGGACAGGATGCCGTCGCGGATACGCTCATAGAGCGCGCGATAAGTCGGTACACCGGCGGTGTGCGCGGCGTCCGCCAGATGCAGCGCGGCAAGGGCCGGCGAGTCGGTCGGGCTGGGGTTGTCTGTCATGGCGCAGTGCCTCGCGTGGCGGTCCACGCCGGGGCGTCCTGGCTTGGACCGGTGTGGCCTGAGATGACCAGGATTGGCCTAGCGATTCTATTCTGTTTTGGCTCTTCTCTATAAGACAAGGCGGACGTATCGTTAGCGATGTCAACGGGAGGCCACCGCACTTGCGCGCCGAATCCGCGGCATTTTACGAACCGACTGGAGAATCGACTCATGATGCGTCTCAACTACGTCAAAGCATCCCCGCAGGCCTACGAGCAACTGGGCGCCCTGAGCGCGTACTTCCACGACTGCGGTCTGCCCGACGGTCTGGTCGAGCTGGTCTGGCTGCGGGCCTCGCAACTCAATGGCTGCGCATTCTGCATCGACATGCATGTGACCGACGCGCTGAAAATGGGCATCGAACCGCGCCGTCTGCATCTGCTCGATGCATGGCGCGAGACCGAGCTGTACTCGCCGGCCGAGCGTGCCGCGCTGGCCTGGACCGAAGCCGTCACGAACGTGCAGGATGGCCACGTGCCGGACGCCGTCTTCAACGACTTGCGTGCGCACTACGACGACAAGCAGATTGCCGACCTGACGTTTGCGGTCGCGACCATCAACGCGTGGAATCGTCTGGCCATTTCGTTCCGCTCGCCGTTGCCGAAGACGCCGCAGGGCGTGCGCTGAACCGTACGGGCAGGGGGCGCTTGCCCGTTCCCGAGGGCGGCGCCGGGGCTCAGCGGGCGAGTCGGACTTCGCGCTGGAATTCGCGCGGCATCAGCCGCAACGCGTCGCGGAAAAAGCGCCGGTCGGGCGGCGGCAGTATCGGCAGCACACGTCCCAGCGAACGGGCCGCGTGCAGTGCCTGTGGCGAGTCGCCGTCCTGATGCAGGGCGAACCACAACATCTCGAACCATAGATTGGCGAGCTGCAACGGCTCGAAACGAACGCGTCCGTCCTCGTGATCGGCCAGCGTCGTCGCCACCACGTCCGTCCACTGCCGGAACCCTTTGGCGCGCGAGAACGGCGCACCGAACGGCTGTACGGCGTCGAGAAAGGCGTCCACCGTCAGCGGCGTGCTCGCGCGCAGCGTCGCGAGGTCGGGATCGCGCCGCGCAGGCACCCCGCCGCGCGCAATGCGCAGTAAAAAAACCGTGTTCCACACGGAGTTGCCGCCCACGCCGAAGCGATCGCAAATCCACTCCGACAGACCGATCCAGCGCAACGATTGCCGTTGCACCTCGGTGACGGCGAGCCGCCTGCCAGGGTCGATCAGCGCCTCCTGCCAGAACAACCACAACGACAGTCCGATGTTCGCCGCGACGTGCTGCGCCAGCTCGATCGAGTCGGCTTCGAATGCGGCTTGCAGCGCATCGGAAAACGCGGCGAGCGCGTCGGCGGCCGACTGCGCCCGTATGGGCATCGGCCCGGGACGCGCGGCACGCGACTTGTGCAGTAGCGCTTGCAGATTGCGGGTCTCGAAGCGAATGCGCGGGTTGTAGACGAGACAGGGGGCAAGCGACGGGTCGTCGCCGATACGTTGCAGATGCGCGAACGCGCCCGCCTCATCGCGCAACGCGTACGCCTGCCATGCCTGCACGATCCAGTGCATGGCACGCAATGTCGGCGAACCCGGCTGATTCGCATGGAAGGTCGCCGCCAGCGTGGCGAGCGAGCGCTGCGTGCGAGCTCCGTCGCCCATGCGGCGCCACACAAGGGTCTCGGCAAGCAGCGCGATGCCGCGCTGCACGTCGTCGACGGCGCACACCTGGGCCGCGTGAAACGACGGAATGGCGCCGGTGCGCTGGCGGCGGGCCTCGCCCGGCGATGGGGCTTCCGGTGCGAAGAACACGCCGTCCTGCATATCGCGCTTGCCGAGTGTGAGGTGATGCCAGAATGCGATGTCCTGCATGACGTAGTCGAGCGCGGGCGATGGCTTGCCCTGGGCGGTGTCCTGCGGCAGACCGAGGAAGGCCGCGATGTCGCGGCGCGGGTCGTCGGGCGGCGTGTCGCCGACCATGACGGCGATGCGCGACACGTCGTGTGCGGCAAGCCAGAACGGTCCCTTGCTGCGTCCGCGCGTCGGCAGCAGACGCACGTCCGCCTGCCGGTCGTCGCCCCAGCCGACGGCCACGCCCCAGCGTGCGAAATCGGCGAATGCGCGGCTGATCAGCATGCGCAGGTCCCCCGCGGCGCCAGACTGCCCGAAACGGATCTTGAGCGACGCGAGCGAGACGGGCGCACTTTCGTAGCGCGCCGCGAAGTAGACGCGCATCAGCAACCACAGGCTCTGATATCGCACCGGCTCGCCGCCGACTTTCTGCGGTGCGTCGAGGCGTACCAGCAAGCGCTCGCGGGTGTCGGCGGGAGACTGGCGCTGCGTGAGCGGGTCGGTCATGGCGGTACGTGTCAGCTAGGGGGTTAGGCAATGTTGAAAAGCAACAGGCGACGACGTGCGACGGCGTGTGACGACGCATGCGGCTCGCGACAGCGTGCATCGACGTGATGCCATGGCACGCTCAACTGGTGTTCCGCCCGTGCACCATCCGCGCCGACGCGCATCGGCAGTTGGCTGCTGCCGTCGCCGAACGCCTCCGCTGGACGGACGCCCGAGGCAGTCCACATTCGCCATTGCGACCGATGATACGGTGGTTACGAAAGTTACGGTAGCGATACTTTGCATCTGCCGAAACGCACACTATGCTGCAAACGCTTTCGAGAGAGGTGCCTGGCCAGCATCGTCGACAGTGTTCCAGCCAGTCATCTTGATCTGGCACCCACCGAACTCAGGATAACGAAATGAAAAAGACATTCTCCCGCTGGCGGCGCGGCGCGCTCGTGTTGCGCATCCTTGGCGCGCTGGCCTCGCCCGTGGTCTTCGCAACGCCGGGGCATGCCGCCGAACCCGTGCGTCCCCCTTCCGTACATATCACCGAGCGGGCCGATTGGGGGAAGTACTTTGCTGATGAAGGCGTCAAAGGCACCGTCGTCGTGCTCGACGGCCGCACGCAGACCTATCAGGCGTACGACGCCGCGCGCGCCGAGCGGCGCCTGTCGCCGGCATCAACCTACAAGATTTTCAACAGCTTGCTGGCGCTCGAATCGGGGGCGATCGACAACGAACGCGAAGTCATTCCCTGGGACGGCAAGCCGCGTAGCATGAAGGCGTGGAACGCGGCGCTCAACCTGCGGGACGCGTTCCGCGTGTCATGTCTGCCTTGCTATCAGATCCTCTCGCACAAGATCCCGCGTCAGTATGCGCAGGCCAAACTCAACGAGGTGGGCTATGGCAATCGCACGATCGGCCACGCCGCGGACACCTATTGGGTCGACGACAGCCTGCAGATTTCGGCGCGCGAACAGGTCGACTTCCTGCAGCGTTTGGCGAAGGGCACGCTGCCGTTCTCGGCGCGCTCGCAGGACATCGTGCGGAACATCTCGATCGTGGAAGCGAATGCCGACTACGTGCTGCACGGCAAGACGGGCTGGTTCACCGACAAGAAGCCCGACATCGGCTGGTGGGTGGGTTGGCTCGAGCGTGACGGCAACCTCACCATGATCGCCCTGAACATCGATATACAGTCGGATGCCGACGGGCCGAAGCGCGTGCGCATCGTCCGAAGCGTGCTCAAGGATCTGAAGTTGATCTGACGGATTCGAAGTGTCGACGTACTGAACGAAAGGCCCGCCATGGCGGCGGGCTTTTCCGGCTTGAGCGCCGAAGCGTTCAGCGAAGTCGCGAACCGATGAGGCAACCGAGCGCGAGCGCAGCCATGAGGACGGTGACACAGGCCGACAGGCCGCCGGCAAGCGCGAGGCCGGTCGCGGCGAAGCCGTGCGCCAGAGTGGCCGCGGGTGCGAGCAGCGCGGCGCTGACTACGCACCAGCGCATGACGTATCGCCACATGAAGCGACTTACGATCCGCATGCGGGCGTCGAGTTGATGCCGCTGCCAGAACGACAGATCGGCCGCCGCGTGGAAGAGCCACAGCGGGCTGAAGTATTTGATGAACAAGTCCATGACGCCGCATCGGAAACACAATGCCCGCAAGCCGCGGGCACGGCGTCGAAGCGCGATCGACCGGGCAAGCGCTCTTGTCCTTGTCGCACCTATCGTACCTTCCCCGCCCGGGGAGTCGACGCCCCATCATTGTAGCAGGTGACCACTCACTTCGAGACATCGATGCCTCGCTGCGATTCGGCTGATTTCGTTGAATTTCTTGCAACTAGACGAAAAAACACCGATATCCGCCGGTATTTCCCATGATGTCAGGCTTTGCCGGTTGATTGGCCCGACTGGGGCGTGCCGGCCGTGATCTGCTGAATGAGTTCCCAGACGGATTGCGCGGCGGGCGAGAGCGTCCGGTTCTTGCGGCGCACGAGCATGATCGTGCGGTCGACCTGCGGCACGAGGGGCAGGGCGGCGAGGCGCTCGTCATTTTCCGGCATACCCGGCATGGTCGGCAGCGCCAGCGCCGGTACGATGCTGATGCCAATGCCCGCCTCGATCATCCGAAACACGGTGACGGCGTGCCCGACCTCCTGCACCACCTGACAATACGCGCCGTGCTCGGCCAGCGCGCGGTCGATGAGCGGACGGCTGCCCGATGCGTAATCGAGCAGCACCAGTTTCTCGCCGTTGAGCTCCTTCCATGTCACCTGCGTCTGCCGGGCGAAGCGATGTGAGCGGTCGCACACCACGAGGAAGGGCTCGACCATGATGGGCTCCCCGACCAGATCGTCGGTGCCTTCCGAGGCGACGATCACCCCGAAGTCCACCTCGCCGTGGCGCACGCTGTCGGTCGCGAGCGTCTGCACCTGGTCGCGCAGCATGAGGGTGATGTCCGGGTAGCGGGCCGCGCACGCCGAGATGCACTCGGGCATGAGGTTGGCCGAAATGGTCGGTGCGCTGGCCACTCGCACCCGCCCGCGTCGCTCCTCGGCCAGGCCGTGCGTGTCGCGCAGGGCGCTCTCCAGATCGTCCAGAACCCGGGAGAGCGTGGCGGAGAGGCTAGCGCCCACTTCGGTCAGCGTGACTTCGCGGGTCGTGCGGTCCACCAGCTTGAGACCGAGTTCCTGTTCAAGTTCGCGGATACAGCGGCTGACGGCCGGCTGAGTGAGGCCGATGTCCTCGCCGGCACGGCTGAAGCTGCCGTGCGCGGCCACTGCGAGGAACACCTTGAGCTGGCGCAGCGAGATATTCATGCGTAATTGGTATGAATAAATTTTTTAAATGAATTTGTATTTTAACTGCCCTTGCGCTCTAATACGTAAAAACCCGTATCGCGAGCACACACTTCCGGTTCTGTTCGATCGCCCGTCGATCGACGACGGTACCAACGGTAACGCCGGTGGCCCCCATGCCGCGGCGTCGAGCGGCTTGCGGACGGGCTTTGTCTTTTCTATTGCATTCGACTGCAGCATTCGAGATCGACGATGTCCAGACCGCGTTTCCTTCCCGACAATTTCACGTTGATGCTGGTGGCGACCGTCGTGCTCGCCAGCTTCCTGCCGGCGCACGGCGAGGGCGAAGTCGCCTTCAACCTGCTCACCAACGTGGCGATTGCCGCCTTGTTCTTCCTGCACGGCGCGAAGCTCTCGCGCGAGGCCGTGCTCGCCGGCGCCACGCACTGGCGCCTGCACCTGCTGGTGTTCGCCAGCACGTTCGCCGTGTTTCCGATCGTGGGCATGGCGCTCAAGCCGGTGCTCTCGTGGACGGTCACGCCCGAGCTCTACCTGGGCATTCTGTTCCTGTGCACGCTGCCTGCCACGGTGCAGTCGGCCATCGCCTTCACGTCGATCGCGCGCGGCAACGTGCCTGCGGCCGTTTGCAGCGCATCGGCGTCGAGCCTGTTCGGCATCTTCATCACGCCGGTGCTCGTGGGTCTGGTCGTCGTGCATCACGACGGCAACACCGGGGCGTCGCCGTTCGACTCGATCGGCAACATCATGTTGCAACTGCTCGTGCCCTTCATCGCGGGGCAACTCGCGCGCAAGGCCATTGGCGGGTGGGTCGAGCGCAACCGTGCGCTGCTCAAGTTCGTCGATCAGGGCTCGATCCTGCTGGTCGTCTACACGGCGTTCAGCGAAGCCGTGAACACCGGACTGTGGCATCAGATCCCGCCGCTCGCGTTGCTCGGACTGCTCGGCTGCTGCGCGGTGATCCTGGTGATCATGCTCGCGTTCACGACTTATTCGGCGCGCTGGCTCGGTTTTTCGCGCGAGGATGAAATCACCATCGTCTTCTGTGGCTCGAAGAAGAGCTTGGCGAGCGGCATTCCGATGGCGAAAGTGCTGTTCGCCACCGGGCCGCTGGGCGCGATCGTGCTGCCGCTGATGCTGTTCCACCAGATGCAGCTCATGGTCTGTGCGGTTCTCGCACAGCGCTACGCCAGCCGCCAGCGCGCCGCGCAGGCGGGCAAATCGGCCAACGCCGGGGCTGCCAAGCTGACCGGGCGCGACGGTAAAGCCGGCAAAACGCGCGAATCCGAGAAGCGTGCAAACGCCGGCGCGGGCCGCTGATACGGCCCTGCCGGGGCGACTGTCACACGTTGGTCTCGCGCAAGTGTTAGAATCGCGGTTGTTTCGCTTCTTGACGACCACCCTGGTCCGGCGGTGCCCGACGCTTCTGTCCCCTGACAGGCCCCTCTTGCGCCAGCCCCGAGCATGGCGCGCAGCGCCCCTTGAATCTTCGCGAGTGAGCTTTGATGCGGAATCCTTCCGCGTGGCGGCCCCCGTTTTTTAAAAGAGATGTCCCTTCATCATGGCTGATGTAAATGCTGTTCCGACCCCCGGCTTCGATAGCTTTGGGCTACATGCGGACATCTTGCGGGCCATTGCCGAGCAGGGCTACACCCAGCCGACGCCGATTCAGGCGCAGGCCATTCCGGTGGTGTTGTCCGGTCGCGACGTGATGGGCGCCGCACAAACGGGGACAGGCAAGACCGCGAGCTTCTCGCTGCCGATCATCCAGCGCCTGCTGCCCGACGCCAACACGAGTGCATCGCCCGCCCGCCACCCGGTGCGCGCGCTGATCCTCACGCCCACGCGCGAACTCGCCGATCAGGTCGCCGACAACGTACGTCTTTATGCGGCGCACACACCGCTGCGCAATACCGTGGTGTTCGGCGGCGTCGACATGAATCCGCAGAAGGATGTTCTGCGCCGCGGCGTCGAGATCCTGATCGCCACGCCGGGCCGCCTGCTCGATCACGTCGAGCAGAAGACGGTGAATCTGAGCCAGGTCAAGATGCTCGTGCTCGACGAGGCCGACCGCATGCTGGACATGGGCTTCCTGCCCGATCTTCAGCGCATTCTGAATCTGCTGCCCAAACAACGTCAGACGCTGCTGTTCTCGGCAACGTTCTCGAACGAAATCAAGAAGCTCGCTTCGAGCTATCTCACCAACCCGGTCACCATCGAGGTCGCGCGTCGCAATGCCACGGCCGACACGGTGGAGCAGGTCGTCTACGAAGTGGATGAAGACGACAAGCGCGCAGCCGTGGTCCAGATCCTCAACGAGCGCGACCTCAAGCAGGTGATCGTGTTCGTCAACAGCAAGATCGGCGCGAGCCGTCTGGCGCGTCAGCTCGAGCGCGACGGCATCGTGACGGCGGCCATCCACGGCGACAAGTCGCAAAACGAGCGCATGCAGGCGCTCGAGGCGTTCAAGCAGGGCGGTATTCGCGCGCTTGTCGCCACCGACGTGGCGGCACGCGGCCTGGACATCTCCGATCTGCCGGGCGTGATCAACTATGACCTGCCGTACAACCCGGAAGACTACGTGCACCGTATCGGGCGCACGGGTCGTGCGGGTGCGTCGGGCGAGGCGCTGTCGCTGTGTGCCCCGGATGAGCGCAAGCAACTCGTGGAAATCGAGAAGCTGATCAAGCGCGAGCTCAAGCGCGGCGAATTGGTACTCGAGCGCCGCAGCCGTTCGCGCGACGACCGTGGCGATCGCTACGAACGCAGCGATCGGAGCGAACGAAACGAACGCCATGGCCGCCATGAAGGCTTGCGCGCAAGCCGCGGCGGCGGCACGGCGCCGCGCCGCGTGCGTCCGGAGGACGAGTTCTTCTACAAGCCGTACGAACCGTCGCCCTCGGCGGGGCAGTCGCAGCGCGACGCGCATTCGCAGCCGGATGCCGGCGCACCGACCGCGTTCGGCGCGATCCCGGAGAAAGCCCCGAAGCGGCAGGTCGCCGCCTTGCTCGCCGGTTTCCCGCGTAAGGCGAGTCACTGACGAGGCAAGCCGCGCGCCGGGCATTTTGGCGCGTCGAAACGAAAAAGCCAGCGTGAATTGCGCTGGCTTTTTCATTGGGGACGGTCGGTTGCGAGGGGGAGCGGCGAGGAGGCTGACCGTTCAGCGTCCGTGTTGTACGCGTTGCTCACGCCACGCGGCCGTGGCCGCAGCGAAGAAATCGTCGCGATGCGAGATGTCGGCGAGCGCCGCTGGCAATCCGAGATGCCGGGCCGACGCCTTCAAGGCGTTCAGCACGGCTTCGGGGTTGTCCAGTGCGAGCGGCGCCGCGCCGTTTTGCTTGCTGAGCTTTTCGCCATCGTCTGCCATCACCAGCGGCACATGCAGGTAGCGGGGCGTCGGCACCTCGAGGCACTGCTGGAGATATATCTGGCGCGCCGTCGAATCGAGTAGATCGGCGCCGCGTACGATGTCCGTGATGCGCTGATCCTCGTCATCCACGACCACGGCCAGTTGATAGGCCCATTGCCCGTCCGCGCGTTTGAGCACGAAGTCGCCGACTTCCGTCGCGAGATCCTGCGTCTGCGCCCCCATCCAGCGATCCTCGAACGTCACGCGCGCCGCAGCGCCATCGGGCACGCGCAGACGCCAGGCGCGCGCGGGTCTGCCGTGCAGCCCATCGCGGCAGGTGCCGGGGTAGGCTAGCGTGCTGTGGCGTGCATGGACGCGCGTGAGCGAATCGGCGATCTCGCGGCGCGTGCAGCCGCAGGGATACACCAGTCCGCGGGCGGTGAGCGAGGTGAGTGCGGCGTCGTAGAACGCGTGGCGCCGACTTTGCCATGCGACGGGCTCGTCGGAATGCAGACCGAGCCGGGCAAGGGTGACGAGAATGTCATCGGCCGCGCCAGGAACGCAGCGTGGCTCGTCGAGATCTTCCATGCGCACGATCCACACGCCATCGTGCGCGCGCGCGTCGAGCCAACTGGCCAGTGCGGTGACGAGCGAGCCGCGATGCAGCGGCCCGGTGGGCGAGGGGGCGAAGCGGCCCCGGTAAGTCCGTGTCATGGGATCTCGTGCCTCGCTGGACGCCGGCGCTTGCATCTCGGCGTGACGACGTCAGGCCGTCATCGAGCGGCGGCAGCCGGGGTGGCGCCGGCCGCACCACGCTCGCTGCCGACACAGGCCGGGCAGTGCTCGCCCTCGACGTAGTCGGGGCTGCGCTGATCCTCGACGGTCACCACGGCGCGGCAGGCGAAGCACTGCCTGGTCGCCGAGGGCGCGAGCTCGGGCGTGAGCGCCGTGCGGTAGTCGAAAACGAAGCAGTCGCCCTGATAGTGCGCGCCACCCACGTCCTCGAAATATTTCAGAATGCCGCCGTCGAGCTGATACGTATGTTCGAGGCCGATGTCGCGCATGTAGATCGCCGCCTTCTCGCAACGGATGCCGCCGGTGCAGAACGAGACGATGGTCTTGCCCTCGAAGTCGGCGCGATGCGCGGCGATGACGTCAGGGAATTCAGAGAACTTCGTCAGCCGGTAGTCGACGGCATTGTCGAACGTGCCGACATCCACTTCGAAGTCGTTGCGCGTGTCGAGCATCACGACGGGGCGGCCGTCGTCGTCGTGGCCGGCGTCGAGCCAACGCTTGAGCGTGGCGGGGTCGACACCCGGTGCGCGTCCGTCGGCCGGCTTGATGACCGGCATCTTCATCGTGATGATCTCCTTCTTCGGGCGGACCAGCATGCGACGGAAGGGCTGCGTGTCCGACAGGCTTTCCTTGACCGCGAGGTCGGCGAAGCGGGCGTCGGCGCGCAGGCCGGCGAGGAAGGCGTCGATGGCCTCGCGCGCGCCGGCCAGGAACAGATTGATCCCCTCGGGCGCGAGCAGGATCGTGCCCTTGAGGTCGAGCGCCTGGCAGCGTTCGAGCAGCGCCGGACGCAGGGTCGCGATGTCGTCGAGCGTGACGAACTTGTACGCAGCGATATTGACGATGGACATGGCAACGGGAAAACGCAAAAGCGTGAAACGATAATCCGCCATTATCGCCGATATCGTGCCGACTCGCCCCGATTCGAGCCCGAACCGCCGTTGATCTGGCGCAAATTCGCTCCACCCCGGAGCGCCCGGCTTCCGTTGCCGATTCACGAACATCCGGACGCGATCAAGGGGAGGGCGTCGCGGTACAATACCGGCCATGTCAGAACCCCGCTTCGTCCACCTCCGTCTTCACTCCGAATATTCGATCGCCGATGGCATCGTGCGGCTCGACGACATCGTCAAGGCCGCCGCCAAGGACGGTCAGGGCGCGCTCGCGCTGACCGATCTCGCGAACATGTTCGGCGCCATCCGTTTCTACAAGGAAGCCCGCGGCAAGGGCGTCAAGCCGATCATCGGCTGCGACGCCTGGATCACGAATCCCGCCGATCGCGACAAGCCGACGCGGCTGCTGCTGCTCGCGCGCAACAAGCAAGGCTATCTGAACCTGTGCCAGTTGCTTTCCAAGGCGTGGCTGGGTAACCAGTGGCGCGGGCGCGCGGAGCTCGAAGCGTCGTGGCTCCAGGCGGACGGTCTCGCCGCCGGCCTGCTGGCCCTGTCCGGGGCGCAGATGGGCGATGTCGGCGCGGCGTTGGCCGCCGGCAACCCGGCGCTGGCGCTGCAGTGCGCGCAGCACTGGGCGAGCGTATTTCCGGGGGCGTACTACATCGAGCTGCAGCGCACGGGCCAGCCCGGCATGGAAGCCTACGTGCAGCAGGCGGTGCAACTGGCCGCGAAGGCGGGCCTGCCGGTCGTTGCCACGCATCCGATCCAGTTCATGACGGCCGACGATTTCACCGCGCACGAAGCGCGCGTGTGTATCTCGGAGGGCGAAATCCTCGGCAATGCACGACGTGTACGCCGCTTCACGCAGGATCAGCGTTTCCGCACGCAGGACGAGATGATCGCCGCGTTCGAGGACGTGCCGTCGGCGATTGCCAACAGCGTCCAGATCGCCAAGCGGTGCAACGTCACGCTCGAGCTCGGCAAGCCGAAGCTGCCGCTGTTCCCCACGCCGGACGGCATGTCGCTCGACGACTATCTCGTGCATCTGTCCAAGGAAGGGCTGGAGACGCGTCTTGCGCAGCTCTTCCCCGACGAAGCCGAGCGCGACAAGCAGCGCACCGATTATTACAAGCGGCTCGACTTCGAGACCGGCACGATCATCAAGATGGGCTTCCCCGGCTACTTCCTGATCGTGGCCGACTTCATCCAGTGGGCGAAGAACAACGGTGTGCCGGTCGGCCCAGGCCGGGGCTCGGGGGCAGGCTCGCTCGTCGCCTACGCGCTCGGCATCACGGACCTCGACCCGCTCAAGTACAACCTGCTGTTCGAGCGCTTCCTGAATCCGGAACGTGTGTCGATGCCCGACTTCGACATCGACTTCTGCCAGGACGGGCGCGATCGCGTCATCCAGTACGTGAAGGAGAAGTACGGCGCGGACGCCGTGTCGCAGATCGCCACCTTCGGTTCGATGGCGGCCAAGGCGGCCGTGCGCGACGTCGGCCGTGTGCTCGATCTGGGCTACAACTTCGTCGACGGCATCTCCAAGCTGATTCCGTTCAAGCCGGGCAAACTCGTCACGATCGACGACGCGCTCAAGGAAGAGCCGCAACTCGCCGAGCGCTATCAGACAGAAGACGAGGTCAAGCAGCTCATCGACCTGGCGCAACGTGTGGAAGGCCTCACCCGTAACGTCGGCATGCACGCGGGCGGCGTGCTGATCGCCCCGGGCAAGCTCACCGACTTCTGCCCGCTCTACACGCAGGGCACGGGCGAAGACGCCAGTGGCGTGGTGAGCCAGTACGACAAGGACGACGTGGAAGCCGTCGGCCTCGTGAAGTTCGACTTCCTGGGCCTGACCACGCTCACGATCCTGAACTGGGCCGAGCGCTACATCAAGCGTCTGCATCCGGAAATGGCGGACTGGTCGCTCGATCAGGTTCCGCTCACCGATCCGGCCGCGTTCAGCATCCTCAAGAAAGCCAATACGGTGGCGGTGTTCCAGCTGGAAAGCCGCGGCATGCAGGGCATGCTCAAGGACGCACAGCCCGACCGCTTCGAGGACATCATCGCGCTCGTGGCGTTGTATCGCCCAGGGCCGATGGACCTGATTCCGAGCTTCTGCGCGCGTAAGCATGGCCGCGAGAAGGTGGAATATCCGGACCCGCGCGTCGAGCCGGTGCTCCAGGAGACCTACGGCATCATGGTCTACCAGGAGCAGGTGATGCAGATGGCGCAGATCATCGGCGGATATTCGCTCGGTGGCGCCGACCTGCTGCGTCGCGCGATGGGCAAGAAGAAGGCCGAAGAAATGGCGCAGCACCGCGAGATTTTCGCGCAGGGCGCTGCCAAGAACGGCCTCTCGCGCGAGAAGTCCGACGAAATCTTCGACTTGATGGAGAAGTTCGCGGGCTACGGCTTCAACAAGTCGCACGCGGCCGCGTACGCCCTGCTGGCGTACTACACCGCATGGCTCAAGGCGCACCATCCCGCCGCGTTCATGGCCGCCAACATGAGCTTGGCCATGGACGACACGGACAAGGTCAAGATTCTTTACGACGACTGCCTGGCCAACGGTCTGGGCGTCCTGCCGCCGGATGTGAACGTCTCGGCCTACCGTTTCGAGCCGGCCGACACGAAGACCGTGCGCTATGGTCTGGGGGCGATCAAGGGCAGCGGTCAGTCGGCCATCGAAGAAATCCTGCGGGCGCGCGAAGGCAAGCCGTTTACCGATCTGTTCGACTTCTGCGCGCGCATCGACCGCCGCGTGGTGAATCGTCGCACCATCGAAGCGCTGATTCGCGCCGGTGCGTTCGACTCGATCCACGACAACCGTGCACAACTGATGGTCTCGGTGCCGCTCGCGATGGAAGCGGCCGAACAGGCGAGCGCGGCGGCTAATCAGGTGAGCCTCTTCGATCTCGGCGACGAGAGCCTGCAAGCGCCGCTGGAACTGGCGGACGAGCCGGCATGGACCGACAAGCGCAAGCTGCAGGAGGAAAAGCAGGCGCTCGGTTTCTACCTGTCGGGGCACATGTTCGATTCGTACGCGGAGGAAGTGCGGCGCTTCGTGCGAACGCGCATTCGCGACCTGTCCGACGGACGCGACAAGCTCGTGGCCGGCGTGATCTCCAGCTTGCGCACGATGATGACGCAGCGCGGCAAGATGGTGATCGTGCAGCTCGACGACGGCACCGGCACGCTCGAGGCCACCATCTTCAACGAGCAGTTCGAGGCGAACAAGCACCTGTTCAAGGAAGACGAGTTGCTGATCGTGCAGGGCAATGCGCGCCCCGACAGTTTCACGGGCGGCTTGCGTTTCACGACGGAAAGCGTGATGGATCTCGGCCGGGCGCGTGCGCGATTCGCGCGCGCCCTCAAGCTCTCGTTCAACGGCAATGCCGACTGGACGCGCCTTCGCGCCACCCTGCAACCGCACTGCACGATGTATCGCGTGGCGGCCACGACGAATGCCGGCAACGGGTTCAATGGCGGCGGTGGCGGCGGGTATAACGGTGGCGGTGGAGGTGGCGGCTTCGGGCGCCGCAATGGCAACGGCAACGACGATGGCGACAAGCAGACCGGTCTGCCGGTGCATATCGTGTATCGCCGTCCCGACGCCGAATGCGAGTCGCGTCTGGGCGACGACTGGAAGGTGCAGCCCGGCGACGAACTGCTCGGCGAACTCCGCCAGTGGCTCACGCCCGATTCGGTACAGGTGATCTACTGAGCGGGCGCGCGTCGCGCCTCGTTCGGGCGGTATGCATGGTGCGGCCTGCGCGACCGCTTCGCCGGTATCGCGTCGATGTCACGAGTGACTTCATGTCATAACCCCGGTGGGCGGCCCGAGGCCGTTCCCCGGACGATCCAACAGGGAAATCCCGATGTTCTCCATCATTGTTCCGACGTGGAACAACCTTGCCTTGCTGCAGCTGTGCGTGCGCAGCATCCGCCGGAATTCGAGCCGGCCGCATCAGATCATCGTGCATGTGAACGACGGTTCGGACGGCACCCTCGACTGGGTACGCGCCGAGGGGATCGAGCACACGGCGTCGCCGGACAACATCGGGATCTGCTACGCAGTGAACCAGGCGGCAGCGCTGGCGCGCGAGAAGTACATCGTCTATCTGAACGACGACATGTATTGCTGCCCGGGCTGGGACACCGCGCTGCTCGACCGGGCGGAGGCAATGCCCGACAAGGCGTTCATGCTCTCGGGCACGATGATCGAGCCCGTCGACACGGGCAATCCGTGCGTGCTGGTGCAGGACTTCGGGCGCGACGCGGATACGTTCGACGAGCAGGCGTTGCTCGCCACGGTGCCGACCTACCGCAAGCCGGACTGGTTCGGCGCGACCTGGCCGCCGACGCTCGTACATCGCGACTGGTGGTTCCTCGTGGGCGGCTACAGCACCGAATTGAGCCCGGGCATGAGCAGCGACAACGACTTTTCGATGAAGATGTGGGGCGCTGGCGCGCGCCGGTTCATCGGTGTCGGCGCGAGCCTCGTGTACCACTTCCAGTGCAAGAGTACCGGCAAGGTCGTGAAGAACGACGGGCGCACGCAATTTTTGCGCAAATGGGGCATGACGCAGTCGATCTTCGACCGTTACTACCTGCGTCGCGGCAAGCCGATCCCGGTGGGAAGCGACGGCCGTCTGGCCGAGCCTGTCGACGACGGGAAGCTGCGCTGGGAACTGTTCCGCTCGCGCGTGAAGCGGGCGCTTGCCAAGTAACAGCGGCCACGGATCCATGCCTGAGCGCTCGCCGGCCGGCACACACCGTGGGGAACGAAAAACGGACGCCATGCGCGTCCGTTTTTTCGTGTTCGGCGGCGCATCGCGCCGGCCTCAGACGTCGCCGCGCCGTAGCAGGGCGTACTTGAGAAATGCGCTTCGTGCATTCATGCGGGCAATTGCCGCGCCCGTGCCGCCGTCGAGAAAGCCCCGGCGCAGCAAGTAGGTGCGAACGAACGCCCACCCGCCGTTGATCCAGGGTTTGAGCGGCGAGACGCGTTTGCCGCGCTGCGCCATTTCCTTCGCGCCGGCGCGCGCGTAACGCTGCACCTTGTCTTCGACCTGACGCGCCTCGGTATAGCTGTAATGCAGGAGATGATGCGCGAGCGTGCCGAGCTCGCCATCGACAATCACGCGCTCGTGCACAAGGTTGTCCGAGAAGCGGCCGGCCTCACGCCGGAACAGACGCACCACATAGTCGGGATACCAGCCGCAGTGCCGCACCCAGTGGCCGAGAAACTGCGACAGGCGCGGCATGCGATAGCCGGCGTGAGCGCCCCGTGCGATCGCCGACGCGATGTCGGCAGCGAGTTCCGGCGTGACGCGTTCGTCGGCATCGAGCGACAGCACCCATGGCTGCGTCGCGTGCGACAACGCGCGATTCTTCTGTGGGCCGAAGCCGGGCCAGTCGGGCGTGACGTGGACTTCGGCGCCTGCCGCGCGCGCGAGGTCCGCCGTGCCGTCGGTGCTCGCGTTGTCGACCACCACGATCTGGGACGCGACCGCCCTCACCGATGCAATGCACTCGGCGATGTTATGCCGCTCGTTGCGCGTGAGAATCGTCACGGTGAGCGGCAGTTGCGGCGCCTGAGCCGCGGGCGAAGTGGCTTCGGTCATGAATACTCACGAAATGACGGCAACGATCGCGGCGGCCTCGCCGGATGTCGCCTAGGCGTTCAGCAGCGCCACGAGCGCTTCGCCGTAGCGTTCGATCTTCGCTTCGCCCAGTCCGGTAATGTCGGCCAGACCTTCGCGATGCCTCGGGCGGCGCTGGGCGAGTTCGCGCAGCGTCCGGTCGTGAAGGATAACGTAAGCGGGCACCTGTTGCGTCTTGGCGATGTCCTGCCGCCAGGCGCGCAGCTTGTCGAACAGTTGCTGATCGGCGGGATCGAGCTCGATGGCCGGTGACGACGCATAGCCGGCAAAGCGGCTCTTCTTGCCCGCCGCCACGCGCTGCCGTCGCAGCGACAGCGTCGTCTCGCCCTTGAGCACGGGGCGTGCCGCCGCGTTGAGCGTCAGCGCGCCGTACTGGCTGCTGTCCGGCTCGATGATGCCGTGCGCGATCAGTTGACGAAATACCGACCGCCAGCCCTGATCGTCGAGCTCTCCGCCCACGCCGAACGTCGGCAGACTCTCGTGTCCGAATTGACGGACCTTGTCCGTGCTTCGCCCGCGCAGCACGTCGACCAGATGCCCGGCGCCGAAGCGCTGGCCCGTGCGCAGGATCGCCGAGAGCGCTTTCTGGGCCGCGACGGTCCCGTCGTACACCTCGGGCGGATTGAGACAGACGTCGCAGTTGCCGCAAGGCTTGCTCGTCTCGCCGAAATACGACAGCAACACGGTGCGGCGGCAACGCGGAGCTTCGCAGTAGCCGAGCAGGGCGTCGAGCTTCTGGCGCTCGATGCGCTTTTGCAATTCGGATGCGTTCGATTCGTCGATACGGCTGCGATGCACCACGACGTCGTTGAGTCCGTAGGTCATCCAGGCTTCGGCCGGTTCGCCGTCGCGCCCGGCACGCCCGGTTTCCTGGTAGTAGGCTTCCAGGCTCTTGGGCAGGTCCAGGTGCGCAACGAAACGCACGTCCGGCTTGTCGATGCCCATGCCGAACGCCACGGTTGCCGCCATGACCAACCCTTCCTCGCGCAGGAAGCGTTGCTGGTGCGCGCGGCGCACTTCGGCGTCGAGCCCGGCGTGGTACGGCAGCGCTGGAATGCCCTGCGTCTCCAGCCACGCGGCGGTTTCTTCCACTTTCTTGCGCGACAGGCAATAGACGATACCCGCCTCGCCCCGATGCCGTCCGAGAAAGGCCAGCAACTGCTTGCGCGGATTGTCCCGGTCGACGATCTCGTAGCGAATGTTCGGACGGTCGAAGCTCGACACGAACAGACGCGCTTCGGTCAGGCCCAGCCGCGTCTGAATTTCGTCGCGGGTGGCGGCATCGGCCGTGGCCGTGAGCGCGATGCGCGGCACTCGCGGATAACGCTCGTGCAGTGCCGAGAGCTGGATGTATTCGGGACGGAAGTCGTGCCCCCACTGGGACACGCAGTGTGCCTCGTCGATGGCGAACAGCGCCAGTTGCCCGCGTTCGTCGAGCCGGTCGAGCAGATCGAGGAAACGGTCGGTCAGCAACCGCTCGGGCGCGACATAGAGCAGGTCGAGCTCGCCGCGCGCCGCACGGCGCTCGGTGTCGAGCGCCTCGTCGAACCCGAGGCTGGAATTGAGATAGGCGGCGCGCACCCCCGCTTGCAGCAGCGCGTCGACCTGGTCCTGCATGAGCGCGATGAGGGGCGAGACCACGATGCCGATGCCCGGGCGCAGCAGGGCGGGAATCTGGTAGCAGAGCGACTTGCCGCCGCCCGTGGGCATGAGGACGAGGGCGTCGCCCCCGTCGGCCACATGGTCGACGATGGCGGCCTGATCGCCACGGAATGCGTTATAGCCGAATACGGTTCGGAGGACTTCGAGTGCGCTTGCCATGGCCGGGAGTATACCGGTTCCCCCGGGGCTCCGGCGCGCCAGGATCCCCGAAAAGCACGGGGCTTGCGGGGATTGTGGGGAATTTTGCTGTGGCGTCCGAGGCGGCCTCGGACGCGTCCCGGCGCAGGCGTCCGGTACGTTAGAATAGCGGTTTTTCCGCCGTCCCCCATTTACATGAGCGCACCGCACAAGCCCGCCGGACCGATTCTGCGACGTCTGCTGGGCTATCTTCAGCCGTACTGGTACATGGGCCTGCTGGCCGTCGTCGCCATGGCGCTCGTGGCGGGGACCGAAGCGGCCATTCCGGCAGTCCTCAAGCCGGTGCTGGACAAGGGCTTCTCGGGCGGCGACCCGTGGAAGCTGTGGTACGTGCCTGCCGCGGTCATCGGCCTTGCCGTCGTGCGCGGGCTGGCGCAATACGCCGCCAACTACATGCTCTCCTGGGTCTCGAACCGCGTGCTGCTCGATCTGCGCGTGCGGATGTTCGAGCGCCTGCTGCGCGCGCCCGCGGCGTTCTACCAGCGCGAGACGACCAGTACTCTCATCAACGCCATCGTCTTCGAAGTCAATCAGGTGCTCGGCGTGCTGACCACGGTGCTCATCACGCTGGTGCGCGATTCGCTCACGGTCGTCGGCCTGCTGGGTTACCTGTTCTATCTGAACTGGCGCCTGACGCTGGTCGTCGCCGTCATTCTGCCGCTCATCGGCTGGCTGGTCAGCAGGATCAACCGGCGCTTGCGTCGCCTGAACCGCGAGCAGCAAACGCTTACCAACGCACTGTCGTACGTGGTCGAAGAGGCGGTGGGCGGCTACAAGGTCGTGAAGATTCACAACGGCGAAGAGTACGAGAAGACGCGTTTCGACAGGATGACCAGCAAGCTGCGCGGTTATGCCATGCGCGTGACGGTGTCCGGCGGTCTGGCGCAGCCGGTCACGCAGGCGCTGGCGTCGCTCGCGCTGGCCGTCGTCATCACGGTGGCGATGATCGAATCGTCGTCGGGCGAGATGACCGTGGGGGGCTTCACGGCCTTCGTCACGGCGCTGCTGCTCGTGGTCTCGCCGCTCAAGCATCTGATGGACGTCAATCAGCCGCTGCAGCGCGGCGTGACGGCCGCCGAGCTGATTTTCGAAGTGATGGACGTCGAAGTGGAGCCTGCCGGCGGCGAGCGCACGCTCGAACGCGCCAAGGGACGCGTGACGTTCGATCAGGTGAGTTTCCATTACGGCGCGAGCGAGCGCCCGACGCTCGACCGGATTTCGCTCAACGTCGCCCCCGGCGAGATGGTCGCGCTGGTCGGCCCGTCGGGCAGCGGCAAGACGACCCTCGTCAATCTGGTGCCGCGTTTCTTCGATCCGACCGCGGGCCGGATCCTGCTCGACGACATTCCGCTCGCCGATCTGCGTCTGGCCGATCTGCGCAGCCAGATCGCGTTCGTGAGCCAGGACGTGGTGCTGTTCAACGACACCATCGCGGCGAACGTCGCCTACGGTCAGGAAGTCGATGCGGCGCGGGTGCAGGCGGCCTTGCGCGCAGCCAACCTGGTCGATGCGGTCGAGGCCATGCCCGGTGGGGTGCAGACCCTCGTCGGCGATAATGGCATGCGCCTGTCGGGCGGCCAGCGTCAGCGTCTGGCGATCGCGCGCGCCATCTACAAGGACGCCCCGATCCTGATTCTCGACGAAGCGACTTCGGCGCTGGATTCGGAGTCGGAGCGTCATGTGCAGGCGGCGCTGGAAGTGTTGATGGAGGGCCGCACCACGCTGGTGATCGCGCACCGTCTGTCGACCATCGAGCGCGCCGACCGCATCGTCGTGCTCGAGCACGGCCGGATCGTGGAGCAGGGGGCTCACCAGGAGCTGCTGGCGCATAATGGCCTCTACGCCCACCTGCACCGCATTCAGTACGCGCAGCAACAGCAGGAAGCCTGACGCCCGACGAACCGGCCGCCGTCCCCGTCGGACCATCGGCACATATCAGCTCATACCAGCGTCCTACCAGGAGATCGCGATGCGCCAGCCGCCAATCAGTCGTTTCCCCGTGCCGGATCTGGCCGCGTTGCCGACCGATATTCGCGCGCGTATCGACGAAGTGCAGGAGAAGGCCGGCTTCATTCCGAACGTGTTCCTCACGCTGGCGCACCGTCCCGACGAGTTCCGGGCGTTTTTCGCGTATCACGACGCGTTGATGCTCAAGGACGGCAATCTCAGCAAGGGCGAGCGCGAGATGATCGTGGTGGCCACGAGCGCTGCGAACCAGTGTCTGTACTGCGTGGTCGCGCACGGCGCGCTGGTGCGCATTTACGAGAGGCAACCGTTGCTCGCCGACCAGGTGGCCGTCAACTATCTGAAGGCCGATCTGACGGCGCGTCAGAAGGCGATTCTCGCGTACGCCATGAAGGTGTGCGAGCGCTCCCACGAAGTTGGCGACGACGATTATGCCGCATTGCGCGAGCACGGTCTGGACGACGAGGACATCTGGGACATCGCCGCGATCACCGCGTTTTTCGGTATGTCCAACCGCATCGCGAATGCCATTTCGATGCGGCCGAACGACGAATTCTTTCTGATGGGACGCGTGCCGCGCACCCGCTAAACCTACTTCTCACAAAAGTCTGACATCTATGATCTTCGTGACTGGCGGCGCCGGCTTCATCGGCGCGAATTTCGTCCTTGACTGGCTCGCGCAAAACGACGAACCGGTCTTGACCATCGACAAGCTGACTTACGCCGGTAATCTTGCGAATCTGGCGAGCCTGGAGCGCGATCCTCGTCACCATTTTTCGCAGGTCGACATTTGCGATCGCAATGCGCTCGACCGACTGTATGCCGAGCACCAGCCCCGTGCCGTCGTACATTTCGCGGCGGAAAGCCACGTCGACCGCTCCATTCATGGTCCGGCAGACTTCGTGCAGACGAATGTCGTGGGCACGTTCACGATGCTCGAAGCCGCGCGCGCCTACTGGAGCACGCTCGACGGTGAGGCGCGTGACGCCTTCCGCTTCCTTCATGTCTCGACCGACGAAGTCTACGGTTCTCTGAGCCCGACCGATCCCGCGTTCACCGAGACGACGCCGTATGCACCGAACAGTCCGTATTCGGCGTCGAAGGCCGGTTCCGACCACCTCGTGCGTGCCTACCATCACACGTATGGACTGCCCACGCTGACGACCAACTGTTCGAACAACTACGGTCCCTATCAATTCCCCGAGAAGCTGATTCCGCTGGTGATCGCCAATGCGCTCGCCGGCAAGCCGCTGCCGATCTACGGCGACGGCAGCAACGTGCGCGACTGGCTGTATGTGGGCGACCACTGCTCGGCCATTCGCGAGGTGCTCGCCCGCGGTGCGCTCGGCGAGGTGTACAACGTGGGCGGGTGGAACGAGCAGAACAACCTGTCGGTGGTGAAGCATCTGTGCACGCTGCTCGACGAACTGTCGCCGCGTGCCGACGGCAAGTCGTATGGCGACCAGATCACTTTCGTGACGGACCGTCCGGGGCACGATCGTCGCTATGCCATCGACGCACGCAAACTGGAGCGCGAGCTGGGCTGGCGTCCGGCGCAGACGTTCGAAACCGGTATGCGCAAGACGGTGCAGTGGTATCTGGCCAACGGCGAATGGGTGCGCCAGGTGCAGTCGGGCGAATACCAGCGCTGGATCGAAACGCATTATCAGAAGAAAGATTGAGGCACGTATGAGCATCAAACGCAAAGGCATCATTCTCGCCGGCGGATCCGGCACCCGCTTGTACCCGGCGACGCTGGCGGTCTCCAAGCAGTTGCTGCCGGTCTACGACAAGCCGATGATCTATTACCCGCTCACCACGCTGATGCTGGCGGGGATTCGCGACGTGCTGATCATTTCGACGCCGCAGGACACGCCGCGCTTCGAGCAGCTCCTCGGTGACGGCAGCCAATGGGGGCTGAATCTGCAATACGCAGTGCAGCCCTCGCCGGACGGTCTGGCACAGGCGTTCCTGATCGGCGCCGATTTCATCGGCAACGATCCTTGCGCCCTGGTGCTCGGCGACAATCTTTTCTATGGGCATGACTTCGCCGGGCTGCTTTCGGCCGCCAACGCCAAGACCGACGGTGCTTCCGTGTTTGCGTATCCGGTGCACGATCCCGAGCGCTATGGCGTGGTGACATTCGACGATAGCGGAAAGGCAATCGAACTCGTCGAGAAGCCGAAAGCGCCGAAGTCGCGTTACGCCGTGACGGGGTTGTACTTCTGCGACAACGACGTGATCGACATCGCGCGCTCGATCAAGCCGTCGGCGCGTGGAGAGCTGGAGATCACGGACGTCAACAATGAGTATCTGCGTCGCGGCAAGCTTAACGTACAGATCATGGGGCGTGGCTACGCTTGGCTCGATACCGGTACGCACGAATCGATGCTGGAGGCGAGCACGTTTATCCAGACAATCGAATCGCGCCAGGGACTCAAGGTCGCCTGTCCGGAGGAAATCGCATTCCGCCGCGGTTGGATCGACGCCGCCGCCATCGAAGCCCTGGCCCAACCGCTGGCGAAGACCGGCTACGGCCAGTATCTGCTCGCCATGCTCAACGAGCGCGTATTCTGATCGTCCCGTTTAAGGTCAACTCATGCAACTGATTGCCACCGCCATTGCCGACGTCAAAGTGGTCGAACCCAGGGTGTTCGGCGACTCGCGCGGCTATTTCTTCGAGAGCTTCAACCAGCGCCAGTTCGACGATGCGCTCGGCGAGCGCCTCACGTTCGTGCAGGACAACCAGTCTCGCTCGGCGCGCGGCGTGCTGCGTGGCCTGCACTATCAGGTCAAGCAACCTCAGGGGAAGCTCATCCGGGTATTGCAAGGCGAGATATTCGATGTCGCGCTTGACCTGCGCAAAGGAGCGCCAACGTTTGGAAAATGGGTGTCGGAGGTGCTGCGGGCCGAGGATCATCGACAATTGTGGATCCCCGCCGGCTTCGCGCACGGTTTCGTGGTGACCTCGGAGAGTGCGGAAGTGCTCTACAAGACCACCGACTACTGGGCGCCGCAGTACGAGCGCTGCATTCGCTGGGATGACCCGACGCTGGCAATTCCCTGGCCGCTCGACGGTATCACCCCGATCGTCTCGGATAAGGACAAGCTCGGCATGCTGTTCGCGGATTACCGCCACGAAGACTGATCGGCGCGGACCGTCGCCAGGCAGTCGGCAGACCGTCGATGGCCGCCTGGCGACGCCGCGCAACGCTCGCGGCCGCCCTGGGCCTTCCGTCAGTCGGCGGAGGTCCCGGCGGTCGCGGTTTTTTCGGTGTCCACCGCAACGCGAGCTTCACCCGAGACGACGGATGTCTCACCCGTGATACGCAGCACCCGCACGTGCCGCAGGCCGAAGCGGGCGGCCAGCGCGTCGGCGACCGTCTGCGATGCAGGCTCGATGCCGCCGTGCATCCCGGCGCTTGCGGCTTCGCCCAGCCCCTCGACGAGCACGTCCGCTTCCAGCCCGTTATCGAGGTAGTGCAGCTTCACGTCGTGCAGCGCCAGCGCGTTGGCGCGGCAGAGTACTTCGGCGGCGCCCACGACGACCGCGCGTGCGGGCCACTGCTGCAAGGCGGTGCCCTTGGTGTCGCTTTCCGGGTCGACGTGAACGAGCACGTCGAGGATTTCCGGCTCGCGCATCACGGCGGCGCGGGCCTGCTCGGCGATGTAGTGGCCTTCGGAGACGGACAGGCGTCCGTCGACGAGGATATGCACGTCCACGACGATCTGGTCGCCCATGCGGCGAGTCCGCAACATGTCGATGGCGCGCACCCCCGGTGTGTCCGTGAGTTGCGTGCGGATGTTGACGGTCGTACTGTCGTCCACGCCACGATCGATCAGATCCTGCAGCGCATTCCAGCCGAATTTCCAGCCGGTGCGGCCGATCATCAGTCCCACGAGCGCCGCGGCGAGCGGGTCGAGAATGCGATAGCCGGCGAGGTTGCCGAGAATGCCGCAGGCGACGACGAGCGAGGAGAGGGCGTCAGAGCGCGCATGCCAGGCGTTGGCCACGAGCATGGCCGAGCGCACGCGCTGGGCGGCGCGCAGCATATAGCGGAAAAGGCCTTCCTTCGAGATCAGCACGAACACGGCAACGAGCAGGGCGACGGTGTGCACTTCCGGAATGTCCTCCGGGTGCAGCAGCCGCTCCACGCCGCGCCACAGCATGCCTGCACCGACGGCCAGCAGAATCACGCCAAGGAACAGCGACGCCGCGTTCTCGTAGCGGTTGTGGCCGTAGGGGTGATCGGCGTCGGGAGCGCGTGCGCTGCCGCGCGCGGCGGCCAGCACCACGAAGTCGGAGACGATGTCCGAGAGCGAGTGGATGCCGTCGGCGATCAACGCCTGCGAACGGGCGAAGACGCCGATGACGATCTGTGCGGTGGTGAGCACGACATTGACCCAGATGCTGACCCAGGTCGAATGGCGGGCGACGGCATGCTTGTCGAGCGCCTCGCTGGATGCCGCCAGGTTGTCGTAGTTCGTGTAAGGCATGAGCTCGAGGCGCGCGTGGCGCCGGGTAACGTTACATCAGAATGATGTCGTACTGTTCCTGGTGGAACGTCGATTCGACTTGCAGGGAGATCGGCTTGCCGATGAAGTCGATGAGCATCGCCAGATGCTGCGATTCTTCTTCGAGGAAGAGATCGACGACTTCCTGCGAGGCGATCAACCGGAATTCGCGCGGGTTGAACTGACGCGATTCGCGCAGAATCTCGCGCAGGATGTCGTAGCACAGCGTGCGGGGCGTCTTCACCTGGCCCTTGCCCTGGCACACGGCACACGGCTCGCACAGCACGTGAGCGAGCGACTCGCGCGTGCGCTTGCGGGTCATTTCCACGAGGCCCAGTTGTGAGAAGCCGTTCACGGTGATGCGCGTGCGGTCGCGCGCGAGCGCCTTCTTGAGCTCGGCCAGCACCGAATCGCGATGCTCGGCACTTTCCATGTCGATGAAGTCGATGATGATGATCCCGCCGAGATTGCGCAGCCGCAACTGGCGCGCGATCATCAGCGCCGCTTCGAGGTTGGTCTTGAATATCGTGTCGTCGAAGTTGCGCGCACCGACGTAGCCGCCGGTGTTCACGTCGATGGTCGTCATCGCCTCGGTCTGATCGATCATCAGGTAACCGCCGGACTTCAGATCGACGCGGCGCGACAACGCCCGTTCGATTTCCGTCTCCACGTTGTACAGATCGAACAGCGGCCGCTCGCCGGTGTAATGCGTGAGCTTGCCGAGTACCGCCGGCGTATAGGTCGCGGCGAATTCCGCGAGCTTCTGGAACGTCTCGCGCGAATCGACGAGGATCTTGCCGGTGTCCTCGTGCACGAAGTCGCGCAGCACGCGCTGAGCGAGATTCAGGTCCTGATACAGCAGCGCGGGCGCCGGCATGCGCGTGCTCTGCTCGCCGATGGTCTGCCACGACTTGCGCAGGTAGGCGATGTCGTTGGCGAGCTCCGCGTCGGCGGCATCCTCGGCGATGGTGCGCACGATGAAACCGCCCTTTTCGTCTGCCGGTACGAGTGCCTGGATCTTGCTGCGCAGCGCCTCGCGCTCCGTCTCGCTCTCGATGCGCTGCGAGATGCCGATATGCGGCTCCTGCGGCAGATACACGAGCGTGCGCCCGGCAATGCTGATCTGCGTGGACAGTCGCGCGCCCTTCGTGCCGATCGGATCCTTGATGACCTGCACCATGAGCGTCTGCCCCTCGAAGACGGTCTTCTCGATCGGGGGCTGCGGATGCGGCACCGACGTGTCGTTGTTCACGCGCGGATGCCAGATGTCCGCCACGTGCAGGAACGCCGCGCGCTCCAGGCCGATGTCGATGAAGGCCGATTGCATGCCGGGCAGCACGCGCACGACCTTGCCCAGATAGATGTTGCCGACCAGGCCGCGCGAGAGCGTGCGCTCGATGTGCAGTTCCTGCACGGCGCCGAGCTGCATGAGCGCCACACGGGTTTCCTGCGGCGTGATGTTGACCAGAATGTCTTCGTTCATAAAGTGTCGACCAGACTCGAAATGCGTGGCGGATTCGGTGCGCGTCAGAAGTCGACGCCCGCCTGGCGCAAGAGCGCGGCGGTCTCGCAAAGCGGCAAGCCCATGATGCCCGAGTAGCTGCCGTCGATGCGCATGACGAATTCGGCAGCCTTGCCCTGAATGCCGTAAGCGCCGGCCTTGCCGCGCGGCTCGCCCGAGGCGACGTAGTGCTCGATTTCGTCGCGGCGCAGCGGACGGAACCAGACATGCGAGATGTTCACCGCCTGGTGAATCTTGCCGTCGGCGCAGACGGCCACAGCCGTCAGCACGCGATGACGCGTGCCCGACAGGCGGGCGAGCACGGCGCACGCATCGGCGTCGTCGAACGGCTTGCCCAGGATGGTGCCGTCAAGACAGACGGTGGTGTCGGCCGCGAGGATCGGCGCGCCGGGCAGTCCGGCGCGCGACAAGCGCGCAAGCGCCGCTTCGGCCTTGGCGCGCGTGACGCGCTGCACGTAGTCGTCGGGCGGCTCGCCGGGCAGCACGGCTTCGAGCGCTTCGGCGTCCTCGTCCGCCTGAGGCAGCAGCAGCTCGAAACGAACGCCGAGCTGGTGCAGCAATTCCTGACGGCGGGGGCTTTGCGAAGCGAGATAGATGTACGGCATGGCGGCTTGGCTTGAATTCGTCCAGCCCGGCACGCCAAAGAGGCTTGGTGCACCGGGCCGCTGTATAGGCTGGGCGAGGGGGACGCCCTATTATGCCGCCTTGCGCCCACGCCCGCCAGCAGGGCGCGGCGAGGACACGGGCGCGGCCCGAAAGACCCGACTGGGCCACTCCGGGAGGCGGTTGTGGGCTGGCTCAGGCGGCGGTGAGGAAGTCGTCGCCTATCAGGTCGATGCGGTCGGTGCAGATGGCGTCCACACCCCACGCCGCGAGCTCGCGGGCGCGGGCCGGGTCGTTGACGGTGTAGACGAGCATTTGCAGGCCGTAAGCCTTGATTTCGGCGACCTGCGGGCCATCGAGATGCTTGTGGCTCGCATGCAGCGAGACGGTGCCGAGCTTGCGTGCATCGTCGCGCCAATGGGCCGGCACCGCTTCGTAGAGCATGCCGCGCGGCAGCTCTGGCGCCGCGGCGGCGGCCGCTTCGAGCGCCTCGTACGAGAACGACGAGAGCAGCGGTTGCACGGCCTGTCCGGCCCACAGCGTCCTGACCGCTTCGGCCACCCGCTTGCCCGTCTCGGCCTCGCGTCCCGGGCATGGCTTGATCTCGACGTTGGCCGCCAGGCCCAGCGCCTCGCAGCGCTCGGCGACCTGCGCGAGCGTGGGCATCTTCTGCCCGGCAAAGCGCGCGTCGAACCAGCTGCCGGCGTCGAGCTTCTCGATTTCGGCATAGGTCATCTGCGCGGCCGCCCCGTGCCCGTCGCTCGTGCGATCGACCGTGTCGTCGTGCAGCAGGAAGACGACGTTATCGGCCGACAGTTTGGCGTCGAATTCGACCATGTGCAGGCCGAGCGAAGCGCCCATCTCGAAGGCCGCGAGCGTGTTCTCGGGGGCCAGCTTGCCGCCGCCGCGGTGCGAGACGATGCGCGGATACGGCCAGGCGGGCCACAGGTGGGAGGACGAGGTATCGCTCATGCCTCCACCCGCTTGCCGGTCGACGGATCGAACAGATGCAGCGAGCGCGCCGAGATGGCCAGCGGCACGATCGTGCCCGCGGCCGGACGCAGTTCATGCGGCAGGCGCACCGTCACGGGCTGCTCGCCCCAGCGGCCATGCGCGAGGTTGTCGGCGCCCAGAAGTTCGAGCTGATCGACGAGGATGCTCGTCTGCGCGGCGAACGCGCCGATGCCGTCCTTCTGTTCGGCCGGCACCAGGTGCTCCGGACGCACGCCGAGCACCAGTTCGCGGTTGGCGTGGGCCAGGCTCGTCGGCGGCAGGCGCAGCGAGGGGCCGCCGCCGTCGACCTGGAAGGTGCGGCCTTCCGTATCCACGCGCCCCTTGAGCAGGTTCATCGCGGGCGAGCCCATGAAGCTCGCCACGAACAGCGACGCCGGGCGCTCGTACACGTCCGACGGCGTGCCGATCTGCTCGGCGTAGCCCTTGTTCATGACGATCACGCGATCGGCCAGCGTCATGGCTTCGACCTGATCGTGCGTCACGTACAGGCTGGTGGTCTTCAGGCGCTTGTGCAGGCGTTGGATTTCCAGGCGCATTTGCACGCGCAGCTTCGCGTCGAGGTTCGAGAGCGGTTCGTCGAACAGGAAGACGGCCGGCTCGCGCACGATGGCACGGCCCATCGCCACGCGCTGACGCTGACCGCCCGAGAGCTCGCGCGGCTTGCGGGCGAGCAGCGGTTCGAGCTCGAGAATGCGCGCCGCGGCGAGCACGCGCTCCTCGATCGCCTTCTTGTCGATACCCCGGATCTTCAGGCCGTACGACATGTTCTCGCGTACGTTCATGTGCGGATACAGGGCGTAGTTCTGGAACACCATCGCGATGTTGCGATCCTTCGGTTCCAGCTGGTTGACGACCTGCGAGCCGATCAGGATGCTGCCTTCGCTCACCGACTCGAGGCCGGCGACCATGCGCAGCAGCGTCGACTTGCCGCAGCCCGACGGCCCCACGATGACCACGAATTCGCCGTCCTGGATGTCGATGTCGACGCCATGCAGGACGTAGTTCTTTTGGTCGTAGGTTTTCTTGACGCTATGGAGTTTGAGATTTGCCATGATTACTTTTCCGAATCGACCAGACCACGCACGAACCAGCGCTGCATGAGCAGAACCACCGCGAGCGGCGGCAGCATGGCGAGCAGCGTGGCGCTCATGACGAGCTGCCATTGCGTGGCGGTGTCGCCACTGCCGATCATGCTCTTGATGCCCACGACGGCCGTCGTCATCGATGGCGCGTTGGTCACCAGAATCGGCCACAGGTACTGATTCCAACCGTAGATGAAGGTGATGACGAACAGCGCCGCGATGTTGGTCTTCGACAGCGGCAGCAGCACATCGAAGAAGAAGCGCATCGGGCCGGCGCCGTCGATGCGCGCGGCTTCCACGAGCTCGTCGGGCAGCGTCATGAAGAACTGCCGGAACAGGAACGTGGCCGTGGCCGAAGCGATGAGCGGCACGGTCAGGCCCACGTAGCTGTTGATCAGCCCGAGGCTCGAGATGACCTGCACCGTCGGGAAGATCCGCACTTCGACCGGCAGCATCAGCGTGACGAAGATCAGCCAGAAGAACAGGTTGCGCAACGGGAAGCGGAAATACACGATGGCGAACGCCGACAGGATCGACACCGAGATCTTGCCGATCGTGATGACCAGCGCCATGAGCAGGCTGTTGCCGAGCATCAGGCCGAACGGCATGGCCGAATCGCCCGTGCCCTGGTTCCAGACGGTGGAGAGGTTCTGGAACAGGTGCGTGCTCGGCACCAGCGACAGGGGCACGTTGAAGATTTCGCGCTCGTTCATGGTGGCGGCGACGAACGCCACATAGAGCGGAAAGACCACCAGCAGCACGCCGCTCACCAGCATGACGTGGCAGAAGATATCCAGGCCGCGACGATTCTCGATCATGCGTATTGCACCTTGCGTTCGATGAAGCGGAACTGCACGACCGTGAGCACGATGACGATCGCCATCAGCACCACCGATTGCGCCGCCGAGCTGCCGAGGTCGAGCCCCTTGAAGCCTTCCGAGTAGATCTTGTAGATCAGCGTCATGGTCGACTGACCCGGGCCGCCGCCGGTGGCCGCATCGATCACCGGGAAAGTGTCGAAGAACGAGTACACGAGGTTGACCACGAGCAGGAAGAACGTCGTCGGCGAGATCAGCGGGAGCACCAGCCCGAAGAAGCGGCGCACCGGTCCCGCGCCGTCGATCGCCGCCGCTTCCACGAGCGAGCGTGGAATGGCCTGCAGGCCGGCGTAGAAGAACAGGAAGTTGTAGCTGATCTGCTTCCAGATCGAGGCGAGCACGACGAGGAACATGGCCTGTCCGCCGTTCAGCGCGTGATTCCACTCGATGCCGAGCTTCGCGAGGCCATAGGTGACGAGGCCGATGCTCGGGTTGAACAGGAAGGCCCACAGCACGGCGGCAATGGCCGGTGCGACGGCGTACGGCCAGATGAGCAGCGTCTGGTAGGTGCGCTTGCCGCGCGTCACCCGGTCGGCCATCGCGGCGAGCAGCAGCGAAATGACCAGCCCGCAGACCGTGACCAGGCCGCTGAAGATCATCGTGGTGCGAAACGACGCGAGATAGAGCGCGTCGCTCAACAGCGCGGTGAAATTGTCGATGCCGACGAACTGGCTCGACAGCCCGAAGGCGTCCTGAGCCGAGGTCGACTGCCACAGGGCCTCGCCCGCGGGCCAAAGGAAGAACACGACCGTGATGAAGAGCTGCGGCGCTACGAGAGCGTAGGGCAGCCAGCCGGTTCCGAAGCGAGGGCGTTCTCTGGTGTTATGCGCCATAACGTGTTGCCGGAAAAAAAGCGAAACCGGCCCGCGCGGAGGGCGGGCCGGGTGGCGTCATTGTAGCGTCGCCATGGGCGCGCCGAAGGCAGGAAAAGCCTGCATCTGGCGCACCACGGGTGGCGGGAGCGGTTTAGCTCCCCGACTTCTCGAAGCGGCGCAGCAGGTCGTCGCCACGCGAGACCGCCTTGTCGAGTGCGGCCTTCGGCGCCTGCTTGCCGCTCCACACGCCTTCGAGTTCCTCGTCGATCACCGTACGGATCTGCGGCATGTTGCCCAGGCGCAGGCCGCGCGTGAACGGCAGGGGCGGCTTGTTGAGCATCTGCTTGATGGCCATGTCGGCGCCCGGGTGCTTCGCGTAGAAGCCCTGCTTCTCGGTCAGCTCGTAGGCGGCCTTCGTCACCGGCAGATAGCCCGTGTCCTGGTGCCACTTGGCCGCCACGGCCGGCGAGGCGAGGTAGTTCAGGAACTTGGCCACGCCCTTGTACTCGGCCGGCGACTTGCCGCCGAGCACCCACAGGCTGGCGCCGCCGATGATGGCGTTTTGCGGCGCGCCCTTCACGTCGGCGTCGTACGGCATCATGCCCACGCCGTAGCTGAACTTGGCGTACTTGGCGATGTTGGCGAGCGCGCCCGAGGTCGTCATGGCGATACCGCAATCGCCGCTGTAGAACTTCGAGGTCACTTCATCCTTGCGGCCCACGTACGTGAACGTGCCTTCCTTGGCCATGTCGGCCAGGAACTGGATGTGCTTGACCTGCTGCGGGCCGTTGAATTCGAGCTTGGCGTCGAGGCCGTCGAAGCCGTTGTTCCGGGTCGCGAACGGCAGGGCGTGCCACGCGCTGTAGTTCTCGAGCTGCGTCCAGCTCTGCCAGCCCATGGTGAAGCCGCATGCCAGACCGGCGGCCTTGAGTTTCTGGGCGTCGGCCTTTACGTCGGCCCAGGTCTTGGGCGGGGTGTTCGGGTCGAGGCCGGCCTTCTTGAAGGCGTCCTTGTTGTAGTACAGCACCGGCGTCGAGCTGTTGAACGGCATCGAGACGAGGTGGTTCGTCTTGCTGTCGGCGTAGTAGCTCGCCACGGTCGGCACGAACGCCTTCTCGTCGAACGGCTCGCCGGCGTCCTTCATCACTTCCCACACCGGCTTCACGGCCTTCTTGGCCTGCATCATCGTGGCGGTGCCCACTTCGTATACCTGCAGGATCGCCGGGGCGTTGCCGGCGCGGAAGGCCGCGATGCCGGCCGCCAGACCCTGTTCGTAATTGCCCTTGTAGATGGGCACGATCTTGTAGTCGCTTTGCGATGCGTTGAAGTCGTTGGCGATCTGGTTCACGCGCTCGCCGAGGGCCGATTCCATCGAGTGCCAGAACTGGATCTCGGTGGCGGCCAGGGCCGAGGTGCTCATGCCGAGCGCCATTGCCGCCGCAGCGCCGGCCAGGGCGAATTTACGCAGGGAAGGTTGCTTCATGCCAATCTCCGATGGTTCACGAGAAGTCTGTTGTTCGCGGTGCGAACGCTATAGCGCGCGTAGACTAACACGTCGACATGTTTTTTCCACTGGCGGCGCACAACGCGTGTTGTATGACGGCGTCTTGCGGGGATTGACAGCGGCGGAGACACCCGGCCGCGCGGCTGGCCGGGCATGCCGCCTCACACCCGGTGATAGGGGTGGTTGGCGTTGATGCTCCATGCGCGATAGAGCTGCTCGGCGAGCAGCACGCGCACCATGCCGTGCGGCAGGGTGAGGCTGGACAGGCGGATAAGGGTGTCGGCGCGCGATTTGAGGGCGGGGTCTAATCCGTCGGCGCCACCGATCACGAACGCGACGTCGCGGCCGTCCTGCTGCCACGTCGTGAGCGACTGGGCCAGACGCATGGTGGTGAGATCCTGCCCGCGCTCGTCCAGGCAGACGAGGCGGCAGCCGCGCGGCAGGGCCGCTTCGATGCGCTGTGCCTCGGCGGCCATGACCGTCTCGGCCGTGCGGGAGTTGGAGCGTTGCTCCGGCTTGATTTCCTTGAGTTCGATGCGCAGCTCGGGCGGCATGCGCTTGGCGTACTCGGCGAAGGCCGTCTCGATCCAGCCGGGCATCTTGTGCCCGACGGCGAGGATGAACAGACGCATGGCGCGAGGCGTCGCGGCTTACTTGGCCTTGCGGCGGGCGGGGGCGGGCGCTTCGGCGGCGGCGTCTTCGTCCTCCTCGTCCTCCTCGTCCGCTTGCGCGCTTGCCTTGGCGCCGGCCTTCGTGCCCGCCGCCTTCAGGCGCACGGGCTTCTCGCCCCAGATTTCTTCCAGGTTGTAGTACTGGCGCAGCGCCGGCTGCATGATGTGCACGATGGCATCGCCCGTGTCGACCAGTACCCATTCGCCCACATCTTCGCCTTCCATGCTGACGATGTCGCCGCCGCCGGCCTTGACCTTGTCCCGCACGCTCGCGGCGAGTGCCTTGGTCTGGCGGTTGGAGGTGCCGCTCGCGATGACCACGCGGTCGAACAGTGCGGTGAGATGCGAGGTGTTGAAAACCTTGATGTCCTGAGCCTTGACGTCTTCGAGGGCGTCGACGATGAGGCGCTGCAGTTTGCGAATATCCATAGTGCGTTTTTTGGGTGAAACGGGGTGCGCGTGTCGGGGCCCGCGTGGGGCCGCGGGCGCGTCAGGCGCGATACAGGTGCTGCGCGCGGATGTACTGCCACACGGATTCGGGCAGGTTCGCCGGGGGCGTGGCCGCGTCTCGCGCGTGCGCCAGCGTGGCGCGCAACTCGGTGGCGGAGATGTCGACGGCCAGGGAGTCGTCGATCAGGATGCCGCCGCATGGCGTGGATTGTACCCCGAGCGCGGACTTCTCCCGCTCGGCGAAGACCTGGCGCAGTGTCGGGGACGCCGCCTCGCGGCTGAAACCGGGGCGCGCCGCCGCGCAGACGTGCGCGTAATCGAATAATTCGCGCCAGGCGTGCCACGTATCGAGCCGCACCAACTGGTCCGAGCCGATCAGCAGCGAGAGCGACGCCTCGGGGCCGATATCGCCGCGCAGCTCACGTAGCGTGTCGACGGTGTAGCTCGGCCCCGCACGCTCGATTTCGCGCGTGCTGACGATCAGTTGCGTGGCCGGGTGCGTGCGCGCCAGATCGGCCGCCAGCCCTTCGGCGGCCAGCCGCGTCATGGCCAGACGGTGCTCGGCGGTGGTGCTGCCCTGTTTCTGAGGTTGCTGGCCGGCGGGCATGAGCACCAGTTCATCGAGCGCCAGGGTGTGGGCGAACAGGGCGCCAAGGGCGAGATGACCGGTGTGGATCGGGTCGAACGTGCCGCCCAGCACACCGATGCGCCGCCGTTTGGCGCCCGGTGCCGCGTTCGCGGCAGTGGAGAAGACGGTCATGCGCTGCCAGCCTTTACACCCACTCGCGGCGCACGAGGAAGTCCGTGTACAGCTTCGCCTCGGGCGTGCCCGGCGCCGGCTTCCAGTCGTAGTGCCACTTCACGATCGGCGGCATCGACATCAGAATCGACTCGGTGCGTCCGCCCGACTGCAGGCCGAAGTGCGTACCTCGGTCCCAGACCAGGTTGAATTCGACGTAGCGGCCGCGCCGGTGCGCCTGAAAATCGCGCTCGTGCTCGCCGTACGGCATGCCGCGGCGGCGCTCGACGATCGGCACGTAGGCATCGAGGAAGGCGTCGCCCACGCTTTGCATGACGGCGAAGCCCGTGTCGAAGCCACCGCCCGAGAAGTCGTCGAAGAAGATGCCGCCGATGCCGCGCGGTTCCTGACGATGTTTCAGGTAGAAATACTCGTCGCACCACGTCTTGAAGCGCGGATACCACTCGGCGCCGAACGGATCGAGCGCGTTCTTGCAGGTCTGGTGAAAGTGCCGGCAGTCCTCTTCGAACGCGTAGTAGGGCGTGAGGTCCATGCCGCCGCCGAACCAGAACGCCGGCGCTTCGCCGGGCGCGGTGGCGATCAGGATGCGCACATTGAAGTGCACCGTGGGACAGTAAGGATTGCGCGGATGCATCACGAGCGAGACGCCGAGCGCCTCGAAGCCGCGTCCGGCCAGTTCGGGGCGCGATGCACTCGCCGAGCCCGGCAGCTTGTCGCCGAGCACGTGGGAGAAGTTCACGCCGCCGCGCTCGAAGAAGTCGCCGTCGTCGAGAACGCGGGTGCGACCGTCGCCACGCAGGGGGCTGTCGGCCGGGCGTTGCCAGTCGTCGGCGAAGAAGCGTTTGCCGTCCAGACGTTCGAGCGTCTCGACGATGCGGTCCTGAAGCCCGAGAAGATAAGTACGTACGGCCGCCGTATCCGGCGCCGGTGCAGCGTCTTGCACTGTCATTCTGTAACGTCCCCATGCGTGGTCATTACCGCGATTGTACCGGCAGCCACGTGTTCGGGGCAGGGCGGGTGACAAACGGCGGGCGTCGTGAGCCGTCGGCATGATTTGTATCAAGTGCCGGCATCGAGCGTGGGTCGGGCGTCGGACGTCAGGGCGCAGGCGCCGTTGGGCAGCGCGCCGGCTGGAGCGGCGCCACGTAGCGGGGAAGGGCCACACGCGCCCAAACGACAACGGCCCGGGGATGTGGAATCCCCGGGCCGTGGCGGACCGGTGCATGGCGTCGGCGCTGGGCCGCCGCGGCGCCGGACGGTGACTTACTCGGGCTTGCGCGTGAGGGCGCGGTTGCCGATGTCGTGGCGATACTGCATGCCGTCGAAATTGATCTGATTGACGGTCTGATACGCCACGCTCTGCGCACCGCGCACGGTGTCGGACAGGCCGACGACGCACAGCACGCGTCCGCCGGTGACCGACAGCACGTCGTTCTCGAGCTTCGTGCCGGCATGGAACGTTACGCAGTCGGACGTCTCCGCCGGGATCTCAGAAATGCGATCGCCCTTGCGCGGATTGTCCGGATAGCCGTGCGCGGCGAGCACCACGCCCAGCGCGTAACGGCGGTCCCAGTCGAGTTCGATCTTGTCGAGCGTGCCGGCGATCGCGTGCTCGACCACCACCGAGAAGTCGCCCTTCAGACGCGCCATGATCGGCTGCGTTTCGGGGTCGCCCATGCGGCAGTTGAATTCGAGCGTCTTGATGTTGCCTTGCGCGTCGATCATCAGGCCGGCGTACAGGAAACCGGTGTAGCGAATGCCGTCCGTCTCCATGCCGCGCACGGTCGGCAGGATGATCTCGCGCATCACGCGCGCGTGGATCTGCGGGGTCACGATCGGCGCGGGCGAGTAGGCGCCCATGCCGCCCGTGTTCGGGCCCTGATCGTTGTCGAGCAGACGCTTGTGATCCTGCGACGTGGCCAGCGGCAGCACGTTCTTGCCGTCGACCATCACGATGAAGCTGGCTTCCTCGCCCTCGAGGAATTCCTCGATGACCACGCGGGCGCCGGCGTCGCCGAGCTTGTTGTCGGCCAGCATGGCGTCCACGGCGTTGTGGGCTTCTTCGAGCGACATCGCCACCACGACACCCTTGCCGGCAGCCAGGCCGTCGGCCTTGATGACGATCGGCGCGCCCTTGGCGTCGATGTAGGCGTGGGCCTTGGCGGCGTCGGAAAACGTTTCGTACTCGGCGGTCGGAATGCCGTGGCGCTTCATGAACGCCTTGGCAAAATCCTTCGACGATTCGAGCTGCGCCGCTTCCCTGGTCGGTCCGAAGACCTTCAGGCCGCGCGCGCGGAAGATGTTGACGATACCGGCGGCGAGCGGCGCTTCCGGGCCGACCACCGTGAGGGCGATGCCTTCGCGCGCGGCGAATTCGGCGAGCACGTTCGGGTCGCTGATCGGCACGTTGCGCAGGCGCTCGTCGAGCGCCGTGCCGCCGTTACCGGGGGCAACGTAGACGATTTGAATGCGCGGCGATTGGGCAAGCTTCCACGCCAGCGCGTGTTCGCGGCCGCCCGAGCCGACAACCATGATTTTCATCTTATTCCTCGATGACGGCGTTGGTGAATACTTCCTGCACGTCGTCGAGGTTTTCGAGCGCGTCGAGCAGCTTCTGCATCTTCACGGCGTCCTCGCCGGTGAAGACCACTTCGGTTTGCGGCTTCATCGTGACTTCGGCGACTTCGGCCTTCAGACCCGCCGCTTCGAGCTTGGCCTTCACGGCCTGGAAGTCGTTGGGCGGGCAGATGACTTCGAAGCTGCCGTCGTCGTTGGTGATGACATCGTCCGCGCCCGCATCGAGCGCGACTTCCATCAGCTTGTCTTCCGGCGTTTCCGGCGAGAACAGGAACTGGCCGCAGTGCGTGAAGAGAAACGACACCGAACCGTCGGTGCCCATGTTGCCGCCGAACTTCGAGAAGGCGTGACGCACTTCCGCGACCGTGCGGGTGCGGTTGTCGGTCATCGTGTCGACGATCACCGCCGCCCCGTTCAGGCCATAGCCTTCGTAGCGGATTTCTTCGTAGTTGGCGCCGTCCAGACCGCCGATGCCGCGATCGATGGCGCGCTTGACGTTGTCCTTGGGCATGTTCGCGTCGGCTGCCTTTTCCACGGCCAGACGCAGGCGCGGATTGCTGTCGGCGTCGCCGCCGCCGAGGCGCGCCGCCACGGTGATTTCCTTGATCAGGCGTGTCCAGACCTTACCGCGCTTGGCATCGGCTGCCGCTTTCTTGTGTTTGATGTTGGCCCATTTGCTATGACCCGCCATGAATTTCTCCGTCGTGCCGCGCTGTGCGGCAAAGTATGCGCTGCGGCCGCCAGGATTCGACGCGGCCAGCCGTTGAAACGGGAGCGCCCGCCACCACCGGGGTCGCGGGCGCCCGAAAACCAGTTGCCCTTCAATTGCCCAATCGCCCCGTGCGCCCGAGGTGCACCGTGTGCAAACCGGGCCGGGACGGTCCAAGCGGCAACGTGCCGCTATAATCGAAGGCAATTTTATCATGCCGCCGCACCGTGCCACGGGTGTTTGCTGCGCCGTGTCACGCGTCAAGCCGGCGTCTGTCGCCGAGGTTGCTCATGCCCCGCAAGTCCGTGCCGTCGCAAGCGTCGTCCGTTGCTTCTTCCGCTGTGTCTTCTCCTGCTTCTTCCTCCTCTCCCGCCGATACCTCGGCGGCCACCGCGTCATCCGCCGCTGCCACCCCCGCTCCCGCGGCGCACCTGCCTGTCGGCGCGAGTTCCGCGCAGGACACCGGCGACCGGCTCGTCATCGCCCGCAACGCGCAGCACGTGCTCGGTCTGCTGCCCGCCATGGGTAACCGCCATGGCCTGATCACGGGCGCGACGGGCACCGGCAAGACCGTGACGCTGCAGGTGATGGCGCAGGCGTTCTCGGACATCGGTGTGCCGGTCTTCCTCGCCGACGTGAAGGGCGACCTCACGGGCATCACGCAGCCGGGGACCGAGACGCCCAAGCTCAAGGAGCGTGTCGCCAACCTCGGCTTCGATACACCGGATTGGCACGGCAGTCCGGCGACGCTGTGGGACGTATTCGGCGAGCAGGGCCACCCCGTGCGCGCGACGGTCTCCGATCTCGGTCCGCTGCTGCTCGCGCGCCTGCTGGGCCTGAACGAGACGCAGAGCGGCGTGCTCAATCTCGTCTTCAAGATCGCCGACGACAACGGTCTGCTGCTGCTCGACAGCAAGGACTTGCGTGCCATGCTGCAGCATGTGGGCGACAACGCGTCGACGTTCACCACCCAGTACGGCAATATTTCCGCCGCCTCGATCGGCGCGATCCAGCGCGGGCTGCTCACGCTGGAGCAGCAGGGCGCCGACAAGTTCTTCGGCGAGCCGATGCTCAACATCGAGGACTTCATGCAGACCGACGCGCAAGGGCGCGGCATGGTCAACATCCTCGCGGCCGACAAGCTGCTCGCCGCCCCGCGCATCTACGCGACCTTCCTGCTGTGGTTGCTCGCCGAGCTTTTCGAGCGACTGCCGGAAGTGGGCGACCCGGAAAAGCCGAAGCTCGTCTTCTTCTTCGACGAGGCGCACCTGCTGTTCAACGAGGCGCCCAAGCCGCTGCTCGAACGCATCGAGCAGATGGTGCGGCTGATTCGTTCGAAGGGCGTCGGCGTGTATTTCGTGACGCAGAATCCGGTCGATGTCCCCGACACCGTGCTCGGCCAACTGGGCAATCGCGTGCAGCACGCGTTGCGCGCTTACTCGCCGCGCGACCAGAAGGCCGTGAAGGTGGCGGCGCAGACCATGCGCGCCAACCCGGCGCTCGACATCGAGACGGTGATCGGCGAATTGGGTGTGGGCGAGGCGCTGGTGTCGCTGCTCGACGAGAAGGGCCGCCCGGCGGTGACCGAGCGTGCGTACGTCGCGCCGCCCGCCTCGCGCATCGGGCCGATCACGCCGCAGGAGCGCGCGGCGCTCATGGCGTCGTCGCTGGTGGCCGGTGTGTACGAGAATGCGGTGGATCGCGAGTCCGCGTACGAAAAGCTCGTCGGACGCACGCAGTCCCGTCAGGTGGACGCACCTGCCGGCGGCGCTTCGGGCGGCACTTCGGGCGGCGGTCTGCTCGATACCGTGAAGGACTCGCTTGGCGGCTTGCTGGGCGGCGCCGGCGGCTCGCTCCGCAAGGACACGGCCATCGAAGCGATGGTCAAGAGTACGGCGCGCACCGTCGGCAGCCAGTTGGGCCGCGAGATCGTGCGCGGCGTGCTCGGCAGCATCTTCGGCGGCAGCAGACGCCGTTGACGCTTCATTGACGCTTCGTCGGTTTGTGTTCGGCTCGCCGCGCCTCGATGCGCGGGTATGTCATGTTTCATCTTCGTCCGGACCGCGTGCCGTCCGGCATAACAACAAAACGGCGATCCCGAAAGCCGCAGCCGCGTTCGGGATCGCCATTCTCGCCAGGCCCCCTGTCAATCCATGTCGCTGAAACCTTCGCTTGAGCCGGTACGCACGGGTGTTGCCCACGACCCGCTGTGGTTGCGTGCCGCGCCTCTCATCTTCCTGTTCCTGTGGTCGGTCGGCTTCACCATCGCCAAGATCGGCCTCGCGTATGCCGACGCGCTGACCTTCCTCGCCCTGCGCTACGGCCTCGTGCTCGTATTGCTCGCGCCGCTGGCGCTCGTCATGCGTCCGCCGTTGCCGAAGACGGCGGCGGCGTGGGGGCATCTCGTCGTCATCGGCCTGCTTATCCAGGCGCTGTACTTCAGCATGACGTATCTCGCGCTGCGGATGGGCGTCTCGGCGGGCAGCGTGGCGCTGATCACGTCGCTGCAACCGATTCTCGTGGCGCTCGCCGCGCCGTATCTGGTCGGCGAGCGTGTGAGCGGCCTGAACTGGGTCGGTCTCGGCCTGGGGCTGGCGGGCGCGGCGCTCGTGATCGTCGCGCGCTCGGCGGTGGAAGCCACGTCAGTGCTGGGGCTTGTGCTGACCTTCGTGGCATTGGGCGCCATCACCTGCGGCACGCTGTACGAAAAGCGCTTCGGGGTGGGGCAGCACCCGATCACGTCGAACCTCGTGCAGTACGCCGTGGGATTTGCCGCGACGCTGCCGCTCGCCTGGTGGCTCGAGCCGATGCACATCGAATGGACATGGCAGCTCAGCCTTTCGCTCGTCTATCTGGTGATCGGCAACTCGATCGTGGCCATTTCGTTGTTGCTGGCGATGATCCGGCGCGGCGAGGCGTCGCGCGTATCGGCGCTGTTCTTCCTGGTGCCGCCGGCCGCCGCGCTGGCGGCGTGGGTCATGGTCGGCGAACACATGCCGCCGCTGGCGTGGGGCGGGATGGTGCTCGCGGCTATCGGTGTGGCGATGGCCACGCGTCGCAGACCCAGGAACGGATGACCGCGTTCGGCCGATCGTCAACCGACAAAAAGCCCCGGACGTGCCGGGGCGTTTTGCTGCGGCAACGTGCGTTCAGTTCTTCGTGCCGAACAGGCGGTCGCCGGCATCGCCCAGGCCCGGAATGATGTAGGCGTGATCGTCGAGGCGCTCGTCGAGCGAGGCGACGTACAGCTTCACGCCCGGATGCGCGTCGTGGAGCACCTTCACGCCTTCGGGCGCGGCCACCAGCGCCAGGAACGCAATGTTCTCTTCCTCCACGCCGCGCTTGCGCAGCACGTCCACGGCATGCACGGCCGAGTAGCCGGTCGCCACCATCGGATCGCACAGGATGAAGCGGCGATCGGCCACGTCGGGCAGGCGCACGAGATACTCGACCGGACGATGCTGCTCGTCGCGATACACGCCGATGTGCCCGACGCGCGCCGAGGGCACCAGGTCCAGCAGGCCATCGCTCATGCCGACGCCGGCGCGCAGCACCGGCACGATGGCGAGCTTCTTGCCGGCGATCACCGGGGCGTCCATTTCCACCATCGGCGTGGCAATACGCTCGGTCGTGAGCGGCAGGTCGCGGGTGATCTCATAGCCCATGAGCAAGGTGATCTCGCGCAGCAAACCGCGGAACGTGCGCGTCGAGGTTTCCTTGTCGCGCATATGCGAGAGCTTGTGCTGGATCAGCGGATGATCGCAGATGTAGAGGTTTGGAAAGCGGGTGTCTTGTTTCATGGCAAGCGATCTGAGGCTGGGCCGACATGGCCCGCATGGCCGCGATTTTAGCCGATGCGGGCGCGGCCGGTCCGGGTTTCGGTGCGCTGGCACGGGAAATGCCCGGGGCGCGCCGCTCGCAGGGGAGAACTGCCACGCCCCCCGCGGTGCGCCGGCATGAAGGAGAAATACAGGGAGAGATACAGCGGCGCACGCGCGATTCCCTTAGAATCGTCGCAAGGCGGCCACGGCCGCATCTGTCCGATGCTTCATTTGTCTTGAAGGCTGAACATGGATCTGGGTATCAAGGGGCGCACGGCACTGGTGTGCGGCGCCAGCAAGGGGCTGGGGCGCGCGTGTGCGCAGGCGCTGGCCGAGGCGGGTGTGAATGTCGTGATCGTCGCCCGCACGGCGGACGCACTCGCGGCTGCGGCCGATGACATCCGCGCCTCGACCGGCGTTCAGGTCACGGCGGTGGCCGCCGACATCACCACGCCGCAGGGCCGTGAGCAGGCGCTGGCAGCCTGCCCAGCGCTCGACATCCTCGTGACCAACGCTGGCGGCCCGCCGCCGGGCGACTTCCGCGACTGGCAGCGCGACGACTGGGTCCGCGCGCTCGACGCCAACATGCTCACTCCCATCGAACTGATCAAGGCGACCGTGGACGGCATGATCGCGCGCCGCTTCGGGCGCATCGTGAACATCACCTCGTCGGCGGTGAAGGCGCCCATCGACATTCTCGGCTTGTCCAACGGTGCGCGTTCCGGCTTGACGGGCTTCGTCGCCGGGCTCTCGCGCACGACGGTGGCGCACAATGTCACGATCAACAACCTGCTGCCGGGCGCGTTCGATACCGACCGTCTCGCCGGCACGATGAAAGCCTGGGCGGACAAGCACGGGCAGACCGTGGACGAGGCGCGCAGTCAGCGCGCGAGCGCGATTCCGGCGCGTCGCTTCGGCCGGCCCGATGAATTCGGCGCGACCTGCGCCTTCCTGTGCAGCGCGCAGGCCGGGTACATCACCGGTCAGAACGTCCTGATCGACGGCGGCGCCTACCCGGGCACCTTCTGATTCTCCTGCGACCCTTTCCGGACGGCCCCGCACGGGCTGCGAACGCTTTGATGACTGTCTCCACCGAATCGCAAGTTCCCAATGTCCCCAATGTTCGGATAGCGCTGATCGCGCACGACAAGAAAAAGGACGAGATTCTTGCCGTCGCCCGTGATTACGTCGACGTGCTGCGCCAATGCCGGCTCGTGGCGACGGGAACGACCGGCGGGCGCATCGCCAACGAACTCGGCCTGGAGGTGGAGCGCATGCTCTCCGGCCCGCACGGCGGCGACCTCCAGATCGGCGCACAACTGGCCGAAGGGCGCGTGGACATGGTGCTCTTTCTGCGCGACCCGATGACGCCGCAGCCGCACGAGCCCGATATCAACGCGCTGGTGCGCGCCTGCGACGTGCACAACGTACCGTGCGCGACCAACAGCGCGACGGCGCGTCTGCTGCTTGAACAATTGATCGTGCGTCTGGCGGCCATGCCGTCGGCGAACCGCACGCAACCCTGAGCGAAAGGAGAGAGGATGACCAAGGCAATCCGCATCGAACAGAACGGTGGCCCGGAGGTGATGAAGTACGTCGACGTCGAAGTCGGCGAGCCGGGCCCGGGCGAGGCGCGCGTACGCCATAACGCCGTCGGCCTGAACTACATCGACGTCTATTTCCGCACCGGCCTGTATCCGCAACCGCTGCCTGCCGGGCTCGGCATGGAAGCGGCTGGTGTGGTCGAGGCCGTGGGCGAGGGCGTGACGCATGTCAAGCCGGGCGATCGCGTGGCGTATGCGAGCCGCCCGTGCGGCGCCTACTCGCAGGCGCGCGTGATGCCGGCCGCATCGCTCGTGCGGCTGCCCGACGCGATCGGCGACGATCAGGCCGCGGCGATGATGTTGCAAGGCATGACCGCACAGTACCTGCTGCGCCGTACGTATCCCGTCAAGGCCGGCGACACCGTCCTCATTCATGCGGCGGCCGGCGGCGTGGGCCTGATCATGTGCCAGTGGGCCAAGGCGCTCGGCGCCACGGTGATCGGCACGGTCGGCTCCGACGAGAAGGCTGCGCTCGCGCGCCGGTACGGCTGCGATCATCCGGTCGTCTACACGCGCGAGAACTTCGTGGAGCGCGTGAAGGAGATCACGGGCGGCGAGGGCGTGCCGGTGGTCTACGACTCGATCGGCAAGGACACGTTCGTCGGCTCGCTCGACTGCCTGCGCCCGCTGGGCACGATGGTGAACTTCGGCAGCGCGTCCGGGCCCATCACGCAGATCCACACGGAGGACCTCGTCTCGCGCGGCTCGCTGTTCTTCACGCGTCCGACGCTTTTCAACTACACCGCGAAGCGCACCGATCTTGAAGCCACCGCGAACGAGCTGTTCGATGTCGTTGCCGGCGGCAAGGTCCGGATCGAGATCAATCAGCGTTACGCGCTGGCCGACGTGGCGCAGGCGCATCGCGATCTCGAGGCGCGCAAGACCACCGGCTCGACCTTGCTCATGCCGTGAGTCGAGCGGAACCGGTAACGAAGAAAGGACGCCTCGGCGTCCTTTTTTATGGCCTGCGTTCGGCGGGCGGGGCAAGGCGCTCAAGCGCGCTGCGTGAGCGCGTGAGCGCGCGCATCCTCGCGGACATCGGCCGGCAGACGGCCGACGAGCCAATGCACGACCATGCCGATCACCACCACGTCGTCGAGCAGGCCGAACACCGGCACGAAATCGGGGATCAAGTCGAACGGGCTGATGAGGTACACGACGAGCAGCGTCACGGCCGGCAGCAGCCAGCGGGGACGGCGGGGATCGCGAACCGCATGCCAAAGGATGCGGAAATCGTGGCGGGCGATCTGCCACAGACGGAGGAAGCGCTTCACTTGCAGACTCCTGAAACGGACGAGCCCGCCGAAGGTGGCGGGCGAAAGTGCGTAATTTACATGAAATTTTCAGAAATATCGTCTAAAATCGCGTAACTTGTTTTGATTGTGCGCAAAAATCATTTTGCACGCCGAAGCCTTTAGGTCACGCGACGTGTGACGCTCGATGCGTCACAACTTCATTCGACAGTGCTGCCCTCGCCGGGTTCATCCGGGTTTTTCCGGTGTCGTTGGCCTTCTTGCCGGACGTCGGCTTTCCGGTTGCGGCGTGATCGGGGCGGCGGGATAATTTGCCAGCCGCAATGGTCAACCCCCCTTTCCCCTTCGCGGACGCCATCAAAACGCCATCATGACCGACGCTCAAGATCCGAAATCGCCGCAGCAGCCCGCCAAGCCCCTGAATTCCCCGAAGCCTGATAGCGAGACGAGCAAGAGCGCGACCCCGCAGGAGAAACGTCCGGCCACCGAATCCGGTTCGACGCCGACGTCTCCCACGCAGGGATCCGACTACGTCGAACCCGCGTCGCCGACCTCCGCGCATCCGACGGCCAAACCGGTCGCCGGCACGGCCGAAGGCTCTTCCGATATGCCGCCGAACCCCGACACGCTCACGCGGCCTGCCGCGCCGTCGGCGAAGCCCGCTTCGCAGGCGCCGCAGACTGCACCGAGGGCGCTGGCCGCCGAGGTGGCTTCCGACAGCAACCCCATCGGCAAGTCGGCGCACGCTTCGCGTGAGGACGTCAAGGCTGCCGGTTCCGGTAGTGCGGGCGGCAGCATTGGCGGGCAGGACGCTGCCGGTGTCGGTGCTGACGAAGGCGCAGGCGCAGGCGCAGGCGCCGGTGGCGCGGCGGGGCGCGGGGCAGGCGGTGGCGAACCTCCGCATCAGCCTGCTTTTGGCAGCACGCCGCGTCCGGGCAGTCCGTCGTCAATGGGCGGTCAGCCGTCGTATCTCCAGGCCGGCGATTCGCCGTGGTCGGTCCTGCGCCGCATCATGTCGGCACGTTTTCGCGCGTGGTACGACCGCGCCGGGCAGCGCATCACGCAGCGCACGCTGAAGATCGGCATCTCGGCGCGTATCTTCCATCCTGAGCCGGGTTCGAAGGGACTGCGCAGCAAGACGCTGCAATATCTCGAAGAGTCGATCGCGCACTGGGTGATGTCGCGCGACGTGCTGGTGTTCATGATCCCGACCGTCGACACGCAGGGCCTGCTGCACCCGAGCCACATCCGTCTGCACGACTACGCGAAGCATCTCGACGGGCTGGTGCTGCAGGGCGGCGCCGACGTTTCGCCGCTGACCTATTCCGAAGTCGCCACACGTCACGAGTGGCAGGGCGATCGCATGCGCGACATGTACGAGCTCGAGCTGCTGCACGAATTCGTGGAGCAGGGCAAGCCGATCCTCGGCGTGTGCCGTGGCTGCCAACTGATCAACGTGGCGTTCGGCGGCACGCTGCATCAGGACATTGCGACCGATCTGCCGGAAGCCATCCCGCACGTGACCGAGACCTACGAACACAATCGCCATACGTTGACGTTCCCCGAAGGATCGTCGCTGGCGCAGATGCTCGGGCCGGTGGACGTGCCCATCGTGAACTCGATTCACCATCAGTCGGTGAAGACGCTGGGGCGCGATCTGAGCGTGGAGGCGATATGTGCGGAAGACGGCGTGGTCGAGGCCATTCGCTACCGCAAGGCGCCGTTCGTGATGGGCTTGCAGTGGCACCCCGAGTTCCACCGCGCGGGCGGACCGGAGTTTCTCGATTGCACGCCGGTGCTCGACAACTTCCTGCGCGCGGCACGCGAGACGCGCTTCTGAGCGATTGAGTGAGCGATTGAGTGAGCGATTGAGGCCGGGGATCGCCGCGATGGCGCACGGCGGCGGAGTGCCATGGGCGATCGGGCGGCAGCGCGGCCCTGCGATTTGAATTCACGTGACTGGCGGCACAGCGATGGCCGTCGTCACCGTGCTCACCCGAATCAACAATAAATTTACATGCACGCGCAAATAACTTGACGTTTCTTTTTGCCTTTATTAATATGCATGCACATGCAAATAAATGAGGGCTGTATGACATCCATCACCATCTATTCCGACTACGTGTGTCCCTTCTGCCTGCTCGCGGAAAAGGTGCTTTCCGAGGCCATCGGGGACCGGGACATATCGCTTGGCTGGCGTCCCTTCGAGCTGCGTCCCGCGCCAGAACCGACGCTGAAGCCGGAAGATCCGTATCTGCCCGCGGTCTGGCAGCGGTCCGTCTATCCCTTGGCCGAACGCCTGGGCGTACCGATACGGCTGCCGTCGATTTCGCCCCAGCCGCGAACCGCCAAGGCGTTTGAGCTTCTGGCGATGGCCCAGGACCTGGGACTGGATCACGCTTACTCCATGCGTGTTTTCCAGGCCTTCTTCCAGGAAGGTCGGGACATTGGCGATACCGAATGCCTGATCGAGATTGCCGCCGATGCTGGCCTCGATCCGGAGCAAGCCCGGCTGGCACTCGAAAACGGAACCTATGCCCAGCGTCACCGCGAGGCGCAACGCCATGCCCGCGAGGACATGCTCATCACCTCGGTTCCCACCATCGTCGTCGGGCAGCGAGTGTTCCGGGGCACACCGCCCTTGGACGAGTTGAAGCGGGCCATCGACCAACTTGCCCGCGATTCGAGGGAGTCGTCCTCGACCTTCGCTCCCCAGGCCTGACCAACGATTTTTTCCCCACCGCCCTCGCAAGGAGCACATTCAAGAGAGGTACTTTCATCATGCATTGGCTATACCTTGGCTTCGCCGTAATTTTCGAGATCGCAGTCGCCATCTCCGCGGGAAATGCAAAAGGATTCACCCGCCTGGGGTGGACGATCGCCACCTTGGCTTGTGGGGCCATCGCGACCGTCTTTCTCAGTCTTGCCTTGCTGACTTTTGACGTTGGCGTGGGCTACGCGATCTGGACTTCCATCGCGGGCGTTGGCGTCGTTGTCCTGGGCGCGCTGTTCTTCGGGCAGCGGCTGACCCTGGGCAAGGCGCTCGGCATCGCCCTGGTCATTGGCGGCGTCGTCGGCCTGCGACTCAGTGGTGCGGCGTGAAGCCATGACAGACCATCCCTCACTTTTCCCCCATTCCAACTTTGACAAGGAATCCAAAATGACAACCCCCCACGAAACGAACAAGGGCAACGGACGCGCATGGATCATGCTGCTGCTGGCCGGCGCGTTTGAGATCGGTTACGCGCTCAGCGTGGCAGGCAGCAAGGCGTTCACAGTACTGAACTGGTCTGTCGCTGCCGCCGTGTTCTTCCTGCTGACGCTTTATGCCCTCAGCGTGGCCCTGAAAACCATCGACGTGGGCATTGGTTACGCAGCATGGGCGGGTATTGGTTCAGTGGGCGCGGCTGTCTTCGGCAGCGTGTTGCTCGACCAGCCGATCACGCTGACGCAGGCCTTCTGGCTGGCAGTCATCATCGGCGGTGTCGTCTGGTTGAAGCTTGCCGACAGTGCGAAGCTCCAGGTCGGCAAAAAGCGGGTGGCTGCATGATGGCGAGCGACCTTGCCGCGCGTTTCACGCAACGCATGGAGGAGGCCGTGGCCTGTTCGGTGGCGCATGTTCATCGTGGCGGCATCCCTTTCGCGGCCGTGGTGGTCGATGCCGATGGCACTGTGCTCGGGCGCGGCGTCAATCGCGTTCGGGAGCGTCATGACCCGACTGCGCACGCCGAGGTCGAGGCCATCCGCGATGCTTGCCGCGCCACCGGCAGGCCGCATCTGCATGGGACGACGCTGCTGGCATCGGGAGAGCCGTGTGCCATGTGCTATCTGAGCGCTCTCTATGCGGGCGTTTCGCAGGTGCTGTTTGCCGTGGATCGAAACGAGGCGGCGGTGCATGGCTTCGACTATCGCAATACCTACGCGTTGTTCGCCAGCGACCCCTTGGATTGGCGCTCTCCTGCCGTGCACAAGCTGCCGGTGCCGGGTGCAATGCAGCCCTTCCTGGCTTTCCGTTCTGGCGTAATGACGTCTTGAGGTCGCTCCTCTTGATCTACTTGTATGGGCATACATATGAGAAAATGGACTCCCCATTGTTCAAGAGGAGCGCGACGGTGATGCCGAAGAAAAGCGATGCATGGCTCAAGCTGATTCAAGTCGTTACTAATGTCGAGGCCGACTTGGGCAGGATGTTGCAGGCGCAGTATGGGCTGGGTCTGTCGGAATACCGCGCGCTGGAAATGCTGGCGCGGTCTCCGAACTCCGAACTGCGCATGCAGGAACTGGCCTCGCATCTGCTTTTGAATCAAAGCTCGGTCTCGCGGATGGTCGAGCGCCTGGAACGCTCCGGCTTTACCGTCCGCGACCTGTGCCCGGACGACAAGCGCGGGGTGTACACGGTGCTCACCGCACAAGGGCGGGCTCACCTCGAGGAAGCCCAGCCGGCCTACCAGAAGGCATTGGAGGTCGCGCTCAAGGAGCACGGCGCAGAGAAGTTGTTGAGTCTGAAAACCCAATAACCCGATAGGCCGTGCTCAGAAATTCTGGGCGAATCGTCAACAGTTATGAGGTTCGAAGACGGAACGCTGACGGTTGGGCTCAGTATCCGGCTTCGGCGCAGCCCGGCGAGATGCCGGGTTGGAGTCGTCGAGAAAAGAAAAAAGGCTGAGTTCCGAGGAACTCAGCCTTTCTTTCGTCAGGAACACCGGAAAACTGCCCCGGTGTTCACGCCGCCTTGATTAGAAGCGGTGACGGATACCCGTGCCCACGACGGTTTGCGAGCTGGTCGACGACATACCGCCGGCAGCGCCGATACCGGCGGCAAGGCCCGTACCTTCGTTGTCGGAGATGTGCTGGTACGAACCGGTCAGGTACACATCGGTGCGCTTCGACAGACGGTAGTCAGCTTGCAGCGTAACGGTGTGGAACTTCGGCTTCTTGTCCGTCGAATCCTGCTTGGCCATCGTGTAGGTGTACGCGGCCGACAGCGAGACTGCCGGGGTCAGCATGTAGCGACCGTTGACTTCGATGTTGTCGAACTTCAGGCCGTCGTTGTTGAAGCCAACAGAAGTGCTGTTGTAGTTCAGGCCCGACAGACCCTGGATCTGGGTGTGGGTGTACACCAGGCCGACCGTTGCCGGACCGAAGGCGTAGTTACCACCGATACCCCAGACGCGCTGCTTCGAGGCGTTGAACACCGAGTCACCCGTAGCCGACGTGTCGACTGCACCGCCCGTGTTGTTGTTACCCGGATTGCCTTGACGCTCCAAGTAAGCGGCAGCCACCGTCAGCGGGCCGTTTGCGTAGTTCACGCCGGCGCTGAATGCACGGTTGTTGGCGAAGTCACCCGCCTTGTTCGAGAAGCCGTACAGGCCGCCGAAGGTCAGGCCGTTGTAGTTGGCGCTCGAGTACTTGACCGAGTTGTTCACACGGAACGAGTTGTTCGTGTTGTCGTTATCGTACGGGTGCGATGCGATCGTGCCGCCGAACGACGAACCGTTGAGCGTCAGCGGTGCCAGGTAATCGACAACCGAGTCGTACTGACGACCGAACGTCACGGCGCCGAACTTGTCGTTCTGCAGGCCGACGTAGGCTTGACGACCGAACATGCGGTTGCCTTGCAGCGACGAACCGTTAGCGATCGAGAAACCGTTTTCCAGCACGAAGATGGCCTTGTTGCCGCCACCCAGGTCTTCCGTGCCCTTCAGGCCCCAACGGCTGCCGTTGACCAGACCGCTCGTTGCACGGAAGTTCTTCGAACCCGAAGCGCCGATCGTGTTGGTCGAGTTGCTGGTGTACGAAACACCGGCGTCGATCAAACCGTACAGGGTGACGCTGCTTTGTGCGTGCGCGCCCACCGAGAACGCGCCGATGGCGGCCGCGGCAAGAAGAGTTTTTTTCATGGTTTAAGCTCCAGTAACGTGACACGAATCGCAGAATTCGCGTGAAAACAGAACGCGGCGAAACAGAACATGTCGAGGTGACGGTTTGTCATTCGCGGACCCGATCAGGTGTCGGCACTGCTCTGTTGACAGGGGGCAGTGTATGAGTGGCGGCTACTCCCGCCTATTTCAGAATCCGCAAGAATCTATTTCAGATATGAGAAGAATCCTGCGCGCATGCTGAAAAGCGTTGCCAGACAAGGCATTGGCTCAGTTAAGCCTAGGCGAGAAATGGCAATGCAAGTGACGTGTGTTGCGCTTGGGACACAGTGTGAAGCGCTTGACGAAGCGCGTGCGAAGCGTTGCCAGCCGTGGTTTTGCGCGTGACATGCATCGTGTGGAATAGTTCCGGCGGTGCGTACTCATGTCGCATCCGTGCGTTGCGCGAGACGCGCATCGAACGAACTCACGACGAGTGTCGATGCGACGAGCATGAGTGCGACGCGAAAGTGATAAGTCCGTGTTGGATCACCGTCATGCTCGCGTCAGGGAGGTGGCGGGGCGAATCGGAATGGGAGCGCGGAGCAAGCGATGGAGACGCGCGGATTTTGAGTTGATTCCTAGATGCTCACGCGGGAGAGCTTGTGCATCATGGCGAAAAACGCCTTTATTTATGGGGTGTTACGCGACTATTGCGACTCACCGAATAATTCATTGCGCCGAATGATGACAATGATTTCGGGATGCGCACCTATACTACGTTCCGCGAGAAGTAGACTTTTGCGTTGAGTGAAAAGTCTCCAAACCTTGGCGCGGCCTCATTGGCCGCGCTTTTTTTTGCCTGCGATTTTCGTCAGGCGTAGTACCCGGCGCGCAGCGCTTCGCCGCAGTCGCGCACGTGAGGGATGCTCAATTGCTTGAGCTTGCGATAGAGCGAGGCACGACACACGCCCAGCGATCGCGCCGCTGCTGAAATGTTCCAGCGGTGTTGTGCGAGGGCTTGCAGAATGCGCTCGCGTTCCTGCGTCTGAGGAGACGCGGGTGCGCTCGCGTCGGCAAATGTGCCGTCGCAGGAAGCATCGACGGCATCGGTGCGCATGGCGTCGACCGCGCTCGTGGCCGACATGCGAGGTGCTTCGTCACAGCGCGAAGTTAGCGATGAGAGCGAAGACGGCGAAGCCGAAGGCGACGTTGACGGTCCAGTCAGCTCCGGCGGCAAGTCGCTTGCGCGCAGCACGTTCCCATTCATGACGGCACACGCATAACGCAGCGCCGCGCGCATCTGACGCAGATTACCCGGCCATGCGTGCGACAGCAGGCACGTCATCGCTTGCGGCGACACACGCTCGAGCGCTTCTTCCACGCGCACGTCTGGCCACTCGTCGCATAGCATGCGGGCGATCAGTTCGGCCTTGTCGTCACGATCGCGCAGTGTCGGCAGCGTGAGCACGCCGACCGCGATGCGGTAATACAGATCTTCACGGAACGTACCCTGGGCGACGGCGCCGGGCAGGTCCTGGTGCGTCGCACAGATGAGTTGCACATCCACCGGCACGGGGCGCATGGCACCCAGCGGCGTGACCTCGCGCTCGGACAGCACGCGCAGCAATCGCGTCTGCAGTGCGAGCGGCATGTCGCCGATCTCGTCGAGAAAGAGCGTGCCGCCGTCGGCCTGCTGCAGCTTGCCTTTCATGCCACCGGGCAAGGCGCCCGAGAACGCACCGCGCTGATAGCCGAACAACTCGCTCTCGACGAGATGCTCGGGCAGCGATGCGGTATTGATGGCGACGAACGCCTGCGCGCGGCGCTCGCTGTATTCGTGCAGGGCGCGGGCGAGGAATTCCTTGCCCGTACCGGTCTCGCCGAGGATCAGGATCGGCAGGCCGCGATCGACGAAACGCTTGCCGCGCGCGAGCAACTCGCGCATGCGGGCGTCGGTGCCGCACAGGTCGTCGATGGCGAGATAGTCGGGGCGCATCCGGCCGGCGGCTGCCTGCATTGCGGGGGCGGTGGAAGCCGTGGGGGCCGAATGGGGGGGCGGCACGCGTGAGAGGCGTTCGGCGAGGGCGGCGATATTGCTGAATGCGGTGTTGGCGCTGGCCGTGGCGAGTTGGCCTTGGCCGACAGGTCGAGCGGGGGCAGGCGCTACAGCAAGGTGAGCGGGCATGACTTGTCTCCTTCTCGTATCGGTACGAAAGGGCGCCGTCGGTGGCTTGTGGCCTGGCGATTCCTGACGTCTCTTTATATCGCGGCCTGCTCGGGTAGCGACCGCCAATGCAGGATACGTCTGCTCAGTCATAACATCCAATACAATATAGATGCGCCATTAATACCTTTGGGGTATAAGATGATCGAGCTGCGTCATTTGCAGTATTTCGTCGTGCTCGCCGAGACCCTCCACTTCGGCCGGGCCGCCCAGCAATTACACATTTCCCAGCCGCCGCTGTCGCGTCAGATCGCGCTGATGGAGGCGGAGCTCGGCGTGCAGCTCTTCGAGCGCACGCGCCGTAGTGTGCGACTCACGCGCGCCGGCACCCGCTTCTATCAGGACGCCGTCGAAATCCTGAATTCGGTCGACCGCGCGCGTCGCAACGTGGTGGCGGCGAGCCGCGGAGAGGATGGCGCGATCACCGTCGGCTTCATGATGTCCTCGGCCTACAACATCCTGCCGGCGCTCACTCGGACGTACGCGGCGGCGTACTCGCGCGTCGACATGAAGCTCGCGGAGACCTTGCCCAACCTGCTGGCCGAAGCCGTGCGGGCCGGCAAGACGGACGTCGGCATCCTGTATCGTCCCGAGGATCTCACGGGGCTCGACACGGCGACGGTATTCCGCGAGGAGATGGTGGCGGTGCTGCCGCGCACGCATCCGCTGGCAAAGGTGAGAGTGCTCGACGCCACGCAACTGGCCGACGAGTCGTTCGTGAGCATTCCGCGCGAGATTGCGCCGCTGGTCTACGACCTGATCGTCGTGCATTGCCGGCGCGCGGGGTTCTCACCGCATATCCGGCTCGAGACGAACCTGCAGCAGACGATCATCAACCTGGTGGGGGAAGGGCTGGGCGTGGCGATGGTGCCGATGTCGATGAGCAGCGCGAGCGCGTCGGGCAACGCGGTGTTCAAGCCGCTGCGCAACGCGCCGGTGGCCGAGGTGGCGTTGCTGTGGAATCGCGACAACCACAACCCGTGTGTGGCGACGTTCGTGGAGAATGCGCGCAACGTGTGGCGCGAGATGCAGCGCACACCGGGTGCGCGGCTGGTACCGGATATGCCGGACACCGGCCCGGAGTGAAGCCTGGCGGCACGGCCCCAACGCGGTCCCAACGTGCTCCGCCGGTGAAGCCAGGCCATGCCGCGAAGCCATGAGGCCCGGTACATGCCCGGGCCTGTGGGCTTCAGTCCCTCAGATTTCCAGAATCCCGGCGGCGACAAAGCCGCCGTCGACCGGCAGGATGTGTCCGGTCACGTAGGACGCATCGTCCGACGCGAGAAAGCTCACCGCCCCGGCAATTTCGCGCGGTTGTCCGTAACGGCCCAGCGGCGTCGTCTCGGTGTAGTTGCGACGCGAGACGTCCGAGTGCAGCACCTGCGTGAGCGGCGTGTCGATGGGGCCGGGCGCGATGCCGTTGGCGGTAATGCCGAACGGCGCGAGCTCGATGGCCATCTGCCGCGTGAGCCCGATGACGGCGGCCTTCGATGTGCCGTAGGCCGTGCGTCCGGCGCTGGCCAGAATACCTGCCACCGACGCCATGTTGATGATCCGTCCCCAGCGCTGCTCGCGCATGAGCCGCGCGGCGTGTTGGCCGCACAGCAGCGTGCCGGTCAGGTTCACCGCCATGACCTGGTGCCAGTGGTCGATCGGATATTCGAGAAACGGAAACGTCTTGGCAATGCCCGCGTTGTTGACGAGCACGTCGCAACGCCCGTACTGCTTGGCGACCTTGGCAAATCCCTCGGCGATCGACGCCTCGTCGCCGACGTTCATCGTCAGCGCCGAGGCCTTGCCGCCGGCTGCCTTGAGCGCGGCCACCGTCTCCTGCGCCGCACTCTCATTCAGATCGGCCACGACCACGGTCATGCCATCGCTGGCCAACCGTTCGCAGATCGCCGCGCCGATGCCCATGCCACCGCCTGTTACAACTGCTACTTTCTCCGTCATACTATGGACTCCTAAATTTATTGACATCTACAGCACGGGCTCCGCCGCCAGCGATGCGGCGGAGCCCGTCGGTGAATCTAAAAACCGCTGGCGGGTTTGTTCTACTTCAGAAAACCGATCGAGATCCAGGGAATGAAGACCACCACGAGCAGTGCGACGAGCAGTGCGCCCATGTAAGTCCACATCCGGTTGAACACCTTGTCGGGCGAGGTTTTGCCAATCGCGCAGGCCGCGTAGAAACCGACGCCGAGCGGCGGTGCGAAGAGCCCCATGCCCATCGAGAGGATCACGACCATCGCGTAGTGCACGTCATGAATGCCCAGCGAGCGCGCCACGGGGAAGAGCAGCGGGCCGAACAGCACGATGGCGGGAATGCCTTCGAGCACGCTGCCCAGCACGATGAACACGACCACCGAGATGAGCAGGAAGCCGATCTGCCCGCCCGGCACGCCGTGCATCAGGCTGACGAGCTTGGCCGAGAAACCCGATTGCGTGAGCGCCCAAGCCATGGCCGTGGCCATCCCGATGATCAGCAGAATGGCGCCGGACAGTGCGGCCGTCTCGGTGAGCAGCGGATACAGACGCTTGAAGTCGAGATGCTTCCTGAACGCATGCACGATCAGGCCGATCACGACCGTGTAGGCGATGCCGACGGTCGAGACTTCGGTCGCGGTGGCCGCGCCTTCGATGACCGCCGTGCGGATGAGCACGGGCAGCGCGAGGGCGGGCAATGCCACGATGAACGTCTTGCCGATCACGCTCCACGGTGCCCGACGCGCAGCGTTCGGCGCTTCCTTGCGCGAGCGGGCGAAGCAGACCACGACGATCGCCAGCGTGGCGATGACCGCCGGCAGCAGTCCGCCGACGAAGAGCGCGGTGATCGACACGCCGCATACGGCGCCGATCGTGATGAGCACGAGGCTCGGCGGAATCGTCTCCGTCATGGCGCCGGTCGAGGAGAGCAGCGCCACGAGATCTTCCGGCTTCGAGCCGCGCCGTTGCATCTCGGGGAAGAGCGCGGGTGCGACGGCCGCCATGTCGGCTGCCTTCGATCCGGAGATGCCGGAGACGAGGAACATCGCGCCGAGCAGCACGTATTGCAGGCCGCCGCGCACGTGACCGAGCAGCGAGGCCATGAACTCGATCAGGCTGCGCGCCAGACCGCTCATCTCGATGAGGGCGCCGAGCAGCACGAACAACGGCACCGACAGGAGAATCAGGCCCGACATGCCTTCGTCCATGCGGCTCACGACGATTTGCAGCGGCGCGTCCGTGACGAGCGCCAGATAGCCGAGCGTCGCGGTGCCGAAGGCGAACGCGATCGGAATACCGCCCGCAACGCACACGCCCACGATCAGCACGAAGAAGATCAGCAGGTTGTAGTTGCCCATCGCGATGAGCGCCGGGCGGCCGAGCCAGAGCGCGGCGCCGAGCGTTGCCACGAACAGTACGCCCAGGCCGAACTGGCGCAGCGACGAGCAACGCGCCATGCGAGAGATTGCCGCGATGAGCATCAGCGCCGCGCCGACCGGCAGGGCTGCCGCGCGCAGCCCGTCGGGAATCTCCAGCGCGGGCGTGGTGATGTCCATCTGCTCGATGGCATGCGTGTACGCCGGCATGATGATCAGCGCGACGAACACGCACACGGTGAGCGCGGCCATCGTCTGGAACCAGTCGCGCCACGCCGCGGGGAGTTTGTTGACGATGGCGGACAGGCGCATGTGCTCACCGCGATCGAGCGCGAGCACGGCGCCGAGCATCGACAGCCAGATGAACAGGATCTGGGCGAGCTCGTCGGACCAGGTGATCGGATTGTCGAACCCGTAACGCGAGACCACGCCCGCGAGCAGGATGAGAGTCTCCGCCACCACCAGCAGCACGGCAACCGCTTCGGTGACTTTCATCACCGCGCGGTTGACGTGGCAGAAGAGGCGGGCGAGCGCGTGCGTCGGCTCGGCCGTCATCGTCAACGTTTCCATTTACGCGAGCTTCCCGGTGTACTTTTCCAACATGGCCCATGCCTCGTCGCCGAACTTCTTGTGCCACTCGGCATAGAAGCCCGCCGAACGGAGCTTCTCGCGGAACTGCTCGTTGTTCGGTGCGTTGAACACGAGACCCTTCTGCTTGAGCTCGACCATCACGCCGTCGTTGAGCTTGCGCACGTCGTCGCGTTGCGCCATGGCGGCCGCGTTCACGTTGGCGGTCACGATCGCCTGCAGGTCCTTCGGCAGCTTGTCCCACTTCTGCTTGTTGGCGAGGAACCAGAAGCCGTCCCACATGTGATTCGTCATCGACACGTACTTCTGCACCTCGTAGAGCTTGGCCGTGGTGAGCAGCGCGAGCGGATTTTCCTGCGCTTCGACGATGTGCGTCTGCAGGGCCGAATACACTTCGGCAAAGTTGATCGACGTGGGCGAGGAGTCGAACGCGCGGAACATCGACGTCCACAGCGGGCTTGTCGGCACGCGGATCTTCAGGCCCTTCAGATCGGCCGGCGAGTTGATCGGGCGGTTGCTCGTGGTGATCTGGCGATAGCCGTTCTCCCAGATCTTGTCGAAGGCGAACACCGACGTCTTGGCGATCTGGCCGCGCACGTGGGCGCCGAGGTCGCCGTCCATGGCCGCCCACACCTGGCTGTAGTCCTTGAACGCGAAGCCCACGCCCGAAATCTGCGCCGAGGGCACGAGCGTGCCGAGAATCAGCGGCGAGAGCGTGAAGTAGTCGATGGCGCCCGAGCGAATCTGGCTGAGCATGTCGCTATCGGAGCCGAGCTGGTTGTTCGGGTAGATCTGGAAGTCGATACGGCCCTTCGATTGCTCCGCGATCTTCTGCGCCATTTCCTTGGCACGGATGTTCATCGGATGGCTGATCGGCAGGTTGTTGGCGAACTTCAGGGTGAATTCGGCCGCGTGGGCCTGCGTCTGGTACAACCCCGTGGCGGCGGCGGCCGACGCGGCGGCCACGACCTTGATGAAGTGGCGACGATCCATAGTGCTCATACTGCATGTCTCCTGTTATAGGTTTAGTGACTGCGTCTGAAGCGCGAAGCGATTGCGCGTGTTGCCGTGCAACGTTTCGGCCAACTCGACATTCGCGCGCTGGGCGACTCGCAAGTGGCTCGACTATCTTACGCAAATCGAATGCCAGATCGCAGGGCGGACGGGAAAACCCTTACGTTGTCGAGCATACGTGAAAACCCGGGGCCAGGATTCACTCGCCACAGCGGCCCGATGACAGGCGGGCGCGAGCGGCCGCGTCGGCATTGGCGTCTGCCGCCGCCGTGCAGCGCGCCAAGGCCACATCGGACGGCCGTGCGACACCTGTCGCATTCGCGCCGCGGGGTGCGACAGGTGTCACTGCCGCGGCACGACACCCCTGCGACAGGTGTCGCAAGTGGGCGGCTGGGGCAGCCGTGTTGCAATGCGGCAAATTTAATTCACCTCGTGCGCATCCGAATTCACTTGATGGCCCGGGGAAACCGGCCTTACGCTTACGTCAATTGCAGGCGCGCCACAAGCGCGCGATGTCGCCACGGCGGCGCAATTCGCAGTCGATGCCCGTCACAGCGCGTCGTTGTCGTGCCGCACGCATGTCTGGCATCGAAATTGCTCACCGGAGTCTGGATGACCCCATTTCCCGGAGACACTTCATGGTTGCTGCATGCATTACCGGCTGGGCCCACTCCCAGTTCGGCAAACTCGATAACGTCGATGCCGAGGTTCTGCTGGCCGATGTCGCACAGGCCGCCCTCGACGACGCGGGCCTCGCGCCCGAGCAGATCGATTCCATTCACGTCGGCACTTTCAATGGCGGTTTCCTGTATCAGGATTTCCCGTCGTCGCTCGTCTTCAACCGTATTCCCGGGCTGCGTTTCAAACCCGCCACGCGCTACGAGAATGCGTGTGCGACGGGGTCGGCCGCGGTCCATGGCGGCCTGCAGTCCATCGAAGCGGGCAAGGCCACGCACGTGCTCGTGATCGGCTTCGAGAAGATGACCGAGCTCGCCACGCCGCAGGTCGGCGAGGTGTTGCTCAAGTGTTCCTATGCGCGCGAGGAGGCCGGCATTCCGGGCGGCTTTGCCGGCGTGTTCGGCACCATCGCGCAAGCGTACTTCGATCGCTACGGCGACCAGTCCGACGCCCTCGCACGCATCGCAGCGAAGAACCATCGCAACGGCTCGGTCAATCCGTACGCGCACATGCGGCGCGACTTCGGCTACGACTTCTGCCGCACCGTGTCCGAGAAAAACCCGTTCGTCGCCGGGCCGCTCAAGCGCACCGACTGCTCCATGGTCTCCGACGGCGCCGCCGCGCTCGTGATCTCGAAGGCCGACGTGGCGCGCTCGATGCCCAAGGCTGTCGGCTTCCGTGCCGCGGTGCAGGTCAACGACTATCTGCCGCTCTCGCGTCGCGATCCGCTCGCGTTCGAAGGGGGACAGCATGCCTGGCGTCAGGCGCTGGGCGTGGCGGGCGTCTCGTTGAAGGACCTCTCGCTCGTCGAGACGCACGACTGCTTCACCATCGCCGAACTCATCGAATACGAAGCGATGGGGCTCGCCAAGCCCGGACAGGGCGCGAATGTGATCGCCGAAGGTATCACCGAGAAAAACGGCCTGCTGCCGGTCAACCCCTCGGGCGGCCTGAAGGCGAAGGGTCACCCGGTCGGCGCCACGGGCGTGTCCATGCACGTGATGGCCGCGATGCAACTGACCGGCACGGCCGGCGAGATGCAGATTCCCGAGGCCCGTCTCGCGGGCGTGTTCAACATGGGCGGCGCCGCGGTGGCGAACTACGTGAGCATTCTCGAGGCGCGTTGATGCGTGCTGCCGGGCGCACCCCCGGCCGTGTTCGACCATGTCCTGCGCCCGGTATGCGTGCCGGGTGCGGGGCAGGAAGCAAGACTGAGCAATAAGAATTGGGAGACGAGCGAAATGCTCAAGAAGGTCATGAATCTCGGCCGTCTGCTGGCCGACGTTGCAAGACGGCACCCCGACGAGCCCGGTGTGATCATCGGCGACAAGGTGCATACGTGGGGCGAGATCGATGCGCGCGTGAACGCCGTCGTCGACGCGCTGCGCCAACTGGGCGTGGGCAAGGGTGACAAACTGCTGGTGCACTCGCGCAACAATCTGCAGATCTTCGAGAGCGCATGGATTGCGTTCCGGCTGGGGATGGTCTGGGTGCCGACGAACTTCCGCATTACGGCGCCCGAGGCGGCTTATCTCGGTCAGTCGAGCGGGGCGTGCGCAATGATCTACGATGCCGGCTTCGAGGGCCATGTGGACGCCGTGCGCGCCGCCTCGCCGGCGCTGCGTCACGTGATTGCGCTGGGGACGCCGCGTGCAGGCGAGCTGCACTACGAGACGCTGGTCGCCGAGCATCGGGGCGCGCCGGGCTACGAAGCGGAAGTCGAGTACGAAGACCCGCTGTGGTTCTTCTATACGTCGGGTACGACGGGACATCCCAAGGCCGGCGTGCTCTCGCACGGACAGATGGCCTTCGTCGTGACCAATCACCTGGCCGATCTGATGCCGGGCATCACCTATCGCAGCCGCTCGATGGTCGTCGCACCGCTGTCGCACGGTGCGGGTATTCACGCCATCGTGAACACGGCGCGCGGTGCGGCGAGCGTGCTGCTGCCGGGAGAAAAGATGGATGCCGAGCAGGTCTGGCAGGCCATCGAACGTCACCGCGTGGACAACATGTTCACGGTGCCGACCATCGTCAAGATGCTGGTCGAGGATCCGGCCGTGGATCGCTACGACCACAGTTCGCTGCGCTTCGTGATCTACGCGGGCGCGCCGATGTATCGTGCCGATCAGAAGTACGCGCTCCAGAAGCTGGGCCGGGTGCTCGTGCAGTACTACGGGCTCGGCGAGGTCACGGGCAACATCACGGTGCTGCCGCCCTGGCTGCACAGCGATGACGACGACGCCCCCGATGCACGCGTGGGCACCTGCGGCATGCCGCGCACCGGCATGGAGGTGGCGATCCTCGACGAGACGGGGCAGCGTCAACCGCCGTTCGCCTCGGGCGAGATTTGCGTGCGCGGCCCGGCGGTGTTCATGGGGTATCACAACAATCCGGAGGCGAACGCCAAGGCGTTCAAGGACGACTGGTTCCATACCGGCGACCTGGGGCACGTGGACGAACAGGGCTTCCTGTACATCACGGGGCGGGCGTCGGACATGTACATCTCGGGTGGCTCGAACGTCTATCCGCGCGAGATCGAGGAAGCGTTGCTCACGCACCCGGCGGTTTCCGAGTGCGCGGTGCTTGGCGTGCCTGACCCCAAGTGGGGCGAGAGCGGGCTCGCGGTAGTGGTCGCCCGGGAAGGCATGGCCGCTCAGGCCGATGAACTGCTCGGACATCTCGAAGCGCGTATTGCCCGCTACAAGTGGCCGCGTCGCTTCGTGTTCTGGAATGCCATGCCCAAGTCGGGCTACGGCAAGATCGTGAAAAAGCAAATCAAGACGATGCTCGAAGAGCAAGGAGACTATCGACTATGAAACCTGCGCTTTCACGGATCTATCGGCATGCAGGCGTCCCCACGTTACCCCGTGTGGAAGACTGCGTGCTGAGCGGGCAGCACGAACTGCGCGTGACGATCCGGTCTGGTGCGAATCTCGGCGAGTCGTTACGCGCGGCGTTATCCCGCTATGCGTACGGCGGCGGCGTCGGCCGTTTTTGCGCGGGCACCGCGCGAGGTCTGCGGTATCACATGATCGAGAACACCGCGGACAAGGAGCGCCCTTTCGGCTATGGGGCGCCGGTCGACGAAACCCGGGAAGTGGATCTGATCGGTGGCGCGATCACCGTGGGCCGAACGGCCGACGGTGCCACGTTGATGCATTGCCATGCAGGGTTTTCCGACCCGAGCGGCGAATTGCACGGCGGTCACCTCATCCTCGATCACACATGGGCCGGCGACGAGCCCGTGGTCATCCGTCTGTGCCTGTTCGAGCACGGCGGTTATGTGACCGGAGAGGACGAGGAGACACGTTTCCATCTGCTCCATCCCGTTGCCGGAGATCTGTCATGAGCGCAGCATCCGACGTAGCCGACATTCCCGTCGCCATCGAAAATGGCACGCTGGGCCGATTGGTGGTGGCCCGCCTCAAGCCGAATCAGGATCTGACCGAGAGCATCGAAGCGTTGTGCACCGAGCATGGCATTGCGCGGGCCATCGTGCGTGGCGCGGTCGGCAGCCTGATCGACGCGCGGCTCGCGTTTCGCGCGGGTGACGGCTGGCGCGAGCAGATCGTCACCGGCCCCGGCGTGGAAATCCTCAACGTGTTCGGCGAGGTCGACACACACGCCGACGCTTCGCGCACACTGCCGATGTTGCATGGCATGGTCGCCGACACCGACGGGCGCATGTTCGCCGGGCGCTTCGTGCGCGGTGGCAATCTCGCGTTCATTACCATCGAGGTGACGTTGCAGGAGTGGTTGCCGGCTTGATCCTGAGCGCGAGTGAGACGTCCCGTTGACAGCGTTTTTTGGGAATGAGGGAGGCTTCGGCCTCCCTTTTTCCTTGCATGGGCCTATTCCGTCGAAAAATAGGAATTCGCCCAAATTATGTGCATCGGACATTGCTTGGGAATTGTTCCGCGGAAAATGAAAATTCCCTCGAATCCGGGTTTTCTCGTCGGGGGGAGGGAGAGTCGCTCGCCGTGTGCAATATGAGCGGCCATCTTCAATGCGGTTTCCTTCAGGAGAGTTCCATGCGCGTCATGAAGTCGATCTTCATTGCAACATTGTGCTCTGCAAGCTGCTCGGTGGCATTCGCGGCCGGCAATGCGTGTCCGGCGGTTGGCGATATCAGCCAGAAGATTGAAGGCAATATCATTAAATATTCTGCGAATGCAAATGGCAGCAGTTGGAAAGGTTCGGCGAATATGGATTACGGGGCCACTGACGCTCTGCTCAAGAGTCTGGTTTTTACCGCAGCACGTTTCATGGGCAGCGGGAAAGATGCAAAGGTCATCTGCCAGTACGAAGGTGGTTCTGGCGGTGGCGTCAGCATGGTCCAGCGAAATGCGGGGCACGTGACGGGGGACAATTGGAAAGTTGTGAACCGCACAACATGGGATTGCGAAACGAAAGGCTCTCCTCAAAGCTGCACATTCGAAATGAAGCCGTGATCCGGACAGAATAAGGCACCGTGAGCCAAAGGGTCGTCGTATCGACGACCCTTTGGCTCGTATGTCACCGTTATTGATCCAAAACGGATCCGAACGTGTTCACGGTGGCGTTTTGTCGTATGTCGGAGGTTGTGCCGAGCGGGATTGGCCGTGTCCGCCGACAATCCGGCAAGCGCCGAAAAGACATCGGGGCGCCTCCGACGAGTGCGCCCCGATGTCTTTCCGATGCGTCTGCAACTTATGCGATGGCCGGCTGCACGAGCCCATCCTCGCGGAACATATGTTTGATGCCGCGCACGGCCTGACGAATGCGCGATTCGTTTTCGATCAGCGCGAAGCGCACGTACTCGTCGCCGTACTCTCCGAAACCGATGCCGGGCGAGACCGAGACTTTCGCCTGGGCAAGCAGCTTCTTCGCGAATTCGAGCGAGCCGAGTGAGCGATACGGCTCCGGAACGCGCGCCCAGATATACATCGACGCGCGTGGCAGATCCACGGCCCAGCCCGCTTCCGTCAGTCCCTTGTAGAGCACGTCGCGGCGGCGCTGGTATTGCGCGCGAATCTCTTCCACGCACTGTTGGTCGCCCTCGAGCGCGGCGATGGCGGCGACCTGGACGGGCGTGAATGTGCCGTAATCGTGATAGCTCTTGATGCGCGCGAGGGCGGCGACCAGCTCCGGGTTGCCGACCATGAAGCCGATGCGCCAGCCCGCCATGTTGTAGCTCTTCGACAGCGTGAAGAACTCCACGGCGACGTCCTGCGCGCCGGGCACTTGCATGATCGACGGCGCCTTGTAGCCGTCGTAGACGATGTCGGCGTAGGCCAGATCGTGCACCACGAGGATGTCGTGCTTGCGCGCGAGGTCGACCACGCGCTCGAAGAACTCCAGCTCGACGCATTGCGCCGTGGGGTTCGACGGGAAGCCGAGGATCACCATCTTGGGCTTCGGATGGCTTTCGCGAATGCCGCGCTCGAGCTCGGAGAAGAAGTCGATGCCGGGCGTCATCGGCACGGAGCGGATGTTGGCGCCGGCGATCACGGCGCCGTAGATATGGATCGGGTACGACGGATTCGGCACGAGCACCGTGTCGCCTTGATCCAGCGTGGCGAGCATCAGGTGAGCCAGGCCTTCCTTCGAACCGATGGTGACGATGGCTTCGCGTTCGGGATCGAGCTCCACGTCGTAGCGATCCTTGTACCAGCGGGTGATCGCGCGACGCAGACGCGGGATGCCGCGCGAGGTCGAATAGCCGTGGGTGTCGGGGCGTTGCGCGACCTCGATGAGCTTGTTGACGATGTGCGGAGGCGTCGCCCCGTCGGGGTTGCCCATCGAGAGGTCGATGATGTCTTCGCCGCGACGGCGCGCCGCCATCTTCAGTTCGGCGGTGATATTGAAAACGTACGGGGGAAGACGATTGATGCGCGCAAAGCTGCGCGAGCTCTGGGAGCCTGACATGATGATCCTGGAACGTAAGCGCCCGGAACCGTCCGAGCGACGCCGGTGTGCCGGCCACACCGTGACGGCGACTTTAGCGCGGCGGGGCGCAAATGCGCAAGCGGTTTTTGCAGGGTGTCGCCCGGATGTGGAGCGGTGTATCGATGCACTGGCGCATCGGTACGGCGGACGAGGCGATGGGCGGGCCGTCGGTTATGATGGGCGCCCGTGAGTCCACAGGCAAAAGGAGTGGTAATGGCGTACGTGTATTTGCTGGTGGCGATTGTGGCGGAGGTGATCGCCACGTCGGCGCTCAAGGCGTCGGAGGGATTCACGCGCGTGGGGCCGGTGGCGCTCGTCGTGGCCGGTTATGGATTGGCGTTCTACATGTTGTCGCTCACGCTGCGCACGATTCCCGTGGGCATTGCGTATGCGATGTGGTCGGGGCTGGGCATCGTGCTGATCTCGATCGCGTCGCGCGTGCTGTTCGGCCAGAAGCTCGACGCGCCCGCCATGGTTGGCATGGCGCTCATCATCGCGGGTGTGCTCGTGATGAATCTCTGGTCGAAGTCATCGGCGCATTGATCGGGCGTGGCGCGCTCACATGACCCTGCATGCCACGATGCGTGATCCGGCTTCACCGATTCACTGATCCGGATCACGATGCGCGTGTCGTCACGGTGACTCAAGCCTGATCTTCCGCTTCTGCCAACACTGCTTTGAGCGCGGCGATGCAAAGATCGATTTCGCTGCGGGCGATCACGAGCGGTGGGGCGAGTCGCAGCACGGTGGTGCGCGTTTCCTTGGTGAGAATGTGACGCCGCAGCAACTGCAACGACAGGTCGTGGGCACTGGCGAAGGTGGGGTCGATTTCGATGCCGGCCCACAGGCCGCGTCCGCGCACTTCGCGAATGACGGGCGAGTGGATCGCGTGGAGTCGCGACAGCAGGTATTCCCCCATCTCGGCACTTCTTCCCGGCAAGTCCTCGTCGGCCATGACGTCGAGCGCTTCGAGCGCGACGGCGGCGGCGAGCGCGTTGCCGCCGAACGTCGAACCGTGGCTGCCGGGCTCGAACAGGTCGATCACCTCGCGTCGCGCGACGAAGGCGGACACGGGCAGAAGGCCGCCGCCGAGGGCTTTGCCGAGCATGACGCCGTCGGGCACGATGTCCTCGTGCTGGTAGGCGAACCATTTGCCGGTGCGGCCGAGTCCGGACTGGATCTCGTCGAGCAGCAGGAGGACGTTCTGCTCGGTGCACAGTTGCCGCAGATCGCGCAGGAAGCCGTTGGGCGGCAGGATGATGCCGCCTTCGCCCTGGATGGTTTCGAACAGCACGGCGCAGGTGTTGGGCGTGATGGCGGCGCGAACGGCGTCGATGTCGCCGAACGGGACGCGCACGAAGCCGGGAGCGAACGGACCGAAGTCGGCGCGATAGGCGGCTTCGGAAGAGAAGCCGACGATGGTGGTGGTGCGTCCATGGAAATTGCCGTCGGCGACGATGATCTCCGCTTTCCCGGCGGGAATGTGCTTGACGCTGTAGCCCCATCGGCGGGCTGCCTTGATGGCGGTCTCGACCGCTTCGGCGCCGGTGTTCATCGGTAGGGCGCCGCCGAGCGTGGTGAGGTCGCAGAGGCGTTCGAGAAAGGCGCCGAGCCGGTCGGAGTAGAAGGCGCGGGAGACGACGGCGAGGCGTTGCGCTTGCGCGGCGAGTGCGGCGACGAGACGAGGATGCGCGTGACCATGGCTGACGGCGGAGTAGGCGCTCATCATGTCGAGGTAGCGGGTGCCGTCGACGTCCCAGACCCAGACGCCCTTGCCGTGCGATAGCACGACGGGCAGCGGCGCGTAGTTGTGCGCACCATAGCGTTGTTCGCGTTCGATCTCGTTCATGAGCGCGGCCCTCCACGTCTGCAGTCTAGATGCGAACGCAGAGTCACGTAAAGAGGACAACTCCCAGATGCGGCGCCAATGAAATTGGCATGCGCGTGCGCTATAATCCGTGATTCCTCGGGCACAGCACGCATTCACGCGCGAAATCGCCTGCGATGCGAAGTATCGAAGACATCGCCCCGAGGCCTCTCCGGCGGCGACATCTGGTCGCTGTCATCACGCACTGCCCATAGCTCAGTTGGATAGAGCATCGGCCTTCTAAGCCGACGGTCGGGGGTTCGAATCCCTCTGGGCAGGCCAGTTTTTATAAGGGCCTACGGTCGCCCGGTTCCATCGAGTCGCGTGTTCATCACACTTTCATCACAGTGAGGACACATGGCGACCATCCGGAAGCTTGGCGCGAAGTGGCAATGCCAAGTGCGCAAGAAGGGGCACCCGCCCCGTACCCAATCCTTCCATTCTCGGGCAGACGCCGTTCAATGGGGCGTGACCTTGAGGCGCAGATTGACCGTGGGCAGTTCCTCCGGCCTCCGGTGCCCGTCGAGCTTCTAGGGACGCTGCTTGATCGGTATTGCGATGAGGTGTCACCGAGCAAACGGAGCGGCAAGAGCGACCTTGGGCGCGCTAAGACCATCAAGCGAGTGTTGGGTAAGTACAGTCTTCCGACTCTTACCCCGGCAATACTGGCCGAATACCGCAACGCTCGGCTGCGTTCCGTGGGGCCACAGACGGTCATCCACGAGTTGAATCTAATGAGCCGGGCTTTGCGGCACGCTGTCTCGGAATGGGGCGTTACTCTTCCCGCAGGTATACCCACCGCGTCAGTCAGGAAGCCTCAGAAGCCGTCCGGTCGCACCCGGCGCGTTGCAGACGGGGAAATTGTTGCAATTGAGGCGGCTTCACTTTCTCCCGTGCTCGGCTACGTTATTCGCTTCGCTGTCGAGACCGCGATGCGCCGTGGGGAAATCGCCGGTCTGTGCTGGGAGCATGTCGACCTTCAGCGTCGTACAGCCCACATCCCGCGTACTAAGACGGACGTGCCCCGCACTGTGCCGCTTTCCTCGGCGACCGTAGCCCTTTTGGAACAGGTCGGACGGCAGGAGGCCGGTTCTGTGTTCGGACTCGCACCGGACTCGACTTCACAGGCGTTCGAGCGGGCGTTGAACAGAGCTAGGCGTGCCTACGTGGATATCCCCGCGTCCGCTGCTGCGTCATCGAAGCCCCAACGGAAGACATGGCATGTGTTGTGTAAGCCGCAGTGGTCTGCCTGTGCGCCAGCATCTCATAGGCGACCCTCCTGTCGAACGTTCCCGGCACGTACTGCATTCGCTTGGGATCATCTGCCCGAGGGATATATGCGGCGCGGGCACGTGCCGGTGCAAGCAGCTCAAGCCAATGAGTAAATGCCTTGCGGCCCTGCTGGTAAAGGGTCACATGTGCCGCAAGCTGCTGCATGTTGAGTACATGCGGGATGCGGTGGGCAATGCGCTCGGCGCGGGTGCGGCTAACGCAGCGGCTTTCGATGTGGATGACGTTATTGGCGGAACTATGGATGGTATGCACGGTGCGGTTTCCTCTGGCATTTAGAAACCCACCCATACCGTCGCCAAACGGGGTGGGCGGGCACACGGCAGGGTTGGCGAACCGGTGCCAAAGGAGACCGGCAGGGGCGAACCCCTCCCCACCGGGGCCCGCCCGTAGGAGGAGCAAGGTGTGTGCGGACAGCATAAAGCATCCGGGCGTGCGAGCACCCAAAAGAAAACCGCCGGAGGCTGCTTACGAATGCGAGTTCTCCACGGCGGCTGTCCGCCTTTGGCATTCCGGGTCGCCAAACCCAGATCACGGTTGTTTGCGTGATGGGAGAAGTTCACGGGCAGGTCATGTTTGATGTCAACTTCACGCCATTCGACTGGATAGAACTCCCATCGATCAGTGACATTCCTTTGATATACAATCGGAAAGAAAACTAAATATCACAACCTTGCATTCCGATACTTGCCATATTTATTCTTCGGGGGATGAGAATAAGATGTCTGAACAAATTTCCGAAAGCACGCCTTTGCCGACATGCGGAATAATCATGCCGCTTTCCCCAATTGATGGGTGCTCGGCTTCTCATTGGCTGGACGTTCAAGCAATTATCAAGGAAAGCGTAGAGACAATCGCAAATCCAGCTTTCTCTGCGCGCATGGTCAGTGACGCTGACGAAGTCGGGGTGATCCAGAAGAGAATCGTCTCAAACATCTTCATGAGCGATGTGGTAGTTTGCGACGTAAGCGGAAAGAATCCGAACGTAATGTTCGAACTCGGGATGCGCCTAGCGTTTGATCGGCCAGCAGTAATAATTAAGGACGACAAGACGTCTTACTCGTTCGACACTGGCGTTATCGAGCACCTGACATATCCGCGTGATTTGCGTTACACAACAATGCAATCATTTAAGCAACAGCTTGCCGAGAAGGTCACGTCAACCTACAAGAAATCAATTGATGACCCGACGCACAGTACCTTCTTAAAAAATTTCGGGACGTTCAAGGTCGCCAACCTAGATACAGAAGAGGCCAAGTCGGACCAAATCGTGATGTCGATGCTCGAACAAGTTCAGAGTCAAATGCAGCGACTGAACCTGAAGGTCGACCGACTCGGGATGCATGAAGGCCTCAGGAGCCCGTCCGACGCGGTTGGAGTAGTAGCTCGACGCAGGGTGAGGGAAGAGCGAGATCGAATGACGAGCGAACAATGGACGGAGGCTGTGAGTGACGAGAATTTCAGAGACTACATAGTCGCAGATTTGCAGCGGACGTACCCCGATAGGCCTAATCTAGCCGGCATGGTTGACCGAGCAATTAGACACGTTTCGGAGCGTGGTTGAAAAAGGGCGTCAATAGTGGAATGTCGTACCGTCTGCCCAAGCTGGATGACCTTCTCGGTGCACCCTAACCTGACTTTTCTGTAGGTGGCGGTGGTGATACGCTAGCCAGCACCATAGATTCGAGAATAAGCGTATGAAACACGAGCCGCCGTCGATTTAACTGCCCTCACTGCGAAGCCTATGCACAAATGAAATGGGCAATCTTGTGCACGGTGGGCAACGGATTTAACGGGACACGGGCATCTCTCGCACATTGTGTGCACTGCGGCGGCGAGAGCGTTTGGTGGTCTCCCAAAGTGCAGGCAACCTTCGGCATGATGGTCTACCCGGCTGCTACCTCAGCGCCGCCGCCCCACGACGATATGCCCGAGGATGTGCGTGCAGACTACGAGGAAGCCCGCCAGATAGCAGTTGTTTCGCCACGGGCAGCCTCAGCATTGTTACGTCTTAGTATCGAGAAACTGTGCGCTGGACTCAACGCAAAGGGCAACAACATAAATGAGCGAATCGGGGATTTGGTGGCGGGCGGGCTGCCGATAGGCGTGCAAAGGGCGCTTGATGCTGTCCGCGTCATCGGCAATAACGCAGTGCATCCGGGAAAAATGGACCGGGCGGACGTAGGCGCTGTGTGCAACACCTTGTTTGCTCTCGTGAACCTTATCGTAGAGGACCGCATCACCAGTCCGAAAATGGTTGATGACGTATTCTCGTCGTTGCCGTCGGGGGCGCGAGATGCGATTGAGCGGAGGGACGCAGGGGAGGGTAAGCAGGCCGAATGACGGCGGGCGTTGCGGTTGTCTGTGTCGCTGACACCCCGGCATGGGGGAAACCGGCTCGTGGTGAGCGGCGCAATCCCAGCAAAATATCGCAGCAAAATTTGATCCGCGCTTTCACACAAACCGGGGACTACGACGTGGATAGGGATGCAACGAGACAGGCGATTTGGCGGGAAATAACGGAAGACGATCCTGCGGTAAGGGCGGCATTCATCAGGCACTTCCGGCCGGAACTAGAAAGATTCTCGGTGGCTATGTCCATTGCGCACCAGACGCTACACGAGCACACAACAGCCATTGGCGACAATGGAGACATGCACATTAAGCTACCCGCCGACTTTATGCGGGCATGCCTGTTCATGCACACGCAGTCGACGCGGCTGCTCACTTCAGGCCATTTAGCGCCCGCAGGCAACACATTCCGACAGGTGCTGGAAGCGTTGTCGATGGCGATGCTATGCTCCGACCGACAACTACAGGTCGCTAGGGACTACTCGAAGTATCAGGACTACAGCACAAATAGCGCGGTAGGGAAACTATTCGAGAAATGCAGCCGCTGGGGTATGAATAGGGATACTGTCGGGATCATGCGGGAAGCGGAAAAGCTCTATCACAGGTTCAGTCACATAGGCAGAGCCTCCGATGCAGCGATGTATCGTCTATCCGACTCGACTGTGTTTGCCGGGGCTAACTTCGATGACCATGATCTGAAACTCGAGCTATATGATCGGATGTACCAAGTCCTTCTGAACTTTACTGGTATCTGCCAGACAGTATTCGACGTCATAAGGAAGAACGCCGGTATCGACAGTCCACGATACAGCCGTTGACGGGACAGCATTCGGTGGTGACTGAGCCTGAAAGACTGAAGCTGGCGCATTGGTCTTGTGTTCACCAACACACGCCCAGCCTCGGCGCGAAGGGTGCCATGTTTGTGGCAAACGTCGCAGTCATAGAAAGTTGAATGGATCGCAATCAGTTCCCAATCGAACTGTATCTCGTACTACGGATTCACCTCACCGAGAGCACCCGGCATGGAATCGCATAAAAGGCCATCTGTACACCTTTTCATCAGTTATTCCCACAAGGACGAGTCGTTCAAGGACGCGCTGCATGAACACTTAGCGCCGTTGCGTCGTTCGGGCGACGTGTCTGTTTGGTCAGATCGAATGATTCCGCCGGGCACAGACTGGTCGCAAACCATCGATAAGAACATTGAAGACGCCGATCTCATTCTTCTTCTCGTCAGCCCTAGTTTTGTAAACTCCGACTATTGCATGGAGAAAGAGTTGGCGATAGCGCTGCAACGGCATCAAGCCGAGTCAGCCATCGTCGTACCAGTTTTCGTACGGCCGGCAGACCTACATGGCATGCCATTTATGAGCCTTCAGGGCTTGCCCACGGACGCGAAAAGCGTTTCTGAGTGGGACAATGTTGACTCCGCTTGGCTGCAAGTTGCAAAGGGTGTTAGGCAGACTGTAAGCGAAATCATCGAGCGGAAGGGGCGGTTTGATGCCTCGTCTGGCGAGCCCATAAAAATGCGTTCTGTGATCGATGCGATGACAGAGGCAGTCGAAGCCCTTGACGCACGATATCACTCTGACGCGGTGATTGGCGGAGTGAGCACTGGTTTGGTGGATCTGGATTTAATGACTGACGGCACGCATGAGGGGGACTTAATTGTCATCGCGTCTCGGCCGCTGATGGGCCGCACAACACTGGCGTTGAAGATCGCGCTCGGGGTCGCATCGGAAAATCTCCCCGTCCTAATATTCAGCACGAAGACCTCGACAACGGGTATTGCTACCAAACTGTTGAGTGTTTCCGGTCGTATCCGTCCGTTGGCGATGGAGCGTGCGATGATGACGGACGCTGATTGGCCCGGACTAGTGCATGCTGTTCAATCGATGGAAAAACTGGACGTGATGCTCGATGACACCGTCAGGCTGGGCTTCAGTGAGTTCCGCGAAAAATGCCGATCCATATGTCGCGAACGGGGCAAGCTCGGTTTGGTTTTGTTGGATTCCATACATTATCTGGGGGGCGAATCAAAAAACACTGATGTATCGGTTGTTGCGAGGGAGCTTAAAAGCTTAGCTAGAGAGCTACATTGCCGTATTTTGGTGACCGCGAACGTAATGCCTACTGTAGAGACAAGGCCGAACAAACGCCCGGTCGCGGGTGATTTAGGGGATTGGGCCGTGCTTGGTGAGGAATCCGACGTATTACTATTCACCTATGTGGACTCAGTGTATAACCCGGAAGGCCCGGATCGCGATACCGCTGAAATTGTGGTGGCACGGTGTGCACGCGGCTACAGCGGTGCGGTGCGAGTTGCCCATGCTCCTAGCAAGGGCATCTTCATGGAGTTGATCACGCCCCCGGGGACCGATGATTCGGTAATCAGTTGCTCCTAGTTATACGGGAACCTTATACATTTCCGGAGGGTAAGTTGTTAGCTAGCTGGCGGTCACGCCATTTCTACTCGCCAAAGCTCGCACCGTTTGTTCGAGGGTGCTAAAACGGAATTCGGAGTTGGGCCGCCCAAGCGATACATTTCCCGAAATTTCCCTATGCTATTTCGTACCCGGCCATTGAACCGAACGTTTACCGTCCGTACCAGCGAGCAGTTGCATGAATTTCGCGCCCCCCCGCCGTCTGAATCAACGCGATAACGCGTGGATTGGACGCACCGCCGACATTCGCCTCCGCCTCAGAAAACCCAGCTTTCATAGCGGCCATACGGACGTCTAGAGGCTTCCCATTGCACGCACCAGTGCTCCGCAGCCACGCGCCAAACCGTGGCGACGTTTGTACTGGTACATGAACCACAAATGCGTCAAAACTGCGCGCCGCGATGGTGCGTGGAAACTCGCGCTTTGTAGGTCCATGAGGACCAAATGAGCCGACTTCAGATGACATTCCCGCAGAGGAACTGCCGAAAAAATTTGCGGATTGAATCGTCACCGGCTGGATAGATGTGTTAAACACCGAAACTCGCCACGCCAAATCAATAGTGGTCGTATCCGTCCAACATATCGGATTGCCAACCCTGTCCGATGGGTCGTCGCCCGGCAGAATTTCAACTGCGAGGTTTTCATCGTTGATGCTGTTGGTCCTGTGGCTTTCATACCATTGTGCCCCCGTGAAGGCGGTAGCAAAGGCACTGAGGACGATAGCAAGTCTCGCTTCTGTGATCATGTTGGGACCAACGTTGACTAGTGTCTAAAGATGGATTATCGGCACACCACCAAATACCTTGACCTGTGACACGAGAGGGCCATATCGTTGGTCGTCGCGCCTCCCCAGCAAGAGAAAACCGGCTGGGCAGAAGCGGTGCAATCCCCTCACGAAAATCTGAGGTGAAATTGCGGTTGTGTCAGAAATTATTTCCTCGCGGGAACTCACTTACTGCCGATATTTCATCCAACCTAACCGACTGGTGTCTGCCAGTTTCGGCGTACGCATATACGCGCTATATATGGAACAATTTAACTCGACCTTTCAGGCACTGCTCAAAGAGGCGCAATTCACCAAGGAACTGCTGGGAGCAGGCGCGACGCAAATTCGCCGTGCAAACTACGCGACCAAAGGGGCTTACTTCCTAGCTTTTACAAGTCTCTCAACCGGGCTAGAACGTATTGGGAAGCTCTGTCTAATGGTTGATCACTACATCGAGACTGGTGGTCAATTCCCCGACTTCGATTACCTCAAGAACGAAATCGGACACAATCTATCGATCTTGTACGAACGATCCCAGTCACTAATTTCCCGGCGCGGGATATCGCTGACCTTTCTTCAGGACCTTTCCGATCCAATTCACGTGGCGATGACACGGGTCCTTAGTAATTTCGCAGAGGGTGATCGTTATGCCAATGTTAATTTGTTGGTCCGTAGTCGCAGAATGTCTGCCGACCCGATTGCGTCTTGGTCCACGGAGGTCGATCTCCCGATTTTCCAGACGCGTGTCACTGAGCGGCGGAAGCAAATGATTGACCGGAACGCGGCGTTGGTCGATGCGCTGATGGGGGCACATGCACTTGTTCGCCATACCTCAGAAACCGGGCAGCAAATTACCGACGTGGAAAGCGCGAGCCGAGGAACCGGGATTTACGAAGCCGTTGCCCCATATCGCCAACTATATGTTCTGCACATCATTCGCTATTGGACAGAGCTACTTTCTTGCCTTGAGCACATGGCGCACCGACTTGGTAAACAAGACATTCCGTTCCTAAGTGAGCTTTTTGGGCCGTTCTATAACGCAGATTCCTACATGCGAACGCGGAAGACTTGGGACGACCTGTGACCGATGCTCTTCATTTTAATGGAGGTGAGTGGGCATCACACTCCCATCACACCGCCGCTATAATCCGCTCACACACGCGTCTCAGTTGGATAGAAGGCAAGGGGCTTTAGCTCCGCCGCCGCCTAAAAGCGAGGCCTTCTAAGCCGACGGTCGGGGGTTCGAATCCCTCTGGGCAGGCCAGCATTGCTAAGACACTGACGACGCAGACGCTGGCGCGCGCGTCATCAGTCCAAGGCTGACCACCGCCGCCAGCACGCAGACAATGCCCCCCACCTGACGCACGGTGACAGACTCTTCAAGCAGCGTGGCCGCAAACAGAAGCGCTGCCACCGGCGCCAGCGCGGTAAAGAGCGATGCCTCCGCGCCGCTCACGCGCGCCGCACCGGCATACCACAGCACAAAGCCGCCCACGGTCGGCACCACGGCGTAGTACGCAACAGCCATTACGGCATGCGTGACCTGGGCGGAAGCGTGCAATTGCCAGGGCGCTTCCCACAGCGCGGGCAACAGTGCCGTCAGCAAGCCAAACGCACTCATCAGCGCGGACAGCGCCAGCGGTGGCACCGGATTGCGCAACCGTTTGTTGAGCAGGATGAACAGTCCCTCGCATACCACCGCGCCCATCACCAGCAGGTTGCCCAGCAACGGGTGCGAAGCGTCGCCGCCTGGTGGGAGCGCGATGGCCAGCACGCCCGCCGTGGCCAATGCAATGGCGCCCAGGACCGCGCGGCCCGGCCGCTCGCCCAGCAGCACGATAGCGATGAGCGCGGACATGACCGGCAGCGTACCGATGATCACGCCAGCATCCGCCGCAGACGTATGCCGCAAGCCCGAGATCAACAACGTCGTATAGCCCACGCTTCCTGCGGCCGCCTGCAGGAACAGCAGCACCCAGTCCCGCCGTGCCAGCACGGGCCAGCGTGTGCCGGTCGCCCGCATGATGATGAGGAACAGCGGCAGCGCCATCTCAAAGCGCAACGCCGTCGCCGTGAAGGGGGGCAGGCCTGCCGCGATGATCTTGCTGGCCGCGACCGTGCTGCCCACCAGCACCATCGCCAACGCCAGATACCAATAGCCTCCGCCTCGCTTGGACACGCTTCACCCCGCGCAAAAAAGAAAACCGCAGGATGGCTACCCGCGGCGTGCGCGTCTTGAACGAAATTGCAGCGAAGAGGAGGGAGGAGGAGGCCGTCTACCGCGCTCCGGCCACCATACCCGGGGACACGCCATAGATGCGCACGAACTGGCGCGTCATGTGGCTCTGGTCGGCGAAGCCGCACGTGGCCGCGACTTCAGCCAGGGGCTGGCCGCGGACGATGAGTCCGCGCGCCAAGGCGACACGGCGCTGCACCTGATAGGCATGGGGCGTGAGGCCTGTTGCGCGGGCAAAGCCGCGCAGCACCTGGAAGCGGCTCAGGCCAGTCTCGCGCGCCAGGTCGAGCAACGAGACGGCTGCCGCCGGATCATCGTCGATGCGTGTGCGCGCGAAGCGAATGGCATTGGGCACATCGTCGGCGTGGCGCGGCAAGGCGTCCAGCGCATCGGCCAGGACGACAAGCAGCAGCTGCTCGCGCCGCAGTGCATCGACTGGGGCTGCGCCGGCCTTCATCTCGGCAAGCAGAAGCCGTACCCGGCGTGCCAGACGGATGTCGCGGATGACGGGGCGGCCAAATTCGACGCCGCCGTTGCGCCCGGCACGCAGATCGTGGGCCAGAACGGTCACCACGCCAGGGTCGAAATACAGCATCCGCCACGCGCGGCCTGTGTCGCCGATGGGGGTGCCATCGTGCACTTCCGCCGGGTTGACGGTAATGACGTCGCCCGCGGCGGCTTCCACCATGCCGCGTCCGCTGAAGGATTTTTGCGCACCCCGGTCGACGATGCCGATACCGAATTGCTCGTGCGTATGGCGAGGGAATGTATGGGCGGAATCGGCAGCGACGGCCTCCACGCCAGGCATGGCGCAGCGGGATATCGAGAAGGCGGGGCGATCTGGTCGTTTGAGCAAGTGCGGCCCCTCATGGCCGGTGTGCAGATAGCAGGATAGCACCGTGCGCCGCCGCATATCGCGTCAGCGGCGCGATGGCGTGGTTCAGGTGCGGTTGTGCGACGAGGTGAAGGTCTGCGTGCATCGAGAGGCCGTTGGTTGAGCTCTGCTGATGCTTAGCCATATATAACCAGCTATTAATACTGCTAGTACGTATGCCGAAATATCACGAATATTATTCAAGTTCATTGGCAACTAACTTGGCATCAAGGTGCGGTTCTGGAGCGTGTGCACAGTCCACGGGGAAAGTCGGTCAAAGAATGCTTGCAACCATTACGTCGCCTAATTTTGGAGGCAACTTATGAGCGAGAAGAAAAAGAGCGTTGACGGTGACAATGAAACGATCCATCCGCACACGCTTGACCAAGTCCCTAATGTCACCACAGGGTATCCACCTGCGGCCGCATTTTACGAGGGGAAAATCTATTTGGCGTATGTGCCGAAGGGCGATCAGTTCTCCGGCCAAATCTGGACTACCAATTTCGACGGAACCAACTGGTCGCAACCCGTCCAGCTTTCCTTTCCCAGCAACGCATTCAATCCTGCGCTGGTAGTCTGGCAGGGCTTGCTGCTCTGCGCGGCCGACTGCGGGGGGCAGGCGTGGTACATGACGTTCGACGGGAACATCTGGTGGGCGCCGGGCCAGGTGATTCCCAATAGTCCCTCATTCTCGTCCAATCCTGCGCTCGCAGCCAATTCAACGACGCTGTACGTGGCGTATCTAACCGACGAAGGCGGAGACGTCTCGTACCAGACGTTCGACGGCACAAACTGGTCTCAGCCCGCCCCAACTCATGTGGTGACGACGGCGGGTGGCGTTGGGCTGGCAGCGGATCCATATGGCAACGTCTACCTTGCGTATCAGTCAGTGGATTCGCAGTTGATCCCAAATGGACAGATCTGGTACACGACACTCAATGGGAAGAACTGGTCTGCGCCCGCCCAGATTCCCAATGCCCCGATTTTTTCCGAGCCCGCGCTGGCCTTCTATAACGAGACGTTGTATTGCTTGCACTTGAGGTTTCCTGGCAATAACGGATCAAAACTCTGGTATCTGGGGTACGTTGCCGGGGTGTGGAGTGGCGACACCCCCGTATCCACGTCGACCGCGTCATACCAATCTCCGGCGATTGCTCCAGTTCTCGCAAATTTCGCAAATCGGGGGCCAGGCCTTTACTTCTTCATTACGACAACAGGAGATCATGTCTCATATTTTTACCAGTGACCGCCGCCGTGCTGAACGGCCCCCAATTACGCGCTGATGCGGTGTAGTTTTTTCGCTGTCCGGTCGGCGCTCAACCACCGCCGTCGTTTCGCGTGTGCCACTACACCACCTCAGACCGTCACCACGATCTTGCCGAACTGGTCGTTCGATTCGAGGATACGATGGGCGTCGACGATGTCGTCGAGCGCAAACGTCTTCGCGATTACCGGCGAGAACGCACCCGATGCCAGCCCGTCGAGGATGAACGCCTTGGCCGCCGCCAGCCGGAGCGGATCGCCCGTGATTTCGTGAACGAGATAGCCACGCAGCGTCAGCGTTTTGCTCAGCACGGCGAACAACGGGAACGGCGTCGGCGCCGGGCTCAGACCGCCATATTCGATGAGGATGCCACCGCGCGACATCGCGACCGTAAGCGGCTCGAAGATCGGCCCGCCGATCGGGTCCAGCACCACTCGCGCGCCGGTCGGACCGGTGATCTCCTGCAGCCGCGTGGCGAGGTCGAACTCGGCAGTCGCCACGACATGCGCCGCGCCTGCCTCCCGCAACGCCTGCGCCTTGGCCGACGTCCGCGTGACCGCAATGGGGATCGCGCCCACCCGATTGGCGATCTGTATCGCCGCGAGTCCCACGCTGCTCGACGCTGCCGTCACCACGACGAAGTCCCCCCGGCTCAGCTTGCCGATATCGATCAACGCGCCATAGGCGGTCAGGTACGGCATCCAGACGGCGGCGGCGGCCTCCCAACCGAGCGCCGACGGGTGCTTGACCACGAGCGCTTCGGGAAACGTGACCAATTCGCCGTACGCGGGCCAGCGCACCATCGATTGCGGGGGGATCACACTCACGGCGTCGCCCGGTACGAAGCCGGTCACCGCCTCGCCTACCACCTCGACGACGCCCGCGGCCTCCAGTCCCAACCCCGACGGAAAAGTCGGTTGCTCGATGTACTTCCCCGCCCGCAACAACGCCTCCGCGCGATTGAGCCCCAGCGCTCTGACGCGAATCTGCACTTCCCCCGGCCCCGGTGGCGCAACCTCCACCGTTTCGATGCGAAGCACCTCGGGGTCACCATGTTGATGAAAACGAACGACGCGTGCCATTTGGGTTGCCATTTGGATTCTCCAGTAAGAACTCGTTGATAGGAATTCACTGTGGCGGTACGCTCTTCGTCAATAAATGGCGGTTCGATATCAATACTAAAAACCAGGAGTTTCCAATATGGATCGCCTGACCAGCATGGCGGTATTCGTGAAAGCGGTCGATCTGGGATCGTTTGCTGCCGTGGCGGATACCCTCGGCCTGTCCGGCCCCATGGTCGGCAAGCACGTGCACTGGCTGGAGACGCGGCTGGGGATGCGGTTGCTCAATCGCACGACGCGGCGCCAGAGCCTGACCGACTTCGGCCGCGCCTACTACGAGCGCTGCAAGATCGTGCTCGCCGAGGCCGAAGCGGCGGATGCGCTTGCGGCGGATCAGTTGGCGGAGCCGCGCGGCAAGCTGCGCGTGGCCATGCCGGTGCACTTCGGCCGACGTTGTGTCGCACCCGTGCTCCTGCGCCTCGCGCAGCGGTATCCGACGCTGGAACTCGATCTCTCGTTCAGCGATCGCTTCGTCGATCTGGCGGAGGGGGACTACGACATCGCCATTCGCACCGGCGACCTGGAGGACAAGGCGGGCATTGTTGCGCGACGGGTGGCGCGTCAGCCGATGATTGTCTGCGCGTCGCCCGCGTACGTCGAGACGCATGGACTGCCGCACGACATCGACGCGCTCGGCGTGCATCAGGCGGTGTTGTATCGACGCTCCGGCCGGGCGCGTCCGTGGTTGTTTCCCCGCGATGGACAACCGCCGCACGCGTTCATGCCCGCGAATCGGGTGCGCATGGACGATCTCGACGCCATCGCCGACGCTGCGACGCTGGGCGCGGGCATCGCCTGGCTGCCCTACTGGCTGGTGAGCGATCGCATTCGCGCAGGTGCGCTGGTTCATCTGCTTCCCGAGCAGCCGCCGTTTCTCTACGACGCCTACGCGTTATGGCTGCAGACGCCGCATCTCCCGCGCAAGGTTCGCATCGCCGTCGACGCGTTGGCGGAAGCACTGCCGGGCATGATGACCTAGGCGATGTCGGGCGTTCCGCGCGCTGCGCGCTGACGAGTCCACCTCACTTCGTCCGCCAGCGTCTCTTCCATGGGTCTGAAGCCCAGGTTGAACTCCCTCCGAATCTTCTCCGCGGAGAATCTTCTCCCGTAGTCGTTTGCCATGTTTTGTACCGTAGCCAAGCTGAGCAATACCGGCCTGCCGGTCAATCGAGCATAGGCCTCCTGCGCAAAGGCGATGGCATACAACATCACTCGAGGCAGCTTGCGCCGCGGCGCGGGCACGCCGCTGACGGCTTCCATCGCCTGCAGAAGTCCGGCCATGCTGATTGGGTAGCCTGCAGCCAAATAGCGCTCGCCTCGTTTCCCCGTCTTGCTGGACGCCAAGGCGACTCGGGCCACATCCCGGGCATCCACCACGGAGAAGGCCGCATCGGCCACCCCAGGGATTTTTCGTTGCAGATAATCCTGTACGAACTGCCCTGCGGAGGTCGGGCCAAGATCGCCCGGGCCATGCATCCAGCCGGGCAGGACGAGGGAAATGTGCATGTCAGGATGACTGTCCAGAAAGGCGAATACCACCTCGTCGGTTTCGATCTTGCTGCGGTAATAGTCATCCGGCGCCGCGTCTTTTGCCAGCGTCATGGTCTCGTCCGTCAATCCTGCCGCGTTGCCGCCCAATACCGCGATGGAACTGACGTGGACGATGCGCCGAATCCCCGCCGCATACGCCTCATTCAGCAGAACCCGTGTGCCCTCGACATTGATCTTCCGCAGGGCGGCCATATGGCGGCCGCCTTTGTAGCTGTCGCGGAAATAGGCCGCCGTGTGAAAAAGAACCTCGCAGCCCTGCAGTGCCGGCGCAAATTCCTCCACACACTCGAGATCGCCCAATACCAGTTCCAGGCGGTCATCCATTGGTTCCCCGAACTGTGCCGTGGCTTTTTGTGCGGACCGAGCCAGCGCCTTGACCCGATAGCCTTCCGCCAGCAGCAAGCGAACAAGGTTGTTACCCAGCAATCCAGTGGCGCCGGTGACAAATGCGGTTTTTTCTTGCGTCATGTTTTTCTTTGATCGTTGGCCCGTAACAGGGTGCTTCGGAAGTCAGCCAAGGCTGTTCGAAAGGGCACTGTAAACACTGGTGTACAGTCCAAGGTCAAGATTGAAATTGACGGCAGAATTGGATCGTGCGGATCGGGGAGTTGGCGGAACAGACGGGAATGAGTCGCGATGCGATCCGTTTTTATGAGCGAATCGGCCTCATCAAGCCCCAGCGCGGTCAAGAGGGCCGCCACGGATATCGCCGCTACGACGCATCGGCCGTTCGACGTGTGGGTCTGATCAAGCAGGCCAAGGCGCTGGGCTTTTCACTTGGAGAAATCCAGGGACTGCTGGACGCATGGGCCAATCACACTTTCAGGCCGGAAGAGAAACGCGCAGTGATTGCCGAAAAAATTGAGGTAATAGATCGAAAGATCCTGGAGCTACAGGATCTTTCAAACGAACTGAAACTGGCCCTGGCCGGTATTCGTGACGAGTGCTCGCAGACGGGATGAACCCTCTCTGGAAGATAGACGGCCGCAGTTCCCGTCCAAGTACGCGGACGCATCCTGCAAGCGGCGGCTTCCAAGTCAATGCGTCATTCAGCTTCGCGGCTTGGCGGGCGGCTGTTGCAGGCCCCGGGCAACCAACGGTGTCGACATCACGATTGACGTACGAGTTTCGCCGTATAAGTTGATACGTTCAATCAACCGTTCCAGATCGGCCAGGCTCACCGCCACCAATCGCATGACATAAGAGTCTGCCCCGGTTACGTGATGGCATTCGAGCACTTCGGGGATCGTGCCGAGCAACTTGAGAAACTTTGCTTTTGCAGGTTGCGGCACCGTAATGCCGATCAGCGCACTCACCGCATAGCCCGCCGCGACGGGGTTTATCCGCGCCGAGTAGCCTTCGATGATCCCGGCTTCTTCCAGGCGCTTGACGCGCTCCGTTATCGCTGGCACCGATAGATGGACCTGGCGACCCAGTTCGGTATAGGTCATGCGTCCGTGATGCTGCAGCAAGGAAAGCAGCTTCCAATCCAGTTCGTCCATCATGCCGTAGTTTTTAAGGAGAAAACACCATTTTCTCTTAAAAACTGACTTTCCGCACTCTCGTGAACTGCCTACGATGCTCTTCACATCAACGCAGTTCGTCGGAGAAGGGCATGTTGTTCGTCAAGTCAATGGTGATGGGTTTTTGCATTGCTGCGCCGGTAGGTCCCATCGGTATGTTGTGCATCCAGCGTAGCCTAACCCGCGGTTTTCGCTCCGGCTTTGCCACGGGCCTGGGCGCAGCAAGCGCGGATGGCATCTATGGGTTGCTCGGCGCGCTCGGTATCGCCGGCGTGGCGGCGGCGCTGCCGATGCTGAGTGTGGCCCTGAAAATGGGCGGTGGCGTGTTTCTTGTCTGGCTGGCCTGGGGTATCGCTCGCGAGGCGCCCGCTGCTTCCACCGTTTCCCAAGGCACACCGCGCACATCCGTCGCTCGCGATTTCATCACGACGTTTGGCCTTACGCTGTCCAATCCCATGACCATTCTGTCGTTCATCGGGATCTTTGCGGCGCTGGGGCCGCTGTCGGATTCGCGCGATGGCCTTGGATGGTCCGCGGTATCGCTGATGGTCGGAGGGGTGTTTGCCGGCTCCGCTGCCTGGTGGTTGTGCTTGAGCACTGCAACCGCCGCAGTACGGAAAGCGATACCCGTCTCACTGATGCACGGCTTTTCGCGCATATCGGCCGTCGTGGTCGCTTTGTTTGGGTGCGTCCAGACGGTCTCCGGAGTGTCTGGACTTATCCAGGGCATCTGATCTGCGGGACAACGCATGCCAGCACATGCTCGACAGTGTCGGCATTCGAGTCCCGTTTTCGGGCTGAATTCGAATAGCCTGCGAAGAACCCGCTATTTTCCCACCTGAACAAGACGCTTGACTTCCTCAAATACTTCGTCTGCCAGTGTTGCCGGGACGCCCCAGTAATCGAATATTCCGCCGTCTTCGGAATTTTGTCCGCACGTCACAAATACGCCGGTGCCAAATCGACTCTTGAGATGCGTCGCCAGCCAGCCGACGAAACCACTGTTGTCCGCACCCGCCGGAAAGTGAAACCGAAAGACGCCGAATGTCTCCTTGCTCGCATCGCGACTCGGAACGAGCTGACTCCACACATTGTCGTCCCGCACCAGGGCAAGTGCATCGGACCGCACGGCCTTCGGAAATTGGTCCAGCGGAAATTCAACGAACGCGTATGTTTCGGGGTATATCCGTAGCCGTGCTTCTGTAATGACTCGTCGGAGACGCTGCTCCGTTTGTTCAGTGGTTTCGCGTGAAATATCAACCATGACAACTCCGGGAATAGGGGGATAGCCGATCAGTTCGCGAATGCAAGCGTAAATCGAATTTATCTTGCCGGCACGAAAAGCACTTTCGGTCGAAGGGTCACGACGACCGACCGGATAGATGGCATAACTGATCTGTGCAAATGTGGGGGACACTGTGCATCGGGCTTACGACAAATCGGCAACCAGAGACTCCGCGGACTGTATCCCCGACAGAATCGCGGAAGGCACACCGTAGCCTGGGAACGTTGTTTGTCCCCCGAGATATAGTCCGGCGATCTGGGTGCGATGGGGAAGGAACTTGCTGGGAGATGCGCCCGGAGCAATGCCGTACAGTGCGCCTTCATGCAAATGCCGTTCCTGGGCGAAGTCCTGCGGATCAAGCACGCGAGTCCTTTCGACGGTCAATTCCGGCACTCGCTGCCGCAATGCTCTCAGATATCTCTCCACCACGGCATCACTCCATGCCTTGTCCCATCCAGACGCCGACTGAATACCCGTGGCAGGAGCGTACAGCTCGATAATATTCTTCCCCTCAGGTGCCAGATCCGAGAAGACTTGCGTGGGCTGTGTATAAGAAATCCAGCGCGGAACTTCAGGCGTCAGCGTGTGCACGGCGCCTTGCTTGTCCATTGCAGGGACGTGGTTGACGATGAAGGCGTCCGAGGCCGGGGCGCCGGAATATCCGATCTGGATGGAGATGGCGCTGTGCGACAGCGGAGCCTTATCCGCCTTCGCGGCCAGTCGTCGCGGAATAGCGTCAGGGCGCAGCAGAGTCTTCACGACACCCAACCCCGAACAAGTCGCAATGACGTGCGAGGTGTTGATGCGTTCGCCGTCGGAAAGCACGACGCCGCGCACTTGTCCGTTTTCGACGGCAATCTCCTTGACCTTGGCGCCAAAACGAACTGGGACGGATTGGTCCTGTAGATGACGCAGCAGTGCAGCGCTGATGGCTCCCATGCCCCCTCGCGGCAGGTGAAATCCCTCTTCGAGCAACGCCAGTAATCCAATGATCTGTGTCGAGGGGAGTTGGTCGGGTGGAAGGCCTGTGTACAACAATGTGGAGGCGACGGCAGCTTGCAGATCGCCGTCCGGGAAATAGGACGCGATCAATTTGTTTATGTGGCCGCCCATTCGAGGCAGGTATTTCCAGAGTTTGCCGAAAGTCCGTACGAGCGACGGTTCTTCCGGCAGCACGTCGCAGACCAACGCTCGGTAGATTGGATGCCAGTCGTTGTGCAGCTTGGTCAGCCCTTCTCGAAGTTGCCGTGTTCGCGAGTTGCCGTCAGCACCTTCGACGTGCGAGTTCTCTGCTGTCGAGAGGTGCACCGTCGTGCCGTTGTCCAAATGAGTGACGTGCGGCCTCGCGATCGGGATGAGTTGTACTTCGTCATCGAAGCTGATGCCCAGGCGCCGAAAGGAGGCGCGAAGCAGCGAAGGGACCGCCACATAGACCGCGCCATTGTTGAAAGTGTATCCATCAAACGCCTCGGTCGAACAACACCCGCCCGCGCCGTCCTGGGCTTCGACAACCATCACGGGGATACCCCGACGAGATAGCAGAAGGGCGGCGGCCAGTCCCGACAGGCCTGCCCCAATCACTACCGTGGGAAACGCTTTTCTGCCGTGCATCAGCCATTCCTCTCAAAAAAAATGTACAATGTCCAATATTAGACATTGTGCAATAAATCTGCAATTGAGATGACCAAGGACGATCGGACTACCCGCAAACGGAATCAAACTCGCGACCACATTGCGGCCACCGCCCACGCATTATTCGAACGTGACGGGTATGAAGGAGTCACGATGGAGCAGATCGCCGCGGAGGCAGATGTCGCGAGAGGAACGCTTTACAACCACTTCCCGGTCAAGGAAGCGGTACTGGTGCACTGGATGCACAATGAACTCGGGGAAGATCTCGAGGCAGTGGCGGAAGGGCTGGTCCTCGGCAGGAAATCCTTCGTCTCGCGAGTAACAGCGTTGTTGCATGGCTCAGCCGAGTGGTGGGAGCACCACCGTCAGTATGCGGCGCCGTATATTCGCTTTCGATTCCAGCAGGTGCGTGACGGGGTGGCGCAGCAAGCCAGTTCGGACATGATCTCCCTGTATGTGCGACTCATCGGCCATGCACAACAGGCGGGGGAACTCAGATCCGATACGCCGGCCGAGCGCCTGGCGCTTTATCTGCATTTTCTTTATCTATCTGCCGTCATGACATGGTTAAGCAACTCGGACGTCCGCCTGGAAGATGAATTTGGCAAAGCGCTCGATTTCTTCATGCGGGGCGCGGTGTCGACTGCCGAGGGGCGCGATGGTGAGAATGTGAACAGAACCTAGTACAGCTCATTGACGAGCCCAACGAGTCCCGGTTCGACCGTGCGCACCTTTATGTCCGTACCGTAACGCTGGTTAACGAGCTCGACGAGCGTACGTGCCGCGCTGCTGTTGCCTGCGTCAAAGGAGAAGGGCTTGCCCTGGTCGGCTGGATGCCGGGCGTCATACAGGCAGCGCAGTGCCAACACCTCTCGATCCAACTCCACGGAACTCAGGTTCGGCTTGAGCAACTGGACCAGCGTATAGATCGCGCTATTCTGCTCAGGATCGAAGCTGGCGCCTTGGCCCGGCTTTTCCACGCGGTTCGGAAACGATGGGTTTGGCTCAGATCCTATCAACCGCTTTGTTTCCTCGTTGACCGAGGTTAGCGACAATCGCGTCTTGACATCTGGCGGCGTGCGCAGGCTCGCTTTGCGGAAAGATTCGCTGCTCCCTGACGGGAAAGTGGTCGTCTCACGGCGCGATGCGGCGACAGTGGTGTGCGAGAAGAGCGTCGGAACGGCCCGGTCCCTGACTGGCACTGTCTGCCGAGGCACGGTCGCAAGAAGGTTCACGCGCTGGCGCCCCTCGTACTCCACCATCCCGGCTTCGGTATGAAAACGGACGGATCCAGGCGATCGAGTGGATGTCACGCCTCCCTCGACACCGCGGAGCATGGACTTCAGGTTCCTCTCGTCAGCACCGCTGCATGGCGCTTCGCCAGCGCCCTTGGGTCTTGCGCCGAATACCGACCTCACCGCCACCACGATGCAATGGCTTGTCTGTTGCGCAAAGTTGCGCACGCCGCCCAGCGCGCCCGCGAGTGATTTTCTGGCGCAGTTGAAAACGGCACGAATATTGGAAGCCATGCCTTTCTTGCCGCCATTTTCGCGGGGAGCGTCCGCACCATGAGACGCTGCGGCGGTTGGGGCTCGCATCGTGCTCGATCTGTCGAAGGATGCGGGGGAGAACTTGATCATATGGACGTAACGGGTGCGCGTATTTGTCGCGTAGGTTGTCATGAACCCGCAAAAGATATACGCAGATTAGCTGTCCCGACTATCAAGAATCATTCATCGGCGAGGGCCAACGCTTCTACGAGCCAGGCCAGCCCGGCGTCTCACGCCGGAACGGCGTTCCTCATCGCGGGCCCGTTCGCCGAGCAACAAATGGCCCGTCGCGGGACCACCGGGTTACCTCGGCGGCAACAATTCGGTCTCGCTCTCATTGATCTCTCGCGACACCCGCCTCCGGCGCCAACCGCCGCCGAATGGCCGGCCGGATGAAATCCACCCAGGCGCGAATCTTCGCGTCCAGATGCAGGCGCGACGCGTACAACAGGTAAAGGTTGAGCGACGCGGGCCGAAATTGCGGCAGAAGCTCGACGAGCCGACCGGTCTGCAGATCGTCCTCGACCACGAACGACGGCAACAGCGCAATGCCCGTGCCCTGCCGCGCGGCGATCACGAGCGACGCCGACGTGTCCACCGTGAGGAACGGATCGATCTTCAGCGGCGCGTTCCGGGTCTCGCCGAAGCACCAAAGGCTGTCGTCGTATTCGGGCGCGACCAGTTGCAGACATCGATGTTGCTCAAGCGCTTCCGGATGCGCCGGTCGGCCGTGTTGCGCGATGTACTCCGGGGCGGCGCACAGCACGTTGCGAATACTGCCCAGTTCGATGCCGACGAGTTCGGAGCCGGGCAACGAGCGTGCCGCGACGAACGCCACGTCGAACGGTTCGCGAATGAGATCGGGCACGCGCGGGCCGATCGTCAGATCGAGGGCGACTTCCGGATGCGCCTGCCCGAACGGCTCCACCAGCGGAATCAGCAGGCGGTTGGCGATGCTCGCGCTGCAATGCACGCGCAAGCGCCCTCGCGCGTGCATTGCAGTGCCCTGCGCTTCGCGTTCGCTCTGATCGATCGCGTCGATGACTTCACGCGTGCGACGCAGATATCGCTCGCCCGCGGGTGTGAGCGACATGGCGCGCGTGGTCCGGTGCAGGAGCCGCGTGCCGAGATGCGCCTCGAGTGCGGAGATCGCGCGGGTGATCTGGGAGGGTGTCTGGTCCAGTTGCTCCGCGGTGCGGGCGAAACTGCCCGCGTCCGCGAGACGGACGAACGTGCGCATGCATCGAAGAAGGTCCATCGGTTGCCGAGAGGCGGACGAAGGCGCCCGCCGCGAATTGCCGTGCCTTCAGTCTAGCGACTCGTTGGCGCGATTCGCGCGCGCGAATCGCGCAACCGTCGTCGCGATTCGGACAATGCGCCGACACCGCACGAACACCGCGCACGACTCAGCGTGTGCGAAAGTACTCGCTCGGCGCCACGCCCAGCGTCTTGCGGAACATGGCGGCGAAGGCGCTCGGACTGTCGTAGCCGAGCTCCAGCGCGAGCGCCAGGATGGACGTTCCCGCCGCCAGCTTCGGCAAACTGAGCAACACGCGGGCATGGCGACACCAGGCGCCATGCGTCATGCCGGTTTCCTTCTTGAAGGTGCGCGCAAACGTGCGCTCGTTCATGTGGACGCGCGTCGACCATTCGGCCAGCGTGGAAGACATGGACGGATCCCGCAGCAGCGATGTGCACAGGCCTGCAAGCGCGGGGTGACGCGGCATCGGCACATGCAGGGACAGCGCCGGCGCCCGCTCGATTTCGTCGAGAATCAGGGCGAGCACGCGGCCATCGCGATTGACGTCGTCGGGCCGAGACTGCCGGTGGCCCGCCTCGTCCGCTGTCAGAATCAGCTCGCGCAGCAGCGGGCTCACATTGATGACCCGGCAGCGCTGCGGTAGCGTGGCGCGCGTGCCCGGCGCCACGAAAACCGTGCGCATGGCGACGTCGACGGCCATTTCGATGGCGTGCTCGGTGTCCCCCGGCACCCACACGGCGCGACCGGTCGGCACGACCCAACTGCCCGCGGCAGTGCGCACGATCATCACGCCGGCGATCGCATGAATCAACTGTCCGTGACGATGCGCGTGTGTCGGATACGTGGTGTGCGATGGAGAGTCGGTGGCGACCACGGCGACCTGGGCGGTCGCCTCACCGGTATGCAAGGCGTTGATGAAACTGTCCATTTTGCGACGATGATTGTGCAGTCTGCGTTCGATTGGCGCAGCCACATCACCATACCATCGAACTTCCTGATTTGTCAGACGAGCAAGTTCGCCATGGTTCATCACGCACGCGGGGAGCGCCCGAAAACACCGTCGCGCCGGGGAGGTCTCCCGGCCATCTTCATCGTTTGTCTGCTGAGCGCGTGCAGCGTCGGTCCGACGTATCACGCACCGCAGCCTTCGACGGCGTTGCAAGGCGGATTCGTCACCACGAGCGCTGCGCCGACGAGCGTCAACAACCCGCCGGACGATTGGTGGCGGCTCTATCGCGACCCGGTGCTCGACGCCCTGGTGATGCAAGCTCTGACCGAGAATCGGGACCTCGCGGTCGCGGCGGCGCACATCCGTCGGGCGCGTGCCGCGTTCGGCGAGCAGGAAGCGCGACGGCTGCCGCAGACTTCCGCATCGTTTGGACCGCGCTACGGCAAACCGGGGCCGGACCAGATCGTCGCGGCGAGCCGGGGCACCGACAGTCCATCGACTCGCTGGGGCTGGGCGCCGTCGTTCTCGCTCTCCTGGGAGGTGGATCTGTGGGGACGCGTCGATCATCTCGTGACAGCGGCCGCCGCCGATGCCGACGCCGTGGCCGCCGAGCGCGATGCGATGCGCGTGAGCATTGCCGCGCAGACTGTCGCGGCCTACTTGCAGGTCTGCGGCCTTGCCGATCAAGCGCGCGTGACGCGGCGTACGCTCGATATCGCCACGCGCATTGCCGATCTCACCCGCCGGCAACAGGCGGATGGCCTTGTCTCCGATCTCGAAGTCACTCGTGCGCAGGCGTTCGTCGAGGACACGCGCGCCAGCCTGCCCGCGCTCGAAGGCGATCGTCAGGCGGCGCTCTATGAACTCGCCGTGCTGACTGGACGCGCCCCTGCCGGTCTCCCGCACAAGGCGGCGCAGTGCGCGGCGGTACCGGCGTTGGCGCAACCCTTCCCGGTGGGCGACGGCGCGCACTTGCTGCAGCGGCGCCCGGACTTGCGCGCGTTCGAGCGGCGCCTCGCCGCTGCAACCGCCCGCGTGGGTGTCGCGACGGCCGACCTGTATCCGCGCATCACGCTGGGCGGGTCCGTCGACTGGCTGTCGAGCAGCAGTCGCCTGTCCTCGCTTGGCGATCGTTACGCGGTGAGTTGGGGCGTCGGGCCGTTGATCCAGTGGCAATTCCCGAATCTGGGCGCGGAACGCGCGCGGCTGCGTGCGGCGCACGCCGAAGACGACGCCGCACTGGCCAGCTTCGAAGGTCGCTTGCTCGTCGCCGTGAAGGAAACCGAGCAAGCGCTGGCGCACTATGGGGCAGACTGGTCGCGGGGGCGTGCGCTCGAAGCCTCTCGCGCCCATCATCGGCGCGCGCTGACGTTGGCCGAGCGCAGCTACCAGGCCGGCGCCGCCGATTTTCTCGATCTGCTCGATGCGCAGCGTTCGCTCGCTCAGGCGGACGCCGCGCTGGCCAGGAGCGCCCTGCAGATCGGCATCGATCAGGTCACGGTGTTCAAGGCGCTCGGTGGCGGATGGCAGGTCGCCGATGCACCGCCGGACGTGTTGCCGGACGTGTTGCACGAGCCGTCTGCCACGCGCAACGAATCCCAACCCCACAAGACAGCCGCCCGCTAGTGCGGGGCGTTTCTTCGCGACGCCGTCGCGCGGCGTCGTCTCCCTTTCCGTTATCTGTCGAGAGATTGTTATGAGTACTGTTGCCTTGCCAGGCCGGTCACGGTTTGCGAGCCGCAAGACGTGGATGATCACCGCGGGCGTCGCGCTGAGCGCGGCAGTTGTCGTTGCCGCCGGCCACTGGTGGTTCGTCGGCCGCTTTATCGAGAGCACCGACGACGCTTACGTCCGAGCCGACGTGACGCGCGTCAGCCCGAGAATTGCCGGATATGTCAGTCGCGTCGAAGTCGACGACAACCAGCACGTCCATGCCGGAGACGTGCTGGTGCGCCTCGACGATCGAGATGCGCAAGCCGGTGTTGCGCAGGCGAAGGCTGCGGTGCAGTCCGCCGCGGCGGACGTGCAGGCGCAGATCGACGCGGCCGCCACGCTCGACGCCGAGTTGGTGCGCCAACGCAGCCTCATCGCGCAGGCCGAGGCCGATGTGGCGGGGGAGCAGGCGCAGCATGCGCGACACACGGCCGATGCACAGCGCTATCGCGCGCTGCTGGACGACGGGGCCGCGAGCCGCCAACGCTTCGAGCAGGCGGAGGCACAGGCGCAGCAGGCCAGCGCTGCACTCGCGCATGCCAGGGCCGCCAGTCAGGCGCAGCGAGACCAATTGACGGTATTGCAGCGTCGACGCGAGCAAAGCAAGGCGGCCATCGCGCAGGCGAACGCCCGGCTCGCCGCGGCGCAGGCGTCGCTCACACAGGCGGAGCTCACGCTCGCGCACACCGTCGTGAAGGCGGCCGGCGACGGTGTCGTCGGGCAACGCAGTGTGCGCGTCGGGCAGTATGTCGAGGCCGGCGACCCGCTGCTTGCCGTGGTGCCGCTGGCCGACGTCTACGTGGTCGCGAATTTCAAGGAAACCCAGGTGCGTCAGATGCGGCAGGGGCAACCCGTGGTCATCGATGTCGACGCCTATCCAGAGCATTCGCTGCGCGGCACGGTCAACAGCTTTTCGCCGGGGTCGGGCGCGCAGTTCGCGCTGTTGCCGCCCGATAACGCGACGGGCAACTTCACGAAGATCGTGCAACGCATCCCGGTCAAGATTCGTCTCGACCACGCGGCCGAACACGCGCCCGTGCTGCGCCCCGGCATGTCGGTGATCGCGCAGGTCGATACGCGCGCGCAGCAAGCGAGGGCGCAATGAGCGCCGCCGCGCCCGCTCCGGAATCCGGGCACGTTTCCCTGCGCGCGTGGGTAGCGGTGCTCGGTGGCGTGTTCGGCTGCTTCATGGCCGGCATGAACGTGCACGTGACCAACGCCTCGCTGCCCGATATTCGCGGCTCGCTCGGGGCGAGTTTCGAGGAAGGATCGTGGATCACCACGGCCTATCTCGTCGCCGAGATCATTGTGATTCCGCTGACAGGCTGGCTGGTGCAGGTGTTCTCGGCGCGGCGCGTGCTGCTCGTGGGCACCGGGGGCTTCCTGCTGTTCTCGCTGGCCTGCTCGCTCGCGCCCGACATCTCCACCATGATCGTCGCCCGAGCGCTGCAGGGCGCGTTCGGTGGGGTGCTGATCCCACTGTCGTTCCAACTGATCGTCTCGGAACTGCCTCCGTCGCGACATCCGCTGGGAATGGCGCTGTTCGCCGTGGCGAATAACGTGGCGCAGGCCGCCGGCCCATCGCTGGGCGGATGGCTGACGGAGATGTACTCGTGGCGGTGGATCTTCTATCTCCAGATCCCGCCCGGCATCGCGCTGCTTGCCGCCATCGGCTGGTCGATCAAGGCGACGCCGGTGCATCTGGATCGGCTCAGGCGCGCCGACTGGTTCGGTATCGGCGCGATGGCCATCGGCCTGAGCGCGCTGCAGATCGTGCTGGAGGAGGGCGGGCGAAAGGACTGGTTCGCCTCGACCGAGATGGTGCAACTGTCGATCGTTGCCGCCATCGGTCTGGCGGCATTCGCCTGGACGCAGTGGCACCGCGCCGAACCGTTCATCAACCTGCGGCTGCTCGCCCGGTACAACTTCGGCGTGGCAAGCCTCATGCAGTTCCTGTTCGGGGCTGTGGTGTTTGGCGTGGTGTTCCTGGTGCCGAACTACTTTGCGGAGCTCCATGGGTTCAGCGCACGCGATATCGGGCTGACCATGATTCCCTACGGGGCGGTGCAGTTCGTGATGTCGTTCCTCACGCCGCCGCTGATGCGCCGCATCGGCCCGCGCACGACGATCATTGCCGGCTTCGCGCTGGTGGCGGCCGGGTGTCTCATGAACGTGAATCTCAATATCGACGCGGGCGTCAACGTCATCGAACCGTCGTTGATCGTGCGGGGTGTCGGTCAGTCGCTGGTCGTGGTGGCGCTGTCGGTCATGGCGGTCGCCGGCGTGGAGAAGGCGCAGGTCGGATCGGCGTCGGGGCTCTTCACGATGGTGCGAAACGTCGGGGGCGCCATCGGCATTGCCGTGGCCAGCCAGATCGTGGTCGAGCGGCAAAAGCTCCATGCCATGCGGATCGGCGAGGCGGTGACGCCGTACGCGGAGGCATTTCGCGACCGGATGCACATGATGCAGCACTGGATGGCCAAAATGGGCGTTGCGGGCGGCCAGGCGCGCGACGCCGCGCTCGGCCTCATCGAGCAGCGCGTCATGCGCGAGGCCCTGTTCATGGCGTACAGCGACACGTTCCTGATCGCCGGCATCGCCATGCTGGGCTGCACGGCGGCGGCGCTGCTGCTGCGGGCGAAGTCGGCACCGGGGCCGAAGCCGCAATGAGCTCACGGGGACGCGAGCGTTGTGCCGGCTTCAGGCGGCGACGCCGCGTCTCCCGGCGCCATCACGTCTCCTGCGTGCTCGCGCGCAGCAGTTCGGCGAAGCGCGCCTCGCACCATCGCATGACGTCGTTGGGTTCGCGTCCAAAGCGCCAGAGCATGCGCACCGGCAACTGCGGAAGGCCGAGGTCGCCGCAGCGCAGCTCGTGAAGATCTTCGTACTCCGCGATGTCGATCGGCAGCACCGCCCAGCCCAGCTTGTCGACGACCATGCTGGCAATTACGTATGAACTGTCCGCCCGCCAGATCGACGGGCTCAGCTGCATGGGCGTGATGTCGTCCATTTGCAACAGAATCTGGCGATATTTCGCCAGATCGCCGCGCGTGACCTGAGCGCGGAACGCGAGCGGGTGGTCGCCGGCCACGAACACGCCCTGCACGGCCGAGCCCACGTACTTCTGCCCAAAGGCGGAAGAAATCGGCCCCCGATCCACGTGAAAACCGATGTCCGCGCGCTGCTTCTCCACGTATTCGGCCACTTCCGTCGACGTGCCGTTGAGCAGCGTCAATTCCAGATAGGCGAACTGATAGGCGAGATCGCGCACGAGCTCGCTCACCGCCTGATACGGCAACGCCTCGTCGAGCGCCAGCGAGAGCTGCGGCTGCTCGCCGTATGCCAGCGCGTTCGCCCGGTGATTCAGCCCCTCCGCCTGACGAAGCAACTCCTTCGCTTCGAGCAGCATCACCTCGCCCTGATCGGTCAGCCGGGCGTTGCGACGGCTTCGGTCGAATAATTCAAAGCCCAAGTCGGCTTCGAGCAGCGAAATTGCCGTGCTCACCGCCGACTGGGCTTTGCCGAGACGCCGGGCGGCAGCCGATATCGATCCTTCCTCGGCGGCAGCCACGAAATAGCGCAATTGTTCTATGGTCCAGTTCATCCATTCATTTTATAGATAGGTTCCAACTTTTTCTAACATCAATTTCACGTCAGAATCGCGTTTCTCCATCTAAAACGCCAGATTGAAACGCCAACATAGGCGAGGCGGCAGACGACCGGATCCCACCGGTCCGGTGGTCTTGGGCACAGACCTCCTTCGCGCAACGCGCATCCTGCCACCCACGGTGCTTCTGGAGAGATGCGGGCCCCCGGTTCCCCCATCGCTGGCTCAGCCATAGGTCGTCGTCGCGCACCGAACGCGGTTCGACACTCTGACCGGATGTCGTAAATCCAACGCAAATACATGTCATCGAAAATCGATTACCGAACCCGCTTCGGAATGCTAACGGGTGTGTCAGTCAGTCTGCTCGCCGGTGTGGTGTTTCTCGCCGCCTGCTCGGATCGCGGCGAGGGCGAGAAGGCCGATGCCACGCCGGAAGCCGTCGTGCGCACCGTGGAGCGTCGCGCCGAGCCGCTCACGACTCACCAGCCGGGGCGTCTGGAGGCCTACCGCAATGCCGACGTGCGCGCGCGCGCCAGCGGCGTCGTCATCGAGCGTCGTTATCAGGAGGGTCAAACGGTCGCCCGGGGCGAAGTGCTCTTTCGCATCGACCCGAAGCCGCTGTCCGCCGCCCTCGACGCCGCGCGCGGCGCACTCGCCAAGGCACAGGCCGAACACGACTCCGCGCGCGACAAGATCGAGCGCTACCGTGGACTGCTCGCCGATCGCGCCATCAGCGCCCGCGAGGACGCCGAGTCCCGTGCCGCTGAGGCACGTACCCGGGCCGAAGTGTTGGCCGCTCGCGCCGAAGTCCGCCGCGCGGAACTCAACCTCGGCTATGCCAGCGTCGTCTCACCGATTGCTGGCCGTGTGCGTCGCGCCGAAGTCACGGAAGGGGCCCTGGTCGGTCTCGATTCGCCAACGCTCCTCACGCGCGTGGAGCAGATCGATCCGATCTACGTGAACTTCTCGCAACCGGCCGCCGAGGTCTACGCCATGACGCGCGACCTGCGCGCAGGCAAGCTGGAGCGCGGCAGTGCGGCTGCGCCGCAGGTGCATGTCACGCTGCCCGACGGACGCGAATACGCGTTGCCCGGCAAGCTGCTCTTCACCGATCTGGCCGTCGACCCCGGCACCGACACCATCGCCATGCGCGCGCTGCTGCCGAACCCGGACGGCGTGCTGCTGCCCGGCGCGTTCGTGCAGGTTCGCATGCAAGGCGCGGTGAACCCGAACGTCGTACGCGTGCCGCGCGAGTCGCTCGTCCGGACGGCCGAAGGTGCCATCGTGCGGGTGGTCGACGCCCAGGGCAAGGTGCACGACACCAAGGTGCACGCCGAAACGATCGTCGGCCACGACTGGCTGGTGACGGACGGCTTGAAGGGCGGCGAGAAGGTCATCGTGCAGAACGTCGCGCATTTCTCGGACGGCATGCAGGTCAAGATCAAGGCGGCCGCGGCGCCGCCGCCCCCACCGCCCATAAAGCCGGCCGCGCCGACCACGCTGACGACGCCTGTCGCGCCGGGCGCATCGGCCGTGAAGGCCGAAACCCATGCTGAAGCCAATGCCAGGCCGGTCGAGCTCGCTCGCGCCAGCCCGGCCTCCAAAGCGGAGACGCAATAACAATGGCTCGTTTCTTTATCGATCGCCCGGTCTTTGCCTGGGTGATCTCCCTGCTGATCACCCTGATCGGCGTACTCGCGATCCGGGCGCTGCCCGTGGCGCAGTACCCGGACATCGCCCCGCCGATGGTCAGCGTCTGGAGCACCTATCCGGGCGCTTCGGCCAAGGTCGTCGAGGACTCGGTGACCGCCATCATCGAGCGCCAGATGAACGGCGCGCCGGGCCTCATGTACACGTCGGCGACGAGCGGCAACGGCGAGTCGTCGGTCAACCTGACCTTCCGTCAGGGCACCAGCCTCGATCTGGCCGCGGTGGAAGTGCAGAACCGTCTGAAGACCGTCGAATCGCGTCTGCCGGAGGTTGTGCGCCGCTACGGCGTGAAGGTCGAGCGGGCGGCCGACAACGTCCAGATGGTCGTTACGCTCTCTTCGCGCAATCCGGCCATCGGTGAATTCGACCTCGGCGAACTCGCGGCCGCGCAGGTGATGAACCAGCTCAAGCGCGTGCCTGGCGTCGGCCAGGTGCAGTTCTGGGGCACGGAGAAGGCCATTCGCATCTGGCCGGATCCCGCCAAACTGGTCGCGGTCGATCTCACGGCGTCGGATATCGTCTCGAAGGTGCGCGCCTATAACGCGCGGGTGACAGTTGGCGATCTGGGCGCGGGAGGCACGCCAAAGTCCGCGCCGATCAACGCCAACGTGGTCTCCGACAGCGCGCTGTCGACGCCGGCGGAGTTCGCCAATATTCCATTGCGCGTACGCGCCGACGGCTCGGCCATCCGGCTGGGCGACGTGGCGCGCGTGGAGCTCGGCGCGTCCGACTACAACTTCTCGTCGCGGGTCGACGGGCTGCCGGCCACCGCCATGGGCATCAAGCTCGCGGCCGGCTCGAACGCCGTGGAAGTGATGAAGGCCGTGCGCAAGGTGATGGACGAGCAGGCCGCGCAGTTCCCGGCCGGCGTCGAATACCAGTTGCCCTACGAGACGGCGTCGTTCGTGAAGGTGTCGATCGAGAAGGTCGTCAAGACGCTGCTCGAAGCCGTGGTGCTCGTGTTCCTGGTGATGTATCTGTTCATGCAGAACCTGCGCGCCACGCTCATCCCCACGCTCGTGGTGCCGGTCGCGTTGCTCGGCACGTTCGGCGTGCTGCTGGGGCTGGGCTATTCGATCAACACGCTGACGATGTTCGGCATGGTGCTCGCCATCGGCATTCTGGTGGACGACGCCATCGTGGTCGTCGAGAACACCGAGCGGATCATGGTCGAGGAGGGACTGTCGCCCTACGCGGCCACGGTCAAGGCAATGCGGCAGATCAGCGGCGCCATCGTGGGCATCACGGTGGTGCTGGTCACGGTGTTCGTGCCGATGGCGTTCTTCTCGGGCGCGGTGGGCAACATCTACCGGCAGTTCGCGGTCACGCTGGCCGTGTCGATCGGCTTCTCGGCGTTCCTCGCGCTCTCGCTCACGCCGGCGCTGTGCGCCACGCTGCTGCGACCGATCGCTGACGACCATCACGACAAGCGGGGCTTCTTCGGCTGGTTCAACCGCACGTTCGCGCTCGGCACGCAGCGTTACACGCGCACCGTCGGCAAGACGTTGCGTCGTCCGTGGCGGGCGCTGGTGGTCTATGGCCTGGTGCTCATCGCGGTGCCGCTCGCGTTCATGCGCCTGCCCTCGGCATTCATTCCCGAGGAGGACACCGGCAGCTTCATGGTGATGGCTTCGGAGCCGCAGGGTGCCACGTTGCCGGAGGCCATGACGGCGCTCAAGCGCATCGAGCAGTACCTGATGAAGAACGAGCCGGTCAAGCACGTGTTCGTGCTGGGGGGATGGAACGAGTTCGGCGCGGGGCCGGGCGGCGGCATGTTGTTCGTCACGCTCGACGACTGGCACAAGCGCACCTCGAAGCACGACGGCGTGAATGCCATCGTCGATCGCGTGAACGAGAAGTTCGGCGGCCAGCCCGATCGCATGTTGATCGCGATGAACAGCCCGGCGCTGCCGGAGCTCGGTTCGTCGAACGGTTTCAATCTGCGCTTGCAGGATCGCGCCGGCGTCGGCAAGGACACGCTGATCGCCGCGCGTGACGAGCTGCTCAAGAAGGCCGCCGAGGATCCGGTATTGAAGAATGTGATCTTCGCCGGCCAGGGCGATGTGCCGCAGATCGACGTGAGTATCGATCGCCGCAAGATGGAGGCGCTCAAGGTGAGCATGGACGACGTGAACACCACGCTCTCCACCATGTTCGGCTCGGACTACGTGGGCGACTTCATGCTCGGCTCGGAGAACCGCCGCGTGCTGGTGCAATCCGACGGACGCTACCGGGTGTCGCCGGAGAACATCGGCAATCTGCGCGTGCGCAACTCGCTCGGCGAGATGGTGCCGCTCTCGGCCTTCGTCTCGCTCAAATGGCAGCTCGGTGCGCCTCAGCTCAAGCGCTACAACGGCTATCCGTCGTTCACGATTCAGGGCGAATCCGCACCGGGCAAGAGCAGCGGCGAAGCGATGGCGCGCATGGAGCAGTTGATGGCCGATCTGCCCAAGGGCATTGGCCACGAGTGGAGCGGGCAGTCGCTGGAGGAGCGCATCTCGGGCGCCCAGGCGCCGGCGCTGTTCGCCCTGTCGGTGCTCGTGGTGTTCCTCGCGCTCGCGGCCCTCTATGAGAGCTGGGCGATTCCGGCGGCGGTGATCATGGTGGTGCCGCTCGGCGTGATCGGCGCGCTTGGCGCGGTGAGTCTGCTGGGTATGCCCAACGACATCTACTTCAAGGTCGGGCTGATCGCGACGATCGGTCTGTCGGCGAAGAACGCGATCCTGATCGTGGAAGTCGCCAATGATCTGGCGAAGCAGGGCATGACGTGGTTCGATGCCGCAGTGGAAGCGGCCCGTCTGCGTCTGCGTCCGATCGTGATGACCTCGCTCGCCTTCGGCTTCGGCGTGGTGCCGCTGGCGATCGCTTCGGGGCCGGCGTCGGGGGCGCAGCGCGCCATCGGCGTAGCCGTGCTGGGCGGGATCGTGACGGCCACCGTGCTCGCGATCTTCCTGGTGCCGTTGTTCTTCGTGTTGGTCGGCCGCTTCGTGCGCCGGCCGAGTCCGGACAATAAGGACGCGTCGGGCGATGCCGCGCCGGCCGTCGAGGGGAAGGTATGACGATGTTTCGACCCCGCTTGCGCGGGATAACGCTGGCCGGCGCGTGCGTCTTCACGCTCGGCGCCTGCACGCTCGCGCCCACGTATGAGCGCCCGGCGGCGCCGATCCCGACGACGTTCGAGGCCGCGCCGCAGGACAGCGGTGTGCGTCTGGCGCTCGCGGAGCCGCTCGCTGGCGATGCCGATTGGGCCGAGGTCTTCACCGATCCCGGTCTGCAGGCGCTCATTCGCCGCGCGCTGGCGCAGAACCGCGATTTGCGCCTGGCGTCACTGCGCGTGCAGGAAGCGCGTGCGCTCTACGGTATCGAGAGAGCCAATCTGCTGCCGAGCATACAGGCGGGCGGTTCGTTTGCACGCCAGCGCTACTCCGGTTCGGCCGGGCAGCCCGACGGGGGCGGCCGCAATCCCGACGGTTACGTCGCCAACGATCTGCGCGCGACGGTCGGCGTGAGCGCGTTCGAACTCGACTTTTTCGGGCGCGTGCGCAGCCTGCGCGACGCGGCGCTGGAGCAGTACCTCGCGAGCGAGGAGGCGCAGCGCGCGGCGCAGGTGAGCCTGGTCGCCGAAGTGGCGACGTCCTACATCGGACTTGTGGCCATCGACGAACAGATCCGGTATGCGCGTGACGTGCTGGCGGCGCGCGAGGACGGTATTCGCGTCATCCGCCTGCGTGCGGAGCGCGGCCTGATCGACGATCTCGATCTCAACACGGAGACCACGCAGGTCGAAGTCGCCCGTGCGGCGCTGGCCGAGCGTGAACGCCAGCGCAGCCAGATTCTGCATGCGCTGCAACTGCTCACGGGCGACGTCAGCGTGAAGCCTGTGGCGGCGGCCAGACTCGACGATGCCTTCGTCGTGCCGGTCGCGGCCGGGCTGCCGTCGTCGTTGTTGATACGGCGTCCCGACATCCGTCGGGCGGAAGCGCAACTGCGCGCGGCGAACGCCAACATCGGTGCGGCACGCGCGGCGTTCTTCCCGTCGATCAAACTGACGACCGACGTGGGCAGCGCGAGTTCGCGCCTGGCGGACCTGTTCAGCGCGGGGACCGGTGTGTGGTCATTCGTGCCGCAGATCACCGTGCCGATCTTCGAGGGCGGACGCAACATTCAGGGGCTCGACCTCGCGAACGTGCGCAAGGAGATGGCCGTCGTGACGTACGAGCAGACCATCCAGACGGCTTTCGCGGAAGTGGAGGACGCACTGGTCGCGCAACAGCAACTCGCCCGACAGTTTCAGGCGCAAAAGCGCGTGTCGGACGGCGAGCGGGAGCGGTTGCGTCTGGCCAAGCGCCGCTATGAGAACGGCGTGGCGAGCTATCTCGAACTGCTCGACGCGCAGCGCAGCGAGTTTCACGCCGCGCAGCAGTTGATCGACGTGAAGCAGCGTGTGCTCGTGAACCACGTGACGCTCTACCGTGCGCTGGGCGGCGGTTGGCAGCCGGAGACGGACGCGTCCTGACGCGTCCCGACGCGCAACACACCCTGAACCCTCGAAACACAAAACCCCGCCGGGCTTTCCACCCGGCGGGGTTTTGCTTTGTCGAGACGGCGGAGGTCAGAACGCGAAGCGGCCTTCGGCGGCAATCGTCGAGAGCGGATCGCGCAGGCTCGGCACTTCGCGCGAGCGCAGGCCTTCCGGCAGCGTTGCGGGGTCGCCCGGACGCCCGATGGCGATCGCCGCTTCGATCGTGTACTTCGGTGGCAGATCGAGTTCATTGCGAATCTTGTCGTGCTCGATGCCGGCCATGCCGTGCGTGGCCCAGCCCGAGAGCGAGGCCTGCAGGGCCAGATAGCCCCAGGCCGCGCCCGTGTCGAAGGCATGTGTCGGCGAGGGCGCGTCCTGATCGCTGCCCGGCGGCTTGAGCGTCGATTTCGAGATCACGATGACGATGGCCGCCGCGTGCTTCGCCCAGCTTTGATTGAATTCGTTGAGGAAACCAACGAACTGCTCCCAGTGCGGCGTGCCGCGGCGTGCATACACGAAGCGCCAGGGCTGGGCGTTGTAGGCCGACGGCGCCCAGCGCGCCGCTTCGAAGAACGACAGCAGCGTGGCTTCGGGCAGCGTCTCGTTGGTGAACGCGCGCGGTGACCAGCGGGCGGTGAATTGCGGGTCGATCGGATGGTCGGCTTGGCGAATGGTCGTGTCGGTCATGCGAATGTCTCGTGCGATGAGAGGGGCCGTGGAATGCTGAATGGGGCGACAGGATACCCTGCAGGCTCACCAGGCCCAACCAATATTGCGGCACGTGCATATATCGCGGCGCTACCCCGATGCGAAGGTCAAGGCGTGGATCGAGTTTCCGCGCGCGTTTGTGGCGCAGGCGCTGGCCGCACCAGACGCCGCAGCGTTAGCGACGCGGCCGCAATGAGCACGCTGACGGCGAGCGAGACCCAGAGGATCGCCGTGTCGCCCCAATGCTGGCGCGCCAGCGAATACCCCCAGGGGGCGACGGCCGACACCGCGAAGGCCGGCGTGAGCAGCGTGCCGAGTGCACGCGCATAGGCGCCGTGCGGGAAAAGCTCCAGCGGCAGACTGGCGCGCAGCAGCGTCGCCAGGCCATTGAGCGCGCCGTAAGCGAAGATGAAGACGCCCGCCGCCGGCACCGACGACATGCCCGCGATGCCGAGGGCAAAACACAGCGGCAGGCCGCAGCCGACCACGACATTGAGCCGGATCGCGCTTGCCTGACGCGGCTGGAGCCATTCGAGCGTGCGCGCACACACCTGCCCCAGTCCCCACAGCGCGGCGAGCGTGACGGGCAACCCGCGCGCGCCGAGCAGCGCCGTCAGATGGGCGGCGAGCCCCGACGACAGGATCGACACGAGCGCCATGGTCGCGCCATAGAGCCATGCGGGCGTGCGCGGCAATGGCGCCCTGGGTTCGAGGCGCGCGTCGGCTTGCCTCGTCTTCGGCGGCGTGGGCGGCAGCGTGCGCAGCAGCGCCCATGCCAGCAGGCTGAACGCGCCGTAGACCAGCACGCCCACCCGCCATCCCCACGTGTCGCCAAGCCAGTTGCCGAGCGGCCAGAAGACGGTGGTCGCGAGGCCGCCCATGAGCGTGATCTGGGTCATCGGGCGGCGCGCCGCCGCGCCGTAGAGTGAGGCGAGGGTGGCGAAGGCGGCGTCGTAGAGCGAGAGCCGCATGCCGACGCCGAGCAAGACCCACGCCGCATGGAACTGCGCGAGTGTCGTGCTCGTCGCGAGTACCGCGCAGCCGGCCGAACAGACGAGCGTGCCGGTGCACATGACGCGCCGCCCACCCATGCGATCGAGCCATCGGCCGGAGAGCGGGGAGACGGCGGCCATCACGAGCATGGCCAGCGACGGACCGGCGAATACCCACGATTGCGGCCAGCCCGTGGCGCTGGCGATGCGCCAGGCGAATGCCCCGGGAAGGTAGAAGCTCACGCCCCAGTTGATCAGTTGTGCGAGGCCGAGCGTAAGACTGGTGGGGACGGTGGGCATGTGGGGTGACGGTCGTCGCTGACGGCGGCCGGTCGGCTGACGACCGAGGGCAATGGTGGAACGCAGCCTGCATGGTGCGCCGCCCCCATCTCTTGGTAAAGTCTTGGCATCTTATCCGGACCATAAGGAAAACTTGGAGATGAGGCGCCTGAATCTGGATCAGCTTCATACCTTCACGGAGGTCGTCGATGCGGGGAGTTTCTCGGCGGCGGCCGCCCGGCTGGATCTGTCGCAGCCGGCGGTGAGCCTGCAGGTCCGGCAACTGGAGCAGCGCCTGAACGTTCGGCTGATCGAGCGCGTGGGCAAGCGGCTGAAACCCACGCCAGCGGGTTCCGCGTTGCTCGAACATGCGGTGCGCATCGATGCCGCCGTCGAAGACGCCATGCAGGCGCTGTCCACGCACGCGCAAGGCGTCGCAGGCGAGATCGCCATCGGCACCGGCGCCACGGCGTGCATCCATCTGCTGCCGCCGATGCTGCGCGCCATGCGCCGTCGCTATCCGGCACTCGACATTCGCGTGAGTACCGGCAACACTGACGACGTGGTGGCGGCGGTCACCGAAAACCGACTCGATGTCGGGCTTGTCACGTTGCCTGCCGCCGGGCGCAGCCTGCACATCACGCCTGTGCTGCGCGACGAATTCGTCGCCATCGCGCCCTCGAACGAAACGGATTGGGCCGAGGAGGTCACACCGGACATGTTGGCCGTCGCGCCCATGGTTGCGTTCGAATCCGGCAGCAGTACACGGCTTTTGATCGACGAATGGTTTCTGCAGGCGGGATTGCGCCTGCGTCCGGTCATGGCGCTGGGCAGTATCGAAGCGATCAAGGAAATGGTCGCGGCGGGACTCGGCTACAGCATCGTGCCGCGCATGTCGGTCAATGCCGCGCATTACCGGCGAGGGCTGCGTATCGCGACGCTGGCGCCGGCCCTGTCGCGTACCCTGGCGATCGTCGTTCGGCAGGACAAGCCATTGACGCCGGGGCTGCGCAAGGTGATGACGGGACTGGAGGAATTGGGGTGAGGCATGGGGGCGCGATATGGGGTCGAGATGCGATAATTAACGATGTGAATGATTGGTACTCCATGTCAAGGGCGAGTGTTGTTTCATTGAGCAACATTGCTGTCCGCAACAGGTAATGCCAGGGCTACAATGCGCGGATGGCGGCAATCCACGGGCAGTCACTAAAATAAGTACAACTCGCAATGCATCACAATCTTTATCGATACGAGGGGCTGCTCAACGCCCGCTCCGTCGAAGCGCTGGACGTCGAGTTTCGGAAGCTGCCGCGCACGCTCGGATACGACGCGTTGTTCTATGCCCCCTTGTTGCCGAGACGCGAACGCGAAGCCGCCGCCTTCCAGGTCGACGATCAGCGTATTACGGCAGAGGGAATGCCGAGTCGCCACATCTTCACGACCTTCCCGGCGTCATGGGTCGAGCGCTATCAAAGCGCGGGATATGCGGACAACGATCCGGTGCTGGTCGCGGCCAATCTGTCGCCGCTTCCCATTCGCTGGCGCACGTTTCTCTCGCAGAAGCGACCGCATCCGATTTTCGCCGATGCGCGCGCCCACGGACTGGCCTGCGGCGTGTCGATCCCGATCTACGGGGCGGCGGGCGAGCGCGCCATCTTCAGCGCGGCGACCGCGCAGTCGCCGGAGGCGTCGGCCGAGCATGAAACACGCATGCTCGGCGAAATCTATCTGAGCGCCGTGTATTTCCATCAGGCGATCCAGCAACTCGACATGCAATGGGTCGCGAGTCGCAGCACAGGCAAGCTCAGTCCCCGCGAGGTGGAAAGTCTGCTCTGGGCGGCGCGCGGCAAGACGGCGTGGGAGATCGGTCTGATCCTGAAGATTTCGGAGCACACCGTGACGTTTCACATCAACAACGCCAAGCGCAAGCTCGGCGCCGTCAATCGTCATCAGGCCATTGCTGCCGCCATCAGTACCGGGATGATCGCCCCCTGATTCCGCAGGCAAATCGATGAGCATCGGGCGCGCCTTTCACGGGCGCGCCCGACGCGCCGTTTTCACGCCATCCCCGCGCAATTTATCCCGCATTCAGACACCGAGTCGGCACGTTTTGCCGCCGATTTCACGACTTTTCCGAAACAGTGTGTTGTGGCATTCGGTCTGGTTCAAAAGTAAGGGAAAACTATAATTTATTCAGGGCGGAAACTTGTCGATTGGCGGTTTCGACGTCCTTTGGCAACACATAAACGACAAAAGGGGTTTTCCATGAAAAAGAACCTGTTGATCGCCGTCGCGCTTGTTGGCTTGACGATGGCTGCCGGCTCGGCATTTGCGGCGGATTCGCAAACGAGCGGCGTGAGCCGTGAGCACGTACGTGCCGAGCTGCAAGCGGCACGCGAGCTCGGCCTCTCGCCGGTGACGGAATTCAATTTCCCGTACACCTTCGAACAGTCGGTTCAATTGCAGAAGCGCACGGCGGAAATCGAAGCCATGCAGCGCGGTGCGGCACCGCAGGCGCCGAGCGTCAACTAAGTGAAAACGCGATAGCCGCAGGGTTATCGATGCAGTACCCGGATTCGCCGACGGCCCGCCCGATCTGTTGACAGATCCCGCCCGCGCCGCGCGATTCCACCCCGCCGACGCCGTACCGCGTCACTTGCCACAGCCCCGCCCGAGGATTCGCTCCCGACGGGGCTTGTGTGTTTCCGGAGGGCGACGTCGTGACGACGCCGCAGACCTCGTCTCCAAATTTCAGTGCGTAGTCGTGGCCGCGGCTTCGCCGGCCACGGGCGCGAGACGCCGTGCGGCGTCCGATCGCGCGAGCGCGGACGGCGCTTTGCCGCCCGCCGCGCTCGATTGCCAGCCGCCGCCCAACGCGAGGAACAGGTTGATCTGGTCCATCGCGACCTGCGTTTCGGCGCTCGCCAGGGCCGCTTCGGCGCTCGCGTGCGTGCGTTCGGCGTCGAGGCTCGTCAGGTACGGCGCACGGCCCGCCTGATACAGCTTGTGATTCTGTTCGGCCGCCGCACGCGACTTGTCGCGCGCATCGCGCAGGGCGGCGTCGCGTTCGAGTTCGCGGGTGTACGCCGAGAGGGACGTCTGTGTTTCCTGAAGCGCCTTGAGAACCACGCCGTCGAAGTGCGCGAGCGCGGCGTCGGCGCCGGCTTCCATGCCCTCGATGTGAGCACGCACGCCGTTGGTCGGCAGCGACCACGTGATCATCGGTCCCACGGTCCATTGTTCCGTGCGGGCCTGTCCGAAATGTTCCAGCACGCCGCTCGCGCCGATCGAGGCGCCGATGCGGATCGACGGGTACAGGTCCGCCGTCGCCACGCCGATCTTCGCCGTGGCCGACGCAAGTTCGCGCTCGGCCTGACGGACGTCGGGGCGGCGCCGGAGCAATGCGGCGCCGTCGCCGACAGGCAGCGCCTGGCTCAACCGTGGAATGCGACGGCACTGCGTGGCGCTCGCCTCGAGCGTGCCGGGCACCTTGCCGAGCATGACCGCCAGGCGGTAGGTCGCGGCTTCGTGCTGCGCCTGGAAATGCGGTAAGGCGGCGCGCAGCGTATCGGCTTGCGCCTGGGCGCGCAGCAGGTCGGTGGGCTGATCGCGCCCGACATCGACGAGCTTGCGCGTGATCGCCACACTCCGTTCCTGAAGTTTGAGCTGTTCGTTGGCGATGTCGTATTCGTGATTGGCCGCGCAACTTTGCACGTAGGCGCGCACGGTCTCGGCGGCCACGCTCACCCGTGCGACGTCGAGTGCGGCCTGGCTCGCTTCGGCGGCGGCCAGCGCGGCTTCGTCCGCGCGCGCGAGCTTGCCGAAGAAGTCGATCTGGTACGAGACCGACAATGCGGCGGCGGCCAGGTTGACCACCGGCAGCTTTTCTTCCTTCAGGAAACTCTCGCCCGAGAGCTGCGCGCGCGCCGTATTGGCTTCCACGCCGCCCTGCGGCAGATTCTCCGACTCGACTTCGTGGTACATCGCGACGGCGCGCCGCAGGTTGGCCAGCGCCACGCGCACGGTCGTGTTGGCGGCGAGCGCCTGCTTCACGAGGGCGTCGAGCTGCGGGTCGTCATAGAGTTGCCACCAGTCGTCGGGCACGGCGGCGAGCGATACGGCGCGCTGCGAACCGTTTGTGAGAGGGCCGTTCGCGTCGGGCGAACGCATCGCCGATTGCTCGGGCAGATGGTAGTCGGGACCGACTGTCGTGCAGCCGGCCACCAGCGCGGCGGCAGCCGCCACGGCGCTCACGAGAAATGACCGGGCTTTCACTGCTGCGCTCCGGACTGGGCGCCGGCCTGATGCGCGGCAAGCCTGGCAGGTGCGGTCTCGCCGGCCTCCGCGGACTTCTCTGGATGGCCTTCCACGACGCTCACCGTCGCGGTGCGCCCGGCGACCAGCCGCATGTCCCTGGGCACGTCGTCGAGCGCGATTCGCACCGGAATGCGTTGCGCGAGACGGACCCAGTTGAAAGTGGGGTTGACGTTGGGGAGCATCGACGCGCCGCTCGTGCGGTCGCGGTCCTCGATGCCGGCGACGATGCTCTGCACGTGCCCATGCAGCACATTGCGCTCGCCCATCAGTCGGACCTCGACCTTGTCGCCGATGTGGATGCCGCGCATCTTCGTCTCTTCGAAGTAGCCTTCCACGTGCAGCGAATTCGCATCGACCATCGAGAGCACGGGGCGGCCCGTGCTGACGTAGTCGCCCACGCGCGGCACGCGGTCGTTCAGATAACCGTCGGCCGGCGCGAGCACGCGCGTGCGTTCCAGATTGAGCTTCGCCAGCCGCACGGCCGCGTCGGCTTGCGCCACGGCCGCTTCGCCGGATTCGACCTTCGCCTGACCGGCTTCCACGACTTCCCTGGCGACGACTTCCGTCAATTGATGGTTGCGCGCGTTCTCGCGGCGGGCCTGGGCGAGTGTGGCGCGAAGCGCGGCCGCATTGGCCTCGGCCTGCTGCAGTGCAAGCGCGTAGCGGTCGCGATCGATCACGAACAGCAGATCGCCGCGATGCACGGGCTGGTTGTCCTTGACTTCGACGTCGGTAATGAGACCGGAGACGTCGGGCGCAACCTGCACGATATCGGCGCGGATGCGACCGTCGCGGGTCCACGGCGCAACGGTGTAGTAGTCCCACAGATGCAGGAGCACGAAGACCGCGACGCAGGATACCGCGAGCGTCAGGACGACGGGACCGAGGGAGCGAAGTTTCAGTTTCATGGTTGGCAGGCCCGCGCGATGGCGACGATACCGCCCAGCGCGATGATGTACACAGCGAGGTTGAATAGCGAACGGTGCCAGACGAGCTTGTAGAAGCCCAGACGTGCGAGCACGAAGCGCAGCGCACCGGTCGCCACGAAGGCGACGACCATCAGCGCCAGCAGCATCGGCACGAACACGCCGTAGATATCGATCTCTCCGCTCATTGAGCACTCCGGGGTCGCGTGGCCGGGAACAGCGCGACGTGGATGTCCATGAGCGATGCGCGTGCACTGCGCGACGCCTGATCGCTATGGGCCACCAGCGAGCGCACCGCGCCCAGCAGTCTGTCTTGCAGCGCGGCGTCGGGTCGGCTCGCCGCCTCGTCGAGCCGCGCCTGATAGAAGCGCGCCACGTCGTTGAGCGCGGCCTCGACGGCGCTGCGCTGCGACGGATTCAGATGCGGCAGCTCGCGCTGCAGGGCGAGCGCCGAGAGTTCGACGCGCACTTCGGTGAAGCCATCGCTCGAGGTCTCGCTCTCGCTCGCCGCCAGACGCGGCACGAGTTGGCCGAGCCGGTCGAGCAAACGTGCACGCAGGCGTCCGTGCTCCGCGACCGAACGGCCGAGCGCGTTCCTCGCGATGTCGCGCCAGCTCGCGTGAATCAGGCGACGCATTGCCACGCGCGTGCCGAAGGGGCGCGTCTGCAAGGTCCACAGCAGGGCGAACAGCACGCCGGCCAGCCCGGCGATGTTGCTGTTGAAGAACGCGCTGAAGTCGGCGCTGTAGCCTCCCTGAATGCCGACGAAGCTCGCCGTGTTGACGGCCACGAGCATCGCCACCATCGTGAAGCGCGGCTGCGGAATGAGCGTGCCGAGCAACAGGTAGGGCACGGCGAAGAGAGAGACGAGCAGGCCGAAATCGTGGGCGTTCGTCAGGATGAAGAACACGTACACGGCGGCGAACACGACGCATACGGCCGTCGCCCAGAAGAACGAGCGGATGAAGGGCGCCGGTTCGTCCATCGCCGCGAAGAAGCAGCAGGCCACCGCGCCGAGCGACACGCCGGCCGCTCCGTCATTCCAGCCGGTGTAGATCCACGCCATGCCCATCAGGAACGTGCACAGCGCGGCCGAAACCGTTGAGAACAGCAACAGGCCGTGGTCGTAGTGACGTGCGCCGCCGAGTTCCCAGTACGGGAAGGCCGGTGACCATTCGGGGGCGCCGTCGGGCTGGCCGAAGCGGCGTTGCAGCGTCGCGCAGTCTTGCCAGAGCTGCACGAGCGAGCGCAGGCGATCCTCGGTGGCCGCGACCAGCGCGCCATACCAGTCGGATGCCTCGCCGGCCGCTTGCGGCGGGCTGAGCAGATGTGCCGGCGCGGGCGAGGGAGCGCCGCGCCGCAGCCATGCGACCACGTCGGCCATTTTCGCTGCGAGCGCGTCGGGCACGCCCTGCGGCTGCCGGCGCAGCGTCTGCACGAGCGACGCCACCGTCGAGAGCACCGGCATCATCATCGTCATGCGTCCGCGCAGTTCCTGCGCATCGCTCACGCGCGCCGACGTATCGGCGTCGTAGGAGAGCTGGCTGATCAACTGGTCGAGCGCCAGGATGTCGGCCGCCATGCGGTGGCGGCTCAGGTGGCGCGTCGCCTTGCCATCGGGGTCCGCCGAGAGCATGTCTGCAGTCCAGCGCGCGGCGTCGGTGAGCCAGCGCGCCGAGCGGTCGTGCAGCACCTTCGCCACACTCGTGGGCAGGACGACCGCGCCGACCACGCTCGCGCAGACGATGCCGAGAATGATCTCCTCCGAGCGCGCAATGGCGATGTCGAAGATGACGTCCGGCGTATTGACCGCGGGCAGGGCGATGAGCGGTAGCGTGTACGACGCGAGCAGGAACACGTAGCTGCGCGGCGAACGATGCAGCAGCGAGATGTAGAGCAGTGTGCCCGTCCACAGGCCCACGGCGGCCATCAACAGTTCGGGTGTATTGACGAGTGCCGGCACGAAGGCGATGGACGCGGCGGCGCCGAGCAGCGTGCCGAGCACGCGGTACAGCGCCTTGGAGCGGGTCGCGCCGGTGAGGGGGTGCGACACGATGTACACGGTGGCCATGGCCCAGTACGGGCGCGGCAGGCCGAGCGCGAGCGCGATGTACAGCGCCAGCATCGAGGCAACGAACGCCTTGATCGAGAAAATCCAGTCGCGGGAGGAAGGCCAGGTGAACACGGTTTTACTTCTTGGGAGGCTCCATCGCGAGGATGGTCGCATCCGGACCGGCCGCGCTGGAGAGGGCTTCGAATACGCGCAGCACCGCTTCGAAGTCCTCACGCGAGATGCTCGCGAAGACCTTCGCGCGCAACTGGCTGAGTTCGCTTTCGAGCTTTTCGGCGAGCGCCTCGCCGGCCTCCGTGAGCCGAAGGGCGTTGGCGCGCCGGTCGCTGGCGTCCACCTCGCGCCGCACGAGCCCGGCGGCGCACAACTGGTCGAGCAGCCGCACCAGCGAAGCGCCTTCGAGGCCGACGTATTCGGCGAGCTCGACCTGCCGCACCCCTTGGCCGAGCCGGCGGATGAACAGCAACGGGCCCGCGCTCGCCGCGGAAATGCCGTATTCGACGATGGCGCCCTGCGACAACTGGCGCCACTGTTTGCCTGCCAGCAGCAGGTGGCTCGTAAAGGCGAAGCGGAGCGATTCCAGGGAGGTCATGGAGAAAGATTATATGTTAACTAATAATTAGGATGCTAGTTAATAGGTTGTTGCGTGGGACGGCGGAATGCCAGGAGAGCCGCGGTCTGCACACTCGCAGGTAAGATGCGGAAATTCGGAAATTCAAATTTGGCGAGGGCCGTGGCGCGGGAGGCCGACGCCGCACCCCGCAACGGGGCTCGAGGAAGAGAGATGACATCGAAGGGACTGGATAGCGAATCGTTCGACCTGCTGCTCGCGACGGTGCAGCGCTTCATCCGCGAGCGGCTGGTGCCGGCGGAGAACGACGTCGAGGAGCACGACGACGTGCCCCCGGTCATCGTCGACGAGATGAAGAAAATGGGGCTGTTCGGCCTGTCGATCCCGGAGGAATACGGCGGCATCGGCCTGTCGATGGCGCAGGAGGTGCGCGTGGCCTACGAGTTCGGACAGACGTCGTTGGCGTTTCGCTCGGTATTCGGCACGAACGTCGGCATCGGGTCGCAGGGCATTCTGATCGACGGCACCGACGCGCAGAAGCGCGACCTGCTGCCGCGCGTGGCCAGCGGCGAGCTGATCATGTCGTTCGCGCTCACCGAGCCGGATGCCGGCTCGGATCCGGCGGCGCTCAAGACGCGCGCCGTGCTCGACGGCGATACCTATGTGATCGATGGCGTGAAGCGTTTCATCACCAACGCCCCACGCGCGGGCGCGTTCACGCTGATGGCGCGCACCGGTGGCGAAGGCGCGGGCGGCATCTCGGCCTTCGTCGTCCCGGCCGACACGCCTGGACTGTCGCTCGGCAAGCCGGACAGGAAGATGGGCCAGCGCGGCACGAAGACCTGCGACGTCATTCTCGACGGTGCGCGCGTGCCGGCCGCGAACATCATCGGCGGCGAAGCGGGCAAGGGCTTCAAGACGGCCATGAAGGTGCTCGACCGTGGGCGCCTGCACGTGGCGGCGCTCGCCTGCGGCATGGCGCAGCGCATTCTCGACGAGTCGGTCGCCTACGCGCGCGAGCGCAAGCAGTTCGGTCAGCGCATCGGCGACTTCCAGCTCGTGCAGGCGATGCTCGCCGACAGTCAGGCCGAACTCTATGCCGGCTGGTCGATGGTGCAGGACTGCGCGCAACGATACGACGCCCGGCCTGCAGGCAAGCGCGATGCCGACGTGAGCACGCGCGCGTCGTGCGCGAAGCTCTTCTGCACCGAGATGGTCGGACGTGTGGCCGACCGCGGCGTGCAGGTCCACGGAGGCGCCGGCTACATCAACGAGTACAAGGTCGAGCGCTTCTACCGCGACGTGCGCCTGCTGCGCCTGTACGAAGGCACCACGCAGATTCAGCAACTCATCATCGGCCGCGCGCTGATGCAGGCCGACTGACCGCCCACATCGGTGAGGTCGTGCCGCCAGCCCGCAGGCGCGATCCCGACGCGCGCGCCTGCGGCGCCTCCTTGTCTCCGACGCATCATCGTGGTGCGTCTGCGGCAACCTGCCCGGCGCCGTGCACTGCTGCGGTGCGGAAAATTCTCGTCAAATTTCGGATTCTCCCTACGGTTAATACACCGCTTCGGCCTTGTCTCATCACGCTTTTCCGGTAGTTCTGTCCGGCCTGGCACGCTTGTTGCGTTAGCGTAAAGGCCAGCGGCAAAGGCGTCGCCGGCAGCGAATTCAGGGGTGACGTCGGGGCGGGAGGCCTGCGACGTTCCCACAGGACAACGGCGTCCCTCCGTGCTTCGGCGCGGACGGACGCCGTTTTGCTTTCGGGCGCAGCAAGCATCGCAACAGGAGAAGACCGCATGCGCAAACCACGTCTGGTCGTCATCGGCAATGGCATGGCCGGCATCCGCACGCTCGAGGAGCTGCTGGAGATCGCGCCGAATCAGTACGACATCACCGTGTTCGGCGCCGAGCCGCATCCGAACTACAACCGCATCCTGCTCTCGCCGGTGCTGGCGGGGGAACAGTCGTTCGCCGACATCGTGCTCAACCCGCTCGACTGGTATGCGAGCCAGGGCATCACGCTGCATCTGGGCAAGGAAGTGACGCAGATCGATCGGCCCCGCCGTGTGGTGCGCTGCGCCGACGGCACCGAGGCACCGTACGACCGGCTGCTGATCGCCACCGGCTCGAGCCCGTTCATCCTGCCCGTGCCGGGCAAGGATCTGGACGGCGTGATCAGCTATCGCGACATTCGCGACACCGAGGTCATGATCGAGACGGCGCGCGTGAAGCGTCACGCGGTGGTGATCGGCGGCGGTCTGCTGGGGCTGGAAGCCGCCAACGGTCTCAAGCTGCGCGGCATGGACGTCACCGTCGTGCATCTGGCCGACACGCTGCTCGAACGCCAGCTCGACGGCACGGCCGGCAAACTCCTGCAGCAATCGCTCGAGGCGCGCGGCCTGACGTTTCGTCTGTCGCACCAGACGTCGGCCATTCTCGACGATGGTCACGGCCGCGTGAGCGGCGTGCGCTTCAGCAACGGCGAGGAAATCGCGGCCGACCTGGTCGTGATGGCCGCGGGGATCCGCCCGAACACCGCGCTCGCCGAAGCGGCGGGCCTCTATTGCTCGCGCGGCATCGTCGTGTCCGACACGTTGCAGACGTACGACCCGCGCATCTATGCCGTGGGCGAGTGTGTGAACCATCGCGGCGTGGCGTACGGTCTGGTCGCGCCGCTCTTCGAGCAGGCCAAGGTCTGCGCCAACCACCTCGCGCTCATGGGCATCGGCAGCTATCGCGGCTCGGTGCTCTCGACCAAGCTCAAGGTAACGGGTATCGACCTGTTCTCGGCCGGCGACTTCCTGGGCGGCGAAGGCACCGAAGAGATCGTGCTCTCCGACCCGGCCAGCGGCGTCTACAAGAAGCTGGTGATTCGAGACGACAAACTCGTCGGCGCGTGCCTGTATGGCGATACGGCCGACGGCGCGTGGTACTTCAAGCTGCTGCGCGAAGGGCGCACGTTGGGTGGGTTGCGCGAGCGCATCATGTTCGGCGAGTCGAGCGTGGGCGACGTCGGCACGCAAGGGCAGAACCGCGCGGCTGCGATGGCCGACACCGACGAGGTGTGCGGCTGCAATGGGGTGTGCAAGGGCGCCATCGTCAAGGCGATCACCGGGAAGGGCCTTTTTACGCTCGACGACGTGAAGAAGCACACCAAGGCCGCGAGCTCCTGCGGCTCGTGCGCCGGCCTGTGCGAGCAGATTCTGATGAGTACGCTCGGCTCGACCTACGACGCCACCCCGAAGGAGAAGGCGGTGTGCGGCTGCACCGATCTCTCGCATGCCGACGTGCGGCGCGCCGTTCGCGAGCACCATCTGGTCACGCATCGGGCCGCCTTCGACTTCCTCGAATGGCGCACGCCGAACGGTTGCGCGACGTGCCGCCCGGCGCTGAACTACTACATGCTGAGCACGTGGCCGAAGGAAGCGGTGGACGACCCGCAAAGCCGCTTCGTCAACGAGCGCGTGCACGCCAACATCCAGAAGGACAACACGTTCTCGGTCGTGCCGCAGATGAAGGGCGGCGTGACGAACCCGAGCGAGCTGCGGCGCATCGCCGACGTGGCCGACAAATATCGGATTCCGATGGTCAAGGTCACCGGCGGTCAGCGCATCGACCTGCTGGGCGTGAAGAAGGAGGATCTGGTCAACGTGTGGCGCGATCTGGGCATGTCGTCGGGACACGCCTACGGCAAGTCGATCCGTACGGTGAAGACGTGCGTGGGCAGCGAGTTCTGCCGCTTCGGCACGCAGAACAGCACGCAGATGGGCATCGACCTGGAGACGATGCTCGCCAACATGTGGTCGCCGCACAAGGTCAAGCTCGCCGTGTCGGGGTGTCCGCGCAACTGTGCCGAAGCCGGCATCAAGGACGTCGGCGTGATCGCCGTGGACTCGGGCTGGGAGCTGTATGTCGGCGGCAACGGCGGCATCAAGACCGAAGTGGCGCAGTTTCTCGCGAAGGTAAAGACGGCCGACGAGGTCAAGGAGTACACCGGCGCCTTCCTGCAGCTCTATCGCGAGGAGGCGTACTACCTGGATCGCACGGTGCACTACATCGAGCGCGTGGGACTCGACTACGTGAAGCAGCGAGTGGTGGCCGACGCCGCCAACCGTCGTGCCCTCTACGAAAGGCTGCTCTACTCCCTCGAAGGCCTGCCCGATCCGTGGCAGGCGCGCATCGACGGCGCACAAGCCAATGAATATCGTCCGCTCGCGCCCCTGCACGCGGAGCCCGCTAACGTCTGAAGGAAACTGCCATGACGCCATCCGAACCGATCTGGCTGCACGTGTGCGACATCGACGCGATCCCGCGACTGGGCTCGCGCGTCATGCCGCATGCTGGTGGCGACATCGCGCTGTTCCGCACCGAAGGCGACAAGGTCTTCGCGCTGCGCGACAAGTGCCCGCACAAGGGCGGCGCGCTCTCGCAGGGCATCGTGCACGGCGAGCGGGTGACGTGCCCGCTGCACGCCTGGAACATCGAGCTGGCGACCGGGCAGGCGTGTGCGCCGGACGTCGGTTGCGCGCAGCGCTTCCCCGTGCGGATCGAGGCGGGTGAGGTGTATCTGTCGGTGGACGACGCGGCGCCCGGCGTGGCGGTCGAGTCGGCCGCCGCCGCGTGATGTTGCCGCCGTTGCCAACGTCGCCAACGCCCTTGCTACTGCCGGAGCACCCCATGAACACCATCACGCAAACCACCTGCTGCTACTGCGGCGTCGGTTGCGGCATGCTCGTCGAGAGCGATGGCGAGCGCATCGTCGGCGTGCGTGGCGATCCGGCGCATCCGGCCAATCGAGGGCGTCTGTGCAGCAAGGGCATGACATTGCCGATGACGGCGCGGTCGTTGACCGGCCGCGTGCTCATGCCCGAAATGCGTGCCACGCGCGATGTCGGGCGAGCCCCCGTTGCGTGGGACGACGCACTCGACATGGTGGCGTCGCGCCTTGCCGACGTCATCCGCCGCCATGGGCCCGACGCCGTGGCGTTCTATGTCTCGGGGCAACTGCTCACCGAGGACTATTACGTCTTCAACAAGCTCGCCAAGGGGCTGGTGCGCACCAACAACATCGACACCAATTCCCGGTTGTGCATGTCGAGTGCGGTGAGCGCCTACAAGATGGCGCTCGGCGCGGACGGCCCACCGACGTGCTACGACGATCTCGAAGCCGCGCGCACGGTGCTCTTCGCGGGCAGCAACATGGCGTATGCGCATCCGGTGCTGTTCCGGCGTCTGGAGGCGGCGAAGGTCGCCGATCCGTCGATCCGCTGGATAGTGGTGGACCCGCGCCGCACCGATACGGCCGCGATGGCCGACCTCCATCTGCCCATCGTGCCGGGCACCGACGTGGCGCTCTTTCACGGCATGCTGCACCACTTGATCTGGGAAGGGCGCATCGACCGTCAATACATCGACGCGCATACCGAAGGGTTCGACGCCCTCAAGCGAGTGCTGCGTGCCTATGCGCCGCAACAGGTGGCGGACATCTGCGGCATCGACGAAGCCGCGCTGCGCCAGGCGGCCGACTGGTTCGGCGAAAGCCCGGCGGCGCTCTCGCTCTACTGCATGGGGCTCAATCAATCGAGCCACGGTACGGAGAAGAATCTCGCGCTCATCCATCTGCATCTCGCCACCGGGCAGATCGGTCGCGCCGGCGCCGGCCCGTTCTCGCTCACCGGTCAGCCCAACGCCATGGGCGGGCGCGAAGTCGGTGGGCTGGCGACGATGCTCGCGGCGCATCGCGAGATCGGCAATGCCGCGCATCGGGCGGAGGTCGAGCGGTTCTGGGGGGTAGAGGGGCTGTCGGATCGGCCCGGCCTGCCGGCCGTCGAGATGTTCGACGCGGTGCGCGACGGGCGCATCAAGGCGATCTGGATCGCCTGCACGAACCCAGTGCACTCGATGCCGGACAGCGCACGGGTGCGGGAAGCGCTGGCGTCGGCGGAGTTCGTCGTGGTGCAGGAGGTGTTTCACCAGACCGACACGGTGCCTTATGCCGACGTTCTGCTGCCCGCGACGAGCTGGGGCGAGAAGGCCGGCACCGTCACGAACTCCGAGCGGCGCATCTCGCGTGTGCGCGCGGCGGTGCCCGCTCCCGGGGAGGCCCGCGCCGACTGGTGGATCGCCGGCGAAGTCGCGCGTCGTTTGGCGCCCATGCTGGACGCGGCGCCCGAACCGTTCGCGTTCGCTTGCGCCGAGGCGATTTTCGACGAGCATCGCGCGCTCACCGTCGGCCGCGATCTCGATATCGGCGGGCTCGACTATGCGCTGCTGGAGCAACGCGGGCCGCAGCAGTGGCCGTTTCCGGCCGGGGCGTCGCAGGGGCTCGCCCGCCGTTATGAAGACGGGGTGTTCGCCACCGCAGACGGACGCGCCCGCTTTCACGCGTTCGAATACCGGCCCGTGGCCGAGCCGATCGATGCGCGGCATCCGTTGCGGCTCATCACGGGCCGCTTGCGCGATCAGTGGCACGGCATGAGCCGCACCGGACGCGTCGGTCAACTCTTCGAGCACGCGCCGGAACCGACGCTCACGATGCATCCGGCGGACGCCGCGCGCCGCAGTCTTCGCGCAGGGGACTTCGTGCGGCTCTCCAGTCGTCGCGGGGAACGGGTGCTGACGCTCGCGGTGAGCGACGACGTCGCCTCCGGCACGGTGTTCGTGCCCATGCACTGGAGCGGGCAGTTCCTCGGTGGCGGTGGCGTGAACGACACCACGACAGGCGCTGTCGATCCGTATTCGAAGCAGCCGGAACTCAAGCATGCGGCCGTGCGCGTCGACGCGGTGGTGCTGCCGTGGCGGGTGGCGGCGGTGCGGCGCGGCGACGCGCTGCGCCTTCATGCGGCCGTGCAGCCGTTGCTCGCCGCGCGGCGTTTCGCCTCGGTGCGCCTGGAAGGCGACGATCGCCTCGTGGTGACGGCGGCCGACGATCGGCCCGACGCCGACTGGCTCGAATGTCTGCACGCCGCGCTCGATCTGCCGCGCGACGAATCGCTGCTCGAATATCGCGACGCCTGTCGGGCGATGACCAAGCGCGTGGCATGGCGCGAGACGCTCATCGACGGCGTGCTCGTCGCGGGCAGCGAGGCGGACGTGGCGGGGGCGGCGTCGCTGCTGGCGCGGGTGCGCGAGGCGTCGCCCTGGACGCGGGCGCGGCACGCCGTCTTCGTTGCCGACAGCGGCCCGGCGGCGCCGCGCGACCTGACCGTGTGTCAGTGCATGCAGGTCAAGGCGTCGAGCATCGCGGCGGCCATTGCGACAGGGGCGGACGTCGCCAGACTCAAGGCGACGCTCGGCTGCGGCACGGTGTGCGGTTCCTGCATGCCCGAGCTGCAGCGTATGTGCGCGGCAACGGCCGACGCAGTGACGCCGCGGCTCGCGGCTAGCGAGGCATGATGGCTCGCTGCCGCCCATTGCCGCCCGCGGCGGGTGTCGTCGAACCCGTCGCGCGAAGTGACATGCAGGACATCGAGGCATCGAAGGAGAACGATCATGAAGCCAGGCAAGGTCACCCTGCTCAGCGCCGGACCCGGCGCACTGGATCTGCTCACGTTGCGCGCGGCGCGCGTGCTGGGCGACGCGGACGTGCTGCTCGTCGACGATCTGGCCAACCCGGAGATCGCCACGCTCGCGCCGCAAGCCCGCGTGATTGCCGTGGGCAAGCGCGGCGGTTGCCGCTCGACGCCGCAGGCGTTCATCGAACGACTGATGTGCCGCCTCGCCCGGCGCGGCGCGCATGTGGTGCGGGTGAAGGGCGGCGACGCGTTGATGTTCGGCCGTGCGGGCGAGGAAATGGCGGCGCTGCGTCGTGCGGGCGTGCCGGTGGAGATCGTGAACGGCGTATCGGCAGCGTTCGCCGCTGCCGCGGGTCTCGGCATGTCGCTCACGCATCGCGATCACTGCGCCGGCGTGACCTTCGTTACCGCGCATCGTCAGGACGGCAGCGCGCCGAACTGGGCGGCGCTCGCGGCCACGGGCACCACGCTTGCCGTCTACATGGGGTTGCAGCGGGTGGAGACGCTGACCGAAACGTTGCTGGAACATCTGGCGACGACGACGCCCGCCGCAGCGGTGCAATGGGCCGGCACGCCGCAGGAGCGGCGCGTGGTCACGTCGCTGGGGCGACTGGCCGCCGACGTGCGTGCCGCCGGCTTCACGAGCCCGGCCGTCCTGCTCGTGGGCGGTGCGGTCGGTGAGGCGGCGTGCGCGGTTGGCCCCGAGGCGGCGACGCCTGGCGCGCACATGGCGGATGCGAGACCGAGGGCGGACGACGTCATCGCGCAGGCCGCCTGAAGCGTTGTGCCTTCACTACCTATACTGAACGCAGCAGGCGCGCAGTCGACGCACAAGGCGCCGTCACCGCGTGTCGGACGTGAGCGGCGGTACCCGTAGCGGCGACCGCGGCATGGGAAGCGATCTCGAAACCGAATATCACGACTGGCCAACGCCGGCCCCCACGAACTTGCCGAAAAACACGGATGACGGGGACATCGATCCCCAGGCTGATTCCTTTGCCCCGACGCCGTCGTCACGCCCGCCCGCCGCGCCGGACGGCGTGCACGGCCTGCTGCGCGTGTTGCTCGTCACCGACACCGACAAGCCGATCGGCGAGTTGCGCGCCGCGCTCGCCCGCCTGGGTTGCGAGATGCTCGCCGAAGTCGCCAAGCCGCAGGCGTTGCCGCGTGTGGTGGAGAGCGAGCGTCCGGACGTGGTCATCATCGACACCGAATCGCCGTCGCGCGACACGCTGGAGCAGCTTGCCGTGATGAACGCGGCCGCACCGCGCCCCGTGCTGATGTTCTCGGCCGACGGCAACCAGTCGCTCATCCGGGCGGCTGTTCACGCCGGCGTCACGGCGTACTCGGTCGAAGGGCTGGCGGCCGAGCGTCTCGCACCGATCCTCGAGGTGGCGCTCGCGCGCTTCGCGCACGAGGAAAAGCTGCGCGCCCGGCTTGCCAAGGCCGAGAGCGAGCTGGCCGATCGCAAGCTGATCGATCGCGCCAAGCGTCTGCTCATGGACCGGCGTCGGATTTCCGAGCAGGAGGCTTACGCCATTCTGCGCAAACGGGCAATGGATCAGGGCGAGAAGCTCGCGGAAGTGGCGCGCCAGCTCGTCTCGATCGCCGAATTACTGGGATAGATACCGCTCATGTCGACGTCATCATGGTTGGCTTCCGACGCACAAACGCCGCGCGACGTGCCGGAGAAGCGTCATCTGCGTGTCGGGTTCGTGGCGCTGTCCGACGCCGCGCCGCTGATCGTGGCGAAGCGCCTCGAACTCGGGCACGAACACGGCCTGACGCTTGAACTGAGCCGCGAGTCGTCGTGGGCGGCGATTCGCGACAAGTTGCTCACCGGCGAGCTCGACGCCGCGCATTCGCTCTACGGCCTGGTCTACGGCGTGCAATTGGGGATCGGCGGGCCGCGCGAAGCGATGGCCGTGCTGATGGTGCTCAATCGCAACGGGCAGGCGATTACGGTCACGCCGTCGCTGGCCGACGCGATGACGCGAACGGGCGACGTGCGCACCGCACTCGCGTCGCTGGGGCGCAAGCCGGTCTTCGCGCAGACCTTCCCGACCGGCACGCACGCCATGTTCCTGAACTACTGGTTCGCGGCGCAGGGCATCGACCCGCTCGCGGAGATTTCGCGCATCGTGATCCCGCCCGCGCACATGGTCGCGGCGATGGAGGAGGGCGGACTCGACGGATTTTGCTGCGGCGAGCCGTGGCACGCCGTGGCGCAGGCGCGCGGCCTGGGGTGCACCATCGTGGTGTCGAGCGACATCTGGCCGAATCATCCGGAGAAAGTGCTGGCTTGCCGGCATGACTTCGTGACGCGATATCCGCGCACGGCGCAGGCGCTGGTGCGCACGTTGCTGAGTGCTTGTCGCTGGCTGGACATGCCCGGGCACCGGGCCGAAGCGGCCGGCTGGCTTGCCGAACCGGCGTGGGTCGGCGCCCCTCGCGATCTGATCGCGGCACGGCTGCTGGGCGACTTCGGGCGCTTGTCCGGCCGGCACGCGCTGCTGCCCGTGAGCTTCTTCGACGAGGGCGCCGCGAACTATCCGCATCCGCTCGATGGCATCTGGTTCATTGCGCAGTACCGGCGGTGGGGGATGATCGGCGACGAGGCGTTGGCGCAGGCGGCGCAGACGGCGGCCGGCGTCAATCAGACCGCGTTGTTCGAGGCGGCCGCTCGCGCCGAGGGCGTGCCGGTGGCGGCATCGCCGATGAGTGAAGTGCTGTGCGATGGCAAGGTCTGGGCGGCGGCCAGCGTGGACGATCTGCGTGCCTACGTCGACGGCTATGCGATCCGGGCGCGGTGAGTCCGTCCGGTCGCTGCGTCAGCCCGCGAAGGCGTCGCAGTCGCGCAATTCCTTGAGGGGTTCGAAGCCCTTGAGGCCATCGAGCGCGCCGGTCTGCCCCCGGCATGCGCGCCACGCGCGTGCGCCATGACGATGATGCAGGTTCAGATGATAGACGAGCGCGAGAAGCACGACGTGGCGCGACAGGTTGGCCAGCATCGGCTCGAGTCCGGCAGCGTTGGCCAGCGCGCGACGCACGCCGGGGTGGAGGCAAGCCAGGGCGAGGATCGCGAAGGATCCGGGTACCGCGAGAAACGCTGCTAACGCAATCTTCTTTGTCATGACCGTCGGGTGTGGTGAGGGCGCGCAACGTTCGGACTCGGTGCCGCGCCTGCGAGACGGTGGGTTCGAAACGCAAGCCGACGCATGTTCTGTGCGCCGCCGGCTTCAGGTGGGCGTCTCGTCCCACCCCAGTGCATGCTCAAGAGCATACGGACGAGCACCGGACGGATAAAGCGCCGAAACGGAAAACGTCTGTTGCGCAAAGTGATGAGAATGACGAGGCGATGTCTTGCGTTGATTGCCAACGCACGCAAGGGCTCGCCGCCGACGGGCGTTTCCCGGAGGCATGGTCGGATATTCAAGGGGCGCGGCGTCGGTCGTCATCGCCCGGCGGCATGCTCGCCGCGCAGCGTCATGACGGCGCTGTCCACGCGGGCGACGACCTTGCCGTCGTCGCGCTTGATTTCACACAGATAGTGCGAGACCGTGCGGCCGCGATGTGTCGCCCAGGCATGGGCGAGCAGGCGCGAGTCCCAGACCGGGCGGAGAAACGTCGCCTTGAGATCGATGCTCGTGAACGTTTCCCCTTCTCCCATCAGGGTCGAATGCGCGGTGCCGATGGCGGCGTCCGCCAGCTCGCACAGCATGCCGCCGTGGACCGTTCCCTGTTGATTGCCGTGAATGTCCGCGTTCGCGTTCAACTCGATCACGGCCTGCGCCTCGCTGATCTCGACGATGCGAAATCCCAGCAACTGCGAAATCGCCGTGGGGTAGCGCATATGGGTTCTGTCATCCTCGCGCAGCGTGCCGGCGAGTTGGCGTTGCAGGTAGCGAAGGACCGGGTAGGAAGTCGATTCGTCGGACATGGCGAAGGTGGCGGACGTCGGTTGAAGGCGGTTGTTGCCCGCAGTGTGGTCGCCTAGAATCGGACAATCAAGAAATTGTCCTAGATACGCTTATGCCAGATTCTCCCGTGACGGCCGCCGTCGAGCGTCTTGCCATGGCCATTCGCAGCGGCGAGCTGCTGCCCGGCGCGGCGTTGCCTACGCATCGCAAGCTGGCCGTGCAATACGGCATTGCGATCGCCTCGGCCACCAAGGTCTACGCCAGGTTGCAGGCCATGGGGCTCGTCGTGGGCGAGGTCGGGCGCGGCACCTTCGTTCGCCACCGTCCGTTGCAGCGGGAATGGGACGAGCGGAACGCATGGGACGCCGACGACGAGGCGCGACTCAGTTCGCACGCGGTGGATCTGTCGTTCAACCATCCGTCGTGGGAGGGGCAAAGCGATCTGTTGCGCACGACGCTGCGCGAACTGGCGACGGCGGGCGATCTGAGCGCGCTGATGCACCAGCAGCCTCCCGGTGGACGGCTCCAGGAGCGCGCCATCGTCGCCGACTATCTCCACCGGACGCGCGGCATCCACGTGAGTGCCCGCCAGGTGTTCTTCGTCGGCGGCGCGCAGCAGGGACTCGACGTTGCCGTGCGCGCTTTCCTGCGCCCGGGCGACGCGGTCGCTGTCGACGCGTTGACCTATCCCGGCTTCAAAATGGTGGCCGACGTGGCGGGATTGACGCTCAAGCCCGTGCCGTCGGCCGGAGACGGCACGGATCTGGCGGCGCTCGACGCGCTGTGCCGGCGGGGCGCCATTCGCGCCATCTATGTCATGCCGACGTTGCACAATCCGCTTGGCTGGATCTTGAGCGCGTCGCAGCGCGAGCGGTTGGTGGCCATCGCACGCCGGCATGATTGCCTGATCGTCGAAGATGCGACCTACGCCTATCTCGTCGAGGACGCACCGCCGCCGTTGGCGGCGCTCGCGCCCGAGCGTACGATCCACGTTTCGAGCGTTTCGAAGAGCGTGGCGAGCGGACTGCGCTTTGGCTATGTGGTGGTGCCGGACGAGCGTGCCGCGCAGATCAAGCGCGTGGTGCGGGCCAGCTACTGGAGCTTGTCGAGCCTCGTGACGGCCATCGCGACGCGGTGGATGGCGAACGGCACGGTGGCGCGTCAGGAGCAGTGGCTGCGCGAGGACGCCCGCCGGCGGCAGGCCGTCGCGCGCGAGATGCTGCACGGTATGGCGATGGTGGCGCATCCGTCGTCGCTATTCCTCTGGCTGCCATTGCCGGAAGGCCTGCGCATGGATCAGGTCGTGTCGGCGCTGGCCGCGGACGGCATCGCGACGTCGAAAGCCGACGCATACGCCACGACGCGGCACGCGCCGCATGCGCTCCGGTTGGGGCTGAGTTCGATGCCGCTCGCGCAGGTCGGGCCCGTGCTCGCGCAGGTGCGCGCCATCATCGAACGTCTGCCGATCTGACAGGGGGACGCCTGGGGCTCCCTGGGGCGCGTTCGCAAGCCCGTTATTGGTGGGAACAGACCCTAGTGGCGATACCGGTTCAGTTTCACGCGGGATTCGGCTATTTTCGGTCTGATGTCAGGGTTTTGAATATCGCGTGCGCTAACGCTTGCTATGGCAGCAGCCGTTCCTTTCCCCATCCGTGTCGAATGTCCGCCGGGCGCCTGTTCATGCGAGCGCGAGGCGCTCCTGTGCGAGCCGGGCGGCGACATTCGAATATTGCGATTGACCCAGGCGGAGGAGAAACGGTTGATCGAGCGGATCGAAGCCATCGCCACTTACGAGGAGCTCAAGCGCATTGCGGGTCTCATGCAGGCGCAGCTCGGCATCGTGCTGCAGATCGCGCCGGGGCCGAACGAGGTGCGCACGGTGCGCGGCATCGGCATCCAGCTCGTGGATCGACCCGGCTTGTGCCGCAAAACGAAAAAGAGCATTCCGGCGGCCGTTCGCCGCTGCCTCGACCGAAATCCCGATATCGCCTACGCCATACTCGACGAGCACGACCTGCTTGGCGGCGGATCGTTCTGACGTGACGGGTGGGCGGTGCGACCCGCTTACGCGAGCATGGTCAATGCGTCATCGAGTGAGAGCACCGTCGTGCGCGTTTCGAACGACGTCGCGAACAGACGCTCGTGCACGACCTCGTCAGGGTCGTAGCAGCAGTCCTTTACGGTGAACAGCCGGTAGTCCGCATCGCTCGCATGGGCGACCGTCGAGAACATGACGCCGGTCGACGCGATGCCGACGAGGATCAGCGTATCGATGCCCTTCGCGCAGAGCCGCACCTGCAAGTCGGTGCCGAAGAACACGCTGGCGCGGTGCGCGACGATGAGCGGTTCGTCCGGCCGCTGCGCGAGTTCCGGCGAAATCCTGTCGTCCACGAAAAGCCCCAACTGCTTGATGCCTTGCCCGTTCTTGTTGCGCGCGCTGACTTCCGGATAGCCCGGCTCGAAGTGCAGCTTCGCGAAGTAGATGCCGACGCCCTTGGCGCGCGCCGCGTCGCACAGCCTGCGCGTGTTGGCAAGCAGCGTGGGCGCGACCGACGGAAACAGCTTCATGATGTCGGTCTGATAGTGCATGACAATTAGGGCGGTCCGCTCGGGGATCATGTCAGGAATCTGCATGGCGATGCCAATGGTCTCCAGTGGTTTGCGTCGTCGTCCGCGCCTGGCGTACGCAGTGCCGGCGCGATGTCCGGCAGATCGGCGAAGGGGACGCGACGGGAGTAGACGGATTAAGAGTGCGATGCGCGACTCTAGCATGGCGACGGACGCGCCATGTTTCGATCGCCGAAGCATGTTGTGCGCGGAAAGGCGGGGGAGGCCGTGGACTGAGCGATTCATGCAAGCGCGGATGGCGAGACCGTGCGACAGTCAATTGCGATCGCAAAAATTTCTGTCATGTGAGAAGCCATGAGTCCAGTTCCCAATCTTGGAGCCTTGCGCTCCCCATCCCCAGTGACTGCCTCGACGTCGGCGCAGTCCGGACAGAACGGGCAGGCGCCGGCTGTGCTGGCTACCAATGTGCGCGCGGTGCGTCAGGCCAATGGGTGGCAGGGCATGCCGCCGAGCTGGAACCAACGGCCGCGTCCCCCCGCAACACTGGCAGGCCCCTCGAACAGCGGGGCGGAAAAGCGTTCGGCACCGCAGGACGCAAGCGAGAGAGAGGATGCTGTTTCAATGCCGCCCTCCGCCAAAAAAACTCGACAAGAGACTGGCGCGGCGGGCGGGAGTGTGCCGATCACCGACGTTATGGTGCAGACATGGTCGACCATTGGCCGGGCGTGGATCGAGGCCTGCTCCCGTGGGCTCGACAGTCTGGCCAGGTGGGAGGTGGCTCCGGCCGGGACATCGAGAAGTCATCTTTATGCAGAAAGGGACCGGAGCGAACCCGGCGAAGACCGGCTTCACCCGGACGGGAAAGTACAGATCACCGACACCATGTTGCAGATATGGGCGGCCCTCGGCCCGGGTTGGCTTGAGACCACGGGTGGGCTCGACGGTCTGGCCAGACGGCACAATGTCCCGGCTGAGGCACTGAAAAGCTACCTTCATGCCGACGCCAGCCTGACCCAACTCGGCAGGGATCGACTGAACCCGAGCGGGAAAGTGAAGATCACAGACGCCCTGTTGCAGACGTGGGCGGCCCTCGGTCCAGTGTGGATTGAGGCCGCCGGTGGGCTCGACGGTCTGGCCAGGCGGCACCATGTCGCGCTTGTGGCGCTGAAAAATTACCTTCGTGCCGACGGCAGCCTGACCCAGCGAGGCCAAGAACGGCTCGAGGCGGGCGGGAAGGCGAAGGTCACCGACGCCATGTTGCGGAGGTGGTCGACCTGCGGCCTGGAGGGGATTGAGCGCGCGGGTGGGCTCGGCGGTGTGGCCAGGCTGGAAAATGTCCCGCTAGCGTCGCTGAGACGTTACCTGTATGCCGACGGCAGCCTGACCCTGCACGGCGAAGACCGACTCAATACGGGCGGGAAAGCGAAGATCACCGATGCCCTGTTGCAGGAGTGGAAGGATCTCGGCCAAGCGGGGATCAAGGCCGCGGGTGGGCTGGACGGTGTGGCCAGGCGACACAATGTCCACGTCGGGGCACTGAAACATTACCTTCGCACAGATGGCACCCTGAGCCAGACCGGCGAAGATCGGCTCAACCCGAGTGGCAAAGCGAAGATCACCTCCGCCATGTTGCGCATGTGGAAGTCTCGCGGCCAAGCGGGTGTTGGGGCTGAAGGTGGGCTCGACGGTCTGGCCAGACTGCACAATGTCCCGGCTGGGGCACTGAAAAATTACCTTCGCGCAGATGGCAGCCTGACCCCGCGCGGCGAACACCGGCTCAACCCTCGCAGGACGGCGAAGATCAGCGGCGCCATGTTGCGGGAGTGGGCAACTCTGGGCCTGGGGGGAATTGAGGCCGCCGGCGGGCTCGACGGTGTGGCCAGGCGGCACAACGTCCCGGCTGGGGTGCTGAGACGTTACCTTCGTGCCGACGGTAGCCTGACCCAGCGCGGCGAAGAGCGACTCAATTGGCGCAAGAAAGCGGAGATCACCGACGCCATGCTGCAGAGGTGGAAGACCCTCGGCAAGGCGGGGATCGAGGAAGCGGGAGGGTACCTTGCTTTGGCGAGGCAGGCCAATGTTCGGCCTGGGGCGCTGAGAAATTACCTTCGTACCGATGGCCGCCTGACCCAGCGCGGCGAAGATCGGCTCAACCCGGACGGGAACGCGAAGATCACCGACGCCATGTTGCAGGCGTGGGCGGCCCTCGGCGAGGCGAGGATCAAGGCCGAGGGCGGGCTCGACGGTGTGGCCAGGCGGGCCAACGTCGCTGCCGTGGCGCTGAAAAATTACCTTCGTGCCGACGGCAGCTTGACCCCGATCGGCGAGAAGCGGCTTCGCAAGGCTGACGCACAGCCAACCGACGCGAGGTAAATCGATATGACGACGAAACGTAAATTCCAATCGATGATCGATGCGGAGGTCGCGGCGCTTGCGCGAGCGTTCGGTGGGTCCATGGCGAGCAAATACAACACGGATATGTGAAGCCATGGATCGAGTTTCCAGCATTGGAGCCACGAGTTCCCAGTCCCCGGTGACTGTATCAACGCCTGCGCAGCTTCGACGCAATGAACGGCCGCCTGCTGCGCTGGCTGCCAATGTGCACGCGGTGCATCAGGCCGATGTGCGGCTCGCCATGCCGTCGAGCTCCTCCCAACGACCGCTTTCGCCCGCAACATCGGAAATCATCTCGAACGGTGGGGCGGAAAAGCGTTCGGCGCCCCAGGAGGCAAGCGAGAGAGAGGATGCCGTTTCAACGCCGTCCCCGGCCAAAATCCCTCGACAGGAGACTGGCGCGGCGGGCGGGAAAGTGAAGATCACCGACGCCATGTTGCAGACATGGAAGGATCTCGGCAAAGCGGGGATCAAGGCCGAGGGCGGGCTCGAGGGGCTGGCCAGGCGGGACAACGTCCCGGTTGCGGCACTGAGAAATTACCTTCGTGCCAACGGCCGCCTGACCCAGTTCGGCGAAGATCGGCTCAGCCCGGGAAAGAAAACGAAGGTCACCATCGCCATGTTGCAGGCGTGGAAGGATCTCGGCCAAGTGGGGATCGAGGCCGCGGGTGGGCTCGATAGCCTGGCCAGACAGAACAATGTCTCGGTGGTGACACTGAAAAGTTACCTTCGTGCCGACGGCCGCCTGAGCCAACTTGGCGAAGACCGGCTCGACCCGCGCAAAGTGACGATCACCGAGGCCATGTTGCAGAGGTGGAAGGCTCTCGGCCGAGCGGGGATCAAGGCCGCGGGCGGGCTCGACGGTGTGGCCAGACGAGACAATGTCCGGGCTGCGACACTGAGAAATTACCTTCATGCCGATGGCCGACTGACCCAGCGCGGCGAAGACCGGCTCAACCCGGGTGGGAGAACGAAGATCACCTACGCCATGTTGCAGGAGTGGAAAGACCTCGGCAACGCGGGGATCAAGGCCGTGGGTGGGCTCGACGGGCTGGCCAGACGGGAGAATGTCGCGGCTGCGGCGGTGAAGCACTACCTTCGTGCCGATGGCCGCCTGAGCCAGGTTGGCGAAGACCGGCTCAACCCGGGCGGGAAAACGAAGATCACCAACGCCATGTTGCGGGCGTGGAAGGATCTCGGCCAAGCGGGGATCGAGGCCGCGGGTGGGCTCGGCGGTCTGGCCAGGCGGGCCAATGTCCCGGCGGTGACACTCAGACATTACCTTCGTGCCGATGGCCGACTGAGCCAGCACGGCGAAGACCGGCTCGACTCGGACAAGAAAGCGAAGATCACCGACGCCATGCTGCAGGCGTGGAAAGACCTCGGCCAAGCGGGGATTGATGCCGCGGGTGGGCTCGACGGTCTGGCCAAGCGGGAAAATGTCTCGGTTGTGTTACTTAGAAACTACCTTCATGCCGACGGCAGCCTGACCAAGTGTGGCGAAGACCGGATCGACTCGCTCAGGAAAACGAATATCACCAGCGCCATGTTGCAGGCGTGGAAGGACCTCGGTCAGGCGGGGATCGAGAACGCCGGGGGGCTCGGCGGTGTGGCCAGACGGAATGGTGTTCCGCTTGGGTCCCTGAAAAATTACCTTCGTGCCGACGGTCGTCTGACCAAGGCCGGCGAAGACCGGCTCAACCCTGGCGGCGAAGCGAAGGTCACTAACGCCCTGTTGCAGAAGTGGAAGGATCTTGGCAAAGCGGGGATCAAGGCCGCGGGCGGGCTCGAGGGTGTGGCCAGGCAGGACAATGTCACGGTTTCGGCACTGAAACACTACCTTCGTGCAGACGGCAGTCTGAGCCAACTCGGTGAAGACCGGCTCGACCCGGATGGGAAAGCGAAGATCTCCGAGGCCATGTTGCAGACATGGAAGGACCTCGGCCCGGCGGGGATCAAGGCCGCGGGCGGGCTCGATGGTCTGGCCAGGGAGAACAATGTCCCGGTTTCGGCGCTGAAACACTACCTTCGTGCAGACGGCCGCCTGACCCCGCGCGGCGAAGATCGACTCGCCCCCAGTGGGAAAACGAAGATCACCGACGCCCTGTTGCAGAAGTGGAAGGATCTCGGCAAGGCGGGGGTTGATACCGAGGGTGGGCTCGACGGTGTCGCCAGGCGGGACAACGTCGCGGTTGCGGCACTGAGAAATTACCTTCATGCCGATGGCCGACTGACCCAGCGCGGCGAAGACCGGCTCAACTCGCACAGCAAAGCGAAGATCACCGATGCCATGTTGCAGGCGTGGAAGGATCTCGGCAAAGCGGGAATTGATGCCGCGGGTGGGCTCGATGCCATGGCCAGACGGGACAATGTCCCCGCTTCGGCACTGAAAAATTATCTTCGCGCGGACGGCAGTCTGAGCCGGGCCGGCGAGGCCCGGCTCCACCGCAAGGCTGGTGCGCCTTCCATGTGAACGGCAAGGTTTCCGGGATCGTTCAGGCAGGAAACGGCACGCTTGCGCCGGACAAAGCCCACCCGGAAATCCGCGTGAGGCGGAGACCCGCGTACATCATTGCATTGGGAAGGTAGAACTCGAACTGCGTGGCGCAGAAATCCGGGCCAAAAAATCCGGGCCCAATCTGCCACGCCAAATGTGACACTGGCCGAGCGCTACAAGTAGCGGTCGGCCAGCAGATATCTGTGGTTGCGGGGACAGGATTTGAACCTGTGACCTTCGGGTTATGAGCCCGACGAGCTGCCAGACTGCTCCACCCCGCGTCTGAGAAGAAGAATAGTACGGGTATTCTACGCATTGTGTCAAGCATTTATGACATTAACTTTATCGGCTCTCCGAAAATCATGCGTGTCGCGTGCATTTTCACCGCCTCCCGCGCGGACGCATCGTATGCCGACGCTTCACTTGTCGAATCCCCTGGTTTAGTATTTGTGTTACCAAACAGTTAATTAAGGTCGCTCATGCCGAACGATTCTCAAGTCACGCGCGCCACGCGAAACGCCGATCGCACGCGGGCGCAGATCCTTGCCGCCGCGCGCGACGAATTTTCGTTGCGCGGCTACGAAGGTGCGCGCGTGGAGGCCATCGCCGAGCGCGCCGGCTCCAACAAGCGCATGCTCTACTACTACTTCAAGAGCAAGGACGAGCTGTTTCTCGCCGTGATGGAAGACACCTATCGCGGCATTCGCGATGCCGAAGCCGAACTGCGTCTGCTCGATCTCCCGCCCATCGACGCCATTCGGGCGCTCGTCACCTTCACGTGGGAGTACTATCTCGCACACCCCGAGTTTCTCTCGCTCCTGAACAGCGAAAACCTGTACCACGCGCAGCATTTGCGCCGTTCCACCGATATCCGCTCGCTCAACTCGCCATTGATCGATACGCTCGGCGAAATCCTCGCGCGCGGACATCGGGAGAAGCTCTTTCGCGGTGGCGTCGACCCGCTTCAACTCTATATTTCCATCGCCGCACTCGGCTACTTCTACCTGTCGAACAACGCCACGCTGTGCACCGTCTTCGGACGCGATCTGGCCACGCCCAAGGCGCGGCTCGAACGTCTGCAGCACATGATCGACATGGTCTTGGGGTATCTACTGATCGGTTGATTTTTTGATGTCCGACCGTTGACAGCCCAATTTCGCCTGCCTAAGATAATTAACCAGTTGGTAACAAAACACGAAGCGCGCTTACATCACATGCCGGCGATGCGAGAGACGTGATCTCGCGCACGACCGGCCGTACCTCGCCAAGGATGGAGACAACTCATGGCGCAAGCGACACCGTTGGTTCGTAAGGTATTCGAGTCTCGTGCATTCCGGCCCATCGCCCTGATCGCCTTCATCATCGTTGGCTGGGAACTGGTCATTCAGCTTTTCCACATCAAGCCGTATCTTGTTCCCGATCCGCTTGTCGTGATCCGTCAGCTCGTGGTCGATTGGCCCAAGCTCTGGAGCGAGACGCTGGTGACAACCTACGCCACCGTCGGCGGCTTCCTCCTCTCGGCCCTGATCGGCGTGCCGCTCGCGATGGTCATCGCGTACTCGCGGCTCGTGGAGAGCTACGTCTACCCGCTGCTCGTCTTCTCGCAGTCGATCCCGAAGATCGCGATCGCGCCGCTGCTCGTGGTCTGGTTCGGCTTCGGCATCGTGCCCAAGATCGTCACGGCGTTTCTGCTCGGCTTCTTCCCGGTCGTCGTGTCCACGGTGATGGGCTTCAAGTCGGTCGATCGCGACATGATCGACCTGGTGCGCTCGATGAAGGCGAGCCGTCTGCAGACGTTTCTCAAGATCAGCCTGCCGTTCGCGCTGCCGAGCATCTTCAGTGGCCTGAAAGTGTCGGTCACGCTCGCCGTCGTGGGCGCCGTGGTCGGCGAGTTCGTCGGCGCCAACTCGGGCATCGGCTACGTGCTGCAAGTGGCCAACGGCAACTTCGATCTGCCGCTGATGTTCGCGGCGCTCATCCTGCTCTCGCTTGTCGGCGTGGTGTTGTTCGTGCTCGTCGACAGGGTCGAGCGCGTGATGATTCCGTGGCACGCCTCGCATCGCGACGACTACGTCAGTACCTGAGCGCCGCGCCGTCGCGCAACGCTCCCGCATTCCGATTCCGCCGCAGCCTGCCTGATTCGATCGGGCGTGGCTCGCCGCATCCCCCCGAAAGAAGAACGACACAAGGAGACTGGCATGACTCGAATGGACGCGTGGCACGCTATCGTGTCGCGATGGATATCGGCGCCAAGATCGGCCGCACGCCCGCTTCGCCGCCCGGCGGCCCGCCCGACACGTCTGAAAACCCTGACACCCCTGACACGCCTCGCGCCTCGTCTTTTGCCCATTCCGGACTTTGGATACCTGATGCGTTGCGTCGGCACGCTCGCCGCCGGTGCCGTCATCGCGCTCGGCATGGCGTCGCCCGCGCAGGCGCGCGACAAGGTCACGCTGATGCTCAACTGGTACACCTACGGCGAGCACGCGCCGTTCTACCTCGGCATCGAGCGCGGCTACTTCGCAGCGGAGAACATCGATCTCGACATCCAGGAAGGGCGTGGCTCGGCCGTCACGGTGCAAGCGGTCGCGGCCGGCTCGACCACGCTCGGCTATGCCGACGTCAGCACCATGATGAAGGCCGCCGCGAAAGGCGCGCCGGTCGTGACCGTCGGGGTGATGTTGCAGAAGAGTCCGGCATCGGTGATGGGCTTCGCCGAGAAGAACATCGTGAAGCCCGCCGACATCAAGGGGCGCACCGTGGCCATGACGCCCGGCGACTCGCTCTCGCAACTCTGGCCGGTCTACCTCAAGGCGAATCGACTCGGCGACGCGGACTACAAGCCCGTGTCCGGCGACGCGACCACCAAGCGCAACGCGGTGGTCAACGGTCGCGCCGATCTGCTGCTCGGCAACGTGAACGACCAGAAGCCGATCATCGAGGAGATCACCGGCAAGCCCGTGCGCGCGCTGCTGTTCGCGGACTCGGGGGTGAATCCGGTCAACGGCGGCATCATCGCACGCAAGGAAATGCTCAAGTCGAACCCGGATCTGCTGCGTCGCTTCCTGCGTGCGGCATCGAAGTCGGTGCAGGCCGCGACGCAGTCGCCCAAGGACGCCGTGGCCGCCATGCTCAAGATCAATCCGAAGGCCGGCAAGCCCGAGACGCTGGCGAAGAGCTGGGAGGCTACGATTCCTCTGCTGCACACGGCCAGCACCCAAAACCTGCCCGCTTTGCGCTTCGATCCGAAGGACATGGCGGCCACGCTCGACCTGATGGTCAAGTACGGTGGCGTGGACGCGGCCACGGCCGGCAAGGCCGAGGATTACTACTCGCTGGAGTTCGTGCCGAAATGAATCGCCCCGTGGAACGTGTGCTGACCGAGTTGCCCCCGGTGCCGGTGAAAGTCCCCGAAGCATCCGGGATGCACGGAGAGCCCTCGCGCGTCGAGCCGATGATCCGCTTCGACGGCATCGCCAAGACATACGACACGAAGGAGGGATCGGTGCGCTCGCTCGATCCCGTCTCGCTCGATGTCGCGCCCGGCGAGTTCGTGTCGATCGTCGGCCCCAGTGGCTGCGGCAAGAGCACGCTGCTGAAGATTGCCGCGGGGCTGCTGCCCGCGACCGAAGGGCGATTGATCGTGAACGGCAAGCCGGTCGACGGTCCACCGGACGATATCGGCATGGTGTTCCAGAGCGCCGTGTTGCTCGCATGGCGCGACATCCTGTCGAACATCATGCTGCAGATCGAGGTCCGCAAGCTCGATCGCGCGACCTATCTGCCGCGCGCGAAGGCGCTCATCGAGATGGCGGGGCTCACGGATTTCGCGCACAAATTGCCGTGGCAGCTTTCGGGCGGCATGCAGCAACGCGCCGCCATCTGCCGCGCGCTGGTGCACGACCCGAAGATCCTGCTCATGGACGAGCCCTTCGGTGCGCTCGACGCCATGACGCGGGAAAAGATGAACCTGGAGCTGCAGCGCATCTGGTTGTCCACGGGCAAGACCGTATTGCTCATTACGCACAGCATTCCGGAGGCGGTGTTCCTGTCGGACCGTGTGGTCGTGATGTCGGAGCGCCCAGGCAGCATCGCCGCCATCTACGACGTGAAGCTGCCGCGTCCGCGCGGGCTCGACGTGATGGGCGACCCGGCGTTCGCGCGCCTGACGCGTCAGATCCGCTCGCACTTCTACGCACAGGGGAATCTCGACGAGTGACGCCAGCGGGCAGCGCCCGCCTCACTGCTTGCACCCGCCCTCGTGGCGATCCGGTTACGACAGCCATTTCCTGGGGACTGACGTATGTCAGCGGTCAAACTCACCCTGACGTTTTGTGAACTGTTCGAGCGCGACGTCGCCTTGCGGCTGCCGTTTCGCTTCGGCGCGGTCACGTTGCGCCACGCGACGCAGGCGTTCGTGCGCGTCGGCGTGCGCCTGTTAGACGGCCGGGAAGCCGTCGGTGCGAGTGCCGAACTGATGGTGCCGAAGTGGTTCGACAAGTCGCCGGAACTCACGCAGGCGCAAAACACCGAGCAGTTGCGCGCGTCGCTTCGGCTGGCGCGCCGGCTCGCACTGGACGACGACGCGCCCGGTACGGCCTTCGGGCGCTTCGAGCGTCAGTATCCGGCGCAACTGCGTGAGGCGGCGACGCTGGGCCTGAACCCACTGGTGGCGTCGTTCGGACAGGCGCAGATCGACAAGGCGGTGCTCGACGGCGTTTGCCGTGCGCTGAACGTGTCGTTCTTCGAGGCGATGCGGCGCAACGTGCCCGGCGTCGGCCGCACGCGGCTCGCGCCCGATCTCGAGGGTTTCGACATCGACGCCATGCTGGCCGATCTGCGGCCGATGCGCTCGCTGGCGCTGCGTCACACCGTCGGTATGGCCGATATCATTGCCGATGACAGGGCGCCCGGGCTTCCTGACGATGGCCTGCCCGCCACGCTCGACGCCGTCGTGCGCGCCTGTCGTCCACGCGAATTCAAGCTCAAGCTCGGCGGCGATCCGCGGCAGGACCGCGATCGTCTGACCGAGATCGCCTCGCTGCTCGAGGTGCGCTGTCCGGCGTATCGCGTCACCCTCGACGGCAACGAGCAGTACGCCGACGCCGGCGCGTTCCTCGCTTTCTGGCGATCCATCGAGCGCGACGCGCGACTCGCCGATCTGGTGCGCCGCGTGCGGTACGTGGAGCAACCACTGGCGCGCGCCGTGGCGTTGCGTCACCCGCTCGGCCCGCTCGCGAGCACGGTGCCGATGATGATCGACGAGTCCGACGACACGCTCGACGCGTTCGTTCGTGCCCGCGAGCTCGGCTATCGCGCCGTGTCGAGCAAGAGTTGCAAGGGACTCTACAAGTCGATTCTCAACCGCGCGCGTTGCGAGCACTGGAACGCTCAGGCGGGGATGCGCCGGTATTTCATGACGGCGGAGGATCTGACCTGCCAGGCAGGACTTGCCGTGCAACAGGACCTGGCGCTGGCCGCGCTGCTGGGCGTGACGCACATCGAGCGCAACGGGCATCACTATGTGGCCGGCATGCCCGGCGTCGATGTGGGGGAGCAGCGCTCATTCGCGAGCGGACACCCGGCGCTGTACGAATGGCGCGAGACGCGAAGCGAAGGCGTCGATGGCAGCGGCGGGGCGCTGCGGTTGCGCGTGACCGAAGGCGATATCGCGCTCGACGATCTCCATGGCGTCGGCTTTGCCAGCAACGCGATGCCGGCCTGGGCGGCATTGAAAGCAATGGCGGCGCACTGAACGGGGGAAGGGGGTGGATTCAATGGTCGAGGCTATCGAAAACAATTAGGTATACGAAATTTAAATGAGGTTCGGGAGTTTCGATGGCCAACCCCGGACCGTTTCGGACGACGACGTGCCGACGGCACTCGAAAGGGCATCGCTACAAGGGAAGTCACAGGAGATTACGCAATGGCAACGCTTCGAATCGGCATCATTATGCACGGCGTGACCGGTCGCATGGGCATGAACCAGCACTTGATCCGCTCCATCGTGGAGATTCGCAAACAAGGGGGCGTGACGCTGGCGAACGGCGACCGTCTCATGCCCGACCCGATTCTGGTCGGTCGCAACGCCGAGAAGATCGCCGCACTCGCCAAACAGTACGGCATCGAGCGCTGGAGCGCCGATCTGGACAAGGCGCTCGCGAATCCCGACGACACGGTGTTCTTCGATGCGGCCACCACGCAGGCGCGCCCCGCGCTGCTCAAGCGTGCGGTGCAGGCGGGCAAGCACATCTACTGCGAAAAGCCGGTGGCGACGAATCTCGCCGAAGCGCTCGATCTGTATCGCGCGGTGCAGGCGGCGGGCGTCAAGCACGGCGTGGTGCAGGACAAACTCTGGCTGCCCGGGCTGCGCAAGCTGCAACTGCTCAACGACGCGGGTTTCTTCGGTCAGGTACTGTCGGTGCGCGGCGAATTCGGCTACTGGGTCTTCGAAGGCGATCTGCAGCCGACGCAGCGTCCGTCGTGGAACTATCGCAGCGAGGACGGCGGCGGCATCATTCTCGACATGCTGTGCCACTGGCGCTATGTGCTCGATAACGTCTTCGGCAAGGTGACGAGCGTGTCGTGCCTGGGTGCGACGCACATCCCCCAGCGTTGGGACGAGCAGGGCAAGCCCTACAAGGCGACGGCCGACGATGCCGCCTACGCGACGTTCGAACTCGAGAACGGCGTGATCGTGCAGCTCAACAGTTCGTGGTGCGTGCGTGTGCGTCGCGACGATCTCGTCACGTTCCAGGTCGACGGCACGCATGGTTCGGCCGTGGCGGGGCTGACCGACTGCTGGACCCAGTCGCGCGTGAACACGCCCAAGCCGGTGTGGAACCCGGACGTGCGTCAGACGCACGACTTCTTCGACGACTGGGTCAAGGTGCCGGACACCACGGTCTACGACAACGCGTTCAAGGTGCAATGGGAACTGTTCCTGCGCCACGTGGCGGGCGAGGGCGAATTCAAGTGGAACCTGCTTGAAGGCGCCAAGGGGGTGCAGCTCGTGGAGCTTGGTCTGCAAAGCTGGCGCGAGCGCCGCTGGCTAGACGTGCCGGAACTCTCCGGCCGCGAAGGAGCGTGAGTCATGGCGCCGACACTCAAGCTCATCGACCGTGACGGGCAACTCGCGCCATTCACCGTGCGTACCGAACGCACGTGGCAAGCGAAGCCGTCGCCGAAGATGAATCGCATCGCGTTTTCCGCCGCCCACGTGGTGGCCGATTCGCGCTCGACGGCCGACCCGTGGCTGACGGCCGCCATCGACTGGGACGCCACGCTGGCCTACCGCGAACGTCTGTTCTCGCTGGGACTCGGCGTGGCCGAGGCGATGGATACCGCGCAGCGGGGCATGGGCCTCGACTGGCCGACGTCGCTCGAACTGATCCGGCGCAGCGTAGCGCAGGCCAGGCGGCATCCCGGCGCAGGTATCGCCTGCGGCGCGGGGACGGACCATCTGGCGCCTGCGCCCGGGCTCACGGTCGACGACGTGATTCGCGCCTACGAGGAGCAGGTCGGCGCGGTGGAGGCCGCGGGCGGGCGCATCATCCTGATGGCAAGCCGCGCGCTGGCTGCGGCCGCGTCGGGGCCGGAGGACTATTTGCGCGTGTACGAGCGGATTCTGCGGCAGGTGCGCGAGCCGGTGATTCTGCACTGGCTCGGCGATATGTTCGATCCGGCGCTGGCGGGCTATTGGGGACACAGCGATCTCGATCGGGCGATGGATGTCTGCCTGCAAGTGATCGAGGCGCAGCCCGGGAAAGTCGACGGCATCAAGATTTCGCTGCTCGACAAGGACAAGGAAATCGCCATGCGGCGTCGCTTGCCCAAGGGCGTTCGCATGTACACGGGCGACGACTTCAACTATGCCGAACTGATCGCTGGCGATGCACACGGATATTCGGATGCGCTGCTCGGCATCTTCGATGCCATTGCGCCCGCCGCCTCCGCGGCGCTCGATGCACTGGGGCGTGGCGATCGGGCAACGTTCGACGCGATTCTGGCGCCGACCGTGCCGCTCTCGCGGCATATCTTCGCGGCGCCCACGCGGTTCTACAAGTCGGGGGTCGTCTTCATGGCCTGGCTCAACGGACATCAGGATCATTTCGCCATGGTCGGTGGCCAACAGAGCGCGCGCAGCCTCTGGCATTACTGCGAGTTGTTCCGGCTGGCGACTGCCGCGCAGTTGATCGAGGATCCCGCGCTGGCCGCCTATCGGATGAAGCTCTGGCTGGCGGTGAACGGGGTGGAAGCATGAGCACGGCGATGAAGGGAGGGACGGGGGAGGCGCGGGGCTACGTGCCGCCGCCGGCGGAGAAACTGTCGATCAATACGGCGACGGTGCGCCAGCAATGGCGGCTCGACGCCATCATCGACGGCATTGCGCGGCACGGCATTCGGGGCATTTCGCCGTGGCGCGACCAGGTGGCGGAACTCGGGCTGGCGGAGACGGCGCGGCGAATTCGTGCGCACGATCTGACCGTCACCGGCTATTGCCGCGGCGGCATGTTCCCCGCGGCGGACGCGGCCGGGCGACAGGCGGCGCGCGACGACAACCGGCGTGCGGTCGATGAGGCGCTTGCCGTGGGGGCGCAGTGTCTCGTGCTGGTCGTCGGCGGTTTGCCGGTCGGCTCGAAGGACATCGCCGGCGCGCGTGCGCAGGTGCGCGACGGGATTGCCGAACTGCTCGACTACTCGCGCGGGGTCGGCATGCCGTTGGCGATCGAGCCGTTGCATCCGATGTACGCTGCCGACCGCGCCTGCGTGAACACCATGGCGCAGGCCAACGATCTGTGCGACGAACTGGGCGACGAGGGATTGGGGATCGCGGTCGATCTCTATCACGTGTGGTGGGATCCGCAACTGCCGGCGCAGATCGCCCGGGCCGGGAAGAAGCGCTTGCTCGCGTTCCACATCTGCGACTGGCGTGTGCCCACGCGCGATCTGCTGCTCGATCGCGGCATGATGGGCGACGGCGTCATCGACATTCCCGCCGCGCGCGCGCTCGTCGAGGCGCAGGGGTACGAAGGCATGCACGAAGTCGAGATCTTCTCGTCGCAGGATTGGTGGCTTCGTCCGCCCGATGAGGTGCTGCAGACCTGCAAGGTGCGGCATCAGGCTTGCTGTTGACGCGTTGTTGTTTGCGCCGATGTGAAGTGTATGGCTGGCGGTGCGGGCGGCCGTCGCGTGGGCGGCGGCTGTCTGCCCGTCCATCCATCCGTCTGTCCTGTCGTGCGTCTACCAGCGAATGGTGACGCCGGCCTGCACCGAGTGGCCCAGCGAGGCGGGGTTCAGGCCGCGCTTGTAGCCGACGTCGAGGTCGAGATCTTTCGTCGGGCTGTAGATGGCGCCGACCAGCGCATAGGCCGGCTTCGTTTGCGTGGTGGTGTCGGGGTTGGTGGCCAGACCGATGTCGGCGACCAGGCGAACGGTGTCCGTCACGCTGAACAGAACGGCCGTCGACGCACTCCACAGGCTCTGGCGGTTGCCAATGCTGTTGTTGTTCCAGGTGTAGCCGACGTTGGCAAGGAACGTCCAGCGATCGAGGTTGTACTGCAGCAGCAGGTTCGCGCCGGTCGTGGCGCGGCCGTTGCCGAGACCGCGGTCGGTACTGGCCGTCGGCAGCGAAACGAAGGGCTTGAGGCCAAGACTCCATGTCTCGCCTTCGAGAAAGCGCCATTTCGCCTGCAACTGCAAATCGGTGAAACCGCTCGTCCAGCCATCGCCATCGGGGCGCATGCGCTGGTAGGGGGCCTGAATCGCGACGTCGAGATTGGGCAGCACGCCGTAGGTCAACGTGTTCGTCCATTGCTGCTGGCGCGCGCTCGGCTGCGTGATCCACTCGCTGTTGAGCTCGAGCTGCCAGTTGCCGGTGTCCTGGGTGCCGGTGTCGTCCGTGACGAGTGGGTTTGTCGCGTGCGCGGCCAACGGCATGAGCGTGGCGGCGGTCAGAAGCAGCATCTTCTTCATCGAAAAACTCCCTCGTGCTGGCTGGGTGTTGTGAGCGTCCCAATGCGAAAGCCGGAAAATCTGTGGGGCGGATCGTACGGGGCGCATGTGACACCGTCAACCAGCGGGCTGGAAAGTGTCGTATTTCTGTGTGTGGGCGTGCGTTGCACTTCCGTGTGTGCTGTTGTTTGGCATGCATCCGGAGCGAGTGTGCTGCGGGCGGGCGCGGTGGTAGACTTCGCCCCCCGTTCAAGATGCGGACAATGTGGTTTTCGACGCGCTGTATGGGGGTGATGGCGATCGTCATCGCTTTCACGTTGCGCGCGAGGGCTCGTCGACGCATATACGCCATGCAAGCCAGAAGTCATCTCATTTTCGGCATCGGCGCCACCTGGCTGATGCATCGCACCGGCTGGGCCGCCAGCGTTCACGCATGGCCGTTGACGCTCGTTGGCGCATTGCTGCCCGACATCGATCATCCCAAGAGCCTGCTGGGTCGGCGTATCGCGCCGCTGTCGCTCGCGATTTCGGGTGTCTTCGGCCATCGCGGCATGACGCATTCGCTTCTGCTGCCCGTGCTGGCCATCCTCGCGTGCCTCCATGGCTGGGGACGAGTGCCGCCGTGGATGCTCGCGCTGTGTGCCGGCTATCTGTCGCATCTGCTGGCGGATTGGCTGACGCCGTCGGGCGTGCCGCTGTGCTGGCCGTTGCGCACACGATTTCGCTCGCCGTTGTATGTGACGACCGGGTCGGCCGCCGAGTGGTGCGTGGCCGCCGCGCTCGCCTTCGCCATGTGGCGATGGTGGTGAGCGCGGGATGCCCCGAAGCCGGCGCGAATGCGACATCTAGCGCCAGACAAGCGGGGGCTCATCCATCAGGGCGACCTGCTCGCGCAACTCCAGAATGCGGTCCTGCCAGTAGCGTTGCGTGTTGAACCATGGGAAAGCGGCGGGGAAGGCGGGGTCGTCCCATCGACGTGCCAGCCAGGCGCTGTAGTGCAGCAGGCGTAGCGTGCGCAGCGCTTCGGTCAGGTGCAGTTCGCGCGAATTGAAGTCGGCAAAGTCCTCGTAGCCGGAGAGCACTTCGTCGAGCTGAGCCGTCATCTCGGCGCGAGTCCCCGACAGTAGCATCCAGAGGTCTTGCATGGCCGGTGCCATGCACGTGTCGTCGAAGTCGACGAAGTGCGGCCCGGCATCGGTCCACAACACGTTCCCGCCGTGGCAGTCGCCGTGGACGCGCAGCAGTTTCACGTCTCCCGCCCGCTCATATGACCGTTCGATGCCTGCGAGCGCGAGATCCACAATGCTGCGCCAGGCGTCGCGCAGGTCGGCGGGGATCAGGCCGCTCTGCCAGAGGTATTCCACGGGCTGGCGCCCGTAGCTCGCTGGGTCGAGCGTCAAACGATGATGGAAGGGCTGCGTTGCACCGACGGCATGAATGCGTCCCAGGAAGCGGCCGAGCCAGTTGAGCGTATCGGGGTCTTGCAATTCAGGAGCGCGGCCGCCGCGTCGCGCAAAGAGTGCGAAGCGAAAGCCTTCGTAGAGATGGAGCGTCCTGCCATTGATCGCGAGTGGTGCAACGACCGGAATCTCGCGATCGGCCAGCGCTTGTGTGAAGGCGTGCTCTTCGAGAATGGCGTCGTCCGTCCAGCGATTCGGTCGGTAGAACTTCGCGATCAATGGCGGGCCGTCCTCCATCCCGATTTGATAGACGCGGTTTTCGTAACTGTTGAGCGCAAGCAGACGCCCGTCGCTGTAGCTGCCCAGTTGTTCGACGGCAGTGACGACGGTGTCGGGCAGCAAAGCCGAGAAGGGATGGGCCTGGCCCGAAGTGTCGGGAGAGAGAGCTGTGTTCATCGCGCTATTTTGCCAAAGGCGAGTTGCCCGGCGTGGAGTTCATGTTTCTTTTATATATAGAAGAGAACTGAAGACCGGGATCGCGGGACAATGCGCAGAAAAATGGCGCATCTTCAAAATAGTTTCACAAAGGGGTTGCGCAGTTGGGTGAAGGTGACTAATATCTCGTCTCTCGCAACGACGGCGCCGCAGCGCAAGCGGTGGAGCGGTTGAAGCGAATGGGCTGAAAAGCCCGGTGGTTACAGGATTTTGAGCGAGTGAGTGGCTACGGCGACGAACGGAAAGCGCGAAAAAAACTGTTGACGACGACGAGGATGTGCGACATAATCTCACTTCTCTGCTGCTGATGCAGCGACGCAGAAAACGAAGCGGTGGCGCGGTAAGTTGGCGACTCGCGAAGTGGCTGCGATTGATCTTTAAAAATTGAACAACCGATAAGTGTGGGCACTCGATGAATGGTGCGTCTGCTTCGGCAGATTGGCTTTAAATTTATTGAGGCTCACATAGTAAAAGGTAAGTTAAGCAATTAACTTGTCAGCCTACTTTGAGAGCGACCGGTTCTAGCGATTTATCGCGAAAAACCGAAAACAGTAACAGGTTTGAACTGAAGAGTTTGATCCTGGCTCAGATTGAACGCTGGCGGCATGCCTTACACATGCAAGTCGAACGGCAGCACGGGTGCTTGCACCTGGTGGCGAGTGGCGAACGGGTGAGTAATACATCGGAACGTACCTTGTAGTGGGGGATAGCTCGGCGAAAGCCGGATTAATACCGCATACGCTCTGAGGAGGAAAGCGGGGGACCTTCGGGCCTCGCGCTACAAGAGCGGCCGATGTCAGATTAGCTAGTTGGTGGGGTAAAAGCCTACCAAGGCGACGATCTGTAGCTGGTCTGAGAGGACGACCAGCCACACTGGGACTGAGACACGGCCCAGACTCCTACGGGAGGCAGCAGTGGGGAATTTTGGACAATGGGCGCAAGCCTGATCCAGCAATGCCGCGTGTGTGAAGAAGGCCTTCGGGTTGTAAAGCACTTTTGTCCGGAAAGAAAACCTCTGGGTTAATACCTCGGGGGGATGACGGTACCGGAAGAATAAGCACCGGCTAACTACGTGCCAGCAGCCGCGGTAATACGTAGGGTGCGAGCGTTAATCGGAATTACTGGGCGTAAAGCGTGCGCAGGCGGTTTTGTAAGACGGATGTGAAATCCCCGGGCTTAACCTGGGAACTGCATTCGTGACTGCAAGGCTAGAGTATGGCAGAGGGGGGTAGAATTCCACGTGTAGCAGTGAAATGCGTAGAGATGTGGAGGAATACCGATGGCGAAGGCAGCCCCCTGGGCCAATACTGACGCTCATGCACGAAAGCGTGGGGAGCAAACAGGATTAGATACCCTGGTAGTCCACGCCCTAAACGATGTCAACTAGTTGTTGGGGATTCATTTCCTTAGTAACGTAGCTAACGCGTGAAGTTGACCGCCTGGGGAGTACGGTCGCAAGATTAAAACTCAAAGGAATTGACGGGGACCCGCACAAGCGGTGGATGATGTGGATTAATTCGATGCAACGCGAAAAACCTTACCTACCCTTGACATGTACGGAATCCTGCTGAGAGGTGGGAGTGCTCGAAAGAGAGCCGTAACACAGGTGCTGCATGGCTGTCGTCAGCTCGTGTCGTGAGATGTTGGGTTAAGTCCCGCAACGAGCGCAACCCTTGTCCTTAGTTGCTACGCAAGAGCACTCTAAGGAGACTGCCGGTGACAAACCGGAGGAAGGTGGGGATGACGTCAAGTCCTCATGGCCCTTATGGGTAGGGCTTCACACGTCATACAATGGTCGGTACAGAGGGCTGCCAAACCGCGAGGTGGAGCTAACCCCAGAAAACCGATCGTAGTCCGGATCGCAGTCTGCAACTCGACTGCGTGAAGCTGGAATCGCTAGTAATCGCGGATCAGCATGTCGCGGTGAATACGTTCCCGGGTCTTGTACACACCGCCCGTCACACCATGGGAGTGGGTTTTGCCAGAAGTAGGTAGCCTAACCGCAAGGAGGGCGCTTACCACGGCAGGATTCATGACTGGGGTGAAGTCGTAACAAGGTAGCCGTAGGGGAACCTGCGGCTGGATCACCTCCTTTCTAGAGCATGCACTGGAAGTTGAGTGTTCACGCTTATCGGTTGTTGACTGCGTAGATCTAAGTCGGGTCTGTAGCTCAGGTGGTTAGAGCACCGTCTTGATAAGGCGGGGGTCGAAGGTTCAAGTCCTTCCAGACCCACCAAGCTTTACACCACCGCCTGACCAAGTCGAGTAGTGGTAATCGGCTTGATTGGGGGATTAGCTCAGCTGGGAGAGCACCTGCTTTGCAAGCAGGGGGTCGTCGGTTCGATCCCGTCATCCTCCACCAAAATCTTGGATCGCATCGATGTCAGTCAAAAGCAAGTTATCTCAGTGGTACTTCTGAAGTAAATCCCTGAATGTGAATGCTTTTGAATGACAGTCATGTCATGCAGTATTTGTTCTTTAACAATTTGGAAGAAGAAGTACAACGGAAGCGCGTTAGAGATGGCGCGTGGAAATTGTACGGGTTGTGATTGTATCAACCAGTATTTAAGTGATCGAAAGATGACTTGGAATACGGCACACACGCGATGTGTGGGCTCCACGTAAGTGCTAAAGCACTAACGTGGACCGACACGCGAAAACTCAACCTGTAACGGGGAGACATTCTCGTTATAGGGTCAAGCGAATAAGTGCATGTGGTGGATGCCTTGGCGATTACAGGCGACGAAGGACGCGATAGCCTGCGAAAAGTTGTGGGGAGCTGGCAAATAAGCATTGATCCACAAATGTCCGAATGGGGAAACCCGGCCCTTTGGGTCATCCTAGACTGAATCCATAGGTCTAGCGAAGCGAACGCGGCGAACTGAAACATCTAAGTAGCTGCAGGAAAAGAAATCAACCGAGATTCCCAAAGTAGTGGCGAGCGAAATGGGACCAGCCTTCAAGATTTAGCACCGGTGTTATCAGAACGGAATGGAAAGTCCGGCCATAGTGGGTGATAGCCCCGTATGAGAAAACCCTGGTGTGGAACTAAGCTTGAGAAAAGTAGGGCGGGACACGTGAAATCCTGTCTGAAGATGGGGGGACCATCCTCCAAGGCTAAATACTCGTAATCGACCGATAGTGAACCAGTACCGTGAGGGAAAGGCGAAAAGAACCCCGGGAGGGGAGTGAAATAGATCCTGAAACCGCATGCATACAAACAGTCGGAGCCTCGTAAGGGGTGACGGCGTACCTTTTGTATAATGGGTCAGCGACTTACATTCAGTGGCGAGCTTAACCGAATAGGGAAGGCGTAGCGAAAGCGAGTCCGAATAGGGCGTTCAGTCGCTGGGTGTAGACCCGAAACCAAGTGATCTATCCATGGCCAGGTTGAAGGTGCGGTAACACGTACTGGAGGACCGAACCCACTAACGTTGAAAAGTTAGGGGATGAGCTGTGGATAGGGGTGAAAGGCTAAACAAACTTGGAAATAGCTGGTTCTCTCCGAAAACTATTTAGGTAGTGCCTCGTGTATCACCTTCGGGGGTAGAGCACTGTCATGGTTGAGGGGTCCATTGCGGATTACCTCGCCATAGCAAACTCCGAATACCGAAGAGTGCAATCACGGGAGACAGACATCGGGTGCTAACGTCCGGTGTCAAGAGGGAAACAACCCAGACCGCCAGCTAAGGTCCCTAAATATTGCTAAGTGGGAAACGAAGTGGGAAGGCTAAAACAGTCAGGAGGTTGGCTTAGAAGCAGCCACCCTTTAAAGAAAGCGTAATAGCTCACTGATCGAGTCGTCCTGCGCGGAAGATGTAACGGGGCTAAGCAATATACCGAAGCTGCGGATGCGAGCTTGCTCGCATGGTAGGAGAGCGTTCTGTAAGCCTGTGAAGGTGACTTGTAAAGGTTGCTGGAGGTATCAGAAGTGCGAATGCTGACATGAGTAGCGATAAAGGGGGTGAAAGGCCCCCTCGCCGTAAGCCCAAGGTTTCCTACGCAACGTTCATCGGCGTAGGGTGAGTCGGCCCCTAAGGCGAGGCAGAGATGCGTAGCTGATGGGAAGCAGGTTAATATTCCTGCACCGTCGTATGATGCGATGGGGGGACGGATCGCGGAAGGTTGTCCGGGTGTTGGAAGTCCCGGTCCCTGCAGTGGAGAAGGCGCTTAGGCAAATCCGGGCGCGTAATTCAAGGCTGTGGGGCGAGCGAACTAGTTCGCGAAGCAATTGGAAGTGGTTCCAAGAAAAGCCTCTAAGCTTCAGTCATACGAGACCGTACCGCAAACCGACACAGGTGGGCGAGATGAGTATTCTAAGGCGCTTGAGAGAACTCGGGAGAAGGAACTCGGCAAATTGGTACCGTAACTTCGGGATAAGGTACGCCCTTGTAGCTTGACTGGCCTGCGCCAGAAGGGTGAAGGGGTTGCAATAAACTGGTGGCTGCGACTGTTTAATAAAAACACAGCACTCTGCAAACACGAAAGTGGACGTATAGGGTGTGACGCCTGCCCGGTGCCGGAAGATTAAATGATGGGGTGCAAGCTCTTGATTGAAGTCCCGGTAAACGGCGGCCGTAACTATAACGGTCCTAAGGTAGCGAAATTCCTTGTCGGGTAAGTTCCGACCTGCACGAATGGCGTAACGATGGCCACACTGTCTCCTCCCGAGACTCAGCGAAGTTGAAGTGTTTGTGATGATGCAATCTACCCGCGGCTAGACGGAAAGACCCCATGAACCTTTACTGTAGCTTTGCATTGGACTTTGAACCGGTCTGTGTAGGATAGGTGGGAGGCTTTGAAGCAGGAACGCTAGTTTCTGTGGAGCCGTCCTTGAAATACCACCCTGGCTTGTTTGAGGTTCTAACCTAGGTCCGTGATCCGGATCGGGGACAGTGCATGGTAGGCAGTTTGACTGGGGCGGTCTCCTCCCAAAGTGTAACGGAGGAGTACGAAGGTACGCTAGGTACGGTCGGAAATCGTGCTGATAGTGCAATGGCAAAAGCGTGCTTAACTGCGAGACTGACAAGTCGAGCAGGTGCGAAAGCAGGTCATAGTGATCCGGTGGTTCTGTATGGAAGGGCCATCGCTCAACGGATAAAAGGTACTCTGGGGATAACAGGCTGATACCGCCCAAGAGTTCATATCGACGGCGGTGTTTGGCACCTCGATGTCGGCTCATCTCATCCTGGGGCTGTAGCCGGTCCCAAGGGTATGGCTGTTCGCCATTTAAAGAGGTACGTGAGCTGGGTTTAAAACGTCGTGAGACAGTTTGGTCCCTATCTGCCGTGGGCGTTGGAAGTTTGAAGGGGGCTGCTCCTAGTACGAGAGGACCGGAGTGGACGAACCTCTGGTGTACCGGTTGTCACGCCAGTGGCATCGCCGGGTAGCTATGTTCGGAAGAGATAACCGCTGAAAGCATCTAAGCGGGAAACTCGCCTTAAGATGAGACTTCCCTGGGAACTCGATTCCCCTTAAGGGTCGTTCAAGACCAGGACGTTGATAGGTCAGGTGTGGAAGCGCAGTAATGCGTTAAGCTAACTGATACTAATTGCCCGTGAGGCTTGATCCTATAACCAGTGTGTTTTCCTGGTGTGAGTATCGCTGTGCCGATACCAGTCACAACCCAATATGTTGTACTACGCTTCTTCCGAATTGGTTTCGCTGAGCGCCTCAGCGGAACATACAAGTTATGCCTGATGACCATAGCGAGTTGGAACCACCCCTTCCCATCCCGAACAGGACCGTGAAACGACTCCACGCCGATGATAGTGCGGATTCCCGTGTGAAAGTAGGTAATCGTCAGGCTCCCCTTAAAAACCCCTTGCTACGCTCGTAGCAAGGGGTTTTTGCTTTCCAGGGGCGGAATTTATGCGTCGCCCAACAGAATCAATCAGACGTACCTTTTAGCGTGCGTTTGCGGAAGAACACCACGCGTTCGGTCTCCTCAAAGCCGAGTGCCCGGTGCAATGTTTGGACATCAATGTTGGCCACATCGGTGTCGGACGCGAATTCTTCACATCCCCGCAGGGCGCCCCACTGCTCAACCCTTCCGAACAGCGCTTTCGCGACACCCCGACGGCGGGCGTCAGGCGCGACGTAAACGCCCTCGAGAAACAGGACTGGCGACGTGTCGCACCCGTTGACGTAATCCTGCCGTATCGCTGCCTCAGCAAATCCCAACGCCCGACCTTCCTGAGAAATCGCAATAAAAGCCGCATAACGATTCGGCTCCGACAGTATCTCCGTGATTTCGCGTTCGTGTTCGGCCGGTGACGCGTGGGGCCAGAGCTGGTGCCTGAGCGAGCCCCAAGAGGCTATGTCATGGAGTTCGATGGGACGTATGGTGACTGAAATGGGCGTCATTGCAGATATCTACCGAGATCGGACGGACTCGCTCAAGCGTACACCATCGGTTTGCAAGTGCTCGGACGGATCACGCCGACGATTCCCGTGGGGGCGAACTTGCCTTGCCGTCGATATTCAACGTTCATCGTCTGCACGTGCGTCAACGCGCCGCACAACGACTAATAAATAAAAAAGCGCGGTCCAGGCAGACCACGCTTTTCTTCTCAGCTCTTTCCGTCCGATCAGCGGCAATGTGAACCAATGCCCACGACTTCTGACAAGTCCAGCGTCACCCAGCCACCGTCTCGGGAAACACCGGCTCGCCGAGGTTGAGCATCAGCCGATTCGCCCAAGCGAAGATGGCGATGGAATGGATGAGATCGAGGATTTCCGCGTCCGTCAATCCAACGTCGCGCAGGGTCTGCAACTGTTCAGGATGCACATCGCCAGGCTTCTCCGTCAACGCAATCGAAAACTGCGCAATGGCTTTCTCACGCGGTGTCGTACCGGCGGTACGCGGATCGTCGAACACTTCGCGGATTACGTCGTTGCGCTTGGCCAACTGTTCGAAGCGCTGTGCGTGCACCGACGCGCAATATACACAGCCATTGATACGCGAGACAACGGTCGTCGAAAGCTCACGCTCGGCGCGCGGCATGCCGCCCGGCGCATACATGATCGCGTTGAATGCCGCCGAGCGCTGACGCAGGATCTCGGGTTGATGCACGAGGAAGAGGTAATAGTCCGATGTCTTGGCTTTCGGATGGCTCTCTTCGAGCACGGCAATCTGCTCCGGCGTGGCGCTCTCCAGTGTCACGACGTCGAGCCATGCATCCCAGTCGAGCGTCTCGTTGGTGAAACCGTGCGAACGGATGATGTCGCTCATGCTGTCGTCTCCTGCGGAGCCAGTTGTTTGAGGGCCTGAAGACCTGCGACCAGACGCGTCTGGTACGACAGGAACGCGATCAATTGCGCGAGCGCAACGATGGCCGGCGTCGTGAGTCCCGCTGCGGGCAGCTTGTGCAGCGCGGCCTTGTCGCCCTCCACGGGATTTTCGATCAGCGTTCGCGTGAACGTCAGCATCGCGCGCAGACGCGTATCCGCCACATCCTCCGGCTGACCGGACTCGACGGCCTTCAACTGCGCAGCATCGACCGCATGCTTGGCGAGCTCGGCGCGATAGTGCGCGGCGAGCGACGGCGAAGGCGTCAGACGGCTCGCATACAACGCAACGAGCAGACGCTCCACGAGCGAGAGCCCTTCAAGCTTCGCGTCGAAGAGTCCGTCATAGCTGCCCTGCGTAGCGGCGGCGACCTTGTCGCGCGCGTGACGCAAGGTATGCGTCGCCGTGCCGGCGGCCAGACCTGCGACGCGGTCGACGAGATCATTGGCGATGTCGTACTGGGTATTGGCGGTCATGATTGTCCTTGTGATTGAGCATGCGCTGCCACGGCGCGCGCGAGGAAGGCCTGCACGGCGCTCCACGAACGTTCGTCGGCGATGGCGTTGGCGTCCGGCTGTCCGCCGCTGGTGCTGATCTTGCCGGAGACCGGGTGCGCGTAGACGAGTTGCGTCGTCGGCACATACGGAAACACGATGGCATGCCCGGCCTTCTCGAAATCGAGATGCTCGACCGGATGCGGATGCGAATGTGCGGCCAGCCGCTCCGTCACCATTCGCGAGTACCGGCTCGACGGCCACGAGCCGTCGTCCTCGGCGGAGAGCAGCATCACGGGCCCGCGAATCTTCTCGACGGGGATGCGCGCCCGCTCAACGGCTTGCACATCATCCAGCGCGGTCAGCATTGCCTTGGTGTGACGATGCGGCGGCGGCCCCTCGTCGAATGGCGCCCAGGATGCCGTACGGTTGTTCTCCCAGATGTGCGGCAACGGCTTGCCGTCGAGCAGCCACGTCGGCCCCTCTCTGCCAATGGCCGGATCGCAGGCGTTCTGCGCGCTGTGAATCAACGCACTCGGCACATAGCCGATCACCGCCGACACCGCTTCGGGGAAGGTGGCGCCGAGCAGCAGCACCAGCTCACCGCCGCGCGACTGTCCGGAGAGCGCCACGAAGTCATGCGCCGGGCGCACCGTGCGGCGCAGCCAGTCCATGCCCTTCGCGAAGTACTCGAGCGGCGTGTTGGAGATGTAGTCGGGCAGCCCCGGCCCCTTGAAGTAGCCGAGGGCGAACGCCGCGTAGCCGTGCGACGCATAGAGCGCCGCACGCGGTTCGTTGATGCCGCCGCCGGACCCGTTGAGGATCATGACGGCAGGGAACGGCCCGTCACCTGGCGGCAGATACAACGTGCCGACGAGCCCATCCTCGCGCACGTCGCGCCGCGTCACGCCGTCGGCGGCGAGGCGCTGGGTGAACGACACGCTCGACGGCGCAATCGCCTCGCCGCCATCACCGGCGACGAGTGCCGTCACGGTGGTGACGAGCGGTGCGGTGACTGGTTGCGGGAACACGTCGCGGCTCTTGCCGTCCTCCGGCACCTGCGACCAGACGAGTCCCATCGGCGACACGCCCCGATAACTGCCGCTGACCGGGGCGTCGCGCGTGAGGTCGACGACACCCTCGGCATCGGCAACGAACGTGGCTTCGGCCTGCCAGAGCACGCCGCCCGCCCGCGGCGTGCGAGCGGCGAGCGTGACGTGCGTCCCTGGCGCCGCGCCGCGCACCACGAGGTGGCGCGGCACGTCGATCAGCGCATCGGCAGGCGCAGCAGTGAGAATGAGCGGAGACGTCATGATTCGGCGCGCCGGCTCACTTGGCGGCCTTGGTCACTTGCATCGCCACCGTGCGATCGCTCGTGAACGGCGTGACCTTCAGCCCCTTGCGTGCGGCCCAGATGTTCTGGTAGTGATACAGCGGGATCACGCCCACGTCGTCCGACACCACCTTGACCGACTGACGCAGAATCGCCTCGCGTTTGCCTTCGTCGAATTCCGCGGTCGACGCATCGAGCGCCTTGTCCACGGCCGGGTTGCTGTAGTGGCCCCAGTTCGAGGCGCCCAGCCCTTTCTTGGCGTCGACGGTCGCGAGCACGTTCACGAGCGCATAACTCGCTTCACCCGTGCCGTTGCCCCAGGCGAGCATCGACACGGCGTATTCGTTCTTGTTCGCGCGGCCTGAGTACACGGCCCAGGGCACCACTTCCACCTGCGTCTTCACGCCGATGCGCGTCCAGAACTGCGCCACCGCCTGCGCCGTTTCCGGACCTTGCGGGTAGCGGTCGTTCGGCACATGCATCGTCAGCTTGAAGCCCTCGGGGTAACCGGCCTCGGCGAGCAGCTTCTTGGCCTGAGCGGCGTCGAACGCAATGTCCTTCACTTCGGGGTTGTAGCCGAACGTGTCTTTCGGCATCCATTGATTGGCCACGCTGGCCGTGCCCTGCATGATGCGCGTGACGATGGCTTCACGGTTGATGGCGAGCGAGAGTGCACGGCGTACGCGCACGTCGAGCAGCGGGTTCTTCGCCAGTGGCTTGCCGGCGTTGTCGGTGATGTACTGATTCGAGCCTTCTCGGAAGGACGGTTGCAGCAGCATCACGCGCAGGCCCGGGTACGGGAACACCGTCACGTTCGGCGACTTCTTCAGGCGCGGGATGTCCGACGCCGAGACCTTGTCGATCACGTCCACGTCGCCGGCGAGCAGGGCTGCCGTACGGGCGGCGCCGTTGTTGATGTAGCGATAGTCGACTTTCTCCCACTCGGACTTGCCGGCCCAGTAGTTGTCGTTGCGCACCATCTCGACGCGATCGCCCGGCGTGTACGAAACGTACTTGAACGGGCCGGTGCCGACCATCGCGCGTCCGGCGTTGTAGTCGTCGGTGTTCGATTTCTCGCCCACATGCTTGCTTACGATATGCACCGAAGCGAGATTCAGCGGCAGATCCGGGTTCGGTATCTTTGTCTTGACGACGAGCGTGAGCGGATCGGGCGAGCTCATCGTGTCGATGGTGCGCAGGTAGCCGGCGTACGTCGCCACACTGCCCGGCACGTTGCGTGCGCGCTGATACGAATAGATCACGTCGGCGGCGGTGAATGGCTGACCGTCGTGCCATTTCACGTTCGGGCGCAGCTTGAATTCCCACGTCTTGGCGTCGAGCGCCTTCCACGACACGGCGAGGCCCGGCTGCAGCTTGTTCCACTTGTTCTCGACGAGCAGATCCCAGAAGTGCAGGTCGACCGAGCGATCGCCCGCGTGGTTGTTCAGTTGCGGATCGAGCGAGGACAGCGGGTCGGCAAAGGCGATGCGCAGCGTCTGGGCGGAGGCCGCGGCGCTCGTCGCGAGCAAGGCGGCCGCCAGCGAGGACAACAAGAAGCGTTTCATTATCAATCCTGGTCGTTGAAGAGTGAAAGAAGGCGAAGACGTCGAGCGTCTGCGGGCATATCAGGCGTCATTCAGATGACAGGCGCTCACGTGGTTGATGGCCACGCCGCGCAGCGTCGGCACCTCCGTGCGGCAGCGCGGCATGGCGTGCGGGCAGCGCGGATGGAAGTGACAACCGCCCGGCGGCGCAATCGGGCTCGGAATTTCGCCGCGAATCGCCGAGAACGTCTTGTGACGCACGTCGATGCGCGGAATCTCGGCGAGCAGCGCTTGCGTGTACGGATGGTTCGCGCGGCGGAAGATCTCTTCGACCGGCGCACTTTCCACGATGCGGCCCAGATACATGATCACCACGCGGTCGGACAGGTGCTCGACCACGCCGAGATCATGGCTGATGAACACGTACGTGAGACGCAGTTGCTCGCGCAGGTCCATGAACAGGTTGAGGATCTGGGCCTGGATCGACACGTCGAGCGCCGCGACGGCCTCGTCGCATACCAGCAGATCGGGCGCTACGGCCAGCGCGCGGGCGATGCCGATGCGCTGACGCTGCCCGCCGCTGAACTGGTGCGGATACCGGTGACGCAGTGCCGGATCGAGGCCGGCGCGCTGCAACTGGGCGCTGACATAATCGTCGAAGCCCGCCCGATCGGTCAGGCCGTGCACGAGCGCGCCTTCGCCGACGATGCGGTCGACGCGCAGCCGCGGATTCAGACTCGCGTACGGATCCTGGAAGATCATCTGAATCTTCAGGCGAGCGTCGCGCCGCTCTTCGGCGCTCAGCGATTCGGCCGGACGGCCGTGAATCTGAATGTCTCCGGAAGACGGCTTGAGCAACCCCGCGAGCATGCGTCCGAGCGTGGATTTGCCGCAACCCGACTCGCCGACGAGGCCGACGACTTCGCCCGGCTTGACGATCAGGTCGACGTTGTCGACGGCGTGCACCACGGCCGGCGGATGGGCGAGGCCGACGCGCCCGAGCAGGCGCTGCGCCGCACCGACGCGTCGTTCGCCGAAGCGCTTGCTCACGCCGCGCAGCGACACGATGGGCACGGGCAGCGTGGCGCTCGGGCTGTTCGATTTGCCGTAGCCGGCGCTTACGGGCTGGCCAGGCTGGCCTGGCTGGCTTTGTGGCAGCGGCGAGTTCATACCATCTCCTTTTGCAGCGCGGCGCCCGGATGGAAGCAACGCACCAGGCGGCCCGGCGATGTCTGCGTGATCTCGGGCCGCTGTGCGCAGGCCGCGCTGGCATACGCGCAGCGCGAGGCGAACGCGCAGCCGGCCGGCATGGCGAGCAGATTCGGCGTCATGCCGGGAATCTGGCGCAGACGCTGGCCGCGCTTGTTCAGACTGGGCAGGCTGCCGATGAGGCCTGCGGTGTAGGGGTGCTGTGGCGCATCGAGTACGGCGTCGACCGCGCCTTGTTCGACGATGCGCCCCGCATACATCACCGCGACCGTATCGGCCAGGCCGGCGACGACCGACAGGTCGTGCGTGATCCAGATGAGCGCCGTGCCGTGCTGACGAGCGAGCTTCTGCACCTCCGAGAGGATCTGCGCCTGAATGGTGACGTCGAGCGCGGTGGTCGGCTCGTCTGCGATGATGAGATCGGGGCGGTGGAGCATGGCAATCGCAATCGCCACGCGCTGACGCATGCCGCCCGAAAGCTGATGCGGATACGCGCGCAGCCGCTCGTCCGGGCTCGGAATGCCCATCATGCCGAGCGTGTCGCGCGCCAGCTCGCGGGCCTGCGCTTTCGAAACGCGCTGATGCGCGCGCACCGCTTCGATCATCTGTACATCGACGCGCAACACCGGGTTGAGCGTCATCATCGGGTCCTGAAAGATCATCGCGATGCGATTGCCTTGCAGACGACGCAGCTCGGCGGGCGACAAGCGCGTGAGATCACGCCCCTGGAACAGCACCTCGCCGCCGACGATGCGGCCCGGCGCATCGACCAGACCCATGATCGAGAAGCCGGTCACGGACTTGCCCGAACCCGACTCGCCAACCAGCCCCATGATGTGGCCGGGCGGCAACGAGAACGACACGTCGTCCACGGCGGGGAGCGTGCCCGCGCGCGTGACGAACTGCGTGCGCAGATTGCGCACTTCCAGCGTCAGCGAAGACGACGCGGGAGGCGAGGAGGAAGACGAGGAAGAGGGGGAGGACACGGCGCCGCTCATTTCTGCAACCTTGGATTGAACACGTCGCGCAGGCGATCGCCCACGAGATTGATGGCGACGACCGTCAGCAGCAACGCCAGGCCGGGATACACGCTGATCCAGTACTCGCCGGAGAGCATCGTCTGATAGCCGTTGGCGATGAGCAGGCCCAGCGAAGGCTCGGTGATCGGCACGCCGAGGCCGAGGAACGAGAGCGTCGCTTCGAGCGTGATGGCGCGCGCCACTTGCAGCGAGCCCACGACGATCAGCGGCGGCAGGCAGTTCGGGAGAATGTGGCCGAGCACGATGCGCCAGTTCGGAATGGCCTGGCAGCGCGCCGCTTCCACGTACTCGCGGCGCGACTCCACGAGCGCCTGTCCGCGCGCCGTGCGGGCGAAGTACGCCCATTCGAGCACCACCAGCGTGAGCACCACGTTGCCGATGCCCTTGCCGACATAGGCGAGGATCATCAACGCGATGAGAATCGACGGGAACGACAGCAACAGGTCGACGAGCCGCATGATGAAGGCGTCGACGCGTCCGCCGGCATAGGCCGCGACGAGCCCAAGAATCGTGCCCAGGATGCCGGCGACGAGTGCCGAGCCGACACCCACGCCCAGGCTGATGCGCAGGCCGTAGATGATGCCCGAGAGCAGGTCGCGGCCCTGGCCGTCGGTGCCGAGCCAGTAGGTATACGTGGCGGCGCCGTTGGCGGTGCCCGGCGGCAGACGCGCGTCCATCACGTCGAGCTGCATCAGGTCGTACGGATTTTGCGGCGTGATCCACGGTGCGGCGAGCGCGGCGGCCACCAGCACCACGAGCAGGACAAGCCCGAGCATGGCGCTCTTCGAGCGCAGGAACTCGCGCACGCCTTGCTGCCAGGGCGACTCGCGGCGCATCGGTACCGGTTCGGCCGCGAACGCCGGCGCGGGATTGCCGCCGGGCGAGGAAGGGGACGGCGGATTGAGCGACATCAGGCAGCGGCCTCCACGCGCACTCGCGGATCGAGCCACTTGTAGAGCACGTCCACGATCAGGTTGAGCGACACGAACAGGCACACCACGACGATGAGATACGCCACGATGACGGGGCGGTCGAGCGAGTTGATGCTGTCGAGAATGAGCTTGCCGGCGCCGGGCCAGGCGAACACGCTTTCCGTGACCACGGCAAACGCGATGGTCGACCCGAACTCGATGCCGAGCACGGTGACCAGCGGAATCAGCGTGTTGCGCAGCACGTGCATGACGACCACGCGCAGCGGCGAGAGTCCCTTGGCGCGAGCAAACTTCACGAAGTCCTGCGGCAGCACTTCCGTCACGCCGGCGCGCGTGAGACGCAGCACCAGCGAGATCTTGAACAGCGCAAGATTGAGCGCGGGCAGAATCAGGTGACGCAGACCGTCCGCGGTGAGAAACGACCATTCCACGCCGAACACGTTCACCGTCTCGCCGCGACCACTCGCCGGCAGCACGCCCAGATGCACCGAGAAGAACATGATCAGCATGAGGCCGACCCAGAACGTCGGCAGCGAGAAGCCGACGATGCTTCCCGTCATGAGCAGCTTCGAGATCGGGTTGCGCGGATAGAGGCCGGCGAACAGGCCGAGCGGAATGCCGATGAAGACGGCGAGCACCAGCGCGGCGAAGGCCAGTTCCAGCGTGGCGGGCAGGCGTTGCAGAATCAACTGGATGGCCGGCACGTTGTACACGAAGCTGTTGCCCAGTTCGCCATGCAGTGCGCCGCCGAGGAACGACAGGTACTGGCGCCACAACGGCTGATCGAGGCCGAGTTGCGCGATGATGCGCGCGCGATCGACCTGATCGACGTCCTGCCCGATCAGGATGTCGACCGGATTGCCGATCGCATGCAGGCCGATGAACACGATGAGCGTCATCAGCCAGACCACGAACACCGCCTGCAGCACGCGGCGCAGAATCCAGGCGCTCATGCCGTGCGCTCCTTGCCGGGCTCGGCATCGAGTGGCGGCGGGGCCGGCGTCCACTCGTCGCCGTAGACTTCCGGCTCGGCGTACGCCTCCATGTTCGCGTAATGATGTTCGACGTCCTCACGATAGAACGTGCCGGCCAGCGCTTGTGCCAGACGCTTCGCACCTTCGCTCACGGCCGGAATGTCGCCGGAGAGCGCGCCATGCGAGAGCGTGGCCGGCGCGCAGAAGCAATGGATGCGCTCCAGTCCCGGGCACGCGCCGGGCGTCTTTTCGAGAAACTCGAAGGACGGGCCCAGGTCCGGCGAATCCGACAGTTCGATGTCCTCGTCGCCGGCGGGCGGCGTGTAGCGGTCGCTCCACTTGCGCACAAACTTCGCGAACGGTGCGAATTCCGGACGGCTCGTGATATCGATGCGGAAGCCGGTGGCGAACACGAGGAAGTCGAGCACGAAGGTGCCCTTCGCGGTGCGCACGTGCAAGGCGTCGCCGACCGGCGTGACGTCGAGGATCGGCGCGCCGAGGTTGAAGCGCGCGTTCTCGTGACGCGACACGCGCAACGTGCTGCCGCGCGGCGGCGGCACCTGCTGCACGTTGACGTAGTGGCGGATGCGCCACTTCCATTCGTCGGGCAGGTTGACGTGGCCGTGCGTGAGGCCCGGATTGCCCGCCCCCTTGCCCTTGTTGATGCGCGGAATGTCGGCGCGGCGGATGAGCAGGTCGACGCTGGCGGCGCCCGCTTCAAGCGCGGTCGCGGCGCTGTCCATGGCCGAGGCACCCGCGCCGATCACGCCGACGCGTTTGCCGCGCAGCGTGGCGTAGTCCATGGCGTCGGACGAGTGCGCCCAGAAGCGGCGCGGCAGGTCGCGCGCGAAGCCGGGCACGGTCGGTCCGCCCAGGCCGTCGCGGCCCGTGGCGAGCACGACGTGACGCGCGTAGACCGTGCGCTCTCCCTCGGGCGACGTGATCGACAGCGCCACAATACCGTCGGCCCCGATCGGCGTCACAGCCGTCACGCGATGCTCGTTGCGCACGTCGATGGCGAGCACCTCGCGGTACCAGCGCAGATAGTCCATCCATTGCAAGCGGGGAATCTTGTCGAGCGCTTCCCAGGCGTCGAGCCCGAACTGGGCTTCGAACCATGCGCGGAACGTGAGGGCGGGCAGGCCGAGCGCGGGACCGGTCAGTTGCTTGGGCGAGCGCAGCGTTTCCATGCGCGCGGTCGTGGCCCATGGGCCTTCGAAGCCGCGCGGCGACTGATCGAAGATCACGGCGCCGACGCCGAGATGCGTGAGCGACGCCGCGGCCGCCAGTCCGGCCATGCCGCCGCCGACGATGGCGACGTCGAGCACGGGTTGATCGCGGAAAGTGCGTTCGGGGACCCAGCGCTTGGCGGGCAGTTCTAGCCAGGCGAGGTCCTGACGCAGACGCGCTTCGAGCGCGCGCAGGCCGGTGGCGGAGGTTGAGGACTGAGTCATGACGACGATGCTTCCTTGAGTGCGGGCAAATCGCCGTAGAGCGACTGCAGGACTTGGGCGTGTTCGGTGGCGGCGCGCTGTGCGAAGTCGGGCAGCAACTGTCGCGCGGCATCGGCCAGGGCGCCGACGAAGGCGAGCGCGGCGGGCGACGGCTCGCGCGCGTCGCGGGTGATGACGCCGAAGAAAAACGGGATATCCGCGTCGATGGGGCGCACGGCCACGCCTTCGAGCGGCAGTCCGTACGCCGTCACGGGTTCGAGCACGGCGACACCGAGCCCGGCGCGCACGGCGCTCATCGCGTTGATCGACGCGTTGGTCTCGATGAGACCGACCGGCGCCACGCCGGCTTGCGAGAAGGCCTGGTCGAGACGGCGGCGCAGCCGGTAGGGGTTCTGCATCGTGATGATGCGCCGCCCCGCGCACGCGGCGAGCGGCAGGCGCTCGTGACCGGCAAGCGGATCGTCGCTGCGCACGGCCGCCACGCAGGCCGATTCGCCGATCCAGTGCACCACGATGCCGCGATGCTCGAGCGGCAGGCTCGTCACACCGATGTCGGCCGCGCCGGTGAGCACCGCATGCACGACCTGTTCGGGCGAGGTGCTGCGCATCTGGATGTGGACGGTGTCGTGCGCGAGCCCCGGCAGGGCGAGGGCGGCCGGCACGAGTCCGGCGGCCAGTGCCGACGTCGCAGCCACGTGCAGCGGGCGGCTCTGACCGCGCGCGATCTCGTCGGCGCGGGCGCGAATCTGCTGGAGCCCGGCCAGCACGTGCTCGACGTCCTCGAACAGCAGGAAGCCCTGCTCGGTCGGCGTGACGCGTGGACCGCTGCGGGCGAACAGGGCGTAGCCGATTTCGGCTTCGAGCTCCTGGATCATCCGCGTGATGGCCGGTTGCGAGCGCCCGAGCAGACGTCCGGCCGCGGTGACGCTACCGGTCGACATGACTGCCGCGAAGGCCTCGAGTTGTCGTAATTCCATCTGGCTCGGTGTGGCGGGGTGTTGCGGTGGGGAAGCGGGAGCCGCACACGTGCCCTGTGCCAGCCCCCGTCATCGACGACGCCACGGCCATCGATGACGCAAACCCTGTTGTATTCGGATTGCGTATTCTTCGACCTTTAGCATGCGCCTTGCAAATACTTAATATTTATATGCTCATTCTCGGGCGTGCAAAGGCGGGTTTTGCCTAGGTGACGGCGGGGGGAAATAAATAGAAGTGGGCGGGCATGTTCGGACGGGACGCCGCCCGGCGGCCGTCACTGGCTGTCGAACGGCAGCCGGTACTGGGCGGGGTCTTCGGGGCGGGGCGGTCGGCGTCGCAACAACGACGGGCGGCGCTTCACGGGCGCGGCTTCGGGAGGGGCGTCGGGCGTCAGGCGAAACGCGGGGCGCGTCAGACGCAGTACGACGAGCGGTGCGGGGGCGGACGTCGATGCCGCCGGCGCGTCGTCCGGTGCGAGCGAGGCGGCGAGACGCTTTCCCAGCAAGCGATGAATGTCGGGGTCGAAGCCGGTGACGGCGGGCATGTCGTCGAGCAGCGTGTCGAACGCGGCTGGTGACGTCACGCTGCCCAGGTATTGCCAGCGGTCGATGACGTGATATTCGACCTCGGGACCGCCGTCGCACGCACCGCCTGTGCCGCGCTCCTCGATGGCGATGGGCCCCTCGTACGGCCACGTCTTCAGATGCAGCGCGCGGAGGGCGTCGCGCACGCGCGCGGTATGTGCGTCGAGCGGCGCTTCGCCGACACAGACGCCGTCACATCGTTTGACCTGATAGCCGAAACACGGCCGGTCTGCCGCGACCTTCTCCAGCCCAAGCTGGGCGCAGCACAGCCGGTGCTCGTCCGCCAGCGCACGCAGCGCGCTCTCCGCGCCGCTGCGCGATGTGAACGTGCCATGCAACGTCCCGGCGCTTGCGAAGTCGACCGTCTTCGCATTGACCAGTTGTGGCGTGTCGTCATCCGCGCCGAGTTGCCAACTGTAGAGACTGGACGCACGGCGCAGCAGGCGGTTGTGCACCGGCTGCAGTTGTTTGACCCACTGCGATTCGAGCAGGAGGGCGCCCAGCTCGCCGACGGTGCGTCGCACTTCCACGCGCCGGATCTCTTGCGAGATGCGCAGATCCTTGGCCACCTGGTGATCGCTGGAGAAGTGCGAACGCACGCGCGCCCGGACATCGACGCTCTTGCCGACGTAAAGCAACGTGTCGCCTTCGCCGTAGAAGAGGTAGACGCCGGGGCCGTCGGGCAGGGCGTCGATCGCTTCGTCGGGCAATTGCGGCGGCTGGCTCGAGCGTTTCGTGACGCGCTGCACGGCCCGTGCGATCAGGTCGGGCGTGTAGACGGTGTGGAGTTTCTGCCAGAACTGCCAGAGCAGATCGGCATCGGCCAGCGCCCGATGGCGCCCGAGCGGGGCGAGGCCGAAGCGTGCGATGAGGGCATCCAGGCCATGCCTCGCGGCAGAGGGAAACAGCAGGCGCGACAGACGCACGGTGCACAGCACGTCCGCCTGAAACGCAATGCCCGCGCGCTTGAATTCGTTCTTGAGGAAGCCGTAGTCGAACCGCGCGTTGTGCGCGACGAACAGCTTGCCGTGCAGTCGCTCCGCCAGACCTTCGGCGAGTGTGCCGAACGATGGCTGGCCGCGCACCATTTCGTTCGTGATGCCGGTCAACCTTTGAATGAAGGGCGGGATGGGTTCGGCCGGGTCGAGCAGGGTGCTCCACTGTTCCACGCCGTGCGGACCGACTTCGACCACGCCGATTTCGGTGATGCGGTCGTCGAGCGCGTTGCCGCCGGTCGTCTCCAGATCGACGAACACCATCGGCGCAGGCAGCGAGCGCGCGAGCACGTCGGGATCGATCGCTTCGGCAGCGACCTTCGCTTGCGCGGATTCGACGGCGATTTCCATCATGTCGCTGTGTGTTGTGCTATCCGAAGTGAGCGAGGTCGCCCAGGCCGCTCGAGCAGCTCAGGCCGCCCACGACGAACCGCGTGCGGGCATGGCGGAAGCGGCCGGCGCGGCGGCTGCGGATCGGATCAGCGTCGCGGCATCCTCGCCGTGCGAATCTTCGCCGGCGAATGCGGCGACGATGGCCCGGAACACGGCGGGCGCGGGTGCGTCCGGCCATTGCAGGTCCACCGGTGCATCGAGCGGCGGCAGTTCGCCGGCGCGGCGCAAGGCCTCGTCGCCGGGCAGGCGCAGAACACTGGCCAGCACCCAGGCTTCGTGCCGGGCGTGCAGGCCGATGTCGGCTTCCGCTTCGTCGGCAATTGCGACGAGCGTGCGCCAGTCCAGCCGGTCCGACATGATGCCGGCCGCGGCCTCACCCCCGGATGTCTCGTGTCCGGCGTGGCGGCGAAGTTCGTAGCGCGCGGCAATCTCCCGCACGATGCCGGCAAGGTCGCGTTCGGCGGCGCTTAGCGCCAGTTGATCCCAGTCGATGATTTCCATAAGACGTTCCTCGATTGGGGAACATAATACTGTATAAATTCACAGTGTGCGAGTCAGGTCTCGGGGACCCTCTGCACAGCCTTCGGCGGGCGGTTGTGTTGCCTGTAAAGCAGGTAAACGCTGAAAACGAGTCGGCGTCGGCATGTAATACTCTGCGCCATTCCCACTGCACAGGAGCTGCCCCTGATGTTGACCCTGTACACCTTCGGCCCCGCGTTCGGGATGCCGGACGCCAGTCCTTTCGTGGTCAAGGCCGAGATGCTGCTCAAGCTCGCCGGCCTGCCGTATCGGACGGACCGCGGCGGCTTTCGACGCGCCCCCAAGGGCAAGCTGCCGTATCTCGACGACGACGGACAGATCGTGGCGGACTCCACGCTGATCCGGCTGCACATCGAGCGCAAGTACGGCTTCGACTTCGACGCCGGGCTCACGCCCGAGCAACGCGGCGCCGCATGGATGTTCGAAAAGGCGCTGGAAGACCATTTCTACTGGCACGTGGTGCAAGAGCGCTGGTGCGACGACGAGAATTTCGCCAAGGGACCGGCGTCGTTCTTCAAGGCGATTCCCTGGCCGGTGCGGCCGCTCGCGCAGGCGTTCATCCGCCGCAAGGTTCGAGGCACGCTGCACGGGCAGGGTACGTCGCGCTTCACGTCGCAGGAGCGGGCGCAGTTGCTCGCGCGTGGCGCTCTGGCGACCGCGGAGCTGCTCGGCGACAAGCCGTACTTCTTCGGCGACAAGCCGTGCGGCGCCGATGCCACCGCCTTCGGTTTCATCGGGAGCGCGGCGTCGCCGCACTTCCGCATGACGTTGCGCGATGAAATCGGGAAGCATCCGAACCTGACGGCCTACGTGACGCGCATGCACCGCGAGTTCTTCGCGGAGAGCGGGAACGGCTCGGGGCGTTGAGCGCGCTCGGTGGGGACGACGTGAAGTGGCGCTGACTCAGCCCGCCTCGGGGGCTGTCTCGTCGCTGGAAAGTACGTCGGAGAGCACGAGGTTGCGCCCGGAGATCTTGGCGGCATACAGCGCGCGGTCGGCGCGCATGCACAGTGCTTCGAAGCTCTCGTTCTCGTGCCAGGTCGCCACGCCGCCGCTCAGCGTGTAGTGGCAAACGCCGAACGGTCCGGCCACGAGATGGCGGCTCGCCTGCGTGCGCAGACGTTCGGCAATGCGGATCGCGCCGCCGGTATCGGTGCCGGGCAGCAGCACGGCGAACTCTTCCCCGCCCAGACGCCCGAAGGAGTCGCCCTCGCGCAGCGTGTCGCGCACGAGCTTCACGAACTCGCGCAGGACGGTGTCGCCCCCCGCATGGCCGTGCGTGTCGTTGATCTGCTTGAAGTGATCGAGATCGATGACGACGATGGACAGCGGCCAGCCGCGGGCCAGCGCGCGCCCCATCTCCTGACGTGCCATCAGGTCGAAGCGCTTGCGCGAGAGCGCCCCCGTCAGGTAGTCGCGGTTGGCGGCTTCCTCGGCCGTGGCGAGCATCGCATCGTGAATCATCAGCACCGAGCCCATGGTCATGGCCGGCATCACGATCGAGCCGATGGTGAGCATCACGGCGTTGAACGTCGTGGGGGCGAACACCTCGGGCCCAGGCGCGGGCGTCATGCCGAAGACCAGGCCCCGGATCGCATGCCCGATGGCGAAGGCCGCCGCGAGACCGGCCGTGAGCCAGTAGTTGTAGGGGTGACGGCGCGGCGGGATGTGGCGCACGATGAGCACGGCCGTGGCAAGCAGCATCGCCGCGTGTAAACCGGAGACGAGGATGACGCGCGCCTGGGGATTGTCGACGCCGTAGAACCAGAACAGGATGGCGGCCGAGAACACGCCCAGCAACGCCCCTAACGCGCGCCAGTGCTGCGGTTGACCGAGAAAGCGCGCGCAACCCGCGTAATAGAGCAGCAGGCCGCCCGCGAGCGTGATGTTGGCGACGGGAATCGAGAGGACATCGGGCACCACGCCGCGCAGGGCGAAGAGCGGCAGCGCGACGAGCACCGCGGCGTTGGCGCCGCACCATTCGCGCACGCCTGCCACGCGCGAACGCAGCAGCGATCCCACGATCAGCAACATCATGAAGCTGAGCAGTGAGGTGATCGCGAGCAAGGACGTCGTCAACATGATGATGACAGCGGGGGGAGCGGCATGTGTTGTGCATTGTAATGTACGCCGCGTCGCGCGTTACAGCGTGACACCATTACAGCGTTGCCGCGGCGCACGCCGGTAGAATGTCGGGCGGGTCTTTCCGGTTTTCAGGAGCTTGCGTCGATGCCGTGGTTTCACCTCTCACCCTTTGCCCCTTTTTCCCAGATTTTCCGCCTTTCCCATCGCGCCCTCCCGTTGCGTTCGGGCTGGTTTCGTCAGGTGACGCTTGCGTTCGGCGCCGCCGCCGCGCTGGCGGCGCCGGCCGTTCACGCACAGGAACCGATGCAGCGCCGCTCGGCGCAGCCGCCGCTGTTCGCCGCGCCGGCAAGCAATGTCGCGGCGCCCGCGGCCGACATCAATCGCGACGTGCGTCCGGCCCTCGAAGCGGCGAATCTCTGGCTCGGTCTCGTCGACATCAACCGCGCGGGTCAGAGCTGGGAGCAGGCCGCGCCGGTCTTCCAGCGCGCCATTTCACCTGACGCGTGGGCCGACAACCTGCAGGTCGCGCGTGCGCCGCTGGGCAAGGTCAAGTCGCGTAAAACGAAGGACGCGGTTTTCACACGCACCATTCCCGGACAACCCGACGGCGAGTATGTGGTGATTCAGTACGACACGGCGTTCGAGCACAAGCTCGACGCGCACGAGATGGTCACCATGGTCTTCGGTGTGGATGGCCGTTGGCGGGTCGCCGGTTATCTGGTGCGCTAGATAGACCTTCGGGAGATCGTCGGGGCGCCCCTGATTCGCTATGTCAAAACTCCGCCCGCTCGGCAAGCGGGCGAAGGCGCGCCTCGCTCGCCTACGACGGGCATTCCGCAAACCGCCATGGCGCTTTCAGTGGGTCACTTCAATGCTTCAATATTGGCGATGGCGATTTTGTTTTGATCCAGATCTCTAAAATAAGCCAGGTAGAGCTTCCAGCCGATTCCTTCGTCGCTTCTGATACCAGGATCGCCTTCATTCCGCCCGCCCAGGCGTAGCGCTTCGGCGTGAACGTCCTTCACGATGTCTTCGTTTGCCGCGGGAAATGCCACCATCGTTCCGTTGCCGTGCGTGGCAGGTTCTCCGTTGAACGGTCTGATGAGGGCAAAGAGAGGGGCGTCCGGCCTGGCCTTGTCGCCATAGATGACTTCCACTACGCCATCCTCTTGGGTTTCCTTGTCCTTTCCGGGAATTTCGAACAGTTCCGTGATATCAGGGTTGAGCTTTGCAAAGATGGCGCCATAAAACGCCCGGCTTTTCTTTATGTCCCTGACGCCTACGGTGACGTAACTGATCATGATCGACTTTCCTGTTTCGTTGGGGAGAGGAAAATCCTATTAATACACGGGGTTTTTCTGAATGCGCCACGATCGCCGTAAAAAGGGACAAGTCCCGGCCGCAGATTGCCGTCCGAGGAGACGTGACCCAGCCGGGAATTCATCGCCGACGAGCCGTCTCGGCCGTGAATTACGGAAAATGCGCGTCAGCCCTTCTTTGGGCATGAAGGGCTGACGTGGCGCTGTACAGTATCGTCGCCGTGCACGTTCGCCCGGCGCATCGCGATCAGCGCGGCAGGGCGGGCTCGACGATGGCCCGCGTCGTCTCGACGTGAGCGCGTGCGATGCGCTCGGCCGCATCTTCGTCATGAGCGCGCAGCGCGGCAAGCAATTCGCGGTGCTCGCGGTTGGTGGCGATCAGTTGTTCGTCCGAGAACATGACGGGCACACGCAGCGCCCAGTAATAGAACTGGGCGCGTTCGTGAAACTGGGCGAGCACCACGTTGCCGGCCGCTTTCGCGACCTGTTCGTGGAATTCCGTGTTCAGGCGGTTGAGCGCCAGCCGTGGCCGATGGCCGCCCGGCTCCATCTGTTCGATGAGTGCGGCGAGCGCGTCGCAGGCCTCGGGCGTGATCTTGCGTGCCGCCAGCCGGGCCGTCTCGGCCTCGATGGCCGCGCGGCTCTCGAAGATGGCCTGGATCTGCAGATGGTCGACGCCCTGGACTTCCCAGCCGCGATTGCGGGCGATGAGGCCTTCGCCCTGCAGGATCAGCAACGCTTCGCGCACGGGCGTGCGGCCGACGTTCAGCAACTGGATCAGATCGTCCTCGATGAGGCGCTGCCCCGGCTTGAGCTCCGAGTCGAGAATCATGCTGCGGATTTTCGTCCGTACTTCACCGGTAATCAGGTTGCTGGGCGCTTTCATCTGATGCGTGTATTCCATTGAGCGGCGTGCACGCCGGGACTTCGGCGAGATGCTGCGTCGGAGCGGGATGCCGGACATCGCTGCGTTGCGCCCACCCCCTCCGTGCCGCAGCGGATTTTACCGAGTTTCCTTGTCCCTCCTGAAAACCGTTCTCGACGCGTCAACGTCGCCCCAGTCATGCGTTCGATGGAAGAATGCGCTCCGGTTTTACGCAATTCTTTCGGTTTCCAAAGTGAGAGCTTGCTTATACGCACGTTTGAAGTATTGATAAACGGCAGCAAACCCCGCCGCAGTGGGGTTCGCGCTCACTTACTTTGGCGTGTGTGGGGTGTGAGCACCCACAACGATAGCGTTGCGGGTACCGAAACATATTCGAGGCGGGGACGTCGAGAAATTAATTAATATGTGAATTAATTGATTGGCGGATTTTACAAATACCCCTTGAATTCGAGGGGTTATGCCGGCGTGTCTCGTTTGGCCGTGACCTGCCAGATGTTGCGCTCGCCGGCCGGGGAGAGCAGCCAGTGCTTGGCGGGGAGTAGGGTGCCGGCCGCGGTGCGGTATGCCGCGACGTCGAGTGCGAGCGCATCGTCGGCGAGACGTCGGCACAGGCCGGTGCTGCCCGCGCCATCGCTGAATTCGAGCACGACATCCTGCGTGGCGCCGGCCGCGAAGGGCGGTTCGTCCAGCGCCGTCAGACGGGCGCCGGGATACAGATGGGTGTGATGCACATGAAATCGCATTCGACCCTCTTCGTTCGATATATCTAAATTTTGAAGTAAATAACTTTAAAGTTCATTGTTTATTGTTGTTTTTGATGCCAATGGGCGGTTCTTATCGACGATGACTCAATTGTTCGTCGCTTCATTCACCGTCCTCACCTATGCGCAGGTTCGGGAGGCCCTGATCCAGCCGTAAAAGGACGGCCTGATGATTCAACACGATACTGCGTATCCGAGACGCTGTGCCTAACGCAGAGCCATCGGCGGTGTCTGCCCGTTGGTCGCCGGTTGGGACGGTGGCCGGCAATGCACCGGGTGGACCTGCTTCGGCAACGGAGGTCCACTGCGGCACACTGCAGGCGTAGACATTTGCCGTGGCGCAATCGGGCCATCGTCTCCCTCGGCTTTGCGCCTTCTTCGCGTGTGCCACGACACGCCCTCGCTCATGACGCCATTGCAACACTGGCAAACAACACGCATGCGCTGCTCGCCTCGCTGGGCATTCAGGACGTTACGATCATCGGCCACTCGACCGGCGGCATGCTCGCCGTACGATATGCGCTGATGTATCCGGCCGAGACGCAGCAACTCGTCCTGGTCAATCCGATCACTTTTCACCGCCGGAAGTGCAGGCGCGCATCGGCCATTACCCAGCGTTGGCGAAAGCGACGCAGGCGGCCATCGCCAATTCGGTCTCCGTGGAGTTTCCGGAACTCGGTCACGCGCCTCAGATGCAGGACCCCGCCGTGTTTCACAAGGCGCTGCTTGACGGGCTGGCTGCGCTGTGCTGACGCGGAGGTCGTTTGCATAGTCCGTCCGCCGTCCCCCCCTCGTTCTATCGAGGTTGCCGGCGGGCGTCAGAGGTGCTTGTAGTAGAACGTCGTCGCGCAGAACGCCCCGTCGGGCATGAGCGCGTACTTCGGCACCTCGCCGGCGTGCTGCCAGCCGGCGCGCTGGTAGAGTCGCTCCGCATCGCCGCCCGTGACCGTATCGAGCACGAGTACGTGACGCCCTTCGGCCCGTGCCACCTCGTCGAGCGCGTCCATCAACTGCCGGGCCACCCCCTGACGTCGCGCAGAGCGGTGCACGAGCATCTTGGCCACGTCGGCGCGATGCGGCTGGTTTTCAGGCAGGTCGAGCACGAGTTGCACCGTGCCCACGATTTCTCCATCAGGCTTTCCACCGGATGCCGCCGATGCGCGCCGTGCAACGAGCAATGCGCGTTCGCCGTGCGCCACGCCGTCGGCCACCTTGCGCCAGAAGGCGGTGGCGCGTTCGCGCGCGAGCGGCAGCATGAAGCTCACCGACGCGCCGCCTTCCACGCAATCGATCAGCACGTCGGCGAGGGCGTCGATGGCGGCAGCGGCCTGCGTGCCATCGAGGCGTTGCACGGTAATGATGGGCGTCACGGTATTCTCCTGGCAGGGACGAACGGCAGCGTAACGAGTCCGACGAGATAGCGCGCCGTTGCCGTTGTGGGGTTGTGATAGCCGATCGGTTGATCGAGCCGCATCGCCAGGCAGTCGCCGGCGTCGAGCCGCCACGTGGTCTTGCCCAACGTGACTTCGATGGTGCCGCCGATCACCCAGATCTGCTGCCACACTTCGTTCTCGCGTGCGCCGGTGTCGTACGCGACACGCTCGCCCGGCGGGAATTGCACCTCGACGAACTGCAACGGCGACGGCTCGGCAGGCGACAGATTGCGCCGCACGTAGCCCGAGTCCGGGTCTCGCCACACCGGCTGGTCTACGCGGCGGGAGACGGGCGAGGGCGGCGCATCGTCGCGCACCTGAGTGTCGAAGAGCGAAGCGAGCGTGACGTCGAGCGCCGTGGCAAGCTTGTCGAGGACGTTGGCCGTGGGACTCGTTTGCGCGCGTTCGATGAGCGAAATGCTCGAGCGACTCACGCCGCTGCGCTCGGCAAGCGTGTCGAGGGAGTAGCCGCGCTCGCTGCGCAGTTCGCGCACACGTCGGGCGATGCGTTCGTTGATATCCATGGCATCCAGTTTAATAGAAATAAATTTCCAGTAAAATGGAGGAATCGTTTGCCGATTTATCGTCCACTTCACCGAAGGCTCTCATGACCGCCACACTCATCGTTCGCGATGCCACCGACGCCGACCTCGCCGTCATTCGCGATATCTACAACGATGCCGTCGAACACACGACCGCCATCTGGAACGAAGTGCTCGTGGACGTCGAGAACCGGCGTGAGTGGTTGGCCGCGCGCGTGAAGCGCGGCTATCCCGTCATCGTTGCCGAGCGCGACGGCGAGGTCGTGGGCTACGCCTCGTTCGGCGACTGGCGCGCGTTCGACGGCTATCGCCACACGGTCGAGCATTCGATCTACATCGACAAGCGTGCGCGTGGCGCGGGTCTCGGCGAGACGCTCATGCGCGAGCTGATCGCGCGCGCCCGCGCCATCGGCGTTCACGTGATGATCGCCGCTATCGAGGCGCAGAACACCCCGTCGATCCGTCTGCACGAGAAGCTCGGCTTTCGCATCGTCGGCACGTTCGGCGAAGTGGGCACGAAATTCGGTCGCTGGCTCGACCTGACATGCATGGAACTGCGCATCGACTGAATGAAGTCGCGCGAAGGCGCACATTGCACCAAGGTCAGGACCGCGCTGTGTTCGAACGGATACAGCGTCATCCCTCATCACGCATAGGCAACATCACGACACGCGAATATTCGCTGTTCCCACCCACGGCGTGGTGCGCAATGCGCGGCATGCACGCCGTTTTCTCATGCAGTGCGTCAACTCCAATCTTGTCATTCCCATAGGCGGCGTGTAGCCTTGGAACGTCCGGTGTCACTCATGAAGCGTGGTTTCATAAAACTTCACTAGCACGTCACGGCAGGTGAATGTCACGTAGTGTGAACATGCCTCGTGGTCATGGGCGTCTTTGGCGTCGGGTGGCCCCGTGATTGTTGCCATGCGGTTCGCAGGTTTGCGCTTTGTGATGCTGATACGTCCCCCAAAACAAGACGGACGGAACGCATATGCCGCGCCTGCCAAGAAAACACTGTCCTCCAGCGGCGGTGTCGAGCGATGACGCTCGCACTCACGCTGCTTCCGAATTCCCCGAATCTCCTCGATCGTCGCCGCATCCGGAGACATCTCCCGGGTTCGCGATGTCGCGTCGCGGCTTCCTGAAAGCGTCGGTCATCGCGGGCATTTCCGTGTATGTCGCGCCGATGGGCAGCCGTGCCTTCGCGGCGCTGTTCGAAGACAAGAACCTTACGCCGGTGGCGTGGGACGCCGCCAAGGGCCAGGCGAAATTCCGTATCGACGGCACGGCCAAGGTGACCGGCGCGAAGATCTTCGCGCGCGATGTGCGCGCGCGCGACATGCCCGGCTGGCCCGTGCAGCAGGCACACGCCTTCGTGCTGCGCACGACGCTGGCCGACCGGCCGTATCTCGGCTTCGACCTCTCGCGTCTCGACGATGGCCTGCAACCCGATCGCATCGTGACGGCCGAGGATCTCGTGCGCGACGGTCTTGCCTTCCCAGAGTTCTACGGCGCCGACATGCTGCTGCCGGCCGGCAAGACGCCGGCGTATCTCGGCCATGCGGTAGCCATCCTGATCTATCGCGACTTCACGCGTTTTCGCTTCGCCAAGGACCGGCTCAAGTTCCACGACGAGATCATTCGCTATGGCGAGGTGACCGGGCCGCTCGAACGCGACCCGTGGGGCAGCTTCCGCTACGTGCGGGTGGGCGGAAAGACGCCGTATGACGACGATGTCTATTCGAGCCTGAAGGACGCACCGATCTTCCCGAGCATGATGCGCAAGCACCTGCCAGTCTGGCCGGACGGCAACGACCACGGCAAGCTCGACGAACAGGGCATGTCGCATGCCGCCCGGATCGGCGAATCGCTGTCGAATCCGCCGGCGAACTGGCTGGTGATGTCGCGCGAATACAGGACACAGTCGGTGGACACCGCGGCGCTCGAGCCCGATAACGCCAACTGCTGGTACGACGCGGCCACGCAGACCTTGCATATGGTCGTGCCCACGCAGTCGCCGTCCGAAGTCGCGGAGAACGCGGCGACGATGGCAGCCAAGGGACGCTTTCCGGTCAGGCGTCTGATGGTCTACCCGTGCTACACGGTCGGCTACGGCTCGAAGGACCACTACAACATGCCGTACTACGGCCTGGCTGCCGCGATGTATGGCGACGGTCTGCCCGTGCGTCTCGCCAACGATCGTTACGAGCAGTTCCAGACGTCGCTCAAGCGTCATGCGTTCACCCTGCGCTATCGCATCGGCGTGGACAGGGAAAGCGGCATGCTGCAGGCCTTTGCAGGCGATATGGAGTGCAATGGCGGCGGGCGCATGAACTTCTCGCCATCGGTCGCCATGGTCGGTGCGACGGCCGCGCAATCGATCTACTATTTTCCGCGCAGCGATTTGTCGAGCGTGGCCATCGCCTCGCGTGCGATCGACGCCGGCTCGGCACGTGGCTACGGCACGCTGCAATCGATGGCCGCCACCGAGATGATGATCGACGAGATCGCCACACAACTCGGCGTTGACGCCATCGACTTCCGTCTCAAGAACGCGCTGCGCTCGGGGATGAAGAACACGCAGGGCGCGATTCCCGCCGGTGCCGTGCGCGTGGACGAGGTGCTCGCGCGCGCCAAGGCGCACCCGCTGTGGACGGGACGCGACAAGAAGAAGGCCGAGTACGAGGCGGCGCACCCGGGGCGTCGCTATGGCGTGGGTTTCGCGTGCGTGCAGAAGGACTTCGGCACGGGCGCCGAGACCTCGTTCGCGCGTGTCGAGATCGACGAGAACGGCAGGATTTCGCTGCATCACACCGGCGCCGAGATCGGCACGGGAATGTCGACCTCGCAGGCCGTCGCCGTGGCGAAATGGCTGGGCATGCCGGCCACCGACGTGCACGTCGCGATCACCGACTGGCCGGAGCTGCCGGTGGTGACGAGCGGCGACCCGTACCTGATGTCGCAGGCCGACCAGGACAGGCTCGCGGCGAATCCGCGCTGGTCGCCGGGATACGCGTCGCCGTCGAGCGCGACGAACTCGGCGTTCTACTTCACGCACAGCACGCGCGAGGCGGCACGTCTGCTGTTCCTGCAAGGCCTGTGGCCGGCGGCGCTGTCGATCTGGCGTCGCGGGCTGGGCGGCGGCCAGGCGGCGCCGCTCGTGGTCCGCGCGGAAGATGCACGCTGGGTGGAAGGCAAGCTCACGGCCGCGGGGCTCGAGGCGCTGCCGCTGCCGTTGCTGGCGAAGACCGCCTACGAGTTGGGACTGGCGACGGGAGCGACGGTCCACGTCTTCAACCGCTGGCAGTGGGCCGAAGCCGATTGGGACCTGGGCGACGGCGTCACGCAGCGTCTGCCGGTCGACGGCATTGCGTTGCGCTTCGGCAAGGCCGGCGCGAACGCGGGGGGCGCGGGTGGGGAGGGCGCGGCTGCCGCGCAAGCGCAGTCGCTGCAGACGCCGCTCGCCAGAGGCGCGCACCGCAGCGGCAACGCGCCGGCGAAGTCGGCGTCGCCCGCCGTGGCGGCGGCCGCGGCAAGCGGCGCGCAGGGGGCCAGGGGCGCACCGTCGCCCAATGCGGGCATCGCAGGCGTGCAGGTGACGGCGCCCACGCCCGGTAGCGGCTACCGCGTGTTCGATCGCAAGCGGGTGTACTACCCGCCGGTGCAGCGCAACAACGCGGCGGTGACTTACTACAGCGCGGTGGGCGCGCTCGTCGAGCTGTCGGTGCATGAAGCGAGCGGCAAGGTCGAACTGCTCACGCATCACTCCATCATCGAGTGCGGCAATCAGATTTCGCCGCAACTGGTCTCGGGGCAGTTGCAGGGCGGTCTCGCCATGGGCATCGGCCATGCACTGCACGAGTATCTGCCGCTCTACGAGGACGGCCCCGGCAACGGCACGTGGAACTTCAATCGCTATCACCTGCCGCGCGCGGTGGACGTCGCCGTGTGGACGCAGACGAGCGAAGTGCTGCCGCCGATTTCCGAAACCGACGTGCCCAAGGGTATTGCCGAGGTGGTGATGATTCCCGTCGTGGGCGCCATCGTGAACGGCCTCGCGCACGCGATCGGCCATCGATTTACAGAGTTGCCGGTGACACCGGAGAAGATCCAGGAGGTACTGGCATGACGGACGCAACGAGCGCGCCGCAGGCCGCGTCGGACGCCAAGGGCCCGGCGGCAGCGGGACAGAATACGAAGCCGGCGGATAGCGGCAACAACGCCGCGTCGGCGCCGGCCGCGGCGAGTGCCGCGCCGGCGGCACAAACGACATCAGTGACACCGGAAACACAACCGGCGAACGGCGGGCAGGGCGCGGCCGGCGGCAAGAAACCGTGGGAAACGCTGCCCGTGACGGTGAAGGTGAACGGTGTCTCGCACGGCCCGATGGACGTGCCTGCCGGCATGATGATGATCGACTTCCTGCACGAGACGCTCGGTTTGACCGGCTCGCGTCTCGGTTGCGGGCAGGGCATCTGCCACGCGTGCGTGGTGATCGTCGATCACGCCGACGGGAGCAGCGAGACCGTGCGCACCTGCATCACCGGCGCAAACTATTTCGACGGGAAGACCGTGCGTACCGTGGAGGGGCATGCCACGCGCGACGCCGACGGCAAGCTCACGCTCGCACCGATCCAGCAGGCGTTTCTCGATCACTTCAGCTTTCAGTGCGGCTATTGCACGCCGGGCTTCGTGAACGCCGCCACGGTGCTGATCGAACGACTCAAGCGTCAGCCGGTGGTGCGCGCGGAGCTCGAAGCGGCGATCACGGAAGGCCTGAACGATCAGATCTGCCGCTGCACCGGATACGTGCGTTATTACGAAGCCGTGCGCGACGTCATTCTCAAGACGCCCGGTTGCGTGAAGGATGCGAAATGAGGGGGCACGTCATGAATCGACATCGCGTCACCCGGTGGAGCGCGCGCATCGCGAGCCTCGCCGTCGTGCTGCTCGTTGCGGCGTGCAACGACTCGACGGCCCCCAAGCCCCCCGAGCCGGCTCAGCCGCCCAAACCGAAGACGTCGACGATGCCCTCGCTCGTCCCGAGCGCGATGGCCGCGGAGGCGTCGTCAGGCGCGTCAGCGGCACCGGCGTCCGCCGCACCCGCTGTATCCGCTGTATCCGCCGCTTCGACAGCCTCGGCTGCCTCCGCCTCGCCTGTCGCGGCGTCCGCCGCCACGCCTGCAACGGGCGCGAAGGCTCCCTCGGAACTGATCGCGCGCGGCAAATATCTGGCGCGAGCCGCCGACTGCGCGGCGTGCCACACGAGTGCGGACGGTGCGCCGTTCGCGGGTGGCGTGCCGCTCAAGTCGCCGTTCGGTACGTTCTACGGTACGAACATCACGCCGGACAAGGACCACGGCATCGGCAAGTGGACGTCGGACGACTTCTATCGCGCCTTGCACGAAGGTGTCGCGCCGGACAAGACGCTGTACCCGGCCATGCCCTACACGTCTTACCGACAGATGACGCGTGCGGACAGCGACGCGATCTACGCGTACCTGATGTCGGTAAAGCCGGTCGCGGTACCCAGTCGCAAGCACGAACTGTCCTTCCCGTACAACATGCGCTTCGGCATGCGCGCGTGGAACTGGGTGTTCCTGAAGGACTCGCTGCCGGACGCCTCGAAGGGGCAATCGGCGGACTGGCTGCGCGGCCGTTACCTCGCGAATGCGCTGGGTCACTGCGCGGAATGCCATACGCCGCGCAGCGCCTTTGGGCAGCTCGATGGTGCGAAGCCGCTCGGCGGCGCTGCGCTCGCCCGCATCGCCGCGCCCGATCTGACGCCCGAAGCGCTGGCCGCACGCGGCTGGACGGTGAAGGATCTGCAGACGTTCTTCGGCACCGGCATCGCGCCGCAGGGCTCGGCGTTCGGCGAGATGTATCCGGTGGTGCATCTGAGCTCGCAGTACCTCACGCCCGACGATCTGCGCGCGCTGTCGACCTATCTGCTCGGCGACGCGCCGCCCGCGCCCAAGCCGCTGCCGCAGAGCCCCGACACGAGCAAGCTCACCGCGGGCCGCAATCTGTATCTCGCCGTGTGCGCCGGCTGCCATGCGGTGGACGGAATGGGCAAGCCGCACGTTGCCGTGTCGATGCTTGGCAACTCGACGGTACGCCAGAAAGACCCGCGCAACCTGGTCGTGGCCATTCTCGATGGCATCGAGCCGCAGAAATTCCCGGGGTTCGAAGCGATGCAGGACATGCCGGGCTTCGACAAGCGCCTGACCGACGCGCAGGTCGCCGAGTTGAGCAACTACCTGCGTGTGGCCTATGGCGGGCAGCCGGGCGACGTGAACTCGGAAATCGTGCGGCAATTGCGGCAGAAGTAACCGGGCGCCTTTCACCGACCGTGAAGTGCCGCCTCACGGGACATGGCGCATAATGACGCGCCATGTCCCGCACCCAACGTCTCTTCTCCCTGATGCAACTGCTGCGCCGTCACCGCTACCCGGTGGCGGGGGCGGCGCTGGCCGATTCGCTCGGCGTGAGTCTGCGCACGTTGTACCGCGACATTGCGATGTTGCAGGCACAGGGCGCGCATATCGAAGGCGCGCCGGGACTCGGCTACGTTCTCAAACCAGGCTTCATGCTTCCGCCGCTGATGTTCTCGGAGGAGGAGATCGAAGCCATCGTGCTCGGCTCGCGCTGGGTGGCCAAGCGCACCGACGGCGCGCTGGCCGAGGCGGCCGCCAACGCACTCGCCAAGATCGCCGCCGTGCTGCCGTCGGATCTGCGTGCGTCGCTCGAAACGTCCACGCTGCTCATTGGATCGGGCGATCCGCTGCCGCCGATGATCGTGGATCTGACCGTCATCCGCGAGGCCATCCGCGCCGAGCGAAAACTCCTGTTGGCTTACCGCGATGAGGCGGGACGCGTGTCCGAGCGCGTCATCTGGCCGTTCGCACTCGGCTTTTTCGAGCGCGTCAGGATGATCGTCGCGTGGTGCGAACTGCGCGACGGCTTCCGCCACTTCCGGGCCGATCGCGTCGAGGCAATGACGGTGACCGACATCCGCTATCCGCGCGGCCGGCGCGCCTTGCTCAAACACTGGCGCGAGACCACGGAACGGGAATGAGTCGGCGCCTCGGACGCCCCGCACTGCCTGCTGCCGGGCGTTTCAAATCGGCGTTCGACTGCTGACAAAAACTGACAGCATCCCTTCGTACGATGGCGTTCATGACAGCGCACGACGGCACCACGAATGGGGTGTCAGCAGTGCGACATGTCAGTCATCCAAAACGACAGGAGCTAGTCATGCTGCACCCGAACATGGTCAATCTGTATGTTGCGAGCCCCCCCGAAAGCGCGGCGTTCTATGCCGATCTGTTCGACCTCGAGCCGGTCGAAGCGTCGCCGGGCTTCGCGCTGTTCGTCTTCCCGTCGGGATTGAAGCTCGGTCTGTGGGCGCGCTTCGGCGTGGCGCCCACGGTGATTGCGCCGCCGGGCGGCAGTGAGATCGTGCTGCCGGTGGCGTCCAACGCGCATGTGGACGCAACGTGGGAGGACTGGAGCAGCCGGGGCATCACGATCCTGCAGGCGCCGACGACGATGGACTTCGGTCGCACCTTCGTGGCGTCGGACCCGGACGGTCACCGGCTGCGCGTCTACAAGCTGGCCGACGCGCCGAAGTGAGGGCACGAGGCTCGCAATGAAGCGATGACGTCATGAGGCGATCGGGGAGGGCAGGCGCGATGGCTTGCCGCTCCCCGACGTGCCTTGGACGGCGCTCGGACTTGCATCACTTCGCCGACGCGGTCTTCACGAGCGCTGGTGTATCCCGATACAGGGCGGGGAAGAGACGCTTGAGGTCTTTCACTTTCGGCAAATCGTTGACGACGATGTACGGATGCGTCGGATGCTCGGTCAGAAAGTCCTGATGGTAGGCCTCGGCGGCATAGAAGCCGGTGTACTTCTCCACCTTCGTCGCGATCGGTCTGCCGTAGGCGTGCGCGGCGTCGAGCTGGGCGATATAGGCTTCGGCCACGCGGCGCTGGGCGTCGTTCATGGGGAAGACGGCCGAACGATACTGCGTGCCGGCATCCGGCCCCTGACGATTGACTTCGGTCGGGTTGTGGGCGACGGAAAAGTAGATTTGCAGCAACTTCCCGTAGGAGACCTGCTGCGGATCGAACGTGACCTGCACGGATTCCGCGTGCCCGGTCGCGCCGCTGCTGACGGTTTCGTAGTCGGCGGTTTTCGCCGTGCCGCCGGCGTAGCCGGAGACGGCCCGCGTCACGCCCTGCACATGCTGGAAGACACCCTGGACGCCCCAGAAGCAGCCGCCGGCGAACACCGCCGTCTCGGTGCGCGCGCCGGTGGTCGGCTCATCGAGTTTGGGGGCCGCGATCGCCACGGCCGGCTCGGCGCCGCCGAATGCATACGCGCCGACTTGCCAGACGAGGACCCCGGCGGCCGCGGCCGCTGCGCCGAGAAGCGCGCGGCGAACGCGTGATGCAGCAGACGGCTTGCGGCGCGACGCGCCGTGGCTCGAGGGGGGGGACGGCTGGGCTGACGACTGAAGCGGATCGAACGGTTTCATCTGAAAACTCCTGGCGCCGGCGGACGCCTCGTTGTGGCGGTGAGGGTTGACGTGTGGGGTGGGCATTGCGTTGGCGTGGTGCTCACGATGCGCCTGCGTGGTATTCGCGTTCAGCCGAAGGTAAAGGCGTAGGCCGAGACCCCCGGGTCGAGAAACTCGATGCTGAAAGTCCGGTCGCGCACCTCGCCGCGTTGGCGCACCAGTTGATAGAGACGCTGCGAGGTCACAGTACCCGTCCCGTCGGCGGCGACGTCGGTGCCGTGCGCATCGCCGGGCGCTTCGCCATCGACGCTCACGCGAAAGCGCACGGGCTTGCCGCTGGCGTCCGGACCGAGCACGAGGTGCAGGTCGCGGGCATGGAAGCGATAGACGATGCGTGCGCCCGGCTGGGTCGCCGTGGCCTGCTCGGCCCCGACGCGCCAGCCGCCTGCCAGTCCCCAGGCATTGAGCGCGGGTGCGGCGGGCGCACGATAGTCGCTCGCCTGGTCGCGCACGGTGCCGCCGGGCGAGGCAAAGTTCTCTGCACGCGCGTAGCCGACGTAGGTCTCCGGCGAACGGACGTCACGCATGTCGGCCGCCTGCTGCACGCCGTCGGCCTGCACGTCGGCAATGCCGCTGGCGACTTGCCTGGCGCCCGCCTCACGCAGCAACTGCTGGATCACGCGCTCGGACTCGGCGTAGTTGCCTTCGCCGAAGTGGTGATAACGTACGCGGCCCTGCGCATCGACGAAGTAGTGCGCCGGCCAGTACTGATTGTTGAACCCTCGCCAGATGGCGTAGTTGTTGTCGATGGCCACCGGGTAGTCCACACCGAGATCCGCCACGGCCTTCTTCACGTTGCCGATATCGCGCTCGAACGCGAACTCCGGCGCGTGAACGCCGATGACCACGAGACCCTGGTCACGGTACTTCTGCGCCCAAGCCTTCACGTAGGGGAGCGTGCGCAGGCAGTTGATGCACGAGTATGTCCAGAAGTCGACGAGCACCACCTTGCCGCGCAACGCCTGCGTCGTAAGCGGCGGCGAGTTGAGCCATTGCACCGCGCCATCGAGCGAGGGCAGTCGCCCTTCCACGGGCAGCGGCGCGGCATCGCCGGCGGCGGTGCGCACCATGGCGTTGCTCGCGGCCGGCATGGCTGGACTATTGGTGGCGTTGGCGTTCATGTCGGCGCTGGCGTCAGCCGGGGCGTTGCCCAGCATCGCGTTCGCTGGATTGCGGCGTCCGCCCAGTTGTTCGACGAGCTTTTGCTCGATACCGCCTGTCGAGGCGGTCGATATCCGGGCAAGGACACCGGTGTCGAGGCCGAGGGCGATGGCGGCGACTCCGGCGAGCATCAGGCCGCCGAGCACGCGGCGAATCCACTCGCCGGCGCCCAGCGAGCGCTTCATGGCGGTGAACACGCGTCCGCCGACGAGCAGCGCCAGCGCCAGCGAGGTGGCGGCGCCGGCGGCATAGGCGATCAGCAGCAGCGTGGTGCCGATGCTCGCCCCTTGCAACGCCGCGCCCGTGAGCAGGAGACCGAGAATCGGCCCCGCGCACGGCGCCCACAACAGGCCGGTGGCGATGCCGAGCAGGAACGACGCGCCAGGGCGGGTGCCTGCGTCGGCCGCCTGGCTGCCGTCGTGCCGCGCCGATTGCGACAGACGGTCGCCCAGCGAGACGAGCGGGTGCGTGAGACGTTCGGCGAGCTTCGGGAACAGCAGGGTCGCGCCGAACAGTGCGACGAGCACGAGCGCCAGCCAGCGTCCGTACCGGTTCGCCTGCACCACCCAGTTGCCGCCCACGGCGGCGAGCGTGGCGACCAGCGCGAACATCAGCACCATGCCCGCGAGCATGGGCAGCACGCTGCGCGAAAACGACTGACCGGCGCGCGAGAAGACGAACGGCAACACCGGCAGTATGCATGGACTGACGATGGTCAGAATCCCGCCGAGGTAGGCCAGGATGAGCAAGGTCATGAAGCGCTCCTTGGGGCGTCGCCCTCTACGGACGACAGGGTTCAGGTGGTTTGCGGGTGGAATGTCATGGCCAGCCCGTTCATGCAGTAGCGCAGGCCGGTCGGCTTCGGACCGTCGTCGAAGACATGGCCCAGATGCCCGCCGCAGCGGCGGCAATGGACTTCGGTGCGAACCATGCCGAAGGTCCGGTCGGTGCGAGTGCCCACGGCATGCTCCAGCGGCGTCCAGAAGCTTGGCCAGCCGGTGTGGCTGTCGAACTTCGTGCGAGAGGAGAAGAGTGGTTGGGCGCATCCGGCGCAGGCGAAGGTGCCGGCACGGTGTTCGTCGTTGAGCGGACTCGAATACGGCCGTTCGGTGCCTTCCCGACGCAGGACCTCGTACTGCGCGGGGCTCAGGCGCCTGCGCCATTCGGCGTCGCTGTAGGCGACCTCGAAGTGCTCGTCGGCACGGGCGCCGTGGACGTTCTCGGCGCGCGCCGGCCGCACGAGACGCGGCACCAGCCCGGCCGTCACGGCGGCAGCGGCGGCCGTGGCGCCGAGCAGGAAAACGCGCCGCGACGGGCCAGCAGCGCCAGCGGGAGCGGTGGCCGCATGTGACGCTTCGGCCAAGTGGCGATCGGACAGCTTCATGACATCCTCCGGTGAGTGGGCGATCCGGCGTGGGGCGCGAGGCGGCTCACGGCCTGCAGCGGGAATCCGCCCCCGATCGCGCCCCGGATCGATGACTGAAGGGTAGTGTGCCGGCGGTGGCGAAGTCCTCACGTAAAATTAAACAATTCGTGATACCTCACGGTGCCCGAACTGCGCACAATGGGGCCTCCAAGACTCACTCTCCCGGGAGCCGTCCTGCCGATGGAATCGCCGCGCCGTGTTCTGCTCGTCGAAGACGACGTGCATATCGCCGATCTGCTCGCGCTGCATTTGCGCGATGAGCGCTTCGAAGTCGTGCATTGCGCCGACGGCGACGAAGGGTTGCGACGCCTCGCGGAAGGCGGCTGGGACGCGCTGATTCTCGACCTGATGCTGCCCGGCGTCGACGGCCTGGAAATCTGCCGCCGCGCGCGAGAGATGACCCGCTACACCCCGATCATCATCACGAGCGCCCGCTCCAGCGAAGTCCACCGGATTCTCGGACTGGAGCTGGGCGCGGACGACTATCTGGCCAAGCCGTTCTCGGTGCTCGAACTGGTCGCGCGCGTCAAGGCGCTGATGCGCCGGGTCGAAGCGCTCGCGCGCAATGCACGCATGGAGGCGGGGAGCCTCGCGATCGCCGGCTTGTTCATCGATCCGATCGCGCGCGAGGCGTCGCTGGGCGGCAAGCGTCTCGATCTCACGCCGCGCGAATTCGACCTGCTCTACTTCTTCGCGCGTCAACCCGGCAAGGTGTTCTCGCGCATGGATCTGCTCAACGCCGTGTGGGGCTATCAGCACGAAGGCTACGAACACACGGTCAACACCCACATCAACCGCCTGCGCGCGAAGATCGAGACGGACCCCGCACAACCGACGCGCATCCTCACGGTGTGGGGGCGTGGCTACAAGTTCGCGGCCGAGGGCCCGGGCGCCGATGCCGGAGCCGCATGATGCGCCGCTGGAATCTCTCTCTCACGCAGCGCCTGTCGCTCGTCTTCGCCATCCTGCTGCTGGTGTGCAGCGGCACGTCCGCCTGGATGCAGGTGCGCGCCAACCGCATGCATGAAGCCGAGGTGATCCAGGGGCTCTCGCGGGGACTCGCGGAGCACATCGCGGCCAACGCGCAGCTCATGGACGCGAACGGCATGAAGCCCGACGCCGTGCGGCGTCTCTTCGGTCAGTTGATGGTCGTCAATCCGAGCGTCGAGGTGTATCTGCTCGACGAACAGGGGCACATCACCGGGCACGCCGCGCCCGAGGGACGCCTGCGCCGCACGCGGATCGATCTGGCGCCGGTGCGCCGGTTGCTCGACGGCGAGGCGCTGCCGATCTACGGCGACGACCCGCGCAATGCCGAGGTGCGCAAGGTGTTCAGCGCGGCGCCCTTGCGGGTGGACGGCCGCGAGGTCGGCTACGTCTATGTCGTGCTGCTCGGTGAAGCGCATGATCGTTTCGCCGAGCGCGGGGCGACGAGCGTCGCGCTCAATACCGCGCTGTGGTCGATCGGCATGGTGGCGGCGCTGTGTCTGCTGGCCGGTCTGGCCGCGTTCGCGCTCATCACGCGGCCGTTGCGGCGATTGACCGACACCGTGCGCGACTTCGACATCGACGCGGCGCCGGCGCCGCTGCCCGCCATGTCGGCCGATGAGCTCGCGTCGCAGCAGGCGCGTCCGAACGACGAGATCATGGTGCTCGAACGCGCGTTCCGTCAGATGGTCGAGCGGCTCGGCGAGCAATGGCGTACGCTCACGCGTCAGGATCAGGAGCGGCGCGAGCTGATCGCGAATATCTCGCACGACTTGCGCACGCCGTTGTCGTCGCTGCACGGCTACCTGGAAACGCTATCGCTCAAGGACGCCACGCTCACGCCCGCGGAGCGGCGGCGCTACCTCGGCATCGCGCTCGATCAGAGTCGCAAGGTGGGGGCGCTCGCGCAATCGTTGTTCGAACTGGCGCGACTCGAGCACGGCTTCGTGCAGCCCGAGGCCGAGCCGTTTTCGGTCACCGATCTGATTCAGGACGTCTTTCAGAAATTCGAGCTGAGCGCCGAGTCGCGCGGCGTGGCGCTGCGCGCGAAGCTCGCGCCGCAAATTCCGGTTGCGCGGGCGGACCTGGGCCTCATCGAGCGGGTCTTCACGAACCTGCTCGACAATGCGCTGCGCTATACGCCACCGGGCGGCGAGATCACCGTGGCCGTGGCGCCGAGCGGATCGGAGATCGAGGTGCTGGTGAGCGACACCGGGCCGGGCATTCCCGAGAGTGCACGCGAAGGTCTCTTCGAGCGGCCGTTCACGGTGGGGGGCGCCCGCCGGGAAGGCGGGCTGGGATTGCGGATCGTGCATCGCATTCTGCAACTGCATGGGCGGCGCATCTCGCTGGTGGAGACGTCCGCCCAGGACGGGCAGGGGGCGACCTTCCGGTTTACTTTGCCGACGTAAGCTGGTTGTCGGCCGGGCGGGAGGCCGACGGAGCCGATTCGGACGTGGGTGTCGATGCCGATGGCGTGGAAGCCGTGTCCGGCGCCGGAGCGGAGGCCGGCGACGCCGCTGCCGGCGTCCCCCGATTCGTCGGGCCGGTCGTGGTGGGTGCGTTCGTCGCGCTGATTGGGGACGCGTCGAAGTAGGTCAGCTTGCGCACGAAGACGTTGGCGAACGGGTCGACCTTCTCGCCTGGTTCGGCGGGCGAGGTGATGACCACGCGCACGATGTTGCCGCGGCTGTCGTGCTTGTAGTGATATTCGGACACGTGACGCTCGCCGGTCTCGGCGTCGGTACGCGTGACGCGCGTCAGTTCGTGACGGGGCGAATACTCCGAAACCTCGTTGTCCCACGCGAGCGGCAGCCATTGGCCGTCGATGAACGCTGCCGCGCCGTTCTCGCGCACGATGCGGCTGCCGTCCGGCTTGCGCTCGACGCTGGCGAACGTCCGGTAGGACACGACTTTCGGCGCGGCACGCACCTTGCCGTCGGCCGTGACGACCTGACGTGCCTCGTTGGCCGCCTCCCACTGACGCGAGAGCGCGAAGCATTCGTCGTCGAACAGCCGCGTCTGCAGGCTGTCCGCGCGGCGATGGTGGACGCCGTTGGCGGCGGCGACGATGCGGCGCGTCCATTCGAGGTTGTCGCCTTCCTGACGCACCTGTTCCTTCCATGTGCCGCGTCGCGTGGCGCCGTGCACGACCCACGCGTTGTCGCCTTCCCAGTCCACGGGCGCACCGTCGATGCTGTGCAGGCGCCCGTCGGCGCTGTAGGTGTAGCGTCCGCGGTCGGTGCTCGCGAGCAGATGACCCTGGGGATCGAACTCCATCACGAAGCGGTTGCCGTTGTCTAGCGGTCCGACCTTGCCCGTGCTGCGATCGTAGCTGGCGATGAAGCGCGTTTCCTCGATGCGACGAACGCCGGCGGGGATGCCGCCGAAGTTGCGCATCAGGTCGTCCTCTTCACGCAGCGAGGTTTGCACGCACCAGGGCAGTGGGGCGAAAGCCCGCGGCGCTTCGGCGGTAGGTGTGGGATGGGGCGGGACACTCGCCGCGGCCGGCGACGCGGGCGCGCCCTGCGACGTGGCGCCTGGTCGAGGGCCGGCGCAACCGGCGAGGGCGGCGGCGAGCACGGCGAGTCCCCATGCGCCCCGCGAAGGTAGGACAGAAAGTACCGAAGAGACGGACGAAAGGAGTCGGACAGGTGAAGCAGACGTCATCGCAAGTGATTGCCTGAGCTATTTTCCCCCCCGATTGTACCGGCTCCGCGTGACAGGCCCGCCACGACAAGCGAGCCAGGCGGCGGAGGGCTAAATTTGCGGCGCCGCTCGGGGCCATTCTCGCAGGTCGCATGTCGCACCTTCAGGCATTGCATGATGGTCCCCGGCTGGTTTATGGCGCGGCCCGTGCAGGGCGATCGGCTGGGTGTTGGCGCTTGCGAAACTAAGTCCGAGCACTCACCAGCCGCCGCTTGATGCGGCGTATGAATCCCCAATGCCAAAGCCAGAGCACCAGGGCAAGTCCGCCTGCCCAGGAGCCGAGCACAGTAGGAATCAATGAGATGACTTGGGCCGAGCACCATCCCCAGCCGCTGGCCCGCCCAAAAGAGCGCAACCCGGCCAGCGCCGGGTGGGTTCGCGATTCCCGTTCCAGCGATTTGGAGACATGGGAGATGATGAAGAAGTCTTCGATGAAGTTGTACGGCAACAGGAACATCCACCAGACGCTGTTGGGCGCGGCCGTTCGAGCGGTCTCGGAGACCAATGTCAAGCCTTGTGCGCCGTGCTCGATGTCGAGATCCATTGACGTTGAACCGTTCGTTTCATCTCCTGACTGCGCATAGCCCGCACCACCAAACGTCGGCGCCGGCGGCATTGAGCGCTCCGCAATGGAAGCACCTCGGAGTCCGTCACCGTTGGTCGTGCGTTGGCTTCATTGCATTTCGCCTGCTCTGACGAAGGGGGAACGTCCAGATAATGGACGTAATGTTTCGATATGCGTACTAACAATCCGGATAGTTGGCTATGACCGGCGCATGTGGCCTCATGGTGATTCGGCGAGCATGTGTCTCGTTTGCCCCCTTGGGTTGGTGACGCGCCGCGGCCTGCTTTCTGTTCGATCTCATGCAGCGAGGGTGGTTTCCCGTCATTTTCGCCGCGTCCGGCACCCACCCGCGCGTATCAGGACATTTTGCACACGAGTCCAACCGCCAGGCAGCTCGACTCCAGCTCGTCGATGCCTAATCAATAACAGTGATTGCTTTCGATTTCTTGAATATCTGTTGCAAGTCTGTAAATCCCAGTTTTTTGTGTCCACTAAAAATACATGGAGTGGAAACATGAAAAAATCGACAACGAGCAAGACTGTAGTAAAAAAAGCAGCGCGTGATAAATATGAAACTGAAGGCGGGGCGCGGACGGTGAAAAATAAAATTGCCAAAGAAGGCGCCGTTGACATTGAAAAGGCGATGACATTCGTCGATCCAAAAAATGTCATCCCGGGAGAGCTTTATATCATCCTTTCGTTCGGATCGACCAGTGGCGATTGGGAGCGCGCGGCATTGGTCGGTGTAAGCGGAGAGGAGCGGGATATTCTAAATGCAATTATCTCCACCCCGGAATCCTACAATCGTGCGTGGATGCACGGTGTTAGTTTTGACAAGGCGCCTGTCGAAGCAAACCCGGCCTTCATGTATTTCGGAGCACTTGATGATGGCGTTCGCCTTTTGAAGAAAACCGGGAGTTCATCTCTTTTGCCCGCCAAGTGGTCGTCCAAGAAAACGATCGATGGATATGAGGCGTTAAGTGGGTACTTCAAAGACAACGTCTTTCATCATAGCGAGAAAGGAAATTCCGGACTTGATCTTCATTTGATGGCGGATGGAACGCCAGGTGCAGGCAGGACTGTCTGGTGGACTGGCAGCAATGGAAACTACACCAGCTTCTCCATCTTCAAGCTACTTTACGCAGAATCAACCATATACTCGCTGGTTTCCGACGCCTGGCCGAAAACCATAATAACAAACGCTTACGCAACGCGTCAGGATAGAAAATTCGTGGCAATGTTCGATAGTGTTGTGCAGGATATCTACAATAATTCTCCCCTGCCAAACATGGAGGAAAAAGGCGACATTATAAAAAGCGACGATCTGAGCTATGTGTTCAAGGCATACGCTTCAATGGATGCGTATGAGAATATAGAGAATGTCGCCTCTGGTTATGCCATCGGAATTTTGATAGGTCAAAATGGGAATCAAAGAGAGGCCGTGAATTTCTTTGTTGACTACCTTGGCGGTATCAAGCTTCTGGATCCAAAGACGGGGAATATCATGTCGCCATCCGACTGGAGTATGAAACCAAAATTCGTCCTGCTCTAAGCCACTCGTCATCGCAAAATTGGAGGTGATTTCATGAAGACGAAAACGACTGATTCCAACACAGGAACTTATGAGAACCCCAAGGCATGGGGTGATTCGGCCCAGACAGGCGATATTTTCATCGTTGGCGCCAGTGACAAGAGCCAGGACAATACCGTGGGGGACTATTTCATAGCCCAGTTCGACGGCCCGTCAAGCAGTCATCCCTTTCCCGGTTATGGGAAAAACGACAGTTACTGGCAACACGCATGGTCAACAACGCTGATCGAGCTTATTACCGAATCCGGCCTCGAAGAGGGGGCGATTTACGCAAACGGCCTGAATCAGATCGGCATTCTGGTTTTCATCACAGCGGAGGACGCCAATGGCAATGCTGTGCCGCTCAGCCAGGATGTGCTCGACAGGGTGCAACCGACTCTGCAACTCATCGACTATACGAGTGGTGATGCCCTCCCACAGGGATGGTCGTTCACAGATCAGGAAAACGAGTTCCATCATCTTCCTCATGCCATGGAGACTGCTTCTCAATCGTCCGATCTGGGCGATTCCGAGGAAAAATCCAGGTTCAAGCTCTATCTTTCCTGCTCCCCCACGCCGGCAGTTACCCCACTTACGATTGGCGCCCAGTTGACCATGGCCAGCGGCAAGACAGCGGCTTCCAGTCGGACGGATCCAACCGATCACTCATCTGTCGCGATCGAGACACTCCCCCCGAAACGCTACAACCTGACCAATATCACCGTCGATTCAAATAAACTCGGCGATATTACGCTTAGCACCGAAAACGGACGAATCACCGCAACCTATAGACAGTACGCAAGTTATTTGAAAATTACTGATGCGGGATTTTATATAGAAAAATATACCGTGACCAAAGGCAAGATGGCCTCCGCCCCATGGGTGGATCAATTTGGCCTCTTTCCAATGGCATCGTTCTATGCGTCATATATATGGGATCCCGATGCGGCTGTCGTGTTCTGCAGGGCCGTTATTGGTTATGCAAATAACGATTCAAACAGCCCGATTTGGGGGCAGGGAGTACTAAGTGATGGGGGCGAAAAAAACGGTGTTGGAATATATTACCTGTTACTTCCTGAAATAACGCTCGGTGCCGTCAATTTTCCCCCGACTATATTCGAGGATACGCAGGTAAGCATATACGATCAGTATGGAAACAGCGATTTGTTTACTGTTGTCTTCAACGGGGGAAACGGGCTGCTTTCCGTGAAAGCGGGGGCTAATCCCAGTTGGGATCCGTCCGGGACCGGAACTTTCCCGACCATCGTGAACTAGTTTGACGGATCATTTCCGAGGAAAGTGAAATGGGCACTCCGACGAACAACACGCCTCCTTTTTTTACCCAGGCCAACAACTTCGTTGGTGCTGTTGCCGGCGGCGTCGATCCCCGCACGGGAATCTACAACCTCAGTCTTCCCCTCGGCCGTCTTCTGGGCAATGGGGGGCGAGGTCCGGTCGTGCCGATTCAAATAGGCTATAGCCCGCTCTCCGCTTTGCTTGTGCCGGACATCGTCGCCAACAAGGGGTTCGGCAAGGGCGTCGCCCTCGGCTTCACTTCCTATGACAGGAGCAGTGGGCTACTGTCGCTGTCCACCGGGCAGCAAATCAAGGTTCGCGAACTCGATAGGGTCGAACAAGTGCTGCTGCAGCACAAGTTGTTGGATCTTCGCTTCGAAAAGTACGAGAAAGACCATCAGGATCCACGCTATGGCGACTGTTATAAGGTGATCCACAAGTCCGGCGAGGTCGAGGTCCTTTCCGGTCCGGCCAAGGCGGCTTCCGTCAAGGTGCCAACCAACCTCCTGAGTGTGGCTGGCCACATGATGACCTTGAGTTGGGATTTTTCGGTCAATCCACCCAAGCTCCTCGCGGTCAACGACGCCAGCAGCACTTTACTGACTATCGACTACCGGTCGGCCGAGACGGTGCTGCGCTTCTTCCCGGACCAACCTGAGGAAGCGTACGACGTCGAACTATCATTCAGTGGCGCGCTGCTCACCAGGGTCAGGAATCTGTGTCTCGGCCCCGATACCCCTCTCGACTGGGACCTGGAATACGAGTGGGTCTCCGATGTCTGGGGAGACTGGTTAGCCCAGGTGAGTGCGCCCGGGGGGCTGGTCGAACGCGCCTCCTATTACAAAGACGGTCGAGGGAATCGTTTTCCGGATTCGGCCGGACTTCCCGCGCTGCCAACCGTCTATCGTTTCAACCGATACTCCGGACCGACGCAAGGCCGGCAGCAAACGGAAGCCCCGCCTTTACAAGTCGAATTCACCTATACGAGTCATAACTTCCTGGGTTATCAATCCGGCGTCGACTGGAAGAACGATCAAGATAACCTTTATGGCGTGCGGACGAACTATCGGTACGGTTCCACCGAAACCTGGGAATGTCAGGGGAAAACGACCAGGATCAATCGGAGCTACGATAATTTCCATTTGCTCGTCGAGCAAAGCACTCAATGCGGCAGCACTGTTTCGACGAAGGAAATATCATATGGCGCGATCGTGGGGCAAGCGTTCGAAGATCAGCCGGCTTATTTTCAGTTGCCCGTTGCGCACAAGGTCACCTGGCGCGATGCTTCCCGCTCGGCTTCGCAGGAAATTCGCTATGCGTGGGACGATTGGGGAAATCAGCTTCATCGAGCCGGCAAACGTACCGATAGCGATGGCGTAATCACGGAAGGTCCTGCAAGCGAGTGGGTCTATTACGATGAGCACGGCGAGACTGGATGTCCCCCGGCGCCCTCTGCGATGCGATGCTTCATAAAGTCGATCACCGCGACGCCGGCGCCTTCCGCTTATTCCGACACCCCGACGCAGCAGATTCAATACCGATACGATCAATGCCCCTCGGGGGGAAACGGCATCGATTCGCTTGTGCTGAGAACCGAAGAATCTCACACCAACATCTACCCGCCGCCGTCGGATGTATCGGGGTCGGCCGATGTCCGTTTGCTGTCCAGGCAAACGTTCACTTATGCTCAGGACGCGATCAACGCGGGCCGACTGCTCAGTCAAGTCTTCACGCATTATCCGGATAACGATGCGGGCCACGCCTACACCTGGACGGAGACCCTCGACAGCGCCGACGACGCTGATCGCCACGGCGCCCTCCTGTTCACCTATACGTTCAGTGCCTACGATAAATTGCGCTGGACAACGCAATCGCAATATTCGAAGTTCACCGGGCGTCTGTGGAAACAGGTCGATGCAAAGGATCGCGTGACCACTTACGACTATGATGGGCTGGGCCGGGTCACTGCCGTGACCGCGAATCCGGGAACGGCGTACCAGAACGTCACAACCTACGAGTATGCGTTGAGTGATGGACTGGAGGAATCTTTCCTCGTCACGGTAACCGACGCCCTCCATAACAAAACGCGTCATGGCCTGGATGGTCAGCACAGGCTGCTTTACACGGATATAAATGACGTCGATGGTTCCGCGCAGGAGGACACTTGGCATCAGACGAGCCTCCAGTTCTACGATGAACTCGGCCGCCTGGCCGAAGCGATCGATTTTGACTATTGGGGCGCCACGCCGACTCGGGATCAGACCAGTTCGCTGGGGGGCTCCGTCGAGTATGACGATTGGGCGCAGATTTCGAGCGTCGCCTTCAACTATGACAACGGGACGATTCGGCATATCGGGATTTCCGACCCGATCGCGCTGACGCAACGGGTGTATCGCCAAGGCAAGAGCATGGCCACTGGCCGCCAGGAAAGCCGTACCAACCCGGGCGGGGTGCCCATCGAGATAAAACGTTATACCGTCAAGGATGCCCTCACGCCTTACAGTACCCGCTCGATGGCGTATGACGGGCTATATCGGTTGCGCGGCGTGACCGACGAACTGGGCCATACCGTGACTTATCGCTACGACGACTGGAATCGTGTTGACAAGGTAACGCTGCCTGATCAGACAGTCGTGTCGTACCAATATAGCCCCGACTCTCCGGCTACCCAGCCTACCGCCATTGCGATCAATGGCGCCGTGTTGGGGACGCGGCAATTTGACGGTTTGGGACGTTTGACCGGCGCGAAGGTTGGAGGTCGGGGTTGGCAATATGCCTACGCCACGGACGCGGACCGTCGCCCATCGCAAATCTCGACGCCTGATGGCGTCAAGCGGACCTACGCCTATGTCCCTGAACTCGGCGACGCCCTCGCGTCGGTGTCTACGGCGCCACTGGCCGCCGCCCCGATCGAAGCTCTCTCCCAGCAGTTCGAATACGAGCCACACACGGGGCTGCCCACCGCAGCGACCGCCGGCGCCGCGAAGATCCAATTTACCACCTATGCCTCGGGGCGTCTGAAAAAGCAGGCATTCGACTTCGACGGCAATACGCGCGAGATGTCCTACTCCGCCTACACGGTGGACGGTTCCTTGCGCGGCTATGTCCACGTGGATGGGGCCAGGCGCGACGTCGCCTGGGATGCCAACGATCGCGTCAGGCAGATCGCGGACGATGCCGTGAAGGTCGATGGCATCGTTCGTGACGACCTGAACCGGGTACGGAGTTGGATCACCTATGACCAGACGGGCACGCATGCCATTCAGACCACCATCGACGAACTCGATGATTTCGGGCGCGAGACGCTGCGCACCGTCCAGGACAAAAGCAGCGGGCTGACTTGGCAGATTCGCCAGGATTGGAACGTTCTGGACCAAGTCACCGCGCGCACCACCCTGCGCAACGGCGCGGCCTATCGGACGGAAGCCTTCGACTATGACAACCGCAATCGGCTTGTGAAATGGTCGTGCGCTGGAAGTGGCGCGCCTTGTGATCGCTACGGTCAGGCGATGGCAGCCCAGACCTTTACATTCGATGCCTGCAGCAACATCACATCGATCGTCACATCGTTCACCGATGGGCAGCAAAACCGTGCCACCTTCTCCTACGACGATCCGGGCGATCCCTGCAAACTGACCCAGGTGTCCAACACGCATCCCCGCTATCCCGCAGTCGCGGTGCTCAAATACGACGCCGCCGGCCGGATCATCGACGACGGGATGGGGCTTCGGCTTACCTACGATTCGCTCGGTCGCGTAGCCGCCGCGCACAACATGAATACGCAGCGTCGAAGCACATATGCCTATGACGCCCTGAATCGCATCTACAGGCGAACGCAAGACAATCACCCGGATGCCACGCTATTTTTCTACGACGGTGGGCAGCTTCTTAATCTCGAGGAATCGCAGCGGCATACCCGTCTTATTCCCGGTGTAGCCGGAATGCAGGCGCAGTATTCCGCCTCCTCAGCCCAGAATGGCGGCGCCGTCTGGCTGTTGAGTACCGACGACATGGGCTCGGTGCTTAGCGTCAGCGATGGCCGGTCGATCGAGGAGCATCGCTATGGTCCCTATGGGCAAGAAGTCGAGACCGATGGCGAGCCGATTTCCGTCCTGGCCTACAACGGCCAATGGCGCGATCCGGTGCTGGAGGGCTACGCACTTGGCAATGGTTACCGCCTCTTCCTGCCTGGCCTCGGCCGCTTTAATGCGCCCGACGCCTATAGCCCGTTTGGTGCTGGCGGTTTTAATTCCTATGCCTACTGCTCGGGCGATCCCATCAACTACAGCGACCCGACTGGACACTTTGGCTGGGACGATTTATGGGACTTTACTAATAAGCTCAGCGATTTTCTGGGCGGTCTGCCCAGCCCGGAGCAAATTCTCAAGGAGGGCGAGATCGTATCTGAGCTCGCCGACGTGAGTCCATCCGCCGGGCTCTGGATAACTGCCGGCATGGAATTTGCGCTGGCCGTTGGCTCTTTTATCCCTGGTGAGGATCTGCTGGCGATTGGCGCCAGAGCCGGATTAAGGACGTCACTAGAATTTATTCCCAAAATCACAGAAAAGGTTGTAGCAGCAACAACAGTTACCGATGACGCCTTTTACCATTTCGGAAACAAAATCTACGAATTTTCCGGACGCATCGTTGGAGGCGCCGAGCATCGGCTCAATTTTTCGGGACGACCACATGGGAGAGGTTTGCACGATGCCCCAGGCCCAAGCTGGCAACCTCAGGGCGGCGAACTTGACCGCTTGGCTCCCTATAGGACAGGCCTGGGCCGCAGGACGATGACTCCGGAGGCCTGGTATCGCGGGGAGCGTGCTGCCGGCCGCCTCGTTGAGGCGACCGATGAGGACGGGACCGATATTGCATTGATCTGGACTCGTCCGCGCGGTCGGACCGGCAGTGAGAAAAGCCAGGATGTGCGCATGTTAACCAGATTGGGTTTTGAGCCTGTGGGCGAGCGCGGTGCTGGTGGTGTGTGGCGGTTAAGAACACAAGGCTTGGACAGGGGGAGATTTTTGCACGCGTACGAAAATTGGGGAGAAGGGAGTCCTGTTGTTGCCGCAGGCAATAAGGGGGCGTCTACGTCTGAGATACGGACCCGTTGGCTGCAACGATGGGAAGAGCGCCTCGTGCAATACCGAAGTGGGGCTCGCGTGTTTCGTCCTTGGGAGTGAACCGCCCGGTGAAAAGGGGGGCGCCAGTTGAAACACAAAATGATCGTTGATGCGCTTCTTCCCTGGGTGAAAGTCAGCACATGGGACTCAAGCTGTACGGGATTGGGCTATGACGCTCGATCCATTGGTCGACTACACATAGCTCTCAACAGGTCTCCCGGTATGAACCATCGAGTGGGCTTGCTCAGGAATGACGCACTTGGATGGATCGCGATCGACGAAGACGGCCGCACGTGGACCACGACTCGCGGTCTGCACGGGATCGATCGACTGGCCATCGACACGTACGTCGCCAGTGGTTGGCGGTCGCTGCCATCATTCTGCTGGTGTTTGTCGGCGTCGTCGCGTACTACTACATCTTCAACGTACCGTCGGCAAATCGGTAGCCCATCGGAAATGCACTCTCTCGGAGCCCCCTCTGTAAGGTGAGATGCGATGAAAGAGCATGTGCTGGTGGAGTCAGAGCAAGCGAAGCGCCTTGACGACCCTCGTGCCGAGTTCCGCACGACGCATGGGATCGAGGACAACCGCCCGGCCTCCAGCACGCATGCGCGGATGCAGGACCTGCTGCACGGCGGCCGGCGGACTCTGCAATTTCAGGCGCTGCAGCGGGTTATCAGCGATTCCGCACCAGACGTCGCGAAGGAGGGGCGCGCAGTGCCCGATGGGCGGGGGGTGGTACAGCGCGTTATCTTTATCGGGCGCTCGCCCAATCGGGTGATGCCCGAATCCCCGATCGTGGCCGAAGTTGCACGGCTTGCTCAAGCCGACGCGCCTGATGAGGCTGCGCGGATCATCGCTACCTTCGACGAATGGATCAAGTCTCGCAGCCTCTGGCAGCGATTCGGTGATGCTGCCGCCGTCGTCAGAGCAATTCGGGCCTCGTTTGAGGGCGGGGCGGGCTTGGGGAGCTTCTCTTCTTCGGCGCGGGGAGAACGTGGCGGGGGATCGGGAGGGCGACGGCCTGTGAGGCAACCCGAAAGGCGACTGGAACGCAGGAGCGGAGCGCTTTCCGGCGCACGACCTGCTGTGTCCAGCCAAATCGGCGCGCCTGTTCGACTTGTACAGGTTCCTCCGCGCGACGCGCTCCGATTGCCCGACACGCCGTTGCTGGAGCAGGCTGCCGACGAACCGGAACGAATCGGCCGCGAGGAAGAGGCCGGCGAACCCGTCATACCCCTGGCGGTTCCGTCGGGCGACGATCACTCACAGGACGCCAGTGATCGGTCGGTGGCATCGCAGTCCGCTGCGCCGCGCCCAGATATTGCCAGTCAGATTCGAACGGAGTCTTCGACGCACATCGGTTTCGAGATCGAGATCGGGCGCGTCTACTATTTTCCGGTAACCGTCCGGCCAACGCTCCAGCTGTTGTTGAACCGGACGCTTGCGAGATATGCGATCCCTGAGCCGCCTTCCCAGGCGCGTGGGCGCCCAATACGGCGGGCGGTGCTGGAAGTGCTGCTGGACGACATCAAAACGGTTGGCGATAGACTCACGGCACAGGTAGAGTTCCGGACATCGCCACTCCAGTTTGGCCGTGTGAACAGTAAGCTGTCGACGCAACTGCGCTCCGCCATCAGGAATTTCCCACCGCACATGTTGACCAATGGGGCCGCGGAGGCAGCCGGAGGCTGGCAGCCAACGAATGTACTGCGCGAATACGCCTCGCAATTGACGGAGGGTGTCCCGGAGCAGTCGAGATTCTCTGCCGCGTCTCTGGGCGCGTTGGCGCAGCACGCCACGACTTCGATTGAACTTGCTGCGTTTGGCCAGCTCGACAGGGGGAGTCAAGAACTGCTATTCCCCCGGGGCGGCGGTGTCGAAAGCAAGCAGGCGCTCTTGAATACTCTCCTGGACCTGACGCGCGGTGATCGCCATCGGGTGGATGCCTCGACTGGTGGCCGCAATTCTGCCGGAGCCACTGTCAAGACACCCGTCGAGTCGCTTCTGGCCGCGGATCCGGCATTGCGCGCGCCGTCCGACGCCGCCCAGTCAGGTAGCGTGACGGTCGATGGCACAACGAATCATCCGTACTTACCCTTTGACGAGGCAGTCGATCGAATCCGGAGCGCAGGGAAATTTCCTGCGCTACAAGGGCAGGACGGATTGGGTTATCGAGCGATTGCGGAGAAGCTCCAGCCGCCACTCAAGGACACGGTGTCCGGCGAATTGAGAGTATTGGTCGAACATCGGAGCGGTGGACTGGTCAGCGCCGTGAATGCGGCACTCAAGGGGGATGGCACATCGTTGCGTCGCATCGCTGATGCGGCGCGACTCCAGGACATACAAAGGCGGGCTCCCGAGGACGCGTCGGCACGTGAGCCGACAGCAATCACGAGGTCGACGGCGCGAAGCTCGGCCAGAAGGAGGTCGTCACCAACAGCGGCTACGTCGTCTGCAACGGATTCTCGCACGGGAGAAGGCGTGGCTTTAGACCGTCGGCCGCCCCTCGTTCGGCCGGCTCGATCGACAACTGTCAGGGGATTGGTACGGATTCATAGCAGTGGAGTCGAATGGGCAATTCGACGAGGTACGTTCAGTGCGGAATTTTTGCAATTCCGGGATCGGCGTGCATCCGCCTTGCAGGCGTTGAAACGGCTCGGGCTTTCTCGTCAAGAAGCGGATGTCATCGATAGCGAACTGAACCGTGCGTTTGCGCGCGCCGGCCCGGCAGCGGCCGGGGACCATCCCACGCCAGAAGTCCAGGAGCAGATATTTGATGCCGTCGCCGGCGGTATCGGCCAGCATCTTTGGGCGCTGTTGCGCTACGCAAACGGCGGATGATGGTGCCGAGTGGCAATCGGTTCTTACTTCGGATTCTGCGTCTGTCACGTCGTCACGCGCTAGCCGCCGAGATAGTCAGCGTCGAGATCGCCCGCCGTCCGATAGTGGTGGAGCACCTCGGGGGGCATTTTGCTCGCAACATGGTTTGCATTACCCGGATACCGTTCGGCGAACACCGCGTAGACGAAGTTCGCCTCGTGCAATTCGCCGGCCTGGAACAGGTCAGTGATCGTCTCGAGCACGGCGTCGGAGACGTCTTCACCGGAATTCTTCGCACGAAGTTGAATGTCGGCGATTACATCGCGGGCTTTGGACAGACGGGTGGCCAGATCAAGTGTGGCATCGGAGCGCAGCAAGGATTCACGCGAATATTCTGCACGAAGACGAAGGGCAGCTAGCGAGTTGCCGGTCGGAAACGGCCCAAAGCCATGTGATTGGACGGTTTCACTAGGAGGGAGCGGTGTGTCCGGCGCATTGTTGCGCATGATATCGCTGGCAAAGATCAACAGGTTCTCGGCATTCCGAGCCGCCCGTACACCGGTGTCCTCGTCTCCCGTCATTTGAAAGATCATGTGCTCGACTGTCTCACTAATTTCACGAGCGAAATCGCCTTGGACGTCATTTTCGGGCAGGCCAATGAGCTTCAGGGCATGGAGCAGGCTGGGCGTCAGGTTCAGAAACCTCTCCTGGGCCTCGAGCACCGCATCGGCGTTCCTGTCCGATTCTGGCAACGATAAGGTTTCTGCCGCGAAATGATGAAACTCGGAGACAACATTCTGGCCGTCGTAGTGCATCGAACAAAGCAGGCGGGATCTGTCCTCTAGATCGAAGGGGGGGAGGTTCGCCATGGTGTCTTCCGTAGCAGCGTGACACGAGATATCAAAATCCCCTATTCGGAAAACGGGCGGGTCATTGTCGGAGATCCGCCAAGTCAACGAGTCTTGCCGTGCAGGCGCGACATACCGTTTAAGTTCAGAAAACGAGGACAGTTGCTGTGCCAGCGTGTCCGAGTGAGCGAGGCGAAAAAGCGCGACCTTGGCAGCCTCGGTTTTGGTGCCAAGAAACCAGTCGGCGATTTTTCCCCATAGACTGACCACATCTTTCTCGCGCTGGGCGGTCACGCTTGCATGAATATCAACTTCGCTGATTGAGCGAGAGAACCAGCTTCCACTGATACAAATGTCCATACGTTCAGGTGGCGAAAACGAATCGCTTCTCGTGCTGAGTGATTAATGAGAGTCCGCATATGCCGGTCGATTACCCCAGCCCGGCGACATCAATGATGTCCTGTTGTTGAACATACGGCTTGCACAAAACGATCATAGGCGGTCAGACGGGGACGCCCGGGCGTTGTGGCCATTGGATTGGCAGCTTGCGTCCGCAAAGGCTTTTCCGCCAGCACCTGTCGGCGAACATTGAACTCAAAATTCTTACAACTTTAAACTATCGGGTATTCGGATCTTGTTGCGTTGAATTTTCGTTGATTCTCAAAAGATGGAGCGTCCGCTGAACACGGAGTTTTACGTTGGTTTCGACCTAAACTGCCTACAGTTCAATGACTATTGACACGGTGCTTTCCTATCAATATTGATAGCTTTAATTTACGTCCTCATTGTATAAATTTCATCGAATAGAGAATGATATGAAATGCCGTCTAACCCGGTGGTTTCATGCAGACGATGTCTGAGGCTCATGTAGTCGGATTCGGTGTGAGGGCACTCGTGCGGGTCTTTCACAAGGCCGAGAGCGCTAGAACGCCATCCGGTCAACTGTGGCGACACGGCTGCTCAGCCGCACTCGGAGGCTGCGGCGGGCTGCTACGAAACTACTCTTGTCCGCGTCGTCGGGATTAGCCAAACGAAATAAAAGCGACCAGTGACGCCAGGGGCAAGGTATCAAACTGCATCAACCCGAGTAAGCCAATATTGAACTATGGAGACCGAAATGCGCCTAGCAATACACTCGATACCCAAAATTGGTGCAAGACGCACGTCATTTGTTACGGCTGCGTTCTGGATGACCATATCGGCACTCTCACTTTTCTTTGTGGCTATGAACACGGCCGGGGCGGCAGGCGCAGCGGGTAGCGCGGCCACGTCGCAAAAGAAAGCAGCAGAAAGAACGATAGAATGGGGATCACAAAGGCCTGATGGACTCATGCCCTGCGTTCGCAAAAGCAATGACTCAACTGCGTCGGCCGATCTTAAGAAAATACCTCCTGGCAACAAATCAGGAAATCATGTCATCACCATCCATAACTGCGAGGGAAATAACACATTGACCATCATTCGTACTGATCGTCAATGCATGTGGGGTTTTGGACCTTACCAAATTACCCTGCCTCCCAACCAGCAATATCAATTCACTATGGAAGATAGTAACAATTACACTTATGGGTGCGATGGGGCAGATAAGTGGGTGGCTTGGAGCGTCACCGCTTCGAACGGGGCGGTAAGTGGTTTCAGATGGATTCATTCCAAATCTCCCGGCAGATGGTCGTCGCAGATTGAGGACAACGACACAGGCGCTTCTGGCAAGGTTCAGGAAGCGACTTGTGATGGGCAGGTTTGTTTAAACACGTGGGTCCCCGCGGATTCCGGGACACCGCAGGTTACTGTCTACTTTCAATGAAAACATACAAATCGCCTTTGCCACACGAAAGACATATTTTCACTGTCGACGCAGTGGGCCCGCACAAGCGCGTGCACACGCTTTCTTTCATATCGCCCGCGGGATCTGCTCGACCACGTCGCAGACACGTTCAACAGCGTGTCGCGGGTGCATATGATCGTGGAACACCGCAGTAGGGGAGTGCATAAAGCGGACGGTAGGGGGGAGCATCGCATCTATACGGCACGTTACCAGTCGGCCAGTTTTGAACCATGGAGAGCGAAATGCATGTGGCGATAGATTCGACGCCCAAAGACAGGCCAAGGCGCAGGTCCGAGGTGACGGTTGCGTTCTGGATGGTTCTTTCTACCCTCACCCTTCTCTGTGCGGCAATGAAGTTGGCCTGGGCGGCAGAGGCGGTCGGCAGCGCGGTCGCATCGCAACAAACCACAGCAGAGAAAATGACAAAACAGGAGGGACAAAGTCCTGATGGATTGATGCCTTGCCTCTCCCCAACTAGTGACTCAATCGCTTCCGTTCCGCCTAAACGAATGCCTCCCCGCGTAAAATCAGCGGTTCATAAGGTTACCTTCAATAACTGCCAGGGAACGACTACGTTGACTATCACCCGCACTGGCCGTAGTTGCATGTATCAATTTGGACCCTACCAAATCTCCCTTGAACCCAACCAGCGATACCAAATTTCCATGGAGGACAGTAACAATTATCTGCAGGGGTGCGCGGATAGTAATAAAAGTGTGAGTTGGAGCATCAACTCTTCAAACGGGTCGACGAGTGCTGCCGCATGGGTTCATTCTCATAAGCCTGGTCCATGGTCGTCGATGGTTGAAAGCAGCGGCTCAGGCGCCCCTGGACAGGTTGGGTCTGCGACTTGTGATGGGGTCAATTGTTTAAACGCGTGGGCCGTCGCGAATACCGGGACACCGGAGGTCATTATTTCCTTCGAATAAATCGGGCCTTCCCCCGCTTTCTCGGATAGTTGTATTAGCCCGTAATGAGTTTTTCGAAATAAGCTTGGCCATTCAAAAAACTGCTGCTCACCACCACGGCCGATGGCTTCGCGGCACTCACGTCATGGCGTATGCCGGCTGCGACGACGCCAGGAAAGGCGGCGTTTTGACCGCTTATCAGCTTTCGCTGAAGGCTTCACAATCGGCAACAGTGGTTGTGGAGTCTTCCACAGTTCATTGCTGATTTCTTTCTCGCCATGTCATCTCTAACGCTTGTCAGACACGTTCCGATGACGCTGTTTTTAGCAGCTTTAACTACTTACGATAACTGCTGCTTACGATGAGCGTGCATCGCCCAACATGAATCAGCACCGCTGCATAGGAAACGTGCTTTCCTCCATCCATTTTTCGAACGATATCAACAGGCGCCGCGGCTTCAAGATCGAATAGGGTAACAGGATATTGATAATAGTTAACGCTCAATGTAGCGCCTTCAGGAAAATTATTTTCTGATGTCGCGGATACCGTAACGGCGCCCCTGTAATTGCCAGGGATGTCGACATCGAACCCTGTTATTTGCTGCCCTTTTTTATTCGGAGCGGGAAGGGAAAGTTTCTCAAGGAATTGACATTTTTCATCAGTGGATTCCGCAACTATTTCGGTGCCCTGTTCAAAGCCTTCTCCCACGATGCTGAAATGAAACAGTTCTTCAGTGGAATTGGCATTGCCAAAGTCATAGTTTCGCGTCATCGATTTGACTTTGCTGGGGATATAGCTGATATTTCGCTGACCCACTGCGGGATTGTTTTTCACCCACAGTGAAAATTCAGCGTTTGATTGAAAGGTTCTTGGTATCACCACTCGATGGGAGGGTGTTTGCAGCACCCCAATCAGACAGTAGTGTGCGCCTTCCGGTAGGCTTGTAAGCAAGAACGCTGGGTTGCTGATTGCAACTCCGTTAGGCTGAATTGTGGTGTCTCCCTTTTCGTCCACAAGCTGCAATGCGGCATCGCCTTCTGCGCTTCTTATTTCTGTCCAAGTGTTTGGCATGAGAAAAAGCGACGCGTTTGCGTAGTAGAGACTGGCTGTTCCCGAACTGGGCGCGGTGCCTAAATTTTTTGCGCGAACGTAAAGATTGTTCGGTCTGTCGTTGATAACGACCTCGCCAATGTCTGGTCCGTTGTAGGTTGCGTTAGCCTCTCCCCATTCCAAAAGCGTGCCTAGAAACGGAATGAGGTCTGGGGATGTATATGGAGTTCCAGTCGACGGATAGGTCCCGTTGTCTTGGAGTGTATCCCGGATATAGAGGTCATTGTAAACGGCCATGATCTTCCTTCTCCAGCTAGGTTGGGGGAGTAAATCACCGCGTTTCAACATGCGAACAATGTTCGCTCACAGGACCAGCACCTAAGGTGTTCGCCCTCTGACTACCGTGAAAGTTGCGAGATGCCTTCAAAGGGGGAAGCACGCTTCGCGCCCAGGTGGAATCGCCGTTTCGGTAACTTGAAGATGTGCTATCGAGAGTTAATAAAGAATACGCAGCAATGCATACGTTATTTTTCTTGGGCAATCTGTGGACGATGCGGCATCGACTGCAATCGACTGTGAAGGCTAGGCAGCGCTCGGACTCACGTGAAAGACCCGCGAGTGCCCTCATACCGAATCTGGCTACATGAGCCTCAGGCATCGTCTGCATGAAACCACCGGGGTCGACGGCGTTTCATATCATCCTCTATGCGATGAAATGTACACAACGAGGACATAAATTAAAGCTGTTAATGTTGATAGGTATCGAGATTCATTGGACGTTGAACCGAAAACTTTCTGAACTCAGTGGTTTCTGCCAGCACCTGTCGGCGAACATTGAACTTAAAAGGGGCTGTCAGTAATTTCGTAACCAAGGCATAAAATGCTCTCAAGGAGAGTTTCGGTTTTGCAAACCGAAAGCCCCGCTGGCGGAACTGTCGGCAATTCCCGCCGAACTGCTTGAGCCGTTGAAGCTATCAATGCCGCGACCATGGCGCTCAAGAAGGTGCTGATCGAGCGCGCGCTGGGAGGTGAGGTGAACCACCATCTCGGCTATCTACCCGGTGCTGCCAAGCCTGCCGAGGCCCCGAATCAGCGCAACGGCAAAGAGGGCAAGGACGGCCGGTGCGCATCGAGGTGCCGCGCGACCGCAACGGCAGCTTCGAGCCCATCCTGATTCCTAAGCACGAACGCCGCTTCACCGGCTTCGATGATCGTCGCCATGCACGCCTGCGGCATGATCGTGCGCGAGATCCAGGGTTTCCTGCTGGAACAGTACGGGACCGAGGTCTCGCCTGATTTCGTCTGCTCCATGACCGATGAGGTGATGGCCGAGGTGACTGCCTGGCGAGCCCGGCCGCTCGGACCGATGTATCCGGTTGTGTTCTTCGACGGGCTGCGGCCCCCCGTTACTATGTTCGCACCTCGATAATTGAGGTTTTGGCCAGCCAGGCCCGGCATGATTAAGTCCCCCAGTCGCAGTCATGATCCGGGGGGTGTTGTCACCGGGGCTGGTGGGTGGCTGGTGATCGCTAATAGGGGTTTGGCTCGGGATTTTCCGATGCCGTCCGTAACGTGGATGCCGAGACTTGCCACCATGGTTTTTGCAGGCCAATTCGTCATTTGAGCAAACTGCAATGCAAAACTTTCCTCTTCATGACGCCGTCGATGTCTTCATCGGCGTCGACGTCGGCAAAGGCCACCACCATGCCGTGGCCCTCGATCGCAACGGCCGTCGCCTCTACAACAAGGCCCTGCCTAACGATGAGACACAGCTGCGAGCCCTCATCAATGAGCTCAAGGTGCACGGCCGACTTCTGTTCGTCGTCGATCAGCCCGCCACCATTGGCGCGCTGCCGCTCGCCGTCGCCCAAGACGCCGGTGCACTCGTCGCCTACTTACCCGGCCTGGCCATGCGCCGCATCGCTGACCTGCACGCCGGCGAAGCCAAGACCGATGCACGTGACGCCGCCGTCATCGCCGAAGCCGCGCGCTCCATGCCGCATACGCTGCGCTCGCTGCGGCTGGCCGATGAGCCGCTCGCCGAGCTGACCATGCTGTGCGGCTTCGACGATGATCTGGCCGCCCAAGTCAATCAAACCAGCAACCGCATTCGCGGCTTACTCACGCAGATTCATCCCGCGCTCGAGCGCGTGCTCGGGCCTCGCCTGGATCACCCCGCCGTGCTTGATCTGCTTGAGCGCTACCCCTCGCCTGCAGCACTGACGGCCGCGGGCCAAAAAACGCTGGCGAATCGCCTGATCAAGCTCGCACCACGCATTGGCAAGAGCCTGGCCGCTGACATCGCGCAGGCGCTTACCGAACAAACCGTAGTCGTGCCTGGTACTCATGCCGCCACGCTGGTCATGCCGCGTCTGGCCCAGCAACTAGCAGCCCTACGCAAGCAACGCGACGAGATTGCCGCCGAAGTCGAGCGCCTGGTGCAAAGCAACCCTCTTTGGCCGGTCCTGAGTAGCATGCCCGGAGTCGGGCTCAGGACCGCAGCACGACTCCTGACCGAGGTGGCGCACAAGGCCTTTGCCTCGGCCGCCCATCTGGCCGCGTATGCGGGTCTCGCGCCGGTCACCCGGCGCTCTGGTTCCTCGATTCGAGGCGAACACCCCTCCCGGCGTGGCAACAAGGTACTCAAACGCGCCTTGTTTCTCTCAGCCTTTGCCGCCCTGCGAGACCCGATCTCACGCGCCTACTACAGCCGAAAGATCCAGCAGGGCAAGCGCCACAACCAGGCACTTATCGCGCTGGCTCGCCGGCGCTGCGACGTGCTCTTTGCCATGCTGCGCGACGGCACTTTTTATCAACCGAAAACCGCCCCTAGTGCTTGACTAATTACATAGGGGCACCCCCCCACCCCCGGGAAAACCCCGAGTCTTGAAATCGTAAAACCCCGTCCCTATAATTAGCACTCGTTGGCGCAGAGTGCTAACGCCATGAATTCACCGAATATGCAAACGATTGCATATTAGAGTTTTGACGATCTCACTAAGAGAAAGAGGAGCCTGTAATGAAGAACCTTCGTCCCTTGCATGACCGCGTTATTGTCAAGCGCCTGGACAACGAAACGAAGACCGCATCGGGCATCGTGATTCCGGACGCCGCTGCTGAAAAGCCGGATCAGGGTGAAATCCTGGCCGTCGGCCCGGGCAAGAAAGACGATCAAGGCAAGTCGATCGCACTCGACGTGAAGGTGGGCGACCGCGTTCTGTTCGGCAAGTACGCCGGCCAAAGCGTGAAGGTCGATGGCCAGGAACTCCTGGTCATGCGCGAAGAAGACATCATGGCCGTGGTGGCCGAGTAAGTCTGTCCCCCGCAGACATCTACGTAAAGTATTCAAGGAGTTAATGCAATGGCAGCTAAAGAAGTCGTTTTTGGCGATTCCGCTCGTGCCAAGATGGTCGAGGGTGTCAACATCCTCGCTAACGCCGTCAAGGTGACCCTGGGCCCGAAGGGTCGCAACGTGGTGCTCGAGCGCAGCTTCGGCGGCCCGACCGTGACGAAGGACGGTGTGTCGGTCGCCAAGGAAATCGAACTCAAGGACAAGCTCCAGAACATGGGCGCGCAAATGGTCAAGGAAGTGGCTTCCAAGACCAGCGACAACGCCGGTGACGGTACCACCACCGCCACGGTGCTGGCCCAGTCGATCGTTCGCGAAGGCATGAAGTACGTTGCCTCGGGCATGAACCCGATGGACCTCAAGCGCGGTATCGACAAGGCCGTTGCCGCCGCCATCGAGGAACTGCGCAAGATCAGCAAGCCGTGCACGACGAACAAGGAAATCGCGCAAGTCGGCTCGATCTCGGCCAACAGCGACACCTCGATCGGTGACTACATCGCCAAGGCGATGGACAAGGTCGGCAAGGAAGGCGTGATCACCGTCGAAGACGGCAAGTCGCTGCAAGACGAACTGGACGTTGTCGAAGGTATGCAATTCGACCGCGGCTACCTGTCGCCGTACTTCATCAACACCCCGGAAAAGCAAGTCGCGATCCTGGAGAACCCGTACGTCCTGCTGTTCGACAAGAAGGTGTCGAACATCCGTGACCTGCTGCCGGTGCTCGAGCAAGTCGCCAAGGCCGGCCGTCCGCTGCTGATCATCGCCGAAGACGTCGAGGGCGAAGCCCTGGCAACGCTGGTGGTCAACAACATCCGCGGCATCCTGAAGACCTGCGCCGTCAAGGCTCCGGGCTTCGGCGATCGTCGCAAGGCCATGCTGGAAGACATCGCCATCCTGACGGGCGGCCAGGTCATCGCCGAAGAAATCGGTCTGACGCTGGAAAAGGCGACGCTCAACGAACTGGGCCAGGCCAAGCGTATCGAGATCGGCAAGGAAAACACCATCATCATCGACGGTGCCGGCGAGGCTGCCAACATCGAAGCGCGCGTGAAGCAAATCCGCGCCCAGATCGAAGAAGCCACGAGCGACTACGACCGTGAAAAGCTGCAAGAGCGCGTGGCCAAGCTGGCCGGCGGTGTTGCCGTGATCAAGGTCGGCGCCGCGACCGAAGTCGAAATGAAGGAAAAGAAGGCGCGCGTGGAAGACGCGCTGCACGCTACCCGCGCTGCCGTGGAAGAAGGCATCGTCCCGGGCGGTGGTGTGGCACTGCTGCGTGCTCGCGTGGCCGTCTCGGGCATCAAGGGCGACAACGCTGATCAGGACGCCGGTATCAAGATCGTCCTGCGCGCCATGGAAGAGCCGCTGCGCCAGATCGTCGCCAACGGCGGCGAAGAAGCCAGCGTGGTCGTGGCCAAGGTCGTGGAAGGCAAGGGCAACTTCGGCTACAACGCATCGACCGGCGAGTACGGCGATCTGGTCGAAATGGGCGTTGTCGACCCGACCAAGGTAACCCGCACCGCGCTGCAAAACGCCGCTTCGGTTTCGGGCCTGCTGCTCACGACCGACTGCGCCGTCGCCGAACTGCCGAAGGAAGATGCACCGATGCCGGGTGGCATGGGTGACATGGGCGGTATGGGCGGCATGGGCATGGGCATGTAAGTCTCGCAAGGGGCTGCATGAACGGAGCGCCCAGGCGCTCCGCCTGCCGGTCGTCGGGCTTCGCGGCATCGCCGTCGAAGCTCACGCCAAAAGCGGCAACGAGTTCTTCGGAATTCGTTGCCGCTTTTTTATGCACCGCTTTTCTGCATCGCCGTCTTCAGGCGGTGTGCCCGCCGCCAGGCGCAAGCGGCGGGCCGAGGGGCGCCGTTGCCGCGATCTCGTCCTGCATCCATTGCCAGAACGCATGAATCGCGCGCTCGCGCGGATGATTCTCCCGCCAACTGACGTGGTACTCCAGGCTGGGCGGGATGCGGATATCGCCGATTTGCACAAGCTCGCCGGCCGCCAGCGTGTCGCGCACCAGCAGGCTGCGCGTGGTCGCCACGCCCTGTCCGGCAATCGCCGCGCGCAGCAGCAGGCCCGAATCGTCGAAGATCGGGCCGCGCGTCGGTTCGTGCGGCGGCAGCCCGGCGGCAACCAGCCAGTCACGCCAGGAGCGATGCGCGAAGCGCAGCATCGGCAATTTTGGCGTGTCGGCCACGGTGAAGTCCGGTATGCGGGCGATCAGATCGGGATGGCACACGGCGACGACGTAGTCGTCCAGCAGCTTGCGCGTGACGAACCCCGTCTCCTCGACGCGCTGATGCCACACGCCGACGTCGACCGAATACGGATCGGGCGCGGCGATATCGGCGTGGATGCGCACCATCAGATCGATGCCCGGATGCCGCTCGCTGAAACGTGCGAGGCGCGGAATCATCCATTGGGCCGCCAGGTCGGTCATCACGCTCACTTCGAGGCGCACCGTGCTGGGGGCTGCGCCTGCCGCGGTGCCGGCGCGGGCTTCGGTGAACGCTTCGTCCAGTTCGGACATGCCGATGCGTATTCGCTCGGCTAGACGCGCGCCGACACTCGTCGGAATCATCCGCGCGCCCACGCGGCGAAACAGCGCCGTGCCGAGCTGCTGCTCGAGCGAGCGCATGTGATGGCTCACGGCACTGTGCGTCAAATTCAATTCCTCGGCAGCCCGCGTAAAACTCCGGTGTCGGGCCGCCGCCTCTAGCGCACGCAGTGATTGAAAGGGAGGCAGATGGGGAAACATAAAGTCAAATTCTACTCACAATGCGCGCGCAAAGGTTTCGTTGGCTTCTGGACGCCGGAGCACCGACAATCCATACCCGAGCAATTGACTAGGGTATGGCTTCATGTCCAAAGCGCTTCGCATCTTTGTCCTGTTCGCCTGCGGGTATTTCGTCTCCTACGTGTACCGCGGCGTGAATATCGGTTTCGCGCCTTTAATGACGCGCGACCTGGGCCTGTCGTCGGCCGACCTCGGCTTGCTGACGAGCCTCTATTTCCTAGGTTTCGCCGGCGCGCAGCTCCCGGCCGGCGTGCTGCTCGACAGGTTTGGCCCGCGCCGGGTCGCATCGCTGGTCCTGCTGCTTGCGGCGGCCGGTGCGGCACTCTTCGGTTTTGCGCAGGGCGTGGGCACCTTGATGGCAGGGCGCCTGCTGATCGGCGTTGGCGTGTCGGTGTGCCTGGGCAGCGCGTTCAAGGCGCTCGCGCAGTGGTTCCCGGTGGCGCGTCTGCCGTTGCTCAACGGCCTGGTGATGGCCGTGGGCGGCCTGGGCGGCGTCGTCGTCGGCACGCCGCTCAACTGGCTGCTCGGCATGACGGACTGGCGCGTGGTGTCATTCGCGCTGGCGGCCCTCACCGTCTTCATGTCGGCGGCGCTGTGGTTCGGCGCGCCGGAGAAGCCGGGCGCGCACGCGCAAGGAGGGCTGCGCGAGGCGCTCGATGGCGTGCGTCAGGTGCTGAGCAGCGGAATGTTCTGGAAGGTGACGTCGCTCTCCGGCATCACGCAGGGCGTGTTCTACGCGATGCAGTCGCTGTGGATGGCGCCGTTCATGCGTGACGTGGAAGGGCTCTCGCCGGCGGAGGCGGCGTCGCTGGTCTCGGTCGTGGGGCTTGCGATGATGGCCGGCAGCGTGGTGTTCGGCGCCGCTGCGCGCTCGCTGGAGCGGCGCGGTGTGAGCGTGTTCGCTTTCTCGGGCGTCGGCATGGTGCTGTTCGTCGCGGTGCAGTTGCTGCTGATGCTGCGCACGCCGATTCCGCCGGTCTGGCTCTGGGCTGCTTACGGCATCTTCGGCGGTACGGGCATTCTCTCGTACGCGGTGCTCGCCGAGCATTTTCACGGCACCTTGATCGGGCGCGTGAACACGTCGCTCACGCTCGTCATCTTCGTGCTGATTTTCCTGTGCCAGGTCGGTGTGGGCGCGGTGCTCGGCGCGTATGAGGCTCACAGTGCCGACGCGCACTTCACGGCGTGGACGATCCTTGTCGTGCTGCAGGTGCTGGGCGCGGTGTGGTACTTCTGGCCGCAACGTCAGCGCGTCGGCAAGGTCGCGGCGGCCTGACGCCTCCTCTCGCGATGCCTCTCAACGCCCGGCCTCGAGCGCCCGTAACCAGGCGCTCAGGCCGGCGTCGATCTGCTGGAGTGACGCCGGCGAGAGCGGCGCCAGCATGCGGTGTTCATTCGCGACGTGGGCCTCGACCGCCCGCTCGATCAGTTCGAAGCCCTCGGTCGTGAGCTCGACGAGCATGCTGCGGGCATCTTCCGCGTTCGGCACGCGTGCGATCCAGCCGCGTGCTTCCAGGCGCTGCAGGCGGTGCGTCATCGTGCCGGAGGTCACCATCAACGTGGAGAAGAGGGCAGTCGGCGCGAGCCGGTACGGCGCCCCCGAGCGACGCAACGTCGCCAGCATGTCGAACTCCCATCCGCTCATTTCGAATTCGGCGAATGTCTCGTCGAGCTGCTGCTGAACCAGCGCCGCGCAGCGCTTGAGGCGGCCGATCACGCCCATCGGCGAGACGTCCAGATCCGGGCGCTCGCGATGCCATTGCGCAAGGATCCGGTCGACCGCATCGCCGTGATCTGTGGTGCTGCCGGAGGGGGCTCCCGTGCCGGGCGCTTCCGATGTTTCGGGCTGATGTGCTTGCGCCTTGCGTTTACCCGTCGATCCGGTCGTCATGTATTGCCTCTTTTGTCTTGACGTCGAGACAAAATGATAACAAACTGCATTTATCTTGAAATGAAGATAAATTGAGATGACAACTGCGACTTCCTCTTCGCGAGTGCGCTGGACCGATGCGCTGCTCACAGCGTTCGCGCCCATGATCTGGGGTTCGACCTACATCGTGACGACGCAACTGCTGCCACCCGACCGGCCGTTTACGGCGGCGCTCATTCGCGTGCTGCCGTCGGGATTGCTGTTGCTGTTCTATGCGCGACGCTGGCCGGCGCGCGGCGAATGGGGACGACTGCTGGTGCTCTCGGCGCTCAATATCGGCGCGTTCCAGGCGTTGCTGTTCGTTGCCGCGTATCGGCTGCCGGGCGGACTGGCGGCGGTTGTCGGGGCGATCCAGCCGCTGCTCGTGATGGCGCTGGTCTGGGGTGTGGAGCATCGTCGTCCCTTGCTGCCGACCGTGTGGGCGGCGGTGGCGGGCGTCGTCGGCATGGCGGTGCTGTTGCTTTCGCCAGGGACGGTGTTCGAGCCGATCGGCATTCTCGCGGCGCTCGCCGGCGCGGCGAGCATGGCGACGGGGACTTATCTCACGCGCCGCTGGCGTCCTCAAATGCCGGTGCTCGCGCTCACGGGCTGGCAGTTGTGGCTTGGGGGGCTGATGCTCGCGCCGCTCGCCGCGTGGTTCGATCCACCGCTGCCTTCGCTGACGCTGTGGCAAACGCTGGGCTATCTCTATCTGTCGATGGCGGGGGCGTTGCTGGCTTATGCGCTGTGGTTTCGGGGGATTGCGCGGCTGGCGCCGGTGGCGGTGTCGTCGCTCGGGCTGCTCAGCCCGCTGACCGCCGTGATACTCGGTTGGGTGTTGCTCGATCAGGCGATCAAGGGCTTCGCATTCGTCGGGCTCGCGATGGTGTTCGCGAGCATTCTGGCGGTGCAGTGGACGGCGTCGCGCGCTTGATCGCGCGGTGTGGGTGGCCTCAGACCTGCGCCACCCAGTCTCCCGACTTGCCGCCATGCTTTTCCAGTACGCGCACGTCGGTCATGGTCATGCCGCGATCGACCGCCTTGCACATGTCGTAGATCGTGAGCAGCCCGACCTGCACGGCGGTGAGTGCTTCCATTTCCACGCCGGTGCGACCGATGGTCTCGACCTGCGCGCGGCAGTGCACGGCGTTCGCGCCGTCGTCCACGAGGAACTCGACCGTCACCCGCGTGAGGGCGAGCGGGTGGCACAGCGGAATGAGATCGGCCGTGCGCTTCGCGCCCTGAATGGCGGCGATGCGTGCAATGCCGAGCACGTCGCCTTTCTTCGCGGTACCGGTGCGAATGAGCGCCAGCGTTTCCGGTTTCATCCGGATGGTGCCGCGCGCGACGGCCACGCGATGCGTGCTGTCCTTGCCGCCGACGTCAACCATATGGGCCTGACCGGCGGTGTCGAAGTGCGTGAGTTCTGCCATGAGTCGATGCTGTGAAGGTGCCGGGAAGATTGCGGGAGTTTTGCGCCGGCGCCGGTTCCGTCGGAAGGGAATGCCATCGTAGCCCGGGCGCCAGGACGGTGCCTGTTGCGGTACATCGCAGCGTATCGCTGTATATCGCCGCATATCGCAGCAATGTGCACCGCTGCGGAACGTCCGCGTCTGGCTGCTATCATAGCAGCAGCTCCGAATGATCAGCGCCACGCTGCGCCCCTTTCCATGACGCGTTCGTCACGTTCGTTCCGCGCCCCGTCCTGCTTCCTTTCCCGCAGATTTCCCGCCGCCGTCGCCCCCTGGCAACGCGCGGTGGCATCGGCGTTGGTGCCGGTGATGGCGGCGACGACGTTCGCCGCCGCCGTGCTGCCGACACAGGCCGCCGCACAGTCGCTGCCGACGCTCGGTCAGAGCTCGGCGTCGGACCTCTCGCCGGCGATGGAGCGCAAGCTCGGCGAGCGGGTGATGCGCGAGATTCGCGCCGATCCCGACTATCTGTCCGATCTGCTGCTCTCCGATTACGTCAACGCGCTCGGCGGCAAGCTCGTCTCCGCCACGCGCAAGGTCGGGCTGGACGCGAGCCAGAGCTTTGAATTCTTCGTCGTGCGCGACGCGGCGATCAACGCGTTCTCGCTGCCCGGCGGTTTCATCGGCATCAACACCGGACTGATTGTCACGACACGCACCGAGTCGGAACTGGCGTCGGTCGTCGGTCACGAGACGGGGCACGTGCTGCAGCATCACATCGCGCGCATGCTGGGCCAGCAGGCGCAGAATTCGTGGATCGCGCTCGGCGGCATGTTGCTCGGGCTGCTCGCGGGTATCGGTGCGCGCAGCTCCGATCTGGGGATGGGGATTGCCATGGGCGGGCAGGGTCTGGCCGTCGACCGGCAGTTGCGCTTCTCGCGCGACGCCGAGCGCGAGGCGGATCGCGTCGGTTTTCAGTTGCTGCAGGCGTCTGGCTTCGATACGTATGCCATGGCGACGTTTTTCGAGCGCCTGCAACGCGCCGACGCCATCAACGAAGCCGGCGTGCCGGAATACGTGCGGACGCACCCGCTGACCAACGAGCGGATCGCCGACATGCTCAATCGCTCGCGCAATGCAGGGTATCGCCAACCGGAGCAATCGCCGGAGTACGTGTTCGTGCGGGCGCGCGCGCTCGTCCTGCAGCAGAAGTCCGCGAGCGACTATGCCGCCGTGGCGGAGGCGCAGCGCACTCACATCCGCACGCAAACGGCGCCGAGCGTGGCGGGCGCCTGGTATGCGGTGGCGCTCGCGGAATTCAAGCAACGACGCTGGGAGCCGGCGCGCGACGCGCTGGAGAAAGCGAAGTCGGCGTTCGGCGGCACGGGGCCGGGCACACCGAGTCTGGCGGTGCTGGACTCGGACATCGCGCGTCTATCGGGAAAGCCGGAAGAGGCGCTGCGCATCGCCAGGCAGGCCCGCACGGCGTTCCCGCTGTCGCAGGCAGCCGACATGGCCTACGCCGATGCGCTGATTGCGAGCCAGCGCGTTCCGGAGGCGACGCAGTTCCTGCAATCGCAAGTCGAGCGCTATCGCGGCGAACCGATCTGGTGGCGCGCTCTCGCGGGCGCGTGGGCGGCGTCGGGCAAGCGCGCGCGTCAGCATTCGGCGCTTGCCGAACAATACGCGTTGCAGGGGCAATGGATGGCGGCCGTCAGCCAGCTCAAACTCGCGCGCGACGCCGGCGACGCGGACTTCTACGAGATGTCGACCATCGACGCGCGGCTGCACGAATTCCAGCGTCGCTACAAGGAAGACAAGGAAGACGAGAAGGACTTCAACAAGCAGTTCGGATGAGCGTTGCATACGCATGGTGATGTACGTATGTACGTACGTTCATACTTACCGAACGACTTCATCGCGCCCGAGCTTTTGGGTTGACGCAAGCGTGGCGCATTTCGTAGCCGCTCACTGACCTGGTTTCTCACCTCGTAGTTGCCACGGCCGATTTCCGGCCGTGGTCGCTTCTGCCAAAACGTGCCCCTATTTCTCGCTTATCTGTCGTTGGATTGGCTTCTTGCGGTCTACCTCGGCATGTGGAACGCGGTGGTTCCTATCGTCTTGCTTGACCGCTTCGGCGCGACGGGCGTGGTGGCCTATGAGATTGCGCTTGCCGCGTGTGCTGTCATCGCGCTACCAGTCGCCGCTTTATGGACCGAGCAGCTTTCGCGGGCGCAGGTCATGCGTTGGGCGTGTTCGATCATCGTGTTATCCGGCATGTCGCGGCTCGCGATTGCGGGGGCAGCGCTTGGCCTGACTTTCTGGATGCTGAACGACATGATCGCTGTCGCCGCATTTGCGTCCATGCAACCGCTGCTTGGCGTCTATCCGGCGGAGACGGTCGAAAAGGTCCGCGTGCTCGCGGCGTTTCGACTGAAACGGGTTGTGGTCAATCTCGGCCGTATCTGTGGACCATTGCTTTCCGGCACGGCTTTACTCCTCTATACCTGGCAATACGCTTTGGGGTGCCTGGCAGTTCTCGGTTGTTGCGCGCTTCCCATCCTGTTAAGACTGCCGACACTGCCGTCGCCGGATCGAAGGCAATCGCCAGTGCCCATTTCCGCGAAGACGATACTGCATCGTACGTTTGCCGGCTTCGCCTTAAAAGTCCGACTATCGGCGGAACGATGCTTCACGCTCTGGGATATGTTGCTGGGTGTCGCGACCGCGGGGGTCGTGCCGGTGCTCATTCCTCAAGTCGTGCGACAGGCCCGACTACCGGAGTCGCAGGCCGGCTGGCTGATCGCAGCATTCGTTATCGGATCTATCGCGGGCGTTGCGATTCTTCATCCGATGCTTGCCAGCGCATTCGGACGCAGGCCTGGCTATGTTGCCGGTTGGGTAGCGCTGGGCGTCAGCCTCGCAATGGCAACGGTCGCGGATACCACCGTTTGGCTGGGAGCGAGCTTGATGTCGGCAGGGGCCATCGGGGCTTGTTTGTCGATGAATGGTATTGACCGGCGCGTCATCGCGCTGCCATCGCGCGTACGCGTCAGAGTCGCTGGTGCAACGCTGCTGACAACCCAACTGGCGGGTATGTTGTCGTTCGCGCTGTATGGCATTTCATACGCTTCTCACACCACGGAAGGCCGATGGTGGCTGTATGGTGGCCTGGTCAGCATTGCCGTGTTGTCATCGTGCCTCGCCAGTGAGCCATGGAGACTCCTTGGCGTAAAAGACACGGAGGGCAGCGTCGAAAAATTCTATTCCGATCGATATCCCGAAGCCTTCGATGCGGCCGAGCCAGTGCAACGGGACGCCGCCGAGTAACCGCTCACGCCCCTTGATCGCCGATCTGCGGATTCCGCTCGAATCCATAGGTCTGCGCCAATGCGTCTGCGCGGACGAAAGCGAAGGGCAGCGAGTCGCCGTTGCGCCAGTGCAAACGCGTGGACTGTCGCGCTCGCATCGCATCGCTGTCACCCTCACCCCTACCCCCACCGTTATCGAACACTTCGAACGCTTGCGCGATATCGGAGACTTGCGTGAGCAGATCGATGTCGTGATCATGCAGCAGCGCGAGCGTCGGGCCGGCTTTCGAATTCGCCTCTGATCCATCCGCCGCTTTCGCCTCGCTTGCCCCGCCGACGAACGCGACGTTTCCGTCCTCGTCGAGCAGGCAGGCTTGCGGCGCGAACGCGCGTCCGAGCTGATCGGCGAGCACCGGCGCGCCGCGTCCGCCATTGGCCTGCGCGTCCCACGTCAAGCGCACGACGAACGGCGCATACGCCAGCGCCACATACACGCGTTGCGGTCCGTTCTGGAAGTACCATCGCCCCCCTTCGTCACACGCGTAATTGCGTGCGATGAACGCAATCAGCGCAGCGTGGCGAATCGGGTCGCCCGGAGCGCCCGCGGCTTGTGCCGCGTCGTCGCGCATGCGCCATTGCCCGCGTCTGTCGAGCGCCAGCCAGCCGTAGCAATGCGGCACGTTGGGCCATTTGGCCATCGCCTGTCGAACGATTTCATCCATGACGTAACCTCATACCGCAGCCGGCAGAAACTGACGGAAATAGTCGACGACCGTGCGCGGCATCCAGGTGAGGCCGCCGGGAAAGGCGCCGGTCATGAAGCCGACGTGACCGCCATGCGCCGGCTGCAGCAAGTGCACATAGCGGCCGACGTCGTCTTTGCCCGGCAAGACGTTGGCGGGCTGGAACGGATCGTTGCGCGCATTGATCACGAGCGTGGGCACTTCGATGGCCGGCAGAATCGGTTTGCTCGACGCGCGCGTGTAGTAGTCGAACGCACTGCGATAACCATGCAGCGGTGCCGTCACGACGTGATCGAATTCGCCGAGATCGCGGGCGGCCATCATCAGCTCGCGGTCGTACAGTCCGGGATACTGTTCGAGTTTGGCGAGCGCCTTCTTCTTGAGCGTGCCCAGGAAGTTGCGCGTGTACACCATGTTGAAGCCGCGCGAGAGCGCGAGGCCGCCCGCGCGCAGATCGAGCGGCGCGGAGATCGCACAGGCCGCGCTCACGATCCGCGCAGCGTGTCCTTCACGCTCGCCGAGCCAGCGCAGCAGCACGTTGCCGCCGAGCGACACGCCTGCCGCGAAGATCGGGCCCGAGGTATTGGCACGCAGACGTTGCAGCATCCAGTCGATCTCGCTGCTGTCGCCCGAGTGATAGAAGCGCGGTGCGCGGTTCATGCGTCCGCCGCAACTGCGAAAGTGGGGGATCACGCCGCGCCAACCCTGTGCCTCGACATCTCGCATGAGTGTGCGCGCGTAATGGCTGCCGGAGCCGCCTTCGAGCCCGTGAAAGAGCACCACGAGCGGCGTCTCGACGAGCCCGTCGGGGGCGGGCGGCGATTTTTTCGACGCGGGGGGCGCCACCAGCCAGTCCACGTCGACGAAATCGCCGTCGGGCGTGTCCCACGTCTCGCGTCGGAATTCCACGTGCGAGCGGCGACCGAGCAGGGCTGGGTAGATCGTCTGGCTGTGACCGTCGGGCAGCCACCTCGGCGCCCGGTAATCCTGAGGAAGAAACGCTGCCGGCCGGGCCGTCATTGCGACACCGCGCGGGTCAATGCAGCCCGTCCGGACGCGCGTGCATCATCAGGCTGAATTGCTCGACGGCATGCGGCGGCAACGGGCTGGAATGGATGTGCGCGAAGCGCCAGTCGCCTTGCTCGTGCACCAGGACATACGTCGTGTGGATGAGCTGGGCGGTGGCCTGGCCGGCGTCTTCGCTGCCCACGCGCATCGCTTCGGTCGCCGTGTGCACGACCGTGCCGACGGTGTCGTATTCGGTCGTGTCGAGCGAGTCGATCAGCACGACGCTCTGCGCGAACTGGGCGACCAGGCCGCTGCGGATCTGCTCGAGACCGTCCCAGCGGGTGCCGTCGGCGCGGATATAGCTGACGAAATCCTCGTTCGCCCACAGCGACATGGCGCGATCCGTCTGGCCCCGGCGCAGTGCGTCGTAAAAGGCCGTGATGGTTTCGCTGGCAGCATCGAACAGACGGACAAAACGTGGCATGAGGATCTACCGTTGAGTGTTGGCGGGGCGGGCTGCGGACGGCGATGGGTGATGTGGGCACCGTCGTCCGACACGAGCACCGGCTCAGCGCTGCGTGAGCAGAATGTTGCGCAGGTTCGCGAACACATGCTCGGGCATCAGTTCGTTGAGGCAGCGCATGTGGCCGAGCGGACATTCGCGGGCGAAACACGGGCTGCACTCCAATTGTAGCCACAGGACGTGCGCCTGATCGGACAGCGGCGGCGTGTGGCGCGGATCGGACGAGCCGAAAAGCGCGATCTGCGGCCGGCGCAGTGCCGCCGTCACGTGCATCAGTCCCGAGTCGTTGCTCACCACCGCGTTGGCGCGCGCGAGCAGGGCGCAGGCCTCGGCTAGCGACGTCTGCCCGCACAGGTTGCGCACGAACGGGGCCTCGGCGGCGATCTGCTGGGCCAGCGCACCGTCCTTGCCTGAGCCGAGCGCGACGATCTGCGCATACGGGAACGAGCGGCGAACCAGTTGCGCGAGCTGCGCGAAATGACCCGGCGGCCAGCGCTTGGCCGGACCGAATTCGGCGCCGGGACAGAACACGACGAGCGGCACGCGCAAGTCGAGCCCGAAGCGGGCGTAGACGCGGGCGGACTCGTTCAGATCGGCTTCGATGCGCGGCGTGGGCAGCGTCTCGGGCAGCTTGGCACCAGGCGCGAAGGCAAGCGCAGCGTAGTGCCGCACCATTGGCGGGCGCTCGTCCTTGCGCGGATTGGCGTGGCGCACGTTGAGCAGGCCGTAGCGCTGCTCGCCCTTGTAGCCGATGCGCAGCGGAATGCGCGCCAGCCACGGAATCAGCGCCGACTTCAGGGAGTTCGGCAGCACGTAGGCGGCGTCGTAACCCTCGTCGGCGAGCACGCTCGCGAGCCGGTAGCGCTCGAGCGGCTGCAACTTGCCGTGCGCGAGGTCGGTCGAGACCACGCGCGAAATCTCCGGCATGCGCTCCAGAACCGGGGCGACCCAGCCGGGGGCGATCGCGTCGATGGTCAGACGCGGATGCAGACGCCTCAGCAAGGTAAACAACGGCTGCGCCATCAGCGCGTCCCCAATCCAGTTGGGGGCGATCACCAAGGCTTTATGCATCGTGGCGGAGACTCTTACGTTAAGCGTAGCGGTGAAACGGAAAGGCGGCTGGGCGGCGCATCGTCAGGCACTAGCGCGGCGCCCGTCCGCACGGGGCGGGTCGGCGCGGCTCAGTGACCCTTGAGCACGACGCCGGCCTTCAGGCGGTAACGCGTGCCGCAGTACGGGCACGCGGCTTCGCCGTGGCTCACGTCGATGAACACGCGCGGATGGGCGCTCCAGGCTTCCATCTTGGGATTTGGGCAATGGACCGGCAGATCTTCTGCGCCGACTTCGACGACCGGCATTTCTTTGACTTCGCTCATGGGGTTCTGACCGTGATGGGTATTCGGGATTCTGGGAGTTGCCCGGCCAGCGACGCGGAACCAAGTTTCCGGTGCCCTGCCGATTCACCAAAAGTCGCTATTGTAAAGCAGCAGCGGCCCTTTGCGGATGCAGGGCCGCCGCGGCGCCGCTCGCACCCATGGACGGTTTCGTCCCCGCGTGGCGCGCACGCGACACCTCGCCCGCTGCATCTGCAAAAACGTGCAGATGTACGGAATGAGCGTACTAAGCAACTGCTTACCATGGCTATAATGGACCGTCGTCCGCCGCCAATGATGAATATATTCAGGAGAGACTCCGGCAACCCTGGCGGGCGCCGTGACCGCTCGCGGTCATCTTGGGCGTGCCGGGCGCCGTCGGGACCGCTTTGCCCCGCAATGCCAGACACTGCGCCGTTTGCTCAGGCGCTCGCCCCCCAAACCGACCATGTCAATGCTTCGTCTGCCTGCCGCTGAACGTGAAGGGTTCGCGGCCGGTTTCCGCATTATTTCGCCGCTGTTGCCAGCCATTTTTTCGTGGGGGCTCGTGACCGGGGTCGCCATGAGCAAGTCGGTGCTCACCGTGCCGCAAGCCATCGGCTTTACGCTGATGCTCTACGCCGGATCGGCCCAACTGGCCTCGCTGCCGCTGTTCGCCGCCGGTCTGCCACTGTGGACGATCCTGCTCACGGTGGGCGTCATCAACCTGCGCTTCGTGATCTTCAGCGCGGCGCTCCAGCCGCATTTCTCCTATCTGTCGCTGCCCCGGCGCCTGGTGCTGGGCTACGTGAACGGCGATCTGGGCTTCGTGATGTTCATGAACCAGAACTTCGCGAACGGTTATGTGCCGGGAAAGGAGGGCACGTACTACGGCGTCGCGCTCAGCAACTGGGCGGTCTGGCACGTGTCCTCGATCATCGGCATTCTGCTCGGGGCGCTGGTGCCCGACAGTTGGGGCCTCGGCTTCGCGGGCACGCTCGCGCTCATTCCCATGATGGTGCATACCATCACCACGCGCTCGACCCTGCTGGTGGTGACGCTGGCATCGGTCATCGGTCTGCTCGCGTTCGATCTGCCGTACCGCCTCAATCTCGTGCTCGGCGTGCTTGGCGCGCTCGCGGCCGGAGTGGTGTGCGACGAACTCGCGGCACGCCATGCGAAGAAGCTCGCGCTCGCCGGCGGTGGCGCGGCGACGCTGCCCGATTCGCGGGGAACGCAAGGCGTGCCGGCGGCGGTCCCGCTTGCGGCATCGGCGCCCGAATCGTTGGCCGAATCTTCCGGCAAGCCGTCCGCTTCCGAGGAGTCGCGCTCATGAGTACGTTCGAAATCTGGTTCGCCTTCGTGGCGATGACCGCGGTGACCGTCCTCACACGGACCTTCTTCCTGCTTGCCGGCGACCGTGTCACGCTGCCGCAGCGGCTGCAGCGGGCGTTGCGCTACGCGCCGGCCGCGGCGCTGGCCGTGATCGTGGTGCCCGAGGTGCTGCTGCTCGATCATCAGTTCGCGGTGCATCTCGGCAATCACAAGCTGGCGGCGGCCGTCGCCGCCACGGGCTGGTTCGTGTGGCGCCGGAACATGATCGAGATGATCGTCGTCGGCATGGCCGTCTACACGCTGGGACGTCTGTTCCTGTAGGGGGAACCGCGGACCGCCAAAATGGGCATCCGGCCGGTCGGATCAGTTAAAATGCATGTTTTTCCCACTATTTATTCCGGATTCTCATGGCTTCCGTCGTACGTCTCACCGATCTGATCGCTCAGGGCCGCCTTGCGGGCAAACGTGTCTTCATTCGCGCCGATTTGAACGTGCCGCAGGACGACGAAGGCCGTATCACGGAAGACACGCGCATCCGCGCCTCGGTGCCGGCCATCCAGATGGCGCTCGACGCCGGTGCCGCCGTGATGGTCACGTCGCATCTGGGCCGTCCGACCGAAGGCGAGTTCAAGCCCGCCGACTCGCTCGCCCCGGTCGCGCAGCGCCTGTCGGAACTGCTCGGTCGTGACGTGAAGCTCGTCGCCAACTGGGTCGATGGTGGCTTCGACGTAGCGCCGGGCACTGTCGTGCTGCTGGAGAACTGCCGCGTCAACAAGGGCGAGAAGAAGGACAGCGACGAACTGGCGCAGAAGATGGCCAAGCTGTGCGACGTGTACGTGAACGACGCGTTCGGCACCGCCCACCGCGCCGAAGCCACGACGCACGGCATCGCCAAGTACGCGCCGGTGGCCTGCGCAGGCCCGCTGCTGGCCGCCGAACTCGAAGCGCTCGGCAAGGCGCTGAACGCTCCGGCCCGCCCGCTCGTGGCCATCGTGGCCGGCTCCAAGGTTTCCACCAAGCTCACCATTCTCAAGTCGCTTGCCGACAAGGTCGATCAGCTGATCGTGGGCGGCGGCATCGCCAACACGTTCATGCTCGCGGCCGGCCTGCCGATCGGCAAGTCGCTCGCCGAGGCCGATCTGGTTGGCGAGGCCCGCGCGATCATCGACGCGATGGCCGCCCGCGGCGCCTCGGTGCCGATCCCCACGGACGTCGTGTGCGCCAAGGAGTTCAGCCCGACGGCGCAAGCCACCGTGAAGGCCGCTGCCGACGTGGACACCAACGACATGATCCTCGACATCGGCCCGCAAACGGCCGCCAAGCTCGCCGAACAGTTGGGCAGTGCCGGCACGATCGTGTGGAACGGCCCGGTCGGGGTGTTCGAATTCGACCAGTTCGGCCATGGCACCGAGACCCTGGCGCGCGCCATCGCCGCGGCCAAGGGTTTCTCGATCGCCGGCGGCGGCGATACGCTCGCGGCCATCGCCAAGTACGGCATCGCCGATCAGGTCAGCTACATCTCCACCGGTGGCGGCGCGTTCCTCGAATTCCTCGAGGGCAAGACGTTGCCGGCCGTCGACGTGCTGCAGCAACGCGCCGCACAGGCCGGTTGAGGCTCGCAAGCACCAGGTGGGGCGGGGTGCCGGGCCGATCGGACAGGCGTTGACGGGGGCAGGATGAGCGCATTTTGGGGCGCTCATTGCGAACGTCAGAGATCGAATCGAACGATTTCGTACAGACAATACGAACTTTTTGGTTAACCTGCGGCGGCCTAAATGCGCTACAAACCTCTAAGCGCCAGCAATGTCGAACGCGCTGTTACCCAAAGAGGATGAATAGATGGAAGTCATGAACCGCTCCACCAAGATCGTCGCCACCATCGGTCCGGCGTCGAGCACGCCGGAAGTGCTCTCGCGCATGATCGCCGCGGGCGTCGACGTTGTCCGCCTGAACTTCTCGCACGGCAAGGCGCAGGACCACATCGAGCGCGCCGAGATGGTGCGTGCGGCTGCCAAGGCGGCGGGCCGCGAAGTGGCCATCATGGCCGACCTGCAGGGCCCGAAGATTCGCGTCGGCAAGTTCGAGAACGGCAAGACCACGCTCGAGGCCGGCGCCAAGTTCATTCTGGACGCCGACTGCGAGCTCGGTAACGACGAACGCGTCGGCCTGGACTACAAGGAATTGCCGCGCGACGTGCGCACGGGCGACGTGCTGCTGCTCAACGACGGCCTGATCGTGCTGATCGTCGATCGCGTGCTCGGCAACGAGATCCACACGACCGTGAAGGTCGGCGGCGATCTGTCGAACAACAAGGGCATCAACCGCCAGGGCGGCGGCCTCACGGCGCCGGCGTTGACCGCCAAGGACATGGAAGACATCAAGACCGCGATGGCGCTGGGCGCCGATTACGTCGCGGTCTCGTTTCCGAAGAACGCCACGGATATGGAAATGGCGCGGCGCCTGGCGAACGTGGCGGGCGAGCCGTACGGCATCAAGCCGCTCATGATCGCCAAGATCGAGCGTGCCGAGGCTATTCCGGCGCTCGAGGAGATCCTGGCGGCATCGGACTGCATCATGGTCGCGCGCGGCGATCTGGCCATCGAGGTCGGCAACGCGGCGGTGCCGGCGCTGCAAAAGCGCATGATCCGCCTGGCGCGCGAGATGAACAAGACGACCATCACGGCAACGCAGATGATGGAGTCGATGATCCACAACCCGGTGCCCACGCGCGCCGAGGTCTCGGACGTGGCCAACGCCGTGCTCGACGGCACCGACGCGGTGATGCTGTCGGCCGAGAGCGCCGCAGGCAAGTACCCGGTCGAGACGATCGAGACGATGGCGGCGATCTGCGTCGAAGCCGAGCGCTCGGAGACCGTGGAACTCGACCGCGACTGGCTGGACCAAACTTTTACGCGCATCGACCAAACGATTGCGGCCGGGGCGCTGTTTACCGCGTATCATCTTGGCGCGAAAGCGATCGTGGCGCTGACCGAGTCGGGCGCCACGGCGCTGTGGCTGTCCCGCCACAAGATCCATGTGCCGATTTTCGCGCTGACCTCGCAGCTCGGCAGCCACCGCAAGATGGCGCTGTACCGCAATGTCTACGCGATGCGCGCCGACGCGGCGCACGACCGCGATCAGGCGCTCAAGCAGGCGGAGCAACTGCTGCTCTCGAGCGGCGTGGTCAAGCGCGGCGACACGGTCGTGCTGACGGTCGGCGAGCCGATGGGGCAACCCGGCGGCACCAATACGTTGAAGATCGTTCAGGTGGGCCACGCATGACGGAATGGGGCCGCGCGTGCGCGGCGAGGCCAGGTGCCACGCCGCCCGCGAGCCGTCGTCATGAGGGGCGCCTCCGGATCGAGAGAAAGATTTGCTTAGTTTTGTGATTCCAAGGAGAACATCATGCCCCTAGTCTCTATGCGACAGCTGCTCGACCATGCCGCCGAAAACGGCTACGGTCTGCCGGCCTTCAACGTCAACAACCTGGAGCAAGTCTCCGCGATCATGGCCGCCGCCGACGAAGTCGGTGCGCCGGTGATCATGCAGGCTTCGGCCGGTGCTCGCAAGTACGCTGGCGAAGCGTTCCTGCGTCACCTGATTTCGGCCGCCGTCGAAGCCTACCCGCATATTCCGGTGGTGATGCACCAGGATCACGGCCAGTCGCCGGCGGTGTGCATGGCCGCCATCAAGAGCGGCTTCTCGAGCGTGATGATGGACGGTTCGCTCGAAGCCGACGGCAAGTCGGTCGCCAGCTACGAGTACAACGTCGAAGTGTCGAAGAAGGTCGTCGAGTTCTCGCACTACATCGGCGTGACGGTGGAAGCCGAGCTGGGTGTGCTGGGTTCGCTCGAAACGATGAAGGGCGACAAGGAAGACGGCCACGGCGCCGACGGCACCATGACGCGCGAGCAACTGCTGACCGATCCGGACCAGGCTGCCGACTTCGTGCATCAGACGCAGTGCGACGCGCTGGCCATCGCCATCGGCACCTCGCATGGCGCCTACAAGTTCAGCCGCAAGCCGACGGGCGACATTCTCGCCATCGACCGCATCAAGGAAATCCACCGCCGCATCCCGAACACCCATCTGGTGATGCACGGTTCGTCGTCGGTGCCGCAGGAACTGCTCGCCGAAATCCGCGAGTTCGGCGGCGACATGAAGGAAACGTACGGCGTGCCGGTCGAGGAGATCGTCGAAGGCATCAAGCACGGCGTGCGCAAGATCAACATCGATACCGACATCCGCCTGGCCATGACCGGCGCGATCCGTCGCTATCTGTTCGAAAACCCGAGCAAGTTCGACCCGCGCGACTATCTCAAGCCGGCGCGCGAAGCCGCCAAGCAGGTCTGCAAGGCGCGCTACCTCGCATTCGGCTGCGAAGGTCAGGCCGGCAAGATCAAGCCGATCGCGCTCGAGAAGATGGCCGAGAAGTACAAGAGCGGCGATCTCGCTCAAATCGTGAAGTAAATCAGGCGTATCGGGCGTATCGGGCTCGTGCGGGTGTGACCCGCGCAGCCTGTCGCCCGGCCTGACGCGTCGCCGACGCGTCAGGTCGCAGGCCCGGCTTTTGCCAGCACTCGCTGGAACAGAAGCCGGGCCTTTTCTTTGGGCATCTGCAACTGGAATCGGCCGCCGAGCTCCGAGCCGATCATGGCGGTGACCATTTCCACGCCATCCACGATCAGGGTCATCTGCTCATTCATGTGCGCGCGGGAGAAGTCCCGCATGCGGGCGGCCGCACTGTCGCGCAGATGCATTGTGATCACCACGTCGGCGTCGGGCGGGCTGCCCTCGGTCTTGGCCGGAAACTGCAGACCGAGCAGTTCGATGTCGCGCGCGGCGTACAGGGCGAAGCGCACGGTGGCGCCGTCGTTCTCCGGCGGGGTGATGGCGGTCAGGCGCGGAAGTGCCGGAAGCTCCGCGCGGCCCGAGGGCGATGTCCCTGACGAAGCCGAGCTTGCCGAGGCCGCGTTCGGTGCCGTCGCCCGTTGTGTGGCGGCATGTGGCGCATGGGGGGCGGAGCGCGACGTTTGCGCCAGCGCGGGGGCGCCCGAAAGCGCCAGTACGAAGGGGATGATGGCCAGGAGTCGTGTGGCGAAAGGCTGCCGGACATTGCATGGAGTCGATTTGATCGTCATAGCAGCCCTTTTGTCGGGTGAACGTTTCCATTGTAGGTAACATCCGCGTCCGGCGAAGGACGGTGAAATACCGGGGTAACGGCGCGTCGGGCAATGCCGTGCGGAGTAAGGTGGCGGGAATGTGGCGGGAATGTCGCTCCGCCGATGCAAAACGACAGGCACCCGACCGATCCCGGAAGTCCGCCGGAATGACGCGTGGCAGTCTCCTGCCTCCCGTCAACCAAGCCCTCCATGGGCAACCCGGAGTTATCGATGCCGCTTACTCGCTTTCCCAAGGCCCTCGCCGCGAGTCTCGGGCTTTCCAGACCCGAAGCGTCCCCGCCATCGCCCGCGCGTTCTGGCGCGATGGCGGGCTCCCTTTCCGGTACCGCCAATCGTGCGCCAAGGTCCATGGATCAAGCCGGTATTTCCCCTGCCGGCGCCCAGACGTCGCGAACGCGAGGCCAGCAGACCCCTGAACATTCGCGCATGGCGATGGCTGCCGACTGGAAAGGCAGCAAGGCGGAGGCTGCCGGCAAGGGCATGGCGGACGTGAAGGGCGATAAAAATACCGGCGACGCGACGGCCCTGTGCGAGACGCCCATCCGTCTCTGGGCGTGCGACGACCCGACCCCGGACTGGGCGTCGTCGGTGCGCGGCATGGCACAGGACTGGTCCGACCGTTACGGCGTGAACACGTCGAAACTGATCCGGGTGGGCAACGAATGCACCCGTTACGGCCTGCTCGAACTGGGTGGCTACCGGTTCATTGTTGGACCCACGGCGATCCCGGCGGAAGCCCGGGGCCTCACGCGCATGCTCAAGACGTATCCGCAGATCGGTGCGATTTTCTGCGTCGAGCCAGGCACCATGCAGATGGCGGGCGAGCCTCGCGACGGTCTCGACAAGGCCGGTTACCACGAGCGACCGATCGGCGGATACATCGCCCGCGTGACGCGACGGGGCGAACGCCAGCACGGCGAGCATGCACCGCTGACACCCGCCTCGTCTCATGCATCCCTCTCGTCCGTCAATCTGGACGGCGGCCTGTCACACGTTCAGTTCATGGAATTCACGGGCATGGAGCGGTTCGACATGCAGATCGACGGCGCGACGCTTTGGCGCGCGGGCAAGGGCGTTGCGGACTTCATGCGGCGCAACCCCGGCAAGGTCGCATTGGTGTGTTCGGAGAGCGGCATCGCACGCCCATGCGCCGTGATCGCCAGCGCGGCGTTGCAACTGCGGGACGGCGACGCCCGGCTGCGTGGTCAGCTCGGCGCGGAAGCCATCGCCCAGCGCTCGGCCGCGAGCGATCATCACATCAATGCGGCGTCCCGCAGCTTCGATCTCATTGCCGAGTTTTGCCGGCTTACGGCGATGTTGCGCTCCGCGGGACGGGGCGATCCGCGCAGCGAGCGCAAGGTGCATATGCTCAACAAGCATCTGCTTGGCAGAACCGGCAAAGTGCGGATCGACTGGCAAAGCGGCGAGGGACGCCGCAGACTCGCCGCCATTCTCGAAACGAACTTCGAGCAAGTCGCGCCGGTGCTGGCCTCCGGCGGCCTGCCGCCCGGTACGGCGATACTGTGGCTGCGTGACGAGATCAATGTGCTCGGCGGCATTCGCTTTCTTACCCCCGCCTACGTCGGCGGCCATACGGACCGGATCTCGCAGGAGGTCATCGCGCCGGAGAGTCCGGATGCCGTCCAGCTGTTGTCGTTCGACGACTACGGGCTCACCTGCGACAACAAGTATTACGACGTGAGTTCGGTGGCCGATTGGTACCGGCATTGCCAGGGCACCACCAAGCCGATGCCGAACCCGATTTCGCGCGCCCCAGTCGTGGCATTGCTGGTACATGCGTCGGAAAAGGCACGTCTGGAGGCCAGGTTTCGCCGCTGGCCCAGCTGATCCACCGGAGGTCGAATCCGGCGAACGGTCCACGAACGGCCTGCATGGCGCGAAGATGACGGCCCCACGGTGCCTCGCCGGGGCCGACATCTTCGTGAAGCGCCCCCTCGACGCGCGTATAATTACGCCTTTGCCCTTCCTGATATCGGGTCCCCGCCGTGACTACCCCCGCTCTGAACGCCCTGTACGAATCCTCCCTCAAGAGCCTGCCGCTGCTCTCGCGCGGCAAAGTGCGCGACAACTATGCCGTCGGCGACGACAAGCTGCTGATCGTGACGACGGATCGCCTCTCGGCGTTCGACGTGATCATGGGCGAGCCGATTCCGGGTAAGGGTCGCGTGCTCAACCAGATGGCCAACTTCTGGTTCGACAAGCTTGCCCACGTGGTGCCGAATCACCTGACGGGTGTTGCGCCCGAGACCGTCGTGTCGGCTGACGAAGCCGCCCAGGTCGCCGGCCGTGCGGTCGTCGTCAAGCGTTTGAAGCCGATCCTGGTCGAAGCCGTCGTGCGCGGTTATCTGGCCGGCAGCGGCTGGAAGGACTACCAGGCGAGCGGCGCCGTGTGCGGCGTGAAGCTGCCCGCCGGCCTGCAGAACGCGCAGCAACTGCCCGAACCGATCTTCACGCCGGCGGCCAAGGCCGAACTGGGCGAGCACGACGAGAACATCAGCTTCGACGAGATGGTGAGCCGCATCGGCCGCGAGCTCGCCGAGCAGATCCGCGAGATCTCGATCCGCCTTTACAAGGAAGCTGCCGCTTATGCGGCCACGCGCGGCATCATCATCGCCGACACGAAGTTCGAATTCGGTCTGGACGACGACGGCAAGCTGCATCTGATGGACGAGGCGCTGACGGCCGATTCGTCGCGTTTCTGGCCGGCCGACTCGTACGCCGTGGGCAGCAACCCGCCGTCGTTCGACAAGCAGTTCGTGCGCGACTGGCTCGAAACGCAGCCGTGGGGCAAGACGCCGCCCGCGCCGAAGCTGCCCGACGAGGTCGTCGAGAAGACGGCCGCCAAGTACCGCGAGGCGCTGGAGCGCCTGACCGGCCAGCAACTGGCCTGAGCAGGGCGTTGAAGACATGAGCGACAAACAAGCCGTGACGCCGCGCGTTGGCGTGGTAATGGGGTCCAATTCGGACTGGGAAGTCATGAAGAACGCGGCCGCGATCCTGGCCGAGTTCGGCGTGCCGTACGAGGCGCAGGTCGTCTCGGCGCACCGCATGCCGGACGACATGTTCCGCTACGCCGAAGCCGCCCGCGAGCGCGGGCTCGTGGCGATCATCGCAGGCGCCGGCGGCGCCGCGCACCTGCCGGGCATGATCGCCGCCAAGACCACGGTGCCGGTGCTGGGCGTGCCGGTGCCGAGCAAGTATCTGCGCGGCGAGGATTCGCTGCTGTCGATCGTGCAGATGCCCAAGGGCGTGCCGGTCGCCACGTTCGCCATCGGCGAAGCCGGCGCGGCCAACGCGGCGCTGTTCGCGGTGTCGATGCTCGCCGCCGGCGACAAGGCGCTGGCCGACAAGCTCGAAGCCTTCCGCGCGAAGCAGACCGAAGCGGCGCGCGGCATGACGTTGCCCGCCCTGTAAAAGCAGAACGACCGACCTCGTCTCCCGTCTTCACAACGATGAAATCCGCATCCGCTGCGTCTGCGCATTCGACGCACCCCGCGCACCCCGCACATCCTGTCCTGCCCGGCCAATGGCTGGGCATGCTCGGCGGCGGCCAGCTCGGCCGCATGTTCTGTTTCGCTGCCCAATCGATGGGCTACAAGGTCTGCGTGCTCGACCCGGATCCGCGTTGTCCGGCAGGCGCCGTGGCCGATCGCCTGATCGTCGCCGATTATCGTGACGAGGCGGCGCTCGCCGAACTGGCGGTGCTGTGTCCGGCGGTGTCGACCGAGTTCGAGAACGTGCCGGCTCAGTCGCTCGACTTCCTCGCGAAAACCACGACCGTGAGTCCGGCCGGGCGTTGCGTCGCCATTGCGCAGGACCGCGTGGCGGAGAAGCGCTTCATCGAAAGTTGCGGCGTGCCGGTGGCCCCGCATCTCGTGATCGAGTCGAACGATGCGCTCGCCGCCGTCGGCGACGCCGCCCTCGCGAGCGTGCTGCCCGGGATTCTGAAGACCGCGCGTCTGGGCTACGACGGCAAAGGTCAGGTGCGGGTGAACACGCCTGCCGAAGCGCGCGACGCCTACGCCGCGCTCGGCGGCGTGCCCTGCGTGCTGGAGAAGCGTCTGGCGCTGGCGTTCGAGGTGTCCGTGCTGAGCGCACGCGGCGCAGACGGCACCGTGGCGACCTATCCGCTCGCGCAGAACGTGCATATCGACGGCATTCTCGCCACCACGACCGTACCCGCGCCGGACGCGGCGCCGTCGCTGGCCGATGCCGCACGCGCGGCAGCGGCGATGATCGCCTCGCGGATGGATTACGTGGGTGTGCTGTGCGTCGAGTTCTTCATCCTCGAGGACGGCACGCTCATCGCCAACGAAATGGCGCCGCGTCCGCACAACAGCGGTCACTACACGATCGATGCCTGCGCGGCGAGCCAGTTCGAGCAGCAAGTGCGTGCCATGGCCGGCTTGCCGCTGGGCGAAACGCGCCAGCACTCGCCGGCCGTCATGCTCAACGTGCTCGGCGACGTGTGGTTCGACGGCGCGGGCAAGGACCATCCGCGCACGCCGGCGTGGGCCGAGGTCGTTGCACTGCCGTCGGCGCGCCTGCATCTGTATGGCAAGGAAGAGGCGCGCGTGGGCCGCAAGATGGGCCACATCACGTTCGCAGGCGCGACGCTGGACGAAGCGCGCAAGGCGTGTGTGTCGGCGGCGGCGAGCCTCGACATTCCGCTGGAAGACTGAGCGATGGCCTCGCCTCAGGCGCCGCGCGTCGTCATGCCGGCGGCCCACGACATCGCACAGGCCGCAGCGCAGCTCGCGGCGGGCGAACTCGTCGCGTTCCCGACCGAGACGGTGTACGGCCTCGGCGGCGATGCCGAGAACCCGGCTGCCGTCGCGGCGATCTATGCCGCGAAGGGACGTCCCGCCAACCACCCGGTCATCGTCCATTTTTCCCCGGAAGCCGACCCCGGTTACTGGAGCGACGACATCACGCCTGCCGCGCGCAAGCTGATGGACGCGTTCTGGCCGGGCCCGCTCACGCTCATACTCAAGCGCGCACCCCACATTCCCGACGCCGTCTCCGGCGGGCAGGATTCCGTGGGCCTGCGTTGCCCGTCGCATCCTGTCGCACAGGGGCTGCTGCGGCAATTCGAGTCGCTCAAGGGCGGGCAGGGCGGTGTTGCCGCGCCGTCGGCCAATCGCTTCGGTCAGGTGAGCCCGACGGCTGCCCAGCACGTGCGCGACGAATTCGCCGGGCTGCCCGGTGTGACCGTTCACGTGCTCGACGGTGGCGAGGCGGCCGTGGGCATCGAGTCGACGATCGTCGATCTGTCGCGCGGCTTTCCCGCGTTGCTGCGCCCCGGGCACATCACGCCGGCGCAGATCGCCGAGGTGCTGGGCGAGATGCCGCGATTGCCGGGGCAGGACACCGATGCGCCGCGCGCGTCGGGTACGCTCAAGGCGCACTACGCGCCGCGCACGCCGCTGTATTTGTGCGACGCTGGCCAGTTCGCACCAGCGCTGGCGGTGCGCCCGGCGGGCGAGCGCGTCGCGGTGGCGGCGTTCGCGCCGACGCTGGCGGCCTTGCCGGCCGACGCCTCGATGTCCGACGACGTCGTCAAGATCGTGTTGCCGGCGACGCCCGAGGCGCTTGCGACCGATCTCTACGCGATGCTGCGCCGCTTGGACCGCGAGAACGTCACGCACATTCTGTTCGAGCGCCTGCCCGACACGCCGGCATGGGCTGCCGTGGGCGATCGCCTCGGCCGGGCGGCGGCAGCGTTCGCGCGCGAATGATGTCGGACGGGTAGGGCCAACGGCTCAACGAAAAAGGCGCGGAATCCCCGCGCCTTTTTCATGGAACGCGGCAACGCGTCGCGTCAGAGCGTTTTGCGCGAGGCGCCGACACTGTCTACGCCATCGCTCGATGACGCTGGCACCGATGCCGTCGCCGGATGCGCCGCCAGCCAGGCGTGCCGCCACTCGGGCGGGCCGAACAATGCCATCCACTTGTTGCGCCAGCCCGGCAGGGTGAAGACGTCGTGCGCCATCGCGCACCACTCGTGGAACGTCAGCGTGATCGGGTTGTGTGTATGGATCTGGTCGACGATGCCGAACTCGCACGGCTCGTCGTCGCTCTCCTCGACATAGGAGCCGAACAGGCGATCCCAGGTGACGAGCACGCCGGCGTAGTTGCGGTCGATGTAACGCGGATTGCGCGCGTGATGCGCACGATGAATCGACGGTGTATTGAGCACGTACTCGAGCCATCCCAGTTTCGGAATGGCTTGCGTGTGCACGAAGAACTGGAACGCGAGATTGAGCAGGACCACGCCTACGATCTGCAGCGGGGCGAAGCCGATGAGCGCCATCGGCGTCCAGAACAGCCACATGCCGGCAATCGGATACATCAGGCTCTGGCGGAATGCGGTCGACAGGTTGAGCCGCTCCGACGAGTGATGCACCACGTGCGCGGCCCAGAGCCAGCGGATGCGATGGCTGGCGCGATGAAAAACGTAGTACAGAAAGTCCTGCACGAGGAAGAGCAGCAGGAAGCCGACCCAGCCGCCGGGCATGGTGTGGATGCGATGGTGATCGTAGATCCATGCATAGAACGGCACGACGAGCAGCCATGCCAGCTTGTCCGCCCCCTGGTGCATGAGCGCGAGCGTGGCGTTGCTCACGGTGTCCTTGAGGCTGTACATGCCGGGGCGGCGACGCCGCCAGTACCAGGCTTCGATACCGATGCACAGCACGAATACCGGCGCGAGCGCCAGCAGGATCAGCTCGACGTTCATGACCTCGCGTCTCCTCACGATAGGGTCACCTGAATCGGTGTCCCGCCGTCTTGGCGGCGGTGACGCCGATGGAACGTCTATTCTGACGCGAATGTCCGCCTGTCACGCGTCGGTTAGAGGGAAACGTCAAAAGGCCGATGTCCGGCCGGCCGCCTGCGGTTTCGACGTTTTCACACGCGGCGCCGGGCGCTGCTTGCCGGCGCCCAAGGTTCACGGGGCGTTCTCGTACACCCAGGAAATGAGGGCGTCGTTGAACGCACGGGCATTGCTGGCGCGTGGATCGTTCACCAGCGAGACCACGACATAGACGTTGCCGCTGCGCGAGCCGACATAGCCGGCCACGGCGCTCACGTCGTCGAGCGTGCCCGTCTTGATGTGGGCGTTGCCGGCCACGTCGCGATTCGTCAGCCGATTTCGCATGGTCCCGTCGACCCCGGCCGTCGGCATCGATTCGACGAGCACCTGCGCGTTCGGCCCGTTCATGCCGTGCTGCAACAGGCGCGCCAGCTCCGCCGCGCTGATGCGCTCGACGCGCGACAGGCCCGAGCCGTTCTCCACGACGAGGCCTGGCATGGCGAGATCGTTCCTGTCGAGCCAGCGCCTAAGCACTTCGCGCGAGCGCGCGAGGCTCGCGGGCGTCTTGCCGTCGGCGCCCAGGCCCAGCGTCAGGAAGAGCTGACGCGCCATGACGTTGTTGCTGAACTTGTTCATGTCGTGCACGACTTCGGCCAGTGTCTGACCGCGATGCGTGACGAGCAGCCGCGCGCCGGGCGGTACCGTGCCTGTGCGTACGTTGCCGTTGAACTGACCGCCCGAGGCCTGCCACAGCGCGCGGAAGCCCCCGAGGAAGAATCGATCCCGGTCCGGCGCGGCCACGTTCCAGCCCTTGTCCTCGCAAGCGGCGGGATACGTGCCGGAGAAGTGGGCGATGTAGGCGCCGTCCGGCGTCGTGCCCAGCGTCGGATGGATGCGCGTGAGCCAGTCGCCGCAATTGCCTGCCGGCGTGGACGACATCTCGTTGGCGACCTGCAGGTTGGCCAGCGGCGGCAGCACGCCGACGTCGACGGTGCCGTTTGGATTGCTCGCGAAGCTGAACGAGACGGCCTTGAACGAATAGAGCAGCGGGTCCGGTGCGACGTTGTACGGGCGATCGTCGCCGCCGTCGATCGCGCTGGTCGCGCCGATGTCCGCACTGTAGGCCGAGCGGTCGAGCACGATGTCGCCATTGAGGTTCGCGACACCCGCGTTATGCAACTCGGCGATGAACTTTTCCATCTCTTCGGGCACGAGCTTGGGATCGCCCGTGCCCCGGAAGTACAGGTTGCCATTGAGCGTGCGGCCGTCGAATTGCCCGTCGGTGAACGCCTGCGTGCGCCAGCGGTAATCGGGCCCGAGCGTGTCGAGCGCGGCGATCGTCGTGACGAGCTTCATCGTCGAAGCCGGGTTGCGTGGCACGCCCGGATTGACCGCGAGCAGTGGCGGCGCGATGGTGCCGCGTGTCTGCAGCGGGTTGTCCACGCGCGCCACGATCACGCTCACGTGCGCGGCAGGTACCTTGCTCGCGGCGAGTGCACGGGCGAGCGGTGCGGGCAACGGTGTGGCATGCGCGGCGGCGGCAGGCACCTTCGGCATCCTCGCGTGCTTGCCCGGCTTCGCTTGCGCGGGGCCGCCCGCAAGCAGCGCGAGGGCCAACATCGACACGCCTAGCGCGAACGGTGCGGACGACGACAAACGAGGCGTTGAGAAAAGGGAGTCGCCGGGGCGGCGAGGAAGACGAGGAAAGCGAGGAACGCGCATGACAGGCGATGTTCTCCAGTGTTGCGCGCAGCGAAACCGTGCGGACCTGGGCGGATCTGGAGTGGGCCAGGCACAGCGGTGCGGACGCGGCGGCGAAGCGGTCATTTGAGTTGCCGGGCCGCGATGTGCGTCTGACATGCGCGGCGCGTGGTTAGCTGCATTGTAAAGCGGCCATGCAACGAACTGTCGCTACAATAGGTTGAAAATTCTCTGAATGTCACCCTTAGGCAACATCCACACGCGGCTCCCGCGCGGGGCGAGCAGGCTCCGCGGGAGCTCAACGATTCCGACAAGCCATGCGAATCCTATTGGTGGAAGACGACGCGATGATTGCGGCGGCCGTGATGAAAGGCCTGCGCCACGACGGCTGGACCGTCGACCATGTTGGCGACGGCCAGCGTGCGCTCGATGCGCTCGCGCTCGAATCGTACGACGCGCTGCTGCTCGATCTCGGCCTCCCGCGTCGTGACGGCATCGATGTGCTGCGCACGTTGCGTGCGCGCGGTCAGACGCTGCCGGTGCTCATCGCGACCGCGCGCGACGCCGTCGCCGATCGCGTCAAGGGGCTCGATGCCGGTGCCGACGACTACCTCGTCAAGCCCTTCGATCTCGACGAGCTCGCTGCGCGATTGCGCGCGCTGGTGCGCCGTCAGGCGGGACGCAGCGAGCCGCTGCTGCGCCACGGCGCGATCGTACTCGATCCCGCAACGCGGCAGGTCACGTGCAGCGGCGCGCCCGTCGTGCTGTCGGCTCGCGAGTACGCCGTGCTCGAAGCGCTGCTCAATCGCCCGGGGGCGGTGCTGTCCAAGACGCAGCTCGAAGAGCGCATCTACGGATGGGGCGAGGAAGTCGCCAGCAACGCGGTGGAAGTCCACGTTCACGGCCTGCGCAAGAAGCTGGGCGCGGAGGCGATCCGCACCGTGCGCGGCGTTGGCTACATGATGCCGGCCCAGGCCGGCGAGATGCCGCCGGCACAAGGTACCGCGGCATCGGAGGCGGACTGATGCGTTCGATTCGTCGGCGTCTTCTCGTCGGGTTGCTGCTCACGCTTGCGGCGGCGCTGGTGCTCGCCGGCGTCGCGATTTTCCGCCAGGCCCGCACCGAGGCCAACGCGCTGTTCGATTTCCAGTTGCAGCAGATGGCCCTGTCGTTGCCCGCCGAACCGTTCTCCAGCGTGCCCGGCGAGCACAACGATGCGGCCGGCCTGGTCATCCAGATCTGGAGTCGCAACGGCGTGGAGCTGTACTACTCGCACCCGGGCACGCCGCTGCCGCCGCGCGCGGAACTGGGCTTTACCACCGTGCAGACGCCCGTCGGCGATTGGCGTGTGTATGCGGCGCTCGTTGGCGAGAACGTCGTGCAACTGGCGCAGCCGATGGCCATTCGAGACTCGCTTGCCGTGTCGATGGCGTTGCGTACGCTGCTGCCGCTTGTCGTCGCCATGCCGTTGCTCGCGTTGCTGGTGTGGTTCGTCGTGGGGCGCGGGCTGCAACCGCTGCGGCGCGTGACGAAGGCGCTGGACGCGCGCGCTCCGGGGGCGCTCGATGTCTTGCCCGAGGCGGGATTGCCCGACGAAGTGCGGCCGCTCGTGCGCGCGCTCAACAGCCTGCTCGGCCGGCTGGACGAGGCGCTGGCGCAGCAGAAGGCATTCGTCGCGGACGCCGCGCACGAGTTGCGGACACCGCTTGCGGCGCTGCAATTGCAGGTGCAGTTGCTCGAACGCGCGCACACGGAGGCGGAGCGCGCCGAGGCGATGCACGACTTGCACGATGGCGTGCAACGTGCGTCGCACATGGTGGCGCAGCTGCTGACGCTGGCGCGTCAGGAGCCGGACGCAGCGCGCGCCGCGACGACCTTCGTCGACATGCCGCTCGCGCCGGTGCTGCGCGACGTAGTCGCACATCACGCGTCGCTGGCGGTGGCTCGTGGCATCGACCTCGGGCTGGACGCGCCCGAGGCGCTAGTGGACATCGCACACGTGCGCGGCGACGCCAACGCGTTGCACACGCTCTTCGGCAATCTCGTGGACAACGCGCTGAAGTACACGCCGCGCGGCGGGCACGTCGACGTGCGCCTTGTCGCCGCGACGCCGGCGGCCGTGGTGGAAGTCGAGGACAACGGGCCGGGTATCGCGATGGCCGAGCGGGAGCGCGTGTTCGACCGCTTTTTCCGCGGCGGTGCGGCGCAGGCCGCGGCGTCCGGACCGACGCCCGACTCGCCCAGCGAGCAGGACGACGATCCGCAAGCGCCGCGCACGCAGGGCAGCGGGCTGGGACTCGCCATCGTGCGCAATATCGCGCGGGCGCATGGCGCCACCGTGGAGTTGCTCGACACGCGCAGCGGCCGGGGGCTGCGCGTGCGCGTGAGCTTCGGCGGCGCGGCCCAGTCACCGCTGCCGCCGATCTGACGAAACGTCGCCCGTCCGCCCGTCGACGGGCCGCCATCACATCACCGCGGGCCGCCACACGCCATCATGCCTTGCACGCCGTCGCGTATTCGACCGTGACGGTGCGTTGTGGGCGCCGCGAGGAACGCGTCGGGACGCTTCCGCGCCTCATCCACGCGTCACGCTAGCGACCTTGTCGTTCTCGATCGTGAGCGTGCGGCGATCGGCCCGGTAATCGCGGGTGACCGGCAGGGCCTTGCCGTCCTGTACGCCGATTCGCCACGGACAGCCATGCAGCATCGTCTTCGCTTCGGCCAGCGTCTTGCCGACCAGCGCCTCGTCGCTCGGCGTATCCGGCGTGCAACTCGCACGTGTCTGCGTCTGCCCTTGCGCCGATCCCTGCGTCTGTCCCTGGATCGACGAATCGGCGGGGCCCTGCGTGCCCTGCATGCCGTGTGTACCGTCGCCCGGCGCGGCGTGCGCGCCGAAGGCCAGCGTCAGGCAGAGTGCAGCCACGGTGCTTCCCAGCACGCGTGCCGTGCAGTGGAGCGGTGTGCCGAACTTGTGAGTCGTATGCATCGTGATCCTCCTCGTGAAGCGATCGTGCGGTGCGGGATTGCACCACCTTGTCACCGTAGACAGCGGGATACACCGGGGCAAGGCGCGATGCACGTCGAGTTCCTTCAAACGCCTGATGCCGTAACGCATAGCGCTCATCGCAGCACAGAAATACGCAAGACACGTACTACCTTTTCTCCTCGTTCACCGTCTTAAGGTTCTCTTAAGGGAGCCTCTCTACGATCACACTCATGTTCAAACGTGGTCGTCGGTAAGGAGAGACTCATGCGGACCTCAAAGTTCACTCGTACGCTGGTTGCTGGTGCCGTACTCGTCGCATTGACGGGGGGCTACGTCGCGGGACGCCAGCATTGGCAAGCCCCGCTCGCCTCGGAAATTGTCAGCGATGCCAACGCGGCGTTGCCGGCTGCCGCTGCGGCGTCCAACACCCCGAATACCGCACCGCGCATGCTGGTGCCGGACTTTTCGCAACTGGCGGAACAATACGGACCGGCCGTAGTCAACATCAGTGTGACGCACGATGGGAAACCGTCGGCGAGTCGTGGCGCGGCCGCGATCCCGATGCCGCCGGGGATGGATCAGAACGATCCGTTGTTCCAGTTCTTCCGTCGTTTCTACGGTGCGCCGGGCAACGACGGTGGCGATGACAGCGGCGGCGACAGTGGGCCGACGCGCAGTCTCGGCTCGGGTTTCATCGTGAGTCCGGACGGTTACATCCTGACCAACGCGCACGTGGTCGACGGCGCAAGTCAGGTAACGGTGAAGCTCACTGACAAGCGCGAATACAAGGCGAAGGTCGTGGGCAGCGACAAGGCGAGCGATGTCGCCTTGATCAAGATCGCGGCGACGAATCTGCCGACGGTCAAGATCGGCGATCCGTCGAAGTCGAAGGCCGGCGAATGGGTGGTGGCCATCGGTTCGCCCTACGGCTTCGACAACACCGTGACGGCGGGCATCGTGTCGGCGAAGGCGCGTGCCTTGCCGGACGAGAACTACACGCCGTTCATTCAGACGGATGTGCCGGTCAACCCGGGCAACTCGGGCGGGCCGCTGTTCAACCTGAACGGTGAGGTCATCGGCATCAACTCGATGATCTATTCGCGCACCGGCGGCTTCCAGGGGCTGTCGTTCGCGATTCCGATCGACATGGCGATGAAGGTCAAGGCGCAGCTCCAGGAGTACGGCAAGGTGAGCCGAGGCCGCATCGGGGTGGCGATCCAGGAAGTGAACCAATCGCTCGCGAAGTCGTTCGGTCTGCCCAAGCCCACGGGCGCGCTGGTGTCGTCGATCGACAAGAACGGGCCGGCGGCCAAGTCCGATCTGAAGCCGGGTGACGTGATTCTGGCGGTCAACGGTGCGACCATCGAGGATTCGGTGCAGTTGCCCGAGAAGATTGCCGACATGCGGCCCGGCCAGAAGGCGACGCTCACGATCTGGCGCAATGGCGGCAAGCAGGACGTGAGCGTGACCGTCGCGGCGCTCAATGAAAAGCAGGACGCGGCAAGCAACGACGACGCATCCACACATGGGCGTCTGGGACTCGCGGTGCGTGAGCTCTCGCCGCAGGAGAAGCGCGCGGCGCAGGTCACCAACGGATTGCTGGTGGCCCGTGCAGGCGGTCCGGCGGAGCGGGCGGGAGTACAGGCGGGCGACATCATCCTGTCGCTCGACGGCACGCCGGTCACGAGCGCCGCGCAACTGAGCGAGAAGCTCAAGAAGGCGGGCAACAACGTTGCATTGCTCGTGCAGCGTGACGGGCAACAGATTTTCATCCCGGTCGATCTCGGCTGAGCCGAGGTGCGGTGTACCCGCGGGATGCCACGCACTACCTTGTGCGCCTGGGTGCCGATGGTCCATCGAGGACCGCTGAGCGCCCGGCGCGATCCGGCATCGTGAAGTGATGTGAGGTCATGAAACGGGAGGTCGAATATGTGGCAGCAATGGCAACAGTGGCAACGCCGGTCGGTGGCAGCCGCCACGGCCGCGGTTTTGGCAGCAGCGCTGGGTGGCCTGTCGACGGTATCGGTCGTATCGGTCGCCCATGCGCAGGGCGGCACGCTGCCGCCCACGATGCAGCAGGGCGACGTGTCGTATGTCTCGGGCGGTATCGACAGCGACGAGTCCGGCGCTTTCAAGCGGGAGGCGGCGCGCTGGCCGTTGTCCATCGAGATGGCGGCGCGCGGTGATGGCGCCAACGAGTACGTCGCTGATGCGCAAGTCCAGATCATGCGCGGCACCACCACGGTGCTCGATACGCGCGCGAAGGGGCCGTTCATGCTGGTCAAGGTGCCCCCGGGCAGCTACACCGTGAAGGCGACCTACAACGGCAGGCCGATGAGCAAGGAAGTGAAGGTGCCCGCGAAGGGGCACGCCGCCGCAACATTTCTGTGGCCGCACGACTGATGTGCCGAACGGCCGACGTGCGGATAGGCAGACGATGAGGCAACCCAGGCAGTAGCACTCTGTAAGGAGTGAGCGAGTTGCGCCGCCGAAAGGCGGCGCTTTTTTTTGCGCTGTCGCCAGGCAGACAGACGATTGCAGCGAAGGGATGGGGGACGGCGGATGGCGGAGCGCCGTGGGCGCCTACGCCTTTGGCCGAACGAAGTGATCGACGCCGCAACTACGTCGGCGAAGACGTGCGATCAGGCGGCGCGGTACGCGGCGGCGTCGCCGGGAGACGTTGTGTTGCCGGCGCCTTCGGCATTGCTGTCCGGGCCCTCGTCGGCGCCGCGCAAGGCAAACGTCTGCGTCACCGCGATGCCGTTCTTGATGGCTGTCATTTCAGCGAGGATCGCCACGGCGATCTCGGCAGGCGTGCGCGCCCCGAGGTGCATGCCGACCGGCCCGTGCAGCCGCTCGATCTCCGCCGTGCTCAGGTCGAACAGCGACAGACGTTCGCGGCGGCGCGCGTTGTTGATCCGCGAGCCGATGGCGCCGATGTAGAACGCCGGCGATTTGAGCGCTTCGAGCAGTGCCATGTCATCGAGCTTCGGATCGTGGGTGAGCGTGAGCACCGCGCTGTGCGAGTCGAGTTGCAGTCGCACGATCAGATCGTCGGGCATCTCGCGCGAGAACTCGGTGCCCGGCACTTGCCATTCGTCGGCATATTCTTCGCGCGGATCGCAGACGATGACGTGATAGTCGAGCGCGCAGGCCATGCTTGCCACGTACTTCGAGAGCTGTCCCGCGCCGATGACGACGAGCCGGCGGCGCGGACCGTGCGACGTGATGAGCCGCGCGCCGTCAAATTCGACAGGCGGTGTGCGATGGCCCGGCGCCATCTGCACGGCGCCGGTGATCATGTCGAGCTCGCGTACGACGAGCCGGAATTGTGCGATGGCGTCGAGCAGTTCCGCGATGCGCGACGTTTCGCGCACGGGCTCCAGCACGAGTTGCAGCGTGCCGCCGCAGGGCAATCCGAAACGGTGCGCTTCCTCGGCCGTCACACCGTAACTCGTGAGCTGTGGACGATCCTGCGGCCAGTCGCCGCCGCGGATGCGGGCGATGAGATCGTCCTCGACGCAGCCACCCGAGACGGAGCCGACCATGTGGCCGTCTTCGCGGATGGCGAGCATCGAGCCCACGGGGCGGGGCGCCGATCCCCAGGTGCGTACGACGGTGCCGAGCGTAACGAAAAAGCCCGCGCGCGACCACTGTACGGCGGACTTCAGCACTTCCAGATCGACACTGTCCATTGCACGGTTCCTTCGTCAATACGCGAGCGGCAATCTCTGCGAGGCAGGGGCCCCGGCGGGGTGGTCCCGTGGCATCGCGCGCGCAGTAAAGCGCGGCCGTGGATACGCGTAGGGCCCGAGGGACTGGCCGATGCCGACAATCAACCGCTCGTTGTGATGCGCCGAGTATATCGCGCCTCGGCTTGCGCTGTATTTCGTGCGATACGGCGGTGTGAGGCCGCTGTTCGTTGCGATTCGGGTGTGATGCGAGTGTGGGCCCGAGGCGATTCGGAGCGATCGGACCCGGGCAGAGACGACCGATCGGCGTTCGCGGAAGTCCGGCGATGTCGCGTGCACAAGGGCGGACTCACTGTCGCAGGGGCGGTATGACGCGAGGTAACTCGTGTCACAATATTTCGACATTCGACAGGTTTGCCGGGGTCGAGTGTGCGTGAAGACGGATGACCGCGGTGACGCCCGGGGCAGCGAAGTCAAACGAAGGCAAACGTAAGGGAGGGGCAATGGAACTACGGAACAGCCGGCAACTGCCGGTCGCCAGGGATGTCGCGTGGATTGCGCTGAACGACCCGGGAGTGTTGCGTCAGTGCATTCCGGGTTGCCAGTCGATCGAACGCGTCGACGACGCGACGTGGGATGTCGTCATCGTTGCGACGCTCGGCCCGATGGGCGGGCGCTGGAGCGGTCGGATCACGCTCACCGACGTGGTGCCGCCCACATCGTACGTATTGAATTTCGACGGACTGGGGTCCTCGGCCGGGCTCACCCGAGGTCGGGCGTCCGTGGCGCTGTTATCGCAAGGACCGATGAACACATTGCTGACCTACGATCTGACGGCGCAGTTCGGCGGCGAGTACGCCCATCTGGACGGCCCGCAGGCCGACGCCGCCGCGAACGCGCTCGCCGACACGTTCTTCACGCGCTTGATCGGGCTCGTCGCACCGCATCACAAGATCAACGACCCGATGGCGGCCGACGGCGAGGTGGCCGCCGCGCTCGCCGCGGACGCCGCCATGCGCGACGTACCGTCCGCACGCGGCAGGTTCGCGCGCTGGTGGCCGTGGGTGGTGGCGGTGCTCGTCCTGATTTTCATCGTGATGTGGGGCAACCATGCCAGCTGAGCGTCGGCGAGGCAGGAGACTTTCGGCGGACGCCACGACCGTCGCGCCGGACAGCGACGCCCTCGCACGCGAGTTGCTGGCCGCGGCGGAAGCACTGGAGGCCGCCGCCAAGCCGCCGGCACAGCCCGGGGTGGCCGGCTACGACGTACGCGTCCGGATTCGCGACGGCGAAACGCCCGTGTTCGGGCCCGGGCGCGTGGCATTGCTGCGCGCGATCGACGCGACGGGATCGATCTCGGCGGCGGCACGCCGCATGGGCATGTCGTACCGGCGGGCGTGGCTGCTCGTCGAGGCCATGAACCACGAGTTTCGCGAGCCGCTCGTCACGCGTCATATCGGCGGCGTCTCCGGTGGCGGCGCTGCACTCACGCCGTTTGCGCAGAATCTCGCGGCGCATTACGACACACTGCTCAGAGAAATCCGCTCGCTGCTCGACGCGCGCGTACCGATCTTCGACGCCTATCTCAAGGACGGCAAAGCCGTCGATCCTGACGCGTAAGCCGCGTCGTCCACGCCTCTTCACCGCCTCCCTCGATACGACTGCCGCTTCGCCCGTATCCCCGGGCGGCGGCAAGCTATCACGAAAACGTTTATTTTCCGTGAGGACTTCGTCACCGGCCTGACGCGACACTCGTTCCATCGACGCCAACCCGGCGATGGAGGCTCCGATGTCCGATCTGTCCACTCTGACGAAGTCCGCGCCGCAGCGCGCGGCCCAGCCGGGCTGGCTGCGCATCACGCACTGGCTCAACGTGCTGGCCGTGGTCGTCATGGTGACGAGCGGCTGGCGAATCTATAACGCCTCGCCCCTGTTCGACTTTCGCTTTGCCAACGGCATCACGCTGGGCGGCTGGCTCGGCGGCGCGCTTCGCTGGCACTTCGCGGCGATGTGGCTGCTCGCGGCCAACGGCGTGGTCTATCTGCTGATGAATGCCGGCAGCGGACGATTTCGGCGCCGCTTCTTCCCGCTGACGCTGCACGGTGTACTGCACGATGCGCTCGCCGCGCTGCGCGGCCGTCTCGCGCACGACGACCCGCGCCACTACAACCAGGTACAGCGCGCGGCCTATCTCTTCGCGGTGCTCGATCTCATCCTGCTCGTGGCTTCGGGGCTTGCCATCTGGAAGCCGGTGCAGCTCGGGTGGCTGTGCGCCATGTTCGGCGGCTTTCAGGGGGCGCGCTGGGTGCATTTCCTGGCGATGTCGGGCCTTGTCGGGTTCGTGGTCGTACACGTCGCGATGGTGGTGCTCGTGCCGCGCACGTTGCGCACCATGATCATCGGGCGCTGAACGCCTGTGCCGCGCGCTGGAGAACTCACATGACACTGGAACGAAAATCCCCCATGCCTGGCCCATCCGCCAATGCCCCGGACGTGCGCGACGGCGACGCGATCCTGCGCGAAGCCCGGGCGCTGGTGACGCGACGCGTGGCCGAACCTTCACGCCGCGCGTTTCTGTCCCGAACGCTCTCGCTTGGCGGAGTGGCCCTGCTCTCGGGCTGCTCGTTGGACGACAACGCGAGCGTCGAGTCGGCGCTCGACAGGATTTCACGCTGGAACGATCGCGTGCAGGCGGCGCTGTTCCGGCAGGACGTGCTCGCACCGACGTTCCCGGCGTCGCGCATCACGCGTCCGTTCCCGTTCAATGCGTTTTACACGATGGATGAAGCCCCGGTCGTCGACGAATCCGATTACCGGCTGGAGCTCTCAGGGCTGATCGCCGATCGCGCGCCCTGGACGCTCGACGCGTTGCGCCGCTTCGCCGCGCCCCGCATGGCCGATCAGATCACCCGCCATGTTTGCGTGGAAGGATGGAGTGCCATCGGACGCTGGGGCGGCGTGACGTTCGCCGACTTCTTGCGTCGTATCGGTGCAGACACCACGGCACGGTACGTCGGCTTCCAATGCGCGGACGACTACTACACGAGCATCGACATGCCGACGGCGTTGCACCCGCAAACGCTGCTCGCGCTGACCTACGACGGCCAGACGCTGCCGAGGGCATACGGCTTTCCGATGAAGCTGCGTATCCCGACGAAGCTCGGCTACAAGAATCCCAAACACATCCGCGCGATATTCGTGACCAACACGTATCCGGGCGGGTATTGGGAGGACCAGGGCTACAACTGGTTCGGCGGCAGTTGATGCGGCCGCCGGAGCCTCCGGCACGCTCGACTGCACGGCAACGGAGCGCATGCGACGTGCGCTCGCAACCCCTCACACTTGGAGGTACACGAAGATGAAGACGCGATATCTGGCGGTGATGGCAATGGCAATGGCAATGGCGACGGCGCTCGGCACGGGTGCGGCATTCGCGCAGGACGCCATGAGCAAAGGCGATGCGATGTCCAAGGGCGACGCCATGCGCAAGCCGGACGCCATGAGCAAGGACATGGACAAGAGCGGCAAGATGTCCAAGGGCGACGCAATGGGCAAGCACGACGCCATGTCCAAAGGCGGCGCGATGAGCAAGAAGGACGCCATGGGCAAGGGCGATGCCATGGGTAAAGGAGACGCCATGGGCAAAAGCCAGTAAATTCATCGCGCGAGGAACGACAAAGGCGTCGCAGCGGAGGGCCGTTGCGACGCCTTTGTCATCGATGCGCCGACGCAAGAACGCCCTGACGCCCTAACGTGTCAGCGCGATCGACTTGATCAGCAGATACACGTCGCGTCCCGGCGCGAGCTGCAGTTGATCGGCGGAATAGCGCGTGATGCGTGCGTGCACGGCCGTCGCGGCCGGATCGCCGAGGAGCGTGGCGCCCACCTCCACCGAATCGCCGAGATCGCGCAGCGTCGCGACCCGCGCGGGCAACACATTGAGCACGCTGGTGTCCACCGGCGGCGTGGTCGCCACGGCCACGTCGCGCGCGCGCACGAGAATGCGGCAGGCGTCGCCCGCTTCGCCGCCGGCTCTCGGCACGCGCAGCCGGACCGCGGCGTTGCCGTTGACGGCGAGTTCGGTCAGCCCGTACTGCGCGTCGTGCGCCACGATGCACGTCTCGAGCACGGTACCGGAGGCTTGCTCGGCGCCGTCCAGCGCCTCGCGATGTAAGTTGAGCACATCGGCCGGTGCGCCTTGCGTGATGGTCCTGCCTTCGCGAAACAGCACGACCTGGTCCGCGAGCCGCATGACTTCATCGAGCGAATGCGTCACGTACAGCACCGGCAGCTTCAGCTCGTGGCGGATGCGATTCAGGTAGTCGAGTACTTCGAGACGGCGCGCGTGATCGAGCGAGGCGAGCGGTTCGTCCATGAGCAGCATGCGCGGGCACGAGAGCAGGGCGCGACCGATGCCGACACGTTGCTTCTCGCCGCCGGAGAGCGCTCCCGGGCGGCGAGCGAGCAGATGCCCGAGGTTGAGTACCTCGAGCACATGCTCGAAGGCGATCGCGCCAGCGCCGGCGGCGGCCACGTCGCGGCGCCGCAGCCAACGCCCGAACAGCAGGTTCTGCCGCACCGTCAGGTGCGGCAGCAGGCGGGCGTCCTGGAACACATAGCCGATGCGGCGACGCCACGTCGGCAGGCACACCTTGGCGGTACTGTCGAAAAGTACCTCGCCGCCGACGACGATGCGTCCGGCGTCGGGTTCGAGCAGACCCGAGACCGCATTGACGACGGTGCTCTTGCCGCTGCCCGAAGGGCCGAACAGCGCCGTGACGCCTGTGCCGGCCGCGAACGTCGCATCGAGCGCGAAGGCGCCGAAACGATGCTGGAGGCGAACGTCAACCGTCATGACCGAGCGCCTTGCGATTGCCGAAGCGGATCATCGCTTCGGAGAAGATGAGCGTGGCCACCGCGAGCACCACCGAGATCGCGCACAGGCGCCAGACCATCGCATCGCCGTCGGGGATCTGTGTCGCGGTATAGATCGCCAGCGGCAGCGTCTGTGTCTGACCAGGAATGTTGGAGACGAACGTGATCGTGGCGCCGAACTCGCCGAGCGCGCGCGCGAACGCGAGCACGAAGCCATGCAGCACGCCGGTGGACGTGAGCGGCAGGGTGACCGTGAGGAACGTGAGCCATGGACCCGCGCCGAGCGTCTGCGCGGCCTGTTCCAGCTTGGTGTCGCAGGCTTCGAGTGCCTGACGGATCGCGCGCACGAGCAGCGGGAAGCCCATCACCCCGGCGGCCAGCGCGGCGCCCGTCCAGCGAAACGCGAAGGTGAAGTGGAACCACTCGCGAAGCAGTTTGCCGATGGCGCCTTGCGCGCCAAAGAGCACGAGCAGGGCGAAGCCGACCACGACCGGTGGCAGCACGAGCGGCAAATGCAGGATGGCATCGAGCAGCGCCTTGCCGGGGAACTGCCGGCGGGCGAGTACCCAGGCCGCGGCGTAGGCGAAGGGCAGGCTGCAAAGCGTGCCCCACAACCCGACGCGCAGGCTGAGTTCGACGATGCCCCATTCTTCCGAGGTGAGGCCCATGGACGATGCCGTTACGGGCGGCCGAAGCCGTAGCGTTGGAACGTGGCCTGTGCGGCAGGCGTCTGCAGGAATCTGTAGAACGGATCGGCGTCGGCGCGATTGGCCTGCTTCGTTACTGCCACCGGGTAGACGATCGGTGCATGGCTGTCGGCCGGGAACGTGCCCGCGATGCGCACACGCTTCTCGGCGTTCGCGTCGGTCCTGTAGACGATGCCGTATGGCGCCTCGCCGCGTGCGACCAGCAACAGCGCATTGCGCACGTTGTCGGCGGCGGCGACCTTGCCCTGCACCTTCGACCAGACGCCGAGCTTCTCCAGCGCTGCCTTGCCGTACAGACCTGCCGGCACGTGTGCCGGGTCGCCCATGGCAAGCTTGCCGTTGCCGAGCCTGGCGTCGAGATCCGTGCTCGTCTTCAGGTTAACGTCGCCCGAGGTCGTCGCTGGGGCGATCAGCACGAGCTCGTTGCCGAGCAGATTGCGACGCGTCGTCGTGTCGATCAGGTCGTGCTTCTGCGCGTAGTCCATCCAGTCCTGGTCGGCCGAGATGAACACGTCGGCCGGCGCACCCTTTTCGATCTGACGCGCCAGCGTCGAGCTCGCGCCGTACACCAGCACCGGCTTCTTGCCGGTTTCCTTGGTGTAGGCCGCGGACAGATCGTCGAGCGCGTCCTTCATGCTCGCGGCGGCGAATACCTGCTGCGCGGCGGCATGGCTGGCAAACAACAGGCTCGCGCCGACGGCGACGACGCCCAGTGCGCGATGCAGCAGGGCGGAGGGCTTGCGGGATCGGGACTTGGGGCTAGCGGTTACGGCGGCTTTCACAGACGAGGTCTCCAGCGTGGGGTGGCTAGGTCGGCTTCGGGGCGATGCGTCCTCGGGAGCCGGCATTGTGGTGCAGCCCGGCGGCAAGGCCGGACTGTCTGTCGTGTGCGGCAGGGCCGCGCGGACGGAGCGATAACAGGGGGCTCGCAGCGCGTTGTGTAGGATTATATATAACGACGCGGAACTGTACAGATATACGAGGTATCACGGCATACGAATGCCCTTCGATGCGGTGAGGTCGCGCGGACAATGAGAGAAATCGGGACGTTTTGGGCGGTGACGCCGGAATGGAGCGAGTCCGGAGGGGACGGGCGGTGGGGAATACAAAGGCAGGTGCCGGATGCCGGCGCCTGCTAATTAATCATACGTAGCAAATCGCCGGGATTTCCGATTCCCCCGAGGCGAGGATCAGGCCGAGGCGGGCGTCGACGTGGCCGGCTGGTGCACCAGATCGACCGAGTCGTCCGCCTTGAGCATGGCCGGGCTGGTGCGCAGCATGTCGAAGAAGCCGTCGACCACGGCGTCGCATTCCAGGCCCAGGTCGTAGTCGGGCAGGAACAGCCAGTCCGACATCATGCCGACCACCAGCGCGTGCAACATGATCGCCGCGCGCCGGGTGTCGAGTCTTTCAGGCAACTGCTTTCGCTCGATGGCGCGCTTCATGTCCTTCATGATGCGGGCCTTGCCGTCGGCACAGGCTTCGCGCTGGCGCTCCAGCACCGAGAGCATCTCCTCGGTGTATTCACATTTGTGGAACAGAATGTCGAGCACGCGGCGACGACGCTCGTTGCGCGCCGTCTCCTTGAGCACGAGCTTGCAGATCTCGTGCATGCGAAGCACCGGATCGCCGTCTTCGGGCTCCGTGCACTCCTCGTCGATCATGCGCTCCATCGGCAAACGGATGCGATCGGTCATCGCGTTGAACAGATCGATCTTGTTCTTGAAGTGCCAGTATATGGCGCCGCGGGTGAGGCCGGCGGCTTCGGCGATGTCGGCAAGCGATGTGCGCGACACGCCCTTCTGTGCGAACACCGTCTCGGCGGTGTCGAGCAACAGATTGCGAGTCTCGATCGCTTCCTCTTTGGTTCTGCGAGCCATCTTGTGTCACGGGGGCGGCGAAAATTTGCGAAATGCCATGTAAACCGCGGCGCGCTTAGTGCGACGCAATATGATTTACATACATTCATGAATGTATCTATAATAGCAGCCGCTTGCTCTATTGCACAGGGTGCATTTAAGCTCCTCCGTCTAAGGGAAACACCCCGGATGGCCTGGGGCGCGAATCGACCGGGAAGTGCCGCATGGTGCTTTTGGTCATTCGCCTTGGTGTCCCGGAGCCTGTTCGACGATCTCATACGAGTGCCAGAGCGCGCGGCGCAGGCCGCGCACCGGGGGGCGTCTTCGCGACTGCTTTCCGGTTTTTCACCGGTGGCCTGCTCATGCGGGCGTCAGGCACTCGCCGACCCGCCTATGCGCGACGGGATTGTGGACCGGCCTTCGCCGTCGCAATCGTCGCAGCGTACTTGTCATTTTGTTTGACCGCATTCCATTTATCGGGGGCGTATATGCACGTCAAGAGAAGTTCACTGGGGATGGTCACTGCCGTAGCACTCGCGGTCGTGACCCTGGCCGCGTGCGGCAAGAAGCCGCCGCAGCAGCAGGGCATGGTGCCGGAAGTCGGCGTCGTGACGCTGCAACCCCAGAACGTAACACTGACGACCGATCTGCCCGGACGTACCGCGCCTTTCCGCGTAGCCGACGTGCGCGCGCGCGTCGACGGCATCGTGCTCAAGCGCGATTTCACCGAGGGCGGTGACGTCAAGGCAGGCCAGCGTCTGTACAAGATCGATCCGGCAACGTATCAGGCCGCTTACGAGAACGCCAAGGCCACGCTGGCCAAGGCGGTCGCGAACCAGGCGTCGACCAAGCTGTTGGCCGATCGTTACAAGCAACTCGTGGCCGTGGAAGCGGTGTCGAAGCAGGACTACGACAACGCCGTGGCTGCCGCACTGCAGGCCGACGCCGACGTGCAGGCCGGCAAGGCGGCCGTCGAAACGGCCAAGATCAACCTGAGCTACACCGACGTGCCGGCCCCGATCTCGGGCCGTACGGGGCTGTCGCAGGTGACCGAGGGCGCGTACGTGCAGGCGGGCGCCGCCACGCTCATGACGACCGTTCAGCAGATCGATCCGATGTACGTGGACGTGACGCAATCGGCCGCCGACGGTCTGCGTCTGCGCCGCGCGCTGGCCGACGGCAAGCTGCAGAGCGCGGGCAAGAATGCCGCGCGCGTGGAACTGACGCTGGAAGACGGCACGAAGTATCCGCTCGAAGGCAAGCTGCAGTTCTCGGACATCACTGTCGATCAGGCGACCGGCTCGGTGACGGTTCGCGCCATCTTCCCGAACCCGAATCGCGAGTTGCTGCCCGGCATGTTCGTGCACGCGAAGCTCGCCGAAGGCGTGAAGGAAGGCGGTCTGCTCGTGCCGCAGCAAGGCGTCACGCGCGACCAGAAGGGCCAGCCGACGGCATTGATCGTGAACAAGGAAGGCAAGATCGAGTTGCGTCAACTGGTTACCGATCGTGCGATCGGGGACAAGTGGCTGGTGAGCTCGGGTCTGGCCGCGGGCGATCAGGTCATCGTGTCCGGACTTCAGCGGGCGCGCCCGGGCTCGCCGGCGAAGGCGGTTCCGGCGCAGTTGCCGGGTAGCGAGGCGCAATCGCCGACAGGCGCGAGCGCACCGGCCGCCGCCGCCCCCGCATCGCAGGCGAATGCCGCCTCTAGCGCCAAAGCCCAATAACGCGGAGCCTCATTCATGGCAAAGTTTTTTATCGATCGCCCGATCTTTGCTTGGGTGATCGCCATTGTCATCATGCTGGCCGGTGCGCTTTCGATTCTGAAGCTGCCGGTCTCGCAGTACCCGCCGATCGCACCGCCGTCCGTGCAGATCACCGCCGTCTATCCGGGCGCTTCGGCGCAGACCGTGCAGGATACGGTCACGCAGGTGATCGAGCAGCAGATGAACGGTATCGATCACCTCGAGTACATGTCGTCGACGTCCGACGGCTCGGGTACCGCTCAGATCACGCTGACGTTCGCTCAGGGTACCGACCCGGACATCGCGCAGGTGCAGGTGCAGAACAAGCTGCAGCTCGCCACGCCGCTGCTGCCGCAGCAGGTGCAGCAGCAGGGGATCAAGGTGGCCAAGGCGGCCAAGAACTTCCTGCTGGTGATCGGCGCGTATTCGGACGACGGTGCGATGTCCGACATCGACCTTGCGAACTACATCGCGGCCAACATGCAGGATCCGATCAGCCGTGTGAACGGCGTGGGTCAGGTGCAGCTGTTCGGCTCGCAGTATGCAATGCGCATCTGGGTCGATCCGCAGAAGCTCAACAGCTATAACCTCACGGTCATCGACGTCTCGAACGCCATCCAGGCGCAGAACGTGCAGATCTCGGCCGGTGAGCTGGGCGGTGCGCCGGCGGTGAAGGGCCAGCAGCTCAACGCGACCGTGATGGCGCAAAGCCGTCTGCAGACGCCGGAGCAGTTCCGCAAGATTCTGCTCAAGGTCAACAAGGACGGCTCGCAGGTGCGTCTGGGCGACGTCGCCCGTGTCGAACTCGGCGGCGAGTCGTACCAGATCGTCGCGCGTTATAACGGCAAGCCCGCCGCGGGTCTGGCCATTACGCTGGCCACCGGTGCGAACGCGCTGCAAACGGCCACGGCCGTCAAGCAGCAGGTCTCCGAGCTCGAACCGTACTTCCCGGCCGGCATGAAGGTCGATTACCCGTACGACACCACGCCGTTCGTGAAGATCTCGATCGAGGAAGTGATCAAGACCCTCATCGAAGGTATCGTGCTGGTGTTCCTCGTGATGTATCTGTTCCTGCAGAACCTGCGGGCCACGATCATCCCGACGATTGCCGTGCCGGTGGTGCTGCTCGGTACGTTCGGCATCATGGGTGCCGCGGGCTTCTCGATCAACACGCTGTCGATGTTCGGTCTGGTGCTGGCCATCGGTCTGCTCGTGGACGATGCCATCGTGGTGGTGGAAAACGTCGAACGGGTGATGGCCGAAGAGGGGCTCAGTCCGAAGGAAGCGACGAAGAAGGCCATGGGCCAGATCGTCGGCGCGCTGGTGGGTGTGGCGCTCGTGCTCTCGGCGGTGTTCGTGCCGATGGCATTCTTCGGCGGCTCGACCGGCGCCATCTACCGTCAGTTCTCGCTGACCATCGTGGCGGCCATGGCGCTGTCGGTGCTCGTGGCTATCGTGCTCACGCCGGCCATGTGCGCGACGATCCTCAAGCCGATCAAGAAGGGCGAGGTGCACGAGAAGCGCGGTTTCTTCGGCTGGTTCAACCGCACGTTCGACAACGGTTCGAAGAAGTATCAGAGCCAGGTCGAGCGCATTCTCAAGCGGGGCACGCCGCTCGTGATCGTCTATGTGGTCATCGTGGCAGCGGTGGGCTTCCTGTTCGTGCGCATGCCGACCGCGTTCCTGCCGGACGAGGACCAGGGCTACTTCTTCAACATCGTGCAATTGCCGCCGGGCGCCACGCAGGAGCGCACGCTCGGCGTGATGAAGCAGGTCGAGAAGCACTACCTCGAGAAGGAAAAGGATGCCGTGCGTTCGATCTTCACGGTGACCGGCTTCGGCTTCAACGGCCGTGGTCAGAACGTGGGTATCGCATTCACGATGATGAAGCCGTGGGATCAGCGCCAGTCGTCCGATCTCAAGGTGCAGTCGGTGATCGCACGCTCCTATCAGGCTTTCGCGAGCGTGAAGGACGCGATGATCTTCGCGGTCAACCCACCGTCGGTGCCTGAACTCGGCAACGCGGGCGGTATCGACTTCGAGTTGCAGGATCGCGCGGGCCTTGGCCACGACGCGCTCATTGCGGCCCGTAATCAGTTCCTCGGAATGGCCGCGAAGAACCCGAATCTCGCGAACATGCGTCCGAACGGCCTCGAAGACACGCCGCAGTACAAGGTGGACGTCGACGAGGAGAAGGCCTCCGCGCTGGGTCTGTCGATTGCCGACGTGTACGGCACGCTCTCGGCATCGTGGGGTTCGTCGTACGTGAACGACTTCATCGACCATGGTCGCGTGAAGAAGGTCTACGTGATGGCCGAACCGAAGGACCGCATGCTGCCGCAGGACATCAACAAGCTGTACGTGCGCAACTCCAGCGGAAAGATGGTGCCGTTCTCGGCGTTCGCGACCGGCAAGTGGATTTACGGCTCGCCGCGTCTGGAGCGTTACAACGGTGTGCCTGCCGTGGAAATCCAGGGTGTGCCGGCACCGGGCAAGTCTTCGGGCGATGCCATGCGGGCGGTCGAGGAGATCGCGAAGCAACTGCCGCCGGGGATCGGCCTGGAGTGGACGGGGCTGTCGTTCGAAGAACGCATTTCGGGTGCGCAGGCGCCGGCGCTGTATGCGATCTCCATCCTGATCGTGTTCCTGTGTCTGGCCGCGTTGTACGAAAGCTGGTCGATTCCGTTCTCGGTGATTCTGGTGGTGCCGCTGGGCGTGTTGGGCGCACTGCTGGCCGCCACGCTGCGCGGATTGTCGAACGACGTGTACTTCCAGGTGGGTCTGTTGACCACCGTGGGGCTGTCGGCGAAGAACGCGATTCTGATCGTGGAATTCGCCAAGGATCTGCAGGAGCAGGGCCGCACCCTGATGGAAGCGACGATGGAAGCGGTGCGATTGCGTTTGCGTCCGATTCTGATGACGTCGATGGCGTTCATTCTCGGTGTGCTGCCGCTCGCGATTTCGAACGGTGCAGGCTCGGCGTCGCAGCACGCGATCGGTACCGGCGTGATCGGCGGTATGCTGGCGGCAACGTTCCTCGCGATCTACTACGTGCCGCTCTTCTTCGTGATGGTGCGCAAGCGCTTCGCGCACGAGGATCTGGACACGGTGGAGCATCCGGAAGCCCGTCATGACCCGGACGCAACCGACGGCCCCGCCAAGGAAGGAAACTGACCTATGAAGCACAAAGCATTGCCGATTGCCTTGGCGGCAGCGTTACTGGCAGGTTGTACCCTCGCGCCGCACTATGAGCGGCCCGAGGCGCCGATCGCCACGACGTTCCCCAACGGTCCGGCCTACAAGACGCCTGCAGGGGCGAACCAGAACGGCGCCACCAACGCGAATGCGGTGGCGGCCGCCGATCTGGGCTGGCGTGACTTCTTCACGGACCCTCGTCTGCAGAAGCTGATCGAGATCGCGTTGCAGAACAACCGCGATCTGCGCGTGTCGATGCTCAACATCGAAGCCGCGCGTGCGCAGTACCAGATCCAGCGCTCGGCGCTGCTGCCCTCGATCGGGGCGGCGGGGCAGGCGTCGGTGCAGCGCACGCCGGCGGACATGACGGCGTCGGGGCGGGCGGGCATCAGCCGCAGCTATCAGGTCGGCGTGGGCTTCACGTCGTACGAACTCGATCTGTTCGGTCGTATCCAGAGCCTGAAGGACCAGGCGTTGGAGACGTACCTGGCGACCGAGGACACGGCCAAGGCGGCGCACATCACGCTCGTCTCGGAAGTGGCCACGGCTTACCTGACGTGGCTTGCCGATCAGGAACTGCTGCGACTCACTGCCGATACGCTCAAGAGCCAACAATCGTCGTATGACCTGACCAAGCGCAGCTTCAACGTGGGGACGGCCTCCGGGCTGGATCTGCGTCAGGCGCAGACGCCGGTCGATACGGCGCGGGCCAACTTCGCGCAGTACACGCGTCAGGTCGCGCAGGACGAGAACGCGCTCGCGTTGCTCATCGGCCAGCCGCTGCCTGCCGATCTGCCGCCGGGGCGCTCGCTCGACGGACAGGGGCTGCTGACCGATCTGCCCGCCGGGTTGCCGTCCGATCTGCTGCTGCGTCGCCCGGACGTGACCGCCGCCGAGCATACGCTCAAGGGCGCCAACGCCAATATCGGTGCAGCACGCGCGGCGTTCTTCCCGTCGATCTCGCTCACGGCGAACGCCGGCACGGCCAGTGCGTCGTTGAGCAATCTGTTCAAGGGCGGGCAGGGGGCATGGTCATTCGCACCGACCATCACGCTGCCGATCTTCGCGGGTGGGCAGAACGTTGCCAACCTCGATCTGGCCAAGGTGCAAAAGCGCATCGAGATCGCCAACTACGAGAAGGCGATTCAGACGGCGTTCCGCGAAGTGTCCGATGGGCTGGCCGCGCGCGGCACGCTCGACGACCAGATCGCGGCGCAGGAATCGCTCGTCAAGGCGAGCGAGGAGAGCTACAAGCTCTCGGACCTGCGCTATCGCAACGGCGTGGACAGCTATCTCAACGCGCTGGTCTCGCAGCGTTCGCTGTACTCGGCGCAACAGACGCTGATCGCCACGCGTCTGGCGCGCTGGAGCAACCTCGTCACGCTGTACAAGGCGCTCGGCGGCGGTTGGGAAGAGCGCACGGTGCCGGCGAATGCGGATGCGGCGTCGGCGCCGGCAGCCTCTGCGTCGTGACCGTTCGAGGCGGGGACGCGGTGTGAATCGCGCGATCGCCTCGCCACGACGCAAAACTTGAACGTCGAAACACCCGGCCACGTGCCGGGTGTTTTGCATTCCGGCGCGCATCCTATGCGCTCGATCCTCTTGGTTCCCGAGAGGTTTAGACGCACGCTTCTACGCTCACCTCTACCTCGTGCGGGGCTTCGTCGCTATCCTGATCGCGTTGTATTCGCAACACCCCGAGCGTCGACGCGAGTGCTCTCGCGCATGCCTTTTTTCATGCGTCGGCAAGGCGTCGCGAGGGGCACTGACAAGCTGACGGTTTTTCCAGGGAGAGACATCATGAGCGATCTGCAAGCCCGATTCGACGAGGCGGTAGCCCAGTCGAAGACGCTGCCCGAGCGCCCCGACAATTTCACGCTGCTGCGCATTTATGCGCTCTACAAGCAAGGCACCGAGGGCGATGTGAGCGGCGCACGTCCCGGCATGACCGACTTCGTCGGCCGCGCCAAGTACGACGCCTGGGAAATGCTCAAGGGTCAGCCGAAAGAGGAAGTGCAACAGCGCTACATCGAGCTCATCGATTCGCTCAAGGGTTGAGAGGAAGGATGGACGCTACCGGCAGCGTAATGCAGTGACAGTGCCATACGGCGAGCCAGGAGACGGCGACTTCGGTCGCCGTTTTTTATGGACGCGAGATTTGCGGCGGCGCTGTTGGATCGGCGCGTTACTCGCGATGTTGCGTGTGAGAAGTGTGGTGGCGCATGGAGGGGTAGGTTTCGCGGTGCCGTCCGATTGGCGCGAGAGGGGGCGGCAAGCGACGATGGACTCGTCATCAACGAGACGAGGGATCGCACCATGCAACAGGATCGACGACACCAACAGCGCCGCGCAGATCGGCAGGCTTTGCGCGACCGCCTGGCTGCGTCTGTGGGCACGTGGGCGCGGCACCGGCAGCATGTACCGCCGCGGGATGCCGGACGTCGCCAGGGACGGACGCCATGGCCCGGAAAGCCGTCAGCCAGCGACGCACCGCAATGCGAACGCGCGGGCGGCGCACGGCGCAGAATGCTGACCCGCGGCGCGGCGCTGCTGGAGATCACCGTCACGCTGGCGGCGTTGATGGCTGGCGCCGAAGGCTTTTCCCGATGGCAGGCGGCGGGGGCCATGGCGGCGACGACATCGGTCGCACCGATGCGCAGCGAGTCACAAGCGGCGAGCGTGACGAGGGACGCCACGCGTACCGTGCCCGTCGCCGGTGTGGCACGCAACGACAGGGGCGGCGCATGGTGACCCTCGCAATGACGGCAGGAGGTGCGCTTGCGGTCTCGACCGCAGGCGGAGTGGCTATGGCGCCGCCACTCGGAAAATTGCGTGTTCGTACGCCGCACACGCCGCACACGCCGCGCATGGCGGGCTTCACTCTGCTGGAATGCGTGGTGGCCATGCCGCTCGGGCTGTTGATCGTGATGGCGGCCACGGCCATCTATCTCGCCGGTTTGCGACTATGGCGGACCCAGGCCGAGCGGTACGACGTCAACGAGCGTGCGGTTTTCGCGCTGACACAGCTCTCGCGTGCGGTGGCAATCGCCGGCTACCGGAACTGGGATCCGATCGAAGGCGGCCTTGCGCCATCGACGGGTGGCGGCCGGCGCGACTGGCCGTCGATACGTGCAAGCGCCGAGTGCGCCGGTGCGGTCGACAATTGCCCGCGTCGCGGCTGGCAGGGTAGTTCGCTGCTGGAGGTGCAGTATCACGGCGCGGGCTTCATCAAGGGCAACGGCGCGGTTCAGAATTGCGCTGGACATCGCGCCATCGGCATCGCACAAACGGACATGCGACATCGCAGTCACTTCTATGTCGACAAGGGCGACGACGGCGTTCCTTCGCTTTTTTGCCGCTATGGCGACCAGCGAACGCTGCCGCCGAAGCTGCACCCTGGTCAGGTGCTGGTGAGCGGGGTGGAGGCGATGTACATCCGACTGGGATTTCGCGCGGGGTCGTCCGGCGCTTTGCGTTGGGTCGATCCCGTCAAAAGCGCGCGCCGCAAGCCGCCGGTAGCACCGCGCGGCGAAGGTGGTTGGGAGAATGTGGCGGCCGTGGCGATATCGCTGGTCATGCGAGGTGCGCCGCGGCGCGGCGGCAAGGCGCGAGCGACGCGTGTCGTCGAAGTCTTCGATGCCTCGTCCGGCGGGCGCGACTTCAGGCAGTTGAGTAACGCCGGCGACGTTCATCTGCACGTGTTCAACGCGGTGGTCCATCGCCGCAATGACGGCGGCATCGGCGAGGTGGCGCCATGGTTGGCGTCTTCATGGTGATGTGGCTCGCGGCGCTCATGGCGCTGGCCGCGTCCGGCATGCAGCATCGACAGTTGGCGAACCGCTTCATGGCCTACGCGAACGATCGTGTGAAAGCGTTCGACGCGGCGGATCGCGCGCTTGCCGATGCACGCCATCGGCTGACCGACGGTGCCGACGCGCGCGCCATTTCACAGGCGTCGACATTCCAGTCGGGCCCGAACGGCGTGCTCCCGGCGCAGCAGCGTGACGCGGACTGGTCTCGGACCTGGCAGTCCCGATGGCAGAAGGTCGACTGGCGGCGTCACGACATCGTCGTGCGGGTTCACAAGGCCCGCTATTTCATCGAGCGGATCGCATCGAGTGCCTACGAGGCGGATGGCGACGCACGTAACGCATTGGTGCGCCGCTACCGGGTGAGTGCGATGGGTTGCGGGGATTTGCCGAGCACGCGCGTCTACCTGCAGGCGATCTACGAGGTCCGCCGACGCGAATCGCTGAAGCGGGACGGCGCCGCACCATCGTTTGCTTTGCGCCCGCTCAGTTGGCGAGAGGTGGTGTCATGGGACGACAGCGCAATCAGGTCGTCGGCATTGACGGCACGCAGCGAGAGTTGCGATGAGACGTGAGAGGGCTTGTGGCGGGCGGGGCATCCTGCAACGCCTGAAGTGGTCGGGGCGCCGCAAAGACCCGATGCGCTCGAGATGCTCGGGATGCTCGATATGCCCGACGCACCTGATGTGCCCAAGGTCGCGTGGCGTTACGCTGCTGGAGTGCGTCGTTGTCGTGTCGTTGCTGGCTATTGCGCTGCTGGCCGCCTCGCCGTCGATCGAGGCGGCCCGTCGCCGGGTGTCGGTCGACATCACGGCGCGTGCGCTGCTCGCGTCGATGCAGGCGGCGCGGGCCGAGGCGCTTGGCCGCCACCAACGCGTGGCGATGACGCCGAACGACGGCCGGAGTCTGAGCAGTGGATGGATGACGTTCGTCGACAGCAACCGGAACGACCGTCTCGATGTGGGCGAGCGATTGCTGGGGCGGTACGCGCCGCTACCGCGGGGCGTGCGGATCGAAGCGCGATGGGGACTCTACGGCACGCTGGGACTGGCGTTCGCCGAGGATGGCTTCATCAGGACAGAGGAGCACAACTGGGTGTCGGGCACGGTGCGGGTAACGGGGCACGGCCGGCGCATCTGCATCACGATCAATGCCTATGGTCGGCCTCGCATGGCCCGACGTTGCGACCCGTAGTCGCGAACGGCAGGGCCGAGGGGATCACATCACTGGTGGGGTGCCGCTTTCGTGATTTCCGCTTGGGGAACTGCGGGTGTCGCCGGTAGCGCTGGTGTGTCCTGCCGCGGCGTCGTCCGCAGGAGGTGCCGATGACTTCGTCGACGCTTGCCAGAGCTTGATGCCTTGCCAGGCGAGCACGCCGAGGCCGCCCCACTTCAGGCTGCGGCGCAATACGCGACCGACGGGCGTATGCGAGAGGCCGGTGAGGGCGAGGGAGGCAACGGAGCTCACGAGCGGATAGCGTTCGAGCAGGCCGCCGAGTTTGAGGCCGGAATTGGCAAGACCGCCAATGCCGGAGAGCTTGGACAAGCCGCCTGGGAGCAGATAACGGATCCAGCGGAAGTTGCGCAGGCGCTCGCGTGTGACGCGCGAGGCCTGGATCAGCTCGGCGCGTTCGACGGCGATGCGCGTGAGAACGAGCTCCTTGCGAATGGCAAGCAGTTCGTGGCGTGAACGTCGCGACGGCCGGGTGCGGCGGGGGCGATTCGGTTCCAGCGGCACGGGCAGATCTCCTTCAGTCCGGACGCAGTGCGTCGCGGTCCTTTTCGAACTCGGCCAGTGTGGCCTCGAATGGCATCGGGGCGTCGCGCAGGATGTTGCGCGCGCGCGCGGCACACCATGCGGCGAGCGCGAGGTACACGATGAAGATGCCGGTCATCGCCTGCAGGCGGTAGGTGTCCCAGAAAATCACGATCACCAGCGCGGTCAGCGACACGAGCGCGAGCGCGCTGAAGAGCATCGCGGCCAGGCCGAGAAAGGCCGCGCCCATGAGGCGCTCTTTTTCTTCGGTCAGTTCGATGCCGATGAGTTCGATGCGCGACTGCACGATCTCGAGCATCGCACCGGCAAGTCGCCGCAGCGAGGGCCGCGGCGGGGGCGTGCGATCATTGTCGGTCATGGGTGGGTCTTGAGCTGAACTCGGATGGCCGCCCGACCCGTCGCTCCGGTCAGGCGGACGCCACCCTGGGCGGAGTGGGCGAAGAAGTGACCTACGCCGGCGGAAGCTTACTTGCGGTTGAGCAGCAACCCGATCACCACGCCGATGCCGGCCGCAATGCCCACGGCCTGCCACGGATGGTCGTGCACGTAGTCATCGGTGGCGCGAGCGGCCTGCTTGCTCTTCTCCACGACGACGACCTGCACGTCGGATGCCTTTTCCTTGGCTTGCTTGAGCAGCGTCAGGGCCTTGTCGCTCAGTTCGGAGGCGCGCTCACCGGTCGTGTTGGCGGCTTGTTTGAGCAGATCTTCGGCGTCGGCCAAGACGGTTTTGATGTCGGTCATGAACTTCTCCTTGTTGGTGTGCGATTGCGACATGGTCATCACCCGTGTTTCTGGGGGAGGGAAATTGCGAAAGGGAATGAGTGTTATCGTAACCCTTTCGAGGTGTCGTTGCCATAAAACAACACTGAATCAGGGCTATATTTCGAATAATTATTTGCAACAAATTTTTTATTCGTTCTGGCTAAGCTTAGCATCCTTTAGTCTTTACCCACTCAGTTGAAGGATCTCAAGGAGACCGTAAATGACTTTGCGTTTGGGTGACATCGCTCCCGACTTCGAGCAGGATTCGTCGGTTGGCAAAATCAAATTTCACGAATTTCTCGGCGACAGCTGGGGCGTGCTCTTTTCGCACCCGGCGGACTACACGCCGGTGTGCACGACTGAATTGGGTCTGACCGCAAAACTCAAGGGCGAGTTCGAGAAACGCAACGTGAAGGCCATCGCGCTGTCGGTGGACGACGTCGATTCGCACAAGGGCTGGATCAACGACATCAACGAAACCCAGAACACTTCGGTCAACTTCCCGATCCTGGCCGACGGCGATCGCAAGGTTTCGCAGCTCTATGACATGATTCATCCGAACGCCAACGAGACCCTCACGGTCCGTTCGCTGTTCGTGATCGATCCGAAGAAGAAGGTGCGTCTGATCATCACGTACCCGGCCAGTACGGGCCGCAATTTCGACGAAGTGCTGCGCGTCATCGACTCGCTGCAACTGACCGACAACTACTCGGTGGCCACGCCGGGTAACTGGAAGGATGGCGACGATGTCGTGATCGTTCCGTCGCTCAAGGACGAAGCCGTGCTCAAGGAGAAATTCCCGAAGGGCTACAAGGCCGTGCGTCCGTATCTGCGTCTCACGCCGCAGCCGAACAAGTAATCCGGCGCAGCACTGCAGACGAAAAAAGCCAGCGTGGAAACGCTGGCTTTTTGTTTGGTACGCGCCGTTGCCCCGGGGATTGACGGCCCGCGAAGTGCGGCCTGGGAAACGACGCGTACCAGACAAGTCGACAGGTCTCGCGTGTTGCTGCACGTCTTCGCATCGCCAGCGGAGCCGGCGATGCTCGCGAGACCTGTGACACGCGGCGGCGTGTCGATCAGAAGAAGGCCTGGATTCCCGTTTGGGCGCGGCCCAGGATCAGCGCGTGGATGTCGTGCGTACCTTCGTAGGTGTTGACCACTTCGAGGTTCACGAGATGACGTGCGATGCCGAATTCGTCCGAAATGCCGTTGCCGCCGAGCATGTCGCGTGCCAGGCGTGCCACGTCCAGAGCCTTGCCGCACGAGTTGCGCTTCATGATCGAGGTGATTTCGACGGCGGCGGTGCCTTCATCCTTCATGCGGCCCAGGCGCAGGCAGCCTTGCAGGCCCAGCGTGATTTCCGTTTGCATGTCGGCCAGCTTCTTCTGAATCAGCTGGTTCGCGGCGAGCGGGCGGCCGAACTGTTGACGGTCGAGCACATATTGACGGGCGGTGTGCCAGCAGAACTCGGCGGCGCCCAGTGCACCCCAGGCGATACCGTAGCGTGCGGAATTCAGGCAGGTGAACGGGCCCTTCAGGCCGGAGACACCCGGCATGAGGTTGTCTTCCGGCACGAAGACCTGATCCATGACGATCTCGCCGGTGATCGACGCGCGCAGCCCGACCTTGCCGTGAATGGCAGGAGCGGACAGACCCTTCCAACCCTTCTCGAGGATGAAGCCGCGAATCTTCTCCTCGCCGTTGTCGTCGGCGAGCTTGGCCCAGACCACGAACACGTCGGCAATCGGCGAGTTGGTGATCCACATCTTGCCACCGGTCAATTCATAGCCACCGGCGACCTTCCTGGCGCGCGTGGTCATGCCGGCCGGGTCCGAGCCATGGTTCGGTTCGGTCAGGCCGAAGCAGCCGATCCATTCGCCGCTGGCGAGCTTGGGCAGATACTTCTGCTTCTGGGCTTCGCTGCCGAATTCGAAGATCGGCACCATGACGAGCGACGATTGCACGGACATCATCGAGCGATAGCCCGAGTCCACGCGTTCGACTTCACGCGCGATCAGGCCGTAGGCGACGTAGTTCAGGCCCGGGCCGCCGTACTGTTCCGGAATCGTCGGGCCGAGCAGGCCGATCTCGCCCATCTCGCGGAAGATCGCGGCGTCAGTGCGCTCGTGACGGAACGCTTCGAGCACGCGCGGCGCGAGTTTGTCGTTCGCGTAAGCCGCTGCGGCGTCGCGAATCATGCGCTCGTCGCTGGTGAGCTGCGCGTCGAGCAACAGCGGATCTTCCCAATTGAACTGTGCACTGCCTGCCATGACCTATCTCCTCCGATGTCCTCGAAAACTCACTGATGCGATCCGCGCCGACTGTTCCCGCGTCCCTGCCGGGAAGTCCGATCGCTTGACGAAAGTTCCGCGATGCGGAACAATGTTCTGAAATCGAAGTTAGTTTAACACTAAACTTTTTTGTCCGGCAACGGCATTGTCGGCCTTGGCGCGTCCTGGGGCGCGGCGGCCGAATCCATACGAAGTGGAGTGCGCGATGGTTGTGGTCAAAACGTCTTTGTCTGCTTTTTCCGGTGCACCGGCGCATGGTGTGCCGCCGTCGCACGATGAGCGCAAGTTCGTCACGGCGTTGGCGCGGGGTCTGGAGTTGTTGCGGGCGTTCGGGCCGGACGACAGTCTGCTGGGCAATCGCGACTTTGCCGCGCGTACCGGTTTGCCGAAGGCGACGGTGAGTCGGCTGGCCTACACGCTCACCGAACTCGGGTATCTGCGTTACGACGCCGAGCTGGGCAAGTACGCACTCGACGCGGGTGTCCTGGCCCTGGGCTACGCGTTCCTGAACGGGACCGACATGCTCACGCTGGCGCGCCCGCATATGCGGGCGTTGGCGAAGGAGATGGGATGCTCGATTTCGCTCGGCTGCCGCGAGGGGATCGACATGATGTACCTGGAGACCATTCGCAGCGATGCGGCGCATCTCACTCTTGGGCTGACGGCGGGCTCACGGCTGTCCATGCTGACGAGTTCGATGGGACGTGTCTATCTTGCGGCCATGACGCCGACTGAGCGCGAGACGATGCTCTCCGACCTGCACGATGCGTACGATGCGAATCCTTCGGCACTGCGCAATGTTGGATGGGATGCGTTGCAAGCTGCGGTCGACAAGGGGATCGAATCGTACAAACGTGAAGGTTGTTGCTATTCGTTCCGGGAGTGGCATGAGGGGGTGAATGCGGTGGCAGTGCCGTTGCGCGACGTCCGGCAGAACCGCTGGCTCGCGATCAGTTGCAGCGGGCCGTCGTCGTCGATTCCCGACACAGTGTTCCGTGACGAAATCGGACCGCGGTTGAAGCAGCTTGCTGCTCGGTTGAGTGGGCAGGTTTGAGGGGCTCCGTGTCCTGAAACTCAGCGGTAAATCGGGTTGGGGGCCACCCACGGCGCTCCACCTGAAAGTCGCTTCGCGGGTGGCCCCCCACCCGATTCGCAAACGCAATTGATGCGACGACACCGAGCGGGGCGCCAAGGGATGTGAGTTAATCGGGCACGCGAGTGCGGACTCTACACCCCGAACCCAGTGGTAAATCGGGTTGGGGGCCACCCACGGTGCTCCACCTGAAAGTCGCTTCGCGGGCGGCCCCCAACCCGATTCGCAAACGCAATCGATGCGACGACACCGAACGAAGTGAAGACCGTGGTGGGTCAGGACACGCGATGGCGGTGATTGTCCGGCCCCTGACGTAGCGACTTAACAAGCATTGGAGCGGAGTCAGGGGCCGGGCAAGCGCCGCTGCCCCGGGTGTCGATAAGTACGCCGACCGTCTTTATGCCAGCGGTTTCACACCCCAGAGCCAATCGCAACGCCCAACGCTACGCATCAAATCCCCCGACACAAAAGAAAAACGCCAGCGCTCATCATGACGAGCGGTGGCGTCAATCATCTCGATGCGGCGACGGACATCGCCGCGCGCGTCACAACAACGTGCGTACGTGCCACAGTTCCGGGAACAGCACGACATCGAGCATCTTGCGCAGGTACGGTGCACCGTTGGTACCGCCCGTGCCTTGCTTGAAGCCGATAATTCGCTCGACCGTCGTCACGTGACGGAAGCGCCATTGACGGAACGCGTCTTCGAGATCGACCAGTTCTTCAGCCATCTCGTAAAGCTCCCAATACTGCGCCGGATTGCGATACACCTCGAGCCAGGCAGATTCCACGGTTTTGTCGTGAGGTGTCGGCTTCGTCCAGTCACGCTCCAGACGCTCCGGCGCAATCGAAAAACCACGACGTGCCAGCAAGCGAACGACCTCGTCGTAGAACGACGGCGCATGAAGTGCTGCCTCCACCTGCTGGAACAGGTCCGGGCGATGCGCATGCGGCTGCAACATCGCGGCATTCTTGTTGCCCAGCATGAACTCCAGAATGCGGTACTGGTATGACTGGAAGCCCGACGAACTGCCCAGCGACGGCCGCATGGATGAATACTCCGACGGCGTCATTGTGGCCAGAACACTCCACGCCTGTACCAACTGCTCCAGAATGCGCGACACGCGGGCCAGCATCTTGAACGCGGGCGGCAACTCGTCGTTGTGCACGGCCGTGCGGGCCGCCTGCAACTCGTACAGCGCCAGCTTCATCCACAACTCGCTCGTCTGATGCTGAATGATGAACAGCATCTCGTTGTGATCGGTCGAGCGCGGATGTTGCGCATTCAGAATCGGATCGAGCGACAAGTAGTCGCCATAGCTCATGCTCTTCGAGAAGTCGAGCTTGGCATCGTGCCACTGCGTTGCGTTGGCAGGCGCGTCCGGGCGCGCGCCCGCGGCGCCCGGCGTGGCGGCATCGGCCGCATCGGCGCTCTGATGCCCGAACGGACATCCGCCTGTGGCGGGGGCTGCGGTCGATGCTTCTTTCACGTCGTGCTTTTCGTTCTTGTCGTGCGGATTGTGTACTGAAGAGGATGTCTTGCTCATCGCCGAAAACTCCCTCTCAGGTCACCGCGCCGCGGCGACGAAACTCGGGCTTGTCCCACGATCCGGTGCTCAGTACGTCACGCAGAATTTCCACCGAATCCCACACGTCGGCAAAGCTGGTGTACAGCGGCGTCATACCGAAACGCATGATGCGCGGCTCGCGATAATCGCCAATCACGCCACGCGCAATCAGCGCCTGGACCACGGCGAAACCCTCCGGATGCTCGAAGCTCACCTGTGAACCGCGCGCAGCATGCTCGCGCGGCGTTACCAGCGTAAGCGGGAACTCGGCGCAACGCTCCTCCACCAGCCTGATGAACAGATCGGTCAGCGCCAGCGACTTGCGACGCAGCGCTTGCATCGACGTCTGCGCAAAAATGTCCAACCCGCACTGCACGAGCGAGAGCGACACGATCGGCTGCGTGCCGCACAGGTAACGGCCGATGCCGTCATCGGGCGTGTACTCCGGCGTCATCGCGAACGGCGTGCGATGGCCCCACCAGCCCGAGAGCGGCTGCCAGAAGGTGTCCTGATGACGTTTGTTGACCCACACGAAAGCCGGAGCGCCCGGGCCGCCGTTCAAGTACTTGTACGTGCAGCCCACGGCGTAATCGGCGCCGGCGCCATTGAGATCCACCGGCACGGCGCCGGCCGAATGGCAGAGATCCCACACGGCCAGCGCGCCAGCCGCATGAATTTCCGCCGTGCGGGCCGTCATGTCGTACATCGCGCCAGTGCGATAGTTCACATGCGTGAGCAGCACCACGGCGACATCGTCGCCGAGCGCGTTCGGCAATTCCTCCGGCGAGTCGATCAGACGCAGCGAGTAACCGTCGTCGAGCAAACGCGTAAGTCCCTGCACGATGTACAGATCGGTCGGGAAGTTGCTGCGCTCCGAGACCACGATCTTGCGCTTTGGTGCACGCGCGCGCTGTGCGTCGAGCGCGGCCGCCATGACTTTGAAGAGGTTGCTCGACGTGGTGTCCGTGACCACCACCTCACCCTTGCCGGCACCGATGATCGGGGCGAGCGCATCGCCGAGCGTGCGCGGCAGCGCAAACCAGTCGGCATCGTTCCAACTGCGAATGAGGCCTTGACCCCACTCGGCCGCGATGACCTCCTGCGCGCGCTTGAGCGATGCGATCGGGCGCGCGCCCAGCGAGTTGCCATCGAGGTAGATCACCCCCGGCGGCAGGTCGAATTGCGCCCGCAGCGGGGCGAGCGGATCGGCCGCGTCGAGGGCCAGACAATCGTTGCGAGAAGACGTCATGGTTTGCGTTGTACCGTGAAAAGCGATGCAAAAATACGAAAGAAGTTCGATGCGAAAGAAGTTCGAAAAAACGTGCCAGGCAACCGTGCCTACCGCCGCACCGCTCAAAGCGAGCGCAGCACCGCGCGCACCGGACTGGCATCGAGCCGCATGAATTTGAGCGGCAAGGCGATGAGCTCGTAGTCGGCCGGCGCGATTTCGTCGAGCACCAGTCCTTCGAGGATCGCCATGCGATGCGCCCGAATGCGATGGTGAGCGTCCATCGTCTTGCTCTCCTGCGGATCGAGCGACGGCGTGTCGATGCCCACGAGCTTCACGCCGTGCGACGCCAGCAGGTCGATGGTTTGCGGCGCCACCGCACAGAATTCGCTGTCCCAGCGCGCAAGCGGCGCGCGTTCGTACGTGCGCAGCAAAACGCGCGAAGGCACGTCGGACAGATACGGCGCAACCATCTCCGGCGTCACGACCGGCGACGCCCCCAGGCAATGAATGACGCGGCACGGCCCGAGATACGTCTCGAGCGCGACATCGCCGATGCATACGCCGTCGTCGTCATAGTGACGCGGCGCATCGGCATGCGCGCCCGTGTGCGGCGACAGCGTGATGCGCCCTACGTTGACCGGACACCCCGGACCGATTTGCCACACCGCCTCTTCCGAGAACGGCGTGTCACCTGGCCAGACGGGCGTGTCGCTCGACAGCGGGGCACTGATGTCCCAGACGCGGCGCTCGTCGCGCGCCTGTGCAGACGGTTTGTGGGGTGCGGTCATGGAGATGCGCAAATGCGTGAATCGATATGCGCATCTTAGAAGAATTCGGGTGGCAAGTGCTTGCGTATTCGCAGGCCTTGATGGACGGAATTGAAATTATCGATAGTATTTTCTGTGCTTTTCAACAGAAAATTCGACAATATTAGGTTGTGATCGAATTTTCAACGATTCGTCATGCCTCGGTCGTCTGGGAATTCAGAGGTGTCGGCCGGTGGCTCGGAACGTGCCTATTTGGTGGGGCCCTGTGCCCCTTCCACCATTTCGTCGATCAGGCTGCGCAGCGTCGCCTTGAGCAGCGACGATTGTTCGGCGCCGAAGCGTGCCAGGATGCCGGCTTCGTGACGTCGTGCACTGGCGAGCAGTGGCGCCACGCGCGCCTGCCCGGCCTCGGTCAGGGAGACGAGCGACTGACGCCGGTCCGTCGCGCTTTCGCCGCGTACCACGTCGCCCGTGGCTTCGAGCCGGTCGACAACCTTGGTGAGCGTGGGTTGCTTGGCGAGCACGATGGCCGCCAACTGGTTGATGGTGCGCGCCCGGCCGTCAGAGAGCGTGGCGAGCACGCGCCACTCCGAAATGCCGAGCCCGGCTGCCGCCACTTCGCGATGAAATTCGTCCGATACCAATGTGCTCGCACGAGCCAGCAGATAGGCGAGATAGTCGTCGACGAATGGCGCGGCGGCAGGCATGGCGGACACCTCCGGGGACTCAGCCGAGCGACTGCGGCTTGTGAAAACCGCCCGAATGGAAGATCAGCGGCATGCGCTTGGACGCTTCGGCGTGAATGCCGCACCGCTCGACCTCGCCCACGAAGATGACGTGGTCGCCTTCGTCGTAGCGACTGCGGTTATGACACTCGAACCACGCCAGCGCGCCGTCCAGCACCGGCGTGCCGGACGCGGACAGCGTGTACGGTACGCCCGCGAATCGGTCGCCCTTCATCGTGGCGAAGCGCTTGCAGATGTCGAGCTGATCGGCCGCCAGCACATTCACGGCGTAATGCGAGTTCTCGCGAAACACCGGCATGCTGCCCGCGCGCGTGGCCAGGCTCCACAGAATGAGCGGCGGCGTGAGCGAGACGGAATTGAACGAACTGGCGGTGATGCCGATGAGCGAGCCGTCGTCGGCGCGCGTCGTGATGACCGTGACCCCGGTGGCGAACTGACCGAGTGCATGGCGAAAAGCTGCGCTGTCGAAATCAGGCGCTGCGGCGTGTTTGGCGTTCACTGTCCCTGCACTCCCGTCCGGCAAATTTGATCGGGTTGATTTGTATGAATATTCATATATTATGGCACGAACAACAGATCGACAAGACGCGTGACGGCCGACGGTGTGCCTCGGGGCGAAGCCCTTGGCGGGCGGGATGGTCAGACGCTCAGGAGACGATATGCTGATCGAACGAATCGAGCATAAGTGGATCGACGTATTTGCCGAGACCTTGCGGCGCTGCGACATACGACCCGGTGATGTGGTGGCGATTGTAGCCGAAACGCAATCCCGGCCTGTCAACGTGGAATTGGCGCAACTGGCCGCCGAATCGCTGGGCGCACGGCCTTTTCGGCTGGTGGTGCCGAGCCCGCGCGTGAGCGCGCCGGTGCCGGTGCGCTCCACCGGCGCGAGCGATGCGCTCGGCCAACTGGTCCCCGTCGTCGCGGCGCTCAAGGCTGCCACGCTCGTGGTTGACTGCACGGTCGAAGGCCTGTTGCACGCCCCCGAACTGCCTGACATTCTCGGCGGTGGCGCACGCGTGCTGATGGTCTCCAACGAACACCCGGAAATCCTGGAGCGCTGCGCGACCGATCCCGCGCTGGAACCCAAGGTGCGCGCGGCGATCAAGCGTTTGCGCGGCGCAGCGCAAATGCACGTGACGTCGGCCGCCGGCACGGACCTGCGCATCGGCCTGCTCGATGCGCGCGTGGGCGGGGTCTGGGGCTGGTGCGCCAGGCCCGGCCAGGTGGCGCATTGGCCGGGTGGCCTGGCGCTGGCATTCCCCGCCGCCCACAGTGTGAACGGCCAGCTCGTGCTCGCGCCGGGCGACATCAACCTGACCTTCAAGCAATACCTGCGCGATCGCATCGCCCTCACGGTCGAAGACGACTATGTCGTGGCGATCGACGGCGAGGGCGTTGACGTCGACCTCATGCGCGAGTACTTCGCCGCGTGGGGCGATCGCGAAGCCTACGCCGTTTCGCATGTCGGCTTCGGTCTGAATCAGCGTGCGCGCTGGGATGCACTCGCCTGCTACGACAAGCGCGACTGCAACGGCACCGAGCAGCGCGCCTTCGCCGGCAACTTCCTGTACTCGACGGGCGCCAACGAAGTGGCCGGTCGCCACACGCTCGGCCATTTCGATCTTCCGTTGCGCCGCTGCACGATCGCCCTCGACGGCGACGTGGTGGTGCGCGACGGTCAACTTCAGGGCGAGTTCGCGTGATGACGCATTCCGTACCGGCCTGCCTCGTGGCAGGCGAGGGACCGCTCACGCTCTTGCTGCTGCACGGCATCGGCGGCAATCGCAACGTGTGGCCCGCGCAGTTCGAGGCATTTGTCGCGTCCGGGTATCGCGTCGTCGCGTGGGACATGCCAGGCTATGGCGAGAGCGTCATGCCATCCGAGCCGACGATGGCGGCGCTGGCCGACAGCCTGCGCGCCTTGCTCGACAGCCTCGCCAGCTCTGGCCGGTCCGACGGCTCCGCCGCATCGCAGCCGGCGCGTTTCGTGCTCGTCGGCCACAGCATGGGCGGCATGGTCGCGCAGGAGTTGATGGCGCGTGGCGCGCCGTTCACGCGCGACATTGCGGCGCTCGTGCTGTGCGGCACGTCGCCCGCATTCGGCAAGCCGGACGGCGATTTCCAGCGCGAATTCGTGCGTCAGCGCACCGCGCCGCTCGACGCGGGCAAGACGCTGCGCGAGATGGCCGAAGCGATCGTGCCCGGCATGCTGGGCGAGCCGGACGACGACATGCGTCGGCGCGCGCATGCCGTGGCCGTCGACGCGATGGGGGCGCTCACGCCCGAGGCCTATCGCGCCGCACTCCATGCGCTCGTCGGCTTCGAGCAGCGCGCGGCGCTCGCCCGTCTGGCCGTGCCCGTGCTGCTCATCGCGGGCGAACACGACAACAACGCGCCGCCGAAGGTGATGGCGCGCATGGCCGAGGCGATTCCCGATGCGCGCTACGTGTGCCTGCCGGGCGCGGGCCATTTGATGAATCTGACGCACCCGGCGGACTTCAACGCCGAGGTGTGCGCTTTCCTCGCAACACTCTAGGAGACTACCGTGGCCTATCAGCCCCCTTCGATCGTCGGCGAGCATTATCCGCTCACGGACAAGCAGCGACGCCTGCTGGCGCTTGCCGAGCAGGTCGGACGCGAGTCGCTCGCGCCGCGCGCCGCGCGCTGGGATCGCGAAGCGTCGTTCCCGTTCGAGAACTACGACGACATGCGCGCGGCCGGCTTGCTCAAGCTGTGCATTCCCGAGTCGCATGGCGGTCTCGGGGCCGACTTCGCCACGTACATGATGGTCTCCGCCGAACTGGGCCGCCACTGCGGTGCGACCGCGCTCACATTCAACATGCACACGTGTTCGATGATGTGGACGGGCATTCTCGCCGACGATCTCGACATGACGCCCGAGCAGCGCGCCGAGCACCAGAAATACCGCGAGCATCACTTCGCCCGCGTGATCCAGGACGGCGCCGTCTACGCGCAGCCGTTCTCGGAGGGCAGTGCGGCGGCGGCGGGCAAGGCGCCGTTCGGCACCACGGCCACGAAGGTCGACGGCGGGTGGAAGATCAACGGCCGCAAGATCTTCGCATCGCTCTCAGGGGCGGCAAACTACTACGGCGTGCTGTGTACCGAGGACAAGCCCGAGCTGTCGATGAAGGACACGTTCTACATCGCCGTGCCGGGCGACGCGCCAGGCGTGACCGTGACGGGCGACTGGGACTCGCTGGGCATGCGCGGCACGGTCTCGCGCACGCTGCTCTTCAAGGACGTTTTCGTGCCCGACGCGCTGCAGCTGATGCCGCGCGGTGTGTACTATCAGGCCGCGAGCCGCTGGCCGCACATGTTCATGACGCTCGCACCGACTTACATGGGCATCGCGCAAGCCGCCTACGACTTCACCGTTCGCTATCTGCGCGGCGAGGCCGAAGGCATGGGCGCGCCGGTCAAGCGCCGCATGTACCCGACCAAGCAGATTGCCGTGGCGCAGATGCACATCATGCTCGAGCAGACGCGCGCGCTGTTCCTGCGGGCGTTGCAGGACGGTCGCGCCGACCCGGGCAAGGACGCGCGTCTGCGCGCCTACGCGGCGCAGTACACGATCATGGAAAATGCCAACGAACTGTGCCGTCTCGCGATTCGCACGTGCGGCGGACAGTCGATGCTCAAGACGCTACCGCTCGAGCGCATGTATCGCGATTCGCGCTGCGGCGCGCTCATGCTGCCGTGGACGGCCGAGCTTTGCCTCGATCGCATCGGCCGCGAAGCGCTCTACGAACCGGGCGAGCGTGACGAGTAATCCACGCATCGGCGCCGCCGCCCGCCGACACGGCATCGATGCGCGGAACGTTGCGACATCGGTAGCCGTCGCGGGCCGGGCCGTTCGCAACCCGCCGGCGAGTATGACGAGTGTGATTGCGCATGGCATTCGCCTCGCCGGGCGGCCGTCTCTCTTGTCACGGAGAACAAGTTGACGCCTTTTGTAGAAGCGCTTGCCGCTCACGCGCGCGCCACGCCCGAGCGGCTGGCATTGCGTTGCGGTATCGGCGAGGAAGCGTTGCAAACCGACTACGCCGCGCTGTGGCGGCGCATCGAGCGTGTGGGCGGGCATCTGCGCGAGACGTGGCGCATTGCGCCGGGCGACCGCGTGGCTTGCCTCGGCCTGAACGACGAACTGCAACTGGCGTTGCTGTTCGCCTGTGCCCGCGCCGGTGCGATTTTTCTTCCCCTCAACTTCCGCCTTGCCGTTCCCGAGCTCGCCGCCATCGTGCGTCATGCCGGCGTGCGCGTGCTGTGGTTCGACGCCATGCATCGCGATGCCGCCCGCCAGATCCGCGACACGCTGGAGCAGGACGCCATCACAGATCTGCCGCCACCGGCCATCGCCCCGATCGAGGGCCTGATCGCGGTGCCGTCGGTGAAGCCGGTCGACTATCCCGAAGTCGCTCCCGATGCACCGGTGTTGCTGGCCTACACCTCGGGCACGACGGGCGAACCCAAGGGTGCATTACATACGCAGGCAGGCTTGCTCGCGAACGCGCACGCCAGTTGGTGGGCGCATGACATGACCGCCGACGATCACGTGCTTTCCACGCTGCCGATGTTCCACGTTGGCGGCCTGTGCATCCAGACGCTGCCGGCGTTGCTGCGCGGCGCGAGCGTGACGCTGCACCCGCGCTTCGATCCTGCCGCCTGGCTTGCCGACGTGGCCGCGCGCCGCCCGACGCTCTCGCTGATGGTGCCCGCGACGATGCGAGCCGTACAGTTGCATCCGCGGTGGGCGCAGACCGATCTGTCATCGCTGCGCGGTGTGATGGCTGGCTCGTCGGTGGTGCCGATGTCGGCCATCGACGCCTTCCATGCGCGTGGCATTCCGCTCGGACAGGTGTACGGTGCCACCGAGACCGGCCCGGTATCGATTGCGTTGCGCTTCGGCGAAGCCAAGGCGCATCCCGGCGCCGTCGGGCGCGCCTGCCCCGGCGTCGACGTGCGCCTCGTCGATACCGCGGGCAACGAAGTCCCGAGGGGAACGGTGGGCGAGATATTGATCCGCGCGCCGAACGTCATGCGCGAGTATTGGCGCGCCCCTGGGAACGCATCGTTCGCGCACGGCTGGTTCCGTTCCGGCGATCTGGCGCGGCTGCGCGAGGATGGCTGCTTCGAGGTGGTGGGCCGCAGCAAGGACATGATCATCTCGGGCGGCGAGAACATTTATCCCGCGGAAATCGAAAACGCGCTGGCCGATTGCCCCGGCGTGCTCGAAGCCGCCGTCGTGGGTGTGCCGGACGAGCGTTGGGGGGAGGTGCCGGTGGCTGTCATCGTCCCGGCGCCGTCGTCTTCGCCTACGTCTACGTCTCTGTCCCTTCCGCCGCTTACACAGCAAACGGTGCTCGACTTTCTCGCCACGCGCATCGCCCGGTTCAAACTGCCGCGGCGTGTCGTGATCCGCGAGACCCTGCCGAAGAGCGCACTTGGGAAAGTGCAGAAACCGATTCTCATCGACTGGCTATTGGCGTCGCCAGACGCGCAAACATCGACTGTCAGTCGATAATCAGAAGCGCCGTTCAGTTCCTGCAAAGAAACGCCGAAATCCTTTTTGCATAAGGGTTTCGGCGTTTTTTGTACCTGCATTCCGCCATGCATAAGGGAAAGTCCCTATGCGTAAATGCCCAATTTGTTATCATCCGGTGGGAATTTGGTTTTTTGTTTTGGGAAATTGCATCGCAAGATAGCGCCCATGTCGTCATCAGCGGCGCAGTTCTCTGATTCCGCTGATTTTTTTGCTTTCTTCCGTTTTCTTAGACGATGGACACCACCGAAGCTCAGTCGGTCTCCGAGCGCGTACTGCAGGTCCTTGTGACGGTTGCGCGCCATGGACGGCCGATCGCGGCACGCGAAATCGCCGCGCAAACGAGCCTGCCGCTCTCCACGGTTTATCGCCACCTCGTGCCGCTCAAGAAGTGGGGCCTGGTGCAGGAGCACGCCCATGAGGCGCTCTACGAACCGGGTCCGGTCGGCGTGCAATTGGCATGGGGTTTCGACCACAACTCGCATCTCGTGACGCAAGCGCGCGAGGAAATCGAGGCGCTGGTGCTGCGCACCGGCGAGACCGTCGGTCTGCTCGTCGCCGCCAACGGTCAGGTCGTTTGCCTGGACATGCACGAGAGCGAGCAATCGCTGCGTTGCTCGTTCGCCAAGGGCCGCGCGCATCCGCTCGTGCACGGCGCCTCGGCCAAGGCCTTGCTCTCCTTCCTTCCGCAAACCACCCGCGAGACCTTGATCGGGCGTCAGCTCGCGGGCCAACCGGTGGCGCAGGAGCGTTTGGCCGCGCAAATCGAGGAGATTCGCAAGCAGCGGTACGCGGTGTCCGAGAGCGAGGTCGACTTCGGCGTCTGGGGCGTGTCGGCCCCGGTGTTCGCCGCCAAGGAGCGTCTGGAAGGCACCATCACCCTGATGGCGCCGGCTGTGCGCGTGGCACAGCGCCACGAAGAGCTGATTCGCCTGACGGTGGCGGCAGCGGAACGTATTTCAAATCGATTGCAGTACTTTTAACCGGTTATCCGACCGAGACTACACGAAGGAGTACCCAGATGAAATTGCGTCACATCCTCTTCACGATGGCGCTGGCCGTCACCTGCTCAAGCAAGGTCTTCGCCGCCGACGACGTGCTGCGCGTCGCCACCGATGCCACGTTCCCGCCGTTCGAATACGTGGAAAACGGCAAGCGCACCGGCTTCGACGTGGAAATGATCGAAGCACTGGGCAAGGCGATGGGCAAGAAGGTCGAGTGGACCGACATCGACTTCAAGGGGCTGATCCCGGCCGTGCTGTCCAAGCGCGTCGACGTCGCCGCATCGGCCATCTACATCACCGACGAGCGCCTGAAGGTCGTGAATTTCACGCATCCGTACTACACCGGCGGTCTGGCGATCATGGTCAAGGCGGACAACACCGCGATCAAGGACCCGGCTGACCTGAACGGCAAGAAGGTGTCGGTGCAGGTGGGTACGAAGTCGGTGCAGTTCCTCAAGGAAAGCTATCCGAAGGTCGAGCGCGTCGAAGTCGAGAAGAACGACCAGATGTTCGAGCTCGTGAAGATCGGTCGCGCCGACGCGGCCGTGACCGGCAAGCCGGCCGCGCTGCTGTACGCGAAGGCCAACCCGGGCGTGAAGGTGCTCGACAAGACGCTGACCGTGGAGCGTTATGGCTTCGCCGTGCGCAAGGGCGACGTCGAACTGACCAACGATCTGAACAAGGCGTTGGAGAAGGTTCGCGCCGACGGCACCTACACCGCGTTGGTCACCAAGTACTTCGGCAGCGCGAAGTAAGGCGGTTCACAAGGTAATACCGGGCGGGCTGTCCGTCACCCCGAAGCGGGTGGCGGCGCCCGCCGATGCAATAAGGCAGTAGAGCAACTGACGGAGTACGCATGGAACTCGATTTTTCGCCGGTGTGGGCAAACTGGCAAGACCTCGCGCGCGGAGCGCTCGTTACCGTCGAGGTAACCGCTTGCGCGCTGGCGCTCGGCTGTGTGCTGGGCTTGCTGGTCGGCATGGGCCGCCTGAACCCGGCGCACCGCATTCGCTACGGCATCTGTACCGCCTATGTCACGTTCATTCGTGGCACGCCGCTGCTGGTGCAACTGTTCATCCTGTTCTTCGGCCTGCCTCAGTTCGACATTCTGCTGCCGGCGTTCATGTGCGGTGTGCTGGGTCTGGGCATCTACAGCGGTGCCTACGTCTCGGAAATCGTGCGCGGCGCCATCCAGTCGATCGAGCGCGGTCAGATGGAAGCCGCCCGCTCGCTCGGCATGCCGTACGGCATGGCCATGCGTTCGGTGATTCTGCCGCAGGCCATCGTGCGCATGATCCCGCCGCTCGGCAATGAATTCATTGCGCTGATCAAGAACTCGGCTCTCGTGTCGCTGCTCACCATTCATGACGTGATGCACGAAGGTCAGAAGATCATCAGCGTGTCGTATCGCTCGCTGGAAGTGTATCTGGCGATTGCATTTGTCTATCTGATTCTGACCGGTGTCACCACGCTGCTCCTGCAGCGCGCCGAGAAGTCCCTGCGTGCCGGAGGTGCCGTGCAATGAGCGAAGTGAAGAAGGAATTCGGCGCCCCGATCCTGAAGATCGAAGGGCTGGGCAAGGCCTACGGCAGCCACCAGGTGCTCAAGGGCATCGATTTCGAAGTCGATGCGCGTCAGGTGGTTGTGGTCATCGGTCCGAGCGGCTCGGGCAAGAGCACGTTCCTGCGTTGCTGCAACGGGCTGGAGACGGCCGAGCAGGGCACTATCGAGATCGTCGGCAAGAAGCTCGTCGATCACGGCAGGATGATGGGCGAGAACGCCCTCAATCAACTGCGCACCGACGTGGGCATGGTGTTCCAGTCGTTCAATCTGTTTCCGCATCTGAGCGTGCTCGAGAACGTCACGCTCGCGCCGAAGAAGCTGCGCGGCATGAAGAGCGCGGACGCCGAAAAGCTCGCCCGCGAGCTGCTTGCCAAGGTGGGATTGGCCGCGAAGGCGGACGTGTTCCCGGGCACGCTGTCGGGCGGTCAGAAGCAGCGTGTGGCGATTGCGCGCGCGCTCGCCATGCAGCCGCAAGTGATGTTGTTCGATGAGCCGACTTCCGCGCTCGATCCGGAGCTCGTCGGCGAAGTGCTGCAAGTGATGAAGGCGCTCGCGAACGACGGCATGACGATGCTCGTCGTCACGCACGAAATGGGGTTTGCGCGCGAAGTGGCCGATGTGGTTGTCGTGATGGATCAGGGCCGCATCATCGAAGCCGGCGCGCCCGAGCAGATCTTCACCGCGCCGCGCGAAGCGCGTACGCGTGAATTCCTGCAAGCGGTCATCGCACGGTAAGGCAAGGCGGGCAACGTATGACAATCGATAGAACGGTCTGGCAGGGCCGTGTGGACACCGGCGAGACCGGCCATACCCTGCGTCTGCACCAGGTGCTGCGCGACTACGACGTCTCGCAAGTCGCCGGTGGCGCCGTCGTGCTCGGCTTCTGCAGTGACGAAGGCGTGCGCCGCAATCACGGGCGGCAAGGCGCCGTGGCGGGGCCGGACATGCTGCGTCGCGCGCTGGCAAGCCTGCCCGTGCAAGGCAAGCCCGCCGTGTTCGATGGCGGCAACGTGGTGTGTGCCGACGACCGCCTCGAAGCCGCGCAGGCCGCCCTCGGCCATCGCGTGGCGGAGGTGCTGGCGGTGGGGGCGCGGCCGGTGGTGCTGGGCGGCGGTCACGAGATCGCCTACGGCACGTTTCTCGGCGTGGCCGAACACTTCGGCGATCGCCTTCGCGACGAACCGATCCTGATCCTCAATTTCGACGCACACTTCGACTTGCGGGCGCAGCCTACCGCGAGTTCGGGCACGCCGTTCTGGCAGATCTCGCAATTGCTCGCGGGACGCCAGGCGCCGTTCCACTACGCGTGCCTGGGGGTGAGCCGCTACAGCAACACCGACGCGCTGTTCGAACGTGCGGCGTCGCTGAACGTGGATTACTGGCTCGACGAGACGATGCTCGCGCATCGCTTGCCGGAAATGTGCGAGCGGTTGGAGAAGAAGCTCGCGCAGGTAAGCCACGTGTATCTGACCATCGACATGGATGTGTTGCCGGGCGAGAAGGCGCCGGGGGTGTCGGCGCCGGCCGCGCACGGCGTGGCCCTGGAAGTCGTCGAGACGCTCATCGGCGTGGTACGCCGTTCGGGCAAATTGCGCGTGGCGGATATCGCCGAGTACAACCCCACGTACGATCGCGACGGCCTGACCGCTCGCGTGGGCGCGCGGCTGCTGCATCCGCTCATCACGCAGTTGAGCGACTAAGTGACTAAGCGACCAAGCCAGGCTGTGCGCCCGCGTGCGACTCGCACGTAGGGTTATTTGCGCCGCTTCCCGGGCTTCTGCGCGACAATAGGGCGGACGATCGCAATGATCGTCCGCCCTATTTGTCTTGTGCGTGTCTTGCGCGCCACACCTACCGACAAGCGAGGTCATGATGACAGAGCAGACGAACGCCCCGAGCGATACCCGTATGGAAGTGGCCACGCTGGCCGGGGGCTGTTTTTGGTGTCTCGAGGCTTGCTACCAGCAGCTCGACGGCGTGAAGTCGGTCGTCTCCGGTTACGAAGGCGGCCATGTCGACAATCCGACCTACGAGCAGGTGTGCGAGGGTGACACGGGACACGCCGAAGTCGTGCGACTGACGTTCGATCCGGACGTCGTGACCTTCGAGGAACTGCTGATCGTGTTCTTCTCGATTCACGATCCGACCACGGTCAATCGTCAGGGCAACGACGTCGGCACGCAGTACCGCTCCGCCATCTTCTATCACGACGAGAAGCAAAAGGACGTCGCCGAGCATCTGATTGCCGAACTGATGGCGGAGATGACGTTCTCGGCCCCGATCGTCACGCAGGTGGCGCCCACGCAAACGTTCTGGCCTGCCGAGGCCTATCACCAGAACTACTTCCGCCAGCATCCCGATCAGGGCTACTGTGCGTACGTGGTCGCACCGAAGCTCAAGAAATTCCGGGAGAAGTTCGCACGCCGGCTCAAATCGGCGGCGTGACGCAACGCAGTTTTTACCGCGGCGCGCAGCCGTTGCGGATCGGGTCGAAATCGCGCGAAAGCGTGGATTTCGGCTCGCGGCCCGCGGCTGCCCGCGCGGGCGGCTCGGGAGCGGCGTCGGCTCCGGATGGCGATGACTCACATGCGAATTGTGGAGCCATCCGGTGCTTTGACTATCCGACGACACTCACAGGCGCGCCGCCTCCCTCGGAAAACAGGATCAGACAGGGCTCCCCGATGTCGGCCGCGTGTCCGTAGGCCGCATCGAAGCTGTCGAAGTAGAACGCTTCCGCGGCGGCGGGCACCTGCTGCGTGACGATCTCGAAACGGTGATGGTCGAAGCGAATGTCCAGGTAGGTCTGGCTTTCGTGGAACCAGACGACATGCCCCGGGAAAGGCAATCGTGCCGGCAGTTCGGGAAGCGCAGCCATCCTGCGGGGCGACTCACCCGGCGCCGTGGTGGTCTGCGCGTCCCGTATGTCCGGTGTGTCCGGCGTATCGAGCGTGTCGAGTGTATCGAGCCAGCGTCGGTAGTCGGTTCGCAGAGGGCGATCGATCATGCGCGAATCTCCTGATTGGTGACGACGACGCTTTGCAAAGCGTCGAGCGATGGTGCGGCCGTTGCCGGAGCACAGTTTTCGGGAATGGCCCGCAGGCTGACGAATTCGCGGCGCAGCCCGGCAGGCGTGCCGGTATCCGCGTCGTGCATACGCCATACCCGTACCGGTCCAGGGGAGCGGCCGGTCTCGACCCACGAACTTTCGGTCGAAGGGCTGCGACTGGCATTCGAGCGCAGGGACCTCTGCAGATGATGCCGGGGCGTGCCGGAGCCGGGGTAAAGGGACGTCCGAAAGCCCTATCGGACAACACCTCGTCTTCGCGTCGGCAGGCGATCGATGGAGACGCGCTGGGGGCGCGACAGCCCGTGAGCATGCCGTTTCGGCGCCGAAGTCCCCAACGGATCGACTCGGTGACGCATCGAATTTTCGGCCGCAGTGGCTGCCGCCATGAGGTGTTCGTATTTGGATCCTTGTCTTCCAGGGATTCCAGGACGATTTCGCCCGGAAAGCCGTGCCACACCTGAACGTTCATATCTTCATTATTTTTCGCATAGAATGACGGCTTCCCCTCCATGAAGTTTTCAGGTAGCCCGCCGTGCGCCCCCTGCCTTTTCGCGATGCGTTGATGGCCATGATCGGCATCGCGCTCGTCAACATGCTGGTCGCTCTCGACCAGACCGTCGTCAGTACGGCACTCCCCTCCATCGTTGCCGAACTCAAGGGCTTCGAGTACTACGCTTGGATCGCGAGCATCTATCTGCTCGCCTCCGTCGTGACCGTGCCGGTGTTTGGACGGCTTGGCGATTACTTCGGCCGTCGCCGCTTCGTGATCGCCTCGGTGCTGACCTTCACGTCCGCTTCGCTGCTGTGTGGCCTGGCGCCCAACATGCCGTTCCTCGTCTTCGCGCGCGGGCTGCAGGGCATTGGCGGCGGCATGATGGTTGGCACGGCGTTCGCATCGGTTCCCGACCTGTTCCCGGACGCCCGCTCGCGAGTGCGCTGGCAAGTCGTGATCACCACGGCTTATGGCATCGGCACGGCGGCGGGGCCGTCGCTCGGCGGCTTGCTTTCCCAGCATTTCGGCTGGCGTTCCACGTTCTTCGTGAATTTGCCTGTCGGGCTGGCGGCGCTCTATTTCGTGTGGCGATATCTGCCCAAATTTCCGCCCGCCCACAAGGGCGACGTCCGCGTCGACTGGCGCGGCGCGCTGTGGATCGCCGTGATGCTTGGCGCTTTCCAGGTGTTTATCGAGAACGTTCCGGCGCACGGGGCATCGCTCGGCAATCTGCTGTTGATCGCGGCGGTCGCCGTCGGTTTCGTCGTGCTGCTGCGCACCGAGCGGCGCGCCACGCATCCGATCGTGCCGCTCGACATGTTCCGGCATCCGCAACTCGTGGTGCTCTTCACGTTGTCCGTGCTGATCGGCTTCGTGATGTATTCGCTCGTCTTCTTTGCGCCGTTGCTGTTGCAGGGCGGCTTCGGGCTGAGCCCGCAGGCGGCGGGGCTGATCGCGACGCCCATCGCGGCGTGCATCGCCCTGGGCAGCTTCATCAACACGCCGATCGTGGTGCGTCTGGCACGTCCGACGAACATGCTGATCCTCGGCTTCTGCCTGCTCGCGGTGGCGTCGGCGGGCGTCGGGTTGTCGCATCGCGATACGGCGCACGGCCTGCTGGCGCTGGCCATGGCCTGTGCAGGCATCGGGATCGGCTTCATCCTGAACAACATGAATGTGTTCGGGCAGGAGATCGCGGGACGCGAGCGCTTCGGCATCACCACGGCGCTGCTGCAATCCACGCGGATGGTTGGCGGGATGCTCGGCACGACCATCGTCGGTACGCTGGTCAATCACTGGTACGCCAAGGGCGTGTCGGGCGCCGTGTCCGGCTATGACGGTACACCGGCGGCGCACGCCGTGGCACGTGCGCTCGATCCGCGCATCCTGATCGACCCGGCGCTGCGCGCCGATCTGCTGATGGACCTGCGCGCGATGGGCATCGACGGCATGCCGCTGGTCGAGACCGCCCGCCAGACGCTGGTGAGCGCGGTTCATGCGGGCGTGCTGCTCACCGGCGCGGCCGCCATTGCCGCCGCACTGCTGGTACGGCGCATTCGCCAGATCCAGTTCCCGAAACACCTCGACCGGTCGGCCATGGCGGCGCCGGAATAAGCCGAGTCCCGGGTAGGCCTCGTCCGAGTCGGGCCGGCCTGGCCTCCGAAAACGAAAGCAGCGGGCGCGCGCCCGCCCGCCAAAATGCCGAGCCGGTCCCGACCTCGTTTACAATGCGCGGTGTTTGCCGGGTGAGCCGGCATCACCGAATTTTGTGAACGAGGTTTCCATGATCATCAAGCCACGCGTGCGCGGCTTCATCTGCGTCACCACCCATCCCGTCGGCTGCGAAGCCAACGTCAAGCAACAGATCGAATACGTGAAGGCTCAGGGCCCTGTCGCGAACGGCCCGAAGAAGGTGCTGGTGATCGGCGCGTCGACCGGCTACGGCCTGGCCGCGCGTATCACGGCCGCCTTCGGCTGCGACGCCGCCACGCTGGGCGTGTTCTTCGAGCGCGCCGGCAGCGAAACCAAGCCGGGCACGCCTGGCTGGTACAACACCGCCGCCTTCGACAAGTTCGCCACCGAGAAGGGGCTGTACGCGAAGAGCATCAACGGCGACGCGTTCTCCAACGAGATCAAGGCCAAGACCATCGAGACGATCAAGAACGATCTCGGTCAGGTCGATCTGGTGGTCTACAGCCTGGCCGCGCCGCGCCGCACGCACCCGGAAACGGGGCAGGTGTACAACTCTGTGCTCAAGCCGGTCGGCCAGTCGGTAACGCTGCGCGGCATCGACACGGACAAGGAAGTGGTCAAGGAGTCGGTGTTCGAGCCTGCCACGCAGGAAGAGATCGAGAATACCGTGGCCGTGATGGGCGGCGAGGACTGGCAGATGTGGATCGACGCGCTGTCACAAGCCGGTGTGCTCGCCCCGGGCGCCAAGACGACGGCGTTCACTTACCTGGGCGAGAAGCTGACGCACGACATCTACTGGAACGGCTCCATCGGCGCGGCCAAGAAGGATCTCGACGAGAAGGTGCTGCGCATTCGCGCCAAGCTCGCCACGAGCGGCGGCGATGCTCGTGTGGCGGTGCTCAAGGCGCTCGTCACGCAGGCCAGCTCGGCCATTCCGATGATGCCGCTGTATCTCTCGCTGCTGTTCAAGGTCATGAAGGCCAAGGGCACGCACGAAGGCTGCATCGAACAGATCTACGGTCTGTACAAGGATAGCCTGTACAGCACCTCGCCGCGGCTCGACGACGAGGGGCGCGTGCGTACGGACCAGAAGGAACTGTCCGCGGACGTGCAGGCGGAAGTCGCCGCGCTGTGGAACAAGGTCACCGACGAGAATCTGTACGAACTGACGGACTTCGCGGGCTACAAGCACGAGTTCCTGCGGTTGTTCGGTTTCGAGATCGACGGCGTGGACTACGAAGCCGACGTCAATCCGGACGTGCCGATCGCGCACCTCGTGGCGTAAGCCTGACGTAGCGTACGGCATCATCGCGACATTGCGATGGATGACGCGATAACGCAATAACGACAATGGCCCGGGCCCGGCGTAACTGCCGGCCCGGGCCATTGTCATTGCACCATGACGACGTCAGCCGGCATCCGCGTCGGGCGCGGCCGTTGTCCGTGACAGCTCACCGATACGCTCGGCCAGCGCCTGACAGGACAGTGGCGATGAGCCCTCGGCCTTGTTGTTGATGATCACGTACACCGGGTGTCCGGCGAGAGCATAGTGGGCCGCGAGCGCGGCCAATACGTCCCGCGTGACGGGGTCGGGATCGACGATCTTGTCGAACGGCGCGTACTTCGCCTTGGCCTGTTCATAGCGGTGCCCACTGTTCAGGTTCCAGCGCACCACCAACGGCCCGGCTCCCGCTTCGTCGAGCATCGCGAGGGCGGCGGCCTGACGCTCCACATGCGGCATGCGCGCATGCAGGCCGATGCAGTAACGCACGCCGAGTTGACCCAGCGTGCGCATCAGACGTGGCGTGAGCAGTGCGCCGTCGCGAATCTCCAGCGCGTAGCAGGGGCCGGGCAGCGTCACGCCGTCCGACGTCGTTTCACCCGCGGGCAGCGGCGGCAGTGCCGTGAAGAAGGTCTCGATGCGTTGGATCAGGGCAGGGACGTCGCGCAGCAACTCGGCCGGCAGCGGTGAAATCTGAAACACGAGCACGCCGGCCTTCGGGCCAAGGCCGGCCAGGCAAGGCGTCACGAACTGCTCCGCCGCGATGCGCGCGTCGAGAAAGCAGGGGTTGGCGTTCAGGCCTTCGCCCTTGTCGCCGCGCACGAGCGCGTCGGTGACCACGCTCGGCGCCTTGACCAGGAACCGGAAGTCGTCCGGCACCTGCTCTGCGTACTTCTGATACTCGACGATCGACATCGGCTTGTAGAACGAGCGGTCGATGCCGACGCAACGCAGTACCGGATGACTGGCGTAGGCGGTAAGACCCTGACGGGAGAGTTTGGTGTCGCTGTAGTCATCGTCCCAGACAATGCCTTTCCAGCCGGGAAACGACCACGACGACGTGCCGAGACGGATGTTGGCGGGCAGCTGCTCGCCCAGCGCCCGCGTGGTCGCGGGCAGGTCGGCCGCACCGACGCCACCGCGACGCGCTGGGCCCGGACGACGCCCGGCATCGGAGGAGGAGGAGGCTTGCGCCGATGCGTCGCCTTCGATCTGCCTGGCGTGTTTGCCTGCCGGTGGATCGTCAGGCGGCGCGCCAAACAGATCGAACTGACTCATCGGTTCTCGTACATATAACGGCGCGACCAGGGCAGGCGCTTGGCCGAGAGCCCGGCCTTGCGGCACACGATCTGGTAGATCGAGACGTGATCGTGCTCGAACGCATACGCGCAGCCGGCGAGATACACGCGCCAGACACGGAAGCGCTCTTCGCCCGCCAGCTCGCGCAGACGCGGCGCGTGGGCTTCGAAGCGCTCCGACCAATGCGTGAGTGTACGCGCGTAATGCCGACGCAGGCTTTCCACGTCGCTCGCTTCGAGACCGCCGCGCTGCATCGATTCCAGCGCGAGGCTGATGTGCGGCAATTCGCCGTTCGGGAACACGTACTTGTCGATGAACTCGCCGCCGCCCATGGCCGTCTCGCCGCTGTCCGGATCGGTCGACGTGATGCCGTGATTCATGGCGACGCCGTCGTCCTTGAGCAGCGACGCCATCTTCGCGAAGTAATCCTTCAGGTTCTTGCGGCCGACGTGCTCGAACATGCCCACGCTCGTGATGCGGTCGAACTGGCCTTCCACGTCGCGATAGTCCTGGATGCGAATCTCGATCTGATTTTCCAGGCCGAGCTTCTTCACGCGCTCGGTGGCCAGATCGAACTGATTCTGCGAGAGCGTGACGCCCACACACTTCGCACCGAACTTCTGCGCGGCGCGAATCACCAGCGCGCCCCAGCCGCAACCGATGTCGAGCAGCGTCTGCCCTGGTTGCAACTGGATCTTGGTGAGAATGTGATCGATTTTCTTCTCTTGCGCGGTGTCGAGGTCTTCGTCGCCATTCTCGAAATAGGCACACGAATACACCATGTTCTTGTCCAGCCAGAGCTGGTAGAACTCGTTCGACACGTCGTAATGGAACTCGATCGAGCGTTTGTCGGACTTCTTGCTGTGATTGAAATGACGCACGGCCCGCTCCAGCGGTCCGATGGTCGTGAGGCTGCTGCCCGCGAGGGCGTAGCTCATGTCGATGACGTCGGTCAGCTTGCCTTCGACATCGATTTCGCCCTTCACATATGCCTCGCCGAGATTGTCGAGGCTGGGGCTGAGCAGGCGCGTCATGGCGGCGGGGCCATTGACGCGCAGCGTTACGCTGGGATTGTCGAACGCACCAAAGTCGTAGTGCTGTCCGTTCCACAGCGCGAGGCGGATCGGCAGGTTGGAAGATGTCTTGACGCCGCTGACCCAGTTTTCGAGTTTTTTCTCCCACAACATGGATGTGCTCCAAGTGTCACCAAAAAAACTTCAAATCCGTACCGCACGGCGCGGCGACGTCTCCTCGTCAAACGGGCAGGCAGGCGTACCGCGTCGGCGTAGCCGACGCAATGTTCAGGGGGACAGGCGCGCTACGCGCCACGAGTCGTCGGCAAGCCGGAAATATTTGATGCGATCGTGCAGGCGCGATTCGCGGCCCTGCCAGAATTCGATGGACTCCGGCACGAGCCGGTAACCGCCCCAATGCGGCGGGCGTGGCGGGGCGTCGCCAAACTGGCGCCGGAACTCCGCTTCGCGTTGTTCGATGATGGTGCGATCGGCCACTTCGGCGCTCTGCACCGAAGCCCATGCGCCAAGCCGCGAGCCGACCGGGCGCGAATGGTAGTAGGCGTCGCTCTCCGCTTCGCTGACCTTGTCCACGCGCCCCTCGATGCGCACCTGACGCTCGAGCTCGATCCAGTGAAACAGCAGACAGCCGTAAGGCGTTGCGGCCAGTTCCTGGCCCTTGCGCGATTCGTAATTCGTGAAGAACGTGAAGCCGCGCTCGTCGGCGCCCTTGATCAGCACGATGCGCGCGTCGGGCCGTCCGTCCGGCGTCACCGTGGCGAGCGTCATGGCATTGGGCTCGGGCAGTTGCGCCGCGAGCGCCTGCTCGAACCACAAGCGGAATTGATCGAACGGGCTGGGCGCCACATCGGTCTCCGAAAGAGAGCCGAGGGCGTAATTCTTGCGCAGGTCCGCGAGAGAAAGCGTCTGGGTCACGACGATCGTTGCAGGTCGGTTGCGGTTGGGGACTGCGACACAGTATAGCGAAGAGTCGGCCAACGTGCGTACGTGACGATTTGCCGCAACGTGCGCGCCGCGATCGCCCGAAGGCCCCGCAACGTGGGCATTTCGTCCCATGTGCTTGATATTTAAGGAGTGAAGTATCCGGAAGGATCGTCGCCACCGGTCGCAAAATTGCGGTCGGCGCGGCGGTGGCAAATCCCTCTGGCTCACATGGGCATTGCCCGATCCGCGATGCCATTTTCGATTGTCGCAATCGTCCCGACGGGCGTGCCGCGTCATCGCCCCTCAGGGGGCTTCCCGCGCGGGACCGAATGCCGGCGCCGTCGTGGTGCCGCCTTGTCCTGCCTTGCCGCCCCGCGGGGCGCCTTTCGCGCCCGCCTTGCCGCCGTTCGCCCCGGGCGGAGACTTGACGTTCGCCGGGTTGCGGCTCGGCGGATGTTGCAGGTTGGCCAGCAGTTCGCCGCAGGGGCTGTCCTTGCCCGGGCCGAGTTCGAGCAGCGGCACGAGCGCGGTGTAAGGGGCCAGCACGCCGAGTGCGATGGCGCCGCCCGCCCGCGCGACGAGCGTGGGCACGCTCACGCCGACGTCCGGGTGCTTGAACGTGCCGCGCACATAGAGCGGCGAGCGCAAGGACAGGAGGCCGAAGTGTTTCGGCTCGGGCCGGATCGTCAGGTCGAAGTGCTCGCGCTTGAGATCGATCTGGCCGGTGACGCCGATGCTCGTGTCGTCCGTGTCGATCACGAAGGTGCGGGCGTCCATGAGGCCGTCCTTGACGGCGAAGTCCGCCGCCGCGCAACGCATTTCGATCTGTTTGTCGCCGAAGAGCTTGGTCAGGACGATGTTGCCGACGTTCAGGCCCAGGTATTCGAGCAGCAGCTTGCTCATGGAGCCCCGGTCGATCAGTGCCTTGATCTCGCCGTTGGACGACCCCGCCAGTGCGGCGATCGAGTTGCCCGTGGCGGTGAGGGCGGCGTCGCCGTTGACTTCGCCCACGCTCGTCTTCATCAGATCGACCTCCGGCAACAACTGCTTCATCTTCAGATGCCGCAGCGAGACCTGCGAGTCCACCTTCATCGGTTCGGCCTGACCGTTGAGCACCAGATTCGACGTGATGCGCCCGCCTGCCACGCCGAACTCCAGTGGCTTGAGCGAGAGCACGCCGTCGTCGAGCACGATATGCGTGACGAGATTGTCGATCGGCAGGCTCTTGTCCTTGATGATCTTGCGGCCGGTGAATTGCACGTCGGCGTCGATCGCTCGCCAGCGATCGGTCTTGAACGGATCGACCGGCAGCACCTTGTCGGAGGGCGGTGGCTTCGGTTTGCCCGTCAGATCGCCGCCGCCCGACGGGTTCTGCCCGCCGACCACCGGGCCGAGATCGACCAGACGCAATTGATTCGAGACGACCGCGCCTTGCAGGATGTTGCGCGGCTCGCGCTGTCGGAACACGAGCGTGCCCGACAGATCGCTTTGGCCGACCTTGCCCTGAAAGCGTTCGTACCGCCACACGCCGGCCGTGTGCAGCAGGTGGCCGTTCGTCTCGTACGACGGCGTTTCGGGCAGCAGCACGCCGGTGATCGGATACAGGTCGGCCATGGTCGGTCCGGCCAGGTGCAGGTGCATGTCGAGTGCGGAGAGCGTGGCCGGGTTCGTGAACGTGCCCTTCGCGGCGATGAGCGTACGACCGATGCGCACGCTCGCGTCGAGCGGATAGGGCTCGCCCGAGTCTTCGAGCGAGAGCACGTCGCCGCCGCGGCCCTTGCCGGTGATCGCCACCTTGCGGAAGGTGCCCCTGAGCGCGACGCCGATGCCGTAGGGCGCCTGTCCGTCGATGGTGGCGATGTTGGCGGTGAGGTCGAGCTGTTGCGGCACGAGATTGGCGCGCACCACGCCGTCTTCGAGAATCAGACGGCCGATGCGCAGCTTCCAAGGCGAGGGTTCGCCGTTGCCTTTGGTGAAGGTCCAGTTGTTCTGCCCGTCGGCGCGTTGTTCGATGAGGACCTTCGGGGCCGACAGGGTGACTTCGGGCAGCACCACGCGTTTGTCGAGCAGCGGCAGCCATTCGAGCGAGAACGTGAGGCGCCCGAGGGAGATCATGTTCGGCGTCTGGCTCCACGCGACGTTGCCTAACACGATATCATTCGCGATCAGGCGCGGCCGCGGCAGCCAGCGCCCCAGACCCGGGGCCTGCGCCTCCGGCGCGAGCCAGTGCAGCGACAGGTCGCCCCGGATCTCGAATGGGCGTCCGGTTGCGGCGGTCACTTCCCGATTGATCCAGGGACGGGCGTAGTTCCAGTCGAACCACGTGATGAACGCCGCGAACGCCAGCACGATGGCGACCACCGTGATCGCCAGCCATTTCAATGACGTTACCCATCGCATCATGAACAGTACCCCGTCGTTCGTTGTTGCTCCGGTGTCTGCCACACCATCGGAGTTGGATTTTGACGCGAACCGCCGTTTCGGCGGGCTCGCGCGTTTGTACGGTGACGACGGTCTCGAACGCCTGCGCGGGGCCCACGTGGCCGTCATCGGCATTGGCGGCGTCGGTTCGTGGGTGGCCGAGGCGCTGGCGCGCAGCGCCGTGGGCCGACTCACGCTGATCGATCTCGACAACGTCGCCGAAAGCAATACCAATCGTCAGGTGCACGCCCTCGATGGTAACTACGGCAAGCCGAAAGTTGCCGCGATGGCCGAGCGCATCGTGGCCATCAATCCTGCCTGCCAGCTCACGCTCGTCGAAGACTTCGTCGAACTCGACAATCTCGACGCCATGCTCGGCGCCGGCTTCGACTGGGTGGTCGACGCCATCGACAGCGTGCGGGTGAAGACGGCGCTCATCGCCTGGTGCGTGGCGCGCAAACAGCGTCTGATCACCGTGGGCGGCGCCGGCGGCCAGATCGATCCGACACGCATTCGCATTGACGACCTCGCACGCACGATTCAGGATCCACTGCTTGCCAAAGTGCGTGCGCAATTACGCAAGCAACATGGGTTTGTCCGTGGCCCGAAAGCCAAGTTCAATGTGCCCGCCGTGTATTCGGACGAGCCGTTGCAATACCCCGAGGCCGTATGCGCACCGGGCGGTGTGCCGGATGCCGTTACGGGACCCCAGGGCCTGAATTGCGCCGGTTTCGGCTCGAGCATGTGTGTCACAGCGACATTCGGCATGGCCGCCGCCGCTCACGTCCTGAAGTGCGTTGCATTGAAAAACGCATGAGGCTTGCCGTGTCGGCGGGCACCTGACGAACCGTCGATTTTCCCAAGCGGCGCACCACGCGTCTGTAACGAAACGTTACGAACGCCGTTCGTGCGCGTTTCCGATGCGGCGTTTCACGCGTTCAAACGACAACGGCCGGGATTTCCCGGCCATTGTCGTTGTGGCGTCAGCTTTCTCGCGTTTCTCGAACTTTCCGAATTGCAGAGTTTCAGAATTTCTCTACGCACCACGCGATACGTATCACAAAGCAACCCGAGCGTTCAGGGTGATGCCTGCCGCGTCGATGCGTCCCCGGGTTACCGGAGTTCTCGACGCAGCACCTTGCCGACCGGCGTCTTCGGCAGTTCGGAGCGGAACTCGATGACGTGCGGCACCTTGTAGTTGGTGAGGTGCTGGCGGCAGAAGTCGATGATCATCTTCTCGGTCAGATCGTTCGACTTCTTGACGACGACCGCCTTCACCGCCTCGCCCGTACGATCGCTCGGCACGCCCACGACTGCCGACTCGAGCACGCCCGGGCACATCGCGAGCACGCTCTCGACTTCGTTCGGATACACGTTGAAGCCCGATACGATGATCATGTCCTTCTTGCGGTCGGTAATGCGCACGTAGCCTTGCTCGTCCATCGTGCCGATGTCGCCCGTGCGCAGCCATCCGTCGGGCGTGATCGTCTTGGCCGTCTCGTCGGGGCGATTCCAGTAGCCCTTCATGACCTGCGGGCCGCGCACGCAGATCTCGCCTTCCTCACCGAAGCCGAGCGCCTCGTTGGCGTCGTTGCGGATGCTGACTTCGGTCGACGAGATCGGCAGCCCGATGGAGCCGTTGAACTCGCTGCCCAGCAGGTTGATGCACACGGCGGGCGACGTCTCGGTGAGGCCGTACGCCTCGATGAGCGGATGGCCGGTGACCTTCTGCCAGCGATCGGCGACCGCGCGCTGCACTGCCGCGCCGCCGCCCAACGCGCACTTGAGCGCGCTGAAGTCGAGCTGGTCGAAGCCCGGCGTGTTGAGCAGACCGTTGAAGAGCGTGTTCACGCCCGTCATGAACGTGAACTTCCATTTGCCCAGTTCCTTCACGAAGCCGGGCATGTCGCGCGGATTGGTGATGAGCAGGTTGAGCGCGCCCAATTGGAGGAAGACGAGGCAGTTCGCCGTCAGGCAGAAGATGTGATAGAGCGGCAGGGCAGTGACGATGATCTCCTTGCCCTCTTCGAGACCCGAGCCGACCCACGCCCGCGCCTGCAGCATGTTGGCGATCATGTTGCGGTGCGTGAGCATCGCGCCTTTGGCCACGCCGGTGGTGCCGCCCGTGTATTGCAGGAACGCGATGTCGTCGTGGCCGAGCTTCGCCTCGTCGTGCTTCGCGCGGGCGCCGAGCGCGAGGGCGGTGCGAAACGGCACCGCATGCGGGATGTGCCACTCGGGCACCATCTTCTTCACGTGACGCACGACGTAGTTCACGATCCAGCGTTTCGGCGCAGGCACCAGATCGCCGATGGCCGTGGTGATGATGTGCTTGACCGGTGTATTCGGCAGCGCCTTTTGCAGCGTTGCGGCGAAGTTCTCGATGACGACGATGGCGCCGCAGCCGGCGTCCGCGAGCTGGTGCTCGAGCTCGCCCGCCGTGTACAGCGGATTCACGTTCACGACGACCATGCCGGCGCGCAGAATCCCGAACACGGCGACCGGATACTGCAGCAGGTTCGGCGACATGATCGCCACGCGCGAGCCGCGCTCCAGACCGGGCAGGCTTTGCAGATAGGCCGCGAAGTCGCGCGACTTGCGCTCGAGATCGGCGAAGGTCATCGTCACGCCGAGGTTGGTGAACGACGGGCGATCCGCGAACTTCTGGCAGCTTTGCAGGAATAGATCGTTCAGCGAACGATATTGGTTGACGTCGATCTCGGCCGGCACGCCGGGCGGATAGCTCTTGAGCCAGACTTTTTCCATGAGCGCCTCCTTGAATATGGTTTTTATCGCATCGGCATCGCCGGGGGAAGAGGTTGGGCGTGCCGTGCGTCGTTTCATCGCATTCGGGCGGGGGAGGGAGAGAGACGGTGGCGCTGAATGCACCGCCTCACCGGTTCGGACTCGCCCGGGCGGCGGACGCGCCATTCGACGCGCCGCAAAAAGCCGTAGCATACCGTGCCGATTACGGCGGGAGCACATGGAAAGCCCTGATTTGACGCGGGTTTGCGTGGAGTAATTGTTCTAGCGGCAAAGGCTTGCCAGTGAGGGGGATTCCGCGCTAATCCCGCATGGAATGCGCGATGCGGCGGGCAAATCGGGGGTATGACAAAAGAACCGCAAAAAACACTTGCGTGGCGGGCAGCTTTCTTACATAATTCTGTTCTCACGACGCGGCTGTAGCTCAGTTGGATAGAGTACTTGGCTACGAACCAAGGGGTCGTGGGTTCGAATCCTGCCAGCCGCGCCACCTAATTCGGGGTCTCCTCACGGGGAGACCCTTAGTTTTTCGGGAGAGTCCTTCCCGGTGACGCGCCGCATGTCATCTACATTCGGCCCGCGTCGTCGAGAAGGCAAACGCCGACAGCAGCAGGATCGCTTGATCGGTGTCTCGTGCAGTACGTGCGGCTGTAGCTCAGTTGGATAGAGTACTTGGCTACGAACCAAGGGGTCGTGGGTTCGAATCCTGCCAGCCGCGCCAACTCAGTTGGCAAGACGCTCCAGAGGCGAAAGCTTCTGGAGCGTTTTTCATTTCCGGCGACGAAATAACGCGTATCGTGCGCGAAGCTTCATCCGGCATCTCGTCCCCGGGGTTTGCACGTCGCGCGTTTCGCCGTGCCACGATGATGGCCCATCATCGGGCCATCATCCTTCAGTTCACCGCCGTCTCCATCGTCGGCCCGACTTGCCATCCCAACCCCAACGCCTTTTGCAGCGTCACGAACGACTTGAGCAACTGTGCGTCTCCGGCGATCCGATCCTGTTCGGCGGAAAAGCGCGTGCGTTCCGCATCGAGCCAATCGAGCGTGCTCGCCGTGCCGGCGCGATAGCGCTGACGTGTGAGTGTCGCGGCGCGCGTGGCCGAAGCCTCCACGCTGCGCAGACGGTGGACGTTCTCGCGCTGATGTCCATAACGTGCGAGCGCCACGTCGGCGTCGCGCAATGCGGCGAGGACCGCGCTTTCATACTTTGCCTGCGCCTGATCGCGTCCGGCCTTCGCGCCGTCGACGCCCGCCTGCACGCGACCGAAGTCGAGCACGTTCCATTGCAGGCGCGGCATCGTCATCCAACTGAAGTTCTCCTTGCGCACGAGATGTCCAGGATCGAGCGCCGAATATCCCAGTTCGCCCATGATCGAGAGCTTCGGGAACCAGTTGGCCGTCTGCACGCCGATCTGTGCGTTCTGCGAGGCAAGACGCCGCTCCGCGGCGCGAATATCCGGACGCGCCTGCAACAACGCCGCCGGATCGCCGACGGCCACCTTTGCGGGCACGCTGGGCAGTGCCCTGGGCGTCTTCAATTCCGCGTCGAGCGCACCGGGTGCGCGTCCCGTGAGCAATGCCAGCTGATCGAGCGATTCGATGACGTCGGCTTCGAGCGGCAGCACGCGCGATTGCGTCTGCTCGACCTGCGTGACGAGTCGTTCGACGTCGAGCTCCGACGCCACGCCGCCCGCACGCCGCTGTCGCGTGAGATCCAGCATCTCGCCTTCGAGCTTCGCCGAATCGCGCACGAGTGCGAGCCGGGCCTGTTGGTCGCGCAGGGCGACGTAGGCCTGCGCGACTTCGGCGGCGAGCTGGACGTGCGCGTCCGCCAGGTCTTCCGAGGCCGCATCGGCATCCGCGCTGGCCGCCTCGACGGCGCGACGCGTGCCGCCGAACAGATCGATTTCCCAACTGGCATCGAAGCCGGCCACGTAGAGGTCGAGCGGTCCGCGTCCATTGCTGTCGCCGCCGTTCCCATTGTTGCCGCTCAGTAGACCGAGATTCGGCGAGCGCGTGCGCACCATTGCGAGATCGGCGCCCGCCTTCGGCAGCAGATCGGCCTGATGGCTGCGCAGACTCGCGCGCGATTGCCGCACCTTTGCCTGTGCGGCGCGGATGTCCGGGCTGTGCGCGATGGCGTCGTCGATGAGCGCGGTGAGCTGGGGGTCGTCGAGCGCCGTCCACCAGCGTGCCGCGGCAGGCGCATGCGCGTCGACGCTATCTCCCGCATGAGCGAACGCGCCGGTGCGTAGCGCGTCGCCCGCCACTTCGGGCGCGCCGCGATAGTCGGGGCCGACGGTGCAGCCCGTCACGAGAAGCGTGGCCGCGAGGGCCAACCTGCGAAGGTGAAACGTCATGATCGATTAGTGTCCGCCGGAGCTGAACCCGGCCGGTTGCTTGAGCAGCAGGGCGAGCGGCACGCAGAGCAGCAGCGCGATCCCCAGTGCGTAGAAGGTTTCGGAAAACGTCATCACGCTCGCCTGTCGTGCGATCTCGGCGGCGAGCTGTGCCGTCGCCTGCAGTTGCGCATGGGCGAAGTCGCCCGTCTGCGCGAAGAAACCGGCGGCGTTGGCGGCAAGGTGTTCCTGTCCGAGTGCGCTGTTGGCGGTGATCGTCTCGCGCAGCATGGCCTCGTGATAGTCGGTGCGGCGGTCGATCAGCGTGCCGAGCAGCGCGAGGCCGACCGAGCCGCCGAGGTTGCGCGCCATGTTGTACAGCCCGGCGGCGTCGCCGGCGTCCTGTGCATCGACGGCTGCCATCGACGCCTGGTTGAGCGGCATCATCGCGAGCATCTGTCCCACGCCGCGCAGCAGTTGCGACAGCGTAAAGTCATGCCCCACGCTCTGCGCCGTCAGATCGATGTCGAGCATGCAACTGCCGAAGAAGCACAGCAGCCCGACAATCACGAGCAGACGGATGTCCACGCGACTGATCAGCCGCGGCAGGAACGGCATCATCAGGAAGGCGGGCAGCCCCGAGAGCAGCATGATGTTGCCTGATTGCTGCGCGTTGTACCCCGCGATCGTCGCGAGAAACTGCGGCAGCAGGTACGACACGCCGTAGAGTCCCGCGCCGACGGTAAACACGATGTAGATCACGCTCGCATAGTTCTTGTTGCCGAGCAGTGCGAGCTTGACGATAGGCTTCTCGGCGGTGAATTGCGCCACGAGCACCATGCCGATGCCGAGCACCGCAAGCACGGTGAGCCAGACGATCATGTGCGAGTCGAACCAGCGCTCGCGCTGACCTTCTTCGAGCACGACGGTGAGCGAGCTCAATCCGACGGCGAGGCCCACGATGCCGAGCCAGTCCGCCTTGAAGAACGCCTGCAGGTTGGGCGCCTCGCGCGGCAGGCCGAGCATGAGCAGCGCGACGATGCCCGCCGAGATCGGCAGATTCAGGAAGAAGCACCAGCGCCAGTTGGCGTTCTCCGTGAGCCATCCGCCGACCACCGGGCCGAGCAGGGGACCCAGCATCACGATCAGGCCGAACATCGCCATGCCCACGGGCATCTGATGGCGCGGCAGGCGCGTGCGGATGATCATCTGCGCGGTCGGAATCATGGCGCCACCGGCGAAGCCCTGACCGATGCGCCCGACGACCATCTCCGCGAGACTGCTCGACATGCCGCACATCATCGAGAAGAGCGTGAAGAAGACGGCATTGAGCATCAGGAACCGGCGCAAACCGAGCACTCGCGTGAGCCACGCGGCGAGCGGGATCATGACGATCTCCGACATCAGGTAGCCGGTCGAGATCCACGTGCCTTCCGTGCCTGACGCGCCGATCTGCCCCTGAATCTGCGGCAGCGCCGAGTTCGTGATCGAGATGTCGAGCGTGGCCAGCAGGGCGCCGAGCGCACCGGCGGCCACCGCGATCCAGTCCGCCGCCGACGCGCCGCTGCGAGCGGGGGCGCTACTGGCCGCGCCACTACCGCCGCCACCGGCACCACGCCCGTTCCCCCCAGCACCGGTCGCCACGATACCGCGCGCCTCGTCGCGCGCGAGTGGGGAGGTGGAACGCATGACGTCGCTCTCAGCCACGTTGCACTCCGCCGTTCGGCGTCGACGGTGCGGCGTTCGACGGCAGACTCGCCGCTGGGCCGATCGATGCGCCCAGCGGTGCGCTCAACGACAACCGGGCGACCGGCGCGGCGGGCGATGTGCCGCTGGCTTGCGTCGCCGGCGCAGTCGTCGCACGCCGATGCGTGTCGACATCCGCCGTGACCGACAGCCCGGGCAGCAGCACCGTGCGCAGGGAGGGCGGCACATCGAGGCGAATGCGCACCGGCACGCGCTGCACGATCTTCGTGAAGTTGCCGGTGGCGTTCTGCGCGGGCAGCAGCGCGAACTGCGCGCCGGTGCCGGGCGAGAGCGAGTCGACCACGCCGTGAATCGGCTCGCCGGGCAAGGCGTCGACGTGCACGGTGACCGGCTGACCGGGGCGCATGTGGCCGACCTGCGTTTCCTTGAAGTTGGCCGTCAGGTAGACGTTCTGCACCGGCACGACGGTGAGCAACCGGGTGCCGGGTTGGGCGAACTGCCCCACGCGCACCGCGCGGTCGCCCACGCGTCCCGCCAGCGTGCTCTTGACCACGGTGTCGGCCAGATCGAGCTCCGCCTTGCGCGCACTCGCCTGCGCCACCGCCAGTTGCGCCTTGGCTTGCGCCAAGGCCGCCGTGAGGGTATCCGTCTGCCGCTGAGTCGCTTGCAAGTTCGCTTCGTTGCTCTTGAGCGTGGCGTCGGCCCGCGTGCTGGCGTTGCGCAACTCGGCGAGGCGCTCGTCCGTTTCCGCCCCCGTGGCGACGAGCGGCGCATACCGTTTGACCTGACCGGCCGAGTAGGCGGCATTCGCGCGGGCGCTGTCGAGCTCGGCGTGGGCCTGCGCGATCGTGGCGGCCTGCTGCGCGAGCTCCGCCTGAGCGCGCGCGACGTCGGCTTGGCGGGCGACTACGGTCGCCTGGGCCTCGTCGAACGCCGCCTGGTACTGGCGGCCGTCGAGACGCACCAGCGGCTGGCCGACCGTCACGGTTTCGTTGTCGCGCACCAGCACTTCGGTCACATAGCCGCCGACCTTCGGCGCGACCGTCATGCTGTCGGCCTGCAGATAGGCGTCGTCGGTCGATTCGATGAAACGTCCCACGAACCACCAATGCGCACCCCAGCCCAGCCCGGCGACGACGCCCAGCGCCAGCGCGCCGAGCAGCATCTTTCTGCGGCGGGGATTGCCCGGCGCCTTGGTGGTGCTGGCGTTGCTGGCGTTTGCCGGCGCTTCGGGCGTTTGGGTGGTCCGCGAAGCTTCGCGGGCGTCGGCGGCGGGCGCCGTCTTGTCTTCGGCGGCCGAGGGGGCGGCCGTCCGAGCCGTGGTTGAGGGAGCGACCTGGGTTGCGTTGGTCATGAGAATTTTCTCAAATTATTCCAGTTGGCAGAATTATTCCAGTTGATCGATTTATGTCAAGTGTTATATTTTTGACGGAAGTTTTTGTAAGCAAGGAGCGACATGACAGTGACTTCACGTGCTCAGCGGGCCGAGCGTGAACAGCGCCAGGCCGCTCGTCCGCGGCATGCGGCCGACACCGGATATCAGCGGGGCGAGGAGACGCGCGCGCGCATCATCCTCGCGGCGATCAAGTGTTTCGGGGAGCACGGGTTTGCGGGAGCGTCCACGAGGGACATCGCGACCGAAGCGGGCGTGAACGCGCCGGCGCTCCAGTACTACTTCGACAACAAGGAAGGCGTGTACAAGGCGTGCGTCGAGTACATCGTCGACCTCGTCTGGTCGCAGATGGGCGAGGCGATCGAAGGGGCCGAGCGCACCGTGGCCGATCCCGGTGCGACCGACAAGCAGCTCATCGATGCCTTCTGTGCGTTGCAGGAACGCAAGGCCGGCTTCGTCGAAGAAGTGCCGGAGATAGACGGCTGGCACATGTTCATGGCGCGCGAGCAGGCCGGACTCGGTCCGGAGGCGGGCTTCAAGGTGTTTCACGAGCGCTTTTCGAGCCGCCTTGCCGCGGTGGGCGGGGGCATCGTGACGCGGCTGGCCGGCGTGAGCCCGGACAACGAGGCCATGCGTATTCGCGCCGTGTGCATCAGCACGCTGGGCATGGCGTTTCGCGTGATGCGACGCTCGATCGATTGCTCGATGGGGTGGAGCGGCGAGCCGAACCCGGAGCGCAACCGGATGGTGCGCGAGGCGGTGCTGGAGCAGACGCGTTACCTGCTGGAACGGCTCGTCAGGCAACGCAAGACGGCGAAGTAAGTCCGACGGCGCTGCGGCGCAAAGAGACCCACAGCGCACGCGGGGGCAGCACAAACAAAAACCGGCCCGTCGGGGCCGGTCACCGCATCCGCCGATGCCAGCACAGGCTGGCGTTATCGCGGGGGCGCCCATCGGCGCCCCCGTTTGCATTCCGCAGTTCAGGAATGCGTGGCGGACGACTGCGGTTGCGTTCCGCGATGGCCGTCGCGATGGCGATACCAGAGGAAGTAGATCAGCAGGACGACGGCCACGAACGGCAGGCCGAAGATCAGCGTCATGCGGAACACACCGGTAAAGAGCGTGGTGAGCATGATGGCGGCCATGAGCGCTGCGCCGAGCAGCGTGAGCCACGGAAAACCCCACATGCGAAATGCCAGCGGCGCATGCGCTTCGCGTCGCCACGTCCGACGGAAGAAGAAGTGCGTGACGAAGATCATCATCCACGTGAGCATGGCGCCGAACATCGAGATCGCCATCATGAACGTGAACGACGACTCCGGGTACAGGAAGTTCACGAGCGTGGCGAGCGCAATGCCGACCGTCGAGAGCAGCAGCGCCGCGAGCGGTACGCCGCGCTTGTTCACTTCGCCGAAGCGCGCGGGCGCGTAGCCGGCGCGCGAGAGCGAGAACATCATGCGCGTGGTGATGTAGAGCTGGCTGTTCATCGACGAGAGCGCGGCAATGAGCACCACGAAGTTGATGACGCCGGCGGCGCCCGGAATGCCGATCGCCTGCATCACTTTCACGAACGGGCTCTCGTCCTGCCCGGCGGCGGTCCACGGCACGATCGCGAGCATCAGCGCGAGCGTGAGCAGATAGAACAGCACGAGACGCACGACCGTCGAGCGGAACGCGCGCGTCACGGCCCGCTCCGGGTTCTCGGCTTCGCCGGCCGCCACGGCGATCATCTCGATCGAAAGATAGCTGAAGATGGAGATGATCACGGCCACCCACATGCCCCACAGCCCCTTGGGGAAGAATCCGCCGTGCGCGGTGTAGTTGGCGAAGCCGGCGGGCGCGTGACCCGCACTGGCCACCGAGCCCGGCGCGATGAAGACCACATAGGCGCCGATCAGGATGAATGCCACGATGGCGGTGATCTTGATGAGCGAGAAGCCATATTCGATGGCGCCGAACAGGTTTACCGACATGGCGTTCACGAGCACGAGCGCGGCCGAGAAGCCCGCGACCCAGTACCAGCCCGGCACCTGCGGGAACCAGTATTTCATGTACACCGCGATGGCGCTCACTTCGGCGCCCACGGCCAGCACGATGCACGACCAGTACGCGTAGCGCACCAGGAAGCCCGCCCACGGGCCGATGTAATGCTCGGCATAGGCGCCGAACGATCCCGAGGTGGGATGCGCGACGGTCATCTCCGCCAGGCACCCCATGAGCATGAGCGCGATGAGCGCACCGATGCCGTACGAGATGAGCACGCTCGGCCCGGCGAACCCGATGGCGAAGCCGCTGCCGAGAAAGAGGCCGGTGCCGATCGCGCCGCCGATGGCAATCATGGCCATCTGGCTCGCGGTGAGCGAGCGTCGCAGGCCCTGTTCGCGGCGGGTGATGTGCGCGAAGCTGCTCGATGGCGACGACGGGCGGGATGGGGAGGACTCAGGGGAATGCGTCATGACACACCTCGAGGATGCCGATGCGATTCGCGGGCGACACCCGTATGAGTACAGCATTGCTTGTCATTGCTCGTTTGCACGCGGCGGGCGACACGGCCAATGTCCGGCGCGAACGGGCCCCGCCGCCCCGGCCGGAGCCGGGGCGGGTCATACGTACGGCAGAAGATGCAAACCGGGAAAGCGCGAGCGAGTCGCGCCAACGGTTTAGAAGATGTGGCGAATACCCGTTCCCACGCCCACTTGCGTCGAGTTACCCGGCAGTTCGACGCGTGCCGCGCCGCTTACCTTGTTGTAATCGACGGTGCCGTAGACCTGCGTGCGCTTGGACAGCGCGTACTCGGCGAGCAGCACGTACGTATAGCGACGGCCCGAACCGGCATCGCCCGCCTGGGCGTTGATGTTCTTGACGTCGTTGAAATACGCGGCGCCGGTGATCGCAAGGTTCGGCATGGCCTGGATGGTCGTGCCGAGGTAGAACGTCGTGTCCTTGCGCGGATTGTCGTTCAGGTTGCCGGTGGTGACGGTGTGCGCCGGATCGTTGAGCGTGCCGTCGAGCCAGCCGCTGCGGTCGCGGCCGCCCATGTAGCCGACGAAGATCTTGGCGATGGAGACGCTGTAGATACCGCCCAGGCCCCACATCTGCTGCACGCGCTTGGCGGCGTCACGGGCTTGCTGATACACGCCGGCCACCTGGAACGGGCCCATCGCGTACGAGGCGCGCGCACCCCAGTAGTTGCTGGCGGCCATCGTGCCGGCGGTGTTGCCGAAGCCGTAGGTCGCGCCGACCGACAGGCCGCCGAACGTGCCGGCGTAGCTCACGGCATTGTCCACACGACCGCGCGTGATGTTGTACATCCACGAGTTGTTGGCGTAGTTGCCGATGGTGAGCGGGTCGAAGTCGCCGTACACGTTGAAGGCCTCGGTCGCCTGGCGGCCGATCTTGATCGTGCCGTACTGGTTCTGCAGGCCGACGTACGCGTAACGATCGAACAGGCGCGGACCATTGGCCAGCGTGCCGTTCTGCGGGTTGATGCCCGACTCCAGCTGGAAGATGGCCTTCAAGCCGCCACCGAGGTCTTCCGAACCCTTCAAGCCGAAGCGGCTGTTGGTCACGGCGCCGTTGGTGACTTGCCACAAGGCGTCGTTATTGGCGTTGGCGTTGTTCTGGTAGCGCACGCTCTGGTCGACGATCCCGTACAGGGTGACGGAGCTTTGCGCGGCGGCGGTGGTGCTGAAGGCAAGGCCGCAGGCGGCCGAGAGGATGGCCAGACTGGCCGGGATTGCAGACTTCATGGGTCTCCTTTTTGGTCTTGTAGACGTCCTACTGACGTTTCAAATATCGATCCGCCGAGTTCCTGGGTACAGGCTCCGCGGACGCTCCTTGGCACGACAACCACAACATCCGAACGTCACCCCCGTGCCGGTGCGACGAACGCACCCCGGCCGAAGGCCGATGGCTATCATATCAACGCAAAAATTGAATTTGCTTGCTATTTATGGCGGAGAACTGGCGGGGCGTCGAAGGATCTGCCAAAATCCCGTGAAACTTGATGGATTCTGCCAATGAACCTCGATCTCGCCGATCTGCGCATTCTTCGTCATCTCGAACTCAATGGGCGCATCTCCAACCAGGAGTTGGCCGATGCCGTCGGCTTGTCGCCATCGGCCTGCCTGCGCCGGGTGAAACTGCTCGAAGATCGCGGGGTGATTTCCGGATACCGCTGCATCGTGGATGCACAGCATGTCGGCCTCGAATTCGAAGCGCTGGTGCAGATCACGCTGCGTCCCGACGTCGAGCAGTGGCACGAGAAGTTTCTGGCATGCGTGCAGAACTGGCCCGAGGTGGTCACCGCGCGCATCGTCACCGGGTCGGCGAACTACATCCTCACGGTGAGGGCGCGCAATCTCGCGCATTACTCCGACTTCATCGTCAACGAGCTCTACCGGGCGCCTGCCGTGATGTCGATCCAATCGAACATCGTGCTCAAGACCATCAAGCACACGCAGTCGCTCGTGGACCTCGTCAAACAAAAGTGATGATTATAGAAGATATTAAATAGTTTTCGATTCGCTCCGGATCGGGATTGGGATTTTCGGAAAAAGAAGAGAGAGAAGAAGAGACGCAGCATGGCAGTGATCACCACCATCGAGGACCTGCGGATCCTCGCGCAGCGGCGCGTGCCGCGCATGTTTTACGAGTATGTCGATTCGGGTTCGTGGACCGAATCCACTTATCGCGCCAACGCGGCGGACTTCGGCCGGATCGAATTCCGGCAGCGGGTCGCGGTGAACATCGAGAATCGCAGCACGCGCACGACGATGCTGGGGCAGCCGGTCGCGATGCCGGTGGCGCTGGCGCCGACGGGCATGACGGGCATGCAGCATGCCGACGGGGAAATTCTCGCGGCGCGCGCGGCCGAAGCGTTCGGCGTGCCGTTCACGCTCTCCACGGTGTCGATCTGTTCCATCGAGGATGTGGCCGCGCACACGAAGGCGCCGTTCTGGTTCCAACTGTACGTGATGCGCGATCGCGACTTCATCGAGCGTCTGATCGACCGCGCGAAGGCGGCCGGATGCTCGGCGCTGATGGTGACGATGGATCTGCAGATCAGCGGCCAGCGCCATCGCGACATCAAGAACGGCCTGTCGGCGCCGCCCAAGCTCACGCTGCCGAACATCGTCAACATGATGACCAAGCCGCGCTGGTGCATGGGCATGCTCGGCACGCGCCGGCGCACGTTCGGCAACATCGTGGGGCATGCCAAGGGCGTGGACGATATCGGTTCGCTCGCGGCCTGGTCGGCGGCGCAGTTCGACCCGCGCCTGTCGTGGGACGATGTCGAGTGGATCAAGAAGCGCTGGGGCGGCAAGCTGGTGCTCAAGGGGATACTCGATCCGGAGGACGCGCGCGCGGCGCGCGACACCGGTGCGGACGCCATCGTGGTGAGCAATCACGGCGGGCGCCAGCTTGATGGCGCGATCTCGACGATTCGCGCGCTGCCCGACATCGTGGCGGCGGTCGGGCGCGACACCGAGGTGTGGCTCGACGGCGGCGTGCGCTCCGGGCAGGACGTGATCAAGGCGATGGCGCTGGGCGCCAGGGGCACGCTGATCGGCCGTCCGTTCCTGTACGGCCTGGGCGCGATGGGCGAAGCGGGCGTGCGCCGTGCGCTCGAGGTGATCGCGAAGGAGATGGACGTGACGATGGCGCTGACCGGCCGCACGAGCGTCGACCGTCTCGACACGTCCATGCTCATTCCGGGCAGCTACCCGACGGGCATCGGCCCGTACCTGCCGCAACCGTAAGCGATCGGGTACCGCGAAGCCATGGCCACGAGGCCGGACGCACCCGGCCCTCCGACGCTTACGTTTGCGCGCGCAATGGAATCACGCGTCGCCACGGCGCTTGCGCGGGCACCACATGGCGATGCAGCCCGAGCGTCTTCGCGTCGATGCCCAGCGCCAGCCCGACGAGTTGCGGCAGATGCAGCACCGGGACGTCCAGCGGCTGGCCGAGATTGCGCGCCATGTCGTCCTGATACGTATCGAGCACCGTGTGGCAGAGCGGGCAGGGGGTGACCATGGCGTCGGCGCCGGCACGCTTGGCCGACGCCACGTGTCGCCCGCTCAACTTGATCGGGATCACGTCGCTTTGTGCGGAACAGTGAAAACCGCAGCATTCCGTCCGCCCCGAGTAATCGACGGTCGTGCATCCCAGGATCTGCGCCAGCGTTTCGATGGACTGGACCTCGCGCGCATCGGTGTCCTGGAACAACGACGGCGGCCGGACGATGTGGCAGCCGTAGAACGCGGCGATGCGATGTTCCGACAGTGGCGTCGTCACCAGCGACCGAAGGCGAGCCTCGCCGACTTCCTCCAGCAGATACCAGAGAAAGTGCGTGACGCGCGCGGTGCCGCGATAGGTCAGCCCTTCGTCGGCGAGTCGCCGATTGATGCGGGTTCGCAGTTCGGGATCGCGGTCTGCCCGCTGCTTCGCCTCCATGAGATTGAGCGTGCAGGTGTTGCAGACGGTCATCAGATCGAGCCCTTTCGCCTCGGCCAGCGCGACGATGCGCAGGTTCAGCGTGAGAAAGCGCTCCTCGTCGGCCGCGCGAATTTCCCGGCTGCCGGTGCAGGTGGCGGAGTGCAGCGTTTCAAGCGCGATGCCGAGCCGATCGGCCACGGCATGCGTGGCTGCGCCGAGTTCGCCGCACGTGGTGCGCGCGCTGCAGCCCGGATAAAAGGCGATTTTCATGACTGCCCTCACTCAAGGAAATATCGTTTGATCTTGTTCATGCCGTCGATCGGGCGCCGCAGCAGCGCCGCGACGGGATTGACCTTTCCCCGCAGCACAAGCTTGAGCGTGCGGCGAGGATGTTGCACGAGGGCGCGCCATCCTCGTGTGCCCAGGACGAGCAGCATCGGCTCGATGCGCCCACGCCATGCGACGATGCGCATGAACGTCCGCGTGTGCGGCGACGCCTCGGGCGCTGCGGCATAGGCCAGTCGCTTGAGCGGTTCGATGGCGGCGCTCACGATCGGAATGTGCGCGGGGCATACGGCTTCGCACTGGTAGCAGGACACGCAGTGGTGAACCTGCGCCTCGTCGAGAATCGTCTGCAGTCGCGGGGCATCGTCGCGCGCATCGAGGGCGACCCGCGCGAGGTGCACCAGTGGCGCCGGCCCGGCGAACGCGATGTCGTCCGCAAAGTCGAGCACCGGGCACGCCGAGTAGCACGCGAGACAGCTCAGACAGTCCATGCTCGCGCGCAGCACCGCCGCGTTGGCCGCGTCGATGGGTTCCGGAAAGCCCGCATAGGGCCGCGTGCGCTGAAGCCACGTCTGCAATGACACCAGCTTGTTTTCGGCCGGCGTGCGATCGACGGCAAGATCGCGAATCAGCGGCAGATGCCGCAGCGGCTCCACATGCATTTCCGCCTCGGCGGCCTCCCAGCACGCCAACACTTCGCGGCCGTTGACCCTTACGGCGCACGTGCCGCATTTCTTCGTGCCGCAGTACCAGCGGTAGCCGATATCCACGCCGAGGGTTTCCTGCACGTGGTTGAGTGCGTCGATGATGCGCATCCGCGGTACGTGCGGCACCGAGAACGTTTGCACGTATGGCGCGTTGTCCACTTCGGGATCGAAGCGGCTGACGTGCAGCGTCACCGTCGCCGGATCGTTGTCGGCTTCTCTCTGAAATCGCCTGACTTCCGAATGCATGTGTCTCCCCCGCGTGCAATGGCTTGTGACGGATCGTGATGAATCGTGGATGAAGGCGCCATCGCGCGTCACCACGGCACACTGAAATACTCCTGCCGGTCGAAGTCCGGCGTGAGGGTGCCTTCGGGATAGCGTTCCTTGCGGAATCGGTAGCCGGTGTCGTCGCGCGCGACGATGTTCTTGCACTGCCACGCGGTGTTGTCCACGTACGGAAAGTCGGTGCGGTAGAAGCTGCCGCGGCTCTCTTCGCGCTGCAGTGCGCTGCGCAACGTGACCTCGCATACGTCGATGAGGTTGTGGACGTCGAGCGCGTCCAGCCACGCGGTGTTGTAGCGGCGCGAGCGGCTGGGCGGCGTCATGCGCGGCAGGCTGCGCGTGCGCAACGCTTCGAGCTGGTCGAGGCCGTCGCGCATCGCCCGCCCGCTCTTGATCAGACCGTAAGCTTCGCCCATGACGTCCCAGATGGCGGTCTTGACGTGCATCGGCGCCTCGCCCGGGCGAGCGCGCTGTTCGCCACCCAGCAAGCCTTCGACGCGCGCGAATTCCCGTTGCATCTGTTGCTGCGTCGCGTCGTCGTGCCGATGGCGCTCGCACAGACGGCCCGCCACCGACTCCGCGGCCAGCCCGCCGTCGTAGATCGCGACGGCGAGGCTGCCCGTCACGTGAGCGCCGACACCGCCCGCGACCCACAGCCCGTCGACGCTCGTGCGCATCGAATGCGGATCCGACTCGATGCCACCTTGACGGTAGTGCATCGTGGTGCGGGCTTCGACCTTGTCGCGCGTGATGTCAAGGCCTAGCTTCTCGAAGGCCGAGCCGGCGTATTGATAGCGGCGCAGCACGTCGGCGTCGATGTGGCTGTACGACGTGTAGTAGCCGCCGCTGAATCGCGCCTTGCCGGCCAGCACCTGCTGCGTGAGCCGCTTGACCTGCAACGTGTAGGGCGCGAGCGCGGCGGGGGCGTCGCGGGCCTGCTCGAAGAAGCACTCGCCTTGCGCGTTGTACACGCGCGAGCTCTGGTCGGTGCCGATCAGCGGATTCGGATAGATGTGCAGACGCTGCCACGTCGGCGGGTTCGCAAAGTCGCTGATATGCCAGAACTGCATCTCCAGATTGGTAAGCTCGGCGCCTGCGCGCAGCGCGAGCGCGATGCCGTCGCCGGTCTGCTCGCGTGTGCCGGTGGAGCGCCGCACCAGCCGGTCGGCGTGGCCGGTCGCCATGATGACGGCCTTCGCATGCACGGCGAAGAGCTCGCCGCGAACGAAGTCGAAGGCCGTCAGCCCGCACACCTCGCCGTTGGCATTGCGCAGCAGCGCCGTGACCGCGCATTCCTCGTGTATCGGGATGCCCCTGGCCTGCAACTGCTTGCGGCGAATGTCCATGAGCAGGATGCCCGTCTGCCCCTGCATCGGCGCCACCGCCCAGCGCACCGGCGAATGGCTCATGGCGATACTGCCGTCGGCCTCGCGGGAGAACAGCAGCCCCAGCGATTCCATCTCGGGATAGAAGGTGTTCTCGATCCACTGGCCAGCCGCCGCGAGATAGGACTGATCCACCAGAAAGTGGCTGTAGTACTTGGCGAAGAACTCCAGCGAACTGGCGGCGTTGTGCTCCGTGCCGCCGAGCATTTTGGAACCGACGATCACGGCGCCGGCCATGATCGACGCGCCGCTCTTGCCGACGAGCCCTTTCGAGATCAGCATCGGTTTCAGGCCGAGGTCGTGCAGCCGCAGCGCGGCGTAGGTGCCCGCGCCGCCGCCGCCAACGACGACGACATCGCAATTCAGAAGTTTCATCGCAGCAATGCCCTCCCGGACAGGTCGTGATGTGTCTTGGATCCATTGTGTCGAGGCGGCGGGCGGCCGATGCAGCGATCGGGACAGACCATCCAGCAAAGCGGCCAAACTGGCACCCGCCGGGGAGGAAGGGGGAGGGGCAAGCGGACGAGGCGCAAGGCGCAAGGGGCAGGGGGCGGGGGAGCAATTTGTCCGTATTGCGATATGAGTTGTCCTGTCGGCGGTGTCGCGGCGCGTGCAGGCGAAGTAGTGTGTTGGGGGCCAGGGAACGAATGACAACGCCATCGACAACACAAAACAACGACCCTCAGGAGACAAACATGGATGCGACCTTGCAGGCCGTCGCCGGCGGCGAGCGCGGTTCACCGGCTCGATCGGTGATCCTCGGCGCGGGCATCGGCAACGCGCTGGAGTGGTACGACTTCGCCTCTTTCGTGCTGTTCTCGCGCTACTTCTCGACCCAGTTCTTCCACGCCGCGGACCCGACGGCGGCTTTCCTCTCCACGCTGGCGGTCTTCGCCGTCGGCTTCCTGCTGAGGCCGATCGGCGGCATCTATTTCGGCTGGCTGTCCGACCGACGTGGCCGGCGCTTCGCGATGGTGGCGTCGATGGCTGTCACGGCCGCCGGCTGCCTGGTGATCGCGGTGGCGCCGACCTATGCGTCCATCGGTCTGCTGGCGCCCGCGTTGCTCGTCTTCGGACGTCTGCTGCAGGGCTTCGGCCTCGGCGGCGAGATCGGCGCCTCGTTTACCTTCCTCGTCGAAAGCGCCCCCGTGCACCGGCGCGGCCTGTGGTCGAGCAGCATGTTCATCGCGATCACGGGCGGCTCGCTTCTGGCGAGCGCCGTCGGACTCGTCCTCACGCAATGCTTCTCCGCTGACGAGATGACCCGCTTCGGCTGGCGCATCCCGTTCTTCTTCGGCGCGGTGCTGGGCGTCTACGCGTTGTTCCTGCGCGGTAGTCTCAAGGAGACGTCCGCGTTCGAACTGGAGCAGAGCGGGGGGCAGTCGGGGGGGCGTTCGCAATCGATGCTCGAGGCGATCTGGGAGCATCGGACTTCGGTGCTGCGGATCATCGCACTGACCGCCGGGCCGACGTTGACGTTCAACACGTGGATGTCGGGCGCGATCACGTACGCCACGCACTTTCGGGGCGTCGATGCGCGGCAGGGCCTGTGGGCGCTCACGATCGGCTGTCTCGTCTACATGGCGGTGCAGCCGGCGTGGGGAGCGCTGTCCGATCGCATCGGCCGCAAGCCGAACCTGCTGATCGGTGCCGGCGGCTCCGCGTTGGCGATCGTACCGCTGCTGATGCTGATCGACGGTGCGTTCGCACGGCTGGCGCTGGCGATCTGCGGCGGGCTGGTCGTGCTGGCGGCATGGACGGCCATCGCGCCGGCCGTCTACGCGGAGCTGTTCCCGACGCGCATCCGGGCGACCGGCGTGGCGATTCCCTATTCGCTCACGGTAGCGATCTTCGGCGGCACGGCGCCCTATCTGCAGAACTGGCTGGCCGATCACGGCCAACTGGGGTGGTTCGCGGGGTATCTGATCGTATTGAATCTGCTCACCGTCGTCGCGGTGTTGTGGATGCCGGAGACGCGCGGCAAGGCACTGGAATGAGCGGCGCAACGGCCGGCGCGGTGTCGGGACTTCGGCTCCGGCGCCGATCCGTGCAAACCCTGATGTCTGGCGCGAAGCGATAAGGAAAGAATGAAACCGACATTCATTCCTATCGGGCCAGGGGGCACGCTATGCAGACCCGGATCATTACCGCGCAAGACGTCCTGTTCTTCGAGTCGAGAATTTCGCCGTCGCCGATGGTGGGACTGGCGTTCGAGTTTCCGTCCGGCGGCGGCGTCGAGCCGCATGTGCACCCCTATGGCCAGGTGCTGTACGGCGGCGAGGGCATCATGTGCGTCGACACGCCGCGCGGCACCTGGGTGGTGCCGCCGCAGCGCGCCGTATGGATTCCGCCGATGACGCTGCATGCCGTGCGCCTGCGCGCATCCTTCGGCATGCACAATCTGCTGATCTCGCCGCATGTCGTGGCGGATTTTCCGAAGACGTGCGAGCCGCTCGTCGTCTCCAATCTGATGCGAGAACTGATCCTGCGTGCGGCCTCGACCGACGAGCCGCTCGTGCGCAAGCGCCACGTCGACAAGTTCTTCGAGATCATTCGCGACGAGCTGGAATTCAGCGATGAGATGCCGCTGTCGCTGGAAATACCGCGAGAGCGGCGTCTGGCGAGGTTATGCACGCAGTTTCTGCGAGAGCCGTCCGACAACAGGACGCTGCAGGAGTGGGGGGATCACGTGGGTGCCAGCGCCCGCACGCTCTCGCGCCTGTTTTCGCGCGAGCTGAACATGACTTTCGACGAATGGCGGCGGCACGTGCGCCTGCAGGAGGCGCTTTACCGGCTGGCCGAGGGAAGGACGGTGTCCGCGGTGGCCAACGAACTCGGCTACGAAAGCACGACCGGCTTCATCGAGATGTTCCGCAAATCATTGGGACGTACGCCGGGGCAGTACTTCGCCTGATCGCCCGAATGCATGATTGCTCGATTGCGTGGACGAGGAAGTCCGGCGTCGCGGAGCGGGGGCGTTGGGGCGAGGGATGGGAGATGAGGGAGATGAGGGAGATGAGGGAGATGAGGGAGATGAGGGAGATGAGGGAGATGGGAGAGACGGCGAGGCGCCGGCACGTCATCGGGCGGCGCTCTTGCCGACGTCCCGCCATGGCGGGACGTGCTGCATCGGCAGACGACCGCCGACGATCAATGATGATGGTGGTGCTTGCGATGACCGCGGCGCTTGCCGTGGCGATCGTCGTCGTCATAGGAGTTCGAGCGCGACATGTTGCCGCCGAGCGCCGCACCGGCGCCGCCGCCGACGGCCGCGCCGATCAGGCCGCCCGAGCGTCCGCCCATCGCGTTGCCCGCCGCCGTGCCCGCGCCGCCGCCGAGTGCGCCGCCGATGATCGCGCCCGTGCGCTCGCGACGGTTCGACGTCATCGCCCCGCCTGCGCCGCCGCCCACGGCACCGCCGACCACGGCGCCGGTGCTGCCGCCCAGCGCGCCGCCGACGGCCGCGCCCGCGACGCCGCCCAGCGCACCGCCGAGGGCATTGTTCATATCACTGGCCGAGGCCGTCAGGGAGGTGGCTGCTGCCAGCGTGGCCGCGGCCACGATCGGGAGAATTCGCTTGAGCATGTGGCTTGATTAAGAGTCGTTGTGATGCGCTGCAAAGTATAAAGACGCCCCGCTCGCGCGCCGCCTGGCCAATGTTGCGGCTTTCGTAAGACGGGTAACAAAGTGTTACCTGGCGTGCAATCGTGGGCGTTCCGTTATACAGCATCCGCGCGCGTGCGGCGCCGTCCGGGTGCCTTCATCTCCGCCACGTACCGATACAACTGTGCCGCGGCCGGCGAGAGCGGCCGGGCCTTGCTGCGGATCATGCCCACGCGCCGGGTCACCACCGGATCGATCAGCGGCACGCTCGTGAGCAGCGGATGGTCGCCGCCCGGCATTGCCATCGTGGGGACGGCCGCCACGCCGAGTCCGGCCTCGACGAGCCCCAGCATGGTCGTGACGTGCTGCGTCTCGCAAATGCTCGGCGGGCGTTGCGGCAAGCCGGTGAGTGCCTGATCGAGCAGCAGCCGGTTGCCCGAGACCTTGCCCACGGTGATGTAGTCGTACTCATACAGCTCGCGCCACGTCACGCGCTTCTTGCCGGCGAGCGGATGATCGCGCCGGCACGCCGCCACGTATCGTTCCTGCAGCAGCAGTTTGAACTCGACGTTCGGCTCCTGGCTGCCGATGAAGTTGAGCCCGAAATCCGCCTCGCCATTCACGACCGCCGCGAGCACCTCGTTCGCGCTTGCATCGAGCACCGAGATGCGGATGCGCGGAAACGCGCGGTGGTAGCGCGAGATGACCTGCGGCATGAAGTAGTACGCCGCCGATGGCACGCATGCGATGGTCACATGCCCGAGGCTCGGCGAGGCCACGTCGCGAATGCCGAGCAGCGCATTATCGAGGTCGTCGAGAATCCGCTCGGCATCGCGCGCGAACGCCCGGCCGACATTGGTCAGCGCCACGCGCCGGGTGCTGCGCTCGAAGAGCTTCACGCCGAGCGCTTCCTCGAGCTTGTCGATGCGCCGCGAGAGCGCCGGCTGCGAAATATGGATCGACTCGGCCGCGCGACGGAAGCTCGCGAGTTGCGCGACCGCGCGAAAGGCCTGCAAATCGTTCAGATCGAAGTTGATCGCCATGAGACGCGGGAAGTGAAAAATGTCGGATGCATCATTATCCGTCGATTGATAGCGCATGAGCATCAATTCTTCCAAAACTTGCAATTCACAAACGGGGAACTTCCGGCGCAACATTGGCGGCCTCAAAAGCGTCCGTGACGGTGCGACACGTCCCACGGGGTGACATGCCCCTGGCAGAGATGCAATGCGACGATTCACTGGCGGCCCGATCCCATGGGCTGCGGAAACACGGAGACAGCGCATGTCACAGCGCCCCCAAGACGCGGTTTCGCGTCGCCCATCGAAAGCCGGCGCGGTCCTGCGCGTGACTGCCGGCAACTTCCTCGAGCAGTTCGATTTCTTCCTGTTCGGTTTCTACGCCACCCAGATATCCCGCGTCTTTTTCCCGACCGACAGCGAGTTCGCGTCGCTGATGCTGACCTTTGCCGTGTTCGGCGCGGGCTTCCTGATGCGACCGCTGGGCGCCATCGTGCTCGGCGCCTACATCGACAAGGTGGGCCGCCGCAAGGGCCTGGTCACGACGCTCGGGATCATGGCGAGCGGCACGATCCTCATCGCGTTCGTGCCGGGCTACGAGACCATCGGGCTCGCCGCACCGGTGCTCGTGCTGATCGGCCGTCTGCTGCAGGGCTTCTCGGCCGGCGCCGAGCTCGGCGGCGTGTCGGTCTACCTGGCCGAGATCGCCACGCCGGGCCGCAAGGGCTTCTACACGAGCTGGCAATCGGCGAGCCAGCAGGTCGCCATCGTGGTGTCGGCCGCGCTCGGCTATGGGCTCTCGCTTTCGCTCACCGCGCAGCAGATCGGTGCGTGGGGCTGGCGTCTGCCGTTCCTCGTGGGCTGCATGATCGTGCCGGTGATCTTCATGCTGCGCCGCTCGCTGCAGGAAAGCGACGAGTTCAAGCAACGCAAGCGTCACCCCGCCCTGCGCGAAGTCTTCCGTTCGATGGCCGCCAACGCGGGCGTCGTGATCGGCGGCGCGCTGCTCGTGGCGCTGACCACCACGGCGTTCTACCTGATCACCGTCTACGCGCCGACGTTCGGCAAGAGCGTGCTGCATCTGAGCAGCACCGATGCGCTGCTCGTCACGCTGTGCGTGGGGGTGTCGAACTTCCTCTGGTTGCCGGTCGGCGGTTCGCTGTCGGACCGCATCGGCCGTCGCCCGGTGTTACTGCTCTTCGCGGGCCTCACGCTCGTGACGGCCTACCCGGCGCTGTCGTTCCTCGTGCAGGCGCCGAGCTTCGCCCGCATGCTTGCCGTGCTGCTGTGGCTCTCTTTCCTGTACGGCATGTACAACGGCGCGATGATCCCGGCGCTTACCGAAGTCATGCCGCCCGACGTGCGCGTGGCCGGCTTTTCGCTCGCCTACAGCCTGGCGACGGCCCTTTTCGGTGGCTTCACCCCCGCGCTCTCGACGTACCTGATCCATGCCACGGGCGACAAGGCGGCGCCGGGCTACTGGATGAGCTTCGCGGCGCTGTGCGCGATTGGCGCCACGTTCGCGCTCTATCGCGGCCGCACCGGCGGCGAGGGCCGCCGCGCCGACACGGCGGAGCTTCGCAACGCCGGCTGACGCGCGACAGCGCTTTCCGGGAGACGCGTCATGCACGGGCGCGTCTTTGCTTCATCGCGTTGCCGCAGACCGCTCGCATGGTCGTGTCGCTGTATCGCCGTGCGGACGTGTCTTCGGCTTCAGAAAACCACAATCGACGAGACAACTCCATGAAAGCCATTTTTGCCCCGGCGCGCGCGCGTGCCCCCCGGCGCCCCTTCGTTGCCTTCTCGGCCTTCTCGGCCTTCGGCGCCGGCCTCCTGGCCGCCGCGCTGCTCGGCGTCGCCCCCGTCCATGCGGAAGACCTGCGCGTGATGAACTCGGGCGGCTTTACTGCGGCGTACAAGTTGCTGCTGCCGAAGTTCGAGGCGGCGAGCGGCGACCACGTCGAGACGGCGTGGGGACCGTCGATGGGCAAGGCGCCCGAGACCATCCCGAACCGTCTGGCACGGGGCGAGCCCGCGGACGCGGTCATCATGGTCGGCTACGCGCTCGACGATCTCATCAAGGCGGGCAAGGTGCGCGCGGATTCGCGCGTCGATCTGGCGGACTCGCGCATCGGCGTCGTGGTGAAGGCCGGCGACGCGGTGCCCGACGTGAGCACGCCAGAAAAGCTCAAGGCCGCACTCCTCGCCGCCAGATCGGTCGCCTATTCGGACAGCGCGAGCGGTGTGTACGTCGAGCGGGAATTGTTCAGGAAGCTGGGCATCGCCGAGCAGATGCAAGGCAAGGCCGTGATGGTGCAGAAGACGCCGGTTGCCGAGAAGGTCGCCGCCGGCGACTATGCACTCGGTCTGCAGCAGGTGAGCGAACTGTTGCCGGTCAAGGGTGTGGCCTTCGCGGGCAAGATTCCCGAGTCGTTGCAGTCCGTCACGCGCTTCGCCGGCGGCGTGCCGGTGAACGCGCCGCATCCCGAAGAAGCGAAGAAGTTGCTGATGTACATGGCCGCGCCGGCGGTCGCGAAGGAGGTCGAGTCCACCGGACTCGACGCGCTCTCGCACTGATCCGGGACGATGATGACGCGGCGCCGGCGGGAAAATTAATTTCCCTCCGGCGTCGCCAGCGGGTTTGACCGACAATGGCGTGTCAGACAACGGCGTCGCACACGACCGGCGCCACCGCCAAGGAGAGAGACACATGGCCGTCGCGCCGCCCCCGGCCGCTCAGTCGAGCGCAGCCTTCCCGCCCGCCGCTTCCCCGACATCCTCGACATCCCCGAATTCGCTGAACGACATCGTCGCGCTCGACGCCCTCGCGCTGTCCGAGGCGATCCGCGAACGCCGCGTTTCGTGCCGCGAAGTCATGCAGGCTTATCTCGTGCACATCGCGCGGTACAACCCGGCCGTCAACGCGATCGTATCGCTGCGCGACGCCGACGCGTTGCTCGCGGAAGCCGACGAGCGCGACCGTCAGCTCGCCAGTGGCCGATATCTGGGCTGGATGCACGGCATGCCGCACGCGGTGAAGGATTTCGCATCCTGCGCGGGACTGCCTACGCGCAAGGGCTCGCCGCTGACGTCCGCGGCGGCCGACACGCAGGACAGCATCGGCGTAGGGCGCATTCGCGGGGCTGGCGCGATCTTCATCGGCAAGACCAACATCTCCGAGTTCGGTCTGGGCTCTCACAGCTACAACCCGGTCTTCGGCATCACGCGCAACGCCTATGACACCACGCGCAGCGCTGGCGGCAGCAGCGGCGGGGCGGGCAGTGCGCTGGCGCTGCGCCTGTTGCCGGTCGCCGACGGCAGCGACATGATGGGGTCGCTGCGCAACCCGGCGGCGTTCGGCAACGTGTACGGCTTCCGGCCGTCGCAGGGGCGTGTGCCGTACGGCCCGACCCCGGAACTCTTCGTGCAGCAATTGAGCACCGAGGGACCGATGGGACGCACGGTCGCCGACGTCGCGCAACTGCTGGCGACGCAAGCGGGCTATGACGCCCGCAGCCCGCTCTCGATCGCGCGGGACACCTCGTCCTTCGCGAGCGCATTGCCGCGTGACGTGAAGGGCTTGCGGCTGGGCTGGCTCGGCGACTACGGCGGGCATCTGCCGATGGAAGCGGGGGTGATGGCGTTGTGCGAGGCGGCGCTGCACGATTTCACGGCGATCGGCTGCGAGGTCGAGCCCTGCCGGCCCGACTTCGCGCCGGACCGGCTGTGGCGCACGTGGCTCACGCTGCGCCATTGGCTCGTGAACGGCTCGCTCGGGGAGATGTATGCCGATCCGGCACGGCGCGACAAGCTCAAGCCCGAAGCGCGGTGGGAAGTGGCCGGCGGCGAAGCGCTGCGCGCCTCCGACGTGTTTCGCGCGTCCGTCGATCGCAGCGAGTGGTATCGCGCGCTGGCGCGTCTGTTCGAGCGGTACGACTTTCTGCTCATGCCGACGGCGCAGGTTTTTCCGTTCGATGCGCAGACGCATTGGCCGACCTCGGTGGCGGGCAGGCCGATGGACACGTATCACCGCTGGATGGAGGTCGTGATCGGGCCGACGCTTGCCGGCTTGCCGGCGATCAGCGTGCCGGTCGGGTTCGATGCGCGGGGCTTGCCGATGGGGCTGCAGATCATCGGCCCCGCCCAGGCGGATCTCGCGGTTCTGCAACTGGCGCATGCCCACGAGCAGCAGACGCAGTGGGTGCGCCGCCGTCTGCCGCCGATGCTCGGCTCCGAGTGATGTGCCGGTCGATGTGCCGCGGGCCGTTCGCGCAAGCCGCGGCCCGCGGCGTCACGGGTGGCGTGCGGCCTGCGCCTGTGCGCGCAGTGGTCGCAGCAACTCTCCCAGCGCGTTGTGATCGATCTCGTGCATGAGCGCGAGCAGACGGCCGATGTCGCCCGGCGGAAAGCCCTCGCGAGCGAACCAGCTCAGATAGTTGCCGGGGAGATCGGCGATGAGCGTGCCCTTGTGCTTGCCGAACGGCATGGGAGTGGTCACGAGACGCATCAGCGCGTCGGCGTCGAAGTCGAGCATGGCGAACGGGCGCGTGGGCGCGCCACGGATTGACAGGCAGAGGCGTCACGCTACCACACGACGGCGGCGTGCGCGCTCAGCTTGCCGAGGTGCGGGAGATGAGCAACTGCCAGCCGGCCACGCCGAACACCACGGCGAGACACCCGTCGAGCCATCGGCGCACGCGCAGATAGAGGCGTCTCGCCGCGCGTGTCGAGAACAGGACGGCGTAGCCGCAGAATACCGCCATGCCGATGGCGGCACAGCCGGGCACCACGAGGGTGGGCATTGCACCGTCCGGCCCCGACGAGAGTGCGACGATCGACATCCAGACCAGCACGGCCTTGGGGTTGGTCAGATGAAGCAGCGCGCCGCGAAGATACAGGCGGCGCAGTGACAGCGTGCCGTCGGCGTCCGCGGGAAACGCCGACGTGGCGCCGTTCCGATCCGCGGGATTCGAGGGCCGTAGCGCCGCGCGTCCCGACTTGAACGCCAGCCACAGCAGATAGGCGCCCCCGAAGAGCTTGATCGCGACGAGGAAGTGCGAGTAAGCGAGCAGCGTGGCCGAGACGCCGAGCATGGCGACTATCGCCCAGAACAGCGAGCCGGATATCACTCCGAGGGCGAACGTCAGCGCAGGCTTGCGGCCGTGATTCGCCGCGATGGACATGATCGCCAGATTGCTGGGACCGGGGCTCGCCGTGCCGACGAAATACGCGGTGTAGGCGATGAGCAGATGTGCCGACAGGAAATGGCTGGCCGTCATGACGAGTCTCTTGCGCGGGGATGGGCGAGCATGGAACGAGCACAACGCATGGGCGGCCATGCTCCGCCTGGATCAACGCAGTGTCGCCATTGCGGGCGCGCGACGCCATGGACACTTTTTCACTTTCCGGCCGAGCCAGTTGTCTGCGTGGCCGCGCTCGGACGGGCGTCTCGCGCGTACCGGGCGTGCTGCCGGTACAGCAGCGCGGCGATGACCGTGCAGGCCAGCCCGCCGCCCAGCGTTGCCAGCGCGAAGCCTTGGGCCCTGGCGTGGCGATAGGCATCCGGCAGCCACGTGAGCGCCGGATCGAGCATGTGCCCGGAGATTGCGGTGTGTGCGAACGCCGGCGCGTGCGTCACGCCGTGCGTGCGGGCCGTTGCGGTCAGGTCCTGCGCCGCGCGGAGGTTCATCACACTGCCGAGCAGGGCGATGCCCATCGTCATGCCGGTTTGCCGGAGGGCGTTCATCGTGGCGGAGGCCATGCCGGTTTGCGCGGCGGGCGCCAGATTCATCACCATCATGCCGGTGCCGGGCACGGCGAGCCCCATGCCCAGTCCGAGTCCTGCGAATGCCGCGCCGACAACCCAATACGGCGTGCCGGCGGTGAAGGCCGTCATCGCGCACAGGGTGAGACCGATGGCGGCATAGCCCGCCACTATCAGGGTGCCGAGCGCTGCGCGATGCGCGATGCGGCCGAAGAGCAGCGAGGTGACGCCCATCGTCAGAAATTGCGGCATCAGTTGCCAGCCCGCCTGGGCGGGGGGGTGGCCCTGGGCTTGCTGCAGGAACAGCGAGAGGAAGAACAGGCTGGCGTAGCCCGAGAAGCCCAGCGTGAAGGATGCCACGTTGGCCAGACGCATGCGCGCCTCGCGCAGCATCGATACGGGCAGCAGCGGGCGCGCGACGCGGCGCTCCACCCAGACGAACAAGGCGAGCGCCGCGAACGCCACGCCGAAGATCGGCGCGAGCGCTTCGGGTGCGGCGTCCGGCTCGCCCATGCGAATCAATCCATAGGTCATCGCGCCGAGCCAGACCACGCTCAGGCATTGGCCGGCCGGATCGAACACGCCCCGGTGCCCATGAGTGCCGCCCGGAATGCCGAACATGCCGAGCGCCAGCGCCACCGCGCCCAACGGCAGATTGACGAGGAAGATGCTCTGCCAGCCCAGATGCTCGATGAGCAGACCGCCGGAGATCGGGCCGAGAACCAGCGCCAGCGCGCTGAAGGCGGACCAGCCGCCGATGACCCGCGCCCGTTCCCGGGCGTCCGGGAAGGCTTGGGTGAGGATCGGCATCGCGCTGGGAATGAGCAACGCTCCGGCCACGCCCTGGATCGCGCGTCCGGCGAGCAGGGTGTCGAGTTGACCGGCCACCGCGCACAGGGCGGAACCGGCCGTGAAAAACGCAACGCTCGCGAGCCAGATCGGTTTGTGCCCATAGCGGTCGCCGAGCGGGCCGGCGCTCAGCATGAACGCCGAGATGGCGATGGCATAGGCGTTGATCACCCATTGCAGGCCGGCCATGTCGGTGTGGAGGGCGACCTGGAGCGTCGGCAGCGCAACGTTGACGATGCTGATGTCGAGCGAGGCGAGGAATGTACCGAGGTAAGCCGCACACACCAGTGCGCGACGGCGGGACGATGACATGACGAACCCCCGAGGGTCGTGTTGAGAATGGTTCTCATCTTAATGTTTTGACTGACCGTCGGTCAATGGGAATTTCAAGCCGAGTTTGAGCACGTTGGTGCTCAGGGTCGAAGTGGCTTCGTGGCGTCAGCCGTTACACTGTCGACCTTGCCAATTCGCTTCAATGAGAGTCGGGATGCGATCGAACACACCGGTGAAGAAGGCTGCCGCGTCTAATGCATCAAGTGCGCCGCGTACAAAACCGGCGGAAGTCCGTCTGGAAGAGTTGATGGCGGCGGCCGAGGCGCTGTTTCTGGAGAAGGGCGTCGATGCCGCGACCGTGAGCGAAATCACCGAGCGTGCGAAGGTCGCGAAGGGGACGTTCTATCATTACTTCGCGTCGAAGACCGACATGCTCGAAGCGCTCAAGACGCGCTACACGCGGCAGTTCCTGGCGCAACTGGAGTCGGCGGTGCGGGCGTGTGCGCCTGACGACTGGCCGCAGCGGCTGCGCGTGTGGATCCGCACGACGATGCAGACGTACGTTGCGACGCATCGCACGCACGACATGGTCTATGCGAGCCACCATCATTACGACCGCACCAACGCGGAGCGCAATGCGATTCTCGAGCAACTGACGGACATACTGACGCAAGGCGAGGCCGCCGGGGCGTGGCGCTCGTCACCGCCGCGTGTGCTCGCGCTCATCCTTTACTCCGGCGTGCACGGGGCCACGGACGAACTGATCGGCATGCCCCGCCATCGTCACGAGGCGTTCATCGATGCGGTGACGCAAGCGTGTCTGCGCATGGTCGACGTCGGGAACGTTCCGGCCTCCGCCGCCGAATCGCCGAAGGACGCGCGGTCCCGCGGGCGTTCGGCTTGACGGGGCGACGTGGCGGCCGCCCGGCATCCACCGTACCGTCCTGTGCGCCGACGTATGCGTCGCGCCGGTTCACACTTCGATAGGAAAGCGTCGGTCGAACGTCGGCTTCACGTCGAGCGGCTGACGCAGCAATCCCACTTGCGAATAGAAGTCGGCGGTGCGCTGCTGTTCGGCGACGAGGGCGCCGTCGATGTTGCGCCATTTCGTCGCGCGTCGCGAAAACTGCAGCCTGGCCGCTTCGGGCGGGATGCCTATGATGCGCGCCATGGCGGCCGAAAACGCATCCACATGCTGATACGACCAGGCTTGCGCCCGCACGACCCGCGCGAGGAAGTCGCGCAGGATCTCCGGCTTGGCGGCGATCGCCGCATCCGTGGCCGCCAGATAGCTCAGCCCCGACCACAACCCCCGGCCATTGACCAGCACGCGACCGCGCCCCGTGGTCTCCGCCACGGCCGTGTAGGGTTCCCAGGTCGCCCAGGCGTCGACCGATCCGCTCGCCAGGGCCGTAATCGTGTCGGCGGGCGGCAGGAAGCGGAAATTCACGTCCGCCGGCGTGAGTCCGGCGGCGGTGATCGCCTTGAGCGTCACGAAGTGGCCGATGGAGCCGCGCGTGGTGCCGACGTTCCTGCCCTTGAGATCGGCGGCCGTGCGCAGCGTCGCGTCGGGCCGCACGATGACGGCCGTCCCGTAGGCGTCCGAGCGGTTCGCGCCGATGATCTTGATGGCCGCGCCCGCGGACAACGCAAAGATCATCGGTGCGTCGCCGATGGGACCGCAATCGACCGCACCGGCATTGAGCGCTTCGGCCAGGGGGGCCGCGGCCGGAAACTCGGTCCACTGGATGTCGTAGGGCAGTTGCCGCAGCGCGTCGGCTGCTTCGAGCAGCGCGCGCAGACCGCCTTTCTGGTCGCCGGCCTTGAGCACCGGTCGGCCCGATTGCGCCAGCGAGACGCCGGGCGCGACGAGTGTGGTCAGCGCACCCGCCGCGCTCGAAGTCGTGACGTACTGGAGGAAGCGGCGTCGGGAAATCGTCATGATGAAAGCCTGTCGTGGATTGAAAAAAGGAGGGGACGATATGCGTGTTCAGTGGACGAAGCCGCCCTTGACGAAGCGCACGGGGTCGTCGTCCATCTGGCGCAGCGTGGCGGTGAGGGGATCGGCACGGCGTGCTTGCGTCGCACCGCTGTCGGCGGCGTCGGGCAGGGCGGTCGTCGTCGTGCACATCAGGCCGCCATCGGCCCAGCCGCGACGGCCCGCCGGTGCGAGCGCGCGCAGCCAGCCGTCGCGATCGGCAAGCCATTCGGTGCCCGCGAGCGCCGAGGGGGACTGTCCGGCGATCTGCGCGAAGACGGCCCACGCTTGAGGTGCGTCGGCCACGCAGCCGGCGCGCTCGCCGAGCAGGTTCGTGACGGACGCTTTCACGCGCAGCGCACGCGGCGCCGACGCAGTCCGTAGCGCCGGGTCGAGCGCCGCGGCGTCGCGTTTCAATAGCAGTGTCAGGAAGCGAGGGTCTTCGAATGGCGGCGGATGGGCGGCGTCCACCGCCACGATCCGCACGCGTTGACGTCCGCGCCAGTCGGCGATGTCGCGCGCCGGCGCATTGCCGCACCTGACGGCGAGCGACGGAAGCGCCACCGGCACAGGCCAACTGCCGCCCGCGGCCATGCCGGCCGACGCGGACAGCACCCGCATGTAATCGAGGGTGGACCAGATCTCGCGGTCGCTCAGGCGGCCCGCGAAGCCGGGCATGGTCATCCCTTGCGCGTCGCGCATGCCGTACAGCACGTGCCAGAAGAGTTCGCCGTCGGCGCGACGGCTGAGCAGCGCGCTCGCCATCGTCGGCGGCCAGCGACGCAGTGTGGACGCGAGCGGTCCTTCGCCGCGCCCGTCGACGCCGTGGCAGGCGACGCAGTTCGCCGCATACACGCGTTCGCCGCGCGCGATGCTCTGCACCGTGAAGCCGTTCGGATTGGTGTGGAAGCTGGTCGGCACCGCCGCGCTCAGCCACAGCGATGGCGACGGCCACGGCGCGACCGCGAGAGCAAGGACCGCCGCCCCCAGCAGCCAGCGCCATGCGCGACGCCATATCAGCGCCAGCAGCACGCAGGCGAAGGCGAATGCGAGGGCGGCGAGCATCCACGCGAACTGCCGCGCGAGCGCGACGTCGATCACCAGGTTTTCGCCCGCGATGCGAGCGCTCCACGGCCACGCCGGCGCGCCGTGCGAATCGTCGGTGAGGCCCAGCGCGTAGAGCGCATGGAGCCCGACGGCCTGAACGGATTGCAGCGCTTGCAGCAGGGCGTTGAGCCACCAATGCGTCGGAGGCAACGTCATCGCACCCGTTCCCCGAACGAGCCCGATGACGTGCGTCGACGCGATACCGCGTCAAGAAGCTTCACCAGAACCACGACGCCCGCCATACGTTCACCAGCTTGCATCGAGCCCCAGGTGTCGCAGTGCTTCGTGGCGCAGTTCGGTGAGGCGCGTATCGCCGCGATGGCGCGGATACGGCAGATCGACGCGCAGTTCCGCGACGATGCGGGCCGGACGCGGGCTGAACACGATCACGCGTTGTGCGAGGAAAAGCGCCTCTTCGACGTCGTGCGTGACGAGCAGCGCGGAAAAGCCGGCGCGCTGCCACAGATCGACCAACTCGCTTTGCATCGCCAGCCGCGTGAGCGAATCGAGCTTGCCGAGCGGTTCGTCGAGTACCAGCAGGCGCGGATCGTTGACCAGCGCGCGCGCGAGCGCCGCGCGCTGCGCCATGCCGCCGGAGAGCTGATGCGGGAAGGCGTCGGCGAACTCCGAGAGTCCCACGCGGGCAAGCGCCGCATCCACGCGCTGACGCTCCTTGGCGAGCACGCCGCGCGCCTGAAGGCCGAGCGCGACGTTCTCGCGTACGCGGCGCCATGGGTACAGCGTCGGATCCTGAAACACCACGATGCGCGACGGATCGGGACGCGTGATGTCGGTGCCGTCCTGCGCGATCGTGCCGCGCGTGGCCGTCTCCAGTCCGGCCACGAGACGCAGCAGCGTGGACTTGCCGCAGCCGCTCGGGCCGAGCAGCGCCACGAATTCGCCGGGGGCGACGCTCAGATCGACGCCGTCGAGCACCTGCAGCGGCGATTGGCGCGTGCCGAACCAATGGCTCACGCCGCGAATGTCGATCCGCGCACCACTGTCGTTGGCGCTGACGCGGGGACTGGGGTCCGGGCTGACGCGGTTGTCGCCTGCGGCTGTCACCGCCTGCGTCGTCAAGGGCGGGGCGTCGTCGAGCGAGGCATGGGAGGTGGCCGGACTTACCATTTGACGGTTCCTTTCTGCCAGGCGAGCGCGCGATCGCGAACGGTGAAGAGCAGGGTGATGACGCCCGAGAACAACAGCGCCATGACGATCAGTGCGGCGTACATGTTCACGTACGAGGCCCAGCCCTGCGCCCATGTGAGGTACCAGCCGAGGCCGGACTTCACGCCCATCATCTCGGCGGTGACGAGCACGGAGAACGATGCGCCGAGGCCCATGAACAGGCCGACGAAGACGTTGGGCAGGGCGGCGGGAATCGCGACGCGGAGTACGAGGAACGCGTCCGACGCACCGAGCGTGCGCGCCACGTCGTAGTAGCTCTTGTTCACGCTCGCGACGCCGGACCACGTGAGCACCGCCACGGGAAACGCCGTCGACAAGGCGATGAGAAAGGCCGCTGCCGAGTAGCTCGACGGGAAGAAGTAGAACGTGAGCGGCAGCAGCGCGGTGGCGGGCACCGGGCCGAGCACGCGCAGGACCGGGTGTACCCAGTAGCCGATGGCGCGCGACCAGCCGATCGAGACGCCGATCAGAAAGCCGGCGGCGGCGCCGAGCCCGAAGCCGATGCCCAGCAGCCTGAGCGTGTTCACGGCGCTGTCGCCGAGGCGCCGCCAGTCGTCGGTGTAGACCTCGATGAGTGCTTGCGGCGGGGCGAAGAACGGCGTGGGCAGCGTGCCGGTCTTGGCCGTGAGAATCTCCCAGGCGGCCAGGCCGAGTGCGATCGCCACCAGCCACGGGCCCGCACCGGTAAGCGTCTGGCGTGCACGGAGCAGGGGCGGGGTGGCGCGTCCGGCTACGGAGAGCACGGCCAGCGCCGCGGCGACAACCAGCGCGACGACCCCCAACTCATCGGTGAAGGCCCAGTCCGCGAAGCCGACGACCTTGTTGGGCCAGCGCAGCGTGAGCGCGCCGAGCGCGGCCCACGCCAGCGCGGCGGCGAAGCCCACGCCCCACAAGGGCGGCGTGCGCGGTGCGGCGAACAGCTGATCGATTTCCGTCTCGTCGAAGCGGGGCACCGGTGCGGCGGCGTGCGTGCGCAGCGTGGCGCCGTCGACCTGCTCCGCGAGTTCCAGCGCGGCGACGGGCGAGGTGCCGCGCAGCGCAGCGTTATCGAGAATGGCACTCATGGTCGTTTATCCCAGGACGTTGGCGTAGACGTGCTGCGCCAGTTTCTGCGGATCGGTCGTCTTCTTTAGCACGCCGATACGCCGGAAGTCGTCGGCGAAGAATGCGATCTCGTCGCGCAGATCCACGCCGGTCGGATGATGGGTGTAGGTGAGGGTCGCGTAGAGCTTGCGCAGATCTTCCGGGCTGATCTTCGGCGAGTACTTGGCGAAGATCTTCGCCGCCTCGTTCGGGTTCTCGTTGACGAAGTCGGTCGCCTGCACGATCGAGCGTGCGAGGGCGCTGGCCGCCGCCCGGTCGTTGCGCACCAGTTCGCCGCGCGCGCCGATCACGCAGCACACCTTGCGTGCGTATTCGCCGGTGAGGTTGGTGGCCAGCTCCACGTAGGCGCCGTTGGTGCGCTTTTCCAGCAGGTACAGATTCGGATCGCCGTCGGCGATGGCCTGGATCTCGCCCTTGTCGACGGCCACCCCGAGCAGGTCCGCCGGGTACTGACGCCATGTGACGTCGCGATCGGCGTCGATGCCGTGCTTCGAGAGCAGGATCTGGAAGAAGTGCTTGCCGGGAGCGGCGAGATCGGACACGCCGATGGTCTTGCCCTTGAGCGACGCGAGCGTGGTCACGCCGGCCGCCTTGGCGCCGAGCAGTCGCACGCAGCCGCCGTGCGAGCTGCCGATGATCTTCACGTCGAAACCCGCTTCGAGCGGCTTGAGCCAGCGGTGGATCATGCCCACGGCGGCGTCGGCCTTGCCGGTGGCGATCGATTCGAGCAACTGGTCGGTCGAGCCGCTGTAGTTGATCAGATCGACCTGCAGGCCGTTCTTCTCGAAGAAGCCGCGCTCCTGTGCGGCCACGATGGGCGTGAGGCAGAACGAGTTCTGGTTCCAGGCGAAGGTGAGCTTGCGCGGCTGGGACCAGGCGCGACGGCCGAGCAGCAGCGCGGGCGCTGCGAGGGCGGCCGCCGTGCCGGCGCGCAGCACCTTGCGGCGCCCGGCGTGAACGTCTTGGGCGGTCGGGCTGTCCGGCGCGATGTGGGATGACTTGGCGGTGTGGCGGAACTTCATGGATACGACTCCCCTTGGCTTTTTGATGGTTGTGGGTCGGCAGTCAGTCGAGCAGATCGGGTTCGGCCTCGACGAGCCCTTCGTACAGACTCTCGAACGAATACAGCGCGCCTTCGGGGCCGCCGACCTGGCCGTGCGTGTGGCGGGCGGTCGCCTCGTCGATCGGTTGCGGCGTGCCGGCGGCTTCGGCCAGCAGTTGCGTGTGCGCGGCGTTCTCCAGCGCGATGTACCACCACGCCGCGGCCTCCACGGTCGGTCCGGCGGTGAGAATGCCGTGGTTCTTCAGGATGGCGCCCTTGACGGTGCCGCTGCCGTCGGGTTTGCGCAGCGCGTTCGCAATGCGCTGGCCTTCGCTGTCGTCGACCACCATGCCGGTGAAGTCGTCGAAGAGCGCATGGTCTTCGAAGAACCCGCACGAATCCTGCGTGAGCGGGTCGAGCGCACGGCCCAGCGTCGACCATGCCTTGCCGTAGGTCGAGTGCGTGTGTGCGGCGGCCACGAGATGCGGATGCGCTTCGTGGATCGCCGCGTGAATCGCGAAGGCCGCCTTGTTCAGCGGCCTGTCGCCGACGACCGTCTCGCCCTTGCTGTTCACGAGCAGCAGGTCGGAGACCTTGATGCGCGAGAAGTGCACGCCGAGCGGATTGACCCAGAAGTGATCGGGCAACTCCGGGTCGCGCGCGGTGATGTGCCCGGCCAGACCGAGGTCGAAGCCATGGCGCGCGAAGATGCGGAAGGCGGCGGCAAGACGCGTCTGACGATGGCGGCGCTCGGCGAGCACGTCGCTGCGCACGGGCGGGGGATCGAACCAGAAGCGTTGCCGCGGGGCGGCGTTGAGTACGAGCCCGGTCGGCGTGGTGCGCGTCGGGTGAGGCGCGGTGGGCGTTTGCGTGTCGATGGGCAGAACGGCGGCCATGACGGATTCTCCTTGGAAGCGAAGACGCGGGGGTCAGGCGGCGCGGCGCGCGGCGTCGTTCCGGCGATCGCGCTCGGCGACCAGCGTGCGCAGGCGCGGGATCAGTTCGCGCCCGTAGTCGATGGCGTCGCCCAGCGGATCGAAGCCGCGAATGAGGAACGTGCTCACGCCCAGGTCGTAGTAGTCGAGCAGGGCGTCGGCGACCTGCTCGGGCGTGCCGACGAGCGCCGTCGAGTTCGAACGCCCGCCGATGAGCTTGGCGATCTCCGTCCACAACACCTTGTCCAGGCGCGCGCCCTTGTCGGCGGCCGCGAGCAGACGTCGCGCGCCTTCGCTTTGCAGGGCCGAGCCTTGCGGCAGGCCGGCCGCTTCGCGAATGGCCTTGGCTTGCGCGAGGATCTGGTCCGCGCGCGCCCAGGCCTTTTCCTCCGTCTCCGCCAGGATCGGGCGGAACGACACCGAGAAGCGCGGCACGCGGCCATGCACGGCGGCCGCGGCGCGCACGCGCGTGGTGAGTTCGCGTACCTGGGCGAGCGATTCGCCCCACAGCGCATAGATGTCGGCATGCCTGGCCGCGACTTCGAGCGCGGCTTCCGACGCACCGCCGAAGAAGATCGGTACGTGCGGCTGCTGCACTGGCTTGACCTCGGAGAAGCCTTGCTTGAAGCGGTAGTACTTGCCGTCGTGATCGAACGGTTCGTTTTCCGTCCAGATACGGCGCAGGATGCCCAGGTACTCGTCGGTGCGCGCGTAGCGCTCGTCGTGCGAGAGGAAGTCGCCGTCGCGGGCCTGCTCGTCGTCGGAACCGCCCGAGATGAAGTGAACCCCCAGACGTCCGCCGCTGAACTGGTCGAGCGTGGCGATCTGGCGTGCGGCGAGCGTCGGTGCGACGAAGCCCGGACGGTGAGCGAGCATGAAATGGATGTTCTCGGTCACGGTCGACGCGTAGGCGATCGTGAGCGTGGCCGACGGACTGGTGGAATGGTGCGGCACGAGAATTCGGTCGAAGCCGGACTGCTCGTGAGCGCGGGCGAAGTTGCGCACGTAGTCGCGATCGACCGCGGGGCCCTTCTGCGGATGTATTTCGGATTGCTTGCTGCTTTGAATCATGCCGATGATCTCGACGCTCATGAACGCTCTCCTTGATGTGGGGTAGGGGACGCGTGCACGGCGACGTGGGTCGGTTTGCGCTACACGCCCATCGATCGGAACAGACGGTGAACGGGAGTGAGCCTACGCAAACAATCTTCGGCCGTTAAATAATCTTTTTCGCAAAGATTATTCGATATGGATGGTTGGGCGAATGCGCGCCGCGCCTTACGCTATGGGCGTTGCGTAATCCGGCGCATGGCGCCTGGCGCGTATTTGCTTATTCCAGAAATCATGTCTTCTTTCAGCTCGCCCAGCGCTTTGGACGCTTTGGCGCGGTCCTCCGAGGCATCCGCATCACCGGCGTCATTCGATTCGTCGGATTCGACGAGGAGTTTCGGGTCATCCGCTGTCGCGCGCACCAGCGCGGTGCTTGCGCTGCCGCGGGCGGAGGGTCCGGCGCGTCTCGCGCAACTTGACGCCTTGCTCGCCCCGATCACGCGCGCTCTTGCCGAAGGGGCTGCCGCGCTCGACCGCGAGGCGCGCTTCCCGTTCGAGAATTTCGCGCTGTTGCATCGTCATGGACTGATTGCCGAAGTGGTGCCACGTGACCTCGGTGGCGGCGGCGCCGGGCTGGCGACCGCGCGTCGCATCGTCGGCGCCGTGGCGGCCGGGGAGTCGGCGACGGCGCTCGTGTTGACGATGACGTATCTGCAGCATCGCTCGCTCGTGCGCGAAAGCACGCGCTGGCCGGAGGCGCAGCGGCGCGCCGTGTTCGAGAGCGCGGTGCGCGATGGGGCGCTCATCAATGCGCTGCGTGTGGAGCCGGAGCTCGGCACGCCGGCGCGCGGCGGATTGCCGTCGACCGTGGCGCGTCGCACGGCATCGGGCTGGCGTCTGTCGGGTCGCAAGCTTTATTGCACCGGTATTCCCGCGTTGCGCTGGCTGTCCGTGTGGGCGCGCACCGACGAGCCGGAGCCGCGCGTCGGCGTCTTCCTCGTGCCGCGGCCGGACGGTTCGCGCGACACGCCCGATCGTCCGGGCATTCGCGTCGTGCCGAACTGGGATCATCTGGGGTTGCGCGCGTCGGGTAGTCACGAGGTCATCCTCGAAGACGTCGATCTGCCGTTCGGCAATGCCGTCGACATCCGTCCGTTGCACGAGTGGGCGCCCGCGGGCATCGGCCAGCGCGACAACGATGCGCACATCGAACAGCAGGCGTGGATGAGCGTGCTGCTCGGCACGCTCTACGACGCGGTGGCGCGGGCGGGCGTCGACTGGCTCGTCGCCTTCCTGAACACACGGGTGCCGGGCAATCTTGGCGCGCCGCTCGCGAGCGTGGCGCGGGTGCAGGAGACGGTCGGCGAGATTGCCGCGCTGCTGCACGTCAATCAGCGTCTGCTCGATGCCGCGGCCCAGGCGGCCGACGCGGGCACGCCCGACGACGACATCGCCAGCGGCGCGCTCAAGTTCACCGTGACGGGCAATGCCATTCGCGTGCTCGAACTGGCCTTGCAGCTCTCGGGCAACCATGGGCTTTCGCGCAACAATCCGCTCGAGCGCCACCATCGCGACGTGCTGTGCAGCCGCATCCACACGCCGCAGAACGACACCATCCTGGGCGCGGCCGGCCGGCGCGCGCTCGCTGCTTTTCGGGAATCCGTATGACCGTTGGCATCACCGCAATTCCAGAGGGCGTGGCGCCGGCCACGACCCGGCACGATCTGTCCGAGCACGATTACGACGCACTCGATCCGTTGCGCACCTTCGTCGCGGCGTTTTCGCGGCTGCTGGAGCGTCGTCCGCACGAGAGCACATTGCTCGAAGAAGGCGCGGGGCTGCTCGCCCAGTTGGTGGCGCGCGACGACTGGTTGCCCGACGCCTTCGCGCAACCCCATCCCGAGCACTACCAGCAATATCTGCTGCATTGCGATTCGGCGCAGCGTTTTTCCATCGTGAGCTTCGTGTGGGGGCCGGGGCAGCGTACGCCGATACACGATCACACCGTATGGGGGCTGATCGGCATGTTGCGCGGTGCGGAGGATTCGCAGCCCTACGTGCTCGACGCGCAGGGCGTGCCCGTCGTTGCGGGCGAGCCGGTGCGGCTTGTGCCGGGCGACGTCGAGGTGCTTTCGCCGCGTCTGGGCGACATCCATCGCGTGAGCAATGCCCATGACGACCGTGTCAGCGTGAGCATTCACGTGTACGGCGCGAACATCGGCGCGGTGCATCGCAGCGTGTTCACCGAAGCCGGCGAGCGCAAGGGGTTCGTCTCCGGTTACGCCAATGCGCGCTTGCCGAATCCCTGGGGACGTGCGGTGCCGCGCGTCTGACGAAGCGCGACGCCTGCCGCAGCGCATCATCGAGCGCCGCGCGCTTGCCGGCCGCTTCTGCCACAATGACCGTCTGCGTGCTGCTTCCCGGGCCTCCCTGGCCTCTCGATCTGCGTCATGGGGCGTGCACGGCCGACCGAATTTACGTTTTTCGAATTCAAGGAAACCCCGTGGCTTCTCATTCGAACGATACGCCGTCGCGGACGGCCGACGATGCCCGACCTGCCGAGCCGTCTTTCCCCGAATTGACCTATGGCGACGTGCGCGCCGCGCTGCTCGCCGGTGAGGAAATCGCGTTGCTCGACGTGCGCGAGGAAGATCCGTTCGCCCAGTCGCATCCGCTGTGGGCGGCGAATCTGCCGCTCTCGCGGGTGGAGATCGAGGCGTGGGCGCGCATTCCGCGTCGGGACACGCGCATCGTCGTCTATGGCAAGTACGGTGGCGACGATCTCGCGCCGCGTGCGGCGGCTGTGCTGCGCAAGCTGGGCTACACCGACGTCAACCGGCTCGCGGGCGGACTCGACGGCTGGATTGCCGCGGGGGGCGAAGTGTTTCGCGATGTGAACGTGCCGAGCAAGGCCTTCGGCGAGTGGGTGGAGGGGGTGCGTCATACGCCGTCGCTGTCGGCGCAGGAGGTGCAGGCACTGCTCGATGCCGAGGCGGACGTCGTCGTCGTGGACGCCCGCCGTTTCGACGAATACCAGACCATGAACATTCCCGGCTCGACGAGCGTGCCCGGCGCCGAACTGGTGCTGCGCGTGCGCGAGCTCGCGCCGGATCCGGCCACGCGCGTGATCGTCAACTGTGCGGGACGCACGCGCAGCATCATCGGTACGCAATCGCTGGTCAATGCCGGGTTGCCGAATCCCGTGGCGGCGCTGCGCAATGGCACCATCGGCTGGACGCTCGCGGGACAGACGCTCGAGCGAGGCGCCGATCGCCGTCATCCCGCGGCGGTGCGCGAGGCGACGCTGGCGGTGGCCCGCGAGGGCGCGCGCGCCGTGGCCGATCGGGCGGGCGTGAAGCGCATCGCGCTGGAAGACGTGCCGTCGCTGAGCGTGCCGGGGCGTACCGTGTATCGCTTCGATGTGCGCACGCCCGAGGAATATGCGGCGGGACATCTGCCCGACTTCGCGAGTGCGCCGGGCGGGCAACTCGTGCAGGAGACCGATCATCAGGCGCCGGTGCGTGGCGCCTGGATCGTTCTGACGGACGACGATGGCGTGCGTGCCGACATGACCGGCTCGTGGCTCGCGCAGATGGGGTGGACCGTATACGTGGTGGAGCCGCATGGCGCCGAGGCGCGCAGTGCGCAGGGCGGATGGCCGCTGCACACGCCGAGCGCGCCCGACGTCGCCACGGTCACGCCGGCACTGCTGGCGCGTTGGTTGGAAGACGCGTTGCCGGGGCAGATTGCGGTGCTCGACTTCACTTCGGGCGTGAACTACGTCAAGCGCCATATTCCTGGCGCGTGGTTCGTGATTCGCGCGCGTCTTGCCGAAGCGCTGCGCAAGATCGGTCCAGCTCAGCGCTACGTGCTCACTTGCGGCTCCAGCCTGCTCGCGCGTTTCGCCGCGAACGACCTGCGCGCGCTGACCGATGCCGAGATCGTTGTCCTCGACGGCGGTACGCAGGCCTGGATCAACGCCGGATTGCCGCTCGAATCGGGCGAGACGCGGTTGGCGAGTGCGCGCGACGATCGTTATCGTCGTCCGTACGAAGGCACCGATAACGCGGCCGAGGCCATGCAGGCGTATCTCGACTGGGAGTTCGGGCTGGTCGATCAACTGCATCGCGACGGCACGCATCGTTTCCAGGTGATCTGACACGGTGCCGCGCCGGCATGCCGGCGCGCGTACTGCGCGAGCAACCAGACGTGGCATACTCCGGTTCTTCCTGTGTTTGCCGCCTGGTGCCTGCGCCCCGTGGCGGCGGCCGACCCGTATTCGATTCCACCATGGCACTGCAGCGCTTCATTGCCCGCCGACTGGGCGCCCTCATCGAACCGAGCACCCGGATTCCGTATGCCTGGGTGTATCACGAGCCGGACGTGTTCCTGCAACGCGCGTCCTCGCTCACCGTCGCCAAGAAATATCTGCATCGGCGATTGCGGCTCGCCGTGAGCGGGCAGGCGAAGCTCGAGGTGCGCCATGTCGCGCCGGACGCGCGCGTGCTGTGGATCTATGGCGGCAAGGCGTCGGTGGGCGACGCGGTGATGGACCTGTCCGGCCGCGCCCTGCTGCGTGAGCGCAAGGGGCCTGTGGACCTGTTGATCTCGCCGAGTCTGAAAGCCGTCTTCGAAGGGGACGACATCTTCCGGCATGTGTTCGACGATCCGGCTAGCGTCAATGCGGCCGATTACGACGTGGTCGTGCTGCAGGAATTCAACTATCCGACGCTAAGGCTCAAGCGCAGGTTTTTCCCGTCGCTGCCGTTCGCGTGTCTGTTCCGTTTCTTCCACGGGCCGGACCGCAACCAGACCCAGTTCAGCCTTGCTGCGGTGAACGACGTTTTCTCGCTCGGTCTGGCGTCGGACGAGCTCTTCGCGCGGGCCAAGCCCTATCTTCGCGAGGAGTCGGATCTGCCCGAGGCGATCGCCCGGCAACTGCCGTGCGGGCCGTTCATCGTGCTGGGCATGGGCGGTGTGGAACCGCGTCGCACCTATGCGCACTGGCGCGAGTGCCTGCAGGCTTACGACGTTGCCTACGAACCGGGCATGCCGGCGGGCGTCGTCCTGCTCGGCTCCGGCAATGGCGTGGATGCGGCCAAGGGGCTCATGGAGGCGAAGTTCGTGCATCTGCGACTGACGTCGTTCACCGGCCAGTTGACGTTGCGCGACGCGAAGCGCGTGATTGCCAATGCCGCACTTTTCGTGGGGGCCGATGGTGGCTTGATGCACGTGGCGCATACCACGTCCACGCCGAGCGTCACGCTCTTCGCGAAGGCCGAGCCGCCCTACCTGCGCTTGACGCCGCGTTGCCAGTCCACGCCGCTGCAGACCGAGTCCGACGTCAGTGCGGTGGCGCCGGGAGCGTTGGCCGACACCATTATCGAGACCTTGCGGAGCCTGCCGAGCGCGTCGCGATGAGTCCCGGGGGCGCCGATCATCGGGGCCACACGAGAACCCGCGCGGCTTTATTGTGCACCGTTCAGGCAGCCGTGCCGGCGAGTAGCGAGTCGAGGGAAGCGACGAAGCCGGGCGGCCGTTGGCGATTCGCTTCCGCGACGAAAGCGCGGAACGCGTTGCTGCGTTCCAGCCAGGGCGTGATATCGCCAACGACGGTGAGTTTGACGCCGTAGTTCACCATCTTCTGCAGGACGTCTCCGGCCAGACGGGTTTCGAGCCTGAAAAAATTGTCATGAAGGGTGGCGGTTTCGACTGCAACCCAGTCCACATCGTTTTCCCATGCAGCGGCGAGCAGTTGGGAGACGTCTGCCTCGCTGGCGAGCGTGCCGGCGGGAGCTTCCCAAATCAGGATACGTTTGCGATCGACGGTCTCGATGCGATGCGGCATGGTGTTGTCCGAAGAAGAGTGAGGCGGATAGCCGGCGGCGACATCATCGTGGTGGGCGAAGCGATGATGACGTCAAATAATGAATTGCGGCTGATATTTTGATCGATCGAGATAGCGAACGCCAGATGGCAAGCGTGGCGGGGGTTACTTTCGGTTGGCGTCGATGGCGGCCCGGATCAGTTGGGCGAGGCTTTTTTCGTCGATGGGGTCGTTCTGGTGGAAATCGATGGCGCGTCGGGTGTTGCCTTCGAGGCTGGCGTTGAACAGGTGGTGGGGATCGGGGAGGGAGGCGCCTTTGGGGAAGGTCATTTTGACGGCATTCTTGTAGGTTTCACCGGTGCAGAGGATGCCGTTGAGGGACCAGACGGGGACGCGCCATTTCCATTCCTCGGTGATATCCGGGGAAGTTTGGGTGACGATTTTGCGGAGTTTGGCGAGAGTCGTGCCGCGCCAGTCGTTGAGTTCAGCGATGCGGGCGTCGATGAGGGCAGCGGCTTCGGCGGCGTCGGGAAAGGACTTCTTCATGTCGGTGTCTGCGCATCACGCTGGCCAATATCAAGCCGATGATAGGCGATGTCAGGCGTTCAGTCCCGCATTGTTTGCCACTATTGCGACAGAACCCACGAATTGGATTCGCGTGCCGCCCGGCGTCCGGTGAGCCACTTACGCAGCCCGCAGACGAAGGTGAAGCGATGCGCCACGTCGCGCTCGAGACGCGCTTCGGCGTTTTCGTCCGACGATACCCAGTAACGGCGTCCCGGTTCGACGACAAGGCGCTGGCTCGGCATCAGCCAGTAATCGTGCGGGTCGCCGGCCCGCGTTACCCAGACTGCCGCACCGCGCGCGACAAGCGTATGTTCGTGATGGAGGTCGAGAGTGACGACTTCGCCCGGACGAATACCGTAGAAGTACTGAACCTTTGTCAAATTGCTTTGCATTTTACGGCCTCCACTCAGTGGATGACTTAATCGTAGAGACTGGCAAACGCCGCACCAAGTGTCATATTTTCACGGCCTTGTGAATAGCTGACTTGGACCTTCAGAGACTTCCCAGCCTAAATGCCTTGCGCGCCTTCGAGGCGGCTGCCTGCCTGGAGAGAGTGCACAGCGGCAGGTACATCAGCATCACGAAACGGAATTCGTACCGAGCAATAAAATGCTCGAAACCTTCACGCAAGTTCTTTTCTGCTGCGCTCCATTTTCCCAAAAGTCCGCATCCCCACCAAGCTCGATAGGGTTGACTGAAGTTAATGGATGAACTCTGAAGTTAGTGAACTCTCTGGATTCGGTATTGTCGCCGTTTTTTTGGGGTGTATGCGAATGCCGCGATCAACGATCTCTGGCTTTTCAAATGATATTTTCCAAAGAATGCCAGAGATAATTTATGAATTATATTTGAAAATCCCCTCCGCCACATTATGAGAATTTTCATAAGATCGCGCAGTTATTGGGTTTTCATATAATTAATAATTTCTCACGATCAATGATCGGAAATACTGTCAATGAACAAAATATAAAAAATGGACGACTGGATGAATTCCGCTAGGCCAGTTCGATCTTGACTCCAAGAAGAAACGCGCGTGACATAGTGCCATTTCGCATGCCTAACCGCACCGAGGCGTCGGCCGACGCGAAATGGCGCGTTCCTCGAACTGGTGTCGAAGTCGAGCCAAGCCGTTGCCTTTCTCCATTGACTTTTCATCCATGCCGATCACTTCTGTTGGATCACATTTACTGGACGGGCTGGCCCAAGTGCTGTGCGAGTGCTCTGGCTCGTCCCCGCAAGTCGATGAAGAAAGAGGATTAATGCTCGAGTATGCCGGCCGGCGTGGCGGTCCGGGCCATGAGTGGCGCTGCGCCACGCTACTCGCCGCGCTCGCCTGGACCCATCGCCAGCTCAGTCAGGTGGGTAGCACGGACATTGAGTGGGTGTGCCGGGACTTGACGCGGCATTTGGCACGCTCGTGCCGTGAAGGCCTGGACATCGAGGCATTGGTCAACGCATTCGCAAACCTTGGCCTGGAAAATGCGCCCGGTGGCCAGTCCGGTGAACCGTCGCCAGCTCATGTGAAACTCGCTCGTAATGTGCTCGCCACGCTGGAGACTCGCGTGAACGCGGGTCAACTCTTGAGAAAACTGATCGCGAACTTGCCAGAACAGCAGGCGGGAGATGATAGCGGCATCGATGAGCTCTATCGGTGCTCCTTGGCCGCATGGGTGGCATTCGCGCCGAGGGGGGAGGAGAGGGCAGGCCGTGCGATCGTGCAGGACAGGATTCTCAACATGGTGGGTGGCGAATTAGACTTGAAGAGCCTGCTTTTGTATAGCCTGCCGGATTTGCCCGCGGGTCTCACAACGCTTGACGTACGCGGCAACAGGTTGATGCATCTGCCGAAATTGCCTGAGAGCCTCGTGAAGCTCTTGGCAGCCCACAACTACTTAGATCACCTGCCAGAATTGCCTAGGGGCCTCACAGAGCTTGACGTATGCGACAACCGACTATTCGAGTTGCCGGCGTTGCCCGAGGGTATCAAGACGCTTTACGTGGGCGATAACCGACTATCCGAGTTGCCTGCGTTGCCCATGAGGCTCACAGAGCTTTACGTAATCGACAACCAACTATCCGAGTTACCAGCGTTGCCCGCGGGCCTCGAGGAGCTCTTGGCGTGTGGGAACCAGCTGACCGAGTTGCCGACGTTGCCTGCAAGTCTGAGAACGCTTAATGTCTCGTCCAACCGACTGACCCACTTGCCGCCAAGTGTATTTGGTATGCCGTATGAGGTTCGGGTAGATGCCGAAGGCAACTCATTTTCGCTTGCATTTCTGCAACAGGCGCACCAGGCGATGTTGGCGCCCGACTATAACGGGCCTCAGCTTTGCTTAGGAAAGGGGTTTCACCGTGTGGACGAAGCGGTTCGGGATTGGTTTAGCAACGACGAACAAGCACAGATACGCCGATGGCAAGCGCACAGCTTGGAAGTAGATGCCGCTGGGTTCGCACGTTTTCTGGTCCGTTTGAAGGCGGGCGTCGACGATAATGCCGAATTCAAGGCGGGGGTCGCCAAGTGGTTAACCAAACTCTCGCAGAATGACGAACTTCGTCAACTGACCTTCCAGGCTGCCCAAGGGGCCACCGCGTCCTGCGACGATCGCATTGCACTGACGTATAACGACCTGACCAAACTCAGTCATGCGCATGCCGTCAGCCGTGGCGATTATGACGACAGACTCGCCGAGATCGTCGAGCGCGGGCGAGGGGCATTTCGCCTGGACGCACTGGAGAAGATTGCTCGCAAGAAAGCCCCGGCGGCACGGCAAAACCATGAAATCGAAGTGTATCTGGCCTACCAGGTCAAACTGAGCGATCGGCTGCACTTGCCCACCGGCATCGCGGACATGCATTACTTCAATTATTCCACGGTAACACCACAGGATCTGGAGAGCGCCGAGCAGGAGGTTCTCTCCCGAGAACGGTTGGAGTTCCCTCAGTATTTCCTGGTCGAATGGGAGCCTTGGCAACAGGTGCTGGCCCGGCTGGATCCTGAAGGATTCGAGCGCGCGTATCAAAAATTGCAGGACATGCTCGCCGATTACGACCGGGAGTTGTCGGCGTATCTGGCCAGTCTTGGGCTGCCGGAGGATCTCGAAACGCAGGCACAGGCTGGGGTTGGCCTCATGAAGACACTGCAGTTGGCAGTCTGTGAAGAGCTCACTCGAGAATTCTTGCGCAAGCGGGGTGAAGAGGCGCTCATGGATCAGATCTTGGGTACGGCCAACCAGTGACAGCGCTGGCGCCGGCCAAAACCAACAACGGGCGGGCGATCATAACGCGGTGATCTTCTCGAATGGCCGTGACTCACCTGAAGTGGCCGGTGCAGTCGTGGAAAAAGCCGAGGATGCCTTGATCGACTACCTGTTCGTGACTGCCTGATTACATCGGAAAACTCAGCCGGAAGCACGCGCCCTTCGGGGCAGACTGCGTGACCGTCGCCTCGCCGCCGTGCAGATGCATGACGCGCTGGACGAGGTCCAGCCCCAGCCCGATGCCGTGCGTGTCCTCGCTCAGCCGGCGGTAGGGCTCGAAGATGCTGTGCCGCTGGTCCTCTGGAATCCCGTCGCCCTCGTCGCAGACCTCCATCCAGGCCTCGCGCGATACGCGCACCGTGATCGTCCCTCTGCGTCGCCCGTAATTGGCCGCGTTCTGGATAAGGTTGGTCAGCGCCCGTTCGATGGCGAGTTCGTCCCCACGCACAAACACATGCTCACCGTCGGCATCGAACGCCATGTCGTATCCGCCAGCGAACGTCATCGGCGCCATGTCGGCGACCACGCGCTGCGCCAGCGCAACGAGATCGACTTGCGTGAACGTCATCGCGCTCTGATCGAGACGTTGAAGATCGAGCAACTGGTCCGCCAGCGTCGCCAGTCGCGCGCAGTCTTCCTGCAGGCGATTGCGCGCGGCGCCCGACGGGAGCGCGGCGATGCGCGTCGTGAGAATGGCAATGGGCGTGCGCAGTTCGTGCGCCGCGTCGGCAATGAACCGCTTCCTCGCCTCGATCCCCTTGTCCAGACGCGCCAGCGCCCCATTGACCGCATTCACGAGCGGCAACATCTCAGAGGGCAGATCGCGCGTATCGAGACGCACGCCGATACTGTCGATATCGATGCGCTCGGCCTCGGCCGACACCCGCCCAAGCGAGCGCAGCGCACGCCGCACGACGATGGGAGTGACGACCAGTGCGGCAATGCCCATCATGGCCGCGAGATACAGCGCCAGATTGTAGGCGCTCTCGGACTGCCGGACGATCTGACGCAGCGTCACCCTTCCTTGCGTGCCTGTCACCATGCGCAGCCGTCCGGCCGGGCTCTCCACTCGGCGTGCCACCGCGAAGCCAACCGACGAATACTGTGCATCGTTGCTGAAACGCGCGTCGCTCAATGACGTCGGCAGCGGCAGGAGCGCCTGTATTTCCGCGGGCGGCGTGCCATCGCGCAGCACATGACCGCTGTCGTCTTCGACGATGAACCACAAGTCGGGGACTTCCGCGCGAAGGCGCTTGAGCGATGGCGAATCCCTGAGCACCAGACTTCCGTCCGGCGCTCTGCCGATGGATTCCTTCAGCGCGTCGATGGTGCTGAACTCATGTACGCCGCCGAGAATCGTGCCCGTGAGCCACAGGCTCGCGAAGATCGTGAAGCTCAGCGTCGTCAGCACTGCGACCATCACCCATTGCGCGACGAGCATTCGCTGAACCAGCCGCCACCTCAGCGAACGCGGACGCCAGAAGCTCATGGTTCCTCTCGCAACAGGTACCCCACGCCGCGAATGCCATTGATGACCAGCCCGCTGTTGGCCTCGGTCAGCTTGCGTCGCAATCGGGAAACCTGGGTATCGAGGGCATTGGGCTGCACTTCGTCGCCGAGCGTGAACACGGCCTCCATGAGCGCCTCACGCGGCACCATCCGGTTCATGCGCCGCAGGAGCGTATCGAGCACGAGAATCTCGCGTCGGGTGAGCGTGAGCGCCACGTCGCCAACGCGTGCCTCCACGTTGATGTAGTCATAGGACAGCCGGCCCGCCACGACGATGTCGCATTGCATGCTCGCCGGGCGACGCGCCAACGCGCGCAGGCGCGCCAGCAACTCCTCGAACGCGAAGGGTTTCGACAGGTAGTCGTCGGCCCCGATGCCGAGGCCTTCCACCTTGTCGGCGATACTGCCTCGGGCGGTGAGCACCAGCACGGGCACGGCGTTCCCCTTCGCGCGCAGCTTCGGGATCAGGCCGAGTCCGTCGCCATCCGGCAAGCGCCGGTCGAGAATGACGGCACTGTACGTACTCGCCATCGCGAGACTCTCCGCTTCGGACAAACGCGAGGCATGATCCAGGAGCATGCCGTGACGCGCCAGCGCGTCGCTGAGCGCGATCGCCAGTTCGGGTTCGTCTTCCACGAGTAGTACTTTCATATGTCCGGCCGCTCCAGCAAGGGGCTGCGCTCGCGCTCCCGCATTTCTACACCCTTTGACTGATTTGGACCGCCAAAGAAATGACGGGCGTATCGCGGGTGGATGTCCGTCATGCGCAGCAGCGTAAGAAAGTCGGCGCAATTGAAGTCGGGGTCCCATGCCGGTTCGCCGCAAATCTTCGCCCCCAGACGCAAATACCCCTTGAACAGCGCGGGCGGCGTCACGGCCTCGCCGGTTGCCAGTGCGGCAACGCGCAGCGGATGGTGCGGCGTCACCCGTTGCGACTGCGGGACCAGCGACTGGCCCAGCGAATGATACAGGTTCGCGGCAAAGCGTCCGCCATCGCTCATCGGCACACTGGAGCAGCCCAGCATCCACTGAAATCCATGCGCACGCATATACGCGCCCAGCCCGCCCCACAACGCCAGAATGACCGCACCCTGCCGGAAATCCCGGTGTACGCACGAGCGCCCGACCTCGACCATATCGGGCCGCAACGACTTCAGGGCCGACAGATCGAATTCGCTCTCCGCGTAAAGACGGCCCAGCGCACGCGCGCTTCGTGGCGTCATCACCCGATAGGTCCCGACCACCATCTGCGACGCCACATCGCGAATGAGCAAGTGATCGCAATAGTCGTCGAACGGATCGACGTCCAGCCCTGGCGGGCCGCTGACGTTCGCCCCCATTTCCGTCGCGAAAACGTCGTAGCGAAGCCGCTGCGCCTCGCGGAGCCCGTCGCCGGAGTCGACCCAGCTTACCTGCAGCCCCGCCCCTGCCCCGGTAGCGATGCGCATGGTCGGCGCGCGCTTGTCCGCAGCTCGCAGCGTGAGCGAAGCGAACGGCAGTGTCGGTGTTGGAAAATCACGCATTCGAGGTCCCCATCGCCTTGCCCCGCTCAGAGAGTCGACGCCGGTGCCCGGCAGTCAACGGCCTTCGCCTTCGCCGCCCATCGGTTCGCGAGGATCAGCCCGGTGATCTCCATGCCTGCGAGCACGCCCATCACCCAGCCACCAATGCTCAGTGGCTCGTGCGCACTGCCCCGCAACACGAACCCGATCGTCATGAATATCGCGTTGTAGATCAGGATGCCCGCGGCGGCACTGGGGACGAACCGCCCCATGCCGATGCGCAAGACACCGGCGGGCAACGCCAGGTACAGGCGAACGACCGGGATCAGTTGTCCGACGAACGTCGCCACGCGCGCATTGCGCCGAAACGATCCGACAAGATGGTCGTAGGTCGCGGTGGAGAAGTGCACATAGCGGCCGTACCTTCCGACGAGACGGCTCACCCGTCCCTCACCGACGCAGCGCCCCACCAAATACCAGACCATCGTCCCCGCGAGAGACCCCAGCGCGCTCGCCAGGATCAGCATGGACAGCGACGCCGCGGATCCCTCCACGAAGCCGAGGAACATCAGCACGAGATACGACGGCGCAATGGGAACGAGCTTCTCCAGCAGCCCGATCGCGAATCCGCCCAGCAGCCCGTAACCCATGAAAAGCTGGCTCAATTCCGCCGGACTCATGCTTGCGGCACCTCGTCGTTGCGACGCGAAATGCTGTAGACGGTCGCGGGCGGGAAATTCAGATACGTCTTGCCCAGCCGGGTCGCTCGTAGTCCCAACTCGTCAAGCACGTCTTCCGGCACCGAACAGGTGGCGCCGTAAGTGAACATGAAGAACTCGCCGTGCGGCTGCAGGTACAGGAAGGCGCCGCTCAGGATTCTGAAGACGGTGTCGCGCGGCATATTGAGAAAGCCCAGACCGCAAACGACTGCGCCGAACGTGTTGCCAAGATACGGCGGCTGGAGGTGCAGTACCTCGGCGCGCATCTGGAGCACCCGTGCCGAAGGGAATTTCTCTCGAAGCAAGTCTGCGAAGCTTCGGCCGACTTCGATCAGCGTGAGGTGGTCTTCTCTCACGCCGCGTCGCAGCAACGCCCTCGTGAACGCGCCGGTGCCTGGGCCCAGTTCGAGGACGGGCCCCGTCGCGTGGGAGATTTTCCGTGTGATGAGCGACGCCAGGGCACGCCCCGAGGGCGCGACGGCCGCGACATCGCGCGGACTGCGCCCCCACTCGCGGACAAACGTCAGAAGTTCGATTATCGCCATTTCGCTGAACCATCCTTTCGCGGATACGGTGCTTCGGCCACTCACGCCACGGCATAGTGCGAAGACCCGTCGTGGGAATGAGGTCAGCTTGCCAGCGATGGCTGTCGTCAGTCTGTCGTACCCATTCCGTTGTTGGAATTTCGTGGATCGGCACGACCGCCATGCTGACGACAGGTACGGGGTTCACCATTCGCATGACGAAACAATGACAGGGCGAACCGCCGGGACGCTGACGTGAGTGTCTCGCCAGGGCGCGACGCATCAACGCGCAAGCATACGCTTCTGGCCTAGCGCGCGTAAGTGGCGTCGTCTTGTGCGAGCGACGCGTCGGACGCCTTCGTGGGTGCGATACGCTCGAGCGTTTCCTTAGGGACGATTTCAAGCACGCGTACGACACTCGCCACGTCCGGCACCCGGCTGGCCACGCTCGATGCGAGATCGGCCTCGTCCTTCGTCGCCAACCCCATCAGGTAGACGACCTTGCGCTCCACCACGACCTTGAATGCCGAGGACGGGAGGCCCTTCTCGGCTACAAGACTAGCCTTGACCTTCGTCGAAATCAGCGTATCGGACGACCGCTCGCCGAACGACGAGGCTTCCGGCGCGAGCACCGCCTCGTTGAACACGGCGCGCACGCTGGCGTCCTGCTTCGCGGCGGCGGCGATCGCCTGAAGGTCGTTGTCCCGGGGCACCTCACCGGTCAGCAGCACCTGTCGGTTGTAGCTGGAAACGTTGACGTGAGCCTGGGGCGCGGCCACCTCGCCGACCCGGTGGCCGACCCTTAGCTCGATGCTCGCGTCGTCCATCTGGGCGCCCAGGCTTCGACGGTCGGTGGCTGCCATGCCGGTGGCGGTCGCCGCGCCGAGCACGATCGGAACGCACCCTGACAGGGCGCATAAACAAAGACTGGCAATTGCTATCCGTGCGGGCGGGCGCTTCAGGCGAATTGGCATATGACAATCTCTCGGGCAGTTCGGAGCTATCGATGCTCCCATCCGAACATGTCGCCAGTCTGTCGGCGTGCGAATGTCAAAAAGCGCGACTTCGGCAGCCCCCTCGGCGGCTACAGAGAGACTGCTTTCGCGGGGAGGGGGGAATTGCCAGACGGGCGTGTCACATGGAGGGGGAAATGAAGGATGGAGACGGACCGGGGCCCCTTTCCGAATCGAGTTGGGTCTATGTCTGAGAGGCGGAAAGGGGCCCCGGTCCGTCGGGGGGCAGGCAGTACCGAGCGGGAGGCGGGTATGCTGCGGCAGCGTGGGTCCGGGGTAGCCGAAGAGAGGCGTGCGTGTTCGACAGAGATGCCAACCGGTACCGAACCGAGAACGAACTTCGGACGGTACTGATGACCGGACGCGAGAGAGAACAGTCAGAGCGCAGCGCTGTAGATGGCGAAAGCGTCGGCTTCCGTGACTTCGCGGGGATTGTTGACGAGCAGTCGGGTCTGGAGCATGGCGTCCGAGGCCATGCGGCCGATGTCGTTCTGCGTCACGCCGACTTCGCGGAGTGTGCGGGGAATGGCGGTCTCGACGATCATCGCTTCGATGTACTGGATGAGCGCGTCGGTCTTCGCTTCATTGCTGCCGGCTGCCTTGGTGGGGAGAATCACGTCGGCGAGCTCGGCGTAGCGCTGGCTCGCCGCGGGCGCATTGAAGCGCATGACGTGAGAAAGCACGAGGGCGTTCGACAGTCCGTGCGCGACGTGGAAGATGCCGCCGATCGGATAGGCGAGGGCGTGTACGGCGGCTACGGGAGAGTTCGCGAACGATTGACCTGCGAACATCGCGCCGAGCAGCATGGCTTCACGGGCGTTGCGATTGTTGCCGTCGTCGCAGGCCGGCAGCAGGTTGCGCGAGAGCAATTCCAGCGCCTTCACGGCGAGCATGTCCGAGACCGGATTCTTCAGATGGGCGGACGTGTAGGCTTCGATGGCATGCACCATTGCGTCGATGCCGGTGGCCGCCGTTGCGGCGCGCGGCAGACCGAGCGTGAGTTCCGCATCGAGAATCGCGAGGTCCGCAAAGAGCTGTGGCGCGACCACCCCCATCTTCGTCGTTTCGCCCGTCGTCACGATCGACACCGCGGTGACTTCCGAGCCTGTACCGGCGGTCGTCGGCATCTGCACCAGCGGCAGGCGCGTACCTGTCACCTTCTTGACGCCGTACATCTCCTTGATCGATTGCGTGCCCGGCAGCAGCACCGCGAGCAGTTTGGCGACGTCCATCGACGAGCCGCCCCCCAGCCCCAGCACGATCTCCGCGTCGGCCGCGCGGGCGCGCTCCGCGGCTTCCAGCACCACGTGCTCGGGCGGGTCGGCGATTACGTCGTCGATCACCGAGACCTGCCAGCCATGCTCGGCCAGATTGGCCAGCGCGGGCGCGAGCAGTCCGCTCTTGTGCAGAAAGCCGTCTGTTACCACGCACAGACGCCTGCCGGCCGGATACTGCTCGCGAAGCAGTGCGCCGAGACGGCGAGCGGCGCCAAATTCCACGACGACGGTGGGGACCGTCTGAAAACGAAACGGGTTCATGATCGGCTTCCTTGGTTCGGGCACTGACGAGACCTCGTCATTCTCGATTCTCGCGCGGATTGCGCTTCGGGCGCAGCACAATCCGCGATGGGGCGCGATGCCCTCACATCACACTTGCAGACAGAGGTACTTCAACTCGAGGTACTCCTCGATACCGTAGTGCGAGCCTTCGCGGCCCACGCCCGATTGCTTGATGCCGCCGAACGGTGCGACCTCGTTCGAGATCAGGCCGGTGTTCAGACCGACCATGCCGTACTCCAGCGCTTCGGCCGTGCGCCAGGCGCGCGCAATGTCGCGCGTGTACAGATAGGCGGCCAGGCCGAATTCCGTATCGTTGGCGAGCGCCACCGCGTCGGCGTCGTGCGAGAAGCGGAACAGCGGTGCGACCGGGCCGAAGATCTCCTCGCGGGCCACACGCATTTGCGAAGTAGCGTCGGCGATCACCGTCGGCGCGTAGTACGTGCCGCCCAGCGCGTGCGTCGCGCCGCCCACGAGCACGCGGCCGCCGTGCGACTTCGCGTCCTCCACCAGCGTCTCCACCTTGTCCACCGCCTTCGCTTCGATCAGCGGACCGATCACCACGCCGTCTTCCAGACCGTTGCCCACCTTCATCGCGGCCACCCGCTTCGCAAACTTCTCGGCGAAAGCGTCATAGACGCCGTCCTGAATATAGAAGCGGTTCGCGCAGACGCACGTCTGACCGCCGTTGCGGTACTTCGCGACCAGCGCGCCTTCGACGGCCGCGTCGAGATCCGCATCGTCGAACACGATGAACGGCGCGTTGCCGCCGAGCTCCAGCGACATGCGCTTGACCGTCGGTGCGCACTGCGCCATGAGCAGACGACCCACGCCGGTCGAGCCGGTAAACGAAAGCTTGCGCACCGTCGGATGCGAGGTCAGCACGCCACCCACGGCTCGGGCGTCGCCCGTCACGACCTGGAACACGCCGCCCGGAATCCCGGCGCGGTGCGCCAGCTCGGCGAGCGCGAAGGCCGACAGCGGCGTGAGTTCCGACGGCTTGACCACGATCGCGCAGCCGGCGGCCAGCGCCGGGGCGACCTTGCGCGTGATCATCGCGGCGGGGAAGTTCCACGGCGTGATCGCAGCGCACACGCCCACGGGTTGCTTGATCGTGACGAGGCGCTTGTCGGCCGCGGGCGTGGCGAGCACATCGCCGTCCACGCGCTTGGCTTCTTCCGCGAACCACTCGATGAAGCTCGCGGCATAGGCGATCTCGCCACGCGCTTCGGCCAGCGGCTTGCCCTGCTCGCGGGTCATGAGATACGCGAGGTCGTCGGTGTTGGCGACCATCAGATCGAACCAGCGGCGCAGCACGGCGGCGCGCTCCTTGCCGGTGCGCGCCGCCCACGGCTTTTGCGCGGCTTCCGCGGCGACCACCGCACGCGTGGTTTCCTCGGCGCCGAGCTCCGGCACCTTGGCCAGCACCTCGCCCGTGGCGGGGTCGACGACGTCGAACGTCTTGCCGCTGTCGGCCGCGATCCATTGACCGTCGACCCAGGCAAGTGCCTTGAAGAGAGTGGTGTCTTTGAGTTGCATGGCAGTTGACCGGACTCGCCGGCATGTCCTGTTGGCTGTGGATGGGAGGGCAGGCGGCAATCTCGCTGAATACTTGCCGTTCTACCTATTGAACGATATTCTATGTATTGAATGTAATTCTACGTACTGACCGTCTGGGGTGCAACTAGGGGTTCACCATGCCAAAGCGCAAACTCGACATTTCCGCCCATGCCTCGTCCGGGCCGCTCAAGACCACGGCGCCCGCCGTGGTGCGTGCGGTGCACGTGCTCGACGTGATTGCGGCGTCGCTCGAGCCGGTGGCGCTGGCCGATCTGGCGCGCGAGACGGGGGTGCCGAAAAGCACGCTGCACGGACTGTGCGACACACTGGTCAAGCTGCGCCTGATCAAACGCCACGTCAACGGCGGCATGACCATGGGCTCGTACGTGATGGGATGGGCGAATGCGTTCCTGTCGCAGACCCACATCACCGAAGAGTTCCGGGCGGTATGGGACGCCTCGCGGGCGTTTGCCGAAGAGACTGTCACGCTGTCCGTGCTCGACGGCGCCGACGTCATCTATCTGGCCTGCCACAACGGCAACCGGCCGCTCGGGGTGACGTTTCGCATCGGCATGCGGCTGCCTGCGCCCTACACGGCGACGGGCAAGGCGATGCTCTCGACACTGCCGCCCGACGAAGTCGCCGCTCTGTTCGCCGGCGCCTGGCCCGAACCGCTTACCCGGGCGAGCGTCGGCACTTTTTCCGCACTGGCCGAGGAAATGGCACAGGTGCGCCGTGACGGGTACTCGATCGACAACGGACAGATGCGCGAGGGCATGATCTGCTTCGGCGCGCCGGTCTTCGATGCGAGCGGCGAGCGCGCCGTTGCGGGGCTCGCGGTCAGCTTCGTCACCAACGAGATCGACGCGGCCACCGGACAGCGCATCGGCCGTCAGATCCGCGAATTGGCGGATCAACTGTCGATGCGTCTGGGGGCACCTGCCCGCCGTTGAGGCGCAGCTCAATAATCAGAATGTTCCCTAACTTGCCCATGGTAGCGTCATGGGCAATAGCTTCCGATCCCTTCCCATTCGTGTGCAGTGCTACGCGGCGACCTGGCGGGTCAGGCGTGTGACGGCGCCTGGGCGATCCCTTCACAAGCCCCGTGGTGCCTTGGTTGGCGTGGCGTCGTCTTCCCGTCAGCCTCGTGCTGACGAAGCGCCAGCGGGGTGGCACCGTCGGATTGTTATCTTTGACGGAACAGTCATGTCCATTTGTGCGGGCTATTCCCTAGGGGTTATCACTGGCATCATTTGGCCTTGACTGATGTCCAGACAGCCAGCGGAAGCGTAGGGAAGCGCAATCCCGGCGGTGCCATGGGGCGGACATCCTTAAGGGAAGCACTACGCCATGTCCAATATCGCAATCGTTTATTACTCGCAGGGCGGCGCAACCGCCATGATTGCCCACTCGGTCGCTCAGGGCGTGAACGACGCGGGTGCGCACGCACAATTGCTCAGCATCGAACCGCATCAACTCATCGACGGACAGTGGCATGACGAAGCCACGCTCGCACGTCTGGCCAACGCCGACGCCATTATCTTCGGCGCCCCCGCGTTTCAGGGCGGCATCGCCGCGCCGTTCAAGGCATTCGCCGACGCCACGATCGGGATGTGGCGCGCGGGAAACTGGCGCAACAAGGTCGCGGGCGGGTTCTCGTTCAGCTATCGTCCCGGCGACGACAAGCGCGACACGCTCGAATACTTCGCCGCACTTGCCGAACTGCACGGCATGGTGTGGGCCGACGCTGACGCCGACGAGCAGGAGCTCACGCCGCGCAAGTCGGTCGGCCATCGTCATCCGGGCGATTTTCCGGCGGTTGCGGGCCAAGGTGTGGACGGCGACGCCGCTTACGCACTCGACCCGGCCGATGTGATCGCGGGCAAGCAGTATGGCCGCAATGTCGCAGCACTGGTGGCGCGTCTTGCGGGGGAAGTGCTCGAATCGCCGGCGGTGCTGGCGCGCCGCGCACTGGAGGCGGCCGAGCGTCGGTTGTGACCGACAGGCGGGCGGTGTGCGCCCGTCGGCACGGATCCGTAGGACCCATGAATAAAGGCGAGGCGCCGATCGGGCGCCTCGCTTTTTTTGTCGCCTTTCCGGTCGCCGGGCTTGGCGGGCCTGGTGGGCGACTTAGTTCTCCGGCGCGCCGCTCGGCGGTTCGGCGTGGATCTGCAGCACGGCGTCGCGCTTGGCCAGCAGGTGCTTGCGCAGGATCTCGCCGAGCCGCTTGCCGTCGCGTTTCTCCAACGCGTCGATCATCTGCTCGTGCTCGGCGATGGCGCGGTCCCACTTGTCCGCGTGGAAGTTGGAGCGAAAGCGCAAGGCCATCAGGCGGCGATTGATCGACACATAGGTCTGACGCAATGCGCCATTGCGCGCCGCTTCGTTGATGCGGTCGTGGATGGCCTGATTGCGGGCGTAGTAGCCGGGCAGGTCGTGCTGCGCGCGGCACGCGAGCATCGCGTAGTGCAGCGCCTTGATCTCGGCGAGCTCGACAGCGGTCATGCGCTCGGCGGCGAGCTCGCCCGAGAACGCTTCGAGCGCGCTCATCAGCTCGAACATCTCGCGGATTTCCTTTTCCGTCATGCGTGCCACGCTGGCGCCGCGGTTCGGCGCGATCTCGATGAGGCCTTCGGCGGCCAGCACCTTGAACGCCTCGCGCAGCGGCGTGCGCGAGATGCCGAGCGTCTCGCAAAGCTCCCGCTCGTTGAGCTTCACCCCGGGCGACAGTACCCCTTCGATGATGAGCTTGCGCAAATGCTCCACGACCGTGTCGTGCAGGCGCAGACGCTCCACGCGTGGAATTTCGGAAACGGCAATCGTCGACGCGTTTTCCATGTTTTGCATTCAAAACCATCAAACCTTCATGGCCGCGATTGTACCGTACGGGTTCAGGCTGCCGTATCGCTAGGGTAAACGACTGTATTAAAAGCGCTTCTCATCCCTTGCGAAGATCTTTGGCTCTGCTAAAGTATTTTGAATGCAAAATTCAAAACGACCTTTCAACAGGAGAGAGACGTTCATGCTGAAGCTCGATTTCCACCCCTCAGGCCGCCACTTCCTGCAGATCCCGGGGCCGAGCCCGGTGCCCGATCGCATCCTGCGCGCCATGAGCTATCCGACCATCGACCATCGCGGCCCGGAGTTCGGCGCCCTCGGTCGCAAGGTGCTCGCCGACATCAAGAAGATCTTCAAGACCGAACAGCCGGTGGTGATCTATCCGGCATCGGGCACGGGCGCGTGGGAAGCCGCGCTCACCAACACGCTTTCGCCCGGCGACCACGTGCTGATGTTCGAGACCGGACATTTCGCCACGCTGTGGAAGAAGATGGCCGAGAACCTCGGCCTGAAGCCCGAGTTCATCGGCCTGCCGGGCACCGAAGGCTGGCGTCGCGGCGTGCAGCCGGACATGATCGAAGCGCGTCTGCGCGCCGACACCGGCCACGGCATCAAGGCCGTCTGTGTTGTGCACAACGAAACATCGACCGGCGTGACTTCGGACATCGCGGCAGTGCGTCGCGCCATCGACGCGGCGGGCCACCCGGCGCTGTTGCTGGTCGACACGATCTCGGGTCTGGGCTCGGCCGATTACCGTCACGACGAATGGGGCGTCGACGTCACCGTCTCCGGCTCGCAAAAGGGCCTGATGCTGCCGCCGGGCATCAGCTTCAACGCGGTCTCGCCCAAGGCCGTCGAAGCCAGCCGCCACGCGAAGCTGCCGCGCGCGTTCTGGGGCTGGCAGGAAATCATCGAAGCGAACAGGAACGGCTACTGGCCGTACACGCCGAACACCAATCTGCTGTACGGGTTGTCCGAAGCGCTCGACATGATTCTGGAGGAGGGGCTGGACAACGTGTTTGCCCGCCATCGGCGTCTGGCCGAAGCCACGCGCCGCGCCGTGCGCGCCTGGGGGCTCGAAATCCAGTGCCAGGACCCGGCGGTGTACAGCCCGGTGCTCACCGGCGTGGTGATGCCGCAGGGCGTGGATGCGGACGCCGTGCGCAAGCGTATCTACGAACGCTTCGACATGTCGCTTGGCCAGGCACTCGGCAAGATTCGCGGCACGATGTTCCGCATCGGCCATCTGGGCGACTGCAACGACCTCACGCTCATGGCCACGCTCGCCGGCTGTGAAATGGGGTTGCAACTCTCGGGAGTGAAGCTTGCGGGATCGGGCGTGGTGGCCGCGATGGACTATCTGGCGACGGCGCAGGACACGCCGTCGCTCAAGGTCGCCGCCTGACATGCCGTAGTGCTCGTTACCGGGAGAAGGAGACGAGGGGTGTCGTCGGGCCGTACGCGGCGCCCCTGCGGTAAACGCTTTGCTTTGTTTGCGAACGATGCGGCAATGGGCCTCCGACAGAAGGGCCGTGGCTGCAGCAACACCTCGCGCGCGAGCTGCCGATCCATGTCTGGCGGACGCGCTTCACAGGATGTTCCAGGAGACATGCAATGAAGCTTTTCCGAGCGACAAGGGTCGTGCTGGTGATGTTATGCGTCATGTATTTCATCACCTATCTGGATCGCGTCAACGTCAGTACTGCCGCCGCCGGCTTCGGCAAGGAATTCAATCTCAGCAAGACCGAAATCGGTCTGGTCTTCTCCGCGTTTGCCTATCCCTATCTCGTCTTCCAGATCATCGGAGGCTGGGTGAGCGACCGCTTCGGCGCGAAGCGCACGCTGCTCGTGTGCGGCGGGCTGTGGGCCGTGGCGACGATCCTCACCGGCATGGCCGGCGGCCTGGTCACGCTGCTGCTCGCCCGCCTGCTGCTCGGGCTCGGCGAAGGCGCCACGTTCCCGGCGGCCACGTCGGCGATGTCGCGCTGGGTCGCCAAGGAAAAGCGCGGCTTTGCACAGGGCATTACGCACGCGGCTTCGCGCATCGGCAATGCGGTGGCGCCGGCCGTGGTCGTTTTCATCATGGCCACGCACGGCTGGCGCGAGTCGTTCTACCTGTGCGGGATCGTGAGCCTCGTGTGGGTGGTGCTGTGGGGCTTCACGTTTACCGAACGCCCGCAGGATCATCCGCGCATCACCCCCGAAGAGCTCGCCGTCCTGCCGGCGCTCAAGGCCAAGAGCGCGTCGGTGCCGTGGGGTCCGCTCTTCAAACGCATGGTGCCCGTGACCATCGTGTACTTCTGCTACGGCTGGACGTTGTGGCTGTTCCTGTCGTGGATTCCGCAGTACTTCCTGCATAGCTACGACCTCGATCTGAAGAAATCGGCGCTGTTCGCGTCGAGCGTGTTCTTCGCCGGGGTGGTGGGCGATACGCTCGGCGGCATCGTGACGGACAAGCTCTACGAGCGCACGGGCAGCCTGAAGCGTGCGCGCAGCTGGATGGTGTCGGTGTGCATGCTGCTCACGCTGATCTCGCTCGTGCCGATGATGTTCACTCATCATCTGTACGTGTCGATGGCCTGCCTCGCCTTCGGCTTCTTCTTCGCCGAAATGACGATCGGGCCGATGTGGGCGATTCCGATGGACATCGCACCGGAATACTCGGGCACGGCCAGCGGCATGATGAACACGGGCTCGGCGCTCGCCGCGATCATCTCGCCGGTGCTCTCGGGGTATCTGATCGACCGTACGGGCAACTGGGAACTGCCGTTCGTGGGCAGCATGGTCCTGATGGCCGTGGGCGTGGTGCTGGCGTTCCGCATGCAACCGGAAAGCAAGTTCTCGATGGCCGGCGAAGTCGCCGCAGCGAGCAACGCACGCCAACCCGCTTGACGCATCGGCCAGCACAATGATGAATCCGCAATCGAACGCCCGCGTGAACCTTGTCAGCCAGCCGGTGCGCCTGATGCCGGCGCAGCGCGGCGGCGTGGCGCTCACGCCATTGCAGGAACGGCTGCGTCGCGAACTGCGCGGCGACGTGCTGTTCGATCGCGCAAGCCGGGGTCGCTACGCCACCGATGCGTCGATCTATCAGATCTTCCCGATCGGCGTGGTCGTGCCGCGCGACCAGGACGATCTGATTCGCGCGCTGGACGTCGCACGCGATCAACACGTGCCGGTGCTCGCACGCGGCGCCGGCACGAGCCAGTGCGGTCAGACGGTCGGCGAAGCGCTCGTCATCGACAACAGCAAGTGGCTCAACCGCGTGGTGGCGTTCGACGCGCAGGCGCGCACCGTCACCGTCGAGCCGGGGATCGTGCTGGACCATCTGAATGCGTGGCTGAAGCCGCACGGCCTGTGGTTCCCGGTCGATGTGTCGACGGCCGCCCAGTGCACCATCGGCGGCATGACGGGCAACAACTCCTGCGGCTCGCGCTCCATCGAATACGGCAACATGGTGCACAACGTCCTGGGTATCGATGCGGTGCTCGCCGATGGCGCCCAACTCCACTTCGGTTCGTTGCACACGCCGCCTGCGGACGCGCGCATGCGCACGATTCTGGAGCGCGTTCGCGAGATCGCCCTGCGCGAGCGCGACGAGTTGCGCGAGCGCGTGCCGCGTGTGTTGCGCCGTGTGGCGGGCTACAACCTCGATCTGTTCGACTGCCTCAATCCGCGCGCGTACACCGACGACGGCGTGGCCAACCTCTCGCATCTGCTCGTCGGCTCCGAGGGCACGCTGGCCTACAGCCGTCAGATCACGCTGAAGCTCGCGCCGCTGCCGGCGCACAAGACGCTCGGCGTGGTGAACTTCCCCACGTTCTATCAGGCGATGGACCTCACGCGGCACATCGTGAAGCTCGGGCCGGTGGCCGTGGAGCTGGTCGATCGCACGATGATCGATCTCGCGATGGACAACGCCGCATTCCGACCCGTGATCGAGAAGGCGCTGGTGGGCGATCCGCAGGCGATCCTGCTGGTCGAGTTCGCCGGCGACGACGCCACCGCGCTGCGTCGCAAGCTCGACGATCTCGCCGCGTTGATGGGCGATCTCGGCCTGCCCGACTGCGTGGTGAAGATGCCCGAGGCCGGCCCGCAGAAAGCGCTGTGGGAAGTGCGCAAGGCGGGGCTGAACATCATGATGAGCATGAAGGGCGACGGCAAGCCGGTGTCCTTCATCGAAGACTGCGCGGTGCCGCTCGAGCATCTCGCCGAGTACACGCGGCGTCTGACCGAGGTGTTCCATCGGCATGGGACAGAGGGGACCTGGTACGCACATGCGAGCGTGGGCACGCTGCACGTGCGTCCGATTCTCGACATGCGCCGCGACGGCGCCGTGAAGATGCGCGCCATCGCCGAGGAGGCGGCGGCGCTCGTGCGCGAATACAAGGGCGCCTATTCCGGCGAGCACGGCGATGGGCTGTGCCGGGGCGAGTGGGTCGCATGGCAGTACGGACCGCGCCTGAATGCGGCGTTCGGCGAGATCAAGCAGCTGTTCGACCCGGAGAACCGTTTCAATCCGGACAAGATGGTCCGTCCGCCGAAAATGGACACACGCGAGTTGTTCCGCTTCGCGCCGGGCTACGCCGCGAAGCCGTTCGCGCCGGCGCTCGACTGGACGGCGTGGAACGTGCGGCGCGACGCGCTCACGGGCGAGCAGACGGCGCCCGACACGGGCACGGACGCCACGCACGGCCTCGCGTCGGCCGTCGAGATGTGCAACAACAACGGCCACTGTCGCAAATTCGATGCGGGCACGATGTGTCCGAGCTATCGCGTCACGCGCGACGAGCAGCATGTCACGCGCGGGCGCGCCAACACGTTGCGGCTGGCCGTCTCCGGACAGCTGGGCGACGACGGGCTGGCGAGCGACGACGTCAAGGCCGCGCTCGATTTATGCGTGTCGTGCAAGGGCTGCAAGCGCGATTGCCCGACCGGCATCGACATGGCGCGCTTCAAGATCGAGGCGCGTCACGCGCGGGCGAAGCGTCACGGCGTCTCGCTCCGGGACAGACTCATCGCGTATCTGCCGCGCTATGCCCCCTGGGCCAGCCGCGTCGGCGGCCTGCTCGCTGCCGCGCAACGCTTGCCCGGCAGCGACGCCGCGAAGCGTTGGCTCGGCCTGGCGCTAGAGCGTTCGCTGCCGGCACTGAAGCCGTCGTTCCTGTCGCGGCAGACGCCGCTCCCGTCGGGGCCCGGGCGCGCACGCAGCGAGCGACAGGTGGTGCTCTTCGTCGATACGTTCAACAACTACATGGAGCCGGAGAACGCGCAGGCCGCGAGGCGCGTGCTCGAAGCGGCTGGTTATACGGTTCACGTCAATCGGCGCGCGGGCGAGCGGCCGCTGTGCTGCGGGCGCACGTTCCTCGCCGCGGGCCTGGTGGACGAAGCCAAGGCCGAGGCGAAGCGTTTGCTCGATGCGCTGATGCCGTTCGTCGAGCAGGGTGTGCCAGTGGTGGGGCTCGAACCGTCGTGCCTGCTGTCGCTGCGTGACGAGGTGCTCGGCTACGGCTTCGGCGACGCTGCCCGCAAGCTGGCGGAAAATGCGTTTCTTTTTGAGGAATTTCTGGTTCGCGAGAAAGCGGCCGGGCGCTTCGACGTGGCATGGCAAGCGCTGCCCGATGGCGCGAACGAGGCGCTGGTGCACGGACACTGCCATCAGAAAGCGTTCGACGCCTACTCGCCGGTCACGACCGTCCTTGGTTGGCTGCCGGGGCTGAAGGTATCATCGATCGAATCGTCGTGTTGCGGCATGGCGGGCAGCTTCGGTTACGAGGCGGAGCATTACGACACGTCGCGGGCCATGTCGGAGTTGTCGCTGTTACCGGCGATCCGGCAGCGCAGCGCGAACGCCATCGTCGTCGCCGACGGCACGAGTTGCCGGCATCAGATTCATGACGGCGCGCAGACGGAGGCGATCCACGTGGCGTGCGTGCTGGCTCGAGCGCTGCCTGCGTGAGTTTCCTGCATGAGGTGACTGCATGAGCCGCAACGTCCCGTGCCTCTCCTTGAAGGGATTGTGATGTCCGATTCGTACGACTTGTCCGCTTCGTCTGGTTCGTCTGGTTCGCGCGTTGCCGCCGATGTTGCCACCGATACGATCGCCGTGCCGCCCGTGGCGCGCGTCGGCGACACGCTCGCGCAGATTGCCACGCCCTCACTGCTGCTCGACCTCGACGCGTTCGACGCCAATGTCGCCCGCATGGCGAGCGCGGCAGCCGCGCGCGGTGTGGCCGTGCGTCCGCACGCGAAGGCGCACAAGAGTGTGACCATCGCGCGCGAGCAGATGGCCGCGGGCGCGGTCGGCGTTTGTTGCCAGAAGCTCACCGAGGCCATCCCGTTCGTCAACGCCGGCATCGGCAACATCCACATCAGCAACGAGTTCGTGGGCGAGGCGCGTGTGGCGCTGGCGGTGGCGCTGGCCGCACGCGTCACGCTCTCGGTCTGCGTGGACGACGTGCGTCAGGTCGCGCCACTGGGCAAGGCCGCACAACGCGCGGGTGTGCGCATGGCCGTGCTGCCGGAAGTGGATGTGGGGCAGGGGCGCTGCGGCGTCGATTCGACCGACGAGGTGGCGCGGTTGATCGACGCCATCGACCACTACGAAGGGCTGCGCTTCGGCGGCATCCAGGCGTATCACGGCAGTGCGCAGCACATCGAGGGTTGGGACCGGCGTCGCGATACTGCCCGTCTGGCGGCCGAGCGCGCGGCCGCCTACGTGCGGTTTCTGGAGGCGCGTGGCATCGTCTGCCCGGTGGTCACGGGCGGCGGCACGGGCACGGCCGAGTTCGACATCGACAGCGGCGTCTACACGGAAATTCAGCCGGGCTCGTATGTGTTCCTCGACGGGCATTACGGTTCGCTGGAATGGCGTGACGATTGGCGCTTCCGGCATGGGCTGTTCCTCGCGTCGACGATCATGAGCACCGCGCGCGCGGGCATCGTCGTGTGCGACGCAGGCCTCAAGAGTGTGGCCACCGATTCCGGCCTGCCGCGCTTCTGGTCGTCGCAGCAGGCCGGAAAGCCCCATTACCGCACGGCGTCCGACGAGCATGGTGTGCTCGAACTCGCGTCGCCTGACGAGGACGGCGACGCCTGGCTCGGTGAGCCGATCCTGCTGGTGCCGGGGCATTGCGATCCGACCGTCAATCTGTATGACCGGTACGTCGCGGTGCGCCACGGACGGGTCGAGGGACTGTGGCCCATCGAGGCGCGTGGCTTGAGTCAGTAGGGATGCGTGGCTGTTGCCTCTGCCGTGGGCGGCGGCCCTCACAGTGATCGGCCGGACGCCCGGGTGAGGACCCGGCCACGGCAAAATATTTGGAGGAGGGGCTTCCCAAGTTCCGCAACCTGCGCTATAGTCTCACTTCTTCGCCGTACGGGGGTATAGCTCAGCTGGGAGAGCGCTTGCATGGCATGCAAGAGGTCAGCGGTTCGATCCCGCTTACCTCCACCAAAACGGAAGACTTTAGGTCCCCTTCGTCTAGAGGCCTAGGACATCACCCTTTCACGGTGAGTACAGGGGTTCGAATCCCCTAGGGGACGCCAGATGCATCGGCGTGAGGTTCAAACGAGTCGAATCGTTTCGAACACGCGACGAAAATCGGTTGTCGACAAACGCGCTTGGCTTCACGGCCAAGCGCGTTTTGTTTTTTCTGCGAGTTTTTTGTCGCCGGGTGACGCGCAAACCGATGCCGCGGATCGCATTGCACATGGCACGTCGCCATGCCGCGCGGCGTTTTCCTCCTGCATCTCCGCCTTCAGCGCACCGGCGAGCTTGCCGTCTTGCCAACGACGGTTTTCCACGGCCGCACGCGCCAAGATTTCACCAACCCATTCACCACGTATGGATCGGCCTTTGCGAAGGCTTCTGCCGCCGCCGGCGAGTCGCCTTCGAACAGCAGGGCCGCCGCGTCGACCGGCGATTCGAGCGCACCGGCAAGCAGCAGTTCGCCGCGTTCGGCGGCTTGCCATGCGAGCGCGAGATGGGCGTCGCGATATTGCCCACGCCGGTCGAGGTAGTCGTCGACGAGGTCGTAAGTCAGCAGGTAATGCATGCGAGGTCTCCGGTGAAATGACGAGAATGTTCTGAGGTTATCGGTAGAACGCCGACGGCGATACGCCGAAGTGGCGCTTGAACATCGCGGCGAAGGCGCTCTGACTGGCGTAGCCGTGATCGAGTGCGACATTGACGATTTTCTCGCCGCGGGCGAGCGCCTCCAGCGCTTGCAACAGTCGCGCTTGCTGACGCCAGCGGCCGAACGTCACCCCGGTCTCGCGAGCGAAGGCGCGCTGGAAGGTCTTCGCCGACAGTCCGGCGGCGTGCGCCCATTCGTCGATGGTCGCATCGTCGCACGGTGCATGCATCAGTCGCTCGCACACGCGCGCCAGGCGCGTATCGGCTGGCCACGGCAAGTAAAGTGGCAGCACCGGCAGGGCGATGAGTTCGTCGAGCAGCAGGCGCATGAGCCGGGCGTCGCGCGAGTCCGGAGCATAGTCCGGCGGCACGTCGATGGCGGCGAGAATCAACTCGCGCATGAGCGGCGTGATCTCCACCACGCAACTCGTGTCGGGCAACGGTTCGTTGCCGGGCTCGACGAACACCGTACGCATCTTCACGTTGCCGCTCATGCGCACGGTGTGCTCGAGTCCGGCAGCCAGCCACACGCCGCGCGTGGGTGGCACCACCCAGCGTCCGGAGGCCGACGCAATGATCATCACGCCTTCGATCGCATAGAGCAGTTGCGCGCGACGGTGGCTGTGCGACGCGATGAACTCGTTGTGCGCATAGTCGACCGCCATGGCCGCCATCGGCATGGGCGTGCTCTCGAAGCGCAGGTGATCTCTCGGGTGGGTCTCCATCGGCCGGCTCTCGTTGTCCTTTTTGAGGCAGGTTTCGGCATTTTAGCGCGAGACACCCCGCCTGACATCACGGACGATGGCGCTTCGCAGTTCTCGTTCCACCTTTCTCATTTGCGGAAAATCACCATGGGGTACTTCCTGTATCCGCTCGGCGCCATGTTGCTCTGGGCGGGCAATGTCATCGTCTCGAAGCTCTCGGCCACCGCCATCGCGCCGTCGGCCATCACGTTCTATCGACTGGTGCTGGCGCTGGCTGTCATGACGCCGTTCGTCATTCGGCCGCTCGCGCGCAACTGGCACCATATCCGCCCGCAGCTCGCCAAGCTGGCTTTCCTCGGCTTTCTGAGCATGTCGTTCTACCAGAGCCTGTCGTATCTCGCGGCGCACAGCACCACGGCGACGAACATGGCCATCGTGACGGCGCTCGCCCCGTTGCTGACGCTGCTCTGGAGCGTCGTGCTGCTGCGCGAGCCGCCGACGCTGGGCATGCTCGTCGGCGGTCTGCTCTCGCTGGCGGGTCTCGTCTACCTGATCGGACAGGGACATCCGTCGCAACTGCTCGACGGTGGCGTGCATCTGGGCGACGTGTTGATGTTGATCGCGTCGGCTTCCTACGGGTTGTACAGCGTGCTGCTGCGGCGCTGGCACGTCGCGGTGCCGCCGGCGCAGTCGACCTACGTGCAGGCATGGGCGGCGCTCGTGACGATGATCCCGATGGTGGCTATCGTGCCCGAGGGGCAGGCGCAGCTCAACATGGCGACCGTGCCGCTGGTGCTGTATGCGGGATTGGGAGCGTCGATCCTGTTACCGATCCTTTGGATTCAGGGCATTCGTCACCTGGGGCCGAATCGCTGCAGCATGTTCATCAATGTGCTGCCGGTGATGACGGCCGCGATTGCCGTGGTGATGCTGGGTGAGCGCTTGCACGCGTTCCACGTGATCGGCGGCGGCGTCGCGCTTGTCGGCGTGTTCATTGCGCAGCGCTGGCAGCGTCCGCTGCCGGGCTTCGGTACGCAGGCCGTGCCCGACGAATCGGACGAAGTCCCGGCTTGACGGGCATAGCGGACGCGGTGGGGCGGGGAGTCTGCAGACTGTCGCAGATTCCTCCGCGTGCAAGTGTCAGGCGGTCAGGCGTTGCGCACCGCGACCCCGTAAGTGCTCACTATCCGACGATCCTGCTCTTCGGTGGAGAAGGCTTCCCACAGCAGACCGTTGCAGTCGGTGCTGCTCGCATACCCCGGCGTTTCGTCGTCTTCGAATCCGACGTGCCGCAGCTCGCCCGCGCGCCCGGGCGATTGGTTGATCGAGAAGTTGAGCAGGTCGGTGCGCCACATGGCGTAGGCGCCGGGCACGATCGCCGATGGTGGCTGACCGAGGCGGGCAGAATAGTCTGCGATGGACTCGTCGAGATCGCGCACGGCAAGCGCGATGTGAAAGCGTTTCATGGGCGGGCTCCTGAGCGGACGTTGCGATATTCCGACGCGTCGCCATGTGAGTGCTTGCTTGGGCGGCGGGCGACGCGCCGGTGAAGTCCGATCTTAGGGAGCTCGCGCCGCGCTAACCAGACGGGGGGATATCCCGGTATTCGACGTAATGGGCTAGCGGGGTAGCATGGAAAGCGTGAAGCGGGCGCTCACTGGGGGCGCCGAAAGTCGTTCTCGACCCATGCACGTGCGCTGTTGCGCGAGAGCTTGAACGTCGGCGGCACCTTGACCGACGCGATCGTCTCGCCGAAACGATCCACCGCGCTGAGCATTGCATATGGATCGTAGTCGTCGGGCACGATGTCGAGCGTGACGTCGATGTCGCCATCCGGTCCGTCGACGCTCACACGCTTGTGCAGTTGCGCGTGCAATTGCTGCTCGTGACGACGCAGCACTTCGGCCGCCGTCTTCACCAGCGTGTGAAATGCGCCGACGTCGAGCGGTTTCGGATTCTTCTTGTCGCGCCCCATCGTCCAGGGTCCGACGAGTGCGGGCTCCGACTCGCCGTCCTTGTACATGGCGACGGCCCAGCCGTCGTCTTCCTCGTTCTTGACGACCTTGGCCGTCCAGCCATCGTCGCGCCACAGACGGTCTTCGTGAACGGCGTCGCCGTGCGCGGAGGTGTCGTCGCTCGGCGGGAGATCGGAGGCGGTATCTGAGGCTGGAGTGGAGGCGGTAACGGTCACTGTCGGCGGTCGGTGGTGAGGCTTGGGGACGCGATAGGTCGGCGCCCCCGGCGATGTTGGAACCGCGCCGGCACCGAGGCGTTGCGAAGAACGCCGGGACATTCGGCAGGGTGTGCGAAGGTGCCGATTTTACCGCGTCCGGCCGAAGCGCGGACGCGTGGACTCGGTATGGACCCCGCTGCCCTGTGCGGACTACTCGTTCGCGAGCGCCAGTGCCACGAGCAGAGCGACCGGCAGCAACACGCACCAGAAGCCCGCGCCGTGATAGGCGAACCCGCCGAAAATCGCGCCGACGGCGAACGCGGCCAGCGCGGGGATCATCTTGCGCAGGCGAGCGCGCGCGGCCGAGCCGTCGCCGCAATCGCCGCTCGCCAATTCAACGATGTCGATGACGATCTGCGTGGTGTTGCCGGTCATGATGGTCGTGGGCGCCAGGTCGGCCAGCACGATGCGCCCGACGGCATTCTGAATGGCAAGGGCCGCCACGCCGAACATGCCGGAGAGAATCGCAAGCGGGGCGTCGGCGGAGAGCATTGGCTGCGCGGCCAGCCCGATGATCATGAAGCCGAGCAGCAGCAGGGTCTGCACGGCGAGAAGCAGGCGCAGCGGGCGGCGCTCGGTGCGCGAGAAGGCCTGCACGACCAGCTTGACCATGGCGACGAAGATGACGAACACCGGCAACGCGAGCAGTTTGGCGACCACGCCCACATGCGTCGCCGCGACCAGTTGCACGCCGATCATCACGAAGTTGCCGGTGACGTGCGCGGTAAACAGGCCGAACAGCGCGATGAAGCCGACGACGTCGATGTAGCCCGCGATGAACGCGAGCGTCATGCCGATGTAGATGGGCTTCGCGAAGTGGCTCACCCACGCGCGCGCGACGGATGCCGCTTCGTTCGGCGTGGGGATGCGGCGAGGGGTACTCATTGGCAGCTCCTTTGGCGGTGATCGTGGCAGGTTCTGCACGTCCTGCGCGGCCTGTCATTCACCGCTCGGTGCGCTGATGTAGCATATCACCGCGGGACGACGGTCCACTTCGGGACGACCCGCTATACTGCACGCGGTACCGGGCGTTCGCCATCCGACCAACGTCTGACTTGCCTGCGCGGTGGTTTCGCGGGCGTGGAAAGCGGCGGGCGAGGGTGGCCGCTTGTCTTGCTACGGCATTGGTGCGCCCCTACTGCTCCCTAGCGCGCCCCGACGTAATCCCATGGCGCCGACCGCACGGCGTTGCTACCTGATTCTGCGAATGGCATGACCGATCCGCTGTTGCTCACCCCATCGCATTCGCGCGCGGAAGCGGCGATCTTCGCGTCGCTGCTCGCACCGAACGCGAGCCCGGAGCGCATCGCGCGCCTCGGACTCTCCGGCGCCGCGCTCGCGGGCTTGCTGCGTCGCCATTTTTCCCCGGTGGCCGCCGGCTGGCAGACGCTGAGTGCGTCGCTGCCGACGCCCGCGTGGGCGTCGCACGCCATCTTCGTCATGGAGATGCGCGAGATGTTGCGCCGCCGCGCCGATCCGATCCTGCATCCCGCCGATGCGGCCGACATGGCGACCGTGCTCGCCACCGCGTGCCTGCGGCCCGACCATCTGTGGCGAGATCTCGGCCTCACTTCGCGCGACGATGTCACGGCTTTGCTCACGCATTTCTTCCCGTCGCTCGTCGTCGAAAATACGGCGAATCTGCGCTGGAAGCGCTTCCTTGCCGAAGCCTGCGCGCGCGCCTACGGGCGCGAACCCGCTCCCGCGCCGGGATGTCCCGGCTGCGAGGCGTACGGCGAGTGCTTTTCACATCTGCGTCAGACGAGCGCGCCCGCCGATCCCGACGCGATGTCCCGCGAGCGCTGATCGCGCTCGGACTCGCCCGCAAAGTCTCTCGGAAGTGTCTCGAAGCGCCTCGGAAGTCCCCCTGAAAACTGCCCGTTGCACGGCGCGATTCATTCAGCGCTGCTAGCATGTCATTTTGGCTCGCGGGCCCCATCTTCCGAGGAGTTTTTCGATGTCGATTTCTCTCTATCGCGCCACGATCCCTGTCTATCTGCGCGGCCTGACCGTCATGGCCGACTACATCAAGACGGCACGAGCGCATTGTGAGGCGTCCGGCCTCGATGCCGACACGATTCTCAAGGCGAAGCTCGCGCCGGACATGCTCGACTTCATCGGCCAGATCCAGCGCGCGAGCGATACGTCGAAGTTCGCCGTGGCCCGTCTGACCGGCACCGAGTCGCCGCGGTTCGAAGACAACGAGACGACGTTCGACCAGTTGCGCGATCGCATCGCGAACACCGAGGCGTACGTTGCCGGGATTCTGGAAGATCGTTTCGAAGGGGCCGAAGCGCGCAGCATCACGCTGAAGTTCAAGGAGTACCAGACCACGATGGGCGCGATCGACTACCTGCTGAAATTCGCGCTGCCGAACTTCTATTTCCACCTGACGACCGCGCACGACATCCTGCGCGCGCAGGGCGTGAAAGTTGGCAAGGCCGATTACCTGGGGCCGTACGAGATGGAGAAGATCTGAGCGCGAGGTGCACCGAGCCCGACGATGGTCGGGCGGGTGCCGCACAGATATCGTCGCGTGCCGGATACGCCGGCCTCCGCTACGGGCGCTCGACACGCTTCGATAGGTCTTGATGCACCGCGGTGCACCATGCTGCACGCGCGTCAGCGGGTCGCGATCGGCAAGTACATGCGCAACTCGTCCACGAACTCGTTGCCCACGCGCATGGCGCCGGGTTCGCGGCCGATTTCGACGAAGCCTGACGATTGATACAGTGCGATGGCGGGACGATTGTCGGCGCTCACCTGTAGCGTGACGTGGCGCAGACCCGGTTGCGAGCGCGCCAGCGCGAGCGCCGCGTCGACGAGCGCACGGCCGACGCCGCGTCTCATCGCGTCGGGGTGCACGTACATCCCCCACAGGGAGCCGACGTGGGCGAACTTGGGGCGCTTCTGGCGCGCCAGCCCGACGGTGCCGATCAGCCGTCCCGTCTCGTCGAACGCGCCGAATATACCGGCGTCGGGGCGCACTTCCAGCCACTCGCGCACGCGCTCGATCGGCCAGTCCTTCTCCTCCTCGTAGCTCGACCCGAACGCTTGCGGGTAGGCTTGCAGCCCGGACAGCCGCAACGCTTGAAAGGCGAGCGCGTCGGCCGGCACCAGGCGCCTCACATCCACGGCGGCGGTAGCGATGCTCATGGCAGGCGCGGCTCCATCATGGCCAGCACGGTACGTGCGGCCTCCTCCGAGGAGGCAGGATTCTGACCCGTCACGAGCCGGCCGTCGCCGACCACATGCGACTGCCAGTTTTCCGCTTTCTCGTACAGCCCGCCGAGTCGCTTGAACTCGTCCTCGACGAGAAACGGCACCACGTCGGTCAGACCGACCGCGGCTTCTTCATCGTTGGAAAAGCCGGTGACGTGACGCCCGCGCACGAGCGGCTCGCCGTTCGCGGCGCGCACCTGTCGCAGTACACCCGGCGCATGGCAGACGAAGCCGATGGGCTTGCCCGCACGCTCGAAGGTTTCGATCAGGCGAATGGAGTTCGGATCCTGCGCCAGATCCCACAGTGGGCCGTGCCCGCCAGGATAGAAAAGCGCGTCGTAGTCATCGGCCTTGACGTCGGCCAGCTTGAGCGTATTGGCGAGCGCCTTCTGCGCATCGGGATCTTCGCGGAAGCGGCGTGTCGCGTCCGTCTGGGCGTCGGGCTCGTCGCTCTTCGGATCGAGCGGCGGCTGGCCGCCGGCAGGCGATGCCAGCGTGACGCCAAGCCCTTCGTCGATGAACACGTAATAGGGGGCGGCGAACTCCTCGAGCCAGAAGCCGGTCTTCTTGCCCGTGTCGCCGAGGCGGTCGTGCGAGGTCAGCACCATCAGGATGTTCATGAAACGTCTCCCTGTCGAATCGGCCATGCGAGTCATTCTACCTGTCATGCAGGTCACTCGCAGATGACAGACGGCGGCGTAGCGGGTTCCCATCGGCGGCGCTCGCCGGCACCCGCTTGTGAGAGATATTCACAGGAAAGCGCAATCGAATTCGATTTGCGCGCCGACAGGCGTCCGCTATGCTGGTGCGGATGCGGGCGTAGCCCGCTGTCATCGATCGACGCGAACCACTGAACGTGCCGATATCGGCAGCAACATTCGCTGCCACTCACAGGAGCGACACATGCAACTGATTGGAATGCTGGATTCCCCATACGTGCGTCGCACGGCCATTTGCCTCAAGCTGCTCGGGCTGCCGTACACGCATCGCGCGCTCTCGGTCTTTCGCACGTTCGACGAATTCGCGACGATCAATCCCGTCGTCAAGGCGCCGACGCTCATCACCGACGACGGCACGGTGCTCATGGACTCCACACTGATCCTGCAATATCTGGAATCGCTGGTCGATCCCGGTCAGCGTCTGGTGCCCGTCGATCCGGCCGCGCATTTGCGCGCGCTGCGGCTCACGGGGCTGGCGCTGGCCGCGTGCGAGAAGTCGGTGCAGCTCGTGTACGAGCGGGAGTTGCGTCCGAGCGAGAAGCGGCATGCGCCCTGGACGGATCGGGTGCGCACGCAGGTGCATGCGGCGTTTCATGCGCTGGAACGCGAACTCGCGCAGGTGCCGATCGTGGCCACACCGGACCAGATCGGCGAGCATGGCGTGACGGTGGCTGTGGCGTGGCGCTTTCATCAACTGCTGCTGCCGGAGGTCGACTTCGGCAGCGAGTTTCCGGAGCTCGCCAGCTTTTCGGCGCGAGCGGAGGCGCTGCCCGCATTCCGCGAGACGCCGCCGCTCTGAAATCCGCGAAGTGACCGTCGCGGCGCGTACGGGTACCGGACGGTCCAGCCGTCCGGCCGCCACTCAGTTCTTGAGACGGTAGCCCGTCTTGAACATCCAGGCCACGACGGCGAGGAAGACAGCGAGGAACACGAGCGTCATGCCCAGGCTCACTTCGACGCTCACATCCGCCAGTCCATAGAAGCTCCAGCGGAAACCGCTGATCAAGTACACGACCGGATTGAACAGCGTGACGGTGCGCCAGAATGGCGGCAGGATATGCGTCGAGTAGAAGCTGCCGCCGAGGAAGGTGAGCGGCGTGATGATGAGCAGGGGCACGAGCTGCAGCTTCTCGAAGCCATCGGCCCAGATGCCGATGATGAAGCCGAGCAGGCTGAACGTGACCGCCGTCAGTACCAGGAACAGCACCATCCACAGCGGATGCTCGATGCGCAGCGGCACGAACAGCGCGGCCGTGCCCAGCATGATCACGCCGAGAATGATCGACTTCGTCGCCGCGGCCCCCACATAAGCCACCACGATTTCCATGTACGACACGGGGGCCGAGAGCAGCTCGTAGATGGTGCCGGTAAAGCGCGGGAAGTAGATGCCGAACGAGGCATTCGAGACGCTCTGCGTGAGCAGCGAGAGCATGATGAGGCCCGGCACGATGAACGCGCCATACGGCACGCCCTCGATCTCCGGAATGCGCGAGCCGATGGCCGCGCCGAACACTACGAAATAGAGCGAGGTCGAGATGACCGGCGAGATGATGCTTTGCATCAGCGTACGACGCGTGCGCGCCATCTCGAAATTGTAGATCGCCTTGACGGCGTAGAAATTCATGGCGCGGCTCATCCTTCTTTCTTGTGCACGAGCGAGACGAAGATGTCTTCGAGCGAGCTCTGCGTCGTGTTCAGATCCTTCACCGAAATGCCGGCGCGCTCCGCGTCGCGCAGCAGGGCGGCGATGGACGTCTGTTCGATGTTGGCGTCGTAGGAGAACACCAGTTCGTGGCCGGCGTTGCCGAGCGTGAGGCCGTATGCGGCGAGCGACTCGGGCACGCTCGTGAGCGGCTCGGCGACGTGCAGCGTGAGCTGCTTGCTGCCCAGACGGCGCATGAGCTCCGTCTTCTCCTGCACGAGGGTGATCTGGCCGCCAGTGATGATGCCCACGCGATCGGCCATTTCCTCGGCCTCTTCGATGTAGTGCGTGGTGAGGATCACGGTCACGCCCGTCTCGCGCAGCGACTGGACGAGACGCCACATGTCGCGGCGCAGTTCGACGTCCACGCCGGCGGTCGGCTCGTCGAGGAACAGCACGCGTGGCTCGTGCGAGAGCGCCTTGGCGATGAGCACACGCCGCTTCATACCGCCCGAGAGCTGCATGATGCGGTTGTCCTTTTTCTCCCACAGCGAGAGCGAGCGCAGCACCTTTTCGATGTGCGCCGGATTCGCCGGCTTGCCGAACAGGCCGCGCGAGAAGGAGACGGTGGCCCACACGGACTCGAACGAATCGGTGGTCAGCTCCTGCGGTACGAGGCCGATGGCTTCACGCGCGGCACGGTAGTCCGTGACGATGTCGTGACCGTCGACGGTGATCGTGCCCGAGGTCGGACGCACGATGCCGCAAATGGTGCTGATGAGGGTCGTTTTGCCGGCGCCGTTCGGGCCGAGCAGGGCGAAGATCTCGCCGCGCTGGATGTCCAGGTTGATGTTCTTGAGCGCCTGGAAGCCGGTCGCGTACGTCTTCGACAGATTCTGGATTGAGATCACGGATGGCATGGCGGCGACGATAGCACAGGCTTGGCTGATGTGTTGGACAGGTGTTGTACCGACGGTGAACGGGCGCGATCGGGCATTGGACCCTTGCAGGCCGGGCGCCGCGCAGGGGCGGCCAAGGACGGCCGAAGACAACCAAAGACGGGCGAAGGTCGGGCAATGAGCGACAGGCAGTCGGACGGCGATCTAACGCCGGGCGGACACAGGGGCAATTCGCGGACTGCCAGTCCGCGATGTGCCCCGGTATCCACCCGCCACGCTACGACAGAACGTACGTGCGTGGCCGGGCGTCAGCCCTTCGGCATTTCCTGCGGCACGATCACCATCCACTGCATGCCGAAGCGGTCCTTGACCATGCCGAACGTCTTGGCAAAGAAGGTCGGTCCCAGCGGCATCGTGACCGAGCCGCCGTCGGCGAGCGCATTGAAAGCCTTCTCGGCGGCGCCGGCGTCCGGGAAGTCCACCGACAGCGAGAAGCCGTCGAATTTCGGCTTGCCGCTCACGCTGCCGTCCGAGACCATCAGCATCGTTTCGCCGATGGTGATCTCGCCGTGCATGATCTTCTGCTCGCTGCCCGGCGGGATCATGCCCTCGGGGCACCCCTGCGGGCTTTCGCCGTAGCGCATGAGCATGCCCGGCCTGGCGCCCAGCGCCTTCTTGTAGAACTCGATCGCTTCTTCGCAACGGCCTTCGAAAAACAGATAGGAATGGACTTGCATGGAACGCTCCTCAATATGTCTGGAAAAGGGGGAAATCCGGCGCCCCCCGGTCAACCTGCGGGTGAAACGCGACGCCGTCGGGACGACCGGCGCGACAACGTGATGCGACTACCTGATGTGTGGTGCGACAGGCAATACGACGGGTGATGCGATGAGGATGCCGACGGCGTCAGGGCGCGAACGTCATGGGCACCGACGCGTGCTCGTGCACCACGCGCCAACGGCCCTGCGACTTGCGGTATGCGACGGTCGCGCGCACGGTCGCGCCATGCGTCTGGCCGTCCGGGCCGGTATTGCGTACGACATTCACGCTGTGGCTGAACGCCAGTTCGCCGGCGCGCTCGAGATGCCATTGCGTGACTTCGAAGTGGATCGGCCCCACGGTGTGGCCGAACCAGCCTTCGAGCAGGCGGCGATAGGCGTCATGGCCGCGATGCTCGGTGGGTGGCATCACGTCGAACACCACCACATCGGGATCGTAGTGCTCGAGCAGGGTGCCGACCTGCTTGTTGCGCACGGCGTCGAGCCATGCCGCGTTGATCGCACGAATTGCGGCTTCGTCGCCGTGTGCGGGATACGTCTCAACCATAGTGCCTCCTGATGCAAAACGAGCGACCATCGATGGGGACTGCAACAGCGACGACTTTCACGGCGCCTCCGGCGCGGCCCCGCAACGCCACATCAGCGCCCATCGCAATGCTCTCCAGGGCGATCTGCCGAGTTCTGGTGCGATGCCGCTTGTCTTTGTGGACAACGTCCACAAACAATAGCAGACATAATGGACACTGTCCACAAGGAGTTGTAATGTCAGAACAGGAAGTCACGACCAGGTCGGCGCGCACGACGTATCGCCATGGCGATCTGCGCCGGGCGCTGCTGGAAGCGGGGGTGGCGCTGGCGCGCGACGGCGGGCCGGATGCCGTGGTTCTGCGCGAGGCCACGCGCCGGGCCGGGGTCGTTCCGAATGCCGCGTACCGGCACTTCGCGAATCGTCAGGATCTGCTCGACGCCGTGCGCTCGGCGGCGCTGGCGGAGCTGGCGGTGTCGATCGAGCGCGAGCTCTCGGCGTTGATCGCGATGCCTTCGCTCGACAGGGTGGCGCTCGCGCGGGCGCGCATGCGGGCGGTGGGCATTGGCTATCTTCATTTCGCACGCGCCGAGCCGGGGCTGTTCCGCACGGCGTTCGCGCCATCGGAGAATGTGCGCTCACCGGCCGATCCGGCCAAGGCCGGGGCAAGCGGGCTCAATCCGTTCGAACTGCTCGGGGCGGCGCTCGACGGCATGCTCGCCGCCGGCATCATCGGTCCGGCGCAACGGCCCGGCGCCGAGTATCTGGCCTGGGCGGCCGTGCACGGGCTGTCGGTGCTGGTGATCGACGGTCCATTACGCGACTTGCCCGACGATCAGGTCGACGTCCTTGGGCAACGGCTCGTCGCGATGGTCGAGCGTGGGCTGGCGCAGTGAGGGGGCGATGATGCCGATGATGGTGCAACGGTGGTGCACTCGCCGCTTCACAGTGGCGTCAAGCGCGGCGTGAGCAGGTCGGCCAGCCAGTTCATGAACGCTTGTACGCGGCGAGGCAGATGACGCCGGTTCGCGTACAGCAGCGTGACGGCCAGCGGCTCGGCCTGATACCCCGGCAGCACCTCGCGCAGCGTTCCGTCGGCCAGATGCGCACGCACGCCGCTCTCGGGCGCCTGAATCAGTCCCAGCCCGGCCAGGCACGCCGCCTGGTACGCGTCGGCATTGTTCACCGTGAGCACGCCTTCCATGGGCCACTGCGCGTAGCGCTCGCCATCGAAGTACTCCCAACCCGTGGGGCGTGTGCCGAGCGTGGTCGTGTAGTGAATCAACTGATGGCGGTTCAGGTCTTCGAGCGTTTCCGGCACGCCATAACGGGCGAGATATGCCCGACTCGCCACGTTGATCTGCCGCATGTGGCCCAGCGGCCGGGCGATCAGCGTCGAGTCGACGATGGCGCCCGCTCGCAGCACGCAATCGAAGCCCTCGCGCACGAGATCGACGCGCCGGTCGGTGCTCGACAACTCCACCTGCAGCGCCGGATGCTGCGCCAGAAATGCCGGCAACTGCGGAATGACCGTCGTGCGCGCGAGCGTCGCGGGCAGATCGACACGCAGACGGCCCGTGAGCGCTTCGTCACGCGCCACGAACATCGTCTCCCACTCCTCCATGTCGGCGAGCAGATCCTTGCATCGCTCGAGACACGCCCGTCCGTCCTGCGTGAGCTGCACGCGCCGCGTGGTCCGGTGCAGCAGGCGCGTGCCCAGCCTGGTTTCGAGTTGCTTGATGGCGTTGGAGACGCTCGCACGCGGTAGGCCGAGGCTGTCCGCCGCCTGCGTGAAGCTGCCGGTTTCGGTTACGCGGACGAAGATGCGCATGGCGTCGAGTTGATGCATGGCGGGTCGCGATCGGTCGTTCGATTGTTATCGAGATTTGATCAGTGTAATTAAATTCAACTGATTTATTGGTGAAATTCGTTGCAATAGCATGTTGAACCTACCGAGACGTCCGATGTTGACGCGACGGCAAGACGTGACGCATCGATGGGCGCAGACGCCGGTCGATGCGTCGTTCGACGGGGTCGATGCCCACGTGGCAAGGCCCGATGCTTACAGGAGAATCACCATGACTCGCAAGATCGTTCTCATCACTGGGGGTAGCCGTGGTCTGGGCCGTGCGTCGGCGTTGGCGGCGGCACGTCGCGGCATCGACGTCATCCTCACCTACCGCAGCCAGCGCGCCGAAGCGGACGCCGTCGTCGCCGAAATCGGCAAGCTCGGTGCGAATGCCGTGGCGCTGCCGCTCGACGTCGCCGATTCCACGCAGTTCGCGCCGTTTGCGGCGGAGATCCGGCGCGTGCTGCACGAAGTGTGGAAGCGCGACACGTTCGACTTTCTGCTCAATAACGCCGGCACCGGCCTGCATGCCGCGTTTGCCGAGACGAGCGAAGCACAGTTCGACGAGCTCGTGCGCGTGCATCTGAAAGGGCCATATTTCCTCACGCAGGCATTGCTGCCGCTGATCGCCGACGGCGGCCGCATTCTGAACGTGTCGAGCGGTCTCGCGCGATTCTCGCTGCCGGGTGCATCGGCCTACGCCATGATGAAGGGCGGCGTCGAAGTGTTCTCGCGCTATCTCGCGAAGGAACTGGGTGCACGCGGCATTCGCGCCAACACGGTCGCGCCGGGCGCGATTGCCACCGACTTCAACGGCGGCACGGTGCGCGACAACCAGGGCGTGAACCGGATGGTCGCCGCGAACACGGCACTCGGCCGTGTGGGCGAAGCGGACGACATCGGCGGCATGGTGGCGTCGCTGCTGGCCGACGAGACGGGCTGGATCAATGCGCAACGCATCGAGGCGTCGGGCGGCATGTTCATCTAACGTGGCGCCTGCCCCGCCGCAGGATCCCCGACACCGTCGGGCGTTCGCGTCGCTCAGCGAGACGCGCGGCGCGAGCGCATCGATCCGGACCAGGCGACGGCGCCGACGATGCACACGCCGCCGATCGCCATCTTCAACGTGGGCGACGCGCCGAACAGCACCCAGGCAAACGCGATGGCGTAGACCGGTTCGAGCGCGATCACGACCGCTGCCTGACTCGCCTTGACGGTGCGCAGCGCGTGGATGAAAAGCGTGTAGGCGAGGGCAGTGCACACGACGCCGAGGCACGCGAGCCATCCCCATTGCACGGCAGGCAGCGCGATCGCTTCACGCCAGGCGAAGGGGGCGAGCACGAGCACGATGCCCAGGCATTGCCACCAACTCGCCTGAAGCGGCGACGCCTGCGCGCCGAGCACGCGGTTGGACAGCGCGATCACCGCGTAGATGGCGCCGGAGAGCACGCCCCACGCGAGGCCGACGGTTGCGCCCGCCTGCCAGTCGAAGGCCGGCGTCACGAGCGCGAGCCCGAGGCACACGAGGCCGATGACGCCGAGGTCGCCCAACGTGGGGCGTTCCCGGCGCAGCGGCCATTCGAGCAGGATCACGAATGCGGGAAAGCAGGCGAAGCCGAGCGTGCCGACGGCGACGCCCCCCGCCTTGATGGCGAGGAAGAACGCGAGCCAGTGCGCGGCGAGCAGCACACCGGCCGTGACGAGCCGCAGGGCGGCGCTTGCCGGCAGGCCGCGCCACGGCGCACCGCCCGACAGGCGTGTCGCGCCGCGCAGGCCCATGAGCCCGGCCATGGCGATGACCGTGAGCGCGAACCAGGAAAAGAGCCCGCGCCCGAATACGATCACGGTGCTGGAGGCGGCGATGTGCTCGCCGAACAGCGCCGAGGCGCCGAACAGCATGGCGGCGACGTGCAGCGCGATCTGATGGCTGGCGCCGCCGTGCGGCGATTGCGTGCGTGCGACGGCGGACGACGCAGTCTCAGGCATCGCTCGCCGCGTCGGGCACCGGCACGGCCGTGGTGTACATGACCTGCTTGAGCGCGAAGCTCGACCGGATGTTGCGGATGCCCGGAATGCGCGACAGGCGATCGGTGATCAATGTCTCGTAGGCGCTCATGTCGCTCACCATGACGCGCAGCAGATAGTCGGCATCGCCCGACATCAGGTAACACTCCATGACGTTCGGCAATGCGGTGACGGCGGCTTCGAAGGCATCGAGGCCGTCGCGATTCTGATTTTCGAGAGTGACGTGGATGAAGACGTTGATGTGCAGCCCGAGACGGGACGGATCGAGCAGCGTCACGCGCTGTCGGATGTAGCCCGCGGCCTCGAGCGCCTTGACGCGCGCGAGGCACGGCGACGGGGACAGGTGCACCCGCGAAGCGAGTTCCACGTTGGTGAGGCGGGCGTCGGCTTGCAGCTCCCGCAGTATCTTCAGATCAATGGCGTCGAGTTCCATACCACATTGCGCTCGAGCCCTGGATAAGGGCCGGCGTTCCAGTCAATTGGCCGCTCGGTCGGCGACAGTGCCGCAATACTAGCCTATTTGGCCGTTCGCCAATTGTCTCGTGCGGCAAGGTCTCCGGTAGATGACAGGTTTCCTGATAACTGGTGCGTAATCCGAGCTTCACTTTCGCCCATCGCCAAACCCTTATCGGTACCTGCCAACCGCCGGAGTTCCCGTCAACTGCGACGTCTTCTATGCGATCAGAACCGATGGCGCAGCCCCGCGAGCACGGCCACCTGATTTTTCACGCCGGCGCCGGCCGGGCCGAACGCATTGATCGCGGCCACCGTCGCATCGCCCGCGGCACGCTGATAGATCACGGACGCATGCAGGTCGGTGCGCTTGGAGAAGTAATAGGCCGCCCCCGCGTCGATCTGATGCCAGCGCGGGCGCGTGCCCGAGGCGAAGGACGTCGCGCCCGCGCCGGTGTAGCCCGAAGCATCGGTGAAGATGTAGCCGATGCCCGCCATGATCGCCGGCGTGAACTGGTAGCGCGTGTTGATTTCGTAGTTGTCCACGCGCATGTTCTGTCCGTTCTGGTAGCGCAGCCGCGTATCGGTGAAGACGGCGCTCACGCGCGCATTGCCGAAGCTGTAGCTGCCGGCAACGCCGATCACATCCTGGCGCGAGACGAAGCCCGAGTTGAAGAACAGGCTGGTCGACAACGTGTATTCGTCGCCGATCGCGCCGCCCGGGTTGGTCGATGTGGCCGCCGACGCCGACGGATTGCTCAGATGCAGGAAGCTCGCCGCCGCGGCGATCGGCCCGCGCTGAAACTGGATGCCGAGACCGAGCGCGCGGTTGTTCGCGAAGCCGTTGCCGGCCGAGCTGGCGCTCTGGTTGCTGAATGCATACAGCGCGCCCAGCGTCAGGCCGGCCATCGGCGAGTATTCGTACTTGACCGACTGGTTCAGGCGGAACGTCGAGAAGGTATTGTCGACGTCGCCCACGTGCGCGCCGTAGATACTGCCGAACTGCGTCCACGATTCGAACGGCGACAGATAGACGAAGCCGAATTCGTATTGGCGCCCGAAGGTGAGCGTGCCCCAGCGCGGATTCGACAGACCGGCGAAGGCCTGCCGGCCGAACATGCGTCCGCCTTGCCCGAGCGCGCCGTTGATGCCGCTGAAACCGTTCTCGAGCGTGAAGATGGCCTTGGTGCCGTCGCCGAGATCCTCGCTGCCCGTCAGACCGAAGCGGTCGCCGCTGCCGAAGCCGGTCGCCAGACCCACGCGGCTCGCGCCTTTGGCGCCCACGCTCGAGGCGACATTGTTCGTGTAGCCGATGCCGTTGTCGATGATGCCGTAGAGCTGCACCGAGCTTTGTGCGAGCGCCGGCAGCGGGCTTGGGCCGAGGCTTGCCGCGATGAAGGCCGCCGCGGCGACGCGAAATGGCGTGCAAGCAAGGCGCGCGTTGCGTTTGCGTGAGGACGAGAAGGGCCGTCCCACGCGCAGAGGGCGTTGGATCATGTTGTCTCCTGTTTGTCTTGTAACGAGCGGGTGTTGTGTCGTGTGCCTGAGCGATCCACGAACGCGCGTCAGTTTTTTGCCGCGGCCGAGGCCGTCGATGCCGACGGCTCGTCCGCGCCGCCCTGCGCATCGCCATGACGCGTCGTGCGCCCGAGCACGAGGGCGAGCAGTACGACGACGGCGACGGGCACGGCGGCCGCCACGAACAGCGTGGAGACCGGCAGCGACAGCGAGAGCAGCAGGCCGCCGATCATCGGCCCCGAGATCGAGCCGACCTTGGCCACGCCGATGGCGGTGCCCGTGCCCTTGCCCCGGATCGCGCTCGGGTAGACCGTCGGCGCCACGGCGTTGAGCCCCGACTGTGTGCCGGCCACGCAGAACCCTACGAGGAACACCACGGCGGTCAGCAGCATCGCCGGCATGCCGCTGCCGAGCAGCGCGACGAGCGGGCATCCGACGAGCGGCAGGAACACGATCATGCGCGCGCCGTAGCGGTCGATGAATCGCATCAGGGCGAGCCCGCCGGCCGTGCCGCCGATGGAGAACATGGCCGAGACCAGGGCGGCTTGCCTGGCCGGCACGCCGACGGCTTCCACGAGAATCGGCAGCCAGTTCTGCAGCGCGAACAGGGCCATCGAGTTGGCGATGTAGGCAAGCCACAGCACCGGCGTGAGCGTGCGCAGGCGTCCCTCGAACAGCATCGCCCAACGGAACGGCGCGGGCGCGGGTTCGTCGCCGACATAGAAGCGCGTGGACAGGTCGACGTCGGCCGTTGGATCGATCTTGCGCACGAGCCGGACGACCTCGGCGGGACGCCAGCCCTTGAGCACGAGAAAGCGCAGCGACTCGGGCATCACCACCGCCAGCACGGCGGCCACCGCGAGTGGCGCGATCCCGCCGATGAGGAAAATGGCCTGCCATCCGTACGGGCCGACGAGCACGGCGGCGACGGCGCCCCCAAGGCTCGCGCCAAGCGTGTAGCCGGTAAACATCAGCGTCACCCAGGTCGCGCGCAGCCGCTTGGGTGCGAACTCCGAGATCAGCACGAACGCATTGGGCACCGCGCCGCCGATGCCTATCCCGGCGAGAAAGCGCAGGATCAGCAGATGGTCGATGGTGGTCGCCTCGACCGTCACGAGCGTGAGCACGCCGTACCAGAGCGCCCCCCAAAGCAGGGCGCGCTTGCGCCCGTAACGATCGCCGAGAATGCCGAACAGGATCGAGCCGACCATGATCCCGAACACGTTGATGCCGAAGGCCGGGCCGAGCGCGGCGCGCGGAATCTGCCAGTCGCGCACGAGCGACGGCGCGGCGTAGGCGAGGGCGGTGAGCTCGTAGCCGTCGGTGAGCATCAGAATCCAGGCGCAGAAGATCGTCAGAAATGCGAAGCGCCCGGGCTTTTGTGCGTCGATGAGACGCGAAATATCCATCGATTGCAGCGTTGCCATGTCTCCTCCATATGCCGGATCGCCCGTAAGCGCCGGCTTCAGGAAGCCGGGTGGCCGCGTATCTTCGTGCGGCCTGCCCGGCAAGTTTCAATACGTCGTTACTTCGCTACGTCATGACGTCATTACGACGTCCTGCCGCGATGCTCGCGCCGCGTCACGACAAATGCGGCGGGTCGATCCGCTCGACGTTGTCCGCGATGCGACGGCGCAGCTCCGCGCGGTCGATATCGTGAACGCTGCCCGTATCTGCCAGATCGAGCGCGTGCGCCGCCGCGGCGCCCATCGCGATGCACGGCCCCATCACGCGCACGCTCGACAGCGCGCTCGCGTCGGCGTCGATGCAGCGGCCGGCGGCGACCACGTTGTCGGCGTCCGCCGCGAGCAGGCTGCCCAGCGGCACGGTGTGCAGATGGTCGTCGCCGAACGGTTGCCACACGTAGCCCTCCGGACGGTCGTGCAGTTCGATCGGCCACGAGGTGCGCGCCACCGCGTCGGGGAACTGTCTGGCCGAGATCACTTCGTCGGACGTCAACGTGTGGGTGCCGACGATCCAGCGCGTTTGCCGGATGCCCGGCAGCCCGTAGCTGCGAATGCGCGCGTTGCGATAGACCTCGGGGTATTCCGCCTTGAGGAATTCGAAGGAGCGGTCCGCCTGATCGCGGCCGACGAGCGCCGTGTGGGAAGCGGCCACCGGCTCGAGCGGCGTTTCGATGTGCGTCATGTTCGCGATGCCGATGTTGCGGCCGCGGAAATAGAACACGAGTCCGTCCTTGCGCTCCAGGCCGTAGGCGTTCGCGCGGCTCGCCACGCGTTCCTTGAACTCGACCGGCGTCGGCGCGTGCGTTTCGTCGAGCCCTTCGAGCACGACCATTTGCGTGCCGTGCACGGGCGTGGCCGGCTCGCGGCACGACAGCCCGGCGTTCCAGGCGAGCGCCGCGTCGCCGCTGGCGTCGACGAAGCCCTTGGCGTCGACGTGCACGTCGCCGTAGCGCGTGGCGAGCGTCACGCGTTGCACGCGGCGGCCCTCCGTGGCGACGTGGCCGATGACGGCGCCGAGGATCACGGTGACGCCCGCTTCGAGAATCTTCCGCTCGATCCAGCGCGACAGCGCGACTTCGTCATACAGCACCACGGTCGTGAGCGGGCCTTCCTTGTAGTGCAGCGCGCCTTGCGCGCCGAGGTCGCGCAGGATGCCGTCGGCAATCCCGTGCGTGACCTGAAAGCGCTTCGGTCCGTTCGAGAACAAGCCGCAGAAGGTGCCGATGATCGAGTTGACGGCCTGGCCGCCGAGTGCGGGCAGGCTGTCGACGAGCACGACCTTGCGGCCGAGCGCGGCCGCTTCGAGGGCGGCCGAAGTGCCCGAGATGCCCGCGCCGACGATGCAGATGTCGGCGTCGACGTGCCACGCAGGCGTGTGGGTCGCGCGGCGTACCACGCGAATATTGGTGTCCAAGGGTCTCTCCAGTGAAAACTAGGTCAGGGAAGGGGTTGCGACGCGCCGGGTCACTTCGACCACGCCGCGATCGGCGTCGACGACCACCCAGTCACCTGTCTGGATGAGCGAGAGCGGATCGCGATCGAAGTCGGTCAGCGCGGGGGCGTGCGTGACGACGGCGCCGAGCGCCATCTTGGTCGTCATCTCGTTGAACAGCATGGCAATGGGCGCGGTGCCGGCCAGCCGTGCGATGTGGAACTGGCTCGACCATCCCGACGAGCCTTTCGCGCCGGGGAACACCAGCACCTTGCCGGCGAAGCTCACGCCGCGAAGTTCGTGGCGCGTCTCGATGACCGTGCCGGTGCGCGGGTCGATACCGCCCCAGCCGGAGATGCGATCGCGCGTGACGAGCGCTTCGCCCTCGGCGCGGCCGCCGACGACGTGCCGGCCATGCAGCACGAAGGTCTGCGTCTCGCGAGTGCCGGAAGTTTGCGAGGCGTCCTGTGGCTTGATCTGCGTTGTGGTGCTCATGCCAGCGCTCCTGTCCAGCGACCGCTGACGGCGGCCGAAATGCACTCGGCGGTGGTGCCGCACCATGCCTGAATGTTCATGATGGCCGGCAGGTAATGCGCCTGCTTGGCCGAGTCGACGGCGGCCACGCGCGTTCCCTTGGGCATGACGCGTCCGAGCGCGGAGCACGTGTCGCTCATCAGGTGCGCACCGGCCGCTTCGATGATTCGCGTGTAGCCCGCCTGGTCCGCCAGTTGCCGTGTGGCGCGCGGCGTGAAGATCCACAGTTCGGTGTTCTCGTGCACCTTCTGGCCTTCGAGCAGTTGGCAGACTTCCCAGATCTGTTCGATGGAGTAGTGTGGGCAGCCGAGCATCACGAAGTCGACGTCGCGATCGCGCGCGGTGGTGTTCACGTGCTCGTAGGCGAGACGTCGTTCGGCGGGGCCGTAGCGCAGCGTCTGGCGCGGCTTGCGCGGGCCCAACGCTTCGTCGAGCGTGCGCGCCTCGGGCGTCATGCCGACGATGTGATACATCTCGACGCCGCCGGAGGACGCGGCCGCGGCGCCGAAGTGCTTCAAGCGCGGCAGGTTGGCCGGCCCGTGAATGCCCTGCACCACGGGAATGCCCTCCGAGACGACTTCGCCGACGTAATAGCCGAGCAGTCCCCATTCGAAGACGTTGTCGATCGGCACGTCCACCTGCACGAGGTCGGTGCCGTAGCGGTTCTCCGTGAGGTGCAGGCCCCAGTACGGGATCTTGCCGGTGACCATGGCGGCGCCCGCGCTCTCGCGTCCTTCGGCGTTGCTGCGCGCGCCGAGCACCGCGTTGATGTACACCACGGCCGACGATTCCATCCAGGCGCAATGCTCGCCGCGCACGGGCACGTTGCCGACTTGGTAGGGGGCGCACGTGTGCAGCGGTTGCACGCCGAGCCGGCCGGCGTACGCCTCTCCCGCGCGATACAGCTTGACGACTTCCGGCGCAATGCCCTGTCGCTCGGCGTGCTCGGGATCGAAGCCCTGCTGGAGATGGCTGCTGTAGGCCTTCATCGGCGGCACGGGCACGACTTCGGCGCTGTCCAGGTTGAACTCGGAGAACACGGCGTCGAGATCGAGCGCGCCGCCGCGCGTGCCGAAGTCACGCAGGAACGGCGTGGTGGCGCCCAGCGTGCCGCACACGTTGTTGGTGTCGACGAGGCGCTCGGCACCGAGCGCCTCGCCATAGCGCACCAGCAGATCCATGGCCTTTTGTACGGCGGGGCCTTGGGCGCCGTCGAGCATGGCTTGCTCGTCGGAGGTCAATTGCATGAGAGGAAACTCCTTGGTGAAGACCGATGACGGGGGCGAAATTAGCGTGGGTCGTGGACGTCCAGGCGTCTCAGGCATCGAGCGTGGTGGCGCGTCGCAACTCGCGGCGCTGCGAGAGATCGAAGCGCCGGCCGCGATGCAACGTGCAGCGGTTGTCCCACATCACCAGATCGCCGGGCTGCCACGTGTGTCGATAGACGAACGCCGGCTGCGTGGCGTGCTCGAGCAGATCGAGCAGCAACATGCGGCCTTCGGCGAGCGTCATGTCGAGAATGCGACTCGCATGCGCGCCGATGAAGAGCGACGACCGCCCGCCCGGATGCCGGCGCACCAGCGGCCAGACCGTCGGTGGAATCGCGGCGCGCTGCGCGTCGTCGTACTCGGTGTCGCCGAGAAAGAAGCGCGAGTGCAGGGCATCGTGCTCGGCCTCCAGTTCGCGCAGCGACGCCTGCTGATCGGCCGGCAACGCTTCGAACGCGGCACGCATGTCGGCGAACTCCGTCTCTCCGCCCACGGGCGGCACCACCACGGCGTAGAGCATCGAGTAGCGGGCCGAGGGGCGCTGGAACGAACTGTCGCTGTGCCACAACTGGTTGGCGATGTTGCCGACGATGCGGCGATGCTCGCGACTGGCGATCGCGCCGCTCTCGTCGAGATTGGAGATGTCGGCGAGCGTGTCGTGGCCGAGGCGGTTGTGCGGCCTGGCCACGCGCTTGAAGCCGACGTCGAGCGGGCCGAGCGCGCTGGCGAAGTCGAGCTGCTGCCGCGGCGTGAGCGACTGCCCGCGAAACACGAGCACGCCGTAGCGCGTCATCGCGTCGTCGATGGCGCGCGCGGTGTCGGGGCCAACTGGCGCCGCGGTATCGAAGTCGTGCACGAGGCCGACGAAGTCGGCGGGCGTCGGGCTCGCGTTCGCCGTCGACGCGCGCATCGCAGTGACGTGAAGCATGTTGTCTCCTGTGGAATGTTCTGTGGGTGACGCTGGTGCACTTACGCGGACCTGGCGGGATGCGGCGCGGCGTCTTCCGGCTCGCCGCCGTCGTGGCGATGGAGCATGCCGAGTGCGAAGGCGAAGATCGCCACAAGGCCGACCGGCACGGCGCCGAAGTAGAACAGCGCGCTGACGGGCCAGTGAAGCGAGAGCAGGGCGCCGCCGATGACCGGGCCCGCGATGGCGCCGATCTTCTGAATGCCGACCGCCACGCCCACGCCCTTGGCGCGCAAGGCCGTGGGATAGACCATCGCCGCCACGGCGTTCAGGCCGAACTGCGCGCCGACGACGCAAAAGCCGATCATGAAGACCGCTGCGATCAGGGCGCTTTCCGGGATACCCGAGCCGAGGGCGGCCACGAGCGGGCAGCCGATCACCGGCAGCACCGCGACGATCAGCGCGCCACGCGTGTCGACGAAGCGCATCAACGCCAGCCCGCCGATGGTGCCGCCGACGGAAAAGGCGCTGGATACGAGTGCCGCACGCGCCGGCGGCACGCCGATGGCTTCGATGAGCATCGGCAGCCAGCTCACGAGGAAGAACAGCGCCATCGAGTTCGCCACGTAGACGGCCCACAGCATGGGGGTGATGCGCCGCAGTCGGCCGGCAAGGAGTTCCCGCAGACGGGCGTGCTGCGTGCCCGACGCCTCGCTGCCGACCACGTACCGCATCTGTGCGTTGAAGACCTTGCCGGGATGAAGCCGCGCGGCGACGCGGGCGATCTCGTCGGCGCGGCGCCTCTTGAGCGCGAGAAAGCGGATCGACTCCGGCACCCAGAGCACCAGCATGACGGCGGCCAGCAACGGCCCCACCCCGCCGATGACGAAGATCGCCTGCCAGCCGAAGTGCGGAATCATCCACGCGGCGACCAAGCCGCCCAGACCGGTGCCCACGCTGTATCCCGTGTACATCAGCGTGACCCACGTGGCACGCAGGCGGCGCGGCGCGAATTCCGTCATGTACGCGATGGCGTTGGGCACGACGCCGCCGATGCCGACACCCGCGATGAAGCGCAGCACGAGCAGCGTGCGCAGGTCGCTCGCGAACACCACGGCCAGCGTGAACACGGCGAGAATGCTCGAACCGACGAGAATCGCGCGCTTGCGTCCGATCACGTCGCCCAGGTAACCGAGGACGAACGCCCCGAGCATCGTGCCGAAGACGAACGCACCGAACGCCGGGCCGAGCGCCCCGCGGTCGATGCCCCAGGCGCGGCCGATGGCCGGTGCGGCGAACGACAGGGCGCCGAGGTCGTAGCCCTCGGTGAGCATCATCAGCCCCATCAGAACGATGATGCGAATCGAGAAACCGCCGACCTTCTGTGTCTCGACGATCTGATCGACGTCGACCGCGGCCGGGGCGCTCATGCGTGTTCTCCGTCGTCGCTGCGACCGCTCAGCACGGCGCCCCGCGGCATCGACGAGACGTTCTCGCGATACAGCTTCAGCCAGCCGCGTTGGGCGCTGGCCGCCGGTGCGCGCCACTGTTCGCGGCGCTCGGCCCATTGCGCCTCGTCGAGCAACGCATCGCAGCGTCGCGTATCGAGATCGATGACGATGGTGTCGCCATCGCGCACGAGCGCCAGCGGGCCGCCGGTGGCGGCTTCGGGAGCGATCTCCGCCACCACGAGCCCCTTGCACACGAGCCCGGAGAGATGGCCGTCGGTGAGCAGTGCGACCGACTCGCTCAGTCCGGCGCCGTCGATGGCGAACACCACGCGCGACGCGCCGCCGCCCATGGCCGGGCCGCCGCACACGCCTGCTCCGCGCATCACTACCACGTGACCCGGACGAATGTCGCCGCGACGCAGCGCCTCGATGGCGGCGTCCGACGTATCGAAGCAAAGCGCCGAGCCTTCGAAGCGACGCGCCTTGTCGGGCGAGATGCCGAACTTCACGATGCCCGCTTCCGGCGCGAGGTTGCCGCGCAGCAACACGATGGCCGGGCGCGACGCGAAGGGGCGCTCGATCGGGCGGATCACGTCGTCGTCGTGAATCGGCGCGTCCTGCACGTTCTGCGCCATGGTCGTGCCACTGACGGTGAGCGCATCGCCGTGCAGCCACGGCAGCAGACGGCGCAGTACGCCGCGTGAGCCGCCGGCGGCGTCGAACGCCTCGATGGTGTCCTCGCCGACGGGGCGGATGCCCGTGAGCACGGGAATCCGGTCGGCCAGCGATTCGAACAGGTGATAGACGTCGACGTCGCACTGCGCTTCGGCGGCGACTGCCTGCAGGTGCTTGACGCTGTTGATCGAGCCGCCCACGGCGAGCACCGCCATGGCGGCGTTGGCAAACGCGCCGGGGGTGAGAATCCGGCGCGGCGTGAGATCGGCCTCGACCATCTCGACGATACGCTTGCCTGCCTCGCGCACCGTCTCGAACATCCGCGCGCTGTTGGCCGCCACCGGCGTGCTGCCGGGCAGCGCCATGCCGAGGGCTTCGCACACGAGGTGCATCGAGTTCGCCGTGCCGAGGCCCGAGCACACGCCCGGTCCGCGGATGGCGTTGCGGCTCATGCCGACGAGTTCATCGACCGGCAGGTCGCCGGTCACGACGTGCATGGCGCCGACGAACACGTCTTCGATATCGACGTGCTTGCCGCGATATTCGCCGCTCGCCTGGTAACCGCAGGCGACGATGAGGCTGGGGATGTCGAGTCGGGCGGCGGCCATCAACTGACCGGGCACGGTCTTGTCGCACGAGGCGAGGCATACCATGCCGTCGAGCAGCGCGCCTTCGACGGCGACTTCGATGTCGTTGGTAACGAGATCGCGGGCCGACAGGATGTAGGCGCCGCGTGCACCAGCGCCGGTAATGAAGTCGCTCGGCGCGGCCGTGCGAATCTCGAAGGGCAGGGCGCCGGCGGCTCGGATGGCTTCCTTGAGGGCGGCGGCCACGCCATCGAGATGGCTGAAGCAACTGGCGAGTTCGGAAGACGAGTTGACGATGGCGATCTTCGGTTTTTCGAGATCTTCTTCGGCGATGCCGAGGGCGCGCCACTGAGCGGCACGCACCGCCCACAGATAGGAACCACGGGGGAAATTGCTTCGCAAACGACGAGGCATGGTTGTCTCACTCCAACGTTTTTTTGGTGAAAAACGCCGTCCCGGACGCACTCTTCGGGGCCTCTCGAAGACGGTGACTCATGCTAGGTAGCCGAATATAATCCGTCAATTCGATTCAATTTATTTGGTAAATCCAAAATATGGATATTCGATGGACATACACCAAGTCGACCTGAATCTGCTCAAGGCCTTCGATGCGATGATGCGCACGCGCAGCGTGACGCAGGCGGGGATCGTGCTCGGATTGAGCCAGCCGGCCATGAGCTTTGCGCTCTCGAAATTGCGCCTGATGTTCGACGATCCGCTCTTCGTGCGCTCCGCACGCGGCATGGAGCCGACCGCGCGGGCGCAGGAACTGGCCGAGCCGGTCACGCGCATGCTGTATCTGATCCAGGATGAGATCCTGCCGCGGCCCACCTTCCATCCGGCGTCTTCACGCGAGACGTTCGTGATGTGCATGTCGGATATCGGCGAGATGGTGTTTCTGCCGCGCCTGCTGAAGCATCTGGACAGCGTGGCGCCGCACGTGAAGATCAAGACGGTCGCGCCCACGCCGCAGGAGCTCGAAGTCGGGCTGACGGAGGGCGACATCGCGCTCGCGGTGGGGGTGTTTCCGGATCTGGAGAGCGCGTCCATTCGCCAGAAGCTGCTGTATCAGCACTCGTTCGTGTGCGTGATGCGCGTCGACCATCCGGACATCGGGCAGACCATGACGAAGGAGGAATACGAGGCCGCCGACCATGTGGCGGTGCGCCCGGAGGGGCGTCGCGCCGATTACTTCGAGAAAACGCTGGAGCGGCTGGGCGTGCATCGCAACGTGCGACTCTCGCTGCCGCGCTACATGGGCGTGCCGTTCATCGTTGCCGACTCGAACATGATCGCCACCGTGCCGCTCTCGGTCGGTCGCCGGTTTGCCGACTTCGCCCGCGTGAGACTCGTGCCGTTGCCGTTCAATGTGCCCGCCTACGATCTGCATCTGCACTGGCATTCGCGCTTTCACAACGATCCGGCCAACGCGTGGATGCGCGACGTGATGTCGACGCTGGTGAGCGCGCCGAGACGGCCTGCGCCGCCCGAGGCGTGAGCTCGCGCAATATCACGGAACGCCGGTAAGGATTGGAAATGTTGTATTTCTGTGCTGTCGCTGCCACCTCGTGACAACACTCGTTGACGTCGCGCCGAGGTTTGTTAATATCCCAAAACTTAAATGAGAACGTTAACGATTCTCATTAATAAAAAAGATTTCACTAGTCACACGGGAATTCCAGCATGTCTTTCGTTCACGCCCCTCGCACGCCGCGTGCGAACGGTCGCTTCGTCGCGCGCGACGCCTTCCTGCCTCGCAGCGCCATGGCGCCGCTGGCGTTGGCCACCTGCCTCGTCTTCGCCGCGGTCCCCGCTTTCGCTCAGTCGAGTCCGGGCGGCGCTGCCGGTGCGGCTGGCCCTGCCGCCGCCGATGCCACCGCAGGCACGGGCGTCGGCGCCCAGGCCGAACTCAGCGCGACCACCGTCACGAGTACGGTGTTGCGCGAGACGCCGCAGAATCTCAAGCAGCCGGTGCAGTCCGGCGCGCTCGGCTCGCGCAGCCAGCTCGACACGCCGTTCTCGACCACGGTGGTGAGCCAGGAACAGCTCGAACAGCGTCAGCCGGCCAAGCTCGGCGACGTGTTCTCGACGGACGCGTCGGTCACCGACGGCAGTAACGCTTTCGACGCGTGGGCCGGCTACATCTACGTGCGCGGCATGCCGATCGACTGGCAATACGGTTTCAAGCTCGACGGCATGCCGGTGATGACCTACGGCGTGACGATGCCCTACGAGCAGTTCGAACGCGTGGAACTGCTCAAGGGCCTCACCGGATTCATGTACGGTTTCGTCGCGCCGGGCGGCGTGGTGAACTACGTGACCAAGAAGCCGACGGACGAGCGCATCGCCAGCGTGGACGTGGGCTTCCATTCGGACGGCATCTGGCGCGAGCACGTCGATCTGGGCGGCCGCGCCGGCCCGAACGACATGTTCGGCGCCCGTCTGAACTACACGCACGAGGAAGGTCGCACATACACCGATGGCAACCTGAACCGCGACACGGTCTCGCTCGCGCTCGATGCGCGCATCACCCCGGACCTGACGTGGGACTTCAACGCGATGTACCAGGATCGGCGCGCGACGGGCACGTCGCCCTCGCTCTCCACGGCGAACTTCCGGGGCAACCAGTTGCCGGGTCCGATCGACATATCGAACGCCAATCTGCAGACGCAGGCCACGCACCTGAACACGATCACCCAGTTCTACAACACCGGTCTGCATTACCAGATCAATCCGGACTGGAAGGTTTCGGCCAACTTCACGTACAACAAGTCGACGCGGGACCGCAACGAAGCCACGCTGTATCTGCTCAATGGCGCGGGCGACTACCGCGGCCTGAACGATCTGGGCGACGAAATCAATACATTCCACGCGTGGCAGATCACTGCCGAAGGCAAGGTCCGCACCGGACCGTTTACGCACAGCCTGACGTTCGGCTACGCGTCGCAATACCAGACGAACGACTACCAGTACCTGTACAGCCCATCGACGCCGAATCCGGGCAATATTTTCTCGACGTACTCGGGCAATCTGTACCAGGGCGCGTCGTACCAGTTCCATGGCGACGGTTCCCCGCTGAAGGCGCAGCGCTCGAGCGCGATCGAACAGCGCTCGGTCTTCGCGGCCGACACGGTGCAACTTACGGAACGCTGGTCGGTGCTGGGCGGCGTGCGCTTCACGAATTACAACCAGACCAACGCGCAAGGGCTGTCGACGTATTCGACGAACGGTGTGTTCACGCCGACGCTCGCCGTGATGTACAAGCTCGCGGCGAACACCACGGCTTATGCGAGCTACGTGGAAGCGCTGGAAGCCGGTGAAGTGGTCGGCTCGACCTATGCGAACGCCGGCGCGGTGCTCAACCCGTTCAAGAGCCGTCAGTACGAAGTCGGCGTGAAGACGGAGCAGGGCAACTGGAGCACGACGGCGGCGCTCTTCCGCATCGAGCGCGGCGCCGTCTACACGAACGGCGCCAACGCCCGCGTGTCGGACGGTCAGTCGATCTACCAGGGGATCGAACTCGCAGGCTCGGTGAAGCTCGGCCCGCTGTGGACGGTCGGCGCAAGCGCGATGGCGCTCGACAGCTGGTACGCCCGCACGAACGGCTTCGACGGCAATCGCGTGGGCGGCGCGCCGCGCTTCGTGCTCTCGGGCAACGTCGAGTACAAGATTCCCTACGTACCCGGCCTGTCGGTCGGCGGCGACATCCGCTACAACGGCCGCACGGCGCTCAATCCGCAGAACTCTCTGACCGTTTCGGGTTACACGTTGATCAACCTCGGCGCGACCTACCGCACGCGCGTTGCGGGCAAGGACGTGACGTTGCGCGCAGCCGTGACCAACCTCACCAACCGCAAGTACTGGGAGTATCAGTACGACAACTACATCAAGGCGGCCGACCCGCGCATGGTCAGCCTGAACGCGAAGATCGACTTCTGATCGTCGCGCGACGCGCACGCGCGTAGACGTCACCGCCAATACAGCGGCTCGGTCAGTGCGACTCCTCGGCGTTGGACATCGGTCCAACGCTTGCGGGGCGGTTCTGGTCGGCCGCCGTTTTTCTTTGCGGACGGCCAAAGGTAGAAGCCGCATCCCTCGCTATTCCGTCCATCGAAAAAATCAATCGGCAAAAGCGACGAAAGGACTTGTTTATCTATCTACTGATAGATAAACTCCGTTCCATGAATCGCAAAACGACATCGCAAGCCGCATCGTCCGTCCGGGACCAACTGCTCGATCATGCGCAGACGTTCCTGATGACGCGAGGCTACAACGGCTTCAGCTATCGGGATCTGGCCGAGCGCGTCGGGGTGAAGACGTCGAGCATCCACTACTACTTCCCCGCCAAGGAAGACTTGGTGCTCGAAGCGATCAAGGCTTACGAGGCGGCCATCGACGAAGGCGTGGCTGGCATCGACGAGAGGTTGCCCCCTGCGAAGAAGCTCTCGCAGTACGCGCAGGGGTTTGGGCGGATTGCCGCGGACGGACATCGGATCTGTCTGTGCGGCATGCTCGCCGCGGACATCGAGACACTGCCGGAAACGGTTCGCGACGCCGTACAACGGTTCTTCGCGAAGCACGAGGCGTGGTTGGCGACGGTGCTCGCGCAAGGCGTGGGCGAAGGATCGCTGCTGTTGACGTCGTCGCCTGAAGCGACCGCCCGTGCGCTGTTTGCGGGGTTCCAGGGCAGTGTGATGGCATCGCGGCTGTTTCGCGCGCCGTCACGACTGGAAGACGTGGTCGCGTCCGTGTGCGGTAGGGTGTAGGGCGTAGAGTGCAAGAGGTCGGGTGTCACGGGAGCGAAGTCTCCCGTTTATTTGGGATTCGAAATCTATCTTCCAGTAGATAGATTTCTTTGGATTGCAGGAAACGGGACAGGGCGGCGGAGAGCGTTCACCGTTGGGTTCCAGCAGGTGCATTAAGATCGTCGACGGCGTTGTGCGCGGATTTCGCCAGCATCGTCGACTCGGGAACACACGCGTGCATCTGGCGTCTGCTTAGATGTCGGATGTGCGCATGTCAGGTTGATCGTGGGGTTTGCAGAGGCGCCGCGAGGGCGCGTCCGGCTGCCGCGGTCGAAGTTTGGAAGTGAAATTCGTCTACTTACCAGGAGTTCGTCATGTCGATCGAAAAAGTGCTGTACACCGCTCATGCCACCGCCACGGGAGGCCGTGATGGCCGTGCCGTCTCGTCCGACGGCGTGCTCGACGTCAAGCTGGTGGTGCCCAAGGAAATGGGCGGCCCCGGCGTTGGCGGCACCAACCCGGAGCAATTGTTCGCCGCCGGTTATTCGGCCTGCTTCCTGGGCGCGTTGAAGTTCGTCGCCGGCAAGGAAAAGATCGCACTGCCTGCCGACACGAAAATCGATGGCAGCGTGGGCATCGGTCAGATCCCGACGGGCTTCGGCATTCAGGCCGAACTGAAGATCAGCGTGCCGGGCGTCGATCGCGCCACGGTCGAAGCGCTCGTGCAAAAGGCCCACGTCGTGTGCCCGTACTCGAACGCCACGCGCGGCAACATCGACGTGACGCTGACGGTGGTCTGAGCCAGGTCAACGTTGTGTCAGGACGGCCGGAGACTCTCGCCCGGTCGTGACAAGGGCAGCCCGCGGGCTGCCCTTTTTCGTTGTGGCGTGTCCGGTGCGCGAATGTCGCGCTGACGCCGCTGCCGTTCGACCGTCACGTCCGTCACTTCGTCTTCACTTCCACCTTGATGCCGTCGGGCAGCACGGTGATCGCGCCCGGTTCGACCTCGCGTCCGCCGTAGCGCAATTGCTCGGGCTTGAACGTGTAGAGCGGATATTGATTGAGCACCTGCTGCGCCACGGTGCCGCCGATAGCTGTCAATTGCTGTCCGTAGGCGGGCGGCATGCCGTTCACATCCACACGCTCGACGCTGGGATTGTCGAGCAGTATGGCGCGTTTGACCGGGTCGTACTTCAACGCGCTGGAGATCGCCAGCACGCCTTTGAGCGGCTGGCCTTGCAGCAGCACGTTCTGCAACTGTGCATCGACTTGCGTGTTGACGCGATTGGCCTGCGGATTGAAGCCGATCCGCGGATGTGTCAGCTCGACGCTCAGCAACTGGCCGTAGTTGAGCGTCGTCGGAAAGCGCTTGTCGACGGCGGCCTCGATCTCCTTGCGCGTCATCGTGTATTCGCCGGTCCAGATGTTGTAGGCCGCGGCGGCCGGGCGCGTGAACGGAACGAGCAGGAGGCCAAGCAGGCCGGCGGCCGTCATGCGCAACACGTCGCGACGCGCCGGATCGGTGGTGCCGAGCGGTTCGAGGCTGTCGGGGCCGGCGAACTGGTGTGAGCGATATGGCGAGCGGGGAGAAGTCATGTTGCGCATGTCCGGGGGCGGGCGCGGCATGGCCGTGCCGGGAACGTCGATGCAGATGTGACTCGCGCGGCGGGGATTCGTTCTGGACGCCGCGTTTTGCCATTCGCGATCCGCAGGGCTCGCCGAGGCTGCCGTGCCGGCGGATTCAAAGCGTTCGGCGAGTTCAGCGAATCCGGCGGGGTCGGGCGATTTGCCGACTCAATAGTGCGGCGGGATTTCGTGGCGCGGATTGCCGTCGTTGCCACCGCTCTGGCCTTGCGACTGCATTTGCTGATACAGGGCCTTGAACTGCTTTTGCAGCAGGTCGATCTGCTGTTCCTGACGGGTGACGATCTCGTTGAGCGTCTCGAGCAGGTCTTCCTGAAACGCCGCCTTGATTTCGAGTTCGACGACACGCGATTCCAACGATTCCATGAGCTTCTCCGGTGAACGCGGCATTGTAGGCCATCGGCGAGGCGCACTGTCCGACATGGCGTGGTACACCGGCGCCCGGCATAATCGCACCATGAAAACCTTTCTGCTTTATGTCGCGACGGCGGTGGCCGAAATCGTCGGCTGCTATCTGCCGTGGCTCTGGCTCAAACAGGGGCGCAGCGTCTGGCTGCTCGTTCCCGGTGCGCTGTCGCTGGCCCTGTTTGCGTGGCTGCTCACGCTGCATCCCTCGGCGGCCGGACGCGTCTATGCCGCCTATGGCGGCGTCTACATCGGGGTCGCGATCGTGTGGTTGTGGCTCGTTGACGGTTTGCGTCCGACGTCATGGGACGTGGCGGGCGTGGCTGTCGCGCTCGTCGGCATGAGCCTGATTGCGTTTCAGCCGCGCTGAAACGAAGCGACGCTCGGTTGAGGGCGCTGCAATAGGCGAGCTACGGATTCAGCACGGACTCACGCGGTATGTGCAGCGCTGCCCGCCGGCGAGGATGTGCGTCTCGCGCGAGACGGTGCCGCGCTCGCCGATCAACTCCTGGAACAGTTCCAGCTCGGAGCGGCAAAAGCCCTGACACGTCTTCGCCGCCGCGCAGATGGGGCAATGGTCTTCGATCAGCAGCCAGTCGTCGCCGTCGCGCTCCACGCGTGCCATGTACCCCTCCGCCGATCGAATCTCCGCGAGCTTCTGCACCCGCGCCGACAGACTCGGCAGGCCGTCGATGGCCTGCTTGTAGTGCAGGCGGGTGTCGGCCGCGCGCTGTGCGATCAGGCGATCGAGGCCGTCTTCGCCGAACAACTGGCGAATCGAGCCGATCAGTTGCACGGTCAACTGCGGGTGCGCATCCGGAAAGCGGCCGTGGCCGGCCTCGGTCAACGTCCACGCTCGCCGGGGACGGCCCGCGCCACGCGCGGGCATCGTCTCGCCGACGAGCCAACCTTCCGCCACCAGCCTCTGGACTTGCTGACGCGCCGCTTCAGCCGTGATGCCCAGGCCTGACGCGACTTCCGCCGTCGACGCGGGGCCCTGCGTCTTGAGCCAGTGCAGCACGCGCTCGTGCCCGGCATTCGGCGTTGTCGCCCTATTATCCAAGGGGGTATTTGGGTAATTCATCGTGAGGCATGTAATATCCAAGAACTTTCTTGCATATTAGTCCGCCCACGGGCGGCTGTCCATTCATGACAACGAACATGACGAACGCCACGGCGCCGGGCTGGCACGATTTGTTGAGAGGTAACAACGGTTGGCGCTCGCTGGCCCTGGCGGGCGGCGTCGCCCTGCATGCGACCAATGTGTATGTGGCGACGACAGTGTTGCCGTCCATCGTGAAAGACATCGGGGGGCTCGATCTGTATTCGTGGAACACCACGCTCTTCGTTGTCGCCTCGATTCTCGGCTCGGTATTCGCGTCGAAGATGCTCACCGCGCTCGGGCCGCGCGCGGCCTATCTTGCCGGGCTGCTCGGTTTCAGCGCGGGCACGATCGTGTGCGCGGCCGCGCCCGACATGCCCTGGATGCTCGCCGGCCGCACCCTGCAGGGCTTCGGCGGCGGCATTCTTCTCGCACTCAGTTATGCGTTGATCCGCATCGTCTTTGCGCCACCGCTGTGGTCGCGCGCGATGGGTCTCGTCTCGGGGATGTGGGGTGTGGCCACCTTGTGCGGGCCGGCGGTCGGCGGCGTGTTCGCACAACTCGGACACTGGCGCTGGGCCTTCTGGTCGCTTTTGCCGGTGGTCGTCTGCCTCGGTCTGATCATCCGTGCGCAAGTGGCGCCGGGACGGGCGAGCGCAACGGCGGGCAACGAGGCGTCGAACGCCACCGGTGAAGCGCATGCCGTGCCCTGGTTCAAGGTCGTCCTGCTGTGCGCTTCGGCCGTCGCCATCTCGCTCGGCGCCGTCGTCGACTCGCATGCGATGGCGGCCGCATGGGTCGTCGTGGGACTCGGGCTGGCGTGGTGGCTCGCGCGGCGCGAGCGCAGCGCGCGACATGCACAGCCGCGTCTGATGCCGACCGGTGCGTATTCGCTGCGCACACGCCTGGGCAGTCTGTACGCCGCGATGAGCCTGCTTGGGCTGGCGACGACGAGCGAAATCTACGTGCCTTATTTCCTGCAGACGATTCACGGCCAGACGCCGTTCGCCGCTGGCTACCTCGCGGCCCTCATGGCGGCGGGGTGGTCGGTCGGTTCGATGACGAGCGCGGGGCGCCACGGCGAGGCGGCCGAGCGACGCGTGCGCCTCGGCCCCGTGATCGTCACGATCGGCATGCTGGCGCTGGCCTGGCTGTTGCCGCAAGCGTCGCTCTTCGCGACGAACACCGGTGTGGCGTCGATCTGCTTCGCGTTGTTCGCGGTGGGCGTGGGCGTCGGCATGGGCTGGCCGCATCTGCTGACTCGCGTGATGACGGCGGCGCGTCCGGGCGAAGCGCACCTCGCGTCGGCGTCGATCACCACGGTGCAGTTGTATTCGATGGCGCTCGGCTCGGCCCTCGCGGGGTTGGTCGCCAATTCGGCCGGCCTGGCCGACGGCGCGCTTGCCGAAGTGCAGCGCGCGGCGGTCTGGCTGTTTGCGACGTTCGCGCTGGCCCCGGCCGGTGCGGCGGTTCTGGCAATGCGCGGCAAGGTGGCCGCTCCCGTCACGGGGCAGGAGGCATCATGATCGATCGCATCACCGCCATGCGCACTTTCGTGCGCGTGGCCGACGTTGGCAGCTTCACGAAGGCGGCGCTGTCGCTCGATATTCCGCGCGCCACCGCCACTACCCAGGTGCAGCATCTCGAACGCTGGCTCGGCGTGGCGCTGTTCACGCGCTCGACGCGTCGCGTCGCCCTCACGATGGAGGGCGCGGCGTATTACGAACGGTGTGCCGCGATCCTCGCCGACGTGGAGGAGGTGGAGTCGGGACTCTTCGGAGCACAGACCCAATTGCGCGGACGTCTCGTCGTGGTCCTGCCGCCGGTCATCGCGCGTGAAGTCGTGATGCCGTCGCTGGCCGGTTTTCAGGCGCGCTATCCGGGCCTCGAGATCGCGCTCGATGCGACGCCCGCGCACGGCGACTGGCGCGGCGACGGCGTCGACTGTGGCGTGGTGCTGGGCGAGTTGCCGGACTCGCGGCTCGTGGCGCGCCATCTCGGCGATCTGCCTCGGGTGACATGCGCGAGTCGCCGCTATCTCGATCTTCATGGCACGCCCGGGAACCCCGACGACCTCGCCACGCATACTTCGGTGAAATGGCTGACGGCGCCCGTCGAAACGCTCGGGGTGCCCGGCGCGGGCCGGCAGGTCGAGATGGAGGGGCTGACACCGCTCCCGGCGCGTTGCGGCGATCTCACATTGACGATTGGCGCGAAGGCAACGTGCGTGCGCACGCGCGGGCAGTTGCATGTCGGCGACGAGGCCGCTTATCTCGCCGCGGGACTGGAAGGCCTTGGCCTGATCCAGCCGACGTTGCTCGCCGCGGCCCCTTATCTCGCCTCGGGGCGGCTCGTGCCGGTGTTGCCGAAGTGCCCGCCGCCGACGTTGCGGCTTTCGGCGGCGTATCCGGCGCAAAAGCGAATATCGCCTCGCGTGCGGGCTTTCGTCGACTGGCTCGCGGAGATTTGCGAGCCGCTGAGCAACGCGCCCGCTTACGTGCCGGCGTCGCCTGAGCCGGACGACACGGCGTCCAGCGCGCGGCGCCCGTTCACCGTGCCGGCGTAGTGGTTGCGCTTCTCTTCGTACATCAGCAGATCGGCGCGTTGGATGGCGGCTTCGAGCCGCTCGCCGGCCTCGCACGTGGCGGTGCCCATCGAGAATGAGAGTGGCGTGCCCGGATAGAAAGAGTTGTTCAGCTCCACGAGCTGGCGAATGCTCTCGATCATGGCGGCGCCGCCGCTTGCATCGGTCGAGGGCAGCAGCAGCGCGAATTCGTCGCCGCCGATGCGCGCGGCTATCTGCGGCGCGACCGTTGCCTTGCCCAGCACCTCGCCGGCGCGGCGCAGCAAGGCGTCGCCCGCCGCGTGGCCGAGCTGGTCGTTCACGCCCTTCAAGCCATTCAGATCGGCCACGATCACCGTGACGGGATACGGTCCCTTGCGTTCGAGCCGGTTGAGTTCGTCCGCGTAGAACGAGCGGTTGCGCAGCTTGGTGAGCACGTCGTGCTTGCCGAGGAATTCGAGGTACGACTCCGCCTTCTTGCGCGCGGTGATGTCGGTGAGCGCAACGAGCACCAGGTCCCAGCGCGCTTCATGGCCGGGCAGCACGGCAAACTGCAGGTGGACGTTGATCTCGTTGCCGTCGAGCGCATAGTTGATGACTTCGCGCTGCTGGAATAGCTTGTTGTCCCACAGGTCGATGAGCTGCTCGCGAAAGTTGTGGCGCATGTCGTCGCGAAATACGTCGGGCAGATGCGAGAGCAAGGTGGCCTTGTCCGGCGCGACGAACATCGCCAGCGTGTGGCGGTTCACGTCGAGCACATGAATCTCGGTCATGCAGCGCTCGACGAACTCGGGGTGCACGTCGGTAAACGTGCGGAAGTCGGTGATGCCGCGGGCGCGTGCATCGTCGAGCAGCATCTTGATGGCGCTGAAATCCTCCACCCACAACGAGACTGGCGAGTATTCGAAAAGTCCGCGGGCGTACTGCTCGCCCATCGTCACGCGCTGGCGTACATGCTCGAGTTCGGTGACATCTTCGAGCGAGATCAGCACGCGCGCGAGCGTGTCCTCGTGGCCGGGCAGGACCGTGCCGTGCAGAAGCACGTCGAGGCGCCGCCCGTCGAGCGTGTAGTTGACGGTCTTGCTGGTGAAGTGGGTGCGGCCGTCCCAGAGCTGGCAGAGCTCTTCGATGTGCGTCTTGAGCATGTCGTCGCGGAACACGCGCGGCAGGTTGGCCACGAGCGTATCGAGCGACGGCGCGTTGAACATCGACAGCGTGCGCCGGTTGACCTTGACGACCCGGATGCGCTGCGAGCACGCCGACACGTGGGCCGGGTCCGCCTTGAAGTGCGCGCGCAGGTCGGTCACGCCCTGTGCGCGCCATGTGTCGAAGAGTTGCTGCACGCCGCTGAAGTCCTCGAGCCAGAGCGAGACGGGCGCGAGGTCGAACATCAGCGTGTCGTCGGTGGTCGGGGAGGACGAAGGCGAGGGGGACAACGAAGACGGCTGGGAAGGTACGGCAGGCATGGCGTCCGGCATGTGGCACCTGAGGTCGGGTCAGGCCGCCATTCTAAGGGCAAACGGACGCCGCGCCACGCCAGCGGCCCATTAGAGCAGCGGTGCGCCGGTGTCGCGCTTGACTTCGTACAGCGAGAGCATCGATTCGATGGACGAGACGCCGGGCAGGGCGCGCAGCACGTCGCGCGTGAACAGGCCGTAGTCGTCGAGATCGGTGGCGACCACGCCGAGGAGGTAGTCGGCGCTGCCGGAAATGTTGTGGCACGACACGATGCGATCGATCGCCTGCACTTCGCGCTCGAACTTTTCGGAGAGCGCGCGATCGTGGACGGCGAAGCGGACGTGCACGAATGCCATGACCCCGAGGCCCAGTGCCCGGCGCGAGAGTTCGGCCCGGTAGCCGGTGATGTGGCCGTCGGCCTCGAGCCGCTTGAGACGACGTGCGCATGGGGTTTCGGACAGCGACACGCGCTCGGCAAGCCGTGCGTTGGAGATACGGCCGTCGCGCTGGACGATGGCAAGGATCGCCCGGTCGGTGGCGTCGAGATCATTCATTGTGATATCCCGCTACAAAAGCGACTGAAAAGACGGCATTCCACCACGAACCGGCGCCGCCGGGAAGTGTTGCCCTCATCCTTCCAGCCTGGGGCGAGCGGCGTTCGAGTCCGCTGAGAGGAAAGGGAATTTCTTCGATGTTAGTGTTTTGGTAGTTGAAAGCATCAAAAAAATGAATTGTATGGGGTGGAAAACGCTATCTATCCCTCCCCGATTGGCGCGATCATTTCCTCCTGTGTTTCGTCGCGTTGGTCCACAGGGGACATTCATCATGGTTTCGCTGCAGTTGCTCACCGTTTTCATTGGCGCCTTGATCGTCGTCTACGCTTTGCCCGGCCCGGACATGGCGCTGGTGATGCAGACCAGCATGACGCGCGGGGTGCGGCACGGCCTGGCCACGGCGCTCGGGTTGGCGCTTGCTCGCGCCGGGCACGTCACGCTTTCTGCCTGTGGCGTGGCCGCGCTGCTGCGCGCCGCGCCGTGGTTGTTCGAGACGGTGCGTATCGCGGGCGCCATCTATCTCGCATGGATCGCGATTCAGATCTGGCGCTCGCCGGCGTTCGGCATGGAGGCCGCCGCGGCGTCCACCGACGCGCCGCCGCCGCTCGGACACGCCGTGCGGCGTGGCGTGCTCTCGAGCGTGCTCAACCCCAAGGCGCTCCTGTTCTGCTCGGTGCTGCTGCCGCAGTTTGTGCACCCGGAGGCCGGCCCGGTCTGGACGCAAGTCCTCGAACTCGGTGTACTGCTGCTCATCGTGGGCGCGATTTTCGACGTCGCGCTCGCCTTCGGCGCGGCGCGCATCGCACACTGGCTACGCACGCGGCCGTTTGCCCAAAAAGTGCAACGCTGGTCGTTCGCGACGGCACTCATGGCCTTTGCCGTACGACTGTCGCTCGACTGAAAAGCGGGGCAGAATACGTCGTCCGTACATCCCGCCATCCGATGTGCACCATTCCGGTGCGTCTCATCCAATTTCGCTGCAACACCGCAAATTCGGGTGCGACACAACGTCGCACCCGTTGAAATCAGTGAACGTTCCCGCATTGCTGCATTGCACAGCGTTTACCGCCCAAAAGGTGCCGATCTGCTTTGAAAATGCCGCGCGCGTACGCGTGAAGGCTGCGCGACACATTGTCGCGCAGGCGATTGGGCGATGTCCGGGCTAATTAAACTTCGGCATAATGCCGCACCGTGATGGAAGTAAAAGACAAGAAGTCGGACAGTGACTTGAGGTCTGCGGGCGGCAACCTGCCCCGGTTCCCGTCTTTTCGATGACACAGTCGTCGTAGTTCGACCGGTGCAATACCGGCGCGACGACTGCTCCCGTCCCCTTAACCCTTGCCAACCTCCTGCGACCCTGCATCAGGCCGGTAAGCCCGTGTTGCGCCGTTCGCTGGCCAACTCAACCTGTCGTGTGACATGAAGAAACACAGAAACCCGCGATTGTTTAGGCTCCTCGCCTTGTGCTCGCCGCTGCTTTTGGCCGGCTGCAACATGACGCTGCTCGACCCTAAAGGGCAGATCGGAGTAGAGAACAAGTCCCTGATCCTCACGGCCACGTGGCTGATGCTGATCGTGGTGATTCCGGTCATCCTGATGACGCTGTGGTTTGCGTGGAAGTACCGCGCGAGCAACAAGTCGGCGCGCTACGAGCCGAACTGGTCGCACTCGACGGCCATTGAGGTCGTGGTCTGGCTGGTGCCGATCGTCATCATTGTGATTCTTGCCCGCCTCACCTGGGTCTCCACTCACGAGCTCGATCCCTACAAGCCGCTGGAAAGCGACGTGAAGCCGATCACGGTCGAAGTGGTGTCGATGAACTACAAGTGGTTGTTCATCTACCCGGAGCAGGGCATTGCGACGATCAACGAGTTGGCCGTGCCTGTCGATACGCCGGTGAATTTCAAGATCACGTCGGAATCGATCATGAATTCGTTCTTCATTCCGCAATTGGGTAGCCAGGTCTACACGATGGCCGGCATGGAAACGAAGCTGCACCTGATTGCCAACCACGTCGGCGCGTACGACGGGATTTCGGCGAACTACAGCGGCGGCGGCTTCTCGGGCATGCGTTTCAAGACGCTGGCGATGAGCGACAACGATTTCCAGCAATGGGTGAAGAAGGTGCGCGAGTCGAAGAAGGTGCTCGACAAGAGCGGCTACGCTTCGCTGGTGCCGCCGAGCGAGAACTCGCCGGTCACGTATTACAGCTCGGTCGACGCGAACATGTTCCAGTCGATCCTGCACGCCCCGATGGCGACTGGCATGGCCACGCAGCATGAAGGCCATGAAAACCACGGCGCCATGGAAATGAAGGGCATGGACATGAAGATGGAAATGAAGGGCGCGGGCACGGACGCCGCGACGGCTCCGGCCGCCGCCGCCAAGGTGCAGAACGGCCAGTCGATGACCATGGCCATGGACAACGCCGGTGCGCACGCGATGCACGCCGGTACGGCCGCGCATGCGCATAAGGAGTAAACGACAATGTCAACGCTGTTTGGCAAACTGACCCTCGAAGCCATTCCGTACCACGAGCCGATCATCGTCGGCGCGGTCGGCATGATGGTGCTGGGCGGGTTGGGCATCATTGCGCTGCTCACCTACTTCGGCAAATGGAAGTACCTGTGGAACGAGTGGATTACGTCGGTCGATCACAAGAAGATCGGCGTGATGTACGTGCTCGTCGCGCTCGTCATGCTGCTGCGCGGCTTTGCCGACGCCATCATGATGCGTACGCAGCTCATGCTCGCGCACAATGCGCCGGGCGTGCTCCCGCCGGATCACTACGACCAGATCTTCACCGCTCACGGCGTGATCATGATCTTCTTCGTGGCGATGCCGTTCATGACGGGGCTGGTCAACCTCGTGGTGCCGCTGCAGATCGGCGCACGCGACGTGGCCTTCCCGTTCCTGAACACGCTTTCGTTCTGGCTGTTCGTGGCCGGCGCGGCGCTGGTGAACCTGTCGCTGGGCGTGGGTGAATTCGCGCGCACGGGCTGGCTGGCCTATCCGCCGCTCTCGGGCATTCAATACAGTCCGGGCGTGGGGGTGGATTACTACATCTGGGCTTTGCAGATATCGGGCTTGGGAACGTTGCTCACGGGTGTGAACTTCGTCGTGACGATCCTGAAGATGCGCGCTCCGGGCATGAACCTGATGAAGATGCCGGTCTTCACGTGGACGTCGCTGTGCACGATGGTGCTGGTGTGCGCTGCGTTCCCGGTGCTGACGGTGACTCTGGCGCTGCTCTCGCTGGACCGCTACCTCGACTTCCATTTCTTCACGAATGAGTTGGGCGGCAACCCGATGATGTACATCAACCTGATCTGGATCTGGGGTCACCCGGAGGTGTACATCCTGATTCTGCCGGCGTTCGGTATCTTCTCGGAGATCATCTCGACGTTCTCGGGCAAGAAACTGTTCGGCTACAAGTCGATGGTGTATGCCACGGCTGCGATCATGGTGTTGTCGTTCCTCGTGTGGGCGCACCACTTCTTCACGATGGGCTCGGGCGCCAGCGTGAACGCCTTCTTCGGTATCGCGACGATGATCATCTCGATTCCGACGGGCGTGAAGATCTTCAACTGGCTGTTCACGATGTACCGTGGTCGCGTGCAGATGACGGTGCCGGTGCTGTGGACGCTGGGCTTCATCGTGACGTTCGTGATCGGTGGTATGACGGGCGTGCTGCTGGCCGTGCCGGGCGCGGACTTCGTGCTGCACAACTCGCTGTTCCTGATTGCTCACTTCCACAACGTGATCATCGGCGGCGTGCTGTTCGGCTACATCGCGGGCATGAACTACTGGTTCCCGAAGGCCTTCGGCTTCAAGCTCGATTCGCGTACGGGCAAGGCAAGCTTCTGGTGCTGGCTGATCGGCTTCTACCTCGCGTTCATGCCGCTGTATGTGCTCGGCCTGATGGGCATGACCCGTCGTCTGAACCACTACGAAAACGCCGCATGGCAGCCGTGGCTGATCGCCGCCTGGGTGGGTGCGCTGTTCATCGCCGCGGGTATCGGCTTCCAGGTGCTGCAACTGGTCATCTCGATCAAGAACCGCAAGGCGCTGGCCGATACGACGGGCGATCCGTGGAACGGCCGCACGCTGGAGTGGATGACGTCGTCGCCGCCGCAGTTCTACAACTTTGCCGAAGAGCCGCGCGTGCATGACATCGACGAGCTGGCCTATCGCAAGGAACATGGCATCAAGGGCGATCTGAAGACGAGCTACGCGCCGATCCACATGCCGAAGAACACGGGCGCCGGTTTCATCATCAGCGCGTTCTCGCTGGTGTTCGGTTTCGCCGCGATCTGGCACATCTGGTGGCTGGCTATCGTCGGTTTCGTGGGCATGATCGTGACGTTCATCTGCCGCAGCAACGACGATTCGATCGACTACTACGTGCAGTCGCCGGAAGTGGTGGCCATTGAAACGGCCCACCATCAGGCGCTGGCCGCAGCAGCAAAGGCTTAATCATGACGAGCGAAGTTCTCAAACACTCTGGCGCGCATGCGGATGCGCATGCGCACGACCACGCGCACCACGACACCGGCGGCAACACGATCTTCGGTTTCTGGGTGTACCTGATGACCGACCTGGTGCTGTTCGCCAGCCTGTTCGCGACGTTCGCGGTTCTGCGCGACGCCACGGCAGGCGGTCCGACGGGCAAGGAACTGTTCGACCTGAAGTTCGTGCTGGTCGAAACGTTCATCCTGCTGTTCTCGTCGATCACCTACGGTTTCGCCATGGTCGGTCTGCACAACGGCAAGAAGGGCGCCGTGCAAGGCTGGCTGGCCGTCACGTGGCTGCTGGGCGCCGCGTTCATCGCGATGGAACTGTACGAGTTCCACCACCTGATCCTCGAAGGCGCCGGCCCGAACCGCAGCGGTTTCCTGTCGTCGTTCTTCGCGCTCGTGGCGACCCACGGTCTGCACGTGGCCTCGGGCCTGCTGTGGATGGCCGTGCTGATGTTCCAGATCGGCAAGAAGGGCCTGACCTCGACGAACACGACGCGTCTGCAATGCCTGTCGCTGTTCTGGCACTTTCTGGACGTGGTCTGGATCGGCGTGTTCACGGTCGTGTACCTGATGGGAGCGATGTAAATGAGCAATACGAAATCGGTGCAATCGCACGGCCACGACGCTGGCCACAATGCCGCCGGTGGCAGCCACGGCAGCGTGAAGTCGTACCTGATCGGCTTCGTGCTCGCGGTGATCCTGACCGTCGTGCCGTTCAAGCTGGTGATGGATGGTACGATGCCGCCGTCGACGGTGCTGCCGCTGATTCTCGGCGCCGCCCTCGTGCAGATCATCGTTCACCTGATCTACTTCCTGCACATGGACCGCTCGTCGGAACAACGCTGGAATGTGATGGCATTCCTGTTCACCGTGCTGATCGTGGCCATCGTGCTCGTCGGCTCGCTGTGGATCATGCACAATGCCAACTCGCTGATGATGCCGGGCATGTAATGCCGGCAACTTTCTCCGGTGCAGGTCGACCGGGGAGAGGGCTTCTCGGAGGCGCTTCCCGTGCCTCCGTCATACCCCGGATGTTGGCTTCCCGCTGGCTCCGGGGTTTGTTTTTTTGCTTTTCTTTGTGCCTGGTTTTCCCGCTTCTCGGCTTTCGGGGTGTGCAAAAAAGGCGGTTCGAATAATCGAACCGCCTTTTTTGCTCTCGCGTCGTCGTCTCGTCGACACCCCGCGACATTCATCCGCCACCACCCCAATCCACTCCCCAACCCCGCGCCGGTTGCCGACCCCTGACTGCGCTCCACCTTAAAGTCGCTCCGTCAGGGGCCGCCAACCGTCACGTCATACATCCTGTTCTCTCCACCGCCCAACCTCCGGTCGCCACCGCTCCACTTCCTCACCCACCCGAATTGTTTGCGCAGCATCCTGTGCCGCAACACTACGGTCGTCCTGCGATTTGGTGAACTGGCAACTGATCTGCGGTCGCCCTGTTTGTGTGGCGACGATTCTTTTTCGGTCGGTGTCGTCGGGTCCTGTTCGGTGAGGGATCGACTTGGGGGCCGGTTGCGGCGCGACTTTAAGGTGGAGTGACGCGGCCGGCCCCCAAGTCGATCTGCTGCGGGCGTATGAAGCGGGTACGGACTCATGGGGGCCTGTAGCCCGTCCCCTTACCCGCGCGACGCCTTGTCGTCCGGCGGCGTGTCGGAAGTCGGCGCCGCGAGAATCACCCCGGGCCGCACCGGCAGATCGGGTCGAATCCCCAACAACGGCAACGCCTGCGACGCAATTTCCGCAAACGCCGGACCCGCCGCCTGACCGCCAAAGTGCTGCGACGCCTTTGGCTCGTCCACCGACACGGCAATCACCAGCCTCGGCGCAGACAACGGCGCAATCCCCACGAACGACGCACGGTACTTGGAATGGTCGTACCCGTGCGCACCGGCCTTATAGGCCGTACCGGTCTTCCCGCCAATGCTGTAACCTGCCACCTGCGCCGTGGTCGCCGTACCCCCCGTATCGACCACGCTCGCCAGCATCTTGCGCATCTCCGTCGCCGTATGCGCATCGATCACCCGCACGCCCTCGGGCTGCACCGGCGCATCCGGCTTGATGATGGATATCGGTACCATCACGCCGTCGTTGGCGAAGATGGTGTACGCACGCGCCAACTGGAACAGCGACGCCGAAATCCCGTAGCCGTAGGCCATCGTCGCCTGCTCGATCCGACGCCACGATTTGTACGGACGCAAGCGGCCGGACACCGCCCCGGGGAAGCCCAGCTTCGGCTGCTGCCCCAGACCGATCTCGGTGAACATGTCCCACATTTCTTCAGCCCGCAACATGGTGGACACCTTGGTCATCCCGATGTTGCTGGACTTCTGGATCACGCCCGCGGCCGTCAACACGCCGTTCGCGCTGTCGTCGCTGATGGTCGCACCCTCGAATACGTAGCGGCCCGGGCCGGTGTCGATGAGCGTCGACGGCGTCAGTCGGCGCAGGTCCAATGCCAACGCCATGGTGAACGGCTTCAGAATCGATCCAGGCTCGAAGACGTCGGTAAACACGCGGTTGCGCAACTGCTCGCCAGTCAGATGTTCGCGATCGTTGGGGTTGTAGGTCGGCAGGTTGGCGAGGGCCAGGACCTGGCCGGACTTGGCGTCGATGACGACCGCCATCGCCGCCTTGGCGCCGGTGCGCTCCAGGGCATTCTTGAGCGCCTGGTAGGCGATGTACTGCACGCGCGTGTCGAGCGTCAGCCGAATGTCCTTGCCGTCGCGCGGCGGGCTGGAATCGTCGAGATCCTGAATCGTGCGGCCAATCCGGTCCTTGATGACGCGGCGTACGCCAGCCGTGCCCTCGAGCAACGGTTCCTCACCCAGTTCCATACCCTCCTGGCCCTTGTCCTCCACGTTGGTGAAGCCCACGACGTGCGCCGCCACTTCGCCCTCGGGGTAGAAACGCTTGTATTCGCTGCTCTCGTACACGCCGGGAATGCCCAGCGCCTCGACCTGCTTGCCGATCTCAGGCGATACCTGCCGCTTGATGTAGACGAATTTTTTCTCGCCGATCAGTTTGGTACGCAGTTCCTTGGCCGGGATGTCGAGCAATTTGCTCGCCTTCTGAATATCGCTGTCGGACAGATCGTCCGGCACCTCGGCCGGCACGGCCCACACGGTGCGCATCGGCAGACTCGTCGCGAGCACCCGGCCATCGCGGTCTTCGATCTTGCCGCGCACCGCAGGCATCACGATGGTGTGCTCGTAACGCTTTTCGCCCTGCGCGATGTAAAAACCATTGCCCGGTCCCGCTATCCAGAACGCGCGTACGACCAATCCGATGAAGGCCAGGGTGATCACGATGACGACGAACTTGGAGCGCCAAAGCGACATGCGCGACTGCAAAACAGGACTGGAGGAAAACGTGACGTCCTTGGGCTGGCGATTCTTTTGCATGGCGCTCGCGGGGCGTGGAGATGCGTGAACAGCAACGGGGCCGGGACAGACCCTGGCTCGAATTCTAGGCGAGATAGCGTAGCACGCAAGCGTCTGTTGCAATAGCGCAAAAGCCCCGTCAGACGGGGCTTTCAGGGTTTTTTTCGATGAACCGCTCCGCGGCTTTCGAATAGGTGTCGGCAGGCGAAACCGAAAGGGGATTCCAGGACCGGAATCGCCCATGTCGTCTTATCGTTCGGAAGGCTTCGCCGGACTGAAACGCATGTCGCCATACCAGGCATGCGCGCTCGCATGAGTGTTGTCGCTGTCGGTAAAGATGCCGTAGCCGAGCAACTTGCCCGGTTTCTCCTTGTAGACGCGCTCGTAGTCGGCCGCAAGGTTGCGCGTGAACGTCTGCCATTTGCCCAGCGACGCCTCGCCGCCCGCCACCACGATCATCTGCACGCGGTCGGTATGCGGATTCTGGATGACGCCGCCCGGCGCCGCATCGTTCGACCAGATGTACATGAGCGTGGCGTAGGGGAGATCCTCTCCTCCCGCTCTGGCCAAGGTCATCGCCGCCCGGTCGCCGAACGGCAATGTGGATTTGTCGCCGTCGAAGAAGAAGACGAGCCGCGCCGGCGAATCCTCTTTGTCCCTCACCCGGTTGTCCGCCCCCGGAATCGCCTGGTCGACCTTCCAGCGCCACGACACGACGGGTGTGGCCCCCAGGTCGATACCGTCTCCCTTCGCCATGAGGGCCGACGCCGAATCGACGGAATTGGCCTCGATGACGTTGCGCCCGCCGTCCACGACGACGGTGTAGGCGGTGAGCTTCTTGCCCTTCACGACCGGGAGGTTCTGCCAACCCGTGGGCAGCGCCGCACCGGGCGTCGCCCTCGAGAACGCCGTGGCGGCGCCAGCTTGAGACGCTTCCTCGGCAGCCAGCGCCACACCCCTCGGCAGCAGCGAAGCGCAGAACGAGAGGACGAGCGTCACGGCGAACGTCCGCGCCCGCCGGGACAGCCAGGCGACGAACACACGAGAAGGGGGACGGCGGCACACCGGGTCAGACGATGAACCCGGTGACGAATACAGCGAAGGATGCGGCAACGAAGCGATGCGAGCCATGGCGAACGACTCCGGCATTGTGATGTTGCGACGTCAAGCAGACGGCCCAGGGCTCAGCGCTGCTGCAGGGCCACCCGCAAACCCAGGCCGATGAAGATGGTGCCGATGATCTTGCCCTGCCAGCGCAGCAGCCAGGTGAAGCGTCGCACGAACTTGCCCAGCGGCCGCACCGACAACGCAATCGCCGCCGTATACAGCGCGCTCATCGCCACGAACACGAGACCCAGCACGAGGAATTGCACGAAGACGTTGCCCTCGCTGGCATGCACGAACTGCGGCATGAACGCGAGGAAGAAGAGCGCCGTCTTGGGATTGAGCACTTCGGTGGCCACCGCCTGCACGAAAGCCCGCGAGGGCGACACGCTCGGCGCCACCGGCAACCGCGGATCGGACGGCCGCTCGCGCAACGCCTTGACGCCCAGATAGATGAGGTAGGCCGCGCCCACGTACTTCACCACGTCGAAGGCCAGCGCGGAAGTCATCAACACCGCCGAGAGGCCGACGGCCGCACACAGCGTGTGGACGAGATCGCCCATCGCAATGCCCATGCCGGTCATGACCCCCGCCCGCCGCCCGCCTTGCACGGTACGCGTGATGGTCAGCAGGACGGCCGGACCGGGAATCAGAAACAGCCCGAGAACGACGGCGACAAAGGTGGCAAGCGTGGCGAAGGTCGGCATGGCAGCTCCGTGGAGTCGAACGCGCCGCCAGACGACGGGGCCGGGCGCGCGTGATGGGGATTTCAGGCGACATCATCCCAGATTCCGCGATGGCTTGCCGGAGTCGCTTTGATGCTGCCCGCTGTCCCATTCCTGAAGCGAACCGCGTCATCACGGCGCAGCATGCCGCCTTTCATATCCGCCGCGACGGCGGCAAGGAGAGTCGACATGCCCTGGATGGCCGATGCCGTATCCGCCTCGATGGGAACCGTTCTGCGCGCCGGGGCGCAAACGGCCCATTGTGTCTATGAAGGATTCCGCGACAATTTCGCGAGCGCGTCGCAGTGTCTGCGCGAGCGCGGATTGCACTCGGCCGTCGCCGATGCATGGGCCGATGCCGGGCGCAAATGGCAGTACCATGCATCGGCCGGCGGCATGGGCGCCGGTGTGCTCGCCTCGGCCGACGTCGCGTTCGCCTGCGCCCTGAGCGCGCTCACGATCGGCGCAATGCACCGGTGCCTCAGCCCGGAATGGCGCGAGCTCGAAGCGGCCTTCGCTTCGGGCGAACAGGGACAGCGCCGCTGGGGCGTGCAAACAGACGCGCAACTGCACCGCCGCACGCTGGGTGAAGTCACCGCCATGCGTCAGTGCTTCACCGCCTTCGAGGCGACGAACGACGCGTACTGCGCACCCCCCACGACCCGTCGGCAACTCGCCGAGCGCGAGATCGCGCAAGCGCTGATCCTGCACGTCGCGGACACACCGCAAAGCTCGCTCGCGCAAAGCGACCGCGTGGCCTTGTTGTGCCAGTTGCTCGCGCATGGCCTCGGGTTTCGCCAGCCCGGGGCGCTGCGCCGCACCTTGCGGATCGACGATGAAAAGCCGTCGCTGATCCGCTTCGACGACGCTTTCACGCTGCTTCGCGAACGTCTGGAGCCGGACTGGCGCCACGACGAGGAAGGCTCGCCGACGTTCAATGTCCATCCCGTCGACGTGCAACTCTTCGATCCGGATGAAACGACCGCCGATCTGTCGGACGACACGTGCACCGCCCGGCTTCGTCTGACCGACCCCAAGGCGCTGCAGCGCGTGCGATCGCGCGTCGTCGGCCTGATCGCCGCCAGCGTGCGCAACGACTGTGGCGGCACAGGCGACTGGCGCGCCCTGGCGCAAAGCGCGCTGACACTGGCCGCGCAACATGGCATGACCTGCGAGAAAGTGCTGGCGGCACTCGGCGTCGCCACGCGCTCAGGCATCAGCGCACGCCGCACCTGGCACTGGTCGGACGAGCCGATGCCGCGCTGCGGCGATGTCGCCACGCCCACGCTGCCGATGGACGCCGCCCGGTGGCTCGCCCGGCTCATGCTGCTGGCGGGCACGCCGCCCGCACGGGAACCCTGTCCGCCACGGCTGGTGGCGCTCGCCCGCGGCGATACGCCGCCTTCGCTGGTGATCGGCTCGGCCGACTGGGTGCACCTGGTCGATGGCATTCGCGCCCTCGGGCGCGATCACTGGCGCACGCCCCATGCTCATGTGGTGAATGCCGGTCGGCAAGCGCAGACGGATCGCTCGGCTCACATGACCGAGGTAGTGGGCGGGGCGGACGGAGCCGACAGGGCCGAAGCGACGGACCTCAGAGATATGCGCCGCCCACGAGTCCCGCGACGCTACCGGCCGCGAGCCACCACAGCGGATGCACGCGCGTACGGATCGCCAGCACAGCCACGCTCGCCGTGATCGCCGCAAGCAGCCAGGAGGTGGCCGACGCTTCGGCAATCAACGCCGCGCTCGCGGCCACGAGGCCGGCCGTCATCGGCACCAGCCCCGCCTGCACGATGCGACGCCATGGCCGGTCCCTGAAGCGCTCCCACAGGTGCAGCACGCCCACGGTGATGAGCGACGACGGCCCGAACTTCGCCAGCGACGTGACGAGCATGCCCTGCCAGCCGGCGATATGCCAGCCGACCAGCGTCACGATCATCAGGTTCGGGCCGGGCGCCGCCTGCCCGAGCGCGAACAGCGCGCTGAACTCCTCCGACGTCATCCAGTGATGCAGATCGACGACCTGACGCTCCATCTCGGGCAGGATGGTGTTGCCGCCTCCGAAAGCCAGCACGGACAACTGCGTGAAGATGAGCGCGAGCGAGACGAGCGTGCCGGTCATTGCGACACCCGCCACGTGGCATAGATGGAAATCGGCGTCATCACGAGCATGGTCAGCACGAGCGGTACCCGCAGCACCGCGATGGCAATGAAGCACGAGAGCGCGACACACCCGAGCACGATCGACTTGCGCAACGGCCACGCCACTTTCCACGCCATCTGAATGAGCAATCCCGCCGCCGCTGCTGCCAGACCGGCAAACAGATGCTTCACGTGGGGATCGTTCTGAAAGCGCTGATAGATCACGCCGAGCATGATCACCACCGCCGACGGCGCCGCGATCAGCCCGAGGATCGACGCCAGCGCGCCGCGCCATCCATGAAAGCGCATGCCAAGGGCCACCGACAGATTGATGATGTTGCCGCCGGGCAGAAACTGGCACAGGCCCAGCAGATCGGTGAATTCGGCAGGCGAGGCCCAGCGGTGCTTCTCGACGACCATGCGTCGCGCCAACGGCAACGCACCCCCGAAGGCGGTCATGCCGAGACCGAGGAAACCGAAAAAGAGCGCGCGGATGCTGGGCGTGTGGATCGTGTCGGGCCCGTCCGACTTGTCTGACTTGTCGGGGGCGGGACGGCCGTCCTGCATCGCGTTGGGGACGGGCGGAGCCGGAATACTCATGGCGGGTCTTCTGAAAACGAAACTGCTGTGGGGCCGCCCGGCAGGACGCGCCTTCAAGGGAGACGAGGCACGTATGCCGCACGGGACACCAACAGAGTAGGTCGATTGCGCTATATTGTCCAATATATGGAAATGAATTAATTCATATCGAATCAATATGGCAAATATCGACGTGCGCCTGCTGCGCTATTTCATCGCCGTGGCGGAAACGGGACACATGACACGCGCCGCGGAGCGCCTCGGCATCGGACAGCCGCCGCTCTCCCAGCAGATCCGCGTGCTGGAGACGCAACTGGGCGTCACGCTGTTCGAGCGGCTGCCGCGCGGCATGGCGCTCACGGACGCCGGTCAGGCGTTTCTCGGCGACGCCTACGAGGTCGTGCGCAAGCTCGATCAGGCCGTCGACGACGTGCGTCGCGTGGCCGCGGGCATCAAGGGACGGCTGTCGGTCGGCTTCACGAGTTCGTCGGCGTTGCACCCGTTCGTGCCGACGGTGATTCGCGCCTTTCGGCGCGACGCGCCGTCGGTCTCGCTCATGCTCGACGAGAGCAGCACCAGCGAGTTGCTCGACGGACTGCGCGACGGGCAACTGGACGCGGCCTTCATCCGTCAGCCGCAAGGCGACACCGGACAGATCACGTTCGTGCCGGTGCTGGAGGAGTCGATGGTCCTGGCGGTGCCTTCGGCGCATCCGCTCGCCCTGACGGGGCGCGCGGGCAAGGCGGCCGTGCCGATGACGGTCATCGCGGCCGAAAAGCTGATTCTCTACCGGCGCCGTACCGGACAGGGGCTGTACGACGCGATCATCGCCGCGTGCCACAGCGCCGGGTTCAGCCCGAACATCGAACAGGAGGCGCCGCGTCTGCTCTCGACGCTCTCGCTCGTCGCCGCCGGGCTGGGCGTTTCGGTGGTGCCCGCTTCGCTCATGCGCATGCAGATCGAAGGCATCGTCTACCGGCCACTCTCGCCCGCGCCGCGCGCGCCGTTGCACTTCGCCTGTCGCGAAGGCGTGCTCGCCGGACCCACCGCACGGCTGCTCGACCATGTGCGGGCCACGGCGCAATCGTTCGTCGCGAAGCATTGAGAGGGATGACGCGGGCCGCGTCATCCGGACTTCGGTGCGTAACGTTCGTGCATGACGTCGCTGCGGCCATGCGGTGCCTCACGCCACGGTACCGCCTTTCTTCCCGAGCAGCGCCTCGATGTGTCCATGCAGACCCACGTCGCTCCACTCGAGTTCGCCCATGCGCCAGAAGCGCGCGTTCCCGTCGCGATCGATGAGATACGTCGCGGGCAACCCCAGCGAACCGAAACGCTTGTAGACGGCGCCGTCGCGATCGAGCAGCACGGTGCCGTCGATGGGCAGACGGGCGATGAACGGCGCGACGGTCGCGGGCGGCTCCTTGTAGTTCACCGCCACGAGCGCAAGACCGCGACCGCGGTATTGGCGCGCGACCTGTCCCATCGCCGGAATCTCTTCGCGGCAAGGTCCGCACCACGTCGCCCAGAAGTTCAGGATGACGACGCTGCCGCGCCACCCGGACAGCGCGTGCGCCTTGCCGTCGAGCTCTTCGAGCGTGAAGGCCGGCGTCTCTCCGCGCCATGCCGAGAGCGTGCCGCCGGACGTGCCGGCCAGCGCGCTGTCGTCGACCTCGTTGGCGGCCTTGCCCGGCTCGGCGGCCCAAGCTCGCGCGCCGACGTTCCCGAACACACCCGCGGCCCCCACGGCGCCGAGGGTATGAAGAAAATGACGACGTCGCATGGTGGCGCGCCCCTTTGTGGTCCGATCCGGTTCACCGCTCAGGCGGTGAGCTCGCGTGCGTTCATGCGATAGCGGAACGTGTCCGGATCGAGGCTGTCGAGCCGGGCGCGCGCCACTTCGCCATTCGGATACATGAGGAACGGCACCGTGCCGTCGCTCGCCGTCTGCGCACCCGGCAACACGATGTCCGCGCCGTGATTGAACGCCACCCAGTTCATTTCCCACTGACCGAACAGCATCGCGCGTGCCGCACGCACCTTGAGATCGTCGAGCGGCAGGCCGCCCGACACCTCTTCGAGCACGACCTTGCGCACGTCGGCCGGATCGACGGGGACCCAGCCGTAACCGGCGGCATAGAACTCGGCGCGGCAGTGCTGCGCTCTGGTGACGTCGCCCGCCTTGCCCAGACTGTTGAAGCCATGACGCGACGTCGCCACGCGCACGCCGTACGCGTCGCGCGCCGGAATGCCGACCGAGCGGGCGAGTGCGGTGAAGAGCGCATTGATGTCCGCGCACTTGCCGGCCAGATTGCCGCTGGTGAGCATGTAGCGCACGTCGCCGGTGCCGCAACCGCGCACGGTTCCCTCGCGTCGGCAGTTCTCCACGATCCACTGATAAATGGCGCGGGCCTTCTCGACATCGCCTTGCTGGCCGCGCGTGATCTTCTCGGCCGTCTCGCGCACAATGCCGTCCGTCGGCTGCAGTTCGGTCGGCTGGAGATAGCGGCGCAGCACCTGCGCCGACTCACGCGGCGCGCCGGCCGACGGCGGCTGCGACAGATCGACCCGGCGGTCGCGGGTGGCGACGGTATTCACCAGCGTCACGCGGCGTGCCGACGGATCGCTGCCCTCGGGCCATGCCACGGCGAGCATCGGCACTGCTATCCCGGACGCCGCCCGCACGGTGCGCAATTCCGCCTGCGCTCCCGGCGCTTCCCAGCGTGTGCCGAGCGCCTGCTGGTAGGTGGCGGACGGCGTGGACACGACCGGCAGCCAGACGTTGGCGGCGCCGTTCGTCGCAGGCAGGTCGACCTCCGTGGTCAGCTCGAACGTGCGCCAGCCGTCGGCGGCGCTCGGTGTAGCCGCGTGCGACGAGGCCGCCTGCGCGCCGCGGGTGACGAGCGAGGTGGACAGGAGAGAAGCGGGAAGGGCGCAGGCGCCCAGCGAGAGAAAACGGCGGCGTTGCATGGTGAAGTCCCCTTGGGCGTCAGCGCTCACGGCGCACGGTGGTTAGGGTACGGTGCTCGGGTGTCCCATGCAGGGACGATGTGAAGCGGTAGCATTGACGAGGCCGGCCGTCGGATCGGGACCCTTTCGGGACACGTCGAAACGGACAGGTACGGGTCGGAACGCCAAAGCTGCATCATAATACGTCGACTTTTGGCAAACTGTCGTCATTCCGGAAAGCGCACGCGCGGCGCTTCCTAACGAACTCCAACGACCATGACCGCAATCGATGCAACTCCAGCGGGCGCCCCAGTGGCGGCACCGCGTCTGACTTCGCTTTCGCACGGCGGCGGCTGCGGCTGCAAGATCGCGCCGGCCGTGCTCTCGGAACTGCTCGCGCGCACCGAAGCGCCGCTGCCCGCACCCGCCGCGCTGCTCGTCGGCACCGAAACGTCGGACGATGCGGCGGTCTACCAGCTCAACGACGAGCAGGCGATCATCGCCACGACGGACTTCTTCATGCCGATCGTCGACGATCCGTTCGACTTCGGCCGCATCGCCGCGACCAACGCGCTCTCCGACATCTATGCCATGGGCGGCAAGCCGATCTTCGCGCTCGCCATCGTCGGCATGCCGATCAACGTGCTGCCGCGCGAGACGATTCGCGAGATCCTGCGCGGCGGCGAGTCGATCTGCGCCGAAGCCGGCATTCCGATCGCGGGCGGCCACAGCATCGACTCGGTCGAGCCGATCTACGGCCTGGCCGCGCTTGGCGTGGTGCATCCGAAGCGACTCAAGCGCAACGCGGACGCCCAGGCCGGCGACGTGCTCGTGCTCGGCAAGCCGCTCGGTGTGGGCGTGATGTCCGCCGCGCTCAAGAAGAATCAGCTCGATGAAGCGGGCTATCGCCGCATGATCGACGCCACCACGCGCCTGAACCGCGTCGGTTCCGCGCTCGCCGCCCTGCCGGGCGTGCACGCGCTTACCGACGTGACCGGCTTCGGCCTGCTCGGCCACACGCTGGAGATGTGCCGCGGGGCGAATCTCGCCGCGTATCTGCGCATGTCGGACGTGCCGCTTTTCGACGGCGTGCGCGAGCTGGCGGACAAGGGGTGCGTGACGGGGGCGTCGGGGCGCAACTGGGCATCGTATGGCGCGTCGGTCGAACTCGGCGAGCGCATCACCGAGCGCGATCGCGACCTGCTGTGCGATCCGCAGACCGCCGGCGGCCTGCTCGTGTCGTGCGCACCGGGCGCCGTCGACGACGTGCTGGCCGTATTCCGCGCCGATGGCTTCGACGAAGCCGGCATCGTCGGCGCCATGCGTCCGGGCCAACCCGGCGTACGTGTGATCTGACGCGAGCGAGCCTCCTATGCAAAACGGGCGCCCTGAGAGGCGCCCGTGTCGTTTGCGGTTCGCTTTCCATTCGCGACTTTCGCGCGTCGTGGCCGATGTGGCCGAGGCGGTCTATGCCACCGCGCGATCCTCCGCATCGGTGGGGCCGCGACCGTCGCCGGCGCCGTGGTGCCGGTCGATGAACGCGACGATGGCCTCGCCCAGCGGCTGCGGCGCGTCGCGATGCGGCGAGTGTCCGCACGCGGGCAGTTTCACCACCTTCGCATGCGGCACATGCGTGGCGATGCTGTCCATCTGCGCCATGGTGCCGTATTCGTCGTCTTCGCCCTGAATGGCGAGCAGCGGCTTCGAGATGCTGGCCACCGCGCCCACGAGATTCCATGCGCGGAATGCCGGGTTCAGCCAGATATCGTTCCAGCCCCAGAACGCCGAATCGACGTCGTCGTGATAGCGGGCCAGCTTCGCTCGCAGGTCGGTGCTCTCGTAGACCGTCTTCGTTTTCGCGATGCTCTCGATCGACAGGTCTTCGACGAAGAGATGCGGGGCCATCACCACCGCGCCGGCGAGGCGCTCGGGGAAGGCCGCCGAGAACAGCAGCGCGATCGAGCCGCCGTCGCTGTGGCCCACGAGCCAGACGCGCGAGGCCTGATCGGGGCCGACGCCCACGGCGTCGAGAAATGCGGGCAGGACTTCGCGCGCCTGACGGTGCATGAAGTCGACCGGCCATTTTTCGTCGTGCGGGCGCGGCGTGGAGCGGCCGTAGCCGTTGCGCGAGAACACGAGGCCGCGATAGCCGCCCGCATCGCACAACTGCTGCGGCCAGTTCTTCCACATCGCGACCGAGCCGAGCCCTTCATGCAGGAAGACCAGCAGCGGCGCATCGGTGCGCTCGCGATGGATCCACCGATACTCCAGCGAGAGCGCACCGTGCGAGGCCGTCTCGATGCGGGCGAACTGAACGTCCGACATTGTCTCTTCGTCTCCTATAGCAACTCGCGCAGCTTGAAGCGCTGCACCTTGCCGGTGGCCGTCTTGGGCAGATCGTCGACGAACACCAGCTCACGAGGGTATTTGTGCGGCGCGAGGCGTGCCTTGACGAAGGCCTTCAGTTCGGTGGCCATCGCTTCGGTCGCCATGACGCCCGGCAAGCCCGGCTTGAGCACGACGAACGCCTGCGTCTTCGTCAGCCCGTTGTCGTCGCGTCCCACGACGCCCGCCTCGAGCACCGCGTCGTGCTGCATCAGCACCATTTCGACTTCGATGGGCGAGACGTATTGGCCGCTGACCTTGAGCATATCGTCACTGCGCCCCGCGTAGACGTAATACCCATTGGGCAGACGCTGGTACTTGTCGCCGCTCTTGAGCCAGTCGCCGAGGAAGGTGGCGCGCGACTTCTCGCGGTTGCACCAGTACATGAGCGCCGCGCTCGGCCCCTTGATGTACAGGTCGCCGATTTCTCCGTCCGGCACCGGGCTGCCATTCTCGTCGCGCAACTCGACGGCATAGCCCGGCACCGGTTCGCCCGTGGTGCCGTAGGCCACCCGGCCCGCGCGGTTCGACAGGAAGATGTGCAGCATTTCGGTCGAGCCGATGCCGTCGAGAATTTCCGCGCCGAAGTGGGCCGTGAAGCGCTCGCCGATTTCGCGCGGCAACGCTTCGCCGGCCGACGTGCACAGGCGCAGCGACACGTCCTCGCGCGCGGGCAGATGCGGCGAAGCGAGCAGCGTGGCGTACAGCGTGGGCACGCCGTAGAAGAGGGTGGGCCGATGCTGACGCAGGCGTCTGGCAACGGCTTCCGCTGTCGGCCGCTCGGCCATCAGCACGACCGTCGCGCCCACGGACAGCGGGAACGTGAGGCCGTTGCCGAGTCCGTAGGCGAAGAACAGCTTCGCAGCGGAAAACGCGATGTCGTCTTCGCGGATGCCCAGCACATGACGCGCGTAGGTCTCGGCCGTCCAGTAGAGATTGGCATGGGTGTGCACGGTGCCCTTGGGCTTGCCCGTGGAGCCCGACGAGTACAGCCAGAACGCGATGTCGTCGGCCGACGTGTCGACTGGCAGCGCACTCGGCGGACCGTCGACCAGGGCCTCGAATGTCGGCAGCACGGCCGCGGCGTCCGTCTTGGCGGCGGTTTTGGCGGTAATCGGCTGCGAGACCACGCACGGCGGCGAACCGGCCTTGCCGTCCTTCTCGATCTTGTCGAGGGCGGCCTGCACGGTCGGCATGAGCGCGCCGGAGGCGATGACGAGTTGCGCGTTGCTGTGCTCGATCATGTACGCGTAGTCGTCGGCGGTGAGCAGCGTGTTGACGACCACCGGCACGACGCCGGCGTACAGCGCGCCGAGAAACGCCACCGGCAGGTCGATGGTGTCGAGCATGATCAGCAGGATGCGCTCTTCGCGGCGAATGCCCGCCCGCGAGAGGCCGGCCGCGAAGCGTCGGCTGCGCTCGGCCAGCTCGCCGTAGGTGAGCGTACGCGTGTCGTCGATATAGGCAGTCTTGGCAGCGCGCCCGCGATTGAGCGCCTCCAGATGCGCGGCGAAGTTGAAGTTCGCCGGCGGTGGGGTCAGTACGGCTTCCATGTTGTCTCCGATGGATCACCACACGGCGCGCTGCGCCTTCATGCCCGGCGCGCGTGCGGCATTGGTTCCTTATGACTTGTCGGGCGCTCTGACGGCACCTCTGGTATCACCTTGACTGCGACGGCTTGCGGCTACTGCTGGCGTAATACGGTTCAACGCGGCATCGCTTCGGATAGCAAGGCGATGCCGTCGAGCATCATTCACATCGTTCAGCCGGGAAGTGCGACGGCGTCCTGCGTCAGCGCCTCGACCAGCGCGGCCGGGCCCTGGATGGCCGAGCGCACGTGATAGAAGCGCAAGGCGCGCAGTCCACCCAGTTCCTCGCCGCCGCCCGCGCGGCCCGGGCCGCCGTGCAGCGACTGCGGCATGACGTTGCCGTGCCCGGTCTGCGTTTTTGCCACGGAAGGATCGACGGCGTGCACGCGGCCATGGGCATCGGCCAGCGCCAGGGCGGGCGCGCGCATGGCGAGCGCGTCGTTGCCGAACAGCGAGACGACGAGCGAGCCCTGTCCACGCCGCGCGAGGGCGACGGCTTCGTCGACGTCGCGATAGCCGATGAGCGTGGCGACCGGTCCGAAGACTTCGGTGTCGTGCACACGCCGACCGGCCGCGCCGTCGCGCAGGCCGAGCAACACGGGGGCCACGCAGGCGCTGTCCGAGCCGGCGTCGACAAAGGTGGCATCGCGATTGCCGTCGTAAAGCGTTTCGGCTTCCGTCTGCAGATGCGCAATGCCTTCGAGCACCGCGCGCTTTTGCGCGACGCTCACGAGCGCCCCCATCTTCACGGTGTCGTTGCGCGGGTTGCCGACGACCGTCTTCGCGAGGCGCTCGGCGATGGCGTCGGCAACCGCGTCGAAGTGTTCGGCGCTCACCAGTACGCGACGGATGGCCGTGCACTTCTGGCCGGATTTGACGGTCATCTCGCGTGCCACTTCGCGTACGAATTGATCGAACGCCGCGGTGCCCGGCGCGGCGTCCGGCAGCAGGATGGCGCTGTTCAGACTATCGGCCTCGACGTTGAGGCGCGCCGAGCGCCCGGTGAAGGCCGGATGCGCGCGCAGCGTGGCGGCGGTGTCGGCCGAGCCGGTAAACGAGACCACGTCGAACGACCCGATCCGGTCGAGCAGACCGGCGGCGCTGCCGCAGATCACCGACAGGCTGCCGGGCGGCAGCAAGCCGGCGGCGACGACGTCGGCCACCATGCGCTGCGTGAGCCATGCGGTCGATGTCGCCGGTTTCACGATGACGGGCACGCCTGCGAGCAGCGCGCCCGCGGCCTTTTCCCACAAGCCCCAGGCAGGGAAGTTGAACGCGTTGATGAAGAGGGCCACGCCCGGCGTCGGACGAAAGACGTGGCGCACGGCGAACGAGCCGTCCTTGGCCAGCGGTACCGCTGCGCCGTCGAGCAGCGTGTGCGCGTCGCCCAGTGCGGCGCCGAGCCTGGCATAGGTCGACAGTGTGTAGATCGCGCCGTCGATGTCGACGGCGGAGTCGGTCGCCACCGTACCCGAGTTCGCGGTGGCGATGGCGTAGTAGTCGTCGCGATTCGCTTGCAGCGTGGTGACGATCTGCGCGAGCCGCTGGGCGCGCTCGCCGTATGTCAGGGCGCGCAGCGCAGGACCGGCACGATCGCGGGCGAATGCGAAGGCCGCATCGAGGTCGAGGCCAGCGCTCGATACGTAAGCCAGCGTGTCGCCGGTGACGGGATCCGTGAGCGCGGTGCGCTCGCCGTTGCCGGCCACCCATTGGCCGGCGACGTAGTTTTCCAGCAGGGCAGGGGTACTCATGGCCAGGAATCGATAGAAGAACAGGGCAAAGGGGCGTGCGCGCGATGCTTATGCGCCGCGCGTGAATTCGATGGCCCCCGCGGGCAGCAGATAGAGCACGAGGGCCCGCCCGCTCGCGACGGTCGGTCGATGCGCCGACCCGGGGCCGTACACGCACCAGCCCGCTGGATGGCCGTCGAACGTCGCACCCGGCGTGAGCGGCATGATCAGATCGATCTCGCCATTGGGGTGCACGTGATGTGGCCCGGCCAGATCGGCCATGTCGACCACGTCGACGGAAAAACCATGTGTCTCCGGGGTAGGCTTGATCACACGGCCATAGCGAATGCCGCCGCCTTCCCGGTTGCACAGCCAGCCCTCGGCCACACCGGTGCGGCATGCGGCCGCGAGCGTTTCGAACGTGTTTGAACCGGCGCCGTGATGCGCGTTGAGCCAGTCGGCGAGATCCGCGTCGAGCGCGCGGCCGTCGAGTTGCCGGGTAAGGCCGGCAATCAGCGCCTGAAATTGGGGCACATCCATTGGTGTCTCCTGGGGATGTCGCAGTCCGTACCTCGGCGGCGCATTGCCGGCACTCGCCGGGCAGGCCGGGTCGCTTGCCTCGCCTGCGGCCATGGGGGCGTCGCGGTCCGCGCACTTGTCGGTTGGTATGACGTCGATCAATAACGGTGCGCGGAGTCTTCCGGACCGTGTTTGCTTTTTTACCGACGCATGGTGAAAATTAGAGCATGCAAATTTGGCTGTCAAGCAATATATTACATGTTACCTGCTTCGAGGATCTCATCTGATGAATAAGAGTGCGCAAGCCGATGGGGTGCCGACGGCGCGCGGTGCCGGGGACAAGGATCCGTTTCTGGTCGCGCTGGGGGAGCGCGTGCGCACGCTGCGCGCGCGTCGCGGCTTGACGCGCAAGGCGCTGGCGCTCGATGCCGGTGTCTCCGAGCGCCATGTGGCCAACCTGGAGTCCGGCGTCGGCAACGCGTCCGTGCTGTTCCTGCGCCAGCTCGCGCAGGCACTAAATTGCACGTTGGCGGAAATCGTGGGTGACGAGACGACGTCCTCCGCCGAGTGGCTGCTCATTCGCGAGATCCTGCACGGGCGGGATGGCGAGGCGCTGACGCGGGCGCGTCAGGCGTTGAGCGAACTCTTCGCGGGCAGCGAGCGCGATCCCGATCGTCGCGGGCGCATCGCGCTTATCGGCCTGCGCGGCGCGGGCAAGTCGACGCTGGGACGCATGCTCGCCGACGACATGCATGTGCCGTTCGTCGAGCTCAACCGCGTGATCGAACAACTGGCGGGCTGCCCGCCGTCCGAGATCTATTCGCTCTACGGCGCGACGGCGTACCGCCGCTACGAGCTGCGGGCGCTGGAGGCCGTAGTCGCCGAGCATCCGCGCGCCGTGATCGCCTCGCCCGGCGGCATCGTGAGCGACGCCGCCACGTTCAATTTTCTGCTCACCCATTGCTACACGGTCTGGTTGCAGGCGTCGCCGGAAGAACACATGAAGCGTGTGATCGCGCAGGGCGACTTGCGTCCGATGTCGGGCAACGCGGAAGCGATGGACGACCTCAAGCGTATTCTGGCCGGCCGGCAGGACTTCTACGCCAAGGCCGACATGAGCTTCGACACCGGCGGACGGGCGCTGGCGGACGCCTACCTGCAGTTGCGCGGTCGCCTGGCCGTGCAATTGTCGTCGGACTGAAATACGATATCTGCAAAATAATTCATTTTTATTCTTGAAATCGATTGACGATGGATTTGTGCTGCACTATATTGCAATTCAACAAGATCATTATTCGTGTTGGAGGCAATCATGTTCGGCAAACCCCACGTCGACTACCGTACGGACCCCACGCAGTACAAGCACTGGAAGCTGAGCTTCGAAGGGCCGGTAGCCACGCTCGCCATCGATATCGCGGAAGACGGCGGCATTCGCGAGGGCTACAAGCTCAAGCTCAACTCGTACGATCTGGGCGTGGACATCGAATTGCACGATGCCATTCAGCGCATCCGCTTCGAGCATCCGGAAGTCAAGACGGTGGTGGTCACGAGCGCCAAGGAGCGCGTGTTCTGCTCGGGTGCGAACATCTTCATGCTGGGCCTGTCCTCGCATGCCTGGAAAGTCAATTTCTGCAAATTCACGAACGAGACGCGTAACGGTCTCGAAGATTCCAGCCGCCATTCCGGCCTGAAGTTCCTCGCCGCCGTGAACGGCGCGTGCGCGGGCGGGGGCTACGAGCTGGCGCTGGCGTGCGACGAGATCTATCTGGTCGACGACCGGTCGTCGTCGGTGGCGCTGCCGGAAGTGCCGCTGCTCGGTGTGCTGCCGGGAACGGGCGGGCTCACGCGTCTGACCGACAAGCGCCGTGTGCGCAACGACCGCGCCGACATCTTCTGCACCATCGTCGAGGGCATTCGCGGCGAGCGCGCCAAGCAATGGCGTCTGGTCGACGAGGTGGTCAAGCCCGCTCAGTTCGCGCAAACGGTCTCGGCCCGTGCGCTGGAACTGGCGCAGGGCAGCGACCGGCCGGGCGGCAAGGGCGTGACGCTCACGCGCATCGAGCGCACCGACGCGCCGGATGCGATCCGCTACGAATTCGTCGACGTGGAGATCGACCGCGCCAATCGCACGGCGAGCCTCACCGTAAAGGCGCCGAAGTCGGCGCCACCCGCCGACATCGCGGGCATCGAAGCCGCCGGTGTGAACTGGTGGCCGTTGAAGATGGCGCGCGAACTCGACGACGCCATCCTGAATCTGCGCACCAACGAACTCGACATCGGCACGTGGTTGCTGCGTACCGAAGGCGAAGCGCAGCACGTGCTCGCCGCCGACGCTTCGCTGCTCGCCCACCGGGATCACTGGTTCGTTCGCGAGACGATCGGCATGCTGCGCCGCACGTTCGCCCGCATCGACGTGTCTTCGCGTTCGCTGTTCGCGCTGATCGAGCCGGATTCGTGCTTCGCCGGCACGCTTGCCGAGTTTGCCTTCGCCGCCGATCGGACGTACATGGCCGCGCTGCCGGCGAGCGAAGAGGACGAACCGGCGATCACGCTCACCGAAGTCAACTTCGGCCTGTTGCCGATGGTCACCGACCAGTCGCGTCTGGCCCGCCGCTTCTATGAAGACGAGCAGGAAATCGAGGCCGTGCGCGCCACCCTCGGCCGCCCCGTGCGTCCGGACGAAGCGGAACGGCTCGGGCTCGTCACCGCCGCCGTCGACGATCTCGACTGGCCAGACGAAATTCGTATCGCCATCGAAGAGCGTGCGGCCATGTCGCCCGACGCGCTCACCGGCATGGAAGCGAACCTGCGCTTCAACGGCCGCGAGACGATGAATACGCGCATCTTCGGCCGTCTGTCGGCATGGCAGAACTGGATCTTCATCCGTCCGAACGCCGTGGGCGAGAAGGGCGCGCTGAAGGTCTACGGCAAGGGCAACAAGGCGCAGTTCGACCTGAACCGCGTCTGACGGACTGACGAATGGCCGCACCGCCGCCGGCGATCGTCGCCGCGCGGCGGGCGCACGAGACGAAACGTTTCCACAGAACACGTACGAGACACGAGGATTCCACGATGGCTTCGATCAACTACAGCGAGAAGATCCCCAACAACGTCAATCTGTCCGACGACCGCACGCTGCAGCGCGCGCTCGAACAGTGGCAACCCAACTTCCTGTCGTGGTGGGGCGACATGGGACCGGAAGGCTCGCATGGCTTCGACGTCTATCTGCGCACGGCCGTGAGCGTCGATCCGAGCGGCTGGGCGCACTTCGATCACGTGAAGATGCCGGACTATCGCTGGGGCATCTTCCTCACGCCGGGCGAGAGCGATCGCAAGATCCACTTCGGCGAGCACAAGGGCGAGGCGGCATGGCAGGAAGTGCCGGGCGAGCACCGCGCCAACCTGCGCCGCATCATCGTCACGCAAGGCGATACGGAGCCGGCGTCGGTGGAGCAGCAGCGACATCTGGGACTGACCGCGCCGTCGATGTACGACCTGCGCAACCTGTTCCAGGTCAACGTGGAGGAAGGGCGTCACCTGTGGGCGATGGTCTATCTGCTGCATCGCTACTTCGGCCGCGACGGGCGCGAAGAAGCCGAAGCGCTGCTCGGCCGCCGCTCGGGCGACGAGGACAATCCCCGCATTCTCGGCGCGTTCAACGAGAAGACGCCGGACTGGCTCGCGTTCTACATGTTCACGTACTTCACCGATCGTGACGGCAAGTTCCAGCTCTCCGCGCTGGCCGAGTCGGGCTTCGATCCGCTTGCCCGCACCACGAAGTTCATGCTCACCGAAGAGGCGCATCACATGTTCGTGGGCGAATCGGGCGTCTCGCGCGTGATCAGCCGCACGGCGCAGGTGATGAACGAGCTGAAGACCGACGACGTCGCGAAGCTGCGCGCCGCCGGCGTGATCGATCTGCCGACCATCCAGCGCTACATCAACTTCCACTACTCCGTGACGATCGATCTGTTCGGCGCGGACCAGTCATCCAACGCGGCCATCTTCTACAGCTCGGGCCTGAAGGGGCGCTACGAGGAGAGCAAGCGCGACGACGACCATCAGCTGGGCGGCCAGATGTACCGCCTGCTCGACGTGGACAACGGCAAGCTCGTCGAGCGCGAAGTGCCGATGCTCAACGCAATGAACGAAGTGCTGCGCGACGACTACATCAAGGATTCCGTCGCCGGCGTGAACCGCTGGAACAAGGTGCTCGAGAAGGCCGGCATCGACTTCCGTCTGACGGTGCCGCACAAGGCGTTCAATCGCCAGATCGGCACGTTCGCCGGCGTGCGCGTGTCGCCGGACGGCCGCGTGGTCGGCGAGACCGAGTGGGCCGCGCACGAGCGCGAATGGCTGCCGTCCTCGGAAGATCGCGCGTACGTGGCGTCGCTCATGGGTCGAGTGACCGAGCCGGGCAAGTTCGCGAACTGGATCGCGCCGCCCCCGCTGGGCATCAACCGTCAGCCGATCGATTTCGAGTACGTGCGTTTCAACTAAGGGCCGACGAGCGCCTTCCCCACAAGGAGACAGCATCATGAACGGCCCCGTTCCGGCCGAAGTCCTGAAGCAGCATCTGATCGATCCGGAGATCTGCATTCGCTGCAATACCTGCGAAGAGACGTGTCCGGTCGACGCGATCACGCACGACGAGAACAACTATGTCGTGCGCGCGGATACGTGCAACGGGTGCATGGCGTGCATTTCGCCGTGCCCCACGGGGGCCATCGACAACTGGCGCGACGTGCTCCGGGCCGAGGCCTATCCCATCGACGATCAGCTCACCTGGGACGAACTGCCCGTGCAGGACGGTGCGCTCGCCGGGCAGGGTGTCATCGGCGAGTCGGCCGAGGGCGTCGGCGCGGTTGGCGCGGACGCCGGGGAGCCGGTCATCGGCGGCTCCGATCTGGTGCGCGGCTCGGTCGTGCCGCCGTGGTCCGCCGCGAAGCCCTACGTCAATCTGTACACGCACAAGGCGCCGGTGCAGGCGACCGTCGTCGGCAATTACCGCGTGACGGACGCGAGCACGGAGAGCGACATCCATCACATCGTGCTCGACTTCGGCAAGCAGCCGTTCCCGGTGCTCGAAGGGCAGTCGATCGGCATCATCCCGCCGGGCGCCACGGCCGACGGGCGCCCGCATCATGCGCGCCAGTACTCGATTGCGTCGCCGCGCGACGGCGAGCGGCCCGGGTACAACAATCTGGCGCTGACCGTCAAACGCGTGACGTCCGACCATCAGGGGCAGGCGGTGGGCGGCGTGTGCTCGAACTATCTGTGCGACCTGAAGAAGGGCGACGTGGTGAACGTGATGGGACCGTTCGGCAGCACCTTCCTGATGCCCAATCACGCCGATTCGCATCTGCTGATGATCTGCACCGGCACGGGCGCCGCGCCGATGCGCGCGATGACCGAGTATCGCCGTCGCCGCCGTCTGAAAGGGGCGACCGGCAAGCTCATGCTGTTCTTCGGTGCCCGCACGCAGGGCGAGCTGCCGTACTTCGGCCCGCTGCTCAATCTGCCCAAGGATTTCATCGACACGAATCTCGCGTTTTCGCGCACGCCGGGCCAGGCCAAGCGCTACGTGCAGGACGCGATGCGCGAGCGGGCGGCGGACGTGGCGGCGCTGCTGCGGCACGAGCACACCTACATCTACGTCTGCGGGCTCAAGGGCATGGAGGACGGCGTGCTGCAGGCGCTGCAAACCATCGCGGGCGATGCCGGGCTCGATTGGCCCGCGCTCTGGCAACGGATGAAGACCGAAGGGCGTCTGCATCTCGAAACGTATTGAACCGCACCGCTCCCGCGACGTACCGCATGCCGGTGCACGCGTGGGCGCATGATTGACCGACGGCGTTCTGCGCCGGCTTGACACCGCGTGCTCCGGCACGCGGTTTTTTTTGTTCATGTTTCGCCCAAAGGGAGGGCGGAGCGAGATCCGCGTGATCCGCGGGCGGCATCGGCCAACCCGATCGGGCAGTCGCGGTGACGTCACCGAAATTGAGTACCATGGAGAGGCGGTTTCCTTCCATTTTTTCTCTGAACGGAGAGTCACATGGGCAAGAAGCGGATTCTGGTACTGGCAGGCGACTACGTCGAAGACTACGAACTGATGGTGCCCGTGCAGGCGCTCTCGGCCATCGGGCATCGCGTGGAGGTCGTCTGTCCCGGCAAGAAGGCCGGCGACAAGGTGCGCACGGCCATTCACGACTTCGAGGGCGATCAGACCTACAGCGAGAAGCGCGGGCATGACTTCACGCTCAATGCCACGTTCGACGGGCTGGCTGCCGCCGATTTCGACGCGCTCGTGATTCCGGGAGGACGCGCTCCCGAATATCTGCGTCTCAACGAAGAGGTGCTCGCCGCCGTGCGTCACTTCGCCGAGAACGACAAGCCGATCGCGGCGATCTGCCATGGCGCGCAATTGTTGGCCGCCGCGGGTGTCATCGAAGGGCGCGAGTGCTCCGCCTATCCGGCATGTGCGCCGGAAGTGCGCCTGGCGGGCGGGAAATACATGGAAATCGGCATCGACGAGGCTCATACCGACGGCAAGCTCGTGAGCGCGCCGGCATGGCCCGCGCATCCCGCGTGGATCTCGCAATTCCTCGCGGTCCTCGGGACGAAGATCGAACTCTGACCTCTGCGGCCTTGGTGACCTGACTGCGGGAGCCGAGGCCGGTCTTCAGCGCGTTGCGCGCTATCGGGAGGGGTCGCCGATGGCGCGCAGCCGTGCATCGGCTTGCGCCAGCGTGTGCTCGCTGAACACTTCGATGCCATGACGCCGCAGCCAGGCGGCCGTCACGCCCTCTCCGGCAATCTTTCTTGTGCTGAACGAGCCGTCGTAGATCGACGCGCTGCCGCACGACGGACTGCCTTCCTTCAATACGGCGATGCGAATGCCGTGGCGTTGCGCCAACGCGAGTGCGCGCCGGGCGCCTTCGAGGAACGCGGCGCTTACGTCGGCGCCGGTGTCATCCATCACACGGGCGAGCGACTGCCACACCGCGTCGCCGCTCGACGCGCCGGAAATCTCGGCGGGCGGACGCGGCGTCGGCAGCCCGCCGGCCACTTCGGGACAGATCGGGACGATGAGGTTCGCCAAGCGCCAGCGTTCGAGAATGGCGGCGTCGGTCGCGCGGGCCGCGTGGCCTCCGTCATAGCGGACGGGCTGACCGAGGAGACAACTGCTGACGAGGATGCGGGGCATGGAAGACATGCGCCGAGACTATCACGTGCGGCGGAATCATCCTAAATTGTCTCGTTTTCGAAAGCTCGCTGTCGGGCACAGCAGCACTATCGGCCGATCTCAACCCGGGCGGCCGGCTCGCGAAACGTGCGAGGCCTCCTGCCATACGACCAGGGAGCGTCGTGATGAACGTCAACGCTTATCCACCAGGAGATTTACCCGCCGGCCGCGCCGGAGGGCATGGCCATCGTGTGGCGCCGTACTCGGCTGCCTCGGTCAACGCATTGATGGAGCGTATGCCGTTACCCGTGTTCGCCCCGGTCACCGGACATGATGGTACGGGGGCGCCGCTGCCGCCGGCCGGACCGTATGACTTTTCCGCCGCGCAACGTGTGCACGATGGGAGAGCGGCAGAGAGTCCCGTGGCGGTCGTACGGTTGTCGCTGCCATCGGCTGGACCGCCGGCGCAGTATGTGGTGCGCTCGCACCCGAGCGCCGCGTCCGCTACGCAGGCATGGCTGGCATCGCGGCTATGCGGCGCGTTGGGGCTGGCGACGCCGACCGCCATTCTGGTGCGAGGGTGTTCGCTGGCCGTCGATGGTATTCATGATCCCGAACGACTCTATCTGGCGACACCGTTCCTGCCTGCCTACGAGTCGTTGGGCCGTTGGCTGGAAGGAGACGCGGCATGGCGCGTGATCGACGGGGTGCCCGGAGGCGCCAGTCCCGCATGTGGGCAAGCTCGCACCGAAGCTCGTGAGCTGGGGCGGCAGGTGGCGCGACTTGCCGACGCTGTCGGGCCGCAGGCCGGGGCTGCCGCCATGCAGGCGCGCAACGCGCACAGGGCCGTGCTGTACGGCGCGCTTCCGGACGTCTATCAATGTGCGTTGGAGCGGCACCGTCTCGCGGCGATGTGGCTCGACAACCGCGACCTTTTCGACGGCGACATGGGCAATCTCGGCATCTGGCGCGACAAGAACGACCTGCCGTACGCGATGACGGTCGATTTCACCGGATGCCTGGGCATGGCCGCCACGCCGGCCGGCGCGCCGCGCTGCCTGCGCAGTGGCGCTTCCGCAATGCTGGGAAGGCGGCTCGGTGAACTGCGCGCGGCGGACTGGACGAACGCGATGCCCGACGTCCTCAAGGATCCGGTTGGCGTGTACGCGCTGGCCGCCGAAATGGCATACCGGCTAGGACGAATCGGAACGTCCGATATCCTGCCTTGGGCGAGCGTCGTCAGTGCATTGACAGAGCGCTTCGGGGGCGATGGGGGTGGCGACGCGCCTCACGCACGGATCGATCGCATTCTGGCGCGTCGCGACAGTCTCGTGGCGTTGCTAGGTGGCACGAACGCGGCGCAGACCTGGGCGCGCATGTATCCGACGCGGGCGGCGGCGATCGGTGCGCAGCAATCGCGGTTTCTGGCATCCAGCCAGTATCCATAGACGTCATGAGCGGGATGCGCGGGATGGCGTCCCCATGAGCAGCGCGCCGGACGCACTCATCAGCGCGTCGATGGCCGCGCGCAGCTTGGGGGAGGGATGCCGGGTGTCGGGCCAGACCAGATGTAGGGGCGTGGCAGGGGAATAGTGCTGCGCGAGCAACCGGATCAGTCGTCCGCTGTCGAGCGATTGCGCGACAACCCACTGCGGCAGACAGGCGATGCCGAGCGCCTGCTCCGCGGCCTCGAGGAGCGTGACGAGATCGTCGAGTATGAAGCGCGGCGGCCGGCTCGTTTCCCGCGCAATCGAGAGGGCGGGCCATTCATAGAAATTGCCGTTGCGGCCATACATCAACCGTTCGTGAGCGCCGAGATCGGCCGGTGTCCGTGGCGTGCCATGTTCGGCGAGATAGGCTGGCGCGGCACACAGCACCATCGTCTGCTCACCCAGCGCTCGCGCCTTGAGGCCGGGCGTGTCGTCGAGGCGGCCGCTGCGGATCGCGAGATCGTAGCCTTCCTCGATCAGATCGACTCGGCGGTCGCTGAACGCCATCTCCAGCCGTAGTTGCGGATGCTCCCTCGCCAGCGCCAGCAGAACGGGTGCAATGCACTGCCGGCCGATCTGGACGGGCATCGTGACCCGCAGTTTCCCTGTCGGGGTTTGCGAACCGGCACTCAGCTCGTCTTCCGCCTCCGAGAGCTCGGCGAGGACTTTCGTGCAGCGCTGGTAAAACGACTGGCCTTCGTCAGTGAGGTGCTGGCTGCGCGTGGTGCGGTGAAAGAGACGCACGCCGAGCCGCGCTTCCAGTCGGCTCACGCGTTTGGCGACGGCGGAGCGCGTCAGATGCAGCCGCTCGGCGGCGCTGGCAAAGCTGCCGGCGTCGGCGGCCGCCACGAAGGCGGAAATTCCCGACAGCCTGTCGGGGGTGTACGCGTCATTGGTGCTCATATGTCTTCAAACTGAAGAAAATTTGCCGTCACTGCCGCGAAGTATTCTCCAATAAGCTTGAGATGTCCACCCGGCGTACCGGGCAACACACATCGAGCAGAGGCTTGGCAATGAAGACGATGCAGCAATGGCAGATGGCAACGCTTGGCGAGGCGGCGCTCGAGCGCGCGACGGTCGCGATTCCGCAGCCCGGTCCGGGCGAAGTGCTGGTGAAAATCGGCGCCGTGTCGCTCAACTACCGCGACGCGCTGATGATCGACACCGGCATGGGCCTGCCGTTGGCGTTCCCCTATGTGCCCGGCTCCGACATGGCCGGCGAAGTGGTGACGGTGGGCGAGGGCGTCACCCGTGTGCGCGTGGGCGAGCGGGTGATCAATACGTTCTGGGACCGGTGGATCGATGGCGAGCAGGCGCCCGCGGGACTGCAGATCTTCGGCGGGACGCTGCCGGGCGTGCTGCGCGAGTACGCGGTGTTCGCCGAGGACGCGCTGGTACGCGCGCCCGCGACGCTCGACGACGTGGCGGCTTCGACGCTGACTTGCGCCGGTCTTACCGCCTGGTCGGCGCTGTTCGGCCACGGTCGCCGTCTGGCAGCCGGCGAGACGGTGCTGGCGATCGGCACCGGCGGTGTTGCGCTGTTCGGCGCCCAACTGGCGATGGCGCACGGGGCCCGGGCGATCGTCACGAGCGGCAGCGAGGCGAAGCTTGCGCGGGCGCAAGCGTTGGGCGTGACGCATGGGGTGCTGCGTCGCGAGGGCTGGTCCGAAGACGTGCGGCGCGCGACCGAAGGGCGGGGCGTCGAGCAGGTGCTGGAGCTCGCGGGCGGCGATATGCGCGAGACCATGGCCGCGCTCGCCTATGGCGGCAAGGTTTCCATCATCGGCATGCTGAGCGGGGAACTGCTGCAATTGCCCGTCTACGACGTGCTGCTCAAGCGCGCGCACGTCCAGGGGATCGGCGTCGGGCACAGGGCGGGGCTCGAGTCGCTGGTGGGGATGATCGAGCGTCACGCCATTGCGCCGGTGGTGGATGCGGTCTACGACTTCGCTGACTTTAGGCAGGCGCTGGCGCACCTGCGGCGCGGGGCCTTCGGCAAGGTGGTGGTGCGCGTGGATGGGGCGTCGACCCGGGTTGCCTAAGGCCGAAAGCTCGCATAAACTATCGACGCCACAAACCCCGCGTGACTGGCGATTAGGGTGCACAGCCTTGTGTGCCCGAGGTGGAGCAACCCACCGGGAAGCGCCGGGGTCTTATTTGCCGTTCGCCTGGGCAGCCGTGATGGTTGGTGCTGCCCTGTCTATCGTCTTCCGAAGCACAAAGGAAGGCGCGCCGCACCATCCCCTCCCGGAAAACCTGTTCAATTCAACGGAAATGCCATGTTCGATAAATCGAAATCCACTGTTGCCGCCGTCGATCCCGACGTTTGGGCTGCGATTCAGAAGGAAAACCAGCGTCAGGAAGATCACATCGAACTGATCGCCTCGGAAAACTACACCAGCCCGGCCGTGATGGAAGCGCAGGGCTCGCAGTTGACCAACAAGTATGCGGAAGGTTATCCGGGCAAGCGCTACTACGGTGGTTGCGAGTATGTCGACGTCGTCGAGCAACTGGCCATCGATCGCGTGAAGGCCCTGTTCGGCGCCGAAGCCGCGAACGTGCAGCCGAATTCCGGCTCGCAGGCGAACCAGGGCGTGTATTTCGCCATGCTCAAGCCGGGCGACACGATCATGGGCATGAGCCTCGCGCATGGCGGTCACCTCACGCACGGTTCGCCGGTGAACATGTCGGGCAAGTGGTTCAACGTGGTGAGCTACGGTCTGAACGAAGCCGAGGACATCGATTACGACGCGGCCGAAAAGCTCGCGCAACAGCACAAGCCGAAGATGATCGTGGCAGGCGCCTCGGCCTTCGCACTGAAGATCGATTTCGAGCGCCTGGCCCGTATCGCCAAGTCGGTCGGCGCGTATTTCATGGTCGACATGGCGCACTACGCCGGTCTGATCGCCGCTGGCGTGTATCCGAACCCGGTGCCGCACGCCGACTTCGTGACCACGACTACGCACAAGAGCCTGCGCGGCCCGCGCGGCGGCGTGATCCTGATGAAGGCCGAGTTCGAGAAGCAGATCAATTCGGCCATCTTCCCGGGTATCCAGGGCGGACCGCTCATGCACGTGATCGCCGGCAAGGCCGTGGCGTTCAAGGAAGCCGCGACGCCCGAGTTCAAGGCTTATCAGGAACAGGTCGCGAAGAACGCGCGCGTGCTGGCCGAGACGCTGGTCAAGCGCGGTCTGCGCATCGTGTCGGGCCGTACCGAGTCGCACGTGATGCTGGTCGATCTGCGCGCGAAGAAGATCACCGGCAAGGCGGCGGAAGCCGCGCTGGGCGAAGCGCACATCACGGTGAACAAGAACGCGATCCCGAACGATCCGGAAAAGCCGTTCGTCACGAGCGGTGTGCGTCTGGGCTCGCCGGCCATGACCACGCGCGGCTTCAAGGAAGCGGAAGCCGAGCAGGTCGGCAACCTGATCGCCGACGTGCTGGACAACCCGGAGAACGCCGAGACGATCGCCAGGGTGCGTGGCCAGGTGGCCGAGCTGACCAAGCGTTTCCCGGTCTACGGCTAAGCGGCGGACGTCACACGCATGCGCTGCCCGTTCTGCCGGCACGACGACACGCAGGTCATCGACTCGCGTGAAGCGGAAGACGGCGCTGCCATCCGGCGGCGCCGGAAATGCCCGTCGTGCGACAAGCGATTTACCACGTACGAGCGCGTCGAGCTCGCGATGCCGGCCGTCGTCAAGAAAGATGGCAGCCGCGCCGAGTACGACCGCACGAAGGTGCGCGCGAGCATGCAGTTGGCGATTCGCAAACGCCCCGTGAGCGCCGAAGCGATGGATGCCGCGATCGCGCGCATCGAATACAAGCTGCTGGCCGGCGCGGAGCGCGAAGTGATGAGTCAGCGGATTGGCGAGTTGGTCATGCGCGAACTCAAACGGCTGGACAAGATCGCGTATATCCGGTTCGCGTCGGTGTATCGCAGCTTCGAGGACATCGCCGAGTTCCGCGACGTGCTCGAGGAGATCGACAGCACGGACCTCAAGCCGAAGCGCAAGCCGGTGGGGTGATGTGGACGCACGTGTGAGGGATCGCCGGAGGCTGTAAAGCCTGCCGCTGCGAAGACAGACGGAAAACCCGTCGTGCCTGAAAGGGCGCGGCGGGTTTTTTTATGGGTGCGCGCGAGGGAGAGAACGAGGGCGGGCCGTTTCCCGATGTTTATTGGTCAACGTTGTTTGCGTACATCAATATTTATAGTTTGGGATATTGCTGTTGAGTTTCTAAAAATTTTTGGGAAATTTCAATTGTTTAAAGCGTTATTTGATTGTGAAAATTCGCAATTTAAATATTCCGTAGTCTTTGAGTTAAGTATCAAAAATAGGTGATTTTGAGTTTGATTCGATAGTCCGCCTTTTAGAATTCGTGAGCCTTGACGCAGGTCGTAGTGCCGTGTCTGGAGTGCGATGGGAAAAAGCTCATCGTTTTCACGAATTAACTTATGGATTATCGAATGCAAAAGGTTTATCCGAAGTCGAGCGCCCTGCGTCAGACGAAGATTTGCATGGCCGCAGCGGCCGTGGTGACGATGGCTGCGCTGCCGGGGTATGCAGTGGCGGACAGCGAGGAACAGTGGCAGACGGAGAGAAGAGAGCGACTTGAGGCGCTGAAGTTGGACGGTACCGGTCCGATTGCGAAGGCAACTGATGAGATAGCGGCTAAAGAAGCCCTGCGCGACAATGCAAATAATTTCTCCGAAATTGCCAAGGAAATTCGAGATGCATTGGCGAAAGGCGATTCGGAAGAGCAATTTAATGCTCTTAAGGCGGTGAAAGATAACCAACTCAAGGCGGAGCATAAGCGTGTAAAAGATCTGAGGGACGATGAAGGAAATCCAATCACAATTCATTCCTCTGACCTCTCAAAGCTTGAGGAGTTGGTCGAAAAAATAGAAGACATCAGTGCTCATACCGAAATCAACTCAAAGAAGGGGGCCGTGGACACGCTGGTGAAGGACGAAACCGTCAATACCGCGATTGCAGATGCAAAGAATGCGCTCACTAAGGCGGAGCAAGCGTTGGCACTGCTGAACCGCAAGGTCGCCGTGTTCGAAGGTGTGGAAAGCAAGGACGCTTCGGACAAGCTCAAAAGTACGTTCATCCTCGACGCCAACGCTGCCTCTGCTGACAAGAACGGTACCGTTCTTTCGTGGAACGACATAAACCTGAAGACTTTTGCTGACGAAGCTGCGGCTGGCGCCTCTGGTCACGCCAAGATCGTCGAAACTGCGACGCTCGAACTCGGCAGCTTCTCCGGTAGCGAGTCCGACGCCATTCACGGCGCGGCAGCTGATGGCAGCGGCGTAAAAACGCGTTCCATCGACACCCTTCGCGTCCTCGCAGACGCCGATCACAAAGTTCACGTCGCCGATGGCGTGCTGAAGATGAAAACGGGGATCGAAGGCAGCGGCAAGATTGCGATCGACGTGGGTGCGAAGGGCGAGCTGAATTTCCTGGCGGAAGGCACGGGGATTGACGCCAGCGCCGAGAATGTGACGTTGAAGGCGCACAAAGCGACGGGGAGCACGGAAGCGGCCGGAAAGATCACTTTCGGCAAGGGCACTAGCGCCGGAAAGGCGATGATCGAGCTCGCCAATGGTGGTGAGCTGACCTTCAATGAAGGTGCCAGCGCGGGGGAAAGCAAGATCGCGGTCGGCAGCGAAGTCACGCAGGATGAGGTTGATGCGGCGGCACGCGAGTCTACTCCCCGCACGCTTACCAAGAGTGACGCCGGCAAACTGGTGTTCCAAAAGTCTTCCGCGGGCAGCGCCACGATCGTCAACGAAGGCAAGGTGGAATTCAAGGCGGCGAATCTCGACAACGCTACGTTGAAGAACGAGGCCAAGGGTACCGTGACGATCTCGGGCGTGACAGAGAAGAACGGTGAAGGCGAAGACGTGACCACCAAGTCGCTTGGGGGCACGGCGCTCGTCACCAACCACGGCACATTGACGGCGACGGACATCGACCTGCAAGGCCTGACGTTGACGAACGACGGCGGTACCGCGAGTATCACGAAGGCAGAAGGTGGTGAGGTCATACTGGTCAACAGCGGCCAGAATGGCAAGCTTGACGTGAGCGAAACAAAGGTCACCGACCTGTCTCTGGCCAACGCCGCGACCACGACGCTTACGAAGGTCAATGCAACTGGCGCCGATGTCGCTAACGCGGCGGGCGGTACGCTGACGATCGGCGAATCGAAGTTTGGCACGATGAACCTCGACAATACCGCGACCGTGGCGTTCATGTCGGTCGATGCAGCTGTCGGCAATGCCGGCAAAGCAGAGGGCGGCAAGCTGACGATCAATGAAGCGGAGTTTGGCACGCTGAACCTCGCCAACGCCGCGTCCGCAACGCTCTCGGACGTGAAGGCGGACGCTGCGAAGGTCGTCAACGCCAACGGCGGCACGTTGAACGTCAGTAAGGCCAAGCTCGGTGACCTGACTCTCACCAACACCGCCTCCGCAACGCTTACGAATGTGACGACGGACGCCGCCACGGTCGCAAATGCGGCAGACGGCAAGTTGAATATCGTCAATTCGCAACTCTCCGGGCTGCGACTGGCGAACGAAGGCAGCGTCACGATGAGCGGCACCACGACTGCGGACAACGCCGTGATCCGACTCACTTCCGGTTCGCTGGACGTCTCGGGTCTCGACGCGGGCGAGAGCGGCACCAAGCTCGGCATCGGTTCGCTGTCCGGCAACGGCGACGTCATCGCCGGCAACACGGCGCTGACGATCGGCTCGCTGAATCAGGACGATGTCTTCGGCGGCAGGATTCTGGCCGCCGCACCGCCCGAGACCGACGGTACCCCCGATACGACTGGGACGGACGACTCGCTCGACCCGACCGACCCGAACGTGCAGGAGGAGTCAGACGTGCCGCAGGCGTCGGAAGGTTCGAGCGATGACCCGGCAGTCTTCGCCTACTACTCGCCGACGCCACCCGCCACGCCGACCCTGACCAAGGTGGGTGCGGGCAACCTGACCCTCACGGGCGATCAGAGCGACGTCAAGTCGGTTGCCATCCAGGCAGGCAAGCTCACCGCTGCTCATCAGAACGCACTCGGCACGGGCGAGGTCGTCATCTCGCAGTCGGCGGCACTGGCAATTTCGGCGCCGAGCGTGACGGGCGTGGACTCGATCCAGAACGCCGGTGAAATCGACCTGGGGCTGAACAATCTGAGCGTCCAGACGTACCAGTCGAGTACCGGTGCGTCGATCAAGACCGTGGCCACGAAGGCGGACGGAAAGATCAAGACGGGTCTCGTCCACATCGGCAAGGACGGCGACTTCAGCAACACCGATCTTCAGATCAATCGCGATTCGTCGGTGAAGCTCAAGGACGTCGTCGGCCAGAACATTCAGATCGTGACGAAGGACGACGGCGCCACCGTCAACGACTTCAACGAAGTGAAGTTCGGCAGCGTGAACGCCGATAACGCCGGTGACGGCGCGGTGACCATCACCGAAGACAGCCGCGTCGGCTTCGTCGCCAAGAACGGTGCGTACACGGACAACGAGTACGCGGTGCTGGCCTCGGTCGATGGCGTTACCTACGGCGATGTCGTCAAGGGCAAGGTGGGCGGCAGCGTACTGACCGAGATGCTGGAACAGGAGGCCGGTTCCGCCGAGCAACGCCGTTCCGCGCGCCTGCTTTCGGGCGAATCGCTGGTGAACAACGCGTTTGCGGCACAGGGCTCGGCAACGGCGTTCCAGCGCGGCATGCAGACGCGCATGATCGCCGGCGGCGCGATGTTCGACGACAAGACCGCCAACGGCGCGAATGCCGACGGTAGCGGCGTGGCCGGTTGGGCGGCGTTCGCCGGCGGCAACACGTCGCAGCGCGGCAACGGACCGTCGTTCGACGTTCGCGGCCTGGACGGTGCGATCGGTGTCGACAAGCGCGTCGGCAACAACACGATCGTGGGTGCGTCCGTCGGTATGGGCAACCAGAACTCGAAGGTGAAGGGGCAGCCGGGCGAGTCGAAGATCAACAGCGTGAGCGTGGGTCTGTACGGTTCGCACCTGAACGACGCCAGCTGGTTCGTCAATGGCGGCGTGTCGTACACGAACCACAGCGTGAAGACGGATCGCACGGTGGCCGCGGGCGACGTGTCGGCGCGCCTGTCGGGCAAGACGAGCGGCCGGACCTTCGGTGCGTTCGGTGAAGTGGGCAAGCGCTTCGAGGTGTCGGGCATGAACATCGATCCGTCGGTGGGCGTGCGCGTGGCATCGACGCGCCTGAACGGCTTCGACGAAACGAACCGCGACGGCGGCGGCAACGACGGTCTGAAGGTCGGTGCGCAGTCGCAGACCTCGACGCGCGGCGTGCTGGGCGTGCGTCTGTGGCGCGAAGTGGCGAACCTCGGCGGTACGAAGGTGGCCCCGTCGCTGCGTCTGGCCTACGAGCACGAGTTCGGCGACAAGCAGAGCAGCCTGACCAACACGATCCACGGCGCGCCGCGCTCGTTCAACGTGAAGGGCGCCAAGCTGGGCGCGGACATCTTCACTGCCGATCTGGGCGTGAACGTGGAAGTGAAGAAGGCGCTCGACGTACGTCTGGGCGGTAACGTGAGCGTGCGCAAGGGCGAGCGCGCCGTCGGCGGCAGCATCTCGGCGAAGTATCGCTTCTAAGCGTCCCGGTAACGCGTGAGAGGGGCAGGTCAAGCCCTCGAGCGCGGTGTCGATCAAACCCGTCGTGTCTGTGAAGGCACGGCGGGTTTTTTCACGTCTGTCTCACGCGCAGCGAACTCAGAACGAATGCGAAATCCCGACGTACGCCCCGGTCTGGCCGCGTCCCGCGGGTGGATTGTCGAGCGAGGTGCTCGGAATCGCCGCCACCGAGAAGCTCTGATTGGAACTGTTCTTCACGTACGCGATGGTGCCGTAGAAGAAGGTGCGCTTCGAGAGGTTGTACGTCGTGCCCAACTCGAACATCGTGGCGTTGCCGAACCCGCCTGGCACGTTCACGTGATACACCGCCGCATTCGTCGCCCACACCTGCGTGGCCTGCCACTTCACGCCCGCCCAGTAGTGGTCGGCGCGCGTGGCGAAGTCCGGCGAGGGTGCATCGGGCGCTGCCATGTGCGTATAACCCAGCGATATCGTGAAGCGGTTCAGGAACACGTTCGCCCCGGCGAAATACTCGCGCGACGACGCGAACACGTCGGTGAAACGTCCGTTGGCGTCGCGAATTTCGTCGTACAACGCTCGCAACTGGAAGCGATCGTGCGTGTAGGTCAGTTGCGCGCCCAGCCCGCGACCGCTCGTCGGCTGTCCTGCGATGTTGGAAAACGCGTACTGACCCGCCACATCGAAGCCATGGAAGTTCGGACTCTGATAGTTGACGGTGTTGCTCGCCTGCGGCCAGTTGCGTCCGCGCACCAGCGACGCCGACGAGAAGGCCTGCTGCTGGAACGGATCGAAGTCCCACACCCCGTTACTGATGAACAGGTTGCGCCCGAGCGTGAGCTGCCCCCACGTGCGCGAGTTCAGGCCGACCAGCGCCCGACGATCGAAGAACGAGCCCGACCCGTTGTTGTTGATGCCATTCATCAACTGGAAACCGCTCTCCAGATTGAATACCGCATGCAGGCCCTGACCGAGGTCTTCGTAACCGCGCAGACCGAACAGGCTCGTTCCGTAGTCGCCGCCTTGCGCGCTCCAGCGCGATACGGTCCCGCCGTGTCCGTCCTGAATATTGTTCATGTACTGAAAGCCACCGTCCAGGCGGCCATACAGCTGAACACTCGACTGTGCGTGCGCGAACGTGCCAATACCACAAAGCAGGCTCGCTGCAATGAGCTTCGTTTTCATGGTCTGCTCCCCAGGTTGCGTTTTGCCCCGCAGCTTGTTTTGCGTGGCTATGCCCGTCGTCGTCGCGCTTCGCCCGAAAGGGGGCGAAGCGAGATGTCGTCGGAAAAACCTGAATTTTCGTTACGAGAGACGAGAAATCGGCAAGCAGGGGGGCCAGGGCAACGAACGCCACATCGACGGATGCAGCCGGTTGCAAGTGATGCCGTCACGCTCTGGTTGTCAGAGATCGTCATCATGGCAGTCCACTGGCGTTGGGTCGGCGGTGGCCACGTACCTCGGAAAGGCGAGCGTGCGCGGCCATGCGACCGGGTCTGCGGCAAAGGCGAGTCTTCCATCACGCCGGTACGCATGCTCGGCGGGACGGGCGCCTGTGCCCGGATGATTTCAGTTATATAGGAATTCCCTGTAGTGCAACATCGGGGAAAGGCTTAGTCCCCCAATTGTTGCGCGCCAACAACCAGCCGTCGGTCTCCCGTCAGGCGTTCCTGTCCGCTCCGCCGAACGCTTCCATTTTGCCCGCCAGATGCGTGAGCAGCCGGTTGGCCGCCCCCGACAGGCGCCGCCCCGCACGGGTGACCAGGTGCGCCTCGGCGCCGTTGAGGATCGGATGATCGATGGGCAGTGCGAGCAACACGCCCGCCTCGATTTCCTGCGACACGGCAAACGCCGGCAGAAACGTGGCGCCGAGGCCGGCGCGCACGTAGTGTTTGAGCACCGCAATCGAGTTGGTCGCGACCGATGCGATGAGCCGATGTTTCTCGGACTGCTCGACAAGCGCCATCAACTGACGCGTGCCGTACGCGCCGTGCATGAGCGCAAGCGGTACGTCGTATAGCGCGTCGAGCGTGAGCGACCCCGTCTCGGCAAGCGCACCCAGGCGGGTGGCGAGCGCCGTGCCGGGCGCGAGGATGGCGTGCATGGGCTGGCGCATCTGTGCGCGCGAGACGATCTTCGGCTCGGCGGGCGGGTTGTAGACGAGTCCGATGTCGGCATCGTCTTCTGCCACGAGCCGCATGACCTCGTTGGTGCCCGCGAGATCGAGCGTGAGGGTGATGTCGGGATATCGCTTGCAGAAGTACCGGAGCGGCGCGCCCATCAGGTCGCTCACGAAGCCTTCGCCCACGGCGAGCCGGATGTGTCCGCGCCGCAGGCCGCGCACTTCCTGCAACTTGGCCAGCAGATCTTCCTGGTGCGCGCGCTGCTCGCGGTAGTACTCCATGAGCAGCCGTCCGGCCTGTGTCAGATGTACGCCGCGCTTGTGGCGCTCGATGAGCGGCAGCGCCAGCTCGGCCTCGAGCAGTGCGATCTGACGGCTGACGGCCGAGGGGGCGATGTCGAGTCGATCCGCGGCGGCCCGCACCGTGCCGCACTGGACGGCCTCGAAAAGATAGGGCAGGCGGCTTTCGGTAATGGAAGGTGTCATAGCCTAAAGACTAATAATTAGAACAAAAATCTTCAAGCGTTGTCATTGAGCGTCGTTTTTTTTCAATTCACACTGCGATGCATGCGGATCGGCCCCATCGCTGGGCAACGAACCCAGGCGAGGCCCGGTGACGGTGGCTCGATTCCGCGCCAGTTTCCCGCCATGTCGCGCGATGTTCGCCGAGATGGCGCAACGCTTCAGACCGCACCCGGCAGCGCCGGAGCAGGCCGCTGGCCCGGCGTCGATCCCGGTGCCTGACGGTGGCGCTCGACAGGCGACGCTTCCCCGTTGGGAGACACACGATGATTCCTCCGCGCAATACGCGTTTCGGCATCGATCATCCATTGGTCACGGTGCACGATCATCCCCGGCGGCTCTCGCATTACGTTCGCATGGGCTTTGCTCCGTCGCCGGTGTCGTATCACCCGTGGGGTACGGTCACGTCGCTGATGATGTTCGGCGAGAACTTCATCGAGCTCATCGGCGTGGACGACGCCCGCAAATTCGGCACTCATGCCGTCGGCGATTTCTGTCTCGGACGCTACCTCGGCAGCTTCCTCGCCCGCGAGGAGGGCGTATCGCTGGTGGCGCTGCACAGCAAGGACGCACGCGCCGATCATGCGCGTCTCACGCAGGCGGGTCTGCCGACGCAAGGCGTCCTCGACTTTCGCCGCGCCATGCGCAAGCCGGACGGCACGCCCGACGAAGCCGTGGTATCGCTGGGGCTGTTCCTCGACGCGTCGCTCGGCGACGCCTCCAATTTCATCTGTCAGCAGCATCGGCCCGAATTGATCTGGGTGCCCGAGTGGCAAGCGCATCCGAACGGCACGGTCGGCATCGTCGGGGTGACGTACGTCGTGCCCGATGCCGCGGCGCTGCGCGAACTCGCGACGCGCTGGCAGCGCATGTACGGCGCGCGCCATGTCGATGTCTATGACGGCGGTGCGCTCGCCGACACCGGCTGCGGCCACCTGTTCGCGCTCTCGCAGCAGCGTGCCGAGGCGCGCTATGCCGCCGTGGGGTTGCCCATGGCGCAGGACGCGCGCACGCACGTGGTGGCGATCACGCTGCTGGCGCCCGATCTGGCGCACATCGAGACGCTGTGGCGCGAGAATGGCGTGCCCTATGGCTACAACGAACATGGGCTGGTCGTCGAACCGGAATTCGCCGGCAACGTGGTGCTGGAGTTCGTCAATCACCCGGATTGAGTTCCTGAAGTTTCCAACCGCCTGCCGGCCGGACCGGCGGGGGTAGCAACGCGGCGCAGCCCGTGGTGGCGGCGTCATCCTCGCATCAATCTGGAGTCAACATGAAAATCATCGGAGTGGTCGGACTGGGCAATATGGGACGCGGCATGGCGCTGTCGTTGCAGCGCGGCGGTTTCACGGTGCTCGGTTTCGATCCGTCGCCGGCTGCCGGGGCCGCGCTTGCCGAAGCGGGCGTCGGCCTGCGCAACTCGGTTGCCGAGCTCGCTCGCGAAGCCGACGCGCTCGTGCTGTCGCTGCCGACCTCGCAAGTGGTCGAGGCCGTGGTGAACGGCGCTGACGGCATTGCCGAGAACGGCCGCGAAGGCCTGATCGTCGTCGACACGTCGACGGCCGATCCCGAGAGCACCCGCAAGCTCGCCGTCACGCTGCGCGAGAAGGGCATTGCGCTCGTCGATGCACCGGTCTCCGGCGGTCCGAAGGGCGCACTGAACGGCGCACTGACCATGGTGCTGGGCGGCGCGGCGGAGGATATCGCCCGCATCGAACCGGTGCTCGCCGCGATGTCGGCCAAGCGTGTGCACATCGGCGACGTCGGTGCCGGCCACGTGACCAAGCTGATCAACAATCTGATGTGCGCGGCACACCTGCTGGTGGCGGGCGAAGCGATGCGTCTCGCCAAGGCGGCGGGCGTGGCGCCCGAGCAGGTGCTCGAAGGCCTGAACGCCGGCTCGGGCCGCAGCGGCGTGACGCAGACCAATTACCCGACGTGGATTCTCAACGACGCGTTCGACTCCGGCTTCACGATGAAGCTCATGCGCAAGGACGTGCGCCTGGCCATGGCGCTGGCCGAGCAGACCGGCGCGCTCGCCACGGGGCCGCTGTCGGCGGAAGTCGGCCGTCTGTGGGCCGCCAGCGCGGCCACGGTGGGCGACGACGAGGATTTCAACCGCATCGTGCAGTTCATCGAGCCGGGCCGCGCCTGAGCCCGACGCGCAAGCGCCACGCACACGAGTTTCATTTTTTGTTTGACGACACGATGCGCCGCCGCGGCGCATCGCATGGAGTGTTTTCATGGCAGACCAACAAGCCGCCGCATTGCTCGGCGCATTCGCAAAGTTCTTCCCCAACGCCACCACCATCGGTTCGTATGTGAACGGTGAACTGGTCGAAGGCACGGGCGAGACCACCATCGACATCGTCAATCCGGCCACTGGGCAAACCGTGCTGACCTATCGCGATGCCGGTGCCGCCGTCGTCGCGCAGGCGGCCGACGCCGCTCAGGCCGCGCAGAAGGCCTGGTGGGCGCTCACGCATGCGGCTCGGGGGCGTGTCATGCAGGCCGTCGGCGGCAAGATCCGCGAGAACGCCGAAGCACTGGCCCAACTGGAGTCGATCGGCGCCGGCAAGCCGATTCGCGATTGCCGCGGCGAAGTCGGCAAGGTCGCGGAAATGTTCGAGTACTACGCAGGCTGGACCGACAAGTTCTTCGGCGACGTGATCCCCGTGCCGAGCACGCACCTGAATTACACGCGCCGCGAAGCGATGGGCGTGGTGTTGCAGATCACGCCGTGGAACGCGCCGGTCTTCACTTGCGGCTGGCAACTGGCGCCGGCCATCGCCATGGGCAACGGCGTGCTGCTCAAGCCGAGCGAGCTCACCCCGGCGAGCTCGCTCGCGGTCGCCGCGCTGGCCGAACAGGCCGGTGTGCCGCGCGGTCTCATCAACGTGCTGGCTGGCTTCGGTCACACGACCGGTCAGGCCGCGATTTCGCATCCGGTCATCAAGAAGGTGGTGTTCGTGGGCTCGCCGGCCACCGGCAGCAAGATCGCCACGGCCGCCGCGCAGCGCCTGCTGCCGAGCGTGCTGGAACTGGGTGGCAAGTCGGCCAACATCGTGTTCGACGACGCCGACCTCAAACGCGCGTGCCTGGGCGCCCAGGCTGCTATCTTCTCGAGCGCGGGCCAGAGCTGCGTGGCGGGCTCGCGCCTGCTCGTGCAGCGTGGCGTGTACGATCAGATGGTCGAGATGCTCGCGCGCGGCGCCGAGAAGATTCGCGTGGGCGAGCCGCTCGACGACGCCACCGAGGTCGGCCCGATCTGCAACCGCACGCAGTATCAGCACGTGATGAACATGATCGACGCCGGCGTCGAAGGCGGCGCGCGTCTGGCTGCCGGCTCGCAACAGCGCAGCGACGGCGGCTTCTTCGTGCGTCCGACCGTGCTGGCCGATGCGACCAACGCGATGGGCGTGGCGCGCACGGAGATCTTCGGGCCGGTCGTGGTGGCGATTCCGTTCGACACCGAGGAAGAAGCGCTGGCGATCGCCAACGACAGCGAATTCGGTCTGGCCGGCGCCGTGTGGACGCAGGACGTGGCCCGCGCGCATCGCGTGGCTGCACAGGTCAACGCGGGGACGTTCTGGATCAACGGCTACAAGACGATCAACGTGGCCTCGCCGTTCGGCGGCTACAACCACAGCGGCTACGGTCGTTCCAGCGGCGTCGAGGCGCTCTACGAATACACGCAGACCAAGAGCGTGTGGGTCGAGACCGCCGCCAATCCGGCAACGCCGTTCGGCTACGTCTGATTGAGGCATCAAGCGCGGGCTTCGGTTTCCCATCGGATGGGAAGTCGAAGTCTGCGAGGCGGGAATGCACTGTCATCATGCGTGCAGTCATCCGTAACGAATCGCAAGTGCAGTGAAGTGTGCCCGGCGCCGGTCGCGAGACTCCGCTTGGCACATGCCGTTTCAGTTGGCGGGATCGCTGGCCGGAACGGCAATTTTGACCGCGTATAATGCCGCCCTTCGGGCGGTTCGGCGCGGGGCGCTGTTGCTGTCACCGAGGCGTGTCAACCTGGCGGGCGGTCTGCCGTCGGGCGAGGAAAGTTCGCCGGTTTCGACCGGACGGGCGGCGCGCCGAATTTCCTTAACCACCGAAATGTTCGCGAAACCGCCGGGCAACCGGACGGCACCGGACCGGTTCAATAGCAAGTGCAGTGGAGACCCAGATGGCAGTCATTGAACAAAACGCGGCAAAGCCGCAAGGAGGCGCCTTCAGCGATGGCGTGCGCCTGTATGTTTGGGCGATCGTGATTCTCGTGATCGCGGAACTCATCGGTGCGATCAGCATTACCGCCGGTCACGGCAAGATCGTCCTGCTGCCGATGGTCTGGGCCCTGCTGCTCGGCGCGGCGCTGGGTCTCTCGCAGGCGCGTTTGCCGCGCTTCGCGCAGATCGATCTGCCGATGCAGCACAAGGCGGCGGCGATTCTGCAGCCGGCGCTGCTGCTCTTCGTGGCCAAGCTGGGCCTGCTCGTGGGCGGCTCGCTGCCCAAGCTCGTGGCCGCCGGCTGGGCGCTGGTGTTCCAGGAGTTCGGCCACTTCGTGGGCACGATCATTCTGGGCCTGCCGGTCGCACTGATGCTTGGTATCAAGCGCGAAGCCATCGGCGCGACCTTCTCGGTCGGGCGTGAGCCGAGCCTGGCCATCATCGGCGAGAAGTACGGCTTCGATTCGCCCGAAGGTCGTGGCGTGCTCGCCGAGTATCTGACGGGCACCATCTTCGGCGCCGTGTTCATCTCGCTGTTCGCCGGTTTCGTGGCCAGCCTGAACCTGTTCCACCCGCATTCGCTCGCCATGGGCGCCGGTGTGGGCTCGGGCTCGATGATGGCCGCCGCCGCCGGCGCCATCGCCGCGCAGCAGACGCCCGAAGTCGCCAAGGAAGTCGCCACGTTCGCCGCCGCTTCGAACCTGATCACGACGACCATCGGCACGTACTTCACGCTGTTCATCTCGCTGCCGCTCGCCGTGTGGGGCTACCGCGTGATGGAGCCGGTGCTCGGTCGCATGAGCCGCCGCGGCCGCGCCAACGCCGAAGCCGCCGCCGTGGCCGATGCCGACGCCGCGAAGGAACTCAAGCAAGCCAGCAAGGCGCACACCGTCGAGATGAACTTCGGCGCTCGCCTGTTCGCCTGGGTCTTCTCGGGCACGCTGGCGCTCATCGGCAACAGCATGGCCTTCAAGACGCCGTTCCTCGACGGCGTGCCGGGCATGCTCATTATCCTCGGCGCCGTGATCGTCGGCGAAGCGCTGTACTTCATCACGCGTCGCAAGGTGCCGGCCGTGTGCTGGGTGTCGCTCGTCGCCATGTTCCTGACCTCGCCGGCCTTCCCGTTCGCGTCGGTCGTCGAGCAGTTCACGGGCAAGATCAACTTCCTGGCCCTGGTCACGCCGATGCTGACCTACGCCGGTCTGTCGGTCGCCAAGGACGTGCCGGCTTTCCGCCGTCTGGGCTGGCGCATCGTGGTGGTGTCGTTCCTGGCGAACGCCGGTACGTTCCTGGGTGCCGCGATCATCGCCGAGTTCTTCCACGTGTAATGCCCGTCCGGGCGGCGCGAGGGTAACAGCGCGCGCCGTCCCGGGCTTCGCAGGAACGAAGACTGTCCCATGTCTGGTCTTTCCTGCGACGGCAATGATTCATTCCTGGCTGTAGACGCCTGGGGATTGGCTCTGCGTGAGTGCCGCGAAGTAGCGGGTCGGTGGAAGTCCGAGTGCTTTCTTGAACATGGTGATGAATGCCGTGACCGATTCGTAGCCGAGATTTTCGGACACCCGTTGCACTGACGAGCCACTCGCCAGTTCCCGCACGGCAACAAGCAAGTGAAGTTGCTGCCTCCATCTCCCGAAGGAAAGCCCCGTCTCCTTGACGATCAGGCGCGTCAGCGTGCGCTCGCTCAATGCCAAACGATTGGCCCATTGCGCAATGGTGCTGCGATCCCCCGGATTGGCCGACAACACATCCGCCATCGTTCGAATTTTCGGATGATCGCTGATGGGCAGATGGAGCCGCTCCATCGGCAGCAATACCAATTCGTCCAACAAGACGCGCGCAAGCTGGTCGGTATGTCCGCCTCGCTCGTAATCGAGCGGGGCGTCGGCCAGGTGCAGAATCATCTCCCGCACCATGGGCGTGATGGAGAGCGTGCAGCATTGTTGCGGCAGAGCCACGATGTCCGGCTCGACAAACAGGTAGCACAGGCGCGCATTGGCCGTGGCCCGGTTGCTGTGCGGCATGTCGCCCGGAATCCACACGCCACATTGCGGCGGAACGATCCAGAGGGCACCGGCCACCGAGCAGGTGACGGCCCCATGCAGTGCCAGAATCAACTGCCCCTTGCGGTGGTGATGCACTGGGATTTCGGCGTTGTAGTCCTCGACCTGCAAGCGTCGCGCGACGGCAGGTCGATCCGTTTCATCCGGGTCGAGGTCAAAACCGGGCAGGAAAACGCGAGTCATTCGCAAATTGACCAGATTTAGCGATAAGTTGGCATTGTAGCGAAATCCAATAGGCCGCGCGATCCATACAGTGATCGCATGCAAAGACCTGATTTCACCAGCACCATAGCCTTCAGCGCAGGAACACGGAAACATCCGTGGTGGCGTCGCTTCCGGCAGCGGCGACAGTACGCACTGGCGGGAAGTCCTGCGCTCAAGCCCGATCTGGAAGCGGCGCTGTTCTCGCTCAAATGCTTCGCTGCCGCGATGCTCGGCCTGTACGTGTCGCTGCGGATCGGCCTGCCCCGCCCGTTCTGGGTGCTGGGAACGGTCTACCTTGTTTCGCAGCCACTTGCCGGCGCGACGGTAAGCCGCGGCCTGTTCCGGTTCCTGGGCACGGTCGGCGGCGCGGTGGCGACCGTGCTGCTGGTGCCGACGTTCGCCAACGAACCTTGGATATTGAGCGCCGCGCTGGCGTTGTGGATGGGCTTCTGCCTGTATCTCGGCGTGCTCGATCGGACGCCGCGTTCCTACGCCTTCCTGTTGGCGGGATACACCACCAGCCTGATTGGCTTCCCGAGCGTCGCGGCACCCGGCGAAATCTTCACGGTGGCGAGCACGCGGGTCCAGGAGATTTCGATTGGCATTCTGGCGGCCACGCTGGTTCACAGCCTGATCCTGCCGCGCAGCGTATCGCGTCGTGTGCAGGCGCGCGTTGCCGCGATTCTGGCCGATACGGAGCGATGGACGCGCGACATGCTTGCCGGCGCGCGCGACGCCGTGCTGGTCAAGGATCGCGCACGTGCCGCGATGGATTTGCTGGAACTGCACTATCTTTCCATCCACTTGCCCTTCGACACCGCTCACGGCGTCGCCCAAGTCCAGATCCTGCGGGCGCTGCACGACCGCCTGCTGACGGTGCTCACGCTGTCGAGCGCCATCGACGATGCGCAGGCCGAGTTGCACGCGTCGGCGGAAGGTGTGCCGGCGAACCTGCGCGATGTCCCGGACGAGGCTGGCGGGAAGGTTGACTGGCGCAGTCTGCTGCTCAAGAGCCTCGCCGCCGACCTGGCCGAACTGGAGATCGCACATCGCGATTGCCGCCTGCTGGAACAGCAGTTGACGACGGCCGATCCGCAGTGGATGCGCCATGTGCCGGAGCGACTGGCCACCAACGCGAACGGCCATGTCCTGCATCGCGACCACTGGCTGGCTGCGCGCAGCGCCGTCGGCGCGACCATCGGCATCCTGCTGGGTTGCGGATTCTGGATTGTCACGGCGTGGCCGGACGGCGCAACTGCCGTTTCCATCATCGGCACCGCTTGCTTACTGTTCGGCACTGCCGAGGCCCCCGCCGGCAATGTCATGCGCTACCTGATCGGCTCTTGCATCGGCGTCGCCATCGGTCTGGTTTACGGTTTCGTGATTTTCCCGCGCACGGCCGACTTCACCGGCATGGCGGCGGTTCTGGCACCCACACTGCTGGTGGCTGGCTCATTCCTGGCGAGGCCGCCTTTCATCATGGCGGCATTGGGTGTGGTGCTGACCTTTCCGATCGTCGCCGGTCTTGGCGCGACCAATGCCTCGAATTTTTCCAGTGCCATCAACGGCAGCGTGGCACTGTTTGTCGGAACCGGGATGGCGATGGTCAGCATGATGTTGTTCCAGACCCTCAACCCGAACCACAGCCGCAACCGGCTGTTCCAGGCGATGCGGCGGGACGTCGTGCGCCGTGTGGCGGGTCGCGTCACCGATGCCACGCGATGGACGAGTCGGATGCTGGATCGCATCGGTCTGCTCGTCCCGAAGCTGAACGGGCACGAACAGGCGGCGCGCATTCTGAAATCTGCCTTCTCCGACCTGCGCGTGGGCAATGTCGCCAGCGAGCTTCGCTTGCTCGAACCAACGCTGACCGATCAAAACGCTCGCACTTGCCTTGTCGAATTTCTCGATGCGCTGACCGTGTATTTCCGCACCCGTACCGCGGCCGATGCTCGCGCCTCCATCGAACACCTGCTTGAACGCCTTGATCGCGCGCGCGCAACAGCGGTTGCAGGCGGCGCCCCCGAAGGCGAGCGAATACTCGTCCTGCTTTCCAATCTGCATCGTGATCTGGTGTCACGTGTGAATGGCCTTGGAGCGTGACGCGATGGTCGGTGAAATTTCCATCGGCGGTGTTTTCGTGCCGTCTCTGCTGGCGACGTCGCTGGTCGCGCTGGTGTTGGCAATGCTGGCATCCAGATGCCTGGCGAGTTTCGGGCTCCATCGCTTGTTTGCATGGCGGCCAGTCGTGGGCCTTTCTCTTTTTGTGATTCTGTTCGGTCTGTTAATCCAGCTCGCGCACCTGTTCGAGAACTGAAATGAAGCACCTGCTCCAAACCCTTGGCCGCTGGGCGGTGACGCTCCTCCTGCTCGCCGTCGCTGTCGTCGTGGCATTGTCGATCTGGAATCGCTACGAGAAAAAGCCGTGGACGCGCGATGGCCACGTTCGAGCCGATGTCGTGCGGGTGTCGCCCGATCTGGGCGGTTTGGTCACGCAAGTGCTGGTGCGCGACAACGAGCAGGTGAAGGCCGGGCAGCTTTTGCTGGTACTGGATCGGCCACGCCTCGCGGCAGCACTGGAAAAGGCGGATGCCGCCGTTCAGAGCGCACAAGCCATGCTCAACCTCGCGCGGCGCGAATTGAAGCGCGACATTGCCCTCGGCAATCTGGTCGCCGCCGAAGTCCGCGAACAGGATGCGGCGAAAGTCGATACGGCCCTGGCAACACTGGCGCAGGCAAAAGCCGAGCATCGTGTCGCGTTGCTCAACGTGCAGCGCACCGAAGTGCGCGCCACGACGGACGGCATCGTCACCAATCTCGATCTACATCCGGGCGACTTCCTCTCGCCGGGAACGCAGGCGATGGCGTTGGTCGATACCGATACGCTGCGGATCGAAGGATATTTCGAGGAAACCAAGCTCAACTGCATCAAGGAAGGCGATACCGCCATCATCCGCCTGATGGGTGACGGCAAGGATGTGCAGGGCCATGTGGAGAGCATCGCCGCCGGCATCGCCGACGACCAACGCTCGAACAGTCACAATCTGCTGCCGGCGGTACAGCCCACGTTCTCGTGGGTGCGGCTGGCACAACGCATCCCGGTACGCATCCGCATAGACAAGGCGCAGCCGGGGACGCGCCTGATCGCCGGTCGCACGGCGACCATCACCCTCGTTCCCGACGCCGCTGGAGCCTGCAAATGAGCAGGAAAGCCCTATCCATCGGCGCGCTCGCTTTTGCGCTGGCGCTGGCCGGTTGCGTTTCCGGGCCGAATTACCGCGTCCCGGAAAACGCCATTGCCCTGTCGCCGGAAGCCAAGCGCGCCTTCGTGGCGGGCGATGATGCCGCGTATGTCAACACCAGCCTGCCGGATCGGTGGTGGGCGCTTTACGACGATGCGCGATTGAATGCCTATGTTGCCGAAGCACTGCAGGCGAACACCGATTTGCGAGTGGCCGACGCCCATCTTCGGCAAGCCTCCGCCGCCGTGCGCGAAGCGCAGGACGGACGCATGATCCAGGCGGATGCACAGGCATTGGCAACCTTCGCTCACGTTGGCGGCTACACGCTGTCGACGTCCACCACGCCGCAAACTTACGCGCTCGGTATCAACCTGTCGTATCCGCTGGATTTGGCCGGCGGCATTCGTCGCGGCATCGAAGCGGCCAATGCGAATGCCGAAGCCGTCGCGGCGGCACGCGATCAGGTGCGCGTGGTCGTGGCGGCTGCCGTCACTCGCGCCTACGTCGGCGTGTGCTCGGCGAACCGGACGTTGGCGGCAACCCGGCACGTGCTCGACGTGCAGCGCCAAACGCTCGACGCCACCCGGAAGCTGAGTGCGGGCGGAAAGGGTACGGAGTTCGATGTCAGCCGATCCAGTGCCGCCGCCAACGATAGCGAGGCTGCCATTCCCCATCTGATTGCCGAACGCCAGACGGCCTTGTTCGAGCTGGCCGCGTTGATGGGCAAGCTGCCCGCCGATTATCCGAAGGCGTTGGAGAATTGCACGCAGCCGCCGAGCCTGAAGCAGCCGATTCCGGTCGGCGACGGCTGGCAGTTGATCCGGCGACGACCGGACATTCGCGAAGCGGAACGCCGTCTGGCCGCTGCCACCGCCATGATCGGCGTGGAAACTGCACAGCTTTATCCGCAAGTCAGCATTGGCGCCTCGGCGGGCTTTGCCGATTCGTTCAGGAATCTCTTTGCCGGTGACAGCTTCGGTGCGACGCTGGGGCCGTTGCTGTCGTGGCATTGGCCCAATCGCACGACAGCCAGGGCACGGATAGATGCCGCCGGCGCCGGGGCCGACGCCGCCTTCGCGGCTTTCGACGGCGCGGTCGTGCAGGCATTGAAGCAGACCGAAACCGCGCTGTCCGCCTATTCGCGGGAAATCGAGCGCGAACGGAGCCTTGCCAAAGCGCGAGACGATGCCGCTCGCGCCAGCGAACAAGCCAACCGCCTGTTCCATTTCGGCAAGGTCGGCTTCATCGACGTGCTGTCTGCCGAAGCGGCGCTGGCGAATGCGGAATCCGCGCTTGCCGCGTCGCGCACGCAATTGCTCAACCGGCAGATCGACTTGTTCCTCGCGCTTGGCGGCGGATGGTCCGAAGCACCGAAAGACGATAGGCAAGAAATCCGCGGGAGTTCCACGGCATCCGCTTTTGACAGCGGATCAGTAGCCGCTCGTTGAGCAAACCTGACCGTCTGACTTTCTGGTGGCAGTTCACCTACCGCCGAAGCGTCTTCGTTTGCGCGTTTGCACGCCGGTGGACGTTCAGGGTTTCGTCGTCGCCGCATCGGCGCGCGCACGCTCATGGTGGTAGCGACGGAAGAAGGCGCGGATCTCGGCAGGCGAGAGCTTGCCGTCGCGGTTCACGTCGATCTCGTCGAAGTGCTGATAGAGGAACGGTTCCGCGGCAGCGGTTTCGTCGCGGCTCAGGTAGCCGTCGCCATCCTTGTCGGCTGCCTTGAAGTAGCGCTCGAAGGCGGCCCGGCGGGCCTGCAACTGGCTGCGTTGATACGCCGCCCATTCGTTGCGATCGATCCTGCCGTCGTGATTCGTGTCGATGGCGTCGAACGAGCGCTGCAGGTACAGGCCGAGGGCGGCGTTCTGATCGGCGGCGTCGCCATAATCCTGCCCCTGCGCAGGCGCGGACGGTGTGGGCGTGGAAGGCACCACGCCATTGATCGGCGCATTCGTTTGCGCATACCCGGGCAGGGCGGCGATCGACAGCGCGACGGCGCTCGCACAGAGCGTGGCGGCGGCGAGCGCCATGCGCCCGAAGCGGCGGGACCGAAGCGTTCGGAGCGACGGTTGGCGGAGTGTGTCTGAGGATGTCATGTCGCGCTTCTCCTGATTGCAAAGCCTTGATGGCGGCACGCGACGCGCAACGTGCCCGGTAACTGGTCCGGGTATGCGCCCATGCCGCAAGAGAACGACGGGCGTGCGCATGTCACGCCCGATGGCGATCAGCGGCGACGGCGGTCGTCGGTGATTACATTACCGATCACACCGCCGACCACGGCGCCACCGACGGTGGTTCCGAGGTCGCCGCCGGAGATGAGCGCGCCCCCGAGGGCGCCGACGCCCGCGCCGACTGCGGTATTGCGCGATTCGCGGGGTGTCATGCCGCCGCAGCCGGCCAGCGTGCCGATCAACGCGGCGCCAACGAGCACGGGCGCAGCACTGCGCGAGATTCGCGAGATCCATCGTTGTGTGGTTTTCATGACGTGGGACTCCTTCAAAAGGGCGTGACGCCCTGGTTCTTCGCAAGCGATGCCACGGTGCGTCGCCTGCCGCTCGGTGAAGTCAGTGTGCCGTTTCGGAACCCGGTGCCGGCGCACCTGCACCGTTGGCCGGATAGCTTTCCTGATAGGCGGGCGGCGGCGGGGGCGGTGGATAGGGACGGCCCTGCGCATCGGACGGATACGGGCGGCCATAGCCATCGGTCGGTGGATAGGGGCGCCCGTAGGCGTCGGTCGCGGGCGGCGCCGGCGGCGCGGCGTAGGGGCTGCACGGCGAGCCGGCGGGATAGGGCGGCGGGCCGCACTTCGATTGATAGGCGGGGTTCGTGTTCTCTTCGCCGCGATAGGGCAAGCGCGGCTGCGGCGGCCCCTGGTAGGCGCAGCCGGCCAGCGTTACGAACACGGTTACGAGCCCTGCAGCCGATGCGGCTTTCGCGAGGTTCTGCATCGACCGACGTCGCATGATGTTGTGCTTCGACATGTTTCGCATCCTGACCTCCTTGCGAGAGCGGTGTTGATCCCGCCCGTCGTCATCATGGATTGACACTCATTGGACGCGCGTTGCGTAAATTGGATCGGTCGATGTTGTAAGCGTTTGTAATGGCGTTTGGAGGCTTCTGTTCGCACGTCGTACCGAACTGCTTGCCATATATGATGGACTCCGAACTATGTAGGAATGCGCCGACGCGATATCGGAAGAGACGTTGGCGCCGTGCGCCTGACGCGAGCCGACTCGCAAGCTCCCGCGAACGATGCGTGCGCACTGCGAGTCGGCGTGTCGCGTAGGCGGCGTCTTACGGCGATACGCGTCCACGCCTATTTCTTCGTATATGAAGAGTCCGATGCAGCGCATATCGACGCGGAAATATGACATCGGAATTGTTCAATTTTGAAGTATTCGATTTGAGCGAAATGCGTGGCCCGAGCGCTGAGCGGTGTGCACGTAATGCGCGGTAACTCGGCGTATTACGCGATGTCTGTCATCGCAATCCGCGTTGTATGCGTTGAAATACCGGGAAAGTCCGGGGGAGTGTTTGCGCTTAGTTTTCGCCGCAAGCTGCGTTTGCGCTGGCATACTGTGCGCGCTGACGTTCGGTATCGACTTCAGTGGACGTTAAGACAATACGATTGAGGTGCTCGGCCTATCCGCGCAGGCTTACCTATGCCACAAGTCAAGAAAGAAGACATTCGTCTGGCCATCCTCGAAGCATCGCATGCCCTGTTTCTCGAAAAGGGTTATGTCGACACCACGATGGTGCAGATCGCCAAGCGAGCGGGTATTTCGCACGCGAACATCTACAGCTATTTCACTGCCAAGCTGCAAGTCTTCTTTTGCGTCTACGAACAATGGTTCAAGGCGCGCATCGCAAATCTGGAAGCGGACGTCATGGCCGCGCACGGCTCGCATGCCCGCATGCGGACGTTGTTGCGCGGGCTGCTCGTCGATATGCCGCAGCTCGACAACGGCTTCTCGCACAACCTCGTACAGGCGCTGGCAACGGTGAGCGCGGGCGATCCGTACGATCCGTCGCTGCTGCAGTGGTTCCGGGAACGCCTGTCGGGCATGCTCGCCGCCAGCGCGCCCAGTCTGGCCCGCGACGGCGTGCGGCGCGCGCGTCTGGTCGACATGGTGGTGCTGACCTTCGACGGCTGCCTCGTCAATCATCACATCAACCCGGCCTCGCTGCCCGATGTGGCAATGCTCGAAGAATACGTCGCCGCCTTCCTGTCGACCGAGCCCGGCGGGCAGACGCCGCCGCAGGGAAGCCCTGTGACGCCGTCCGGCTCGCCCGCGGCGGTCTGAACGGGACGCCGATGCGCTCACTCCCCTGGACCGCCCTCAATCTCGGAAGAAAGCTCAAGTTTCATCAGCTTCAGGTGTTCGACCGCGTGCTCGAAACGGGCTCGCTCGTGCGAGCCGCCAATGAGACCGGACTGACGCAACCCGCCGTCAGCAAGATCGTGCATGAGCTGGAAGCCTGTTTCGAAGGCCCACTCTTCGTGCGCAGCAACCGCGGCATGCAGCCCACCGAACTGGGCGAGTTGCTCGGCCGTCGGGTGAAGTCGCTGATGGCCGAACTGCGCTATCTGACCGACGAGGTGAACGCCTTCAGTGCCGGCACCAGCGGACATGTGTTCGTCGGCACGCTCATCTCGGCCTCGGCGGATTTGCTGCCGCGCACGATTGCCATGCTCAAGTCGCGCGCGCCCGGCGTGCTCGTCACGGTGCGCGAAGCCACGACGGCGCAGTTGTTCCCGGCACTGGCGAGCGGCGATCTCGACATCGTCGTCGGCCGTCTGCCGGAGCGGGCGCTGCCGGTGGCCAACGCGTTTGCGCTCACGCACGAGGTGCTCTTCAACGAATCGCTTTGCGTGGTCGGTGGTACGCGCCATTGGGAGGGCGCCGGTGAACGTGTGCCGCTGGCGCAACTGCGCGAAGGCGCATGGATTCTGCCGGTGCCGGAGTCGCCGTCGCGGCTGGCCGCCGAGCGTCTCTTTCACGACGCCGGGTTGTCGCTGCCGGAGGACGTGGTGGAATCCCTGTCGGTGCTCACGAATATCGGTCTCATGCTGGAGACGGCGCGCGTGGCGCTCATGCCGCGCGCCGCGGCTACGCCATTCGTCGAGTCGGGCTTGCTGCGCGTGCTGGCCGATACCATGCCGGGCAGCTTTGGCGATGTGGGCTATTCGTTGCGCTCGGACAAGCAGCCGAGCCCCGCGTGCGAGCGGTTCGTCGCCTGTCTGCGCGAAGCCTGCGGGCTCGAGCCGGTGCCGAAGGACTAGGGCGCGCCTGTTCACGCGAATAGCGCGAACAGGCCCTGGTCGGTGTCGGGAGCCCGAGCGGCGCGCGGCAGCCGATCGGCGTTGCGCCGACGGCCGACGTGCGCCATCTACCGGTCGTCAGGCCAGCCGGGGAAGCGGCCCGTCATCCTTCAAGCCGTTTCGTCCAGTCCTCGACCTGACGTTCCGTCCGGCGCTTGTCGAGCAACCTGCGCCAGCTGGGAGGTAATATCGGAACATCGCTCAGCGCGTCGAGCGCGGCCATGTCGAGCGTGCGCCGGTACAGCACATCGAGCACCGTCGACAGCGACCACTGCGGATACCAGCGCTCATGCAGCGCCAGCATGTCGCCCGGCGCCACCCAGCCTTCGTGCAGCACGCGGTAGTACCAGCCGGTCCGGCCGCTTTGCTGCACGAGTGCCGCCATCCGCGGATGATCGAAGCGCGCATTGAGCTTCCAGCACGGTTGCCTCGACTGCGACACCTGCAGCACGGCGCCGCCCAGCGTGAAGACGTCGCCAAGACACACGTCGTGCTCGGTGATGCCGTGCGTCGACAGGTTCTCGCCGAAGGCACCCGGTTGCGCGAGCACGTCGCGCGCGCCGATCTGCTCGGACCACCACGCATAGTGATCGCGCGCATAGTGATGGACCGCCTTGTCCGGTCCGCCGTGATGCCGCGCATCGGCCTGCTCGTCACCGGCAAAACCGAGCGCGCCCAGCCATATGCGGGCGTCGACGGGCTGCTTGTCGATCGCACTGGCGTGCGGCGTGCCGGCCAGCGGCCGGCTCGCGCCGACCCGTACCGCGGAGATGGCGGCCGCGATCGCCGGCCGGGTGGCGTCGCTCATGCCGGGACGCCGCACGGGAGTGTCGCGAGCAGGCGTTCGAGTTCGCGCGTGCGTGCGTCGCCAAGCGGCAGCAGCGGCTTCCTCGGGTCGCCGGCATCGAAACCGCGCAATCGCAATCCAGCCTTCACGGTTACCGGCAACCCGCCGTTGACGATGAACTGCAAGAGCGGCAACTGCGCATGAAACACCGCCCGCGCGCGCGCCAGATCGCCGGCCCGCATCGCGTCGTACAACGCGAGCGGCAGCGCCGCGTTCAGGTTCGGCGCGGCCGTGCACCATCCGGCCGCGCCCGCGGCCAGCGCGGCGAGCGCCATCGGATTACTGCCGTTGTAGAACGGGATCGTCCCGTCGCTCAACTGCGCGAGCCGGTGCATTCGCCCGATGTCGCCGGTGCTTTCCTTGACCATCGTCACGTTGTCCACGGTCCTGCAGATCGTCGCGATCAGGTCGGGCGACATGTCGACGCCGCTCGTCGCCGGATTGTTGTACAGCATGATCGGGATGCCGATCGCGTCGCCGATCGCGCGGTAATGCGCGACGATCTCGTCGTTGCCGAGCTTCCAGTACGACACGGGCAGTACCATCACGGCATCGGCGCCGGCCCGTTCGGCGAAGCGCGCACGGCGTACGGCGCCCGCCGTCGTGAGATCGGAGATGCCGACGATGGTCGGCACGCGCCGGCGCACCGCGCGAATCGACGCGGACGCGACCGACTCCCATTCGTCGTCGGACAGATAAGCGCTCTCGCCGGTGCTGCCGAGCGGCGCGATCGCGTGAACGCGATCGGCGATCAGTCGCTCGATCAGGGCATCGAGCGCGTTCAGGTCGACATCGCCGCTGGCGGAAAAGGGCGTAACAGGGTAGGCAATGATGCCTTGCAACAGAATGGACACGATCTGTATTCCTCAATGATGGTCGGAAACGACGGGAGCGCTGCGCGCGTTCATGCGACGCAATCGCGATGCGCGCGCAAGGCGCGCCGCGCGTAGTAGTCGAACGTCACGGCGTCGCGCTTGGGCTTCGAAATCCAGTCGTGCGCTTCCCGTGCCAGCGCTGGCGGAACCGGCTTGATCTCGCCGGCCGACATCGCCAGCAGTTGCAGCTTCGCTGCCCGCTCGATCAGCAACGCGAGCATGCACGCTTCCTCGATCGTCTTGCCGACCACGAGCTGGCCGTGGTGCGAGAGCAGGATCGCACGCTTGTTGCCGAGCGCCTTCGCGATGATCTCGCCTTCCTCGTTGCCGACCGGCACGCCGGGCCAGTCCTTCAGGAACGCGCAATCGTCGTACAGCGGGCAGGTGTCCATGTGCGATACGACGAGCGGCTGCTCGAGCATCGACAGCGCCGCGACGTGCGTCGGATGCGTATGAATGATGCAGTTCACGTCCGGGCGCGCGCGATAGATCCACGTGTGGAAACGGTTGGCCGGATTCGGAATGCCGTCGCCGTCGACGACACCGAGATCCTCGTCGACGCGCAGCAGGTTCGCGGCCGAGATCTCGTCGAAGCCGAGCCCGAGCCGCTGCGTGTAATACGTGCCCGCATCGTCCGCGCGACAGGTGATCTGCCCGGCCAGGCCGGAATCGTGACCGGCGTCGAACAGGATTCGGCATGTGAGCGCGAGTTTTTCCCGCGCCGACCAGCCGCTGTCGCCCACCTCGTTCTCCAGACGCCGTTCTGCCAATGCGATCAGCGTCTCTTTCGTCAAATTCAGCGTTTCCGCCATGTTCACCTCCTCAAGGGGTTGGATGTGTCGTGCCGCTCGCCACCGCTTGGCGAGGCTTCGCAATGAACCGTCAAACAACACGTTGTGGATTATAGGACACTTTGTGTCATGAGATACAATTAGTTTTCTTGAACGACATTCGCCCCCATGACGATTCGCCTGAAACTGCTCAGAAAACAGAAGCGCTGGACGCTCGACGTGCTGGCCAACGAGACGGGTCTCACCAAGAGCTATCTGTCGAAAGTCGAGCGCGGCCTGAGCGTGCCGTCGATTGCGGTCGCGCTGAAGTTGTCGAAGGCGCTGAACGTGGATGTCGAACAGCTATTCTCGGAAAGCCGCAATCGGGAGTTGATCACTGTCACGCGCGCCGGCGAGCGCGCGGCGATGGGCCCGCAGGCGGACGGTCACGCGCACCGTTTCGAGAGCATCGCGGCCGGCGTCGCGCCGAAGAAAATGCTGCCGTTCGTCGTCCATCCGCCGCATGAATTTGTCGCGTCGACATTCCGCGAACACGAAGGCGAGGAGTTCCTGTTCGTGCACAAGGGGCGCGTCGAAATCGAATTTCCGAATGAAACCGTGCAGCTCAGGACCGGCGATTCCGTCTACTTCAACGCACTCATCCCGCATCGCACGCGCAGTCTCGGCGCGGCGCAGGCGGAGATCCTGGTCATCGTCAGCCACGACGATTGAGTTCCGGCGTCCCATGTAAAAGAGGGCGGCACATCGATATACCTGCTTATCGATGTACCGCCCAAGTCGTGCACCGGCGCATGAGCCAGCGCGGCGACAAGGCCGCCAACAAACGGCTTATATGGAGGCGCTTGAATCAGAGGCGAGCCAGCGAGGACACCAGCGACGGATTTTGCTGCACGAGCCGAATCAGACAGGCGGCCTGTGCATTGGGCCGCGCGCGCCCCTGTTCCCAGTTTTCGAGCGTGCGCGGGTTGGTGCGCAGATAGTGTGCGAAAACATTGCGTGACATCCCCAGATGCTTGCGCAGCGCCAGCAACTCGTCCGGAAAGACCTCGAGCTTTGGCAACGGTGTGCGCGGCAACTCCTTGATATTGAGCGGAAGATCCGCAGGTAGACCGTTCTCGACGTGTGCCGGCTCGGTGGGCGGCGGCGCACCGGTGTCCTGCGAAAGCAGCCAGCGGAAGGGATTGGAAGGCGTGTTTGAGTAAGCCATAGTCCTGACCGGTGTCCTAGTGAGTGTGTGAAAAGAAGGTGCTTGCAAATTCCATCAAGCGGAGCCGATTGCATCACATGGACCGGCTGGGTGCTTTCACAAATCACTCCTGATTTTCGCGTCTGACACCTATCGAGTACTACGCATATTGTGCAAAGCGCGTGCCGTGCAGTGCACATCCCATGCGCGGGACGCGCACTGCGGGCCCGCGTCACACGCCGAGGTACGTCTGCAATTCCGGCAACGCCCCGCGCAATGCGTTCGAGTCGCCTTGCCAAGCCACGCGGCCCTTGTCGACGATGTAGTGACGATCGCCGAGCTCGAGCATCGGCGCGAGATTCTTGTCGATGCACAGGATCGAGAGGCCGCTGCCTTTGAGCTGCTTGAGGCATTGCCAGATTTCACCGCGAATGAGGGGGGCGAGGCCCTCCGTCGCTTCGTCGAGAATGAGCAATTTCGGATTCGTCATCAACGCACGGCCGATGGCCAGCATCTGCTGCTCGCCGCCCGAGAGGTTGCTGCCGAGGTTCTTTTCGCGCTCTCGCAGGCGAGGAAACAGCCCATAGATGCGTTCCAGCGTCCACGGCGAACTCGCGCCGTGCCGATTGCCTGCGGTGGCCACCAGGTTCTCGCGTACGGTCAATGTCGGAAAAATCTGGCGCCCCTCGGGGACGAGTCCCATCCCCGCACGCGCGATGCGGTGTGATGGGCTCGCGTGAATCGGCTGACCGTCGAAGACGATCTCGCCGCGCGCGGGGCGCATGAGGCCGGTCATCGACTTCACTGTGGTCGATTTGCCCATGCCGTTGCGGCCGAGCAGCGTGACGAACGCCCCGCGCTCGATCTCCAGCTGCATGCCGAACAGCGCCTGACTCGCGCCGTAGTACGACTCGACGCCGGTCAAAGACAACAAGGTGCTCATGCCGTCGCTCCCAGCATTTCGTTGCGGTTTTCGTCCCCGAGGTAGGCTTCTCGCACGCCCGCGTCGTTGCGGATGGCGTCGGCGTTGCCGCACGCAATGGCGCGTCCGTAGACGAGCACCGTGATGCGGTTGGCCAGCGCGAAGACGGCGTCCATGTCGTGTTCCACGAGCACGATGGCGTAGTCGCCCTTGAGGTCGGCAAGCAGATGCGTCATTTGTTCCGACTCGGCTTGTGACATGCCGGCCATCGGCTCGTCGAGCAGCAGCAGCTTCGGACGCCCGGCCAGCGCCATGGCCAGTTCGAGTTGCCGGTGCTCGCCGTGGGCGAGGGCGCTTGCCGGCACGTGCATGCGCGCCGCGAGCCCCGTGCGCGCCAGAATCTCGCGGGCCGGTTCGACGAGCGCCGCTTCGCGAATGGCCGGACGCCAGAAGCCGAAGCTGTGGCCCTGCATCGCCTGCACGGCCACGAGCACATTCTCCAGCGCCGTGAACTCGCGAAACACGGAGGTGATCTGGTAGGAGCGCGCGAGCCCCGCGTGGGCGCGCTGCTCGATCGGCATGGCGGTGATGTCGCGGCCGTCGAAGTGGATGGTGCCTTCGTCGGAGCGCAGTTCTCCGGCGAGCTGGCCGATGAGCGTGCTCTTGCCGGCGCCATTCGGGCCGATGATCGCGTGCAGTTCGCCCGGCGCGACGTCGAGACAGAAATGATCGGTCGCGGTCAGGCCGCCGTAGCGTTTGACCAGCCGGTCGACTTTGAGAAGACTCATGCCTTGCCCTCCACGGTGCCGGTGCGGCGTGCGAGCCGCACCTGGAGGTCGCCGAGCAGCCCGTAAAGGCCGCGCCGGGAGACGAGGACCGCCACCACGATGAGCGGCCCGAAGATGATCATCCAGTGCTCGGTCATGCCTTTGAGCCATTCCTCGATCAGCAGCATGGCGGCGCTGCCGAGCACCGGCCCGAAGAACGAGCCGAGCCCGCCGAGCACGACCATCACGATGAGTTCGCCCGACGCGGTCCACGCCATGTAGGCCGGCGAGACGAAGTGGGTGAGATTGGCGTAGAGCATGCCGGCGACGCCGCAGACCATCGCGCTGATGACGTAGGCGACCAGCTTGTAGCGCAGCGTGGGATAGCCGAGGGCGCGCATGCGGCGATCGTTCTGGCGTGCACCGCGAATGACCATGCCGAAGCGCGCGTCCACCAGCCGGCGACCGGCCCACACGCACAGACACAACACGGCGAAGGCCACGTAGTACAGCACGGCCGGGTCGTCGAGCGAGACGCTGCCGAAGCGGCTGCCGGCCGACACGGGCAGGCCGTCGTCGCCGCCGTACTGCTTCAGGCTGACGGCAAGGAAGTAGAACATCTGCGCGAACGCGAGCGTGATCATGATGAAGGCGATGCCCGTCGTGCGCAGCGAGAGCAGACCGGTGACGGCGCCTACGAGTGCGCACAGGAGCAGCGTTGCGCCGAGATGCACGAAGCCGTTGTCCACGCCGTGATAGCTCAGGATGCCGACCACGTAGGCGCCGAGGCCGAGATACAGCGCGTGGCCGAAGCTCACCATGCCGCCGTAGCCGAGAATCAGGTCGAGCGAGACGGCGGCGATGGCGAACACCACGATGCGCCCGAACAGCGTGAGGAAGAACGGTTGCTGGGCAAACGTCGCGTACAGGGGCACCAGCGCCAGCACAGCCAGCAACAGCAATGGCACGGCGGTGCGAAGATTGAGTTTCATTTCCATCGTCAACCGTGTTTGACCGGGAAGAGACCTTGCGGACGCACGGCAAGCACTGCCGCCATCACAAGATAGATGAGCATCGAAGCGAGCGCGGGCCCGGCGGTGTCGGCCGTGCTGCGCTCGAGCAGGCTGCGCAGCAGCGTGGGCAGCAGCGTGCGTCCCACGGTGTCGACCACGCCGACGATCAGCGCCGCGAGAAACGCACCGCGCACCGAGCCGATGCCGCCGATCACGATCACCACCATCGTCAGGATCAGGATGGGCTCGCCCATGCCGGGCTGCACCGAGAGGATCGGGCCGGCCATGAGTCCGGCAATGCCGGCGAGGATCGCGCCCAGTCCGAACAGCAGCGAGTTGAGCAGCACGATGTTCACGCCGAGCGCGCCGACCATCTGACGATGCGTCGCTCCGGCGCGGATCAGCATGCCGATGCGCGTGCGGTGAATGAGCAGATAGCAGCCGAGCGCCACGGCCAGCCCCACCACGATGATGAGGAAACGGTAGGCCGGGTACGGCAGACCGAACAGATCGATCGTGCCGGAGAGCCACTCGGGCACTTCCATGTAGTACGGCGATGGGCCCCAGATCATGCGCGCCAGTTCGTTGAAGAACAGGATCAGACCGAACGTGGCGAGCACCTGGTCGAGGTGGTCGCGGTCGTAGAGCGTCTTGAGCGCGACGAACTCGACGATCAGCCCGATGATCAGCATCGCGGGCACGATGGCCACGGCGGCCAGCGCGAACGAACCGGAGTGGTTGTACACGGTCGCGGCGATGAACGCGCCCATCATGTAGAGCGAACCGTGCGCGAGGTTCACGAAGTTCATGATGCCGAACACCAGCGTGAGGCCGGCGGCCATCAGGAACAGCAGCACCCCGAGCTGCAGCCCGTTCAGGCACTGCATGAGAAATAGCGTGGGGCTCATGTCGCCTCCCCGGTGGCGAGGCCCATCTGGCGGAAAATCGCCTGCGTGAGCGGGCTGGTCGGGTCGTTGAGCGTCAGTACGATGTCGTAGTGATTGGTGCCGGGCATCGGCACGTACTTGCCCGCGAAGCCGCGTGCGCGCCAGGCGGCGAGATAGTCGTCGCTCTGGCGCTTGAACTCGGCCGTCTCGGTCTCGCCATAGGACACCACGATCGGACAGCCGCGCTCGGGCAGATGGAATTGCGGGCTGTTGCGGTGGGCGTCCTCGGCCGAGAGTTTTATCCACTCGTTGATATGCGTGAACGGGATCGGCGTGAGATCGAAGAGGCCCGAGAGCGGTGCGGCGCCGGCGATCACGTCTTCCGGCACACCGTAGTCGGCGTGCCAGCCGCCCGAGAGCAGCATGCCCACCAGATGGCCGCCGGCGGAACTGCCGCATACGTGGATGCGGCGTGCGTCGCCGTGATGCTCGCCGATATGGCGGTGGACCCAGGCCAGCGCGCGGCGCGTCTGGTCGACGATGGTGTCGAGCGATGCGGCCGGTGCGAGCGTGTAGTTAATCGTCACGACCGTGGCGCCGGCTCGCGTGAAGGCGGGCGCCATGTTGCTCGAGTCGCTCTTGTTGAGCGCGCGCCAGTAGCCGCCGTGAACGAAGAAGAAGACGGGAGCGCCCGGTTGCGGCGCGGGGAAGATGTCGAGCGTCTCGTCGGGGTGTGTCCCGTAGGCGACGTCGAGAACGCACGGCGTGCTCTCGCGCGCGTGCGCGCTCTGGGCGGCGTACTGCGCGAGGATGTCGAGAAAGTTGGGCGTGGTGGCGCGAGCGTTGTACTGGACGTCCAGCTCGGCCTCGTCGAAATTGCGGTAGCGCTTCATAAACCCTCGATGGTGCTCAGGTATGGCTCGGGTCGTGCAACGGCGGTGCCGGCGGGCGGAGGACGCCAGGGGCACATCAGCAACTGCGGGCGGCGCGCGGGACGTCATCGTCACACGTGCGCCGTTTGCGGCGGATTCGTCGTGCGGCGCGGCGTCGTGGGACGTCGCGCCGGCATGTTTCGGAGGAAACGGGGGGCGAGGCCCGCGGCCTTACGACTTCATCTTGCACTGCGCGGCCAGATTGGCACGCGTCTTGATATCGATCTTGCCCTTGGCCGCAAACGCGGCGCCCGTGGCGTCCTTCACGACATCCACGCGGTAGAACTGCGCGATGGGGAACTGGTTGCTGGCGAACTTGAACGGCCCGCGCACCGACTGGAAGTCGGCGGCCTTGAGCGCCGTGCGCAGCGCTTCGCGATCGGTCACGCTGCCCTTGGTTTTGGCGAGCGCCGAGTCGATCAGGTTGGCCGCGTCGTACGACTGCGCGGCGTACATCGACGGCACGCGGTTGTATTTCTTCTGGAAGGCCGCCACGAACTGCTTGTTCTGCGCGTTATCGAGGTCCGGCGAGTAGGGCGCGCTGGTGATGGCGCCCACCGCCAGCTCCTTGAGCGCGGGCAGGGTCGAGCCGTCGATGGTCGAGACCGAGATCAGCGGAATCTTGCCGAGCAGGCCGGCTTGACGGTATTGCTTGACGAAGTTCACGCCCATGCCGCCCGGATAGAACACGTAGACGGCGTCGGGCTTGGCGGCCTGCAACTGCGCGATCTCGGCCGAGTAGTCGGGCTGGTTGACCTGCGTGTAGACCTCGTCGACGATCTGCCCCTTGTAGTCGCGCTTGAAACCGTTCACGGCGTCGCGTCCCGCCTGGTAGTTCGGGGCCATCACATACATCGTCTTGTAGCCCAGATCGGTCGAGAGCTGACCGCCGGCCTCGTGCAACTCGTCGTTGTCCCACGATGTCGAGAAGAAGTTCGGCGAGCACTGGGCGCCGGCAATCGGCGTCGGGCCGGCGTTCGAGCCGACCATGACCACGCCCGCGTTGGTCACGTTCTTGTGAATCGCCATCATCACGTTGGAGAACGTCACGCCGGTGATGATCGAGACCTTGTCGCGCTCCACGAGCTTCTGCGCGGCCTGCACGCCGACGTCGGGCTTGAGCTGGTCGTCTTCCTTGATCACCTGCACCGGCACGCCGCCCAGCTTGCCGCCCTTTTGCTCGATGGCGAGCATGAAGGCGTCGTACTGGTCCTGGCCGAGCGCGCCGCCCGGGCCGGAGAGCGTGCCGATAAAGCCGATCTTCACGTCAGCGTGCGCGCCGCCCGAGGCGAGCAGGGCCGCCGCGGCAGCAAGGGCGCCGAGCGCGGCGATGGCTTTGCGTTGCGTGGTCTTCGTTCCCGTCATCATGGTCTCCAAACTAAGTTCCGGTTCTGGCAAACACTGCCAGCAGAGGATTCGCGCCGGGATACCTGAGCGCTTCTTCACGTCGGTCATCGCAACCCTGGCGCGTTGGACAAGACTAAATTGTTTAAGCATCAAGTATTTCAGTGCCCAGCCTAAACGACGCCTATTACGTAGGCAAGCAATTTCAAAAACACCTCGGGAAAGCACCAGTTACAGGTTGAAGAACTCCCGGGCGTTGCCGGCCAGGATGCGCTGGCGGTCGGCCTCGTCCAGGCCCGGCTGTTCGGCCACGAGGCGGCCGATGTCCTGCTCGCCCAGCGGGAACGGGTGGTCCGAGCCGAGCATGATGCGGTGCACACCCATGGTGTCGACGAGCAGACGAAGGGCGCGCGGGTCGAACACGGCGCTGTCCACGTAGAAGCGGTCGAGATAATGGGACGGCGGGTGCGGACTGTCGGCGCGCACGATGTCGCGGCAATGCCACGCGTTCTCGGCGCGGCCGAGCAGGTACGGGAACGCGCCGCCGCCGTGGGCGAAGCACAGCTTGAGCGAGCGTGGCAGGCGTTCGAAGGCGCCCGAGAGAATGAGCGAGAGGATCGAGAGCTGCGTTTCGGCGGGCATGGCCACGAGCCACGGCATCATCCACTTCTTCATGCGGCCGTCGGTCATCATGTCCCACGGATGGACGAGTACGGGGATGTGCTCGTTGCCGCAGTGCCGCAAAAAGCTCACGAGGTGTTCGTCGTCGAGATCTTTGGGGCCGAGGTGGTTGCCGATCTGCACGCCGACGTGACCGGTCGCCTTGGCGCGCGAAGCCTCGGCGCAGGCCAGATCGAGGTCCTGCAGCGGCACTTGCGCCATGGCCTTCAGGCGCGCGGGCGCGTAGGCGCAGTGCTCCAGCGCGAGGTCGTTCATGCGCTGCACCCAGTCCATGACGGTACGACCCTCGTAGCGGTAGCCGAACATGATGGGCGTGGCGCACACGACCTGCAGGTCGATGCCATGGCGATCGAGCTCCTCGATGCGCAGCGCGGGATCCCACAGCGCGCGGTAGACCGGGCGGAAGGCGCGGTCGTCGAGCATGATGTTGCCGGTCTCGCCGCTCTCGTCGATGCGCAGCCAGGGCGCGGTGGCGGGGTCGAGGCGGGCCGCCTCCTCCCGCGTGATGCGCGGGAAGAAGTGGGCGTGCATGTCGATTTTCTTCATTACGTGACGAGTGATGGACGGGGTGGGGCGCTGCCGGCGGGGATGGCACGGCCAACGCCCGGGTAACGATTCATGCGATTCATGCGGATGCGGCCGCCCTGGGTTGTGCGGCGCGTCCCGGGTGAATCTCGCCGCAGGCGGGGCAGCGGCGCAGCGACTCGCTGCCGTAGAACGTCTCGAAGAGCGGCGGCAGATCGGTCACGATGCTCTTGAGCTGCACTTCGACGCGATGCACCTGCGTGCCGCAGTTCAGGCAATACCACTCGAATCCGTCGACGAGGCCGGCCGGACGTTGGCGCTCGATGACCAGGCACAGGCTGCCGGCTTCGGGCCGCTGCGGCGAGTGACGCACGTGCGGCGGCAACAGGAAGATGTCGCCCTCCCTGAGATCGACGCGCTCCGCCTTGCCGTCGATCCAGAGATTGACCCAGGCGTTGCCCTTGAACTGGTAAAAGAACTCTTCGAGTGGATCGTCGTGATAGTCGGTGCGATGGTTCGGCCCCCCCACGACCGTCACGATGAAATCGCTGTCCTGCCAGACCTGCTGGTTGCCGACGGGTGGCTTGAGCAGATGCGCGTGATCGTCGATCCAGCGCTGGAAATTGAAAGGCTTGCCATACGTCAACATGCTGTCTCCCGGGTCATGCCGCGTCAGGTGTCGTATCGGATGTGTGGTATCGAAGCTGTCGGGTGCGTGCGCGTTTGCGTCAGCGCCCGCGTGGCGCGTAGGCCACGCACTTGATTTCGACGAGCAGCAGCGGGTGCGGCAACTGGTGCACCGCAACGGTGGTGCGCGTCGGCCCCGTCTCGTCGAAGTACTCGCCGTACACCTCGTTGTAGCCGCCGAAGTCGTTCATGTTCACGAGGAAGGCGCCGACTTCGACCACGTCGGAGAGCGAGGCGCCTTCGCTCGCGAGAATGTCCCGGATGTTCTCGATGACGGCGCGCGTCTGCGCGCGGATATCGAGCTTGGTCACCCCCAGCGCATCGACCTCGGCGCCTGCGTAGGTGTTGTCCGGGCGGCGCGAGCTCGTGCCCGAGACGAACAGGAAGTCGCCGGCGCGCTTGATGTGCGGGAACCTGCCGCGCGGCCTGGCCTTGCCGGCGACCACCCGGGCTTTCGTGTCTTGCGTTGCGCTCATGCTGTCTTGTCTCCGTTGTGCCTTGGCGTGGACGGCGCGCGGGTGCGGTGGTCCGACCCCCATCGGAGCCGCCGCACCGTCGCCTCACAGTTTGATGCAGATGTTGGTGATTTCGGAATAGAAGTCGAGCGAGTGGCGTCCGCCTTCGCGGCCCAGGCCCGAGAGCTTCACGCCGCCGAACGGTGTGCGCAGGTCGCGCAGGAACCAGGTGTTGACCCATACCAGCCCGGTCTGGAACTGGCGCGCCACGCGGTGCGCGCGCGACAGATTCGTCGTCCAGACGCAGCCCGCAAGGCCATAGTCGCTGTCGTTGACGCGGCGGATCACTTCGTCCTCGCTGTCGAACGGCGCGACGTGGCACACCGGGCCGAAGATCTCCTCGCGCACGCAGCGCGCCGTGTCGGGCAGTCCGGTCCAGACCGTGGGCTGGACGAACGCGCCTTCGTCGCGGGCGTCGCCGAAGACAGGCACGCCGCCGCCGGTCACGACGCTCGCGCCTTCCTCGACGGCCAGGCGATAGTACGAGAGCACCTTGTCGCGATGCTTGCGTGAGACGAGCGGGCCCATCTGCACGCCGGTGGCCTCGGGGGCGTCGATGCGCAGGGCGGCGGCGCGCTCGGCGAGCGCGGCCACGAAGCGCTCGAAGATCGGCCGTTCGACATACACGCGCTCCGAGCACAGGCAGACCTGACCGGCATTGGTGAACGACGAACGCACCACGCCGTCGACGGCGGCATCGAAGTCGGCATCGGCGAAGACCACCGCGGCGTTCTTGCCGCCCAGTTCGAACGAGATTTCCTTCACGCCGTCGGCCACGGCTTTCATGATGGCGCTGCCCGTGCGCGACTCGCCGGTAAACGTGATGGCGGCCACGTCGGGGTGCTTCGTGAGGAATTCGCCGGCCGAGTCCGGCCCGAAACCATGCACGAGGTTGAAAACGCCAGGCGGCACGCCTGCTTCGTGCATGACCTCGGCGAGCAGCGTGGCCGAGGAGGGCGTTTCCTCCGACGGCTTGGCCACCACGCAATTGCCCATGGCGAGCGCCGGGGCGACCTTCCACGTAAAGAGCAGCAGCGGCAGGTTCCACGGCGAGATGATGCCGATCACGCCGAGCGGCTTGCGCGTGACGTAGTTCATCACGTCGCCGCCGTCGGCCGCGCGCATTTCATAGACTTCGCTGCCGGCGGTCTTGATGAGGTCGGCGAACATGCGGAAATTGGCAATGCCGCGCGCGATGTCGAGCGTGCGGGCCTGTTCGACCGGGCGACCGGTGTCGGCCACTTCGGCGGCGACGAAGTCGTCGAAGCGCGCCTGGATGCCGTCGGCGATGCGATGCAGCATGGCGGCGCGCTCGGCCGGGGTGGTCTTGCTCCACGGCCCGTCGTGCAGCGCGCGACGCGCGGCGGCGACGGCGCGCTCGACGGTGGCGGCGTCGGCCTCGCAGACCCTGGCGACGAGCCGGCCGTCGACAGGGCTCACGTTATCGAACTGGCGATCGGTGGCGACGAACGCGCCATCCACGTAGTGCCGCAGCAGCGGCGGAGTCGCAAGGCTCACGAGGTCTCCTGGAGCTTCAATGTCATGGCAGGGAGGCGCGCGCCGTGCAGGACAGCCACGGATCGCCGGATGCCCACCAGTCTAGGCATCCGGCTGTATAAAAAATAATGAAATCTATCGAATCGTCTATTCCTGAATGGAATATCAGAATTGGGCGCCGAGGTGCGCGGTGTTGCGCTGTATTGCCCGGGGAGCTCAGTGCCGCGAGGTGTGGCTCATGCGGGCGCGGGCTTCGCGCAAGTCTCGCGGTGTTCGTTCCTGGCCGATCGTCGCGGGCGGCAGGTCGGTATCGAGGCATTCGACCAGATGTGCATTGAGCACGGCCGCGAGCCCTTCGCCGCCGCGCCGCATCACGTAATTGTGATTCCAGCGAAAGAGTGGCTGGGCGAGCGGCGCGAGCTTGTCCATCCATGCGCGCCGGGTATGAACGTCCCATAGATAGCGGACGACCGTGATCGCCCCTTCCTTCTCGAAGCGCCACACGCCGGTGCCTTCGACCTCGCCGCTCGCCTCGGCGCGCACCTCGCGCATGGGGTCCACGTGCGTGACGCGCGTCTGAAAGATGAGGGAGTAGGGTAGCGCGCCGCGCCAGGTCAACTCGCGCACGGCGCCGACGCCCTCGCTGTCGCCCGGATCGAGCGTGCGCACGTCCCGGACGCAGGGCCACCAGCGAGCCCAATGATCGATGTCGCGGATCGTGTCCCAGACTTCGTCGAGCGGCGCGGTGAGCCGCCACAAGGTGAGGAAGTGATAGTCGTTCATGGCCAATCCCGGTCGTGGAGAGAAGGGTGCCGTCAGGCCCTGTCGCGAGGGGGAATTTCAGTATAGGCGGTGCAGGATCGAGGCGATGCCGGGTTGCCGCTGGGGGGGCGGAGAAGTGGGGAGGCGGACCGGGGCCCCGTTCTGCAGCGAGTTGGGTCTATGTCTGAGCGGCGGAATGGGGCCCCGGTCCGCCGGGGCGTGTGCAGCATGGGGCGTGTGCAGCAGCATGGGGGATGGGAAAGGCGTCGGCTGTCATCAATTCATCACAATGCCTCCATAGAATCCCGGAGTGAAAACGTTTTCGTAAACGTTTACATTTGCGTAAAAGCCGGCAACTCCGGAATCCACGGAGTCTTGCCAGTACTTATCGAGGAGACGAGGGTGGCTGATATTCGGGACGTGGCGCAGCGTGCGGGATGTTCGATTGCGACCGTGTCGCGCGCGCTCAATTCGCCGCAGCTCGTGCGTCCCGAGACGCTTGCGAGGGTGCAGGCCGCCGCCGCCGAGCTGAAATTCCGCCCCAATGCGCTGGGCCGCCAGTTGCGCGGCGAGCGCACCGGTCTCATCGGGGTGATGCTGCCCACGCTCGGCAATCCGGTCTTCGCCGACTGCCTCGAAGGGATCGAGGCGGCCATCGACGGCACCGGGCACCGCCTGCTGCTCGTCACCACCCAATACGACCCCGAACGCGAGCGCAATGCGATCGAGACCCTCCTGCAGCAGCGCGTCGACGGTTTGCTCCTGACGCTGGCCGACGCCGAGCACAGTGCGCTCATCGACGATCTCGCCGCCGAAGGGGTGGCGTGCCAGTTGGTGTACAACGACGCGCCGCTGCGCCCGTGCGTTTCGGTCGACAATCGGGCCGCGGCGGCACAGGGCGTGGCCATGCTGATCGACGCCGGGCATCGCGACATCGTCATGGTGACGGGCGCGCTGCATGCTTCCGATCGCGCCAAGCGACGCTACCTCGGCTATGGCGACGCCATGCACGCCGCCGGCCTCACACCGCTGCCGGCGTTCGAAATCGATTTCAACAGCGGGGCTCGCGGCGAGCGGGTGCGCGAATGGCTGGCGCAGCGCGAGCGCGACGGCGCGCGCCCGACCGCCCTGTTCTGCTCCAACGACCTGCTCGCGCTCGGCGTGATGCGCGCGCTGCGCGAAGCCGGGCTGCGCGTGCCCGACGACATCTCCGTGCTCGGCTTCGACGGGCTGGCCGTGGGCGAACTGCTCTCGCCCACGCTCGCGACCGTCGTCCAGCCGAGCGTGGACATCGGCCGGCACGCGGCGCAGCGGCTGCTCGCGCAGATCGACGGCCGCACGGGCGCGGTGCTCGCGCATGACGAAACGCTGGAACAGGCGCTGATCCTGCCGCACGAGATTCGTCGCGGCGGTACCGTGGCGGCGCCGCCACGTCGCGTCGAATGAAACCCAAGGCCGGGGCAGCGCGCAAGCAGTGCAGTTGCACGCGGCGGCAAGCAGGCAACGCATCAAGCGCATCAAGCAGTAAGCAGACAGCAGCAAGCACCAGGAAGCAACAAGCAAGTTGGCCGGCGACTGGCTCCGTCAGAGAGCACGGCGTCGGCCGAGGCAGTCAGGCATCCGGGCATCGTGCCCGCATTTTTCGGTAGATGGCAGCACACACGCTTGCCGCTCACGCTCAGACACACAGGAGCCAACAGAAATGAAGCTTTGGATCACCCGCGCCGTCCGCACGCTGGCGCTCTTCACCGTGCTCGGCGCAGGCGCCGCGCACGCCCAGCAGACCGCCATCTGCTACAACTGCCCGCCGGAGTGGGCCGACTGGGCCGGTCAGGTCAAGGCCATCGCGCAGGACACCGGCATTCGCGTGCCGCTGGACAACAAGAACTCGGGGCAGGCGGTCGCGCAATTGATCGCCGAACAGAAGGCGCCCGTTGCCGACATCGTCTACCTGGGCATCACGTCGGCCATCGAGGCCGCCAAGAAGGGCTTGCTCGCGCCGTACAAACCGGCGAACTGGGATCAGGTGCCCGCCAGCATGAAGGACCCGAACGGCCTGTGGACGACGATCCACTCGGGCACGGTCGGCTTCTTCATCAACCGCGACGCACTCGAGGGCAAGCCGGTGCCGCGTTCCTGGGCCGATCTGCTCAAGCCGGAATATCGCGGCATGGTGGGCTATCTCGACCCGAGCAGCGCCTTCGCGGGCTACGCCGCCGCGATCGCGGCCAACCAGGCGCTCGGCGGCACGATGGAGAACTTCGGCCCGGCGATCGGCTTCTTCCAGAAGCTCAAGGCCAACGCGCCGATCGTGCCGAAGCAGACGGCATATGCCCGCGTGCTCTCGGGCGAGATCCCCATCCTGATCGACTTCGATTTCAACGCCTACCGCGCCATCTACAAGGATCGCGCCAACGTGCAGTTCGTGATTCCGATGGAAGGCTCGGTGTCGCTGCCGTACGTGATCGCGCTCGTGAAGAACGCCCCGCACGCCGAGAACGGCAAGAAGGTGATCGACTACACGCTGTCCGACAAGGGCCAAGCGCATTGGGCGCAGGCGTTCCTGCGTCCGGTGCGGGCGAGCACGATGCCGGCCGACGTGGCGGCGAAGTTCCTGCCGGCGTCCGACTACGCTCGCGTGAAGCCGGTGGATCTGCAGAAGCTCGCGGCGCAGCAGGATGCGTTCGGTCAGCAATATCTGAAGAACGTTCGCTAACGGAAGGCTGAAAGTCGAAGGCCAACGAGGAAGAGGAGAAAAGCAAGCGATGCGTGACCTGACTCTGCCGCGCGGCTGGCGCGTGGCACTTCTGCTACCCGCGCTGGCGGTGTTCCTGGCGTTCTGGCTGTTGCCGATGGCCGCACTGGTGCAAGTCAGCGGCGACGGTCACGCGTTCGAGACCTATCGCGCGATTCTCACCAACGCGCGCTATCTCGACAGCCTGTGGCAGACCGTCGTGCTCTCCGCACTGGTCACACTTGCCACGCTGGCGTTGTCGCTTGTGGCGGGCCTCTTCCTCACCCGTCACGACTTCGTGGGCAAATCGGCGCTGGTGTCGATGCTCACGCTGCCCCTGGCGTTTCCGGGCGTGGTGGTCGGTTTCATGGTCATCATGCTCGCAGGGCGCCAGGGCCTCATCGGCGATATGACGGCAAAACTGTTCGGCGAGAAACTGGTGTTCGCGTATTCGCTCGCGGGCCTCTTTCTCGGTTACCTGTATTTCTCGATTCCGCGCGTGATCCTCGCGGTGATGGCCGCGGCGGAATCGCTCGATCATTCGCTCACCGAAGCCGCCGCATCGCTCGGCGCGGGGCCGTTTGCCATCGCGCGCGATGTCACGCTGCCGGCGCTCGCGCCGGCGCTGATCGCTTCGGGCGCGATGTGCTTCGCGACCTCGGTCGGCGCGTTCGGCACGGCTTTCACGCTGGCCACGGACATCGACGTGCTGCCGATGACCATCTATACGGAATTCACGCTCAACGCGAACGTCGCCACGGCGGCGGCGCTCTCGGTCATTCTCGGCATCGTCACGTGGGCGGTGCTCATGCTCGCCCGCAATTTCGCCGGGCAGACGGTGGCGGCGGGAGGCTGATCGACATGCTCAAGAAAATCCTCTTCGCGCTGCAACTGCTGCTCACGCTGCTCATGTGCGCGTTCCTGCTCGTGCCCGTGGGCATGTCGATTCTCGCCGGCCTGTCGGTGAACTACTTCCGCGGCCCGTCGGCGGGACTTACGTTCAAGTGGGTGATCCAGGTCTGGCAGGACTATCACGACGCCATCCTGAACTCGCTGTACGTCGGTGCGGCCACGCTCGTGCTCGTCACGCTGCTCGGCGTGCCGGCCGGCTACGTGCTGGCGCGCTGGCAGAGCCGTTTCGCGCGCTGGATCGAGGAACTGCTCACGCTGCCCATCGCACTGCCCGGGCTGGCCAGCGCGCTCGCGCTCATCAGCGTGTACGGCGGCATGCGCGGGTTTCGCGAGAGCCTCGCGTTCATCATCGTGGGGCACGTGATCTTCACGCTGCCGTTCATGGTGCGCGCCGTGGCCGCCGCCTGCGCCGACTCGCGCATCAAACTCATGGAGGAAGGGGCGGCCAGCCTCGGCGCGCGCTTTCTGCGCCGCTTCATGACCGTGGTGCTGCCCAATATCCGCAGCGAGATCGTGGCGGCCGCGCTGATCGTGGTAACGCTCTCGCTCGGCGAATTCAACCTGACGTGGATGCTGCATACGCCGGACACGAAAACGCTGCCGGTGGGGCTGGCGGACGCCTACGCGTCGCTGCGTCTGGAGATCGGCAGCGCGTACACGGCGGTGTTCTTCGTGCTGATCGTGCCGCTGCTCGTCGTCATGCAGATGACGGCCCAGCGAGCCAAGGTTCGCAATGCGCGCGGGCGCACCTGAGCGTGATCGCCCACACGCCACCGAATGCCAAGGAGTGACGATGAAACTGACTTCCATCCCGATCCATCTCGAACGCTGTGCCAAGACATTTCATGGCAACACCGTGCTGCAGCCGCTCGATCTGACGATCGGTGCGGGCGAGACGCTGGTGCTGCTCGGCCCGTCGGGGTGCGGCAAGACCACCACGCTGCGCATGATCGCCGGCCTGGAGCGGCCCGACGCCGGCGGGCACGTGCGCTTCGGCGACGAAGACGTGACGCGATTGCCCATCGAGAAACGTCGCGTGGGCATGGTCTTCCAGAACTACGCGCTGTTCCCCAACTTCACCGTGCGCGGCAACGTCGCCTATGGCCTGAAGCTGCGCGGGCTGCCGTCGGCGCAGATCGACAAGCGGGTCGACGAACTGCTCGATCTCGTGCATCTCACGCCGTACGCCGATCGTGCCATCGCCCAGCTCTCGGGCGGTCAGAAGCAGCGTGTCGCGCTCGCGCGTGCGCTGGCGCCCGAACCGCGCGTGCTGCTGCTCGACGAACCGCTCACCGCCCTCGACGCCAAGTTGCGCGAGACCGTGCGCGCCGACATGGACCGCCTGCTGCGCGGGCTGGGCGTGACCACGGTGTACGTCACGCACGATCAGGACGAAGCGATGGCGCTGGGCGATCGCATCGTGGTGATGAGCGCCGGGCGCATCGAGCAGATCGGCGCGCCGCGCGACATCTACTACCAGCCCGCGACGCGCCACGTGGCGAACTTCGTCGGCACGCTCAACCGTCTGGCGGGCGTGTGGCGCGAGGGGCACTTCCATCTGGAGGGCGGACGTCTTTCCTGCCCCGAGGTGCGTCCTGGTGTGGAGGAACTGTATTTCCGTCCCGAGGACGCCATCGTCGTGCCCGTCGACGACGCCTCGCTGTCGGGCCGCATCGAGGCCGTGCAGTTCCTGGGGGATCGCACGCGCCTGACGCTGGGCGGTGTGTCGGCCGCCGGCACGGTGCTCGTCGAGATATCCAGCCGCCGCGAGTGCCGCGTCGGCGACCGGGTGGGTTTGTCGCTGCCCGCCGCTCATGTCTTTTCGCTTCACGGATAAACCGCTCATGCTGTTCGCGCAAATCAGCGACCTTCACATCAAACGGCCCGGCAAGCTGGCCTATCGGCGCGTGGATACCGCCGCCTATCTCGAACGCTGCGTGGCGCGTCTGAATACGCTCGTGCCGCGTCCCGACTTCGTCGTGCTCACCGGCGATCTCGTCGACTTCGGCGCGCGCGAGGAGTACGAGCATCTGCGCCGCCTGCTCACGCCACTGCGGATTCCCTACTACCTCGTCATCGGCAATCACGACGGGCGCGACGCGCTGCGCGAAGTGTTTCCCGAACATGCCTATCTGGGCCGGCCCGGCGACTTCGTGCAGTACGCCGCGATGTTCGGGCCGCTTCGACTCGTGGCGCTCGACACGCAGAATCCGCCCAACGGTGGCGGCAAGCTGTGCGACGAACGGCTGCAGTGGCTCGACGCGACGCTCGCGAGCGATACCACGACGCCCACGGTCATCGCGATGCATCATCCACCTTTCGCGTGCGGCATCGAGCACATGGACGTTCAGGCGCTCGACGCGGCCGACGCCCGGAAGCTCGCCGCGATCGTACGCCGCCACGACAATGTCGAGCGACTGATCTGCGGTCACGTGCATCGGTCGATTCACACGCGCTTCGCGGGCACGATCGCGAGCGTATGCCCGTCGCCTGCGCACCAGGTGGCCCTCGATCTGCGCGAAGCGGGGCCGTCGGCCTGGGTGTTAGATCCGCCGGCGTTCCAACTGCATCGATTCACATCGCAGACCGGGCTGGTCTCGCACCTGGCGTTCGTCGACGATGCCGGTGGCTCGCATCCGTTCTACGACGCATCGGGCGCCCTGATCGACTGACGGGCGTCGCGCACTGGCGACTCACGAAGAATAAAGGCCCCGGACGGGGCCTTTGGCCCCATTCGGGGCCGAGTCGCTGAAGCGTCAGCGTCCCGATGGTGAGGGGGCGTTACAGCAGATGGTCGAGTGCGTCCGGGCCGAAGACTTCGCGGTGCAGACGCTCGGCGGGCACGCCGGCGTCGCGCAGGGCGCGCCATTGCGCCTGCATGAACGGCACCGGGCCGCACAGCAGGTAGTCGGCGTTGGCGGGCAGCGCGAGGTGCGACACGTCCATCAGACCGGCGAACGCGTAGTCGATACCTTCGCGGTCGGTCGGCAGCGGCGTCTCGAAGACGATCGCCGTACGCAGGTTCGGCAACGCTATCGCGGCGAATGCCAGATGGCGACGCAGCGCGAAGTGTGCGCCATTGCGGGCGGCGTGCGCGAACACGATCTCGCGGCGCGACCCCTTGGCGGCGAGTGCGGCCACCATCGACATCATCGGCGTGATGCCCACGCCGGCGCTGAGCAGCACGAGCGGATGAGCGGCATCGAGCTTGGTGGTGAATTCGCCGTAAGGCGGGCTCACGAGAATGCGATCGCCGGCCTTCAGATTGGCGTGCAACCAGTTCGACACCTGACCGGAGGGCTTGGTCCCGTCGGCGGCTTCGCGCTTGACGGTGATGCGCCAGTGCGGTGCGTTGGGCGCGTCGGACAGGCTGTACTGGCGGCGTTGCCGCAGGCCGTCAGGCAGCGTGACGGACACGCTCACGTATTGACCCGGCACGAACTCGCCCGGCGAGCCGCCTTCGGGCGTGTGCAGGTAGTACGACACGATATGGTCGGTCTCGCGGTCGACGTCGGCGACGACCAGCTCACGCAGCGTGCCCAGCGGCGCGTGGCTGCGCTCGGACAGGCGCGCTTCGGCAGCGATCAGCTCGCCGGCGAGCAGCCAGTACGCTTCGTCCCAGGCGGCGATGAGCTCGGGCGTGGCGGCGTCGCCCAGCACGTCTTTGATGGCGCCGAGCAGGTGGCGGCCGACGATGGGGTAGTGCGCCGGGGTGATGCCGACGCTGACGTGCTTGTGCACGATACGCTCGAGCACCGGGCCGAGCGCGGCGGCATTGTCGATGTTCGCGGCATAGGCGAACACGGCCGAGGCGAGCGACTGCTGTTGTGCACCGCTGGCCTGATTCCCCATGTTGAAGAGATTGCGCAACTCCGGATGCGCCTCGAACATGTTCGCGTAGAAACGACGCGTGATCGCAAGACCATGTTCGCGCAGCACGGGCACGCTTGCGTCGATGTAGGGGCGGGAAGCAGCGGAAAGCATGGCAAGACTCCTGTGATTTAAGATGCAAGTTAAATGCATCTTTTTCGGCGCAACTACGGTTAATGGCACATGCATCGCGGCCCGGTGTCATTCGCTCGGACGATCTGCGATGCGCTGGCCGCTTGCCGTCACCCGGGGGCTCACGACGAAATCACCACTTGGGTGCGGCAGCGTCAGCGATGTCATTATAAGATGTAAATGAAATGCATATTATAAATCTGCGGCGGAATGTCGCATCAGATCGAGGTCGAAGTGCGTGTTGACGGGGTAGAGCCGAGACACGGCGCGACCGGCCTGCAGCGCGGTGCCCCGGTAAAAGGCGAGGCTGGCGCGCAGGAAGCGCGTCATGTCGGCGGGCAGTGAGGCGAGGGCGGCGAACCCGGCGGCATTGGGTTGCGTCGGGTCACCGCCGTAGCGAAGTGCCGTGCAGAGCATGTAGTCGGTGAGGAACGACGGCTTGCCGTGACGTCGCGCGGCGGCCAGCAGGTGCAGGAGCGTATTGCCGTCCTGAAGCGGGGTGTTGCTGTTGCGCGAGAGCGCCAGGAGAACTTCGGCTGCGCCGCAGAAACCATGGTGCGTGAGCCAGAGTACCGGCGGCGTGCCGTCCGGATGGCGTTGCGTGAGATCGACGCCGCCCGCGCGCAGCGAGATGGCCAGGGCGAAGAGCGAAGCGTGCGGCAGCAGCGGATCCCAGCCCCGCGAGTACAGCCGCCGTGCTTCCTCCGTCATTGCCGTCGTGACCGGCGACAGGTTCGCATGTCGCAAAGGCGCCTCCCGCGTGATCGTGAACCGTACCATCTCTCTCGTGGCGACGATCATCTTGTGGAGCGCGTCGGCATAGACGCGCAGACTTCCCCGCAGCAACGACAGCGCCGTGCGGCCGTCCCCATTCGGCAAGTTCGGATCGCCTCCGTAGCGAAGCGCGGTCGTGAACATGAAAAACGCGCAGAAGGCGTGCCCCGGCGTGCGCGTGGTGGCGGCCAGGTAATGCATGAGTGTGTTGCCGTTGCGGTCTGGCATGTTGCAGCTCGCCCCCATCGAGAGCAGGACTTCGGCGGCGCCGCACAGGCCGTTGAGGGCAAGCAGCATGGCGGGCGGCGAGCCGCTGTCGCTGCGATGTGTCAGGCTGGCGCCGCGATTTCTGAGCGAAAGTGCGAGCGTGTACAGGCAGTCGTGCGGCACGAGCAGATCGAGATCGTGCCGTTTGGCGCGGAACGCCTGCGCCGCCATGGCGGTCGTGAGTAGGGAGACGCCGCGGTGACTCGTCTGGTTGATGTCGCTGCCGACGGCCAGCAGTGTCGGCAACCATTCCGGCGCGACGCGGCTGCACAGGTGCGAGAGAGGAAGATACATGCTGTCCGGCTGTTCCGAGGCCGGCACGTCGTTGGTCGTATCGCGACCGCACGCGACGAGCACGCGCAGCGCGTTGGCCAGCCGTGCGTTGTCGCTGTTGTCGGCGATGCGATTTGCAGCCCGACCTTCAGTGCGATTGCCGGTGCGGCTGTCGGCGCGACCGCCGGCACGTCCCACGGCGGAGAGGCTCGAATCGACGAACACGTCGCGATAGGCGCTCGGCGACGCCGCGAAGCGCAGCCACAGCAGCAGCCCCTCGTCACTGAAAAGCACGCGCGCATTCTCGGCCGAGATTCGATAGCGCCGGGACGGCGTAATGAAGATGCCGGCGTCTGCCAGTTGATCGAGGGTGCGGCGATGCGCCGGCGTGCACAACAGCGTGGCGAAGGTGCGCGTCATCCCCTCCACGTCTCCCCTGTTCGCGATCCGGCAGCCGTCGCGTAGCTCGCGGCCTGCCACGGTGCTCTCGCTCATCAGGGTTCGCCTGAAAAGCTGTGTCGAGCACAGATCGCTGCGTCGGGCCTGAAGCAGACTGTCGAGCGTCATCTCGGAGAGGATCAGCGCCGGGGTTGGCGTCGTTTGCGTGTCGACATGGGGCGATTCCGAAGGCGCGTGGCGTGTGCAGCCAGAGGAACGTGTTGTTGAGTAGGGCATCGGGAGGTTTGTGGACGGGAGGCGTGAAAGTACCAAGGCTCGCCGCGGACGATGGCGCGCGGCGGGCGGATGTGCGGGTCAGAGCATGACCCTGATGCGCTGCATTGCGGTCTCGCGGACGCTGTCGACGAATTGCCGGCTCATGTGCGGGTCCAGCGAAAGCGGCCGCGGCACGAAAGACCGCGCGGACTGCCCGGCGCTGTTCGTGCGATCCAGATCGCCGCCGTAGCGGGTGGCGACAATCAGAAGGTAATGCGCAAGATGTGCCGTGGCGCGCTTCTCCGCCGTGTCGATCTCGCGGGTGTTGTGCGCGAGATGGTGCATGAGGGTGTGGCCGTTCTGGTCGGGTGTGTTCGGATCTGCCCCGATGGACAGCAGCGCTTCGGCCGCGCCGCAGTGGCCGTGGAACGTCAGGATCGCGACGGGGGGCGCGCCGACGCGGGAGCTCCGCTGCAAGTCGGCGCCGTGCCGCTTGAGAAGACGGCCGAGGTGGCAGAGGGAAGCATGGACCGCCAGCGGATCGCGGCCGGCCAGTCGCAGGCGGATCGCCTCCGCGCGCATTGCCGCGACGACGAGCGGTGTGCCGCGGTTGTTGACCTGGTTGGGGTCGACGCCCAGTGCGAGCAGACGAGGCAGCCATTGCGGGGCGACCTGGCTGGCGAGATGGGAGAGGGGATTGAGTGGCGGGACGGCGTCCGAGAACGGGGCCGCGTCCGAGGCGTCCCGGCCGCACGCCACCAGTATCCTGAGGACGGCGTCGATGCGCGATTGCTCCACCGTCGTCGATTCGCCGTAAACGTCCGAGCTATCGAACACGTTCTGGCTCGCGCCCGGCAATGCGGCGTACTGCAGCCAGAGCGTCAGACCTTCGTCGGTTTGCAGGAACAGGGTGTCTTCGTGGCGCCCGTGCTGACGCCGGGCGGGGGCCACGAAGATGCCGGCGTCGGCCAGACGATCGACCGTCCGCTCCCTTTCGTTTGTGGTCAGCAGCGTGACCATTTCGAGGAACAGTGGCCCGCCAGGGTTGGCGGCGTCGCAGGTGTCCCGCAGTTCGCGCCCCGCGTAGGACTGCGGATTGACGAGAGTGGCCCAGACGTCCGTCGGGTGATATTCGGACGTCTCCCGACCGCAGAGCAGGCGGCTCAACGGCAGCGCGGTGAGCGTGCCGGAGCGTTGCGCATCGGCGAGGCCGTCGTCGGCGGGCGCGTGGGTGGGCGCGTGGGTGGGGACGGTGCTGGTGCTTGAAGGCGAGGATGGAATCGGAGACATGCCGGGCATGGGTGTGAAGTTCGCGCAGGAGTGAAAAGGGGCATGGTTGCCCAGACGCTGGGCCGCGGTTTTGGGATTCACACACCGGGATTCTCGGACCGGGACATGGGGTTGGCGGCGCTCGCCGAATTACAATGCTGGATTGACGATTGATTCCAATGCTCTCTGTATGACGGACAAGACGCCTCCCATCGATGCACAGGACAGCGACGCCGTAATTGCCGCGACACGCCACTGGCTCACGCGCGCGGTGATCGGGCTGAACCTCTGCCCGTTCGCCAAGGCCGTGCACGTGAAGGACCAGATTCGCTACGTGGTGAGCGCCGCAGCCGACATGGAAGGGGTATTGCTCGATCTGGAGCGTGAGTTGCAGACCCTCGCGCACGCGGATCCGCAGGCGCTCGATACGACGCTCCTGATCGTTCCGTCTGCGCTGCTCGACTTCCACGAGTACAACGATGCGCTGTTCTTTGCACAGCGCCTGCTCAAGCAGATGGGTCTCGAGGGCGAGCTACAGATCGCGAGCTTCCATCCGGACTATCAGTTCGAGGGCACGGCGCCGGAAGACGTGGAGAACTACACGAACCGTTCGCCGTATCCGATCCTGCATCTGTTGCGCGAGGCGAGCATCGACCGCGCGGTGGATGCCTTCCCGGAAGCGGAGACGATCTACGCGCGCAACGAGGCGCTCATGCGCAAGATGGGCGTCGCGGGCTATCACGCCTGGATGACGCAGCCGGCTGAGGACGAGGACGGCGCGAACGACAACGACATCCACGCAAAGGGGAAAGAGGGGAAGGGCGCGACGAGGGAGTAGTGTCTGCGGATGTGCCGCACGGAAGACGCATCCCAATGGACAACGAAACGACATGGGGGTATCGACCGGACGCGATGGCGGGATATCCCCAAAAATACCCCCGGCCGATTCGGGATTCGAGGCCGGTGCGTGTGGCTTCGCAGAACAACAAAAAACCCGCAAAGCAAGCGCTTATGCGGGTTTTCAGGACTTCGCGAGATCCAACGAATCAAGTCGCTGGTGCCGGAGAGAGGAATCGAACCCCCGACCTTCTCATTACGAATGAGCTGCTCTACCGACTGAGCTACTCCGGCGCTGCGAAGAAGTGAGATAATAGCAGACTTTCCGTGTTTGTCACCACTTTTTTCAAAGATTTTTCGCTGACGCTGCGCGAGTCACGCGTAAATCCTTGAAATTACGGAATTCCTGCGCTTCGTCGTCGCGAAGAAATTTGGGCGCCGTAGGCCATTCTTGCGACGACGATGCATCGAGCGTTGCGCTGACTTACTTCACGCCCGCTTCGTGGTGATAACCGGTCACGCGCTCGACTTCGTTCTTCGAGCCCAGGAACACGGCCACGCGCTCATGCAGCTTCTGCGGCTGGATGTCGAGAATGCGCTGCACGCCGTTGGTCGCCGCGCCACCCGCCTGCTCCACCAGGAAACTCATCGGGTTCGCTTCGTACATGATGCGCAGCTTGCCCGGCTTGTCAGGGTCGCGCTTGTCGGCCGGATACATGAACACGCCGCCGCGCGTCAGGATGCGATGCACGTCGGCCACCATCGAGGCGATCCAGCGCATGTTGAAGTCCTTGCCGCGCACGCCTTCCTTGCCCTGCAGCAACTCCCTGATATAACGCTGCACCGGCGGATACCAGTGGCGCTCGTTCGACATGTTGATGGCGAACTCCTTGGTGTCCTCCGGAATGCGCATGCCTTCCTGCGTGAGTACCCACGAGCCCATCTCGCGATCGAGCGTGAAGCAGTTCACGCCATGGCCCGTCGTGAGTACCAGCACCGTCTGCGGGCCGTACACGGCGTAGCCGGCGGCGACCTGCTGCGTACCCGGCTGCAGGAAGTCCTTCTCGGTCGGATCGGTCACGCCGTCCGGGCAGCGGAGCACCGAGAAGATCGTACCGATCGACACGTTGACGTCGATGTTCGACGAGCCGTCGAGCGGATCGAACATCAGCAGGTATTCGCCTTGCGGATAGCGGTTGGGGATGTGGAAAACGTCTTCCATTTCTTCGGACGCCATCGCCGCGAGGTGACCACCCCATTCGTTCGCCTCGAGCATGATCTCGTTGGAGATCACATCGAGCTTCTTCTGCACTTCGCCCTGCACGTTCTCGCTGCCCGCGCTGCCCAGCACGCCGCCGAGCGCACCCTTGGACACGGCGTGGCTGATCGACTTGCACGCGCGCGCGACGACTTCGATCAGCAGGCGCAGCTCGGCGGGAATGTTGTTGAACTCCCGCTGCTGTTCGATGAGATATTGGGTAAGGGTCTTGCGCCGCATAGGGGCCTCCGGAAAAGCAAGAAAGCGTTCGTATTTCGATACGGACGCAATTTTACTCGCAAAGATGCGCCGGCCCCGGGAAAAATGCGGGGCGCAGCGCAGTATGAGATGTGAGCGGTGTGGGACTCGGACGCGTCCGAGCGGCCGATCAGTCGAGGCCGTCGAACAGGGCGTCGTCCGGGCCGATGTGCGACGGCGCGCGCCATGCGGCGTCGCGCATGCTGTGCTGGACCTGCTTGTCCACGCCGAGCAGGATCGCGAAGATCGCCATGCGCACCGGAATCCCGTTGTCGGTCTGCCGGAAGATGGCCAGGCGCGGATCGTGATTCAGGTCCGTCGACAGATCGTTCGCGCCCGGACGGCTGTCGCGGGGCAGCGGGTGCATGATGATCGTGCGCGCATCGCAATATTGATTGATCAGCGCTTCGTTGATCTGGAAGTCCGGCGTGTAGCCTTCGATGGCTTCGTCGGCGAAGCGCTCCTTCTGGATGCGCGTGGCGTAGACGACGTCCGCCCCGGTCAGGTCCGCGAGCGAATGGCTCTGCACGACCACATGACCGTGCTGCGAGATCTGGTCGAGGATGTACGTCGGCATTTCCAGCGACGGCGGAGAGATCAGCGTGAACTTCAGGCCGCGATACAGGGCGAGCAGCTTGATGAGCGAATGCACCGTGCGGCCGTAGCGCAGATCGCCGACCATCGCCACGTGCGCGCCGTCGACGAGCTTGCCCAGACGCGAGAACTCGCGGCCGATGGTGTACAGATCGAGAATGGCCTGGCTCGGGTGCTCGCCCGGTCCGTCGCCCCCGTTGATGACGGGAATGTTGGTGGCGCGTGCGAACTCGGCGACCGAGCCCTTTTCCGGGTGACGCACGACGAGCGCATCGACGTAGCCGCTCATCACGCGGCTCGTATCGTAGATCGATTCGCCCTTGGCCATCGACGAGAACGTGAAGCCGGTCGTGTCGCACACCGACCCGCCGAGACGGCAGAAGGCGGCGCCGAAGCTCACGCGGGTGCGGGTGCTGGCTTCGAAGAACAGGTTGCCGAGCACGGCGCCTTCGAGCACGCGCGAGATCTTCTGACGGCGCGCGATCGGCTGCATGATGTCGGCCACATGGAACAGTTCTTCGAGCGAGTCGCGCGTGAACTGGTCGACGGAAATCAGATGCGGCTTGCCGTCGAGACCCATGCGTTCGCGCAGCGGTTTGTGTGCGCTTTGCGTAGATTCTGCGGACGGGGCTTCGCGGCCGAGAATTTCCCCCACGAATTTCTCCACGATGCTCGGCATCGTGCGATATTCGCTGGAGTCCTCGGGCAGCAGCCAGGTGTCGAGGGCGCGCCGGCGAACGCCGATGCGCTCGGCGAAGCTGTCGCGGGTCATGTTCAGGCGGCGCATCGCGTCGCGCAGGAAAGTCTGCTGTGCACTCATGGTCGGGTCGGCAGGGCTGTGTACGCGATGCGTATAATAGGCGTCGATTCGTCGTTTGTCCAGCAAAAGACGTGCCCCTCGCGGGGCCGCGCCAGCCGGGCGTTTCCGGCATTTCCGGCGTATTGCCGTACGGGTATGGAAAACCTTCTCCGCAAGCTCGATCTCACCTCTTTGCGCCTTTTCGTGGCGGTCTGCCAGGAGCGGAGCATGGCGCGTGCCGCCGAGCGCGAATTCATCGCGCCGTCGGCCATCAGCCGGCGCATTGCCGACATCGAGGCGATCGTCGGGCTGCCGCTCATCCAGCGACACCAGCGCGGCATCACCGTCACGCCGGTGGGCGAGACGGTGCGCCGTTACGCCGAACGCATTCTCGGCACCATCGAATCGCTGGGCGCCGAACTCTCCCAGTTCCATGAAGGCGCGCGCGGCAGCGTGCGCATTGCGGCGAACCTGTCGGCCATCGTTCAGTTTCTTCCGGAGGATCTCGCCGCTTTCGGCCGGGTGTTCTCCGAGGTCGACGTCGAACTCGACGAGCAGCACAGCAACGAGGTCCTGGCGCGTGTGGGCGAGCGCGCGGTGGATGTGGGCATCTGCAATGCGGTGGAGGGGATCGAAGCCTTCACGATGGTGCCTTACCGACGAGACCGCCTCGCGGTCATTTTGCCGGTGGGGCATCCGCTCGCCGCGCGCACGGGAGAAATTCCGTTCTCCGCTTGTGTCGGCGAGACGCTGGTGGGCCTGCAGGGCAACAGCGCGCTCACGCAATTGCTACGTCAGCAGGCGAGTGTCGCCGGGGCATCGCTGCGCATCAAGATTCGCGTGTCCAGCCTCGACGCGTTGTGCCGCATGGTGCATGCGGGGTTGGGCATTGCCATCGCCCCGGAGCAGGTCGGCCAGCTCTATGTCGGCAAGCTCGACGTCGTTGTGCGGCCGCTTACCGACGAATGGGCGCATCGCCAGCTTTGGCTCGTATTCCTGGAACAGGACCGCCTGAACGCAGCCGCCGCAACGCTGTTGAATTTTCTCGCGCAGAAGGCGTGAGTCGGCGCGACCACCGTTTGACTGCCCGCCGCTCCGGATCGGCCAGTGACACAGACCGATCCGGAGCGGCGGGGTTTGCCGTTGATGTGCAGACTCAGGTGCGTGGCACCAGCGAACCGATGCGCGAGGCGAACGCCTGCGGATCGGCGATGTGCACCACATCATCAGGGACGTCGATCACGTGCGCGCGCTGGTCCGGGCCGGCGGCAATGCCTGCCACCTGACCGCGTACGCCGCCGTCGCCTCGTTGCACGGCGACAAGCTCCCCTTGTTTGTTGACGATGACGATCATTTTCATACCACCCCCCCGCCTTGCAGGTTATGCCAGGCGCCGCCCGGCCCAAGGTTCGTAATGGTCACGTAGTACGTGGTGTGACCGTTGTTGTCCTTTTCCTTGCGCTGGTTGTCAGCGCGATGGACACCCCCGCTATTCGGCGTCTTGACGTCGGCGCTCGCAAATTGCGTGCCGAAGTCTTCGCCGCCGCTCCGGACATACCACCAGTACGCCGACTGGTTCGGGTTCAGGAATGTCAGCGGCCCTACGTTATTGAATGCCATGGCTCGACTCCTACGGAAAGAACGCGCGGTGGCTGCCGGTGAGCAGTCCGCGCGCCGAAGTTGACATGCCTCCGCACGCCACGCCAACCGGTGCCCCCGTGGTGGTAAAGGGTCTGCGTAGCGCACGTGCGTCGTCGGCGTCCCGTTGCCCTCGTCGACGGCGCGTATGCAATCTAGTTGCCCAGGGGCATGTCGAGGCGCGCCGGATGCAGGCGGCCCCGCGCCGTGCGCATTCCCGCCATTTGTAACTGCTATTTTTCGGAATTTTCCCAATAAACGCAGGATGCGTTGGGCTGGACGATGCGGGCGATGCGACCGGGGTGTCTCGACGGGTGCTTTCCGGGCATCGCAATCCGTCACGGCCACCTTGCCCAGACGGCACGATGGCACCCCATGTCCGGGACTATCCTTCTTCGCAAGGAGACTCACAGGCATGGAAGACACCATTCGTTTCGACGGCCGCACGCTGTTTCTGTCGGAGGATCCGGCCATCGTGCGTCGACAACTGGCGGGCGAATCGATCGCGCGCGCCGAGGCGGGCGCCTTGCGCGATAACGTCTCGACCGACGAGATCACGCCGGTCACGGTCATGCTCACGTATGACGAGCGGCTCGGCCGCTATCCCTATGTCGGTTTCAAGGCGGGAAGCGAGATGCCCATCGGCGAGCACGACGTGCGTCGCGGCGGGTTCCTGGTGACGGTGGCGGGTAAGCGCTACGGCAAGGGCTCGTCGCGCGAGTCGAGTCCTCTCGCGGAGCTCTCGGCGGGCATCCGGCTGATCGTGGCCGAGAGCTTCGAGCGCATCTATCAGCAGAACTGCGACAACATCGGCATTCTGACGACGACCGACTTCGGCGTGCTCGACCGCATTCAGGCCGGCGAAGCCATCCCGATCACCGAATTCCTCAAGGGGCGCGACGCCCTCACGCAGCAGATCATCCGCAGCGGCGGCCTGCTGGCGTACAGCAAGTTCGCGGAGTGGCCCGCCCCGCAGCCGGTCCCGGCCGGTGCCAACTCCCCGCCGCGCACCCTCGTCGAGAAGATCATGGCGCGCCGGCTGCACCCCTCGACACCGGGTATGGCCCATGGCGACGGCGTTTTCGTCCGCGTGGACTGGCGGTTCTCGCACGACTATTTCACGGGCATGTGCGCCCATCTGATGCACCGCGCATTCGGCGAGCCCGCCGCGCTGCACGACCCGTCTCGCATCATCGCGTTTCAGGACCACCTCGTGCTGGCGGCCCAGAGCCATCCGCACGTCTCGCAGGGCTTGCTCCCCGGCGTGGCGAACCTGACCGACGGCCACCGCAATTTCGTCGCGCGTTACCCGGTGCTCTCGCATGGCGAGTTGGGCGGCAGCGGCCCGGCGGGCGCCGATGGCATCTGCCACGCGCTGATGGCCGAGCGCTACGCATTGCCGGGTGAAATCGTGATCGGCACCGATTCGCACACGCCTCACGCGGGGGCGCTGGGTTGCCTGGCGTTCGGCGCCGGCGCGACCGACATCGCAAACAGCTGGGTGACGGGGTACGTCCGTTGCAAGGTGCCGCAGACGTTGCGCATCGAGATCGACGGCGAACTTGCCCCGGGCGTGACCGCCAAGGATGTCGTGCTGCACCTGTTGCGGCTCGATGCCATTCGCCGCGGCGACGCGATCGGACTCGTCTTCGAATATGCGGGCAGCGCGGTGCGGAGGATGTCCGTCGACGAGCGCGCCACGCTCACCAACATGGTGGCCGAGCTAGGCGGCTTCACGGGGATCGTCGCTCCGGACGAGAAGACCGTGGCGTTCCTCAAGGCGCGTCGCGGCGTCGACTTCGAGCTCGAACCGTGGATGACGAGCGACGCCGACGCGGTCTATCGCGACGTGATTCGCATCGATGCCGGGGCGCTCACGCCCATGCTCGCGCGCCCGGGCGATCCGGGCAACGGCCTGGCGCTCGCGGAGCTGGCGGCACCGGTGCCGATCGACATCGCCTACGGCGGCTCGTGCACGGCGGGCAAGCGCGACGATTTCGACGCATATCACGACGTCCTCGCCTGGGGTGTGGAGAACGGCTTGCGCGTCGCGCCGGGACGCTCGCTGTTCCTGCAGTTCGGCACGATGGACGTGCGCGCCTATTGCGAAGCACAGGGCTATCTCGAGACGTTCGCGGCCGCCGGCGCGACGCTCGTCATGCCCGGCTGCGGCGCGTGTGCGAACTGCGGGCCGGGGCAGTCCACCTCCGCCGATCAGGTCACGATCAGCGCCATCAACCGGAATTTTCCGGGGCGCTCGGGGCCGGGCAGCGTGTGGCTCGCCAGCCCGTACACCGTGGCCGCGAGCGCGTTGGCAGGACGCATCGTCGGTTTCGAGCAATTGAAAGCGGGCGCCGGGGCGATTGCCGCACAGGCGTCGTGACGTCGAACGACGCCGACGGCGATGAAGAGGGGCGATGCCGGTGATCCCGGTGGTTTCGGCAAACGATGCGAATGCCGTGTGGCCATGCCTCTGCAAAAGTCCGTGCTGCAACTTCCGTCGGCGGCGCGAGGGATGTGCCGTCGTTCATGAACATCGAAGATTTTCGTAGTACGTGGCAAAGGTGACGGACACGGCGTCATTCGTGGCACAATGCCGGCCTCGCGCCCGTCGATCCATGGTGTAGCACCGACGCCCGGCCACTGGTGGCAAATGCCTGCCGGTGTTGCAGGCGATGCGTCGGCACAATGAGCCGTTCGGCCATGACCGGACGGGCCCGGAGACGATTTCCATGCCATCCCCCGAAGTTCCCATGCCTTCCATGCCTCGCGCCGCCGCGCAAGCCTCCGTTGCGACAACCCGGCTCACCGCCGGCGACATTTCCGCCCGTCTCGACCGACTGCCGCCCACCCGCACCGTCTGGAAGCTGGTGGTATTGCTCAGTCTCGGTTTCTTCTTCGAACTCTACGATCTGCTCTACACTGGCTACGTGGCGCCGGGACTCGTCAAGAGCGGCATCCTCACGCCGACCACGCCCGGCCTGTTCGGCACGTCGGGCGTGGCCAGTTTCATCGCCGCGCTGTTCTCGGGGCTGTTCATCGGCACTATCGCGTGCGGTTTTCTGGCCGACCGCTTCGGGCGCCGCGCCGTCTTCACCGGCTCGTTGCTGTGGTACACCGTCGCGAACGTCATCATGGCGTTCCAGGAGACGGCCACAGGCGTGAACTTCTGGCGCTTCGTCGTGGGGCTGGGCATCGGCGTGGAGCTGGTCACGATCGGCACCTACATTGCCGAGCTCGTGCCCAAGCAGATCCGCGGGCGCGCGTTCGCCTGCGAGCAGACGGTGGGCTTCACCGCCGTGCCGGTCGTGGCGTTCCTGGCGTACTGGCTCGTGCCGCGCGAGTTTCTCGGCCTGGAGGGATGGCGCTGGGTCGTGCTCATTGGTGCGCACGGCGCCGTGTTCGTGTGGTGGATTCGTCGCGCCTTGCCGGAGAGCCCGCGCTGGCTCGCGCAGAAGGGGCGTCTCGCCGAGGCCGAGCAAGTTCTCTCGAACCTGGAGGCGAAGGTCGAGCGCGAATACGGTTGGCCGTTGCCGCCGCCGGGCGTACCCGAGCCTGTCGTGCCCAAGAGCGCGTTTCGCGACATGTGGGTGCCGCCGTACCGCAAGCGCGCCATCATGATGATCCTGTTCAATATCTTCCAGACGGTCGGCTTCTACGGCTTCGCCAACTGGGTGCCGACGCTGCTCATCAAGCAGGGCGTCACGGTGACGACGAGTCTGGCGTATTCGAGCGTGATCGCGCTGGCCGCGCCGGTCGGCCCGCTCATCGGCCTGTGGATGGCCGACCGGGTCGAGCGCAAGCATGCGATCGTGTGGACGGCCGGCATCGGCATCGTTTGCGGGCTGGTGTTCTCGCAGGTCACGTCGTCGTTCCTGCTGATCGCGATGGGCATCGGGCTCACGCTCGCGAACAACATCATGTCGTACAGCTATCACGCGTATCAGACGGAGCTTTTCCCCACGGGCATCCGTGCACGGGCCGTCGGCTTCGTGTATTCGTGGAGCCGTTTCTCGGCGATCTTCACGGCGTTCCTGATCGCCGCGGTGTTGCGCAATTTCGGCGTGACCGGCGTGTTCGTGTTCATCTCGTGCGCCATGCTGGTCGTCATGCTATCCATCGGACTGATGGGGCCGCGCACGCGCGACATCGCGCTGGAGAAGATTTCGCAATAAGTCCTGTTTCCCCACCCGTTGTCGCAATCCTCCGGAGACCCCGATCATGGCGGACCTGCAAACCGAAGCGGCCTACGAGGCCAACGCCGTACGTTACAGCGAGGACTGGCTCGAGCAGCCTTCACCCGACGATATGTATGCGTTGCTCATGCGGTACTTCGTGCCCGGGGGACGCACCGTCGACGTCGGTTGTGGCAACGGGCGCGACGCCGCATGGCTGGCCCGCGAGGGTTTCGACGTGGTGGGTTACGACAATTCGCCCGCACTCGTCGCGCTCGCGCGGAAAACCTTCCCCTGGGTGGCGTTCCACGTTGGCAAGCTGCCGCTGCTGGACAACGTCACGGAGCGGTTCGACAACGTGGTGTGCGAGACGGTGCTCATGCACTTGCCGGCGAGCGAAGTGCCGCAGGCGGTCGATCGGCTGTGGACGCTCGTGCGCCCCGGCGGGGTGCTCTATCTGTCGTGGCGCGTGACCGAGGGCGCCGATATGCGTCACAAGGACGGACGCCTGTACAGCGCCTTCGCGCCGGACGTGGTGCGCGCCGCCCTTCACGACGGCGTGGTGCTCCACGAAGAGGACGTGACGAGCGCCAGCTCGGGCAAGCGCGTCTGTCGCCTGATCGTGCGCCGGCCGGCCTGAACGGCATGTCGCGGGGCGGCTCGGCGTCGTCCCGTGTCGACATCCTTATTCCTTACAGCAATTCGATCTCCGGCAGCGAGAGCAGGCTGGTTTCACGCATGAGCGAGACGAACTCGCCGATGTACGGCCGCGTCGTGATCGCCGGCAGCGTGGCCGCCCAGAGTTCCGCCGTCAGCCCCTGCGGCGTGATGGGGCGAGCACTCACGTAGCGCCTTTCCAGATAGCCGGTCACCGCCCACAGCGGCAGGGCGGCCAGTCCGCGCCGGCTCGCGACGAGTTGCAGGATGGCGACTGTCAGCTCCGTGGTGCGGCGCGTGGGCTCGATGCCCGCCGGGCGCAGCACCTGCCGCACGATGTCGAGCATGTCGTCGGGAACGGGGTAGGTGATGAGCGTCTCGTCGCGAAAATCCTCGGCGTCCAGATGCGGCTTGGAGGCGAACGGATGATCGTTCGCCATGAGCGCCATCATCTGGAAGCGGAACAGCGGGTGGAAATCGACCGCCTCGCCTTCCTCGTGCTCGGAGATGATCGCCAGATCGGCGCGGTCCTGATGCAGCAGCCCGATCGGATCGGCGTGAAAGCCCGAAACGATGTCGAGCTCGACTTCGGGCCAGCGCATCCGAAACGCATCCATGGCAGGCATCAACCAGTCGAAGCACGTGTGGCACTCCACAGCGATGCGCAGCGTGCCCTGCGTGCCTTGCGCAAGCCGTGTGAGGTCGCGCCCCGCTTCGTCCACGGCCGGCACCACTTCCTCGGCCAGCGCCAGCAGCCGCTTGCCCGCGGGCGTGAAGACCAGCGGCGACGACTTGCGCACGAACAGCGGCAATCCGTAGAAGTCCTCCAGCGCCTTGATCTGATGCGAGAGCGCCGATTGCGTGAGGTGCAGCCACAACGCCGCGCGCGACACACTTCCGGTGTCGCGCAGCGCGAGCAGCGTCTGAAGGTGACGCAGTTCGATGGGAGTTCTTTGCATGAATTAAATTAATGATAAAAAGCAAAAACTTTCGTTTGAATAATACATGGGGCGCCGGGATACTGCCAGCCTGGGCGGACATTGCCGCCGACATTCACTTTGCAACATTGCAAGCTCCTGGAAGGAGACCGCTCATGGCTCAGGCCCACGTACTCGGATTGCCGCGCATTGGTGCGCAGCGTGAACTCAAATTCGCCATCGAGGCGTTCTGGCGCGGTGAAACGGATGTCGCGACGCTGCAGGCGACGGGGCGCGACATCCGCTCAGCCAACCGACGTGCGCAGCGCGAGGCGGGGCTCGACTGGATCACGGTGGGCGACTTCCATTGGTACGACCAGGTGCTCTCCACGCTGGCGCTGGTGGGCGGACTGCCCGAGCGTTTCGGTGCGGCGTCGGCGGCCCTGACGCTCGCCGACTATTTCGTCGCCGCCCGCGGCAATGCGCAACACAGCGCGATGGAAATGACGAAGTGGTTCGATACGAACTACCACTACCTCGTGCCGGAGTACACGCCGCAAACGCGCTTCGGCGCGGGAACGCCATGGCTTTTCGACGAAGTCGACGAGGCGCTGCGCGAGGGCGGCAACGTCAAGGCGGTATTGCTCGGCCCGCTCTCGCTGCTGTTCCTGGGCAAGGAGAAGGGCGGTCTGGTTGACCGTCTTTCGCTGCTGCCCGAACTCCTCGCGCAGTACGAACGCGTGCTCGCGCGTCTGAAGGTGCAAGGCGTGACGTGGGTGCAGATCGACGAACCGATCCTCGCGCTCGATCTGCCCGATCTCTGGCGTGATGCCTTCGCCCCCGCGTACGCGCGCCTGGCGGCTGCGGCGCCGGCGCTTTTGCTGGCCACGTACTTCGGCGACGTGAGCGAACACGCGGCCATGCTCGCCGCGCTGCCGGTAGCGGGCGTGCATATCGACGCCGTGCGTGCGCCCGCGCAGATCGAAACGTTCGCGGCGCAATGGCTGCGGGACAAGGTGCTGTCGGTCGGCGTGGTCGATGGCCGGAACGTCTGGCGCTGCGATCTCGCGGGGGCGCGCGCGCAGCTCGCGCCGCTTGCCGAGACACTCGGCGAGCGCTTGTGGGTCGCGTCGAGCTGCTCGCTGATGCACTGCCCGGTCGATCTGGCGAGCGAGGTGCGGCTCGACAGGGAAGTGCGTACCTGGCTCGCTTTCGCCGTGCAGAAGCTGGACGAAGTCGCCCTGTTGCGCCGCTCGCTCGATGCCGCGGAGTTCGCCAGTGCCGAGGTGCGCGCCGCGTTCGTGGCGGACGCCGCCGCACAGGCCGCGCGTCGCACGTCGCCGCGCATCCATAACCGTGTGGTGCAAAAGCGTCTGGCGGCGCTGACCGACGCCGACACACGTCGCGCTTCGCCCCATCCGGTGCGCGCGAATGCGCGGCGTGCCTGGCTCAAGCTGCCGTTACTGCCCACGACGACCATCGGCTCGTTTCCCCAGACGCCTGCGATTCGCGCGGCCCGCGCCGACTTCAAGCGCTGCGCCATGTCGCATCTGGATTATCTGGAGACGATGCGCGCGCAGATCCGTCTGGCCATCGAAAAGCAGGAAGCCTATGGCCTCGATGTGCTCGTGCACGGCGAGGCCGAGCGCAACGACATGGTCGAGTACTTCGGCGATCTGCTGTGGGGATTCGTGATCACCGAGCACGGTTGGGTGCAGAGCTACGGATCGCGCTGCGTGAAGCCTCCGGTGATCTATGGCGATGTGTATCTGCCGGAACCGATGACGGTGACGTGGAGCGCCTACGCCCAGCAACTGACCGACAAGCCGGTCAAGGGCATGCTGACGGGGCCGGTCACGATGCTGCAATGGTCGTTCGTGCGCGACGATCAGCCGCGCGAGGTCACCGCGCTACAGATCGCGCTCGCCTTGCGTGAGGAAGTGGCGGCGCTGGAGGCCGCCGGTGTGCGCGTGATCCAGATCGACGAGCCGGCGCTGCGCGAAGGGCTGCCGCTGCGCGAGAAGGATCGGCAGGCGTATCTCGACTGGGCGGTGCGCGCATTTCGCGTGTGTTCGTCGGGCGTCGCCGACGATACGCAGATCCACACGCATATGTGTTATTCGGAGTTTCACGACATTCTGCCGTCGATCGCGGCGCTCGACGCCGATGTGATCTCCATCGAGACGACGCGCTCCGACATGGAGTTGCTGGGCGCATTCGAGGCGTTCGAATATCCGAACGAGATCGGGCCGGGCGTGTACGACATTCATTCGCCGCGCGTGCCGTCGCAGGCCGAGATGGAGCGTCTCATCGAGGCGGCGCTCGCGCGCATTCCGGCGGCGCGTCTGTGGATCAATCCGGACTGCGGCCTGAAAACGCGCGACTGGGCGCAGGTCGACGATGCGCTCGCCAACATGGTCGCCGCCGCTCGCGCGGTGCGCCTGCGTCTGACGACCACGCCGGCGCAGGCGGCGTGATTACGTAATACGTAAGGGACGGGAGAAGACGTCACGCGGCCATGGCGTTGCGTGGCCGCGTGAGTCAAGGGGCGCGCGAGGTACGCGTGGTGTACGTGAAGGCGCTCAGGCGAGCGCCTTCTCGACGATCTCGCGCACGTCCTTCGACAGCGACGTGTGGCGCGAGACCTCGCCCAGTGCTTCGCGCATGTGCTCGCGCAGTGCCGGCGTGTACTTGCGCCAGCGATCGAGCACGCGGGCCAGACGTGCGGCCACTTGCGGGTTCAGGGCGTCGAGCGCGAGCACTTGTTCTGCCCAGAAGCGATAACCCGAGCCATCGGTCGCATGGAACTGGGCCGGGTTGCCGCTGCAGAAGCTGAAGATCAGCGAGCGCGCGCGGTTCGGGTTCTTGAGCGTGAAGGCCGGGTGACGCATGAGAGCGCGCACGGCGTCGATCACGCAATGGCTGCCGTCGCCGCGCTGCATGGCCTGCAATGCGAACCACTTGTCGATGACGAGCGGTTCGTGCTCGAAACGCTGGTAGTAGTCCTCGAGCGCTTCGGCGGCATGATTCGGGCCGTGGGCGGCCTCGCCTTCGCGTGCCGCACCGCCGCGCTGCACGAGGGCGGCGAGCGCGGCGAAACGATCGGTCATGTTGTCGGCCGTGTCGTATTGCGTGCGCGCGGTCTGCGCGACGCCCGCGTCCGAGAGCTCCATCAGGTATGAGAGTGCGAGATTCTTCAGCGCACGCTCGCCGGCCGAAGCGGCATCCGGGCGATACGGCCCCGGCACGCGATGATTGTGATACGCCGCAAGCCATTCGGTGTGAAGCGACGCCGCCAGACGCTGACGCAGGTACTGACGCGCCGCATGGATGGCTGCCGGATCGATCTCCGTCATCTGTTCGCCGAGATACGACTCGGCGGGCAGCGTGAGCGCCTGGGCGCGGAACGCCGGGTCGAGCGACTCGTCGCGCAGTACCTGGCGGAAGGCTTCGAGCACGTAGCTGTCGACGCTCGGCAACTGTCCCAACTGAATCGATTCGACAAGCGCGAGCAACTGACGCGTGGCCAGGCGTTGACCCGCTTCCCAGCGGTTGAACGGATCGCTGTCGTGCGCCATCAGGAACGCGAGCTCGTCGATGGTGTATTCGTGCTCGACGATGACCGGCGCCGAGAAGCCGCGCAGCAACGACGGCATCGGGTTGTGCGGCACGTCCACGAACGTGAAGCTCTGACGCTCCTGCGTGAAGTCGAGCACACGTGTGGTCGCTGCCGGCATATCGTTCACCCCGTTCGCCCCGCCCGCCTCGCCGGCCAGGCGCAGCACGATGTCGCGGCCGTCGCGATCGAGCAGGCCGACGGCGAACGGGATATGGAACGGCTGCTTGACCAGCGTTTCGTCCTGCAACTCCACACCGACCTTCGGGCAGCGCTGCGTGAGCGTGAGGGTATAGGTGCGGGCGTCCTCGTCATAAGCCGTCTCGACCGTCACGCGAGGCGTGCCGGCCTGGCTGTACCAGCGGCCGAACTGCGTGAGGTCGCGCTGGTTGGCGTCGGCCATCGCGGCGCGGAAGTCGTCGCACGTCACGGCCTGACCGTCGTGACGCTCGAAGTACAGGTCCATGCCGCGCCGGAAGCCGTCGCGGCCGAGCAGCGTCTGGTACATGCGCACGACTTCGGCGCCTTTCTCGTAGACGGTGACCGTATAGAAGTTGTTGATTTCGACGTAGCTCTCCGGGCGAACCGGGTGAGCCATCGGGCCTGCGTCCTCGGGAAACTGCGCCTGACGCAGCACGCGCACGTCGTCGATGCGCTTGACCGCCCGGCCCGACTCGGAGCCCATCATGTCGGCCGAGAATTCCTGATCGCGGAAGACGGTCAGGCCTTCCTTTAGGCTCAACTGGAACCAGTCGCGGCACGTCACGCGGTTGCCGGTCCAGTTGTGGAAGTACTCGTGGCCCACGACGGCCTCGATGTTGCCGAAGTCGTCGTCGGTCGCGGTGGCGGCATCGGCCAGCACGTACTTCGTGTTGAAGATGTTCAAGCCCTTGTTTTCCATCGCGCCCATGTTGAAGTCGCTCACGGCGACGATCATGAAGCGATCGAGGTCCAGCACCCGGCCGAAGCGCTCCTCGTCCCAACGGATCGAGTTGACGAGCGAGTGCATGGCGTGCTCGGTCTTGTCCAGATCCTGCGGCTGCACCCAGACCTGAAGCAGCTTCTCGCGGCCATCCCCGGCGACGATGCGCTCCTCGCGGCAGACCAGCCGGCCGGCCACCAGCGCAAACAGGTAGCTGGGCTTCTTGAACGGGTCGTCCCATACGGCGAAGTGACGCCCGTCGGGCAGATCGCCCTTGTCGATCAGGTTGCCGTTGGCCAGCAGCACCGGATAGGCTTCGCGATCGGCGCGCAACGTGACGGTGTAGGTGGCCATCACGTCCGGGCGATCGAGGAAATAGGTGATCTTGCGAAAGCCCTCGGCTTCGCACTGGGTGAAGAAGTTGCCGCCCGAGACGTACAGCCCCATGAGCGACGTGTTTTCCTGCGGACGGCAGCGCGTGACGAGCGTGAGCTCGAACGCCTCGGGTGGCGCTTCGACGCTCAGCGTCTCCTCTCCCGTGCGGTAACCGGCCCACGGTTTGCCATCGAGCTCGAGGCTCACCAGTTGCAGCCCCTGCCCCGCGAGTTCGAGGTCGCCGCCGCCGCCCGCCGGATTGCGGCGCACGCGCAGGCGGCTGGTCACGGTGGTGACATCGGGGGCGAGGTCGAAGTCGAGTTGGACGGTGTCGATCAGGTACGCCGGGGGCGTATAGTCGGAGCGCTGAATTACGCCTGCGAGGTCGGTTCTGAGCATGGACGGGGTTTTGCTGACGGCCAAGGATTCACAAATTGTAACGGAGTGTCGGCTTTTGAGTCGCTTTACGGAAAATCTGCTGAATTTTGGCGCGGCGGCCACGTCAAATGAGCGACATGGGGCGCGAGGTGCCGTCCTATGCTTAAATCGGCGGGGGCGACGCGCATTCGGCGCCCGCGGCCTTCTCTGGAGCAGTCAATCATGTGGAAACGATGGGGAATGGCGACGCTGGCGCTCGTCAGCGTCTTGCTGGCGGGCTGTGCCAGCACGGTCACGAGCCAGGTGACCGCGTTCGGCGATTCGCCGGGCTTCGACGGCCCGCGTACCTACGCGCTCACGCGCACCGCCGAGCAGCAGAACAACCAGGAGCATGCGACTTACGAGCAGTGGCTGCGCGCGCGCCTGGCCGGCGATGGTTTCCGCGAGCAGAGTTCCGCGAGCGCGCACTATCTGATCGGCATGACCTACGGCATTTCGCAGCAGGTCATGCGGGTGGCCGAGCCGGTCTACGATCCGATGTTCGCGCCCGGCCCGTGGGGTCCCTGGGGGCCGTGGGGACGTCCGTGGGGCTGGTACGGTTATCCGTATGGCGCGCCGCCGGCGTATGTCCAGCGTGATTACCCGTATGCGGTGGCGGGGCTGCAGCTGCGCTTCGTCGATCGCGCGAGCGGCAAGGAGGTGTATCGCGTACAGGCGAATACGAGCGACGCCGGACCGTCGCTCGCCTCGGCCATGCCGTTCCTGATCGATGCGGCGCTCAAGCAGTTGCCGTTCCCGAGCGGGTGGACGGTCAACGTCGAGCAGACGGTCGGACAGTAGCTCGGGCGGTAGGTCACAGGCAGTCGCTTCGGGGCGTCGTGAGGCGCGACGGATCCTGGTCGCACCGTGGGCGGATCGAGCCGCCCGCCACGCCGGCGTCAAGGCATGCACGAGTCGTGCGTGACCTGACGCCGGCGTTGTCGTTTACTGCATCAGCGTGATGATGCCGAGCACGGCGAAGATCACGGCGGCCACGGCATGCACGGCCTTGGTCGGCAGGCGGCCGGCGAACTTGTGGCCGACCAGCACCGCCGGCACGTTGGCGAGCATCATGCCCAGCGTGGTGCCGGCGACGACGCCGAAGAAGTCCTGATAACGTGCGGCGAGCATCACGGTCGCGATCTGCGTCTTGTCGCCCATTTCCGCAATGAAGAACGTGATGACGGTCGAGACGAACACGCCGAACTTGCGGCGCGTGTCGGCCTCGTCTTCGTCGAGCTTGTCGGGGATGAGGATCCAGATCGCCATGCCGAGGAACGATGCGACGACGGCCCATTTCATGATGGCCGGGCTGACGGCGGTCGACAGCCATTCGCCGACGGCGCCGGCAAAGCCATGGTTGACGAGGGTGGCGACGAAAATACCGAGAATGATCGGCACGGGCTTCTTGAAGCGCGCGGCGAGCACGAGGGACAGCAGTTGGGTTTTATCGCCGATTTCGGCGAGCGCGACCACACCGGTCGAGACGAGGAATGGGGACACCTTGTTATATCTCCGCCGGGCCGTGTACACGCGAGCCAATGACAATGCGTCCCGGCCCGGTTGGCGGAAGCATCGTCATCGGTCTCGCCAGGCCCGAGGGCTGCGCACGCCATAGCCGGAACCGGCCAAGTCTGTTGACGTACGCCCCTGCCCATGACGGATGTCTACGGCAGGGCGGCTACTCCCCAATGAGGACTCGAATCATAGCATAGGCGAATGGTATGTCGAGTGACCATCGGGCGACGCCTTGCCGGCGCAGCGATGGCCGCGCCGTGACTGGATGTCGACAGCCGGATACCGCAGGGTTCAACGCCAGGCGTGCGGGTAAATCGCATCGTAGGCGAGTCTCAGCTCGCGCGGCGCCGACGGAGACAGGACATGGGCCGTGATGTCACCAGCGAGCATTGCCGTGCATCGGGCGAGCTCGGGCGTGTTGCCGACCAGCACGTCGCGCCATGCGCTCGCCGTGGCGTCCGTGACCAGGGAGGCCGACATCGCCATCGCTTCGTTGAGCAGCGCGCAAGCGGTTTGCCGCAGCGCGTAGGGCGAGGAGGTTTCGGTGCCCAACCCCAGGCTCGAACTGAGCCGGACATGCCGCAGCGATTCGATCAGCAACATCGCGGCAGGCCCGTGCGTCATCTCATGCAGGACGGGAAGGGCCGCCGCGAGCGCCTCGAGCATGGCGCGGCGAACCGGCGCGCGCAAGCGTGCACCCGCCACCTGACGCGGCAGTGCGACGCCAGTGTCCGGCATGTCGAGAAGGCAAGGAGAGAGCATGCGCGGCAACCGGAGTTGCCACGCGTGGCTCGTCAGATCGGGCGCCGGGTCGGGGCCGGGCTGATAGCCGCACGCCGCCATGACGGCGTGCAGAAAACGCTCACGCGCAAGGTCACCGCCGCCGACATCGGCTGCATTCTCGGCATCGACCGCATCAGCGGCATCAACGGTATCAACCGCATCAAACTCCTCACTCGTATCACTCGCTTCAACTGCGTCGCCGGTATCGAGGTCATCGTGACTGCCGTGGATGCCGTGCACCGTTGACGCTGGCGGGGGGAGCAGGGCGTCGAACACCGACGCGCAAAGCTGCCGTTGAGCGCACGACGAGGCGACGTAGGCGTCGTGAAGCAAACGCGAAGGTAGCAGCGCCTGCAAGGGGCTGCCGTTCGGCACGACCGCGAAGGGGGCGTCCGGTGCGGGTCTCGACAGGCAATAGACGTGCCCCCACGGCGGCAGGCGTTCTCGCCGGGCGACGGCGCGGAGCAGCGCGGGCTCGCACGCGACGGCGTCGAGCCTGTGCGCGTCGATGAACAGGCAGGTGTCCTGCGCCAGTCCGGGGAGCACGGCTTCCAATGCACCGACGGCCGGTGCGACGTCTTCATGCGAGTGAAACGTATCGCAAAGCGCGTGCGCGAGCGCGTTCAGGCTGGCATGTGCACGCGCGGCGTCCACGATCTGGTGGATGGCGCCCTGACACGACGTGACCCATCCCGGCTCGGCGGCGATATCGAGCAGGTATTGCATGTAGAACGCCAACTGCCTGTGCGTCAGGTCGGCGGGCATGATCGAGACGTTCCACTTGGGCAGCAGTCCCATCGGCAGAAAGTCGTCGATGAACGCCGTCACGTGCAGATCGGCCCAGTAGAGGGGATCCTCCAGCGTGTCGAGCCAGATGTCGATATGGTCCCAGACGAGCGACTCGGCGCGCCCGGTGTGGCGAACGATATCGATGAACTGATGCATGAGTTCGCGCTTGAGGCCGACGTGGCGCGCATCGATCGAAGCGATGCTGTGCAACACACCCCAGGGGCGAGCGCTTCCGGTGTCGTCATCGTTGCGCAAACCACAGTCGGGCAAGCGGGCGAAGGCTTGCGGATCCAGCGAGATATGCGCGTCGTCAAGACAGGCCTGGGAGAAATCGACGGCGAGCCTGCGCATTCTCAATAGCCTGGCGCCCTGGCATTGCGCCCCCTGCAGCGACACGTCGTCGAGGGCGGTGCCGCTCAGGTCGGCATTGCGAAAGTCGGCAGGCTGCGCGAATACGTCGTCGTCGTCATCCAGCGGCGCAAAGACGGCATTTCGCCAATGGCCGTCACGCAAGCACGCACCCGAGAGGTCGGCGCCGCGCGCGCTTACCCAGCGGATGTGCGAACCCGTCATGCAAACCGACGGCAGCTTCAAACCGTTCAGATTCATGCCGATCAGCTCGACGCCGTCCAGCCGCGTGCCTTCACCTCGAGCCAATTGCAGCACCGCCCCCTTGGCATGCCCCGTCCAGCGATTGAACGATTCGCCCTGAGGCACCGACTGCGCCGCCCATTTGGCAAACCACTGGCGTGTGGCTTCGGGCGCCGCCTGGAAGTTTCGCCAGATCTGCCGTGCGATGGCGCATGGGGAAGCGTTGTCTTCCGTCACTCCCCGTTCGTCGGCAATGACCCGGGCGACGGCGCACTGAAATCGCTCTGACAGATCGAGGTCGCACCGAAATTGCACGCAGGTGCCTCCGAACTGAATCGACGCCGATTTCGTGGCGACGGCGTAGGCGCCCAACAGGGCGCGAATTGCGTCGCGCGCGCCTTTGGCCGAGGGGCCGTACGCCAGAAGGTCGTGAAACTCGTCGGCGGGTGGCTGGGACGAATCGGACGGACGGTCGGCGTCGTCGCTGGAGCTTGAGCGTCGATAGAACGCTGTGTCACCGGTGACCTGCATGAATGAAATTCCCTCTCCTGTTTTCCTGGGGTTCGACTGCGCACGCATGGTCGTCGCGATTGGCGTTCGTTGATAGCGCGCCATCGAGATTTAGGACATGCCTGAGGCTGACTTGCCTCGATTCGCCCAAAGCCCACCGGGCGTAGAACCGGTCCGGCGTGCACTCCTCCAAGCCGGGAAATTTGCAGCGGTGGGCTGCATGCGAGAGGCGGCGCGACGCGCGATGAATGGCGCGCGGCGTTGTGCAAATCGATGCGTGAGTGAGCGGGTGAACTGGTGAAAAGGAGGAAAGCGCGATGACGTTGGACTTTTATGGCCGGCTGTTGCGGGAGTTCGGTGCGGCAACGGGAATCGGCCGGCTGTCGTTCAACGACGATGGTGTGTGTGTCTTCGTCGTGGACGGGGGCGTTCATTGCGCGCTGGCGTATATCGCGAACGACGACTCGCTGACCATGCTCTGCGAGCTGCCTTGCGACGATGCGCCCCTGGCAAACGATCTGTGTCTGTCGAAGATGGTCGAAACCTCGCTCAACTCGCTGGCCGGCGATGCGCCGAGTGTCGGGCGCGACCCGATCTCGGGGGCGTGGATCGCTTACCGGCGCCTTGCGCGACACGCCCTGAACGTGGAAATGCTCTCGGAAGCACTGTCGGAATTCGTCCTCTGGGCGTTGCAAAAACTGAATGCGCCCGTCGACGCGCAATCGGATATCGATCGCGCCGACAGGCGGGTCTTCGGTGAAAACATAACAAGGGTCGTCTGACCCGACTTCATGGCAGGAGGCAAACCGCCGTGCACGGCGTCACGTCGATGCACATCGATCCAACCCCGTATCAGGTAACGCTATGTCATTGGATAAGGTGTTTCATCCCCCCGCGCCCGTGCATCGGGCACTCGCAGGTGCCGTCGATCAGGAAGCACTCGACGCGCCTGGGCAGTTGCAGTCCCGGCACGGTGCACTTTCGCTCGCACCGGCGACGCCACAGGCCGCCCGCTCGCTGACCGGCGTGGTGGCACGCGCATCGAGCCAGGCGGTGGCGTCGCGCCGCGCGGCGGCGTTCGCGGATTACCGTAGTCTGTCGGCAGATCGCCAGATTGCTGCGACCCAGGCCGTGCCGCTCAAGATGGCGGCCGCGCAGGCGCCGGCTACGCTCACACAGATGCTGGCGGTCGCTCCGCAGGCGAAAGCCGAGATCGATGAGCTGGCGCAGCGACTTGCCGAGCCGCATCGCGGCACGGTGCTGCGTGGCCCCATCAAGTCCGCGGTGCGTGCGCAGCAGAAGGTCGACGCCGACTATGGCGGCGATCCCACACGCCTCAAGGATCTGGTGCGCAATACCATCGTGGTGAGCGCCCCGTCGATGGGGCCGGTCACCGAGTCGCTACGACGTCAGGGGGCGGCCGTCAAGGTTATCGATGGCAAGAGCGACCCGCTTGGCTACAGCGGCGTCAACAGCTCGATGAAGACGAGCTTCGGGATCTTCGGCGAGATTCAGGTCAACACGCCGGCCATGCTGTATGCCAAGCAGGGCGGCGAGAAGGTGAGGCAGCAGCTGGGCGACGCCGTCTTCAATGAAGTCGCGAGCCGCACGTCGGTGCCGGGCGGGATGGGGCACAAACTGTACGAAGAATGGCGCGTGCTCTCTCCCGACGATCCGGCCGCACAGGTCATCGCGCAGAAGAGCCGTACCTACTACGACACCGTGAGGGCAGACAATGGGTATTGAAAAAGGAAAGTTGTTTCGCGACGCAGACGTGTACATCGACTACCCGTTCGAAGCGGTGATGTACCGCTGGGATCATGTTGCGCGGGACGTGCATGTGCGGTTCTATGGTGCTGACGAACTCGCGGCGCCTGTGGCGCACGACAATCATCTCTTCAACGAGGCGATCCGGTTCGGCACGCAGGTCACGCGCGAGCGTTACGAGCAGGGTAATCCTGTGGTGTAGGGATAGATCGACACCCTCCGGTGCGTGCAAGCCGCAACGAAGTCACCAGACGGAATCACGTGCCGGAGCTCGTCGACGAAATGCAAAACGGCGGAAGGCAAAAAAGGGCAGCCGTGGCTGCCCAAGGAGATCCCCGGCCGCATGCCCCTTGCGCGCGACCGGCGACCGCGAGACATCCCATGCCGCGCCAGGGCGACGGCAGGAAATCTCTCGCGTAAGCCGTGACGTCCCGGCACTTCACCGGGACGTTTTCGCTTAGTGTGCCGCGCGGCGATGCACCGGCTTGCCGGCCGCATAAGTGGCGGCGACGGCGCGATCGTCGCCGAGCATCGCGAACGCGAACAGCAGTTCTTCGAGCGATTCGGCTTGTGCCGTGCGACGCGCGAGCAACGGCGTGGCCTTCGGATCGAGCACCACGAAGTCGGCTTCCGCACCCACGGCCAAGGTGCCGATCACGCCGTGCAGATCCAGCGCATGCGCGGCGCCCTCGGTGGCCAGATAGAACATCCGTTCGGCCGAGAGGTGATAGCCCGACAGACGCGCGACCTTGTGCGCTTCGTTCATCGTCTGCAACATCGAGAAAGTGGAGCCGCCGCCCACGTCGGTCGCGAGCGTGACCGGCATGCGAGTGGCCTCAGCGGCGGCGAAGTCGAACAGGCCGCTGCCGAGAAACTGGTTCGACGTCGGGCAATGCGCCGCGACCGTGCCCGTCTCGAACATGCGGCGGCGATCGTGCTCGTCGAGCCAGATGCAGTGACCGTACACCGCGCGCCTGCGCAACAGCTTGTAGTGATCGTAGACGTCGAGATAGCTGCGATGTCCCGGGAACAGCGAGCGCACCCATTCCACCTCGTCGGTGTTTTCGGCCACGTGGCTCTGGATGAAGACGTCATCGTAGCGCTGGGCCAGCTCGCCGCACACGCCGAGCTGCGCCTCGGTCGACGTCGGCGCGAAGCGCGGCGTAAGCGCGTAGAGCTGGCGACCCTTGTTGTGCCAGCGCTGGATCAGCGTCTCGCTGTCGCGTGCGCCGCTCTCGGCGGTGTCGCGCAGAAATTCCGGACAGTTGCGATCCATCATCACCTTGCCGGCGATCATGCGCAGGTTGCGCGCATCGCTCGCCTCGAAGAAGGCGTTGACCGAGCCGGGGTGCACCGTGCAGTAGACCATCGCGCTCGTGGTTCCGCCGCGCAGCAGTTCGTCGAGGAAGAACTGGGCGACGTCGGCCGCATATTCCGGATTCTCGAAGCGCCGCTCGGTCGGGAAGGTGTACTTCTCGAGCCACGGCAGCAGCCCCGGCGCCGGCGACGCGATCATGTCGGTCTGCGGATAGTGAATGTGCGTGTCGATGAAACCGGGCGTGACGACCTTGCCGCGCAGATCCTCGATGGGCGTGCCTGCCGGCAGCGTGGGCGCCACCTTGGCATAGTCGCCCACGGCCGTGATGCGGCCGTTTTCGAAGGCGACGATGCCGTCGGTGTGGTGCACGGTGCCGGGCGTGCCGTCGAGCGAAGCGCGCGCCGGGTCGTGCGTGAAGTAGACCAGTTGCGCGCGCACCGCACGTGTGTCTCGCAGGGCTTGGTTCGTGGGGGACATTGACGGGATCCTTCTATCGTTACATTTGCGTGAGCAGCAGCACGGCCAGCACGGCGACAATCCACATCGCCGGCTTGATTTCCTTCACGCGTCCCGTGAACAGCTTGAGTACGACGAACGCGAGAAAACTGTAGGCAATGCCGTCGGTGATCGAGTACGAGATCGGAATCATCACGAGCGCGATGAAGCTCGGGATGGCCTCGTCCATGCGATGCCACTCGATACGCGCCACCGACTCCATCATAAACACGCCGACCAGAATCAGCGCGGGGGCGGTTGCGATGGCGGGCACCAGCGAGAGCATTGGCGACAGGAACAGGAATGGCAGGAACAGCAGGGCGCAAACCAGCGCCGTGAGGCCCGTGCGTCCGCCCTGGGCGATACCGGCGGCCGATTCGATGTAGGCGTTCGCCGGGCTCGTGCCGAGCGGGCCGGAAATCAGCACCGAGAACGAATCGACGATCATCGCCTGACGCATATTGCGCGGATTGCCGTCGCGATCCTTCATGTTACCGGCTTCGGCAATGCTCATGAAGGTCGAGAGCGTATCAAAGAACGCAGTGAAGAGCATCACGAAGATGAACGGCAGATACGCCACCTTCAGCGCGCCCCGCAGGTCCAGCTGGCCGATGCCCGAGAAGTCCGGCGCGGCGAAGAAGCCCTGGAAGTTGACCAGCGTGGCGGTGGCGATCTCCTTCGGGAAATACGCGCTGCCATCGCCCCACAGGCGGCCGATCGGAACGGCCATCAACGTGGTGGCGACGATGCCGATCATCAGTGCACCGTTCACGCGACGCGCGACGAGCACCGTCGTGAGCGCCAGACCGATGAGGAAGGTGAGCGTGGGCGGCGACAGATGGGCGAGGCGCACCACGGTGACCGGATCGCTTACCACGAGCCTGGCGTTGACCAGGCCAATCACGGTGATGAACAGACCGATGCCGCAGGAAATCGCGTAGCGCAGGTTGGCCGGAATCGCTTCGACGACGAAGCGGCGCACGTTGAGCGCGGCGAGCAGCGCGAACAGGATGCCCGACCAGAAAACGCAGCCGAGCGCCGTCTGCCACGGCATGCCCACGCCGTGGACCATGGTGAATGCGAACAGTGCGTTCAGGCCCATGCCGGGCGCCACCAGCACGGGGTTGCGCGCATACAGACCCATCGCACAGCTGCCGAAGAAGCTGATGAGCACGGTGGCCGTAAGCGCGGCCGGGAAGGCCATGCCCGTCTTGGACAGAATGGCCGGGTTCACGACGATGATGTACATCGCCGCGAGGAAGGTCGTGATACCGGCGATCACTTCGGTGCGCACGGTCGAGCCGAGTGCGCCGATACCGAAATACCGGTCGAGCAACGAGGGCGTCGAGGCCGGTTGCGCGCCCGCCACGCGCGTGCTGTCGTGAGCCGCTTCGGGCGCGGCACTACCGGCCGGGGGCTGAGCGATGAGTCCATGAGGTGTTGTCTCCGATGTTCTATATGTCGTATGTGTTCGACGGCCGCGGTGTGGGGGCACCGCGTCACGCGCAGTCGTGCACGCTCGAAAAATAGCATCGGGTCCGGATGAAAATATTCCCCATGCGGAATGTTCGACATCATCGCGAACTAATGTGGCAGGAGACGTTGACGTTCGGCTCGGCTTATCTCATTTTGCGCGCCATGCGGCGTACGGGTGGTGCGGTCGAAAAAACGCCCGACATCGGTCGGGCGTTTGGCTCGAGGCTGTCCGAAGCGCGGCGATCAGGCCGGCTGGGCCGCGCGAAAGCGTTCGAGCTCGCCAAGCAGACGCTGCTTCTCGGCGGCGTCGATGAACGACGCTTCGAAGCTGTTCCTCGCCATCGTGTAAGCGTCGTCGAGCGTCATGTCCAGCGCATCGAACGTCGCGAGGAAATTCTCGTTCAGGTAGCCGCCGAAATAGGCGGGATCGTCTGAGTTGATCGTCACCGCCAGGCCTCGCTTGAGGAGCTGATGCAGCGTGTGCTGGCCCATGTGATCGAACACCTTGAGGCGCACGTTCGATAGCGGGCACACCGTGAGCGCGATCTTCTCGCGTGCGAGACGATCGAGCAGCGCCTCGTCTTCGATGGCGCGCACGCCGTGGTCCACGCGCTCCACATGCAGCAGGTCCAGGGCTTCGTGAATGTAGGCGGGCGGACCTTCCTCGCCGGCGTGCGCGACGATGCGCAGACCCAGCGCGCGGCAGCGCTCGAACACGCGGGCGAACTTGGCTGGCGGATGTCCTTGCTCGGAAGAATCGAGACCCACGCCGACGAGGCGATGGCCGTGGCTGTTGAAGTAGGGCAGCGCAGTCTCCAGCGTGAGCAGCGCATCTTCCTCGGACAGATGACGCAGGAAGCACAGGATCAGGCGGCTCGTGATGCCATGTTGCGATTCGGCTTCGCGCAGCGCACGCTCGATGCCGTTGACCACGGTTTCCATCGAAACGCCGCGCGACGTGTGCGTCTGCGGATCGAAAAAAATTTCGGTGTGACGGATGTTGTCGGTGGCCGCGCGCGCCAGGTAGGCGCGCGTCATGTCGTGGAAATCTTCCTCGGTGAGCAGCACGCTGGCGCCCGCGTAATAGATGTCGAGGAACGATTGCAGATCCGTGAAGGCGTATGCGTCGCGCAGCGCTTCCACGCTCGGGTACGGCAGCTTGACGCCATTGCGTTCGGCGAGCCGGAAGATCAGCTCGGGCTCCAGTGTGCCCTCGATGTGCACGTGCAGCTCCGCCTTGGGCATGGCGCAAAGGGTCTTGGCGAGTTCTGGCGTGAGTGGCATGGATAGGTTCTGTCGTTGGGGGGGATGGGCGCGATTTTACCGTCGCTCACGCATGCCGGTCATGTCCCGGCCCGGCGGCTCACGCGGAGGCGCCCGCGTCGTGCGACGGCGCAGCGGCGCCTGCGGGCGCGCTCTGACGCATCTGCTGTTCGCGAACGCGCAGCAACTGCGCGGCCACGGCAATGGCGATCGTGGCGGGTGCCTTGCCCGTGATGCCGGCAACGCCGATCGGGCAGATCATCTGCTCGAAGCGCTCGGGCGCCACGCCGCGCTCGCGCAGGCGGTGCTCGAACTGGCGGCGTTTGGTCATCGAGCCGATCAGGCCGAAGTAGGCGAAATCGTTGCGCTTGAAAATCTCCTCGCACAGTCGCTGGTCGAGCGCGTGGTTGTGCGTCATCACGAGAAAATAGGCGCCCGGCGGCGCTTCGGCGACGAGGGCCTCCGGCGTGTCGGTCGACTCGATCACGGTGTTGAGCGGCGCCGTCTCGGGGAACGTCTCGGTGCGCTCGTCGGCCCACGTCACCCGGCAGGGCAGCGTGGATAGCACTTGCACGAGGGCTTGCCCGACGTGCCCCGCGCCGAACAGCACGATGTGGAAGTCGCTGGGGGCGAGGCGCTCGCTGAGCCACAGCCAGCCATCGTTGGCCTGCCAGAAGGCGCACGCGGCGTCGTCGGCATCGCGCGTCAGCGTGTGCGGATGGGCGAGCGGTTCGCGTGCGTCGAGCTCGGTCAGCACCACGGGACCGCCTTGCTGCGCGCTCGCGGCCGCGTCGGCGCCGGGCGCGCCGAACGCCACGCTGCGCAAGCTCGCTTCGCCTGCCGCGAGACGCTTGTGCAACGCGCTCACCCAGGCCAGGTCGGCGAGCGTGAGCACTTCGAATGCCAGTGTGACGGCGCCGCCGCAGCACTGGCCCAGGCTCGGACCGAGCGCGAAACGCTCGACGTGACGCGCCCCCTGCTGCCCGTACTGGCGCAGCAATTGCCGGGCGACCTCCATTGCACGCCATTCCAGGTGTCCGCCGCCGATGGTCTCCCACACGTGCTCGCGGGTCACGAGCAGATGGGTGCCGGCCTCGCGCGGCGCCGAGCCTTCGACACGCGCGATCGTCACCAGTACCGCGGCTTCGCCGCGGACCAGCAGCTTGTGAGCGGCGTCGACCCAGCGATGCATCAGGCAGCGCTCCGCGTGCGCAGTTCGGTGATCGCCATGAGCAGCGCTTCGGACGTGGCCGGGGCATTGAGCACGGGCTCGTCACGGTAGTCGTTCACGCTGGCTACCGCATCACGCAGCGCGTTGAACACCGAGAACGGCAGCAGCAACGGCGGCTCGCCCACGGCCTTCGAGCGATGGATCGAATCCGACACGTTGACGTTCTCGAACAGCGCCACGCGGAAGTCCGTCGGGCAATCGCTGATGCCGGGGATCTTGTAGGTGGAGGGCGCGTGCGTCATGAGCTTGCCGTCCTTGTTCCACCACAATTCCTCCGTGGTCAGCCACCCCATGCCCTGAATGAACGCCCCTTCGACCTGTCCGATGTCGAGCGCCGGGTTGATCGACTTGCCGGCGTCGTGCAGCACGTCGGCGCGCAGCAGACGCCACTCGCCCGTCAGCGTGTCGAGAATCACCTCGGAGACCGCCGCGCCGTAGGCGAAGTAGAAGAACGGGCTGCCGTTCATCGTGGCGGCGTCCCACGACAGGCCCGGCGTCGCGTAGAAGCCGTCGGACCACAGTTGCACGCGCGCCCAGTAGGCCGCTTCCACAAGTTCGGGGAAGGGGATGTCGTGGCCGTTCGCGCTGACGACGTCGTTGGCGAATTGCACGTCATCGGCCGAGCCGCCGTACTTCTGTGCGGCGAACGCGGCCAGACGCTGGCGGATCTGCCAGGCGGCATTCTGCGCGGCCTTGCCGTTCAGGTCGGCGCCGGTCGACGCCGCCGTGGCCGAGGTGTTCGCGATCTTGCTCGTGTCGGTCGCGGTCACGCGCACGTGCGAGAGATCCACGCCCAGTTCGTGCGCCACCACCTGCGCGACCTTGGTATTCAGACCCTGGCCCATCTCGGTGCCGCCGTGATTGACCAGCATCGAGCCGTCGCGATAGACGTGCACCAGCGCCCCGGCCTGGTTGAACGCCTGCACGTTGAACGAGATGCCGAATTTGAGCGGCGTGAGCGCGAGGCCCTTGCGCAGCACCGGGCTCGTGCGGTTGAACGCGCGCACGGCTTCGCGACGTGCGCGGTACTCGCTCGTCCGCTCGAGTTCGGCGACGAGCTCGTGAATGACGTTGTCCTTGACGATCTGTCCGTAGGGCGTAACGTTGCGCTCCGTCTTGCCGTAGAAGTTCGCGCGGCGCACGTCGAGCGCGTCCTTGCCGAGACGGCGGGCGATGGCGTCCTGCAGCACTTCCATGATGAGCGCGCCTTGCGGGCCGCCGAAGCCGCGAAACGCCGTGTTCGACTGCGTGTTCGTCTTGCCGCACAGCGCGCGCAAATCGGCGTCGGGCACGAAGTAGGCGTTGTCGAAGTGGCAGATCGCGCGCGTGGCCACCGGTCCCGACAGGTCGGCGGAGAAACCGGCGCGCAGCGTCATGTCGACCTTTGCGCCGGTGATGCGGCCGTCGTCGTCGAAGCCCACGTCGTATTCGAAATAGAAGCCGTGACGCTTGCCGGTCATCATGAAGTCGTCGTCACGATCGAGACGCAGCTTCACCGGGCGCTTGAGTCGCGTGGCGCACAGCGCGGCGACACACGCGAACAGGCCCGACTGCGATTCCTTGCCGCCGAAGCCGCCGCCCATGCGACGGCACTCGACCTGCACCTGATGGCTGTGCCAGCCCAGCGCGTGCGAGACGAGCGCCTGCATCTCAGTCGGGTGCTGCGTCGAGCAATACACGTGGACGCCGTCGTTTTCCTTGGGAATCGCGTACGAAATCTGCCCTTCGAGATAGAACTGCTCCTGCCCGTTGCACTCGAACGTGCCGCTCAGGCGGTGCGGCGAGGCTTGCAGGGCGGCGTCGGGATCGCCGCGACGCAGATGCAGCGGCGGCAGCACGCCCGCACCCGCGGCCCTGGCGGCCTGCGGCGTGAGGATCGCCGGCAGGTCTTCGTACTCGCCCTTGGCCAGACGCGCGGCGCGGCGTGCGGCGTCGTGCGATTCGGCGACCACGGCGAACATCGGCTGGCCGATGTACTGCACCACGCCGTCGGCGAGGATCGGGTCGTCATGGATGACCGGGCCGCAATCGTTCACGCCGGGGATGTCCGCGGCGGTCAGCACGGCGACCACGCCCGGCGCGCGGCGCACAGCTTCGAGATCGAGCGAGAGCACGCGGGCGTGCGCCTTGGGCGATGCGCCGAGCGCGCAGTGCAGCGTGCCTTGCAGTTCGGGGATGTCGTCGGTGTACGTGGCCTCGCCCGCCACGTGCAGCACCGCCGACTCGTGCGGACGCGAGCGGCCCACCTGGGCGCTGGCTGCCGCGGCGGTACCGGTCTGCGTCATGAAGCCTTCAACCTGGGTATTCATGGGCAACTCCGGTTAGACGTTGGCGAACGCGTTGACTTCGTGCGCCGCGAGCGGCGCGTCGGGGCGCGTTTCCAGGAAAAAACGATACAGCAGATTCTGCGCGCCGGCCAGGCGATAGGCACTCGTGGCTCGCATGTCCGAGAGCGGTTGGTAGTCCGTGGGCAGGGCGGCCATCGCGGCTCGTACGGTCGCTTCGGTCCACGGCCGGCCGTTCAGCGCCGCTTCGATGGCGCTGCCGCGTCTGGGCGTGGCCGCCATGCCGCCGAAGGCCACGCGCGCGGCGTGCACGGTGCCGCCGTCGAGCTCGATGGCGAACGCGGCGCATACGGCCGAGATGTCCTGGTCGAAGCGCTTGGCGAGCTTGTAGGTCCGGAAGCGTTGCGCGTCGGCGGGAAAGGGCACGCGAATGCCCTGCACGAATTCACCGGCTTCGAGCGCAGTCTTTTGATAGGCCACATAGAAGTCCTCGAGCGGCATCTCGCGCACCACGCCTTCGCGATGCAGCACGATGCGCGTGCCGAGCGCGATCAGCGCGGGCATCGAATCGCCGATGGGCGAGCCGTTGGCGACGTTGCCGCCCAGCGTGCCCGCGTTGCGGATCGGGAACGAGGCGAAGCGCTGGCGCAGTTCGGCAAGGTCTGGATAGTGTCTGACGAGCGCATCGAAAGCATCGTTGAGCAAGGCGCCTGCGCCGATATGGATGCCGTTCGGACCTTCCGAGATATCGCGCAGTTCCGCGACCTGGCCGATGTAGATCAGGTGCTTGAGTTCGCGAAACTGCTTGGTGACCCACAGGCCCACGTCGGTGCTGCCGGCGAGAATGCGGGCGTCGGGGTAGGACGCCCGCAGGCGGCCGAGCTCGGCGAGCGTGCGCGGTGCATGGAAGACGTGACCGTCGTGCTCGTAGGCGAACGTGTCGCCGCGTTGCAGCGCCTGCAGTTGTCTGGCCAGGGCGGCGCGGTCGAATTCGCGGCGCGGGAGGTCGAACATCTTCTGCGCGGCGTCGACGATCGGCCGGTAGCCCGTGCAGCGGCAAAGATTGCCGGAGAGCACGTCGTCGATCTCGCGGCGGTCGGGACAGCCCGCCTCGGCGGGACGATTCAGATACATGGCCCACAACGACATCACGAAGCCCGGCGTGCAGAAGCCGCACTGCGACGCATGGCAGTCCACCAGCGCCTGTTGCACCGGGTGCAGCTCGCCGGTCGGAGCGCGTAGATCCTCCACGGTGAACAGGGCCTTGCCGTCGAGCGTGGGCAGAAACTGGATGCACGCGTTGACCGCGCGCAGATCCACGTTGCCATCGCCGGTCAATTCGCCGATCACGACCGTACAGGCGCCGCAATCGCCTTCGGCGCATCCTTCCTTGGTGCCGGTGCAGTGCAGGTCTTCGCGCGTGTACTGAAGCACGGTGCGGGTCGTGGCCTCGCCCGTGACCTCGTGCACCTTGCCGCGGTAATAGAAGCGGATGGCTTGTGTCTCCATGGTTCTCAGTGTAGTGCAGTGATTGATGCGTCGTTGGAATGCCGCCCGGCGGTGTTGGGGGGCGTCCGAAACGTCTGCAAAGGCCACTGACGCTCGCCGACACCGCCGGGGGACCGCGCCGGGACGGGTCCGGCGTGGGGATGAGCCGAAGATAGCACCGGCGGCGAGGGGAAATATTTCGTGGCCATGATGATGCCTATTCGGTCGCCCCGATGATGCGGCATTGTCATAAACTATGGCTCAACCCCAGCCGCCAGAGCGCCCCCTGCCCATGCAAAGACTCCGCGAACAGATCGACGCCTACCTGCTGCGGGTGCTCCATACGCTGCTCACAGAGCAGAGCGTCTCGCGTGCGGCCCTCAAGCTCGGCCAGTCGCAGCCGGCCATCAGCAACTCGCTGCGCCGTCTGCGCGAGATCACGGGCGACGCCATCCTGGTGCGCGGCAAGAGCGGCATGGTCGCGACCGAGCGCGGCCGCGAACTGCTTGGATACGCCACCGATGCACTCGCCGCCATCGACCGCATCACGCATCCCACGACGGAATTCGCGCCGCAGACGACCACGCGCGCCTTCCGCCTCGGCGCACCCGACTACCTCGACGCCGTCTTCCTGCCCAACATCGCCGAAGTGCTGCGGCGCGACGCGCCGTCGTCACGTCTGCACGTGCAGCCGATCAATGCCGGTTTCGACTACGCGGGTGCGCTGGAGAACGGCACGCTCGACGTGGTCATCGGCAACTGGCTCGAACCGCCGCCGCAATTGCATATGTCGCGTCTGTTCGACGACGAGGTGGTCTGCATGCTAGGCGCGCAACATCCCCTGGCGAACAAGGGCATCTCGCTCAAGCACTATCTGGAGCTGCCGCACCTGGCGCCCACGCCGTATGTCGCCGAGCGGCAGAGCTTCATCGACGGCTGTCTCGCGGAGCAGGGCCTGCGCCGCAACATTCAGATGACGATGCCGTATTTTGGGCTGGTGCCGTACGTGCTGATGCGCACGGATCTGGTGTTTACGACCGGGCGCCAGTTCGCGCAGCACTACGCCCGCTATCTGCCGATTCGCGTGTTGCCGTCGCCGTTCGCGTTTCCGCCGATGCGCTTCTATCAGCTCTGGCACGAGCGCACGCACGCCGCGCCCGAGGTGACGTGGCTGCGTCGGCGGGTGGCGGAAGTGGCCACCGAGCTCGATGCCGCCAATGGCGGCGGTGCGGAGTCGCCCGCACTGGCCCGGACGTGAGTGAGCGGCGGCGAGTCGTTCGCGGCGTTCGACGTTTGCCGAGCGCGGTTGCCGGCCGGCGTGGCCGAAGCGCGAGGTGAGCGGAGATGTGCTGGGATGCCTCAGCGCAGCGAAATCGCACGGCGCGGACGATGCAGCGCCAGCGACAGGAAGATCACCACGAATGCGGCGAGCGACCACATCGGCAACGTCAGACCCAGAATCGGCGGGTGCACGGTCTGGCACATGCCCTGTACCTGGAAGACCTGCGGGAGCCAGCGCGACGTCGGCAGCGCATCGACGAACGCCTCGACCACGTCGTAGCCGCAACTGACCAGCGGGTTGGCCTGCACGTAGATCAGATAGGCAGACGCCGCCATGCCGCCAATCGCCGACAGCGCGGCGAGCAGGCGCGCAACCTGAATGCCCGCCCAGCTTCGCGACACGGCGCCCACCAGACCGAAGATGGCGATGAGCACCAGCGCGTAGCGCGCCAGAATGCACAGGGGGCACGGATCCTCGTGGCGGACGTACTGGAAGTACAGGGCGCCGCCCAGCAAAGCGAGGCTGACGACGGTCATCAGGAAATACAGTTTGCGTTCGCGGCGCAGGGCCGGGTCGATTTGAGCGTTCATGTCACTTCGGGCGGTGGGCCATCACAGATCCCGCGAATCCCCGCATGACGCCGGGCGGCAGGCACTTGGGCTGGGATTGTAACCCCAGCCCGATCCGCGCGTGAGACGAAAAATCACGGAACTTTTTGCTCGAAAATCAGACGTTTGCGGCCAGCGGCGGCATTGACCGCTCAGCCGCCGAGCCCGGCGGCGCGCAGCGTCTGTTCGATGGCGCGGCCGACCGGAAACAGGCGGGCGTCGTCACCGGCCGCGCCGCTAAGCATCAGCCCGATCGGCGCCTCGCCCTCGGCCTGACAGGGCAGCGAGAACGCGCAGCCGTCGATCATGTTGATCGCCGTCGGGTTGCGCAGCACGAGTGCGTTGGTCGCGGTGAAGGTCTCGTCGCTGGCTTCGAGCGGTGCGATGGCCGGCGGCGTGAGCGGCACGGTCGGGCACAGCACGGCGTCGAAGCTCTGCCAGACGGGATTCGCCGCAGCCATGAGCGCCGCACGCGCTTCGAGCAGATCGATGTAATCGGCGGCTCCGGCCGGCTCGCCCTTGCGAATGCGCACGAGCACGCGCGGATCGTAGTCCTGTGCGCGTTCGGCGAGCAGCTTGCGGTGCCATGCAAAGGCTTCGATGGGGGAGAAGCCGAAGCGGTTGATCGCGGGCAGGTTGTCGAACGGCTCGAATGTGAATTCGATCAGCGTGGCGCCAGCCTTCGCGAGAGCCGACAGCGCGCGTTCGTAGATGGCGATGGCCGCCGGCTCCGCACCGTCGAGCACATAGTTGGTCAACACGCCGAAACGCATGCCGCGCACGTGACGCGGCACGAGCGGCGATTCGTCGACCGGATTGCCCGAGAGAATCGCGTCGACGCGCGCGCAGCAATCCACCGAACGACCGATGGGGCCGACCGAATCGAGCGACGTCGAGAGCGGCAACGCGCCGTCGCGCGGTGTCCGGGCCGCCGTCGGCTTGAAACCGGTCAGGCCGCAGAACGCCGACGGGATGCGGATCGAGCCGCCCGTGTCGGTGCCAAGCCCCACGGCGGCCATGCCGTCGGCGACCGATGCCGCCGCGCCCGACGACGAGCCGCCTGCAATATGGCCCTCGGCGCGCCGCCACGGCGAGCGGGGCGTGCCGTAATGGGGATTCAGGCCAAGTCCCGAGAAGGCGAACTCCGTCATGTTGGTGCGCCCGACGATCACCGCTCCCGCCTGACGAAGACGGGCCACCGCGAGCGCGTCGCGCGTGGCCGCGGGGGCATCGTCGAGCACTTTCGAGCCGGCGCGCGTGACCTGGCCAGCGACATCGAACAGATCCTTCACCGAAACAGGAATGCCCATGAGCGGCGAGAGACGGGCGCCTGCGCGGCGCAGCGCGTCGAGGCCGTCGGCAGCCTCGCGTGCGGCCTGCGCGTCGACCTGGGTGAAGACGACGCTGCCCTGGCCGGTGGGGTCGGCGATGCGCGCGAGGGCCTGCTCGGTGAGGGCGCGGCTGGTAGTGCGCCCGGCGTCGAGCGCGGCGGCGAGTTCGGACAGGGGGCGTTGCAGATCGATGGCGTCGGTGCTCATGGTCAGATCGCTTTCAGGATATGGGTGCGGAATTCTTCGATGTGCCGGGCAATGGCGCGGCGCGCGCGCTCGGCGTCGTGGGCGGCGAGCGCTTCATACAGTTCGAGGTGTTCCTCGTAGACGTCTTCCAGATGGCTCGGCGTGGACAATGCGAGAAACCAGAAGCGCAGCGAGCGCTCGTGCAGGCCGCGCAACAGCTCGGCAAGCGTCTGATTGCGCGAAGCGCGCGAGATCGCCAGATGGAAGTCGCGGTCGATGCGCATCATGGCGGCGACGTCGCGCGCGGCGATGGCGTCGCGCGAGCGTGCCAGCACGGCCGCGATGGCTTCGAGGTCGGCCGGCGTCGCCGCGCGGGCGGCCAGCTCGACACAGTACGTCTCGTTGATCATGCGGACGTCGATGATCTCGAGGGCGTCGTTCAATGAGACGGGGGCCACCATCGCGCCCTTGCGCGGCAGGATGACCAGCAGTCCCTCGAGCGCGAGCCGGTGCATCGCCTGATGGACCGGCGTGCGTCCGAGCCCCGTCGACTGCATCAGCTGCGCTTCGTTGAGCGTCTCGCCCGGGCGCAGACGCAGCGTGATGATGTCGTGCTTGATCGCCTCGTACGCCCGCTCGGTCAGACTGCGGCCGTTGGTCGGCGAGGCTGGGGATGCATCCGATCGGGCAGGAGGCGCGGAGGTGCCGGCCGCCGTGCTGGACGTTGCGGCCGCGGCGGGCAGGGCATGGGACTCGAGGGAAGTGTCGTTGGGCATCGGGTCAGGCGGAGTCAGTCGGCGATCGCCAGCGCCTGGGTGGCGTAACGATGCCGGATCGTGCGGCCGAGGACCGGGTCGTGCAATTCGATCTCGAACACATCGCCGCCGGCCACGCCGCCAATGGCAGCGAGTGTGCCACAGAACATGGCCGCACCCGCCGGCAAGCCGTCGGGCCCGAGCTTCGCCATCAACTCCTGTGGCGACAGGAGTCCGGCCACGGTGCCTTCCTGATACAGACGACGTTGGCCGCTTACGGTCACCCACGAGCGCAACGTCAATCGATCCCAGTGCGCGGCCACCTCGTCGAAACGCCATGCCTCGCGGGCGACGGGTTTCGCACATACCTGCTTCGAGACGGTCACGCCGTACGCTTCGACTTCGCGGTCGGTGTGATCCGAGCCGACGCTCACGAGCAGTTCGTCCCCGCAGCGCACGAGCACGCATTCGGCTTCGCCGCTGCTCGTCTCGCCGACGACGTCGATGGCGTCGTCCTGCGAGAGCAGCGCCGGTGCCAGCCGGTAGAAGCACGGCGTGCTCGACGGGCGGCGAACGCCGAGCGCGGCCAATTCCGCGATGTGGTGCTCCACGGCGTCGCGGTCGCGTCCGGCCCAGCCGGCAATGATCAGCGTGTCGACCGGCGCGGCGACCGGGGCAGTGGCGCTCGGGGCTGGCACCGAAAAGGTAAGACGGGAAGTCATGCGTCTAAAACTCCGGGATGGGCGGCGGGGTAGTCCGTCGCCATTGTGAAATTCTATTGATATTTTTGTGATATTTCACAAGTGTCGGGGACAAAAAGCAAGGAAAAAAATTTCATCGAGGAGGCGGAAAACGGGAATTTTTTATGAAAAGCCCCGTCAATCTTGGGTTGCGCGCGTGTTCGCCCATCGCGTATATTGGTTCGGCGCAGGTCGGCGACCCCGCACTCGGGCCGTAATGGCGCGAGCCGGCGAGGCGGCCGACTCACCGGGCAGGCCGGGGCAGACCCGGAGACGATCGATAGCGACCCGGCGCAACGTCTATCAAGTCAGCAGCACACGGCTGGCTTCCCACCCACATCGAGCATCGCGTCTTGTGTTTGCGCTGCAGCTCCCCGAGGGCCTGCGGCGCGACATCGGCGTGGCGTCAAAAACAGTCATATCGGCGCAACGCGCCGCGGGGAGAACGTATCGGATGCATCACGCCATCGACTTCATTCAGGATCTGGCCGTCATCATGCTGCTGGCGGGTATCGTGACGGTCATCTTCAACCGGTTCCGGCAGCCGGTCGTGCTCGGCTATATCGTGGCGGGGGTGATCATCGGCCCGTACACGCCGCCGTTCGCGCTGATACACGACGAAAAGACCATCGGCATCCTGGCCGAACTCGGGGTCGTGTTCCTGATGTTTTCGCTGGGGCTGGAATTCAGTCTGCGCAAGCTCGCCCGCGTGGGCGTGACGGCATTCGTTGCGGCGATCACCGAGATCGTGCTGATGCTGTGGATCGGCTACGAGATCGGGCGCTTCTTCGGCTGGAAGGCGATGGATTCGATTTTCCTCGGTGCCATGCTGGCGGTCTCGTCGACCACCATCATCGTGAAGGCGCTCGACGAACTCGGCATGAAGCGCGAGCGTTTCGCGCAGCTCATCTTCGGCGTGCTGATCGTGGAGGACGTGCTTGCCATCGGCATGATCGCGCTGCTCTCGGGCATCGCGATCAGCGGTTCGGTCGATGCGGGCGAAGCGACCTTCACGCTCGGCAAGCTACTGCTGTTCATGGTGGTGTCGCTCGTCGTGGGCATTCTGCTCGTGCCGCGCATCCTGGCCTACGTGGCGAAGTTCAAGAGCGACGAAATGCTGCTGGTCGTCGTGCTCGGCCTGTGCTTCGGCTTCTGCCTGCTCGTGATCCAGATGGGCTACAGCGTGGCGCTCGGCGCATTCCTGATCGGCGCGATCATGGCCGAGGCGAGGGAGTTGCACACCATCGAGCGGCTCGTGGCACCCTTGCGCGACATGTTCAGCGCGGTGTTCTTCGTCACCATCGGTCTGCTGCTCGACCCGCACGTGCTGGCCACGTACGTCTGGCCGATCCTGGTGATCACGGTGGCCGTGGTGATCGGCAAGATCGTCTCGTGCGGTCTCGGCGCCTATCTCTCGGGGCAGGACGGCAGTACGTCGATGCGCGTGGGCATGGGGCTCTCGCAGATCGGCGAGTTCTCGTTCATCATCGCCTCGCTGGGACTCTCGCTCAAGGTGACGAGCGACTTCCTGTATCCCATCGCCGTGGCCGTGTCGGTCATCACCACGCTGCTTACGCCGTATCTGATCAAGAGCGCCGATCCGTTCACGCGCTGGCTCGGGCGCATCATGCCGGGGCGCCTGTCCTACGTGCTCGGCCAGTACACGCAGTGGCTGCAGAGCATTCAACTGACGGGGGACAGCGCGGCGCTGGTGAGCATCGTTCGCCGGATCGTCGTGAGCGTGGCGATCAATCTCGCGCTCGTCGTGACGATCTTCCTCGGCGGCGCGTTCTTCTATCGTCGGCTCGCGGAGCTGATGTCGCCGTGGGTCGGCGATCCGAGCCTGCAAAGCGCCGTGGTCTGGGGCGGCGCACTGGTGCTCTCGCTGCCGTTCCTGATCGCCGTGTATCGCAAGGTCAAGTCGCTCTCGCTGCTGCTCGTGGAGTTGTCGGTGCCGCCCAGCCTGACGGGGCGCTATACGTTCCAGGTGCGGCGGGTGGTGGCGGAGATTCTGCCGATCGCAGCGATGGTCGGCGTGATACTGCTTGTCGCGGCGCTCTCGGCAAGCATTCTGCCGTCCACCGAGATGATCGCGCTGATCGTGGCGGGCACGGTGGTTCTCGCGATCGCCATGCGCAGCTGGTTCGTGCGCATGCACGCGAAACTCCAGATTGCACTGAAGGAGACGCTCGAGCACCAACCCGACGGCGACCACGGTGGGGGATCGTCGCACTGAGTTCCGGTCGACGCTCGGGATCTCGACCGTACGGCAGCAGGCGCGATGCGACGGACATCGCGCCTCGCCGGCAACGATCCACCGGAAACGCGAAGTCACAAGGAAAGCCCGCGGGAGCGATTCCCGTGGGCTTTTTTTCATGCTTCGGTCATGCTTCGATCATGCTTTGCGCGGCGGGAAATCGAAGATCAGGCAGGTGGTCGTGGCATGCGCATAGAGTGTGCCGTCCGGCCCGACGATACGACCCTCGGATATGCCGATCTGGCGTCCCACCTGGATCACCTTGCCCTCCGCGCGCACGTACGGCACGTCGCGTGTGAGCGCGCGCACCATGTTCGTCTTGAGTTCGAGCGTGGTGTAGCTGCGTCCGGCGGGCAACGTCGAATGGATCGCACAGGCGACGGCGGAATCGAGCAGCGTGGCGAACCAGCCGCCGTGAATCGTGCCGAGCGGATTGTAGTAAGGCAGGGCGGGGCGGCCCTGGAAGACGGCGCGCCCGTCGGCGATCTCGATGGCGATGAAGCCGAGCGTTTCGCTGATCGGCGGCATTGGCAGCTTGCCGTCGAACATCGCCTGGAAAATCTCGTTGCCGGACAGGCCGGCAACGTCCGGCGGCGTCGCCACACCGAAGCGCACCGGGCCGTTGCGGGTGAGCCGGTCGCGCACGGCCGCCTCGTCGGCTTCCCACCGGGCAAGGACGGCAGCGGCGTCGGGACGGCTTTCCGGTTGGCTTTGAGGGGCACTGTGCGTCATGACGTCTTCCTCGTAACTTTTATTATGCTAGGGATATCTGCCGATTATAGAAGTTGTGACGCACGCAGGGGTGTCCGACGTTAGAGGAAAGTGTCGGAACGTGGCCGGAGCGGGGCACATCGCGTGGCGATGGCGGCGAGTGCATCGCGGCCATCGCCACGCGGCCGTCTCAGGCGGCGTGGGCGTGGCCTTGCGCCTGGGCGCGACGGTAGGTCGCCAGTTCGTCGATGGTCAGAATCGGCAGACCGTGCAACTCGGCGAAGCGCTCGATATCGGCGCCGCGCGTCATGGTCCCGTCGGGATTCATCAATTCGCACAGCACGGCGGCTGGTTTGAGGCCGGCGAGAATCGCCAGATCGACCGAGCCCTCGGTGTGGCCGCGGCGCGTGAGCACGCCCCCGGGCTGCGCGCGCAGCGGGAAGACATGACCGGGGCGGGACAGGTCGGACGGCTGCGCGTCGTCGGCAATGGCGGCGCGAATCGTCGTGACGCGATCGGCGGCCGAGACGCCCGTGCTCACGCCCTGGCGCGCTTCGATCGTCACGGTGAATGCGGTGCCGTGGCGGCTCTGATTCTGTTCGACCATCGGCGGCAGATCGAGACGGCGCAGCGTCTCGTCAGGCAGGCACAGACAGACGATGCCGCTGCATTCGCGGATGAGCATCGCCATCGTGGCCGGCGTGATTTTCTCCGCCGCGACGATCAGGTCCGCTTCGTTCTCGCGGTCGAGATCGTCCATGAGAATGACCGGACGGCCTTCGCGCATGGCGTCGAGCGATGCGGCCAGGCGCACTTCGACGGGCGGCAGGTGGGTGAACGCCGGATAGGCGAGCAGGGGATCGGCAGGTGCCGGGACAACTTGGCTGACGTTGGTGATAGACATGAAACGCTCCTCGCGTAAGTCAAACGGGCGAAAAACGTTTCAGGGCATGCGAACGGACGTGGCCATGGGACAGCATCCCACGGCTCGCGGGTATCGACGCATCTTCTCTCATCCGGACTATGACCGTCGGCTCTGGCATCTCACCAGATCTGCTGACCCTGCCGGTGTCCGCAACGGGACGGTGGCAGGCGCTCGCGGGCTCATGACGCGCACAGCGTGAACCGTGCAATGTCACATACCGCCGGTGGGGACTTTCACCCCGCCCTGAAGACGTGTATTGCCGCACGCACGGGCCACACGGTATCGCATCGTGCGGCGTCCTTGCGTATTCGGCGAGGTAGAGCGTAGCACAAGGTTTCGCCGGTCTGCAGCAGAGACTGCGCGGGGTGTACGGGATTGGACAGGCGGAAACGACGACGAAAACGTCGCGATGCCATGCGGGGCAATGCGACGTTCGTTCAGACGAAGACACTCGGGAGGTTCAGGCGCTCGTGCTCTTGACCGTGTAGCCGGCGTCGGCGATGGCGGCGCTCACTTCGGTGGGCGAGAGGCGGCTCTCGACGTCCACACGACCTGCGCCGAGGTCGACGTTGACCTTGGCATTCGCATCGCGCTCCGTGATTGCGCGGGTCACGGTCTTGACGCAATGACCGCAGCTCATACCTTCGACTTGCACTTGCATGTTGCTCTCCTTGAGAAACAGGCCGGTTACCCGGCAGATGGGAGGATTGACGTCAATCCGGGGTGTGATGATTCAGCAATTCGATCATAGACCTTCCCATTGCAGGAAGCTCAAGGGCTTTTTTCAGACCGTTCGCCCGAGCGTTCGGACGCCACCCAAACCGGGATGCGGCCGGCAGGCGTATCGTGAAGCGTAACGACGTCGGCATCATCTGCCTGCTGTTTCTCTCTTGCGACGTCTTGTCGCAGAGGGCTTGACCTTCCCGTCATGGCAAGGTCTAAGCTCTGACGCATGATGACAGTCCTCGTGGAGGCCTTTAAATGACTCAGAATTGGTCGGTCGGTATCGAAGGCATGACTTGTGCGTCGTGCGTGACGCGCGTGGAGAAAGCGCTGCGGCGCGCCCCGGGTGTAGCCAGCGCCAATGTGAACCTTGCTACCGAGACGGCGGCCGTGGAAGCCGCGCCCGATGTGGCGCCCGCGACATTGCTTGGCGCTGTCGAAGCTGCGGTGAACGACGCGGGATATCAGGTTGCGGAGCAAACGTTCGAGCTGGCCATCGGCGGCATGACGTGCGCGTCGTGTGCGGGACGCGTGGAAAAGGCGTTGCGCAACGTGCCGGGCGTGCTCGAAGCGAACGTCAATCTGGCGACGGAGCGCGCGGCAGTGCGTGGCGTACGCGGCGTCGTGGACGTGGCGGCGCTCGGCGCGGCGGTCGAGAAGGCGGGCTACGAAGCCTCGCCCGTGGCCGATCCCGCGCAGGCGACGCCGGCCGGCGAAGGGCCGACGTGGTGGCCGGTGGCGGTTGCGGCCCTGCTGTCGTTGCCGCTGTTGCTGCCGATGCTGCTCGAACCGTTCGGCGTGCACCTGATGCCCCCGCCCTGGGTGCAGTGGCTGCTCGCCACGCCGGTGCAGTTCTGGCTCGGTGCGCGGTTCTATCGTGCGGGCTACAAGGCGGTGCGCGCAGGCAGCGGCAATATGGATCTGCTCGTGGCGCTGGGCACATCGGCTGCCTACGGCCTGAGTCTGTACGAATGGTGGCGTGCGCCTGCGGGCAGCATGCCGCATCTGTATTTCGAAGCGGCGGCTGTCGTGATCACGCTGGTGCTGCTCGGCAAGTGGCTCGAAGCGCGCGCGAAACGCCGTACCGTGGAAGCGATTCGCGCGTTGGCGGCGCTGCGTCCGGAAGCGGCGCGCGTGTTGCGCGACCCGAAGGACGCGGCAAGCGAGACCACGGTGCCATTGAGCCAGGTGAAGGTCGGCGACTGGGTCGTCGTACGTGCAGGCGAACGTGTCCCAGTCGACGGGGTCATTCGCGACGGCGCCAGCCAACTCGACGAGTCGCTGCTGACCGGTGAGCCGCTGCCTATCGACAAGGACGAGGGCGATACGGTCGTGGGCGGTTCGATCAACGGCGCGGGAACGCTGCGCGTGGAGACGACGGCCGTCGGCGCCGATACCGCGCTCGCCCGCATCATCCGCATGGTCGAAGACGCGCAGGCCGGCAAGGCGCCGATTCAGCGTGCGGTCGACCGTGTCGCGGCCGTGTTCGTGCCGGTCGTGGTGCTCATCGCCATCGTCACGGTGATCGCCGGCTGGGCGCTGGGGTTGGGTCTCGAGGCTTCGCTGCTCAACGCGGTGGCGGTGCTGGTGATCGCGTGTCCGTGTGCGCTGGGGCTCGCGACACCGGCCGCGATCATGGTCGGCACCGGTGCGGCGGCGCGACAGGGGATCCTCATCAAGGATGCCGAAGCCCTGGAGTTGGCGCATCGCGTGAACGTCGTGGCGTTCGACAAGACGGGCACGCTGACCGAGGGCAAGCCGCGTCTCGTGGCGCATCTGCCGGCAGAAGGCACGAGCGCCGATACGCTGCTGCGTTGGGCGGCTGCCGTACAGTCGGGCAGTTCGCACCCACTGGCAACGGCGGTGACGGCAGCGGCCGAAGCGGCGGGGCTCGCCGCGACGATCCCGACAGCGTCGGATATTGTCGCGTTGCCGGGACGCGGGATGCGCGCGCATATTGAAATTGTGGAAGCCGTGAGCGGCGAGGTTGGTGGAGGCGCGGAAGACGCCAAGCGTGGCACGCATGCGCTGCAGTTGGGTAATGCGCGCCTGCTCGAAGAGTTGGGCGTTTCTCAGGGCGCACTGGCATCGGAGGCGACTCGACTCGCGGGTGAGGGGCGTACCGTATCCTGGCTGGTCGAGACGGCAGCGCAAGGTGGTGAGGGCGGAGCGCGATTGTTGGGGCTGCTGGCATTCGGCGATACGCTCAAGGCCACCGCGCGGCCGGCGATCGAACGCTTGCACGCGCTGGGCGTGCGTTGCGTGATGGTGACGGGCGACAACGCGGGGAGTGCACGCGCTGTTGCCGATGCGCTCGGGCTCGACGAGATCCACGCCGACGTGTTGCCCGAACACAAGGCCGAGGTGATTGCGCAGCTCAAGCGCGATGGCGCGGTGGTCGCGATGGTCGGAGACGGCATCAACGATGCGCCGGCGCTCGCTGCGGCGGACGTCGGCATTGCGATGGGCTCGGGGACCGATGTCGCCATGCAGACGGCGGGTATTACGCTCATGCGGGGCGATCCGCTACGCGTGGCCGACGCCATCGACGTCTCGCGACGCACCTGGTCGAAAATCCGTCAGAACCTCTTCTGGGCGTTCGCGTACAACGTGGTCGGCATTCCGCTGGCGGCGTTCGGGCTGTTGAGTCCGGTGATCGCCGGTGCCGCAATGGCGCTGAGCAGCGTGAGCGTGGTAAGCAACGCGTTGTTGCTGCGTCGCTGGCGTCCCTCGCAGGACGGTGCCGTCGCTGCATCGGCGCTGACGGGGGTGGCTGCCGATACGGGATCGGCATCGACGTCCCGTTTGCCCGGGCATAAGGTGAACGGCGCATAATGAAATGATCGAGGCGACGCGCGGGACGACACCGTCCGATGCGTCGCTCAGATCATTCTGGCTTGAAAATCGCGGAAAGCGACACCATTTAGTGGGTATCGTCTGCCTTCCGGCACGGAGTCAATGCTGCCGAACATGAATAGTCTGCATATCGCGAGTTACAACATCCACAAGGGCTTTTCCGCGTTCAATCGCTTGCGCGTTCACGAATTGCGCGCGGGGTTGGAAGGACTGGCGCCGGATCTGGTTTTCCTGCAGGAAGTCCAGGGCATGCATCGGCGGCATGCGATGCGGCACACCAACTGGCCGGTGCAACCGCAGCACGAATTTCTGGCGGGTGCCATGTGGAGCGATCACGCGTACGGACGCAATGTCGTCTACGACCATGGGCACCATGGCAATGCGATTCTGAGCCGATATCCGATCGTCAGATCGGACAATCACGACATCACGACATACAGTTTCGAGAAGCGCGGCATGTTGCATTGTGAGATCGCCGTGCCGGGGCTGTCGCAGCCGTTGCATTGCCTGTGTGTGCATTTGTCGTTGGCGGGGCCCGGTCGTCGGCGGCAATTCGAAATGCTCACGGAGCGCGTTGCGGACGCCATCCCGGGCGATGCTCCACTGATCATTGCCGGCGACTTCAACGACTGGAGTAATCAGGCGGACCGGTTGTTGGCGGAAAAGCTGGCGCTGACTGAAGTGTTTCAGAACAGCGCGGGGCGTCCCGCCCGCAGTTTTCCGAGCGGATTGCCGCTTTTACGACTTGACCGCATCTACGCACGCGGCTTTCATATTGAAGGGGCGCAAGTTTTGCACGGGCGCCCTTGGTCACGGATTTCCGATCATGCGCCGATCAGCGCCCGACTTGTGCCGTCGGACGGCGACCGCGCCAAGATGAACGGTTCGTATCCGCCGTCGTTCAACCCTCGTTCCCCTCAGTGAGGCAGCCATGAACATCGGACAAGCGGCGCAGGCCAGCGGTGTAACGGCCAAGATGATCCGATACTACGAAAGTATCGGCCTGATGCCTCCGAGCCCTCGCTCCGAGGCGGGTTACCGGCGTTATGGCGAACAGGATCTTCACCTGCTTCGCTTCATTCGTCAGGCGAGGCGGCTGGGTTTCGGCATCGACCAGATTCGTCAGCTATTGGCGCTCTGGCAGGATCGCGGCCGCTCGAGCGCACAGGTCAAGGCACTGGCGCAATCGCACGTCGATGAACTCAACCAGCGCATTGGCGAACTCGTCGCGATGCGCGACACACTCTCGCATCTCGCCGTGCATTGCCACGGCGACGACCGGCCCGATTGCCCGATTCTCGAGGGCATCGCCGCGGCCGATCTGCCGTGCCATACCGGACATTCGGGAGCGGCGACGTCTGAGCAATGCACCGGCGCCGCAACGTCCGGTGCGACACCGCAACAGGCGACTTCGGCCGCCGGTGCTGCGGGAGGATCGGCCGCCGATGACGACGCTCAGATTGAACACGCGCCGCCGAGGTAATGGCGGGGATCGCCAGTTGACGTGACGCACGACGGACGCGGCGCGAGACGGTAATGCGCCGAGTGCGACACATACTACGAAGCGTCGCTTGAACCGGCACCGCCTGGGCCAGCCGAGGTTGGGAGATCGCTATGATGCGCCGCAGCAGCGGCGCTTTTTTTATCCCTTCGATTTTTGATCGTCCCCTGCGACAGCGTGCCGCAGACACGTGTCGCTGCACGCTTGAAGTTTTTTAGGCTATTGATTTTTATAGGTTTATTTTGGAATTGACTGCATTCGAAGCGACGCTCTAGCAGATTTTGTGGTGTTTTTGCACATCAGGACTAACCCTTTACGGGAAAACCCTATATAATGCGAAGCACTGCTGCGATGCAGCACACTAATGAACTGGAGAAACGTCATGTTTGCCGCCCTTTTTGAAGTCGTGAACACTTGGTTTGAAACTGCTGAGCGTCGTCGTCGTGAAGCGTTCCTGGCTGAGTCGAAGGACATCATTGAGCTGGAACAACGTATCCGCGCACTCGAAACCGCCGGTTACTAAGCAAGTCCCTTCCGGACGAACGGTCGTCGCTGGCGCAGCCAGGCAAGTCGATCGTCTTATCGGGCGATTCCCGTCATCGTTGTGATGGCGTGCGACGGCGCCCAACCGTAAGTCCGGATGCCGATCCTCGTTGTACCGGGATCGGTTCGCGCAACGGCCCGCCTTATTGGCGGGCTTTGTCGTTTACGTCGACTGAATTGCTTAAGTCGCCCAGGGCACTTCAGCGGCTGACATCGTTGCGCGTTGCCTGGGGCGGACTCAGTCCGTCCCGTACTTCGGCGAACGCGGGCCGTAGAGTATGCCGTTGGGGCGGCCGGCGGACAGCAGTCGTGCATTAGCCGTGCCAGCGACCGTGTAACCGGCGTCCGACACGCTGTTGATGATCTGCTTGACCGCGGCCGTGACCAGCATGCCGATCAAGCCGCCGCCGCTGTTGTTGCCGCCTTCGTTGTTCGAGGCGCTTGCCGCACCGCTCCACAGCTTGGCGCCGTTGCGCAGATCGACGAGATCGGCCGTCACCGTCACCACCGTCGCGCTGTCGACCACCATGTACTTCGTGCCGTACTGCGTGATCTTGATATAGAGCGCGGCGTCGGCGCCGAAGATCTCGCGCAGCTTGGCCGGGTTCACCTGATGGATGTCACCGGCAACGGTCAGACCGTTCTGACGGAACGACTCATCGACGAGTGCCACTGGCAGCACGTAGTAGCCGGCTTCGCCCAGCGGCGCCGTGACCTGCGAGAACACGCTGTAGGTTGCGTCGATGTCCGGCGACTCATTGAGCGGCGGCAGCACGAGAATCGACTTCGGCTTGCTCTCCTTGAACGCGGTGTAGTCGTACGGCTTGGCTTGATGCATGGCACAGCCGGTCATGACGGCAGCCAGCGCCGCGACGCTGATCCATTTGCACAGACGGACGATCATTGCTTGGCCTCCGGGGTCTTGTTCTTGAGGAGAAAGTCGATATAGCCGGCGGACTCCGGGAACAACTGCTTCTCGGTCTGGAATTCCTCGACCATCTTGTCCGGCTTGCCGACCGATGCGTAGAGCAGGCCGAGATGCGCGTGATAGCCCGGCGGCGCGGCGTTGTTGCCGGCCTTCATCTTCTCCAGATCGCGCTCGAGCACGATGATCTGGGCTTCCTTCGACTCACCCTTGAAGTATTCGTAGACCTGCGGCTGGTAGCTTTCCCAGGCGTAGAGCGGCTTGTTGGGCGTGGCGCAGCCGGTGAGCAGCACACCGCCGGCGACGAGCGCCGCGGCGGCACGGCCGATAGAGAACTTGCGGTTCATGGCGATAGGGATCCTGATGGGCATGTCGCGACGCGTGCGTCCGCTCTCCGCACCCGATGTGCGGGACCGGCGCGTCATGACCGACGCGCTGCGACATGCGCAATGTTGGGGAAGGCGACGCTTACTTGCCGGGCGTCCAGGCGCCGCTCTCGATGCCGGCGACCAGGTTGTTCACGGCTTCGCGCATGGCGAGGTCGAGCACCTTGCCATTGAGCGTGGAGTCGTAGCCCGCAGTGCCGCCGAAGCCGATCACCTCGCGATTGGACAGCGCGAACTCGCCCGCGCCGCCGCTCGAGTAGACGACTTCCGACGTGGCGATGTTGACCACGTTCAGGTTGACCTTGGCATAGGCGACCTGCTCGCGGCCGCGGCCGAGAATGCCGAAGAGCTGCTTGTCGCCTACTTCCTTGCGACCGAACTCGACCACGTCGCCGGTGATCACGTAGTCGGCACCCTTGAGCGTCTGCTGGGTTTTCTTGATGTCGGCTTCCTGACGAATCTCGGCCATGTTGTCGCGGTCGAGCACGTTGAAGCGCTGGGTCTGCTGCAGATGCGTGATCAGGATCGTCTTGGCCTGGCTGCCGAGACGGTCGACGTTATCGGAAAAGACGCCGCGCATGTACGCGGAACGGTTGTCGAACTTGCCGACTGCGATCGGCGTGCGTACACCGACATACGGACGGCTGGCACTTTCGACCTTGGCGACTTGCACGGAACGCGAGCTCTCGGTGGCGCAACCGCCGAGCACGCCTGCGGCGAGCATGGCGGCGCTGAGCAGTGCAATGCTGGACTTCTTCTGCACGTTGATACCCCTGTAGATGTTGTGACCCGGCAGGCGATGCACGATGACGTCGCCCCGCTGCGGTTGTCTGATCCCCTTGCGGAATGCTGCGAACTTTGACTTGTAAGACCTAGTAAGGGGTGCTGATGTTAGCACGCTGCGAGGGCGTAGCGCATGCTCCGGAAAGTCATAGGCGGCGCCACTTTCACCGGGGTGCCGCCGTCCGCGTACATCAGTCACCTCTCATTCATACCTCAGTCCTACAACAATTCATACATCATTCATATCTCAGTCGAGGCCGAAGATCAGGAGCAGGTTGGTGGCGGTGATCACCGTGAAGAGCGTCCATGCCACGACTTGCGCCGGCCATCGGATCGCATTGCCATTCATCATGCGTGGATCGCTCACCGAACGGATGAGCGGCCACACCGCGAACGGCAGTTGCAGGCTGAGCAGCACCTGACTCCACACGAGCAGCTTGCCCAACGATCCGTCGCCGAGCCAGAGCACGCCGATCAGCGCGGGCACGAGCGCCAGGCCGCGCGTGATCAGCCGCCGCTGATAGCACGGGATCTTCAGATGCAGGAAGCCGTCCATGATGACCTGCCCCGCGATGGTGCCGGTGAGCGTCGAGCTCTGTCCGGAGGCCAGCAGCGCGATGCCGAAGAGGAACGCGGCGGCGCTGCCGGCAATCGGCGTGATGAGCCGGTAGGCCTGCTCGATGTCGGTGACGTTGGTCTGGCCGCTCGCATGAAAGGCCGAACCCGCAAGAATCAGAATTGCCCCATTCACGCACATCGCCAACACGAGCGAGACCCATGTGTCGATGCGTACCAGCGTGAGGGTGTCATGGAGGTGACCGCGCTTGCCGCCGGTCACGCGTCGGGTCTGTACGACCGACGAGTGCAGATACAGGTTGTGCGGCATGATCGTCGCACCCACGATGCCCAGCGCCAGCACGATGGCGTCGCGCCGGTCATGGCTTGGCGCGCCGGGGACGAGGCCGGCAGCCACGGCATGCCAGTCGGGCGGCACCATCGCGACCTGCACGACGAAGCAGAAAGCCATCGTGCCGATGAGCCCGAACACGATGGCTTCGATCTGACGGAAACCTTTGCCCTGCAGACCCAGCACGATCATCGTGTCGAGCGCGGTGAGCACGATGCCCCACGCGAGTGGCACGCCCAGCAGCAGTTTGAAGGCGAGGGCGCAACCGAGCACTTCGGCGATGTCGCAGGCGATGATCGAAATTTCGGCGGTGATCCATTGCACGACGCGTCCCGTGCGTCCGTAGCGATCGTAGCTCGCCTGGGCGAGATCGCGTCCGGCCGCCAGTCCGAGCCGCGCGGCGAGCATCTGGAGAAAGATGGCCGCGAGGCTCGAGAGCGCCACCACCCAGAGCAGCGAGTAACCGAATTGCGAGCCCGCCTGAATGTCCGTCGCCCAGTTGCCCGGGTCCATGTAGCCGATGGCGACGAGCAACCCCGGGCCGGCAAAGCGCTTGAGTTTGGTCCAGCGCGATTCGCGGGCGTCGATGACGATACTGCCTTTGACTTCGGCGGGACAGAACGGGGCAGTGGCGGTAGTCGGCAGCGGCATGAAGATGGGGCGGAGTGGGAGAACTGGGAGTGACGCCAACGGTAGCCGGGCTTGTGACAGGCCGCAAGAGAAACGCCGCCGCAAGGGTCACGTAAAGTGCGTGCGAACTGCTATACTGTATATTCATACAGTATTTGGGTGCGCCATGGCCCTACCGCTTTCGTCTTTGCCTGCCGGGCTGTGGCGTGCCAGTGAGTTGGCGCATTGCCGCCGCGCCGGCCATCGCTCCGGCTTTGCCGCGCTCGACGCCGAGTTGCCTGGCGCCGGGTGGCCGCATGGCGCGGTGACGGAGTTGCTGAGCGATCGGTCTGGCATTGGCGAGTGGCGGTTGCTGGCACCGGTCTTGCGCGATCTCACGCAGGCGGGGAAGCCGGTGATGGTGATTGCACCGCCGATGCTGCCGTATGCGCCGGCGCTGGCGGGGTGGGGCATCGATCTGCGCTGGCTCAGCGTGGTGATGCGGCCGGCGCGAAAGGCGTCCGGGGCACGAGGCGTACGCGCAGCGAAAGGCGCCCGTGCCGAGGATCGGGACATGCTCTGGTGTGCCGAGCAGGCGCTCAGGAGCGCGTGCTGCGGCGCCGTGCTGGCCTGGCTGCCAGCGGCCACGGCCGAGCAGATCCGGCGCCTGCAGGTCGCTGCCGGCGGTGGCGAGACGTTGGCCTGGGTAATGCGTCCACGTGGGGAGGCGGCGACGGCGTCTGCCGCGCCGTTGCGACTGGGGCTGACCGTAGGCGAGAGCAGCCGCCTGGGCGTGCAGTTTCATAAGCGTCGCGGGCCGCCTCGGCTCGAACCGCTCTGGCTGACACTGCCCGCGCCCTATACGCGAGCGTCGCAACCGGTGGCGGGTGCTGAGGGCCAGGAGGCGCCGTTGCCCGTCACGCCAGATCCGTCGGGGGAGACCCATCGCGCCGAACCGATGCCCTCGTCTTCTTTTTCTGCTGTTGTTTCTGGAGTTCCGCATGGCTTGCTGGATAGCCCTGCATCTGCCGTATCTGGCGCTCGAGATCGCGTCTCCGCGTACGCGGGCTGATGCGCCGGGCATATCCGTCGACACCACGGTCGTGCTGGCGCAGTCGCGTGTCTGGCAGGCGAGCGAGGCGGCGCGGGCCGCCGGTGTGCAGCCCGGCATGCGCCGTGGTGGCGTGTTGGCCTTGCTGCCGCAGGTACGATTTCGCGATCGTGACGAAGCCGCCGAGACGCTCGCCCTGGAAGCCTTGGCACTGGCGCTGCTGCGCTTCGGTCCGGACGTCGCCATCGCTTCGCCACATTGTGTGTTGATCGATGCGGCGCCGAGTCTGCGGCTGTTCGGTGGGCTTGCGTCGCTGTGCGCGCAGGTGCTCGAGAGTGCCGAAGCGCTCGGACATCGGGCGTCGCTGGGCATTGCCGCCACGGCCGGCGCGGCGGCGTTGCTGGCGCACGCACGAGGGGCCGTGCCCAGCGATACCGTTTCTCATGCGTCCTCTCACTGCCCGTTGCAAGCCGCGATGCAGGCACGCGCCTCGGATCATCGGGCGTTGGCGGGGACTGCCGCATCGACGGCGACAGCAACGACAACAGCGACGATGTCCGTGCCCCTGTTGCCGCCATCATTGGCGACACTGCCGCAGCAGCTTGATCCGTTGCCGGTCGTGCTGCTGCCCGAGGCGCGGCCGTGGCTCGACTGGCTCGCGCAGATCGGATGTGCGACGCTGGGCGAATTGCGCGCGTTGCCCGCCGCCGGCGTGAGGCGCCGCTGCGGGGCGGCGCTGCCGGGGGCGCTGGCGCGCGTCTATGGCGAGGCGCCCGAAGCGCCGGACTGGTATCGCGCGCCGCCGCATTTCGAGGCGGTACTGCCGCTGCCGTCGCTGACCCACGATATCGAGGTGTTGCTCTTCGGACTGCGCCGTCTGCTCGCGCAACTCACGGGGTGGCTCGGTGCCGGGCAACTTGCCGCTCGTGCGCTGACGCTTGTGCTCGAACACGAGCCGCTCGGCCGACACACGCTCGCCCCTACGCGTTTCGACATCCGTCTGGCGGAAGCGAGTGCGGCGCCCGCGCATTTGTTGTCGCTATGCAAGGAGCGACTGGCCCGCTCGCCGCTGGTCGCACCGGTGCTCACGCTGCGGCTCGACGTCACGCACACGGCCGCACACGAACTGCGCAGCGGCGCGCTGCTGCCCGAGCCGGGACGCGCCCGGCAGGACTTCGTGCAATTGATGGAACGCGTGTCGGCCCGTGTCGGCGACGAACACGTGCGGCAGCTCCGGGTGCGCGAGGATCATCGGCCGGAGCAAGCCTTCGTCAGCGTGCCGTACGGTGCGACCGGCGGCACGCCGCCCGAGGGGCAGGACGCGAACGTGTGCACCGCAGGATTGCCACCCCGGCCGGCGTGGCTGCTCGACGCCCCGCAGCGCCTGAACGTGCAGGACGAACGGCCGTGGCGGCAGGGGCCGCTGCAACTGATGAGCGGCCCCGAGCGCATCGAGGCCGGCTGGTGGGAGCCGGGCATCGTCACGCGCGACTACTTCATTGCCGCCGACACCACGGGCGCGTTGCTGTGGGTGTTTCGCGAACGCCCCGTGAATGGGGTGAATGCGGCGTGGTATCTGCATGGCCTGTTCGGTTGAGCCGAACGCACCACCTGTTCCATGAATCTCGACGATTTCCTTCCCTGGCACGGCTCGACCGAAGGGCTCGCCGCCAACGACGATGCGGCATCGGACTCTCCGCGTGCGGTCGACGACGAGAGCTTGCCCGCGTATGCCGAGCTGCACTGCCTGTCGAACTTTTCTTTTCAGCGTGGGGCGTCACACCCGGAGGAACTGGTCGCGAGAGCGGTGCACCTGGGCTACACCGCGCTGGCGATCACCGACGAGTGCTCGCTAGCCGGTGTCGTGCGCGCCCGGGCCGAAGCGCAGCGGCATGCTTCACTGTCGTTGATCGTCGGCAGCGAGTTCCGTTTGACGCCCGAACATGCGCCGGCGGGGCCATCCATCACGCCGGACGCGCCTCACGGCCACGACCACGCAACCCGTGCGGCGCAAGCTGCGTTGCCCGACATCGAAACACCGATCCCCGATCTCGACGCGCTTGGCACTGTGCATCTGGTGGCGCTGGCGCAGCATCGCGAAGGCTACGGCAATCTCTCGGAGATGATCACGCATGGCCGCATGCGCGGACCGAATCGCGGCTACCGGCTGCATGCGCGGGACTTCAGCGAACCGGCGGTGGCGCAGGCGCATCTGCGCGGCTTGCCGGGTTGCCTGATCATCCTCGTGCCGGACGCCGCCGCGAGCGCCGAGCGCACGCGTGCGCAAACGCGCTGGGCGGCGCAGACGTTCGGCGAGGGACGCGTATGGCTCGCGCTCGAGCGCCGTCACCGCGCCGGCGACGACGCGCATCTGGCGCGGCTGCGCGCGATCTCGGCCGAGTGCGGCGTGCCGCTCGTTGCCACGGGGCACGCGCTCATGCACGTGCGCTCGCGCAAGCCGTTGCAGGACGTGCTCACCGCAATTGGACTGGGCAAGCCGGTGCAGGCGTGCGGACTGGCGCTCACCCCGAACGCCGAGCAGCATTTGCGCACGCGGCTGCGGCTTTCGTGGCTTTACCCGCCGGACACATTGGCGCAGACGATAGCCATTGCTTCGCGCTGCCATTTCGAATTGCTCAACTTGCGCTACGAGTATCCGGAAGAACTGGTGCCGGCCGGTCACACGCCGGTGACGTATCTGCAGCAGGAAGTGACGGCGGGGGCAAGACGTCGCTATCCGAACGGTGTGCCGCAGAAGGTGCAAGAACGCATCGATAATGAACTGGCGCTCATCAACGATCTCGAGTACGAGCCGTATTTCCTGACGGTCTACGACATCGTGAGCTACGCCCGCAGCCAGGGAATTCTGTGTCAGGGGCGAGGCTCGGCGGCCAATTCGGTCGTGTGTTACTGCCTGGGGATTACCGAGGTCAATCCGGATGAGGTGCAGTTGCTGTTCGGACGGTTCCTGTCGAAAGAGCGCCACGAGCCGCCCGATATCGACGTGGACTTCGAGCACCAGCGGCGCGAGGTTGTCATCCAGTACATCTACCGGAAGTACGGTGTGGAGCGTGCGGCACTGGCCGCGACGGTGATCTGCTATCGCATGCGCAGTGCCGTGCGCGATACGGGGCGGGCGTTGGGCATCGATCTGTCGATCGTCGAGCAGGTGGCACAGAGTCAGCAGTGGTGGGACGGTCGGGAGAACCTGCTCGCGCGCATGGCGGGCCAGGGACTCTCGCCGGATGCGCCGATCACGCGGCTGTGGGCGGATTTCGTGGAGAAGCTGATCGGTTTTCCCCGGCATCTGTCGCAGCACGTGGGGGGCTTCGTGATCTCGCGCGACAAGCTTTCTCGGCTCGTGCCGATTGCGCCGGCGGCGATGGAGAATCGCTATGTCATCCAGTGGGACAAGGACGATATCGAGACGCTCAAGCTGCTCAAGGTCGACGTGCTTGCCCTCGGCATGCTCAGTGCGTTGCGTCGCACGCTCGATCTGTTGGGCGAGTGGCGTGGCGCGCCGATGACGCTTGCCGATATTCCGCGCGAGGATCCGGCCACCTACGGCATGATTCGCCGCGCCGATACCGTGGGTGTGTTCCAGATCGAGTCGCGCGCGCAGATGAGCATGCTGCCGCGGTTGAAGCCGAAGAACTATTACGACCTCGTCGTGCAGGTGGCGATCGTGCGACCGGGGCCGATTCAGGGCGGCATGGTGCATCCGTTCCTGCAGCGCCGCGATATGAAGCCCGAGGAAATCGAATATCCGTGCGATGCGATCAGACCGGCGCTCGAGCGTACGCGGGGCGTGCCGATCTTCCAGGAGCAGGTCATGCAGATTGCGATGATCGCGGCCGACTTCTCGGCGGGAGACGCCGATCAACTGCGTCGCTCCATGGCCGCGTGGAAGCGCAAGGGCGGGCTCGAAAAATTCCAGACCCGCATCATCGAGGGCATGTTGAAGAACGGTTACCCGCGAGACTTTGCGCAAGCCATCTGCCGCCAGATCGAAGGCTTCGGCGAGTACGGTTTTCCGGAGAGTCACGCCGCGAGTTTCGCGTTGCTGGCCTACGCGAGCGCGTGGCTCAAGTGTCATGCTCCGGAGATGTTCCTGTGCGGCCTGCTCAACAGCTTGCCGATGGGGTTCTATTCGGTGTCGCAACTGGTGCAGGATGCGCGGCGGCATCGTGTGGAGGTGCGGGCGGTCGACGTATGCGTGAGCGATGTCGAGTCGCGTCCCGAGTCGCGCGTCGGACGCCATGGTGGCGCGCGTCGTCCGGCAGTGCGTTTGGGACTGTCGCTGGTGAAGGGATTGTCGGCCGAGGGTGCCAAGGCAATCGAAAGCGCGCGGCGGCAGCGGCCGTTTACCGATATCGACGACCTGGCGGCGCGTGCGGCGTTGTCGCGGCGCGACCTCGATGCGCTGGCGGCGGCCGACGCGTTATCGGCGCTGCTGGGCGGTCGTCGTCAGGCGCGCTGGACGGTGGCCGCGTGGCAGCCGCCGACGCCGTTGCTCGGCGCCACGGTCCTGCGCGATGCGACGCCGGGCAGTGCGGACGAGCAGGTGGCGTTGCCGCCAATGCTGGAGGGGCAGGACATCGTGGCCGATTATGCGAGCACGGGGTTGACGCTGCGGCGCCACCCGTTGCTGGTATTGCGCGAGAAGTTGAAACGCATGCGCGTGAAGACGGCGCGCGAACTGCAGACCGAGGGCGTGAACGGCCGTCGGGTGCGCACGGTGGGCATTGTGACGGGACGGCAGCGACCGGGCACGGCGAACGGCACGATATTCGTCTCGCTGGAAGACGAGACGGGCGTGATCAACGTGATCGTCTGGCCCGATCTGGTCGAGTCGCAGCGCAAGGAACTGCTGGCGTCGTCGCTGCTGGGGGTGGAAGGCGTGTGGCAGCGCGAGGCGCGCGTGACGCATCTGGTCGCACACCGTCTGGTCGATCTCTCGCCGATGCTGGGTGAGCTCACCCTCTCGAGTCGGAACTTTCATTGAGCGGATTTCGCTAGGATCGAAGCCTCTCAGGCCCCCCTGGCTTCGCGTGGTCCTTGCCTTTCACTCCACAATTGACATGAACGGCGCCTCGCACTAGTATTAACGCCATTCGTTAATAACGAATGACGTTATTAACCGTGATCGAAGATTTCAAATGCAGGGATACGGCGCTGTTGTTCAACGGTTGTCGGGTTACGCGCTGGCGGGCGATCGAGTTGGTAGCAACGCGAAAGCTCCAGCAGTTGCATGCGGCAGCCACGCTCGCCTTCTTGCGCGCACCCCCGGGCAATCGCCTGGAAGCTCTGAGGGGAGCACGTCTGGGGCAGTACAGCATTCGCATCAACGACCAGTGGCGACTGTGCTTTCGTTTCGACGGGGGCAACGCCTCGGAGGTCGAAATCGTGGATTACCACTGACCGAATGTGTGGGCACGTTCCGATATTTCTGCGGACTCTCTCAAGGTCGACGGAGGCCGAACATGACTCGACAAGTGCCACTCTCCACGCCGGGCGAGATTCTCGCGCAGGACTGGCTCGCCCCGATGGGCATTTCGCAATACGCGCTGGCGAAAGCCATCGACGTACCGCCGCGCCGCATCAATGAGATTGTGCTGGGCAAGCGAGCCATTACGGTCGATACGGCGCTGCGCCTGGGCGCGTTCTTTGGCGTTGACGCCCAGAGCTGGCTCAATCTTCAGAACCACTACGACACCGAAACCGCCCGCGCCGGCATGGCTGGTGTGCTGCGCGACATCAAGCGGCGTGCTCGGGAGCTGCAGGTCGGTTGAGGCCGTTGCGCGGCACGCCGCATGCGATGCGCAAGCGCGCCGGTCCGCGCACCGCCGCCTGCCTCAATGGGCGGCGTCCGCCTGTTTGCCCGCCGCCTGTGCGAGTTCGGCCGCTTCCTTCTCGCTGCGCAGGCCGTTGAAGTGTGCATTGAGCAGTACCGCGCTGATCGATGCGAGCAGAATGCCGCTGTGGAAGAACGGGGCCAGCGCGTGCGGCAGCTTCATGAAGAACTTGTCCGACGCCACCGGAATCATGCCTACGCCGATACTGATCGCGATGATGTAGAGGTTGTAGCGGTTCTTCGACAGGTCCACCGTCGAGAGAATCTTCACGCCCGTGGCCGTCACCATGCCGAACATCACGATGCCCGCGCCGCCCAGCACGAACTGCGGCACCGACGCCACCACGTGCGCCACCTTTGGGAACAGTCCGAGCACGATCAGGATCAGGCCGCCCATCGCGCACACCCAGCGGCTCTTCACCCCCGTGACACCGACCAGTCCCACGTTCTGCGAGAACGAGGTGTACGGGAACGTGTTGAAGATGCCGCCGATCAGCGTGCCCAGTCCGTCCACGCGCAAACCGCGTACCAGCGTCTTCTGATCGACCGGACGGCCGACGATGTCGCCCACGGCGAGGAACATGCCGGTCGACTCGATGAACGTCACCAGCATGACCAGCGTCATCGTGGCGATGGCAATCGCATCGAAGCGCGGCATGCCGAAGTGAAACGGCATGACGAACCCGAACCAGGGCGCCTGCGCCACACCGGCGAACGACACCTTGCCCAGTACGATCGCCACGATCGTGCCGAACAGAATGCCCAGCAGCACGGCAATGTTCGCGAAGAAGCCGCGCACGTACTTGGTGATGAACAGGATGCACAGCAACACCGCGAACGACACGCCCAGATAGAGCGGATTGCCGTAGTCCGGATTGCCGAAACCACCCGCCGCCCAGTTGATGCCGACGCCCATGAGCGAGATGCCGATCACGGTAATGACTGTGCCGGTCACCACGGGTGGAAACAGCCGCAGCAGCTTGCCGATGAAGGGGGCGATCAGGATGCCGATGATCCCCGCGGCGATCGTCGCACCATAGATGTCGAGCAGCCCGAGATCGGGATTCGTGCCGATGGCGATCATCGGCGTGACGGCGGTGAACGTGACGCCCATCATGATCGGCAGACGCAGGCCGAAGATCCACACGCCGAGCGTCTGGATGAGGGTGGCGATACCGCAGGCGAAGAGATCCGCGTTGATCAGGAATGCCACCTGATCGACCGACATCTTGAGCGCACCGCCGATGATCAGCGGCACCGCGACCGCGCCTGCATACATCACCAGCACGTGTTGCAGTCCCAGCGTGAACAGCTTGGGGAGCGGCAGGCGCTCGTCGACCGGATGCACCGGTACAGCAGCGGATTGCGTCATGTCTTCTCCTGAACCAACGGTGTGAATTGATCTACATGGCGAAACCGAGCGTAAATTTTTTACCGGGGCGCGGCGAGTCGCGTCAAAAACCGCGACGCGGATAGCGTGCGCGGGGCGATCGGCGGCCGACACAACGTCATGGAGGAAAACTGCGGTATGGCGCCATGGTACGCCTGCGCGAACCGGATGGGACCGCCGCCGCCAAAGCCTTGTGCCATATGGGGCGAGCATGGCGCCTGAGTGCCTTCGGCGGCGCGGCGGGCGAACACCGCCGCGCACGAATCGTCCTGTGCGCAACGCGTGCGACCGTTCGGCATCGGCGTCTCATATCGTTTTCGAAATACCAAAGATTGCGTTTCGCATATGAATCGCCGAGACACTGCCGCCGGCGCCGAAGCACCCGGCGCGAACGGCAATCAGTGCCGAGCCCGAACCGGGGGAATCCGCCCACGAGCCAATGCCGACGGCACACGCCATCGCGTGAAGTCAAGACGTGGATCGGTAGGCAGAGGGAAGCGGAAGACGTGGAAGAAGCGGAAGACTGACGACGAGAGACGCCGCCCGAACCGGCTCAGCGAGCGCCGGTCGTGCCCGATGATTTGCGTGCCAGCGAGTCGATGTTCGCGCCTGCGCCGGCGTTTTGCAGTGCCGCGCTTTCGAGCTTGCTGGAGATCTCTTCGCCCATGTGGTGAAGGAATTCCATTTCCTTCGCACCGATGCCGCCTGCGCACAGTGCGCCGCCCCAGTCGCCGTAGAGCAGCGCCACGGTCTGGTTGCGCTGGCGAACCGGCAGCAGGAAGAACGACTTCACGTTCGCGAAGTGCTGACGGTGCCACAGGGGAATGCGCGGCACGATGCGCGGCTCGCGCGCATTGTCGATCAGGATGGCACGACCATTGGTCAGCGCAAGATGGAAAACGTCAGGCTCGAACGCTTCGGGGAAGGTCAGGCCGAGCTGCGGCTGTACGTCGCGCCCGATGCCGAAGCGCATCTCGAAGACCTTGTTGGCGGGCGAGCGGACGAAGGCCGCGCAGTTGACGAAGCCGAGCGACTGGAGAATCGCTTCGAGCGTCAGGTTGAGCAGGCCGACGGCGTCCGTCTCGTCGGTGGCCGCGCGCACCTCGGAGAGCCCGTCGGCCAGACGTCGTACCGAGTCGAGCGGCTTGCCCGCCGGCGGCTGGCGGGTGTTCGACGCGCCGGTGCTGATCGCGATGAACTCCTGGTGGCTCGTGTCGCGCACCATCTCCTCGCCGACCGAGACCACCTCGCCGATGTCGAGCGCGAGACGGTCGGCATAGCGTTCGGCCAGTTCGGCCAGACGCGTCGGATCGGCGCCGCGCGTGAGCTCCGTCACCATCTCGTTGGACATGTTCGCCACCGCGCACAGCCAGTCGGCGTGCGAGAGCGGGGCGTTGCCGTCGAGGTCGATCGGCCGCATGCTCGTGGCAATCGACTCGGGCAGGCCCCACTTGCGGGCGGCCGCTTCGGACAATTCGGGGAACGAGATGCCGAGCACCCGCTCGCAGGCGTCGCTGTCGCTGAGGCCGTGCTGCACCGCGAGGGCCTGGATCTCGGCCCACTCGGCGGGAAAGCAATACGTCACGAGCAACCGTGCCACATGGTGGAGCAGTGTGCAGACGACGGCTTCCTCGCCGTCGCGAATGCCGTTCTTCGACGTGATGTCGCGTGCGAACGCGCCGGCGAGCGTGGCGCGAGCCAGCTCACGGGCCATGTCGTCGCGGCGCGCCGCGACTTCGCCGAAACCTTCGAGCAGCTTCAGGCTGAGCGCCAGGTGGCCGATCGTGTCGACGCCGAGAATCATGATGGCGCGCGAGACCGTCGTCACGTTGCAGCCGAACGGCGCATACATGGCGGAGTTGGCCAGGCGAATCACCTTTTGCGTGAGCGCGAAGTCCGACAGCACGGACGACGCCAGGTCGGCCGTGCTCGTGTTTTCACTTTGCATGGCGGACACGATGCCCGTGACCGAGCGCTGCAGCGACGGGAAGTCGCCTCGCTCGGCCATGCGCTGCCACAGTAATTCGAGCGTTTTTTCTTTCGTAAGGCTCATGGTAGCGGGGATGTCCGGTCAGTGGCCGACATCCACATTGAGGCGCCCGCTCGCAAAGGCAGCCTCGAGTTCTCCCGCAGGCAGGGCCTTCGACACCAGCCAGCCCTGGATGGAATGACAGCCGCGATCGATCAGCATCTGCCGTTGCTCTTCCGTCTCGACCCCCTCGGCCACCGCCGACAGACCCAGTTCGCGCGCCAACCCCAGCACGGCCGTCACGATCGTACGGTCGTTCGGTGACGTCGGCATGTCTTTCACGAAGCTGCGATCGATCTTGAGCGCGGACAGCGGGAAGCGCTTGAGGTATCCCAGACTCGAATAGCCGGCGCCGAAGTCGTCGACGGCGAAGCGCACCCCCAGCGTCTGCAACTCGCGCAGCACCAGATTGGCCTGCTCCGGGTCGCGCATGAGCACGCTCTCGGTGATTTCGAGGACCAGCCGGTGGCCTTCGACACCCGAGTCGGCAATCGCCTGCCAGACGAGGCTGGGGAACGATGGATGGTGGAACTGCTGGGCCGAGACGTTGACCGACATGTACAGCCCGTCGAGCCGGGTGCGATCCCAGCGGGCGAGCTGCATGCAGGCGGCGCGCAACGCCCAGCCGCCCAGCAGGTTGATCAGGCCATTGGCTTCGGCCAGCGGGATGAATTCGGCCGGCGACACCGGGCCGAGCGCCGGATGCCAGCGCATGAGCGCTTCGACACCTTTCACGTTCAGCGAGCTCGGGTCGCAGATCGGCTGGTAATGCAGGCTGAATTCGCCGTTGTGAATCGCCTCGAACATGGCCGATTCCAGCGAGAACGCCTTGCGGTGCAGGTTGCCCAGATCGTCCGTGTAGACGAACAGGCCGTTGCGTCCGCGATCCTTCGCGCAATACATGGCGGCGTCGGCATGCTTGATCAGCAGGCCTGCCGAGTCGCCGTGCTGCGGGAAGAACGATACGCCGATGCTCGTCGTGAGGTGCAGCAACTGGTCGCCGACCTGGAACGGTTGCTGCACGGCGGACAACAGGCGCTTCATGATGCCGGTGAGCGCCTGCTCGTTGTCGCAGCCCGGCAACACCAGCACGAATTCGTCGCCGCCCATGCGCGCGGCCATGTCGGTCTCGCGAATCTGGGCGATCAGGCGCTGGCCGGCGTCGCGCAGCAACTGATCGCCGACATCGTGGCCGAGTGAATCGTTGACCTTCTTGAAGCCGTCCAGATCGAGCAGGGCGACGGCGAAGTTCGGGCCGCCTTCCCGGGCGTGCTGGATCGCCTCGGCGATGCATTGCTGGATGTACTGACGGTTGCCCAGCCCGGTCACCGCGTCGCGCACGGCCAGATCGGAAAGGCGCGCCTCGTTTTCCTTGAAGGCGGTGATGTCTTCGCCGTGCACAAGGAAGGTGGCGCCGGCGCCGGCGATGCGAGGCGTGTACTGGGCAATGCGCAGCCGCATCCACATCCGGTCGGTCAGACCGCGCAGCAGGCGCACCGTGCATTGCTGGGGGCCGAGGGTCTGGGCGGCGGCGAAGGCGTCCTGCAGCAACGGCACGTCCTCGATGCCCGTCAATTCGAACAGCGTGGCGTGGTCGATGTACTCGCGCGAGTACTCGAGCAGACGCAGGGAAGCTTCGGCAATGAAAAGGAAGCGGCCGTCGGCAGCGACATGCGCCGAGAGTCCGCCGGTCAGCTCGACCAGCGCCCGGGACAGTGCCGGGGCCGGCGCCGGGGCGATGGCCTCGGCGATTGCCGGCGCCAGGGTCGAAGGTTCGACCAAGGGCACACCGGCTGGGAGTCGATCTGAACTCATTGTTGTTGTCTGTGCTTGCATCACGTTGAGCGCGCTGCCGCTCATGTGCTTCCCCGTTCAGGCAAACGCGCTCTTGGCCGGACGGCAGTCCGGCAGGTGTCCGATGGATTGTGGGCCATTATAGCCAAAGACGCCAGCGAATTTGGTGGCTGCAATCCCCGTTTAATGCCGCTTTCCACAGGTTTTCCCTTGTGGGTTTTTTTCTGACAAGGCAAGCGGGATCTTTTCCTGCGTCGCTGCTGGCGTTTGGCCGGCATTGCGCCCGAGAGCTCCCGTCGATCCTCGCTTCGGCACGCCGATGCACCGGCCGACGCGATTGCCCTGCGAGCGCCAGTCTACCCAAGCCTGACGCACTTGCGGGGGACGCAATCGTGGATTTTGTCATTGCAGCGCAACATCGCGCCCGTCGCGGCGAGACGACCGCGGTGCCGCGGGACGGCGCGCGACGGGCCAGGCGACGGGAGCGGCGCCCGCCCCCGGGCCGCGACCGGGAGACGGTCAGGCGTGCGTAATGTCGTGCGTAATGTCGGACGTAAGGTCGGATGAAATGCCGGCCGTGGTGACGTCGTGGGTCAGCGACCAGGCGATGCAGGCGCGCGCCAGGGCGGCGGAGGCGTCGAGGCCGAAGCGCGCGAGCGGCGTCTCGACGGCGGCCAGTGCCACCGGGATTTCGGTGCAACCGAGGATGACGCGTTGCGCGCCCGCCGCCAGCAGCGGTTCCATGGCCATGGCGAGCGCTTCGCCGCCGTGGCGAACGTCGCCGGCCTTGGTGAGACGAATGCCTTCGTTGACCAGCGCCTGATGCGCGAGCGGTTGCGCGGGGGTGACGAAGCGGTAGCCCAACGCTTCGAGCCGGGGGCGATAGACGTTGGCGTGGTGCGTGCCTTCGGTCGCCAGCAGGCCGATGCGCGAGCCGGGTGCGACGCATCGGGACAGCTCGCCAGCCACGGCTTCGACCACGTCGAGCACCGGCAGGCGGGTGCGGTTGCGCAGCGCCTCGAGCCAGGCGTGGGCCGTGTTGCACGCAATGGCGATGCACTCGGCGCCCGATTGCTCCAGGGCGTGAACGCCGTCGAGCATGCCGTCGAGCGGCGAGTCGCCGTCGCGCAGCAGCGCTTCGGTGCGGTCGGGAATCTGGGGGACCGAGTACAGGATGAACGGGATGTGATCCTGATCGCGCTCGGCGGGGTGTTGCTCGACGATCTTGCGGCAGAGGTCGATGCCTGCGGCGGGCCCCATGCCGCCGAGGATGCCGAGCGTGGCGTGCGAATTCATGATGATGGCAATCAGCGGGAACGGCAAAAGGCGGAACCGTGCCGCGCAGGGGCCGCGGCCCCCGCACGACAACCTTCCGTCAGGATCAGTCGTAGGCCTTCGTGATCGGATCCTTGAACATGGCCCGCATTTCCGGTGTCATCGGGTAGTTCATGTTCTGGTTCTTCGGCGGCACCGGCTGCGTGAACCACTTGTTGTACAGCTTCTCCATTTCGCCCGACTTTTCCATGTCGGCAATGACCGTGTTCACGACCTTCGTGAACGCCGGGTCGTCCTTGCGCAGCATGCACGCGTAGTTTTCGAATTGGAGGTTCGGGCCGACGATCTCATAGCCCTTGGCCTCGTCGGTCGACAGCGCGGCGCGCTGACCGTAGAGCAGCGGCTCGTCCATCACGAAGGCCACGGCACGGCCTTGCTTGACGGTCAGGAAGCCGTCCGAGTGTTCCTTCGTCTGGATCAGGTTGAAGCCGACTTCGCCCTTCTTGCCCGACAGAATGCGGTCGGCGGTCGTGCCGGCCGTCGTGGCGATGGTCTTGCCCTTGAGGCTGTTCAGGTCGGTGATGCCCGAGCCCGTCTTGGCGATCATCTTGATCGAGTACAGGAAGATGTTGTGCGAGAAGCCGACTTGCTTGGCGCGCTCGAACGTGTGCGTGGTCGAGCCGCATTCCAGGTCGATCGTGCCGTTCTGCATCAGCGCGATGCGGTTCTGCGAGGTGATCGGCGTTTCGGTGACCTTCAGGTTCGGCGCATTGAGTTCCTTCTTGACCGCGTCCACGATCTTGAGCGCGATTTCCTGCGAGTAGCCGATGGTCTTGCCGGTGTTGTCCGTGTAGGAGAACGGAATCGACGACTCGCGCACGCCGAGCGCGATCACGCCCGTGTCCTTGATCTTCTTGAGCGTGCCGGTGAGCTCCTGCGCGCTGGCAGTGTGAGCAAACAGGCTGGCGGCGGCGCTGACGAGCAGCAGGGGAGCAAACAGCTTCTTCATGGTCTCTGTCCTATCGGAAGTGAATGGCACGGTGGTCCGCGCCGTTGGAATGTCAAAACCCAAACCACTGGTACAACCCGGCACACGCACCCATCGGTCCCCGTGGGAGTGATGCAATCGTTTTGCGTGCGTACTACAACCCCAAACCGTCTCGCGGCCGGGCGGCCCGTCATGTTCGGGCACGCGTGCTCACGCGGCCAGACGGGCAAACCCTGCCAGATCGACGGCGGGGCGCTTGCCGTCGATCGCGTCGGCGACGACGCGCGCGGCGCCCATCGACAACGTGAAACCCAATCCGCCGTGGCCGACGTTCAGCCACAGATTGCCCAGCGACGCGGCGCGCCCGAGAATCGGTCGGCCGTGCGGCGTGGCCGGACGCATGCCGGTCCACTCTTGCGGAGCCTGCGCGCCGCCCAGTGCGGGGAAGAGTCCCGCCGAGAGGGTGCGCAGCGCGTCGATGCGATGCGCGGCAATCCGATAGTCGTACCCGACCAGATCGGCAATGCCGGCCACCCGCAAGTGCTCGCCGAGGCTGGCGTACACCACCTTGTTGTCGGCATCGGTCACGGACACCTGCGGGCGCGCGTCGACCGGTGCGTCGCGATACGTCAGGCTGTAGCCCTTGAGCGGATACAGCGAAATAGACTCGCCTACGGTGCGCAGCAGCGGCATGGCGGCCAGGCCGTTCGCGACGACGCAGGCGTCGAGCGCGACGTCGCCGGTGCGCGTGCGGACGGCCCGCACGGCGTCGCCGCGCACGTCGAAGCCGCTCACTTCGCGATCGAACAACAGCGCGCCGCGCGGGTGCTCGCCGATGAGTCGCGCGAGTTCCTTGCACAGCAACTGGCAGTCGCCGGTGCCTTCGCCCGGCGTATGAATGCCGCCGGCGAGTTCGCCGGCGATCTTGCCCAGCGCCGGTTCGAGCGTGGCGCACGTCGCGGCGTCGACACGTCGCTGGGTGTAGCCCAGACCGTTGGCCAGTTCGAGCGAGCGTTCGGCCGCGGCGAGTTTGGCGGCGTCGCGATACACCACGAGCTTGCCGCTCAGGCGGTAGTCGAACGACACCGATTCCTGCGCCAGAAATTCGAGCATCACCTCGCGGCTATGCAGTCCCAGCGAGAGCAGACGCAGCGTGGAGCTGGCATTCGCCTGCGCATTGCAGTGCTTGACGAACTCGATGGACCAGCGCCAGAAGTCCGGGTCGAACGACGGCTTGATGCGCAGCGGACCGGTGCGGGAAAACAGCAGCGACGGCAACTGCGAGAGCACGCCCGGGGCGGCGAGCGGCGACACGTAGCCGTAGCTCAGCTGGCCGCCGTTGGCGAAGCTCGTACCGAGACCCGGACCGCGTCCGGCGTCGATGACCGTGACCTCGTGGCCTGCGCGCAGCAATTGATACGCGCTGGCGAGGCCGACGATGCCCGCCCCGATGACTCCAATATGCATGACGATGAATGACAACCAAAAACGCAATGAAAAGCAAGGCGGGAAAAATATTCGCAGCGGGAGGACGGGGGCCTTGCGGCAGTGTCCGGCGGTGCTTTTTTTACGCGACCTTTGCTACGCAGTGTAGAGCGAGAAAATTCGGTAACCTATGCGGATTTGAGGCAGCATATGTCTTTTGGCTATAGAGTCGGCGTCATGGCCGGTCCGGCGGATATCGAGGGGAGACGAGCGCAGGCATGAAATTGCGGCATATCGAGACGTTTCGCGCGGTGGTGCTGACCGGTTCGGCCAGCGGCGCGGCGCAGTTGCTCAACGTATCGCAACCCGTCGTCTCGCGCGTGTTGCAGCATGCCGAGCAGCAACTGGGCTTCAAGCTGTTCGACCGGGTGAAGGGCCGTCTCGTGCCCACGGCCGAGGCGCGTCGCCTCTACCCGGACGTCGAGCGTATCTTCAGCGACCTGGAAAGGCTGCGCACGACATCGCGCAATCTGCGCCAGCACGGCGTGGGGCATCTGCGCATTGCAGCCACGCCGAGCCTCGCGCAAAGCCTGTTGCCCGCCGCCATCGAGCGCATGCGCCGCGCGCATCCGGACGTCGTGTTCGAGCTCATCACCCATCACACCACCGAGATGATCACGGCGATTCTCACGTCCTCCGTGGACGTGGGCATCGTTTCCGCGCCGCCGATGGCCGCCGGTATCGTGAGCCGTCCGGTGGCGCAGGGGCATATCGTGCTGGCGGTGCCGTCGTCGTGGCCGAAACTCTCGCGCAAGGGCAAGGCGAGCGCCGATGCGCTGGCCGGCCGCGATCTCATCAAACTCCATGACGACACGCCGCTCGGCGCGCTCATCAACGAGCGCCTGGAGCAGACCGAGTTGCTGCAGGACGCCGAAGTGATGGTGCAGACGTACTCGCTGGCGGCGGCCCTCGTCGAGCATGGGCTCGGCTACGCGCTGCTCGACCAGTTCACGGCGGCCAGCGCGCATGGGCAGTCGCAGCAACTGTATCGCGTGGCGCCGGCCATCGAATTCCCGGTGGAGATGTTGCGCCCGGCGCACGAACCCGAGTCGGTGCTGGCCGACACATTGCGGCGGCATCTGGCCGACGTGGCCGGCGAGCTCAGCGTGCGCGCCGACGCCCTGTGCGAGGGCCGCGAGATCGTGCTCGCGCCCGGCGACGAGCCGGACGAGGCGTAAGCCGGCCGCCGGGCATTCGCCCCATGTCCGATACCGATAGGCACGCGCTCATCGGCAGACGGGTTGGCTTCTCACTTCGTAGTAGGTGAACGGCTGCGGCTGGAGCTTGTCGGCGAGCGACGGATAATTCGCCTGCACGAAGCGCCGCGCCCCCGCCATGTCGAACGCCGTGCGCAGCCAGACCTGGCCGTCGTGGCTGTCGAGGCCCAGCGTACCCGCATAGATCACATCGCCCCGGCGCACCTGTACCGTGGGCACCTTGCGTCCCTTGCAGTAGTTGAAACGGTAGCTGTTGTCGGCCGGGGTGAACTCGATCGGTCCGAAGCGCTCGTTGCGCATGAGCGGCGAGACGCGCATCGCGATGAAGCCGCGCGTCGGCGGATTGGTGTTGAGCGTGCGGATGACCTTGTTGGCGAGAATGCCGTTGACCGTCTGCGATTCGTCGGAGAAGGTCCACGGCCCCCAGGTGCTCTGCAGCGGCGTGTCGAGCCCGACGATCACGAGCGCGTATTCATCCAGCGTGTCTTCGGTGAGCGGCGGATTGGGCGGCACGCCCTTGCTGGCGCAGGCGCTCAGCAGCGTGGCGCAGGCGAGGGCCGCGAGCGAAGTGAGCGATGCAGGCGATGCGAGCGATGCGGCTGGCGGGGCGGCCGTGCGCCGCGCGACAGGAAAAAACCACAGGGTACGCAGTGACCTCATTGCAGCCTCCTTCTCGCGCGGTTCGCGGAGCACGCCCGGGGACGGTACTGACGAAGCGGTGAAGCCGTGAGTCGGTGAAGCGCGCTGGCGTCAGTCCTGCAGGAATCTTACCTTGACCTTGCGGCCCTTGACGCGGCCGTCGCTCAGCTTGCGCAGCGCCACGGGGGCGATGTCGCGATCCACGGCAATATACGTGAAGTTGTCGAGCACGTTGATCTTGCCGATCTGCGTGGCGGCAAATCCCGCTTCGCCAGTGAGTGCGCCCAGCACGTCGCCGGGGCGGATCTTGTCCTTTTTGCCGCCGAGCATCTGGATCGTCACCATGGGCGGCAGCAGATGGCCGCTGCCCGAAGGCGTGAGTTCCGAGAGCTTGTGCCACGGCACTTCGCGCCCCAGCGCCGCTTCGATATTGCCCACGCGGCCCATCTCGTCCATGGTGGCGAGGCTGAACGCCCAGCCGTCCTCGTCGGCGCGGCCCGTGCGGCCAATGCGGTGCACGTACACCTCGGGATCGGGCGTCACGTCCACGTTGATCACCGCTTCGAGCTGGGCGATGTCCAGCCCGCGCGCGGCCACGTCGGTTGCCACCAGCACCGAGCAACTGCGATTGGTGAACTGGATCAGCACCTGGTCGCGCTCGCGCTGTTCGAGCTCGCCGTGCAGCATCAGCGCGTGAAAGCCTTCGGCGCGCAGCACATCGGTGAGATCTCGGCATTGCGCGCGCGTGTTGCAGAACGCGATGGTGCTCACCGGGCGGAAGTGGTCCAGGATCTGGCCCACGGCGTGTAGACGCTCCTCGTCGCGCACCTCGTAGAAGCGTTGGCGGATCTTGCTGGCGTCGTGCTTCTCTTCCAGACGGATCTCGCGCGGCGTGCGCAGCAGGCGCTGTGCGAGCTTGCCGATGCCTTCGGGATACGTGGCGGAGAAGAGCAGTGTCTGGCGCGAGGCGGGGGTTTGCCGTGCGACCGTGGCGATGTCGTCGAAGAAGCCCATGTCGAGCATGCGGTCGGCTTCGTCGAGCACCAGCGTCTTGACGCCGGCGAGCGAGAGGGTGCCGCGCTCGAGGTGATCCATGATGCGGCCCGGCGTGCCGACCACGACGTGCGCGCCGTGGGCGAGGCTCTCGGCCTGCGGGCGCAGCGGCGAGCCGCCGCACAGCGTCAGGACCTTGATGTTGTCTTCGGCGCGCGCGATGCGTCGCACTTCCTGTGCGACCTGCTCGGCGAGCTCTCGCGTGGGGCAGAGTACGGCGGCCTGCACGGCAAAGTCGCGGGCGTCGACGCGTTGCAGCAGGCCCAGCGAGAATGCGGCGGTCTTGCCGCTGCCGGTCTTGGCCTGCGCGATGATGTCGTGTCCGGCGAGGATCTCGGGCAGCGACGCCTGCTGGATGGGCGTCATCGAGACGTAACCGAGCCGTGCGAGGTTCTCCTGCATGGCAGGCGAGAGCGGCAGGCTCGAGAAGGGGGCGCTGTCGTTGCGCGAATCGGTGGCTTTTGAGGTCATGCGCAATTATACCGACGGCGCCGACCGTGCCGATGCTATCGGGCGCCTCCGAGCGCGCCGGCCGCACCGGCGGGCACGGGGGAAACCGCCGTTGCCAGCCCGGGGCCGCCGGGCGTAGCATGGCCTTGCCTGCCGATGTCTCGTCCATTCCCGCAGAGGTTGCCCATGCCCGCGAATCAGGAAGAGAAAGTCCGCCAGCACATGGTGGAAGTCGTAGCGATGGCCACCGAGCGCGCGCCCGAGGTGGCCGTGCTGTTCGAGCCCTTCGTCCTGCATTATTACGAACTGGCCGATGCCGACGACGTCGTCTCGCGAAGCGTCGCCGATCTGTATGGCGCCGCGATGGCGCACTGGCAACTGGGTCAGAAATTCGTCTCCGGCGAGCCGCGCATCCGCATCTACAACCCCACGCTCGATCAGCATGGCTGGCATTGCGGCCATACGGTGATCGAGATCGTCAACGACGACATGCCGTTCCTCGTCGATTCGGTGACGATGGAAATCAACCGGCAGGGCCTGGCGCTGCACTCCGCGTTTCACCCCGTCTACCGCGTCCGCCGCGACGCCTCGGGCAAACGCATTGCCGTGGCGCCGGGCGCAGGTCTGCAACGCGCCGGTGCGTCGACCCATGCGGTTGCGCAGAGCGCGGTGGCCAATGCCGGCGCCGACGTGGGCGCTTTGCTGGCCGGGGCGGAATCCGGGGAGTCGGGCGCGGCCGGCCGCAATGGGCATGTGAGTGGCGCCGGCGGGGCGGCGGCGGACGGCAGCCGCTTCGAGTCGTACATCCATATCGAGGTCGACCGCTTTTCCGAACCCGAGCGAATCCAGGCGCTCGCCGACGGTCTGCAGCGGGTGCTGGGCGACGTGCGCGCGGCCGTCGACGACTGGCGGGCCATGCAGGCCGCCGCCCACGCCGCCATCGAATCGCTCGCCGAGCGTGCCGCGCACACGGGCGTAGGCGAGCAGGAGCGCACGGAAATCGACGAAGCACAGGCGTTTCTCGACTGGATGCTGGCGCGGCACTTCACGTTCCTTGGCTATCGCGATTACGAGCTGGTCGAGCGCGATGGCGAGCATTACCTGCAGGGGGTGGCGGGCACCGGCCTCGGCGTGCTGCGCGAATCGCGGCGCGACGCCTCGACGCCCGACATCACCCGGCTTTCCCAGGGCGCCATCGGCATCGTCCGGGCGAGTGCGCCGATCTTTCTGACGAAGGCCAACTCGCGCGCGACCGTTCATCGTCCCGGTTATCTCGACTACGTGGGCGTGAAGCGCTTCGATGCGCAGGGGCGCGTGTGCGGCGAACGGCGTTTCCTCGGCCTCTACACGTCCACCGTCTACATGGTGCCGGCCGAGGAGATCCCGCTCGTGCGCCGCAAGGTCGCCGAGGTGATCGGGCGCACGGGCTTCCTGCCGAACGGGCATCTGGCCAAGACGCTCGTCACGATCCTCGAGCAATACCCGCGCGACGAACTGTTCCAGATCGATGTCGATCAACTGGCCGACATCGCGCTGGGCATTCTGCGTTTGCAGGAGCGCCAGCGTACGCGGCTCTTCGTGCGGCGCGACCGCTTCGATCGCTACGTGTCGTGCCTCGTGTTCGTGCCGCGCGAGAAGTTCAATACCGACTTGCGCGTTCGCGTGCAAAACCTGTTGCAGACGGCCTATCACGGCACCAGCGTGGAATTCACACCGCAACTGTCCGAGTCGATGCTCGCGCGCATCCACATCACCGTGCGCACCGAGCCGGGCCATGTGCCGGACGTCGATGTCGGCGAGCTCGAAGCGCGCATCGTCGAGACGGCGCGCCGCTGGCAGGACGACCTGTCCGACGCCTTGCGCGAGCAGCTCGGCGAGGAGCGCGGCACGCGCGCGCTGCGACGCTATGCGCAGGCCTTCCCTGCTGGCTACCGCGAGGACTACGCCGCACGTGTCGCGGTGCGCGACGTCGAGCTAATCGAGCCGCTGCTGAACAAGGCGCCGGCCGCGCCTGCCGGATCGGCGGCGTCATCGTCGACCTCTTCGGCATCTTCGGTCTCTTCGGCGTCCGCCCTGGCCATGCAGCTTTACCGGCCGCTGGAAGCCGCCCCTGGCACGCTGCGATTCAAGATCTACCAGGTGGGGGAGCCCATCGCGCTCTCGCGCAGCCTGCCGATGCTCGAGCACCTGGGCGTGCAGGTAAACGACGAGCGTCCCTATCGCATCGAGCCGGCGGATGCCAGTGTCGTATGGATGCACGACTTCGGCATGACGAGCCTCGACGGGGCCGACGTCGATCTGGAGCATGCACGTTCGCGCTTCGAGGACGCGTTCGCTCGCATCTGGGCGGGCGACGTGGAGAACGACGACCTCAACAGGCTCGTGTTGCAGGCCATGCTGACGTGGCGCGAGGTGCGCATTCTGCGTGCGTACGCCAAGTACATCCGCCAGGTCGGTTCCACGTTCAGCAATGCGTACATCGAGAACGCGCTCACGGGGAATCCGTCGATTGCCGGCATGCTGGTGCGTCTGTTCCTGGCGCGCTTCGACCCGGCCCTCGGCGAGGACGCCCGCGCCTCGCACGCCGAGCGTTTGCGCGCGCAGATCCATGCCGCGCTCGAGGACGTGCCGAATCTCGACGAGGATCGCATCCTGCGTCAGTTCCTCGGCGTTCTCGAAGCCACGCTGCGCACCAACTACTTCCAGCCGGACAAGGACGGTCTCACGCAGAAGCCCTATCTGTCGTTCAAGTTCGATCCGTCGAAAGTGCCGGGATTGCCCGAGCCGAAGCCGATGTTCGAAATCTGGGTGTACTCGCCGCGCGTCGAGGGCGTGCATCTGCGCGGTGGCCGCGTGGCGCGGGGTGGACTGCGCTGGTCGGACCGGCGCGAGGACTTCCGCACCGAAGTGCTGGGTCTGGTGAAGGCGCAGATGGTGAAGAACACCGTCATCGTGCCGGTGGGCTCGAAGGGCGGTTTCGTGGTGAAGCAGCCGCCGCCGTCCTCGGATCGCGACGCCTATCTGGCCGAAGGCGTGGCGTGCTACCAGACCTTCCTGCGCGGGCTGCTCGACCTGACTGACAACTATGTCGACGGCCGGCTCGTCGCGCCGCCGAACACCGTACGCGTGGATGGCGACGATCCCTATCTGGTCGTGGCCGCCGACAAGGGCACGGCGACTTTCTCCGATTACGCGAACGCGATCTCGGCGGAGTACGGCTTCTGGCTGGGCGATGCCTTCGCTTCGGGCGGCTCGGTCGGGTACGACCACAAGAAAATGGCGATCACGGCGCGCGGCGCGTGGGAGTCGGTCAAGCGGCACTTCAGCGAAATGGGCGTCGACACGCAGACGCAGGACTTCACCGTGGTCGGTATTGGCGACATGTCGGGCGACGTCTTCGGCAACGGCATGCTGCTCTCGAAGCACATCCGGCTCATGGCCGCGTTCGATCATCGGCATATCTTCCTCGATCCGTCGCCCGATGCGGCGACCTCGTTCGCCGAGCGCGAGCGTCTGTTCCAACTGCCGCGCAGCAGCTGGGCCGACTACGACACGCGGCTGATTTCGGCGGGCGGCGGCGTGTTTCCCCGTACGGCGAAGGTCATTGCGCTCTCGCCGCAGGTGCGTGAGTGGCTCGGTACCGAAGCGACCGAGATGACGCCGAACGATCTGTTGCGCGCGTTGCTCACGGCGAGCGTCGATCTGCTCTACAACGGCGGCATCGGCACCTATGTGAAGGCGAGCACGGAGACGCACGCCCAGGTCGGCGATCGCGCCAACGACGGTTTGCGCGTGAACGGCGCGGAGCTGCGCTGCAAGGTGGTGGCCGAGGGCGGCAACCTGGGGCTCACGCAGCTCGGGCGCATCGAATATGCGCAGCACGGCGGCCGCATCAACACCGACGCCATCGACAACTCGGCCGGCGTCGACTGCTCCGACCACGAGGTCAACATCAAGATTCTGCTGGGCCTCGTGGTGACCGACGGCGAAATGACGCTCAAGCAGCGCAACGCGCTGCTCGCCGAGATGACCGAAGAGGTCGGCATGCTCGTCCTGCGCGACAACTATCTGCAGACGCAGGCGCTGTCGCTCGGGCGGTTGCACGCGGCAGCGTCGCTCGATGGCGATGCACGTTTCATGCGGTACCTGGAGCGGGCGCAGCGGCTCGCGCGCGCCATCGAATTTCTGCCTGACGACGAGACGCTCGACTCGCGCCGCGCCGCGGGCGCGGGCCTCACGTCGCCCGAGCGTGCGGTGTTGATGGCGTACAGCAAGATGTGGCTGTACGACGTACTGCTCGCGAGCGATTTGCCCGACGCCGATTTCGTCGCGGAGGATCTGCCGTCGTACTTCCCGACGCCGCTTGCCAGCCGTTGCGGCGCGGCGATGCTGCGCCACCCGCTCAAGCGCGAGATTCTCGCCACGATGCATGCGAATGCGCTCGTCAATCGGGCGGGCGTGACGTTCGTGCATCGGTTGAGCGAAGAGACGGGGGCCGAGCCGGCCGATGTCGTGCGGGCCAGTCTGGCGGCGCGCGGCGCGTATGGCCTCGACGCCCTGTGGCGGGAGATCGACGCGCTCGACGCCCAGGTCTCGCACGAGACGCAGGCGGCGCTTTTCGCGGCCGTTTCGCAGTGGCACGAGCAGGCGACGTTGTGGTTCCTGCGCCGGCGCCTCACCGACGTGCCGCAGACGGTCGAGCGCCTGCGCGGCGTGCTCGATCCGATCCTGCCGACGCTCGATACGCTGGTGAGCGGCGAGGCGGCGGACGAGGCGCGCGCACGGCGGCAGAGCATGATCGACGCCGGCGTGCCGGCCCCGCTCGCGCAGACGGCGGCGGACATCGGCGCGCGCGTGGCGTTGCTCGACATTGCCGAAGTGGCGAGCACCAGTGGGTGCGAGCCGGCGCTGGCCGCGCAGGTGTATTTCGCGCTCGATGCACCGCTCGGCTATGGCTGGCTGCACGCGGGCGTGCTGGGGCTGCCGATGCTCACGCACTGGCAGCGGCTCGCTCGCGCGACCTTGCTGGAAGAGCTGTCGGTGTTGCGGCGGCGTCTGACGGCGAGCGTGCTGGCGCTTGACGAGGCGGACGGCGCCGGCGCGGCGTCGGCCCTGGAAGGCGCCGACATGAGTCCGGCGGCCCGGCGCGTTGCACGCTGGCAGCTCGCGCATGCCGATGCGCTGGCGCGCTACCACCGCGTGCTTGCCGACCAGGTGGCGGCGGGCAACGCCGATCTGGCCATGCTTTCGGTGAGCCTCAAGGCGCTGGCGGAAGTGGGGCGTTGAGCCTGATGGATTGCATATCGAGGCGACGTGGGATTCCTTGCCTGAAATGATTGGTTGGGCGTTCGCCATGCGGGTGATGTAATCGGCGCGGTTATTCGTATTTCGCCGCTGAGGTCATCCCGTGGGTCGCAGACGTTTTCTTTCGAGCACACTTCGTTTGGCGGGGGCTGTCGCGCTTGGCGCGCCGCCGCTGGCAGTCTCTTCGCTCGCCTATTCCCGTGAGGGTTCGGCTTCCGCTTCGGCCATCCCTGCGGGCGTGACGCTGCGCGTCGGCCTCGCGAGTCGCCTCGGGCCCGACGTCCAGTTGCAGATCGCAGGCGCATTGCGCGACCTGCCGTATCGCATCGAATGGGCCAGCTTCGATGCGGCGCCGCCCGCGCTCGAAGCGTTGCTGGGCGGGCACATCGATGTCTTTTCCGGGGGCGACACGCCGACGCTGGCCATCGCTTCACGCCCTGGCAGCGCCTTCGTCGTCGGCGCGCAAAACAACGGGTTGTACGGTGCGCTGCTCGTGCGCGGCGATTCGCCGCTGCGTCAGGTGTCGGAACTCAAGGGCAAGCGCGTTGCGGTCTTTCGCGGTTCGGGGTTCCACAACAGCCTGGTGTCGATCGTCGAGCAGGCCGGGTTGCGCTGGCAGGACATCGAACCGGTTTATCTGACGCCTGCCGATGGACTGTCCGCGCTCGTCGCGGGCAAGGTCGACGCCTGGGGCATCTGGGATCCGAACGCCGCCATTGCACAGCGTCAGTACGGCGCGCGTATTCTCGCCACGCCGCAGCGTCTGTCCTATTCGTTCCAGTTCGCTAGCCGGTCCGTGCTGCAGGACGAAGCGCGGCGCGCCGCATTGCAGGACTACCTCGTGCGGGCGCAGACGGCAGCGGACTGGGTGCGGGCACATCCACAGGCGTGGGCCGGCAAACAGATCGAGGCCGCGCGCTTGGCCCTCGATGCCGCAACCCTTGCGGCGAGCCGCACCGGTGGGCAATTCACGCCCATCGACGACACCCTCATCGCCACCGTGCAGCAGGAGGCTGACCGTTTCGCTTCGCTTGGCATCATCGCGCGCGCCGTCGATGTGCGGCCCGTCTTCGATGCCCGTTTCAACACCGTGCTGGCGGCCGCGTCCGGCAGGGCGACGGCCTGACGTCGTCGTTCAACGCGATTCCCTTCCACCTGAACCCGAGTTTCCCATGAGCAACCTGCGTGAATATCTGTTGCAGAAGAAAGGCGCCGTGACGAGTTGGCGCAACAAGATTCGCGATGACGGATCGCAGCCGGCCAAGCTGAGTGCGCGCGTGAGCGCCGAGGGGCGGACCGGCGTGCGGCGTATTCGTGTGCGTGATTTTCAGATCATCTTCGACAGCGGTCCCGAGCTTGCCGGCCATTCGCTCGGCCCGGGCTCGCAGGAGATGCAGCTCGGCGTGCTCGGCACCTGTCTCACGCATATCTTTCTGACGCAGGCCGCCCTTCAGGACGTGCCGCTCGACGCCATCAACGTCGAGGTGACGGCCGACATCGACCATCGCGGCGGTCAAGCGGGCTTCGAGGATGTGCCGGTCTATCCGGTCAACGTGCGTTACACCGCGCATATCGAGTCGCCCGCGTCGCGCGAGCAGATCGCCGCGTTGCACGAGGCGGTCGAGCGAACCTGTCCGATCTACAACTTCCTGATCAACCCGCAGACGATTCAGGGCGCGATCGAACATACGCGCACTGCCGCCTGAACCGCCCCGTTTTCCGGCAGCGTTGACACCAATTCGCCAATTTTTCGGATGTTCCTGTCATGTCTATCGAAATCCTGGGCACGGTGCCACATAGCCGCGTCACCGAGACGACCGGATTGCGCGGCTCCGGCGCATTCGAGCCGGACTACATCGCCGCGGTCGCGCGCGCTCATGAGCGCGCGGGGTACGACCGGGTGCTGATCGGGCACGAGTCGTGGCGCCCGGATGCATTCCAGATCGCGGCATACGTGCTGCATCAGACCTCGCGGCTCGGGGCGCTGGTGGCGCATCGACCCGGTTTCACGCAACCGACGCTGGCGGCGCGTCAGGCGCTGACGCTGGAACGCCTCGCGGGGGCCGGGCGGGTGGCGCTGCACATCATTACCGGCGGCGACGAGGCCGATCAGCGGCGTGATGGGGACGACGTGCCGCACGACGTCCGCTATGAGCGCACCGACGAGTATCTCGACGTCCTTAAACGCGTGTGGCGCGACCCGGCGCCGTTTTCGCATCACGGCGGCTTCTACCGGATCGACGGTGCGTTCTCGGCGGTCAAGCCCCACCATCCCGATTCGATTGCGCTGTCGTTCGCGGGAGCGTCCGACGCGGCGGTTCGTGTGGGGGCCCGGCACGCCAACCTGTACATGCTTTGGGGAGAGCCGCTGGCGCCGACGCAAGCGTTCGTCGAGCGGGTGCGGGGCGAGGCGGCTCGACATGGCCGACAGATTCGTTTCAGCGTGTCGCAGCGGCCGATTCTGGGGGCAACGGAAGCCGAAGCGTGGGAGCGCGCAGAGCACATCTTCGAGACATCTCGCCGCGAACTCCAAATCGCGGCGCAGGCCGACGGCCCTCGCTTCGCGTCGCCGGTGCGCAGTTCGGTCGGCGCGAAGCGGCTGAATGCCGTGGCCGAGACCGCCGATGTGGCCGATGAGCGTCTTTGGCTCAAGTACACACGGCTGCTGGGGGCAGGCGGCTCGACATCGGCGCTGGTCGGTACGCCCGAGCAGGTGGCCGAAGCCTATCTTCGCTACTACGACATCGGTGTGAGCGCTTTTTACATTCGTGGATGGGACCTGCTCGACGACACGGTCGAGTACGGGCAAGCACTCATCCCGCTGTTGCGCGAGGGAGCGGCGGCGCGCTCGCGCGCCGCGGAGCGCGGACTTGAGCGTCAAGGCATCGCGGCGATCGGTTGAACGAGACCCAACCTCATCGCCAAACCTGGGCGACTGTCGTTTTTTAAGCGTTTACACAAAAGACGCTAAACGGCGTATTATCCGGGAAAACCCTAGGATTGAATCGATTCGCGCGAACGCTTGCCCGTCGCGCGAATTGGCGCGTCCTGGGGTTTCGTCGATTCTTGATTTCCCTGCAAATGCCCAACGAAACCCGCCCCGCGAACGGACAGTTCGCCACGACGTTGCAGATCGTCTCCACCGTATTCTTCACGTTCCTCTGCTACCTGACGATCGGTTTGCCGCTCGCCGTGTTGCCCTCGTTCGTGCATGTCGATCTCGCGTACAGCTCGGTGATCGCGGGGTTGGCGATCAGTGTGCAGTATCTGGCGACGCTGCTCTCGCGGCCTTACGCCGGACGCACGGCCGACGCGTGGGGACCGAAGCGCACGGTGCTGTGCGGGCTGGTGGCCTGTGGCGCGTCGGGTTTGCTCGTGGCGTTGGGCGGCGTGTTTTCCGGCATGCCATGGCTGGCGCTCGTGGCGTTGATCCTCGGCCGTCTGGTGCTCGGGTTCGGCGAGAGCTGGGTGTCGACGGGCGCCATCATGTGGGGCATCGGACAAGTGGGCGCCGGGCACACCGCGCGCGTCATCTCGTGGAATGGCGTGGCGACGTACGGCGCGCTGGCGCTGGGCGCGCCGTTGGGCGTCGCCATCGACAACGCGTACGGCATCGAGGCGCTGGGCGGCGCGATCGCGCTGGCAGGGGGGATCGGACTTCTGCTGGCGCGCATGAAGCGTGCGACGCCGGTCATCCATGGCGAGCGGCTGGCGTTCCGCGCCGTGCTTGGCCGGGTGTGGCCGTTCGGCATGGGGCTGGCGCTCGGCTCCATCGGCTTCGGGGCGATTTCCACGTTCATCACGCTCTACTATGCGAGCCACCACTGGGACAACGCGGCGCTGGCGCTGAGCGCATTCGGTCTGTGCTTCATGGGTGTGCGTCTGCTGCTGGGCAGCAGCATCGCGCGCTTCGGCGGCTACCGCGTGGCCATGGTGTCGTTCGCACTCGAAGCCTTCGGGCTGATCGTGCTGGGCATTGCCCCCACCGGCTTCACGGCGCTGCTGGGTGCGGCGCTCTCGGGCGCGGGCTTCTCGCTCGTGTTCCCGTCGTTGGGGGTGGCGGCGGTCAACCTCGTGCCGGCGCAGAACCGAGGCGCGGCATTGGGCGCGTACTCCGTGTTCCTCGACGTCGCGCTCGGCGTGACCGGTCCCGTCGCGGGCCTGATCGTGGGCGCGTACGGCTACGCCGAAGTCTATCTTTGCGCTGCCGTGGCAGCTGTCGCCGCAGTGCTGCTCACGCTATGGATGGCCCGCGCGGCGCAAACGCGCGAGGCCAACGAAATGAGCCAGGCCGAAGACGCGAGAGAGAAAACCGTTCGCACCGCGTGATGCTCGAGGCGCTCGCCGGGTAATATGCCCTTCGGGCAGCGTTCATCTGGCTCTGCCACAAGTCTTTCATGGTCTGTGCCGTTTCGCGCAGCGACGATTTCAACAATCTCCTTGTTGTTGAAGACGCCGCTCGGCAATTCGTCGCGATCGCGGCCCATTGCACATCACTGTTCAACGCCGAGATGACACCATGGACAAGAACGAGATTCCCCAACAGCCAAGTGCGATGTCGCGCGGTGCGGCACTGGCGTATGCAATCGGCTTGCCACTTGCGCTGTTGGCGCTGATCTTCTGGCCTGCCGGGTCCTTCCATTGGGCACCCGGATGGGTCTTCATCGGCGTGCAAGTCCTCGCATTCGGCCTCTCGGGTCTGGTGCTCGCGCGCGTGAATCCGATCATTTATCGCGCGCGCAGCAGATTTCAGCCGGGAACCAAGGGTTGGGACAAAGCACTTCTTGCGATCATTCTGCCGGCGATGGTGGCAATCCTGCCGGTTGCCGCGTTCGACGCCGGACGCTTCCATTGGTCGGTGGTCCCGGGATGGGTAATGCTCGCGGGTTATGCGGGCATGTTGGTCGGAATCGGAGTGACGGCCTGGGCTCAGGCGGTGAACCCATACTTCGAGCCGGGTGTCCGGATCCAGTCGGAACGACATCAGCATGTGGTCGACACCGGCCCCTATCGATTTGTGCGCCATCCCGGCTATATCGCCGCCTTGCTCCTATTCTTCGGGATGGCGCTGGCGCTGAAGTCGTTTTGGGCGCTCGTCCCCGCAGTCATTGCCTCGTCGCTTCTTGTGCTGAGGACGTCCTGGGAGGATCGGTTGCTGCTCGCGGAACTGCCGGGATATCAGGAGTACGCTAGCCGCGTGCGGTGGCGGCTTGTTCCCGGCGTGTGGTGAGACGGTCCTTGGTGTGCCAGCTCGACCGGCTCGACCAGTTCGTCTCTGACTTCGAGGACTTCAAGCCGGGTTTTCCTGTGCCGCGACGATGGCGGCGAGGTGCTTGATCAGACTGGGGATGCGGGAGGCGTCCGTATCACCGTAGCCGATCACCAGGCCGTTGTCCATTGGCTGCGGGTCGAGGGCGAAGCTCGACAGTGCGCGTGGGCCGATGCCTTCGCGCTGCGCGGCGGCCACGATCGCTCCGTCCGGAAAGGCGGGGTCGAGACGCACGGTCAGGTGCAGGCCGCAGCGCTCGCCGATGACGGCGTAGGCCGGATCGAAGTGAGTGGCGAGCGCGTCGCGCAGGGCGGTCTGGCGTTCGCGGTAGAGTCGGCGCATGCGACCGAGGTGGCGAGCGAACTGGCCGCTGCGGATGAAATCCGCAAGTGCGAGTTGCTCGAAGCGATGGCCGCCGCGCAGAAGTTCGTCGAGGGCGTCGCGCGCCTGCGTGGCGAGTGCCGTGGGCAGGATCAGAAAGCCGAGGCGAAGGGCGGGAAACATCGTCTTGCTGAAGGTGCCGACGTAGACCACGGGAGCATCCGGCACCATCCCTTGCATGGCGGCGATCGGTTCGCCCTGATGGCGGAATTCGCTGTCGTAGTCGTCTTCCAGAATCCATGCGCCGTGTTGCCTTGCCTGCGCGATCAGGTCGAGGCGGCGAGATGCCGAGAGCACACTGCCCAGCGGGTATTGATGCGATGGCGTGACGTAGACGAGTCGTGGCGTCGAGCGTTCCCAGAGCCCATCCGGAATCACGATGCCTTCATTGTCGACCCGCAACGCATGCACGCGGACGTCGCCGGCGTGAAATGCGGCTTTGGCGCCGCGATATCCCGGGTCTTCCATCCACACCGTGTCGCCGGGGTCCGTGAGCAGCCGGACGCAGAGAATCAGCGCCTCGTGCGCGCCTTCCGTGATCACGACTTGCGAGGCATCGCAGCGCACGCCGCGCGAGATGCGCAGGTGAGCGGCGATGGCTTCGCGCAGGGCGGGTTCGCCGAGCGGGTCCCCGTAGTTGTAGTGACGCGGTTGGGCTTCACGCATCACGCGTTCGAGCGTGCGGCGCCAGGTGCTGGCGGGAAAGCGGGTGAGGGCGGGCACGCCGGGGGTGAACGGCAGGGGCGATTCGCCGGCGCGCGCGGCGTGCCGGGTGGCGGGCAGGCGCTGAATCCGTCGAGATGCGGCGGGCGCGGGTGTGGTGGCACTGTTGGCGCGTTGCCTGACGGCTTCGGCGGCTTGAGCCGAGATGCCGGGATCGAGGCTGAGTTGGGCGACGCGGGTGCCGAGGCGGTGGGGGATGATGAAGCCTTCGGCGGCGAGTTGATCGTAGACGATGGAGACCGTATTGCGGGAGACGGCGAGGTCTTCGGCGAGCGTGCGGGATGCGGGCAGTCGGGCGCCGGCGGGCAGGCGGCCTTCGAGGATGGCGTGTTTGAGTCGGGCGAGGAGTTGTTTCTGGAGGGAGATGCCGCGTCCGGGCCCCGCAACCAGCGGCGTATCGAAGAGGGCGGCAACATTCGGAGGCGGAACATTGGCACCGGAGGGGTTTTTCGCGGCGGTGGTCATCGTAGAAAGGGGGGGCAGGGCGAGAGTTTAGGTGTGAGCTACCGGGGGCGGTGCCGGCCAGGCCGGGGCCCCTTTCTGCAGCGAGTTGGTTCTATGTCTGAGCGGCGGAAAGGGGCTCCGGCCTGGCACCATCAGATTCCGGAGTGGTGGTGCTTTTTATCGTACCACTGATGCGGTACTTTCAGCGTCATGAGCAACATGAAATTCCGCGACCTCAGGGAGACAGATGAATGACAGACGTTCCGCAATTCAACGAGTACGACCAGCCGATAGGTCCTGCGGTGTCGGGTTGGACGCCGCGTATGCAGCCGCCGCGCAAGCCGATCGAGGGGCGGTATTGCCGTCTGGAGCCGATGGATGTCGAGCGCCATGCGCGGGAGTTGTACGAGGCGTATGCGACGGCGCCGGACGGCCGCGACTGGACCTACATGTCGGGCGGTCCATTCCCGGATTTCGACAGCTACTACGCGTATGCGACCAGGATGGCCGCCTCGCCCGATCCGTTGCATCACGTCGTGGTGGATAGTGAAACGGGCAAGGCCGTCGGCACGTTGGCGCTGATGCGCATCGACGTGGCGAACGGCGTGGTGGAGGTTGGGCATGTGGCGTATTCGCCGTTGCTCAAGCGCACGCGAGCGGGCACCGAAGCGCAATACCTGCTGATGCGCCGCGCCTTCGACGAACTGGGCTATCGCCGATACGAATGGAAGTGCGATGCGCTCAACGCACCGTCGCGGCGGGCCGCGTTGCGATACGGCTTCACCTTCGAGGGCATTTTCCGTCAGGCCATCGTGTACCGGGGCCGCAGCCGCGACACGGCGTGGTTCTCGATGACGGACGGGGAGTGGCCGGCCATTCGTCGCGGATTCGAACAGTGGCTCTCGCCGGAGAACTTCGACGAGCAGGGCCGGCAGCGTGCCGAGCTGGCTGCGTTGATTTCGGCCGCGCGAGCCTAGCAACGTCGGCATAGACCCGCAGCAAACGAAACGGCCCGCCGGGGAATCCCTCGGCGGGCCGTTGTCTTACGGACGCTACGGCTGTTCCGGCCGCTAAGGCCGAGGCGAGACCGCTGCGATCAGCCCGGGAAGAAGATGTACTTCAGCACGAACAACACGGCGATCACCCAGGCGGCAGGGTGGACTTCCTTCGCGCGGCCCGTGAACAGCTTGAGCACGGCGTACGAAATGAAGCCGAACGCCAGGCCGGTCGCGATCGAGTACGTGAACGGCATCGCGAGTGCGGTGAGTGCGGCCGGGGTGGCTTCCGTGATGTCGTCCCATTCCACGTCGAGCAATTCGCGCAGCATCAGACCGGCCACGTACAGCAGGGCCGGAGCCGCCGCGTAGGCGGGCACCGAGCCGGCGAGCGGCGCGATGAACAACGCCAGGACGAACAGCGCGGCAACGGTGAGCGCCGTGAGGCCGGTGCGGCCGCCGGCTTGCACGCCCGAAGCGCTTTCCACGTAGGCGGTGGTGCTGCTCGTGCCGAGCAGCGAGCCGACGAAGATGGCGATCGAATCCGCGAAGAGCGCGCGGCCAAGCCCCTTGTAGTGCGTACCTTCGAGCAGGCCGGCACGCTTGGCCACGCCCATCAGCGTACCCGTGGCGTCGAACACTTCCACCAGCACGAATGCCAGGATCACCTGCACGAAACCGGCGTGCAGGGCGCCCGGAATGTCGAGCTGGAGGAACGTCGGCGCGAGGCTCGGCGGCATCGCGAACACGCCCTGGAACTGGTTCAGGCCGAACACCATCGAGAGGATCGTGACGACGAGGATACCGATCAGGATGGCGCCGCGAATGCGCAGCGCATCGAGCACGGCGATCAGGAAAAAGCCGAAGATCGCAAGCAGCGCTTGCGGCGAGTGCAGGTCGCCCAGACCGATCTTCGTCGCCGGGTTCGCCACGACCACGCCGGCGTTGCCGAGGGCGATGATCGCGAGGAACAGGCCGATACCGGCGGCGATGGCGCATCGTAGCGACTTGGGAACCCCGGCAATCAGCCAGGAGCGCACCCCGGTCACGGTCAGGATGATGAACAGGCAGCCCGAAATGAACACGGCGCCGAGTGCCTGTTGCCAGGTGTAGCCCATCGCGCCCACGACCGTGAAGGCGAAGAAGGCGTTGAGCCCCATGCCCGGCGCCATGCCGATCGGGTAGTTGGCCACGAAAGCCATGACCACCGAGCCGATCGCGGCGGCAAGACACGTCGCCACGAACACGGCGCTCTTGTCCATGCCGGTCGTGCCGAGAATGTTGGGGTTGACGAAGATGATGTACGACATGGTGAGGAAGGTCGTGAGACCGGCCACCATTTCCGTCCGTACATTGGAGCCATGCTCCTCGAGTTTGAAGAATTTGGTCAGCAACGTGCGCTCCTTGTGGCTTTGTTATGCCGTTGTCCGTGTGCAGCGGTGGCGCGCGCATTGTACTGCGCACGCCACCGTGCGACCGAGTTTGTCAGAACTTGGTGCGCATGCCCACCCCGAAAGTATTGCCCGCCTCCAACCCGGACACCTTGTCGTTGAGGTAGGCGGCGTACAGGTCCGTGCGCTTCGAAAGGTTGTAGTCGTAGCCGATGGCCCACGTATTGCGGCTTGCGTTGTTCTGCCCGGAATTCTTCGTGTAGGCGTACGACGCCAGCACGCTTCCACCGCCAAGCGGCACCGAAACCCCGAACTGGCCGCCGTTGGACGACAGATCGCCGCCCGTGATGTTGTTCCTGACGTACTGATACTGGCCGTAGAGCTTGACTACCTGGAAGTCGTACGTGAGGCCGGCCTGCAGCGCCTGCTGGTTTCGAAAGCCCGCGATGCCGGCCTGATCGTCGGGCGTCGAATCGAACTTCACCTGCTGATAGGCGAGCGTGGCGGCAAGCGGGCCGTGGAAATACATCGCGGCGGCGCTCCACTTGTTCTGGCCGGTCTCGCCGGCCTTGTTGCCGAACGCGTACGAAAGGCTCGCGCCCAGCCCCTTGTAGTCGGGCGTGGCGTACATCACGGCGTTGCTCCAGCCCGAGTCGCCGACGATCCCCTGTCCGGCCATGCCGAGGAACGTGTGATAGACCATCGGGCTGAACGTATAGGAGTCGACGAACGGGTTGAAGAGAATCGTCGAGACGAAATACGACGTGGTCAGGCGGCCCATCGTGACCGTGCCCAGCGTATTCGATTGCAGACCGACGTAAGCGTTGCGCGAGAAGAAGCTGTCGCCCGTGAAGCGGCCGTAGCGGCCGTTCTGCGGCAGGAAGAAGTCCTCCATCGTGAAGATGGCCTTCAGTCCGCCGCCCAGGTCCTCGGTGCCTTTCATTCCCCAATAGGACGTGGACATGCCGCCCCCGCCTTGCGTCCAGGCGCGTTCGCCGCCCGGCGCCTTGGCGGCGCCGACCCAGGCGTCCACCTGGCCGTAGAGCGATACGTTCGACTGTGCGTGGGCGGCACCTGTCGCGCCGCAAACCGCGAGGGCGAGCGCGCCCCGCAGCCACCCTGCTGCCTTGCTCATGAATGTGTCTCCGTCTCGTTTTGGTTGTGTGCGCCTCTGGACTTCTTGTTTCGCCGAAGAGCAAGGGGCGCGCCTGAGTCATTGACACGCTGACTTCGCTTTGCGCGGGTATCGGTGCTGCGTTGAGGCGTGATTATTATTATCAACGGGCGACGCACGATATATCACGGAGGGTTGATACTCGGTATTCCGTTGCGGTTGTCGCAATTTTCGGGTTAACACCGGGCCCTTGCCTCTTGCTTCACGGCGCGTCTCCGGTATGGATCCGCAGTGGATCCTGGGTAGGCCAGGCGATGTTCAGCGGACGGCGCGCCATTCGGCGTGATGCGCCGCGAGCCATGCTTCCGCGAGTTGCGGATCGCCGTGGCGGTTCGGATGGAACGACGGCGAAAGGTATTTCAGCATCGGCCCAGTGCAACGCCAGACCAGGCCATCGCGTCCGAGGAACATGGTGGTAAAGCTCCACCAGGTGCGGGGCTTGAAGAGCGTGCCGTCGTGCCAGAGGTTATTGATCGTCTGCGCGTGGCTTTCCACGGCGAACATGAACAGCACGTAGAGATAGGTGAGGACGCGCTGCCGCTCGCTGCCACCGAGCGCGCGATAGAGGTCGAACGCCACCGCCTTGTGCTCGGTCTCCTCCGCGGCGTGCCAGCGCCACATCAGACGCATCTTCGGCTCGGCCTTTGCCAGCCAGCGGTCGTAGCGAAGCGCACCGTCGCCGAATACCGCCGTGCAGTGCTCGTAGGCGGCCGTCACCGCGAGCATGTACACCGGCGAGAGCTTGCGACGCTTCGCCCACTGAATGCGCGTCGTGGCCCAGTTCTCCCAATGGTTGATCAGCCCCTGTCGCGCGAGCTGTGCGTTGTATTGCCCATGCAGATGACGATGCGTCGCCTCCTGTCCGATGAACTGCGCAATGTCGGCACGCAGCTTGTCGTAGCGGGCATCGTTCGGCAGCGCGTCCATCGTGTCGCGCACCGAGTCGATGAACGATTGCTCGCCGACCGGGAAGCTCATCGACAGCGCGTTGTAATACATCGAGCGGTACGCATCTCCGCCGTGCCAATGGCGATCGAAGCCACTGGCCAGATCGACGGTCAGCTTGCGTACGGTCAGGGGGGAAGTGTCGTGGCTCATGGCGGTTTTACCTCTTCGAACGTGATTGACGAAACCGCGCGCCGGTAGTGCCACGCAGGTGCCGCCGCTTGAATTTCGTCGCGAATGTGAGCATTATTCATTTCTTGGACGCTTCGCCGCAACTCGCTTCCCGCTCAGGTTTTCAACATGTCAGCCACCAAGCCGCCCGCCGTCCCGAACGCCTCGTCCACCATGCGAAAGCGGCCGATGCAGGCCCGTGCGCAGCACACCGTCGAGACCATTTTCGAAGCCACTGCTCAGGTTCTCGACGAGGAAGGCGAAGCCGCGCTCACGACCAATCGCATCGCCAGGAAAGCCGGCTTTTCCATCGGTACGCTGTATCAGTATTTCCCAACGAAAGAAGCCATCCTGCTCGCGATGATCGCGCGCGAACGCCGACGCGTGATGGACGAGCTCAACGAGCGCATTGCACGCGCCGCGGAGGAGGGCGCCGATCCCGAGCGCATCATCCGCGAGCGTCTGCGTGTGCTGATCGAAGCGTTCGGCGCGGGCGGGCGCGTGAAGCGTTCGCTCATCAAGATGGCCTGGCAGCTCGATCACCACGAAAACATCATGCAGGCCATGCGCGAAGCGGCCGAGCACATCGCCGTCGCAATGGCCCGACGCGACGCGCCCGGGATGCGACCGCCGACCGCCGCCACCGTCTTCGTGCTCACGCGCGCCGTCATGGGAACGCTGCGCTCGGCCGCGCTCGAGGACTCGCCGCTTCTCGGCACCCCGGAATTCGAGGACGAGCTTTACCGCCTGTGCTGGGGACTCTTGCGCGCGGACGGCTGACGTGGCGTGGACACGTCACGCGGCTCACGATGTTTTAACGCACCTTGCGTAACGCAAAAGCCGTGGCTAGAATGCGAACTGATTTTTGGCATGCGGCGGCGAATTCCGCCGATGCCACGTAAGCGTTCACGTCAAACAACGCATTCTCCGCGACAGCGGCCGGTGATCCGGCACGTCGGTCGAGGAGTGTGCGTTCGCTGGTGAACCGCCGGGCTGCCCAATCAGCGCTTGACCCGGTTCTCTGCGCGCCACACGCGCCTCGTCCATCCGACTTGCCTTTCCATCGACGCTCTCGCGGCGGCCATCTGATCGCCGGCTTGCGTCGTGCGCGTCGTTTCGTTGCGCCTGTGCGTTCTTCGCTTCGCACCGATCTGCACCGATTCGCCTTTCGCGCGTCTGCCGGCTCAAAAAAACGGAGTCTTCTCTCATGTCGTCCACTGCTGCACCCGGCCAATCCGCGGCCACCGCCGCACCTGCGAACGCCACCGCGTTACTCGTGCGTTTTTCCGCCAACGTGTTTCTCGCGTGCCTGACCATCGGCATGTCGCTTTCGGTCGTGCCGCTGTTCGTGCATGACACGCTCGGCTATCACAACGTCGTCGTCGGCTTCGCTGTCGGCATCCAGTCGCTCGCCACCGTGCTCACGCGCAAGTTCGCGGGGCGCACCGCCGACCAGCGCGGCGCCCGGGTCGCGCTCATGCGCGGCCTGCTGTTCGTCGGACTCTCCGGCATCGCGATGCTCGCGACGAGTCTCGTCACCGTCGCACCCGCGCCTCGTCTCGGCGTGCTCACCGTGTCGCGACTGCTGCTCGGCATGGGCGAGAGCCTGTGCATCACCGGCACGCTGACGTGGGCCATCGGCAGCCTCGGCGCCGCGCAATCGGGACGCGTGATGTCGTGGACCGGCGCGGCCGTCTTCGGCGGCTTCGCCGTGGGTGCGCCGCTCGGCCTCGCGCTTTTCGGCAGTACCTCGCTCGCGGGCGTCGCCGTGCTCATCGTGCTGCTGCCGCTGGCCGGCCGGGCCGTCGTCGCGCGCATTCCCGCCGTCGCGCCCGCGCATCACGCAGGCGGCGCGCTGCCGTATTCGCAGGTGCTGCGCATCGTGTTCCTGCCGGGGCTCGCGCTCGCTCTGCAGGGCGTGGGTTTCGCCGTGGTCGGTGCGTTCGTCGTGCTGTACTTCGACGCCTCGCGCTGGCAAGGCGCGGCGCTCGCGCTCTCCGCGTTCGGTCTGGCCTTCGTGCTGCTTCGTCTGATCGGCGGACGCTGGCCCGAGCGCTTCGGCAACCTTCGCGTGGCGCAGGCCTCGCTCGTGGTCGAAGCGATCGGCCTGCTGCTGGTATGGCAAGCGCCCGTGGCATGGCTGGCCCTGCTCGGCACCGCGCTCGCGGGGGCCGGCGCATCGCTGATCTTCCCGTCGCTCGGCATCGAAGTCGTCAAGCGCGCGCCGGCCGCGAGCCGCGGCACGAGTCTCGGCACCTATGCCGCGTTCCAGGACGTGGCGATCCTGCTCACCGGCCCGCTCGCCGGCGCCGTCGCGAATCCGTTCGGCTATCGCGCCGTCTTTCTGTGTGGTGCGCTCGCGGCCGTCATCGGCGTCTGTGTGGTCGTCGTGCTACGTACGCGCCGTCGCTGATTGGCGGGCGTCGAACCGTGGGCGTCGAGTCGCGGACTTCGCGTCGCAAATCGCGGAACTGCACGCTTCGATCGCCGACCGAGACAAGGTTCCGATGGAGCGGTGTCCTATGGTTTACAATCGCGTCGGCCTCCCGACAACGAAAGGGGATGGCAGGGTGAGAAACGTCGCGTAACGGCCTGCGGGCGGGGCGCGACGTCCGGAGACAATGCTCCGGACTCCGCGTAATCGATTCCCGCAAAACGGGAATCGTGTGGTCTGTCAGAGCGGTCGAGTGGGTAAGGCAGCGTGATCGGTGCGAGTGGTCCGGGAGCAGCGTTGCAGTCGTGATTCTGGCTGCTCGAGCAGCCGAGGTTCGAAGTGGAGACCATGAGTACTATCGCTAGCGGTACCCAACCCAACGCGCGCGCGAGCGCAATCGAGGCGCAAGCCTATGCAAAGGCGACCTGGCGTTTGTTGCCATTCCTGTTCCTGTGCTATGTCGCGGCTTATCTCGACCGCGTAAACGTCGGCTTCGCGAAGCTGCAGATGCTGAACGACCTCCAGTTCAGCGAGACCGTGTACGGTCTGGGCGCGGGCATCTTCTTCATCGGCTACTTCTTCTTCGAAGTGCCGAGCAACATCATCATGCACAAGGTCGGTGCGCGCCGCTGGATCGCGCGCATCATGATTTCCTGGGCGGTGCTTTCGGCCGCCACGCTGCTCGTCAAGACGCCCACGCAGTTCTACATCGTGCGTTTCCTGCTCGGTGTGGCCGAGGCGGGCTTCTTCCCCGGCATCGTGCTGTACCTGACCTACTGGTTCCCGGCGCAGCGCCGTGGCCGCATGAACGCGCTGTTCATGATCGGCATTCCCGTCGCAGGCGTGTTTGGCGGTCCGCTCTCGGGCTGGATTCTCGCCGCGTTCAATGGCGTGGGCGGCTGGGCGGCCTGGCAATGGCTGTTCTTCATCGAGGCGATTCCATCGGTCATTCTCGGCGTGATCACGCTGATGTACCTGCCCAACGGCATTCGCGCCGCATCGTGGCTGACGGAAGACGAGAAGGCGGTTCTCGAGTACAACATCGCGCAGGACGGCGCCGGCAAGACGCAGCACTCGGTCGCGTCGGTCTTCGCCAACGCCCGCGTGTGGAAGATGGCGGCGATTTACTTCTGCTGCATGATGGGCCTCTACGGCATTGGCTTTTACCTGCCGACGCTGATCAAGGCGAGCGGCGTGAAGAGCGCGCTCGACGTGGGTCTGCTTACCGCGATTCCTTACGCCTGCGCCGTGGTGAGCATGATCGCCGTGGCACGCAGTTCGGACCGGACGGGCGAGCGCCGCTGGCACTTCGCCGTGGTGTCGCTGGCCGGCGCCGTCGGCCTGTACCTGAGCACTGTGTGGGGCAACAACGTGCCGCTCGCCATGGTCGCCCTGTCGGTCGGCACGGCCGGCATGCTCGCCACGATGCCGGTGTTCTGGACGTACCCGAGCGCGCTGCTGGTGGGCGGCTCGGCCGCGGCGGCCATCGGCATGATCAATTCGATCGGCAACCTGGCCGGATTCGTGAGCCCGTTCATCATCGGCTGGCTCAAGGATGCGACGCAAAGCACGAACGCCGGTATGTACTGCGTGTCGGCAGCCCTGGCCCTGGGGGCGGTGCTGGCGCTCACCCAATCGAAGGCGCAGGTCAATCGCTGAGCGGGCCATGTGCGGAGCGCATCTCCTGCGGGGAAGCGCTCCTCGCCCCGTAGTGCGGTAGCAAGTCAACAAAGCAACAAAAAAGCCGGCGTTTGCCGGCTTCTTTGCGTCTGACGGTCCGGTTCGCGAGCAAGGCGCCGGTGGTGGCCGCCTAGCTGCGCTTACGGGGATTGCCGTCTTTCTTACGCCACCTTCGCGACGCTTTCCAGCGCGGCGTTGAACGTCTTGCTCGGGCGCATGACCTGTTCGAGCTTGGCGAAGTCCGGCTTGTAGTAGCCGCCGATGTCGGCCGGCTTGCCTTGCACGTCGGCGAGTTCGCCCACGATGGTCTTCTCGTTCTCGGTCAGTTGCTTGGCCAGCGGGGCGAAGGCCTTCGCCAGGTCGGCGTCGTCCTGCTGCGCGGCCAGTTCCTGCGCCCAGTACATCGCCAGATAGAACTGGCTGCCACGGTTGTCCAGTTCGCCGGTCTTCGGCGACGGGTTCTTGTTGTTGTCGAGCAGCTTGCCCGTGGCAGCGTCGAGCGTCTTGGCGAGGATCTTGGCGCGCGCGTTGCCCGTCTTGATGCCAAGGTCTTCCAGCGACACGGCCAGCGCCAGGAATTCACCCAGCGAGTCCCAGCGCAGGTGGTTCTCTTCGACCAGTTGCTTGACGTGCTTCGGCGCGGAGCCGCCAGCACCCGTTTCGTACATGCCGCCACCCGCCATCAGCGGCACGATCGACAGCATCTTGGCGCTGGTGCCCAGTTCCATGATCGGGAACAGGTCGGTGAGGTAGTCGCGCAGAATGTTGCCGGTCACCGAGATGGTGTCCAGACCGCGGATCACGCGCTCGAGCGTGTAACGCATGGCGCGCACCTGCGACATGATCTGGATGTCGAGGCCCGTGGTGTCATGGTCCTTGAGGTACTTTTCGACCTTCTTGATCAGTTCGGCTTCGTGCGGACGGTACGGGTCGAGCCAGAACACGGCCGGCATGCCCGAGTTGCGCACGCGGTTCACGGCGAGCTTCACCCAGTCGCGGATCGGCGCGTCCTTGACCTGGCACATACGCCAGATGTCGCCGGCTTCCACGTCCTGCGAGAGCAGCACTTCGCCCGTGGCGATGTCGACGATGTTCGCCACGCCGTCTTCGGCGATCTCGAACGTCTTGTCGTGCGAGCCGTACTCTTCGGCCTTCTGCGCCATCAGGCCCACGTTCGGCACCGTACCCATCGTGGTCGGATCGAACGCGCCGTTCGTCTTGCAGAAGTTGATGATTTCCTGATAGATGCGGGCGAACGTGCTCTCCGGGATCACGGCCTTCGTGTCCTTCGGACGGCCGTCGGCGCCCCACATCTTGCCGCCGATGCGGATCATGGCCGGCATCGATGCATCGACGATCACGTCGTTCGGTGCGTGCAGGTTCGAGATACCCTTGGCCGAATCGACCATGGCCAGTTCCGGACGGTGCTCGTGGCAGGCGTGCAGATCGCGGATGATCTCTTCACGCTTCGAGCTCGGCAGCGATTCGATCTTCTCGTACAGGTTCACGAGACCGTTATTGACGTTCACGCCCAGTTCGTCGAACAGCTTGCCGTGCTTCTCGAAGGCTTCCTTGTAGAAGATCTTCACGGCGTGGCCGAACACGATCGGGTGCGAGACCTTCATCATGGTGGCCTTCACGTGCAGCGAGAACATCACGCCGGTCTTGCGCGCGTCTTCCATCTGCTCTTCGTAGAACGCGCAGAGCGCCTTCTTGCTCATGAACATGCTGTCGATGATTTCGCCGTCGAGCAGCGAGACCTTCGGCTTGAGCACGATCGTCTTGCCGCTCTTGGTGACGAGTTCCATCTTCACGTCACGGGCGCGGTCGAGCGTCATCGACTTTTCGCCGTGGTAGAAGTCGCCATGCTTCATGTGCGCGACGTGCGTGCGCGAAGCCATGCTCCACTCGCCCATGCTGTGCGGGTGCTTCTTGGCGTAGTTCTTGACGGCCAGCGGCGCGCGGCGATCCGAGTTGCCTTCGCGCAGCACCGGGTTCACGGCCGAGCCGAGGCACTTCGAGTAGCGTTTCTGGATGGCCTTCTCTTCGTCGGTCTTCGGATCTTCCGGGTAGTCCGGAACCTTGTAGCCCTTCGACTGCAATTCCTTGATGGCGCTCTGGAGCTGGAACACCGATGCGCTGATGTTCGGCAGCTTGATGATGTTCGTGTCCGGCAGTTGCGTGAGACGGCCCAGCTCGGCGAGGTTATCCGGCACGCGTTGTTCTTCGGTCAGGAACTCGGGGAATTCGCCGAGGATACGGCCTGCCACCGAGATGTCGCTCGTCTCGACCGTCACGCCCGCCGGGGCGGTAAACGCGCGAATGATCGGGAGGAAGGAGCCGGTGGCCAGAAGCGGTGCTTCGTCGGTCAGGGTGTAGATGATGCTGGGTTGCTGCGTGCTCATCGCTGGTCTCGGATTCAAGAATCAGGAAAAGGTGGGGGAACGCCGCTGACTGGGGTGACAGTCCGCTAGCCATGACAAATTTCCCCGATTGTGACACGGGTCGAGGGCAAAACTGAAATGCCTTTTCGTAATGTGAATGCTTGGGTCTTATATAAGACTGGTGCTGTAGGCCTCATAATTTCGTTGAAAATTCAGCAGATCCGGACAAGCCTAGGCGTGGCGCGGGTGGCGGCGTGGTGCCGATGGATATCAATTACTATTAAATTTTATTTTTCAATAGGAAATATTGATGTCGATGTGCGGGTGACGGTTTGGTGACTTCTCCGCTTTTCGGATGAGGCACCAGCGCGACACTCGCAACGCGCGTCTGATTTCTTTCTTGTCAGCGCAAAGGCGTTGCGCTCTAATGGCGCCCAACCGCTCAGCATATCGGCCCCCGAAGCAGTCGCTTCCCGAACGGTGGGCCAGGCGCGGGCTGTCGTTGCGGTAATCAGAATGCACACAGAAGCAACGACGGCGTGGGAGGCGCGGACCAACAACACAAACAAATAAGAGACGGCCAGCGAATCGGTGTCTCGCCGTACCGGGGATTCATGGCATGTCCGTTCTAACGCTTGGCCGGGGTGCGTTCGCCGCAGCGGTGCTTTCTGTCGTCTTCACCGCTGGCGTGCCGTTGGCCTCGGCGGCTGACGCGCCCATTTCATCGAATACCGTGGTGGTTTCCGCCGAGGCGAGCCACGCGGCGCTCGAACAGGCGCGTGAGCTCATGCGCGCGAAGTCACCCGATCGCGCCTACGCGTTGCTGGCGCCGCTGGAGGATCAACTGGCGGGCAACGCGGACTACGACTATCTGCTCGGCATTGCGGCCGCCGACAGCCGGCATCTGGACGTTGCGGCGCGGGCGTTGAAACGCAGCGCGGCGGCGCGCCCGGACGACGGCCCCACGCACCTCGAGCTCGGACGGACATACTTCCTGCTCGGCCAGCGTGAGGAGGCCCGGCGCGAATTCCAGAGCGTTGCGTCGCATGACGTCCCCGAGGGCGTGCGTCCCGTCATTCAGGCCTACCTGAATGCCATCGACGCGCCGGTCGGCAAGCGCACCGCGTGGAGTGGCTATGTGCAGGGCAGTTTCGGCCGGGACACCAATGCGAACAACGCGACGACCAACGGCTCGATTGCGATTCCCGCCCTTGGCGGCCTGGTGTTCGTGCTCGATGGCGCGGCGCGCGGCACGGCGTCGAACTTTGCCGACGTGAGCGGCGGGATGTTGGTGCGCCACGCCGTGACGGACAACCTCGTGGTCTCCGCCGGCGCCGACGTCGACGTGCGCCGTTACGGGCAGAATGCGCGCGCGTTCGATCAGGGTAGCTACGCGCTGCAGTTGGGCGCGAACTGGCTGTCGGGCGCCAACAACTTCGGCCTGCAGTACGTGAACCAGCACATGTGGCTCGATGCGGAGAGCTATCGCAACCTGAATGGCTTCACGGCGCAGTGGACGCGCGACCTCGGCAATGGCCTGCAGGCGGCGGCGTTCGCGCAATACACCCCGCTGCGCTATATGGGGACCAATGCGCGTGATGTGAACCGCGCGGTCGGCGGGGCGTCGCTCGTCAAGGGATTCGCATCGGTGTACGGCGCGCCGGTGGTATTCGCGTCGATGTACGCGGGGCGTGAGCGTCCGAAGGACGACAACGCGGCGGCGTTCGGCAATCACCTGTGGGGTGGGCGCGCGGGCGGCGAGTGGCATGTGACGCCCAGTCAGGTGTTGTTCACGAACGTGAGCTTCGAGCGACGCAACTACGACGCCGTCGACAGCATGTTTCTGGTCGAGCGTCTCGATCGTCAGCTCGATGTGCGCGCCGGGTATTCCTACTTCGTGACGAAGGCATTCTCGATCACGCCGCAGTACAGCTTCACTCGCAGCCGTTCGAACCTTGCGCTGTACGACTATCACCGCAGTGTTTACGAAATCGTCGCGCGTTATGACTTCCGTTGATCTCCGGTGCGCTGCGATGCGCGGCACGCACTTTCGCCATTCCCTTTTTCGTGGGGACATCATGAAGCTCTCGACATCCACCTTTCAGCGCGGTTGGCTGGCGCGCGGCCTCGCGGGGCTCATGGCCGGAGCGACGTTCTGCGCGACGGGCGCGGTATTTGCGCAGACGTTGGATTTCAGTCGCTTCATGCAGTCTGTCAATTCGTCGTCGACCCAACCGGCCGGGCCTGTGACGCCGGGTGTTGCGCCGGTGGCGGGCAGCACCGGAACCTACGTGCAAGTGTTGGACGGGTTGATCAACGTGACGAATCCTGGCGGGGCACAGACGTTTGGTCCGGGCCGGTTCGGATTCACGCCGCAGAACATGACACCCCCTGTCGTCGTCCTGCCGGTGAACCCGGGGTTGCTGTTCGCGCCGCGGCCGGTGTTTTTGACGGCTCAGCCCAGTGGGCCCAAGGGGGATCCCGACATCGTGATCCCCATCGCTGTGCCGGCCTCGCCGGAAATCCCGACGCTGCCTCCGCCCGTCGTCGTCCTGCCTTTGCTGAGTGGTGCGGGCTACACGTTCGCCAACTGGGGCTCGGACGGTATTGCCAATCTCGGCGTTGGTCCTGCCGTCTTCGATTCGCAGAGTGTATTGACGAAGTTCACCGGCACAACTTCGCCGTTCATGGTGAACTCCGCGGTTACGGCTGCGAATGCCGGTCACCTCAACGATCTTGGTTGGGGGCGCTGGGTGGCGGGCACCGTGACGGATCATGGATTGCCGATCGATCTCACGACGCTGCCGTCGGGCATGCCTTATGTCGTAGGGCGCCTGACACCGGACGCCGCGCTGCCCGTTTCGGGCACGATGACGTACACGCTTGCCGGCGCAACGCCTGCCATCGATCGATTGACGGGCGCGATCGGGCAGCTCTCCGGCTCGCTGTCGATCGCGTTTGTGAGCGGAAGCTACAGCGTTACGCCGAACCTGAACATTGCGATGAACGCCGGGCCGAAATACGTGACGGGGGCGGGCACGACGACAGTCGGCGCCGATGGCTCGCGTGCCGCATTCATTACACTGACGCAAAACGTGACGGGCGGTGCTTGCACGGGCGGCAACTGCACGCTGACGACGCAAGGCATGCTGACGGGCGCCGCTGCCAACAATGCGGGCCTTGTCTATTCGCTGCGCGGACCGGATGTGCAGGTGACGGGAGCGGCGGGATTCAAGCGGTGATTGCGAGGCAGGGATGAAGGGACGGGCGTGGGGCACTACGCGTGGTGGGCTCCCGCTGCCTGTATCGAGGATACGAGCGAGAAGAGCGAGACGGGATTTCGCCACCGGAGCACAAAAAGGGCTGACGTATCGTCGGCCCTTCGACTTTGGTGGTACAGGGATTGAACCTTTGACCTCTACCGTGTGAACGGCTCCCTTCGCTTGCACGCTCCGCGGAGCTGCTCCTGCGCTACCGCCGCATGCTAACCACGGTGACAAGCTGTGGTGCCTGAAGATGTACGTGAATCGCAGGCGCACATCTGCACTGCCGGCTGTGTTCGCGTCATCTTGCCGTTGTAGTGCGTGGGCTGTCGCCTTGGCCTTGGAGAACGTTCCCACGTCGTTCTTGAAATGCTTCATATAGTTCGCCCTCACCTCGGGACTACCCCGGGTAAGTTCGACATTGATCTGCGCCTCCACATCGGCCATGACCGGCTGACGGGGCAGGGAGTGGGGCTGTACCAGTTGGGCGAGACAATCCGGGGCAGGGGCGGGGTAAGGATGAGCCGCCTAGCAGCAAACCAGAATATTCCGACATACACACGGCCCCGGAGGCGAAATAATTCAGCCTGCTGGGCTCTCGGCCCATTTCACTATAGGGCCGGAGGTCAACATGAGAATTCTTCGTGCATTCATATTAATGCCGCTGCTATCGATGACACTAGTCCTCGCCTCGCAGGGCGCGGTAGCGGCAGCGCTTCGCCCTCACGACTGGGATGACAAGGTCGAACAGAGGTTCGAACGGGATAATCCGACTGAGGTGGTCATTTGGAATAACAAGTTGGCCGCCGAAGACGCCACACCAGAGGACAACGATTTGAAGCGAAACTTCTGGGTTTGCCATTCGGATACTGACGATCGGTACGGAGCTTGCGCCACCAAGGGGGTTTGGGGGGCCCCCGCTGGGCCTACCGTGAAACTCCGGTTTACGGAAGTTAGGAGTGGGGCTACCTACAGTTTGGAGTTGGCTGCACTCAAGCATACGGGTGTCGAAGCCGCGCTTCACGGCGCCAACTCCATCAATGGCGTGACTGCGGTGCGGATCGATGTCCGCATCCCCGCGTCCGAACTAAAGAAGCTGCCCGCAGGCGGTATTTGGAAGGCGCATCTCAAACTTAAGCAGTTGAAATGGGACCCCGGGTTCCCACAAGCCGCAGTAGCCAACGCCGAAATCACCCTGCGCGTAACCGACACGAAGAACGTCCAAATCTTCCTCCCGGAGCACCATACGACAACGCCGACGGTAGACCTCGGTTTAACCGGTCAAGTCAGCCGTGACGGCCGGACAACCGGCCATCGGAATATCGACATGTGCCTGTACGATGGCTTCGGTGCGCATAGTTCGCTGTTCGATGTGACGATCAAAGATGGTCTAACGGTGCCGCAACGAGCGCCGGGAAACTTCTCAGTCGTCCGCGACGGGACATCAGGTCAGTCTCCACGGGAGCGAATCGACTACCGCGTAACGTACGTGCATAACGGTCAACGTAAGACGTTTATCAATGGGGAAACCGTCAGCCTGCCCGGGGGAAACAGCGCCGAAGTCAGGTCGGTGTATCTACCGAACATTCCGGTGCCCGTCCTGTGCAAGCCGATGCCGTTGACGCTGGAAACGCCAGAATTCAATGCCAAGGAGAAAAGTGCCGGCAGCTACACGGGGAAGCTCAAGATCATCTTCTCGCCGTCGGCGCAGAGCCTGTAGCAACTGGTGCTGCTGGAGCATTGCCAGTGTCTTATGACCTGTGATGCTCGCCACTTTTGCACCTAAAGCCTTTGAACAGAGGTTCGGCGACAAAAGAAAAGGCCCTCGGCATTTGCCTGAGGGCCTTATTCTGCGCGATTCGCGCAAATCTGGTGGGTGGTACAGGGATTGAACCTGTGACCCCTGCCGTGTGAAGGCAGTGCTCTACCGCTGAGCTAACCACCCAAATCATTAACTAAATCAATGATTTAGTGTCGATTGCTGAAGTTTTTATTTTGCAATCAGGAGCAGAACTTTAACTGTTTTCGCAGAAGCCTGCAACCTTTCTTTTGTCCTTTTTTGCTGCCGCCGTGACGATATCTCTCGATCACTTCACGCCGTTTCTCGCGATGACTCGCAAGCAGCAAAGACAGCGATTATAGGGACGTTTTCTTCATTTGGGAAGGACTTCGTGCGAATTTTTCGCAAGGTGCCTTCACCTTCGTCGAAACTCACGCGGCCGGCGCCCCTTCCGCTTCCGCCGGTGCCGGTTCGAAGCGCCACACGCATGTGCCCTTCATACCCTTGTCGATGCCGTTGAGCAACTCGTCATGCTGCGCGATTTCTTCGGCAGCCGCGACGATCACCGGCAGGTCGAACTGACGCAGCGAAATCTTCTCGCGTTGGCCGCCGGGCGCGTCGTCGTCTTCCTCGCCCGCATCGATGACGAGGCTCTCCTGGCCGCGCGTCATGGCGAGATAAACGTCGGCAAGCAGTTCCGCATCGAGCAATGCGCCGTGCAACGTACGGTGCGAATTGTTCACGCCGAGACGGTCGCAAAGCGCATCGAGCGAATTGCGCTTGCCGGGGAACATTTCGCGTGCGCGCAGCAACGTGTCGATCAGGCCCGAGCAATGCTCCATGAACGGCGGCCAGCCCAGGCGGCCGAACTCCATGTCCAGAAAGCCCAGGTCGAACGCCGCGTTGTGGATGATGATCTCCGCGCCACGACAATACTCGCGCAGCTCTTCGGCGATTTCCGCGAACTTGGGCTTGTCGGACAGGAACTCTGTCGTCAGCCCGTGCACCGCCAGTGCCCCCGGATCGCTGTCGCGCTCGGGATTGATATAGAAGTGCAGGTTGTTGCCGGTCAGACGGCGATTGACCAGTTCCACGCAACCGATTTCCAGCAGACGGTCGCCCGTCTTGGCATTCAGGCCGGTGGTTTCGGTATCGAGAATCAGTTGTCGCATGGTGTGTGCTCGGTACTCGTGTGCTTGCTTTTCAACTTCAACGCAGGCTTTCGACGCCGCGATTCGCCAATCGATCGGCTGCCTCGTTGCCCTCGTGCCCGGCGTGACCCTTCACCCAGCGCCACTCGACCTCGTGCATCTGGGTCACGGCGTCGAGCATCTGCCACAGATCGGCGTTCTTGACCGGTTCCTTCGCGGCCGTTTTCCAGCCACGCGCCTTCCAGCCGTGAATCCACTCGCTGATGCCCTTCTGCACGTACTGCGAGTCGGTGTGAAGCACCACGTGACAGGGCTTGTTCAACGCTTCGAGCGCGCGGATCACCGCGAGCAGTTCCATGCGGTTGTTGGTCGTGTTGGCTTCGCCGCCGAACATTTCCTTGCGGTGTTTGCCTGCAACGAGCAGGGCGCCCCAGCCGCCGGGGCCGGGATTGCCTTTGCAGGCACCGTCGGTATAGATATTGACTTGCGGCAAGGTCATCTCTCAAACAATCGATCGGGCACGTCCGTGGCGTCCGCCATCTGGCAATGCGTGGTGTTCGGCGTCGCCACGGGCGCAGTCGCCGGCGGGAGGGCGAGTATACGCTTGCGGACCTTGCCGACCAAGCGCATGCCGCGCACGCGCTTGACCGCACGCACCGCGTAAAGCGCGCCGAAGATCGGCCACCAGCGATCTCCCGCCGGTTCCATGAATTCGAAGCGCTGCAGCCAGTGCTCGCCGCGCAGCGGCGGACGATAACACCCGAAGCGCCCGCGGTCGATGTCGAACGACAGCAGCTTGAGCCAGTCCTTGAGGCGCGTAAAGGCGATGAGATCGGCCCCCGGCGGCAGGAACGGTGCGCCGGCCAGCCTGCCCAGCTCCTCGCGCGCGCCCCACAGACTCAAGTTGTTGAAGCCGGTGATGATGACCTGCCCCTCGGGCACGAGAATGCGCTCGACTTCGCGAAGGATGTCGTGCGGGTTCTCCGCGAATTCGAGCACGTGCGGCAGCACCACGAGATCGGTGCTCGCCGTGGCGATCGGCAATTCGTCGAAACGGCTCACCAGGATGTCGCGCGGGACCATGTCGACCGGGCCGGCCGCATTCGCGGGTGCGATGCCGGTCGTGTCGCTGGCAGCCTTGGTCATGAGCGGCGGCGCTTCGACGCCGCGCTGCGCGGTAAGGACCAGGCCGCGGTAAGGCATGCGGTTCTCGCGCAGCGTATCGAGCTCGGGACGGCCGAGTTGCAGTGCGTGATAGCCGAACAGATCCCCGACCCATTGGTCGAAGAGGGTCTGTTCCCATGCAAGCGCGTAGCGGCCTGGTGGTGAGACGAGCCAGGCGGGCCAGTCTATAATCGAACGTTCTGACATGGTGGCGAGTATATATGGATGCGCACGCAGATGCGGCAAGTGAACAGTCAGCCGGAACACTGACCGTCTTCCCCGTCCCCGCGTTCCAGGACAATTATCTCTGGGTCATTCACGACGGCAAAGATGCCGCGGTGGTCGACCCGGGCGACGCCGCGCCGGTGCTCGCCTATCTCGATGCGCACCGCCTCACACTGCGCGCCATTCTCATCACGCACAAGCATGCCGACCACATCGGCGGCGTCGACGCGCTGCTCGAGCGCTTCGATGTACCGGTGCATGGCCCGGCACGTGAAGCCATCGCCAGCGTCGATCATCCGCATCGGGGCGGCGAGACGGTGCACATCGCCGCGCCCGCCATGTCGCTGGACGTGATCGACGTGCCCGGACACACGTCCGGCCACATCGCCTATTTCCTCGGTGCGGGCGCCGCGGGCGCGCCTCGCCTGTTCTGTGGCGACACGCTGTTTTCCTGCGGCTGCGGTCGTCTGTTCGAAGGCACCCCGGCGCAGATGCTCGCGTCGCTCGATGCGCTCGCCGCACTCCCGCCGGCCACGCTCGTGCACTGCGCGCACGAATACACGCTGTCGAACATCCGCTTCGCGCTTGCCGTCGACCCCGACAACGCGGCGCTGGCCGCATGGCATCGCGAGGCGACGGCGCTTCGTGCCGCCGGCCATCCCACGCTGCCGACCACGCTCGCGCAGGAGCGCGCGACCAATCCCTTCCTGCGCAGCGACGCGCCCGCCGTCATCGCCGCAGCCGAGCGGCACGCCGATCGCCGGCCGCTGTCACGCGAAGCGGTCTTCGCCACCGTGCGCGGCTGGAAAGACACCTTCCGCTAATTGTGAGCGCGCCTTGCTGTCAACAGCATGTCGCGCGATGACCTCTGTCACGAAGCAGGCGTTGACACGCTTGTGCACGCCTGCTCAGCCTTGTCGGAACGCCGCTCATGGGATGTTTCGATGTCATACGGATGGCATCGTCGCCACCGAAAATGCGTGTTGAGGGTGTGTCGCATCGGCCACATCTCATGAATCCACTCCTAGGAATTACCCTTGTTTTTGAGTCGTTTTTGACCTATTTTTGCAAAAAATTTAGGCAGAAAGGTTGACGCATCCGAAGGGTTTCCTTACCATCCTTGCCAATTTCATGAAGATGTCACCCAATTCGAGCCCGATCAATGCGACTTATCGTTAGCTTGCTCCTGACGCTGCTCCTGGCGGCTTGTGCCAGTACAGCGCCAACCACAAGTGCGTCGAATTCCACACCGGATGCGCAGAGCAAGTCACCTCTGGCCTCGAACGCCAAGGGCAAGCAGCGTATCTCCAGCGATCAGCCGATCGATCTGGATAACGACTCGATCAACGATCTGGCCTACGGCAGCGACGACGCCGATCTCTGGTCGCGCATCCGTCACGGCTTCTCGATTCCCGATCTCGACACCGACCTCGCGCAGGACCGCACGCAGTGGTATGCGCAGCGTCCCGAATACGTCGAGCGCATGATTCAGCGCTCCGAGAAGTACCTGTTCCACATTGTCGAAGAGCTCGAGCGCCGTCATATGCCGACGGAGCTCGCGCTGCTGCCGTTCGTGGAGAGCGCGTACAACCCGCAAGCGCTCTCGACGGCCAAGGCCGCGGGCATGTGGCAGTTCATCCCGAGCACGGGCAAGACGTACAACCTCAAGCAGAACATGTTCCAGGACGAGCGCCGCGACGTGCTCGCCTCCACGACCGCCGCGCTTGACTATCTCTCGAAGCTCTACGCGATGTTCGGCGACTGGCATCTGGCGCTCGCCGCCTACAACTGGGGCGAAGGCAACGTGCAGCGCGCCATCGACCGCAACCAGGCGCAGGGCCTGCCGACCGACTACCTGAGCCTGCGCATGCCGACCGAGACGCGTTACTACGTACCGAAGTTGCAGGCCATCAAGAACATCATTGCGCACCCGGATATCTACAGCGTGAAGCTGCCGGAGATTCCGAACCACCCGTATTTCGTGAGCGTGACGACCAAGCGCGACATCGACGTGGCGCTGGCCGCCAAGCTGGCCGATCTGCCGCTCGACGAATTCCGCGCGCTCAACCCGTCGTTCCGCAAGCCCGTGATCCTGGGCGCCGCGAAAACGCAGATCCTGCTGCCGTTCGACAGCGCGGAAGTGTTCCAGCGCCGTCTGAAGAGCTATGACAAACCGCTCTCGAGCTGGACGACGTACACGTCGAACTCGCGCGAGCGTCCGGAAGACGTCGCACGCAAGCTTGGCGTGGACGCCGCCGTGATCCGTTCGGTCAACAACATTGCGCCGCGCATGCGCCTGAAGGCGGGTTCCACGCTGCTGGTGCCGCGCTCGGACGACATCGATCAGGACATCAGCGCATCCGTGGCCAGCAGCGCCGTGCTCGCGCTGGAGCCGGATCTGCCCGACACGCGCAAGGTCATGGTGCGTGCGCGCAAGCACGACACGCTGGCCGGTGTGGCGGCGCGCAGCGGTGTGACCGTTGCGCAGATCAAGAGCTGGAATCGTTTGCGTCGCGATACGCTGACGTCGGGTCAACTGCTCGTGCTGCATGTGCCGGTCAAGGACGCATCGCGCGTGGTGGCCGCATCGGCAGCCCCGGCGGCCGCCGCGAAGGATGACGACGACGCACCGCGCACCCGTCTGGTCCGCGGCAAGAACGGCAAGATGATCCGCGTGGTCGAACGTCGTCCGGCGGCCAGCCCGGCCAAGGCGACGAAGACCGCCGCCGACACGAAGTCGTCCCGGTCGGTGAAATCGGCCTCCGCCAAGTCGGCCAGCAAGGCGCCGGCCAGGACGGTTGCCAAGACGGCGGCGAAGCCGGCCGCCAAGGCTTCGGCGAAGGTCACGAAGACGGCCCAACGCTAAGACATCGCAACACCGTTCCGGGCGATCCTTGCATCGCTCGATACGACTGGACGCCCGTGGGGATTTCCTCCACGGGCGTTTTCGCTTTGTTTCGCATTTTGCTTCGAGTGAACTTTGCCTCGAATGGAAACGGCATTCGTCGCCACGCAGCCGACGGTACCACTGCCACGATCCGCGCGGCGCGTTGTGCGCGACATGCGCGTGGTGCCTCATCCTCTCGTAATCCCCAGGGTTTGCGGTCGTGCATGCCGGCGGCGGGTAAGGCTTCCGTAAGCGTCAACGCGCACACTGAGCGCGAGACCCGATCCGCGCAAGGCCATGCGGGTCCGTCAATAAAAGCAAGGAGACACCATGACTTCGTATGCGTCGTTTCACGCCCGTTCGATCGCCCCCGATTCGCGCGAGGCGTTCTGGGAGGAGCAGGCCCGGCTGATCGATTGGGAGACGCCATTCACGCGAGTGCTGGACTACGACAAGCCGCCATTCGCGCGCTGGTTCGTGGGTGGGCGCACCAACCTTTGCCACAACGCGGTGGATCGTCACCTGCCGTCGCGAGGCACGCAGAACGCGCTGATCTGGGTGTCGACGGAGACGGAGCAGGAGCGCGTCTACACCTACGACGAGCTGTCGGCGGAAGTGAATCGCATGGCCGCGTCGCTGCAGTCGTTGGGCGTCGCGCGCGGCGAGCGGGTACTGATCTATATGCCGATGGTGCCCGAAGCCCTGTTCGCGATGCTGGCATGCACGCGGCTCGGCGCGATCCATTCGGTGGTGTTCGGCGGATTCGCCTCGGTCAACCTGGCGGCTCGCATCGACGACGCCCAGCCCAAGGTCATCGTTTCGGCCGACGCGGGCTCGCGCAACGGCAAGGTCGTTCCCTACAAGCCGTTGCTCGACGAGGGCATCGAGCTTGCGCAGCACAAGCCGTCGAGTGTGCTGCTGATCGACCGCGGGCTCGCGCCGATGCCCCGCGTCGCGGGCCGGGACGTGGATTACGCGCCGTTGCGCGAGCAGCATCTCGACGCCTTCATCCCTTGCGAATGGCTCGAATCGAGCGAGCCATCCTACGTGCTCTACACCTCCGGCACGACGGGCAAGCCCAAGGGCGTACAGCGCGACACGGGCGGCTATGCGGTCGCGCTGGCGTCGTCCATGCAGCACATCTTCTGCGCGAAGCCGGGCGACACGATGTTCTGTGCGTCGGACATCGGCTGGGTGGTCGGGCACAGCTATATCGTCTACGCGCCGCTGCTCGCGGGAATCGCCACCGTGATGTACGAGGGCACGCCGATTCGTCCCGATGGCGGCATCTGGTGGCGTATCGTCGAAAAGTACAAGGTGACGCAACTCTTTACCGCGCCGACGGCCATTCGCGTGCTCAAGAAGCAGGACCCAGCGTATCTCACGCGATACGACCTGTCGTCGCTGCGATTGATCTTCCTCGCGGGCGAACCGCTCGACGAGCCGACGGCGCGCTGGCTTACCGATGGCGTGGGCAAGCCGGTTGTCGACAACTACTGGCAGACGGAGACGGGCTGGCCGATTCTGGGCATGGCGCGCGGCGTGGAAGTCCTCGAGAGCAAGCTCGGCTCGCCAGGCAAGGCCGTGTATGGCTACGACGTGAAGCTCATCGACGAAGCGACGGGCAAGGACTGCGGGCCGAACCAGAAGGGCGTGTTGGCCATCGAGGGGCCGCTGCCGCCGGGATGCATGAGCACCCTCTGGGGCGACGACGCCCGCTTCGTCAAGACGTATTGGCAGACGGTGCCCGGGCGTACGCTGTATTCGAGCTTCGACTGGGGCGTTCGCGACGACGACGGGTACTACTTCATCCTTGGCCGCACCGACGACGTCATCAACGTGGCCGGTCACCGGCTTGGTTCGCGCGAGATCGAGGAGAGCATCGCGAGCCATCCGGCGGTGGCGGAAGTGGCCGTCATCGGCGCGCAGGATGCGCTCAAGGGCCAGGTGGCCATCGCGTTCGCCGTGCTGCGCCAGCCGGAACTGGCGGCAACGCCCGAGGCGCGGCTCGCGCTCGAGGGCGACGTGATGAAGACGGTGGACAAGCAGTTGGGCGCGGTGGCGCGTCCGTCGCGGGTGTTCTTCGTCACGATGTTGCCCAAGACGCGCTCGGGCAAGCTGCTGCGCCGCGCGATCCAGGCCATCTGCGAGGGCCGCGAGACCGGCGACCTGATCACGCTCGAAGACCCGGCCGCGCTCGAACAGGTGCGCAACGCGGTGAAGGGAAACTAGCCGGGGGCGCGGTTCATCGAACGTCCACCGCGAAGCGGATGCGGCGCAGCCGGGTCTCCCGACTGCGCCGCATTGCATTGGGAGGGACGGGGCGCGGCCTGTCAACGACGGCCGGTGGTGCGCAGTCGTGGTTGGCCGGTATGATCCGCATATCGCGGATGTAAGCGCATGGCTCACCGATTCTCACCGATCATCGACACATGACCTCACCCAATCCGGCCGCGTGGCGGCAGAAAGCGATGCTGTTCGTGGTCTCCGTCGGCTTCTTCATGCAGACGCTGGACTCGACGATCGTCAACACGGCGTTGCCGGCGATGGCGCGCGACCTCGGGCAGTCGCCGCTGCACATGCAGGCGGTCGTCATTGCCTATGCGCTGACGATGGCGGTGACGATCCCGCTCTCGGGATGGCTCGCCGATCGCCTGGGCACGCGTGTGGTGTTCTCCAGCGCGCTGACGATCTTCTCCGTCGGCTCGGCGATGTGCGCGTATTCCAGCACGCTCGACGCGCTGGTTCTCTGGCGCGTGGTGCAGGGCTTCGGCGGCGCGATGCTGCTGCCGGTTGGCCGCCTCGCGGTGCTGCGCACCTTCCCTCGCGAGCAGTATCTGCAGGCGCTGGCGTTCGTGGCGGTGCCCGGCATGATCGGACCGCTGATCGGGCCGACGCTGGGCGGCTGGTTCGTCAAGGTCGCCTCGTGGCATTGGGTGTTCCTCATCAATGTGCCCGTCGGCCTGCTGGGCTGCGTGGCGGCTCGTTTTTTCCTGATCAACGCACGGGCGCCGCACCCGACGTCGTTCGACGTCAAGGGGTACTTGCTGCTGAGCGTGGGGATGGTGGCGACGTCGCTGGCGCTGGATCGCCACGCCGATATGGCGGGCGCGCACGCGCTGATGCTGGTGTTGCTGGTCGTGGGCTTCGCCGGGTTCGTCGCCTACGGCCTCTATGCGAACCGTACGCCGCAGCCGCTGTTCTCGCTGGCGATGTTTCGCGTGCATACGTTCAGCGTCGGGCTGCTGGGCAATCTGTTCGCCCGCATCGGCATTGCGGCCGTGCCGTATCTCGTGCCGCTGCTGCTGCAGGTAAGCCTGGGGTACACGGCGTTCGAGGCGGGGCTGCTGATGTTGCCGATCACGATCACGGGCATCCTCGCCAAGCGTCTGGCGACGTATCTCGTCATCCGCCATGGCTATCGGCCTGTGCTCGTGTGGAACACGATTCTCGCGGGCTGTGTGATCGCGAGCTTCGCGCTCGTCACGCCGGGCTATCCGGTACCGCTGTTGATCGTTCAACTGGGCATTCTGGGCGGTATCAACTCGATCCAGTTCACGGCGATGAACACGCTCACGCTCAAGGACCTCAACCCGGACGACGCGAGCGGCGGCAACAGCCTGTTCTCGCTCGTGCAGATGCTGGCGATGAGCTTCGGCCTGACCGTCGGCGGCGCGCTGCTCGTGACGTTCACGGGCGCGTTCGGTGAGAACACCGGCGTGGGGGCACTGCCGGCGTTCCGGGCGACGTTCGCGTGCGTCGGCTTCATCACCTGCTGTTCGTCGTGGATCTTCGGCCAATTGACCGACCGCGAGCAGATAGCCAACGACGATGGCGACGACGCCCAGACCCGGGCCGTTTCCGCGACACCGCCTCCGCCGGGGGCGTGATGCAGGAGGCGGGGCGCGACGCCGTCAGGTGGACGGCTCGTCGAGGATTTCCGGCGCCCGGATGGCGTCGATGAGCAGGCCGAGGAAGGCTTCGACGGGGGCGGGCAAGGTGCGTCCGGCCATGGTCTGCACTTGCAGCGAGCGCTGGTGCAGCGCCGGATTGCGGATCGGGATGGCGACAAGGCCCTCGGGCGCGAGCCGGCTGCGCACCGTCAGCAAGCCCGTGAGCGTGACGGCGTGTCCGGAGCGCACGAAGCTGTGCAGCGCTGCGTGATAGTTGCTGATGAACACCGGCTCGAACAGCAGGCCTTCCAGCGTGCAACACAAATCGAACATCTGCCGGATGGTCACGCCGGCGTTCGATAGCGCAAGCGGGTAGGGGAGCAGGTCGGCGAGCGCGATGTCGCGGCGCTTCGCCAGCGGATGGCGCTTGGCCATCAACGCGTAGATCGGCGCCGGTTGCGTGTGCACCACCTGGACGCCTTTTTCCGGCGCCACGCTGAAGCACACGGCGATGTCCGCTTCGCCGTCCCGCACACGCGCGGTGGCGTCGGGAGGCGATACGACGTCGAGCAGAAAGTGCGCGCCGGGATAGGCCTCGCGAAAGCGAGCGAACACCTGCGGCAGAAATTCGCGGGCCACGCCTTCGGCGCCGGCCACACGAATCGTGGCGCGTCCCACTTCGGAGAGGCCGCGGATTTCCGAAGTGACCCGCTGGGTATCGAGCAGCACCCGGCGCGCATGGTCCGCGAGCAATTCTCCGGCCTCGCTCAACACCATGCCGCGCGGACGTCGCTCGAACAGCGGCGTGCCCAGATCCTCTTCCAGTTTCGCAATTTGACGGCTGAGCGCGGACACCGCGACATGCAGCCGTTCCGACGCGCGGCTGAGCGAACCGGTGCGGGCGACTTCGAGAAAGTAGCGCAGGGCGTGAGTTTGCATGGCGGTGGTTGAGCGTGCAATGGCGTGTAAAGGGGTGTGCAACCGGTGTGTGACGGCGCGAAAGCGGCGTTCCGGCGGCATTCCTGCTTTGCCGAAACGGCAATGAAACCTTCGAAATATTATCATTGTTGTCAAAAACACCCGCTCCTAGAATGGCCTGAACGGTTGTGCCGCAGCGTGCCACCGACACGCGTCGCAGTGATGAGCAAGACCGGCAGCCGTGCCCTCACAAGCCATCTGGAGACATGCCGTGACCCGTAGTGCAGCGATTTCCCAAGCCACCGCCCAGTACGATTCGGGTGCGTTTCTCGAAACCCTCAACCGCCGCGTCGCCTACAGGACCGAGAGTCAGGAGACGGACAGCGGCGACATACTTCAAGCCTATCTCGCCGACGAGATGACGCCCGCCCTCGCGGCGCTGGGTTTCACGTCCCGCATCGTGCCCAATCCCGTGCCGGGCGGCGGGCCGTTCCTCATCGCACAGCGCCACGAAGGCGACGACCTGCCGACGGTGCTGACCTACGGACACGGCGACGTGGTGCGCGGCTACGACGCGCAATGGCGCGACGGCCTCGAGCCGTGGGAGATCGTGGTGGAGGGCGACCGCTGGTACGGCCGTGGCACCGCCGACAACAAGGGGCAGCACACGATCAACCTGACGGCGCTGGCGGAAGTGCTGGCGGCGCGGGGCGGCAAGCTTGGCTACAACGTCAAGATGATCGTCGAGATGGGCGAGGAGATGGGTTCGCCCGGGCTGCATGCGATCTGCGAGCAGTTGCGCGATGAATTGCGCGCCGACGTGCTCATCGCGTCCGACGGCCCGCGGCTGGCGGCGTCCCGTCCGACGGTGTTCCTCGGCTCGCGCGGTCTCGTCAATTTCAAACTGAGTCTGAATCTGCGCGAAGGCGGGCATCACTCCGGCAACTGGGGCGGGTTGCTGCGCAACCCGGGCATTGTGCTGGCGAATGCGATTGCGTCGATGGTCGACGGCAACGGCAAGATCCTCATCGAGGGTCTGCGTCCGCCTGAGTTGCCGGCATCGGTGCGCCGTGCGCTGGCCGGTCTCGACGTGGGCGGCGGCCCGAACGATCCCGAGGTCGACGTCGATTACGGCGAGCCGGGCCTGACGCCGACCGAGCGCGTGATCGGGTGGAACAACATCGAAGTGCTGGCGTTCAAGACAGGCAATCCCGAGAAGCCGGTGAACGCGATTCCGCCCTATGCCTATGCGCACATGCAGATTCGCTTCGTGGTCGGCACGGACTGGGAGCGACTGGGCGAGATCGTGCGCGCGCATCTCGATGCACACGGGTTCCCGATGATCGATGTGGAAGTCGAGCGCGGTGTGATGGCAACGCGCCTCGACCCGGAGGATCCGTGGGTGCTGTGGGCGCTCGCGTCGATGCGCGAGACGACCGGCAAGGCGCCGGTCCTGCTGCCGAACCTGGGCGGCACGTTGCCCAACGACGTGTTCGCCGATGTGCTCGGGCTGCCGACGCTGTGGGTGCCGCATTCGTACCCGGCGTGCTCGCAGCATGCGCCGGACGAACATCTGCTGGGATCGGTTGCGCGTGAAGCGTTGCAGATCATGGCGGGGCTGTTCTGGGATCTGGGGGACGTGGACCTGAGAGAGGGGAAACCGCAATGAACAGTGCTGCTGCCGCCGCCAGGGCGGACCAAGCGGATGGTGCATCCGCGACGGAAAGGAATGGAGCACGCGGCGACGTGCCCGTCTACAAGCTGATCGCCGCGACGTCCATCGGTAATGCGCTCGAATGGTACGACCTCATCGTCTACGGCTATTTCGCGGTGACGATCTCGAAGCTGTTTTTTCCCGCGCATGACGAGACGGTGTCGTTGCTGATGGCATTGGGCACGTTTGCGCTGTCGTATCTGGCGCGCCCCTTGGGGGCGTTCGTGCTGGGTGCATACGCCGATCGGCGGGGCCGCCGGGCGTCGCTCATGTTGTCGATCGCGATGATGACGCTGGGTACGGGGTTGATTGCGTTCATGCCGACGTATGCGGCGATCGGCGTCTGGGCGCCGATCGGCATCTTCGTGTCGCGCCTGATGCAGGGCTTCTCGGCGGGTGGGGAGTTTGGGAGCTCGACGGCGTTCCTGGTCGAGCACGTGCCGAACCGGCCGGGCTTCATGTCGAGCTGGCAGTTTGCGAGTCAGGGCGCGAGCACGTTGCTGGCATCGGCGTTCGGGGCGGTGCTTACCGGTGCGCTCACGCAGCCGCAACTGGAGTCGTGGGGCTGGCGGATTCCGTTCCTGTTCGGCATGCTGGTCGGTCCGATCGGTCTGTACATTCGTCGATACATGGACGAGACGCCAGCGTTCGAACAGGATGTTGCGCGCAAGCAGGCCGAGAAGTCGACGCAGGCGGGAGACGGCCAGTCGCCGGTGTGGGAGGTGCTTGCCACGCAGAAGTCTCGGCTGCTGGTGTCCATCGGCGCGCTGATTCTGACGACGACGGCGAACTACATGATTCTCTACATGCCGACGTACGCCACGAAGCAACTGGGCTTGCCGCCGTCGCAGGGCTTCATCGCGACGTTGGTGACGGGCTTTGTCATCATGACGCTCACGCCGTTTGTGGGGCACTGGTCGGACAAGGTCGGTCGCATCCGCATCATGCTGGCGGCCGGGGTGCTGTTCCTGTGCACGGTGTATCCGGCGTTCGCGTTCATGAATGCGCATGCATCGCTGGCGACGATGATGGTGGTGATGCTCTGGGTCGGCACGTTGAAGGCGGTGTATTTCGCGCCGATTCCGGCATTGATGTCGTCACTGTTTCCGACGAGAACGCGCGCGACGGGCATGGCCGTCGGCTACAACCTCGGGACGACGATCTTCGGTGGCTTCACGCCGCTGGCCGTGGCATGGCTGATCGCGGCGACGGGCAACAAGCTGGCGCCCGGGCTGTACCTGATGGTCGGTGCGGTGATCAGCCTGACGACGCTGCTGATCGCGCGCTTCCGGATGGGGGCGAAATAAGGAGGGGCGCGAGGCGAGGTGGCTACCTACGAAGATCTACAGGGCGAGCCGAATTGACGGGGCGCCCTGTGGCGGCTGGAACTGGCAGTCCACCGTATTCGGAAGTCTCACGAACGGAACATGACTGGCGGGGCTTTGGGGTGAGTACGATATTTCAAGCTCACGTACCGACCTCACGACTCGCCATAAGCGGTCGTGGTGGTTCGACCGTACATAAGAAAAACATCAGAGTGGCTATACAGGATATTTAGGAAAGAAAATAATATTAAGTCCTCTTTGGGTGTGTGAATACGCGGAGCGGACATGCAGGTGAAAGGAAACGGGGACCGTCCTGGGGGGCGCTTGATGCGCCTCGGAGAAATCGAAAAGCTGAAAGAAGACCTCTGCGCCGCCGTCGATGCCGGCTTCGATGCGCAGGTGGAGTTGCTTGCGAACTTGGTGAGGATCCCGTCCCAGCGTGGCGAGGAGTCCAGGGCCCAGGCCTTCATGGCGGATGTCTACCGGCACCGTGGCTACGACGTGGACTCCTGGAAGATCGATGTCGACGAGATCCGCGAACTGCCGGGCTTCTCGCCGGTGGCCGTGTCCTATGACGAAGCGATCAATGTCGTCGGCACGCATCGGAGCCGCACACGCACGGGGCGTTCGCTGATCATGAACGGGCACATCGACGTCGTGCCCGTGGGGCCGACGGATCGCTGGACAAAAGACCCGTACGGTGCCGAGATCGTGAATGGCTGGATGTACGGACGTGGCGCCGGAGACATGAAGGCTGGGCTGCTGGCCTGTGTCGCCGCCATGGATGCCTTGGGTCGTATCGGTTTGCAGCCGGCAGCGGACGTGTTCCTGCAATCCGTCGTCGAGGAAGAGTGCACCGGTAACGGCGCACTGGCTTGCCTTGCCCGCGGATATCGTGCGGACGCCGCCTTCATTCCAGAGCCGCTCGAACCCAAACTGCTGCGGGCTCAGGTCGGCCCGATCTGGTTCCAGGTACAGGTAGATGGCGATCCGCAGCACGCGTCGGCGGCTTTCTCCGGTGGCGGCGCCAACGCGATCGAGAAGGCGATGTACTTGATCGAGTGTCTCAAGACACTGGAGACCCGCTGGAATGAGCGCAAGGTGCACCACAAACACTTCTGCGACCATCCGCACCCCATCCGCTTCAATCTGGGCAAGATCGTCGGTGGCGACTGGCCGTCCAGCGTGCCGGCCTGGTGCAATTTCGACATGCGTGTGGCCGTCTACCCAGGCCAGCGCCTGGCCGACACGCGAGCCGAGATCGAAGCCTTTATCGCGCAAGCTGCGGCAGCGGATGAATTCCTGCGGGATCACCCGCCGCGTGTGATCTATCACGGGTTCATGGCGGACGGGTATGCACTGGAAAACTCAGAAGAGGTTGAGTCAGTGTTGCGCGAGGCACATGAGGCGGTATTTCGTGAGCCGCTGCTCGAGCACGCAACGTCCGCCGCGACCGACGCACGGTTCTTCGGACTCTACGCAGACACGCCCGCCATCGTCTACGGCCCTCGTTGCCGCATGCCGCATGGCTATGACGAATCCGTCGATCTGGCGTCCGTCAAACAGGTGACGAAGACGCTCGCGCTCTTCATCGCAGGCTGGTGTGGTCTCGAGGAAAAACAGCGATGAAGAACGAGAATCTCGAATTCCAGGCCGATGAGGTGCTCAATGCGCGTGTTGAGAAATGGCCCCTTGAGCAGGTCCGGGCACTTGCCCTCGACGTGTTCGGCGTGGCAGGTGAGATCACGGCATTGACGGGCGAGCGTGACCAGAACTTTCAGTTGAAGACGGGCGATGGCGTCGACTATCTGCTCAAGGTGACCCATCCGGCAGAGGCGCGTGAAGTCACGACGTTTCAGACGAAGGTGCAGGAGCGCCTGATGGCAGCCACGAATGCACTGCCCGTGCCGCACATCATTCGTGCCAAGGACGGACAACCGATTCATTGGCATACGGGCTCAGCCGGCGCAACTCATGCCGTCCGGCTCATGACGTTCCTGCCGGGCATTCCGCTCTACAAGGCGAATCGCAGCGCCGCCCAACGCGCCGCGCTGGGTCGCGCCCTGGCGCAGTTCGACATGGCGTTGACGGGCTTCGACATTGAGCCGCCGTACAGGACGTTTCTGTGGGACACACAACGGGCCGATCAACTCCGTGGGTTGCTTCCGTTTATCGAGGACCCGGCGCGCCGTGAGCTCGCGCAACGTCTGATGGACCGCTTCGAGCACGAGGTCAGGCCCCAACTGGCAAGCCTGCGGCGGCAGGTGATTCACAACGACCTGAACGCCTACAACGTCATGGTTGATTCGGCGTGGCACGACAAGGTCACCGGCATCCTGGACTTCGGCGACATCGTTATTGGGCCGCTGGTATTCGATGTGGGCGTCGCAGCGGCTTACCAGCTGGCCCCGACCGGCAATCCACTGGTCACCGCAGGCGAGTTCATTGCCGGATACCACGCGACCAACCCGCTGACCGACGCGGAAATCGACCTGCTGCCGGACTTGATCGCCACGCGACTGCTGACGACCGTGGCAATCACCGGGTGGCGCGCAACGCTGCATCCGGAAAATCGCGAATACATCCTGCGCAACAACCCGCTGTCGTGGGACGGGCTGCTGCGTATGTCGACGATGTCGAGAAACGAAACTGTCGGCACGATCCGTCGTGCCATTGAAACGTTTGAGGAGTGCCTGCATGTCAATGGATAAAGCCATGCTCAATGCGTTCGATCCGAGCAAGGTCGATGGCCTGGACGCCAATGAGAAAAAGATGATCGAGCGTCGCCGCAAAGTGCTCGGCCCGTCGTACCGCCTGTTCTACGAGCGTCCCGTGCAGTTCGTCCGGGGAAAGGGGGTACGTCTGTATGACAAGGCCGGCAACGAGTATCTGGACGCGTACAACAACGTCGCGTCGGTGGGGCACGCTCACCCCCGCGTGGTTGCTGCCATCGCGGAGCAGGCCGCAACGCTGAACACGCATACCCGCTATCTGCACGACGGCATTCTCGACTATGCCGATCGTCTGCTGGCAACGTTTCCGGCCGAACTGTCGCAGGTAATGTTCACCTGTACCGGCAGTGAGGCCAACGATCTGGCGTTGCGCGTTGCCCGCCGTCACACGGGCGGCTCGGGGATCATCGTTACCAAGCTGGCATATCACGGCGTTACGGCATCTGTCTCGGCAGTCTCGCCGTCACTTGGCGCCGCTGTGCCGTTGGGCATCGACGTTCGTACCGTGTTGGCGCCCGATGCTTACCGGGAGCCGAATGTCGATCTGGCGACATTGCTGGCCGAGCGCGTACAGGCGGCAGTCGACGATCTGAAGCGTCACGGCATCAAGCCGGCCGCGTTGCTTGTCGACACGATCTTCTCCAGCGACGGCGTGTTCAGCCACCCGATCGGCGTGCTGTCGAAAGCCGTCGATGTCATTCGCAAGGCCGGCGGCGTATTCATCGCGGACGAGGTGCAGGCCGGCTTCGGTCGCACGGGCTCTGCCATGTGGGGCTTCCAGCGTCACTCGGTGGTGCCGGATATCGTCACGATGGGCAAGCCGATGGGCAATGGTCATCCGATCGCCGCAATGGTCGCCAGGCCTGAAGTGATCAAGGTGTTTGGCGAGGAAGCCCGATACTTCAACACCTTTGGCGGCAACCCGGTGTCGTGTGCGGCCGCGATGGCGACCCTCGACGTCCTTCAGACCGAGGGGTTGCAAGAGAACGCCGCCAAGGCGGGCGAGCGCCTGCGCGCCGGATTCCGCGAGCTCGCGCAACAGCACGACATCATTGGCGATGTTCGCGGCGATGGCCTGTTCATTGGCGTCGAGCTGGTGAAGGATCGTGCCACGAAAGCGCCGGCGCGCGAAGAAACGACCGGGTTCGTCAACGCCATGCGCGAGGAGCGGGTTCTGATCAGTGCGACCGGCCTGCATGGCAACGTACTGAAGGTTCGCCCCCCGCTGGCCTTTACGCCGGCCGATGCCGACATCCTGCTCGATGCGGCGGCCCGGGTACTGGCACGCCGCTGAACCGCGCATGAAGCCGCCCGCCTAGCGGCGTGGCGGCTTTGAAGCAATCTCGATGGCCTGGGCAAGTTTTTTCACGCCCGGGCCAATGGCTTCCATCGATACGCCGCCGAAACCGAGCACGATGGCGTTTCGGTTAGGGGAGGGCGCGTCGGATACGAGGCGCGGCTTGCCGAGAATCAGTCCCAGGCGAGTGGCTTCGTCTCGCAAGCGCTGAATCGCGACTTCCTTGCCCAGGCGTCCAAAGACGTGCAAGCCTGACTTTGCGCTGGATAGCGTCAGGGCGTCGCCAATTTCCTGCCCGATGACGTCCCGCAGCAGTTGCTGCCGTGCCGCATATTCCAACCTCATGCGGCGAATGTGTTGCGACAGATGCCCCTCCGAAATGAGATCGGCAAGTGCCGCCTGGGTGTGAAGCTGCCCCGGCCGGTATATCTCGACGCAAGCCGCGGAGAAGCTACGGGCCAGATGCTGCGGCACGACCATGTAGCTCATGCGCATGCCCGGGAAAGTGGCCTTGCTGAACGTTCCCATATAGATGACGTGACCGTCCGTATCGAGTCCCTGCAGGGAGGGCAACGGGGCGCCGTCGTAGCGAAACTCGCTGTCGTAATCATCCTCCAGAATCCAGAGTCCCAACTTGCGAGCCCGCTCGAGCAGTTCAAGGCGCCGGCTGAGCGGCATGACGACGCCCGTCGGGTATTGATGCGACGGACTCACCGCGGCGAGTCGAGTGCGTTTGGACAGCTTGCTGGCTCGCAGGCTGGCGCCTTGCTCGTCGAGGACAAGCGGATCCACGTGCAAGCCGGCTGCCGCGAGCACCGACGGGAACGCCCAGTGACAGGGGTTCTCGACCAGCACGCGATCTCCAGCGTCGGTCAGCAGGCGTGCGCACAGGTCAATCGACTGGTGCGTTCCCGACGTAATGATGACTTGACTGGGTTCGCAGACGACCGAGCGTGAAATGCCCAGATAGTTGGCAATGGCCTCACGCAATGGCAGATAGCCAGCGCCCTCCATCGCGTACCCGGAAAGCGGCAGATTGGCACGTGCGATATGCCGTGTCAGCAGGCGCTTCCAGATATGGAAGGGAAACATCGTCGCGTCGGCGACACCCGGCACGAATGCGCCGGCGTGGTACGGAATGCCGCCAGGGCCTTTGGCCAATTGCTCGCCGCGCCGAGATAGCGAAGTCCATGGCTTGGCAGGCGCGGCCTGATCGGGCGCGGTTCGGGGCATCGCGCCCGTCTGCGCGACAAACGTGCCGCTACCGCTCGTCGCCGTCAGATACGACTCGGTGACAAGCCGATCGTAGGCGAGCGAAACGGTGATGCGCGAGACGCCCAATTCCAAGGCCAGTTGACGAGACGACGGGATTTTCTGGCCGGGAACAAGCGTGTGATCGAGCACGGCACGACGCACGACTTCGTAGATTTGACGCTGCAGCGAGTGGACCGATTCGCGCGAAAGCGCACTCGACAGCAGGTCGGAGAGAAGCACTTCTTTCACGGGGAAGTGGACTTAAAACTGGTATTTTGGTGGCTATATAAGTTATAGCCATCGACTGCTATCGTCAACGCTGGAAATGGTCACGTTGCCTACGCCTGTGAACCTTTCGACAGCGTTGGCAACCGGGGGGGCCAGCGGCAAACCAACTGATCTGACTGATTAGAAATCAGGGGACGTTAATGAACAAGACAGCAGAGCACCAACCTTTCCGAGCGGCACTTGCCGCATTCTTCGGAACGATGATCGAGTGGTATGACTTTTACTGTTACGGAACCGCCGCCGCCCTTGTTTTTGGCGACGTTTTCTTTGCAACCGGCGATCCATTGATGGGGACGCTGGCGTCTCTGGGGACCTTCGCTGTCGGGTTTGTTGCGCGGCCATTCGGCGCACTGATCTTCGGCCACTTGGGCGACAAGATCGGGCGCAAGCGGAGTCTGATCATTACTCTCATGCTGATGGGGGTGGCTACGACGCTGATCGGTCTGATTCCCAGCTATCACTCCATCGGCATCAGTGCCACCGTCATCCTGGTGCTGCTGCGCCTGATACAGGGCATTGCCGTCGGCGGGGAGTGGGGCGGAGCCGTGCTGATCGCCAGCGAGCACGCGCCGGAGAAGTGGCGCACGATCATCGCCTCGGCGCCGCAGTACGGCAGTCCGGTCGGCCTGATTCTCGCAACGCTGATCTTTCGTGTCATGTCGGGATTGCCGCAATCCGATTACCAGTCGTGGGGCTGGCGCATTCCCTTCCTGATCAGCGGCGTTCTGGTTATCGTCGCGTTCATCATTCGTCGTAACGTCAACGAGAGCCCCGAACTCGAACGGCGCAAGGCGGAAGGCAGGATCAGCGATGTCGCCCCGGTCCGCCTGGTGTTTCGCAATCACAAGAAGGCTTTATTCCTGGGTATTGCCTTCTGCATGTTGGGCATTTCAGGCTTTTACTTCGTCACGACGTTGATGATCTCGTTCACGACGACCTATCTGAAAGTCTCCAAGCCGGACATCCTGGACATCATTGCCTGGACCGGTGTGGTCGAGCTCATGAGCTTTCCGATCGGCTCGTACATTGCCCATCGGATTGGCGAGCGCAAGTTCCTGATGTTCGTCACAGGCGCAGCGACGCTGTGGGCGTTGCCGATGATGCAACTTGTCAGTTCCGGCAACGTCGCCAATATTGCCATCGCAATTCTGGTGGCCACGACATTTATCGGCGGGTACTACGCGGTGCTGTCAGCCTACCTGCCGCGCGCGTTTCCCGTCGAGATGCGTTACACGGGCATTTCACTGAGCTTCCAGATCTGTGGTGCGATCTTCGGTGGCACGACGCCGCTGATCGGCCTGTGGGTTGCCAAATCGTTCGGCGCGCAATGGCTGCCGCTCGGCCTCATGTTCCTGGTCATCACCGGTGCAACGTTCCTGGCCGCCGTTTTCCTGCCCAACAGGGAAAGCATGCGTTCGGGCAAGGTGGAGGCGCGGTCGCTGCATTCCGCGTAATAAGTGTTTTCCCCATCCCCGCCGCGCGGGCCGGCACCGGCCTTGCTGCGGCATTTTTTTTTCGCTAGTATTTTAGGTATAAACTATTTACGATTTAACAAAGGTCGAGAAGTCGGCAAGCGCGACGCGATCTGTACTTCCGGAGGCTGGAGATGAATATCGTCTGTATCGGTGGCGGTCCCGCGGGCCTGTATTTCGGGTTGTTGATGAAGCTGCGCCAACCGTCGCACCGCGTGGTGGTGGTCGAGCGCAACCGACCCTACGATACGTTCGGCTGGGGCGTCGTGTTCTCCGACGCCACGATGGACAACCTCCAGGAAGCCGACCCGGCGAGCGCCGCGCAGATCAACGCCGCCTTCAACCACTGGGACGACATCGACATCCACTTCCAGGACCGCACCATCACCTCGGGCGGTCACGGTTTCATCGGCATCGGCCGCAAGAAGCTGCTGAACATCCTGCAGGCGCGCTGCGAAGCGCTCGGCGTCGAGCTCGTCTTCGAGACGGACGTCACCGACGATCAGGAGATCGCGCGCCGCTATCAGGCCGACCTGGTCATCGCCTCGGACGGCCTGAACAGCCGCATCCGCACCCGCTACGCCGACACGTTCCGCCCGGACATCGACACCCGCCGCAACCGCTTCGTCTGGCTCGGCACGCATCAGCGCTTCGACGCGTTCACGTTCGCCTTCGAGAAGACCGAACACGGCTGGTTCCAGGCCCATGCCTACCAGTTTGACGCCGACACGTCGACGTTCATCGTCGAGACGCCCGAGGAGGTCTGGCAGGCCCACGGCATCGATCGGATGAGCCAGGAAGAGGGCGTGAAGTTCTGCGAAAACCTCTTCGCGAAATACCTCGGCGGCCATGAACTCATGAGCAACGCCAAGCACCTGCGCGGCTCGGCCATCTGGATCCGCTTCCCGCGCGTGATCTGCGAGCACTGGGTGCACTGGAGCGATGTCGATGGCAAGCGCGTGCCGATCGTCCTCATGGGCGACGCCGCGCACACCGCTCACTTCTCGATCGGCTCCGGCACCAAGCTCGCGCTCGAAGACGCCATCGCGCTCGCGGACGGCCTCGGCACCGAGGGCGTCGACGCCCTGCCGCGCGTGCTGGCCGACTACGAAGCCGTCCGCGGCGTCGAAGTGCTCAAGATCCAGAACGCCGCGCGCAACTCCACCGAATGGTTCGAAACGGTCGAGCGCTACGCGCGCTTCGCCCCGGAGCAGTTCGCCTATTCGCTGCTCACGCGCTCGCAGCGCATCTCGCACGAGAACCTGCGTGTGCGCGATGCCAGCTACGTCGAAGGTTACGAGGACTGGCTGGCCGAACGCGCGGGCGTGACGCGCGCCGCGGGCCAGCACGCCATTCCGCCGATGTTCACGCCGTTCCGCGCGCGTGAGCTCACGCTCAAGAACCGTATCGTGATGTCGCCGATGGCCATGTATTCGGCCGTCGACGGCGTGCCCGGCGATTTCCACCTCGTCCACCTCGGCAGCCGCGCACTCGGCGGCGCCGGCATGATCGTCGCGGAAATGACCTGCGTGTCGCCCGACGCACGCATCACTCCGGGATGCCCTGGCCTGTGGAACGACGAACAGCGCGACGCATGGAAGCGCATCGTCGACTTCATCCACGCGGGCAGCGACGCGAAAATCGCCATGCAGCTCGGCCACGCCGGGCGCAAGGGCTCGACGCGTCTGGCCTGGAACGGCATCGATCAACCGCTCGACGACGGCAACTGGCCGCTGATTTCGGCCTCCGCGCTGCCCTATATCGACGGCGTGTCGCAAACGCCGCGCGAGATGACGCGCGCCGACATGGACCGCGTGAAGGACGATTTCGTGCAAGCGGCTCGCCGCGCGGCCGAGGCCGGCTTCGACTGGCTGGAACTGCACTGCGCGCACGGCTATCTGCTCTCGAGTTTCATCTCGCCGCTCACCAACCATCGCGGCGACGAATATGGCGGCTCGCTGGAGCATCGTCTGCGCTACCCGCTGGAAGTGTTCCACGCCGTGCGCGATGTGTGGCCCGCCGCCAAGCCGATGTCGGTGCGCATCTCCGCGCACGACTGGGTGGAAGGCGGTATCACGCCGGATGACGCCGTCGCCATTGCGCGTGCCTTCAAGGACGCCGGCGCGGATCTCATCGACTGCTCGTCGGGGCAGGTGAGCAAGGACGAAAAGCCGGTCTACGGCCGCATGTTCCAGACGCCGTTCGCCGATCGCGTGCGCAACGAAGCCGGCGTCCCGACGATTGCCGTGGGCGCGATCTTCGAAGCCGATCACGTGAACAGCATCATCGCATCCGGCCGCGCCGACCTATGCGCGCTCGCCCGTCCGCATCTGGCCGATCCGTTCTGGACGTTGCACGAAGCGGCGAAAATCGGCTACAAGGACCTCGCCTGGCCCGCGCAGTACCATGCCGGCAAACGGCAGTACGAGACCAATCTGGAGCGTGCTGCCGCCTACGCTCAACAGATCGGTAAATAAGGACAGTTCATGACGTCGACGACACCCCAGGCCAACCCGGCCGCCACGGTACCCGCCACGCTCCAGGGCGTGCACGCGCTCGTGACGGGCGGCGCGCGCGGCATCGGCGAGGCCGTGGCGCGCTCGCTGCTCGCACAAGGCGCGCGCGTGACGCTGCTCGGGCGCAGCGAGGCGGCGTTGGCGAGCGGCGCGCAGGCGCTGGCCTCGCTCGGCGAGGTCGCATGGGTGAGTGCGGACATTGCCGACGCGGCCGCCGTCGATGCCGCCTTCGCGCGTGCGGCCGAGCGTTTCGGCCCTGTGCAGGTGCTGGTGAACAACGCCGGACAGGCGGTGAGCGCCCCGTTCGGCAAGACGGACAGCGTCCTCTGGCAACAGATGATCGACGTCAACCTGACCGGCACGTTTCACTGCATTAGCGCGGCGCTGCCGGGCATGCTGACGGCCGGCTGGGGGCGTATCGTGAACGTTGCGAGCACGGCGGGTCTCATCGGTTATCCGTACGTGACGGCATACTGCGCGGCCAAGCACGGCGTGGTGGGCCTCACGCGCGCGCTGGCGCTGGAGGTGGCGAAGAAGGGCGTGACGGTCAACGCCGTTTGCCCGGGCTATACGGAGACGGACATCGTGCGCGACGCCGTGGCGAACATCGTCGCCAAGACGGGGCGCAGCGAGGAGGAAGCCCGCGCGGAACTGGCCAGGCGCAATCCGCAAGGCCGCCTGGTGCAGCCGCAGGAAGTCGCGGACGCCGTGCTGTGGCTGTGCCAGCCCGGTGCGGGCGCCATGACGGGACAGTCGCTCGCGGTCGCGGGCGGCGAAGTGACCGTCGGCTGAACCTCGGCGGCGCCGTCGGGCGCCGGACCGGGACCCCGCAGGAAACGCAGTCGAACATTCGTGACGTCGCACCGCTCTCAGGCAGGCGACGCCATTTCAACCCGCAGGATCGACGGGCATCGCAAGGGACGCAGGGTTGCACCCGGCGAGGTCCGACGAGATCAAAGGAGATCGGCCAATGAGTGACGTGAAACTGACGATGGCGCATCACAAGCGCCCGTTCGCGAACTATGAAGCCAGGCACTTTCTGTGGTCGGTGTCGAACGACGCGCAAGGGCGTCCGAGCATCGGCACGATCACGCTGAACCGCCCCGACAAGAAGAACCCGCTGACGTTCGATTCGTACGCCGAGCTGCGCGATCTGTTCCGCGGCCTCGTCTACGCGACGGATATCAAGACGGTGGTCGTCACGGGCGCGGGCGGCAATTTCTGTTCGGGCGGCGACGTCCACGAGATCATCGGCCCGCTCACGAAGATGAGCATGCCGGAGTTGCTCGATTTCACGCGCATGACGGGCGATCTGGTCAAGGCGATGCGCGCCTGCCCGCAGCCGATCGTCAGCGCCATCGACGGTATTTGTGCCGGCGCCGGCGCGATGGTGGCGCTCGCCTCCGACATGCGCCTCGGCACGCCGCAGACGAAGACGGCATTCCTGTTCGTGCGGGTGGGGCTGGCCGGCGCGGACATGGGCGCCTGCACGCTGCTGCCGCGCATGATCGGCCAGGGGCGCGCCTCGGAGCTGCTTTACACGGGACGTGTGATGACGGCGGACGAGGGCCTGCAGTGGGGCTTCTTCAACGCGCTGCACGACAGCGGCGCCGTGCTCTCCGCCGCGCAGACCCTTGCCGATCAGATCGCCTGCGGCCCGACCTTCGCGCACGGCGTGACGAAGAAACTTCTGCATCAGGAATGGAACATGGGCGTGGACGAGGCGATCGAGGCCGAAGCCGAAGCGCAGGCCATCTGCATGCAGACGCAGGACTTCCGCCGCGCCTACGACGCTTTTGTCGCAAAGCAGAAGCCGGTATTCAAGGGCGACTGAGTGCGCCGGGACGAGACGACAAGATGAGCGATATCACGCCTCAAAATGCCCAGAACACACGTAACGCCGATTTTCTGGCGTGGCCGTTTTTCGACGACGCCCATCGGCGTCTGGGCGCCGAGCTTGACGGCTGGTGCTCGCGCGAGCTGAGCGTCGACCATCACGCGGACACGGACGCGACGTGCGTCTCGCTGGTGCGCCAGCTGGGGCGCGCCGGCTGGTTGAAGTACTGTGTGCCGGCCAGTCACGGCGGCGCGCTCGACAGGCTGGATTCGCGCGCCCTGTGCGTGTTGCGCGAAACGCTTGCGCGCCACGACGGTCTGGCCGACTTTGCCTTCGCGATGCAGGGCCTCGGCAGCGGCGCGATCACGCTCGCCGGCAGCGACGCGCTCAAGCAGCGCTATCTGCCGCGCGTGGCCTCGGGCGAAGCGATTGCCGCGTTTGCATTGTCGGAGCCCGCGGCCGGTTCGGACGTTGCCGCGATGGCCTGTTCGGCGACGCCGGACGGTGACGACTACGTGCTCAACGGCGAGAAGACGTGGATTTCGAACGGCGGTATCGCCGATTTCTACTGCGTGTTCGTGCGCACGGGCGAAGCACCGGGCGCGCGCGGCATCAGCGCTTTCGTGGTGGATGCGAATACGCCGGGCCTGACGATCGCCGAGCGCATCGACGTGAGCGCACCGCATCCGCTCGCGCGTCTGAAGTTCGAGAACTGTCGCGTGCCGGCGTCGCAACGCCTGGGCGATGCAGGGCAGGGCTTCAAGGTGGCGATGATGACGTTGGACATCTTCCGCGCCTCGGTGGCCGCGGCGGCGCTGGGTTTCGCCCGTCGGGCGCTGGATGAGGGGCTGGCGCGCGCGAAGTCGCGCGAGATGTTCGGTCAGACGCTCGCGGACTTCCAGATCACGCAGGCGGCGCTGGGCGACATGGCGACGTCGGTGGACGCGGCTGCGCTGCTCACGTATCGCGCCGCCTGGCAGCGCGATGTGCAGGGCCTGCGCACGACGCGTGAAGCGGCGATGGCGAAGATGTTCGCGACGGAGTCGGCGCAGCAGGTGATCGATCGCGCGTTGCAGATGTTCGGCGGCGCGGGCGTGGTGTCGGGCGCGGTCGTGGAGCGTCTGTACCGTGAAATTCGCTCGCTTCGGATTTACGAAGGGGCGACGGAAGTACAAAAACTGATCATCGCGCGCGAATTGCTCAAGGACGGCTGAGCGCCGTCTCCGGCACCCGGTGCCCGAACGGCGGCGGGGTTCGATGCGTGGGACATGGCTTGTGATGTGCGCAGTGCAGCCTGTGGAGACAGGGACGGCATGGCGTCTTGCAGAACACTTGGAAGCACTTTGAAGCGTCGGACGGCTGCGCTGACGTCATGCTTGATTACCGGGGGCAAGGAGAAGCACATGGAACGATCTGGACATCTCGACACTTTCGCGCGCGACAATCTGCCGCCCGTGGATCAGTGGCCCGAGTTTCTGCTCGACAATCCGGACGTGGCATACCCGGCGCGCATCAACTGCGCCGCCGAGCTGCTGGATCGCGCGATCGCGCAGGGACGAGGCGACGCGCCCGCGATCTATTCGGTGGAAAACGGCAAACGCACGGTAACGTCGTATCTCGGCCTGCGCGAGATGGTGGATCGGATCGCGCACGTGCTGCGCAACGACATGGCGCTGGTGCCGGGCAATCGTGTATTGCTTCGCGGGCCGAACAATCTGTTCATGGCTGCCGCATGGCTGGCGGTGATCAAGGCAGGTCTGGTGGGCGTGCCGACGATGCCGCTGCTGCGCGCGAAGGAGCTCAAGCAGATCATCGACAAGGCGGAGGTGTCGGCCGCGCTTTGCGACGGACGTCTGAAGGAGGAGCTGGAGTTCAATCGTCAGGCGGGGCATGAGTATCACTGCCCGGTGCTCACGCAGGTGGTCTATTTCCACGACGTGGGTGAGGACTCACTGGAGGCCCGCATGGCCCGTCAGCCGGCAAGTTTCGACGCCTGCGACACGGCGGTGGATGACGTCTGTCTGATCGCCTTCACGAGCGGCACGACGGGGCAGCCGAAGGGCACGATGCATTTCCATCGCGATGTGCTTGCGATGTGCGATCTGTTCCCGCGTCATGTGCTCAAGCCGGGGCCGGACGATATCTTCTGCGGCACGCCCCCGTTAGCGTTCACTTTCGGCACGGGCGGCCTGTTGACTTTCCCGCTGCGCGTGGGGGCTGCCACGGTGTTGTTGGAGAGGCTCTCTCCGGACACGCTGCTGGAGGCCATCGCGGAGTATCGCGCGACGATCTGTTTTACGGCCCCGACATTCTATCGCCAGATGGCGGCGCTCGTCGGCAAGTACGATCTGTCGAGCCTGAGGAAGACGGTGTCGGCCGGCGAGGCGTTGCCGGACGCGACCCGCCAGCTCTGGAAGCAGGCCACGGGCATCGAGATGATCGACGGCATCGGCGGCACGGAGATGATTCACATCTTCATCTCGGCGGCCAACGGCGATGTGGTTCCCGGTGCGATTGGCAAGCCGGTGCCGGGCTATATCGCGATGATCGTGGACGACGCGATGCAGCCGCTGCCGCCGGGGCAGGTCGGCAAGCTGGCGGTGAAGGGGCCGACGGGCTGCCGCTATCTGGCCGACTCGCGCCAGACGAATTATGTGAAGAACGGCTGGAATCTGCCGGGCGACACGTTCATGTGCGACGAAGCGGGCAATTACTACTATCAGGCTCGCTCGGACGACATGATCGTCTCGGCCGGGTATAACATCGCGGGCCCGGAGGTGGAGTCGGCGTTGCTCAAGCACCCCTCGGTGGCGGAGTGCGGCGTGGTGGGCGCGAACGACGATGCGCGCGGGCAGATCGTGAAGGCTTATGTGGTGCTCAAGGCGGGCGAGCCGCGCGACGAGGGGATGGTCAAGGCGCTTCAGGAGTATGTGAAGGCTAACATCGCCCCCTACAAGTATCCGCGGGCGATCGAGTTCGTGGACGCGCTCCCGCGCACGGAAACGGGCAAGCTGCAGCGCTTCAAGCTGCGGCAAATGGCGCGGTAATGACCGGCTCGCCATGGCAGGCGAGCGAGGCGCTCCAGTCGGCGCTCACTCACTTTCAGGCGATGTAACGCAGGAGGAAAAATTATGGCGGGGGCTGATGTGGCGGCACACGCGTTCGTGAAGCCGTTGCTGGTGCGCTTCAAGCACTGCGACCCGGCGGGCATCGTGTTTTATCCGCGCTATTTCGAGATGATCAACGATCTGGTCGAGGACTGGTGCGACGAAGGGCTCGGTCTGTCGTTCGGCGAGATGCATCTGCGCGATGGTTTGGGAGTGCCGACGGCGAACGTTGAATGCCGTTTCAGTGCACCCAGTTTTTTGGGCGAGACGCTGACGCGCTCGCTGGAGGTCACGCGACTGGGTCGTTCGTCGATGACGCTGCGCATCCGGTTTGCCGGCGCGAACGACGACACGCGTTTGCAAGCCACGCTGGTGCTGGTCTGGGTCGTGAAAGGCGAGGGCGGCAAGCCCGTCCCGATCGAGGTGCCCACCGCACAGCGTGAAGCGATTGTGTGCTACGCCGCACCCGATTCTGTAATTGAAGGAGTGTCCTGATGCTGCAAGTTTTGCAACCGCCCGATTGGGCGAAACCGCGCGGCTATGCGAATGGCATGGCTTTCGAAATGACTGCCGGCAGCCGTATCGTGTTCGTTGGTGGTCAGATCGGCTGGAACGGGCAGCAACGTTTCGAAACGGATGATTTCGCACTCCAGGTCCGCCAGACGCTGGAGAACATTGTCGCGATTCTCGCCGAGGGTAACGCGAAGCCGGAGCACATCGTACGCATGACGTGGTACGTGAAGAACAAGGAGGAGTATGTGGCAAGCTATCCCGCGATCGGCGAACACTATCGTGCCGTGATCGGACGCCACTTTCCCGCGATGACGGCCGTGGAAGTGGCCGATCTGGTGGAGGACGAAGCGAAAGTGGAAATCGAGGTGACGGCAGTGGTGCCGGCAGGCTGAGCGGTTGCTTCTACTCCCTGGATCGCAAAGCGAGGGCGCATGGTTTTGCGCCCTCGTTTCTTTTGATGCCGCGAGCCTATCCGAAACTTTGTGTGTGGGGCATAAACTGATGGCCAAGGAGCCACTTTATGCCACGCAAACGCAAGGAAGAAGTGACGATTGAACCGGGCAAGGGCTTGAACCTGGACCCGGAACTCATCAAGCAACTGGTACCCGGTACGCTGGATCGGGCCACAATCAACGAGCAGCTCGCGGCCCTCAAGAAGGCAATCTTCGAGCGTGCGCTGGGCGGCGAACTGACCCACCACCTGGGCTACGAGAAGGGCGATGCCAAGTCGGTAGGCCGCACGAACCATCACAACGGCACCAGCCGCAAGCGCATCGCAACCGACGACGACCTGCTCGACGTCGAGATTCCGCGCGACCGCGAAGGCACCTTCGATCCGGTGCTGATCGCCAAGGGCGAGCGACGCTTCACCGGCTTCGACGACAAGATCATCGCGATGTACGCACGCGGCATGAGCGTGCGGGAGATCCAGGGTTTCCTGCTGGAGATGTACGGCATCGAGGTGTCGCCGGACTTCATCAGCACGGTGACCGATGCTGTGATCGACGAAGTGCGCGAGTGGCAGCAGCGGCCGCTCGAACCAATGTACCCGGTCGTGTTCTTCGACGCCTTGCGAGTCAAGATCCGCGACGAAGGCATCGTGCGCAACAAGGCGATCTACCTGGCGCTGGGCGTGCGCCGCGACGGCACACGTGACGTGCTGGGCCTTTGGATCGAGCAGACCGAGGGGGCCAAGTTCTGGCTGCGGGTGGTGAACGACCTGAAGCTGCGCGGCGTGCAGGACATCCTGATCGCCGTGGTCGACGGTTTGAAGGGCTTCCCGGAAACGACGGTCCAGACCTGCATCGTGCATCTGATCCGAAACTCGCTGGACTTCGCCAGTTGGAAAGACCGGAAATCGGTCGCAGCGGCGCTCAAGGAGGTCTATCGGGCACCGTCGGCCGAAGCGGCTGCCGTGGCGCTGGATACGTTCGATACGAGCCCTTGGGGTACGAAATACCCTCCGATTGCCGCACTCTGGCGCCGAGCCTGGGATCAAGTGATTCCGTTCTATGCCTTCGCACCCGACATCCGGAAAATTGTATAGACGACCAACGCGATCGAGTCGCTGCACATGCAGCTTCGAAAGATCATCAAGGCGCGCGGCCACTTCCCGTCGGACGAGGCCGCACTCAAACTGATCTGGCTGGCGCTGCGCAACGTCGTGGCCAAGTGGACCGGTTCCCGGCACGATTGGAAGAGCGCCATGACCCAGTTCGCGCTGCTTTACCCGGAACGATTCAACATTGGCGTCTGAATCTCAACCCGCCTCACACACGGAATTCCGGATACCTTCGCTCACCTGTGGGCGAGTATTTCCTACTTCAAGTTCCACGCTCGCACCTTCCGCGTCTTTCCCCCGACGGAGCGGGGCCCCATTGCGTCACTCAAACAGTGACCCAACTCGCGCCGCAACGGGGCCCCGCTCCGTCCCCCTCCACGCCCTCAACGCTTCAACCGACACCGCCCGCTTCTCGCGCTCACCTCCCACCACCCCAGTCCCGTCGACACCCATCGACTCCAGCACCAACGCGACGCCGCACCCGCCCCGCACGTGCTCCGCAACTGCGCGGGACGGCCGCGCCATCGCTCATACCCCACCAGTCCCTCCCAACCTCCTACCCGCTCCAACTTCCTCCGCCCATATGACCGCCTCAGCTTTTCTACCTCCATAAGAAACGCCGGGATTTACCCGGCGTTTATCTCATGCTTGCTGTTGCTTTTACTGCTTACGCGGCCTTCTTTGGCGCTCGGGCAGCATCCAACGCCGCCTGCGTCAATAAATACTCGCCCGGCAAATCCTGCTCGTCACAGTTGGGCCCCTCCCCCCCACGATCGACCACCACGAAGTCACTCACCTCATCCAACGCCAACAACGGGTGATGCCACACGCCCCGCGCATAGTTCACCCCCTGCCAACCCTCCGACACAAACGCCCGCATCCGGCTCACATCCAACTCGCCCACCGGCGCCACCACCACCAGATACGGCGTCGCCTTCAACGGAATGAACGCCTGGCTGCCCAGCGGATGACGCTCCAGCATTTTCACCTCGTACGGCAACCGACGCGGCTGACCCCGGAACACATTGATCAACGTACGACCACCCTCCGGCCCCAGATCCACCGTCGCCAAGTCGTGATACCGCTCCGTCGTCCCACCATTGATCGCAAAATGCCTCGCGCCCGACAACTCGATCACATCCCCAAACGGCGCAAACGCCTCCCGCGTCAATCGCTCTATCTTCAACGTCGGACCCGACATGTCACGTTCTCCTTGTTTGCTCTCTTCGTGTTCCCCGCGCTTTACGCCTTCTTCTCACTCAAACGGCCCCACAGCCGCAGACGCGACACGCCACCGTCCGGAATGATGTTGAAGCGAATGTGCGTGATCGCCCCCAGCTTCTGCACCGGCTCTTCGAAGAAGAACTGCTTGTCCATCGCCAACTTCTGCTCAGGCAACAACACCGGCCAGAACATCGACTGCGTAATCAACGACTGCTCGGTGCCACCCGTCACATACGCCCCCTGGATGGAACACCGATCCGGGAAGTTGCCCTTGAAGTGCGCGGTGTCGACTTCGATCTTCACGATCTCGCCCGGCTGCGCCAGCGCAATGATGGCCCAGTCGTTACCCGGCTCACGACGGCGACGCGTCTCCCAGCCATCCCCCATGTTCACACCCCGGCCCGGCATCAGCAGGTTCGACGCCAATCCGAAATGCTGGTTGTTCGCCGCCACGACGTACCCGCCGTTTTCCATCGCCACCAGATCGATCAACTCGTCACGCGAACGGCCCGCCCAATCGCTCTGCGGCAACCCGTACAGGCGCAGACGCGCCAGACCACCGTCGGGATACAGGTTCACGCGCACGTGAGTCACCGCACGCTGGTCGGCAATCGCATGGTAATGGTGCGCATTGCCCTGCAGAGTGGTCGACGGCAGCAGCTCGAACCACTCGGCCGACGCGGACGGTACACCGTTCGGGCTGTAGCAGCCCTCGAGCGAGGCGGCCGGCGGGAAGTTGCCGGTGAAGTGGCTGGTGTCGAGATCGACGCCATACAGCACACCCGCGCGCGCCAACTTGACCACGCACCAGTCGTAGCCGTTCACGCGCTTGCGACGCGTCTCCCACCCGTCCATCCACTTGCCGTTCTCGTCGTACTTGCCCGGGATGAACACCGCCGGCTCGGGATTGAGCATGCGCTCCTTGGCCGCAAAGAATTCGTCGCTGGCCTCCAGCGCCTGCGCCCCAAGACGCGGATCCGCCAGATTGACATAACGGCGCACGAATTCCGGTGCGTTCGGATCTTGCGGGACGATTGCCATGTTGCAATTCACTCCAGAAAAAGGTGCCGACGCTCTGCGTCGGCGGAAGTTCGTTTCAGTCGGTCATGCCAACCCGGTCGCAATCCCGGCCGCGACGCTCAGCGCGTCAGGGCTGCATTGGCAGTTGTCGAATTCTCGGTGTCACCTTCGTTCGCCACGGCAATCGGCTCGTAGGGCAGGGAGCCATCGAGGACTTTGTGTGCTCTCGCGAAGTCGACGTCTTTTTCCCACGCAGCCACGACGAGCGTCGCCACGCAATTGCCCAGCAGGTTGGTGATCGCCCGGGCAATGCCCACGAACCAGTCCACCGGCAGAATCAACACGAGACCGATGACGGGAATTGCCGGGATGGCCGCCAACGTTGCCGCCAGAATCACGATCGCCGAACCCGGAATGCCATGCGCGCCCTTGGATGTCAGCAACGATACGAGAACGACAAGGATCAGGTCATGCGTGGACAACGGCGTATTGGTCGCCTGTGCAATGAAGATGACCGCCAACGTCAGATAGATGGAGAACCCGTCGAGGTTGAACGAGTAACCCGTCGGAATGACCAGGCCCACGGTGGATTTCTTGATGCCCATCCACTCGAGCTTGCGCATGACCGCCGGCAACACGGCATCGGAGGACGCCGTGCCCAAGACGATGGACAACTCTTCGCGGAAGTATTTGATGAACTTGAAGATGTTGAATCCGGCCAGGCGCAACACGCCACCCAGCACGACGGTCACGAAGACGAAGCAGCTCAGGTAGAACATGAGCACCAGCAAGCCCAATTGCTTGAGCGACGCCGCACCGTATTTGCCCGTGGTGAACGCCACCGCTCCCAGTACACCCAGCGGCGCAAGCCGGATGATGAACGCCATCACGCGGAAGAAGACATGGCTCAGATCTTCGATGAAGCGCGCCACCGGTCGGCCACGCTCGCCAATCGCCGCCAACGCACACCCGAACATCACGGAAAACACGAGGATCTGCAAAATGTCGCCCTTGGCAAAGGCGTCGGTCACGGTGTTCGGGATGATCTTCAACAGGAATCCCGCCGTGTCCTTCAAGCTCTTGGCATTCTCGGTATACGCCGCCATCGCGCTCGGATCGAGACTGCGAATGTCGATGTTCATGCCCTCGCCCGGACGCGTGACCCACGCCAGCACCGCACCAATGACGAGCGCAAAGGTGGTGATGATCTCGAAATACACCACGGCCTTCACCCCCACTCGGCCAACCTTGCGCAAATCGCCCGCACTCGCCATCCCGCTCACCACCACGCAGAACACGATGGGGCCAATCACCATCTTGATCAACTTCAGAAAGCCGTCGCCCAACGGACGCAACGACTCTCCCAACTGCGGAAACCAAATGCCAAGCGCCACGCCCACTATCAAGGCAATGACGACTCGGCCAAATAACGAACGGAACAGCTTGGGCATGGTTTGTCTCCTCTGCCTGCGCAATCGCTCTCTCGCATCGCGCAATCTCTACGTCTGACGGATAACTCTCGGGGGCTGATTTCTGTACGGCAATCTCTCGAAAACGCACTGCCAACACCATTGCCCATCAGTGTATCGACACAAGTCATACCGGTCTGACCAGTGGTGTTATGAAGAATATTAGAAAGCCAATATAGTGCGGTCAAGGCGCGTGTTCTGAGGGGATTCCCTAGGGGATGGGCGGGCGTTTCAATGGCGTCTGCAATACGGTAATCGGGACGGTTTCGGCTGGACGAACGGTGTGGTGCGGCGGCCCCTCGGCGATCATCATGCCCGTCGCGTCGCTGCCATGTTGCTGCGGGCCGCCCGGCGCGGGAAGGTCCGGGCGCGTGCGGAGATTTGGCGTCGTACAATGCGCCATATGTATCCCCGCAATCCCAGTGAGGCCTCATGAAGCATTCGGCGCATGCCGTAACCGACGCCGCCATCGCGACCATCCGCGAACGCATCGAACGTCAGGTCTACCCTGCCGGCGCGATGCTGCCCTCGCAGCGTCAGCTCGCCGAGGAACTGGCGATCAGCCGCGCCTCGCTGCGCGAAGCCCTCTCGACGCTCGAAGCGCTCGGCATGGTCGCGATCCGCCCCGGCAAGGGCGTGTATGTAAACGACGCCTCCGCCCGCGTGGGCGTCGCCTGGCGCTTCGCGGACCAGATATCGCTCGCCGACACCTACCAGCTGCGCTATGCCCTCGAGGGCTTCGCCGCCCGCCTGGCCGCCCACGCCGCCAGCAACGACGAGATCGAATGGCTCACGGATAACGTCGAAGCGATGAAGGCATCCCTCCTCGAAGGCGACGTCGACACCGCCGCCCAACTCGACTTCGCCTTCCACCTGCGCATCGTCGGACTCGCCGGCAACGGCGCCATCGCCGACATCCTGCGCGGCAGCACGGAAATCGTCATGGAAAGCCAGCGCCTGCCGTTCTACCAGCGCGAACTCGTCCTTTCCACCTATCATGAACATCTGGAGATTCTCGACGCCCTGCGACGCCGCGATGGCGCCGCCGCAGGCAGCGCGATGGAGCGCCATATCGTGCTGGCGGCACAACGGGCGGGCATCCACTTCCCTATCCCCTCTGCGTATTCGTCGGCCAGCAGCCTTACCCCTCGTGAGAACGCAGAGCGTACTGGTGCCCCACACGTTCAGCTTTGAGAAGAACGGGATTTGCGCTATACTTTGAAGGTTTTAGTCATTTAACCCTCACCCTAGCGCCTACCCGCCCGACATCTCGTCCGCAGCCCGAGCATCCGCTGTGCGCATATTCCGCGCGTCCGGTGCCCGCGCTGATGTCATCGCTAGCGGACGATGAGGCTGGCAGCCGGGGTGAACCCTTCAGGAGTTTCCCGTGCTGCCGTCATTCCCACCCGCCATTCTCGCGCTCGCTGACGGCACGGTCTTTCGTGGGTACGCCATTGGCGCTGCCGGTCACACCATCGGTGAAGTCGTTTTCAATACCGCCATTACCGGCTATCAGGAAATCCTCACCGACCCCAGCTATGCGCAACAGATCGTCACGCTGACGTATCCGCACATCGGCAACACGGGCGTCAACGGTGAAGACGTCGAAGCCACGAAAGTCCATGCCGCCGGCCTGATCATCAAGGATCTGCCGATCCTCGACTCGAATTTCCGCGCCGACAAGACGCTGTCGCAATACCTGAAGGACGAAGGCGTGGTCGCCATCGCCGGCATCGATACCCGCCGCCTGACCCGTATCCTGCGCGAGAAGGGCGCTCAGAACGGTTGCATCCTCGCCGGCGACGACGAAGCCAAGGCGATCTCGCTCGCCCAGTCGTTCCCAGGCCTCGCCGGCATGGACCTCGCCAAGGTCGTCTCGACCACGGAACAGTACGCATGGACGCAGACGGAATGGCGCCTCGGCGAAGGCTACGGCGAACAGAAGGACCCGAAGTTCCACGTGGTCGCCCTCGACTACGGCGTCAAGCGCAACATCCTGCGCATGCTCGCCGAGCGCGGCTGCAAGGTCACGGTGCTGCCCGCCCAGAGCTCGGCCGATGACGTGTTCGCCCTGAACCCCGACGGCGTGTTCCTCTCGAACGGCCCCGGCGACCCCGAGCCGTGCGATTACGCCATCGCCGCCACGAAGACGTTCCTCGAGCGCCGCATCCCGACTTTCGGCATCTGCCTCGGCCACCAGATCATGGGCCTGGCCGTCGGTGCCAAGACGCTCAAGATGAAGACCGGCCACCACGGCGCCAACCACCCGGTCAAGGATCTCGCGTCCGGCCGCGTGGTGATCACTTCGCAAAACCACGGCTTCGCCGTCGATGCCGACAGCCTGCCCGCCAACGCGCGCGTGTCGCACGTGTCGCTGTTCGACGGTACGCTGCAAGGCTTCGAATTGACGGACCGCCCGGCGTTCTGCTTCCAGGGCCACCCGGAGGCCTCGCCCGGCCCGCACGACATCGGCTACCTGTTCGACCGCTTCGTGCAGTCGATGGCCGACGCGAAGCAACCGGCCTGACGTACGGCGCAACGCGGCAACACGGATAAGGAAACCCGCACCATGCTTGGACACTCGCTCGGCATCGTCAACCTCTGGACCTATCTGGCCGGGGTCGTCGTCGTCATTCTGCTGCCGGGGCCGAACTCGCTCTACGTGCTCGCCGTCGCGGCGCAGCGCGGCGTGCGTCAAGGCTACGCCGGCGCGTGCGGGGTGTTCCTCGGCGACACGATCCTCATGACGCTGGCCGCCGCCGGCGTGGCGTCGCTGCTGCACGCGCAGCCGGCGCTGTTCTTCGTGGTGAAGTACCTCGGCGCGGCCTATCTGTGCTGGATGGGGCTGAACATGCTGCGCGGCGCGCTGGCCAACCTGCGGGCCGCACGCGCAAACCCCGGCGCGCCCGTCGCGGCGCCCAGGCGGGTGGACGCGGATCGTCCCTTCAAGCGGGCATTGTTCATCAGCCTGCTCAACCCGAAGGCGATCCTGTTCTGCGTGTCGTTCTTCATCCAGTTCGTCGATCCGGGTTACGCCTATCCGGCCGTCTCGTTCGCGGTGCTCGGCGCGATCGTACAGACCTTCAGTTTCCTTTACCTGAGCACGCTGATCCTGGTCGGTTACCGCCTGGCCGCGCACTTCCGGGCACGTCGCCGGCTGAGCGCCGGGGCAACCGGCGGCGTGGGCGCGCTGTTCGTCGGCTTCGGTGTGAAGCTCGCGACCGCGACGCTGAGTTAAATTTTTGTTGAGAACGTTATGCCAAAGCGCACAGACATCAAGAGCATCCTCATCATCGGCGCCGGCCCGATCATCATCGGTCAGGCATGCGAATTCGACTATTCCGGCGCACAGGCCTGCAAGGCGCTGCGCGAGGAAGGCTATAAGGTCATCCTGATCAACAGCAACCCCGCCACGATCATGACCGACCCGGATACGGCCGATGTGACCTACATCGAGCCGATCACCTGGGAAGTCGTCGAGCGCATCATCGCCAAGGAGCGCCCGGATGCCATCCTGCCGACGATGGGCGGCCAGACCGCGCTGAACTGCGCGCTCGACCTGCACCGCCACGGCGTGCTCGACAAGTACAAGGTGGAACTGATCGGCGCGTCGCCGGAAGCCATCGACAAGGCCGAAGACCGCCTGAAGTTCAAGGACGCGATGACCAAGATCGGTCTCGGTTCGGCCAAGTCGGGCATCGCCCACTCGATGGAGGAGGCGCTCGCCGTGCAGGCGCAGATCGTCTCGGAGATCGGCGGCAGCGGCTACCCGATGGTGATCCGTCCGTCGTTCACGCTCGGTGGCTCGGGCGGCGGCATCGCCTACAACCGCGAAGAGTTCGAAGAGATCTGCAAGCGCGGTCTCGACCTCTCGCCCACGCGCGAACTGCTCATCGAAGAGTCGCTGCTCGGCTGGAAGGAATACGAGATGGAAGTCGTGCGCGATCGCGCCGATAACTGCATCATCGTCTGCTCGATCGAAAACCTCGACCCGATGGGCGTGCACACGGGCGACTCGATCACCGTGGCGCCGGCCCAGACGCTCACCGACAAGGAATACCAGCTGCTGCGCAATGCATCGCTCGCCGTGCTGCGCGAGATCGGTGTGGAGACGGGCGGCTCGAACGTCCAGTTCTCGATCAACCCGAAGGACGGCCGCATGGTCGTCATCGAAATGAACCCGCGCGTATCGCGCTCGTCGGCGCTCGCCTCGAAGGCGACCGGCTTCCCGATCGCGAAGGTCGCGGCCAAGCTGGCCGTCGGCTACACGCTCGACGAACTGCGCAACGAGATCACGGGCGGCGCCACGCCGGCCTCGTTCGAGCCGACCATCGACTACGTCGTGACCAAGGTGCCCCGCTTTGCCTTCGAGAAGTTCCGCGAAGCCGACGCGCGCCTCACCACGCAGATGAAGTCGGTCGGTGAAGTGATGGCCATGGGACGCACGTTCCAGGAATCGCTCCAGAAGGCCCTGCGCGGGCTGGAAGTCGGCGTGGACGGTCTGGACGAGAAGTCGACCGACCGCGACGAGATCGTGGCCGAAATCGGGGAGCCGGGGCCGGACCGCATCTGGTACGTCGGCGATGCGTTCCGCATCGGCATGAGCCTCGACGAGATCTACGCCGAGACGGCCATCGACCCGTGGTTCCTCGCCCAGCTCGAAGCCATCGTCAAGAAGGAAAAGGCGCTGGCCGGTCGCACGCTCGAGAGCCTGAGCACCGAAGAACTTCGCTTCCTCAAGCAAAGCGGCTTCTCGGATCGTCGTCTCGCCAAGCTGCTCGGCACCGACCAGACCGCCGTGCGCCGCGCGCGTATCGCCCAGAAGGTCCGCCCGGTCTACAAGCGCGTGGACACCTGCGCGGCGGAATTCGCGACGAACACCGCGTATATGTACTCGACCTATGAGGAAGAGTGCGAAGCCCAGCCGACCAACAAAAAGAAGGTCATGGTGCTCGGCGGCGGCCCGAACCGTATCGGTCAGGGTATCGAGTTCGATTACTGCTGCGTGCACGCGGCCCTCGCGCTGCGCGAAGACGGGTACGAGACCATCATGGTCAACTGCAACCCGGAAACGGTCTCGACGGACTACGACACGTCGGATCGCCTGTACTTCGAACCGGTCACGCTGGAAGACGTGCTGGAAATCGTCGACCTCGAGAAGCCGGTCGGTGTGATCGTCCAGTATGGCGGCCAGACCCCGCTCAAGCTCGCTCTCGACCTCGAAGCGAACGGCGTGCCCATCGTCGGCACGAGCCCGGACATGATCGACGCGGCCGAAGACCGTGAGCGCTTCCAGATGCTGCTGCAGGACCTCGGTCTGCGTCAACCGCCGAACCGCACCGCGCGCGCTGAAGACGAAGCGCTGGTGCTTGCCGCCGAGATCGGCTACCCGCTGGTGGTGCGCCCGTCGTACGTGCTGGGTGGCCGTGCGATGGAAATCGTGCACGAGCCGCGTGACCTGGAGCGCTACATGCGCGAAGCCGTCAAGGTGAGCAACGACAGCCCGGTGCTGCTCGATCGCTTCCTCGACGACGCGATCGAATGCGACGTCGACTGCATCTCGGATGGCACCGACGTCTATATCGGTGGCGTGATGGAGCACATCGAGCAAGCGGGTGTCCACTCGGGCGATTCGGCCTGCTCGCTGCCGCCGTACTCGCTGTCGGCCGAGACGGTCGTCGAGCTCAAGCGCCAGACGGCTGCGATGGCCAAGGCGTTGAACGTCGTCGGCCTGATGAACGTGCAGTTCGCGATTCAGCAGGGCAGCGGCGTCGATACGATCTATGTGCTCGAAGTGAATCCGCGCGCCTCGCGTACGGTGCCGTACGTCTCGAAGGCGACCGGTCGTCAACTGGCCAAGATTGCCGCGCGTGCGATGGTCGGTCAGTCGCTCAAGTCGCAGAACGTGACGAGCGAAGTGACGCCGCCGTACTACAGCGTCAAGGAGGCCGTGTTCCCGTTTGTGAAGTTCCCGGGCGTCGATCCGGTGCTCGGACCGGAAATGCGCTCGACGGGCGAAGTGATGGGCGTGGGCCGCACGTTCGGCGAAGCGCTGTTTAAGTCGCAACTGGCCGCGGGCTCGCGTCTGCCGGCTTCCGGCACGGTGCTGCTCACGGTGAAGGACGCCGACAAGCCGCGCGCGGTCGAAGTCGCCCGCATGCTCCACGCGCTGGGCTACCCGATCGTGGCCACGCGCGGCACGGCAGCCGCCATCGAAGCGGCCGGTATTCCGGTGCGCGTGGTGAACAAGGTGAAGGACGGCCGTCCGCACATCGTCGACATGATCAAGAACGGCGAAATCGCGCTGGTCTTCACGACGGTGGACGAAACGCGCACGGCCATCGCCGATTCGCGCTCGATCCGGATGTCGGCGCAGGCCCACAAGGTCACGTACTACACAACGATCTCGGGCGCCCGTGCGGCCGTGGAAGGTCTGAAGTATCTGCAGAATCTGGAGGTCTACGACCTGCAGAGCCTGCACGCCCAACTGCCGGCCTGAGCGCCGGCGCTCAGATGGGCAAATGCCCGGCGGCGGTTCGCCGCGCTGGGCGACGTCGCAAAATGATGGCGCACCCGCCGGGGAACCGATCCTCGAACGGTGCGCCAAATGCTTCATGGGTGGTGCGAGGGCGCCTGACCGACCCTCCGGTTGGCAGCGCCGACAACTCTGCTACACTAACGCCATATAGGTGTCACAGCCGCGGTTGAGCGGCGTTCGCAAAAAGTGCGAATGCGGCTTTGCTGCGGCAATTTTTTTGTCTTTCGGAACAACGCGCATGAGTACCATTCCTCTGACCAAGCGGGGCGCCGAGCTGCTCAAGGAAGAGCTGCACCGCCTGAAGACCGTCGAACGTCCGAACGTGATCGCTGCGATTGCTGAAGCCCGTGCGCAGGGTGATCTGTCGGAAAATGCGGAATACGACGCTGCCAAGGAAAAGCAGGGCTTCATCGAGGGCCGCATTGCCGAGCTCGAGTCGAAGCTTTCCGCGGCGCAGATCATCGACCCCTCGGCGCTCGACGCCGAAGGTCGTGTGGTGTTTGCCGCGACCGTCGAACTCGAAGACCTCGAGAACGGTGGCACGGTGCAGTATCAAATCGTCGGCGACGACGAAGCTGACCTGGAGCACGGCAAGATCTCGGTGAGTTCGCCGATCGCGCGTGCGCTCATTGGCAAGTACGCAGGCGATGTGGCCGAAGTGCAGGCTCCGAGCGGCGTGCGTGAGTACGAGATCATCGATGTCCGCTACGTCTGACACGTCAGGCATGACGATCACCGGCGGTGCGCCCCGGCTGGAGCGATTGTTCCGGCTGATCGCGACCGTCTGGTGCGGAAGCCAATGGGCGATCGGCTATATCGTCGCGCCGACGCTCTTCGCCGTACTTGAATCGCGCACCATGGCCGGCACGGTCGCCGGCAGGCTGTTCCACACCCAGGCGTGGCTCAGTCTGGTGTGCGGCGCGCTGCTGGTCTGGCTCGCCACGGCGCTCATCGCGCGCTCGGGCGATGCCCGCGTTGCGCGCAGCTATCGCGTGCTGCGCTGGCTGGCGGTGACGATGGTGGTTTGCGTGCTGATCAGCTGGTTCGGGCTCCAGCCGTTCATGGCGGACTTGCGTGCGCAGGCGGAAGCGGCGGGTGTGGAGATCGGTCAATCGGCCTTCGCTGCGCGCTTTGGCATGCTGCACGGCATTTCGAGCGGGATCTATCTGTTGCAGAGCCTGCTCGGCATCGCATTCATCTGGCGTCAGCCGGTGCGCGGCTAAATGTCGCAGGCGAGGGGGTCCAAAGGGCTCCCGGTGGGACGCCACAATTCCCATCGTTCACAAAAAAACGCGCCCGACATCGTCTGGGCGCGTTCTTTTGCGGGCTGACGTGACGAACGGCGGCGCTCAGTCGTTGCGCTGGCGCTTCACGCTGGTCTGGCGCTTCTTGGCGCGCTTGACGATGCCGCCGGCGGTCATGCGTTCGTTGCCGGCGACGGTGACTTTCTTGACCGCCGGACGGCGACCCGAGTGCGGGCTGTTCTTGACGACGGTGACCGTGCGCGGTGCACGACCCTTGACGGTGGCGCCCGTGCCGCCGGACTTGCCGCGAACGGGTGCGGCGACTTCGTCCGGCGTGGGGCGGTACAGCACGAGCAGCTTGCCGATGTGCTGCACCGGCGCGGCGCCCAACTGGTCGCAAATGGTTTCGTAGATGGCCACGCGCGCATCGCGTTCGTCGCCAAACACGCGCACCTTGATGAGTTCGTGGGCCTTCAGGGCGCCGTCGATTTCCTTGAGCACCGCCGGCGTCAAGCCGTCGGCGCCGATCAGAACGACGGGATTCAGCGCGTGGGCGGCGGAGCGCAAGTCGGCGCGTTGCGCCGGGGTCAGGGTCAAAGCGGGCATAGAAGACAGACGAGACAAACGAGTTAGGATGCGCCCTCGGGCGGCGACCGGCAGTCCCGGAGTTCCCGGGCCGGCTCGCGGATTTTAGGCGCGCAAGGGCGTATTATCCTGCAAAAATGCAGTGTTTTTGAAGAGTTATGGCAAAAAACCGTTTCAGCCACGCCTGGCTGCATGATCACATCAACGATCCCTACGTCAAAATGGCGCAGCGCGAGGGGTATCGCGCGCGTGCCGCCTACAAACTCAAGGAAATCGACGAGCAGGATCGGCTGATCAAGCCCGGTCAGGTCATCGTCGATCTGGGCGCCACCCCCGGCAGTTGGAGCCAGTACGTGCGCAACAAGCTCGCGGCGGGCAAGCGGGTCGACGGCGGCATCGACGGCACGATCATCGCCATGGATATTCTGCCGATGGAGCCGATCGCCGATGTGACCTTCCTGCAGGGCGACTTCCGCGAGGACAGCGTGCTCGAGGAACTGGAGGAAATCGTGGCCGGACGCAAAGTCGACCTTGTACTTTCCGACATGGCCCCCAACTTGTCAGGCGTCGCGGTTGCCGATGCCGCGCGAATCGAGCATCTATGCGACCTGGCGCTCGATTTTGCGCAACGGCACCTGAAACCGGAGGGAGCGTTGCTGGTCAAATGTTTTCACGGTAGTGGCTATAGCCAGATCGTTGAAAAGTTCAAACACCAGTTCAAAACCGTGGCGCCGCGCAAGCCGAAGGCGTCCCGAGACAAATCTTCCGAAACGTTCATTCTTGGACGGGGTTTGAAAAAACCGGCTTGATGCCCGTCAAACCGGCGCACTGGCGCTATGGTGGCGGTAAAGAATCACTATGGCGGTGCGCCTGCGAGTGGATTAGAATGAATTCCTGGCGCGAAGCGATTTCATGAAGGAGCAACGCTTTGAACAATAATATGTTTTCCAAAGCGGCGGTGTGGTTAGTCATCGCGCTGGTCTTGTTTACTGTTTTTAAACAGTTCGACAAGCCGCACGTCCAGGAGGGCGTAACGTACTCCCAGTTCATGGACGATGCCAAGAACGGCAAGATCAAGAACGTGGTGGTGCAAGGCCGCAGCCTTCAGGTCACGCCTAGCGACGGCCAGAAATACACCATCGTGTCGCCGGGCGACATCTGGATGGTCGGCGATCTCATGAAGTACGGCGTTCAGGTCTCGGGCAAGGCCGATGATGAACCGAACGTGCTCATGTCCGCGCTGTACTACCTCGGGCCAACCCTGCTGATCATCGGGTTCTGGTTCTACATGATGCGACAGATGCAGGGCGGGGGTAAGGGCGGTGCCTTCTCCTTCGGCAAATCCCGCGCGCGCCTCATCGACGAGAATGCCAATCCGGTCACTTTTGCCGACGTCGCCGGCTGTGACGAGGCCAAGTACGAAGTCGGCGAACTGGTCGATTTCCTGAAGGATCCCCAGAAATTCCAGAAGCTGGGCGGCCGTATTCCGCGCGGTGTGCTGCTCGTCGGCCCGCCGGGAACCGGTAAGACCCTGCTCGCACGCGCCATCGCGGGCGAAGCCAAGGTGCCGTTCTTCAGCATCTCGGGTTCGGACTTCGTGGAAATGTTCGTCGGCGTGGGGGCTGCCCGCGTGCGCGACATGTTCGAAAACGCGAAGAAGCAGTCGCCGTGTATCGTGTTCATCGACGAAATCGACGCGGTCGGCCGTCATCGCGGCGCCGGCATGGGCGGCGGTAACGACGAACGCGAGCAGACGTTGAACCAGATGCTCGTGGAGATGGACGGTTTCGAGGCCAACTCGGGCGTGATCGTGATTGCCGCGACCAACCGCTCGGACGTGCTCGACAAGGCGCTGCTGCGTCCGGGCCGCTTCGACCGCCAGGTCTATGTCGGCCTGCCGGACATCCGCGGCCGCGAACAGATTCTCAAGGTTCACCTGCGCAAGGTGCCGATCGCCAACGACGTGGACGCTTCGGTCATCGCGCGTGGCACGCCGGGCATGTCCGGCGCCGATCTGGCCAACCTCGTGAACGAAGCGGCGCTGTTCGCCGCGCGCCGTAACAAGCGCATCGTCGAAATGCTGGACTTCGAGGACGCGAAGGACAAGATCTTCATGGGTCCGGAGCGCAAGTCGGCCGTGATGCGCGACGAAGAGCGCCGTGCAACGGCATATCACGAGTCGGGTCACGCAGTGGTGGCGATGCTGCTGCCGGAAGCCGATCCGGTGCACAAGGTCACGATCATCCCGCGCGGCTGGGCACTGGGCCTGACGATGCAGTTGCCCGAGCACGACAAGTACTCCGAGTACCGCGACACGATGCTCACGCAGATCGCCATCCTGTTCGGCGGTCGTGCGGCGGAGGAAGTGTTCATCAACAAGATGTCGACCGGTGCGTCGAACGACTTCGAGCGCGCCACCAAGCTCGCACGCGACATGGTGACCCGCTACGGTATGTCGGACGCCCTGGGCCCGATGGTCTACGTCGACACCGAGCAGGATTCGGTGTTCGGCCGCATGTCGGCCAAGTCGGTGTCGGAAGCCACGCAACAGAAGGTCGACGCGGAAGTCCGCCGCATTCTGGACGAACAGTACGCGCTGGCCAAGAAGCTGCTGGAAGACAACCGCGAGAAGGTCGAGTCGATGACCCAGGCCCTGATGGAATGGGAGACGATCGACGGCGAGCAGATCAACGACATCATGGACGGCCGTCCGCCGCGTCCGCCGAAGAGCGGCCCGACGAGCGGCGGCGCTTCGGGCGGTAACCCGCCGCTCAAGCCCAGCAACACCCCGGCAACCGTCTAAGCGGTCGCCAACCCCGGAAAGGCCGGCTTCTCGCCGGCCTTTTTGCGTTTGTGGGGCGAAACCGGCTCGAATGGGGGGTGACGTGAGCCTGACCGGGCCTTGACTGAGGCTGACGCGAGGCGAGGCGCATGCGGGCCAAAAGGCCAGCCGCCCTTCCCGAAAACCCATGAAATACGGTGTTACCGAGTGTTTCCGCGGTCGATACAGGACTCGATTCCGGTAACATTACGGCCATATACCGTGCCCGGTGTCCCCCCGGCGCGCTGGCCTGCCGCCCGAGTGCGGACCGCCTTCAGCTTTATAGAACCAATCCGAATGTCCACTCAGCCGTTGCCCACTCCCGTTTCCCAATCGCAGACGCCGCCGGTGGTCGACGACAGCGTGCCGTCCGGCGAGCCGTCGGACGCTCGCGCCAAACCCGCCAAAGTCACCGGGCTGCCCTTCGGCCCACGCTTTACGCTGGACGCCCGCCGCGTTCACGTCATGGGCATTCTGAACGTCACGCCTGATTCCTTCTCCGATGGCGGTCGCTTCGTCGCTCGCGATGCGGCCTTGCGCCACGCGGAACAACTGATCGCCGACGGTGCGGACATACTCGACATCGGCGGCGAATCGACTCGCCCGGGCGCGCAAGCGCTGCCGGAAGACGCCGAACTGGAGCGCGTGGTGCCGATCGTCGAAGCGCTGCGCGGTTGCGGCGTGCCGCTCTCGGTCGATACTTACAAGCCCGGCGTGATGCGCGCGGCGCTGGCCGCCGGCGCGGACATGATCAACGACATCTGGGGCTTCCAGCAGCCGGGCGCGATCGATGCCGTGCGCGACAGCGAGGCGGCGCTGTGCGTCATGCACATGCTGCACGACCCCAAGACAATGCAGGACGCGCCGATCTATACCGATGTCGTGACCGAAGTCGCCGCTTTCCTCGACGGTCGCGTCGACGCGATGCTCTCGGCGGGTGTTGCGCCGGAGCGTCTTTATCTCGACCCGGGGTTCGGTTTTGGCAAGAATCTCGCGCATAATCTCGCGTTGCTCAAACACCTGCGGGTGCTCTCGCGCGACGGTTTGCCGTTGCTCGTCGGGATGTCGCGCAAGCGCATGCTCGGCGAGATCACCGGCCGCCAGACGCCGATGGAGCGGCGCGCGGCGAGCGTTGCCGCGGCGATGTGCGCGGCCCAGCAGGGCGCCGCCATCGTCCGGGTGCACGACGTGGCCGAGACGGTCGACGCGCTCAAGGTCTGGCAGGCCGTGCGCGAGGCCGAGTAGGCCGGGGCGGGGCCGCCATGCCCACGCCGGGTCGGGGTGGCAGACGACAATCAAAGCCCGGACGACGATCTGCAGAGCGACAAGATAGAAGCACGACCGTCGGACGGGGACCGAACGGGGACGCGTCGCATGGAAAATGGCGGCGCACTGCCTGCGGGCCTCGATGCCTGACGGCGGAAAACACAACGAGAAGGAAAGACGCGCGCCGGGGATGGTCATTGCGCGCGGCGCCTCAACTGGGAACGATGCAACGATGAAACGACGCTATTTTGGTACCGATGGAATTCGCGGCACGGTGGGCGAGAGCCCGATCACGCCGGAATTCGTGTTGCGTCTGGGGTATGCGGCAGGCCGGGTGCTGGCCGGCAACCAGACGCTGGGCCGTCCGACGGTATTGATCGGCAAGGACACGCGTGTTTCGGGCTACATGCTCGAAGCCGCACTGGAAGCCGGCTTTGCCGCGGCAGGGGTCGACACCATGATGGCAGGGCCGATGCCCACGCCGGCCGTGGCTTATCTGACCCGGGCGCTGCGTCTGGCCGCCGGCGTGGTGATCAGCGCGTCGCACAATCCGTATCACGACAACGGCATCAAGTTCTTCTCGGCGGACGGCAACAAGCTGCCGGACCAGACGGAACTGGCCATCGAGGCCGAACTCGATAACCCGATGGTCTGCGTGCGCTCGGAGCAGCTTGGCAAGGCGCGCCGTCTTGAAGACGCGGCCGGCCGCTACATCGAATTCTGCAAGAGCACATTCCCGAACGAATTCGATCTGCGCGGCATGAAGATCGTGGTCGACTGTGCGAACGGTGCGGCGTATCACATCGCGCCGCATGTCTTTCACGAACTCGGTGCGGAAGTCATTGCCATTGGCAACCAGCCGAACGGTTTCAACATCAACGAGGATTGCGGCGCGACGTCGCCCGATGCGCTCATGCGTGCCGTGCGGGCCAATCACGCGGATCTCGGCGTGGCGCTCGACGGCGATGCGGACCGTCTGCAGATCGTCGATGGCGCGGGGCGCCTCTATAACGGTGACGAACTGCTGTATCTGCTGGTCAAGGACCGGCTGGAGAACGGTGGCGTGGCGGGCGCGGTGGGTACGCTCATGACCAACATGGCGGTCGAAGTGGCGCTCAAGGGCCTGGGTGTGCCGTTCGTGCGCGCCAAGGTCGGCGACCGCTACGTGCTGGAGCAACTGCACAAGCACGGCTGGCAACTCGGCGCGGAGGGCTCCGGCCATATCCTGTGCCTGGACAAGCACACCACGGGTGATGGCATCGTCTCGGCGTTGCAGGTGCTCGCCGCCATTCGCCGCGCCGACAACAAGCCCCTCGCCAAGCTGCTCGACGGCGTACGCCTGTTCCCGCAGCACATGATCAACGTGCGTACGCCGGCCGGCTACGACTGGCAGGCCGACACGCGTCTCGCGGCCGAGCGCGAAGCCATCGAGGCAAAGCTGGGCGACGCCGGCCGCGTGCTGATCCGCGCGTCTGGCACCGAGCCGGTGCTGCGCGTGATGGTCGAAGCCCGCGACGAGACGCAAACCACGTCGTTCGCCCAGCATCTGGCAAACATCGTCAAGGCAGCCGCCTGACGTAGCACGAGGCCCTCATCGGCGGGCCTCCTGCCTCTCCCTCTCCTTTCAGGCCGCCGTCCTCCGGCGGTAGCCGCACTGGCCTCCCGGTCTTTCCGTCGTCGATGCCGGGGCAGCGACGTGGTTCGTTCAAACCCGGCGCCCGCCATCCCGTTCGACCCAATCTCGTGTGGGGCGATCATCCTTCCCATGATGGCATGGTGAATACCCTTCTCATCCCCGTTTATGACAGTGAACTGTGGAGCGTCGGTGCATTTCCGACACCGTTTCGTCACTGTCATCGAACTGACATCCACCCGGAAAGCGGCGATCCATGCTGGCGGAAAGCCGTGTGAATCCTCCGAAATCCGCATCCCTAAAGGATTCTGTCGAATCCAGAACGAGCCTTCCCGCCTGCATGCACTGTGACGTTTCCAGGGCGACTCCGTGACAGTGGCATTGTGAGCTTTCACAAATGACACATTACTGTCACATTCGAACTCTATTCTTCGAGCCATCCACACGCTGTACCACACCAACTCGGAGAGATCCATGAAGCTGATGAAGACTGCGATTGCCGGCCTGGCTGGCGTTCTGTTCGCCGCGGGCGCGATTGCGGGCGAGATTACCGGTGCCGGTAGCACGTTTGCCGCTCCCATCTACATGAAGTGGGCCGACGCGTACCAGAAATCGACCTCGAACAAGGTCAACTACCAGGGCATCGGTTCCTCGGGCGGCCTCAAGCAGATCGAGGCCAAGACCGTCGATTTCGCCGGTTCGGACGCCCCGCTGAAAGATGAAGATCTGGCCGCGAAGGGCCTGGTCCAGTTCCCGACGGTCGTGGGCGGCATCGTGCCGGTCATCAACCTGCCGGGCGTGAAGGCGGGCGAGCTCGTCCTGTCGGGCGAAGTGCTGGCTGACATCTACCTGGGCAAGATCAAGAAGTGGAACGACGCGGCCATCGCCAAGCTGAACCCGAAGGTCAAGCTGCCGGATACCGAGATCGCCGTGGTTCGCCGTGCCGACGGTTCGGGCACGAGCTTCGTGTTCACGAACTACCTCTCCAAGGTCAACGCCGAGTGGAAGAGCAAGGTTGGCGAAGGCACCACGGTCAACTGGCCGACGGGTACGGGCGGCAAGGGCAATGACGGCGTTGCCGCCTTCGTGCAGCGCCTGCCGGGCGCGATCGGTTACGTGGAATCGGCCTACGCCAAGCAGAACAAGCTGACGCACACGGCCCTGGTCAACGCCGAAGGCAAGACGGTCGAGCCCGATGCCAAGACGTTCGCCGCCGCCGCCGGCAAGGCCGACTGGTCGAAGTCGTTCTACCAGATCCTGACCAACGAGAAGGGCGCCGAATCGTGGCCGATCGTGGCTGCCACGTTCGTCCTGCTGCCCCAGAAGCCCGTGGCCGGCAAGGAAGCGCAAAGCGCCGACGTGCTCAAGTTCTTCGACTGGTCGTTCAAGAACGGCGTGAACACCGCCAAGGAACTGGACTACATTCCGCTGCCGGAAGAAGTCCTGAAGAAGATCCGCACGAGCTGGAAGGAAAAGGTTGCCGATTCGGCCGCCAAGGCCGGCATCTAACGCGCCTTGCGGACACCGGGCAATGGACCGTTTCGTTGCCCGGCCCCGCAGCACCGGCATTCTCCGCGCCGCCTGTTCCGAAACCCGGGTCCCGATCTGGCAACGGCTGGCGGCGCGCTCACGCTGAGACGACATCATGGCAGAAGCCACCAGCCCTCTCGCAACACCGAGCGCCTCCACGCAGCGCGCTCCGTCTTCCGTAGGCGACTTTCTCTTCGCATTGCTCACCCGGGGCGCCGCGCTCATTACGCTGCTGCTGCTCGGTGGCATCATCGTGTCACTGATCATCAGCGCGCTGCCGTCGATCGAGAAGTTCGGCTTCTCCTTCCTGTGGACGAAGGACTGGGATCCTCCCGCGGAACAGTTCGGCGCGCTCGTGCCCATCTACGGCACGATCATCACCTCGGTGATCGCGCTCATCATCGCCGTGCCGGTGAGCTTCGGCATTGCGCTCTTTCTTACTGAACTCTCGCCCGTGTGGCTGCGCCGCCCGCTCGGCACGGCCATCGAGCTGCTCGCCGCCATTCCCAGCATTGTGTACGGGATGTGGGGCCTGCTGGTCTTCGCACCGATCTTCAGTCAGTACTTCCAGAAGCCGCTCCAGACGCTGCTCGGCAACGTGCCGGTCATCGGCGCGCTGTTCCAGGGCCCGCCGCTGGGCATCGGCATTCTGCCTGCGGGCGTGATCCTCGCGATCATGATCATTCCGTACATCGCCTCGGTCATGCGCGACGTGTTCGAAGTCACGCCCGTGCTGCTCAAGGAGTCGGCCTACGGTATCGGCTGCACTACCTGGGAAGTGATGTGGCGCGTGGTGCTGCCCTTCACGAAAACCGGTGTCATCGGCGGCGTCATGCTCGGCCTGGGCCGCGCACTGGGCGAGACGATGGCCGTGACGTTCGTCATCGGCAACACCAACCTGCTCGACAACGTCTCGCTCTACTCGCCGGGCAACAGCATCACCTCGGCACTCGCCAACGAGTTCGCCGAAGCCGGTCCGGGCCTCCATACGTCCGCGCTGATGGAGCTTGGCCTGATCCTGTTCTTCATCACCTTTGTCGTGCTGGCGCTGTCCAAGCTCATGCTGCTGCGCCTCGAGAAAAGCGAAGGAAAATAATGACCCAACAAGCGCTCGAACTGGAAACGCCCATCGTGAAGCCCACCGACGCCTTTACCCGCGTGCGGCTGCAAGCCTACCGTCGCCGCAAGAACATGGTCGCGATTGCGCTCTCGCTCGCGGCAATGGCCTTCGGTTTGATCTGGCTGCTGTGGATTCTCTACACCACGCTCTCGCTGGGGATCGGCGGTCTGTCGCTGTCGCTGTTCACCGAAATGACGCCGCCGCCGAACACGGCCGGCGGGGGGCTGGCCAACGCCATCGTCGGCAGCCTGGTGATGGTTGGCGTGGCCACGCTCGTCGGCACACCGTTGGGCATTCTGGCCGGCGTCTATCTGGCCGAGTACGGTCAGAAGTCGTGGCTCGCGAGCATTACGCGTTTCATCAACGACATTCTGCTCTCGGCGCCGTCGATCGTGATCGGCCTGTTCGTCTACGCGCTGGTCGTCGCGCAGATGGGGCACTTCTCCGCCTGGGCCGGCATCGTGGCGCTGGCGCTGCTGCAGGTGCCGATCGTGATCCGCACCACCGAGAACATGCTCAAGCTGGTGCCGAACAACCTGCGCGAAGCCGCCTTCGCGCTGGGCACGCCGAAGTGGCGAATCATCGTGAAGATCACGCTCAAGGCGTCGATCGCCGGGATCGTGACGGGCGTGCTGCTGGCCGTGGCGCGTATCGCCGGCGAAACGGCGCCGCTGCTCTTCACCGCGCTGTCGAACCAGTTCTGGTCGCTCAACCTGAATCAGCCGATGGCCAACCTGCCGGTCACGATCTTCAAGTTTGCCATGAGCCCGTTCGCGGAGTGGCAGGCGCTGGCCTGGGCAGGCGTGTTCCTCATCACCCTCGGGGTGCTGTTCCTGAACATTCTGGCGCGCTCGCTGTTCGCGAAGAAGTAATCCGCCAATCCGCCGCGCGACCTCACGACGAATATCTGACGGTAGAGACCGAACATGACGAATCCGACGCAAGAAATCAAGCTGCCCTCGAAGATCGAGGTCAAGAACCTGAACTTCTTCTACGACAAGTACCACGCGCTCAAGAACATCAACCTGCGCATCCCCGACCGCAAGGTCACGGCCTTCATCGGCCCGTCGGGTTGCGGCAAGTCGACGCTGCTGCGCACGTTCAACAAGATGTACGCCCTGTACCCGGAGCAACGCGCCGAGGGCGAAATCAATATGGACGGCGAGAACCTGCTCACCGCCAAGCAGGACATCGCGCTGCTGCGCGCCAAGGTCGGCATGGTGTTCCAGAAGCCGACGCCGTTCCCGATGTCGATCTACGACAACATTGCGTTCGGCGTGCGCCTGTTCGAGAAGCTCTCGCGCTCGGAAATGGACGACCGCGTGGAATGGGCGCTGACCAAGGCCGCGCTGTGGAGCGAAGTGAAGGACAAGCTGCAGCAGTCGGGCTATGGCCTGTCGGGCGGTCAGCAACAGCGTCTGTGTATCGCCCGCGGCATCGCCATCCGTCCGGAAGTGCTGCTGCTCGACGAGCCGTGTTCGGCGCTCGACCCGATTTCCACGGGCCGCATCGAAGAGCTGATCGCCGAGCTCAAGGACGACTACACCGTCGTGATCGTCACGCACAACATGCAGCAGGCCGCGCGTTGCTCGGACTTCACCGCGTACATGTATCTGGGTGAGCTGATCGAATTCGGCGAGACCGAGAAGATCTTCATCAAGCCGGACCGCAAAGAGACCGAAGACTACATCACCGGCCGTTTCGGTTGATGCCCACGAGGAAATCCGCGATATGAACGACAAACACCTTTCCAGCCAGTTCGATAGCGACCTGAACCAGGTTTGCTCGCGCGTCCTCGAGATGGGCGGCGTGGTCGAATCGCAGATCGTGACGGCCATGCGGGCGCTCAACACGTTCGACCGCGCGCTGGTCGACGAAGTGATCGCCAACGAGCACCGTCTGAACACGATGGAAGTCGAGATCGACGAGGAGTGCAGCAAGATCATCGCCCGTCGTCAGCCGACCGCGCGCGACCTGCGCCTGCTGCTCTCGATCTCGAAGACGATCACCAACCTCGAGCGCGCCGGCGACGAGGCCGAGAAAGTCGCCAAGCGTACGCGTCACCTGCTCGAAGACGGCGCCGCGCAGAACGTGAATTTCGCCGAGATCAAGCTCTCGGGCGAGATGGCCGCGCAATTGCTGCGCCGCACCCTGGACGCCTTCGCGCGCCTGGACGCGGTCGCCGCCGCCGACATCGTGCGCGACGACAAGGCCATCGACAATGAATTCCGCGGCTTCGTGCGAAAATTGGTGACGTACATGATGGAAGACCCGCGCACCATCTCGGCAGGCCTGGATTTCCTGTTCATTGCCAAGGCCATCGAGCGTATCGGCGACCATGCGAAGAACATCGCCGAATTCATCATTTACATTGTCAAAGGCACCGACGTCCGGCATATTTCGCGCGAGGATCTCCAGCGCAAAGTGCAAGGCGAGTAAAGCCAGACATTACTGAAGGTTTGAGAGGGAACCGATGCCCAGCAGCATTCTGATCGTGGAAGACGAACCGGCCATTTCCGAGCTGATTTCCGTCAATCTGCAACACGCCGGTCACTATCCGATCCGGGCGTACAACGCGGAGCAGGCCCTCACGCTGATCAGCGACGTCCTGCCGGACCTCGTGCTGCTCGACTGGATGCTGCCAGGCAAGTCGGGCGTGACGTTCGCGCGCGAGCTGCGCGCGAACGAGCGCACCAAGCACGTACCGATCATCATGCTCACCGCGCGCAGCGAAGAGCAGGACAAGGTGATGGGGCTGGAGATCGGCGCGGACGATTACGTGACCAAGCCGTTCTCACCCAAGGAGCTGATGGCACGCATCAAGGCGGTGCTGCGCCGTCGCGCGCCGCAGCTCACCGAGGACGTGGTGAGCGTGAACGGTCTGAAGCTGGACCCGGCCACGCATCGCGTGACGAGCCACCAGTCGAGCGGCGATATCAAGCTCGATCTGGGGCCGACGGAGTTCCGTTTGCTGCACTTCTTCATGACGCACCCGGAGCGCGTGCACAGCCGCTCGCAGTTGCTCGACCAGGTCTGGGGCGACCACGTGTTCGTCGAAGAGCGCACGGTGGACGTGCATATCAAGCGCCTTCGCGCCGCACTCAAGCCGGCAGGCCACGATGCTATGATCGAGACCGTACGCGGCAGTGGCTATCGCCTGACGAAATCGGTCTGAGGCGGCGCTTTCCGCCGGCCTGACGCCGGCGGAGATGGCTTCCGGATCCAGCCGATTTTCGCCCGATACCGGTCGAACCCCGCCGCGCCTATGCCGTTCGCCCCCGTCGGAGCGGCGGGCGGCGACCCTCCTGTGCATCGTCTATGAATATCATCTGGGCCCGTGCGCTGGCGTTTCTGATCCTGCAGGCGGCCATTTCGGTGGCTGTGGGCTGGATCTTTGGCGCGCGCGCAGGTTACGTCACCGCCATCGTTCTGCTGGTGACGCAGCTTTGCTTCAACATTTACCATGCCCAGCGTCTGTGGCGCCTGCTCGATGCGCCGGTGTACGGCGAAGTGCCGAGCGCGATCGGACTGTGGGGCGAAATCTACTACCGGCTGCACAAGCTGGCCAAACGCTGGCATAACCAGGTCAAGCAGGTGGAACAACAGCACGCACGCTTCATTCAGGCGATCCAGGCGTCGCCCAACGGCGTGATCATGCTCGACGAACAGAATCAGATCGATTGGTGCAACGCGATCGCCGAGGCGCACTTCGGCATCGACGCGCGGCGCGATCTGCGTCAACAGATCACTCACCTCCTGCGCACGCCGGCGTTCGTGCACTACCTGTCCTCCGAGCGATACGACGAGGCGCTGCTCATGCAGCACATGGGCGTGAAGCGCAGCAACGTGCTCTCGGTGCAGGTGTTTCCGTATGGCGACAACCGCAAGCTGATCATCTCGCTCGACGTGACCGACCTGGAGCGCACCGACGCCATGCGCCGCGACTTCGTCGCGAACGTCTCGCACGAGCTCAAGACCCCGCTCACCGTCCTCTCCGGCTTCCTCGAGACCGTGGGCGAACTGCCGCTCTCGCCGGACGAGATCCAGCGTTATGTGGAGATCATGCGGCAGCAGGCGTCGCGCATGCAGAACATCGTGAACGATCTGCTCACGCTGGCGAAACTCGAAGGCAGCGGCAAGCCACCGGCGGACGATCGCATCGACATGGGCATGCAGATGCGCTCGTTGCGCGGCGACGCCGAAGGGCTCTCGCAAGGCCAGCATGTCATCGAGGTCACCGGCGCCGAAGGGCTGGATCTGCGCGGCGCCGAGGGCGAACTGCACAGCGCGTTCAGCAACCTCGTGAGCAATGCCGTGCGGTACACCCCGCAGGGCGGCAAGATCCGCATCGAGTGGGGGCCGACGGAGGACGGCGGCGCGCGCTTTGCCGTGACCGACTCCGGGCTCGGCATCCCGGCGGAGCATATTCCACGTCTGACCGAACGTTTCTACCGGATCGACCGCAGCCGGTCTCGCGATACCGGTGGCACGGGCTTGGGGCTGGCCATCGTCAAGCACGTGCTCACGCGCCATCAGGCCGATCTGCAGGTGACGAGCGAGGAAGGGCGCGGCAGCACGTTCGCGATTCACTTCCCGCCCACGCGAGTCGTGCATCGCGCGCCGGCGGAGGCGGTGCCGGGCGTGGCGGCAAACGGATAAGCGTTGCCGCTGCCGGGAGGCGCAAGGCGCACCGCGCAGGGTGGGGTGCTCGCGGTGCTCGGAAGCCGGGCGTTCGAGACATCGAACGCCCTTTTTTCATGAGCGGATGCGTCGGCAGCGAGTGAAAAAAAGGGGCTTTCGCCCCATCCCCCGAACGTCGCCGAAGGCGGCTGGCGTTCAGTTGCCCGACTGCACGTGCTGTGCGATTTCCTTCATCAACGCCATCTGGCTGTTGTAGGGCTTCTTGCCGGGGCGACGGCTCAGATAGCTGCCGTCCGGACGCATGACCCAGGACGCCGTGTTGTCTCGCAGATGCACCATCAGGCCTTCGCGAATCACGCGCGCCTTGAGACGTTTGTCGCGCACCGGGAACGCCACTTCCACGCGACGGAAGAAGTTGCGCTCCATCCAGTCGGCGCTCGACAGCAGTACCTGTTCGTCGCCGTGCGCGTAAAAGTAGTAGATGCGATGGTGCTCGAGGAACCGTCCGACGATGGAGCGCACGGTGATGTTCTCCGACAGTCCCTTCACGCCCGCGCGAAGCGAGCACACGCCGCGCACGATCAGATCGATCTTCACGCCGGCGCGCGAGGCCTTGTACAGCTCGGCGATGATGGTCGGCTCCAGCAGCGCGTTCATCTTCGCAATGATGCGGGCCTTCTTGCCGGCGGCGGCGGCTTCGGTCTCGCGGCGGATCGCTTCGAGCAGATGCGTGTGCATCGTGAACGGCGACTGCCACAGCGCGTGCAATTGCGTCTGCCGGCCGATGCCGGTCAACTGCTGGAAGACGACGTGGACGTCGGCACACAGCTGCTCGTCGGCGGTCATCAGGCCGAAGTCGGTGTACAGGCGCGCCGTACGGGGATGGTAGTTGCCCGTGCCGAGGTGGGCGTAGCGCTTGAGGAAGGTCTTCTTGCCCTGACGCGTGCGTCGCACCACGAGCAGCATCTTCGCGTGGCATTTGTGACCGACCACGCCATAGACGACGTGGGCGCCGACCGCCTCGAGCCGGGCCGCCCAGTTGATGTTCGTTTCTTCGTCGAAGCGCGCGAGCAGTTCCACGACCACCGTGACTTCCTTGCCGTTGCGCGCCGCCTCCATGAGGGCGTCCATCAGCGCGGATTCGTTGCCGGTGCGATAGATCGTCTGCTTGATCGCCACGACGTCGGGGTCGCGTGCGGCCTGCAACAGCAGTTCTAGCACGGGCTGGAAGCTGTCGTACGGGTGATGCAACAGCAGATCGCCCTGGTCGATGAGATCGAATATCGCGGGCGATGCGCTCATGCGCGCCGGCAGTGCGGGCACGAACGGCACGAACTTCAGATCCGGGCGGTCGACCATTTCCGGCAGCGGCATCAACCGCACGAGATTGACCGGACCCTTGACGCGGTAGCAGTCGGAGTCGGTGAGGCCGCACTCGGTCTGCAGGCGGCGTACGAGCCGCGCGGGGGTGCCGGCGTCGACTTCCAGGCGCACGGCGTCGCCCAGGTGACGGGCCGGGAGTTCGCCCTGGAGCGCGGTGCGAAGGTTGGTGATTTCGTCTTCGTCGACGAACAGGTCGCTGTTGCGGGTCACGCGGAACTGGTGGCAGCCCTTGGCGGTGAGGCCGGGGAACAATTCACTGGCAAAGCGCAGCATGAGCGAGCTGAGCAGCACGAAGCTGTTAGGCAGCGGGGCGAGGGCTGCCGGCATGGGAACGAGCCGGGGCAGGGCGCGCGGCGCTTGCACGATGGCGAGTTCGGCGTCGCGCCCGAAGGCGTCCTTGCCTTCGAGCTCGACGGCGAAATTCAGGCTCTTGTTGAGCACGCGCGGGAACGGGTGCGCCGGGTCGAGACCGATGGGCGTGAGGACCGGCACGAGTTCGCGCAGGAAGTAATCGCGGGCCCATTCGACCTGGGCGTCGTTCCACTGACCGGACGGGTGAAAGGCGATGCCCTCGGCTTCGAGCTTCGGCAACAGGCTGTCGAACATGGCGTACTGCTTTTCGACCAGCGCCTGTGCCCGGGCGCAGACTTGCGTGTAAACTTGCTGAAACGTCATACCGTCGGGCGTCAGCATGCCGGGATTTTCCCGCATCTGCTCCTTCAGCCCGGCAACACGGATTTCGAAGAATTCATCCAGATTGCTACTCACGATACAGACGAAGCGCAGGCGCTCGAGCAATGGCGTGGCCGGATCGGCTGCCTGGGCAAGTACGCGTTCGTTGAACGCCAGAATGCCAAGCTCACGGTTGAGCAGCGGGTAATTCATATGGAACGTGCGAAAGACATGGGATTGGCGTGAATTCTTCATCCGGATTGTTACAGTTATATGACGTTCACACTTGTCAACGACGTGTCATATTGGATTTGTAACTTATTCGTCATTTATTTGTCGAGTGCGCGTCATGCGTTTAATGTGACGCATCGTGCATTCCGGCACTCCTCGCCCAGGCGCATCCCCACATGAGTACCCCATCGCCCTTATTAGCGGCCGTCGATCTCGGTTCGAACAGTTTTCGCCTGATCATCGGCCGGGTGGAGGAAACGTCCGCCGGCACGCAGATCTATCAGGTCGACGCGCTGCGCGAACCGGTGCGACTCGCGGCGGGCCTGAACGCGGAGAAGTATCTCGACCATCCGTCGCAGCAACGCGGCTGGGACGTGCTCAAGCGCTTCGGCGAACGTCTGCGGGGGTTCCATCCCGATCAGGTGCGGGCTGTCGCCACGAACACGCTGCGAGTGGCCAAGAACGCGCAGGACTTTCTCGGAGAGGCGCAGCGCGCGCTCGGGTTCCCGATCGAAGTGATTGCCGGTCGTGAGGAAGCGCGCCTGATCTATGCGGGCGCGGCACACTCCGTGCCGACCTGTGCGGGCAATCGGCTTGTGGTGGACATCGGTGGCGGCTCGACGGAATTCATCATCGGCCAGGATTACGAGCCGCTGATCATGGAGAGTCTGTATATCGGTTGCGTGAGCCACAGCCGGCAGTTCTTTCCGAGCGGCAACGTGGACGACTACGCCATGAAGCAGGCCGAGCTTGCGGCGCGGCGCGAGATCCAGATCATTTCGGCCACCTATCGCGAGGCGGGGTGGGCGCAGGCGATCGGCTCGTCGGGCACGGCGCGGGCACTGGCCGAACTGCTCGAGGCGAACGGGTTCAACGATGGCGGCGTGCATGGCTTGACGCGCGGTGGGCTCGAGCGCCTCAAGCGCGCGCTCGTCAAGGCGGAGAACGCCAACCGGCTCAAATTGGCCGGACTCAAGCAGGATCGCATTCCGGTGCTGCCGGGCGGGCTGTCGATCATGCTTTCCGTCTTCAATGAACTCGAAGTCGAGCACATGGAGACGACCGACGCCGCCCTGCGTCTGGGGGTGATGTACGACCTGCTGGGGCGCACGCAGCATCAGGACATGCGCGCGGTGACGGTCGAGCAGTTCGTGCGCCGCTACGGGGTGGATCGTGCGCAGGCCGATCGCGTGGGGCGTCTGGCGGTGGCCTTGTACCGCCAGTTGCCGACCGATGCCGTGGCGCAAGGCGATGACGATGACGCGGGGGAGGACGGTCGCGAGGAAGGCGAGGCGCTGCTGGGATGGGCGTCGGCATTGCACGAGATGGGGTTGTCCATCTCGCACAGTGCTTATCACAAGCATTCGGCGTATATCGGCAGCAATGCCGACATGCCGGGCTTTTCGCGTCCGGACCAGGCGCGTCTGGCGGAGTTGCTGCTGGGCCATGTCGGCAAGTTGGGCAAGCTCGCGTCGCAGGCGCGGCAGGTGGACTGGCAATTGCTGTTCTGTCTGCGTCTGGCCGTGCTGTTCTGCCGCCGGCGTACCGATGCATTGCCCGACAGCATCGAAGTCGAGCGTTTCGACGGCGGTTTCCAGGTGTCGGTGCCGCGTGCGTGGATCGACGCGAACCCGCTCACCGACTACAGCCTGCAGCGCGAGGCTCAGGAGTGGGAGAAGATCGGCATGCGCTACAAGGTGGTGTACGCCTGAAGGGCACTGAGCGCGCGCAAGGCAAACAAAAAGCCCGGCATTTGCCGGGCTTTTTGTTGCTTCTCGCAGGAGGGCGTATTCGGGTGTGTGGGAGAGAGCGGTGCCGGTCAGGCTTGTTTGAGTTTGTTGACGAGTTCCGGTCCGAGGAAGTGACGCGCGTAACGCGGATTCATGTCGGACAGGCGGAACAGCGTGAGGAAGTCGGCGGTATTGAAGTCGGGGTCCCAGGCCGGTGCGCCGCAGATGCGGGCGCCCAGGCGCAGATAGCCCTTGACCAGGGTGGGCGGTTCGACGTCGAGGGTCGATTGCAACTCGTCGACGGGCAGGGCGATGCGGGGCACGGCATGGTACTCGGTGGGTGCCATGGCCGTGTCCTGAAGCTTACGATAGAGGCTCGCGGCGTAGTGTCCGCCGTCGGCCATCGGCACGCTGGCGCAGCCGAGCATCGTCTCGAGGCCGTGGCGTAGCATGTACTCGGCCAGACCGCTCCAGAGGGCCATGATGACCGCGCCGTTGCGGTAATCCGGGTGCACGCACGAGCGGCCGGTTTCGAGCAACTTCGGGCGCAGATGGTCGAGACGCGAGAGGTCGAACTCCCCTTCGGAGTACAGACGACCGAGGCGCTTGGCCTGTGCCGGGGGCAATACGCGATAGGTGCCGACGACCTTGAGCGAGTCCTGATCGCGCACGAGCAGGTGGTCGCAATACTGGTCGTATTCGTCGACGTCGAGGCCTGCCGGACCCTTGACCGACGCGCCCATTTCTTCGGCGAAGACCTGATATCTCAGGCGTTGCGCTTCTCGAAGCTCGCTTTCGTCGTGTGCCCACGCCACAGCCAGATTCGGTTTGACAGGCGTTTCAGGGCGAGGAAGACGCCTCCGCGACGTAGGGGTCAACGAAGAAAGCGGCATGGTGGGGTTCGGCAGGTCGCGCATAAAGGCCCTTTTTGTGACGGTCGCGTTGCGACGTACTTTAAAAAGCATCAATGTCGATTCCGTGAACGGTAGGCGACAATTCTATGACAAAACTCGCCGTGTCATGAGTCAGGTCCCAATGTTCATGCCATTCAGCGCTCGATTCGAGGGTGATTCGGCCGCGATTCGGCACTGCATCGAGGGGGCGAAATTACAACAGATCGGGGTTGACGACGGCGCGCACGACGACCTGGCTCTCGTCTTCGCGGCGGCGCGATGCGAGCCACCAGATGCCGGCCTTCCTGATGGTCCAATAGGCCTCCTGACCACTGACGAGCAGGCTGGCGAGTTGGCCGAGGGAGGGTTGATGACCCACGAGCACGACGGTCTGTGCGGTGCCGGGCCAGTCGATGGCGCCGAGCAGGGTGACGGCGCTGGCGCCGGGGGCGAGATCGCGAACGATGCGCGGACTGGGTGTGAGGGCCTGGGCGGTCTGGACGGCGCGTATGGCGGGACTGGTGAGGATGCGGGCGTCGTCGGGCAGGCGGGGGCGCAGCCATTGGGCTGCCTTTTCGGCTTGCTTGCGACCGCGGTCGGTGAGTTCGCGGGCCAGATCGGCCTGGGCGTTGAGGGCGAGGGTGGCGGGCAGGTTTTCGGCGTCGGCGTGACGCCAGAGAATCAGGTTCATCGACACGGGTTCGGACATGGTGAACCTCTCACTATGGCGGGGTTTCATGGCGGCGGCGTGACTGTCGGCAAAGCACCGGACGGGGTGAAACGGGCGCCGGGCCCGGGACTATTGTGCCAGCGTGAGCGGCGAAATATGTCGGTGCGATGCGCGTCGATTTGACGCATCGCAGGAAACCCTCTAGAATCTCACCTCTTTCGTCGGAGCGTAGCGCAGCCTGGTAGCGCATCTGATTTGGGATCAGAGGGTCGTAGGTTCGAATCCTATCGCTCCGACCACTAGCTTCAAGGGATTGGGACAGGCAGCATCTATTGTCCCTAATCTTTTCCCTGGCATTTCCCTAATAAAATCTTGTTTGATGCCCAGCGAGTGCTGATGCATCGCTATGGCCTCGGAGAGTGTCGCGCACCTTTTGCGAGTCTCAGGGGAAAGCATGCGAGGCGTTTGGTCGGACGTAGCATGACTCTCTGGTTCCATTGTCGTCATGCCAATTTCCTACCTTGGGGCAACGACATTCGGTCTGGATATTGAGGCGCTGCAACGTCGCCTTGGGAATCCCGCTTCCCCCGTCGAATGCTGTACGTGCAACTTGTCTTTCCTGTTTTAAGCAGCTGCATGACGACGGTCGCGTCGATCTCGGGCACGTTGACACTACGTAGTGCATCGTTCCGCGCCGTACTGAAAACCTGTTCTGCACCAGCACGGCCCATTACTTGACGGGCCACCTCGACTCGGATCAGACGCGCGCGCCGGAACGCCAGAGATGGCGACTCCCATCCGCAGGGAGCACGTAATTTGATAACTGTTGATAAGCGTGCTAGATTAACCCCTGCCCCCAGCCAAGTCCAAACGGAGGAAATCATGATCAGTGCTGAACTCGGACGCACGCTCGAGAGCTACATTGCCGAGCTTGTCGAGAAGGGCCGTTACGGCTCGAAGAGTGAGGTGTTGCGTGAAGGCGTCCGGCTCATTCAGGACCGGGAGACGCAGCTTGCTGCACTGGATGCTGTCATTGAGAAGGGCATCGCTGACGCCGAGGCTGGTCGAGGCCAGCCTGCCGCCGACGTGTTCGACCGTCTTGAGAAGAAATATCAGGCGAAGGTGAACGACAAGGCATGATCGTTCACTTATTACCTGAAGCCATTGTCGACCTCGAAACCATCGGTGACCACATCGCACTGGACAACCCGCGCCGCGCACTGACGTTCATTCAGGAACTGCGAGACAAGTGCACGAGCCTTGCGGACATGCCGTTTGCGTTCCCTGTCGTTCCGCGCTATGAGCGATTTGGCATCCGTCACCGCGTCCACGGCAACTATCAAATCTTCTATCGTGTGGTCGAGTCGGATGAAAGAATCGACATCGTTCACATCCTGCACAGCGCGCGAAATTACGCTGCGATTTTGTTTCCTTGAACTCGTCGGCATCGGGTATGCGAGCTCCCGGCGACGCGCCAGCCTCGCCCGAAACGATGATTTAAGTCCAGAGGATCGTAGGTTCGAATCCTATCGCTCCGACCAGCAGGATCAAGGGGTTAGCTTCGGCTAACCCCTTTTTTGTTGCTGGCGGGCAGCATTGCCACGCTTTTGTCACCATCGAGATTGATTCCCCGTGACGGCAGTCAAAGTGAGCAAGCCGCCAAGATCCACCGAAGTCTGGCGTAGGCAGACGTTGCCACACCCTCGCAGCCTTCCGTTTGTCACTGAAATTTCATGTAAGGCAGGTAGCCTCACTCGCATTTGCCAAGAGGTCGGTTTGGATTTCCCACGGTCTCCTGGCGTTCGACCGAGCGTGCGATAGACGATGGCAGGCAACCCGGCATCGATGAGTCTGCGTGTGCTGGCGGGATGCTCGATCGCGCTTGTCTCGATCCCCGTGATGCAGCCTGTGCTTGCGGGCCCCGCGAGCGCGGTGGTTCCGGCCGCGCCGGAGAGCGATCCGCGCATCGACTTTGACATCCCCGCATTGCCGTTGACGGATGCGCTTCGGCGTTTCGGCACGGCTGCACGTCTACCGGCGCTCTATCGCAGCGAAATTCTTGCGGGACAAACCTCGACGGCCGTTCGCGGCCGGTATTCGCCCGAGGCCGCCCTGCGCAAGTTGCTCGAAGGCACGGGCCTGACCGCCGAGAAATTCAACATGGGGCAAAGCAGCGCGTTCATCCTGAAGGCGGCAAATGAAACGGCCGCCGCGCCGTCCGGCAACGGGCTGGGCAAGCTGACCGGCTATCCCGGACTGGTGCAGACGCGCGTTTGGCAAGCGTTGTGCAGCCATCCACTCACCGCCCCCGGACGTTACCGCGCCTTGCTGCGTTTCCAACTCGACGAGACCGGCCACGTACAGCGCGCGCGTCTGATCGGCTCGACGGGCAACGGGCAACGCGACATCGCGGTACTCGAGACATTGCGCGACCTGCGCATGGACGCCGCGCCACCCAGCGATATTCCTCAACCTGTGACGATGCTGCTGCTGCCCCACGATGCCGAGTTCGGCATGACGTGCGACGCTCCCGCGATTCCCAGGGCCGGTTCATGAGCGACGATACGCCGCCGATGGTGCTGGTGGACTATCTCACCAAGCACTACAGCACGCTCAAGTCTCGGGTCACACGACTGCTCGGCAATGGCGACCTCGCCGGCGATGCGCTCCAGGACACCTGGCTGCGCGTGCATAGCCGCAAGGAAGAGAACGAGATTCTCAGCCCGGCGGGCTATCTGCTGCGCATGGCGGTCAATATTGCCGTCGACATTCAGCGCCGTCAGGGCCGCTCGCTGCCGCTGGACGAGATCGAAGAACTCATGGACATGGCCGATCCGGCCCCTGGTCCGGAGCGGATTGCGGAGGGACGCTCCCGGATCGAGGCACTGCGCGAGGCTATCGACCGTATGCCCAAGCGGCGTCGCCAGATCGTGCTTATGGTCCACTGGGACGGACTCGAACAAAAGGAAGTGGCCAAGCGGCTCGGCGTGTCGTTGCGCACGGTCGAATCCGATCTGAAACGGGCACACGACTCCCTGATCGCCCGGAAAGACCGATGAAGAAAAAAGTCTGCGGGCGCGCGGCGGTACATTCGTCCTTCCATATGGCACGCATTTTCTCCACCCTCCGTTCATCGTTTGCGCACACCCGCTCCATCGTGGTCGGAATGCGCAAGAGGAGCGTTGCATGACGACGCACGACGACGGTCGCACCTCGTTGCAAGACTCGCCCGGCTCGATCGAGCGTGAGGCGTGGGCCTGGCTGCGCCGCCTCAGTTCCGGCGACGTGACCTCGTGGGATGCCGATGCGTTCAAGCGCTGGCTGCGCACCAGCCCTGCGCATCACGCGGCGTTCAGCGACGCCAAACAGGAGTGGTCATTGCTCAAGTCCGCCGCGCGCGAGGTGCTGCGCGAGAACCCCGAGGCGGCCCAGCAGCATGTCCTCGCACTGCGCGGTCCCAACATGGGCCGCCGGGCGTTTCTCGGTGCGGCCGCCAGCGCCGCGGTGGTCGCTGGTGTCGCGGTGTTGCACCCACCGGCGGGGCTTTGGCCCGCGCCAGCGGAGTGGGGAGCCGATTACCGCACTGCCACCGGCGAGCAGCGCACGATTGCGCTGGCCTCGCGCGTCGACATCACGCTCAATACTGAGACCAGCATCCAACGGGAGACGGCAGGCGCTTCGACCACCGGCATCCGTCTGCTGACCGGTGAAACCGCCGTCGACATCGGCGCCGGTGCCGCGCCATTCGCGGTCCTCGCCGGTGCGGGGCGTAGCGAAGCCAGTGCGGGACGCTTCGAAGTGCGCCGTCTGGCGAGCCATGTCTGCGTGACCTGTATCGAGGGCACTGTCAACGTCGCTCACCCGGCCGGGCGACACGTCTTGCGCGCGGGGGACCAGACGATCTACGACGATGGCGCGGTTGGCCGCGTGAAACGCGTTTCGGTGGCCGATGTGTCCGCGTGGCGCAGCGGCATGCTGATCTTCCGCGAAGCACCGCTTGGGCACGTGCTCGACGAGATCAACCGCTACCGCCGAGGGAGAGTGGTGTTGATGAACGCATCGCTGCGCAACCAGCCGGTGAGCGGAAGCTTCGAGATCACCTTGCTGGACATGGCCCTCGCGCAATTGCAGCGCACGTTCGATCTGAGCGCCCGCACGTTGCCGGGTGGCCTGGTCGTGCTTTCCTGACAGCCGTTTCACGACGTCCCCTGCGCCGCCTCATTGGCGCGCGGTTCGAAAAAATCCCTGAAATAGTCTGCGGGTGGGGAGGTTCCTCGTTCGTCCTTGGGCATAGGGTGCGTTCTCGCGACTGCGACGCGCGACCCGATGAACAGGGTTGCCCTGCACGGCACGGGCAGCCGGGTGGCTATAGAACCGTCTATCGGCAGGATTTGAGATGAGCACACGCGGGCGCACGGGCGAAGCACGTAAAATACGGCATCCTAATCAAGTGAGACGAGTATTTCGCGCGGCGCCTATGGCGCGCGCCATGGCGGTGGCGCTGGCGACGGGCGGTCTGTTCGTCGATGCCCACGCGCAGCAGGCGTTCAGCGCTGGTTGGTTTGCGGCGCGGGGCGCCGCGCAGAACACCGCAGCGCAAACTGGCCGCCTGCCCAATGGCATGCCCTTGTCAGCGCTGAACTCTCCTTCGGAGCAGCAGCGTCAGGCAAACGCTCAGTTGCAGCGTTCCATTGCGAATCTCGGGGCGACAGCACAGGCCATCGCTGCACAGCAGTCGATGCAGACGGCTGCGCGTCAGGCTGCACAGAACGACACATCGGTGCCCGATGGTCTGACGGCGGGCGGCCTCAAAGTCGACACCAACAGCCTGACGCAGGGTTGGATCAATGCCGGCGCGCCGACGCAAACGACCTCCGTGGGCAAGACCACCGTCTCAGTGCAGCAAACCGCCGACAAGGCGATTCTGAACTGGGAGACGTTCAACGTCGGCAAGAACACCACCGTGGCCTTCGACCAGCAGCGCGACTGGGCCGTGCTCAACCGGGTGAACGATCCGCAAGCGCGTCCGAGTGTGATTCAGGGCCAGATCAAGGCGGACGGCACCGTGCTTATCGCCAACCGGAACGGCATTGTATTTACCGGGTCCAGTCAAGTCGACACGCGTAATCTCGTGGCGGCAGCGGCCAATATTACCAATGACCAGTTCCAGAAAAACGGCATCTACGGCACTGGTACCAATACTCCGACCTTTACGGATGCCGCGGGCAAGGTGCTGGTTCAGGCGGGGGCGCAGATCACGACGCGCGCACCGGCGGCGTCGACCGACGGCGGCGGTTATGTGCTGCTGCTCGGGCAGGAAGTGCACAACGCGGGGGAGATCGCCGCGCTCAGAGGCCAAACTGCGCTGGCGGCCGGAGACAGCTTCGTCATCAAGCGCGGGGTGGGCACCGACGGCAATCCGGCATCGACCACGCGGGGCAATGAAATCACGCCGCAGTTCGCGGCGAATAGCGCGGCAGGGCTGGTGCGCAATACCGGGTTGATCATGGCGCGCGAGGGCGATGTTTCGCTCGCTGGTCGAGAGGTTCAGCAAAACGGCGTGGCAATCGCCACGACATCCGTCAATACGCGCGGCACGCTGCACCTCGTGGCCAATGGGGTGGGCGGCAAAGTGGCGCTTGGTCCGGGCGCGACGAGCGCCATCGTGATCGAAGGCGGCGGCACGGCACTCGACAGTCAGCGCAACGCCATGCTTGCGCCGGCCATCGACGGCACCTACAACATCATGCCGGTCAACGACCGCCGCGATCAATCGCGTGTCGAGCTGACCAGTTCCGGCACCGTCGATTTCCTGCCGGATTCGCTGACGCTGGCCACCGGCGGGCAGATCCTCGTGAACGCGGCCACGCGTAGTCTGGTGCGGGATCGTGCGCAACTCGATGTCTCCGGCGCGGTCGGTGTCGACGTGTCGATGGAGAGCAACAACGTCAAGGTGAACGTTCAGGGCAACGAACAGCGCGACGCACCGGGCAATCGGGGCAGCAAGCTGCTCAACAGCAACGACGTGTGGATCGATCGCCGCAAGCTCGTGTTCGTGGCCAAGGGCGTGAACGGTTACGACAGCGATCGCTGGTACACGGCAGGCGGTCTGCTGGAAGTCGGTGGCTATCTTGGCACGCAAGGCCACACCGCCGGGGAGTGGATGGCACAGGGCGGCACGCTCACGTTCAGCGGCAAGGACGTCGTCACGCAACCGGGGTCGACGATCAATCTCTCGGGCGGCACGCTGAACGTGCAGACGGGGTATCTGCATCAGACCTGGCTCAAGGGCGCTGACGGCGGTCTCTACGAAGTGTCGAAGGCCCCGGGTGATCTGATCTATACGGGCGTCTACAGGGGGTTCGAGGACACGCACGCCCGCTGGGGCGCCAATGCCACACAGTACTACGCCACGCCGTTCATCGCGCCGTCGACGCGACTGGAGAACGGTTACACGGTGGGGCGCGATGCCGGGCGGCTGATTATCTCCACCGCGGGGGCCGTGCTCGAAGGCAGTATCGCGGGCGACGCGTATCAGGGGCCGCGACAGACGCAGGCTCCGGCAATGGATGTCGACGGCTACCACCAGTCACAGACGGCGGCTGCGCGCCGCGCACAGTTGATCGTCGGCCAGGTGCAGCCGATGTACGACAAGACCAGCGGCCTGCTGTACGACAATCTGAGCGCCGTGCTCAGCCGCGTGGACCTGCGCGATGCGCAGGCGCAAATCGCGGCGGAGCTCGATCTCACCACTGCGTTGCCAGCGGATCGTCGGGACAAACTGTGGCTCGACACGTCGCTGATCAACGGATTCGGTCTCGGCGCCATTCGCGTTGCCGCCAAAGACCGGATCGAACTCGGCAGCGACCTTCGGGTGGCGCCGGGCGGACTCGTGACGCTGTACGGCAACGACGTTGCCGTGAACGGCAATGTGACCGCGCACGGCGGCCGGATTCAGATCGGCAGCATCCTCAGTCAGATGAGCCAGAATGGGCTCGTGGGCACCATCGTCAACCCGGTGGCCCCGGTGGGGAATGTGATCGTGGCGCATGGCATGAAGCTCGACGCGAGCGGATTGTGGAGCAATCTGGTCACGGAGCCGGACCGCTTCACGGGAGTGCCGTATCGCGATGGCGGCAGCGTGGCCATCAGCACAGGCGGCAATGTCGCGCTGGCGGCCGGGAGCCTGATCGACGTGTCCTCCGGTGCGCTGCTCGGCAGCGATGGCAAGCTCCAGGGCGGACGTGGCGGCGACGTGACGCTGGCGACCTCGGGCGGCAATGCGTCGCTCGTGCTGGATCGGGAAGCCGCGGTGCGTGCTTACGGCTTCTCGGGCGGCGGCACCTTCGATCTGTTGGCTCGCAAGGTCGTGATCGGTGACGCCCCGAACGCGGCGGGCTCCGAGCCGGCTTCCGATACGGTCGCGTTGGGCCACGACTTCTTCAACAAGGGATTCTCCAGCTATCGGGTCACGGGGGCGACGAACGTTGCCGTGAGCGATGGCGCAACGGTTGACGTCACCATGCCCGTGTACCGGCGCGCCGACCAAACCCGCAGCCTGGTCGACGGCGGTGAGTGGCGCAACAAGTTCACCGTGGCGACGCCGCCGTTGTATCAGGAAGACGCCGCGCATGCGGTGCTCACACAGCGCAAGGGCGCGAGCCTCACCCTTCAGACGGGCAACTTCGCCTCGACGGCCTCCGACATGGCCGTGTCGCAACTGACGATCGGCAAGGGCGCGGTGGTCAGTGTCGACCCGGGCCAGTCGATCACGCTGAACAGCATTGGCCAGATGACTGTCGACGGTACCCTGAACGCGTGGGGCGGGACCATCGCACTCGGTGATACGAAGGACATCGGCATCGTGGCCGAAACCGTGAACGGGCAAGGGCACGGCCGCTCGATCTGGATCGGCGAGCGCGCCGTGCTCGACGTGGCGGCGCGGGCAGCCACGGCGCTCGATGTGCACGGCAATCCCTACGGCGCGGTGCGCAGCGGCGGCAACATCGTCATCGGCGGCGACATCGATCATGCGAGCGGCACGGCAACGGGCACGAATCTGTTCGTGGTGGTGCGCAACGGCGCCGTGTTCGACGCCTCCGGAACACAAGCCGCACTCAATATCGATGGGCAGGGCAGGCGCCAGGTCACCACGAACGGCGGCAACATCGCCATCGCGTCGAACAACGGGCTCTATCTGGATGGGACGTTCAAGGCGGCCGCTGGCGGTGCCGGGGCGGCGGGCGGCTCCTTGTCCGTCGCGCAGGTCAATGCGTTGTACGCGAAGGCGAGCGCTGCCCAGAAGGTGCTGACGGCGCGTGAACTGATTCTCGAGCAGACACAAAGCGCCAGCCCCTTGCGCAGCTTCCTGACACCGACGCAGGCCGCATCGGCACTGACCTACGGCTACGGCCGGCTGTCCGCCGCTCAGGTGGACGCGGGCGGCTTCGACAATCTGTCGTTGTTCGGGAAAACGAACGTCACTGGCGACGTGTCGCTCAAGGTCGGCCAGAATCTCCAGTTCTACGGCGACATCACGACGCAGAACGGCGCCACGTCGCCGGCGGCCCTGCATCTCACCTCGTCGTACCTGCGCTTGGCTGGACAGAAACCGATCGGTCGCGACGGCTATCTGGTCCCCGGCCCGGCGCTCGAACCGGCTCGCCCCCTTCTCGCGACAGTGGATGCGAATGCGAATCTCATCGACGTACGCGGCATCGTGGTGCTCAACGCCCGGAACGCGGAACTCACCAGTCGCGGCGATTTGCGGTTCATGGCGACCGTCGACGGTTGGAATGGCGGCGCGCCGGCCACCTCGCTCACGGTGCCCGGCGACGTCACGCTTCGCGCCGCGCAGCTATATCCCGGCACGGGTGCTGGCGCCGCCGTCATGGCGGGTTTCTCCACGGCGAATGCCGTCGCGTCATACGACCCGAAGCGTTCGTTGACGATCGCGCGTTCGACCGACACGTTGCCGGAACTGCCGTATTCGGCCTTCGGTTCGCTGTCGATGATGTCGGCCAACGTCGTGCAGGACGGCGTGATTCGAGCGCCGCTTGGGCAGATCAAGCTGGGAGTGACCGGGTACGGCGACGACACGTCCGTCTCGGTGCGCTTGCTGCCGGGCAGCGTGACGTCGGTCAGCGGCGCGGGGCTCGTCATGCCTTATGGCGGCACGACGGACGGGCAGAGCTGGCGCTACAACGGCAAGGACGTGACGTTCACCGGGGTTGGCGGAGCCAGCCCGCGCGGCGTGATCGTGCAGGGCATCGTGCTGGCAGGGCAGTCGGTCAAGGTCGAAAAGGACGCGTTGGTCGACCTCTCCGGCGGCGGGGAACTCACCGGGGCGGGCTTTATCTCGGGACGCGGCGGTTCCACCGACGCGCGGCTGTCTGCGCTGATGCAGGTCGGCCCGAACGGCGGATTCACGTTGCCGGATATCAAGACCAATCCAGTGTATGCCATCGTCCCGGGGGGACAGAGTGCCTATGCGCCCTCGGCCGGCGGCGGCGCTGCCGAGCCGGCCATCGGCCGTCAGATCACCATTGGCGCGGGCGTGCCCGGCTTGCCCGCAGGTACCTACACGCTGATGCCTGCCACGTATGCGCTGCTGCCCGGCGCATTCCGCATCGAGATCAACGGACGCGCCGGGCAGGGTGCCGGGGCGGCGGCTCAAGCCATGCGCAACGGTTCGTGGTCGGCCACCGGTACGCTGTCGGTCGCGGGCACCGGCACGCGCGACAGCCTCGCCAGCCAGATCATTCTGACGCCGGCGAACGTGCTCCGGACCTATTCCCAGTACAACGAAACCGGCTACACGCAGTTCGCGACGGCGGACGCCGCGCGGCGGGGTGTGCCTCGCCCGATGTTGCCCGCCGACGCCAAGACCTTGCAGCTCGAACTGCAAACCGGCGCGGGCATCGATGCGTTCCGATTCGACGGCATGGGGCGCTTCGACGTTGCGCCGGGTGGCTATGGAGGCACGCTGTCCGTCGTCGTGCGGCGCAACGAGAACCGATCCATGCTGGAAGTCGTGGGGCCGGATGCCGGTGTGACACCCGGATTCAGGGGGGGGACACTACGCGCCGACAGCCTGAACAACATCGGTGCGGCGCGCATGGTCCTCGGCGGCATGTCGTCAACGACGTACGGGCAGGGCGGCAACTACCTCACATTCGGCGACGCCGTTGCCGAACGGATCCACTTGCGCAGCGGCGCTACCCTCTCGGCACCCGAGGTGTTCCTCGTTGCCGACGACGATGGCGGTAATCCGACGGAGGGCGGCCTGATCCGCGTGGAGCGCGGCGCCGGCATCAACACGCTGCGTCGCGGAAAAGTGGCTTACGACGCGAACGATGGCTTCATCTATCAGGCGAAACCTTACGTGCTTGCGGCGTCGAACGGGTTGATCAATATTCTGCCGTCGAAGAGCGTCGCGCGCGGTGGCGTGGAGATCGGCGGGTGCCCTGCCGGCAACTGTACCGGTATGACGACGCTATATTCCGAAGGCACGCTCGCTGCCGCGACGTCGGGAAATTTCGTGCTCGATGACACCGTACGCTACGGCACACGCAACCTCACGCTCGCCGTCGGGGGCATCAACATCGGGACGACACAGGCACTGGCCGATGCGCAGGCGAACGGTATCCGTGCCGACGGTCTGGCGATGAATCAGGCGGTACTGGAACGACTGCTGCGCGGCGATACATCGACTGGCGCCCCCGCGCTGGAGACACTGACGCTGAGCGCGGCGAACAGCGTCAACTTCTACGGCGACGTGACGCTCGATACCTACGACGCTGCCACCGGAAAGTCCTCGCTGGACCGTCTGGTGCTCACGACACCGGCGATCTACGGTCAGGGCAATGCCGCCACCGTTGCCACGATCCGCACGGCCAACCTGATCTGGGGCGGGACGCAAAGCGCCCCGGGTACGGTGATCGCAAACGGCGCTGGCACGGGCGCCGGCACATTGAATCTGGCCACGGAGCGCTTCGAATTCGGATTTGCGCCGTTTTCGCAGCCGAGCAGCGTCAAATCGTACGATCGCCTGGCGCTTGGCTTCGCCAACGTGAATCTCATTGCGAGCGATCGCATTTCCGCCAACCAGAAGGGCAGCCTGTCGGTGTACCAGTCGCAGGGGGCTTACGACCCCCTGAGCGGTTATCAGTACAACGGCGGCAGTCTGACGCTCACCACGCCGTTGATGACAGGCGCGGCCGGCTCATCGAACCGGATCGTCGCGGGTGGCGCCGTGACCGTTGCGGCCCCTGCGGGCGCGCCGTCCGTCGACCGTTCGCGCGACATCGACGCGCTTGGCGCCGACCTTACACTGCATGGCGACAGCCTGCGTGTGGCGACCGCTGTGGTATTGCCCAGCGGCAAGCTCACGTTGATTGCCGACAAGGACCTGACGCTGGCCGACGGCGCACAGCTCGATCTGGCAGGGCGCACGCGCACCTTCGTCGACGTCGACAAATTCAGTTGGGGTGGCGACGTCGTGCTCGAGAGCCGACGCGGCAACATCACGCAGTCGCGCGCATCGACGATCGATATCTCGGCGCACAACAGCAGTGCGGGCACGCTCAAGGCCGTGGCCCTCGACGCGGGAGCGGGCCAGGTGGATTTGCAAGGCCGCGTTTTTGGAAAGAGCGACGGATACTACGACGCCGCCGGCACGCTCGTGCCGTTCAAGGCGGGCAGTGTGGAAGTGCGTGCGCAATCACTTGGCGTGGGCAGGGCCGACGCGCTGTTCGCGGGGCTCAACACGCGGCTCAACGAGGGCGGCGTGTTCGGCGGCCGCAGCTTCCAGTTCAAGCGTGGGGATCTGGTCATCGGCAACGAACTCAAGGCGGGCGAAGTGAACGTCTCGGTCGACAACGGCCGCCTGACGGTTGCCGGCGCGATCGACGCCAGCGGCGAGCGCGTGGGCACGATTCGCCTGGCAGGCAAGCAGGGGCTGACGCTCGCCGATACGGCGGTGCTCGACGCGCACGGCACTGCGCTGCGCGTGGACAGCTACGGCAAGATCATCGACAGTCCGAACCGCGCCGTGGTCGAACTCAGTTCTGGCGACGGCATCCTGACGATGGGCGGCGGCGCACAGATCGATCTGCGTCACGGCACGGGCGCCACGGTCGGCACGGCACCGGGACAGAGCGATGGCGTGGCGCGTGGCACCCTCACGCTGAATGCGCCGCGCGTGGGCAGTCAGGGGCGTATGGACGATGCGGACGCGGCGACGTACGGTGACATCGCCATCGACGCGCGCAGCGGTCTGACGATTCGCGGCGCCAGGTCCATCGCACTGAACGCCATGCAGCGCTATGACGACGCGCCCTACGCCGTTCTCAGAGATGCCGGGGGCAATGTCGTACTCGACGCGAACGGCAAGCCGACGCTGGAACTTGCGGCTGGCGGTCGCCCGTATCAGGTGGTCGATCAGGCCTATCTGACGGCGAAGCACGACGAGAGCACGGACTTCATCAAGCACGCGCGTGCGAACGGCGCGTTGCCGGGGACAAAACTGGCAGGTCTGAACAACCCCGGTTATCTCGGCGTGCTGCATCTACGACCCGGCGTCGACATCGTCAGCAAGACGAGCGACGGCGACATCGTCGTGCGCGGCGATCTCGATCTGTCTGGCTATCGCTACGAGAGCCTCAATCCGCGCTTTGCCAAGACCAACGTCTACGGCTCCGGCGAAGTGGGCATGCTCGCCATCCGAGCCGGCGGCAACCTCGATATCTTCGGCAGCATCAACGATGGCTTCACGCCGCCGCCGCCCACGAAGGACGACACGGGCTGGAAGCTGCTGCCCGGCATGAACTTCGCCGGGGACGACATCGTCGTGCCCGGCAGCGGCGTCACGTTGGCGGATGGCACGGCTTTCCCCGCAGGCTCGATCCTCAACTACGATCTGCCGATCAAGGGCGTTGTCATGACCGCGGGCGTGCGCATTCCGGTCGCGGTGAGGCTCGACGCTCCGGTCACATTGCCGGCAGGCACCGTGCTCTCCGCGGCCGTGCGCGACAGTGCCGGGAACGTGTTGTATGCGGCGGGCACGCTGCTTCGCGCCCCGCTGACGATTGCCGCGAACGCTCGTCTGGACGCCGGCTCGGTCATGCCGTTGCCCGTGAGCGTGCGCGCCATGGTGTGGCCCAAGGGTGTGCCGCTGCCCGGCATTCCTGACTCTGGCGAGGGAACGCTGGTCCGCAATGTGGTCTTGCTCGACGGCGCGAAGGCGCTGGCCACGGGGGCGGTAATTCCATCGGGTACCAATGTGCAATTGCCCGCGGGTGTCGATTCGATTGCGCTGCGCCCGGAAGTCGGCGGGCAGCAGGGTAAGGCGTGGGCGCTGGCGCAGATGCTGCCGGAAGGCTCGCAGTCCTGGTCGATGCGGCTGGTGTCGGGCGCCGACACGGGCGCCGCGGACAGCCGCGTGGTGCAGACGCGCCCGGTGCGCGGTGATCTGCGACTGGCTGACAGTCACTACGGCATGTATGGCAGGGGCGTGCCGCCCAAGGGGGTGCTGACGTGGTCGCAGGAGGCGGCCGATCTCGGCATCGACGGAATTGTGGCTGGCCAACCGATCACGGAAGAACTGCTGCGCCGCATCGGCATCGATCAGTCCCCCGGCGAACTTTGCGCGGACACGCCGTCCTACTGCGTGCTCAAGGTCAGCTACGTGTGGACGAAGCAAGGCGCGGACGAATTCGCCGATCCGGCGATCCATGCCGGGGATGTCGTGGACACCATCGGGCTGGGCTGGCCGACGCTTTGCGAGGACAATCCGACGTGGTGCACAACGCCGGGCACGACGTACAGCTACTCGCCGACGAGCTCGCGCTTCAGCGTTTTGCGCACGGGCACGGGCGATCTGGAAATGCTGAGCGGCGGCAACATGCGCATGGACTCGCTGTTTGGCGTCTACACCGCAGGCACGTCGTCGGTCGCCACGCGGGCCGGCGATCCTTACAACCAGCCGCGCGCGAAGAACTCGCTGGGCACGGTGTTGAACGAGGCGGCCGGCAACAACGAAGCGTTCGTCAACGGGGGGGCCGACAGTCTGTATCGCGCCTGGTATCCGGATCGGGGCGGCAACCTGCTGTTGCGCGTCGGCGGCAATCTGACAGGCTCGCAGCTCATGCCGTCCCCCGCAACCAACCAGCGGCCGCTCGTCGGTGACGGTGGGTACGATAGCGGCGAAGTGGGCAACTGGCTGTGGCGTCAGGGCAGTGGCGCGGTGGCCACCGGCACGCAGGGCCAGCCCACGGCGTGGTGGATTAACTTCGGCAGTTTCACGGCCGAACTGAGTGGCGGCCCCACCCGCTTGCTGGGTTTCACGGGCTTCGGCACGCTCGGTGGCGGCAACCTCACGGCGCAGGTCGATGGCGATGCGGGGCAATTGACGCGACTCGTCGGCAGCCGGTTCGACGTCAACGTGAATTCGCGTCCGCAAGGGGTGGTGCTTGCGGTGGGCAGCACCGGCCGCGTGGCGCCTGATGGCGGCATGACGCTTACCGGGGGCGGCGATCTCGATGTGCGCGTCGGGGGCGTCGTGAATCCGATTGGCACCAACCCGCTGAATCGCAGTAACGGTGTTGTAACCAACTTGCGGGGTCATACCGAGATCAAGGCGTCGCAGATCGGCACGATCGATCTTGCCTACGGCGCTCAGGCGGCGCAGCAGACGCCGGGCGACACGCGCGCATTCGACGCCTTCCGCTCGACACGCGCCTATCCGGGCGGTGGCTTTACGCTGGTGCCGGGCGATTCGACGTTCAACCTCTCCACGCTGTCGGATCAGGTGACGCAGGACGTCGCCGACCCCGGCCGGGTCTTGCAGCCGTATGCGTCTCCCTATGTCTCGCCGAATGCCGACAAGGCGGGTATGGGGGGCGGCGGATCGAGCTGGTTCACGTTGTGGACCGGTCGTACGGCGCTCGACATGTTCTCGGCGGGCGGGAACGTTACGCCGATCACCAGCCCGGTGGGCACCATCACCGACGAGGCCGTCGTATATCCGTCGATCCTGCGCGTGGTCTCGGCGAGTCGCAATCTGTTTTACGGCAAGGCGGCCGGGACGTCGCAGGCGGACGAATACCCGGCCACGCCGCTTGTACTGGCGCCGTCTGCCAATGGCGGGCAATTGCAGTTCCTTGCCGCCGATTCGATCTACGCCGGTGGCTTCACGGTCAGCCGGTCCGGGGCGGCGATGGGTGCCATTGCAACGCCGCAACGCCCCGCCTATTCCGCCTGGGTCCAGGCGGTTGGCACGTCGGCGAGTCTTCCGGACGTCAGCAACCTGACCGGCGATGGCAATCGGGCTGACCAGAGCCTCTTCCCGATCTTCGCCTTCGGTGCCGACTCCGTCTCCGCGACGTCCACACAACGTGTGGCATCCGCGCTCTTCTACGCGGTAGCGGGCGATCTTGTCGGCGTGAACAGCGGGCGCATCATGAAGTTCACGGGCACCGGTACCTTCTTCGAGAAGGAGCCGCGTCTGGGCCGCACCTGGTACGAAGGCTCACCGGTGCGAATGGTCGCAGGACGCGACATCGTGCGAAGCGGCTCCTTGCTGCTCGAGGGCGTCCCGCGCGCGGGGAGCAGCGGCTTCGGTTTTACCGAGACCGGCAATCTGTTCGTTCACAACAGGGCGTCCGACGTGTCGGTCGTCTCCGCCGGACGAGACATTCTTTACAGTACGTTCAACGTGGCCGGTCCAGGAATGCTTGAGGTCAGCGCTGGACGCAACATCCTGATGGAAGATCGCGCCGGGGTCACCAGTCTCGGTCCGGTAGTGGCGGGCGACACTCGCCCTGGTGCCAACATCGCCATGCAGGCGGGCGTCGGCGCCGACGGGCTGGACTACCTTCGGTTCGTCAAGCCATATCTGGATCCGGCCAATCTCGCGCGCACCGGCGTGCCACTGGCCGATCAGGTGGGCAAGGTCGTGAAGGTGTATGACGACGAATTGGCGGCGTGGCTCGCGCAGACCTACGGTTTTGCCGGTAACACGGACGAGGCGCGCACCTACTATTTCGCGTTGCCCGCGGAGCAGCAGCGAGTCTTTGCACGCAACGTCTACTTCGCCGAACTCAAGGCGGGCGGCCGGGAGTACAACGATCGGGCCAGCCCGCGCTACGCGAGCTTCCTGCGCAGCCGCAACGCCATCGCCGCACTCGCGCCGGACAGCGATGCGAACGGCAACCCGGTGACCCACGCGGGCGATATCGTCATGTTCCGCGGCAATCGGGCGGTGTGGAACCAGACCGACAGTGTTTTCGTCTACACCCCGCGCAGCGGCTTCGTTCGCACCAACTTCGGCGGCAACATTCAACTGCTCACGCCGGGCGGTCAACAGGTGTTCGGTATCGAAGGCGCGGCGCCCCCAGCGGATTCCGGCGTGTTGACACAGGGTGGAGGCAATATCGAGATGTTCGCGCGCGGCAGCATTCTGCTTGGCCAGAGCCGCATCATGACGACCTTCGGCGGCGACATTCTGGGATGGTCGTCTGAAGGCGACATCAACGCGGGTCGCGGTTCGAAATCGACCATCGTCTACACGCCGCCCAAGCGGGAGTACGACATGTGGGGCAACGTCAGGCTGTCGCCACAGGTACCCGGCACCGGTGCCGGTATTGCCACGCTCAATCCGATTCCCGAAGTGAAACCCGGCGACATCGATCTTCTGGCCCCTCTGGGCACCATCGACGCAGGAGAGGCGGGCATTCGCGTGTCGGGGAACGTGAACCTGGCGGCGCTGCAAGTCATCAACGCAGCGAATATTCAGGTGCAGGGCAAGGCGACGGGCATGCCGGTGATTGCTGGCGTGAACGTGGCGGCGCTGACCAATGCCAGTGCGAGTGCGTCGCAAGCCGCAAATGCCGCGCAGGAGGCGGTGGCGCGGGAGCGAGGCGCCGCACGGGCCGGGCAGCCGTCGATTTTCACGGTGCGTACGATCGGGCAGGGCAACGAGCCTGCCGCCGGCGTCGATGCTGGAAGGAAGGCGCCGAGCGCTCCCCTGTCGTCGCTGTCACCGGAGACGGCCGGCTACAGTCGTGCCAACCCGGTACAGATTGTGGGTCTGGGCGAGAAGGTCGACTCGGCGCTTTGGTCGCGTTTGAGCGAAGCGGAGCGACTCGCGCTGCGGCAGGACAAGTAGCCGCCGGGATGCGAGTCAGCCGGAGCATGCCAACGAGTCGAGGCGCAGTGCCAGTGTCTGCCGAACGGCCATTGAGCGGATCGGAGCGCTTTTCTCATGCGACGCAGGCGTGCTCCCCTCGCGAACCGCGAACTCAGAAAAGGTGCCCTCGAGGGGATTGACACACTGTCGACCAACTAGTAGATTGATCGACAGTGTGTCATCAGGCACGCCAAAGTGCGCGTAAAACGCGACATCGCATACACGGGCGTCGCGTCCAAGTGCAGGCAATCGAGTGAGAATCCATGAGCGTTGAGCTGTCCCCGAGGGCAACCGAAATCGTGCAGCACACGAAGCAGCTGCTTGCCGCAGGCGGCTATCACGGATTCAGTTATGCGGATCTGTCCGAGCGGGTGCGTATCGGCAAGCCCAGCATTCACCATCATTTCCCGAGCAAGGCGGATTTGGTGCTGACCGTTGTCAAGATGCACCGCGCCCAGGCCCGCGAAGGACTGGCTGCGCTCGACAAGCGCGTCGAGGATCCTTTGGCCAGACTGACGGCGTACACCGATTATTGGGCCGAATGCATCCGCGATGGAACGCTGCCCATCTGTATTTGTACAATGCTTGCGGCGGAATTGCCCATGATCCCGCAAGATGTTGCAACCGAGGTTCGTCGCTATTTTGACGACTTGAGCGCGTGGATCGCGACGGTTCTGGAGGCGGGCGCGGCCCAAAAGCAGTTCGCCTTGTGCGACAGCGCGCTCATGGAGGCGCAGACGTTTATGTCGACCGTCTACGGCGCCATGCTGACGGCGCGGGCGTCCGGTAATGCCGGATCGTTTCAGGCGATTTCGCGGGTCGCAATAGACCGTCTTCGGGCGTCGAACTGATCTGAGTTTTTAATGGCGGAGCGTAAAAAGCTCCTTCTTTTTTATCATCGTACCAACCAACTAGTTGGTTGTTTTCTGGGTAAATTGTTGGCTCGATGTGATCGTCCATGCGTTCACGCCATGCCGACCCAGGGTTGTATCTTCAAAAGGAGTTGTCTCATGCCTCATCCCATTTCCGCGCTGGGCGCGGGCCACACGGCTATCAGTCTGGTGACATTCGCGGCGGGTGTTTACAGCTTCCTCCGATATCGGCGCATCGATCCCAACACATCGCCCGCAAAGATCTATCTTGCCGGGATGCTTCTGTCGATCTTCACGTCGTTTGGGTTGTCCAGCACTGGCCGGTTCAACGCGGGGCACGCACTGGGCATATTGGCGCTGCTCGCGACATTGAGCGGGCTGCTCGTTCCGCGAATCCGGTTCCTGGGACGTGCGCGGTTGTACCTCTCCCAGTTTTCGTTCGCGTTCAGCTTTTTCTTGTTGCTGGTTCCCGGGATCAACGAGACGCTGACACGGCTTCCGGTCAATCATCCCCTCGCCGCCGGCCCGGAATCGCCGCTAGTGCGCGGCGCGCTCCTGGCGTGGCTGAGCGTGTTCGTGCTGGGCTCGATGCTCCAGTTCCTGTGGCTGCGCGCACATCGCAATCAGTTCCCTTGATTTACTCGATGCGCAGAGCGTGGCGGGATGCAACTGGGAGCGGCGCATCCTTTGCCGCCACATGCGCGACGAACTCTTCCGCGGGCACGGGACGCCCCAGAAGAAAGCCCTGCAGCGAGTCGCAGCCAAGATCGGTGAGGAATTCCTGCTGTTCCGCTGTCTCGACGCCCTCCGCGACAATACGAAGATTCAGCGCCTGGCCTAGCGCGACGATGGCCGATACGATCGCCGCGTCTTCCGTATCGCGTGTCAGTTCGCTGACGAATTCCCGATCGATCTTGAGTTCGGTGGCCGGAAGGCGCTTCAGATACATCAGGCTCGAATATCCGGTTCCGAAATCGTCTATCGAGATCTTTACGCCCATTTCGCTGAGTTCTTGCAGGATTTTCAGGCTCGTCTCCACGTCGCGCATGGCAGTGGATTCCGTAACCTCGATGGTCAGGCAGCTCGGATCCAGTCCGTGTCGCTCGAGCGTTGCGCGCACGGTCTCCGTAAACCTCGCATGTGCGAACTGGAGCGAGGAGACGTTGACCGAAACGTCCCATTCGGTGTGTCCGCGCTGCCGCCATTCCTTCATCTGACGGCAGGCTTCGTTGAGCACCCACTCTCCCAACGGGATGATCAGGCCGCCCTTTTCGGCGATGGGGATGAACTGGTCGGGCGTGATAAGGCCTCGCGACGGATGAATCCAGCGCACCAGCGCTTCGGCGCCGGTCACCGGACCGTCGGGCGCGACAAACTTTGGTTGAAAGTGCAGGACCAGTTCGCCGCGCACCAATGCCGATCGGAGGTCCATCACGAACTTCAGTTGCTCGTGCACGTTGGCGTTCATCGAGGCATCGAAGAAGCAGTAAGTGTTCTTGCCGATCGATTTGGCGTGATACATCGCCGCGTCCGCGTTGGACAGCAACACTTCTTCCGACGCACCGTTTTCGGGGTACATCGCAATCCCGACGCTGCCCGAAACGAACAGGTCATGGCCATGCACCGAGACCGGCTTGCGGATCTCGGCGAGCAGCTTTTCGGCCAGCGTTGCCGCATCGGTCGGCTCGCTCACGTCGCCGAGCAGTACGAACTCGTCTCCCCCGACGCGGGCGATGGTGTCCCGACTTCTCACGCACTTGGAAATGCGAAGCGAAATTTCCTGCAGCAGGAGATCGCCGATCGCGTGGCCGAACACATCGTTCACGGCCTTGAAACCGTCGAGATCGACGAACATGAGTGCGAAGCGCCCGTTCGATATTTCCGCGCGCTGGATCGCCTGATCCATCCGGTCTTGCAGCAATTCGCGGTTGGGAAGCTTCGTGAGCGGATCGTGGAGCGCCAGATATGTCAGTTCCTGATTGGCTTCCGCCAGCGACATGGCGAGCTTCGAGGTCTGCGATTCAAGGCGGAAGTCGAGGACCGACACGGTCAGGGCGATGGCCAATACGGCGAGCGTGCCGACGATCACCACCACGGCCAGCCATCCCGTGGCGCCGGTGCCTCCCGCTGCCCCGCAGATGGTGCCGAACGGGAATTCGGCCGCCGCCATCCCGGTGTAATGCATACCGACGATGGCCAGGCCCATGACGACGGCGGCGCCCGCGCGCAATTGACGGGTGCGCGGCGAGTGGCGGCGCAGGCTGAACGCGATCCAGAGGGCTGCGCCGGAAGCGGCGATGGCGATCAACACCGACAGGCAGAAGATCCACGGCGTGTACTGGATGCCGGGCTGCATGCGCATCGCGGCCATGCCCGTGTAGTGCATGCTCGCGACGCCGATGCCCATCAGAATCGCGCCGAACGTCAGGCGGTGCCGGGGGAGCGAGTCCTGGCATACGAGCCAGAGCGCGAACGCCGAAAAGACAACCGCAATGAGCAGGGAAAGAAGCGTAATCGCCGGGTCGTACCCGAGGGGAATGGGCAGGTCGAACGCCAGCATTCCGATAAAGTGCATCGACCAGATGCCGACCCCCATGGCAAACGACCCACCGGCGAGCCACCATCGGGCGGCCGATCCGCGCGCGCTGACAATTCGTCCTGTCATGTCCAGCGCGGTGTAGGAAGCAAGCGTTGCTACAAGAATTGACAGGGTGACCAACAGCGGATCATAGGTACTGACGTACATGAAAAATCTCTAAGAGCTTCTTACGCAACGAGGGCGCCCATGGCGCCCCTGCGGTTGCTGATATCGTACATTGTTCGTTTTTCAGCCGCCGCCCTTTTGCGTGATCCTAACAGGATGTTCTGGAATTACAACGCGGGAAGCCGCAGGTCGGTTCGCATCATTCGCGACCGATGCTGAACTTCCCCATCAGTTCGCGCTTGCGCTGGCGTTGGGATTTCCACAGTTCCACGATGAGTTGCTTGAGCCACCGATGGCCGTTGTCGTGTTGCCGCACCGGGTCGAATGCCAGGCATATGTCCAGGCGAGGCAAGTTCAACGGGGGCAACGAAACCACGATTTCATCGTGCTCGGAAATCGCAAAAAGCACGCTGTCGCCGAGAATTGCGAGCAGGTTCGATCCCTTGAGGACAGAGGGGGCGACGAGGTAGTAAGGCACCGTGGCCACGACCCGGCGCTTGAGTTTTTGTGCATGCAGAACCCTGTCTGCCACGCCCGGCGACACCCCGTCGGCGGACACCTGCAGATGTTGCGCACTCAGATACTCCTGTACTGAGAGCGCTTTCTTCATCAGTGGGTTTTCTCGCCAGCCGACGCAAAGCAGACGGTCGCGCGACAGCGGAATCAGCTCGAGGCGGGCATCCGCGACGCCGTGCGAAGGCGCGATTGCATAGTCGATTTCCCCGGAACGAATAAGGGCGGTGACCTGCGGCCCCGGAGCGTGAATGATATTGAGCGCGGCATTTGGCGCCTGACTCACGAAGTGGCGTGTGAGCCTCGGAATGTAGGCCAGCGCGGCATCATCGGTCACGCCGATTCGAAAATTCCGCTTGGTGGTCGCAGGATCGAAGTGGCGGTGACGACCCACGGCATCGCTGATGCCGGCCAGCGACGACCCAATGACTTCCGCGAGCTCGCGTGCGCACGCCGTAGGTTCCATGGTGCCGGAGTCGCGACTGAAAAGATCGTCCTGAAAGAACTCCCGCAGCTTCGCCAGCGAGTGGCTGACGGCAGACTGCGTCCTGCCCAACTGATACGAAGCCTTCGTCACGCTCCGTTGCTGCATCAGGACGAGAAACACGCGAAGCAGATTCAAATCCAGCTTGTCGAGATGGAAGTCGGTTTTCCGTTCGTCTGTCGTCATGGCTTGATATCCAAAGATTGCGACGCACGCCCGTTGGCCAACCTCGCAGTTCCCAAAATCCCCTCCAGTGTACCGCGCCATCGGCCTGTGGTAAGTGTGGAATATTATTTAAAAACATGTGTTTACGGGGTTTTTTGAGTATGAGCCTGGTTCATTTTCCCCATTATTGGCGTCGATTTGCATGCGTTAAAAACGTGTGTTCTGATGGCTCCCGCGTCGTGACCTTCCTGCGAATCCGAGCGTCGCCCTCGATCAATGACGGCGTTTGTGTCAAGGGACCGGCGCGCCTTCGGCCAAGCATGACGTCTCGATTGTGCGGCGGAAAAAGCCCGTTATTAATTCGTATTACTTAGTATTTATCGGCGATGACCGAGAGAGTCATCCTAGGAGACATTGCAATGAAAGCTGCTGAAAGTGGAGCTTTTTCGCCCGCGCCTCTCGACGCGCAGAGCGAACTCGGAAAGCGGATGAAGCCTCGTCATCTGGTGATGATGAGTCTGGGGTGTGCGATCGGCACGGGGCTCTTCGTGGGGATGGGCAAGGCGATCGCCGTGGCCGGACCGGCAGTCCTGGTGGCTTTCGGCTTCGCCAGTCTTCTGGTGATTCTCATTATCCGGATGATCGGCGAGATGGCCGCCGCTAATCCGAACAGCGGGGCGCTGTCCGTGTACGTCGGCAACGCGTTGGGGCCGACGGCGGGTATCACGGTCGGCTGGTTGTGGTGGCTCACGATGGTGATCTCCATCGCTTCCGAGGCAACGGCCACTGCCGTGATTCTTCATGCGTATTGGCCATCGCTTCCGCAGTGGGCGCTGGCTTTGAGCTTCGTCGGCGGATTCACGATCATCAACCTCGCGGGCTCATCGAAGTTCGGGGAGATGGAATTCTGGTTTGCCGGGTTGAAGATCGCGGTGATTATCGCGTTCATCGGGGTCGGCGTGGCAATTCTTGCCGGCGTCGTTCCTCATGTTCCTTCGCCGGGGCTGAGCAACCTTTTCAGCCATGGCGGATTCATGCCCACGGGGTTGGCCGGTGTCGGCGCAGCGCTTCTCATCGTGACGTTCACGTACGGCGGCACCGAGATCATCGCCATCGCGGCGGCGGAGACGGAAGATCCGAAGCGGAACATCTCGCGAGCCATTCGCTCGATGCTCTATCGGATCGTGCTGTTCTTCGTCGTTCCCGTTGCCATCATGGTCACCGTTCTGCCGTGGAATTCCAGTGATCTGAAGGCCGGGCCGTTCGTGGCCATTCTCAAGCTCGCTGGCATCCCCGGGGTGGAGGTCATGATCACGATGACCATTGCGCTCGCACTGCTTTCGTCGCTGAATGCCAACATCTATGGCGCGTCACGCCTGATCTTCTCGCTCGCCGAGCGTGGCTCCGCACCGCGTCGCTTCACTCGCCTGGCTGCGAATCGCGTACCGCGTGCGGCCATGCTCGCATCCGTCGCGTTCGGTTTCGCTGCGGTGGCGATGAACTACCTTTGGCCCGAAACCGTCCTGATGCTGCTGCTCAACGCCGTGGGCTCGGTGAACATGATCCTGTGGGCGTCCGCGATCGTCTCGCAGATCATTCTGCGACGCCGTGCGGATCGGGACCCGAGTGTGGAACTGCCGGTAAAGATGTGGGCCTTCCCGTATCTGTCATACCTCGCTGCGGCCATGATGGCGGCCTTCGTCGTGGTTTCGCTCTTCCACGCCGAGTCCCGCAACCAGATGATCACGACCGGCGTGAGCGCGGCGGCCATTGCATTGATCTACCAGATTCGCGGTCGACGAGTGTCGGCGGGCTCCGCAGCCCGCCAGTGACGCGCGACTCGCCATTTCGATACGAACTCCTCATGCGCGGATAGGAGATCCGGTTTGCGCATGAGGGCAATGTTCGATAGCTCATTCGACGTAAGGAAACCATGAATCACACAGTAGTCGAGGCCGCGAGGCGCGACACCCCATTTCTGGACGCGCACGTGTTTCTGAATCACGCCGCGATATCCCCGATTCCGCGCTCGGTTCAACAGGCGATGCATCGTGCGACGGAACTGCACGTGCAAATGCTCGCCGCGTCCGAAGTCGCCGCGCACGCCGAGTACGCACGAGGCCGCTCGCTGGGTGCCTCTCTGGTGGGCGCGAAACAGGGACACGTGGCCTACGTGCAGAACACGTCCATCGGTCTGTCGATGGTCGCTGCGGGCGTCGACTGGAACGCGGGCGACAACGTGGTCGTGCCTGCCATGGAGTTTCCGTCGAATCTGCTGACGTGGCTGCAGCTCGAGGCGAAGGGCGTTGAAGTCCGTCAGGTCCACGTGGCCGACGGCAAGGTGACCGCCGACGTGCTTCGGTCATTCATCGACGCGAAGACCCGAGTTGTCGCGTTGAGTCACGTCCAGTACTACAACGGCTATCGCGTTGATCTGGCGACGATCGGTGAGTTGTGCCGCGACTGCGACGCCTTGCTGGTCGTGGACGGAACCCAGTCGATCGGTGCTCTGGAGGTCGACATCGAGTCATGCGGCGTCGATGTGCTGGTCGTGGCTTCTCACAAGTGGATGCTGGGGCCCGTCGGTACGGGATTCATGGCGTTTTCCGACCGGGCGATGGAGCGTGTGCGTCCGTCGTTGGTGGGGTGGCTTTCGGTCAGGGAACCCTTCGCGTTCCACCGAACGCTCGATTTTCTGGACACCGCCGAACGGTATGAGCCCGGCAGCGAGAATAGCGTCGGCATCTTCGGACTGACGCAGAGATTCGCGACCATCGGGCAGATCGGCATGCATTTGATCGAACGCCGGATTCTGACGCTGGTGGATTTCCTTCGAGACAAGGCGACAAGTGCGGGATTGGAGGTGGCGAACCCGCTCAAGGGGCGCGAGCGCTCGGGAATCGTCCTGCTGCGCCATCCGTCCTGCCGGGCCGAAGACGCTCACGAGGCCCTTGTGAAGCACAACATTCTCACGAGCGTGCGTTCGGGGGCGATCCGCGTTTCCCCGCATTTCCACAACACGTTCGATGAACTCGAGCAGGTCGTCGACGTGCTATCGAATGCAACGAATCCGCAAATGTTTACGCATCGCTGAATCAACCTGACTTCCGAAACTCATGAAGCATATGTCGACCATCGAAACCCCTGAAGCCCCGGCCGCCATTGGCCCCTATTCTCAAGCCCGGATTTTCGGTGACCTTCTCTTTGTTTCGGGGCAGTTGCCCATTGATGCGAACGCCGGCGTCATCGCGAGCACCAATGCCGCCGAGCAAATGCGTCAGTGTCTGACGAACCTGGAGCACATCGTGAAGGCCGCGGGTTGCGCCATGTCCAATGTGCTGAAGACGACGGTTCTTGTGCGAGATCTCTCGCAGTTCGCGGAAATCAACGCGGCATACGCGGAATTTTTTGCGGCGCCGTACCCTGCGCGTACCACCTTCGAAGCCGCTGCGCTACCGAAGGGGGCGCTGGTCGAGGTCGACGCTATCGTCTCGCTCCGTTGCTGACGCGAAGGGGCTGATCGCTATGGAATGGATCCTTCTGGGCCTCGCCGTCGTCGTTGAGGTGATCTGGGCGTTGAGTCTGAAATGGAGCACCGTTGGCGGAGCGTCGAAGTTCGTCGTCGCCGTTCCGATCGTGCTGAGCTTCCTGAACATGTTTCTGCTTGCTCAGGCCATGCGGACGATTCCCCCCGGAACCGCTTACGCGATCTGGACCGGACTGGGTGCCGCCGGCGTAGCCATCGGCAGTTGCCTGATCTTCAAGCAGAACATCTCGATCACACAGCTGGCGTTCATTGCCCTCATCGTGGTGGGAGTGGCCGGCACCAAGATATTCTCGCAAGCCTGAAGTTCTCCGCGGAAACAGGGGGGAGGTGGCGCCGGGCGCGCCACCTCCCCCGCTTGCGTGACGAGATTGCGACTACTCGGCGTCGCTCAGCAGCATTCGCTCCATGAATGCGCGCCTCTCAGCCTTTTGGGCCTTGCTGCTTTTGCCACCAACGATCGATTCCGATACCTCATACCCGTAGAGAACGAACGCTCTTGTGCGCGCGTCGCCAATATTGAATCCGAGGGCGCTGAAGCACTGGGCGATGTAGGACAGGCGCTTGGCATCGACTTCTTCAATGACTGCACGAGCCATCTCGTCGCGTCGCCCCCAAGCCCGTATCGCGAGCTCGATCGATGCCGATTCGTGTGCCATCACTTCGCGTGAAGGCAAATCCAGAAGGTCCTGGATGAGTTTCCGAGGCGGCAGTTTGCGGCTTTCGAAACTCGCAATGATCTGCTCGGTTGCGCGATCTCGCCAGGCGGTGAGCATCCTGCGAAGCAGATCATTCCGATCCTTGAAGTGCCAGTAGAAGCTCCCCTTGGTAACGCCGAGCTCCTTCGCGAGGGACTCCACGCCGACCGCGTCGATGCTTCTGTTGACGAGGACGCGGGTCGCCGCAGCGATCCAGTCGTCCGGGCCAAACTGTACTCGTGTTTTCTCGCCTGCTTTTGCTCTGGGCATATCTCGGTGCGTCCATTTCAATGGATGCTCATTTTACATGCGGTGAAGATACCGATGGGTACGTCGTATCCATATGTTGATATGCCGGAGGTCGCCACGATAAAACCGATATTCCATCGCGTTTACCACTAGGTAAATTTCAATTGACCGTCTATTCCCATTTTTTTACCATACGCATACGTATGGAATAGGAGAGGGTATGTCGACGTTTTCGGGTTTGGGCCGGCAAATCATGGCAGCCGGTCATCTGACCAACTACTTTGATGAGGGCAAGGGCAAGCCGGTATTTCTGCTGCACGGTTCGGGGCCCGGCGTTTCGGGGTGGACGAATTGGCATGGCGTGATGGGGGCCCTGGCGGCGTCGTTCCGCGTGGTTGTGCCGGACATTGCCGGGTTCGGATTTACGGAATTCAAGAGCGACAGCAAGTACGACATCAAGTTGTGGGTCCGTCACCTGATCGGGGTCATGGACGAGCTCGGTATTGAAAAGGCGTCGTTTGTCGGAAATTCGTTCGGTGGCGCGATTTCGCTCGGTTTGGCGGTGTTTGACCCGTCTCGCGTCGAGCGACTCGTGCTGCTGGGAACGCCGGCCGGGGAGTTCCAGCAGACTGAAGGGCTGCGTTCGGCATGGGAGTACGAGCCGTCGTTGGAGAACATGGAAAAGACCATGCGTCTCTTTCCGTATGACCCGTCGATCATCACCGAAGCGATGGTCGAGGAACGGTATCGCGCGAGCGCCCGTCCCGGTGCGCAGGACGCGCTTCGGAAGCTGATCCCCAAGCCCAACGAGGACGGGCCGACCATGGTGAAAGGATTTCCCGCGAAGGTCGTGGCCGAAATCATGGCTCCGACGCTGGTGCTCCACGGCCGTGAAGATCGGGTTGTGCCGCCCGCGTGTGGCGAACTGCTCGCCAAATCGATTCCGCGAGCCGATCTCCATATGTTTGGCCAGTGCGGCCACTGGGTGCAGACGGAGCGGCGTGACGATTTTCTCCGTCTGGTTCGAGAATTCCTCGCGTGATCGATATGAGTCGAAACGTACTCGAGCGTGTATTGCACCAGCTCAGCGTCGACAGATCCGCCAAGCAACGTTTTCGCGAAGACGCGATCGCGTTCCTGTCGCGATACGCATTGTCGGAACAAGAACGCCAAATGGTGCTCGCTTTTGACGTTGCGGCGCTCCAGCAGGCGGGAGTGAACCCCATGCTGACTATGGGGTTCTGGCAGGAACTGTCGCCCGAGCGAGACATGCGGACCTACATGAAGCGGTTGCGAAAGGTGGGCGAGGGGGAAGTCGTCCACGTGGCGGCTATCAAGCAATAGACGGGGAGATCAAGATGGGAAAGGTTGTGGGCGGATTCCTCGTTCCTCACGATCCGGTCATGTTCGTGGCGCCGACGGCGCCGGCGCCTGACATCGGCAGGCGCATGTGGAACGCCTTCGCCGCATGCGCAGAGCGCCTCGCCGCATTGCGGCCGTCGAGCGTCGTTATCGTCGGCGCCGACCATTACATGCTCTTCGGCACCACTTGTCTGCCGAGCTTTCTGATCGGTACCGGTGACGTCGACGGTCCGATCGATGGACTTCCCGGTCTGAAGCGATCGGTGATTCCGGACAGTGCCGGCCTTGCCACTCACATTGCGGAGTACGGCCTCGAGCGAGGCTTCGATTGGGCGGTAGCGCGAGCGCTGACTGTGGATCATTCCGTAGCCATTCCCGATCGGCTGATCGTCCAGCCGTTGCGTGATGCGGGGGCGAACGTCGGAACGGTCCCCGTATACCTGGCTGCCGGCGTGGATCCCTACATTCGAATGTCCCGGGCCGTGGCGTTGGGCCGGCAAATTCGCGAGGCCGTCGAAGCGTTCGATGACAACGAACGTGTCGTCGTGGTGGGTAGCGGCGGCATCAGCCATTGGGTCGGGACCGCGGAAATGGGGCGAGTCAACGAGGTCTTCGATCGCGAGATATTGGGCTACGCGCGATCGTGCGACCTGCAGGCAATGACGGCATTGACCGATGCGTACATTCTTTCGAACGGCGGCAACGGTGCGATGGAGATTCGCAACTGGGCGTGCGCGATGGCGGCGCTTGAAGGCGCCCGGGGCGAAATCATCGATTACGAGCCCGTTCCCGAATGGGTGACTGGCCTCGGCTTCGTTCAATTACACATTTGCTAGCACCGGATATGGCGAACAAAGTATTTCTACTCAAGCGCGACAGCCTGGCGCCCGGGGCGGTATGCCGGGTCGAAACGTCCGCGTGTCCTGTGGCGGTTTACAACATCGAGGGTCGCTTCTACGCGACAAGCGACATGTGCACGCATGCGGAAGCGTCGCTCGCGTCGGGAGAGATCGTGGACGGCGACCTGATCGCCTGCCCGGTACACGACGGCGCATTCCACATCCCGACCGGGCGAGCAGTGACGTTTCCGTGCACCGACGATGTCCGGACGTACAGGGTCATCGAAAGCGGAGACGAGATCTTTGCCGACCTCGACGCCGAGTCCGACGAAGCCGAATCGGCGATCTAAGGGGGGATCATGGCAGAACTTTCATGCACCGGATCCTGCGACCGGGTGAGACGCGAGCCGGCCAGCGCACCGCTGTCGTTTCTGGACGACGTGCTCGACTTGAACAATGGCCGGCTGTCGCGCCGCGTCTACTGGGATCAGCGGATCTACGACCAGGAACTGGAGAAGATCTTTGCACGAAGCTGGCTGTTCCTGGCGCACGACTCCCAGATTCCCGCAAGCGGAGATTACGTGACGACCTATATGGCCGAAGACAACGTTATCGTCGTCCGGCAGAAAGACAGGAGCGTCAAGGCATATCTGAATACGTGTCCGCACCGCGGCAACCGGCTTGCCTTTACCGATGCGGGGAACGCGAGAACGTTCGTTTGCAACTATCACGGCTGGAGTTTTGGCATCGACGGCGCATTGCGTGGCATGGCAGGGCAGGAATTGTTCAATGCCAGCGGAATGAATGCCGATGAGCATGGACTGCATCCAGTGGCTCAGATTGCAACGTACAAGGGGCTGATTTTCGGGAATATGGACCCGGATGCCCCGCCTCTCGAGTCGTGGCTCGGCGACTTTCGCTATTACCTCGACGTCCTCTTCGACATGGACGACGAAGGCACCGAGTTCATCGGGGGATGTGTCAAGTCCGTGATCAACTGCAACTGGAAGATTCCGGTCGAGAACTTCATCGGCGACATCTACCACGCCCTGTGGACGCATGACTCCGCTGCTCGCGCGATGTTGGGAGGCCCGGTCTCGGAGGTGCACCGGGATCCGGATTCCTATCACGTCAATTTCAACGGCCACGGATGGGAATTCAACCTCGATACCGTGGGCAACGCGGCGACGCTCGGGGACAAGCCGATCCGCAAGTACCTGTACTCGATTCAGCCCCAGGTTGCCGCCCGTCTGGGGGAGTTTCGCTCGAAAATGATCGGCTCCATTTCGTCGGCCAGCGTGTTCCCGAATATCTCGTTTCTGCCGGGCCAGAACACATTTCGCGTGTGGCATCCGCGAGGCCCGGGAAAGATCGAACTCCATACCTGGACATTCGTGAACAAGAGTGCACCGCAGGATATCAAGGACCGGTGGCTCAAGGGCACGATGATGACCTTCTCCCCATCGGGCGTCTTCGAGATGGACGACGGCGAGAATTTCGAGTTCTCGACGCGGACCAATGCGGGCTTCGTCACGCGCCAGCAGGATCTCTACATGGGGTTGGGACGAGGGTCGGAGCTCACCGATTCCGATCTGCCGGGCAATGTCTACCGAAATCAGGTCAATGAAGCAAACCATCGGGCGTTCTATCAACGATGGCAAGACCTCATGAAGGCCCGCAGCTGGGACGACGTTCCGCAGCGGGACGTGGCGGCGCTCCCGGAATCGAGTTTTCACAATAGCGATCCGAAGGAGGCCGCATGATCGTCGATGCAGACGTGGCCGCTCGACCGGACGTGGCGCAGCCTGTCGATCGGGAGACGGCCTACCGGATCGAGCAGTTCCTCTATCACGAAGCGCGTCTTCTCGACGAGGAGGCCTGGCAGGCTTGGTTGGGACTCATGGCGGAGGACATTCACTACTGGATGCCGGCGATCGAGAACCGCCGCCGCGCCGATCGGCTCGGCGCGTACGGACGCGGGAGAGGCGCCTACTTCGACGACAACCATCTCGATCTTTCGCGACGTGTCGCGCGCTTCATGCAGCCGTCCGCGTGGGCGGAAGATCCGGCCACGCGGCATGTCCATGTCATCAGCAACGTCGAAGCCTATGCCGGAGAAACGGCGGGGACATATCGGGTGCATTCGGTGTTCGTGAACTATCGCAGCCGGGGCGAAGCCGACAACGACCTGCTGTTCGGCCGTCGCGAGGACGTCTTGCGCGAGCGCGACGGCAGTTTCTGTATTGCGAGTCGCAAGATCGTCATTACGCAGTCTCTGCTGATGTCCAAAAACCTGAATACCTTCTTCTGACCATGGGCTGGCTCAAGGACGATGTTGCATTGATCACCGGCGCGAATTCCGGTATCGGATTGGCCGTTTTGCGACGCTTCGTGGCGGAGGGCGTGCGTGGCGTCGGAGTCTTGATCCGCAACGGCAAGCAAGCCGATGCGATGCGCGACGAATTCGGAGACCGGATTACCGTCACGGTGGGGGATGTCCGCGACCCGGACGCGAATCATGCGGCCGTCGAGGCAACTTGCCGCGCCTTCGGAAAGCTCGACACGCTGGTCGGCAATGCGGGCGTCTGGGATCACTTCGCGACGTTGCGCAAGCTGGACGGCGCTACGGCAAAGGCGACATTCGACGAGATTTTCGGTGTCAATGTCCTGGGGTATCTCCTCGCTGCGGAAGCCTCGGCAACGGCGCTGAAAGAAACGCGCGGCAGCATGATCTTCACGCTGTCGAACGCGAGCTTTTACGCGGGCGGCGGTGGGCCGGTCTACGTCGCGTCGAAGCATGCCTGCGTCGGATTGATCCGGCAACTCGCCTATGAGCTCGCGCCCGATGTGCGCGTGAATGGCGTGGCGCCGGGCGGGACGGTCACGCCGCTCAAAAGCGCGGAATCGCTTGGCAAGCACGACGTGCGGCTCTCGGAGATTCCGGGTTTTGCCGAGGCTGCCGCAAACGCCGTCCCCTTGAAGCGCATCGCGCGGCCCGAGGATCACGCCGGGCACTATGTTCTGCTGGCGTCGCGCGAGAACTCGCCGGCGACGACCGCGGCCATCCTTCAGAGCGATGGTGGATGGGAGGTGCGCGGACGACCGGCGCGAGGCGGCTGACGACAGCGGCGAGCGACGGAGTCGTCGGTGCAGGTGAGAGAGGCAGTGCAGGGGAAGATGATGAAAGAATCCAATGTTGTTCTCGCGGCGCAGGCGCTGCGCGAGGCAAGAAAAGCCGGAAGGACGATTCCGCGAATTTCCGAGACGTTCAATGTCCGCGGTCTCGATGATGCCTACGCGGTCGCCGAACTGAACGCAGGGTTGGCGCGAGCGCAAGGCCGCACGGTTTCCGGCAAGAAGGTGGGGCTGACCTCCAGAGCTGTGCAACAACAGCTCGGCGTGGACGAGCCCGACTTCGGTGTCCTGTATGGCGACATGGAGTTTCTCACCGGAGAGGAAGTCCCGGTGAGTCGCCTGGTTCAGCCGAAAGCGGAAGGGGAAATCGCGTTCGTCATTGGTCGGGACTTGACGTACGAACACATCACCTGGGGACGATTTCTCGCGAGCCTCGAATATGCGCTGCCCGCAATCGAGTTCGTCGATAGTGTGATTGCGGACTGGGATATCACGCTCGAGGATACGGTGGCAGACAACGCCTCCTGTGGTCTTTATGCGCTCGGCGACACCCCCAAGCGAATCTCCGAACTCGATTTTTCGGATTGCCCGATGCGGCTGGAGAGCGTCGACGGCAAATCTTCCGAGGGCAACGGCGCGGCGTGTATGGGAAACCCGCTGTATGCCGCGTGGTGGCTCGCAAGGACGCTCTCGCTGCGCGGTCAACCGCTGAAGGCGGGCGAAGTCGTGTTGTCCGGTGCGCTCGGGCCGATGATTCCGGTGAGCCCCGGTGAGCAGCTTCGTCTTCGGATCGGCGGGCTCGGCCAGATCCTTTGTCGGACGGTTTGAGCGATGGTCGCGAATGTGCTCAGGCTCGTGCCGGCCGAGGTCGAAGTTCAGTGTGAAAGCGGCGCCACGATACTCGAAGCTGCGCTGGATGCCGGATATTTTCCCCGGCACAGCTGCCGCAAGGGGGAATGCCTCGCGTGTGAATCGCGCCTTGTCAGTGGCGAGGTGCGCTATCCCGATGGTGTCGACGTCGGCGCCGTCCGGCCCGGACATTGCCTGACGTGCATCGCAATGCCGATAGGGGACGTCGTGGTCGAGGCGCTCGGCGTCTGCGCAACACCGGGACGTCCGGTCGTGAAGACCGGCGGGCGAGTGCTGTCGGTCGATCGCGTGTCCGGCGACGTGTCCGTGGTACAGCTCCAGCTACCCCCTGATTCGGGTTTCCGCTTTGCGCCCGGGCAGTACATTGACGTGGTGTTGCGCGATGGAACGCGCCGCAGCTACTCGATGGCGAATCAGCCGGGTGAGGACGGCCACGTCGAGCTGCATGTGAGAGCGGTGCCGGGCGGACGCTTTTCACAGCATGTGTATCAGCGTCTGAAGCCTCGCGACCTGTTGCGCGTCGAGGGGCCATTCGGGAGCTTCTTGCTGAACCCCACGCGTCTGCCCGTCGTTCTGGTCGCGTCAGGGACAGGGTACGCACCGATCGCTTCATTCTTGCGCTCTCACCACGACGCGTTGCAGGCAAGGGGCGTGGCCTTCTATTGGGGAGGACACCGGGAAGCGGATCTCTATGCAATCGACGAGATGCGGCGCTGGGAAGCCACGAGCGAGAATTTTCGGTTCGTTCCCGTGCTTTCCAGTCCGGAGGATTCGTGGCGAGGACGTACGGGATTCGTTCATCTGGCGGTTCAGGAAGACATCCCGGATCTGTCGGCATTCGAAGTCTATGCCTGCGGCAATCCACTGATGATCGAGGCGGCCCGTACGTCGTTCGTGGCGAAGAGCGGACTCGCGCCGGATCGCTTCTTCAGCGATGCGTTCGTTATTGCCGCGCCTGCGGCGTCGCGCGCGTGATATTCGAACGTGCGGAGAAAGTGATGCCTCGAGCGACTGACGGCATCCAGCCAAGAACCACACGGATCCAGAGCATCGAGCGCGCGGCAGGGCTGCTCAGGCAGATCGCGGCATCGAACTTGACCGGATTGCGGCTGGTTGACCTGGTGCGGATGAGCGGCCTTCCGAAAGCGACCGTCTCCAGGATATTGTCGGAGCTGTCGACGTTCGGATTCGTCGTTCGTGACGATGCGCATCGGTTTCATCTGGGCGCCTTCTCGCGCGAACTGGGCGTGGCCGCATCGGCGCATTTCAGATTGCCGGACTTGTGTCGTCCGGTGGTGGCAAGCCTCGCGGACCTCACCGGCGAGGCTGTTTATCTGAAGATGAAAAGCGGCACGGAGGTCATTTGCCTCGATATGGCCACGCCCGCCAAACGGTGCGACGTCGGCGGGGCATTCAAGGGATGCCGCGTGTCTCTCGGCGTCGGCGCCGGCGGGCTCGCGCTTCTGAGCTTCCTCGCGGAAGAGGAGCGAAGGGGTGTGCTGAACAAGGGGCGAATATTGCTGCCGTCGGGAAGCGTCCTCTACCCGGACACGCTGGCTCGACGCGTGGAGCAAACGCGCGCAACGGGCTTTGCCGAAAGCGCTGGCGAGGTTGTACCAGGGATGTCGGCGCTGGGTTTCCCGATTTTCGACACGGGAGGGCGGCCGGTCGTGGCGATGAGTGTGGCGGTGCCGACAAGCAAGTTGACGGCGGCACATCGGCGATTCGTATTGGAGCGCCTGCGCGAGCATGCCGGGCGTGTGCAGACGGTGATTCGCCACCACCGGGTCATGGCCCACGACCCGCTCTCCTACTAGCGCGGCGTGTCGTCGTCCGCCGGGAGGTTTTTGTTCGCAAAGTCTCGCGATATGGAACATTCGAGGATCGGCGGGAATTGGTCTCATTGAGAATTGACGCTTCCGAACGGTTTGAATTTCTCAAAACAGATACGTCAAAGGAGCTGGACCATGAACGCGACAACACCGATCCAATACGCGGCAGACGCTCGCCAAGCCTGTGAGTTGCTGTGTATCGACTTCGCGAATGCCATCGATGCGCAAGACTATTCCCGCGTGACCCAACTCTTTGCGCCGGATGCCGTTATCCTGTCGGAAGGGCGAACGGTGCAGGGGCAGGAGGCGATCGGAGCATCGCTGAACGCGCGGCCCGCGGATATGGTCACGCGTCATTTCTGTACCAACATCCGGGTCACGCCCGAGTCGCCGGATACGGCGACGGGCGTGAGCTATGTCGTCTGCTATAAGGTTCGAGGTGAGGCGCCCGACGCAAAGGCGTGGAAGACGCCTGATCCGATTGTCGGAGAGTACTTCGACAAGTATGTGCGCACGGCGCAGGGATGGAGAATTCAGGAACGCAGAATTGCCGTTGTATTCGATCCGCAAGACGCGCCGCAATGACGCGTTGGGCGGCCCGTGACTGCATCGACAGTCCAGCCATTCGGGAGGTGCCGAAGGCATTCGTCAATGGAAAGTGAAATTCGTATTGCAATTGTCGTCAATCCCGCGCTTGGCCTGGGACTCCTGGCGAATACCGTCGGCGCCATTTCCATTGGCTTGGGCGCAGGCACACCTGCGCTGGCCGGGCGCAAGCTGACCGATCGATCCGACCGGACGATCGACGTGAGCTCGCGCCTGCCGGTGCCGATTCTTCAGGCGGATCAGGCGACAATCCAGGCAATCCTGTTGAAGGCGGTAGGGGCTGCGCAGGGTTCCGTCGTCGCATTTCCGGCCTTCGCGCGTGCGCTTCATCAGCATGCCGACTATGAACAGGCGTTTCCCGGACGAGATCTTGCACAGGAAGAGATCGACGGTATCGGACTGGTGGGCCCGTCGTCGTGGGTCCGTTCTCTTACCGGCGCGTTGAAGCTGCTGCGGTAGTCGGGGTCGCTCATCTTCGTGAGCAATGAAACAGGGGGTGTCGATGTCCGTGCGGACAATGCGAAGCATCGGATATGTCGTTGTCGCGGCGGCCGGGGTATCGATGACCCCGTTGGCGACGCTCGCGCATGCCGATGTATCGGCATGCGCGCGTCCGGACGCAGCGAAAATCTCCCGTTTCGCAAACGGCCCCGCAGCGGACGAAGCGGGAAGTGCTGAGGGTTATCGTTGGTGGACGGATGTATTCGCCACGCGTCGCCTGCCGTCTCGGCACGTGCAGATGCAGCCGGTTGCCGCCATCCAGCAAGGAGACGATACGTCGGCGTCACTGGCCGAGGTGTCACCGACACTCGGCGAGCTTTATCGTTCCACACGGGATTCGATCACGTCGGCGACCCGTGGGATCCCGGGGTTGACGACGTTGTGGCACATCGGACGGATATTGGTAACAGGTGCCCCCATGCAGAGCGAGACATCGACCGACGGCGATGAACCGGAGCGAGGGACTGTCAAATGAGTGCGCAATGCGACACTGTCCGAACGAACGGGGACGTCCTTCGCGGCGTTGATCTGGCATGAACACTCAGCCAGCACGGATACATTGCGATGATGGCGCGGCGTTGGCGGCGACCATTCTCTATCCGCCGGATGGCACGCCGCTGCGAGCCGTTGCCGTGATCGCCGGGGCGCTGGGAGTTTCGTCGCGCTTCTACATGAAGTTCGCGGCATTTCTGGCCCAACACGGCATTGCCGCGCTGACTTTCGATTATCGCGGTACAGGGAAGAGCGCCGTTGCCACCGATCCCCGGGGCCTTCGCCTTGCCAAGTGGGGCACGCAGGACATCGATGCGTTGATCCGACGAGCGACAGACATGGCTGAAGGTCGTCCGGTGTTCGTCGTCGGGCACAGCATGGGGGCGCAGCTTCTTGGACTGGCCGTGAGGGCCAGACGGCTTTCGGGGGCGATGTTCCTCGGCGCATCGTTTCCGAACGTCCGGCGATGGCCGCTGCGGCGCATGCTCATGCCGTTTCTGCTTTTCAATGTCCTGATCCCGGTGATTGGACGGCTGAGCCGGTCATTCCCGGCGAAGGCGTTGGGCCTCGGATCGGAAACCATCCCCAGCGCATTGATGCGGGATTGGGGACGGTGGACGAGGCATGAACGATATCTGCTGGCACCCGAATTCGGGTTGAACGGGGCGTCCGGCTATGCCGAATTGCATTTACCTGTTCTCGCGATCGAGTTCAGCGATGACGACTATGTTCCGCCGGCGGCTGCCGAAGCGCTGTATGCCGGCTATCCGAAAGTCGATTGGGAGATACGTCGCAAAGCCGTCGACACGGCGCCCGTGGGGCACTTCGGCTTTTTCAGCGATTCGCATCGCTCGACATACTGGCAGGAAGCACTCGACTGGTTGAACTGCCGTATTCGGACGGCGCGCACGTGAGTGCGACGATGCGGCCGTGGGTGCGTCAGGCGATAGCGCACCATGGCGAGCAACGCTCCTGGCTCGCTTCAACGAACCGCCTCAATGAACCACCTCAACGAACTGACGGCAGGTGGTCGAGCGCCACCCGCGTCGCATAGGTAAGCTCCGCCGGGAGTTCGCTTCTCGAGAACCACGCGTACGCGGCGTGTTTCTCGGGCTCCATGACACGTGGCTCGCCCGAAAATTCGGTAACTTCATACACGGGCGCAACCCAGTGCGCGTGGCGAGCGACGTCGATCTGATCGACGATACACAACAGGCGAACCTCGCCGAGTACGATTGCCAACTCTTCCCTGATTTCCCGCCGCACGGCATCCTCGACCGTCTCGGCCCAATCCAGTTTTCCTCCCGGAAGTCCCCAGCATCCCGCTTCGGGATCGCGCAATCGCCTGATCAACAGAATTCGCCCGTCGCGGTGTATCGCAGCACCGCAGCCGATGCGTGGAAATTGGGTATCGATATACTGATTCGGATTCGTCATTGAATGGGCGGTAGGCGATGAACGGCGGCAAGAGGGGCGGTCGGGCTTAACCGGTTGGGAAGGTTCGCCGATGCTATCAGAAAAAATCGATTAAAATGGTTTCTATCCATATTATACTGCCGCCAAACCAACGGGCCCGGGAGCATTGGCCCAACTGACGTTCCGTACCGCGCACCGAAATTACCAAATTCGACATATCGACATGGCCAACGACACTTCCTCATCTGCCGCGAGTTTGACGACACTGGCGTTCCGCCGTCTGCGGGCGGACATCATTTCGGGTGATCTGCGTCCGGGCGAACGTCTGCGAATTCAAGTGTTGGTCGAGCGGTACGGGATAGGCGCGACGGCTATTCGGGAATCGCTGTCGAGATTGTCGAGCGATGGCCTCGTCGAGTTTCAGGAGCAGCGCGGATTCTGCGTCGCACCGGTGTCGCGAGAGGAGCTTCTGGATCTCACTAAGACGAGAATCGCACTCGAAGGCATGGCGCTTCGCCTTGCGATGGAAAACGGCAGCCTGGAGTGGGAATCCAAAGTCGTCAGCAATTTCCATCGTCTGTCGAAGACGCCGCTGCCGACATCTCCCGAACTGTTCGCCGAGTGGTTCGGCGCGCACTCGGTCTTTCACGAATCGCTGCTGGAGGGATGCGAGTCGCCCACGCTTCTGCATCTTTGTCGACTGCTGCGCGAAAAGCTGGCTCGCTATCACAATCTGTCGGTCCGCAATACGACGATCGAGAATCGCGACGCGATGACGGAACACAAGAAGCTGATGGAGGCCGTTGTCGCGCGAGATGCCGAGATGGGCCAGCGTCTGGTCGCGGAACATTTCAGCAAATCGGCCCAACTCGTTCTGGTCGAGTTCGACAAGGCATTCCCCAGCAAGGCCGGCAAGCCGGGGACTCGCGCGGAAGTGGCGGGCTGAACCTGCCATCCGATAAGCGCGTCCGCGCGGATCCGGTCTGCCGACGGCGGCGTGCCGCCACCTGCTTTCGACGTTCGACGACCACGCGGGATGGCCCGCGACGTCATCTCATCTCCTGGATTTTCTCGCCGCACTTGCGCGGCTCTCGCGCACGTCGCCCCAAAGCGATCAGGCGACTGACTGACGACTGAGACGGCGCGAGATCCCACGTCTCCCGTCGTTTCACGCGACGTCGAACTTCATTCCCGCTCCATGTTCCTCTCGTGTGTGTTCCGACGACACACGCGCCCATCCTGCACAGCGTCATACATTACGGCGCCGAACACGGTGCCGTTCCGCTCGGCAGCACTTCTCTCACGCGTCTCATGCGCCCTTTACCGGCGACACCGGTCTTCCTTCGCCTCATCGCCTGACAATCCGTCATATCGCTGAAGATGTAAAAAATAGATTTTGATGGATATACGTATTGAAAATCGATAAAAATATGTTTAGCATGCAATTCACAGATTTCGTCTAAAACGTGATCTGTAAAAGATAGAGATCCAGAGCCCCGCAAGAGGGCGAGAAGGGTCGAAAAAAGCCCATGGGGCGCGAGAGGAGACAAATGAGACAGGTATTGAAAGCACGCCGCGATTGTCGGCGCGGTCGGATATTGAGGCTCACGATTCTGGCCGCCGGTGCGATGTCGGCGCTGTCGGCGACGGCGATGGAGATCGATCTGGGAAATCCGGACGTCATCGCCAGATGGGACACGACGCTCAAGTACAGCAATGCGTTTCGCTTGAGCGGTGCTGCGCCGGCGCTGGTTGCCAATCCGAACAACGACGACGGAGACCGGAATTTCCGGGCAGGCCTGATCTCCAATCGCGTCGATTTATTCAGCGAAATGGACGCAACGTGGCAGCGCCGATTCGGCGTGCGCCTGAGCGGCGCGGCCTATTACGACAGCGTCTACAACCGCTCGAACAGCAATCCGGGCTTCGCGGGCGGCGCGTATCCCAATCAAACCTCGGTGCCCTCCAACCAGTTCACCAGCACGGCGCGGGTGACGCAGGGGCGCAACGTCGAACTGCTTGACGCATTCGTGTTCGGCAAGTTCGACCTCGACACCGGCGACGCCACCGTTCGCGCCGGGCGGCACGCATTGATCTGGGGCGAAAGCCTGTTCTTTGGCGCCAACGCGATTGCCGGCGGTCAAATGCCGGTCGATGCGGTCAAGCTGGCGTCGGTGCCGGGAACGCAGTTCAAGGAGGCGATTCGCCCCGTTCCGCAACTGTCCGGGCAGATGCAGTTGGGGCCGAACGTATCGGTCGGCGCCTACTATCAATTGGAGTGGGTGCCCAACCGGGTACCCGTTGCGGGCACGTATTTCTCCAACAACGACACCGACGTCGGAAGTGAAAGAATGCTGTTGGGGCCGGGCGTTCCGGCGGCCGTCCGGTTGGGGGACGTGAAGCCGAAAAACTCCGGGCAGGGAGGCGTGCAGTTGAGGTTCCGCGAGGCGGACACCGACTTCGGACTGTATGCGATCCGCTTCCATAGCAAGACGCCACAGGTGGTGCCCGTCCTTGGCCTGACACCAGGCGGCCCGGCGCCCACCGGCTATCGACTGGCCTATCAGGAAGGCATCACGGCGCTCGGCGCCAGCGCGAGCCACACGTTCGGCGACGTCAATCTCGCCATCGAGGGCTCCATCCGGCACAACCAGGATCTCGCGAGTAATCGCGGCGTCGACGCCAGCGCAATCTCTCCCGCGCCGGCCACGAACAACACGGACAACCCGGGCTACGCCGTCGGCAACACCGCGCATATCAACATTTCGTCGATCACGTCGCTTCCCGTAACCCCGTTTTGGCGCGAAGCCAATTTGACGGCGGAGTTCGCATGGAGCCACGTCATGCGCATCACCCGGAACCCGGGGGCTGCCGATGTGAACGGGACTCGCGACGGCTTTCAGGTGCGGTTCATTCTGGAACCCACTTACCGCAACGTTTTCAGCGGCGTCGATATCAGTATCCCGATCGGCATGAGCTGGGCGCCGAGCAGCTCGCGTCCGCTCGCTGCAGGAAACCCGAACGCATGGACGCCGGCCGGCGGCGGCGACATCACCATCGGCATCAATGCGAGCTTCCGCGACGCGTGGCGCTTCACGCTTGCCTACACGCACTACTACGGCGCGCTGGGGTCGTTCACCACGGCTGCCAACGCGTTCAGCTGGCAGCAAACGCTGAAGGACCGCGATTTTATTGCCGCGTCGCTACGTTATTCCTTCTGAATGGAGATGCCACGTGAAGTCGATTCAAATCTCGTCCGCACTTGCCCTGACTCTCTCGCTGATGGCGGGAGCGGCGCACAGTGCCGTGAGCGCCGAGGACGCCGCTCAACTCAAGACCACGCTGACGCCGTTCGGCGCCGAGCGCGCCGGTAACAAGGACGGCACCATCCCGGCGTGGACTGGCGCGCCGACCCCGAACGCCGGATTGAACAACGGTCGCCGAAGCGATCCGTTTGCCGCCGAGAAGCCGCTGAATTCGATCACCGCCAAAAACATGGCCCAGTACTCGGGTCAATTGACGGAAGGGACGAAGGCGCTCCTGCAGAAGTACCCGAATACCTTCCGGGTCGATGTATATAAAACGCACCGAACCGCGATTGCTCCGCAGTGGGTGTACGACAACACGGCCAAGAACGCCGTGAATGCAAAACTGGTGGAGACGAGTTCCGGGCCAGTGCCGCAGGGCGTCTACGGTGGCATTCCGTTCCCGATTCCGAAGTCGGGCCTGGAGGTCATGTGGAATCACCAGCTTCGCTGGCGCGGCGAGTCCTGGCATCTGGAAGGCAAGGCGTATCAACTGACGCCGGACGGCACGTGGGTGAACGTTGTCGACGCGTCGAACGACGTCTGGATGCCGTACTACGCGCAGACCCCCGAAAAGTTCAACAACGAGTACTACATGATTCGTTCGCTCACTCGGGGGCCGGCGATCCGGGCCGGTGAGGCGATCACCGACCGAATGAACCTCGATGAGTCGAAAACGGCGGCGTGGGTCTACCTGACGGGGCAGCGCAGAGTTCGAAAACTCCCCAATTCGTGCTGCGACACGCTGACGCCATTTTCCGCAGGGGTGGCCACGTTCGACGAGGTGTCCGTTTTCACCGGCCGTCTCGACAAGTTCGACTGGAAGTTGCTGGGCAAGCGTGAAATGTACATCCCCTACAACGCCAATCGTGCGCTGCAGCCGGCAAAAGACAGCGAGCTCCTCGGCCAGCACCACCTGAACCCTGACTTCATCCGTTGGGAACTGCATCGTGTATGGGTCGTCGAGGCGACGCTCAAGAGCGGTGAGCGACACACGTCTCCGAAGAGCCGCTACTACGTGGACGAAGACAGTTGGGACGCCGTCATGGCCGAGCGCTATGACGCCAACGGCCAATTGGCGCGAATTCCGTTTGCGCTGCCAGTCGTGATGTCCGATGTTCCCGCGACCGAGCAGATCAACTGGGGCGTCTATGACCTGACCACCGGCTCGTCGTTCGTCAGCGGCATCACCAACGAGCGAAATGCGATGTATGTGCCCAAGCGTCCCGCGTTCAAGGACGCCACCTTCACCCCCGATGCGATGGCCGGGGAAGGCGTTCGCTGAAATCGCCCGTGCATGAACGCTGTCGCGTTCTCGCGTTACCGCGGCCGCTGACCGTGGCATGGTCCGGCCTTTACGATTTGGGATGTTCGATGAATTCCTCGCTTCGCCGATGGGCATCTGCAGCATGTTGCACGTTGATGCTCCTCTCTTGCGCGTCCGCTCAGGCGTCGGCCACGTTTCCGGCGCTGGGACAGGATGCGCTCTCTGTCAGATATCCCGAGCGGAACGTGCTCCAGGCCGCGGCAATGGCCGGCACACGCGTCGTCGCGGCAGGAGAGCATGGCATCGTCGTGCTTTCCGACGACGGCGGGCGCAACTGGAGGCAGGCTGCACGCGTACCCGTCGCAGTCACGCTGACAGCGCTGCAGTTCGTGGACGCGCGGCAAGGCTGGGCGGTCGGGCACGGCGGTGTGATCCTGCACACGAACGACGGGGGCAACACCTGGCAGCGGCAGACCGACGGGACGCAACTCGGCCGGATAGCCCTGGACGCGGCAACGGATCGCGTTCGGCAGTTCCCCGCCGATCGCGAAACCCTTGCGCAGCTCGAAATTGCGAAGCAGGTCGCTGCGAACAGCGCAACGGCGCCGCTGCTCGACCTATGGTTCGTCGATGCGTCGCATGGTTTCGTCGTGGGGGCCTACAACCAGTTCTTCGAGACGACTGACGGCGGGAAGACGTGGACGAGCGCGGCGGATCGTCTGGTCAATCCCAAAGGACTGCATTTGTATTCCATTCGCGCACGAGGCGATGTCGTCCTGATTTCGGGGGAGCAGGGGCTTCTGCTTCGGTCCAGGGACGGCGCGAGGCACTTTCGTCCACTCAGCAGCCCGTATGAAGGAAGCTGGTTCAGCAGCGTCTTCCTGAGCGACCGCGAGATCGTCATCGCCGGACTCCGCGGCAATGCGTTCTATTCCTCCGACGCCGGAGAGTCCTGGACTCGTTTTGCGGGCGCGGGTCAGGTCTCGTTCAGTTCGGCCGTCGCTCTCGCCAATGGCGCCGTTCTCCTGTCGAACCAGGCGGGGCAATGCTTCGTGGGCTTTATGGGAGGGCGCCTGACGTTGCTCGATGTTCCGCCGCAGCCGCCGCTGTCGGCCGTACTGCCGCTGGACGCCGGTGACATTCTGGCGCTCGGCGCTGCGGGAGTTTTACGTCTCGCGCTGCCATCACCGCCAAGCCGGAGCGTCGCGCGATGAGCCATCCTCAATCCCCCAAGCAGTCAACGGTTGCCGAAATGTCGCGATTCGATACGTCCTCCGGCTCCCGCATCGAGCGGGTGCTGTTCAATCATCGCGCCATGGTCGTTGTATTGTGCGCACTCATCACGCTGTTGCTCGGCTGGCAGGCCAGCCATCTGCGTCTGTCAGCGAGCTACGAAAAAACCATCCCGACGTCGCATCCGTTCATCGTCAATTTCCTGCGCTACGAAACCCAGCTTTACGGTTTGGGAAATGCGGTGCGCGTGGCCGTCCGCAACCCGAATGGGAGCATCTACGATGCGAGCTACATGGCGACGTTGCGCAAGATCAACGACGAACTGTATCTGACGCCCGGCGTCGCCCGTGGCGGGGTGAAAAGTCTGTGGACGCCCGCCACGCGGTGGACCGGCGTCACCGAGGACGGGCTCGAGGGAGGCCCGGTCATCCCCGACGGCTACGATGGTTCATCGAAAAGCCTGCAGCAACTCGCGGCCAACGTTGCGCGCTCCGGGGAGATCGGGCAGATCGTCGCGCTGGACGGACGTTCCAGCATGATCTTCGTTCCGCTGCTGAACAAAGGGATCGATGGCGAGCCGTTGGACTACGGCAGATTCTCCCGCAACCTCGAGGAACTGCGTGCGCGGTACGAGCGCCAGAGAGTCGAGATCCATATCACCGGATTCGCCAAGCTGGTGGGCGATCTGATCGATGGCGTCCGGTCTGTCCTGCTGTTCTTCGCGCTGGCGGTCGTCATCGCCGGCGGCATCGTATTTGCCTATACGCGGTGCCTGCGCTCCACGGTCCTGGTGGTTGTCAGCTCCCTGACGGCGGTCGTGTGGCAACTGGGGCTCCTGCCGTTGCTCGGTTTTTCCGTCGATCCCTATTCGATCCTGGTGCCGTTTCTCGTGTTCGCGATCGGCATGAGCCACGGAACGCAGAAGATGAACGGGATCATGCAGGACATCGGCCGAGGGGCGAGCAAGCTCACCGCGGCGCGGCTGACGTTCCGGCGACTCTTTCTCGCCGGCCTGACAGCGCTTCTTGCCGATGCGGTGGGATTTGCCGTACTTCTCGTCATCGACATTCAAGCCATTCGCGAACTGGCCATTGCCGCGTCGATGGGGGTGGCGGCGTTGATCTTCACTAATTTGATCCTGCTTCCCGTCCTGTTGAGCTATGTCGGCGTCAATCGATCCGCTGCGGAGCGCAGCCTCGAATCCCATGGCGAGGATGCGACGGAAGGAACCCGCCGTTCGATATGGCGCTTCCTGGATCGATTCACGCGCCCGACCTGGGCGGCTGCGACCGTCGCCGGCGCTGCGGTGATGCTCGTCATCGGCTTCGCGGTAAGCAAGCATCTGTCCATTGGCGACCTCGACCCGGGCGCACCGGAGTTGCGCGCGCACAGCCGATACAACCGAGACGTCGCCTTCGTCAATGCTTCCTACGGCGCATCGAGCGATGTGCTGGCCGTGCTCGTCAAGACCCCGCCGGGCGAATGTACGCGTATCGGCACCGTCCTGAAGGTCGACGCACTGGAGTGGCAACTGCGTCAGATCCAGGGGGTCGAGTCGACGAACACGCTGGGACTGCTCAATCGACGCGCCTTGGTCGGATTGAACGAGGGCAACCCGAAGTGGTACGAGTTGCTGCCGAGCCAGGACATGGTCAATTCGATTACGGCGAACGCGCCGCGCGGCCTCTACAACGATGCCTGCGACTTGCTGACGATGTACGTCTACCTCAAGGATCACCGGGCCGAGACGCTGACCCGGGTGGTGGACCACGTACAGGCCTTCGCGGCAAAGAACGACACTCAGGACGCGAAGTTCCTGCTGGCTGCCGGTTCGGCGGGGGTGGACGCCGCCACGAACATCGTCGTGCGCGACGCGTGGCGAAAGATGCTGTGGCTCGTCTACGCCGCCGTGGTGATGCTCGCCTACGCCACGTTCCGCTCGTGGCGGGCGGTCGCCGTGGCGGTGATCCCGCTGGTGCTGACATCGTTCCTGGCCGAGGCACTCATGGTGGCGCTCGGAATCGGGGTCAAGGTGGCGACGCTCCCCGTGGTCGCGCTGGGCGTCGGGATCGGGGTGGACTACGCGCTTTACATCCTTTCCATACTGCTCGCGCGATTGCGAGAGGGCATGACGTTGTCGCAGGCCTATCACCAGGCGCTTATCTTCACCGGCAAGGTCGTCATGCTCACCGGGATCACGCTCGCCATCGGGGTGATCACGTGGGTCGCGAGCCCAATCAAGTTCCAGGCCGACATGGGCATTCTGCTCGCGTTCATGTTCCTCTGGAACATGCTCGGCGCGCTGGTGCTTCTTCCCGCCCTGGCCTGTTTACTCCTGCGCCCGGCCGCCCTCGCGAGCCAGGCAAAAACGGAGACGGTGGCACTCGGAGCGGAGCAGTGAGTCGCCCTCGGGCCAACCCATCAACCATGACATCCATGGAGGTTCCATGTCTCGAAAAGTCGTCATCACCTGTGCGGTCACAGGCTCCATCCACACGCCGACGATGTCGCCTCATTTGCCGATTACGCCCGCCCAGATCGCGGAGGCGGCCATTGCGGCCTGGGAGGCCGGTGCCGCGGTGCTTCACCTGCACGCACGGGATCCGAACGACGGCCGACCGACGCCCAGTGCGGACGTGTTCCGGGAGTTCCTGCACCCCATCCATAGCGAAACGGACGCGATCATCAACATCACGACGGGTGGCGCGCACACCATGGATCTGGACCAGCGACTCGAGGCGGCGCTGGCGTTTTCGCCAGAAATGGCGTCCTGCAACGTTGGCTCGCTGAACTTCGGCTTTTTCCCGATCCTCGACAAAATCAAGAACTGGCAACATGCATGGGAGCCCGCCTATCTCGAAGCGTCGAGACACGCGATTTTCCGGAATACCTTCGGCGACATCGAGCAACTGTTCGAACGGCTGGCGAAGCCTCTCGGCACTCGTTTCGAATTCGAATGCTATGACGTTGGCCATCTCTACACGCTGAAGCACTTCGTGGATCGCGGCTTCGTCAAGACACCGTTCGTGCAGTTCGTCCTGGGAGTTCTCGGCGGGATCGGAGCGGATCCGGAGAATCTGACTCACATGAAGCGCATCGCGGACAAGTTGTTCGGCGATGACTACCGCTGGTCCGTATTGGGGGCCGGTCGTCACCAGATGCCGCTAGTGACGCAGGCGGCGCTGATGGGAGGGAATGTACGCGTTGGACTGGAGGATTCTCTTACGATCGGCTCGGGCCAACTGGCGACATCCAACGCCGAGCAGGTCTGGAGGATCCGCGATGTGCTCGAGCGTCTCGGCCTGGAGATCGCAACGCCCTCGGAAGCCCGCGAGATGCTGGGCCTGAAGGGCAAAGAGAAGGTAACGATCTGAAGCATCGTTCTTTGAACAAGGTGTCGAATATGAAAACGCAGAACACAAAACCCCGCATTGCTATCGTGGGCGCCGGTCCGGCGGGATTGATCACGGCGATCCTGCTGAAGAAAAAAGGGCTCGACGCGACGATCTACGAGCGCAGCGATTCGATCGCGAAGTTGCCGCAAGCGCATGTCGTCAACACTCGGACCTGCGAGATCCTCCGTGAACTCGGCCTGTTCGAGACGATGGAAGCCGCCGCATCTCGGGAGGACAGGATGCTGTGCGTGACCTGGTCGTCATCGTTCGCGGGCACGCGATTCGGGCGACTGCTGATCGAAGGAAACGCGGAGCAGAAGGCGTACCGCCGCAGCGCCAGCCCTGTGCGGACGCTGAATATGGGGCAGAACGTGTTCTGCGGCATTCTGCTCGAACACCTTCTGGCCCTGGGCGGCGACGTACGTTTCGGTCACGACGTTCTCGATGCCGGCATGGAAAACGGCAAGGGCGTCCTGTCCATCAGTGACGCCGGCGGCCAGACGCGGCGCGAGGTATTCGACTATGTCCTTGCTTGCGACGGTGCGAGCAGCAAGGTGCGAAAGGCGCTCGATATCGAAATGATCGGGCCGCCGTCGATTGCGCGGTTTGCGACCTGCTACTTCAAGGGGGACCTCAATCGCTATCTCGGCGGGCACACGGGGCCGGTTCATTTCGTGGCAAATGACGATGTCCCGGGCTTCCTGATTTCGTTCGATCTCGACCAGAGCTGGGCGCTGATGTGCGCAATGCCGCCCGACGCAACGCGTGAGGACTTCACCGGCGAGGTCATGCTCGAACTGGCTCGCCGCGCGGTCGGCGATCCGCAGGCGGCGCTCGAACTTGTGAGTGTCGGGTCCTGGAACATGAGTGCGCAGGTGGCCTCGGCCTTCCGCAAAGGGCCGTTCTTCCTGATCGGCGATGCGGCCCACCGATTCCCACCCACTGGCGGACTCGGTCTCAACACCGGCGTGCAGGACGCCCATAACCTGGCCTGGAAGCTGGCGATGGTCGCGTCGGGCCGCGCGGCGCCTGAATTGCTCGATACCTACGAGGTGGAGCGGGCGCCGGTGGCCGCGCGAAACCGGACGCACAGCGTGGAGAACTTCCAGAAGCTAATGGAGGTTCAGCAGGTGGCCGGCGCCGCATTCATCGCGCCCGCCGACCATCGCGTCGTGCAACGCCCGGTGGCGCCGGAGCGCGACTACGGCGTCAGTGGCACCGGCGCCGATGCCGCCGCGAAGCGAGCGCGGATCCAGGCATCGATCGATAGGCAGCGGCCTCATTGGGACGCGCTCAACATCGAACTCGGATTCAGCTATGCGGAAGACGATTCGGAATGCGCGATCCCCGATTACGACTATGTGCCGGTCATCCGCCGCGGGGCGCGCCTGGGACACGCCTGGATCGGCGCGGGGGGCACACGTCGTTCGACGCTGGACTTCTACAGCCGGGACACCTTCTCGCTGTTGCTGTTCGGCGGCGTGGCGGCCGGGCAGGTGAACCTGGATGCACTGAAAGGGGCGGGCATCGATGTCGTCCAGGTCGATGTGCCGGAAGCGCTGGCCGACGCCAACGGTTTCCGGTGGGGAGACGCTGCGCTGGTGCGTCCGGACGGGCACGTCCTCTGGTGCGGGCAGGTGGCAGGCGTCGCGCAGGGCGACGAGATTTTCGCCGCGGTAAACGAACTTGCGGCGGGGCGGGTCTTTCGCGAAGCCTCGCGCGCACGGAAAACAGACGAAATGGAGAACTCGATGAAGTCCGAAGGAATGGTTTCGAAAGACGAGGGCGGCGTACGCCCGAAGAAGCTGGCTCACGTCGTGCTGCGCTCCGACGAGCGCTTCGAGGCGATGTGCGAATGGTATCGGGACATGCTGAGCGCGCAAGTGGCCCACAAGGATGCCATGACGTGTTTCATGACATTCGACAGCGAGCACCATCGGCTGGCGGTCGTGCGCGTTCCGGGCATGGTGGACCGTCCGTCCGGCACCGTCGGACTGGAGCACGTGGCATTCACGTTCGGGACGCTGGCAGATCTGCTCGAGACCTATGCACGATTGAAGCCGAAGGGCGTGGTTCCCATTCTGACGATCAACCACGGTCCCACGGTATCGTTGTACTACGAGGACCCCGACCGGAATCGCGTCGAGCTGCAGGTCGATAACCAGGAGACGATCGAAGAGTTTCTGGCTTTCGTGAAGTCGGGGGCGATGGATGCCAATCCGATCGGACAGCGGTTCGACGCGGATGAAATGCTCGCGAAGCTTCGGGCCGGGGTGCCGGCGGCGGATCTGCAGGCGTATCCGGTGCCGCCGAGCCCCGTGGATCCGTCGGTGATGGAGATCCTGTACCGGAACTGACGTTCGAGGGTTCGGTTGCCCCATCGGCGCGCTTTTCTTCTATTCGCAGCACACCCACTCACGGAATCGGTTTCATGAGCTTTCACGTTCCAAAGACATTTCTTCAACTTCGTTCGCTGATCAAGGCGAGCGGAGCGCTGGAGCTTTCTCTCGTCCGCCTGGAAGTCCCACGTCCCGGTCCCGATGAGGTGGTGGTCCGAATCGAAGCCTCTCCGCTCAATCCCTCCGACATCGGATTGCTGTTCGGCGCCGCTGATATGGACACTGCAGTTTGCAATGGCAGCGATGAGCGATCGACTGTCGTCGCTCGCGTGCCCGAGGCGGGCATGAAAGCGATGGCCGCACGCCTCGATGCGTCGCTGCCCATCGGCAACGAAGGCGCCGGGATCGTGGTTGATGCCGGCGCATCGAGCGGTGCGCGGGCATTGCTCGGACGGACAGTGAGCATATTCGGTGGCGCCATGTATTCGCAGTATCGATGCGTTCGCGCCGATCAATGCATGGTGCTCCCTGAGGACCACTCGCCGCGGGATGGGGCGTCGAGCTTCGTTAATCCGCTGACCGCGCTCGGGATGATCGAAACCATGCGCCGGGAAGGGCATGTGGCCCTGGTGCATACGGCAGCGGCTTCCAACCTGGGGCAGATGCTCAATCGGGTTTGCATTGCAGACAACATTGCGCTGGTGAACGTGGTGCGTCGCCAGTCGCAGGCCGATTTGCTTAAGCGCCAGGGGGCGAGGTTCGTCTGCGATACCAGTTCGCCCACGTTCATGGACGATCTCACTGAGGCGCTCGCGCAGACCGGTGCGACGATCGCGTTCGATGCGACGGGTGGGGGAGGGCTCGCCAGCCAGATCCTCACGTGCATGGAGCGGGCGTTGAGCCGGAAAGCGCAAGACGCATATAGCCGCTACGGCTCGACGACGCTCAAGCAGGTCTACATATACGGAGGACTGGACACCGGGGCGACCGAAATTCGACGGAACTTCGGCATGGCATGGAGCGTTGGCGGTTGGTTGATGTCGACTTTCCTTAGCAGGATTGGGGCCGCTGCGACGACTGAGTTGAAAACGCGAATCGCCAGCCAGTTGAAGACGACGTTCAGAAGTCACTATTCCGGGGAGATCTCGCTCGCGGAGATGCTTCGTGCGGAAGTGATTGCCGAGTACAGCAAGCGCGCTACCGGTGAGAAATACCTCGTGAATCCGAACAAGGGGAACTGAGTGCGAGACGGGCGGTGCGATGATGCCATCGCACCGCCCGCGGTTTCTACCGCCGCTGGCGATTCCGAGCGCAGATCACCGAGGGAGGGTGGCGAGGAACTTGATGAGTTCTTCGTTGACTTGTTCCGCGCGCTCCGCCTGGATCCAGTGCCCCGCGCCTTCGATGAACAGGGCGTTGCCCATCGCTTGTGCCGCTTCGCGGAATCCCGGGAAATGCAGCACGGTATCGGAGGTGCCGCCGATATACGCCGATGGGACCGGCAGGGCCATGCCATTCCACGGTGCAGTGATCTCCCAATTGCGCTGGAAAACGCGGTAGCCGTTCAGTCCGCCGCGGAACGTCGTTCTCGAATAGGCCGCCACGTAGACTTCGAGGTCGATTTCCGAAAGAAATTCGATAGGGCCATCGGGTGCCGGTAACTGATCGACCAGATTTCCTCCGGGTGGGACGGTCATGATGAACGGCACCTGGGGGTTTTGGCCCGAGTTGGCGTAGATGAGACGCCGCAGCGTTTCTTTCACGTCGCGGCCCAGGTCCTTTTCCGCGACGCCGGGCTCCTGGAAGTAAAGCATGTAGAAGCCTGGAGGCACCGCGCCCTGGAAGGCTTCGAGAATGCTCACGGGACCGCGGGGAATGTATGGGACCGACAAGCCCATGACGCCGCGCACGCGGTCGGGTCGCATGAGTGCGGCGTGGTATGCCGTGGACGTACCTGCATCGTGGCCGACGAATGCCGCGCGCTCGATGCCCAACGCGTCCATCAGGCCGACGACGTCTCCCACGGTATGACACACGTCGTAGCTTTCGATATCCGGCGGCGCATCGGACGCACCATGCCCGCGCATGTCGAGCGCAATGGCGCGATAGCCGGCCCGCGCCAACGCCGGCAACTGATGGCGCCAGCTATACCACAGCTCCGGAAATCCGTGGCAGAAGATGACGGCGGGGCCCTCTCCAGCTTCAACGTAATGAAGCCGTGTGCGATTTACCTCTACAAAATTGTGGCGAAGTTCGGTCATTGGGTTTCTCGTGGGTTGATGTCAATGCGAAGAAGCATGAATCGTGGGCCGGTTCATGCTTCCGGCTCGACTACGTTTTCGATAAAGCCGAGTCCATCGATCTCGGCGCGGACCACATCGCCCGCCTTGAGGAATACACCGCGCGCGACCCCGACGCCCGACGGCGTGCCCGTGGCGATGATGTCGCCGGGTTCCAGCGTGGTCATGGCGGAAAGGTGAGCGATCTGCGCTGCAACGCTGTAGATCATGTCGGCGGTGGAACTGCGCTGCCGCTCACTGCCGTTCACGCTCAGGTGAAGGGTCAGGGCTTGGGGATCGGGGACTTCGTCGGCCGTGGTAATCCAGGGGCCGAGGGGGCCGTGCGAATCGAAGCTCTTGCCGAGCGTATGCGTCGTGGAAAGTTGCTGCCAGTCGCGCACGCTGACGTCGTTGGCAACGAGATATCCGCCCACGTACGACAACGCGTTCTCAACGCTGGCGTGTCGGCAACGCTTGCCGACGACAAATGCCAGTTCGACTTCGTAATCGAGTTTGTCTGACTTCGCCGGCAGGAGAATCGGGTCGTAGGGACCGGTAATGCAACTGACCTGCTTGTTGGTCCAGAGCTGCGATGCCGGAATCGGGATGCCCGCCGCCGCCGCTTCCTTGGCATGCGCCTGGTAATTCATGCCGATGATCAGATACTTGCGCGGATCGTTGATCGGCGATTCGAGTTTGACTTGCTGCAGTGGAATACGCGGCCCGCCGGCGAAACCGAGGAGCGGGCGGAGCGTATCGAGGCGCTCCAGCAGCAGACGCATCGAGTTCCCCGTGTCGACGACGGCGGAAAGGTCGACGACATCGTTTCCCTCGATTTTACCGAGGCGCGTCGAGCCATTGAAGGTGAAGCGACAGAGCTTCATGGACAGTTCTCCGGTGAGTGTTGATTCGTGCCAAGTTCGTTCGGCGTCAATCAATCATCATGCATGCCTGGATATGGCCGGTTGTCCGAGATGGCCCACATCGCGGAACATTGCGTGAATTCATCGGCGGCTGTGATGACAACGAGTGAGGCTGCGCCGAACACGAACAAGTTGGAATCGATCGTTTCCGGCATTTCCGTCTTCCCGACGTCCGGCGCGAGGTCGATGTTCAGGCAACCAGGGGATGGCCCGCGACCTCCAATGTTCTCGTCGCCGGTTCGATCCGTGATGACGAGGTTCCGCGAGGAGACAGGCGCTTGAACGTCAGTGACGCCAACGCACACAATCGGCACTCGCCCCCCGTCTCGCTGAAGACTTGGGCGGTGCAAAAGGCAATGGTTCGGCTGCAACTCACGATTTCCGCGACGCACCGTACCGTGTCGCCAGTCACCGGTGCGAGAAACGACGTCTTGAACTCCAGCGTTGCCATGTCGTCACGGTCTTCGCCCGCGCTTTCGTCGAGCAGTGTCAGTGCGGCATAGCCTGCCGTGGAATCCGCGATCATGGCGACGATGCCGCCTTGCACGGCGCCGCGGTGATGAAGCAACGCGTCTACGATCGGGACGGATGCGACGCACTTGCCACGGGCCAGTTCGTCAACCCTCAATCCGATGTGGCGGTAGGCCGGTTCTTCCGAAAATTGTCTGGCTAGCCAGAGCGTGCGCTGGTCGCTGAGCGGTGGATGAGGTGCGGTGACGTCGATCATGTCTTTGAAGCTTGTAAGCTGAATGAACGGAATGAATAGATGAAAGTTATGGAGAAAGCTCGATGGCGGGGAAGGAAGGTCTCCCGATGGAGATGGGGTTTCTTCAGCGCGTGTCATGGCGATCCGGTTGGCGCAACGTCAGCACAAGGAACGCGGCGATAGCGCCGGAAATCGCCGACGCCATCAGCGCGGCTTCATATCCGCCATGGCCCGCCAGGAAGTAGGCAAAGTACGCGGGGCCGACTGACGTACCGACGAGAAATGCCGCCATCAGCGCGCCGTAGATCTTGCCGAAGTGCCGCATACCGAAGACGCGCGATGTGAGGTAAGCCAGCGTGTCGGCTTCCGCTCCCAGGCCGACGCCAATGAGCAAGGCAGCCAACCACGTGCCGTTTTCGAGCCGGGACAGGAGGAGCGTTCCCAGAGCGGGCGCGAGGAACACGAAGAAGGTCACTTTGAATGGCGAGCGGCCGTCCAGCGCAGCGCCGACCAGCAGCCGGGAGACGACGCTGGCGATGCCGACGATGCTCGCCATCGTGGTTGCCGCATCGACAGTCTGTCCCCTCTCGATGAGGATCGCTGGCGCGTGGATGGTGCTTCCCGTGATGACGGCCGATATCGTGAAAAATGACACGGCCAATATCCAGAAAACCGGGCGTCGTAGCGCACCTCGCAAGTCTTCTCCTTGCTCGGGTCGAGTGACCTGAACTGTGGCGGATGCGTCTCGCAAGGGCGTCTGGGGGAGCGTCAGAATCGCCAATGCGCCCATGATTGCCGTCAACGCTCCCAGTCCCACATAGGCGCCTCGCCAACTGAAGGCATCGAGAAGAACTTTCGCGATTTGCGGCCAGATGGCAATGCCGACGCCGGAGAACGACAGGGCGATGCCCAGCGCCAGGCCTCGCCGTCGATCGAACTGCTCGGCCACCAGGCGTGCGTACGGAAGCGGCGTCTGTCCGGCGCCAAGGCAGGTGGCGAGGACAAGGAAGCACAGGAAGCTGGTCTCGTTCCAGGGGGTGCTGCCCAACAGGGCGAGTCCGCAGGCGAACGCCGCGAGGGACAGTAGCGCGAAGCGCCTTGCCCCGTATCGATCGAGCAACACGCCGCTCATCGGTTGAAGGGCTGCGGTGATGACGAGTGCCGGAGCCATTGTCGACGCGATGGCGGCCACGCTCCAGCCGGTGTGACTTGCGATGGGACGTAGAAATATGCCGAACGAGAACACCAGAACCGGGCCGAGATTGAGGAACATGCCGAGTCCGGCACCCAGGAGGGTGCGCATGGCACGCCAAGGGATTGCGTTTCCCGTCGGAACCGATGGGGACTGTCCTGCTGTTTCCATGAGAGGCCTCCTCGCCCGACCGGGCGAAGAAGGGTGGTCCGCCTCAATGCGCACTTTCGTGCGCCCCCGGGAATTGCATGACGTCGTCTTTCAGTACGATAGCGTATGGAGTGTCTCAGGCCAAATTTCTTAAGTCAATATGGTCATATGTAAGAAATTACAAATTATCCCGGTGTATGGGCCTTGGTGCAGTCGCTGCTTGGGCTCGCTACCGTATAATCGGGCTTCTTCATAAGGACCCAACCCATTGGCGCGTCGATATGCCACGTAAAGCCGCTGCAAGCAAACAGGTGATTTCCGATGCCGACCACGCCGCAACGGTGCGAGCGAAGATTCCTGTCATCGGATATGCGCTGCTTGGTCGACTCGCTCATCAGGACCAGACTGGGTACGAGCTGTCCCTGTTGATGGGGCCTCCCAGGAACTACACATGGGAGGCGAATCACAGCCAGATATATCCCGTGCTTGCCGTGCTTACCGAGGCCGGCTATGTGACGTTCTCTCACGTCGTGCAGGAGTCCAAGCCCAACAAGAAAATCTATCGAATCACTGAAGCGGGGCGAGTTGCATTACGGGAATGGGTCAAGACTGCGCCGACGCATACCCCTACGCGGAACGAGTTCAACCTCAAGGTCGCTTCGCTTGGGCTGTTGTCCGCTGCCGAAGCCGTGGATGTGTTGCATCGTCAGATCGAGATGATCGAGGGAGAGATTCGGGCGATCTCGGAGCACCTTGAGGAAGCACAGGGCAGATATGGGGTGACGTTCCCTGTGGGCGCCGATCACGAACTGTTCGGTTTGTACTCGACCATCACCTTCAGTCGTGAACATCGGGTATTCACCCTTCAGTGGTATCAATGGATGCTGGCCGAATTTCAGCGCGTGTCCGGCGGCGCATAGCCCGCCGGTGGATGCTGCCGGCTGTCGAAACGGTGAGCCGGCGCCGATCGGCCGGCTCGCGTGGGGCACATGCGCATTGCGCCGGCTCAAGCGGCGCGTGGCGACCCCCCGCGGACATGATTCAGGATAGACAGGGCGTCCTCCGGGAGTGCGTCGGCTCTCCATGCGACATGTCCGTCCGGGCGCACGAGCACGTAGTCCCTTTCATACAGGTTCCGAAGTACGCTTGAGTGTATCTGGGCTTCCTCGAACGGCATGCCGAGCGATCTCGCGGCGGCAGTCAACGATGTTGGACCCGGGGCATTGTCGAAGCGAACCAGCACGAACCCACGGCCGAACAGATCAAGTGTCGAACGCCTGTCGTCGAGCCAGGCGTGAGGTGCTCGACTGCCGGGCCACGTCGACGGCTGATACGACATGTGGTCGTCGGGGGGCTCGAGCGTATCGTCAGAAAGGCAAATGGGGGATTGTCGGTAACGGTATCCGAGTTGAATACCCTGCGTCTGGAATTCTCTCAGGCGCAATGCATGAATCTGGTTTTCCACGCGGGTCCTTCTCGCTTGGCCCTGTGCTGAATCGTCATCGAGCATCGGATCCTGCTCGATGAGCGCATCGAAGGTGCGATTGTTCGCGCCTTCGTTGACGTTCCGAACGGCAATAGGACGCCGTTCCACCTCGTAGCTGTCCAGCAACGCGCTGCCGCCCCAACCCTGTATCGTGGCCGCCAACTTCCATCCCAGGTCCACTGCGTCGCCAATGCCGGTGTTGGCGCCGAATCCTCCTTTGGGCCAGCGCAACTGAACGGCATCGCCGAGCAGGAATGTACGCCCGACCCTGTACTTGCTGGCCACGACGCGGTGGCCAGCCCAGGGTTGTGCCCGGATGATCTCCGTCTGCAAGGGGATGCCGATCGCGCGGCTCAATGCCGCTGCGGGGTCAGGGCTTGTGTCTTGCGGTACGTACATGGACATGCGCCATTGATCGCGTCCATTGACCGAGGTGAAGTACGGACGATTCGGCGTGTTCACCGTGTGCAACTGGACGAATCGCTTTCCGAAGCGCGACTCGATTTCGTTCAGAAGCTCTGGCGCCCGAAAGAAAACGGCGAAGTTGTGACCGGTGGCGAATTCGCCGATGAACGGAATGTTCAAGCGCTTCCGTACGTGGCTGCGCCCGCCGTCGCACGCGGCAAGATAAGTCGCGTGAATTTCGTATGTCGAACCGGTTGCGTCATTTCGTACCGTCGCAACGACTGTCTCGCCGCTCTCGCGAAAGTCCAGAAGTTCCGTGTCATATCGCAGGTCCGCGCCCCGTTCTTCGGCGCCGCGCCTCAGTAGCGGATCGAAGATCTGCTTCGGGCAAATGATGTTGCCTTCGGGGGAATGCGGGCTCCGAGCGGGCATCGCGCGATTCGAGGGGGCTTCGAAGGCCGCGAGGAGCTTGCCCGACAACGACGTGGCAAAGCCGACATTCAACGGATAGTCGTCGGGGAACCCTTCGTTGACGCGTGCACGGTCCGCGAGTCCCCAACGCCGCAGATGCTCCATGGTCCTCGAAAAGATGCCTTCTCCAGCAGGAAAGAGCACGCTGCCGTCGCTCTTCTCCACAAGAATGAACGCGATGCCGCGATAGGCAAGTTCGTTCGCCAATGCCAACCCGACCGGGCCAGCGCCAACAATCAAGACGGAGGTCTCAATGTCCTTCATGGATTCCTCGTGTGTAGGGGGAATTTGGTGGAGTCGACCGTTGCTGCCCGGCCGTGGTGCCATGGTGATCTCGCTAAATTTATATGTCAATACAAACATATGATAATGTTGACATATAAAAATGAGTCTGTGAGACTTTGCTCGACTGATATCGGTAATTGTCGATTGATGGCTACGAACCAGGGAGGAAGCGATGGTGGAGGAAGCAAAGGTGCCACTGGCCGAGCGTGCGTCGAATATCGCGCTGCAATGCCAATGGGTCGTGATCGATTTCACGGCGGCGTTTGATGACGGAAATCACGAGGAGATGGTGCGCAACATGGCGCCGGACGGTATCTGGAAACGAGCGGACGGGGAGATCCGGGGGCACGATGCGCTGAGGACCTTCATGGCCCGCCGCCCTGCCGGCCTGCTGGTGCGGCATGTGCTGAGCAATTTGCGTACGCGTTTGGTGTCGCCCGAGGACGCAATCGTCGAGTCCTATGTGACGGCGTATCGCCACGAGTCTCCACAGCGTCTGGATGCCCCTGCGCCTTTGCCTGGGCCGCATGTCGTCGGCAGATATCGCGACGAACTGCGGCTTGTCGATGGCGAATGGAAGTTGGCGTGTCGCCAGGTGTACGTCGACTTCAAGCATCCCTGAGGTGAACGCATGAGACTCGCATCTGTGACCATCGACGGCAAACCCGCCTACGGATTTCTCACCGAAGAGGGATTCGTCGATCTCGTGCCGCATCTCGGTTCGAAGTACGCCGATTTACGTGAGCTGTTGGCGGCGCAAGCGCTTGCGGAGGCTCACGAATTGCTTTCCGGCGCCAGAGCCACGCCGCTGGCCAACGTGGTGTTCGACCGTTTGATCCCGAACCTGGACGCCCGCATGTTCGGGCTGGGGTGGTCGTATCGCGATCATCAGATCGAAACGGGCAAGGACGCTCCCAGTCATCCGTTTCTATTCAACAAGCTCCCGCAGTCGATGGTCGGGGCCGGCCGGGATCTGCTCAGGCCCAGGCATTCGACCCGCTTCGATTTCGAAGGCGAGATCGTGATCGTGATCGGCAAGCCAGGGCGACACATTCCGCCCGCCCGGGCGATGGAGCACGTCGCCGGCTACTCCATCATGATGGACGGCTCTGTGCGCGACTGGCAACAGCACAGTGTCACGGCAGGGAAGAACTTCGACGCCTCGAGCGCATTTGGTCCCTGTCTCGTGACCACCGACGAGATAACCGATCCGTCGCGGATGGAACTCGTGACACGGATCAACGGCGTGGAGATGCAGCGCAGCGCTTTTGGGTTGATGGCGTGGCCTATCGACGAGTTGATCGCTTACGTCTCGACGTTCTGCCGTTTGGAGGCCGGCGATTCCATTTCGACGGGAACACCGGGAGGCGTTGGGCACAAGCGGACCCCCCCGGTGTTTCTGAAATCCGGCGACGAAGTCTCGGTCGCCGTAAGCGGCATCGGCGAGCTGCGAAACCGCGTCGTCGACGAAAGATAGCCCGACTTTCTCAACAAGATTCGCGTGGCCGCGGCATCACATTCCGGACCTTGTGCAACGGCGAACCTCCTGTCTCGGAGCGAATTTCGCCGACGCAGCCGGGTTGGACCATCCATTCCTATCAGGAGACATGCAATGACCTATAAACAACTGATCGACGGCGAACTCGTCACGGGCGCCAAATCACTCTCAGTAATCAATCCGGCGACGGGAAAGGTCTTCGAGAGCTGTGCGCAAGCAGACGAAGCGCAGATGAACCGTGCGGTCGCGGCAGCAAAGCGCGCTTTTCCCGCATGGTCACGCCTCTCGCACGAGGCGCGTCGCGATGCGCTGGATTCCCTTGCCAATGCCATGGAGGCGCGCGCATCCGAGTTCGCCCGGTTGCTGACGATGGAGCAGGGCAAGCCGCTTCCCCAGGCCGAACATGAAATCCAGGGCGCGATCGGCGCCATCCGAACGTTTGCCGCGATGGACACGCCGATGCAAATGCTGCGGGACGTACCTGGAACCCGCATCTACGAACAACGTACGCCGTTGGGCGTGGTGGCAGCGATCACCCCTTGGAACTTCCCCATGCTGTTGATGATGGCCAAGGTGGCGCCTGCGCTCATCACAGGCAATACGGTAATCGCGAAGCCCGCACCCTCGACGCCGCTGACGACTTCGCTGTTTGGTGAAGTCGCCGCAGCGATTCTGCCGCCTGGAGTGCTGAACGTCGTGGTCGACGCGAACGATCTTGGCGGATTGCTCTCCCGTCACCCGGACATCGCCAAAGTGTCGTTCACGGGGGCGACCGCAACGGGAAAGAAGGTGATGGAGAGCGTGGCGGGTACGCTGAAGCGCCTGACGCTCGAGCTCGGCGGCAATGATGCCGCAATTCTCCTCGACGATGCGGACGTCAGTGTCTTCGCGCCGAAGATATTCCAGGCGGCGATGCTCAACGCGGGCCAGGTGTGTTTCGCGGCGAAGCGCGTCTACGCGCCGTCGTCGCGCTACGACGAGATTTGCGAGGCGTTGGCGCAACTGGCCCGCGACGCCGTCGTAGGCGATGGCCTGGAAGCGGGCACGGAGATCGGGCCGATTCAGAATCAGCCTCAGTACGAGAAGGTTCGCGGCTATCTCCAGGATGCGCACGCGCGCGGCACCGTGATCGCGGGTGGTCACGCATTGGAGCGCGAGGGATATTTCATCGCGCCAACGATCGTCCGGGATATCCCGAGCGACGCAAAGCTGGTGAGAGAGGAGCAATTCGGCCCCGTGCTGCCCGTGCTCGCCTACGACCACATCGAAGAAGCCATCGCTCAGGTAAACGACAGCCCGTACGGCCTGGGGGGCACGATCTGGACGGGCGATCCGCAGCGGGCAGTGCGCGTTGCGATGCGGATCGAGAGCGGGATGGTCTGGATCAACAAGCACCTCGACCTTCCGTTCGACATGCCGTTCGGTGGCGCCAAGTCGTCGGGGCTTGGCAGCGAGTATGGCCGGGAGGGAATGGAGGAGTACACCCAGCGAAAGCTCATCAATCTCGCCCCCTGAGCCGGGCTGCCGAACACGGAGGATAGCAATGGCGTTAAAAAATGGTGGTGAACTCGTCGCACGTGCGCTTCAACATCACGGCGTCGAAACGATGTTTGGATTGCATGGTGCGCATATCGACACGATATTTCAGGCGTGCGCCGATCTCGGCATCACGATCGTGGATACGCGGCACGAGGCGGCCGCCGGGCATGCAGCCGAGGGGTTTGCACGTACGACGCGTCGCATGGGCGTTGCGCTGGTGACGGCCGGTGGAGGGTTCACCAATGCGATGACAGCAATGGCGAACGCGTTCCTCGATCGCACGCCGGTGCTTTTTCTGACCGGATCCGGTGCGCTTCGCGATGCGGAAACCAACACGCTGCAGGCGGGATTCGATCAGATTGCGATGGCGAAACCCGTCACGAAGTGGGCGCACCGCGTCACTTCGGCCGAGCAGATCCCGCGGCTCGTGTCCCAGGCAATTCGGATCGCGAACGCGGCGCCACGCGGCCCCGTTCTGCTGGATCTCCCTTGGGATGTGTTGACCGCCCAGGTGGAAAGCCCCGATACGGAAGCGTCGGTCATGAACGTGCCCCGTTCATGCGGACTCAGCCGCGAGGATGCCGAACGGGTGTTCCAATCTCTGCGTGAAGCGCAGCGCCCCGTCATTGTCGTCGGATCCGAAGCGACGACCGGGGGCGGTACCGACGAGCTCAAGGCGCTGGCCGAGTCGCTCAGGGCACCGGTGTTTGCCGATAGCGAGGGACTCCAGGCGTTGCAGGGGCTGCCGGAGTCGCTTTACGGTGGACTGATCCAGGGCATGTATGGACTGAGCGCCGAGGGGATCGAACCCGACGTGGTGCTCTGTCTGGGGCTGCGATTCGGATTGAGCATAGGGCATGGCGACGGAAAGCTCATTCCCCGTGGCGCCCGCATTCTCCAGGTCGATCCGGATGCCCGGGAGATCGGACGTCTGCAACCCGTCGCGATGGGACTGGTGGCCGATGTGGGCGCTGCCATCAAGACGCTGGGCGAACTCGCGCGCGCCCATGAGGCGGCAGGAAGCGAATGGCCGGAGAGGGTCCGGGCACATGTCAGGCGCCGCTATGACCATGTATTCGACTCGGTCCGGGACGCGCAGCCCCGTCCGCTTCATCCGCTGCTCGCGTCGGAGGTGGTGGCGGCCCACATCGACGAGAACACCGTTGTCGTGGCCGATGGCGCCTTGACCTATCTATGGCTCACCGAGGTCATCTCGAGCGCCCGGCCGGCGAGCTTCCTTTGTCATGGCTATTTGGGCTCGATGGGTGTCGGTTTCGGTATCGCGCTGGGTGCCCAGGCGGCGAGCGCGAAGTCGGGCCAGCGCACCATCCTGGTCACCGGGGACGGCGCGCTCGGCTATAGCATCGCGGAGTTCGACTCCGCGGTTCGGCATGGTTTGCCGCTCATCGTGGTGGTGATGAACAACCGCAGTTGGGGCGCCACACTGCATTTCCAGCAGGCAGTGGCGGGGCCCGAGAGAATCACCAATACCCGACTGGAGAATGGCCGCTACCACGACGTCGCCTCGGCTTTCGAGGCGGACGGCTATCTAGCCACCGATGCCGAAGAGCTTCGCACCGCGATGGCGAGTGCGCTCGCCGGAAATCGGCCCGCCTGCATCAATGTGCTCGTTGATCTGGATCCCATACCGCCGGAGGAGCGCTTCATCATGGGCTTGGATCCTCTGACGCCGCCCGCCGCATCCGAACAACCGCGAACCGAACCCCAGAACGCATGGAGCAAGAAATGACTGGAATGATCAAGAACAAAGTGGTGATAGTGACCGGGGGCGCGAGCGGAATCGGTGCCGGAATCGCGCTTGCTGCGGCTCGCCACGGTGCGGCCACCATCATCATTGGCGACCTCACTGATTCGCCGCGGGAAGGGGGAGAGCCGATCGTCGAGCGGCTGCGTGCGATGGATGTGGACGTCGTGTTTCATCGGTGCGACGTGACGAATCGCGCCGAGGTCGGCGCCCTCGTCGATGTGGCAAAGCGCTTCGGCGGTGTGGACCTCATGGCGTGCAACGCGGGAATCGCGTTGGCATCCGACGGTCCCTGGATCAGCCCGGACGACTTCCACAGGCTGCTCGCCGTCAATCTCGATGGCGTGCTTTTCGGTGCACAGGCCGCCGCCGAGCAGATGATGGCGCTCGGAAAACGGGGAGCGATCGTCGCCACATCGAGCATGGGCGGCACGCGAACCGGTCAGCTTACTACCGCGTATTCGACCAGCAAGGCGGGCGTGAACATGATGGTGGCTGCGCTGGCCGACGCGTTCGGTCCGTCCGGGATTCGCGTCAACGCGGTTTGCCCGGGGCTGATCAACACCGCATTGTCCGAATCGTCGCCCGAAGTCGCCAAGTTGTTCGAGGGCATGCGTGCGCGCATGCCGCTACGCCGCATCGGCTCGCCGGAAGAAGTCGGCAACGCGGTCGTATGGCTGGGCTCGGACCTGGCGTCGTTCATCACGGGCGTTGCGCTGCACGTCGATGGTGGCCAGACCGTGGTTCTCTGACAAGGACATTGCGAATCGCTGGCGCGCCGGAGGTGGCCCGCGCAGCGTTACCCAGATCAAAGGAGATCCCATGAACGAGAAAGTTGAAGCGAACGCCGACGCACTACGGGCACTGAGCGGCAGCACGCGGAGCATGCCTGGTGTTCGAATCGCGGAGGTGGTGCTGCAGACGTCGAACTACGACGCATTGCGAAGCTGGTACGAAGCTGTCTTGGGGCGCGAGTGGAGCATCGTCAATACACCGTCCAAGGACAAGGAAATTCAGAACAAGCATGGCGATGGCGGCAAGCAGGTGCATGCGAGCGACGTGCGTTCGTCGTTCATGTTTCTCGACCGTTCGCTCCCGTACGGACAGATGTTCGCGATTTTCGAGATATCGTCTGTCGGGAAGATGCCGACCAATGACCCTGGTTTGAATCACATGCAGTTCAAGCACGTGAATCTCGAGGCGCTCATCGAGCGTGTCAAGGCATTGCGCGACGCGGGCCTTCATCCTCACCGCAGCGCCAACCATGGCCCGGTGACGAGTTTCTACTTCCGGGATCCGGATCAGAACGTCGTGGAGCTGTGCAGCAACAACTACGACACGGAAGAGGCATTCTTCGGGTACTTCAAAACCGAAGCATTCAGAAGCAACCCCTCCGGCATTGATATCGACCGCGATGCCTTTATCGCCCGATACGACAGTGGCGAAACGAAAGAGCAGCTGGTCCGAATCGCTTAGCGTCGTTCCGGACGTGGTTGGCGAAGCGCCCGCGCCGCAGCGCAAGGGCGCCATCAAACAAAAAAATGATGTCGCGTCCTCCCGCTGCCTCGGGAGGACGACGACACGAAGGAGACATCAATGAACGAGCAACGAGATCTCGGCACGCTTCAGGTTGTCGACGAACCGCCTCCGAAGGCCCCTCCGTTTCATCTGCGTGCGCACCACTGCGGCATCAGCATTCCCGACCTCGAACGATCGATCGCCTGGTACAGAAAATACCTCGGCTTCGCCGTCGAGTACAGAACGAACATGCCGGCCGTCCCGTTCAAGGGGGCGTTCATGCGTCGCGATTCGACCCGTATCGAACTTTTCGAGATACCCGACGCGGCACGCCTGCCGGCGGAGCGACGCGATCCCGTCGCCGATCTCAAGACACATGGCACCAAGCATCTGGCGCTGGAAGTCGATGACCTGAATGCGACCTTTCAATGGTTGACGCGACAAGGTGTCGATGTGGCATTCCCACCCTTCGAGTCACATGGTTTGGCGGGTTGCTATATCCGGGACCCGGACGGCATCCTGATCGAACTCATCGAGCATCGGGACGGCCGCGGCTTCATTTGAGCGAGCGGCAATACGTTTTTCGCGCGGTTGCCGGGCTGATGGCCGGCGCCGTCGAAGCATGGAAGCAAAGACACTCGGAGGATGACATGGAAGCACTGGACGACGTAGTCGCGCCGGGCGTGGTGCGCGTGCCGGAAAAACTCGATTGGCCGGCCGTGCGTGTGTTGCTTGGGGCTGGCGTGGGCATGTTCCTGACGATCGGACCGGTACTGGTTTTCACATTCGGCATTTTTCTTGAGCCGGTCGCGAGGCTGAATACCTGGAGCGCCGTCCGGCTGGCCTCCGCAGTCGGGCCTGCGCTGCTGATCGTTGCTTTGATTCAGCCGGCGACGGGCACCATACTCGACAAATACGGACCGAAACGGTTTGCATTGGTCGCGATCCCGGTGTTCGCGCTCGGCCTCATCGGTGTGGGCGCCTTGCCTCATACGGAGAGCGGATTCATCGGTTGTCTTGTGCTGGCCATCTGCCTCGGTGCTGGCCAAACGCCGGTGGTGTACTCGTATCTCGTCTCCGAATGGTTCGACAGGCATCGTGGTCTGGCGCTCGGCTTCGTCCTGTCCTTCTCCGGGTTGGGTGTTGCCGCTTGGCCTGGCATCGCGGGCTATCTCATCACCGTCGCGGGTTGGCGCATGGCATATGTCATTCTCGGCGTCATCGTCCTGACGGTGGGCACATTCGCCGCGGTATGCCTCATTCGAGATCCAGCGGACGCCCGGCGAAGTTCGCACGGTACTACCGCGGTGCGCGATGGACTGGCGTTGAAAGACGCGGTCCGGCATCGCGGCTTCTGGATTCTGGCCACGTCATTTTTCATCATGGCTGCCGTAACGACGGGGGCCGTCGTTCATATGCCGGCCATGCTGATGGGAAAGGGGCTGTCGCTGCAAAGTGCTGCGTCGATGAGCGGCCTCGTGGGCGTGGCGAGCATCATTGCCTGCTGGCTGATCGGCGCCGTCCTCGACCGCGTTTTCCCGCCGCTCGTCACCTGCCTCGTACTGCTTTGTCCCGCGCTCGGCTGCTGGGTGCTGCACGCCTTTGGTTTTACCGGCGCACCGGTCGCCGCGCTGTTGATCGGGGTCGGGCTGGGCGCCGAAGGCGACGCCTTGGGTTACGTTGCGTCGAGAATCTTCGGCCTCAAGCACTTCGGGGCAGTCTACGGGGCATTGATGGTGGTGTTTCTCTTGGGGGCCGCAGCCGGCCCTGCGATGTTCGCGTTCTGCCTTGCGGGATACGGGGGATATGCGTCGGCGCTACCCCTGTCGGCAGCTACGGGCACATGCGCCGCGCTCATGGTACTGCTGATACGGAGAAGTGACTTCCAATACCAATAGGCAGCGCCGACCGGTGCGAAATACTCCGGTCCGAAAATCGAAGCGAACGCGTGAGTCGATTGGTTCGATGCATCGGAATTCTCAAATTAATTAGTAATACTAAAAAAATAAATAAAATGTGTTTGGAGACATTACCCCATGAAGCTGTTGAATATTCTTATCGGAAGCGTCATTGTTCTGACAACGAGGCATGCCATTGCCGGGAACATGACGTTGTTCGGGTTGATTGATGCAGGAATCACATATGAGAACAACGTTGGCGGAAAATCAAGCGCCAGATTCGTTGACGGTATCGTCGTTCCCAACATCTTCGGTATTCGCGGAGATGAGAATCTGGGCGGAGGGACGCGAGTCGTTTTCTCGTTGGTCGGGCAGTTCGGTCTCGGTTCGGGCGCCACGGTTCCGGAGCCGGATGCGATTTTTGGCCGCGAGGCTTACGTGGGAATCTCGGACAATCAATTCGGTCGCGTCACGATGGGACAGCAATACGACTTCATGACGGATTCGTTGACGTTCGCCCGTGTGGACGGGGGCATTCTCTTTGCCGGCGCCTACAATTTCAGACAAGGACCGTTCTCCAAGCTAGCGATCCCCGGCAATCCGACGGGCTCGTTCGATTTCGACCGCATGGGGGGCAGCGCGCGAGTCTCAAATTCGGTGAAGTACACAAGCCCTGACATTCGCGGTCTGCAATTCGGCGCGCTGTACGGCTTTGGCAAATCGTCGGGAGGAGCGCCGGAAGGCCACACCGTGAGTCTGGGCGCCAAGTATGGCAATGGTCCGATGATGGTCGGTGCCGCTTTCGTGGTGATCAAGTACCCGTTGGCCAATGGCTCGAGCACTCTCGTTAGAAGTTGGGGGATCGGTGCGAATTACCAACTGGGCGATGTTCTGCCATTCGTTCTCTATACGTCGACGAGAAATACACTCAATCGAGCTCAGATCGATATTTTTGAGATAGGCGCCGATTACAAGTTTGGAGGGGCGTGGGCATTTGGTGCGGATTTTCAGATCATGTCCGGCAATGCCTATTTGAATCATAATCGGGGGAGCCAGCTTACTGCGGCGTTGCGATATTCGTTGTCGAAGCTGACGGACCTGTATATGGAGAATGTTCATCAGGTTGCTTCGGGCGACGGTGGTGGCGTCAATGCCTGGATCATTGGTGTTCCCGAGGCGTCGCTGTCCAACAAGCAGTGGCTCTTGCGTATCGGCATGGTGACTCGGTTCTAAGGCAGGGCGATGGCGCAGTCTCGGCCCGCAGGAACCGTCTTGTGTATCGTGCGGGCGTGCTTCATCATTCTTTGGTCGCACGAATTTTTCAGGAAACCTATTGACTTGCAATGAACATCCTCTACAGGCCCGCAGTACCTGACGACACTCTTGCTTGCATCGAGTTGAGAGGAAGAACGAGAGAGAACGCGTTCTCGAAAGACGAGCTTGCCGCGATTGGCGTTACCGCTGAAAGCTGGCGAGCCGGAATAGAGTCCGGCGCCGTGCCGGGATACATCGCCCTATCGGACGGCATGCTTGCCGGTTATTGCTTTGGCGATCGCGACACAGGCGAGATCGTCGTGTTAGCGATCCTGCCCGAGTTCGAAGGCGCAGGCCTCGGCAAAGCACTGCTCAGGTTAGTCATGGAGGACTTCCGTCGCAACGGTTTCCAGAAGCTGTTTCTCGGATGCTCGACGGACCCGGCGGTGCGATCGTTCGGCTTCTACCGCCATTTGGGCTGGAAGCCAACCGGCGAACTCGACGCGGCAGGCGACGAGATACTGGTGTATTGGTTGGATTGAATGCAGGCTGGTGTTGGAGCCGGCGCTCCCGTCGTCGCGTCGGTCCAAGGCTTCGAGCCGGTGTTTCCAAAGTCGCAATGGCGCCGCGCTTCGAATGGCACGCAGCCCAGCCGGAATGGACGCTGTACGACGCAGAGGCATCCATACGCGTGCCCGTCGCCGGACGATTGAAGATCGATAGCGCCGAGGCGTTGCGGCGCGCCGCCGCGAGCGGGCTGGGCATCGCCATGCTGCCGGCGTTTCTGGTCGAGCGCGACCTGCGCGCAAGACGGCTCGTCGAAGTGTTGCCCGATTACGCCGCGCCGGAGCGGCCGCTGCACGTCGTGTATCTGCGTGAGCGGCAGACGTCGCCGAAACTGCGCTGCTTCATCGACTTCGTCGTCGAACGCTTCGGGGCAGACGCGGGAGCCAAGTGACTGTCCCGTTGGCCTTCAGAACTTCTTGCTGTATCCGAATGCTACGAAGTTGACGGTGTTGTACGGGCTGGTCATCGCGTTCAATGAATCTCCCGAGCCTTTCACCGCGGCGCGGAATCCGTAGCTGTACGCGACGGAAATCTCATCGGACGTCGTGGGGCGGTATGTCGCACCCAGCGTCAGATTGTGGCGTGTGGTAAGCGGCGCGGCGAAGGAGAATGCCGTGTTGTTGCTCACGATCTGGCTGCTGGCCTCGGCGAAACCGGCACGCAGGGTGATCTTCGACGACAGGTCGTACGACACGCCGATGCGAATGACATTCTGATTGCGCCAGCCGAATCCCGGCCCGTCCTTCGATCCGAGAATGCCGTTGCCCGGGAAAGCATTGCCGAAGACCGGGACGTCGGCATACAGATATCGCAGGAAGTCGAATGCGACCAGTACCTTCGGATTCACCCGATAGGCGAGGCCCACGCCAAACGATGCCGGCTGGTCGACGCGGCCGCCGTCCGCGAGAATCGCCGAGTATTTCGTGAACGGGCTGTAGTGAACCTCGGTGGCGTAGAATGCGCCGCCCGTGAGACCGGGAACCAGTTCGCCATACCATCCGAACCGCAGGCCGGCGCCAACAGCCCAATCCCGCCCGCGATTGCCTTGCCCCGTTTGCGCCTCGATGCCGTCGAGGTAGAGGGTGCTGATACCGGTGACCAGGGAAGCCCCGAGCCACTGGCCCGGCAGGATCTGGTAGGCGAGCGTCGGCGCCACGTTGACGAACACGAGTTGGTCCGCCGTCGTCGAATTGCCCGGGAACAGGTTATTCCCGTAAACCCCGCCGTAGTTGGCACCGCCTCCCGAGCCCCACACCGAAACGCCCACGGCCAGATTTTCCGTGAGGCGGCGCGACAGACCGAACTCGGGGAAAGGAATCAGGCCGCGTCTGCCCTGATAGTCCACGCCGGCCAACTCGGCTCCCGAATTCGTTTGAAGAATGCCGAATGCGCCGTCCAGCCGGTTGCCGACCACCCCCATGCCGGCAGGGTTGGTTGCGGCTGCCAGGGCCGTCTGAGGCGCCGCCACCGACGCGCCGCCCATTCCCTGCTCCTGAATACCGTAACCGTGCATGAAGATGCCGGTGGCGGCGTGCGATGCACTCATTGCCATCGGGCCGAGGATGGCCGCCGCCGCAAGATGTTTCGAAAGATCCATGCTGTCTCCGTACCTCCGGATGTGCGCGGAATCGTTCGTCACGAGGCGACGTTCGCACGCCATGCGGAATTTATAATTTGAAGTGCTAATTGATTCGCCTGGCCGTGATTGTCGAAATCGTCGGTAAGTGCCGAGAAGTGCGGGATGTGCAGCGCCGGGATGACGTGGCGCCGCACGTCCCGCGAGACGCGAGCCTTACTTGACGAGCGTCGCGGGCGACGGCGCCGTCAGCGTGATGGCCAGCGCAAGCTTCTCGAACAGCCATCGTCCCGACTGCCGAGTCAGGTGCCCGGTGAGCTTGGCGCAACCCAGAATCTCGACGGGGCGACGGTCCATGCCGAACTTCACGATGTAGCCATGTATCACCGGCGCGTCGTTGTTGCCTTCCACGACGAAGTTGGTCGCGGTATGCATGGCGCCGTCCTCGGCACCCTTGTCGATGTGCGCCTGAATGAACGCCTCGATGGCCTCACGTCCGTGGTACACGCCATAGTTGGCGTCGAAGGCGCCGTCCTTGGTGAACGACTCGGCCCATGCGCGGGCGTTGTGGTTATCCAGCGCCTGATAAGCCCGCGCCACGGCTTCCTGGACTTCAAGTTTCGTTTCCGCCGAAATCATCATGTCGATTCTCCTTTGAGAGTTTTCAACCGAGCGCCGGAACGGCGGTCGACCAGAACCGTTCGAGCACGTCGTTGAAGGGTTTGCCGATGCGTTGCACGGCATGAGTGGAACCTGGGAAGATCTCCCGTTGCGCATTCAGGGCGTTGGCCAGCGTGTCGCAGATGGCTTCGAACACGGGGCTGCATTGCCCGGAGACGATGAGCTTCGGGAATCGGGCGAGCGCGATCTGCGCGAGCGGAATGTAGGTTGCCCAGGGCGTTTCGGTCTTCAGATTGACCGTCGCTGCCACGAGCCCTGGCGGGAGCGGGGAGGGCAGTTGCAGCGGCATCCGCAGGGCGGCCGCAAAGCCGTCGAGGAACGTGGGGGCATCGGCGTCCGAAGCGCGGGCCCAATGCTGTTGCATCGCCAGCGACGCCGCCGCCACGACCGGATGGGCCGCCGCATTGGGAAACGCCGGTGGTTCGATGAGCGTGAGCGAGCGCACGCGATCCGGCGCGAGCGCGGCTGCACGTGCCGAGATGACGCCACCCATCGACGTGCCGACGAGATGCGCGCCGTCCTGCAGCAACTCGACGATGTCGCCGGCGTCGACGTCGGGATTGACGCGGGAAATCGGCGGATTGCCGCCATACCCACGTCGATTCACGATGGTCAGTCTGAATCGCTCGGCCAGCGCCAGTTGCGCCGAGAAGGCGGCGTGCCCGTCGTTCAGGCTTCCGTGGACCATCACGACACGATCGCCATGATCGCCAAGTGTCGCGATATCGAGTTTCATGTTTCTCTCCTCGTCACGTGGATTGAGTTCCCGACCGCGCCAACGTCGACGATGATCGCGAGGCGTCTTGCAGCGGGGAAATTGCGATGCGGTGGCCGGCAGGTCTATACGGTCCCGCTGCCGTTGCAACGAAGACATCGTCCGTAGCCATAATTCCGGGCACTAGCGCGAACGCGAAGACTTGCTATCGGATTTGCGAAATTCGGCGCGGCGGACGAGCTCCGTCGGTTGGCATGCTGGGATGGCTCTGGAATAGCGCGGGGACAGCTCGGGCGGGCGAGCAGGGGGAGATGCGACGGTGTTCGGAGACTGACCTATCGGGTGGCGCGGCTATCTGGCCAATACCTCGGATGGCTTTTTCCCGTAGCGGCGCCTGAAATGCGCGGAGAACTCGCCCAGGTGGACAAAGCCCCACTGGAGGGCGACATCGGTGACGGAGACGCTGCCGGGCGTGGCCGAGGCCAGTGCCTCGTACGCGCGCTCCAGTCGCTGCGCGCGCAGCCACTGGGCGGGCGAGACGTCCAGATCGCGCTGGAAGCCCAGTTGCATGCTGCGCAGGCTGACGCCGCACTCGCGCGCCACGTCGCTGAGCCGGATCGGCTCGCCGATGCGCTCGAGCATGTACGCCATGGCGCGCCGGATCTGCGCGGCGGGCGCACGCCTGGGCGTCGCGTTCAGCGACTCGCTGAAGCTATTGGGTTGCGTCAGCAGCAGCGTTTCGATCAACAACTCTTCAAGCTGGAGGAGCAGCCGCGGGTACGCTTGCGAGTTGCCGAGCGCCGTCAGGCTTGCCGCGGTTTCGAGCAGCGTCAGCCACGGGGCGGGAGGGGCCGCGAGGGCGAGGTCGAAATGCACCGGTTCGAGCCTGGCCGTCCCGAGCATGCTGGCGCACACCGACTCGACCCGTTGCCGATTCAGGCGCAGCATGAGCTGGTCGAAACTGGCGCCGATGTCGAGCCTGAACTCGTGGTACGGGCCGACGATCGTGCCATGCCCCCTGGACAGGCCGGTGGACGCCGCGCCATAGGCGAAATTGGCTTTGCCGCCCAACGGCAGAGAAATGATGAAGTTGTCTTCGTCCGGTCTCGCCGGGACGACGGTGACATCGCCACCGTAGCGAAGCCGGCTGAGCGACAATGGTCCCAGCGGCAGATGATGGAGGCGTGCGGCAATGCGACCACGCCGGCGATTCACGATGAGCTGATGCGGCCGCAACGCGTGCGCACAGCCGAGCGCGACAGCGTCGGGGTCTTCGCTGGAGAGCAGGAGATGCTCCGTGCGAAAGATATCATCGGCAATTCTCGATACCACCGTTCTCATCGACTCGCTCCACCGGCCTGTGCGCCGCGTCACGAAAAGTATAGAAGGCGTCCGGCGGGCTGACAGGTGGGGGAAACGACGATTCGGTCCGTCCCGCTAGGCCGGCTCCACCATGCTGAATATCCGGCGGGTCGTACCGTCCGGCGACTCCGCCATTTCCCGGGTCACTCGCCAGAAGGTCTCCAGAAATGCCAGAGCCGCGCCTTGCAGTGGTTCATAGCGTCGCGTGATGAGGCATGTCGTGCTTTCGTCGGTGATGGCGTCGAAGTCCAGCGCGACAAACCGGTCGCGCATGTCCGGCGTTTCGATCAACGGCCACGGCACGGCCGTCAACATGTCCGTCGAACGGACGATCGCCAGCGCCGCATTCACCGATCGCGCGAAGTGGCAGCGTTGCACGGTCTTATCCCGCTGCTCCTCCACCAGCAGCCGGATCGCCAGCGCCGTGCGTTCCATCGAACGGCTCAGCAGCCAGTCGTAACCGGCCAGATCGGCAATCGTGCGGGCGTTCGCGGCCGGGTGCTCGAGTCGGCAAACCACGGCGAACGAATAGGTGTAGATCGGCCGGATCTCCAGCGCACGCTCCTGACCGACGTCCGGATTCGGACCGAATGCGAAATCCAGATGCCCGCTGCGCACGGCCTGATAGTCGCCGCCGAGATGTTCCGCAATGTCGAGCTGCACGTCGGGACGCAACTGCCGGAACGCCCGCACCACGACCGGAATCACGCTGTGCATCAACCAGGGGGTGACGGCCATGCGCACCGAGCCACCCTGTTTCGCCCCGGCAAGCACGGCGTCTTCGCTGGCCCGGCGCAACTGCCCGAGGATCAACCGGGCGTGAGAGAGCAGAGCCGTACCGGCCGGCGTCAGCGCCACACCATCGGCGCGTCGCTCCATCAGCACCACGTCCATGGAGCTTTCCATTTCCCGCAAAGCCTTGCTGACAGCGGTTGGCGAGCGCCCCAACCGGTTCGCGGCCGTGCGCACGCTGCCGTGATCGGCCACGGCCACGAGGCATTCGAGTTGGTGCAGCTTCAGATCTGACGACATGGTCGGGGAGCAGGAAGGAGGGCATGGGCGTCGTATGGAGGCGACAGTAGATCATCGACCGGCATGGCACGGGCGTCAACCATAGGTTGACGCGAAAATTTGGCGTTGTCTCCCCGGGGCAAATCGATCTGGCTACCATGCGTCGAAATTTCATAAGCCGCACAAGAACAATTCGAGAGCAAGGCCGCGTCCGACGGCCGACAACGCAAACGCACAGGAGCCCAATGATCCCGACGCCTCATCGCACCGCCGCCCGCCTTGCACCGCACTTCGCACCGAGCCTCACCGCCCGCTCGATCTCCCGGCGGATCTCACGTTTCCCGCAGGCCGGCATCGTCACCGGCGTGCTGCTGATCGTGGGCGGCGCAGTCAGCACGCTGGCCCGGGCCGAGGTGCAGATGTACGGGGCGGTCGACAACTATGTCAGCTACAACTCGGGTGGCAAGGGCAGTTCGATGCAGATGGGCAGCGGCGCGGGCTCGACCTCGCGCTTTGGCCTGACGGGAACGGAGGATCTGGGCGGCGGTCTCGAATCGGGTTTTCGCCTGGAATCGGGCTTCAACGCCAACAACGGCACGCTGCAGACGACCAACACGATCTTCAACCGCGAAGCCAACGTGTGGCTCAGCTCGCGCCGGTACGGCATGCTCAAGCTCGGCCGCCAGTTCCCGACGATCTTTCCGTTGTCGTCCCAGGTCGACCCTTACGCGCTGACCAAGCTTTCGTTGATGGCGAATCTGGCCTATGCCACGTCGGACCTGGGCGGGAATGCGGCCGGCATCGATTCGCGCGTGGCCAACGCCGTGAGCTACACCACGCCGGACTTCGGCGGCTTCTCGGGGCAGTTCCTCTACGGCTTCAGCACGGCGAGCGCGAGCGGCGCGCCCGCGCATTTCGCCGGCTATCTCGCGCAATACGAACGCAATGGCCTGTATGCGGGCGTGTCGTACAACGTCGTGCGCAACGATCTGTCGCAAGCGACCGATCACTACGGTGCCGGGCTGTCGTACAAGCTCGGCGGCACCACACTGGCGTTCGCCTACAACCGCGTCGTGCCGAGTGTCGCGTCGGGCCGCATTGCCACGACCTATATGCTTGGCGCGACCGTTCCGAGCGGCCCGCACGTGTTCCGGCTGTCCGTGGTCGAGCGTCTTCTGGCCGGCGGCGGCAACCACGCATTCGGCGCACTCGGCGGCTATGACTACCTGCTGTCCAAACGCACCGCGCTCTACACGCGCGTGGCCTGGGTCGCCAATGGCGGCGCGTCGGCGCTCACGCTCGACAGTGCTCAGACCAGCGCCGGTCGGGACGTATTCGTCACCGCCTTGGGCGTCACGCATCGATTCTGATTTCCCCTGCTTTTCGAAGGCGGGCGTTTCACGCGTTCGCCATCTCGTCACTACTGGAGACACCATGCCCCACGACACCACTGAGCACGCCTTTCCGGCGGTGATCGAGGCCGACATTCCGGCCGACATTCTTGCGCACGACGCCGGCATGCGCGCACTGCGCCACCGGATCCACGCGCACCCCGAACTGGCGTACGAAGAATTTCAGACGAGCGATCTCGTGGCCGAAAAACTGGCCGAGTGGGGCTATACGGTCACGCGCGGTATCGGCGGCACGGGGCTGGTCGGTTCGCTCAAGGTCGGCGACAGCGCTCGTACGGTGGGCGTGCGCGCCGACATGGACGCGCTGCCGATTCAGGAAGCCACCGGCAAGGCGTATGCCAGCCGGCACGCGGGCAAGATGCACGCGTGCGGGCACGACGGGCATACGGCGACGCTGCTCGCGGCCGCCCGTCATCTCGCCGCGACGCGCAACTTCGACGGCACGGTGCACCTGATCTTCCAACCGGCCGAGGAAGGCCTCGCCGGCGCGCGCAAGATGATCGAAGACGGCCTCTTCGAGCGCTTTCCGTGCGACGCCGTCTTCGCCTATCACAACATGCCCGGATTCCCGGTCGGCAAGATCGGCTTTCGCGCCGGCCCGGCGATGGCGTCGTCGGATACCGTCATCATCACCGTGCATGGCCGCGGCGGTCATGGCTCGATGCCGCACGAGAGCATCGATCCGGTGCTGGTGGCGTCGCACATCGTCGTCGCGCTGCAATCGATCGTCTCGCGCAATGTCGATCCGCGCCGCATGGCCGTGGTGACCGTCGGCGCCATTCACGGCGGCGATGCGCCCAACGTGATCCCCGACAGCGTGGAACTGCGCCTGTCGGTGCGCGCGCATACCCCACAGGTGCGCGAGCAACTGCGCGATCGCATCGTCGAACTGGTCAACGCACAGTCCGCCGTGTTCGGCGCTCACGTCGACATCGACTATCGCTGGCGCTATCCCGCACTCGTCAACGACGCCGCGATGACGGAGCTTGCCCGCCAGGTGGCACTGGAATGGCTGGGGCCGCAGGGGCTGATGGACGACTTCGAACCGCTCACCGGCAGCGAAGACTTCTCCTTCATGCTCGAGAAGTGTCCGGGCAGCTACCTGATCATCGGAAACGGGCAAGGGGCGGGCGGTTGCATGGTGCACAACCCGCACTACGATTTCAACGACGCGCTGCTGCCGATCGGTGCGACCTACTGGACGCGTCTCGTCGAGCGCTTCCTGAGCGTGGAGGAGAAGGCATGACGACGCATCTCGAATCAACCGCCGCGCAGTCGGCGCCGGGCCTCGCACAGGGGCGCGCGCCTTCGCTCAGGAAAAAGATCGCGGCGATCACGATCGGCAACGGTCTCGAGTTCTTCGACTTCGCGATTTACACCTACTTCGCGACGGTGCTCGGCAAGCTGTTTTTCCCGGCGGCGTCGCCGTTCACGCAATTGCTGCTGTCGCTGGCGACGTTCGGCGTGGGCTTCGTGGTGCGTCCGATCGGCGGCATCGTGATCGGCAGCTATGCCGACCGGCATGGGCGCAAAGCGGCGATGACCCTCACATTGTGGCTGATGGCCGCGGGCTCGGCCATGTTCGTGGTCACACCGACGTACGCGCAGATCGGCATGGCCGCGCCGCTGCTGCTGATCCTTGGCCGTTTGGTGCAGGGCTTTGCGGTTGGTGGCGAAGTAGGGGCGTCGACGTCGATGCTGCTCGAGTACGCCAATGCCAACAACCGTGGCTTGTTCGCGAGCTGGCAATTGTTCAGCCAGGCATTCTCGACGCTGCTCGGCTCGCTCGTCGGCCTGGCGCTCACCGCGTCGCTCTCGCACGATCAGTTGCTGGCGTGGGGCTGGCGCGTGCCGTTCCTCATCGGGATGGCGCTGATCCCGCTGGGCACCTATATCCGCAAGCACCTCGACGAAACCCATGAGGCCGCACCGGCCAGGCGGGCCGAGCGCAGTCCCGTGGCCGAAGTGCTGACGGAGCATCGCAGGGCGCTCGTGCTCGGCATCCTCATGACGGCGGGGGCGACATCGTCGAACTACATTTCGCTGCACTACCTGACCAATTACGGCGTTGGCGTGCTCAAGCTCTCGTTGTCCAGCGGTCTGTGGGCGTCGTTCGTGGCGGGTGGTCTGCAGATGGCGTTGGCGGCCGTTGCCGGCATGGCGTCCGACCGTTGGGGACGCAAGCGTGTCGTGACCATTGCCCGCGTCGGTCTGCTGGTTTCGATCGTGCCGGCGTTCGCCTGGTTGACCGCGGCGCCCGACGCCGTTCGCCTCCTTGTCGTGGCGGCCGTCCTGACCGCACCGACGGTGTTCATCTCGGTGACGACCGTCACCATGATCACCGAAGTCTTCCCGCGTCGAATTCGCGCGACGGGCCTAGCCATCGTCTACGGTCTGGGGGTGTCGGTGTTCGGCGGCTTCGCCCAGTTCATCGCGACGTGGCTCATCGGCGTGACCGGCTCCAGGCTCGCGCCGGCCGGCTACGTCATCGTGATCAGCCTGATCTCGCTGATCGCGGCCCTGAAGAGTCGCGACATGGCCGGACAACCGCTGGACTGATTCACGACCGGGCGGCCGTCGGGCTATCGATGGGCGCCCGTTTCGCTACGATTTGATATGCCGCTCGAGCAGATCGATATCGTCGCGCAACAACTTCAACACACCGGCGGCGCTCTGTTCTCCCAACTGCCGCCCCGACTCCTGCTCGACCGAGCGCAACGCCATGTCGGCGATCTGCCCTGCGATCTCCTCGGCATTGCGCGGGCCGGACGGCGTGAACCACCATGCCGTCCAGTTGCACATGCCGATGATCGAAAACGCAGCGACCTTCGCATCCATCATCCGAAACTGACCGCGCTCGATACCCAGCTCGATCGCTTGCCGGAATTGCTCCAGCACCGCCCGGCGCGACTGCTCGGCGAGCTTGCGCTGCCTGGGCGGCAGATTGTCCTCATTGCGCTCGACCACGCGAAACTGCAGCGGGTGCGTGAGGATCAGATGCGCGTGGCGCAGCACGAGGTGGCGCAGCATCGCCGACGGCTGCCGTAGATCCTCGGGCAACGACTCCGAGGCCAGTTCTCCCGCCGCGCGGGTGACCACCGTGGTCAGCACCTCGAGAATCGCTTCCTTGCTCTTGAAGTAGTAGTACAGCGCCGGGCGGCTCACCCCGACCACGTCGGCAATGTCGTTGAAGCTCGTGCCGTCGAACCCACGCTCGATGAACAGCCGCGTGGCGACTTCCAGAATGTTCTCCCGCAACGCGTCGCTTTTCGTCTGTGCTTTGCTCATGGCTACTGCCCGGGCGTCTTTTGACGCAGGCGTCAGAAAACCACCACATTAACCAAAATCCCCCGTCGCGCAAAGCCCCGCAGCGTTGGCGTTCATCGTTTTTTACGGTTTCGTCAAATTTTTCCGAAATGTTTACTTATTCGTAAAAAATTGAACTAATATGTAAAAAACGGAGGTGACGGATGACTCGACATCAGCAGGGCCGCGGCGACGGCCAGGGGGCGACGGCCGGATTCCTGAATACGGACTGGAATCCGCGAGACCTGCCGCTCGGCGCGAGCACGCGTAACGTGGTGCTGCGCACCGCCGACGGCGCGGCCACGAGCGGATCGCTCTATACCGCCGGGTCGCCCGACACGGTGGTCTGCATCATGCATCCGCGCGAATTCATGGCCTGCCACTACCTGATTCCAGACATCGTTGGCGCAGGCTATGCCGCGTGGACGCAGGCGCCGCGTTCGGTCGGCAACGACATGCGGCTAGAACACGAATTCGCGCTGTACGACGTGGCTGCCGGCATGCGCTTTTTGCGCGATGCGGGCTTCAAGCGGATCGTGCTGCTCGGCAACTCGGGCGGCAGCGGCCTGTATGCGCTTTACGTGCAGCAGTCCAACCTCGCCCCGGCGCAGCGCATCGAGCGCACGCCGGGCGGGCGGCCGACGAAGCTGGCTTCGCTCGACATGCCGGGCGTCGACGGCGTGGTGTTCGTGGCGCCTCATCCGGGACAGGGGGCATTGCTGCAGACCTGCATCGACCCGTCGGTCACCAACGAGCACGATGCCCTGTCGGTCGACCCGACGCTCGATCCGTTCGATCCGGCCAACGGTTTCGTGGCGCGAGCCCCTGGCGCGACGGGCGAGACGCGTTACGACGCTGGTTTCGTCGCACGCTACCGAGCCGCCCAGGCCGCACGCGTCGCACGGCTCGACGCGATGGCACGCGATCTGATCGCGGCGCGCCAGGGCGCGCGGGAGCGGATGAAGCGCGAGGGCGGCGGCACCGACGCCCGTCTGCGCCGCATGGCGGCCCACACGCCGCTCATGACCGTATGGCGCACCGATGCCGATCTGCGCTGTTTCGACCTGACGCTCGACCCGTCGGATCGCCGCTACGGGTCGTTGTGGGGCAGCGATCCGTTCGCGTCGAACTACGGCTCGGTGGGTTTCGGACGCGTCTGCTCGCCGGAAGCGTGGCTCTCGACGTGGTCCGGGCTGTCGTCGAACGCCCTGCTGTCGAAAACGGCGTCCGCCATCGTGCAGCCGACGCTGCTCATCGAATACACGGGCGACCAGGCGTGTTTCCCGAGTGTCATCGCCGGCATCCACGAGAGTCTGGGCGCGACGCAAAAGTCGCACCGGCGCGTCCGCGGCGATCACCACGGCCGCGCACTGGCGGACGGGGAAGAGGCCGGACGCTACGTCGCGGGACGCCTGTTGCAGGACTGGTTGCGCGAGACCTTCGCGCAATGACACCGACGTTCCACCGCCCATGCAATCCCATTCCCTTTATTGCCCCTGTTCCCCTTTCACCGACTCGAACTCCGGGAGAGACGACATGAAGTTGAACGACATTCCCGCTGCGGATCTCGCCTTGCGTCTGCATGGCGTCGATCACACGGCGCGGCCGACCTGGCGTTTGCGAGAAACCGTCGAGTTCTATCGCGACGTGCTGGGCCTGCCGCTGATCCACACGATTTCGGCGCGCGGCTGGGGCCCCGCCACGCATCCCGATTTCCTGCACTTCTTCTTCGACAGCGGCAACGGCAGCACCATCGCATTCTTCTACTACCTGGGCAGCACCGAGCCGGCCGCGCTAGCAAGCCGTCCGGGCCGTGCACCGCTGCCCGACGATCACGTGTTCGACGCCACGCACACCGCCTGGCTCGTCGACACGCAAGCCGAACTGCACGCCTGGAAGGCCCGGTTGGAGGCGCGCGGCGTGGCCGTGTCGGCGGAAACGGCGCACGAAGTCATCGAGTCGATCTATTTCCGCGACCCGAACGGCTATTTCATCGAGATCACCCGCAAGCTGCGCGCGCTGGCGGGCATCGACGCACGCGACGCCGGAGCAACGCTCGAAGCCGCCATGGAAATCGAGGACGAGGCCCGCGCTGGCGGCGCGTCGTTCACCTCCATCGATGCGGTCTGGCAGCGCAAGGCCGAGCGATTGACGGAGCGGCTGCGCGAGGAGCGTCGATCATGAGCACCAGGCCACTGCGGATCTTCGTGTTGAACGTGCCGGAATTCGCATCGCTCGCCGAGGCGGCGCGTCGGCTGCCCGAGTGCCGCGTGGAGGACGCCGGCGACTACACCGTGATTACCAGCGACGCACCGATCGCCTTCGAGCGTCGCGCGCTGGGCCTGAAGCCGGCCGTCTGGTACGGCCTCTTCACCGGCGGCCTCGATGGCCGGATCGAATATGAGCGCGACGTCGTGCGGATCGCCCCGCGCGCATGAGTTTGCGACAGGACGTGCAGGAGACAACATGAGCGGTATCCATCACCGTATCGACGGCGTGGCGTATTGTCCGCCGGCGCTGGCGCAGCGATATTTCGCATCGAACGCCTGGCGCGACACGACGCTTGGCGACGCGCTGCGGGCCACCGCCGCACGCGTGCCGGATCGGCCAGCCTACCTCAGCGACGAGGCCACGCTGACCTTTGCCGAGCTCGACGCGCGCAGCGAGCGGCTCGGCGCGGCGCTCATCGAACTGGGATTGCGCCCGGCCGACCGGGCGATCTTCCAGATGGGCACGACCGTCGACACGGTCGTCGCGCTGATGGGCGCCTACAAGGCGGGCGTGGTGCCGGTTTGCGCCGTGCCTCAGTACCGCGAAGTCGAAATCGGCCAGTTGGCCTCGCAGTCGGAAGCACGCGGCTACTTCGTTCAGGCCGATTTCTCCGCTTTCGATCTCGTGGGCTTCGCGCGTCAGATGATGGCGCGGCACCCGTCGATCGACTATCTGATGGTCGCGAGAGCCGCAAGCGATCGCGGGAATGCCGGCGGGCATGCCATCGAAGCGTTGATCGAGGGCATGCCGCTCGAACGGGCGCGCGCGGTGCTCGCCGACATCCGCATCGGCAGCGAGGACGTGCTCAGCTTTCAGCTCTCGGGCGGCACGACGGGCGTGCCGAAGATCATCCCGCGCTTTCACGCGGAGTATCTCGGCCACTCGCTGGCGTGGATGCGGCACATCGGCATGACCGAGCACAGCCGCATGATCTGGGCGCTGCCGTTGCTGCACAACGCAGGGCAGCTCTATGTGCTCGCGTCGACGATCGCCACCGGTATGACCACCGTGCTGATGCCGCGCGTCGACATCGCCCGCATGCTCACGCTGATCGAGATGCACCGCGTCACGCACGGGCTGTCGATCGGCCCGGTGGCGCCGCAGATGATCGCGTACAAGAACGTGGCCCGTCACGACCTGTCGTCGCTGGAACTGTTCGGCACGATGAGCCGTGCCGATTCGCTCGAGGCGCACCTCGGCGTGCCGTGCTCCAACCTGTACGGCACGACCGAAGGGCTGTTGATGGGCGCCGGCGCGCAACTGCCGGCGGCGCTGCGGCATCACACGCAGGGTCTGTCCGGTTGCGAGGACGACGAGATCCGGGTGCTGTTCCCGGGCACCGATCTGCCGGTGGACGCGGGCACGCCGGGGGAGCTCTGTTTCCGTGGACCGTCGAGCCTGCGCGGGTACTACAAGGCGCCCGAGGCCACGGCGCAGACGCTCACCGCCGATGGCTTCGTGCGCACCGGCGACATGGTGACGGAAAAGGTGATCGACGGCGTGCGTTGCTTCGCTTTCGAAGGGCGGCTGCGCGACAACATCAATCGCGGCGGCGAGAAGATCGGCTGCGAGGAAGTCGAGGCCTTCGTGAGCCATCACCCGGCGGTGGCCGACGCCAAGCTCGTGGCCATGCCCGATCCGTTCTATGGCGAGAAAGGCTGCGTCTACCTGATCCTGCGGCCCGGGCACGTCGCGCCGACCGTGGTCGAACTGGCGAACTTCCTCGTCGGCCACGGGCTTGCGAAGTTCAAGTGCCCCGAACGTATCGAGACGGTCGGCGAATTCCCGGTCACTCGCGTGGGCAAGGTCGACAAGGCGTCGCTGCGCGCGGCGATTGCCGCTCGCATCACGGCGGAATCCGCCGCCGCGGCCGGCGCATCCGCCGGGAAGGAGGGCACATGATCAGCACCGAATACGTATTGAGCGAGCAGCCGTTCGTGGTGCGCCGCCAGGTGCGCTGGGGCGAATGCGATCCGGCCGGCGTGGTCTACACGGCCTCGTTCTCCGATTACGTCGTCTGTGTGGCCGAACTGTTTTACGGCTCGCTCTTCGGCGGCACGCCGCAGGCCGTGAAGAACCGGCATGGCTTCGGCACGCCGACGCGCGCGCTCGACTTCGACTTCCGGCGCTCGCTGTGGCCGGACGATGTCTTCGACGTGAGCGTCGACGTCGCCGAGATCCGCACCCGGACCTTCACGCTGCGCATGACCGCGCGCAAGGCGGACGGCGAGATCGCTTTCATTGCCCGTCTCACGCCGATCTGCATCCAGCGCGGCGTGCGCGAGTCCATCGAGATGCCCACCGTGCTGCGCGCGGCACTCGTTCAATACCGAACGCGCTGCGAAGCCGCTGCGCCATCCACTTCCATCGCCGGAGAACTCACCTCATGAAGTCCACGAATTTCCGCATCGGCCAGATCGTACCGAGCTCCAACACCACGATGGAAACGGAGATCCCCGCCATGCTGCGCGCCCGCGAGCAGATACTGCCCGAGCGCTTCACGTTCCACTCGAGTCGCATGCGCATGCATCGCGTGGTCAAGGAGGAACTCGAGGCGATGAACCGCGAAGGGCTGCGCTGTGCGGCCGAGCTCGCCGACGCGCGCGTCGACGTGATGAGTACGGCGTGTCTGGTCGCGATCATGGCGATGGGGCCGGGCTATCACCGTCAGGTCGAGGAAGACCTGCGGCGTGTGGCACGGGAGAATCATTGCGAAGCGGCGGTGATGACGTCGGCGGGAGCGCTCGTTGCCGGGCTCAGGACGCTCGGCGCACGCAAGGTCGCGCTGATGGCCCCGTACATGAAGCCGCTTACGCAGGCCGTGGTTGAGTACATCGAGCACGAGGGCATCGAAGTGCTGGACGCGTTGTCGTTCGAGATTCCCGACAACCTGGAAGTTGGCCGTCGCGACCCGATGCAACTGCTCGACGACGTCAAGCGCCTGAATACGGCCAACGTCGATGCGGTGGTCTTGTCGGCATGTGTGCAGATGCCGTCGCTGCCGGCGATTCAGATCGCACAGGACACGCTCGGACTCCCCGTGACGTCGACGGCCGTGAGCACCGTGCGCCAGATGCTCGATCACCTCGGCCTGGCGCCGATGGCGCCGAATGCGGGCGCGTTGCTCGCCGGTGTCGACGCCACGGCGCGCGTGCGCATCGCATGAAGCCCGCGCCGTCGGCCGTCATCCCCACAACAAGGAGCCCATCATGAGAATCGCCGTCATCGGTGGCGGGCCTGCAGGCCTGTACTTCTCGCTGCTGATGAAGCAGCGCCATCCGGAGGACGAGATCGTCGTCCACGAGCGCAATGCGGCGCACGCCACCTATGGCTGGGGCGTCGTCTTTTCCGACATCGCACTGGCTTTCCTGAAAGAGGCCGACGAGGCCTTCTTCCGCAAGTTCACGGCACACCACACGCGCTGCGACTACATGGAGATCGTCCACCAGGGCGTGCCGGTGCGCCTGAGCAACAATCATTTCTCGCGGACCTCGCGCATCGACATGCTGCGCGTGCTGCAGGAGGCTTGCGCTCAGGCCGGCGTGGACGTGCGCTATGAGAGCCACATCACGGACCCGGCGCAATTGCCCGACGCCGACGTGGTGATCGCCGCCGACGGCGTGAACAGCGAAGTGCGCACGCGCATGGCAGGGCACTTTTCGCCGACCTTCGACGAGCGCCGAAACAAGTTTGCGTGGTACGGCACTTCGCAGTTGTTCCACCCCGTGTCGCTCATCTTCCGGCAGACGCCGCACGGCGTGTTCATGGCGCATGCGTATCAATACAGCCCCGATCGCTCGACCTTTCTCGTGGAAGTCGATCCGCGGACGTGGCGGTGCTGCGGCCTGGATACGGCGACCGAGGACGAGAGCCGGGTGTTTTGCGAGCGGATCTTTGCCGACGAACTGGGTGGCCATTCGCTGCTGACGAATCGCTCCAACTGGTTCCAGGCGCGCGTGGTGAGCAACGCGCGCTGGTCGCACGGCAATGTGGTGCTGCTCGGCGACGCGCTGCGCAGTGTGCACTTCTCGCTCGGCTCGGGCACGCGCATGGCCATGCAGGACGCCATCGCGCTCGTCGACGCACTGTGCGCGCATCGCAACGACGTGCCTGCCGCCTTTGCGGCGTTCGAGCAAAGCCGCCGTGGCGCGTCGGACAAGTTCCAGGACGCGGCCCGACGCAGCCTGGACTGGTACGAATCCGTCGACACACGCATGCATCTCGATCCGGTGAGCTTCGCCTACGACTACATGCTGCGCACCGGGCGCGTAAGTCACGAGGATCTTCGGCAGCGCGATCCCGCCTTCATCGCGCAGGTGGAGGCCGCGACCGCATCGATATGACGGGCAACGATAGGTAACGCAGCCCGAACCATCCACATATCCATCACAAGGCGCATTCAAAACGCATCCAAAGCGCCATATCCGGACAGGAGACACTCATGGAAAAGCACGACACCCGGCAAGCGTCAGTCGACGTGAGGGACTTCATCAACGCGGCCCCCGTATCGCGCTTTCAGATCATGATCAGCGTGATGTGTTTCCTGATCGTGGCGCTCGATGGCTTCGACATCGCGATCATCGGCTTCATTGCGCCGCATATCCGCGCCGAGTGGCAGTTGTCGATGGTCGCGCTCGGGCCATTGTTCAGCGCCGGATTGCTGGGGCTGATGATCGGGGCGTTCTGCAGCGGACCGATGGCCGATCGCATCGGACGCCGCCGGGTGCTGATCCTGTCGGTGGCCTGGTTCGGCGCGGCGAGCGTCGGGGCGGCGCTGGCGCCCAACGTGGCGTGGCTGATCGGATTGCGCTTTCTGACCGGACTTGGGTTGGGCGGCGCCATGCCCAATGCGATCACGCTGACTTCGGAATTCAGTCCCGAGCGGCGTCGCGGCACGCTGCTCACGCTGATGTTCTGCGGCTTCTCGCTCGGCTCCGCGCTCGGCGGGGTGGTCACGGCCTATCTGGTGGCGGGCTATGGCTGGCGCGGCGTGCTCGCCATCGGTGGATTGCTTCCACTCGCGCTCGTGCCGGTGCTGTGGTTCACGCTGCCGGAGTCGGTGCGTTTCCTCGCAATCCGGGGCGGCACGCAAGCGCGGATCGCGAAGATTCTGGCGCGAGTGGCGGCCGGTCGTGTGATCGCAGGGCAGGCCTATACCGCGGCCGACGACCGTTTGCCGGCGTCGCCGGTCGTGCAACTGTTTCATCGCGACTACCGTCGCGGGACGCTGTTGTTGTGGCTCGCGTTCTTCATGAGTCTGTTGCTTCTGTACCTGCTCATCAACTGGTTGCCGATTCTCGCCGAACGCAGCGGCCTGACGCTCAAGCAGGCGTCGATGTTCGCCGGCTTGCTGCAGGGCGGCGGCGTGTTGGGTGCGATCGTGCTTGGCATGCTCATCGACCGGTTCCATCCGTACAAGGTGGTTGCGGCAGCCTATCTGCTGGGGGCGGTGTGCGTGGCGTTGCTGGCGGTGGCCGAGGGTGCGGCGTGGCTCGCCTTCGGGATCTTCGTGACGGGCTTTTGCGTGAGCGGATCGCAGGTTTGCGCCAACGTGATTGCATCGGCGTATTACCCGACGTCCAATCGCGCGACGGGCGTGGCATGGGCGCTGGGCATCGGCCGGGTCGGGGCGGTGGCCGGGTCGTTCGGCGGTGCATTCCTGCTGGCGGCGGGATGGAGCAACGCGGGGCTTTTCACGATTCTGGCGATTCCGGCCGCGCTGGCGGCACTGGGCATTCTGCTCGCCGGAGCAAAGCATGGGCGCGGCGCCGACGTTCCGGCGGTGAGTTCGCAGACCGGCGCGGCACTCTCGGAGGTTTGAGTGGTCTCGGTGGCGGCTCGCCTGTGTGGGCGTGGACTGTCGTTTTTGCCATCCGATTGAAAATTCTTCCGGGTGGGCGTCGCCGGCCGTAACCACACCTCGTTGAGCGGACGATCGCCAGTATTCCCAGTAAATCGGTGATTGTTATCGGGATTTAGCGCACTCGGCGAGCACGGACAACCGGGAAGTTGGACGGCCACGCGACCGTCCGGCACGCCTTTTGCGGGAATTCGGGTTTTGCCGCGGGAGGATGTCGTTTGAAGCTCAGTACGCTGACCTCGCTTAGAACCTTCGAGGCCGTCTCCGCGGCCGACTGGGTTTTTGCGGCGATCGCCGTGGTGGCGAGCTACGCCGTCATGTCGGGCATCTTGCGTCTCGCGTTGGGGCGTTTCGGGGCACTCTCGCGGCGTCTGAAGTCGCCCGGCGCGAACATGTTTGCGGAAGTGCTCGGTGCGACGCGGCACTTCGTGCTGCTGTTCGCGGCGGTGCTCATCGGTCTGAAGTCTCTCGATCTCGGCAATCGTTGGGACGCCGCCATCGTTCACGGCTGGACCGTGCTCTTTTGCCTGCAGCTCGCGTTGTGGGTCAATCGCGCGGTGAACGTCTGGCAGACGCGGCGGATGCGGCATCGTGCGGCGGAGCCCGACAATCCGGTCATCGTCACCATGACCGCATGGACGCTGCGGGTACTGGCGTGGGCGGTGCTGGTGCTGGCGATGCTGGCGAACTTCGGCGTCGACATCACGGCCTTCGTGGCGAGTCTCGGCATCGGCGGCGTGGCCGTGGCGCTGGCGGTGCAGAACGTGTTGAGCGATCTGTTCGCGTCGCTGGCCATCGGGTTGGACAAGCCATTCGAAGTCGGCGACTTCATCGTCTTCGGCGACGTGGCGGGGACGATCGAGCGCATCGGTCTGAAGACAACGCGCATCCGCAGCCTGAGCGGCGAGGAGATCATCTGCGGCAATACCGGGTTGCTCAAGAACACGCTGCACAACTACAAGCGCATGTCCGAGCGGCGCATCGTGTTCACCTTCAGCCTGTCGTACCACACGGTGCCCGACAAACTCGCGCGTGTCCCCGGGATGGTGAAACGTTCGGTGGAAGGGGCGGGCAAGACGCGCTTCGACCGGGCGCATTTCAAGCAGTTCGGCACCAGCTCGCTCGACTTCGAAGTCGTGTACTTCGTGCTGAGTCCGGACTACAACCTGTACATGGATCTTCAGCAGGACATCAATCTGGCGCTCATGCGCGAATTCCTGAAGGAGGACATTCGCTTTGCGATTCCGGCGAGCGTGCAGTATTTCGCGCAGGCGCCCGAGCCCCCGGCGGATGCGGTGCCGGCGCGTTGAGCACCCCGTCAGGGCGCATGGCTGCTGGCTTGTCACATGACCGTGGTAGGATCGCTGACATCCACGTCGTTGACGCCGTGGCATCGATCCAGCCGGGGTTCGCCGTGAGGCGACAAGTTCAGGAGGTCAGCATGTCTGCCGAGCAGAAGACGTTGCATCGCGGGTTCACCATCATCACCGTTCTCGAACGCTTGTCGAAGGGCCGGGCGCGACTCTCGGCCAAGGTGCTGGCGAGCGACGAGGACCACAAGCGGCGCCTCGGCGGTAAGAAACTTCTTCAGGCCAAACGCTGGTTCGATCACTTTGCGGACGATCTCGCGGCCCCCGTGATTGCGGGCCTCAAGCACACCATCGACCTCGAACTGGCGGCGGCCAAGGCGGCGTCGAAAGCGCCTGCCGGGCCGGCTTCGAAACCGGGCAAGACCGCAAAAGACGCCAAGGCTCCCAAGGCCGCGAAACCTGCCAAGGCGGAAAAAGACGCCAAGGCGGTCAAGGCAATCAAGCCCGGCAAGACGGCGAAAGCCGCTGCGGGTGAAAAGGTGCGGGGGCCGCGTGTCGGAAGCGGTGCGCCGGCGTCCGTGGGTGCAGCCAACGGCGTGGCGCCCAAGTCGGTACGTGCCGCGAAGTCCTCAGTGGCGAGTGGCGCTGCCAAGACTCGCAAGGTCCTGAAGCCCGCACCCGTCGGCACGCCGGCACGTCGCCCGGCATAACGCTTCCCTGCATTCCCGAGCGGCGCGCTTTCTCCGCAGTCGCTCGATTCAGTCATAACGGCGCGCGCCTGACGGCGACGCGCCGTTTTTCATTGCACAGTCCATCGCGTCGTTGACCCTCCCCCCGTGCGCCCGTCTTGCCCGGTGACCGCGTTTGGCGACCGGGACATGGCGTATGTGATGACTGTTATTACGTTGCCCGAAACAACTACGATGCGGGCAGCATATAGCGCCAATTTCATGTGTTGCAAACGCACCACTTGCGTGCGAAATGTGTCGCGAGCGTGTCAGAATGCATCCGCTTGCCCAGCACACAGCGGTGCTTTCTCCTCGAAAGAAAGCACCGTTTGTCATTTGGTAAGCACTCCATTGCATATGCGGTCGCAGCAAATCGGGTCCTGCGGGGCGTGGGCGACCGGCATCGACAGGGGGTGTCCGCCGAGGCAGGCCGAATAAGTACAAGATCACTATCAAAGAGGATAACGATGAAGCGCTTCCAACTCACGGCGCTGGCTGCGGCCGGCTTTGCCGTTGCCGCACCGGCAATGGCCCAGAGCAACGTCACGCTGTACGGGGTCATCGATGCCGGTATCGGCTATGTGAACAATGTCGCGTCGGGCCTGAACGGCAAGGGCGCCCACAACATCCAGGCCGTGAGCGGCATCGGCCAGGGCAACCGCTGGGGGCTGAAGGGCTCCGAGGATCTCGGCGGCGGCCTGAAGGCGGTCTTCCTGCTGGAAAACGGCTTCAGCCTGACCAACGGCAACGCGTTGCAGAACAGCCGCATGTTCGGTCGTCAGGCCTACGTGGGCCTGCAAAGCGCGCAGGCCGGTACCGTCACCATTGGGCGTCAGTACGATTCCGTGGTCGACTTCGTGAGCCCGCTTACGTCGGCCAAGCAATGGGCCACGCAGTACGGCGCGCACGTTGGCGACATCGACAACCTGTACAACTCGTTCCGCGTCAACAACTCGATCAAGTACACAAGCGCCAACTACAGTGGTTTTTCGTTCGGCGCGCTGTACGGCTTCAGCAACGAAGCCAACACCGGCAATGGCACGGGCTTCTCGCACAACAACGCGTTCAGCCTGGGCGCCTCGTACGCCAATGGTCCGCTGACGGCGGCCATCGCTTACATGCACCTGGCCGGCCCGGGCACGGCCAATGGCAGCGGCGCCGTGACGAACGATTACTCCAGCGCGACCGACATCTTCTACACGAGCGCTGTCGACAAGCACGATATCGCCGCGGCGGGTGTGTCGTACCAGATCCAGGCGGCGACCGTCGGTTTCGTGTACAGCTACGCCAAGGTGCGCTACACCAACCAGTCGTCGATTCGCGTGAACACGTTCGAACTCAACGGCAAGTATCAGATCACGCCGAACCTGCTGGGCGGCCTGGCTTTCATCTACAGCGATGGCAGCGTAGGCGGCGCGACCGGCCTGAGCGGCATCAGCAACGGCACGAAGCCGCGCTGGTTCCAGATCAACGCGGGTGGCGTGTACGCATTCAGCAAGCGTACCGAGTCGTATCTGACGGGTGTCTACCAGCGTGCGACGGGCGATGCCGTCGTGGCGGCGATCGACAACGTTGGCGGGCCGACGGGCAATGGCGGCCAGTCGCAGATCGCCGTTGTTGCCGGCCTGCGCCACAAGTTCTGATCCGGGGCCTGTGTGGCCAATCTCCGGCTGACATCCGGCCGCCGGGTGGCCGAGTGTGGCGGGAATCGGGGGGCTGCCGGTGTCCGGCGGTCCCGTTTCGCGATCGGAACGGGCCTCGTCATTTGCTGGCGGGGCCCGTTTTGCCGTCTTGGCGGTCCGGACGTGTGCAATTCACGCGCTTTACGTGTATAATTCGCAGCTTGTCCAAATTTGGGCATTGCGGGAAGGGGTCCTCACTGACGAACGATGGGGATCTGCTTCGCCATCAATCAACCGTTCAGCCAGTCTGGAAGGCGCGATGCGGGGTTCGCGGATAGCGAGCCGGGCGTCGAAAGCCAATCGGGAGATCGCAGAGGAGGTGAGTCGCGGTCCCGCCGGATGTGGTGTAGTGCAGTCCGTAGCACGTCCGTTCGTCGCGCCTGGCAGGAGATGACTCCGGCAGGGCGGTGAAGGGTGTCGTTGCGCGGTAAATCAAATTTCCGGCTTTCGAGAGCCGAAACACTATACGAGATATTGCATGACCAAGATCGTTATCAAAGACGGTGAACCCGTAGAAGTCGCACTGCGCCGCTTCCGCCGCGCCATCGATGGCACGGGCCTGATCAAGGAAGTCAAGGCACGCGCTGCTTACGAAAAGCCGACGGCTGAGCGCAAGCGCAAGAAGGCTGCTGCCGTGGCCCGTCTGCGTAAGCGTCTGCGCAGCCAGACGCTGAAGAAGAAGATGTACTAAGCATGCCGTTGCGCCCCTGCGGCGCAGCCCCATGCGAAGTGAAAAGACCCGCCGCGAGGCGGGTTTTTTTATGGATCGGCGTGGCGAGCCGATTTGATACACTCATCGCCTTCGCGGCGGCGAGCTTCGCTGGCCGATGCTGCGAACGCCTTACCTACGACTCCCCACGATTCCATTATGAAAACGTTGACCACCGTCGCCCTCGATGCACTGACCCAGCAGGCGGAGCAGTCGCCGCGTCTGCGCATGAACCAGAATCTGCACGAATCGTTGGACGACTCCATTCAGCGGCTGGCCATTGCGATGGAGCCGGCGACGTACATCCGTCCGCACCTGCATCGCCACACCTGGGAACTGCTCACCGCGCTGCGGGGGCGGTTTATCGTGCTGACCTTCGACGAAGCGGGCGTCGTTACCGATCGCCGGGTGCTCGGCGAGGATACGCTGGTGATCGAGTCGCCCGTCAACGTCCACCATACGGTGCTATCGCTGGACCCGGGTGCGGTGATTTTCGAGGTCAAGCACGGTCCGTATCGCCCGTTCGTCGAAGCGGACTATGCGAGCTGGTCGGCGCCCGCCGATACGCCCGAAGCCGTGGCGTTCATGGAATGGGTCAAGACGGCGCAGGTCGGCGATCGTTGGGCGGCCTGACCCTGTGCATTTGTGACATTGCGGCTGAGGTGCGAACCGGCCAACTCCCGGATTTGAGAACGCACTGAACTCGCGTTACCGCGCCCAGCCCTGAAATTCTCTCGCCAGTGCCAGCAACGCGTCCGCCGTTGCGTCCAGCGAGGCCTGCCAGTCGTTTCCTGGCGGCGGGTCGAACGTCCTTAGGTACCGGTGGCCATCCATCCTCGACGGGGCGCCATGCCCTTGCGTGTCACGATCCGGACGAGCCCCTGCATTCACTTGCCAGACCGGCACCCCCAAACCTGCAGCAAGATGCGCGTGGGTCGCGTTCAGAGCAATCACCAGATCCAGATTGTCGATAAGCGCGGCTTCGTCTGCGAGGTCGTCGCAGTCCGAGCGCCAGTCGATCCAGTCGACCGGCTCGGGTGGCACGGTATTGGCGGTAAACGCATTCGTCGCGTCGCCCAGCGGAATCCATGAAACGCCCGGTACGCGCAGTAGCGGCGCCAGCGTGGCAAAGCGCGAATTGCCCGTTGCGTGAGCCGTGCGGCCGCGCCCATCGGGGGTTTGCGGACCAGCAAAGCCGACGCATAGACCGTGTTGTGCCGAGGCGGCGAGTCGGTCGCGCCAGTGGCGGGCGGCCGTTGTGGCCACGTGCAGATGCGGTTCGCTGGCGTGCATCGCTGCGGCGTGGTGCCCGAGCCCGCGCGCGAGTGAGCCGATGGGGCAGCGCACGTCCCAGTCCGAGACGTCGCGCGGCATGCGGGAGAGGACGACAACGCGTTCGCCGAGCGACCATTCCACGAGTCGCCGGACGGCGGGGGCTCCGACGAAGCCAACCTTCCCAAAGCGGGAAACTGCGGCCTCGATGTGGCGTAGTTGATCGATGGTTTCGGCGTCGTCGTCTGCGCCGATGACGAGGAGGTGTTGGTGGAGCGTTTCGCCGCCGCCGGTCCAGGTGGGGAGTGGGCAGTCCGGGTAGGGGCTGAGGGCGGCGCCGACCTGTGCCCAGGCGTGGGCGATGGTGTTTGCCGAGGGCGTGTTATTGGGTGCGAGCGTTGGGGGTGGGACGGCGCGCTGCGAAGGCTTCGTCATACGAATCCTGGCGTCGGGGGGAGGGGGCGTTGCCGAGCCGGGTGACGGGCAGGGCGACCGGGCGCCTGCGTGCGGTGGTGCAGGGCTTGGGCGAATGATAGGGGAGCGGAAGAGGTGCTGTAGCGTGTGACCTTTGCCGGAAGGGCGGAGACGTTTGCCGGGCGACAAAATATTTTGCGCATGCAAGAAAATCCACCCGGAGCGGTGACAGAAGGAGGGTGCCCCTATGTAATTAGTCAAGCACTAGGGGCGGTTTTCGGTTGATAAAAAGTGCCGTCGCGCAGCATGGCAAAGAGCACGTCGCAGCGCCGGCGAGCCAGCGCGATAAGTGCCTGGTTGTGGCGCTTGCCCTGCTGGATCTTTCGGCTGTAGTAGGCGCGTGAGATCGGGTCTCGCAGGGCGGCAAAGGCTGAGAGAAACAAGGCGCGTTTGAGTACCTTGTTGCCACGCCGGGAGGGGTGTTCGCCTCGAATCGAGGAACCAGAGCGCCGGGTGACCGGCGCGAGACCCGCATACGCGGCCAGATGGGCGGCCGAGGCAAAGGCCTTGTGCGCCACCTCGGTCAGGAGTCGTGCTGCGGTCCTGAGCCCGACTCCGGGCATGCTACTCAGGACCGGCCAAAGAGGGTTGCTTTGCACCAGGCGCTCGACTTCGGCGGCAATCTCGTCGCGTTGCTTGCGTAGGGCTGCTAGTTGCTGGGCCAGACGCGGCATGACCAGCGTGGCGGCATGAGTACCAGGCACGACTACGGTTTGTTCGGTAAGCGCCTGCGCGATGTCAGCGGCCAGGCTCTTGCCAATGCGTGGTGCGAGCTTGATCAGGCGATTCGCCAGCGTTTTTTGGCCCGCGGCCGTCAGTGCTGCAGGCGAGGGGTAGCGCTCAAGCAGATCAAGCACGGCGGGGTGATCCAGGCGAGGCCCGAGCACGCGCTCGAGCGCGGGATGAATCTGCGTGAGTAAGCCGCGAATGCGGTTGCTGGTTTGATTGACTTGGGCGGCCAGATCATCGTCGAAGCCGCACAGCATGGTCAGCTCGGCGAGCGGCTCATCGGCCAGCCGCAGCGAGCGCAGCGTATGCGGCATGGAGCGCGCGGCTTCGGCGATGACGGCGGCGTCACGTGCATCGGTCTTGGCTTCGCCGGCGTGCAGGTCAGCGATGCGGCGCATGGCCAGGCCGGGTAAGTAGGCGACGAGTGCACCGGCGTCTTGGGCGACGGCGAGCGGCAGCGCGCCAATGGTGGCGGGCTGATCGACGACGAACAGAAGTCGGCCGTGCACCTTGAGCTCATTGATGAGGGCTCGCAGCTGTGTCTCATCGTTAGGCAGGGCCTTGTTGTAGAGGCGACGGCCGTTGCGATCGAGGGCCACGGCATGGTGGTGGCCTTTGCCGACGTCGACGCCGATGAAGACATCGACGGCGTCATGAAGAGGAAAGTTTTGCATTGCAGTTTGCTCAAATGACGAATTGGCCTGCAAAAACCATGGTGGCAAGTCTCGGCATCCACGTTACGGACGGCATCGGAAAATCCCGAGCCAAACCCCTATTAGCGATCACCAGCCACCCACCAGCCCCGGTGACAACACCCCCCGGATCATGACTGCGACTGGGGGACTTAATCATGCCGGGCCTGGCTGGCCAAAACCTCAATTATCGAGGTGCGAACATAGTAACGGGGGGGCAGAGAGGTGGGGAGGCGGACCGGGGCCCCGTTCTGCAGCGAGTTGGGTCTATGTTTGAGCGGCGGAATGGGGCCCCGGTCCGCCGGGGCGCGTGCAGCATTGGGGAGGTGAGAAGTACCCCCGCTGCCAGGATGGATGATTCAACGCCAAGGCAAGAGTCGCCCTTCATCACGCGGACGTATGCCTCACCGGGCTGCAGATGGGCTTCCACTGCGCGGGAGGTGTGGCGTAGAAGCGAAAACGCGGCCGTCCCTGAGGCGAGGGGGCCACAAAGAAAACGGGCCGGCGCAATGCCGGCCCGTCTCAGCCCATCAGTTTCCGCACGTCGGCGAAGCGGATTACTTCTTCTTGCGGACGGTCTTCTTCGGTGCGGGTGCGTCGTCGTCCTGAACCGCGAGTTGTCCACCGGTGCCCAGACCGCCGGCCACCGTTTGTTGCTTGTAGTTCTTCACGGCGCGCACGACGTTGTTGTACGAGTCGGTGAAGGCGGCCACGATCACCTTGCCTTCCGCCGTGTTCGAATAACCGCCAAGCGAGCCACCGGCCGAGCTGCCGACGATACGGCCGAGGGCGCCGAAGTCCATGGCGCTGGCGCTGCCTTCTGCGGCGGCGATCTGTACGCTCGAGCGGTTGTCGATCACTGTCAACAGCGTGCTGGCTTCCTTCGAGTTCATGCTGCCGGCGAGGGCGCCGATGGCCGAACCGATGCCGCCCGGCAGGAGGCCGGCGATGCTCGCGCCGGCGCCGCCGGCGTTGTTGTTCGTGAACGTGATCGACGGGCTGATCGCGTAGTCGGCGGCCACCATCTTGCCTTTGCCGAAATTCGACTTGCCGCGCAGTTCGCCCGAGTCGTTCAACGCGCGCTCGCCCATGATCGTGTTCATGCCGCGGCCGCGGTCAACAACCACGAAGCAGTTCGATTGCTGCACGAGCAGCTTGAGCACGGGCACCGTCGAGCCGAGCTTGTACTGGCCTGTCAGCACGCCGTACCACGGGGCGGACGTGTCTTCGATCACGGCGATCGTACCGAGGGGGCGATCGCACTTTTCCAGCGTCGAGTTTGCGTTTTCGGAGTTGGCGCCACCGGCGGATCCGGTGGCGGCGGTCTTGGCGCTGCTGCTTCCCATATTCATGGACGAGCAACCCGCCATGATGCCGGCTGCAAGGAGCAGGCCCGTGATTTTTACGAGATGGTGTGCCATTTTCCTAGTTCTTTAGAATGTTGTTCTGGAAGTGGGCGGCGCTGCTTTGCCCGCGTGTTCCGCGGGCTCGGCCGGGTCGGTGACGCCGCCATATGCCAGGAGCCCAAAAAAGCAGGAGTGAAAAGCGAGGTACCGTAGGACTCCTATGCTGAAATGCTCCGTAAGAACATTCCGCGCCGCATGCTAGCACGGCGGCAAACCACGGGGCCCCTATCAAAAATTATGGGGATTACGAATGGATGAGGGAGCAGTTGCAGGGGTATTAAGTAAGGACTAGGTGTTAACCACAATCCGATTCGACATACTCTGGAAAGGGACGCGGGGCTCGAGCGTCCGGGTTCGGGGGCCCAGTTGGAGAGGCGTCAATAGGCGGGTCCCCGCGTGCACGTGCCGGTCAGCGCGCCGTCTCGCAACGCCACATTAAGTCGGATCGTGGCACGTGAACGACGTGTAAGTCTCGCCGGGTGCGTGTCCCGCCCCGAGCCTGTATGTGGGGTTTGGCTCGACCCGCGAACCGCCATAGCTGCCATAGCCTGCAACGTTCCCCTATCCCGCCGCATTCATGGATGGCGATGATCGTGCCATCGGGACCGGCCTCGTTGCCATCGTAGAGCTTGCTATCAATGAATTGCCCGGTGCGCACGGTACCGGTCGCGGGGGATCATCTGTTCTTTGGGCGGCTGAGGCGCGCCCTGACGCGGCAACTGCTGGGATACGCCGTGGTCGAGCGCTTTTTCCGCAGTCACAAAAGCGAATGGATCGGTGAACCGTTGTACTTCGATCACTGCCACGCAGAGCAGGACATCACGGATTACTTGGCTGATCTGGTCGGTGCGAGAGGATTTGAACCTCCGACACCTGCACTCGATGCATGCATGGCGCATGCCGCCACGCCCGGGAAGGCCGCGGCGAGTTTAAACGCTCGACGTCGGCAATCACACTGCGGTCGCGCGAATGGAATTCAGCGCTCTCGCTGCCCACGTATCGAGCTTGCCAACGAAAAGCGCTTGCACCCCGTCGTCCTCCCACGTGGGGTTCCGCGTTTGCCAGTTCGTCAAGCGCGGACCGCCAAGATTGTCGAGATAGCCTATCCAGTTGTGGTGAAGCACCAAGGCGGGCACTCTGTTCGCCACGTAGCCTGCATAGCGCGGATACTGTTCGGCGAACGCCGTATAGGCGAGGTTCGCCTCGCGCAGCTGGCCGGCTTTGAGACGATCGGCGAGCAGCTCAAGCGCGGCGCCGCAGGTCGACACGTGTTTATTCGAATTCAGCGCATTCAGACGAATGGCGCGCATGGCGTCGAGCGGGTTGTCGATCAGCGCCAGCACAAGGCCACCCGGCTGGGCGGCTTCACTATGGGAGATCGGTGTGTCCGGCGCATTGGCCTTGCGCATGACATTGCTGGCAAAGATCGACAGGTTCTCCGCATTCCGAGCCGCCCGTGCAGCGGTGTCCTTGTCTCCCGCCATTTGGAAGACTGTGTGCTCAACTGTCCGACTAATGTCGCGAGCGAAATCGCCTCGGACATCGTTTTGGTCCAGGCCAATGAGCTTCAGGGCGCGGATCAGGCAGGGCGTCAGGTTCAGAAACCTCTCCTGGGCTGCAAGCACCGCATCGGCGTTTCTGTCCGATTCTGGCAACGATAAGGTTCCCTCTGCGAAATGGTGATACTCGGAGACCACGTTCTGGCCATCGTAGCGCATCGAACAAAGCAGGCGGGATCTGTCCTCGAAATCGAAGGGGGGGAGGTTCGCCATGGTGTTTTCCGTAGCAGCGTGGCACGGGATATCAAAATCCCCTATTCGGAAAACGGGAGGGTCGTTGTCGGATATCTGCCAAGTCAGCGAGTCCTGCCGTGCAGGCGCGACATACTGTCTAAGTTCAGAAAACGAGGACAGTTGCTGTGCCAGCGTGTCCGCGTGGGCGAGGCGAAAAAGAGCGACCTTGGCAGCCTCTCTCTTTGTACCAAGAAACCAGTCGGCGATTTTCCCCCATAAACTGACCACATCTTTTTCGCGCTGGGCGGTTACGCTTGCATGAACGTCAATTTCGCTGATTGATCGAGAGAATAAGTTTCCACGAATAGGAATATCCATACGTTCAGGTGGCGATAACGAATCGCTTCTCGTGTTGAGTGATTAGTGAGAGTCCGCGTATGCCGGTCGATTACCTCAATCCGGCGACGCAATAATGTCCTGTGGTTGAACATACGGCTTTCAGAAAACGCTCATAAGCGGTCAGACAGGGACGCCCTGGCGTCGTAATCATTGGATTGGCAGGATTGCGTCCGCAAGGACTTTGCGGACGCAAACATGGATGAAGTCGACGAAATCGATTGTTTCTCGCTTCGAGTTCTGCGAGTACGATCCAATGGAAAGCGTGACTACAATCCAATAGCCAAGCGGCGCTTGAAACGGATGCTGCCGCCGCCTCTCTTGCGGTTAAAGCTACGACAGCATTGACCGCATTATTTTTCACGAAACCGCTTTTTTCTCCAGAGGACTGCCACCCTTAACGGCAGAGGGAGGCCGCCCAATTCAAGCGCATTGTCCGCAGAGGCTCCAATGCGCCACACTTCATCCCGGTATATCAATTCGATCCGCGCGTTTTTTGCCAAGAAAATTCTGGTATTGGCAAACGCGCTGGGAAAGGAACGTCTCGAGCCCGCCTTCGCGACGGTGCCACGCGAGAAGATCCCGCCGGGCGTGAAGGTGTTGACACTATGAACGCGCTGCGGAGACGGTGGGCGAGAAGCGCAGCTTCGCCGGCGCCTGGAGTTTCCACAAACCGGGGAGCGAGAAGCGGTCGGTGTTCATCATCCGGCAGGATGATTACGACGATTGGTTCCGCGCTCGATCGATGGACGAGGTGAGGTCGTTTCTGGTGTTGTCCGACGCCGCGACGATGGAGGCTGCGCCGGCGCCCAAAGCGTAGATTGGTTTCCGAATTTGACACAAACGTGTCACAACGAACGCTGAAAGACTTATGTGGCTGGTCCCCCCGACAGGAATCGAACCTGTATCTAGCGCTTAGGAGGCACTCGTTCTATCCATTGAACTACAGGGAGGGAATGGATTCTGTCCATTGCTGCGATGCTCGTTGAAATGAGCGGCATCGCCTTATTCTACGGGGATTTCCGGTCGATTGCGATACCCCTAACGTATCGCTCCGGATCACCTCGCAACCTGCTGCCTCACGCTGCCATTACGACAATTTTGCTACGGCACGGGGACACGTGTGGCATCCGTACTGCAGGTTGGCGAACGCTGGCGGCGCGCCCAAGTTCGGCGCGAGGGCAAGAGTATAGCAAAAACGTTTCGCACCAAGGCGGTGGCTGCCATTTGGGCGCGAAGTCTACGGAAGATATCCCCTGGGGGCCGATCAGAGCACTTCAGCCGTACCGCTATCGCGGACTTTACTCCGCCAACGCTAGCGATGGCCCCTTACACGACAGACATAACCAACTATTGGTATTACTAGTATGTATACCGAAACATTAAGAATACTGTTTGTGTTCCTTATCTTCATGTGAGCAAGCCGGCGACCGCATTGCTCCATTTCCTTCGTGCCATGCCATACCCCGCGGCGGCTTCTCCCTACGACGTAGTTTTGTCAGCGATTTAAGCGAGGCGTTCCAGGCTTAACGGCAAAGCTCTCGTTTGCTGACTGTCGCTCATGAACTGACACATTCCTTCAACGGTTTGAGGAGGCAGCATGACGCAGAAAAACAGCTCTCCCGCAGCGGGGTTTAAGGCCAGCGACCTGTCGGCCTCACGTACATTGGCCGACGCGTTGCCCGCACCGGTTTGTCCCGATGCCGCCGCGGGCTTGCTCGATCCCAATGAGCTGGGTGATCTTGGCGTCGGTTTTGTCGTCAAAGCCTACTCCAACATGGGAGAAGGCGACCACGTCATCTTCCAGTTCGACATCGGCGGTCCGGGGGAATACGCCGGAGACTTCGACGTCTCTCGCAAAAAGGTCGGTGCCGACATTCCATTCACCGTGCCCAAGGCCAATATCGTCAGGGCGCTCGACAACGATGTGACCGCCGCCTATCTCGTCGAACCCGGCGACGGCGGCCCCGAGATGTCTTCCGCTCCGCTGCCTCTGCACATCGGCAACCCTCCGCTGCTGGCCGCGCCCAGCGTCGACGAAGCCGTCGACGGGCATCTGGACGGCAGCCTGGCGACCAGCGCCGTGTTCGTGAGGATACCGATCTACAAGGACATGGCCGCGGGCGACAGGGTTTATATGTACTGGGGCGTCGTCGGCGAAGCCGGCTACTACGAGGATGGCATGACCATGCGCGCCGTGCGCTCGGTCACCTTTCAGGTGGATGCCGAATACGTCGGGCTCTATTTGAACAAGACCGTGCATGTGCGCTACGAAGTCGATCGCAATGGCACCGTCTCGCCCTCGGCGCTCTATGCCCTGCGCATCGGCAACGCGCCCGATGAGAGCAAGCTGCCGGCGCCGGTCGTCGCGGAGGCCATCGGCGATATCCTGAACCCCGACCTCGTGCCCGACGGATGCACCGGCTTGCTCGGGCCCAACGAGGGGCTCAGTAATGGCGTGAAGGGCAAAGCCGTTTGGGGGGGCGGCCCGCCCAACGGTATCGAGATTCCGTTCAATCTCTCGAACAACTCCCAGACGGAGCCCTATCCGGTTCATATCCCGTACGCGAACATCACCCCGTTTCTCAATAAGAGCGTCACGTTCCAATACTCGGTATTGCAGACCGACAACGTCACTTGGCTGCAGTCGGATGTGTTGACCTTGCAAGTCTCTCAGCAGGCGGTGCAGGTCGCTCCGCCCAGCGTGCCAGAGGCGGCCAATGGCGTGCTCGATCCTCGTACGCTGTCGCCCCAGATTGGCTGCCCGGTATTCGTGCCTGCGGCCGAGTACGCGCGCCAGGGCGACACGATCCGGCTGACGTGGGCGTCTCAGAAGACGCCAGGCAACTGGAACGGCGAGCATGTCCTGCTCGCGAACGAGACGGGCCAGTCCATCGAATTCGACGTTCCCTATACCAACGTCATGGCAAGCCTCGATGCGCAGGTCACGGTGTCGTACAGCCTGTGGCGAGCCGGTAAGCGTTATGCGTCGAGCCTGCCGCTGACCTTGACCGTTCAACAGGGCGGCCTGCCTGCGGCGACCATCGACCAGGCCAGGGGCAGCACACTCGATCCCGCCGATTGCCCAGATGGCGCGACCGTGCGGCTCGATCGTTCGGGCGGGTTTCAGACGGGCGATCAGATCACCCTGCTGTGGCAAGGCGCCCCAGGCCCGGGCTCGGTGACGGCAAACCATACGGTCAGCGATGCGGAGCAGGGCGGCGACGTGACGCTGAGCGTGCAACAAGCCACGGTGCAGGCGGACGTGGGGCAGACCGTGACGCTCGAGTACACGGTGATTCGGGCAGGCAACCCGACTGCGGAGCAATCGCCTCCCTCGCTTTACGACGTGATCGCGCAACCCGGGCAAGGCCAATTACTGGTCATGGGGGCACGAAATGGTCCAAATGGAATGCGCCAGCAGTTTTTGTCGCATCACCTGAGCGCCTTCGATAAGATCACCTCGCAGCCATTGAATGCGCAATGGCGCTATGACGATGAGTACAACTGGAAACTCGGAACGTCGTTCAAGGACACGCGCCCGTGGGTCCCTCTTAACGTCAGGAGCCAGGACGATACGGTTACGATCCAGCCCGTCAATATTGCCGGAACAGGTAGCAATACCAGCGCCAGCAACTTGGCGGCGATGGCGGCGCTCCTCAATAATGGAGGGGTGATCGGTTGGGGAACCACTGGCTACGGGGCCGATGTGCCGTCGACCATCCTGACCTACAACGACGTGGTCGAGATGGTCAGCACGGAGGCAGCCTTCGCGGTGCGCCGCAGCAACGGGCGGCTCGCGGCGTGGGGCAACGCAGGTACTGGCGGGACGTTGCCCAACGAGATCGCTCTGAACGTGACCGACGCGACGCGTATCGCCGGGAGCGCCACAGCCTTCGCGGTATTGCGCGCCAACGGTCAAATCGCTGGCTGGGGGGACGCGCGCTTTGGAGGTCAGCCGCCGGCCGACATCCTTGCTTTGACGGATGCGGCGCAGATTTTCCCTGCAGGCACGGCGTTTGCCGTGCTACGAAAAACAGGGGAGGTCGCGGCTTGGGGCGATGCCTCAGGTGGCGGGAAAGTGCCGGAGTCCATTGCCTCCGGAGTCACTGATGTCATCGATGTGCGCGGTAGCGCCATGGCCTTCTGCGCGTTGCGTGCCGATAAAACGGTGATTGCCTGGGGGGCCGGCAACGGGGGCGGCACGGTTCCGGCCGCCATTGCGGCCCGCCGGGACATTGTGGAGTTGGCCGCGGCGTCGGCCTATGTTTACGCCGTGCTGACCGAAGGAAAGCAGGTACTTGTCTGGGGGGACGATAGCGTTTGGTTTGGCGGGGTATTGCCTCCCGATATCGCCGCGTTGACCGATATCGAGGAGGTCACGGCCACCGTAGGCGCTTTTGCAGCGCGCCGCACCAACGGGGAAGTGGTTTCATGGGGGAATCCCCGTTCGGGGGGCGCGGTCCCCCCAGACATCGCGTTTAGCCCTGATACCGTGCAGATTGCCAGCACGGACGCCGCATTTGCCGCGCTGCGCCGCGATGGCACCGTCGTGACTTGGGGCGACTACTATTTCGGTGGCGACTCGTCTTCGGTGAAAAGTCAGCTTCAGAACGTGCGCGCAGTCTATGGGAATCGCAATGCGTTTGTCGCGGTTCTCGCCGGGGGCGGGGCGGTCACCTGGGGAGCTGCGGCAGGTGGCGGCGACAGCACCTCGGTAAAGCCGTTTCTCGATAGCGGCCTCACTTATGAGGCGACCGCTGCAGCCCGCGGTCGGGCGCGTGCTGCGTTACGTATCAGGGCATAGCGCCTGCATGCCAATGGATCACGGGATACACAACTCCGGTGTCGCGTTCCGCCTGCGTCGCACGGAATTGTGCCCTTTCGTTCTTCTATAAACCGGCAAGAGGTGCAACCGGCAGTTCGAGTGTTCCGGTATGAGAACTATCAGTTCTACTAGTTGGCAGGGATTGTGGGGTATGGCTTTATGCTGGCCGAATGAACATGTAATTAATTAAATCCGCCCACACTATCAAGGACATGAGAAATGAGTAAATTTGCTTACGTCTTGGGAGGGGATGAAACTATTTATCCTTACTCTGTGCAGTCGGACGGTTACCTAACCGCATTGGGGAAGCCGGTTCCATGCAGTGGGGCCGTTGACATTGCCTGCTCCAATGCGGCGAAATTCTATCGCGGAGGAAACTACCTATTCGTCGCCAGTGAACCTCCCGATCTGAACGAAGAGTCCTACGGTAGAGGATCGATAAGTGTTTTTCATATCGGGGATGATGGCTATTTGACGCCGAATGTCGAGTATTACGACGACGGAGTGCAGGACGATCCAAGGTATATTGTTGGTTTTTACGTTGGAGCGGATACGTACTACATATATATCGACAATTTCATCCAGGCGGACGATCAGAACCCGCTTACCGAGCAGCTTCCCGGGTTCAAGTTCATACCACCCAACTCCATGAAGCCGTGGAACAAGAAAGTGGCTGGCCTTCCGGATAATGTGGTGGGCGACGTCGCAGCCCTGGAGGTGGTTCCCATACCTGGAGAAAGTGCATCCTATCATGCTCAGGTTCTATTGGCGGTCTACCAAAACACACAAGCCAATAAAACACAAGTAGTTGCCATGGATCCCAACGCTTTCGGGCTTGCCTATCTCGGTGGTGGGGAAATTGATGGCGTCAGCGAAGGATATACCCTGGCGGCCAACCCGAACTTTGCCTACGTCGTTTTCAATGCTCAACCAACTACCAATCCTGGTCGGCCTCAGGTCGTCGGATTTAAATTGGAAGGTGCCGGTCAGAAATTCATACCGCTTGGAAATGTCGCCAAATTGGATGGGGCTGGCACGGCCGCCGTTTTGAGTCCGAATGGAAAGTACCTCTTTGTCGGCGTGACCGCAGATATTCGCAATAGTCAAGGCGAGAATGCCGTTGTGTCATACAAGATCGGTGCGGATGGATCGTTGTCGAAAGTCGATCAAAAACCATGCGGGGCAAACGGTGTTGCAATAGTGTCGTTGACCATTGATCCTTCGGGGAAATACCTTTATGCCATGTTCCAGTTCGAGGGAATTGTCCAGGTTTATGAGGTTAATGATGAAGATGGGTCGCTCACGCTCAAATCACCAATCGCGGTCGGGAATGACCCAAGCAATGGCTTGATGGAAATGATCATCGTCGAGGTGTAAATCCCCGGAGATGGTCGGACGGCGTTCCTCGGCACCTCGCAGGCAAGTGGTGCCGAAGCCGTCATTGCTTGCCAGTGCCCATGATCCGGTCCATGAGCGCTTCCTCACCCCGCTTGCAAAGAAACTCCCAAGTGAGCTCCTTATAGACTTCCAACTGCTGTGCCTTCATGATGCCGACGCCGATCTGGGCGTGCGTCTCCTGATCTCCCGGCAGGCCAAGACTGTCCTGCCGCGCGGCCACTTCCTGATCGTAAGCGGGGAGCATGTCGTGCAATTTTTGGCGCGCTCGCTCTGTGCCCTCAGGGTCCAACCGTGCCAGCACCTGCCGCCAAGGTGCCCATTCGACCAGGAAATACTGAGGAAACTCCGTGGACTCTTGCGCGAGAATTTCTTGCTCCGCGTTTCTCAGATCCTGCGGTGTCACCCTTGAGAATTCGAAGAAGCCCATGTTTGCGACGTCAGTAGGCAATTTCAAGCGGTCGCGCAACTGGACCTGATAGGCTAGGTGGACTTCGATTTCTTCCTCCTCCTGCTGTAACGCCTGGGCTTTCTTGTGGGCGATCTTTTCCAGGGCGTCCAAGCGAAATGCGCCGCGCCCAAGGTCGACGATCTCGGCGAGCCTGGCATCGTACTCGCCACGGGCGACTGCGCGCGCATGACTGAGTTTCGTCAGATCGTTATAGGTGAGCGTGACCCGATCCTCGCAGCGCTCGGTGGCCGCTTGCGCGACCAGGATAGCCAACTGACGAAGCTCCCTATCCTGAGCGAGCTTGGATAGCCAACTGGCGACCGCCGCCTTGAAGTCTGCGTTGTAATTGACGGATTCTCTCAAACGATCCAGAAACCGAAAGAACTCCGCAGCATGCGCTTCCTCGATGTGCTCCTGCCATTGGTCCAGCTGCGCCTGCTCATCGTTGCTGAACCAGTCCAGAATCGCTACGGGAAGAGCGCGCGCCGATGCAATGCTCACCTCGCCAGTTGTGCTGCTGAAGCGGATCCGGGGCCCTCTATACCCCGGCGCAGATGTGACAGCAAGCAATTGTTGCAGGAAGGCGGGCGAGAACGGGTTGATTTCAGCCAATACCAGACTAGCGTGGGGCAAGTCAAAAACGCTTGGCGGCAGTTCGGACAGTTTGTTGTCACTGGTGTCAAGCGCATCGAGGTTCGCGGGCAAGAGGGGCAGCTCGGTCAGCCAGTTGGTGCTTACGTTAATCGTTGTAAGGCTCCCGGGCAAGGCCGGCAGGTGGCGCAAACCGCCATAGCCTGCGTGAAGTTCCGTGAGGCCCTCAGGCAAGGGCGGCAGCTCCGTCAGTTGATCGCAGCAATTTACGTCAAGCGCTGTGAGGCCTGCAGGCAAGGCTGGCAGGCAGGTCAGTAGGTTGGTAGCGGCGGCAAGGGTTGTGAGGCCCGCGGGCAAGGCTGGCAATTGAGTCAACTGATTCTCACTTGCGTCAAGGGTCGCAAGGCTCGCCGGCAAGGCTGGAAGCTCGGTCAGATCGTTGCCGCTCACGTCAAGCTCGGTGAGACCGGCAGGTAATTCCGGCAGGCTGTACAACTGCAACTTCCGCAAGTTCAATTTACCGTCGGTCATGTCGAGAATCCTGTCCTTCGCGACTGCCCGGACTTCTTTCCCGTCCCACCTCGGTGGTGCGATGGCTACCCAGGCGCACAAGGCCGACCGGTATAGCGCATCGACGCCACCGCCTTGTCCCTCGTGCCGCTCAGGCATGCTTCCGATCAACTCGCCCAGGAGCTTGCTTGCGCCAATTCGACTCCCTCGCGTCGCGAGCACAGCGCTGGCCAGCTGAACATGTGCTGGTGAAGGATCGGTGGACGGGCCGCCGGTTGAATTTTCCAGGCAAAGGTCTGCGAGAGCGTCGGCCAATACCTCGGCGTCTTGGCCTTCACGGCGCGAGCGTGCCAGATGCTGCGTCAGATCCCGGCGCACCGACTCGATGTCGGCATTGCTCGTTTTGCCGAATTGGCAATGGGTCCAGGCGAGCGCGGCCAATAACGCCGTGCAGCGCCGTTCATGACCTGGATCGTCGCGCTGCCCCACATACTCAAGCACCAGCCTTTTTACTTCATCGACTCGCCGCGACGAGCAGGACGGCATATTCAACGGCTGAGCCGGCGCAGTTGGCCAATATGAACTGATGGGAGTGATCGGCATGGACAATAGGGCAATGGAGAAAGGCGTTGCCTCCGGGTTTCCCGGCGACCGATCTGGCTTTGGCAGTGGGACGTCTGGTGCACAGCCAGACCAAGCTGCCATCGCCCAGCCGGACAGGCGCATGTTGGGCGATGAACCGAACGGCCGACTATAAAAAAACGCGCATCCGAGCGCCGCGACCGATGACGCGGTTCGAAGTCCGTCGCTTTGTCCGACCCGGCGACATCGAGGTTGTCCGAACGCGCGAGGCCGCCTCGCTGCATCGAGTCCGTCATCGTCTTTCGCGAATACCGAAAGAACGATTTGTGCAAATGTGAACGGCAGGCCTTTGCGACAATAAAAGGCGCACGGTGGCCTGCGACGGTGGTGGGTGCGCCGCGATCGAAAGCGCTTGCGTGAGATAAATCCAATGTATCCCGTTTCCGGCGCTGGGGCCTCGCGCTCCCAACTTCCCGTGACGACTTCGACGTCGGCACCACCCTCGACCGCAACGCAGTCGCTTCCCTTTTGCGCCAACGTGCGCGAGGTATGCCAAGCCGATGGGTGGTCCCGTATGCCGTCGGGTTTGGGGCGACTCCTGCCGCCCCTCAGAACAACAACGGGGGCCGGACAGCCCCCGCGGGACGTGAGCCAGTCGATGTCGACATCAACACGGCCGGCTACGGTCGGCGTCAATGCGCGTCTGGCACACCAGACCGATCAGACGACTGGGGGACCGGAATCGCGCACCCATGCCGGGGTAATGGACGCCTTGCTGGACTTCGTCCAACAACCGCCGTCTCCCGGGACATCGCAGCTCTTGGGCAGGTTTGAGGCCATTCAGGAGGGCTTGGAGCAGCGTGTCGATCCCCCGGCGCTGATTGATATGCCATCAGGTTTGAACGCACGCCCGCCGTCCCTTGCATCCCCCGCGCTGATAGGCGAATGGATGCTGACCTATATGGATGTCGCACCGGTGCCGCCGGTCAATGCCGAGGTGTTGGCCTGCATGCCATCGAGTTCGTGTCGACCACAGCATCTTCCGGCAACACGCGAAGCGGAAAAGCGGGCCGCGCCCCAGGACACCGGCAGCGGTGCCGGTGTGATGCCCCCACCCATAAAAGCCGCTCGTCAAAGGGTAGATATCCAAACTTTGCGGGCACTGCACGACGCCTTGACCAGCAACCCCACGCTCGACGTGACCGAGTGGGCGCGAACGAACCGCTTTAACGATCGGACGATAAGACATTATGTCTACAAGGGCGCGCTGACGCCGGAGGCATGGAACCGGTTGGATCTGGCCGAAGGGAGAGCACCGCGCCTTAGGAAGGTAGGAAGGGAGGAGTTGCGGGCGCTGCGTGACGCACTGGCCGACAACCCCGAGCTTGATGCGATAGCTTGGGCGCGAGCGAACCACATTCATTTCCAGACAGTAAAGAACTCAGTACGCAGCGGCGCGCTGACCCCTGAGGCGCAGAATCGGCTGGACGTGGCCGAGGGGACCGCGCCGCGCTTCAGGCCGGTGGGAGTGGACGACTTGCGAGCACTGCGTGACGCACTGGCCGAGAACGCGGAGCTTGATCTGACAGCGTGGGCGCGGGGGAAGCGGCTCCATCGCCGAACATTGGAGAGTTATGTACTCGAAGGCGCGCTAACGCCGGAGGGACAGAACAGGCTGGATGTGGCCGACGGGAAAGCGCCGCGCCTCAGGAGGGTGGAGGTGAACGACTTGCGGGCACTGCGTGATGCATTGGCCGGCAATGCCGAGCTCGATGTGGCGGCATGGGCACGAGCTCATCACCTGAATTGCCGCTCGGTACGATCACTCGTGCGGCATGGAGCACTGAGGCCGGAGGCACTGAAAAGGTTGCTCAAAGCCGATGGCCGGCCTGTGCAGGCCGCTCCGGTACAAGGGGAGCGGAGCCGAAGGGCTTGCTGACGCTTCGTTCACCGAGTGAGGTCACCTTGCTACGTCGACCCCATCATCGCCTTTGCCGAATACCGAAAGAGCGATTCGTGCAAATGTGGACGGTGAGCCTTTGCGACAATAAAAGACACATGGCGGCCCGCGACGGTGGTGGGTACGCCGCAATCGAAAGCGCTTCCGCGAGATAAACTCAATGTATTCCGTTTTCAGCGCTGGAACCTCGCGCTTCCAATTTCCCGCGCCGACCGCTGCGTCGGCACTAGCCCCTATCACTCCAGCGCAGTCGACGACCTTTGGCGCCGACGTGCGTGAGGTGTGCCGAGTGGATGGGGGATCCCCCGTGCCGACGGGCCTGGGCCGACTCCTCCCGCCCCTTAGAACGACGACGGGCGCCGGCCCAGCCTGGGGAAACGCGTACCAGTCGATGCCGACATCAATGCCGCCGCCGACTGTCGACGGCAGTGTGCGCTGGGTGTATCCGGCAGATCAGACGGATGAGCAAACGGAACCTCCTGTCAACACCGGGTGGATGGACACCTTGTTCGATTTCGCCCAATACCCGTCGTTCCCCGAGACATCGCAGCTATTGAGCAGGTTTGACGCCATTCAAGAGAGCTTGGCGTGGCGCGACAGTGCCCAGGCACTGACCGACATGCCATCAAGCTCGATCGAACACCCGCTGCCCCTTGAAATACCCGGGCTGATACATGATGGGATGCTGACCCATATGGAGACCGCACCGGTGTCGCAGGCCAATGCCGGAGTGTTGGCCTGCATGCCGTCGAGCTCGTTTCAACAACAGCACTGTCCGGAGCCATGCACTGCGAATAAGCGGTCGATGTCCCTGGCCGCAGGCATCGAGAGCAGCGCCGGTTTCATGTCTCCTCCAACGAAAATCGCCCGCAAAAAGGTGGACCTTCAAACTTTGCGGGCGCTGCAAGCCGCAGTGGCTCAGGATCCCGAGTTTAATTCGGCGGATTGGGCGCTGGCGCATGGTTTGAATTCCAGCACGGTAAGGAAACTGGTAAGCGTACGAGGAGGTGATCTGACGCCGGAGGGACGGAGCCGGCTGGATGCGGCCGAGGGGAAAGTGCCGCGCCTTCGGCCGGTGGAAGTGGACGACTTGCGGGTGCTGAGTGACGCACTGGCCCGCGACCCCAAGCTCAACGTGGCGGAGTGGGCGCGAAACCGTGGCGTGAATCCCAGCACGGTGAGGGAACACGTACGCGGCGGTGCCCTGACGCCAGAGGCGTGGGATTGGCTGAATCGAGCCGGCGGGAAAGCGCCGCGCCTTCCGCAGTTGGGGGTGGACGATTTGCGGGCGCTGCGCGATGCGCTGGCCTGCGACGTCAAGCTTAGCGTGGCGGGGTGGGCGCGAAACCGGGGCTTGAACCCCAGCACGGTAAGGGAGCATGTACGAGGCCGTGCGCTGACGGCACACGCGCAGAGACGGTTGGATGTGGCCGACGGGAAAGCGTCGTGCTTCAGGCCGATGGGGGTGGACGACTTGCGGGCGCTGCGTGACGCCCTGGCCCGCAACTTCCAGCTTGACGTGGCAGAGTGGGCGAGAATGAACAACATTCATCCGCTAACGGCCAGGAACTCGGTGCGCGATGGCATGCTAACGCCAGAAGCGCAGAATCGGTTGAATCTGGCCGACGGGAAAGCGCCGAATCTCAGGAAAGTGGAGATCGACGACTTGCGGGCGCTGGATGCTGCGTTGACCGGCAAACCCAAGTTCAACGTGATGGCGTGGGCGCGGGCTCGTAACTTGCATTCCGCCACGGTAAGGAAACTTGTGCGCAAAGGCGCGCTAACGGCAGAAGCGCGGAAGCGGTTGAATCTGGCCGACGGGGAAGAGCCGAATCTCAGGAGAGTGGCGATCGACGACTTGCGGGCGCTGGATGCTGCGATGACTCTCGATCCCCGGGTCAACGTTACTGAGTGGGGGCTGGCTCGTGGCCTGAATCCCGCAGAGGTGAGGCGTTTCGTACGAGCATGCGCGCTGACGCCGGAGGCAAGGAAACGGCTGCAGGAGGCGGATGACTTGGCCATGAAGCTTGGGAGGACGGTGACGCAGGCTGCCGCTTGAGCCCCAAGCCCGGGAACGAGTGGGACACCTCGTAACCTCGAACCCGTCATCGCCTTTCTCGAATACCGAAAGAGCGATTCGTGCAAATGTGGACGGTGAGCCTTTGCGACAATAAAAGGCACATGGCAGCCTGCGATGGTGGTGGGTATGCCGCAATCGAATGCGCTTGCGTGAGATAAATCCAATGTGTCCCGTTTGTCCCGTGTTCGGTACTGGGGCCCCGCGCCCTCGACTCCCCGTAACGACCTCAACGTCGGCACTACCGATGTCGTCAACCTCAACGGCAACGCAGTCGACCTCCCTTGGCGTCAACGTGCGCGAGGTGCGTCAAGCTGACGAGGGGGGCCGTACATCACCGAGTTTGAGGCAACTTCCGACATCCCTCGCAACGACGACAGGCACCGGACCGGCCTCGGGCAATGTGCGCCAGTCGACGCCGACATCAACGCCGCCGGCGACCGTCGGCGTCGACGTGCGCCCGGTACACGAGACGAATCAGGCGACTGGGCACACGGAACCGCTTATCGATACCGGGGAGGTGGACGCCTTGCTGCGCTTCGTCAAACAAGCGCCGTCCCCCGGTACATCGCAGCTATTGGGCAAGTTCGAGGCGATTCAAGAGGGCCTTGCGCGGCGCGTCAATGCCCAGGCGCCGACCGACATGCCATCAAGCTCGACCGAACGCTCGTTGTCCCCTGAAACAACGGCGCTGATATTCCAGGCGATGCAAGCCTATATGGATAACGCACCAGCGCCGCAGGCCAATATCGAAGCGTTGGCCGGTATGCCGTCGAGCCCGATTCAACAACAGGGCCCACCCGAAACACGCACAGCGACCAAGCGGTCGACGTCTCCGGCCGCATGCGTCGGGAGCCGTGCTGATTTCATGTCTCCTCCAAGGAAACTTGCATGTGTACGAGAAGGTGAACGAACCCCGGAGACGCGGAACCGGTTGGAATTGGCCAACGGGAAGGCGTCGCGTTTTTGCAAGATGCAGTTGAACGACTTGCGGGCGCTGTCTGATGCGCTGACCTGCAACCCCAAGCTTGACGTGTCGGCGTGGGCACGAGCGCGCGGTCTGAATTTAAACACGGTGAAGGAGCATGTACGAGGCGGCGCACTGACAGCAGAGGCGCAGAACCGGTTGGATGTGGCCGACGGGAAAGCGCCGCGCCTTCGGCCGGTGGGGTTGGAAGACTTGTGGGCGCTGCGCGACGCACTGACCCGCAGTTCCAAGCTTAACGTGGCAAAGTGGGCGCGAACCCGGGGCGTGAATTCCAGCACGGTAAGGGAATTTGTGCGAGGACACGCGCTGACGCCCGAGGCGCAAAATCGGTTGAATCGAGCCGAAGGGAAAGCGTCGAATCTCAGGAAATTGGAGATCGACGACTTGCGGGCACTGCGCGACGCGTTGGGCGGCGATCGCGAGTTCAACCTGACAGAGTGGGCGCGATCTCGTAGCTTGAATTCCGACTCGTTAAGGAAACTGGTGCGAGCAGGCGAGCTTGCTCCCGAGGCGCAGAACCGGTTGGATGTGGCTGACGGGAAAGCGCCGCGCTTCAGGCAGGTGGGGTTGGAAGACTTGCGGGCGCTGCGCGAGGCACTGGCCCACGATTCCAGGCTTGATACGACAGCATGGGCGCGAGCTCATGGTCTGAATTCCCACACGGTAAGGTCGCTTGTACGAAATGGCGCACTGAGGCCGGAGGCATGGAAAAGACTGCAGAATGCCAGTGCCGAAAGAGCGATTCATGCAAATGTGGACGGAGAGCCTTTGCGACAATAAAAGGCAGATGGCAGCCTGCGACGGTGGTGGGTACGCCGCAATCGAAAGCGCTTGCGCGAGATAGATCCAATGTATCCCGTTTCCGGAACCGTGGTTCCGTGCTCCCCGCTCCCCGCGACGACCTCGACGTCGGCACTGCCCACGACAGCAACGAGGTCGATGCCCTTCGACGCCAGCGTGCGCGAGGTGCGCCAGGTTGACGGGTGGTCCCGTATGCCGTCGGGTTTGGGGCAACGCCTGTCGCCCCTTAGCGCGACGACCGGGGCTGGACCGCCCCCGGAAAACGTCAGCCAACCGACGTCAACATCAACACAGTCGACTGCGATCGGCGTCAACGTGCGCTGGGTACACCGGGTGGATCAGACTGGCGGGCGAGCGGAATCCCCTACCCATGCTGGAGTGGCGGGCGCCTTGGTCGACTTCATCCAACAACCGCTGTCCCCCGGAACATCCCGGGAACTGAGCAGGTTCGAGGCGATTCAAGAGCGCTTTGCGCGGCGCGGCGATGCCCAGGCCCTGACCGACATGCCGTCAAGCTCGATCGAATGCCCGCCGCCCCCTGAAACCCCCGAGCTGATACATGAATGGATGCTGACATATATGGATATTGCACCGGCGCCGCCGGTCAATGCCGAAGCGTTCGCCTGTATGCCGTCGAGCTCGTTTCAACAGCCGTATCTTCCGCAAGCACACACAGCGCAAACGCGGCCGGTGTCCGGGAGCGCCGGCAGCGGGAGCGGTGCTGGTTCCACGCCCCTACCGATAAAAATCCCCCGCCCAAAGGTACCCATTCAAATGCTGCGAGCGCTGCGCGACGCATTGGCCCGCGACTCCGAACTCGACTTGACCGATTGGGCGCGAACGAACCACGTTCGTGTTCAATCAATAAAGTACTTGGTACGCAAAGGCGAGTTAACGCCGGAGGCCCAGGACCGGTTGGATGTGGCCGACGGGAAAGCAACGCGCTTTCGGAGGGTGGAACGGGACGACTTGCGGGCGCTGCGTGACGCACTGGCCGCCAACGAAGATCTTGATGTGGCAGCGTGGGCGCGGCAGAATCAGCTTAATTCAAGAACATTGGAGTGCTATGTATCGAAGGGCGCGCTGACGCCGGAGGCGCAGAATCAGTTGGATCGGGCCGAAGGGAAGGCCTCGCGCTTCAGGGAGGTGGAGGTGGACGACGTGCTGGCGCTGCGTGACGCACTGGCCCGCAATTCCGAGCTTGACGTGACCGGGTGGGCGCGAGCACGTCACTTGAACGCCCGCACGATAAGGACATTTGTGCGAAAAGGCACGCTGAGGCCGGAGGTACGGAGAAGATTGCAGAGGGCCATCGACTCGTCCATGGAGCCGGAGAAGACGGTGGCTGTGGCTGCCGTTCAAGCCCCGAAGCCCAGCAGGGGAGTGGAACCGAGGGACTTGCAGACGCTTCTTGTCGAGCGAGCCGGTGGCGGCGTCTTCGACCTGCCGGAGTGGGCGGAAAGGTTCGGTCTGAAGCTCCACGAGTTAATCCGATATGTCACAGTGGAAGGTGAGCTCACGGCAAAAGGACTGGACTTGTTGAATCGACGATAGAGAGTCGCTTCGGACTCGCGTGAAGCAGAGCTGCCCTAGAGACCAGCACGCTGACTCGCCACATCGCACCCGTCATCGCCTATGCCGAATTTGGAATACCGAAAGAACGATTTGTGCAAATGTGGACGATGAGCCTTTGCGAAAATAAAAAGCACTTGGCAGCCTGCGACGGTGGTGGGCACGCCACGATCGAAAGTGCTCCCGCGAGATAAATCCAATGTATTCCGTTTCCGGTGCTGGGGTTCCATGCTTCCAGTTCCCCGCGACGACCTCGACGTCAACGCAGTGGACTACCCTCGGTGCCAACGTGCGCGAAGTGCGCCAGGCAGACGAATGGCTCCCTCCGTCGTGGAGTTTGGGGCAACTCTTGCCCCCCCTCCGAACGACGACGGGCGCCGCGGGGGACGAGAGCATGCCGATGCCAACGTCGAGGCAACCGACGACTGTCAGCGCCGATATGCGCTTGGTGCATCAGGCGAATCAGACAGGTGGGCGAACGCGGCGGCGCGGCCATGCCGGAGCGCTGGACGCGTTGCTGGACTTCGCCAAACAACCGCCGTCTCCCGGAACATCGCAACTATTGGGTAGGTTTGAGGCCATTCAAGAGAGCCTGGCGCAGCGCAACAATGCTCAAGCGTTGGCCGACATGCCATCGAGTTCGATGCAACGCCCGCCTGCCTTTGGAACCACAGCGCTGATGTTCCAGGGAATGCCATCCTGCATGGATGTCGCATCGGCGTCGCCGATCGACGAAGGCGCATGGGTCTGCATGCCGTCGAGCTCGGTTCAACAGTCGCACCTTCCCGAAACACGCATGGCGAACGAGCAGTCAACGTCCGCGGCCGTGGGCAGTGGGAGCGGTGCGGGTTTCAGGTCGCGTCCCACGGAAATCGCCCGCCAAAAGGTAGATGCCCAAACCTTGCGGGCGCTGAATGCCGCATTGGCCCACGACCCCGGGCTCGATGTGGCAGCGTGGGCGCGAGCGAACCACTTTCATGCCCGGACAATAAGGAATTATGTCTATAAAGGCGCGCTGACGCCGGAAGCATGGAACCGGCTGGAACTGGCCGACGGGAAGGCGTCGCGCTTGAGGAGGGTGGAGGTGGACGATCTGCGGGCGTTGCGTGACGCACTGGCCGACAACCCCGGCCTCGACGTGGCTGCGTGGGCACGAGCGCGCGGCTTGAATGCCATGACGGTAAAGAGATATGTAGCCTACGGCGCACTGGCGCCAGATTTACAGGATCGGCTGGAACTGGCCGACGGGAAGGCGTCGCGTCTTAGAAAGATGGAAGTGGACGACTTGCGGGCATTGCGCGACGCGCTGACTCTCAACCCCGCGCTTAACGTGACAGAGTGGGCGCTGGCGAACCACTTTCATACTCGAACAACCAGGAACCTGGTATGCAAAGGCGCGCTGAAGCCGGAAGTCCAGAGGCGGTTGGATCGGGCCGACGGAAAGGCACGGCGCTGCGGGCCGTTGAGCGTGGACGACTTACGGGAACTGCGTGATGCGTTGGCCCTCGACAGTGGGCTTAACGTCGCGGAGTGGGCGCGAGGCAAGCACCTTCATCCCCGGTCGATAGAGGGCTACGTATCCAAAGGCGTGCTGACGCTGGAGGCCCGGGATCGGTTGGATGTGGCCGACGGGAAGACGCCGCGCTTCAGGAAGGTGGGGATCGAAGACCTGCGGGCGCTGGATGCTGCGTTGGGCCTCGACCGTAGGCTCAACGTCTCGGCGTGGGCGCGCACCCATAGCCTGCATGCCAGCACGGTAAGAGCGTTTGTGCGAAACGGTGCGCTCACGCCGGCGGCGCGGGAAATGCTGCGCAATGACGACGGCCAGGCTGCGAAGCCAGGCACGGACGCAGGCCGCCGCTCGAGTTCCGAGACCTAGAGATTGCCTACAGGGTCATCGCTTCAGCGTCAGCCGCCCGTCCTGCGCTTGACAAACGGCATAGGGGCATTCCAAGGCTCCGTCGGTTGGCCGCCTTCAGCATTCTGCAACTTTCTCCGTGCCGCCGGCGTGAGCGCACCGTTTCGCACAAATGTTCTTGCCGAGTTGGCATTCAGGCCGCGAGCTCGCGCCCACCGCGAGACGCTAAGGTTGTGGCCGTCAGCCAACATGGCATCCAGCGCGCGCAGGTCGTCCACGCTCATCCTCCTCAAGCTCGACGTTTTCCCGTTGGCCACGTCCAGCCGATCCTGGGCCTCCGGCGTTAGTGCGCCCCTGGATACATAACCCTTTATTGTCCCGGCGCAGAGGTGGTGCGCTTGCGCCCACGCTGTGAGATCGAGATCGGGGTCACGGGTCAATGCATCATGTAGCGCCCGTAAAATTTGGATATTTAGCCTTTCATGGGGTTTCTTTGCTGGAAGAGGCATGAAACCCGCACCGCTCCCACGGCTTGCGCCTTGAGGCGCTACCTGCCTTTTCGCTGCGGGTGTTTCGGGGAGTTGCGGTTGTTGACTCGAACTGGACGGCATGCCGGCCAACGCTCCGACATTGGCCTGCGGGGCCGGTGCGGCATACATTTGGAAAATCAACGGTGGTACTGCAGGTACTGCAAAGGGCTGCGGTTGTTGAACCGAACTGGATGGCGTGCCGGCCAACGCTCCGACATTGGTCTGCGGGACTGGCGGGGAATACATTTGGAGTATCAACGGTGGTATTGCATAAGGCTGCGGATGTTCTGTCGACATGGAGAGTATGTCCGCCAACGCTTGCGCATTGACGCGCTGCTCGAAGCTCTCTTGATAAGCCTCAAACCAGTCCAGTTGTCGGGACGTTCCTTGGAACGGCGGTTTCAGGGCGAGGTTTCGCAGGGGGGGCATCGCCTCTGGGCGGATAGGCAGTTCCGCACACCCACACGTCTGAACTGCCTGATGCATCGGGGGAACATTGACGCCGACCGTCGCCGGCTGCGTTGATGTCGACGTCGACGGACTCACCGTCGTTGGGTGAGGCGATTGGGGTTGCCTCGGGCTCGACGGCATACGGGCCCCCCCATCGGCTTGTCGTACCTTACGCACGTCGGCGCCGAGGGTAGCCGACTGCGTTGTCGTCGAGATTGATGGCGTCGGTGGCGGCGACGTCGAGGTCGTCGCGGGGGGCTGGGAGCGCGGAGCCCCAGCGCCGGAAATGGAGAACATTGGCTTTATCTCACGGAGGCGCTTTCGGTCGCGGCGTGCCTACCATCATCGCAGGACCATCGCAGGACCATCGCAGGCTGCCACATGTTTTTTATTTTCGCAGAGGCTCACCGTCCACATTTGCACAAATCGTTCTTTCCCCATTCCGCATTCGGCATAGGCGACGATGGGTTTGATGCAGCGAGGCGGATGGCCCCCTGTCATGGCGGCCATCCGGCTTGCCAAACGCGTCATCAGTTTTGCTCAAGCTCTCCAAGCGTCACGATTCGGGCGATGCCGGCGAGCATATCCATCGACCGTATGTGCTCATCCTCGTCGGCTGCCGCACAGGCTTCCTCGAGAACCCAGACCTCATAATCGCGATCATGAGCGTCGCGCGCCGCCGCCTGAACCGCCCACGTGGTACTCGCCCCGGCGAGCACGACGCGTTCTATCCGATTCGCTCGCAACGCGGCCTCGAGCCGTGTGCCATAGAACGCGCTCACGCGCGGCTTGACGACGACCAGATCGGCCAGGTCGGCATGCAAATCCGGATGAAATTCGGTGCCCGGACCGTCCAAGGCAAAAGCCCCAAATTCCTCGGCACGGCCGAAGACCGGAGACTGCTTGGGCAAATCCGCATAGCCGCGCTGGAAACCCACTTTGACGAGGATGCTCAGCCAATGCTTGCGCCGAGCGATGGCAAGCGCTTGATTCGCTTTCGCGACCACATCACGCGCAGCGGCGTGCGCGGCGCATCGCGCCGGCTTCCCCGATGGGTGAATGATGTCCAGAATGTAGTCCAGGCCGATCAGTGCAGTGTTCATCTCGTTTTCCCCTTGCGATGGTCAAGTCGCTTCCTACCTCATGCGGAGCGAGTCGCGCCGCCGCACCGCGTTCGCGCGTCGCCTCGTCGATCCGTTCGCGCACGGCACGAAGAAAGGGCGTCGCGTCCGTGTATTGGCGTCCATAGGCGAGATTGAACGCGTAGTCGAAGTCCGGCGGATTGCGGCCTTGCGTGTGCTGCAGCATCGTCTCCAGTTTGTCGAGCGCCTTTACGGCGCGCGCCTCCGGTGTTGCTCCCCGCGCATACTCGTCCCACAATGCCACGATCCGGTCGCGCATTGGTGCATCCAGCGACTCGCATATCGTCAGCAGATCCTGCCGTTCGGCATCGTTCTTGTCCACACCCCCTTGTTGTTCGGGCGCAGGCACATCGCCGTTCAACGCTTCCCCAAGATCGTGGACGACACACAACTCCAGCATCTTCGCGCGGTCCACGTCGCCCAGTCGATCCATGAACACCATCGCCATGAGACTCAGCCGCCAGCTGTGCTCCGCCGTGCTCTCCGGCCGTCCCGATGACGTATGGCCGCTTCTGAGCACATCCTTCAACCGCTCGCACGTCCGCAGAAAATTCAGTCGTCCTTCAATCGACTCGCGCGCCATCTCCATCGCTGTCACCTCCGTCACCTGAACCATTGCCAGCTCAGCAGCATAGGATCGCGCTTCGACGTGCGCCACGCATAAATTATGCGCAGCGTAAGGAATCACAGTGTCTCGACCAGACGCGCAACGGTGCCGTCCGAGAGCGTGAGACGCGTCCATCGGCAACGACTTGCCCGGATCGGCACCGCCACCGAATCGTTGCTGCCGGTATCGAATTCCAGCGACGGCGCTTGCCCGTCATGCCACCCCGCGTCGCGCAGCGACGCCTCCCGCGAGACGATCGCCTGCGTCGCGAAAGGCCACAGCGACGCACCCATCAACGTCGACAATGGCGATGAAAACTCCGCCGCACGAGCCGCCGAGCACGCGAGCAAGCGATGCGTGACGTCGCACACGAGATGCACCGCACGCGTGTCGTGCGTCACCAGGCGCTGCAACGCGCTGTCGGCCGCCGAGTCGAGACGCGCCGAAAGCAGCGATTCGAGACGCACGAGCGCGTCACCCGTGATCGGCAGCGTGCCGGCCTCCCAGCGCGACAACGTCGATTGCGCAACGCCGAACCACTCGGCCGCGTGCGCCTGCTTGATGCGTCGCAGCGCGCGCCATCGTCGCAGCGCACTGCCCGCCGACGCCATCGCAGGCCTGTCCATGCCATGTTCCATGTTGTACTTCCTGCCACACTATGCTCGGGAATTTCCCGATGGAACAACCGCTTGCGCCGTTTGTTCCATTGACGCTACAAATTGGCGCTCCTGGAGTCGGCGCCATGATGAAGCGTCGCGACTGTCTCATGAACCTGTCCGCTTTTCGGCGTGCGGCGTGCGGCGCGCGGCGCACCGCGTACTGCGCGAATAAGCCGCCGCCCATCGTTGCCGAACCACGTCGCAATGTTGCCGCCATGACATCGCGGCAGGCTTTTTTGCACCGAATGCGCTCAGACGATGCCGTTGCCGCGCAGCTCGGCGATCTTCGCGTCGTCGAAACCCAGGCGCTCGCGCAGGATGTCGTCGCTGTGCTGGCCCAGCGTCGGCGGGGCGGTGCGGGCGAGCGGCGGCGTCTCGCTCATTTTCATCGGACTGGCCACCAGACGCGCGACGCCGCCCGAAGGATGCGGCAACTCGACCGCCATCTCGCGCGCGACGACCTGCGGGTGCGCGAACACTTCCGGCAGCGTGTTGATCGGGCCGCACGGCACGCCGGCCGCTTCCAGTTTGTCGATCCACGCGTCCTTGCCGAACTTGCGAACCATTTGCGCGAGCAGCGGCACGAGCACTTCGCGATGCCGCACGCGCGACGGGTTCGTGGCAAACCGTTCGTCATCGGCCAGTGCCGGCTCGCCGCCGGCCTCGACGAATTTGCGGAACTGGCCGTCGTTGCCCACGGCGACGATGATCCAGCCGTCGTCGCCCGTCTGGAACGTCTGATACGGCACGATGTTCGGATGCGCGTTGCCCCAGCGCACCGGCGCCTTGTCGCTCGCCAGATAGTTGGTGTTCATGTTGGCGAGCATGGCGACCTGCGTGTCGAGTAACGCCATGTCGATGTATTGCCCGACGCCGGTGCGATCGCGATGGGTGAGGGCCGCCATGATCGCCAGACTCGCGTACATGCCGGTCATCAGATCGGCGATCGCCACGCCGGCCTTCTGCGGCCCACCGCCGGGCAGGCCGTCGCGCTCGCCCGTGATGCTCATGAAGCCGCCGATGCCCTGCACGATGAAGTCGTAGCCGGCGCGCGAGGCATACGGGCCGTTCTGGCCGAAACCCGTTACCGAGCAATAGACGAGATCGGGTTTGACGGCCTTGAGCGACGCGTAATCCAGTCCGTATCTGGCGAGCTGGCCGACCTTGTAGTTCTCGACGACGACGTCGCTCTGCGCGGCCAGCGCGCGCACGATAGCCTGCCCCTCGGGGCGCGAGATGTCCAGCGTGAGCGAGCGCTTGTTGCGATTCGCTGCAAGGTAGTAAGCCGCCTCGGCCGTGTCGTTGTCCTCGGCGTCGCGCTGATAGGGCGGCCCCCAACTGCGCGTGTCGTCGCCCACGCCCGGGCGCTCCACCTTGATCACGTCCGCGCCCAGGTCGGCAAGGTTCTGCGTCGCCCACGGACCGGCCAGCACACGCGAAAGATCCAGCACCCGGATATGACTCAGCGCGCCCATCGTTACCTCTCTCCTCGAATGGATCGCCCCACGACGACTGTCGGCGTCATGTGCGAAACATTGTTTTGCAATGCGGAACTTGTGGGCGGTAGTCTACGTTGGTCGATTCGCGTCTTACCAGCGTCGTTTCGCACTGCGGTTGGCGGCGTGGCGCGGTGGCGAGGTCGATTTCCCGTATAATCAAAAGTTTGCAAAATACCCGCCAGGCTTCGCTTTGCGCCCGCCAGGTCCCCACGCTCTCAAGCACGCTATGAAAGTCGCAGACATTCGGGAAAAATTCCTCAACTTCTTCGAGTCGAAGGGGCACACGATCGTGCGCTCGTCGAGCCTCGTGCCGTCCAATGACCCCACGCTGCTGTTTACCAACTCCGGCATGGTGCAGTTCAAGGACGTCTTCCTCGGCGTCGAGACGCGCCCGTACAAGCGCGCAACCACGGCACAGCGCAGCGTGCGCGCCGGCGGCAAGCACAACGACCTGGAGAACGTGGGCTACACGGCTCGTCACCACACGTTCTTCGAAATGCTGGGCAACTTCTCGTTCGGCGACTATTTCAAGCGCGAAGCGATTCAGTATGCGTGGGAATTGCTGACGGAAGTCTACAAACTGCCCAAGGACAAGCTCTGGGTCACCGTCTACAAGGAAGACGACGAGGCCTACGACATCTGGGCGAAGGAAGTGGGCGTGCCGGCCGAGCGCATCATCCGCATCGGCGACAACAAGGGGGCGCGCTACGCCTCGGACAACTTCTGGCAGATGGCCGACACCGGCCCGTGCGGCCCGTGCTCGGAGATCTTCTACGATCACGGCCCGGACGTGTGGGGCGGCCCGCCGGGATCGCCGGAAGAAGACGGCGATCGCTACATCGAAGTGTGGAACCTCGTGTTCATGCAGTTCAACCGCGACGAGCAGGGCAACATGACGCCTCTGCCCAAGCCGTGCGTCGACACCGGCATGGGGCTGGAGCGTATCGCCGCCGTGCTGCAGCATGTGCACAGCAACTACGAGATCGACCTGTTCCAGCATCTGATCAAGGCCGCGGCGCGCGAGACCGGCGTGAGCGATCTGGCTGCCAACTCGCTCAAGGTGATCGCCGACCACATTCGGGCCTGCTCGTTCCTGATCGTCGACGGTGTGATCCCCGGCAATGAAGGCCGCGGCTACGTGCTGCGCCGTATCATCCGCCGCGCGATCCGTCATGGCTACAAGCTTGGCTGCAAGAAGCCGTTCTTCTACAAGCTCGTGCCGGATCTGGTGGCCGAGATGGGCGTCGCCTATCCGGAACTGACCCAGGCGCAGCAACGCGTGACCGATGTGCTCAAGCAGGAAGAAGAGCGCTTCGGCGAGACCATCGAGAACGGCATGGAGATTCTCGAAGGCGCGCTCGCCGATCTGGCCAGGCGTGGCGTTACCACGCTCGATGGCGAGCTCGCGTTCAAGCTGCACGACACGTATGGCTTCCCGCTCGATCTGACGGCGGACGTCTGCCGCGAGCGCAGCATCTCGGTCGATGAGGCCGGTTTCGACGCCGCGATGGCGCGTCAGCGCGAACAGGCGCGCGCCGCCGGCAAGTTCAAGATGGCAACGGCCCTCGAATACGACGGCGACAAGACGCGCTTCCAGGGCTACGACACGCTCTCGCTCGAAGGCGCGAAGGTGACGGCGCTGTATGTGGACGGCACGAGCGTCGGCAAGCTCGCTGCGGGTCAGCAGGGTATCGTGGTGCTCGACACCACGCCGTTCTACGCCGAGTCGGGCGGTCAGGTCGGCGATCAGGGCCTGATCACGACGGGCGGCGCACGTTTCGGCGTGGCCGACACGCAGAAGATCCAGGCCGACGTATTCGGTCACTACGGCACGCTGGCGTCGGGCGAACTGAAGGTGGGCGACGCCGTGACCGCGCAGGTCGACGCCGTGCGCCGTGCGCGCACCGTGCGCAACCATTCGGCAACGCACCTGATGCACAAGGCGCTGCGCGAAGTGCTCGGCGCCCACGTGCAGCAGAAGGGTTCGCTGGTCGACGCCGACAAGACCCGTTTCGATTTCGCGCACAACGCGGCGATGACCGCCGACGAAATCCGTCGCGTGGAGGATATCGTGAACGCCGAAGTGCTGGTCAACGCACCGGTGCATGCGGCGCTGATGTCGTACGACGATGCGGTCAAGGGCGGCGCGATGGCGCTGTTCGGCGAGAAGTACGGCGACGAAGTGCGCGTGCTCGACATCGGGACGTCGCGTGAGCTGTGCGGCGGTACGCACGTGGCGCGCACGGGCGACATCGGCCTGTTCAAGATCGTGATGGAAGGCGGCGTGGCGGCAGGTATCCGCCGCGTGGAAGCGATCACCGGCGACAACTCGGTGCGCTTCGTCCAGAAGCTCGACGATCAGGTCAACGAGGCCGCCGCGGCGCTCAAGACGCAGCCGGCCGAATTGACGCCGCGTATCGCGCAGGTACAGGAGCAGGTCAAGTCGCTGGAGAAGGAACTGGCGGCGCTCAAGTCGAAGCTGGCCTCGAGCCAGGGCGACGAACTCGTCGAGAAGGCCGTCGACGTGAACGGCCTGAAGGTGCTGGCCGCTCAGCTCGAAGGCGCCGACGTCAAGACGCTGCGCGAGACGATGGACAAGCTCAAGGACAAGCTCAGGAGTGCGGCCATCGTGCTGGCGGCCGTCGACGGCGGCAAGGTCAGCCTGATCGCGGGCGTCACGGCCGACGCGACCGGCAAGGTCAAGGCCGGCGAACTGGTCAACTTCGTCGCGCAGCAGGTCGGCGGCAAGGGGGGGGGCCGTCCCGACATGGCGCAGGCCGGCGGCACCGATCCGTCGCAGCTGCCGCAGGCGCTGGCCGGCGTGCAGGGCTGGGTCGCAGGCAAGCTGTAATTCGTCGGCAGTTCTTCGACATGGCCGGCGAAGGGGGGCGGCACGGCCGCCCTCTCGTTGACTCGTTCCGCCCGACTCGGTGGAGCACTCGCAAAACGCGCACTTCGGTGCGCGTTTTGCATTCCGGCGTGGCGCAGCATTTGCCTGCGCCGGTCGGCGCCGCGTTGGAATGCGGCAGGCCACCCCGACGGCACCGCTCGCCGTTTGTCGCCAGTTGCGTTGAGCCTCGCGACATCCGTCGAATGCCGTCAGGTGGAATCCAACTGGCCCGACAGACAAGCGGTACAGTTTCGGTATTCGAAAGGAAGCCGAAACAAGTCGCCTCAGTGTTTCGCGAGAAGGCGAGGTGACGCGCCGGGGCGGTGGTATACGGCGCAATGCCCCTGTCCGCACAGGGGAACCCTCACCTCCCACAATGGTTTCCATGTAAAGTATTCGGCATGTCGCGCGCCTCGCCGCGTGTTCCCGCCGTTGTTCGTCCTCACCCGCCCGCGGGTCAGCCATTCTCATGACAGCCACACTCGCCGATTCCGACAGCGCCGTCACTGCGCGCCAGCCTTCGCCTGAGCGTGCGGCATGGCGCATCGCCCTGTCGTGCATGCTCGCCCTGTCCATTGCCATGGGCATCGGGCGCTTCGCCTTCACGCCCATGTTGCCGCTCATGCTGCATGAGCAGCTCACCGACATCCAGCACGGTAGCTGGCTTGCCTCGTTGAACTATGCCGGGTACTTCGTGGGCGCGTTGTCGTGCATGTGGCTGCATCTGACGCCGACATTCATCATTCGCTTTGCGCTGGCAGCCACGGTCGCGCTGACGCTCGCCATGGGCTTGATGGAGTCGTTCGCCGTGTGGGCCGTCGTGCGCACGCTGGCCGGGGTGATGAGCGCGTGGGCGATGGTCTTCTCCGCCGGATGGGGTTTTCGCAAGCTCGCCGAACTGCGCATGCCCAGCCTCGGCGGCGTGATCTTCGCGGGGCCGGGCGCCGGCATCGTGGTGACCGGGTTGCTCGCGAGCCTGAACACGGCGATGGCGTGGCCCGCGCGCGGCGGCTGGCTGTTGTGCGGTGTGCTCGCGCTGGTGCTTCTCGCCGTGATCTGGCGCACGTTCGTTGCTGACGCGCCGGTGCCGCTGGCAACGTCGGCGGCATCGGCAGCAACGAAGCCGGCGGACGGCGCCATCCCGCATGCCGTCAACCACGGCAGTGGCGAGAATGTGATCCCCGTCACGGTGCTCTACGGCCTTGCCGGTTTCGGCTACATCATCACCGCGACGTTTCTGCCGGTGATCGCGCGCCAGGCGCTGCCGGGCTCGCCTTGGCCGGACCTGTTCTTCCCGCTGCTCGGCCTGATGGTGATTCCCGGCGCGATCGTCGGCGCGCGCGCACCGCTCGCGTGGGACAACCGCCTGCTGCTCGCGGCCTGCTACGTGATGCAGGGCCTGGGCGTGGGCATCGGGATCGTGTTGCCCAATGTCGCCGGCTTTGCGCTGGGCAGTGTGCTCGTCGGCCTGCCGTTCACGGCAATCACCGTGTACGCGGTGCGCGAATGCCGGCGCCTGCGTGGGGACAATGCCAATGGCCTGATCGGTCTGGTCACGGCATCCTATGGCATCGGGCAGATCGTCGGGCCGCTGGTCGCCGCGCCCCTGGTCGCCGCCACGGGCAGCTTCACGGCCGCCTTGCTGTGCGCGAGCGGGGTGCTGGCGCTCGGCGCGATCGGCTTCGTTTGGGACTGGCGGCGCTCATACGAACGCGCGCCCTGAGCGCAGGGCATCGCAGCGGCGGCGAGCTTCGACGTGTCTCACTCGCGATACTTCCATCTCCGGGACTTGTGCATGTCTTTTACCCTGACGGCGGGCAGAAAGGCCGCCACCGCCGTGAGCGACGCCGAGCGGCAGATGCGCGTCGATCTCGCCGCCTGCTACCGGCTCGTGGCGCTTTACGGCTGGGACGATCTGATCTACACCCACATATCCGCGATGGTGCCCGGCGAGCCGGGGCACTTCCTCATCAATCCGTTCGGTCTGACGTTCGATGAAGTGACGGCGTCCAATCTCGTGAAGATCACGATGAACGGCGAGATCGCGGGGGAGAGCGAACATCCGGTGAACGTGACCGGCTTTGCCCTGCACGGCGCGGTACATGCCGCGCGTGCCGACGCGGTGTGCGTCATGCATCTGCACAATACGGCCGGCATCGCGGTCTCGAACCAGCCGCACGGCCTGCTGCCGATGTCGCAGCACGCGCTGCGCTTTCATGAGCGCATCGGCTATCACGACTACGAGGGCCTGGCGTTTTCGCCTTCGGAGAGCGAACGGCTCGTGGCGTCGCTCGGCGCGCATCCCGCCATGCTGCTGCGCAATCACGGCACGCTTACCGTCGGCCGCACCGTCGCCGAGGCGTTCGTGCTGATGGCCACGCTCATCAAGGCCTGCGACATCCAGTTGCAGACGCTCGCCGGCGGCATCGTCCCTCATTTGCCCAGCCCGGCCGTGCAGGACAAGACGGCGGTGCAACTCGAAGATGGCGGCGCCATCGAAGGCGTGCTGGAATGGCCCGCGCTGCTGCGCAAACTCGATAGAATAGACGCTTCGTTTCGCGACTGACGGCATCGGTGTCGTCGTTCGCGCGACGTCCGGCAACCCTTCGCGCGGGGCGCAGGCGCGATGCCGGCTTTCATAACAGTACAAGGAGAGATACAACAATGCCTACGTTTCACGTCGAGATGTTCGAGGGCCGCACGGTCGAGCAAAAACGCGCGTTCGTCAAAGCCGTCACGGAAGCGGCGGTGAGCACGATCGGCTGTGCGCCGGAGTCCGTCGACATCATCATTGCCGACGTCAAGCGCGAGAACTGGGCCACCGGCGGCGTGCTGTGCTCCGATCCGCGACCGGAATAAGCCGGCCGGGATCACCGGTCGATTGACGATTGGAGACGGGGAGCCTCGACGGATCCCCGTCGTCGCATTGAAGAGGTTGTCATGTCGCACGTCCCGTCTGCACCCAAGGTATCGAATGCGTCCGCGCTCGCCGCACCGGCTGGCGGCGATGTCGCGCAAACGCCCCAGCACTTTGCTTCGGACAACTACGCCGGGATCTGCCCCGAGGCGCTGCACTATCTGATCGAGGCCAACGCCAGCGGCCACGAAGTGGCGTATGGCGACGACACCTGGACACAGCGTGTATGCGACGGTCTTCGCAAATTGTTCGACACGGATTGCGACGTATTCTTCGTCTTCAACGGCACGGCGGCCAACTCGCTGGCGCTGGCGTCGCTCTCGCAGTCGTACCATTCGGTGATCTGCCACGAGCTCGCGCACGTCGAGACCGACGAGTGCGGTGGTCCGGAATTCTTCTCCAACGGCGCGAAGCTGCTCACCGCACGCGGGTGCGAGAACAACGGCAAGCTCACGCCGGAGGCGGTCGAGTCGGTCATCAGCCGCCGCTCGGACATCCATTTCCCGAAACCCAAGGTCGTCACGCTCACGCAGGCGACGGAAGTCGGCACGGTCTACTCCGTCGACGAAATCAAGGCGATCTCGGCGGTAGCCAGACGCCGCAACCTTCGCGTGCACATGGATGGGGCGCGTTTCGCCAACGCGGTCGCCACGCTCGGATGCCATCCGGGCGACGTCACCTGGCGCGCGGGCGTGGACGTGTTGTGTTTCGGCGGCACCAAGAACGGTCTGCCGGTCGGCGAGGCGGTGGTGTTCTTCAACCGTGCACTCGCCGAGGACTTTGCGTATCGCGTGAAGCAGGCCGGGCAACTCGCCTCGAAAATGCGCTTCATTTCCGCGCCGTGGCTCGGCATGCTGGAACACGACACCTGGCTGCGCAACGCCCGCCACGCGAACGCGATGGCGCAACGGCTCGCCGAGCGCATTCGCGGCGTACCCGGTGTGTCGCTGATGTTCGAAACGCAGGCCAACGCCGTGTTCGCCGAACTACCGCTGCACGTGATCGAAGCGCTGCGCGCGAAGGGGTGGCGCTTCTATACGTTCATCGGCGCCGGTGGCTGCCGCTTCATGTGCGCCTGGGACACACGCGTCGAGACGGTCGAGCGCCTCGCCGCCGACATTCGCGAGCTCAGCGGCGCGCGGACCTGAGCCCGCCTCGCTCGAGCGATCAGCCTTGAAGCGGTGCGGGTGCCGTGGGCGTGAGGAAACGATGCGCGAGCGCATGATAGAACGACGGTGCAATCGTTTTCGAGACCTGCGTGGACAGCAGGGCGACGGCCATCAGCGGGATCACCATCTGGTGGCCGTCGATCATCTCCATCACGATCACGAACGAAGTGATCGGCGACTGCGTGACGGCCGCCAGGTAGCCGACCATGCACAGTGCCGCCATCGCGGGCAATGGCACGACCGACGTGATGCTGGCCAGCAGACTACCGAGACCGGCGCCGATGGCCAGCGATGGCGCGAAGATGCCGCCCGGAATCCCCGATAGATACGACACCGACAGCGCCGCGAACTTCATCAGTGCGTAGAACGGCGAGAGCGTTTCGTGCGTTTCGAGCAGCGCGCGTGCTTCGGTGTAGCCGCTGCCGAACGTCAGACCGCCCGAGGCGATGCCGATCGCCGCGATGGCCAGCCCGCACAGGAATGCGAAGTGAACCGGGCGTGCGCGGCGCAGCTTCACGAGCGGCGCGGGCATCCAGCGCGCGATATTGAGCATCAGCCAACTGAACAGGCCGCCCGATACGCCGGTGATCAGGCTCGCGGCGATAAGCACCGGGATCAGAGTCCAGCGAAATTCGCTGAGTGCCTTGATGTGGCCGAAGTACAGATAGTTGCCCTGCAGGCCGAGCGCCACGACGCCCGAGAAGATGATGGCGGTGATCAGCGTGCCGCTGTTGCGCGCGACGAAACTGCGGCTCAGTTCCTCGATGGCGAACACTACGCCCGCAAGCGGCGTGTTGAATGCGGCAGCAAGACCTGCCGCCGCCCCGGCGAGCGTCAGTTGCCGCTCGATATGGGCGCTGCTGCGCCGGTAGCCGCGCCGCATGGCGTACATGAGCGATGCGCCGATCTGCACCGTGGGCCCCTCGCGTCCGATGGTAAAGCCGCAGACGATGCCGAGAAACGAGACCGCGATTTTGCCGAACATGATGCGCAGCGTGAGCAGCGACTTCGACAGGTGCGAGTCCTGCAACGTGGCGATCACCTGGGGAATGCCGCTGCCTTCCGAGCCCTTGAAGAACTTCTGCGTCAGCCAGATGGCCAATGCCGCGCCCACTGGCGTGACGACAAGCGGCACCCAGAAGCCGTGCGAGAGCATGCGCTGAAACAGCTCGAAACCGAAGTCCATGAGCTTGGCGTACGCCACCGACACCAGACCGACGAGCACCGCGCCGAGCCAGAACACGCCGTAGTTGTGCCACAAGCGGAGCGACCGATGCATGCCTCGTCTGGCAAGCCGAGCAGGCAGCGCGAGTGCGGGCGAGGGGGCGGGGGAGGAAGGCGCGGGCGGCGAACCGGCGGAACCGGGGGTATGAGGGGCGCCGGAGGGCTGAGAGGAATCAGCGGGCGGGGGCGAGTCCGGCGAGGGAGCGGAACCGGCCGGAGAGGGAACATCGGGCGTTCCGGACGTTCCGGACGAATTGGGGGTATTGGGCGTATCGGACCTGTTGGACGTGCCGGAATCGTTGGCCGAGTTCGGCCAACCGGCTGAATCGGATGCGTCGGATGCAGGCGTGGCGTTGGGCGTATCGGACACGTGGCGGGGACGAGGGTGGCGAGACAATGGCCGATTATATGCCTGTGTTGGCGTGAGGCCCGCCCAATGGCGTCCCGTATTCGATGGAATGTGCAGCGCGTCATGAGTTCATTTAAGATGTTCGAATTCGCCGAAGAACGATCATGAACGAACTTATTTTCTGTCCCTGCTGTGCCTCGCAACTCGATTCGCGCGAGGTGGCCGGACGTGTGCGCCGTGCCTGTCCGGATCCCGTCTGCGGCTTCGTCCATTGGGATAACCCGCTGCCCGTGGTCGCCGGTCTCGTGGAATATCGCGGCCAGATTCTGCTGGCCCGCAACGCCGCCTGGACCGAGGGCATGTTCGCGCTCATCACGGGTTTCCTGGAGCGCGACGAGACGCCTGAGGACGGTGTCCGGCGTGAAATCAAGGAAGAAACCAATCTCGACGTGGATGCGATCTCGCTGCTGGGCGTCTACGAGTTCATGCGCAAGAACGAACTGATCATCGCCTACCACGCGGTGTGCGACGGCGACATCCAGCTCTCGGAAGAGCTCGCCGAATTCCGTCTCGTGGCGCCGGAGCGTGTGCGTCCATGGCGCGCCGGCACCGGACACGCCGTGGCCGAATGGCTGCGGCGGCGCAATCTGCCGATCGAGTACGTGGAGTCGGCGCGGCTGTCGATTGCAGGTTGACGGCGGCGCGCCGGGATCGTGAGGCAATAAGGGATGGCCGACGCGAGACTACGGTAGAATCGCGGTTCGCAGGGCGAGCCCGGCACGCGATCCGAACGAGACGGACGAGACAAACCAGAGACGGAAGAGGGACATGAGCATGGAATTCCAGAAAGAAGTCGACGCGAGCGGCCTGAACTGCCCGCTGCCGATCCTGCGCGCGAAGAAGGCGTTGGCCGAGATGCAGAGCGGCGAAGTACTGCACATCATCGCGACCGATCCTGGTTCGGCTCGCGACTTCAGCGCCTTCGCCAAGCAGACGGGCAACGAATTGCTCGAATCGCGCGAAGACGGCAAGACCTTCCATTTTCTGATGCGTCGCCGCTAAGCCGCGAGGCATCGCGCGCCGCGCGCAGGCGCGGCGGACAGGCGAAAAAAAGCCGACGGACTTGCCGTCGGCTTTTTCATGGGTCGGGCGAGATGGCTTACGCCAGATCGCCGTGCGTTTCGTGCGTTTCGCGCAGGTAATCGCGGAAGGCGTCCTTGAGTTCCGGGTGACGCAGCGCGAATTCCACCGTCGCCTTCAGATACCCCAGCTTGCTGCCACAGTCGAAGCGCTTGCCCTTGTAGCGATAGGCCAGCACGACTTCATCCTGCATGAGCTTCTGGATGGCGTCGGTGAGCTGGATCTCGCCACCCGAACCCGGATCGATTTCGCGGATGCAGTCGAAAATGCGCGGGCGCAGCACATAGCGGCCGACCACGCCCAGGTTCGACGGTGCGTGCTCCGGCGCCGGCTTCTCGACGATGTTTGTCAGCTTGACGATGTCCGTCTCGCCCCACTCGTTGCCCGCGACGATCCCGTAAGAGCGGCTTTGCTCGATGGGGATCTCTTCCACGCCGATGATCGAGTTGTGATACTGGTTGTACAGATCGACCATCTGCTTGAGCACGGGCGGGTCGCCGTCGAGCAAGTCGTCGGCGAGGATGACCGCGAACGGCTCGTCGCCCACGAGCTTCTCGGCGCACAGCACCGCGTGGCCCAGACCCAGCGCCTTCGGCTGACGCACGTAGAAGCAGTCGATGTGCGACGGTTTGATCGAGTGCACCACGTCGAGCAGTGCCTGTTTGTTCTTCGCTTCGAGTTCTGCTTCGAGCTCGAAAGCGGTGTCGAAATGGTCTTCGATCGCGCGCTTGTTGCGCCCGGTCACGAAGATCATCTCGGTGATGCCGGCGGCCGCAGCTTCCTCCACCGCATACTGAATCAGCGGTTTGTCGACGACGGGCAGCATCTCTTTCGGGCTGGCCTTGGTCGCCGGGAGGAATCGGGTGCCGAGGCCCGCCACGGGGAACACGGCTTTGGTCACAGCGGTTTTCATTGGTTTCTCCCTCTTTGATTTGAGAGCGTCTCAGGCTGGCAGGCGGGCGAGCTGTGCCTGCAATTTGCCGAGGACCGCCTCAAAATCGACCAGTCGTTGCTTCTCAAGTTCCACGACATTGGCAGGGGCGCGCGCCACGAAGCTTTCGTTGGACAGCTTGCCGTGGCACTTGGCGATCTCGCCTTCGAGGCGTTTGACTTCCTTGCCGAGGCGCTCGCGCTCGGCCGCGACGTCGATTTCCACCTTCAGCGCCAGCTTGTTGGCGCCCACCACGGCAAGCGGTGCGCCGGCAGCCTGGGCGTCGAGCGCGGCTTCGTCGGCGAGCACCTGCACGTCGGAGAGTTTCGCAAGCGTCTGCAGATACGGCGCAATCGACTTGAGGAAATCAACGTCGCCCGCGACCAGCAGCGGCACGCGCTGCGCCGGCGACAGGTTCATCTCGCCGCGCAGGTTGCGGCACGCGTCCACGGCGGCCTTGAGTTGCTGCATCCACGCTTCGTCGCTCTCGTCGATCTTGCCGGCATCGGCCACCGGATACGGCTGCACCATGATGCTGGCTTCGCCCGCGGCCTTATCGGCCGGGTAGCGGCCGGCGAGCGGCGCCACTTTCTGCCACAGCGCCTCGGTGATGAACGGGATGATCGGGTGCGCCAGACGCAGCACCGTCTCGAGCACGCGCAGCAGCGTGCGGCGCGTGGCGCGTTGCTGCGCCGGCGTGCCGTTCTGGAGCTGCCATTTGGCCAGCTCCACGTACCAGTCGCAGTACTCGTCCCACACGAACTTGTAGATGGCGCTGGCGATGTTGTCGAAGCGGTAGTCGGCGAAACCCTTCTCGACGTCGGCTTCCACGCGCTGGAGCAGCGACACGATCCAGCGGTCGGCGCGCGAGAAGTCGAGCTGACCGTCGGGGCCGCAGTCGCCCACGCACGGCGCCATGCCGCAGTCGTGGCCTTCGCAGTTCATCAGCACGAAGCGCGTGGCGTTCCACAGCTTGTTGCAGAAGTTGCGATAGCCTTCGCAACGCGCCAGATCGAAGTTGATGTTGCGCCCGAGCGTGGCCATCGAGGCGAACGTGAAGCGCAGCGCATCGGTGCCGAACGGCGCGATGCCGTCCGGGAATTCCTTGCGCGTCTTCTTCTCGATGCTGGCCGCCTGCTTCGGATTCATCAGGCCGGTGGTGCGCTTGGCGACGAGCGCCTCGAGCGCCACGCCATCGACGATGTCGATCGGATCGAGCGTGTTGCCCTTCGACTTGGACATCTTCTGGCCTTCGGCATCGCGCACCAGGCCGTGCACGTACACGGTCTTGAACGGTACCTTGCCGGTGAAGTGCGTGGTCATCATGACCATGCGCGCCACCCAGAAGAAGATGATGTCGAAGCCCGTCACGAGCACCGACGAGGGCAGGAAGTGCTTCAGTTCCGGCGTCTCCTGCGGCCAGCCGAGCGACGAGAACGGCACCAGCGCCGACGAGAACCACGTGTCGAGCACGTCTTCGTCGCGCTTGAGGGCGCCGGTGTAGCCGGCGGCGCGCGCCTTCTCGGCGGCTTCCTCTTCCGTGCGCGCGACGTACACGTTGCCGTTTTCGTCGTACCACGCCGGAATCTGGTGGCCCCACCACAGTTGACGGGAGATGCACCAGTCCTGGATGTTCTCGAGCCACTGGTTGTAGGTCGTGGTCCAGTTTTCCGGAACGAACCTGATTTCACCGCTGCGCACCACGTCGAGCGCGGTCTCGGTGATCGACTTGCCCGGATGGAACGTGCCTTCCGGTGCGGGCTTGCTCATGGCCACGAACCACTGGTCGGTGAGCATCGGCTCGATGACCGTGCCGGTGCGGTCGCTGCGCGGCACCATCAGCTTGTGCGGCTTGACCGATTCGAGCAGGCCCTCGGCGTCGAGGTCGGCCACGATCTGCTTGCGCGCGTCGAAACGATCCATGCCGCGGTATTTTTCCGGGGCGTTTTCGTTGATCTTCGCGTCGAGCGTGAGGATGTTGATCTGCGGCAGGTTGTGGCGCTGGCCGACGGCGTAGTCGTTGAAGTCGTGCGCCGGCGTGACCTTCACCACGCCCGTGCCGAATTCGAGATCGACGTAATCGTCGGCGATGATCGGAATTTCGCGATCGGACAGCGGCAGCTTGGCCATCTTGCCGATCAGGTGCCTGTAGCGCTCGTCTTCCGGATGGACCATCAGCGCGACGTCGCCCAGCATCGTCTCCGGACGCGTGGTCGCGACCGTGAGCGAGCCCGTGCCGTCGGCGAGCGGGTAGCGGATGTGCCACAGCGAGCCGTCTTCTTCCTCGCTCACCACTTCCAGGTCGGACACGGCCGTGAGCAAGGTCGATTCCCAGTTCACGAGGCGCTTGCCGCGATAGATCAGCCCCTGCTCATGGAGCGTGACGAACACGTCGCGCACGGCGCGCGACATCTTCTCGTCCATGGTGAAGTACTCGCGGCTCCAGTCGATGGAGGCCCCCAGGCGGCGAACCTGGCGCGTGATCGTGCTGCCCGACTGTTCCTTCCATTCCCAGACGCGTTCGACGAACTTCTCGCGGCCGAGATCGTGGCGCGAAACCTTCTGGGCGTCGAGCTGACGCTCCACGACGATCTGCGTGGCGATACCCGCGTGGTCGGTCCCCGGCACCCAGAGGGTGTTCGCGCCCTTCATGCGGTGGTAGCGCGTGAGGCCGTCCATGATCGTCTGGTTGAACGCGTGGCCCATGTGCAGCGTGCCGGTGACGTTCGGCGGCGGCAACTGGATGCTGAAATCTTCGCGGGCGTCGACGAAAGTCGGGCGGGCATAGCCGCGGCGCTCCCATTCGGGGCCCCAGTGGGCTTCGACGTCCTGCGGCTCGAAGCTCTTGGCAAGCGTATTGTCGCTGTCGCTCATGGATTGGATGGACCGTGTAATGCGTGAAACCCTGAATTATAAAAGATTCGGCGCCATTTCCGCGCCGCAGCAGGATTTATAATCGGGCTTCACTCGAAATTCCTTCCCGACATGCCCGATCTGCTCGCCAATCTGAACCCCGAACAACTGGCCGCCGTGACCCTCCCGGACGAGCCGGCCCTGATCCTCGCGGGGGCAGGTTCCGGTAAAACGCGCGTGCTGACCACCCGCATCGCCTGGCTCATCCAGCAGGGCCTCGTCGGCCCGGCGGGGATCCTGGCGGTCACCTTCACCAACAAGGCGGCCAAGGAAATGCAGGCGCGCCTGGGCGCCATGCTGCCGATCAGTACGCGCGCGATGTGGATCGGCACCTTCCACGGCCTGTGCAACCGCATGCTGCGTGCGCATTTCCGCGACGCCGGGCTGCCGCAGAGCTTCCAGATCCTGGATCAGGCCGATCAGCTCTCCGCCATCAAGCGGATGATGAAGGCGGCGAACGTCGACGACGAGAAGTATCCGCCCAAGAACCTGCAATATTTCGTCAACAACGCCAAGGAGCAAGGCCTGCGCCCGCACGAGGTCGAGGCCAACGACGCCTTCAACCAGAAGTTCGTCGAGCTCTATACGGCCTATCAGGAGCAGTGTCAGCGCGAAGGCGTGGTGGATTTCGCCGAACTGCTGCTGCGCTGCTTCGAGCTGCTCAAGCACAACGAGCCGCTGCGCGTGCACTATCAGGCGCGCTTTCGCCATATCCTCGTCGACGAGTTCCAGGACACGAACAAGCTGCAGTACGCCTGGCTCAAGATGCTCGCCGGATCGGACGGCGCCGTGTTCGCCGTGGGCGACGACGATCAGAGCATCTACGCGTTTCGTGGTGCCAACGTCGGCAATATGGCCGACTTCGAGCGCGAATTTCGCGTTCGTCATCTGATCAAGCTAGAGCAGAACTACCGCTCGCACGGCAATATTCTCGATGCCGCCAACGCACTCATCTCGAATAACGCGCGGCGTCTGGGCAAGAATCTGCGTACCGATGCGGGCCATGGCGAGCCTATTCGCGTCTACGAGGCGGCCACCGACCTGCAGGAAGCGAGCTGGCTCGTCGAGGAAATCAAGGCGCTCGTCGCCCAGGGGCTGTCACGCCAGGACATCGCCATTCTTTATCGCAGCAACGCCCAGTCGCGCGTGATGGAACATGCGCTCGTTGGCGCGGGCATCGCGTATCGCGTGTACGGCGGGCTGCGCTTTTTCGAGCGTCAGGAAGTCAAGCATGCGCTGGCTTACCTGCGACTCATCGAGAATCCCAACGACGATACGGCGTTCGCGCGCGTGGTGAACTTCCCCGCGCGCGGCATCGGCGCCCGGTCGCTGGAGCAACTGGCCGACGCGGCGCGCCTGTACAACTGCTCGATGTACGCCGCCGTGCCTTACATGACAGGCAAGGCCGGGACCAACCTGACGGCGTTCGTGCGGCTGGTGGAGCAGATGCGCCATGACACCGGGCGGCTCACGCTGCCGGAGGTCGTCACGCACGTGATCGAGGCGAGCGGGCTGATCGCCCACTACCAGACCGAGAAGGAAGGCCAGGATCGGATCGAGAACTTGCAGGAGCTCGTGCACGCGGCCACGGCGTTCATCGCCGAGGAAGGGTATGGGCTGGATGCTCCGGCGCGTCTGATTGCCGTGCGTCCAGCGCTGCCGGGCGCCCCGGACGTGCTCGCGTCGCCTGATGGTGTGGTCGATGCCGATACGCCGGTGGAGATGACGCCGCTCGCGGGCTTCCTCTCGCACGCGTCGCTCGAAGCGGGGGACAACCAGGCCGAAGCGGGGCAGGACGCCGTGCAACTGATGACCGTCCATGCGGCCAAGGGGCTGGAATTCACGGCGGTGTTCGTCACCGGGCTGGAAGAGGGGCTTTTCCCGCACGAAAACAGTGCGATGGAACTCGACGGTCTGGAAGAGGAACGGCGCCTGATGTATGTCGCGATCACGCGCGCCAAGGAACGGTTGTACCTGTCGTTCACGCAGACCCGCATGCTGCATGGCCAGACGCGTTACAACGTGCGCTCGCGCTTCTTCGACGAAATTCCCGAGGAAGTGCTGAAGTTCCTGACGCCGCGTGCGCAGCCGGGTGCCCGTCTGGGGCAGGGCGAGCCGGCGTGGAATCGCGATTGGTTCGCGCGCCCGCAGAGCGCGCCGAAGCAGGACGAATGGGCGGCCACGAAGTCGGAACAGGCGCTGGCCGATCGGTCGCGTTCGACGCAAACGGGCTTCAAGCTCGGACAGGGCGTTTTCCACACCAAGTTCGGCGAAGGCAAGATCATCGGACTGGAGGGTGCGGGCGACGAGGCCCGGGCGCACGTGCGGTTCGGCCGCCACGGCGAAAAGTGGTTGGCCCTGGCCGCGGCGAAACTGCAGCCGATCGAGTAGGGTTTGTGCCGTGCCGCGCGCTGCGTCGGCACGGCACGGCGCGCAGCCGGGCGATAACCGGAATCGCCCCGCCACACTGCCATACCGCCGAATGGTGCTATGAAGTCGCCTCCTGACTTCTCTGCCGGTATACGCGGGCCATGCTCGCGAAGAACGAAAGAGCGGATATCGCGCAGGCCAGGGCGAAGACGTATTCGGAAAAGTACTGTTCCGGACTGTCGCTCACGCCGCCGGCCAGGGCAATGACCACGGCAACCAGTGCCGCGCCGATCGACTGCCCTGTGGTTCTGGCCGTCGACAGTACGCCGGACGCGCTGGATGTCCGGTGCTTCGCCGCGTTGGCGAACATCTCCTTGTTGTTTGGCGGGAGAAAGAACCCGTAACCCATGCCGCACACGGCGACCCGCCACAGGAAATCCGCGACCCGTGGCTGATCCGGCAGAAAAACCAGAGAGCCGAGTCCCAGACAGAAAATCAGGACGCCAAGGCTCGAGACCTGTGTCGCATTGAGGCGATTGGTCAGCCGACCGGCAAAGGGCGCGCAAATGGCGACCGTGATCGGCCACGGCGTGAAGATGAATGCCGACTCCAGAACACTGTAAGCGTACGTGTGCTGCAACACGAATGGCAACGCGACCAACGCCATGCCCTGCGAGACGAACAGCGTCACGGAAGTGAGTACCGCAAACGTGTACCGGCGCGACTGGAAAATATCCAGCGGCAGCAACGGGTTTCTCGCGCGCGTCTGGCCAGCGATAAACGCATACAGCAGAAATGCCGACACGGCAGCGAGCATGAGCACGGTGCGGTTGTCCCATCGTCCGATCTGATCGACGGCAAGCGCAAACAGGCCGAATGCGGCCGCCGACGTGAACGCCCCCAGGAAGTCGAAGCCTCGCTCCTTGTGCGTGTCTTTGCCGAGCGAGATGAGCGAGAAGACGATCGCTGCCACCCCCAGCGGCAGATTGATGTAGAAGAGCCACGGCCAAGAGGCGTAGGAAACGATCAGCCCACCCAAGGCCGGGCCAAGGGCGGTGCCGACGGCGAACGTCAGCGCGTTGATGCCGAAGATGGTCCCCAGCGATGCCGGCGGGAAGATCGCCCGGTACAGGCCATAGCCGACGCTGATCAGCACGGCGTAACTGATGCCCTGGATAACGCGCATCACGACCAGCATCATGAAACTGGTGGCAAGTCCGCAACCCAGCGACGAAATCGTGAACAGCACGAGCCCGATGACGTAAAACCGCCGTTCGCCGATTCTCGATCCGAGGGATGCGCAGGTCAGCATGGTGGCGGCGCTGGCGACTTGATAGCCGTTTGCCACCCAGATGACGGACGCCGCACTCACCCCGAGATCGGAGGAAATCGTGGGCAATGCGATGTTGACGATGGAACTGTCCAGCGAGGACATGAGGACGCCGAGCAGAATGGCAAGGGCCGCGAAATAGCGTCGGGGAACTTCGAATCCTTCTTCACCGGCTTCACCGGTCTTGGCGGCAGTCTGCATGGAGCGCCTTGTGGGGGAGGGGGAGATTCGACGATCGATGCCGGGGCAATGCTATTTCCGGCTCAGATTCTCGCTGATGTCCAGACCGTGCACCAGTCCCGAGAGCGACTTCAATATGACGGCCGTGACGCCCCAGATGTCGTATTTCTGCTCCGCCCAATACCAGGAGCCGGTCCGCTCGCCGTCGACATATTGCTTCGCCAGCTCCGGCTTGTGCAGGGTTGCCAACGGAAATTCAAAGACCTCTTCGACTTCGGCGGGAGCGGCCTCCCATGCGGCTGTCGCCGACACAAGGCCGACCACCGGCACGATGGCGTGGTTGCGCTTTCGGGTTTTATGAATGGGCAGGCACCCGACAATCCGAACCGCATCGGGTTGAAGGCAGATTTCTTCGAAGGCTTCCCGTAATGCCGTGGTCCCGACGTCGTGATCCTCGTCCATCGGACGCCCGCCGGGAAAGCTCACCTGTGAAGCGTACTCGCGCAAGCCGGACGAGCGTGTGGTCAGGAGTACTGTGGGCTCCTGTTGCGCCACGAGGGCGATCAGTACGGCGGACAGTTTCCACGGGGCATCGTCGCTATCGAGCGAGGCTCTGGCCGCAGACCAGTCCATGGAACCCGGAATCCGGCAGCGCTCGACGCCTCGGATAATGGCTTCCACAATGGGCTGCCGCGTCCCGGCGCTCGTCAGCAGTCTGGCGGGCTCGCCACCGGCATCCAGGACACTTCTCTCGGTCTCCATATCATCGCTCTGCGTGAATACAGCGGAAGTGCCATCATGCGGTGACTCGCAACCAGCGTCTATCGGACCGGATTTGTCCGCCGACGACGCAAGCTTACGCTTCCGGCGGCGCGACGTTCGGGTCGATGGCGCCGATTTCCTGCACGCCGAAACAGCCGCGATAGCTCGCATAGAACGAGCAATACAGTACGGCCGTGAACAGGATCGAGTATGGCATGAGGACGAGCATGGCGTACTGATAGGCGCCCATTGCGGCCATTGCCAATGCCACGATGAACGGCAGCACCGTCGCCACGATGGCGGTGCACAGTCCGTAGACGACGAACGCGCGCAGGTTGCGCACGCAGGCCGTCCAACTGAAGAAGAGGGCCTTGACCGGCGAGACGTCGTGCCATGCGACCAGTACCGGCGCAAACCAGAACATCATGGCGACCGGCACGTAGGCCACGCCCGCGGCGAGCAGCGCCTGACCTATCGAGCCGTTCACGATCGACTCTTCGGTGATGCGCCCGCCGAAGAGCATCTTGCCGAGCAGGTCGCCGCCATCGAACAGCGCCGAGAACAGGAATACGGCGACCATCGCCAGGATGTAGTAACCGCCCAGCACGAGCAGCCGGCGCGAAACCTCTTTGCCGTGACCGCGAAAACCGTCGAGCAGCACGGGCGGCAGCACCTGCTTGTTCTTGATGATGTCGCGGCATGCGGCCATGAAGCCCACGGACAGGCCGGGGATGAACAGCAGCGGCAGGAAAGCGCCTACGACCGGCAGGATCGAGAGCACCATCACGCCGAACAGATAGGCGAAGAGCAGCGTCAGAATGGCGAGCGGGTTCTTGCGGAACAGCCAGATGCCCTGGCGCAGCCACACATAACCACTCTTCGGCGGGACTTCAAGCAATTGCATAGGATTCGAATGACTCCGATGGAGCGTCGGGTTACAGCCAGGGAATGGAAACGGCTTCGATGCGCTGGCGCAGAATTCGTTCGAAATGGCCAGGGTCGTGCGGCTTGAGCATCTCGGCCGCGCGTGGCAAGTGAAAATCATACAGGCGCGAGAGCCAGAAGCGCAGCGCACCCGCACGCAGCATGTCGCGCCAGTGCGACGCCTCGATGTCCGTGAGCGGGCGCACCGTCTCGTAGGCGCGCAGCATGGCATGCACGCGCGCCTCGTCCAGCACGCCCGTCGACAGGTCGCAACACCAGTCGTTGACCGTCACGGCCAGATCGAACAGCCACTTGTCGCAGCCGGCGAAGTAGAAATCGAAGAATCCGCCCAGGCGCGGTGAACCGTCCGGCGCCGTATCGAATAGCACGTTGTCGCGGAACAGATCGCAATGGCAGGGGCCGGCCTGCATCGCCCGGTAGTCCGCCGACGCGAAGAACGCTTCCTGATGCGCCATTTCGCTCTCGAGCAAGGTGCGCTCCGCATCGCTCAGGAAGGCGTGCACGGCAGGCGCCGCCTCGCGCCACCACGGCAGGCTGCGCAGGTTGGCCTGTTCGAGCGCGAAGTCGCGTCCGGCCAGATGCATGCGCGCCAGCATGGCGCCCACGTGCGTGCAATGTTCCGGCGTGGGGGCCAGCTCGGCGCGACCCGCCAGCTTGGTGACGATGGTCGCGGGCTTGCCGTTCAACTCGCCCAGAATCTCGCCCGTCCGGTCGGGAATCGGGTCCGGCACCGGCACGCTGTGATGCGCCAGATGGCCCATCAATTGCAGATAGAACGGCAACTGGGTGGCCGTCAGCTTTTCGAACAGCGTCAGCACGAACTCGCCGCGCTCGGTCGTCAGGAAATAGTTGGTGTTCTCGATGCCGGAACTGATGCCGCGGAAATCGAGAACGTTCCCCAAATCATAGCGTTGCAGCCATTCCTGGAGCTGCTCGGGCGAGACGGAAGTGAAAACAGCCATGCGTGCGTTGGTGGATGAAGCTCAGACAAACGGCCCGCGCGCGTGCGACGGGCCGCTGTTCGAGATGGACAGAATGCTGGCGCGCCGCGGGCGGCGCACGACGATCGAAGCGATCAGGGTACCAGAGACCTCAGAACTTCAGGCCGACGGACGGCAGACGATCGTTTTGCGACGTGTTGTCACGGGCGCGCGGCGCGTTGTCGGGCGGCGTGGTCAGTTGGTAGTTGGTGCCGAAGCGCGAGTGCACGTCGATTTCCGTTGGTTTGCCGCGATCGCGGTATTCGGTGACTGTCGTGCCCTGGTCGTTGACGTAATAGCTCGGCTTGCGTTCCTGATTGACGTCGACCGACGAGGTGCTCGACGCCGCGGCGCGGGCATCGGCCTCGCGTTTGGCGGCTTGCGCGGCGGTTTCCTTGCCATCCTGGGCAAAGGCTTGGCCAGCGAGCAGCAGGCCGGCACCAGCGAACAGGGGCAGGACACGGGAAAGGCGCGTTTTCATCATTATTCTCCGAGGGCGGGAACGCATCCGCGGCGTGTGGCGCAAGCCGGACCGGCGCGGTGGGTTCCAATATGTTCATTCTACCAAACGTGCATCGCTTCGCATTGTGAAATCGCGCTGAAGACGCCGTGGATACTCGCAGGACAGCGACCGTCCGTCTGGCAAGCAACGTTTTCCGGCGCTGTTTTCATTGAGCCTTGTGCGCAAGGAGACCCACGCTGGGGTGGCGCTATATTTCCTTGAGTAATAAACGAATCACGAAACAGTCGTTCCCGATGGCCACTCAATCTGGCATTCTGCGACGTTATTCTGATGGGTGGCCGTGTGCCGCCCATCTGCATTCTGGAGTCCGCAAGTCATGTCGTCTTCCGCCGCTTCGGCCGCCGTCAAAACGGCGCCGCCCTCGCCATCCTCCTACAACGCCCGGCCGCTGACGGTCGCGCTGGTCCTGATCGCGCTCGGTATCGTTTATCTGAACGCCACGGTCGGCCCCAAACAAGCCGCGCTCGCCGGCGTGGGCGCGCTGCTCGGCGTGGCGCTCTATCACGCAGCGTTCGGCTTCACTTCGGCCTGGCGCGTATTCATCGCCGATCGTCGCGGCGCGGGATTGCGCGCGCAGATGGTGATGCTCGCGCTCGGCGTGCTGCTGTTCTTCCCGGCGCTGGCCGACGGCACGCTCTTCGGCAACAAGGTCGTTGGGCTCGTGTCGCCGGTCGGCGTGTCGGTCGCCTTCGGCGCCTTCATGTTCGGCGTCGGCATGCAGCTCGGCGGTGGCTGTGCCTCGGGCACGCTCTACACCGTGGGCGGTGGCAGCACGCGCATGGTCGTCACGCTCGCGGCGTTCATTGTCGGCTCGGTGGTGGCGACGGCGCATCTGCCGTGGTGGGAATCGCTGCCGCATATCAAGCCTGTCTCGCTGGTCAATGCCTGGGGCCTGTGGCCGGCACTCATCGCCAACCTCGCCCTGTTCGCCGCGATCGGCGTTTTCACGCTGTGGGCGGAGAAGCGTCGCCACGGTCGTGTCGTCGGCGTGCCGATGACGCGCAGCGCCAAGGGCGCGCCCGCACTCTTGCGTGGTCCGTGGCCGCTGCTGTGGGGCGCGCTGGCGCTGGTGCTGCTCAATTACGCCACGCTCGCCCTGGCGGGTCGCCCCTGGGGCGTCACGTCGGCGTTTGCGCTGTGGGGCGCGAAGGCGTTCATGGCGATGGGCGTCGACGTGGCCTCGTGGCCGTACTGGGTCAAGCAGGCGAAGGTGCTCAACGCACCGGTCGCGCAGGACGTCACTACCGTCATGGACATCGGCATCGTTCTCGGTGCACTGGCGGCCGCCTCGATCGCAGGCAGGTTCGCGCCGGTGTGGAGGATTCCCGTGCGCTCGCTGCTCGCCGCCGTCGTGGGCGGGTTGTTGCTCGGCTACGGTGCGCGCCTGGCCTATGGCTGCAACATCGGCGCGTATTTCAGCGGCATCGTGTCGGGCAGCCTGCACGGCTGGCTGTGGCTCGTCGCCGCGTTCTTCGGCAACGTGTTCGGTACGCGCCTGCGTCCGTTCTTCGGTCTGGAAGTGGAAACCACGCCGCGCGAAACGGCCTGCTGATTTTGCGATTCCGCGGGCACCCGGCAGACGCGACGCCGTCAGCCGAGGTTGCCAACGTTGCCAAAGAAAAACGGCGCCCGTGCATGACACGCGGCGCCGTTCTTTCATGCCCGCAGGCGATGGCGATCACAGATAGAACATCTTCTCGCTGGTTTCGGTCTCGGGCTCGATGTGACCGTCGTAGAACGCGAACACGGCTTTCAGGATTTCGTCGGGATCGTCGATCACCTGCACCAGATCCAGATCCTTCTCGCTGATGAGTCCCATCGGCAGCATGGTCGAGCGTACCCAGTCGAGCAGCCCTTTCCAGAACTCCGTGCCGACGAGGATGACGGGCACATGCCGGGACTTCTGCGTTTGGATGAGCGTGAGCACTTCGGAGAGTTCGTCGAGCGTGCCGAAGCCGCCGGGCATGATCACGAACGCGTCCGAATTCTTCACGAACGTGACCTTGCGCGTGAAGAAGTGACGGAAGCGCAGCGAGATGTCCTGGTACTGATTGCCCTTCTGTTCGTGCGGCAGCTCGATGTTCAGGCCCACCGTCGGCGACGCGCCGCCGTGCGCCCCCTTGTTGGCCGCTTCCATGATGCCGGGCCCGCCGCCGGAGATCACGGCGAAGCCACTGTCCGAGAATTTCCGGGCGATGGTCATCGTCAGTTTGTAGAACGGGGACTTCGGCTTGATGCGCGCGCTGCCGTAGATACTGACGGCCGGACGGATCTCCGACAGGTACTCGGTGGCCTCGATGAACTCTGCCATAATCGTGAACATTTGCCACGACGCGCGCGCCTTTTTGGCCGTGGCGCGTTCATGGTCTGCCAGCATGCGCAGACTCGGTATCTCTTTTCTTCTCTTGGTCATATGTCGGAACAGCAAAGTCTGGAAGGTAAGACGCTCTTATTGGTCGATGGTTCGAGTTATCTTTATCGAGCCTACCACGCCCTGCCGGATTTGCGCGGCCCCAATGGCGAACCCACGGGCGCGTTGCACGGCATCGTCAACATGCTGCGCCGCATGCGTAAAGACGTACATGCAGAGTATAGCGCTTGCGTTTTCGACGCCAAGGGCAAGACGTTTCGCGACGATTGGTATCCGGAATACAAGGCCAACCGTCCGTCGATGCCGGACGATCTTCGTCTGCAGATCGAGCCGATTCACGAGGCCGTGCGCGCAATGGGCTGGCCGCTCCTGATGATCGACGGCGTGGAAGCCGACGACGTCATCGGCACGCTCGCCAGGCGCGCCACCGAGTTCGGCATGCGCGTGATCGTCTCCACCGGCGACAAGGATCTGGCGCAACTGGTCAACGACCGCGTGACGCTCGTCAACACGATGACGAACGAAACGCTCGACGTTGCTGGCGTGACCGCGAAGTTCGGCGTGCCGCCCGAGCGCATCGTCGATTACCTCACGCTGGTGGGCGACACGGTCGATAACGTGCCGGGCGTGGAGAAGTGCGGCCCGAAGACCGCCGTGAAGTGGCTCACGCAGTACGGCGATCTCGACAACCTCGTGGCCAACGCCGCCGAAGTGAAAGGGGCGGTCGGCGAGAACCTGCGTCGCGCGCTCGACTGGCTGCCAATGGGCCGCAAGCTCGTGACCGTGGCGCTCGACTGCGATCTCACGCCGCAGGTCACCTCGATCGAGGCGAGCCTCCAGACCCAGCCGGAAGACGCCGAAACCTTGCGCGACTTCTTCGCGCGTCACGGTTTCAAGACGCTGTTGCGCGAGGCCGAGACGGCGCTCGCCACGCAGGCGGGCGAGGCGGCGCCGGCACCGGCGACCGACACGATCGAGCGTCAATACGAAGCGGTGCTCACATGGGAGCAGTTCGACGCGTGGCTCAAGACCATCGAGGCGGCCGAGCTGACCGCGTTCGACACCGAAACCACTTCGCTCGACGCCATGCAGGCGCAACTCGTCGGCCTGTCGTTCTCGTGCGAGCCGGGGCGCGCCGCCTACATTCCGGTGGCGCACCGCGCGCCGGGCGAAGTCGAACAACTGCCGCGCGACGAAGTGCTGGCACGCCTGAAGGGCTGGCTCGAGAATCCGGATTGCAAGAAGGTCGGTCAGAACCTCAAGTACGACGCCCACGTGCTGGAGAACTACGGTATCGTGCTGCGCGGTATCGCCCACGACACGCTGCTCGAATCGTACGTGGTCGAGTCGCACCGCAGTCACGACATGGACAGCCTGGCGTCGCGCCATCTCGGCGTGTCCACGATCAAGTACGAGGACGTATGCGGCAAGGGCGCGAAGCAGATCGGCTTTGACGAGGTCAGCGTCGAACTTGCCACCCAGTACGCCGCGGAGGATGCCGACATCACGCTGCGCCTGCACCGTGCGCTCTATCCCGATGTCGCGCGCGAAGCCACGCTGGAGTTCGTCTACGGCAATATCGAGATGCCGACGGCGCGCGTGCTGCAGCGCATGGAGCGCAATGGCGTGCTCGTCGACACGGCACGGCTCGCCGCGCAGAGCGATGAAATCGGCCACAAGCTGATCGCGCTCGAAGCGGAAGCGTTTACGTTGGCGGGGCAGCAGTTCAATCTGAATTCACCGAAGCAGATCGGTGACATTTTCTTCACGCAACTGCAACTGCCGGTCGTCAAGAAGACCGCGAGCGGTGCGCCGTCGACCGATGAAGAAGTGCTCCAGAAGCTTGCCGAAGACTATCCCCTGCCGAAGGTGCTGCTGGAGTATCGCGGCCTCGCGAAGCTCAAGTCGACCTACACCGACAAACTGCCCAAGATGGTCAATCCGTCGACGGGGCGCGTGCATACGAATTACGCGCAGGCCGTGGCAATCACGGGCCGGCTCGCGTCAAACGATCCCAATCTGCAGAACATTCCGGTGCGCACGACCGAGGGCCGACGGATTCGCGAGGCGTTCGTGGCGCCGCCGGGCAGCCAACTGGTGTCGGCCGACTACTCGCAGATCGAATTGCGCATCATGGCGCATATCTCGGGCGACGAAAGCCTGCTGCGCGCTTTCGCCAATGGCGAGGACATTCACCGCGCGACGGCCGCCGAAATCTTCGCGGTCACGCCGCTGGAAGTCTCGTCCGAGCAGCGCCGCTATGCCAAGGTCATCAATTTCGGTCTGATCTACGGCATGAGCGCGTTCGGTCTGGCAGCGAACCTCGGCATCGAGCGCGACGCCGCCAAGCAGTACATCGATCGCTATTTCATGCGCTACCCCGGCGTGGCGCGGTATATGGACGAGACGCGCAAGAGCGCCAAGGCGCGCGGTTACGTCGAGACGGTGTTCGGCCGCCGCCTGTGGCTGCCCGACATCAACGGCGGCAACGGTCCGCGCCGGCAGGCCGCCGAGCGCGCCGCCATCAATGCGCCGATGCAGGGCACGGCGGCCGATCTCATCAAGCTCTCGATGATCGCCGTGCAGCGCTGGCTGGACGATAGTGGCCTGCAGACGCGTCAGATCATGCAGGTGCACGACGAACTGGTGCTCGAAGTGCCCGATCACGAACTCGCCGAAGTTTGCAAGCGCTTGCCGGAACTGATGTGCGGCGTGGCGAAATTGCGCGTGCCGCTCGTGGCCGAGGTCGGTGTGGGCGAGAACTGGGAAAAGGCTCATTAACGGCGAGCGGCGGCGCTCCCGTCCGTTTGGCGAAGGGGCGATCCGTCTGGGACGCGTGGAAATCGGCGTCACCCAATAACGGTAATAGGGCGGCAGGCATACCCGAGGTCCGTACTCTGCGGTAAGGTAATCGCTATCGCCGGTCATGCAAATGCTGACCGGCTGGACGGTTTTACAAGCACTGGGAGTCATCGTGAGTGTGCATCGCATCGTTGTGGTCGGCGGCGGCGCCGGCGGTCTTGAACTCGTCACCCGCCTGGGCGACAAGTACGGGCGTGGCAAGGACGTCCAGATAACGCTGGTCGACCGTTCGCTGTCGCACATCTGGAAACCGCTGCTGCATGAGGTGGCGGCCGGCGTGATGGACACGGCGACGCACCAGCTCTCTTACGTCGCGCAAGCCAACTGGCATCACTTCGAGTTCGCGGTGGGCGAGATGATCGGGCTCGATCGCGAGGCCAGGACGATTCGACTGGCGGCCGTCCCGGCGGCGGCCGACGAGGGCGAGGGCGACCTGCTGCCCGAGCGCACGCTGCCCTACGACACGCTGGTGCTCGCTCTTGGCAGCACCACCAACTTCTTCGGCGTGCCCGGCGCCCAGGAAAACACCATCGCGCTGGATACTGTCGAGCAGGCCGAACGCTTCCGTCGGCGCTTGATGGCCGTGTGCGTGCGTGCGCAGAACGCCACCGAGGCGACGGCGCTCGACGTGGCGCCGGCCGGGCCGCCGCCGTCTTCCGAGAAGAGCGACGTCGAGTCGGCGGCATCGGCGCCGGCGTCACAGACGTCACCGGTGTCGGTGGTGTCGGCGGACAGAGCGCATCCCAAGGTCAATCTCGTCATCGTCGGTGCTGGCGCGACGGGGGTGGAGTTGTCCGCCGAGTTGCGCAATACGGCCGAAGTGCTGCGCTCCTATGGATTGAAGCTCGACCCGCGCAAGGATGTCGGCATCACGATCATCGAGTCGAGTCCGCGCATTCTCAAGGCGCTGCCCGAGCGTGTGTCGGGCGCCGTGGCCGGTTTGCTCGGCAAGCTCGACGTCGACATTCTGTGTGGCGATTCGGTGGCCGAGGTCCGCAAGAACGAAGTGACCACGACCGGCGGCAAGGTGCTGCCTGCCGACATCACCGTCTGGTCCGCGGGTATCACGGCTCCGGCGGTGCTCGGCACGCTGGGGCTGGCGGTCAACCGTCTGAATCAGATCGAAGTGCTGCCGACGCTGCAAAGCAAGACAGACCCGGATATCTTCGCATTCGGCGACTGTGCGAGCTGCGAGTGGCCCGGGCACGGTTTCGTGCCGCCACGCGCGCAGGCAGCGCACCAGCAGGCGAGTTTTCTGGTCAAGGCCATCGACGCGCGCCTCGATGGGCGCAGCCTGCCGACGTTCACCTATCGCGATTTTGGCTCGCTCGTCTCGCTGGGCAAGTTCAGCGCGGTCGGCAACTTGATGGGCGGTCTTATCGGCGGCAGCATGTTCATCGAGGGGCTGTTCGCCCGGGTGATGTACACCTCGCTCTATCGCATGCATGTGGCGGCGCTGCACGGCGTGTGGCGCATGATGCTCGACACCGTGGCCAACCGTCTGCGCCGCTCGACCGTGCCGCGCGTGAAGCTGCATTGAGGGTTTGCGGTATCGATGAAGGCGCGAGCCGTTGCCCGTTTGCATTTTCGGCTGCCGGTGCGTGTGTGGTTCTCCCGCGCCCGGTCCTGCTCGTCGCTCCCTTCCCGCCATTGTGCTTGTCACTGCGCCTGTCGCCGGTTTGCGCGTGGGATGCGATCTCGGAAATGTCCGAGCCGCGTCGCGCCCTCGTCCGAGTGCAATCGCCTCCCCCTTTCTAGTAATATCCGAACGTCCGGCTCCGGTCGTGCGGTTCGCGTGCGCCGCCGCGCTTTCCAAGGCTTGCGCGATCGGCGCGCTGCCTTCGCCGGCGGCTCGTCCCGAGTCTCTGTTGACGTTTCCCTGACCTACTTCTTACCGACTCTTTTTCGTGGAGTGCGACATGTCGCAAGCGGATCTGGATAGTCTCGTGCCCGAAGTGGCGCCGCGCAACCGGCGCGATTTTCTGAAGACCGCCGTGGGTTCGGCGTTTGCCCTCGCGGTGCTGCCGGTCGCGGCGCAAACCATCACGACCGACACGCAGGGGCTCGACGCCGGCGAAGCCATGCTCGACGTGCCCGGCGTCAAGATGCCCGTCTACTACGCGAAGCCGGCAGGCAAGACGCATCTGCCGACGGTCGTGGTCGTCTCGGAGATCTTTGGCGTTCATCAACACATCGCCGACATCTGCCGACGTTTCGCCAAGCTCGGTTATCTCGCGCTCGCACCGGAGCTGTTCGCGCGGGCCGGCGATCCGCAGTCGCTGGGCACGATCGCCGAGATTCAATCGCAGATCGTCGCCAAGACGCCGGACAAGCAAGTGATGAGCGATATCGACGCGGCGGTGAAATGGGCGGTGGCCAACGGGGGCGACGAGAAGCGTCTCGGTATCACGGGCTTCTGCTGGGGCGGTCGTGTGACGTGGCTCTACGACGCGCACAACCCGAACGTGAAGGCCGCGGTGGCCTGGTACGGACGTATCGTCGGCGACAAGAGTGCCAACTTCCCGCGCAATCCGATCGACATCGCAGGCGAGTTGCACGGGCCGTTGCTCGGCCTCTATGGCGGCAAGGACACCGGCATTCCGGTGGCGAGCGTGGAGCAGGCGCATGCCGCGCTGATGAAGGGCAATGCCGCGTCGAAGGCCTCCGTGCTCAAGGTGTTCCCGAACTCGGGGCATGCGTTCTTTGCCGATTACCGCGCGAGCTACGTCGAGGCGGATGCCAAGGAGGGCTGGACGCTCGCGCTCGACTGGCTGCGCAAACACGGGGTGGCCTGAGCCGCGCGGGCGGCCGGCCCGAGTCAGGTGCCGACCGGGCAAACGGCTGGAGGGCGGGGCGCGCTGGATGTCCGTCCGGGGCGCTCTCGGCCCACGCTAACCGCCGTTTGCCTGTGACGGCAAAAGCTGGTTAAATCGCCGGCTTGCCTGCGGGAGAATCGTCATCGACGCCATTTTTGTTTTCATTGTCATTGCCACGCTGGCTTCCGGCGTGCTGAGCCTCGCCGGGGCGGCGTCGCTGTCGCTCGGGCTGCTCTCGAAGCTCATCGACAAGATGGTCAGCTTCTCGGCGGGCGTGCTGCTCGGCACCGCCTTGCTGCATCTGCTGCCGGAAAGTCTGGAGTCGCACGTCGACGCGCACGTCATCACCCGCTGGCTGCTGGGCGGACTGCTCGGCTTCTTCCTGCTGGAGAAGTTGGCGTTGCTGCGTCATAGCCATCATCACGAGGGCGATGGCCACCATCACGAGCACGGTCATGACGCACACGAAGCGGGCAAGGGCGGCTGGATGATTCTGGTGGGCAGCGCCATCCACAATTTCGCCGATGGGGTGGTGATCGCCGCGGCGTTCCTCACCGATCCGCGCCTGGGTGTGGCGGCGACGGTGTCGATCACCGTGCACGAGGTGGCGCACAAGCTTGGCGACTTCATGGTGCTGCTCAATGCGGGGTTCAAGCGTCGCAAGGCGCTGGTGCTTACGCTGGCCTCCAGCCTGACGGCGCTCGCCGGCGGGGTGCTTGGGTACTTCATGCTCGATCGTCTGCAGAGTCTGATTCCGTATTTGCTGGCGCTCGCGGCAAGCAGCTTCATCTACATCGCCGTGTCCGACTTGATGCCGCAGATGCAGCGCCGCACCTCACCGCGCGACGCGCTTCCGCAGATTCTGCTTATCGTTGTGGGACTGGCCCTCGTGGTGTGGCTCAACGGTCACGATCACGAACATGGTCACGATCATGACCACGGCAAGGGCGGCAGTGCGATGGCAATGGCGTCGTCGGAGGCGGTGAGCGAAATCGTCATCTCCGGGCGGTAGGCGCCAGACGGTGGACGGGCAGGGCGTTACCCTGCTCCATTCGGCGCCACGTGCCGGGTAAAGGCGAAACTGCGCTTCGGCGTAGTGTCCACGGAATGGAAAAGGGTGTCCCGAGGGGGCAATGCCGTTCAGTGAATCGTGTTTGTTGCTGGTCCGATCGACGAAGGGCCACGAAACACCGTAAAAAATGCCGCTTCGATTTGCGTCGAAGCGGCATTTTCGCCTTAACTGAACGGCATTGGTCCCGATAGGTGCCCTTTTGCCGCTACGAGTACACGGCAGCGCGAATCAGGCAGCGAATTACGGTTGGGCGCCGGTTGCCACCGGGCGGCGCTTGTCGGCGCACCATTCGCTCCACGATCCCGGGTAGAGGCTGGCGCCGTGCAGCCCGGCGATTTCCATGGCGAGTAGATTGTGGCACGCCGTCACCCCCGATCCGCATTGCGAAATCACCCGCTCGGACTGCCGGTCCTTGCCGAGGACCTGCATGAATTCTTCACGTAGAGTCGCGGCGGGCTTGAAGCGTCCATCCGGACCGAGGTTGTCCTTGAAGAAGCGATTCGCGGCGCCGGGAATGTGGCCGCCGATCGGATCGAGCGTCTCGTTCTCGCCGCGATAGCGGTCGGGGGCGCGCGCATCGACGACCAACCGTTCGTGCGAACTGAGGTTCCGTTCGATGGCCGCGGCGTCGGCCGTGGTGGCCAGCGGCTCACCCGGGACGAAGTCGCCCTCGGGTGGGGCTTCGGGCGGCGCGGTGTCGAGCTTGAAGCCTGCGGCCAGCCAAGCCTGCAGCCCACCGTCGAGCACGGCGACCGACTCGTGACCCAGCCAGCGTAGCAACCACCACAGGCGCGCGGCGTACATGCCGCCCTGGGCGTCGTAGGCAACGACCTGCTGCCCCTTCGACAAACCGCACGCCGCAAGCTGGCGTACGAGCGCATCGCGATCGGGCAGGGGGTGGCGGCCGTTCTTGCCCGTGGTGGTGCCGGACAGATCGTGGTCGAGGTGCGCGTAGAACGCGCCGAAGATGTGACCGTCGACATAGGCCGCCTCCCCGGCCTTGGGATCGGCGAGATCGAAACGGCAATCGAAGATGATCACCGGGGCGCCGCCACCGGCGGCGGTTTGCATCAGCGCGTCGAGATTTTGCGGGCTGATGAGCGTGGTGAAGTGCGTGTGAACCATGACGTCTCCGCAGACGGGCGTGAGGGAATCGTTCAGCGGGAACTGACCGAGCGGCTAGTCAGGAGGATGGGCTGACGCTGCGACACCGCATTGGCGCAATGTGCCGTGTGTCGCCGTCGGCACCGGAAGGGCGATTGCGGTTGCGGCGGAGGCCGTCGCACCCGTACGTCCCGATCAGGTGGTGGCCGACGGGCGGCGCAGTGCCGTCATGCCGCTCAGCACGATGAGCAGCATGCCGATCCAGCCGGCAAGTGCGGGCCAATCGTTCCAGACGAGCATGCTGATCAGTGTAGCGAAGATTACGCCGGAATATTGCAGATTCGCAGTCACGAGCGTGTTGCCGAGGCTGAAGGCCCGCGTGAGCGCCGTTTGGGCGATGAGGGCGGCAATGCCGACACCGAGCATCAGGCCGGCGCCGCGCCACGTGAGCGGGTGCAGGTCTTCGATCGCGACCCAGCCCAGGCCCAACAGTACCCCGCCCAGCGAGAAATAGAAGACGATGCGCCAGTCGGGCTCGCCGGCCGCGCCCAATTCCTTCACTTGCATGTACGCGATCGCCGAAAACACCCCGGAGACGACACCGGCAATGCCCCCGCCCCACGCCTGACTGTCGAGGGTCGGCTGCAGCAGAAGGGCCACGCCGACAAAGCCCGCGAAGATGGCGGCAACGAGCCGGAAGTCGGTGCGCAGGCTGCCGCGCATCGCGGCGGTCGCCATCACGATCAGCGAGATCCAGATCGGCGACATGTAGTTGAGCGTCATCGCCGTCGATAGCGGCAATTGCGTGAGCGAATAGAACCAGAGGCCGAGCGAGATGACGCCCGCGGTACTGCGTTTGACATGAGATCCGAGGTGCCGGGTGCGGATCGTCTGCCCACGCGCGCGCGAAATGATCAGCAATACGATCACGCCGATCAGGCTGCGGTAGAGAACGATTTCGCCGGTGTTGTACTCGTTTGCCGCCAGTTTGATGAAGAGCCCCATCAACGTGAACATGAAGGCGGAGACCAACATCCAGAGCGATTGCATGGCGAATGGGGCCGTTGGACGGCAAAGAGGCTACGAAGGGCCACGATGGGCAACAAACGAGCGGCGAAGCCGCGACGAGGAGCGACTTATGCCGGATGCCGACGCTGCTCGCAGCATGAATCGCTGCCGCAGGGTCATATGCAAAGCATGGCGACGATTCTAACGAAAACGGCGGGCGCATGGCCCGCCGTTTCGCGAATTTTTCGGCAAATATTTAATTCAGTCTCGCCCGCGCCACAGTGGCATCCACTGCGTCGTCCCAAGCGAGTGCGCGGCATTTCTCATCCGGTGAGACGATCTCTTCGTTCGTCGTTACCTTGCCGTCTTCCGCCACTTTCTGCCGCCCCAGGGAAAGGGGATCAGAAATCTCCCATCTGACGGCGCAGAAACTCATGGAAGTGCTGCATGCCATCTTCCATCGGGCTCTGGTACGGGCCGACTTCGGACACGCCGCGCTCGAACAATGCGCGACGCCCGGCGTCCATGCGCTCGGCGATCTCGTCGTCCTCGCGAGCCGTTTCCATGTAGGCGGCACGTTCCGCTTCGATGAACTCGCGCTCGAAGAGTGCGATTTCCTCGGGGTAATAGAATTCGACGATGTTCGTCGTCTTCTGCGGTCCGCGCGGAATCAGCCAGGACACCACGAGGACGTGCGGATACCACTCGATCATCAGATGCGGGTAGTACACCATCCAGATGGCGCCGAAGTCCGGCGGCACGCCTTCGCGATAGCGCAGCAGCACGTCGTGCCACTTGCGATAGATCGGACTTCCCGGTTTGGCGAGACCGTCATGCACGCCCACCGTCTGCACGCTGTACCAGTCACCGAACTCCCAGCGCAGGTCTTCGCACGAAACGAAGCTGCCCAGACCGGGGTGGAACGGCACAACGTGGTAGTCCTCGAGATAGACCTCGATGAACGTCTTCCAGTTGTAGTTACATTCGTGCACTTCGACGTGATCGAACATGAAGTTCGAGAAGTCGAGATGGTGTTCGACGCCAAGTCGTGCGAGATCGGCCTGCACATTGCGGCCTTCCGCCTCGAACAACAGGCCGTTCCAGCGTTGCAGCGGGAATTTGCCGAGGTTCAGGCAGGGTTTCTCGGGGAAGTGCGGTGCACCGAGCAATTCGCCCTTCGTATCGTAGGTCCAGCGATGAAGCGGACAGACGATATTGCGTGCGTTGCCGCGACCATTGAGCATGACCGCCTGACGATGGCGGCAGACGTTCGAGAGCAGTTCGACGCCACCATGCTCGCCCGCACCGTTGCGAACCAGCATGCGACCTTCTTGCTCGGCCGGCAGGGCGAAGTAGTCGCCTGCTTCCGGGACCATCAGTTCATGGCCCACGTAGCGGGGGCCGTGTTTGAAGAGGACTTCACGTTCACGGGCAAGGAGTGCCTCGTCGAAATACGTGTAGACCGGCAATTGGCTCGAAGCCGGTTTCAATTGCAAAGCGCTGCTTAGATTGGACATTCCCACTCCCGTCGAGCTTGAAAGCAGTGAACTACCCAACCATCGAAAAATCGATTTAGGGGAACCGACGATTATACCCGGTATGCGAAGCACGGGGCTGCTAAGTCTATGATTTGCGTTAAATATTGTCCGAAAATTGTCATCGCACGCCGTTTTGAGGCAATTTACGCTCTGCGAGCTATCGAGCTTTTGCCGTAAAATGGAACATTCGACCCGAATTTTGCGTTTATGGCCAAGACTGCAAAGTCGCAAGACGCGGTACCTGACGTACCGCAAGACCTGCCCGAGACCTACGAGGCCGCGCTCGCCGAGCTCGAACGCCTGGTGGGGCGCATGGAGGGCGGTGAGCTGGGGCTGGAGGAATCGCTCGGCGCATATCGCCGCGGCGCCGTTCTGGTGAAGTACTGCCAGGGCCTGCTCGAGAAGGTGGAGCAGCAAGTGAAGGTGCTTGAAGGCGAGACGCTCAAGCCGCTCGAAGCGACACGCGACGAGTAACGACCCGGTGGCCCGGGAAGACTCCCGGGGCGACTCAATGACACGCACGGCCTGAAGGGTACGTGCAGGACGAAGACGATGGCGGATCAGAATATCAAGGCCTGGATGCAGGCAGTACAGGCCCGTGTGGAGCAGGCGCTCGACGCCGCGCTGCCCAAGGCGGTCGATGGCGGCTCGGCGCGACTCAATGAATCGATGCGATATGCCGTGCTCGGCGGCGGCAAGCGCGTGCGTCCGCTGCTGTGCTTCGCCGCGGGCGAAGTGACGCAGGCCAGCGAGTCGGCGCTCGATCGCGCCGCGTGCGCCGTGGAGATGATTCACGCCTATTCGCTGGTGCACGACGACCTGCCGTGCATGGATGACGACGAGTTGCGCCGAGGCAAGCCCACGGTGCATGTGCAATATGACGAAGCGACCGGCCTGTTGGCCGGCGACGCGCTGCAGACGCAGGCGTTCGTGCTGCTGGGCGAAGCCACGGGCGATCTGAGTGCTGCCCAGTCGCTCGCGCTGGTGCGCGAACTGGCGCTGGCCTCGGGCGCGCTCGGCATGGCCGGCGGCCAGGCGATCGATCTGGAGAGCGTCGGCATCAAGCTTACCCAGACGCAACTGGAGAACATGCACCGCCTGAAGACGGGTGCGCTGCTGCGCGCATCGTTGCGTATGGGGGCAATCTGCGGTCGTGCGCTGTCGGACGACGAGACCGTGGCGCTCGACGCCTATGCGGCCGCCGTCGGACTGGCCTTCCAGGTGGTGGACGACATTCTCGACGCGACCGCCGATTCCGCCACGCTGGGCAAGACGGCGGGCAAGGACGCCGCCAACGACAAGCCGACGTACGTATCGCTCATGGGCCTGGAGGGCGCGCGCGCCTACGCCGAAAAGCTACGGGCCGATGCGCACAAGGCGAGCGGGTCGCTGGGCAACGCGGACCGTCTGCGTGCGTTGGCCGATTACGTGGTCGATCGCATCAACTGAGCGGACGGGTTTCAGGACGGCCCCCGGGTAGTCAGGGATCGCGAGATCCCCGGGGCGGTTGCAGTAGACACAAGCAAGGGGCAAGGAGGGTCGGCGCATCTCCCCACAGAACGCCGGCAGGAGATCGGGACAGTGCACAGGGGGCGCTGCCCGATAAAACGCCTATATATGGAACGACGATGTACGAACTGTTAAATACCATCGATGACCCGGCTGCGTTGCGGCGTCTGGAGCGTCGCCAACTTGCGCCGTTGGCCGAAGAGCTGCGCGCTTTCGTGCTCGAGAGCGTATCGCGCACTGGCGGGCACCTGTCGTCCAATCTCGGCACGGTCGAGTTGACGATCGCGTTGCATTACGTGTTCAACACGCCGGAAGATCGCATCGTCTGGGATGTGGGGCATCAAAGCTATCCGCACAAGATCCTGACCGGCCGCCGCGAGGCGATGGCCACGCTGCGTCAACTCGGCGGCATCTCGGGCTTCCCGAAGCGCGATGAATCGCCGTACGACACGTTCGGCACGGCGCACTCGAGCACGTCGATTTCCGCGGCGCTCGGCATGGCGCTCGGCGCACGGACGAAGGGCGAGAACCGCTTCGGCATCGCCGTGATCGGCGATGGTGCAATGACCGCCGGCATGGCCTTCGAAGCGATGAACAACGCCGGCGTCCATGAAGACGTGCCGCTGCTCGTCATCCTGAACGACAACGACATGTCGATCTCGCCGCCGGTCGGCGCGCTCAACCGCTATCTGGCGCGCCTGATGTCCGGGCGTTTCTACGCGGCGGCGAAGAAGGGCGTGGAGAAGGTGCTGAGCGTGGCGCCGCCGATGCTGGAGCTGGCGCGCAAATTCGAGGAACACGCCAAGGGCATGGTCGTGCCGGCCACGATGTTCGAGGAGTTCGGCTTCAACTACATCGGCCCGATCGACGGTCACGACCTTGATTCGCTGATTCCGACGCTCGAGAACATCAAGAATCTGAAGGGGCCGCAATTCCTGCACGTGGTCACGCGCAAGGGTTACGGCTACAAGCTGGCGGAAGCCGATCCGGTGCTGTACCACGGTCCGGGCAAGTTCAATCCGGCCGAAGGCATCAAGCCGAGCACGAGCAGCAAGAAGACGTACACGCAAGTGTTCGGTGACTGGCTATGCGACATGGCGGCGGCCGACGAGCGTGTGGTCGGCATCACGCCGGCGATGCGCGAAGGCTCTGGCATGGTCGAGTTCGAAAAGCGTTTCCCCGAGCGTTACTACGACGTCGGCATCGCCGAGCAGCACGCCGTGACGTTCGCCGGCGGCATGGCGACCGAAGGGCTCAAGCCGGTCGTGGCGATCTATTCGACGTTCCTGCAGCGCGGCTACGATCAACTGATTCACGACGTGGCGCTGCAGAACCTGCCTGTCCTCTTCGCGCTCGATCGCTCGGGGCTCGTCGGCGCCGACGGTGCCACGCACGCGGGCGCGTACGACGTGGCTTATCTGCGTTGCATCCCGAACATGGTCGTGATGGCGCCGTCGGATGAAAACGAATGTCGCCAGATGCTTTACACGGGCGTGCAGATCGACGGACCGTCGGCCGTGCGCTATCCGCGTGGCGCCGGTACCGGCGCGGCCATCGAGCAGACGATGACTGCGCTGCCGATCGGCAAGGGCGTCGTGCGTCGCGAAGGTCGTGCCGAAGCCGGGCGTCGGGTGGCGATTCTGGCGTTCGGCAGCATGGTGGCCCCGGCGCTCGCCGCCGCGGAACAGCTGGACGCCACCGTGGCGGACATGCGCTTCGTCAAGCCGATCGACGACGAATTGATCGCGCGTCTGGCGCAAACGCACGACTACCTCGTGACGGTCGAAGAGGGCTGCATTATGGGCGGCGCAGGCTCCGCCGTTGCGGAATCCCTGCTCGCCGGTGGGGTTACTCGCCCCGTACTACAATTGGGCCTGCCCGATTGCTTCATCGATCACGGCGACCCGGCATTGTTGCTGGCGTCGGTCGGCCTTGATGCGGCGGGCATTGCGAAGTCGATCTGCACACGCTTCGACCTGCAGCCGGTGGCGCAGGGCGAGGGCGCGCAGAAGGCCACGAAACTCGTCGCCTGAGCGTCCGGCAGTCCTCGACATTCGAACGATCCGGCTCGCACGCCGGATCGTTTTCATTTTGAAGTGCGTCATTTTCATTCCGTGCCGGGGTTCTCCGGCATGTTCCCGATGACACTGGCCTGAGCCTCGCGAGCCGTGCATCGGATACGTTTGCCCATTGCCTCCCCCAGTCGGCTTGCCGGCAAAGAAGGATAATTCGATGAACCAGATGAACCCCGCTTTCGTAATGCCGGACGTGCAGAGCAGCGTCGACACGCGGCAGATCCCGATTCAGCGTGTTGGTGTGCGCGGTGTGCGTCATCCGCTGTCGGTGCGCCTGGCCGGTGGCGACGTGCAGGCCACCGTGGGCCTGTTCAATCTCGATGTGCATCTGCCTGCCGACCAGAAGGGCACGCATATGTCGCGCTTCGTCGCGTTGCTCGAAGCGCATCGTGCGCCGCTCGACATGGCCGCGTTCCGCGCCATGCTCGGCGACATGCTCCAGAAGCTCGAAGCCGAGGCTGGCCGCATCGAGGTGACGTTCCCGTACTTCATCAACAAGACGGCGCCGGTCTCGGGCGTGCAAAGCCTGCTCGACTACGAGGTGACGCTTACCGGTGACGTGCGCGACGGTGTCACGCGCGTGTGGCTCAAGGTGCTCGTGCCGGTCACGAGCCTGTGCCCGTGCTCGAAGAAGATCTCGCAGTACGGCGCGCACAACCAGCGCTCGCACATCACGATCGATGCGGAAGTCTCGGAGGACATCGCCGTCGAAGAACTTGTGCGGATGGCAGAAGAAGAGGCCTCTTGCGAACTGTGGGGGCTGCTCAAGCGTCCGGACGAGAAATTCGTGACCGAGCGCGCCTACGAGAATCCGAAGTTCGTGGAAGACCTCGTGCGCGACGTCGCCACGCGTCTGAACCACGAGTCGCGTGTTGTGGCGTACTTGCTGCAGGCCGAGAACTTCGAATCGATTCACAACCACAGCGCCTACGCCGTGATTGAGCGCGACAAGCGCCTGGCTGCCTGATAGTGCGGGTGCACGAGAATCAAAAAACCGCTCCGAGGAGCGGTTTTTTTATCAATGGACGACCCAAGGATCGCGGTGCGGGTGTCAGGCCTCGCGCACGATATCGGCAAGATCCCAGCGCGGCCGCACGGTGTACGCGTATTCGCTGTCGGCTTCGTCCGGCCAGTGCTTGAGGCGCATGGCGCCCGCGAACGCAATCATGGCCCCGTTATCGGTGCAGAACGCAAGGTCCGGGTAGTGCACACGATAGCCGCGGCGGCGCGCCGCTTCGTTCAGCCCGGCGCGCAATTGAGCGTTGGCGCCGACGCCGCCCGCCACGACCAGCGTTTTCATGCCGGTTTGCTTGAGGGCGGCCATCGATTTGGCGACGAGCACGTCGACAATGGCGTCGACGAACCCGCGTGCGAGGTCTGCCTTTTCCTGCTCGCAGACATTGCCGCCGAGGTGGCGCACCTGCGTGAGCACGGCCGTCTTCAAGCCGCTGAAGCTGAAGTCGAGATTGCCCGAGTGTTTCATCGGGCGCGGCAAGTCGTAGCGCCCGGGCGTACCGAAGTCGGCCAGGCGCGAGACGGCCGGCCCGCCCGGATAGCCGAGCCCCAACAGCTTGGCCGTTTTGTCGAAGGCCTCGCCGGCGGCGTCGTCGAGCGTTTCGCCGAGCATTGCGTACCGACCGAACGCCCGCACTTCCATCAATTGCGTATGTCCGCCGGAAACCAGGAGGGCGACGAAGGGGAAGTCGGGGGCATCCGGCGCGAGTAGCGGGGAGAGCAAGTGGCCCTCGAGGTGATGCACGCCGACGACCGGGCGGTCGAGTGCGAATGCCAGGGCGTTCGCAATGCTCGCGCCCACGAGGAGCGCGCCGGCGAGTCCGGGGCCCTGGGTGTAGGCGATGGCGTCGACGGCGCTGAGCGGCTTGCCCGCCTGGGCGAGCACCTCCTCGGCGAGCGGCAGGGCGCGACGGATGTGGTCGCGCGAGGCCAGTTCGGGCACGACGCCGCCGTACTCGCGGTGCATGGCGATCTGCGAATGCAGCGCGTGCGAGAGCAGGCCCGCCTCCGTGTCGTACAGGGCGAGTCCGGTTTCGTCGCAGGAGCTTTCAATGCCTAGAACCAGCATGGCGGGGGAGGGATACGCGCAGCGTCAATGAATGGGACAACCGGGAAGTATACCAGTCGGCCCCGTCACCCGCCGGTTACAATGCGCGCCATGGAAAAGTTCGATGTAGCGATTGTGGGCGCCGGTGCGGCCGGCCTGATGTGCGCGGCCGTGGCCGGGCAGCTCGGGCTGCGCGTGGTGCTCATCGATCACGCCACGCGTCTGGCCGAGAAGATTCGAATCTCCGGCGGCGGACGCTGCAATTTCACCAATATCAACGCCGGGCCGGCCAACTATCTGTCCGAGAACCCGCGTTTTTGCCGCTCCGCGCTGGCCCGCTATACGCCGCGCGACTTCCTTGATCTGCTGGCCCGTCACCGCATTGCGTGGCACGAGAAGCATCGTGGTCAGCTCTTCTGCGACGAGAGTGCGGAAGACATCATCGAAATGCTCCGCAAGGAGTGTGCGGCGGGCCATGTCCACTGGCGCATGCCGTGCGCCGTGCACACCGTCGTTCATACCACGGCGGGCGGGGCGCATCCCTATCATTTGACGACAGATGCGGGGCATATCGCCGCAAAACGCTTGGTCATCGCGACCGGCGGCCTGTCGATTCCCAAGATCGGGGCGACGGACTGGGGCTACCGGATCGCGCGTCAATTCGGGCTGAGCATCGTCGAGCCGCGTCCGGCGCTGGTGCCGCTGATGTTCGACGCCTCGACATGGGCGCCGTTTGCGGGCCTCTCGGGGCTGTCGCTCGAAGTCGACGTGAGCACAGGGAAGGGCAAGGAAGCAGGCAACTTTCTCGAAGACCTGCTTTTCACGCACCGGGGGCTGTCCGGCCCAGCCATTCTGCAGATCTCGAGTTTCTGGATGCCCGGCCAGCCCATCACGCTGAACCTGGCGCCGACGTCGGACATCGAGGCGGCACTCCTCGAGGCGAAGGCGACATCGAAGCGTCAGTTGGGCAATCTGCTGGCGCAGTGGGTGCCGGCAAGGCTGGCCGACGCCTGGGTCGCCAACGGTGGGCTCTTGCCCCAGGTGCGCGTGCAGGAATTGTCGGACAAGGTGCTGCGCGCGCTCGCCCAGGCATTTTCCAGCTGGACGCTCAAACCTTGCGGCTCGGAAGGCTGGCGCAAGGCGGAGGTCACGCGTGGCGGTGTGGATACGCGAGCCCTGTCGTCCGCCACGCTCGAAGCGCGCGCGCAGCCGGGGCTGCACTTCATCGGCGAGGTCGTCGACGTGACGGGCTGGCTTGGTGGCTACAACTTCCAGTGGGCCTGGGCATCGGCGGTGGCCTGTGCCCAGGCGATGTCCGAAAGCGTACGGGCGGAGCGGGCGAGGGGCGACGCGCTGTCATAGACGGTTGCTGGCACGCTATGGTAGGCTCTCCCCTTCGTGGAGACGGCGAAAAAATTGCACTTTTTGGCGTTTTGGGTTGTTTTCGGGACGCGTTCGGATCCGGGCTGGCATGATTTCCGCGGATTTTCCCCCGCATTGCCGGCGTCGTCGTGCGGTCCGGGGAGCGCCCCAGTCTCCAGCGAACCCGCTTGTGATCGCGCGCGTGAGCGTATTCGTCAAGCGGGTTTTTGTGCTTTTTGCGCCCGAGCGCTCTGGCGCCGGTGTATCGGCTGCGTACGCGGGAGGCGCAGGTCACATGCCGGTCGTCCTTTTCTTTGGGGCGGCATGCACTACACTGAAACGTACTCGAATTCCGGAATCCCTGCTCATGAGTCTTAAAGAACGCATCAACGAAGACATGAAGACGGCCATGCGTGCCAAAGCCGCCGACAAACTGGGGACCATTCGGTTGCTGCTCGCGGCAATCAAGCAAAAGGAAGTTGACGAGCGCATCACTCTCGATGACGCGGCTACCGTTGCCATCGTCGACAAGCTGATCAAACAACGCAAGGATTCCATCAGTCAGTTCGAGGCCGCCGGCCGTCAGGATCTGGCCGACAAGGAGGCCGCCGAGCTCGTCGTCCTCCAGGTCTACATGCCGCAACAGCTCTCGGCGGACGAGGTCGCGCAGGCAGTCAAGGCTGCCGTGGCTCAGACGGGAGCTGCCGGTCCGCAGGACATGGGCAAGGTGATGGGCGTGCTCAAGAGCCAGTTGGCCGGCCGGGCCGACATGACGGCCGTGTCCGCGCAAGTGAAGGCGGCGTTGGCTGCGTAATCCGGTAGTGCGGCCGGCGCCTGTCGCGCGTGCGACGGTGCGCCTCCGCGTTGCGATGGCATCGATCCAGTGATTCCCCAGTCATTTCTGCAGGATTTGCTCAACCGCGTCGATATTGTCGAGGTGGTGGGTCGTTATGTGCAGTTGAAGAAGGGCGGGGCGAACTTCATGGGGCTGTGCCCCTTTCATAATGAGAAGTCGCCCTCATTTACGGTAAGTCCCACCAAGCAGTTCTATCACTGCTTCGGGTGCGGCGCGCACGGCAGCGCGATCAGCTTTCTGATGGAGCATGCCGGACTCGGATTTGTTGAAGCTGTCGAGGAGTTGGCCCGCAACGTAGGGCTGGACGTGCCGCGTGAAGCGCCGCTGCCGGGCGCGCCGCCCGCCGCCGCCCAGCGTGCCCAGACCCTCGGTCTGGTCGACGTCATGACGCGCGCTTGCGATTACTACCGCAAGCAGTTGCGCGGGGCGCCGGCGGCCATCGATTATTTGAAGCGACGTGGGCTGACGGGTGAAATCGCTGCGCATTTCGGTCTGGGATTTGCCCCGGATGCGTGGCAGAACCTGGAAGCGGCGTTCCCGAATTACCGTGACGATCAACTGCTCGAAGCAGGCCTGGTCATCGAAAGCGACAAGGGCGAGGCGGGCGGCACGAAACGCCGTTACGATCGCTTCCGCGACCGGATCATGTTCCCGATCCGCAATACCAAGGGGCAGGTGATCGCCTTTGGCGGACGGGTGCTGGACAAGGGGGAGCCGAAATATCTGAACTCGCCGGAGACACCGCTCTTCAGCAAGGGCAGTGAGCTTTACGGTCTGTTCGAGGCGCGAGTCGGGATTCGCGACGCAGGCTATGTGCTGGTGGTCGAAGGCTATATGGATGTCGTCGCGCTGGCCCAGCTTGGCTTCCCGCAGGCCGTAGCGACGCTCGGTACCGCGTGCACGCCGATGCATGTCCAGAAGCTGTTGCGCCAGACCGAGACGGTGGTGTTCAGCTTCGACGGCGATGCGGCCGGGCGCCGTGCGGCGCGCCGCGCCCTCGAAGCGTGTCTGCCGCATGCCGATGACAACCGGAGTTTCAAGTTTCTGTTTTTGCCGAGCGAGCACGATCCGGACAGTTACGTGCGCGAGCACGGTACGCAGGCCTTCGCCGACGAAGTGGCGCGTGCCATGCCAATGTCGCAGTTTCTGATTGGCGAGGTGACGGCCGGCAAGGAAATGCATCAGCCCGAGGGCCGGGCGCGTGCGCTGTTCGAGGCCAAGCCGTTGCTGCAGCAGATGCCGGCGAACGCGCTGCGTGGCCAGATTCTTCACGCCCTGGCCGAGCGGGTGGGAAGTACGGTCGAGGAAGTCGCGGAGTTGTGCGAGTTGCAGATCAGCGCTGCGCGCCGCCAGAATCCCTGGGATAAGGCGCCTGCGAAGCGCGAAAAGCGCCGGGTGGTCGGCACGGAACATCGGGCGTTGCAGAACTTGCTCATGTTCCCGGTGCTCGGAAACGAATTGACCGAGGAAGAGACCAAGATATTGCAGAACGTGCGACATCACGCCGAGATTTTCTCGGAGGTGCTGGCGCATTGTCATGAAATGGGCGCGCAGGCGGATTTTCGCTTCATGTCCGATCGACTGCGGTCATCGCCGAATTGGGCGAGTTTCGACGACATTCTGCGAGAGATCCTGTCGTTTGAGGAAAACGCCCGCGATTTGCTGTTGTTCGATCCGGCCGACGAGGCCCAGATCGAGCGGCGAGAAGAACAGATTACGTTGCGGCTTACCGAACTGCGCAGCGCCATTCGGCGCCTGCAGTACGACGGGTTGTGCGAAGAGCTGGAGACGATTTTCAAGCGGCCGTCACTGACGTCCGAGGAATTGCGCCATGCACAGGCGCTGTCGCGGCAACGCGACGAGTTGAAGCGATTGCTGGCTACGGCCGGCACGGGAGGCGCGCGAAGTTGAGGTAAGCCCGCGTGCTATAATGAAAAGTTTTCAGTGGGCTGTTTTCTGGCAAGCGAGATCGCTATGGCAAAGATGACAACGACCAGCGGAAAAAAGACGGTTATCCCTGTACCGAAGGCAAAGCGCGCGGCGAGCGCGGCGGCGGCGTCCGGTGGGAGGGGGGCGTCTCGCTCTGCGAAGGCTGGCGTTGAAGCGAAGGCCGGCAAGGTTGCGCAAGCCACCAAGAAAACGGCCAGCCAGGCAAGTTCGGCGAAACGTACTACGACGACGCAAGTAAAGGCAGCCGCCGGCGCAAAATCGAAGACGACCGGCAAGACGGCTGCGAAGGTGACCGATGTCACCAAGCGTGCGAGTGCGACCGCCGCGAAGGTGGGGACTGCGAAGGCGGTCAAGCCGACGGTGAAGTCCGAGCCGCCCGTCAAGGGGACGAAGGCAGTATCGGCCACCAAGGCGACGGCAGGCGGGAAACCGCAGGCCCGACAACCCGCTGAAAAAAGCGCGAAGAGCGCAACTACCGCCAAGGCTTCGAGCCAGGCGGGCCGTAGTACGCCTGCGACGCAGGCCCCACGCAAGACCGGGGTCTCACGCAAAACCGAGGCTGTGGAGGTCGCGCCGGCAACCGTTGAGCCATCCGTCCAAAAGACGCGTGGTCGGGCCGCGAAGACCGCCGCTTCGGCGGAGCAGAACGTCGCAGCGAATACTAGTGATCAACCCGTGAACGAAGATCAGACCAAAGTGGAAAAGCAGAAGGCGCGTGATCGCCGGGCAAAAGAGAAAGCACTGCTCAAGGACGCATTTTCCTCGCACCAGCCCGGTACGGCCGAGGAACTTGAGGAGCGTCGCGGCAAACTGAAGGCACTGATCAAGCTGGGCAAGGAACGTGGCTTCCTCACCTTCGCAGAGATCAACGACCACTTGCCCGACGAGTTGGTGGAGAGCGAGGCGATCGAGGGCGTGATCGGCACGTTCAACGACATGGGCATTGCCGTGTACGAGCGGGCGCCCGATGCCGAAACGCTGCTGCTCAACGACAACGCGCCGAATGCCGCGTCGGACGATGAAGTCGAGGAAGAGGCCGAAGCGGCGCTGTCGACAGTCGATTCCGAGTTTGGCCGCACGACCGACCCGGTGCGTATGTACATGCGTGAGATGGGCACGGTCGAGCTGCTTACGCGTGAGGGTGAAATCGAGATCGCCAAGCGCATCGAGGAAGGCTTGAAGCACATGGTGCAAGCCATTTCCGCGTGCCCGACGACGATTGCCGAGATTCTGGCGATGGCCGAGAAGGTCGAGCGTGAGGAAATGCGCATCGACGAGGTGGTCGACGGCCTGATCGATCCGAATGCGGAGACCGAAGCGGCCGCCGGATCTTCCGACGACGAGGACTTCGACGCTGACGCCGAAGAGGAAGCCGAGGAAGAGGAAGAAGGCGACGAGGAAGATGACAGCAGCGGCAGCGGCGGCGGTGCTTCGGCAGCGCAGGTCGAGCAGCTCAAGCGTGATTCGCTCGCCAAGTTCGCCGTGATCGCCGACTGGTTCGGCAAGATGCGTCGTGCGTTCGAGAAGGAAGGCTATCAGTCGAAGCCGTATGTGAAGGCTGGCGAGTCGATCCAGGCGGAGCTGATGACGATCCGCTTCACGGCGCGTACGGTCGAGCGTCTGTGCGACACGCTGCGTTCGCAGGTGGACGAAGTGCGCAATATCGAGCGTGCGATCCTGAACATCGTGGTCGACAAGTGCGGTATGCCCCGTGCGGATTTCGTGTCGCGCTTCCCGGGCAACGAAACCAATCTCGACTGGATCTACACGGTTGTGGCCGATAACAAGGCGTACAGCTCGGTGGTCGAGCGCAACGTGCCGGCCGTGCAGGAGCTGCAGCAGAAGCTGATCGATCTGCAGGCGCGCGTGGTGTTGCCGTTGGCCGAGTTGAAGGACGTCAACCGCAAGATGTCGGAAGGCGAGCGTCGTGCCCGCAAGGCCAAGCGCGAGATGACCGAAGCGAACCTGCGTCTGGTGATTTCGATTGCGAAGAAGTACACGAACCGTGGCCTGCAGTTCCTGGATCTGATCCAGGAGGGCAACATCGGCTTGATGAAGGCGGTGGACAAGTTCGAATACCGTCGTGGTTACAAGTTCTCGACGTACGCGACGTGGTGGATCCGTCAGGCCATCACGCGTTCGATCGCGGACCAGGCGCGTACCATCCGTATTCCGGTGCACATGATCGAGACGATCAACAAGATGAACCGGATTTCGCGTCAGATTCTGCAGGAGACCGGTGTCGAGCCGGATCCGGCGACGCTGGCCGAGAAGATGGAGATGCCGGAGGACAAGATCCGCAAGATCATGAAGATCGCGAAGGAGCCGATCTCCATGGAAACGCCGATCGGTGACGACGACGATTCACATTTGGGAGATTTCATCGAAGATACTGGCACGGTAGCTCCTGCCGACGCCGCATTGCATGGTAGTATGCGCGACGTCGTGAAGGACGTGCTCGATTCGCTGACGCCGCGTGAGGCCAAGGTGCTGCGCATGCGTTTCGGTATCGAAATGAGCACGGACCACACGCTCGAGGAAGTGGGCAAGCAGTTTGACGTGACGCGTGAGCGTATTCGTCAGATCGAAGCCAAGGCGCTGCGCAAGCTGCGTCACCCGAGCCGTTCCGACAAGCTCAAGTCGTTCCTCGAAGGCAATTGATTGCCGCTGAGCGAGCGCCAGTCGTTCCGGGCCGTTAGCTCAGCGGTTAGAGCAGGGGACTCATAATCCCTTGGTCGCTGGTTCGAACCCAGCACGGCCTACCAAAAAACGTTTTTGTTTCAACACTTTACGCCGCTCTGACCAGCGGCGTTTTTCTTTGTGCGCCCAGCATGGACGCACTCCTGCGGGTGCAAGTCCCGCGACAAGCTGGTCACAGTGAGGAAGTGAAGCGCAACTGCATGAGGGTGGGCTCGCCACCACACGCTTCTGCAAGCCATCAACCAAAGTCGCTGACGTTGCTCACATAGCAGGACTGGCCTGCGAGCGCGGCTACGACGCTGTGACTGGACGCGGAAACTAAGAACATTCCGATTGAGGCTGGCATTGCACGGCGGGAGAATACTGGACTCCTATGCGAGTGTAGCTCAATGGTAGAGCAGAAGCCTTCCAAGCTTATGACGAGGGTTCGATTCCCTTCACCCGCTCCAGTATGGAAGCGTGGCCGAGCGGTTTAAGGCACTGGTCTTGAAAACCAGCGATGGGCAACTGTCCGTGAGTTCGAATCTCACCGCTTCCGCCAGCCGGGACGTTAGCTCAGATGGATAGAGCAACAGCCTTCTAAGCTGTAGGTCGCTGGTTCGATTCCAGCACGTCTCACCATACGGGCCTCTAGCTCATGCCTGGTTAGAGCAGCGAACTCATAATTCGTTGGTGCCGCGTTCGACTCGCGGGAGGCCCACCAACCCATTCGTTTATTCGTTCTAGGCTGCGGGTCGAGCTAGCCGGACGTTCGATGGAGAAATATGCGCGGAAAGCTTGTGGTAGTCGGCATTGTGTTGGCCTCAACTGTCGCCCATGCGCCTCCGCCGTGTAGAAGTTCAGACTTGATCTGACAGTAAGGTCTTGCCAAGAGGTGGGGTTACCCGTTTTGATAGAGGTGCGAATCTTCATCAAGACAGCGCGCAAGCGCCAAGGAGTAACCCCATGAGTAGTCTCAACCAAAATGTCATTCGCCACAAGATCTGGCTGCTGAATCTGGCCACCGAGTTGGGCAACGTATCGAAAGCCTGCAAGGTGGAGGGCCTGTCGCGAGACACGTTCTATCGCTACCAGAACGCAGTGGCCGAAGGCGGCGTCGAAGCCCTGTTCGAGAGCAACCGACGTAAGCCAAACCCGAAGAACCGAGTTGAACAAGCGACGGAAGTGGCGGTTCTGGACTATGCCACCGAGCAACCTGCGCACGGTCAGGTGCGCGCCAGCAACGAACTGCGCCAGCGCGGCATTTTCGTGTCGCCATCGGGTGTTCGGTCGATTTGGCTGCGCAACGATCTATCGTCCTTCAAGCAGCGGCTCTCGGCCCTGGAAAAGCTCGTTGCCGAACGAGGCATCGTTCTGACCGATGCCCACGTGAGCGTGTTGGAGAGAAAGCAGGACGACGATCTGGCCCACGGCGAAATCGAAACCGCCCACCCCGGCTATCTGGGATCGCAGGATACCTTCTACGTCGGAACCATCAAAGGTGTTGGCCGGATCTACCAGCAGACCTTTGTCGACACCTACAGTAAGGTGGCCATAGCCAAGCTGTACACCACCAAGACGCCGATCACCGCCGCGGATCTGTTGAACGACCGGGTGTTGCCGTGCTTCGAGGAGCACGGCATGGGCGTCATCCGCATGCTGACCGACCGAGGCACAGAGTATTGCGGCAAACCCGAAGCGCACGACTACCAGCTATATCTGGCTTTGATCGACATTGAGCACACCAGGACCAAGACGCGACATCCCCAGACGAACGGCATCTGCGAACGCTTCCACAAAACCATCCTGCAAGAGTTCTATCAAGTCGCGTTCCGGCGCAAGCTTTATCTCTCGCTCGACGAGTTGCAGACGGATCTCGATGCATGGCTGGCCTACTACAACTGCGAGCGAACCCACCAAGGTAAGATGTGCTGTGGTCGGACTCCGCTCCAAACTCTGATCGCGGGAAAGGAGGCGTGGAAAGAGAAAATCACTGATTCGAATCTGATCTGACAGTCGCGCACCGTCAAAACGGGTAACTGTCAGATCGGGTCGCGACTTCTACAAATCATTGATATGACTGCGTTTTCTCTTTTGCTTATTTCTAGGTAATTCCTACCCAGACCGGACCAAAATGGGTTGAATTTCAAGGGTAGGAGTTGCCTGCATAAGCTTACGCAGCAAGGGTGTCAGGTCCTCATCTCGGTGGTTGAATCGGTAGCACGTTTCAGCCAAATAAAGATGGAAGAATTTGCTGGGTACGCCGCGGTACGGATAGAGCCAATTCTTGGCGTAGCTCCAGAAGCCTTCGATGCCGTTGATATGGTCCCTGCCAACTGGCTTGCCCTTCTCCTTGCGCACCACGACATGCCCGCCTCGTAACCTCAAGGTGGCATAGGCCTGCCAAGCATCGGTGTAGTACAGCGAACCCTCGCGGGTGTGAGCTTGGATCTGCTCCATGATGGCAGCTTGGTCGTGCTGGGCAATCGGCGCGGCCTTCACTTCGCCGTTGCGTTTCACAATGCCGAAGACCACCACCTTGCCCGCAGCCCCCCAGCCCCGTTTGCCGTGCCGAGCCCCGCCAAACGTGGTTTCGTCGCATTCCAGGGCTCCGGCGAACGGCTCACGCAACTGCTCCTGCTGAGCCATGCAGGCACGGACTAGCCGGTAGAAACGCTCGCGCGATTTGGCGCTGACCGACCGATCAAAACGCTGCCGATACACCGGCACTCCCAGTACAAACAACTCCAGCAAGCGCGTCTTCTCGCGACTGCTCAGACGCACCGAATCCCAAACAGAGGTCCAACTGAATCGCTTGCCGCAGGCACGGCACTTGAGCCGTCCATCGGACAGTTTGTAGGGCCTGCTCGCGGAACACTCAGGACATCGTTTCATCGTCGGACCAGGGTAACTCTGGTCCGGTTTGGGTGGGAATTACCTATTTCTAGGCAGTAAGATTCATAATCTCTTGGCCGCTGGTTCGAACCCAGCACGGCCTACCAATATCCACGCGGCTTTCCGCGCGTTCTTTGAAGATGCCAGCCCTTTGTGGCGGGCATTTTTTCGCCCTGAGCTTCGGTCTACGTCGCCACGGCTTGCCTGCCGGCATTCTGCAACCTTTTCCGTGCCTCGGGCGTCAGCTTGCCATTTCGCACGAACGCTCTTATCGTGTGCCCATTCAAACCATGGGCCCACGCCCACTTTACGACGTTTAAGCCGCGGTCGACGGCCAGTGCGGCATCCAGGTTCCGTAAGTCGTCCGCCCCCACCCACCTAAAGCGCCTCGGTTTTCCGTTGGCCACATCCAACTGGTTCTGTGCCTCCGGCGTCAATGCGCCGTTGGACACATTGTGGACTATTGTCCGGGGGTGAAGGTCGTTCTCTCGTGCCCACTCTGCCACGTTAAGCCCGGGGTCGAGGGACAGCGCGTCACTTAGCGCCTGCAGGACGTCCACCCTCCGCTTTTCCATGGCTCGGCGCGGATCCAACCGCTTCTGTGCCTCCGGCGTCAGCTTGCCTTCGAGCACATTATTCTTCACTGTTCGAGCATGAAGGTGGTTCGCATGCGCCCACGCCGTCACGTCAAGGTCGGAGTCGAGGGCCAGGGCATCACGCAAATTTCGCAAGTCGCTCGTTTCCATGTTCCTGAGGCGCGGCGCTTTTCCGTCGACCGGATCCAGCCGACTCTGCGCCTCCGGCGTCAGCGCGCCGTTATGTACATAATTCTCGATTGTCCGGGAATGATAGTGGCGCTCTCGCGCCCACTCCGCCACGTTGAGCTCGCGGTCGAGGGCCAGCGCGTCACGCAGCGCCCGCAGGACATCCACTCCCACTTTCCTATGGCTCGGCGCTTTCCCGCCCGCCAGATCCAACTGATTTTCTACCCTCGGCAACAGCGCGCCTTCAAAGACATAACTCTGTACTGTCCGGGGCTGAAGGCCGTTCATTCGCGCCCACGCTGCCACGTTGAGCCCCTTGTTCAGGGCCAGCGCGTCACGCAGCGCCCGCAGGTCGTCCCTCCCCACCTTCCTACGGTGCGGCGTTTTCACGCCACCCCGCTCCAACCGATGCTGTGCCTCCTGTGTCAGCGCGCCTTCAAATACATAGTTCTTCATCGTCCGAGGGTGAAGGTGGTTCGCTCGCGCCCACTCCGCCACGTTGAGCCCGCGGTCGAGGGCCAGCGCGTCACGCAGCGCTCGCAGGACATCCACGTTCACCACCTTCCTACGGCGCGGCGTTTTCTCGTCGCCCCGATCCAATCGATTTCGTGCTTCCGGCGTCAGCTCACCTTGGTAGACATAGCCCGTTATTGTTTGAACATTAAGATCGTTCATTCGCGCCCACGCTGCCACGTTGAGCCTCCTGTTCAGGGCCAGCGCGTCACGCAGCGCCCGCAAGGTCTCGACGCTTATCCTTCTGCGTGAGATTTTTCTTGCAGGAGGCAAATCAGCCTCTCCCCCGCCATCTGCATGTGGGGGCGCTGCCCGCTTTTGCCCTGCGCGCGCTCCTCCGTGGAGGGGCGGTTGTTGGACCGAACCCGACGGTCCATCGATCAACGCCTCGATATTGGCATGCGGCGTTGGACTGAACAGCCCCAAGGCCAGCAGGTCCGGTGTTGCGAGGGAGGACGGCCGTTGGTCCGGGCCCGGCAGTGCGCCGACTGACGCGCCGACATTGGCCCGCTGCTCCGGTGCGCCATGCATGTACATCAGCACCCCCTCGGGTATCAGCATTGGCGTTTCAAGGTGTTGCTCGAAGTTCTTTTGAATAGTCTCAAACCTGTCCAATTGCTGCGATGTTCCGGGGGACGGCGGTTGTTGGAGGAAGTACAGAAAGGCGTTCACAGTTCCGGTATGAGCACGCTGCTCCGTTTGCTTACAGGTTTGATCTGTCTGGTACACCCAGTATACGTCGCCCCCAACGGTAGTCGGCTGTGTCGAAGTTGATGTCCATTGGTTCACGTTTTCCGGGGATGATCCGGCGCCCATTCTGAGGGGGGGCAGGAGTTGGCCCAAACTCGAGGGCGGATAGAACAATCCACCAACCTGACGCACTTCACGTACGCTGGTGCCAAATGAGTTTGGTTGCGTTGATGTTGGTGTCGCAGGCCGGGCGGACGTTGAGGTCGTCACGGAAGGGTGAGAGGGCGAGGCCCCGGCACCGAAAACGGGATACATGTATTTTTCTCACGGTAGTTTTTTTGTTTGCGACGTGCTCCTAATTACCGGCGGCACAGCGCATATATTTTCATTGTCACCGAGGCGGTGCCATCCGCACTTGCATAAATCGCTCTTTTGCACCTCGCAATTGTAGTTTGAGAAGATTACGCATTTCGAAAATCGACTACGCTGCTGAAAATTCTGGCTGCCGTCCAGAGTAATTGGTCCGAAGTAATTAATTTGTTGACTGACTGAAAATCGGCGCCTATAAACCGAACAGAATAGTTCGGATATCGATGAGGGGGTCGAATGGCAGAGGTGATGGCGGGTATTCAAACAGCGCTCGATATTGCCGCCAAGCTTCGTGCGCTCACGAAAAAGCTGCAGGATGCCGAATTCAGCATGCTTGTTGCAGAACTCAATATGCAACTCGCAGATACAAAGCTGGAGATTGCCGCGCTCAAAACAGAGTTTGCGAAGGAGGTGGAGCAAAAGGAGAGGCTCCGCCGCGCGGCTTTCGCATAAAGCGGAGCGAAAGCGAGTTTGACTGACGGCGGATATCGTTTCGAGGGCGATGACGCTTTATATCGCACTGAGTACTTTGATTCCGAGCAGAAGAAATTCCGATCAGAACCCGTTTCTCGCTGGCTCGAATCCAGCACGGCCTACCCATGAAGTAAGAAATCCCTTGACGGCGACGTCGTGACGTCAAGGGATTTTTGTCGGGCAGGCGCGGCGAATCAAACAGGTTGCTGCTGCGTCGTGCAATGAATTCCGCCGCCGGCGGCGGCGATGCCGTCAATGTCGACTTGCACGATCTCGCGGCCGGGGAAGAGGTCGCGCAGTTTGTCGCGCGTGTTGCGGTCCGTTCGACGGTCGCCGAATTGCGGTGCGATCACCCCGCCATTGCACACGTAAAAGTTGACGTATCCGGCGGCAAAGCCGTCCGATTCATACGCCACGCGCACGCTGTTCGGCGCTGGCAGTACAACGATTTGCAGCTTGCGGCCGGCGGCGTCCGTCGCCTGACGGAGGATGTCGAGATGACGTCGCGTAACGGCGTAATCGTAAGAGGCCGTGTCATCGTCCAGATGCACGACCACGACACCCGGTCGCACGAAGCGCGCGTAGAAATCGGTGTGCCCGTCGGTAATGTCCTTACCCATGACGCCTGGCAGCCAGATGATCTTGCGCAGGCCGAGCAGGTGCCTCAATGCCGCTTCACACGCCGACTTGCTCACGCCCGGATTGCGATTGGGGTTCAGCACGCAACTCTCGGTGAGGATGGCTGTCCCGTCGCCATCGACTTCGAGCGCGCCGCCTTCGAGTACCAATCGCGTACTGACTTGCCGAATGCCCGCTGCTTGCGCGACGGAGCGTGCCACGGCCGCATCGTGCCCGTGTTCCTGCTTGTCACCCCAGCCGTTGAAATTGAAATCGATGCCACCCTTGGCGTGGGTGTCGCCACCGCCGTGTGAGCGGACGAATACCGGCCCCGTATCGCGCATCCAGATATCGTCGACAGGCTGAACGATCAGATTCACCGCGTCGCCGCATTTGCTCTGCGCGATCTCGTAGTCCTCCTCGCGCACGAGCATGTTGACCGGCTCGAAGCCGCCGATGGTTTTGGCGACGCGAGCGAGATCGTCCTGCGCAGCCGCTTGCAGGCGACGCCCCCAGAGATCCTCGCTTGGCCCGAACGCCATCCACGTCGCCGCATGAGGTGCACCTTCGTCCGGCATGACCCATCCCGTCGCGCCGTGATCAATGCCCTCGACCGACAGGGCGCTGTCCGCAAATCCGTGGTCCCGCGCTCCCGCGAGCCACGCGGCCACCGACGCCTTAAGACCAATTCTCATAAACCCTCGCCTTGCTTCCACCGACCCGATTCTCTTGCTGGATGCCGCACCGAATGATGTCGCCAGCGACCGCATGTGCGTCGGCGGTCAGGCAATTCGCGCAGTTTGAGGTTCGTGAGCAATAAAGAAAAGCGAGTTTTATTGCTAATATTGATCAATTTTCCTCATATCTCGGACGAACCCCATGAGCCACCCGCGCATCCCTTCATTGAAGCTGCTCATGGGCTTCGAGGCGGCTGCCCGCCATGGCAACTTCTCGCGCGCGGCCGACGAACTGCACATTTCGCAATCGGCGGTGAGCCATCAGGTGCAGCAGTTGGAGGAGGCGATAGGGCAGCCGCTGTTTCGGCGCGTGGGCCGGGGCGTCGAGCTGACGGTTGCCGGCGAGGTGCTTCAGCGTAGCGTGCAACGCTCCGTCAAGACACTTCGCAGCGGCCTCGGGCGCATCGCGACATATCTCGATCCCGGTCTCGTCGTCATCGTCGGTCCGGCATCCTTGCTGCATGGCTGGCTTGGCCCGCGCATCGAGCAGTTGCAAGCCGACAATCCGACGCTGTGCCCGATGCTGTCCACCGACACATCGGCGCGGTTCATCGACGAAACCGACATCGACATCGCGCTCGGCGACCGACCGCTTCAGCAGGCCGGCGTTCTCGAAGTGCCGTTCCTGCAGGACGAATGGGTGATGGTGGCCAACGAAGCGTTGGCCGCGCGGCTCGCGAATGTCCCATTGGCGCGCCATGCACATAAGGTGTCGCTGATCTGTCTGGAGGAGAGCTTCACGCGCGACGAAACGGCGCCGCTCTTTCTCGACCTGCTCGCCCCGTATCGCAAGCGCGCCATCTACGACGACGAGCGCCTGTTGCTCGACGCCGCCCTGCGCGGTCATGGCATCGCCTGCATTTCCCGTCTTCTCGCGGACGAAAGTCTGCGGCAGGGGACGCTGTCCATCCTGGCCGGCTACCCGCGCGTGGCGGGCCCGACCTGGTGGATCTCGCGTGTGGCCGGCGAGCCGCGCTCACCGGCCGTGCTGCAAGTCTACGACTGGCTGATGGCGCAGGCCGGATAGCCGCGCGCCATCGCTTTCGCCGGCACCGTCAAGCCGACGCCGTCTTCGCATCGCGGCGACCGACGTCCGGGCCCACGCCGGGCCGCACCTGCAACATCGCGAAAACGCCGACGGCCGTCGCCACCGCCGTCGCAATGAACATCGACGAGTAGCCGTACTTGGCCGACAGAATGCCCGCGAGCGTGGGGGCAAGCACCGACGCGATGTTCGCGATGAAGTGCATCAACCCGCTGAATGTGCCCACGCGCGACGGCGCGGTGTCGATCACGACCGCCCAGTACACGGAGTTCGGCAGCGCATTGAGCGCGTTGCCCAGCGTCATCAATGCGATCACGGCCCACACGCTCTGCGCCTGCGAGACCATCAGGAAGCACAGTGTGGTGCAGGTGAGCGCCGCGGCGGCGAACCAGCTGCGTGCCACGACGAGCTTGCCGGTCCTGCGATACAGCCAGTCGGAGATGCGTCCGCCGAGCAGCACCGTCACGCAGGCGCCCGTCCACGGAATCATGCCCACATACCAGAGCGACGACAGCGTGAAGTGAAACTCGTCGGCGAGATACTTCGGGGTCCACGTCAACAACATGAAGTTCACGTAGATGAATGCGAAGTAGCCGATCGAGTTGAACACCAGGGTCTTGCTGCGGAAAAAGCTCCACCACGGCAGAGCGCCGGCCGCGGCGGCGCTGGTCGCATGCTGCGCCGGGCGTCCTTCCTGAATCAGCGCCAGCTCGGCCGCATTCACGTGCGGATTGTCTTCGGGACGGTTCGTGTAGACACGCGCGAACAGGGCGATCAGCACGAAGCCGGCCACGCCGAGCACGATGTACATCGTGCGCCAGCTATCGGTGAGCAACAGCAGGCCGACGGCTACCGGCGCCGTGAGAAGGGCGCCCAGCGGCGTGCTCAACAGCCCGATCGACACGGCGAAGCCGCGCTCGGAAGGCGAGGCCCATGCCGACATCGTCTTGTTGATGATGGAGTAGGCCGGGCCTTCCGCGAAACCGAACAGCACGCGAATGGTGGCGAAACCGGTCAGCGCGGAGCCGCCGAATACCGCCACCCCGAGGTCGCCAGCCCAGATCATGGCAATCGCGAAGGCCGACCATGCCACGCCCGCGATGACCCACACCTTCTTCGCGCCCAGCCGGTCGGCAAGGGCCCCGCCGAACAGCGCGCCGAACATGTAGCCGTAGCCGAAGTAGCCGAGCACGGCTCCCCAGCCGGCGCGGTCGAAGCCGTATTCCGACGTGATCTGCCCGGCAGAGTATGAAATCGCTCCGCGGTCGATGTAGTTCACGAGTGCGATGACCACGATCAGCGCGAATACCGCGAATCGGTACCGCGTCGCGGCGACGGCCGGGTGGGCCAGTGTGCTTGGTTGCATGACGTCTCCTGAGTGTTGGGCTGAGTGTCCGAAGGGCTGTGAAGTCCCCAATGCCCTTCGCAAACGATTGTCGATTATATATAATGCACAATGCATATCAACGGAAATCGAAAATCCTGCCCACCATGCCCAATTTGCTTCCCCTGGTTGCCGTCGGCTCGCTCGGCGGCACGATCAGCATGACCCCCTCCGACGTCGCCGGTGGCGTCGTTCCTACGCTCGACGCCACGCAGTTGGCGCGTTCGGTGCCCGGTCTGTCCGAAGTGGCCGCGATCCGCACGGCGTCGATTCGCCAGTTGCCCAGCGCGTCGTTGCGCTACGACGATCTCATGGAAGCGCTCGCGTGGGCGGAGCGGCAGATCGCCGAGGGCGCGAGCGGCGTCGTGCTCACACAAGGCACCGATACCCTCGAAGAAACGGCCTTCCTGCTCGATCTGTTCTGGACGTCGCCCGCACCGCTGGTGATCACCGGCGCCATGCGCGCCCCGCAGGCGGCCGGCGCCGACGGTCCCGAGAACCTGCTGGCGGCGGTGCGCACGGCATCGCATCCAGAGAGCGTCGGCCGTGGCGTACTCGTCGTGATGAACGACACCGTGCACTACGCGCGCTGGGTGAGCAAGGGCGATGCGCTGGCCGTGCAGGCGTTCGTGTCGCTCGATGGCGGCGTGGCGGCAAGGCTGGTGGAGGGGCAGCCGACGTACTTCCATGCGCCGGGTGGCCGCGCGCAACCCCTGGCGCGGCCGGTGCGTCCGTGGCCGAAAGTGGCGTTGCTCACAGCGGTGTTGGGAGACGACGGGGAGCTTGCCGAGATGGCGGTGCAAGCCGGCTACGAGGGCGTGGTGATCGCGGCGCAGGGCGCCGGGCACGTGTCGTTCGCATTTGCGGAGCGCGTCGGTGCGCTCGCGCAGCAAGTGCCGGTGATCGTGGCGAGCCGGGCAGCCGGGGGCTCGACCGCGTCGTCGACGTATGGCTACGTCGGCGCGGAAATCGACCTTGTGAAACGCGGCGCGCGCATGTCCGGATGGCTGTCGGCGCTCAAGTCGCGCCTGCTCGTGACGGCGCTGCTCGCCTCGGGCGTGGCGCCCGCCGTGCTCGGAGACGCGCTGGCAAATTGGAGTAAACTCACGCGTCGATAATTTACCTACGGCCTTCCCCTTGAAAAGCTCGTCCTCCGCATCGGCCGCCGTGTCCGGCACGTCTGGCCGTCGCCGCCTCACGGCTTATCAATACGCCATCGAGACACTGCGCACCGAGATTCTGCAGGGTCGATTGAAGGCGGGGGACCGGCTGCGGCAGGATGATCTCGCGCGTCGTCTGGAGATGTCGACGACGCCGGTGCGTGAGGCGTTGCGCACGCTGGTCTCCGAGGGGCTCGTGTTCTTCGATGTGCATCGCGGCGCCGTGGTGCGCGGGCTCACGATCGACGACGTCAACGAGCTCTACCGCCTGCGCAAGACACTCGAGCCGATGATGGCCGAGCAGGCGATGGCCACGATCCGCGACGAGGATATCGCGCAGGCGCAGGCGCTGCATACCGAAATGCAGGCCACGACCGATGTCGTGAAATGGACCGAACTGAACCAGGCGTTCCACGCGGCGCTGTGGGCCTCGCAGGACAATTCCCGCCTGGCCCACCTGATCAAGACGCTGCGCGACGCGTCCGGCCCTTACATCGCCCTGTCGCTCTACATGCGGCCGGTGCACGTCGACGTGAGCAATCAGGAGCACCAGAAGATGCTCGACGAGTATCGCGCCCGCGACGTGGCCGCGGCGCGCCGGCACACGGAAGACCATCTCGACGCCACGCTGCGCATCATCGTCAAGGCCATCGAGCAGTCCGAGGCTGAGGCTACGGCCAACGGCTGAGCCCGTCGACGGTGTCGGCGCAGCCGTTGCCAAGTCGTGCGCCGACCGTATTGCCGCATCGCCGCTCCACCATTTCGTTGCATTGATCACCGGCAAGTGGTCGCATCGCCACGTCGCGACATCGACCGACGGCAGGCCATTCGCATCCCTGATCTTTCGCTATCCGTAATGTCTGGTGAGGTCCGGTAAGGCGCCATGCGCGCTTTCGCGGCAAATTCTCATCCGATTCGCTGTGATTCCCGGGTTAACACCTAAAGTTCTCGCTGCGGCAGCCGTAATTGCTAGGGTGGAACCCCACCCTCGTGGAGCCGGTGGCCTGGGCGCCGGTTTCTGTTTTTGACCCCCCTCGCCACAGGCCCGTCCAGACAGCATGACAGTATCTTCGCTTAGAACACGCATCATCCTGATCGCGTGCGCCACCGTAATCGGGGCACTGATTCTCTCCGGCATCACCACCTACCTCATCGTGCGCAACAGCATGATGTCCACCATTGCCAATACGCTCGACGCCGTCGCGCGCGGCAACACGCTCGCCGTCGAACGCTGGGCAGCCGCCAAGGGGCAGTCGGTCGTCGGCACGGCCGCGGCCGTGGAAAAGGGCGAGCAGGGCGTCGCGCTCACGAAGCTGCTCGGCTCGACCAACGGCTTCCCGATCTCCAGCATCGGCTGGAGCGACAAGTCGTATTTCTCCAGTGGTCCCACGCCGCCCGACTACGATCCGACCATCCGTCCCTGGTACAAGGGCGCCACGGCGGCGGGCAAGCTCACCGTCGTCAAGCCGTATGCCGATATCGCGTCGGGCAAGCTCTACGTATCGTTCGCCGCGCCAATCCTGCGCGATGGCCAGACGCTGGGCGCCGTGAGCGGCGCCGTGCCGCTCGACGCCGTGCAGGAAGTCGTCAAGGCCGTGCATCCCACACCGTCGAGCCTGGCGTTCGTGGTCTCGCGCGACGGTCTCGTGATCGCGCACCCCGACGAGAAGCTCATGCTCAAGCAGTCGAACGACCTCGCCCAGTCGCTCACGCCCGATGCCCTTGCCGGTCTCGAGCGCGCGACCGAGCCGATGGAAGTCGAGCTCGGCGGCGCCGCGAAGCTGCTCAAGGTGCAGCCGGTGCCGGGCACCGACTGGCTGTTCGTCGTGGCACTGGACAAATCCGAAGCGACCGCCGGCCTCTCGCGCGTGCTGAGCGCCACCATCATCACGCTGATCGTGCTGACGTTGTGCGCCATCGGGATCGCGAGCTTCTTCACCTCGCAGGCGTTCCGCCGTCTGTCGCAGGTGCGTGACGCAATGGACACCATCGGCTCCGGCGGCGGCGACCTGACGCACCGTCTCGACGTGGTCGGCAACGACGAAGTCGCGCAGATTTCGCGCTCGTTCAACGCATTCGTCGACAAGATCAGCACGGTCATGCTCGACGTGCGCGCCGGCGTGAACGGGATGACCTCGGCGACCAGCGAGATCGAGATGGGCAACCGCGATCTTTCGCAGCGCACCGAAGCCTCCGCCGGCACGTTGCAGGAGACGTCGGCGGCGCTCACCGAACTCACCGCCAGCGTGAAGCAGACGGCCGAGGCCGCCGAGCACGCCACGCGTCTCGCGAACGAGGCCAGCGAAGCGGCAGGGCGGGGCGGCGACGTCATGACGGGCGCGGTCACGACCATGAGCGAAATCGCTCAGTCGTCCGAGCGCATCACCGAGATCATCAGCGTGATCGACGGCATTGCGTTCCAGACCAACATCCTTGCGCTCAACGCCGCGGTCGAAGCCGCGCGTGCCGGCGAGCAGGGACGCGGCTTCGCCGTGGTCGCCGGCGAAGTGCGAACGCTCGCGCAACGCAGCGCTGCCGCGGCGCAGGAAATCAAGACGCTCATCGAGGCGTCGGTGCAGAACGTCAAGAGCGGCACGCAGCGCGTCAAGGTGGCCGGCGACACCATGGGCGAGATCGTCGACGGCATCGCTCGCGTGCGCCGTCTGATCAGCGAAATCCACAGCGCCATGACCGAGCAGAGCACTGGCATCAGCCAGATCGATCGCAGCGTGGCGGAAATGGATCAGTCGACGCAGCAGAACGCCGCGCTGGTCGAAGAGTCGGCCGCCGCCTCGGCGATGCTCAGCGAGCAGGCTCGCAATCTGGCCGAGACCGTGGCGCTCTTCCAACTGCGCGAGCACAGCCGCCATGGTGTCACCGTGATGCGCAGCTCGACGGGCGCGCCGCGCGACCCGCGTCGCGACGAGCCCGCTCTCGCCGCCTGACCGGACAACGCGCCGACCGTTTCTCTCTCGTAGTCCTGCAGCGAGGCTGGCGCACGCGCCGCCACTCTCGCCTGCCCGCCCGCCGGAATTTGTCGCACAATAGACCGCATTCCGGCGCGGCGTCTTCTCCTCCCGAATTCCCCCTTTCATGCCCGACGTTCGCCGGTATCGTTTCGATCTTGCCGACAACGTTCAGGAGACACGACATGGCGACTCAACAATACGAAGGCGGATGTCATTGCGGCGATTTGCGCTTTTCCGTAAATATTGATTTGTCCAAAACAATTGCGTGCAATTGTTCAATCTGCAAAAAGCGCGGACTGATTATGGCGTTTGCGCCGATAGCCGAATTTACTCAGACGGCAGGCGTGGGAAAAGCGGTGGAATATCTTTTCAACAAGCACGTCATTCACCATCAATTCTGTCCGAAATGCGGTGTCGAGGCATTTGCATTCGGCGAGATGCCCGATGGGGCAAAGATGGCGGCAATCAACGTGCGGTGCCTGGATGACATCGATCTCGATACGGTGCATCCGACGCCGTTCGACGGCGCCAGCCGGTAATGGTCAATGCGGCGTGGGCGACGCCGTTTCCGACTGCGCGTCGTTATTCGAACGGGCAGCGGAGAATAATATCCGAATTAATATTTGGTTTAATAGATGAAGAAATATATGGAGTCGGATATTGGCGTGCGGTTCGATGTCGAGGTAAAAATCGTCGTTTTTGAGATGCTGTAATTTTTCCCAACCCCAATCCGTGAGAATCGATGCTTTATTGACTCAAGTTTGTTGAATGGCTTTCCGTTAAAACATGCGAACTTGAGCGTTTATCGCATTGGGGAGTCGGCATGAAATTCTTGGGTAGTCTCAAAATCGGTACACGGCTGACCGTGGGGTTCGCCATCACACTGGTTCTGCTGTGTATCGTGGGCGGCATGTCCGTGTTCCAGGCGTCGCGCATCTATGCCGGCACCCGCGATCTTGCCGATAACTGGCTGCCCAGCGTGCAGACGCTTGGCAACGCGCAGGTGGCGGCGAACACCGCGCGGCGCGCCTCGCTCGCCAGCCTGCTCACGACGGTCGACGGCTCGCGTGTCAGCGAAAACAACAAGCGCGCTGCCGCCATCGATCTGATGAACAAGACGCTCGAGAGCTACAACAGTCTGGTGGTGTCCGACGAAGACCGTCGCGCGTACGACGCCGTGCGCGAGGCCTGGGCCAACTATCTGGCGCTCGACAACAAGGTTGCGGAACTGGCCAAGGGGGACGAGGCCGCGCAGACGCAGGCGCGCACGCTCATCATGACCGATGCCGTCAAACTGTTCGAGGTGCTCAATCAGAAGGTGAACGAGCATGTGGCGGTCAATCGGGCGGGGGCGGCCGCGGCTGGCGAGTCGGCCGCCGCCAGCTACCACGCGGCCTTCGTCGCCACCGTCGTGCTGATTCTGCTGGCGCTGGGCGTGAATATCGTCATCGCCCTCGTCATCACGCGATCGATCACCGTGCCGATCAGCCGCTGCGTGGACATCGCCGAGACGGTCGCGCGTGGCGATCTCAGTTCGCGCATCGAGGTGCAGGGGCGGGACGAACTCGCGCAGCTGCTCGGCTCGCTGCGTGACATGAACACGAAGCTCTCGCAGGTGGTCGGTCAGGTGCGCAACAGCAGCGAGAGCATCGCCACCGGTTCCGCGCAGATCGCCGCAGGCAATACCGACCTGTCGTCGCGCACCGAGCAGCAGGCCGCGTCGCTCGAGGAAACGGCGGCGAGCATGGAAGAGCTGACCACGACGGTCAAGCAGAATGCCGAGAATGCCGAGCAGGGCAATATGCTCGCGTCCAACGCGTCGCAGATCGCCGTGCGCGGCGGGGACGTCGTGCGTCAGGTGGTCGATACCATGCGCGAGATTTCCGATGGCTCGGCGCGCGTGGCCGACATCACGAGCGTTATCGAAGGCATCGCTTTCCAGACCAACATCCTGGCGCTGAATGCCGCCGTGGAAGCTGCGCGCGCGGGCGAACAGGGCCGCGGCTTCGCCGTGGTGGCGGGCGAGGTGCGCACGCTCGCGCAGCGCAGCGCCAACGCGGCGAAGGAGATCAAGGAGCTGATCGATGCCTCGACGCGTCAGGTGAACCAAGGGGAGAAGCTCGTTGCCGAGGCGGGCAGCACGATGGACGAAGTGGTGCACGCGGTCAAACGCGTCACGGATCTGATGGCCGAGATCGCCGCGGCGTCGACCGAGCAACGCACGGGCATCGAGCAGGTCAATCAGGCGGTCATGCAGATGGATGCGGTCACGCAGCAGAACGCCGCGCTGGTGGAGGAAGCGTCCGCCGCCGCGCAGTCGATGGCGGCGCAGTCGAGCGGCCTGCGTGAGCTGGTGTCGATCTTCAAGCTCGACGGCGCGGCCAACCAGGCGCATCTGGCGCAGCAGGCGCCGCGACTGAGCGCTTGAGTATCTGAGGGGCTGAGCGTCGGAACGGCGCACGCCTTTCGTCGACGCAATAAAAAGCGGCTCGCCTGCGCACGCCGGCGAGCCGCGAATGCCTGGGCGCGCTCACCCGCGCCAGGCCCACGGGACCGCATGCGTCCCATGTTCTCGCACCCCGGCGCGACGGCGTCGTCGATCGATGTCCGGCAAGGCGGACAGCTTTCGTCAACGTTCGCTGTCTTTCGCCATCACCCCGCCAGCATCGAGCCGCGATCGCGCAGATTGATGTGCATCTCGAACGCGCGTTCCAGTGCGTGCGGCGTGTGACCGGCATAACGCTGGGCGTCGCGGTAGTAGTCGCGCAGCACTTCGCGATAGCTCGGGTGGGCGCAGTTGTCGATCACGAGCTTCACGCGCTCGCGCGGCGCCAGCGTGCGCAGATCCGCGAGCCCTTGCTCCGTGACGAGGATGTCCACGTCGTGCTCGTTGTGGTCGACGTGCGGCACCATCGGTACGATGCTCGAAATCCGTCCGTCCTTGGCGACCGACTTGGTCGCGAAGATCGCCATGCGCGCATTGCGCGCGAAGTCGCCCGATCCACCGATGCCGTTCATCATGTGCGTGCCGCCCACGTGCGTGGAGTTCACGTTGCCGTAGATGTCGGCCTCCAGCGCGGTGTTCAGCGCGATGAGTCCCAGGCGGCGGATGACTTCCGGGTGGTTGCTGACTTCCTGCGGACGCAGCACGAGCTGGTCGCGATAGCGCGCCAGGTCGCCGAACACTCGGTCCTGCACCGACTGCGACACGGTGATGGACGAGCCCGAAGCGAACACCATCTTGCCGGCGTCCATCAGCTCGAACGTGGAGTCCTGCAGCACCTCCGAATACATGGTGAGCTGCTCGAACGGCGAGTCGACGAAACCCATGAGCACGGCGTTGGCGATGGTGCCGATGCCGGACTGGATCGCGGGCAACGTGCGCGGCAGGCGCCCACGCGAGACTTCGTGCTGGAAAAATTCGATGAGATGGCCGGCGATGTTCCGCGTCTGCGCATCCGGCGGCAGTGCGTTCGAGGCGCTGTCGGGCGTGTGCGTGATGACGATGGCCGCGATCTTCTCGGGAGCGATCTTCACGGCGCTCGTGCCGACGCGGTCGCGTACGTCCACGATGGGCAGCGGATCGCGATGCGGACGCTGCCCGGGAATCCAGATGTCGTGCATGCCTTCGAAGGCGAGCGGCTGCGCGAGGTTGATCTCCACGATCACCTTCTCCGCGAGAATCGCGAAGCTCGCCGAATTGCCGACCGACGAGCTCGGCACCAGGCCGCCGTCCTCGGTGATGGCAACGGCTTCGATCGCCGCCACGTCGAGCTTGCCGAACTGACCGGCGCGCAGGAATTCGACCGTCTCGGACAGATGCTGATCGACGAACATCACCTCGCCGCGATTGATCGCGCTGCGCAGCGTGGTGTCCACCTGGAACGGCAGTCGCTTGCCGAGCACGCCGGCCTCGGTCAGCGTCTTGTCCGAATCGTGCCCCAGCGACGCGCCGGTGATCAGGGTGATCTTCATCGGGTGAGCCTGGGCGCGTCGCGCCAGTGCCAGCGGCATGTCCTTGGCGTCGCCGGCGCGGGTGAACCCGCTCATGCCCACCACCATGCCGTCGCCAACCAGCTTGGCCGCGTCGTCGGCGCTCATCACCCGGTCGCGCAGCGACGCCAGGCGGATGCGGTCTTCAAACATCGTGAGGCTCCTCGTCTCTCTTATTCGAATCTCGTGAATTCTTCGCGTGGCCGCAAACGATGCACCTGGCCACGCTCGACTCGAAGTGTATTGACCCGTGGATCACATTTCCAATATATTGAACAATTGATTTTCATACTTTTAATGTATTGCCGGCGCGAAGCCCTGCGGGGCCGGGCAGACAGGGGTAGTCATGGAATTGCGGCATTTGCAATATTTCATTGCGGTGGCCGAGGAGCGTCATTTCACGCGGGCGGCGGCGCGCGTGGGCATTCAGCAACCGCCGCTGAGTCTGCAGATCCGGCAACTGGAAGCGGAGTTGGGCGGCCCGCTGTTCGTGCGCTTGCCGCGCGATGTCGCGCTGACCGAACTCGGCGAGGCGTTTATGCCGGAGGCGCGTCAGATCCTGGAGCGCGTGGCGCGGGTCAAGCGCCGCATGCAGCAGATCTCGCGAGGCGAAGCGGGACGCATCCGGATCGGCTTCGCCGGTGCAACGTACTTCGAGCCGCGCATCCCGGCGTGGATTCGCGACTTCCGCGCGCAGTATCCCGACGTGCAATTGCATCCGCAGCAGAGCAACACCGCGAGCCTGTTGGACGCGCTGACGGAGGAGGCCGTCGATGCCGCGTTCGTGCGCACGCCGGTGCACGTGCCACCAGGCATCGAGATGCTGCCGGTGGTGGATGAACCGATGGTGGTGGTGCTGCCGCTGGGTCATCCCATGTGTGCACGAAAGCGTGTGCCGCTCGCCGCGCTTGCGCAGGACGAGTTCATTCTGTTGCCACGGGAGATCAGTCCGGCGCTGTACGACCGGACGGTCGCCGCCTGCGAGGCGGCGGGATTCCAGCCGAAGCTGGGGCAGGAGGCGCCGCAGATCACTTCCATCGTGCCGATGGTGGCCGCGGGCTTCGGGGTGTCGCTGGTGCCGGCGTCAGTGCGCCAGATCCGCACGCCGGGCATGGGCTTCTGGCCGGTCGAGGGCGACGTGCCGCGCGCGCCGATCAGCCTCGCCTACCGTACGGCGCACGGCTCGGCGGCGCTGGCGAAATTCATTGCGATGTTGCCGGCAGATTCGCCAGGCAGTGACGGCAGCGCACCGCCTGCCGCTTGATGGTCTCGGCGCAATACGGGCACGCGGTTTCGTCGACGGCATGCGTATGGCCGTCGTAGCCGCGTTGCCGCGCGCTGGGCAGTGCGTCTTCGCGTGTGGGCACCCAGCCGTTCGCGCGCAATCTGCCGATGAGCAGCGGATGGATCATCAGCGAGTAGAGCAGACAGGTGAGCGGTAGCGAAATCGCCAGCGCCGACTCGCGCCAGAGCAGTGCCGGGCCGATGGCGAGAAGGGTCCAGATGAGCGCGTGCCAGGCAAAGCCGTACGCCAGCAGGTAGAGCGGTCCGAGGAAGAACGCCGCGACGCACGACATATACGTGATCTCGACGACATCCCCACTCGCTGGATTGCGAAATTTGAGTGTCATGGCGAAGCCATGGGAGGAAGCGTTGGGCGTCACATTACCCGAGCACCGACCCCCTTTCGTCCCACTGGCCGTCGCGCGCGATGCGCGTCCGATGGGCGTTTGACGTGGAGGGGCACGTGCGGCAGCCACGACTTCGCGCATTCCATTGTCTGGCAACCCGATGCATTGCCCATGCCGCTGCGTCAGGTCGTGCGCCATGCGTTGACGGAAATGCACGGCCGCGCACAGGAAGGCGGGTAGCGGTGGGGCTGGTGCGTCGTCTGGTCGAGGGGGGCGTCTGAGGGAAAGCACGAACGGTCTGTCGACTGTCGGCAATAAATATGCGCCGCATCAGGCAAATTACCGAGAATAACGACATCGATTCGGAACTACAGTGAAATCACCGTGGTCCTGATGTGCCCCCGACCTCCACGGACTATCCGGCTCGCCGCATTGGCGGGCCGTTTTTTTTCGTGTGCTTGCCGTGCATTATGAACATGTTACGATTTCCGGAAAAACAGCATTGGTCCGGCAGTCCATAGCTGTCGCTTTATCGAAGGGGGACATGTGACTCAATCATTCCGTTTTTCCTGGCACTACGTCAGCAGCACGCCGCCTGGGCGTCCGTTCGATCTGGAGGGCGCCGTCACGCCACGCGCCGACGATCGCTTCGACGGCGCCGTCGACGCCTATTGCGACGGCAGCTACATAGGACGTTGCGAATATTCGAGCATCGAAGCCGACGACGCGACGGGCGCTGCCGAACAGATTCGCAAGCGTATCGAGAAACGCATCGAGGATCGTGTCGCGCGCGAGAACGCCACCGCTCACTGAGCGCGTGCTCGTTTCGGATTCGAATCGATCAGGAAGTCAGGCCGCAGGTGTGCCGTTCAGCGCCAGCGATGGCAGCAACGGCCGCCCCAGCCACCCCAGCCGCGCCCCCACGAGAATGAAAACGATACGTTGCTGATCCACGGCGACGGGGCGAACGATGGGTAATACGGCGCGTAGCCGCCATACACCGGATAGCTTGGGTAGGCGGGATAGGGGGTATAGGCCGAATAAGCTGAATAAGTCGGATAAGCGGAATAGGCCGGGTACGGCACGTAGCCGGGATCTGTTGCATACGGAACGGACGGCTGTGCATTCGTAGCAGCTCTCGGCGCGGGCGGCGGCACATAGTCCGGCGGCACGGGCGATCCATTCGGATAGACAGGCGTGCGCGAGGACGGCGCGGCCTGCGGTCGGTAATCCGGTGGCACCGGCGAGCCGTTCGGATACGTTTGACGCGCAGCCTTGCCCGGCGGCGGTGGCGCAGCGGCTTTCACCGGTGCGGATGTGACGCTCGGCGTCGGCACCGGCGCAGTCGACACATCGGTTGCGCCGGGCGCGGCGCGCATCGCCTGCGGGGCGGTGGGCGTCGGAGACAGCGTCAGCGCGCCTCCCGGATACTGCACGACATAGCAGCCGGCAAGCGGCAGGGCACAGAGCAGGGCGGTGAGCGGAGCGATCTTCATGCCGGCGAGTGTAGCGCAGGAGTGCGCATCGCCCGCAGGGCAAGCCCAAGCTTCGCACCGCGAATGCATTACGATCCGTTGGTCGATTGTTCGTCGGGGAAGATGTACAGGCAAAAAAAACGGCCAGCGCGTTGCTGGCCGTGAAATCCACCAGGAGGAGGTGGAGGAGACAGGTGCAACTATATCAGGGAAATCCCTAGACGGGTAAACCTCTGGCAAAAAAACTTGTAGAAAAACCACAACTGCGACAATTCGTCGCTTTTTTGCATCATCGACACCTGTTTCCCCGCCCGATATGGCGTTACGGCGCACGCACCGAGCATCGCGTCACCGCTCGGATGGAGAAAAACCACAAGTCTGGTACGCAGGCGCTAAAGTCGAGGCCGCGCCCGCCGCCGTTCGAGGAGATGAGCATGACGTTGCCCGCCATTCCGCCACGCCCGGTTCACGCCGTCGACGCGATCCGCTCCGAGGGCACTCCGGACGCCCTCGCGCCCTTGAGAACGTTCGTTGCGGCCATGACGCGCCTGGTGGCGCAGACATCGGACGAAGCCACGTTGATCGCCGAAGGCCGCACGGCACTGGCTGCCCTCGTTGCCCGCGACGACTGGTTGCCCGACGCCTGCGCCCGACCCGATCCCGAGCGCTACACGCAGTACTGCCTCTACGTCGACCCGCACGCTCGCTTTAGCGTGGTGAGCTTCGTGTGGGGGCCGGGGCAGTCCACGCCGGTCCACGATCACACCGTCTGGGGGCTGATCGGCATGTTGCGCGGCGCCGAGGACTCGTTGCCGTTCAGCGTGTCGGACGATGGCCGCCTGCAGGTCTCGGCGCAACCCGTGCGCTTGCAACCGGGCGACGTCGAAGCCGTCTCGCCGACGCTCGGCGACATCCACCAGGTGCGCAACGCCTTCGACGACCGCGTGTCCGTCAGCATCCATGTGTATGGCGCGGACATCGGGCGCGTGGAGCGTTCGGTTTATCTGCCCGACGGCACGCGCAAGCGCTTCGTTTCGGGTTACGCCAACGCCGACGCCCCTGTGCTCGTCTCCCTCTGAGCGCTGCGCGCCTTTCTGTGGCACGTGACGGGAATCGCCGTGGGAGCGACATCAGATCTAAGTGTTTACACCGAGCAGTGATTTACGTTCGGCAATATAAACTTCCGCAAAGCGTAATTTGACGCGAGAGAGGATGGGAGCGTCCCATCCTCCGACCCAGCGCGCGAATGCCTTGCCGGCCTGACGGGGGGCGGCAGGGGGCCCAATGCGAGGCAACGACAGAAGACGCCGGCGCCTCGACCGGGACGCAATGCCATGAAGTTGCGAGAATGTTTGGAGACAGGATGAAAGCAGCAGAAGTGAATGTGGGTGCGTTGATCGACGAGAGTCGCCTCGGGCCTTATCAGTGGTGGGTGATTGTGTTGTGCGCGATGTGCCTGGTCGTCGACGGTTTCGACGTGCAGGCCATGGGCTACGTGGCGCCGGTGGTGATCCGCGAGTGGGGCATTGCCAAGGAAACGCTCTCGCCGGTGTTCGGCGCGGGACTGTTCGGCATGCTGGTGGGCTCGCTGACGTTCTCGGCGCTGGCCGACAAGCTGGGCCGCCGCCCGGTGCTCATCGGCGCGACGCTGTTCTTTTCGGTGTGCATGATCGTGACCGGCTTTGCCAACACGATCACCGAACTCGTGGTCTGGCGCTTCGCCGCCGGTCTGGGGCTGGGCTGCATCATGCCCAACGCCATGGCGCTCGCGGGCGAGTACAGCCCGCGACGCATTCGCGTCTCGCTCATGATGATCGTGTCGTGCGGCTTCACGCTCGGCGGCGTGGTGGGCGGCCTGATCACGGCGGCCATCATCCCGAGCCTGGGCTGGCGCGCCGTGTTCTACATCGGCGGCGCGATTCCGCTGGTGCTCGGTTTCCTGATGTGGGCGTCGCTGCCCGAGTCGATCCAGTTCCTGATGTTCAGGAAGAGCGACCGCGCGCGCATTCGCAAGCAGTTGATGCGTGTGGCGCCCGCCGCGAACATTCCCGTCGATGCGAATTTCGTGCTCGACGAGCAGAAGGCCAAGGGCATGCCGTTCGTGGAACTGTTCAAGGACGGCCGTGCGCGCGTGACGTTGCTGCTGTGGGTCATCAACTTCGCCAATCTGCTCGACATGTACTTCCTGTCGAACTGGCTGCCGACGGTGATTCGCGACGCCGGCTACTCGACGCAAGTCGCCGTGATGGCCGGCACGGCCCTGTGGGCGGGCGGCGTGATCGGCACGTTGTTGCTCGGTCGAGTGATCGATCGCGTGGGCTTCACGAGTGTGCTCGCGGTCACGTTCCTCATCGCCATTGCGGCCACGGCGGCCATCGGCAACCCGGTGGTGATGGTGTCGATGGTGGCGGTGTTCGTTGCGATCTTCTTCGCGGGCTTCTCGATCATCGGCGGTCAGCCGGCGCTCAATGCGCTGGCCGCGACGTACTATCCGACGTCGCTGCGCTCGACGGGCATCGGCTGGAGCCTGGGCGTCGGTCGCATCGGTTCCGTGCTGGGCCCGGTGCTTGGCGGCGCGCTCATGCATCTGCAGTGGTCCTCGTCGTCGCTGTTCCTGGCGGCGGCCGTGCCTGCGTGCGTGTCGCTGATCGGCGTGCTCGCCATTGCCCGCACGCAGCGCGGCGGCGCAAGCCTGCGCGCCGCGACAGCCAACTGATGCGCCCGCCGTTGGCATAAGCAGAGGTTAGTGCTGCCATAACGATCGAGTATGAAAATGCAACGCCCGCCGGCGGTATCATGGCGGGCGTTGTGCCATTTGCCGCGGCAGTGCGGAATACGCAGGCGGTTTCAGGTCTTGCCGCGTCACGGCACCCCGGCTTCACCTCAGGCGCGGCGTGCATCGCGGCGCTCACCATAACGACAATGACATCGACGTCCGAACTTTCTCCTGCGTTGCCTTCCGAGCGGGTCTTGCTGGGCATTCTCGGCTTGTTCATGATGATTGCGCCCGCCTCCACCGACATGTATCTACCGGGGCTTGTGACGATGCGTCACGAGTTGGGGGCGAGCGCGGCGGCCGCTCAGCTCACGCTGTCGTACTTCTTTCTCGGCTTTGCGTTCGGGCAGTTGTTGTGGGGGCCGCTCGCGGACCGTTTCGGCCGCCGTCGCCCGATGGCGGCCGGCATTGCGCTCTACATTTTCGGCAGCATCGGCTGTGCGTTCGCCGACAGCATCGATCACATGATGATGTGGCGCTTCGTGCAGGCGCTCGGCGGCTGCGCGATGCCGGTGATCGCCCAGGCGATCGTGCGCGACGTCTATGGACCGCGCAACAGTGCTCGCGCGTTCTCGATCATGCTGCTCGTGATGAGCGTGGCGCCCATCGTCGCGCCGCTCATCGGCGGGCAGATGCTGCGCTTCACGAGCTGGCGGGTGATCTTCGCCATTCTGGCGGTGTTCGGCGCGGTGGCCATGCTCGCGTTGTGGCGCTTGCCGGAGACGGGGGCTGCGCATGCGCGCACGCAGGGCGGCCCGCGCGCGGTCGTCATGTCGTACTGGCATTTGCTGCGCGACCCGCACTTCGTGGGCTACATGCTCGCGGGCGGGGCGGTGTTCGGCGCCTCGTTCACGTACATCACCGGTACGCCGCTGGTCTACATGGAGTACTTCCACGTCTCGCCGCAGATTTTCGGCGTGCTTTTCGGGATCAACATCGTGGGCATGGCGTCGATGACGATGTTCAACTCGCGGCGTGTAGGGCAGATCGGCGCCTACCGGCTCATGCGCGTCGGCATCGTCGGCTGCGCCATCGTGACGACGGTGCTTTGCGCCACGGCGTGGCTGGGCATTGCGATCCTGCCGCTGATGGTGGCGTTGCTGTTTCTGTTCATGTCGTTGCGCGGCATCATCACGGCGAACTCGGTCGCCGGCGCGCTGGCCAACCATCCGACTCGCGCCGGCGCGGCGGCGGCGCTCGTGGGCAGTGTGCAGTACGGCCTGGGCTTCGCGGCGGGCGGCTTGCTGGGGGCGCTCAACGACGGTACGCCACGCCCGCTCGCCACGGTGATGTGCGGCTTCTCGTTACTCGCCCTCATCGCCATGCTGATGATGCGTCGCCCGGCGCAGTCGCACTGAACCACCAATGAACAAAGGGCGCCGTGGTGAACGGCGCCCCAGATTGCTGACAAACCCTCGCCAAGTGCGAGGGTTTTGTTTTTAATAGCGGGATGTTGAAGACGCCAACGCCCACGCAGCACGAACTCGAGATGGTGACGCTCGAGGAACTCGTGCCAAAGGACCACTTACTGCGCCAGATCGACGCGGCGGTGGATTTCGAATTCATCCGCGAGAAGGTCGCGCATCTGTACTGCGCGGACAACGGGCGGCCCGCGCTCGATCCTGTGGTGATGTTCAAGCTGCTGTTCATTGGCTATCTGTTTGGGGTGCGCAGCGAGCGGCAGTTGATGCGCGAGGTACAGGTGAACGTCGCCTATCGCTGGTTCGCCCGCTTTCGGCTGACCGACAAGGTGCCGGATGCCTCGACGTTCTCGCAGAATCGCCGACGGCGCTTCACGGACACGGCGGTGTACCAAGAGATCTTCGACGAGATCGTGCGTCAGGCGATCAAGCGTGGGCTGGTCGATGGTCGGGTGCTGTACACGGACAGTACGCACCTGAAGGCCAACGCGAACAAGAACAAGTTCGACGTGGTAAAGCTGGAGCAGACGCCCGCGGCATATACGCAGGCACTCAATGCCGCGGTGGATGCGGATCGGGCGGCGCACGGCAAGAAGCCGCTCGATCGTGACGACGATGAGCCGCCGTCGAGCAAGGACACCAAGATCAGCCGGACCGATCCGGACAGCGGCTACATGGTGCGGGACGGCAAGCCGAAGGGATTCTTCTATCTGGACCATCGCACGGTGGACGCGAAGCACGCGATCATCACCGATACGCATGTGACGCCGGCCTCGGTGCACGACAGCCAGCCGTATCTGGATCGGCTGGACCGACAGCGCGAGCGCTTCGAGTTCAAGGTGGAGGCGGTTGGGCTAGATGCGGGCTACTTCACGCCGGCGGTATGCCAAGGCTTGGAGGAGCGGGAGATTGCCGGGGTAATGGGCTATCGCACGCCGAACCACAAGCCGGGCCTGTTCTACAAACGGCAGTTCAAGTACGACGCGTATCGCAACGAGTATGTGTGCCCACAGGGACAGGCGCTGCCTTACAGCACGACCAATCGGCTCGGCTATCGGGAGTACAAATCCAATCCGAAGATATGCTGGCGCTGCCCGGTACGCGCGCAGTGCACGAACAGTGCCAACGCAGTGAAGGTGGTGACGCGCCACGTCTGGGAACGCGCCAAGGAGCGAGTCGATGCGCGACGTCTAACGCAATGGGGCCAACGCATTTACGCCCGGCGCAAGGAGACGGTGGAGCGCAGCTTCGCCGATGCCAAGCAACTGCACGGGCATCGCTATGCGCGCATGCGTGGACTACGCAAGGTGGCCGAGCAGTGCTTGCTGGCTGCGACGGCGCAGAACATCAAGAAGATCGCGATGCTGCTGGAACGGAGCAAGAAAAACGGGCTAGCGGGTCCTGATTGGCGCTTCGTACGCATCCTGCTGCGCCTGGTGAGCCGTTTGCCCAGCAGATTCGACTGCTCGCTCGCGGCGAGTCCGCAATCCTGATTCCAGAAAGACGAAACCCCTCGCTCCGAAAAACGAGGGGTTCGTCAGCAATCTGGGGCGCCGTGGTGAACGGCGCCCCTTGTCGTTTTCCATCGCAGCAGGGATTACCGCGAGCTGTCGCGATATCCGCGTTACCGCATCACAGTGCCAGCACCAGTTTTTTGCCGCAGGCGCGTGAGCAGCACGACATCATCTTCGTGTTCGCATCGCGTTCGGCGCGCGTGAGCACCACGTCGCGATGGTCTACCTCGCCTTCGATCACCTGCACCTCGCATGAGCCGCACAGACCTTCCTCGCAGTCGCTCTGCACGTCGATGTTCGCAGCGCGCAGGGCGGTGAGCAGCGTCTGGTCGGCGGGCACCGCGACCGTGATGCCGGAATCCTTGAGCGTGACTTCGAACGCATGCTCCTTCTCCGGATCGAGCGTGCCCAGTTTCGACTGGAAATGCTCCACGCGCAGCGAGTCTTCCGGCCAATGCGCGCAGCATTCGGCCAGCCCGTCGAGCATGCGCACGGGGCCACAGGCGTAGATCTGCGTGCCGGCTTGCGGCGTGGCGAACTGTTGTGCGTAGTCCGCGCGCCGGCCTTCGTCCTTCACCCACAGATGCAGACGGTCGCCATGCAGCGCCTGCAGTTCGTCGACGAGCGCCATCGTGCGACGGCTGCGACCGCTGTAATGGATCTCGTAGTCGATGCCGAGCGCCTTCGCGCGACGCGCCATCGCGGCAATCGGCGTCACCCCGATCCCACCGGCGACGAAGATCGCACGCGGCGTGTTCTCGTCCAGACGGAAGTGATTGCGCGGGCCGCGAATGCGCAGCCGATCGCCGACGCGCACCTGCGTGTGCATCCAGTTCGAGCCGCCACGGCCTTCCGGCTCGTGCAGCACCGCGATTTCGAAGGCGCCTGCGTCCGCCGGATCGCCGCACAGCGAATACTGGCGCGAGAGCCCGGTGTCGCCGCACTCGACATCGACGTGCGAGCCAGGCGCCCAACGCGGCAGCGCGCGACCGTCCGGCGCCACGAGACGGAGCTTCACGATGCCCTCGGCCACCGGCGTGACCGACTCGACCACGACCGGACGCGTGACGCTATGACCCGACGGCTCGCCGATGCGCACGGGCGAGTGGCGCTCCAGAACGGCCGGGTCGCGGCGCTCGGGGTTCTGCGCCGGATCCCATTCGACCCACAGATGCTCCGGGCCGCGGAACGACGTGTTCGGGACGTATGTGAACTTCTGCGCCGCAAGCTTCATGTGCGGCAGGCGGCGCGTGAATTCCTCGAGGAAGATCTGCATCTCCATGCGCGCGAGGTTCTTGCCCATGCACTGGTGCGAGCCGTAGCCGAAGGTCAGTTGGTCGCTCGCGTTTTCACGGCGGATGTCGAACAGATCGGCATCGGCAAAGTGACGCTCGTCGTGATTGGCCGACGACGACACGATCAGCAGCTTCGATCCCGCAGGAATGTCGATGCCGCCGATGGTCACGTCCTTCGTTGCCAGACGACGCCACGCGGCCACCGAACCGTTGTGTCGCAGGCACTCCTCGACCGCGTTGGGAATCAGCGATGGGTCTTCGCAGATTTCGCGCCAGACGTCCGGATGCTGCAGCAACAGCTTCATCGCGTTGGCCGTGGCGTTCGCCGTCGTCTCGTGCGCGGCGACGATGCCGGCCATCATCATCGAATGCAGATAGGAGTCGGTGACGACTTCCGGATGATCCTTCTGCTTGCGTATGCCGTATTGCATCCAGCCCGGACCGTCCGGGTTCTGACGCATTTTTTCGAGAATCTTGCCCGCGAGCTGCCAGAAATTGCCCACGGCGTGTGCGACGGCCATCTGTTCCTCGGGCTTCGGGCGTCCCCACGTGTTGACCGTGTGCGCGATGGAGTACTCGCGCAGCTTGTCCATATCCTCTTCGGGCACGCCCAGGAAGTGCAGCGCCACCGTGAGGGGGACTTCCCACAGCATCTGGTCGACGAGATCGGCGCGGCCGTCGTCGATGAAGCGATCGACATACTCGCGTGCGAGTTGCCGCACGAGCGGTTCGTGATGCTTGAGATGTTCCGGCGTGAACGGCTCCATCAGCACGCGGCGGCGCGGCATGTGCGCGGGCTCGTCTTCGTTGACCAGCGTCCGGTTGAGCGCGAAGCCGTACGACGCGAGCACGGCGTTGGCTTCCGGCCCGGTCGGCGTGATCTTCTCCAGCGCGATCGACGGGCTGAACGTGATGTTGTCGCGGAAAATCGCCTTGATGTCGTCGTAACGCGTCACGACCCAGTAGCCGAGCTTCGGACTGTAGAACACCGGTTCCTGCTCGCGCGCCCAGCGCACATATTCCGGCGGGTCTTGCTGATAGCCGTCTTCAAACGGATCGAACTCGGCCGCACGCGCACTGACCGGACAGCCGTTGGGCGCCCGCAGGTCGGTCTTCTGATGAAAGGGGCAGCCGCCGGCGCTGGCCGCGGTCGTATCGGGGGTGGGGGCAATCGTTTGACTCATCCGTTCACGCTCTCTGGGTCGGGGGTGACGCCGGCCACGCGGGACTCGCGGCGACACACGCAATGAAACAAGTGTAGAGGAGCGTCGGACCGGCGCACAGTGTGCCCACGCGAACCGCGGGCGCGGCTGCCTGACGTCTCCTCATCCGATGCGATCCGTCCGATGTCGCGGCGCTCGCGCATACAGGGAGTCGCATTCTCTTGATCTGTTAAGCGTAAATATAATACGCATTGCGTAAATTGGTGGACTGGGGTTAACCTCTAGACCCCCGATGTCGGACGACGTCGATTTGCGTCTTAAAATCTCGCCGATGACGACAACAAAACGACCCACCGCCGGCCGCACGCGCAGTGCCGCCGCGCTTTCCCGTACGGCTGACGGCGTCGGCGCGTCCGGCCTCGATGGCTTGCAGGATGCTGAAAATGCCGGAAATGTCGGCACCGACAATGCCGAGATGCCTCGCGAGCGCGGGCGCCGGCAACGCGTCCAGTCGGCCGAGACCGGCATGGTCGTGCTCAAGGGACTGGCCCGTCTGGGCGGTCGCGCGAGTCTCACCATGCTGGCGCAGCACGTGCAGCAAAGCCCCGCCAAGGTCCACCGTTATCTGATGAGTCTGGTGGAGGAGGGGCTGGTCGCGCAGGACGCCGACTCCCAACACTATTACCTCGGCCTCGAAGCCATGCTGATCGGGGTGGCCGCCATGCGACAGGCCGATCCCGTCCGGGCTGCCGAGCCGGCGCTCGTGCGTCTGCGCGAAGCCTTCGACGTCACCTGTTTCATTGCGGTCATGGGCAACAAGGGGCCGACCATCGTACGTTTCGAGGAGCCGGGGCTGCCGGTGACGATCAACGTGCGTATCGGCTCGGTCATGTCCGTGCTGTGGTCCGCCGCCGGACGTGTATTCCTCGGCTTGCTCGACGATCCGCAGGTGCTGGCGATGGCCGAGAGCGAACTTGCCCACGCGACACCCGAACATCGCGCCCAACTCGATCCGCTGGACCCGATCGGCACGTTGCGCGCGTCGGTGCGTGCGGCGCAGGGGGCCAGTGTGCGCGACACCAACCTCACGGGCATCAGCGCACTGGCTGCGCCGGTCTTCAACTATGACGGCCGGCTCGTCGGCGTCATCACGGCGCTGGGCGCGACCGGCGGCTTCGACGCCCGCATGGACGGCCCCATCGGCGAAGCCGTGCGCCGCGAAGCGCTGGCCGCGAGCCACGCACTCGGCTATCGGCCGCCGTTGCCGGCCAGCGCCTGAAATATCGGGGCTTGCAGCCCTCGTCTTCCCATTCTTCGCCCTCCTCGGCGGCCGTTCGTACGGTCGTCCTTGTGTTATCATTTGATAATGATTCTCATTTCTATTTTGATCGAATGAATGGCCGCCGGTGACGTGCATGCGCCGGGTGCGACCGACTTGCGTGCCGAGGCGAGGGCAAGTTGCGATGCATGGACCGCGTCACCGGAGACCTCGCCTGTGGAGGTCGCAAATGTTGACGTTGAAACGCACGCTCGATCTGACGCCGCGCGTGGCCTCGATCCCGACGCCTTCGCTGACGTACGTGCCGCTGGGGCAATTCGGGCAGGACGAGCGAAAAGTGCCGGGCGGCGGCGCGCGCCATCGTGCGCTCGCGAGCAGCGACGGGAGCGTGGCAGCGAGCGGATCGGACGCCACCGCTGTCAAGCCACTTTCCCAATGTGCCAGCGACGAACTGTGGCTCTGGCGCTTTTTGTTGGCGGGACGGCCGTTCGGGGCGACGGGGACGGCCGTCGGCGGTCCCGACGACGGGACGATCTGGCTTTCGGCGACCGAGCAGGCGTTGGCGCGTCGTTTGCCGCGTACGCAGATGCGTCACCGATTTCTCTCCGAGCGCATTGCCATGCGCTGGATCTTCGGCCGCTGGTTCCATTGCTCGCCTGCCCACGCGCCGGTGCCCGCGGCAACGCCCGGCGTGTCGTCGATGGAGTGCGACGGGCCGCACGGGAAGGTGCGGGTGGACATGGCGCATGCCGGGTTGTGGTTGTTCGTCGCGCTGGGGCAGGGCCCATTGGCGCTTGCGGCGCACGTCCCCGCGCTGGGGAGTGCGGACGAGCCACCATCGCCCGAGGTGTTGTCCGACAATCCGCTCGCGCCGTCGCGAGACGCCGCGCACCGGCTATGCCTGGCCCGTCTGGCGGGCCAGGGCGACGCGCCCGAGCCGCACGCCGACGTACCGCTGATTTCCCATCCCTACGTGAGCGTGCCCTACGCGGGGCGCACGCGATATCTCTATGACATGTCGGTGAGTTCGCGTCTGACGGTGGTCGCCGCGCGCGACAGCATCGTGCATCGGGTGCGGGCGTTTGGTTGGCAGAACTGACACGCGGTTTCGGCATTGCGAACCGCCGATATATGGTTATTCGGCGGGGCAAGGGCAGGTGTCCTGAATTTGCGCTATTCTGCGCCGTTGTTGTGCCATCCGACATCGACTTCCTGGAGAAGAAGCTCATGCGCCGTTGCTCGCGTCATACCATCGCTGCCGTTCTGACTGTCCTGTCCCTGCCGCTCGTGCCGCTCGCGGCCCATGCCAAGGCCCTCACCGTATGCACCGAAGCCAGTCCGGAAGGCTTCGACGTCGTGCGCTACAACTCGCTCACGACCACCAACGCGTCCGCCGATCCGGTGTTCAACCGGCTGGTCGAATTCGACGCCGCGCAGGCGAAGGTCGTGCCGAGTCTCGCAACCAGGTGGGAAGTGAGCCCCGATGGTTTGACCTACACGTTTGCGCTGCGCCCGAACGTGAGCTTTCACAGCAACGATCTCTTCAAGCCGACGCGCGCGTTCAATGCCGACGACGTCGTCTTCACGTTCGATCGCATGCTCAACGACAACGCGCCGTGGCACAAGCTCACGCCGTCGGGTTTCCCGCATGCGCAATCGCTCTCGCTCGGCAAGCTGATCAAGTCGGTGCAGAAGGTCGATGCGAACACGGTGCGCTTCACGCTGTCCGAGCCCGAGGCCACGTTCCTGTCGATGCTGTCGATGGGCTTCGCGTCGATCTACTCGGCCGAGTATGCGGACAAGCTCATCGCCGCGAACAAGACCGATGAACTCAACGCGCGCCCGATCGGCACCGGGCCGTTCGTCTTCCGCAGCTACCAGAAGGACAGCGTCGTGCGCTACGACGCGAACAAGGCCTACTTCGGCGGCGCGCCCGCGTCCGAGCGTCTCATCTACACCATCGTGCCGGACGCCGCCGTGCGCGCACAGAAGGTCAAGGTCGGCGAGTGCCAGATCGCGCTCTCGCCCAAGCCGCTCGACGTGCAGGCCGCGCGCGGCGACAAGGCCCTGCGCGTGGTGGAGACGCCCGCGTTCATGACGGCGTTCGTCGCCATCAACACGCAGCACAAGCCGCTGAACGACGTGCGCGTGCGCCAGGCGCTCAACATCGCGTTCGACAAGCCGAGCTACGTCAAGCAGGTCTTCGAGGGCACGGCAACGCCGGCGGTCAACGTCTATCCGCCCAACACGTGGAGCTATGCGAAGAACGTCGCCGACTATCCGCACAGCGTCGAGAAGGCGAAGAAACTGCTGGCGGACGCCGGTTTCCCCGACGGCTTCGAGACGACGATCTGGACGCGTCCGAGCGGCAGCCTGCTCAATCCGAACCCGCGCGTAGGCGCTGAGATGCTGCAAAGCGATCTGGCGAAGATCGGCGTGCGCGCGCAGATCAAGACGGTCGAGTGGGGCGAGCTGATTCGCCGCGGCAAGGCGGGCGAGCATGATCTGCTGTTCATGGGCTGGTCGGGCGACAACGGCGATCCGGACAACTTCCTGACGCCGCAATTCAGTTGCGCGGCCGTGACCTCGGGCACGAACTTCGCCCGCTTCTGCGACGCCAATCTCGACAAGCTGATCAGCGACGGCAAACGCACCGCCGACATCGCGGCGCGCACGGCCAAGTACCAGGCCGCGCAGAAGACGATCAAGGAAGATGCGCTGTGGATTCCGCTGGCCAACCCGATCGCCGCGGTGATCACGCGGGCGGAAGTCTCGGGCTATCAGGTGAGCCCGTTCGGACGGCAGAACTACGCCACCGTGAAGGTGAAGTAAGAGAGGACGACCGCGCTCTCTGCGCAGGGCGCGGTCGTATCGCCGCCGCCATTGCGCGGCTGCCGACGGCGGCGCACGACGGGCGTGCAATGCGTCCGGGGGGGCCGTGCGCCTGTGGCGCCGACGTCAGGCGTCCGGCGCGCTTTCCGCTTCGCCGATTCGGAAAATCTGCGACAGATCCCAATCCGCCATGCCGCGTTGCACGGCATCGTTCAGCAGGCGGCGCACTTCGGGCAGCACGCGCTGCACGGTCGCGCTCGTGTGTGTCAGTTCGGCGATCGCATCGAGATCCTTGAGCATCACGCGCACGGTGCCGGTCGCCTGTTCGGGCGGCGTGACCATGCGCGGCCACAGCGTTTGCAGCAGGATGGAGTCGGCCCAGCCGCCCTGCAGCGCCGACGGCACGGCCGCCGTGTCGATGCCGCTGCGCTTGGCCAGCACGAACGCCTCGGCCAGACCGGCGAGCGTCGTCGCCACGATGGCCTGATTGGCGAGCTTGGTCGTCTGACCGGCGCCCACGTCGCCCATGCGGGTCACGCGCGCCGCAAACGTGCGCAGCACCGGCGTCACGGCCTCGATGTCGGCGGCCGGTCCACCCGCCATGATGGCGAGCGTGCCGGCCTCGGCGCCGCCCGTGCCGCCGGAGACCGGGGCGTCGATCCACACGCTGCCGGTCGCCTCGGCCCAGCGCCTGGCGAGCGTGCGCGTGAGGGCGGGCGAGAGCGTCGAATGATCGACGAGGCAGCGCGGCGGCGTCGCGGCATGCACGAGACCGTGCTCGCCGAAGACGACGTCCTCCACGGCCTTGCCGTCGCCCAGGCACAGCAGCGCGATATCGACGAATTCGCCCAGCGCCTGCGGCGTCACGCACGCCAATGCACCGGCGTCGGTCAGGGCCGCGAGCTTCGCGGCCGAGCGGTTCCAGACGGCGACGTCATGGCCGGCGGCCAGCAGCCGCCGCGTCATGGGTTCGCCCATGCGGCCGATGCCGCAAAAGCCTACACGTGGGTGGGTCATCGCTTCATATCCTCGACAACGGTTGACGTCTCCCCGAGCGAGGCTTCGTAGGGCCATTGCACGGCCCCCGAATGCGTGACGGCGCCGAGCTTGGCCGGTCGCACGAGCGCTTCGTACTTCTCGAGCACGCCGCCAAGGTGGCCGCGCACGAACGGCTTGGCCTCGGCGGCGCGTGCGGCGAGCGCCTCGTCGGAGAGTTCGACATCGAGCTTACCCTTGATGGCGTCGATGTGGATGCGATCCCCGTCGCGAAGCAAGCGGATCGGTCCACCCGCCGCCGCCTCGGGGCCGACATAACCGATGCACATGCCGCGCGTGGCGCCCGAGAAGCGGCCATCGGTCAGCAGCGCCACCTTCTCTCCCATCCCCTGACCGTAGATCGCGGCCGTCACGCTCAGCATTTCGCGCATGCCGGGGCCGCCCTTCGGGCCTTCGTTACGAATCACGAGCACGTCGCCTTCGCGGTAGGCCTGCGCCGAGACCACGGCCATGCAGTCTTCCTCCGTCTCGAATACGCGCGCGGTGCCGGAGAACACCAGTTGTTTGAGCCCGGCCGTCTTGAGCGCGGCGCCGTCCGGGGCGAGATTGCCGCGAAGTACCACCAGGCCGGCGTTGGGCGAGAGCGGTTCGGTGTGCGGCTTGACGACGCGTCCGTCTGGCCCGGGGAACGCTCGCAGCGCGACTTCGAGGGTCTCGCCGCTTTGCGTGAGCGTGTCGGCGTGAAGATGGCCGCCGGCGAGCAATGCGTTGAGCACGGCGGGCACGCCGCCGACGTGGTGCAGGTCGACGGCCAGGTAGCGTCCGCCCGGTTGCATGTCGCCGATGAGCGGCGTGCGGGCGAGCACTTCGGACACGTCGTCCAGTGTGAAACGGATTCCCGCTTCATGCGCGATGGCGGGGATATGCAGCATGGCGTTGGTCGATCCGCCGGTCGCGGCCACGGCGGCGCACGCATTCTCCAGGCTCTTGCGCGTGACCAGATCGCGCGGCAGCGGTCCGCCGTTGCGCAGTGCGCGCATGACGTTCTCCCCGGCCCGGCGGGCGATGGCGATGCGCTCGCTGTACACGGCGGGCACCATCGCGGAGCCCAGCGGCGCGAGGCCGAGCACTTCGGCGACCATGGCCATCGTGTTCGCGGTGAATTGTCCCGGGCAGGAGCCGGCCGTCGGCGTGCAGCGTTTCTCGATGCCGCGCAGCGTCTCGGCGGACATGTCGCCGCGCTGGGCCGTGCCCACCGCCTCGATGGCCGTGAGGATCGTGGCTTGCGAACCGTCGGGCGCCACGCCCGGCAACATCGCGCCGCCGAACAGGAACACGCCGGGCACGTTCACGCGCACCATGCCCATCAGAATGCCGGGCAGCGTCTTGTCGCAACCGGCCACGCCGACGAGCGCGTCATAGCAGTGCGCACGCACGAAGAGCTCGACGCTGTCGGCGATCGTCTCGCGCGAGACCAGCGAGAAGCGCATGCCGGAGTGGTTCATCGAGGTGCCGTCCGACACCGAGATGGCCGAGCCGCGAATCGGCACGCCGCCCCCGGCGGCCACGCCGAGCCGCACGTTGTCGGAGATCTGGTTGAGCGACATCGAGCAGGGCGTGTTCTCGCCGAACGTGTCGACGATGGCGACGAAGGGTTTGTCGATCGCTTCGTCGTCGAGGCCCGTGGCTCGCAGGAAGGCGCGGTGCGGCGTACGCGTCACACCTTCGGTCACGGTGCGCGAGCGGTGTTTGTGCAGGTCAGTCATGGGGGACGTCCTTGAGTCTTGTCGTGGGGCTCAGGTATTGAGCAGCAGGCCGTTTTCGATGGCGAGCACCTGCCCCGTCATCGCGGGCGCGTGGGCGGTCAGAAACCAGGCGAGCCCGGCGATTTCCGACGGCTGCGAAACCCGCTTGAGTGGCGCGTTCTCGCGCATGCCGTCGACCACGCGGCCGTAGGCCTCGTCGCCGAGCACGCGGCGCAGCAGGCCGTCGTCGACCATGCCGGGGGCGATGGCGTTCACGCGAACGTGCGGCGCGAGGTTGCGAGCGAGCGAGAGCGTGAGCGCGTTGACCGCGCCCTTCGACGCGGCATACGCGATCGACGAGCCGGTGCCGTTCAGCGATGCGAGCGACGAAATATTGATGACCGACGCCGATGGCGCCTCGGCGGCGCGCGCTCGCAACAGTCCGGAGGCGGCTCGCGTCATCTGAAACATGCCGATGAGGTTCACGCGGTAGATGCGCTCGAACTCGGCGGCGTCGATGGCGTCGAGCTCGCCGTGCGGAATCACGCGGGTCGTGCCGGCGCTGTTCACCAACGCGTCGAGCCGTCCCCAGCGCGAAGCGACCGCCTCGGTCATGCGTCGGCAGGCGGCGTCGTCGCCGACGTCGGCGTCGATCACGAGCGTTTGCGCACCGGCTTCGCGGCACTGTGCGGCGATGGCTTCGGCCGCCGCACGGGTGCTGTCGTCGAAGTTGTTGATGGCGACGGCCCAGCCCTCGCGGGCGAAGCGCAGGGCGGTGGCCGCACCGATGCCTGTGGCGGCGCCGGTGACGAGACAGACGGGAACACTCATGCTTGGCTCCGCTGCGGCTTGAGCGAGAGCACGATGACGGCGCCGGCCGCCAGCACGCAGGCGAGCACGATCATGCCCGGCAGCAGTTGGCCGGTGCTGTCCTTCAGGAAGCCGATGACATACGGGCTGACGAAGCCCGCGAGATTGCCGGTCGAATTGATCAGCGCGATGGCGGCCGCCGCACCGGCGCCGCCCATCATGGCCGTCGGAATGCCCCAGAAGACCGGTGCGATCGAGTTGATGCCGATGGCGGCCACGACGAGCGCGGCCATCGACCACCACAGATGGTCGGCGAGCAGCACCGACGCAAGCATGCCGGTCGCCCCCAGCACGCAGCAAACGGCCACGTGCACGCGGCGCTCGTTGTGCCGGTCCGCGTGGCGCGCGATCAGGATCATTGCCACGGCGCTCACCAGCGAGGGCACGGCCGAGAGCAGACCGATGTTGCCGAGGTTGGCCACGCCGGCCGCGCGGATCATCGTCGGCAGCCAGAACACCAGTCCATAGTTGCCCATCGCGATGCAGAAGTAGAGCAGGCCGAGCAGCCAGACCTTGCCGCTGCCGAACACCTCGCGCACGCTGTGATGCGCGCGCGTGCGGTCATCCGCCGCGAGATCCTGCGCCAGCAGACGCTTCTCGTCGGCGCTGAGCCATTTCACCGTCTCGATCCGGTCCTGCAGCACGAAGAAGGCGGCAATGCCCACGAGCAGCGACGCCAGTCCTTCGATGAGGAACAGCCACTGCCAGCCGGCATAACCGTGCATGCCGCCGAACCGCTGCATGATCCAACCCGAAAGCGGGCCGCCGATGGCGCCCGACACCGGAATCGCCACCATGAACAGCGCGATGATCTGCGAGCGCTTGCTCGACGGAAACCACGTCGACAGATAGAGCACGATGCCCGGGAAGAAGCCCGCCTCGGCCACGCCGAGCAGGAAGCGCAGCACGTAGAACGACACCGGCCCCTGCGTGAACATCGTGAGGCACGAGATGATCGACCACGTGACCATGATGCGGGCGATCCACATACGCGCGCCCACGCGGTGCAGGATCAGGTTGCTCGGCACCTCGAAGAGGAAGTAGCCGAGGAAGAAGACACCTGCGCCGGCCCCGTACACGGTCTCCGATAGCGACAGATCCGAGAGCATCTGCAGCTTCGCGAAGCTCACGTTGACGCGATCGATATACGCGACGATGAACGCGAGGAACAGGAACGGGATGATGTGCCAGGTCAGCTTGCGATACAGGGCGTCGCGCTGGGCGGGGTCCAGGGCGGAACTCGCGCCGGCATGCGGCTGCGCGCCGCCGGAAAGGGACGTGCTCATGGGTGTTGTCTCCGTGAATGCGTGCCGTCGGGCACGTCGAATTATCGAGCAGCCGCCATTGCGCACCGCGCATTCGGTTATGCGCGAGTCCTGCCGGAGCTGGCGTGGCGTTTCATCGCAGATCCTCGCCTGCGCCACTGAAATTCTCGCTACGGCAGTGCTGCTCGATCGAAGGGTAAGGCGCGCGCCGCCTGCGCGGCAAATCACACTTTGCGTGCGCGACATTACCGTTTGGTTATGATGTCGGCTCTGCGGGGGGAAGAGATTCCGCGCCCATGGGCTTTTCGAGACCGTCTCATGTCCACGACCGACAATTCGATAGAGCGCTTTTTCCGCAGCGGCCTGAAGCTGGGGCATCTGCGCATTCTGGTGACGCTGGGCGAGTTGCGGCAGGTCACGCGCGTGGCGGCGGCCTTTCATGTCACGCAGCCGGCCATCTCGAAGCAGATAGCCGAAATCGAGGACGCACTCGGCGCGCCGGTGCTGCGCCGGGTGGGCAACGCCGTTGAGTTGACAGGCATCGGACGGGTGCTGGTCGAGCGCGGGCGCGAGATTCTGCGACAGATCGAACTGGCCCGGCGTGACGTGAGCGCACTGACGGCCGGCACTGCCGGGCACGTGCGCTTCGGCGCGGTCGTGACGATTCCGCAGCCGCTCATCGCCCATGCCGTCGAACTGTTCACTCGGCGCGCGCCCAGTGCGTCGTTCTCGTTCGTCGAAGCCACGCTCGACCGGTTGCTCAAGATGATGGACGAAGGCAATCTCGATCTGGCGCTGGGGCGAAACCGCGTGACGGGGCACTTGCCGGTGATGCGCCACGAATCGTTGCATCACGAGCCGTTCGTTTTCGTGGTCGGCGCGCGGCACGCGCTGGGCGGCCCCGACACGCCGGTCACCTGGGACGATTTGCAGGAGGTGCGCTGGATCACGCCGATGCGTGGCTCGCCGGCGTTTGCGACGATGGTGGAGATCCTGGCCGAGCGCGGCGTGACGCTGCAGCGCCCGGCGATCGAGTCCAGTTCGCTGGCGTTGAACCTGTCGCTGCTGCGCGGCGGCGATTTCGTGTCGATCCTGCCGCTCTCGCTCGCGCGCCGCTATGTGCAGCGCGGCACGATGCGTGTGCTGCCGTTGCCGCCGCTCGAGCCGTTGGGCGAAGCGATTCTGTACTGGCGCGAAGACACGACGACGCCGGCCGCGCAGTTGTTCGCCGCATGCCTGCGCGAGTCGTCGGCCGAGCTGATCGAGGCGAACTGACTGAGGCGAACCGAGCCGGCGGCCGAGCGGGTCCCCATCAAGGCGGGGACATCACGCCTTCACTGCGTATCGTGCGCCCGGCGTGCCGTGGGCGAGCTTTTGCGACAGCGCGCGACGCGACGCTTCATGCGCCGTCCAGTCCTCGCCATCCTGCAGTGGCGGAATCGTCACGATTTCCCCCTGATCGAGCCCGGCGAGCGACGCGTCGACCAGATCCTGCGACGACATCAACCACGTCTGCGGCAACGCCTCGTGCGACTTGCCGGCCACTTCCCAGAACTCCGTGATGGTCGGGCCCGGCAGCACGGCCTGTACGCGCACGCCCTTGTCCGCCAACTCGTGTTGCAGCGACTGTGTGAAGGCCAGCACGTAGGCTTTCGTCGCGCCGTATACGCCGTTGAGCAATTCCGGCGCGATGGCCACGATGGACGCGATGTTGACGACCGTGCCGCGCCCGCGCGCGACGAAGCCGGGTACTGCGGCATACGTGAGGCGGGTGAGCGCTGTGACGTTCACGTCGATCATGGCGCTCATCTGTTCGACGTCGGCGTCCAGCAGGGGCGCGACTGCACCGAAGCCGGCGTTGTTCACGAGCACGTCGATGTCGGCGTCCGCCCGCAGTCGGGCTTCGACCGCTGCCTGGCCGTCACGTGTGGCGAGATCGGCACCGAGGATGTCGACCTGGCGGCCGGTCTGCGCGCGCAGGCGCTGGGCGACGTCGCGCAGGCGGGCGGTGTTCCGGGCGACGAGAATCAGATCATGCCCGCGGCGGGCGAGCCGGTCGGCATACACGGCGCCGATGCCGGAGGAGGCGCCTGTAATCAGTGCAGTGCCGGGGGTCGGAGTGTGGCTCATGATGAATGTCCTGTGCAATGAAGGGAACTCGTTCGCGGCGGGGGAATTGCCACGCCGATGAGAGCCAGTCTGGCCCAGTTCCTTGATGTCTCAAATGACATGAAAGCCTCCTTTCAGGACATTCTTGTCCGACGCGCTTCGTCGCGCGTCACTAGAATGGCTTCGTCGCGCAGTCATTGCCGCACTTCGATCTTTCTGTCATGACGAAACGTATTGCGTTGGTGGTCTACCCGGGCTTCCAGATGATTTCGCTCGCGGCGATGTCGGTCTTCGAGATCGCCAACTTCGAGCAACCGGCGCCGCGCTATGCCGTGAGCGTGGTGTCGGTGGCGGGCGGGCTGGTGCGGGATTCCGCGGGTATTGCCGTGGCGACGGAAGCGATTGGGCGGCGGCGCTTCGACACGGTGCTGGTAGCTGGCGCGACGCGGGTCGTGCCGACGCAGCCCGAACTTGCCGAGGCGCTCGTACGGCTGGCGTCTCGCGTACGACGCCTGGGCAGCATTTGTTCCGGCGCCTTCGCGTTGGCGGACGCCGGTTTGCTCGACGGGCGGCGCGCCACGACGCACTGGGGACAGGCGAGCGCCTTGCAACAGCGGCACCCCGGCGTGATCGTCGAAGACGACCGGATCTATGTACGCGACGGCTCGGTGTGGACGTCGGCGGGCATGACCGCCGGCATCGATCTTGCGCTCGCCTTGGTGGAGGCCGATTGGGGTGGCGACGTGGCCCGCGAAACGTCGCGCCTGCTCGTCGTGCACTACCGCCGGACGGGCGGGCAATCGCAGTTCTCCACCCTGTCGACGCTCGAACCCAGCTCGGATCGCGTGCGCACCGCGCTTGCCTACGCGCGCGAGCATCTGCGCGAGTCGCTGTCGGTCGAGCAGTTGGCCGCGCACGTGCACTGGAGTGCGCGGCACTTCAGTCGTGAATTCACGCGGCAGACAGGGCTCACCCCGGCGAAGGCCATCGAGAAGCTTCGGCTCGAAGCGGCGCAGGCGCTGCTCGAGGCCGGGGAGGCGTCCATTGCGCGTGTCGCGAACGTGACGGGTTTCGGCGACGAGGAACGCATGCGGCGCGCGTTCGTGCGCACGCTGGGCAAGCCGCCGCAGGCGTTGCTGCGCGAAGCGCGCGAGCGTATGCGAGGGTGACGAATGCCGACCGTGGCGGGTGGGGCGTCCGACGCAGCATCCGTTGCGACCGGTGATGCTCGGCGCGGCTGTCAGCGTTTTAAGCGTTTCATGAACGATACATTTTCCGCGGCCTGTCTCACGATGTCTCGCAAATTGAGTTATTAGTTCTTTGCAAATCAAAGGGTTGAGTCGACTGGCACGGAATTCGCGTATGTGAATCGTGTATGGCGAAGCGCCAACCCGGAATTCCCGCAGGCGGTTGGGAAGGATCTCCTGCGCGCATTGTGCGCGGGTGGGTTTCCTGTTGCCCGCGTTTCCCGTTGATGCGCCGGCGCTGTAACGCTGCACTTTATGGCGAGGTGCGGCGTGTTCCGAAATGAGGCGTGCATGTGCGCGGGGAGGGGACCATGAACGGGTTCAAGGCGACTTTGGTGGGAGCGGCGGCGGCCGCGATGCTCTGCGGCATTTCGATCAACGCCGCCCATGCCGGAGGTGGTGGCGGCGGACGCGGCGGGGGCGGTGGCATCGGCTTCGGTGGTGGTGGTATCGGCGTGGGCGGATTCGGTGGATTCGGCGGCCCGGGAGCGGGTGGCGGCGTAGGTGTAGGTATCGGCGGTGCTGGCGGCTGCGGCTGCGGCGGTCACGGTGGTCATGGCGGCCATGGTGGCGGTGGTGGCGGTGGTGGTGGCAGTGGCGGTGGTGGCGGTGGTGGTGGCAGTGGCGGTGGTGGCGGTGGTGGCGGTGGTGGTGGCAGTGGCGGTGGTGGCAGTGGCGGCGGCGGCAGTGGTGGTGGCAGCGGCGGCGGTGGCAGCGGTGGCGGTAGTGGAGGTGGTGGCAGCGGGGGCGGTAGTGGAGGCGGCAGCGGCGGTGCTGCAGGAGCAAGCGGCGGCGTGGGTGCCAGCGGGCCCGGTGGTATCGGTATTGGGGGTGCAGCGGGCGGCAACGGACTTGCCGCGTTCGGTGGCCCCAGTGGTTTCGGTGGCGGCGGGGGGTGTCAGATGAATGGTCAGAACGGCGAAGAGCCGTGCCCTTGAGCCAGTGACGGGCGGGCCTGCACGCGTTCGGCACAACGCGTGCGGGAACCGGCCCGGCGTTTCGAACAATGGTGGTACGAGTTTCGCAGGTTGATCGCTGGTTCCTGACGCGACCGGCTGGCGGTATCCCGTCAGCCGCGCCACCCCCCGGCCCGTGCTCAGGCGGTTCTCCCGGCGATGCGCCCCTTCGGTGATCCGGAGGGGCGTTTTTTTGTCATTTGCCGCCGCTATCGCCGCCGGCAGGGGATATGGAAATGCCGATAATGTATTTCGCGTATACCCGCATCTATGGCAGCATCCGAGGCCTGGGTCGCGAAGTTCGCGCCCGCCGCAGGCCCAGCAGGTCTGCCCGATACCGAACAAATGCCCAACAGGCGTCCAAAAGCAAAAGGAGAAATCGCACATGCTGTCTCGTCAACTGATCAACGCATTCCTCGCCGCCACGCTCGCGCTGGCCGCCGTCGGCGCTTCGGCCCAGACGGCAGACAAGCCTCTGAAGGTCGGCACGATGGCCGGCTCGGATGCGCAGATCTTCGAAGTTGTGAAGCAGGTCGCCCACAAGCGCGGCCTCGAAATCAAGATCATCGAATTCAGTGACTACGCACAGCCGAACGCTGCGCTCGACGCGGGTGATCTGGACGCCAACGGCTTCCAGCACAAGCCGTTCCTCGACAGCCAGGTCAAGGATCGCGGCTACAAGATCGTGAGCGCGGGCCTCACGTACGTCTCGCCGCTGGGCTTCTACTCGAAGAAGGTCAAGTCGCTCAAGGATCTGAAGAATGGCGCCAAGGTCGGCATCCAGAACGATCCGTCTAACGGCAATCGTGCGCTGCTGCTGTTGCAGAAGGAAGGCCTGATCAAGCTGCGTGCCGGCCTCGAAGGCAAGAACGCCACGCCGCTCGACATCGTCGAGAACCCGAAGAAGCTGAAGATCGTGGAACTCGAAGCCGCCCAGTTGCCGCGTGCGCTGCCGGACCTCGATGCCGCCTCGATCAACACCAACTTCGCCGTTCAGGCCGGCCTGGCGCCGCAGCGCGATGCCATCGCCATCGAAGACCTGAAGGGGCCGTACGCCAACCTGATCGCCGTGCGCACGCAGGATCTGAACAAGCCGTGGGTCAAACAACTGGTCGGCGCCTATCAATCGGACGAAGTGAAGGAGTTCATCAAGACGAAGTTCAACGGCGCGTTGATCGCCACGTGGTAACTCCCGCGATGGCGGCCGAGGCCCAGCCGGGGCTTCGTCCCCTTTCGGGGGCTTCGTCCCCTGCGGGGACTGCGCCGTGACCGCCGCCCAGCCGACGAACCGGGGTTTCGACCCCGGTTTTTTATTGCCCGCGCGCAGTGGGGTTCGTTCGAGAAATACCCCTGCCGGCATGAAAGCGCTCGCCTAGAATGAAGATGTGATCCGGATCAGCGGGAGGCTGCCATGTCCATGATGAATGTCTCGATGATGCTGGTGGCGCTATTGGTCGGCTTTGCCATCGGCATGCTCGTGGATCACTTCTGGGTGACGCATCACGACGAGCCGTCCGCGCACAAGCGGCTGGACTGGCACGATATGTGGGAGCGCATCCGTCACCAGCACTGACGGCGCACGGTGACACGCTTCGGCATCAGCCGTCCGACGTGTCACGCAGTTTTCGCCAGAGGGTGGAGCGGCTGATGCCGAGCGCCTCGCACGCCGCCGCGCGATCGCCGCCGCAGGCGGCCAGCGTCGTGCGGATGCGTGCGAGTTCCTCGGCCGCGCGTCGTGCGCGGCCGGTGAGCGGCGCGGCGTCGCCGTTCGACGCGAGCCTCATCCGCCCGGCGTCCCCGGATTCCGCAGGGGCAGTAGGATCAACTGGGGCCGCATGCGCCACGGGCATCCCGCCCAACTCCGGTGCGATGTCGACGAGCCGAGCTCGACTGATCTCGCGCGCATCGACCACGTCGGCGCAGACCACTGCGATCCGTTCCAGCAGGTTTTCCAGCTCACGCACATTGCCGGGCCAACGATAGGTCGCAAGCAGCGGCAGCAGCGTGGCCTGCAGCGCATCGACGCTCATGCGAGCGCTCGCGCGTGCGAGCGCGCGCTCCAGGAAGAGCGGCGTGAGGCGGGGCAGGTCGTCCATGCGCTCGCGCAGCGGCGGCAGCACCATGCGCAGGATATTGAGGCGGTAGTAAAGGTCTTCGCGGAACAGTCCGGCGCCGACCTGTTGGCGCAGATCGCGGTGTGTGGCGGCGATCACGCGCACGTCGCACGGCACGGGCTCCGTCGCACCGAGCCGCAATACCTCGCGCTCCTGCAGCACGCGCAGCAAGCGCGTCTGCAGCGGCATCGGCATCTCGCCGATCTCATCGAGAAAGATCGTGCCGTTGTGCGCCGTCTCGAAGAGGCCCGCCTTGCCGCCCCGCCGTGCGCCGGAAAACGCGCCGTCCTCATAGCCGAACAGTTCGCTCTCCAGTAGCGTTTCGGGAAACGCCGCGCAGTTGATCGCGACGAACGGATAGTCGCGGCGGCGGCTTGCGTTGTGAATGCCCTGCGCGAGCAGTTCCTTGCCGGTGCCGCTCTCGCCATGCACGAGCACCGTGGAATCGGTTTGTGCGTAGCGGCGGGCGAGCGCACGCACGTGCGTCATGGCGGCCGAGTCGCCGATCAGGTCGTCGAGCCGGTAACGCGCCACGAGGTGTCGTGGACGATGCCGCGAGCGCAGCGAGCGATCCACGCGCGCGAACGACTGCGAGTCCTGGCACGTGAGCAGCGCGCCCGTGAGCGTGCCCTGATCGAGCAGCGGGATGCGATTGATGACCCACGTCTTGCCCGCCATCGACACGATCGCTTCGAGTTCGGCGCTGGCGCTCTCGAGCGTGCGTCCGATGTCGAGCGCCGGGGCGATGGCGTCGAGCGGGCGACCCACGGCGTCGGCGACCGTCACACCGAGCATGCTGGCCATCGACGCGTTGATGGCTTCGATGCGTCCGTGCAGATCGACCGCCGCCACGCCCTCGTGCAGATGCCGCAGCACCGTGTCGAGCCGCTCGCGGCGCTGTGCCTCGATGCGTCCGAAGCGCGCCACTTCCAGGGCCGTGTCGAACGCGGCGCGCACGGAATCCTGCGAGTAGAGAAAAACGCCCGTCATCCCCGCGCGTTCCGCCAGTTCCGTGACGAGGCCGGGCCCGACCACGACCTCGATGGCCTCGTCGCGCAAGCGGTGCACGAGGTCTTCCGCATCGTGGGCGTCGAAGTAGACGTGCTGGGGGATATCGAGATGAAAGGCGCTCTTGAAGCGTTCGAATTCCGGCGCGGGGCGCGCGTACGACACGAGTGCAATGCGCGACGCCGGCGAGGTCGAGGCCAGCGCACGGCGGGCGCGTCCGAGCGCGTGCATGACGTCGAAGCCGGTGACTTTCACGAGCACGACGGGCAGTGCCAGCCGCTCGCGCAGGAACGCCCCGTTCGAGCCGGCCGCGACGATGCCGTCCACGCTGCCGGCCGGCAGATGCTCGAGCGCGTCGATCACGGCTTCGTAACCCTTGTCGATGATCTGCACTTCCGCGTGCGCGGCGTAGTCCGGCACGATGTCGCGGTACAACTCGCCGAGCTTGCTGATGCCCACGGCCCAGATCACGGGCTTGCGCACCGCCGTGACCGGCTGCGCGAGCACGGCGCGCGGCAAGCCAGTGGCCGAGGCGGGCAGGTGCGGCGGCAGTTGGGACGGTAGATGATCGGGGGCGGACGGGCTTGGCATGGCGGGCATTGGCGGATCGGGCAATCGACACGAATCGTAGCATGTTGCAATACGGCGTTTCATGATTTGTTTCAATATGAAACGTCATGCGACGAGCAATGGATCGAGCGCCCGCGTCGTTTGCTTGACGCAAACGTCAGATCGGTGCCAGATTTCCGCTGGTAAATGAAGGCGTTAGCGGCGCCGAGGTTGCTGACCCGTGGGTGGAAATGGCCTCCCTGGCACGCCCATTGCTATCAATGGAGCCACATTTCAACCCGTGTGCGAGCGGAGACGGGGCCAGCCCCACCGCATGCACCTCATCCACGACCGAGGGACTCAAGTGACGCACACCATTCGTTCGGCCGGCGCCGCCTTCCGCGAGGCCGTCAAGACCGAGCAACCGTTGCAGGTTGTCGGCGCCATCAATGCCAACCACGCCCTGTTGGCCAAAGCCGCCGGATTCAAGGCGATCTATCTGTCGGGCGGCGGCGTGGCTGCCGGTTCGCTGGGACTGCCCGATCTGGGCATTTCCACGCTCGACGATGTGCTGACCGACGTGCGTCGCATCACCGACGTGTGCGATCTGCCATTGCTCGTGGACGTCGATACCGGCTTTGGCCCGTCGGCATTCAACATTGCGCGCACGGTGCAGTCGCTCATCAAGTTCGGCGCGGGCGCGATGCATATCGAAGACCAGGTCGGCGCAAAGCGTTGCGGCCATCGTCCGGGCAAGGCCATCGTGAGTCAGCAGGAGATGGTCGATCGCATCAAGGCCGCGGTCGACGCGCGCACCGACGAGAACTTCGTGATCATGGCGCGCACCGACGCGCTCGCCGTGGAAGGGCTGCAGGCCGCCATCGACCGCGCCTGCGCGTGCGTGGAAGCGGGCGCCGACATGATCTTCCCGGAGGCGATGACCGAACTGCCGATGTACCGTCAGTTCTCCGACGCCGTGAAGGTGCCCGTGCTCGCGAACATCACCGAATTCGGCTCGACGCCGCTCTTCACCGTCGAAGAGCTCAAGAGCGTGCAGGTCGGTCTGGTGTTGTACCCGCTATCGGCTTTCCGCGCCATGAACAAGGCGGCGGAGAACGTCTACCACACCATTCGTCGCGACGGCACGCAAAAGGCCGTGCTCGACACCATGCAGACGCGTGCCGAACTCTATGAGAGCATCGGCTACCACGCGTACGAGCAGAAGCTCGACGCGCTGTTCGCACAGCAGAAATAACCGAATCCCTGATCTGGACTGGAGGAAATGAGCATGAGCGAGACGACCGCCACCGGCTTCAAGCCGAAGAAATCCGTTGCCCTGTCCGGGGTGACCGCCGGCAATACCGCCCTGTGTACCGTGGGCCGTTCGGGCAACGACCTGCACTATCGCGGCTACGACATTCTGGATCTGGCCCAGACCTCGGAATTCGAAGAGATCGCGTATCTGCTGGTCTACGGCAAGTTGCCGACCGTGGCCGAGCTCAAGGGCTACAAGGCCAAGCTCAAGTCGCTGCGCGGGCTGCCCGCCGCCGTGAAGGACGCGCTCGAAGCCGTGCCCGCCGCCGCACACCCGATGGACGTGATGCGCACCGGCGTGTCGGTGCTCGGCACCGTGCTGCCGGAGAAGGACGACCACAACATTCCGGGCGCGCGCGATATCGCCGACCGCCTGATGGCGAGCCTCGGCTCGATGCTGCTGTACTGGTATCACTACAGCCAGAACGGCGTGCGCATCGACGTGGAGACGGACGACGACAGCATCGGCGGCCATTTCCTGCATCTGCTGCACGGCGAGAAACCGTCGGATCTGTGGGTGCGCGCCATGCACACGTCGCTCATTCTGTACGCCGAGCACGAGTTCAACGCGTCGACCTTCACCGCGCGCGTGATCGCCGGTACGGGTTCGGACATCCACTCGGCCATCACGGGGGCGATCGGCGCGCTGCGCGGCCCGAAGCACGGCGGCGCCAACGAGGTCGCCTTCGAGATCCAGAAGCGCTACGACTCGCCCGACGAGGCGGAGGCCGACATCCGCCAGCGCGTCGAGAACAAGGAAGTGATCATCGGCTTCGGCCACCCGGTCTATACCGTGAGCGATCCGCGCAACAAGGTGATCAAGGAAGTGGCGCTCGAACTCTCGAAGGATCAGCAGAACACCAAGATGTTCGACATCGCCGAGCGTCTGGAATCGGTGATGTGGGACGTCAAGAAGATGTTCCCGAACCTCGACTGGTTCAGTGCCGTGAGCTATCACATGATGGGCGTGCCGACCGCGATGTTCACGCCGCTGTTCGTGATCGCGCGCACGTCGGGCTGGAGCGCGCACATCATCGAGCAGCGCATCGACAACAAGATCATTCGTCCGAGCGCCAACTACACCGGTCCGGAGGACCAGAAGTTCGTGCCGATCGAGAAGCGTTGAGATTGCCGTAGCACGGCATTCCGACGTCTCTCGCCGCCCCGTGCCGGACGCCTTCGCGCGTCCGGCATGCGCCGGCGCCCTGCCAGTCGCTGGCAGCCTTTTGCAGCAAGCCGGGCCGATACCTCCTCACATGATGAACACCGAATACCGAAAATCCCTGCCCGGGACGTCGCTCGATTACTTCGACGCCCGCGCCGCCGTCGAGGCCATTGCGCCGGGCGCCTACGACACGTTGCCCTATACCTCGCGCGTGCTGGCCGAGAACCTCGTGCGCCGATGCGATCCGGCCGCGCTGACCGACTCGCTCAGGCAACTGATCGAGCGACGCCGCGATCTCGACTTCCCGTGGTTTCCGGCGCGTGTCGTGTGCCATGACATCCTGGGACAGACCGCGCTCGTCGATCTGGCCGGCCTGCGCGACGCCATCGCCGCGCAAGGCGGTGACCCGGCCCTCGTCAATCCGGTGGTGCCGACGCAACTGGTCGTTGATCACTCGCTTGCCGTCGAGTGCGGCGGCTTCGATCCCGACGCGTTCGCCAAGAACCGCGCCATCGAGGACCGCCGCAACGAAGACCGGTTCGATTTCATCAACTGGACGAAGAAGGCGTTTCGCAACGTCGACGTGATTCCACCGGGCAACGGCATCCTGCACCAGATCAACCTGGAGCGCATGAGCCCCGTGGTGCAGGTGAGCGACGGCGTGGCCTATCCCGACACGCTCGTGGGCACCGATTCCCACACGCCGATGGTCGACGCGCTGGGCGTGATCGCGATCGGCGTGGGCGGCCTGGAAGCCGAGAGCGTGATGCTCGGTCGCGCGTCGTGGATGCGTCTGCCCGATATCGTCGGCGTGGCGCTCACGGGCAAGCCGCCGGCGGGCATTACCGCCACCGACATCGTGCTGGCGCTCACCGAATTCCTGCGCAAGGAGAAGGTGGTGTCGGCCTATCTCGAGTTCTTCGGCGAGGGCGCGGCGAACCTCACGCTGGGCGATCGCGCCACGATCTCGAACATGGCGCCGGAGTTCGGCGCCACCGCGGCGATGTTCTACATCGACGCGCAGACCATCAAGTACCTGAAGCTCACCGGGCGCGACGATGCGCTCGTCGGGCTGGTCGAGACGTATGCGAAGCAAACCGGTCTGTGGGCCGACAGCCTGCGCGACGTGCAGTACGAGCGTGTGCTGACGTTCGACCTGTCGAGCGTGGTGCGCAACATCGCCGGTCCGTCGAATCCGCACAAGCGTGTGCCGACGAGCGAGCTCGCGACGCGCGGCATCAGCGGCAAGGTGGAGAACGAACCGGGTCTGATGCCCGACGGCGCGGTCATCATCGCGGCGATCACCAGCTGCACGAACACCAACAATCCGCGCAACATGATCGCGGCGGGTCTGTTTGCCCGCAACGCCAACCGTGCGGGCCTCGTGCGCAAGCCGTGGGTCAAGAGTTCGCTCGCGCCGGGCTCCAAGGCGGTCACGCTGTATCTGGAAGCGGCGGGTCTGCTGCCCGAGCTGGAGAAGCTGGGCTTTGGCGTGGTCGCCTACGCCTGCACGTCGTGCAACGGCATGTCGGGTGCGCTCGATCCGGCGATCCAGCAGGAGATCGTCGAGCGCGATCTGTACGCCACGGCCGTGCTCTCGGGCAACCGTAACTTCGACGGCCGCATCCATCCGTACGCGAAGCAGGCGTTCCTCGCGTCGCCGCCGCTGGTGGTGGCCTATGCCATCGCCGGCACGATCCGCTTCGACATCGAGAAGGACGTGCTCGGCGTCGACGCCGACGGCAATCCGGTGCGCCTGGCCGACCTGTGGCCGCGCGACGAGGAAATCGACGCGATCATCGCCAGCAGCGTGAAGCCGGAGCAGTTCCGTCGCGTGTACGAGCCGATGTTCGCGGCTACCCTGGAATCGGGCGAGCGCGCGGAGCCGCTGTACGACTGGCGCGAGGCGAGCACCTATATCCGCCGTCCGCCGTACTGGGAGGGCGCGCTCGCCGGCGAGCGCACGCTGCGCGGCATGCGCGCGCTGGCGGTGCTCGGCGACAACATCACGACCGATCACCTGTCGCCGTCGAACGCCATCATGCCCGACAGTGCTGCCGGCGAATATCTGGCGAAGATGGGCTTGCCGGAAGAAGACTTCAACTCGTACGCCACGCACCGCGGCGATCACCTGACGGCGCAACGCGCCACGTTCGCCAACCCGACGCTCAAGAACGAGATGGTCGTGGTCGATGGGCAGGTCAAGGCGGGTTCGCTGGCGCGCATCGAGCCCGAGGGCAGGATCACGCGCATGTGGGAAGCCATCGAGACGTACATGTCGCGCAAGCAGCCGCTCATCGTGATTGCCGGCGCCGACTACGGTCAGGGCTCGTCGCGCGACTGGGCGGCCAAGGGCGTGCGTCTGGCGGGTACCGAGGCCATCGTCGCCGAGGGCTTCGAGCGCATCCACCGCACGAATCTGGTCGGCATGGGCGTGCTGCCGCTCGAGTTCAAGCCGGGCACGAACCGCAAGACGCTGGGTATCGATGGCAGCGAAACGTTCGACGTGATCGGCGAGCGCACGCCGCGCGCCGATCTCACGCTGGTGATCCATCGCCGCAATGGCGAGCGCGTGGAAGTGCCGGTGACGTGCCGTCTGGACACCGCCGAGGAAGTGTCGATCTACGAGGCGGGCGGCGTGCTGCAGCGCTTCGCGCAGGACTTTCTGGAATCGTCGCAAGCGGCAGCCTGAGGAGAGACGCGATGGCGCATCAGCCACAAATCCGCATTCCCGCTACGTATATGCGTGGCGGCACGAGCAAGGGCGTGTTCTTCCGTCTGCAGGATCTGCCCGAGGCCGCGCAGGCGCCGGGCGCCGCGCGCGACGCGCTGCTCATGCGCGTGATCGGCAGCCCCGATCCGTACGGCAAGCAGATCGACGGCATGGGCGGGGCCACGTCGAGCACGAGCAAGACGGTCATCATCGCGAAGAGCGAGCGGCCCGGACACGATGTGGACTACCTGTTCGGGCAGGTCTCCATCGACCAGAAGTTCGTCGACTGGAGCGGCAACTGCGGCAACCTGTCGGCGGCCGTCGGCCCGTTCGCGATCAGCGGCGGACTGGTCGACCCGGCGCGGGTGCCGCGCGACGGCGTGGCCGTCGTGCGCATCTGGCAGGCCAACATCGGCAAGACCATCGTTGCGCACGTGCCGATGACCGGCGGTGCGGTGCAGGAGACGGGGGACTTCGAACTCGACGGTGTGACATTCCCGGCCGCCGAAGTGCAGCTCGAATTCCTCGACCCGGCCGCCGAGGAAGACGGTGAGGGCGGCGCGATGTTCCCGACCGGCAATCTCGTCGACGATCTCGAAGTGCCCGGAGTGGGCACGTTCAAGGCGACGATGATCAACGCGGGCATTCCCACCATCTTCCTCAACGCCGAGGACATCGGCTACCGGGGCACCGAGTTGCAGGACGCGATCAACGGCGACCCCAAGGCGCTGGCGATGTTCGAGACGATCCGCGCGCACGGCGCCATTCGCATGGGGCTGATCAAGGACGTGTCCGAGGCGGCCACGCGTCAGCACACGCCGAAGGTGGCGTTCGTGGCGAAGCCGGCGAGCTATACCGCGTCGAGCGGCAAGGCCGTGAACGCCGGCGACATCGATCTGCTCGTGCGCGCGCTGTCGATGGGCAAGCTGCACCACGCGATGATGGGCACGGCGGCGGTGTGCATCGGGGCGGCGGCGTCGATTCCCGGCACGCTGGTCAATCTGGCGGCCGGCGGCGGCGCGCGCAACGCGGTGCGTTTCGGGCACCCGTCGGGCACGCTGCGCGTGGGGGCCGAAGCCCGTGAGGTCGACGGCGAATGGACCGTCACCAAGGCCATCATGAGCCGCAGCGCACGCGTGCTGATGGAAGGCTGGGTGCGGATTCCGGGCGACGCCTTCTGACGTCGTGACGTGGGCGCCGTCCACGCCGTACCGTGTGGGCCGCGTGGGCGGGGAGGGGCGAAGGTGGCGGCTGGCGAGCATGGCGCTCGCCAGCCGCTTATCATTGGAGCTTCCGGGAAAGCCGCGGCGCGCGGCCCGATGCCCGCAAGGCGATTGCGCGCCGGCGGTTTCCTTCAACGTCACTGGAGGCAGCCAATGTCCGCTGGCATCTCGAATGTGCGTCCCGCGCCCGACAAGGTTCTCACCGACATCGCCGACTACGTCCTCACCTATGAGATCCGCAGCGATCTCGCCTTCGACACCGCGCGCAACTGCCTGATCGATACGCTCGGGTGCGGCTTCGAAGCGCTGTCCTATCCCGCGTGCACCAAACTGCTCGGACCCATCGTGCCAGGCACGATCGTGCCCAACGGGGCGAAAGTCCCCGGGACGCCGTACCAGCTCGACCCGGTGCAGGCCGCGTTCAACCTCGGCGCCATGATTCGCTGGCTCGATTTCAACGACACCTGGCTCGCGGCGGAGTGGGGGCATCCGTCGGACAATCTCGGCGGCATCCTGATGACGGCGGACTGGCTCTCGCGCACGGCGGTGGCCGGCGGGCAGGCGCCGCTCACGATGCGCCACGTGCTCGGGGCGATGATCAAGGCGCACGAGATTCAGGGCTGTCTCGCGCTGGAGAATTCGTTCAACGAGGTGGGGCTCGATCACGTGGTGCTGGTGAAGGTCGCATCGACGGCCGTCGTCGGCGAAATGCTCGGCCTCACGCGCGACGAATTGATCGATGCCCTGTCGTTGGCTTTCGTCGACGGACAGAGTCTGCGCACCTATCGCCACGCGCCGAACACCGGCAGCCGCAAATCGTGGGCGGCCGGCGATGCGACGAGCCGTGCGGTGCGTCTCGCGCTGATGGCGCGCACCGGGGAGATGGGGTATCCGTCGGTGCTTACGGCAAAGACATGGGGCTTTTACGACGTGCTGTTCAAGGGCAGACCGTTCGCGTTCCAGCGCCCGTACGGGTCGTATGTCATGGAGAACGTGCTGTTCAAGATATCGTTTCCCGCCGAGTTTCATGCGCAGACCGCCGCCGAGGCGGCGATGACGCTGCACCGCCAAATGCAGGCGGCCGGGCGCGGCGCGCAGGACATCCGCTCGGTGACGATTCGCACGCACGCGGCGGCGATCCGGATCATCGACAAGCAGGGGCCGCTCGCGAATCCGGCCGATCGCGATCACTGCATTCAGTACATGGTGGCGGTGCCCTTGCTGTTCGGGCGCCTCACCGCGGCCGATTACGAGGACGACGTGGCTGCCGACCCGCGTATCGATGCGTTGCGCGCGAAGATCGCATGCGTGGAGGACCCGCGGTTCACGCGCGACTATCACGACCCCGACAAGCGTTCGATCGCCAACGGACTGACCGTCACGTTCAACGACGGCACGACGCTCGACGAAGTGCTCGTCGAATTCCCGATCGGCCACAAGCGGCGGCGCGCCGAGGGGATTCCGTTGCTCGTGGAGAAATTCCGCACCAACCTCGCGCGCCGTTTCGCGGCGAGGGCGCAGGCCCGTATCCTCGAAGTAGCGCTGGATCAGCAACGGCTCGAAGCGATGCCGGTGCATCGTTTCGTGGATTTGATGGTGTGATGTGCCGTCAGGGAGATCGCGTTTGTCTGCAATGACCTGGTTCGAACCCTACCTGGCGCGTTGGAGGCTGCGCGTCGACGGCGAGCCGTTCGCATCGAAGCATAGTCATCTTCTGCCGGTGCGTCGGAAGGGTGTCGCCGCGATGCTCAAGGTGTCGCACGAGAAGGAAGAGCGCGACGGCAGCGCGCTGATGGCGTGGTGGAACGGCGATGGCGCCGCGCCCGTGCTCGAACACGACGCCGAAGCGCTGCTGATGCTGCGCGCCGACGGGCGTGAAACGCTGGTCGAGATGTCCCGGCAGGGACGTGACGACGCCGCCACCGACATTCTGTGCGCGGTCGTCGCTCGTCTTCATCGGCCGCGCCGTGAGACGCTGCCGCCATTGCCACCACTGCCACCACTAATTCCGCTGACGGTACGGTTTTCATCGCTGCTGTCGAGCGCCGAGGGGCTGGGGCGTCCCTTCGTCCAATGTGCCGATGTCGCGCGGGCGCTTCTGGCGACGCCGCAGGATGTCATGGTGCTGCACGGCGACATCCATCATGGCAACGTGCTCGACTTCGGCGCGGCGGGGTGGCTGGCCATCGATCCGAAAGGCCTGTACGGCGAGCGCGGCTTCGACTATGCCAATCTGTTTTGCAATCCCGATGCGCAGAGTGCCCTGGCTCCGGGGGTGTTCGACCGGCGTGTCGAGCGCGTCGCGCGCATCGCTGGGCTGGCGCCCGAGCGGTTGCTGCGATGGGTCATGGCGTGGGCTGGGCTGTCCGCCGTGTGGATGCTGGAGGACGGGGACGAGGAGGACGGCGAAGAGGACGGCGAGGTGGGCGTGGCTGGCACCCTGAGCATCGCGAGACGGGCGGCGGCGTCGCTCGGAATCGAGATTTGACGCCGGGCTCGGGATGGGGCGGTGTGCTGCTGACGGATCAGCCGCACACCGCGCCGGCGGCGCTCAACCCTTGTGCGTGTAGCGCAGACGCGCCATCTGTTCGGCGCTGTCGGCGAGCAGCCCAGCGGCGTCGGCGATGGCCTTCTCCAGCGTGGTCGGGCCGAACGTCAACGAGAAGCAGCCCGAAAACACACGCGAGAGGCTGTCCAGCGCACTACGGTCGATGGCGCCCGAGAGCAGCGACGCCGTTGCCCCCGCCTTGATCGCGACCTGTGCGGCGATCATCGGCGTCTTGCCGGACAGCGTCTGACCGTCGCTGCGGCCTTCGCCGGTGATGAGCCAGTCCGCCCCTTCCACCGCTTGCGGCAGGCCGACGCGTTCGGCCACCACTTCCGCGCCCGAGCGGAACCGCGCGCCGAGCAGATGCAGCGCGAAGCCCAGACCGCCCGCGGCGCCGGCGCCCGCGCGGCTGGCGGCTTCATTGGCGTTGAAGGCGCGATGCGCGTGGCCGGCGAAATGCGCGATGGCACGGTCGAGCGGCTCGACCTGCGCTTCGCTCACGCCCTTTTGCGGCCCGAAGATCGCCGTCGCGCCTTGCGCGCCGTTGAGCGGGTTGTTCACGTCGGACATCGCGATCAGTTCGCAATCCTTGAGGCGGGCGTCGAGCCCGTTCAGATCGATCGACGCCACGCGATGCAGCGCGGCCGGCACCGGCGGGACGACTTCGCCGGCCTCGTCGAGCAGGCGGGCGCCGAGCCCGACGAGCAGCCCCGCGCCGCCGTCGTTCGTGCTGCTGCCGCCCAGGCCGATGAGCACGCGGCGCGCACCCGTGTCGAGCAGCGCGCGCAGCAACTCGCCCAGGCCCACGGTCGAGCGTTCGGCGACCGGCGTCTGCATGCCCACCGGGTCGGTGATGCTCACGACGTTGGCGCTCTCCAGCACGCCCGTGCCGTCCGGCATGACGCCGTACTCGGCCGTCACCGACGCCTGCCCCGCACCGCGCACCGACAGCGGCACGCGCCGTCCGCCGGCGGAGAGCAGGGCGTCGAGCGTGCCTTCGCCGCCATCGGCCATCGGGCGCAGACGCAGATCGGCGTCCGGCAGCACGCGGGCGATGCCCGAGGCGATGGCGCGCGCCACTTCGGGCGCGCTCAGCGAACCTTTGAACGAATCGGGAGCGATGACGATGATCGGAGCTTGCACATTGCTGGACATGGCAATCGGGACTGTCGCAAAAATGGGTTGGCAGGATTCACTGGCGCATCCTGCCCGCCGGTCTCGGCGTCATCGCTTGTGGCGGACCGGCCGCACGGAAGTTCTTTCCGGACGACGGCAGGGCGGGAGCGTGTGTCGGCTCGCAGCGGGGTCGGGCGCGAGGCGTCGCGGCGCAGTGTGACAGAAACCAGCAATATACGCGATTGGGGCCAGCGCGCATTGCGCGAATTGCCATGCCGGGAATAACACTAGTAAGATGAGCGCCCGAAAGGACGAGACGTTTCAGAACAAGACGGTGCGAGCGGCGGCCTGACAGGGATGCGTGCAAGACATCCTGCGGCTGCCAGCCATCCCGCGCCGTGACCAGATACCAGGTTGTCGCTTCCGACGTGCTGCCCGGGGCCGGCTTCGGCGCATGGCAGCTATCGCGCGTGCGGCGACTCTTTGCGAGCGTGGAGCCGGGGCATGAAGCGGGGCACAAAGCCAGAGATAAAGCGAGACAGTCCGCAGGACATCGGGCGCCGGAGGGCGCCGGGGAGCACGAAGGCGGGCACGGCGCGGGTCGTCGTCGCCACGAGTCTGGCAGCCGCCGTGTTGCTGGCCGGTTGCGCACAGACGCTGCCCGCTGTCTCGCATGACGATCCTCCCGTGGGCAGTGTTGCCGACATTGCACCGGAAAATGTAAAAGTCGAGACGTTGCCGGCCTACCGCGACACCGCGGAAGATGCGCGCTCCAATGGCGCCGTCTGGCAGGGTTCGTCGAAGAAGACGCTCGCGCGCGTGAGCGCCTGCACGGCGAAGCTGTGGAAGAAGCAACTGCCGTATGCGCGGCTCGATCGCGCGAAAGCCGGCGCCGGCCAGACCCTGCAACTCTCCTCCGGCGACGATGGCGTGCTCGCCATCCTCGAACTCACGCCGCGCAAGCCCGGCAGCGAAGGCTCGCTCTATCTCGGCTCGACGGGGCCGCAGTCGCTGGCCGACGCGGTGCGCCAGTGCCTGTAAGGTCGTAGGGGCGCACCGAGCCGTCGTGGCGCGGGCGATGTCCCGCGGCGGCGCCCGACAGGGGCGCGGTATCATGGCGGCGAACGTGCGGCCGGCCCGGGCGCACGAAGGTCTTCTCTGCGCACCGATGTCCTCTACCGATTCCGCTGAAGTTTCCGATGTCTCCGAAGCCCTCGCCGAAGGCGGGCCGGACGCCGGGCAGACGTCGCTCAATCCGCGCCAGCAGGCACTGTTCGACGCGGTGCGGCGCGACGGTTTCCTGACCGTCGACGAGCTCGCCGTCCGCTTCGAAGTCACCCCGCAGACGATCCGGCGCGATATCAATTCGCTCGCGGAACGCAAGTGGGTGCGGCGATACCACGGCGGCGTCGGGTTGCCGGGCGGCGCGGAAAACGAAGCGTACGACGCCCGCCAGACGCAGCTCGCCGACGAGAAGCGCCGCATTGCCGCCTGTCTCGCCGAACAGATCCCCGATCATGCCTCGCTCTTCATCAACCTGGGCACGACCACCGAGGCGGTGGCGCGCGCGCTGTCGCGTCATCGCGGCCTGCGCGTGATCACCAACAACCTCCACGTGGCCGCCATGATGAGCGGCTATGCCGACGCCGAAGTGATCATCACGGGCGGCGTCGTGCGCGCCCGCGATCAAGGCGTGACGGGCGAAGCCACGCTCGACTTCATCCGGCAGTTCAAGGTCGACTTCGGCATCGTCGGCATCTCCGCCATCGACGCCGACGGCACGCTGCGCGATTTCGACTATCGCGAGGTCCGCGTGGCGGAAGCGATCATTGCCCATTCGCGCACGGTGTTTCTCGCCGCGGATCACAGCAAGTTCGGCCGCCCGGCGCTGGTGCGCCTCGGCCACCTGTCGCAGATCGATGCACTTTTCACCGACCGACCGGTGCCCGAAAGCATGGCGCAGGTAATCGCCGAGGCGGGCACCCAGGTGCATATCGCCGAGTGACGCCCTCGGCATTCGGCGTGTCTTGTCATGCGCGAATTCGAACTTCGAAGAGCGACATCTGTTAGAATTCGAGCGCCAAAGTTCGGAAACGAACATTTTTGTGAGCATTCACGAACATTGGCCACCCTATTCGAATTTCGATGACGCTCATGATCCGGGAGCCGCACGTGCCGACAGCCGCCCAACCGCCATCCGACAATCGCCTCGCACCGTACGACCTGCTGGTCGTCGGTGGCGGCATCAACGGCACGGGGATCGCGCGCGACGCTGCCGGTCGCGGCCTGCGTGTGTTGCTCGTCGAGCAGGACGATCTGGCCTCGCACACGTCGTCGGCCAGCACCAAGCTGATTCACGGCGGCCTGCGCTATCTCGAGTACTACGAGTTCGGTCTGGTGCGCAAGGCATTGCAGGAACGCGAGGTGTTGCTGCGCGCGGCGCCCCACATCATGTGGCCGTTGCGCTTCGTCATGCCGCACATGCCGAATCTGCGTCCGGCGTGGCTCATTCGCGCCGGCCTGTTCCTCTACGATCATCTCGCCCGCCGCGAGATCCTGCCGGGCTCGCGCGGCATCGATCTGCGCCGCCATCCGGCCGGCGCGCCGCTGCGCCGCGATCTGCAGCGCGGCTTCGTGTATTCCGATGGCTGGGTGCAGGACGCGCGCCTGGTCGTGCTCAACGCGCAGGACGCCGCCGAGCGCGGCGCGACGATCCTCACCCGCACGCGCCTTGCCGGCGCCGAGCGCGGCGAACAGCTGTGGACGGCCACGCTCGAGACGACCGATGGCGCGCAACCCCGTATGCAGACCGTGCGCGCGCGTGCCGTCGTCAACGCGGCGGGGCCGTGGGTCGGCCATCTGCTGGGCGACGTGCTGCATCAGCACTCGACGCACCGCATCCGCAACGTCAAGGGCAGCCACATCGTCACGCGCAAGCTGTTCGATCACGATCACGCCTACATCTTCCAGAACCCGGACAAGCGCATCATCTTCGCGATTCCGTACGAACGCGAATTCACGCTGATCGGTACGACCGACGTCGAATACGGCGGCGACCCCGCGCAGGTCGCCATCAACGACGACGAGATCGCCTACCTGTGCAAGTCCGCGAGCGACTACTTCACGCAATCGATCACGCCTGCCGACGTCGTGTGGACCTACGCGGGCGTGCGTCCGCTGATGGAAGAGGAAGTCGCCAATCCGTCGGCGGTCACGCGCGACTACAAACTCGAACTCGACGCGGCGCCCAAGCGCGCGCCGCTGCTCTCGGTGTTCGGCGGCAAGATCACGACATACCGGCGTCTGGCCGAAGAGGCGATGTCGCATCTGCGCGCTCCACTCGGTTTCACGCATGGCGACTGGACCGCGGGCGCCGCGCTGCCGGGGGGCGACATGGCCGAACCCGATGCCGGCGTCTTCGAGGCGTCGCTGCGGGCGCAACTGCCGTGGCTGCCGGCAACGCTGGCGCATCGCTACGCGCGCACCTACGGCACGCGCACACATGTGCTCGTGGACGACGCGAGATCGCTCGAAGATCTGGGCGAGCGCGTATGCGGCGATCTTTACGAGGCCGAGCTGCGCTATCTTGTGAAGTACGAATGGGCGCGCACGGCGCAGGACGTGCTATGGCGTCGCACCAAGCTCGGTCTGCACGTCGGACCGGAAGGCGAGGCGGGCGTGCAGCAGTGGTTTGCGCGGCATATGGAAGCGGCCGCCTGAGGCGACGAGCGCGCAAAAAGACTCGCCGGACAACTCGCACGAAAACCATAGGAGACGGGCGCAATGGCAGCAGGCGCATACATCCTCGCGTTCGATCAGGGAACGACGAGCTCGCGGGCATTGCTGTTCGACCGCGACGGCCGCGTCGTATCGACCGCGCAGAAAGAGTTTCGCCAGATCTATCCGCATCCGGGCTGGGTCGAGCACGATCCACGCGAAATCTGGGCGACGCAGGCCGGCGTGGCTGCCGAGGCGCTCACGCACGCCAGTGTGGCGGGCAGCGACATCGCCGCCATCGGCATCACGAATCAACGCGAGACGACCGTCGTCTGGGATCGCCGCACGGGCGAGCCGGTCTATAACGCCATCGTTTGGCAGGACCGCCGCACGGCGGACTTCTGCGACCGTCTGCGCGCGAACGGATCGGAGGCGCTCATTGCGGACCGCACCGGTCTGCGCGTCGACGCTTACTTCTCCGGCAGCAAGATCCGCTGGATCCTCGATAACGTTGCAGGCGCGCGCGAGGCGGCGCTGGCGGGTCATCTCGCGTTCGGCACCGTCGACAGCTGGCTCGTCTGGCATCTGAGCGGCGGCAAGCTGCATGTGACGGACGTCTCGAACGCGTCGCGCACCATGCTGTTCAACATCCACACGCTTGCCTGGGACGACGAACTCCTCGCGCTGCTCGGCGTGCCGCGCAGCATGTTGCCCGAGGTGCGCTCGTCGAGCGAGGTGTATGGGCACACGGCCACGCCGCTGTTCTCGGCGCCGGTGCCGATCGCCGGCATCGCGGGCGACCAGCAGGCGGCGCTTTTCGGGCAGATGTGCCTGTCGCCGGGCATGGTGAAGAACACCTACGGCACCGGATGTTTCATGGTGATGAACACGGGCGACAAGCCGCAGGTGTCGAGCCACAATCTGCTCACGACCGTGGCGTGGAAGATCGGCGAGCGGGTCGATTACGCGCTCGAAGGCAGCATCTTCATCGGCGGCGCCGTCGTGCAGTGGTTGCGCGACGGTCTGGGCATCATCCGCCATTCGCGCGACGTCGAAGCCCTCGCCACGAGCGTGCCCGACTCGGACGGCGTGGTGCTGGTGCCGGCGTTCGCCGGCCTTGGCGCACCGCACTGGCAGCCGCATGCGCGCGGCACGCTGTTCGGTGCAACGCGCGGCACGACGGCCGCGCATGTCGCGCGGGCAGCCCTCGACAGCATCGCCTTCCAGACGCTCGACGTGCTGCGTGCGATGGAGGCCGACGCCGGTATGCGCGTATCGGAACTGCGCGTCGATGGCGGTGCGGCGGCGAACGACCTGCTCATGCAGTGGCAGGCGGACCTGTTGGGCGCCGACGTCGTCCGACCGAAGGTGATCGAGACGACGGCCGCGGGCGCCGCCTACCTCGCCGGGCTCGCCGTGGGTTTTTGGCCGGATATCGACACGCTGCAGCGGCAGTGGCAGTTACAGCATCGCTTCTCGCGCGAGCTGCCGGAAAGCGAAGTGACGCGCGCGGTCGCTGCCTGGCAGCGTGCGGTGCGCGCCGCGAAGGTGTGGGCGGAAGACGCCTGACGCATTCGCTGACCGGGATGGGACGGGGTGCGGCACCTTAGCGCATCGCCCGTCCCGGCGCGACGTGGCGGCGATCGCCGAGCGCGTCGTGCCGGCGGTGCCGCCAGCTTGCGCAGCGCTCGCGTGGATGCCGGCGGGCGGACTTGGCCGGGCTCGCCGGCGCGAGCGAGCGGACGCAGGGACTCAGGGCGCAAGGCCCGGTGCGGCGCATTTGCATGATCCCCTCCCCGAAAATTCCCCATCGTCCGGCCGTTATGGTTCAGAGGTGCAATCCGCCCGCGTCCGGGACGCTCCCGGCGAAGGATCGGCATCGGGCGTGCCGGGGCCATGTGGCGTGCATGGCGTAATTCCCGAGGCGGTCGACCTTGGCGAAGAGACTTCCCCGGAAGCGGACGGCTTGCCTTCACGTCAATGCGAGAAGCATGCCAGTCGCCGCAACCCGTTGAATCGACAAGGAAGTTCAGGAAGGCGAAACGGGGCGCCGCCAAGCGCCCGACGAAAAGTGTTTCAGGAATGAAAGACGTTGCGGCGTGAGGGCTCGGGCAAGGCGGCAGTCTGCGCGATGGCAAAGGAGGGCGCGTCGCCCTGCGCGCGACGCGCCCGTCGCGGCGGAGCGTGCCGCGGGATCGCGGCAGGCGCGACGATTGCCGTGATGGCAAATTAGGCACGGCACTTGACATCCAATGCCGGCGGGCTTCGACGCCGGCGGCGAGCGACTTATGCAGAGGGTTATCAACAGTAGTTGTGGATATCCTCGCCGCCGGGCCCGCGAGCGATTTCAGGCCGCCGGTTTCGGACCCATGGTGAAGGCGATCTCGCCGACGCCGGCCACACCCGCGGTGACCTTGTCACCGGGCTCGAGCGCGCCGACGCCGGCGGGCGTGCCGGTGAAGATGAGATCGCAGGGGGCGAGCCTCACGCTGCGCGAGATCTCCGCGATCAGATCGGGCACCGACCAGATCAACTCGTTGAGATCGCCGGTCTGGCGATTCTCGCCGTTCACGTCGAGCCACACGCGGCCTTCGGCGGGATGCCCGACCTCGGCCACGGCATGGAGCGGGCCGCACGGCGCCGATGCATCGAACGCCTTGCCCCAGTCCCATGGACGGCGCGTGTCCTTCGCCTGCTGTTGCAGGTCGCGGCGCGTGAGGTCGACGCCCACGCCATAGCCCCATACCAGCGACAAGGCCTGCGAGGCGTCGACGTTTTCGCCGCCCGCCCCGATGGCCACCACCAGCTCGATCTCGTGATGCAGCTCGCTCGTGAGCGGCGGATAGGGCAGCGTGCCCTGCGCCGCCACGACGGCGTCGGCCGGCTTCATGAAGAAGAACGGCGGTTCGCGATCGGGGTTGCTGCCCATCTCGCGTGCGTGCGCGGCATAGTTGCGGCCGACGCAGAACACGCGGCGAACGGGGAATCGGGCATCGCTGCCGGCAATGGCGACCGACGCTTGCGGCGGGGCCGAAATAACGAATTGGCTCATGAGAGGACTCTCGGGGAAAACAAAAATACGACGAAACGAAACCTCGAGGGGACAAGGGCGGCGTGCGGCTCGCGCGAGCCCACCATCGCGACTACTTGGCGAAGACCTGCGACATATCGGCAAACGCTTTGAATTCCAGCGCATTGCCGGCCGGATCGTAAAAGAACAGCGTCGCTTGCTCGCCGACCTGCCCGGCAAAGCGAATGTGCGGCTCGATCACGAAGCGGGTGCCGGCGGTGCGCAGACGTTCGGCCAGTGCATGCCAAGCGGGCATATCAAGGATAACGCCGAAATGCGGCACGGGAACCTCGTCGCCGTCCACCGGATTCGTGATACGTTTGCCGGCTTCGTCGGGCGACAGATGCGCGACCAACTGGTGGCCGAAGAAATCGAAGTCGATCCAGTGATCCGAACTGCGACCTTCGGCGCAACCCATCACGCCGCCGTAGAAGCGACGGGCCGCTTCGAGGTCGTCGACGGGAAAGGCGAGATGAAAGAGCGGTGTAGCCATCGGGGACTCCGGTGCAATGTGAGGATGAACGAACGTCGTGCCGCCCGGCTGGGGCCGCGACATTTTCTCGACGGGGCGCGGGGGCATCGCCGTTTTGCGGTAGATTCTATCCATCGATAAAAATAATCAGAAACGAATAATTCGGTCGCTCAGTCACAAATTTTTCGATAGATGATCCGTTACCTCAAAACCTTCGTCACGGCAGCCGAAACCGCGTCGTTTTCCGCGGCGGGCGCGCGTCTTGGACTCACGCAGTCGGCCGTGAGCGCGCAGATCCAGCGACTCGAAGACGATCTCGGTGTGCAGCTCTTCGAGCGCACCGGTCGCGCGGTCTCGCTCTCGGACGATGGCCGCCGCCTGCTGGCGCAGGCGCAGGGTGTGATCGCGGGGTACCAGGCGATGCGCGGCGAGGCGGATGCGCGCGGCATGCAGGCCGCGCTGGCGCCCATCCACGTCGGCGCGATTCTGACGGTGCAACTGGGATTGCTGCCGGGGGCGGTGCGACGCTGGACGTCGCTCGGCGCCATGCCGCATCTGAACATCGTGCCGGGCATGTCGGTGCAGTTGCTTGCGCAACTCGACGCGAAGGAACTCGATCTTGCGGTGATGATCCGTCCGCGTATCGGCGTGCCAGCGGACATGAAGTGGCTCACGCTCATGTACGAGCCGTACGTCGCCATCGCGCCGAAGGGCGCGCGCGGCACGATGGCCGATTGGGCGGCGTCGCTGCCGTTCGTGCGCTACAACCGGCGCTCGTACGGCGGCGATCTGGTCGAGCGTTATCTGCGTCGTCACCGGGTGTGGGTGCGGGAGGGCGTGGAGCTCGATGAACCGGAGGTGATTCTGCGCATGGTGCGCGCGCGGCTGGGCTGGTCGATCGTCCCGGCCACGTTGATCGGTCTGCCGGTGGACGGCGGGAAGCCGGCAAAGGCGGGGACAAAAGGAAGCGAAAGGAGGGGCGCGATCGGCGTGCAGGTGCTGCCGCTGTCCGGCGCGCCGCTCACCCGGGAGTTGGGCGTGCTCGTGCGCCAGTCCGCGCTCAAACGCGGGCCCGTCGCCACGCTGATGCAATGTCTGACCGACGAGGCCCGATCGAGAGAGTGAGCGCCATGCGCGGGCCAGGACTCTCTGCTATTGTGCGCACATGTCCGGCGGCGCACGGGGCGCGTCAGCGATAGCGCAAGCGGCTGCGGCGCAGCGCACCGGACCTCATGCAAGGAGCTTGACTCATATGTCCCACGACACGTTCGACGAAAACGACTGGAAGCGATTCCTGAAACACATCGGCGAAGACCCGAATCGCCCTGGCCTGCACGAAACGCCGTCGCGCGTGGCCAAGGCCTGGCGCCATTGGACCGCCGGTTACGAACAGGACCCCGCCGAAGTCCTCAAGGTCTTCGAGGACGGCGCCGAACAATACAACGAACTGATCGTGGTGCGCGGCATTCCTGTCTACAGCCACTGCGAGCACCATCTCGCGCCGTTCTTCGGCAAGGCGACCATCGGCTATCTGCCCAATGGCAAGATCGTCGGCCTGTCCAAACTCACGCGGCTGGTCGATTGCTTCGCGCGCCGCTTGCAGGTGCAGGAGCGCCTGACCACGCAGATCGCAGACGCGCTGATGACGCATCTGCAACCGAAGGCCGTGGGCGTGGTGGTGTCCTGCCGTCACATGTGCATGGAAAGCCGCGGCATCCGTACGGCGGGGGAAGAGACTGTGACGTCGGCGATGCTCGGCGAACTGCAGCCCAATCTCGCGCTGCGCACGGAGTTCCTGGCGCTGGCCCGCGACAAGTAAGTGCTCGGCGACATGCCGCGAAAAACGCCGACAGGGCTGCGAACTGGCCTGTCGGCGTTTTCTTTCATCTGGGGCTGACCGGACCCGTGAGCACGGCCGCCAGCGTGCCGCCTTATCTGGCCGTGGCGATGATGAGCTTGAAGGGGAGCGCGAGCAGCGCCGTGCCCGCCACCCCGGCACACCACAGCGCAACGAACCATCCCCAGCGAACGAGCGTGCGCTGCCATGTGCTTTGCAGGGTGGCGCGCTCGCGGCGCCGGCGCTCGGCAGGCCGGACCAGATCAGTGATAGTGCGCATCGTGTGTCACCTTGCCGCGAAAGACCCAGTACGCCAGCATCGTGTAGGCGATGATGACCGGAATGATGAAGGCCGCGCCCCACAGCGTGAACGACAGACTCGAGTGCGGCGCGGCGGCGTCCCACAGCGTGACGCCCGGCAGGATCGCATACGGATAGGCGCTCACGAGCAGGCCGCTGTAGCCGAGGAAGACGAGACCGATGGCGAGCCAGAACGGCGTGGCGTCGTGCGCGCGACGCAGCACGCGACGCATCACGAGGGCGGCGATCGCCACGAGGAAAGGCACCGGCAGGCAACGCCAGAACCATTCGCCGCTGAACCAGCGCTCGGCCACGAGCGGCACGCGCAGCGGCGTCCACAGCGACACGATCGCCATCGTCGCGACGAGCGCCAGCGTGAGCGGCCACGCGAGTACGCGCAGGCGACGTTGCAGGTCGCCTTCGGTCTTGCCGATCAGCCAGCAGGCGCCGAGCAGCGCGTACGTCACGAGAAGTCCCAGGCCGGTGAACAGATTGAATGCCGTGACCCACGCGAAGGCATCGCCGGCGAATTGCCCGTTCTCCACCGGAATGCCCGAGAGATAGGCACCGAGCGCCACACCCTGGAAGAACGTGGCGCCGGCCGAGCCGCCGATGAATGCGAGATCCCACCACTGTCGCGTGCGACGCGACTTGCCGCGGATCTCGAACGCGACCCCGCGAAAGATCAGGCACACCAGCATCAGCACCAGCGGCAGATACAGCGCGGAGAGTAGTACCGAGTACACCATCGGAAAGGCGGCGAGCAGGCCGGCGCCGCCGAGCACCAGCCAGGTCTCGTTGCCGTCCCACACGGGGGCCACGGAGTTCATCATCGTGTCGCGCTCGCGAGCATCGGGGAAGAACGGAAAGAGAATGCCGATGCCGAGGTCGAAGCCGTCGAGCACCACGTAAAGAAAGAGGCCTAGCGCGATGACGGCGGCCCAGGCTAAGGTCAGGTCCATGGGAAGTCTCGAAACAGTCTCGAATGAAGTCGATGCGATGCCGCGCCGGGCTCAGGTACTCGGCGCGGGGCGCACGGGATGCACGGGATGCGTTTCCAACCGCCCGGACACACCCGCCACATCGGCGATGTCCCGCGGTGCGGCGTGCGCTTCGCGGCGCGGGTGTTCGCCTTGTCCGTCTTCCTCTCCCCGTCCCGCAAGCACGGGACCGCCGCGCAGGATCTTCAGCAGGTAATACACGCCGGTGCCGAACACGAGGAAGTAGGCGACGACGAGCACGAACAGCGACACCTGGACCTGCTGTGCGCTCACTGGCGAAATGGCCTCGGCGGTGCGCATCACACCGTAGACGACCCACGGCTGACGGCCTGCTTCGGTCGTGACCCATCCGGCGAGCAACGCGACGAACCCGGTCGGCGACAGACAGAGCATGACGCGTGCGAAGCGGCGCGAGGTGAAGAGCGTGCCCCGACGGCGCAGCCAGACGGCGGCGAGCGCGGCGGCGATCATCGCGAGCCCGAGGCCGACCATGATGCGAAAACTCCAGAACACGAGCGGCACGTTGGGGCGCTCGTCCTTCGGGAATTCCTTCAGGCCGCGCACCTCGCCGTCCCAACTGTGCGTGAGAATCAGACTGCCCAGATGCGGCACTTCGAGCGCATAGCGCGTCGTCTCGGCGTCCATGTCGGGCCACCCGAAGAGGTTGAGCGGCGTGCCGCCCGTCTTCGTTTCCCACAGTCCTTCCATCGCGGCGAGCTTGGCCGGCTGGTGCTCGCGCGTGTTCAGCCCGTGCAGATCGCCGACGAAGGCCTGCAGCGGCGCGAAGATCAGCAGCAGCCACATCGCCATCGAGAACATGGTCTTGACGGCCGGATCGCGGCGGCCGCGCAGCAGATGCCATGCCCCGGTGCCCGCCACAACGAGCGCGGCCACCACGAACGCGGCAATGCTCATGTGCGCGAGGCGATACGGAAACGAGGGATTGAAGATCACATCCCACCACGACAGCACGACCACACGACCGTCCACGATCTCGTAGCCCTGCGGCGTTTGCATCCAGCTGTTCGAGGCGAGAATCCAGAACGTCGAAATCAGCGTGCCGATGGCCACACACAGCGTGGCGGCGAAGTGTGCACGCGGACTCACACGATTCCATCCGAACAGCATGATGCCGAGGAAGCCCGCCTCGAGGAAGAACGCCGTCATCACCTCGTAGGTGAGCAGAGGACCGGTGACGGCGCCGGCGAAGCTGGAGAAGCCAGACCAGTTCGTGCCGAACTGGTAGGCCATCACCACGCCCGAAACCACACCCATGCCGAAGCACACGGCGAACGCCTTCGACCAGAAGCGGCACAGATCGAGATAGTGCGGCTGGCGAGTCTTGAGCCACAAGCCTTCGAGTACGGCAATGAAGCTGGCGAGACCGATGGAGACGGCGGGGAAGATGATGTGAAAGGAGACCGTAAACGCGAATTGCACGCGCGCCAGGTCGAGGGCGTCGGGGACGGCAGTCATGTTGCGCTCTATGTATGCAAATTAACCCTGTCATGTACGGCAACGTTGATATCCGATTGCCGCTTGTTTGCGTACATAGTAGGAGATGCTGCGTTGCAGCATGCGTGACAAGTCGTCACATGTGGCGCATTGACGCGGTTTTATTGGTCGCCGAATTTTGCGTTAGTTGTATGTTTTTTAAAGACTTTATGTCGGCGTCTCATGCGACGCCATGTCGCATGGGGCACGCGCGGCGCGTGGCCCCGAGGCGGCTGCGGCGCTAGCTGAGCAGGCTCGCGCCGATGTTGATCGACAGGCCCAGCACGGCCAGGTTGAAGAAGAACGAAAGGACGGCCTGGGCGAGCGCGGCGCGTCGCATGCGGCGCGAAGCGAGGGAGACGTCGGCGGTCTGCGACGCGACGGCAATGGTGAACGAGAAGTACAGGAAGTCCCAGTAATCCGGATCGCAATCGCGGTCCGGCCACATGAGCGCGAACGGTTTTTCCGTGTCGGTGAAGTACAGGCGTGCGTAATGCAGCGTGTAGATGGTGGGCACGAGGAACCAGCCGGCGATGAGCGTGGCGGCGGCGAACAGCACGTGCTCGGAAGTTTGGTGTGGCGCACCTGTCTTCGCGCTGGCCAGTTCGTGGATGATGGCGGCCACGCTGGCGATCGCCGAGAGGCTGACGACCGTCAGCACGAGCGCCGCGCTCTGATCCTCCTGCTCGGCGAAACGTTCGATGCTGCGTTTCGGGGCCGTGACCATCATGAACCAGATCATCGCGAGATAGGCCCAGGCGCCCGTATTCCATCCGATGAGCGTGCGCGTCACGCCATTGAAATGCCCCTGCGCAAACACGCCCGCCAGGATGCCCACGCCGATGGCAAGCAGCAAACGAGGATGGAAGCGCAGCAGATGCGAGAAAAAGTCGGCATTCATAGGGGCGGCGAAATTGAGGGCTGGAAAGCGGGGACGATGGGACAACTCGCGGCCAAGGTACACCGCCGCCGGCGAGGCGTCCAGCCGACCGGCCGAAGCGGGGAGGGACGCCTCGGTGCGCTCGCTGTCGTCGCTCCGTCACTCACCCCTCGGCCAGCCCGCGACGCTCCCGCTCGCGGCAGCCCCGGCGCACGTTAATGGTGCGCCGCCGCATCGCGATGCGGCATCGTGCCCGTTGCGGTGTCACGCCGGGCGCCGGACATGGGCGGCTTCCCCCCGCGCAGGGGCGTCTCGTTGCCCCCGACGCGCACATCGCGAAGCCCCGTGCGCCGGGCGTGTGAGGCGTGTTCGCGCCGAGCGTGTCGTCGCTTGGCACGCCGCTTGCTCAAGATGACACAAGGCCAATGGCGGCCGAGTGAAGGCAAGCGAATTTTCTGCACCGAATCCAGACGGGGCAACGGCGTCCCGAAGTCATCATGCCTGTTCACAGGCTTACGGCTTCGGGGCGCTTTTTTTTGGCTCACGAATACGAGGGACTCCATGAGCACGCTCACGCAATCGTTGAAAAGTGGCAACTGGCGCGCGCTGGTTGCGTGCTTTCTGTACTTCGACACGGGTTTCACCGTCTGGGTGATGTTCGGCCCGCTGGCGCCGTTCATCGGCAAGGACATTACGATGACGCCGGCACAAACCGGCTTTCTCGTGGCCGTGCCAGTGCTCGGCGCCGCGATTCTGCGCGTCACGCTGGGCAATCTCTATCAGGCATACGACGGCCGCAGGATCGCGTTGATGGGACTCGCCCTCTCGGCGATTCCGTCAGTGGTCCTGCTGCTCATGCCCGGCACACCGTCGTACACGCTGCTGCTCGTGCTCGGTGTGTTCCTCGGCATCGGCGGTGCGAGCTTCGCGGTGGCGCTGCCGATGGCAGGTAGCAACTATCCGCCCAAGGTGCAGGGGCTGGTGCTGGGGCTGGCGGCGGCGGGCAACGTCGGCGCCGTGCTCGACGGCTTCATGTTCCCGGGGCTGGCCGAACACTTCGGCTGGGCGCGCGCGGCCGGCGCCGCGTTGCCGTTGCTGGCGCTCGCGGCGTTGGCGCTGGTGTTCTGGGCGAAGGACCAGGGCGTGAAGTCGGGCAGTGCGGCGCGCGCCTTCACTAGCTTCTTCATCACGATGGCCGGTTTGATCGCGCTCGTGTTGTGCGTTCACGCCGGTGCGTTCGGCGAAGGCAAGACCGGTGTGCTGCTGCTGCCGGTGCTCGGTGCGCTGCTCGCCATCGCGGTGCTGCCGCGCCACTATCGCGGCGTGCTGGCCGAGCGCGACACGTGGGTGATCATGCTGGTGTACAGCATCACGTTCGGCGGCTTCGTCGGCATGTCCTCGTACGTGACGACGCTGCTCATCTCGTTGTATGGCATGCCGCGCATCGAAGCGGGCCTGTTCATGTCGCTGCTGGCGTTCCTCGGCGCGCTGGTCCGCCCCATCGGCGGGCTGATCGCGGACCGCATCTCAGGCGTGCGCGCGCTGGTGTTGCTGCTTGCGGCCATCTCGGCCTGCGACTTCGTGTTCGCGGCGTGGATGCCGCCGCAGGGCGCCGGCATTGCGCTGCTCGTGCTCGTCTACCTGTGCTTCGGGCTCGGCAACGGGGCCACGTTTCAGCTCGTGCCGCAGCGCTGGCAGGGCAAGACGGGCCTGATGTCGGGCATCATCGGCGCGGCCGGCGGCATCGGCGGCTTCTATCTGCCGGTGATCATGGGCATCGCCAAGGAATCGACGGGCAGCTACCAGATGGGCTTCGCCACCTTCGGCGCGCTGGCCGCCGTGGCCTTCCTGCTGGTCGTCGCACTGCGTTCGCACTGGATGACGTGGGCGCTGCCCCGTGACGTCGCGGGCGGCGCGATGCTCCCGGGCGGTGTGGCGCACGTGGAGTAAGCGGGATTGTTATACGGCGGCTTCGATCGAATCGGTGCTTCCACTATTCGACCGGGGCCGCTTTGTCGCCTCACGACGCTTCGCATAGACTGTCTGGCGAGATCGTATTCCCATAGGAGACACCATGCGTCTGGGCGTTCCCAGCCTCTCGGCGTTGCAGGCTTTCGAGGCCAGCGCCCGTCATCAGAACTTCGCGCAGGCCGCGCAGGAACTCGCGCTCACGCATGGCGCCGTGTGCAAGCGGGTGGGCGAACTGGAGGGGCATCTGGGCGTTGCGCTCTTCGAGCGCGTAAAGCAGCGGCTGGTGCTCACGCCTGCCGGCGCGGAGTACGCCAAGCGCATCCGTGTGCATCTCGACCAGATCCGGCGCGATACGCTCGACGTCGTGCAGCAGGGACGGGAGACCGCGCTGGAAATCGCCGTCGGCGTCACGTTCGCGGCGCAGTGGCTGATTCCGCGACTCGACGACTTCTACGCCAGCACGCGCGACGTGCGTCTGCACATTCTCGGGCGCGACCAGCCGGTCTTCTTCGACGATTCGGCCTTCGACGCCGCCATCTACTTCAGCACCCGGCTGTGGCCCGGCATGCCCGGCACGGCGCTGATCACCGACGACACCCTCATGCTCGTGGCGGCGCCGCGTCTGCTCGATGGGAAGCCGTCGCTCTCGCTCGAACGGATCGCGTCGCTGTCATGGATCTGCCCGCGCGACCTGCCGCGCGTGTGGGACGACTGGCTGGCGTCGCTCGGCTTGCCGCCCGGCGACGCGGTGCGGCCACAGCGCAGCGCACAGCGTTACGACATGTTCATCATGGCGATCAACGCGGCCGTCGCGGGGCTCGGGGTGGCGTTGCTGCCGCGTGTGTTGATCGAGCGCGAACTGGCCACCGGCGCCCTCGTGCAGGCGCACGCGCACACGCTGGCCAGTCCGCAAACCATCTATTATTCGACGCCGGCGCAGCGCAGCGACTGGGCGCCATTGCGCCAGTTCGATACGTGGCTGCGTCGCGCCGTGGACGACTATCGCGCCAGCAGATCGGGGCACTCGCGCAGCACCTGCTCGTAAAGCCCCTGGTAGCCGAGCCACGCGACGTAATCCGAACCGAGCAGGCGATGTACCTCGCGGGCCTCGGCGTCGCCGAGCACTTCGAGCGGCCCGGCGGCTTCGGCGAGCAACTGCACCTGCGCGCAGCGCTCCATCGCGAGGAAGCGATAGGCAGCCGCGTCCACCGACGAGCCGACCGTCAGCAGGCCGTGATTGAGCAGCACGGCCGCGCGCTTGTGCCCCATCGTCTGCGCGATGCGGCGGCCTTCCTCGGCGCCGAGGACGAGTACGTCGCCGCGGAACAGTACGTGATCGTCGAAAAACAGACACGCTTCCTGATTGATCGGTGCGAGTGGGCGGGTGCGGGCCGAGAAGGCGCGTCCGTGCGTGGTGTGGGTGTGCGCGGCGGCCGTCACATGGGGCAGCGTAGCGTGAATGCCTGCGTGAATGGCCATGGCGGCGGCGTTGACCGGGCCGTCGCCGTGATGCAGGTGGCCCGCCTCGTCGACGAGAATCAGATCGTCCGGACGAATGGACGAGAAGTGCTGTGCGTAGCGGTTGACCCAGAAGCGGTCGTGGAACTCGGGGTCGCGCACGGTGATGTGTCCGGCGATGCCTTCGGCCAGGCCGAAGCGCGCGAATATCCGGAAGGCGACGGCCAGACGCAGCTTCCGGTCGGCGCGCTCCGCTTCGACGCTATCGAAGACGCGCGGCCTGGGCAGCGGCGCGCCGAGCGGCGTGGGGATGGCAAAGGCATCGTGCGCGGCGGCCGGGGGAGGCGGCTGATTCATGAGGACACTCCGTAGAATGAGGCGCCGCGCACGCCGCCTTCGCAGCGGGTCTCACTGTCTGCGAGCGCGATGCGTCGGCCGGTAGCGCATTGTCCGGGCGCTTGCCGGCGACGTCCATCGACGAAAAGTCACTGGTCATGTACCGGCGCCCCGGCGGCCGCCCAGCTCAGGCAATCACGCGTCCTGCCGGAACAGGCCGTTGAGCGTGGCGCCGCTTGCCGCACCCTCGAAACCGTCGAAGCGGCCTTGCGCGAGTGCCTGAGCGGCGTGAATGAAGCCGCCCCAAGCGGCGCGGGCGAGGGCGCCGCCGACGCTGACCCGGCGTACGCCGAGATCGGCGAGATCCTGCAGCGTAATGGGCGACGTCGCCCCGATCAGCACGTTGACCGGCTTGGGCGCCACGGCGGTGACGACGGCGCGAATCTGCTCGGCCGACTGGATGCCGGGCGCATAGAGGCAATCGGCGCCGGCCTCGGCATAGGCCTGGAGGCGCGCGATGGCGTCGTCGAGATCGGGCACGCCGGCGAAGAAGTTCTCGGCGCGGCCGATCAGCAGCGTGTCGCCACCGGTCTCGTCGATGGCGCGGCGCGCCGCCCGCATGCGGGCGACCGCTTCGTCGAGGGGAAAGAGCGGGGTATTGGCGTCGCCCGTCGAGTCTTCGATGGACAGCCCGGCGACGCCGGTGGCCACGGCCAGCTTGACGCTTTCGGCCACGTCGTCGGGCGTGTGTCCGAAGCCGCTTTCGAAGTCGGCGTTGACGGGCAAGTCGGTCGCCTCGACGAGCGTGCTCAGGTGTGCCAGCACGGTCTCGCGCGTCACGCCGTTATCGGGGCGGCCCGTGGACCAGGCGAAGCCGGAGCTGGTCGAGGCGACGGCCTTGAAGCCGGCGTGTTCGAGGTATTTCGCGCTGCCGGCGTCCCACGGGTTGGGGATGACGAAGCAACCGGCAAGATGGAGTTCGCGAAAGGCGGCGCGTTTTTCGGCGGTGCTGCGTGGCATGGTGGTGTCTCCTTTTTGGGGGGGCGGACGGCCAGATGCCGATCATCGCGGTTTTGGGCTGCGCTCGCAAGGCAGACTCCGCCACGCCGTGCCGGAGCGAGCGAGTGTATCCTGTCGGGCGAGCGCGGGCAGAGGTGTCCCGCGACAGGAAATGCCGGTAGCGATGTCCTTCCCGATGATTCGATCCTTGACTTGTTTAAATGCGGTGTGTGCGCTGGGCGCCGCGGTGACGGCGGCCGGCTGCGGTTCGCCGCGACCCCGGCCGTCTGGCCCCGACCAAGCCGTCCATTGCGGGCAACCCGTGGCAGGGGCGAGATGAACCCGCTGCGCGTACCGCTCGAGCGTGCCGGTGAATTCGACGAGATCGTCGACGTGCGCACGCCTCTCGAATTCGAGGAAGACCATATGCCCGGGGCGATCAATGCGCCGGTCCTCGGCAACGAAGAGCGCGTCATCGTCGGCACGATGTACGCACAGGTGTCGCCGTTCGAAGCCACGCGCGTGGGCGCGGCGATGGTGGCGCGCAATATCGCCGCGCATCTCGAAACCACATTCGCCGACCGGCCTCGCAACTGGCGCCCGCTTGTGTATTGCTGGCGTGGCGGCAAGCGTTCCGAGTCGATGACGGTCTGGATGAACATGATCGGCTGGCGCGCGCGTCAGCTCGAAGGCGGCTACAAGACCTATCGGCGCGACGTCGTGACCTTGCTCGACACCTTGCCGCCGACGCTGGATCTGATCGTCCTGGCGGGGCATACCGGCAGCGGCAAGACGCGTCTGCTTCATGCGCTGGCCGACGCCGGAGCGCAGACGCTCGATCTCGAAGCGCTTGCCGTGCATCGCGGTTCGCTGCTCGGGGCCATGCCCAACGCCGGGCAGCCGTCGCAGAAGTCGTTCGACACCGCATTCGTCGGTGCGTTGCGCAGCGTCGATCCGGCGCGGCCGGTATTCGTCGAAGCGGAAAGCCGCCGCATCGGACGCATTACGCTGCCGGAATCGCTGATGGCGGCGATGCGCGGCACGCGGTGCGTCGAAGTGAGCGCTGCGCAGTCGGAGCGCATCGATCTGCTGATGCAGGACTACGCGCACCTCTTCGCGAATCCCGACACCTTCCGCGGACAACTGCGCAAGCTCGTGCCGCTGCACGGCCGTGCGGTGGTGGAGCAATGGTTGACGCTGCTCGAGCGTGGGGAGCGTCGCGAGTTGTTCGAGGCGCTCATCACGAAACATTACGACCCGGCGTATTCGCGCAGCTCCCGCAAGATGCTGGGCGGTCTCGCGCAGGCGATTCCGTTCACGTTCCATCCCACCGCGCAAGACCTGCGCGCTCAGGCGCAGGCCCTGCTTGCGCTTACTTCACAGGCAGGCAAATCCGTGTGCGCAACTGTGCCGGCGGCGTCGAGCGTGGATCGTTGAGGTACTGCTCGAACATCGGGAAGTCGGCCGGTTCCAGCCCGCTGGCCGGCAGCCATTCCGAGAAGAGCCATTGATACGGTTTGCTCATCTCGTTGTAAGGGCCGGTGTAGGTGAGCATGGCGCAGCGTCCAGCCGGGATCTCGAAGCGTTCCAGATCGCCGGCGAGGGGCGCGTCGGCGGCGACCGACACGCCGGCCAGTGAGCGCAACTTGTCCGTGGGCACCTGTTCCGGATCGTCGAAGTAGACGCCGAAGCCGGTGGTGTCGGGCCGGGCCAGTCCGTGGGCGGCGGCGAGCATGAAGACGCGCGCGAAGAGCGGGCCGATCTCCTGGTAGCTGCCGGTGTGCTTGAGCACGGCGAGGGTGGTGGCGGGGAATGATTCGACGACAATGGGATACATGGCGGGCTCCTGAGGATCGAAAGGTTCGGAGCGGGCGTTGCGATAGCGCCCCGGCGGAATGCCGAACAGCGCCCCGAAGGCCCGGTTGAACGCGGCGTCCGACTCATAGCCGGCACGCGACGCCACAACGCGCATCGAATCCTCCGACCCGGCGAGTGCCACCGCCGCGCGATGCATGCGAATGCGCTGCACCGTGCCGTTCACCGTTTCGCCCATCAGCGCGCGATAGATGCGGTGAAAATGGTACGGCGACAGGCAGGCCAGATCCGCCAGGTGATAAAGGTCCGGTGTGGCGTCCGGATGATCGGCCAGCCAGCGCAGGACAGGTTCCAGGCGCTGGGCATATCGAATACGGGTTTCGGGTTTCATTTGCGCTCCTTGGACGCCAATGTATCGGCAGGCGATTTGCCGATTTTGCGCATTTTCGGTGTGTCGTCCGTCCCGAGCAAGCCCCGAACATTTCCTTGCGAGAGCTGCGGGTCGCCGCATGGTCCGCCGGCGCCCCGGGCCTTGCCGCATGTCGTTGCGCCGGCGCCGAAGCACCGGTTGCCGAAGCAACGTTCACCCCGGAAACAGGGCGAGCATGCGCTGCTTCGTGTACGCCACGAACGCCTTGGCCAGTTGCGAGGGCGGGTGCTGGTTGGAGGTGACCAGCGAAAAGCCCGAGAGGATGGTCGGCTCGAACGGTTTGACGATGACGCGTCCGGCCGCATAGCGCGCCGTCACCTGGTCGATGATCGACACGCCCGCGCCATGCTCGACCAGCACGCAGATGGCTGCCGACAGTTGCGACTCCGCACTCATCACGCGATCGATCTGGCGCTCGGCGAAGATGCTGTCGATGTACATCCGGCCGTCGAATTCCTTCGGATAGGACACGAATGACTCGTCGCGCAGGTCCTCGGGATGGATCACGTCGCGATCCGCGAGCCGATGGCCGTGCGGCAGGATGCAGCGCATCGGCGCGCGGTGCAGTGTCTCCACATTTACGCCCGCATGCGTGAGCGGATGCGCGATGAAGCCGACGTCGCAGCGGCGGCCGACGACCATGTCGACCACGATGCTCGACGCATGGATGAGCAGCGTCGTGCTCACGCCGGGATGTTCGCGCATGAAGCCGGTCAGCGTGGTCGGCAGAAACTCCAGCGCCAGCGCCGGTGCGCCCGCGATATGCAACGACCCGCGCCGCAGCGACTTGATCTGCTCGGCCGTCTGCGCGATGCGATCGATCCCCGCGAACGAGCGCTCGACTTCCTCGAACAGCACCAGCGCTTCGGGCGTCGGATTCAGGCGCCCGTTGCTCCGATCGAATAGGGCAAACCCTATGTCGGCCTCCAGATCGTTGATCAGACGCGTGACCGCCGGTTGCGAAACGTGAAGCATCTCGGCGGCCCGCGTGACCGTCTGGCGCAGGATCAGCGCCCGAAATGCCTCCAACTGCCGGATCTTCATCGAAGCCTCGCCATCCTCGTCCATAACATTTGCGTATGGGCGGGCAAAAAAATGTGATTTGACCGTGAGTGCGTCGAAAACGACTCTACGAAAACAACGCAGAAGTTTGAGTTTTTCTCGTAATGCCGGGCCATAACATCACATAACACTGCAACACGCAAGGAGCTTCCCGATGAAGACTGTCGTTCCCCAAACGCTTCGCAAGCTGGGCCGTGCGGCCCTCGTCACCGCTGGCGCCGGACTCGCTGGGCTTGTATTCGCCGCCACGACCGCGCATGCCGACACCACGCTGTACGTCGGCGCCTATGGCGGTTCGTTTGAGCAGATGCTCAAGAAGGACATCATTCCCGGATTCGAGCGGGCCAACCCGGGCACCAAGGTCGTGATCGTGCCGGGCGATTCGACGACGACGCTCGCGAAGCTCCAGGCGCAAAAAGGCAAGGCAGGCATGGACGTGGTCTTCCTCGACGACGGTCCGATGTATCAGGCGATCCAGATGGGCTTCTGCGGCAAGCTGGCCGAAGCGCCGGTCTATCACGATCTGTACGACATCGCGAAGTTCAAGAACGGCAGCGCCGTGGCCGCCGGCCTGATCGCCACGGGCATCGCCTACAACACACGGCTGTTCCAGGCGAAGGGCTGGTCGGCGCCGACGTCGTGGAAGGAACTGTCCGATCCGAAGTACAAGGGCAAGCTCGTGATGCCGAGCATCAAGAACACCTACGGACTGCACGCGCTGCTCGTCGAGTCGAAGCTCAACGGGGGCAGCGACACCAACATCGATCCGGGCTTCCGCGAGATGGAGAAGATCGCCCCGAACGTGCTGTCGTTCGATCCGTCGCCGGGCAAGATCGCCGAGCTGTTCCAGGCCGACGAAGTGGCCCTCGCCGTGTGGGGCAACGGTCGCGTGCAGGCATTGCGCCAGCAGGGGATTCCGGTCGAATTCGTCTACCCGAAGGAGGGCGCGGTGGCGCTCGGCATGGGCATGTGCGTGGTCGACAAGTCGGCCAACGATGCGCTCGCGCAGAAGTTCGTCCAGACGATTCTCTCGCCGCAGACGCAGGCCGTGCTCGCCGAGAGCCAGGGCGTGGCGCCCTCGAATCGCAAGACGCAGCTGTCGATGGCGGTGGCGGCCCGCGTGCCGTCGCCGGCGCAGATCGACAAGCTCGTGCGCGTCGACTGGGATGTGGTCAACGCCAAGCGCGCCGACTGGACGCAGCGTTGGAACCGTCAGATCGAGCGTTGATTGACCGAACCGCGCGCAGGAGATCACAAGCGTCATGAGCACCCCATATTTGCGTCTCGAACAACTCGGCAAGCGTTTCGGTGAAACCGTTGCCGTGGAAGGCGTCGACCTGTCGATAGCGCAGGGCGAGTTCATTTCCTTGCTCGGCCCCTCGGGCTGCGGCAAGACCACGACGTTGCAGATGATTGCAGGTTTCGTCGCGCCGAGCGTCGGGCGCATTCTGCTCGAAGGCCGCGATCTCACGCCGGTGCCGCCGGAAAAGCGCGGGCTCGGGATCGTCTTCCAGAGCTACGCACTGTTCCCGCACATGAGCGTCGCGCAGAACGTGGCGTTCGGTCTGGACATGCGTCGCGTGGACGCCGCCGCCAAGCAGCGTCGCGTGCGGGAAGCGCTGGAACTGGTGCATCTCGGTCAGCACGCGCAGCGCTATCCGCGCGAGCTCTCGGGCGGCCAGCGCCAGCGCGTGGCGCTCGCCCGTGCGCTCGTGATCGCGCCGCCCGTGCTGCTGCTCGACGAGCCGCTGTCGAACCTCGACGCGAAACTGCGCGAGCAGATGCAGGACGAGCTGCGCGCGATTCAACGCAAGGTCGGCACGACCACCATCATGGTCACGCACGATCAGGCCGAGGCACTGGCGATCAGCGACCGCGTGGTGTTGCTCAACATGGGGCGCGTGGTGCGCATCGATACGCCGCACGACGTCTACGAGGACCCGCGCGCCACGTTCGCCGCGCATTTCATCGGCCAGACCAATCTCATCACCGGTCGTCTCGACGTGCGCGGCGACGTGGCCGTGCTTGACGCCCGGGGACATCGACTGGCGGTCTCGCCGGGCGGCGGTCTGGCGTCGCACACCGGCAACGGCGGCCCGGCCACGTTCAGTCTGAGACCCGAGCGCATTCGTCTGACGTCCGCCACGGCGGGGCGTCTGGCCGGGCGAGTCGGTCAGCGCAGCTTCCACGGCAATCATTGGGTCTTCACCGTGAGCACGGCGCTGGGCGAGTTGCGCGTGCTCGTGGCCAACGACGGCGTGGCGGCCGCGAACGATGGGGAAGCGGTCGGGCTGGATTGGGCCGACGACGCACTGCGTCTCGTGCAGGAGGGCGCATGAACGCCGCAACGTCGAGGCCCACCCCTCCCGGCGCACCGGCAGTGCCGGACATGCTGGCCGTGCGGGCGCTGTCGCCGGAGGCGGCCCGCCATCGCCGCGCCGGCTGGGCGCTGGTCGTGCCGGCGACGCTGTACTTCGTGGTGCTGCTGGCGGTGCCGCTCGGGCTCACATTCGTGCTGAGTCTGCACGGTTTCGACGCGAACCTCGGCGGCGTGCTGCCCACGATCTCGCTGCAGCATTACGTCGACATCCTGACCGACAGCTATTTCTACGAGATTTTCCTGCGCACGCTGCTGCTCTCGGTCGGCGTCACGCTGCTGTGCGTGCTGGTCGGTGTGCCGGAGGCGTACTTCCTGTTTCGCATGCGCGATCCGTGGCGCTCGCTGTGTCTCGTGCTGGTGCTCGGTCCGCTGCTCATTTCGGTCGTCGTGCGCACGCTGGGCTGGTCGATCCTGCTCGGCCGCGAGGGCCTCATCAACACCGTGCTTGCCCGCCTGGGGCTCATCGAGCATCCGTTGCAGATGCTGTTCACGATGGGCGCGGTCACGGTGGCGCTCGTGCACGTGCTGGTGCCGCTCATGGTGCTCTCGGTGTGGACCTCGCTCACGCGCCTCGATCCGGCCGTGGCGAACGCCGCGCGCTCGCTGGGCGCCGGGCGGGCCACGGTGATGTGGCGCGTCGTGTTGCCGCAGATCACGCCGGGCATTCTGTCGGGCAGCCTCATCGTGTTCGCGCTCACGGCGAGCGCGTTTGCGACCCCGGCGCTCATCGGCGGACGTCGCCTGAAGGTCGTGGCCACCACCGCCTACGACGAATTCCTCGGCACGCTGAATTGGCCGCTGGGCGCCGCCATCGCCATCGTGCTGCTGATCGTGAACGTGGCGATCATCAGTGGTTACAACCGTGCACTCGAGAAGCGCTTCACGCGTCGTCTCGGCTGAGAGAAGAGGAAGGAGCGCCTATGAATCAGCATGATCGCAACGGTGCGGCCGCGCTCGCGTTTCACACGTTGTTTCTCGTCTTTATTCTCGCGCCGCTGGTCGTGGTGTGTCTGGTCGCCTTCACGCCGGACAATTTCCTGTCGATCCCGACGCAGCACTTCTCGCTGCGCTGGTTCACGTCGCTCATGAGCGACGAGGACTTCCAGTCGGCGCTGCGTACGAGCCTGTGGCTGGGCGTGACGTCGGCCACCGTTTCCACGGCGCTGGCGGTACCCACGGCGATGGGGCTCTCGCGCTATCGCTTTCCGGGGCGCGACGCCATCAATTCGTTCCTGCTCTCGCCGCTCATGATTCCGCCGGTGGTGCTGGGCATCGCGTTCCTGCGGCTGTTCACGCTGCTCGACATGGGCGGCTCGTTCGTGAGCCTGGTCGCATGCCATGCGCTGCTGATCTTCCCGTACGCGCTGCGGCTCATCATGGCGGCGCTCGCGGGACAGGCGGACGAAGCCGAGCGCGCGGCGCGCTCGCTGGGCGCGGGCCGCTGGACGACGTTCCGGCGCGTCACGCTCCCGGCGATCGTGCCGGGCGTGGCGGGCGGCTGGGTGCTGGCGTTCATCAACAGCTTCGACGAACTCACGGCCACCATCTTCGTGACCTCGCCCACGACGATCACGCTGCCGGTGCGCATCTACATGAACATGAGCGAGACGGTCGACCCGAGCGTCGCGGCGATCTCGACGCTGCTCATCGGGCTCACGTTGGCGGTCATGCTGGTGCTCGATCGCATCTACGGGCTCAACAAGGTTCTGGTTGGAAATCACTAAAACATGCAAAAGACATACGATATCGCCGTCATAGGCGGCGGCCTCGTCGGCATGGCGATCGCCTACGGGCTCGCCAAGCGCGGACAACGCGTCGTCGTGTGCGATGGCGAAGACAATTCGCTGCGTGCCGCACGCGGCAACTTCGGGCTGGTCTGGGTGCAAGGCAAGGGCTCGACCTGCACCAACTACGCGCGCTGGTCGCTGCACTCGGCCAACACGTGGCAGGGTTTCGCCGACGAGTTGCTGGCGAACACAGGCGTGTCGGTCGGCTTTCAACGCCCGGGCGGCTTCAACATCGCACAGACCCCCGAGGAACTCGCCGTCAAGACCGAGAGCATGCGACAGTTGCAGGCGGCCGAGCCGGCACTGTGCTACGAAGTGCTCGATCACGATGCGCTCGCCGAGCGTCTGCCGGCGATCGGCCCCGACGTGGCGGGCGCCATCTATTCGCCCAACGACGGCCACGTGAGCCCGCTGTACACACTGCGCGCGTTGTTCGCCGCGTTCGAGAAGGCGGGCGGCGAATATGCGCCCAACGTGCGCGTCACCGATATCCGGCCCGTGGGCAGCGCGTTTCGCGTGAAGGTGGGCAACGCGACGATCGACGCCGGACGCGTGGTGTTGGCCGCGGGGCTCGGCAACCGCGACCTCGCGCCGATGGTCGGGCTCAGTGCGCCAGTCAAGCCGTTGCGCGGCCAGATTCTCGTGACCGAGCGGGTCAAGCCGTTCCTCGCCTATCCCACGATCTATGTGCGTCAGACCGTCGAGGGCTCCGTGATGCTGGGCGACTCCGCGGAGGACGTGGGCTTCAACGACGGCGTGACGCCCGACGTGCTGGCCGACATCGCGCGGCGCGGCATCGCCCCGTTCCCGCTGCTCAAGAATGTGCGCGTCGTGCGCGCGTGGGGTGCGCTGCGCGTGATGACGGCGGATGGTTTGCCGATTTACGAGGCGTCCGAAGCCTGTCCCGGCGCGTTTCTCGCGACCTGCCACAGCGGCGTGACGCTTGCCGCCGCCCATTGTGAAACCATCGCGCCGTGGATTCTCGGCGCTGCGCGTCCCGCGCTTCTGGATCAGTTCTATGCCAAACGTTTCGCTGCTTAAGTCGCTGGCGCGCCAGGACGGCGCGACCGTGCGAGTGTTTATCGAGGGCGCGCCGGTCGAGGTGCCGCGCGATATGAATGTGGCCGCCGCGCTGCTGTTCGCCGGCGTGACGGCCTGCCGCACCACGCCCGTGTCGGGCAGCGAGCGCGCGCCGTTCTGCATGATGGGCGTGTGCTTCGACTGTCTCGTGGAAATCGACGGCGTGCCGAACCGCCAGGGCTGCATGACGCCGGTGCGTGAAGGCATGCAGGTGCGCCGCATGGACGGCGCGAGGAGTGTGGCATGAGTACCAAGGTTGTCGACCTGTTGATCGTGGGCGCCGGCCCGGCCGGACTGGCCGCCGCGCTCGAAGCGAAGCGCCACGGGCTCGCGCCGCTCGTCATCGACGAGAACACGCTGCCGGGCGGTCAGATCTACCGCAGCGTGAGCCGCTCGCCCCTGGCCGATCCGGGCGTGCTCGGGTCGGACTACCTGCGTGGACGCGCACTTGTCGATGCGTTCGCCGCGCAGGACATCGCCTACTGGCCGCAGACGCTCGCATGGCAGATCGGCGCGGACCGGCGCGTGTCGGTCACGCGGCAGAGCCCGGGCGGCGGCACGTTGCAGATCGAGGCGGGAGCCATTGTGCTCGCGACCGGCGCGCAGGAACGTCCGTTCCCGATTCCGGGCTGGACGCTGCCGGGCGTGATGGGCGTGGGCGCGGCGCAAACACTGCTCAAGGCCTCCGCGCTCGTGCCTCAATCGCCGGCGGTGCTGGCCGGATGCGGGCCGCTGCTCTACCTGTTCGCGTGGCAGCTTATCAATGCCGGCGTGCCTGTCCGTGCGATTCTCGACACCGCGCAGGCGGGCGGGCGGCGTGAGGCGTTGCGTCATGCCGGCGGTGCGTTGCGCGCGCCGTCTTACCTCATGAAGGGCTTCAAGCTGCTTCGCGCCATTCGAGCGGCGGGGGTTGAGCACGTGAAGCAGGTGCAGGCGCTGCGCGTGATCGGGCAGACGCGTGCCGAAGCCGTCGAGTATGTCGTGGACGGCCGGGCGTCGCGCATCGACACCGAGATGGTGCTGCTGCATCAGGGCGTGATCCCGAACACGCAGGTCACGCGCTCGGTCGGCTGCGAGCACGTCTGGGACGAGGCGCAGTTGTGCTGGCGCGTGCGCACGGACGCATGGGGCGAGACGAACCTTTCGGGCATTTTCGTCGCGGGCGACGGGGCCGGCATCGCCGGCGCTCTGGCGGCGGAGCCGTCGGGGCGACTTGCCGCGCTGCAGGCGGCGAAGCGTCTGGGCAAGCTCGACGCGGCCAAACGCGACTCCCGCGCGCTGACGTTGCGACGTGAACTCTCGGCGCACACGGCGATTCGGCCGTTCCTCGACGCCCTTTATCGGCCGGCAGAGGCGTTTCGCGTGCCGGCCGACGACAGCACCATCGTGTGCCGTTGCGAGGAGGTCACGGCCGGCGACGTGCGCAAGATGGCGGCGCTCGGCTGTGTCGGGCCCAACCAGACGAAGAGTTTTTCGCGGTGCGGCATGGGGCCATGCCAGGGCCGGTTCTGCGGTCAGACGGTGGCCGAACTGCTGGCGCAGGCGCAAGGATGCGCGGTCCCCGAAGTCGGCTACTACCGCATCCGTCCGCCGGTCAAGCCGGTCACGCTCGGCGAACTGGCGAGCGCCGTCGACACCCCCGAATTCCTGAGCGAGCGCGCAGGTTTCCCCAAGTAGGTGGGATCTCCCAGGCATCCCCGCCTGCTTTCTTTTATTCGACGTAGAGAACCTTCTGAAACTCTTTTTGGAGATGCAGTCAATGAGCGACATTCAACGCCATCACACCAACGCACGCATGAGTCGGGTCGTGGTTCACAACGGTACGGTCTACATCGGCGGCCAGACCGCGGACGATCGCAGTCAGGACATCACCGGCCAGATGCAGCAGGTGTTGGCGAAGATCGACGGCTATCTGAAGGACGCCGGCATCGACAAGTCGCGTCTGCTTTCGGCGCAGGTGTGGCTCAAGGACATCGAGTCGGACTTTGCCGGCATGAACGCCGTATGGGACGCCTGGACGAGCCCCGGCAACACGCCGACGCGCGCCACCGTGGAATCGCGACTGGCCGCCCCCGACCTGCTCGTCGAGATCGCCGTGATCGCGGCGGCGAAGTAAGCGGCGCCAGGAGGTAAGCGACGTCCGAATGCGTCGCGAGCCGGCGAGGCCTGCGGGAATCCGCAGGCCTTTTTGTTTTCGTCGCGGAGTGCCGCTCGAATTGTGGGGCGAGGTTGGTTGTCGGGCGGAAGGCCGATCAACGTTGTGGTGAGCGAAACGCGTCGATCCGTCGTCAACTCGCGCACTGGCGGGCGACAAGCACAGGCATAATGCGCGTGGCGGCCGGACCGGCCGCCACTCTCGATCGCGCGGTTTACCGCCGATTGTCCACGCAACATCCATCGAATCTTCACCCATTACGCCTCCGAATCCGGCGACATGAAGGACGCATCGACAAACCCGGCCATGCGCACCCAGACCAAACGAGGGCGGGACTTCTCTCGCCGTGTGCTGGGGCTGCGCAGTCTGGGCTGTGCATTGAGCGCAATTGCCGTCTACACGGCGATCCGGCACGCGGGCGCCTCGCATCTCGGCTATGGGATCTGGGCGCTCAACGCCTTTCTGTGGCCCGCGTTCGCCCACGCCATTGCGATGGCGTCGCCCGATCCGGTGTCGGCCGAGCGGCGCAATCTGCTGTGCGATTCAGCATTCGGCGGCGGCTGGGTGGTGGCCATGCAGTTCAGCGGCGCGCCGTCGGCCGTGCTCGTGTCCGTCCTGCTGATGCACAACGCGTCGGCAGGCGGCTATCGGCTGCTGCGCGACGGCGTGCTCGCGATGATTGGCGGCGGCCTCGTCATCGGCGCGATCGTCGGTTTCGCGTTCAAGACGGTCGTCGACTTCTCCGAGCTGTTGGCGAGCCTGCCGCTATTGCTGATCTATCCGACGCTCGTCGGGTTGACGAGCTTCCGGCTGGCGAAGCGTCTCGCACGAAGCGAGCGGACGCTGCGGCGCATCAGCGAGCAAGACGATCTGACCTCGCTGCTCAATCGCCGCTCGTGGATGCGGGCGCTGACGACATGCTATGCCGACAAGCGGGTCGGGCGCGGCGGCGCGGCGAGCATTGCGCTCATCGATATTGACGGATTCAAGGAGATCAACGACGTTCACGGACATCTGCAAGGCGATTCGCTCATTCGCATTCTGTCCGATGTACTCGTGAATCAGCTGGGCGCTCAGGACGTCAGCGGCCGGTACGGCGGCGACGAGTTCTGCGTGCTGTTCGACGGGCAATCGGCCGAGAAGGCGCGCAGGAAGCTCGAGCGGGTGCGCGCCGCATTCGCCGAGGCGACGCGCGGGCTCGACGCGTCGGGCAGCGTGACGCTGAGCGTTGGCGTAGCGAACTACGACGCCGATCTGGGGTCGCCGACGGCCTGGCTGGCGCTGGCCGATGGTGCGCTCTATGCAGCCAAGCGTTCCGGCAAGGACCGCGTCGTGGTCGCACGCGCCGGCGGCGGCTTCGAGGGAGCGGTGCTGCCTTAGCGGGTAGAGCGGGTAGGGAGGGGCGGCATCTGCCCGAGCGTTCCACTCGTCGTCCAGCCGCTCAATTCGGGCCATTGGTCGCCGCGTTGATCCACGGCGTGAGCGCCTGTCGCGCGTCCTGCATCATGAAGTTCACGAGCGTGGTCGACACGCCCAGCGACTGGGCGATTTCACGCTGCGTGCAATCGTCGAAGTAATACATCTCGAAGACGGTGCGAGTGCGCTCGGGCAGCGTCTTGAGACGCTCGATCATGCCGGCGATCATCTGTCGCGCGGTGACTTGCGCTTCGGGCGAGGCGTCCCGGTCCGGCACGTCGATGGCTTCATCCTCCACCGTGAACACGCGGTTCTCGATCTGCTGACGGCGGTAGCCGTCGAGCGCGAGGTTGCGCACGACCTGCATCACGTAACTGGCCGGATGTCGCACGGGGCAGGCGCTGCGGGCGTCGCACAGCTTGATGTAGGCGTCCTGCACGACGTCTTCCGCACGGCAGGGACAACCGAGAATGCGCATAGCCAGCCCGACGAGGGCGCGCCGATGCGTGACGAAAATCTGTCCCACCACACCGTCCTGCGCGACATCGTCGCACACGGGGGACCTGCCGGGATGCCCGGCGTAACGGCACTGCTGGCACTGCTCGCTCATGCTTTTGCCTCCAACTCGGCATCGAAAGCACTACCGCGTAGTGACGCATTGCGAGCATCGCCTGGCACGCGGCTCGAGCGCGCCTTCGGGAGCGCATGTCCGGCCGATGACAAAACGACAGGCGAACGCCGCCGGGAGCGGCGCCCAAAGCGCGTTCCGACACGACAGTGCAGAGTTAGACAGGACTACTGATCGTCTGCTGCACGCGCTGTCGATCCGTGGCCCGCGAACCGCCGCACGGCCCCGGCATGCCCATTCACATTCATTCTCACAGGGCGCGAAGCAAATTTAATGTAAACAATAGTGAAAATGATAACGATTTGCAATTAATATTTTGATACTCGAGTTTCAGCCAATGTTTGATTCTTAGTTTCGTTATGCCAATGAGTGCAACTTTGCGGTTCATCAGGATTCCCGAATCCGGCGGTTCAGACGGCTCCGACGATTCGGGCCAGGCGGCCGCCGTATTCGCCCCGACCGACCTGCGCGCCCCGTTCACCCTGTCTGGGGAGGAACTGGCGCGTATGGCGCGATGGCGGCGTGAAGCGGATCGTCTGCGCTTTGCCGCCACGCGTGTGGCGCTGCGTGAGATGCTGGGCCAGGAATTGAGCATTGCCCCAGCCGAGGTGGCGCTCGAGACCGGCGAGCACGGCCGGCCGAAGCTGGCCGGTGGCGAAGGGCGACTCGACTTCAACGAGAGCCATGCGGGCCAATGGGGACTGATCGCCTGCGTGCGTGGCGCTCGCATCGGCGTGGATGTCGAGCGCGTCGATGCCGTGACCGATCCGCGCGAACTTTGGCAAGCGTGCCTTCACCCTTGCGAGCAGCAGATGCTCACCCGGCTCGGCGGATGGAGCGGTGCTCACGCGCGAGAGGCGTTTCACTGGCTGTGGTGTGCCAAGGAGGCTGCGTTCAAGGCGCTGGGGACGGGGCTGCAGGAGGGGCTTCCGATGCTGAGCCTGGATGTGGCGCGTCTGTGGCGGCAGGTCGAGGCAATGGGAGGGATGTTCGACGCGGGCCGCCCGCCGGTATTGCCGGATGTCCCCCTGGCCTGGCGTGTCCACGACGAAGCACTGATTCGGGCGCTTGCCGGCATGACGCTGCATCTGCTTCCTGCTCCGCCGGGCTACGGTGCGGCCGTGGCGCTGCTGCCGGTCGCGTCGATGGCGCCAACCGCGTTAGTCGTGCGGGCGGAGGCGCGGCGGCGGGGCTAAATCGGGCGGCGCCTGAGCCGTCTACTCGAAGGAGCCGGGCGCAGCTCGCGCCTCGCATAACAATTGCCTATAGAGGAGCCATCGATGAGTTTCGACGACGAGAACGGCGTGTTCCGTGTGGTCATCAACGACGAAGAACAGTACGCCATCTGGCCCGACTACCGCCCTGTCCCGGCGGGCTGGCGCGAAGTGGGTGTGAGCGGCAACAAGGCGACGTGCCTGGCGCACATCGAGACGGTGTGGACCGACATGCGGCCTCGCAGCCTGCGCGAACATCTGGCAGCACAGGGCGACGGGCGCCATGGCGTTTGACGTATGCCACCTGTTGTGTCTGCCGTGCGCCGGAGGCAGTGCCACGGTGTACGCCCGCTGGGCGCAAGCCGCGCCGTCGTGGCTGGCGGTGCGGCCGCTCGAACTGCCGGGGCGTGGCACGCGTCATCGCGAGCCGCTCTCTTCCGATCCACACCTGCTGGCGGACCAGTTGAGCGAAGAGTGCCTGGCGCAGCACATCGGGCCGGGCACGCGTTTCGCGTTGTTCGGGCATAGCCTGGGCGGGCTGTTGGCATTTGAAATCGCGCACCGACTGCACGCGCGCGGTTGCACGCCGGTGGCGCTGTTCGTCGCGGCAAGCCGTGCGCCCGCCACGCGCGACGACAGCCGCTATGCGGCATTGCGCGACGACGCCGACGTGCTGGCGGAGATGCGTGCGCTGGGCGGCACGCCCGACGCACTGCTCGCCGAGCCTGAGTTGATGGCAATGGTGTTGCCGGTGATCAAGGCCGATTTCCAGTTGTGCGGGCGCTATCGCCGCCCTTCGCCGCAAGCGCGCGGTCCGTTGCCCGTACCCATTCATGCGCTTGCCGGGCGGCGCGACGCGTTCGCCCCCGAAGTGCTCGACGACTGGCGCTGCGAGACCGATGCAAGGTACGAGCGGACCGACTTCGATGGCGATCACTTCTTCGTGCGTGACGATCCGGCGCATCTGCTGGCCGTGATCGCCAACGGACTGGCGCCGGTCATGCACTCGCCGCGTCCCGCGACCTGCGCGTGACGCGGCTGCGCGACAAGGGAGGAATGCAGGGAGCGATGTCGAACGCCATCAGTGCCGTCACTGCGGGAAATTTCGATCTGGCAGCGAGCCTGCCCGATGCCATTCGTGCCGAGCTCGGACCCTTGTGTGCCGGGCTCGACTTTGGCACGCCCGCATCCCATGCGGGACTGCCGGGCGACGATGTCGTCGCGTTGAGCGCGCTGGGCGAGCATCTGCCGGAAATGTTCGACGGGGTGCGACGGATCGTGCCTGGCGTCGAGCCGCGTGCGCTGATGTCGCAATGGAGCAAGTTCCATTTCCGTGCGGTGCTGCCGGCCGCGTTGGCGATCGTCATCGTGCACGGTCGCCCGTTGACGCTCGACCCCCGTACGTGCGCGATCGTGCTGCGCGGCGGTTTGCCTGTGCAGGTGCGCTTCGCGTCCGATGCCTGGACGCCGCCGGGGCAGGCGGCACACGACGCCGTTCCGACTCCGCCGCCGGCGGTTCGCTTCGCCTCGTTGCTGCACGACTATCTGCCCGCCGCGATCGCCGCCATGCACGCCGCCGCTGGGGTCTCGCCGCGCGTGTTGTGGAGCAACGTGGGCAATCTGTTCGAGTTCATCGTGGCGCACATGCGGCAGGTGCCTTCGCTCGCCCAGCGTGCATCGCAGGACTATACGTGGCTCTTCGAGGCCGACGCGGGATTCGGCAGCACGGGAGACAATCCGCTGTTCCGCACGGTGCGCTATGTCTCGCCGCCTTCGCCGGCAATGCCCGCGCCGATGCGGGCGCGGCGCGTGTGCTGCCTGCGCTATCAACTCGCGGGAAAGGGCACCCGGTGCGACGAGGCGCTGCTGTGCGGCAGTTGCCCGTTGCTGCTCACCATGACGCATGGCCAACTGGCGCGCCAATTGGCCTTGCAGGCCGAAGGCGCGCCGCAGTAATTCGCGATCCCTCTCGCGCTTTCCCATTCTCCCGCGCGTTCGTTCCCGTCGTTTTTCCGGCGCCTGCGGACGTGCGGCACCGCGGTGCCGCCTCGCATGAAGGGTCGTGGGCCGTGGGGTAGGGGTGGGGTGGGTCGTCAGCCGACCAGGGCGGCAATGCGCGATGCAGGCGCCTCGGCTTGCGGCGGCGCATGTGCGAGCAGCGACGCCGCAATCTCGGCCGAACGAATCGCCAGGACCGACAGCAGCGTGTCGGACAAGCCGTGCGTCGACTCGCAGTACCCTTGCAGGTAGATGCCGGGCAGGAAGTCGGCATGCGCGCGCAGACGGTAATCGCGCTCGCCGTCGAAGCCGTCCAGCCAGGGGCGTACGTCGGTCAGCAGATGCTCGTGCGTGCGGCGTTCGTAGCCGGTCGCGAGGACCACCGCATCGTAGTGCTGCGTAACGTGCCTGCCTGTGAGTCGCTCGTGCATGTGCAGTGTGAGGTGATCGTCGTGCGCTTCGACATCTTCGATCTCGTGACAGGTCAGCAGCGCGCGATGGCCGTGGCCGTCGACGCGCTGCTGGTATAGCACGTCGTAGATGCGGGCGATGAGATCGTCGTCGACGACCGCATAGTTGGTGTTGCGGAATTCGCCCAGGATGCGCTCGCGCTGCTCGACCGGCTGGGCATAGATGAAGTCGGTGAATTGCGGGTCGAATATCTCGTTGACGAACGGACTGCTGTCCGCGGGCTTGAGCGCACGGCCGCGCATGACGAGATCGACCTGCGCGTGCGGCCACTGCTCGGCCAGATCGAGGAAGATCTCGGCGGCGCTTTGCCCGCCGCCGATCACGGCGACACGACGGGGCGGTGCGTCGCCATTGAGCGCAGCCACGCGCGCCAGATACTGCGACGAGTGAAAGAGCCTCGGATGCCCGGCGGCATTCAGCGATGCGAACACGGGCGGGACATGCGGCGTGCCGCCCGCGCCGAGAATGACGTTGCGCGCTCGCCGCACCTGCGTCTCGCCTTGCGCGTTGCGTGAATGGACGTGCAACGCCACGACCTGCTCGCGCTCGATCACGGGAGAGATGCCAATCACCGTCTCGCCGTAGGCGCATTGCGCGTGGAACTGCGCCGCGGCCCAGCGCAGGTAATCGTTGTACTCGCGCCGCGTCGGGTAGTGGCTCTGCAGGTTGATGAACGCGGAAAGCCGCGCTTTCTCGTGCAGATAGTTGATGAACGTGAAGCGGCTGCGCGGATTTCGCAACGTGGCCAGATCCTTGAGGTAGGCGATCTGCATGCGGCTGTTCGAGAGCAGCATGTTGCCGTGCCAGGCGAACTCCGGCTGCTTCTCGAGAAAGAGGAAGCGGGCCGGGCCGAGTCGCTGGCCACAGTGCTCCTCGAGAGCGATGGCCAGCGCCAGATTTGACGGGCCGAAGCCTACGCCGATCAGGTCGTGGGTAAGGGAAGGATTGGACGTTGTGGACGGTTCGGTACTTGCGTGCATGAGGGCCTCGGCAAGGTCATCCGGAGAAATTTCCCGGACCCTGAATCAGGGGGTACGGACCGGCGCATTGCCGCGCCGCAGTACGGCGAAGCAACGGTGCGCACAGGGTGTTTTCCCAAAAGACGAGACGCTTGCTGTGAAATTTACCCGGCATCCGCGTGACTCACGCATGACTCGCGCCGCCTCCCCTCGGCGGGCAAATTTCCGGCTGTCTGGATCGTCTTTGAGCATAAGGGGAGAAGGGAACAAGGGGGGGCGTCATGCCGCAATCCCGCCGATTCCGCCGATCCTTGTGACGACAACGAGATCCTCTGTGCCGCCGATTCCGGGTGGTGAGCGGGTCGCCCTGCGGAGAGCTTCGTGTTCCTGTTTCTGTTCCTGTTGCGTGCGTCGCGCTGGCTGCTGACCGCCGCCGTGCTCGCCAGCCTCGCCTGCGGTGTGGCCAACGTCACGCTGATTGCTTCGATCAATCGTGCGCTCGGTGCGAGCGCGGACGAACTCGGTTCGCTGGCCTGGCGCTTCGCGGCGCTGGCCGTGCTGTCGATGCTCGCCCAGATGTGCGCCGGCGCCTTGTTCACGCGTCTGGGGCAGCGCACGCTGGCCGAGCTGCGTCGCCACGTCTCGCGCATCATCGTGAATGCACCGCTGCGCGTGGTGGAGTCGACCGGAGGCGCACGGGTGCAGTCCGTGCTCGCGGACGACGCCAATCACGTCGCCAACTTCTTCATCGGTTTGCCGACGCTGGTGATGAACGGTTCCATCGTCACCGGGTGCTTTCTCTATCTGGCGATCCTGTCGTGGCCGATCTTCCTGATGGCCTGTGTGGCGATCGGTCTGGGTGCGCTCGGCTATCACATCAGCCATACGAAGGTGATTCGCTACCTGCGCACCGCCGGGAAGCGCCAGGACGAACTTTTCGGACACTTCCAGACGCTCGCCTCGGGCGCGAAGGAACTCAAGCTCAACCGCCGTCGCGCCGACGCGTTCCTGGCGCGCGTGCTGGGCGTGGCCATCGAGGCGGTGCGCGAGAACCGCTCGCGCGGCCTCACCCTGTTCATCTTCTCGGTGAGCTGGGTGCGCTTCCTGTTCTTCGCGCTGATCGGGCTCGTGCTGTTCGTGCTGGTGGGGGCGACCTCCGGCGGTGTGCACGTGGCGACCGGCTACGCCATCGTGTTTCTGTACATGGTGACGCCGCTCGAGGCGATGCTCAACAACATTCCGCTGCTGACGATGGCGCGCGTGGCGAGCGAGCGCATCCAGAAGGTGACCGAGGCCATGCGCAGCGAGGAGGCGAGCGCGTCCGACACGCGGCCCAGCGGCTCACTGCTCGTGCGGCTGCACGGCATCACGCACAGCTACTACCACGAGCAGCAGGACGAGATCTTCCGCTTGGGGCCCATCGATCTGACGTTCAGGCCCGGCGAGATCACGTTCCTGATCGGCGGCAACGGGAGCGGCAAGACGTCGCTCGCGAAGTTGCTCACGGGACTGTACGTGCCGGAGAGTGGTGAAATCGTGTGGAACGGTCAGCCGGTCGATGCCAGCAATCGCGATCGTTATCGCCAGCTGTTCTCCGCGATCTTCTTCGACTTCCATCTGTTCGAGACGCTGCTGGGCGCGGACGATGCGCAGACCGATCCGGCGCGCATCGACGCCTTCGCCGCGCGCTGGCTTGCCCGTCTGCATCTTCAACACAAGGTAAGCGTGACGAACGGCGCGTTCTCCACGCGAGATCTCTCGCAGGGGCAGCGCAAGCGGCTCGCGCTGGTGGCGGCGTGCGTCGAGGATCGTCCGTTCCTCGTGTTCGACGAGTGGGCGGCGGACCAGGACCCGGCGTTCAAGGAGGTCTTCTATCGCGAAATCCTGCCGGAGCTCAAGGCGCAGGGCAAGACCGTGCTCGTGATTTCGCACGACGATCGCTACTTCGCGCTCGCCGACCGGCTGGTGAAGATGGAGAACGGTCAACTGGTCGCCGACGATGCGGTCGTGCACGCAGGTCCGGCGTCGGCAGCGGAAAAACCGCAATCGTCCGCGCGAAGGACTTAAATTGCGCGCGTGAGGATCGTCCTTGATAAGGCGGCGCGATTTGCGCCGCGGTTTCGTTGAGGATCCAATCATGCTCGATACGATGCTCGATGTGCGTGCCCTGCGCACCGAAGGTGGCTTGCCGATGGTGGTCGAGCCGCGCGATGCCGGTGTGCCGATCGACGCAGCAGGCAGCGCCCTGCATGCGCTGGTGGAGGAATATCTGCCGACGCACGGCGGCGTTCTGTTCCGGGGCTTTCGCGTCGACGGCGACGCCGCCTTCCGCGAGTTCGCCGCGTCGTTCGGCCACGCGCTGCTTACCTACGAATTCGGCTCCACGCCGCGCAGCAAGGTCGCCCAGGGCGTCTACACGTCCACCGAGTACCCGCCGCACCAGCACATCCCTCTACACAACGAACAATCGTACACGCGCGATTGGCCCATGAAGATCTGGTTCCATTGCGTGCAGGCGGCGCAGGAGGGCGGCGAGACGCCCATCGCCGACAGCCGTCGCGTCTACGCGCGTCTGCCGCGGGATCTGCGCGAGCGTTTCGCGAAAAAGGGGCTGATGTACGTGCGCAACTTCGGCAACGGCTTCGACGTGCCGTGGTCGCAGGTCTTCAACACCGAGGATCGTGCCGAAGTCGAAGCCTATTGCCGTGCGCACCGCATCGCGTGCGAGTGGAAGGAGGACGGCGAGCTGCGCACGCGTCAGGTGTGTCAGGCCGTGGCGCAGCATCCGGCGACCGGCGACTGGGTCTGGTTCAACCAGGCGCACCTGTTCCACATCTCGAATCTCGAACCCGACGTGCGCGAGACGCTGCTGGACGTCGTGGGCGAGGAGGACCTGCCGCGCAACGTGTACTACGGCGACGGCAGTCCCCTCGAAGAGGAGGCGCTCGCCACCATTCGCCATGTTCTGGAAGCCGAGAAGATCAGCTTCCCGTGGCACAGCGGCGACGTGCTGATGCTCGACAACATGCTCGCCGCTCACGCGCGTTCGCCGTTCAAGGGCCCGCGCAAGGTGGTCGTGGCAATGGCGCAGGCGCACGGCGCCGACCGCTGAAATGCGCCGCGGGCGCTGCCCGCGCCTGCGCCTGCACGTTTGTGCTTCTGCGCCCCAATTTTCGAATTCGTCCCTGCTTCGCGAGTCGCTACCGTCATGAACGACGCTTTCCGTTTGCCCGTGCCGTTCGGCCCGTCCTCCGCCGCGTCCTCCGACGCTCCCATCGAAACCATCGTCGACCTGTTGCGCGCCCGCGCCCGTCTCGAACCTGAACGCGAGGCGCTGCGCGCGGTGGCAAGCGACGAGGGCGACGGCCAGGCGCTCAGTTGCGCCGGGCTCGACGCCCGCGCGCGTGCCGTCGCGGCGACGCTGCAGCGTCTTGCGGATGGCCGGGCGCACGGCGAGCGCGGACTGTTGCTCATGCCGACCGGCCTCGACTACGTGACGGGATTTTTCGGCTGCCTGTACGCGGGCGTGATCGCGGTGCCGGCGTTCCCGCCCGAGTCGGCGCGCCCGCAGCATCTCGCGCGAGTGCGGTCGATCCTGAGCGACGCGCGTGCGCGCTTCGTCCTCACCGATCAGCGCCATCGCGACGCCATGCTGGCCTTCGGCGATGCGGTGCCCGAGCTGCGCGGCGTGGAGATCGTCGTGATCGACGAGATCGAGGAAAGTCAGGCCGACGCCTGGCAGCCGACGGCCATCGCGCCCGCCGACCTCGCGTTCCTGCAGTACACCTCCGGCTCGACCGCCACGCCGAAGGGCGTGATGGTCAGCCACGCCAATCTCATGGCGAACGAGGCGGCCATCGTGGCAGGGCTGGGCATGACGTGCGACGACACCATGGTGAGCTGGCTGCCGCTGTATCACGACATGGGGCTCATCGGCGGACTGCTCTCGCCGATCTATCGCGGCGCACGCCTCGTGCTGATGTCGCCGCAGTTCTTCCTGGAGCGTCCCGTGCGGTGGCTGCGCGCCATCGACCGCTTCGGCGGCACGGTCAGCGGTGGCCCCGACTTCGCCTACCGGCTGTGCGCGCAGCGTATCGATGCCGCCACCATCGCCGGCTTGAAGCTCGACGGCTGGCGGCTGGCATTCTCCGGCTCGGAGCCGGTGCGGCACGACACGTTGACGGACTTCTGCACGGCGTTCGCGCCCGCGGGCTTCTCGCCTGCCGCCGTGTATCCGTGCTACGGGCTCGCGGAGGCGACGCTCTTCGTCACGGGCGGGCGGCGCGGCGATGGCATGACGGCCACCGCGTTCGACCGGGGCGCGCTCGGACAGCAGCGCGCGAGGGCCGGCGGCGATGACGTGGCGATGCTCGTCGGCTGTGGCGTCGCGCCGGCCGACCACGAGGTGCGCCTCATGACGTGGAGCGATGCACCCGACGCGGTACCCGGCCCGGTCGACGCCGGCGGCACGGGAGAAATCTGGGTGAGCGGATCGAGCGTCGCGCAAGGCTACTGGCACAACGAGACAGCGAGCGCGCGCACTTTCGTGCAGGCGGACGGCAAGCGTTGGCTGCGCACGGGCGATCTGGGTTTCATGCACGACGGCCAACTGTACATTACCGGCCGGTGCAAGGACGTCATCATCGTGCGTGGGCACAACCTGTATCCTCAGGATCTCGAGAAGGCGGTCGAGACGGACGTCGAACTCGTGCGCAAGGGGCGCGTGACGGCTTTTGCTGTCGACATCGACGGCGAGCCGGGTATCGGCATCGCGGCGGAGGTCGGCCGCAGCGTGCAGAAGATGGTGTTGCCGCGGACGCTGGCGGAAGCGGTCGCCGTCGCGGTGGCGGATGCCTGTCAGCAGGCGCCGTCGGTGGTGGTGCTGCTCAATCCGGGCGCGTTGCCGAAGACGTCGAGCGGCAAGCTCCAGCGAAGTGCCTGCGCCCAAGGCTGGCGCGACGGCGCGCTCGATGCGTGGTCCACCTGGCAGAACGGCGTGGTGCTCGGGGACCTCGGGAACGGCATGGCGAAAGCGCAAGCCAATACGTCGGCCGCCATGGAGAACGGCACGGCGGCTGCCGAGGCCGATCCTCGTTACGAGGCGGTGGCGGCGATCTGGCGGGAAGTCCTGGGCCGCGCGACGGTGAAGCCCGACGATCATTTCTTCCTGTGCGGCGGCAGCTCGCTGCTTGCCATGCAGGTCCTTGCCCGCGTGCATGAACGGCTGGGTGTGCGCGCGACGCCCGCTTCGCTGTACGAGCATGCGCGCCTGGGCGATTGGGTGCGGGCGCTGGCGGAGCTGTCGCCCGAGTCCAGCGACCACGCCGACGTATCGGCGTTGCGCATTCCGGTGGCGACGCCGCTCTCGCAGACGCCGCATGAACGCGTCTACCGCCAGTCGTTTGCGCAGGCAAGACTGTGGTTCCAACATCGGCTCGATCCGGCGAACAGCGCAGCGTTCCACGTGGGTGGGCAACTGCGGGTCGAAGGACCGTTCGAGGTCGCAACGTTTGCCCAGGCGCTCGGTGCGGTAGTGGCACGTCACGACGCGCTGCGCACGACCTTCGGCGAACGCGACGGCGTCGCCGTGCAGATTGCAAATACGCGTGTCGACTTACCGCTCGTCCAGCACGACGTCGCCGGCGAGGCGGAGCCTGCCGCGGTGGCTGGACGATTGACCGAAGCGGCGTTGACCGAACCTTTCGCGCCCGAGACGTCGCCGCCATGGCGCGTCCTGGCGTTGCGTATCGCACCGAACGAACATCGTCTGGTGTTCGTCCTGCATCATTTGCTGACCGATGCGTGGTCGATGACGCTGCTCGTCGACGAACTCGCGCAGGCCTATGGCGCAATTGCGGCAGGCACGGCGCCTGCATTCGGCGCCAGCGTCCTGCAACCCGGCGACCACGCTCACTGGCAGCGCGCGCGCCTCGACGAGGCGACGCTCGGCCGTCAGCTCGATTGGTGGCAGGCGCGTCTGCCAGAGCCCTCGCCGGTGTTGGCACTGCCGGTCGACCGTGCGCGCGGCGCGACGCGCGGCAGCGCGGGGGCAACGCACGCGCTCGATTTCCCCGCCGGGCTCACCCGAAATCTGCGCGAGTATGCAGCACAGCGCAAGGTCACGCCCTTCGTCGTGCTGGCCGCGTCGTTCCAGTGGCTGTTGCATCGCTACGCGGGCGAGTCGGACGTCCGCGTCGGGGTGCCGGTCGCGCATCGCGACGTGGCTGGGCTGGAGCGCATGCTCGGCTGCCTCGTCAATACGCAGGTCTGGCGCGCGCAGATCGACCCGGCGGGCGACTTCGACGCGCTGGTTGCCCAGGTTCGCGACGGCGCGCTCGACGCGCAGGCCCATCGCGACGCGCCTTTCGAGCGCGTGGTCGAACGTATCGCACCGCAGCGCAGCCTCGGGCACTCGCCGCTGTTTCAGGTGATGCTCAACCACCACACGGCCAACGCGGCGGCCCGTCGCGAGATTGCCGGCTGGCCGGCAGGACTCGCCGTGAGCGCACAGCCGCTGACAGGCGGTGCGCAGTACGATCTCGCTCTGGACATCGACGAGTGGCACGACGCGGCGGCAACCGATCCGCTCGACGGCGTGACATTGCGCGCGCGGCTCACGTTTCCTACCGACCTCTTCGACGTTGCGACCATCGAGCGCATGGGGCGGGACTGGCTGACCGGCCTCGCGGCATTGCTGGCGCTGCCCACGCGCGCGCTGGCGTCGCTCGACGTTGCATTCGCACCCGCGGAGAACGACACGCACCGTGCGGTGCGTCTTCCGGCCGGCGTGGCGTTCCGGAGCGTGCCGGCGCGCATCGACGCGCAAGCCCAGCGCCAGCCGGCGGCCATCGCGTTGCGCGACGAAGCCGGCACGTTGACGTACGCCGGACTGGTCGCCGCATCCAACCGGATCGCGCACTGGCTGCAAGCGCAGGGCGTCGCTCCGGAGGCGCGCATCGGTCTGGCCATGACCCGGCAGACGGGCATGATCGCGGGCCTGCTGGGCATCATGAAAGCGGGGTGCGCCTTCGTGCCGCTCGATCCGGCCTATCCGGCCGAGCGTCTCGCGCAGATCATCGACGACGCGGGCATTGCGTTGGTACTCACCGAGACATCGCTGTCGCAGGCGTTCTGGCAGCCCGCGCGGCGGGGCATCGTCGCGGACATCGTCGCCGACACCTCGTTGCCCGGGCAGGCAACGACGACCGCGTTGCGCGCCGATCAACTGGCCTATCTCATCTATACGTCCGGTTCTACGGGCGTGCCCAAAGGCGTGGCCGTCGAGCATGGCCCGCTCGCGATGCACTGTGCCGCGACCGGCGAGCAATACCGACTGAGCCCGGAAGTGTGCGAACTGCATGTGCTGTCGATCAACTTCGATGGGGCGCACGAACGGTGGATGGCGCCGCTCGCTTTCGGCGCGTCGCTGTTCATCGCCGACGAGCGGCACTGGACGCCGCAGACGATGGTCGACGCCATGCGCCGTCACGGCGTCACCAACGCCGGTTTTCCGACGGCCTATCTGTGCCGGCTCGCGACAAGCGGGGCGACTGGCGCCCCCGCGCTGCGCCTGCTCTCGTTCGGCGGTGAAGCCATGCCGTTGCCCGCGCTGCGTGCCGCACAGGCGATGTTCCGGCCGGCGCAGACCATCAACGGCTATGGGCCGACCGAGACGGTGATGACGCCGGTGGCCTGGTCCATCGACGGCGACCTGGACGCCCAGCCGGCGGCGGGCGTGGCCGGACAGGCTTACGCGCCCATCGGCGAACCGGTGGGGAATCGCCGCGCGTGGGTACTCGATCCGTGGCTGGGTGAGGTGCCGCTCGGGGCGGTCGGAGAGTTGTATCTGGGCGGCGAGGGGGTAGCGCGCGGCTATTTCGACCGGCCGGGGCTGACGGCGGAGCGCTTCGTGCCGGACCCGCGCGGCGAGCCGGGCGCCCGAATGTACCGCACTGGCGACCGCGTGCGACGCCTTGCCAACGGCGCACTCGTGTACCTCGGCCGCTTCGATCAGCAGATCAAGGTGCGTGGATTCCGTATCGAACCGGGCGAGGTCGAGACGCAGTTGCTGCGCGAAGCGGGTGTGGACGACGCTCTGGCAGTCGTGGCGGCCGGCCCCGCCGGCGACCAGCTCGTGGCTTACGTCGCGGGCCGGGGGCTCGATGGCGAGGCCTTGCGCGACGCCTTGGCGAATCGATTGCCCGACTACCTGGTGCCCGCGCTCGTCATGGTGCTCGACACGTTGCCGAAACTGCCCAACGGCAAGCGGGACCGCGCCGCGCTGCCCGCGCCGGTGTGGGGCAGCACGGGCGGACAGGCGCCCGAGAGCGCCGCTGAGCGGGCGCTTGCGGCGATCTGGCAAACGCTGCTGCGCCAACCCGCCGTGAGCCGTGACGACAACTTCTTCGCGCTCGGCGGCGACTCCATCGTGGCGCTGCAGATGGTCGGACAGGCACGGCAGGCCGGTTGGGAGATCGGTGCGCAGGAGGTCTTTCGTCATCAGACGCTGGCGCGGCTTGCGGCACATGCCCGTCCCGTGGCAGCGGCGCGCGCAGGCGCCCCTGAGCCGCTGACGGGCAGCGTACCGCTCACGCCTGTGCAGGCATGGTTCTTCCGTCAGGACGTCAAGTTGCGCGATCACTGGAATCAATGGGTCGAGGTGCGGCTGCCGGAAGGGGGCGATATCGCTGCACTGCGCGAAGCACTGTGCAGCGCGCTCGCGCACGTTGTGCGACACCACGATGCGTTGCGCCTGCGATTTTCGCAGCGCGACGGTCAATGGCAGGCCTGCTACGTGCCGCCCAACGCGCCGGACGATCTTCTTTGGCACGCGGCAATGTGCGACGACGTCCAACTCGCCGAATGCCTTGCGCGGGCGCAGCGCAGCCTCTCGCTCGCGCAAGGCCCGTTGCTGCGCGCGCTGCTCGTGCGCACGGCAGCGGGCGCGTTGCGTTGCTATCTCATGGCACACCATCTGGTGGTCGACGGTGTCTCGTGGCGCATCCTGGTGGAGGACCTGCGAACCGCGCTGGCACAGATCGGCGCGGGAGGGACCGTCGCGTTGCCTGCCGTCGGTCAGTCCATGCGCGCGTACGCGCAACACTGGCATGACTGGATACGCAGCGACGCGGCACAGGCCGCACTCGATGCATGGCGCGAGACATTGTCGGACGCGGTCGACACCCTCGGCGCGGCACAACCTTCGCAACGGCAAACCGGCACTGCCGAGATCGAATACACGTGGCAGGCCAGCGTGACAGCGCCGTTGATGGCGCTGCGGCACGTGCGCATGCACGAAGCGTTGACGGCCGCCGTGGCGCACGCGCTCGGCACGCGCACCAACGCGAAACGCTATGTCGTCCACGTCGAAGGACATGGGCGCGAGGCCGTGGAAGGACGCGGCGAGCTCTCGCGCACGGTGGGTTGGTTCACGGCCGCATGGCCACTGGCCGTCGCCGTCGGGGAGACGCCGCTTGCCACACTGGCATCGGCACGCCTCGCCTGGCGCGCCGCGCCGCTGGGCGGCGCGAGCTATGGCGCGCTGCGCTATCTCGGCACGCCTCATGCGCGGCAAACACTCGACGCGCTGCCTCAAGGGCGCGTCACGGTGAACTATCTCGGCCGCACCGACGCCAACGTCATCGTCGATGGTGGCCTGTCGCACGAGCCGGACGCCCCTCCGCCGAACGAGTTGACGTTCGACGTCTGGCAAGCTGACGACGCGTTGCGGGTGGTCTGCCGCTACGATCGGGCATTCTTCACCGAGCCCGACGTCAAGTCGCTCGTCGGCGCCATCGAATCGACGCTGCGCACACTGGCGGCAACGGCGCCCGGCCATGAGCCGGTCATCGCGGAGGACTTCCCGCACGCAGGACTTTCGCGCGAGCAACTGGCAACGCTGCCAGTCGCGTTGACCCAGCTTGACGCCATCGTGCCCGCGACGTCGATGCAGCAAGGTCTGCTGTTCTATTCGCAGCAGCAGGGCGCCGCCGATCCGTATTTCTATCAGAAGGGTTTCGTGATCGACGGCGATCTCGACTCGCGTGCTTTTGCGCAAGCGTGGCGTGACATCGTCGTGCGGCATGCCGCATTGCGGAGCGCCTATGCCACGGATGTCGGCGAGACGCCGCTGTTGTTGGTGTACGCGAGCGACACGGTGGCCGAGGCGGACGAACTCGTACCGTCCGAAGATTGGCGAGCACTGACTGACATCGAGCAGCACGCGCGGCTCGACGCGCGTCTTGCGGCGGAGCGCGCTGCCGGATTCCCGTTCCTGCAGGCGCATCGGCCCCGTCTGGCGTTGATCCGCGTTTCGCAGGCGCGCTGGTGGCTGTTGTGGAGCAGTCACCACGTGAGTCTCGACGGCTGGAGTACCGGGCTGATCCTGAGCGACGTGATGTCGCGATACACCGAACTCACGAAGCATCGTGGTACGTCGGCCGACAGCGGCGAGGCGCCGTCGTTTGCCGAATTCGCGATTTGGCAGCGCGAGCGGGAGAGCGACGAGGCGGCCTCGCTGTCGCATTGGCGCGGTCTGCTCGATGGCGTCGCCGGGCCGACGCCATTGCCGCTGGCTCGCCGTGGCGGTGAGTCGGCGCTCACACGTGGGCATGACGAAGCGACCTGGATGCTGCCCGCCGCGCAGTGGCACGCGTGGAGCGAAGCGGCGCGCCGCGCAGGTGTGACGCCGGGCACGCTGTGTCAGGGGGCATGGGCGCTGCTGCTCGCGCGCCACGCCGATGTGCGTGACGTGGTGTTCGGCGTGACGGCGTCCGGTCGCTCGGCGGCCGTGCCCGGCATCGAGCGCATGGCCGGGCTGTTCATCAATACGCTGCCCGTCCGTGCGCAGCTCGATCCCCGTCAACGGGTAATGGACTGGCTGCGGCAACTGCAGGCGCAGGCCGCACAGTCGCGCGAGCATGAGCATGTCGCGTTGTCCACGATTGCCCGTGTGGCTCAGCGTGAAGGCGAGGGGGCGGACGGTGCGCTGTTCGAGAGCATCGTCGTCTTCGAAAACTATCCGCTGGATACCGCTCTGCTCGGCGAGCGCGACGACGGCTTGCGGCTGTCGTTGCTCGACCGCGAGCCGCAGGCCCGCAACAACTATCCGCTCTCGCTGATCGTGGAGCAGCACGACGGCTTGCGCCTCGTGCTCGCCTACGCGTGCGAACGCTTCGACGACGAGAGCGTGGTGCGGCTGGGCGAGCGATTCATCGCGCTGCTTGGCACGTTGGCGGATCGGCTGGAGGCTCCGCTGGGCGCGATTGGCCTACGTAATGAAAGCAGAGAAGGCAGCGAAAGCAGCGAAAGCACCGAAAGCAACGCCGCGAGCGTGTCGGTTGCCCGCGCCGATTGGCCCACGAGCGATCTGCTCGACGACTGGCACGCCCATGTCGCGCGCGATGGCGCGGCGCTGGCCGCCGAAGGCGAGGACGGTCGCTACAGCCGCGACGAACTGGATGCCGCCGCTCATCGTCTGGCCGTCGAACTGCAGTCTCGCGGCATGGGGCCGGAGGATCGCGTCGCGGTGTGCCTGCCGCGCAGCGCAGCGCTGCTCGGAGCGATCCTCGGCATATGGAAGGCGGGCGCCGCCTACGTGCCGCTCGATCCTGCGCAGCCGCTTGCACGGCTCGAACAACTCCTGAAATCCAGTGGCGCAAAGGCCGTCATCGTGGACGACGCGGCGCCGGCCTTGACGCAAGCGCCAGCCATTCGCTGGGCGACGTTCGCGAATGCTGTCGATGACGCGATCCCGCTCGCCCCAGTGCGTACTCACCCCGCACAAGCGGCTTATGTGATCTACACGTCGGGGTCGACGGGGGCGCCGAAGGGCGTGGTGGTCAGTCGCGGCGCGCTGCATAACTATGCGCATGCGGTGACGTCGCGTCTGTGCGACGGCAGCCTGCGCAGGGGCGTGAGCGAGGCCGGCGGTTTTGCCGTCGCGTCGACGGTCGCCGCCGACCTCGGGCATACCACGCTGTTCGGTGCGCTGGTGCTGGGCCGCCCGCTCTACCTCGTTCCACAGGCGTGCGCATTCGACGCGCAACGCTTCGCCGAGTGGTGTGGTGCGCGGCCCATCGACGTCCTCAAGATCGTACCCGGCCACCTGAAAGGGCTGCTCGACGCGGGCGGTGAAGCCGTGTTGCCGCGCGCCGTGCTGGTCACCGGCGGTGAGTCGTTCGTTCCGTCGTTGGCGGCACAGATTCGCGCAGTGCGCCCGACGCTCGCCATGATCAACCACTACGGTCCGACAGAGACGACCGTGGGAGCGCTCACTCACGTCTTGCCGCCGGTGCTCACGCCCGACGCTGCCATTCCAGTCGGGTATCCGCTCGCGAACCTGCGTGCCTGCGTACTCGACGCCGACCTCAATCCGGTGCCGCCGGGCGTGGCGGGCGAGCTCTATCTCGGCGGCGCGGGCGTCGCCCGTGGCTACCTTGGCGCCCCCGGGCTGACGGCCGAACGATTCGTGCCCGATCCGAACGCGGTCGGCGCGCGTCTTTACCGCACCGGCGACCGGGCGATGCGGCGCGATGACGGCGCCTTCGTCTATCTCGGCCGCCTGGACGATCAGGTCAAGATTCGTGGCTATCGCGTGGAGCCTGCGGAGGTGGCGAATGCCATGCGTGCCGCGCCGGGCGTCACCGGGGCGGCGGTGGTGGCGCGCCACGACGGCCCGGGTGGGGCGTGGCTGCATGGTGTCTTCACGGGAACAGCGACGGTCGATGCCGTGCGAGCGGCGCTCGTGGCCGCGTTGCCGCCCGCGTGGGTGCCCGCGCGTCTCGACAGGCTGGAGGTACTGCCGTTGACAGCCAACGGCAAGCTCGACCGGCGTGCGCTCGCGGTGTTGGGCGACAACGCGCACGCGGCGCAAGCCACGCCGGGTGGCGCGGCGGACGATGTGCCGCGAGCTGGCGCGGAAGCCGACATCGCAGCCGTCTGGTGCCAGGTGCTCAAGCGCGAGCGCGTAGGTCGCAACGATGCCTTCTTCGACATCGGCGGCGATTCGATTCTGGCGTTGCAAGTGATTGCTCGCCTGCGCAAGCGCGGCCTGCGGATCGGGCCGCAGCATCTCGCCTCGCATCCGACGATCGCGCAACTCGCGACGCTTTCGCCCTCAGCGACGACGACGGCTCCGGCAGCCGCGACAGCGCGGGACCGCTCGCCGGCGTCGGCAGGTCCCGTCCCTGGCGATCCGCGGCGACGCACGTTCCCGTTGTCGTCGTCGCAAATGCGTGTGTGGCTGGAAACGCAGATGGCGCCGCGCGCGGGGGCGTATCACATCGCCGGCGCGCTGCGTCTGGACGGTCCGTTGCGGGCTGATGCGCTGGCGCGCGCGTTGGACACGCTCTCGGACTGGCACGATGCCTTGCGCACCACCATCGAAGTGAGCGACGCCGACGGTGGCGTGCCGCAGCAGCGAGTGCACGCCGACATGCCGGTCGCCTACACGTTCTACACCATCGCACCGGGCCTGAGCGCGGCCGAGCAGGACGCCGCGGTGCAGGCGAAACTCGACGCATTCACGCGTGAGCCGTTCGATCTGACCGAGGGGCCGCTCTGGCGAGTGCACTGGCTTCGGCTGGACGCCCATTCGCACGTGCTGATGCTTGCCATGCATCACCTGATCTCCGACGGATGGTCGATGAACCTGCTGATCGACGATCTCGCGCGTGCCTACCTTGCCCATGCCGATGGGGGGCTCCCGACGCGCGAGGCGTCCGCGTCGTCACTGCCACCATTGCGTTATGGCGACTACGCGCTGTGGCAGCGAGAGCAATTGAGCGGCGCCGCATACGCGCAGCAACTGGCGTATTGGCGCGACCACCTTGGCGCCACACACCCGGAACTGGCGCTGCCGTTCGATCGCGCGTATCCCGCGATCCGCGACGGTGCCGGCGACAGCGTCGTGCTGCCGATCCCGCCGGATCTGCCTGCCCGCCTCGAACGCTTCGCACGCGAGCACGGGGCGACGCGTTTCATGGTGATGACCGCCGCTTTCCATCTGCTCATGTATCGCGTGACCGGCGAGGGCGACGTGCGCACCGGCCTGCCGGTGGTCGGACGCACGCACGAGGCGCTGGAATCCGTCGTCGGCTTCTTCGTCAACACGCAGGTCCTGTGCTCGCGCATCGAGGCCTCGACCTCGTTTGCCTCGCTTGTCGCGCAGGTGCGCGAGCGGCTGCTCGCGGCGCAGCAACACGGCGACGTGCCGTTCGAGCGTCTGGTGGAGCATCTTGCGCCAGCGCGCAGCGTGTCGCGACATCCACTGTTCCAGGTCACCGTCAATCATCAGAAGCGGGCGTTCGCACCGCTGCGCGATCTTCACGGTGTCTCGATGCGGACGATCGAGCGGCGGGCGCATCACGCCCAGGTCGATCTCGCGCTCGATACCGAGGAAGACGAAACGGGTGCACTGCGCGGCTGGCTGACTTATGCCTGCGATGTTTTCGATGCGCCGACGGTGCGTCGCCTGGGCGAGCAATGGCTGACGTTGCTCGACGCCGCGATGCGCGAGCCCGACGCACCGGCCGCGCGTCTGTCGATGGCCGGCGACGCTTGGCTCGCACAACAGGCGACGCGCGAGCGGGCCGCCGTGGCGACGCCCACGCCCGTGCATCAGGTCATCGATGTGCAGGCCGCCGAGCGCGGCGACGCCGTTGCCGTGCGCGACGCCGGGACCGAACTCTCGTATGCCGCGCTGGTGGCGCGCGCCAATCGCGTGGCGCACGCGCTGCTTCGCGCCGGCGTGCGACCGGAGGCGCGCGTGGGCATCGCGATGTCGCGCGGCGTCGATCTGATCGTGGCGATGCTCGGCGTGCTCAAGGCTGGCGCGGCTTACGTGCCGCTCGATCCGACGTACCCCGCCGAGCGCCTGTCGTACATGGTCGCCGACGCCGGCGTCACGCTCGCCATCACGCAAGAGGCCTTGACTGGGCAGGTGTGGCTGCCCGAGGACGCCATCACGCTTGAATCCGTGCTTGCCGACGAAACGCTGTCGGATCGCGCGCCCGCGGTGGCCGTCCATGCCGACCAACTGGCCTATGTGATCTACACGTCGGGCTCGACGGGCCGGCCGAAAGGCGCGCAGCTCACGCATCGGAACCTGATGCGCTTGCTGCTCGGCACGTCGGGCGATTTTGCGTTCGACGCGAGCGACGTGTGGACGATGTTCCACTCGTACGCGTTCGACTTCTCGGTGTGGGAAATCTTCGGTGCGCTCGTGCATGGCGCGAGGCTCGTCGTGGTGTCGCATGACACCGCGCGCGATCCGGCCGCGATGTGGGCGCTCGTCCTTCGCGAGGGCGTCACCGTGCTCAATCAGACGCCGTCGGCGTTCTATCAATGGCTCGGTGCGATGCCGCCCGACGTGGTTTCCACGACGCTGCGCCACATCGTGTTCGGCGGGGAAGCGCTTGCACCCGCCCGGCTGCACCCGTGGTGGGCGCGGTTCGGCGATGCGACCCGCCTGACCAATATGTACGGCATCACGGAGACGACCGTGCACGTCAGTCGGCGCGTACTGCGCCCCGGCGACATGGCCGGTTCGCCTATCGGCGAGCCGATTGCCGATCTCGACTGGCGCGTGCTCGACGCCGGGCTCAACGAAGTGCCGCCGGGCGTGGCCGGCGATCTGTACGTGTGCGGCGCCGGTCTCGCTCGCGGGTATCTCGGGCAGCCGGGGCTCACGGCGGAGCGTTTCGTCCCCGATCCTAAGGGGGCGCCGGGCGAGCGCATGTATCGCAGCGGCGACCGCGCGCGGCGACTGGCTGACGGTACGCTCGACTATCTCGGTCGCGGCGACGCGCAAGTGAAGCTGCGCGGTTTCCGCATCGAACCGGGCGAGATCGAGGCGCAACTGCTGCAGCACGCGGACGTGACCGATGCCGCGGTGCTTGTGCGCGACGACGGGGCGGGCGAGCAACTGGTGGCGTACGTCGTGTCCGCGCAGGACGCGGCGGCCCTCTGGCCGCGCCTGCGCGAGCATCTCGCCGGACGCCTGCCTGCGTACATGGTGCCGGGGCAGTGGCTGCGGCTCGATGCGCTGCCGCTCACGCCCAACGGCAAGCTCGACCGCCGGGCGCTGCCGGCGCCGCAGGCAGCCGGCGCGGCGGACTTCGAGGCGCCGCACGCCGGTGTGGAGTCGCTCATCGCCTCGGTCTGGCAGGACGTACTCGGCGTGTCGCGCGTGGGCCGCCAGGATGACTTCTTCGCCCTGGGCGGCCACTCGCTGCTTGCCACGCAGGTGGCGTCCCGTCTGCGGGATGCGCTGGCCGTCGAGGTGCCGCTGCGCACGCTGTTCGAAGCGAGCGTGCTCAGTGCGTTGGCGCAAGCGCTCACGGCGTTGACCGAAGCTACGCCGGTGCGGCCGGCGGCGATCGGCGACGCCGTGCAGGACGCACTGCGTGAAATCGAATCCCTTTCTCCCGAGGCGTTGCAGGCGCTGCTCGATTCGGAGGCACGACACTGATGGACGATATTCAAACGACGCTCGCGCGTCTCGCGCCGGCACAGCGTCAGGCGATGATCGCGCTGCTCGAGCGCAAGGGCGTGGAGGTGCGTGAGCATCTGCCGCTGGACGGCTGGGTGCCGCGCGCTACCGGCGCCACCCGCGGTACCGATAAGCAGCCCTATCGCGTGTCCGCATCCTTTGCGCAGCAACGCATGTGGACGCTGCTGCAACTCGACGAGCGCCCGGACACCTATCACATCACCGGCGCGGTGCGGCTCGACGGCGCGCTCGACGTCGAGGCGCTTGCTCAGGCGTTCGGGGCGGTCGTCGCGCGGCATGCGGCCTTGCGCACGACTTTCGACGTCGAGGACGGGAAGCTCGTGCAGGTGGTGCATGCGCACAGCGACGTCCCGCTCGAGGTGATGGACCTGGCGTCCGCCGACGATCTTCACGAGCGCGTCGCGGCGGCGAGTGCCCGCGCGTTCGACCTGACGCGCGGGCCGCTCGTGCGCACGACGTTGCTGCGGCGCTCGCCGCAGGCGCACGTGCTGGTGCTCACCTTGCATCATCTGATCTCGGACGGCGGTTCGCTCGATGTGCTCATCGGCGAAATCGCGCGCGACTATGCCGCGGTGCGCGAGGGCCGAGCGCTGCAGCCTTTGCCGAACGGACCGACGTACGGCGACTTTGCGGTCTGGCAGCGCCTACGCCTCGGCGGCGAAGCGCTGACGCGTCAACTCGACTATTGGGCGACGCAGTTGGCCGACGCCGACGACCTGCTGGCCCTGCCGCTCGACCGACATCGTCCCGCGCAGCGCGATACGGCGGGCGGACGCGTCGCGTTCGCGTTGCCGATGTCGTTGGCGCAGCGCGTGCGAGACGTCGCGCGGGAGGCGCAGACGACGCCGTTCACCGTGTTGCTGGCGTCGTTCCAGGCGCTGCTTGCGCGCTACGCCGCCGGGCAGGGAGACGAGGTCCCGGCCGCGCCGGTCGACGTGCGCGTCGGCGTACCGGTGAGCCATCGCAGCCATACGGCGCTCGAACGCGTGGTCGGTTGTTTCGTCAACACGGTGGTCGTGCGCTCGCGCGTCGATCTGTCGGGCGGTTTTCGCGGCTTGCTCGCACAGGTGCGCAACACGCTGCTCGACGCGCAGCGTCATGCCGACGTCCCGTTCGAGCAGGTGGTGGAACGACTCTCGCCAACGCGCAGCCTGAGCCACAGTCCGCTGTTTCAGGTGATGGTCAATCATCAGCGGCGCCACGCGGCGGCGTTGCAACTGCCCGGTGTGAGCGCGACGGTGCTCGACGGCGAAACGTCGCAGGCAAAGTTCGACCTCGACCTCGGCATCGTCGAGCATCCCGACGGCTCGCTGAGTGGCGGGCTGGGCTACGCTTGCGACGTGCTCTCGTCGTCGACCGCCCAACGAATCTGCACGCATTGGCAGACGTTGCTCGCGGCGCTCGTTGCGCAAGAGGATGCGCCAATCTGGGACTTGCCGCTGGCGGATGCGCAAGAGCAAGCGGCCATCGCCGAATGGGGGGCGCCGCCGTGTGTCGACGGCGGCGCGTCCATCGACGATGCCGACACCCGTACGCTACCGGAGATGATCGCGGCGCACGCCGCGCGGCGTCCCGAGGCGCACGCCATCGAATGCGACGGCGAAGTGCTGACCTACCGCGAGTTGCTGCGTCGTGCCGATGGCGTGGCGGCCAGCTTGCTCGCCAACGGCGTCGAGCCCGAAGCGCGCGTGGGCGTATGGCTGCCTCGTTCGCCGCAGGCGCTGGTGGCGATGCTCGGCGTGTTGCGTGCCGGCGGCGCTTATGTGCCGCTCGACGTCGAGCATCCGACCGAGCGTGTGGCCGAACTTTGCACGGACGCGGGGATTCGCATGGTCGTGACCGACGTACGGGGGCGCGATCGCCTGCCGGCCGGCGTGCAGGCCGTGGAAATCGAGGCGAGCGCGTTTCACGACGCGGGAGGTGTTGCCCTGCCAATGCTGCATCCGGCTCAACTCGCCTACGTCATCTTCACGTCGGGCTCGACGGGGCGACCCAAGGGGGTGGCGGTTCCGCACGGGCCTATCGCAATGCACTGCCGCGCGATCGGCCGCCTCTTCGGCATGACGCCGGCGTTCCGGGAACTGCATGTGGCCTCGCTCTCGTTCGACGGTTCGCACGAACGGTGGCTCACGCTGCTCTCGCACGGCGCATGCGTGGTGCTGCGCGGCGAGCGCCAATGGACGCCGCAGGAAATCTGCGAGCAACTGACGACCCGGCGTCTGACGAATGCCGGACTGCCGACCGCGCTTTTGCGCCACGTGGCGCAATGGGTCGATGCGCATCCGGATGCCGTGCCGCCCGGACTGATCTACTCGTGCGGCGGCGAGGCGCTGTCGCGCGACACGCTCGCCCTTGTCATGCGCACGTTGCAGCCGTCCCGGTTGCTCAACGGCTATGGGCCAACGGAGACCGTCGTCACACCGGTGAACTGGACCGTACTCGCGGGTGGCGAAAGCCCCACACCGTATGCTCCCATCGGGTCGCTCGTAGGCAAACGGCGCGCCTACGTCCTCGACCACCGCCTTGTGCCGGCGCCGGTCGGTGTGGCGGGCGAGCTCTATCTGGGCGGCGAAGGCGTCGCACGCGGCTATCTGGCGCGGCCGGGACAGACCGCCGAACGCTTCGTGCCCGATCCGTGGGGGGCGCCGGGCGCGCGCATGTATCGCACGGGCGACCGCGTGCGCTGGCTCGACGACGGTACGCTCGAATACCTCGGACGCCGCGACCAGCAACTCAAGGTGCGCGGCTTTCGCATCGAACCGGGCGAGGTCGAAGCACAACTGCTTGCCGAGGCGGGCGTTCGCGAGGCCGTTGTCGGCACGGCGCAGGGACCGGCGGGCGTGCAGCTCGTCGCGCACGTGAGCGCGGGGCTGCCGGTCGGGATGAATGGGACGAACGGGACGAACCCCGTCGAGTTCGGCGAGCAGTTGCGTCAGGCGCTCGCCGCACGGCTGCCGTCCTATCTGGTGCCCGCGCAGATCGTCGTGCTCGATGCGTTGCCCAAGCTCGTGAACGGAAAGCTCGATCGCAAGCGGCTGCCCGCGCCGCAGTGGCACAGTGCGAGCGAAGAAGCGCCGCGTGACGGCGCGGAGGCGGCATTGGCAGAGGTATGGCGGCAATTGCTGAGCGCGGCGCAAGTCGGTCGCCATGACAATTTCTTCGCCCTCGGCGGCGATTCGATCGTCGCGCTGCAACTGGTGAGCCGGGCGCGCGAGGCCGGCTGGCGCATCACGGTGCGCGACGTGTTCCGGTATCAGACGCTGGCGGAACTGGCCGCCGTGGCGGAAGCGGGACACGAAGCGCGGGAAGCCGGGGTGCCATCCGATAACGCCGCGCATGACGATACGCCGGCGCTGCTGCCGGTGCAGGCGTGGTTCTTCGCGTCGCCGGTCGAGCATCGCGACCACTGGAATCAATGGGTGCAGGTGGAAGTTCGCGACGCCGGGCGCCCGCTCGATGCGCCGACCTTGCGTCAGGCCTTGCAGGCCGTTGCCGCGCATCACGACGCGCTGCATATGCGCTATCGCCGGACGCCCGAGGGCTGGCAGCCGCATCGTGCGGCAAGTGGCGCGCCGCTCGTCCTGCTCGATGCGGTCGATGCCGCCGACGAAGCGCAGGCGCTGGCAGCCGCGGAGCAGGCACAGCGCGGTCTGTCGCTTGCCGACGGCCCGTTGTTGCGCGGTTTGCTCGTCGCCTTGCCCGGTGGCGTGCAGCGTCTGTTGCTCGTGTGTCATCACCTGGTCGTCGACGGGGTTTCCTGGCGTATTCTGCTCGCGGATCTGCAACGCGTACTTGCCCAGATCGAAGTCGGTCAGCCGGTGACGTTGCCGGAGGCGGGCTCCCCGCACGCGTGGGCTGCCTTCTGGCGTGACTGGGCGGTGTCGTCCGAGGGCGTGCAGGAAGCGCAATACTGGGCGGACGCCCTGCACGGCGCTCATGACACGTTGCCGACGGACGCGACGCCACCCGACGGCGACAGGCAGGCCGATGCCGCCGAAGTCACGCTGACGCTCGACGCCGACGCAACGCGCCGATTGCTGGACGTCGCCAACGATCGCGCGCGGATCCACGAGTTGCTGGTGGCGGCGCTGGCGCAGGCCGTCGGCGAGTGGACGGGTGGGCAACGCATCGCGTTGTGTGTCGAAGGCCACGGGCGCGATGAAGTCCAGATGCCGGGCGCCGAAGCGTTCGACCTTTCGCGCACGGTCGGCTGGTTCACGGCAGTCTATCCGCTCGCCGTCGAGGTGGCGGCGATGCCGCGCGACACGCTGTTCGCACTCAAGCGCGCGTGGCGGTCGATACCGAACGCCGGACTCGGCTTCGGTGCGTTGCGCCATCACGGCGCCGCGTCCGTGCGCGACGCGATGGCGGCATTGCCGCAAGGGCGTGTGACGTTCAATTATCTCGGTCGTCTCGATGCAGGTTTCGGCGACGGTCGGTTCGCCCCGAGCGACGCGCCTGCCGGTGCTGCACGCGACGCGTCGGCGCCGCTGGGCAATTGGTTGTCGGTCGACGGCGCCGTGATCGGGAGCGTGCTGCGTCTGCAATGGCGTTTCTCGCGCGCGCGATTCCACGAGGCGACCATCGAGAAGGTTGCGGCGCGCATGCGGGCGACCCTGGCACAACTGGTCGACGCATGCGCCGACGGGCAGGGCGCGAGCGCGGCCGACTTCCCGCTTGCGAACTTGAGCGAAGCCGCCCTGGCTGACCTGCCGGTGTCGGCGAGCCAGCTCGAGGACGTCTATCCGCTCTCGCCGATGCAGCAGGGGATGGTGTTCCATGCGCGTCTGGCGCCGGACAGCGCGTCCTACGTCAATCAGTTGCAAATCCGGCTCGAAGGGCTGCAACCGGACCGATTCGCGGCCGCGTGGCAAGCCGCCGTGCGACGCCACGCGATCCTGCGCACGAGTTTCGTTTGGCGCGAAGGCGCGCCGCCGCTGCAACTCGTGCATCGCGAGGTGCCGCAGGTGCTACGGGTGCTCGACTGGCGTGAGCGCGTCGGACAGCACGGCGACGGCGTGCTGCGCGAACTGGCCGAAGCCGAACGGGCGCAGGGATTCGATCTTGCGAGTGCACCGCTGCAACGCGTGGCGCTCGTGCGTGTCGGCGAGGACGCGTGGCAACTGATCTGGACGTTGCATCATGTGCTGCTCGACGGCTGGAGCAGCGCCCAGCTCATCGGCGAAATCCTGCAGGCGTATCTGTCCGGTTCGCCCGACGCCGTGCCGCCCGCACCGCGCTATCGCGACTACATCGCGTGGCTCGACCGACACGCCCCGCGGCATGCCGAGGCGTTCTGGCGCGATGCGTTGCGTGCCTTCGAAACACCGACACGGCTGCACGAGACGGTGTTGCGCACGTCGGCCCCGCAGACCGGCCACGGCGAACGCACTTTCCAGGTGGACGCCGAGCGCGCGCAGGCATGGCAGCGTGCGGCGCGCAGCCGGCGTCTGACCGTCAACACGCTGGTGCAAGGCGCGTGGACGTTGCTGCTGCAGCGTTACACGGGACGGCGCGACGTCTGCTTCGGCGTCACCGTGTCCGGCCGTCCGCCGGAGTTGCCGGGCGCCGAGCGCATGATGGGGCTTTTCATCAATACGCTGCCCGTGGTGCAGGGGCCACGGCCGGGCGACGGGCTCGACGACTGGCTGCATCGTCTGCAGGAAGACAACCTGGCCATGCGCGAAGCGCAGAGCACGCCGCTCTACGACATCCAGCGCTGGGTCGGCTGGCCCGGACAGGCGCTGTTCGACTCGCTGATCGTCTTCGAGAACTACCCCGTCGACCGTGCGCTGCGCTCGCAAGGGGCGCAGGCGCTGCGCTTCGGCGACATCGTGAACGTGGAAACGACGCATTACCCGCTCACGATCGGTATCGCCTCGGGCGAGACGATCGACGTGCGCATGAGCTATGACCGCGAGCATTTCGACGGCCCGGCCGTCGAGCGTCTGTGGACGCAGTTGCGCGATCTGCTCGAACAACTGTGCGCGCCGCAAGACGCCCCGCTTCGCGTGGCGGACGTGGTGCTGCACGAGACCGATCCGGCATGGGCCGCGCAGCGTGGACCGCGCCGCACCTTCGACGCGGGCGCGACGGTCGATCGCATCATCGCGGCTTTCGGTCGGTCGCAACCGGACGCCATCGCCGTGACCGACGGCGAGCACTCGCTGACATACGCGGCGCTCGACGAACAGTCGAATCGCATCGCGCATGCGCTCCTGCGTCACGGCGTGGCGCGCGAGCACCGCGTGGGCATTGCGATGACGCGTCGCGTGGAACTGATCGTTGCCATCCTCGGCGTGCTCAAGGCGGGCGGAGCGTACGTGCCGCTCGATCCCGCCTATCCGGCGGAACGTCTCGCCTATGTCGTCGATGACGCCGATATCGCCGTGGTGCTTACCGAAGCGGCGATGCTGGGCGCGGCTTGGCTGCCGCCGGTGAGTCTGGCCGTCGAGACGCTGCTCGACGATGCGTCGTTGCCTGCCGCGCCGCCGGCCGAGGCCGTGGACGCCGCTCAACTCGCCTATGTCATCTACACGTCGGGCTCGACGGGGCGGCCCAAAGGCGTGCAGGTCGAGCACCGTCAACTGACGCGGCTGCTCGACGCCACCGAAGACTGGTTCGGTTTCGGTACCGAAGACGTCTGGACGATGTTCCATTCCTACGCGTTCGATGTGTCCGTGTGGGAGATCTTCGGCGCGCTGGCGCACGGGGGCCGTCTCGTCGTCGTGCCGTATTACACGAGCCGCGAACCGCAGGCGCTCTGGACGCTGATTCGACAGCAGGCGGTGACGGTGCTGTGCCAGACGCCCTCGGCGTTCTATCAAATGCTCGGCGCGCTCCCGGAGGCGGTGTCGCAGACGTCGTTGCGCAACATCGTGCTCGCCGGCGAAGCGCTCACGCCTCGCCGACTGGCGCCGTGGTGGCAGCGCGTCGGTGAGCGTACGCGCATCGTCAACATGTACGGCCCGACGGAGACGACGGTCTATGTGAGCTACGGCGTGGTGGCGCCCGTGGGCGGCCTCGGTGCTTCGCCCATCGGCGAGCCGCTGCCCGACATCGGCTGGCGGGTGCTCGACGCGTCGCTGGCGGAAGTGCCGATGGGCGTGCCCGGCGATCTCTACGTGAGCGGCGATGGGCTCGCGCGCGGCTATCTCGGCCGTCCGGCGTTGAGTGCGGAGCGCTTCGTGCCCGACCCGTGGGGGCCACCGGGAACACGGATGTACCTGACGGGCGACCGTGTGCGGCGTCTGCCCGACGGCACGCTCGACTACCTCGGACGCGGCGATCAGCAAGTCAAACTGCGGGGCTTTCGCATCGAGCCGGGCGAGATCGAAGCGCAGTTGCTCGCGCACGACGAGGTGCGCGACGCCGCGGTGATGGTTCGCAACGACGGCGCGGGCGAGCAACTGGTGGCCTACGTGGTGACGGGCGGTGGTGGCGGCGGCGGCGGCGACAGCTTGTGGATGCGTCTGCGCGATCACCTCGCCACGCGCGTGCCGGCGTTCATGATGCCCGGTCAGTGGCTGCGGCTCGACGCCTTGCCGCTCACGCCCAATGGCAAGCTCGACCGCCGCGCGCTGCCGGCGCCGCAAGCGGTCGCCGCGCAGTTCGTGGCGCCGCGGCCGGGCGCGGAGGCCGACGTCGCGCAGGTGTGGCGGACGGTGCTGGGCGTGCCGCGCGTGGGACGTCACGACAACTTCTTTGCGCTCGGTGGACATTCGTTGCTGGCCACGCAGATGGTGGCGCGGCTTCAGGCCGCGTCGGGCCGTTCCGTGGCGTTGCGGCAGGTGTTCGAAACGCCGGTGCTCGCCGACTTCTGTGCGGCGTGGTCGGCCGCCGCGCCGGCGGCGCTCGATGCCGGCGCCCGCGACGCGCTCGAGGATCTGCTCGGCGACCTGGAGGCCGATGCGGCCTGAATGGGCGCGCGGCGTGTCGCCGCCATTCGATTCGTGGATGTTCTCTGAAGAAGGATCTTTCGATGTCTGTCGTCAATTCCTCTCACGCCGCCGATGTGGCGTTGATGCGCCGCTTTCTCGCGCTGCCGGACGAGAAGCGCGTCGTGTTCCAGTCGCGCGCCCGCGAGCAGGGCATCGATCTCGGCAGCCTGCCGATTCCCGCCGGCCTGCGCGACGGCGCCGAGGCGCCGCTGTCGTATGCACAGCAGCGTCTGTGGGTCGTGGAGCAACTCACGCCGGGCACCGGGGCGTACAACATTCCGGCCGCCGTGCGGCTGCGCGGCAAGCTTGATGTCGAGGCGCTGACGCAGGCGTTCGCGGCCGTCATCGCACGGCACGAGGCGCTGCGCACGAGTTTTCATGAAGGGCCCGACGGTGCGCGCCAGCGCATTCACGACGACGTGCCGTTCCACCTCGCGTGCGAAGACTGGCAAGGCGACGCCGCGTCGCCGGAGGGCCGTTTGCTCGATTGCGCCCGCGCGGAAGCGATCAAGCCGTTTTCGCTCGACGCCGCACCGTTGCTGCGCGCTCGTCTGATTCGCCTGGGCGCGGACGAACACGTGCTGTTGCTCACGCTGCACCACATCGTGGCGGACGGCTGGTCGATGTCTCGGCTCGTCGAGGAATGCGCGCACCACTATGCGCGTTTTGCAGGAGCTCCCCGGCTCGGCACGGTGCTGCCGGCATTGCCCGTGCAGTATGCCGACTACGCGATCTGGCAACGCGGCTGGCTCGAAGCTGGCGAGATGGCGCGGCAACTGGCGTACTGGCGCGCGCATCTGGGCGCCGAGCATCCGGTGCTGCCGCTGCCTGCCGACCGTCCTCGTCCGGCCGTGCCGAGCGGGCGCGGCGCGACATGCGTCATGCAGGCCGACGCCGCGCTCACGAAACGATTGCGCGATCTCGCCCGGGCGCATGACACGACGCTCTATCCCGTGCTGCTCGCTGCCTATGGCGTGTGGCTCGGGCGCATTTCGGGCGTGCGCAGCGTCAACATCGGTGTGCCGGTCGCCGGGCGCGGCAAGCTGGAAACGGAGCCGCTCATCGGCTTTTTCGTCAACACGCAGGTCATGCGCGTGAGCCTCGATCCGCGCAGTACCTTCGGCGATCTCGTCGGCGCGACAAAGGCGCATGCGATCGACGCGCAGGCCAACGCCGACGTGCCGTTCGACAAGCTGGTCGAAGCGTTGCAGCCCGTGCGCGACGCCGCCGTCAACGCGCTGTTCCAGGCGAAGTTCAACCACGAGATTGCGCGCGACGCGATGCCCGAGATGGCCGGACTGCGTATCGAGCCGATGCCCGTGGCAGGGCAGAGTTCGCATTTCGATCTGTCGCTCGACACGGTGGAGCGCGGCGATACGCTGCAAATCGCCCTGACCTATGCGACCGATCTCTTCGATGCGGCGACCATCGAACCGCTGGCGCGTACGTTCTGCCGGTTGCTCGAACGGCTGTCGCAGGCGCCGGATATCCCGTTGGCGACCGTCGCGCTGGAGCCCGACGTCGCGTGCGTCACCGACGGCGAGCGCCGGACGTGGGAGACGGGCAGTGGGGGCGATTGGCTCGACGTATGGGCGTCGCGCGTGGCACAGGACGGCGAGGCGCTTGCCGTCGAGGGCGAGGACGGCGCCTGGTCGCGCCGAACGCTGGAGGCGCACGCCAATCGCGTCGCGACCGCGCTGGACGCATGCGGCGTGGGTGTCGAGGATCGCGTCGCCCTGATCCTGCCGCGCAGTGCGGGCTGGGTGGCGGCGATGCTGGGCGTGTGGAAGCTGGGGGCGGCCTACGTGCCGCTCGATCCGGCGCAACCCGCGGCGCGCCTGACACAACTGGTCGCGGCCAGCGGCGCGCGTGCGATCGTCGTGGCCGATCCGCAGGCGTTGCCGGCTGGGATCGACGCGCGCCGTACGGTCGCACTTTCCGAGGTGCTGACTCGCGATGACGCGCGCACCGAGCGGCGCAACGTCCATCCGTCTCAGGCCGCCTACGTGATCTACACGTCCGGCTCGACGGGCCAGCCGAAGGGGGTGGTCGTCGGGCGCGGCGCGTTGCACAACTATGTGCAAGGTGTGTTGACGCGTCTCTCGGCATTGCCTGCCGGTGCGGGCATGGCGATGGTGTCGACCGTCGCTGCCGATCTCGGGCACACGGTGCTGTTCGGCGCGCTGGCAATGGGGCGTGCGCTGCATCTCATGCCAAACGATGTCGCCTTCGATGCGGGCCGCTTCGCGCAGTGGATGCGCGAGCGCACGATCGGGGCCATGAAGATTGTGCCGAGCCATCTCAAAGGGTTGCTGCTCGCCGCTGGTCCCGACGTGCTGCCGCAAGACTGGCTCGTCGTGGGCGGCGAGGCGGCCGATGCCGAACTGCTCTCGTTGCTGCGCGCGCATCGTCCGGCGATGCGCGTACTCAATCACTACGGACCGACCGAGACGACCGTGGGCGTGCTGACGCACCGGGCGCCCGCGCCGGGCGACGACGTTGGCGGTGGCCGAGCCGGCGTACCGTCGCTGCTGCCGGTCGGCGCACCGTTGCCGAACGTGAGCGCCTACGTGTTGGACGACGATCTGAATCCGGTGGTGCCCAACGTGAGCGGCGAGCTGTACATCGGCGGCGCGGCGCTCGCGCGCGGCTACCTCGGCGAGCCGGGCAGGACGGCCGAGCGGTTCGTTCCCGATCCCTGGCGTCCGGGCGCACGCATGTACCGCACGGGCGATCGCGTGAAGCGCCGTGCCGACGGCGAGATCGTGTACCTCGGCCGCGTCGACGACCAGGTGAAGATTCGCGGCTATCGCGTCGAGCCGGGCGAAGTGGCGCACGCACTGCGCGCGGTGGCCGGGGTGGCCGACGCCGTGGTGCTTGTCGAGCACGATGCCCACGGACACGCACAACTGCTCGGCTGCTACACGGTGGATCCGGCCGACACTGACGTGTGCGATGCCAGCGACGTGCGTGAGGTGCGCCGCCTGCTGCAATCGCGGTTGCCCGGCGCGTGGGTGCCGGCGCGACTCGTGAGGCTGGCCGCGTTGCCGCTCACGGCCAACGGCAAGGTCGACCGACGCGCCTTGCTCGACGCCGTGGCGACGGCATCATCGCCAGTGCCGGCAGCGGCGCAGCAGGACGAACCGCGCGCAGGCGTCGAAGCGCAGATCGCCGATGTCTGGCGTGCCGTGCTCAAGACTGCCGACGTGAGCCGCAACGCCAACTTCTTCGAGATCGGCGGCGATTCGATTCTGGCGTTGCAGGTCATCGCGCGGCTCAAGCGCGGTACACCTTCGCTCAAGGTCGGCTTGCGCGATCTGATGCAGCACGGCACGGTGGCGCGTTTGGCCGAGGCGCTTGTGCCGACGGGGCAAGCGTCCCCGGCCGGCGGCACAGGGCTGCTGGTTCGCCTGAATGCGGGTGCCGGTGCCGACGTCCCGCCATTATTCTGCGTTCATCCGGCGGTGGGAACGGTGTTCGATTACCGGCCGCTCGCGCAGTCGCTGGCGAACGAGCGGGCCGTCATCGGCATTCAGTCGCGCATGTTGCTCGAACCGAACCGGCGGGATACGTCGCTCGACGAGATGGCCGATCGATATGTCGACGCGGTGTGCGCGGTGCAGCCGCACGGCCCGTATCACCTGCTCGGCTGGTCGCTGGGTGGGCCGATTGCGCTGGCGATGGCGGCACGTCTGCGTGCGACCGGCGAGCCGGTCGCGTTTCTCGGGTTGGCCGACACGTTCGTGCCGCCGGACGGTGAGGTCGTCGCGACCTCCGCGGCGCGCGACTGGACAGGTGATCTGCTCGACTACCTGGTGACGATCCTGCCGCAAGTCGATGCGCACAAACTGGAGGCCGCGCTCGCGCCGCATGCCGGGGCGCCGCTCGACGAAGGTGTGCTCGCGGCGGCCGTCGATGCGGCGTTGACGACGCATGCCGCACATGACGAGGCGCCGCACGGCAGCGCTGAGGCGTCGACAGCGGGGGCGGACTACGCGTCGCTCGGCAGAGACGAGCTGGCGCACATATTCCGCGTGACCGCGCACCTGCGCTCGCTTGCCGATGCGCACCGGCTGCGGACGGCCGATGTGCCGGTGTACGTCTGGTGGGCCGAGCGCCGTGCGTCGGCCGACCGCGCCCGGCTGGCGCGGACGCTGGGCAGCGCCCCGGTGCACGAGGCGACGGTGGCGTCGAGCCATATGCAGTTGCCGCGCTCCGCGGCGTGGATCGCCGACGTGTCGCGCGCCCTCGCCACGAGCACGGTGACCGAGCCGTGGCGGGCGACATCATGAATCGGCGGCGGGCCGTCGCGTAGTGGGGCAGGCGCCGGGATGCGGATGTTGCCCGGCGACACGCCATGTCGACGCATGGAAAAAGGGGCGGCCGGCGACGGCTGCCCCTTCTCGTTGGCTCGGCGTCCGGGCCTCGATGTCGGCCTGGACGCTGCCCTTCAAAGGCTTACCACGTGTACTTTGCCGTGCCGAGGATGGTGCGGCGCGCGCCGTAGGCGCACTGTGAAGCCGTGACACACACCACGTAGGTCTTGTCGAAGATGTTGCTGCCATCGAGCTGGAAGCGCCAGTGCTTGTCGTACTGATAATGCAGGCCGAGATCGACGAGCGTACGCGAGGGCGCCTGACCGACCGTGTTGGTCGCTTCGATGTATGTCGGCCCGACGTAGCGAATGCCGCCGTTGAAGCCGAAGCCCTTGAGCATGCCCGCGTGGAACGTGTAGTCGGCCCACAGGGCGGCGGCCGTGCGCGGCTGCTGCGGCGGCACCTTGCCGAGCAGCGTTGGATCGTTGGCCTTCGAGTTGGTGATGTTGGTGTTCGTGTACGAGCCGATCACCTTCAGGTTGTCGGTGACTTCGCCGACCGCCTCGATCTCGAAGCCCTTCGAGTGCTGCTCGCCGGTCGTCACCGAATAGGCGGTGTTGGCCGGGTCGGGCGTCAGCACGTTCGACATGCGGATATCGAACAGCGACAGCGTGACGAAGCTGTTGTAGCCGACCGGCTGGTACTTCACGCCGATCTCGAACTGCTTGCCCTTGGACGGCTTGAACTGGTTGCCGAAGCGGTCGGTGCCGACGTTGGGCTGGAACGATTCCGAGTAGCTGAAGTACGGCGCCAGCCCCATGTCGAACAGATAGGTCAGGCCCGCGCGATACGTCGCCTGCGAGTCGGACTGATTCGACGAGCGGTTCGTCAGCCGGTTGTACACGTTCTGGGCCGCCCAATCCTGACGTACGCCGAAGGTAAGCAGCCAGTGCTTGCCGTACTTGATCTGGTCCTGGAAGTACAGGCCGCCCTGCGTGTAGCGCGAGTCGGAGTCGGCCGCCTGACGCGTCAGGCCGAATACCGCCGCGCCGTAGTTCGGCGAGAAGATGCTGATCTGGTTCGCCGCGTTCGCCACACCCTGGCGCATGCTGCGATGCTCGTTGTAGTAGTAATAGTCGAAGCCGAAGAGCGCGACGTGCGAGAACGGGCCCGTGTCGAACTTCGTCTGCAACTGGTTGTCGATGGTCACGACGTCGGTCTGACGGTAATCGGCGAACGGCAGCCGGTTGAGCATCGAGGTGCTGCCCGCCGCGTAGCCGAGCCCGTAGCCATCGGTATCGACCTTGTAGTCGAAGTACGAATAGCGCGCGCTCTGCTTGAACGTCACCTGGTCGTTGAAGCGGTGCTCGATCTGGTAGCCCGCGAAGACCTGCTCCCGCTTGATGTTGTCGTAGTTTGGGTCGCCGACGAAGCGTCCGACCGGAATCTGGCCGTTCGGGTTGGGCCGCACCGTGCCCGAGGCGGGCAGGAATTGACCGAAGCCGAGCTTGTCGCGCTGATAGCTAGCCTCGAACGTGATCGTCGTCTTGTCGGTGGCCTTCCACGTGAGCGACGGCGCAATGTAGATGCGATCGTTCGGCGTGTGATCGACCTGCGTGCCGCTGTCGCGGAACAGGCCGACGAGGCGGTAGAGCACCTTGCCGTCGGCATCGAGCGGGCCGCTGAAATCGAACGCCGCCTGCTTGTTCTTGAACGAGCCGCCCGTCAGTTGGATTTCATGCAGCGGCGTGTCCAGCGGCTTTTTCGTCACCATGTTGACGAGACCGCCCGGCGTGTTCTGACCATACAGCACCGATGCCGGCCCTCGCAGAATCTCGATGCGCTCCAGTCCGTAGGGTTCCAGCTGGAACTCTGTGTTCGACTGCAAACGGGTGCCGTCCATGTACAGGCCCAGCGTCGAGGCGGAGAAGCCGCGGATGTTGATCCAGTCGAAGCGCGTCTCGAAGCCCGCGTTGTCCGGCAGCACGCCCGCGCTGTAACGCATGGCCTGACTGACGGTTTGCGCGCCCAGATCCTGGATCATCTCCTTGGGAATCACTGAGACCGACTGCGGCGTTTCGATGAGCGGTGTGTCGGTCTTCGTGCCGGTCGTGGTGCGCTTCGCGACGATGCCGTCCACCGGCCCGGCGCCGTTCTCCTGCGCACGCTCGGCACTTACCCGCGTCGGTGCGAGCGTCACGTCGCCGCCGGTCTGCGCAGGGCTCGTCTGCGCGGCTGTCTCGCCGGACGGTCGCGCGGGCGCCTGTGCATGAGCATTGACCGCAAAGACCAGCGGTGCGGCGACGAGGCCGGCGGCGAGGGCGATGTGGCGATGGATGGGACAATGGATCCGACGTCGGCTGCTGGGCGCCCGGCCACGGACGCTCCGGTTGTGCTTCATCTAAACACTCCTTGGTTCTGACTTATGAGAAAACAGAGGCGGCGTGCGCACTCGTATCCCCGGGCGCCAGCACCTAACGAGAGTGGACGATTCAAACGGCGCGATGTTTAGGTGCGCGAATGAGTCGTCGTTGCGTCGTTGCCGGGGGATTGACCGCACATTGATCGCACATCGGTCGCTCATTGACTGATGCGGCGCTCGCTGACGGTGGCGGCGGCCACGTCGGCGTCGTCGAACGGCGCGCGCTGCCAGCGCTTGTCGGCCCACGCCTGGAGCGCTGCGCCATTGCGCGGGTCGGCGGGATCGTCTGCCGGCCCGGAGGCGTCGAGCGTGGTGGCGTCGACGCCCTCGGCCGGAAACGCCACCACTTGCAGATAGGTGTCGCCGCGCGGGCTGATGTCCATGGCGTAGCGACCCGGGCCCATGCGAGCGTCGGCGCAAATCACCGAGAAGTAGCCTGCGATGTCGCAGCCTCCGGCCAGCCCGATACGTCGCCCGCCGCGCGCGGCGTGGAGCGCCTCGTCGCGGCGGCTGTCGAGCGCCAGTCCCATGCGCTGCATCTCCAGTACCGCGGCGCCGAGCGCCTGCCTGAGCGCGTCGCGCCCGGCGCTCAACGCATTGGGCGAGGTGGCGGCGTGGGCGGCATCGAAGGGCCCGGCCAATGCGCGGCGACCTGTCGGATCGACGCCGGCGAGCCGGATCCACACGGCGTCCCACAGGTTGGCGCCTCGTGATGCGCCCTCCGCGCTGCCGTCCCATGCGGCCAGCACGCGGCACGCCGGGGCGATATCGACGCTCGCCGTCGCCGCGAGCGGCTTCCCGTCGAGCGGATCGCGCGAAACTTGCACCGGCATTGAGGCGTTGGGTGCGATGGGTGCCTCGCAAGCGCGCGCGAGCAACGTCTGGCGCGTAAGCGTTGCCGAGTAGGGTTGCGCATGCAGGACGGCGTCGCGCACCGCTTGCGGGGAGATCGGGCCGCCGGCGCGCAGGGCGGCGATACGGGCCAGTCCGGCGCGGGTGCGCAGTGACAGCGGGACGTTGCTGGGCCCGAGGATGGGAATCAGATGCGGGAGAGGCGCGTCGGGGGCAGACAGCCAGGCGCTGTCGTTCATGTTGGCGACGACGGTGTCGCTCATCACGTCGGGCATCAGCGCGCGGCCCAGCGTGCCCGGCAAGGGGCTGTCGCTGGTCGTCTGCCAGGCACAGGCGCTGCGACTCCCGTCGAGGACGGGCAAACCGGGGGCCACCTTGGCAAACGCCTCGCCGGCAGGCTTCGCCGTGCACTCGGCCGCCAGCGCATCGGACACGCCGGGGACCGGGCCGATGTCGCCGTACCACACGCGCGGATCGCCCCGGCCGATGGCGAGCGTGTTGACCCATGGGTTGGCCGCGTCGGCACGGGCGTTTCTCGCCAGCGTGTCGAGCGAGTTGGCCTGCGCCATGTGCAGGTAATGCTCGAGCAGGCCGAAGTTGGCGGCGTTGGCGTCGCGCAGCACGAACGCCTGGCGCGTCGTCCATCCCAGTGCCGGCGAGATCGCGGACAGATCCACCACTGGCCCGTCGGCGTTGCGGTAGCGCGTGCGCGAGACGACCGACACGCGGCCCTGCGCGTCGCGCACGGGAATCTCGATCGTCACCTTGCGCAGCGCTTCGGTGCGACTGTCGAGGCGATACCGGGTCGGGTCGGCCGGATCGAGCGTCAGTGCCATGAGCCCGAAACGCCTTGCCGTCGAGACGGTGTGCGTCCAGGCGACCTGCCGCGTGAAACCGATCATCACGAACGGCGTGCCGAGCAGGCCGACGCCCGAGACGTCGAGCGCGCCGGGGATGGTCAGATGGGCCGGGTAGAGGCGGTCGGCGCCTTGCCAATACCAGTGCGGACTGCCATAGAGAATCGGTTGACCCTTCGCGCTCAGCTTCGCCCCGAAGGCAATGGCATTGCTGCCGATGCCGGCGTCGGCAAACGATGCCAGCGCCGCACGGGTATCGGCGTGCGAGGCGGCGTTCACCGAGGGACCTGCGGTCGCGAGTGCCGACGGCGGTTGCGCGTGGGCGATGGCGGCGATCTGGGTGGCCGAGCCGGCCGCGATCGTGGCGGCGTAGAGCCGGCGATAGACATCGGTTTCCGTGATCGGCGGTAGATCGCGCAACCAATCGGCGTTGCGGCAGGCCCCATGCCGGGTGCTGTCGGCGCCTGAGCGCAAGTCGCCCAGATAGCGGTTGATGCCTGCGGCGAACCCCTGGGCGAGCGCGCGCCCGCGCGGCGACTGTGCATCGCGGTAACGGACGAGCGTGGTGCCGTCGAAGACCAGGCGGAAGTAGAGGTCGGCGTCGAGGTTCGTGGGCTGGCCGAAGGTGGCGCGCTGTGCGACCCGGCCGTTCACGCCGAAGTTCAGCGCGCGTTCGCCGCGGAAAGTGACGACGCTTTCGGCCAGCGTGCAGAGGTTGTCTTCAGCCTGCGCGTAACCGAAGCCGTAGCCGAGGCCGCCCCAGTCGTCTGCACGGACGTGCGCCGTGCCGTCGCGGGTGCGGCGGATGTCGGCGGTGTAGTGCTGGCGCGGGGCGGGCGCCGTGGCGCCGGCGACGGCAGGGGCGTCGGCCGCAGAGGTTGGCGTCCCGGTCGAAGGCGGCGCCGTTTGCGCGCAGGCGCCCAAGGTCAGCACGAATCCCGTAGCGCACAGGCGGGCGGTCCAGGCGCCCGGGAACGAGGCGGCAGGAGCGAAGGAAGAAGCGGAGGAAGCAGGGGAAGCAACGAGGGGGGAGGACGGTGCACGACGGCGGAGCAGGCACTGCGGCAGGAGCGAGGGTGACATGGAGTAAATATGCGGGCTGGTGATACGTCTTTTGAGCGACGAACCACGACTTCAGGAGTTTAGGCGGGTGGCACCGGCCCCAGGCGCTCCCGGCGCCCACGTACCGACTTGTATTGCCCGTATCGCGCTATATGCCGCCCGTCTCCTCATTGCACATGAATGTATCCCCGACCCCGTCCGCCGGCGCGACCCTGCGCGCACAAGGACTTAGCGTTGCCGTAGGCGCGCGCAACGTGCTCGACCACGTCGATGTGACCTTCGCCGCCGGGCGCGTCAGCGCCTTGTGCGGCCCCAATGGCTGCGGCAAGAGCACCCTGTTGCGCACGCTGGGCGGCCTGCTCAAACCCGTGTCGGGCCGTGTGTGGCTCGACGACACGCCGCTCGACGCGCTGCGCGCACGCGAGCGCGCCCGGCGCATCGCCTTGCTCGCGCAGACGCAAGGCATTCCGCACGGCATGACCGTGGCCGAACTCGTCGCGTGCGGGCGTTACAGCCACACAGGCATCGGCGGGCGTCTCGGCGAGCGCGATAACGCGGCCATTGAGCGGGCGTTGAGCCTGATGGAACTCGGCACCCTGAGCACGCGCGACGTGGCCGCCTTGTCGGGCGGCGAGCGCCAACGCGCCTTCATTGCGATGGCGCTTGCGCAGGAGGGCAGCGTGCTGTTGCTCGACGAGCCGACCACCTATCTGGACGTCCGCCATCAGATCGACATCCTCGCGCGCATTCGCGAACTCAACCGCGAGACGGGTATGACGGTCGTGTGGGTGCTGCACGACCTGAATCATGCGGCGGCGTTTTCCGACGCGATGCTGCTCATGCGCGACGGCGCGCTCGTCTTCGCCGGCACGCCGGACGAGACGATGGACCCGGACCGGCTCATGGACGTGTTCGCCACGCCGATGCAGCGTGTGGACTTTCAGGGCGTGCCGATGTGCCTGCCCGTGCTGGGTGACTGACGGCATGCGCACAACCCGTACGTTGAGACTTCCTCGCCTGCTTTCCGTCCCGGCCCACGCGGCGCCGCGTCAGTACGAACGGCGCACGCGCGTGCTGTGGGGCGGCTGGCTGGCCCTGGCGTTGGCCGTGGCGGTGCACGCCTGGGCGAACGATGCGTGGCCTGGTGCGCAGACCTTCGCACTGGCATTGCAGGGCCGCCTGCATGGCGATGTTGAGCTCGACTGGCTGCTGTTTGCCGACGCCTGGTTGCCGCAGATCCGCGCGGGGCTCGCCGCCGGCGCATGCCTCGGGCTGGCCGGTGCGCTGCTGCAGACCATCACCCAGAATCCGCTGGCCTCGGGCGAACTGCTCGGCGTGTCGGCCGGTGCACAACTCGGCTTGATCCTGGCCCTGCTGGTCCCGGGCCTGGCCGTGTTGCCGATGATGCTCGGCGGCGGCGTGCTGGCGGCGCTTTTTACCTTTGCGCTGGCGGGCGGCACGCGGACCACGCCGCTGCGCCTCACGCTCGCCGGCGCCGCGAACGCGCTCGCGCTCTCGGCGTTGTGCATGGTGGCGCTCACGCTGTACACGCGGGCCGCCGTGGGCGTCGTGCAGTGGAGCACCGGTTCGCTGCAGCAATTCGGCAAGCAAGGGGCAACCGAGGCGCTCTGGCTGCTGATTCCGGCATCTCTGGCGTTGCTCACGCTGCTGCATCCGCTCGGTCTCGCGCGCTTCGGCGAATCGCAAGCCGCCGCGCTCGGTCAGCGGGTCGGAGCGGTGCGCGTGAGCGCCATCCTGCTCGCGGCCGCGCTGTCGGCCATTGCGATTGCCCTGGCCGGCCCCGTGGGTTTCGTGGGACTGGCCGCGCCGAACCTCGTGCGTCTCATGGGCGTGCACCGGCCGGCGTGGCTGGTGCCATTGGCTGCCCTGTGGGGGAGCGCCATGCTGATCGTGACGGACGCCGTGGCCCGTGCGCTCGTGGCGTTCGGCGCGTTGCCCGTCGGCGTGATGAGCGCCGTCATCGGCGCGCCGGTCCTGCTGCTGCTGTTGCGTTACGGGTTGCCCGCGAGCACTGCCGAGATGACGGCGCCGATGGCGGGCGCCAGCCGGACGCCGCGGCGCCGAGTCATGCGTACGACGGTGGCGCTCATCGCGCTCGCGTTGCTGGTCACGGTCGTGCTGACGCTCGCGCTCGGCACACTGCCATGGCCGTCCGAATGGCATTGGCGCGACGTGTTCGACGCGCGCACCGAAGCGGGTCTGCTCGTGGATCTGCGTCTGCCACGCAGCCTGATCGCGATGGGCGCGGGCGCGTTGCTGGCCGGCAGCGGCGTGCTGCTGCAGGGGACCTGTCGCAATCCGCTGGCCGGGCCGGAGTTGCTGGGCGTCAATCAGGCGGCGGGCCTGGCCGTGCTCGCGCTGCTGTTGGTGGCGCCCGAGGCCGCCGCGTATGGGGCGATGCCGGTGGCATGGGGCGCGAGTGCCACGGTGCTCGCCGTGGTGCTTGGCGTCAACGCCCGCTGGGGGCTCGCGCCCATGCGAGTGATTCTTACGGGCATGGCGATGGCGGGGCTGCTCGCGGCACTGGCCAACCTGCTCGTATTGCAGTTCCACGTTCACGCGACGCAGGCGCTGGTGTGGCTCGTCGGCAGTAGCTACGGCCAGTCATGGCACGGCGTGCGGGCATTGCTGCCGTGGCTCGTCGTGTGCCTTCCGCTTGCGGTCCATGCGGCGCGCTGGCTCGACTTGTTGAGCCTGGGCGACGAGACCGCCGAGGCGCTCGGCGTGCCGGTGGTGCGCGCGCGGCTGGGGCTGCTCGTGCTGGCGAGCGCCATGGCCGCTGCCGCGGTATCGACCGTCGGCCCAGTCGCCTACGTCGGGTTGATCGTCCCGAACGCCCTGCGCGCACTGCCATTGCCCGGCACGCGCGAGCGCCTCGTGGCCGCCACTCTGTCGGGCGCGTTGCTGCTGGGCGTGGCCGATCTGTTCGGCCGCACCTTGTTCGCGCCGCTCGATCTGCCGCTGGGCATCGTGACGGCCGCCGTCGGCACGCCGCTCTTCCTGTGGCTGCTCTCCCGCACGTTCCTGAGGTCGCACGCCCATGCCGGCTAAATTACTTCCCACTCGTCCGGCGTCGGCCGGGCGTCGCCGCTGCCTGCGCGGTCTGGTCGCCGGCGCGGCGGTCGCGACCGGCATGGTCTCGCCGCGGATACCGGCGCAGACTTATCGCGGTCTCTTCAACCGTGCGTCGCCCGACCTGCCGACGCGAGCGAGCCGGGTCGTGTCGCTCGAATTCCTGTTCACCGAATCGCTGCTCGCGCTCGACGTCACGCCCGTGGGCGTCGCGGATCCGCGCGGCTATGCGCACTGGGTCAAGTATCGGGCGGATCGGCTCGAGGGCGGCGAGACTGCCGGCGTGTCGGTCGGGACTCGCGAGCAACCCAACCTGGAGGCCATCGCTGCGCTGCGCCCCGACTTGATCGTGGCCTACGCCTATCGCCATGAACGGTTGTTCGACGCGCTGGTGCGCATCGCGCCCACCGTCGTCTTCAACGTGCAACCAGCGCCGGGCGAGGGCGACGCGCTCGATCGCATGCTGGAAATCTTCCGATCCATCGGTGGCATGACCGGCAGATCGGCGCTCGCGGCGCAGATCGTGCGCGACTGTCAGGCGCGCATCGCGAGTGCGCGAGCGCGCGCCCTGCAGGATGGATTCCGCGATGCGCCGATCGCGCTGCTCAACGCCAACGCGGGCGGCGGCAACTTCTGGGCGTACGACAACAAGGACATGATCGGCGCGCTGATCGGGCACCTCGGAGCGCGTAATGCGCTCGGCTGGCTCGACGCCCGTGCGTCGATGGTCAACCTGTCGCTCGGCGATCTGGCGCGGCATCCCGAGTGGTCGCTGATGGTGGTCGACAACGGTGCCGCGCCGGCTTACCAACTGCCCGTGTGGCGCGCGCTGCCCGCCGTGCGCGACGGGCGTGTGGCTTTCCTGCCGCCGTCGTGGGGCTTCGGCGGGCCCGTGTCGCTCGACCGGATCATCGGTCTCGTGAGTTCGGCGTTTGCATCCATGGCGCCCGCCATGCGCCGCCGCGCCGCCGGCGTCTGAAACTGACGGACGCCGTGGCGGCGTCCGGCTTGCTTGTGAGGAGAACGAATCATGCCTATCACTTTGACCGCCCCCATCGAAAACGCCGCATCGTCCGTGGCGCCAGGGCAGGACAGTCCGTACGCGCTGCACCTCGCCGACGGCCATCGCTACCACGCGAGTGGTGCGGAAGGCGGGGCTGCGCGCGCCGGGCAGGACCTCACGCTGTGGCGCGACGGATGCGCCGCTGCCGTCTTTCGCGTGAGCGAGCAGGACGGTGCCATGACGCTGCAGGCCGGCGCGCCGGCCGACCTCGCCTTGCCGGTGCAGGCGTTGCTGCCGGTGCTGGCGGCGGCGTTCTGCCATCACAAGGCATGCAAACGGGTGAACGTGGTGTGGCCGGACGCGGCGGCCGATGGCGCGCTGGCGACGTGGCTGGTGGCTGCCGTACGCGACGGCGTCGGCGAACATCTGTCGCATGCGGAAGGGGTCCGTACGCTGCATGTGAGCCGGCAGACGTTCTGGCAGCACCCGGCGCTGTGGCTGCGCGGCCCGTCCTCGGCCGGCATGGCGCAGCAGTACCGCATGAGCGATGGCAAGCGCCATCCGCTGCGCGCGCCCAAGCCGGTCGGCGAAGTCTATCGGCGGCACATTGCCCGCCTCGGGACGACCTTCAGCCTGCGCACCATCGATCAGCCGGGCGACGTGGAGAAATTCCACGAATGGATGAACCTCGACAGCGTGGCGCATTTCTGGGAGCAGACGGGCACGTTGGCAGAGCACGCGGAATATCTCGCGAAGATGCAGGCCGATCCGCACACGGTGACGCTGTTCGGCTGCTTCGACGACGAACCGTTCGCCTACTTCGAGGTGTACTGGGCGAAGGAAGATCGCATCGCGCCGTTCTGTGACGCCGCCGACCACGACCGGGGTTTCCATCTGCTCGTGGGCTCGACCCGGTTTCGTTCCCCGGGGCGCACCGAAGCGTGGCTGCGCTCGATCATTCACTACATCTTCCTCGACGATCCGCGCACGCAGCGCATCGTGGGCGAGCCGCGCATCGATCACGATCGATGGATCGCGTATATGCAGGGGCAGGGCGCGGCGCGCCTGCGGGAGTTCGATTTTCCGCACAAGCGCGCCGTGCTGATCGCATTCGAGCGCCAGACGAACTTCGAACAATACGCGCCGTGGTAACTCTGGCGGGGCTGCCGGCCATCACATCCCGAATTCGCGCAGCCCTTCCAGATCGAGGATCGTCAGCACGCCGTAGTCGACCTTCACCAGCCCTGCCTGCTCCAGCACCTTGAGCGCCAGATTCACCCGCTGGCGCGACACCCCCGCGAGGTAGCTCAACTCTTCCTGCGAAATCTGCACGGTGTTGTCGTCCGACGGGTAGAGGTTCGGATTGAACATGGAAGACAGCGAACGGGCGACACGGGCGTCCGTGTCGAGCAGCCGCTCGTGCTCGACGGCGGCGATGAACTGCCCCAGCCGCTCGTTGAGCTGAAGCGTGAGAAAGCGGTTGAACGGGATGCTGGTGTCGAGCAGCCAGTCGAAGGTGGCGATCGGCATATGGGCGAGCACGGAGTCGCGCAATGCCATGACGTCGTATTTCCGGATCTCGTGCTTGAGCACCGAACCCTCTCCGAACCACGCGCCCGCGGGCACTCCCGTGAAGGTGACCGACTTGCCGCTGGCCGACGCCGTCGTGATCTTCACCAGGCCTTCGATGACGCCGAACCACGCATGCGTGGGATCGCCCTTGCGGCAGACATAGCCGCCGTTCTCCACTGGGCGAACCTGGATCTCCGACACCACGCGTTCGCGCTGCTCGGGCGTGAGCCCTTGCGCCCACGCGCTGCGCTGCAACAGGGTTTCGAGCGACATATAGGGATTTTCCCTCGATTGTCATCCGGGTGACAAATCCGCCGTGGGCCATGAGGTATCTTGACCTTGCCAGACAACGGCGAGACACAGCAACGATGGCGTGCCTGCACGGCGCCGAAGCACAAGTATAGAAGCTGCCCGTTGTCAGGCATAGCTGTCGTCGTGGTATCGCAGGATCACAAGAAAAAAGGCGTCGTTCATCGACGTGAAATGCATAACGAGCGTGCCGCACGCACGCGCGCCGACCGAGCCACGCCACTCCCCCTCGACGGACGTCGAAACGTGGCGAGACACAGGAGACAGGCATGCAGGAGCGGACCACCTTCCCGCGTTTGTTGCTGGCGCATGCCGCGACACGAGGCGCCGAGACGGCCTATCGGGAAAAAGACCTGGGGATCTGGCAATGCTGGACCTGGCAGGAGGCGGCGCACGAAGTGCGCATGCTCGCCTGCGCGCTCGCCGCCGTCGGTTTCAAGCGTGGCGACAATCTGGCCATCGTCGGCAACAACCGCGTTCGCCTGTACTGGGCGATGACCGCCGCACAGGCGCTCGGCGGTGTGGCCGTGCCGCTGTACCAGGATGCCGTTGCCGCCGAGATGGCGCATGTGCTCGAAGACGCCGAGATCGATTTCGTCATCGCCGAAGATCAGGAACAGGTCGACAAGCTGCTGGAATTGCGTGAGCGAGGAGCTCACCTCTCGCACATCATCTACGAGGATCCGCGCGGCCTGCGCAACTACGACGCCGCCGGTCTGCAGTCGTACGACGCCGCGCTCGCGCGAGGCCGCGCGTTCGATGCGCAACATCCGCGCTACTTCGACGACGCGGTGGCCGGTGTCTCCCCGGGCGACACGGCGACGATTCTCTACACGTCCGGCACGACCGGCAAGCCCAAGGGCGTCTGCCACTCGCACGCGGGGCTGATCGGCGCCGCCTACCACGGCAGCGAGTTCGACCGGCTCGGCCCGGGCGACGAAGTGCTGTCGTATCTGCCGATGGCCTGGGTCGGCGACCACCTGTTCTCTTATGCGCAGGCGCTGGTCGCGGGTTTCACCGTCAACTGTCCCGAGTCGCCCGACACGATCTCCACCGACATGCGCGAGATCGGGCCGACGTACTACTTCGCACCGCCGCGCGTGTACGAGAACGTGCTCACGCAAGTCATGATCCGCATGGAAGACGCCAGCCGTCTCAAGCGCGGGATGTTCTCGCACTTCATGGCGGTGGCGAACCGCTGCGGCGCGGCAGTGCTCGACGGACAACCCGTGCCGCTGCTCGACCGGCTGCAGTACGCGCTGGGCAACCTCTGCGTGTATGGCCCGCTGCGCAATACGCTCGGCATGAGCCGGATCCGCACGGCGTACACCGCCGGCGAAGCCATCGGTCCGGACCTGTTCCGGTTCTACCGCGCCATCGGCGTGAACCTCAAGCAGTTCTACGGGCAGACGGAGACGTGCGCGTACGTGTGCCTGCAGCCGGACCGGCAGGTGCGCTTCGACAGCGTGGGGCCCGTCGCGCCCGGCATGGAGATCAAGATTGCCGACAACGGCGAAGTGCTGGTGCGCGGCGTGGGCTTGCTCAAGGAGTACTACAAGCGCCCGGACGCCACGCGCGAGGCGCTCGACGAGTCGGGCTATTTCCGCACGGGCGACGCTGGCATCATCGACGCCGACGGGCATCTGCGCATCATCGACCGCGCCAAGGATGTCGGCAAACTTGCCTGCGGCTCGCTGTTTGCGCCCAAGTACATCGAGAACAAGCTCAAGTTCTTCTCGTACATCAAGGAAGCGGTGGCGTTCGGCGATGGGCGCGACAGCGTCTGCGCCTTCGTCAACATCGACATGGACGCCGTGGGCAACTGGGCCGAGCGCCAGAATCTGGCCTACGCGGGCTATATCGACCTGGCCACCAACCCGCGCGTGGCGGAGCTCATTCTCGGCTGCATCGAGCAGGTGAACGCGGACCTGGCGCGCGAGTCGGCCTTCGCGGCCGCGCAGATCCATCGCTTCGTGATTCTGCACAAGGAGCTCGATCCGGACGACGACGAACTCACGCGCACGCGCAAGGTGCGTCGAGGGTTCATCGCGCAGAAATACGACGTGTTGATCGACGCGCTCTACACCGGCAAGACCTCGCAGTTCGTGGAAACGCGTGTGAAGTTCGAGGACGGTCGCGAGGGCAGCGTGAGCGCCACGCTGACCATTCACCCGGCGCGCGTGATCGGTGCGCGCTCGCCCGTCGACGATCCTGCGCCTGTCCGACTGCGTTGTGCGGCCTGACATGCAGCCTGACGCATGCGGCGCGCGCAGCGCCCCCCTTCATCGGCACCAAGCCGGAGCGAATTCGCGGGAGTTGGCATGAACGGCACGACTGGCAGCAACGATAGACGCAAGACCGGCGACGTACTGCTCGATCTGCAGCACATCAGCCTGTCGTTTGGCGGAGTGAAGGCGTTGACCGATATCTCGTTCAACGTGTACGAGCACGAGATCCGCGCGATCATCGGCCCGAACGGCGCGGGCAAGAGTTCGATGCTCAATGTGATCAACGGCGTGTATCACCCGCAGCAGGGAACCATCGTGTTCCGCGGTCAGGTCCGCCAGCGCATGCATCCGACGGCGGCCGCCCGCCAGGGCGTGGCGCGCACCTTCCAGAACATCGCGCTGTTCAAGGGCATGAGCGTGCTCGACAACATCATGACGGGGCGCAACACGCAGATGCGCGCCGGGCTGCTCGCCAGTGCGCTCTGGTGGGGACGCGCGCAGCGCGAGGAAATGGCGCACCGCGAGAAGGTCGAGGAGATCATCGACTTTCTCGAAATCCAGCACATTCGCAAGACGCCGGTCGGCCGTCTGCCGTACGGCCTGCAAAAGCGCGTCGAGCTCGCACGCGCGCTGGCCGCCGAGCCGGAGCTGCTGCTGCTCGACGAGCCGATGGCCGGCATGAACCTCGAAGAAAAGCGTGACATGTGCCGCTTCATTCTCGAAGTGAACGAGGAGTTCGGCACGACCATCGTGCTGATCGAGCACGACATGGGGGTGGTGATGGATATCTCCGACCGTGTGGTGGTGCTCGACTACGGCAAGAAAATCGGCGACGGCACGCCGGGCGAAGTCCGCTCGGATCCGGAGGTCATTCGCGCCTATCTGGGCGCAGCGCACGGCGTGCCCGCGGCGGCATGAGCGACGTCAGCAAACCGGCTTCGCGCTGGCGATAGGGAGACATCGATGCAGTTCTTTCTGGAAATCCTGATCGGCGGGCTGCTCTCGGGGGTGATGTATTCGCTCGTGGCGCTCGGTTTCGTGCTGATCTTCAAGGCCTCCGGGGTATTCAACTTCGCGCAGGGCGCGATGGTGTACTTCGCCGCGCTGTCCGTGGTCGGCCTGATGGAGCACGGGTTGCCGTTGTGGGCGGCGGCCATCGGCGCATTTGTCGTCATGATCCTCGTGAGCATGGCCACCGAGCGCTTCGTGCTGAGAAAGCTGGTGAACCAGTCGCCGATCACGCTGTTCATGGCGACCATCGGCCTGTCTTTTTTCCTCGAAGGGCTCGCCCCGCTGCTGTGGGGCAACGAGGTGCGTGCGCTGTCGCTGGGCATCGTCGACGAACCGATCGCCTCGATCATGGATTCGACCGGCTTGCTGGTGAGCAGCTTCGATCTGGCCGCGGCCGGCATTGCCGCGTTGCTCGTCGCGTTGCTCGCGCTCTTCTTCAAGGCGACGAGCATCGGTCGCGCGCTGCGCGCCGTGGCCGACGATCACCAGGCGGCACTCTCGCTGGGCATTCCTCTGCAGCGCATCTGGGTGGTGGTGTGGAGCGTATCCGGGTTCGTGGCGCTCGTGGCCGGCATGCTGTGGGGGTCGCGCAACGGCGTGCAGTTCGCGCTCACCATGACGGCGCTCAAGGCATTGCCCGTGCTGATCCTGGGCGGCTTCACGTCGATTCCCGGCGCGATTGTTGGCGGTCTGATCATCGGCGCGGCGGAAAAGCTCGCCGAGATCTACATCCCGCAATTGCTGCAAAGCCATTTCGCCGGCAACTTCGGCGGCATCGAGGGCTGGTTCCCGTATGTCTTCGCGCTGCTGTTCCTGCTGATTCGCCCGGAAGGGCTGTTCGGCGAGCGGCATATCGATCGCGTCTGAGCCGGCCGGCTTTCGCAGCGAAGCCCTCCCACGCACGCATACGCACCCAAAAGCATTCATAGCAGAGGCCACCCATGTTCTATCGCGAAGCCGGGCAGTTCAAGACGTCCTATCAGGCCGACAGCCAGATATTCCCGATCCGGCAGGACCGGGTGGCGCTCAGCGCGGTGCTGGTGATCGCGTTCGGGGTGTTGCCGTGGGTGGCATCGGAGTACTGGCTCACGGCCATTCTGGTGCCGTTCCTGGTGTTCTCGCTCGCCGCGCTGGGGCTCAACCTGCTCACCGGCTACGCCGGGCAACTTTCGCTCGGGGCGGCCGCGTTCATGGCCGTCGGGGCCTACGCCTCGTACAACTTCCAATTGCGCATCGAGGGCATGCCGATCCTTGCGTCGTTCGCGCTCGGCGGCGTGTGCGCGGCGCTCGTCGGCATTGCGTTCGGGCTGCCGTCGCTGCGCATCAAGGGTTTCTATCTGGCGGTGGCCACGCTCGCGGCACAGTTCTTCGTGCTGTGGGTGCTCACGAAATTTCCGTGGCTGTCGAACCATAGTTCCTCGGGCGTGATCACGGCGCAGAAGATATCGATCCTTGGCGTCGACGTCGACACGCCCGTGCGCAAGTACCTGTTCGTGCTCGGCGTGGTCAGCGTCATGGCGCTGGTGGCGAAGAACCTGGTGCGCTCGCACATCGGGCGCGCGTGGATGGCCGTGCGCGACATGGACGTGGCGGCCGAGGTGATCGGCATTCCGCTCATGCGCGTGAAGCTCATGGCGTTCGCGGTGAGCTCGTTCTATTGCGGGGTCGCGGGCGCGCTGTACGCCTACTGCTATCTCGGTTCCGTGGAGCCGGACGGCTTCTCGCTCGACCTCTCGTTCCGCATCCTGTTCATGATCATCATCGGCGGCGTGGGGAGCATTCTCGGCAGCTTCCTCGGCGCCGCGTTCATCCTGCTGCTGCCGATCCTGCTCGACAGCGCACTGCCGTCGATCGCCTCGGTCCTGCATCTGCCGTTCACCAATGCGACCGTCTCGCACATCCAGTTGATGGTGTTCGGCGGCCTCATCATTTTCTTCCTGATTGCCGAGCCGCACGGCCTCGCACGGCTTTGGCAGATTGCCAAGGAGAAGCTGCGCATCTGGCCTTTCCCGCATTGAGGCTCGGGCCGGGGGCGCACACCGGGACATCGTGCGTCGCCCCGAAATGTCTTGTCGCTTTGCCAACGAATAAAACCACAGACGGAGACACAGCATGAACACGAAACACTTGGCGGTCGCGTTGGGTACGGCGCTCGTGCTCGGCATGGGGAGCACGAGCACATCGTTCGCGCAGTCGAACGATCAGTTCATCGCGCTGGCCGATTATCGCGTCGGCCCGTATGGTGCGAACGGACAGTCGTTCTATGGCGGCTTCATCGACTATCTGCAATACGTCAACCTCAAGAATGGCGGCGTGAACGGCGTCAAGCTGAGTTGGGAGGAGTGCGAGACGGAGTACAACAACGCCAAGGGCGTGGAGTGCTACGAGCGCCTGAAGGGCAAGAACCCGGTCACCAAGGGCACCGCCTATCACGTGATGGCCACGGGCATTTCCTATGCGCTCATCGACAAGACCGCGACCGATCAGGTGCCGCTTGTCATGATGGGGTACGGGCGCACCGACGCGGTGGACGGCACCGTGTTCCCGTGGGCGTTTCCGCTGGTGACCACGTACCAGATGCAGGCGTCGGCCATCGTCAAGTTCCTCGCCGACAAGAACGGCGGTTCGCTGGCCGGCAAGAAGATCGTTTTCCTGTATCACGACTCGGCATACGGCAAGGAACCGATCGTGGCCATGCAGGCCGAGTCGAAGATCAACAAGTTCAACCTGATTGAAATCCCGGTCGCGCATCCGGGCAACGAGCAGGGCGCGCAGTGGTTGCGGATTCGGCAGGAGAACCCCGACTACGTGGTGTTCTGGGGCTGGGGCGTGATGAACCAGACCGCGCTCAAGGCCGCCCAGAAGGTCGGCTATCCGCGCGAGAAGATCGTCGGCAGCTGGTGGGCCGGTTCCGAGGAGGACACGGTCCCGGCCGGTCCGGCCGCCAAGGGCTACATGAGCGCCACGTGGAATGTTGCGGGCAAGCAGGTGCCTCTGATCGCCGACATCGAAAAGGTGGTCTACGGCGCGGGCAAGGGCAACATGCAGGACCCGTCGAAGGTCGGTTCGGTGCTCTACAACCGCGGCGTGTCGGCGGCCGTGGCGACGGTCGAGGCGCTCAACACCGCGCAGAACAAGTTCGGCAAGGGCAAGGTGATGACGCCGGTGCAGGTCCGCTGGGCGCTGGAGAACCTGAACATCGACGCGGCCCGCCTCAAGGCGCTGGGCGCCACCGGCCTGCTGCCCGACATCAAGACGAGCTGCACCGATCACGAAGGCTCGGGCAAGGTTCGCATCCAGCAATGGGATGGCACGAAGTGGGTGCTCGTCTCGGACTGGATCGAGGGCAATCGCCGGCTGATCCACCCGCTGTTCGAGGCCTCCGCCAAGCAGTACGCGAAGGAGAAGGGCATCACGCCCGCCTGCTACAAGATGTGATGGAGGCTCCCGCCCACCTCGCCTGCGCGCGCTGTGCGGGCGGGCTGTGTGAGGTGGGCGGGGAGCCAGCCCGACGGCCGGGGTGCGGCGCCGGTTTGAGCGACTTTCGGAGTCACGCAGCATGGAAGCGAGTTTGCGCGTCAACAACATCGAAGTGATTTACGACCACGTCATTCTGGTGCTCAAGGGCGTGTCGCTGGAAGTGCCGCAGGGCAAGATCGTGGCGCTGCTCGGCGCGAATGGCGCGGGCAAGAGCACGACGCTCAAGGCCATCTCGAATCTGCTGCATGCCGAGCGTGGAGAAGTGACGAAGGGCACCATCGACTATCGCGGCGAGCGCGTCGAGAAGCTCTCGCCCAACGGCCTGGTCAAGCGTGGCGTGATTCAGGTAATGGAGGGGCGCCACTGCTTCGGGCATCTGACGATCGAGGAGAACCTGCTCACGGGCGCCTATGTGCAGCATGCCTCGCGCAGCGCGCAGCAGCATGCGCTGGAGCGGATCTACGCCTATTTCCCGCGCCTGAAGACGCGCCGCAAGTCGCAGGCCGGCTACACGTCGGGCGGCGAGCAGCAGATGTGCGCGATCGGGCGCGCGATGATGGCGCAGCCGTCGATGATTCTGCTCGACGAGCCGTCGATGGGACTGGCGCCGCAGATCGTCGAGGAGATCTTCACGATCGTGCGCGATCTGAATCAGCGGGAGAACGTGAGCTTTCTGCTTGCCGAGCAGAACACGATGGCGGCGCTGCGCTACGCGGACTATGGCTACATCCTCGAGAACGGGCGTGTGGTGATGGACGGCGACGCGGCATCCCTCAGAGACAACGAGGACGTGAAGGAGTTCTACCTGGGGATCGCCAAGGACGGCGCCAGCAGCACGGGGAGTTTTCGCAACGTCAAGAGCTACCGCCGGCGCAAGCGCTGGATCGCATGAGCGAACGCGTGGGCGCGTGAATGCGCGACTGGCCGACCGTCAATCTTCAACGAATTCCCGTCACTATGAACGACTACTTCGACACGCTTGAAATCCGTGCGCCGGAGGCTCGCGAGCAGGCGCTGCTGGCGGCGCTGCCGGCGCAGGTGTCGCACGCCCGCACTCATGCGGCGTATTTCGCGCAGGCGCTGGACGCGGTCGACGCGAACGAGATCCGCTCGCGCGATGCGCTCGCGACGCTGCCCGTCACGCGCAAGTCCGATCTGTCGGCATACCAGTTGCGGTATCCGCCGCTGGGCGGTCTGAACGCCACGCCCGTCGGCGGGCTTGCCCACGTGTATCAGTCTCCGGGGCCGATCTACGAACCGGACGGGCGCGGCAGCGACTGGTGGCGCTTCGCACGCGCGATGTACGCCGCCGGCCTGCGCCCGGGCGATCTCGTCTACAACACATACTCGTATCACTTCACGCCGGCCGGGATGATGATCGAGACCGGTGCGGCCAGGCTCGGTTGCTGCGTGTTTCCCGCCGGTGTCGGGCAGACCGAGTTGCAGCTCGAGGCCATCCGGCATCTCAAGCCGGTGGCCTATGCCGGTACGCCGTCGTTCCTCAAGATCCTCATCGAAAAGGGCGAAGCGGCCGGGGCGGATATCAGCAGCATCCGGCGTGCGACGCTGTCCGGCGAAGCGCTGCCGCCGTCGTTGCGCGAGTGGTTCAACGGGCGCGGGATCACGGCGCGTCAACTGTATGGCACGGCGGACCTCGGCCTGATCGCGTTCGAGAGCGACGCTCAGGCTGGGCTGATCGTCGACGAGAACGTGCTGGTGGAACTGGTCGAGCCGGGCGGCACGAAGCCCGTGCCGGACGGTGAAATCGGCGAGGTGGTGGTGACGAACTTCAATCCCGACTATCCGCTGATCCGGTTTGCAACGGGCGACCTGTCGGCGGTGCAGCCGGGCATCAGCCCCTGCGGGCGCACGAACGTGCGTCTCAAGGGCTGGCTCGGACGGGCGGATCAGACCGTCAAGGTGCGCGGCATGTTCGTGCATCCTGGGCAGATCGGCGAGATCGGCAAGCGCTATCCCGAGCTCGTGCGCGTGCGTCTGCGTGTGGAAGGGCGCGTGGGCGACGACCGGATGCGCCTGCTTTGCGAGACGAGCGGCGCGCCGCCCGAAGGCCTGGCCGCCCGCGTGCGGGAGACGCTGCGCGACGTGACGAGACTGCGCGGCGAAGTCGACTTCGTCGCCGCCGGGACGCTGCCGTCCGATGGAAAGCTCGTGGAGGACGCGCGCGCCTACGATTGACGCCCATCTTCGAGTCACCGCGCGCGATGCGGCGTGGCTATCGAGGGCGTGCGTTCGACGCCCTCCGACCTGTGCGCCAGTGGCGGCGGCATGCGAGGTGTGCCGCGCTTTCGCAAGCGCCCGCAATGCAGGGCCGGGCGGATTCGGCCTCGCCTATCGTTGCTTCAGATTCAGCCAGATCGCACCGAGGATTCGCTCAAGCGCGTCGCGATCTTCCTGTTTCAGGCCATCGACCAACGCCGCACACATCGACCAGAATTTCGGCAAGGACCGTGCAAGCACATTGCGCCCCTCGTCCGTGAGCGTGAGCGAGATACTGCGTCGATCGTCATGATTGAGCGTGCGAGTCAATAGTGCCCGCTTCTCCAGCCAATCCAGCAACCCCGTGACGGTCGAACGAGTCACGCCGAAGTAGTCCGCGATGTAGGAAGGCGTCACGACCTTGCTGTCGATCAGGCCGCGCTCAGCCAATCCAAAAATCATCAGCACGTCGAACTTGTTCTCCGATAAGCCGAACTCTGCCAGCGCAGCGTTTGCGCGATGTTCGACGTCGTCCGCAAGCCACAACAACAGCAGACCCAGTCCGGCAGCTCCTCTATGGGTGTGCGGCTCCGCTGTCTGCGCCATCAACGCCAGATGAGGGCGAACCGCGCTGGTGGCGTCATTTCCAGGCGCATGGGCTTCGTGCGGGGGCTTGCGGTGAGGGGCTTCGGCTTTTGCCGTGCTCTTTCGTGCGCTCATGGCGTCAATCACTTCCGTCGCGTCGGGATTCTTGCGGTGGATTATACGATGCTCAAATAATACGTTTACGTATAATTTGGCTAACGTACTATAATTGTGAGCAGCGGCAACCCTGCCATTCGACCCATGGGCGGTCCGATGGACCGCCCATGAACATCTCACGGAGTCTGTTATGCCCATCAAGGTTCTCGAACTTCATCACGTCGGATTCGGCGTCAACCACGCCAAGGCCGATGCCATGCTCGACTTCTACCGGGACATCCTGAGCCTGCCTCAGGACCCGGCACGCTGGAAGATTCCTGGCATTTATGGTTCGTGGATCAACCTGCCCAACGGCACGCAATTGCACATACTTGGCAGCGAGGGTCTGTCTCGTTACGCGAAAGGGCCCGATCAGGACCCGGTGTCGAACCACATCGCGTTGGCGGTGGAGGACGTGCTGGCCGCCGAGCAAGTGCTCATCGAGCGCGGCATCGAGTATTTCACGCTGGATAACGTGGCATCGCCCAGCCTGAAACAGCTGTTCATGCGCGATCCGGCGGGAAATCTGGTGGAACTGCATCAGTCCAACGCTCGCCGGGCCGGTGTCGATGTCCCAGCGCAGGATGCATCGCGCTTGGGCAACGAGTAACCGCTCACCCCCTTACGGACACCTTTGCCCATGTATTTCGATATGCATTCACTCAGCGGCGAACAACGCAGCAATCTTCTGCATTCCGCCGTCCTGCCTCGCCCCATCGCCTGGGTGAGCTCTCGTAGCGCCGCGGGCGAGCTCAACGTTGCGCCGTTTTCGTTCTTCAACGTGATGTCCGGTGATCCGCCCATCCTGTGCTTCTGCGTCGATTCTCGACGCAGCGTGCTAAAGGACACCGCCCTGAACATCGCCTCACATGGCGAGTTCGTCGTGAATCTGGTGTCGTCCGCGCAGGCCCGGCGCATGGCGGTGACGTCCATCGACTTCGCAGCCGCCGTGGACGAATCCGTCGAGGCTGAACTCGTCATGGAGCCGTCACGGCTCGTCGATGTGCCGCGCATCAAGGATAGCCCCGCGTCCATGGAGTGCCGCGTGCGCGAGCTGGTCGACATCGATGGACGACGCACGCTGGTGATCGGCGACATTGTCGGCATGCATCTGATTGATGAGGCTGTGACCGATGTCCAGCGCATGTTCATCGACCCGCTGCCGATGCACCTGATCGGCCGCCTGCATAGCCCTGGCTGGTACTGCGAAGTCACGCGGGCATTCCAAATGGCGACACCTTCGCTGGCGCAGTGGCAGGACATGAAACGGGACGGGCTTGCGCAGGCATATCTCGACGGTCCGCTCCCGGCTGTCCATGCGACAGGCAACCGAACACATCACGAGGACTTGTCCCGATGCTAGGCGACAACGATATTCAGATCTTCGCGCAACAGCTCGATGCGGCGGAACAATCGCGCAAGCAGATCAAGCAGATATCGCTTGTCCGCCCGGAGATCACGATTGCCGAGGCCTACGCCATCCAGCGTGCCTGGATCGACGCGAAGCTTGCGCGCGGGCGCAAGATCATCGGCCATAAGATCGGCCTGACGTCGCGCGCCATGCAGATGGCATCCAGGATCGACGAGCCGGACTTCGGCGTGCTGCTCGACAACATGCTTTGGGAGGACGGCGGCGAAATCGACTGCGCTCGGTTGATCGTGCCGCGCGTCGAAGTGGAACTGGCGTTCGTGCTCGGTCGCACGCTGACCGGCCCCGACGTAACGCTCTGGGATGTGCTCGACGCGACCCGCTACGTCGTGCCTGCGCTCGAAATCATCGATGCGCGTTCGGAGCCGCTTGATGCGCAAACCGGCCTGCCGCGCAAGGTGTTCGATACCATCGCGGACAATGCGGCCAACGCCGGTGTCATTCTCGGTGGTCGTCCGGTGCGCCCAGCAGACGTCGACCTGCGCTGGGTGGGCGCTTTCCTGCAACGAAATGGTGTCATCGAGGAAACTGGGTTGGCCGCCGGTGTACTGAATCATCCGGCCAACGGTGTGGCTTGGCTGGCACGCAGGCTGGCGGCTTTTGAGACCGCATTGCAGCCCGGACAGATCATACTGGCGGGCTCGTTTACCCGTCCGGTCCACGCAACCCCCGGCGACACGTTCCACGCGGATTTCGGGCCGCTGGGCAGTGTGTCGTGCCGATTCGTCTGATGCCGCGATGACTGACTACGATTTGCGAGGTATGACGTTGGAAAACGCATTCAAACACACACTGGCGCGCCGTGTGCCACAGATCGGGCTATGGTTGGGGTTGGCCAGCCCCTATACCGCGGAGATGTTCGGCAGCATCGGTTTTGATTGGCTGGTGATCGATAATGAACACGCGCCGAACTCGATCGAGACGACGCTCGCCCAGTTGCAGGCGCTGGAAGGCAGCACGTCACACGCCGTCGTGCGGGCGTCGTGCGATAGCGACGTGGAAATCAAACGATGGACGGACATCGGGGTGCAGACGCTGCTGATCCCGATGATCGAAAGCGAGGAACAGGCGCGCAGAGTCGTTTCGGCCATGCGCTACCCGCCGCGGGGGCATCGCGGCGTCGGGGCGACGCTGGCGCGCGCTTCGCGCTGGCAGCAAGTACCCGATTACCTGCATCGCGCCAATGATCAGATGTGCACACTGTTGCAAGTGGAAAGCCGGGCGGGGCTCGATGCACTGACCGCCATTTGCTCGGTCGATGGCGTTGACGGTGTCTTCATCGGACCGGCCGATCTCGCCGCATCACTGGGTCATCTCGGCAACGCTGCGCATCCCGAGGTGCAAGGGGCCATCGGCGGGGCAATCGATACGATCGTCAAGTCGGGCAAGGCTGCTGGCATTCTGACAGGCGATCTCGAACTGGCGCGGAATTACCTCGCACGTGGCGCCACATTCGTCGCCGTCGGCTCGGACGTTTCGATCCTCATGTCAGGTGCCAAGGCGTTGAGATCTCTGTATTGATCCGTTTGCGACGATGCCGACGGCTCGCACGCGAGCCGTCGCTTTCGATTCACAAAGGGCACGTTCCTCTCCCCACGCTTCTTCTCCCACCTCGCTCACCGGCGCTATCCCCATCCCGGGATTGCCGTTCCGTCCGGCGCGAGTGGAATTCGTTAGAATCGGTCTTCGGCTACTTTTCACCTCATTTGTCGGAGACGCACGTGCCAGGACTACTCCCCGATGTCGACCGCGAGGGGCTCCTCGAATATTCGGTCGTCTACACCGACCGCTCGCTCAACCATATGTCGCAGCGCTTCCAGGGCGTGATGCGCGACATTTCCGCGGGCCTGAAAAAGGTCTACAACGCCACCTCGGCCGTCGTCGTGCCAGGCAGTGGCACCTTCGGCATGGAAGCCGTGGCCCGTCAGTTCGCGACCGGCAAGAAGTGCCTCGTCATTCGCAACGGCTGGTTCAGTTTCCGCTGGTCGCAGATTTTCGACATGGGGGGCATTCCGTCCGAATCGATCGTTCTGAAGGCACGTCCCGTCGAACAGGGGCGGCAGGCCGCTTATGCACCGGCACCGATCGACGAGGTGGTGGCGGCGATCCGGGAGCACAAGCCGGATCTGGTGTTCGCCCCGCACGTCGAAACCGCCTCCGGCATGATGCTGCCCGACGCCTACCTGCGTGCGGTGGCCGACGCCGTGCATGCCGTCGGCGGCATGTTCGTGCTGGACTGCATCGCTTCGGGAACGGTCTGGGTCGATATGCAGGCCTGCGGCATCGATGTGCTGATCAGCGCACCGCAAAAGGGGTGGAGCGCGTCGCCGTGCTGCGCGCTGGTCATGCTGAGCGCACTGGCCCGCGAGCGAATCGAGACGACCACGAGCACCAGCTTCGCCTGCGATCTGCGCCAATGGCTGCAGATCATGGCGGCGTACGAGAAGGGTGGCTTCGCTTACCACGCCACGATGCCCACGGACAGCCTCGCGGTGCTGCGCGACGTCATCGAGGAGACCGAGGCGTACGGTCTGGAAAAGGTGCGCGCGGAGCAGCTCGAACTCGGCAAACGCATTCGCGCGCTGCTGGGCGCCCGCGGTTTCCGCAGCGTGGCCGCCGAAGGTTTCGAGGCGCCGGGCGTGGTCGTGAGCTATACCGACGACGACGGCATCCGCTCGGGCAGGAAGTTCGCCGACGAGGGCCTGCAGATCGCGGCCGGCGTACCGCTCCGGTGCGACGAGCCCGACGACTTCAAGACCTTTCGCATCGGTTTGTTCGGTCTGGACAAACTGCACGACGTCGACGGCACGGTGGCCCGATTCACCAAGGCGTTGGATCGCATCTCGTAACGCGTATCGACCGGCGGTGCGCGCAATCGGGCGGCGCACCGCCGACTGTCATGTGTCTGTCACGCAGGCCGGGTAACTTTCAAGCCGACTCGCGTTCCGTTTTCCGCTGAGGGGGACGCGCGAGCGCTCAGGTTTCGCCCTCCAGCCAACGCCACTCTCGACGACATGACAGGCAGCTCCGCGCCGCTGCGCGCGTTCGCGCTCGCCGGCTTCGTGTTTTGCGGCGGCACACTCGCCCTCGCGCAGCCCGCGCTTCGCAGCGACGACGCCTTCCTGTCCTTCGACATCCCCGCCCAGCCCCTATCCGACTCGCTGCGCGAATTCGCGCGCGTCACTCGTCTGCCCACGTTGTATCGCAGCGAACTCGTCGTCGGGCTCGAATCGTCCGCCGTGCACGGACGTTTCGCCGCGCCGGTCGCGCTTGCCCGGATGCTGGAGAACACCGGTCTCGTGGCGCAGCGCATCGAGAGCGACACCGGCCCGGCGTTTGTGCTGCGCACGGCGGACGGTGGCGCGTCGGGTACCGGCGGACGCGGCGGCCTGGGCAATCTGGCCGGCTATCCGGCGTTCGTTCAGGCGAGCGTGATGGCCGCGCTGTGCGCGAGAGAGGACACCGCACCCGGCGGCTATCGGGCACTGCTCCGCTTTCGCGTGGGACCCGGCGGGGCGCTCGAGAGCGTCGAACTCATGAGCGGCACGGGCGACGCACACCGCGACCGCGCCATCGTCACGGGCCTGCGGCAGCTCACGCTGGACTTCGCGCCGCCGGCCGACCTGCGCCAACCTCTCACGCTGCTGATCGCGCCGAATGCGCGCCAGGGCCAGGGCGCGGGCATCGACTCACCGGCGCCGTGCGCTGCCGGCCGTCGGGACCGCTAGGTATGGCGCAAGACTCTCAACCGGCGCTCTCCGAGTACCTGGTTCGCCATTACGGTGCGCTCAAGCGCCGCGTGACGCATCTGCTTGGGAGCAGCGACCTGGCGAGCGACGCGCTGCACGACGCGTGGCTGAGAGTGAATGCCGAATCGGCGCCGGTGGACAAACAGGACGAAGGGGAGGCAACCGATGGCGACCATGACACGGACAGCGCCGCGGGGACGGCGCGCGGAGCCGACGCCGACGGCCGACGCCACGTATTGCCGTCAGCGGTGCGCAGCCCGGGCAGCTATCTGGTCCGCATGGCGTTGAACATCGCGGTGGACGCCTTGCGCCGCAACAGCCGGGCGTTGCCACTCGACGAAATCGACGCGCTCATCGAAATGGCCGATCCGGCGCCGGGACCGGCGCAGACCGCGCAGGCGCGCATCGAGATGGAGACGCTGATGCAGTGGCTCGAGCGCATGCCCGAGCGCCGGCGGGAAATCTTCGTGCTCGTGCATTTCGAGAATCTCGTCCAGGCCGAAGTCGCGCAGCGGCTGGGATGCTCGAAGCGCACCGTCGAGTACGAGCTCAAGCACGCGCACGACTATCTGGCGCGCAAGATGGAGCGCGACGCGTAATGTGCCGTAAGCATCGGAGCTGCGAAAACTTTGCGGATTTCGTCGCCGCCATCCGTCTGTTAACCGGCGGCCTCGGCAATTCCCGCTCCGGGCGCGGCGTCGACGGCCGCAGATCGGCGATGCGCGCGGCGCGCAACGCTGCCGCCGCGTGGGGCCGGGCTGGCGCTATCGAATAACTAGACAGACATGACTTCCATTCCTGACGAGCGCGAGAACACCCCCGACGAGCTGCATCGGCAAGCCTGGGTGTGGTTGCGTCTGCTCAAGTCGGATACCGTCAGGCAATGGGACGCCGAGCGGTTCAAGCATTGGCTCGACAGCAGCCCGGCGCACAAGGCGGCGTTCAACGCGGCGCGCGCGCAATGGGACAGCTACACCCCGGCCGCGGCCGCGCTCGGCCGGACGCTCCCGCGGCGAGCTCCGCCGCGTGTGCGCGTGGCGAGCCGCCGCGCGTTCCTCGGAACGATGGTCGCAGGCGGCGCGACGCTGGCGGTGGCCGCCATCGTTCATCCGCCGGCCGGACTCTGGCCGTCTCCCGGCGAATGGGGGGCGGATTACAGCACGGCCACCGGCGAGCAACGCGCGATCACGCTTGCCGGACGCGTCGACGTCACGCTCAACACCCAGACCCGCATTCGGACTGATCATGCGGCCAATGCCGCCGAGGCGTCCGGCATCGAACTCCTCAGCGGCGAGGCCGCCGTCGACCTGCCGGCGAACGCCGGGCGCGGCGGCGCGGCATTCGTTGTCGCGGCCGCCGGCGGCACGAGCTCATCCACGTCCGGCCGCTTCGAAGTGCGCAATCTCGACGGACGGGTCTGCGTGACGTGCGTTGCCGGCACGGTGCGCGTCGACCATCCGATGGGCCGGCGCCTGTTGCGCGGTGGTCAGCAGACGGTGTACGAGCGTCATCGACTGGCGGGCGTGACGATGGTCGATGCCGCGAACGTCTCGGCCTGGCGCAACGGCGAGCTGGTGTTCCGCCAGACGCGTCTGTCCGTCGTGCTCGACGAGATCAATCGCTATCGTCCAGGCCGCATCGTGCTGATGAACGACCGCGTGCGGAATCAGCCCGTGAGCGGCAGCTTCTACATCGCGTCGCTCGATCGCGCCATCGCGCAACTGCAGTACAGCTTCGATCTACAGGCTCGCGCACTGCCGGGCGGTCTGCTCATTCTCACCTGACGCGTTTCACAACGTCCGCCCCCGTGCGAGGGCGCGACGGGGCCGTTCGCCGACTTCGCCAACGTTTTGCCACGATCGTCTGCAAAAATATTTTGCGGACTCCTTTCGCCGGGTTCGTCTTAGCTCGTCACGACGTTCCACGACGCCGGCAACATGCGTCGTAGTACGTACGAATCTACGGAAACATGCCGATTCACCGCACGGGGGATGCCGGACCGCGGCTTCGGCACAGAATGAGGCGAGAGCTCCAGATGGTTACACGCGGACACACGGGCAGGATGGTTCAGTCACGACACTCGGCGCGGGGCGTGCCGCGCATGCGCATCTCGCCAATGACTCGCGCAGTGGCGCTGGTGCTCGCCACCGGGGGCTTCTGGAGCCAGGCCCACGCGCAGCAGGCGTTCAGCAACGCCTGGTTTGCCGCACGCGGCGCCGCGCAATCCACGGCGGCGCAAACGGGGCGTCTGCCCAACGGCATGCCCGTCGCGTCGCTGCAGAATCCCGGCGAGCAACAGCAGCGCGCCGCGCAGGCGCTGCAGAATTCCATCGCGAATCTCGCCACGGCCGCGCAAGGCATTGCGGCGATGCAGGCCGCGCAGACGGCGGCGCGCCAGGCCGCCGCCGCATCTCCCGAGACGATTCCCGATGGTCTCGCGCAAGGCGGCCTGAAGGTCGACACCAACAGCCTCACCGCGGGCTGGATCAATGCGAAGCAGGACATCGCGCAGCGTCGCGACGCGGCCGGCAATACCCACGTCAAGATCGAGCAGACCGGCGAGAAGGCCATCCTGAACTGGGAGACGTTCAACGTCGGCCGACGCACGACGGTGGAGTTCGCACAGCAGGCCGGTTGGGCCGTGCTCAACCGTGTGAACGATCCGCAGGCGCGCCCGAGCCAGATCCAGGGGCAGATCAAGGCCGACGGCACGGTCATGATCGTCAACCGCAACGGCATCCAGTTCACCGGCACCGCGCAGGTCGATACGCGCAACCTCGTGGCCGCCGCCGTCGGCATGACGAACGATCAGTTCAATCGCGGCATCTACGGCGCGGCGCTGGCCGGCGGCACGGTGCCGACGTTCGCCAACGATCTGAACGTCACCGGCTCGGGCTTCACCCATACGGGCGCGACGGGCAACGTGGTCGTGGACGCGGGCGCGCGCATCAACACGCGCCGCCCGCAGTCGGTCACCGAAGGCGGCGGCTACGTGCTGCTGCTCGGGCGCGAAGCGCACAACCACGGCATCATCGTCACGCCGTCGGGCCAGACGGTGATCGCCGGCGGCGATTCGTTCGTCATTCGCCGCGGCATGGGCACCGACGGCAATCCGAACTCGAGCACGCGCGGCAACGAAGTCGAGGCGAAGCTGCTTGTCGGATCGACGGCGGGCCGCGTGAGCAACGGCGGCCTGATCCAGGCCGAGCTCGGCGACATCACGCTGAACGGTCGCAATGTCGAGCAAAGCGGCGTGCTGGTGTCGAGCACGTCGGTCAATACGCGAGGCACGATCCACCTGACAGCCGGCGGCGATCCGAACGCGCTGGTGCGCGTCGCGCCGGGCGCGGTCAACGCCATCGTGCTCGATACGTCGGGCGGCACGGCGCTCGATGTGCAGCGCTCGGCGCTGCTGGCCGACACGGCCAAGGTCGCCGAGTCTGGGCTTTACAATCGCCGCGATCAATCGCTCGTGCAGGTCGTCTCATCGGGCGACGTGCTGTTCGACAGCGACACGCTCACGCTCGCCACGGGCGGGCAGATCAACGTGGCAGCCACGCGTCGCATGGTGGCGATGGAGCGCGCGAAGCTCGACGTGTCGGGCGCCGTCGGCGTGCAGGTGTCGATGGCGTCGAACAACCTCGAGATCAGCGTGCAGGGCAACGAGCAGCGCGACGCACCGATCAACCGCGATTCGGCCCTGCTCAACAATCAGACGCTCTTTGTCGATCGCCGCTATCTGGTGCGCGTGCCGGCGGGCACCCAGGGCTACTCGACCGATCGCTGGTACACCGCCGGCGGGCTGCTCGAAGTGAGCGGCTATCTCAACACCGCGCAGCACGGCATTGGCGAATGGGCGGCGCAGGGCGGCACGGTCCAGCTTGGCGGTGGCGAGGTGGTCACCCGCGCGGGTTCGCTCGTCAATCTGGCGGGCGGCACGCTCGACGTGCGGACCGGCATGATCAGGCAAAGCTGGCTGCGCGCCGATGACGGGCAGCTCTATCGCGCCGATAACGCGCCGGGCGATCTGCGCTACCGTGGCGTGTATCGCGGCTTCGAAGCGACGCACGCGCGTTGGGGCAAGAACACGACCGAGGCCTTTGCCACGCCGTTCATCGCGCCGGGACAGCGACTGGAGAATGGCTACACCGTGGGGCGCGACGCCGGGCGTTTGATCGTCTCGGGGCAGTCGGCCGTCCTCGAAGGCGACGTGGACACGACGGTCTATCAGGGCCCGCGTCAGATCCAGGCCGCCGACAGGGGCCTGTACGACGGCTACCTGCAATCGCAACTGGCCGCCGCACGTGCGGGGCAGTTGATCGTCGGCACGCTTACGCCTTACTACGACGACGCCACGCTCTCGTTGCGCGACAGCCCGAACGCCGTGGTGCGCTCGATCGACATCGGCAACGTACAGGCGCTGGCCGCCGCCATCGCGCTGGGCACGCCTCTGGATGCGGCGCGCGCCGGCAAGATCACCGTGGACGCCGGCTGGCTCAACCGGCAACATTTCGGCGGCGTGAAGCTGCTGGCCACCCAGGACGTGAACGTCACGGGCGATCTGCGGGTGGCGGACGGCGGCGATGTCGGTTTGCATGCCACTCGCGTGAGCATCGGCGCGAACGTGACGGCGCGCGGCGGTTCGATTGCCGCCGGCAATATGCTGCGTCGCGTGAATACGAACCAGGGCGACAACGCCTGGCAGGATCTGCCGGTGCTCGATATCGCACGGGGCGCGGGCGAGCAGTCCGTGAACCTGACCAACGGTGCGACGCTCGACGTGCGAGGATTGTGGCGCCGCGCCGACGATGGTGAGGCAGGCATTCGCGGCCTGCCGTATGTCGACGGGGGCACGGTCGTGCTATCGAGCACGGGCGATGTGGTCCTGTCGAAAGGCAGCGCGATCGACGCCTCGTCGGGCGCGGCCCTGCTCTCCAACGGCACGGTGCGCGGCGGCAAGGGCGGCAGCGTGTCGCTGCTCGCGAACCAGTACAACACGAGCGGCAAAGGCGTGGGCGCGTTGCACGTCGACGGCGACCTGCGCGCCTACGGCGTGAACGGCGGCGGTACGCTCAAGCTCGACACGGGCAACGGCGTGATCATCGGCGCGCCGGGACTCTCTCAGGACGGTTGGCTTGCCGCGGGCGCAACCTCGCCGGTGGCGCTCACATTGCTGCAGGATTACGTGATCAAGGCCGGCACCCTCATGTCGGCCGACTTCGTTCAGACCGTGACGACGGCGCGTGCCGGCGAGGTCATCAGGACGCAACCGCTTTTCAGCACCTCGGCGCCGGGCGAACTGTCGGCGCCGTGGACGGTGCCCGCGGGGGCGAACGGCACGAACTACCGGGTCTATGACCAGGCCGGCAACCCGTTCGACACGGGGGCGACCGTGCCGACCGGAAGCAAGATTGTCCGTTCCGAAGGGATGATTGCCGGCGGTTACGTCGTGCCCGTCGACGCGTTCCCCAACGGTCTCGCGATTGCGGCGTACGACATCGTTGCCAAGGCAGGGCAACCGTTGTCGGTCGACGTTCGCCTTGCCAAGGGCGCGACGATACCGGCGGGACTGTCGTTGGGCGACGCCGTGCGCGTCGCATCGCCGACGTCGCTGGGTGCCGGCCTCTTCTCCACGGGCTTCTCGCGTTACGACGTGAAGGGGCAGTTGGGCGCCGTGGTGGCCGATAACACACGACTCGACGTCACGATGCCGGTGCTCAATGTGGACCTGCAAGCTGCACGCGATGCGGTGAGCGGTACGGATCCGGCGCGCGTGCTGACCGTCTGGTTGCCGCCCGAGTGGCAAGGCGATCCGGTGAGGGGCACCGTGTCGCAGCGCGGCGGCGCCGATATTGCGCTGTCGGCGGGCTCCCCCTACCGGCGGGGAGATCTGAGCCTTGGAAGTGGGACACAGATCTCCGTGGACGCCGGCCGCAGCATCACGCTGGCCGGCAATCGTCAAATGACGCTTCTCGGCGGGCTGCGCGCCGCGTCGGGCACGATCAGCGTGCTCGCGGGCGAGTTCCTGACCGATGCCGCGAATCTGCCGGAAGGTCGGCTCACGCCGACGTCCATGTGGATCGGCGAGCACGCCGTGTTCGATGTGGCGGCGCGCCCGTTCGTGGCGCAGTCGGCGTCCGGCGCGCTCACGGGCAAGGTTGCGGGCGGCGGCACGATCGAGATCGGCGCCAAGTATGTGCCGGGCGCCACGAAGATGGTCGGCGCCGATGCCTTCGTGGTGGTGCGTCCGGGAGCGACGCTCGATGCCTCGGGCACGGCGGCCGATATCGATGTGCCGGGGCAGGGGCGTACGCATATCGCGAGCAACGGTGGTGTGATTTCCTTCGCCTCGGGGCGGGGCCTATATCTCGACGGCGACATGAGGGCGGCAGCGGGCGGCGCGGGGGCGGCGGGCGGCGTGCTGAACGTGGCGCTGGATACGCCGATCTACGGTCGCGTCGACCGTACTTCGCTCAAGGGGGCCAACGTCGACGATGCGGTGCGTGTGGCGCGCGAGATGATCCTGGCACAGACGCAGGGGCCGAGCGAACTGTCGGGCGCGTTGGCGCCGGGACGATTGGGCGAGGCCGGCAGCGGCGGGCTCGTGCTGGGGCGCGCGCGTATCGGCGTGGACCGGATCAAGGCCGGAGGCTTCGACAATCTCTCGCTGACGGCCAACGGCATGCTCGACTTCGAGGGGGACGTGACCCTGTCGATGGGCCAGAGCCTGCGCGTGGCCGCGAGTTCGTTGGGCCTGGCGAAGGGAGCGCCGGCAACGACGCGGGTCAGGCTGTCCGCCCCTTATGTACAGCTGGCCTCGGCCGGTGGTGGCCAGGACGACAACTTCATCCTCCCCAACCCGGTGAACGGTTCGAAGAACCCGGGGCAGGGGGCGGGCGTCCTCGGCGTTGCCGTGCGGGCGCCGGACACCCGATTCGAGGTCGACGCATCGCTCATCGATCTGACGGGCATTCTGCAGTTCGGCACCGCGGGCACCATCGAGACGAACAGCGGCACACCGGTCAAGGTGGAGCGTGCGGCGTTCGGCGATGTCGCGCTTCGCAGCACGGGCGACATGCGTCTGCTCGGTCGACAGGAACTCTACGTGCCCGGCGACCTCACGCTGGCGGCGGCGCAGATCTATCCGGGCGCGGCGGCGAGCGGCAAATTCGTGGTGGGGCAGTACATCTCGCCGAGTGGCTACACCCGGCTCGATCCGAACCGCGTACTTACCATCGAGCGCACGGGCGACGCGCTGCCCATGCAGCCGTACTCCCTGTTCGGCAGCCTCATGCTCGCGGCGCCCACGATTCGCCAGGGCGGCGTGGTGCGCGCGCCGATGGGGACGATCACGATCGGCGGCTTCATGGACGCCGAGTCCGTCGGCGTGCTCCATCTACTGCCGGGCAGCGTGACTTCGGTCAGTGCCAATGGGCTGGTGATGCCCTACGGCGGATCGCTTGACGGCCTGAGCTACATGTACGCGGGCAACGACGTGACGACCTCGTGGGCGGGCGGCGGGCCGTCGGTGATCGTCAACGCCCATTCGGTTGGCGTGGACAAGGGCGCTCTCATCGATCTGTCTGGCGGCGGCGAGATTCGTGGTGCAGCCTTCCTGGCCGGACGAGGCGGTTCCATCGATGCGCGCATGTCGCCGCTCATGCAAGTCGTGCAAGCAGGCGGCAAGGCGAGTTTCCGCTTGCCAAGCCTGTCGACCAACCCTGTCTACGCCATCATTCCGGGAGCGCAGCCAGCCTACGCGCCGGTGCTCGGGGAGGTGGGGGCCGGCACGCCGCTCCTCGGTCAGCAGATCACCATCGGCGCGGGCGTTCCCGGCCTGCCGCGGGGCACTTATACATTGCTGCCGTCGACGTTCGCGTTGCTGCCGGGCGCCTATCGTGTCGAGTTGCAGACGCAGGCGAGCGTCGACGCCGCACTCGGCCCGGTCGCGATGCGCAACGGCTCGCTGACGACACCGGTCACGCTGAGCGTGAGCAACACGGGTATTCGCAACGCGGCGCCCACGCAGGCCGTGCTCACCTCGGCCGACGTGCTGCGCACGTACTCGCAATACAACGAATTGAGCTACGCGGACTTCGCTCGCGCGAGGGCGTCGCGTGACGGCGTGCCGCGCTCGCTTATCGAAGCGGACGCCAAGCGCCTCGATTTGAAATTCCTGTCGGACAAAGATGTCGGCAAGGTCGGCAAGGACGGCGATGTGCCGGCATTGCGCTTCGAGGGCCGATTGGCGGGGGCCGCGGCAAAGGGCGGATATGGCAGCAGCCTGTCGATCGCGGCAGGCGGCAACCGACTGGAAATCCTCGGGCCGCTTGCCATGCCGACCGTGGGCGACACAAGTCTCGTGTCGCTCAACGCGGCCGATCTGAATGCCATCGGCGCCGATCGCATGGGGATTGGCGGTTTGCCGGAGGTCAGCGTCGACGCGAAGGGCTCCCTGATCGGCGGCCTCCAGGCCGGATTCCGGGGTTCGCTCGCCAATGTGGTGTTGCGCGGTGGCGCGATGCTCAAGGCAAGCGAAGTGTTCATCTCGACGTCGTCGCCCACGGGCGGTATTCGGATTGAACAAGGCAGCGGCATCAATACGCTCGGCTACGGCATGCCGATGTGGGACTCCTCCCTCGGCTATGTCTTCGTGCCCGGTATGAAGAGTGTGCTCGCCGTCTCCAATGGACGGATGGCCATGCTGGCGCCGACGGCGGGTGGGGCGTTGGAGGGGGCCGGCGCCATTGAACTCGGCGTATGCGCGCCGGGCGCCGCGTGCTCGGGCGAGACGCTGCTGCTCTCCGACGGCAGCATCGCGATCGCCACCGACAAGCGATTCACGATCACCGACGCCGTGCGCTACGGTACGCGCCAGTTGTCGCTTGCCGTTGGCCGGGTGAACGCCGGCAACCAGGCGTCGCTCGACGCCCTGGCGGCCGCGGGGCGTCTCGCCGACGGGCTGACGCTCAACCAGTCGGTGCTCAGTCGTCTGATGCGTGGCGACACGACCTACGGCGCGCCCGCGCTCGAGAGTCTGTCGCTCATCGCGCGCGATTCGATCAACTTCTTCGATTCGGTCGAACTGTCGACCATCGACGCGGCGACCGGCAAGTCGAGCATCGATACGCTCGTCCTCGGCTCGCCCGCGATCTTCGGCTACGGCGCGAGCGACGCGCTGGCGCGCATCCGTACCGATCGCCTCGTGTGGACGGGCTCGAAATACATGGCGGGGAGCGTCGCGGCAGGCGGGGCGGGCACTGGCAGCGGGCAGTTTGTCGTCGACGCGAAGGAGATCGTGTTCGGCTACGGGCCGGGCACGCAACCGGATGGCAGTCATGACATGAATCGTCTGGCGCTGGGCTTCTCCACCGTGAAGTTCAACGCCAGCGAGCGCGTGAGCGCCAACCGCAAGGGCAGTCTGTCCGTCTATCGATCGCAGGACGGTTGGAACGCGCAGAAGCAGGATTACGACTACAGCGGCGGCGATATCGTCATCGACACGCCGTTGCTCACGGGCGCGGCCGGCTCCGTGAGCCGCTATGCGGCGGGCGGCAACCTCGTCGTGAACAACGCCGGCGCGCATGCGAAGCCGGTGTTGAGCAATGCCGATCTCACGGGCGCGCTCGGCGCTGATGTCAGCCTGAAGGCTGGCGGCGCCGCAAGCGTCGATACCAGCGTCGTGCTGCCGAGCGGACGACTGAGCGTGGCGGCGCAGGGCAATGTTGCGCTCGGCGAGAACGCGCAACTGGATCTGGCCGGCCGCAAGCTCGTGTTCTTCGACGTGAGCAAGTACAGCTGGGGCGGCGACGTCATCCTCTCGAGCGCCAACGGCAATGTGCGTCAGGCGGGAGGGTCGCGTATCGACCTGTCGGCGGTGGAGAATCGTGCAGGCAAGTTCTCCGTGGCAGCGCTGGGCGCCTCGGGCGGCAACGTCACGCTGCTGGGCAAGCTGCTTGGCAGCGCCAGCGGCAAGTACGATGCGGGCGGCACGCTCGTGCCGTTCGCGGCAGGCGGTTTCGACTTGCGTGCGCAACGCGTCGACGATTTCGCCGGCCTCAACGCCCGCTTGACCGAGGGTGGCGTCTTCGGCAGTCGCAGCTTCCAGATCAAACAGGGCGACCTCGTTGTCGGCGACGAGCTCAAGGCGCGCGAGATCGCGCTGTCGGTGGATGGCGGACGTCTGGACGTGCAGGGTCGCGTGGATGCCAGCGGCGACCAGACGGGTTCCATTCGGCTGTCGGCGCGCGATGGCGTACTCGTGGGCGGCAACGCCGTGCTCGATGCGCACGGTAAGGTGGCGCGCCGGGACAGCTACGGGCAGATCATCGAAGCAGCGAACCGTGCCGTCATCGAGATCAACGGCAACGAGGGGCGCGTGGTGCTGGCCGACGGGGCGCGTCTGGATGTGCGTGGCGGCACGAACGACACAAGCGGCGTGCCGCTCAACGTCGGCACGGTGGAGATCAGCGCGAAGCGCCTTGGCGGTGCGATGGGCAACGACATTGCCATCGACGCGGGTGGGAATGTCGTGATCCAGGGGGCTCGCGCCATCAACGTCAATGGCATGCACCGCGATCCGAATGCCCCGATGGGTACGGATGCGGCAGTCGATGGACGGCCGTATCAGGTCGTCAATCAAGCCTATCTCGATACGCTGCATACGCAGAACGAGACGTTCATGACGAATGCGCTCGCGAACGGCGCGCTGCTTGCGCGACTCGCCGGCCTGCGTCGCCATGCGGATGCGTTCCACCTGCGGCCGGGCGTCGAGATCGTCAGCAGGACGCCGGACGGCGACATCCACCTCGACGGCGATATCGACATGTCGCGCTATCGCTATGCGAGTCTCAATCCGCATACGCAGAAGACCGGCGTGTACGGCAGCGGGGAAGCCGGTGCGTTGACGATTCGCGCCGGCGGCAACCTGAATGTGTTCGGTAGCCTGAGCGACGGATTCGACACCACCAGACTCACGCCGGGCTCCGACAACAAGGGGTGGGTGCTCACGAGCGGCGTGGCCGGTTGGGGCGGCGACGCCGTCGTGCCGGTCGGTGGACTCGTCACACTGGCGAGCGGCACGGCGTTCCCGGCGGAACGCAACCTCAATTACGACGTGCCGGTGCAGGCGACGACGCTGCCGGCCGGGCTGCGTCTGCCGGCGCGCGTGTCACTTGCGGGCGACCTCACGTTGCCGGCCGGCACCGTGCTTGGCGGCGCGGTGCGCGACGCTTCGGGCAACGTCGTCCATGCCGCGGGCGCGGTGTTGCCGTCGGCCGTCACGCTGCGCAGCGGGACACAGCTCGATGTGGGCGTCATCCTCCCGTCCTCCGCGCGGGTTGCCGCGATGACGTGGCCTGCAGGCGCGGTCATGCCGGTGAGCCTGGTGCTTGCGAGCAACGTTGCGTTGCGCAAAGGCGCGATCATTCCGGCCGAGACGGATGTGAAGTTGCCGGGCGCCGCGAAGATGATCAACCTGCGCCCGGCGGATGCCGACGGTGTGCAGGGCAGCGTGCTGGCGCTCGCGCCGATGCTGGCCCCGGGATCGGCGTCGTGGTCGCTGCGGCTCGTCGCTGGTGCGGACACGGCGGCGGCCGACCCGCGCGCACTGCGTCCGGATGGGACCCATGGTCATCTGGTGCTCTCGGATACGCACTACGGGATGGGCGAGGAACGCTTCAGGATTCCGGGTACCGGTTCGTTGGGCGTGATTCAATGGGGGAACGATGCGGAGATGTACGGCGGTATTCCGGGAGAGATACTGACGCCACAGGAAATCCAGGATTGGTATCTACTCGTCGATTCGGACATCGATCAGTACAACGATGGTTTCGACGTATTCCGTATCGTGTCACCGGGCGAGCCACCGAAGTACGCGATCAACGTGTTGCCGGTGCGTGAAACCCTATTCAGCGTGCTGCGCACCGGCACCGGCGATCTCGACGTGCTCGCGGCGGGTAACTTCACGATGAATTCGCCGTTCGGTGTTTACACGGCGGGTACGCAATCGCGCGACGTGACGGGCGCCTACAACCTTGCTCGCGGCAAGGTGAAGGGCGCCAGCGTGCTCGGCCCGGACGGTGGAACGTTCGAAAAGTATGTCGACGGCGGTGCAAGCAGTCTCTATTCCGCCTGGTATCCGGAGCATGGCGGCAACCTGTTCGTGCGCGCCGGTGGCGAAATCCGTGGCGACATTGTCGCGGAAGGCACGGGCCACCGGCGTCCGACGAGCTTTGGCGCACCGCGCGATGCCGCCGACATGTCGAACGTGGGCAACTGGCTTTGGCGTCAGGGGTCCGGCTCGGCGATCGCGGACGGGGGCGTGCCGGGCGCCTGGTGGATCAACTTCGGTTCGTACACTGCGGGCCCGACGGAAGGCTACAACGCCTTCTCGACCCTGCCCTATCTGGTCGGCTTCACCGGGTTGGGGACGCTCGGGGGCGGCAACGTCGTGGTCGAGGCCGGCGGCAATGCCGGGATGCTCGAGTCCCGCATGGGGCTGGGCAATTCCGAGGCGACCAAGGTCTTCGCTCGCAGCCAGGGCATCAACGTCGCGGTGGCCAGCACCGGACGCGTGTCGGCGGATGGATCGCAAATCGTACTGACCGGTGGCGGTGATCTTGACATCCGGATTGGCGGCGGACTCAATCCCGTGCGTGAGGTGCGTGGCCTGGCGCCGACCAACAACGTCATCGACGAATCGACGTCGTGGCGCAACGCGAGTCTTTCGCTCTATGGCGCCTTCACGAACCTGCGCGGTGCGACGCGAATCGCGGCAGGTGCGCTGGGTGGCGTGGACGGTGGCGTCGGAGGGGCGGATCTGCGCGAATCGCGTGCCACCAGCCCGTTCGGGATCGGGCCCGGCGAGGCAACGGGTGGTCCGACGCTCGTGCTCGGCGATTCGACCGCGCGCGTCGAAACACGCGGCGATCTGGTCATTGGCGGGTACGGCGACGCCACACGCACGAAGCTGCGCACCAACGGTACACCGTTCTCGGTCGGCGGCGTGGACTACAGTGGCGAGGGGTTCAGCTGGTTCACGCTGTGGACGCCGTCGACGGCAATCGATCTCATCAGCGCAGGCGGCAACGTGGCGCCGCTCACGGCCATCACCAATGCCTCGCGATTGGGCGCGAACTACTCGCAGACGGACGGTCGCTTCGTGCTGCCTGCCACGCTGCGCGTGTCGGCGGCGGCCGGCAACATCCTCAACGGCGCGTCGTCCACCAGCATCTTCAGGACCGACGGCGCGCTGGGAATTGCCGATACGCCGATGTTGCTCGCGCCCGAGCCGGTCAACTCGCTGCTCAAGGTGGCGGGCGATGGTGGCGCACTCGAGATGCTGGCCGGGCAGTCGATATTGGGCGCCGGTTTCCAGATGAGCCGCTCGGCGGCGGATCCGACCGCATTGCCAACTCCGCAGTCTCCCGCGTTTGCGGGGGGCACGGTGAATATTCCGGGGAATCGTTCTTACCTGACGAATGTGCGCAGGGATGCACTTTCACCGGATCTCTTCTACTACTACGGTCCTTCGGGGGCGAACGTCTTTCCGATGTTCAGTCTGACGCCCGCGACCGTTTCGGGCTACGACTTCGGTCATGTGTCGCCGGCGCGTTTCTATGCGACGACGGGGGACATCGTCGGATTGCAAACCGGCGCGATCAACTACCGCGCATCGCTGGCGCCCCAGACCGGACGGGTGCCGACGTGGTACGAGGGCAATGGCGCCGTGGCGATTCGCGCCGGACGCGATATCGTGGGAGCCGGGACGCCGCTCGGCACCTATCTCGCGTCCAACGAGGACTTCGCCGGGTGGAGTCTGTTGCCGGATCCGTTCGATCCGGTCAATAAACCGGGCAGGCCGCAACGATGGACTGGCGTGGTGTCGCAGGGCAACCTGATCGTTCACAACAACGTCGACGACGTTTCCGTGGTCTCGGCGGGGCGCGACGTTCGATACAGCACGTTCTACGTCGTGGGGCCGGGCGCCCTCGAGGTGGCGGCAGGCCGCGACGTGTTCATGGGCGACAGGGCGGAGTTGCGCAGTCTCGGCGCGGTCGTCAACGTCAAGCCCGGCGACCGGAGCAACGGCGCCGCGATCGCGGTGGCGGCGGGCGTTGGTACGAAGGGGCTCGATGGCGTCGACTTCAAGGCGTTCGCGGCTCGTTATCTCGACGCCGCCAATCTGGCCGACGCCGGGCGGCCGTTCGCCGACCAGCCGGGCAAGGCCGTGGTCGTCTATGGCGGTGAGCTCACGCTCCCGGGCTGGCTGAAGCAGGAGTTCGGCTACACCGGTGACGCCGCGGGCGCGGATGCGTTCCTTGCGAGCAAGCAGGCGGAACTCAATGCCGCGAACCTGGCGGTCGGCAGCTCGGGTGGGGTGGGCGGGGCGGCGAAGCGCGACTTGCGCAACGAGTACGCGCAGCAGAGCCAGCTGTATCTCGTGAACTGGCTGACGACGCGCTACGGCGGCCGCAACAGTGCCGGATTGCATTTCGATGCAGCGACGACGGATGCACGCAAGTTCTTCGACGCGCTGCCGTCGGAGCAACAGCGTGTGTACCTGCGCGACGTGTACTTCGCCGAATTGCGTGCGTCAGGGCGTGAGTACAACGATGCCGGCGGGCCGCGTGCCGGCAGCTATCTGCGCGGACGTGAGGCCATTGCCACGTTGTTCCCGACGCACGATGAGACCGGTGCGGCTCGTTCGTACGATGGCAGCGTCACGATGTATAGCAGCGCGATGTACTTCCTCGAGAACATCGATCGCGTGGCGACGGCGCGCCCGCAGCCGGGCGTGAAGTATCTGACGAAGGAGCAATGGATTGCGCGCGGCAGTCCGCCGCGTGACGTGCCTCACTACGAAGTTCAGGACGCGGGTATTCACACCGACTTCGGCGGCGGTATCAGCATTCTCACGCCGGGAGGTCGAACGCTCGTGGGGGTGGACGGCGGGTTTGTGCCTGGCGAGGGTTCCGGGGTGCTGACGCAGGGGCGTGGCAACGTCGATCTGTACTCGCATGACAGCATCCTGTTGGGGCAGAGCCGCATCTTTACGACATTCGGCGGCAATGTGCTGGCGTGGTCGGCGCAGGGCGACATCAACGCGGGGCGGGGTTCGAAGTCGACGGTAGTCTATACACCGCAGCGTCGCGTGTATGACGATCTGGGCCTCGTGTCGCTCTCGCCGAGCACGCCGAACACCGGTGCGGGTATCGCGACGCTCAATCCGATTGCGGAGATTCCGCCGGGCGACATCGACCTGATCGCACCGCTTGGCACGATCGACGCCGGCGAGGCGGGGATTCGCGTGTCGGGCAACGTCAACATTGCGGCATTGCGCGTGGTGAACGCCGACAACATTCAGGTGCAGGGCAAGGCGGTGGGCATTCCGACCATCGCGGCGGTGAACGTGGGGGCGTTGACGAATGCGAGCGCTACCGCGGCGCAGGCCGCGGCGGCTGCACAGGACGCGGTGTCCCGCGACCGGGCGAATCAGCGGGCAGGGCAGTCGTCCATCTTCACGATCCGGATGCTCGGCACGTCGGCGGACAACGGTCACGGCGCGGTCGAAGGCAAACCGTCGGCCTCCGCCGAAGAGGCTGCCCGCTACGGCTCGCGCTATCGCTACGACACGTCGAGCCCGGTCCAGATTCTCGGCATGGGCGGCAGCGTCGATCCGAAACTGTGGAGCAGTTTGAGCGAAGCGGAGCGTAAGCGGATGCAGGTGCCGATGGCGGTGGGGCAAAGTCATTGAGCCTCGATCGGAGGCCGATGTAAAAATGGCGCCGCGAACTCATCGTTCGCGGCGCCATTTTCGCCTTGCGGCGCCACGGCGCAAACCACACGCCGCGGCCGAGCCTCACACTTACATCTTCACCGTGTCGGCAACTTCCTTGAAGTCTTCGATCTGATCGAAGTTCATGTACTTGTAGATCTTGTCGCCGTTGGTGTTGATCACGCCGATGTCGGCCATGTACTCTTCCTTGCTCGGAATCTTGCCCAGACGCGAGCAGATCGCCGCCAGTTCCGCCGAGCCAAGGTACACGTTCGTGTTCTTGCCCAGACGGTTCGGGAAGTTGCGCGTCGACGTCGACATCACCGTGGCGCCCTCGCGCACCTGCGCCTGGTTGCCCATGCACAGCGAGCAACCCGGCATTTCGGTACGCGCACCGGCCGTGCCGAACACGCCGTAGTGACCTTCTTCCGTCAGTTGCTTCTGGTCCATCTTGGTCGGCGGCGCGACCCACAGCTTGACCGGAATGTCGCGCTTGCCTTCGAGCAGCTTCGACGCGGCGCGGAAGTGCCCGATGTTGGTCATGCACGAACCGATGAACACTTCGTCGATCTTGGCGCCGGCCACGTCCGACAGCGTCTTCACGTCGTCCGGATCGTTCGGGCAGGCCACGATCGGCTCATGGATGTCGGCCAGATCGATTTCGATCACGGCAGCGTACTCGGCGTCCGCATCCGGCGAGAGCAGCTTCGGATCGGCCAGCCACTGTTCCATTGCCGTGATACGGCGCTGCAGGCTGCGCGGATCCTGATAGCCCTGCGCGATCATCCACTTGAGCAGCGTGACGTTGCTGTTCAGGTACTCGATGATCGGTTCCTTGTTCAGATGCACCGTGCAACCGGCCGCCGAACGCTCGGCCGACGCATCCGACAGCTCGAACGCCTGCTCGACCTTCAGATCGGGCAAACCTTCGATCTCCAGAATTCGGCCGGAGAAGATGTTCTTCTTGCCCTGCTTGGCCACCGTCAGCAGACCCTGCTTGATGGCGTACAGCGGGATTGCGTTGACCAGATCGCGCAGCGTGACGCCCGGCTGCATCTTGCCCTTGAAGCGGACCAGCACCGACTCCGGCATGTCCAACGGCATCGTGCCGGTCGCCGCCGCGAAGGCCACCAGACCCGAACCCGCCGGGAAGCTGATGCCGATCGGGAAGCGCGTGTGCGAGTCGCCGCCGGTGCCCACGGTGTCGGGCAGCAGCATGCGGTTCAGCCACGAGTGGATCACGCCGTCGCCCGGACGCAGTGCGATACCGCCGCGGTTGCTGATGAAGTTCGGCAGCGTCTGGTGCGTCTTCACGTCCACGGGCTTCGGATAAGCCGCCGTGTGGCAGAACGACTGCATGACGAGATCGGCCGAGAAGCCGAGGCAGGCCAGATCCTTGAGTTCGTCGCGGGTCATCGGGCCGGTCGTGTCCTGCGAGCCTACCGAGGTCATCTTCGGTTCGCAGTACGTGCCCGGACGGATGCCTTGACCTTCGGGCAGACCGCAGGCGCGGCCAACCATCTTCTGGGCCAGCGAGAAGCCGCGGCCGCTGTCGGCCGGCTGCTGCGCCAGACGGAACAGCGTCGACGGGGCGAGGCCCAGCGCTTCGCGCGCCTTGGCCGTCAGACCACGACCGATGATCAGCGGGATGCGGCCGCCGGCGCGCACTTCGTCGAACAGCACGTCGGACTTGACTTGGAATTCGGCGATGACTTCGCCGTTCTTCAGGGCCTTGCCTTCGTACGGACGCAGTTCGACCACGTCGCCCATTTCCATCTTCGACACGTCGAGTTCGATCGGCAGGGCGCCGGCGTCTTCCATTGTGTTGTAGAAGATCGGGGCGATCTTGCTGCCCAGGCACACACCGCCGAAACGCTTGTTCGGGATGAACGGGATGTCCTCGCCCGTGAACCACAGCACCGAGTTGGTAGCCGACTTGCGCGAGGAGCCGGTGCCGACCACGTCGCCGACATAGGCGACGAGGTGCCCCTTTTCCTTGAGCGATTCGATGAACTTGACCGGGCCGCGCTTGCCGTCTTCTTCCGGGGTGATGCCGGGGCGTGCGTTCTTGAGCATCGCCAGGGCGTGCAGCGGGATGTCCGGGCGGGTGGTGGCGTCCGGGGCCGGCGACAGATCGTCGGTGTTGGTTTCGCCGGTGACCTTGAACACGGTGATGGTCAGGCTTTCCGGCACTTCCGGACGGCTCGTGAACCATTCGGCGTCGGCCCAGCTTTGCAGCACGGCGCGCGCGTTGGCGTTGCCCTTGTCGGCCAGTTCCTTGACGTCGTGGAACTGATCGAACATCAGCAGGGTTTTCTTGAGCGCGTCGGCCGCGACGGCGCCGACTTCGGCGTCCGACAGCAGCTCGATGAGCGGCTGGATATTGTAGCCGCCGAGCATCGTGCCGAGCAGCTCGGTGGCACGCGCGCGCGAAATCAGCGCGCAGGCCGTCTCGCCCTTGGCGACGGCGGCCAGGAAGCCGGCCTTCACGCGGGCGGCTTCGTCCACACCGGCGGGCACGCGATGCGTGATCAGGTCGAGGAGGGTTTGTGCTTCGCCGGCGGGCGGATTGGCCAGCAGTTCGACCAGTTCGGCGGTCTGCTGTGCCGTCAGCGGCAGAGGGGGAATACCAAGCGCGGCGCGAGCTGCCACGTGAGCACGATAGTTTTCGAGCATGGGGAGACCTGCTGATGTGCGTTTCGGGGGGAAGGCTGTTCAGGCCTCCACGGCTTTTCCAGGTACTGCTTTGACCGCGATTTTAGTCCCTGCGCATCGTAAGGTCAAATGTCTTATGTCTTATATAAGAGTTGATGACGAACGAGCTTCGACAGGAACCGTTCGCACCGGGCGATCTCGGTAAGCGCGACGAATTCGTCGGGCTGATGCGCTTGCTCGATGCTGCCCGGACCGCAAACGACCGTGGGAATGCCTGCGCGCTGAAAGAACCCGGCTTCGGTGCCGTACGATACCTTGCGCAAGGCGGCATCCGGCGTGAGCGCGCGCACCAGGCGCACCAGATCCTCGGATTCGGATGCCTGCATTGACGGCGGCGCGGCAATTTTCGCGAAGTGGATCGTCGCACCGGGGTGTACGCGCTGCATTTCCGGGATCAGGGTTTGCGAAGCGAAGGCCTCGATCTGCGCAAAGATGGCATCGGCACTTACGCCGGGCAGATTGCGATACTCGAAGACGAATTCGCATGCCGCCGGAATCGTGTTCAGCGCGATGCCGCCCGTTATCGTGCCGGTTTGCGCCGTGCTGAAGGGAACGTCGAAGCCCTCGTCGTAGGGGCCCTGCGAGGCGAAAGCGTCGGCAATCTCGCGAATGCGGCAGATCACGCGCGCCGCATACTCGATCGCATTCACGCCCCGAGGCGTGAGCGAAGAGTGCGCCGCATGTCCCTGCACGCTGCAGCGGTATATGTTGATGCCCTTGTGCGCAATGATCGCCTGCATGCGCGTGGGTTCGCCGACGACGCAGCCTTGCGGGCGAATATTGCGACGGGCCATCGCGGCGAGCATCGGTGAAATGCCGAGACAGCCGATTTCCTCATCGTATGAGAAAGCCAGATGCACCGGTGCCATCGGCGGCGCAGCGAGCCACGCCGGCACTTGACTCATGACCGTCCCGATGAAGCCTTTCATGTCGCATGCGCCGCGGCCATAGAGACGATCGTCTCGTATTTCCGGAACGAAGGGCGCGCTTTTCCAGGGCTGACCATCCACCGGTACGACGTCGGTATGTCCCGACAGAACGATGCCGCCTTGCGTGCCGCCATCGCGCGCGGGCAATGTGGCGAAGAGATTGGCTTTGGCGCCGGTGGCGTCGTAATCGAGCCACGCGTCCGCGCCTTGCGCGCGAAGATTGTCCCGGAGAAGTTCGATCAGCCCGAGATTGGATCGGCGGCTCGTCGTGTCGATGGCAATGAGCCGGGATATCCAGTCTATCGCCTCGCTCGAAGGTGCCGAGGCCCGGTCGTCGTCACCCGCCGTAGGGGAGGGTTGTGTGTCTGTGTTCGGATGGGCGTGCATGGATTGTCCTCGTCATGCGATCAGGCCAGCGTCGCTCGGGCCGTTTCTCGCGAGAGCCGAATCGCGATCAGGCTCGCCGCCGCGCCCGCGGCGATGTACCACGTGGGTGATAGCACGTTACCCGTCATGCCGATCAGCCACGTCGCGATGAACGGTGCGAAGCCGCCAAAGACGGTCACGGACAGGTTGTAGCTCAGCGAGATGGAGGTCGTCCGCACCGCGCCGGGATACAGTTCGACCTGCCATGCCGGTGCGGGACCGGTCATCGTCGCCATGAACGCGGCCAGCAGGCACAGCACGCCGAGCACCGGTAGCGGTTGCGGGTGTGCCGACATGAAGGCGAAGAGCGGGTAGGTGCCGATCAGCACGCACAGGGCGCCGGCTGTCATCAACGGGCGTCGGCCCCATCGGTCCGACAGGTGTCCCATGACCGGCGACAGAACCATGAAGCAGGCGATCTGGACGCTGGCGGCGGTCAGCGCGTCGCGTGCCGGCAGGCCGAGCGTACGCGTGAGGTAGAGCGGCATGTACAGCAGATACAGATAGTTGGTGACCGTCCAGCCGATGGTGAACAGGCTCCCGAGGCCGAGGTTGCGCCGTTGCTGGCGCAGTGCTGTCCGAATGGGGGCGGTGTGCCTCGCGCCGGCCCGTCCTCCCGTGTGAGGCGGCTCATCGATATTGCGCCGCAACCAGAAACCGAAGGCGCCGATGACGACAGCGCCCAGCACGAAAGGCAGGCGCCATCCCCACACATCGATGGCCTGCGGCGACATGATCCAGGTCATTGCCGCGGCCGTCAGAGAACCGAGGAGCAAAGCCACCGCGAGACTGGCTTGCTGCCAACTGCCATACAGGCCACGCCGATGGCCTGGCGCGTATTCGACGATGAAACTGGTGGCGCCGCCCCATTCGCCGCCCGATGCGAAGCCCTGCAGGACCCGCGCAGTCACGATCAGTATCGAGGCATACACGCCGGCGGCTTCGAAAGCCGGCGCGAGGCCGATCATGGCCGTGCCGATCGCCATCAGCAGGATCACCACGAGCAGCGCGGCCTTGCGACCGGCGCGATCGCCATAGGCGCCGAGCACGGCAGCGCCGACCGGGCGCGCCACGAACCCCACGCCAAACGTGGCGATTGCCAAGAGAAACGACGTGGCTTCGCTGTCCGCCGGGAAGAAGTGACGCGCAATCTGTGGGGAAAAGTAGGCGTAGAGCACAAAGTCGTACCACTCGAGAATATTGCCGAGCGAAGCGGCGACGACCGCCCGCCGGGCTTGCGCGGGAGCCGCGGTTGGTTTGGCTGCGGCGGGCGTCCAGTTGTCGTGCGCTTGCGATGGGTTCGAGTTCATGAGGCAACCTGAAGGAAAAGGTCGTGCCGTGACGGGGCCGGCCGTGTCCGAATGTCGTGACGGCGCGGAAGGTAAAGGGCCAGGGATGCGTTCGCGCGCGAACGCTTAGCTGCGCATCGACCGGAAGGCTTCGATGACGCGATCGAGATCGGCGTCCGTCAGTGCCAGCGAGGCTTGCAGCCGCAGCCGCGCGGCGCCTTCGGGGACGACCGGGTACGAGAATGCCTGTGCCAGGATGCCTCGCGCGGCGAGCGCGGACGCCGCGGCTTGAGCGCGTGCCGAATCGTGGAAAATCACCGGCACGATCGGGTGGTCGCCGGCGAGCACTTCGAAACCTGCTTGCGCCAGACTGTCGCGGAGATAGGTGCTCATCGACCGCAGTCGGACGAAGTCGGACGAAGTCGATCATCCCCCCTTCGATCAAATCCAATGCGCGAATTGCAGCGGCCGCGATGGCGGGCATCAGGGCGTTGGAGAACAGGTAGGGCCGCCCGAACTGCCTCAGGGTATCCACGATAGCCGTTGGTCCCGCGACAAATCCGCCTGCCGCGCCCCCCAGCGCCTTGCCCAACGTGCCGACGTAGACGTCGACGGCCGCTGGCAGCCCCTGCGCTTGCGCGGTGCCCCGCCCCGATGCGCCGATAACGCCGATGCCGTGCGAGTCGTCCATCACGAGCAATGCCTGACGCTCGCGGCACAAGGCGGCGAGTGCTGGCAACGGCGCCTGGGTGCCGTCCATGGAGAACACGCCGTCGGTCACCAGCAGCCGGGCCGACGCGCCACGCTCGCCTGCCTGATCGAACGCGCGGGCTGCCGCGTTGGCGTCACGATGGGCGTAGCGCAAGCGAGCGGCCCGCCCGAGACGCATGCCGTCGATGATGCTCGCGTGATTGAGGGCATCCGAGAGCACGGTATCCTCATCGTTGAGCAACGCTTCGAAGAGCGCGCCGTTGGCGTCGAAGGCGGACGGAAACAGCACGCACGCCTCGGTGCCCAGGAACGAACTCAGCCGATGCTCCAGTTCCCAATGCAAGGAGTGCGTGCCGCTGATGAAACGAACCGAGGCCATGCCAAGGCCGAAGCGCGAGATGGCTTCGCGAGCGGCCTCGACGATGCGCGGGTCATTGGCCAGCCCGAGATAGTTGTTCGCGCACAGGTTGAGATAGCTGCGTACGTCCTGGCCCGGCGCCGTGCGTGCCGTGAGGCGGGCGCCTTGCGGCGAATCAATGGCGATCTCGCGCTTGAGCGCATGTCTGTCGACGAGCTGGCGTCGACGGTCATCGAGGCGCGCGCGCAGCGTGTCAGCGAGCATGGTCGGCCTCGCCGTAGTCCACTGTCAGCGTCCATCTGGGGTCGTCATGCCAGGCCCAGTACGTGTGGAAGATCGTCTGCGTCAACTCGCCCGGCGCTCCGTTGCCGACGGGAACACCGTCAAGCCGCGTGACCGGCATGATGCCGCCGGCCGTCGACGTGATGAAGATTTCGTCGGCGCGGCGCAGTTGATCCTCGCGCACGGCGCCCGCATGGACGGCAATGCCGAGCTGTTCGGCGATGTCGAACACGGTGCGGCGCGTAATCCCGTGGAGCACGCCGCGCTCCGGCGTGTACAACGCACCCGCCTTGACGGCGAAGATATTGAAGCCGGGACCTTCCGCGACGTTGCCGTCCATGTCCTTGATGACGACGGTTTCCGCGCCGGCGTCAAAGCCCTGAAATTGCGCGGTGACGAGGTCGAGCCAGTGGTAGTTCTTGATCTGCGGATCGACCGACTCCGGCGGAATGCGGCGCACGGTGTCGATCAGATGCAGGTGCAGACCTTCCTTGAGCTGGCGGGCGTTGGCGACCGACCCATAGGGGACCGCGAACGCGACGAACTGATTTGCCGCGTCGCGTGGATCGCGGCTGAAGGTCGGGGAGATGCCGCGCGTGCAGAGCATTTCGACGTAGGCGTCGCGAAGACCCGCGCGGCGCACGCACTGGACCAGAATGTCGCGAAGCTGCTCGTCGGTATAGGCGACCCGCAAACGCAGTTTTTCGAGCGAGCGGCGAAAGCGCGCGATATGCAGATCGAGCCTGAAGAACTTGCCCTTCCACACATGAACGGTGTCGTAGGTGACGTCCGAGTGCAGCAGCCCCCAGTCGAGTACCGAAATTCGGGCCTCCGACATGGGCAGATATTGGCCCGCCATATACGCGGTGCCAGTGGGGTAGGTCAGGCCGTCGATGCGGCCGATATCGGGTCGATTCATCCTCTGCCTCATTGCGATTGGGGAAAGTAGTCGACCTCGCCGGCGAATGCCGTCCGGTTCAATTCGAAAACGCTGCGGTGCACGAAGGCGTTTTCGCCCACGGCGCGGTCGAAGGACAGCTTGCCGTCGAGGTGGTCGATTTCATGCTGCATGAGTTCGGATTCGGGGCGCTCGAGTGCTTCTTTCAGATGCGTTTTTCCCGTCATGTCGGTAAAGGACACCGAGATCGACGCGAACCGCTCGACTCTGACGAGCATTTCCGGAAAGCACATGCAGTCGTCCCAGAGCGTCATCCGTTCATCGCTGGTCCACACGACCCGTGGATTGACGATGACGTCGGGCCACCCCGGTATGGCCAGACCGATCATGCGTTTTGCGATGCCGATCTGCGGCGCCGCGATGGCGCGCCCGAATCCGTGTTCGGCACGGAAGGCGCGTATCGCTTCGCCGAGGGCAGCGGCCTCGCGTACGACGGCGGGGTCGTTCACATTGGCGACTTCGGCCGCCACCTTGCGCAACGCCGGCGACCCGACGCGCAGAATGCCGACGCTCATTTCGATACCTCGGTCAAAGCCATTTTCTTTCCTTCCTTGTAAGTGGATATGGTGGCGGCCGGTGCGCGCAGGTCGCCGTGTTCATCGAATGCGATGTGTCCCGTGACGCCGCCAAACGACACGCGGTGCAAGGCATCGACGATTTTCGATGCGTCTGTGGACTGTACGGCCACCGCGGCGCGGTAGATGGCCGTCATGGCGTCGTAGGCGTACGGCGCGTACAACTGCACCGGCTCGCCATACCTGGCCTTGAACTTGGCGGCGAACGCTTGTCCGCCCGGCATCCTGGCAAGGCTGTGACCCCCGTCCGCGCAGAACAGGTTGCCATCGAGAGCCGTCCCGGCCAGGCGGACCATCTCGGCGGTGCACAGGCCGTCGCCTCCGACCAGCGGCGCGCGAATCGAGTATTGGCGCATTTGCTTGAGCATCGGGCCACCCTGGGCATCCATGCCTCCGAAGAAAATGACTTCCGGGTTTTCTCGCTTGACGCGCGTGAGCACGGCGGAGAAATCGAAGGCCTTGTCGGTCGAGAACTCTCGTGCAACGATTTTTGCGCCGGCCTTTTCGGCCTGCCGCGCGAAGACTTCGGCGATGCCCTGGCCGTAGGCGGTGCGGTCATCGATGACGGCGATCCGTCGGGCGCCCAGTTGGCTGGCGACGTACCGCGACAGCGCTTCCCCAAGGAAGTCGTCGTTGGCGAGCATGCGGAATGTGGTGTTGAAACCGAGGCGAGTGAACTCGGGGTTCGTCGCGGACGGCGTAAGTTCGGCAATGTGCTGCTGCGCGTAAAGGCGCGCCACGGCGATGGATGTGCCCGAATTCTGGTGACCAATGACTGCGCTGACACGGTTGTCGACAAAACGCTGGGCGATGGTCGTGGCGATGCGCGGGTCGGCGGCATCGTCCTGTGCGTCGAGCGCGAACTGCACCGGTTTGCCGCCGATGACGGGGTGCGTGGCGTTGATCTCGTCCATGGCCAGACGGATGCCTCGCTCGCTGTCCTTGCCGAAATGCGCCTGCGCACCGGTCAGCGCACCGGCGTAGCCGATGGTGACGACGGTCTGGGCTTGCGCACCCAATGCGCAAAGCACTGCGGCAGCAACGATGAACGGTTTTGTAGACATGGCTTTCTCCATGGAATCGAGCCGGGGCCGATGCTACGATTCTATGGAGGCGCCACGAAATTCAAAATTCGCGCGGGCCGTGTTTGCTTAATTGAATTTCTTTTTTCAGGGAATTTGCGAAATATGAGTCAAGGCCCCGCAACACCACTCGACGATTTTGACCTCCGAATCCTGGCGATACTGCAGGTCGACAACCAGATCAGCAACCAGTCGCTGGCCGCTGCCGTCAATCTGAGTCCGCCGGCCTGCCTTAGACGAGTAAGACGATTGCGCGAGGAAAAGTACATTCAGAAGGACATCTCCGTCGTGGATCCGAACAAGGTCGGGCTGCCGATCATGATGTGGGTACTTGTCCAGGTCGAGCGGGAACGACTGGACTTGCTCGACGAATTCAAGCGATTTTTGCAAACGGTACCGGAAGTCATGCAGTGTTATGTGGTCACGGGGCGCGCCGACTTCGCGATGATGATCACCGTGCGCGACATCGACCACTACGAAGAATTCGCCACACGCGTATTTCGTCAGAATCCGAACATCCGTCACTTCGAGACGATGGTCGTGATGTCGCGAGTGAAGTTCGGCATGTCGCTGCCGATCGGCGTGTGACGCCTGCCGCCTCTCGCCAAAGGATTAGTACGATTTTCTGGATGATCTATCCAGATTGGGCCCGTTTATGCGCCGGCTCGCAGTGTCTAAATTGGAGGTTCCATTGACTAGCGAAGGAGATCTCCATGGCAGACCATTCCATCGAGGGCAAAGTCGTGCTGATTGCCGGCGGCGCCAAGAACCTGGGCGGGCTGATCGCGCGCGATCTGGCGCGGCAGGGCGCCAAGGCCGTTGCCATTCACTACAACAGCGCGGCGAGCAAGGCGCAGGCGGACGCGACCGTCGCCGCCGTCGAGGCGCTGGGCGCCCGCGCGGTGGCCTTTCAAGGCGACCTGACTCGTGCTGCCGCGGTGGAGAAGCTGTTCGCGGATACCGTCGACGCCGTCGGCCGTCCCGACATCGCGATCAATACGGTGGGCAAGGTGCTGAAGAAGCCGCTCGTCGAGATCACCGAGGCCGAATACGACGAGATGAGCGCCGTCAATGCAAAGACCGCATTCTTCTTCCTGCGCGAGGCGGGCAAGCACGTCAACGACAACGGCAAGGTCGTCACGCTGGTGACGTCGCTGCTGGGAGCGTTCACGCCGTTCTACGCCTCGTATGCCGGGACCAAGGCGCCGGTGGAGCACTTCACGCGAGCCGCCGCGAAGGAGTTCGGTGCGCGCGGAATTTCGGTGACGGCCGTGGGGCCGGGTCCGATGGACACGCCGTTCTTCTATCCGGCCGAAGGCGCCGACGCCGTGGCGTATCACAAGACCGCCGCCGCGCTGTCGCCGTTCAGCAATACCGGGCTCACCGATATCGAGGACGTGGTGCCGTTCATCCGTCATCTCGTGAGCGACGGCTGGTGGATCACGGGGCAGACGATCCTCATCAACGGCGGATACACGACCAAGTGAACCGCCCTCGCGAGCCCTTCGCCGGGGAAGGGCTCGCGTGGGGCATTCAGGCGCGTGAGCACCGTCCGGGCGAGGCGGTGCCGCTTCGACGCGGTGCCTACTGAGGTGGAGGCGCCGCCGCGGTTATTCTTCTATCTGCCGTTCGCGAACGACAACGCCGCGGGAACGCGCATTCCTGGCCAACGGCGGCTTTTCCGGGTGAAGCCGACACGAGGTGAGCGCTCGCCCGCCACCAAGCGCTGCCAACAATAAACGGACATGGACAGATTCGACCAATACCGGATCTTCGTGCAGGTCGCGGAGATGGGGAGTTTCATCAAGGCGGCCCATGCGCTCGACGTGCCGCGCGCCTCGGTGTCGGCCGCCATCCAGCAATTGGAGACGCAGGTCGGCACGCGCTTGCTGCATCGAACGACGCGGCAGGTGCAACTGACGGCCGACGGCGCGCAGTTGCTCAAGCGCGTGCGTGTGCTGCTCGCCGATATCGAAGAGATCGATCTGCTGTTCCACGCGAGTCAGCGTCAGGTGTCAGGCCAGTTGCTGATCGACGTGCCGAGTCGCGTTGCTCGCCGGTGGATCGCACCGGCGTTGCCGACGCTGCTGCGCCGGCATCCCCGTCTGCGTCTGATACTTCGATCAAGCGATCGGGCGGTCGATCTCGTGCAGGAAGGCGTGGACTGCGTGGTGCGCGTCGGCACGTTGCAGGACAGCAGTCTGGTGGTGCGGTCGCTGGGTACGATCGCGTTGATCAACTGCGCCAACCCGGCCTATCTCGAAACCCACGGCACGCCCGAACGTCCCGACGATCTGCTTGCGGGCCATTGGATGGTGGGATACGCCTCGCCCACGACGGGACGCGAATTGCCCTGGACCTATCTGGACGGGCAAGGCGCCGAACATACCCTGGACGTCCCCAGCCAGGTAGTGACGAACAACGCCGAAGGGTATATCGCCTGTTGCCGCGCCGGGCTCGGACTCATCCAGATTCCCCGCTTCGACGTGCAGTATCTGCTCGACTCGGGCGAACTGGTGGAGGTCATGGCTGGGTATCGCGCGGCCTCGATGCCGGTCTCTCTCCTTTATCCGCACCGCCGTCAACGCTCCCGTCGACTGGCCGCGTTCCTGGACTGGTTCGAAGAACTGATGCAGAAGCACCTCGAACAGTAAGGCCTGCCGACGGGTTCCGCGCCCAGCTCATCGATGTACCCGGTGAGCATCGACAAGTGCCCGGCTGCTTCCCCGTGGACGTGCTCCAGACGTTCCGCGGCCGCGCGTGGAGACGGGGGCAAGGGCGGAAATTTGGGCGATTGGCGAAACACTGACTTTGTATTACATTCGGCTTCCGATGCGTCGTGGATGGCGCACACCGGTGCTCAAAATTGAAGCGAGAACGACATCGTGGAGCGCCGGGGTCTGACGATTGCCGTTCTGCGGGGGAAAGGCCGGAGGCTTCTCGGTCGCCAGTCGCCATGTACGGCGCGATACGAGAGGATATTCATGGTTTCACGCAAATTCGGGCGCGTGCACGGCCGTGCCGATCCCGCTGCCCGACGGCGACTGCCGTCCCCAGTGGTCGACGCACGCTTCCTTCAAGCGGCCGATCCGGCGCACAGTCCATTGGGCGCCAGCTTTGTCCGCACGGCGGGCAGCACGGCCATCGCCCTGGCCCTCGCGGGCGTCGTGCCGCCCGCGTGGGCGGCATGCACGGTAAGCGACGTCAGTGGGTGCGGCATGCCGGGTGGTGGTGGTGCCATAGGGGCACATGGCGTCGGCAGCGCTGGCGGCGCAGGAAACGGTCAGGGGGGCGGGGCAAGCCAGGCTTCGGGTGGCTGGGGGGCGACCGGCGCCGGCGGCGCTGGCGCGGCCGGCGGCGATTCAGCCAGCGCGCCGCCGGGCGGCCCCGCACTCACGATCATCAGCACCGGCATATCGCTCAACGGCCAAACGATCACCGGCGACGCCGGCAACGGCGGACCGGGCGGAAACTTCTACGGCAGTGGTGGGAATGGCGGCAATACGGGCGTGTATTACGCCGGCAACGACATCAACATCGCGTCCAACACCACGATCACGGGCGGGGCCGGCGGTAAAGGCGGCGACCCTCTCGCCGGTGCATCCAGCTACGGCGGCGGCGGTGGCGGTGGCGGCAGCGGGATGATGTCGGGCGGCGCCGTCGCGGTCATCACCAACAGCGGCATGATCACCGGGGGCGCAGGCGGCGCCGGAGGCACCGGCGAGGTCGGCGGTGGCGGCGGTGCGGGAGGCGACGGACTGCTCGCGCTCCGCGGTAGCGCCACCATCACTAACACTGGCGTGATCAGAGGCGGTGCGGGAGGTGCCGCCGGCACTAGCGGCGGGATTGTAAACCAAGGGGGCGTGGGAGGCGCAGGGGGCGCCGGCATCAATCTCGCGGGAATGTACAACAACGTCATCAATGCCGGAACGATCGCCGGCGGTGAGGGGGATGGGGGCGGCGTAGGCATCGTGACCCGAGGCTCGGACATCATCTCGAATATCGGGACCATCATGGGCGCGCCGATCAACGGCGGCACGACGAGAGCCGCGGCCATCGAGTTTGGCGGCCAGAACAACGTGCTGATTCAGGCCGATCCCTCGATTTCCAACTCGACCCTCCTCGGGAGCCTGCTTTTCGATGCAGGAGCAACCGCCACTATTGTGGCGAGAGGCGCGCTGAACAACGATGTCATCCTGAGCGCCGGCTCGGCGGTGACGTTCTCCACCGCGTCCAACAACAGCACGACGATGTCGGGCGTCGTTTCGGGCGCCGGTTCGCTGGCCCTCGTCGGTACGAAAACGCTGACGATGACGGCTGGGAACACCTATACCGGTGCGACGACGATCGGTAACGGCGCGGTACTGGCACTCAGCGGCGACGGCAGTGTCGCGACCTCCAGCGGCGTGAGCGTCGGCGGCACGCTCGACATCTCGGCGACGACGAACGGGGCATCCGTGAAGCGTCTTGCCGGCGGTGGGACGGTCGCGCTCGGCGCGCGCACGCTTACGGTCACGGATGCCAATGCACTGGACACCTTCTCCGGCGTCATCGGCGGATCGGGTGGGCTGACACTGAACGGCGGCACCCAGACGCTCTCGGCGGCGAACATCTACACCGGCGCGACGACGATCAACGCTGGCACGCTGGCGCTGGCGGGCGCCGGTCGGCTGTCGTCGGTGACGACGCTCGCCATGGCGGCCAGTGGCGCGACGTTCGACATGTCCGCCGCGGGCGCGCAAACGATTTCCGGGTTGAGCGGCGTCGCCGGCACACGTCTGCTTGTCGGGACGAATACGCTGACCGTCAACGCCGCATCCGACGGCGTCTATGCCGGTGAGTTCATGGGCAGTGGCACCTTCGTCAAGCAGGGCGGCGGCAGGCTCGTGCTCAATGGTGCCAGCACGGCATTCACGGGGACGACGAGCGTGGGGGCCGGCACCCTCGCGGTCGGCGACGCCAGCCATGAGAGCGCCACGTTGGGCGGCGACGTGGCGGTTGCGGCACAAGGAACGCTGCGCGGACATGGCGCGATTCTCGGCAGCGTGGCCAACGGCGGCATCGTGGCGCCGGGGGGCTCGATCGGCACCTTGAACGTCAGCGGCAACTACACGCAGGCGCCCAATGGGACGCTTGCCATCGAGGTGAGTCCCACGGCGGCGTCGCTGCTCAAGGTGGGCGGCGGCGCGACACTGAACGGCGCGCTCGCCATCACGTACGCCCCAGGGACATATCAGACGACACGCTATACGGTGCTGACCGCGGCGAACGGCGTGAGCGGTCGCTTCTCATCGGTGACCGGTGCGCTGGCGGCGGGAGCCAATCTTGGCAGCCTGCAATCCTCTGTCGCCTATGGCGCAAACGACGTGACGCTGTCGCTGAACGCCCCGGCTCCCGGCGATCCGGGCAATGCGGGATCTTCGGGACCCTCGGGGCCTTCCGTGCCCGTCGTCATTGCGCCGAAGAACACGAGCGCCTACACGGCACTGGGCACGGCGGCGCTGATGAATGCACAGTCGTCGTCGGCGGCGGTTCTTGACCGAGTCACGCGACGCTCGGCCGTTACCGGGCTCGCCACTGGCGACGCGACGCCGGCCGCCTCGGCGGTCTGGGCGACGGCCACGGGTCTGCACGGCCGCGTGGCGGGCTCGGGCAGCCAGCCCGGTTTCCAGGAGAATCAATACGGCTTCCTCGCCGGCGCGGAAAGGCGCGTTGAGCGTAATACGTTCGGATTGGCCGGCGGTTATTCCCACGCCGATCTTTCGGAGCAGGGTGCGGCGGGCTCGGGCACACGGGACACGCTGCGCCTCGCGGCGTATGCAAGTCGGGAGATGGGGCCGTTCGACGTCGCTGCCACCGTCGGTTACGGTCTTCACTTCCTGTCGCAGAAGCGTCCGTTCGCGGGCATCGGCACGGCCGAAGGCGATCACGTCGGGCAGGAATTCACGGCGGCGGCACAGGCGAGCACGCCGATCTCGATCGGTGGGCTCGTCGTGACGCCGCGCGTGGGCCTGCGCTATGCCTACTTCCACGCGAACGGCTTCGAGGAAAGCGGCGCGGGCGGTCAGAACCTGCGCGTCGGCACGGACAATACGCGCAGCCTGCAACCGTTTGTCGGTGTGACGTTCGACAAGGCGTTCGGCGATGCGGCCCGCCCCATGAGCGTCCAGTTCCGTGTGACGTACGCGCACGAACTGCTCGATGCCGGTCGGGCGATTACCGTGGCCTCACAGGACGGCACGGTCTTCGTCGCACCGGGGTTGAGTCTGCCGCGCGGCTTTTTGACGCTCGGCGCGAGCTTCAGCGTGACGCTGGCCAAGCGCCTGGACGTGTCGCTCGCTTACGATGCGCTCGTCAATACCGCGCGCGCGTCGTCACAGGCAGGGAGTCTGAAGGTGAGTTATCGGTTCTGAACGGGGGAGGGTGCGGGCGTCCCGCAGCCCATCGCTTACCTGCATCGATATCGGCGAAAGCGCTGGTTCCGTATTGCCAGGCGCCAGGGCCACACGCTTTTGATACTGAACAAGCCGAGAGACAACCGCCACGGGAGCGCAGCTCCGCGGGCGGTTGTTTTGCAATAGGCGAGTTACGTCGCGAAATTCGGTGTCAGTACTTCTGAGCACACTGAATCTTGAAGCTGGTGACGGGGCGTCCGTCGGGGTCACAGAATCCGTGACACGTCCCGCCGGTCACGATCTGCAGACCGACCATCACTTGTCCGGCAGGACATGCGGATTCGTGGGCGACTTTGTTCAATCCGCCACCAAACCCCTGATCCGGCTGCCATGCGCCCTTGGGCGTGGCACTTGACCGGGCTTCCATCACTGTCAGGCGGGCCTTGGTGAGTTGTTGATCCTCGGACAACTTGTCGAGACTCGTCTGAAACTCGCCGGACCATTCTCTGGGGAACCTTGCTTCTGCCGCAACCGGCAGCGTGAATTGCCCGGCCGTAGTGACGACCGTAATGTCCCCTGACGGATAAACCGTCTCCGTCTTTTCGGTCCGTGGTTTTCTGACGCAGGTGATTACCCAGTCTTTTTCCGAGAGCCGCATGGTTGTCTGCTCGGTGGCCGTGGCACGTGTCGTGCTTTGGTCGCTCACCGGAACCGTGCAGTTCATGACCTCGTTGTTATAGACAACGCCTTGGACGGAGACTTCGCTTGCATTGGTGCGGCGAACGTCGATGTTCACATGCTCGCGCGAGATGTCCGGCGCGAAATCGACACCTCGCGACGCCAGCGCCATGCATTGCAGCCACGCACGTGTTGTGGTGCCCACCACGGTAGACGATTCCTGATATCTCGATTTATCGGACTTGTATGCTGAATCGAACGTCTTGCAGAAATTACGGACGCGTTCTTCGGTGCTGCCTTGTCCAAGATTGAATTTGATGGGGACGGCTTTGATGACGGCGTCCAGGGATGCGCTGAAGCTCGTGCCGGATCTGACCTGATCCCCCTCGCAATACTGGTCGTAGACGGAATACGAAACGGCATCGTACGACGTCGACATTTCGTAGTTTCGCGCGCTGGTTTGCAGCACTTGATTACACCGGTCTGCCGTTTGAGCCTGGCTCACGCAACTTGAAACACCCACCAGGAATCCAAAAACCAGTTTGGCACTCAGTTTCATGTTTTTCCCCGTTACTTTTTTGGCTATTGATTTTCTACCGTTGGGCCGCGACGGGCGGCTGAGCCAAGGCTAGTACAGGGCGTGAGGGGGGGCAATCCTCAATTTGAATGATGAGCTTTCGGGCCTCGACTTCCGATGAATCGATGGCCAAAAGCGTGTGGCACTCGAACGCTCTTCCGATCTGCCGACCTTCAATCCCCCTCCACACACAACTGGAACGGCGTGCTGGCAGGCGCGGTGGCGCTCTCGAATTACGCCATCCCCTTCGAGTTAATACCGATTCTTAGTCCGAAGCGACGTTTGCTATCTTTGTTCGTTGATAGGTTCTTTCATAGTTCGCATCTGCGATTGGCTCGCAGCGTTTTCCAGTTTGAGTAAATCCCGACAGAGGACAGGAGTTCATCGATTGCGTGCAGACCACCTGAAGACGTCATGTACCGTTCCCGCCTCCAGTCCGTGGGACGGCAGCTTGCTGAAGAAGAGGTTGTTTGGCTCGATTGTTTGTCATCGTGCCGTCTTGACTACCGCAGTGACGGCGCTGCTGCCTTCGGCGCAGGCGTTCGCGCAATGCGCCGTCGCCCCAGCCGCGCTCAGTATCTCGTCCGGCACCTGTTCCGATCCGGCATCCACCACGCGGGAAAGTGCGGGGGCTGCGCCCGTGGTCGAGGTCTCCGGCACCGGAACCTATAGCGGCACCTCAGTCGTCTTGACCGCGAACGGCAGCGGCTACGGCATGCGTGTCACCGGCGGCGGGGGGATTACCCTGACTGGCACGCCGCTGAATAGCACTTCGATCAGTACTTATGGCACCGGCGGCCACGGCCTTTATGCCGATGGCGGGGGGCAGGTCACCGGCAGCAATACATCCGTCTCCACGAATGGCGGAGGCGCCTATGGCATAGGGGCGATCGGCGCAGGGAGTCGCGTGTCGCTGACCAATGGCGAGGTGAGCACCGCTGCCGACAACGCCCACGGCGTCTATGCCGCCAGTGGTGGTTCAATCGATTTGACCCAAACCGACATCACGACCTCGGGCGCGGGCGCCACTGCCGTCTTCGCGGATGCCGGAGGGACGATCACCCTCAACAATCTGAGCACGTACAGTTCCGGCGACAATTCCCCAGGCGCCGTCGCGTCGGGCGCGGGCGGCAGCCTCACCCTGAATAACGTTTTCGTGAACATCTACGGCAATGGCAGTGCCGGACTGTCCGCCGTCGGTGGGGGAAAAATCACTGTCAGCGGCGGCGCCATCGCGACAGGCGACTATTACGGAAACACCGTCATTGCGAACTCTCCCGGCGTGCTCGCCCGAGGCGTTGGCAGCAGCATTCAGATGAGCAATGGCGCGACTTCGGCAACGTATGTCGCAAACAGCCCCGGCCTATGGGCGGATGCGGGCGGCAGGATCGACTTCTCCGGCTACGGCATCTTCACCTACCAACCCGATTCCCCCGGCGCCGTGGCGAGCGGCGCCGGCAGCGCGGTCGGTCTGACCGGCACTATCGTCCGTACGTCCGGTCCTTCCGGTGCCGGCTTGCTTGTCACGGACGCAGGTACGATCGCCGTGGCGGACACCGAGGTCACCAGCGGGTACAGGTCGATCGGAAGTACCCCGCCGGTCTTGCAGTTTCCGGATGCGCAAATTGGCTTGCAGGCTCCTGGTGCGGATGTGGCCGGGGTTGGAAGTCGACTGCAAGCCGAGAGGGCCCGCATAACCACGAACGGCGATGGCGCCATCGGCGTTCGGGGCAGTCAGGGTGCCATGGCCGTGATCACTGGAGGCACCATCACGACCCATGGCGTCGATACCGCCGCGGTTGGCGGCGCCGACGGCGCTCGGGCGACCGACGTCGGCAGCAGTATTACGCTGTCCGGCACCTCGGTCACCACCACGAACGTGAACGCCGTGGGCTTGCATGCGATGACGGGCGGCACAATCACTGCTACGGACGCCAAAGTCGCCACGCAGGGGCAGGGCGCTTTCGGGGCTTCTGCGCGGGGTGCCGGCAGCGCCATCACCCTGACCCGCACGGCCTTTACCACTGCCGGCAACGCTGCGCATGGTATCGCCGCCATCGACGGCGGCGCACTTGCCGCCTCGGGGACCACGGTCGCGGTGAGCGGTGCCGGCTCGGCTGCGATCTACCTTGCCGGCAGCGCAGCGAGCACGGTGTCGCTTACCGGCGGCAGTCTGAGCGCCACCAACGGCGCGATCGTACTGGCCGAAGGCGGGACAGGCACCGTCTCGATAAGTGGTGGTACGACGATGACTCCCGCCGTCGTCGGTGGCCGACGCTTGCTGGCGCGAGTGACCGAGGATGCGGTGGGCACGCCAAGCCATTTGACGCTGAACATTGCCGGTATCCCGTCGCTCGCCGGCGACATTGTCGTCGACCCTTCGGCCCTCACCTACAATCTCGCCAGCGGCAATTGGACCGGCAATCTGGTGCTGATCGGGCCGGGCAACACCGCCGGCGCCAATCTGAGCGCCTCGCAATGGACGGGGGACCTGCTGGCCGATGTCGGCAACACCGCTGACGTGGCGCTGGCCCAGGGCAGTCTCTGGACGGGGCTGGCGCGAAACGCAACCAATGTCTCGATCGATTCTCTCAGTGCCTGGAACGTCACCGGCGATTCGAACGCCACCCGCACGGTGACCAATGCCGGTCTGATCCAGTTCGTCGCCCGGCCGGGAGCCTACAGTACGCTGACGGTTGGCAGCTACACGGGCAATGCAGGCAGCCGCATCGGCTTCAACACCTATCTTGGCGCCGACAACTCACCGACCAATCTGCTGGTGATCGACGGTGGCCGGGCCACTGGCACGACGTCCGTGATCGTCAGCAATACCGGCGGCGCCGGTGCGCAAACCGTGGCAGACGGCATTCGGCTGGTGCAGGTCAGCGGTGGCGGCACGACCACGGCCGGCGCCTTCACGCTAGGTCAACGCGTCGCCGCGGGCGCCTATGAGTACCAGCTCTTCCGCGGCGGCAGCACGGACCCCAACGACTGGTTCCTTCGGTCTCATCTCATCGACACATCGACAGGCTCTGCGACGCCAAGCGGTACGGACATTCCGCTCTACCGTCCGGAAGTGGCGCTCTACACGCCTATCCCCGCGATCGCGCGACAGATGGGCCTTTCGACGTTGGGGACGCTGCATGAGCGCGTCGGCGACGAGGAGAACTTGCGCGGCCTGTCGGAGCCGCGGACGTATGCGAACGGCGCTTGGGGACGGGTGTTCGGGCAACGGGTGAGCAACCGATGGAATGGGACGGTGGATGCGAGTGCGACGGGCAATCTGGTCGGATTCCAGACGGGTTTCGACATCTTCCGGCGGACGACGGACAGCGGCCACCGGGACCACGCCGGCGTGTATCTGGCTTACGCCGACTACAATTCGCCGTCGGTGCGTGGCTTCGCGCTGGGAACGCAGAACCTGACGGTGGGGCGGCTACTGATGAACGGCCCCTCAGTCGGAGGCTATTGGACACACTTCGGCCCGAGCGGCTGGTATCTCGACGCAGTGTTACAGGGAAGCTGGTACGACGCGAAGGCGACGTCGCTCTATGGCGCCGGGATATCGACCCATGCAACTGCATACGCGGGGTCGCTCGAGGCGGGTTACCCGATCCATTTCGGAGAGGAAAACGAGTGGTTGATCGAGCCGCAAGCACAGATCATTTATCAGGGCGTGTCGGTGGACCGGTCGCCTGGGGGCTCGGCTGCAATACACGAAGCGTGACGGGCGACGCACGCTGTGGCAGCCCTATGCGCGAGTCAATCTCTGGCAAGCCTTCTCCGGCGTTGACAACGCGCTTTTCGGACAGTCGTCACCCACCGTTGAGGCACACTTCGGCGACACTGCACTGGAGGTCGGTGGCGGCATCACTGCACAGGTGAATCAGAAACTGAGCTTTTACGGCCAGGCCAGCTACCGTTGGTCACTCGGCGGCGGCCGCAATCATCGAACCGCGACCGCCGGTATGTTCGGGGTTCGCTTCAACTGGTGAGCGGCGCGTTCATGTTTGCCGTGCGGGCAACCTTGAATTAATTAAGCGTGCGTGCGCGGTATCGTACTGAGTAGTTTCTGCGCGACGTCTTTGAATACGCCAAACGTCTCGGCAAAGGTCGGCTTATCGTTCCCATAGATTAGAGGGATGAGCTTCGTCGCGTATTCTTCGGCAGTCTGTTTATCGTTGCCAATCGTCTCCAACGCAACGTGCATGCACGCGGCGGGATCTGCGGAAAACTCTTTGTGACGCGTGAATTCGCCCTGATCAAACGCAACCAAATCATTGAAGTGCTTGGCCGCTTGGTCAACCACAGACTGATCATTTTTGACGATGCACCACACGTCGTAGAGATGACGGACCAACGCGTCGTCCCAATCATTTCTCTTGCCAGCGCGATGCTCGGCAAATCGACGGAGGAACGAAAGTACCTTTTCCGCTAACGTTTCTTCGACAGCCACACACGACATCGTGAACTCAGACGCGTCTCTGTTCGCCAACTGATAGACAACATATCCGAGGGACTGCTCGGACGTTGCGAAGCACGGCGTCCGAGTCGTAAATTCAAGTTTGAGGTGCGGCCGCAGGCTGGTATTGGTGGCGTACTGCTCCTTGTACAACCAACCACTGGCGAAGTACCTGTTGGCGTTTCTCGCTGTAGCCTCGCCCGCGATTTCAACAAAACCTAACCCTTTAATGCAGTCAACGACTTGCTTCTTTAGCCCTGATAGATGCGTCTTCAGTTGACTCTGGGAAAGTGCACAGTCCGGCGCGAGCACGACCTTCAGGTCGATGTCTTCAGACATTCGATGGATAAGGCGATGTGCCTTTGAAAGACTCGTGCCGCCGCAGAACACCAATCGGGTGTTCCTGTGTTCCAGGGATGCCAGAGCACGCAGCGCATCGGTGACGTGAATGTCTTTCTCCAAGATTGCAGCAGAGATGCCGCCGAGATCTTCTTCCGCGACTAACGCGTCGATAAGTTCAAGCTGTTCTTTCGAAATTGTTCTCATACTGAATGACTTGCCGTCCAAACCCAAGTTTGCGGGCGATTCGGCGGTTACCGGTATTGATGACGACGTTCGCGGGCAACTGCGTGGTAGTACCCGCGTTGTAGGCTGCGACCAGCCGACTCGGGTATGTCTTCACACCGAGCCGCTTGAAGACCTGCGGCGCGAGAACTTCGACCGGACGCACGGGGATTGGTTTGCCTGACAACGCGCTAGGTTTCGCCTTGGCGTACACACCGACCCCAAGCTTGACTATCGTTCCGGCGTCGACAAGCTCTCGCAGAGCACGACTGAGTTGCGCTTCGCTTCCTAGCCCTGCGAAGTCGGCACGTAAAAAGACGTCCGATCTACGCTTGCGAAGCGATGATGTCAGTTTGTCTTTCAGGTTCATGGTGTCCTCCGTCGTGCCGCACGGAATTTTGTAAGTTTATGATTTTTAAAAAATAATATGACGAATGGCGATCATTTTTTCAGTTTAGCACAGACGGGGCCGTGAGTTGACATCGACCGGTGCACCCGTGGGGAGGGGGGCGAAATGAAATCCGATGTCTCGCAACGTTCGGGCGAGTGTTGGAGCTATCTGGGGAACCGAAAAATCGGCGCGGGCTTGGAAGTTGAGCAGTCGGAGCGCCACAATCCCGTTGGCTAACGACTCGATGAATGGCTCGCGCATGCGCGGAAGGAAGGGGGCGATGCGCTGAGCCTGGGAGTTGACCCTGAAGTATTCGGTGGTCCGGCTACTGCGACGGATGTAGGTGATCGGGAGTCCGGTTAGGACGAGTGTGCCGAGCACGAGGGCACTTGCTGCACCGAGATAGAAATGAACGCCCAAGTTACGAACGACTCGGCGGTAGGATGCGCGTCCGCAACGAGGTACAGACTACCGATCGCACATCCTATTACGAACCGGGAACTGCGGAGCACCGCCCACAATTGTCTTGTCAGCAGCCACTATCAAGGAAACCAAGAAATTCTGGCGGAGGCGGTGAGATTCGAACTCACGGAAAGGTTACCCCTTCGCTGGTTTTCAAGACCAGTCCATTAAACCACTCTGGCACGCCTCCGAGGCGTTGCGCACGACGCAATGTCGCGGCAAGAGATGCCGTCTGGCGCGACGGCTTGGGATGCGTGCGGTCCGGGGGATTCGGCGTCGGGCTTCCGGCGCAGACCGGTACCGCACGGCAGCGCGCATTATACCTGCTCATCCCGCCGTGTGAAGCCTTCATTCTGCCTAAATCGCTTCGCGCCTCCCATATTTCCTCGAGTTTGCCCGTCGCCCCTTGTCTTGCCCGCGCCCGGCATGCATCATGCTTCAAGACGTGCGGTGAACGCCCTTTGCGCACCGCGCGAGGCTAGACATGACCCGGAGACAGCGCATGGATGCCGACACCTCCCATACGCCCGCCCACGAGACGTCGTCAGACGCCGGCGGACAACGCCCCAACGATTCCGCCGCCAGCGCCTTCGCCTGGCAGATTCCGACGCTGTTCAACATCGGTGTCGACGTCTGCGACAAGTGGGCCGACGGCAGCAACCGCCTGGCACTCATCCACGAGAGCGCCGACGGCTCGCACGTGCGCCTCACGTTCGACGTCCTCAAACAACTGTCCAATCAACTCGCCAACGAGTGGCGCGCCAATGGCGTGAAGACCGGCGACCGCATCGGCATCTTCCTGCCCCAGTCGCCCGCGACGCTCGTTGCCCACGTCGCCGCCTACAAGCTCGGCGCGATCGCCGTGCCGCTCTTCACGCTCTTCGGCCCCGAAGCGCTCGCCTACCGGCTGCAGAATTCCGGGGCGACGGTGCTGGTGACCGACCTGGCGAGCATCGGCAAGATCGACGACATTCGCGGCGAGTTGCCCGATCTGCGCCTCGTGTACGTTGTGCACGACGATCTGCCCGAAGCCCATCATCACGTCGCCGACGATCAGGACTGGGGCGTCGCGGAAGACGGTCTGCTCGCCCTGTGGCCGGCGATCGCCTCGCGCGACGCACACTTCGATGCCGTCCAGACCCGGGCCGACGCGCCCGCGCTGATCATCTACACCTCGGGCACCACCGGCAAACCGAAGGGCGCCCTGCATGCGCACCGCGTGCTGCTCGGTCACTTGCCCGGCGTGGAAACCTCGCACAACGGCTTTCCGCACGATGGCGATCTGATCTGGACGCCGGCCGACTGGGCGTGGATCGGTGGACTGCTCGACGTGCTGCTGCCCGCATTGCACCACGGCGTGCCCGTGCTTTCGCGCCGCTTCGAGAAGTTTGATCCGGTCGCGGCGTTCGATCTGATGGCGCGTCACGGCGTGCGCAACACCTTCCTGCCACCGACCGCGCTCAAGATGCTGCGCACCGTCCCGTCGCCGCGCGAGCACTGGCCGCTGCAACTGCGCTCGGTCGCCAGCGGCGGCGAATCGCTCGGGCCGGAACTGCTCGCCTGGGGACGCGAACATCTCGGCGTCGAGATCAACGAGTTCTACGGCCAGACGGAATGCAACATGGTCGTCTCGTCATGCGCGGCCGAGTTTCCCGCGCTGCCCGGCGCCATCGGACGCGCTGTGCGCGGCCACGACGTGACCATCGTCGATGACGACGGCACGCCGTTGCCCGTCGGCACGGTCGGCAACATCGCCATCGCGCGACCCAATCCCGTGATGTTCCTCGGCTACTGGCACAACCCGGACGCCACGATGGAAAAGTACCGCGGCGACTATCTGCTCACCGGCGACTCGGGTTTCATGGACGAGCAGGGTTACATCACCTTTACCGGGCGCTCGGACGACGTCATCACCAGCGCGGGCTATCGCATCGGTCCGGGACCGATCGAGGACTGTCTGATTCGCCATCCGTCGGTGCAACTGGCCGCCGTGATCGGCGAGCCGGACGCGCTTCGGACCGAAATCGTGAAGGCCTTCGTGGTGCTGCGCGAAGGGCACGAACCGTCGGACGACCTCGCGCAGGACATTCAACGCTTCGTCAAGAGCCGGCTCGCGGCGCACGAATATCCGCGCAAAGTCGTGTTCCTGCCGGAACTGCCGATGACCGTCACCGGCAAGATCATCCGCAAGGCGCTCAGGGAGATGGGCGCCGCGGTGGGATGATTCACCGGGGAGCGCGCGAAAAAAATGCGACGTCGAAGGGCGTCGCATTTTTTAATGGGGTCGACGTGAGCGCAGCGTTGTTCCGGGGCAGATGCTGCGCCAACGGGAAGCGTCACGTCACGTAGCGTCGCGATCGAGAAACATGCCTTGCAGGTCGTTCAGGAAGCGCTGTCCGAGCTCGGTCGGTGCGATGCGCTGCGGATTGTCGACGAGCAGCCCTCGCTTGACGGCTTCGTCCAGCGCTTTTGCGATGCGCGCCATCGGCAGCCCTGTGCGGTCGGCGAACAATTCGCTCTTCACGCCATCGGTGAGCCGCAGCGCGTTGAGCATGAATTCGAACGGCAGGTCGCGCGCATCGACCTCGCGCTCTTCCTGGATCGCATTGCCGGCTGTCGCCGCTTCCATGAACCGCTGCGGATGCTTGTGACGAATCTGCCGAAGCACGCGATGCGGAAACGAAATCTTGCTGTGCGCGCCGGCGCCGATGCCCAGATAGTCGCCGAACTCCCAGTAGTTCACGTTGTGCCTCGCACGGCGATGCGGCTGCGCATACGCGGAAACCTCGTAATGCCCATAGCCGGCCGCCGCCGTGCGCTCCGCGATCCAGTCCTGCATGTCGGCGGCGGTGTCGTCGTCGGGCACTGTCGGCGGATACTTGTGGAACTGCGTGTTCGGCTCGAGCGTGAGGTGATACAGCGACAGGTGCGGCGGTGCGAACGACAGCGCCGTCTCCACGTCCTGCTGGCATTGCGCGAGCGTCTGATTCGGCAGTGCAAACATCAGGTCGAGGTTGAAGTTCTCGAAATTCGCCTGGGCGATCTCGATGGCATGACGCGCTTCGTCGCCGTCGTGAATGCGCCCGAGCGCCTTCAGATGCTCGCTGTTGAAACTCTGAATGCCGATGGACAGGCGGTTGACGCCACTCGCCCGGAAGCTGCGGAACTTGTCCGCCTCGAAGGTGCCAGGGTTGGCCTCCATGGTGATTTCGGCGTCGGCGTCGAGCGGGAGCAGGGCGCGCAGATCCGACAACAGACGGTCGAGCCCCGCCGCCGACAGCAGGCTCGGCGTGCCACCGCCGATGAAGACGGTATGGACAGGGCGCCCCCACACCAATGGCAGTGCCTGTTCGAGATCCTGACGCAGCGCGTCGAGATAGGCCTGCTCGGGAAACGCCTGCGCACCGCCCTCGCCACGCCACTCGTGCGAGTTGAAGTCGCAGTACGGACACTTGCGAACGCACCACGGGAAGTGCACATACAGCGACATCGGCGGCAAGGCGGGCAGACTGATCTTGCCGGGCCGCAGGAAGTTCTGTACGGGCAACGTGGACTGACTCATACTGCTCATGTCGCTCAGGCCTCCCGGCCCAACTTTTCCAGCAGCACGCGCAGCGCTCGCGCGCGGTGGCTGTGCGCATTCTTGACGGCTGGATCGAGTTCGGCGGCCGTCTGGTCGAGCGAGCGGATCAGGAAGTGCGGATCGTAGCCGAAGCCATGCGTGCCGCGCGCAGTATCGACGATCTCGCCGTCCCAGCGGCCTTCCGCAATGATCGGCTGCGGATCCTCGGCGTGGCGCACCAGCACGAGCGCCGCGAAGTAATAGGCGTTGCGATAGCCCGGCGTATCGGCGTGCGGCGCGAGTTGTTCGATCAGATGGCGATTGTTGGCGGCGTCCGATTTTTCGCGACCGGCGCGCGCCGCATAGCGTGCGGAATATACGCCCGGCGCGCCGCCGAGGATCGGCACGCACAGCCCGGAGTCGTCGGCCAGCGCGGGCAGACCCGTCGCGGCTGCCGCGTGGCGCGCCTTCGCGAGTGCATTCTCGATGAACGTCACGTGCGGCTCCTCCGCCTCGGACACGCCGAGCATGCCCTGCGGGATCAACTCGATGCCGAGCGGCTCGAACAGCGACGTGAACTCGCGTAATTTGCCCGGATTGTTCGATGCCAGGACGATCTTTTGCATGGCCATCGTCAGACTCCCAACGCGCGCTTTTGCGCGTCGATCAACTGACGGATGCCGACGTCCGCGAGATCGAGCAACACGTTGCTTTGCGCGCGCGTGAACGGCTCGCCCTCGGCGGTACCCTGAATTTCGACGAAACCGCCTTCGCTCGTCATGATGACGTTCATGTCGGTGTCGCACGCCGAGTCTTCGGCATAGTTCAGATCGAGCACCGGATGGCCCTGGTACAAACCGACGGAGACGGCCGCGACATGCGCGCGAATGGGCGACGCGTCGAGCTTGCCCTCGGCGAGCAGCTTCGAGACGGCGTCGTGCGCGGCCACGAATGCGCCGGTGATAGAAGCGCAACGCGTGCCGCCATCGGCCTGAATGACGTCGCAGTCGATCTGGATCGTGCGCGGGCCGAATTTCTGCAAGTCGAATACGGCGCGCAGCGAGCGGCCGATCAGACGCTGAATCTCCTGCGTGCGACCGCTTTGCTTGCCGCGTGCGGCTTCGCGATCGCCGCGCGTGTGCGTGGCGCGAGGCAACATGCCGTACTCGGCGGTGAGCCAGCCCTGGCCAGTGTCGCGTAGAAAGCCCGGTACCTTTTCTTCCACGCTCGCCGTGCAGATGACCTTGGTTTCGCCGCACTCGACAAGCACGGAACCTTCGGCGTAGCGGGTGTAGTTGCGGGTGATGCGCACGGGGCGCAATGCGTCGTGCGCACGGCCGTCCGGGCGGGTGATCTGCGTCATGAGTGAGTGTCCTGCGAGGGGAATGGATTCGGTAATACCCGAATGGTATCGCTAAACGCGACCGGCTTGGCGGTACGGCCCGTCGCCGCGCGCGGGTTCGGGGACTTCCGGCCGGAAAATGCGATAATCGCGTTTCATCCATTGCATGCGAATCCGGTTGCTGCTCTGGCCCGCCGACAAACTGTCACGGGCGTGTGGTACCGGTCACCCCGATGAAAGACAACAACATCTACAGTATGACCGGCTACGCCAGCGTCACGCGCGACATTGCGCATGCCGATGGAGCCGCAGGCGCGAGCGTGTCGGTCGAATTGCGCACGGTCAATTCGCGCTTTCTCGATCTGGCGTTCCGCATGCCCGAAGAAGCGCGCGCGTGCGAGCCGGTGCTGCGCGAAGCGCTCACCGGCAAGCTCTCCCGCGGCAAGGTCGATATCCGTATCAACGTGCAGCGCCCCGAGAGCGGTACGAGTGGCGCGCTCAATCTCGATGCCGTCAAGCAGCTTGCCGATCTGGAGCAGCAGGTCCTCAAACTGTTTCCCGATGCCGAGCGCATGCGCACGGGTGAGATCCTGCGCTGGCCCGGCGTGCTCGGCGAAGAGTCGGTGACGGCCGACGCGTTGCGCGATGCCGTGATCGATGCGGGGCGCGCCGCCATCGGCGATCTGGTCGACGTGCGCAAGCGCGAGGGCGCGCAGCTCAAGGCGAGCCTGGTCGAGCGCATCGAGCGTATGGAAGCCATCCTCACGGGACTGCAGCCGCTTGTGCCGGAGTTGATCGCGCGCCATCAGCAGAAGATCGTGGATCGTCTGCAGGAAGCGCTGGGTGTGGTCGTGCCGGAAGGCAGCGCCGTGCCGGGCAAGGAAGAGATCGCCGAGCGCATTCGTCAGGAGGTGACGATGTACGGCGTGCGCATCGACGTGGCGGAAGAGCTCACACGACTCGATGCCCACCTGAAGGAAACCCGCCACATCCTCGACAAGGGAGGACTGGTCGGCAAGCGGCTGGACTTCATGATGCAGGAGCTCAATCGCGAAGCGAATACGCTCGGCTCGAAGGCCGCCTCGAAGGAACTCGCCGATGCCTCGATGGAGCTCAAGCTCTATATCGAGCAGATGCGCGAGCAAGTGCAGAATCTGGAGTAAGTCAGCATGTCCCCGCAATCGCAAGCCCCGCAAACCGCCCTGCACGCCGAGTATCCCGGCAACCTGTTCATGGTGGTGGCTCCCTCGGGCGCGGGCAAGTCCACGCTCGTGAACGCGCTGCTCGCGCAGGACGCCGAGATTCGTCTGTCGATTTCGAGCACCACGCGCGCGCCCCGCCCGGGCGAGGAAGACGGTGTGCAGTACCACTTTCTGACGGCGGAGGATTTCGTCGCCCGCCGCAAGCAGGGAGAGTTTCTCGAGAGCGCCGAAGTGCACGGTAATTATTACGGCACTTCGCGCGTGTGGATCGAAGAGCAGATGCGCGACGGCCACGACGTGCTGCTCGAGATCGACTGGCAAGGCGCGCAGCAGGTGCGCAAGCGTTTCATCAACGCGGTCGGCATCTTCATTCTGCCGCCGTCGATCGCGGCGCTCGAGGAGCGTCTGAAGAAGCGCGGTCAGGACGAGCCGAACGTGATCACGCGACGCCTGCTCGCCGCCGGTGGTGAGATGGCGCATGCGCCGGAAGCCGACTTCATCATCATCAACGAAGACTTTCAGCGCGCGCTCGCCGAACTGCAGGCCGTGGTCACCGCCACGCGTTTGCGCTTCGCTTCGCAGCGTGCGCGTCACGAGTCGCTGTTCGTCGAACTGGGCATTCATTCGCCGCAGGAAGACGAGTAACCGATCACCGCACGGCGCAGCCTGCGCGCGGCGTTCGCGTTTTACGCGGGGGTGCGCCGGCTGCGATAGAATACGCCTTATATTGAGAAGGAACCTCCCTATGGCCCGAATTACCGTTGAAGACTGCCTGAAACAAATTCCGAATCGCTTCGAGCTCGCGCTCGCCGCGACCTACCGCGCCCGCCAACTGGCGCAAGGTCATACGCCGAAGCTCGAGAACAACAAGGACAAGCCGACCGTCGTCGCGCTGCGCGAAATCGCGGCGGGTCAGGTCGGGATCGAGATGCTCAAGAAAGTGCCGCTCTGATCAGGAGACTGCACTGATGCGATGTGACGTTCCGGGCCGCTCGACGATGCAGGTACACGTATGAGTCACGCGAAATCACCGGCCACGTCCATCGCTGCGGACGAACCCAAAGTGGGGGAGCCCAAGCCCGAGCGCAAGAAGAAAAAGGGCGAGAGCGCCACACGTCAGTACATCGACGCACTGCTCGAGCAGTCGTACCGGCATCTGTTCGGTCCGACCGCGACACCTGAGCAGCCGCGCAAGCACGAAGTCGTTTCGATTGCCCGCCTGAAGGGCATGCTTGGGGAATACCTCAAGGAAAGCGACCTCGCGCAGATCAAGGAAGCCTTCCAGTTCAGCGACGAGGCCCACCTGGGCCAGTATCGCCAGAGCGGACAGCCTTACATCACCCATCCCGTCGCCGTTGCCGAGATCTGTGCCGAGTGGAAGCTCGACGCACAGTCGATCATGGCCGCCTTGCTGCACGACGTGATGGAAGACCAGGGCGTGACCAAGGCCGAACTCGCCGAACGGTTCGGACCGAAGGTCGCGGAACTGGTGGACGGCCTGTCGAAACTCGACAAGATGGAGTTTCGCAGCCGCGAAGAGGCGCAGGCCGAGAGCTTTCGCAAGATGCTGCTCGCGATGGCGCGCGACGTGCGCGTCATTCTCGTCAAGCTCGCCGACCGGCTGCACAACATGCGCACGCTCGGCGTGACCTCGACCGAGAAGCAGCGTCGCGTGGCGCGCGAGACGCTCGACATCTATGCACCCATCGCCCATCGTCTGGGCCTGAACAATACTTATCGCGAGCTGCAGGACCTGAGCTTCGCGAACTACAACCCGCGTCGTTATGCCGTGCTCGACAAGGCCGTGAAGGCCGCGCGCGGCAACCGGCGCGAGGTGGTCGGCAAGATCCTCGACGCCGTCGAGAAGGCGCTCAAGGACGGCGGCGTGAGCGCCGACGTCTTCGGTCGCGAGAAGACGCTCTTCAGCATCTACAACAAGATGAAGGAGAAACAGCTGTCGTTCTCGCAGGTGCTCGACGTGTACGGCTTCCGGGTCGTCGTCGAGTCCAACGCGCAGTGCTACCTCGCGCTCGGCGTGCTGCACGCGCTCTACAAGCCGGTGCCGGGCAAGTTCAAGGATTACATCGCGATTCCAAAGGTCAACGGCTATCAGTCGCTGCATACGACGCTGGTCGGCCCCTTCGGCACGCCGATCGAGTTTCAGATCCGCACGCGCCGCATGCACGAGATCGCGGAAGCGGGCGTGGCGGCGCACTGGCTGTACAAGAACGGCGGCGCCGACATGAACGACGTGCAAAAGCACGCGCACCAATGGCTGCAGTCGCTGCTCGACATCCAGAGCGAGACGGGCGATTCGACCGAATTCCTCGAACACGTCAAGATCGACCTGTTCCCCGACGCCGTCTACGTGTTCACGCCCAAGGCGCGCATCATGGCGCTGCCGCGCGGTGCGACGGCGCTCGACTTCGCCTATTCGGTACATAGCGATCTGGGCAACCAGTGCGTGGCCGTCAAGATCAACAACGAGCTGCTGCCGCTGCGCACCGAGTTGAAGAACGGCGACATCGTGGAAGTCATCACCGCGCCGTACTCCAAGCCGAATCCGGTATGGCTCGGCTTCGTGCGCACGGGCAAGGCGCGCTCGGCGATTCGTCATTACCTCAAGACGATGCGCTTTGCCGAGTCGGTGCAGCTGGGCGAGCGTCTGGTCGAGCAGGCGCTCAAGGGCTATGGCCTGACGATGGGCGAGATCTCGCCGGAGCTGTGGGACAAGCTCGCGCAGTGGACGGGCAACAAGGATCGTCAGGACATCTTCGCCGACATCGGGCTCGGCCGGCGCGTGGCGGCGGTCATGGCCAAGCGTCTGGCGGTGCTGACCTCGGGCAAGGAAAGTGACGAGACGGACAGCCCGGACGATCCGGACTCGCCACGCACCGGCGACGAGAACGTCGGACCGCCGGTGCTCATCACGGGCACGGAAGGCATGTCGGTGCAGTTCTCGGCGTGCTGCCGTCCGATTCCCGGCGACGCGATCATGGGCTACATCGGTATCGGCATGGGCATGGCGATCCATACGACCGATTGTCCGGTCGCGCGCCGCATTCATCGCAAGGATCCCACGCGCTGGATCGACGTGGCGTGGGCGCCGCAGCCCGGACGTCTGTTCGACGTCGGCATCAAGGTGCTGGTGCGTCACAACCGGGGCGTATTCTCGCGCGTGGCGGCCGACATCACGGCGTCGGACGCGAACATCGTGCACATCGGCATGGACGAGGTGGTGCCGGACGAATCGGCCACGCTGCGCTTCCTCATCCAGGTGAGCGATCGGGTGCATCTGGCCAACGTGATGCGCCGTATTCGCGTGAATCCGGATGTGATGCGCGTGTCGCGGGAGCGTCCGAGCGAGCGGCATCCGGAAGAGCTGCATGCCAACCACGTCATGCGCGTCACGCGCGAGCGCGGCAGTTACTGACGCGGCGCCCGGCGCACCCGCCTTGAAGGCCGCGCCGGTTCCGTCCGATCCTTCTTTTTCTTCTTCTGCTGCTTTTCGACGATTTCCCTTTCGGCGATGATCCGCCGTTACTCCGATGGCGGATAGCGCACGTCCAGAATCTCGATCTGTTCGAGCCCCGCGGGAGTGCGCAGCGGCACGGTGTCGCCGACCTTCGACTTGGTGATCGCGCGTGCGATCGGTGAAATCCAGCTGACGTGGCCGCGGTCGAGGTCGACCTCGTCGATGCCGACGATCATGATCGTGTGCTCGTCGCCCTTGCCGTCGGCGTACGTCACTTCGGCGCCGAAAAAGACCTGGTCGACGTTTTCCTGCCGACGCGTATCGACGACCTCCGCCTTGTCGAGCCGTCGCGTGAGAAAGCGGATGCGCCGGTCGATTTCGCGCAGTCGGCGCTTGCCGTAGATGTAGTCGCCGTTCTCCGAACGGTCGCCGTTGGACGCCGCCCACGACACGACCTTCACCACCTCGGGGCGCTGATTGTCGATGAGATCGAGCAGCTCTTCCTTGAGGCGGCGATAGCCGGCTGGCGTGATGTAGTTCTTGGTGCCCGGTGGAATCTCCGGGGCACCGGCGTCGAGATCGTCATCGTCGTCGCCGTTGTCTTCCTTGACGAAGGCCTTGTTCATAAGTCGGTGCGCGTCGCAGCGGCGCGCTTCAATGCGTTTCGGGATCCCTGCATTATAGGAGCGAAGCGCCGCGCGCACGATGCACCTCTCATCCTCAGGTGTCATGGAAGGGGGCACCAATGTCATCTACAATCGTTCGACACGATTCCCCACCTGTCCGACGCCGGACCCTCGCAGGAGATATGCGCCATGACCGGTTCCTCCAGTCCTTTTCTCGCCGTCCTCAAGCCGCATCAAAGCGACATCGGCGCCTTCACGGTGCAGCGCAGCCTGCCCAGCCTGCCGTTCAAGACCGTCGGCCCGTTCATCTTCTTCGACCATATGGGCCCCGCCACGCTGGCGCCGGGGCAGGGCATGGACGTGCGCCCGCATCCGCACATCGGGCTGGCCACCGTCACTTACCTGTTCGACGGCGAGATCTGGCACCGCGACAGCCTCGGCAGCGACCAGCGCATCACGCCGGGCGCCGTGAACTGGATGACGGCCGGACGCGGCATCGTGCATTCGGAGCGCACGCCGCCCGACGTGCGCGAGCGCGGCGGCGACGTGCACGGCATTCAGACCTGGGTGGCGTTGCCGCAGGCCGACGAGGAGACGGCGCCCACGTTCGCGCATCACGAAGCGGCGTCGTTGCCGGACATCTTCCAGCCGGGCGTGCACATGCGCCTGATCCTCGGCGAGGCATTCGGCGAGAAGGCGCCGGTGAAGGTGTTCTCCCCGATCTTCTACCTGGCCGTGGACATGGAGCCGTGCTCGGCGTTTGTATTGCCGCCGGCGTATCCCGAACGGGCGGTCTACACCGTGCAGGGCGAAGTGACCGTGAACGACGAAGTGCTGCCCGAGCAGCGTATGGGCGTTCTGGCGCCCGGTGCGGACGTGCGTATCGTCGCGGGCGACAAGCCGGCGCGTCTGATGCTGCTCGGCGGTGCGCCGCTCGATGGCGATCGCTTCATCTTCTGGAACTTCGTGTCGTCGAGCCGCGAACGCATCGAACAGGCAAAGGCGGCGTGGACGGCGCAGGAAATGGGCAAGGTGCCGGGCGAGACGGAATGGATTCCGTTGCCCGAGCGCAAGCCGTCGGCGCAGTGAACCACGGCGCCGGACGAACGCCGCTACGCGCTGAGCACGATCACCGAGCAGCGGCGTTCCTCCAGCAGTCGATGCGAGATGCTGCCGAAGTTCAGCCGATCGCCGAAGCGCGGCTGCACGCCGAGCACCAGCAGGTTGTGTTTGCCGTGACGGATCTGATGCAGCACGGCGTCTTCCACCTTGCCGCCGGCGAGCAGGCGTGTCCGTAGCGCCACGCCATTGCGTTCGGCCAGCGCGTGCAGGTTCTCGAACATGGCGGCTTCCGCGGTGTCGGGACGCAAGGTTCGTGCGCGCCAGCGCCGGTGCAGCATGCCGGGGGCGACGCGCGCCGAGACGTGAAGCGCCGTGACCGGCGCGTGCGCCGCGCGCGCCAGGGTGATCGCAAGCTCGGCGGCGTGGCGCGAATAGTCGGTGCCCGACACAGGCACGAGGATATTGAGCGGCGCATCAGGCTCGCGGACATGCTCGCCGTGCGCGAGCACGATGCCAATGGCGCCGTCGAACGCCTTCGTGAGCGGCAGCACGCCAGTGGGCAGCGGCAGGGGCGGGACGTCGGATTCGGACTCCTGGCCCTGCGCGTCGAAGCCGGCAATCACGAACCCGTAGCCTTTGGCGATCTCGTCGAAGATGCGCGTGGCCTCGTGGCTGTTCTCCGGCTGAGAGGCCTTCTGCTCGCGGGCGGCGTCCGAGGGATCGTCGGCGATGAATTCCCCTTCCTGCTTCGCCTCGCTCACGTGCTTGTCGTCGTGCGCTTCGCCGACGGGTTCGAGCTTCGGCGCGTTGCCGGAGGGCTCATCGTCCTGCGCATCGCTGTTCGGTGTCTTGTCCGCGACCTCGGCATCCTCCTGATTCCCGACGGGGCCGTGCGGCAGTTCCGGTGACTTCGGCGGCGGCTTGCCGGTGCGCTCGCGCAGTACCAGACGGGCCGCTTCGCGAGCGTCGTCGCGGTGTTTGTCGTCCTCCACACCCGGCGTGCCCGGCGCACGCGCCACCGCGACCTTGGCGGCGGCCAGCGCGATCTCGTAGGCGTCGCGACCGGCGCCTTCCTCGTCTGCCTTGCTCGTCTTGTCCGCCTTATCCGCCTTGACCGTCTTCCCGCCCTTGCCTGGCGTTCCGGTGGCCCGGTCCGCCTGGCCGCCGTGCTTGCCCGTCTTCGTGGACGACCCGCTGTCTACGGCTGTGCTCACCTCGCGGGCCGTCTTGCCGCCGTCGGTCTCGGCAGGCATCGGTGCCAGCACCGTGGCGAGGGTGCCGCGCACACCGGCCGTCAGTCCCGCGATCCACGCGGCGAAGCGGCCGTTGGCGCTGCCGTCGACCGCCGCCAGAATGCGCTCGACGTGCGGCAGGAAGTCCCTTTCTTCTGCGGCTTCCTTTTCCAGTCGCGCCTTCTCCTGCTCGGACAGCGGGATGCGCACCAGCGCACGCCGCAGCACGGGCGGCATGATGAGCGTGGTGACGAGCGCCATGATGACGATCATCGTGAACAGGTCCTGGCTCAATACGCCGAGCGAGAGCCCGATGCTCGCGACGATGATCTCGGTGGACCCACGTGCGTTCATGCCGGTCGCCAGCGCGAGCGCTTCGGCGCCTGACATGCCCCCGAGGCGTCCACCGAGGAAGCAACCCGAGAACTTGCCGACGCTGGCGATCAGGATCAGGCCGGCCACGAGCCCGAGCATGCGCCAGTCGAGCAGGATGGTCAGATCGACCGACAGGCCCGCCACGCCGAAGAATACGGGCGCGAAGAGCGCCACGATGAGCCCGCGCAACTGCGCTTCGATCTGCTCGGTGAGGATGGGCGACTGTCCGATCATGACCCCGGCCATGAACGCGCCGAGCGCGGTATGTACGCCGAGCCTGTCGGTGGCGAGCGCCAGCACGAACGTGATGACGAGAATCGCGCTGAGCACTGGCATCTCGATGGTGAAGCGGTCGTTGGTCCAGCGGATGGCGACCGCCACGGCCCGTTTGCCCACGGTGAAGCACAGGGCGATGAAGAGCAGGGTGCCGCCCAGACTGAACGACAGATGACCGATGTCGATCGAGCCGCTCGCGCCGAGGCCGGCAATGGCCGCGATGATGATCCAGCCCGTCGTATCGTCGAGGATGGCTGCCGCCAGGATGATCTGACCGATGTCGCGCCGCAGGTAATCGACTTCACGAATGACCATCGCTACGACCTTCACGGACGAGATCGACAGCGCCGTGCCGAGAAAGAGCGAGGTGACGAGTCTCGCTTCGGGGTGCGGGAGCAGGGCGTCGGGCAGGTGCCAGCCGAGCGCGACGCCGCAGACGAAAGGGAGGATCATGCCGCCGGCGGATGCGAAGATCGCCATGCGCTTCATCCGACGAACGAGACCGAGGTCGGTTTCCAGGCCGGTCGAGAGCAGAAGCAGCAGCACGCCGAGCTCCGACACGGCGTCGAGCATCTTCTTTTGCGCTTCGTTGTCGGGAAAGACGGCGTGTTGCCAGGTGGGCAGCAGGGCGCCGAAGACGGAGGGACCCAGCAGCACGCCCGCGAGCAGTTGCCCCATGACGGCAGGCTGGCGCAGGCGCTGCATCACCTCGCCGAGCAGCCGGCCGACGAGCACCAGGAGAAGAATCTGGGTGAAGAAGACCGCCGTGCCGTGTCCTGCGTGCATGTGCCTCCCTGCCTGTCGTGGGACGCGCGCCGGCAGGGGAACCCCGCGCGCCGGAATGCGTCCTTACCGATTTGCCTGGATTTGTCCGGTTTTGCGATTACCATGCGTGGAACACGCGGCCGTATCGGGAGATGGCGCCCAGACCCGCATTCAGGGTCTCGATGGCGCTTGCAACGAATACCGACCGCCGTTCACGCAATTTACCACGCTCGATAAGTCATATGATCGATACCAACCTCGCCAGTTTCGACGCCGACGTGCTGGCCGTCTCGCATCAGGTGCCGGTGCTGGCCGACTTCTGGGCTCCCTGGTGCAGCCCCTGCAACGTGCTCGGGCCGCTGCTCGAGAAGCTCGAAGCCGAAGCGCAGGGGCGCATCCGCCTCGTGAAGATCAACGCCGACGAGAACGCGCAATTGTGTGCGGAGTACGGTGTGCGCAGCCTGCCCACGGTGGTCGCCTTCGTCGACGGCGAGCCCGTCGACCAGTTCGTGGGCGCCTTGCCCGAGGGGCAACTGCGCGCCTTCATCGAGCGCATCGTGCCGAATCCGGCGGAGCTGGCGCGTCGGACGGCGCGCGACGCGCTGGCGCAGGGGCATCCCGAAGCCGCGCGCGACGCCCTGCAGGCGGCCCTCGCGCTCGACCCCGCGCACGACGACGTGCGTCTCGATCTGGTCGATGTGTTGCTCGCCCTGGGAGACGCCAAGGCCGCCCGCACGGAGCTGACCTTGCTCTCGCCGCGCACCGCCGCCAGTGGCGATGCTCGCATTGCCGCGCTGAACACGCGCATCGAGGCTGCGGAACAAGCGAGCCGTCTGCCGGCCGCGCAGGATCTGCTCGCGCGAGTGCAGGCCGAGCCTGACAATCTCCAGGCGCGCCTGGACCTCGCGAATCGTTATCTCGCCGACCGTGCCTACGAGCCGGCGCTGCAGACGCTCCTGGAGATCGTGCAGCGCGACCGCTCGTTTGCCGACGACGCCGCACGCAAGTCGATGCTGGCGATCTTCGACGCGCTCTCGGAGACCGACCCGGCGACCGTCTCCGCCTGGCGGCGCAAGCTGAGCGCCGTGCTGAACTGACGCTCCATTTATCCCCTGATTTCCATGCCGATGACTGCGCCTTCTCTCATTACGTTTGCTCCCGCCCAAGCAGGAGAGCCCGTGTTCGACCATCCCGCCGAGGCCCGTCGCGTGAGCGGCAATCCGCAACGCGTCACGCGTCCTTTCTATACGGATGCGCTCGGCGAATTCGATTGCGGCGAATGGACCTGCGAGCCGGGCGCGTGGCGCATTGCGTTCGGTCCGCATCGCCAGGAGTACTTCTCGGTGATCGAGGGGCGCATCCGGATCAGCGATCTCGACGGCAACGCCTCGGAGTTCGGGCCGGGCGACGCCTGCGTGATTCCCGCCGGTTTCGAGGGCGTATTCGAAGTGGTGGAGCCGGTGCGCAAGCATTTCGTGATGTTCGAGCGCAAGGCGGCGTCATGACACGATTGATCTTCTTCTGCGGTCACTCGGGAGCGGGCAAGACGACGCTCGCCAAGCGTTTGATCCGCCCGCTGATCGAGCGCAGCGGCGAGGCGTTCTGTCTGCTCGACAAGGACACGCTCTACGGCGGCTACAGCGCGGCGGTGATGGGCGCATTGACGGGCGACCCGAACGATCGCGACAGTCCGGTCTATCTGCAGACACTGCGCGAACCCGAATACGCCGGACTGCTGGAGACGGCGCGCGAGAATCTGCGTCTCGGTGTGAACGTGCTGGTGGTCGGGCCGCTTTCGCGCGAGCTGCGCGAGGGCCTGCTGTTCGATCGCGCCTGGCTCGACGTCGACGACGACGTGAGCGTGCATGTGGTGTGGGTGGACCTCGACGAGACGCACGCGAGAGCGCGCATCGAGAGCCGCGGCAATCCGAACGACGCCTACAAGCTTGCCCACTGGGAGGAGTATCGCTTGCGCCGTATTCTGCCGCCGGCGTCGGCATTCCCGGGGCTGGTTCGCTTCGACAATACGTTGCCGACGCAACAGGACGACGAGCAACTGCTGCAGACGCTATTGGCACAGACGCGCTGAGGCCGATGTCCCGGCCCCCTCCCTGAGGGGCGGGGCGCAATTCGCGTTGGCATGGGAATGTTCTGAAAGGCCGCCGACACGCCAATGCGGGCGCAACGGCGTTGCTAAGGTGGAGAGATTCCTCTCCCTCTGCCCACGACGCCCATGCCTGTCTTCTTTCTCCGCCGCTTTGCCACCGCGGCCCGCATTGCGGGCAGTCCCCATCATTGGGTTCGCTCGTTGATCGCAACGATGACGCTGATGATGCTCATGACGGCGGCCATCATCCCGAGCACGGCTTACGCGGGCGAGCCGACGATGCCCGGGATGCCGCGCCTCAACGGGATCGCTCCGCCGCCGTATGCGATCGATGCCTCGGCGCCGGACCTGTCCTCCGAAGCCGCGGCGGCGCTGCCGCCCACGATGGTGCGCATTCGCGAGCGTGGGCGCATCGTGCTCGGCTATCGGCAGAGCGCCGCGCCCTTTTCCTACGTCGATGCGAACGACCAGCCGATCGGTCTCGCCTGGGCGCTGTGTCAGCGCATCGTCGCCGTGTTGCAGCGGGAGATGGCGATGTCCTCGCTGCCGGTGACCGCGGTCAGGGTGATCGAGCAGATGCGTGCGCCGCTCGTCGAAGCCGACGCCATCGATATCGACTGCGCACCGTCCACGGTGACGGCGGCGCGCGAGCGGCAGGTGGCGTTCAGCCTGCCGTACTATGCGTCTAACGTGCGGTTGATGGTGCGCCGAGGCAGCGGCATCGCGTCCCTCGACCACATGCGAGGGCTCCGGCTCGTGGTGGTGCAGGGCACCACGGCGGAGCGCCTCGTCCGCGCACAACATGCCCGATCGGGTTTCCAACTGTTGATGGCTCGCGACTACGCCGACGCCTTCCGCATGCTCCGCGCCCATCGCGCGCAGGCGTTTGCCTTGGACGACGTTCTCCTCGAAGGGCTGCGCGCGACCGGCAAGACGCCCGACGCCTTCGAGATCGTCGGGCCAGCGCTGTCGGAACAGCCGGAATCCTACGCACTTGTGCTTCCCAAAGACGATCCGGCATTCAAGACCCATGTCGACGCCGCGCTCGCGCAGATTTTCCAAAACGGCGAAATGGCGCAGCTTCAGTACGAATGGTTCCAGTCGCCCCTGCCGCCCTACGGACATAACCTGCAAAGTGCGCCGTCAGCCGACGTGGTGGCCCTATGGGCCGCAGGCGCACGCTTCGACGCTGCCTCGGACGACGGCGCGACCGCACGCGTCGAACAGGGGGCATCCGCCGTCTCGACCGACCCGGGATCGTGATCTGTCCGTTCCCGATGCCGGTTCCTGTCGCGGCCGGCGACCGCATAAGCTAATGACAAACGTTTCTTTGATTCCCTCGGCCTGAATCTGTAGATTCCTATCGTGCTGTTATATCGATAGGAATTGCTGTGAACGGTTGGAATGTTGTCAATTGGAAGGCCGGCGCCAAGCGCGTCGCATGGGGGCTGACGCTCCTGATTTCCGCTCACGCGGGTCTTCCCTCCGCCGCGGTCGCTGCGCCTGCCGCCCCTGCTGCATCCGCCGCATCCACCAGGATCGTGCCGCTGCCCGCGCTCAATGGGGAACTGACCGGTACGCTCAAGAAGATCCGCGAGACGGGGCTCATTACGCTCGGCTACCGCGAAGCCGCTATCCCGTTCTCCTACGTGAACGACAAGGGCAAGCCCGTCGGTTACACGATGGACCTGTGCCATGCGGTCGTCGACGCGGTGAAGACAGCCCTCGACATGCCGAACCTGCGCGTGCGCGAAATGTCGATCACGCCCCAGAACCGCATCCCGCTGGTGAAGAACGGCACGGTCGACCTGGACTGCGCACCGAACACGATCACGCCGGAGCGCGCGGAACAAGTCGGCTTCAGCAACCCGTATTACGTCTCGGAAGTGCGCTTGCTGGTCAACAGGAAGGACAACATTCGCGGCCTCGAAGACCTCAAGGGCCAGAACCTCGTCGCCTCGGCCGGCTCGACGGGCGAACGTCTCGCCCGCATCCAGGCCGACAAGGGCGGCTTCCGCGTGATCCCGGCCCGCGATCATGGCGAGTCGATGATGACCCTGGAGACCGGTCGGGCGAAGGCTTTCGCACTCGACGACGTGCTCCTCGCCGGCCTGCGCGCCAACGCACGTGAACCCGGGGACTTCGTCATCGTCGGCGCTCCGCTCGAAACGGAACGCAACGCGCTGATGCTGCGTCGCGACGATCCGCAGTTCAAGACGTTCGTCGACACGACGCTGGCTCACGTGTTCAGCTCGGGCGAGATCCGCCGCATCCAGCGCAAGTGGTTCCAGCAGCCCATCCCGCCGCGCAACGTCAACTTGAACCTCGAACCGAGCAAGGAAGTGCTCGAGGTCTGGCACAAGGGATCGCAAGTGACGGAGTAATCCGTCGCCGGGGACCGGCGAAGGCAGTCGCGCCGGCTCCCCATCCTCCCAACGCTGAAAACGAAGCCCGCCGATAGCGATATCGGCGGGCTTTGTCGTTCGGGCGTCCGCACAGGCGGGCCTCCATGCGCTCCGTTTGCCTCGCCGGTGGGGCAGGGCGCGCTCGCATGGATACGGCGCGTCCGTGCGGCCGTTTACGCGTTGTTTACACCCCCCTTACGCCTTTTGTCCCCGTCTTTACGCGCCGCTCCGTATCGTTCATTGCACGGCTGGCATGCGCATGCGAGGGCGCGTCGCGCCCGCGGCGTGCCGGCCGCCACACGATAGGGAGTTGTCATGGACTGGTTATATCTCGGCGTCATCGCGGTCTTTACTGCCGCGACCGTCGGCTTTGTCGCGTTCTGCGCGTCGGTAGGGGGGCAGCAATGACAGCCATGTACTGGCTGAGCGGCGCACTCACGCTCGCGCTGCTCGCTTATCTCGTCTACGCGCTGTTCAAGCCGGAGGACCTCGCATGACACTCAACGCCTGGATCCAGCTCGGCGTCTTTCTCGTCGTGCTGCTGGTGCTGGCACGCCCGCTCGGCCGCTTCGTGGCCGACGTCCTCGCCGGCGAATCGCGTGTGAACCGCTGGTTCGCACCCCTGGAACGCGGACTCTATCGCCTGTGCGGCGTCGACGCCGGGAAGGAGATGCACTGGCGCACCTACGCGATCGCGCTGATCGGCTTCAACGCCGTCGGCGCCTTCGCCGTCTATGCGCTGCAACGCTGGCAACTCTGGCTGCCCTTCAACCCGCAAGGGTTCGGCGCCGTCTCGCCCGATTCGTCCATGAACACGGCCGTGAGCTTCGTGGCCAACACGAACTGGCAGGGCTACGCCGGCGAGTCGACGATGAGCTATCTCACGCAGATGCTCGGTCTCGCGGTGCAGAACTTCCTGTCGGCGGCCACCGGCATCGCCGTGGTCGTCGCCCTGATTCGCGGCTTCGCCCGCCACACGGCGCAGACGATCGGCAACTTCTGGGTCGACATGACGCGCATCACGCTCTATGTGCTGGTGCCGCTTTCGGTGCTCTTCGCGGCTGCCTTCATGAGCCAGGGCGTGATTCAGAACTTCGACGCCTACAAGGATGTGAGCACGCTGCAAGCGACGCACTACGACAATCCGGTCCTCGGCCCGGACGGGCAGCCGAAGCTCGACGCCGCCGGCAAGCCGGTCACCCAACCGGCCGTCACGCAGACGCAGACGCTGCCCATGGGCCCGGTCGCTTCGCAGGAAGCGATCAAGATGCTCGGCACGAACGGCGGTGGCTTCTTCAACGCCAACTCGGCGCACCCGTACGAGAACCCCACGCCGGTGTCGAATTTCCTGCAGATCCTCGCGATCTTCCTGATTCCCGCGGCGCTGTGTCACACGTTCGGGCGTATGGTCGGCGACCGCCGCCAGGGGCTGGCGATTCTCGCCGCCATGACGATCGCCTTCTCGATCGCGACCGTCGCCACGGTCTCGGCCGAGCAGGCCGGCAACCCGGCGCTCACCCCGCTCGGCGCGGATCAGCAGGTCAGCGCCATGCAGTCGGGCGGCAACATGGAAGGCAAGGAAACGCGCTTCGGCATCGTGGCCTCGGGCATCTTCGCCACGGTGACGACGGCGGCCTCCTGCGGTGGCGTGAACGCGATGCACGATTCGCTCACCCCGCTGGGCGGGATGGTGCCGATGCTGCTCATGCAACTCGGGGAAGTGGTGTTCGGCGGCGTGGGCTCGGGGCTGTACGGGATGCTGGTGTTCGCGATGCTGGCGGTTTTCGTCGCCGGTCTGATGATCGGCCGCACGCCGGAATATCTCGGCAAGAAGATCGAGGCGTTCGAGATGAAGATGGTCGCCGTGGCCGTGCTCATGACGCCGCTGCTCGTGCTGCTGGGCACCGCGCTCGCCGTGCTGGTGCCCGCCGGGCAGGCCGGCGTGGCCAATCCGGCCACACATGGCTTCTCGGAGATCCTCTACGCCTACAGCTCCGCCGCGAACAACAACGGCAGCGCGTTCGCCGGGCTCTCCGCCAACACGCCGTTCTACAACAGCACGCTCGCCATCGCGATGTGGTTCGGCCGTTTCTGGGTGATCGTGCCGGTGCTGGCGATTGCCGGTGCGCTCGCTCGCAAGAAGCGCATCGCCGCGACGCCGGGCACGCTGCCCACACACGGCCCGCTGTTCGTCGTGCTGCTGCTCGGCACGGTGCTGCTGGTCGGCGCGCTCACGTACGTGCCCGCGCTCGCACTCGGTCCGGTCGCCGAACATCTGGCGATGATCGGCGCGCATTGACTATTGAAATGAGGCATTCGAGGCACTCATGAATCAAACCTCAGGTAATACCGCCGCCCGGCCGATGAGGGACGGACACACATCGGCCGCCCGGTCGATGTTCGACCCCTCCATCGTCAAGCCGGCCATTGTCGACTCGTTTCGCAAGCTCCACCCGCTCACGCAGGCGAAGAACCCGGTGATGTTCGTGGTGTACGTGGGCAGCCTGCTCACGACCGTGCTCTTCGGCATGGCCGTCGCCGGCCACGCCGAGGCGAGCGCGCCGTTCATCCTGGCCATCGCGCTGTGGCTGTGGTTCACGGTCCTGTTCGCGAACTTCGCCGAAGCGCTCGCCGAAGGGCGCAGCAAGGCACAGGCCGCTTCGCTGCGTCAGGCGAAGAAGAACGTGCCCGCCAAGCAACTGCGTGCGGGCCGCCGCGACGCCGAATGCCTGGTCATCGACAGCGCAAGCCTGCGTCGTGGCGACTTCGTGCTCGTGGAGGCCGGCGACGTCATTCCGGCCGACGGCGAAGTGGTCGACGGCGTGGCGTCGGTCGACGAGTCGGCCATCACGGGCGAATCGGCGCCGGTGATCCGCGAGTCCGGCGGCGACTTTTCCGCCGTGACCGGCGGCACGCGCGTGCTCTCGGACTGGATCGTCATGAAGGTGACGGTCAACCCGGGCGAAGCGTTTCTCGATCGCATGATCGCCATGGTGGAAGGCGCGAAGCGTCAGAAGACGCCGAACGAGATTGCCCTCACGATCCTGCTGGTCGCGCTCACGCTGGTCCTGTTGCTCGCCACCGCCACGCTGCTGCCGTACTCGATCTACAGCGTGTTCGTCACGCAAGCCGGCCATCCGGTCACGATCACGGTGCTCGTGGCGCTGCTCGTATGCCTGATTCCGACGACGATCGGCGGGCTGCTCTCGGCCATCGGCGTGGCCGGCATGAGCCGCATGATGCAGGCCAACGTGATCGCCACCTCGGGCCGCGCGGTCGAAGCGGCTGGCGATGTGGACGTGCTGCTGCTCGACAAGACGGGCACGATCACGCTGGGCAATCGTCAGGCGTCGCAGTTCGTGCCGGGCCCCGGCGTCGACGAGCGTGCGCTGGCCGACGCCGCGCAACTCGCGTCGCTGGCCGATGAAACGCCGGAAGGGCGCAGCATCGCCGTGCTCGCGAAGCAGCGCTTCAACTTGCGCGAGCGCGAGATGAGCGGCCTGCATGCCTTGTTCATCCCGTTCTCCGCGCAGACGCGCATGAGTGGTGTGGATCTCCCCGACAGGCAGATCCGCAAGGGCGCCGCCGATGCGGTCAAACGCTACGTGGAGTCGGCCGGCGGGGTGTGGCCGGCCACGCTGGCCACGGCGGTCGACGAGATTGCACGCCGCGGCAGCACGCCGCTGGTCGTGGCGGAACAGGATGCGCAGGGCACTCGCGCGCTCGGCGTGATCGAGCTCAAGGACGTGGTCAAGGGGGGCATCAAGGAGCGCTTCGCCGAACTGCGCCAGATGGGCATCACCACGCTGATGGTCACGGGCGACAACCGTCTGACGGCCGCTGCCATTGCCGCCGAAGCGGGGGTGGACGACTTCCTCGCCGAGGCCACGCCGGAAGCCAAGCTCGCGACGATTCGCAAGTACCAGGCCGAAGGCAAGCTCGTGGCGATGACCGGCGACGGCACGAACGACGCCCCCGCACTCGCGCAGGCCGACGTCGCCGTGGCGATGAACTCGGGCACGCAGGCCGCGAAGGAAGCCGGCAACATGGTCGACCTCGATTCGAATCCCACGAAACTCATCGAGATCGTCGAGATCGGCAAGCAGATGCTCATGACGCGGGGCAGCCTCACCACGTTTTCGATCGCGAACGACGTGGCGAAGTACTTCGCGATCATCCCGGCCGCGTTCGCGACGACGTATCCGCAGCTCGATGCGCTCAACGTGATGCATCTGGCGAGTCCATCCTCGGCCATCCTGTCGGCCGTGATCTTCAACGCGCTGATCATCGTGGTGCTGATCCCGCTCGCGCTCAAGGGCGTGAAGTACCGCCCGCTCGGCGCCGCGACGCTGCTGCGTCGCAACCTCGTCATCTACGGGCTGGGCGGAATCCTGGTGCCGTTTGCCGGTATCAAGGTGATCGACATGTTCATCGCCGCCATGGGCTGGGCCTGATCCGGGCGGGGGCGCGGCGCGTCCCCGCATTCCCCCGCACGCCGACTCGTTGGACTTTCAAGGAATAGATGTCATGAAAACCCTCTTTCGCCCGATGCTGAGCCTGTTCGTCGTGCTCAGCGTCATCACGGGCCTGGTGTATCCGCTGGTCGTGACCGGCATCGGCCGCGCGGCCTTCTCCCGCGAAGCGTCGGGCAGCCTGATCTACAAGGACGGCAAGGCCGTTGGCTCGGCACTGATCGGGCAGAACTTCGACGAACCGAAGTACTTCTGGGGCCGCCTGTCGGCCACCGCACCGATGCCGGACAACGGCATGGCCTCGGGCGGCTCGAACTTCGGTCCGCTCAACCCGGCGCTCGCCGACGCCGTGAAGGGGCGCGTCGCCGCGCTGCGCGAGGCCGATCCCACGGCGGCGCTGCCGATCCCCGCCGACCTCGTGACGGCTTCGGCCAGCGGCCTCGACCCGGAAATCAGCCCGGCTGCCGCCGACTATCAGGTCGCCCGCGTCGCCAAGGCGCGAAGCCTGTCGCCGGACGCCGTGCGCGAACTGATCGCTCGCTGCACGCAAGGCCGTCAATGGGGCATTTTCGGAGAGCCACGGGTCAATGTTCTGAAACTCAACCTCGCGTTGGACGAACTGACACGCGCCGGCGTCTGAAATGCGCGGCGCCTGGCGGGGACGGGCCGGCCAATGGCTGGTCTTGCCCGCCGGACAGGAGTAGATTGGCGGCACGCCCGAACGCGTGCCGTTTTTCATCGTCGGGCGATCGATGCGTCGACCGATGATTCGATGGATGACGCGCGCCACTCGGCGTGTGCGAACTAATGGACTGATCCGATGGCTGGCATGGAGCGCCCCGATCCCGACGAACTGCTCGACAAGCTGCAACGCGACGAAGCGCGCGAGCAGCGCGGCCGGCTGAAGATCTTCTTCGGGGCGTCCGCGGGGGTGGGCAAGACGTTCGCGATGCTGCAGGCCGCGCGCAAGTTGCGCGAGGAGGGCGTCGACGTGGTGGTCGGCGTGCTCGAGACGCATGGTCGCGAGGAGACTGCGCGTCTGCTCGACGGTCTCGAGGTCCTGCCGCAGAAGTCGGTCGAGTATCGGGGCCGCGTGCTGCGTGAGTTCGATCTCGACGGCATGCTCGCGCGTGCCCCGGCCGTGGCGCTCGTGGACGAACTGGCGCACGCGAACGTGCCGGGGGCGCGACACCTCAAGCGCTGGCAGGACGTGCAGGAATTGCTCGCGGCGGGGATCGACGTCTACACGACGCTCAATGTCCAGCATCTGGAGCGGCTCAATGACGTGGTCGGTCAGATCACGGGCATTCGCGTGTGGGAGACGATACCGGACCGCGTCTTCGATCTGGCCGACGAGGTGAAGCTCGTCGATCTGCCGCCCGACGAACTGCTCGAGCGCATGCGCGAGGGCAAGGTCTATCTTCCCGCGCAGGCCGAGCGTGCCGTGCGCAACTTCTTTCGCAAGGGCAACCTGATCGCGTTGCGCGAGCTGGCGCTGCGTCGCACGGCCGACCGCGTGGACGCGCAGATGCGCGAGTACCGCGCGGACCAGTCGATCAGTCAGGTGTGGCAGGCGCGCGAGCGGCTGCTCGTCGCCATCGGACCGGGACCGGAAGGTGTGGCGCTGGTGCGCGCCGCCGCGCGCCTCGCGGCGAGCCTTCGCGCCGACTGGCTCGCCGTGCATGTCGAGACGCCGGCCATGCTGCGGCAGTCGCCGGCACGCCGGGAGGGCACGTATGCCACGCTGAAGCTGGCGCAGGAACTCGGCGCCGAAACGCTCACGCTCGACGGCGCGCAGGCCGCCACGACGCTGCTCGCCTACGCGCAGATGCGCAATGTCTCGAAGCTGGTGCTCGGGGCGAGCGGCGCGCGTCGCTGGTGGACGGCGAGCACGCCGCTGCACGAGCAACTGGTGCGGCTCGCGCGCGGTGTCGACGTGGTGCTGATCGGCCCCTCCGCCGGCGACCGGGCAGCGGACACGCGCGTGGTGCGCGGCGACTGGCAAGGCTGGTTCGATACGGCGCCGGAACTCGGGCTAGTCGGCGGCCCCTGGCGCGCTTACGCGTGGGCCGTCGGCATTTGCGGCGCGGTGTCGCTCGCGGCGGCGGAGCTCACGCGGTTTCTCGATCTCGCCAACATCGCCATGTTGTATCTGCTCGGCGTGATCGTCGCCGCGATGCGGCTCGGACGCGGGCCGGGCGTGTTGGCGTCGTTCCTGTCGGTGGTGGCGTTCGACTTCTTTTTCGTGCCGCCGAAGATGTCGCTGTCGGTCTCGGATACGCAGTACCTGCTGACGTTCGCCGTCATGCTGACCGTCGCGCTGGTCATCAGCCATCTGACCACGAGCCTACGCTTTCAGGCGCGACTCGCCACGTGGCGGGAACGGCGCACGGGGGCGGTGTATGCTATGGCGCGCGAACTTGCGGCGGCGCTCACGACGCCACAGATCGTGGAGATCGGTGCGCGTCACGTGCGCGAGGTGTTCCAGGCGCGTGTGGCGCTGCTGTTGCCCGACAGCCAGGGCAGCGTGCGACAGCCTGTCGAAAATGCGCTGCCGGAGACATTGCCCGGGCATATCGACACGGACGTCGCGCAATGGGTCTACGATCGGCAGCAGGCGGCGGGGCAGGGCACCGACACGCTACCGGCGTCGGACGCCTATTACCTGCCGCTTCGCGCGCCGATGCGCACGCGCGGCGTACTGGTGGTCGCCCCCGAGCACACCGGCAGCGGCGCCGTCGGCACGCCCGAACAGCAGCGGCTCCTCGACACGTTTGCCGCGCAGATCGCGCTCGCACTCGAGCGTGTTCACTACGTCGAGATCGCACAGGACGCACTGGTGACGATGGAATCGGAGCGCCTGCGCAGCTCGCTGCTCTCGGCGATCTCGCATGACTTGCGCACGCCGCTCACGTCGATCGTCGGGTTCGCGAGCATGCTCAGCCGCAACGATCAGACGACGGGGCCGCTGCGCACCGAACTCGTCGATGCCATTCACGAGGAAGCGCAGCGCATGACCGGGCTGGTGACCAATCTGCTCGATATGGCGAAGTTGCAGGAAGGCGGCGTGCAGCTCAATCGGCAATGGCAGATGCTCGAAGAAGTGGTCGGTACTTCGCTGCGCGCGTGCCGTCGGGTGCTCGCGGGGCACGAAGTGAGCACACGGCTGCCTGCCGATCTGCCGCTGCTGCGCTTAGACGCCGTCCTGCTCGAACGGCTGTTCACGAATTTGCTGGAGAACGCCGCGAAGTACACACCACCGGGTTCGCACATCGCCATCGCCGCGCGCGTGCGCGGCGACGACGTCGAGGTGAGCGTGAGCGACGATGGCCCGGGACTGCCGCCGGGCATGGAAGGGCGTATCTTCGAGAAATTCATGCGTGGCGAGAAGGAGTCCGCGAAACCCGGCATCGGGCTCGGGCTGGCAATCTGCCGCGCCATCGTGCAGGCGCACGGCGGTAAAATCCATGCCACCAATGTGCCGGACGGGCACGGCGCGCAGTTTGTCTTCACGCTGCCGATAGAGACGCCGCCGGCGCCTCCGGGGCTCTTGGAAGGCGCCGACGATGATGCCGAGGCGGGGCTCGACGCCGGTGCCACCCGGCAGCCGTCGGACGGAAGCGCGAGTGGAAGCACGAACGTCGGAACGAGTGGCAATCCGAACGGCAACAGGAAAGGGGGGCCGGACGAGAGGGCATCGTCGCCCCGCTCTCCGGGCGCCAACGCGACACAAGAACATGAGTGAACCGACCATCACCATCGTGGTGATTGAAGACGAACGCCAGATCCGGCGATTCCTGCGTACCTCGCTGGAGGCCGAAGGCATGGTCGTGCACGAGGCGGAAGCCGGACGCCAGGGCATGGTCGAGGCGGCCACGCGCAAGCCTGACCTGCTCATCGTCGATCTCGGACTGCCGGACATCGACGGCGTGGAAGTCATCCGCGAGGTGCGCAGCTGGACCGACATGCCGATCATCGTCCTCTCGGCGCGCAACGAGGAGGCGGAGAAGGTCATCGCTCTCGATGTGGGCGCGGACGACTATCTGACCAAGCCATTCGGCGTGTCGGAATTGCTCGCCCGGATTCGCGCACAATTGCGGCGTCATCATCGCGGCGGCAACTCGGAGACGCTCGACGAAGCGTTCTCCTTCGGCGATATCCAGATCGATCTCGCGCGCCGCAAGGTGACGCGCGCGGGCGAACCCGTCCACCTCACGCCCATCGAGTACCGATTGCTGGTCACGCTGGTGCGTCACGCGGGGCGAGTGCTTACGCACCGTCAGTTGCTCAAGGAAGTGTGGGGGCCGTCACACGTCGAGAGCAATCACTACCTGCGTATTTACATGGGGCATCTGCGTCAGAAGCTGGAAGCCGACCCTGCGCAGCCGCAGCACATCCTGACGGAGACGGGGGTGGGCTATCGGCTGGAAGTCGACGCCGCGGTTTGAGGCGACAACGCGCGGCATGGCACAAGATGTCCCACTGTAAGTGAATGCCCCTGTCGAGGGTGGGGTGTCGCGTCGACGCGCCATGGCTTTGCTAGAATCGCAGGGTTCCATTCGACGTTGCTCGCGTGCAAGGACGTCTTCGCCGGCGACTCTCGTGCAGGCGCGGGATCGTTGCCGCGGGGTGTGATGGCGCCATGGCGCTACGTCGGCGCACGTCGGCACATCTGACGCGTCTCGCACTTCATTCGGTATCCGATGGAACCCGCGCCCGGGACGACCTGGCGTGCGGCAATCACTTCTTCTCCGGGGACGACCCCGATCGACTTTTCATCGGAGTCAATCTTGGCCTGGATTCTTCTCGTATTCGCGGGTTTGCTCGAAGTGGCGTGGGCCGTCGGCCTGAAGTACACGCAAGGCTTCTCCCGTCTCGTGCCCTCCGTCTTCACGATCGTATCGATGGTCGGCAGCGTCTGGCTGCTCGCGCTAGCCGTGCGTTCGCTGCCACTCGGCACGGCGTACGCCATCTGGACCGGTATCGGCGCGGTCGGCGCCTTCGTGCTGGGCATCGTGCTGTTCGGCGAATCGGCGTCCGCCGCGCGTATTGCCAGCGTGACCCTGATCCTGGCGGGTCTCGTCGGCTTGAAACTCACCGCGGCCTGACCGGCAAACCGGGCCATCCTGCGGCGACTTTGCGCGTTTTCCCAAAAAACGTCACTGGTGGTGCGTTGCCGCAACGCGCGGCATAATGACGCGGTAACGGTCAATCCGGCACAGCGGCGATGTCATGCGGCAGTTCCCGCCGCTGGGCGCGTTCGATCGGGGAAACCGGTACCGCGTGGGCAATTCACCACGCGTGATCGTGCGACGCCGCCATGTCGGCGGCAGCGAGGTCACCATGCTTGAATCGATTGCGCTCGGCGCGGGGCTGTCCTGGGGCAGCGGCCTGCGGTTGTACCTGACGGTGTTCTGCGCGGGGATGGCGGCGCGTCTCGGCTGGCTGCATCTGCCGCCGTCGCTCGCGGTGCTGGCGTCGACCTGGGTCATCGCCGCTGCCGGTGTGCTGGCGGCCATCGAGTTCTTCGCCGACAAGATTCCCTTTGTCGACAGCGCCTGGGACGCGGTGCACACGTTCATCCGCATCCCGGCCGGGATCGTGCTCGGTGCGGCGGCGTTGGGGCAGATGGACCCGACGGTCACGGTGCTCGCCGGTCTGGCGGGCGGCGCGCTGGCAGGGACGGCCCATCTGGCCAAGGCGGGCAGTCGTGCGTTGATCAACACGTCGCCGGAACCTTTCTCCAATGTGGCGGCCTCAGCCGGCGAAGATGTCTCTACGGTGGGCGGACTGGCGCTTGCGTTCTTTCTTCCCGTCGTTTTTCTCTTGTTGTTGCTGGTGTTCGTCGTGCTGGCGTGGTGGTGGCTGCCGCGCGTCTGGCGCGGATGGCGCTCGTTGCTGGCGCGGGTCAAAGGATTGAGGAACGATGGGGTTCACTGAGGTTGCCCGCCAGGCCTGGCGGATGTTCCTGCGCGATTGGCGCGCGGGCGAGTTGCATCTGCTTCTCGTGGCGCTGTTGCTGGCGGTGGGCGCGCTCTCCAGTGTGGGTTTTCTCTCGGATCGGATGCAGGGCGGGCTCGAACGCGATGCGCGTCAGATGCTCGCCGCCGATCTCGTCGTTCGCAGCGACGCTCCCTTGTCACCGGAATTCGCCCGTCAGGCCCGGGCCGACGGGCTGGCCACCGCCGTCGTCGCCAATTTCCCCAGCATGGCAAGCGCCACCGGCGCAAACGGGCAGGCGAGCGCGAGCCGGCTGTCGTCCCTGAAGGCGGTCAGCGACGGCTATCCGCTGCGTGGCCGGGTCCGTACGGCGCCCGACGCCAAACCCGATACGCCGGACGCCCCCGCCGCCGCCATCCCCGAGCCCGGCACGGTGTGGGTGGACGCCGCGCTGCTCGAGGCTTTGCACGTCAAACCCGGCGACGCCATTCGTGTGGGCAACCGGACGCTGCGCATCGCCGCCGTCATCACACGAGAGATGGATCGCGGCTACGGCTTCGGTTCGCTCGCGCCGCGCGTGATGATGCGCTTCGACGAACTGCCGTCCACGGGGCTCGTGCAGTTCGGCAGCCGCATCACCTATCGCCTGCTGGTGGCGGGCACGGACGCACAGGTCGGCAAGTTCGCCGCCTGGGCGCGTCCGGCGGCCGAGCAGGCGCGCGGTGTGCATCTCGAATCACTGGAAGACGGTCAGCCGCAGGTGCGCCAGACGCTCGATCGCGCCGGGCGCTTCCTCTCGCTCGTGGCGCTGCTGGCCGCCGTGCTCGCGGCCGTGGCGGTCGGCATTGCGTCGCGCCGCTATAGCGAGCGGCACCTCGACGCTTGCGCCGTCATGCGCTGCCTGGGCCTGTCGCGCCACGCCCTGCGAGGCATGGTGACGCTCGAATTCATCGGACTCGGCCTGATCGGCGGCGCGCTTGGCGTGGCGCTCGGCTATCTGGCTCACTGGGTGCTGCTCGCGCAGTTGGGCGACGTGATTCCGGCGGGACTGCCCGCGCCGACGTGGCGTCCGGCGGTGTTCGGGTTCGCCAGCGCGCTCGTGATGCTGCTCGGTTTCGCCTTGCCGCCGTTGCTGCCGCTCTCGGAAGTCGCGCCGTTGCACGTGCTGCGTCGCGACGTCGTGGGCGGCGCGCGCCGGCGGGGCTGGTTCGCGTACGGGGCGAGCGCGCTGGCGTTTGCCGCGCTGCTGCTGTTCGCGGCGCGCGATTTGCGTCTCGGGGCGATGGTCGCGGGCGGCTTCGTCGCCGGCGCGCTGGTGTTCGGCGTGCTCGCGTGGCTGGCCATTCGAGGGCTTGCCGCCTGGGCTCGACGCCGGGGCGCTGGCGGTGCGATGGGCGGCATCGGCTGGCGGTATGCCCTGGCCGGACTGCGGCGCCGTGGAATGGGCAGCGCTTTGCAGGTGGTCGCGCTGGGGCTTGGGCTGATGGCCTTGCTGCTGCTTGCCGTCACGCGCAACGATCTCGTTGCCGGCTGGCGCCAGTCGAGTCCGCCGGACGCGCCGAACCGCTTCGTCATCGATATCCAGCCGGGGCAGGACGGCCCCGTGCTGTCGCAACTGCGTGCCAGCGGGCTGCCCGACGTCCAGCTCTCGCCCATGATCCGCGCACGCCTGACCGCCATCAATGGCAAGCCGGTGACCGGTGAGAGTTACACCGAAGAGCGGGCGCGCCGTCTGGCCGAGCGCGAGTTCAACCTTTCGTACACGTCGGCGTTGCCCGAAGGCAACCGCATTACCGCCGGGCAATGGTATGGCGATGCGACGTCGCCGCAGATATCGATGGAGGAGGGCATCGCCAAGACACTCGGACTGAAGCTTGGCGACACGCTGCGCTTCGAAGTGACCGGGCAGAGCATCGACGCCCCCATCACGAGCCTTCGCAAGCTGGACTGGGGATCGATGCGGGTGAACTTCTTCGTGGTGATGCCGCCGGCGGCATTGCGCGAATTCCCGATGACGTGGATCACGTCGTTCCACCTCGACCCGCCGCAGCAGGGCGTGGCCGATGCGTTGGTGCGGCAGTTCCCCAATGTGACGGTGATCGACACGGGCGCGCTGCTCGCTCAGATTCAGCAGATCCTCTCGCAGGTGATCGATGCCGTGCAGGCGCTCTTCCTCTTCACGCTCGCGGCCGGGGTGCTCGTGCTGTACGCGGCGCTGGCCGGTACGCGCGACGAGCGGATGCGCGAGAGCGGGATTCTGCGCGCGCTTGGCGCGTCGTCGCGCCAGCTTCGCGATGTGCATCTGGCGGAGCTGGTGACCGTCGGCGCGCTTGCGGGGTTGCTGGCGGCGTTCGGGGCCGGCGTGCTCGGTTGGGCGCTCGCGCGCTACGTCTTCGAGTTCGCGTTGCACTTCAATCCGTGGCTGCCGGTGTTCGGTGTCGGTGCCGGTGTGCTGTGCGCGCTGATCGGCGGATGGAGCGGGCTGCGCGCGGTGCTGCGTCAGTCGGCGCTGCGCACCCTGCGGGAAGTCTGACGCGGCGTTTCCGTATGCCGTCGGATGCGCTACGGGGGCCGACGGGTGACGCAAGCGTGGCGGCATGGGGCCGGCGGAAGTGGCGCGGCATCCTGCCGCGCGTCCATGCGCGAACGCCTGCCGTCGGGCACAATATCGGACATGACGACCGAAAATACATCCTCATCCCCCAAGGACGACGCCCAGGACGCGGCGGCGCAACCGACCGCCTTCATGCTGCTCGGCGGTGAAGATCGCGTGCGCGAACTCGTCGACCGTTTCTACGACCTGATGGAGCTCGAATCCGAGTTCGAGGGTATTCGCAGTCTGCATCCCGAAGAACTCGGCGGCTCGCGAGACAAGCTGTTCTGGTTCCTGTGCGGCTGGTTGGGCGGGCCCAACCATTACATCGAACGATTCGGGCATCCGATGCTGCGGGCGCGCCATCTGCCGTTTCCCATCGCCACGAGCGAGCGCGACCAGTGGCTGCGCTGCATGGCATGGGCGATGCAGGATATCGGCGTCGAACAGCCGCTGCAGGAGCGTCTCATGCAGGCCTTCCACGGCACCGCGGACTGGATGCGCAATCGCGCAGGCTGAGGTTCGAAGGCCTGCGAGCCACCTCGATCCACTCAATTTGTGCGTTTTTCGGACGGCCACTCTCGTGCGCCGCTCGCGCGCGTTCTGTCGCAATGATGAACGCAGACGCACGTTGTCCAGCAGGCTCGCCGGTGAGCCGCTCGTACCGCATGCGCGCGTGAGTGGTGGCGTCATGCCCAGTCTGCCCGACCGGGCAGCACCTCCGTCGTCGTGAATTGCTTCAGCTCGACCGGTCCGTCGTTATCGGCGACGTTCGATCCCTCGGGGCCTTCCCGCAAATCGTATTGGTGGCGCTTCTGCTTGGCTTCGTCCAGGTTGATGCACGTCGACACGAGGGGCGGCATGATGGCCCGCAGGGCGGTGCCAGCGGCGGCCGCCGCCAACTGAACACCCTCCAGTTCGTTGCTGGTCGAGGGGGTGCCCGTACCGGGCGCCGGGGTGGCCGTCGGGCCAGGCAGGCGCGATTCCTCGCGCAAACTCTCCCGGGTGGCCCAGAGCGCCCCGGCCGAACCGACCGCCCCGAAGAGCGCGACATTCGCGACACCGTTCTGCAGCGTCTTGAAGTGATCCGCCAAAGGGCGCAACGTCGGCGAGAGTCTGGCCAGGGTCGGCATCCATTGCGCGTCCTTGATTTCCTTCGCCGATTTCGATCGATTCAGAAAGGCGCCCGTCGCCGCCAGGAAATCCAGCGCCGCATTCACGCAAAGCACGCCGGTACCCACACTCGCTGCCTGGTGCTCGAGCGTCAACGTCTTATTGTTCGATCCGGCATCGAGCGCCTCGCTCATGCGCGCCAGCGCGAAAATCGACGTGCGCGAGCTTGCCATGACGAAGTGCTGAAGCAGCGCCGAAATCCTCGCATGCGTGAGGACCGGCAGGCGGCCGTCCGACGCTCGCATCGGGAACGAACCGGTCGATGCCTCCGAGATGTTCGAAGCGTTCGAGGCGTCAGGAGCGCGCGGTGGCTGCGTGGACAGCGCCATCATGGCCTCATCGAGCATCGCCCGGTCGGCCGTGCCGACGTCGGCCTGGGCGGTCGATGCGTTGCGATGCGTATGGGCAAGGGGGTCGGTAATGGAGAAGACATTCAATCCGGGTTTCATCGTGGGCCTCCTGTTGCACGGTTGCGGAATTGCGAGAGCGTGGAATGGCGTGAGGACGTAGTCGTGCGCCAGGCTGTCGTCAGAGGGTGGCAACGAGCCGCTGCGCGGCTTCCGCCAGCCGGGCGTGCGCGTGCGAAGCCTGGGCGACCTGCAATGCGTCGGTCGCGATTTCGCGCGCGATTTCGTGCTCGCCGCGATGGCGTTCGCTGAGCGCGGCGAAGTAGAGCGGTGTGGGGTCGTTCGCGTCGAGCAGAAAGCCGAAGAGCAGCGGCGCCGGTGCGCGATCATGCATGCCGCGTTGGTACAGGACGTAGCCCAGCGCCTTGAACGTCTCGGCGCGCTCGGGATAGCGCATGCACAGGCGACCGAACGCGTCGGCCGCCCCGGCGAGGTCGTCGACGTCGCGCAGTGCGCAGGCATGCGAGAACTCGGCGGGAAAGCTGTCGGCCGGGGCGTTGGCGCGTGGTGGCGTGGCCGGCGAGGCATCGGGAACGGAATGTGAATTGCGAAGACGAGGCGGCATGTTCGGACTCCTTGGCGTTGTGGGTGATTGCGTGGAGACTGCTGACCGGGCTCAGCGTAGAGCGATGGCCGGACCATGACTTTCGGGATGCGCCAAAACTTCGGTGGTCGCCGTAATCTGCGGAGAATTTGGGCGCGCCGCGTGCTCGGATGGCGGGCGTGCGACGCAAAGACGCCGTTTTGGGGCGCTGCGGAGGAACCCGGGGCGTCGAGCCGCGTCCGTGGACCGTACTGGTGTGTGGGCGCGGGATTGTCCCTTGTCAAGGGCGCGCAAATCGCGCGAACATGTCCCGTTCCCAAAGGAGGACCCCATGAGTACCGACGCGCTGTTCCGGCAAGACGCCTACCTGCGCCAATGCGAGGCGCGCATCACGCATATCGACGAGACAGGCATCATGCTCGATCGCACCGTCTTCTATCCGCTTGGCGGTGGACAGGCGGGCGACGCCGGAGCGTTCGTGCTGGCCGACGGCACGCGTCTCGCCATTGCGGACACCCGCAAATCGAAACGTGAGGGCGCCACGCCCGACGACGCCGTTCACGTCCCCGCCGAAGGACAGGCCGAGGCGCTCGCGCGGCTATCGGTCGGCGACGTCGTGCGTGCGGAGATCGACTGGGAGCGACGCTTTCGTCACATGCGCTTTCACACCGCATCGCACCTGATGTGCGCCGTGCTGCCGCATCCGGTGGACGGATGCAGCATTACCACCGAATACGCACGACTCGATTTCGTGACCAACGAGCCGATCGAGCGCGAGAGCGTCGAAGCCGGGCTAGCAGCGCTGGTGGCGGCAGCGCGTCCCGTGGCGATCGACAGCATCAGCGACGACGAGATGGCCGCGCGGCCGGAACTGGTGCGCACGATGAGCGTGAAGCCGCCGGTCGGGCTCGGACGCGTGCGCCTGGTGCGCATCGAGGGCATCGACCTGCAACCGTGCGGAGGGACGCACGTGGCCAATACCTCGGAGATCGGGGCGCTGCGCGTGGCGAAGATCGAAAAGAAGACGTCGCGAACGCGCCGCGTGGTGTTGGCATTCGCTTGAGTCTGGCATCATGCGTGTCATTCTCCAACGCTTTCCAACGCATCCGATACACGATGGCAACTCCGGCAACCGAGCATTCGCGCGAAGCGCAACCCTGGCAGGCCGTTCTCGATTTCTGGTTCGGCGCGCCCGACGCGGCGGACTTCGGGCTGGCGAGGCCTGAGTGGTTTCGCAAGTCGGATGCGTTCGACAACGAAATCCGGGCGCGCTTTGGCGCGCTGCACGAGCAAGCGCTCGCGGGCGATTTGGACGGTTGGGCGCAGACGCCGCTCGGCGCCTGTGCGCTGATCGTGGTGCTTGATCAATTCTCGCGCAACCTCTATCGGGGGCAGGCGAAGGCATTCGCGGGCGATGCGAAGGCGCTGGCCGTGGCGCGTCGTCTGGTGGCCGAGGGCGACGATCGGCGCCTGCCGAGCGCGCAACATCGCGTGTTCGTCTACCTGCCGTTCGAGCACGACGAGTCTTTGGAGAACCAGCACGCTTCGCTCGCCCTGTATGAGCAGTTGGCCAGGGAGGCGGGGCTCGTTGACAACCTGGATTATGCGCGAAAGCACGCGATCGTCATCGAGCGATTCGGACGCTATCCGCATCGCAACGAGGCATTGGGACGGGTGTCGACGCCGGAGGAACTGGCGTTTCTGAAGGAGCCGGGCTCGTCGTTCTGACGATCCCGCGGACGCCGCTCAGGCGCGAGGGGGAGCGGCCTGGCGGCGCTGCTGATGCCACCGAATGGCAAAAAAGCCGATCGCGTACGCGAGGATGCCGCCGGCGACGGCGCACGTCGTAAGGCCGGTGATCAGGTGCAGCGTGGCCGTACCGAAGTCGAAATGCGCCACTTGCGCCCAGAAGCTCTCGCTCGCCCGTGCCGCCGCGGCAACGCCGGCTTCGACTTCCGCACCCGGCGACCATGACGTCCATTCGAACATCCAGCGACCGAGGCGGTGCGCCCCCAGATAGACGAACGGCGCGGTGAGCGGGTTGGTGATCAATGTCCCCGTCGCCGCGAGGAAGAGGTTGCCGCGCAGTAAGGCGGCTGCGAGCATCGCGACCAGAATCTGACCGAACGGAATCAGAATCCCGAAGAACACCCCGCACGCCAGTCCGACCGCGACGCCGCGCGGCGTGGCATGCCAGAGGCTGCGGCGCAGCAACAGCCCGGCGTGAGGCCGGAGCCAGCGCGAGCGCAGGAGCCGCATCGGGCGAAACATCTTTAATATCATGGACAGGTTGCTCGTCGAGGAAGGATTGACCCAGGCGGGCAGGCGGGCGTGCGCGCGGATCTCCGAGCGCATGAATGTCTGAGTGAGTGCTGTCGCGAGAGTTCAAAAAGCAATGCCGCGCGACGAATTGTCGCGCGGCATCACGAAGCGGAACGCGGGCTCGATGCCCGGGGGGCGCGCTTAGATCTGCGTGCGCTGCCTGGCCCAGCGATCGATCTGCGACGGCTTGAAGTGGCGCATCGTGTCGAGCAATGCCTCGGGCGACGCGGCGATCTGCAACTGATCGAGTTGTGCGCCCTTGAGAAACTGTTCCGTCACCATCGACTTGAGGAACGCCACCAGCGGATCGTAGTACTGCTCGACGTTGAGCAGGCCGATCGGCTTCGCGTGATAGCCGATCTGCAACCACGTGAAGACTTCGAAGAGCTCTTCGCACGTACCGATGCCGCCGGGCATGGCGATGAAGGCGTCCGAGAGATCCGCCATCTTCTGCTTGCGCTGGTGCATGTTCTCGACGACGTGCAATTCCGTCAGCCCGGTGTGGCCGACTTCCTTCTCCATCAGCGCCTTCGGAATGATGCCGACGGCCTGGCCGCCGTGGGCGAGCACCGCATCGGCGATGACGCCCATCAGCCCGACCTTCCCCCCGCCATAGACCAGACGGATGCCGGCTTCGGCCATGCGACGGCCCAGATCGCGCGCCGCTTCGGTGTACGCGGGACGTGCGCCGGTGGCGGCGCCGCAGTAGATACAGATGGATTTGACTTCCGACGACATGCCTTACTTGACTCCCTTGCATGAGGATTCCCGAACCATCTTCTCGTACAGCTCGCGCGAACGACCCCGCAGATACGGCGCCAGTTGCGAGAGGATGTGAGCGCTCGACTGATGCAGTCCCGCGCCGATCTCCTCCGGATCGTTGTACTTGCGCGGGTTCATCACGAATTGATACGACAGCCAGTAGGTGGACATCACCACCATGTTGGTCGTGGCAACGTCGATTTCTTGCTCCGTGGCTTCCATTTCCCGATCGGCGATGAGCAGCTCGCACATCTGCTTCGCGAAGCGTTTCTTGTGGCCGACGATCTCCTTGAAGTGCGTCTCGAGCGTGCGGTTGCGTGCCAGCAGGTCGTTGAGGTCGCGATAGAGAAAGCGATAGCGCCACAGGAATTCGGACATGTACTGCAAATACGTCCAGACTTCATCGATCGTGGGCTTGTGATCCGTCGGCAACTGCAGCCGCAGTTCGATTTCCTGCTCGAACTGGGCAAAGATGCTGTTGATGATGTCGTCTTTGTTGCGGAAGTGATAGTACAGATTGCCGGGACTGATTTTCATTTCCTCGGCAATCGTGGTAGTGGTGACGTTGGGTTCGCCGAGATCGTTGAAGAGTCGAAGCGACACCTCAAGAATTCGTTCGCGGGTTCGGCGTGGCGGCTTTGCTTCCATGTCTGTCGGCCCCGGTTGGCGCAAGCTCGGCGACGGATCTTGTCCGCTTGCGTTTATGTTGACGAGTATCAGGTATACGGCGACCGATTATACCCGGCAGCCGTATGCTGCCAAGCATGGGAAGGCGGGGGGATGGCGATATCAGAAAAGCGCCGTACGCACGAGATCGGCGATGACGGGGCCGGCGAGCGACGCCCAGGTGAGCAGGCAAAGGCCGAGCGCGACCAGCACGGCGGCGCTGCCGAAATCCTTGGCGCGCTTGGACAGTTCGTGCCGCTCCAGCGAAATGCGGTCGATGGCTGCCTCGATGCTCGAATTGACGAGCTCGATGATGAGCACGAGCAGCACGGAGCCGATGAGCAGCACGCGCTCGACGGCCGTGACCGGCAGGAAGATCGCGGCAGGCAGCAGAATGGCGGCGAGCGCCAGTTCCTGACGAAAGGCGCTCTCCTCGAACACGGCAAACTTGAATCCGGACAGGGAGTATTTCAGGGCGCGCCATGCCCGCATGACGCCCCGGTTGCCCTTGTACGGATTCGGTTGTTTGTCGCGCGGCGGCGGGTGATCGATGAACAAGCTTCAGGTTCCTCGCCGCAACGGGCTCTCGAGGTGGATCAGAGTGCAGGCGCGAGCGACGGCTCGGGCTTGCGCGGGTGCAGGTGCGAGGCGAATTCCTCGGACGCGGCCTGCCAGGAGAAGCGCTCGGCCCAGGCCCGGGCGCTCGCCCGCGAGACCTTGAGCGCATCGAGACACGCCTCTCGCAGGTCCTCGCGCAGGGCGCCGCCTTCGCCCTCGGGGCAGCCGTCGAGCACGTCGATGGGACCCGTGACCGGGTAGGCCGCCACCGGCAGGCCGCACGCCATGGCTTCGAGCAGCACGAGACCGAACGTATCGGTGCGGCTCGGAAAGACAAAGACATCGGCCGACGCGTAGACCTTGGCCAGCTCGGGTTGCGAGAGCATGCCGAGGTAGTTCACGTCGGGGTAGCGCGAGCGGAGTTCTGCCAGTTGCGGCCCTTCGCCCGCGACCCACTTGGATCCCGGCAGATCGAGCTTGAGGAAGGCTTCGATGTTCTTCTCCACGGCGACACGCCCCACGTAGAGGAAAATCGGATGTGCCGAATTTAGCACATGTGCGTCCTGCACACGGAAGATGTCGAGGTCGACGCCGCGCGTCCACAGCACGACATTGTCGAACCCGTTCGCTTCGAGATCGCGCTTGACCACCGGCGTGGGGGCCATCACCGCGCGCGACGGCTTGTGGAACCAGCGCAGGAACCGATAGGTGGTGGCCAGCGGCAGGCCGAAGCGCGCCTGCACGTACTCGGGGAAGCGCGTGTGGTAAGCGGTGGTGAACGGGAAGTCATGGCGGATGGCCCACTTGCGCGCGGCCATGCCGAGCGGGCCTTCGGTGGCGATGTGCAGGGCGTCCGGCGCGAACTCCTCGATGCGCCGCGTCACCCGGCCGCCAGCGAAGAACGCGAGACGGATTTCCGGATAGGTCGGGCATGGCATCGTGCGGAATTCCTGCGGCGTGAGCAGCTCGACGCGGTGGCCGGCGGCTTCGAGCTGAGCGCGCGTGTTTTTCAACGTGCGGACCACACCGTTGATCTGCGGATCCCAGGCGTCGGTGACGATCATGATTTTCATCGGGCGCTCCTTCGCGCACTGGGCGCGGTTGGGTGGCACGCGTGCGAATGCTCGCGAAACGGTGCCGGGTGAGGCGCACGTGCGGCGGTTCCAGGCCTCGCGTGCGCGTGGAGTGGCAGGTGGATCTGGTGAGCAACGCGTTTGAAACGGGGTGAGCCAACGCGGAGCCGACCGATTACACGCTGACCGGGGCGGCTTTTACGTTGGCGCGTGCCGTGCGCTTTTGCGTCCAGTAGACAATGCGCAATTCGCCTTCGGTCGTCTCGACCAGCGCCGAGAGGCTCTCGACCCAGTCGCCGTCGTTGCAGTAGAGCAGACCGTCGATGTCGCGGATCTCGGGCTTGTGGATGTGGCCGCAGACCACGCCGTCGCAGCCGCGGCGGCGCGCTTCGTCGGCCATCACATGCTCGAAGGCCGAGATGAAGTTCACGGCGTTCTTCACCTGATGCTTCAGGTATTGCGACAGCGACCAGTAGGGGAAGCCGAAGCGCGTGCGCACGCGGTTGAACCAGCGGTTGAGCAGCAGCGTGAGCGTGTAGAGCGAGTCGCCCAGATAAGCGAGCCATTTGGCGTGCTGGATGACGCCGTCGAACAGATCGCCGTGCGTGATCCACAGCCGCTTGCCGCCGAGCGTGGTGTGGAACGCTTCGTCGCGCACGGCGATGTCGCCGAACGCGAGTCCGCAGAACTGGCGCGCGGCCTCGTCGTGATTGCCAGGGACGTAGATCACCTGCGTGCCCTTGCGCGCACGGCGCAGCATCTTCTGCACGACGTCGTTGTGCGCCTGCGGCCAGTGCCAGCCCTTACGGAGGTGCCAGCCGTCGATGATGTCGCCGACGAGGTACAGGTAGTCCGATTCGTGGTGGCGCAGGAAATCGAGCAGATACTCGGCCTGGCAGCCCTGCGTGCCGAGATGGATGTCGGAGAGCCAGATCGTGCGGTAGCGGGTGATGCCTTCAGGAGGTGGCTCGAGCGGATCGGGGGTGTCTGGCGGCAGGTCGATCGTGGAGGGCGGAGCGGCGGGGGGACTGGCAGGCGGGCTGGCGGGGCGGCCCGGCGGGGCGTCTGCGAAATGTCCGGCGCGAGCGGCAGGCGTGGGGATCGGTAACTCGAAGGTCGGTGTCGTCGTCATAGCGGCTCGCACGTCGCGTTGAACATGCGAGCATTCCGCCACGGCTTCGTGAAGCGCAGATGACAGTCACGTTCGTGTCGCCGAATTGTCTTGCAACGTCGCACGGACGCCACAGCATGCCTCGGGTTGCCACGTCAGGCGCCGCGCCGCAGTCCCTGCGCCACGCGCTCCAGCGTCTCGAGCACCAGCGCGCGGGCGCGTGGATGCGTGCCGAGCGAAACGTGCCCCAGCCGGTCGAGGGCGATGTTGTGTGCACCCGGCAACACAGACGTGCGCGTCGGATACACCACGTTGTCGTGGCAGGTGTAGATGGACGTGATGCGCGCGCGCACGGCGTCCGTTTCGCCATTGGCCAGCGCGATGAGCCATTCGCTGCCGATGCCCATTTGCCGGACGTTGAGCCCAATGCCATGGCGCGCGTGCAGCGTGCCGAAATGCGGCGAGCCGAGCGTGATGGTGTGCGCGACGGGCAGCGTCGGATGTTGGCGCAGGCAGGCTCGCGCGGCGAGTCCGCCCATGCTGTGCCCGACGATCACGACGGGCAGGCGCGTGCGCTCGGCCAGCGCCTGCGATGCGCTCGCGATGCTGGCCGCGTACTCGTCGATGTCGCCGAAGATCGGCTCGAGGTTGATCGCGTCGCAGTGATATCCGGCATCCGCCAGATGACGTGCAAAGCGCAACCAGAACGCACGGTTGCAGCCATAGCCATGGAGCAGCAGGATCGCGACCGGGCGCGCGGGACCGCTGGGCTGGGGCAGTGGGGCGGCGCTGCGCCACGGCTGGTAGAAGTCGAGCAACAGGATCGAGGCCGCGCACTCGTAGGCCCAGACGGCGATGTCGGCGCTTGCGGCTGTGCGCCGCTCCGGCGTCGGATCGGCCTGCGCGGCCATGAGGAAACCTGCCGCCAATCCCATGGCGTGCGACACCGGCAGCCACAGGGTCGTCCACAGGAGGGTGGTCCACGCACTGTGCCAGGCAGACCAGGTCGCAACGGCGACGATGAGCGAGAGGCCCACCTGAATGCCGCCATACACCAGATGGGGACGTGAGGGCCGTAGCCGGCGCGCCACGGCCGGCGGTGGCGCCATCATTTGCCGAGCACGCTCACGAGCCGTGTGCCCGCGAGCCGATCGTGCACGAACTGATGGTCGGGCGCCACGCGCATGGCGAGGGCCCAGAGCGTCATCCAGCCGGCGAGCAGCGACACGCTGCCCCAGCCGGTCAGCCCGAACGCCCAGTCGAGCGCCATCGCCGGCAGCACCCACAACCAGGCGAGGACGTAGCGGAGGACCGCACGCGCGGCACGCACCGGCTGTCCCCGCGCATCCACCAGGCGGATTTTCCAGGTCTTCATGGCGAGCGTCTGGCCGCCATGCGTCCAGAACCAGACGAAATAGGCGCCGAGCACGAGGAACAGCCAGGCCTGCATCGCGTGACGATACATCAGGCCGCTGCGTTGCTGCGTCAGGGTGCTGAAGAGGTAGCCGGCCAGAAACAGCACACCGAAGAGCAGCAGCGACTCGTAGACCATCGAGAGCAGGCGGCGGCGCAGCGTCGGTACCGCGTAGCCGTGGCCTGGTGGCGGGACGGCGCCCGTGGCGCGTGGCGGCGTGGCAGTCTGGGTGGCGGTGTCGGTCATCGGCGGTCGCTCGTCGCAGCGTGATCTGGGATCTTGTGTCGGGTGCCAGGCCCTTTGCCCGGCCGGCAATGCGTCGCCCATTATGCGGAAGAATGCGCCGATGGGCCAGCCGGCAGGGCGCTGCGGCGTCGCGGTGCCGTCGCACCATGCAAGCGGCCGCCCGTAGGCGGCCGTTGCGGTATGGCTTGGACTGAGGCCCGCGGGTAGGCGTCAGTTATGGTGATACAGATCGGAGTTGAAGACGGCGTCGCCATTCTTGTCGGCATTCGCCGCGCTTGCACCGGCGGCGCTTGCACTGGCGGACGACGCGGCGGTGGAGGGCGCCGTGGACGCAGGCGCCGGCAGCGCTGCCACCGGGGCGGATGCCGTCGAAGCCGGCGCCGTGGCGGGCGCAGGCAGTGCGCCGTTCCTGCCGGCTGCCGCGGCGTCCTTGCGATGGACGACGGCGTAGGGGTTCTTCACGCCCGTGCGGCCCGACGGCGGCGCGCTGACAACGTTGGGGCGATTTGCCTGCTTCTTGTCGTCGGCGGCCAGACGGCTCTTCTGCTCTTCGGTGAGCTGCTGGTACTGCTGCCACACCTGCGCCTTGCGCTCGGGCGGCAACGCCCTGGCGTTCTGGTAACTCTCACGCGCCAGCTTGCGCTGCTCGGGCGTCAGACGCACCCAGTCGGCCATGCGGTCATGCAGACGCTTGCGACCCTCGGGCGAGAGCGCATGGAAGCGCTTGGCGATCTCGATCCACTTCTCGCGCTGACGCTCGCCCATGCGATTCCAGTCCTGCGCGAGGGGAGCGAGGGCTTCCTGCTGTGCCGGGGACAGCTTGGCCCAGTATCCGCCGGGCGAAGGCAGCGCCGCGGCGGGCGCCGCGCTACCCGCCTGCGGCGCGCTGGCGGACAGACTGCCCACCGGGGCGTTCGTCGGTGCAGCGCCCGAAGCCGAGGCGCCGATCGTCGGTGGCGCATCGGACACGGGGGCCGGCGTCTGGGCGCGGCGCAGTGCTGCCGTGCCGGCAAGACCGGCCACGATCAGCGCGGCGACCAGGAAGAGTACGTTGCGTCGCGTCACTGGGCGGTTGGGAAGGGTGGAACTACTGGGCACGCTTCAGATAGGCATTGAACCCGTGATCGGCATAGGCCGACAACGGCAGCTCGTCGCTCAATACGGCGGCATCGATGTCCGCCAGATCCTGAATGTGCTGCTGATGTTCCCAGTACGCGATGCCGGCCAGACCGATCACCAGGGCGACGAGCGGCCAGAGCAGGCCCAGGCGGCCCAGCTTGTCGAACGCGCGACGCGGTCCGCCGATGTCCGGCGTGTGCATGGTCCCCACGCCGGCGAGCACCAGTGCCGGTTGCACGACGGCGACCGACTCGGGTTTCTTGCGAGCGAGCGCCTCCTGGCGAGCGGCGGCCAGCCGGGCCGCGATGTTCGGCGACGGCGTGTCGGATGCCTCGTCCAGCGCGAGCCGCACGCGATGTGCGAAGCGAATTTCCCTCGTTTCCAGATCGTGCCTCATAACCTGATCCCTTTTGCCTTCAACGCCTGTGCCAATGCGTGGGTGGCACGCGAGCAGTGCGTCTTGACACTGCCTTCCGAGCAACCCATCGTGGCGGCAGTCTCGGCAACGTCCATGTCTTCCCAGTAACGCATGAGGAAGGCTTCTCGTTGACGTGCCGGCAGCTTCTGTATTTCCGCCTCGATGAGGGAGAGAATTTCGGCACGTGAAACCGAGTCCTCGCTGCTCTCCGTGCGCACTGACCCGTCTTCGCTCAACAAGGTTTCCAGCGGGTCGAAATCGTCGCGATCGTCGTCTCCCGGACCGGCAAGGTTAGAGAACAGCGTGACCCAGGTGTTGCGCACCTTTTGCCGGCGGAAATAGTCGTGAATGGTGTTCTGGAGAATGCGCGTGAACAACAGCGGCAGGTCGGCCGGCGGCTTGTCGCCGTACTTCTCGGCCAGGCGGATCATCGCATCCTGAACGATATCGAGGGCGGCCTCGTCGTCGCGTACGGCATAGACGGCCTGCTTGAAGGCTCGTCGTTCGATGCCTGCGAGAAAATCCGCCAGTTCCTTGTCAGATGCCATCCGGTGGGGTGTACGCAGTATTTTGTTTGCTGCGCCTTTGAAATGCCGTGTAAGCGTAAAGATTACGTAAAGATTGCGTAGTCGGTGCGGATGCTACCAAAAACGCGCTCCGCTGTAACCGCTTTTGCAGACGGCGGTGTCGCATGACGACGGCGATCGAGCCGGCCACATTCCTATGGTGTGAAGATTGTGCACCAGCATGGGGCGGCACGGCGCATGGTGTGGGAAATCCGCGAGGCAACTTCGTCATCATGCTGCAAATGCATAAACCTGCTTGACCATTTTGCTGCAAACCGGTAACGTTGCCAGTTCGCAATATCTGTGATTGTCTCAATATCGGCACGCCTATCCGGTGTGTCCATCATTCAGACGCGCAGCTTGAGCCCGGGCCACAAGTCCGCGGGGAGAGCACCCGATCAAAATTTTTGCCGAAACTTTGAAAGGTCGACGATGAACATGCCAAGCGCGGAATTCTCCGAGGCGGAAGCTGCACGCCACCAAAATACTTCCGAAGACATGATTGGCGCCGAGATCCTCGTGCGCTCGCTTCAGGAAGAAGGGGTCGAACATCTGTGGGGTTATCCCGGCGGTTCGGTCCTCTACATCTACGACGAACTCTACAAGCAGGACAAGATCCAGCACATTCTGGTGCGCCATGAGCAGGCAGCCGTGCATGCGGCCGACGCTTATTCGCGTTCCACCGACAAGGTCGGCGTGTGCCTCGTGACGTCGGGCCCCGGCGTGACCAATGCGGTCACCGGCATTGCCACGGCGTACATGGATTCGATCCCCCTCGTGATCATCACCGGGCAGGTGCCCACGGCCGCCATCGGTCAGGACGCCTTCCAGGAGTGCGATACGGTCGGTATCACCCGTCCGTGCGTCAAGCACAACTTCCTCGTGAAGGACGTGCGCGATCTCGCCGCCACCATCAAGAAGGCCTTCTACATCGCCAAGACGGGCCGTCCGGGTCCGGTGCTGGTCGATATTCCGAAGGACGTGTCCAAGGCGCGCTGCCGCTTCGAATATCCGAAGACGGTGTCGCTGCGCTCGTACAATCCGGTCACCAAGGGCCACTCGGGCCAGATCCGCAAGGCGATGAGCCTGCTGCTCTCGGCCAAGCGTCCCTATATCTATACTGGCGGCGGCATCATCCTGGCCGAGGCGTCGAAGGAACTGAACCAGTTCTGCGATCTGCTCGGCTATCCGGTGACCAACACGCTCATGGGCCTGGGCGGGTATCGCGCGAGCGATCCCAAGTTCCTCGGCATGCTGGGCATGCACGGCACTTACGAAGCCAACATGGCCATGCAGCACTGCGACGTGCTCATCGCCATCGGTGCGCGCTTCGACGACCGCGTGATCGGCAATCCGGAGCACTTTTCCTCCCACGCACGCAAGATCATCCATATCGATATCGATCCGTCGTCGATCTCGAAGCGGGTGAAGGTCGATATCCCGATCGTCGGCGACGTGAAGGAAGTGCTGCGTGAAATGATCGAGAACCTGCAGACGGCCGAACACGGCCCGGACGCCGCGGCGCTGGCCGACTGGTGGAAGCAGATCGAGCAATGGCGCTCGCGCGATTGCCTCGCGTTCGATCGCAAGAGCGAGATCATCAAGCCGCAGCACGTGGTCGAGACGTACTGGAAGCTCACCGACGGCGAAGCGTTCGTGTGCTCGGACGTCGGTCAGCACCAGATGTGGGCCGCTCAATACTATCGCTTCAACAAGCCGCGCCGCTGGATCAACTCCGGCGGTCTGGGCACGATGGGCTTCGGCCTGCCGGCGGCCATGGGCGTGAAGATGGCGCACCCGGATGCGGAAGTCGCCTGTATCACCGGCGAAGGCTCGATCCAGATGTGCATCCAGGAGCTCTCGACGTGCCTGCAGTACCGCACGCCGATCAAGATCCTGTCGCTCAACAACCGCTATCTGGGCATGGTTCGCCAGTGGCAGCAGATCGAGTACAGCAAGCGTTATTCCAGTTCTTACATGGATGCGCTGCCGGACTTCGTGAAGCTGGCCGAGGCTTACGGTCATATTGGCATGCGCATCGAGAAGTCGTCGGACGTCGAGCCGGCACTGCGCGAAGCGTTGGCGCTCAAGGACCGTACGGTATTCGTGGATTTCCAAACGGATCCCACCGAGAACGTCTGGCCGATGGTCCAGGCGGGCAAGGGCATCAGCGAGATGCTGCTCGGTTCGGAAGATCTGTAAGACAAGGCGCGGACGCGCACGAAGCGAAGCCGCAGACGCCGGCAGGCGCTTGCGCTGTCCCTACACCAGGACAATCCGGGATACACCATGAGGCACATTATTTCTGTTTTGCTCGAGAACGAGCCGGGGGCGCTGTCGCGCGTGGTCGGTCTCTTCTCGGCGCGTGGCTACAATATCGAGACCCTCACCGTCGCGCCGACCGAAGATCGGTCGCTCTCGCGCATGACGGTGGTCACGACGGGCTCCGACGACGTCATCGAACAGATCACCAAGCACCTGAACCGTCTTATCGAGGTGGTGAAGGTGGTCGATCTGACCGAAGGGGCGCACATCGAACGTGAGTTGATGCTCATCAAGGTGCGCGCCGTGGGCAAGGAGCGCGAAGAGATGAAGCGGATGTCGGATATTTTCCGCGGCCGCATCATTGATGTTACCGAAAAGACCTACACGATCGAACTCACGGGCAATTCGTCGAAACTCGACGCATTCATCGAAGGACTCGATCGCACGGCGATTCTCGAAACGGTTCGTACCGGCGGGTCGGGGATCGGGCGTGGTGAGCGCATCCTGAAGGTCTGACCGGCAACGGCAACGCGGTAAGCGGATTTCGATCCATTCTGATTTCAGTTATTTTTTGGCATTACGGGACAATTCCAAATGAAAGTTTTCTACGACAAAGACGCAGACCTCTCCCTCATCAAAGGCAAGCAAGTCACGATCATCGGCTATGGCTCGCAAGGCCACGCCCACGCGCTGAACCTCAAGGACAGCGGCGTGAACGTGACGGTCGGTCTGCGCAAGAACGGTGCTTCGTGGAACAAGGCGGTCAACGCCGGCCTGAACACCAAGGAAGTGGCGGAAGCCGTGAAGTCGGCCGACATCGTCATGATGCTGCTGCCCGATGAGCAGATCGCCGACGTGTACAAGAACGAAGTCCACGGCAACATCAAGGAAGGCGCCGCGCTGGCCTTTGCGCACGGCTTCAACGTGCACTATGGCTGCGTGATCCCGCGCGCCGACCTCGACGTCATCATGATCGCCCCGAAGGCCCCGGGTCACACGGTGCGCTCGACGTACTCGCAAGGCGGCGGCGTGCCGCACCTGATCGCCGTGGCGCAGGACAAGTCGGGCGCCGCGCGCGACATCGCCCTGTCGTACGCTGCCGCCAACGGCGGCGGCCGTGCCGGCATCATCGAAACGAACTTCCGTGAGGAAACGGAAACCGACCTGTTCGGCGAGCAAGCCGTGCTGTGCGGCGGTACCGTCGAGCTGATCAAGGCCGGTTTCGAAACGCTGGTCGAAGCCGGTTACGCGCCGGAAATGGCCTACTTCGAGTGCCTGCACGAGCTCAAGCTGATCGTCGACCTGATCTATGAAGGCGGCATCGCCAACATGAACTACTCGATCTCGAACAACGCCGAGTACGGCGAGTACGTCACCGGCCCGCGCGTCGTGACCGAAGAGACGAAGAAGGCGATGAAGCAGTGCCTGACCGACATCCAGACGGGCGAGTACGCCAAGTCGTTCATTCTGGAGAACAAGGCCGGCGCCCCGACCCTGATCTCGCGCCGTCGTATCACGGCCGAGCACCAGATCGAGCAAGTGGGCGGCAAGCTGCGCGCGATGATGCCGTGGATCGCCAAGAACAAGCTGGTCGACCAGTCGAAGAACTAAGTACGACGCGCCGCGCGGTGCGCTCGTCCGGAAGCAGGTTCGGACGGTGGGCGCCGGCGGCGGACGGTGCGCCGGCAGTGCATGGGATTGCCTTGCCGGCGTGATCGTCGCCTTGGGCCGTCCGTTTTGCCGTAGCGGTTGCTGTGGCGAGGCGGACGGCTCTTTTCGTTTGTGTGCCGCTTGTGTCCCGATTGCATCCCGCGCCGGGTGCCGAGCGCGTTTGCGCACGGCGACGCGCCCATGTCGATGGGGGAAAAAGTGTCGCCGCGGCGCGCGCATTGCTACAATGCCGCCACGCCATGGTTTGGCCCAACGCAGGCCGACCCGCTCACTCAACCGTTTTACCAAGGACGCGAGTTCAATCGCATGAATTATCCTCACCCGATCATTGCCCGCGAGGGCTGGCCCTTCCTGGGCATCGCCGTCGCCGTCGCGCTCGTCGTGCATTTCATGGCCGGCGTGTTTTGGGCCGCGCCGTTCTGGGTGATCGCCCTGTTCGTACTCCAGTTCTTCCGCGATCCTCCGCGCCAGGTGCCACAACAGCCGGGCGCCGTGCTCTCGCCGGCCGATGGTCGCATCGTCGCGATCGAGACCACGCAGGACCCCTACGCTGGCCGCGAAGCGCTCAAGATCAGCGTGTTCATGAACGTGTTCAACGTTCATTCGAACCGTGCGCCGGTTGACGGCACCGTGACCAAGGTGGAATATTTCCCGGGACGTTTTTTCAACGCCGATCTCGACAAGGCGTCGCTGGAGAACGAGCGCAACGCGCTGGTGATCGACGTAGGCGGTCAGATCGTCACGAGCGTGCAGGTCGCGGGCCTCATCGCACGCCGCATCCTGTGCTACGTGAAGGCCGGCGACAGGCTCACGCGCGGTCAGCGCTACGGTTTCATTCGCTTCGGCTCGCGTGTCGACGTGTACCTGCCGCTGGGTTCGCGCCCGCGCGTGGCGATCGGCGACAAGGTCTCGGCGACCTCGACGATTCTCGCCGAACTGTAAGCCACTCGCATCGTAGAACGATGGCCACTCGGGCGGCGCTGCGACGCCACGTCGCACACCGCCGCCCGAACGGTCTGCAACTGCTTTCGCTTCTCGCGTTCCAAGCGGTGATCCGTCGCGGGCTTGCCCGTAGTCTCAGCATCGTCAAGGAGGTACAGATGCCGGAAAACCATCGCGGCCGTTTGCGCAACAACGTCAGGCATCTCTCGCCGTTCGGCCGTCACAAGCCATCATCCACTGAGCCATCGATGAACGAAGACCACGACCCGGGTGTGGAGGACGATCTGCCGGTGCGTCCGCGCAATCGAGGTATTTACCTGCTGCCGAACGCGTTCACGACGGCGGCGCTTTTTTGCGGCTTCTTCGCGATCGTGCAGGCCATGAACGATCGCTTCGAGCAGGCCGCCATTGCCATCTTCTTCGCGATGGTGCTCGACGGCATGGATGGGCGCGTGGCCCGCATGACCAATACGCAGAGCGCTTTCGGCGAGCAATACGATTCGCTCTCGGACATGACCTCGTTCGGCGTGGCGCCCGCGCTGGTGATGTACGAGTGGATTCTCCACGAGATCGGCAAATGGGGCTGGCTCGCCGCCTTCGTGTATGTGGCCGGCGCGGCGCTGCGTCTGGCGCGGTTCAACACGAACATCGGCGTGGTCGACAAGCGCTTCTTCCAGGGGCTGGCGAGTCCCGCGGCGGCCGCGCTCGTCGCGGGCTTCGTGTGGATCACCATCGACAACAAGCTGCCGGTCAACGTGTTCTGGATGCCGTGGGTGGCATTCGGCCTGACCATCTACGCGGGCATGTCGATGGTGTCGAACGCGCCGTTCTACAGCGGCAAGGCGCTCGACGTGCGCCAGCGCGTGTCGTTCGGCGTGGTGCTGCTGTTCATGGTCGGCTTCATTCTGGTGTCGTCCGACCCCCCGCTGGTGCTCTTCGGCCTGTTCTGCCTGTACAGCATCTCCGGATACGTACTGTGGGCGTTCCGTTTCCTGAAGGGCCGCCGGCAGCGCATCTTCGGCGAAGTCGACGAGTAACGCCGTATGACAAGGGGCGCGTCGACGCGCCTCCTGCCGTATTCGACGTTGCGCATCGGCAGGTCGGGATCGTGTGGGACTGTTCGCTGCGTCGTCATCATCTTGAGGTAGGCTTGGTGACGGCAAGCTCGGAAGTAACCCCCCGTTGGCCCGGACAGGTCGTGACAGATTGGCCGGATCCGAGCTGTTTCCGTTGTTCGACGTGACGAAGGAGAAATCATGGGCATTCTGGATTTCGTGAAAGAAGCTGGCGAAGCGTTGTTGGGCAAGGCGCAGGCTGCCGAAGCGCCGGCACCCGGGCCTGATGCGGATGAGGCCAACCGTGTTGCCGCTGAGGCCATTCAGAACTACATCTCGACGCAGAATCTGGACGCAACCGGTCTGACCGTCACCTTCGATGGCGCCACACGCACCGTCACGGTGTTCGGCGTGGCGCCGGATCAGGCGACCAAGGAAAAGATCCTGCTGTGCTGCGGTAATGTGAAGGGCGTGGCGGCGGTCGACGACAAGATGTCGGTGTCGACGGCTTCCGCCGAGGCGACGTATCACACCGTCCAGTCGGGCGATACGCTTTCGGCCATCTCGAAGGCCGTCTACGGCGATGCGAACAAGTACAACGCCATCTTCGAGGCCAACAAGCCGATGCTCACCAGCCCCGACCGGATCTACCCGGGACAGGTGCTGCGCATTCCGCCGCTCTGATCCCCCGCTTTGTCGCTTTCGATCGCTTTCCATCGATTTCCGACCCGCAGCCCGGCCACCGCGCCGGGCTGTTTCGTTTGGGGGTGACGTCGTGCCGCCGATGGCGTCGTGCGCCCGTCGGGACAAGGCTTGCAGGGCCGGCGCGCGTTGCGAAATCACCGGTTTCCGACTATATTGGCGCTCATGATTTCTGGCGCCATCCCGGCTTCGGGCCGTCCTCTCGCACCGCCAACGCTAGGCCATTTCCCCGCTCGCGGGACGGCCATGCCTGCGCGCGTCGCGCGCTGATTCCCCCTCCCGGCAGTTGCCCGCCTTGCTCGACGCTCACACGCCGGCCCCGGTCGGTGCGCAGTGAATGCGCCGTGCGACGACATCAAGAACAAACCGAACGCTACGAGACCCCCACAGGAGAAAGACATGGCTGACAAGCTGATCATTTTCGATACGACCCTGCGCGACGGTGAGCAGTCGCCGGGCGCGTCGATGACGCGCGAGGAGAAGATCCGCATCGCCCGCCAACTGGAGCGTCTGCGTGTGGACGTCATCGAAGCCGGCTTCGCCGCCAGTTCCAACGGCGACTTCGAAGCCATCAAGGCGATCGCGGGTATCGTCAAGGACAGCACCGTGTGCTCGCTCGCCCGCGCCAACGATCGCGACATCGCGCGTGCGGCCGAGGCGCTCAAGGGCGCGAACTCCTCGCGTATCCATACCTTCATCGCCACGTCGCCGCTGCACATGGAGAAGAAGCTGCGCATGAGCCCGGACCAGGTGTTCGAGCAGGCGAAGCTCGCCGTGCGCTACGCGCGTCAGTTCACCGACAACATCGAGTTCTCCCCCGAAGACGGCAGCCGCTCGGATCTGGACTTCCTGTGCCGCGTGCTCGAAGCCGTGATCAACGAAGGCGCGACGACCATCAACGTGGCCGATACCGTCGGCTACGGCGTGCCGGAACTCTACGGTCAGCTCGTGCGCACGCTGCGCGAGCGTGTGCCCAATTCGGACAAGGCCGTCTGGTCGGTGCACTGCCACAACGACCTCGGCATGGCCGTGGCGAACTCGCTCGCGGGCGTGCAACTGGGCGGCGCGCGTCAGATCGAGTGCACGATCAACGGTCTGGGCGAGCGCGCGGGCAATACGTCGCTCGAAGAAGTCGTGATGGCGCTCAAGACCCGCAAGGATTACTTCGGCCTGGATCTGGGCATTGACACGACGCAGATCGTGCCGGCCTCGAAGCTCGTCTCGCAGATCACCGGTTTCAACGTCCAGCCGAACAAGGCGGTCGTGGGCGCCAACGCGTTTGCTCACGCGTCGGGCATCCATCAGGACGGCGTGCTCAAGGCGCGCGACACCTACGAAATCATGCGCGCGGAAGACGTGGGCTGGACCGCCAACAAGATCGTGCTGGGCAAGCTCTCGGGCCGTAACGCGTTCAAGCAGCGCCTGCAGGAACTGGGCATCGAGATGGAGTCGGAGCAGGACGTGAATGCCGCGTTCACCCGCTTCAAGGAGCTGGCGGACCAGAAGGCCGAGATCTTCGACGAAGACATTCTCGCCATCGTCTCGAACGAGGCGCAGGCCGAAGGCGGCGAGCACTTCTATCTGGTGTCGATGGCGCAGCATTCCGAGACGGGCGAGCGTCCGAGCGCGCGTGTCGTCTTTACGGCCGAGGGCAAGGAACTGGTCGGTGAGGCGGAAGGCAACGGCCCTGTCGACGCGGTGCTCAACGCCATCGAGTCGCAGGTGCAAAGCGGTGCGGAGCAACTGCTGTACTCGGTCAACGCGATCACCACCGGTACGCAATCGCAGGGCGAAGTGACGGTGCGTCTGTCGAAGGCCGGCCGGATCGTCAACGGCGTGGGCACCGATCCGGATATCGTGGCCGCGTCGGCCAAGGCGTATCTGTCGGCGCTCAACAAGCTGTATTCGAAGGCCGAAAAGCTCAACCCGCAACTCACGCCGTAAGCCTCGTGCTCGTGCGGCGGATCGATCGACCGATGCACGTCGTGGCGTGTGTCGGAAAAAAACGCCCGCCGCCGGGAAATCCGGTGGGCGGGCGGTTTTGCTATCGGGATCGGGATCGGGATCGGGATCGGGATCGGGATCGAGGGCGACGGGCCTCAGAACAGGTTGTTTTCGCGCTTCTCGTGCAACGGGTCCGGGCTGATCTGCGTAGTTTTGACGATGCCGTTCGGGTCGAAGTAGAAGTTCATCATCGAGTACCAGACGTCGTCCTGCTTGAAGCGATATGTCCAGACTTCGCGCTTCATGAGCGGGAAGTACGACGTTTCGACCGGCTCGCCGAAGTGATGCAGCACGTCGGTCTTCGTCCACTTGTCGATCTCGACCTTGTTGAATTCGGGCGTGGACAGCACCTGCGCCATTCCCAGCAAGCGGCCCTGCGCGTCGAAATCGGCGGCGATCGTTTCTTCGCCGAAGGGTTTGGTCGGGTAGAGCCAGCGCGTCACACCCGGGGCGAGCGGGTAGACCTCCCGGGGTCTGCCCAACTGCGCCTGCACGTCGGCCTGCGACGCGTTCGGCGGCAGTTGTTGCCAGGGCGGTGTGTAGCAGGCCGTGAGCGACAGCGCCATTGCGCCGATCGCGAGCCAGCGCAACGCGGTGGTCCCGCGCAGGGGCACGAACATCGAGCCGATCGCCGATATGAGCGACGACGTGAATGACGGCGTGAGTGGTGACGGGAGCCGCGGCGAAGGCGAGCGGGCCTCGGCGGAAGCTCGATGGGAGAGTGCGTCCGAGCGGGGGGCTGTGCAACGCACGGCGTCGGCGCGCGCCTGGTACGGATGAGTCATGGTTGGTCTCGGGTGACGGACTTCAATGGCGTTGGCGACGACATCGGCAGCGTCGACGGGCCCAAAGCGCCATCGGTGAACGGCCGCTCGGCGGCATGCCGATAGGATAACGCTGCGTGCGTCATCGTGGGGCGCCTCGGCTTGCCCCGTGGGGTGCGGGACGTTATGATTCGCGCCGAGACAGTCACTGGGGCCCCGATGAAATTTCAAGTCTTGCTGGCGCACTGGTGCGCACTCGGTTTGTTGGCCGCGGCCGGTCTGGCGCACGCGGCGCCGCCGATCCGATTCGCGCTGATCGAAGGGATGAGTGGGCCATTCGGCAATGCGGGTGCCATGGTCGAGCGCAATCTGCGCTTCGCCATCGATCGCGTCAACGCCCGCGGCGGCGTGAAACTGCGCGACGGCGCTCATCCGCTGGAGCTCACCGTCTTCGATAGCAAGGGCGCTGTCGAGGACAGTCTGATCCAGCTCAAGGCGGCGGGCGACGTGGGCATCCCGTTCGTGCTGCAGGGCAACAGTTCGGCGGTGGCGTCGGCGCTGATCGACGCGATCAACAAGCGCAACGCCCGCGAACCGGGGCAGCGCATGCTGTTCTTCAACTACTCCGCGGTCGACACGGCGCTCACGAACGAGCAATGCAGCTTCTGGCATTTCGCGTTCGATGCCAACGCGGCCATGCGTATGCAGGCGCTGACCGAGGCCATCAAGGAAGACGGCGGCATCCAGAAGGTCTATCTGCTCAACCAGGACTACAGCTTCGGGCGTCAGGTCGCGGGTCTCGCTCGCCAGATGATCGGTGCGAAGCGCCCGGACGTGCAGATCGTGGGCGAACAGTTCAGCCCGGTCGGACGCGTGAAGGACTTCACCCCTTATCTCGCGCGCATTCGGGCGTCCGGCGCCGATACGGTGGTCACGGGCAGTTGGGGCAACGATCTCACGCTGCTGGTGAAGGCCGCGCGCGAGCAGGGCATGGAGCTGAAGTTCTACACGTTCTACGGCAACGCACTCGGTGCGCCGGCTGCGCTGGGCGATGCTGGCGTGGGGCGCGTCTACGCGGTCGCGGAGTGGCATCCGAACGTGGGCGGCGAAGCTTCCGACGCCTTCTACAAGGCGTTCCGGGCCCGCTATCCCGAGGCGCGCGACGACTACCCGTTGTTGCGCATGAGCGTGATGATCGACATGATCGCGGCAGCCCTCGAGCAAGCCGGCACGACCGACGTGACGACGGTGGCCCGCGCGCTGGAGAATCGACGCATTCGCGAGGCGCCGACCGACGCCTGGGTGCGCGCGAACGACCATCAGATGATCGAGCCGCTGTACGTCTCGGTGATGCGCCGCGCGGGCGAGCCGGGCGTGAAGTTCGATAATGAGGGCTCCGGCTATGGCTTCAAGACGGTCATGGAGTTGCCGGCCAGCAAGGTGGCGCTGCCGAGTACCTGCCGCATGGCGCGTCAGCGCTGAGCGTCCGGGATCGGGACTGGCGCCGGACCTGGGGCTTCGGGCCGGAATGGCCTCGGACGGACCGGAGGGCAAGGCGTGCCGTCGAATTGGTCGGAATTTTCGGGATAATCGGTGGCGTTTGGCGCGATTGTCCCAGTGAAGATCGTCGTTTCCGGTCGAAAAAACGGCGACCAGCCCGGCGGGCTGGGGCGAAGTGCGGAAAATTGTGGCGTCGCGATGCCGATTCCCGTATAATCGCGCACTTGCAGTTTTGTTTGTGTGCGGCGATGCCGCGCATGTTTTTGTAAGTTCACGGCACGGCCATTCTTCCGTGACCGCCTGTCTCCAAGGAAAGCAAATGTCGAACGCAGATATCAAGAAGTCGGACGTCGTGGCGCAATTCGCCCGCACCGCCAATGACACCGGCTCCCCCGAAGTGCAAGTTGCGCTGCTCACCACGCGCATCAACGAACTGACCCCGCACTTCAAGGCCCACATGAAGGATCACCACAGCCGCCGCGGTCTGCTGCGCATGGTGAGCCGCCGCCGCAAGCTGCTTGATTACCTCAAGGGCAAGGATGCGGATCGCTACCGCGCCCTGATCGAGAAGCTGGGCCTGCGTAAGTAAGCGATTACGATTACGACGAGATGCCTGTATCAGCGTGCTGATGCAGGCATTTTGTTTTTGGGCGTTACCCCGGTGGATGTTCCGAAGAGGACGGCCGTTGGGGACTGGACCCGAACTCACAGAGCCGGGTCTCGGCCAAATCTAGGAAACCTCGGAAATCTCGGTTTACGGGGCCTCGTCGGCAAGCAGGGCTTGTGTCATTCCAGGGTCGCATCAGACATGCACGGCAGTCGGCCGAGCAACGCTGGAATGGCATAACACTCCCCCCTGTAAGGCGTCGGGACCACCCCGGCAGCGATATCGCGCCGCTGCTGCATTCGCGCGATTCGATATAGGAGTGCAAATGTTCAATAAAGTCGTGAAGTCTTTCCAATGGGGACAAAACACGGTTCGCATGGAGACCGGTGAGATCGCCCGTCAGGCGTCCGGTGCCGTGCTCGTCGACATGGACGACACCGTTGTGCTCGCCACGGTCGTTGGTGCCAAGAACGCCAAGCCGGGCCAGGATTTCTTCCCGCTGACGGTCGACTACCTGGAAAAGACCTATGCCGCAGGCAAGATTCCGGGTGGCTTCTTCAAGCGTGAAGGCCGTCCGTCGGAAAACGAAACGCTGACGTCGCGCCTGATCGACCGTCCGATCCGACCGCTGTTCCCGGAAGGCTTCTACAACGAAGTGCAGGTCGTGGTGCAGGTCGTCTCGCTCAACCCGGACGTGCCGGCCGATATTCCGGCCCTGATCGGCGCCTCGGCTGCACTGGCCGTCTCGGGTCTGCCGTTCAACGGCCCGGTCGGCGCCGCGCGCGTGGCCTACATCGACGGCCAGTACGTGCTGAATCCGTCGCGTGAGCAGATCGCCAAGTCTAAGCTGGACCTGGTCGTCGCCGGTACGGAACAAGCCGTGCTGATGGTGGAATCGGAAGCACAGGAGCTGCCGGAAGACGTGATGCTGGGTGCCGTGGTGTTCGGCCACGAGCAGATGCAGACGGCGATCAACGCCATTCACGACCTCGTGCGCGAAGGCGGCAAGCCGGAGTGGAACTGGGCCGCGGCCGCCAAGAACGAAGCGCTGATCGCCCGGGTGACCGAGCTGGCCGAAGGCCCGCTGCGCGCCGCTTATCAGACGCGCGAAAAGCAAGCTCGTACGCAACAACTGCGTGCGGTGAGCACCGACGTTCTTGCCAAGCTGAGCGAAGGGGGTGCAGCGCCGGACGAGATCGAAGTCGGCAACATCCTGTTCGATCTCGAGTCGAGGATCGTGCGCAGCCAGATCCTGGCCGGCGAGCCGCGTATCGACGGCCGCGACACGCGCACGGTGCGTCCGATCACCATCCGCACCGGTGTGCTGCCGCGTGCCCACGGCTCGGCGCTGTTCACGCGCGGCGAAACGCAGGCGCTGGTGGTTGCCACCCTCGGCACGAAGAGCGACGAGCAGATCATCGACGCGCTGCAAGGCGAGTACCGTGATCGCTTCATGCTGCACTACAACTTCCCGCCGTTCTCGACCGGCGAAACGGGCCGTGTGGGCTCGCCCAAGCGTCGCGAAATCGGTCACGGCCGTCTGGCCAAGCGTGCGCTCGTCGCATGCCTGCCGGGTGCCGACGACTTCGGCTACACCGTGCGTGTGGTGTCGGAAATCACCGAGTCGAACGGGTCGTCGTCGATGGCATCGGTGTGCGGCGGCAGCCTCGCCATGATGGACGCCGGCGTGCCGCTGACCTCGCCGGTCGCCGGTATCGCGATGGGCCTGATCCTCGAAGGCAACAAGTTCGCCGTGCTGACCGACATTCTCGGCGACGAAGACCACCTGGGCGACATGGATTTCAAGGTGGCCGGTACCGCCAACGGCGTGACCGCGCTGCAGATGGACATCAAGATCCAGGGCATCACGAAGGAAATCATGCAGGTCGCGCTGGCGCAGGCCAAGGAAGGCCGTCTGCATATCCTCGGCAAGATGACGGAAGCCCAATCGGGCGTGCGTACGGAACTGTCGGAATTCGCGCCGCGCATGGTCACCATCAAGATCAATCCGGAAAAGATCCGCGACGTGATCGGCAAGGGCGGTTCGGTCATCCGCGCACTGACGGAAGAGACGGGCACGAGCATCGATATCTCGGATGACGGCGTGGTCACGATCGCCAGCCCGAGCGCCGAAGGTATCGCCGAAGCGAAGCGTCGCATCGAGCTGATCACCGTCGAGGTGGAAGTGGGTCAGGTCTACGACGGCACCGTGCTCAAGCTGCTGGAGTTCGGCGCGATCGTCTCGGTGCTGCCGGGCAAGGACGGTCTGCTGCACATTTCCGAAATCGCCAACGAGCGCATCAAGGACATCAACGAGTACCTCAAGGAAGGTCAAGCGGTGCGCGTGAAGGTGATCCAGCAGGACGACAAGGGCCGTCTGCGCCTGTCGCACAAGGCACTCACCGACGACGAGAAGCAGGGTGGTCCGGTGCTGGTCAAGCGCGAAGGCGAGGCTCAGTAAGCGGAGATATCCGCCTTGTGGCGAGGTGGCGTGTCAGCACGCCGCCGCGCCAAAGAGAACGGCGACTCACATGGGTCGCCGTTTTTTCATCTGTCGCACGGATCGGCAAAATAATGCGGAAAAAATGCGAGCAGGGTATTTACAGAAAATAGGTTTGTCATTAGAATCTCATTTCTCTGTTCGGGGGTATAGCTCAGCTGGGAGAGCGCTTGCATGGCATGCAAGAGGTCAGCGGTTCGATCCCGCTTACCTCCACCACGGATTCCGAGGTTTTGTTTTCGGGTGCGTCGATGAAGCAAGATTCTTGCAAAAACGACGCAAAAAACTTGAAAATAAAGCTTCACAAGCGAAGAAATGTTGTTTAGAATAGCGTTCTTCGCAAAATGCAGTAACGCGAAACAGACAAAGTTGTAGCAGTGACGATTTTGTCCCCTTCGTCTAGAGGCCTAGGACATCACCCTTTCACGGTGAGTACAGGGGTTCGAATCCCCTAGGGGACGCCAGAATTGGTGCCGGTAGCGAGTCGGTGTCAGTTTGAAAATGCCAGCAGTCGTGGCACAAAGCCCGCTGAAAGTCAGGCGGGTTTTTTTGTCGGTTTTGGAGCGGTAGTTCAGTTGGTTAGAATACCGGCCTGTCACGCCGGGGGTCGCGGGTTCGAGCCCCGTCCGCTCCGCCAAAACCTACGATGTTCGGTGATTTGCGCGTGAAAACGCGGCAATGCCGAACGAATAGCAGGAAAGCAAAGTGAGTGAAATCACGATGCTGCAGCAAGTTTGGAGCGGTAGTTCAGTTGGTTAGAATACCGGCCTGTCACGCCGGGGGTCGCGGGTTCGAGCCCCGTCCGCTCCGCCAGACGAAGAAAGCCCAGGCTGATGCCTGGGCTTTTTTTATGCTGTCGGCGCACCGTTTCTCCGCCTTTGGGCAAGGCATTCGGTGCGTTTTGCTACCCGTTTTCCCGTCTGCCGGACCGCCTTCACAGCGTGTGCGGATTTTTTGCGCAATTTTTGAAAAATCCGCAATTTGTACGCATAACCCCATCGTAGTCATCCGCGAAAGACTTTCGCGTCGCCGTGACGGTATCTTCCCCGGTGGTCATCAGTGTCATCGCACCAGGCACGGACGCTTCGGATCGAATGTCCAGCCGGGCACGAGATACTGCATGGCGACGCTGTCGTCGCGTGCACCGAGCCCGTGCTCGAGATAGAGGGCATGCGCGGCTTTGACGGCCTCCATGTCGAGCGTGACACCCAACCCCGGAGTGCTGGGCACCTGAACGTTTCCGTTCACGATCTGTAGCGGGTTGCGCGTAAGATATTGACCGTCCTGCCAGATCCAGTGCGTGTCGATGGCGGTGATGCGTCCAGGCGCGGCAGCGGCGACGTGAGTAAACATCGCGAGCGACACGTCGAAGTGATTGTTCGAGTGCGAGCCCCACGTGAGGCCCCAGTCGTGACACATCTGCGCCACGCGCACCGAGCCCTGCATTGTCCAGAAATGCGGGTCGGCCAGCGGAATGTCCACCGACTGCAACTGGATCGCATGCCCCATCTGGCGCCAGTCGGTCGCGATCATGTTGGTGGCTGTCGGCAGGCCCGTCGCGCGACGGAATTCCGCCATGACCTCACGCCCCGAGTAGCCGTTTTCCGCACCGCAGGGATCTTCGGCATAGGCGAGCACGTCGTGCTGGTCGCGGCACAGGCGCACCGCTTCGGCAAGCGACCATGCCCCGTTCGGATCGAGCGTCACTCGCGCATGCGGGAACCGCTTGGCGAGCGCCGTAACGGCTTCGATCTCCGCGTCTCCCTCCAGTACGCCGCCTTTGAGCTTGAAGTCCTGAAAGCCGTAGCGTGCGTGTGCTGCCTCCGCCAGTCGCACGACTGCGTCGGGCGTCATGGCGACTTCCGTGCGAACGCGCTCCCAGTTGTCTCGCGCAGCCCGATTGTCCGCGTAAGGGAGGTCCGTGGCGTGCCGGTCGCCAATGAAGAACAGGTAGCCGAGCATTGCCACTTCGCTGCGTTGCTGACCCTCGCCGAGCAACGCGGCGACGGGCACTTCGAGGTGCTGCCCCAGAAGGTCGAGCAGCGCGGCCTCAAGTGCGGTGACGGCATGAATTGTCGTACGCAAATCGAACGTCTGCAGGCCGCGGCCACCGGAATCGCGATCGGCGAATGCGCGACGCGTCTGGCCCAGGATGGCCTGAATGTTGGCGACGGACTGGCCGACGACGTAGGGGCGGGCGTCATCGAGTGTCTTGCGGATGGCTTCGCCGCCGGGGACCTCGCCAACACCGGTGTGCCCGGCGCTGTCCTGAAGAATGACCAGATTGCGCGTGAAGAAGGGGCCGTGCGCGCCGCTCAGATTCAACAGCATGCTGTCGCGGCCGGCGACGGGGACAACGCGCAAGTCGGTAACGATGGGGGTTTGGGGCATGGCAGGGGACGGAGATTGGATCAAGGAAATCGGACGGTTGCGATGCGATTTGTTGTATGTCATCTGACAACATTCTAGGGAAAGATCATTGAAATGCCTTTCCGGGTATACCCGTTCTGGCTCATTCTCCCATGCTTATGGGGTTTTGAGAGCATGTTGTGATAACGAATACCTGTCGCGCTATCCACGTCATAATGTTATCGTATGACTTGTTCGCTTCCATTGCCCCTGACGGCAGGAGGCCGATGTCGTCGACCTCACCGCGTGGAAATTTGTCATCTCAGACGCTTCGGGCAGGCTGATCACGTAGATCGACGCGTTGCGTGAGCCAACTGATGAATGTCGCGAGATGCGCGCACCGAAACCATTTTGACGTGCAACATGTATGACGCCTTCTTCTCGGACGTCGATGGCGCATTGAGCGGCGAGCGGGCGCCTGCGGCCAGTCGCTAGCCGTCAGCCCCCCCGTCTGTCCTCAGCCCTTCATGCGCACCACCCAGCGCAGATACAGCAGCAGACCCAAGGCGGCAACGGCCAGACTTGCGCTGTTCGCGAACCAGAAGCCGGCCGCGCCATGCAGCCATGCCGGCGAAACGCCGCCGACGTCGAAGCCCAGTACATAGCCTCCGCCGAGGCCGACGCCCCAGAGCGATATCGCGTAGATAACCGTCGGCACGACAGCCACCTTCCATGCGCGGAGGACGAAAACGGCCGTCACTTGCAGGGCATCGAACACGTGATACAGGGCGACGACGGCGAGCAGGGGGGTGGTGACCGCCGCCACGAGGGGATCGGAGGTGTAGGCGGCCAGAATCAGCGGGCGTCCGATCCACATGAGCGCGGCCAGCAGAATGCCCAGCGTGCCCGCGAATTCGACACCGCGCCGTCCGACGAGTCGTGCCAGCGCAAAGTCGCGTGAGCCGATCGCTTGTGCCGTGAGCGTTGAGGTGGCAATGCCGATCGACATCGGCAGCATATACATGAGCGCTCCGAGGTTCGCGGCGATCTGATGCCCGGCGAGCGTGACATCTCCCAGTCGGGCGATGAAAATCGCCATGAACGAGAATGCCGTCACCTCGATCAGATAACTCAATCCCATCGGTACACCGAGTTTGAGCAGCGCGCGGATCGCCTGCCAGTTCGGCCAGCAGAATCGGGAGAAGATGCCGAACTCACGTAACTTCGCGTGACGTGCCATGAGCGTCAGCCCCAGCGCGCAGGACACCCAGTTGATGGCGGTCGTCGCAATCGCGCAGCCTGTGCTGCCCAGCGCAGGGATTCCCATTCGCTCGATGCCGTAGATCAGCGCGAGATTGAGCGGGATTTTCAGAATCAGACCCGTCACCTGGATGGCCATGACGATGCGAGGTTGCCCAATCGCCGTCGAGAGCGACGAATAAAGGCGAAAGAGCAGCGCCGCGGGCAGGCCGTATGCCAGCGTCTGAAGATAGGCGCTCGCGCGGGCTTCGAGTTCGGGCGTGGCTTCCGATAGCCGTAGGATGACCTGCGGATGCGACAGGATCAGCACCCCCGGCACGGCGAGGAACAGGACCAGCCAGAACGCCTGCCGCACCTCTTCGCCGATGGCTTGCCAGTTACCCGCGCCGAACAGTTGCGCGACGATCGGGGAGAGTGCCACCAGAATGCCCATCAAGCCGACGTACACCGTAATGTAGATCGAGCCACCGAGCGCGAGCGATGCCAGATCGAAAGCCGATGCGCGACCGACCATCGCGGTGTCCATCACCCCGAAGGCGATGACTGCCAACTGGCCGATCAGAACCGGCCAGGCGAGCCCGGCAATGCGTTTGATGTCATGCCACATGGCGTGGGACGATCAGCGCGGACGCGCCGCGCGCCGCCACGGACGCTCTTGCAGCACATAGAGTCGGAAGCGCTCGTCGCGGTCGGCCGCGCGACGACCTTCCCAGAGCTGACGCCATTCGTACGGCGCGAGCGAGAGCGGTTCGCTGTAGTCCTGCGAGTCCTGGCGCAGGAGCACGTCGCAGTCGTCGTCGGACGAGCCGAAGCGCATCTTGCCGAAGTAGGCAAACGAAGCGAGCTGGGCGTCGCCGACGCGCGCGGTGCGGATGCAGGTGTAGTCGGCCGGCAGATGCGCGGCGATCTGCGCGGCCACGTCGCGATACGTTCTGCCGTAGTTCACGACCGGCAGCCAGAGCGTCATGAGCAGCACCCACATGAGCGTGGTGCCGCCGGACGACAGCACGACGCTGCGCCACAGCACCTTCGGGCTGCGCGAGACGCGCCATGCCACGAGCGCCACCCATGCGCCGGTCACGAGCAATGCGCTGAACAGTGTGAGCCAGCTGAATTCCGGATTGAAACCGGGCACCAGGCGGCGCAGGTTGCGCGCGGTCGATGCTGGAAAGCCGGTGATGCCGGCCAGCCACACGATCCAGACGAACCCCGCGAGTACGGTAAACGACAGCACCGCGAACCAGTCGATAGCGTTGACCGCGCCGCGCTTGAGCGTCGGCAGCCCGAAGGCGGCGACGATCGACAGCGCGGGCAGGGCGAGCATGAAGAGCTGGTTGCCTTGATGCGCCTGCAGCACGATCAACAGCAGGATGACCAGCGTGAACGCGAGGGCGATGGCGATGTGCGGGGCGCGTCGCATGCCACGCCAGGAATAGAGCGACCAGGCGGCGAGCGGCCAGGCCGGCCAGGCGAACAGGGCCAGGTTCTTGGCGACGTAGCTGAGCGAATTGAGTGTCGGCCCGCTGAAGGCGTCGAAGCCGATGTCCGCCCATTCGCCGAGCCAGGCGCGCGCACCGCCCGCGAGCTCGAGCGCGGTCAGCGGCCATGTGCAGGCGATGAGCAGCGCCACGGGCGTGGACACCAGCAGCAGCATGCGCAGGGGTAGGGCTCGGCAGATCGTGGCGACGCCGATGCCCGCGATCCACAGGGAGAGCGTCATCAGCGGCGACGAGGCGAGGGCCATGCCGCCGAGCGCGATGCCGAACCACACGGCGCCCTGACGCGGCTTGTCGAGGCTGCGCACGAGGCCGTAGATGGCCATCGAGATGAGGGTGAGCTGGCCGACGGCCGACGTCGTTTCATGACCGCGTTCGGCCAGACCGAAGCACGCGAGCAGGATCAGCAGGGCGCCATCGGCGAGCGTGCGGCCGTAGTCGCGTGGCTCGGGTTCGCCGCCGAAGGCGTACTTGAACGGTTGCACCTCGGGACGGCGGCCGAGCAGATATGTGCCGTACCAGATGAAGGTGCAGGTGATGTAGAAGCACAGGCCGGTGACGATGCGGGCAGCGTCGGGCGCATCGAGCCACGAAAAGGCGCGAATGGCGAGCGCACCGAGCCACGAGACGAGCGGGCCGTTGTCGTAGATGGGTTTGCCGGCAATGTTCGGGAGCAGCCAGTCCGAGAGCTGGCCGTGCGCCATCGTCCACATGATGCCGAAGCCGGCGGCGTCTTCGTTCTTCCACGGATCGCGACCGAACAACCCCGCCAGCACATAGATGACACAAATGGCGATCAGCAGCGAACGCGGAAGCGCGCTGGTGGCGGAGGCGGTAATGCGAACTCGTTTCATAGGCCGGACGACAGGACCGGCGCGGTGGCCGGATCGCGGAAAATCAGGGGATGAACCGGAACCGGTTCGGGATCGAGCTTGGGGAAAACCAGAAAAACCGACAGTATGACAGTAACCAGTCTCGCGGCGCAGGCCAGAACCAAGAAAAAAGGGCAGCCTGAGCTGCCCCTTTCCAATGCTGTCCCAACGCTGGGGTGTCGCCCCTGATGCGCTGACCCGTCAAAGCTGTCGGGCCCCGCATCGCGTTGTACGGCGCGTCGCCTGTAAAACTCAGGCGATCTTGCCGCCGGCGCGGTTGCCGAACTTCTGACGGAACTTGTCCACGCGACCTGCCGTGTCCATGATGCGCTGCTCGCCCGTGTAGAAGTTGTGCGAAGCCGACGACGTTTCGATTTTCACGAGCGGGTAGGTCTTGCCATCCTTCTCGGCCGTTTCCTTGGTGTGGATCGTCGAGCGGGTGATGAATTCGAAGTCGACGCCGGGCGTCATGTCGCGGAACAGGACTTCGCGGTATTCCGGGTGGATGCCTTGTTTCATGTTGTACCTTGGGTTAAGTCGGTAGCCAGTCTGCGCGGGAGAGCGTCGTCCAGGATAATTGCCTGGAAAACCGCTCCGTCAGCCCGCTAACGCCGCCGCCGTCATGCGACTGGGAAGGCGCCAACCACTTTCCGGGTGAGAAAACGCGCATTATGCCATAAAAACAATGGTTTTCGCAAAGTTTTCATGGGGTTGCGGCAGCGGGCGGCGGTGCGCCGTGGCTGGTCATGGTGCGCGTCGGCGTGACAGCGGCGGGATCTTGCAGGAAATAGCGGGAAAACAGGGCGTACAGGGCGGGATATTCGTCCCGGAAGGCCATCGGGGCAACGAAAAACGCCTCGGCGCAGACCGCGAAGAATTCCGACTCGTGTTCGGTCGCGTACGGGTCGAGCAATGACGTCGAGGCGAAGGCGTCCCAGTGGGCGTCAGGCACGTTCGCGACGTGGTGACAGAACGCTTCGTAGGCGGGGTCGAACACCTCGCACCACGTCTGAGGCGTGAGATCGCCATGCAGACGCCGCAGCATCGGCGGCACACCGTCGGCCTCGCCGCTCTCCATGTCGAGCTTGTGGATGAACTCGTGGATCACCACGTTGTAGGCGAGCACGTCGCTGGCCTGCACATCTTGCCAGGACAGCAGCACGGGGCCGCCTTCCCAAGCCTCGCCGCTGGCTTCCTGGGCAACGTCGTGCACCACGCCGGCCTCGTCCTGCACCGTCTTGCGGATCAGGAACTCTCCTGGATACAGCACGATGCCGCTCCAGCCGCGATACAGCGCGGGCGGAAGATTGAGGATCGGCAGGCAGGCCTGAGCGGCGACCGAGAGGCACATGGCGTCGGTGAGCGGCAGGCTGTGCGCGGTGGAGAACTGCTTGCTTGCAAGGAAGTCCGCAGCCAACATGCGCAGCCGATCGAGTTCTTCGGCCGGTCGACATGCGAGAAACGGCAGAGCGTCGACGACTTCGCGCCACAGCGCGTCGTCGATGACGGGACGTTGTCGCGAGGGGCGCAGACGAGCAAGCAAAGTCTTGAACATGGTGGGCGGGGCCGGAAAACTGCGCGGCAGCGGCGGGAGGAGCCACGAACCGCAGGTGCATCGATTCTAATTTAGCCGCTTGCGGCGTGCCGTGAAGTTCTCACTGGCCCAGTGGCCCTGAAGTGATGAAAGTGAAGCGATGAAGGCGCCCCGCCGGGACAGCGGGGCGAGATATCGAACGCAGGACACTGCGCTTGGAGTGCTCGGCGGTGTCGGCTCCGACGAGCGCGTGCCGCTGGTCGGCGCGTGCTCAGAGAGTCCGCGTGACCGGCGCCGTCTCCCAGCGGATGGCGTGAACGCCCTCGGTGTCGCCCAGCGTCGAGACGAGATGCACGAGCGCCGCTCGCCGGCTGCGCTCGCAGCGCAGGACATAGTCGAGTTCGAGCAGGTAGCCGCCCGAGCGACGAATGCGCGTGGCCGACTCCGGCGTGAGTTGATGGGTGCCCAGTGCGTGACGCACCTTGGCGTCGATCGCGTCGGCGCTCGTGGCGAGGGCGAGCACCACCACCCGGTATTGCGGCGAGGCCGGTGTCGCTGTCGACATTCTGGCTGCGCGTGGCGCCGCCGTGGTGGGTGCCAGCCGGGTGCGGGCGCGACCGAGCAGCGTGGGGATAAGCATTTGCAGCGTCATGGTGTCCTCCTGATTCAAGGGCCTGGGACGGCGGATGCCGGGGCGGGGTGAAGTGTCGGAACGGGCGAGGGTGCTAGCCCTTGCCGCCACGGATGGCGCAAGAGGCGGGCGACGCCCGGGGCGACACAACGATTCGACGCAAGCGTCGGCAGGCTTGAACCGTTCCATAGTCGTCGGCGGCTCGGTATGAGGCTGACGAACGCGATCAAGCTTGCCGCATGCCGGACGCGCGAACGCATCCGGGAACGCTGTATTGCGGTGAGGTGTGCGGGAAAACGATATCGCTCTCCGGCATCGCCGATGGCCAGGGTGCCATCGGGATTCGGTGCGATCGATGCACTACCGCTGCGGTGTTGGGACCGGCAGCGGCAGTCGATGACGACTGCGGGTTACCGGGCCAACGCCTCGTCGGTCATTGCCGACGCTTGCGTGCTACTAGAGCAACTGCCCACGGAAAACTCCGTCGTAATTGGAAAGCGATCATTCTAGCCGTTTGGTGGACGTTGGTAAAGGAAAGTGCTGAAAACGTGGCGGTTTTGCGGCGTTTTGTCGCGTATTTCGCGACTTTTCCTCGAAGCGTTCGGGATTTTTGAGGGGCTTGCCGCTGGCAGGCGTCGATTTTCGTGTGCGGGCCCGTCAATCAGGCAGGACTTTGCCCGGATTCATGAGTCCGAGCGGATCGAACGCGGCTTTCAGGGTGCGCATGAGCGCGAGTTCGACGGGCGACTTGTACCGTGCCGACGCCTCCCGTTTGAACTGACCGAGGCCATGTTCCGCGCTGATCGTGCCGCGATGCGCATGAACGCTGTCGTGGACGGCGGTGGTGACGGGCGACTGGTATTGCGCGAGAAACTGTGCTGGATCGTGGCCTTCGGGCGCCATCACGTTGTAGTGCAGATTGCCGTCGCCGAGATGGCCGAACGTCACCATGCGCGCGCCGGGGGCGATCCGCTGCACGATCGGGTCCGTGGCGGCAAGAAAGGCCGGCACCTGCGACACCGGCACCGCAATGTCGTGCTTGATGTTCAGCCCCGTGGCCGACTGGGCAAGCGGAATGCTCTCGCGCAGATGCCACAGCGCATTCGACTGCGCGAGACTGTTTGCGACGATCGCGTCGCGCACGATGCCTTGCTCCACGCCGGCCGCGAGCAGCCGTTCCAGCAATTCCCGCGCGTGGGTCTCGCTCTCGTTATCGGAGAGCTCAAGCAGCACGGCTTGCGCGTAAGGCTGCGCGAAAGGGTAGCGTTGCTGAGAAAAGACTTGCGTGACCAGTTGCAGGCAGAAGTCGGACATCAGTTCGAAGCCGGTAAGCAGCGGGCCAGCCACGCGCTGCGCCAGATTCAGCAGGGCGAGCGCCTGCGTCGGACTGTCGAGCGCGGCCAGCGCGGTCATGCGGGCCGCCGGCTGCGCGAACAGCTTGAGCGTGGCGGCCGTGATCAACCCGAGCGTGCCTTCCGCGCCGATGAACAGGTCGCGAAGATCGTAGCCGGTATTGTCCTTGCGCAACCCGCGCAGTCCGTCCCACAACTCGCCTTGCGGCGTGACCACTTCCAGCCCGAGACACAGTTCGCGCGCGTTGCCGTAGCGCAGTACCGCCGTGCCGCCCGCGTTCGTGGCGAGGTTGCCGCCGATCGTGCAACTGCCCTCGGCGGCAAGGCTCAACGGAAACAGGCGTTCGACGGCCAGCGCGGCCGCCTGCACGTCGGCCAGCACGCAACCCGCTTCGGCCGTGAGCGTCATGTTGGCGGCATCGACTTCGCGGATGCGATTGAGTCGTCGCAGGCTGACGACGACTTGTCGTCCGCTGGCGTCGGGCGTCGCGCCGCCGGCAAGCCCCGTGTTGCCCCCTTGCGGCACCATCGGCACGCCATGTGCCACGCACAGGCGCACCAGCGCGGCGAGTTGCGGGGCGTCGGCCGGGCGCAGGACGGCAAGGGTACGGCCGGTATAGCGCTTGCGCTGGTCGACGAGGTACGCGCCCGTGTCGGCATCGTCCGTCAGCACATGATCGTGACCCAGCAGGTCGCGGCAGGCGGTGAGAAAGGCAGGGCGGTTCATGACGAGCGAGGATGATGTCGGGCAGCGAGTCGGTGTGTCGTGGCGATCGCCGCCAGGACGCGCCGGGGCACGGCGAGTCCTATCGGGTTGCCGAGGCGCGGGCTTTTGCGGCGCGCTTGAACGGGCGCAGATAGAAGACGGTCGAGAAGAAAAATACGATGCTCAGCGCCGTTTCGACCCAGGCGAGGGCGGCCGACGCACCGGTGTCGGTCATGCCCCGCACGACGCCCTCGGCGAGAAACAGCAGGATGAACATGCTCGACCATTGCAACGTGTAGAGATTGCCGCGCAGGACGCCGCGCAGCGGCAGCAGCAGCAGGAGCGCCTTGAGGACGAGCCACGATCCACCGGGACGCAGCGGCGCGAGCCACAACTCCCACGCCACCGACAGCGCGATCAGCGCGAGCAGGTTGACGATGCCGATCCAGCGCAATGCACTAGAAGCCCCCTGGGGGGGCGGTGTCTGGCGCGGGTCCCCCACGATGTCGGCATCGCGGACGTTCGCGGGAGCGTGCAGGTCGGGCGGTGTGGCGGTCATGGGCAAGTCTCGTGGGCCGATCTACTGCGAGGAGGGGCGTCTCACGCCGGTCACCGTGCTCGATGGCGCGGCGCAAGCCCTTATTCTGCCAGCTTGCATGCCGCGCGGGCGAGCCGCGCACCGAGCGCCGAGGCCAGTTGACGCTCGTCGGCCGAGAGCGGGTTGCCGTCGTGAGCGAAGTGCGTTGCGCCATAGGGCGAGCCGCCGGTGCGCGTACTGGAGAGCGCGGGCTCCGTGTAGGGCAGCCCCATGAGCAGCATGCCGTGATGCAACAGCGGAATCATCATCGAGAGCAGCGTGCTTTCCTGGCCGCCATGCAGACTGGCGCTGGACGTGAACACGCAGGCCGGTTTGCCCGCGAGTGCGCCCGAGAGCCACTGCGGCGTGGTGCCGTCGAGAAAGTACTTGAGCGCAGCGGCCATATTGCCGAAACGCGTGGGCGAACCGAGCGCGAGGCCCGCGCACTCTTCCAGATCGCGCAATTCGACATAAGGCGGCCCGCTGTCGGGAATGTCCGGCGCGCTGGCCTCGCACACCGTCGAGACGGCCGGCACGGTTCGCACGCGCGCCTGCGTGCCCGGCACGCTGTCGATACCGGCGGCGATGCATTGCGCGAGCTGTGCGGTCGTGCCGTGGCGGCTGTAGTACAGGACGAGAATTTCAGTCATGAATGCGAATCGAAATGGCGACGATCCCACCGAAGTCGTGGGTCTGGCGCAAAAAGCCTGCAAAAAGTGCGGGTATTATAGGGCGTTCCCATAGGCGTGACGGGACGGTCTGACGCACGTCGCAGCGACGGTTCCGGCCGCCTTGACCGTCTCGATTGTCTCAATTGTTTCTTCACGTGGAGTCCGATTTGCTTAAACCACCCCGCATCAACTGGAACAACGTTCGCCAACTGCTGAGGTACGCGCTCGCGCGGGCGCAGGACGACCGGATTCCGCAGGTGGCGGGAAGTCTGACATTCACCTCGATCCTCTCGATCGTGCCGCTGTTCGCGGTCACATTTGCGCTTTTTACCGCATTCCCGATCTTCAATTCGTTTCGCGACGCCTTGCAGGGCTTTCTGCTCGAGCATCTGATGCCGGAGAGCGTCAATGCGCAGATCTTCAATTACCTGAATCAGTTCGCGTCCAAGGCGAAGAGCCTGACGGCGTTCGGCCTGATCGGTTTGCTGGTCACGTCGGTGCTGACGTTGATGACCATCGAGTCGGCCTTCAACGTGATCTGGCGCGTGCCGCGTCCGCGCCCGCTCGCTCAGCGTATGCTCATCTACTGGAGTCTGCTCACGCTCGGGCCGTTGCTGTTCGGCGTGAGTCTGTCGATCAGCTCGTACGTCTTCACGCAATCCATGTCGCTCGTGAGCACGCTGCCGCCGGCCGTCGCCTCGCTGCTCAGCCTGATTCCGCTCGCGCTCACGAGTTTGGCGTTCATGCTGATGTACGTCTACATGCCGAACTGCAAGGTGGATTGGCGCGATGCGCTCGTCGGCGGTATCGTGGCGGCGATCGCCTTCGATCTGACCAAGCGCGGTTTCGGTCTGTACATCCGCCAGTTCCCGACCTACACGGCTGTCTACGGCGCGTTTGCGGCGGTGCCGATTTTCCTGCTGTGGATCTACCTGTCATGGCTCGTGGCGTTGCTCGGCGCGACGATCACTTCGGTATTGCCGGCACTGCGGCTCGGGCATTTTCAGTATCCGAGTTTTCCGGGCAGCGATCTGCTCGACGGCCTGACGCTCATCCATCTGCTCAACCGCAATCGCGAGGCTGGCGGCGCGGGACGCACCTCCGCGGAGCTGGCGCGGACCATGCGCACGAGTCTGGAGCACGCCAGCAATTTGCTCATGCGCCTCGAGCGCATGGGCTGGGTTGGACGGATCACCATGCAACCCCCGGTCGAACGCTGGCTGTTGCTCGCCAATCCGAATGCGACCACGCTTGCGCCGCTCGTCGCGCAGCTTGCCCTCAATGTGGACGAGCTGGCGCGACAGATGGAGCGCCACGCGCTCGACGGCGCGCACGTGGCCGAGATGCTGCGCGAGGGCAAGTGGGACGTGCCGCTCGCCGACGCCCTGCCGCGCGAGGCCGCCGCGTACGACGACGAGGATAAAGGGAGCGAGCGAAAGTAAACGCTGCGCGGCGGGAGGGTGGCGGCGCTGGCGCCGCTGGCACCGCGGCGACTGCTACAACTTCACGCGGCCAAGGCAGATGTCGCGGAACATGACCCAGTCGCCCATCAGGCTGTAGATCGGGTGGCGAAACGTGGCCGGCCGGTTTTTCTCGAAGAAAAAGTGGCCGATCCATGCGAACGCGTAGCCACAGACGACTGCTGTCGGAAGCCACCACACGTTGCCTGTCACCGCGAACACCAGCACGCAGGCGATCACCCCCCACGAGCCAATGAAATGCAGGCGGCGGCAAATGGGATTGCGATGCTCGCCCAGGTAGAACGGATAGAAGTCCGCGAACCGATGAAATGCCGGCGCGTTGTCGTGTAAATCGGGCATGGCAGGTCTCCTCGTCGCGAAGGTGACGTACTCAGTGTCGCATGAATTTCACGAGGGCATCGAGCAGCGCATCAGGCTGTTCCGTCATGATCGCGTGGCCCGCATCGACGCGCTCGACCGTTACCGGCACGCCCGCCTCGCGAAGCGCGTCGAGCACCGCCTGTGCGGCGCGCGGCGGCGTCATCTGGTCGCGCGCACCGAGCACCGCGAGCACCGGACACTTGACACGCGCAGCCGCATCCCATCCCTGATCGTAGCCATTGCACGCCTCGAAGTCGGTGAGGAACACCTTCGCGGGATTGCGTTTCGCCACACGCTCCATCAGCCGTTGGTTGCCGCCCCATGTCCAGAAGCCCGGGCCGGGCGCCGACGGTTTGGCCGCGAGCGTGCTGTGCGACCAGGCGTTGACGAGCGCGATGGCCTCGGGCTCGCGTTCCGCGGCGGCTTCGAGCAGCACGTCCGAGACTTTCATCGGATACGCCGTCCCTACCAGCGCAATGCGCGACACGCGTTCAGGGTGACGCGCAGCGGCGTCCAGCGCGATGAGCGATCCCATACTGTGACCGACCCACGCGGCGCGCTCGAGGCCGGCGGCGTCGAGCACCGCAACCACGCGATCGGCCATCTCGCCGATCGTTGACAGTGGCGCTCCCGTGCTGCGGTGATGTCCGGGCAGATCGAGCGCCAGCACGTTCATGCCGTGGTGCGCGAGATATCGGCTTTGCAACCCCCAGACGCTGTGATCGTGTTGCGCCCCGTGCAGGAAGACGACCGTCGGCTGTGCGGGGTCGAGCGGCTTTCCGGCGGTATAGGCGTAGACGTTGTTGCCTTCGAGCTCGAAATTCATGACACGCTTCCTTTGGAGGAGGACTTGGTGGCGGTCTTCAGGCCGCGCTTGAGATCCTGGATCAGGTCGTCCGGGTCTTCGAGACCGATCGACAGGCGCACGGTGCCTTCGCCAATGCCGGCGGCGGCGAGTGCCGCGGCGTCCATGCGGAAGTGCGTGGTCGAAGCCGGGTGAATGACGAGCGAGCGCGCATCGCCCACGTTCGCCAGATGCGAGAACAGTTGCAGTGCTTCGATGAAGCGTCGGCCCGCCGCGCGGTCGCCCTTGAGATTGAAGCTGAACACGGCGCCCGCACCGCGCGGCAGCAGCCGTTTGGCCAGGGCATGGTCCGGGTGTGACGGCAGTTCAGGGTAGGCGACGCTTTCCACGGCCTCATGACCCGCAAGAAATTCCACGACGCGACGCGCGTTGTCGACGTGTCGGGCCATGCGCAGCGGCAGCGTCTCGACGCCCTGCAGCAGTTGCCATGCCGCCTGCGGATGCAGGCACGCGCCGAAGTCGCGCAGACCTTCGCGCCGAGCGCGCAGGAGGAAGGGCGCGACGGAATTCTCCTCGGCGAAGATCATGCCGTGAAAGCCGTCGTAAGGCTCGGTCAGCTCCGGAAATTTGCCGCTCGCCTCGAAGTCGAACGTGCCGCCGTCAATCAGCACGCCGCCGATCGTGGTGCCATGCCCGCCGAGGAACTTGGTCGCCGAGTGATACACGAGGTCGGCGCCGTGGTCGAAGGGACGGATGAGCCATGGTGTGGTGAACGTGCTGTCGACGAGCAGGGGCACGCCGGCGTCGTGGGCGATCTGCGCGACGCCCGGAATGTCGAGTACGTCGAGTCCCGGATTGCCCAGCGTCTCGCCGAAGAGGAGTCGCGTCTCGGGCCTGATCGCGGCACGCCAGCCGTCGAGATCGCCGGGGCGTACGAAGGTGGTTTCGATGCCGAAGCGGCGCAGCGTGTAGTGCAGCAGATTGTGCGAGCCGCCGTACAGCGCACCGGATGCGACGATGTGCGAGCCCGCTCCCATCAGCGTGGCAATGGCCAGATGCAGGGCGGCCTGACCGCTGGCCGTGGCAATGGCGCCCGCGCCGTTCTCGAGAGCGGCCATGCGCTCCTCGAAGACGGCGTTGGTCGGGTTGGATATGCGCGAATAGACGTGCCCCGCGCGCTCCATGTTGAACAGGGCGGCCGCCTGGTCGGCGTCGGGGAAGACGAACGATGTCGTCTGATAGATCGGCGTGGCCCTCGCGCCCGTCGCCGGGTCGGGGGCCGCGCCTGCGTGCAGGGTGAGCGTATCGAAGTGCGGTGCGGACATGTCGGTGAAGGCCCTCGGAAGTTGATTCGGCGGTAGCTCGGGTGGTGGCTCGGTGGTGACTGGATGATCGCGCCTGGCCGGCGGGTGTCACCGTCTGCGACTTTACGTATACGGCAATCCTAGCATCACCGCCGTGCATTCCGACAGGCTTTGCAGAGCCGATCAGGGAAATCGCGGTGTTGTCCGATGCCGGACGTAGCGCGTTGTCCGAGTGCGGTCGCAGAATCGGCCGAAAACCCGCGCCGTACGGCCATGTGAGCGTCGTGCGCCTTTCCTTTTGAGGCGCTTTCCGATAGCATCCTTTCAACAGGTTCCGTTAAGGAATCGATGTTGATGAATCGATACGAAGACACCGGCATCGCGGCCGGCGATCTGTCTCGTGAGCCGGCGTCCGGCGATAGTCCAGCAATGCGTTCGGCGGCAGCGTTCCGCCGCGTTTGCCCGAGCAATACAAAGAGGAGTGTGTGCCATGCGTGTGTCTGACATCCTGAAAGTGAAGGGCAACACCCTTTTCACTGTGACCCCGGAGACGTCGCTGGCCGATGCCGTCGACACGATGGCGGAGCACGACATCGGCTCGCTCGTGGTGATGGAGTACGGCGATCTCGTCGGCATGCTCACCTTCCGTGAAATCATCAACACGATCAGCAAGAATGGTGGGACCGTCGGCGGCTCCACGATCCGCAAGATCATGGACGATCATCCGCTCACGTGCACGCCGGAGACGGATGTGAACGAGGTGCGCCGCATGATGCTCGAGCGCCATGCCCGTTACCTGCCGGTCATGGACAACCGCACGCTCATGGGCGTGATTTCCTTCTACGATGTCGCGCGCGCTGTCGTCGAGGAGCAGTCCTTCGAGAACCGTATGCTCAAGGCCTACATTCGCGACTGGCCTGCCGAGGAAGCGGAAGACACCAAGTGAGTGAGCCCAGCCAGCGCGGGGCACGCGGCGAGGGCCACCAATCGCGACTGCTGAAGGAACGGCGTTTCGCACCGTTCTTCTGGACGCAGTTTCTGGGCGCGATGAACGATAACGTGTTCAAGATCGCGTTCACGTCGCTTGTCACCTACCATGCATCGCTTTTTCAGGACGTTGACGGCAAGACGGCGGCGTTCCTGATCTCGGCCATCTTCATCGCGCCGTTCCTCCTGTTCTCGGCCACCAGTGGCCAGATCGCCGACAAGTGGGACAAGGCGCGGCTAATTCGTTTCGTCAAGACACTCGAGATCGCGATCATGGCCGTGGGCGCGCTCGGATTCCTGTGGACGAACGCGTCGCTGCTGTACGTCTGCACCTTTCTGATGGGGTTGCACTCGACGCTGTTCGGTCCGGTGAAGTACGCCTATCTGCCGCAACATCTCGCCACGCACGAACTCGTGGGCGGCAACGGCCTAGTGGAAATGGGCACGTTCGTGGCGATTCTGGTCGGCACGATCGTCGGCGGCGAAATCGCCGCGGCGGGCGCGCCGGCGTTGCCGTGGCTTGGTGGCGTCTGCGTCACGCTGGCGGTGCTGGGCCGATCGGCATCGACATGGGTGCCGCAAACGCCCGCGCCGCAGCCCGATCTGCGCATCAACTGGAATCCCTTTACCGAGACCTGGCGCAATCTGCAGATCGCCCGCGGCGATCGGGCCGTGTTTCAGAGCCTGCTGGGCATTTCGTGGCTGTGGTTTCTGGGGGCAACGTTTCTTGCCTCGTTCTTCAACTTCTCTCGCGACGTGCTCGGCGCCGACCCTGGCGTAGTGACGCTGTTGCTGGCGATGTTCTCCGTAGGCATCGGCATTGGCTCGTTGCTGTGCGAACGGCTTTCGGGCGGCAAGGTGGAGATCGGGCTGGTGCCGTTCGGCTCGATCGGCATGACGGTGTTTGCCATCGATCTGTACTTCGCGAGCCGGGGCGGGGCCGGCGGCGCTTCGCTGCAAACGGTTGCGCAGTTCATTTCGCAGCCGGGGCATTGGCGAATCCTGGCGGATCTGTTCCTGCTGGCGATGTTCGGCGGTTTCTACAGCGTGCCGTTGTACGCGCTGATTCAGAGCCGCAGCGCGCCGTCGCATCGTGCGCGCATCATTGCCGCCAACAATATTCTCAACGCGTTGTTCATGATCGTCTCGGCCCTCATGGCGATGGCGCTCACGCGCGCCGGTTTCACCATCGATCAGCTGTATCTGGTCACCGGGATTCTCAACGCGCTGGTGGCGGTGTATCTCTACACGCTCCTGCCCGAATTCCTGATCCGTTTCGTGATGTGGCTGCTGCTGCACACGATCTATCGTATCAAGGTCGAAGGCGCGGATCGAATTCCGGACGAAGGCCCGTGCGTGCTCGTGTGCAACCACGTGAGTTTCGCCGATGCGGTGGTGATCGGCGCCTCGATCCGGCGGCCGGTGCGTTTCGTCATGGATCATCGGATCTTTCGCATTCCCGTGCTGTCATGGTTCTTCCATACGGTCCGCGCGATTCCCATCGCGCCCGCGCATGAGGATCCACAAGCCCTGAGTCGCGCGTACGCGGAGATTTCGAAGGCGCTCGAAGCCGGCGAGGTGGTCTGCATTTTTCCAGAGGGCAAACTCACGGCGTCGGGCGACGTACAGGTCTTCCGCCAGGGAATTCAGCGTATCGTCGAGCGTACCCCGGTGCCGGTCATCCCGATGGCGCTGCGTGGGTTGTGGGGCAGCTTCTTCTCGCGTCATGGCGGGGCGGCGATGACGCGCCCGTTCAAGCGTGGCATTCTGAACCGTCTGGAGCTCGTCATCGGCGATCCGGTGGCGCCGACGCAGGCCACGCCCGAGGTACTACGCGAGAAAGTGCTCAAGCTGCGCGGGCCCTGGCCGGTTTGAACATCTGAACGATCAAGCGCGGCGGCTTCCACCTCGGAAGCTTCCGAGGCCCTGCGCAGAGGGCGCTGAAAATGCTGCTGTTCGGCCGATTCACGTTACGGAATGCCGCACCGGGCGGCGCGATACGGCGGGATCGCTGGCATAATAGGGCTTTCCCGTCTCACCCGACCCTGATCCCCGTATGTCTGGCAATACGCTTGGAACCCTGTTTACCGTCACCACTTTCGGCGAATCGCATGGCCCGGCCATCGGCTGTGTCATCGATGGCTGCCCGCCGGGAATGGCGCTCACGGAAGCCGACATTCAGGCAGAGCTGGATCGCCGCCGTCCCGGCACGTCGCGTCACGTGACGCAACGCAACGAGCCGGATGCCGTCGAGATCCTCTCGGGCGTATTCGAAGGTGTGACGACGGGCACGCCGATCGCGCTGCTCATTCGCAACACCGATCAACGCAGCAAGGATTACGGCAACATCGTCCAGACGTTCCGCCCGGGGCACGCCGACTACACTTATCTGCAGAAGTACGGCGTTCGCGACCATCGCGGCGGCGGTCGCTCGTCGGCGCGTTTGACGGCGCCGGTGGTGGCGGCAGGCGCTGTGGCCAAGAAGTGGTTGGCAGAGCGGTTCGGCGTGCAGGTGCGCGGCTGCATGACGCAGCTCGGCGATATCGAGATTCCGCAGACCGATTGGTCGCAGGTGTCGCAAAATCCGTTCTTCGCAGCGAATGCAGAGGTCGTTCCGCAGCTCGAAAGCTACATGGACGATCTGCGCAAGGCGGGGGATTCCGTGGGCGCCCGGTTGCGCGTCGTGGCGACTGGCGTGCCGGTTGGGCTGGGCGAACCCCTGTTCGACCGACTCGATGCCGATATCGCACACGCGATGATGGGGTTGAATGCCGTCAAGGGCGTGGAGATCGGGGCGGGTTTCCGAAGCGTTACGCAGAAGGGCTCCGAGCATGGGGATGAATTGACCCCGGAAGGCTTCGTCGGTAACAACGCCGGTGGCGTTCTCGGCGGTATTTCGACTGGCCAGGACATCGATGTCTCCATCGCCATCAAGCCCACGTCGAGCATTCGTACGCCCCGTCGCTCGATCGACGTGACTGGGCAGCCGTCGACGGTCGAGACGTTCGGGCGCCACGACCCTTGCGTCGGCATTCGCGCGACGCCGATCGCCGAAGCCTTGTTGGCGCTCGTGCTGATCGATCATGCGCTGCGTCACCGCGCCCAATGCGGCGATGTGCAGAGCGGCACGCCCGTAGTTGCGGCGCGCGCGCCCGAGTGAGACGAGACCGCCCCACCGGCGAGTCGTTGTCGAGCGACGGAGGTGGTACGCTGAACCGTTGGCGCGCGCGATCGCCCCTCGGCCGCGAAAGAAAAACGTCAGGCAAGTTGAACTGACCCCCAATAGTTGGGCATGGCTCCAACGGTCAGTTCAAGTCGTCTGGCGTTTCCTCATTACTCCTTGCACTGTGCGATGGGCTGCTCGCCTTTCGCGGTGTAGACCGTGCCTTCCAGCCCTTTGCTCCACCAGACGAGTGTGCGGCCTACGTGCTTTTCGCCGGACGCCACCCGGGCGGGCTTGAGGATTTCGCGTTTGCCCATCCAGTAGAACGTCACGTTGCCGCCGAGGTTGTGATCGTCGTAGACGACCACCGCGACGTGCTGATTGTCACAGAGATAACTCACGGTCTTCGCCTGCACCGGACCGTAAGCCAGCGAAAGGGCGCCGACGAGCGCTGCGCCCGAGAGCCATGCGGAAGTTCTCGACATCATGCCTCCTGACCATTGACGTGAATTCGGCGCCCCTTTGACACAGACCGTGATACCGGCCGCGTGAGCCGCTGGCGCCAGGCAGTGCGCACCATCAAAAACCGCCGGACGAGCCGGCGGTCGGTTCCTGCATCACATGTTCGGGTAGTTCGGCCCGCCACCGCCCTCCGGCGTAACCCACACAATGTTTTGCGTCGGATCCTTGATGTCGCACGTCTTGCAGTGCACGCAGTTCTGCGCATTGATCTGCAGGCGTTCGGAGTCGTCGTCGTTCTTCACGAATTCGTATACGCCAGCCGGGCAATAGCGCTGCTCCGGACCTGCATACTCGGCCAGATTGATGCCCACCGGCACGCCAGGATCCTTGAGCGTGAGGTGTGCCGGCTGGTTTTCTTCGTGATTGGTATTCGAGATGAACACCGACGACAGACGATCGAACGTCAGCTTGCCATCCGGCTTCGGATACACGATCGGCTGACATTGCGCCGCCGGCAGCAGGCACTCGTAGTCGGCTTTCTTGCGATGGATCGTCCACGGCATCTTGCCGCCGAGCAGTTTCTGCTCGATGCCGGTCATGATCGTCGCGACGGTCAACCCCTTCTTGAACCACTGCTTGAAGTTGCGCGACTTGTTCAGCTCCTCATGCAGCCACGACTGCTCGAAGGCGGCCGGGTAGGCGGTGAGCTCATCGCGCTGACGATCGGCGGCGAGGGCGTCAAAGGCGGCATCGGCGACCAGCATGCCGCTCTTGATGGCGGCGTGACTGCCCTTGATGCGGCTTACGTTGAGGAAGCCGGCTTCGCAACCGACCAGCGCGCCACCCTTGAAGACAAGCTTCGGCAGCGCGAGCAACCCGCCGGCGGTGATCGCGCGTGCGCCGTACGAAATGCGCTTGCCGCCTTCAAGGAAGTGGCGGATCGAGGGGTGCGTCTTGTAGCGCTGGAATTCCTCGAACGGCGACAGATACGGGTTGCTGTAGTCGAGACCGACGATGAAGCCGACGGCGACCTGATGGTTCGACAAGTGATACAGGAACGAGCCGCCATAGGTGTCGGCCTTGAGCGGCCAGCCGGCCGTGTGCACGACGAGGCCTTCCTTGTGCTTGGCCGGATCGATTTCCCACAGTTCCTTGATACCCAGACCGTAGGCCTGCGGATCGCGGCCCTCGTCGAGGTTGAACTTGCGCATCAACTGACGACCGAGGTTGCCGCGTGCGCCTTCGGAGAAGATCGTGTATTTGGCGTGCAACTCCATGCCGAGCTGGAAGTTCTCGGTCGGCTCGCCATCCTTGCCCACGCCCATGTTGCCGGTGGCCACGCCCATGACGGCGCCGTTCTCGTCGTAAAGCACCTCCGCCGCGGGGAAACCCGGGAAGATCTCGACGCCCAGTGCCTCGGCCTGCTGGCCGAGCCAGCGAACGACGTTACCGAGGCTGATGACGTAGTTGCCGTGGTTCTGGAAGCAAGCCGGCAGCAGCCACGACGGCGTGGCAGTCGCTCCGTTTTCCGTCAGAAACAGGAAACGATCCTCGGCGACGGGGGTGTCGAGCGGTGCGCCAAGTTCCTTCCAGTTGGGGATGAGTTCGGTGAGCGCGCGGGGATCCATGACCGCGCCGGACAGGATGTGGGCGCCGATTTCCGAGCCTTTTTCCAGCACACACACGGAAATTTCCTTGCCCGCCTCCTGCGCGCGTTGCTTCAAACGGATAGCCGTGGACAGGCCGGCCGGGCCGCCGCCGACAACGACGACGTCATACTCCATCGATTCCCTCGGGCCGTACTGCTCGAGCAGCTTGGGATCCATTGATGCTCCTGTTATAAACGTTAGAATTCGTGGGTGCGGCCATTTTCCGGGAATGGGGAACACCTCGCAACCGCATATTAATAGTACGATCGTTCGGTTTGGTAGGTAGGAAGCTCTAGCGGCAGGCTTTGCCGTCGCGCCGGCATTCATTGCCCGTTCGGGCATGAGGGAGAGGAAGATGGGGCGTTCGCTGAATCTGGAAGGCAAAGTGGCGATGGTGACGGGCGCATCGAGCGGTCTGGGCATGCAGTTTGCCAAGGTGTTGGCGCAGGCGGGGGCCAAGGTGGTGCTGGCGAGCCGTCGCGTGGAGCGGCTCAAGGAGTTGCGCGCGGAGATCGAAGCGCAGGGCGGCGCCGCGCACGTGGTGCCGATCGATGTGACCGATTACGACAGCATTCGCGCAGGGGTGGCGCATGCGGAAACCGAAGCCGGCGCCATCGACATCCTCATCAACAACTCCGGCGTGTCGACGCAGCAGCGTCTGGTCGACGTCACGCCGCAGGAATACGACTACGTGCTCGATACGAACACGCGGGGCGCATTCTTCGTGGCGCAGGAAGTCGCCAAGCGCATGATCCGTCGGGCCAAGGGAGACCCGCAGCGACAGCATCGCATCATCAATGTCGCGTCGGTGGCGGGCGAGCGGGCGATTTCCATGCTCGGCGTGTATTGCCTGAGCAAGGCCGCCGTCATTCACATGACGCGCGCGATGGCGCTCGAGTGGGGGCGCTTCAACATTAACGTGAATGCACTGTGTCCCGGCTATATCGACACCGAGATCAACCACGATCACTGGCAGACGGAGGCTGGGCGCAAGCTCGTGCAGATGCTGCCGCGTCAACGGGTGGGCGCGCCAAGCGATCTCGACGGGTTGATTCTTCTTCTTGCCTCGGACGATTCTCGATTCATCAACGGATCGATCATGACCGTCGACGACGGTCTGGCCGTCAGTTGAGCGCGCCAAGCCGCTTGGCATAAGCATTCGGGCGATTGGGCAGGCTTGTTGCAATGCGGCAATCGGGGATTGTCCGAGGCAGTCAGCGCCGTGACGACGGGCGCATAATTTGTCGATGTTCACGGGATCGTGGGGGCGTCGCATTGACGTCGGATCCCGAATCATCTTGAGGACAACATGCGTAATCTAGGCTGGCGGGGGCTCGTCGGAGTCGCGCTTGCCCTCGCCGCAACCGCGCTGCCTATCGCAGCGCAACCTTACAAGGCTGAATACTCGCTGTCGATCGTGCCGGACGCCGGCACCCCCTGGGGCAAGGGCACTCAGCTCTGGGCCGATATGGTGCGCGAACGTACGCGCGGGCGTATCAACATCCGGCTGCATCCGGGCGCCGCGCTCGTCGGCGGTGATCAGACGCGCGAGTTTACCGCGCTGCGCCAGGGCGTGATCGACATCGCGGTCGGCTCGACGATCAACTGGTCGTCGGCCGTCCCCGAGTTCAATGTCTTCGCCCTGCCGTTTCTGCTGCGCGGCTATCGATCGCTCGACGCGCTCACGCAGGGCGAGGTCGGGCGCGAACTGTTCCGGCGTATGGAGGAGCAGGGCGTCGTGCCACTCGCGTGGGGCGAGAACGGTTTTCGGCAACTGAGCAATTCGCGTCGCCCGATTCGTACACCGGAGGACATGCGCGGCTTGCGTTTTCGCGTCGTCGGTTCGCTCCTGTTCAACGACATCTTCACCGCGCTCGGCACCGTGCCGGCACAGATGACGTGGAACGAGGCAATTCGTGCGCTGCGCGCCCGCAAGATCGATGGTCAGGAAAACCCGATCACGATCTACAACAACGTCAAGCTAGACACGGTGGGGCAGCGCTACATCACCGTGTGGGACTACATGGCCGATCCCATCGTATTCGTGGTGAACCGGCAAGTGTGGGACAGTTGGTCGCAGCAGGATCGCGACGTCGTGCGCGAGGCGGCGGTGGAAGCGGCGCGCTTCGAAATCACGCTCGCGCGCGAAGACTTGCTGAGCAGCGGGCGCGGCATGTGGGAGGACCTGGAGGCGCGCGGCGTGAAGGTGACGCGGCTCACGCCCGAACAGCGTCAGCGCTTCGTGGATGCGACGCGTCCCGTCTATACCAAATGGAAGGTGCTGGTCGGACGCGATCTCGTCGAGAAGGCCGAAGCGGCCGTGCGGGACGGCGAGACGAACGGCAAGCCGCAGGCGTCGAACGTGCGCCAATAGGGCGACGTCGGCGGATCGGAGGCGTTCGATACGCCGTATGCGTCGGTCCGGTCGGATGTCTCTCGGACTCGTCCGATTCCCACTGCTCACGGCGTCCGAAAACGCCGTCCATGCCGCGATCCGCGTGGCCGTTGCCGCACATCACGCCATCCAAAGCGATACACTTTCATCCCATGACGCCCGGCCGGTACGCGGCGGAGCGTCGATTTTCAATATGGGGAATTCGAAGTGTCGTCACACTACAAGGAAGTTTTTCGGATGCGCATGCCGATTCGCTGGGGCGATATGGATGCGTTCGGGCATGTCAACAATACCGTGTACTTCCGGTACATGGAGCAAGTGCGTATTTCCTGGTTGGAATCGATCAATATCGCCTCGGAGGAGAGCGCCACGGGCGAAGGGCCGGTCATCATCAATGCCGCCATGACGTTCCTGAGGCAATTGCGGTACCCGGGGGAGATCGACTGCCGCATGTTCGTGGGCGAGCCGGGACGAAGCAGCATCGACACGCGCTTCGAGCTTCGCCGAGCCGACACGCCGGACGTGCTCGTCGCCGAAGGCAACGCCAAGATCGTCTGGGTGAACTACAAGGAAGAGAAGTCGGTGCCGCTGCCGGATAGCGTGCGTGCGCTGGTGGCGTAAGACGTAAGACGGCGTCGCGGGCGTCGCGCGCCGCGGGGCGGCGATACGAGGCGGCTTGGTGTTCCCCGTTCTCTCGTTGCCTCGCCGGCGGGCGCCGCGGCGATGGCCTCAGTTGCCGAGCAGGCGCTGGACGAGTTCCGTGGCGGTGCCCGCGCCGTATTTCTGCATGAGCCGCGCGCGATAGATGTCGACCGTGCGCGGGCTGATGTCGAGGATCTTGCCAATCTGCTTGCTGGTCTTGCCTTGTACGAGTTGCGCTGCGATTTCCCGCTCACGGGCGGTGAGGGCCACGGCGACGCGTCGGGTTGCCGAGATGTCCTCGAACGTCCACAAGCCTGCTGCATGCGGATCGTTCACGTCGAGGGAGCGGCCCGTGACATGGCACCAGAACAGCTCGCCGTTGGCGCGGCGCATGATGCGCTCGTCGGAATAGACGCCCTGCGAGGTCATGATCGGCGGAATCCGCTCGCCGATGCGCTCGAACTCCTTGGGCGACGGATACAGCACCTGGAATGACTGGCCGATGAGCGTTTCGGGTTCGTAGCCGAAGATCTTGCCGAGCTGACGGTTGCAATCTTCGATGATGCGCTGGCGCGAGATCACCAGACCGACCGGTGCGATGTGAAAAGCTGTCTGATAGTCGAACGTCGGCATGGGGGCAGGGCGGATCCGGTCGGACCCCGTGCGGGTGCGGCGCGTGCTGCGGCCGGCGCGCGGGAAGATATGTAATTTCACGTATTGTGCCCCATTTGCGCGCCACCGTAAGCTTTATGATTGCACTGGATGCGCAACCACGGAGTTTCGTGGCGCGGCGTGAGCCTTGCAACGCGTGAGAGCGCGGCATAATTTCAATTCTCAACCGAGGGAAAGGGACAAACGATGAACAAGGTATACGCCAGCGCCAAGGAGGCGCTCGCCGGTGTCGTCGCAGACGGGCAAACGCTCGCCGTCGGCGGCTTCGGCCTGTGTGGCATTCCGGAGGCCCTGATCGCCGCGCTGCGCGACTCGGGCGTCAAGGGGCTTACCTGTATCAGCAACAACGCCGGTGTGGACGGTTTCGGCCTGGGCTTGCTGCTCGAGACGCGTCAGATCAAGAAGATGATTTCGTCGTACGTCGGCGAGAACAAGGAGTTCGAGCGCCAGTACCTGGCGGGCGAACTCGAGCTTGAATTCACGCCGCAGGGCACGCTGGCCGAGAAGCTGCGTGCCGGCGGCGCCGGCATCCCCGCGTTCTTCACCAAGACCGGCGTGGGCACGGTGGTGGCCGAAGGCAAGGAAACGCGCGAATTCGATGGCGAGACGTATGTCATGGAACGCTCGCTGCGCGCCGACGTCGCGCTCGTGAAGGCCGCCAAGGCCGACCGCGCCGGTAACCTCGTGTTCAACCGCACCGCCCGCAACTTCAATCCGGTGGCCGCCATGGCCGGCAAGATCACGATTGTCGAAGTGGAAGAACTGGTCGAGACCGGTTCGATCGATCCGGACGACGTGCATCTGCCAGGTATCTTCGTTCAGCGCATCGTGCTGAATGCACATCCGGAAAAACGCATCGAACAGCGCACGGTACGTGCCAAGTAAGCGCCGAGAACAAGGAGATAGTCATGGCATGGAATCGTGATGAAATGGCCGCGCGCGCAGCGCGTGAGCTCGAAGACGGCTTCTACGTGAACCTCGGCATCGGTTTGCCCACGCTCGTGGCGAACCATGTGCCCGAGGGCATGGAGGTCTGGCTGCAATCGGAGAACGGCCTGCTCGGTATCGGCCCGTTCCCGACCGAGGACGAAGTCGACGCAGACATGATCAACGCCGGCAAGCAGACGGTGACGACCCTGCCCGGTTCGTCGATCTTCTCGTCGGCCGACTCGTTCGCCATGATCCGCGGCGGTCACATCAACCTGGCCATTCTTGGTGCGATGCAGGTGAGCGAGAAGGGGGATCTCGCCAACTGGATGATCCCCGGCAAGATGATCAAGGGCATGGGCGGCGCGATGGACCTCGTGGCCGGCGTGGGACGCGTGGTCGTGCTCATGGAGCATGTGGCCAAGGGCGACGCGCACAAGATCCTCAAGGCGTGCGATCTGCCGCTGACCGGCGTTGGCGTGGTCAACCGCATCATTACCGATCTCGGTGTGATCGACGTGACGCCGGATGGCCTGAAGGTCATCGAGTTGGCGCCGGGTGTGACCAAGGAAGAAATTTCGCAGAAGACCGGGGCATCGCTCGATACGAGTGCTGTCTGACGCTTCGGCGACGCTGGGCGGCTCACGTTCGAGTTGCTCAGCGCGCAGCGTTGCTGAGCGTCGCGGGGCCGTTGAACCCGGCGACGTGTGGAAGTGGAACGGGCGGGGATTTCCCCGCCCGTTTCGTTTTGTCGACGTCCTGTGCTACGGGGGAGGCGACTGCCGGGGGCCTACTGGGCGACCCAGCCGCCGTCCATGTTCCACGCAACGCCGCGCACCTGGTCGGCGGCCTCGCTGCACAGGAAGACGGCCAGCGCGCCCAGCTGTTGAGGCGTGACGAAGTCCCCCGAGGGTTGTTTCTCGCCGAGCAGCGAACGTTTGGCGGCGTCGGCGGCGAGATGCTCGCGCGCCGCGCGATCGTCGATCTGTTTCTGCACGAGCGGCGTGAGCACGAAACCCGGGCAAATCGCGTTGGCAGTGACGCCGGTTTGGGCGTTTTCGAGCGCGGTGACCTTGGTCAGCCCGACGATGCCATGCTTGGCCGCGACATACGCCGACTTGCCCGCCGAGCCCACGAGCCCGTGGACCGACGCAATATTGATGATCCGCCCCCAGTTGCGATTGCGCATGCCCGGCAAAGCGAGCCGCGTAGTGTGGAACGCCGAGGTGAGGTTGATCGCGATGATCGCGTCCCATCTGTCCGTCGGAAAATCCTGAATCTCCGCAACATGCTGAATGCCGGCGTTGTTGATGAGAATGTCCACGCCACCGAACTCCGATTCGGCGTATTGCATCATCGCTTCGATCTCGCTCGCCCGGCTCATGTCGGCGCCATGATAGCCGACGCTCACGCCCGTGCGGCCCGCTTTCGCCGCGGCGTCGGCGATGGCCTTGCGGGCCCCGTCGGCATCGCCGAAACCGTTCGTGATGAGCGTGGCGCCCTGGGCCGCGAGCGCCTGTGCCATGCCCAGCCCGATGCCACTGGTCGAGCCGGTCACGAGGGCGATTTTTCCTTTCAGCATTGCGTCGTCTCCGTGCGGATGAGATGTGGGGGATGCCTGCGGAATCGATGAGAGCCGCCGCAAACGGCGGTTTGATGCGGCTCATGAGTGGCCTCATTCTAGCTTACGGTTCGCGACAGGCGCGGTAGAATTCGGGTCTGGAAACCGATCCGATGAGTCCGCCATGTCGAGCCACGTGCCCCGTCTGTCAAGCGTTCAGTGTCTGAGTCCGTCCGGGTTGCATCGCATGGCGTACACGGAGTGGGGCAACCCCGACAATCCACGCGTTCTGGTGTGCGTGCATGGCCTCACACGTTGCGGCCGCGATTTCGATGTGCTAGCGCAGGCGTTCGCGAACGACTACCGCGTCATCTGTCCCGATGTGGTGGGGCGCGGGCAGTCGTCGTGGTTGCGCAATCCCGCGGGGTACGTCGTGCCGCAGTATGTTGCCGACATGGTGACGTTGCTCGCACGGCTGGATGTCGCGTCGGTGGACTGGTTCGGCACGTCGATGGGCGGGTTGATCGGGATGGGGTTGGCGGGTCTTCCCGAGACGCCGATTCGCAACCTGCTGCTCAACGACGTCGGCCCGCACATCGATGCCGGTGCGCTGGCACGTATTGGACAGTATGTCGGCGTTCCGAAGCGTTTCGCCTCGATGGAGGCGGCGGAGGATTACCTCTGGTCGATCTCGTCCGCTTTCGGGCCGCATACGCCGCAGGAGTGGCGGGCGTTGTGCGAGCCGTTGCTCAAGGCGGACGGCGATGAGTTTGTCTTGCGTTACGATCCTGCCATCGGCGCCGCGTTCACGGCGATTTCACCCGAAGCGGTGGCGGCCGGCGAGGCGATGCTGTGGGCGTCGCTCGCGGCGTTTTCGGGTCGCACGCTGATCGTGCGCGGCGAGCAATCGGATCTGCTCTCGCGCGCGACGATGGAACAGATGCTGGCGCACGCGCAACATGCGCGCGCCGTGGAAATACCCGGCGTGGGACACGCGCCGACGTTCGTGCATGCGGATCAGATCGAGATCGCACGCCGTTTTTTTGACGGAGATGCCGACTGACATTCGCCCGCTGGCGCGATGCATCGACAAATCCGGAACTCGAAGAATACGAGGAGTCTTACATCATGGCAGTACAACGTTTCTACGTCGAAAAGCGCTGGTCGGACATGGCTGTGCACAATGGCACCGTCTATCTGGCCGGACAGACGCCGGACGACCGCAGTCAGGACATGGCCGGGCAAACGCGCCAGGTTCTCGCGCACATCGATCGTCTGCTCGCCGAGGCGAACAGCGACAAATCGTTGATCCTTTCGTGTCAGATCTTCATTTCGGACATGAAGTACTTCGGTGAAATGAATCAGGTGTGGGATGAGTGGGTGCCGGCCGGTAATGCGCCGCCGCGCGCCACGGTGCAGGCATTGCTTGCCGATCCTGCCATGCTCGTTGAAATCGTGGTCGTGGCGGCTCAGCGCGATAGCTGAGCGCATCGTCCGCATCATCAGGGGCGCTTGCCGCCCCGTGTTCCGACATGAACCAACATCAAGCACCGACATCCGCTGGCACGAATGCCACATCGGCGACCGGTGCCCCGAATTCGGCTCAGGGTGTGGGGGAAGCCACACTGCCCGCCACGCTCGACGATGCGCTCGCGTTTGCCGCGACGCTGTGCGGTGAGCATGTCCTCTCGTCCGGCGAACCGATCATGGCGCATGCGCACGGCATGCTCGCGATTCTCGACACGCTGCGCGTGGATGAGGCGACGCATCAGGCCGCGGCGCTTTTCTCTGCCGTCGAGTTCCTTCCCGATCCGCAAGTCACGTTGACGCAGAAGTTCGGCGCCGAAGTCGCCGCGCTGGTCATCGACGTACGCAAGCTGCAGCGCCTGTCGGGCGCCGGTTCGCGCGCGGCACAGGCCATGCCGTCCGATGGACGCGATCGGGACGCCATCGCGGAACGCAAGTCGCAGGTCGAAGGCCTGCGCAAGATGCTGCTTGCCTTTGCGCAGGACATCCGGGTCGTGATGATCCGGCTTGCCTCGCGACTCCAGTCGCTGCGCTGGTATGCCGCGGAAAAGAAGTCGCCGCCCGAGGACATGCCGCACGAAGTGCTGGATATCTATGCGCCGCTGGCCAACCGTCTCGGCATCTGGCAATTGAAGTGGGAGCTGGAGGATCTCGCGTTCCGCTTCCTGGAACCGGTGACGTACAAGCAGATTGCCAAGCTGCTCGAAGAAAAGCGCGTGGAGCGGCAGTCGTTCATCGAAAGTGCGATCCGGCGGCTTCAGGACGAATTGGCGCGGGCGAGCGTCAAGGCCGAAGTGTCGGGGCGACCCAAGCATATCTACAGCATCTGGAAGAAGATGCGTGGCAAGGCTGTGGACTTCGCCGAGCTGTATGACGTGCGTGCGTTTCGTGTGATTGTCGACGACATCAAGGATTGCTACACGGTGCTGGGCATCGTCCATAACCTGTGGCAGCCGATTCCGAAAGAGTTCGATGATTACATTTCGCGGCCGAAGCCGAACGGCTACAAGTCGCTGCATACCGTAGTGATCGGCGATGATGGACGGGCGTTCGAAGTGCAGATCCGTACGCACGAGATGCACCACTTCGCCGAATACGGCATTGCCGCGCACTGGCGCTACAAGGAAGCCGGACAGCGCGGTTACGGCGGTGCGTTCTCGGCCAACGAGGCCTACGACGAAAAGATCGCCTGGTTGCGTCAGTTGCTTGCGTGGAAAGACGACGTAGCCGACACGGTCGGTACGGAAGCGGCCGTCGAGCCATGGGAGCAGCTCAAGCGTGCGACCATCGACGACCATATCTACGTGCTCACGCCGCAAGCGCGTGTGATCGCGCTGCCACAGGGCGCCACGCCGGTCGATTTCGCCTATCACCTGCATTCGGAGCTGGGGCATCGTTGCCGCGGCGCGCGCGTGGATGGTGCGATGGTCCCGCTCAACACGCCGCTGCAGAACGGGCAGACGGTGGAGATCGTCACGGTCAAGCAGGGCGGTCCGTCGCGCGACTGGCTCAACGCGCAACTGGGCTATCTGCAGAGCCATCGGGCGCGCCAGAAGGTACGTCAATGGTTCAATGCGATCGACCTCGAAGAGACCATCGCCAATGGGCGTACGCTCATCGACAAGACGTTGCAGCGCGAGGGCAAGACGTCCGTCAATCTCGAAGAATTGGCGGCGCGTCTGGGCTTTCGCACGCCAGACGATCTCTACGCGTCGGTCGCCAAGGACGAGTTCAGCCTGCGGCACGTCGAGCAGGCGCTTTCGGGCAATTTGCCGGGGCCGGAGCCTCGCGATGAGGACACGCTCGTCGCGAAGAAGAGTCTCGATACAAGCGTCACGCAAGGGGCCAAGAGCGGGGTTCTGGTGGTTGGCGTGGGGGCGTTGCTTACCCAATTGGCCAAATGCTGCCGTCCCGCGCCGCCCGACCCGATCGTGGGCTTCGTCACGCGTGGCAAGGGGGTGTCGATCCACCGCCAGGATTGCGCCAGTTTTCAGGCCATGAAAGCGCGCGCGCCCGAGCGGGTGATTCAGACGGCCTGGTCGGGCGACGTGCTCGAAGGGCGCGGGGTAGCGGCCTACCCGGTGGACATCCAGATCGAGGCAACCGATCGTCAGGGGCTGTTGCGAGACATCTCCGAAGTGTTTTCGCGCGAGAAGCTCAACGTGACGGGCGTCAGCACGCAGTCGCGCGGGCAGCAGGCCTTCATGCAGTTCACCGTGGAGGTGCGCGACGGCGGCCAGTTACAGCGGGCGCTCGCCCAGCTCAACGGGGTGTCGGGCGTGGTGTCGTCGCGCCGGCGATAGCGGCGGGATTCGACCTGGAGGCAGGTGCCGGTCGGGAAGGACGGCGTGCTGCCGCCGGCGCATCGGCCGGTGCGGGTTTTGCGCATGAATTGGGCTCACCATTGCGCCGAGATCGTTGATTGACGAGGTTTTTTCGTCGGTAGGCACAATATTCGCTTGGCGATTCGCGTGAATCTTGCTAGAATCTCGTTCTCTTGCAGTAGGCTCGTAGCTCAGCTGGTTAGAGCACCACCTTGACATGGTGGGGGTCGTTGGTTCGAGTCCAATCGAGCCTACCAACGAATTTGATGCATTACAGTCCGCGAGACCCCGCAGACACAGGCGCTGGAAAAACACTCATGTTGAAGACCGCCCGAACTTTCACAGTGGTGAAGGTGCGACGTTAAGTCGAGGGTGTTTTTCGTCTGGATGCTAGGAATGAAGAGACGGCCTCGACGACAGTCGAGGCCGTCTTTTTTTCGTGGTTTTGTCGCGTGGCGTGGGCCGCGCGTGACGTTTTAGCGCATGGGAGTGCGACATGATTTCGGTACGTTTGCCTGACGGTTCGCAACGCCAGTATGAAGCCCCGCTCACGGTGGCGCAGGTCGCCGGCTCGATCGGCACGGGACTGGCCAAGGCCGCACTCGCAGGTCGCGTCGACGGCAAGCTGGTCGATACGTCCTACCTGATCGATCGCGACGTGAGCCTCGCCATCGTGACGGACAAGGACGCCGATGGTCTGGATATCATCCGCCACTCGACGGCGCACTTGCTGGCCTATGCCGTCAAGGAGCTGTTCCCGGAAGCGCAGGTCACGATCGGGCCGGTGATCGAGAACGGCTTCTACTACGACTTCTCGTTCCACCGCCCCTTCACGCCGGAAGACCTCGAAGCCATCGAAAAGAAGATGCAGGAGCTGGCGAAGAAGGACGAGCCGGTTACGCGTGAGGTCCTCTCGCGCGACGACGCTGTACGCCTGTTCCTGTCGATGGGCGAGAAGTACAAGGCTGAAATCATCGAGTCGATTCCGGCTACCGAAGAAATCGGCCTGTACCGCGAAGGCAAGTTCGTCGACCTTTGCCGCGGCCCGCACGTGCCGTCGACGGGCAAGCTCAAGGTCTTCAAGCTGATGAAGGTGGCCGGCGCCTATTGGCGCGGGGATGCCAAGAACGAGCAGCTCCAGCGCATCTACGGCACGGCCTGGACGAAGAAGGAAGACCAGGACGCCTACCTGCACATGCTCGAAGAGGCCGAAAAGCGCGATCACCGCAAGCTCGGCCGTGCGCTCGATCTGTTCCATATGCAGGAAGAGGCGCCGGGCCTCATCTTCTGGCACCCGAAGGGCTGGACGCTCTGGCAGCAGATCGAGCAGTACATGCGCCGCGTCTACCGCAACAACGGTTACCAGGAGGTCAAGGGCCCGCAGATTCTGGACCGCTCGCTGTGGGAGAAGTCTGGGCACTGGCAGAACTACAAGGACAACATGTTCACGACGGAATCGGAGAATCGCGCCTATGCGCTCAAGCCGATGAACTGTCCTGGTCACGTCCTGATCTTCAATTCGGCCCTGCACAGCTACCGCGACCTGCCGCTTCGCTACGGCGAATTCGGTCAGTGTCACCGCAACGAGCCGTCAGGCGGCCTGCACGGGCTCATGCGCGTGCGCGGCTTCACGCAGGATGACGGCCACATCTTCTGTACGGAAGACCAGATTCTCGAAGAATGCGTGAACTACACGGCGCTGCTGCATGCCGTGTACAAGGATTTCGGCTTCACGGACATGATTTACAAGGTCGCCACGCGTCCGGAGCATCGGGTGGGCTCGGACGAGAATTGGGACAAGGCCGAATTTGCGCTGATGGAATCGCTGCGCCGCTCGGGCTGCGAATTCGTGATCGCCGAGGGCGACGGGGCGTTTTACGGTCCGAAGATCGAATACACGCTCAAGGATGCGCTCGGCCGCCAGTGGCAGTGCGGCACGATGCAGGTCGATTTCTCGATGCCGGAGCGTCTCGACGCCGAATATGTGGCCGAAGACAACAGCCGCAAGCGTCCCGTCATGCTCCACCGCGCCATCCTGGGCTCCCTGGAGCGGTTTATCGGGATTCTGATCGAGCACCATGCTGGTGCAATGCCGGCCTGGCTGGCGCCGGAGCAGGTGATCGTGATGAACGTGTCTGAAAAAACGGCCGATTACGCCCAGGAAGTGACGAAAAAGTTGAAAGAACAAGGGCTTAGGGCTCGGAGCGATTTGCGCAACGAGAAAATTAGCTATAAAATACGCGAGCACTCCTTGCAGAAAGTTCCCTATCTCGTCGTAGTCGGGGACAAGGAGCAGGAGGCAAATACGGTAGCCGTGCGTGCCCGTGGCGGCGTGGATCTGGGTGTGATGCCCATTGACGCGCTCATCGAACGTCTTGCGCAAGAGTGCGCATCGTTCCAATAACGCCTGTCGGACAGCGCGGCTAAATTTTTGACTTTTTTCGAGGATAAGCAACATCGCTACCGATAAGTCGCATCGCATCAACGGCGAAATCACTGCGCCCGAAGTGCGTCTAACCGGGGTCGACGGTGAGCAGCTCGGCATCATGAAACTCGCCGAAGCCTTCCGTCTGTCCGAAGAAGCTGACGTCGATCTGGTGGAAATCGCGCCGCAGGCGCAGCCGCCGGTGTGCCGCCTGATGGACTACGGCAAGTTCAAGTATCAGGAACAGAAGAAAGCGCACGAGAACAAGCTGAAGCAGAAGGTTGTTCAGATCAAGGAAGTCAAATTCCGGCCTGGCACCGACGACGGCGACTACAACGTCAAGTTGCGCAATCTGAAGCGGTTCCTCGAAGACGGCGACAAGACCAAGATCACGCTGCGGTTCCGCGGCCGTGAGATGGCCCACCAGGAAATCGGCGCCCGTATGCTGGAACGTCTGAAGACCGATCTCGAAGAGTTCGGCCAGCCGGAACAGATGCCGAAGATGGAAGGCCGTCAGATGATCATGGTCATCGCGCCGAAGAAAAAGTAATGCCGTGGCGGTGTTGACCGACACCGCCGGGCAGCAAGGAATTGCCGCCGGATCCCGCGAGGGATGTGGCAGCGATGCAGGGCGCAGTCCGGCCCTGAATATAAGTGGTCTCAGGTCCTACAAGGGGCGCGATTTTGGCGTCACACCTGTGATCATGTTAAAAACCTCGGAGTTTTTCATGCCTAAGATGAAAACCAAGAGCGGTGCCAAGAAGCGCTTTCGCGTGCGTCCTGGCGGTACCGTCAAGCGTGGTCAGGCTTTCAAGCGTCACATTCTGACGAAGAAGACCACCAAGAATAAGCGTCACCTGCGCGGTGCCGTCGGCGTTCATGAGTCTGATCTGAACTCCGTACGCGCAATGCTGCCCTTCGCTTAAACCCCGACTTAGATAGGAGAGAAACATGCCTCGAGTCAAACGTGGGGTCACCGCACGGGCCCGCCATAAGAAAGTCATCGCTGCAGCCAAGGGTTTCCGCGGCCGCCGCAATAACGTCTTCCGCATCGCCAAGCAAGCGGTCATGCGCGCCGGGCAATACGCCTATCGCGATCGCCGTAACAAGAAGCGCGTGTTCCGCGCCTTGTGGATTGCGCGTATCAATGCAGGTGTGCGTCAGCACGGCATGACCTACAGCGTGTTCATCGCTGGTCTGAAGAAGGCCTCGATCGAACTCGACCGCAAGGTGCTGTCCGACATGGCCATCAACGACAAGCCGGCGTTTGCCGCGATTGTCGCCCAGGTGAAAGCCGCCGTCGCAGCCTGAAGCTGTCATTAGCGTATAGCGCGTTTTACCGCGCGCCATTCGCCAGGAGGGGGCTCTCATCGGAGCCCCCTTTTGTTTTTCGCTAGCTTTTTCGCTTGTACCTGCGGCCGTTCGGACCGCCTAACTTGAGCCTGTAGCATATGGATCTGGAACTTATCGTCAGCGAAGCGCAGCGTGCATTCGCCGCCGCTCCCGACGCCGCCGCGCTGGAAAACGAGAAAGCGCGCTTTCTCGGCAAGACCGGCCAACTGACCGAGTTGCTCAAAGGCCTCGGCAAGCTCGATCCCGAGACGCGCAAGAGCGAAGGCGCCCGGATCAACGCGGCCAAGCAACAGATCGAAGGCGCCCTGCAGGCGCGCCGCCAGGCCATGGCCGACGCGCTGCTCGATGCGCGCCTGTCCGCCGAGGCCATCGACGTCACGTTGCCCGGCCGTGGCCTGGGCGCCGGCAGCCTGCACCCCGTGCTCACCACCTGGGAGCGCGTTGAACAGATTTTCCGTTCCATCGGATTCGACGTGGCCGACGGCCCGGAGATCGAAACCGACTGGTTCAACTTCACCGCACTGAACAGCCCGGAGAATCACCCGGCGCGTTCGATGCAGGACACCTTCTATGTCGAAGGCAATGACGACGCGGGCAAGCCGCTGCTGCTTCGCACGCACACGAGCCCGATGCAGGTGCGCTACGCGCGCATGAACAAGCCGCCGATCAAGGTAATCGCACCGGGCCGCACCTACCGCGTCGACTCCGATGCCACGCACTCGCCGATGTTCCATCAGGTCGAGGGGCTGTGGATTGCCGAAGACATCAGCTTCGCCGACCTGAAGGGCGTGTACACGGACTTCCTGCGCAAGTTCTTCGAGCGCGACGACATTCAGGTGCGCTTCCGCCCGTCGTACTTCCCGTTCACGGAACCGTCCGCCGAGATCGACATGCAGTTCGAGACCGGCAAGAACGCCGGCAAATGGCTTGAGATCTCGGGTTCGGGCCAAGTGCACCCGACCGTCGTTCGCAACATGGGGCTCGACCCCGAGCGTTACATCGGCTTTGCGTTCGGCTCAGGCCTCGAGCGTCTGACGATGCTGCGCTACGGCGTGCAGGATCTGCGCCTGTTCTACGAGAACGACCTGCGCTTCCTGCGCCAATTCATGTAATCGATGCCGACGGCCCTGGCTGGCGCGCGAAGTCGCTGCCGCCGGGCCTTCGGAAGTGAAGACTTAACTGCGAGCGAACTGATCCATGCAATTCTCCGAATCGTGGCTGCGTACCCTGGTCGACCCGGATTTGTCGACGGACGCGTTGGCGCACGCCCTGACCATGTCCGGGCTCGAAGTCGAGGAAACCGACCCGGTTGCCCCGCCGTTCAACGGCGTGGTGGTGGCCAAGGTGCTCGAAGTGGCCCGTCATCCGGACGCCGACCGTCTCAACGTCTGCCAGGTCGATGCCGGCACCGGCGAGACGCTCACCATCGTGTGCGGTGCGCCGAACGTGGCCCCGGGCATCAAGGTGCCGTGCGCCACCGTGGGCGCTGCGCTGCCTCCGGCGGAAGCGGGCGGCGCGCCGTTCCAGATCAAGGTCGGCAAGCTGCGCGGTGTGCAGAGTTTCGGCATGCTGTGCTCGGCACGCGAGCTCAAGCTCTCGGACGATCACGCCGGATTGATGATCCTGCCGGAAGATGCACCGGTGGGCATGAACATCCGCGAGTATCTCGATCTGGACGACACCGTGTTCGTCGTCAAGCTCACACCGAACAAGGCCGACTGCCTTTCGCTGCTCGGCGTCGCGCGTGAAGTCGCCGCCATTACCGGCGCACCGCTCAAGGACCTGCCGGGGCAGGGCGTCCAGCCGGCCACGATCGCCGACAAGCTGCCGGTGCGCATCGGCTCCCCGGAAGGCTGCGGGCGCTTCGGCGGCCGTATCATCCGCAACGTGAATGCGGCCGCACCGTCGCCGCGCTGGATGGTGGAGCGCCTGGAGCGTGCGGGTCAGCGCAGCATTTCGGCGCTGGTCGACATCACCAACTACGTGATGCTGGAGCTTGGCCAGCCGCTGCACGTCTACGATCTGAATCGCCTGCAGGGCGGTATCGACGTGCGTTTCGGCCGCGCCGGTGAAACGCTCAAGCTGCTCAACGAGCAGACCGTGACGCTCGATGAGAGCGTGCTTGCGATCACCGACGCCAGCGGTCCGATCGGACTGGCCGGCGTCATGGGGGGCGACTCGACCAAGGCAGGTCTCGAGACGCAGCACATCTTCCTCGAAGGCGCCTTCTTCTTCCCGCAGGCCATTCAGGGCCGCGCACGCAAGTACAACTTCTCGAGCGACGCCTCGCATCGCTTCGAGCGCGGTGTCGACTTCGCCGGCAACGTGCGAGCGCTCGAGCGCGCCACGCAACTGGTGCTTGAAATCTGCGGCGGCCAGGCTGGCCCGCTCGAGGATATCGTCGCAAAGCTGCCCGAACGCAAGCCGGTGAAGATGCGCGTGGCCCGCGCCGTCAAGATTCTTGGCGTTCCGGTGACCGAGCAGGAGATGAGCACCATCTTCACGCGCCTCGGCCTGCCGTTCACGCTGCAGGACGGTGTCTTCGAAGTGACGCCGCCGTCGTACCGCTTCGACATCGAGATCGAAGAGGACCTGATCGAAGAGATCGCGCGCATCTACGGCTTCGACCGCATTCCGGCCAATCCGCCGGTGGCCACCAGCGAAATGCGCCCGACGCAGGAAGGCCGGCGCTCGCAGCACGCCGTGCGTCACGCGATTGCCGCCCGCGACTATCACGAGACGGTCGGTTTCAGCTTCGTCGATGTCGAGTGGGAAGCCGACTTCGCGGGCAACGACAACCCGATCAAGCTGCTCAACCCGATCGCCAGCCACCTCGCGGTGATGCGCTCGACGCTCATCGGCAGCCTGATCGCCACGACCCGCTACAACCTGAACCGCAAGGCTTCGCGCGTGCGCGTGTTCGAGATCGGTCGCACGTATCACCGTGACAACACGGTGGCCTCGGGCGAACTGAGCGTGGGCGGCTACCGCCAGCCGGTCACGGTGGCGGCGCTGGCCTACGGCCCGGCGCTGGAAGAGCAGTGGGGCGCACCGACGCGTCAGGTCGACTTCTTCGACGTGAAGGGCGATCTCGAGGCACTGATGGCCCCGCGTACAGCGCGCTTCGTGAAGGCCGAGCATCCGGCGCTGCACCCGGGACGCAGTGCAGCCATCGAGGTCGACGGCAAGCGTGTCGGCTTCATTGGCGAGTTGCATCCACGCTGGCAGCAGAAGTACGACCTGCCGCACGCGCCGGTGCTCTTCGAGATCGAAGCCGAGGCACTGTTCGTGCGCGACGTGGCGAGTTACGAGGAGATATCGAAGTTCCCGCCGGTCACACGCGATATCGCGCTGGTGGTTGATCAGGCTCAGCCCGTGCAGGGCCTGCTCGACGCAATGCTGGCCGCGCGTCACGACGACCCGGCATGCAGCGTGGTGCAGTCGGTGCGCTTGTTCGACGAGTTCCGGCCGAAGGCTGGCGCGGCGGCGGGCTCGCTCGGCGCCCAGGACAAAAGCGTGGCGTTTCGTGTTACTCTGCAAGACCCCTCGGGTACGTTGCAGGACGAGACGGTCCAGGGCGCCATTAACGCACTGGTGCACCGAGTGGAAGCGTTCGGCGCACGTTTGCGCGCGTAAAGCTCTGTAGAAGTCTGGTTGCGAGTGGGTTATCGCACTGTCATCGCCATCGCGTGGGACGTATGAACGAAATGAATCCTGGTGAATTTGAAGCCATGCTCGAGGCGCAGCGCATCGCGCTGGGCCGTGGCGAAGTGAACGATGTCGCGAACGAAGCGCCGACGCTGACCAAGGCCGAACTGGCCGAACTGCTGTTCGAGCATGTTGGTCTGAACAAGCGCGAAGCGAAGGACATGGTCGAGGCGTTCTTTGAATCGATCCGCGACGCGCTGGAGTCGGGCGACAGCGTCAAGCTCTCCGGCTTCGGCAACTTCCAGTTGCGCGACAAGCCGCAGCGGCCGGGCCGGAACCCCAAGACCGGCGAGGCCATTCCGATTGCCGCGCGTCGCGTCGTCACTTTCCACGCCAGCCAGAAGCTCAAGTCGATGGTGGAATCTGGCGTGCTGAGCAAGTAAGTCGTCACGGCCGCCGCATTCTGTGGCGGCCGCTGGTTTTTTTGCCCGCAATTTAACCGTCGTCCCATTACGCTCACGCCGCGATGGATCACGTTGCCTTGCCGCCGATTCCCGCCAAGCGTTACTTCACCATCGGTGAGGTGAGCGAGCTGTGCGGCGTCAAACCGCACGTGTTGCGCTATTGGGAGCAGGAGTTCACGCAACTGCGTCCGGTCAAGCGGCGCGGTAACCGGCGGTACTACCAACATCACGAAGTCCTGCTGATCCGGCGTATTCGGGAACTGCTCTACGAGCAGGGCTTCACCATCAATGGGGCGCGCAACCGGCTCGAAGCCGATGCGCCGCGCGGAGGGCGTGCCGCGGGCGGCGCCACTGGTGGCGCGGCCGCGGGGGCCCTGCCCGACGCGCCGGGGGCCACCGCCGGAGTCGACGTGGCCGATCTGCGCCGCCGCCTCGAAGCCGTCATCGAACTGCTGAAACCCTGAGAGGGGTGGTGCCGTCCCGGCGCCTGCGCCACATCCGGGATTCTCCCGATGCGGCGGTCCCCGAAATTTCCGTAATCCGAGGTATGACACCCCAACCGGGGGGACGGTGCTCGCCCGCCGCCGTCCGGTATGGCGGTGCCGGGCGGTGTCGCCGGGAAAAGCCGCGTGTCGACGGGCGACCATGGCGAGGGGAGCGCGGCGGCAGCTTTCGCGGCAAGTGCGGTGGCCTCGCGATGCGTGCCGCGCGTTCCGCAATCCAGGGACGGTCGGGTGGCTTCCGAGGCCGCCGGGATTGTCTTACACTTGCCGAAAACAAAGGCGTCCGGCTGTGATGCCTCCTGGATCCTCTTGATAACCGGGCCTACACCGAGCTTGTCGCACGGGGCGCGAAAGCTGAAAGGATCTCAACCTATGGCGGAACCGAGCACGACGGGAGCGCGACGAGGGCGTTGGACCACGTCTTATCGTTCTATCGTTGCCATTCTGATTTTCGGTTTCCTGATCCTGGTCCTCGTGTGGACTGCGGTGCTTTGGCGCGTCTCCATCGAACACAGGGCGATTCTGCGCGACACGGCGGCGTCGGCTTCGACGGTTGCGGCCGCGCTCGAGCAGCAGACGCTGCGCGCCATTCGGCAAGTCGACCAGATCACCCGTTTCGTGAAGTACGAATATGAGCACGGCCACCGGAACTTCGATCTGAAGGAATCGCTGGCGGCCGGCGTCGTTCCCGAGCGTTTCATGGTGCTCGTGAGTCTGGCGGACGCCAACGGCAACGTGATCGCGGCCACCATGCCCGGGAGTGCGGGCGTCAACATTGCCGACCGCGAGCACTTTCGGGTACATGTGGACGAAGCCGGCGACCGCCTTTTCATCAGTCACCCGGTCTTTGGCCGTGTCTCGCGCAAATGGGTGCTCCAGTTCACCCGGCGGATCAATGATGCCGAGGGACGTTTCGACGGCGTGGTAGTGGTCTCGCTGGAGCCGAGTTACTTCACGACGGACTTCTATACGAATGCCGTGCTTGGCCAGTCCGGGCAGATCGCCGTGATTGCCGACGACGGCGCATTGCTCGCGCGCAGCACCGGGGCAAGCGTGGCCATCACCGGCACCGGGGAGCTGCCGCCGTTCCTGGCCGAGCAGCGCAGCTCGGGCGTGCAGCGCGATCCCATCGACGGGGTCGAGCGCATTGTGGCGTACCGGCATTTGCGCGACTATCCGCTCGCCGTGCAAGTCGGTTTGTCGATGGACGAAGAGCTGGCCGAGTACCGTCACGTGGAGCGGGTCTATCTCACGATGGCGACCTTCGTGTCGGTCGCGCTCGTGGTCTTCTTCGCGCTCATTGCCTACCTGATGCAGCGGCTCATCGGCCGCGATCAGCAGCTCACGCGCCTGATTTCCTACGACCCGCTCACGGAGCTTCCCAATCGCTACGCCTTCATGGAGGCGCTTCGCCGCGCGCTGAGCGACCCGGAGCGGGTTGGCAAGGTGGCGCTGTTGCATATGGACCTGGACAACTTCAAGAGCGTGAACGATACGCTCGGTCACACCCAGGGCGACGAGATCATTCGGCAAGCGGCGGAGCGGTTCGCGGCGTGCATGCCTGCCGCGGCAATGTTGTCGCGCTTCGCGGGCGACGAGTTCACCGTGCTGCTGGAGGGCGAGGGGGCGCAGGAGCAGGCCGTGCCGCTCGGCGAGGCGATGATCGCCGCGCTCAAGGCCCCGATGGTGGCCGGCGGTACGTCGTTCGCGCTGCACGCCAGTATCGGGGTGACGTTCTGGACGAAGCTCGAGGAGACCGAAGCGGATCTCATCAAGAAGGCCGATCTGGCGCTGTACGCCGCCAAGGAGGCCGGCAAGAGCGTGGTCCGTGTGTACACCCAGCAGATGACTTACCAGGCGCACCAGCTCGTCGTGTGGGAGCGCGAGATGGAGCAGGCGCTGGTCAACGGCGAGTTCTTCCTGGCCTATCAGCCGATCGTGGCGCTGGGCAGCGACTGCGTGTGCGGCATGGAGGCCTTGATCCGCTGGCGGCATCCAGAGCGCGGCGTGCTCGCGGCGGGCGAGTTCATTCCGTTGGCCGAGACGACCGGGCAAATCGTATCGATCGGCGAATTCGTGCTCACGCAGGCATGCCGTCAACTGGCCGCTTGGCGCGGTACGCCCATGGCGTCGCTGCGGCTCGCCGTGAACGTGTCGTCGGTGCAGTTCTGGCGTGGCGATATCGGCGAACTGGTCGAGCGTCTCATCAAGGAGCACGAGATCGAGCCGAACCGCCTGGAGCTGGAAATCACCGAATCGGTCATGATCCGCAATCCAGCCCTGGTGGAATTGAAGATTCAGCAATTCAAGCGCGCGGGTGTGCGCATCGCGCTCGATGACTTCGGAACAGGTTATTCATCGTTATCCTATCTAACGCGTTTTCCCGTCGATACGCTGAAAGTCGATCGCTCGTTCGTTGAATCGATTCCCGATTCGTCACGTTCATGCCTCATGATCTCCAACATCGTCAACATTGCGCGGTCGCTGGGCATCGATCTGATTGTCGAGGGCGTGGAGAACGAACGGCAACTGGAATGGTTGCGCCATTTCGTGCCGCTCGCGGCGCAGGGCTATCTGTTTTCCCGGCCGGTGGAAATCGAAAAGATGGAGTCGGTAATCGCGCGTTTCGGAATTTGCCGGTAAAGGGTGTGAATGGCGGTAACGGTGTTTTCCTATTTAATAGATTAAATAGGTATTTGGAATGCATCGATCTTTCGGCAGTTTTTCGTACGGATTCCGCGTCGGAGTACTATAGAATCACTTGGTTTTCGCGGCGGTATCGAGAAACATGAAAAGCTGGCCACCGGCCGCTCCGGGCGGCGGTTCCAAGCGGGGAGACCGGGCTGTCAACAGCCTGCAATTGTCGGAGGGGACAATACAGCACAGTACGGATCCGAAGGCACGGGGCGCGACAAGCCGGGGATCGGAAACGAGGAAAAGAGTTCGACGCGTACACCAGAATTGGCGGGAATTCGCCGGCACCATGGATGCCGATCGCGACCAGAGCTTCTGTCCGGGGAAAAGACAGAAACGCGACCCCAATGAGGCGAAACCTGGCCAACGTAAGAAGTGAATAATATTAGAACGAGCGTTTGATTTTCGGATGAGGATAAGGCATTGGCTTTATGCCGCCTGCGTCTCGGTTGGCGTGCTGGTCGCCTGCTGGGTTGCTGCGGACCGGACCGCCACTTCGCTGGTCGGCGACAAGCTTGCACAGAGTGTCGAGGCAGGGCAGACCGTTGCCGACCGGGTGGCCGACGGCATGGTGCACGCCATCAACACGGACCTGGCGATGGTGCGAGCCATTCCCTCGACGTTGGCCGAAGTGGACCTGTTGCGCGACGTATTGCGTCCGGCGGGCGGCGTGTCGAGCGCCGAGGTCATCGGGCGCGCCAACGAGTTTCTCCAGGGCGCACAGGGATATTTCGGCGTCGACCGCATCTGGGTCATCGACCCGCGCGGCGTTTGTGTGGCGGCGAGTAATTTTCGCGATATGCCGTCGCCTATCGGCCGATCGGTGGCCGGCATGCCGTACGTGACCAACGCGTTGCTCGGCGCCCGCTTCGAGAGCTATGCCGCCGGCTGGGAGCAGCAGGCGCCCGGTCTTTACTTCAGTGCGCCGATCTATCGCGACGGCGCCCTCATCGGCGTGGTGATGACCAAGATCGGGCTCACACGCCTGCGTCACTGGGTCGGCAGCGGCGAGTCTTTCGTGACGGACGGCAACGGCGTGGTGATCATGGCCAACGATCCGCGTTTCGAGAACCGCTTCATGCTCGATGGCAAGCTCGGCTCGATGTCCTTCACGGAGCGCATGGCCCTTTATCAGCGCGACGACTTTGCGCGCATGCCGATCACGCAGTTCAAGCGGTCGCCGGGGCGCTCGAACGCGTGGGTGCCACAGGAGTTGCTCGACCGCATGTCGGCTTTCGGCGACTTCACCAAACCGTTCGTGATCGCTTCGCGCCCGAGTTCGAGCAACGACCTCATCGTCTACGCGGTCGAGTCCGTCGACGCATGGGAGGCGCTCACGCGTCAGCACGCCAAGGACTTTGCGCTCTGTTTCCTGCTGTACGCGGGCGGCGTGATCATCGTGACGCTGGTGGGCTGGAGCTATTGGCGCGAGCGCGTACGGCACCGCGAGGCCCGGCAGTCGAACGAGGAACTGCGCGCGGCAAACAATCAACTCGCCTTCGAAGCCAGCTACGACGAACTGACGGGAAGTCTCACACGCCGCTATTTCTTCCATCGCTTCGATCAGTTGCTGGAGAGCGTTCAGCGCAAGAACGAGCCGATGAGCCTGATCGTGGCCGATCTCGACCATTTCAAGTCGATCAACGACACATACGGCCATGCCATCGGCGATCAGGTGCTGTGCCGCTTCGTGCTCGTGTGTTCGTCGACGCTGCGCGGCGACGACCTGATCGGCCGCATCGGCGGCGAGGAGTTCGCGATTCTGCTGCCCGGGGCGACCGAGCGCGATGCGCTGCGTGTGGCCGACCGGATTCGCGAGCGTTGCAAGCGCGAGTCGCTCGAAGGCAGCGAGCCGCCGTTGCGCTTCTCGGCGAGCTTCGGCATCACCGAGTGGCAGGACGAGGACTCCCCGATGAACATGGTCGAGCGCGCGGACATGGCCCTGTATCGAGCCAAGCGCGCGGGCCGCGATCGGTGCTGGGTGTTTTAAGTCGAAGGGCGCTGACATACCAGGCGCGAGCCAGGTGCCGTCGCTTATATTCCATGTGCGTTACCAATGTCACGTTTGGTAACCAAAGAGCGTAGACTTCCGCCGCATTTCACGGCAACCCGCGTGTCTAACGCGTCGTAGAGGGTCGGCGATCGCCGGCCCTCGCTCGAAGGACTCATGCGGGAGACATCATCGTGAAACGCTTATTCATGCTCACGGGCGGCGCTGCCATTGCCATGTTGATGGCCGGCTGCGTGGCCGTGCCGTACGGCCAGCCGGCATACGGCGCCTACGGTTACGACGACTATTACGGCTATGGCTATGCCCCGGGCTACGCCGTGGCGCCTGCGCCGGTGGTGACGTTCGGTGTCTCGGGCGGCTACTATCGCGGTTATCACCGAGGTTGGCGCGACGGTCGCGGCTGGGGCTGGCATCACTGATGCCAACGCCGATGCGGCGCGGCGTGTGCCACGGCGTCGGCGGGATGTTGCCTGCGTTCTGAGTCGGCGCGGGTGTGGATCAGAACTCGGAGAGTACGAAGTCTTCCTTGGAGACGTCGCATTCGGGGCAGCGCCAGTCGGTGGGCACGTCGGCCCAGCGCGTACCGGGTGCGAGGCCGTCGTCCGGCGCGCCTTCGGCTTCGTTGTAGATCCAGCCGCAGATCAGGCAGATCCAGCTCTTGTATTCAGTGGGGGCGTCCAGCGTGGTGGTCATGGCGTCGATCACAGGGAAACTTGCGCGATCCGCATTGTAAGGCACCGGCATGGCGAAATCCTGTTGGCAGCGCCGTGTTCGGACACAAACTTAATCCAGATCAATCGATGCGGATGAGACGGCGTGCGTGCCGAGGCGGCGGACGTCGATCGCCCGCGAGCGGCCAAGCGAGAGGCGGGCACCGGGCGGCGGGATATTCGGAACGTGCGAGCGGGGGAGGCAGAGGGAAGGCGGCTGGCGGAACAAACGAGGCGCCGCGCCGGACGGCGCCGGCGCAGGCGAGACTCACCAGTGAATCTGGTTGAGCAGGATGGGCGCCATCTGGGCGAGCGAGTTGAGCAGGGACATGGCGGTATCGCGGTGCGAGACCTCCTTCCACAACCGGCTCTTCTCGACCACCCGCTGCCGGTCTTCCGGTGTTTGTACGTCAGGCGAGCGCAGCGCCTTGATCAGATCGATCACCGAGGCGCGATCCACGGTCTCGGTGACCGAGTGACGCGCGAGCAACTCGTCCAGATGGACGCGCTCCTCTTCCGTCGCGAGGCCATCGGCGGACGACGGCGCAGCGGACACGTTCGGTTTGTCGGATTGGGTCATATGAGACGTTCTCCCGAAAAAACGCTGGAATGCATCGCGAGGTATCGCGTGCCTCCATCATAGGCCGAATCCGGGAGGCTGCGAACCCTTTCCCGCGCACGCCGGCCATCCGTCCGGCGTCGATTCCCCGGTCATTTCACCCTCGTTTGCCGCATGTCAAAGCGATGACGCCACCGGCCAGAAGCGGGAGGAAACGTCAAGCGCAAAAAATTTGCTCAAGGCTGACGCTGAAACGGGCAATCCTCTTGACAGCGTGTAACGGCGGGCGTTTCGAAGGGGCGTTGCGAGGTTATCCAGTGGGTTATCCACAGAAGCTGTGGGTAACTCATGAGGCACAAGGCGGCAAGCGTCAATGACAGCGCGGTGACGCCTCGATGACGTGTCAGCGCAACAAGGGACGCAGCATGAGCAGCGCGAAGAAGAGGGCGACACCAACGGGCAGCAATCCCGTGAAGAAGGCGGGCCAGGGCGCGCGACCGCGTCGGCGGGCGCCGAAGGATGAGATCAACCCGGCGCAGAGACACAGTACGCCCACGCCCCAGGTCGGATTCGCGCTCTTGAGCACCCACGCGATGGACGCGGCCAGGCCGAGCCATGCCAGGGGCAACGCGCCAGGCGGGGGCGCCGTCACGGCGGCAGGCGGCGGCGCGCCGCGCCTGGCGTTTTCGTTGTCGGGGGTCTTGGGCGCGTCGGGGCTATCGGGAGTATTGGGCGTATTGGCGGCCATCGGGATTCCGGAGAAGCGGGGTGCGCAACACCATGCGTCACGCGAAAGCCGCAGCATAGCAAACGTGACGCACCGGCGCTCAGGAGGTCGTGCGGTGCAAGCCCTCGGCACCGGATGGCCTGACGGCAGCGTGCGTGCCGTGTGCCCGGGCATCGACGTACCAGATGGTGCTCGCGTCGACGTCGCGGGTCGGGGCGAGCGAGCGCAGCGCGGCGCACCGGTTCTCGAGGTCGACGTAGCGCCTGTAGAACGACGCCGTCGCGTCGCGGACGATGCGGCTCAGGCGGGGAGAGCCCGGTGCGATGCGCCCATGCTCGGCGTGCACCGCCACGCACGGTTGATGAAACGGATCGACGGGGGCCGTGGCGGGAGGCGTCGATTGCGCGTGAGCCGGTGCCATTGCCGCCGCGCAGAGGAGGGGGCCGAGCACGACAAGCGCATGCGCCATCGTGGTAGCGCAAGACATGGCACTTGCACGCCGGATGGCGCGAAGGGCATGGGACCTGGCGTATCTCGGCGGCATGGCGGTCTCCGTCGGGGCGAGCGTTGGCTGACGAGCCGGGGCGGCGTCGGTGAGGCGCGGCCCGGCGTTTGCCCGAAGGAAAGCCAATATCGTGCCGGAATACTCAAGTCATTGATTTTCTGGAGTTTTGTGGCTGCCAGGAGGGATGCGTGCCGGGAAAGGCGCCGTCTGCACCCCATCAGGTGTTGCAGTTCCGAAACGTGGGCCCGAGAATCGACCTGTGCATGGTGCGATTCTCAGACTCCCTGAATGCTGGATATAATTACAGTATTTCACCAACGGCGAGACAGAACTTCTCATGAAAGCCAACTACTCCATCGCCGAAATCGAGCAGGCGATCAACTACTGGACACGACGTCAGGCTGCCGACAGCCATTGGGCGCTGTGCCCGTCCGCGCGCGTGCTGGCCGACGTCTACGGCGAAATGATCTATCGCCACGAGACGAGCATCGCGGCCGACGCCCTCGACGAGCCGCAGAGTCAGGCCATCGAGACCGCGCTGCATCAGATGGAGCTTGGCCTCGCCTCCTGAAGTCGCTACGCGTCGTTTGAATCGAGCGCGTCGGAGGTGTCCGATGTCCCCGGCAAGCCAGACGCGTCAGATCTGCCCGACGTCTTCGTCCCGCCACTCCGGGGCCGTGCGGACCATCGCCCGAGCCAGCGCTCGAGATCCCGCGCCGACAGCGCGGGCGAGAACAGATACCCCTGAGCCACCCGATAGCCCTGCGCGATGAGCAGATCGCACTGGGCTTGTTCCTCGACGCCTTCGGCGACGACCGTGAGATGCAGATTCCGGCCGATGCTGATGATGGCGTTGGTCAGTGCGCGCACGGTTTCATCGCGCGCGATGTCGTGCACGAAACTGCGATCGAGCTTCAGTTCGGAGACGGGCAGGCGGCGCAGATAGCCCAGGCTGGAATAGCCGGTGCCGAAGTCGTCCATCGACAGGCGAACGCCCATGCCGTGGACTTCCTCGATGATGCGCAGCGTGCTCGGATTGTGATCCATCAACACGCTCTCCGTGATTTCGACGGCCAGACACGACGGCGGCAGATCGTGATCGGCGAGTGCTCGGGCGATGGTGCGCGGCAGGTCGTGGTCGTGGAAGTTGGTCGGCGAGAGGTTGACCGACACGTTCCCGATTCCCACGCCGCGCCGCCGCCAATCCGCCAGTTGACGGCACGACTCATGCAGCGTCCAGTTGCCCAATTCCCCGATCAGCCCACATTCCTCGGCGAGCGCAATGAAGCGCGAGGGAGGCACCTCGCCGTATTGCGGATGCGTCCAGCGCGTGAGGGCTTCCACGCCATACACCGATTCGTCGAGCAGATTGATCTGCGGCTGATAGAAGAGTTCGAACGCGCCGCGTCGCAGCGCATCGCGCATGGCGGTCTCGAGTTCGAGCCGCTCCTGCGCGTGGATGTTCATGTCCTCGTGGTAGATGCGTACGCTGCCCGCGCCGGTCATCTTGGCCTGATACATCGCCATGTCCGCGCGCTGGAGCAGCAGGTCGAATTCCCTGCCGTGATTCGGGTACAGGCTGATGCCGAAGCTGCCCGACGGGGCGAGCGTCACGCCGTCGACCTGGCAGGGAGCGCTCAATGCGCTGCGCATGCGTTCGATGGCGATGTCGAGCCGCTCGGGATCGCACTCCGTGAGCACCGCCACGAATTCGTCGCCTGACAGGCGCGCCACGATGTCCGCGCCGCGCAGCGAGCGCCGCAGCCGCTGGGCGATCGTGCGCAGCAGCATGTCGCCGGCCTGGTGCCCGAGCGAGTCGTTGACCTGCTTGAAGCGGTCCAGGTCGATGAAGATCACGGCCATGCGCGTGCCAAGTTCCTGCGCGCTCGCGATGGCCTGTGCGGCCAGCACGCCGAGCATGCTGCGATTGGGCAGGCCGGTGAGGCTGTCGGAGAACGCGAGCTGGCGGATGCGCGTGCGCGATTCGTCGCGCTCGAACGCGAGTTTGCACAGATGCACGCACACGTCGACAAGCCGTTCGTGCAGCGCGTCCGGCTCGCGCGCCGTACGGTAGTAGAAAGCGAGCACGCCGAGCACGCGGCCGTCGTTCGCAATGACCGGCATCGCCCATGAGGCGGCCAGCCCGAAACTGGCGGCCATTTCCCGATAGTCGGCCCAGCGAGGGTCGGTCGCGATGTCGGTCACGATCACTGGGCGCGCGTGGAACGCCGCCGTGCCGCACGTGCCCACGTTCGGGCCGATGGCGACACCGTCGATCATCTGGTGGTACTGCGCCGGCAGGCTGGGACCGGCTTGCGGCCGCAGTCTGCCGTCTGCGTCCACGCGCACCACCGAGGCGATGACCTCGGGCGCGATCTGCTCCAGTTCGCGGCAGACGAGCGTGAGGACTTCCACGAGCGGCGCGTCTCGCACCATCGCGGCGAGCGCTTTGTGCTGCAGCACTTCCTGGATCTTCGACTGCGTGATGTCGGTAAACAGCACCACGGCGTTCACGAGCTTGCCGTCGTCATCGAGGATCGGATTGGTGACGATCGACACCCAGAGCGGTTGACGCTGCGCGGTGCGCACGAGCACCTCGCAGTGGCAGCTACGGCCGTCGCGCGCCGAGACGAGGCAACCGGTCAACGCCTGCCGGATATCGACCGCCGCTGTGCCCTCGGCCAGTTCATCGGCGCTGACTTCCCCGAACGGCACGTGCGCCGACCGGCCCAGCACTTCGTCCGGGCGATAGCCGAGCATGCGCGTAAAGCCGGCGTTCACGTAGCACACGTGGCCCTGGGCGTCGGTGATGAGCACGGCGTTGTCCGTCTCGTCCACGCTCAGCGAAAGCAGATGGAGACGGGCGTCGTCGGCGGCCTGGCGCTCCACGCGGGCGGTGACGTCAACCGCCAGCTTGATCACATAGACGAGCTCGCCCTTGTCGTCGAAGACCGGGTTGTAGGTGGCTTCGAGCCAGACGAGGCCGCCATCCTGGCGGCGTCGGCGCACCTGGCCTGTGTGCGAATGGCGGGTGGCAATGACTTGCTGGAGGGCGTCGCCACAGGCCGGATCGTCGGGCGCGCAGAGTATGGCGTGCGGTTTGCCGAGCAAATCGGCGCGGAGGTAGCCGAAGACCCCGAGCAGCTTGTCGTTGACGTCGACGATGACGCCATTCGGCGTAAGCGTGAGCATGCCGAGCGAGCGGTCGAGCGCTTCGAGAAGCGCTTCGCGCCCGGGGGCCGGTGTGGCGCCGGTAGTGGACGGTGAGCCGGGTTCGACCATCGCAACGTCCTCCTCGGACGACCTGCGGACAATGTCGGGGGTGACTTGGGCTGGCACGCCAAAAACGCTTTCAAGTATAGCGGCCTGCGAGGACAGGCTCACGTGGGGCAAACCGGGAGGCCCCATATGCAGGGCGCTGTGCCGGGGGCAGTCGGGGAAGGACGTGGGTGGGCGTCGCTGGGCGGTGGCCGGGCTGAGGCGCCGGCCCGGCCGCTCAGACGGCCTTTACGCGAATCCGGACGTCATCGACGGTCACGGTCTGGCCCGCGCGGATCTTGCAGGTCTTGCGGGTCTCGGTCTGGCCGTCGACGCTGACCGCGCCGCTGGCCACCAGGGCCTTGCCCGCACCGCCGGAGTCCACGAGACCGGAGAGCTTGAGCAGGTCGTTCAGGGCGATGAATTCGCCGTTCAGTTCGAATGTGACGTTTTGCATGATGGAGCGGATACTACGTAAAAACCCGATGCGCGTCGACTGCCCGTCCGCGGGGCGCGCCCGGCGGGCGGCCGGATGCTTCGGCGCGCCTCAGCGCTCGAGCACGTGCTCGATCCGGCGGTCGGGAATCAGCCAGATCGCGGCCATGAGCGCGTACAGCGCGAGCGAAATCGCCGGCACGACGAACGCCAGCCCGATCGCCGCCGCATACACCACCACGGAAAGCTTGCCCTTGACGTCGCGCCCGAGCGCGGCGGCGAGTTTCGCGTTGGCGTTTTCGCCATGCACGGCGAGCAGGGCGCGCGTGAGGATGTAGTACGCCACGGCCGCCATGAACAGCACCACGCCGTAGAGCGCCGTCGGCCAGGCGGTGAAGTGATTCTCACCGAGCCAGTGCGTGACGAAGGGAATCAGCGAGAGCCAGAACAGCAGGTGGAGGTTCGCCCAGAGCACGCCGCCCGAGACCCGCTGCACCACGTGAAAAAGATGGTGATGGTTGTTCCAGTACAGCCCCACGTAGACGTAGCTCATGATGTACGTGAGGAAGGTCGGCGCCACCGGCAGGAGATCGGCGAGTTCGCTGCCGTGCGGGGCTTTCATCTCCAGCACCATGATCGTGATGATGATGGCGATCACGCCATCGCTGAAGGCTTCCAGTCGGCTCTTGCCCATGGTCGGTACTTGTCGCGGTCTTGATTGCTGTGGATATTACAGCGCGGCGACGCGATTGCGGCCGGCCTGCTTGGCCGCATACAGCGCGCGGTCGGCGCGTTGCAGCACGCTGCTGAAGTCGGCGTCGTCCGGTGCGAGGCTTCCCACGCCGATGCTCGCCGTAAAGCGTACCGGCCCGTTGGGTCCGGGCACGCTCGCGCTGCCGATGGCCGCGAGCACGCGCTCCGCGGCTTGCACGGCGCGATGGGCGTCGGCCTCGGGCAGCAGCACCGCGAACTCCTCGCCGCCCAGACGCCCGATGGTCGTGCCTTTGCGCAACGTGGCCCGCAGCACCAGCGTCAACTCAACGAGGACACGATCGCCGATGGCATGGCCCCAGGTATCGTTCACGGTCTTGAAGTGGTCGATGTCGAGCATCAGCACGGACAGACGCCGCTGCGATGCGCGCGAGGAGGCGAGCAGCCGGTCGGCCTGCATGAGAAACGCGCGGCGATTGAGCACGCCGGTGAGGCCGTCGCGCATGGCCATGTCGGCGAGTATCCGGTTCACGCGGCGCAGTTCGAGGGCGTCGACGGCGATTGCCGACAGATCGGCGAGCAGCGCGCGCTTTTCGTCGTCGAGCGTGCGCGGACGGCGGTCGATCACGCAGAGCGTGCCCAACCGATGTCCTTCGGGCGTGCGCAGCGGCGCGCCGGCATAGAAGCGGATATTGGGCTCGCCGGTGACCATCGGGTTGTCGGCGAAGCGCCGGTCGGCCCGGGCATCGGGGACCACGAGGACTTCGTCGCTGAGGATGGCGTGGGCGCAGAACGCCATCGAGCGCGGTGTCTGCACGGTGTCGAGGCCCTGACGCGCCTTGAACCACTGACGTGATTCGTCGATCAGCGAAACGAGCGAGATCGGCGCACCGAGCACATGCGAAGCGAGCCGCACGATGCGCTCGAAGGCGGGTTCGGGCGGCGTGTCGAGAATGTCGTAGCGGCGCAGCGCGGCGAGGCGTGCCGCCTCATCGTCGGGCGGGGCGCCGCGGGAGTCGGGGGCGGACACGGTGTCGTGCGATGTAGCGGCGGCTGCGGTCATGTCGCGGCGGGGGAGCGAGGTCCAGTGGGGGGACGATGGCAGTGCCGACGACAGCGACTCGGGAAGTGCGCTCGGCATTTGCACGGAGGGTGCGGAGGTCACGAATGGCTCGAATGGCACGGTTGGGGTGGCTGGCGCAGACTGCGTCGAGGATAGGGCTGACGGGGCTGACGGGACCGACGGGGTCAACGAGGCCGACAGGTCCGGCGGCGTTGGCGCAACGGCCGGCGCCCGATCGGCAACGGCGTCAATTCTGCCGTGCCGGCCGTCGCTTGGCAAATGCGGTTGCGCGTCCGATTTGATGCGCCACAGGGCGCGCGCGGCGTGAGTGGTCTGGGCGGCATGCGCGGCATCGTGCGTACGATCGTCGACGCGCTTGGTGTGCAAGGAGGGCAAGGTGTGCGTCGTCCGAGACGGGGGCGATGTGCCCGTGCCGCGACTCATGATTTGACTTCGAATGCGGCACCGGTCTCGAAGAAGTTGCCGCCGGCGATGTAGTGGAGACTGCGCGGCACACCAGGCTCGAATTGCCAGCGTCCGTCGCGAAACGCGCGCGGATCGGCCCACGCGGCCACGACTTCGCCGAGGAACAGATCGTAGCGATCCTGGTTGTGCGGCTCGGGAATCACACGGCATTCCAGCCACGCGAGACAACCTCCGATGAGCGGGGCGCCGATGCGCGAGGCCTCGAACGCCTGTACACCGGTGCCTGACGCGAACTTGTCGGTGTCGTGTCCGGAGACCGAGCCGACGGCCAGCGTTTCGCGCGCGATGGCGCGTGCGGGAACATTGAGCGAGAATTCGCCCGACCCTTCGACGAGTTCGCGCGTGAGCGTGTTGCGATCGATGACGACGGCAACCTTCGGCGGCGAGAAATCGAGGGGCATCGACCAGGCGGCGGCCATGACGTTGCGGCGTCTGCCATGGGCGCTGCCCACGAGCACCGTTGGTCCGTGGTTGAGCAGCCGGTAGGCTTTGGGAAGTTCGACAGGCAGGCGTTCGGTCATGTCAGGCACTCGGCGGACGTAGCGGGATTGGAGCGATGCCATCGGCGCGGCGGTTCGACGGTCGACCGCGATGGCGAGCGATCCATGATAGCGTGGCTCGCGTCCTCCGAAAAAGGCGGCCCGCAGGGTGAGCTGCGGGCCGTACAAACGGCACGATGCGGGGAGCGCGTGCCGGATCAGATGTGCGCGAAGTATTTCATGGTCCCGTCCCAGTCCGGTCCCCATGATCGCGCCGCACCCGCTCGGGCAAACGACTCGTCGCCCGCATGAAGTAACATTCCGGTCATGCGATGGCAGCCGCACCTGGAGCAGGCGCCGGGCCCCCTCGAGACTGGAGAGAACTTATGACGACCGATCGACGCATCACGTTCTACCACGCGCCCAACACCCGTTCGTCCGGCGTATTGGTACTGCTCGACGAACTGCAGGCCGAACACGATCTCCATCTGCTGCGCTTTGCCTCGGGCGAGCAGCGCGGCTCGGAGTATCTGGAAATCAACCCGATGGGCAAGGTGCCCGCGATCCGCCACGGCGACGCCGTGATCACCGAGCAGGCTGCCGTCTACATGTATCTGGCGGAGCTGTATCCGGAGAAGGGGCTCGCCCCGGCGCCTGGCGATCCGAGGCGGGGGCCGTATCTGCGCTGGATGGTGTACTACGGGTCGTGTGTCGAGCCCGCGGTCGTCGACAAGTCGCTCGGGCGCGCGGGCGCCGAGCGTTCCCGTTCGCCGTACGGCGACTACGATTCGGTCATGTGGACGCTGGAGCGGCATCTCTCGCAAGATGCCGGGCTGTGGTGGCTGGGCGACACGTTTACCGCCGCCGACGCGCTGTGGGGCAACGCGATGCACTTCCTCACGCAATTCAAGCTCGTGCCGGAAACGCCTGCCGTGAAGGGCTACGTCGAGCGCTTCCGCGCGCGCGATTCGTTCGTGCGCGCGCAACAGCGCGATGCGGAATTGGCCAAGCGTCTGGCAGCCTGAGTTCGGGCGCATGCCGCCGGGCGACGTGCACTGTCACGCGCTGCGCGCACCGCGGCATCAGGACGTCGCGGCGCTTCCCCGCAGGGGACGGATCAGACCTCGATCGTATCGATGACCGGTTCGCATTCGATGGGGAAGTTGACCGAGTTCGCGACGTAGCACTTCTCGTGAGCCGCGTGATGCAGCGTTCTGGCGAGCGCCACGTCGCCGCCGGCGCGAATGGTCACATGCGGATGCAGAACGATCTTCGTGAAGCGGCCTTCGGTGGCCGTGTCGATCATCGTGCCCACGGCCTCGTCGCGATAGTGCTCCACGACGATGCCGGCATCCGAGCACAGATGCAGATACCAGAGCTTGTGGCAGGCGCTCGCCGAGGCGACCAGCAGGTCTTCCGGATTCCAGCGCGAGGCGTCGCCGCGAAACGCCGGGTCGGACGAGCCGGGAATCGACGGTTTGCCGGACGCGCGAATTTCGTGATTGCGTCCGTATGTCCGGTAGCCCGACGTGCCGCTGCCCTCGTTGCCGGTCCATTCGACGTCGATCCGGTACTCGTGTTCGCCTGATGCCATGAATCGTCTCCGCAAGAAGGGGCCGCGGGTGGTGAAGGGGGATGCGTTGATTTGTCGGCGGACCCGCGCGACATTCTCGCAGGCGCGCGTGCGGACGGCTGGCCATTTTCGGCTGTCATTTTTCCGGCTGTCTTTCCGCCTCGATTACCCGGCGATCGGTTCGGTCGTCAGCGCACGGGTGACGCCGTACATCGGCCGGCGCATGGCGACGTCGAACGGATTGGTCTGGGGTCCGACCAGTTCCGCCTGGCGGCGCAGCAACTCCACCACCATCGGTAGACGATCCGGCGTCAGCCGCGCCGCAAGCGTGCCCACGCTCAGGGCGCCCACCGCGTTGCCGGTGCGGTCGAAGATCGGCACGGCCACTCCGGCCATGCCATCGAGCACTCCGCTATTGCTGCCCGCGTAGCCTAACTGGCGTACCCGCTCGATCTCCGTGCGCAGATAGACCTCGTCGAGCACGCCGTAGCCGCGCAGACGCGGCACGTTGAAACGAATGATCTCCTCGCGCTCGGCTTCCGGCAGGAACGCCAGAATGGCCAGACTGCCCTGACCGACGCCGAGCGCCACGCGCCCGCCGATGTCGCCCGTGAACGAACGGATCGGAAAGGGGCCCTCGCACATGTCCAGACAGACGGCGTCGAAGCTGCTGCGCACGAGCAGGAAGATCGTGTCGCCCAGGCTTGCGCACAGGCGCAGCAACGACGGGCGGCACAGCGTGCGCATGCCGCTCGGATTGCCTGCCTGCGAGGCCATCGCGAAGAAGTCGACGCTCAGCCGGTAGAGCTTGGATGTCACGTCCTGCTCCACGACCTGTTCCGCGATGAGCGCATGAAGAATGCGGTGCACGGTGGCCTGACTCAGCCCCACGGCCTTGGCGATGTGCGTGACGCGCTCGCCCTCGGGCTTGGCGGCGCCCAGCGCGCGAATGACGGCAAAGGTGCGCTGCAGGATGCCCGCGCCCGCGGACTCCGGTGCGGCCGAGGACGGTGACGACTTCGGCGTGTGGGTTGAATCGGAGGTGCTCATCGTGTTCTCAAATATTCCGTCAAACGAAATACTAACTTAAGCCGATACGGATTGAAAACTACCGGGATACCTCGGAAATTGCAAAAATACACGATATTTTATGGTGATTAGGGATTATCCCAAGATGCTGTTGCGAAACGAAAGTCGACGTTGGTTCCTTAAATATTTCGTCAAACGGAATATTCATGAGATTTATATCATTTCATGGAATCGTTATCTTGCGGCGTGCAATTTGGCTGGCTACTGTTCAGTGCAATTGCATAGCTGTGGCGCGTAGGTGCCCGAAGGTAGCGACATGTCTTTTCTGACTTTGACGGATGTTTCCAAGACGTTTGGCGACTTGCATGCCGTCTCGAACGTCAATCTCTCGGTGGAGAAGGGGGAGTTCGTCTCGCTGCTCGGCCCGTCGGGCTGCGGCAAGACGACCACCCTGCAGATGATCGCGGGTTTCGTCGAGACCACGACCGGGCACATTGCGCTCGACGGACGCGACATCACGCACATGCGTCCCAACAAGCGCGGGCTGGGCATCGTGTTCCAGAGTTACGCCCTGTTCCCGCACATGACCGTGGCGGATAACGTCGGCTTCGGTCTGGAGATGCGCGGCGTGGAGAGGTCCGAGCGTCAGGCACGCATTCGCGAGGCGCTCGCGCTCGTGCGTCTCGACAAGCTCGGTCATCGCTTCCCGCGCGAGCTGTCGGGCGGGCAGCGTCAGCGCGTGGCGATCGCGCGCGCGGTCGTGATTGCGCCGCCGGTGCTGCTGCTCGACGAGCCGATGTCCAACCTCGACGCCAAGCTGCGTGAGGAGATGCAGTTCGAGCTGCGCGCCATTCAGCGCAAGATCGGCACGACCACGATCATGGTCACACACGACCAGTCCGAAGCGCTCTCGATCAGCGACCGGGTCGTGGTGATGGAGGCCGGACGCATCACGCAGGTCGACACGCCGTACCGTGCCTACGAGCGTCCCGAGACGGCGTTCGTCTCGCAGTTCATCGGCAAGGCCAACATGCTGGCTGGCCGCGTGGCGGCGCGCGACGACGATCATCTGCACGTCGAGTTCGGCTCGCAACTCACTCGGCTCACCCAGCGTGCACGGCTCGCCGACCTCCCGGCGCACGAGCGCAACGCCGCCGTGGGCGACGCCATCACGCTGTGCCTGCGTCCCGAGAAGGTGCGGTTGTGCGAGCCGTCGGCGGGGCGTTTGCCGGCGACCGTGACAAGCCGCTTCTTCCTCGGCAGCCAGTGGCTCTATCGCGTGGACAGCGCGCTGGGCGAAGTGCTCGTGAGCTGCCAGAACGAAGGCGGCGAACCGCTGGGCGAGGGCGCCTCGGTCGGACTCGACTGGCAGGCTGAAGCCGTGCGCTTCATCTCGCCAAACACCGGGAATGCCGGGAACGCCGGGGAGCGCGCCCATGGCTGAGACACTGCAAGCGGCCACCATCAAGCGCGCGCGCGGGGCGTCGGGCACCCGGGCGCCCTGGCACGCCTATCTGCCCATGTGGATCATGAGCGCGCCGGCCATGCTGCTCTTCGTGGCGCTGGTGCTCATTCCGCTGCTGATGACGCTCGCGCTCACGTTCTATCAGTTCGATCCCGCGAGCGGCCCGATTGCGGCATTCCAGTTCGGGAACTATAGGGAAGTGCTGTTCGACACGTACTTCCACACGATCTTCCTGCGCACCTTCGGCATCTCGCTCACGGTCACGGCGGTGTGCGCCGTCGTGGGCACGTTGGAAGCCTACGTGCTCTCTCGGATGGGCGACCCGTGGCGCTCGCTGTTCCTGCTGGTGATTCTCTCGCCGCTGCTGGTGTCGATCGTGGTGCGCGCGTTCGGCTGGAGCATGCTGCTGAGCTCCGGCGGTCTGATCAATCAGGCCTTCGCGCTCGTGGACATGGGGCCGTACAAGATGGAGTACACCAACTTTGCCATCGTCGTTGCGCTCGTGCACGTGATGTTGCCGTTCATGGTGATCCCGGTGTGGACGTCGCTGCAGCGGCTCGACCCGCAGACCGAGAACGCCGCGCTGTCGCTCATGGCGTCGCCGGCGACGACCCTGCGCCGCATCGTGCTGCCGCAACTCGTGCCCGGCATTCTGTCGGGCAGCCTGATGGTGTTCGGTCTGTCGGCGAGCGCCTTCGCGATTCCGAGCCTGCTGGGGGGACGCCGCCTGAAGGTCGCCGCCACCGCCGTGTACGACCAGTTCCTCAGTTCGCTGAACTGGCCGCTGGGCGCGACCATCGCCGTGCTGCTGCTCGTCGCGAACCTGCTCGTGATGCTGACCTATTACCGCCTGCTCGAGCGCCGTTATTCGCGCAGCATGGGCTGAGGCCGACCCCCTCTCACCGCACAGCATCGAATCGCCATCATGCGTAAAAACAGCCCCCTGGCGCTCGCGTTCCACTCGCTCGTCATCCTTTTCGTCCTCGCCCCGATGATCATCGTGGTGCTGGTCGCGTTCACGCCGGAGCAGACGCTCTCGCTGCCGACGCGCGGCCTGTCGCTGCGTTGGTTCCGCGCGATTCTCGACTTCCCGGATTTCATCGAGTCGTTCTTCACCAGCCTGAAGCTCGCGTTCCTGTCGGCCACGCTGTCGCTGGCGCTTGCCTTGCCGGCGGCGCTCGCCATCGGCCGCTCGCGCTTTCCGGGGCGCGACTTCCTCAACGGTCTGCTGCTCTCGCCGCTGGTCATTCCCGGGCTCGTGCTCGGCATCGCGTTGCTGCGCTTTTTCGCCATGCTCGGCGTGACGGGCTCGTTCGGTGCACTGATCTTCGCGCACATGATCATGGTCACGCCGTTCATCATGCGGCTCGTGCTGGCCGCGATCAGCGGGCTCGATCGGAGCGTCGAACACGCGGCCGCCTCGCTGGGCGCCGGTGCCTGGACGACGTTTCGGCGGGTGACCATGCCGATGATCCTGCCGGGCATCACCGGCGGCTGGTTGCTTGCCTTCATCAACAGCTTCGACGAGCTCACGATGTCGGTCTTCCTCACGTCGCCGCAAACGGTCACGCTGCCGGTGCGCATGTACATGTACGCGACCGAGTCGATCGATCCGATGATGGCGTCCGTCTCGGCACTGGTCATCGCCATCACGCTCGGGGCGATGCTGCTGCTCGATCGCGTCTACGGCCTGAATCGCATCCTTATCGGCCAGCATTGAACGCACGCACAAAGAAGATGCTCATGTCACGTCTGACTCGAACGCCGCAAGACCCGCGTGCACAGGATCGTCCGCAACTCGCACGCCTGGCGGAGACCTCACGCGCACCTGTCACGTTCTATCTCGATGGCGAGCCGGTGGAGGCGCTTGCGGGCGACACCCTGCTTACCGCCATCCTTACGCATCAGCGCCATGTGCGCGTGAGCGAATTCAGCGGTGCACCGCGCGCGGGCTTCTGTCTGATCGGCGCGTGTCAGGACTGCTGGGTGCGCTGCGAGTCCGGCCCGATGCCGGGCGGCGAGGCGCAGCTCACGCGCCTGCGCGCGTGCTCGACACTCGTGCAGCCCGGCATGCGAATCGTGACGCGCAGGGCGGAGGCCGCCGGGTTCGCCGACGCGCCGACGCGGACGGTGGCGACACCGGGAGGCTCGCATGGGTGAGCGCACCGGGATCGTGATCGTCGGCGCGGGACCCGCCGGCGTGCGTGCCGCGCAGACACTCGTCGCGGCGGGCCTGCGTCCTGTCGTGCTCGACGAGAACGCGCGCTGGGGTGGACAGATATATCGTCAGCCACCGGCCGACGCTGGCTTCACCCGCGGCAGGCAGACGTTGTACGGCTTTGAAGCGGGCAAGGCCGACGCCATACACGCCACGATGGCGGCGCTGCTGCCGAAGCTCGACTATCGGCCCGATACGCTCGTGTGGGCGTGCGATGCAACGGATACCACGGACGCAAACGCAACCGACGACGCAGGTGGCGCCGCAGCTCCCGGCGGGCAACGACGCCTTCATACGATGCACGGCGGGCGCGAGATCGCGGTGCCGTACACGCATCTGATCATCGCCAGCGGCGCGACCGATCGCGTGCTGCCGTTGCCGGGCTGGACGCTGCCCGGCGTGTACACGCTGGGCGGCGCGCAGGTGGCGCTCAAGGCGCAGGGCTGCGCGATCGGCGACAGCGTGGTATTCGCGGGCACCGGTCCGTTGCTGTATCTGGTGGCCTATCAATATGCGAAGGTCGGCGCGAACGTGGTCGCCGTGCTCGATACCAGCCCGTTTGCGAATCAGGCAAGGGCGACGCCGCGTTTGCTCAACCAGCCCGCCACGTTCGCCAAGGGGCTTTACTACGTCGGCTGGCTGCGTGCGCATGGTGTGCGTATCGAACATGGCGTGACGCTCGAGGGCATCGACGGCACCGCCGGCGTGCGTGCCCTTCGCTGGCGGCGTGCCGGCCGCGAGCACACGCTCGCGTGCAATGCGGTCGGTCTGGGCTTCGGCCTGCGTCCCGAGACGCAACTCGCCGATCTCGCCGGCTGTCGATTCGTCTTCGACGATCTGAACCGCTGCTGGCTGCCGGAGCGTGATGCGGCAGGGCGCAGTTCGCAGCCGGGCGTCTACCTGGCGGGCGATGGCGCCGGCATTGCCGGCGCCGACGCCGCGGAACTCGCCGGCCGTCGCGTCGCTCTCGCGCTGCTTGAGGATCTGGGCGTCGCGGCGACTGGGCTGCCCGAACTGCCGGACGCCGCGCTCATCGACCGGAAGCTGGCCGGCATTCGACGCTTTCGCGAGGGCATCGAGCAGGCGTTCGCGTTGCCGGACGATCCCGCGGTGCATTGGCCCGACGACATGCTCGTGTGCCGCTGCGAGGAGATCGACGCGCGCGCCGTGCGCGAGTGCGTGCGCTTCGACGGCGTGACCGAAATCAATCGTCTCAAGGCGCTCACCCGCGTGGGCATGGGACGTTGCCAGGGGCGCATGTGCGGCGAGGCGGCGTGCCACCTGCTCGCCGAAGCAAGTGGGCAGACGCTGGCACAAGTGGGCCGCCTGCGCGCGCAAGCGCCGATCAAACCGATTCCGATTGCCCCGATGCTGTTCGACGAAAACGTCGCGGTCATTCCCGAGGAGGCTCGCGATGAGTGAGGTTCCGCATTACGACGTGGTCGTTGCCGGCGGCGGGCTGGTCGGCGCGTCGGCCGCCCGCGCGCTCGCCGAGCGCGGCCTGCGCGTGGCGCTGTTCGAGCGCCGCTATTGCGGCGCGCAGGCGAGCGGCGTGAATTACGGCGGCGTGCGCTGTCAGGGCCGTCCCGAGGAGCAATTGCCGCTGGCCATGCGCGCCCGGCGCCTCTGGGATCGCCTGCCCGAATTGATCGGTATCGACGGCGAGTTCGTGCGCTCGGGCCACTTGCGCCTGGCGCGCCGCGAGAGCGATCTCGAGCCGCTGGACGCCTGGTCTGCAATGGCTGGCCGTCACGGTCTGGCCACGACCGTGCTGCGCGGCAGGGAATTCCGGCAGCGCTTTCCTTGGATAGGCGAGGGCGCCGTCGGCGGCTCGCTGTGCATGAGCGATGGTCATGCCAACCCGCGTCTGGTGTCGCCCGCGTTCGCGCGTGCCGCGCGCCAGCTCGGTGCGCAGGTGTACGAACGCACGCCGATCACCGCGATGGCGTACGACGGCGTGCGTTTCCAGTTGAGCGCGCAACCCGTTCAGGGCGATGCGCTGCACGTGAGCGCCGATTGGCTGCTCAATACGTCGGGCGCGTGGGCGAATCACATCGCAGGCGCGTTCGGCGAGCGCGTGCCGATGCACGCCATCTACCCGAACATGTGGGTCACCGAGCCGCTGCCGAAGTTCATCGGCCACAACCTAGGCGTGTACGGAGGCGGCGTCTACGCCCGGCAGGTCGAACGGGGCAATTGCGTGATCGGCGGCGGTCGCGGCACCGGCAACGGGGAATACGCGCAGCCCTCGGCCGACACCACGCGCGCCGTCATGCGCGAGGCCTGCGCCTTGCTGCCCGCACTACGCAACGCGCTGCTCATTCGCACCTGGAGCGGCGTGGAGGGCGAGACGCCCGACAGCAATCCGGTCATCGGCATGAGCCGCACCACGCCGCGCCTCGCGCACGCGTTCGGCTTCTCGGGCGGAGGCTTTCTGCTTGCGCCGGGTGTGGGCGAAGTGCTCGCCGATCTCGTCACCCACGGCGAGACGTCGACGCCGATCGACGCGTTTGCCATCGATCGGTTTGCCATGGTGGCGGCGCCCGCCTGATTTACCGATGCCATCCCTACGATCCCTGTCCGTCACAAAACCTCATTCCTCACACACTGGAAACGCAAGGAGAACCACGATGAAGCTATCCCGAAAGGTTGTCATGTGCGCCGCGGCGCTGGCAGTGGGCGCAAGCAGCGCGGCCTGGTCGCAGTCGAAGACGCTCTACATCGGCATGAACGGCGGCCCCATGGAGAAGGCTTACACGAGCCAGGTCTTCCCCGAGTTCGAGAAGGCCAACAACGTGAAGGTCGTGGTGGTGCCGGGCACGTCCTCGGACGTGCTGGCCAAGTTGCTCGCCAACCGCAACAGCCCGCAGATGCACGTGGTGTTTCTCGACGATGGCGTGATGGCTCGCGCGATCAACATGGGCGTATGCCAGAAGCTCGACGATTCGCCTGCGCTCAAGGAGCTGTATCCGTTCGCGCGGGTGAAGGACGACATGGCCGCCGGCGTGCAGCTCGGCATGACCGGTATCGGCTACAACACGAAGATATTCAAGGAAAAGGGCTGGGCCGCGCCGACGTCGTGGACGGACTTCGCCGATCCGAAGTTCAAGGGCAAGGTCGTGTTCCAGTCCGCGTCGAGCAGCACGTTCGGTCTGCACGGTTTCCTCGCGCTGAACCGCATCTGGGGCGGCAGCGAGTCGAACGTCGAGCCGGGCTTCACGAAGTGGGCGACGACGGTCGGCCCGAATGTCGTCGAGTACATCCCCAACTCGGCCAAGCTCTCGGAAATGATCCAGACCGGCGAGGCGGCCATCTTCCCGCTCACGCCCACGGCGGTGAGCGACTTGCAGGACAAGGGCATTCCGGTGGCATACGTCGCGCCGAAGGAAGGCGCGGTGCAGTTGCTCGTCGACCTGTGCGTGGTGAAGAACAGTCCGGACAACGCGATGGCGCAGAAGCTCGCGCAATACCTGCTCTCGGCCAAGGGCCAGTCGCTCGCGGCCGCCGCCGGTGCGTACATCCCGACGAACCCTCACGCCACTGTGCCGCCGGCGATGCAAAAGCGTCTGGGCAAGATCGACGAACTGGTCAAGAACATCAAGACGGTGGATTGGGACGCCATCAATCAGCGCCGCGCGCAGTGGGATCAGCGCTGGAACCGTCAGATCGAGCAATAAGCGTCGCGCTTCGCTCGCGCGCGTCCGGGATATCCGGGCGCCCGGGAAAACGCCGGGGGCAGTTCATTCATCCATCCAAGGGCAACCCCGGCGTTTTGGTCGACGTGGCGCGCGTCATCGGCGCATCCTGACGGGCCGGGCATGGCGTGGCGTCGATGCGCATTAGAATATCGCCATATGCGAGGCTCGGGGACGCAGGCGCCATGCCGATCAACTATCTACGCGGATTTACTCAGCCGGCGCGCACGGACGCGGCGAACCGGCGTCTCGGCTGCTCGCTGGCCTTCGTGGCAGGGGCCGCCAATGCGGGCGGCTTTCTGGCGGTCGGTCAATACACGTCGCATATGTCGGGCATCGTGGCGTCGCTCTCGGACAACCTGGCGCTCGGGCAACTGGTGCTGGTGCTTGCCGGCGTCAGCGCGTTGCTGGCGTTCCTGCTCGGAGCGGCAACGTCCTCCGTGCTGATTCACTGGGGGCGCCGCCACCACACGCACAGCGAGTACGCGGTGCCGCTGATGCTCGAGGCGTTGCTGCTGCTGATGTTCGGCGTCATAGGGGCCAATCTGGAAGTGCACCGATGGCTCTACGTGCCCGCGACCGTGGCGTTGCTGTGCTACGTGATGGGGCTGCAGAACGCGATCATCACCAAGATTTCGCGCGCCGAGATTCGAACGACACATGTGACCGGACTGGTCACCGACATCGGCATCGAACTCGGTAAGCTGGGGTACTGGAACCGGTCCGGGTTGGCTCATCCTGTGCCGCCCGTGATGGGCGACCGGCAGAAGCTTCGTTTGCTGTGCGCGTTGCTCGGCATGTTCTTTCTGGGCGGGCTGGCCGGTGCGCTGGGTTTCAAGCATGTCGGTTTCGTCGTGACGATTCCGCTGGCGATCATGCTCATCACGCTTGCCATTGTGCCGTTGCTCGACGATTTCGCGCGGCATCGTCATTAGGTGCCTCCCAATCGGTGTCCTCATTGGGGGCATCTCATCGAGTCGTTCGGTTCTTCGGTCGAAGCGTGCACCATGTCCTCATGTCCCGGTGCTGCCGCCGACGGGTTGGAAGCCACCGCGAGGCCATGGCCGGACTATGGCGCGAGCATGGCGGCGAGCCGAAGCAGTTCGCCCTGACGGTGGCATCCCGTTTTGCGGAGGATGGCCGAGAGTTGCGTGCGCAGCGTGCTCGTGCCGAGACTGAGCACCTCGCTGCATTCGCCGATGGTCAGCCCCGCGACCAGATGGTGAAAGAGGCGGGCTTCGGCCTGTGTGAGGTCGAAGTGCTGGCGCAGCGCCGTCTCGCTTGGCACGTTGAAGACGCTGCGCCGATCGATGCGTACGCCCAGCGCCGAACGCAAGCCCCAGTTCATGTGGTTGCCCAGTGGGCGGATCGTCAGCCGAAAGGCATTTCCCCACGAATCCGGTACGACGAGCGACACGGCGGCGCGGGTCGAGCCTGTTTGTGCGAAGGCGTATTGCAGGCGGGATTGCCAGTTGGGTTGCCGATGCGTGAGCCGGCGCTGGTGGCGCACGAGTTGGCTGTCGCTGGCGCCGAGCAGCGTGTCCAGTGCTGCCGTGGACTCGAGAATCCAGCCGTCCGGCGAGACGACGAGGAACGCCTCGCGGGCAGGATCGAGCATCTCGCCGAGTGCCGCGATACTTGTGCGTGTGGCGGCGCGCCGGGCTGCGAATGCGGCGTTGAGCTGGCGTTCGTACTCGGCGAGGCGCGCGGCGTGGGCGAACGACGGCTCTACGATATGCATGCGTTGCACGCTCAGCGAGGTCAGGACGTCATCGTCGTTGCAGATCACCACGCCGACCAGCTGTTCGAGTTGGTACGGACGCATGAACTCGTTCCAGAACACGCGATCGTTCGGCGATTCGTGCTTGAGCGCGATGGAGGAGTCGTACCAACTGCCGGCGGGGGCGTGCCAGAAGCGGCGTGTCGAGTCGTCGTACTGGTAGTAGGTCTGTGCGTAGTCTTCGATCAGCCTGGCTTCGTGACCGGATTGTTCGACGAATCGCACGGTGCGGTTCTGCTTGTCGTGGCAGAGCATGGTGGCGGCGTCGCCGCCGAGAAATTCGCGTGCGGTGTGCACCACGTCAAGCCAGTCGGCCTGCCCGGCGCCCACGGCCTGAACCGCGTCCGATGCCCGTCGAAAGCTGATGTCGTCCGACATGGGATTCCCCCGTACTGATCCCGCGGGTTGTCGCCCGTATTTTCTGCGGAGTGTAGCAGAACGGACTGTCGATTTTGGGAGGGGGGCGTCAACTGTGATTTGTGCAGGCGACAATGCACGTTCGCGCTGAGACAATGCCGGCATGTCGGACGGCATCTGTGGGCTTACGGTTCGGCGCACGATTCCATATGCAGACGAGGGTAACCATGAACTTCAGACAATTCGCCGCAGCCTGCCTGTGTCTTGCCGGGGCCTTGGCGGTCGGTCATGTCCATGCGCAGTCGTACCTGGGCGCGGGAGACCTGGGCAGCATCCGGCAGACGAATCAATCGCCGGCGGTGAGCCCGATGGTGTCGGCGGTGGGTGGCGCGGCGCCCGGTGTGACGGATGCGCAAAGCGCGAGCGCGAGCATCAATCGCGCAGCGAGCGCATGGGCGGCGTCGGACGCCGCGAGCGGGACCACCGGTTCGAACGAACAGGAGCGGTCCGCCACGGCTCGCGCGCTGGACACACGCAATCTCCAGCATCCGCGCCAGACCCGGTCGTTCGACAGCATTGCGCGGCCGTCGCGGCCGGAGTGAGGCACTGAGTCGCCTGAGTGCTCAGGCGCCAAGGCATTGGGCATGGCCGCGACCGCCCGACGGCGGGTGGCGGTGTGTGCTATGTGTGCGATGTGACCGCCGCCGGCGGTGCTGGAGCGGCGCAGCCGCGTGCAGCGCAGACTACTCGGCCATTGCCGGGATGGCGCCTTCCTGAAAGAGGATGCGCGGTGCGTCCATTGTTCCCGACTCTTCGTCGACGAGCACTTCGTAAGCGGCGATGCCGGCGAATCCGGATGCCATCGATTGTGCGATACGCACCGCACCGAACTCCGTGCTCGCCTGACGCAGTTCCCCGGGTTGCAGAAGGCCGTCCTTGTTCTTGCGATAGGGCACGACGATGAACTTGATGGATTTTACGTCGCTCATGGTGGTGTCACTCCCGTTGAGGTTGATGGTCGGGAATGTAACATGAATACTGTATAAAAACACAGTTATTTTTTTGGGGGGAAATGTCGCTCCTCGGTGAAATCGCGCCATCGCGTGCGATGCGGGTGGGCTGGATGGCGTTTAGCGTAACTAAGCAATTAAAACGAGAAATGGACCCCACGAAGGCGACCGCGCCGATAGTGCATGTTGCTAGGTTGCGATCGCTTGGTGTTGTTATGTATAGTCGACGAAAAAATAATAAACCTATCGGGATGCTAAAAATAAAGTTCAGAGGTGGCAGCGATGCGCCGGCTATTGACTTGTTTTGCTATTGCGTGCATTTCCGGAGCGGCTCAGGCCGGGCCTGACGACGACACGGCAATATGCGGTGGCCAGACTGCCATCGTGGCAACCTGGGCTTGCGGCGACGTCGATAGTGGCGGGCTTTGCACGCTATGGGGCGTCGACACTACGCATTCAGGACAGTGGACCGACAAGAGCCTTTTCGTCGTCGAAGGTCCGAAGTCCGCGAAGCGAGTGGCTTATGCGGAAGCGTGCCGGGACGATCGCTGTTCCCGCCCACAATATTCGGTTTGTTCCATGCCCGTTTCGGGGGGAACGCCGACGCAGTTGGAAACGCTTCTGCACCGGTAGCCGCATCGCCACGCAATGCAGCAAGGCGAGACCGTGGGCTCAGGGGCAATGAAAGAAAAGACCCGCACAGTCGAGAATTGCGGGCGCTTTCTATTCTGGGCGAGGCGAGGCGATTTGGCGTTGCCGCGCCGATGTGGGACTGCTTCCTATGATTTGTGCGACGAGGGCGGCGTGGAATAGGTGTCGTCATACGGGGATCACCTATGCAAACTCAGTACACAATCCGCCGTGCACCCCCTTCAGACGCGGCTCGGCTCACGAGGTTGGCGCGAGCATCCAAGGCCCATTGGGGGTATCCCAAGAAATGGCTCGATTTGTGGCAGGCCGACCTGGTTGTAACGTCCGAGACGATTCGACGAGCCATTGGCTATGTTGCCGAGGTCGGAGAAGAAATCATTGGGTTTTGGGTCCGGATGGCGTTGGATTCCGAACTGCCTACCCCGGGATGGTTGTTTATCGATCCAAGGTATATGGGGCAGGGGGTCGCTCGCGCACTATGGGCCGAGGTGCGCAAGGAAGCTGCAGAAAGAGGGATCGAGAGCTTTGTGATCGAGGCTGACCCGAACGCCGTGGGGTTCTATCTAGGGCTGGGAGCGGAAAGGATCGACCAGAAGGAATCTTCAGTAATCCCAGGACGGATCATCCCGATTTTGCGTCTACCGATTCGCTAGCCATCATTAGCCGGCGATCCGGCGGTCGCCGCACTGCCGGTGGTTGTGCCTCATCCGGCATGAAGCAGGTTCAGTCCCTTCACGGTCAGTTCGCCTTCCCGCGTGACATATTTGCATACTGAATAGATACTCAGGCCGAGCCTTTGCGCCCACGCCATTCGTTCAAACGGGCCGCCGCAGGCCCGCTCGTCGCGCAGTGCCCGCAGGTCTCGCGGCTCCACGCATCTCAGCGTAGACCCAAGGTGTGCGGGGGCTGTCGACTCCATGCGCTCAGGCTCTGTAGATTGGAGGGCCGCATGGTCTTGCAGGAGTCTCAGTATTTTTATATCGCTCCGCACCTGGTCGGGGAGCATTGCATAGTTGTCGGCAAACGTGGCCGCATCGGGCGGGCGACCACTGCCCACCGCCGACTTCAGCGCTCGCCAGTAGTCACTCTCCAGTCTTGCGTTGGGCCTCAGCGTTCTCATCTTTAGCCCTTTCATCCTCGACTGCGCCCACGACGTCAGTTCGGACCTACGGGTGCCTCGGTCGATCAAGCGTACATAATTGCGTACTGTCGACCGAGGAATGTTGTGTCGTCGTGCAAATTCAGCCGCATTAAACGGGCAGTTTTTCACCTCGGCGGCCAGCGCGAGAAGGGCGTCGTCGCTCATCTTCCCCTTGCTACTGGTACATTCCCCGTTTATCACGGCCAATCGGTTCCGTGCGGCCACGGTAAGCTCATCGTTGGTGACATACTTTATCAACGTCTCGCGGGCCACGCCGAGCGCTGCGGCAAGCGCTGCCTTGTTAAGTCCTTGGCCGGCAGTCTGCGCTGCTTCGACGGCTGCCTGAATGGCCAGCAGCGTTTCGTCGGTGATCACTTTGGCGCGGATTTTTATTGGACAGGGCGTCAATTCAGGGCGGCGCCAACTGTCAGCGCGTTGGGCCGTTGCCCGCGTTTTCCCCGAGCGTGCTTCGAGGGGGTGTGTTTGTCGGACGGAACCTGATGGCCTGCCGGCCAACACGTCGACGCGGGTATGCGGTTCGTGACAAGCGGCCCTATGGTTCAGGAACCCTGAGGCCAGTCCAGAGACTGTCGTGATTCTGAGAGGCGGCAGGAATTGGCTCAAGGTTGGCGGCGGAAGGGGCCACCCGTCGGCCTGACGCACCTCGCGCACGTGGGTGCCAAGTGAGTTTGGCGGCGTGGACGTTGAAGTTGACGTAATTGACTGTGCGGACGCTGCGGTCATTACCGGAGGTTGGGAGCACGGGGCTCGAGCGCCGGAAATGGGACACATGGATTCTCCTCGCGCAAGCGCTTTCGTTCGTAGCGTGCTCGGTGTTGGTGGCGGGGCACCGCGTGTATTTTCATTGTCACCGAGGCTGCGCCATCCGCACTTGCATAAATCGTTCTTTTGCGAGCGCGCAAATGGGGTGATGCCGTCAAACGTAGTACAGTTGGATCGTCGCGAATCTCACCACCTTCCCCGGGTGGCGCGACATTGGTCCACTGCGTTACCTCCCTTGGCGCAATGGCCTCATGCCGCTTCGCAACGGAGCGGCATTTTTTGTGCCTGCACCGGGGCATGCATGAGGTGGCTCATGTTGCCGCAGCGATGACGGTGGCGTCGGCGCTGAAATTTGCGTAGTAGTCCTACGCGCTACCGATGAAAATACTAAAAAGTTCCCCGTTTCGAATATCCCACTTGTTTTGCTTAAAAAACGCACCAACGAAAAACCCGCACGGCTTTGAACCGTGCGGGTTTCGAATTGGTCGGGCGAGAGGATTTGAACCTCCGACTACCTGCACCCCATGCATGCTGGCGCATGCCGCCACGCCCGAGGAAGGCCGCGGCGGGTTCAAACGCTAAACGCTGGCAATCACACTGCGGTTCTGCGAATTTCAGTCAGCGCTTGCTCCGCCCAGGTATCGAGCGTGCCGCCGAGAAGTGCCTTCACCCCATCATCCTCCCACTTGGGGTTATGCATCAGCCACGTCATCACGCGCTGGCCGGGATGGTCGTAGTCGTCGCGGCTCATCCAGTAGTGGTGAAGTACCTTGGTAGGCACTATGTTCGCGGCGCGGCGCGCATCGCCCGGATATCGTTCGGCAAACCCCGCGTAGACGGAGCTTGCCTCGCGCAGCTGGCCGGCTTTGAGCCGATCGGTGAGCGTTTGAAGCATGTCTTTGGTGTAAAAGTTGCATTCACGCACGAACCGAACGGACGCCAGTGTGCTTTCGAGCAGCGCCTGATCAACGGCGGCTTTACTACGGGACATCGATGGGTCCAGCACATGCTTGCTGTTAGTAGCAAAGATCGACAGGTCCTCCGCATTCCGAGCCGCCCGTACACTGATGTTCTCGTCTCCCGTCAATTGAGAGACCATGCGTCCAACTGTCAGACTCATGTCACGAGCGAAATCGCCTTGGACATCATTTTGATCCAGGCCAATGAGCTTTACGGCGCGGAGCAGGTTGGGGGTTAGGCTCAGAAACCTTTCCTGGGCCGCGCGCACCGCCTTAGGGGTCCTTTCCGTGAGCGTTGAGGATTGCGCTGCGAAATGATGAAACTCGGAGACAACATTCTGGCCATCGTAGCGCATCGAACAAAGCAGGCGGGCTCTGTCATCGAGATCGAAGGGGGGGAGGTTCGCCATGGTGTTTTCCGTAGCAGCGTGGCACGGGATATCAAAATCCCCTATTCGGAAAACGGGAGGATCATTGTCGGAGATCTGCCAAGTCAGCGAGTCTTGGCGTGCAGGCGCGACATACTGCTTAAGTTCAGAAAACGAGGCCAGTTGTTCTGCCAGCGTGTCCGCGTGAGCGAGGCGGAAAAGAGCGACCTTGGCAGCCTCCCTCTTTGTGCCAAGAAACCAGTCGGCGATTTTTCCCCATAGACTGACCACATCTTTCTCGCGCTGGGCGGCTACGCTTGCATGAATATCACCTTTGCTGATTATGCGAGAGAACCAGCTTCCACTGATATGAATGTCCATACGTTCAGGTAGCGAAAACGAATCGCTTCTCGTGCTGAGTGATTAGTGAGAGTCCGCGTATGCCGGTCGATTACCTTAATCCGACGAGGCGATAATGTCCTGTTGTTGAACATATGGCTTTCAGAAAACGATCAATAGGCGGTCAGACAGGAACGCCCTAGCGTGGTAGCCATTGGATAGTGTGAGGGCCTGAGGGTGGGATTCCATCGGCTACTCGACGATATAGCCTCTCGAGGTCGACAAGCACCGCGTCTCGCTGTTCAGCCTCGCACCCGACGACAGACGACTTCCTCGATCACGCGCCGAATGTCCGGATCCCGGTTTGTGAGCCGCAGATTGCGCAACTGCGCGATGGTCAGGTCTGACGGTCGGGGATTGAGCGGCATACTTCACTCCCCTCTACGCCGCGGCGTACTCATCAAGCGCAGGAACTCGCCCGTGCTGAAACAGCACCTTGGGCGCTTCCATCGCGCCTGTCTCCGGATCGAACAGCACTTCGTAGGCCACGCACCGGCGTGCCGCTCCCGTGCGACGCGCACGGCGCCGACGCTGGTGCTGGCCTGCCGCACCTCAACGGGCAGCAAATCGTTGCTTTTCCCCTTGCGGTGATCTGGTTTAGAAAACCTGGACGCAAATGAATGTTAGTGTTTCAGCGCGTGATCCGCTGGGATTTCTTGGTTAGGTTTTCTAAACCAGATCACGGCGGCGGGCTTCTTGGGCTTGGCGGGTAAGGCATCCTCGTTGCAACACTCAACCCGAAAGACTTCCTCGGATAAGGATTCGAGACATCAAAAAGGTGACTGGGATCGTAAGCGCAATCACTGCTATCGGTGCAAGGTAGGGTGAGACGTGAAGTTTCCCAACGAGCATGTACATAAAGCCGATGCCGACCAGATACTGAACCACGTATACGAGCGGAAACTTCAACAGTCCTGCAACCGACATCTTTACCTTAAAGACGAAGTGCGAGTTCAGCCAATACGAGATGATCACACTCAGGGCGAAGGATATTGTGTAGGCCAACCTGTAGCCGGTGAATGTGAGGCATAGCGCATAGATCACGTACCCGACTCCGGTGTTCGTTGCCCCCACCGCGAGGAAGCGGGCGAACTCGCGGCTAAAGAACTTCTTCCACCACGGAGTACGGGTGCTTGTTGACCTCATCAAAAATTCTCCACACGTACTCGCTGATAATACCGAGCATAACGATGATCAGGCCCAGCAGAAATGAAATTAGACAAACGATCGTCGCGAAGCCCGGGACTGCCACCTTTCCCAACAGCGCGCTAATAACAACGAGTATTCCATAGGCAAAACTGAAGAGTGAAACCGTTACGCCCGTGAACGAAATGATTCTGACCGGCGCAAACGAGAACGAGAAAATCGAATCAATCATGAGCTTCAGCTTCTTGCCGAAAGTCCATCTTGATTTACCATGCTCGCGTGCCATGCGCTTGTAGTGGATTACATAAGGTTCGACGCCGAGCCAGTACGGGAACAGCGGGAAATTGACGTGCTTTCCGCTGTCTCTCAGGTACGGCAGAAACATCGCGTCCATCAGTGCAAGATCGAATCCCTTTTCTGGGTAGGATGCGATAACGAAAGACCTCAACATCCGGTAGTAAATCTTGGCGAAGAACTTCGACGCCAACGGATCGTCTCGGTCGGTTCGTGCGCAGATGACATACCTTTTCCCAGATATCCAGTGATCAACCATTTCTGGGATCAGCGAAGGCGGATCTTGCAGGTCCGCTGCGAGGAAAAGGAAGCAGTCCCCAGTCACATGCATCACACCTGTTTTAACAGCACTGATAGCTCCGAAATTGCGGCTCAGTTTGATTACGCGGACGTCAGGCTGTGCGGACTTGGACTTGTACTGTTTGAGCAACTCAAGCGAGCCGTCACCAGACCCGTCATCAACGAAGACCAACTCCAGTCCCACGTCGCGCTCAGCAAGTTCCTTCCGGACACCGTCCAGTTTGGTGAAGAGATCCGGCAATGATCCTTCATTGAAATAGACGGGAACAATAATTGAGAGTTTTTTCACGGCATATCTCAGTGTTGGGGCGACCGATCGCCCGCAGTACCCGGCTGAAGATTGCGCAACAGTGCGGCCAGCGCAACCGTCATCAAAAGCGTGACGGCAACGAATACTTCATACATGCGATTTGACATCCAAGGGCCCGTGTACATGAAAAGCATTTGATCCGGGAATTCGAGCAATTTGCCCGTCCAGGGGCCGACATTGATGTCAAGCCAGAAGCGCGAAACTACAAGGGCTATAGCGAGGACACTGTAGTAGAAGGCCCAGTCCTCAGACGTTCCCATGCGGCGGCGCAGCGCCTCGCAAACGATGACCGCGACGATCGGCCATGCATTGATGAACTGGCGCGACTCAGCACCAGCGGACAGCAGTGCGAAAAGCGCTATATAAAAGACGAGGCCCGCACCTTGCTCTTTCACGATTGAGCTAACTTGCGGCCATAGCATGATAGCGAGGACATAGAATGGACCGTAATGCTGAGCGTGTGCGATCACGTTTACCAGCGGATTTGCGACTGAGGCTTGCGTGAGGAGACCGATATAGGATGTGATCGTGAGCGGATCGCCGCCTGGGGCCGCGACGGTGCCGATTACCCATTTGATGGCCACAAAAAGGACCGCGGCTAAGCCCACGCGATACCAACGCACGCCTCGTAGAGCCGAGAACCATACTCCGACGTCGGTAAAAGGCCGCACCACGAAATACATATAGCCCATCAGCAGAATTACACTGGCCGGGAAGAGCGCTAGGCGAATCGGCGTGGTGCCATTCTGCTGGCGTAGTCCTTCGAAAAAGTAGAGATATCCGGCGAGCGACATCCAGAGAAGGGGGATGAGCAGCGCAAGAATATTGGCGTGGAGCTTGACTCGATCACTCTTGAAAGGTGCCTTCCCGAACGCGAGAAGCGGTACTGTGCCGTAAAGCAACGTCGGCCAAATAAATGCACCGACGATGATCGAAATGGAGAGAGGCACAACCCGATCCCGAAGGTAGAAGTAGAAAATTACAAGGCTGATCACGTAAGCCGAAATGTCGACAAGGGTCGGATTGTATGAAGCGTTTTTCAGGACAGGATAGTTTATAAAGAGCGCAGTGCAGGCAAGAAAGTAGGTCGGCAGGTGCCACTCAAAATGACGACCGATCAGGTAGGTAAAGAAACCGGCGATCAGCAGCAGGCCAAAGTTATAGATGTAAAATGCCTGAATGACGCGCACAGGATAGCTAATGTCGTAGCGCAGCAGATTACTGACGTTGTGAACGATTACGGAGGGAAGGAGCCGTCCGATGTAGTAGGCTGGCACAGTCTTGCTCAAAATGACTTCCTTCGAATCTCTTTGAGCCCAACCGGCGTACAGTGAGCCATCCCACCCAAGTCCGTCCTGAAACTGAATTCGCTCCCCGTGATTGAAGTTATATGCAAACAGTCCAATAAAGAGAGCGACGAGAAAAGCAGCAAGAATCTTGTGTTTCGTATTGGTTGATCGCATATCGGATACATGGGTAGCGCACTCGCATATGCGAGCAGCATCGAAAAAACGGAAGGGCTAGATTGAATCGATGATATTAGATGCCTATCGTTCGCCGTATTGCACAACGAGCGATTACGACATGCGGGACCGTTCCAGCTAACGGCGTAAGACCTGTCGGTGCTCAACTACGACGCCTATGATGACCACCTTCTCGTGCTCGCTGTTGATCGTCGGGTAGTCAGGATTCAACGGTACCAACTCGAATACGTCGGCCCCAAGGGCATTGATGCCGCGCGGCCGATATTTCTTGAACGTAGCTTCCTCATGCCCGTTCTTTGCGATCACAAAGTCGCCTGGCCGTGGCGTTATAGCAGGGTCAACTATGAGGCGATCGCCTTCCCGAAACTGCGGCTCCATCGAACGTCCCTCGACTTCAAACGCAAATGCATTATCTGATAGTTCGATGTCCGTGAGAAGGTAATCGAAAGCACCGCCCGGTGGAAATGGCTCGAGCGCCTCTGTCATTCGACCGGCTTGCACACTACTGATCAGGGGCACGCGCCTTTGGCAAAGTGTCGCGGCCGACACATTGCGGTGCGGTACAGACTCCAACCCTGGTATCGGCACCGCGTGTTTCGTGAGCCGTGCTATCTCAAGAATCTGGCTATAGCTTGGCTCATGACGGCCGTTCTCCCACGCTGAAATATTCCCGCGTGTCTTCCCGAGTCGCTCTGCGAGCTCTTCCTGCTTCAGTTGAGCAGCTTCGCGGCTTGCTCGAATCCATTGCGCGATGTCCATATCGCGCAATGTATAGAAAATCTAACCTTGGTTGCGCCATATTTTCTTTCTTTTTGGATGGAATTTCTATCATTTGCACTAAAGCTGACTTCGCAGAGTGTGGACATGGATCACGGATCGTCCCTTGGATCGAGCGCTGAAGGCGGTGAGGGACTGACGAAGAAACAAAAAGCGATGTCGTTCGCGGCCGGCGCGGCGATGTCCTATTACCTGAGTCCACTGGTTGTGATGTATTTCGCGATCACGGACGCTGGCGCGCAGCAGGCGTTTGGGTTCCTGATGGGGCTTTTCGGCCTAGCGCTTGCGAAGGAAGTGTGCAAGGAAATCAACGATGCCGACCTGATCGGGGCCCTCAAGCGGCGACTCTTCGGAGGGCGCGAAAAGTGAACATGATCTGGGTGGCTATCTTCTTCATTGCGAACATGGTGGTGCTCGGCGCATGCATCTGGGTAGCGCTGACGGATGCCGTCAAAACCGGCGTGTGGGGCACGACAGGCTTCGCCGCGATTGGCCTGGCGGCCGTGGGCAATCTATTTAAACCGGTCTGGATGAGTCACACGATCGATGGGCCCGAAATCCTGATGCTGGTCGGGATGGCGATAGTCAGTCTGTGGGTGTTGGGTCGGAAGGTGTACTGGATGAGCAAGGAGCGACAGCATGGCACGAATTGACCCCAACACATCCGGTGGGCAGAACGTCTGCGCCTTCCTCGACATGCTTGCGTGGTCCGAGTTCACCTCGCGAATAGCTGGATCAGATGATGGCTACAACGTCGTCGTGGGCGGTGGCCTGTTCGCGAGCTATGCCGACCATTCGCGCAAGTCTGTGTGGACCAAACGCTTCAATGTGTGGTCGACTGCCGCGGGATGCTACCCGTTGCTGTCGCGCTACTTCGACGTCCACAAGCAGCAACTCGGGCTCTCGGACTTCTCTCCGGTCAGCCAGGACAAGATCGCGATCCAGCAGATCCGCGAGCGCGGCGCCCTGCCGGATATCAAGGCGGGGCGTATCGAGGTTGCGGTCTCGAAGTGCCGCAATATCTGGGCGAGTCTGCCTGGCGCTGGCTATGGACAGGTGGAGCACCAGCTCGAGCCGCTGCTGCAGCAGTACGTGAAAGCCGGAGGTGCAATGTGAGCTGGATTGATCCACGCCTGTGGGGCGCTTTCCTCCTCGCCGCGGTGCTGGCGGCCGGCGGTGGCTACTGGAAAGGGCGCCACGACGCCGACCAGTCGGCGACGGTCGCCAAGCAGGCGAAGCAAATCAAAGACCTGACCGACGCGAACAACCTCTATCGCCAGACGAACACAACGCTGGCTGGGATATCGATCGATGCGAAAAAAACTGCTGACACTGCTATTGCTGCCGCTCGTGCCTCTGATGCTTCTTCTGAGCTCATGCGCAAACAACTCGCAGCCTTCACCGCCTCCGTACGCCGTTCCACCGCTGCCGGCGGAAGCGCGCCAACCATCGGCGGATCGGACGCCCTTGATCTGCTCACAGGGTTGCTCGGCAGGATTGACGACGCTGCGGGACGACTTGCGGAATTCGCTGACGCTGCCCACATTGCAGGACTTGCCTGCGAGCGCAGCTATGACGCGTTGATGAAGAAAGGCAATCGTTAATTAAGAGGCCTCGAGGATCCTCCGGAGTCGGGAGCGCGTCATGTCGAAAAACAGGATGGAGCCTGACTTCGACAGGTGCTTTCCATCCGAATAGAGCGGCGCTCCAGATGGATCTAGGTTGCGACATCTCTTTTCGTCGCAAAAAACATCGTATGGATCGATGAAATGCACGTTTCGGTGGGTGGCTGCGTATTTTCTGATGACTCGATTTACATTGATGGCTGCAATGTTGTCGAACCGGGGCTGCTCGGCCTTACACGCGTCGGTATGAAACCAGCGAAGCTGTGCCACGCATTGAGGCGCGAAGTACTTGGATGAGCCCGGGAAGTCGCCGATGATCACAAATTGACGCCCATCGAGCGACTGACGCAGCCGCTCTAGCGCAGCAACGAACGGTTGATAATCGTCTTCGTTTCCAGATTTTTCAGGATTGATATTCCACGGTCTGTGTGTTAACAGGTCACCAGCAATTGGCAACTGGCCCCTATAGAACGCGGAATACATCAAGACCGAATTTGGGGATCGCTCCAACTGTCGAATGGCTTCGACGTTTGCATTTCGCGACGACAAATCGAAGGACGCTTGATTCTTGTCGATCCGCGTGGTACCGGGAAGCAACAGCGAAGATTCATATTTGCCAGCGCTGCCGCCCGACGCGGTGAATACAGTTAAACCGAGAGGCACAGCGATTTCACGCACCACACCGGTATCAAGCATCCCGCTGTGACTGTCCCCCATCATGATCAGTGAAGGCTCGGGGCGTTGACCGGTGTGGATGAGGCCACCATCGAACCCAGCACCGCCCCAATGAGCTGTGTGGAACTCAGCGATGGTCTGGGCTTCCGTAGCTTTAAACGGGGAGTCCACTCGCCATAGCCAACCGTTGCCGCGGAACATGCCAACTCCAGCAACAGCGGCAACTGCAAGCGCACCAATCCATTTTGCAACGAAAAACCCTTGCGCTCGGGTCATGCCAATGCGGATCCTGCGAGTTGGCCGCTCGACGTATTTGTACATCAAGTACGCCAATCCGATTGCTGCGAAGCCGACGGCAATGCGCTGCCAGTCGCCTAGAGCAAACGTCAAGCCTACATTCTCGTTGTAGGCCATGACGAACGTGATCAAAGGCCAGTGAACGAGATAGAGCGAGTAGCTGATGAGTCCGATAAACACGGCTACCCTGGTGCGCAACAGCCAGCCGAAGTTGGGGGCGCTCCCGGCATAGATGAGCAGCGCGGTGCCGATGGCCGGGGCCAGCGCGTTGTACGTCGGGAACGGCGTTAATTCGGTGTAGAGAAAGAAGGGGGCGAGCGTCAGCACGAAGCCGATAGCGCAAAGAGCTTCATGCGAGCGTCGCCTCAATATCGTATGGGCTTGCGGTAACCACAGGACTGCTGCGCCGATGCAGAACTCGAACGCCCGATACTGAACGAGGAAGTACATGCGCGTCGGTGATGAGCCCTGATGGCGCACATTCAGATAGAAACTGATGAACGCAAGCAGCGTGAGCACCACGAGTGCCCCCCATCGTTTACCGATGGTCACGAAGGCAAGCAAGAGCAGTACGGGCCATACGATGTAAAACTGCTCTTCGACACCCAGCGACCAGGTATGAAGTAGTGGGTTGGTCTTGGAGAAGATGTCGAAGTATCCCGCTTGGCGATACAGGAAGATGTTTGCTACCGACGCGGCGGCTGCGGCGAAGGTGCCGCCGAACAGTTTGAACTTGGCCGGGGGGAGCAGCCAGACAGCTAGAGCGAAGGATGTGACCAGGGTGACTGCGAGCGCCGGGAAGATCCGCTTGGCACGCCTGAAGTAGAACCCGACGAAGCTGAAGCGCCCCGTCTCCTGCAACTCCGGCAGGATGATGCCGGTGATCAGATACCCGCTGATGACGAAGAATATGTCGACACCGACGAATCCGCCGGTAATCCCCGGAAAACCCAAGTGGTACAGGAAGACGGACAGAACGGCAATCGCGCGCAGCCCGTCGATGTGCTTGTAGTAGGTATTTGCCATCGCAGGAGATTTATTTTTTCTCCGCGAACCAGTTCGGGAGCCTGAATTTCTGTAGGCAGAATTCTACCTTTTTGCATCACTGAGCGCGTCTGTGCATGCAGCTATGGTGCGTCAACGAATGGTGATGGAGTTTAGGAAAAGTCCGATTGAAGCTGGCAAGGTGCAATGAAAAAATGCTTCACGGGCCTCTAGCCATGCGTGGTTAGAGCGGCGAACTCATAATGCGGTGGTGCCGCGTTCGACTCGCGGGAGGCCGACCATTACCTTTGTCGGCCCCTATTGGGGTGGTAAAGAAAAAATGAAAGTCTTTCGTACTCGTAGAACAAGAATGCTTGGAATGCGGGAGGTGCTGATGTTGATGACCGTTGGGAGCGTTTCGATGGCGGTCCACGCAGCACCGAAAGATGATCAAGCCATATGTGGACGGGGACCCGCGATCGTAACGACTTGGCAATGTGGTAGCGAGGATAGCACGGGATATTGCACTCTGTGGGGAGTCGATGTTTCGGGTTCAGGGCGCTGGGGGGAGCAGAGCATTTTTGTAATTGAGGGCCCCGAATCAGTTGACCGCGTTGGATATGACGTAGCTTGCAAAGACGGCCGTTGTGCTCGCCCGTGGTATTCGGTTTGTTCGACTCCTGTCACGCACTCCAGACCGACGAGGCTAGAAGCGCTTTTGCGCCCCTAGGCGGTTGCGTCTTCCGTCGCTTTTTTGAGTATCCGGATAATCAAAGTGATCAATGCCTAAGAAATGATCATGAGAATTATCTTTCTCTCATCCGTTGCGTGTTCTGCGGCTTTTCCCACCACTCATCCCAATTAGCTCCATACCGGTACTCGTTCAGCTTAGGCGCGCGCTTGAGCAGGGCAGGGCCGTCCATTCTCGGGTTCTCGGCGTGCTTCGTGACCCGTGTCCGCTTCCGCCAACGCTCATCGAGGTGGCGCGCCCGGTATGCCGGGCAACTCTCCGCGCAATAGGCACAGATTAGAGAAACGGGACTTCATGCACTCAAGCGCGATCAGCTTGTCGCCGACCGCTTCACGCCAAGACTGATGGATTGCCACGTATAGCCTCTCGAGGTCGACAAGCAGCGGCTCTCGCTGCTCGGCCTCGCGCCGATGACAGACGACTTCCTCGATCACCTGCCGTGTGTTCGTATCCCGGTTTGTGAGCCACAGGTTGCGCAACTGCTCGACGGCCTGGGTTTGAGTGCCATCCGTCACCTCCATCTACGCCACGGCGTACTCATCGAGCGCAGGAATTCGCCCGTGCAGGAATAGCACCTTGGGCGCTTCCATCGCGCCTGTCTCCGGATCGAACAGCACTTCGTAGGCCTCGACACCGGCGTGGTGCTCACGCATCGAATGGGCGACGCGCACGGCGCCGACGCTCGTGCTGGCTGGCCGCACCTCAACAGGCAGCAGATCGTCGCCTTTCCCCTTGCGGAACGGGACGACAATGAATCGAGTTGTGTGGGGATCTTGCATTGCTTGGCCAACTCCAGATGTGCTTGACGGATACTGTATAAAAACACAGTATACGCGAGCGGCGTAAGTTCTCAGTTGGAAATTTCTTGTGCGATTCCCCCTGATATTTCGCCGTGGTACTGGACGGTCCAGTCGCCGACGCCTCGGTCGGTGCTAATTGATAAGTATTACTAAATTAGGAAAAAATATGACAACAGCTTACGTAGCTTCCAATCAGTTGCCGATGGCAGCTCTCCCGACGGTCGGCGGCATCTTCCAGCGTTTCCCCGCAACGGTCACCAACACTGGTGACGCCACCTATGCACCGGACGGCCTCGCCGCGTCACCGATCTATGGCCTAGGCGGCCAACCGCTTCAAGGCAACGAAATCGTCGCCGGCGGCAACGTTACGCTCGTGTCCTATATTGGCCCGCTGTTGAACTCGGGAAACCTGTGCTGGGTGCTGCTCGATTGTACGGGCGGTGCACAGCAGGTCGCCCCTGCTGTGCAAAGCCAACAAGCCGTTCAGTTCGGTCAGGTGGCTGGAGTGGTCGGTAGTGCGCGCAATCTTCAGTTAGTCGTCGCTACGGCCAGCAATTCGGCTTCACTGACGGCAGACGAAATCATTGTCGAGACGGCTTTGGGCGGTCTGCGCTACTGCCTCTCGTCGTTCAGCCAAACCATCAACCTTGCCACGACCGGGGCCGGTGGTATGGATGCGGGGAGTGCACCCGCTACCGGCTTCGTTGCTCTTTACGCCATCTACAATCCTGCGACGAAGGCTGCCGCGCTACTTGCGACGGGCCTAGCCAGTACGGCACCCCCGAACACGTACGGCGGCGGGCATATGCCGGCCGGCTATACAGCATCTGCGCTGTTGTCAATCTGGGCGACCAATTCCTCGGGACAATTGGCGGTTGGGTACCAGTATGACCGCACTCGTGAATTCCCGATCGTCGATGTTTTCTCGACGTCAACGTCCGCCTCGACCCCGACGATTTTCAGTATTGCTTCGGCGGTTCCTTTGGGAGCCAAATCGTTTGGCGGGACTATGACGTCGCGGAACAGTACCGCAGGCGCTGGGACTGCTGCGGCCATTATGGGCTCCGCCAGCGGTATCGGGCAGACAAACTGCAATTCCAGTGCTGGATCGGCAAATTTCGGTGTCTCGATCGGCTATAAGAATGTCCCTATTCTGGTGCCGCAGACGGCTTACTACACGATGTCCGCGTCGACAGGGGGCCCGGGTTTCCAAGTAGCGGTCGGTAGCTACACTATCTAACCGCTAGGTGAATTGGCCTGGCGCATGTTTGTGTGCTCCAGGCCGTGCGAATATGAAATCGTCGTCTCTTGATTGACTGCAACGAAAATTCTCGCTGTTGCTGCGTTATAGGGTGTGCTTATGTGCACGAACTACCGCGTCCCCGACCGGCGTCTGTTTGGCGAGTACTACCGCGCCCCCAATGCCGGCAGGTGAATGGGTCGACGAGGTGTACAAGGACTGCTTCGCCTCGATCCTCCGATTGGCTCAGCGCTCGATCGATGGACGAGGCGAGGTCTTTCTTCACGGCGCCGGAGGCTCAGCATGTGAGCGCGGTGCCAGCACCGAAATTTCAGTGGGACTCTTAAGTCGACCGCGGAATATTAGATGTCATCTAATATCAGGATGATCTAAGCCACGACACGCTACCCATGAAAAAACCCGCACAGCCAATGACTGTGCGGGTTTCGAATTGGTCGGGGCGAGAGGATTTGAACCTCCGACCACCTGCACCCCATGCAGGTACGCTACCAGGCTGCGCTACGCCCCGTGAGAGACGCATCGTTTAGATGCATCGCTCGAAAGCAGACGATTATAGCAGAGCTTTTCGCGGGAAAGGAAGGGCCCATGCGCGTTGGACGCATATTTTTTTGCACCTGGCGAAATCTCGCCGCATCGCGGCCCGCGCAGCCGCCTTCGACGTCCGCCACTCAGCGCTTCACCGCCCCGCGCGCCTGCCGATGATGGTTATCCCGGATGTCGCAATCAGGGGCCCTCACGATAATGGAATCCTGCCTATCGAAGCTTGGAGACAAGCGATGTCGCACATCCAGGGGTTCGAGGCCGCGCGCGACTTGCTGCTCGCGCAGCGCGCCCACTACGACGTGGCGTACCGTGATTTCCGCTGGCCCGTACTCTCGCAGTTCAACTGGGCGCTGGACTTCTTCGACCTCCAGGCCCAAGGCAACGACAATCCCGCACTGTGGATCGTCGAAGAAGACGGCCGGCAGGCACGCCTGTCGTTTCGCGAGATGTCGGAACGCTCCAATCGCGTCGCCAATTTTCTACGTGCGCAAGGCGTGGCGCGCGGCGATCGCGTCCTGCTCATGCTGCCCAATCAGGTCGAGCTATGGGATCTCATGCTCGCCTGCATGAAGCTCGGCGCCGTCATGATCCCCGCCACGACGCTGCTCGCCGCCGCGGACCTCGTCGACCGGCTCGAGCGCGGGCGTGTGCGCCACGTCGTCACCACCTCGCGCGACGCCGCCAAGTTCGCCAACCTGCCCGGCGACTATCGCCGCATTGCCGTCGGCAACCCAACGCCCGACGGCTGGACCTCGCTTGCGCCCGCCTACGAAATGCCGGGCAATTTCACGCCCGACGGCGTCACGCTCGCCACCGATCCGCTGCTGCTTTACTTCACCTCTGGCACCACGTCGCGCCCGAAGCTCGTGCTGCATACGCATCAGAGCTACCCCGTTGGCCATCTCGCCACGATGTACTGGCTCGGCCTGCAGCCAGGCGACGTGCACTGGAACATCAGCTCACCCGGCTGGGCGAAGCATGCATGGAGCTGCTTTTTTGCACCGTGGAACGCGGGAGCGACCGTCTTCGTCTACAACTTCTCCCGCTTCGACGCGCGCGCCGCGCTGGAGACCGCCGCGCGTTGCGGCGTGACCACGCTGTGTGCGCCGCCGACCGTCTGGCGCATGATGATCCAGGAGGATCTGACCCGCCATGCCGTGAAGTTCCGAGAACTCATCGGCGCGGGCGAGCCGCTCAACCCCGAAGTCATCGACCAGGTCCGGCGGGCGTGGAACATCACGATTCGCGATGGTTACGGGCAGACGGAGACTTGCTGCCAGATCGGCAATTCGCCGGGCCAGACCGTCAAGCCCGGCGCGATGGGACGCCCGATGCCCGGCTATCGCGTCGTGCTGCTCGATCAGCATGGCGCGCAGGCCGACGAAGGCGAGGTCGCGCTCGTGCTTTCGTCGCGTCCGACCGGCCTCATGCAAGGCTATGAAGACGACAGCGAGAAGACCGCCGAAGCCATGCGCGACGGCTATTACCATACCGGTGACGTCGCGATGCGCGACGAACGCGGCTACTTCACTTACGTCGGCCGCGCGGACGACGTGTTTAAGGCGTCTGACTATCGCATCAGCCCGTTCGAGCTCGAGAGCGAACTCATCAAGCATCCCGCCGTGGCCGAAGCCGGCGTCGTACCGAGCCCCGACCCGGTGCGACTCGCGGTGCCCAAAGCCTTCATCACGCTACGTGCCGGGTTTCTCGCCGACGACAAACTTGCGCTCGATATCCTGCGCTTCTGCCGCGATCACCTCGCGCCGTACAAGCGCATCCGGCGCATCGAATTCTGCGATTTGCCGAAGACGATTTCGGGGAAGATCCGGCGCGTCGAATTGCGCCGCACGGAAGAAGGCCGCAGCCTCGACACCCGTCGCGAAATGGAATTCTGGGATGTGGACTTCGCCGATCTGAAATGAGGACGATGGCATGCCTTGAAGCGCGGTTTCGAGGCATGCCCGACACACACCTCGCATGCCTGAAGCACCCTCGGCGCATGCCTCGACGCTCAACGCACGTGCTGAATGACCAGTTCGGCGCCCAGCATGGCCAGCCCGACGAAGAAGCAGCGGCGGAACACCGGTGCGCTCACGCGCGTGCGCACCCACTGACCGAAGAACATGCCGCCCAATGCCGGCGCGAGCGCCAGCAGCGAGACGCCAATGGCATGCCCGTGAAAGATGCCGTCGCGCGCCAGACCGGCCGCCAGCGCTACCGTCGATACCGTGAACGACAGGCCGAGCGCCTGCACGAGATCGTCCTTGTCGAGATCGAGCGCCTGCAGGAACGGCACGGCGGGAATCACGAAGACACCGGTGGCGGCCGTCACCAGCCCGGTGACGACGCCAATGCCGCCGCCGAGCGCACCGACGCGCGCCACGGGCCAACTTTTCGGCACATGCAGACGCACCGCTGCCAACCCGAGCACGGCATAGGCGAGCAGCGCGACGCCCAGTGCCACCCCAGCCAGATCGCCGCCATTGGCCAGCCAACCGCCACCGGCCCATGTGCCGACGCAGATGCCGAGCAGCATCGGCCAGAGCCGTCGTGCCAGGGCGGCAAAGCGCGGCCCCGCCAGCAACTGCCAGACGTTGGTCACGAGCGACGGCACGATCAGCAGCGCCGCTGCCTCGGCTGTCGGCATGGCAAGGCCCAGCAGGCCGACGGCAACCGTCGGCAGGCCGAGCCCGATCACGCCCTTGACGAAGCCGGCGAGCAAAAAGGTCACGAGGCCCAGCGAGAGCAGGGGGATGAGTTCCGCGAGGTGTTGAGTATTCATCATGCGGCCAGTATCGGCGCGGGTGCGCTCGTCGCCAATGCGGCATTCGCGCAGGGGGACTCAGGCTGGCGCTGAGGCTGTGGGGGAGCCCCGCCACGGCGGTCGTCGCTATCGCGTGCGCGTGTCCGACGCAATCCGAGGCGGGCGTGATGCGCGAGGTGGCGTCCGCACCGGCGACGGCGAAGGGACGAGGGCTTCGGCGCCGACATCCACGACGGGCGGGGCGTCCGACGCGTTTTGGCGTTTTCAGTTATGCTCAGGCCAAATTCGCGCCGTGCCGCGCATCGGGCGCGTCCTCCGGAGTCCGCACTTCGGCGGTCGTGCCGGCGCCGTCGACGCCCCGTCGCCCCCCGTACGCCGTTGTCTCCAACGCGAGCATGGTTCGCGCCATGCCTGAAGGGGCGGTGTCGACAGCCATGCCACGCATTGCGCCTGCCCAGAGGGATGGAAGTTGGAAAAACAGAATCGTCAAAACGAACACACCGGGCAAGCCGGACACGTCGAACGCATTGAACGCGCTGCCGCTCACGATACGCTCGACCGGCGCCTCGCACTCGTCATGCAACCCGCCAACCGCGCCTTGCTCGGCGAGGGACTGTCGGGCATCGAGCGTGAGACCCTGCGCGTCGAAAGCGACGGCGCGCTCGCCCTCACGCCGCACCCGCGCGCGCTCGGCGCCGCGCTGACCAACGACGAAATCACCACCGATTACTCCGAAGCGCTGCTCGAATTCATCACGCCGCCGCAACGCGACGCCGCCGATGTCATCGCGCGTCTGAACGAGATCCATCAGTTCGCCTACCGCAAGCTCGGCGCGGAACTGCTGTGGAGCGATTCGATGCCGCCCGCGCTCCCGCCGGAAGACGTCATTCCCATTGCGGACTACGGCACGTCGCACATCGGATTGCTCAAGCACGTCTACCGGCGCGGGCTGGCCCTGCGCTACGGCAAGCCCATGCAATGCATCGCCGGCATTCACTACAACTTCTCGCTGGCCGAGCCGGTGTGGGAGCTGCTGCGCGAGAGCGAAGGCGCGAAGGAGTCCGCGCGCGACTATCAGTCGGCGCGTTACGTGGCGCTCATTCGCAACTTCCGTCGCTATAGCTGGCTGCTGATGTATCTGTTCGGCGCGTCGCCGGTCCTGCATGCCGAGTTCCTGCGCGGACGCGAACACGGCCTCGAATCCTTCGACGACGGCACACTCGGCTTGCCTTACGCGACCAGCCTGCGCATGAGCGACCTGGGCTACCAGAACAGCGCACAGTCGGAAGTCTCGCCGTGCTACGACTGCCTGCCCAGCTACATCGACGCGCTCACGCAAGCCGTGAGCCAGCCGCATCCCGCCTACGAGGCGCTTGGCACCAAGCGCGACGGCGAGTGGATTCAGCTCTCCACCAATCTGCTGCAGATCGAGAACGAGTTCTACGCGACGATCCGTCCGAAGCGTGTGACGTACAGCGGCGAGCGTCCCGTTCAGGCGCTCGCGCGTCGCGGCGTGCAATACGTGGAAGTGCGCTGTATCGACATCGATCCGTTCCTGCCGGCGGGCATCGACGTCGACACGGCTCGCTTCATCGACGCCTTCCTGCTGTTCTGCGCGCTCGAGGACAGCCCGTCTTGCTCGAACGCCGAAAACGTGGAGAATCGCGACAACTTCGCGCACGTCGTCAAGGAGGGGCGCAAGCCCGGTCTGATGCTGCGGCGTGGCGGCGAAGCGATTACGTTGTTCGACTGGGCCGAAGCGCTGCTCGATCGCATCGATCGGACGGCTGCGGCCTTCGACGCACAACGCGGCGGCGCGCACTACGCACGCAGCATGGCATTACAACGCGCGAAGGTGCAGGATGTCTCGCTCACCCCGTCGGCACGCGTGATGGCGGCGCTCGAGCCGCTGCGCGGCACGAAGGGCGGCGCGTTCCAGGCGTTTGCGCTCGCGCAGAGTCGGCGTCATGCGCAGACGCTGCGCGATATGCCGCTCGACGCTGCGGTCGTCGAGCATTTCGAGACGCTGGCGCGCAAGTCGCTCGAAGCGCAGGCCGAGCTCGAACGCACGCAAGTGGGCGATTTCGATGCTTTCGTTGCCGCCTATCGTGCCGGCACGCTGGGCACCATGACGTTATGACGCAGCGCCATGCGTGATCGATCGGACGCATGACACGAACGGAGCGCCGGAGCACCAGAGCACCTCAAGCGAGGCGCTCTTTTCCTTGCTGCGTCATGTTCGCCGTCTCTGCGTGCGTCAGCCGAGCACACCCAACTGCCAGGTGAAGAAGACGGCGAGGCCGACGCCGATGGTCAGCAATTGATGGCGCGTCGCAGCGCATACGGCGATGGCGGCCAGCGCGGCCATGAGCTGCGGATTGCGCCACGTCAGCTCCAGCCCGTCGCCGTGCGGCGCGAGCGTCATCGGCACGATGATGGCCGTGAGCACCGTCACGGGCACGAACGACAGCGCCTCGCGCAACCACTCGGGAAAGCGCACACGGTCGCCCAGCACGAAGATGCCGGCCTTGACGGCGAATGTCACCACCGCCATCCCCAGGATCGCCAGCACGTAGTTCATCGCGCACCTCCGCTCGACGAGCCCGGCGCGCCCGTTGGGGTGCCGCCGCCGGCGGCGTTGCCGTTGCGAGAGGTGTCGTGCGTCGAGCCGGATCTCGAGCCCGACGTGTCGTCGCGCAGCGTCCCATCGCGCCGCCGGCGATGCAGGGCCGCCATCCCGGCCGCAATGCCCAGCGCCACGGCGACGAGCAGGCCGAGCTTGTAGGGCAATCCGCGACAGAGGTACGCCGCGGCGCCCGCGACAACGGTCGCCACCGCCCACGGCATGCGCGCCATCTGCGGCACGATGATCGCAATGAAGGTGGCGACCATCGCGAAGTCGAGTCCGAGCGTCTGAAGGCGAGGGAAGGCGGCCCCGAACAACAGTCCGGCCAGCGTCCACAACTGCCAGTTGAGATACATCGACAGCGCCGAGCCGAAGAAATACCAGTGCCCCATGGGGTCGTCGGGATGCCGGTGGAAGTAGCTGCTCGTGACGGCAAACGTCTCGTCCGTGAGCAGGAATCCCAGCGTCGCTCGCCACCGGACGTTCAGGTGGCGCACGTGAGGCAGCAGGTTGGCCGCGTAGAGCATGTGACGCAGGTTGACGATCAACGTCGTCGTCCACAGCACGGCATAGCCCACGCCGGTCGCGAACAGTCCGGCGGCAATGAACTGACTCGACCCGGCGAAGACGGAGAGCGACATCAACTGGCCGTGCCAGGGGGCCATCGGCGTGCTGGCGACGAGCGCGCCGAAGATCAGCCCGAACGGGGCTGCGCCGACGATCATCGGGAGGGTGTCGCGGGCACCGGCAAGGAAGCTGCCCGCGCGTGACGGAACCGGCATGTGGAACGATCCTGAGCGTGGAGACGACAGGACGAGCATACCGCGCATGCCGTCGGGCAAGCTTGTACATTCTTGCGATCCGCCGATGCGCATCGACACAATGCAAACGGCCACCCGAGGGTGGCCGCGTTGCTTTCCGGAGGGAGGCGTCCGCTCCGCTCAGGGATGCTTGAACAGGTCGAGAATGCGCGCCTTCTCGCGGGAATCGACGCCGGGCGACGGCGCCTGACCGGCCGCGGGCGGCGGTGCACTCGGCGAGGGCGAACCGCCGCCGAAGAACGGCAACGAGAATCCGCCGCTGTTCTCGTCGATGCCGATGCTTGCCACGAAGCCGTTGCCCGGCAACTTGTCCGATTCGTAGAGCTCGCCGTTGACCACGCTCACGCCTTCGGGCATCGCCATTTGCTGCTGTGGCACGCCGTTGAGCGCCACCCCCATGTACTTGGTCCACACCGGCAGCGCCAGTTGCGCGCCGAACTCGCGGCTGCCGAGCGTCTTGGGCTGATCGAAGCCGAGCCACGCCACGGCCACGAGCGAATGCTGATAGCCCGCGAACCAGCCGTCGAGCGCGTCGTTGGTCGTCCCGGTCTTGCCCGCCAGGTCGCTGCGTTTGAGCACGTTGGTGCCCGAGCCGGTGCCGCGCTGTGCCACCGTTTGCAGCAGGCTGTTCATGATGTACGCGTTCGGCGCCGAAATGGCGCGCGCGGCATTCACGCCGGCAATGACCGGCGTGGCCTTGTTGAGCAGGTTGCCGCGAGCGTCGCGAATCTCCGCGATCAGATACGGTGCGACACGATAGCCGCCGTTGGCGAACACCGCGTAGGCGCCCGCCAACTGCAGCGGCGTGGTGGCCCCCGCACCGAGCGCCATCGGCAGGTAGGGCGGCACCTTGTCGGCATCGAAGCCGAAGCGCGTGGCGTATTCCTGCGTGTATTGCGTGCCGGCGAACTGCAGCAGGCGAATGGCCACGAGGTTCTTCGAGCGTTGCAGGCCTTCGCGCACGGTTATCGGGCCGCTGAAGGCGTCGTCGTCGTGCGGGTCCCAGACCTGGCCACCCGTCTGTGCCGGTGGCAGATTGAGCGGGCCGTCCATCACCATCGTCGCCGGGCTCACGCCTTTCTCGATGGCTGCCGAGTACACCACCGGCTTGAAGGTCGAACCCGGCTGACGCCACGCCTGCGTCGCACGATTGAACTTGCTCTGGTTGAAGTCGAAGCCGCCCACGAGCGCACGGATCGCACCGTCGTCCGGCGAGAGCGACACGAGCGAGCCCTGCACTTCGGGCAACTGGACGATGCGCCACTTGCCGCGCGCGTCCTTCATCACGCGGATGATCGAGCCCGGACGAATGCGCTGCTTCTCGTTGGCCTTTGCGGACAGCGACGGGGCCGCGAAGCCAATGCCGTCGCCGGAGACGACCACGGCGTCGCCCGAGAGCGGGACTGCCGTGACCTGCGACGCGCTCGCCGCCACCACCACGGCCGCGATCAGATCGCCGTTGTCGGGGTGTTCGAGCAGGGTGTCTTCGATCAACTGCTGGCGATCGGGCATGGCCGCGGGCAGCTCCACGAAGCCCTCGGGGCCGCGGTAGCTGTGACGGCGCTCGTAATCGAGCACGCCCATGCGCACGGCTTCGTAGGCGGCCTGCTGCTTCTTCGAGTCGAGGGTCGTGATGACGGTCAGGCCGCGCGTGTAGGCGTCGTCCTTGTACTCGTCGTACACGGCCTGCCGCACCATTTCCGCCACATACTCCGCATGCACGTTGTATTCGTTGCCCGCAGTGCGCGTGCGGACCGGTTCGTGCAGCGCGTCCTCGTACTGGTTGCGCGTGATGTAGCCCAGCTCGAGCATGCGCTTGAGGATGTATTCCTGACGGATCTTGGCGCGCTTCGGATTGACGATCGGGTTGTAGGCGGAGGGCGCCTTGGGAAGGCCGGCAAGCATGGCGGCCTCGCCGAGCGTGACGTCTTTCAGATCCTTGCCGAAGTAGATGCGCGCGGCACTCGCGAAGCCATAGGCGCGCTGTCCGAGATAGATCTGGTTCATGTACAGCTCGAGGATCTTGTCCTTGGACAGCGCGGACTCGATCTTGTACGCCAGCAGCATTTCGTAGATCTTGCGCGTGGCCGTTTTCTCGCGCGAGAGGAAGAAGTTGCGCGCGACCTGCATGGTGATCGTACTTGCGCCCTGCGCCGCGCCGCCGTGCAGCACGTCGGATACGCCGGCACGCAGGATGCCGATGAAGTCGACGCCGCCATGATCGTAGAAGCGGTAGTCCTCGATCGCGAGCACGGCCTTCTTCATGACGTCGGGAATCTGGTCGATCGTCACGAGGCTGCGACGCTCCTCGCCAAACTCGCCGATCAGCACGTTATCGGACGTGTAGATGCGCAGCGGCACCTTCGGCCGGTAATCGGTGATGACGTCGAGCGGGGGCAGATTCGGGCGCATGACGATGAGCGCGTAGCCCACGATCAGGGCGCCGATGATCGCCAGCCCGGCCAGCGTGGCGACGATGACGCCGAGCGTGCCGAAGCCGCGTTGGCGGTCGACGTGGCCCGAGTGGCGGGAACATTCGGAGGAGCCGGAGCCCGGACCATGGCTCGAAGGCGTCCGGGAGGGGGAGACGGGGGAATTGCGGTGCGCCGCACGGGACGGCGCACGAGGCGGCAAACAATGCTTCAAGGACATACCCAACGAAAATTGCAGGATGGGAACCGGCCAGCCGGCCTGGCGCTGCGTGGAGCCCCGCCGCGCGGCGAAATCGGTGCAGTATGCCACGCCCGGCGTGCGTCTCTCCAAAAAATTGGGAAGGGCGGCTCAGCGGCGCGCTTCGGTCGCCATGCGCAGCGCCAGCGCGCCGAGCACGCCGCCCATGAGCCAGCGCTGGATGCGCAGCCAGGCCGGGCGCTGCCCGAGGAACGTGGCGATGGCGCCGGCCGACAGCGCTACACTCGCGTTCACCGTCACGCTGGCGACGATCTGCGTCACGCCCAGCATCAGCGACTGCGTGAGCACGCTGCCGCGTTCCGGATGCACGAACTGCGGCAGCAGCGCCAGGTAGAGCATGGCAATTTTCGGATTGAGCACGCTCGTGAACAGGCCCATCAGGAACAGACGGCGATTGCTGTCGTGTGCCAGCGGCCTCACTTCGAACGGCGAGCGGCCACCCGGCTTGAGTGCCTGCCACGCGAGCCACATCAGGTAGATGGCGCCGCCGAAGCGCAGCACATCGTACGCATACGGCACCGCGAAGAGCAGGGCGGTGATCCCGAAGGCCGCGCACAGCATGTAGACGACGAAGCCCAGGGCGACGCCGCCCAGCGATACGAGGCCCGCGGCCGGCCCCTGACACAATGAGCGCGACACCAGGTACATCATGTTCGGTCCCGGCGTAAGGGCCATGCCAAGGACAACCAGCGCAAAGGCCAGCCAGGTCGAAGTTGCGGGCATGTTCGTTGCGTCTGAAATGGGGAAGCTGCACGATACCACGCGATTGACGGGCACGTGAGTCCGGTAGCGATGCCCGCAGCGCTTGATGCCGCGTCAGCCCAGCCGCTTGAGGAAGACGGTCATTTCCTTCTCCGCCTGACGGTCGCCATGGGCCTGAGCGGCGGCAATGCCGCGCGTCCAGGCGTCGCGGGCACCGTCCACGTCGCCGGCCCCCTGGCGGGCCTTGCCCAGCAGCTTCCAGGCCGCCGTGTAGGCCGGATCGAAAGCGACGCAATGCGTCAGGTGCTCGGCAGCGACGGGGAAGTTCTGTGCGTCCAGATAGGCCTTGCCGAGACCGAAGCGCAGCAGCGCATTGTCCTTGCCCGCGGCCAGCAGCTTTTCGAGTCCTTCGATCATGATTTCGAATATATCCTTTGTATTTATGAAAAACTATGTAAGATCGGACCGGTGTCCGACGACGGGTGTCGATTTTTCGGTGGAATTCGCAAACCTTGCCACGTTTTCCGGTTTTGGTCTGTAAGACAGCAGGGGCGTGGGCTGCGGCGCGATCGGGGGTTGATTTGCATCAATCCGGATGTGCGGTCGCACCTTGGCGTATGGCCGCGTATACCCGCAGGATGCTCAAGTCTGGCGTTTGAGACGCCGATGTGACAAGTAGCACCGGCCCGACAGAGGCCGGGCGAGGGATAAGAAACCCGACACCGAGATGGAGACGACAGTATGTTGCGGAGCTTTTCGATCAAGGCGCGCCTTGGGATGACGATGGCGCTGTTGGCGGTGTTGTTGATTCTGTTGGGCGCACTGGGGATTGCCGGCATGACGCGCACCGGCGATGCGCTTCGCGAAACGTATGCGAACCACCTTGCGGCCACGGTGGCGCTGGGCAAGGACAACGCGACGCTGGCGCGCACGCGCGCCATTCTCGATCGTGTGGTGCTGCATCCCGAGTCGCCCGACGTGGAAAAGGTGGCGGCGCGCGCGCGCAGCATGATCAAGGACGCGAATGCGGCCTGGGTGGCCTACCAGGCGCTGCCGCGCGGCGCCGAGGAGCAGCGCCTCGCCGACGAAGTCGCCAAGCGCCGCACGGAATTCTTCGACAAGGGCATGGAACCGATGCTCGCCGCCATCGACGCGCGCGATCGCACGGCCATGGACGATCTCACGATGAACGTGCTGCCGAAGTACTACGCCACGCTCACGGCGGCGAGCGACGCGTTGGCGAACTACAAGATGACGCTCGGTCGCGAGACGTACGAGGCGTCGATGACGGAGCTGGCGGCATTTCGCTGGCTGAGCATCGGCGCCACGGCAGTGGGCGTGCTGCTCGCCATCGCATGCTATTTCTCGCTGCGCCGCGCGATCATGCGGCCGCTGGCGCAGGCGCTCACCCACTTCGAAGAGATCGCCGCCGGCCATCTCGACAATCCGGTCCACGTGAGCGGCAAGGACGAGATGTCCATGCTCATGCGCGGCCTGGAGACGATGCAGTCGCGCCTGGCGGGCACGATTCGCGGCGTGCGTCGCAGCTGCGACGCGATGGCCACGGCAACGGCCGAGATCTCGGCGGGCAACACCGATCTGTCGGCGCGCACCGAACAGCAGGCGGCGTCGCTCGAGGAGACCGCGTCGTCGATGGAGGAGCTCACGGCCACCGTCAAGCAGAACGCCGACAACGCGCGCCAGGCGAGTCAGTTGGCCGTGAATGCGTCGGACATCGCGTCGCGCGGCGGTCAGGTCGTCGCGCGCGTGGTCGACACGATGCAAGGCATCTCCGCGAGCTCGGCACAGGTCGTGGACATCATCGGCGTGATCGACGGCATTGCGTTCCAGACCAACATCCTGGCGCTGAACGCGGCCGTCGAAGCGGCGCGCGCGGGCGAGCAGGGCCGGGGTTTCGCCGTGGTGGCGGGCGAAGTGCGCACGCTGGCGCAGCGCAGCGCCACCGCCGCGCGCGAGATCAAGGCGCTCATCGAGACCTCGGCGCAAAAGGTGAGCGACGGGTCGTCGCTGGTGGCCGAAGCCGGTCGCACGATGGATGACATTCTGCAGGCCGTGCAGCGCGTGACCGACATCATGGGCGAGATTTCGGCCGCCTCCGACGAGCAGAGCGGCGGCATCGAACAGGTCAATCAGGCGGTCACGCAGATGGACACCGTCACGCAGCAGAATGCGGCGCTCGTCGAACAGGCCGCTGCCGCGGCGGCGTCGCTCGAAGATCAGACCGCGGCGCTGCGCGAAGAGATGGCGCGCTTCCGGCTCGGCGACGAGCGGCACGGCGGCACCGCGCGGCCCGCGCTGCACGCGGTGGGCGGCAAGCCGCTTTCGCTGGCAGCGTAGCGGGCGACGCCGGCGTCGAACGAGGGCGCCGGCGGCTGTGACGACAGTGTCTTGGGCGACTGGTAGGCGGCCCATGGGCAAAGAGAAGAGCGCGGGTTCATGGCGGCAGTGCGCCGAACCGGGTAACATTGCCCATCTTTTGCTCAGTTGAGGGTGTCGAAGTATGAAGCGAGTGGCGCTGATGGCGGCGGTGGCCGTTCTGGCCGGTTGCGGTCCGATCAACCAGATGAGCCGGCCGGATCCGGCGACGGGTCGACTGCTCGACCAGGGCACCGGGGCCGATCGCTTCATGGTGCTCAACTGCATCTATCACGGCTGGAGCGAACTCGCGCCGAACGTGGATTCGACCTCGTATGCCCGTCAGGGATGGGACCGCGTGCGCGTCTATCGCGGAGCGGACGCCGAAGGCAAGGCCACGTACAACCCGTACGTCGACATCAGTCAGGGCGGCTTCGGCGCGCGTATCCAGTACTTCGAAACGCCGGGCAGCAACCTGTCGCGCGATTACGAGGCCACCGTCAAGCGCTGCATCGTGCCGTACTCGGGCAGCAACGACTGATCGTCGAGCCGATTCATTTCGCTTGATTCAGCGATGAAAAAACGCCACGGCTTGCCGTGGCGTTGTTCCTGGGCGGCGCCCCCGTGGAGCGCATCGCCGTCGACCTCAACCGTGAAAGTCTTCGCGCGCTTCGACCACTTCCTTCACCACGCCCTGACGCACGAGGAAGTCTCCGAACTTCTCGCCGGCCTCGCGCTCCTTCGCATAGCGCTGGAATAGCGGCGTGAGCTCTGCCACGATCTGGTCGTCGCTCACCGACTCCTTGTACAGCTTGTTGAGCCGCTGGCCGTGGAAGCCCGCGCCGAGGTACAGGTTGTACTTGCCGGCCGACTTGCCGACCAGACCGATTTCGGCGATGTACGGCCGCGCGCAGCCGTTCGGGCAGCCCGTCGTGCGAATCGTGATCGGCTCGCCGGCCAGACCCGCTTCGTCGAGCACCTTCTCCAGACGCGTCACCAGATCCGGCAGCGCGCGTTCGCTCTCCGCGAGCGCGAGGCCGCAGGTCGGGAAACCCACGCACGCCATCGAGTTGATGCGCAGCGCGCTCTGATGCTTGCCGTCGAGCAGGCCGAATTCCTTCACGAGGGCGTCGATCTGCGCCTTCCTGGCGTCGCTCACGCGACCGACGATCAGATTCTGGTTGCCGGTAATGCGGATGTCGCCGTCATGCACCTTGGCAATCTCGCGCAGGCCGGTCATCAGACGATAGTCGTCCCAGTCCTTCACGCGGCCGTTCTGGATGAACAGCGTGAGGTGCCACAGATCGTCCGCCCCCTTGAGCCAACCGTACTGATCGCCGTTGGTCGTGAACGTGAACGGGCGCACCGGCTCCAGATGCCAGCCGAGGTAGCGGTTGAGCGCTTCCTTGAACCACTCCACGCCGCGGTCGTCGATGGTGTACTTCAGGCGTGCGTGCTTGCGGTTCGTACGGTCGCCGAAGTCGCGCTGCACGAGCAGCACCTTCTCGGCCACTTCGACCACGCGCTCGGCCGGCGTGTAGCCGATGACGGTCGCCGTGCGCGGATACGTCGCGGCGTCGCCGTGCGTCATGCCCATGCCGCCGCCGACCGTCACGTTGAAACCTTCGAGCTTGCCGTCACCGTTCACGATGGCGATGAAGCCGAGGTCGTTCGCGTAGATGTCGACGTCGTTGTTCGGCGGAATCGCAATGGCGATCTTGAATTTGCGCGGCAGGTAATGCTTGCCGTAGATCGGCTCGTGGTCTTCCTTGCCGGCGCCCAGACGCTTGTCGCCGAGCCAGATCTCGCGATACGCGGTGGTCTGCGGCAGCAGATGCTGGTCGATCCTGCGGCACCATTCGAGCGCCTCGGCGTGCGCCGGCGAGAGATGCGGGTTGTTCGACACGAGTGTGTTGCGGTTGACGTCGCCGCACGCGGCAATGCTCGTCATCGCCACTTCGTCGATGCCCTTGATGAGCGGGCGCAGCTGGTGCTTGAGGACGTTGTGGTACTGCACCGTCTGGCGTGTGGTCAGGCGAATCGTATTGCCGCCGTATTTCTGCGCGAGATCGTCGAGCTTGAGCCATTGCTCGGGCGTGCACACGCCGCCCGGCATGCGCAGGCGGATCATGAACTGGTAGGCCGGCTCGAGTTTCTGCTTCTGACGCTCGGCGCGCAGGTCGCGATCGTCCTGCATGTACGAGCCGTGGAACTTGAGCAGTTGGGCGTCCTTCTCGAAGATCGCGCCCGTGAGCGGGTCGGCCAGACCTTCGGCGATCGTGCCGCGCAGGTAGTTGCTGACGTCCTTGATCTTCTCGACTTCGGAGCGCGCGGCCGCGGCGGCGTTGGCTTGCGTAGTTTGCGTCATGTGGGCTGCTGTTGTCGGTGCGGTTGTCGATTCGGGCGGGCGCTTTCATGAGCCCGCCGGGCTCGCCTACGGTGTGGCGCCTGCGTCGCGATCATCCGGCTATCGGGTCTCGCAGGCGTCGGCGTCTCGTCGTGCGTTGTCGTGATGAGGGATTCGTGATTCGGAACGTCCGACGATCAGTACACGTCGCGCTGGTAGCGCTTTTCGCGTTGCAGCGTCTTCACGTACTCGGCGGCGGCATCCGGCGCCAGACCGCCGTGCTCGGCCACGATGTCGACGAGCGCCGTGTTCACGTCGCGCGCCATCTGGTCGGCGTCGCCGCACACGTACAGATGCGCGCCTTCCTGCAGCCAGGCGTACAACGCCTTGCCTTGCTCGCGCATGCGGTGCTGCACGTAGACCTTGTCTTCGGTATCGCGCGAGAAGGCGAGATCGATCCTGGTGAGCGCGCCGTCCTTCACATAGCGCTGCCATTCGCGCTGATACAGGAAGTCGGTGCGGAAGTTGCGATCGCCGAAGAACAACCAGTTCTTGCCCGGCGCGTCGAGCGCCTGACGCTCTTCCACGAACGCGCGGAATGGCGCGATGCCGGTGCCCGGCCCGACCATGATGACCGGCGCATTGGTGTCCGACGGCAGCTTGAAGTTGCGGTTGGCTTCGATGTACACCGGCACCGTCTCGCCTTCGCGAGCGATGTCGGCCAGGTAGGTCGAAGCGACCCCGCGACGCGCGCGGCCATGACTGTCGTAGCGCACGGCGCCCACGGTGATGTGGACGGCGTCGGGGTTCGCCGCGAGGCTCGACGCGATCGAATACAGGCGCGGCTGCAACGTGCGCAGCGTGCCGACGAACTCGGCGGCCTTCACCTTGCGCGCGGGGAACTGGCGCACGACGTCGAGCACGTCGCGGCCATACAGATAGTCGCGCAGGGCCGTCTCGTTGCCTGCCGCGAGCAGCGCCTTGAGTTCGGTCGACTCCGTCAGCGCGGCGTATTTCTCCAGGAAGGCGCGCGACAGGGTGGTGATGTCGTAGGCGCGCAGGAACGCGTCGCGCAGGGACAGCGTACTGTCCTGCGTGGTGGTCGTGGCTTGCGGGTCGAGGGCAAGCGTGTCGATGAGTTCGTCGACAAGCGTCTCGTCGTTCTTCACGACCACGCCGAGCGCGTCGCCCGGCTCGTAGGTGAGGCCGGAGCCTTCCAGCGAGAGTTCGACGTGATGCACTTCCTTGGACGAACCGCGGCCCGACAGCGTGATGTTCTCCAGCACCGTGGCGTCGAATGGATGCTTGCGGCTGTACTGGCTCGCGGCGGCGGCGGGCGCCGCGGCGCCGGCCAGCGACGCCAGGCTGAAGCCGTCCGGGACGCCGGCCTTGCCCGCGGCGGCCGGTGCGGCCACTCGCTTGAGGGCTTCGACCGCCTCTTCGATCCAGCGCTCGGCGGGGCCGTCGTAGTCGACGTCGCTGTCCGCGCGCGCCACCAGACGCTCGGCGCCAAGCGCCGACAGACGAGCGTCGAAGTCCTTGCCGGCCTGGCAGAACTTCTCATAGCTGGAGTCGCCCAGCCCCAGCACGGCGAAACGCGTGCCTTCGAGCTTGGGAGCCTTCTCGCCGTGCAGGAACTCGTAGAAGTCGCGGGCGTCGTCGGGCGGTTCGCCTTCGCCTTGCGTGGACACCGCCACGAGCAGCAGCTTGTCGTTCTTCAGGCGCGACGCCTTGTAGTCGCCCATGGCGAACAGGTCGACCTTGAAGCCCGCCGCCACCGCACGCGCCTTGGCGTGCTCGGCGACTTCCTGCGCATGGCCCGTTTGCGAACCGTACAGAATGGTCAACTGCGGAGCGGCGGCGCCGGCCGTGCCGGCCGCAGGCGCCTGCGCGCCGGCATGACGCACCGAATGGTTGATGCCGGCGAGAAAACCGCGCACCCAGGCGAGCTGTTCGGTGGAAAGGCCGTCGACCAGTTGGCTGAGCAACTGGGCTTGCTGGGCGGTGAGAGGCGTCGTCTCTTGCATGTCGTTGTGGGCTCCAGGGGCCGGACCAGCGCGGAAGCCCGGGCGGGTCTGACCCGTCAAGCCACCCCCAGATGGACCGGCAAGGGGATAGTCGACACGATATCGGTCACTGATTAGAAATTAAAATAATAAAATTTAATTCCTATATATCCAATTTCCATATAAGCATAAGCGGCGTGGGCGAAGGCCGGCGCGGCGCGCGCTGCCCGATTGTGCGCGTTGACGGCATGATCACGGTCGAATCGCAGGTAACCGAGTGAAATCGAGGTTGGATATGCGCACGATGCCGGGCAGGCCAACGGAAGTTCGGGGGCGATTCCGAGGCGCTGTGCGACCCATGCGGCGGGCACGCCGCAAGTCCCCGTCTGACGGCTTTCCGAGGCGGTCGGTGCCGAAAAACGTGCTATGCTGCTCGCCGTGATTGATCAGGTCCTTCCAAGCACCACTTGATTCTCGCAATCCGCTATCCGGTCAGGCCGTGTCGCGGAAGGTTTCGTAACCCGCTATTTCTCGAGTCACTCGTAGAAAAGGTGAGCGCAAAATGAGTTTGATGGAACAATTCCAAGCGAACTCGTACCTCTTCGGCGGCAATGCCCCCTACGTCGAAGAACTGTACGAATCGTATCTTGATAATCCGGCGTCCGTGCCGGACAACTGGCGTCAGTATTTCGACGCACTGCAAAACGTCCCCGCTGTTGATGGTTCCAACGCCAACGACGTGGCTCACGCCCCGATCGTGGAGTCGTTCGCCCAGCGCGCCAAGGCCAATGCCTTCGTGCCGCGCGCCGGCGCCTCTGACCTGGCCATGGCCCGCAAGCAGGTGCACGTGCAGTCGCTCGTCGCCGCTTACCGCTTCCTCGGCGCCCGCTGGGCCAATCTGGACCCGCTCAAGCGTCAGGAACGCCCGGCGATTCCCGAACTGGAGCCCGCCTTCTACGACCTGACCGAAGCCGACATGGACGGCGTGTATTCGGCAGAGAACACGTATTTCGGTTTTGAACAGGCCAGCCTGCGCGATCTGCTCAAGTCGCTGCGCGACACGTACTGCGGCTCGATCGGCGCCGAGTACATGTACATCAGCGATCCGGTGCAAAAGCGCTGGTGGCAGGAGCGTCTGGAGAAGGTGCGTGCCACGCCCAACTTCAGCGCAGAGAAGAAGAAACACATCCTCGAACGCCTGACGGCCGCGGAAGGCCTCGAGCGTTATCTGCACACCAAGTTCGTCGGCCAGAAGCGCTTCTCGCTCGAAGGCGGCGAATCGTTCATCGTGGCGATGGACGAGCTCGTCCACCACGCCGGTGCGAAGGGCGTGCAGGAAATCGTGATCGGCATGGCCCACCGCGGTCGCCTGAACGTGCTGGTCAACACCCTCGGCAAGATGCCGTCGGACCTGTTTGCCGAATTCGAAGGCAAGCACGTGGACGATCTGCCGGCCGGTGACGTGAAGTACCACAAGGGCTTCTCGAGCGACGTCTCGACGAGCGGTGGCCCGGTCCACCTGTCGCTGGCGTTCAACCCGTCGCACCTCGAAATCGTGAACCCGGTGGTCGAAGGCTCGGCCAAGGCCCGTATGGACCGCCGCGGCGAAGCTGATGCGGCCAGCGTGCTGCCGGTGCAAGTTCACGGCGACGCCGCCTTCGCGGGCCAGGGCGTCGTGATGGAAACGCTGAACCTCGCGCAAACGCGTGGTTACGGCACGCACGGCACGGTGCACATCGTCATCAACAACCAGATCGGCTTCACCACGTCGGATCCGCGTGACGCCCGTTCGACGACGTACTGCTCGGACGTGGTCAAGATGATCGAAGCGCCGGTGCTGCACGTGAACGGCGACGATCCCGAAGCGGTCGTGCTGGCCATGCAACTGGCCCTGGATTTCCGTCAGGAATTCAAGAAGGACGCCGTCGTGGACATCGTTTGCTATCGCAAGCTGGGCCACAACGAGCAGGATACGCCGGCGGTCACGCAGCCGTTGATGTACAAGAAGATCGCCCAGCATCCGGGCACGCGCGCGTTGTACGTCGAGAAGCTGGTCACGCAAGGCGTGATCACGGCGGAAGAGGGCGACGGTTTCGTCAAGGCCTATCGCCAGGCCATGGACGAAGGCCATCACACCATCGATCCCGTGCTCTCGAACTACAAGAGCAAGTACGCGGTCGACTGGGTGCCGTTCCTGAACAGGAAGTGGACCGACGCCGCCGATACGGCCGTGCCGCTGAACGAACTCAAGCGTCTGGCCGAGCGCATCACCACGATCCCGGCGAACTTCAAGGTCCACCCGCTCGTCGAGAAGGTCATCAACGACCGTCGCAAGATGGGCCTGGGCGAGCAGCCGCTCGACTGGGGCATGGGCGAGCACCTGGCTTTTGCCTCGCTGGTTTCGTCGGGCTTCGCTGTGCGTCTGACCGGCCAGGATTCGGGCCGCGGTACGTTCACGCACCGCCACGCCGTGCTGCACGACCAGAACCGTGAGCGTTGGAACGACGGCACGTACGTGCCGCTGCAACACGTGGCCGATGGCCAGGAAAGCTTCACGGTGATCGACTCGGTGCTGTCGGAAGAAGCCGTGCTGGGCTTCGAGTACGGTTACTCGACCGCCGAGCCGAACACGATGGTGCTGTGGGAAGGCCAGTTCGGTGACTTCGCCAACGGTGCACAGGTCGTGATCGACCAGTTCATCTCGAGCGGCGAAGTGAAGTGGGGCCGCGTCTCGGGCCTGACGATGTTGCTGCCGCATGGCTACGAAGGCCAGGGTCCGGAACACTCGTCGGCACGTATCGAGCGCTACCTGCAACTGTGCGCCGACACCAACATGCAAGTGGTCCAGCCGACCACGCCGGCCCAGATCTTCCACCTGCTGCGTCGTCAGATGATCCGCCAGCTGCGCAAGCCGCTGATCGTGTTCACGCCGAAGTCGCTGCTGCGCCACAAGGAAGCCGTGAGCGACCTGTCGGAACTCGCAGAGGGCGGCTTCCAGACGGTCATCGGTGAAACCGACAAGACGATCAACGCTGAGAAGGTCAAGCGCGTGATCGCCTGCTCGGGCCGCCTCTACTATGACCTGATCGCCCGCCGTCGCGAAGAGAAGCGGGACGACGTCGCGATCATTCGTGTGGAACAGCTCTACCCGTTCCCGCACAAGGCGTTCGAGAGCGAGCTGAAGAAGTACAAAAACCTCACCGACGTGGTGTGGGCCCAGGACGAGCCGCAAAACCAGGGTCCGTGGTTCTACATCGAACACCACCTGATCGAGAGCATGAGCGCCGGTCAGAAGCTGGCTTACGCGGGGCGCGCGGCTTCGGCCTCGCCTGCCGTGGGCTACTACGCCAAGCACTACGAACAACTCAAGCAGTTGCTCGATACGGCTTTCGGTCGCCTCAAGGGCGCGACCGTGGCGCAGTAAGCGGTTAGGTCCTGCAGCGGTCGTCCTCCCCCAGGGACGGCCGCTGCCGTATTTCCGAATTGAACGTTTATCGAATCCAGGATCCAGAAATGGCCATTGTAGAAGTCAAAGTCCCCCAGTTTTCCGAGTCGGTTTCCGAAGGTACGCTGCTCGATTGGAAGAAGAAAGTCGGTGAAGCCTTCGCTCAGGATGAAACCGTGATCGAAGTCGAGACCGACAAGGTCGTGCTCGAAGTGCCGGCCCCCGCCGCCGGCGTGCTCGTCGAAGTGAGCGCCTCGGCCGGCGACACCGTGACGTCCGAACAGATCATTGCCAAGATCGATACCGAAGCCAAGGCAGGCGCTGCCGCGCCGGTCGCCGCCAAGCCGGCCGAAGCCGCTGCGCCGGCTGCCGCTGTCGCCCCGGCCGCTGCCCCCGCAGCCGGTGGCGCCTCGGGTGGTATCGCCAGTCCGGCCGCTGCCAAGGTGCTCGCCGAGAAGAACCTGTCGGCCACCGACGTCGCCGGCTCGGGCCGCGACGGCCGCGTGACCAAGGGCGACGCCCTGGCCGCCGGTGCCAAGCCGGCCGCTGCCGCCTCGTCGATCCCGGCCCCGGCGCAACGCGCCGCGCTGCCGTCGGTTGCCGCTCCGGCGGGCCGCGACACGTCGCTCGAAGGCCGTCCGGAACAGCGCGTGCCGATGTCGCGCCTGCGCGCCCGTATCGCCGAGCGCCTGCTGCAATCGCAACAGACCAACGCCATTCTGACCACGTTCAACGAGGTCAACATGAAGCCGGTGATGGATCTGCGCAACAAGTACAAGGACAAGTTCGAGAAGGAACACGGCGTGAAGCTGGGTTTCATGTCGTTCTTCGTCAAGGCCGCCGTGCACGCGCTCAAGAAGTACCCGGCCGTGAACGCTTCGATCGACGGTAACGATATCGTCTACCACGGCTACTTCGACATCGGTATCGCTGTCGGCTCGCCGCGTGGTCTGGTGGTACCGATCCTGCGCAACGCCGACCAGATGAGCCTGGCCGACATCGAGAAGAAGATCGCCGAGTACGGCAAGAAGGCTGCCGACGGCAAGCTGTCGATCGAGGAAATGACCGGCGGTACGTTCTCGATCTCGAACGGCGGTGTGTTCGGCTCGATGCTGTCGACCCCGATCATCAACCCGCCGCAGTCGGCCATTCTCGGCGTGCACGCCACGAAGGACCGCCCGGTCGTGGAGAACGGCGAGATCGTCATCCGCCCGATGAACTATCTGGCCATGAGCTACGACCACCGCATCATCGACGGCCGCGAAGCCGTGCTGAGCCTCGTCGCCATGAAGGAAGCGCTGGAAGATCCGGCTCGCCTGCTGCTCGACCTGTAAGCGTTAGCGCGCACCGCGCGGCAGCGCCCGGCCATGCGCAACAGACGTTGCGCGGCCGGCGCGCCGCGCCTCCTCCTGCCGTCAACCTTCACTGAGTCTCAAAATGGCAAACAAAGAATTTGATGTAGTCGTTATCGGCGCCGGCCCCGGTGGTTATATCGCCGCCATCCGCGCCGCCCAACTTGGTTTCTCGGTCGCTTGCGTTGAGAAGTGGACCAACCCGGCCGGCAAGATGGTGCTTGGCGGTACGTGCCTGAACGTGGGTTGCATTCCGTCGAAGGCGCTGCTCGCGTCATCGGAGGAATTCGAAAAGGTCGGTCACCACCTGGCCGATCACGGTATCACCACGTCGGGCGTCAAGATCGACATCGCGCAGATGCTCAAGCGCAAGCAGGGCATCGTCGACAAGATGACCGGTGGTATCGAGTTCCTGTTCAAGAAGAACAAGATCACGTGGCTCAAGGGCCACGGCAAGATCGTTGCCAAGAACGACGGTGGTTACCAGATCGATGTGACGGGCGCCGAGAATGAGTCGGTCACCGCCAGGAACGTCATCATCGCCACGGGTTCGAAGGCGCGCCACCTGCCGGGCATGCCGGTCGACAACAAGCTCATCTCGGATAACGAAGGTGCGCTCTCGTTCGACACCGTGCCGAAGAAGCTGGGCGTGATCGGCGCCGGTGTGATCGGTCTGGAACTGGGTTCGGTGTGGCGCCGTCTGGGCGCTGAGGTCACCGTGCTCGAAGCCATGCCCGAATTCCTGGCCGCCGCCGATGCCGGCGTGGCCAAGGAAGCCGCCAAGCAGTTCAAGAAGCAGGGTCTGGACATCAACGTCGGCGTGAAGGTCGGCGAAGTGAAGACCGGCAAGAACAACGTGACGGTCAACTACACGGACAAGGACGGCAACGCCAAGACGCTGGAAGTCGACCGCCTGATCGTGTCGGTCGGCCGCGTGCCGAACACCGACGATCTGGGTCTGGGCAACATCGGTCTGGCGACCGACGAGCGCGGCTTCATTCCGGTGGACGAGCACTGCCGTACCAAGCTGCCGAACGTGTACGCGATCGGCGACGTGGTGCGTGGTCCGATGCTCGCGCACAAGGCCGAAGACGAAGGCGTGCTGGTGGCCGAAGTCATCGCCGGTCAGAAGCCGCACATCGACTACAACTGCATTCCGTGGGTGATCTACACCTCGCCGGAAATCGCCTGGGTCGGCAAGACCGAGCAGCAACTGAAGGCCGAAGGTCGTGAGTTCAAGCCGGGTCAGTTCCCGTTCGCGGCCAACGGCCGTGCGCTGGGCATGGGTTCGTCGGATGGTTTCGTGAAGGTGTTGGCCGACGCCAAGACCGACGAAATCCTCGGCGTGCACGTGATCGGCCTGAATGCTTCGGACCTGATCGCCGAAGCCGTGGTTGCAATGGAGTTCAAGGCGGCGTCGGAAGACATCGGCCGTATCTGCCATCCGCACCCGTCGCTGTCGGAAGTGATGCGTGAAGCCGCCCTCGACGTCGAGAAGCGCGCGCTGAACAAGTAAGCAGCGTCACGCTGATGTGTACGAACAAAGGCGAGGCGACTCGCCTTTGTTTTTTTGAATCCCTTAGCCTTTCGGCCCTCTGGCTATTTCAGGGCGCGCAGTCCGCATGAACGTTCGCGAATACTACCAACAGGAACTGGCCGCGCGCGGCTACAAGCCCGACGAGGCCCAGGAGCGGGCCGTCGATCGTCTGCAACAGTGCTACGACGAATGGGCCGCTTACAAGGCTCGGCGCTCGAACACCATCAAGAAGTGGCTCGTGCATCCCGATCTGCCCAAGGGCGTGTATCTCTGGGGTGGGGTGGGGCGCGGCAAGAGCTTCCTGATGGACAGCTTCTACTCGGTGGTGCCGCTCCAGCGCAAGACGCGTCTGCACTTTCACGAATTCATGCGCGAAGTGCATCACCAGTTGCAGGCGCTCAAGGGGTTGCCCGATCCGCTCGACGAACTGGCCAAGCGCATCGCCAAGCGCTATCGCCTGATCTGCTTCGACGAATTCCATGTGTCCGACGTGGCCGATGCGATGATCCTGCACCGCCTGCTCTCGGAGCTGTTCAAGAACGGCGTGCAGTTCGTCATGACGTCGAACTACCGTCCCGACACGCTATATCCGGACGGCCTGCATCGCGATCGCGTGCTGCCCGCCATCAAGCTGCTCGAAGAGAAGCTCGACGTGCTCAACGTCGACGCCGGTATCGACTATCGCCGCCGCACGCTCGCGCAGGTGCAGGTGTATCACTATCCGCTCGGCAACGAGGCGAACCGCGCCTTGCGCGCCGCTTTCACCGAGATTGCGGGAGTGCCCGATGAGAGTCCGCTGCTGCACATCGAGCAACGCGAACTGAAAGCGCTGCGTCGCGCGGGTGGCGTGGTCTGGTTCGACTTCCATACGCTGTGCGGCGGTCCCCGCTCGCAGAACGACTATCTCGAACTGGCCAACCGCTTTCACACCGTTGTGCTCTCCGATGTGCCGAAGATGATGCCGCGAATGGCGTCGGAAGCGCGTCGCTTCACGTGGCTCGTCGACGTCTTCTATGATCACAAGGTCAAGCTGCTGATGTCGGCGGAAGTGCCGCCCGAGGAGCTTTACATCGAGGGCACGCTGGCCAACGAATTCACGCGTACCGTGTCGCGTCTGGTGGAGATGCAGTCGTTGGAGTATCTGGAAGCACCGCGTCGCACGGTCGATACATCGTTGACTTGAGCGGATGCGATGCGCGGCGTGTTGGGGTGCCGCGCTCAGCGCTCCCGGTTGCCGCGATCGTGCTTGCGCTCGCCCGGTTGTCCTGACGGTCCGGCAGGCGGAGCGGGCGCGGGTGGCGGCTGACGTTGCTCGCGCAGATGGTTGTAGATGTCGCCGCGCAGGTCGCCTTGCGGCCGCACTTCCTGCGGCTGCGGCCGTGTCGGCCCGGAGCGTGTATTGCCGCGCGAATCGCGGGACTCGCGCGAGTCGGCATCGCCGCGTCCGCCCGGACGTTCGGCCACCTGGGCGAACCAGTCCCGAAGGAATCGACCGTCCCCCCCTGTCTGCGCCGCCGCGCCCAGGCAGGCGGCGCTCAGCGAGACGAAACACACGGCTCGGACAAGTCGGTCGTGACGCATCGTGCCACCTCCTTGTCGGTTGAAGGGCCGGGTGGGCCGGGACGACACCGGCGCGCAGCGGCAAATCGGGAGTAACCTCGCCGTGTGGGCAGGGTGCCGGAGCTTTGCCGCCATGTGCGGCTTACGCTTCGAGAGTAAAAGCCTGCCGTGCCTTGTGCTGTAAGGATTTGTAAAGCAATGTAAGTCGTCGGGGGCGCGCTGTCGCGAAACGCCTACCATGCGCAGTTTGACTGTCGGAGTCTGAACGATGCGTAAATTATGGATTGCCCTGACTGGGCTGGTCGTCGTGCTGGGGTTGCTGTTCGGCACACCGTATTACACCTTGTGGCGTGCCCGCGAGGCGGCCAATGCGCGCGACGCGGACGCGCTCTCGTCGTACGTCGACTATCCTGCGGTGCGCGACAGCCTGAAGCTGAGCCTGCACGACGAACTCTCTCGCCAGATGGACAAGCAGCGCGGCAACGCCCTGGGGGCGCTGGCGCTCGCCTTGGGCGGCTGGGTGTCCGATCGCGTGGTCGAAGCGCTGCTCACGCCGGAGGCCGTCGCGGCGATGCTGCGCGGCGACAGCACCGGCCTGCCGCCCGCACCGGGTGCGCCCGAGCCGCGTGACGTCGTGCCGCAACCGCAGCAGGCCCCGTCGGCCCCATCGTCATCTGCGTCCACCACGCCACCGGCCGGCGGCGACGCCGCGGCGCCCAGCGAAGCCTCGCCGCGCACGATCACGCGCACCGAGTTTCAGGACTTCAACCATTTCCTCGTGCATGTGTCGCGCAGCGATCGGCCCGAGCGCGTCGTCACATTCACGCTGACGCGCCGCAATCTCGTTCAATGGCGACTGACGGCGATCGCCTTGCCGCCGCTCTGATCGCTCCCTGATCGCTAATCTCCAACGAAGGTCACCGTGAAATCGATGTTCAATGCCGTGTCATGGCGACGCTTTTGCGTCGCTGCCATGTTGTGCGCCGCGGCCTGTGGGGCCGCGGCGGCCGACATGATGTCGCCCGTCGGCGTGTGGCGCATCGTCGACGAAACGGGCGATCCGAAAGCGCTCATCGCCATCACGGAGAAAGACGGCGAGTACGTCGGCGCACTGGTCAAGAGTCTGGGGCGTGCCGATGGGCTGGAGCGTCGCTGCAACGAGTGCACCGACTGGCGCAAAGGCATGAAGCTGCAGGGTCTGCAGATCATTCGTGGACTGCACAAGGACGGCGACGAGTACACCGGCGGCAAGATTCTCGACCCGGACAGTGGTAGCGAATACGGCGTCAAGTTGAGGGTCGTCGACGGTGGCCGAAAGCTCGAAGTTCGAGGTTATTTCGGCATTTCGTTGTTGGGTCGCACGCAGGTCTGGATACGCGAGCGATGATGTCGTCCGCGCTCGCGTGGAGAAGCCCTAGAGGACTTCCTCTGCACGTTGTGACGCCTTTGGCGTAATCTTCAAAGCGACTCGCGCGGACGGCGGCGCAGGCGCGGCCGGTACGTGAGTCCTACGACAAATCAATTCCGTATCCGGGAGGATGACAATCATGAAGGCGATTTCGAATTCGACGTCGTGGCGACGTCTGAGCGCGCAAGCGCTCGTCGCGGTAGCGTTGTTGGGGGCGGGGGCCAAGGCGGCTTTTGCTGCCGACGAGTCCTCGCCGGTCGGCGTGTGGAAGACGATCGACGACAAGACCGGCAAACCGAAAGCGCTCGTGACGATCACCGAGAAGAACGGCGAGTACGTCGGTACGATCACCAAGGGCCTTGGCGAGAGCGACGATCCGGCACGGATCTGCACGGCATGCAAGGACGAGCGCAAGGATCAGAAGATGCTGGGCATGCAGATCATTCGCGGCATCAAGAAAGACGGCGAGCAGTATGACGGCGGCAAGATTCTCGATCCGGAGAACGGCACCGAGTACAACTGCAAGATGACGCTTACCGATGGCGGCAAGAAGCTCGACGTGCGCGGCTACATCGGCATCTCGCTGATCGGCCGCACGCAGACGTGGATTCGCGAGCAATGATCGCGTAATAGCCAGGCCATCGTCAGGTCATCATCAGGCAATCGTCGAGGGCCGCAGCGCGGCGCCTCGGCGCTATACACGAAGACCCGGGAGATGTCGTGCCCGGGTCTTCTGCTTTCCCGCATGCCCGCCCCGAGTGGATTGCCGGGAGCGCCTGTCGAGCCGGTAGCGCCCGAGAGATCACCGAGCAGCCTTGTGACGCAACATTTTCGACATGACGCTTCTCCTCGACGGAACGCGCGCAGTGCCGGCTCAGGGTTGGGTCGGCGAATGCCGGCTGTTCGACACCAGACCCGCGATGTCCTGATCGGCTTCGAAGCGCAGGCGGAACGTTTCGCTCTTGAGCGTGCGAATGCTCTGTACCAGGAAGTCGTGAATGGCAGCGAGTTCGCTGTGATCGTAGGCGGCGCTCACCGCCGTCAACTCGCGCGAAACCGACGACAGAAACTGTTCGATCTGCGCGCAGCGTTCCTCGATGGGATGAACCATCACCATGCGACGATCGTGAGGGTTCTTCTCGCGCTCGACGAATCCTGCGCGCTCCAGACGATCGATGACGGTGGTGATGCCGCCCGAACTCACGCCCATGAGTTCGGCGAGTTGTCCGGCGGTGATCGATTCGAGTTCGAGAATCAGATCGAGCGCGTTCAGGTCGGTCACGTTCAGGCCGAGTTGTTCGGCGAGCGCGGCATGATAGAGCGCGGTGTACACGGCGAGCCGGCGTCCGAGCGAGCGGACGATGCCGGAGACGAGATCGTTGCGGTTCGTGTGTCGGTCGCTCATGGTGCCGTGTGTTGCGTTGAGCGGGGAGGCGCCGGACGTTGCCCCGGAATCGGCACTCGCATCGGTGCCGAACGTGGTGTGTGTGTGGCGAGTGACGAAACCGTCGCCGGTCTCGCGCATCGCGACAGGTTCGGAGGTTGGCGGGGCGGATTCGCCATGACCGCGCATCAGAACGCTGGTGTCGGAAATGAAGCGGGCCATGGCATCTCCTTGTCGATGAAGCGCGTGAGGTGCGCGGGGCGGGGACGGACCGGCAAGCCTCGCGACGAGGGTGAAATTACTTCCCGACGTTGGCAACGCTGCCGAGCAGGTTGGTCGCCGGCGTGAGCAGATTGGTCACTCCGCCCGTGGCGCCGGAACTGCCACCCGCGGCGTTCGTGACGCCGGAGAGCAGATTCGTCACCGGCGCGAGCGGGCTGCTGCCGCCCGACGAACCGCCGGTCGCGCCCGAGAGAAGACCCGTGACAGGGGAGAGCGGATTGCCGCCGCTCGATCCGCCGACACCGCCCAGACCGCCCAGCAAACCGGTCACCGGACCGAGCGGGTTGGCGCTGCTGCCGCCGCCGGCCGTCGTCGTGCCGAGGTTGCCGAGCAGTGAGCCGAACGGGTTGGCCGAGCCCGTCGAGGTGGAGCCGTTGAGCAGCGAGCCCAGACCGGAGACCGTGTTGCCCGTGGAGATGTCCGTGTTGCCCAGTGCGGTCACGACACCGTTCGACGAAGTGCCCTTGATCGTGCCGCCGGTTGTGCCGATGGCGTTGCCAAGCGTCGTCAGCAGGTTTTGCACGGGGCCGCCCAGACCCGTGGTGTTGCCGATGGTGCGCGTGGTGTCGGACACGACGTTGGTGACCGGATTGATCGCTGAGGACAGCGTCGAGGTGACCTGCGTGACCGGGCCGCCCGAGAAGGCTTGCTTCAGGATCGCGCCACCGGCGATGCCGCCCTGGCCGACCGTGCCCACGACGTTGCCCAGCGCGCCGGTCAGCGTGTCGACGGGCGTGCCGGCGAGTGGGCCGCTCTTGCCGACGCCAGCCACGCCGCTGCCGAGCGACACGCCTGCCTGGCCCAGATCCGTCACGACGTTGCCTGTGCTCGCGAGCGTCGTACCGACCGTATCGCCCGATGTGCCGGTCTGGCCGAGGCCGGCGCTCACGCCATTGCCGAGATCGGTGACGGCCTTGCCGGTATTCGACAGTGCACCGCCGAAGCCTTGCGAGGCTTGTGGCGACACGAGCGGCAGTTGCGTGCTCGAGACCTGATCGCCGAGGGCGCTGATCACGTTGCCGGCGGAACTGACGACCCCGCCGGCGCCACTTGCCGTCGTGCCGACGGCATTCGGGGTGCCGGTGGTGCCGGCCGAGCTTGCGCCGCTGCCGCCACCACCGCTGGAGCAGCCGGTGAGGGCGACGAGGCCGATGGCGGCCGAGGCCAGAAGGGTGCGTTGAAGTCCGTTCGACATGATGTTCCTCTCCCTTGATCGTTCTGAATGTTTGCCGGCGGAAGACCACCGGGATGACGCTGTGACTTCCATTTGAGAAACCGGAGCCGCTTGCTGCGATGCCGTTGCGTGCATGCGGCACGCGCCACGATTACTTCTTCGTGCCGCCGAGCAAGCCGCCCAGCAGCCCCGTCACCGGTGCGAGCGGGCCGCTGCCGCCGGTGGCGCCACCCGTGGCGCCGCCGACGGCGCCCGTCACCGAGCTGAGCAGGGTGGTCACCGGGGCGAGCACGCCGCCGGCGGCCGAACCGCCCGAGCTTCCCGAGCCGCCCGAAGCTGCGCCTGGGCCACCCGTCAGGCCGGAAACGAGGTTCGTGACCGGCGCGAGCGGGTTGGCGCCCGACGTGCCGCCCGTGGCGCCGCCCAGTCCGCCCGTCAGACCGGAGACGAGGTTCGTGACCGGTGCGAGCGGGTTGGCGCTCGACGAGCCGCCCGTGGCGCCACCCAGTGCGCCCGTCAGACCGGAAACGAGATTCGTGACCGGCGCGAGCGGATTGCTGCCCGCGCTGCCGCCCGCAGCGCCTCCCGGCGCTGCCGTGAGGCCGGCAACGAGATTCGTGACGGGGGCCAGCAGGTTGGAACCGGCGCCGCCCGCTCCCCCCAAGCTACCGAGGCCACCGAGAACCGACGTGATCGGTGCCAGCGGGTTGGTGCTCGTCGGCGTGCCGTGAGCCACGCCGCCGAGGCTGGCCACCGTGTTGCCGACGCCCGCCACGACACCGCCGATGTCGGTGGCGATCGGGTTGTTGAGTTGACCGCCGATCTTCGTGCCCACGCCGGCGAGGCCGCCGCCGACCTGTGCGAGCAGGTTGGTGACCGGCGTGCCCAGGCCAGTGGTGTTGCCTATCGTCTGCGTGGTGTTGGTCACGACGCTCGTGATCGGCGTGATGGCCGACGAGAGGCCCGTCGTCAACTGTTGCACCGGAGTGCTCGTGATGGTCTGCGTGAGACCGCCGCCGAGGGCTTCGCCTGCCTTGCCGACCGAGGCGACCACGCCGCCGAGCAGCGTCGTCACACCGTTGACGGGCGTGTTGGCAAGCGGTCCAGTCTGGCCGAGGCCGGCGACAGCGCTGCCCAGTTGCGTGCCGGCGGTGCCGAGGTTCGAGACTGCGCCGCCCACGCTGGCGAGCGTCGGGTTGAGCGGATCGTTGATCGACCCGAGCTTGCCCAGGCCGTTCGTCAGCCCGTTGCCGAGCGTTTGCACGGCGTTGCCGGTGGAGACGACGGCGCCTGACAGGCCGCTTTGCGTTTGCGGGCTCACGAGCGGCAGTTGCGTGCCGGCGAGCGTGGTGCCCAGATCGCTGACGGACTTGCCGACCTGCGTGACGACGCCGGTGCCGGCCGCGCCCGCCACCGTGCCGATCGGGTTGGTCGCCGCACCGGTACCGCCGTTCCCGTTCCCGTTGCCATTACCGTTACCTCCATTACCGCTTCCGTCGCCACCGGCGCCGGGGCCGTCGTTGACGGTGCCTGCCCCTGTGCCGCCGCCACCGCCCGTGCCGGCAGTCGTGCCGCTGCCGCCGCTATCGCCAAGCGTGCCGCTGGTGCCGCCCGAGCCGGAACTCGCACAGCCGGTCATCGTGATGACGGCGAGGAGGCAGGCGGAAGCGAGAAGGTTGCGTTGGATGTTCTTCATGGTGGGGTTCTCCGGTCTGTGTCTTAGTCAGGCGGGCACGGCGTGTGCCGCCAGTCGGTTGTTCATGCGTTGTGCGATGAGTGCAAACAGAAGCGCGTCCACATCGGCGCTGTTGGGCCCCGTCATCGCACGGCCCGAATGCGCGTTGCCGGTGTTGTGGACATCGGCGGCGTCGAACGGTGTGGCGGTGGCGCGTACGCCACCGCCTTGTGCACCGCCCCTCCCTGGGCTTGCGCCTCTACGATCGTTGTCGACGGCTGCACTGTGCTGTGCGGCCGTCACGCGTTGCCGGTCGGCCGGGGCGGCGACGGGGCGCGGCGTCGATTGCTTGGTATTGCCAATGATCATGGTGTCCCCCGGTGATCTTCAGCGTTGCGATGCAGGGGTATCCGCAAGAGGTGTGCCAAACGGCGCGGCGGGAACCGAGCGTTAGCTCTAGTTTTTTGTTCGATCGCCCGGAAAGCCTGTATTTATTTGCGTTTTGGAAAACAAGAATCTCTTTGATCGAGAGATCGACGAGATGGGAGAAGGGATAAAAATCAGGGTTAACGCCATCGGGAAATGGCGAGTACGGGCGTGAATGCCGTTCCCGTTACGGAGGGTGTTACGGGTAACGTTACGTAACGTCGAGACAAAAAGTCGAGACAAAAATCGCCAGGCAAAAGGACATTTATCGCGGAAGGCTGCCGCGATGAAAAGACCGGCTTATCGATCAGAGTTCGGAACCCTTGATTCATGAAATGACGTGCAATCGTCGATCGAAATCGAGCAGCAAAACAGCGTTGAAACAGGCAAGAAACCGTGGCGCTGCGCGAGGCCTCGATTTGGAAATGAATTGAAAGTATCGAGAGAGACGAGGTTGCTTGACGGCATGTGGATCGCTGGTGGAACGGCGTCGCGCGGGCCCATGCAGCGGGTGATGCGAGTGGGTGAGACGTAGTGTGCGCTTGCGGCAACGCCGCTCATCGACGCCGCGAAGCATTGCCGCAGCACACAATGGATGAATAGTTATTTAAACGAGTGCTGCACGTATTGGAGATTGGGTTTGCGAGGTTGCGGGATTGGGTTTGTGGTGTCGCACCAATCATGGTTTTCCCTCGCGGGCGTTGTATTTGCGAGTTTTAGAGTATTGTTGATCGGCGTCTGTAACTTTTTCTTACATTCTCGGGGTCGATTGGAAGCATGGCTCTAGTTTTTGCGTTTTAGTTTAAATTAGGATCGGGAAGAACAGGACGCTGCTGAAAAATCTGTGCCGAGAGGTAAAGAAATTGCGGTGTACGAGGTAAAAGAGGTTCGCAAGCCTTGCCGTGCAACGAACCCAGGGTCGAAGTCCGGAGTTGATAAGCGATATGACCGATGTCCGTGATGACGATCGGCGATAAACGTCAACGAGCGCGATGCGCCTTTTGGAGGGAGTGGAATATGAAGCTCGGCAATCGGATTCGACTGTTTGCGCGCGACGAGCGCGGTGTGACGGCGCTCGAGTACGGCATCCTCGCGGCAATCGTCGCCGTCGTGATCGGGGGCACCGTCTTCGGTAGTCTCGGCACGACATTCTCCCAGGTCTTCTCGAAGATCCAATCCGCGGTGACGGCAGCCGGCGCGTGACAGGCGCGCCGCGCGCGTCGCCCATGCTGCGCGTGGGCCATCAGGCACGACAGCCGTCCGGCGTACCAGCGCTCAACGAAAAGAATGCAGGCACGACGCTTGCGGTTCATCCGTGAGCGGGAAAGGGGGGCGGGCGGTGTTTTCCGACGCCGTTCGACACAGGGGGATGCTGTATTCGCGAGGATGTGGATCATGCAAGCAATGCGAATGAGCGCTGTCGTCGGGCAGCGGGGGCTGTCCCGGCAACGGGGTGTGACGGCGTTGGAGTACGGGATTCTCGCGGCGATCGTCGCGGTCATCATCGGCGCGACCGTCTTTACGCAACTGGGCTCGGTGCTGTCGAACACATTCAGCACCGTGACGTCGGCGGCGACCTCGGCCACCGCGCATTGAGGCGAGACGTCCCGTGCTGCCATTGCTGTGGTTGCTGTGCGTGCCGATCATGCTCACCGACCTGATCGCGCGTCGCATCCCGAATGTCTGGCTGCTGTGTGTCGGGGCGCTGGCGCTGGTGTGGATCGGCTGGCGGGCGTGGCATGGTGAGCCGGGTGCGATCCGGGTCCACGGATTGGGTGCGTTGCTCGGATTGATTGCGCTGTTGCCTTTCTGGTGGCGAGGCGTGATGGCCGCCGGCGACGTGAAGCTGTTCGCGTTGATCGGTCTGGTCGGAGGGTACCCGGTGTTGTTGCCGGTGTGGTGCCTGGCGAGCGTGGCGGCCGGGGTGCATGCTCTGGTCCTGCTCACCGCGCGGATGAAATGGCTCGCGCGAGGGTGCGAGCGCCTTGCGGACGGGCATGTGTGGCAGCGAATGCTGCGATGGCGCGCCGGCCGTGTCGGCCTGCCGTACGGGGCGTATCTGGCGGCGGCGGCGTTGGTGCTGCGTTAAGCGTTGTCGGTATTGCCGTCGAGGCAGACGGGGCGAGACGAACAGGCAGCTTTGGACAGGCACCGAAATGTCCAGGGCGCCGAGAGTGCTGCTGAAGGTGGCACCGAAAACATGGGAGGCGCGGGCGACGCCGCGCAAATGTGTCATATCTATGCGTCGCAAGACATGGCCAGTGAGTGCCGTGCGCGACGGGGAGTAACGTCATGAGGCGGTCTGGGGCACAGCCGGGATCAGGGTTGCGAACGTCGTGCACGCGCGGCGTCGCGGCACTGGAATTCATGCTGATCCTGATGATCCTGCTGCCCGCGTTTTATGTCGCCGTCGCCTTTTCCATCACCATTCTTGCCCGTCAGATGCTCACCCAGGCTGCCTCGGAGGCCGGGCGCGCCATGCTGCGTGCGGGCACCATGGCGCAGCGCCAGGGCTACGCCACGCAAGCGATCACGAACACGCTGACGTGGCCATCGGCGTCCGCGGTCAACACCAGCTTCACGCCGGATGCAACGTTTCCGTGTCCGGCGTCGGGTGCATCGGCCGGCAGTTCGCAATGCATCGTGCACGTTACGCTGACGCTGACCCAGCCGATGACCGTCAACTGGCCGGGGCTGGGACAGTTGGTGCCGCAGAACGTGGTCGGCACGGCGGCGATCACGTTGGACGCGTCCACGCTGGGAGGCAGTTGAGGACGGTAGTCGAGTCGGCGGAGGATGCGCGAAAGGAAGCTGTGAGGGTTTGCCAGGTTGTGAATGCCGCCGGTCTACCGGCGTCCCGCAAGTAGTGACTGAACGGCCGCGAGGCCCCAAGCCATGAACAAAGCCACCAAGATTCTCGCCGCAGTGCTGGTCGCCGCCGGGGTGTTGCTGGCGCTCTTCGCGTTGCGCCTGGGCACGTCCAACGCACCGGCTCCGGCGGTCACGCCGTCGCCGGTCACGCAGACGCTCACGCAGCGATACCCGGCCGTGGTGGCGGCCAGGGCGCTTCCTCCCGGCGAGCCTATTCGCGCCGATGGCGTGAAGCTCGTGCAGTTCGACAGCCAGACCGTCGGTGGCTTCGCCAACCCGGCCGACGTCGTGGGCCGTGTGCCGCTCGTCGCACTCGCCGCCGATGTGCCTGTCACCCAGAACGCACTCGCGCGCGGCCTTGCGATGCAGTTGGCGTCGGGCGAGCGCGCCGTCGCCATTCCCGTCACCGAAACCATTGGTGTGAGCCACCGCATTCGCCCCGGCGACTACGTCGACGTGTTCTTCACGATGAAAACCAACCAGGCGCCAGGTCCGGCAGTCGGACTGGTCGACGACATGCAATCGCGCCTGCTCGCTTCGCGCGTGCGCGTGTTGAGCTACGGCAGCGCGTCGCTCGACGACGTGACGCCGCCGCCCCCCGCACCGTCGGTGGCTTCGACCGTGCAGGCCGTGGCTGCGACCGCGCCGCCTGCGCCGCAGAACGTGAGCGCGCAGCCGCCGATGCCTGCGACCGCCGCCGTGGTGGCCGTGCCGGTGGCCGACGTCAATCGCGTGGTGCTCGGCGTGCAGCAGGGCAAGATCATGCTCGCGTTGCGCAATCCGGGCGATGACGCCACTCCCGACACGTCGCTGTTCACGCCGCCGCCGCCGGTGCTTGCCGGCAAGCCCGGCCTGAGGGCGGACGACCGGACGGCGCTCGACACACCGGAGAACCAGGCCTACGCCGGGATCGCCACGACGGGCCTCGCAGGCGCGCCGGTGCGGCCGGCAGTCGCGCAGCATGCGCCGCGAGGCGGCGGCTCGGGCGGCGGTGGCACGATCGAGGTCGTGCGCGGTGCAGAACGCACGACGGCCGCCTATTGACACGCAAGCCATCGAGACAAAGCCAGACCCCAGGCGCCTCGCCCCTCAACCGACACAGTGACCGATACAGCCACGCCATGATCAGAAGCCAGGTTCGCGCTGCCAGACGAGAGACCGGACGCGTCAAGGGAATGCTGCTGTGCCTCGCCGCGCTGCTCGCGTGTGCGGTCACGGTGGCGGTACGGCTGGCGGACGCGGCCGATGCCGCCCATTCTGCCTCGGCCGCCGGTACGCGTTCGCTCGCGATCGGCGTGCACGAACAACGCGAGCTGCCGGTGCCCGGGGCGCTCGAGCGCGTCGCCGTGGCCGATCCGGCCGTCGCCGACGTGGTAGTCCTCAAGGGCTCGGGCGGGCGACGCGGCTCGGTGCTTGTCGTCGGCAAGAAGGCCGGGACCACGCAGGCCGCTGCCTGGCCGCGCGGTGGCGACGCGGTGCGTTGGGAAGTGCACGTGACGGGCGACCTGCAAAGCGCGCTGGGCGACACCGGCACGGCCTCGGTCGACGCGCGGGGCAGCGCCGCGATCATCAAGGGGCATGCGAATACGGTCATCGAACACAGCGGCCTGCAATCGGCCGCCGTGGACGCCACCGGCAAGGGCGGGGTGGTCGTCGATCGCTCCACCGTCGGCGACACGGGCGTGGTGCAGGTGGACGTGAAGATCGTGGAAATCAACCGCAACACGCTCAACGAACTGGGTGCGAGCTTCAGCGCGTCGAAGAAGACGGGCTCCGGCAGCTTCGGGATCGGGTCGTCGCTGAACTCGGCATTTCGCAGCGGCGTAAGCGGCGGCGGGACGGGCAACGTGACGAACTTCGGTTCGTTCTTCGGTTCGATCACCCGCGGCGCGTTCAGCATGTCGGCCGAAATCGACTTGCTGGAATCGAACGGCCTGGGGCGCGTGCTCGCGGCGCCCACGCTCGTGGCGCTCTCGGGCCAGAGCGCGAGCTTTCTCGCGGGTGGCGAGATTCCCGTGCCGCAATCGGGCGGGCTCGGCACTACCACGGTGGTCTACAAGCCGTTCGGCGTTGGCCTGACGGTCACGCCCACGATTCTCGCGCCGAACCGGATTGCGCTGAAGGTGGCGCCCGAGGCGTCGGACATCGATTACACCAACGCCATCGTGACGGATTCGATCCAGATCCCGGCGATCACGACACGCCGCGCCGACACCACGGTCGAGCTCGGCGATGGCGAGAGCTTCATCATCGGGGGGCTGATTTCGCGCACCACGACATCCGCGGTCGACAAGGTGCCGCTGCTCGGCGATCTGCCGCTCATCGGTGCGTTCTTCCGCAACCTGAAATACAACAGCGCCGAGAAGGAACTGGTGATCGTGGTGACACCGCACCTGGTCAAGCCCGTGGCGCGCGGCGTGGCCATGCCGCTGCCCGGCGATACGCGCGAGAAGCGCATCGGGCCGGTGTGGGGCGCCTACCTGATGGGCGGGGCTAGCGACAGCGAATTGCCGGGGTTCTCGAAGTAACTGGAAAGCGGGATTGAAGCAGAACCCAAGCGGGACCCGAGCAGGATCGAAGCAGGACCGGCGTCGCGACGAGGGCACGCAGATGCCTGATGCGGGGGCGGCAGCGCTCACGAGCCGAGTCGTGGCGAGACGAGAATCGAAACAGGAATCGAGGCAGGAGTCGAGACAAAAACGGGATGGGGCAGGGTAGTCAGGAGTGCATAAATGAACGCACCGACGCGAATACTGGACACCATGACTGAGTTGCATCGTTTTCTCTTTTGCAGTGCACACGCCGGCCACGGGCAGTGGCTCTCGGCGGCGCTGCGCGAAGAGGGCGTGGTGCTGCAGGAGGCCGGACGTCCCGCGCAGTTGCAGCAGCGCATCGGCGACCTCGATCCGCAGGTCGTGCTGCTCGATTTCTCGGGCGAGCCGACGGGCCACGCCGATGAACCGCCCGATGGCGGCTTCGCGCAGGCGGCGGAACTCGCACAGATGCTCAAGCGTGTGGCGCCGAAGCTGCCGCTCGTCGCGGTGGGTTCGATGGTGCGCGCGGACGGCATGAAGGCAGCCCTGCGCGCCGGCGTGCACGACTTCATCGACATGCACTCGACGCAGGAGGAAGCGCTCGACGTCGTGCGTCGCGTGATCGACCAGACGCCCGAGCCGACGCCGGTCGCGCCGCAGCGCCACGGACGCTTCGTGGTGTTGCTCGGCGCGCGTATCGGCGTGGGTTGCAGCACGCTCGCCGCGCATCTGTCGCAACTCGGACAGGAGCTGTCCGTGGGCGCCTCGCCGGAGAGGGCCGCCAGGGCGGCGAAGGCCGTGAAGCTGGTGAGTCCGGGCAACGCGACGGACGCGAAGGGAGACAAGTTCGATGCTTCGCTGCTCGGCCACGTGGCGCTGCTCGACCTCGGCCTGCCCGCGGGCGACGGTCTGCTCTATCTCAACACGCAAAGCCAGTTCAGCTTTGCCGAGGCGGTGCAGAACCTGCGACGCTTCGACGAAACGCTGGTGCACACCGCCGTCTCGCATGCGCCCAGCGGGCTGGCCGTGTTGCCGTTGCCGCTCGATCTGGGCGACATGCGCACGGTGGCGGCCGGCGACGCACTCGCGCTCACCGACCGGCTGCGCGCGTTTTTCGATCTCATCGTGGCCGACCTCGGCGGCTTCTCGAATCCGGCGTTCGTCGCGAGCCTCGTGCGCGCGGCCGACGAAGTCTGGCTGGTCGTCGACCAGAGCGTGGGCGCGATCGTGTCGCTCGCGTCGCTGCTGCGCGACCTGGAGGAGCGCAGCGTCGAGCGCAACCATTTCCACCTCGTGCTCAATCGCTACGATCCGCGCTACGGCATGGCAGCCGATCAGATCGCGAAGCGTTTCGACGTGCCACTGCTGGCCACGCTGCCCGACCGGCCGCTCGCCATGCTTTCGGCGACCAATCAGGGCAAGCTGATTCTCGATACCGCGCGCAACGACCCGTACGTGCGCGCGCTGCAACCGCTTGTCGAACGGCTGCTCGCCGCACAGCACGCCGGTGCCGCGGCGCAACGCCTGTCATCGGGCTGGCTCGGCCGCTTCATGGGAAAGCACTGACATGACCGATTCCATCGAGTTTGCCGACGACAAGCGCGCGTTTGCCAATTCGCAGCAGTTCCAGGACATCAAGACCGCTGCACACGAACATCTGCTCGCGCGCATCGAGGAGCTCGGCGCCGAGTTCGGGCGTTGGAGCCGCGGCGCCATCCAGCAGTTCGTCGATCTCGAAATGGACGGCTTCGTGCGCCTGCGCCGCATCCCGATCAACGAGACCGAACTGCGTCAGATCTCGGATGCGCTCACGAAGGAACTCGCCGGCTTCGGCCCCATCGAGGATCTGCTGGCCGACCCGGCCGTGGAAGACATCCTGATCAACGGCTACAACGACGTGTACGTGTCTCGCCGCGGGGTGCTCGCCCGCGAGGCGCTGCGTTTCTCGGACAACCAGCATCTGCTGCGCATCGTGCGACGTATTCTCGCGCCGATCGGACGGCGTCTGGACGAGTCCAATCCCATGGTGGACGCGCGGCTGCCCGACGGCGGACGCCTGAACGTGGTGATCGAGCCGCTCGCCGTCGACGGCCCGGTGGTGTCGATCCGAAAATTCCGCAAGGATCCGCTCAAGCCGTCCGACCTGCTCGCGCTGGGCAGCTTCAACGAAGAGATCCACAACCTGCTCGAAGCGGCCGTGCGCTCGCGCTGCAACATTCTCGTCTCGGGCGGCACGAGCTCGGGCAAGACCTCGCTGCTCAATGCGCTGGCGAGCTTCATTCCCGCGACCGAGCGTGTCGTGACGGTGGAAGACACCGCCGAGCTCTCGCTCAATCACCCGCACGTGGTGCGTCTGGAGTCGCGTCAGGGCGGCTTCGACGGATCGGGCGAGGTGACGATTCGGGATCTGATCCGCAACAGTCTGCGCATGCGGCCCGACCGTATCATCGTGGGCGAAGTGCGCGGCTCCGAAGTGCTCGAAATGATGCAGGCGATGAACACGGGCCACGAAGGCTCGATGGCGACGATCCACGCCAACTCGCCGCGCGAATGTCTCTATCGTCTGGAGATGCTGGCGGGCTTCGCCGGGTTCCAGGGCAGCGAGAGCAGCCTGCGCCGTCAGATCACGAGCGCACTCGACTTCATCGTGCAGATCGGCCGGCTCTCGAGTGGGCGGCGCCGGATCCTGTCCATCACCGAAGTGACCGGCGTGTCCGACACGGTGATCTCGACGCAGGAGCTGTATCGCCACGAGTCGTTCGTCGGCCCGGACGGCGAGGAAAAGGACCGCTGGGTGTCGCTCGGCATTCAGCCGCATTCGCCCAAGCTGCAGCGCTACAGGGAGCAGACGCGCAACGCCGGCGCTGCGACGGCCGGACCGGGCAACACGCCGCCGGACTCCGGTGGCGGCGGCTTCTTCGGACGCCGGCGATGAATCACGTCCTGCTGTGGATTTTCTGCATCGCATTGCTGCTCGTTGCGGCAGGACTGGAGCTGTGGCGTCGTTCGCATCAGCGCGCGAGGGAGCAGGCGACGAGCGCGTTTATCGAGCGACAACTCGCGCAGAACGCGCCGCGGTTCGCCACGACCGAGACGGTGGCCCGGCGTGCGCCGCGCCGCAGATCGCTGCCGTGGGAATTTTTCTTCGAGCGCGCCGGTGTGCAGCCCGATCCGATGTTCTACACGATGCTCATTGTGCCGGGGCTGGTGCTCGGGCTCGTGTTCTGGATCTGGCAAGGACCGCTCTCGGCCATCGTCGTGCTCGTTCTTTATACGCTCGGCGTGCTGCTGCGCCACTGGTTCAAGGCGTCGCGCCGGCATCGCGACATCGTGCGCCAGTTGCCGGTATTTCTCGACGGCATGGTGCGCATGCTGACCGTGGGCAACAGCTTGCCTGCCGCATTCCAGACCGCGGCGGGCAACGCCGACATGCCGCTGCGTGAATTGCTCGATCGCGCGGTGCGGCAAGTGCAGGCGGGCGTGGATCTGGACATCGCGCTCAAGCAGATCGCGCGCGTGTATCAGGTCGAGGAAATCTATCTCTTCGCGGCCGTGGTCGATCTGTCCACGCGTTTCGGTGGCCGCGCCGATCAGATTCTCTCGCGCATGTCCGGCTTCATGCGCGATCGGGAACAGGCGCAGGCGGAGCTCTATGCGCTCTCGTCCGAGACGCGCCTGTCGGCGTGGGTATTGGCGGCGCTGCCGATCGTCGTGAGCGCGATGCTGATGCTGCTCAATCCGAAGTTCTTCGAGCCGATGTTCCAGGAAGCGTCCGGGCAGAAGCTGCTCGCCATCGGCCTCGGGCTGGAAGTGTTCGGCGGCTTCGTGCTGTACCGCCTGGCCAAGTCGCTCTGAGCGGGGGGAGCCTACGTCATGAGCCCGTCGTTCCTGTCGTCGCTTTCGTCGGACTCGCGTCTGTGGATGATGCTCGGGCTGTTGATGGTCGCGGCGGGCCTGCTGCTCGGCGCGTCGGCCATCTTGCTGCGCTCGATGCGCCAGGGCCGCAGCGAACGCATGATCGACCAGGTGCTCGCGAGTCGTCGGCAACAGGCGCTGGCGGCGTTGCGGGCGGCCCCGCGCGGCCCGTTGGACGACGAGGCGCGGGACGACATGATGACCGGGCAGCGCGGCTGGCGCTCGCTCTTCGATCGTGCGGCGGCGCTTGGCAAACGGTGGTCGGAGACGCGTCTCGGTCAGCATCTGATTGCCGCCGAAGATCGTCTTCTTCTCGCGCAATGCGGATACGACAGCGTGCGCGCGAAGTCGCTCTTTCTGTTCGCGCGCGTGGCGCTTGCCGTGGTGCTGCCGATTCTCGTATGGCTCTGGTTGCCGGGCGGCGGTGGGCTCGGCACGATTCTGCGCTTGATCGGCGCGGCGGGGGTAGGGTTGCTTGCGCCGAAGTTCTATATTCAGCGCGAAGCGGCGAAGCGTCGCGCCGAACTGGTCGACGAACTGCCGCTGCTCATCGACTTGCTGCGCTTGCTGCAAGGCGTGGGGTTGTCGATGGACCAGAGTCTGCACGTGGTCGTGTCCGACTTCCGCGAAGTGCTGCCGATTCTTGCCAAGGAGTTCGAGAACGCCAACCGTCAGTATGCCTCCGGGCGCGGGCGCGAGGGGTCGATGGGTCGGCTGCGAGAGGTGTACGACAACGATGACCTGCGTGCGCTGGTCCGTCTCATCGTTCAGGTGGAACAGCACGGCGGTGCGGTGCAGGAGCCCTTGCAACAGTTCAGCGATCGCCTGCGCGAACAGCGTCGTCAGACGATGAAAGAACGCATCGGCAAGCTCACTGTGAAGATGACGCTGGCGATGATGCTCACGCTTCTACCTGCATTGATGCTGGTGGTCGCGGGGCCGGCGCTTCTGTCGCTGGCCAAATCGATGGAGGCCATGAAGTGACGCTATTCCTTCAAATATCGGGGACCGAAGCGCGGCTGATGCGCCGTGCCGGACGCTCGGCGAGCGGCGCGTTGCTGGGTGTGCTGTGTGCGGCGACGCTCGCTGCGTGTGGCGGCCCGCGCATCGGCGGTTACGGCGCGCCGTCGGCCGCCGCGCTCATGCAGGCGCAACAGAACGACGAGGCGAAGGCCAGGACGGCGCAGCCGGATTCTCGCGAGCTGTATCTGTCGATGATCCGGCAGATGCAGGAGCAGGGCGCGTACTTCGCTTCGCTTGCGCACGTCGATCAGTTCCGGATGCAGTACGGCCCGGCGCCCGACATCGACATTCTGAGGGCGGATGCGCTGCGTGAGACCGGCCAACCCGACGCCGCACAGCAAGCCTACAGCGCGCTGCTGAATGGTCCGGAAGCGGCGGCCGCCTGGCACGGGATGGGGTTGGTGGCGGCGCAGCGCAAGGACTATGCGGGCGCCGCGAAGGCGCTGCGCGAAGCGGTCGGCCGAGCGCCGACCGAGGCGTTCTATCTGAGCGATCTCGGCTTCGCATTGCTGCGCAACGGCGACGCGGGCGGCGCACGCGTACCGCTCGCGCAGGCGGCGGAACTGCGCCCCGACAGTCGCAAAGTGCTGAGCAACCTGGCGGTGTATCTCATGGCGACGGGCGAGCGCTCGCGCGCCGAAGACATGATGACGCAGGCCAGGATGCCGCAAGCCACACGCGAGGCTATCGACAAGCTCGCCGCGGACATCCGCGCGCAGATCGCCGCGCGCCAGGCGGCGGCCGAGGCGGCAGCCGCACGGGCGGCCGCGCAGGCCGCGGCGTCGCTCGTGCCACCCGTCGCGCCGGCGGCGTCCGCCGATTCGGGACGGACGGTGCAGGCGTCGGGCAGCACATTTGCGGCGGACGGCCCGGTCGTCGTGCGCCTGACGGGCGGAGACGACAGCGAGATTGGGCGGGGTGGTGTCAAGCACACGAGTGCAGCCACGAGGGCCGTGAAAGCACCGCCGCGGACGACTGCCGATGCCAAGCTCGCGCGGGCGAACGAGGCATCGCGCAGCGATATGCCGACGTCGCTGCTCGATCGATTCGGCCACTCGCAATGAACCGCGCCATGCGATGGCATTCCCGTTCCGGCGTCGACCTCCGAAGGTCGAGGGCGCGCACGAGCCGGGTTGCGCAACACCAGGGAGACGTGACGATGGCCGTTCGGAAATCACAACGATCACAGAGAACATCGGGCGCCCGTGCGCTGTCGGCGGGACGGTGGCTGGTTGCCATGCTCGTCCTGTGGGCCGGCAGCGCCGCCGCACAGGTCAACGCGCCAATCACAGGCGCGATGGGCGGTACGACCGATGCCAACGCGCGTGCGGTCGCGGCGCCAGTGACGCCGCTTCCTGCCGCCGGTGACGGAGCGTCGGCGGCGGGGCCGTCGCAGGTCGCGCAGCCGGCGTCGACGAGCGCTGCTACGCAGGCCAGCCGTGTGCCGTCCAACATCGTACGCCGGACGACGCCGTTGCGGGTCGGCGAGCACGCCGCCGATGGCATGCTCGGCGACGAAACCGAAGCCTTGCTTGCGCTCCAGGCGAACAACCTCGCGGCGGGGCCGGGGCTGCCGATGCTGGGCGCGACCGCCTCGCGCGCCTACAAGCGTTATCTGGACAGCTTTACTTACGCGATTCCGCAGTTCTATCCGACGATGGTGCAGACGGAGAGCGGCGTTGGCAACAACAGTGGCAGCGGTGGCGTCGCACCGGCGGCAGCGGGGACTGGCGCCAGCCAGTAAGACGCCATGATTGTGCGTGCGCGTGTGCGCCACTTCGTTCGCGTTCCGTCCCGGCTGCGTGCGGCGACGGTTGATCGGCAGCGCGGCTCGGTGCCGATCGCGGCGCTCGTCTTCGTGATCGTGGCGCTGATCCTCGCGTTCGCGATCGACGCGGGGTACGCGTTCATGAAGCGGCGCGATCTGCAACGCGCGGCGGACATGGCGGCGCTCGCCGGGGCGCAGACGCTGCCGGGCTGCGCGAACACCACGTCGTACGCGAGCGTGGCGCAGGCCAACGTGACGTCGAACATGGGCGGCGACGCGACGGGACTGCAAGTCACATCGGCATGCGGCATCTGGACTTCGCCCGTCGCGAACGCCACCGGCCCCGGAACGTTCGCCGCGGTGAATGCGGGCAATGCCGCGAGCGGCAACGCGGTGCAGGTCACGCTCTCGCTCACGGTGCCGTCGTTCTTCCAGCTCACCGGCAATCGCACGATCACGGCCACGGCTATCGCCCGCAAGGCGCCGGCGGTGGTGACCTTCACGGTTGACTCGGGGTTGTTGGCGCTCAACACCGGCAACTCGGTGCTCGCGCCATTGCTCAATACGCTTGGGATTTCTCCAGTGCTTTATGTCGCCGCGGCGCAGCAGCTCGTGGGCGTCAACGTCACGCCGAAGGGGATCCTGCAGGCGCTCGGCGTGCCGATCACGGGCGATGTGTCGGTGGCGTCGCTCTCGGGCGTGGCCGCCGTCAAGAACCTGACCGTGGGGTCGCTGCTCAGTGCGACGAATACGGCGCTCGTCACGCAGAACGGCGCGGCCTCGGCGTCGGTCACTGCGATGAACAATCTCATCAACGTGTTCGCCGGCAGCCCGGTATTGAATCTGCCGATCAACCTGCTGGGCACGGCGACGACGCCCGGCGTCATTGCGAACATCGACGCGGCGGGCGTGAGCGCGGCGAATGCGCTGACGGCGAATATCGGCGTCGCCGATCTGATTTCCGCCGCGATCGTCGGTGCGAATGGCACCAATGCCATTTCGATCAACGCGCCCGTCAACTCGCTCGGATTGACGGTTTCCGGGCGAGTGATTTCCCCACCGCAAGTCGGCGTCGGCGGTGTTGGCGCAACGGCCACGGCAGCGCAGGTCCGCCTGTTCGTGAGCGTCAATCCCGGCGCTACGGGGCCTGTTCCATTGCTTGGCGGCTTGCTGAGCGGTCTCAATACCACGCTGAATCTGCCGCTCGTGCTGGAACTCGCGCAATCGACCGCGACGGTCACGGCGCTGCAATGCGGCGCGACGCCGTCGGCGACGCTGCAGGTGAATTCGGGGTTGGTGAACGTGTGCGTGGGAGGCGCCCCCAACGGTGTGAACATGGCGACCAATACGGCGAGTTGCACGACGCTCATGACACAGCGGGTGACGGTGGCCAGACTTCTCGGGCTGATCGACGTGAATGCGAACGTCAACCTGTCGCTGGCGTCCAGTTCGCCATCGCCGATCACGTTCAGCGGCCCGTTCCCGCAGCGCGTCGGGCCGATCGGAACCAGCGTGAACCTGAGTTCGATCGTCAGCGCATTGCTCACGGGGTTGTCGCTCGACGTGAGTGCATCGGGTACGGCGAGTACCGGGAATATCGGCACGGGGCTCGTCAACAACGTGCCGTCCGCCGCCGCCGGTGCGACCATCTCGACGGTCAACGCGTTCCTCAGCTCGGCCGCGGCCGGACTGAAGGCCACGACCAATGCACTCGGAACCACCCTCGGAGGCGTCCTCACGCTGAATTTGCCGCAGGTGGCGGGAGGCGTCGGCGGGCTGGTGACGGGGCTTGTCAACACGCTGGGCGGTATCGTGAATGGTCTGCTGGGCGGCGTCTCGGATCTCGTCTGCAACCTTAGCGGCAGCGGTGCGAATTCGTGTCGCATCAGCGCCGTGTCGGGGGCGATCGGCACCAGCGACGTCTCGCCCGTGCTCGGCAGCATTCTTTCCACCTTGCTCAACCCGTTGCTCACGCCGTTGAGCAATCTGCTCAACACGCTGCTCTCGTCGCTCGGCATCACGCTGGGCATGACGACGGTGACGGTGGACAGCATCAACTGCCAGAACGGACTTGTACAACTGGTGTATTAGCGACGACCCCTTGGATAGCTTGATTCCGACGCGCAGGCGTCCCCTGCAACGGCAAGACTGAACTTCACCATGACGGATGCCCATGGCGTCCGGCAACCAGCGGAACAGTATGAAAAGCAAGCCTGTACGTGAAGATCTCGACGTGTACGTGTGGGAAGGCAAGTCGGACATTGCCGAGCGCGTCGCGCATTGTCTCGCGAGCTTCGACATGGAAGTCATTCGCGCCGACGGTACGGATCTGTCGCGCGAGCGAACCCGGGCGCGGCCGTCGATCGCCGTGGTCAGCGTGTCGGTGATCGACGGCGCCGCCACCAACGCACGCGAGTGGCAGTTGGGCCACGGCATGCCCGTCATCTGGGTGGCGACGTCGCCGCGCGAGAATGACCCGCGCGTCTACCCGCCGGAATACAGCAACATCCTCACGCTCGACTTCACCGGCGCGGAACTGCGCACGCTCATCTTCAAGCTCTCCGGCGCCATCGCCGAGGCGGACAAGGCGCCGCCACCGAGTGACCCGCTCGTCGCGCAGTCGAGCGCCATGCTCGCGCTGCTGGCCGAAGTCGACGCGTTCGCCGACTGCGATTCGAACGTGCTGATTCACGGCGAGACCGGCGTCGGCAAGGAACGCATTGCGCGCCTGCTGCACGACAAGCAAAGCCATTACGGACAGGGGCCGTTCGTGGCGGTGAACTGCGGCGCGATCCCCGACGGGCTCTTCGAGTCGCACTTCTTCGGTCACGCCAAGGGGGCGTTCACCGGGGCGCTCTACTCGCACAAGGGCTATTTCGAGCAGGCCAACGACGGCACGCTGTTCCTCGACGAAATCGGCGACCTGCCGCTCTATCAGCAAGTCAAGCTGCTGCGCGTGCTGGAGGACAGCGCGGTGACGCGTCTCGGTTCCGCGCAGCCCGTCAAGCTGGACTTCCGTCTGGTCGCCGCCACCAACAAGAATCTCAAGGCGATGGTGCGCGAAGAGCTGTTTCGTGCGGATCTGTTCTACCGCCTCGCCGTGATCGAGCTGCATATCCCGAGCCTGGAAGCGCGCGGGCCCGTCGACAAGCTGGCCGTCTTCACCGCGTATCTCGGCAAGGTCGTGGGCGACGGCGAGATCGGCGCGCAGGTGCCGCCGTGGCTGCGCGAACGGATCGAGGGTGGGGTATTTCCGGGCAACGTCCGCGAAATGCGCAACATCGCCGAGCGTGTGGGCATCATCTACCGGCAACTCGGCACCTGGGACGAACGACGCATCCGCCCGATCTTCGACGCGCTCTCACCCGCGCCGACCGCACGTGGCGATGACGCTGCGCGGAGCGGCGCGTTGGCGGAGCGCACCCGCTGGGATGCCGCCGAGCGGGCCCGCATCGTTGCCGCGCTCGATGCCAACGGCTGGCGCCGTCAGGACACGGCCAATGCGCTTGGCATCAGCCGCAAGGTGCTTTGGGAAAAGATGCGCAAATACCAGATCCTCGGCAACGACTCGGAACTGGCGAGCGAAGACGAACCTTGAGCGATTCATGAGCCAGTCATGAGTCAGCCCAGAGCGAGACGTGAGGCCGCCCTCCATCCTGCGTGGGATTCACCTTGAAATGCCGTCCCCATGACGGGATTTGTCTGACATACAAGTTCGCCTTGTCGGAACCCGGCGCGCCCCCGGAGTTGCGCGGTATCAACAGATGAAAGCGGCTGGCCACAATTCCGCATTCCCTGCTTGGAAGAGCGCCTATCAATGGATAGAATTGGCGGCTATTGCGGGCATGCGGTTATCATTCCTCCAATGCGCAGGTCTCAAATCCTCGGGACGGAGTCCGGGGCGGCGTATGAATGCGATGAACAAGGGCCGTGAAATGGCTCGGTCGATAACAGGAAAACAGATCAGATGAAAATCAGTGATTGCCGGGGGCGGTTTTGGTTGGGCGTGGGGGTGGCATGCCTGGCAGCCTGGGGGACGTCAGCAGGCGCTGCTGAAGCTGTCGAGGAAGTAACCGGTGCGTCGCCCGCCCAGCTTGCGGCTCCGGCATTGCCCGCCTCGGCCCCGGGGCAGGCCGCAGCGTCGGGGACGATCCAGGAACTGCGCGATCGCATTCAGAACAAGGCAGTCACCGAACTCCGTACCACGTACAACGGTCGCTACGGCGCGAGCCTGTTGTTCTATCCGCAGACGATGGGCTACTACGTGGCCCTGTTCCACGAAGGCCAGTTCTGGCGCGTAGTCAAGCTCAACAACGAGAAGAAGGCCGAGACGCTCTACGGCGACTTCGTGCGTCAGACGCAGGTGCTCGCCGACGTCGAGATCCGCCGCATCAAGCTCGAAGCGCAGAAAGCGTTCATGGAGCGCCTGCTCGCCGAAAGCGAAGCGCGTCTGAACGCGGTGCAGAACGACCTCGCGATCCAGCGTCAGCAGGAACAGGCCCTGGCCGAGAACCAGCAAGCCGTGCGCGAGCAGGCTTCGGCGCTCGAGACCGAACGTACCGCAGCCCGTATCCGCCTGACCGATCTGCAAGGCCAGATCCGCTCGCTGGAAGCCGAGCAGAACAACGCCGACTCGGATCTCGTGCGCTCGATCAAGAACGCCGGCGGCCGCAAGCCCGTTCGCCGTCGGTGAACGACAGCGCGCATCAAGGTTCCTACGACGTGAAAGAAGCCGCCTTCGGGCGGCTTCTTTCATTGGGGCGCGGCGGACGTGGCGGGGCGCTACACCCAATCGGTGAACCTGTCGACCGCGAATTCGTCATGCCGGGCATATGTCTCGCATTTGCAACTCGGAAGACGGTGCCATCGGACGCCGGACGGGCCATGTAAATACCGGTGAAACCCTTGCGCCGTCGCACTGGTCACGGCGCGCGGCTCGAATTATCCTACCGAAGCATGTCATGTGGGACGTCTGGCACTCAGGGCCCGTCCGGACTGGCGAGGGAACCGGCGCCCAGTTAGAATAGCGCCCATTTTGTGCAGCGCAATATTGCGATTACCCAAACCTTATGACGCAAAACATTCGACACGGGCAGCGCCCCCAGGCCTTGCCCGCGCTCATGGTGTCGGCCATCGGCGTGGTCTTCGGCGATATCGGCACCAGTCCGCTCTATGCGCTCAAGGAATGTTTCGATCCGCAGCACGGCATTCCGTTTAACCAGCAGGCTGTGTTCGGCATCATTTCGCTGTTGTTCTGGGCGTTGGTAATCGTCGTCTCCCTCAAGTACGTGCTGTTCGTGATGCGCGCGGACAACCGCGGCGAAGGCGGTGTGCTCGCCCTCATGGCGCTCAGCCTGCGCAGCGTGCGCGGCGGCAGCCGATGGGCGTCCGTGCTCATGATGCTCGGCATGTTCGGCGCCTGCATGTTCTACGGCGATGCCGTCATCACGCCCGCCATTTCCGTGATGTCGGCCGTCGAAGGTCTGGAGATCGCCGCGCCGTCGCTCTCGCGCTTCGTGCTGCCGATCACGATCGTCATTCTCATCATCCTGTTCTCGATGCAGAAGTCGGGCACCGCCAAGGTGGGCCGCCTGTTCGGTCCGGTGATGGTGACGTGGTTCGTGATCCTCGGCGTGCTCGGCCTGTACAACATCGTGGCCGCGCCCGAAATCATCAAGGCGATCAATCCGTACTACGGCATCCATTTCATCCACACGCACGCGCTGCAAGCCTACATCGTGCTGGGCTCCGTGTTCCTGGTGCTCACCGGGGCGGAAGCGCTCTACGCCGACATGGGCCACTTCGGGATTCGTCCGATTCGCTTCGCGTGGTCGTTCCTCGTTTTCCCGGCCCTGGCGCTGAACTACTTCGGTCAGGGTGCGCTGCTGCTCTCGAATCCGAAGGCCATCGAGAACCCGTTCTTCCTGCTCGCGCCGGACTGGGCGCTGCTGCCGCTCGTGATCGTGGCGACGGCGGCAACGGTCATTGCTTCGCAGGCGGTGATTTCGGGAGCCTTCTCGCTCACGAGCCAAGCGATCCAGCTTGGCTACGTGCCGCGCATGAAGATCCTGCACACGTCCGATCGCGAAATAGGGCAGATCTACATGCCGATGATCAACTGGTCGCTGCTGCTGGTCATCATCTGGATCGTGCTGGCGTTCAAGTCGTCGAGCAACCTGGCGGCGGCGTACGGCATTGCCGTGACGACCACGATGGTCATCACGACGATTCTCGCCTGCGTGGTCATGGTCAAGGTCTGGAACTGGAACAAGTTGCTGGTGGCGCTGATCATCACGGGCTTCCTGGTGGTCGACTTCGCGTTCTTCGGCGCGAACCTGATCAAGGTGGAAGAGGGCGGCTGGCTGCCGCTGGCGCTGGGTGCATTCCTGTTCTTCATGCTGATGACGTGGCACAAGGGCCGTCAGCTGCTGCGTGAGCGTACGGCCGCCGACGGCATTCCGCTCGGCCCGTTCCTGCAGGGGCTGCTTGCGCACCCGCCGCACCGCGTGGCCGGCACGGCGATCTATCTGACGGGGGGCAACACGCTGGTGCCGGTGAGTCTGCTGCATAACCTCAAGCACAATCGGATTCTGCACGAGCGCACGATTTTCCTGACGTTCCGAACGGTCGACGTGCCGTACGTGGAAGACGCGACGCGCATCGAAGTCAAGGACCACACCGGTGGGCTGTACAGCGTGGTAGCGACCTTCGGTTTCAACGAAACGCCGGACGTGAAGGAAGTGCTGCATCTGCTTGAGGAGAAGACCGACATGCATTTCGAGCTGATGGACACGTCGTTCTTCCTCGCGCGCGAAACCGTGGTGCCGACGAAGCTGCCGGGGATGTCGATCTGGCGCGAGCGTCTGTTCGCATGGATGCACCAGAACGCCGCCAAGCCGACCGACTTCTTCAGCATTCCGGCGAACCGCGTCGTGGAATTGGGCACGAAGATCGAAATCTGATGCGACGCGTGACATGCCCCCGGGGCGTGTCGCGTCACCTTCCAACGAAAAAACCCGCTCGGATGAGCGGGTTTTTTCTTCGTGCGGCACTGACGTCACCCCGCGCAGGCGGTGACGTCGCGCGCCGATGGCTCAGCGCTTGAGCTTGGCGAACGCGGCGGCCATGGCGCTGACCGTTTCCGGCTCGCGCTGACGGGGAGCTCCACCACCGCGCTGCGCGCCGCCGCCGTGACGCGGGCCGCCACCGCTGCTGGTGCGCTCGCCCGCGCCAGGGGCGGGCAGGTCGTCGTTCAGACGCATGGTGAGCGAGATGCGCTGACGACGCGGATCGACTTCGAGCACCTTGACCTTCACGATGTCGCCGGCCTTCACGACTTCGTGCGGATCCTTGATGAACTTGGTCGACATGGCCGACACGTGGACCAGGCCGTCCTGATGCACGCCGATGTCGATGAACGCGCCGAAGGCGGCCACGTTCGTCACCACCCCTTCGAGCTGCATGCCCGGCTTCAGGTCGGTCAGCTTCTCCACGCCTTCCTGGAACGTCGCCGTCTTGAACTCGGGGCGAGGATCGCGACCCGGTTTCTCGAGTTCGGTCAGGATGTCCTTGATGGTCGGCAAGCCGAAACGCTCATCGACGAATTCGGTGGCGGACACGCTGCGTACCACCGAGCCGTTGCCCATCACATCGCCGATCGACTTCTTGATCTTGGCGAGGATGCGCTCGACGACCGGATACGCTTCCGGGTGGACCGAGGAGCGATCGAGCGGGTTGTCGCCACCGTTCACGCGCAGGAAGCCGGCGGCCTGTTCGAAAGTCTTGTCGCCAAGGCGGGGAACCTTCTTGAGGGCTTCGCGATTGGGGAACGGCCCGTTGCTGTCGCGGAAGTCCACGATGTTCTTCGCGAGGGTGCTGTTCAGGCCCGACACACGCGCGAGCAGCGGCGCCGACGCGGTGTTGACGTCCACGCCCACGGCGTTTACGCAGTCCTCGACCACGGCGTCGAGCATGCGCGCCAGCTCGCGCTGGTTCACGTCGTGCTGGTACTGGCCCACGCCGATGGCCTTCGGCTCGATCTTGACGAGCTCGGCGAGCGGATCCTGCAGTCGGCGTGCGATCGACACGGCGCCGCGCAGCGACACGTCGAGTTCGGGGAATTCCTTGGCGGCGAATTCGGAGGCCGAGTACACCGACGCGCCGGCTTCCGAGACCACGATCTTCTGCAGCTTGAGTTCGGGGTGGCGCTTGATGAGCTCCAGCGCGAGCTTGTCCGTCTCGCGCGAGGCCGTACCGTTGCCGATGCTCACGAGCTGGGCGCCCGTCGCGGCGGCGATCTTGGACAGGCGCGCAATCGAGCCCTCCCAGTCGCGGCGCGGCTCGTGCGGATAGATGGTGTCGGTGCCCAGCAGCTTGCCGGTGGCATCGACCACCGCCACCTTCACGCCGGTGCGCAGCCCCGGATCCAGACCGATCACGCCCTTCTGGCCGGCCGGGGCGGCCAGCAGCAGCGCCTTGAGGTTGCGCGCGAACACGCGGATCGCTTCGTTCTCGGCGCTCTCGCGCAATTGCGTGAGCAGTTCGGATTCGAGGTGAGGCTGCACCTTCACGCGCCAGCACCAGCGGCACACGTCGGCCAGCCACTTGTCGGCGGCGCGATTCTGCTGGCGAATGCCGAAGTGCCCGGCGATCACGCCCTCGCACGGGTGCGGGACCTGGGCGTCGAGCTCTTCGCCGAGGCCGAGCTTGACCATCAGGATGCCGAGGTTGCGGCCGCGGAACAGCGCGAGTGCGCGATGCGACGGGACGGCCGAGATCGGCTCGTCGTAGTCGTAGTAGTCGCGGAATTTCTCGCCTTCCTCGCTTTCCTTGCCTTCGACGACCTTCGACGACACCACGCCCTGATTCCACAGGTAGTCGCGCAGCTTGCCGAGCAGCTCGGCCGTCTCGCCGAACTGTTCCGACAGGATGTCGCGCGCGCCGTCGAGCGCAGCCTTGACGTCGGCCACGCCTTTCTCGGCGTCGACGAACTTGGCGGCTTCGGTTTGCGGATCGAGCGTCGGGTCGGCGAGCAGCGCCTGCGCCAGCGGCTCGAGGCCGGCTTCGCGGGCGATCTGCGCACGCGTGCGGCGCTTCGGCTTGTACGGGAGGTAAAGGTCTTCGAGCGTCTGCTTCGTGTCGGCCGCCTCGATGGCGGTGCGCAGCTCGTCGGTGAGCTTGCCCTGTTCGTCGATGCTCGCGAGGATCGCGGCGCGACGATCTTCCAGTTCGCGCAGATAGAGCAGGCGTTCTTCCAGCGTACGCAGTTGCGTATCGTCGAGGTTGTCCGTCACTTCCTTGCGGTAACGTGCGATGAAGGGCACGGTGGCGCCTTCATCGAGCAGTTGCACGGCGGCAGCGACCTGACGCGGCTGCACGTTGAGTTCGGCAGCGATGCGTTGAACGATCTGAAGAGCTACGTTTTGCGTCATGAGTGTTGCGAATTACCCAAGTGCCAGGAGCGGGGCATTTTGCCATAAACCGCGGGCGCGTCCGGGCGGGCAATGCTAAAATTTGGCATCACTCTGCTCAACCTCATGATTTCCTTCGCAAAATTGTTTTCGCGCCGCTACGTTGGCGCGTCGCTTACGGCATTTGCCGCGCTCGGTGTCGTGGTGACGGCCGGTGTCTGGCCGGGGGCGTCGGTCGCACAGGGCCTGTCGGCTGCCGAAGCCGCGGGACGTACGACCGAACAGCTCCGTGTACCCCAGGTCCCCTTCGACGCCACCGCGGACCGGACGCCGTCGCCGGCCAGCGCCGCTGCGGCAGCCGTTGCCGCCGAGGACGACAAGCCGGTGGCGTATGACGATCAGCTCGACCTCCACCCCGAGGAAGACGACTTCGCTGGGCGGCGCGCCTTGCTCGAGCGCCAGCGAGCGTGGGTCGACTATCGCTTCGAGGAGGCGAAGTACGAGTGTGCGTCGAAGTTCTTCGTGAACTATTGCATCGACAAGGCGCGCGATGCGCAGCGCGACGCCCTCAAGGCGATTCGCAGCCAGCGCCTGGTGCTTGATGATCAGGAGCGCAAGGCGCGCGCACAGGAGCGCGATGAGCGTCTGGCGGAAAAGCGGGCGCAAACGGCGGCCGAAGCGCCGCAACGTGCGGCCGAGCGGGCACAGAACGTATCGGACTACGAGGCCAAGCAAGCCGAATATCAGCAGCGTGTGACCGAGCGCACCGGACAGGCGCCGCAGCGCGCGGCCAACGCGGAACAGTACAATGCCAAGCAGGCGGAGCAGCAGAAGAAGCTCGACGACGCCAAGGCAACGGCAGCACGCAAGGCGGCCGAGCGCGAAGAGAACGTGCGCAAGTACGACCAGAAGCAGCAGGAAGCCATCGAGCGCAAGCAGAAGTCGGAGCAACGCCGCAACGAGTCCCAGTCGGGCAGCTCGCCGGCCCAGAAGGCGCTGGAGGGGAAATAAGCGAGCCGGGCTGGCGGTGTGGAGCTGGCGCGCCGGTCTGCATCGCAGACGTGAGCCGGAGCGCGGCCGCTGGGCCGGAATTATTTGAGAGTCGCAGGAGAGTTGCCAGGATGCAGCACGATCTTCACTCCATTGGACGCCGCATCATCGAATTGCAGATCGAGCACCGCGATCTCGACTACCTGATCGACAAATTGCTGACGGAGCCGGCGTACGACGAACTTCAGGTCACGCGGCTCAAGAAGCGACGTCTGAAAATCAAGGACACGATCACCCTGTTGCAGGTGCAGCAGATGCCGGACCAGCCCGCCTGAGCGGGCACCGCGCGTAACGTCGGCGAAGCCTCGCGGCCGACGTTGCGCGATTTTCTTTTTCATTGCGGCGCTGCGAATGCGTGTCGTCCGACGGTTCAGCGATTCGATTGTGTCGATCGCATCGATCCGTTCCGATGGACGCCCATCCGAATCGCGCGCCACCTTTGTGTTTTGTCGCCGTTTTGACCGATTCTGCCGCCGCTGCCAGCGATTCCCCCGAGATTTCATCCAGCTCCGACGCCTCGACCTTCCACGGACTCAAGCCGCTTGCCGCCAAGCGCGAGCGCGAGTTGCAGGAGATATTCGGCGACGGTGGAATGCTTGCGCGCGCCATCGATGGCTACCGCTCGCGTGAGCCGCAAACCGAGATGGCGCGTGCCGTGGCCGCCGCCATGGACACGCACGACACCCTGATCGCCGAGGCGGGGACGGGCACGGGCAAGACGTACGCCTATCTCGTGCCGGCCATGTTGTGGGGTGGCAAGACCATCATCTCGACGGGTACCAAGCACCTGCAGGATCAGATCTTCGCGCGCGACATCCCCACGGTTCGCCGTGCGCTCGCCGTGCCCGTGACGGTCGCCATGCTCAAGGGCCGCGCGAACTACCTCTGTCACTATTATCTGGAGCGGGCGCAGCAGGAAGGGCGCTTCGCGTCGCGGCACGAGGCGGCGCAACTGCGCGAGATCACGACGTTCGCGCAGATCACGAAGAGCGGCGACAAGGCCGAGCTCGCGTCCGTGCCCGAAAACGCACCGATCTGGTCACAGGTCACGTCCACGCGCGACAATTGCCTGGGGCAGGACTGTCCGCGCTACAAGGACTGCTTCGTGATGCTCGCGCGCAAGGAAGCGCAGCAGGCCGACCTCGTCGTCGTGAATCACCATCTGTTCTTTGCGGACGTGATGCTGCGCGACACGGGGATGGCGGAATTGCTGCCGAGCGCGAACACGGTGATCTTCGACGAAGCGCACCAACTGCCGGAGACTGCAACGCTGTTCTTCGGCGAAACGGTGTCGACCGCGCAGATGCTCGAGCTGGCGCGCGACTGCGTGGCCGAAGGGCTGATCCATGCGCGCGATGCGGCCGACTGGGTCAAACTCGGCGCGAGCCTCGAACGGGCCGCCCGCGATGTGCGCCTGACGTTCGGACCGGACAACGCGCGCATGTCCGTGACACAACTGCCCGACAATCACGAGTTGTTCGAAGCGATCGAGGCAGCCGACGTCGCGCTGCAGGACATGATAGAGACGCTGACGCATCAGGCCGAACGCGCCGAGGCGCTGGGTGCGTGCCTGCGCCGCGCGCTGGAACTGCATCAACAACTGGAGCGTTGGCAGACGGGCGAGAGCCCGCCGCTGCCCAGCGAGCAGCCCCTGCCGCTGCTCGACCCGGATGCGCCGCGTGTGACCGACGGCAAGCGCGAGAAGGCGGCGAAGGCCGCAAAGGCGCGCGAGGCGGAAGCGGCGCGTGCGGCGGCGGAGGCGTCGTCGGAATCCGGCAATGGTGCCGGGACCGATGAGGCGGCTGACGGCGCGCAGAAAACCTATACGCCGCCCGAGAACGTACGCTGGATCGAAGTGTTCTCGCAGACGGTGCAGTTGCATCAGACGCCGCTCTCGATCGCGCCGATTTTCGCGAAACAACGCGCCGGTGCGCCGCGCGCGTGGATTTTCACGTCAGCCACGCTGTCGGTGAAGGGCAACTTCACGCACTACGCCGCGCAGTTGGGGCTCGATGCGCAGAAGTCGCTCACGCTCGCGAGTCCGTTCGACTACCCGAATCAAAGCTTGTTATACGTGCCCAGAGGACTGCCGCAGCCTTCGGCGCCGGGCTTTACCGACGCCGTGCTCGACGCTGCCTTGCCTGTGCTCGAAGTGAGCGGCGGTCGGGCGTTCGTGCTGTGCACGACGCTGCGGGCGGTGAATCGCGCCGCCGAGCGCCTGCGCGACGAGTTCGACCGGCGCGGCTGGGACTATCCGTTGCTTGTGCAAGGCGAAGCAAGCCGTACCGAACTGCTCGACCGATTCCGCGCGCTTGGCAACGCCGTGCTCGTCGGCAGCCAGAGTTTCTGGGAAGGCGTGGATGTGCGCGGCGAGGCGCTGTCGCTCGTCATCATCGACAAGCTGCCGTTTGCGCCGCCCGACGATCCGGTGCTGGCCGCCCGGCTCGATGCGTTGACCAAGAAGGGGCTGAGTCCGTTTGCCGTGCATCAGTTGCCGCAGGCCGTGATTACGCTCAAGCAGGGGGCGGGGCGCCTGATTCGTTCCGAGCGCGACCGCGGGGTGCTGATGATTTGCGATCCGCGTCTGGTCGACAAGCCTTACGGGCGTCGTATCTGGCAGAGCCTGCCGCCGTTCAAGCGCACCCGCGAACTGCCCATCGTGCGTGGATTCTTCGACGAGATCGCGGCGGGGGGCGACGCCGGTTAGACCGAGTTCGCTCGATTCTCTGAACCCGGACGATAAACAGCGCGCAGGCAATTCCCGAGCCGTCCGATGCCGGAATTCACCAAACAAAAAACCCTCGCATGGGCGAGGGCTTCTGTAACGCAGTCGTACGCCGTGGTGCGACTTGGCTCAACGCCAGATCTGCCACCACGACTTTTTGTCGTCGCCGGTGTCGATGCGACGGCCGACCGTCAGATACCCGCTCTTCGGGTAGGTCTGCTCCATCACACGGCGGGCGTCGTCGCGCAGCTCGGTCATGCCGAGTTTGTCGTACGACTTGATCATGATGCCGAGTGCGTCTTCCAGCGCGGGCGCCTTGTCGTAATCCTTGAGTGCGGTTTGCGCGCGGTTCACGGCGGCAAGGTAAGCGCCACGGCGATAGTAATACTCGGCAGCGTGCACTTCGTGCGCGGCCATGGCGTTGACGGCGTAGCGCATGCGCAGGGCGGCGTCGTTCGCATACTTGCTGTTCGGATAGTGCTCGACCAGATACTTGAAGCTGTCGTAGGCCGCGCGCAGCGCCTTCGGATCGCGCTCGCTCAGATCCTGGCCCGAGAAGCGGCCGAACAGACCGAGGTCGTCGTTGAAGTTGATCAGGCCCTTGAGGTAATAGGCGTAATCGATCGACGGGCTGTCCGGGTGCAGACGAATGAAGCGGTCCACGGCCGTGAGCGCCTGTGCCGGCTCGTTGTCCTTGTAATAGGCGTATGCCGTGTTGATCTGCGCCTGTTGCGCATGCGGGCCGAACGGGTCGCGCCCTTCGAGCAACTCGTAGTACTTGGCGGCCTTCGTGTAGTCGCCACTGTCGAAGCTGTCCTTGGCTTCCGAGTATAATTTGTTCGTCGACCAACTGGCCGTTTCGTCGACCTTCTCCGGCAGAATGCCGCAGGCGGCCACACCGCCGACCAGAATGGCGGCCAGCGTAAGATGTTTGACAAGTTTCAGGGCTTGCATGCTCGTTGGCTTCACTTCTCGATGACCCGTTCAATACTGCCGGATTATAGCGTAACCGCCTCATTTGCCACGGAAAATGCGGATGACTCGTCCGATGACGACTTCGATTCGCTTCCCGCGGCATTCCCGGGTGCCGCCGCAGGCACCGCTGCTCCCGCCTCAAACCCCTCGGGTCTGCCGTCCGGCGAATCCGTCGATACTGTCCCGCTCAATGCAACATTGCCCGACTCACTGGCGGGCGAGCGCCTCGACAAGGCGTTGGCACTCTGTTTTCCCGAATATTCCCGGAGCCGCCTGCAGGCGTGGGTCGAAGACGGCCGCGTCACGCTCGATGGCGTGACGGGCAAGATCAGGCAGAAGGTTGCTGGTGGCGAGTCGGTCGTGATCACGCCCGCCGCGCTGCCGGAACAGCTCGCGTTCGCGCCGGAGCCGGTGCCCCTCGATACCGTCTACGAAGACGCGACACTCGGCGTCTTCAACAAACCCCCAGGACTGGTCGTCCACCCGGCGGCCGGCAACTGGTCCGGCACGCTGCTCAACGGACTGCTGCATCGCTACGGACAGGCTGCCGCCGATTTGCCGCGCGCCGGCATCGTTCATCGACTCGACAAGGAGACGTCGGGTCTGATGGTCGTGGCGCGCACGCTGGTCGCGCAGACCGATCTCGTGCGCCAGCTGCAGGCCCGCACCGTGAAACGCCATTACGCGGCATTGGTGTGGGGGCGTCCGCCTCAACGCACGGTCGTGGATGCCCCGATCGGACGCGATCCGCGCGAGCGCACCCGCATGGCGGTTGTGCAGGGGCAGGGGGGGAAGCCCGCGCGCACGCGGGTCGTCACGGTCGCCAGCGCAGAATGGGAAGGTTCACCGGTTTCGCTGGTGCTCTGCTCGCTCGATACAGGGCGCACGCATCAGATTCGCGTCCATCTGTCGCATCTGGGACATTCGCTGCTTGGCGATCCGCTCTATCGGCCGCGCCACAAGCGTCCGGCGCTGCCGGGCAATTTTGCGCGTCAGGCATTGCACGCCTGGCGGCTGGGTCTGATTCATCCCGACGACGGTCGCGCGATGTACTGGCAGGCGCCCCTGCCCGACGACATGCAGGCGCTCATGGCGGCCATCGGCCTCGAATTCGATTTCTCAACGCTCCCCGACTCGCTCGATGACTTCTTCCCTGCCTGAACAAGACCTCAGAGATCCGATGCCCGCCGACTGGATCGTGCCCGACTGGCCGGCGCCGGCCAATGTGCGCGCGGTATTCACGACACGTGCCGGCGGGGTGAGTCAGGGGCCGCAGGCGACATTCAATCTCGGCTACAAGGCCGATGACGATCCCGAAGCCGTGCGCATCAACCGCGAGCGGCTCAGCAAGCATACGGGGGTGCCGTCGGCGTGGGTGGCGCAGGTACACGGCCCGCGTGTCGTCGATGCACAGGCAGCGCTCGCCGCCGTACAGACCGGTGAACCGTTGCAGGCCGATGCCAGCGTCACGAACGCCGTGGGGCTGGCGAGCACCGTCATGGTGGCGGATTGCCTGCCGGTGTTGCTCTGCGATGCCAGGGGGCGGGCGGTCGCCGCGGCGCATGCGGGTTGGCGTGGTTTGTGCGCCGGCGTGATCGAGCAGACGGTGCAGGCGCTGCGCGCCCGGTTGCCGAAGGATGAGACGGATGGCGTCGCGGCACCCGTCATCGCCTGGCTCGGCCCCTGCATAGGCTCGACGGCGTTCGAAGTCGGCCCGGAGGTGCGCGAGGCGTTTCTGACGGCCGCGACGCCACAGGAGCAGGACGCGACACGCGCGGCCTTCGTGGCGCACGGTGCGCCCGAGGCGGGCAAATCGCTCGCCGACCTGTGTGCGCTGGCCCGCTTGCGATTGGCCCGCGAAGGGGTGACGCGTGTCTCAGGCGGTCAGTGGTGTACGGTCAGCGACCCGGAGCGTTTCTATTCCTATCGGCGCGACCGTGTGACGGGGCGCATGGCGGCGCTGGTGTGGCGCACGGCGTGAGTTAGCGGCACAGCGTGGATGCGATGCGTCGGATCCCGATGCGGCGCTGACGATGCGGACGTCGGTGTTGGAGTCCGCATCGACGCGTGCTTCATTCGTGCTTGGCCGCAATGGTCGGTGCGCCGTCTACTCCGGCGACGAAGGCGGGCTTGCGTGCGCAGGCGAGTCGGGCGGTGCGCCCGGTGCTGCGGGTACTGCGTCGTCGCGCCGCAGCGCGTGCGTCCGGCGAATGCGGCTTCCCGCTATATATAGCCAGAGCAGCGCGGGCGCGACGCCGCCGCCAGCGAAGATCGCCAGGCCCAGCCAGACCGATGGCGCCGTGATCGCCACCATCGCAATGACATACAACCAACCGAGAATGACGATAAACATCGGGGCAAACGCGCATTCAAAAAAGGAAGGGGTGACGGGACAATGCGGCCAGGACGTACGCCGCAAGCATTGACAGGCCTGCGCACGCACGCAAGAATGCTCCACAGGCGGGGCGCATCGCTCGCAAAGCGAAGCACGCCGCCGCGTTTCGGGCGCTGGCCCGTGAACGCAACGGACGTGACACTCAGGCTACCATGAATCGCGCCAGTGCCAACTTCGATCCGGCCTCGTTTGCCGCCTCGTTTGCCCAGCAGTTCCCCTCCGCTTCGCTCTCCGCTCAGGACATGTCGCAGTGGTTCAAGGCCGCCCAACAGATGTTCGGCGCCTTGCCGGGCGCTGCGGGCCAGACCGCCCTCGCGGGCAACGGTGCCGCCAATCCCTTTGCTGGTCTCTTCGAGCTGTTCGGCAAGTCCGGCAGCCTGCCGACGCCCACTGCCATGCACGTCGACCCCGCGCGTCTGGGCGAGCTGCAGGCGGACTATGCGCGTGAATTTTCCGAACTTGTCGCCAGCTTCAATCAGCCTGGCCTCGACACGGCGCCCGCGCTCGGCGATCGACGTTTCGCAGGCGATGGCTGGCGCAATCCTTTCTACGCACTGCCGGCAGCCCTGTACCTGCTCAACGGGCGTTTTCTGATGCGCATGACCGATCTGGTCGACGCCGACGCCAAGACGCGCGAGCGCCTTCGTTTCGCCGTCGAGCAATGGGTGGCCGCCAGTTCCCCGGCGAACTTCATCGCGACGAATCCCGATGCGCAGCAGCGCCTCGTGCAAACGCATGGCGACAGCCTGCTCGCCGGGATGCAGCACCTGCTGGTCGACATGGGCAAAGGCAAGGTCTCGCAGACGGATGAAGCCGCCTTCGAAGTCGGGCGCAACGTCGCGACGACCGAAGGCGCCGTCGTCTTCGAGAACGACCTGATCCAGCTCATCCAGTACAAGCCGCTCACGGCGACCGTGTATCAGCGTCCGCTGCTGATCGTGCCGCCGTGCATCAACAAGTACTACATTCTCGATCTGCAACCCGAGAACTCGCTGGTTCGCTATGCCGTGGAGCAGGGCCACACGGTGTTCGTCGTGTCGTGGCGAAATCCGGATGCGTCGCTCGCCCACAAGTCGTGGGACGACTATGTCGGCGACGGGCCGATTGCCGCCATCGACGTTGTGCGCGAAATCAGCGGGCAATCGCAGATCAATGCGCTCGGTTTCTGCGTGGGCGGCACGCTGCTCGCGGCGGCGCTCGCCGTGTTCGCGGCGAGGGGACCGAAGGGGCAGAAGGGCCGCAAATCGCCGGTCGCAAGTGTGACGCTGCTCACCACCCTGCTGGATTTTTCCGATACCGGCGTGCTCGACGTGTTCATCGACGAGGCGCATGTGCAGTTTCGCGAGCAGACCATCGGCGGCGCCCTAGGGCAGCCGCCGGGACTCATGCGCGGCGTGGAACTGGCCAACACCTTTTCGTTCCTGCGTCCGAACGATCTCGTCTGGAACTACGTGGTCGACAGTTATCTGAAGGGCAACGCGCCGCAGCCGTTCGACCTGCTGTACTGGAACGGCGACGGCACCAATTTGCCGGGGCCGATGTTCTGCTGGTATCTGCGCCATCTCTATTTGCAGAACGAACTGAAGCAGCCCGGCCGCGTGCGGACATGCGGCGTGCCGGTGGATCTGGGCGCCATCGACGCCCCGGCCTACGTGTTCGGCTCGCGCGAGGATCACATCGTGCCGTGGACGTCGGCGTTTCGCTCATTGCCGTTGCTCGGCGGCGAGCGACGCTTCGTGCTTGGTGCGTCGGGACACATTGCCGGCGTGGTGAATCCGCCGGCAAAAAAGAAGCGCAGTTATTGGCGTAATGACGACGTGGGTGTCGACGCGAGCGACTGGCTGGCCGGTGCGACGGAGCACCCCGGCAGTTGGTGGACCGACTGGAGCGACTGGCTGGCGGGCTATGCCGGAAAACGCGTCAAGGCGCCAAAAGCGTATGGTAATGTTGCTTATGCCCCCATCGAACCGGCGCCCGGCCGTTACGTGAAGGCCAAGGCCTGAGCGGGTAGCGGCATCGCGGGCATCCCCCCGGTTCGACTCATTTGTTTACGAGGAAAGAGACATGACGGATATCGTGATTGTGTCGGCTGCGCGCACCGCAGTCGGCAAGTTTGGCGGCTCGCTCGCGAAGGTGGCTGCGCCGGATCTGGGCGCCATCGTCATCGAGGAGGTGCTCAAGCGCGCCAAGCTCAAGGGCGAAGACGTGAGCGAAGTCATTCTGGGCCAGGTGTTGACCGCGGGCTCGGGGCAGAACGTGGCGCGTCAGGCATCGATCAAGGCCGGTCTGCCGGCGATGGTGCCCGCCATGACGATCAACAAGGTGTGCGGCTCGGGCCTGAAGGCCGTGATGCTCGCCGCCAACGCCATTACCGCCGGCGACGCCGATATCGTGGTGGCTGGTGGTCAGGAAAACATGAGCGCCGCGCCGCACGTGCTGCCGGGCTCGCGCGACGGCTTCCGCATGGGTGACGCCAAGCTGATCGACAGCATGATCGTCGACGGTCTGTGGGACGTGTACAACCAGTACCACATGGGTATCACGGCCGAGAACGTCGCAAAGGAATACGGGATTACGCGCCAGATGCAGGACGAGTTCGCGGCAGCGTCGCAGAACAAGGCCGAAGCGGCGCAGAAGGCCGGTCGCTTCGATGACGAGATCGTGCCGGTCTCGATTCCGCAGCGCAAGGGCGACCCGGTCGTGTTCAGGACGGACGAATTCGTGCGCCACGGCGTGACGGCCGAATCGCTCGCCGGTCTGAAGCCTGCCTTCACGAAGGACGGCACGGTCACGGCGGCGAACGCGTCGGGCATCAACGACGGCGCGGCTGCCGTGGTGGTGATGTCGGCCAAGCGCGCCGAGCAACTGGGCCTCACGCCGCTCGCGCGCATCGTGGCGTACGCGAACGCCGGCGTGGATCCGTCGGTGATGGGCATCGGGCCGGTGCCGGCCTCGCAGCGTTGCCTGGCGCGTGCGGGCTGGAAGGCGAGCGATCTGGACCTGATGGAAATCAACGAAGCGTTCGCGGCGCAAGCGCTGGCCGTGAACAAGCAGATGGGCTGGGACGCGTCGAAGATCAACGTGAACGGCGGCGCGATCGCCATCGGTCACCCGATCGGTGCGTCGGGCTGTCGCATTCTCGTCACGCTGCTCCACGAGATGGCGCGTCGCGACGCGCGTCGTGGCCTGGCCTCGCTGTGTATCGGCGGCGGCATGGGCGTGGCGCTGGCGGTCGAGCGCGTCTGACGCGCTGGCGGAACGTCCATCCATAACGATTTGAATCGAAACGGCATCGCCCGCGCGTGCAACGCGCACGGGTGCATGTCCGGGCAGTCAGGAGACGAAAGGCATGCGCGGGAACGCGCGGCTTGCGCGTCGGTCAATTGGCAGTCGCAACAGGCGGCACATCGTGCCGTTATTTAGGGGGAAGCGTTCCATGACTCAACGCATTGCATACGTGACAGGCGGGATGGGCGGTATCGGTACGTCCATTTGCCAGCGGCTGTACAAGGATGGTTTCAAGGTCGTGGCCGGCTGCGGGCCGAACTCGCCGCGTCGCGTGAAGTGGCTGGAAGACCAGCGGGCTCTGGGTTTCGATTTCGTCGCGTCCGAAGGTAACGTCGGCGACTGGGATTCGACCAGGGCGGCGTTCGACAAGGTGAAGGCCGAAGTCGGCGAAGTCGACGTGCTGGTCAACAACGCCGGCATCACGCGCGACGTGGTGTTCCGCAAGATGACGCGCGAAGACTGGGACGCCGTGATCGACACCAACCTCACGAGCCTGTTCAACGTCACCAAGCAGGTGATCGACGGCATGTGCGAGCGTGGCTGGGGCCGCATCATCAACATTTCGTCGGTCAACGGCCAGAAGGGCCAGTTCGGTCAGACGAATTACTCGACGGCCAAGGCCGGCATTCACGGCTTCACCATGGCGCTGGCCCAGGAAGTGGCGACCAAGGGGGTGACGGTGAACACGGTGTCGCCGGGCTATATCGGCACCGACATGGTGCGCTCGATCCGTCAGGACGTGCTCGACAAGATCGTGGCGACGATTCCGGTCAAGCGCCTGGGCGAGCCGGGGGAGATCGGTTCGATCGTGGCATGGCTGGCATCGGAGGACTCGGGCTTCTCGACGGGCGCGGACTTCTCGCTCAACGGCGGCCTGCACATGGGTTGAGGGGGGCCGGGCGGGCGCGAGCCGAAATACGGCGCCATGCCCCCGTTGCGGGTTAGGGCTTTGCCGCATGGCAGCAAACGTCCTAGAATCGATAATATGTGACTAACCCCGACCGTCGGTCGGGGAAGTCCTTCATAAAAGCAGGAAACCCACCGCATGACCGCGAGCAAGAAGACTGACGAGCGCCTGATCAAAAAGTATCCGAACCGGCGTCTGTACGATACCCAGACCAGTACGTACATCACCCTTGCCGATGTGAAGCAATTGGTACTCGAGACCGAGGAGTTCAAGGTCGTCGACGCCAAGACGGGCGAGGACCTGACCCGCAGCATTCTGCTGCAGATCATTCTGGAAGAAGAAACGGGCGGCGTCCCGATGTTCTCGAGCGCCATGCTCGCCCAGATCATCCGCTTCTACGGCCACGCGCTGCAAGGGATGATGGGGACGTATCTCGAGAAGAACATCCAGACGTTCATCGAAATTCAGAACAAGCTGGCCGATCAATCGAAGGGCATCTACGAAGGCGCGGCCTTCAATCCTGATGTCTGGGCGCAGTTCATGAACATGCAGGCGCCGATGATGCAGGGCATGATGACCAACTACATCGAGCAGTCGAAGAACCTGTTCGTGCAGATGCAGGAACAGATGCAGAGCCAGGCCAAGAACATGTTCAGCACGTTCCCGTTCCCCGGCGCGCCGGGCACGGACCCGAACAAGAAGCCCTGAGCGCCCGCTGACCTTCTCCTGATACCTTTTCCGACAGGAACGTTGCGATGTGCCCCGGGGCGCGCATCGCAACGAATGTTGGAACGCACCGCGGACGAACAAGGTAAAATGCGCGGTTCGACGGTTCCACGTATTCACTAGATCAGGATTCGCCCCATGTCCCGCTCATCGCCCGCCGGCACCCCCAAGGTCGGTTTCGTTTCGCTCGGCTGCCCGAAGGCCCTGGTCGATTCCGAGCAAATCCTGACCCAATTGCGCGCCGAAGGCTACGACATTGCCGGCACCTATGACGGCGCCGACCTTGTCGTGGTCAATACCTGCGGCTTCATCGACGACGCCGTTCAGGAAAGCCTCGACGCCATCGGCGAAGCGCTGGCCGAAAACGGCAAGGTCATCGTCACCGGTTGTCTCGGCGCCAAGAAGGACGCCGCCGGGCAGGACATCGTGAGCGCCGTGCACCCGAAGGTGCTCGCCGTCACCGGCCCGCACGCCGTGGGCGAAGTGATGAGTGCCGTGCACACGCACCTGCCCAAGCCTCACGATCCGTTTACCGATCTCGTGCCGCCGGCCGGGATCAAGCTCACGCCACGTCACTATGCCTATCTGAAGATTTCGGAAGGCTGCAATCACCGCTGCACGTTCTGCATCATCCCGTCGATGCGCGGCGACCTCGATTCGCGCCCGGTGGCCGAAGTGATGCTCGAGGCGGAGAACCTGTTCAAGGCGGGCGTGAAGGAACTGCTGGTGATCTCGCAGGACACCAGCGCTTACGGCGTGGACGTGAAGTATCGCACCGGCTTCTGGGCGGGCCGTCCGCTCAAGACCCGCATGACGGAACTGGTGGGCGCGCTGGGCGAGTTGGCCAGGCAGTACGGTGCGTGGGTGCGCCTGCACTACGTCTATCCGTATCCGCACGTCGACGAGATCATTCCGCTGATGGCCGAGGGCCATATCCTCCCGTATCTCGATGTGCCGCTGCAGCACGCGCACCCCGATGTTCTCAAGCGCATGAAGCGCCCGGCCTCGGGCGAGAAGAACCTCGAGCGCATCCAGGCATGGCGCAAGCTGTGCCCGGACCTGACGATTCGCAGCACGTTCATCGCCGGCTTCCCCGGCGAGACCGAAGCCGAGTTCGAATACCTGCTGGACTTCCTGCGCGAGGCGGAACTCGATCGCGTGGGCTGTTTCGCCTACTCGCCGGTCGAAGGCGCGAAGGCCAACGAACTGCCGGGCGCGTTGCCCGACGAAGTGCGCGAAGAACGCCGCGCACGCTTCATGGAAGTGGCCGAGGAGATTTCGGCCGAGCGCCAGCAGCGCAAGGTCGGTCAGACGATCCAGGTGATCGTCGACGAGATCAATCAGGACGGCGGCGTTGCCCGTTCGGCAGCGGACGCCCCGGAAATCGACGGTCTGGTGTACATCGAACCGACGGCCAAGGCAGCCAAGCGCCTGAAGGTCGGCGAGTTCGTGAACGTGACGGTCACCGGCGCCGACGGCCACGACCTGTGGGGCGAAGTGGTCTGATGCCCCCCGCGCGCGTGGTTGTCACGCGCGCTGAACGTCGAGCCGTCCGCCGGTCCCCAAGTCGCTATTCTCGAAGCCGCTTCAGACGCTGAAGCCTGGAAAATCGAACCGATGACGCAAGCCTCCCCGCAAATTCCGCAAGTCCTGGCCATGGGCGAAGCCATGGTCGAGTTCAACCAGTCGCCCGACGATGCCCGTCAGTATCTGCAGGGGTTCGGCGGCGACACGTCCAACTTCGCCATCGCGGCGCGTCGCCAGGGCGTGCGCACGGGCTTCGTGAGCGCCGTGGGCGACGATCTGTTCGGCCGCATGCTGCTCGATTTGTGGCGCGAGGAGGATGTCGATACGCGCTACGTGCGCGTCGACGCGCAGGCGCCGACCGGCGTCTATTTCGTGTCGCACGACGAAAACGGTCATCACTTCGACTATCTGCGCGCCGGCTCGGCGGCGAGCCGCTATCGTGCGCAGGACCTGCCGCGCGATACGCTCGCCGGCGCGTCGTTCCTGCATCTGTCGGGCATCAGCCTGGCGATCAGCGTGAGCGCCTGCGACGCGGCTTTCGACGCCATGTCGAAGATCCGCGCGGCCGGGGGCAAGGTGTCGTTCGACACCAACCTGCGCCTGAAGCTGTGGCCGTTGGCCCGCGCACGCGCCACGATGCGCGAGGCGTTCGGCCTGACCGACGTGTGCCTGCCGAGTTGGGACGACGTGACCGCCGTCACGGGGCTGGACGACCGCGACGCCATCCTCGACGAATTGCTTTCCCACGGAGTCAAGGTCGTGGCGCTCAAGCTGGGGCGGGAAGGCTGCTATGTTGCCACGCCGAACGAGCGGCGCATCGTGGCGCCGTACCCGGTGCAGGCGCTTGACGCGACGGGGGCGGGCGACTGCTTCGGCGGCGCTTTCGTCGCCCGGCTGGCGCTGGGGGACGATCCGTTTGCCGCCGCGCGCTATGCCAACGTGTGCGCCGCGCTCTCCACGACCGGCTACGGTGCCGTGGCGCCGGTGCCGCGCGCCGAACAGGTCCTGCGCACACTCGCCGCCTGACACCGGGCGCCCACGGGCGCGGACGACGGGCCGCCCACGGCGCCCGTGGTCACCACTCGCCGTTTCCGACACCGAAGCTTCCCTCCAAAGTGCCTGCCATCGCGGTAACCCGTGCGGCGGTATACTCGTTGCAAATTGATATCCACCCGGAGAAGAGACATGCAGCGAGAGGTCGTGATCGTCAGCGGTGTGCGCACCGCCATTGGTGATTTTGGCGGCAGCCTGAAGGATTTCGCGCCGACGCAGCTCGGCGCCATCGTGGCCCGCGAGGCCATGTCCCGTGCGAACGTCGGCGGCGAGGACATCGGACACGTCGTGTTCGGCAACGTCATCCACACCGAACCCAAGGACATGTATCTGGCGCGCGTGACTTCCATCGAAGCCGGCGTGAGCCAGCATGCGCCCGCCATGACCGTGAACCGTCTGTGCGGCTCCGGTCTGCAGGCCGTCGTCTCGGCCGCACAGTCGATCCTGCTGGGCGACACCGACGTGGCCATGGCCGGCGGTGCCGAGAGCATGAGCCGCGCCCCGTACGTCATGCCGGGTGCGCGCTGGGGCACGCGCATGGGCGAGTCGCGCCTGGTCGACATGATGCTCGGCGCCCTGCACGACCCGTTCGCAAACATCCACATGGGTGTGACGGCGGAGAACATCGCGAAGAAGTGGGGCATCACGCGCGAAGACCAGGATCGTCTGGCGGTGGCGTCGCATCAGCGTGCTGCGCATGCGATGGCGGCCGGCTACTTCAACGACCAGATCGTGCCGGTCACTATCAAGTCGAAGAAGGGCGAGGTGGCGTTCACGACCGACGAGCACGTACGCGCCGACGTGAGCCTGGAAGACATGGCGAAGCTGCGTCCGGTGTTCGAGAAGGACGGCACCGTCACGGCCGGCAATGCCTCGGGCCTGAACGACGCGGCGGCGGCGCTCATTCTCATGGAGCGCGCCGAAGCCGAACGTCGCGGTGCGAAGCCGCTGGCGCGGCTGGTGAGCTATGCGCACGCCGGTGTCGATCCGAACTACATGGGCATTGGCCCGGTGCCGGCTTCGCGCAAGGCGCTCGAGCGTGCCGGGCTCAAGGTCGGCGACATCGACGTCGTGGAAGCCAACGAAGCATTCGCCGCGCAGGCGTGCGCCGTCACGCGCGATCTCGGCTTCGATCCGGCGAAGGTGAACCCGAACGGTTCGGGCATTTCGCTCGGCCACCCGATCGGCGCGACCGGCGCCCTTATCACGGTCAAGGCGCTGCACGAGCTGCAACGCATTGGCGGCCGCTACGCGCTGGTGACCATGTGCATCGGCGGCGGGCAGGGCATTGCAGCCGTGTTCGAGCGCGTGTAACTTACTCCCGGGGGCCGGCGTTCTTGCCGGCCCGAGTTTTTCCGGAGTCGTGACGATGCAAGACAAACGCAAGCCCCTCGATACGCCGGAGGCCAACGGCTGGCACTGGCAGACCAATATCCTGCACGCCGACACACACGTGCCGGCCGGTTTCGCCGCCATGCCGGTGCCGGTCGCGCGCGCGTCCACGGTGATCTTCCCGGATCTGGCGGCCATGCGCTCGCTCGACTGGAAGAATGACAGCCAGTGGCGCTACGGCCTGCATGCCACGCCGACGTCGATGGAGCTGATGCGTCGCCTCGCGTCGCTCGAAGGCGGCAAGCACTGTCTGCTGTTTCCGTCGGGGCTGGCGGCGATCTCGAACGTGTACTTCGGGCTGGTCAGGAGCGGCGACGATGTTCTCGTGCCCGACAACGCTTACGGTCCGAACCGGGAGCATGGCGATTGGCTCGCCGATTCGTTCGGTATCACGGTGCGTTATTACGACCCGATGATCGGCGACGACATCGGCACGCTGATTCAGCCGAACACGAAACTGATCTGGCTCGAAGCGCCGGGCTCGGTCACGATGGAAGTCCAGGATGTGCCGGCCATCACCCGCGTGGCGCGCGAGCGCGGCGTGCTCACGGCCATCGACAACACCTACTCGGCGGGCCTGGCCTTCCGTCCGTTCGATCATCGGGTCGACATTTCGGTGCAGGCGCTTACCAAGTACCAGTCGGGCGGCAGCGATGTGCTCATGGGATCGGTCGTGACCGAGAACGACGACGTTCACCATCGCCTCAAACAGGCGCGCATGCGCATGGGCGTGGGGGTGTCGGCCGACGATTGCAGTCTCGTGCTGCGCAGCTTGCCGAGCATGCAGTTGCGTTTCGAGGCGCATGACCGCGCGGCGATGACGCTGGCGACGTGGCTCGGTACGCGTCACGAGATTGCCGCGGTGCTGCATCCGGCGTTCGAGGACTGCCCGGGATACCAGAACTTCCGGCGCGACTTCACGGGCGCGGGCGGCCTGTTCTCCGTTGTGTTCGACGAGCGCTACACGCAGGCGCAGATCGACGCCTTCATCGAGGCGCTGCGGCTATTCAAGATCGGTTTCAGCTGGGGTGGCGCGCACAGTCTTGTCGTGCCGTATCGCGTGCCGTCCATGCGCACGGCCACGTCGTGGCCGCACAAGGGCGCGCTCGTGCGCTTCTACGTGGGGCTGGAAGATGTGCGCGATCTGCAGGCCGACATCGAAGCCAGCCTGAAGGCGCATCTGGGCGGCGCTTGATTGGCCGTCGCCAAACCAGGCTGACGGCCGGCCCGGCAGGCATTCGCTCGGCGAGGTAATGGCGCCGAGCGAATGATGTCAGGCGTCGCGGAACAGCGACAACAGGCCGTCCAGGCCGACGTGGTTGAACGCCACCGAGGCCTTCTCGCGCACCACCGGCTTGGCTCGGAAAGCCACCGACAATCCCGCGATCGCCATCATCTGCAGATCGTTCGAGCCGTCGCCCATGACGATGGCTTGCGAGGGCGTCGCGCCAAACTGCGCCGCCACTTCGGCGACCGTACGCGCCTTGACCTCGGCGTTGACGATTTCGCCCAGCACGCGGCCCGTGAGTTTGCCGTCGACGATTTCCAGCGTGTTGGCGCGCGTGACGTCCAGGTCCAGACGTGTCTTCAGTCGATCGGTGAAGAACGTAAAGCCGCCCGAGACGAGCAGCGTTCGGATGCCGAGCGCCTGCACGCCGCGCAGCATATCCTGCGCGCCGGGCGATAGTTGCAGACGTTCTTCATAGACCTTCTCCAGCGCGGACGCGTCCAGTCCCTTGAGCAGCGCCACACGACGCGTGAGGCTCTCGTTGAAGTCCTTGATCTCGCCGCGCATGGCGGCTTCGGTGATGGCGGAGACTTCGGCCTTCAACCCGCAGTAGTCGGCGATCTCGTCGATGCATTCGATGGTGATGAGCGTCGAATCCATGTCCATCGCGACCAGCTTGAAGTCCGTCAGGCGGCGCGAGCTGTCCACCAGCACGGCGTCGACCTGATGCCGCTGCGCGAAGCCGGTGGCCACCGCCCGCAACGCCGGGGAGTCGGTGACACCCGCAATGCGGGCGATAGGTGTAGCCGCCGCATCGGCGGCGAACGTGACCGGTGCGCCGGGCACCAGCGCGCGAATGGCGGACTGCAGGGCATCGGACGCCGGCCGCGAAGCGGGCGCACCGAGAATGACGAGGTCGTGGGTCATCGTGAAATCGGGAGTCTTGCGAATACGTGCGACCGACATTCTACCCGGGTTGCGGGGCCGCACTTACGCGTCGAGCCGTGTGCGACGGACCTGGCTCGGTGGCAGCGCTTCGAACTTGTGCCAGACCCGGCGCAGGTGGCGGCTGGAGCCGAAGCCGGTACGTTCGGCGATGCGTTCCAGGTCGAGCCGCGAATTGCCCAGCATCTCGCGCGCCAGCGCGATGCGCAGACGATGCAGATAGTCGATGGGGGCAACCCCCGCATACTCGCGGAACAGACGCGTCACGTGGCGCTCGCTCGCACACGCGATCTCTGCCATGAGCGCGAGCGTCCAGTCACGGGCCGGCTCGGCGGCAATCGCATCCTGCACGCGATGCAGCGCCGGGTGCAGATGATTCCGGCCTTCCAGCCAGGGCGACAGTTGCGGATCGGCGCCGGCACGCCGCGCGTAGACGACCATCTGCCGTGCAATCGCCGCGGAGCACACCGGGCTCGTCGCATCGGCGATGAGCGTGAGCATCAGGTCGAGCCCTGTCGTCACGCCTGCGCTGGTCCACACGTTGCCGTCGTGCACGTAGAGCCGGTTGTCGGCCACGCGCGCGCTCGGCGCCAGCGCGCGCAGCTGATCGCAACTGCTGTGGTGCGTGGTGCACTGACGCGCGTCGAGCAGGCCGGCGCGCGCCGCGAGCAGCGCACCGGTGCAGATGCAGGCGACCTGATGCGTCGGCCGCACGACTTGCCGAAGCCATGCGATGGCGTGCGCTTCGGCATCCGCGCGTGCCTCGGCGCTCGACGGCGCGTCGTGGGCATCGTCGCTATCGTTGGACAGGCCCCACACCGGCAACGGTTTTTCCACCGTGCCCACGATCACCAGCCACGCATCGTCCGGCAGGGCGTCCGGCAGGACTTCGAGCGGTGAGATCTGCAACCCGATCGACGTCGCCACCGAAGGCTGCGTCGCGACATAGCGCAAGCTGAAGCGCACGTCGTCCTGCTGGTGATTGGCGATGCGCAATGCCTCGGCCGGCCCGGCGACATCGAGCAGCAGCGTATCGGGCATGACCAGCAGATAGACGGGTTGCAGTCGCGGCATGAGGCGGGATCCGGTCGGTCAATCGGCGCGTACGATGCGCCGCAGGACGCATTCGGACAGATCTCGACGTTACACCGCCGCGAGCGCTTCCTCAACCGTGACGACGCGCGCGAAGCGATCGACCAGCACGGTTTCGGTCCGCTCCTTCAACTCGGCCACCGACAGTTCGCGGCCGGTGCGCGGATGTTGCATCGGGAAGGTGAGCGTGGCTTCGGTCACGAAATCGACCTCGTAACCGGCGTCCGACGCCGCGCGCGTGGTGGTCTCGCAGCACTGTTCGGTGCGAATGCCCGAGACGATCAGACGCGTGATGCCGTGCTCGATCAGCCAGGCGCCGAGCGTCGAACCCGCGAGCGCGCTGTGCTTGACCTTGTCGAGCGTGAATGCCGGCGCGATGCGCAGTTCTTCGAGCGTGCGCACGAAGCCCGATTCGCGCGAGAACGGACCCGACGACACGTGGAAGACCTGCACGACGGGAGTCCCCTTGGCAACGGCGCCGTCGATCAATGCCTGCTGGCGCTCGAAGTACACGGCGAGATCGTCCTCGCGCCAATACGGGCGCTGACGGAACGATTCTTGCGCGTCGATCACGAGCAGGGCGGTGCGGGAGGGCTGGGCTTGCGACATTTGCGGCTCCGTATGACGGGTTGACGATGGTGCCATCGTACGGCCGCGCGATCCGCCGGGACAGGCTCGACGCAGACCGGAATCGGACGGATCCGGACATCCGGTCTGAGTGCACGCGCCTGTCGGAACCTCGTTCAGAGGGTCGCGCGCACGCCGGCACCGGTGCCGCCGGTGCTTTCAGCGCGCGCATACAGCGCGGCGGCGAGCGCCACGTCCTGGGCGCCCATGCCGAGTGATTTGAACAGCGTGACCGATTCCGCGTCGGTGCGCCCCGGATGCGTGCCCACCACGATCTCGCCCAGTTCGGCGAGCAGATCCTCCGGTCCGATCCGGCCTTCGGCCGCCGCAGCGAGATAGTCGCCCGATTCGTTGATCGTCGATTCGCGCCGGTCGACGAACAATCGAGCGCGGGCCATGAGCATCGAGTCCGCTTCGCGATGACGCGGCGTGCTGCTGCCCACGAGGTTCACGTGCGTGCCCGGTGCGAGCCATTCCGCCTTGAGCACTGGGTCCGTCGCATTGGTGACCGTGACGACGATGTCGGCATCGCGCACGGCGTCCTGAACGCTGCCCGCCGCCTCCAGCGTGAAGTCGTAGTGCGGTTGCTCGGCGTCGACGAAGCGCTGTGCGCTCTCGAGCGAGCGACTGGCCACGCGAACACGGTGCAGCGGACGCGCCGCCGCGAGCGCTGCGAGATGCCAGTGCGCCTGGTGTCCCGCGCCGATCAGCGCGAGACGCGTCGCGTCATGTCGTGCGAGCAGGCGTGTGGCCAGCCCCGTGACGGCGGCCGTGCGAATGCCGGTGATTTCCGCCGCGTTCATGATGGCCAGCAACTCGCCGGTCTCGCCGCTCATCAACACGACGCAGCCCTGATGGGGGTCCTTGCCCAGCGCGCTGTTGCCGGGAAAGAACGTGCCGACCTTGGCGCCGTAGACGGGCGTCTTGCCGCCGATGAAGGCCGGCATCATGCCCAGCATGCCCTTCGCGCCTAAGGCTTCGGGTGGGCGCACGATCTGACGCAACGGTAGATGAATCTGGCCGCGCACGAGCGCCGCGAACATATCCGACATCACCGGGATGGCGTCGCCGACCGGCATCAGCGCGGCGATTTGGGCGGCGTCGAGCAGAAGTACGGCAGGCGAGGGCGAGGTGGCGGTCATCGGGAGGATCCTGAGTGCGGCCTGGGAAGAAGGAAGGCGGAACGCGGCCGTCGGGCCGCGTCCGTATGACTCAGCGGGAGTTGGCGAAGGTGCGGCCGCGACTCACCGGTTGCCTTCCGCGGCGAGGGCGGCGTCGATGTGACGCTGGAACGTCGCCGTATCGGTGTTCGTCCCGCACAGCAGCACGCCCACGCGCTTGCCCATGAGCGTCTCGCGCAACGGCCCCATGAGAGCGGCTGTTGCCGCCGCACAGGCGGGCTCGACGGCCAGCTTCAACTGACGGAACAGCGTGAGCATGCCGGCACGCATCTGGTCGTCCGTCACGGTGACGAGTTCGTCGATATGGCGGCGGCACAGCGTGTAGCTGTACAGCTCCGTGTGGGGCGCCATGAGGCTGTCGGCGATGCCGGTCATCGGACCCATCTTGACCGGGCCACCCTTGGCAAAGCTCTGCGCCATGGCGTCGGCGCCGGCCGGCTCCACGCCGTAGACCTTCACGTGCGGCGCGAACAGCTTGAAGGCCGTTGCCACGCCGGCAATGAGTCCGCCGCCGCCGATGGGCACGATCACCGCATCGAGATCCGGCGTCTGCTGCGCCCATTCGTAGCCGAGCGTGGCCGTGCCGAGCACCGTGCGATAGCCGTTGAACGGGTGCACGAAGTAGCGGCCTTCCTCCTGCTCCACGCGTTTGACGATGTCGAACGCCTCGTGCACGTTCTCCGCGAGCACCAGGTCGGCGCCGTACTCGCGGCACAGCGACGAGCGTGCGGGGCTTGCCGTCTTGAGCATCACCGTCTTGGCCGCCACTCCCATTGCGCGCGCCGCATACGCGACGGCGACCGCATGGTTGCCCGCGGACACGCACGTCACACCGGCCTTGCGCTGCGCATCGTCGAGCGAGAGCAGGTTCGAGAAGGCGCCGCGCGCCTTGAACGTGCCCGAAGCCTGCAGCAATTCGAACTTGAACGTCACGCTCGTGTCGCCCAGCGTCGGGAAGTCGCTGCGCGTGAATACCGGCGTCGCGCGTACGTATGGCTTGAGCGTCTCGTGGAGTGCGGCGATGGCGCTTCTGGTCGGGGCGGGCTGGCCGTCGATGGTTTCGGCGTGAAGGTCGGGGGTCGATTGCGTCACTTGGAACTTGTCTCCGTTATGAAAGCCCGGCCGCCCTGCGAGTCCTGCCCCGCAGGGCGCCGTCCGTTGGGCCGCGAGTTTGCGCACAGTGCCGCACGCACTGCACTCGCCAACCTCGCCGCGCCCCGGCCGCGATGCCGGCGCCGCGGCGAAGCGCGTGGCGACATCAGCGCAGGCCGAGCTTGCGGCTGTGCAGCAGCGCGGCGATGCTGATCACGGCTGCGAAAATCAGGTAGAAGCTCGGGGCCAGCTTGTTGCCGGTCGCACCGATCAGCCACGTGATGATAAACGGTGCGAAGCCGCCAAACACGGTCGCCGCGATGTTGTAGCCCAGCGAGAGTCCCGTGGTGCGCACCTGCACCGGGAACAGCTCGGTGAGCAGCGCGGGCAGGGCGCCGAAGTAGGTGGTCATCAGCAGGCCGAGCACGATCTGGAACACCATCAGCGAGCCGAACGTCGGGTTCGCATCGAGATAGCGGAACATCGGATAGACGAGGATCAGCAGCGCCACGGCGGCGGCGAGCATCGGCTTGATGCGGCCATGCGTATCCGACCAGTGACCGACGATCGGCGCGACGATTAATTGCACCACGCCGGTGAGCAGCACGGCCGAGAACGCCGCCGAGGACGGCAGACCCAGTTGCTTCACGGCATACGTCGGCATGTACAGTACCAGATAGGTCGCCACGGTGGCCATCACGACCACGCCGATGGCGAGCAGCAGGCGTTCCTTCTGGCTGGCGAACGTGTCGCGCAGCGGGCTTTGCGTCGGTTCGATGTCGAGGAACTCGGGCGTTTCGTCGAGGCGGCGGCGAATGTAGTACGCGACCGGACCGATGAGCAGGCCGAAGAAGAACGGGATGCGCCAGCCCCACGACGCCATGGCTTCCGCGGACAGATTGCCCGTGAGCAGCGCGCCGAAGCCGGCGGCAAGCAGGGTGGTGAGGCCCTGCGAGGCCACTTGCCAGCTCGAGAAGAAGCCGCGGCGCTGTGGGGCGTGCTCGGCGAGAAACGCCGTGGCGCTGCCGAACTCGCCGCCGGCGGAGAAGCCTTGCACCATGCGGGCGATGACGATGCCCACCGGCGCGAGCACGCCGATCGCGGCGTACGTCGGCATGATCGCGATGAGCAGCGTGCCGATCATCATCAGCACGATCGAGAGCGTGAGGGCGGCTTTGCGTCCCGCACGGTCGGCATAGGCGCCGATCACGATGGCGCCGAGCGGGCGCATGAAGAACGACACGCCGAACGTGCCGAGCGTGAGCAGCAGCGACACCGTGTCGTTGCCGGTCGGGAAGAACAGCTTGGCGATGGTCACGGCGAAGAAGCCGTACACAACGAGATCGAACCACTCGAGCGCGTTGCCGATCGAGGCCGATACGATCACACGCCAGGCGTGCGGGGATGTGCGGGCGGCCGGGGCCGTCGCGTTGGGGGCTGCGCTTGCGCTCATGGGCGAGATCTCCAAAACCTGTCTGGCGTTGTGTGATTATTGTCTTGCGGAGGTGTCCTGTGCGCCCGTTCTTTGCAGGCGTCCGATACTGCGTACAACCGATCCAACCGAATACCCGGGCGCTCCGCACCGGCCGCGCCAAGGCAACGGGCCGCATCCGCGAAGCGGATACGGCCCGGTAAAAAAGTCATGCGTGCATCATGCGGCGGGCATGGCCGGCGCGATTCAGGCGCCGACCGTGTTGCTGCGGATCAGCTTCTGCAGGAACGACTCGCACTGCGCGATCTGTTCCAGCGACACGAATTCGTTGGGCTTGTGCGCCTGCTCGATATTGCCCGGACCGCACACGATCGACGGTACGCCAGCCAGTTGGAACTGGCCCGCTTCGGTGCCGTAGGCGACCTTGCGCTTGTCGGTGTCCTTGGTCAGGGCGCGCACGAGTTGCGTGATGGCGTCCTGCTCGGAGGCGTCGAGCGCCGGCGCGGCGGCGATCTTCCTGAATTCGATGCCGGCGTTCGGATGTTCCTTCTGCATCTTCGGCACGAGCTCTTCCATGGCGTATTGCTGAATGCGCTGGAAGATGTCCTCGGCGTCCACGCCAGGCAGATTGCGGTACTCGAAGACGAACTCGCACAGCGCCGGAATCGTGTTCAGTGCAATGCCGCCGGAGATCGTGCCCGTCTGCGCCGTGGTGAACGGTACGTCGAAGAGCTCGTCGAACGGGCCGTTCTGCTTGAAGTGATCGGCCAGGTCGCGGATGTAGCAAATCAGGCGCGCCGCGTATTCGATGGCGTTCGAGCCCTTGGGCGTGAGCGACGAGTGCGCCGCGTGACCGCGCACGCAGCATTGATAGGCATTGATGCCCTTGTGCGCGACGATCACGCGCATGCTGGTGGGCTCGCCCACGATGCAGCCATCCGGACGAATGCCGCGCTCGCGCAGTTCGGCGAGCATCACCGGCGCGCCCACGCAGCCGATCTCTTCGTCGTAGGAGAACGCGAAGTGGAACGGCGTCTTGAGCCTGGCGTCGCGCATGGCGGGGAGCATCGTCATGACCGAGCCGATGAAGCCCTTCATGTCGCACGTGCCGCGGCCGTACAGGTTGCCGTCGCGCACGACCGGCTTGAACGGATCGATGTCCCAGGCCTGGCCGTCGACCGGCACCACGTCGGTGTGGCCCGACAGGACGATGCCGCCTTGCGTATTGCCGTCGGCGGCCGGCAGCGTCACGAACAGGTTGGCCTTGCGCTTGGTGGCGTCGTAGGACAGCCACGGCTCCACGCCGGCGTCCTTGAGCGAGTCGCGCACCGTCTCGATCAGGCCCAGGTTCGATTCGCGGCTGGTGGTGTCGATACTGACCAGCTTCGTGATCCAGTCGAGCGATGCCGGCTGGCTCTCGGTGGCGGCCTGCGGGGCAATGGCTTGGGGGGAAGCGCTTGTCATTCGAATCTCCGGAAATCTTCCAGTCATATACGGCATACGATCTGGGAAATGGTACTCAAAAATAATTTAGAGGTAAAAGGTTGCTTGCACAACGGTTCTTACCTCGCGGGAATCGGCACGCCGGGCAAGGGTTTGCCCGGTGCTTCCGGATCCGGGCTAGCGGAAATTGGTGCGCTGCACACGGCGGCGAGCCCATCGTCGCGCTCGTTGCCGTGTGCATGAGAGATGTGAACGTCAGGCCGCGCGTGCGCCGGGGGCGCTCAGCGCGCGCAGCGTCTCCTTGATGGCGCGTACGCGGTCGGTCAGTTGGGCGTGCTTGGCCTCGATGCGCAGCTTGTCCTGACCGGCAAGCTTGATATGGCGATGCTTCTGCACGAGTTCGATGATGCGCATCGGATCGACGGCCGGGGTCGGCTCGAACTGCAGCGCGATGGCTTCCTCGCCCGCGTCGATCTTGGTGATGCCCAGCGGCCTGGCCAGCAGGCGCAGGCGGTGTGTCTCGATGAGCGCCTGCGCTTGCTGCGGCAGCTTGCCGAAGCGGTCGACGAGCTCTTCCTGGATCGTGTCGATGGCGTCGGCGTGGGTGCCGTTGGCGAGGCGCTTGTAGAGCGAGAGACGCTCCTGGACGTCGCCGCAGTAATCGTTCGGCAGAATGGCCGGCACGTGCAGGTTGATTTCCGTCGTGGCGGCCAGTGGCGCGGTGAGATCCGGCTCGCGGCCGGCCTTGAGCGCGTTCACGGCGTCGGCCAGCATGTCGGTATAGAGCTGGAAGCCGATCTCGTGAATCTCGCCCGACTGCTTGTCGCCCAACACTTCGCCCGCGCCGCGAATCTCCAGATCGTGCATGGCCAGATAGAAGCCCGCGCCGAGTTCCTCCATCTGCTGAATCGCTTCCAGACGGCGCTGCGCCTGCTTGGTCAGTGCCTTCGGATCGTGCACCAGCAGATACGCGTATGCCTGGTGGTGCGAGCGGCCCACGCGGCCACGCAACTGGTGCAACTGTGCGAGACCGAACTTGTCCGCGCGATGCATCAGGATCGTGTTGGCCGTGGGCACGTCGATGCCGGTCTCGATGATGGTCGTGCACAACAGCACGTTGGCGCGCTGCGTGACGAAGTCGCGCATCACGCGCTCCAGATCGCGCTCGTGCATCTGCCCGTGCGCGACGACGATGCGCGCCTCGGGCACGAGTGCTTCCAGTTGCGCCTTGCGGTTCTCGATGGTCTCGACTTCGTTGTGCAGGAAATACACCTGCCCGCCGCGCTTGAGTTCGCGCAGCATGGCCTCGCGGATCACGCCGTCTTCCTCGCGTCGCACGAACGTCTTGATCGCGAGGCGCTTCTGTGGCGCGGTGGCGATGACCGAAAAGTCCCGCAGCCCCTCGAGCGCCATGCCCAGCGTGCGCGGGATCGGCGTGGCGGTGAGCGTGAGCACGTCCACTTCGGCGCGCAGCGCCTTGAGGGTTTCCTTCTGGCGCACCCCGAAACGGTGTTCCTCGTCGATGATGACGAGTCCGAGGCGCTGGAACTGGATGTCGTTCGAGAGCAGCTTGTGCGTGCCGATCACGATGTCGACCTGTCCCTCGTTGATTGCCTTCACGCTCGCGTTCACTTCCTTCGCGGTCTTGAAGCGCGACAGTTCGGCGATGCGCACCGGCCAGTCCGCGAAGCGGTCGGAGAAGGTTTGCGCGTGTTGCTCGGCGAGCAGCGTCGTGGGTGCGAGCAGGGCGACCTGCTTGCCGTCGAGCACGGCGATGAAGGCCGCGCGCAGCGCCACTTCGGTCTTGCCGAAGCCGACGTCGCCACATACCAGTCGGTCCATCGGACGCCCGCTCGTCATGTCGCTCATCACGGCGGCGATGGCGGCGGCCTGGTCCGGCGTCTCCTCGAAGCCGAAGCTGTCGGCGAACTTCTCGTAGTCACGCGGCGACAGTTCGAACGCATACCCCGAGCGCGCGGCGCGACGCGCGTACAGATTGAGCAGTTCGGCGGCGGTGTCGCGGATCTGTTGCGCAGCGCGGCGCTTGGCGCGCTCCCACTGGCCGGAGCCGAGCGAGTGCAACGGCGCGGTGTCGGGATCGGCGCCGCTGTAGCGCGAGATCAGATGCAGTTGCGAGACGGGCACATACAGCTTGCTGTCGCCCGAGTATTCGAGGTGCAGAAACTCGGTTTCGCCTTCGCCGAGGTCCATGCTCACGAGGCCCTGGTAGCGACCGATGCCGTGCTGGCTGTGCACCACCGGATCGCCGACCTTGAGCTCGGCGAGATCGCGCACCATCGAGTCGACCGAGGTCGCCTGCTCCTGGCGACGTTTGCCGGCACGGCGCGCGAGGCCCTCGTAAAGCTCGTTCTCGGTGACGAAGGCGAGATCTTCCGTCGGCAGCAGGAAACCGGCGGCGAGTGGCGCGACGCCGATGGCAAAGCGCGCGTCGGACGTGAGGAAATCTTCGAACGATTCGACGGAGACCGGGCGCAAATCGTTGTCGTGCAGCAGTTGCAGCAGCGTTTCGCGACGGCCGGCGGAGTCGGTGCACAGCAGCACGCGGGCGGGTGTGCGGGCGAGATAGGCGCGCAACGCGGCGAGCGGATCGTCGGCGCGACGGTTGATCGCGAGCGGCGGCAGCGCGATCGCCCAGGTGCCGTCGCCCGGCGTCGGCAGGGTCAGTCGAGCGAACGGCTTGGCGAGCGTGAAGAAGTCCTGATCGAGCAGGAACAGTTGCTCCGGCGGCAGTACGGGCCGTTCGCGGTCGTGCGACAGGAAGTTGTAGCGCTGACGCGTGTCGTTCCAGAAACGATGGATCGCCGCTTCCAGATCGCCCACGAAGACCAGTTGCGCGTCGGCGGGTAAATAGTGGAACAGCGTGGCGGTTTCTTCGAAGAACAGCGGCAGGTAGTACTCGATGCCCGCCGAGGGCACGCCGCTGCCGATGTCCTTGTAGATCGGGCTGCGGCTCGGGTCGCCCTCGAAGACTTCGCGCCAGCGGCCGCGAAAGGCCGTGCGGGCCGGTTCGTCGAACGGAAATTCACGACCCGGCAGCAGACGCACCTCCTTGACCGGGTACAGGCTGCGCTGTGTGTCCGGATCGAACGCACGGATGCTGTCGATCGTGTCGTCGAACAGATCGAGGCGATAGGGCAGGGCCGAGCCCATCGGGTAGAGATCGATCAGGCCGCCGCGCACGCAATATTCGCCGGGGCGCATGACCTGACTCACGTGCTCATAGCCGGCGAGCGTGAGCTGCGACTTCAGGCGCGCTTCGTCGAGCCGTTCGCCTTGCGTGAAGAAGAACGTGTAGGCCGCCATGAAACTCGCGGGGGCCATGCGGTAGAGCGCGGTGGTGGCCGGCACCAGCACGATGTCGCAACGCTTCTCGCCAAGGTCGTGCAGCGTGGCCAGACGCTCCGAGATAAGGTCCTGGTGCGGGGAAAACGTGTCGTACGGCAGCGTTTCCCAATCGGGCAGCAGGCGCACGCGCGCCTCGGGCGCGCACCACTTGAGCTCCTGCTGCAGACGCAGTGCGTCGGTCGCCTGCGCGCACACGACGGCGAGCAGCGGCACGCGTTCGCGGTTTTCTTCGAAGTAGCGGGCGATGAGCAGGGCGTCGCTCGAGGCGTGCGAGCCGGCAAAGGCATAGCGCTGTCCCGCTTTCACGAGCGGCACGGGCACGGTATTACGGGATAGGGCGTTGGCGGATGACATAGGAAAAGCGTTGCAGAAATGGCAAAGCACGGGACTCCATCCACATGGGGCCCCGTGACAGTCAGCGTCTATTATAAAATCCCCGCTTTACCCTTACCTGCGTTTTATCGTGAGCGACCGACTTTTTGCCGTCATCCCGTGCGCCGGCGCCGGTGTGCGTGCCGGGGCAGACGTGCCCAAGCAATACCGGAGCGTGGGCGGACGTGCCATGCTTCACTATGCGCTCGCGGCGTTCGACGCCTGTTCGGAGTTCGCACAGACCGTGCTGGTGCTGGCCCCGGACGACGATCATTTCGATGGCCGGCGTTTCGGCCCGTTGCGTTTCGCGGTGCGCCGCTGCGGCGGTCCGTCGCGTCATGCGTCGGTGCTCGGTGGCCTGCAGGCGCTCACCGAGTTTGGAGCGCAGGACAGCGACTGGGTGCTCGTGCACGATGCGGCGCGCCCCGGCATCACGCCGACGCTGATTCGTGCGTTGGTCGAAGCGTTGCGTGACGATCCCGTCGGCGGTATTCTGGCGTTGCCGGTGGCCGATACGCTCAAGCGCGAGCACTCCCCTGTCGAGAAGGGGACGCTGGCCGCCGTGCAGGCGACCGAGTCGCGCGACGGCCTGTGGCAGGCACAAACGCCTCAGATGTTCCGTCTCGGCATGCTGCGTCACGCGCTGGAAGATGCGCTTGCCGCGGGCGCCGAAGTCACCGACGAAGCGAGCGCCATCGAGCGCCTCGGCCATGCGCCGAAGCTCGTGCGCGGCAGTCTGCGCAACTTCAAGGTGACATATCCCGAGGACTTCGCACTCGCCGAGGCGTTCCTTGGCGCCACCAAGCCGGCGTGAGCGTGAGGGCTTCGGGCCCGCTCCCACGTATCCGTTGTACCGTTTCTTCGCATCTGGACGATACTCAATGACTGAACAAGCCGATTCCTCCCGCGCATCTGGCGCGCAGTCCAATGGGCCGAACGTGCCGAAACTGCGGATTGGGCAGGGCTACGACGTGCATGCGCTCGTACCGGGCCGTCCGCTGGTGATGGGCGGCGTGACCATTCCGTTCGATCGAGGCCTGCTCGGCCATTCCGATGCAGACGTGCTGCTGCATGCGATCACCGACGCCGTGCTGGGCGCGGCGGCGCTGGGCGACATCGGTCGCCACTTCCCCGACACCGATCCTACGTTCAAGGGGGCGAACAGTGTCGTATTGCTCAAGGAAGCGATGCGTCGCGTGCGCGAGCAGGGCTATGACGTCGTCAACGTGGACTGCACCGTGATCGCGCAGGCGCCGAAGCTCGCACCGCATATCGGTGCGATGACGCAATCGGTCGCCGACGCACTCGGTGTGAGCGTGGGACAGGTCAATGTGAAGGCGAAGACGAACGAGAAGCTGGGCTATCTCGGCCGTCAGGAAGCTATCGAAGCGCAGGCGGCGGCGTTGCTCGTCGCCATCTGAATCGGTGCGTGGCGGGTGTCGATGCGACGCTCGCATGAATGGCGTCCATGACGAAACGGCGCTGCGGGAAGCCATCCCTCAGCGCCGTTTCGTTCTGTCGCGCATCGCTTCGCCGCATGCGCCATGTCGAAATGGCCGGTGTTAGCCACTTATGCTACTTACGCGGCGTACGTCGCGTAAGTAGCTTGAATAGCTTAAGCGGCCTCGGCGGCGAGCACTTGCGCAGCGGCGTTGATGACCGCGGCGATGCGGCCGACGTCGCGCAGTTGCGCGGTGCTCATGCCTTGCTCGTTGGCGAGCAGGCCGTAGTGCGACTTCACGCAGAAGTGGCACTTGCCGACGATGGACGCGGCGAGCGCATACATCTCGAAGCGGCGCTGATCGACGCCGCCGCGCGTTGCATAGCCGTTCATGCGCAGTTGCGCCTTCTCGTTCTTGAGATCGGCATTGTCGGCCATCTCAAGATACGGGTACCACGTGTTGTTCATGCCCATGAGCGCGGCAGCGGTCAACGCGCCTTCCAGCTCTTCGGGAGACAGTACGCCGGCTTCGCGGATCGCCTTGACGATCGGCTGGCTCTTGGCCGCGAACGCGGCGGCGAGGGCCACGCCCACGGCATCGTTGCCTTCCAGCGAGGAGCGGGCGATCGTGCCGTCGAGGTTCAGGCGGATGTCCTTGGCGTAGTCGGGGATCTGCGCCTTAATCGCGGTGAGGAATTCCATAAATTTCTCCTATTGCTTTGGGCTGAAAAAGCCCGCTTGCGCGGGCTTCGAGACGATGCTTACAGCGTTGCACCGCCGACCGCGCGGTTGCACGGGCAGAGTTCGTCGGTTTGCAGGCCGTCCAGAATACGCAGCACTTCTTCCGGGTTGCGGCCGACGTTCAGGTTGTTCACCGAAACGTGCTGGATGGTGTTGTCCGGGTCAACGATGAACGTTGCGCGCAGGGCCACGCCGGCTTCCTTGTCACGCACGCCGAGCTGGTCGATCAGGGCACCCGTGGTGTCGCCGAACGAGTAGTGGTTCAGCTTGTTCAGGTCCTTGTGCTCACGGCGCCATGCCAGCTTCACGAATTCGTTGTCGCCCGAGCCGCCGAGCAGCACGGCGTCGCGATCCGCGAAATCCTGGGTCAGCTTGGCGAATTCGACGATTTCGGTCGGGCACACGAACGTGAAATCCTTCGGGTAGAAGTAAATGATCTTCCACTTGCCCGGGAACGAGGCTTCGGTGATCGTTTCGAACGCCGACTGGCCGTTTTCTTCGTGGTTGTTGAAACCAGGCTTGGCCGCTTGAACCGAGAACGCTTCGAGTTTGTCGCCGACAGTTTTCATCGATTTACTCCTTAATAGATGCGGTGAATGTTGGATGTCATAGGTACATCGCAACCTGCAACTGACCGGATTCTCACGATCCCGGCCAACTAAAGCAGTATACGCTATCAATTAATTGATAGCAATAGTTTATTTTTATATGGGAGATAGTTAAATCAAATCCCGTCGATAGGATTTTGCGGGGTGCCCGAAAGGCAAGCCCTGAGCATAGCCAAATTTGCCCGGCGTTACACCCCTTTATTTAGCAAGCGGGAATGACACGATGATTTCAAGGCCGCTTCCCGGGCGAACGTTTCGCAGCGACGCGTGGCCTTTGTAGCGCGAGGCGATGCGCTGGACGATCGCCATGCCGAGCCCCGTGCCGTCGGCCTTGGTACGCGCCGTATCGACGCGATAGAACGGGCGGAACACGAGCGCGAGCTGGTCTTCGGGAATGCCGGGGCCGGTGTCGCGCACGCGCATTTCGACGCGTTCACCGAGGACTCGCGTCGAGATATGCACGTTGGCGATGTCCGTTTCCGGATCGCGGCCGTATTTGCGTGCGTTCTCGATCAGGTTCGTGAGCAGGCGCTTGAGATCGGTGCGCTCGGCGAGCACGGGCGCGGCATCGTCGAGTTCCATGGTGATCTTCAGATCTTCGCGGGCCTCGAAGGTGGCGGCCGTCTCGCGGACGATGTCCGAGAGGTCGAGCGACTGCATCGCGCGCGAGGCGGGGCGGGCGTAGTCGAGGAAGCGGCCGATGATCTCGTCCATCTGTTCGATGTCGCTGATCATGTCGCGTTTGACCGATTCTTCCGACGGGCTCATCTCCGTTTCCAGTCGCAGCCGGGCGAGCGGCGTGCGCAGGTCGTGAGAGATGCCGGCGAGCATGAGCGCACGGTCGGCCTCGAGCCGTTCCAGTTCCTGCACCATCTGATTGAAACTGCGGTTGGCCTCGGCGGCTTCGCCCATGCCGCGCTCGGGCAACGGATCGGGGCGCTGCCCCTCGCCGATGGCGCGCGCCGCGTGGGCGAGGCGCGCGAACGGCCGGTTCACGAGCGCGGTGATGAAGGCGGCGCCGATGAGCGAGAGCGCGAGCGCGAACGTGCCCCAGCTGAAAAGCTGCAGACCGGTGGCCGTATCGATGCGGTCCTGCTCGATGGCGACCCAATAGTCGTCTTCATCGATCTTGAAGCTGATCCACATCGCCGGGATTTCGTTGACTTCGGCGGCGATGACGGTATCGGTGCCAAGGCGGCGCTGCACGTCGCGAACGATCAGATCCTGGACCACGCCACCAGGCTGCTTTTCCACCTTGTCGGCGGGTTCGCGAGGATACACGCGAATGCCTTCGTTGCTCTCCAGGTCCTGCAACAGTGCGCGGCGCAGATCCGGCTCGGAGTAGAGCAGCGCCGTGCGCGTGAGTTTGACGATCGACACGAGTTGCTGCGCGACGCGTTGTGCCCGGGGCTCGCGTTCGATCACGCGAAAGCTCTGGTACCAGGCGGCCAGGCTGACGCCGATGAGCAGGGCGATGAGGAAAAAGGTACGCCAGAACAGACCACCGAACAGCCCGCGTACCATCCGGATCGGATGCATGGGGTTGCTCCGTCTAAAGCGTCATGCCTACGGAAGGGACGACCTGAAGCGTCGGCCGGCGGCGCTCGAGGTCAATGGAGAACTGCGGCACGGGGGACGGCAGGGGACAAGTCACGACACCGATGCGCGAGCCACGCGAACGTGGTGCGACCGGCGCCGTTTTGCTGCATGAGACGTGAGGCTCGCCGATCACGCGCCGCCATCCGGGATGAACACGTAGCCGAGGCCCCAGACGGTCTGGATGAAGCGGGGGCTGCCTGGGTCCGGTTCGATGAGTTTGCGAAGACGCGAGATCTGGACGTCGAGGCTGCGATCGAACACTTCGTATTCGCGACCGCGTGCCAGTTCCATGAGCTTCTCGCGCGATAGCGGCTGACGCGGATGCCGTGCGAAGACCTTGAGCACCGAGAACTCGCCGGTGGTGAGGGCGATTTCCTGGCCGTTCTTGGTGAGCGTACGCGTGGCGAGGTTCAGGGCGAAGTCGCCGAACTCGAACGTCTCCATCGTTTCGCTGGGCGCACCGGGAAGCTCGGGTGGCGCTTGACGACGCAGCACGGCGTGAATGCGGGCGACGAGTTCGCGCGGATTGAAGGGCTTGGGCAGATAGTCGTCCGCGCCCATTTCGAGGCCGACGATTCGGTCGACATCCTCCCCTTTGGCCGTTAACATGATGATCGGCGTGCGGTCATTCGCGCCACGCAGGCGGCGGCAAATCGACAGACCGTCTTCACCGGGGAGCATCAGGTCCAGCACGAGCAGATCGAAACGCTCGCGCACCCAGAGCTTATTCATGGCCGTCGCATTTTCGGCCACGAAGACATTGAAACCCTGTTCCCCGAGGTAACGACGCAACAGGTCGCGCAGGCGCGGATCGTCGTCGACAACCAGAATTTTGGGAGAGTTTTTGTTTTCCATGCCACGTATCTTAGCCCGAAATGTTGCGAACTGAGGAGGCCGCCAAAGCGGGTTACAAAGGGTTACACAATTTACCCTACGGCTTGTGCGCTGACCATAGGCAGTCGGTACACTTGCAGCCCTGCCAGGGCGAAAACAGCTGCATGGCATGAAGGACATACGCACAAGATGAGATGGGCTGCTGAGTTGACGCTATTGTTCGGGGGAATCATGCTCTGGGGACACCTGAGCGTGACCTATGCCCGTCCCGTGCCCCATTTCAGTGCCCAGACGCAAGACGCAAGCGAACCCAGGCTGCAGCGCAACATGCCGGCGCCTTCGCCGCGCAGTCCGTCGAAGGGGGCGCCAACCGCGAGCGATCCCGGGACCGAGCGTCGCAGCGACGATTTGCGGAATCCGCCGGGCCGCCGTTCCAATGGTCACATGTCGGCCGAAGACAGGCGTCTGCTGCGTCAGCACATCCAGGATGCCGTGCGCGAGTTGTACACTCACTGATTGCTTCCAGGAAGAACGTTGCCGCCGAACTACGCTTCCCCCCAAACGCCAGTAATGTCACATTGACGCGAGCGTCTCATGAAGCCGAATCGAACCCCGCCAGCCTCTGTCGACGCTGGCTTTTTTTGCGCTCGTCGCAAGCGATATGCGGCAGGTGCGACGCGACTCGGTCGGCTGTTGCTGGCGCCGGTCGTGATCGTCGCGATGGGGGCGGCGCCGCCCGGCGTGCATGCCGAAACCGCGAAGCACTCGACGACGACGCACAAGTCTCGCACGGCGCCATCGCGCGGCGCCGAGCGCGCAGTCGATCCGGCATCGCGTGTCCTGAGCGCTGACGATGCGCGCTATCTGCTTACCCGAACTGGCTACGCGCCCGATGCGCGCGAGCTGGCGCCGTTCGTCGGGTTGACGCGTGTGCAGGCCGTCGACCGACTGCTGTCACAGACGCGTCGCGCCGCGGTCACGCTGCCGCCCGACTGGGTGAACGACCCGCCGTTGTATGGCGCGCCCGCCAAGAACATGACCGACGAGCAGCGCAAGGCGCTCAACGAGCGGCGCAACCGCATGGCGGCGTCGCTCGCGGGATGGTGGGCGCAGGAGATGGCCAGCACGCCGTCGCCACTGACCGAGCGCATGACCTTGTTCTGGCACAACCACTTCGTGTCGAGCGACGACAAGGTGCGCGAGCCTGTCGTGCTCTATCGGCAGAACGTCCTGTTGCGGGCAAATGCGCTGGGCAACTTCGGCACATTGCTCCATGAGGTGTCGAAGGATCCCGCGATGCTCATCTACCTCGATGGCGCGGGCAGTCGCAAGGGGCGTCCCAACGAGAATTTCGCGCGAGAGGTGATGGAGTTGTTCACACTCGGCGAAGGGCATTACAGCGAGCAGGATGTGCGCGAGGCGGCGCGTGCCTACACGGGCTGGAGCATCGATCGGCCGGCGATGACCTATGCATGGCGAGCGAACGTTCACGACACGGGCGTGAAGACGGTGCTCGGGCAGACGGGGGATTTCGACGGCGACCAGGTGCTTGACATCCTGCTGGGGCGTCCGGAAACGGCGACGTTCCTGACGGGCAAGCTGTGGCGCGAATTCGTGTCGCCGACGCCCGATCCGGTGCAAGCCGCGAAAGTGGCCGACGCGTTTCGTGCGAGTGGTTACGACATACGCGTCGCGCTGCGGGCCTTGTTCCTCGCGCCTGCGTTCTGGGACACACGAAATCGCGGCACGCTGGTCAAATCGCCATCGGAATTCGTGACGGATGCGGTGCGCGAGTTCGACATCGGCTACGACGATCCGCAGATGCTCGCGCAGCAGATGCGGGTGCTCGGTCAGGACTTGTTTCGCCCGCCCAACGTGAAGGGATGGCCGGGTGGCGACGCGTGGATCGACAGTACGACGTTGCTCGCGCGCAAGCAGTTCGTCGAGCGCATGTTCCGGGCGACGGAGAATGCCAATGCGGGCGGACCGTCGATGATGGCGCCGTCGATGTCGGCGCGGGCGGGCGTGCAGCGTACGGCGTTGCGTGCGACGCCGGCGATGCCGAGAACGGTGGCGGGTGTGCGGTTCGATCTCGCGCGTTGGTTGCAGCCGTATGCGTTGGGGCCGGTCGACGTGCCGGACGCCGCGTCGCGCGAAGCGTTGCAGCGGGCGGTGTTGCCGTTCGCCCCTGCCGCGCCGCAGACCTCCGGCGACAGCAGCGCGGCGTATCTGCAGGCGCTGCTCATGGATCCCGCGTACCAGTTGAAGTGAGCGGGCCAGGGCGCTGGAGTCTGCGCGGTCGGTACTCGGAGGGGCGAGGTGCGGGTTCGTGTGACGGGGAAGTGGGTGCGTGTGCCATGCGCGTGCGTGTCCGATGAATGCAGGCCAATGTGGGTGGTGAGAGGTGTGAGATGCGTGAATTTCGGCGGCGGGATTTTCTGACGTTTGCGGCGGGGCTGGGTGCGGCATGGCTGACGCCGCTGACCGCGGTGGCGGCAGCGCGCGATCTGTCCGGCACGCTGCCGGGTACACCGGGTACACCGGGTGCGCCGGGGAGAGGCATGGCACAGGCCGGTGGCAACTACGGCAACTTGCTTATCCTCATCGAGCTCAAGGGCGGCAATGACGGCTTGAATACCGTCATTCCGTACGGCGATCCGTTGTATGCCAGTCTGCGGCCGAACATTGGCATCAAGCGCGAGAAGATCATCCAGCTTGACGGCCATAGCGGGCTGCACCCGGAGTTGGGGGCGCTCATGCCGATGTGGCAAGCGAAGGAATTGGCGATCGTGCAGGGCGTGGGGTATCCGCAGCCGAATCTGTCGCATTTCCGATCGATCGAAATATGGAATACGGCGTCGCGCGCCGACGAGTATTTGCGAGACGGCTGGCTGTCGCGTGCGTTCGCCGAGCATGCGGTTCCGGCGGGGTTCGATGCTGACGGCATCATCGTCGGTAGCGCGGAGCTCGGGCCGCTCGCTGGCGGCGCGCGTGCGGTCACGTTGACCAATCCGGCGCAGTTTCTTCGCGATGCGGGGCTGGCCTCGGCAAATGCGGCGCAGGTGAGCAATCCTGCGCTGGCGCACGTGCTGAGGGTGGAGAACGACATTGTGAAGGCAGCGGATGGGTTGCGTCCGCGGCAGGGCCAGTATGTGCTCAAGACGTCGATGCCATCGGGCGCGTTCGGCAATGTGGTGAAGACGGCGTTGCAGGTTGTTGCGGCGGCCGATTCGCCGACGGGGGTGCCGCAGCCGGGGCGCGGCGTCGCGGTGTTGCGTCTGACGCTGAACGGCTTCGACACGCACCAGGATCAGCCGGGGCAGCAGGCCAATCTGCTGCGTCAGTTGGCGCAGGGGATGATGGCGTTGCGCGCGGGGCTCACGGAACTGGGCCGCTGGCAGTCGACGATGATCGTGACATATGCCGAGTTCGGTCGGCGTCCGCGAGAGAACCAGAGCAACGGAACGGATCACGGCACGGTTGCGCCGCACTTCATCGCGGGCGGCCGGGTGCGAGGCGGGTTGTACGGCGAGGTGCCGCGTCTGGACCGTCTGGATGGCAACGGCAACCTGCCGTTCGCCGTCGACTTTCGCGACGTCTACGCGACCGTGTTGCAGCGATGGTGGGGAATGAGCCCGCAGCCGGTGCTCGGCGGAGCGTTCAAGCCGCTGGACGTGTTACGGGTGTGAGTCGGTTGCGCGGTGCCGACGAAAGTCGTGCGTATTGCCCCGGCATGACGATTTATGGGTTTTCACAGCGTTCGGTACGCCGATTCGTCAGCACGGGAACAGCGCTCGCGTTTCCTGAGCTCGTTCGTCGGCGACGTTCAACGAGCGCGCCACGCGCGCCAGAATTTGCGAAGCGGTGTGAGGTCGATGCGTTGATGGAGCACCTGATAGTCGCTGGCGGCGACTTCATCGAGGAGGGCCAGTTGCAGCGCGGCGAGTGCGAGTAATGGTTTTTGTTTGCGGCGATCGCGCTTGGGGATCGCTGCGGCTGCGTCGACGATGGCTTGACGTGCGCGTGCGTGCTGGAACTTCATCAATTCGACGAATGCGGGGGAGTACTTGCCGTTCTGTAGGTCGGCGGCCGTGACGCCGAAGCGCTGCAATTCGTCGATGGGGAAATAGACGTATCCGGCGCGTGCGTCGACGCCCGCGTCTGTGACGCGTCGGCCGAGCGTGATGGCGTGGCCGAGCGCGCGGGCGAGGGCGGGGGTCTGGGTGTCATCGAAACCGTAGACGTGCGAGGCGAGTTCTGCGGGGGCGCCTCCGGCGGCGTCGCAGTAGTGGGCGAGGCCGGCGAAGTCGAGATAGCGCATTTGTGAGAGATCCATCTCGGCGGCGTGCAGAACGGCTTCGAAGGCGTCGCGCGACAGCCTGGACGATGTGACGACGGGCGTGAGGGCGCGTGTGACGGGGTGCGCCGGCGTGCCGGAGAAGAGGCGAGCGAGTTCCTGGCGCCACCAGTCGAGCTTGGCGTGGGCGACGCCGGGATCGTGGACGGCCGAGTGGATGTCTGCGATTTCCTGGCAGAAGGCGTGGACGGCGTAAGCCGCGTCGCGCTTGGACGGCGGGAGTTGCAGCAGCGCGTAGTAGAGGGCGGAGCCGGGAGGGCCGGCTTTCTGGCGGCAGTAGTCGTTGGCTTGCGGGTGGCCCTGGGCGGGGTTGGCGGGGGAGCCGGAGTGCTCGTCGGCGTTCTCGTGGGGTTGCATGCGAATGGGGTATCGGTTTGGTCAGGTGCCCGGAAGTGGGTGCGCGGGCGCGCAACCGGGGCAGATGCCATGAATTGGTGCGAATTCTAGCATTGCGGGGCATGGTGACGCGTGTGGGGCAAAGATGGAATTGGCAGATTGCTGGTGAAATTCACTTCGTGTAGAATGCTCGCCTGCTTTGACGCATGCAGCGGGGCGGTGGCGAGTCGCCTCTTTTCATGTCCGACAGGACGCATGCCGTCGACCCGATGCCGGGCGTCGTACCTTACCCAGGTGAGCGACGCCCACGGGCTGCGAGGATGGCGAAATTGGTAGACGCACCAGGTTTAGGTCCTGACGCCCGCAAGGGTGTAGGGGTTCGAGTCCCCTTCCTCGCACCAAAAAACCCTTAAAAATCATTGGGTCGAAATTTAAGGCTGGCAAAAATCTAGCCGGTTTTTGCCTGTTTTTCTCCCGAAATGCCAGCTTCTGTGCCAGCCTTTCTGGCGAACTTTTCTACGGCTTTGTCTCCGGCGCGCACGTCCGCGGAAGGCATCCATCGCCCGTAGATTCGCGCGATCATGGTCCAATCTGCATGCCCCATCTGCTTCGCACCCACGTCAGGTGTTCGTTCGCAGAGATCTGTATCGATACCTCACCTGGCGGTTCCAGCGTCTCCCACCGGCGAAGACCGTCGACGATTACGACACGCTGTTGCCATGGAAGATGCCCGTCGACTAACGCGAGTCGCTCAGTACTTCGTTGATGACAGTCCAAGACTTTTCCGCCTCGCGTTGATTGCCATCATGCTTTGCCGCGACAATACACGCTTTCCATAAAGCCCAACCGCGTGCACGGTTCCACGTGTCTTCGTCAAAAGATAGCCTGTTCTGGAACACTGCCCGGCTTGTTCCGGAAAATTGAGTCCAGGCGATTACAAGGTCGCACGCGGGGTCGCCCACTGCCGAGCTACCAAAGTCAATGACTGCACTCAGCCGCCCGTCGGTGACAAGCAGATTGCCGAACGCGACGTCTCCGTGAACCCATGCCGGAGTGGCTCGCCACTCAGACTGTAAGGCAACGTTCCACAATTGCTCGACTGCTCTCGTGTCGATATCGCCATGAAGTTTGGTAAGGGCCGCTCGAATTTCCTGATCGTAAACTGCTAGCTGTCCGCCTCGATGAAAATTGTGCGGCCCGGCCAGGGGCGCACCCTTGACATCGATTTGGTGAAGTGCATCGAGAAACTCTGCAAGGGAGTTGGCGAATTGATTCATGTCTTCGATCAATTCTGCCTTGGCCGGCTCTCCCTCAATCCATTTATAAACAGACCATGGCCATGGATAGGTACTGCCTGGCATTCCCTCAACCAGGGGTTGGGGAATCTGGAGAGGCAAATGTGGCGCCAACTTAGGAAGCCACCGATGTTCCTTTTCGACTTGTGCAACGTATGCAGGGCCACTCGGCATTCTGACCACCATATCGTTGCCCAAACGGAAGGTCCGATTGTCCCAGCCTCCTGGCTCAATCATTGCAACCGGTAGGCTTTCCCATTCGGGAAACTGCTCGCGGATCAATTGATGAACGAGCTGGTCGTCGATTTGTACGCGATTTGTATCCTGCATCCTCGAAGTCGTGATAACAGCAAGCCCCCAAGGCTACCATTCGCCCTAAGCGAGGGGGCTTACCTCGTCAAGCAAGTCGAGGGAACACGTCCCCGATGAACTACTGCACTGGCTTGCTTTCACGTTTTATTTCGAATATATTGGAATTATGGAAAATAAAGATGTTATCCGCGCCCTTGCGGCACTCGCCCACGAACTGCGCCTGCGTGTGTTCCGCATGCTGGTCGTCGCTGGTCCGACTGGCTTGACGCCGGGTGTCATGGCGGAACAGCTCGATGTTCCTAACGCGACGCTCTCCTTTCACCTGAAGGAGCTGATGCATGCAGGGCTTGTCACGCAAGAGCGAGACGGGCGCAGCCTGATCTATCGCGCTGCCTATGACCAAATGGACTCAGTGCTTGGTTTTCTGACCGAGAACTGCTGCCAAGGGCAGCCTTGCTCTGAACGTAACACGACCTCGCGCAAATCCTGACGGAGAATTACCGTGAAACGATTTCACGTCCACGTCCACGTTGACGACCTCGCAGCCAGTGTCGCGTTCTATTCGAAGCTGTTCGCCGCAGAACCGGCGCGCGTCGAGACGGACTACGCGAAATGGATGCTGGACGATCCCCGCGTGAATTTTGCGATTTCAACTCGCGGCACGAAGGCCGGTGTGGACCACTTCGGCTTCCAGGTGGACGACACGGCCGAACTCACAGAACTCGCAAGGCACGCTGAGGCCGCGAACATGGCTCTGCTCGGTCAAGGCGAAACCACCTGCTGCTATGCCCGCAGCGACAAACATTGGGTTCTCGATCCGCAGGGTGTGGCCTGGGAACACTTCCATACGCTGGAGGGCGCTCCGGTATATGGCGAGAGCCGGCAGGCATTGGCGTCATCAGCGGCAACGTCCTGTTGCGCTCCGGGCGGCAAACCTGTTGGCATCCCGGTAAAACCCGCCGGTGCGGCCTGCTGCTGATCACGCAGCCTAAAGCAACACCATGACCACGAACGTACTTATTCTCTGCACGCACAATTCCGCACGCAGCGTGCTCTTCGAAGGCATGCTGAACCACTGGGCGAAGAATCTCGGCAAGGACGTCCGCGCGTATAGCGCGGGCAGCGCCCCGAGCGGTCGCATCAATCCTTTCGCGCTTGAAGCGCTGACGAACGCTGGTGTCGATACGGAAGGCTATCGCAGCAAGAGCTGGGATGAATTCGCGCAGGACGACGCACCGCAGATGCGCATCGTCATCACGGTCTGCGACAGCGCTGCGGCCGAACAGTGCCCGTTCTGGCCCGGAAGCCCTGTCAAGGTTCACTGGGGCTATGCCGATCCGTCGAACGCGCCGGGCGGCGATGAAGGCAAGCGGCACGCGTTCGAACTCACGCGCGAAGCAATCGGCTACCGCATGCTGCAGCTGCTCGCGCTCCCACTGGAGCGTTTGAACAACACTGAGCTGCAACTGGCGCTGAACGACATCCGTCAGAGCTGAACCCTTTCCGTCGAGTCATCCCATGAACCCCCCCAATGTTGCCGCTCCGGGGAAGTCGGCCGTAAAACCGACCATCAGCTTTTTTGAGCGATACCTGACCGTCTGGGTCACGTTGTGCATCGTCGCGGGTATCGTGCTTGGCCAGGTCCTGCCCGGTGCCTTCCGGGCGATCGGCCGGATGGAGTACGCGCACGTCAACTTGCCGGTCGGCCTGCTGATCTGGGTGATGATCATCCCGATGCTCGTCAAGGTCGATTTCGGTTCGCTGCATGAAGTACGCCAGCACGTTAAGGGGATCGGCGTCACGCTCGTCGTGAACTGGCTGGTCAAACCGTTCTCGATGGCGCTGCTGGCATGGCTCTTCATCAAGCACCTGTTCGCGCCGATGCTGCCTGCAGAGCAGCTCGACAGTTACGTCGCGGGCCTGATCCTGCTTGCCGCCGCGCCATGTACGGCGATGGTGTTCGTGTGGAGCCGGCTGACCGATGGCGATCCGCTGTTCACGCTCTCCCAGGTCGCGCTGAACGATAGCGTCATGGTGGTCGCATTTGCGCCGCTCGTCGGCCTGCTGCTCGGTATATCTGCGATCACGGTGCCGTGGGCGACGCTGCTCACGTCCGTCGTGCTCTACATCGTGATTCCGGTCGTTCTCGCGCAGATCCTGCGCAGGCTGCTCCTTGTTAAGGGGCAGGCCGCGTTCGATGCCGCGATGGCAAAAATAGGCCCGTGGTCCATCACCGCGTTGCTGGCGACGCTGGTGTTGCTCTTCGCGTTCCAGGGCGAGGCCATGCTGAAGCAACCGCTCGTCATCGTGCTGCTCGCTGTGCCGATCCTGATCCAGGTGTTCTTCAACTCGGCGCTTGCCTACGGGCTCAATCGCGCCGTCGGCGAGAAGCACAACATTGCCTGTCCATCGGCACTGATTGGCGCATCGAACTTCTTCGAGCTGGCTGTCGCTACCGCAATCGGACTGTTCGGATTCAACTCAGGGGCCGCGCTTGCGACGGTCGTGGGCGTGCTGATCGAAGTCCCCGTCATGCTGCTCGTGGTGCGCATCGTCAACCGCTCCAAAGACTGGTACGAGTGCGCCTGAGGAATACAGAAACAATCACAGAGGGCAAACGTGTCCGATCTCACCACTGACCTCCCGCAGGTGGACCCAGCGCTGTTTCGCGCCCCTGATATCCATCGTCTGCAGCCTGCCAAAGCGTCGCCCCATCCGCCGCGCATCCTGCTGCTCTATGGTTCGCTGCGCGAGCGCTCGTTCAGCCGCCTGCTGAGCGAAGAAGCCGCACGCCTGCTCACGGCGATGGGCGCCGATGTGCGCACATTCAATCCGAGCGGCCTGCCTCTGCCGGACGACGCGCCGGACAGCCACCCCAAGGTGGCCGAACTACGCGAACTGGTGCTGTGGTCGGAAGGCATGGTCTGGTGCTCGCCGGAGCGGCACGGCGCGATGACCGGCATCATGAAGGCGCAAATCGACTGGATTCCGCTTTCGGTCGGAGCGGTGCGGCCGACCCAGGGCAAGACGCTCGCCGTGATGCAGGTCAGCGGCGGCTCGCAATCGTTCAACGCCGTCAACCAGATGCGTGTGCTTGGACGATGGATGCGCATGCTGACCATTCCCAACCAGTCGTCGGTGGCCAAGGCGTTCATGGAGTTCGACGAAGCCGGGCGCATGAAACCTTCAGCGTATTTCGACCGCGTCGTTGACGTGATGGAGGAACTGGTCAAATTCACGCTGCTGACACGCGACATCGGTCCGTACCTTGTAGACCGATACAGCGAGCGCAAAGAGAGCGCCGAAGAACTGATGAAGCGCGTGAATCAATCGGCCATCTGATGTGTGTGATTCGTACACATTAGAGAGTTCTAAAACGATCACGGAAGTTGACACAGCCGTTGTTGCCGCTCGTGCCTCTGACGCTTCTTCTGAGCGCCTGCGCAAACAACTCGCAGCCTTCACCGCCTCCGTACGCAGTTCCACCGCTGCCGGCGGAAGCACGCCAACCGACGGCGGAACGGATGTCCTTGATCTGCTCACAGGATTGCTCGGCAGGATCGGCGACGCTGCGGGACGACTTGCGGAATTCGCTGACGCTTCCCACATCGCAGGGCTCGCCTGCGAGTGCAGCTACGACGCGTTGAATAAGAGTGATGGAATTTAGGAAAATTCCGATTGAGGCAGGCAAGGTGTAATGAAAAAATGCCTCACGTCCTGCTTCACGGGCCTCTGGCCATGTTGGCTAGAGCGGCGAACTCATCATTCGTTGGTGCCGCGTCTGATTCGCGGGAGGCCCGCCATTGTTATCACGCCACCTGGGCGAAAGCACTGTGCTTCATGCTCCATCACGTCGAATGGTGGAGTGCCTAGCTCCGATCCGTCGCCAGCATTCGTTGGCGACATAGGATCCCATCGCGTTACTCCCCGTGGCGCGATGGCTTGATGCCGCTCTCCGGGGGGCGAGCGGCATTTTTTTTGCAATGGCTGTTTGCAAATTTGCGCAAACTCGCTCGAGCGCCCTATGCCCCAGCGAGGTGGTTCGCCGGGGATCTTAGGTAGCCCCGCGCCGCCTTCTTAGGTCTCCCAGATGCCCTCTGAGTCACTCGAGGGCTATCAACTTCGACGCCCTTACGTCTTCCCTCTAGGTCTGATGAATGATCACGTCCAGGCTCATGTGCCGTTGGGCAGCGCTGACGGCGCTTGAGGATTTCCACGCCCCACGAATCAGAGCATTCCGATATGCCCGCACACTCGAAGGCGCGACAATTTTTCCTGGTGGCCTGGTAGCTTTTCTTGAAGGGGCCTCAGGTCAGTATGAAATTTCTTCGTGCATTCGTATTAATGCCGCTGCTATCGGCGGCGCTGGTCTCTCTCGCCTTGATCCTGCCTATTAAGACCGTGCTGGCTCAGGATATTGCTCCGGTCGACATAAATGAGGACCGTCCTGCAGCATTCGATCTGTCGCAAGGCCATCTTGATTTCAGCTTGTGGGACAAGCGATTGATTGCATCAGGGGAAAATAACGTTGCGGCGAAAAAGGATTGGAGCAACGGGACATTCCTGTGCTATTCCGACTCGAATCCGAGTGTTGGTGCCTGCCCAACAAAGGACATTAGAGATGGCAGTCAGGGGAGTACGGAAATTCGGCTTATGTTTGTTGAGCGTCGTTCCAAAGCGGGTCACGTAGTGTCATTTCGGGCTAGTAAGCATACTGTGGGCAACACAAACGACCACAAGCGTATAAACGATGACTACGGAAGTGGCGACGGAGTTGTGGTTCAAGACGCGTTGCGTCTGGAAGCAAAAATCCCCGCGGCCGAATTCAAGCGTTTCCCTTCCGGAGGGATATGGGATGCACACTGGAAGCTAAGGTTGCATCGTCGCGACAGGGGCTTCGTCTCTGAGGTGAATCTCAAGATCAAGCTCACCATCACCTACACGAAGAACGTCCAAATCTTCCTGCCGGAGCACAACACGACGACACCGACGGTAGACCTCGGCTTAACCGGTCAAGTCAGCCGTGACGGCCGCACAACCGGTCGTCGGAATATCGACATGTGCCTGTACGACGGTTTCGGCTCGAATAGCTCGTACTTTGAGGTGACGGTAATGGATGGTCTGTCGGTGCCGCAACGTGGGCCGAGCAGTTTCTCGGTGGTCCGCGATGGAACATCGGGGCAATCGCTGGGTGAACGGATCGACTACGGCGTGACCTACCTTCATAACGGGCAGCGCAAGTCGCTGAACAATGGGGAAACGATTCGCCTGCTCGGCGGCAACAACACCGACGTCAGGCCGGTGTATTTACCGAACATTCCGGTTCCCGTCCTGTGCAAGCCGATGCCGTTGACGTTGGAAACGCCAGAATTCAATGCCAAGGAGAAAAGTGCAGGCAGCTATACGGGAAAGCTCAAGATCATCTTCTCACCGTCGGCACAGAGCTTGTAGCGGTTGCGACAGCAATCGAATGAGGTGGTAAGCACTTAGTAAGTACTCCGTATAGATGTAATGACAGGCCAGGACCGTCAGGTGCACAATTACAGGCGGGAATATTCCAACTCAGGGAATCGCTGTAGGGATGCCAATTTCTTTCGACGCGCGATGGCCGGAAGAAAAGACGGGCCCAGTGTCGGCGGCCCAAGGTCACGGGGTAATCGGTCGACACAATCGTGCTCAAGCATGCAAGGGACCCCCTTCGAATCGCCTGTCGTGCCCGACATGTAGAAGATCGTCGCTGCATGAGGCGTGTCGATGTTCGCGGTGTCCGGCGCGCCATCGATGACGAAGCAGGCGATGTGCTCTGATAGGCGGCCGCCGGGCACGCGAGGGCTGACAGCGTGATGGCGGGGCGGACCGCGGAGGGCTCCCTCGACAGTCGATGCGTAGTCCTGCAATTCCGCATAGGTTGCCGAACGTCCGTCTACCGTCAGCGTTATTTTGTCTCGTTGGCGGATCGAAGTATTCGTGAAACCGTCCCGTCATCTGCTAGCCTTCGCCCGTGGACGTCGAGGGATGCCGGTTCTTTCGGATGCGAGGAGCGAGCCAGACCAGCAGGCCAAGGCCGCCCATGCACAGAGACAAGACCAGAATTACCGCGTTTGGGCCGAGAGGGGTCGAAAACGCACCCACCGCGAGGCCGGCGAGCGGTTGCGTCATGTTGTTGAGGAGAATAACGACGCCCGTGGTCTTTCCGTAATCGCGCGCCGGGATGATCTTCTGCCGCGTGCTCCGGATATACACGTTGAACATCTTGTCGAATCCGACGATCAGCAGAAAGCCGAAGACGTACCCTGCTATTCCCGGGCTGGCCGCCGCGATGGCACCGCCGACACAGATGGCGATGAAGCCGACGAGGCCCAGGATGTGCCTCGGGATATGCAGTCTTGCTGTTGCGAGCAGAATCGCGATCGTCACGCAGGCACCTGCCGTTTGCAACCCCGCGTAATGGTGTCCGTTCTGGTGGTGGAAGCCGGTGACCATCGCGGCGGAGGTCGCAAGCGTGACGCCGATCACGAGATTCTCGGCGGCCGCCAGCAGGATGACGGACTTGAGGCCGGGAAGATGGATGACGTGAGCGAGAGCTGTCTTGATGGGCTTGAGCCAGGTCCCGTGTGAGCCTTCCGGTAAGGAGAATTCGAATGCGCTGGCTTTTTGCCAGTAGGCCAGTGCGATATCGGCGGCAAAGAACAGGACAGCTGCCGCGGCGACGACAAACTCCCAGCGCCACCAGGACAGCAGGATGGCCGCTAGCATCGGACCCAGCACCATGCCGAGCTGGTCAGCCAGTTGCGAATACGACAGCACTTTCTCAAAGCGATGGCTGCTGAAGATCTGCGGCAGCATCACTTCGCGCGCGACAATGCCCTGACTCGTCAGCATGCCGCACAATGCGGACAGCGCGATCAGCCATCCTATCCCGCCGATGAGGTCGTATCCGATGACGCCGACGACGCAGACTGCCGCGCGGAGAGTTTGGCTGATGTGCATCAGCTTCGTCGGCGAATAGCGATCGCAAAGCGCACCCAGGACCGGGAAACACAGATACCTCGGAAACGTCTCGAGCGAAAACGCAATGCCCGACCAGGACACTCTCCCAGTCGTCTGAAAGATGACCAGCGGCACGAGGAACAGCAGGATCTGATCTGCGAGGCGGGCAAAGAATGGCGAAGAGAAGAACGCTTGATGCTGGGCACGCACGAACGGTCACCTTTCTTTTGTACTAAGCGCGCGCTGGGTTGGCGCTCCTGCTTACGTTACCCGGAGAAGCGGGGTCTTGAACTTCCGGACCGATCGAATCGGGCTCTAATAGGTGGACGCTTCGGCGGCATCGAGATTGTGCCGTTCGCGTCCCTTGAGCGGTGGATTGAAAACACTGACGAGGATCAGATCCTGGTTCTTGCCGCCCGAACCTGTCCGCACTTTTGTGGGCGAGGCGGTTGAACAGCGGGTTATCCGCGCGCCTGCGTGAATCGTTCACCGAACAGGATAGCAAACTGGTTCATTGCTGATTTCCAGTCGAAGGCGGACCGCACGGTCTTGGCCAGTACGTTGCGCAGCGCCAGCCAGAGCAGTTTGACTGCGGCCTCGTCATTCGGGAAGTGACCGCGGGTCTTGATGATCTTGCGCAACTGCATGTTTAAACTTTCTATGGCGTTCGTGGTGTACACGACCCGTCGAATCTCCGGCGGAAACACGTAGAACGGCACGACGTGCTCCCACGCGCGTTGCCACGACTGCACGATCGTCGGGTACTTTGCGCCCCAGGGTCCATCGGCGAAGTCTTGCAGCGCCTGCCTTGCCGCCTCTTCGCTGGCGGCGGCGTAGATCGGGCGTAGCGCGGCGGCGAGCACCTTACGGTCCTTGTAGCCGGCGTACTCAAGGCTGTTGCGGATCAGATGCACGATGCAGGTCTGGACAGTCGTCTTGGGATAGGCCGCGCCGATCGCCTCGGTGAGCCCCTTCAGACCATCGACCACGGCGATCAGGATGTCCTGGCAACCGCGCGTCTTCAGTTCGTTGAACACCTTGAGCCAGAACTTGGCGCCCTCGGTTTGCTCGATCCAGAGGCCCAGCACGTCACGCTGGCCGTCGGCCTGAATGCCCAAGGCCAGATAGACGGCCTTGTTGCTGACCACGCCGTCGTCGCGGATCTTGACCCTCAGCGCGTCGAAGAACACGACCGGATACATCGCCTCGAGTGGGCGATTCTGCCAGCTCAGCGCCTCGGCCATCACCTCGTCGGTGACCGAACTGATGAAGTCGGGCGACACCTCGGTGCCGTAGTGCTCGGCCAGAAACCCTTGAATCTCGCGCACGCTCATGCCGCGCGCGTACATCGCAATGATGCGTTCGTCGAAGCCAGTGAAGCGGCGCTCATGCTTTGGGATCAGGATTGGTTCGAAGCTGCCGTCACGATCGCGGGGGACTTCGACTCGAACTGGACCGCGATCAGTGATTACCGTCTTGCCGCTGGCACCGTTGCGTTCGTTGGCTTGCCCGGCCGGCTTGGACTGGCCCGACGGGTAGCCTAGATGCAGATTCATCTCGGCGCCCATTGCGCGTTCGATGATCGCCTTGTTGAACGCCAGCATCAGATCCTGGACCTCGGTCGGCGTCATCGGCCCCTTGACCAACTGGTCCAGCAGTTCCTCGGGAAGTTCAGGCAGCGGCCCTCGGGCCGCTGCCTGACGCGCTACGGTTTGTCTTTTCTTCTTCATCGGCATATCCATGGCTTTTACCCCTCATGATATGCCCCGCCCACGAAATCACGGATAGGTCCATTCTGATTGATGAAAACATTGCGCCCGACACTGATATCGACCCCGCCGGTTGTGTAGAACGGTGGTATCAACAAGAAGCTGTCATCCACCTTCTTGCCGATGAGCTCACTGAACACTGCCCGGACTGCATCAGCATCGTTGTATGTCAACCGATTCAGGGCCGCAGTGATCGCCATCGCTCGCTTGATGTTTGCTGACATGGCCGCTGATTCCGGGGTTTTCCTGGAAATTATCTTGGTGCGATCATCACTGGCCATTCATTGTTTTCCTCCAGTTGCCATTCCACGATTTTCGGCGATTCATAAGGGGGAAATATTATCGTATTCAGGTATTGCGAGGTGCCTGTGATCCCGCTCCCCCCGCGAGCGTCGAACGACTGTGAGTTCGTGAAGTCGCGGGGGCACCAAACCCATTAGGCTAGCCCCGGCCGACGGCGGCGCAGTCCGATGAACGTCAGCTCGGCGAACACCAGCACGGTGACGATCTGCACACCGATGAAAGCCTCGCCCAGCCCATTGGGCTCTATCCAGTCCGACACCAGCAACACACCGCAGTCGATCGCCCAGATCACGTTGATGGCGATAATCGCCCACGCTGCCCCCGCGGGTATCGCGGTGCGGCGCACCAGCCAGACGAGCGCAGCCGCGTAGGCGAGCAGGACAAGGCCCGTGACGCGCAGTCCGATGGCGGGCAGGTCCAGCAATGCCGCCAGTGGGGCCGCCGCGAGCACCTGCAACAGCCCGACGGCACCGCTGGTAAGCGCGTCGGCGAACATCACGCGACCAAGAAACGAAGCTAAGGAGGAAGAACGAAGCGAGTCGTGGCGCGAAGCCTCGAGCGAAGACTGACGGGATGACGTCATGGTGATCTCCATCGAAGTTGGACCGATCCGGACAACGCGCCATTGGCGGCGTTGCCCAGGATGACGAGACATCGTGTCTCGCTGGCTATAATCTTCGCGAAGGCATGACACCCCGTCGATTACCTGCGAGGTAATGGCTGCACATTTTCCAACCTCTACTCCCGCTTCATGACGACACCTGCTATCGGAACCCTGTTGCGCGATTGGCGTCAGCGCCGACGCATGAGCCAACTCGATCTCGCGCTGGAAGCCGAGATATCCACTCGCCATTTGAGCTTTGTGGAAACGGGCCGAGCAAAACCCAGCCGAGAGATGCTCCTGCACCTCGCGCAAGCGCTCGACATTCCACTGCGCGAGCGCAACGCGCTACTCGTGACGGCAGGCTTCGCACCCCGCTTCGAGGCCCGTGCGTTCGACGCTCCCGACATGGCCGTCGCCCGCGAAGCCGTCCAGCGAGTGCTTGACGGTCACGAGCCGTATCCGGCACTGGCCGTCGACCGGCATTGGACGCTGCTCGCGGCAAATCGCGCGGTGATGCCGCTGCTCGCCGGTGTCGCCCCTTCGTTGCTGAGCGGCGCCGTGAATGTGCTGCGCTTGTCGCTGCACCCCGACGGACTCGCACCGCGCATTGCCAATCTGCCGGAATGGCGTGCGCATCTGCTGCATCGCCTGCGTCAGCAAATTCACGCGAGCGGCGATGCTACGCTGGGCGAGTTGTATGAGGAATTGAAGGCGTTTCCCGCGGCAGCGCACGGGCCGGCACCGGCGGTACCGCCGACGGCGAGCATTTTCGTGCCGATGCAGTTGCGCACGGACGATGGGCTGCTGTCGTTCTTCAGTACGACGGCGGTATTCGGCACGCCCGTGGATGTGACACTTGCCGAGTTGGCGCTCGAAGCGTTCTACCCGGCCGACGAAGCCACCGGCCGGATCATGCGCGCCATGGTGTTGTGAGGCCAGGTCGGAGCGTGCGAGATATTTCGGTCATCCACATCAGGAGGGGCGGGCCGTGAGGGACTTGTTCTGCTCAAGGGAACACAACCTACTTTTCGGTGCCCCTTGTCGCCTGCGTTATGAACTCGGCTTTGACCGCTTTCGCCAACGCTTCGGGTGTCCGTATGCCAAGCACGGACTTGTCCAGGTCTGCCAGTTCGCTGTCACCGACGGGATGTGGCAAGGAACAACAAGGGCCAACGTCTCAACCCTTGTTGTAGGAAACGCATGCCTTGGCCCTACTAACGGGCGACCGGCTCTCAACGCCTATTCGTCGACACGCCCCCAACTCTCTACATCTTCACGCTCATACGCACCCAGGCTGTGCGGCCCGGCTCCGTCACCGGCGCATTCGCCGGGTAGCCAAAGCCGGCGTTGCCTGCGAGGTTCAAATGCTCTGCGTAAGCCTTGTTCAGCACATTGTCGACACCCGCAGAAATCTGCACAGCCTTGCTGACGTTATATTGCGTGTGCAGCGACAACACGCCGAATCCAGCGCTCGGTCCGAAATCCTTCCCGACCACGTTGCCTTCGTTCGTTGCGTACCGATGCTGCGCAGCGACCCCTCGCCACAGGCCGCCGACCGACCAGGCGCCACGCGTGTACTCGAGCCCCAAACGCACTTCGAGTGGTGGTATCTGTGGCAGCGGATCGCCACTCGACGCGTTACGTCCCCACGCGTATGCGAGCGACGTCTCCACGCGCAGCGGTGTGATCGGGCTCCATGACGCGCCGGCCTCACCGCCCATTACTTGAGCATTAACGTTAGTCGCCTGCGTAGTTGAGCCCATCACGCTGGCGGCGTAGTTAAACAGAATGAAGTCCTGTACGTAGCCTGCATACGCCGAAATCCAGGCCCCGAACCGGTCGCTTTTGTATTGCGCGCCGACATCGAGCTGCGTCGTCTTCTCCGGTTGTATCGCCGAGAATGCGTTGATCGAGCCTGCAGGCCCCTGCTTGGCTGAAAACAGTTCCCAGTAGTCCGGATAGCGCTCCGCATGACCGATTCCCGCGTACCAGGTGATGGGCAGCGACGTGAGGTCTCGCTCGTAACGCACAAAGCCGCTCGGCAGCACGCGAGCGCGGTCATCGTCAAATGTAGGATTCGGCTTGCTCTTGATCGTCGCGCGTGCGTCGCGCGCGCTCGCATAGTCGATACGCGCCCCGCCGACGACACGTGACACATCGTTCGCGTACCACGTCAATTCCCCGAACGCGCCGGCGTTCCACATTGTGGTCCGCGCATTCCATGACTGGTCGCCGTAGCGCTGTTGCCCCATCGCCGAACGCGAATCGAGACGATTCGACTGCGCGTCAACACCCGTTACGAGCTTGAGATCGTCCCCGAGTTGGAGCGTCGCAGCCGCGCGCGCTCCGAACGTTCGGCGCCTTACGTCAGACGCCATCCCCGCCGACATGCTGCTCATCGGGTCGGGCTGCCGCAACGTGTAGTTATCCATCACATGATCCGCTTCGTTGTAGTACACACGCGCTTCGATCCGGTCGAGCACATCGCTGGGATGCTGCTTGTCGAGCGACAGGCCGAACGTTTGGCGGCGAAAGTGTGTACCGTCCATTCCCCGTCCCGCGTAGCGCGCATAACCGTCGCCCGTACCGGCCGTCAGCGCAACTCGCGTGTTGTCGTCGGGCGTCCAGCCGAGCTCGGCATCGGTGTTCCACTTGTCCCATTGCGACGGCACGGTGTTGCCGTTGCCGTCGCGATAGTCCTGTGAATGTGCGTGGTTCGCTATCACGCGACCATAGAAGTCCGGCGTGCCCACCGTCACGTCGGCGTTCTGGTCATTGCGGCCAGACGAGCCGCCCACCAAGCTACCGGAGAAACGCATGCCGGGCTGCTCGAATCGCGGCGTCACTCGCTCGAACAGGACCGTGCCGGCGGATGCGCCGGGGCCGTACAAAACGGTCTGTGGCCCCTTCACGACAGTGACCTTGTCATAGCTCTCCGGCGCGATGTACGAAGTCGGTGCATCCATCCGGCTCGGGCAGGCACCGAGCGTTTGCACTCCGTTAGCCAGGATGTTCAGCCGCGAGCCGAACATACCGCGCAGAACCGGGTCACCGTTCGTGCCACCGCTGCGGATCGACGTAAAACCGGGAATCGTCTTCAGATCGTCCGCACCATCACTGGCGGGCAGCGGCTGGCGCGGCGTCTTCGGATTCGTTACGACGACGAGCGGCGTTGTCAGCGGTGACGCAACGACCTCAATGAGGGGCAACTGCACAGCTGCCTCGTCCGGCGGCACGCTGGCGTTGGGGCCGGTTTCAGCCACGGCTGCCGTCGCGGTCAGCGCGCTGACGGCCAGCGCGGGAAGGGTGAGTTTCAGCGTTTGCGACATGCTCAGCGCACAGGCACTGCGGTATGTCCGCAGTGTGCGCAAATGGAAAATAGTCATGATCGAAAGCCCGAGTCGCCCCGTCCGCGCGGCCTTGACGAGCTACGCGGAGTCGGCAGTAGGAAGAACGGAAGAATGCGCGTCAGGCGCGCTCGGGCGGCGCGTGTGGATATGCGCGCGGATGGCGCTCCACACGCGTCTCGGCGATCACGAACCAGATCGCGAGCGCCCCGAGCCAAGCGGTCATCACCCAGCTGGAAGGGGCATGTTGGACGATGAGCCGCATGGCCGACTATAAAAAAACGCGCATCCGGCTGAACTGCACCCCAAAAGTCGGATGGAAATCCAACCTTTGAGGTGTTTCGCATGGTGAGGTGCGGCGAGAAGTTCTGGGGGGAAGTCGTGACGCGTTACGTGCCGAGTCGCTACGGCTACAAAAAGGGTTGCGCACGACTTCGGGCTACATCGCACGACGGTACTACGCTGGGTGTTAAGTCATGAGCAGCATGGAATGGCTGGACTGCGCAAGGAATAAAGTCACCACAGTGCGACATTCAAGCTCAAGGTGCCGCGCAGGATGTGGCGCGAAACCGGGATGGCGCAGTCCCGTCGATTCCTCGCCATTACAGCGGCGTGGCACGAACGAAGCACGCTGACGGCCTTTTACGACAGTATTTTCCAAAGAGCGCGGGCCTATTCCGGTGGAGCGATCGAGAGATTCAGGCTGGCGCTATTTCACCGAACGTCATGTATCGAAAGGCGATTTTTTTGGAAGTCTCCCGCATAATATCTGGACAACTAACTAAATAAGTTAAAAAATATTGTTGCGACAATCGGTTGAATCAGCCTTGCAACCTTTTCCGGCAGACCTCACTTGGACACAATGTACGCCACCCGATATCGCGCTGCCCCGGAGAGCCTCGTATGCCTACCACTCCGAACTTACCCGCCCACAGTAGTCACCCCCACTCACGGCCTGCGGTTGGCCCGGCGACACCATTGCCAGCGAGGCCGCGATCCCCGCAAGCCGCATTGGCCCGGGAACTGCGCGAAGTGCGGGCGGCGCGGGCGCCTGAACTGGAGCCGTCTGCCGTCCGTGGTGTTGCTCCCGACGCCGGCACGAGCCACGCGTCGCTCGGCGTGGGGGTGGCAAAGGTGGGCTATCAAAAGCGCCCTGGGACGCAAGACGCAGCCGAGCTTGCCGCCCCCATAAAATTCAGGCGTTCCGTCGAGACGGCAGCGGTGCCCGGCCTTGAGCGTGAAAGATTGGGTGCTGCTGTCAGCGTTCCCGGAGAGTCCGGGATGGACCATACGCGCCGGCTGCATGCCAATAAGCCGGAGCTGATGCCCGCGCAGCTTTTGGGAGTCAAGGGGGGCCGCCTCAGTAACGATCCCGCGTTCCAGGGCGGGCTGCCGCCCGAGCTGGCGGCCATCCGTGACACGACGCCACGTCATGAATGGGAGTCCAGGACGGGCTATGCTCGCCGGCTGCACGCGGATAAGTCGGACTTGACGCTCGCCCAACTCGCGCTGCTCTCGGGTGTTTCTGAAAGTAACCTCCGTAGCGATCCCGCGTTCTGGGGCGAGCTGCCGTCCGAGCTGGCGGCCATCCGTGACACGACGCCGCGCCGCGAGAGGGAGTCGAAGATAGGCTATGCGCGCCGGCTTCACGCCGATAAGCCGGACCTGACGCTTCTACAGTTGGCGCAGCTCTCGGGCGTCACGGGAGATAGCCTCCGTAGCAATCCTGAGTTCCGGGGCGAGTTGCCGCCCAAGCTGGCGGCCATCCGTGACACGACGCCGCGCCGCGACGGGGAGTCCAACATCAGCTATGCGCGCCGGTTGCACGCCGCTAAGCCGGACCTGACGCTCGCGCAACTCGCGCAGCTCTCGGGAGTCATGGAAAGTAATCTCCGCGGCGATCCCGCGTTCCAGGGCGAGCTGCCGCCCGAGTTGGCGGCCATCCGTGACACGACGCCGCGCCGCGATGGGGAGACCAACATCAGCTATGCGCGTCGGTTGCACGCCGCTAAGCCGAGCTTGACGCTCGCGCAGTTGTCGCGGCTCTCGAGAGTCTCGGGAGGTAGCCTCCGTTGCGATCCCGCGTTCCGGGGCAAGCTGTCGCCCGAGTTGGTGGCCATCCGTGACACGACGCCGCGCCGCGAAGGGGAGTCCAGGATGGGCTATGCGCGCCGGCTGCATATCGACAAGCCGGACCTGACGCTCGCGCAACTCGCGCAGCTCTCCGGAGTCACGGAACGTAACCTCCGTAGCGACCCCGCGTTCTGGGGCGAGCTGCCGCCCGAGCTGGTGGCCATCCGCGACACCACGCCGCGCCGCGAAGAGGAGCTCAACAGCGACTATGCGCGCCGGCTGCGCGCCGCCAAGCCGGACCTGACGCTCGTGCAGCTCGCGCAACTCTCGGGAGTCCGGGAAGGTAGCCTTCGTAGCGATCCCGCGCTTCGGGGCGAGCTTCCACCCGAGCTGGCGGCCGTCCGCGACACGACGCCGCGCCACAAAGGGGAGTCCAAGATAGACTATGCGCGCCGGCTGCACGCCGCCAAGCCCAACCTGACGCTCGCGCAGTTGGCGCGGCTCTCGGGCATCACGGAAACTAGCCTCCGTAGCGATCCCGTGTTCTGGGGCGAACTGCCGCCCGAGTTGGCGGCCGTCCGCGACACGACGCCGCGCCACAAAGGGGAGACCAGCATCGGCTATGCGCGCCGGCTACGCGCCACCAAGCCGGACCTGACGCTCGCGCAGTTGGCGCAACTTTCGGGACTCACGGAAAGTAGTCTCCGTTGCGATCCCGCGTTCTGGGGCGAGCTGCCGCCCGAGCTGGTGGCCATCCGTGACACGACGCCGCGCCGCGAGGGGGAGTCCAAGATTGAATATGCACGTCGGCTGTACGCCGCTAAGCCGGATCTGACGTTCGCGCAGTTCGCGCAGCTTTCGGGAGCCAAGGAGAGCAGTCTCCGTGGCGATCTCGTGTTCCGGGGAAAGCGGCTGCCCGAGCTGGCGGCCATCCGTGACACGACGCCGCGCCATGAATCTCGCCTTTTGGACGCCAACCGCCCACGCCTCATGCCCGAGCAGCCCCCCGGCGCTTCGAACAGCGTCCCTGACATAGGCGATCCGTCTGGCGCCGCCCCGACGGCGGCGATTGCCGTGCAAGTGGAGCTCGTTCAGGTCAAATCGGAATCGGCGCCGCGCCCTGCGCCGATATCCGTCTTTGTGGAGCGTACGCTGGATCAATCACGCACCGCGTACTTCCGGGAGCTGGCGCAGCTGTGCGATCTCACCGGTGAGCGGGCAGCATGGTCTTCGGTGCTCGAGGCCGCGCCGGGCATCGTCGTGCGCCACCGGATGGATCCCGTCCCAGCCCTGGAGAATGCCTTTCCGCTGCGTGATCCGTCAGATCCCCTGCATCGGGTCCATCCACGCTATGCTGATGTGCGTGGGCATATTGCCGCTGGGGTCCAAGCCACCGAAGCCAGGCTCGGCAGAGGCTATTTCCGCTACATTGAGGCGCTTGCCAAACATGACGAGCATCGGCGGCTCGCCCCAATGAGGCGCACTGAAGTCACCCTGCTCAGAGATTCCCTGCAAGCCGATGTTCTCGCAGAGATGCAGCGCCTCATCGCGGGACGTGCCCAGGATGTGCCGCGATGTCGCCCCAGAAGACTCCAGGCCAACGAGTTGCTTGCGCATGAACAGATCCTCGCTGGGCAGTACGGTCTATTTGCGGTAGACGCGCTGGCGCCCGAGCAACGCCCAACCTTGAGTAACGGCAAAATACTGGCCCTCTATATGGGAGCGTTGCTGGAGTCCGACGATGAGATGGCGCAATATGCTCAAACGCATCCCGATTCGCTAGCCTATGATTTTGAGGTTTCCAGGCACCGGGTGCTGGCGGGACTCGGCGCGACTAACAGCGTGGCGTTTGCCAACACGGCGCTGCTGCCCGGGCCCGAACCCGCCTATGATCACCAACGGCTTAACGCTGTGTTTATCCCCTTTGACGTTTCGATGATCGACCGGGATGGGGGCAACTGCCGCGAAGCGGTAATAGCTCTGGTGGCGCTCGACAATCTGTACAGCGCCACCAACCCGGCCCGGGAGGTGCGGGTTGACTATGGCGAGGCTTACCTTGCTCAGTTCGCCACCATGCCGTGCGCGGCCTCAGCCTTTCAGGCCGCAACTGTCATCAAGCGGGAGGAGTAGGGGGAAACGAACGGGTACGTTGGAAAACGGTTCCGTCGATGATTTGCCCGCGCGCTTCATTGATGTCTTCGAGGCTCTGCGAACCGTCTATTCGATTGCCGCTATTGCGATAGAACCGCACGCGTCCATTCTGAGCAATTCTGTATATCGAAACATTCCAGGCTGCCGCTCGCCCTCTTCATTGCTGCGGCAGAACTGGCCGTAGTGCGTCGATGCCGATCTCCATGACGCCCGCGGCCATCGTCGGATTCTTGCGCAGCTCGCCCAGTGTTTTTTCGGGATCGAAACTGCCGTCGCGTAACGCTCGTGCGGTGGTTTTGGTGTAGGGGACGGTGCGTACTCGGCGAGGGTCGGCTTTGCAACTGGCCTCAGCTCGCTCGAATGACCGCATCCATCGATTGAACAAGGTCGTATCGGTATCCGACTTGAGCGCGTCCGTCCCTGCCTTGATCGCCATCGTCAGGAAATTGCGCGTGCCAAGGTCCCAGTCCTCCCGGTCCAGCAATGCGCCGATTTCTGCGGGAATTCCGCTGGTTTGCAGTCGCGCTTTGAACGCCTTGGCAATCTGCTCGCGTATCTCGTTCGGCTGGGCGAGATAACGTGCGGCCGCCGAACTCGCGCGGCCCATCAGACGGTGCCCGTGCAGTGCGTCGATAATCTCCCTGGCACGCCCGGCTCGATATATCCCGTTCGAGTCGATCGCCACCTGTGCGGTCTTGGGGGGCTTGAACGAGGGCATTGGGCCCCGTTGCGCCGCGCGTGCCTGCATGGCGCCATCGATCGCGCGCGCAAGCGCAGGACAGTCAAGGTAGAGGAAAGCGTCATCCCCATCGGTATCCATGTCGCGCTTTCGCAGTTCGTCGATCGGCATCGCGCCACACTGGCCGGGCAGCAGGATGTCCTTGACGCGAAGACTGCCGGTGCTCTGCATCTGTGCGGGAATCTCGTGGCGTTTGCGTCCAGTGGTCCAGGCGGAGTGCATTTTCATGTCCTGGCGGGAGCACGCCATGTCGAGTGCGTGGTAGTGCCGCGGCCAGTGTTCATCGGGGACGACAATCAACATGCCCTTGCCATGCAGCATGCTGCCGGTGTCGGAGGTGTCGGAGGTCTCGTCAAAGCCCGTATAGCTGTACTGAATCGCGAAGTGCCCGGCCAGGAACCTTGCGGTCAAATCTCCCGACGCCTCGGTAGCTAGCGTGCTGGCAGCCACGGGCAGCAGGTTCTCCTTGTCATAGGGCGGCTTGCCGATCAACACGGGTGCCGTGCGGCCCGGGGCAAGGCCCGCGCACAGTTGCGTCGGCAGGTGAAACTGGTCGTCGGCCGAGGGCACCGCTCGGATTCGCATGCTTTCGTAGGGGCCGCGCACCAACAGATCATGCAATTGCAACTGAGGGATCCTTACCGCGTCGATTGTGCGCAACTTCGCGCGCATCAACTCGCGAGCCTCGTCCAGTGCGGCCCGATCGCGTGCGAAGTGCTGCAATGCCTGGGGCGCCATGGTGCCCGGGGCGACCCTCGACATGTCGCGGCGTTGCTGGGCGGGTGCAGCCTCCCACGCCTGCATCCGCTCGCGCAAGGCGGGGATGCGCTGTGCCACACTGGCCTTGATAAAGCCGCAGCCGTCGTTCGGGCACAACGCCAGGGGCGTGCCATCAATTTGTGGCTTGAAGGGATGCGATGCCCCCGGCACGTCGTCGAACCAGCCGATGGTCAACGTGCCCTCGCCAACGTGAGTATGCGGCACCGTCTCGAGCAGCGCGCGCTGCATGCGCGCCCAGTCTTCCTTGAGGGGTGCGAGCTTGCGCACGAGGTTCATCAAGGCGCTTCCCGGTGCGCTGTCGGCATACGGCACCGCAGGCAGCGTGTCGTGACCGCGAGACGTCCCCGCCAGGATGGCTTCTACCGGCTGATGTCGGCCTTTTGTCAGGCGGCTGCCGCCAAACATGTCGAATCGCCAGAGTTGATCGTCGTAGCGGAACGTGCGGGCCAGCATGAATCGGCTCAGCGTCCCCGGGAGCTTGACTTCGACCAACGGCAGACGGGTAATTCGCGCATAGAGGGAATAGTTTTCCGCCTCCCGTTGCTCGCGCGGCAATTCGCGCCCCATCATGTCCACGAGCACATGACGGGAGTTGCCGACGGTCGGCGCGACTTCCCGGAATTCGCCTCGCATAGCCTGATGCACGAGCGCCGGATCAAAGCGAGTCGGCGGGCAAGTTTGTGCGATGCGCTCATGTTCCCGGTGCATGAATCGGTCCATGGCGTCGTCCACGTCGTCGCTGGCCTCGATCTGGGCGATCAGATTCCAGCTCATATCGCTCAGATCGCGCTGGAGCGTTTCGCGGGTTTGCGTGAGCATGGCATCCACCCAGTTCCGTACCAGTAGGCCGCGCTGCTGATCGGCTTGGCTCTCCTGTGCCATGCTGGCGACGACATTGTAGGTTTTGAGAATCTGATAAAAGGTCAGTGCCGGACATCGCGTATCGAACGTTTCCGACGGCGCCGTTGGTCGAACCGCGAGCATTCCCTCCCGGGGTTCGTTCAGAAAGCACGTTGCCTTGCGCGCCACGTGCGGATGGAGGGCCATCAAGGAGTGCAGGGTCTCTGTACGGTACCTCGACAAGCGCTTGTTGCGCAGCAACGGGAGCAGGCCGATACACAGGTTGCCCAAGGTCTCCAGATTGTCACCGGGCAGTCCGGTCGGCAGCAGGCATCGCAGTCTGGCGAGGGTAGAGGGAGCCAGTGTCGCCAGGGTTTTGTGCAGCTGCAAGGCGGCTATGGCCTTGATTGTCGTGGCGATCTCAAGCATTTCGGCATCGATTATCGTGTCGTGCGCGTGCATATGATCGCCCATGCGTTGCAAGAGTTCGGTGAGTGTTGCGGGCGGATCCTGGTCCGCGCACCGCAACGCCAGTCGCGCCACGGCGTTGGCGATCTGCGCCATTTGGCGCAGGTCGTACGAGGGCCACGTCTCGGCTTGACCGTGCAAGTACTCGGCAAACGTCCATCCTGCGTCTTCGCATGCCTCGACACCGAAAAATCTCCCCAGCGCGTTCAAGGTATTGGTGATGGCGTGCGCGTTGAACTTGTCAACCAGCGCATTGCCTCCCTTGACAATATGCCGCGCTAAGGCGAGTGCGGCGTCCTGCGCGGCCACTTGATCAGGCCACTTGCTCAGCGCACTCAGAGTATTGGTAATGTCCTGCGCGTTGAACCTGCCAACCAACGCACTCCCCACCTTGACAATATGTCTCGCCATGCGCAGCGCGGCACGCTGCATGTCAGCGTCGCCGGGCCATTTGCCCAGTGCGTTCAGGGCGCAGGAAAATTCTCGCGCATTGAACGTGTCCATCAACGCATTGCCCACCTTGTCAATATGTCGCGCCAGGCGCAGTGTGGCGTGTCGCGCGCCGGTTTCATCGGGCCATTTGCCTAGCGCGTTCAGGGTATTGGCAATGCTTTGAGCGTTGAACGCGTCCACCAGCGCATTGTCCATCTTGTCAATATGTCGCGCCAGGCGGAGTGTGGCGTGTCGCACGCCGGTTTCCTCGGGCCATTTGCTTAGCGCGTTCAGGGTATTGGCGATGCCTTGGTGATTGAACTTGCCAACCAAGGCATCGCTCAGTCTGACAATGCGCTGTGCCAGGCGCAGTATGGCGTGCCGCGCATCAGCGTCGTCGGGCCATTTGCACAGCGCGTTCAAGGTATTGGCAATTTCTTGCGCGTTGAACCTGTTCAGCGCCGCGTCATTCAACTCGACAATGCACTGTGCCATGCGCCGCATGGCGGGACGTGCCACAGTGTCATCGGGCCATTTGCACAGCGCGTTCAGGGTATTGGCAATGCTCTGTGCGTTGAACCTGTTCTGCGCCGTGTCATTCAGCTCGATAGTGCACCGTGCCATGCGCCGCGTAGCGCGCCGAGCATCAGCGTCATCGGGCCATTTGCTCAGTGCGTTCAGGGTATTGGCAATGCTCTGTGCGTTGAACCGGTTCAGCGCCGTGTCATTCAGCGCGATAATGCGCCGTGCCATGCACCGCGTAGCGCGCCGCGCCTCAGCGTCATCGGGCCATTTGCATAGCGCGTTCAGCGTAATGGCAATGGTTTGCGCATCGAACTTGCCAACCAGCGCATTGCCCACTTTGTCAATATGCCGGGCCAAGCGCAGCGCGGTGTGCCGCGCATCCGCTTGATCGGACCATTTGCTCAGCGCGTTCAGGGTACAGGCGATGTCTTGCGCATCGAACTTGTCCATCAACGCATTGCCCACCTTGTCGATATGTCGCGCCAGTTGCAGCGCGGTGTGCCGCGCATCCGCTTGATCGGGCCATTTGCTCAGCGCGTTCAGGGTATTGGCAATGTTCTGCGCGCTGAACTTGCCCACCAACGCATTGCCGCTCCTGACAATGTGTCGCGCCAAGCACAGCGCGCCGCGCCGCGCGTCAGCCTCTTCTGGCCATTTGCTCAGTGCGTTCAGGGTATTGGCAGTGTTTTGCACGAACTTGCCCACCAACGCATTGCCGCTCCTGACAATGTGTCGCGCCAAGCACAGCGCGCCGCGCCGCGCGTCAGCCTCTGACGGCCATTTGCATAGCGCGTTCAGGGCACTGGCAATGGCCTGCGCGTCGAATTTACCAACCAACGCATTGCCTGCCTTGACAATGTGTCGCGCCAGGTCAAGCACCGCGAGGCGACACATCGGATTGCGAGGGCATTTGCAAAACGCGTTGAGGTACATGGCTATTTCATGCGCCTGCAAATTCCGCATATCGATCCTGCCGGCAATTGCGGCAAGACCCGTCGCGCAATCCGCCACTCTGGCAAACTTGCTCAGCTTGTTTGCCACATGGGCCATCTTCCTGTCCTGCCCTTGACCAAACCAGGCTTCGTTTTGCAGGCATTGCGCCACATCGCTGATATACGCGCTTAGCACCTCCGCGCTGAGAATCTGAGACTGCTCCGCAAGACGCTTCAGGTGGTCGTCCATCAATCTGGCATTTTCTATGAGCGCCCCATCGCGCAAGTGTTTGTGTAGTGTCGGAAGCGTGCCTCCGTAGCTCGTCCGCTCGCCCCGTTCGATCCGAGAGCTACCGAAGTGGTGCTGCCCAGAGCCTCCAGGGCCATGTTGTGCGAACCACGTTCTCCTCCACGCACCCACAGAACCTGCTCGATTGACACTTTGCGCGAAGCTACTGCGCCGTTGCGGTCCAAATGAGGCTTCCTGACGCTCCAAGGGGCGGGATGAGGTTCCTTGCGACGTCATCGGTTCGCCCGCTGTGACGGCGTGGGACGCTTTTGCCAGGCGATGTGGCGAGCGTGCGGATGAGGTCGTCTGCCCACCGAGTTTGTATGCTCCCAAGTTTGATGACGAGGACGACACCTCGCGCACTTGCTTTCTGACGGGAGACTGTCCGTCAACGGGCGCAGGTCGTTTTCGGCCTCGCCCTCCTTGAGTTTGCTGCCAGGATGGGGGAAGGGATGGCGCTGTGATACGTGGCATGCGTAGTTGGTGAGGTCGGACGGAATTGGCTAAAAGTGCCCAACGTCCACAAATGAGAAATCCTCTCAAACCTTTACCAGTCAAGGTTTGATGGAAAAGTATCTGCCTGGCTTGGTGACTTGCTTGTATCCCGCTGGCGTTGATCGCCGCCGGTGCGGTCACCGATTGCCAGTGCCCAAGATCAGGTCCATGAGCGCCTCCTGCCCCCGCTTGCGCAACAACTCCCAGGTGAGCTCTTTATAGAGCGCGAACTGCTGTGCCTTCATGATGCCGACGCCAACCTGTGCCTGCGTATCGTTGTCTCCCCGCAGACTAAGACTGGCCAGTTGCGCCGCCATTTCTTGCTCATATCGGGGCAGCATGTCCCGCATTTCTTGACGCGCTCGCGCTGTCCCATCAGGATCCAGGCGCGCCAGCACCTGCTGCCAAGGCGCCCATTCGACCAGGAAATACTGAGGGAACTCCGTGGACTCTCGAGCGCGAACCTCTTGCTCGGCGTCCCTCAGATCCTGTGGTGTCACCCCCGAGACGTTGAAGAAGCGCATGTTTGCGATGTCGGTGGGCAATTTCAGCCGGTCGCGCAACTGCACCTGATAGGCCAGATGGACTTCGATTTCGTCAACCAGCGGTAACACCTGAGCCTTCTTGCGGGCGATCTTCTCCAGGGCGTCCAAGCGAAATGCGCCGCGCCCGCAGTCGACGATCTCATCGAGCCTCGCATCGTATTCGCCACGGGCGATGGCGTGCGCATGGCTGAGTTTCGTCAGATTGTTATAGGTGAGCGCGACCCGGTCCTCACAGGACTCGGTGGCTCCTTGCACGACCTGAAAGGCCAACTGACGAAGCTCTCCATCCTGGACGAGCTTGGACAACCAACTGGCGACCGCTGTCTTGAAGTCGGCGTTGCAATTGACGGATGCTCTCAAACGGTCCAGAAACCGGGAGAATTCCGCAGCGTGCGCTTCCTCGCTGTGCGTCTGCCATTGCCCCATCGGCGCCTGCTCATCGCTGGTGAACCAGTCTCGAACCGCGTTGGGAAGAGGGCGCGCCGGTGGGATGCTCACGCCGGCAGTCGCCGCGAAGAAGCGGATCTGAGGCCCGCTGTATTCTGGTGCCGAAGTAGCCGCATGCAGTCGTTGCAGGTAGGCAGGCGAGAATGAGTGGTCATTAACAGATACCAGGCCACGGTGCGGCATGCTCAACACGTTTGACGGCAGGCGGGTCAACGGGTTGACACGAGCTTCAATCCACTCGAGGCTCGCAGGCAGGGTCGGCAGTTCCGTCAGTTGGTTGTCATACACACAGAGCTTCTTGAGGCGAGCGGGCAGGGCCGGCAGGCGGGTCAGTTGATTACTATCCGCGCTGAGCAACGTGAGGCACACGGGCAAGGCCGGCAGGCGGGTCAGTTGGTTGCAATCCACGCTGAGTTCCTTGAGACCAGCGGGTAACGTCGGCAGCTCGGTCAAATTGTTATCGCTTGCGTAGAGTGACGTGAGGCTGATGGGCAGTTCCGGCAGATGAGGCAGATGGTTGCCGCCTACGTGAAGTATCGAGAGACTCGCGGGCAATTCCGGCAATTGGGTCAAACGGTTGGCGTTTGCGTGAAGCGTCATGAGGTCAGCGGGCAAGCCCGGCATCTCGGTCAGTTCGTTGAGGCGTATGTCAAGCGACGTGAGACACGCGGGCAATTCGGGGAGACGCCTCAAGCTCAATTCACGCAAATCCAGGTTGCCATCGGCCATATTGAGAATCCTGTCCCTGGCCACCGCACGTTGTTCCTCCTTCCCATCCCGCACCGGCGGTGCGATAGCCACCCATGCGCATAGCGCGGACCGGTAGAGACCGTCGACGTCGTTGCCCTGTCCTCCGCGCCATTCAGGCAAGCTACCGATCAGTTCGCTCAGGAGCTCGTGCGCGTCCACGCGAATATCCAGCGTGACCAGCACGTCGCGGGCGAGTTGCGCATGAACCGGTGAGGGATCAGGGGACTGGCTATCGTGCGCGTTGGAAACGCAAAGGCTTGCGAGAGTATCCGCCAGTGCCTTGGTGTCCATGCCCTCTCGGCACGACCGGGCCAAATGCTGAATCAGGTCCTGGCGCGTCAGCTCGATGTTGGCTCTGCCCATCCGGCCGAACTGGCGATGAGTCCAGGCGAGCGCAGCCAGCAACGCAGCGCAGCGCCACTCGTGCCCCGAATCGTCCCCATGACCCACATACTCCAACGTTAGCCTTTCGGCTTCGCAGACTTGCTGGGATGAAGAGAGCAGTGCGCCCGACGGCTGAGCCGGCATAGCGGGTAAATATAAACTGGCGGGAGTGATCGGCATGGGGGGCATGGCAATTGAGAAAGACATCGCCTCCGAGTTTTTCGGCAACTGGCCCGGCTTTCTCTCGTGGGATGTCTGGCGCACTGGCGGACTCAACCGCCGTCGCCAGCCGGATAGGCGCATGTTGGACGATGAACCGCATCGCCGACTATAAGAAAACACGCATCCGGATGACTACAGATTCTTCTCGGCCTCGACGTGCGCGGTCATGAACTCACCACGCGTATGGCTTTGGTCGCAACACTCCTTATGAATCTCTTCGCCGACAGCCGATGCGAGTGCTTAACTATTAGGATTGCGAAATGTGAGAATTATCGTGAGCCAAGTTCGTGCAGTGTCATCCCAGTGGCACGGATCGCCAAGGTTGATTGCTGCGCAGACGGAGAACATTGCGAGGGGAGCGCGTGTTACGCGGAACAAAGCGCTCCATTTGCACAATGCCGAAAGAGCGATTTATGCTAGTTCAAATGATGCAGCCTCTGAGAGAATACGAATCGCCAACATGACCTGAGCGTTGGGGCATTCAGGCCATATGCCTGGGGAATGGCAAGACCAAAAATCAGCAAGAATTAGGGGCGGCGCTAAGCCTTGATTCCAGCCTTCACATCCCCATCCATGGGCGGCCGACGCCGGACGGTGGACGACCGCGCCGCATCAAACGGCAACCCGCACGCTCCGCAAATCGATATTCCGTGGGAAGGACTACGACTCCGCTCGCTGTCGGCGTCGCCTGAAGCTGCATGGCATCACGGCTCGCATCGCAGGTCGCAGAGTGGAAAGCAAGGAGTGGCACAGGCTGCATCGCTGGCTAATCGAGCGCACGCATGCCTGGTTTGTCGGTTTCGGAAAACTGCGCATTCGTTTCGAGCGGAGTTTAGACATTCACGTTGTGCTGCCTCCCTCACTGCCCCGATCATCTGTTCACGCTTCGTCGACGATTTTGGTTGACGATTCTTGGCAACGCACCTGCAAGGTCTATTTTTCTCTAGGCATCTAACCTGCCGTCCGCAATATAGGAGGAATTCATGAATCAAAACTTGGCAATCCTAAGTGTTAACAGAAGAAATAACGGAAATTTCAATATTGCAAGGCATGACAACCCACATCCATCCCGTCGAAGCAAGGCCGCACCCATCAGCGTACAAAACTCTTCGCGAACGGCGACGCTATATGCGCTTTTGCTGGCCGGGCAGTATGTCGCACAGGCAGCGGAAGTCCTCAAGAATCCGCCCGGAAGGTTGAGTGATGCAATAAAGCCGAAAAGTAACCCTGGTGCGAAGTCTAATGACGATGCAACAGGCGAATTCGCCTCCAGGGCGAGGGAAAGTGCCGGGCCCGGAGCACAAAGAAGCAATTCCAGTGAAGCGCACGCCTCTGGCATGCAGCCGAAATCTCCCGCGACACTAGTCGAATTGCAAGAAAACTCCCACCGAAATGCCAGCGCTTCCTCCAATGTCACCGGTGCGGTTCCTGTTCTAACCGATGCAGTCTCTGAAGACTCTCACTTGGTGAGCGATTCCCGAAGTCGTGATTCGACGCCAAACGTCCTTCAAGCACAACCCCACAAGCGCTCTGTCGACGAAAAAAACGCTACTCGCGAGGCAGTGGCGAGTGACGTTCAAACGGAAGAGCATCCGCTAATTGTCGCGAGACAAAAGGCCATTCGAAATCTGCTGGGGGAGGCGGCGAATGGGGTGAGCGATGCGGATCTATTGGCCTTCGCAAACAAGATTCACTCCAATGAGGGGAATAATGGCAACAGCGATCTCGTAAGTGATGCCGACTTGGCGCTGTGGAAAGAAGAGGCAATAACTTGGTGCGCAGAAAATGGTGGCGATAAGCGCGCTGTAAACGAAGAGAGATGCCTCGAGATCTTCAAAGAGGCATGGGATCTTGCCTTAAACCCACCACCACCTCCTTCTGGATTCAAAACTTGGCACCAGATTAAAGAGGATCTGGAAAAGAATATGTCTGTCTTTGAGCGAATGAAGTATAAGTTCACGCCCGGCGGGGGTGCTGGGGAGGTCGCTCAAATAAATGCGAGAGCGACAAAACTGTATTACGCGCAGTTTGTTGATTACATCGAAAAGCACCTTGATCGATTTGCTACGGCAAAGGCCATTTCAAATGCGGGGATGGCTGGTCTTAGTCCACTTGAGATGGAATATCCTATCAGGAGTGCAAGGATTGTCAGGGGTGTTTCTCTTAATACCCTAAAACCCAAGGGGGATAATCCATCCATACGTGTCTATCCGACAAATATCCCATTGACGAATAAAAATCCGGCGGCCTTTATATTCCCATTTGGAGGTTCGCAGGAAGATGCGCATTTTGGAGTTATTGGGCCAAAGGGGGAGTTTAAAATTATTACTCGGAAATATCCTGGGTGGGAGACGGAAAGTTGGGGAAGGCTCTTGGAAGTGAAATTCAGTAATCGTGAAATCCTGAGCGCCATGGGGATTCCGTTTGCAACGCACGATAATCCATTTTCGCCGGAATGCCAAGCAAGCAATCTCGGAGCCTGCTCGATCGCCAACTTCATTGTTGACAAGGGCACGGAGATTGGATTTTTCATGGCCCTTAATGGCAAGGCGGTCAAAGAGGTAATGGAGGGTCAAATCCGGGAGGAGGTGAAGCACTCCATAAAATCATTCAAAGAAGGGAACGATGGAAAGGATGCCATCGACAAGATATTCTCTCTGATGATTCCATTCTATGATCAGATCATCGGTGGCATAAATGATCCTGGTCATCAGGTTGAGATCGGGGATATTGCATTGGATTTGATCGATGTGGGCCTTACGCTCACCGCAATAGGTAAGATCGGTGTCAGTACTCTTAGAGGTGGGCTCGCGAACGCCAGAGCCACACTCGCTGCTGGGAAGGGAACTTTGGCAGCCTTTCGTTCGTTCAAGGAAAGTATAAAAATCTCTAGTTTGGCGAGGAAGGTGGGGGGCGAGCTTCTTGATTTTGTTTCACCTCCTTTTACGAGCTTCAATTTGAATAGAATAAAAGGAGGGGATCTTCCGCTGACGGAACTTAAAAAAATAAAAAACCCTGATGGGGCGGACGTGCTGCGTTGCAAGAGAGGGGCTTTCGGCAACTGCGGCTTCAATTGGCGGCCCTCGCGGGTTGGTCCCGCTCCCGGTAGAGCGAGGTATCTTGATGAAATTTACAAAAAAGTTGATGTGAAATTTAAAGATCCATATGTGACTGAAGCCGGTTTAAAGAAATTTATTGATAGTAGGGCTGACCTTGAATTGCCTGATGTTGTATATCGAGCTCAGCCTCGCCCGGGGGGAGGTGGTGTTGGTGGGGTGAGTTATAAGGAGGTTGGTTTCACAGGTCCGGCGCACGCAACGCAGGACGATGTCTTGGTTTCGGCTATTATTCACACCGCGAGCGAGACAGGAGTAAAAGCCAAGGCTGCCTCGCTTTCGGGGAAGCAGGAGGTATCTATGCATTTTATGACGGAAAATAGAGATAGGGGATACGCTCTTTTTAAAATTAATAAGCCAAACGGAGAGAATCCGTTTAGGCGAATTGAGGGAATTATAAAATACGATGGTCCTCGATTGGTTGAGGAGGGGAAGCTTACCGAGGAGCAGTTAATAGATGCTTGTTATCAGGTATTTATTACCAAGGAAGATGAGATTTTCTATGTGGCGAACTTTGGAAAAATACCCCAGAATTTGGTAAGTGAGGTGCAAGTGTAGTGAATCTGCCGTGTTTTTAGCAGTGAGCGCCCGGAATTGCCGCTTGACATTTCCGGGCACACTTCAGGCGAGGCGTTTATCCTATCCTGGCAGTAGATCTCACGTCCGACTCGTCATTGCGGGAACACGGTAACCAAGTCGGGGATGCCTGGTGCCTGATCCTCGTCTCGATAGACAAAGATCGCCGTCGCACTTGCCGAGGATATTTCGATGATGGGGACGAAGATATTGGTAAGGTCGTAGTATTTCTTTTGCTGTGCTTGCGCCGTAGCCAAGGATGCGCGGTGGCTCAGACTTGCACTGTGTGTCTTTGTCGAGCCTGGATCGGGGAGCGAGAAGAATGCCATCAGTGGAATACGTCCGGCCTCATTCGACGGCCACGGTTCTGCGACAATTTCGTTCCAGGGGAAAGATATGAACTTACCGAGCCTCTTCAGGGTGGCGTCGATCTGGATCACGACGTCCATGCCCGTCTTATCGGAGCCGTCTGCGTGATTCAGCGTGAATCCGCAAAAGTCCCAGTCTACCAAGTTCCCATATTTGTCCAGCCACTGTTGAGCCGTAGTAATGCCCAGGCTTGCACACGGTGCGCTGTCTACTTCGTTTGCAATTTCTCCGCATCCGTTATCGCTGCGCGAGTCTGTATTGCCATCGTTGGGAAAAGCACACCGATAGACTGGGGTGAACGCCTGCTGGTTCGGCCCGTTTTTGGGGAAATCGTGATCTACGGAAGCTTGAGGCCACAGCGCCAGGCCGGCAGATCCATATAGCGGTGTCGCGATGTCTTTCCTGAAGTACGTATAGGATAGCCTCTTGGTTTTGGGGTCCATCCAGTACGTTGAGTTGGCCTCGAAGGCCGTGACCATCAATCCCTGGCAATAGTAAGCTGGCCTGTCGCCGCATGGGTAGATTGTTGCCAGTCTGCCATCGAAAGCTTCGGACATTCTTCCTTCCACGTATTTCCCGAAGATATTCCTGTCCACATTTCGCATGCTCTTGAAGGTGGGGCTGTCAGCGGCATAGACGGAAACCTGTCCAAACAGGGATAGCGTCAGCAGGACTTGGAATATTATTTTCATGAATGCCTCTTCGTCATCGGGTGGCATTTCTGCGTCGCTGTGCGAATGTGGCGACTGCTCGGCCATGTTTGGGCGAACTTCACGACTCGTCGCATCTGCGCCTTCGGGCTATCGAAGACTGCGTGCACCATCGCTCCACTCGCTCAGCCGCCTGGCGGCTCGATGCGAACGACGACATGCCCATGTCCACGAAGCCGTCCTGTCCCGTGCCTGTTCGACGATCTTCTGGGGTAAATAAAATCTAGCATGATTATTTTCGAAACAACCTCTTAGTATTGCTAGTATTTGTTCCGGAGTATTGAGAATACCATTCAAGCTTATTGCGTAACTCAATAATGGAGAAATTTATGGGATATATTCTCGATGTTTGGGGCGAGGGGAGAGTTATAGATGGTGAGGAGATTACCGGATTTGTAGAGGCGGATAATCTTAATTATGTGGGGCAGAAAGTTTCCAATGGCATTAATGCAGGGCAGGCAATTCCCAGGCTAATTCCAGTCGATAACTAATACTATCCAGAGTTTCCGATAGCTGATAATTCATACACATACTTGACGTTGATGGGAGCCCCCATAGCAGCGGGTGTTGTGCCGCAGATGATACGGGTATTCAACAAAAATGCTGGTGGGCGTATTTATCTATATGATCCGAATGATGCGGATCTTGCCACATTTGAACAAGGGATATCTTCGTCAAGTCTTGTAATGGAAGGAACCTATAATCCGAGTGAACTCCCATCGCCATTTAATGAAATTTATTTTTCTATCGCGGCTAAAACTAAAACATATTATGTAATGTCGTACAGATGGGATAGTAAAGAACTATAGCGAGTTGAGCGCTGGCGCGCGTATGGATATGTGTCGCGGTATCCTATGCGCGCCCCTCAAATTCCGCGTGTCCAACCGGGTGGCAATCGCGCCAAGGCCGGCAGCGCAATCCGCCACTCCGGAAAACTTGCTCAGCTTGTTTGCCACATGGGCCGTTGCCCCGCCTCGCGACTGACCAAACCAGGCTTCGTTTTGCAGACATTGCCCCACATCACTGATGCACGCGCTTCGCGCCTCCTCGCTGAGCCTTTGAGATTGCTCTACAAGACGCTTCAGGTGGTCGTCCATCAACCTGGTGTTTTCTGTAAACGCTCCGTCGCGCAAGCGGTTGTGTAGTGTCGGAAGCGTGTCTCCATCGCTGGTCCGCTCGTCTCGTTCTATTTGATGTCCACCGAAGCGGTGCTGCCCCGAGCCTCCAGGGCCACGTTGTCCGAACCACGTCTGTCTCTACGCACCCACAGAACCCGCCCGCTCGACATTCTGGGCGAAGCTACTGCGCCGTTGCGGTCCAAATGAGGCTTCCTGACGCTCCAAGGGGCGGGATGAGGTTCCTTGGGACGCCAGCGGCTCGTCCACTGGGAGGCCGTGAGACGCTTTTGCCAAGCGATGTGGCGAGCACGCGGATGAGGTCGTCCGTCCACCGAGTTTGTATGCCCCCAAGTTTGATGACGAGGGCGAGACCTCGCGCACCTGCTTTCTGACGGGAGATCGTCCGTCAACGGGCGCAGGTCGTTTTCGGCATCCCCTCCTTGAGTTTGCTGCCAGGATGGGGGCGGGGATAGCGCGGTGATACGTGGCATGTGTAGTTGGCGAGGTCGGACGGAATTGGCTAAAAGTGCCCAACGTCCACAAATGGGAAATCCTCTCAGATCTTTATCAGTCGAGGCTGGATAGGAACGTATCGGATCGGTTGGCTGGGTCGATCACTCCGTTGTGTATCGCTGGGCGCTCAAAACCTACTGCCGCCCGGCGTTGCTTTGTTCGGACCATCGATCTCAATGGTGAGCCCGAGAAAATCACTATCCGCAAGAGTGGGGGTAACACTGCTGTCTTGCTTGCCCGGATCGCCGGTACTGGCAAGGACATCAAGCTGTGCCAATAGAAATACTTGAATGATCTCGTCGAGCGAGATCGCCGTGCGATCAGACGTTGTGGCAGACCGATGCTGAAGAGTCGCCGAGCCTCTCTGTCACTGATCGACAGTAAGCAACGCTCACCAAGTCCACCAAATCTCGCATGATTTCTGCGATATGACGCGGAAGGTGCGATTCGCCATAGAAGATATTGTCAAATGTGGCGTGGCGGTGAGTGCATAGGCGAATAAGGGCCGCTGACATGCGTTCCAGTTGTTCATTGTCAGGCGAAGAATCTCCCGCTCCGGCAAGATCGGCGGCAAGTCCCGATGCGCTTATCTCCATACCGTCGGCCTCGAAATTCAGCTGCCGATGTAGATAAATGATGGCTGCCCCCACCCGATCCAGAAAGTACGCATTCCCTGAGAAATCACGAATTATGTTGCGAACGATTTCGGTGTCCTCGGCGCGCTGACTGCTAAGAGATACGCCACCATGGTCTCGCGCATATGCTCGGACATCATGTCCAATTCTAAAGATCTGCATGACAGCTCACCTTCTGAAAATTGATAGGCGCTGCTTATAGATTAAGGCCTGCCCAGGTTTCGTCTACTACATTTCGCTCATGAGTCGCTTGGCAACGAACGACACGCTCATGTCCACTTAGCCGTCCTGTTCCTTGGCTGTTCGCTGATTTTCTCGGAAAGAAAGTTAAAGGCAAGTTGGTTGATTTTCGCGGCAATCTCTTGGTATTTCTGGTATTTCTGGTATTTATGTGGAAACATTAAGGGTATTGTTTGAATCGGTTTCATGTGTATTGTATTATTGGGATGTGATTTTTGTTGTTTTTTTGAGAAATCAGTAATTCATTGGGGAAGTCATGGGCGCGGTTATCATTCGGGCCGTTGCCAGTGGAAAATATCTTTCTGCGGAAGGTAGGGCGTTGATTTTTGTAAATAATCCAACTGACTGGGTTCGGATATGAAGCAAGATGAATAAAATAAGTGAATTTTTCGAAGGCGATGTTTGTGGTGGACGGGATATATATCGCTGGGGTTCCCAAAGAATGGAATAAATTTCAGTTGGGTGTGGTTCCTCTAAACTTTAAATATCCTGGGATCGCGATCAATGGAATTGTTCTAACGCTTATCATTGAAGAGAAGCGCAGATCGGATTGGCGAAGGGAAAGCTCGTATCTTACCGAGATGGTTCTAATAACGAAGATGGACTCGATAGGATTGAAATTCACATTCAAGTAATTCGAGAGATTTCAGATGTAGTGCTGGCCGCCGCGATTCTTCCATTCGCGGCGGTTGTTTCGAGCGATCACGTCGACTGCGACGGTGCGCTACGTCGCCCCCGGGTGTGGGGAGAATGTCAATCTTCTCAATTCATGGCAGGTACATAAAGCCTGTCCTCCTGCAGGGACATGATCGCGGCGTTGCGTTCAAGCCAGTCCATTCCCAGAATGCCCTTGATGTGTAGCGGCGGGACGACGAAATTGAGCTCCAGTTCAATAAAACCTGCCGGTAGATAGACCGATAACGGTTCGTTTTCCGCCTTCAGGGACACCACGTCGTGGGTTGGGCATGCTCGGGTTTCTCCTGCTTGGCTACTCATGCGCAAGCATTGCTTATTGCTTGCACCGAGACCCAGCGACTCAGCGTAATTTCTGTCTATGAGGCTTCTGGGGGCGCCTGTATCAATCAGGAAATTGACCGGCGTTTTTCCGTTGATCGAGACGATGAGATACCTGTACGCATCGAAGGTCTTCAGAGGAATCATCCTGTAGTGAAGCTCGCTTTCCTTCATGTAGCCTTCAAAGGTCCCGGGCTGTACGTTCCCGTACACCTCTCGCGCTCCGAAGTTGAACCACAAGGCGAGTTTCTCCATCCATCGTGCGCCAATATAGCTTCCTTGTCCCTTTCTATTTCTGAAGGAAATTGGAAGGTCGGACAGCGGGGCAAGTGGGCCTAAATATAATTTGTTCAGGGTTTTCTCATTGCCGGTCAACGACAGATTTTCTTTCAGTTCATCGTTGATGTTGTTGTCAAGGTCACCCAAGTCGTACTGCAACGAACTCCCAAGGCACTTTTGTGCGCTGGAGCACAGCACGGCCCCCGCATTCATCTGTCCGTCGGAATCCAGGGTGTAGGGGAGAACAAGGGCGCCATGGCTTATCAGATAGCCTGACAGGTCATTTCTATCCTGAATGCCAGCGGCATGGGTCGGAGCGAGATAGGCAAGCGAAGCGAGTACGAGGGCTATTGGAGCGACTTTCATAGGCGGCCTTTCCGTTGCATAAGCACCATTCTGCCCGCAGCGTACTACGTCGAACCAGTCATCGCCGCTACTGAATGCCGAAAGAGCGATTTGTGCATGTATGGTTGGCGAGCCTCTGCAACAATCAGAAGCATGCGGCGAACCGCAGCGATGATAGGTACGTCGCGATCGAAAAAAGCTCCTGTGAGATAAAGAATGCGTCCTGTTTCAGGCGCTGAGGCCTTGGGCCCCCAGTTCCCCGTGGCAACCTTGACCTCGGCATCAACTTCAAAGCCGTCGTCCACCCTTGGCACCGATGTGCGTGAAGTGCAACTGGCTGACGGTCGTTCCCGTGCGCCATCGAGCTTGGGCCCACTCCCGCCTTCCCCCAGAGCGAGGACGGGCGCCGGACGAGCCTTGGGGATCGTGAGCCAGGCAACGCCAACATCAACGCGGCCGACTACTGTTGGCGCCGATGTGTGCCTGGTGCGCCAGACACGTCGGATTGACGGGCGAACGAAAACGCCTATCGATGACCGAGCAGTGAGTGCCCTCCTGAACTTTCTTCGGCAGCCGCCGTCGCCCGAAACATCGGAACTCTTGAGCAGGTTTGAGGCTGTTCAGGCCAGCGTTGAGCGGCGTGTCAATGCCCAAGCTCTTGCCGATATGCCATCAAGGTCGACCGAACGCCCGCTGCCCGTTGAAACACCTGCGCCAATACACGAACGGGTGCCGACATATGTGAATGCAACATTGGCGCCGCAGGCCGGTGCCGGAGCGTCGGACTGCATGCCGTCGAGCTCGGTTCGACAACAGTCGCTTCTGGAATCACGCGGAGCGGGAAAGCGGGCAGCGCCCCAGAGCGCAGGTAGCGTTGGTTCAACATCCCCCTCGATGAAAATTCGGTACCAATCGATAAGCATCCAAGATGTGAGGGCGCTGCGTGACGCGCTGGCCCATGACCCCGATCTCAACGTGGCAGAGTGGGCACGAGCGAACCAGGTTCACCCTCGAACAATAGAGAACTATGCATATAACGGTGCGTTGACGCCGGCGGCACAGAGCCGGTTGGATGTGGCCGACGGGAAAGCGTCGCGCCTTAGGAAGGTGGGGGCGGACGACTTGCGGGCGCTGCGTGACGCATTGGCCCGCAACCAGGAGCTAAACCTGGCAGCGTGGGCACGAGTGAATCGCCTCCATCCTCGAACAGTAGAGAGTCAGGTACACAAAGGCGTGTTGACGCCGGAGGCTCAGAACCGGTTGAACCTGGCCGAAGGGAAAGCGCCGACTCTCAGGAAGGTGGAGATCGATGACTTGCGGGCGCTGTCTGTCGCGCTGACCGACAACCCCAAGCTCGACGCGGCAGCGTGGGCGCGAGTTCGTGGCTTGAATTCCGAGACGGTAAGAAAGTTTGTGCGAGAAGGCGCGCTTGCGCCGGAGATACAGAACCGGTTGGATGTGGCCGACGGGAAGGCGCCGAGTCTCAAGAAACTGGAGATGGATGACTTGCGGGCGTTGTCCGATGCGCTGGCCCGCAACGCCGAGCTTAGCGTGTCGGAGTGGGCGCGGGCCCACAGATTGCACTACAAACCGGTAAGAAACGCTGTGCGAGATGGCGCGCTGACGCCGGCGGCACAGAAAAGGTTGCAGCGCGCTGATGATCGAGCCAAGAAACTGCTGAATCGACGATAGAGCGCCGCTTCGGACTCTGGTGTGTGTGAGGAATGTTCGTGTGAGGAATGTTCGCGAGAAATCTGGCTTTTTTTGCGAATCCCGGCGTCATGGGGAAGCGGCCACGTGCCTGAATTCATATTCGGCGATACCGGCTCGCTATCGTGACATCGCATTTGAACCCGCATTGCCAGTGCATCGATCTGCACAAAATATAAGTAAAATGAAATAAAAAATAAATAGAAATGAAATTTAAAGTAAATTTCAATATTTAATTTGACTGCATAAACTGGTTCCTCTAATTTCTGTAGCCATACTCGGACATGCCGGGCTCTTGGCGTGCTGCCCAAAAACATAAACGAAGGAACCGGGCCTGAGGGCGTGCGGCGTTTCGCCGCGGCATTGGCTGCCCGTTGGGGCGGCATTCGCTGGCGCATGGTCATGCCCAGCCCGGATAACCCATCGGAAGCGCACCACCTTGTGTGGGGCGGAACCTCTATCAGATAACGACCTCCCTGCTCGATGCCGGAAACTTGGTGTGGCCGAGTGGGGATTGACTTGGCATTTTCGATACCCCACAGAATTTGCGCGAGAGCGCGGCGAATATGAATTTTCTCAATCAAGAAGGGGGCGCGACTGTGACAATCCAGAATTTGCGCTCTTGTGCGGTCCTCGCTTCGATCCGCTCTGGCCTGAATCGAAAAAACTTCCTCAAGATGCATCGCCTGGTTGTCGCTGCGAGCGTTGTCCTATTTGCCGGTGGCACCCAGCTTTGTCTGGCCAACACGACGTTGCCCGCCTCGCCGCAGAAACTCTTTGGCGATTTCTTTGTGGCAGTCCAGACTGCGCAAATATTTCCCGATCAGAAGATCTTCGTCGATGCCACGCCGAAGGGGGACCCAGCTTCAATTGTGCGGCTTTACGAGCAGCAGAAGGGCGAGCCCGACTTCGACTTGAAGGCTTTCGTCCTCGCGCATTTCACTCTTCCGGCAGATCAGGCGATCACGCCGCCAGGCAACCAGACGTTGCGCGAGCACATCGACTGGTTGTGGTCACCGCTTACGCGCACTACCACCAGCGTGCCGCCAAATAGTTCGCTGATCCCGCTGCCGAAACCGTACGTGGTGCCAGGTGGACGTTTCCGCGAAGGCTACTACTGGGATACGTACTTCACCATGCTGGGTTTGCAGGAGTCCGGTCATGAAGACCTGGTGGATGACATGCTGGAGAACTTCGCATATGAAATCACGACTTTCGGGCATATCCCGAATGGGAATCGCACCTATTATCTGAGTCGTTCTCAACCGCCGTTCTTCTCGTTCATGGTCGAACTCGCGGCGAAGCGGGAGGGCGACGCGATCTACAAAAAATATCTGCCGGAGTTGCGAAAGGAGTGGGCGTACTGGATGCAGGGTTCAAGCGCTACCCCGCCCGGCAGTGCGACACGCAACGTGGTGGTGCTGCCAAACCATGCGGTACTTAACCGCTATTGGGACGAGCAGGACACGCCGCGCGACGAATCGTACGTGGAGGATGTGAAAACCGCACGGCAGGTTAAGGATCGGATGCCGAACGAAGTCTACCGTGACCTGCGTGCAGCCGCGGAAAGCGGGATGGATTTCGGTTCCCGCTGGTTCGGCGATAGCCAGACGCTGGCGACGATTCGCACCACTGCCATCGTGCCCGTCGACCTGAACAGCTTGATGTTTCATCTCGAAAATACGATAGCCCGCGGCTGCAGCGTGGCACGAGACTTCCCTTGTGCCGCGGAGTATCGGAAACGTGCTGCCAGACGAGCCGAGGCGATCAACAAGTATCTGTGGAACAAGAACGGCTACTACAGCGATTACGACTGGCAGTTGGGCAAGCCGCGCGACAACCGTACCGATGCGATGTTGTTTCCGTTATTTGTCGGCGCTGCTTGGCCGGAGCGTGCGCAGCAGACTGCGCGTGTGGCCGAAGCGGCTTTGCTCAAACCAGGCGGGCTTGCGACTACGACGTACGAGTCGAGCCAGCAATGGGACGCGCCGAACGGGTGGGCGCCGATGCAGTGGGTGGCGATCGATGGATTGCGGCGCTACGGACGTACCGATCTCGCACGCAAAATTAGTAAACGTTTTCTGGCTACCGTGAGGGACGTCTATGCCACCGAGCACAAGCTGGTCGAAAAGTATGTTGTCGACGGCTCAGGCGCCGGCGGCGGAGGCGGTGGCGAGTACCCGCTGCAGGACGGCTTCGGTTGGACCAATGGCGTGACGCTCAAGCTGCTGGACATCCATGGCACAGGTCAGTAAGGGCAGTTTCCGAACGCATGCCGCACGGACGTCTCGCCGACGCGCCGTGAACCGGTTTGATCGGCGTCGGGCCGCTTCGAGGATGACTTGTGTTCGGCGTTCCAGGAGAATCCCTGTGTCCTCAGATGCGTGGGCCGCCCCGGGATGTGTCCGCCTTATTTTCGCAACACCATACATTTCGGCCATAAACAACTATCAAGGACGGTAGTTTGCGCGCCGAAAGACAAAATCTATCTTGATGCTATTCACCTTCATTTGACGGAAAAGGGGGCAAGGCCCTGACTGGTCGCCCCAATACCACTATTGACGGTCGAACGATCCGGCACAGGGATCAATGATCTGGCTCATGTCCGCGGCAATCAGGCGCTTCAGCAGTTCGAGGTGTCGCTTTCGAAGCCGATCCCGGAGGAACATCGCGTGCAGCTCCCACCAACGAGGTCGATGCGCTCCAAGTGCGCCACGCTACTCTGGCTCGCCGCTCTGCTGGCTTCCACGTGGAGTTCCGCCGCGTGTGCCCTGACTGGCGCTGATGTGGCCGCATTACTCAATCGGCGCTATGAGTTGACGGTGAACACGTGCGGCGTGGACAAACCCGCGTGGTATTGCTCCGGCGTGCTCTTGCGGGACATCGCCACTGACGACAAGCAATTCTGGAAACTCGACACGACCGAGCAGGCCTTGCAGTCGGTCACATTTGCATACCGTCGCCAGGACGTGGCGAGTGCGGCGCCGAATTCACGTATCGGTATGGTGCTGTCCGACCTGTTGAGCGCGGTGGGGGCAGGCAAACCGTACGCCATGCGATGCGCCTATCCGGTAGCCGCGTCTCTCCATGACACGGATTCTGACCACGGTTGCAAGCTGACGGGAATGACGTTGCCGACCCATCCCGATGTGGACAACGATTCCTCATGCGCGGCGCTGGGCGTGACCGACGCCGCCCAGTGGGCAAGCCGCTATCTGGCAAGCGCGCCCGGCCAGCAATGTTCCTTCAGCGCCCAGGCACCCAACCCGTTCAACCAAACTCTACAGGCGCACGCGCTGGCGAACACCGAGGGTCTGACACCAGACGCGCAACTGCTGGCGGTAGCCTGGGATGCCACGCAACCCGGCAAGATCGCCATCGACGCGCTTTACTATCTCGTAAATGATCCTGACCCGCCTGCACTGCACGAGGCGCAAGCCAGGCAACAGGCCTATTACGAAGCCACGGGGACCTGGCTGCCACTGCTGCGCTATGCGCCCGGTTCGCCAACCCCGTTCGGTTTCGATGAGACGGATCAACTCGATTACGGCAAACAGGTGGCTGAGCGTATCAACGCTCGCTATGCCGACACGACCCCTTGTCCGAGAGGCATGGCTGCCTATATGTGCAACGGTGTCGTCGTCCGGGTCACCGGCTACGGCACAGGTTTTCACTCCTGGAATCCCAGTCCGTCATCTATCGAGCACAAGGGCGTCTCGGCTACCTATCTCCGCGGTGACCTGCGTACCGACTTGCCATATCTCGGCGGCGAGGGATTCGTGATGCGCGAGTTTGCAGCGCCCGCTCAACATCCCTTCCAGATGCGTTGTATATATCCAACCGACGGGTTCACGGTGTACCGCGCAGATAAATGCGGCATGAGGGGAAGTAACCAGGCCAGCAAGCCCTGTGCGGAGCTGGGGATTACGGACCTCCAGAGCTGGGTGAGCCACTACAGAAAAACTGGCTACGAACAACAGTGCTCATTGGGGACAGATAGCGCGGGGTTCGAACTGAGTATGCAGGCGCGCTCGACTTTGCCAGTTCCCATCAAAAATTATGATGAGAAATGGAACGAGGCCATTCTGGCGGTCTGGCCTCAGAATATACCGGAGCAGTTGCCGCTGGAGGCCATCTTCTATTCCGAAGGTCTACTCGCGGGAGCCCAATATATTCAGAGGGACTACATGCAGCAAACCCGCCGCTTCCTGCCGATTCTCAAGTTCGACAAAGCGCTGGCGGCTCCCTTTACCTACACCCTCGGCGACCAGATTGCCAATGGGCCGTGAGTCAATGTACGTCTTTCGATTTGAAACACGGCTGACCGAGCGTGGAGGCGATTTCGGGAGGTCATCCCTCAATGGATATTAGTCTGCTATTTTCACGCCCCAAACAATATTGAGATTCCCGTCATAAAACCAAACCTTCCCATCCTGGAACGGTGTTACACAGTTTTTCTGGTAGATCCCAAGCCCTTGAGCCCTGATGACATAAACGGGGCCCTCCGGCACCGAGCCAGCGTACTCGAAGGTGAGCGGAGTTGGGACGTTAGGTGAAACAGTGAACGGAGCCCTGCCTGTTTCTGACAGCAATTGCCCGTCGCAAACTACAGCTTGATCGTTCGCCCACACATAGGAAAAGAAAGTGCTCGCGGGATCGTAATCCGTCAACCGCCATCGGTACGGCAAAATACTGAGAACTGCCCCACCATTGGAATTCAAATATAGATAGCCGCCGGTCGTCTGAATGGTTGCGTAAGGCATATATCCCCCTTTTGAGCCGTGGTCAATGCCATCGAACTCTCCGTGGTCCGCTGGGGCGCGCTTGAAATCGCCGCGCAACCATGAGGCCACATACCGCTGAGATAACCAACTATTAGTATTGCTAGTGTGTATACCGAAGCATTAAGAATATCGTGTATGTTCCTCGTGCGAGGATCGCATGCACGGAGATTTTCACTTCGCTGAAAAAATCTCCAAATGCTGTCAGGGCGATTGAGCGCACCTCGCTCCATCAAGACCATCATCACCTTTCCCGAATACGGAAAGAGCGATTTGTACATGTGTGGTCGGTGAGCCTCTGCCACAATGAAGCACATGGCGGCCTGCGACGATGATGGGTGTGCCGCGATCGACAGCGCTTCTGCGAGATAAATCCAATGTATCCCGTTTCCGGCGCTGGGGTTTCGCATCCCCAGTTGCCCGCGACAACCTCAACGTCGGAGCCCCCCACTGCCAAAACGCAGCCGACGCCCCTTGGCGACAACGTACGTGAAGTGAGCCAAACCAACGAGCGGCGCAGTGCGTCGTCGAGTTTGGGGCAACGCTTGCCGCTCCCCGGGACGACGATAGGCACCGGACAGACCGCGGAAAACGTGCGCCAGTCGATGCCAACATCAACGCAGCCGACGACTGTCGGCTGCAATGTGCGCTTGGTGCATCAGGCGGATCAGACTGGGGGGCGAACGAAGCCGTGTATCCATACCGGGGTGCCGGCCGCCTTGCTGAATTTCGCCCAACGTCCGCCGTGCCCTGAAACATCGCGGCTATTGGGCATTTTTGAGGCTGTTCAGGAGGGCGTGGAGCAGCGTGGCAATGCCCAAGCGTTGGTCGAGATGCCGCCGGGCTCGCTGCCTTCCGAGACAACGGCGCTGATATTCCAAGGGATGCAGGTCTACATGGAGGCCACGCCGGCACCGCAGGTCGATGCCGGAGCGTGGTCCTGCATGCCGTCGAGCTCGGTTCAACAAGAGAACCGTCTGGAAACAGGAATAGCGAAGAAGCGGGCGGCAGGCGGCGGAAGAGATGCCGGTTTCATGTCTCCCTTAATAGGGATTCGCCACAAAAAGATAGGTATCCAAACTTTGCGGGCGCTGGATGCCGCGCTGACCCAAGATGCCACGCTCGATGTGACAGGATGGGCGCGAATGAACCACTTTCGTACCCGAACAATCAGGAATTATGTCTGTAACGGCGCGCTGACGCCGGAGGCGCGGAATCGGTTGGATGTGGCTGACGGCAAAGCGTCCCGCATCAGGAAGGCGGGGGATGCTGACTTTCGGGCGCTGCGTGAGGCATTGGCCGACAATCCCGGACTTGACCTGGCAGGATGGGCACGAGCGAATCACCTTCATGCGCTAACAATAAAGAACGCGGTCCATAATTGTGCGCTCAAACCGGAAGTCCAGAGCCGGTTGGACCTGGCCGACGGGAAGGCGACGAGTCTCAGGAAGGTTGGGGTAGAGGACTTACGGGCGCTGCGTGACGCGTTTGCTCTCGACCGTAGGCTTAACGTGGCGGAGTGGGCTCGAGTAAACCACCTCAACCCCCGAACACTGGATAACTATGTATCCAACGGCGCGCTGACGCCGGAGGCCCAGGATCGGTTGGACGTGGCCGACGGGAAGGCGACGAGCCTTAGGGCGGTGAGTGAGGTCGACTTGCGGGCGTTACGTGACGCGTTTGCTCTCGACCGCGAGCTTAACGTGGCGGAGTGGGCTCGAGCGAACCACCTTCACTCTCGAACACTGGAAAATTATGTCTACAAGGGCGCGCTGACGCCGGAGGCCCAGAACCGGTTGGATGTGGTCGACGGAAAAGCGCCGCGCCTCAGGAGGATGGGGTTGGACGACTTGCGTGTGTTGCGTGACGCATTGGCCCACAATTCCGACCTTGATCTGACAGCATGGGCGCGAGCTCATCATCTGAATTCCCACACGGTACGATCGTTTGTGCGAAATGGCGCGCTGAGCCCGCAGGCACGGGAAAGGTTGCAGCGTGCCGGTGGCTGGCCTGCGGAGCTTGGCAGAGCGGTGGCGGAGACAGTTCCTCAGGCCTCTAAGTCCGGCAGGGGCGTGACGCCAAGGGACTTGCAGGCGCTTCGTGAAGAGCGAGCCAGTGGTGGCCTCTTCGACCTGCTGGAGTGGGCGCAAAGGCTCGGACTGAAATTCCATGAGTTAATAGAATATGTAACAGCGGAAGGCGAGTTCACGGCAAAGGGACTGAACCTATTGACTCAGCGATAGAGAGCCTCTTGGCCATCTCTGGTAACTTGGGCTTGGTTCAGGAGGCCAATGACCGGCCCTTCAGTGAGTCGCTTCTTCATGTCCACACTCCTGACTGGATGATTGGGTGCCAAATCGTCGTGCTGCGCAAATCGGGCGGGGGCGTCAGTCTTTGCCGAAAACCGAAAGAACGATTTGTGCAAATGTGGACGGTGAGCCTCTGCGAGAATAAAGCGCACGGCGGGCTGCGAAGATGACGAGGCGCGCCGTGATCGAAAGCGCTTTCGCGAGAGAAACTCAATGCCCCCCGTTTTCGGCGCTGCGGCTCCGCGCTTCCAGTTTCCCGTGACGACCTCTGCGTCGGCACTGCCACCTACCACTCCAGCGTGGCCGAATACCTTTGGCACAGACGTGCGTGAGGTGTGCCAAGTTGACGGGCGCTCCCATATGCCGACGGGCCTGGGCCAACTCCTGACGCCCCTTGGAACGACGACGGGCGGAGACGTGCACCAGTCGACGCCGACATCGACGCCGCCGACGACCGTCGACGGCAATGTGCGCTGGGGGTGTCCGGCAGATCAGACGGATCGGCAAACGGAACCGCCAGTCAATGCCGGGGCGATGGACGCCTTGCTCAACTTCGCCCAATACCCGCCGTCCCCCGAGACATCGCTGCTATTGAGCAGGTTTGACGCCATTCAGGAGAGCTTGGCGCGGCGCGACAATGCCCAAGCACCGGCCGACGTGCCATCAAGCTCGATCGAGCGCCCGCTGTCCCTTGAAACCTCCGCGCTGATACACGAAGGGATGCTGACATATATGGACGCCGCACTGGCACCCCGGGCCAATCCCGGAGCGTTGGCTTCCATGCCGTCGAGCTCGGTTCAACAACAGCACCTCCCCGAATCGCGCGCAGCGTCCCAGGGCGCAGGCAGGGGGAGAGGCGCTGGATTCTTGTTTCATTCAGCAAGGGCTCGCCGCCAAAAGGTAGGTATTCAAACTTTGCGGGCACTGGATGCCGCGCTGACCCAAGACCCCAACCTCAATGTGACGGAATGGGCGAGAATGCACCACTTTCATGTCCGGACAATCAGATACTATATCTACCGAGGCGCATTGACGCCGGAAGCGCGGAACCGAATAGATCTGGCCGATGGGAAAGCACCGCGTCTTAGGAAAGTGGGGGAGGATGACTTGCGGGCGCTGCGTAATGCGCTGGCCGAAAACTCCGACCTTGACGTGGCAGGGTGGGCGCGAGCGCACCGCCTTCATATTCAAACATTAAAGAACTCGGTACAGAACGGTGCGCTAACGCCGGAGGCACAAAACCGATTGGATCTGGCCGACGGGAAAGCACCGCGTCTTAGGAAGGTGGGGGAAGATGACCTGCGGGCGCTGCGTGACGCACTGGCCGACAACGCCGCGCTCGATGTGGTGGAGTGGTCGCGAGCGAACCACCTTCACTCTCGGACAATAGAAAGTTATGTACTCCGAGGTGCGCTGACGCCGGAGGCACAGAACCGGCTGGATGTGATCGACGGGAAAGCGCCGAGCTTCAGGACGGTGGGGAGGGACGACCTGCGGGCGCTGCGTGACGCGCTGGCCCAAAACCCCAGGCTTGATGCGAGAGAGTGGGCGCGGGCGAACCGCCTTCATCCTCGAACCGTAATAGGTTGCATATTCGAAGGTGCGCTGACGCCAGAGGCACAGAGCCGGTTGGATCGGGCCTATGGGGAGGCGTCGAGCCTTAGGAGGGCGGAGGTGGAAGACTTGTGGGAACTGCGTGACGCACTGGCCCACAATCCTGGGCTTGAGTTGACAAAGTGGGCGCGAGCTCGCAACCTGAATTCCCGCACAGTAAGGTCGCATGTGAAAAAAGGCGCGCTGACGCCGGAGGCACAGAACAGGTTGCAGCGTGCCGGTACCCAGCCTGCGGAACGCTGGAGGTCAGTGGCGGAGGTTGCCACTTCCTCACCCCGCGAGTGAATTCGGCCGCCTTAGTGTGGCGTCGTATCCAATATTTCTGGGGCAACGCCGTAATCCGATGCTATGGCCCTTAACTCACTACGAAAGGTCGCCGCATCAGGATAGCCCAATTCCCTGGCCATTGGCGCTACCAGTCGGAGTCCTTCCTCCTGTATCTGCTTCCTGATTTCCGGCTCCATTTCATTTATCTTCTCGCCTACATTCCCCGATCTCAAATAGTGGTACGACTTTGTCACAACAGTCTGAAAAACGTTCGCGCCCAGCGCTTTCGGTTTCGGCGCGATAATTCCACTTGGATCATCCTTTGCCATGGTCAATCCGGCGTTCTTCGCAATTGAACCAATCTTTATAAGATATTCATTGCGCTTCCCTCTGTCGTTTATTTCGGGGGCGGTTTTGTCCCTTTCCTTGCCGTATATCTCAGAATAAAAAGAATCGATTATCTGTCGCTTGCCAATCTCGTCTCTCCCAACGGATATAATTAATTCTTCCATAGTGGTCAGCCCGTCACTTATGGCATCAAGAATCATATGGTCCATGGACGGATTCGCTTGCTCCCACTGGAGTGACAGCTCGTCTCGCTCGGTCTGGTTTGCCGCTTGGGAAACAAACGCCTCCTTGTTTTGCAATGTCCTATAGTCGGAGACAGGGAAAGGCGAGTCCTCGTAGTACATCATTGGAAAACTCACATAGCTTTCGTGCGGTCCGGAAAACAGCGCTTCTGAAGAGTCGCTGCGCCTCTCCGTCACCGATTGACTGTGAGCTGCACTCAGCATGTCCGCCAAATCTCGCCTGATTTCCGCGATGTGACGCGGAAGGTGTGATTCGCTATGAAAGACCCTGTCAAATGTGGCATGACGGCGGGTGCACAGGCGGATAAGGGCCGCTGACATGCGTTCCAGTGCTTCGTTGTCAGGCGAAGGATCCCCTGTTCCCGCAAGATCAACGGCAAGTCCTGAAGCGCTTAACTCTGCACTGTCAGCCGTGAAATTCAACTTCCGGTGTAGATATACGATGGCCGCCCCCACCCGTTCCAGGAAGAGTGTGTTTCCTGAGAAATCACGAATTGTGTTGCGAACGATTTCGGCATCCTCGGCGCGCTGATCGCTGAGAGAGACGCCGTCATGGTTTCGCACATACGCTCGGACATCATGTCCAGTTCTAAAGATCTGCATGACGGCTCATTTTTGAGAGTGGATAGGCGCGACTCATAGATTACGGCCCGCCCAGGTTTCGTCTACTACATTTCGCTCATGAGCCGTCTGGCAACGGGGTTGGGAATGCAGGTGGTGGGCTTGATACTTCAAGGTTCGCATTTCCAAGTGGGCCGAAGGCGCAGGGCAAGCGATGTCAACACAAGATGCCTATCGACGAACTTGTCATATTCCGGCTACGCCGTTTCGCAGTTGTATTGTTCCCATGACGTCGGTGCCGATCGGGTGAGACGGAAGACGGTGCTGACAGCGAAATGCCGGTCGTCATGACGATCTCCACAAGAAGCCGGAACCCAAGGGGTGCAACGCCGAGCTGCCGCGATCACATACACCGGCCATAGCCAACTATTCGATTTACTAGTAACGATACCGAAATATTAGGACTATTATTTTAGTTAATTTATATCTTCACGGAAAATGGAATGAAGTGAAGCTGAATCGATACCAGCGGCACAGGATTGGAAGTAACGCTATTGCAGTCCGTCAAACCCAGTCATACTGAGGATGAAAAATGAGCCAATCTGATATCGACGCCATCCCAACAGGTGACGAACACCTGCCGGCGAGCCTGAATATACAAAATATGCCGTTGGTTGAAACCAAGGGACAAACTTCCTACAGTAACGATAACGGATATTTCACTGGCTACGATGTGGGTGGTGATACCCTCAAGCTTTCCAATAGTTACTTTGAAAACCAGCAGCAAAGCCTTTGGTGCTGGATTGCCGTAGCTTCCACGCTCGGTAATTTTTATGCTGGCGGTACTCGCTATACACAGGCCTATCTATATAACAATATTCAGGGTACCAACTGTAATCCTCCGTACATGCAGGCACCCCCTTATAGTCAGTGCAACATGTCCGGTAATGCTGAAATATCCATGAAAAGGATAAATATTTGGCAGGCCACGGAAATCGCCAGCCCCGGAATGCCAATACTTCTGGGGGAATTGCTTAACGGCAGGCCGTTTGTCGTTGTTCTGGAGATGGACGTCCAGAGGAATTTTTATCTGCACTGCGTTGTTATCGATGCGGCTTTCGTAATATACAACCAGGGTTATCGCTCTGATTACTGGAACGTATGCGATCCGATCGAGGGGGCAAACTTCGTTTCGGTTAGTAGTTTTCCAGCATCGTATCCGGGAAAGTGGGGGGCCAGTCAGTGGTATCTGACTATGCTCTCGCAGGCGAATTGATCACGGTACGTTAGGATTTGGAGATATTCCTATGCATATTGTGTTTCCCGAAGGCCCGTCAAGAGGGATCGAATGCGTCACTTCGTTCTTCCAAGCCACTTTCGAGCAAGGGGTGCTTGCGAAACTCTCGAGAACCTTCCCGCTGGAGCCGAAACAGCTGCGTATTTCGTCGGCATTTCAGACATATTTTCTGGATCAGGAAGTCCTGCAAGAGACTGAAACGATCCGCGAAGCGCGTTTTGGGATGTGGCAGTATTTAATTTTCTCGGCAAATTCGCCGGTTACCGACGTTGGCGTGGTTCAAAGCGAAGGGAAACTCAGCGTCTCGCATATGAGAGGCGACGGGGCGATAGCAAAATCTGCGGTTCAGGCAATCCTGCTTGCCGAAGCGGTCGAAGCTGAAGATGCATTGGAGTATGAATTTCGATTGCTTCGTGCTCCATGCGTCCGCTTTGTAGGTGCGTGGTTGCACAATCAAAACGCCGACGTCGTTATTCCTATGGGTCATACTTCGACGCCGGGACTTGCCGTTCAAAAATTCTATACGGGAAAGGAAGTGCTCGATTTCCTGAAGGTCGAGCATAGGGCCGTCAGCGCATTGACCGCTGGCCACGCATAGGTTTGTGTCTCGTGCAGGTCGATCTGCGCTGCGGGAACTCAGGCCACAGTGACGGTCGGCGGCTGATCCGGCAAACCAAACGCGCAGCAATTGGCGTTCTCGATGAGGGGATTGCAAGATCATGGCAGATTTGTCCTTTCTGCGCTCACTGCTTTTTACCCCGGCTGACCGGCCCGACAGGTTTGGCAAGGCTTGCCAAGCGGGTGCTGACGGCGCCATTCTGGATCTGGAAGACGGGGTAGGGCTCCCTGCGAAGGACGTTGCCCGCCGTGAGGCGTTGGCGTTTTTCGCCTCCAGGCCTTCCGCGCCGGCCGGGTTCATCTGGGCCGTGCGTCTGAATCATGTAACCACACCCGACGGCTTGAATGATCTGCTTGCCTTTCGTGAAGCTTCGGCGCGCCCTTCGCTTTTCCTGCTGCCAAAAGTGGAGTCGGCGATGGAAATCGCAATCGCTACAGCTCATCTCGCCCGTGGTGGAGAGTCCCCGACTTTCATGCCGCTGATCGAGAGCGCGGCTGGCCTGTCCTCGGCTGAGGTTATCGCCGGGCATCCGGGGGTGGGGGCGCTCGGCTTCGGAGGCGCGGATCTTGCCAGCGATCTCAACGCCGCCATGGCCTGGGAGCCTCTCTTGTTTGCACGCAGTCGCGTGGTGCAGGCGGCGGCCTGCGCCGCCATCCCCGCCGCGGATGTCCCTTTCCTGAATATCCGCGACGTGGACGGGCTGCGGGGCGAGACCGAAGCCGCGAAGGCGCTCGGCTATCGCTGCAAGCTCGCCATTCACCCCGGTCAGATCGCGACCATCAACGCGGTGTTTACACCGACTTCCCTGGAGGTGACGCGCGCTCGACGCATTCTGGCCGCGTTCGAGGCAGCCAAAGGCAACGCCCTGGAACTGGATGGCAAGATGGTGGATGCGCCGGTGGTGAACTCTGCTCGTCGTATCGTGCAGCTCGCTGAACGCGCGGACGCCGGGAGATCACGATCATGAGCATGTTCGGCTATGTTCGCCTCGGCGAGAACCGGTACCGTGAACGCTTCGGGCTGAGCTTCGAGGATCTCGAAGTGGGCCTCCGGATCAGGCATCGCCCCGGCATCGACGTTTCCCAGCAGGACAATCGCGAAGATGCCGTCGATCTCCTCAATAATGCCCAATTGCATTTCGACAGCCACTACGCCGCCCAAACGGAATGGAAGCGCCCGCTGGGCGTCAGCACACTGACGGTCCAGCGCCTGATGGGCATGATTTCCCGAAGCTGGTATCGCCGGCGCCACATGCTCGGCATCGACAGCATCGCCATGACCCATCCTGTGTTTGGCGGCGACACACTCTATTCCAGTTCCACGGTCACAAAGCTCGAGGCGGGAAGCGATGCCGATGTGGGCCTCGTATCCCTCACCATTGAGGGCACCAATCAACATGGCGAGGTTGTGTCGAAAATCGCATGCCGGATGGAGGTGTATCGCCAAGGTCGTCATCCCGAGGACATGCCGGGAATAACGCCCGCCGAAGAGGAGCGGTTTCGTCTCTATCACAAGGACGCAGACGGTGCGCTGGTGGAACAGACCGGGCTCTACTTCGAGGATATGGTTGCTGGAGAAACCTTCGTGCATTGGCCCGGCCGGACCATGGATTGGAACGAAAGCCGACGACATGCGCTGCGCTCTCTTGAGATCAATCCTCGCTGGAGCGACGATACCTACCTTCATCAGTATCCGGACATGGGCCCGGCGATTTTCGAGCCTCTGGTGATCGGCGCGATGACCGCACTCTCCACCCGTACCCTCGGGCGTGTCGTCGCCAATCTCGGCTGGACCGATATCGAATTCCTGCGTCCCGTGCGGCCGGGTGAAACGGTTTATGCCGAATCCACCATCGGTGCCGTGCGCGCTTCGGAATCGCGCCCCACGCAAGGGATAGCACAGGTCGAAACGCGCGCTTTTGCGGCGAACGGCGAACTCATATGCCGTTATCAACGCGCACTCCTGGTTTATCGCCGAGGGGCCGGGCCCTACGCGCTTGCCCAATATTGACGTCACCGGAGCATGCCCATGCTTGATTTTCATGACGCTTACCAACGCAAGCTTATGACACCGGAAGCGGCTCTGGGACAGTTACCCCGCCGCGCCGTCGTCCTTCTGGGTTTCTTTGCCGCACAGCCGCCTGCCTTGATTGGCGCGTTAATGGAACGAGCACGGTCCGGGCTTTTCGATGAGCTGCGCGTCTATTACATGCATGCCACGACCGCAACGGCGGAAGCCATGTTGCGTCCGGAACTGATGGACGTGGTCAAGCCATATCCTTTCTATGTTGGCGAGAACGAGCGTGCGCTGATCAAGGCTGGGGGCGAACATGCGAAGAAGGCGATCTTCTTCGTGCCCGCCTCCTTCAGTATGATTCCGCGCATCATTCGCGAGCGGCTGACACCCGATGTCTTTCTTCTCCAGGTGGCCCCCATGGACCGGGCCGGCTGGTTCAGCTTTGGTTTGACCGGCGCCTATTCCCTGGCCGGCATCGAACGGTCAAAGCGGATTGTCGTGGAAGTCAATGCCAATCTCCCCCGTAGTCTCGGCACGGGTCTGGTCCACATCTCGCAAGTGGATGCGGTGATAGAGCATGCGAGCGATCTTCAATATGCCGCGAGCAGGGTGGCCGGGGAGGTGGAGCGCAAGATTGCGGGGCACATCCTCCCCATGATCGAAGATGGCGCGTGCGTTCAATTTGGCGTCGGCGGGGTGCCGGACATCATCGCGGGCGAACTGCGGGACCGCAAAGACCTTGGTGTCCATTCGGAATTGTTGGGCGACGGTCTTGCCAGCCTTATCGCCTGCGGTGCAGTGACCAATCGGCGCAAGACCACGGATCCGATGCGAAGCGTCTTCAATGTCGCTATGGGCAGCGCCAGTACTTACGACCTCATCAACGACAATCCGTCCATCGAATGCCGTATGGCCGATTATGTGAATGATCCGCGCGTTATCGGGCTTAACGACAACGTCGTATCGGTGAATTCGATGATCGAGGTGGATTTGAGTGGCCAGGTGAACGCGGAATATCTGAACGAGCACCAATACAGCGCCGCGGGTGGCCAGCTCGATTTCGTGCGCGGCGCCTCTTATTCCAAAGGTGGCTTGTCTTTCATCGCTGCGTCGTCAACAGCGGCGCATGGCAAGGTCTCACGGATCGTTCCGCGGCTGCAGGGGCCGGCGACTGACCCACGGATCGAGACCCAGTACATCGTTACGGAGCACGGTCTGTGCAATCTCCGCGGCTTGTCGTCCGACGAGAGGGCGCGCGGTCTGATCGAAATCGCAGACCCGGCCTTTCGCGACGAGCTTACGGCAGCAGCGAGAGAGTTGCATCTGATCTGACCCAATAGCCTGATGGAGGTGATCATGGCTCGCACCGTAGCTGATCAGATGGTCGAAACGCTCGCTGTTGCTGGCGTTCGCCGTGTTTATGGAATCGTCGGAGATAGCTTGAACGGTTTCACCGACGCGCTGCAGCGTCACGGTGGCATCGATTGGGTCCATGTCCGGCATGAGGAGGTCGCCGCCTTTGCCGCGGGCGCCGAAGCCGCTATCACAGGCGATCTTGCGGTTTGCGCCGGGAGTTGCGGGCCAGGCAATCTGCATCTCGTCAATGGGCTGTTCGATTGCCACCGCTCGCGTGTGCCGGTGCTCGCCATCGCCGCCCACATTCCCTCTCCCGAAATCGGCTCCGGCTATTTCCAGGAAACTCATCCCGAACAGCTATTCCGCGAATGCAGCGGTTATTGTGAACTCGTCTCCAGCGCCGAGCAGTTGCCCCGTGTGCTTGAAATCGCTATTCGCCGAGCGGTGAGCGAACGGTGCGTTTCGGTCGTCGTGATTCCCGGCGACGTCGCCCTGAAGCCCGCCACGGACGCCCCCACTCCCAAGTCTGACGGCCTCCTGCCGGTGCGCCCCGCCATGGTGCCTCCGCAGGAGGCTGTCGAGCGCCTTGCGGCCCTGCTGAACGGCGCCAAACGCGTGACGATGCTATGCGGAGGTGGTGCCGCTCAGGCGCGTACGGAAGTGCTTGCGCTCGCTGAAACGCTCAAGGCGCCGATCGTTCACGCGATGCGCGGAAAAGAGGGCCTCGAGTGGGAGAATCCCTTCGACGTTGGCATGACCGGTCTCATCGGCTTCTCGTCCGGCTATCACGCCATGGAAAGCTGCGACGCACTCCTCATGCTGGGCACGGATTTTCCCTATCGCCAGTTCTACCCGAAAAATGCACGCATCGCGCAGATCGATATACGGGGCGAGGTGATCGGTCGGCGTGCCTCTGTCGATATCGGGCTGATCGGCGATGTGAGTTCCACTTTGCGCTTGCTCGGTCCGAAACTCGTGCAGAAGACCGACCGTGCGCATCTGGATGCGGCGCTCGCGCATTATCAACAGGCGCGGCAGACGCTCGATGAACTTGCGACAGGACGCCCTGACGGTCCACTCCACCCTCAATATGTGCTGCGTATCGCGAACGAGCTCGCAAGTCAGGACGCGATCTTTACCTGCGATGTCGGTTTGCCAACCGTGTGGGCGGCTCGCTATCTCACCATGAATGGCCATCGACGACTTCTTGGCTCGTTTTGGCACGGCTCCATGGCCAATGCCATGGCGCAGGCGATCGGCGCTCAGGCAGCCTGTCCGGGGCGACAGGTCGTCGCGCTTTCCGGAGATGGCGGCTTCACCATGCTGATGGGAGATCTTCTCAGCCTCGTCCAGTTGCAACTGCCGGTAAAGGTGATCGTCTTCAATAACGGTGCGCTCGGTTTCATCGAACTCGAGCAGAAATCATCGGGCTTTCTCGACACCGGCACCTCACTCCTCAATCCGAACTTTGCGGCGATGGCGGAAGCCGTTGGCATCAAGGGGGTGCGGATCGAGAACCCGGCTGATGTCGAGAACAAGCTCCGGGAGGCTTTCTCTCATCCAGGCCCGGTACTGGTTGACGCCGTCGTCAATCGAATGGAACTCGCCCTGCCGCCAAAAATCACGCTCGGCATGGCGGAAGGTTTCAGCCTTTACATGCTGAAAGCGGTCCTCAACGGACGCGGCGACGAGATACTCGACCTTGCGAAATCCAATTTTCGGAGGTAAGCGCTGCGCGTGGAAGTCAGAACGAACGACACACCTGAACGTCTGCACATATATAGCGGTCATGGAGTGCGCCTTTCGCTGGGAATGGAATGCGGGCTGGTTCTCTTGCATATGCAGTGGTCGCATACGCCAACGCGAGCGTAGCCAGGCATCCGAAACGACGTCGTTTGATCGTGGGTAAAGACCTCGTGGTTTGAAAGCCCCTACACGGCAACGGCAACCCGTTGCCCGCCTTGGAGAACTCATCATGGTCCATTACAGATTGCTCGCATGTCTGCTAACGCTATATGTGTCGACTAGTGCATTGGCTTCGACGTTGCCGTCTGATACGCCGGCATCGGCGACAACGGCGACAACGACAACAGCGGCCGCACCAGACAACCCGTCTGCGTTGAAGCGTTTCACCAGCAAACCGTTCGGGTTTTACATCGACTATCCATCAGACTTCGAGGCGAGAAAGCGCTTCGATATTGGCTATTTTCTGACCAGCACCGCCTGGAGACTCTATGCCGATCCCGGAGAGAAGGGTACACCGGTGGTCGCGCTGGTGCTCAAAGGCTCCAACGATTTAACGCGTGGCGAACTCCGCATCGGCGTTAGCCGTGCCGCAAAATCCATCCGCACCTGCTTGCAAGCCCCGAGCGGTTATCAATTGCCCACGCAGCGATCCGGTCATGTTCAGCTTGCCGGGCTGAATTTCACGACCTTCGAGCTCAGTGACGCCGGGATGAACCATCGATTGAATGCGCGGAGTTATCGTGTCGAACACGCGGGTGCTTGTTATGCCATTGACCTTATTGTCAGTGGCACCAACGGTGATGCCTATGATCCGCCGCGCACACCACCGTTCTCGGACGACCACGCATTCAATCGACTGGAGCGGGCGCTGCAAGGTTTTCGGTTCTTCCGATAAGCACGCCGTCGCGGCTTAACTCGTTGGCATCCACGAATTCCATCCGGCCTCGATTTCTTGCCCGCATTTGCCTGATTCTCATCGTAGAAGGGCTGCGGTATTATCTGGCCCTGGTCAGGAGATGATGGCTGGTCAGCAACGATCGCCGTCGCTATTGGGAATACTGGATTTCGTCATGCCAAGCTTGAGCGTCCAAATCAAGCGAGACCATTCGGCCGCCTTGAATGCACTGCTGTCGAAGGCGGTCTCGCAAGCGGCGGTGGAGAGCGTTGCCATACCGTTGTCGAGCCTGCGTGTCGTGTCGGATGACATGCACGGCGAGCCCGTGATCGTGGTGAGCGGGCCAGGCGAGACCGCGGCGTGCGTGGACACCGCACGGATCAGGGTCCGCGGCGAGGCAGGGCAATCGGCTCTGTCCGTGGCCCTGTTCGCGGCGCTGAATCCGAGCGCGAAAGCCGCCGGACGCTGAGGCCGAGGCATGGCGACCCGCAAGGAAAAGGGTTCCGTCACCGTTGACGACGTGGCGGCCGAGGCGGGCGTGTCCATCAAGACGGTCTCGCGCGTGTTGAACACTGAGCCCAACATCAGCGAAAAGACCCGGGCCAAGGTCATGGCGGCGATCGCGCTGCTGAAGTACCAGCCCAATCCGTCGGCTCGCCGGTTGGCCAGCAAGCGTTCGGATCTGATCATGCTGGTCTATGACAATCCCAGTGACAACTACCTGATCAATGTCCAGCAAGGCGCGCTAGACGCCTGCAAGCGTTATTTCCACAGCCTGTTGCTATATCCCTGCGACTATCGTGCGCCCGACCTGGCCGCGCAGATCGAGCAGTCGGCGCGCCAGTATGCCTGCGCTGGGCTGGTGCTCACACCCCCGCTCTCGGACGTGCGCGCCCTGGTTGATGTGCTTGATCACAGCGACGTGCCGTATGTGCGGTTGGCGCCCAGTTCCCCCAGCGCCAGGGGGATGGAAGTCAGCACCGACGACCGCTCGGCGGCACGCGACATGACCCGCTATCTGCTGGGGCTGGGCCATCGCCGTATCGGTTTCGTGGCTGGGCATCCCGACCACGGTGCCGCCGGCGAGCGCACGCAAGGCTACCGTGATGCGCTGATCGAGCAGGGCTTGGCGTACGACGAACGCCTGGTGGAGCAGGGCCTGCACTCATTCGATTCCGGCGTACGTTGCGGGCAGAGTCTGCTTGCCCACGCCGATCCGCCGACCGCGATCTTCGCGGCCAACGACGACATGGCGGCCGGCGTGCTGTATGCGGCGCATGCGCGTGGCATCAAGGTACCCGAGAATCTGTCGGTGGCGGGCTACGACGACACCCCCCTGTCGCGCCAGACCTGGCCCAAGCTGACCACTGTGCGACAGCCGATCCGCGACATGGCTTATGCGGCCGTCGAACAGTTGGCCTCGCGCGAGCCGCGGGCACGGGCGTGGACCCTGGGCTACGAAATAGTGGTGCGCGACTCGACGCGGGCACCGGCCTGAGCATCACGGAATCGGCTCGAGCGATCCGGTGCGATATCGGCATCGCGTCTGTCTCCTCGTGGTGTGGTGCGCTCAGAACGTGATGCCGGTCTTCAAACCCACTATGAAAGCGTCGTGGTTGGCGCTGGTGCCCCCTGGGTGCCTGATGTACTGCAGATTGGGCCGCAGGTAAATGGAGGGCATCGGCGACCAACTGTAATAGACCTCGGCCACATACTCATAACCGTCGCCCACCTTGGTGTTTGTCCCCAGGCGCTGATCCTGCTGGCGCACATAGCGGGCGTAGCGACCGTTGTTGTGGGTGGCGCCGAGCGCCACGCCAATGACGTCGCGGGCCCGGGCGAATGGCCCCTTGTACTGCAGGCCAAGTGCGATTTGATGGTCCTGCGCCGCCGTCTCGCGGTCAGCCTGCGAGATGTTCAGAAACACCGAAGCGCCGCGGCCGCCCGCGGTGCCACTGACCTGCTGTTCGAAGTTGATGTACACGCCATACTGGCCGTTGCGCTCGCGCGGCGCCAGGCCGGTCTCGCCGCGCGGGGCGTGATTGACGTCCTGGTACAGATCCTTGCCGTTCGAGGTGTTGTACCAGACGCCGAACTTGTACGAGCCGGGCAGGCCATTCCAATCCGGCCGCCAGCCGAATTCCAGTGGGACCAGGGCGCCGGTGGTGCCGCTGGGATTGTCCAGCGACAGGCCGTGGCTGCGCGCGTAGTCGTCGTTCACGTAGTTTGGGTTGACCTGATAGATGCCGGCCTGCACGTAGGTCTGTTCCGACGTATTGATCTTCAGACGGGTAGCCCACTGGCTGGTGGGCCAGTTGACCCAGTAGCTGCCGACCAGGTTGCCGGGTTGCGAGCCGCAGAAGGTCAGGTTCTGAAAGGCGCAGGAGAAGTTGGCGAAGTCCTCGCCCACGGTGAGACGGCCGATCTTCCATTGCACCCGTCCGCCCAGGAACGACTGGTTCAGCCAGAACTGCGTCATGTGCCAGGTCTGGCCGCGACCGTACACTTCCTGGATCAGCATGTTATTGCCGATGCCGGCGTCAGCGCCCAAGTTGCGACCATTGCGGTCGGTGATGGTCATCTGAAAGGTGCCCCCACGCCAGCCGACCAGCTTGTCCAGATCCATCGTGCTGCCGATCACCCATTGGTCGGTGTACCGCGTCAACTTCTCCTGACCGCCGCTGAAATTGTGCGCGGCCTCGCCGGTGTAGCCCAAGTTCAGGGTAATGCCACGCTCGGCCAAATCGGTCCGCAAGCCACCCCAGTCGCCGAGCAGATATGGATTGGTCCGGATGTCGTAAGCCTGGGCGGCGCCGCAGGTCGACAGCAGGCCGCTCACCAGAAGCGCCGGCATGAGTGTTTTGCGCGGGAAATGGCGAGGCCTGAAATGCACGCTGGTGCCTGCCTCTGCAGTGAAGCAGGGAGGTATTGCCATGACTTTGTCTCCTGTTGCCGCCCGTTCCGTGAGTCGCCGCGGCTGTTTTTTCGCGTCCGGCCGATGCCAGGAAAATCAGTGTCCATAGAAATGATAGCGCTGTCAATTTTGGCAGGGCAAAGTTGGCAAAAGCGGAAAAACCATCGTGCGGGCTACTTTTTTGCCGTTTGGAGAAGCCGGGCCGCGGGCATGGCGGGAGTCGGTTGGCGGACTGAATCTCCTGTTTTCGAGGCGCCCACACCGATTGCCGAGGCAGAACCGATCATTTGGGTTGGGTCGAGGGAAGCACTGGCCGTAGCATCTCAATGCCGATTTGCATGACGCCCGCGGCCATCGTCGGGTTCCTGCGCAGCTCGTCCAGTGTTTTTTCGGGATCGAAACTGCCGTCGCGTAACGCTCGTGCGGTGGCTTTGGTGTAGGGGATGGTGCGCACTCGGCGAGGGTCTGCCTTGCAACTGGCTTCAGCCTGCTCGAACGACCGCATCCATCGATTGAACAAAGTTATGCCGGTATCGGACTTGAGCGCGTCCGTACCCGCCTTGGCAGCCATCGTCAGGAAATCGCGCATATCAAGATTCTCGCCTTCTTTATCGATCAGTGTGCTCAATTCGACGGGAAGCGCCGCGCTGGTTTGCAATTGGGCCTGGAGTCGAGCCTTAAACGCCTTGGCAATTTGCTCGCGTATCTCGTTCGGCTGGGCGAGATAACGTGCGGCCGCCGAACTCGCACGGCCCATCAGATGGTGCCCGCGCAGTGCGTCGATAATCTCCCTGGCACGCCCGGCTCGATATATCCCGTTCGGGTCGATCGCCACCTGCGCGGTCTTGGGGGGCTTGAACGAGGGCGTCGGCCCCCGTTGTGCCGCGCGTGCCTGCATGGCGCCATCGATCGCGTGCGCAAGCGCGGGACAGTCAAGGTAGAGGAAGATGTTGTCCCCATCGGTGTCCATGTCGCGCTTTCGCAGTTCGTCGATCGGCATCGCACCACACTGGCCGGGTAGCAGGATGTCCTTGACGCGAAGACTGCCGGTGCTCTGCATCTGTGCGGGAATCTCGTGGCGTTTGCGTCCGGTGGTCCAGGAGGAGTGCATTTTCATGTCCTGGCGGGAACACGCCATGTCGAGTGCGTGGTGGTGCCGCGGCCAGTGGTCGTCGGGGACGACAATCAACATGCCCTTGCCATGCAGCATGCTGCCGGTGTCGGAGGTGTCGGAGGTCTCGTCAAAGCCCGTATAGCTGTACTGAATCGCGAAGTGCCGGGCAAGGAACCTTGCGGTCAAATCTCCCGACGCCTCGGTAGCTATCGCACTGGCGGCGACGGGCAGCAGGTTCTCCTTGTCATAGGGCGGCTTGCCGATCAACACAGGTGCCGTGCGGCCCGGGGCAAGGCCCGCGCACAGTTGCGTCGGCAGGTGAAACCGATCATCGGCCGAGGGCACCGCCCGGATTCGCATGCTTTCGTAGGGGCCGCGCACCAACAGATCATGCAATTGCAGTTGAGGGATCTGCGCCGCGTCGATCGTGCGCAACTTCGCGCGCATCAACTCGCGAGCCTCGTCCAGTGCGGCCCGATCGCGTGCGAAGTGCTGCAATGCCTGGGGCGCCATGGTGCCCGGGGCGACCCTCGACATGTCGCGGCGTTGCTGGGCGGGTGCAGCCTCCCACGCCTGCATCCGCTCGCGCAAGGCGGGGATGCGCTGTGCCACACTGGCCTTGATAAAGCCGCAGCCGTCGTTCGGGCACAACGCCAGGGGCGTGCCATCAATTTGTGGCTTGAAGGGATGCGATGCCCCCGGCACGTCGTCGAACCAGCCGATGGTCAACGTGCCCTCGCCAACGTGAGTATGCGGCACCGTCTCGAGCAGCGCGCGCTGCATGCGCGCCCAGTCTTCCTTGAGGGGTGCGAGCTTGCGCACGAGGTTCATCAAGGCGCTTCCCGGTGCGCTGTCGGCATACGGCACCGCAGGCAGCGTGTCGTGACCGCGAGACGTCCCCGCCAGGATGGCTTCTACCGGCTGATGTCGGCCTTTTGTCAGGCGGCTGCCGCCAAACATGTCGAATCGCCAGAGTTGATCGTCGTAGCGGAACGTGCGGGCCAGCATGAATCGGCTCAGCGTTCCCGGGAGCTTGACTTCGACCAACGGCAGACGGGTGATTCGTGCAAACAGGGAGTAGTCTTCCGCCCCTCGAGGCTCGCACGGGAGTTCGCGCCCCATCATGTCCACGAGCACATGACGGGTGTTGCCGACGGTCGGCGCGACTTCCCGGAATTCGCCTCGCATAGCCCGATGCACGAGCGCCGGATCAAAGCGGGTCGGCGGGCAAGCTTGGGTGACGCGCTCATGTTCCCGGTGCATGAATCGGTCCATGGCGTCGTCGACGTCGTCGCTGGCCTCGATCTGGGCGATCAGATTCCAGCTCATATCGCTCAGATCGCGCTGGAGCGTTTCACGGGTTTGCGTGAGCGTGGCATTCACCCAGTCCCGTACCAGTAGGCCGCGCCGCTGATCGGCTTGGCTCTCCTGTGCCAGGCTGGCGACGACATTGTAGGTCTTGAGAAGCTGATAAAAAGTGAGCGCCAGACATCGCGTCTCGAATGATTCGGGCGGCGTCGTTGGCGGATCGGCAGGTGTCCCGTGTTGAGGTGCGCTTATGAAGCACGCTGCCTTGCGCGCCATGTGCGGATGGAGCGCCATCAGCACGTGCAGAGTTTCTGTACGGTACCTCGACAAGCTATTGTTGCGCAGCAACGGGAGCAGGCCTGCACACAGGTTGCCCAGGGTTTCCAGATTGTCACCGGGCAGTCCGGTCGGCAGTAGACGATGTAGCCTGGCAAGGGTCGAGGGGGCCAGTGTCGCCAGGGTCTTGTGCAACTGCAAGGCGGCCATGGCCTTGATTGTCGTGGCGATTTGGAGCGCTTCGGCATCGCGCATCATGTTGTGCGCGTGCACATGATCGCCCATGCTTTGCAACAATTCGGCAAGTATCGCGGGCAGGACCTGATCCGCGCGCTGCATCGCCAGTCGCGCCACGGCGTTGGCCACCTGTCCCAATTCAATCAGCCTGTAGGAGGCCCAAGGCTCGTCCCGACTGTGCAAGTGCTCGAAAAACGCCCACATTGCATGTCCGCATGCCTCGACGCTGAGAAACTTGCTCAGCGCATTCAGGATATTGGCAATATTTTGCGCGTCGAATCTGTCCAGCGCCGCATTATTCAGTCCGGCAATGTGCTGCGCCAGGCACTGCGCGGCGTCTCGCGCGTCTTCCTGATCGGACCATTTGCTCAGTGCGTTCAGGCTATTGGTAATGTCCTGAATGCCGAATTTGCCAACCAGCGCATTTCCCGTCTTGACAATGTGCTGCGCCACGCACGACATGGCGCTGCGCGCATCAGCGTCATCGGACCATTTGCTCAGTGCGTTCAAGATACTCGAAATGCCATGCACGCTGAACGCGTCCAGCGCCACTTTGTTCGGCCCGACAATGTGTTGCGCCAGACGCTGCGCGCTGCGCAGCGCGGCCGCTTGCTCGGGCCATTTGCTCAGCGCGTTCAGGGCGTTGGCAATGTTGTGCTCATTGAACTTGTCAACCAAGGCGTTGCCCATCTTGTCAATATGCTGCGCCACGCACAGCGCGGCGTCCCGCGCATCCACCTCATCGGGCCATTTGCACAACGCGTTCAGGGTATTGGCAATGTTCTGCGCGTTGAACCAATCCAGCGTCGCATCGTTCCGCCCGACAATATGCCGCGCCATGCGCAGCGCGGCGTCACGCGCGGTCGCTTGACCGGGCCATTTGCTCAGCGCATTCAGCGTATTGGCAATGTCCTGTGCGACGAACTTGCCCAGCGCCGCATCGTTGAGCTTGGAAATGCCCTGCGCCAGGTGCAGCACGACGTTTCTCGCGTCTGCTTGATCGGGCCATTTACTCAACGCATTCAGGGTATTGGCAATGAACTGTGCCGAGAACGTGTTCAGCACTGCACAGTTGGAACTGACAAGATGTCGTGCCAGATGCAGCGCGGCGTTCCGTGCATCGTCCACATCACGCCATTTGCTTAGGGCGTTCAGCGCATTGGCAATGTCGTGCGCGCCGAACGTGTCCAACGCCGCATGATCCAATCTGACAACATGCCGTGCCAGGGACCGAGTGGCGTCCCGCGCGGCTTCTTGATCGGGCCATTTGCTCAGCGCGTTCAGGGTCTTGGAAGCGTTATGCGCGTCAAACGCGTCTGGCACTTCATTGTTCAGCCCGATAACGCGGGGCGCCAGGTACAGCAGGGCGTCTCGCGCGTCTTCTTGCTCGGGCCATTTACTCAGCGCATTCAGGGCCCTGGCAATGTGCTGCGCATTGAACGTGGCAACCAACGCATTGCCCACTTTCGCAAGATGTTTCGCCAAAAGCAGCGCGGCGGCGCATGCGCCCGCCTGGTCGGGCCATTTACTCAGTGCGCTCAGGGTATTGGTTATGTGTTGCATGTTGAACGCGTCCAGCGTCGCACTGTTCAGCCCGGCAACATGCTGCGCCAGGTGCAGCGCGGCGGCCCGCGCATCAGCACTGTCCGGCCATTTGCTCAGCGCGTCCAGGGTATTGGCAATGCCTTGTGCTTCGAACGTGTCCAGCGTCGCATCGTTCAGTCCGACAATATGTCGCGCCAGGCGCAGCACGACGTCTTGTACGGCTGTCTGATCGGGCCATTTGTTCAGCGCGTTCAGCGTATTGGCAATGTCTTGTGCGTTGAATTTGTCGATCGACGCATTGCCCATCTCGATAATGTGCTGCGCCAAGCGCAACGCGGCGCCCCGCGTATCGACACTATCCGGCCATTTGCTCAGCGCGTTCAGGGTTTTGGAAATGTCTTGTGTAATGAACTTGCCAAGCAGTGCATCGTCCATCTTGACTATAATCTGTGCCAGGCGCAGCGCGGCGTCCCTCGCGGCCGCTTGACCGGGCCATTTACTCAGCGCATTCAAGGTGGTGCCAATGCTCGGTGCGTCGAATGTGTTCAGCGTCGCGTTATTCAGCCTGAGAATACGCTGCGCCAGACGCAACGCGGCGTCCTTCACGTCTGCTTGAGTGGGCCATTGATTCCGTGCGTTCAAGGTATCGACAACGTTCTGCGTGTTGCCGTTGTCCCGGGCTTCCGTTTGATCGGGCCATTTGCTCAGCGCGTTCAGGGTATTCGGAATTTCTTGCACGTTGAACGTGTCCAGCACTGCATCGTCCAGGCGGACAATATGCTGTGCCAGGCGCAGCGAGGCGTCTCGCGTGTTCGCTTGATCAGGCCATTTACTCAGCGCATTCAGGGCACTGGCAATTTCCTTCGCGTTGAACTTTCCAACCAACGCATTGCCGACCTTGGCAATATGCTGGGCCAAGTACAGCGCGGCATCCCGCGCATCAATCTCATCGGGCCATTTACTCAGCGCATTCAGGATATTGGTCACGTGCTGCGTGTTGAACGTGTCCAGCGTCGCACTGTTCAGCCTGACAATATGCTGCGCCAGACGCAGTGCCGCGTCCCGGGCACCGGCCTCAGCGGGCCATTTACTCAGCGCGTTCAGGGCGTTGCTGATGCTCTGCGCGCCGAACGTTTCCAGTGTGGCATTGTCTGGCTCGACAATATGCTGCGCCAGACGCAGTCCGGCGTCACGCGCGACGGCTTGATCGGGCCATTTGCTCAGCGCGTTCAGGGTACCGGAAGTGTCCCGCGCATTGAACTTGCCGACCAGCGCATTGCCTTGCTGGACAATATGGCGCGCCAGACGCAGTGCGGCGTCGCGCGCGGTGGCTTGATCGGGCCACTTGCTCAGCGCGTTCAGGATAATGGCCGTGTTCCGCGCGCGGAATGTGTCCGGCACCGCATCGTCCATCTCGGTAACATGCGGCGCCAGACTCAGCGCGGCACTCCGTGCATCGGCTTCGTCGGGCCATTTGCTCAGCGCGTTCAGGGCATTGGCAATGCTTCGTGCGTTGAACTTGTTCAGCGCCGCATTGTTCAGCCCGGCAATATGGCGCGCCAGACGCAGCGCCGCGTCCCGCGAATCCGCTTGATCGGGCCACTTGCTCAGCCCGTTGAGCGTATAGGCAATGTCGTAGGAATTGAACTCGACGAGTAGCGCATTGCTCGACTTGACAATATGTTGCGCTAGGCGCAGCACGGCGTCTCGCGCAGTGGCTTGATCGGGCCATTTGCTAAGCGCGTTCAGAATAATGGCAATACTTCGCGGGTCGAGCTTGACGAGCAACGCATTGCCCAACTTGACAATATGTTGTGCCAGACATAGCGCGGCATCCCGCGCATCGGCTTCGTCGGGCCATTTGCTAAGCGCGTTCAGAGTATTGGTAATGCCTCGCAAGTCGAGCTGGTCGATCAATGGGCCTCTTGCCGCAATGATGTGCCGTGCCAGACTGAGCGCGGCGCGGGTGCACTGCGGATCGCCGGGAAACTTGCAAAACGCATTGAGATATATGGATGTATCACGTGCCTGAAAATTCCGCGCATTCAGCCTGCTGGCAATCGCGGCAAGACCGGTCGCGCAATCCGGCATTCTGGTGAACTTACCCAGTTTGTTCGCCACATGCATCATTGGCCCTCTCTGCGATGAGCCAAACCAGGCATTGTTTTGCAGGCACTGCGCCACCTCACTGATACTCGCGCTTAGCGCTTCCTCGCCGAGATAGCTGGATTGCTCCAAAAGTCTCCCCAGATGGTTGTCCATCCACCTGGTGTTATCCAAGAACGCCCCATCGCGAAAATGTTCGTGTAGTGTCTGAACGATGCCATCATGGCCAGCATGCACCGTGCTTTCGCTCCGAGGCGGACCCCAGTGGTGGCGGCTCGAGCCGCCGAGGCCATATTGTGTTGATCGTGCGTCTTCCCTTGCGCCCGCGGCACCAGTTTGTGCGACATTTCCCCGGAAGCCACTACGTTGTTGCGCCGCTTGCGCCACGCGATGAGGTGGGCATACGGATGAGGTCGTCCGGCCTTCGGGACCGGATGACCTCAGGCTCGACGTTGAGGACGAAACTTCCCGTACTTGCTCCCTGAGGAGGGGGCGTCTGTCAACGGGAGGTGGTCGTTTTGAGGATTGCACACGTTGGGCGCTTGACGAGGACGGGGGAGGCGAGCCGGACGAGGAGCGCGACATGGGTAACATGCGTAGCAGATCCTTTGAGAAATACTGAACAACAAGGTTGTCGAAAAGCCTTTGAGTCAGACGTCTCGGCTACGCCGCACCGGTTAGGGCACCCGCATGCGACAAATGCATTGGCTGGCGGACATCGCTCATGGTTTTGCGCGATAACCTGCGTCAAACATCGGTTTCGACGACTTCCATCTGTCTCGATGACGACGAGGTGCAACACATGCAGCAGATTCAGTTGGTCTTCGTACGACGGCCGCCCCACGGACGAAAAAATACCGCTTCCTTGGGAAAGCGGTTTGAGACCGCAGCGCCCGGGGGAGGGCGTGCAATGGAGACCAGCGTCGCTACACCTGAAGAAGGTTGGGAGATAGGCGACGACCGTAGCGTACTACATCCAACCCACCATCGCCTTTCCCGAATACCGAAAGAGCGATTTGTGCAAATGTGGGCGGTGAGCCTTTGCGACAATAAAAGGCATACGGCGAGTTGCGGCGATGACGGGCGCGCCGCAACCGAAAGCGCTTCCGTGAGATAAATTCAATGTATCCCGTTTCCGGCGCTGGGATCCCGCGCCTCCAACTACCTGTGATGACCTCACGTTCATGTCATGACGCCGTCTATTCTTATCGTGTTGCGCGGAAACTCTGGTTCGGGGAAAAGTACCATTGCACGCATGCTCAGTGAGCGCTTGAAACCTCACAGTGCGTGGATTGAACAGGACCACGTGCGGCGTATCGTCTTGCGGGAGAAGGATGTGCCGCTTGGCGACACTCCGGACTTGTTGTCATTGATGGCTCGCTATTGCCTGGAGCGTGGACGGCACACAATCGTGGAAGGAATTTTGCACGCGGAGCGATATGGGCCAATGCTCGAGGCGCTACGTGATAGTCATTCGGGGCCAACACTCTTCTATAGTTTTGATTTGTCGTTCGAGGAGACGCTGAGGCGTCATGCAACTCGGCATCTGCCCGACGTAAACGAACAAATGATGCGACGGTGGTATCTTGGATGGCAGCCGCTGCCGTTTTGTTCGGAAGAGCGCATCCTGGCGGGACAATCGCTCGATCAAATATTGGATCGCATCGAGTCAGATATGAAGCGTTGTCTGGCGGGGACGGATCAATAGCATGGCTCGACGACCGATCGAGGCATTTTCAGCGTAAGCGGTTGTCAACCTATTTCAGGACGGAGCCCGGTAAAAATAAAAAACATTAAAGACGGTTGTTGTAACGAAGAAGTAAAGACCTGGCCCTCGATTTGCGAAATTTGCGAGAACAGGGGCAATCGCCGGAGATTGAAGCGACATAGGCGATTCGGTTAACGGTGTGTCGCCACTCCAGCTCTCTCCATCGAACGTCAGATACGAGAGATTTTGCGCGTTGTTGACAGATGACCTCAAGTGCAAGCAATACAGTGTCCCGTTATAGAAGGTCAGCGCAGGCTCCGCGAAGATCGAGACACTGGGAACCTGGGCGGGTGGGGACCAGTTCTTCCCATTGAGCGTCGTATACCAGAGTTGCCCCGTTGGGATGGAATTCGAATCGACTGACTGATACGCCAGGTAGACGTTCCCATCCGGATCCGCTGCCAGTCCAACCGCACCGCTAGCGCCTTGGACCGCAGCTTCCGCAGGCGTCGGGGCGGGCTGCGACCAGTTTATTCCGTCGAACGTTTGGTACCAGACGTCATTGCTTTGGTCTTTCTGATACGCCACGTACAGCGTCTCCGAGTTGGCTGCAAGCGAAGGGTTGGTCGAGATCTGGGGACTATTGGGAATAGCTTTGGCCGGTGCCCAGATTGCCCCGTCGAATGTCATGTGCCACGCTTGATCCCCGTTGTCGGCCGCGCAGTAAAGCACGCCTTGATACACTCCCAGCGCAGGATTGAACGTGTTGCTGGGGAAGAGAAGCTGGAAGGGTTGCGACCAATTGGTTCCGTCGAAGTTGGTAGTCCAGATTTGGCCGAGGAATTGATCGCCCTCCGGCGCATATGCCAAGTATATTTTTCCGTTATAAAAGGCGACGGCAGGTGGACCATGGATGGTGACATTCGGGACTTGGTCGAGTATCTGCGGGGGGATCGTTTCATTGCCACCGCAAAAGCGTTGGTTGTCCTCACTCATGGGTTGCTCTCCCGGAATTAGGCGACGTAATGATTGCAAGGCACTTTTTGCTATGCCCTGACACGTAACGCAGCGCGCGCCCGACCGCGTGCTGCCGCGCCCGCCTCATAGGTGAGGCCGTTGTCGAGATACGGCTTGACCGAGGTGCTGTTGCCGCCGCCAGCCGCCGCGCCCCAGGTCACCGCCCCGCCTCCGGCAAGAATCGCGACAAACGCTTCGCTGTTGCCGTAGACGGCGCGCACGTTCTGAAGCTGTGCCTTGACCGCAGACGAGTCACTGCCGTAGGCGGCATTGCCCCATGTCACGACGGTGCCGTCCCGGCGCAGCGCGGCAAACGCAGCGTCGGTACTGGCGACCTGCACGATGTCCGGAATCAACGCGATGTCTGCGGGGACCACGCTCCCGCAGGTTGAACTCCCCCAGGCAACCACATGCCCATTGGCGCGGCGCGCGGCAAAAGCGCCCTTGCTGGCTATGACCTCCTCGATATCGGTCAATTCGGCGATATCGGGGGGCAACACACCGCCCCAATCGGCATGGCCCCAGGCGAGCACCTGCTTTCCTTCGGTCAGCACGGCGTAAGCCAAGGCTGACGCCGCGGCCAACTCCACAATGTCCCGGCGGGCTGCAATGGCAGCCGGAACCGCGCCGCCGTTGCCGGCGGTTCCCCAGGCAACTACCGTCTTGTTGGCGCGCAACGCGCAGAAGGACTCGTAGTTGCCGCGCACGTCGATAATGTCCGTGACTTCTGAGCTAATAGACTCCGGCACTTTCCCGCCGTATCGAGCGTCGCCCCAAGCCACGACCTGCCCTGTTTTTCGAAGAGCAGCGAGCGCCGAAGAGCCGGAAAAAATCTGTGTGACGTCCGTCAGGGCGAGGACATCGGCCGTCGCCTGGCCTCCAAAGGTGGCATTGCCCCAGGTAGCAATTTGGCCGTTGGCGCGCAGCACCGCAAAGGCTCCGTAGCTTCCTACGATGCGCGTCGCGTCAGTCACACTCACGGTGAACCCGTCAGGCAGCGTGCCACCGTTGTCCGCATCGCCCCACGCCGCGAGCCGCCCGTTACTGCGGCGTACCGCGAAGGCGGCTCGCGTGGCGGCCATCTCGACGACGTCGTCGTAGGTCAAAATGGTGGGCGGTACGGTGCCACCATAGCCAGCGACTCCCCAGGCAATCACCCCTCCTTTATTGAGGAGCGCCACCATCGCGGCTGTGCCCCGGGTCGTGCCGTTATCACCTGATCCAGCGATATTGACAGGCTGGATCGTGATCGTATCGTCCTGGCTCTTGACGTTCAGAGGAACCCACGGGCGCGTGTCCTTGAACGACGTGCCGAGTTTCCAGCTGGACTCGTCGTCGTAGCGCCATTGCGCATTCAATGGCTGCGAGGTGACCTTGTCGAAGGCGCTCAGGCGGTGCGATACATGCTCCCAGCGGAAGCCCCCAGAACTATTTCGTGCGCCCATGACCAGCAACTTGCCTTGCCCGGGTTGCGCCGTCACGTCGTAAAGCGAGGGCGGCGATTTCTCCTCAGTCGGGTTGCCTGCTCGAATCACCGTGTACTCGAGCGTCACGGTTTGCCCCACATCCGCCTGCACCGTGGCTTGTTGCACGGTCAGCGTCACGTCGCCGCCTTGCTCCGCATCGCTGACCGTATGGTTTGCCGTGACCGAGCCCGGGCCCGGCACGCCTTGCCACTGCAAGGTGATCTGATCGCCTGCCCGAAACCCGCCCGAACGATCGAGCCGCACGGTCGCGCCATCGGGACAATCGGCAGGATCGAGCGTGCTGCCCTTGGCCTGGTCGATCGTCGCCGCAGGCAGATTGCCCTGTTGAACGGTCAAGGTCAGCGGCAGGCTCGACGCATAACGTTTACCGGCTCGCCACAGGCTGTACGACACCGTGACCTGCGCATCGAGGCTCGCCATGACGTTGGGATAGGGAACGTCGAACTCGATGGACTGGTCCGTCTCGGTCGAGAGCAGAACATGTTCGCCGTCCCAGTTGCCAGGCGTCTTCTGAGACGCCCACGTCAGCCGGATCGTGTCGCCCTGGCGCGTGTGCTCGGCCGCGGGCACGAATACCGGGCAGCCAATCTGGGGCGACAGCGACCGGGGATCGAGCACGCCATTGGCCACCTCGGGCACGCTAGGTGGCGCGACCTGCGCCACCTGCTGTTCGACTTGCAGGGTCAGCACGTTCGACTGCAGCCAGGTGGCGTTGTCGGTCTGCAATACCGAGTATTGGAACGTGACGCTCTTATTGAGAAAGGGGGTGATGTTCGCGTACGGGATATGAACCGGATAGGGCTCCGTCTGGAAGTTCTCCGAGATATCGAACGGAATTTCGATGCCGTCGGGCGGGCCGCCTCCCCAAATGGCCTTGCCCTTCACGCCATTGCTGAGCCCCTCGTTGGGCCCGAGCAAGCCGGTGCATCCGTCAGGCACGAGGTCGGGGTTCAGGATATCTCCGATGGCCTCCGCGACGACCGGCGCCGGCAGCTTGCTCTCATCGGGCGCGTTGCCGATGCGCAGGGCATAGAGTGCGGAGGGCGAGATGGCGCCACCGCGATTGACGTCGTAGCGCACATGCACGGTCTTGTCCAGATAAGGCCCGACGTACTCGGCCTCGACCAGGAAGGTGACCGAGCGCACGGCGCGCATGGTGATTTCATCCTCGTAGTAGCCCGCTTCGCCGGCGGCGCCCCAGTACATATAGACCTTGTCGCCGGCGGCCATGCCCTTGTAGATCGGTATTCTCACGAGCACGTCGCTGGTCGCCAGGCTGCCGTCCAGATGCCCGTCGACGGCTTCGTCGACGCTGGGCGCGGCCAGCAGCGGTGGGTTGCCGATGTGCAGAGGCAGCGGCGCGGAGGGAATCTCGGGGCCGCCGTCGCCGGGCTCGACGAGATAGGCGGCGGTCACGTCGTTGTCGAGCGCCTTGACGACATTCGCCTTGGGGACGGTGAATGAGATGTCGGTGCCGACCTTCTTGCGGGAGACGTCGAAGTCCTTGGTGTATTCACCCGGGCCGCCCATGTCGAACTGGAAGATGACGTGATCGCCTTCTCCCATGTTGGGGTAGGCTTTGACGACAAAACCGACGCCCAGATCACTCAGTTCATTGGGATCGAGCAGACCCGCGGCGGCATCGGGACAAACCGGTGCGGGCAACGCGTCGGCCAATGTACGCGAGGCCGACAGGACACTGGCCTTGAACCCCGCTGCGGGAGAACTGTTTTTCTGAGTCATGCTGGCTCCTCAAACCCCTGTCCACTTCCACGCTGCGATTTGCAGCCCAATCGCATCACCTTCGCGAGGGGCAGTGAACGCTTTGCCCGAAGTAGGCGGCCTTCTCACTCCAACTATGGGTGAGGTCACGCAAAGGTAAGGAACTTAAACAATATTCGGAGTGTTTCGGTATGCATACTAGTAATACTAATAGTTGATTGTATCTGGACGAGCATCTGCCGGGCCCCGCTCATCACCAGACACGATATATGCGGCCAGTCTGGATGCCTTCGACGCTGCGCCGGTAAGCGAGCGCCACCTTGGCGGCAGGCACGCTTTCAAAGCCGGGGCAATACGGGGCATAAATATCGAGGGATTCGGTAAGCACCGTTGGGCTCACCGCATTGATCCGAACATCCCCGCGCTCCGCTGCGGCAGCTCGCACGAACCCTTCGATACCCGCATCGACAGAGGTAATGTTCGCGCAATCGCGCAGCGGCTCATCGGCAATGATTCCGGTCGTCAAGGTAACGGAGCCGCCCGCGTTCAGATGATGTTGTCCTATGAGATATAGTCGAACCTGACCCAGCAGTTTATTTTGCAGTCCCTTGTTGAACTCCTGGGGCGTCATCTTCTTGAGCGGCCCCACATGGGCTTCACCCGCCGTGCAGATAATGGCGTCGAAGGGGCCGGTCGTATCGAAAAGCGTATGTACGCTGGCATCATCGGAGATATCCACGCGATATTGGCCATCCGCCAATCCTGCCTGGATAATTTCATGATCGACTTCCAATTCCTTGACGACAGCTCTTCCGAGGGTGCCTGTCGCGCCAACGATCAGGATTTTCATGGTGGGTGCCTTTTCTGTTGGATGACGTAATATTATCAATCCAAATGAAATTACCAATGGAGGTGAGGTATGGTCAAATCATCAACAGATAAATACCCGGCTCCCGGGCATGTTTACGAATTCAATTTCGGGGATTTTGCGTTTTATTTCGATTTTGATAAAAACGGCAAGGAAATGACCTTCACCGAGGTCCCTTCGGAAAAACCGCTGGGCGTACCCAAGGAAACCGTGCGGTATACCGCGGTCCCGATCAGACCCGGTGTTTTCATGGTGTATTGGCAGGAGCACAATAAAGCCACTATCGTCCATGTGGAGGATTTCGAGAACGGAATTTTCTACACCAACATGACATTGCCCGATCATGGTTTCGTTCATCGGAAGGGCACCTTCAAGAAGATTCGATAGCCGAACTGCCCGTCGAGACAGTTCGTCCGGCCGTCTGGTGGGGGACGTACAAGCTCACATCTCCCCCGCCGACCGAAGCGCCGACCGAATCGCATCGACGATAAACGCTTGCCTTTGTCGAGACATTCGATCGGTGGGCGCCGCCACGCTGATTGCCGCGATCGGATAGCCGCGCCGGTTGCAGACCGCGACGCCCACACCGAGCGCCCCCTTGGCGGCATGATTGCCCACCACGGACCACCCGCGCTCTCGCGACGCCTTGACGAGCAGGCGCAGCGTCTCGCAGTTGAGGCCTCCGTAACTCGACAGCGCATCGCCATGCTGCTCGATCACGGCCTGCGCCTCGTCGTCGGGCAGCGCGGCCAATAGCGCCAGCCCCGCCGCGCCGGCACCGAGCGGTTGGCGCGTTCCCACATCGACGGCCAGCACCTGGACCGGGTAGCTCCCGATGCGGCGGGCGATGCACGACGACATGCGTCCTTCGCGGACCACGGCGAAGGCGGCGTCTCCGCTGACGGCGCTGACATGCTCGAGCACAGGCTCCAGCCTTTTCGCAACGATCGATTGCGTCAGCACGTTGTCGACGCGCCATTGACGAACGGTCTCTCCCGCCACATACCGATAACGACCGCTGAGCTCGACATATCCCGCATCGCCAAGCGTTTGCAGAATCCGGTAGATCGTCGCGCGTTCCAACCGACAGCGGCGTCCTATCTCGACCACGCGCAAGCCGACGTCGCCCGCCTCGATGACGGCGGCGAGCACGTCCAGGCCGCGGCGCAGCGCGCGTAAGCCTCCTCCTTTGGTGTCCTCCAAAACGTCCGTTTGATGAACGATTGGATCGGTGATGCTCGTTCGCATGAGAAAACCCATGGTGAAAAGACGATTCACCTTTACAGACAGCGGATCGCCTCACAACAAGGGAAAACACTAATCCGCGAATCTCTCCTCATACCTGAAAAACGTCCATTTAACGGACGATTCGATTTCTCGCGCTCGACGCGTATCGGGAAAATCGCTTGTGTTGGGACGCCGGCGGCAAGCCTTCCGCATGGAGCGGAAGGGCTCTGCAGCGTCGTCAATGATCGAGGAACTGCGTGCACGTTGACTGAGTGCACCTATCGAGGATTTCGGCACATGTATCCGATTGATTTCTTCTGGCGCGCCGCGCGTCGCTGGCCGGACCATATCGCGATCGACGCGCCCGAGGGCGCCGTCCGCTACCGTGAGCTCGGGCGCAATGTCGCGGCGCTCGCCGCAGCCTATCAAGCGATCGATTCGTCGCCACAAAGCCGCGTCGCCATCTGCGCGGGCAATAGCAGGGCACACCTGGTGGCACTTCTTGCCGCACTGGCGAGCGGCAAGATCTGGGTGCCGCTCAATCCGCGCAGCACGCCATCGGAGATACAACGAATTCTCGACACGACGGAGCCGACCATCGTCGTGGCGGACGCGGCATCCGATCATTTGGTCGCAAGCGCGTCCGGATATCGCATTCTCTGCGATGGCGACGTTCGCGCGCACACGTCGCACTCCGCGCAGAGCGCATCGCTGAGCCAACTGATCGCGGCGCACGACGGGGCTTCGCCGCGAACCTTCGAACTGCCTGACAGTGCAACGCAGGCCATCAAGTTCACCGGCGGCACGACCGGCATTCCCAAAGGCGTGATGCAACCCTATCGCGCGTGGATGGCGAACGTGTCGAACCAGATTCAGACGTGGGGGCTCACCGAGCGTGACCGCTACGTCGTGGCCGCGCCGATCACGCATGGAACATCGACGTACGTTCTGCCCATCCTCGCGCAGGGCGGATGTCTCGTCATTCCGTCGCAAGCCGGCGCGCCCGGTGTCCGCGAAGCGTTTCGCGACAGCGGCGGCACGATCGCCTTCATGCCGCCAACGCTGATCTACAAGCTCATGGGACTGCCAGGCGTCTCGCGTCGCGACTTTCCGCAACTGCGATTGCTCATTTACGGCGGTGCGCCCATGCCGCCGGAAAAGATCCGCGAAACCCGCGAATTCTTCGGCCCCGTTCTCGCCACGCACTACGGTCAGACCGAGGCGCCTCAGATCCTGACTGCGATGCGTCCGGAGGATTTCGCCGATCCGGCGCGGTGGTCGTCTGTCGGCAGCGCAACATGGTTCTCGGAGGTGGCGATCATGTCCGCCGACGGATGCCGGTTGCCACCGGGCGAAATCGGTGAAGTCGTCGCGCGCGGCGATCTGCTCATGACCGGCTATTGGAAATTGCCCGAAAAAACGGCGGAAACGCTGATCGACGGCTGGCTGCACACCGGCGACCGCGGATATATCGACGAGGCCGGCTTCCTGCATCTGAAGGACCGGATCCGCGACGTGATCATCACTGGTGGCTTCAACGTCTATCCGATCGACGTCGAAAACGTGCTGGGCCAGCACCCCAGCGTCTTCGAATGCACGGTGTTCGGCCTGCCGGACGACGTTTGGGGCGAGGCGGTTCAGGCCGGCGTTCAACTGCGGCCCGGCGGGTCCGTCACCGAAATCGAACTGAGCGCGTTCGTTCGGGAAAGGCTCGGCGCCGTCCACACCCCCAAGCGCATCCATTTCTTCGACGATCTGCCGCGGTCCTCCGTCGGCAAGGTGGTGAAGAACGCGGTGCGGGACCAAGTCCTGTCCGGCCGCGCAGTCGAAGCAAAAGTCTGAGGAATCTCTCGAAGCCATGAAACCCGAAACCCAAACGGAACACCAGGGGCCCGTCACACGACTGTGCACCCATACGCTCACCTCGCTCAAATACGGTGACGCCGATCTCGTCGAAGAATTGATCGGAAAGAAGACATTCACCGAGGTCCTGCTGCAACAGATTCTCGGCCGTCCGATTCGTCCCGTGGATGTGCGTATCGCCGATGCGGTGCTCATCGTGCTGATGGAGCACGGGCTCACGCCGAGTTCCATCTCCACACGCCTCGTCTACATGAGCGCGCCGGAGAACCTCCAAGGCGCCGTGGCGGCCGGGCTGCTGGCCGTCGGCAGCCAGTTCGTCGGCACGATGGAGAACTGCTCGCGTCTCATCGACCGCATTCGCGACGCGGCCGATCCGCACGCGGAGGCATCGGCGATAGCGCACGAATATGTGCGCGCGCGCAAGGCCATCCCGGGATTCGGCCATCACTTGCACAAGCCTGTCGATCCGCGCGCCTACAAGCTTCTCGATTTCGTTCGCGGGGAGCCCGAGCTCGCGGGCGAGCATATCGAGACGCTGATGTTGCTCTCGCGCGAGATCGACGCCGTGTTCGGGCGCGCCATCACGATCAACGCGACGGGCGCCGTCGCCGCGCTGCTCGGCGAAATCGGCGTGCCCACGGACGTCATGCGCGGGTTCGCCGTGATTTCGCGCGCGGCCGGCCTGGTATCGCACGTGGTGGAGGAGCGGCAATGCCCATCCGGGCGTTTCATTTGGGAAACGGTCGAAGCGGCCATCCCGTTCGTTCCCGGCGAGCCGGACGCGGCCTGACGCATCGCGCGGCCCAGGCAGAACAACATACGACAAACGAGGAGACGACTCATGAGTGCCATATCGACGAATACCGTCGCAGACCCCGAATTCCAGCAGCGCACGATGGCGAAGGTTGCCTGGCGCATCCTGCCGTTCCTGTGCATCTGCTTTCTCGTGAACTACATCGATCGAACCAACGTGAGCTTCGCCGCGCTCACGATGAATCGCGATCTCGGTCTGACGCCGACCGGCTTCGGCTGGATCGTCGGCGCCTTCTTCTTCGGCTATTGCATTTCTGAGATCCCCAGCAATCTGGCGCTGCAGAAGTTCGGCGCGCGCCGCTGGCTTGCGACCATCATGATTGCCTGGGGCTTCATGACGATGGTATGCGCGCTTGCGCGCACGCCTGCCGAATTGATGGCGGCGCGCTTTCTTCTGGGCGTTGCCGAGGGCGGTTTCTCGCCGGCTGTTTTCATCTACCTCGCTCACTGGTTTCCGTCCCGCTGGCGCGCGAAGGCTATCGCGACCTTCCTGCTCGGCGTTCCGCTCGCCGCCGTGTTCGGCGGTCCGCTTTCCGGTGCGATCCTGTCGCTCGCCGGCGTAGGCGGGTTGAAGCACTGGCAATGGCTGTTCCTGCTTGAAGGGGTTCCCGCGCTCATTCTCGGCGCGCTTTGCCTGCGCATGCTGATCGATTCGCCATCGAAGGCCCGCTGGCTCGACGCGGACGAGAAGGCGTGGATCGAGTCCGAACTGCGGGCCGAACGTGTGGAGATCGAAAGCGCGGGACACATGACGCTCGGCCAGTCGCTGACCGATTTCCGTGTCATCGTGCTGTCCCTGACTTATCTCACCGGACTGATCGGGCTCAATGGCGTTTATTACTGGATGCCGCAGATCCTGAAGTCGTTCGGGCTCGATACGGTCACTGTTGGTTTTGTCAGTGCGATCCCGAACTTCATCAGCGCGGTGGGCATGGTGCTCTGGGCCCGTAGTTCCGATCGCACCGGGCAGCGTGTGGGACATGTCGTGGCGACATGCCTCGTCGGGGCGGCGGCGCTCGCGATCAGCAGCGCTTTCCAGGATCCGCGCTTGCTGATGGTCGGTCTGACGGTCGCACTGATCGGCGGATTCGGGTTCCTCGCGACCTTTTGGGCAGTGCCGTCGACGTTTCTCTCGGGACGTGCGGCAGCGGGTGGTTTCGGCCTGATCCTGTCGATAGGCAACTCCTCCGGCTTCTTCGGACCGTACATCGTTGGCTGGCTGAAGGAGGAGACGCACGGCTACGGCGGCTCGTTCCTGGCGTTGTCGGGATTCCTGCTCGCCGCTGTGCTGCTATCGCTGACGTTCGTACGCCGGGCGAGGGCGGCAGGGGCGGTGACACCCGCAGCGTCGTAACGGTGGATATGCAAACCGGCGCCCATTGGAGCGCCGGCGCACACTCGCGAGTTCGCAGCAACAAGCAGCGCTCGAAGCATTTGTCACGTGGCTGATGCGTGGCCGATCGGGAGGCGGATGCGTCGAAGTGAAACGCCGGCGGCGGTGCAGGTGGCCGCTTGAGTTTCGCGGCATGGACGCAGAGCGATGCCGGTCGGTTCAGGCCTTGGACTTCGACCGGCTTCCGATGACGCTCTTCGTCTTGTAGGTCATGCCGTGGTGTTCGAGGTATTCGCGGATCAGTTGGCGAACGACCTGGGAAGGCGTCAGGTCCTGGGCGGCGCAGAGTTTCTCGAATGCGTCTTTCTTGACCGGGTCAATGAGAACGGTGAGGCGGGCACTTTTCGTTTCCATCGCGGGAGAGGGCCGTTGTGTGAATCGAGTATGTTAATCAAATTGTAATGCACGACGGACGGCCCACCACCAGTCCTGGGGGGGTGCCCCTATGTAATTAGTCAAGCACTAGGGGCGGTTTTCGGTTGATAAAAAGTGCCGTCGCGCAGCATGGCAAAGAGCACGTCGCAGCGCCGGCGAGCCAGCGCGATAAGTGCCTGGTTGTGGCGCTTGCCCTGCTGGATCTTTCGGCTGTAGTAGGCGCGTGAGATCGGGTCTCGCAGGGCGGCAAAGGCTGAGAGAAACAAGGCGCGTTTGAGTACCTTGTTGCCACGCCGGGAGGGGTGTTCGCCTCGAATCGAGGAACCAGAGCGCCGGGTGACCGGCGCGAGACCCGCATACGCGGCCAGATGGGCGGCCGAGGCAAAGGCCTTGTGCGCCACCTCGGTCAGGAGTCGTGCTGCGGTCCTGAGCCCGACTCCGGGCATGCTACTCAGGACCGGCCAAAGAGGGTTGCTTTGCACCAGGCGCTCGACTTCGGCGGCAATCTCGTCGCGTTGCTTGCGTAGGGCTGCTAGTTGCTGGGCCAGACGCGGCATGACCAGCGTGGCGGCATGAGTACCAGGCACGACTACGGTTTGTTCGGTAAGCGCCTGCGCGATGTCAGCGGCCAGGCTCTTGCCAATGCGTGGTGCGAGCTTGATCAGGCGATTCGCCAGCGTTTTTTGGCCCGCGGCCGTCAGTGCTGCAGGCGAGGGGTAGCGCTCAAGCAGATCAAGCACGGCGGGGTGATCCAGGCGAGGCCCGAGCACGCGCTCGAGCGCGGGATGAATCTGCGTGAGTAAGCCGCGAATGCGGTTGCTGGTTTGATTGACTTGGGCGGCCAGATCATCGTCGAAGCCGCACAGCATGGTCAGCTCGGCGAGCGGCTCATCGGCCAGCCGCAGCGAGCGCAGCGTATGCGGCATGGAGCGCGCGGCTTCGGCGATGACGGCGGCGTCACGTGCATCGGTCTTGGCTTCGCCGGCGTGCAGGTCAGCGATGCGGCGCATGGCCAGGCCGGGTAAGTAGGCGACGAGTGCACCGGCGTCTTGGGCGACGGCGAGCGGCAGCGCGCCAATGGTGGCGGGCTGATCGACGACGAACAGAAGTCGGCCGTGCACCTTGAGCTCATTGATGAGGGCTCGCAGCTGTGTCTCATCGTTAGGCAGGGCCTTGTTGTAGAGGCGACGGCCGTTGCGATCGAGGGCCACGGCATGGTGGTGGCCTTTGCCGACGTCGACGCCGATGAAGACATCGACGGCGTCATGAAGAGGAAAGTTTTGCATTGCAGTTTGCTCAAATGACGAATTGGCCTGCAAAAACCATGGTGGCAAGTCTCGGCATCCACGTTACGGACGGCATCGGAAAATCCCGAGCCAAACCCCTATTAGCGATCACCAGCCACCCACCAGCCCCGGTGACAACACCCCCCGGATCATGACTGCGACTGGGGGACTTAATCATGCCGGGCCTGGCTGGCCAAAACCTCAATTATCGAGGTGCGAACATAGTAACGGGGCCTCCGCGGGGATATGTCCTAAGCCCTGTGAAGCCATGTGGAGCGACTGGTTTCGACCCCGGGGCCAGCATATGCGCTGGATTATAATGCGATGTGCATATGATGCGACTGCCGGCGATGACATGCCGAGACACCCTCGCGTCATCCTTGAAGACCTTCCCGTATTTCCGGAAAAAACAATGTCGAACGTTCCCGCTTGTCCCCAGTGCTCCCTGGAAAACACGTATCCCGATGGGGATAACTACGTCTGCGCCGACTGCGGCTACGAATGGCCGATGGCCGCCGCTGCGGCCGACGACGAGCAGGCGGACGCCGTCGTCAAGGATGCAAACGGGAATGTGCTCGCCAACGGCGACTCGGTCGTGCTTATCAAGGACCTGAAGGTCAAGGGCTCGTCCATTACCCTGAAGGTCGGCACGAAGGTGAAGAGCATTCGCCTCGTCGGCGGAGACCATGAAGTCGACTGCAAGATGGATGCGGGCAACTTCATGCTGAAGGCCTGCTTTCTGCGAAAGGTTTGAGTCGGCGCTGCAGGGAGGCCTGCTGCCATAGACAGCAGGCCTCCCTGCAGCACCTGGATGTCCGCATTTTCATCCGGAAGCGCGCTTCGCAAGACAATATGGCGCGAGCCTGTTAATATACGTTTCATAGCTATTTCGTATATAAGGGGTTCGCAACATGGGAATCATCAAAATCTCGGAGCCTATGCATGCCGCGCTGCGCAATACCAGCGGGGCGCTGAGCCGCTCCATCAACGCGCAGGCCGAGCATTGGTTGCGTGTCGGCATGCTCGCCGAACTCAATCCGTCGTTGAGCTACGGCGAAATCTGCCGTCGTCTCATCGAATCCGATGGCGCAGTGGTCGATACCAGTGTCGCCGTATCTCCAGCAGCCGGTGCGCCTGTCACCGCATTCAACAAGGTGGCGTAATGGTGCGCGAACGCGTTGTGATCCGCTCGAAAGAGGAAATTGCCCTGTCGCGCCGCGCAGGTGAAATGGCTGCGCAGGTGCTCGCCATGATCGGCGAGTACGTCAAGCCGGGGGTGACGACCGATGAACTCGATCGCATCTGCCACGATTTCATCGTGAACGAGCTCAAGGCGATCCCGGCGAACATCGGCTATCACGGCTATCCGAAGACGGTGTGCGCTTCGGTGAACCACGTCGTGTGCCACGGGATTCCCGGCGAGAAGAAGCTCCATGACGGCGATATCGTGAACATCGACGTCGCACTGATCAAGGACGGCTGGTTTGGCGACACGAGTCGCATGTACTACGCCGGCAAGCCGAGCATTCTCGCCAAGCGTCTGGTCGACACGACTTACGAAGCGATGCTCGCGGGTATTCGTGCCGTGCGCCCGGGTGCGACGCTCGGCGACGTCGGCCATGCAATCCAGACGGTCGCGCATCGCGAGGGTTTCAGCATCGTGCGCGACTATTGCGGGCATGGCATCGGCACGACGTATCACGACGATCCGCAGGTGCTGCACTACGGTCGTCCGGGCACGGGCCTGACGCTCAAGCCGGGCATGATCTTCACCATCGAGCCGATGGTCAACGTCGGCAAGCCCGATACGAAGCAACTGGCCGATGGCTGGACGGTCGTCACGCGCGACCGCTCGCTCTCCGCGCAATGGGAACACATGGTGGCGGTGACCGAATCGGGATTCGAAGTGCTCACGCAATGGCCCGACGGCCTTGGCGAGTATGCCCGCTACGGCGAACTGGCCAGCCCGGCGACGGCGGATGCCGCCTGATTGAGCAAGTCGATTGCCAGACATTGAACGGCCCGCACGGCATTGGCAGTGCGGGCCGTTCCTGTATCTGGCGGTGCGAAGCGTTTGACGCGGCGATTCAGATATCGTCCGGTGCATCGTCGAGCTGGAGCAACTCGTTGGCAAAACGCCGGTACACCCAGGCGGCGCTGCCGATCGCCACCGCGATCCACGCAACGGACAGCAGCGTCTGAAGCACCAGCGATCCGAAGACCACCAGCGTGGCGTCGGGCATGAGGACGAGTGCCAGGCGAAAGAGGATCGTGAGCACGATGCCGACGACAACGAGCGGCAGTACCGAAACCAGGGTCGTGCCGAACATCGCCCAGAAATGCCCGTGCGAGTCGCGCCAGGCGGCGCGCCAGCGTTTGCTGCGGCCCGCGGCGATCTGTCCGTAGATCAGCTGCACGCGCACCAGAACGTATATCAGCCCACAGAACAGCAGGACGAAAAAGGTGCCGAGCAAGGCGAACGAGGTGGTGCGTCCCGTAGAACGCATGGCAAGCACCGCAAGAACCACGAGGACGACCCACACGACGGCCATGCCCACGAAGATCTGGATCACCGTCCAGAGATAACGCCAGAGATCGCGTCCATACCAGTGCGCCTCGCGGGCAGCTTGCGGCCCGAGGATCACGTAACGATAGACGTGGAGCGCCAGCACCGTGAACGCCACGACGTTCACGATCATCACCGCGAACGAGGTGAGTCCGAGGCGAATGCGGGGTCCCGCCGGCGTGCCATCGTGCGCCATCTCCAGGGCGAGAGACTTGAGCGAGACGCCGAGCGCGAACATCACCAGCACGATGACGGCAATCGACAGACACAGAATCGGACGACTGCGCAGGGCGTCGAACCCGTCGCGCCATGCACCTTTGAAACACTGCTTGAACGTGATTTGTTCCACGATTCCCCCGCGCGAGTGTTGCTTTGTAGGACGAAGCGGTACGGTGGCGATGCGTTGCAACGCCGCCATTCTTGCAGATCGGCCCGGGGCTGACAATGTGGGAGGAAGGGGAGGTGGAGGTATGCGGGGGCGGCATCGACACCGCACGGATATTGATTGGCGGTACCTCTCGGACCCCGTTGCCGGGGAGGAGGCCGTGAGCTCAGATGGACACCACCCGCCGCAGCACTTCGGCGTGGGTGACGAGGCCTATCAGTCGTGCGGCGTCGTCGAGCACGGGCAGGGTGCCGTGCCGCTGCGCCATCAACAGGGAGACGGCTTCGGACAACGGCGTGCTCGCCGTGGCCGTCTTGAGTTCGCCCTGCATGACGTCGCGCACTACTGGACGCGGCGCAGTGGACATACCGAAACGCGGCCAGCGCTGGCGGCGCGCCCGGCGTGTGTGCAGATCATGACGCGTCACCAGTCCGATCACTCGCGCATCGTCATCGACGACAGGCAGCGCGTCGAGCCCATGGCGTTGCAGCAGGCGCCAGGCGGCCGGGGCTTCGTCGTGAGCCTGCACTTGCGCCATCGGCGGGGCCATGACGTCGGCGCACGTCAGTTCGCGCGCCCGCCGCGCATAGGCTTCGCGCTGCGTGTCGCGCAACAGGCTGGCGAGGTCGTCCGGGGAAATATCGAGGAGTTCGCTGCGACGGGCGAGTGCTTTTTCGGCATCCGCCGTCGTCACGGGAATGGCCGACGCATTGATCGGACGCACCGGCGTCGTCTGCGCGCGCGCCGCATGCGGATAGCGGTGACCGGTGAGGGCGTGGTAGCCGATCGCCGCGCCCAGCAGGACAACCGTCTGCACGGCGATCGGCTCGAGCACGAAACCGTATCCGAGCGCATGCACGGCAGGTCCGCCGAGCACCGCCGTCAACGCGACCGCGCCCGAGGGCGGGTGCACGCAGCGCAATGTGAACATCAGCGCGATGGAGACGCCCACGGCGGTGGCTGCCGCGATGACCGGCGACGGAACGTAGATCGCGCAGGTCACCCCGACGAGGGCGGCAATCAGGTTGCCGCCCACGATGGACCACGGCTGGGCGAGGGGACTGGCGGGCACACCGAAGAGCAGCACGGCCGATGCGCCCATGGGGGCCACCAGCCACGGAATATACGTCGCGGGACCGAGCAGCCACAGCATGAGGCCGCCCGTAAGCGCAATACCGCACAGTGCGCCGACGCCGGCCCGCAGTCGCTCGCGCCAATGCACGGCCACCACGGCGGGCAGAAAGCCCGTCAACCACTGCCTTACGTCTTGTTGCGTCATTGCCATGTCGCCCCTTCCACCGAGTGCACCGAACCGGGGCATTCGTTTGATATTTTGTGCATGATATATCGTATATCGATGAATCGGGAAGGCATGAGGCGTAATTTTAATGTTGCGATGCAACGAGAACAGCGCCCAACATCGCACGACGGCAATGCGGCGCAGCAAATCACGGAAAACGGGACGGGTGGGGCGTGGACCTTGCCAGCGTTGGCGCAGCGCCTGCGTGTGGCGCAGAGCTACGACGCAAGGGGGTTCTTTGGAACCGGTGAAGAACGGCGGCGGGCGCGGTACAGGCGCGGCGGAAGACGCAGCACGACAGCGAGAGGCGCGCTGCCGCCCAAAACACATGCGGCAGGGGGATACCCTGCCGCATGGCTGGCAAGTCAGTGGGCATTGGCCACCGTCACGTCAAGGCGATGCGCGTCAGCGTTCGCTGCCAAGCACGATCTGCGAGATGACGTTGGTGCCGTTGGCTACGAGCAGGAAGTCGCCGGCAACGCCAACCCAGTGGTAGCCGCGGGGCGGCGCCTTCAGGCGGTATTGCCGGTAGTCGTCGACGACGTACTGCCGATCGCGGTACTGCTGCGGCACGCGATCGCCGCGCCGCCATTCGGGATGCTGCCAGCCGTCCGAGCCGGGACCGGCATTGCCGCGTGGCGGCGGGCCACCGTGCTGCGCTTTGGGGCCACCATGTTGCGGGGCGTGGCCCGGGGAGCCCGCATGGGGGCCGCCGGGGCGTTGGCCTGGAGGACCACCGGCATCGGGGCCTCCCGAGCCTCCTCGCGGAGGGGGGCCGCCTTGCGCGAACACGAGAGTGGAGGAAACCGCCATACCGGCGGCGAGACAAAGCGACAACGTCTTGCGCATCTTCATTGTTTGCACTCCTTATCGTAGGGTCGAAACGACCGAACGCGGGGAAAGCACTCGAGATGACTAGCCAGCGACGATCCTCGCCGTAATGCGCCTCATGCCGAGTGCGCGACGAAAATCGTGCGTCCATCCTACCATTGCCGGACGAAAAAAAGCCCGGGCATGCCGGATGTCGTGGGACTCGGGCAGGCGCCGGGCAAGCAGGGACGCAGGGAAGAAACCTTTCCGCGCCTTATGGGACGCGGGGTGCACCGAAACCGGCGGCACGCATGACGCGCGTCGGGGGCAGGTCGGCGCGTCGCTCGCCTTGGGGATGACGAGCGGCCGCCGGTCCGATGCATTCGCTACCGAGGTCCACGCCGCGACTTCCGGCGCCGACCTCGCTTCATTTCATCGTGCCGCCACCTTGGGGTTCGCGGCATTGGCCGTTGGCGTCGGGGCGGGCGTCCCTTCCACCGGTTGCGCGGCCGGTAGATCTCCCCAGCCGCCGCCGAGGGCGCGAATCAGGTTCACCGTCGAAACCGCTTGCGCGCCCGCCAGTTGCACGGCGCTGCGTTGCGCCTGGAGCACGGTGCGCTCGGCGTCGATGACATCGAGATACGCGATCGAACCTTCCTGGTACTGCGTGCGCGAGAGCTGCGCGGCGCGATTCGACGACTTCACCGCATCGTTCTGCGCACGCGTCTGCTCGTCGAGCAGGCGCAGGTTCGACAGGTTGTCCTCGACCTCGCGGAACGCCACGAGCACCTGCTGGCGATAGTTCGCGACGTCTTCTTCGTACTGCGCACGGGCGCGCGCCAGGTTGCCGCTGCGTGCGCCGCCGTCGAAGATCGGCAGCGAGAGCAGGCCGCCCACGGCCGGGCCGAGCAGGAACGTGCGGCTCGACCAGTTGAACAGATCGCCGAGCGTGGCGGCTTCGAAGCCACCCGAGCCGGTGAGCGAGATCGACGGGAAGAACGCCGCCTTCGCCACGCCGATACGCGCGTTCGCCGCGGCCATGGCGCGCTCGGCGGCGGCGATGTCCGGACGCCGTTCGAGCAGTGCCGACGGCAGACCCGCCGGAACGCGCACGTTGACCGGCACCAGCGGCGCCGGCTGGAACGTGAATTCCGCAGGCGTCAGGCCAAGCAGGATCGCCAGGCTGTGCTCGGACGCGGCACGCAAGCGGGCGACGGCCAAGGCATCGGACTGCGCCGTCGCCAATTCGGCCTTGGCGCGCGCCACGTCGAGCTCGCCGATGTCGCCTTCGGTGAAGCGCCGCTGCACGAGCTTGAGTGCTTCCTCGCGCAACTTCACGGTCTGCGTGTACAGCGCCTGTTCGGCGTCGAGCTCACGCAGATTGAAGTAGTTCTGCGCCACGTCGGCCTGCAAGGCGAGCTGCACCGAACGGTACAGCGCTTCGCTTTGCTCGGCGTCGGCACGGGCGGCCGCGACGTTGTCCGACACGCGGCCGAACAGGTCGACCTCGTAGCCGACGCTCGCCTGCGCACGCCACAGCGTATAGGGCGCGATGTTCGTGCCGTCCGGCTGCAGTTGCGAGGCCGGGGATATCTTCTGGCGCGTCGGGCCGAAGCCGGCGTCGAGCGTCGGGAAGAGGGCGGCGCGCGCCTGGCGTTGCACGCCACGCGCTTCCTGGACTCGCGCCGCGGCGGCCTTCAGGCTCTGGTTGGCGGCCAGCGCGTCGGCTTCGAGCTTGTCGAGCGTCGCGTCGCCGAACACTTTCCACCATTCGCCGCGCGCCACCGCTTCCGACGGCTCGGCAGTCTTCCAGGTACCGGCTTGACCGGCCGGGAGCGCGGCTTCCTTGAAGGCGGTCGGCGTTCCCCTGTCGGTCACCTTGGGCACTTCGTACGTCGGGGCCATCGAGCAGCCCGCCACCACCAGCAGCGTGGCGAGCAGACCCGAGACACCCAGACTGCGTTTGATCCATTGCGATTGCATGATTGGCATCCTTCAGACTTCGGCCTTGACGTTGGCGGGCATGGTCGACGCGTGCGCGCTGTGCAGCGGCTTCTTGCCGGCCAGCGAGCGCAACAGCACGTAGAACACCGGCGTCAGCATCAGACCGAATCCGGTCACGCCGATCATGCCGAAGAACACGGCAACCCCCATGGCGTGACGCATTTCCGAACCTGCGCCCGTCGACATCACCAGCGGCACCACCCCCATGATGAACGCGATGGACGTCATCAGAATCGGGCGCAGACGCAGTCGGCTTGCCTCGATAGCCGCGGCGACGGCCGAGCGGCCCTGCATTTCCAACTCCCGCGCAAACTCCACGATCAGGATCGCGTTCTTCGCGGAGAGCCCCACGAGCACCATCAAACCGATCTGCGTGAAGATGTTGTTATCCCCACGGGTGAGCCACACCCCGAACAGCGCCGACATGATGCTCATCGGGACGATCATGATCACGGCCAGCGGCAGCGTGAGGCTCTCGTACTGCGCGGCGAGCACCAGGAACACCAGCAGCACCGAGATCGGGAACACCCACAGCGCCGAATTGCCCGCGAGAATCTGCTGATACGTGAGGTCGGTCCATTCGAACTTCACACCGCGCGGCAGCGTTTCCGCGGCGATGCGTTCCACGGCTGCCTGCGCCTGACCCGACGAGTAACCCGGCGCCGGGCCGCCGTTGATGTCGGCCGCGGTGTAGCCGTTGTAGCGCACGACCATTTCCGGACCGTAGGTCGGCGAGACCTTCACCAGCGAGGAGAGCGGCACCATGTCGCCATTCGCGTTGCGCGTCTTGAGCAGGCCGATGTCCTCGGCATGGGCGCGGAACGGCGCGTCTGCCTGCACACGGACCTGGTACACGCGGCCGAACTTGTTGAAGTCGTTCACGTACAGCGAGCCGAGGTAGATCTGCATGGTGTCGAACACATCGGTGATCGGCACCCCTAACTGCTTGGCCTTCACACGGTCGAGGTCTACGTTGAGTTGCGGCACGTTGATCTGGTACGACGAGAACGTGGGGCCCAGTTCCTTCGTCTGCGAAGCCTTCTTGATGAACGCCTGCGTGGCGTCGTTCAGCGCTTCGTAGCCGAGCGCGCCGCGGTCTTCGATCTGCAGCTTGAAGCCGCCGAGCGTACCGAGGCCCATCACCGGCGGGGGGGGGAACACGGCAATGAACGAATCCTTGTTCTTCGAGTACTCGGCGTTGAGCTTGCCCGCGATGGCGGCCGCCGACAGCGTCTTGTCGTGACGCTCGGCAAAGGGCTTGAGCGTCACGAATACGATACCGGCGGACGACGAGTTGGTGAAGCCGTTGACCGACATGCCCGGGAACGCCACGGCGCTCTTCACGCCAGGTGTCTTCAATGCGATGTCCGTCATATCGCGGATCACCTTGTCGGTGCGGTCGAGCGATGCGCCATTGGGCAACTGGGCGAATGCGACCAGATATTCCTTGTCCTGCGCCGGCACGAAACCGCCCGGGACCACTTTGCCCAGCAGCATCGTCACGCCAAGCAGCACCGCGAAGATCGCCATCATCAGCGCCTTGCGGCCGATCACGCGGGTCACGCCCTGGCCGTACTGTTCAGAGCCGCGATGGAACACGCGGTTGAATACGGCGAAGAAGCCGCCCAGGTATCGGTTCATCTGGCGCGTGAGCCAGTCCGGCTCGGCGTGATGGTCCTTGAGCAGCAGGGCGGCCATGGCCGGCGAAAGCGTGAGCGAGTTGAACGCCGAGATCACCGTCGAGATCGCGATGGTCATCGCGAACTGCTTGTAGAACTGGCCCGTCAGACCCGACATGAAGGCCAGCGGCACGAACACGGCGACCAGCGTGAGCGCGATCGCGATGATCGGACCGCTCACTTCGCGCATCGCCTGGTACGTGGCTTCCTTCGGCGAGAGACCCGCCGCGATGTTCCGTTCGACGTTCTCGACGACCACGATCGCGTCGTCCACCACGATACCGATGGCGAGCACCATCCCGAACAATGACAGCGCATTGATCGAATAGCCGAAGCCGAGCAGCAGCGCGAACGTACCGACAATCGACACCGGCACGGCGAGCAGCGGGATGATGGAGGCGCGCCACGTTTGCAGGAACACGATCACCACCAGCACCACGAGGGCGATGGCTTCGAGCAGGGTGTGGATCACGGCCTTGATCGACGAGCGCACGAACTGCGTCGGGTCATACTCGATGCGGTATTCCACGCCCGGGGGCATGTCCTTTTGCAGGTCGGCCATCGCTTCGCGGACCTGATCGGAGATCTGCAGCGAGTTCGCGCCCGGCGACTGGTTGATACCCAGGCCCACGGCCGGCTTGTTGTCGAGCAACGAGCGCAGGCTGTAGCTCGAGGCATCGAGCTGCACGCGGGCCACGTCGCCCAGATGCGTGACGGCGCCGTCCGGCGAAGTCTTCAGGACGATGTCGCGGAATTCCTCTTCCGTGTTCAGACGGCCGCGCGCATTCACGTTCAGTTGCAGCGGCGTGTTCGGCCCTGCGGGTGTCGCGCCGATCACGCCGGCGGCGACCTGCACGTTCTGCTCGCGAATGGCCTTGACCACGTCCGACGCCGTCAGGCCGCGCTGGGCGACCTTGGCCGGATCGAGCCAGACACGCATCGAGTAGTCGCCCGCACCCCACAACTGCACTTCGCCCACGCCCTGGATGCGCGAGAGGCGATCCTTCACGTTGATGAGCGCGTAGTTGCGCAGGTACGTCATGTCGTACCGGTCGTTCGGCGAGATCAGGTGCACCACCATCGTGAGCGTGGGCGAGGACTTGATCGTCGTCACGCCGAGGCGCTGCACGTCGTCCGGCAGACGCGGCAGCGCTTGCGAGACGCGGTTCTGCACGAGCTGTTGCGCCTTGTCCGGGTCGGTGCCCAGACGGAACGTCACGGTCGTGGTCAGGTTGCCGTCGCTGTTGGCCTGCGACTGCATGTACAGCATGTTTTCCACGCCGTTGATCTGCTCTTCGAGCGGCGAGGCCACGGTCTCGGCGATCACCTTCGGGTTGGCGCCGGGGTACTGGGCGTGCACGACGACCGACGGCGGAACCACTTCCGGGTACTCCGAAATCGGCAACTGGAACACGGCGATCAGGCCGGCCAGCAGCGTGACGACCGAAAGAACCCCCGCGAAGATGGGCCGGTCGATAAAGAATTTTGAGATGTTCATAACGAAACTCTGGGGTGTCGTTCAGCGCGTGATGCGTGTGATGAATCTGTGTGCCTGAACCCGCATCACGAACGCGACGCCGTCGCCGTGGCCGCCACCGATTGCGGTTTTGCCGCCTTGGCGGGGCCGGCGGCGCTGCCGTCGGTGCTGCTGTTCTGGGAGGTCTTGGGAGCCGTGCCTGCACTGCCCGCCGCCGTCGCGGCCGTCCCGGCCGCGGGCTTGGCCAGCGTGCCGTTGGTGGCCACCGCGGTGGTTGCCGCGTCCACCGGACCGCCCGTGTCACCGGCCATCTTCACGGCCTTGGGCGTGACCGGATCGCCCGGGCGCACGCGTTGCAGGCCGTTCACGACGATGCGCTCGCCTTCCTTGAGGCCGCCCGCGATTTCCACGAGACCGCCGTGACGCTCGCCAAGCTGCACTTCGCGGTACTGCACCTTGTTCTGCGGATCGACCACGAGCACGAACTTCTTGCTCTGGTCCGTGCCGATGGCGGCTTCATCGACGAGCAGCGCCGGGTGCGGTTCGCCGCCGCCCACGCGAATGCGGGCGTAGAGGCCCGGGACGAGGGCGCCGTCGGCATTGTCGAAGCGCGCGCGCACGCGGATCGTGCCCGACGTGGTGTCGAAGCGGTTGTCGACCGAGTAGACGGTGCCCTTGCGCGAATAGCCGGCTTCGTTGGCCAGCCCCAGATCGACGGGGACGCCGCCCGGCTTCGCCGTGTCGCGCGACAGATAACGCAGATACGTTTGCTCGTCGACGTCGAAGGCCGCGTAGATCGGCGAGACCGACACCACGGTGGTCAGGGCAGGCGATTGCGCGCCGGCCGAGACGGTATTGCCCACGGTGATCTCGGCGCGCGAGACGCGTCCGGCCACCGGCGCCACGATCTGCGTGTAGCCGAGGTTGATGCGCGCCGTTTCGAGCGCCGCGCGGGCGGCCTTCACGTTGGCCGCGGCTTCGCGCGCGGCGTTTTCCTTCTGGTCGAAGTCCTTCTTCGCGATGGCGTTATCCGCGATCAGGCGTTGCGCGCGGGCGAGGTCGGTGCTGGTGAAGACGTCGCGCGCCTGCGCCGAGGCGAGCTGGGCGGCGGCGCGGTCCACTTCCGCCGCGTACGGGCGCGGATCGATCGTAAAGAGCGGATCGCCCTTCTTGACGAGCTGTCCGTCCTTGAAATGCACGGCGGTGATGGTGCCTGACACGAGCGGCTTGATCTCGACGCGGTCCACGGCGTCGAGCCGGCCCGAATAGCTTTGCCAGTCGGTCACGGTGCGCGAGATCACGTTGGCCACGTCCACTTCCACGCTCGGCATGACTTGAGCGGCAGGGGGCGTGCTGGCGTCGACACGCACGACAGTGAGCGTGCCTATGGCCAGAAGGGCTGCGGTCGCAGCGGCGGCAATGAGTACGGGTTTGCGAGCGAGGGTGGTCATTTCTTCAAATCTCCGGGATCGGATGGACTCACTGGGTAGAGCCGGTGGCAGGCGGTGCCAGCCGGCGTGTCAGGAACGCGGCCACCTCCCGCAGTGCTGCGGGCAGGGCGGCCAGACCGTGATGGGAAGCGCTGCGATGGCGCGTGACCTGCGTCGGCACACCGGCCGCGATGAGTTCGGCAGCGTATTTTTCGGCTTCGACATGGAGCAGATCGTGTTCGGCGGAAGCGATCAGCGTGGGCGGCAGGCCCGCGAGACGGCGCGATTCGAGCGGCGCCGCATACGGATGCAGACGCTGCGTCGCATGGGGCAGGTAAGCGCGGTAGCACTTGGCGCATTCGCTCGCTTCGATGTCGCTCGGCGTGCGGCCATCGGCCAGACGCGTCATGCTCGGATCGAGCAACGGCGCGAGCAGCGCCTGTGCCGCGACGGCGATTTCGCCGCGATCGCGTGCAATCATCGTGAGGGCCGCGGCAATGTTGCCGCCCGCATCGTGCCCGGCCACCGCCAGACGGCGTGCACTCGCTCCGTACCGGCGGGCGTGGCGGTGCAGCCAGAGCGCGGCGTTCCAGGCGTCCTCGGGGGCGGCCGGAAACGGATGCGCCGGGGCGAGCGAGTAGCCGACCGAGACGACCAGCGCCGGGATGTGCGCGGCGAGGTAGCGTGCGGCGGCATCGCCGTCGTCGAGCGAGCCCGCGCAGAAGCCGCCGCCGTGGAAGTACAGCACGGCGGGCAGATGCGCTTCGAGCGGGACCACCACGCCCGGCTCACCGGTGTGACCGGCGGACGGCGAGGCGGACGCGAGCGGCCGGTACAGGCGCAGCGTGACCGGACCGACATGACCGGCGATGCTCACCTCTTCGATGCGCAGCCCGTCGTCGGTGTGGGACGGCCGGCCCGAGTGCGGCTTGGCGTTGGCAGACATATGGCGTTGGGCTCGCGCGAGCGATGCCCCTCTGATGACATTCGATGGAGCGAAGTCTAGAGGCCACGGACATCGGGATAAACGCCTATAATTTGGCAACACTGTTCGGTCAGCTCGACTAATCGGCGTCAGCCTTATGGGCATTGGCTTATGCCGCTGACCAATATGCATATCGCCGTGCAATTCGTGCGCGCGACAGGGCGGCGGGACGGTTCGGTCTGTGCAACATTGTTTTCATCGAGGGAAATATCATGGATCGCTTGCAAGCGATGCAGGTCTTCACGCGGGTGGTCGAGGCAAACAGTTTTTCGCGCGCGGCCGACAATCTCGGGCTGCCGCGTACCTCCGTGACCACCATCATTCAGAATCTCGAGTCGCATCTGGGCACGCGGCTGCTGCAGCGCACGACCCGGCGACTCAATCTCACGCCCGATGGGGCTGCGTACTACGAGCGGTGTCTGCGCATCCTGGCCGACATCGAGGAGACGGAGTCGTCGTTCCGCGAGAGCAGCCAGCGCGTGCGCGGTAAGCTGCGCGTGGACATGCCCGGGTCGCTGGGCAAGCTCGTGGTGCTGCCGTCGTTGTGCGAGTTTCACGACCGCTATCCGGAGATCGAGCTCATGGTCGGCATGGGCGACAAGCCGGTCGATCTGATTCAGGAAGGGGTCGATTGCGTGCTGCGCGTGGGCACGCTGCAGGATTCGAGTCTCGTGGCGCGGCGCGTGGGGCTGTTCCAGAGCCTGACGTGCGCGTCGCCCGCCTACCTGGAGCGCATGGGCATGCCGCATACGCTCGAGGATCTGCAGCGTCACACGGCGGTGCACTACTTCTCGAGCCGCACGGGGCGGGTGATCGACGAGCAGTTCCTCGTGGACGGCAAGGAGGTCGAAATCCATATGCAGGGCGCGGTGGCGGTGAACGACGCCGAGGCCTATCTGCAGCTTGGACTGGCCGGCTTCGGGACGGTGCAGCTCGCGCGCTTCATGGCGCTGCCGTATCTGCAGTCGGGCCAACTGGTGGAGGTCCTGCATCAGTGGAAGCCGCCGCCCATGCCGATCTCGGCGGTGTACCCGCACAACCGGCATCTGTCGCCCAAAGTGCGCGTATTTGTCGACTTCATCGCTGAACTTTTCGAACGTTGTCCGTTGCTGCAAGGCCTCGACGAAACCGCGGGGCAATGCAAGCCGACGGTCGCGGCGGCCGACGCCGATGCCGGCGCGAATGGCCGCTGGGGTACATACGGCACGGAAATGGCGCCGCAGGAGGTGGTGGTTTGACGCGTAAGCCGGCGCCGCAAGTTCGTCCTGCGACGCCGGCCGACGCCGCTTTGCTGCCGGCCGTCGAGCGCAGTGCGGGTGAATTGTTTCGAACGCTGCCCGAACTGGGATGGCTGGCAGAGGGCGAACCGATCTCCGAGGCGCGCCATCGACAATGGATCGCATCGGGGACCGTCTGGGTGGCCGTGGACGCGGACGATATCCCTGTCGGTTTTCTGGACGCCGAAGTGTTCGGCGACGCGCTGCACGTGTGGGAGATGTCGGTGCACGGCCGCTGGCAGGGCAAGGGTATCGGGCGGGCGTTGCTCGATACGGCGTCCAGCCATGCGCGCGACGTCGGTCTCGCCAGACTGACCCTCACCACGTTCCGCGACGTGCCGTGGAATGCGCCGTACTACGTACGCATGGGCTTTGCGTGCATCGACGCCGATTCCCTATGCGCACGTTTGCGTGCGGTGCTGGACGATGAGATCGCCGCCGGTCTTCCTGGGGCATGGCGCTGTGCAATGCAGCGCCTGGTGGGTGAGCCGGACTGATGGGCCGACGCATCGGTGCGCGGCGTGCGGCGGGACAATTGCCGATGCGCGCTGAGAAGCGTCGCGCTCAGTCGACGTCGTTGTAGATCACCGGCATCTGAAATTTCCAGCGCGCCCACACGGTGTCGTCGGTCGCGAGTTCGGCCATGAAGTCGGCAACGTTGACGCGGCTGGTCTTGCCGGGATTGAACAGGGCGCTGCGAACGGGCGAGGGATGGACGATGTAGCGGCTGACGCCGTCCTCGTCGATCAGACTGTCCGGCCGGACGACGGTCCATTGCACATCGGGGCGATCCCGCCCCACCTCGACCCGCAGAAAATCGGCGGCGCGCACATTGTCGGCGTGAGGGGGCAGCAGGACATGAAGCAGACCGAGCACGCATGACTGAAGCAGGGGCACGGGCTCCCGCAGATCGCCGTTGCGGATCCCGGCGGTGTTCATCAGGATGACGCGCACCGGTTGTGACGGCGCGTTCGCACCGATGGCCGCGCACAGGTTCCGGGTCGCGTGGGTGACGAGGCGGCGCGGCTCGCCGAACATGCCCCGGAACGTCATGTTATGGCCGAGGCAGGAAACGACGGCCGCGCAACCGCTCACGTGCCGGGCCAGGTCTTCCGGACTGAGTTCGGCCACGCCAGCGTGTACGAGCGACAGGCGGTCGTCGCTCGCCAAATCGATCAGCGGCCCCGGCGAGCGTACCAGCGCCGTTACTTTGCAGCCGCGCGCGAGCAGCGCCTTGACCGCCTGCCGACCCGTCGCGCCGGTCGCACCCACGACAAGCACCTTCATCCCGACGTCCTCCTCAAGGGGCAATCATGGCGCGATTCCGGCTCAACTACCCGACAACGCCTTGGGCACGTTGTAGCGCGTCCCGTCGAATTCGATCGAGACAGCGGGGCGCTTCGACGTGCTTTCCTTGCTTGCGCAGTCGTTGCGCGTCGGCTTGTTTGTCGTCGTGACGACCTTTTCGCTGACGAGGAGCGTCGCGTAACCCATCTTGCCCGCGGGACCCACCGAAATCGCACGCGACGTGTCGGAGAAGCTGCCGGCGCAATTGCCATCCCACTCGCCGCCGCCCGTCTGCGTCGCCAGATTGTCGACGACCTTGCGCAGTGTCGCGCCGTCGATCACGTAAAGGCTCAGCGTCGTCTGCGAAAACGGATTCACGCGCGACGACCCCTCGTATCCGGCGCGCACGCCGAACGCGACCGCCTGCGGCGTCAGCCGCCACGGCGCGGTATCGAGCGCGAGGCTGCGCAGCATGATCGCATCCGACGTGAAAGCCGACTTCTCGAACCGGTGCGCCACGATCTTGCCTGACTGGCTGTCCGCGACGACGATCTCGACGTCATACACCTTGTCGTCGTCCGTCCCCCCTTTTTGCGGCAACGGCAGCAGGGCAAGCGTCTGTGCCGGGTTGGCCGGCCACACCTTGCAGGTGGCGAGTTGGGCATCGAGCGCGCGCCCCGGTTGCAAGGTCTTCGTCCAGTCGTTCAGACGGTCCTTGCAGTCGGCATGGGCGAGCAAAGGCAGGCAAAGCAGGGCAGCGGCTAACAGGGGGCGCATGAGGGAGGTCGGAGTGGAGTCGCGAGTCCTGTAGTGTGCATGGAAATGCCGCCGACCAAAAGAGCAAGCCCCCGGCAGCACTGCCTGGGGGCTTTCGCGATACCACTGCGCACCGGTATCAGTGCGTCGAAGCTTCCTTGACCCGCTTGCCGATATGTTCGAGCGCTTTGTCGACCTGATCGATGAGGATCAGGCACAGATCGCCCGGTTGCAGGCGCGCGAGCGCGGTGTCGATCGCCAGGAACTCGCCGTGGATCTCGTCGATGTGGCTCGCGCGACGGGCACCGACCAGCCCTTCGCGCAGCAGACCCAGCACTTCGCCGTCTTCGCGGCCGCGCTGGCACTGGTCCTGATAGAGCAGCACGTCGTCGAAGGCGCCGCCGAGGATCTGGGTCTGGCGGCGGATGTCCTCGTCGCGACGGTCGCCCGCGCCGGAAATCACCACCGAGCGGCGACGCGCCGGCATCGTCTCGACAGCCTGCGTGAGCGCCGCGATCGCGTCCGGGTTGTGACCGTAGTCGGCAATCACCGTGGCGCCCTTGTAATCGAACACGTTGAAGCGACCGGGCGCCGTGCCCGCATCGTTGACGAACGTGGCCAGACCGGCGCGGATCGTCACCGGATCGATGGCGAGCGCCCACGCCGCCCCGATGGCGGCCATCGCGTTTTCGACCTGGAAGCCGATCACACCGCCCCGCGTGAGCGGGATCGCGGCAAGCGCATAGCGCGTTTCTTCGTTGCCGCGGGCCGCCACGATGTGGTTGTCCTCGACGTAGACGACCCGCTTGCCCTTTGCACGATGCGTGGCGAGCACCGGGTGTGCGCCGTCGACGGCGAAGTACGTCACGTCGCCCGGGCAGGCGTCAGCCATGCGCGCGACCATCGGATCGGCGGCATTGAGCACGGCCATGCCGCGCGGCGCCACGTTGCGCACGATCACGCTCTTGAGCACCGCGAGATCCTCGACGGTGTGGATGTACGACAGCCCCAGGTGATCGCCCATGCCAATGTTCGTCACCACGGCGACGTCGCATCGATCGTACGCGAGCCCCTCGCGCAGCAGACCGCCGCGGGCGGTTTCGAACACGGCGGCGTCCACGTCCGGGTGCATCAGCACATTGCGGGCACTGCGTGGGCCGCTGCAATCGCCGGTGTCGATCCGTTGGCCGCCGATATAGATGCCGTCGGTGCCGGTCATGCCCACGCGCAGCCCTTGCTGGGCAATCAGGTGAGCGATCAGGCGTACGGTCGTCGTCTTGCCGTTGGTGCCCGAGACGGCGACGACCGGAATCCGGCCATCGTCGCCATCTTCGAACATCGTCGAGACGATGGCTTCGCCCACGGCACGGCCCTTGCCGTACGACGGCTGCAGGTGCATGCGCAGCCCCGGCGCGGCGTTGACTTCGACGATGCCGCCTGCCTGTTCCTCGAACGGGCGGATGACGGTCTCGCACACGGCGTCCACGCCGGCGATGTCCAGGCCGACCTGCTGCGCGGCGGCCACCGCACGTGCGGCGATCTCGGGGTGCACGTCGTCGGTCACGTCGGTTGCCGTGCCGCCCGTCGACAGGTTGGCGTTGTTGCGCAACACCACGCGCGCGCCGGCTTCGGGCACGGAGTCGGCATGGAGTCCTTGCTTGGCGAGCGTCGCAAGGGCGATGTCGTCGAAGCGAATCTTGGTGAGCGACGTGGCATGGCCTTCGCCCCGGCGCGGGTCGGCGTTCACCGCATCGACCAGCTGACGCACGGTGTGCACGCCGTCGCCGGTCACTTGCGGCGGATCGCGACGTGCGGCCGCCACCAGCTTGTTGCCGATGACGAGCAAACGGAAGTCGTGGCCCGGGATGTAGCGCTCGATGATGACGTCGCGGCTGATGTCCTGCGCGGCTTCGAACGCCTTTTCGATTTCCTCGCGCGTGCGCAGACGCACGGCCACGCCCTTGCCCTGGTTGCCGTCACGCGGCTTGACCACGACGGGCGAGTCGATTTCCTGCACGAGTTTCCATGCGTCTTCGATGTCGCGCACCGTGCCGCCCAGTGGCACCGGCACACCGGCGGCGTGCAGCAGCGTCTTCGTCAGATCCTTGTCCTGCGCGATCGATTCGGCCACCGCCGAAGTCCGGTCGGTCTCGGCAGCCTGAATGCGACGCTGCTTGCTGCCCCAGCCGAACTGCACCATCGAGCCTTCGGTGAGGCGGCGGTACGGAATGCCACGAGCCACGGCGGCGTAGACGATGGAACCGGTGGACGGGCCGAGGCGCACGTCTTCATCGAGGTCGCGCAGGCGGTAGAGTGCATCGGCCAGATCGAATGCGCTGTTTTCGAGCGCGGCATTGATCAACTGCTGCGCGAGATCGAACGCAAGACGGCCCACCGGCTCTTCGCTGTACTGCACCACGACCTGGAACGTGCCCGGCTCGATGGTTTGCGTCGTCTGGCTGAACGTGACGGGGCAGCCGGCCGTGGCCTGCAGGTGCAGCGCCGTGGTGGCGAGCGCGTCGGCCAGCGATACCGGACGCTCTTCCGCGTCGGGCGTGAGCGCCGGCAGCTCGGGGAAGCGAGCGCGCAGACGGGCCTCGAAACCGGCCAGATTGCCGATCGAGTATTCCAGATCGGTGCACGTCACGATCGCCTCGATGGCGGTGTGACGGCTCCAGAGGTTCGGGCCGCGCAATGCGCGGATACGGGAGACTTCCATAAATTGCAATCCCTGTCTGTCCACTTCGCGTCCCTGTATGACGGTTGGTTGGCGAGAAAAACGACTGTGGCTTGGGTATTCGGTGGCTATCTATATAGAGAGACGGCGGCGGGGCGTCCCGCGCGCCGTCTTCAGTTGCCGGTCAGGCGGCCAGTGCGCGCATGGGTTGGCCCATCCACAGATGCACCAGATCGAGCATCGCGGCGGCGCTCCCTTCATCGGCCTGCAGCACGAGCAGCTCGCCGCTTGCGAGCTGCGCCAGCGCCGCTTCGGCAGCGGCGCGCCGTTCGCCGGCGTCGCTCACCTGCACCTTGGTGCCGGCAGTGTCCAGGCCTGCACGCAGTTGCGCACGCGTTTCCCCAGCCGGGCGCTTGCGCTTGACGCTCAGATCGTCGCACAGCACCACGCGGTCGAACGTCTGACCGAGCAGCTTGCCTTCGGCGCGGAGATCTTCGTCCATGCGGTCGGCGCCGGCGCCGTAGACGGCAATGCGCCGCGTGGCCGGCAGCGTGCCGAGCGCGGCCGCGAGCGCCGTCAGGGCGGGGGCGTTGTGGGCGTCGTCGACGATCACCGTCGCGCCTTGCTTCTCGAAGAGTGTGAAGCGGCCCGGCGCATCCACCTGGCCCACGTCGAACGTGGTCACGCCGGCGCGCAGGATTTCAGTGCTCACGCCCATCGACCAGGCGGCGGCCACGGCGGCGAGCACGTTCTCGACCTGGAAAGCGACGCGACCGGCGTAGGTCAGCGGCATGTGGGCCGTGGCGCCGAGGGGCGTCTCATCCGTGCCGGTGGCGAGGATCACCTGGCCGTTGCGCACGAACACCGTACGCTTGCCGGCGGCACGGTGCGCCACGATGGCAGGCAGGGTTTCGTCCAGACCGAAGAAGATCACGTCGCCATCGCACAGCTCGGCCATTTCGACCACGAGCGGATCGCGGGCGTTGAGCACGGCGACGCCGTCGGGCAGTACCACGTCGACCTGCGTGCGCAGCACGCTGAACATGCGGTCGACGTCTTCGACGAAGTACTGGCCCAGATGGTCGGGGCGGTCGATGTTGGTCACGATGCCGACCTGGCAGCGGTCGTAGGCGAGTCCTTCCGAGAGGATGGCGGTGCTGTCGTTCTCGAAAACGGCGGCGGTCACGCTGGCGTTCATCAGCACACGCTGCGCGGCATCCCAGTTGGCGCGGTCGCCGCCCTGGACGAGGCGCTTGTCGAGGAACAGGCCGTCGCTGCAGGCGAGGCCGGTGCGCTCGCCCGCAAGCTGCAGCAGATGCGTAAGCAGTCGCGCGACGACGGTCTTGCCATTGGTGCCGGTGATGCCGACGACCGGAATGCGACCGCTGTCGCCTTCGGGGAACAGGTGATCGACGATGGCGCGGCCCACGGGGCGCGGCGTGCCTTCGGCGGGCTTCAGGTGCATGAGCAGGCCCGGGCCGGCGTTGACTTCGACGATGGCGCCACGTTGCTCGGTGAGTGGGCGCGAGATATCTTCGGCGACCAGGTCCACGCCGGCGATGTCCAGGCCGACGATGCGCGCGGCGAGCGACGCATGCGCGGCCACGCTCGGATGGACGCGGTCGGTCACGTCGAACGCCACGTTGCCGTTGCGCTGGATCAGCACGTTCTTGCCTTCGGGCGGTACGGAGTCGGCGTCGAAGCCCTGGCGCTTGAGCTCCAGGCGGGCCGACGAATCGATGCGCACGCGGTTGAGCGGTTGATCTTCCGCGCTGCCGCGACGCGGATCGCTGTTGATCTGCAGTTCGATGAGTTCGGACACGGTGTGCTTGCCGTCGCCGACCACCGAGGCCATCTCGCCCATGGCGGCGGCCACGACACGGCCGCCGACCACCAGCAGACGGTGCTCCAGGCCCGACACGAAGCGCTCCACGATCACGCCGTTGCCTTCTTCGAGCGCCACTTCGAACGCCGTGGTGACTTCGTCTCGCGTGGTGAGATTGATGAACACGCCGCGGCCGTGGTTGCCGTCGTACGGCTTCACGACAACCGGCAGGCCGATGTCTTCGGCGGCTTCCCAGGCGTCTTCGGCGCTGTCGACCAGTCGGCCTTCGGGCACGGGTACGCCACACGATTCGAGCAACTGCTTGGTGAGGTCCTTGTCGCGCGAGATGCTCTCGGCGATGGCGGGGGTGCGGTCGGTCTCGGCGGTCCAGATGCGGCGGGCGGCGGCGCCGTAGCCCAGTTGCACCAGATTGCCGTCGGACAGGCGCAGATGCGGGATGTCGCGGTCGTCGGCGGCGTCGACGATGCACGCCGTGCTCGGGCCGAGGCAGTGTTTGTCGACCAGACCGCGCAGATGCTCGACGGCGGCTTCGACGTCATAGGGACGGTTTTCGATCGCCGCCATGACCAGGTCGCGGGCGGCGAACAGCGCCGCACGGGTCACGTCTTCGTGCCAGGCGCGCACGATCACCTTGTAGACGCCGGTGATCGGGGTTTCGCGTGCCTTGCCGAAGCCGCCGGGCATGCCGGCGAGGTTCTGGAGTTCGAGCGTGACGTGCTCGAGAATGTGGCCGGGCCACGTGCCTTCGTGCAGGCGCTGGAGGAAGCCCCCGCGCTCGCCGATGCTGCAGCGGTGCTCGATGAGGCTCGGCAGCCACTCGGACAGTCTTTCGGGAAACCCCGGGATCTTGTTGGACGGGAATTCCTCGAGTTCGCCGATATCGACCCATGCCTCAAGCACCGGCCGATATGTCCACATATTCGGGCCGCGCAGCGACAGGACATCGAAAATCTCAATGTCTTTCTTTTTCATCTAAGGCTATTTCACGCGTTCTGGCTGGTCTGGGAAGCCGGCGAGGCCGATTTCGGGCGGCACAGCCGGTCGCGCTATTACAGTTAACTGGTTACTTAACGTGAAAGCCCGCAAACGGTTGACCGTCGCAACAATATTTCCGTTGTGCGGTGTGTCATCGGGGAACTCCACGCCGCAAAAAGCGTCGCTGTGGTTATACTTGCGGCAAATTTGCGGACTGACAGGGAAAGTCCGCCTCGTCTCTTCTCCGTTTGTCTCGATGTCCGCTCCTTGAGGACACGTCTGCCGCAGCAATGACTGACACCTCTACACCGGCGCCTTCCGGCGCCGCCATGCCGCAAGCCGCTTCCGAAAGCGACGCCGCCGGTTCGTCTTCCGCCTCCACCATCGGCCGCAGTGCCGCCGCCGAATCCTGGTATCCGGACGTCGCCGCGCAGTTGGACGCCGGCGAGTCCGTCCTGGCATGGCTGCCCATCGATCTCGACGCCCAACTGCACTTCGCCCGAGGCGTGGTCGTGGCGACAGAACGCCGCTTGCTCGCGCGCGCGCCGCGCCGCGACGGCGGGCAGGGGCCGTGGCAGTCGCTGCCGTACCGCGCCGACTTGTCGCTCGCGCATACGGACCACGCGGGGGTGGGCTCGCTGGAAGTGTGCGACGCGGGCGAGAAACTCGCCCACTGGCGTTACACGCTGGGCCACAATCCCGCCGCCCTGCAACTGATGGACACCGTGGTGCGCCAGCGCGACGCCCTCGTGGCCGGGGGTGCCGCCGCGGCCGAGCAGGCGGAGGCGGGCACGTGCCCGATCTGTCAGGCCGAATTGCCGCCGGGCGTTGACGACTGCCCGCAGTGCAATCCCGAAACGGAAGCCCCACCGTCGACGTGGGCATTGCTGCGTCTGTGGCGTTTCGCACGCCCGTATCGATTCCAGTTGCTCGCCGGCTTCCTGCTCACGTTGTGCGCCACCGGCGCCACGCTGATCCCGCCGTATCTGACGATGCCGCTGATGGACAACGTGCTGATTCCGTTCCAGAACGGCCAGCCGATCGACTACAGTCGCGTGGCGATGTACCTGTCCGGCTTGCTCGGCGCAGGCGTCATCGCGTGGGTGCTGGGCTGGGGGCGCACGTACTTGCTGGCGAAGGTGTCCGAGCGGATCGGCGCCGATCTGCGCACGGCCACGTACTCGCATCTGCTGCGGCTCTCGCTCGAATACTTCGGCGGCAAGCGCACGGGCGACCTGATGGCGCGTATCGGTTCGGAGAGCGACCGCATCTGCGTGTTCCTCTCGCTGCACCTGCTCGACTTCGCCACCGATGTGCTGATGATCATCATGACGGCGGTCATTCTCGTGTCGATCAACCCGTGGCTCGCCGTGGTCACGCTGGTGCCGCTGCCGTTCATCGCCTGGCTGATCCACCTGGTGCGCGACCGTTTGCGTCACGGCTTCGAGAAGGTCGACCGCATCTGGGCCGAAATCACCAATGTGCTCGCCGATACGATTCCGGGCATTCGCGTGGTGAAGGCATTTGCGCAGGAAAATCGTGAGGTCGCACGCTTCAAGGAAGCGAACCGCCACAACCTCGTGGTCAACGACCGGGTGAACCGCGTGTGGTCGCTGTTCTCGCCGACCGTCACCTTCCTGACCGAAGTGGGTCTGCTCGTGGTGTGGATCTTCGGCATCTGGCAGATTTCGAAGCACGAGATCACGGTCGGTGTGCTCGCCGCATTCCTCACTTACATCAGCCGCTTCTACACGCGTCTCGACTCGATGAGCCGCATCGTGTCGGTCACGCAGAAGGCCGCCGCGGGCGCCAAACGGATCTTCGACGTGCTCGATCACGTCTCGAACGTGCCCGAGCCGGTCAACCCCGTGCATCTGAAGGAAGTGAAGGGCGCCATCGATCTGCGCGACATCGGCTTTCGCTACGGCAACCGGTCGGTGATTCGCGGCATGGATCTGCGCATCGCGCCCGGCGAGATGATCGGGCTCGTGGGGCATAGCGGTTCGGGCAAGAGCACGCTGGTCAACCTGATCTGCCGCTTCTACGACGTGGCCGAAGGCTCGATCCAGATCGACGGCGTGGATATCCGCGCACTGCCGGTCTCGGAATTCCGCCGCAACGTGGGGCTCGTGCTGCAGGAGCCGTTTCTGTTCTTCGGCACGATCGCCGACAATATCGCCTACGGCAAGCCGGACGCCACGCGTGCCGAGATCGTGGCAGCCGCCCGCGCGGCGCACGCGCACGAGTTCATTCTGCGCTTGCCGCACGGCTACGATTCGCTCGTGGGCGAGCGCGGCCAGGCGCTCTCGGGTGGCGAGCGCCAGCGTATTTCCATCGCGCGCGCGCTGCTCATCGATCCGCGCATTCTGATTCTCGACGAAGCGACGTCGTCGGTGGACACCGCCACCGAGAAGGAAATCCAGAAGGCGCTCGACAACCTCGTCAAGGGACGTACGACGATCGCCATCGCACACCGGCTGTCGACGCTGCGCAAGGCCGATCGCCTCGTGGTGCTCGATCGCGGCAAGATCGTGGAGGTCGGCAACCACGACGAACTGATCGCGCGCGAAGGCGCTTACTACAAGCTTTACCAGGCGCAGCAGCGCAACGTCGACACCGATGTGGACGACGTCGTCGCCTCGGCCGAAGTGGCTGCCACCGTCGCTGCCGTGGTGGCGACGCCGGCCCAGCCGCTCTCCGTCAACTGAACGTTCGCGAGAATTCTCATGCAGATTGATTTCACCCTCTCGCGCAACGCTTTCGGTCGTCTGGTGCTGACCGATGCGGCAGGCATTGTCCACGAAAGCGTGGTGCCTGTGCGCGCGTTTCCGATTGCCGCGCCCGAAGCGGGGCTCGCCCTGGTGAGCACGGAAGGCCGCGAACTGGTCTGGCTCGATTCGCTCGACGTTCTGCCCGCCGCCATGCAGACGCTCGTGCGCGAAGAGCTCGCCGCGCGCGAATTCATGCCGGAGGTGCAGCGCATCAAAGGCGTGTCGACCTATGCCACGCCCAGCACGTGGACGGTCGAGACGCATCGGGGCGAGGCCTCGTTCGTGCTGCGCGGCGAGGAAGACATCCGTCGCCTGGGCGGACAGACGCTGCTCATCACCGACAGCCACGGCATTCACTTCCTCATCCGCGATACGGGCAAGCTGGACAAGCTCAGCCGGAAGATTCTCGACCGCTTCCTCTGAGGCAAAACGTGTAATGGGATTCGCCGCGCTTCGCGTCGCTGGTAGAATCGTTGCTTTTGCTTGTTGCGGTGATGCCGATGTGGTTCAAGAATCTTCAGTTGCACCGAATTCCTGCCGGTTGGTCCATGAGCGTCGCGCAAATGGAAGAAGCGCTCGAGAAGCACGCCTTCCGCGAGGGCGGCAGCCTCGAATTGCAAGTGCAGGGCTGGGCGCCGCCGCGTGATGGCGGCGAGCTCGTGCACAGCGTCAACCGTCAGTTCCTGATTGCGTATCGCGCCGAGAAAAAGCTGCTGCCGTCGACCGTCGTGAATCAGGTCACGCGCGCCAAGGCCGCCGAGCTCGAAGAGCAGCAGGGCTTCAAGCCCGGGCGCAAGCAGATGCGCGAACTCAAGGAGCAGGTCACCGACGAACTGCTGCCGCGTGCGTTCGGCATTCGTCGCGATACGCGTGTGTGGATCGATCCGGTCAACCGTTGGCTGGTGATCGACGCCGCGTCGCCCGCCAAGGCCGACGAAGTGCGCAGCCTGTTGCTCAAGACGCTCGACATCGTGCTCGAGCCCGTGGAACTCAACGAAGCGCCGGTCGCGATGATGACGTCGTGGCTCGCCGGCAATGACGCCCCGTCCGGCTTCACCGTCGACCAGGACGTGGAACTGCGCTCGAATACCGACGAGAAGGCGGCCGTGCGCTATGTGCGTCACCCGCTCGACGGTGCGGACGTGCGTCAGCACATCGAAGCCGGCAAACGCTGCACCAAGCTGGCGATGACGTGGAACGACCGCATCTCGTTCGTGCTCACGGATGCCTTCATCGTCAAGCGCGTCACACCGCTCGACGTGATCAAGGACGCCGCCGATCCGACGGCCGAAGGCGAGGCCGAGAAGTTCGACGCCGACGTCGCACTGATGACCGGTGAGCTGGCGCGCCTGCTCGCCGACTTGGTCGAAGCGCTCGGTGGCGAGCGTCAGATGGACAAGGCGGCCTGAGGGGCGCCGGGCGACACCGGAAGTCGCCCACTCTCGTGAGATAGCGACAAGCGCGCCGCGATACCCTGAAAGGGATCGCGGCGTTTTCTTTTTCCGGCGCGCAGGTGAGACAGCCGGCCCGTCATCCGATGGCGCCGGATCCGCGCCTCACCGGAGCCGCACCATCGTCAATGCTGTGGCCAGCGCCACGAAGCACGCAATCTGTCGCGCAGAAAATCCACAAAGGCTCGCGTACGCGGCGCGAGATGACGGCCGTGCGGGTACACCGCGTGAAGTGGCGACGCCGGGATCTGCAACGCAGGCAATACGCGCACGAGCCGTCCGGCCTTGAGGTCGTCGCCCACGTCCCAGATCGATTTCTGCGCGATGCCCGCGCCATGCAGCGCCAGCTCGTGCGCGGTGTCCCCGTCGTCAACGACGTAGGTGTCGCGCACCTGGATCCGAACCGTTTCGGACTGCCATACGAAACGCCAATCGCCATGCGGTGCATTGCCGAACAGAATGCAGTCGTGTTGCTGCAGGTCGCCGACTTCCTGCGGCGTACCATGGCGCGCCAGATAGCCCGGCGAGGCGACCAGCACGCGGTAGTTGGGGGCGAGCTCCTGGGCGACGAGACTGGAGTCGGGCAGAGTGCCCACGCGGATCGCGACGTCGATGCCGTGCGCCACGAGGTCGACCCAGAGATCGCTCAGTTCCAGATACACCTTGAGGTCCGGGTGCCGTTCCCGGAAAGCAACGAGCAGCGGCGCGAGATGGCGGCGGCCGAACGCGCGCGGGGCGCTGATGCGCAGCACCCCGCCGACGGTGCCGGCCTGTCGCGTCATCAGCCGTTCGGTCTCGGCGATCTCGGCCAGGATCCGCTGGCAGCAGGCGTGAAAAACCTGCCCCTCCTCCGTGAGCGCCTGCCTGCGCGTGGTGCGATTGAGCAGCCGCACGCCCAGGCGCTGCTCGAGCAGTCCGAGCCGTTTGCTCACGACCGCGAGCGACAGGCCCATCTCGCGCGCCGCCGCCGACATGCTGCCGGTGGCCACGATCCGGTCGAACAGTGCGAGGTCCAGCGTCTGATCGATCATTTTGTGTCGATTATCAATATCTTGGAGAGAGTCATTCAGTTCCGAGGTGGATTATCGTTTCTGTCGACGAGGATCACAATGGTGGCATGACATCGCGCGACGGCGGCTCATGGCGCCGCGCCGGTGTCGGATGGCAATCGTATTGCTGCGAATCTCGAACCGTTCTCATCGTTTCCAGGAGTCTCACCATGTTCAATTTCGAAGGTCAGCGCGTGTTGGTCATCGGCGGCAGTTCCGGCATCGGCCGTGCCGCGGCACAAGCGTTCGCCAGGGCAGGGGCCGCCGTCACCATCGCTTCGCGCAACCAGGCGAAGCTCGACGAGGCGCTTGCCACCATCGGCAACACCGCCCGCGCGGCCGTGCTCGATATCAGCGACGCCGCCGCGGTCGAGCGCTTCTTTGCCGATCATGCATCGTGGCAGCATGTGGTGATGTCGGCCGCTCAAACGCCGACCGGGCAAGTGCGCAAGCTCCCGCTCGACGATGCGCATGCCGCCTTCGACAGCAAGTTCTGGGGCACCTATCACGTCGCGCGTTTCGCCCGTATCGAGGATGGCGGCTCGCTCACGCTGACATCGGGCTATCTGAGCGTGCGGCCGAGCACCTCGTCGGTGGTGCAGGGGGCAATCAACGCGGCCATCGAGGCCCTGGGCCGCGGTCTCGCTCTCGAACTCTCGCCGGTGCGCGTGAACACGGTATCGCCGGGCCTGACGGTCACGCCGCTGTGGAACAAGCTTTCCGAGGCCGATCGCGAGGCGATGTACCGCAATGCCGCCGAGCGTCTGCCGGCACGCCGGGTGGTGGCCGCCGAAGACGTGGCCAACACGATTCTCTATCTCGCGGGTACGCCGAGCGCAACCGGCTCGACCGTGCTGATCGACGCGGGCGGCGCGATCGCCTGACCACGGATATTCCAGGAGGTCCCATGCATATCGATCTGAAGGACAAGGTGGCGCTGGTGACGGCGTCGACGGCCGGCATCGGCTTCGCCATCGCGCACGGACTGGCGGCGGCCGGTGCAACGACCATCGTCAACGGCCGTTCGCGCGAAGGAGTGGACGCCGCTGTCGCGAAGTTGCGCAAGGCCGTACCCGATGCACAGGTGCGCGGTGTGGCTGCCGACGTGTCGAGCGCGCTCGGGTGCGACACGCTGGTGTCCGCCGTGCCGGACGTCGACATTCTCGTGAACAACGCCGGCATCTTCGGTCCGCAGGACTTTTTCGAGATTCCCGACGAGGCCTGGCAGCATTTCTACGATGTCAACGTCATGTCGGGGGTGCGGCTCTCGCGCGCCTATCTGCCCGGCATGGCCACCCGTGGCTGGGGGCGTGTGGTCTTCATCGCGTCGGAGTCGGCATTGAACATTCCCGCGGACATGATTCATTACGGGATGACGAAGACGGCACAGCTCGCGGTCTCGCGTGGCTTGGCAAAGCGCATGCGCGGCACGGGCGTGACGGTCAACGCCGTGCTGCCTGGTCCGACGCTTTCCGATGGCATGGCGGCAATGCTGCATGCATCGGGCGTGCCGGCGAACGCCGACATGGAGCAGGCGGCCGCCGCGTTCGTGCGGGAGCACCGTCCGAGTTCGCTCATCGAGCGCGCGGCGAGTACGGCGGAGGTGGCGAACATGGTCGTTTATGTTGCGTCGCCGCAGGCGTCGGCCACGACCGGCGCGGCGCTTCGCGTCGATGGTGGTGTGGTCGACTCACTATGAGTGGCTTCCGACAATGCGACGACGGATCATCGTCGCGCATTGCCGTTGCGCCAGGTGTCGTGCTGCGCTGCGCCAACACTTTGGCCGGGCGAACGCAGCACTTTTGGCCTGTGGCAAACGCGGTATACCCGAAGCACTTTCGGGTACCCAATTCGATAGGGATTGCCTAGAATGAAGACGTGCCATCCCGCCATGTCGAAGTTAGGAGGCCGCCATGCTTACAGGGAGCTTGATTGCAATGTTGGTGATCGTGCTGGTCGTCGGCGCTGCCGTCGCCTGGCTCGTCGATCGCAACTGGTGTCGTGAACATCCCGCGGCCCGACACACGTGGCGTCGGCACCGCCGGGACGTCCGACACAGTTGATTGAATTGCGCAGGGAAGGCAGGGGGGAGAGCCCCCCGCCAGATAAAAAGCCCGCCGGAAGGCGGGCTTTTCGTTACTGCTGACACCTTAAAACAGGCTGGGCGCTCAGGCAACGGCCTGAAGGACATATTTGCCCTGGACAGTCAGTCGCGGGGATTTCCCACCCGTTTCCAACTCTTCCCATTCGATCAGTTTGCTCTCGAGCAACGATTCGAGATCCGGGCGATCAAGCTCCACTTGCTCAGGAGCGTCCTTGACCAGCATCAGGGTGGCAAATTCATGATGACTCAGCATCTTCGTCTCCCGGTTTGCGGTTCCACTGGGGGTCCCTCGTCAGGGACTTTAAGGATAGGTCACGAATATGGCACTTGCGCGACAAAATTCGCACTTTCGATGCTGCGTCGCAGCATTTCTCTTCATGAACTTTCCCACCGCCAGCATAGGCTGTCGTGATGACATTACGGTGTCATTCCGATAGCATTCCGGAGCCTTCGGAGCGTATACAAAATTCTTGTATTTGCTGCGATGCAATAATGATGAAATTCATGCGAGGCGGCCCTTTGTGCCACTTATTTTGGGTTTGCACGAGCAGGAGGGACGGTAGAATGGCCCAATTTGCCAGCAATTCCCGCACAACAACCTGACATGCCGCAAAAGAAAACGCCGTATTTCGAGTTACGCAGCGGTGCAGTGGACACGCTGCATTTCGTGGTCAAGACGCCTCAACTGGACACGCTGCGCACCGAGCTGGCGCAACGGTTCGAAGCCACCCCGGAGTTCTTTGCGGGGGACACGGTCGCCATCGACGTGCGGCGTCTGGCGGGCGAGGAGCGGGTGGCCGTGCCGGCGTTGGCCGAAATGCTGGCCGAATTCCGTATGAAGCCGATCGGCGTGGTCGCCAATACCGAGCAGGCCGAATGGGCGGTCGTCGACGGGCTGCCGCGTCTGGACAGTCACGAGCGGCGCGTTTCGCGTGCTTCACGCGACACACGCGACGAGGAAGCGGCAGCGCCCACGCAGGCGACCGAAGCCGTGGCGGCGGCGCCCGCGCCGGCCATTCCGGAAGCGTCTGCGATTCCCTCGACCATCATCGACAAGCCGTTGCGTTCAGGCCAGCAGGTCTACGCGAAGGGCGATCTGATCATCCTCGATCTCGTGAGTTACGGGGCGGAGGTGATCGCGGAAGGTAATATTCACATTTACGCGCCGCTGCGGGGGCGGGCGCTGGCAGGCGTGAAGGGCAAGCTCGACGCGCGCATCTTCTGCACCTGCCTCGAGCCCGAGCTGATTTCCATCGCCGGGATATACCGGACCGGCGAACATGCGCTGCCGCCCGAAGTTCAGGGGCGATCGGTGCAGGTGCGGCTGGTAGACGACAAATTGATTTTCGAGCCCCTGGGGCTCAAGTGATTCGTAGCTAATTTCATCCTCAATAGTTTGGGAAGGCATCGACAGATGGCAAAAGTGATTGTGGTGACCTCTGGCAAGGGTGGCGTCGGCAAGACGACGACCAGCGCCAGCTTTTCCGCCGGCCTCGCCTTGCAGGGGCACAAGACGGCAGTCATCGATTTCGACGTCGGCCTGCGCAATCTCGATCTGATCATGGGTTGCGAGCGCCGCGTGGTTTACGACCTGATCAACGTGATCCAGGGCGAAGCGAATCTCAACCAGGCGCTCATCAAGGACAAGTCCTGCGAGAACCTGTTCATCCTGCCCGCCTCGCAAACGCGTGACAAGGAAGCGCTCACGCAAGCGGGCGTCGAGAAGGTCATCAAGGACCTCACCGATATGGGCTTCGAATACATCGTGTGCGATTCGCCGGCCGGTATCGAATCGGGCGCGCTGCTCGCCATGCATTTCGCCGACGAGGCGCTCGTGGTGACGAACCCCGAAGTGTCGTCGGTGCGCGATTCGGATCGCATCCTCGGCATTCTCTCGTCGAAGACGAAGCGCGCCATCGAAGGCAGCGAGCCGATCAAGGAGCATCTGCTCATTACGCGCTACAACCCGAAGCGCGTGAACGACGGCCAGATGCTCTCGCTCGAGGACATTCAGGAAATTCTCCGGATCAAGCTCATCGGCGTGATTCCGGAGTCGGAGTCGGTGCTCCATGCATCGAACCAGGGCACTCCCGCGATCCATCTCGACGGCACCGACGTGGCCGACGCGTACCGCGACGTGGTGAGCCGATTCAAGGGCGAAGACAAGCCCATGCGCTTTACCGACTATCAGAAGCCGGGGTTGTTGCAGCGCATTTTCGGCTCGAAGTAAGGAGCGCCCATGTCCTTCCTGTCTTTCCTCCTGGGGGAGAAGAAAAAGACCGCCGCCGTTGCCAAGGAGCGCCTGCAGATCATTCTGGCGCATGAGCGCGCGGGCTCGTCGCCGCCGGCCGATTATCTGCCGGCACTGCAGCGCGAGCTGGTCGCCGTCATCTCCAAGTACGTCAAGATCGCGCAAGACGACATCAAGGTCAGCGTCGAGCATCAGGACAACCTGGAAGTGCTCGAAGTGAAGATCGAACTGCCGCAAACCTGAACGGTTGCGCTGCGGCGACGCCGCTGCGCGTCGCCGGTTGTCGTGCATCGCCGTCGACGGCGCCATGGGCGCCGTTCGATGGGCGAATCGGAGAATCAGTGAAAAGGCCCGCCCTCCCGTTGTGGGACGGCGGGCCTTCGTCGTGCCTGCCGGAATTTGTAATCGAGGTTTTTCGGATTGAACGTGGCGGCGGCCCATGCTTCGATGCCGCGCGAGCGCCCGGTTTTCAGATCGAGCAGTACACGCGACTTGTCTGCGTAATGCTGGGACGGTCCCGACGGCGCATCCCAATCGAACGCTGGCACGCGCGCCGGTTTTGCCCCGCGCTACGGCGCGGACAGGGGCGTGGCCTGTGTCGGCGCCGGCTCGCGCAGTTCGCGCCGCAGGATCTTGCCGACAGTCGTCTTGGGCAGTTCGCCCTGACGGAATTCGACGATGCGGGGTACTTTGTATGCCGTCAGTTGCTCGCGACAGTGGGCGAGGATCGTCTCGGCGTCGAGCTGTGGGTCCCTCGCGACGAGGACGAGCTTCACACGCTCGCCGGCGACCGGATCGGGGACGCCGACGACGGCCGCTTCGCGCACGCCGGGGTGCAGCATCACGACGTCCTCGATCTCGTTCGGATAGACGTTGAAACCCGAGACGAGAATCATGTCCTTCTTGCGATCGATGAGCCGTACGTAGCCGCGCTCGTCCATCACGCCGATGTCGCCGGTCATGAGCCAGCCGTCGGCGTCGAGCGTCCGGGCCGTCTCCTCGGGCCGCCGCCAGTAGCCTTGCATGACCTGCGGACCACGCACGCATAGCTCGCCGGGCTCGCCGATGCCGGCCCACGTGCCGTCTTCCCGCCTGAAGCGCACGTCGGTGGAAGGGGCGGGCAGACCGATCGAGCCGGTGAACTCGTAGGCGTCCATGTGAGCGAGATCGACCGGATTCATGGTGACGATGGGCGAGCATTCCGTCAGACCGTAGCCTTCGATGATCGGCTTGCCGGTGACCTGTTTCCAGCGCTCGGCAATGGCGCGCTGCGTGGCCATGCCGCCCGCGAGCGACAGCTTCAGCTTCGAGAAATCCCGCGCGCGGAATTCCTTGTTTTCCAGCAGTCCGTTGAAGAGCGTATTCACGCCCGTGACGCCGGTGAAGGTCTCGTTGCGGATGATGTAGACGACCTTCTTCACGTCGCGCGGATTCGCGATCAGGATGTTGCGCCCGCCCAGACTCATGAACACCAGGCAGTTCACCGTGAGCGAGAGGATGTGATACATCGGCAGCAACGACAGGTTCACCTCGATGTCGCCGTCGAGCTGATCGGCGGCCCACGCCTCGGTTTGCAACAGGTTGGCGAGCACGTTGCCGTGCGAGAGCATGGCGCCCTTGGCGACGCCCGTGGTCCCGCCGGTGTATTGCAGGAAGGCGAGATCGTCGCGGGCGAGCGGTACGGGCGTCGGGGCATGCTCTGCGCCTCGATCGAGCGCGCGACGCAGCGGGATCGCCTTCGGCAGATGGTAGTGCGGCACCTGCTTCGCGACGTGTCGCATGAGGAAGTTCACGGCGCGGCCTTTGACGTTGACGCCCGGTCCGAGCAGGTCGCCGATCTGGGTGACGAGCACGTTGCGCACTTCGGTGTCGGGCAGCGCATCCTGCACGGTCTTCGCGAAGTTCTCGAAGACGACGATCGTCTGCGCACCGCTGTCACGCAATTGATGTCCGAGCTCGCGAACGGTATAGAGCGGGTTGACGTTGACCACCACGCCGCCGGCGATGAGGGTGCCGAACAGGCAGATCGGATACTGAAAGCAGTTGGGCATCATGAGCGCCACGCGATCGCCCGGGCGCACGCCTTGCGCCTGCAGCCAGGCCGCGAACGCGCGTGCCTGGCGCGCCACTTCCCCGTAGGTGATTTCGCTGCCGAGGCTCACGAACGCCACACGGTCGCGATACTTCGCGATCCATTCGTCGAAGGCCTGCACGAGCGACGTGTAGCGCGTGACGTCGATGTCGGCCGGCACGCCAGGGGGATAGGCATCGAGCCAGACGCGTTCTTGCTGGACAGCTTGATCCATCGTTGTCTCCATGAAATGTTCATCACTGGCGCCCGCGTTCGGCGGCTCGCGCCGTTGGCAATGCTTGTCCGCGTGCGGGACCGTGGCTATGGCCGCCCCTGTGTGATGCCGATTCCGTTTTCGTTATGAGATCTTTGCCGTTATGCCTCGCCGGGTGCTCACCGCCCGTGCGTCGTGCCTCAGCGCTCGAGCATCGCGACCACGCCCTGACCGCCAGCCGCGCAGATCGAAATGAGGCCGCGTCCGCCCCCGCGCGTGGCGAGCAGCTTGGCGAGCGTGGCGAGAATGCGCCCGCCGGTCGCGGCGAACGGATGGCCGCACGCGAGCGAACTGCCGTTCACGTTAAGACGCTGACGGTCGATGCTGCCCAGCGGCGCGGCCAGCCCCAGCTTGTCGCGACAGTACTGCGGGTCCTCCCACGCCTTGAGCGTGCAAAGCACTTGCGCGGCGAAGGCCTCGTGGATTTCGTAGAAATCGAAGTCCTGCAGCGTCAGCCCGGCCTGCGCGAGCATGCGCGGCACCGCATAGGCCGGCGCCATCAGCAGTCCTTCGCGTTGCGATTCGTCCGGATTGAAGAAATCGACAGCGGCGGTTTGCGAGTACGTCAGATAGGCAAGCACCGGGAGGTCGTGCGCGCACGCCCAGTCTTCGCTCGCGAGCAGCACGCACGAGGCGCCGTCGGTGAGCGGCGTCGAGTTACCCGCCGTGAGCGTGCCGGCGGCGCTGCGATCGAAGACCGGCTTGAGGCTGGCGAGCTTTTCGAGCGTGACGTCGGGACGCAGGTTGTTGTCGCGCTGCAGGCCGCGAAACGGCGTCATCAGATCGAGGAAGAAGCCCTGCTCGTAGGCGGCGGCGAGGTGCTGGTGGCTGGCGAGCGTGAGCGCGTCCTGCGCGGCGCGCTCGATCTGCCAGCGCTTGGCCATCCATTCGCAATGCTCGCCCATCGACAGTCCCGTGCGCGGCTCGCCATTCCGTGGTAACGACGGGCTGAACAGCATGCCGGGCCGCGCTTTGGCGAATGCGCCGAGCTTGCCGCCGGTGCTGCGCTGCCGGTTGGCTTCGAGCAGGATCTTGCGCAGCTTTTCGTTCACGCCGATGGGGGCGTCCGAGGCGGTGTCCACGCCGCCCGCGATCGCGACGTCGATCTGGCCCATCGCAATCTTGTTGCCCGTGAGGATGGCGGTTTCGAGCCCGGTGCCGCAAGCCTGCTGCACGTCGTAGGCGGGCGTTTGCGGAGCGAGCGTCGTCGACAGGACGGATTCGCGCGTCAGGTTGAAGTCGCGCGAATGCTTGAGCACCGCGCCGGCAGCGACTTCGCCGAGGCATTGGCCGTGCAGTTCGAAGCGATCGATGAGGCCCTGCATCGCCGCGGTGAGCATGTCCTGGTTCGACGCGGTCGCGTAAGCGGTGTTGGCGCGTGCGAACGGAATGCGATTGCCGCCGAGAATGGCAACGCGTCGCAAGGCCGGGGCGGGGGCGGTGGGTTTGAAGGCGCTCATGAAAGGTCCGTTTGGGTTCTGGTTTCGGGGGCCGTGATCGAGATGCCCGAGGCCTTGGCGGTGTTGCCGGCATTCGGCGTTACGGCAGTGGGCGGTGCGAACCGCCATCGTCCTCGCAAGTGCGGCACGGCGCCCGCCGCATCGCGCAATTCAAACAATTCGAACATCGCGCCGGCGCCGTGCGAAGCGTCGCCGTTGCCGGCGACACGCCAGAAAGTGACGTCGCCGGGCAACAGGACCGGGGTCTTGAATTCGACGAGGAGATCGAGCGCCGGCGGCTCCGGCCTCGCGGGGAGCACGGCGGCGAGCGCTCGCGCAAAGCTCCACATGCCGTGAATGATCGGGCGCGGAAAGCCGAACAGCTTCGCCGTGATGGGCCACAGATGGATCGGGTTGTAGTCGCCGGACAGGCGTGCATACTGCCGGCCCAGATCACCCGGGAGTGTCCAGGTGTCGGTTCGGACCAGCGAGGCGTCGGCGGCCAGTTCGGCACGATAAGGGGCGCCGAGCGCATCGTGTACGCCCGTGCGCAGGTACAGGCTTTCGCCGGTCCAGACGACTTCGCCGTCGCGGCGTGCCGTCGTGAGTACCGTGAACACCTGTCCCTTGTCGTGCGCGTACAGCGGGCCGCATCGCACGTCGAGATCGATCCGCTGTCCCGCGTCGAGTCTCGCATGCTGCCGGATGCGATTGGCCAGATGCACCATGCCGAGCATCGCGAACGGGAAGTCGCGATCCGTCATCAACAGCATGTGCAACGGGAACGCGAGCAGATGCGGCCAGGTGGGCGGCGCCGCGGACCCGGCCGGGAAGCCGCACAGACGCGCGTAGCGGTCGATGTCGCTTGCATCGAGGGCGACGCCGCGTCGTTCGAAGGCCAGTGGCGGCAGCGGCTGCGCACGCGCGGGTTTGCGCGACGAGAGCAAGGCGCGCACGTAGAGATGGAGCGGCGAAGGCAGGTGCGTGACGTGCCGTGTCGCGCCGCCCGGAAAATCGGGCCCTGGCATGCGGTCGTCGGGCATGGTCATGCGCCGAGCAGGCTTTGGCCGCACACGCGCACGACCTGTCCTGTCAGCGCACCGGAGGCCGGATGGGCGAGCCATGCGATCGTCTCGGCAACGTCGACCGGCTGACCGCCCTGACCGAGCGAGTTCATGCGTCGACCGGCTTCGCGAATCGCGAACGGCACCGCCGCGGTCATCTGCGTCTCGATGAAGCCGGGCGCCACGGCGTTGATGCTGATGTGCCGCTCGGCGAGCCGGGGCGACCACGCTTCGACCATGCCGATCACGGCGGCCTTCGACGCCGCGTAGTTGGTTTGCCCGCGGTTGCCGGCAATGCCGCTGATCGACGCCACGCCCACGATGCGGCTGCTGGTGCGCAGCACGCCGGCGTCGAGTAGCGCGCTGTTCAGACGTTGTGGCGCGCCGACGTTGATGTCGAGCACGCTTTGCCATTGCGCTTCGCTCATGCGCACGAGCGTCTTGTCGCGCGTGATGCCGGCGTTGTGCACGAGGATGTCGAGCCCACGCGGCGCATGGGTCGCCAGATGGGCGAGCAGCGTGGCCGCCGCATCGGGGCCGGCGATGTCGCAGGCGAGGGCGCTTCCTCCCAGGCGGGACGCTACGGCGTCGAGCGGGCCTTGCGCGGAGGGAATGTCGACGCAGACGACATGCGCGCCATCACGCGCGAGCACCGTGGCAATGGCTTCGCCGATGCCGCGCGCCGCGCCCGTCACCACCGCGATCTGACCGGCGAGCGGGCGTTCGTCGCGCGTCGGCGGCGTGTCGAAGACGGGCTCCTGAAGCGTGATCGCCTGACCGCTGACGTAGGCGGCGCGGGGCGACAGAAAGAACCGCAGCGTGGAGTGCAACGCGTCGCGCGCATGCGGCGCGACGTAGAGCAGTTGCGCCGTGGCGCCGCGCTTGAGTTCCTTCGCGAGCGAACGCACGAAGCCTTCGAGCGCCCGCTGCGCGACGCCTGCCTGCGGCGTCGTCGCCAGATGGGGCGGCAGGCCCAGCACGAGCACGCGTGCGCATTTGTCGAGCGAGGCGAGCGTGTCGTGAAAGAACGTGTAGAGCGCGATCAGCTCGTCGGTGCTCGCGATGGCGCTCGCATCGAACAACAGCGCCTTGGGGCGTACCCCTTCGGCGGGATTGAAGCGCCCGCTCATCGTTCCGGCGGCATTCGCCTGGGCAATCCAGTCGAGCCGTGCGGCGTGGGCGAGGCTTGGAATGCCCAACCGGTGCAATTCGCTTGCCAGACGAGGGAGCAGCGGCGCGTCGCCCGCACCGCCGACGACGGCCAACGGCGGGGGCGGGGCAGGGGGTGGCGCATCGGCGGCGCCATACGACGGCATGCGTTCGAGCGGCACGGGGCGAGGCAGCCCCAGCGCATTCGCCAGGCGGCTGCCCACGGCGGAGTTGGCGAAAGTCAGGTATCGGTCGGACGTCGTCACAGCGCTGCGCTCCTCGGAGTGATGTGCGGGGCGTTGGCTCAGGGTGTCACGGCCTCGTCGGCCGCGGCCAGTTGTTGTGCCCGTTGTGTATCGGCAAGGCGGCCGAAGTCGGCGGGGAAGTCGTCGACCGCCACGGCGCGCGCGGCGTAGTCGGCGTATTGCGCGAGCACGCGACGCTCGTCGTCACTCAACAGTTGCAGCGACGCGGCATGATCGACCCATTGCGTGAACTCGGGCAGGCTCTGCGGCATGGCAGGCAGACGGCCTTCCTTGACAGCCGCGCGAAGACGGTGCTCGATCGCACTCACTTGCGGCGTCATCTGGAACACGATCTCGCCGTATGCCAGTCCGTCGATCTCGGGGCGCGGCGAATAGCTGCCGGCAATCAGTCGCTCACGGGCGTCGCCCGGCGTCTGCATCAATTCGGCGACTTGTGCGCCGAGCGCGTCGGAAGGCCTGGCGTACGGCAGGCCCAGCGGCGCGAGCTTCCAGCGCATCCACCACGCGACGGCGCGCGACGGATAGTTCGCCAGCACGCCCTCGAAGGCTTCGCGCGCCTGCCAGAGGGCATCCTGCGCGGCCCAGTGCACCAGCGGCAGATCGGCCTGCGGGCGTCCTTCGTCCTCGAAGCGCTTGAGCGTCGCCGTGAGCAGGAACAACTGCGAGAGGATGTCGCCCAGGCGGCCGGTGATGCTCTCGCGGCGCTTGAGCGAGCCGCCCAGTACGGCCATCGAGACGTCTGCCGCGATGGCGAGCAGTGTCGACAGACGATTGGCTGCGCGGTAGTACGCGTGCAACTCCGGCGCGGCGTCCGACGGCACGGGGGAAAAGCGTGCGTGCGTGATGCCCTGCAGCGCGCCGCGCACGATGTTGCTCGTCACGAAGGTCATGTGACCGAAGAGGGCGTCGTCGAAGGCCCGCACGGCGGCGTCGCGGTCGGTGGTTTGCGCGGCGGCGAGTTCCTTGAGCACATACGGGTGGCAGCGGATCGCGCCCTGGCCGAAGATCATCAGGCAGCGCGTCATGATGTTCGCGCCCTCGACGGTGATCGACACCGGAATCTGCTGATACGCCCGGGCGAGGAAGTTGTTCGGGCCCATGCAGATGCCCTTGCCGGCGACGACGTCCATGCCGTCGTTGACGACCTTTCGCGCGCGCTCGGTCACGTGATACTTCGCGATGGCGGAAATCACCGAGGGCTTTTCGCCGAGGTCGACCGCGAGAGCCGCCAGACGGCGTGCGGCGTCCATCGCGTAGAGATTGCCCGCCATGCGCGCAAGCGCCTCCTGCACGCCTTCGAACTTGCCGATGGGGGTGCGGAACTGACGTCGGACGGCGGCATAGGCGCCGGTCGCGCGCACGGCGATCTTCGAGTAGCCGACGTTCGACGACGGCAGCGAGATGGCGCGCCCGGCCGCGAGACACTCCATCAACATGCGCCAGCCCTTGCCGACTTGCGCGCGGCCGCCGATGACCCAGTCGAGCGGAATGAAGACGTCCTTGCCGGAGTTCGGGCCGTTCTGGAAGACGGCGTTGAGCGGCCAGTGACGGCGGCCGATGACGACGCCCGGGTGGTGCGTCGGAATGAGCGCGCAGGTAATGCCGGGTTCGTCGTCGTTGCCGAGCAGATGGTCTGGATCGAGTGCGCGAAACGCGAGGCCCAGCACGGTCGCAATCGGACCGAGCGTGATGTAGCGCTTGTTCCAGGTGACGCGGAAGCCGAGCGTTTCGCGGCCTTCGTGCACGCCCCGGCACACGATGCCGACATCGGGGATGGCGGCGGCATCCGATCCCGCGTAGGGGCTGGTGAGCGCAAAGCAGGGAATTTCCTCACCCTTGGCCAGACGCGGCAGGTAGTAGTTCTTCTGCGCCTCGGTGCCATAGTGCAGCAGCAGTTCGGCCGGGCCCAGCGAGTTCGGCACCATGACGGACACGGCGGCGGCCGAACAGCGCGAAGCGAGCTTCATCACGACCTGCGAATGTGCATATGCGGAAAACTCCAGACCGCCGTAGCGCTTGGGAATGATCATGCCGAGAAAGCCGGCGTCCTTCGCGTACTGCCAGGCCTTGGGCGGCAGATCCTGCCAGACTTGTGTGCTTTCCCAATCGTTGGACAGATCGCACAGACGCTCGACCTCGTTATCCAGGAAGGCCTGCTCTTCGGCGGAGAGCGCGGGCGCGGGCAACGACATGAATTTCCGCCAGTCGGGACGACCGGAGAAGAGGTCGGCGTCCCACCAGACGCTGCCGGCTTCGATGGCGTCTTTTTCGGTATCCGACATTTCCGGCATGATCGTCCGGAACTTGGCGAGCGCGGGGGCCGTGATCCACGCGCGCCGCAGCGGGCCGATGCTCAGGAGCAGGGCGGGCAGGATGAAGACGACGGCAAGTAGCGTGCTCGCCACGGGGCCGGCCAGGCCCAGCGCGGCGCCGGCGCCCACCCACAGCGCGGTCGCGATCAGCCACTGCCATGCGTGCGCGCGACGGAGCAGCAATGCGCATGCACCAACCACAAACGCGAGAATCCAGACGGCCATCATGTTCTCCTCCCTTTTGGCTGGCAATGGCTGGCAATGCCCTCGAGCGGGCAATGCGGGGCAGTCATCCGCTTGCCGTGTGGCGCGGCCTGGGCCGCTGCGTTCGCCACCGGCATTGTTATTGGATCGCTCCGCCTTGCATTGGTGCGCGGCGAATTCGAGTGACGCGTCGAAACTGTAACCGGGGCCCGCGGGCGATGACGGGGTGCCGTCGGTATTTGCGGGAAATCGGGGCGCGCCGGTCGGACGGTGCGTCCATGGCGTTCGGACGCTCAGGCGCTTGCCAACGACCAACCTGTGTTGCCGGAAGCCTCCGGATCATTCAAATCGTTTGAAATGCCGGACGTGCGCCCGGGATCTCCGCCGTACGAGCCCGACGGCGCTGACGGTGGATCGATCTGGCCACTTTCGCGCGGCGGCGTCACGCCGGCTTCCCTGGTCAACGCGAAGACCGCCGCAAAGCTCGCGAGTTGCTCATCGCCTGGCATCGGCGCCTTGAGCGCGGCCACCATGAGCGCCGTCAGGCGCGCCACCATTTGCAGGTCACCCATCGGCTGGCCCTGGGCGAACGTATCGATGAGGCGCGTCGTGTCGCTGCTCGCCAGCACGCCCGAGAGCGCCTGTAGCGCGAATTGCAAACGCCAGCGCAGTTCCTGGGGCGGCAATTCGGGCAACGCCTGGGCGAAGGCATCGAAGAAGCGCTTGAATACCGGCGCATAGTGGTGTTGCAGATAGTCGCGGATGAACGGCGACGGATCGGCGTACACGCGTCCGAGCAGACGCAGGAAGGCGGGGCCGCCGATGTCGCGGTGGTGCGAAATCGCCAGCGCTGGAATGAACATCGCGCCCAGCACGTGCTCGCACGTCAGCCGTGAGCCGGGCCACGCAGCCTCGGCGCGGGTGAGCAAGGCGAGGCGCTCTTCGTTGAGCCGGTCGAGCCGGCGCGAGAGCATGGCTTGCAGCAGCGTTTCCTTGCTGCCGAAGTGGTAGTTCACGGCCGCCAGGTTCACCTCGGCGCGCGAGGTGATCTGCCGCAACGACATGGCGTCGTAACCGTATTCGATGAAGAGGTCTTCTGCCGCATCGAGGATGCGCAGCTTGGTGTCGCCGGCTTGTCGGCCGGCAGGAAGGCGTGGGCTCACGACGAATCTCCGTTGGGGTGCGGCAAGGCACCGCGTCGTCCTGCAGTGAACTTCCGTTTCATTCAAACGTTCGATTGAATCCTAGGGCGGGAACGTCCGTCTCCCAAGCGGTTTTTCTGGAGAGGGAACTCTAAAGCGGTGTGTCGGCCAATGAAGGTGAGGGGAAGCGGCGGGCGAGACTCGCCGATGCCCGGAAAGACAAATGGGGCCGAATTCCTCGATATCAGGCCGGAAAGTCTAAAGGTGGGGCAATAGTTTGCTAAAATGTCCCGCTTTGTGTGCAAAACCGTTTTGGGGCTACCCCGATTTGTCGGGGGCGGAGGGAAACCGGCGTCGTGTCGTCGGTTCCGGCCCAAGGTTGATTAACTGACAGGGTCCGCTTGCGGCATTCCCTCGCTGCAACACAGAACGACCCTCTGGATGGACGAATATCCTCATGACTATCGTTGTTGAAAACCTCGGCAAGCTCGAGCGTCGCTTTACCATCGCCCTGCAAAAGCAGGAAATCGATAAGGAAGTTGCCGCGCGCATTCAGAAGCTGTCGAAGACGGTTCGTATGCCTGGCTTCCGCCCGGGCAAGGTGCCCCTGAAGATGGTCACGCAGCAGTACGGTGGTCAGGTCGAAGCCGAAGTCGTGAGCGACAAGGTCGGCCAGCAGTTCTTCGAAATCAGCAAGGATCAGGACCTGCGCGTGGCCGGTCAGCCGCGTTTCGCACCGAAGGCGGATGCCGCCGATACGGAATACGCGTTCGACGCCACCTTCGAGGTCTATCCGGAAGTCAAGATCGGCGACCTCGCCGCAGCCGAAGTTTCCCGCACCACGACCGATGTCTCGGAAGCCGAGATCGATCGCACCATCGACATCCTGCGCAAGCAGCGCGTGCATTACCACGTGCGCGGCGAGGCCGGCGCCCACGGCGACGGCGGCTCGGTCGAAGCCAAGGACGGCGATCGCGTGACGGTCGACTTCGTCGGCAGGATCGACGGTGAAGTGTTCGCCGGCGGCAGCGCCGAGGATTTCGTGTTCGTGCTCGGCGAAGGCCGCATGCTGCCGGAATTCGAAAAGGCAACGCTGGGCCTGAAGGTCGGCGAATCGAAGGAATTCGAACTCAAGTTCCCGGACGAGTACCACGGCAAGGAAGTGGCTGGTAAGACCGCCACGTTTACCGTTACGCTCAAGAAGGTCGAGTGGGCGCACCTGCCGGAAGTCGACGCCGAGTTCGCCAAGTCGCTCGGCATCGCCGACGGCAGCATCGAGAAGATGCGCGCCGACATCAAGGAGAACCTGTCGCGCGAAGTGAAGCGTCGCACGCAGGCCCTGCTCAAGGATCAGGTGATGAACGCCCTGATCTCGGTGTCGGAGCTCGACGTGCCGAACGCACTGATCGCACAGGATCAGGAGCGCCTGGTGGCGATGGCCCGTCAGGACCTCGCGCAGCGCGGCGTGCCCAACGCCGGCAATGTGCCGATCCCGGCCGAGATGTTCAAGGAACAGGCTGAGCGTCGCGTCAAGCTGGGTCTGATCCTCGCCGAACTGGTCAAGCAGCACGACCTGCAAGCCAAGCCGGAACAGATCAAGGCCGAGGTCGAAGAGTTCGCGAAGAGCTATGAAGACCCGCAGGAAGTCGTCCGCTGGTACTATGGCGATCAGCAGCGCATGGCGGAAATGGAAGGTTTCGTCGTCGAGAACAATGTTGTCGAGTTCGTCCTGGGCAAGGCCAAGGTGACCGACAAGCAAGTTAGCTTCGAAGAACTGGCCGGCAACACGCAAGGCTGATCGAGCACGACAGACTGAGGGAACCGCCGCGGTCGCAAGGCCGTGGCGGTTCTTTTCCAAATGGCCTCCGGGCCTCCTCCCTGCGGCGCGCAAAACCATCTCGATAGAAGGGTCGAACCGATATGATTACCCGTTCCGAATTGCTCGCCCAACTCGCTTCCCCGACGCACAACTCCGCTCTCGAATCGCAGGCCCTGGGTCTCGTGCCGATGGTCGTCGAGCAAAGTGGTCGCGGTGAGCGCGCTTACGATATCTATTCGCGTCTCCTCAAGGAGCGCATCATTTTCCTGGTGGGCGAGGTCAACGACCAGAGCGCCAACCTCGTCGTCGCCCAACTGCTGTTCCTCGAGAGCGAAAATCCGGACAAGGAAATCTCGATGTACATCAACTCGCCGGGCGGTTCCGTCTCCGCGGGCCTTGCGATTTACGACACGATGCAGTTCGTGAAGCCGGCTGTCTCGACGCTGTGCATGGGCATGGCCGCGAGCATGGGTGCGTTCCTGTTGGCCGCCGGCGAGAAAGGCAAGCGCTACGCGCTGCCCAATGCGCGCATCATGATTCACCAGCCCCTGGGCGGTGCACGCGGCCAGGCCTCGGACATCGAGATCCACGCCAAGGAAATCCTGTTGCTCAAGGACCGCCTGAATCGACTGCTGGCCGAGAACACCGGGCAGCCGCTCGAGACCATCGCACGTGACACCGATCGTGACAACTTCAAGTCGGCGGCCGATGCCGTCGAGTATGGGTTGATCGATCGCGTGCTCGAAAAGCGTCCCTGAATCGGTTGCCGATTCGGGCCGCGCAACGGCAAAACGCTGGCGCGACATCCGGTAATTTCGACGTCGAACACCGGGTGTTCGCGCCAAGTCTTTGTCGTAAAAGGAAATTTGCGGCTGTCGCGGGCGGGCCACACGCCCGCGCAGCATGGCGTTACAATGGGATTCACGTATGCCGCGTTTGCCGCCCCCGCGGGGGACGACCGGGGCGCAAATTGCTAGCAGGCTGACACAGATATGGTGGATAAAAAAAGCACTTCCAACGGCGAAAAGCTGCTCTACTGCTCCTTCTGCGGAAAGAGCCAGCACGAGGTCAAGAAGCTCATCGCGGGACCGTCCGTCTTTATCTGCGACGAGTGCATTGATCTGTGCAATGAGATCATCCGCGACGAGGCCGCAGCGGCCGAGGACGAGAGCGGCAGCGGCGGCAAATCAGATTTGCCCTCGCCGCAGGAAATTCGCGAGAGTCTCGATCAATACGTGATTGGTCAGGACCGCGCCAAGAAGATTCTGGCGGTTGCGGTCTACAACCATTACAAGCGGTTGAAGCACCTCGGCGACAAGCGCGACGAGGTCGAACTTTCCAAGAGCAATATCCTGCTCATCGGGCCGACCGGCTCGGGCAAGACGCTGCTCGCGCAGACGCTCGCACGTCTGCTCAATGTGCCGTTCGTGATCGCCGACGCCACCACGTTGACCGAAGCCGGCTACGTGGGCGAGGACGTCGAGAACATCATTCAGAAGCTCCTGCAGAACTGCAACTACGAGATCGAGCAGGCGCAGAAGGGCATCGTCTACATCGACGAAATCGACAAGATCAGTCGCAAGTCGGATAACCCGTCGATCACGCGCGACGTGTCTGGCGAAGGCGTGCAGCAGGCCCTGCTCAAGCTGGTCGAAGGCACGATGGCGTCGGTGCCGCCGCAAGGCGGGCGCAAGCATCCGAACCAGGATTTCATCCAGGTCGATACGACGAACATCCTGTTCATCTGCGGCGGCGCGTTCGATGGTCTCGAGAAGATCATCATGAACCGTACGGAGAAGACCGGTATTGGCTTCGGCGCGACGGTCAAGACCGGTGAAGAGCGCGACGCGGGCGAATTGCTGCGCGACGTGGAGCCGGAAGACCTCATCAAGTTCGGTCTGATCCCGGAACTGATCGGCCGTCTGCCCGTGGTTGCCACGTTGGGTAAGCTTGACGAAGACGCGCTCGTGACGATCCTCATCGAGCCGAAGAACGCGCTGGTCAAGCAGTACCAGCGTCTGTTCGCGATGGAAGGCGTGGAGCTCGAAATTCGCCCGGCGGCGCTGCATGCCGTGGCTCGCAAGGCCATCAAGCGCAAGACCGGCGCGCGCGGCCTGCGTTCGATCATCGAACAGGCGTTGCTGGAAGTGATGTACGAGCTGCCGTCGCTCAAAGGCGTGACCAAAGTGATTCTGGACGATAACGCGATCAGCGGCGACGGAAAACCGCTGCTGATCTACCAGGAGTCGCCCAAAGTTGCCGGCTCCAATTGAACGGTCAACTCAACTCACCTCGAAGCCGTTCATGGAAACATGGGCGGCTTTTTTTCCTTCATACTAGTGCCACGGGCAATGAAACCCCGAGTGGTGCACCTTATCGGCGATGGGGCTTTTTCACCCCCTTGTAATTCTCGCCGGCGGCCTCAATTAGCTGGAACACAACGGTATCGTTAATTATGGGGAACGAGATGTCAGGCACCCAAATCCTCCCGCCCGAAGCGATTCAACTGCCCCTGTTGCCTCTGCGCGACGTGGTCGTGTTTCCGCACATGGTGATTCCCCTTTTCGTGGGGCGTCCGAAATCGATCAAAGCGCTTGAAACCGCCATGGAAGGCGGCAAGCACATCATGCTGGTCGCCCAGAAGGCGGCGGCCAAGGACGAGCCCACGGCCAAGGATCTCTACGAGATCGGCTGCGTGGCCAACATCCTGCAAATGCTCAAGCTGCCCGATGGCACCGTCAAGGTGCTCGTCGAAGGTATCCAGCGTGCACGCACGCAGAGCGTGGATGAAGAAGAAACCCAATTCACGTCGGAAATCATGCCGCTCGAACCGGACGACGGCAACTCGCCGGAATCCGAGGCGCTGCGTCGCGCGATCGTTGCGCAGTTCGATCAGTACGTGAAGCTCAACAAGAAGATTCCGCCGGAGATCCTGACCTCGCTGTCGGGCATCGATGAAGCGGGTCGTCTGGCCGACACCATCGCCGCGCATCTGCCGCTCAAACTCGAGCAGAAACAGAAGATCCTGGAGATGTTCCCGGTCATCGAGCGTCTCGAGCATCTGCTCGCCCAGCTCGAGAGCGAGATCGACATCCTGCAGGTCGAGAAGCGCATTCGTGGCCGCGTGAAGCGCCAGATGGAAAAGAGCCAGCGCGAGTACTACCTGAACGAGCAGGTCAAGGCCATTCAGAAGGAGCTTGGCGAGGGCGAAGAGGGTGCGGATCTCGAGGAGCTCGAGAAGCGCATCAAGGCTGCGCATCTGCCCAAGGAAGCCAAGAAGAAGGCCGACGCCGAGCTCAAGAAGCTCAAGCTGATGTCGCCGATGTCGGCCGAAGCCACGGTCGTGCGCAACTACATCGACACGTTGGTTGGTCTGCCGTGGCGCAAGAAGAGCAAGGTCAACAACGACCTGTCGAACGCCGAGAAGGTGCTCGACGAGGACCACTTCGGTCTCGAGAAGGTCAAGGAACGCATCCTCGAGTATCTTGCCGTGCAACAACGCGTGGACAAGGTCAAGGCGCCGATCCTGTGCCTCGTCGGGCCTCCTGGCGTGGGCAAGACCTCGCTCGGCCAGTCGATTGCGCGTGCGACGAACCGCAAGTTCGTGCGCATGGCGTTGGGCGGCGTGCGTGACGAAGCCGAGATTCGCGGCCACCGTCGCACATATATCGGGTCGATGCCGGGCAAGATCCTGCAGAGCCTGTCGAAGGTCGCCGTGCGCAACCCGCTGTTCCTGCTCGATGAAGTGGACAAGATGGGCATGGACTTCCGTGGCGATCCGAGTTCGGCGCTGCTCGAAGTGCTCGATCCGGAGCAGAACCACACGTTCTCGGACCACTACGTCGAAGTCGACTTCGATCTGTCGGACGTGATGTTCGTGGCGACGTCGAACTCGCTGAACATTCCGGCGCCGCTGCTCGATCGTATGGAAGTGATTCGCCTGTCGGGCTACACGGAAGACGAGAAGGTTAACATCGCCCAGCGTTATCTGCTGCCGAAGCAGAAGAAGAACAACGGGCTGAAGGAAGGCGAGATCGATCTGACGGAAGCCGCGATCCGCGACATCATTCGCTACTACACGCGCGAGGCCGGTGTGCGCTCGCTCGAGCGCGAGATCTCGAAGATCTGCCGCAAGGTCGTGAAGATGCTGTTGCTCAAGAAAGTCGAAGGCTCGTCGATCAAGGTCGACGCCGGCAATCTCGACAACTTCCTGGGCGTGCGCAAGTTCGACTTCGGTCTGGCGATGAAGGAAAACCAGATCGGCCAGGTCACGGGCCTCGCATGGACGGAGGTGGGTGGCGATCTGCTGACTATCGAAGCCGCGCTGATGCCGGGCAAGGGCAACATCATTCGCACGGGCTCGCTCGGCGACGTGATGAAGGAGTCGGTCGAAGCGGCACGTTCGGTGGTGCGTTCGCGTGCGCGTCGACTGGGTGTGACGGACGAGCAGTTCGAGAAGAAGGACATCCACATCCACGTGCCGGAAGGCGCGACGCCGAAGGACGGTCCGTCCGCCGGTATCGCGATGACGACGGCGCTGGTGTCGGTGCTCACCGGGATTCCGGTGCGTGCGGATGTCGCGATGACCGGTGAGATCACGCTGCGCGGCGAAGTGCTGCCGATCGGCGGTCTCAAGGAAAAGTTGCTGGCCGCGCATCGTGGCGGTATCAAGCTTGTGTTGATCCCGGAAGAGAACGTGAAGGATCTCGCCGAGATTCCCGACACGGTGAAGAACGCGCTGGAGATCGTACCGGTGCGCTGGATCGACAAGGTGCTCGAACTGGCGCTGGAGCACGCGCCCGCGCCGCTGCCGGAAGAAGAGGCGAAGGCTGCGCCGGTGACGCCGAGCGCGGACGCCGGTGGCAAGCAGGACGTCATCAAGCACTGACGCTCGCTGGCGGGAAGTGGCGCAGCGTTCGACGCCGCTCTCTCGCCCGAAAATGGGCAAAAAGCTCGGGGTTTTCCCCGAGCTTTTTTATTCAGGCAAAGTGCTCAAAAATAGCGACCGGAAAGTGGAGATTCAGGAGTGCTTCCGAATCTGTCAGATGGCGCAAAACGGCTTGACATAAGGGTTTTCGGCTTGTCTAATGGCAAAGCCAGCGGACCTCGCAGATCAATGTCAAGGCGTGCAAAGAGCGCCTCCGCGGCTAAATCGCCTACTATCCTTGCAAGGGGGTTACAGTGAATAAGACGGAACTGATCGATCATATCGCGAGCGAGGCAGACATCTCGAAAGCTGCCTCGGGTCGAGCACTTGATGCATTCGTGGCTGCGGTAAAAAAGGCGCTGAAGAAGAATGGCAAGGTGACGTTGGTGGGCTTCGGCACATTCACGGTGAAAAAGCGTGCTGCGCGCACGGGACGTAATCCGCGCACCGGCGCCGCGATCACGATTCCGGCGGCGAAGGTGCCGAAATTTCACCCTGGCAAAGATCTCAAAGATACGTTAAACTGATGGACTTTCCTGCTTGGGCAGGAAGTCGCAGCAAGAACAACACTAGAATCGGGAACGGGTGCTTAGCTCAGCTGGTAGAGCGGCGCCCTTACAAGGCGTAGGTCGGGGGTTCGAACCCCTCAGCACCCACCAGTTCCGGTAAGTAAATCAACGACTTACGCGAACTGTCCTCGTTCCAGCATCTACGCCAAAGCGCGTCTGACGCCCTAACTGTGACCACATTGTGATCAAGTTAGGGCGTGTTTATAAGTACTCCTGTCCCTGTCCCTGTCCCTGTCCCTGTCCCTGTCCCTGTCCCTGTCCCTGTCCCTGTCCCTGTCCCTGTCCCTGTCCCTGTGCCGGTCATAGGCCGTGCGGACTCCTCACCTTCTCAGTCATCCGCTGTCGCATGCCGTGCGGCATGCGCCCTGTATTGACGATCACTAACTCGCCCGGATATAAGTGCTGCGGTGGGCGGCTAGTTGTTTCCGTTGGTAAGCACATAGCTCAAAGGGGAAGCGTATGCCTTACGTGACAATTCAGACGAGCGGCGGTTACTTATCTCTGAAAGAAGACGGTCCAGGCTCTGGCACCGCATTTCTCAGCAGCTCGCCGTACAGATGGCGTTTGCCGGATTACAACCCGTCAGGCACTTTCTTTTCCTATGTGTGGGCTAGCGATCTTCTCGTTGTGGCTTGCGATGGGAAATTGCTGGCAGAGACGGGTAGGGCTCCTTTCGCTGTTTCTCTAAACCCCCAAAATCCGCTTACATTTGAGTACGCTGGTTCGGAGCCGCAGGGGCCTGTTTATGCTATCAGGGCGCAAGGGCTTGGAATCTACCGGCAAAACTATGTAGTACCGTCCGGGGATGGACGCGTTTGGTTTCTTGATACGAACGACAGAGTGGTTTGGGGTGTGAAAACCGCAGACTAGATGTTAAGTGATGGGCGGTCTTGGGCTTATAAATGCCTGACCTCGTGATATGAAGCCGACGCTTCCCGCTGTTTCGCCCGGATCAAATTTCGCTACGATTTTCTGCGGGGATTGCGCCGCTCGCCACGAGCCGGTTTTCCCCGTGCCGGGGGCGGGTCGCTGACCTTCCGGTTTCTGACCGGGCATTCTGTCCGGTTCCTTCCTTCCGCTGACCGGTGGCCGCCTGATTGCGGCGTAGGTCGCCTTTCCCTGAATCCCTTGTTGCTGGCTGCCGGCCGGTTTGCTGGGCTGTCTCTATCGGCCGGTCACACTTTGGTCACACGCAGCGCTTCTCGAGTTGTCGCCCCCGGCTACGGAACACCGCGGACTGAGGCGGGAAGCCGGTTTTACGTATGATTGCTTGCCAAGTTGTGCTACCATCGCTGCTGTTCCGTTGGCGGATAGTTGCCATTTCGATGCCTCTGTCGGTGTTGCACAAAAGCCGCAGTCGGTGTGACGAAACTGTGACGCGGCAGCTAGGGCGCAACGGGAAGAAGGTCTGGCTGGTAGCGCTGAAGCGGTTTGCAGCGGAGCGGAGAACCGCGCCAAAGCGAACCTTACAAGGCGTAGGTCGGGGGGGCGAACCCCTCAGCACCCACCAGTTCCAGATCTTGGGGAGCGGTAGTTCAGTTGGTTAGAATACCGGCCTGTCACGCCGGGGGTCGCGGGTTCGAGCCCCGTCCGCTCCGCCAAATTGTGAAAAGGCGAACTTCGGTTCGCCTTTTTTGCCATATGACGTCCTAAGACGCATCCTGACGACTCTTCCGATTTCGTATGTTCGACTTCATCCGACGCCATCAACGATTGGTCCTCATTTTCCTGACGGTATTGATCGTGCCGTCGTTCGTGGTCTTCGGCGTTCATGGCTGGCAGGAGTACGCCTCGGATGCCGGTACGATCGCCAAGGTCGGCGATCAGACCGTGACGCGTCAGGAATACGACAGCGTGCTTCGTGCGCAGACCGAGCGCATGCAGCAGATGTTTGGCGGCGCTGTCGACGCGAGCCAGATCAACACGCCCGAGATGCGCACGGCAGTGCTGGATAACCTGATTCAGCAGAAGCTGCTCACGCAGGAAACCCTCAAGAAGCATCTGTCGGTGCCCGATGCCCAGGTGCGCGAAGCACTGCTCGCCATCCCGGCGATCGCACAGATGCGTCGCCCGGACGGCTCGATCGACGAAGCCAAGTACGAGCAACTGCTCGCCGCCCAGAATCTCACGCCGCAGCGTCTCGAAGCGCAGATCCGTTTCGAGCTCGCATCGAACCAGTTGCCGTCGAGCGTGCAGGCGAGCGCGATGCTGCCGAAGACGGTGGTCGATCGCTTTGCGCAACTGCGTGCGCAGCAGCGCGAAGTGTCGGCGCTGACGTTCCCGGTGGCCGAGTACGCCGGCAAGGCCGCACCGACGGCGCAGCAGATCCAGGCTTACTACGACGCCCACAAGGCCGCCTTCCAGACGCCCGAGTCGGCTGAAATCCAATACGTCGTGCTTGACCCGAAGGCCATGCCGGCGTCGGCGCAGACAGCATCGAACGACGATGCGCTGCGCAAGATGTACAACGACAACCTCAAGCAGTACACCACGCCGGAAGAGCGTCGCGCGTCGCACATCCTGATCGCGTCGCCGGCCGATGCATCGCCGGCCGACCATGCCAAGGCGAAGGCCAAGGCCGAGGCGCTGCTCGCGCAACTCAAGCAGCACCCGAACGATTTTGCCAAGCTCGCGACCGAGAACTCGGATGACCCGGGTTCGAAGGCCAAGGGTGGCGATCTCGGCTATTTCCAGCGCGACGCGATGGTCAAGCCGTTCGCCGACGCCACCTTCGCGCTCAAGAGCGAGGGCGACGTGAGCGATGTCGTGAAGAGCGACTTCGGCTATCACATCATCAAGCTGACCGGTATCAAGGCGGCGCAGACCAAGTCGTTCGACGAAGTGAAGCCGCAACTGGCCGAGCAATATCGTCAACAGGAATCGGCCAAGGCCTATGCCAAGCTCGCTGATCAGTTCACCAACGCCGTGTACGAGCAGCCGGACAGCCTGCAGCCGGTGGCCGACAAGCTGAATCTGAAGGTGCTCACGGCCACGGTCACGCGTACGCCGGATCCGGCGCAGGCCAAGAGCCCGCTCGGTAACGAGAAACTGCTCAAAGCCGTGTTTGGCGACGAGTCGATCAAGAACAAGCGCAACACCGAAGCCGTGGATGTCGGTCAGGGCGTGCTGGTGTCGGCGCACGTGACGAACTACCATCCGGCCGCCACGCCGCCGCTCGCGCAGATCGAAGCACAGGTCAGGGAGAAGGTCGTCGCCGATCTGGCGGCGCAGGAAGCGAAGAAGGCCGGCGAAGCGAAGCTCGATGCGCTCAAGAAGGGCGGCGATGCAACGTTCGGCGCCGCGCAGACGGTGTCGCGCGACAATCCGGGCAAGTTGCCGGCTGCCGCGCTCACCGCGATCTTTGGTGCGGATACGGCCAAGTTGCCGGCATATGTTGGTGTGGACCTTGGTGAGGGCCAAGGCTACGCGGTCTACCGCATCAGCAAGGTTTCGCAGCCGGCGGCACAGGATCCGCAGCGTCTGGCGGCCGAAACGCAGCAGCTCAACCAACTGGCGGCTCAGGCCGAGTGGAATGCATGGTTGGGGGATCTGCGCGCGCGCTCGAAGGTCAAGGTGGTCAACGACGTGACCAAGTCGGGCGCCTGATCGGGCGATCCCGGACAAAGCCGAAAGCAGACAGCAGGAAACAGGAAACGCGGCTCCCGGGCCGCGTTTTTTTATGCGCCGGATTTCGACGCGCGGGAGTTCGCCGCTTTCGCGGGTGGCTTCCCGGTCGGTTTGAGCAGGGGCTTCACGCTCGGCCAGACGTTTTGCAGAATCTGCGGATGCGCCTTGGCGAGCGGGTGGATCTGATCCTGCTGGAACCAGTCCGGATGCTCGGCGACACCCGCCAGCAGGAACGGCACGTAGCCAGTCTTTTCCTGCCTGGCGAGCGTGGCGTACATGTTGTAGAACTGTTCGCTGTAATCGGGCCCGTAGTTGGGGGGGATGCGCATGCCGACAACGATGACGCGGCTACCCGCCTTGCGAGCGGCTTCGACCATCGCCCGGAGATTGGTGCGGGTCAGTTCAAGCGGAATGCCGCGCAAGGCGTCGTTGCCGCCCAGTTCCAGGATGGTGATGGCGGGGCGATGACGTTCGAGAAGCGGGGTGAGTCGGGAGCGCCCGCCGCTCGTGGTGTCGCCGCTGATGCTGGCGTTGACGACGTTATAATCGAAGCCGTTTTGCGTGATCGTTTGCTGCAGGAGATTGACCCAGCCGGCGCCTCGCGCGATGCCATATTCGGCCGAGAGGCTATCGCCCACGACGAGAATCGTCGGCGCGCCCGAACTTGCCGCGTTCGCCGCGGTCCCTGACAGCAGGCTCCAGCCCACGAGGGCTGTAGCGGCCAATTTCAAGAACTCTCTTCTTGCCATGTCGTTTTCCGAAAACGTAATTGAAGTGCGGGGTCTGGGCAAACGGTTGCGTGACGCCACCGGTGAGCTCGTCATTTTGCAGGATATCGATTTTTCCGTCGCGAAAGGCCAGACGGTGGCTATCGTCGGAGCGTCCGGCTCCGGAAAATCCACACTGCTCGGTCTCATGGCCGGTCTCGACACGGCCACTGACGGCAGCGTGACGCTGCTTGGCAAGTCGCTTGGCGATCTCGATGAAGAAGGGCGTGCCGCACTGCGCCGCGGCGCGGTGGGCTTCGTCTTCCAATCCTTCCAGTTAATGCCGCATCTGACCGCGCTCGAGAACGTGATGCTGCCGCTCGAACTGCTCGGTGAGACACGAGACGTGCGCGATCGTGCCGTGAAGTTGCTCGAACAGGTCGGGCTCGCCTCGCGGCTGACACACTACCCGAAGCAGCTCTCCGGCGGCGAGCAGCAGCGTGTGGCCCTGGCGCGCGCGTTCGTGACCGCGCCTGCCGTGCTTTTCGCCGATGAGCCCACCGGCAGTCTCGATACGGCCACGGGCGAGCGTGTCATCGACTTGATGTTTTCGCTGAACGAGGCGAGCGGGGCGACGCTGGTGCTCGTCACACACGATCTGGCCATTGCCCAGCGGTGCGACGCAACGGTGCAGCTCGCCGGCGGCAAGCTGGTCAACGGCGCTCACGTTTGATCGGGCGGACGACGCGGCACAGCAAGAAGAAAGAGATCAGCGCTTGCGCTTGAGCGCTTCCCCCGCGAGACGGATGAGCGATGCGGTCGAAGCATCGTGAGCACCGGGTTGGAGCGTATCCGGATCGAGAAGCTCCGGCTCGATGGCGCGGCACAGCGTCTTGCCGAGTTCCACGCCCCACTGATCGAACGGATTGATATCCCAGATGGCGGCCTGAACGAAAATCTTGTGCTCGTAGAGTGCGATCAGCGCGCCCAGGCGCTCCGGTGTCAATCTGTCGATCACCAGCGTATTGCTCGGCCGGTTGCCATCGAAACGGCGTTGCGCACCGAGCGGGCCGCCGGCCTGTTCGCTGGTCGCCATCGAACCGCCCCGCAACAGCGCTTCGCTTTGCGCGAAGCAGTTCGCCAGCAGTTTGCGATGATGTTCGAGATACGCCGCGCCATCGTATTGCGGCTCCAGCACGGCGATGAAGTCCACGGGCACGAGCGTGGTGCCCTGGTGCAGCATCTGGAAGTAGGCGTGCTGCCCGTTCGTGCCGGGCTCGCCCCAGATGATCGGTGCGGTTTGCCAACCTACCGGCGTGCCGTCGATCTGCACGGACTTGCCGTTGCTCTCCATGTCCAGTTGCTGCAGATACGGCGGCAGCTTCTGCAGCGCGTCGGTGTATGGGGCGATGGACAGCGTCTGCGCGTCGAAGAAATTGCGATACCAGATGCCGAGCAAGCCGAGCAGCACCGGCATGTTGGCTTCGAGCGGCGCGGTGCGGAAGTGCTCGTCCATCGCGTGCGCGCCGGCGAGCAGGGCGTCGAAGTGTTGCGCGCCCAGATAGAGCATGATGATCAGCCCGACCGACGACCACAGCGAATAGCGTCCACCCACCCACTCCCCGAATTCGAAGACGTTCTCGCGAGCGATACCGAAGCGCGCGGCTTCGTCGGCGTTCGTCGACACGGCGACGAAATGCTTGCCGAGTGCGCTCTCCGGAATGCCATGCGCGAGAAACCAGGCGCGAATCGTGCGCGCATTCGTCATGGTCTCCAGCGTGGTGAACGTCTTCGAGCACACGACGACGAGCGTCGTTTCCGGATCGAGCGTCGGCAGGGTGCGAGCGAGCTCGGTCGGGTCGATGTTGGCGATGAAATGCGCCGTGAGGTCCGCACGCCCATAGACGGCCAGCGCGTCGCAGACCATGCGCGGCCCCAGATCGGAGCCGCCGATGCCGACGTTGACCAGATGCTTGATGCGCTTGCCGGTGGCGCCGAGCCAGCGTCCGTCGCGCACGCGCTCGCTGAAGGCGCGCATGCGCGCGAGTGTGTCGTGCACACCGCTGCTGATTTCGCCGCTGGTGTCGCGAAACGTGACGCCCTGCGGGGCGCGCAGCGCAACGTGCAATGCTGCGCGGTTCTCGGTGACGTTCACGTGTTCGCCGGACCACATTGCGTCGCGCTTGGCCGGTAGATGGCATTCGCGCGCGAGATGCGTGAGCAGGGCGCGGGTCTTGTCGGTGATCCGGTTCTTCGAATAGTCGAGATACAGACCGGCCGCCCGCAGCGAGAACTGTTCGACGCGCGCATTCGCGCCCGCGCCGGCAAACCAGTCGCGCATGTGCTGTCCGGCAATTTCATCGCGATGTTCGAGCAGCGTACGCCATGCGGCGAGTTGATCCAGACGAACGGAAGGCGCGGAGGGCTTGTACGACATGTGCGATATGGGCATTTCGATAAAGCGAAGTATAACGGGAGTCACACGAAATCACGCCGAAATGACGCGGTAGCGCGGCTGCGGCGCGTTTTTGCCGCATGGCGGACGCGCTCACGTCACGGGACGTTGCGCGAGCCGGATGCGCTGGCGGTCCTTGCGGCACGGCTGGCGCGATCCGGCAGATCCGCCAGTTCGGCGCGCATGGCGGGCAAAAGTTCAGACGCCGTGAGTCCGGCCGGGCCGACGCCTCCGTCCACGCAACGTTCGGCGGCCTTGCCGTGCAGCCACACGCCAGCCAGTGCGGCGGCGGTAGCGGGCATGCCCTGCGCAAGCAGGGCGCCGAGGGCGCCGGTGAGCACGTCGCCCGTGCCGGCCGTGGCCAGCCCGGCGTTGCCGGTGATGTTGATCCACGCGCGCGTACCGTCGTCGACGATGCTGCCCGATCCCTTGAGCACGACGGTCGCGCCGAAGTGCTTTGCCAGCGAGCGTGCGGCCGCCAGCCGGTCCGACTGGATGTCCGCGACGCCACAGCCGGCCAGCCGCGCCGCTTCGAGCGGGTGCGGTGTGAGTATCGTGGGTCCGGCGCGGCGGCGAACGCGCTCCGCCAGCGAGGGTTCGGTGGCGAGTAGGTTCAGCGCATCGGCGTCGATGACGAGCGGCGTCTGGTCGAGCGAAAGCGCGCGGGATAGACATGCCGACGACGCTGCCGACGTGCCGAGTCCCGGCCCGACGGATACGGCCTGCATGGCCGACAGATCGAGATCTTCCGCCGGGCGCAGCATGAGTTCGGGATGCACCGGGTCCCAGGTGGGGGCGTCGTGCGCAACGAAACCGACGTAGACGCGTCCGGCGCCCATCATCAGTCCGGAGCGAGCGGAGAGCAGCGGGGCGCCGATCATGCCGAGGTGCCCGCCGAGGATGGCCAGCGAGCCGTAGCTGCCCTTGTGCGAAGCGTGGTGTCGTTGACGGATCTCGGAGAGGAAGGCCTCCGGCGCGCTCGTCGCGAGGCCGCCAGGGGCGCGCGAGGCGCGTGCGGTGCTGAGCGCGTCGTCAGCCTCCAGCGGGGCGACGAGCACTGTGCCGGCGATGTCGCGTCCGTCGCCCGTGAAGAGTCCGGGGCAGGCGCCGAGCATGGCGATCGTGACGTCTGCGCGAATGACAGCCCCGTTGGTCGCGCCCGTGGCGGCGCCGAGTCCGCTGGGAATGTCGATGGCGAGAACTGGCGTGCCTTGAGCATGCGCGTAGCCGATATTCTCGACAAGGGCCGCCGCGGCGCCATCCAGTGGGCGGGACAGCCCGATGCCGAACAGCCCGTCCACGATCCATGCGTAGGTCGCCGGGTGTGGCCACACGGCCGGCGCGGGACGGATCGGCACGCCCGACGCCAGCGCCTGCGCATGTGCCCAGCGAGCGTCGTCCGTGGAGGGCGGTGCCAATTGCCAGACGTCGACGAGCACGCCACGACGATGCAACTCGCGCGCCGCGACGTAGGCGTCGCCGCCATTGTTGCCGGGCCCGGCGAGCAGCAGTACCGGTTGGCGACCGGCGCTGGCCAGTGCCGGCAGTTGTGCGTAGAGCCAGTCGGCCACAGCCGCGCCCGCGCGCGCCATCAGCGTGTGCGGGGGGAGTTTCGCGGCAGCGGCACGTTCGACGTTGCGCAGTGTTGCCGGGAGGTAGAGATCCAGCGGGGTGTCGGCGTCGCTCGCGGTGTACGCGGGCGGCGTCATCGCCGGCGGGCGTGCGAGCGGACTCGGATTGAGCGTGACGGGAACATCGGTGCGCAATGAGTTGGACATGACAGGCAGGGCTCCCGGAGAACGCGGCAAAGCTCGCCACGCACGGCGATGGATGCCGATGGCGGGCCCGTGCGCCATCCCGGATCGACGGACGGGCGGACATCACGAACCTGCGCCTCAACGGAGGCATTATGCCGTCAACCTCGCCGTTTGCCTGCCGGTGGGATTCCCGACCTCGTGTCGGCCGCTTCTGACGCGCACCGCCCCGCGCGAGGCGAAGAACGGTGGCAGATTCTGCAATGGGTGCCGGTCTGCGCGGCTTTGGGGGGGGCTAGCGGTCCTGGCAGTTCTAGCGATCGTAGCGGGCGAGCGTGAGGCCGCCGAGGTCGATTTCGGGCGTCTGGCCGGAGATGACGTCGGCGAGGACGCGCCCCGACCCGCAGGCCATCGCCCAGCCGGTGGAGCCGTGGCCGAGGTTCAGGTAGATGCCGGGCAGGTGAGTCGGTCCGAGCAGCGGCGGGCCGTCCGGCAGCATCGGCCGGGCGCCCACCCATGCGCGCGCCTCGCGGTACTTGCCGGCACCCGGGAACCAGTCGGTCGCCACCTTGTAGAGCGTGGCGATGGCTCGCTCGCGCAGCACGAGTTCGGTGTCGCCCAGTTCGGCCGTCCCGGCAATGCGCAGCCGATTGCCCTGGGGGGTGATGGCGGTCTTGTAAGACTCGTCCATGACGGCAATGCGTGGGCTGAACAGCTCCGTCTTGACGGGCACCGTGATCGAGTAGCCTTTGATCGGCCAGAGCGGCACGTCGATGCCGAGCGGGCGCAAAAGCGCAGTGCTGGCAACGCCGGCGGCGATCACGACGGCGTCGGCTTCGAGCGTCGCCGTCCGCGCCGGCTGGCCGGTCGCGGCCGTCTCCACGGTGACGCCGGCGCGTCCCACGTTCGGGCGCACCGACAGCACGGTGGTCTCGGTGGCGAGCGTCACCCCGATATCGCGGGCGATCTGCGCCAGGCGCTTGGTGAAAAGCGGGCAGTTGCCGGTTTCGTCGCGCGGCAGATGCAGGCCGCCGGCGAGCGGCGCATCGGTGGAGATCGCAGGTTCGAGCTTGCGGCATTCGTCGGCCGTGAGCAGGCGGTGCGGGACTTCGTTTTCGGCGAGCATGGCGCGCGCCGGCTCGTTCATCTTGATTTCCCGCTCGGTGCGAAACAGTTGCAGGTAGCCTTGCGTCTGCTCGTACTCGAATACATGCGTCTCGCGCAATTCGTGCAGGCAACGCTGGCTGTAGAACGCCAGACGCTGCATGCGCTCGCGGTTGGCGCGATAGCGCTCCAGCTTGCACTCGCGCAGCCAGCGCGCGGCCCAGCGCCAGGTGCCGGCCGACAGACCGGGGCGGAAGATGAGAGGACTGGCGGCGCTGAACATGTAGCCGAGCAGCTTGCGCGGCATGCCGGGCGCGGCCCAGGGCGTGACGTAGCCCGGCGCGATGACGCCCGCATTGCCGAAGCTGCTCTCCTGCGCGACCGTGCTGTTGCGCTCGACGAGCGTGACCGTGTGCCCCGCGGCGGCCAGATAGTAGGCGGTGCACGTGCCGATAACCCCGCCGCCGATAACGATGACCTTCATTCCCAACCGTCTGGTGTGTGGCGAACGCCCGCTCGTTCGCTTGTTAGTGTCGTTCTTAGTGGTGTGGCCCGGACCCGCAGGTCCGCGTGCCTGTGTTCCAGCATGTGTCCATCACGGGGCGCATAGGTTACCAGAGAGCCGGCCGGACCGGGCGGGTAGATGGCGGAATTCGGTCGCGCGCACTCGGGTGTAACCCGGGGTAAGCAGGGTATAATCCCGGTTTGTCGTTCCCCCGCGTTTTGAACGCCTCGCCTTCCGTCCTTCCATGACTCACATTGCCTGCTTCGCCGGCGCCTTGGCGCTTTCCGAATTCCGCCAGCAACGTCTTTTGCAGACCCTGCAAGCCATCGACAGTTCGATCGTACGCATCGACGCCCGCTACGTGCATCTCGTGGCCAGCGCCGAGCCCCTGTCGAGCGAAGACGTGGCGCGCGTGTCCGGTCTGCTGACTTACGGCGAGCCGGTGCAAGAGGAGCCGGTGGGCGACCAGTTGCTGGTGATCCCGCGTCTGGGCACGATTTCGCCGTGGGCGAGCAAGGCGACCGACATCGCCCACAACTGCGGTATCGCTGACGTGCGCCGCATCGAGCGCGCCGTCGAATACACCATCGGCGTGAAATCCGGCCTGCTCGGCGGCAAGAAGTCGCTCGCCGCCGACGTGCTGGCCCGCGTGGCCGACGTTCTGCATGACCGCATGACCGAGACGGTCGTCGCCACCCGCAAGGATGCCGAGGCGCTCTTCGTCGAGCTGCCCGCCAAGCCGCTGCAGACGGTCGACGTGATCGGCGCCGGGCGCAGCGCGCTCGAAGCCGCGAACCGCGATCTGGGCCTTGCGCTCGCCGACGACGAAATCGAATATCTGGTCGACGCGTTCACGACGCTCAAGCGCAATCCGACCGATGTGGAACTGATGATGTTCGCGCAGGCGAACAGCGAGCACTGCCGCCACAAGATCTTCAACGCGCAGTGGACCATCGACGGCGAGGCGCAGGACAAGTCGCTGTTCCAGATGATCAAGAACACCCACCAGTTGCATCCGCAGGGCACGGTCGTGGCCTATTCGGACAACGCTTCGGTGATGGAAGGCGCCGAGGTCGAGCGCTGGTATCCGCGCGGCGCCGACGGCAAGTACGGCCGCAGCGTGGAGCTCACGCACACGTTGATGAAGGTCGAGACGCACAACCACCCGACGGCGATTTCACCGTTCCCGGGCGCATCGACGGGCGCGGGCGGCGAAATTCGCGACGAAGGCGCCACGGGCCGCGGCTCCACGCCGAAGTCGGGGCTGACCGGTTTCACGGTGTCGAACCTGGCGCTGCCGGATGCGCGCGAAGCGTGGGAGAACGATCTCGACGTGACGGTGCCGCCGTCGCTGCGCAAGCCCGACGACAAGGGCGTCGACTATGGTCGCCCGGATCGCATCGCGTCGCCGCTGCAGATCATGATCGACGGCCCGCTCGGCGGCGCCGCGTTCAACAATGAATTCGGCCGCCCGAATCTCGGCGGCTATTTCCGCGCCTACGAACAGAACGTCGGCGGCCGCGTCCGCGGCTATCACAAGCCCATCATGATCGCGGGCGGCCTGGGCAACATCGCGGACCAGCACACGCACAAGCACGATCTGCCGGCCGGCACGCTGCTCATCCAGATCGGCGGCCCGGGCATGCGCATCGGCATGGGCGGGGGCGCCGCCAGCTCGATGGCGACCGGCACCAACACGGCCGAACTCGACTTCGATTCGGTGCAGCGAGGCAACCCGGAAATCGAGCGTCGCGCACAGGAGGTCATCAACTGGTGCTGGCGTCAGGGCGAAGCGAACCCGATTCTGTCGATTCACGACGTGGGCGCGGGCGGTCTGTCGAACGCCTTCCCCGAACTGGTTGATGGAGCCGACAAGGGCGCGCGTTTCGACCTGCGTCAGGTGCAGCTCGAAGAGTCGGGCATGTCGCCGGCCGAAATCTGGAGCAACGAAGCGCAGGAGCGTTATGTACTGGCCATCGCGCCGGACAGCTTCCCGGCGTTCCAGGCCGTGTGCCAGCGCGAGCGCTGCCCGGTGGCCGTGGTCGGCGTGGCCACGGACGAACGTCAGCTCAAGCTCGTCGATCCGATGCACCCCGAGTCGCCGGATCCGGTCGACATGCCGATGGACGTGTTGCTTGGCAAGCCGCCGCGCATGCATCGCGACGTCAAGCGCATCAAGGCGGAGCTGCCGCCGGTGGACGTGACGGGGCTGTCGCTCGACGAGGTCGCACGCGCCGTGCTGCGCCATCCGACGGTGGCGAGCAAGTCGTTCCTCATCACCATTGGCGACCGTACCGTGGGCGGCCTGACCGCACGCGACCAGATGGTCGGTCCGTGGCAAGTGCCGGTGGCCGATTGTGCGATCTCGCTGATGGACTACTCGGGCTATCGCGGCGAAGCGATGACGATGGGCGAGCGCACGCCGCTGGCCGTCATCGATGCGCCGGCGTCGGGCCGCATGGCCGTTGGGGAGGCGATCACCAATATCGCCGCGGCGCCGATTGCGTCGCTCGACCAGATCAAGCTGTCGGCCAACTGGATGGCCGCATGCGGCACCGAAGGCGAGGACGCCGCGCTGTTCGATACGGTCAAGGCGGTCGGCATGGAGCTTTGCCCGGCGCTGGGCCTGTCGATTCCGGTTGGCAAGGATTCCCTGTCGATGCGCACGAAATGGGAAGACGCCGGCCGCGCCAAGGACGTAGTGGCGCCGGTTTCGCTGATCGTGTCGGCATTTGCCCCCATCGAGGACGTGCGCGGCCATCTGACGCCGCAATTGCGCACGGTTGCCGAAGTGGGCGAGACGGTGTTGATCTCGATCGACCTGGGCCGCAACAAGAACCGCCTGGGCGGCAGCATTCTCGCGCAGGTCACGCAGCAGATCGGCGACGTGGCGCCGGACCTCGACGATCCGGCCGACCTCAAGCGTTTCTTCGACGCCATTCAGACGCTCAACCGCGAAGGCAAGCTGCTCGCCTATCACGATCGTTCCGACGGCGGTCTGTTCGCGACGGTGGCCGAGATGGCGTTCGCGGGCCACGTGGGGGTGTCGCTCAACGTCGACATGCTCACGCTCGACGAAGGTTTCGAGTCGGACTACGGCGATGCCAAGGACTGGGCAAAGCAGACGGTCGGCCGCCGCGAGGACAAGACGCTGCGCGCGCTCTTCTCCGAAGAACTGGGGGGAGTGATCCAGGTGCGGGCCGCCGAGCGCGACGCGGTGCTCCAAGCATTGCGTGACGCCGGTCTGTCGGCCTGCACGAACGTGATCGGCAAGCCGAACACGAACGACGTCATCGAAATCTATCGCGACGCCAAGAAGGTGTTCGGCGCCCCGCGTGCGGAACTGCAACGTGTGTGGTCGGAAGTCAGCTGGCGCATCGCGCGCCTGCGCGACAACCCGGCGGCTGCCGATGCCGAATACGAAGCGCTGAACGACACGAGCGATCCTGGCCTTTCGCCGAAGCTCACGTTCGATGCCAATGAGGACATCGCCGCGCCGTTCATCGCGACGGGCGTTCGGCCGAAGATCGCAGTCCTGCGTGAGCAGGGCGTGAACTCGCATCTGGAAATGGCGTACGTGCTGGACAAGGCCGGCTTCGACGCCTACGACGTGCACATGAGCGACCTGCTTGCGGGCCGTCACTCGCTCGAAGCGTTCAAGGGCTTCATTGCCTGCGGTGGCTTCTCGTATGGTGATACGCTGGGCGCCGGCGAAGGCTGGGCGAAGACCATCCTGTTCAACCCGACGCTTGCCGAGCAGTTCGCCGGCTTCTTCAACCGTGCGGACACGTTCGCGTTGGGCGTGTGCAACGGCTGTCAGATGATGAGCAACCTGTCGAACCTGATTCCGGGCGCCGCCGCATGGCCGAAGTTCACGTACAACCAGTCGAAGTACGAAGCGCGTCTTACGCAAGTGGAAGTGCTCGATTCGCCGTCGTTGTTCTTCAAGGACATGGCCGGTTCGCAACTGCCGATCGTGATCGCGCACGGTGAAGGCTTCGCCAACTTCGGTCAGCAGGGCAATATCGATCAGGCGATTGCGGCGATGCGCTTCGTCGACCACCGTGGCCAGCCGACCGAGCAGTATCCGTTCAACCCGAACGGCTCGCCGCGCGGTCTCACCTCGGTGACGACGGCCGATGGCCGCTTCACGGTCATGATGCCGCACCCGGAGCGCGTGTTCCGTACGGTGCAGATGAGCTGGGCGCCTGCGCAGTGGGGCGAAAACAGCCCGTGGATGCGCATGTTCCGCAACGCTCGCCGCTGGGTAGCCTGACGGCGTTGTGCCGTCGTGCACCAGCCTCGTAGTAGCGCAGCATCGATCGACCGCCAGTCCCTTCATCAGGGTCTGGCGGTTTTTTCATGAACATCGACGGCGTGCGTCCCGTGAAGGCATAAAAAAACCCGCCGGCGAACGGCGGGTTTTCTCGGTGCGGCGTTGGACGCTTACTGAATCTTGGCCTTCTTCTCGAGACCGTCGATAAAGCCTTGCAGCTTCTCTTCCTGCATTTGCTGCATGAGTTGCGGCTTGACGTCCGAGAGCGGCGGGATCTGCGCGTCGCGCGTGTCATCCAGCTCGATCACGTGGTAGCCGAACTGCGTCTTGACCGGCGTCTGCGAGTACTGACCCTTTTGCAGCTTCTGCAGCGCGTCGGCGAATTCCGGGACGTAGGCATTGGCCGGCGACCAGTCGAGATCGCCGCCGTTCTGTGCCGAGCCCGGATCCTTCGAGTACTGCTTGGCGAGGTCGGCGAACTTCGCACCGCCCTTGAGCTTGGCGATGATTTCCTTGGCCGTGTCTTCGCTCGGCACCAGGATGTGGCGTGCGTGATATTCCTTGTCGCCGAACTGCTTCTTCAACTGGTCGTAGCGCGCCTGCACTTCGGCGTCGGTGATCGGCGAGCTCTTCTGGAACTCGCCGATCAGCGCGCGAATGAGCACGCCTTGCTCGGCCAGCTTGAGTTGCGCCTTGACGTCGGCCTGATTGGCCAGGCCCTTGCTCACGGCCGCTTGCGCCAGAATTTCGCGCTTGATCAGCTCTTCGCGCACTTGCTGCTGCAATTGCGGCGAGTTCGGCTGCCCTTGACGCACCATTTCGCGCACCATGGCGTCGGCGCGCGACACAGGCACCGGCGTGCCGTTCACGACGGCAACGTTCTGAGCGAGAGCGGGGAGAGTAACGGCGGTCAGCGACACGGCGGCGCCGAGCGCCAGCGCCGTGCGGGCGAGTTTCAATGCCATGCTGTTTTTCCTAACGAATGACGGAGGCAAGATTAATCGACGGGGGACGCGTTTCACGCGAATCACGCTTCGCCGGGAGCGAGCGCGACGATGGCGAGGGCGTGGATGCCGTTCTGCATCAAATCGGCTAGCGCATCATACACCAGCCGGTGACGCGCCACGCGGTTACGTCCGGTAAATGCCGCGGAGACGATCCGCAGGTTGTAATGCCCGCCGGACGCCGCGCCGGCGTGCCCGGCGTGACGGGCGCTGTCGTTCTCCAGCGAGAACTCGAGCGGGGCGAGCGCGGCGGTGAGCCGCGTTTCGATTTGCTGTTCGATGCTCATGACGGTGGCTCCTGCGTTACTCGTCCTGCTTGATGTACTTCGCGAGCCACAGGCTCTGCACGACGATGAATACCACCATCAGCCCCATGCCGCCGAAGAGCTTGAAGTCGACCCAGGTGTCGGTCGAGAAGTGGTAGGCGATCACCAGGTTGAGCGCGCCCATCGCGAGGAAGAACAGCGCCCAGCTGAAATTCACGGCACGCCAGAGGTTCTCGGGCAAGGCCATCTGCTTTTCCATCATCGCGCGGATGAGATTCTTGTCGAAGACCAGTTCCGCGACGAACAGCGTGACGCCGAACAGCCAGTACAGCGCCGTCGGCTTCCATTTGATGAAGGTCTCGTCGTGCAGCAGCATGGTGGCGCCGCCGAATACCACGATGATCGCCAGACTCACCCATTGCATGGGCTCGACCTTGCGATGACGCACCCACATCCACGCGACCTGCACGACCGTGGTGACGATGGCGATGCCGGTGGCGACGTAGATGCCGGCGAACTTGAAGGCGACGAAAAAGAGGATGACCGGCAGCAGGTCGAAAAGAAATTTCATGAAGTCTCGGCTAGGGGGCCTCCGGCTTGCCACGTCGACCGCATGCGGCCTCGCGGCGCCTGGGCGCTATCGGGCGGAAAGTCGCATTATATTTCAAAGCCTCGCGTTCGCCGCAATGGCAATCCGCGCCGGGTGTGGCGCCGGCGCGCGAACTGCGCGATGACAGCCGCCGGGGCACTCGCATGAGCGCCGCGGCAGTGGCTCGCGCAAAAAAAGCGGCACCGGGACACGGTGCCGCCGATTCGGAGGGTTACGGAGGATTACCGGAGGATCTCGATGCGCTTCACATCGATGTCGTTCGGGCGGAAGCGGTGGCGGTCGACTTCGCCCGTGATGCGAACACGTGTCTTGTCGTTGATGACCTGACCCGGCGGCAGGTATTTGTCGTCGAGATCGATCTCGATCGTCTTGCCCGCAGCGTCGCGGAACGTGTAGTGCTCGTGCTTGAGTTTGTTGACGATGAAGCCCTCGATCACGGCGGTGGCGTCATCCGGTGCGGCGAGCGCTTGCTCGACGGTCGTGGCATGCGGCGTGGCGGTCGGCACGGCAATCGCGCCGGCGCCGGCGGCGGGTTGTGCCGACGGACCGGTGTACTGTGCATGCGCTTGACCGATCAGGGCGGCGCTACCGGCTGCCAGCAGTGCGGCTGCGCCAAGCGAACGGCGACGGTCGGAATTCTTGGACATGTATCGGGCTCCTGTTTTGCGTTGAACGACACACGCAGCTTAGCAGCCGAAACCACCAGGTTTCGTCACAACGATCTGAAAATCACGTGATTTCACTGATATGACGCAAGAAAAAGCGCGATCTTCGGCTGGCGAATCCGAGCTGGCGCGGACTCGTGGACCCGTACGCCGCCCGCGTGGGCGAGCGCGTGCGGTCCATGCATCCGTTATCAAGCGTCCTTCGGCTTGTCGGACTGGCTGTCCTTGTCCTCGAAGTTGAGCGACGCCGAGTTGATGCAGTAGCGCAGCCCGGTGGGCTGCGGACCGTCCTCGAACACGTGGCCGAGGTGAGCGTCGCAATTGTGGCAGCGGACTTCCACGCGCACCATGCCGTGGCTGTAGTCCATCACTTCGTCGATGCCCGCCTTGTCGATCGGCTTCGAATAGCTCGGCCAACCGCAGCCGGCGTCGAACTTCTCGGTGGATTCGAACAGCGGCGCGCCGCAGCATACGCAGCGGTATGTGCCGTCCTTCCAGTGGTCCCAGTACCGGCCGGTGAAGGCGCGTTCGGTGGCTGCTTGGCGGGTGACCTGATACTCGACGTCGTCGAGTTGGGCACGCCAGTCGGCGTCGGATTTTTCCACTTTGCTCATGAGAGTCTCCTGATGGGCGCCGGCAGGTGGATGGCCGGCGCGCGTCGAATGTCTTCGGACTTTTCACAAATGGGGGCGGCGCGCCGCTTTTGCAATGCTGCAATGCCCGTGGGGCCCAGCGGCCGCTCAGGACGAGCAACTGACCTCGAGTTGGCCGGCCCAGTCGGGCGGCAGATCGGCGTAGCGCTCGAATTCGGGCTGTTCGTCGTAGGGATGCGAGAGTACGCGAAGGAGCGTGTCGACCTCGGAGAAGTCCTTCTCGCGGGCTTGCCGGATGGCGATTTCGGCCAGATGGTTGCGCAGCACGTATTTCGGATTGACGAGACGCATGGCCACCGCGCGTTTCGCGTCGGTGCTGCCCTCGTGGCGCAGGCGCGCCCGGTAGTTCGCCGCCCACCCATCGAAACCCTCGCGATCGATGAACATGTCGCGAATGGGGGCGTCGGTGGCAGGGTTGTCGAGTTCGAGCGTCGCCAGCGTACGGAACAGGCGCGTGAAATCGACGCGGCCCTCGTGCATCAACCGGAACAGGCCGTTGATGAGCGTTTCGTCGTCGGCGTGCGATTCGCGCAGGCCGAGTTTGGCGCGCATGCGCAGGTCGATTTCGTCGGCGAAGCGCGTCTTGAAGACCGGCAACACGGACTTTGCCTGCTCGACGGCGGCTTCGCCTTCGCCGAACAGCGGCAGCAGCGCTTGCGCGAGACAGAACAGATTCCAGTACGCCACGTTCGGCTGCGCCTGATACGCATAGCGGCCCTGCGTGTCGGAATGGTTGCAGATGTGGTGCGCGTCGAAGCCGTCGAGAAAACCGAACGGGCCGTAGTCGATCGTCAGACCCAGAATGGACATATTGTCCGTGTTCATCACACCGTGACAGAAGCCCACGGCCTGCCAGTGCGCCACGAGTTCGGCCGTCGCGTCGCACACCGCGCCGAGCAGGGCGAGGTATGGATTGGCCTCGTCGCGGCAGTGCGGATAGTGGTGATCGATGGTGAAGTCGGCGAGTTGGCGCAGCGCGCCGTGCTGATCGTTGGCCCAGAAGTGTTCGAAATGTCCGAAGCGGATGAAGCTCGGCGACAGGCGCGTGACGACGGCAGCCGTCTCGATGGTCTCGCGCCGCACCGGCGCGTCGGAGCCGATCACGCACAGCGCGCGCGTGGTCGGCACACCGAGATGGAACATCGCTTCCGAGCCGAGGAATTCGCGAATCGACGAGCGCAGCACGGCGCGTCCGTCGCCCATGCGCGAGTAGGGTGTGAGTCCGCTGCCCTTGAGCTGGATTTCCCAGCGGCCGCCGGGGCCGTCGGCCTCGCCGAGCAGCAGCGCACGGCCATCGCCGAGTTGGCCGGCCCACACGCCGAACTGGTGGCCCGAATACACGCTCGCAAGCGGATCGCCGCCCTGCAATGGGGTGTTGCCCGCAAAGGTCGCGACAAATTCGGGATCGCGGGCAGCCTCGGGCGACCAGCTGAGCAGGCGTGCGGCGTCGGCCGAGAAGCCGACCAGATAGGGGGCGGGCAACGGTTGTGGCGAGAGCCGCGTGTGGAAGTCGGGGCCGAGCCTGGCAAACCGGTTGGCGAGCGGCAGCGGTCCGAAGGGCTTGAGCGAAGTGGGAGCAGCGTCTGGGCGGTCGGAGGCCGGCATTGGGGACGTTCCTGAGGGTGAACAAATATTCTACTTGAGGTGTCCGCGGCGCGCTGCCGGCTCGCGTACGATGGCTACGTATCTTGGCTGTTGCGCTGCACAAGCGATGAGCGTTGACCCGGCGCTCGCGCGCGTCAAGAATGATCTGCAAACCGCATGAATGTACGCGAATGCGCCCGATGCATGCGCGAGGCGTGCCGGCCGGCGCCATTCGTTCCCGACAGTTGTTCCCGACGTATCCCCGTAGTTCCGGTATTCCCGACTTTTCTGGAGATTCGACGCATGGCAACACCGCTCCTCGGCCAGATGATGGCCGCGCCGCTATTGATTTCCTCGCTGATCACGCATGCCGCCCGCCACCATGGCGACACCGAAATCGTGTCGCGCCGCGTGGAGGGCGACATCCACCGCTATACGTGGCGCGAAGCGGAGCGACGCGCTCGCCAGCTTGCCCAGGCACTGCGCCGGCTGGGCGTGCGCGACGGGGAGCGCGTGGGCACGCTGGCCTGGAACGGGTACCGCCACCTGGAGCTGTATTACGCCGTGTCGGGAATGGGCAGCGTGGTGCATACGATCAATCCGCGGTTGTTTCCCGAGCAGATCGCATACATCGTGAATCACGCCGAAGATCGTTTCGTCGCGTTCGACATCAACTTCCTGCCGCTCGTCGAAGCGATCGCGCCGCAGTGCCCGACCGTGCAGGGCTGGATCGCGATGACCGGGCGCGCGCATCTGCCGGACTCCCAACTCGCTTTGCTCTGCTACGACGATCTGCTCGCCGCCGAAGACGGCGAGTTTGCATGGCCATCCCTGGACGAGAACACCGCCTCGGGTCTTTGCTACACGTCCGGCACGACGGGCAATCCGAAGGGCGTGCTCTACAGTCATCGCTCGACGGTGCTGCATGCGTTCGGCGCCTCGCTGCCCGACGCGATGGCGATGTCCGCGCGCGACGCCGTGCTGCCGGTCGTGCCGATGTTTCACGTCAACGCGTGGGGGTTGCCGTATTCGAGCGCACTGGTCGGCGCCAAGCTCGTGTTTCCGGGCAAGGATCTCGACGGGAAGTCGCTCTACGAGCTGTTCGAAGCGGAGGGCGTGACGTTCTCCGCCGGGGTGCCCACGGTCTGGCTCGGCTTGCTCACTCATGTGAAGTCCGTCGGCGCGCGCTTCTCGACGCTGGAGCGCACGGTGATCGGCGGCTCGGCATGCCCGCCCGCGATGCTGCAGACCTTCGAGAAGGACTACGGTGTGCGCGTCATCCACGCGTGGGGCATGAGCGAGATGTCGCCGCTCGGCACGCTGTGCCACCTGCGCAAGCATCACCGCGATCTGCCCGCCGAGGCGCAACAGCACATCCTTGAGAAGCAGGGCACTGCCATCTACGGCGTGGACCTGAAGATCGTGGGCCCCGAAGGCGAGGAACTGCCATGGGACGGCAAGGCGTTCGGCGATCTGTACGCGCGCGGACCATGGGTGCTCGATCGCTACTTCCGCACGGAGACGTCGCCATTGGTGGACGGCTGGTTTCCCACGGGCGACGTGGCCACCATCGATCCGGAAGGCTACGTGCAGATCACCGATCGCAGCAAGGACGTGATCAAGTCCGGCGGCGAGTGGATCAGTTCCATCGACGTCGAGAACATCGCCATGGCACATCCCGACATTCACGAGGCGGCGTGCATTGCGATCCGGCACCCGAAGTGGGAGGAGCGGCCGTTGCTGGTGGTGGTGCGCAAGCCGGGCTCGTCGCTCACGCGCGAAGACGTGCTGGCCTTCTACGAGGGACGGGTGGTGAAATGGTGGATTCCCGACGACGTGGTCTTCGTCGACGAGATACCGCACACCGCGACGGGAAAGATGCTGAAGCTCAAGTTGCGAGAGCGGTTTCGCGATTATCAGGCGTCGTCCTGAGTTCTCTGTCGCGGTGCGCGGTTAGCCGCAGGGGGACTCGGAAATCTCCGAGCGGGCGGCCGTGCTGATCCGAAAACCAGCAATGACGCCGTTTCCCGGGCCATTTGCGGTCGATGCCGACGGTAGGCGCCCCTTATAATGTCGCTCTGAATTTCCCTCCGACGCGGCGATGTGTGCCGCGTCTTTCATTGGCTTTCCTGAGGAGACGCAGTGCATCTGCTGAGCGCCACCGCCGGCCTCGTGCTGGTGAACGGCGTGAGCTACGGCTTGCTGCTGTTCATGCTGTCGAGCGGACTTACCCTGATTTTCAGCATGCTGGGCGTGCTGAACTTCGCACACGCCAGCTTCTACATGCTGGGGGCGTACTTCGCCTATGCGTTGTCGGGAACGATCGGTTTTTGGGCGGCGCTCGCGGTGGCGCCGCTCGTCGTCGGTGTGCTGGGGGCGGTGTTCGAGCGCGGCGTATTGCGACGCCTGCGCGCGCGCGGCGCCCTGGCGGAACTGCTTGCAACGTTCGGGCTGGCGTATGTGGTGGTGGAACTGGTGCAGCTTGCCTGGGGGCGTGGGCCGGTGGATTACGGCGTGCCGAGCGCGTTCGAGGGAGTGTTGGTCCACGTGGCGGGTATCGCAGTCCCTGCTTACCGGTTGTTCCTGATGGGCTTGGCGTGTGCCATCGCGCTGCTGGTCTGGGTGGCGTTTCGCATGACGAGAGCGGGCCTGGTACTGCAAGCCGCATTGGCCCAGCCGGCGATGACGCAGGCGCTCGGTTACGACGTTCCCGCGCTCTACACCGGCGTGTTCGCCTGTGGCGCCGCGCTGGCGGCACTGGCCGGCGCCGCCGGTGGCAACGTGCTGGTGACCGAGCCCGGCATGGCCGCCACGGTCGGGAGCGTGGTGTTCGTGGTCGTGGTTGTCGGCGGGCTGGGCTCGCTCGGCGGGGCGTTCGCGGCGTCGTTGCTCATTGGCGTGTTGCAGACCTGGGCGGTCACGAGCGACGCGAGCCTTGCGTCGTGGTGGCCGAACGTTGTGCCGGGCGACGCAGGGGATAGTGGGGGAGGCTGGGGCGCCGTGGCCAGCATGGTGTCGCCCGTTGCGCAACTGACGGTCGCGCAACTCGCGCCGGCGGTGCCGTACCTGCTGATGGTGGCGGTGCTGCTGTGGCGTCCGCGCGGTCTCTTCGGTGTGCGGGAGGGATGATGCGTCACGCCGTTTCCGTTTCGTGGGCATCGGGTGCGTGGCGTGCGCGCGCGAGCATCTGGCTTGCGTTCGCGGCGCTGCTGGGTGTCGCGCCGTTGTGCTTCCCGTCCGATGCTGCGTTGACGTTGATGACGCAGATGGGCACAGCGGCCATCCTCGCGCTTTCGTTCAATCTTCTGCTGGGATCCACGGGCCTGTTGAGTTTTTGCCATGCGACGTACGCGGGCGTCGGCGCCTACGCGGGCGTGTGGTGCATGAACCGGATCGGGCTGCAGGCATGGCCGGTGTCGATGGCGCTTGTCCCGCTGGCGGGAGCGCTGGCGGGTGGGGTCGCCGGTGCGACGCTGGGCTATGTGACGACGCGGCGCGCCGGCATGACGTTCGCGATGATCACGCTCGGCGTTGCCGAACTGGTGTGGGTGGTGGTGGCGATGGTGCCGGCGTGGTTCGGGGGCGAGCGCGGCATTCCGACCGACCGGACCCTCGGCGCACCGTGGTTCGGAGTGACGTTTGCAACGCAGCGGGAGGTCTACGGACTCGTTGCGGTGTGGCTGTTCTTTTGTACGGCGGCGATGTACGGCGTGACGCGCACGCCGCTGGGATTTCTGGCGCGCGCGGTGCGCGATAACGCCGGGCGCGTGGCGTTTCTCGGGCAGTCGCCCGCGGCAGTGCGGTATCGCATGCAGATCATTGCCGCCGCGTTTGCCGGGGTGGCGGGCGCACTGGGGGCGCTCAACTTCGAGCTGGTCAGCGCCGACACGTTCAGCCTGGAGCGTTCCGGGATCGTGCTCGTTTTCACTGTGCTCGGCGGCGCGGCGTATTTCGCCGGGCCAATGCTCGGCGCGGTGCTGGGCGTGTTCGTGACGGTGGTGCTGGCCACGCTCACGCGGGCGTGGCAACTCTACCTCGGTCTGGCCTTTCTCGCGGTCGTGATGTTTGCGCCCGGCGGTATCGCCGGACTGGTCGCGCTGCATGTGCGCGCATGGCGCGCGGGTCTCGTGCGTGCGTTGTGGCTGCCGTATTCGGTGGTGTGCGGCGGACTGCTGCTGTTCGCGTGCGGATTGATCGCCACCGTCGAAATGACCTACGCCGCGCGTCTTGCCAACGATGCCGGGCAGTGGGCAGCAGAGAGGGCAGGGGGGGCAGGGGGGCCGCCGGGCGTCGGCGCCTGGGCGCTTGCGGTGGTGGCCGCGTTCCTGGGCCTGATAGTGCTTGCGCCAGGCTGGCGGCACCTGCGCGCGGTGGCAACGCGGGCGGGACTGACGGAGTCCGCACCATGACCCGGCGCGAAGCCAGGGCCGCGCGTTCGTACGAGCAGGCGCTCAGCATTCGCGGCATACGGAAATCGTTCGGACGGACGCAGGTACTGAGCGGCGTCGATCTGACGCTGGCGCCCGGGGAGCGGCTGGCTATCATCGGGCCGAACGGCGCGGGCAAGAGTACGTTGTTCGATGTCATCACTGGCAGAACGCGCGCCGACGGCGGCCGCGTGCTGATGAACGGCCGCGAGATCACCGGGCGAGCGCCGTACGTCATCAGCCGGTTGGGGCTGTCGCGCAGTTTCCAGACGTCGCAATTGTTCGGACAGATGAGTGTCATCGATCATCTTCGCTGCGCCGCGTTGTGGCCGGATCGCCATCGATATACGTTCTGGCGACGCATGCGGGGCCTCGCGGACGTCACGCGTCGCAGCGAGTTCTGGCTTGCCCGCCTCGGTCTGGTGAACAGACGCGACGTCCCGGCCGGAGCGCTCAGCTATGCGGAGCAGCGCGTGCTGGAGGTCGGCTTGTGCGCGGCGTCGGCGGGCAGTGTGATGCTGCTCGACGAGCCGACGGCGGGAATGAGCCAGTCGGAGTCGGCGCGCATGGTGGCGCTGATCGCGGCGCTCAGCCGGGGGCGCTCGCTTCTGATGATCGAGCACGACATGAAAGTCGTATTCTCGCTGGCCGACCGGATCGCAGTGCTCGCGCGAGGGGCGGTCATCGCGTGCGACACCCCGGCGCGGATTCGTGAGCATCCGGACGTGCGCACCGCCTATCTCGGCGAATACGCGGATGCGCTCGTCGACGCCGGGGCCCGGGAGACGCGCGATGCTTGAACTGATCGATGTTCGCGCCGGATACGACGGCAGTCGCGTGCTCCACGGTGTGACGATGCACGTGGCGCCAGGCGAGATCGTGGCGGTCCTCGGGCGTAATGGCGCGGGCCGGTCCACACTGGCGCGCGCCGTCATGGGGCAACTGCGGCGGGAAGGCGATATTCGCTGGCGGGGGCAGTCACTCGTAACGATGGCGCCGCACGAGATCGCACGTCTTGGCGTTGGCTATGTACCCGAGACGCGCGATGTTTTCGGCCCGCTGACCGTCACGCAGAATCTGCTGCTCGGGCAACGTGGTGCGAAGGTGCCGGCAACGTCGCGGGCATCGGCGCCTGTGCCGGGAATCGGCGACACGCTCACGCTGGCGCAGGCGTTCGATCGTTTCGAGGAACTCGCGCCACGCCGCGATGCGCCGGCGGGCGCGCTGTCCGGCGGCGAACAGCAACTGCTTTCGCTGTGCCGGGCCATGATGGCGGGGCCGGGCCTGCTGATCGTCGACGAGCCGACGGAGGGACTGGCGCCGCGCGTCGTCGCCCGAATTGGCCGCATCCTGACGGATCTGCGGGCCAGCGGCGTGGCGATACTGCTCATCGAGCAGAAGCTCTCGCTGGCGCTCAGTTGTGCGCAACGTGTGGCCGTCATGGGCCGTGGCCGGCTCGTCTTCGAGGGCACTCCGCAGGCGCTGACGGCCGCACACGACATTCGCCGCGAATGGCTCGAGGTGTAGGGCTGCGCTAGAATCGAACGATCGTCTTGCCGCGGCCGGCGCGCCCGCGGCTCCCCCAATGACGCAAATAAATATCAGGATAGAGACAACAATGAGCACGGCATATGAGGTTCGTGACGGCGTGGCCGTCATTACGCTGGAAAATCCGCCGGTCAACGGGCTGGGGCACGCCACCCGCGCCGGTATTGCCGAGGGACTCGCGCAGGCGCAGGCCGACGCACAGGTGCGCGCCATCGTGCTGATCGGCGGCGGCAAAGCATTTTCCGGCGGTGCCGACATCCGTGAATTCAACACACCGAAGGCGACGCAGAGCCCGCTGCTGGTCGACGTCATCGCGGCGCTGGATGCATGCGGAAAACCTGTCGTCGCCGCGGTGCATGCCGTCGCGATGGGAGGAGGACTCGAACTGGCGCTTGCCTGCCACTACCGCGTCGGGTTGCCCGGCGCGCAGATCGCGCTGCCGGAGGTGAAGCTGGGCCTGTTGCCCGGGGCGGGCGGCACGCAGCGTCTGCCGCGTGCGATCGGCGTTGCACGTGCACTCGACATGGTCGTCACCGGCCGTGTGGTGAAATCCGAAGCGCTGGCCGGTACGCTCTTCACCAGGATCATCGACGGCGGTTACGACGATTTGCGCAATGGGGCGATCGCCTTTGCGACCGACGTCGCCGCGCAGGGCGGAGCGCTCCCGCGCTTGCGCGATGTGGCGATCGAAGACGGGGACGGCTCGGCAAGGGCCGCCATCGACGCGGCGCGCGAAAAGGTGCAGCGCGAGCAGCCACATTTCCCTGCGCCGCACAAATGCGTGGCGGCGGTCGAGGCCGCGCTGCAGCGCCCGTTCGACGATGGGGTGAAATTCGAGCGCGAGTGTTTCGTCGCGCTGGTCAGTTCGCCGGAGTCGAAGGCGCTGCGTCATGCGTTCCTTGGGGAGCGGGCCGCATCCAAGATTGCCGACGTGCCCGACGACACGCCGGTGCGAAATATCGAGCGTGTCGCGGTGATTGGCGCTGGCACGATGGGCAGTGGTATCGCCATGACGTTCGCCAATGCGGGCCTTCCGGTGACGCTGGTCGACACGACCGAGGCGGCGCTCGCGCGCGGCGTCGAGGCGATGCGCGGCAACTATGCCCGCGCCGTCACGCGCGGCAAGCTGACGGCCGAGGAAGCGGACAAGCGCCTGGCACGCATCCAGGGCAGCACCGATTTTGCTTCGGTGGCGGACGCCGATCTGATCGTCGAGGCCGTGTTCGAGGACATGGCGATCAAGCAGGTGGTGTTCCGCGAACTCGACAAGGTGGCCAAGACCGGCGCCATTCTCGCGTCGAATACTTCCACGCTGGATCTCGATGCGCTGGCCCGGGCCACGTCGCGTGCGCCGGACGTGATCGGCATGCACTTCTTCAGCCCAGCCAATGTGATGCGTCTGCTGGAGGTCGTGCGCGGCGCGAATACAGGCAAGGACGTTCTTGCCACGATCATGAAGCTCGCCAAGCGCATCGGCAAGCTCGCTGTGGTGGCCCGTGTGTGCGACGGCTTCATCGGCAACCGCATGCTCGAGCCGTATTTCAAGCAATCCCAATGGATGGTCGAGCAGGGCGCCACGCCCGCGCAGATCGATGTCGCCATCGAGCGCTTCGGTTTCGCAATGGGGCCGTTCCGCACGAGCGATCTGGCGGGTAACGACGTGAGCTGGGCGATTCGCAAGCGTCGCCACGCCGAGCATCCCGGTATCGCGTACCCGAAGATCGCCGACGTGCTGTGCGAGGCGGGGCGTTATGGGCAGAAGACACATGCCGGCTGGTACGACTACGCGCCGGGCGATCGCACGCCGCGTGAGTCTGCCAAAGTGGCTCAGATGGTCGAGGACTACCGCCGTGAGCACGGCATCGCGGCGCGCACGTTCACGGACGAGGAGATCGTCGATCGCCTCGTGTACGCGTTGGTCAACGAGGGGGCCAAGGTGCTGGCCGACGGCACGGCGGCACGCGCGTCCGACATCGACATGGTGTATCTGAACGGCTATGGTTTCCCGCTTTGGCGTGGCGGCCCAATGCTCTACGCCGACACGGTGGGGCTCGACAAGGTGCTGGCGCGGGTGCGCGAATTTGAAAAGGCCGAGCATGGCAAGGACTGGGCGCCCGCCGCGCGCCTGGTCGAGCTCGCGGAAGCGGGCGGGCGATTCAACGGGTGAGCGCTCGCCGCGGTAGCGGCAACCTGGGCCGCCACCGGACCCGCAACGACATGAGGGCAACCGTATGAAACCGATGGACGAAGTGCTGCTCGTGATCGACGTGCAGAACGACTTCATGCCCGGCGGCGCACTGGCCGTGCCGCATGGCGACGAAGTCGTGCCGGTGATCAATGCGTTGGCGGGCAAGTTCGCGCACGTGATCATCACGCAGGACTGGCATCCGTCGGATCATGTGTCGTTTGCGGAAAACCACGTCGGACGCAAGCCGTTCGAGACCCTCTCGCTGCCGTACGGCGAGCAGGTGCTGTGGCCGGCGCACTGCGTGCAGGACACGCGCGGTGCCGAGTTGCATGCCGCGCTCCACGTGCCGCATGCTCAGGCCGTGGTGCGCAAGGGGTATCACACTAATGTCGACAGCTATTCCGCATTCGTGGAAGCGGACCGCAGGACGCCGACGGGACTGGCTGGCTACCTGCGCGACAAGGGGGTGAGGCGCGTGCACTGCGTGGGCCTCGCCACCGACTTCTGCGTCGCCTGGAGCGCGTTGGACGCGAAGGCGGCAGGCTTCGACGTCTGTGTGATCGAACACGCATGTCGGGCGATCGACCTCAACGGTTCGTTGGCCGCGGCATGGGCGTCGCTGGCGGCGGCGGGTGTTTCGCGCGAGTAAACGCGCACGCGGCAAGGCGGTTGCTTGCCGCGAGTGTCGCGCGATCGACGAAATGGAAATGTGGTGACGCGCCCATTGGCGCGCACCTTTGACGGATGACGGGATGATGGATACGTTTTACCAGGCAGATCGGCATTGCCGGGGTGCGCGATGACGGCGGTGTCGATTCGATCGGGTTTCATTGACCACCTCGGGATGGAGTTGCTGAGGGCAGAGGGGGGCGAGTCGGAGTTGCGGCTTGTACTCGCGCCGCAGCATCTCAACAGTTGGGAGGTCATGCACGGCGGCGTGACGATGGCGTTGCTCGACGTGGCGTTGAGCACGGCTTGTCGGAGTACGGCGCCGGAGGGCACGGGAGTTGTCACGATCGAGATGAAGACGAGCTTCATGCAGCCGGGCACGGGCGAGATGCGCGCGTTTGGCCGCTTGCTGCATCGGTCCACGACAATGGCCTATTGTGAAGGCGAGGTGCGCGACGCCGATGGCAAGCTGGTGGCCAAGGCGATGGGCACGTTCAAGTACTTGCGCCGCCTGGCGGTGGGGCGCGACATTCGTCAGCAGCGTCGTCCCGACGACCCCCGCGGCGACTGACCCGGATCCTCAAGCGGAGGCAAATCATGACGATCAATCGCCAGATTCTTCTGGTCTCGCGCCCCAAGGGCGAACCCACGCTCGACAACTTCCATTTGGCGGCACCCGAGCTGCCCGAGTTGGGGGAGGGGCAGGTGCTGGTGCGCAACTTCTATCTCTCGCTCGACCCGTACATGCGCGGGCGCATGAACGACACGAAGTCGTACGCACCGCCGCAGCCTCTCGACACTGTGATGATCGGTGCCACCGCCGGCGAGGTGGTCGAGTCGCGTCATCCGGACTGGCAGCCGGGGGACGCCGTGACGGCAATGTTCGGCTGGCAGGAATACGGCATTTCGGACGGCAGCAACCTGCGTCGCATCGATGTGGCGCGTGTGCCGATGAGCGTCTATCTGGGCGCAGCGGGCATGCCGGGTGTCACGGCGTGGTACGGCCTGAACCGGATCATTGCGCCGAAGGCGGGCGAGACGGTGGCGGTAAGCGCGGCGTCGGGCGCGGTCGGCAGTGTGGTCGGTCAACTGGCCAAGCGCGCCGGCTGTCGGGTCGTGGGCATTGCGGGCGGCGAGCAGAAGTGCACCTATGTCGTCGAGACGCTGGGTTTCGACGCGTGCGTCGATTACAAGGCGGGCAATCTCGACGAGGCGCTGCGCAATGCGACGCCTGACGGCATCGATGGGTATTTCGAGAACGTCGGTGGCGCGGTGTTCGACGCGGTGCTCAAGAATCTGAACCCCCACTCGCGCATCGCGCTGTGCGGCATGATTTCCGGCTATAACGGCGAGCCGATTCCGCTGAAATACCCGGCGCTGCTGCTGACGAACCGCGTGCGGCTGGAGGGCTTCATTGTCACCGAACACATGGATATCTGGCCACAGGCATTAACGGCGCTGGCCGACGCCATCGCCGCGGGCGAGCTGCGCTATCGCGAGACGATGGCGCAGGGCATCGAAAATGCGCCATCCGCATTCCTGGGGCTGCTCAAGGGCGAGAATTTCGGGAAGCAGATCGTGCGGTTGGTGTGATGGCTCGAGTCAGCCCCGAGCCGCCTCGAAGCGATAGCGCTGCAGGTCTCGCAGTTCATCCGCGCGCTGGCCGGGCGCGACGGTCGACTCCGTGAGTTCGACGAAGCCGTCGCGGTGATACCGAAGCAACGTCGTGCACCGCGTGCCGTAAGCGGGCGATGCGATGAACGCGGCTGAGAGCGTCTTCTCCCACGCAGACGTGACACCCGTTTCGGGGAGCGCGTCGTCGGCAGCCTCGGTGGTGTCGCGCATCAGCTCGAGCAGCGCGATGTCGTCGGCATCGCTGGCCAGTGCGTCGGCCAGGGCGTTGCGTCGGCTTACCAGCTTCGGCCAGGGGGTGTCGAGCAGTGCGTTCGACAAGCCATGGACGCCTGGGGCGATGGCATGCGCCACCGGCGTCACGGGGGGAGATGGCAGCGAAGGCGGCGCGCCGTTCGCATGCGTCACCGCTTGTCCTCCCTGTTCCGCCGCACCTGTGGCAACGTTCGTATCGCGATTGCCAAGCCAGAACAGCTTGCCCGCGGGCAGATCCCCCGCCAGCAAATTGAACCCCGCGTATTCGTGAGCGTGCCGCTCCACGCGCGCCAGATCGTCATCGAATTGCGTGGCGTCGAGCATGGCGGAGACCAGCAGGCCGCGCGACGGCGCGTCCTTCGGCGCCATCGGCGCGCGCCCGTCGCGGAAGTTCGTCAGCGCTGCAAAGCGCCCAGCGCGGTTGACGCCCATCCAGGTACCGCCACCCCGCAGATCGCGCCCCGCGAGCACGTCACGGCGGTCATGCCACCAGTGCATCGGCTCGGCGGGACGTTCGAAGAATTCGTCGCGATTGGCCAGCAGTACCAGCGGCGTGGCGGCGTCAGGTTGCCAGGAAAAAACGATCAGGCACATGGATTCGGGGCATCGACAAAGCACTCGATGTGCAGGCCGCCATCGACGAGTGCCGCGAGTCCGCATTCGCGGGCCAACTCGGGCAGCGCCGTCACGAACGCGGCATCCACGCCGTCGTAGCGCTCCATCCAGGTGACGGCAGCTGCTGCGACGTCGTTGGCCGAAGCGTCGGCACGCCACTGCAGGCGTCCGCGAACGCCGAAACGCTCGGCTGCCAGTGCAAAGCGCCGCGCGACGGCCTGTCGGGCAGCGGCGATATGGCCAGATGAGACGCGGTAGTAGACGTAACAGTCCATCGGCAGGTGACGGCGGCGGCTCAGGAGGCGGCCGCGGACGACGCGGGCGATTCCGTCGGATCGATGATCGCGTATGGCAGCTCGGCGAACGTCAGGGCAGGACCGTCGGCCGCGCCCAGACGAACATTGTTCGCTTCGCGCGATGCCAGCCTCACCTCGACGAGCGCGTCATAGCCGCCGTCCGGTGCTGGCGCCGCTTGCACGACCATGCCGCACGGCTGGTCCGGGTCGTCCGTCTCCACCAGTTCCTGTCCGGGGACGGGCGGGATGCCCTCCACGTGGGCGAGATGCAGGCGTCGCTTGATCGTGCCGCGGTACTGGCTGCGAGCCACGACTTCCTGCCCCGGATAGCAGCCCTTGCGGAAATTCACGCCGCCGACGACCTCCCAATTCACCATCTGCGGCACGAACTGCTCCTGCGTGGCCGTCGTCACCCGAGCCACGCCGCTGTGGACATCGAGCCACGCGGCGAGCGCCGGATCGACGACGGCGTCGGCCGCTTGCGTCAGCGCATGCCAGACGTCGGCAGCCTGCGCGACAGGCACACTCCACAGGAAGCGCGGGAGCGAGCGTGCGGCGCCTGCGTCGGGCAAACGAATCAGGCTCGTCGGCGCATCGCCGAGCGTGGCGTGCGCGGCGGCCAACGGTGCGGCGGGCAGCGACCCGAACGTGTTCGAAAGCACGGCTTCCACTGCCGGGCCGCCGACCTGGAGCAGAACATGCGTGGCGCTGGCGTCGGTCAGCTTGGCCTTGGCGCGCAGCACGAACATCGAGAGGCGCTTTTGCACGCTGGCCTGCACCGCGGCGTCGCAGGCGAGGTAGATCGTGCCTTCGGGCGACGCATCGCGCCACATCAGGAACGTGGCGAGCAAACGCCCCTTGGCCGAGCAATAGCCGGCAAGGCGGGCCTGTGCCGGCGAGAGACGTTCGACGTCGTTGGTCAATTGGCCGTGCAGGAAGGCGGCGGCGTCCGCGCCGTTCACTGCGATGAGGCCAGTGTCGCTCGCGAGCGAGACGAAGCTGCCGCGCTGCAGCGCCTGAAATTGCGTGGCGCGCGCACTAGCGTCGGACGAACGGTCGGAGGAGGCCGCGGCTGCCGCTTGCGGCAGAAGATCATGCCAATGGGAGGTCATAAACGAGGGTGCCTGTCAATCTGTGAGGGTTTGGCAAGTCAAAGTATTATATTGGGTCTTCCGCCAGGACGTGCGAGCCGGTTCGACGCGCAAAACGCGCGCCTTAATGTGGCCTTGCGGCCTTCGCCTGCATGCCTGCGGCGGACCGAGTCCCCCGAACCCGCTGCCGCCGTCTCGCGGCTTACCCTGCAATTCATGTCTTTCATCAAACGCTTGTTCGTCCTGTTGATAGTCGCCGCACTGGCGGCGGGCGGCGCTTTCTATTACTGGGCGCAAGCCCCGCTGCAACTCGGCAAGCCCACGCTCGACGTCACGATCAAGCCCTACAGCTCGGTGCGCAGCGTGGCGACGCAATTGCGCGCGGGCGGCGTACCGGTGTCGCCATTGCTGTTCAATCTGCTGGCGCGCGTCATGGACGTGGGCACGCGCCTCAAGTCCGGCAACTACGAATTCGCCACTGGCATCACGCCCTACGAGGTGATGGAGAAGCTCGCGCGCGGCGATGTCAACCAGTATGTGGTGACGATCATCGAAGGCTGGACGTTCAAGAAAATGCGCAGCGAGATCGACGTCAATCCCGCGTTGCGTCACGACACCGCCGGGCTGCCCGACGCCGATGTCATGCAACTCGTCGGGGCGGACCGCGCCGAAGCCGAGGGCATGTTCTTCCCCGATACGTACCTTTTTCCCAAAGGCACCAGCGACGTCGACATCTACAAGCGCGCGTATCGCCTGATGCAGAAGCGGCTGGACGAAGCCTGGGCGTCGCGCGCGCCGGGGCTGCCGTACGCCACGCCGTACGAGGCGCTCATCATGGCCTCGCTCGTCGAGAAGGAAACGGGTCAGGCCGTCGAGCGCGGGCAGGTGGCCGCCGTGTTCGTGAACCGCCTGCGCAAGCGCATGCTGCTGCAGACGGATCCCACGGTGATCTACGGCATGGGCGATCTGTACACAGGGCGTCTGCGCAAGCGCGACCTCCAGACGGATACGCCGTACAACACCTACACGCGCGCCGGTCTGCCGCCCACGCCGATCGCGCTGCCCGGGGTGGCCTCGCTGTCCGCCGCGCTCAATCCGGCACCGACCGATGCGCTGTACTTCGTGGCGCGAGGCGATGGCACGAGCCATTTCTCGACGAATCTTCAGGAGCACAATCGGGCCGTGGACAAATATCAGCGAGGTGATCAATGACGCAATCGCACGAGACGCCGGCCGCCGTGCCGGGCAAGTTCGTGACCTTCGAAGGCATCGACGGCGCGGGCAAAAGCACCCACGTCAATGCCTTCGTCGACACGCTGCGCCAGGGGCTCGAGAGCGTGGGCCGCAGTGTCGTGGCCACGCGTGAGCCGGGCGGCACTCCGCTGGGCGAGGCGCTGCGCAAGCTGGTGCTCGATGAGCCGATGGACCTCGAGACGGAGGCGCTGCTGATGTTTGCCGGCCGCCGCGAGCATCTGGTCAAGGTCATCGAGCCCGCGCTTGCGCGCGGCGACTGGGTCGTCTCCGATCGCTTCACCGACGCCACGTTCGCGTATCAGGGGGGCGGGCGAGGGCTGTCGCTCGAGAAGCTGGCGACGCTGGAGCGCTGGGTGCAAGGCACGCGCCAGCCCGACCTGACCATCCTGTTCGATCTCGATCCGGCAATCGCCGCGGCGCGACTCGCCGGCGCGCGCGCGCCGGACAAGTTCGAGCGCGAGTCGGCAGCCTTTTTCACGCGGGTGCGCGAAGAATACCTGCGTCGGGCGGAGGCGTCCGCGGGGCGCTTCGTCGTGATCGACGCCGCGCAGAGCGTCGACGCCATCGCGGCCGAGCTCGCCGACGTGTTCGCCCGACTGGGATTGCCTGGGCACGGCGCGCGCTGACGCGCGATAATCCCCACATCCACACACTTTGCCGATTCCGCGTCACCCTTCCGGCCAAGGAGCCCACATGCTGTATCCGTGGCAGTCACAGGACTGGACACGCCTTAACGACCTTCGCGCCCAGATGCCGCACGCGCTGCTGCTGCAGGCCGTGCCCGGCATCGGCGAGGTCGAGTTCGCGCGCACGTTTGCGCAGGGATTGCTGTGCGAATCGCCGCACGCCGACCATTTGCCGTGCGGCACCTGCGGTGCGTGCCAGTGGTTGGCGAGCGGCAACCACCCGGACTTTCGGGGCGTGTGCCCGGAAGTCCTCGCCGATACGTTGCCCGGCGCCGACGCCCGTGCCGATGCCGACGGCGACAAGAAGACCAAGACGCCAAGCAAGGAAATCAAGATCGAGCAGGTCCGTGAGGTCATCGACTTCGCGAGCCTCGGATCGCATCGGCAAGGACGGCGCGTGGTGTTGCTCTTTCCGGCCGAAGCGCTCAACGTGCACGCCGCGAACGCATTGCTCAAGACACTCGAAGAGCCTCCAGAGGGGGTAGTCTTCCTGCTCGTCACCACGCAGCCCGACCGCCTGCTGCCGACGATCCTCTCGCGGTGCCGCCGCGTGGTGCTTACGCGTCCGGACGGCGCCCAGGCGACGCAATGGCTGATGGGCGATGCCGGGCTCGATGCCGCGACCGCGGCAGCCGTGCTCGCCGAAGCGGGCGGTGCGCCGCTCGCCGCGCGTGCGCTGGCCGAGCCGGACGAGCGCGGCTGGCGCGACTGGCTGCTGGGGCAACTCGCGCAAGGCGGCGCCATCGACGGCTTCGCCTGCGCCGAGCAATTGCACAAGGGCAATCTGCCGGGCATTCTGGAGACCCTGCAACGCTGGTGCTTCGACGTGCTCGCCGAGCGCATGGCCGGCACGGCGCGCTTTTTCCCGAGCCACGCGCAGGCACTGCAGCGCTGCGGCGACGCGACGGATGACGTTCGTCTGCTCGGATTTCTGCGTGAGCTGGCGCAGCAACGTCAGGTGCAGAACCACCCGCTCAATGCGCGCGTGCTGCTCGAGGCGCTCTTCCTGCAATACAAACAGTTGTTCGGCGGCCCGGCGTCGCTCTGACGCGCACCGCCGCCGACCGATCGCACATCATGTTCATCGATTCACACTGTCACATCAATTTTCCGGAGCTTGCGGCGCAGATGCCCGCTTTGCTCGAACGCATGCGCGAGAACAAGGTCAGTCATGCGCTGTGCGTGTCGGTCGATCTGCCCACGCTGCCGCAGGTGCTGGAGATCGCCGCGCAACATGAGAACGTCTACGCTTCGGTCGGCGTGCACCCCGATTACGAGGACACGCCGGAGCCGAGCGTCGATGATCTGGTGAAGCTGGCCGCCACGCCGAAGGTCGTGGCCATCGGCGAGACGGGCCTCGATTATTACCGGCTCGAAGGCCGTAGCATCGACGACATGGAATGGCAGCGCGAGCGCTTTCGTACGCATATCCGCGCCGCGCGCGCCACGGGCAAGCCGCTGATCATCCATACGCGCTCAGCCGCCGACGACACGCTGCGCATCATGCGCGAAGAGCATGCGGGCGAGCCGGCGGGCGTCATGCACTGCTTCACCGAGAGCTGGGACGTCGCCGAAGGGGCGCTCGACCAGAACTTCTATATCTCTTTCTCGGGCATCGTCACGTTCAAGAGCGCACGCGATCTGCAGGACGTGGCGCGCCGCGTGCCGCTCGAGCGCATGCTGATCGAAACGGATTCGCCGTACCTCGCGCCGGTACCGTATCGCGGCAAGCTGAACCAACCCGGCTATGTGCGCCACGTGGCCGAATTCATCGCCGATCTGCGTGGCGAACCGCTGCAGAGGATCGCCGACGCCACGACGGAGAACTTCTTCCGTCTGTTCGCCACGGCGAAGCACTGAACTCACCCGATTCCCGATTCACCGCGTTGCCCCGACGCTTTTCCACGGACTACCGACAGGAGCCCCAGATGCGTAAATTCTCGATGATCCGAGCCTGGATGTTGCTCAGCCTGCTTTGGCTCACCGCCTGTGCCACGGCGGCCACGTCCAATACGGCGCTGGTCAAGGCCGTCGTCTTCAACGATACGAAGGCGGTGGCCGAAGCGCTCAAGGCGGGTGTCGACCCGAATTCGACCGACGACAAGGGCAATCCGCTGCTGCTCGTCGCCATGCGCGAGAAGTCGGTGGACGTGGCGCGTCTGCTGATCAACGACAAGCGTACGGATCTGGACGCAACCAACGCGGCGGACGAAAACGCGATGATGATCGCGTCGCTGCAGGGACTCGCGCCGATGGTGAAGCTGCTCATCGACAAGGACGCCGAGGTCAACAAGAAGGGCTGGGCGCCGCTGCACTATGCCGCGACGAACGGGCATGACGACATCGTGCAGATGCTGCTGGACGCCTCCGCCTACGTCGATGCCGAATCGCCCAACGGCACCACGCCGCTCATGATGGCAGCGCGCGGCGGCCACATCACCACCTGCAAGGTGCTGCTCGACGGCGGCGCCGACGTTCGTCTGAAGAACCAGATCGGTATGACGGCCGTGGACTTCGCCAACCAGGCCCACCAGACGGAAATCGCCGACGGCTTGCGCAAGCGTATGGAATTGCTGAAGCAGACGCGTCCGGCCGGCAAGTAAGGCGGCCGAGCCGCCCTGTGCTTCGGCAACGTGTTCGGTACGCGCCAGCGTTGGTTCTCCGGCCCGACCGGGTCAGGAGGCGTCGCGCGGCGCGCCGTGACGGCCCGCGCCGCTGAGAAACGCCCTCGCTCCCGCAATTCCCTCCGAAAACACCACTGCATGTCCCGCGGCGCCTTCCCGGCGCAGTGCCTCTTCCAGCGATAGATCCCACTGCGCATAGGCGGCCCGACGGTCGGCGCGCAGCGCGCCCTGCGGCAGCGCCGCGAGTTGCCGCGCGAGCGCCACTGCGCCCTGACGCGCCATACCCTCGGGCACGAGGCGGTTCACCAGTCCGATTTCAAACGCTTCCTGTGCGCCGACCGCGCGGCCGGTGAGGATCAGATCCAGCGCGCGGCTCATGCCGATCAGCCGTGGCAAACGCACGGTGCCGCCATCGATGAGCGGCACGCCGAAGCGGCGGCAAAAGACGCCGAACGTCGCCGAGTCGTCCGCCACGCGCAGATCGCACCACAGGGCCAGTTCCAGCCCGCCGGCCACGGCGTGGCCGCTGACGGCGGCAATCACCGGCTTGTCGAGGTGCCGTCGCGTGAGGCCCATCGGCCCGTCGCCGCTGCCGTCGGGGGTGACGACGTTGCGCCGCTGCGGGTCGTCGAACGCCGACAGATCCGCGCCCGCGCAGAACCCGGCGCCCTTGCCGCAGAGCACGGCGACGCTCACGTTGTCGTCCTGCTCGAAGGCGAGGAGGGCGTCGCGCAGCGCGGCGGCCATGTCCCGGTCCACGGCGTTGCGCCGCCCGGGGCGCGCGAGGGTGATGATGGCGACGGCCCCGTCGGTCTCCACTTCGACATAGGGGGTGGCCGCGGGGTCCGGATCTCCGGAGCTTGGGCTCATGGTTTGTCTCCTTACGGTCTCGCGAGAACCCGGCAAGTGCCGGGTGGCGCGCAGGGGCGCACGCATCGCCTGCCCGCCTGCATCGCACGCTGAGCGAATGCCGCCGTCGGCGACGATCCGGCGCAAGGGTGTGCGCCGACCCGACCCAGCGAGCCAACGGTCGTTGCACCGCCGCCCGCGCGGGGCGGGTGGTGCAGGATCGGCCGATGGCGGCATCGGACCGCGCGTCAGGCCGCGGCCGGATGGGCGCAGCGCAACAAGGCTGGGCAGGCGGCGACCGTCGGCTGACGAAGGTCGGCGATGAAGCGGTCGCGCCATGTGGACAGATTATGCTCGCGAAGCTTCGCCATCATGCTCTCGTAGCGGGACTGCCGCTCGGAGAGCGACATGTTGAGCGCCGTGCGCAGCGCTTCGGCCATGCCGTCGATGTCGTACGGGTTCACGATCAGCGCGCCGTCGAGTTCCTGCGCCGCTCCGGCGAAACACGACAGGACGAGCACGCCTGGATCGGCAGGATCCTGCGAGGCGACGTATTCCTTGGCCACCAGGTTCATGCCGTCGCGCAGTGGTGTGACGTACCCGACCTGCGACGCCCGGAAGAAGGACATCAGCACCTCGTGCTCGTAGCGCTTGTTCACATAGCGCAGCGGCGTCCACGCCATGTCGGAGAAGCGGCCATTGATGTGGCCCGCCTCCGTTTCGAGCTGACGGCGGATTTCGCCGTAACCGGCTACGTCAGATCGGCTCGGCGGCGCGATCTGCACGAAGCTGACCGTGCCCTGCTGGTTCGGCCATAACTCGAGCATGCGCTCGAAGGCGCGGAACCGTTCGAGCATCCCCTTTGAATAGTCGAGACGGTCGACGCTCATGATGAGCTTGCGTTCCTGCAGGCCCTGCTTCAGATCGAGGATGTGCTTGACGGTCGCGCGCGCGGTCGCCTGCTGCTGGATCTCGTCGGGGTACACGCCGATCGGATACACACCGGTGCGCAGGCTGCGTCCGTAAGCGGTGAGGGTGCCGTCGTCGTTCTTCGTGGCCCCGGCGTAGCGCACGAGGTAATCGGTAAAAGCGGTGCGGTCGATCTCCGTCTGGAAGCCGACGAGATCGTACTCGCACATCGCGCGCACGAGCGCCTCGTGGGGCGGCACGGTCATCAGCACCTGCGGCGACGGGAACGGAATGTGCAGGAAGAAGCCGATGCGCTGCTTCACGCCGATCTGGCGGCACGCCTGCGCGAAAGGCAGCAGGTGGTAATCGTGCACCCAGATGAGGTCGTCGCGCTCGAGCAGCGGCGCGAGCAGCGCGGCGAAGCGGGCGTTGACGTGACGATAACCGTTGTAGTCGTCGCGCTCGAATCGCGTCAGGTCGTCCCGGTAGTGGAACGTGGGCCACAGGGTCGCATTGGAGAAGCCGCGATAGTAGGTGTTGTAGTCGCGTCGCGTGAGCGGCACCGTGGCGAAGGTGACGTTGTTGCGGTGTGCGATCTCGGGAGCGGTGGCAGGCTCCGCGTCGATCTCGCCGTTCCAGCCGAACCACATGCCCCCGGTGTCCTTGAGCGCATCGAACACCCCGATGGCCAGTCCGCCGGCGGTAGGTTTGCCCTCGGTGATCGGGGCTACCCGGTTCGACACGATGACTAAGCGGCTCATACTCCTTTCTCCTGTGAGGTGTGGCGAGGCGGGCCGTGCCGCAACGTCAGCAGCCAGGCGGTGAGCGCCTCGGGCGACGGCAAACGATGGTGGGCACAGGTCTGCCCCTCGCCGATCTTGATCGTGACGCCGCCAAGGGCGTTCACGTCGGCAAAACCTGCCTCGTCCGTGAGGTCGTCACCGGCGAAAAGCGGTGTGCGCCCGGCGAACGGAGGCTCCTTCAATAACGTGGTAATGGCGCGGCCCTTGCTGACATGGCGGGGGCGCAGTTCGAAGACGAGCTTGCCGGGCTGCAGGGCGAAACGATCCGCGTGCAGATCGGCCAGCGCGCGCATGGTGTCGCGTGCCATGCTCGCCAGCTCCGGCGCACCGCGATAGTGCAGGGCGACGGCGCAGCCCTTGTTCTCGAGCAGCAACCCCGGATGTTGGGCGACCAGCGCCTGCAGCGGCGCGACCATCGCCGCGACCTGTGCCGTGTCTTCGGCATGGCCGTCCGCGCGCCGCCATTGGCCGTCGCCGTGGCGGATCTCGGCGCCGTGCAGGCCCGCGGCAGGCACCTTGAGCGGGGCGAGCAGACCGTCGATGTCGTCGATGGTGCGCCCAGAGACGACCGCCACGGCGCCGGAGGTGCGCTCGAACAGGCTGGCGAGTACCGCGGCCGTGTCGTGCGGCAGGTGGACCGCACCGGGACGCTCGGCGAGTGGGGCGAGCGTGCCGTCGAGGTCGAAGAAGAAGGCCGTCGTGGCAACGTCGACGTCGCACGTGTCGGCCGGCGTGGTCGCGAACGCGGCAGACGTGGCGGACTGGCTTGGCGCTAAGGGCTTCATGGCACTCCGTCGCTTCGTGCCGCAGGTCGATCGGTCGTATCCGATGCCGTTCCGGAGCATCAGGCGGACATGGGCAAGGGGTAGACGAGACGTGCGGCGGTTCGATGAGTGTAACTGGGTGTAATGGCCCGGTCAGAGCGCGTTCAGACTTCATTCAGATCGTGTTCATAGCGAATTCAGAATGCATTCAGACCGCGCGGATAAATTCATCCTAACCGGCCGGAAAGTGGCGGACAGTCGTCCGATCTATGAAATTGCTGTCGGATGAGGCCTACAAGGGGCCTACAAGGCGACGAAAGTAAAGTCGATATTGAATATGAGAATCGTTTGCAATAACATGCGATATTGCCGCTGAGGGCTCCATCGGGGACGGCGGCACGGCACATACCTGCCACGCACGCGCCACCTTCGGCGTACGGACGTGCGTCGGACGACAAAAATGATGAAAAGACTGTGGTTTCAGTTGCACTGGTTCTTCGGCATTACGGCCGGACTGGTGCTGGCAGTGGTCGGCCTGACCGGCGCGCTGCTTTCCTACGACGACGAACTGACCCGTGCCCTGAGCCCGGGCGTGATGACGGTGCCAGTACGCGATACGGCGCCGCTGCCCATTCCGGCGCTCGTCGCACGGGTGCATGAAGCGGTGCCCGACCGGCGCATTCTGCTCATGATGGTCTCGCGCTCGCCCGAAGATGCGGTCGGGGTGCGCCTATCCACCGGCGATGGGCCGCGCGGCGAAACCTACTTCGTCGACCCGTACACGGGGCAGATGCTGGGGCGCTCGAAAGCGGACGTCGTCTTTCGCTTCATCATGGACATCCACCGTTTCCTGACGATCGACGGCATCGGCAAGCAGATCACGGCGGCGGCCACGCTGTTGCTGTTCCTGCTCGCGCTCTCCGGGTTGTATCTGCGCTGGCCGCGCCGCATCGGCAACTGGCGCGCCTGGCTGCACATCGACTTCAAGAAGCGCGGCCGTCCGTTCCTCTGGAATCTGCACGCGGTCGTCGGCACGGTGGTGCTGGTGCCGTACCTGCTTTCGGCCACGACCGGCCTGTACTGGTCGTACGACTGGTGGCGCGGCATGCTGTTCTCGATCGCGGGCGTGGAGCAACCGGTTCGCAATCGTCCGGCGCAGGCGCCGAAGGCCGGTGACGGCAAGAAGGGGGGCAGGGGACGCGTGGCGAAGGCAGGAAACCCGCGTTGCCGGATCTTGCGTCGACCTCTACCAACGACATGGGCGTGGTCTGGGATAGTTTCAGCGCGCGCGTGCCGAACTACACCAAGGCCTATGTGCGTCCGTCGCAAAAGCCTGGCGGCCCGGTGCAGGTGACCTGGCTCGACGACACCGTGCCGCACGAACGTGCCTTCAGCCGCATGGACGTCGTACCGGCGTCCGGCGAAATCCGGAACGAGGAGCGCTACGGTCAGAAGACGCTGGGCGGGCAGTTGATGACCAGTATCTATGCACTGCATCGCGGCAGTTTCTTCGGGCAGGCGGGCGTCATCATCATGATGCTCTCGAGCTTGATGATGCCGGTCTTTTTCGTGACGGGCTGGATGCTCTATCTCGACCGCCGCAAGAAGAAACGCGCATTGGCCGCCTCGCGCCCGGCAGGCGCGAGAGAGGGGGCGAACGCCGGCGCGAGCGCGCTGGCGGACGACGGGGTGCTGATCGGCTACGCGAGTCAGAGCGGCGTGGCGGAAGGTCTCGCATGGCAGACGGCCGGCATGCTGCAGGGCGCGGGCGTGCCTGCGCAAATCCAGCCGCTCGCGCGCATCGGCGAGGCGCAACTCGGCAACGCACGGCGGGCGCTCTTCATCGTGAGCACTTTCGGCGATGGTGAGCCGCCCGACAGCGCGCGTCGTTTCGCACAGCAACTGATGAATCAGGCCATGGCGCTGCCGACGTTGCGTTTCGCCATGCTCTCGCTCGGCGACAGTCATTACGACCGCTTCTGCGGCTTCGGCCGCAAGCTCGACGGTTGGCTGCGCGCGCAGGGCGGTGTGGCGGCGTTCGAGCCCATCGAGGTCGATCGCGGCGACCCCGGCGCCTGGGCGCGTTGGCAGGAACGTCTGGGCGAATGGCTGGGCCGTCCGCTCGTGGCGTCGAAACTGGACGACGCGCGGGGCTTCCAGGCGTGGCCGCTCGTCGAACGCACCGAGCTCAATCCGGGCAGTGCCGGCTTGCCCGTCTATCACCTGGCGTTCACGCCGCCGCCGGGCGCCACATGGGTTGCCGGCGATCTGGTCGAAGTGCTGCCGCGCCACACCGCCGCGCGCATCGACGCGTTCCTGTCGGGCAGCGTCTGGGCGTCCGATGTGCGCGTCAACGTGGCCGGGCGTGATGCCACGCTCGGCGAAGCGCTGCGCGAACGCGTGCTGCCCGCTGCCGCGCCGCCCGCCGGCATCGATCTGCAGGACTGGCTGGAACGTCTCGCGCCGTTGCCCGAACGTGAATACTCGATCGCCTCGACGCCCGCCGAGGGCAAGTTGATGCTGCTGGTTCGCCAGGCCCGCAATTCCGACGGCGCGCTGGGGCTCGGCTCCGGCTGGCTGACTCACGGGGTGGCGTCGGGCGAGGGGGTGACGATGCGCGTGCGCCCGAATCCGGGTTTCCACGGCCCCGACGACGCGCGCGGCATGATCCTCATCGGCAACGGTACCGGGCTGGCCGGGCTGCGCGCGCATCTGGCCGAGCGTATCGCACAGGGGCACGTGCGCAACTGGCTGATCTTCGGCGAGCGTCAGGCGGCCCACGACAGCTTCCACGACGCCACCCTGCGCGAATGGCTGGCCGATGGCGGCATCGCACGGCTCGATCGCGTCTTTTCGCGTGACCAGGCGCAACGCGTCTACGTGCAGGACAAGGTGCGCGAGTCGGCGCAGGACATCGCCGCCTGGGTGGCCGATGGGGCATCGATCTACGTCTGCGGCAGCCTCGCCGGCATGGCGCCCGCGGTCGACGCCGCACTCGCCGAGGCGATCGGCGCGGACGTGCTGCTCGATCTGTCGGCGCAGGGGCGCTATCGACGCGACATCTACTAGACGGACGCACCGCGTGTGCTAACTTGATGAATGACGGGGCCTGCACGATATCAGGCCCTTTTTTGATCGTCCGGAAATCGAGCGTCGGCAGCGGGTCGCGCACATCCGCGCCTACTGTCGATTCATCGCGGGAGGACCCATGACGGCAACTTGGCAGATCGTGGCGCATGGACGGGTGCAGGGGGTGGGCTTTCGCGCTGCGTGCGTGGCCGAGGCTCGCAGGATCGGTGTGCGCGGCTGGGTGCGCAACCGGCGCGACGGCACGGTCGAGGCGATCGCGCAGGGCGACGCCACGCAACTGCTGGCGTTTTGCGACTGGATGCGCCATGGGCCCCCGGGCGCGCAGGTGTCGTCTTGCGACGTCGACAAGGCGTGGGTGGACGAGACGCCGCTGGCGGGATTCGAGCAGCGCGCAAGCCTCTGAGGCTGCCCGCATCGCTTGTGGTGGGCGCGCGGGGAGGTCGGCGAGTTCCGACGGGGATAGGGACCCCGAGGTCGCCTGCGGCACCCCCGACCATTTCACATAGGGGGTACCGCAAGCCGTCTGCGGCGCGCGGATCTCAGGCGGCGAGGGCGAGTGAGCCCGACGGGGTGGCGTTGCCGCTGTCGATGGTAGCGGCAGCAGACACGGCTTCATGCGACGACAGACGGAACAACGCAACCGACTCGCGCAGACGTGCCGCTTGCGCTTCGAGTGCCGCGGCGGCGGCTGACGCTTCTTCCACCAGCGCGGCGTTCTGCTGCGTCATTTCATCCATCTGTGTGACCGCGCGGTTGACCTGCTCGATCCCGCTCGACTGTTCGACGCTGGCCGCGGAGATCTCGCCCATGATGTCGGTCACGCGCCTGACCGACTGCACGACCTCCACCATCGTTGCGCCGGCGCGCTCCACCAGGCGGGTGCCGGTCTCCACACGGCTACCCGAGGCTTCGATCAAGCCCTTGATTTCCTTGGCCGCCGACGCGCTGCGCTGCGCCAGTGTGCGGACCTCGCCGGCCACCACGGCGAAGCCGCGGCCTTGCTCGCCCGCGCGGGCGGCTTCCACCGCGGCGTTGAGCGCGAGGATGTTGGTCTGGAACGCGATGCCGTCGATGACCGTCAGGATGTCGGTGACCTTCTGCGACGCCTCGGCAATGTCGTGCATCGTCGTCACGACTTCCTGCACGACTTCACCACCGCGTGACGCGGTATCCGATGCCGTCACGGCCAACTGGCTCGCGGCGCGGGCGTTCTCGGCGTTTTGCTTGACGACGGCGGTGAGCTCTTCCATGCTCGCGGCCGTCTGCTCCAGCGACGACGCCTGCGATTCGGTGCGCTGCGACAGATCGGCGTTGCCGTCCGCAATCTCGCGGGCGCTGGCGTGAATCGCCTCGGTGCTCTCGCGGACGGTGCCGACCGTGCTGGCGAGGCCGTCGCGCATGCGACCCAGCGCCCCGAAGAGCTGGCCCATCTCGTTGTTGGTGCGTTGCTCGACGCGTTGGCTGAGGTCGCCCGCCGCGATGCGTTCGAAATGCGAAATGACCTCGCGGATCGGCCGCAGCACGGCGCGCGCGAGCATGGCGCGGCCCCACAGGGCGAGGCCCAGCGCGACGATCAGCGTGGCGGCCAGCGCGATACGCATCAGGTTGTAGCGCTGCTGTGCGGCCTCGTAGCGGGCCTTCTGGCGGGCGATCTGGATGTCCTGCAACTCGCGTATACCCGTGTCGAGCGCGTTGTAGGCGGCCGGCGCGACACGCGCCTGAATCTGATGGAAGCCGGCCACGTCGCCCTGTTTGAGGGCATTGAGCGCGGGGGTGATGACTTTGTCGAAGAAGGCCTTGCGCTTCTCGTCGGTGGTCTTGGCGACCTCCGCTTCGTGCGCATCTTCTTTGGGACGATTCAGATAATCCTTCCAGAGCGCATCCGACGTCGCGATGTATTGGGTGCCGCGCTTGAGGACCTTGTCCGATTCGTCGGGGTCCGCCCCCAGGCTGACGTACGACGCGTAGGTCGCCATCGACAGGCGAGTTCGCAGGATCTGCTCGCTCGAGCCTTTGAGTTCGGCCAGCGCCGGAGTGTCTTCCGTGGCCATCCTGCTCAGGGAGTCGTTGCTGGAGCTCAGTGCCTGAAGGCCCAGAACGCTGACGAGTACAAGCAGTGCACCAAGCAAACCTAAGACCAGTGTCAGGCTGGTCCGAATCGTAATGTTTTTATACATATGGATCGATGGATTGTGTGCCCGGGTCGCGTAGGAGTGCGCGCGGCCTCCCCGTCTGTCGGAGATTGCATGACGGGGCATAGGGATTATCGGCAGATGGGAGGCAGAACTTGAGTCGTCTCGCCTCGGGCGAATCCGAAAGCGCGGGGTACGCAAGCGAAGATCGGAATTTGCTCGACCGCAAAGCGCCGGCAAACGCCCACACTCAGGGCTTCTTCCTGTTCTTCAGGACGCCGAAGCGCATGAATCGTGACGAGGCGTCAACGACGCGATGAATCTCGATAACTTCAAATCCTTGCGCGGCGATCCCGGGGTGGGGCGCGGCGAACTCGAAGCAACCGGTCCGGGGGACGGTCCGGGCGATGGCATGGCTGGCGGGGCGGGCTCGGGACCGGGGGCGGCGTCCGGCACGGGGGCGCTCGATATGGCCACCTTCCATCTCGCCCTGGTCCACGAACTGCGGGCGCCGCTGCAGGTGCTGCAGAGCCATCTCGACGCGCTCTGTGCGCAGGCCGAGCGGGGCGGGTCTGGCGGGCGGGCCGAAGTCGGTGGCCCGGACGGTTCGGGCGATTCCAGCGATTCCAGCGATCTCGACGATCCGGTAAGGCAGCACAAAGGAGACGGACGGGGCGACGCGAATGGTCGAGGCCGACGGCGGCATCGGGGAGCCCGAGGCGAGCGGAGGCCCGGCGGTGAACTCGCTTCGGTACGCGAACGATTCGGTGCCATGCGCAATATGCTCGATGTGGTGGCCTCGGCCGTCGACGACGTGTTGCATCTGGGGCAGGGCGACGCCCCGTGCCTGCCGCTGCGCGAAGCGGCCTTCGAGGTGCGCGCCTGCCTGGACGAAGAGGTCGGTTGGTTCGTGACGAAGGCGCACGCAAAGGGCCTCGATCTCACCTGCTCCATTGCCGACGACGTCCCCGTCATGCTGCACGGCGACGCCGCGCGCTTGCGGCAGATCCTGCGGGTGTTGCTCGACAACGCGTTGAAGTACACCGTTTGCGGCGGTGTCGCGGTCGCCGCATCGTGGACGGCGGTGGAAGAAACGACCGCGAAAGACGGTGACGAGCGGATTGCGGGGCAGACGTCAGGCCGCGCGCGTGCAGGGCACTTGACGCTCGATGTCGCCGACAGCGGCCCCGGCGTTCCGGCGGGTATGGAGAATGCCGTGTTCTCGGCGTTCTCTCGCGCAGATCGCGAAACACCTGGCGTCGGACTGGGCCTGTGGATTGCGCGGCAATGGGCTCAGCGCCTGGGGGGCGTGCTGCGCGCGGAACCGTCATCGACCGGGGCGCACTTTCGCCTGTCCGTTCCGTTCGCGCCGTTTGCGGCAGCCGCACTGTCCACGCCATGCGCGCCGTTCAGATCGTTCGGACCGGACCGACCGGACGAACCAGACGGACCGGTAGGACCCCTTGATGCAAAAGGTCCAGTCGCTCCGATCGCCGCGGCCGGAGCGGCGGCGGCGCCCGAGACGATTGCGCCGCGCCTTGCTACCGGCGGCACGCCGGCGCCATGGCCAGCGGTGGATCCCGGCGAGGTGCCGGTCGTCGATGTCGGTGTGCGGCGTGGATTGCGTGCGATGGTGGTCGACGACCACGTCATGAACCGCGCAGTGCTTGCCGACCAGCTCGGCGCACTCGGCTGTGAGGTGCACCGCGCGGCGGATTTCACCGAGGCGTTGCTGAGGTGGATCACCGATGATTTCGACGTCGTGCTTACCGATATCCAACTCGGCGAGGGCTCGGGTCTGACGCTCGCCAAAAGCTTGCATGTCCTGGGGCCTGTCCTGGCGCGGCGGGTGCCTGTCGTGCTGGCGATCACCGGCTCGGTGGTGTCGGCGCGCGCCGCACGAGAGGCCGGGCTCGACGGGGTGCTGACCAAACCCGTCTCGCGCCAGCGGTTGACGCAGGCGCTGGCTGCGCGCTGGCCGTCGTTCGGTGAAGCGGGCGATGCCGACAGCCCGGACCGGGTCGACGCGACGACGAGCAGGGCGGCAGGCAGGGGCGGGGGCAGGACTGGGGCGGACCCCACGTCCTCATCGGGCGGCAGGGGTATCACCGCGCTGCGAGACGATCCTTATGCGCGTCGTTTGATGCGGGGCGAAATGGCAAAGGATCTCGCCCGCTTTCGACGTCTGCTGGCTGGGCGGCGCGACGAGGATCTGACGGCGGCACAGGAAGTCGTGCATCGCATGCGAGGGGCGTGCCGGATGTTCGGCGATCCGGCGCTCATCGCTCGATGCGACCACCTGGCGGGGAAACTTGCCGAGAAGCTTGCGGCGCGAGGCGGGGCGCTCGCAGCCGACGCCACCGATACCGGCCGTCAGAGGTAGCGGCACACCGCGAGGTAATGGCAGGCGGTGCCGCCGATGGCGAACAGGTGCCAGACCAGATGGCCGAACTTGATGTGCCCGTCGAACGAATAGAAGATCGCGCCGATCGTGTAGGCGGCGCCGCCCGCGTAGAGCCATCCCGCGCCCGGCCCGGGAATCGCGGCGAGGACCGGTCCTGCCACGAGCACGGCGATCCAGCCGAGCGCGATGTAGAGCAACGTGGAGACGAGCGGCCGATCGAGCAGCCCGAGCGACTTGGCGATGAGTCCCGCAATGGCCATGCTCCACACGCCGGTGAGCAGCGGCCAGCCCCACGGATCGTGAAGAATCTTGATGGTGAAGGGCGTGTAGGTGCCGGCGATGAAGAGAAAGATGGCGCAGTGATCCACCCGCATGAAAAGGCGCTTCGCCCGACCGTCGGGGAGCCCGTGATACAGCGCCGACGCCAGATAGACGATGACCATCGTCGCAGCGAACACGCCGATGCCGATCTGCTGCACGGTGGTGGGCATCGGCGGGCGCACCGCCGTGAAGAGGAACGGAATCGCTGCGAGCGCGGCGAGACAGGCGATGCCGTGGCTGACGCTGTTGGCGAGTTCCTCGCTACGCGTCTGGGCGCGTGCTGACACTTTCATGGCTGCCCTCACGAAGGATGGGCGGCGCGCCACTTGCGCACGGCATCGAGCGTGTTGGCGACGTGCTTTTCGGGATTGAGGCTCACGTAGCTGTAGATCACCTTGCCGTCGGGGGCGATGACGTACGAGACGCGGTTGGCCAGATCGGGTTTGAGGGCCAGCACGGCGTCGTAGGCGCGCATGATGTGCTGGTCGGTGTCGGCGGCCACGGCGAACTTGCTGCGGCATTCCGACACGGAGAACTTGTTGAGCGTCTCGATGTTGTCGTGCGAAACGCCGATCACGGTCGCGCCCAGCGATTTGAACGTGTCGGTCGCTTCGGCGAAATCATGCGCTTCGATGGTGCAGCCGGTGGTGAAGGCGGCCGGATAGAAGTACAGCACGACCGGGCCCTTCTTCAGGGCATCGGCGAGGGAAAATGTGAAGACCTGCCCGCCGAGCGACGCCTGAGTCGCGAAGTCAGGGGCCTGCGCGCCGTTCTTGAGGGCTGCGTGAGCGGGGATGAAACACCAGGCCGTGATACCCAGGATGGCGGCGACTGCGGTCATTCCTAACCAACGTTTCATGCATGGCTCCCATAGGTGGATGCTTAAGCATAGAGGCTTGCAACGGCAGTGTCCAACCTCGCGGGCCGTGCGTCGCGGTCATGCGACGTTCGCCGACGCTTCGCCCGCCGAACGACGGCGCCCCGCCACCCGGCGGTCATGCCGGTGTCATGAATTACCTGCATTACTCGCACCACTCGAACCACTCGCGTTACCGATATTGCCGGCACCGCCGGCGCCGAGGCCGACCGCGCGATCGCCGATGGGTAGCACCGTCGTCGATTTGATCTGCGAGAGCGCGATCATCGAGTTGACTTCCTGGACCATCGGCAATTGCGAGAGTCGTTCGAAGAAGAATCGCTCGTAGGCATCGACGTCGCGCGTGACGATGCGCAGCAGAAAGTCCACGTTGCCCATGAGCACGTGGCATTCGAGGACCTCCGGAAACGCCTGGATCGCCTTCGAGAATTCCGGCAGCGCGTTGCGATTGTGTCCGGCCAGCTTCACATGCGCGAACAGCATCACGTTCAGCCCGACCTTCTTGCGATCGACCAGCGCGACCCGACGCTCGATGACACCCTCGGCGTCGAGTCGGTCGATCCGTCGCCAGCATTGCGACTGCGACAGACCGATGCGCTCGCCGATCTGCGCAGCGGACAGCGAGGCGTCTTCCTGCAGGATTGCGAGAATTTTCTCGTCGAACTCGTCAAGTTGCATGTTTAATTCTCAAAATGTAGTTTTGTTGAATGAATCATGTGAAACCGGCGCAAATTTGTCAACGATACGCGAAGCAATTACCGTGCAAAGCCCGTAAGCTTGAACGTCATCAGGCGAGGTGACGCAATCCTCGCCGTCGTTCGTTGAAAACCGCAGGAAACCACGTACTCATGAAACTCGACCTGACTCTGCCCGCTGCCGAAACCGCGACCGGTGCCGTCGCCCAGCCCGTTGCTCCGCTGTCCGCCAAAGGTGCGGACCTGATTGCGCGCACCCTGGTCGAGATTGGCGTCGACACGGTGTTCTGCTATCCGGGCGGGGCCAATCTCGAGATGCTCGATGCGCTCTCGCGGGTGGACGTCGCACTGGTGCGCACGGAACACGAGCAGGGTTCGGTCTTTGGCGCGCAGGGCTACGCACGCGCCACGGGCAGGCTGGGTGTTTGCCTGGCGACCTCGGGCCCCGGCGCGACCAACCTCGTGACCGGGATCGCGGACGCCGCCAGCGATTCCGTGCCGGTCCTTGCCATCACTGGCAACGTGGCAACGCACTGGCTGGGCAAGAACGCGTTCCAGGAGGTCGACATCGTGGCCGTCACCAAGCCGGTGACGAAGCTCGCCCGGCAGGTGCGCGAAGCGCGCGACATCCCGGCGGCGCTGCGCGAAGCCGCCGCGTGTGCGCTGGCCGGGCGTCCCGGTCCCGTGTTGCTCGATTTCCCGAAGGACATTCAACAGGCCCGCCCGGATCAGCCGACCGACAAGCGTTTCACGGCGCCGGTGCCGGCCGGCATGAGCGACGAGACGGCCGAGCGCATCGCGGCATTGCTGGCAAATAGCGAGCGACCCGTCGTCTACGCCGGTGGCGGCGTCATCGCGTCGGGCACCGGTGCGCAACTGGTTGCGCTGGCCGAAGCGCTCGACTGTCCGGTCGCACTCACGATGATGGGATTGGGCGCGATGCCGGACGATCACCCGCTGTTGCTCGGGCCGCTCGGCATGCACGGCGCCTATGCCGCCAATGTGGCGGTCAACGAGGCAGATCTCGTACTCGCGCTCGGCGTGCGTTTCGACGATCGGGTCATTGGCGATCCGGCGTCGTTCGCGCGTCACGCGAAGATCGTGCACATCGACGTCGATGCGGCCGAGATCGGCAAGAACAAGCCCGTCACCCTGGGCGTGCATGCCGATCTTCGCGATGCGTTCGTCGGTCTGCTCGCCCACGCGAAGCGCCGCGAGGTGCCGCAGTGGCATGCCTATCTGCGCGAGCGCCGCGAGGCGCATCCGTTGCGCGCCGCTCCCGGTGAGGCTCAGGGCGCGGATTCGCAAAGCGGCGACGTGCTTACGGGCGTGGAGGTCATCACGGCGCTGGCCGCGCTGCTGCCGCCCGAGGCCGTGGTGACCACGGGCGTGGGGCAGCACCAGATGTGGGCGATGCAGCACCTGCGCCTGCGCAAGCCGCGCACCTTTCTGTCGAGCGCCGGCTTTGGCACGATGGGCTTCGGCCTGCCGGCGGCCATCGGCGCCAAGGTCGCGCTGCCGGACGTGCCGGTGATCGACATCGACGGCGACGGCAGCCTCAACATGTCGGTCAACGAGCTCTCGACGTGCCGGCGCTATGGGCTTGGCGTGAAGGTGCTGGTCATCAACAACCAGTGGCTGGGGATGGTGCGTCAGTGGCAGGACATGATCTACGCCCGTAACCGCGTGGCGTCCTCACTGGTCGACCCCAACGTGCCCGACGGTGCCGACGACGGCCGGCCGTATCCGGACTTCGTGACCATCGCCGCGGGTTACGGTGTGGCCGGCGCACGCGTGACGCGCGCGGCGGACCTGCCGGCAGCCCTCGAGCGCATGCTGGCGGACCCGAGCGAGCCGTATCTGCTCGATGTGCTGGTGGCCCGCGAGGACGACGTCTATCCGATGATTCCCGCAGGCAAGAGTTATCGTGACGTGGTCTTCGGACCGGGGCAGGCGGCCGGGCCCATCGCCGCGGGCGCGTTCTGACGGGCGCGCGACAGAATGAGCGAGAGAGCGCGACGGAGGATGGGCAAGGCGCCGCGATATGCGCGGTGTTTTGCGCCATGGCGTACGCCGCCGGCTCGCCCAGACGTTACCGTCGAGTGAGAATCGTGGCGCACGTCGCGAGATCGCAACGAGAGAACCCGCTTCGGCGGGTTTTTTTCGTTTCGGGGGCGGTGAGGAGTATCATTGCGCTCTTTTACGAATTCTCGCCAAGGAAATCAACATGTTGACCAAGCGCCTCGTGCTGGCCGCCGCCTGTTTTCTGACGACCTTCGCCGCGGTGCCGGCAGCGCAGGCCGCCGATCCCACTTACACCGTGGGCGCCGGCGGTACGTATCGCCCGTTCGAGTTCGAAACCCCGCAAAAGGAACTGGTGGGTTTCGACATCGACGTGATCAAGGCGGTCGGCAAGGCTGGCGGGTTCAACGTGAAGCTGATCAGCACGCCGTGGGAAGGCATCTTCGCAACCCTCGACCAGGGCGATCGCGACATCATCATTTCCGGCATCACCATTACCGACAAGCGCCGTGAAATGGTCGACTTCTCGGCGCCGTACTTCCCGGCCGACCAGGTGATCATCACGTCGCCGGGCGCCAAGGTCGCCGGACTGGCCGATCTGAAGAAGCTGCAAGTGGGCGTGGTCAACTCGAGCACGGGCGACATCGCCGTGTCGGAAGAACTGGGCAAGGCGAGCACCGCCATCCGTCGCTTCGACAACACGCCGCTCATGCTCGAAGAGCTCTATCGCGGTGGCGTGGACGCCGCCGTGGGCGACGTCGGCGTGATCAAGTTCTACATCAAGAGCCATCCGGAAAAGCCGTTCAAGCTCGTCTACGACAACAAGTTCAAGCGTCAGTACTTCGGTATTGCGGTGAAGAAGGGCAACAAGGTGGCGCTCGACAAGATCAATACGGGTCTGAAGAAGATCGTGGCTGACGGCACCTACGCCAAGATCTACAAGCAGTGGTTCGACGCCGACGTGCCGACGCTGCCGCAACAATAAGCAACGCGTGTAAGATTCGCGCCACGCACGCCAGATACCTGGCCTCTCGCGGCCCGTGAGCTGATCGTCGTTCTCCGACGTCAACCCCCGGGCCGCGAGCGTTTTTCCGCCGGTCAGCCGGTTCGTTCCATTTTGTGAGAAAGGTGCTTCATGGGTGGGTTCCAGTGGAACATCATCAGCGAGTACATGCCCCTGTTTGTCGAGGGCACGCTGATGACGCTCAAGTGCACGGTGATCTGCGTGATCGTCGGCACGTTCCTCGGGCTCGTGCTCGGCGTCGGCCGTCTGGCCGAAGCGCGTCACGGCTTCTACAAGTATTTCCTGCGCTACGCGGTGCAATATCCGGTGCGCTTCTACGTCAGCTTCTTCCGCGGCACGCCGTTGTTCGTGCAGATCCTGCTGATCCACTTCGCGCTCATGCCGATGTTGATCAACCCGTCGGGCGGCCTTATCGTCAGCGGCGAATTCGCGCGTGAAATCCGCTCGCAATACGGCGCGTTCATGTCGGCCGTGCTGGCCATTTCGCTGAACGCCGGCGCCTACGTCTCGGAGATCTTCCGCGCGGGTATCCAGTCGATCGATCGCGGCCAGGCCGAAGCGGCCCGCTCGCTGGGCATGACCTACATGCAGACGCTGCGCAAGGTGGTGCTGCCGCAGGCGTTTCGCCGCATGCTGCCGCCGCTGGGCAACAACGCCATCGCGATCGTGAAGGACTCGTCGCTGGCCTCCGCCATCGGCCTGGCCGAACTGGCGTATGCGGCGCGCACCGTGTCCGGCGCCTACGCACGTTACTGGGAGCCGTATCTGACGATTTCGCTCATCTACTGGGTGATCACGCTGGTGCTGTCGGCATTTGTTCAACATCTGGAATTGAGGTACGGCAAAGGTGATCGTCGTCAATAACCTGCAGAAGCAGTACGGCGATGCGCACGTGCTGCGCGGCATTTCGTGCCGCATCGAAGAGAGCGAAGTCGTTTGCGTGATTGGCCCGTCGGGCTCTGGCAAGAGCACGTTCCTGCGTTGCCTGAACGGACTCGAAGAGGTGAGCGGCGGGGAAGTGCTCGTCAACGGCTTTCACGTGGAAGACCCGAAGACGGACATGAACGCCATGCGCGCGAGCGTGGGCATGGTGTTCCAGCGCTTCAACCTGTTCCCGCACATGTCGGTGCTCGAGAACCTGATTCTGGCGCCGATGCAGGTGACCGGCATCAAACGTGCCGAAGCGGAGATCATCGCCGAGCAACTGTTGCGCAAGGTCGGCCTGATCGACAAGATCGACGCTTTCCCGAACCAGCTCTCGGGTGGTCAGCAGCAGCGCGTGGCGATTGCCCGCGCGCTCGCGATGAAGCCCACCGTCATGCTGTTCGACGAACCGACCTCGGCGCTCGACCCGGAACTCGTGGGCGAGGTGCTCGAAGTCATGAAGTCGCTTGCCGAAGAGGGCATGACGATGGTGGTCGTCACCCACGAAATGGGCTTTGCCCGTGAAGTCTCCGATCGCGTGCTCTTCATCGATCAGGGCGTGATCATGGAAGAGGGCGCGCCGGAACAGATCTTCTCGGCGCCCAAGCACGAGCGCACGCGCGAATTCCTGCGCAAAGTCCTGTAACGGCCGACGCATTCTCACGACGCGGGCGCGCGCAAGGGTGTATCCGCGCGCCGCATCTGATTACAATGCGAGGGTACGCGCGCCAGGTGTCGGTCGAATCGTGACGGCCGCGGCGCGACGCCGGCGTCCTGAGCTCCCAGCCAGGTTTCTTTCATTGAGCAGTGACCGCTTTGCAGCCTGCTCCGCAATCGCAGATTGCACCCCCGACTTCATGAGGTTGTCATGAGCCAGTCCATTCCCGTGACCCGCCAGACGTTCGACGACGTGATGGTCCCCAATTACGCTCCCGCCCAGATGGTGCCGGTGCGCGGCGAAGGCTCGCGCATGTGGGATCAGGAAGGTCGCGAGTATGTCGATTTCACCGGCGGCATCGCGGTGAACGCGCTGGGCCACGCCCACCCGGAACTGGTGAAGGTCATCGAGGAGCAGGCGCGCAAGGTCTGGCACATCGGCAACGGCTATACGAACGAGCCTGTGCTGCGCCTGGCCAGGGCACTCACCGAGGCGACCTTTGCCGACAAGGCGTTCTTCTGCAATTCGGGGCTCGAAGCCAATGAGGCCGCGCTCAAGCTCGCGCGCCGCTACGCATACGATCACGCCGCCGAGCGCGGCGGCAAGGAAAAAAGCGAGATCATCTCGTTCTACAACTCGTTCCACGGCCGTTCGCTGTTTACGGTGAGCGTGGGCGGTCAGGCCAAGTACACCGAAGGTTTCGGTCCGCTGCCGGCCGGCATCATGCATCTGCCGTACAACGATCTGAAGACGGTCGAAGCGACCCTCTCGGACGCCACGGCCGCCGTGATCGTCGAGCCGGTGCAGGGCGAGGGCGGTGTGCTGCCCGCCGATCCGGCCTTCCTCAAGGGCCTGCGTACGCTGTGCGACAAACACGGTGCGTTGCTCATTTTCGACGAAGTGCAGACGGGCGTCGGCCGCACGGGCACGCTCTACGCCTACGAACAGTACGGCGTGACGCCCGACATCCTGACCACGGCCAAGGCGCTGGGCAACGGCTATCCGATCGGCGGCATTCTCACCACGAGCAAGATTGCGGCGAGTTTCTCGCCGGGCACGCACGGCTGCACGTACGGCGGCAACCCGCTTGCCACGGCCATCGCCGGGCGCGTGCTCGAGCTGATCAACACGGCCGACACGCTCAACGGCGTGAAGACTCGTCACGATTACTTCATCAAGGGCATCGAAGCGATCAACGCGCGTCATGGCGTGTTCGAGTCCGTGCGCGGCATGGGCCTGCTCATCGGTGCGGTGCTCAAGCCGGCATTCGCGGGCCGCGCGAAGGACATCGTCGTGGAAGCCGAGAAGAACGGTCTGATGCTGCTGGTGGCGGGCGGTGACGTGGTGCGTTTTGCGCCGTCGCTGAACATTCCGTTCGCCGACATCGACGCGGGTCTCGCGTCGCTCGACAAGGCGGTCGCAACGGTGGCGGCGACGGCGAAAGCCGCCTGACGCCAGGTTCGCAGGCCGAGTCGGGCTGAGTTGCACTGAACCTCCGCGCGGATGCCAGCACGCGGGACTCCGGGCCGGACCGACGGATCACGTCGCTCCGGCCCTTGTTTCATCAACCTCGCCGGATTCTCCCATGACACGTCAATCGAAATCGCCGTCGCCGCTCCCGCAAGTTGACCAGCCTTCGGCGGAAGATGTCGCAATGGCGTCGTCGTTGCGGGTGGTGCGTCTGGCGCGCCAGGACGATCTGCCCGCGCTGCTCAAGCTCGCCGAGCTGGCCGGGCCGGGCATGACGTCGTTCAAGCCCGATCGGGCGGCGCTCGAAGCGCGGCTGGCGCGCGTCGCGGCCACGCTCGACGGGCAGGCGCCCACGGCCGAGCAGGGGTATCTGTTCGTCATGGAGGATGTCGAGACGGGGGAGATCGCCGGCGTGTGCGGCCTGGAGGCGGCTGTCGGGCTGGAGCAACCGTTCTATACGTATCGGAAGGACACGATCGTGCATGCGAGTCGCGAACTGAACGTCTGGTCGCGCATGCTCACGTTGTCGCTCTCGAACGACCTCACCGGTTACAGCGAGCTGTGTTCGCTGCTGCTCGATCCCGCGTGGCGCGGCCATGGCAACGGCGCGTTGCTCTCGAAGGCGCGCTTTCTGTTCATGGCGCAGTTCCCCGAGCGTTTCGGGCCGCAGGTGTGCGCGGAACTGCGCGGCTATTTCGACGACGACGGCCAAAGCCCGTTCTGGCGCTCGCTCGGCCAGCATTTCTTCAAGATCGATTTCGATCAGGCGGATTACCTCACGTCCATTGGCAAGAAATCGTTCGTCGCCGAGCTGATGCCGAAGTACCCCATCTATGTCGACTTCCTCTCGCCGCAGGCGCAGGCGGCCATCGGCGTGACGCATCGCGATACGTTGCCTGCACGCCGGCTGCTCGAGCAGGAGGGCATGCGCTCGGGGACGCACGTCGACATCTTCGACAGCGGTCCGGTGCTCGAGGCCCGCGTAGCCGATCTGCGCGCGGCGCGCGACAGCCGCTATCTCAGTGTGAACATCGTGGACCCTGCCGCCAGCCAGAATGGTGGCGCAGCCCCCTTGCCGGCTGTCCCCGCCGGCGAGGCGTATCTGGTGGCGCGCCTGGGGCTGGCGAGTTTCCGGGCCACGCTGATCACGGGCCGTCCCGAACGGCGCGCGTTCGCGATGACGCCGCTGGCGGCGAAGGCGTTGGGCGTCGAGCAGGGCGATCGCGTGCAGGTGCTCCCGCTCAAACCACCACGCGCCGACGCGATCTGAGATGTCGTCGCCGTGGGAGGGCAAGCAGACCGTCCATCGCTTACCCTGACGCATCGATCTTTTGCGCACACATTCGCCGCGCCCCATCCGTCGAGTGAGCGTCGATGTTCTCAGAACTGGATCGTGGCCGTGACAGCGTCCGTGTAGACGCCGGGCGCCGGTGTCGATTGCGAGGGCACGCGGGCGTAGACCGGAATGGACTGCAGGAGTCCCGTGCCGACGGCCGTCAGTTGCGATGTGCCCGCCGTGCCGTCGCCCCAGATCGTCGTGTAGCCGCCGTCCAGGTACAACTGATAGCCGATGCCGGCGCCCGTCGGTCCCGTCATGGTGCGCGCGATGACGGTGCCGAGCCGTCCACCCGACAGGCTCACACGGTACGCATCGTTGTTCGTGCATTGCACCGACAGCGTGCCGCTGCTCGCCACGGGGCTTGCCAATGTCGACTGCGTGGCGAAAGTGATGTTCGTCGCTCCAATGGTGCAGTTGTTGATCACGGTCACGTTGGCGGTAAACGGCATGCCGGGCGCCGCCGTCATAGCGCTCCCGCATGCCGGCTCGGGCGATAGCGCCGGATACGACGCGTATTGCAGGCTGGTATCCGCCGCCGAAAACGCGCGCGCGTACACGGTGTTGCTGCTGCCGTCGGTCGATACGGTCGTTTGCGCCGGCGCGATGCGTCCGTAGAAATTGACGTTTTGCGTCACCGTACCGCCCAGCACATTGCGCACCATCGTGACGGCGATCACATTGGACGCCGCCTTGCCCCACGCGTTGGAGAACGCGGGATCGATGAAGAGTCCGAAATTGATGCCTTTGCCCGCATTCGTGAGTACGAGCGGCTGACTGGCGTTGAGCGCGAGACAGAGCTTCACGTTCGGATTGCCGCCGAGCAGTGGCCATGTGCACGACACGGGGAGCGTGCCGGTGGCCGAAAGCGCCGCGCCCGAGATCGGACTGAACGCGGCGAATGCGAGGCTGGGGGTGCCGACCGAGCATGTTTGCGCCGAGGCGTGTGGGCTCGCGCACGTCAGCGTGGCGGCGGCACACAGCGCGGCGAGCATGACCGGCGTGGTGTGTGCGTCACCTGCACGCTCGCGTGGTGCTCGCTTTGCTCGCATTGTCCAAACCGTGCGCGGCTTCACGACCGGCCTCCAGCTACGGTAGGGCCGGGCGTCTGGACCCGGTCGTCGGCGAGCGTGCCGAATGCCACACACGCCAGCGGTCCGATGCGGGCGATGCGGCCTTCGGGCGGCGAAGCGGCGTCGAACGACACACGGCATCGTTGTCGCGCATCGCGCGATTCGAGTGTGTTGCGCGGCGCGAGTGTGTCGATGAAGACCTCTCCGTCGTACCCGACCACCGTCACGAAACCCGTCTGCACGTGGCGCACCGCCGTGCCGGGCCGCAGGGGCGCGCCGGTGTCGTCGACCAGAGTGACGAGCGCCGCGCGATAGCGCCGCACGGGGAATCGCACCAGAACGCCGCTTCCGGCCTGGGGGACGATGCGGCGCTCGGTGGTCAGCACTTCGAGGTCGGCCGGCAGATGCATGGGGTCGATGCCGATGCGTGCCGCTTCGAAGCCGTTCAGGTCGGGCACGAGATAGTAGCCGCGCGAGTCCGTGCGGCCGACGGGCACCGACTCGCGCAGCACGGGCACGTCGCCGCGACCGTCGGTGCTCACCAGCGCGAAGGCATCGTAGGTGCGTCGCGTTGCATGAAGACTGTCGTCGACGACAACGAGCGCCCCGGTCATTCCGAGTGCCGCGCCCGCTTGTTTGCCGACTTGCTGGGCAAGCGCGGAGACCTGGCCGTGACGGCCGAGATACTGCACTTCCGCCTGCACGGTGCGTTGCGCGAAGGCGTGCCCGCCAAGCACCTGCCAGCCCCAGCCGCCGCCGTAGTCCGGCGTGCGGCTGGCTGCGGCCCAGGCCTGCGTCCGGCCGTCCTGCTGCGTGACCGAGGCGCTGCCCAAGGCGCCGCCGCCGAGGAGCACGCTGAGCATGGCGAAGACCCCGTGCGCGCCGCGCCGTGCGAAGTCGCGGAAGCCGCCGATGGACAGCATGCCGCGCGCGGTGGCCGGCAGCGACAGGCTCGCGGAGAGCACGCGCGTGGCGGCCTGACCGGGGGAGCGCTGTGCAAACCAGGCGAGCGACGCCGTGCTGTTGCGGCCGACCGGCATCGAAAGGCTGGCCCGGTCGCTGGCGCGCGGGGCGGGCACACCGTCGAGCGACGCGATATCGCGATAGCGCCCAGTGGTCCGAATCATCTGCATGTCGATCCCGAAGCGCCGGGACAGATACTGATAGCCGGCGCTCCACTGCGCACCGCTGCCCATGCCGCCGGAGACGGCCGCCGAGAGGCTTATCACACCGGCCTGGCCGATGGCCATCAGCGCGCCCGCGCCACCAAGTGCAAGGCGTTTGCCGGCCTGTGCCTGCGTCTCCAGCGTGAGGGTGTCGGTCACGCCGTAGCGGGCCGCTACCGAGGCGACGGGGGAGTGACGATAGGAGAACGACCGCAAGCCGTATTGATCGCGCGGCAGGCCGGCTTCGACGGAGAAGCTCGACAGACCCCGCGCGAGCAATCGCGGATCGATATAGAGCGGCACGGTGGTGATCTGCTCGCGGCCCAGCGCGTCGCGTGTGACGAGACTGGCCTGCAGATCGCCCGTGAGTCCAGGCGCCTCCTGGATGACGAAGGGGCCGGGAGGCACGTGTCCGCCCATGCGCCGCACGCCGTCGAGATAGAGGTCGACGGACGAGGGCACGACCGCGCTGCCACGCAACGCGGGCACGGGAAACGTGACCAGATCGGGGCGCAGGCTGAAGTTGCGCCGCCACTGCAGCCCGGCGATGCGCAACGATCGGGTCCACGCGAGCGAGCCGGTGATGAGGTCGCCCGCCGTCCAGGTCGTGAGCCGGGTTGGGTCGTCGTGTTGCCACCATGTGTCGTAGCGACGGTAGCCGCGCCGCCAGCGTGAATGCTCGACGATGCCGGTCTGACGCACCGTGCCGCCCGGCCAGAAACCGCGGACTTCGCTCCACACCGAGGCGCGCGTGAACCGATCGCGTTGCAGATATCCGTCGTAGTTGACGACCAAGCCGGTGTTGGCGGTGGCTTCGACGACGCGTCGCCGGGTGCCGCCGAGCCGGTAGGGTGTGAGCCAGCCGTCGTCGACTTGCAGCGCGAGCGTCTGGTGAGTGGCGTCGTAGGTGGCCCGAATGCCGTCCAGCGTATCGAGCGCGACTTTGGCGGCGTCGCTCTGCGGCAGGGCATCGGCGCGCAGGCCCAGCGCACGCAGGTCGCCCGCGCGTACGAACCATCGGCCTGACCGTCGTTCGAACGGCGCGAGGTATCCATTGGCATGGCCGTTGACGACGACCTCCAGGACGTAGCGTCCGTCGAGTCGCGACGATCGGCCGGGTGGCGATGGCAATGGTGGGAGCGAAGGCGAGGACGAGTGTGGCAGCATGTTCGGTGCATTCGACATACCGTGCGGATCGCTCGTGTCGGACGTGGCGTCGAGCCCGAAGGCGTCAGGCGCCAGGGTGGCCATGACTGCGACCGCGGCCGCCCCGGACACCTCCCGCACCCGTCTACCCAAGGCGGATGCGGCGCGGGCGGACGCGAGATCAGCGCACGGCATCCGACAACGCGCCGGCGGCAAAACTCAGGGGCACGGCGTCGACGCGCGATTCGACGGTGAACGGTGCCACGGGAGGTGCGCCGGCCGGCCAATGCATGGGAAAGCGTCGCGCCTGACCGGCGAGCACGTAACCTAGCAGTCCGCGCGTGAGTTCGACGCTGCGCCCCGACGCGTCGACCACGCGAGTGGCGCCGAGCTGTGCGTGCCGCTCGCCATCGTTGCGCACCTCCAACTGGCCCTGTACCAAATGCACCTCGAAGCGCAGCGACGGCGCATGCGTCTGGCTGGCGTGCACGAACACCGGCAACGAGTAGCGCAGCCGAATCGAAATGCCCTCGGGGTCGGCCGCGCCAAGAGACGGCAGTTCGTCGACGAGGAGTCGATAACTCTGCTCGCGGTGCTCCGGTTTCGGCGCGACGTGGACCAGGCGCACGATCTGCTTTTCCCCCGGCTCGATCCGCAGGATCGGCGGGCTGGCGATGAGCGCGTCCGTCGGCCTGAGCACGTTCTCGCCCTTGCGCTGCGTCCACGCATAGACGCGCAGTTGTCCGTGGATGGGTCGCTCCCCCGAGTTGCCGAGCGTGAGCGTCGTGGCGGGCTGCGAGGGAAGAATGTTGACGATGACCGGCGAGACCTGCAGTGCTGCGCCGTGGCCGTCCGTCACGCACAGCATGAACAGGGCGGCGACGGCGCTGCCGCAAGCATAGCGGCTCGGCCGGCGAATGGCAGATCCCGATGTGCGCATGATGATCGCGGCCTCAGAAGTAGACCGTCGCGGTGACCGTCGATGAATAGACGTCCGGCGCAGGCATCGTGTCGGAGAGCGTGGCGCGTCCGTAGACGGTGTACGTCTTGAGCGAACCGGTGCCCGAGTCGGCCAGCGTATTCGTGCCTTGCGTGTTGCCCCATGGCGTGGCGTAGCTGGCGTCCTGAAACAGGCCGAACGGGATCGTCGTCGTGTTGCCGGTCGTCGTGCCGGCGAGCAGGCGGTTGGTTTCGGTGGAATTGAGCGTCGTACCGGCGTTCAGCCCGATGTTGTATCCCGTCGACGCGGTGCAGATCGCAGTGAGCGACGACGTGCTCGACACCGGACCGGTGCCAGAGCCCTGTACCGGATTGAACGTCATGGGCGTAGTGGCAACGGTACAGCCCGGCAGAATCGTGAGCTGTACCTGCATCTGCGCGGTCGCCGAGCCGTTGCTGTAGACGGCGGCTCGCACCGATGCGCTCGGACCCAGAGCGGCCAGGGCCGCGGGCAATGCCAGACAAAGCAGGGATCTGTTCATCGTCATTCTCCTTTGGAGTCCTATCTGATGCCATGAGGGAAATCAATCGAGGCTACGTATTTCGCGTTGAGTCTCAAGTCACTTTCAGACGCTTCCTGCGTAGTTTATGAAGGCATTCGCCTGAAAACTGCCGATAACGCGGTCTTTCGGAATCATCCCATTGGAATGGCGGAATACCTCGCATCGAGTGTCGCCCGCATACGCGCAACGCGCATGTTTCAGTGTCACGCAGCGCGCATGTTCTGCGGGATGTGAGCGGGACGCGGTGGCGTCACGCCCGGTCGTCACCCGGCGTAACCGTTGAATCGACGGCGAAAATTCACGGTAGCGATGATGCGGTTTCGCGCGACAAAGCGGAGCGGGATGATGCGGGTCAAAGCACCTGCGCGCGGCATGGGCATTCGCACATTTTTCACTTGATCTTGCCGCGTTGCCGTCTCTAGAATGACCTCTTGACGCGCCTTGGACGCCATTGCTGTCGCCCGTGTCGTACTTGTGATATGGGCCCGTCGATGGCTCATGTTCGCTACCCGCGGATATTTCACGAGAGAGGGATGCCATGCTCAGACTTCTGTCGAAATACTGGTGGTTGCTTGTGCTGCGCGGTGTACTGGCCGTGATTTTCGGTATTGCGGCGTTCGCATTGCCGGGTGTCACGATTGCCGTCCTGGTGCTGTGTTTCGGCGCCTTTTCGTTCGTGGACGGAATCTTCTCGCTCAGCGGCGCATGGAGCGCGCGCCGCGAGCACGCCGACTGGTGGCTGCCCCTGTTGCAGGGCATTGCCGGCATCGTCATCGGCGTCCTTACCTATCTCAATCCGGCGTTGACCGCCGTCGCACTGCTTATCTATATCGTGGCCTGGAGTTTTGTCACCGGCGTCCTGCAGGTCGCGGCCGGCATCGCGTTGCGACGCGAAGTCAAAGGCGAACTCTGGATCATTCTCTCCGGTGTGTTCAGCATTCTGTTTGCCATCTTCATCATGTGGCAGCCGGGCGCGGGCGCGCTTGCGCTTATCTGGGCCATCGGATCGTGGGCCATCATCTGGGGCGTGTTGCTGGTGATGGCGGGTATCAAATTGCGTGGCGCGGCGCATGGCGCGTCTCACCCATCCCCGGGGGAACTGCCTTCCTAGTCCCGGGCGCACGCGGCGCGTTGCCGGCCGCCTTGCAGGTTTCCCTTCGTCCGCACGGGCGTCAGCGACGCACGATGCCGACGGCTTTCCCGCAGCCCGCCGGCTGCCAGACGTCAGGAGTCTCAAATGGCACTGAATCATACGCGCAACACCCTTGGTGAAAAGATTCGCATCGAATCGGTCAATCAGCTCAATCGCGGGCTGACCAACGGTATCGACGTTCAGCGTCAAGCCAAGCAGGCGCACTGGAACGTCCACGGCCCGGGCTTCATCGAACTCCACCTGTTGTTCGACGAGGTCTATAACGCGGCCGTCGAGTGGGCCGATCTGTGCGCCGAGCGGCTTGTGGCGCTCGGCGGTGTGGCGGACGGTCGCGTGCAGACCGTGGCGCAGAAGACGGAACTGCCGGTGTACAAGAACGAGTTCAAGCGGGGCATCGATCACGCCGCGGCGCTGGCCGAAGCGCTCGCTGCCTACGGTGAGATCATTCGCGGCTTGATCGATGCGTCGGCCGAGATCGGCGACGCCACCACGTCGGATGTGTTCACCGAAATCTCGCGCGGCGTGGACGATCATCTGTGGAAGGTGGAAGCGCACCTGCGCGGCGACTGATCTGGACTGATTCGCCTGATGCGGATGGCCGGGCGCCGTCCGCCGATCCCGCCACGCGTCATCCTGCGACGAACGCGCGCACCAGGCTTTGCCGGTGCGCGCGTTCGCATGCCGATTTTCCGATTTGCCGATCCCCCCGGAGTTGCCATGACCACCCGTAACCTGAGTCAGATGTTCCAGCCGAAGTCGGTCGCCGTGATCGGCGCGTCCAACCGGGAGCGCCGTGTGGGCACGACCGTGCTGCAGAACATCGTCGACGGGGGGTTTCAGGGCGACATCTACCCGGTCAATCCGAAGTACGCGATGCTCGCAGACCGGAAGTGCTATCGCAATGTCGCCGACCTGCCGCAAGCCCCCGATCTTGCGGTGATCTGTACGCCGCCGGCCACCGTGCCCGACCTGATTCGCGAGCTCGGTGCACGCGGTACGCGCGCCGCGGTGGTGCTCACCTCGGGGCTGGCCCGCGAGCGCGATCGCCACGGCGTGACGCTGCAGGAACGCATGCTCAAGTCCGCCAAGCCCCACGTACTGCGCATTCTCGGGCCGAACTGCATCGGGCTGCTGAGCCCCGGCATCGGTCTTAACGCGAGCTTCGCGCACATGGGCGCGCGCGCAGGCAAGCTCGCCTTCGTCTCGCAATCGGGGGCGCTGACCACCGCCGTGCTTGACTGGGCGGACGCCCGCGAGATCGGCTTCTCGCACTTCGTCTCGATGGGCGACAGTGCGGATGTGGACTTCGGTGACATGCTCGACTATCTCGCGAGCGACCCGGGCACGGATGCCATTCTGATGTACATGGAATCGATTCGCGACGCGCGCAAGTTCATGTCGGCCGCGCGCGCCGCCGCCCGCAACAAGCCTGTGGTCGTCATCAAGTCGGGCCGAGTGCCGGAAGGTGCGCAGGCCGCGGCGTCTCACACGGGCGCCCTGGCTGGCGCGGACGACGTCTACGACGCCGCGATTCGGCGCGCGGGCATGCTGCGCGTGGACACGACCGACGAACTGTTTGCCGCGGTCGAGACGCTCGCGCGCCTGCGTCCGTTCCATGGCGACAAGCTCTCGATCATGACCAACGGCGGTGGCGCCGGCGTGATGGCCACCGATGCGCTCGTGCTCGACGGCGGCAAGCTCGCGCATCTGGGCGGGAAGACGCGGGAGGCCCTCGATGCGGTGCTGCCCGGCACGCTCGGCCGCGTCAATCCGGTCGACATCGGCGGCGATGCCGATCTCGCCCGTTATACGCAGACGCTGGCTGCGCTGTGCGAGGATTCCGAGACCGCCGCGGTGCTGTTCATCCAGGCGCCGACGGCGGTCATGCCGAGCCTTGACGTGGCCAATGCACTCGCGGCGCTGCCACGGCCGTCGAAGAACGTGTTCACATGCTGGCTCGGCGGCGAGACGGCCGAGCGCGCGCGGCGCGTCTGTCGCGAAGCCGGATTGCCGACCTACGACACGCCGGAGAATGCGGCGCGAGCCTTCCTCGAAGCCGTGAACTACCGGCGTAACCAGGCGTTGCTGATGGAGACGCCGCCATCGATTCCGCCGGGTTTCGCGCCCGACATCGCGCGCGTGCGGGCGATCGTCGAGAGCGCCATGCGCGAGGGGCGCGAACTGCTCTCCGAACCGGAGGCCAAGGGCGTGCTCGCCGCTTACGGCGTTCCGGTCGTCGAGACGCTCGTGGCGCAGACACCGGAGCAGGCCGGCGAACTGGCCCAGGGCATCGGCTTTCCCGTGGCCGTCAAGCTGGTGTCGCCCGACATCACGCACAAGTCCGATGTCGGTGGCGTGGTGCTCAACATCGAGACAGCGGAGCAGGCGCGCGAGGCGGCGTGCCAGATCCGCAAGCGTGCGCTCGCCGCCAGGCCGGATGCACGCGTGACGGGCTACTCCGTGCAGCGCATGGCCAACGGGGCCGAGGCGTTCGAGCTGATCGTCGGCGTGGCGACGGACAACGTCTTCGGTCCGGTGTTGCTGTTCGGGCAGGGGGGCACGGCCGTCGAGGTGATTGCCGATCGCACGATCGGCCTGCCGCCGCTGAACCTGAACCTTGCGCGCGACATGGTGGCGCGTGCGCGCGTGTCCAGGCTGCTCGCCGGCTATCGCAACCGTCCGGCTGCCGATCACGACGCCATTTATCTCACGCTCGTGAAGCTCTCGCAACTCGTGTGCGATGTGCCGGAGATCGCCGAGCTCGACATCAATCCGTTGTTCGCCGACGCGCACGGCGTACTCGCGCTCGACGCGCGTATCGTTGCCCGCACGCCGAGCGTGCCGGGACATGCGCGGCTCGCCATTCGTCCCTATCCAGAGGAACTCGAGAGCACGGTCGACGCGGGCGGCAAGCCGGTACGCGTGCGCCCGATCCGTCCCGAGGATGAGCCGGCCTACAACGCGTTCTTCCACACGCTCACGCCGCAGGACGTGCAGTTCCGCTACTTCGGTCTCATCAAGGAGTTGTCGCACTCGCAGATGGCGCGCGTCACGCAGATCGACTACGACCGTGCGATGACATTCGTGGCCACCGAAAAGGACGAGAGCGGCAACACGCGCCTGCTCGGCGTGGTGCAGGCGCTGGCCGATCCGGACAACACCGTGGCCGAGTTCGCGGTGACGGTGAGCCCGGCCGCGCAAGGCAGGGGGTTGGGGCGCGCGCTCATGGAGCACATCATCGACTACAGCCGCAAGCGCGGCACCGGGGAACTCATCGGCTATGTCCTCACGGCAAATACGCGTATGCTGACACTCGCCCGTCATCTCGGCTTCCGGGAGGCCAAGGAGATGGAGGCGGGCATCCTTCATATCCGGCTGCCGCTGCAACAGACGGCGCAGGCGCAGGAGACACGCAAGGGGTGACGGTCGCGGCCGCACGCCTGCCGGCTCTGGCGCCTGGGGCGCGCGCGTGAGGGCAGGGCAGCCGCATCGAACAGGAACAAGAATGCTAGTGAATTGCGTGGCCTATGAGGATGGCCGCAAGATCGCGGATCTGCACCCCGACGAAATCTCGGACTATCTGGCGCGTCCGCATTGCTTTGTGTGGGTGGCGCTCAAGGACCCCGCACCGGGTGAGTTGGCGCAGATGCAGCACGAGTTCGATCTGCACGACCTTGCCGTGGAAGACGCCCGGCACGGCCACCAGCGTCCGAAGATCGAGCAATACGGCGACTCGCTTTTCGCAGTGCTCCACGTGCTGAACAAGGATGCCGACGGCGATTTCACGCTCGGCGAAGTCGCCATCTTTGCGGGGCACAACTACGTGCTCTCGGTGCGCTCGAACGCGACGCAAGGGCTGGGTGCGGTGAGAGCGCGCGCCGAGAAGGAGCCGCATCTGCTCAAGCAGGGCTCGATCTTCGTGCTCTACGCGCTCATGGACGCCATCGTCGACAGTTACTTCCCCGTATTCGACGACCTCGAAGCGCAGCTCGAAGCGATCGAGGAGCAGATCTTCACGCCCAACGCGCCGGCCAAGGGCCGGGCGATCATCGAAGACCTGTACCAGCTCAAGCGCCGTCTGATCACGTTGCAACACGCGTGCGTGCCGCTCATGGAAGCCGTCAGCAAGCTGTTCGGTGCGATGGCCCCCAAGCTGTGCGGCGGCATGCAGGAGTACTTCCGAGACGTGTTCGATCATCTGCAACGCATTACGAAGAACATCGATCTGCTGCGGGAAATGGTGACCACCGCGCTCTCCGTCAATCTCGGCATGATCTCGCTCACGGAGAACGAAACGACCAAGCGGCTCGGTTCGTTCGCCGCGCTGTTCGCCGTGCCGACGATGATCGCGGGCATCTACGGCATGAACTTCGCCGATATCCCCGAGCTGAAGTTCCCGTATGGCTATCCGCTATGCATTACCGCGATGATCGTCATCGACGTGCTGCTGTTCCTGAAATTCCGCAAGGCAGGGTGGCTGTGAGGGGCCGCGTAAAGGCGGATTGGCGGACTGGCAGACTAGTGGAATGGCAGAACGGCGTCGGGCATCCGGCGTTGCCGATGATGTGTCAGGCACATGTCGTCGACGCGCGTCCATGCGCCTTGTTGCCCGGTGGCAACGGGGTGCAACCCCTCCCTTTTTTCGCAGTGACTGGCGTGGAATATTTACACTAAAATGCGCCAACACTGCGTCAGACGGTTGCCAAGGGTAAGAACTACAACAAGCGCCAGGCAAATAGGGGGCGGATATTGAACGCACCACTTTCGGGGATTCGCGTCATCGAGTTCTGTCGAGGCGCGGCGGGTGCCTACTGCGGCATGCTGCTCGCCGACATGGGCGCGGACGTCATCATGGTCGACGATCCGGTCGACGAGTTTTCCATCGATAACCAGAGTCCACTCGGTGCGCCAGCGCAGGCCGGCCTGCGTCGCAACAAGCGCTCCGTCGCGCTGGATCTGCTCACCCTCGAAGGCCGGAGTCTGGCCCATACGCTGGTGCGCGGAGCGCACGTCGTCATCGAATGTCTGCCGTCCGGCACGCTGGCCCGCGCGGGTCTCGGGTACGACGCCCTGTCCGCGGTTCAGCCGCATCTCGTCTACGCTTCCATTTCCGCCTTCGGCCAGGACGGGCCGCGCTCCGCGTCGCAGCCCGACGTGCCTGCGCTCGAGGCGTTGCGCGGCATGCTGGGGACGGCCTCGGGCCGGCTCGAACCCCCGCGCGACCTGCCGGTCGCCGATCTGGCGGCAGGCCTCTACGCGGCATTCTCCGTGTCGGCCGCGCTCGTCGCCGCGCAACAGCATGGGCGCGGCGTGCACATCGACGTGCCGATGCTCGGTGCCACGCTGGCCATCGCGGCATTGCGCGCGGGCGACGAAGGTGCCGAGGCGGCCCAGCGTGCCGGTCTGGTGCCTGTGCAGACGCCTGGCGGCATGGGGCAGGCGGGGGATGGCGCGGGCAACGGTGCAAAAACGAATCCCCAGGCGTCGGGTGAGGGAGTGGTGCACGGCACGGTTTCGCCTCTGGCGAATGCATTGGAAGACGACCAAGCCCGCTTCGGCGGTCCGTCGGCGCCCTGGCCGACGTTCCGCGCCCGCGACGGCTACTTCGGCATGGATCTCGACGGACCGGCGCACTGGCAGGCCATCTGTGCGCTGGTGCACCGCGTCGACCTGCTCGACGATTCGCGTTTTGCCAGTGCGCGCGAGCGTGCGCGTCATCAGGCGGCGCTGCGCGACGTGCTCGAAGCCGTGTTCATGCTGGAAGACCGAGGCGTCTGGCTTGCGCGCCTGCATGCCGTCGGCGTGCCTTGCACCGCTATCAGCACGTACTCGCGGGTGCTGGCCGATCCGCAGGTCGCTCACATGGGCTGGGTGCGTCCCATGGTGCTGCCCAGCGGAGAGACGACGCACACGATCGCGTCGCCCGTGCGGCTCAATGGGCGGAGTCCCGTGACGCACGTCGATCCACCGGCCCCCGGCGCACATACCGGCGATATCCTCGCGGAACTTCGCGCCGACGGTGCTGGAGACACCGCCGGTGCGCTGCCCGCCAACGTCGAAGTCCGTCGGTAGCGGTCGTTTTCTTTCCGATGCGTTGAGCGCGCGAGCGCGCCGTCAACCCTATCAGGCAAGGCCGACGCGGCTTCGGCCCGCTTCGGCGCCCTCCACACATACCCCGGAAATCACGCCGTCGCTTCGCGAATATTACAAACCATTTGCAACTATTATTAAAAATAGGAATAATTCGCATTTCGCTAAGGACGATTCCGGTTCAGTATTGACTGATTCGACGGCTGTGGCTGGCAATGGCAGTAGACCGGGCGACGATGGCGCAACGCCGCATGTCGTTCCTTTTCCCTTGCAGGTACAGAACAACGACAGAACACGTACGGTTCGCGGATCGCCGATATCCAGTGATCTCCAAGGGGGGAAATCCGAGATGCAAGCAGGACCGATGACGCTGCGCCGCTCGCAGTTGAGCGCCGCATTGGTGGGCATTCTGAGCGCGCAAGGCGCGATGGCGGCCGACGCCGGGACCACGAACAGGAACACTGCGGCCGACGTGCAACTGCCCAGCCTCAATGTCACCGGCGAACGGGACAGTTTCAAGACCGATTACTCGTCGTCGCAGAAATTCACCGCGCCGATTCTCGACACGCCGCGCGCCGTCACCGTCATCCCCGAACCCCTGCTGCAAAGCACCGGCTCGAGCACTTTGACCGAAGCGTTGCGTACCGTGCCCGGCATCACCTTTGGCGCGGGCGAGGGGGGCAATCCGCTGGGCGATCGTCCATTCCTGCGCGGCTACGACACGCAGGGCAGCCTGTTCGTCGACGGTATGCGCGACGTTGGCGCGACCACGCACGAGATGTTCAACACCGAGGCCGTCGAAATCGTGAAGGGCGCAAGCGGCGCCTACGGCGGGCGCGGCGGGGCGGGCGGAAGCGTGAACATCGTGAGCAAGGAAGCCAAGCTCGGCACCTTCGCCGAAGGCACGGTCGGCCTGGGCAACGCGAAGTACAAACGCCTGACGGCCGACGGCAACTGGCAGGTCGGCGATCACGCCGCCTTCCGCCTGAACCTCATGGGCCACGACGCCGGAGTGGCCGGTCGCGACGCCATCTACGATTCGCGCTGGGGGATTGCGCCGTCGGTCGCGTTCGGGCTGGGCACCCCCACGCGAGTGGTCGCAAGTTTCTATCACATGCAGTCGGACGGCCTGCCCGACTCGGGTATTCCGTACAACTACGCGCCGGGGCGCCGTACGGGACCGGCTGCCGTCAACGCGAACAACTTCTACGGCCTGGACAATCGCGATTTCCGTCGCACGTCGTCGGACATCGGCACGATCAAGATCGAGCACGACATCTCGCCGACGCTCACCGTGCGCAACATGACGCGCTACACGAAGTCCTCGCAGAGCTACATCTGGACGCAGCCCGACGACAGCCAGGGCAACGTGGCCAACGGCAAGGTCTGGCGCCGCACCAATACGCGCGACAGCAACGTGTGGAGCATTGCAAACCAGACCGAACTGTTCGGCGAGGCGCACACCGGACGCTTCAAGCACAGCTTCAACATCGGCGCCGAGTTCTCACGCGAATCGAGCCGCAAGGACACTTACACCGTGGCGTCGGGCAGCGGTTCGGGGGCGACGAACTCGTGTCTGCGGGGTATCGGCGCGGCATCGGGTTACAACTGCACGAGCCTGTACAACCCGAATCCGTACGATCCGTGGACCGGCAGCATTCGTCTGAACGACGATCCGGCCTTCCAGCGCACGCTCACGGCCGCCGTCTACGGTTTCGATACCATCGATCTGTCGAAGGAGTGGCAAATCAACCTCGGCGCCCGTGTCGATCGTTACTCCACGGATTTCACCGATACGCGCGCCAACGGCGGCAAGACCACTTCGCGCGACGATACGCTGTTCAACTGGCAGGCCGGCGTGACGTACAAGCCGCTGCCCAATGGCAGTATCTACGCGTCGTATGCCACGTCGTCGGTGCCGGCGGGCTCGCTGCTCGGTGAAGGGAGCGAAGGGCAGAGTCTGCTGCCCGGCCGCGGCGGCGTGGGTGTGAACGCGGCCGATCTCGCCCCCGAGAAGAACCGTTCGTACGAGATCGGAACGAAGTGGAACGTGCTTGGCGAACGCTTGTTGCTCACCGCCGCGCTGTTCTACATCGAAACGACCAACGCCCGTGTGACGATGGCGGACAACACGTATGCGATGGTCGGCGGCAAGAACGTGAAGGGGCTCGAGCTGGGCTTCGCCGGCAAGCTCACGGACAAGTGGCAGGTGTTCGGCGGCTACACGTACATGAAGAGCGAGCTCACGGATAACGGCACCGGCACGGCGGCGTCGAACAACGGCAAGCAGTTCCCGAATACGCCGCGCAACAGCTTCAGCCTGTGGACGACCTACGACATCATTCCGGCGGTGACCGTCGGTGGCGGCGCGTTCTACACGTCGAGCGTGTTCGGCGATCCGGCCAATCTGCGCGAGATTCCGGCGTACTGGCGTTTCGATGCGATGGCCGCATGGCGCATCAACAAGAAGATCACGGCGCAGCTCAACGTGCAGAACATCTTCAATCGCCGCTATTTCGACCAGGCCTACCCGGCGCACTACGCGTCGATGGCGCCGGGGCGCAGCGCGATCGTCTCGCTCACCGCGCGTTACTGATGCGCGTTACGCCGTCGCAAATCGCGACGCTCACCTCCGCGCAGATTCGGGAAATCCTCGCCGGACCGCCGGAAACGGCGCTCGCGTGGCTTGCGACGGCTGCACAGGCGGGGCATACCGAGGCGCAAACGGTGTACGCGCAATGGTTGCTGGACGGCCGCGGGGTTGCGCCCGATCCCGTGGCCGCACTCGACTGGTTCAAGCGCGCCGCACACGCCGGTCACGGCATGGCGGCGAACATGGTCGGGCGGTGCTATGAGAACGGTTGGGGCGTGCCCGTCAGCGACGACGTGGCACGTTACTGGTACCGGCAGTCCGCGCGTCGCAACGAGCCGTGGGGCATGTACAACCTTGCTACGCTGCTCGCGCTCGGGCGTGGCGGCGAGACGGATCGCAAGGCGGCGCTCGACTGGTTGGAGAAGGCCGCGGCGCTCGGACACGCCAAGTCGCAGAATCTGCTGGGCGGCTTCTTCGAGGACGGCTGGGAAGTCCAGCGCGACATGGCGCACGCCTTCGACTGGTATCGGCAGGCGGCGCTGGGCGGCGACTTTCGCGGGCAATTCAATGTTGCGCGTCTGCTGATCGGGCAGGAACAGTTCGACGTGGCGCTGACGTGGCTGTCCCAAGTGCCGGCAACGGCCACCCCGGCGTTTCTCGAGAAGGCGGCGGACTTCCTGTCCCGAGTCCCGGACAGGCGGATTCGGGCGTTGGCCGAAGTCTGGGCGGTGCCGAGGACGGCGTCCGACAGGACGTCGACCAGAGCGGCCTGAAAACGGCCGTAAGCGACTTGAAAAAAGGCCGGCGAGTCGCCCGAATACGATTGAAAGTCGGGTCGAAATGGCTTGGGAGCCGCGGCCGGTGGGCGTCCCCCGGCGACGCCAACGCCATCCCGGACTTTTCTGTTCAGGTTGGTTTCTATATAATCCACAGTCATAAGCATATGACTATTAGTGATTTGGGTGGTGCCAAGCCACTTTTTGCTGGATATCGCCCATGTTCCCTGAAATTTCGAGCGTGTCTCCGATGGCGGCCCTGCTGGGCGCGGCCGTCGGTCTGGTGCTGGGATTGACGGGAGCGGGAGGCGGGATCTTTGCAGTGCCTGCGCTGGTGTTCGGGCTGGGTTGGGGAGTGCCGCAAGCCGGGCCGGTGGCGCTTCTCGCCGTCGGTGCGAGCGCCGCTGTCGGCAGTGCGCAAGGCCTGCGTGCCGGCCTCGTGCGTTACCGGGCTGCCATGCTCATGGCGGGGATCGGTGTGTGCGTTGCGCCGCTTGGCACCTGGATGGCACATCGTCTGCCCGAACGATGGCTCGTCGGCCTGTTTGCCGCGGCCATGCTGGTCGTCGCCGCACGGATGTATCGCGCCTCTCGCGGCAATCGCGCCTGCGCACCGGTGGGTGGCGCGACGGACAGCGCCGTGCCGCTGCCGCCGTGCCGGCTTGATCCTGCAACGGGACGCCTGCACTGGACGCGCCGCGTCGCAGGTACGCTCGGCGCCATCGGCGCGGTTTCCGGATTTGCCTCGGGATTGCTAGGCGTTGGCGGCGGCTTCGTTATCGTTCCCGCGCTGCGCCGCTTTTCCGACATCACGGTGCACGGTGTGGTGGCAACGTCGTTGTTCGTCATCGCGCTGATTTCCGCCGGAACGGTGGCGAACGCATGGTGGCACGGCATGCATCCCGGAGAGCGGGGCTGGCTGTTTGTCGCGGGCGCCGTCACAGGAATGATTCTGGGGCGCGCGCTTGCGCCGCGCCTCGCCGCTGCGCGATTGCAGCAGATTTTCTCCGCCTTGATGGCCTTTGTTGCAGCGGGCATGTTCGTGAAGGCCTTCGGCGGCTGACATTGTCGAAAGCCGGCATGTCATCAGGTCATCGGGCGAGCGCCGGAATACGTGCATACACGCATGGTTGCACCCGCGAGATGTAGGGCGCATTTCCATGCCGACTTAATTCCCTCGAAAATCACAACGCTTTTCGAGTGAATTGCCCTTTCGGTTGAAACGTACATAGCGGCGCCATCTCAAACCGACAGTCGTTATTGATGTCACATTGAATGAATCTTTTCATCACGTGACTGTCCATTGGAACGTGCCTGAAGCACGCGGCTCGCGGGAATTAAGTAAATCCTGCGTTAAAACGCCGTCGCATGCGTGCAGTGCGCGAACCAAAGTCGGTAATCCGCCTATTCTGAACTAGGATGTTTCCTATAAATAAGTTCAAATTGGTCGGGTTTTATAGATTTATCCTATATTCGTGCTGATCGTAAAAGCGACAGATGGCATTGATCGTCACTCGTCGCTGGGTCAGTATTTCATTGATGACCACGACACACATTGACGCTCTCCTTTCAGGTTTCATGCAATCCGCAAGTGCGGTGCGCGCAACGGTGCGGCAGGTTCGCACAGGCCTGATTGGTGCCGCGGTGGCGATGTGGCTCGCGGGATGTAGCGAGTACCAGCCGCCAACGGTGAACAGCACGGGGCCGGGCGCGGAAGCGGAGAGCGCAGGGGCATCGCTCTCGGAAGCGGCCCGTTCGCCGGTGGTAACGAAGGACCTCGATGCCCGTTTGCGGCCGGTAGCCGCTGCCGTCGCAATGAGCGGTACGCCACAAGTGGGCCGCGTCGTGAACGGGACTTATCGATGGATGGCCGACTGGCCTGAGACCGATAGCGTGCATCTGTGGGAAGCGGCGTCCGGGCCGACGCGTATCCGGGTCGTAGGACGCGCCCGGGAAATGATGCCGTCTGCCGGCCTGCGCGGGGTGCGGATCCGCTACTGCGTCAAGCCGGTCACCGGACAGGGGGACACGCGGCTCGCGGGGTACAAGACGTGCTCCGCGTGGACAACGGTCGGCGACGCGAGGTCGCCCGACGCCGCAGGATAACGCGAGGCCGGGTGTCGGCAGTGCCGGTGCCCCGCAAGACATCGCGTAACGACAACGCGGTCACTCGCCAGTGACCAACGAGTGTGTCAGCCCGACACGCATTCCTCTTTTAGGAGGCCATGACGCGTAGACACGGCGGAGGATCGCGCGCGCCCACGGCTGACTTCTTTGAAAAGGATTCTGCACATGATGGTAAAAATTCTGATTGCCGACGATCACCCGATCATTGCCTCCACGCTGCGTGAAATGCTTTCCTCGGATCCCGGCTTCCATGTGCTGCCGCCAGTGTCCAACTCCACCGAACTGTTCGAGGCACTGGAGAAGAACTCCGTGGATGTGCTCATCACGGATTACTGCATGCCCGGCGGCATTTTCGGTGATGGTCTCGGGATGATCAATCGCGTGCGTCGCAACTACCGCGACGTCAAGATCATCGTCTTCACCTCGATCGAGCAGCCGGCCATCCTCCGCGCGCTCGACGACTGCGGCGTGCTCGGCGTGATGACCAAGTCCGACGATCTGCGCGAAATCACCGTCTGCGTGGAACGCTGCCGGCGTGGCATGAGCTATCGCGGCGGCCGCGCCGAACAGATCCTCGAGGAGCAGATGCGCCGCAAGCCGACGGCTCGCCGCCCGCTCTCGCCCAAGGAGATGGAAGTGCTGCGCATGTATCTGGATGGCCAGAACGTGTCGCAGATCGCCGCAGCGCTCAAGCGCTCGGCCAAGACGATCAACAACCAGAAGCGCATGGCCATGTGCAAGCTGGGCTGCCGCACCGACATGGAGTTGTTCAAGCTGCACGTCTCGAGTCCGGTCCAGTTCGGGCATGAAGGCGAAGCCGAAACCGAAACAGCGAGCGCAGCCTGAGTCCGCGCCGCCACCGGGCACTGGTGTCAATGCCCGCCAGGACCATGATGCGTGACATCGCCATTGCAGGCCGCCTGCTTCGTGTAGGCGGCCTGCTTGCGCTGCTCTTTGGCCTGTCGGTCTGGGGCGCGGCCGTGTCGTATGCGCTGTTTGGCGCGCTTTGGCAGGGCGGTCAGAAGACCGAGGCATTTTTTGCGGCCGTGGGTCGCGAGATTCGCGATCTCGAGATCTTCAACGAGCAGGCGCGGGCGATGGCGCAGTCCACGCAGTCCAGACAGGCTCGCCAGGGTGGCGTGACGCAGGCGCTGACCGATCGTGTTCTGCAACCGCTGTCGCAGATGCCTGTCGGCACGGCCAGGCGAATCAACGGTGTCGGCTGGGATGGCCAGTTCGAGATCGTCAAGCTCGCCGAGATTCCGCTCGAGCGCGCGGAACTCTACGCGCGGCTGACCCTGCGGCTCATGGTGCTCGACGCCAACTTCTGGAGCCCGCTCGACGGACAGGACGAGACGTTCATCATGTCGCCCGACGGCGCTTTTGCGGCCTATCGTCCGGCAGCCGGGCGGGATGCGTTCAACTCCGCCAAGCTGGCGCAGGACACACGCATGATGCTCGCCGAAATCAACAAGGTTGAGCGCTATCATGCGCGGGCGCATGGCAATCACGACGGTCCGTTCTGGACCTACAACTACGAACACCCCGTCACGCATCTGAAGACTGTCGCGAACTTCATGCCGATTCGCGATCTGGACGGACATCTGCTGTTGTACATCGGCACGAGCATGTCGCCCGAGATGCTGGTACCGCCGCGCATGCGCAACTTCCAGCAGACCGGGGAATCCCTGCAGCTGATTTCGGACGATGGTCTGGTCATCGCCACCGCCGGCATACCGCTCTCAACGCTTGGCCGCCTGCGTACGCTTGTCACGTTGCCACTGTTCGGCGGTGCGCAAATGGCACTTCGCAGCGACGGCCAGCGCATCGTCTTCGAGCGACGCCTCCCGTCGGCGCCGTGGTTTGTGCGCTATGCCACGCGGCCGTCGAGCCTGCTGCACCAGAATGCGCCTCTGCTGTTCGGCGCCACCTTGCTCCTGCTTCTGTACGCTGGCGGCGTGTACGCCGGTATGCGTTACATACGTCAGCGCATCATCGAGCCGGCAAGTCAGCGCACGACGACGCTGCTCGAGCGCGACGCCTTCACGCAGACGCTCATCGAGACGGCGCCCGTCGGCATGGCGATCCTCGATCCGTTCGAGCCCGCCGTCGTCATGAGCAATCCGGCCTATGCGGGCACGGTCGACCTGTTGCGGCAACTGGGCGACGGTGAGCTCACCCGCATGTATCGTCAACTGAACAGCGGGGTGGTCACGCGTCCGGTGCGGCGCCTGCTCAGCGCAATGGACGATGCCGGCGAGCGCCATTACGCCGTGAGCTTCGTCGATACGGTCTTCCGCGAGGCGCCGGTGCTCATCGCCACGCTCTCCGACGTGACCGAGCAACGCCGGTTCGAGCTGGAACAACGCAAGGCGCGTCTGGCGGCCGAGTCCGCCAACCGGGCGAAGGACGTCTTCCTGACCACGGTCAGCCACGAAATGCGCACGCCGCTCTATGGCACGCTGGCGTCGCTGGAGTTGCTGAGCGCGCAGAACCTTGGCGACGATCATCGCTACTACGTCGATGTGATGGAAAGCTCGACGCGCAACCTGCTCGACCTCATCAACGATCTGCTCGATTATTCCCGCATGCAGGTCGGGCGTTTCGAGCTCAACGCCCGCGATTGCTCGTTGCTCAAGGAGCTCGAGGCCGTGGGGCTGTCGTTTACCGGACGTGCGCGCTTGCAGGGTCTGACGCTCGACTGGATGATCGACCCGGCGCTTGTGCGTGCCGTGCATACCGACGCATTGCGGATCGGGCAAGTCGTCACCAACCTGGTCGGCAATGCCATCAAGTTCACCGAGAAGGGGCACGTCGCGTTCAGTGCCATGCTCGCACGCGCCGACGCGCAGGGCTGCGACGTGACCTTTGCCGTGAACGACAGCGGAGCAGGCATCGCTGCGGAGGATCTTGCCGATCTGTTCCGTCCGTTCGGCAAAAGCACGAACGAGCCCGGCATGCAGCACGGCACAGGATTGGGACTGGCCATCTCACAGCAGTTCGTGGGCATGCTCGGTGGCCAATTGCAGGTGGACAGCCGCGAGGGAGAGGGTACGACGATGACCTTCACGCTGCGCTTGCCATGGGCGCCAGAAAGTGAAGCGCCGGTCGTGATCGAATCCGGCGAAACGTTCGGTTATGTCAGCGCGCTGTCGCGCCGGCATTGGTATCTCGAAGCCCTGATTCGTCGCGCCGGTTATGTGCCGGTGCGACATGGCGATGCGGTGTCGTGGTCCACGGGAGCGGGCCGCGCGCAGGACGCCGGTCTGCTGATGTTCGCCGACGAGTGGCCGGTGCGCGGCATGGCAGGCACGGACGTCTATCTGCTGCGCTCCGCGCCGGTCGATCGACCAACGGGCGCGACACGTGCGTGGCCGCGCGACATCGCGCTCTTTCAGCAAGCGGAGTTGTGGGACGCACTGGGTTCGATGCCGCATCCGGGGCTGACAGCTCACGGGGAACTGCCGGCCCCGGATGCGCAAGCGCGTGCGCAGCCGCTGGCAGGGTGGTACGTGCTGGTCGCCGACGATCATCCCATCAGCGGCATGCTGCTTTCCCGTCAGTTGGAAGGGTTGGGCGCGATCGTCGATTGCTACCATGACCCGCGCGAGGCCCTGGACGCGTTTGACGCCGAGTCTCACATGCTCGTGATCACCGACGCCAACATGCCTCACATGTCCGGTCATGCGCTCGCGACAGAGATCAAGGCGCGCGCCGAGCACGTGCCGGTGGTGGCGGCGACGGCCGACGTGACGTTGCGCCACGATCGCGATGCGAAGTCGCCGTACGATGCGGTCGTCTACAAGCCCGTCGACGCGCGTTCGCTGATGCGCGTCATAGAAGTCGTGCGGCGACGTTACCCATCGCTGTGCGGCGAGATCGCGCCGCTGCCGGCGCCTCTCGCCGAACCCGATGCGGAGCATGCACCGGACGCCCCGGCGTCGAACGAGGGGCGGATGCCGCTATCGGATATGCTCGACGCATTCGTGAACATCGCCGATCAGGACATCGCCAATTGCCGTGCGGCGCTGGCCGCATTATCGCGCGAGACGCTGCGCCATTCGGCGCACCGGCTTCGCGGCGGTTACATGACCTTCGGACTGAGTTCACTCGCGACGCTTGCCGCACAGGTCGAACACCTCGCCCCGCAGGCGTCGCCAGGGCAGATGGAGGCGGCGCTCGATGCGCTCGATATCGCCTGGAACGAATGGCTGCGTTCGCAAGGGCACGCCATCGTCAGCGACGCCTGATTCCCGCAGCACCTACTCCACGAAGTGCTCCGAGATGATTTGCCGCAGCCATTGATTGCCGGCGTCCTGGTGGTACCGGCGATGCCAGAACACGTTCGTCTGCAATGCCGGCAGGCGCAACGGCGGTTTGACGAAGCGTAGTCCGAAGGGCGCCGCGGCGCGTTCGGCGAACTTCTGCGGAACGGTCACGACGAGGTCGTTGACGCTCACGACATATGGCACGGCGATGAAGTGCGGAACCCAGAAATTGGCGTCCGCACCGAAGCCGGCTTGCGCGAGCAATTGATTGACCCGCGCGTAGGGATTGTCGCCCGTCGAGACGAACAGATGCCGAGCCGCCTGAAACGCCGCGAGGCCTGCGCCAGGCTTGTCCAGTGCATGCCCGATGCGAAACATGCTGACGTACTGCTGGCGAAACAGGCGGCGCTGGAAGAAGGGGCCGGTCAGGTCGTCGAACGCCCCGACCGCGAGATCGATGCGGCCGGCGGCCATCTCCTCCTTCAGGTCGGGCAGCGTCGCGCGCACCGTGCTGATGCGTACGCCCGGCGCGAGCCGGGTGCACAGATCGACGAGCGCGGGCATGAAATATACCTCGCCGACGTCTGTCATTGCCAACGTGAAGGCGCGTTGACTGGTCGCGGGATCGAAGGCCTCGCGATGGTTTATCGCGCGTGAAATCCCCGCCAGTGCCGCCGATACGGGCTCAGCCAGCGCCTCGCCGAACGGCGTCGGCTGCATGCCCGTGCCCGTGCGCGTGAACAACTCGTCATCGAACGTTTGGCGCAGTCGCGCCAGCCCGTTGCTGACCGCAGGCTGCGACAGCCCCAGTTCACGCGCGGCCTGGGAAATGCTCCGATGTGTGAGCACCGCATGAAAAACCACCAGCAGGTTCAGATCGACATCGCGCAAGGAAATCATGGTGCGGTTGTATTATTCGCATTGTGAATATAGTGGATTTGTCTATTTATATCGCAAAATGTGGTGTCTTGTCAGACAATGGTCGCATTCGAAACCAGGAGACGAGGCCAGTCATGCGCCAAGCTGATCAAATCCAGGGGGAACTGGGCTATTTGTCCGGATTCGCCAACGAATTCGCGTCCGAGGCATTGCCCGGTGCACTGCCCATCGGACAAAACTCGCCGCAACGCGCGCCGTATGGACTTTATGCGGAACAACTCTCGGGCACGGCGTTTACCGCGCCGCGCGGCCATAACCGCCGCTCCTGGGTGTATCGCATTCGCCCCGCCGCGGTCCATCAGCCGTTCACGGCCATCGAACAGTCCCGTTGGTTGAGCCACTTCGGCGACGTTCCCGCGCCGCCTAACCAACTGCGCTGGGACCCGCTGCCGATGCCCGACGTGCCGACCGATTTCGTCGACGGCATGGTGACGATGGCCGGCAACGGCGGCCCGGATGCCGGGCACGGTTGCGGCATCCACCTCTACGCGGCCAACAAGTCGATGGAAGGCCGCTTTTTCTACAATGCCGACGGCGAGCTGCTGGTCGTGCCTCAGGACGGCCGGCTGCGTATTGCGACCGAGTTCGGCGTGCTTGATGTCGAGCCTTACGAGATCGTTGTGCTGCCGCGCGGCGTACGTTTTCGCGTCACGCTGCTCGACGGCCGCGCTCGCGGCTACGTCTGCGAGAACTACGGCGCCTTGTTCCGCCTGCCCGATCTCGGCCCGATCGGCTCGAACGGCCTGGCAAATCCGCGCGACTTTCTCACGCCCGTGGCGGCCTATGAAGACGTCGAAGGCGACTTCGAACTGGTGGCGAAGTTCGGCGGTGAGCTTTGGCGTGCGGACATCGGTCACTCGCCGCTGGACGTGGTGGCGTGGCACGGCAACTATGCGCCGTACAAGTACGACCTGCGCCGCTTCAACACCATCGGCTCGATCAGTTACGACCACCCGGATCCGTCCATCTTCCTGGTGCTGCAATCGCAGAGCAACGCGCCGGGTGTCGACGACATCGACTTCGTGATCTTCCCGCCGCGCTGGCTCGCGATGGAAAACTCATTCCGTCCGCCCTGGTTCCACCGCAACATTGCGAGTGAGTTCATGGGCCTGATCCATGGCGTGTACGACGCCAAGGCCGAGGGCTTCGTGCCGGGCGGCGCGAGCCTGCACAACTGCATGTCGGGCCACGGCCCCGATGCGGATACGTTCGAGAAGGCCTCCGCGGCCGACACGAGCAAGCCGCACAAGGTCGATGCCACGATGGCCTTCATGTTCGAGACGCCCGCGGTCATTCGTCCGACGCGATTCGCGCTGGAGTCGCCGCAACTGCAAGGCAACTACTACACGTGCTGGCAAGGTTTGAAAAAGCACTTCAATCCGAGCCAGAAGTAAGCGGCGTTCGCTTACCACATCGCCACCATTGAGACGGCCGGCCCGGCGATTCCCGCCGCGCCGGCCGCAGCACTTCCCCGAAAAAGGAATTCATATGTCCGCTCTCCCGCAAAGCTGGGTCGCGTCCGCCAATACCGGTGTGACGGATTTCCCGCTGCAAAACCTGCCGTATGGCGTGTTCTCGACTCAGGCGCAGCCGTCGCCGCGCGTGGGCGTGGCCATTGGCGATCAGGTGCTTGATCTGGCCGCCCTCGAAGCGGCCGGCGTGCTCAAGGCCGACGAGACACTCGTCTTCAACCAGTCGTCGATCAACGCCTTCGTGTCGCTGGGCAGCGCCGCGTGGCGCGCCACGCGCGCGCGCCTGACCTCGCTGCTGGCCACCGACGGCGACGCCGCGTTGCGCGATAACGCCGCGTTGCGCGCACAGGCACTCGTGCCACTTGCCGACGCGACGCTGCATCTGCCAGTGCAGGTGCCGGGCTACACCGACTTCTACTCGTCGAAAGAGCACGCGACCAACGTGGGCAGCATGTTCCGCGACCCGGCCAATGCGCTGCTGCCGAACTGGCTCGAAATCCCGATCGGCTACAACGGTCGCGCCAGCTCGGTGGTCGTGAGCGGCACGAACATTCATCGTCCGAACGGACAGATCAAGCTGCCTGACCAGCCACGTCCGATCTTCGACGCGTGCCGCAAGCTCGATTTCGAACTCGAAACCGGCTTCATCGTCGGCCGCGACACTTCGCTCGGCGAAGCGCTCAGCGTCGAGGCCGCCGAAGCGGCCATCTTCGGCATGGTGTTGCTCAACGACTGGTCGGCACGCGACCTGCAGCAGTGGGAATACGTGCCACTCGGCCCGTTCAACGCCAAGACGTTCGGTACGTCCATTTCGCCGTGGGTGGTCACGATGGACGCGCTCGAGCCGTTCCGCGTTGCCGGTCCAGAGCAGACGCCGCAACCGCTCTCATACCTGCAACAGCAGGGCAAGCATGCGTTCGACATCGAACTCGAAGTGCTCCTGCAGGCCGAAAGCGACGCGCAGCCGACGTCGATCTGCCGCACCAACTTCCGCCATATGTACTGGAGCATGGCCCAGCAGTTCGCACACCACACGGTGTCGGGCTGCAACGTGCGCGTGGGCGATCTGATGGGATCGGGCACGATCAGTGGGCCGACGCCTGACTCGTTCGGCAGCCTGCTCGAACTCACCTGGAACGGCAAGAACCCGATCACGCTCGCCAGCGGCGCGCAGCGCACGTTTATCGAGGACGGCGACACCGTCGTGATGGCGGGTTGGTGCCAGGGCGACGGCTATCGCGTGGGCTTTGGCGAAGTCGCCGGCAAGATTCTGCCGGCGAAGGCGCGATAAGTCGCTGCGTCGATCAAGTCGGGAGAAACGCGCCGCACCGGTTCGCCGGGCGGCGCGTTTCATTTCGGTGGCTCAGGTTCCGATGCCTGCTTTTGCATGTGCATGCACACGTCGGTGAGCGCTGTCGCTGCAAGGTGTTGCCACCATGTCCCCGAGCGCAGGATGGTCAGACTCGCGGTGACGCGGCAACGCGTGGGGGTGTAGGCCAGTTCGTCGCCCACGCGTCGCAGCAGTGGTGGGTCGCCCAGTCGTGCCCGGCGGGGCACGCGCAGCGATCGCCGCGCGGGTTTGGCGTTGACCTGTTGGGTTGAGGTATTGGGCATTCGATGGCTCCTGGCGTCGTGTGATGATGGAGACCATTTAGCCATGCCGCGTCGTGTGGCGACAGGTGAAGCGATCCGAAAAATACGTCCGCTCCACGTGACAAGGATGTCTCCTAGGCGCGCGTATCGTCGTGAGCATCCATTGTCTTGGCCGCAGGTTGGGCGGGCGTCGAAGCCTCCGCAGCGGGAGCGCTATTATTCGGCGTCACTGGTGCTACCGACGGTTCCGGCGAGACGGCCGGTGCGCCCGTGGGCGCCAGCGTTGGCCGGTTCAAGCCGTCGTTGATCCAGGCCATCAACAGCGTGTACGTCACGGCGAGGATGACGGGGCCCACGAACAGACCCACGATCCCGAACGTGAGCATGCCGCCGAGCACGCCGGCGAGAATCAGCGTCATCGGCAGATCCGCACCGCGGCGGATGAGCATTGGACGCATCACGTTATCGAGCATGCCGATGAACACCGAGAGCACGAGCAGCAGCGTGGCGAGCGTCGGGCTGTCCTGCCAGTAGAGCCACCCCACGCTGGAGAGCAGCACCGGGAACGGTCCGATTTGCGCGATGCACAGCACCAGCATGAGCGCCGTGAGGAAGCCCGGCAGCGGAACGCCGGTCAGCCACAACCCCAGTCCACCGAGCAGCGATTGCGTCACGGCCGTGACCACGATGCCGAGCGCCACCGCCCGAATCGACATGCCGGCCAGCCGCACCGATTCTTCACCCCGATCGCCGCCCAGACGTCGGGCCGTGCGGATGAGCGCGCGTGCGGCGCGGTCCCCCTGCATGAAGAGGATGGCGGAGATGATCAGCGTCAATCCCAGATGGACGAAGAGCAGGCCGATCGAGCCGAGCTTGGAGAACCCCCACGATGCCGCCTTGACCGCGTATGGCTGGACCTTGGCGACGAGCCCGCCGGGACCGGCGGCGGCCAGCGCCTGCCATTCGTCGCTGGCGCGTTGTCCGATCACGGGAATGCGCGCGAGCCAGTCGGGCGCCGTGGGCAGACCGCGCTGTCCGATCGAATGCACCTGTTCGCTGATGTCGCTCGCGTGTCCGATCAGCGTGCCGATGGCGGCCGACAGCGGTGCGACGACGATGATCAGCATGCCAACGATCATGATGGTCGTGGCAAGCCAGCGACGGCCCCAGAGGCGGCGTTCCAGGCCGATGAGCAGGGGCCAGGTCGAGGCGACGATCGTGACCGCCCAGATCAGCGCGGGCAGAAACGGCAACAGGACCCACAGGGTGCCGATCATCAGCAGGCTGAGTACCAGAATGATCAGCAGATTACGGGCGAGTTCGCTCGGGGTGGTGGAAATCATAGGCGCTCCAGCAGGCGGGGGCGGCGCGCCGAAAAGGCGCGTCCGGCGGATTTTTCATGCGCAGTGGGCGCGCTCGTGAAGGAAGATGCCATGCCGGGGCAGTCACGGCAAGTGCGCTGCAACACTTCGTCACAAAGGTGTCGTCAAATCGGACAGGCTGCCGGCGGGGGTAACCACCGTGCGGCCGCTTGAGTCACGTGGGTTGCCTGGGTCTCCCGACGCTTGCGGATCGTTGGGGCTGCCAGGATCGTCCGCGGCGCCCACCCGGCGCCGCGGAATGTCGGCCGGTGCGACTGCCGTCCCGTGTCGACGCGCCGAGTGTGCCGGCCGCGTGGCGTGCGCCGAGGGCGACGAACGCGCAGAGGCGTCGGGCGCTGTCCGACAGCCGGCCTGCGTGCAGGCGCCAGATGTTTCGCCTATCGACAGGAAGACCATATCGTCACCCGACGTATCGCCCGATGTGTCGCCGAAAGACCTGTCGGCAGATGTGCCGCCAGAAGCGTCGCCACCGTCGCCGAGCGGATCGCCGTGATCAACGGTCATGCCGGAGAACGAGCTCGCGGACGAGTGGCCGGAGTCCGCTTGCGAAGTCATGGTGATGGTGCTGATCTTCGGCCGCCCGCGCCGCCGCGTGTGTGCCGAGCTGATGTCCTCGTGTCGGGACGACACTCCCTGTAGGCCGAGGGCCGTCGCGATCGTGCCGTAGATCACCGCGAGGAGTGCCTGCACGTGCCAGTCGATGCCCGTGCCGTCGTCGACGGACGGTGCATCGAAAGGGGTCGAGTTCCCGGCGAACGGCAATGCATCGTCGTCGGTAAAAGAGGCGGTGCAGGCGCCTTCGCGCAACGACGACAGAAAATAGAAGCCCAAGGTCAGCGTGAGCCATATCGCGCGCGGCGCTCCCGAGCCCAGAAGAAGCCTCAGGTTCTGCCAGAAGACGGACCAGCAGCCCGGCGTCGCGACACCGGGCTGCACGCCGGCTCCGGTGATCAGATCCGCAAACCGATCCTGGATAAGGAGCTCCAGGCGCGCGTCTTCCGGTGGCATGCCGATACGTTCGATCATCGGCAACAACAGCATGCCGGGAATCGGGGCGAGAAGAATTTCCAGCCCGGCATGTATCGTGTTCGCGAACCGATGCGACATCACACCCGGCAGCGCGGCGGACAGTCCCGCCTCCACGCCCAGCCGCATGCCGTTTCGCATCACGCCGTAACAGAACACGAACCCCAGCACATGGGCGACGACCTCGCGCGCAGGGTGACGGAGCATCCAGCTCAGCGCCTCCTGGCCCTGCGCCGGCGTGATTCGCTGCACCTTCCTGCGCAGCGCCGGATAGCACGCGTTGAAGCGAGCCATCCCCAGCAAATTGATGAAAACGACGCTCGTAGCCTCCACCGCCGGCCACATCGCAGACTGCGTACGCTCGGGATCCACGCTGTCGACGAGGAGCGCGATCAGGGCGGAGCCGACGGCGAACGGCAGCGCATCGCGTTCCGTGCCCACGCGCAACGATCGCAGCGACAGGCCCGGGCGCTCGTGTCGCATGAGCGCGTCGAAGCGACGACGGACTTCGCCCACGTCGAGTCCGCGTTGTGCGAGGGCTTGCGCTTCGGCACGCAGGTGTGGCTGCAGCGCCTCGTACCACGGCAGCGACATGATGGCGTCTTCCTGGGCCGCCGCGCGTCGCGCGCCGCGGGGCGAGGGGACGTGCCCCTTCGCAACCTGCGTCGTGTGCGTGCGTCTGCGCAACGCAGGCGCGGCGATTTCGTCGCGCAGCGCTGCGTAGATGTGCCGCGCTCGGGCAAAGGCGTCACCGTTTTCGGCGCGGCTGCTGGCAAGGGCGCCGTCGCTGCCTGGGCGCGAGTTGGTGACATGTCGGGCGACGAGGGCGAATTCGACACATCCGGGCGCTGCGCGCCGCGTGTTGCCATTGATGTCGACTTTCATACTGACGTGGGAGGCCGGGGTGGCCATCTTCTGCTGTACCACGGTGAGGTCGAGTGCGAGATTCCGATGCCGCGCGGAGTGCGGTGCAAGGACGGGCGCGTCGGCGCTGAAACTCGTGGAGCGATCGCGGCAGGTCAGGGAACGAAATAAACCGTGGGGCATGTCGTCGGTGGCGGGTCGGAGCGATGCAGCGCTCGGTGCGGATGCCTCGCCAGGCGCCTTCTCGTTGATGAAAAGAAGGGGCGATGCTACCCGCATCCCTGCGTGGTGACGACACTCCGACAGACGTTTGAAGACGTTCAGCCGCGTTTGTGCGTAGGGCGTCTCCGACGGCGTTTCGGAGCGCGGCCCGCCGCACGCGGGCCCCCTGGACCGGATCAGTCGGGCACGACCATGACGCCTGCGCGCAGTCCATTCGCCACGTTTGGATTGGGGAAGACGATGCGTTCCTCGGGGTGCGACACGGTGTAGGTGTTCTCGCCATCGCGCGCGAGTACGGTGCCAGCGGGATACGGCGTGAAGTTCGGCGTATCGGCGGGTACGTCGAGCACGAAGGCGTCGGTGCGGCGTACGATTTCCGCGGCTACCCGGAAACGACGTACGTCCACCGCTCTGCCATCGTCCCGTTCGCCCATCTCGGCCCCGGAAAGCCAGCGGCGCAACGCGGCGTCGATGCCGGCGAAATCGGCAAGGCGGTTCTGTCCAAACGGTGCGACCTTGCCCAACTCCAGCGTGCAGCTCTGCGCGCCGAAGCGCGCGCAGGTGTAGTAGGAAAACGTGACGGACGGTTGCTCGGTGAGCATGACCGCCTCGATGTCGGCAGCGGCGAGCGTTGCGATCCAGGCGTCGCTGGCCGGGTGTTGCGGCGTGCTCGGCACCACCGCGAATCGCGGGTACAGCGACGCGCGGATGGCCGTGTGCATATCGACGTGCCGCCGCACGCGACGTATTCCGTCCACACCCTCGAAGAACTGCGCCACGATCACCTCGAGCTCCCGGGCGCGCTGCACCGCAGGCGACTCGGCGCGCCTGGCGTGCGCGCCCTGGAAGAGCCGGTTCAGATCGTATTCGAGGTAGCGCTTGCCGGCGCGCACCGCGTCGGGGTTGCCAAGCACGACGAGTACGCGCTCGCGCAGCGTCAGGCGGCCATCGGCGATATCGTGCAGGATGCCGTCGACGATCTCGATGGGCGCCGTTTCGTCGCCATGAATACCGCAGGAGAGGACCGCGTCGAAGCGACGCTCATGCGCTGCGGTCTCGCCGCGGTTCGCGTTGGCCGTCTCGTCGGGCATCAACTCAAGTACGCCTTCCGCGTGCCGTTGCCAGCGGACTCCGCAAGGATCGATGCCTTTGTCGAGGGCGGTGTCACGCGCGTCGCGCACATCGCTGAGCCAGTTGCGCAGGGCCGAACGAGGGGCGTCCGTCATGGTGGAATCTCCAGAAAACCAGATTCGTATTCTATGCGTGTCCGAGGCGTGGCCGTCGCATGGGCGCACATTGTTCGGGCCGCCGAATCCGTGTCATCATGATCCGCATCGCACGCCGCTCTACTGGGCGTGGCTTCCGGGATTGCCGTTCATGACCGATCTGTACATCGAAGGTGTCTGGCGCACCGCCAACGGTGCCGAATTCCGCTCTCTGGACCCCATGTCGGGCGATGCCGTGTGGCGCGGCCGAGCGGCCGACGCGGTTGACGTCGACGCCGCCGTGCGTGCTGCACGTGAGGCGCAGCCCGATTGGGCACGGCAGGGCGTCGAAGCGCGGCTGGCGATCCTCGAGCGCTTCGCCGCCATCTTGACGGCGCACACTGAAACGCTCGCCGACGCCATCGGGCGCGAGACCGGCAAACCGCTATGGGAAGCGCGCACCGAAGTGGCGACGATGTCGGCCAAGGTGAGCCACTCCGCAAAGGCCTATCAGGAGCGTACCGGCGAGCGGCGCGGCGTCGGCGCCGACGCGCAGAGCGTCGTACGCCATCGCGCGCATGGCGTCATGGCCGTCTTCGGGCCATACAACTTTCCGGGGCATCTTCCCAACGGTCATATCGTGCCGGCGCTGCTTGCCGGCAATACCGTCGTCTTCAAGCCGAGCGAGTTGGCGCCCGGCGTAGCCGAGCGGACGATGCAGTGCTGGATCGAGGCGGGTTTGCCGTCGGGCGTGCTCAATCTCGTTCAGGGCGGGCGCGACACCGGTGTGGCACTCGCCGCGCATGACGGCATCGACGGACTGTGTTTCACCGGAAGCTCGGCGACGGGGCGTGCGTTGCATCGGCAGTTCGCCGGGCGGCCGGACAAGATCCTGGCGCTGGAGATGGGCGGCAACAATCCACTGATCGTGGACACGCCGGCCGATCTCGACGCCGCCGTGCACGTCGCGATCCAGTCGGCATTCCTGTCGGCAGGTCAGCGCTGCACCTGCGCGCGGCGCCTGCTGGTGCCGCATGGCGTGCAGGGTGACGCCTTTGTGGAGCGTCTGGCGTTCGTCACGCAACGGATCAGCGTGGGGCGGTACGACGCAGAGCCGCAACCGTTCATGGGCGCGGTGGTGTCGCTGCAGGCCGCGCGTCGCATGACGGCGGCGCAGGCCGATCTGATGTCCCTTGGCGCGCGCGTGATCGTGCCGCTTTCTCAGCCCGACGGGCGTACCGCGCTATTGACGCCGGGCCTGATCGACGTGACGGCCATTGCCGCACGCGACGCGCTGCCGGACGACGAATACTTCGGGCCGCTGCTGCAGATCATTCGCTACGACACCTTCGAGCACGCGATCGCGCTCGCGAATCGCACGCGCTACGGACTGGCCGCCGGGCTGTTGTCGGACGATCCGGCGCGCTACGCCCGGTTCCTGGAGGCAATCCGGGCGGGCGTTGTCAACTGGAACCGACCGACGACCGGGGCAGCCGGTGGCGCACCGTTCGGCGGCGTCGGCCTGTCCGGCAATCACCGACCGAGTGCATGGTACGCAGCGGACTACTGTGCGTATCCGATGGCGTCGATGGAAGCGGCGCATGTCGCGATGCCGGAGCGTCTGAGCCCGGGATTGGATTTTGGGACCGCCTGATGCGCGATGCCGCAAGCTGCGGTCGGAGGCCCAAGGGTTTGTTTTCTGCTTTTTTCAGGATTTGACATGACGCGTTTTGCCCTCGAAGCAAACTTCGACGGATTGGTCGGCCCCACCCACAACTACGCCGGTTTGTCGTTCGGCAACGTGGCCTCGGCGAACAACGCCAACCGCACGTCGAATCCGCGCGAGGCGGCGTTGCAGGGGCTTGCGAAGATGAAGGCGTTGGCCGACCTGGGCTACGCACAGGGCGTGCTGCCGCCGCAGGAGCGCCCGTCGGTCGCCTTGCTGCGCACGCTGGGCTTCTCGGGCGACGATCGCGCGGTCATCCGCGATGCCGCCCGCACGGCGCCGGGATTGCTCGGCGCGGCCAGTTCGGCGGCGAGTATGTGGACGGCCAATGCCGCGACGGTCAGCCCGTCGGCGGATACGGCCGACGGCCGTGTGCATTTCACCTCGGCCAACCTGTGCAGCAAGCTGCACCGCGCGATCGAACACGAGACGACGTCGCGCATCCTGCGCGCCGCCTTTCCCGACGAGTCGCGCTTTGCTCACCATGACGCGCTGCCGGGTTGGCCGTCGTTGGGCGACGAGGGGGCGGCCAACCATACGCGCTTCTGTGGCGCCTACGGTGAGCGCGGTGTCGAATTTTTCGTGTATGGCCGCGACGATCTCGCGAGTGCGCCCGTGCCGCGCCGGTTTCCCGCGCGTCAGACCTTGCAGGCGAGTCAGGCGATCGCGCGTCTGCACGGCCTGTCGGAGGGCGACGTGGTCTTTGCACAGCAGCATCCCGACGCCATCGACGCCGGCGTGTTTCACAACGACGTGATCGCGGTCGGCAACGGCAATGTGCTGTTTTGTCACGCGCAGGCCTTCGTCGATCAGCCAGCCGTATTGGCGGCGTTGCGCGAGCGGCTCACCGTCCGAGGTGTGGCGCTGGAGGTGATCGAAGTCACGTCCGAGGACGTTTCCCTCGAAGACACCGTGGGCAGCTACCTCTTCAACAGCCAACTGCTCGCTCGCACGCCGGAAGCCGGTGGGGGGATGCGGCTGGTCGTGCCGCAGGAGTGCCGGGAGCGTCCGGCGGTGTGGCGCTATCTCGAGTCGCTGGTGGCGAGCGGCGGGCCGATCCGCGAGCTGCATGTGTTCGACCTGCGCGAGAGCATGCGCAACGGTGGCGGTCCCGCGTGCCTGCGCTTGCGCGTGGTGCTCACCGACGAGGAGCGCAGGGCGGCGAACGCGGGATTGTGGGTCGATGACGCGCGTTATGCCGCGCTGACCGATTGGGTGACGCGCCATTACCGCGACCGGCTGGCGGTGGACGATTTGGCTGACCCGGCTCTGCTCGACGAATGTCGCACCGCGCTCGACGAACTCACGCGCCTGCTCGGTCTGGGCAGCGATCTTTACCCGTTTCAGCGGGATGCATAGTGGCGGCAGCAAATCCACCCGGTGAATCGTTGGGAACCTCCATGAGCGGGAGCGGGTAGCTGGAAGTGTTTTGCATTTGCATGTCGGCTTGATTTTCAAGTAAAACAATTGGTTATATTGATTTTTTGATGTAATTTCTCCAATCAAACGCAGAACTGAACCTTCGCCAATCGCCGTTGACGAACCGATAAGCGACGCGATTTTCCCAATCTGCAGCGATGCACTATGCTGGATGGAACGTGTCGGCCGACACGTCGATCGCGTCATTTCGTCCAACCGGGGGTGCCGCCATGCAAATCGAATTTCCGGATCACCGACCCGTGTTCAATTACGAAGATCTGACGATCGAGTTTGCCGTCGTCGTCAACGGCCGGCCGATCGATTGCGCGGTGTCGGCGGAAGCGCTGGAAGATCATTTCGGTGCCTATTCCGCCCGTGCCGACGATCTGTTGCACGCCTTCGAGCACGGCCGTACCGACATCCAAGCGCTCACGAGGCAATACCTCTCCATGGGACTGTCGGGCCCCGTGCTGCTGCGCAGCGGCCATTTTCGCTGGGTGCGCGAGGCCAAGCGTCAAGAGGCGCGGCGATAAGCCGCGCCGGCCGTTCGCCACACTTTCCGGGCGCACCACGACGCCGCGCCTGCCGCGCGGCGGTGGCCTTGCCGTCCACTTCTTCGCCTCATTCTCCGCCGTCAAACGCTGTCAAACGCCGCGAGATCGCCCAGCGGACGGTCTCGTTGATCTGCGTCAAAAGTGAGGCTGCGTAGGGTGGCCACGCAACGGCCGGACCTCCGTCATCGGCGTACACTGAAATTGCCGTTCGAGAAGGCGCTGCAAGACGGTGTCCGAACGGTCGCATTGTCGATAACTACAAGGAGTCGCCATGGGCTCGGAATTTCGTGTCGTCATCGCTTCGATTGCGGCCTTCATGACGCTGGCGGGCGCATTCGCCACCATTCACGGTTTGCTGTACGACAGGTCGAACGTCATGAACGGTGGCGTGATCACCGTTCTGTTCGGAATCTTGTTCGTCGTCGTGATGCTCACGCCGTGGGCGCGCGACGAGGATCGCGAAACTCCCAGCAAACCCTGAGCCGCGCGGCCTACTGTTTGGCGTAGGGCGTCCTACACTGGAATCGAGGGACGCCGCCGAAGCCAGCCGGGGCGCGCAGCCCCGCACGGGCTCACGACGCCCGCGCCGTCGGGCTTGCCGATCCCTGCGCCACAGCGCTTCGCAACGGACGTGGCCTCGTTGCGAGGTGACGTATGTGCTCCGATACCCGCGTCTTCATTGCCTCCGTCGCGGCATTCGTGATGCTGGGCGGCATCTTTGCCACCATCCACGGCCTGCTGTTCAATCTCCCCGAAGTTTCGCGCTACGGCGTGGCCGCCGTCCTCCTGGGGGCGACCACCGCGGCGACGATGCTCATTCCGTGGGGAACGCAAGACGAGTCCTGACTGGGGCGGCGTGCCACGGTCGTTGTCCCGCCGCGTCAGCGCGCAGCGGGCGCGAGCCGCGCACGCAGGCACATGAACGCCGGCACCTGCGACAACTCATTGTAGAGCCGCGGATCGATGGTCTTCATTTCGGGCTGCGGCAGCGGTTCGACCATCTGCTCGAGTTGCCAGCCCGCGTTGGCGGCTGCGTTGAGAATGCCGGCGAGCGGGCGTCGATACGATTCCACGAACGGTTTCGGTTCGCCGAACCCGCTCCAGTACATCCCGAAACGGGTGGTGTCGAAGTAGGGACGATTGCGGTGCGTGCGCTCGTCGAGCCAGTCGCGCATGGGGTGCCCCATCGACCACACGAGCGTCGCCCCCGGTTTGGCCACGCGGGCGAACTCGCGAAACGTCGGGCCGAGATCCTCCACATAGTCGAGTGCCAGCGCGCTCACGATGGCGTCGAAGCGCGCCGCTTCGAGCGCGGCGAACGGCTGCGCGAGATCCTGTATGTCGAAGGTGGCGGCCAGTCCTTCGCAGCGCCGGCGAGCGAGCTCGATCATTTCGGGCGTGACGTCGATGCCGTGCACCGTGGCGCCTTGTTCGGCCAGCCAGGCGCTGTTGATGCCGGGGCCGCAGCCGGCGTCGAGCACGTGCAGGCCCGCGACGCCGCCGAGCAATTGACGCGTGGCCGGGCGCTCGTACAGCGCGTTGTGGGGTTTGGTGACGGCAATCTCGGCGTAACGTTCGGCGAAACTGGCGTAGGCGGTGCGTCCCATCGACGCGGAATCGGATGACGACATGCGAAGCTCCGGGGAGGCGCCTCTGCGCTCGCGCGACAACGACAGCGCGGGCACGGGGCAGGGTGAACAACAGCGGGGGAGCGATTGTAACGCCAAAGACGTCGAATCTTCTTGGCACGGCCTTCACCCTGTGAGGCGAGAAACGCGTTTTACGGCATTCCACGCATTCCAGTGTCATCGGCCCGCGGTGCGAATCGAATGACCGCTGTGGCACCGATATGGGACAATGCAGACCTTCGACGTCACGCGTGCCGACTCGCATGCCCGGCATGTCCGACATGCCTGACCCGTCTGTACCGCGGTGCTCGACGTCCCAGCGCGCTCCCCGGGGCGCCGTGCGCACAGACCTGCCTGTTATCCATCCCAAGCATGACCGTATCCAGCGCCGCTTCGCGATCCTCCATTGCCTCCGACCCCTCCGGCAGTCCGAATGTCCGCACGCTCGACACCGATGTCGCCATCATCGGCGCCGGGCCCGCCGGGCTGATGGCGGCCGAGGTGCTGTCCTCGGCGGGTCGGCGCGTCGACGTCTTCGACGCCATGCCGTCGGTCGGCCGCAAGTTCCTGATGGCGGGCAAGGGCGGCATGAATCTCACGCATAGCGAGAGCGCCGACGCCTTCGTGACCCGCTACGGCAAGCGGGCGTCAGTGGTCGGGCAGTGGTTGCGCCGCTTCAGTGCGGACGACGTGCGTACATGGGCGCATCGTCTGGGCGTCGACACCTTCGTGGGCACTTCGGGGCGCGTCTTCCCCATCGACATGAAAGCGGCGCCGCTGTTGCGGGCGTGGCTCACGCGTCTGCGTGCGGCCGGTGTGCGCCTGCACGTGCGGCATCGGTGGCTCGGCTGGTCGGCCGACCTGCCGGCACGGCCGGACAATCTGCGCTTCTCGGCGCCGCAGGGCGAGCGTCTCGTACGGGCCAAGGCCGTGGTGCTGGCGCTCGGCGGTGCGAGTTGGCCGCAGCTCGGCTCGGACGCGGCGTGGGTGCCGTGGCTGCGCGCGCATGGGGTGGACGTGACGCCGCTGCGGCCGGCGAACGCGGGTTTCGAGATCGACTGGACGCCGCACATGCGCGAGCGTTTCGCGGGCCAGCCGGTGAAGTCGGTCACCATGACGCTGCCTGACGGCACGACGCGGCAGGGTGAGTTCGTGATTTCGGAGCACGGCGTCGAAGGCAGTCTCGTGTATGCGCTGTGTGCGCCGATTCGCGACGCCATTCTTGGCCACGGCAGTGCCCAGGTGTATCTCGATCTGCTGCCCGATTGGTCGGCGCAGCGAGTGCTTGCGGAAGTGTCGCGCGGGCGTGGCTCGCGCTCGATGGCTAGCCATCTGCAAAGCCGGCTGGGGATCGCCGGCGTCAAGGCGGGGCTGCTGCGCGAATGCCTGTCGCGCGACACGTTCAACGATCCGACGGCGCTCGCCGCAGGCATCAAACGCTTGCCGCTGACGCTGCGGCGCACGCGCCCTATCGCGGAAGTGATCAGCAGCGCGGGCGGCGTGGCGCTCGAAGGGCTCGATGATGGATTGATGGCGCGCGCACTGCCCGGCGTGTTCTTTGCGGGCGAGATGCTCGACTGGGAAGCGCCGACCGGCGGCTATCTGCTCACGGCCTGCTTTGCCAGCGCCTGCGTCGCCGCGGACGCCGCGGCAGCCTATCTCCAGACGCCGCGTTGAGCGGCCGGACGCGCCATCGACAGTTGTCGATGGTCGTCCGTTCGTTGCGCTGACGTCGCTCGTCCGATCTATGCCGGCCGCGCGCCGAGACGCCACAGCGACGTGACTTCGGCGCGCCGCGCGGCGTGCAAAGGATCGTTGGCGTCCCCGGCCTTCGGATGATGCGGCCGCACATCGTGACGCGCGAGCACGACCAGCCCGGCCGCGTGAATCCATGAGAGCAACGTCTCGCGCGTGCGCAGGCCGAGGTGTTCCGCCAGATCGGACAGAATCAACCAGCCTTCGCCGCCGGGGCTCAGGTGGGCGGCCAGGCCGTTCAGGAAGCCCTTGAGCATCTGGCTGTCGGGATCGTAGATGGCATGCTCGATGGGCGCGTTCGCCTTGGCGGGCAGCCATGGCGGGTTGCACACCACGAGCGGTGCACGACCTTCCGGGAACAGGTCGACGTCCACGATCTTCACCGAGCGCTCGTAACCCAGGCGCGCGATGTTCTCGCGGGCGCATGCCAGCGCGCGGGGATCGCGGTCGGTGCCGATCACGTGTTGCACGCCGCGGCGGGCGAGCAGCGCGGCGATGACGCCTGTACCTGTCCCGATGTCGAACGCCATCGACTTGTCGGGCAGTGGCGCCTGATCGATGAGATCGAGATACTCGCCGCGCACGGGCGAGAACACGCCATACCACGGGTGGATCGAGGCGCCCAGCGCCGGAATCGTCACCCCTTTCTTGCGCCATTCGTGCGCGCCGATCAGACCGAGAATTTCACGCAGCGACGCGACCGAGGGCGTCCCCTCCGGTGCCCCCCAGGCTTCGGTGCAGGCATCGCGCACGTCCGGCGCGCGCCGCAGCGGAATGCCGTAGTCGCCCTCGAGCGGGATAAGCACCATGCCGAGAATGCGCGCGCGTTGCGCCTGCGCCATGCGGTGCTTGTGGAAGGCGTCCGCCGGGCCGGCAGCGGGTGCCGCGTCCCTGCCGCCGGACTTGCGGCGCTGGCGATGGGGCGGGCGGTCGATTCGGCGCGCCATGGCCTGCATCAACTGGCGGGCATTTTGATAATCGCCGCGATACAGCAACGCGGTGCCGCCGCAGGCGAGGTGATAGGCATCGTCGGCGGTCAGCGTGTCGTCGACGACTTCGACGCGGCGCGGCGGCGTCACGCCGGCCTCGGAGCGCCAGCGCGCGGTGACGGGGCGACCGTCTTCGGTCCAGGCGAGCGTCGGGGTAGTGTTCATGCGGAGTCTTGTGAAAAGCGTGGCGGCGCGCGGGGAAGGAGGCTAGCGGTGGCGCGTTGCCCGACAAGCGGAGACATGCCATCAGGCAAACGCCTCTTGCGCGCCGGAAGTCCGCATTATGCCTGTGTTGCCGGTCTACTGGCCGGAAACCGGGATGATTGGCTTGACGTTCCTGGCAGACTTCCCCGAGGCGTCGTGCGGCGCGGCACCGAACAGCAAGGCGATGGCTTCGCGCAGCGCGCTGTCCAGCACAGGATCGATGCCCGGCACGGGCGCGTCCGGCATGGCCGGGACCGGTCCGCCATGACGCAACGCGGCGGCCAGATGTGTCAGCACGGCCGCGGCGGGGTGGACCGGTGTGTCGGGATCGTCGCCGTGTGCGGCAGTGTCGGTAATCGCGTTGGCCACACGCTCGAGCGAGACGAGCGCCGGCCACCAGCGTGCCGCGCGGCGGCTCACCAGTGGCGGCTCGGACAGCGCCCGCTGCAGCGCGACGCGTGTGTCGTCGAGCGCCTTGTAGGCGGCGCGGCGCGCCGCGAAAGTCGCGTCGGCGTCGTGCGTGCAGGCCAGCGCCGCGTAGCGGCCGAGCGCATCGAGCGCATTCGCCACGCGCTCGTCGAGTTGGCGACGCTCCCATTTGGCCCACGGTAGATAGCCGACAAGGAGCACGATGACGCAGGCGGCGACGGCGTCGACGAAGCGAGCGAACGCAATGTCCTGGCTGCCCGGCTGCAGTGCCCCCATCACCAGCATCAGGATGGGCAGCAACAGCGCGCTGAACAAGCCGTAGTTGCGACGCAGAGCCCAAGGCAGGCAAGCCGCGAGCGGAATGAGCGACGCAAGGCTCACGAGGCCGTTGCGATCGACGGCGACGACCGCCGCGGACACGGCCACGCCCACGATACTGCCGATGCTGCTTTGCAGCGCCCGCGCGAACACGGAGCCGTAGTTCGGCTTGAAGATCACCACGACGATCAGCGGCACCCAGTACGAGCGCGGCAACTCTGTCACCGCGATGAAGATCTGCGCGACGAGTACACACAGACCGATACGCACGAGATAGCGCCACACGTCGGGCCAGGGCCACTTCGGCATCCAGCGCGGATGCGCCGTGGCACGCGTTTGATGACGCGCCAGCGCCAGGAGCGGCGCCTCGGCCGCGTGGACCACGCCCGTGAGGAGCGGTTGGGCGCGATGCAGGGCGGTGGCCAGCGCCGTGGCGTCGTGCGCCTCGGCCACCGCCATGGCCGCGGCGACGTCGACCGGCCGGTCACGGGCGATGCTGCGTGCCATGCCATACAGCGCGCGGCCGAGCGGCGTGGGGACCGGTTGTCCATCCTGGGCGAGGCCGATGACGGCCGCGGTGATCGGCTCGGCCGCGAGGATCTGGGCGGCGCGACGTTCGAGGACATCCCAGCCGGTGGTGGTGCTTGCGCTTGCACCCAGGAGCGTGTCGTAGGCGGCGGCAATCGCGTTCTCCAGCGAACGTCGCGCCAGACGCGCACGAGGCGTGCCACTCGCATCGAGCAAGTTGGCCAACTGCTGGTAAATGGCGGCGACCGCATCGCGCTCCGCCGCCCCCGGGTGCCGCAGCCAGTGCACGGCCATGAGCAGCATGCTGAAGATGCCGCCTGCCGCGAGCAACAACGGCGCCCGCCATTCCGGCGGCGGCAGCGCGAGGCCCCACCCGACGATCAGGTACACCGCGCCTTGTAGGGTCGCCGCCGATGCCACGTTGCCGAACGTGCCGAGGAAACTGAGCAGCAAGATCGCGAACTGCAGCAGCACGTGGGCAAGCCACGGGTGTGCGAGACCGACGTCGTGGATCAGCATGCCGGTGTAGAAGCCGCCGCCGCCGGTGAGGATGGTGATCAGGATGGAGCGCGCCCGCGCACGATAGGGGCCGGTGCGATCGCCGATGATGACGGGCAGCGCGCCGAGAGCGACAAGCGAAGCGTCGGCGCCGTGGCCGAGCGCGGCGCCGATGGCGGTGGGCACGGCCACGGAGAGCGCCGCATGTATGGCGTCCCAGCGGGAGAACGCTACCGGCTCAAGCCGCGTGAGTCGCGACATCCACGCCACGCGGCGGCCGGGATCGGGCGTTGTGGTCATCCGTCGGGGCGTCGGTCGGGATGTCAGGACACGCGCGCCGGCGCATCCGCATCCGTGAGCGGCATCAGTTTGCCTTGTCCGCGAATCCACGCGTGGTCGGCGCGTTCGGCCATCTCCTTGTCGCCCCGGCTGTCGCCGTAGGCGAACAGCAAACGCGGCGGCGCGGCGGACCACCAGTCTTCGAGACGGCGCACCTTCTCCGGGCCCCAGCAGTTCGGTTTGGCGAATTTGCCGTTGAAGCGATCGCGCGCGTCGAAAGCGAGCTCGGTGCTCAGTACGGCATCGAAGCCGACCGACGCCGCCCACGGGCGCAGATAGAGCCCCGGCGACGCGCTGACCAGCACGACCCGATGACCGTACGCACGATGCTGGCGCAAGCGCGAGAGCATTTCCGGACGGAGCAGCGCGGGCAGGCGTTGTGCCACGAAGCGTTGAGCGTCTTCTTCGAGCTGGATGCGTGTGCGCCCGCCGATGCATGCGCGCAGGAACGCCGCCTTGGCGGTGCCGCGATCGACGAGGCGCAACGCCGCGCCGATCAGCCAGGGCGATGCGCGCAAGGCGCCCGCGACGAAACGCGGCGTACCCACTGTGGCGCGCACGAACACACGCAGGCTATCGGTCGTGGAAATCGTCCCGTCGAAATCGAAGGCGGCGACGATGGCGGAATCGCGCATGCGATGTCAGTTCGCGTCGGGCGACGTTGCGTCGCGCGAATCGGCGAACGCCACGAGATGCGGCCAGCGCTCGCTCGCCTGACGGCTGGCCGCGAGGGCTTGTTCGTCCCGATAGAACGGCAGCACGTCGGTGCCGACGACTTCACGCAGACGATCGACGTCGGACGGATATCGACGCTCGATCATCGCATCGGCCGCGTGCAACGCCGCAACGGAGGAGGTGGGTTCGGTCGGACTCATGCCGGGCATTCTATACGGTGCATGCTGCGAGCGGCAATGCCTGTGCTGACTGGTCTACCGATCTACCAGCAACGCAACGCGAAGTGCTGCTTGCTTCCGGGCATACAGGCGAGCTAGCATGGCGCAACGTGCCGTATCCAGATACACGAACTGCTATCCCACAGGATCCGGGCATTCTTAGGAATGCCTGACAACGACGTGGTGAGACGTCGGGTCGATGGGAAAGCGCTCGTGGGGATGTGGCGACAGTGCAGCACAAGAACAGACGAGGCACCCTATGCAGCTTCGAGCGTCTTGGTCGCGTTATCGCAAAGTTTCTGCCATCTGCCTGCTTGCTGCCGCAGCGATGGATCCGGGAGGTGCCGCGCCAGCGGCAACGGCTCCCCCGGCTACCCGGGGGAAAGTCCCTGCACAGACGGGCGCGCCTGGCGCGCCCGCCACGGCATCGGGGGCCGCCGCAGACGCCCAGGGCCCGGCGTCGCCTTCCCTGACGCCTGCCACGACCAGCTCCAGCGGCAACGAGCGCACGGTCACGTTCGCGCAACTGGGCCAGAGCAATGGACTGCGCCTGCGCGGCACCGAAGGCTCGGCCGACATCAACTTCGGTGTTCGGCTCGATCACACGGTCGCCTCCGCGCTGCTGCGCCTGCGCTATGCCTACTCGCCCGCGCTGCTTCCCGATCTCTCGCAAATCAAGATATATCTCAACGAAGAGTTGATCGCCACGCTGCCGCTGAACAAGGCGGACGGCGGCAAGAGCCTCGTGCGCGAGATTGCGCTGGACCCACGCATGCTCTCGGGCTTCAACCGTGTGCGGCTCGTGCTCATCGGCCATTACACGATGGAGTGCGAGGATCCGACGCACTCGAGCCTGTGGGCCGACATCAGCCCGCAAAGCGAGATCGTCACCAGCACGCAACCGCTCGCCCTGCGCAACGATCTGGGCACGCTGCCCACGCCATTCTTCGACCGGCACGACAATCGCGATCAGGCAATCCCGTTCGTTTTCGGCGCGCCGCCGTCGCTTGCCGTGGTGCATGCCGCCGGTGTGGTGGCCACCTGGGCCGGCGCCATCGGCGACTACCGCCGCACGCGTTTTCCCGTGAGCGTGAATTCGCTGCCGTCCAGGCACGCGATCGTCTTTGCGACGAACGATGCGCGGCCTGCCGCGCTGAATTTGCCGACGGTCGATGCGCCCACGCTGCGCATGATGTCGAACCCGAACGATCCGTCGCTCAAGCTGTTGGTGCTGCAGGGCCGCGACGCCAAGGATCTCGAGACGGCGGCGCTCGCACTGGTATCCGGCCGCGCGGCGCTGTCGGGCGAGTCGGCCCGCATTGCCTCGCTCGAGCCGCTGCCGCCGCGCCCCGCCTACGATGCGCCTCGCTGGGTGCGCACCGATCGCCCGGTCAAGCTCGGCGAACTGGTGGACAATCCGGGCGATCTGCAGGTGAACGGCTATATGCCGTGGCCGATCCGCATTCAGCTCCATCTGCCCGCCGATCTGCTGACGTGGCAGAACACTGGCGTGCCGCTCGATCTGAGGTATCGCTATACGCCGCCGGTCAAGCCTGACGATTCGTCGCTCAGCGTGGCCATCAACGATCAGTTCGTGCGTGCGTACCGCCTGCGCGCCTCCGGCGCCAGCGCCGACAAGAGCCACATGCTCGTGGAACTGCTTTCCGACGGGTCGATGGCCGACCGGCGTGAAGTGCGCATTCCGGCGTTTCAGGTCGCCTCGCGCAACTCGTTGTCGTTCCAGTTCGCGATGGAGCCGCACAAGGAAGGCGTGTGCAGCCAGACGATCACCAACACCGCGCGCTCGGCGATCGACGCCGATTCGACCATCGACTTCAGCGGCCTGCCGCACTACGCCGAGATGCCGAATCTGGGCTTCTTCGTGGGCAGTGGTTTTCCGTTCACCAAATACGCGGATCTCGCCCAGACTGCCATCGTGACGTCGAAGACGCCCGACGTGCCGGAGCTCGAAACCGTCTTTTCGGCGCTCGGCCAGTTCGGGCGCTCCACCGGCGTGTATGCCGATCGCTTCGAGGTGCTCGACACCACGCAGACCGATCGCTTCAAGGATCGAGATCTGCTGATCGTCGGCGGCAAGGACGCCGGCGACCTGCTGGCGAAATGGGGCAAAGGGCTGCCGTTGCTCATCGACCAGTCCCGCCGCGTGATGACGAGCCAGCCACAGGGCTATCGCGGTGACGGCGCAATCGGCTCGGCGCTTGCGGCGAGCCGTGTCGGCCCGGCCCGCATGGACGCGCAGTCCGACGGTCCGCTCGCGGCGCTGGTGGGCTTCGAATCGCCGGTGAGTGCGTCGCGCTCCGTGGTAGCGATCAATGCCACGAGCAACCCGGCGCTGCTGGGCGTCGTCAATGCCATCGACGACAGCGCGCAACGCGGCGACATCCACGGCGACCTGGCGGTGTTCAACGGTTCGCGCACCGAGTCGTTCCGGCTGGGCCAGACCTATTTCGTGGGAGACGTGAGCTGGTGGACCCGCATTCGCTACCACCTCTCGAGTCATCCGGTTCTCGTGGGCCTCGTGGCGTTGCTCGCTGCCTTCGCGATTGCGCTCAAGTGCTTCGGTTGGCTGCAGCGTCGCGCCGCGCGTCGGCTGGAGAAGTAAATGAATCGTGCTGACGTCTACGGCCGGCGCCGTCGCGCCGTGCTGCGTACGCTCGCGGCGGGTAGTGTCCTGCCGTGGGTCGCGGGCGCGCAGCACCTGGCGGCGCAGTCGAGGTCGACGGCGGTGGCAGGCACGTCATCGAAACCGGGCAGAGCCGGGGGACCGGACCGCGCGCCATCGCCAGCCCCGGCGGCTGGCGGGCAGCGCGCCTGTGCGCCGCTCGATTGGCCCGACTGGACACGCTTCAAGGCGAATTTCCTGAGCGGCGACGGCCGCGTCGTCGACCGCGGCATGGAGGATCAGCGCACCGTCTCCGAAGGGCAGGCGTACGCGCTGATGTTCGCGCTCATCGGCAACGATCGCACCACCTTCGACAAGGTGCTGGAATGGACCGCCGACAACCTCGCGCAGGGCGATCTCACCGCGCATCTGCCGGCGTGGCTCTGGGGTCGCAAGGCCGACGGGCAGTGGGCCGTGCTCGACAGCAATCCGGCGAGCGACGCCGACATGTGGATTGCGTATGCGTTGGGTGAGGCCGGTCGGCTGTGGCGCGTGCGCCGGTACACGGCGCTCGGCGCGCTCGTCGCACGCCGCGTTGCCGCAGAGGAGACCGACTTCCTGCCCGGACTTGGCCGCACGCTGCTGCCGGCGCCGGTCGGCTTTCATCCCGCGAAGGATCTGTGGCGCTTGAACCCGAGCTATGTGCCGATGCAGGTCGTGCGGCGTCTGGCTGGGCTGTTCCCCGACAGCGGCTGGAGCCAGCTCGTCGCTTCCTCGCTCAAGCAGATCACGCTCACGGCGCCGCCGCTCGGCTTCGCACCGGAATGGGCGACGTATCGCACAGGACGAGGTTTCGAGATCGACCCCGAGACACAGGGCGAAGGTAGCTACAACGCGATTCGCGTGTATCTGTGGGCCGGCATGCTGGCTCCGGGCAGCGACGACTTTCGCGCGCTGTCGCACACCTTCGGCGGGATGCTGAAGTACGTGGCGGCGCACGGCGCGCCGCCCGAGCGCGTCAACACGCGCGATGGCACGGCGAAACAGGACGGGCCGTCCGGCTTTTCGGCGTCGCTCGTGCCGCTGTTGCAGGCCGTGGGCGACACGGCGCTCGCGCAGCAACAGGTTGCACGGGCGCGCTCGCTCGACGCCGCGTCGCCGCCGGGCTACTACAGTTCGGTTCTTTCGCTGTTCGGCCTCGGCTGGCACGAAGGCCGTTTCCGGTTCGCAGCCGACGGTACGCTGCATGTCACATGGGAGGAGGCTTGCGCACCACGCTGATTCGCTCCGCATGTGTGACATGCCTGCTCGTGGCCGCGAGTGGCGGGCCGGTGCGCGCCGCGCCTGCGCCCGGTGCCGGCGACAGGTCGCCTGGCGAGGTCGCCGCGAACCGCGACGTCGGCAATCTGCTCGCGAGCGCCGCGCTGTGGCATTCGCGTTATCGCAACGACCTCGCGCGCGCCGCGCTGGAGAAGGCGTTGCTCGTGCAGCCGGATCAACCCGATGCGCTCTCGCTGCTCGGCCAGATCGAGATCGAGGAGAACCATCCGCAGCAAGCCGACAAACTGTTGAAGACCTTGCGCGCACGCTATCCCGATGCGCCGGCGACGAAGGCGCTGGCCGATGTGATTCGCGTGAACACCGTGGACAAGTCGCGGATCGCACGCGCGCGTCTGCTGCAGCGCAGTGGCCAGGCCGACGCCGCCTTCGCGGAGTATCGTGCCCTGTTCCCGGACGGCCCGCCCACCGGCGCGCTTGGGGTCGAGTACTATCGCGCGCAAGCCAACGTCGCCAACGGCTGGCCGGCCGCGCAGCAGGGACTCGCCAATCTGGCGAAGGTGTCGCCCGACGACGCGCGCGCATCGCAGTCGCTTGCCGAACTGATGCTGGAGCGCCCGTCGACGCGCCTGGCCGGCACGCGCATGGTGGCCGAGCTCGCCGCGCGCCCCAACGCCGACATGAATGCACTGTTGCCGCTTTGGCAGCGCGGGCTGTCCAAAGCGGACGGCAATCTCGCCTGGTTGCCGCTGTACCAACGCTACCTCGCGCTCGCCCCGAACGACACCGATATCCGCGCCGCTTACGACAAACTCAACGCCCAGCAGGCCGCCCGCACCCGCATGCTCGCCGATCCGGCCTACAAGGCGCGGCAGGCGGGCATTCGGGCGCTCGATCAAGGGCGCCTAGGCGACGCGCAGAATTCGCTCGATGCCGCGCGCGCGAAGCGTCCGAACGACAGCGAGCTGACCGGGTCGCTGGGCCTGGTGAAGATGCGCCAGGGCGACCACAAGGGGGCGCAGGCGCTGTTCGCCCAGGCGATCCGTCAGGACCCCGGCAACGCGGGAAAGTGGCGCAGCCTGCTGCGGACGTCGCAGTTCTGGGGGGCGATGTCCGATGCGCGTGCCGCTCGCGACGCAGGGCGGCTCGACGAGGCCGACCGGCTCGTGCGCAGCGCGCTGCAGAGCGACCCGCGTAACCCGGATGGCCTGGCGCTGCTCGGCGACATCGCCCTCGACGCGAAGCGCGATGGCGATGCGGAGCGACTGTTCAAAGAAGCGCTGAAGATCGAGCCGGACAACGACGCCGCGCTGCGCGGCCTCATCACGCTGTATTCACGTCAGCAGCGCCGCACCGAGCTGGCCAACTTGTTGGGCGACTTGCGCGGGCGCTTCCCGCGGGACAGGGCGCGTTTCGACAAGGCCGAAGCCGCGGCGTTGTCGGACGACGCCGAGCACCTCATCGCCCAGGGCCGCAACGGCCCGGCGCTGGCCGTGCTGGAGCGCGCCGTCGCGCTCGATCCCGGTAACGCATGGACGCGCTATTCGCTCGCGAGCCTCTACCGGAAGTTGCGCTTGCCGAAGATCGGTCGCGATGTCATGGACGAGGGCTTGCGTCAGCGGCTCGAAGCCGACGATCGCGCGCAGATGCTGTATGCGCAGGCCATCTATCTGAACGTGATCGATGACGAGGCCGGCGCGCGCGCCGCGCTCGCACAGATCCCGCCGACCAACGCGACGCCGTCCATCAATCGACTGCGGACGACGCTTGCCATTCGCGATACGGCACGCCTGGCGCGAGAGGCTCGCGCGGCGGGCGACGCGGTGCAGAGCGAGCGCCGCTACGGCGAAGCGCTTGCGATGGCGGGCGACGATCCCGAGCTGATCGCCGAGGTGGCGCGAGCGCACGTTGCGGCGGGGCAGCCGGACCAGGGGCTTGCCCTGATGCGCGACTGGCTCGCGGCGCATGCGGACAGGCCGCAGCCGGATGCTCAACTGCGCTATGCCGAGCTGCTCAACACCGCGGAGCGCGATGGCGAACTGGACACGCTGCTGACGAGCATCGATCCAACCACGCTGGGTGCCGATCAGCGTGACGAATGGCAGGATCTGCGCGACCGCCTGGCCTTGCGCGAAGCGGACCGCGCCCGGGCGCTGGGCGACTATGCAACCGCGCGCGCGAAGCTGGACCCACTGCTCTCGCGTCAGCTGCCCGACAAACGGGCGTTGTCCACGCTGGGCGACATCTATTTCGACCAACGCCGTTTCGACGACGCCCGCAAGATCGCCGAAGACCAGGTCCGGCAGGATCCGAACAATCAGGACGCGCGTCTGTCTCTCGTTCGCGTGCTGTACGAGATGCAGGACGACGAAGCGGCCAGCCGCGAACTCGACCGCGCACTGGCCGAAGCGCCACCGGACGACGTGTGGACCCAGCTCGCGGCCGTGCGGCGCCTTACGGCGATGGATCGCTTCGACGAAGCCATTGCACTCGATGACAGGCTGCGCGGCCAGTTCCCGGGCAATCCGGCGGTGACGGTGCAGCGCGGGCGTATTGCGCAGTCGCAGCGTCGCTACAACGAGGCGAAGGGCTGGTACGACCAGGCGCGCAAGGAAGAAATCGTTCAGGGTGCGCTGCCCGGCTACGACGGCATGACGTCGGCCGAGTCGGCCGTCGATTCGCTCGAGTCGCGGCGAAACACCTACGTGGCGGCGGGCTACGAAATCGATCAGAAGAAGGGCAACGGCGGCATCTCCATGTTCAACGCGCGCGCGGTGCCGCTGTATGGTCAGTACGCCGCGGGCTACGACGGCCACGTGTTCGCGCAGACGGACTACGTCAACGCCGACTCGGGCGACTTGCCGCTCAACGGTACGTCGGAGTTCGGCACGCTGCCGTTGCTCAACGTGCCGGCGTTCCGGACGGCGAACCCCGGGGTGTCGACCGACTATGGCACCAAGCGCCAGAAGGCGCACGGGCAGGCGCTCATGCTCGGTTACGAGAACGACTGGATTCGTGCGGACATTGGCCATACGCCCGTCGGCTTTCCGATCTCGTATGTGACCGGCGGCGTGCGGCTGTTCGGCAATCTCGGCCGCTACCAGTACTGGGTCGACGCGTCGCGACGTCCGATGACGGGCAGCATGGTGTCGTATGCGGGCGCCTATCTGCCGCTGCCCGAGATCTTCGGCGACGGGAAGTGGGGCGGGGTGCGTCGCGATGCGATTACCTTCCACGTGTCGCGGGACTTCGCGAAGTGGGGCGTGTTCGGCCAGGCGAGCGTGGCGCGTCTCACGGGCGAGAACGTGTTGAACAACTCCGAAGTGTCGGCGCGCGCCGGGATCGACCTGCCGCTCATCTACAAGCGCGACATGCGCATGAATACCGGCCTGACGTTGTTTTTCGACAGCTTCGCGCAGAACGAGCGGTTCTACACCTACGGGCACGGCGGCTACTACAGCCCGCAGACCTACGTCTCGCTCACGCTGCCGCTCGAATGGTACGGCCGCATGCAGCGCTGGTCCTACTATCTGCGCGGGTCGGTCTCGTTCTCGCAAAGCCACGAAAAGGCGATGCCGTACTTCCCGACCGATGGCTCGCTCCAGACGGCAAGCGGCAACCTCACTTACGGATCGGGCGGCGGCTTCGGCGTCGGATTCTCGATCCTGGGGCGAGCGGAGTACTGGGTGAACCGCCATTGGGTCATCGGCGGCCAGGTGCAGTTCGAGCGTTCGGACTATTACGCACCGAATCGATTCCTCGTCTACATGCGCTATCACTTCGATGCGCGGCGAGGCGACGTGCCGATGCCGCCCTCGCCGGTGCGGCCGATCTGGAGCTATTGATCATGTGTGCGGCCATCGACCATTCAAAGAGTCCAGTGCTTTCGGCGATTGCGGCAACCGCGGCAGTCCTCGTCGAAATTGTGCGCCGTCAACGCGCCGGGGAGGGGACATGCTGACGCTCATCGCCGTGGTGTCGAGCGCGGGTGGCGCGGGGCGCAGCACGGTCACCGCGCACCTGGCCGCGCAGGTGGCACACGGCGGGCACGCCGCCGTGGTGCTCGAACTCGACGCACAGAACAGCATCGCGTCGCTGCTTGGTGTGCGCGACACCGTGGCGCGAGGCGTGCTGTCGCCCGGCGTCCCGCCCGACGCGTGGCATACGGTGCTGCGCGAGACGTCGGTCGACGTGCCGCTGTTGCCGGCGGGGCGATCGAATGCGGCGAGCCTGGCAGCCATGGCGACGTGGTTGCAGCACGATGCGGGCGGCCTGCGTCGCCAGCTCGACGCCGCAGGGTTGCCCGACGGCGCGCGCGTGTTCATCGACACGCAGCGGTTGCCCGACGCGATCGCGCAGGCCGCGCTGCGCGCTGCCGACCTGGTGCTCGGCGTGGTGCCCGTGACGACGACGGGCTACGTCACCCAGGCCGATCTGACGGCGGCCTGCGACGCCCACTTGCGGATGGTGCCCAATTTCGCCGCGTCCGGCTCACCGCTCAACAACGACCTGCTGCATCTGATTCAGGCGCGCGGCGCGCAGGCGGTCGTGCCGGTGCGCATCCATCGCGACGAAGCACTCGGCATCGTGGCAGCCAGCGGGCAGTCGCTCACGGCGACGGCGCACGGTTCGCAGGCGGCGCTCGACTTCGCGCAGTTGGCGGCGTGGCTGGTGCACGCGACGACGCCCGGCGACGGCAGCGATGCCGAGGGCGGCAATGGGAGGGAGCGCCCATGATCGGCGACGCGCTGCGTTCCCTGTACCGGCTGGGCCAGGCGCTTCTGGCGTTGCGTCTGCGCGTGCCGCCGCGCCCGGACGGCCGTGCCCCAGGGGTCGTGCAGTGGGTACTGGCCGCGACCTTGCGTTCGCCGCGGCATCAACTATGGATGCGGCAGACCGGGAACCACGTGTTGGCGCGTCTTGCCATGCGCCTCGACGTGCGCCAGTTCGACATGTGGCGCGAGTGGTGGTTGCGCCTGTTCTTCCAGCCCGCGCGCAGCGGCCGTCCGGACCCTGTGGGCCGGGCCTTCGCATGGATCAACGAGCGAGCGACGCACCGTCTCGGCGTACCGGCCGATGCCGGTTTCTGGCAGATGGTGCGGGCACTCTTCTGGCGCACTGCCGACCAGCGCCCATCGTTCCCGCCGTATGTCGCATGGCTGGCGTTTCGGGAGTACAACGAGCGTGTACGTCAGTGGCTCGTGCAGACGCTCTTCGGCATCCCACCCGATACGCCGGCCGAGCTCGCGCATCGCTTCGACAGGCGGCTCGAGCACGTGATGCATTGGCGCCTCACCTCGACCGTCGTGGCACTGCTCGGACTGGTCGGTGTGTTCTGGATCGTGACCACGCCATTCACACCATTCGACCAACTGCTGTTCTCGATCTGCACGCTGACGCTCGCGCTGGTGTTCCGCCGGCTCGACAGCCAGTACTCCGTGCTCGTGCTGATCGGCCTGTCGCTGATCTCCACGATCCGCTACGTATGGTGGCGTCTCACCCAGTCGCTCTCGTTCGACACGCTGCCCGAGGCGCTCGTCGGCTACCTGCTCGTCGGCGCCGAGATGTACACGTGGTTGATTCTGCTCTTCGGCTACATCCAGACCGTGTGGCCGCTGCAGCGACGCATCACGCCGCTGCCGCCGGACGCCCGCGAGTGGCCGAGCGTCGATGTGTACATTCCGACCTATAACGAGGGACTGGACGTGGTGCGTCCCACGGTCTATGCCGCGTGCGGGATCGACTGGCCGCCCGAGAAGCTCAACATCTACCTGCTCGACGACGGGTGCCGGGAGGCGATGCGCGAATTCGCCGCGCTCGCCGGGGTGCATTACCTGACGCGTCCCGACAATCGCCACGCCAAGGCGGGCAACATCAACCATGCGCTAGGCAAGACGCAGGGCGAGTTCGTGGCGATCTTCGATTGCGATCACATCCCCGTGCGCTCGTTCCTGCAGACGACGATGGGTGCGTTCCTCAAGGATCCGCGCTGCTCGATCGTGCAGACGCCGCACCACTTCTTCTCCGACGATCCGTTCGAGCGCAACCTCGCCACACGCGGCGCGGTGCCCAACGAGGGACGCCTGTTCTACGGCATCGTGCAGGACGGCAACGACTTCTGGAACGCCTCGTTCTTCTGCGGTTCGTGCGCGGTGCTGCGCCGCGCGGCGCTCGACGAAATCGGTGGAGTGGCCATCGAGACCGTTACCGAAGATGCGCACACGGCGCTCAAGTTGCACCGTCGCGGCTGGAATACCGTCTACCTCAAGGTCGTGCAGGCGGCGGGACTCGCCACCGAATCGCTGTCGAGCCACGTGGGGCAGCGCATTCGCTGGGCACGCGGCATGGCGCAGATCTTCCGCATCGACAATCCGCTCTTCGGCCGCGGCCTGACGTTCGGTCAGCGCATCTGCTACGCGAACGGCATGCTGCATTTCTTCTACGGCATTCCGCGCATCGTCTTCCTGCTCGCCCCCATCTGCTACCTGTTCTTCGGTCTGCATATCGTGCAGGCCGCGGCGTTGAGCATCTGCGCGTACGTGCTGCCGCACATCGCGCACGCCAACATTGCGAACTCGCGCATCCAGGGCAAGTATCGCCATTCGTTCTGGTCCGACGTATACGAGGCAGTGCTTGCCTGGTATGTGGCGCTGCCCACGACGGTGGCGTTCGTCAACCCGCGCTACGGCAAGTTCAACGTGACGACCAAGGGCGGGCTCATCGAGCAGAGCTTCTTCGACTGGAGCATCTCGAAGCCGTACCTGGTGCTGCTGGGCTTCAACGTGGCTGGTTTCCTCGCGGGAATACTGCGCTTCTTCTACGGACCGGCGCACGAGGGCGGTGCGCTGGCATTCAATCTGGCGTGGGTGGCATTCAACCTGTCGGTGCTGGGCTCGGCGGTGGCCGTGGCGACCGAGGTCCGGCAGGTGCGCCGCACGCACCGCGTGTCGGTGCGCATGCCCGCCACGCTGTATCTGCCCGACGGGCGCACGCTCGCGTGCCACACGCGCGACTTCTCGGGCGGCGGTCTGGCGTTGCACCTGCCGGTGAGCGTTGAACTGACGCCGGGCACCGAAGCGCATGTGGCGCTCGCGCGCGGCGGAAGCGAGTACGGCTTTCCCGTGAGCGTGGTCGGTGCGCGGGCGCAGGAAGTGTATCTGGCGTTCAGGCCGCTCACCGCGGAGCAGGACAAGCATCTCGTGCAGTTCACGTTCGGCCGTGCCGATGCGTGGCGCGACTGGGACGCCGAGCGCGCGCGCGACGAGCCGATCAAGGCGTTGTTCGACATGCTGGCCATGGGGCTGCGCGGTTATCAGGTCCTGGCGAACTATCTGCTCGGCAAGCTGGTGGCGCGCTGGCAGAGCCGCTTGCGTGGGGCGCGTCAGGCGCAGAGGTGAACGGATCGGAGCGCAAAGCGCTGCATGGCTGGTATTGGGCAGCCTGGATGGGACGGAACACAGCAACACGTAAGCCGGACGCGACCGGTACCAAGGGAACCGAACGATGGGCATCTGGAACCTCTATTTCATCCTGAAGCTGGTGTTGCTGTGGGCGGGCTTCATCAGCTTTCACGTGGTGCTGAACTTCATTTTCGCGGTGCTGCTCTCGATCCGGTTGCGAGCGCGCTGGCTGCGCGTCGCACGGCAGGTGATCGCCATCCCGGCGGGTGTCGCGCTGCTCTACTACGATTCGAACCTGCCGCCATTCGAGCGCGTCATCGAACAACTGCCGGCGCTCATGCAATTCCGCTTCTCCTACCTCATTGAGCTGATCGGCCGATTCCTGCCGGCGAAGGACTGGTTGCTGCTTGCCATTCTCGTGCTCGCGTACTGGATCGTGAATCGCTGGGTGCGCGTGACGACGTTCGTGCTGCTCGCCGTGCTGCTCGTCCCGATCGTGCTGCGCGTCGACGCGCTCGTTGCGGTCTCGCCGGTGGTGGCGGCCCAGGGCATCGCGCCGGGCAACGCTGCCGATGCGAGTGCCGGTGCCGGCGGCGCTGTGACTGGCGGCAACGAGTTCGTCGTCGGGGACGGCGACGTGCCATTGGCGGCCAACCCCAACGCGGCGCTCGACGGTTTTTACACGCGGGAACTCCCGCGCTCGGTCGCGATGCCTGCGCAGGTCGGCGCCGGGCCCGACTTCGACATTATCTTCCTGCACATCTGTTCGCTCTCGCAGGACGATCTGGACGTCGATGATCTGGCCAATCAACCGTTGCTCTCGCGCTTCGACTTCGTGTTCAGGAACTTCAACTCGGCGGCAAGCTACAGTGGTCCGGCGGCCATTCGGGTGCTGCGCGCGGCCTGTGGCGAACCCACGCACAAGGCGCTGTACGATCCGGCGGGCCCGCAGTGCTACGTCATGAGCAATCTGAAGCAATTGGGGTTCACGCCGTCGCTCGCCATGAACCACGACGGGCATTTCGACAACTTCATGCAGGAGGTGAAGGACAACTTCAACGTGCCGGGCGTCACGCCGTTCGACAACACGCACGCGCGCGTGTCGATGCGCGCGTTCGACGAAACGCCGATCCGCTCGGACGGCGACGTGTTGCAGTTGTGGTGGAAGCAACGTCTGAGCCAGCCCGACAAGCGTGTGGCTCTCTACTACAACACGATCTCGCTGCACGACGGCAACCGTCTCGACGGCTCGAAGCTCTCGAGCGCGCAGAGCTATCCGCTGCGGGCGAAGGCCATGCTGGACGACTTCGGCCGGTTCATCGACACGATCGCCAGTTCGGGGCGCAAGGCGGTCGTCGTCTTCGTGCCCGAGCACGGCGCGGCGCTGCGCGGCAGCAAGCTGCAGATCTCGGGCATGCGCGAGATTCCGCTGCCCGAGATTACCGATGTGCCGGTAGGCGTGAAACTGGTCGGCTTCGGCGATGGCGCCACGGCTGGCCATGCGTCGCCCGTGACCATCTCCACGCCCACGAGCTATCTGGCGCTGATGACGCTGGTATCGCATCTGGTGGCCAACAACCCGTTTGCGGGCACGCCGACGCTCGCGTCGTACGCGAACGACTTGCCTCGGACGGCCTTCGTATCGGCCAACGAGCAGACCACCGTCATGAAGTACGCCGGCAAGATGCTCATTCGCGGCGCGGACGGCGTCTGGCTCGATCTGAAGTCGCTCGAATAGACCTCGAATAGGTGGAACGGGGCCGGCGCACTTTCGGAATGCGCGCCGGCCCTGCACGCGATTTCCCGGAATCGCGCATACTGTGCGTCTTGCCCGCGCGAGCGGGCAGCGCCGTTTCGCGTCACCGCCTGTATCGCTTATATCGCCTTCATCGCCTGAACCGAACCTTCCGGGAGTTACCGTGCAATACACGAAATTCGGCCGCACCGGCCTGACCGTATCCCGTCTGTGCCTGGGAACGATGACCTTCGGTTTGCAAACCGAGGAAGCCGCCAGCCACGACATCATCGACCGCGCGACCGACGCGGGCGTCAATTTCATCGACATCGCCGATGTCTATCCACTGGGCAGCGACACTTCGCTCGCCGGCCGCACCGAGGAAATCGTCGGGCGATGGCTCAAGGGGCGGCGCGACCGCTTCATCGTGGCGACCAAGGCATGTGGCCAGATGGGGCCGTCGCCGTGGGACAAGGGCGCGTCGCGCAAGCATCTGCTCGACGCCATCGACGCCTCGCTGCAACGACTGGGCACGGACTACGTCGATCTTTATCAACTGCATTCGGACGACACCGACACTCCGATCGACGAAACGCTCGAAGCGCTCGACACGATCGTGAAGTCGGGCAAGGCGCGCTACATCGGCGTGTCCAACTATCTCGCCTATCGGCTGGCGCGGGCGCTGGGCCGCGCGGACGTGCTGCGCGTGGCTCGCTTCGTGTCGGTGCAGCCGCGCTACAACCTGCTGTTCCGTCAGATCGAACGCGAGCTCCTGCCGCTCGCGAGCGAGGAGGGACTGGCGGTGATCCCCTATAACCCGCTCGCCGGCGGTCTGCTCACGGGCAAGTACCGCCACGATGCCGCGCCAAGCGAAGGGCGCTTCACGGCGACGGTCGGCAAGGCCGGCGCGATGTACCAGCAGCGTTACTGGCACGAGCGCGAATTCGAGACCATCGAGGCGCTCAAGGGCATTGCCGGCGAAGCGGGCGAGTCGCTCACACGCCTCTCGCTTGCCTGGGTGCTCGCCAACCCGGTGGTGACGTCGGCGATCATCGGCGCGAGTCGCGTCGAGCAACTGACCGAGACGCTCGGCACCATCGACTACACGCTCGATGCCGAGCTGAAAGCCAAGCTCGACGAGGCGTCGCACGCCTACCGCTGGGGAGACGCGGCGCGCTGAGCCCACCGCGGGCGAAATCGGTTCACAGGCCCGCCATGTCGGGCCTGTGTCGTTTGCGTTGCATCAAACAACGTTTGCATGCGGGGAGCAGCGATCCGCTCGAACTGGTTTTGGTCGCCCATCGAGCGGTATAGTGGGAACTGTGCGGTGCGGTTCAGCGGACTCCTGTGTGGGTCCAGCGACTCCTGCGTGGGTCCGGGGGACTCCTATGTGAGTCCGGTCCTCGGAACGCTGCGACCGCCCGACACTTCCCGTCATTTCCAATGCGAGGCTGCTCATGTCCAAACGCATTCTCCTGGCGACCGACGGAAGCGAGTCGTCACGCCGCGCGCTGCGCGGGGCCGCTGCCTTTGCCCGCAGCGGCGACACGATACGCGTCATTCATACGGTGGAAGACCCGGTCAATCTGCTCACGTCCGCATTCGGCAAGCTGATCGATCTCGAACAGGTGCGTCGAGACATGCAGACCGAAGGCGAGGAGCATCTGGCACGCGCCGTGCTGTATCTGCGTGAGGAGGGCATCGACGCCGAGGCGCATCTGCTCGACCTGCGCACGACCGGCGAGACGGTGCCCGAGACGATGACGCGCGAGGCCAACGAGTGGGCGGCCGACATCATCGTCGTCGGCACGCACGGGCGCAGCGGCGTGCGTCGCGCCATGCTCGGCAGCGTCGCGGAACAGATCCTGCGCAGTGCCCAGGTGCCGGTGATGCTGGTCGCGGGCGAAGCGCGTCCGCACGAGCCGCTGGACTCGGGCGGGCACTACGAGCGAGTACTCGTCGCGCTGGACGACAGCGAGACGGCGCGCCGCGCGTTCGAATATGCGCTGGCGCTCGCGCGCACGCATACGGCATCGTTGCGCGTGGTGCACGTGCTCGACATGCCGGGCCCGTTTCTTGCCGGCTTCGACCCCCAACCGCTGCTCGACGCGGTACGCGCCGTGGGCGAGCAGGTGCGGATCTGGGCGACTCGCAGGATGCACGAGGCCGGAGTGCCCGGCGAGGTCGAGATGCGGGAGATTCAGCCCATAGGCGAGGGGGTGGCGGATCAGATCATCGCTGCCGGCAAGGATGCCGACGCCGACGTGATCGTGCTCGGCACGCACGGTCGGCGTGGCTTCCGGCGCTTCACGCTGGGCAGCGTGGCCGAGGATACGGCCCGTCACGCGGGCCGTCCGGTGTTGCTGCTGCCGGCGCTGGCGCCGCCGGTCTGACGGCGCCGTTTCGGCTCAGGCGGCCGGGCCGAGTTCGGTGAGCAGGGTCTTGAGCGGTGTGGCGGCATCGGCGAGACGCGCCGGGTCGATCACGGCGCGGCGCCCGACCAGCTCGCGCGCGGCCATGAATTCCTGCGCACGGTTGATGCTCGCAGCGGCCACCACGGCGCCCTCGCGCAGATAGAACAGCATGAACACGGCCGCGCCCTGGGCGTCCGGCAGGCGCCGCTCGACCACGGTGTCGTGGCCATCGGTCATGCCGACCATCTGCATCTTCGCGTTGAATTGGTCCGACCAGAACCACGGTGCCGTGGCGACGGCCTTGGGGGCGTCGCCATGCACCACGCTCGCGGCGACCTTGGCCATCTCGCTCGCGCTCGGCACCGATTCCAGACGGATGCGGCGGCCGAGCACCGGGTGTTCGTGGTGAGCGCAGTCGCCCACGGCGAGAATGGCGGGGTCGCTCGTGCGGGCGAATTCGTCCACGACGATACCGTTGTCGACGACGAGGCCGGCCGCCTGGGCGAGTTCCGTATTCGGGATCAGGCCGATGCCGACCACCACCACATCGGCAGGCAGACGCTTGTCGCCGGCGACCACGGCGGTGACCTGCCCGTTGGCATCCTGCTCCAGCGCGCTCACGCCCACGCCGACCTGTACGTCCACACCGTTTTCGCGATGCAGCGTAGCAAAAAAGCCCGCGAGGTCGGGCTCCGCCACCCGGGCGAGCAGACGCGGCGCGGCTTCGAGCACGGTGACGGACGCGCCCGCCTTGACGGCGCTCGCGGCCACTTCCAGACCGATATACCCGCCGCCGATCACCACGACGCGTTTGCCCGTGGCGAGGGCGTCGCGCAGGCGCTGGGCGTCGGCGATGTCGCGCAGGTAATAGACGTTCGACGCATCGCCGCCCGGCATCGGCAGGCGGCGCACGCGACCGCCGAGTGCGAGCACGAGATGGTCGTAGCCGAGGGTCTGGCCGTCATCGAACGAGACGGTGCGCGCCGTGCGATCGATGGCCGTGGCGGTCACGCCAAGGCGTACGTCGATCTCTGCCTTCTCCCACGCGTCGGCGGGGCGGATCAGGAGGCTGGCCTCGTCGGCCTGCCCGGCGAGAAACGCCTTCGAGAGCGGTGGGCGACGGTACGGCAGATGGGTTTCGCTGCCGGCAAGCACGATGCGGCCGGTATAGCCGAGTTGACGCAGCGCGAGGGCGGTCTCGCCGCCGGCCTGGCCGGCGCCAAGAATGACGGTGGTGGAATTAGCTTCGGACATGTGCGTGAGAGCGTGTGAATTTGGCCGCCAGTGTAATGCATCGGCGCGCCGCCCGGGCGCCTCACCCTCCAGCGTCCTGCGCGTCCGGTGGCGTGAAGAACACCATCTCGACTTGCCTGAGCAGGGCGGGGCCGAAGGCGTCGCCGCCGACCTCCGGCGCGATCAACTGCATCAATACGGGCGAGCCGGGCGGCGGATGCAGCGCATGCGCGAGCATGCAGAAGTACATCGCCGGATGCTCGGCGCGAATCACGCCGGCCGCCATCCCCTCGACGATCAGCTTTTCCATGCAGTGGTAGACAGGTTCGAGCAAGTGGCGGTAAAGCACCGCGCCACGCTCGCCCGTCTCGGACGCGTGCAGGGAAATGAAGCGCTTGTGTTCGGGATGCACGACCGCGTGGGCCGCCATCAGCGCGATGGCGTCGCGAAGCCTGTCCCGGACCGGTCGCGCGGTGTCGTCCGCGATCGCTTTCAGGTGTGCGACAGGGGTGGTGAGCGCGGCTTCGAGCGTATCCACGCAGGCGCGCCAAAGCTGCTCCTTCGAGCCGAAATGGACGCGCACGAGGCTGGCGTCGACCTTCGCGGCGGCAGCAATGCCGCGCAGGTTGGCGCCGTCGTAGCCGAGATGCGAAAAAGCGTCGATGGCCGCGTTGAGCAAGGCAGCGCGGCCATCGGGCAGGTGTTTGGGGCGTCTGCCCCGTGTCGTGGATGTGGCGGTCATCGTGTGGCAACGTCTTGCGGCGGGGGCGGCCGTCCGTCGGCCGGTGCGGTTGCCGCCGCCCCGGATTCCGGCTCGGGCGGCACCCCCATCGCGTAAAACAGGAGCGCAGTATCCGACAAACGGGCGCCGGTTGCACGCACCGTCGTCAGATAGGCGTTCCAGTACTGCTGCTCACGCCCGCGCGACGCCGACACCGGCAACGCTCCCAGACGCACGCGCGCCGCCGTATCGCGATAGATCTGTTCGGCCGCCGCGCTGGCATTGTCCGCGTGCAGCAGCGACGTGTTGTCCGCCTCGAGCGACGCGAGCGTATCGGCCACGTTCTTGAACGCCGCGAGCACCGTCTGCTTGTATTGCTCGACGGACGCTTCGTACGTCGCCTGAGCCGCGCGACGTTGCGCGAGCAACGCCCCGCCGTGAAAGATCGGCTGCGAGATCGACGCGGCCACGCTCCACAACGATCCGGCGTTGGACATCACCGTCGCCCACTTGAAGCCGCCCTTGCCCATCGACGCACTGAGCGACAGGCTCGGGAACATCTGTGCCGTGGCGACGCCCACTTCCGCCGACGCCGCCTTGAGCGCCATTTCCGCCGCCTGAATGTCGGGCCGCGACTGAAGCAATGTCGACGGTACGGAGACGGGCACTTTTTCCGGCACCTTCAGTTCGCCCAGTGCAATGTCGTCCGGCGCCTGGTCGGGGGTGCGGCCAAGCAGCACGGCCAGGGCGTGACGGGTGGACTGCCACTGGGCACGCAGGCCCGGCAGCGACGCATTGAGCGATTCGGCATTCTGCGCCGCGGCGAGGGCGTCGGCGCGCGAGACCGCGCCGAGCGCTTCGCGGCGCGCCATGTCGTTCGCGTCCGCCTGCGCAAGTTCGACCAGACGCTCGGTCGCCTTGACCTGGGCGCCGAGGACCGACGCGCCGATGGCGCCGGAGACGATGTTGGCCGCGAGCGCCTGGCGTGCCGATTCCCGCTGGAAAGCCTGCTGATCGACCTGCGCGGCGAGCGACGCATTCGCGAAGCGCGATGCGCCGAAGAAGTCGAACGTATAGCGTGCCTGGATCTGGCCGACGAACATGTTGTACAGCGCGGTGGGCGGACCGAGCGTCGGCATGCCGAGCGCGCGCTCGCGCGTCGCCTGGCCGCCGAGATCGATGGACGGCAGCAGCGACGAGCCGACCTGTGCCTTCAGTTGCTCGCGCGCGGCCTGCAGCGCGTGATCGGCGGCGGCCAGGTTGGGGCTGTTGCGCAGACCTTCTTCGACGAGTGCGTCGAGCTTGTCCGAGCGATACGCGTGCCACCACGCCTTGACGGGCGGCGCGCCGAGTTCGAACTGCTGCGACGCGCCTTGTGCCGAGACCGTGCGCTCGGGCAGCGCCTGCGTGCCGTAGTGCGCGGGCGAAGGCATGGCGGGCGGCTGGTCGCCCGGGGTAAACGAACAGGCGCCCAGCCACAGGGGGATCAGCGGCACCAGCGAGCTGCAGCGGCGCAGTGCAAGGCGTGGTGTGACGCGTGGTGTAGCGCGTGGTGTAGCGCGCGGGCTCATGGGCGATCTCCTTGCGAACTGCCGGACGCCGCAGTGCCGATGGCGGGGGGCGTGTGCGATGCAGGTTCGGCGCGTTCGTCGTGGCGCACGCGGAATGCCGTCGCATACAACGCAGGCAGGAAAAACACAGTCAGGATGGTCGCGCTGGTGATGCCGCCCATGAGGGCGGTCGCCATCGGACCGAAGAAGTTGCTGCGCAGCAGCGGAATGAGCGCCAGCACGGCCGCCGCGGCGGTGAGCGTGATCGGCCGGAAGCGCCGCACCGTGGCGCTCACGATGGCGTCGAAGCGCGGATGACCGGACGCGATGTCCTGCTCGATCTGGTCGACCAGAATCACCGAGTTGCGCATGATGATGCCGAACATGGCGATCACCCCGAGCATTGCCACGAAGCCGAACGGCTTGCCGAAGAGCAACAGGGTGCCGACCACGCCGATCATGCCGAGCGGCGCGGTGAGCACCACGAGCATCGTGCGTGCAAAGCTCTGCAACTGGATCATGAGCAACGTGAGCACGACGATGATCATGATCGGCATCTGCGCATTGATCGACGCCTGACCCTTGGCCGATTCCTCGACCGAGCCGCCGATCTCGATGCGATAGCCGACCGGCAGCGCCTTGCGAATGTCGCCGAGCTGCTTGTAGACCGCTTCGGTTACGTCGATCCCCTGCTTGCCGGCGCGCACGTCGGAGCGCACCGTGATGGTCGGCTGACGGTCGCGTTCCCAGATGACGCCGTATTCCAGCGTGTCCACGATGTGACCGAGCGTGGCGAGCGGCACGGGGCCGTTCGGCGTGGGCATGGCGAGCGTGGCGATCCTTGCCGGGTCGACGCGCTCCGCCCTGGGCGAGCGCAGCGTGATCGAGATCAGCTTGTCGCGCTCGCGATACTGGCTGATGTCGTAGCCGGTGAGCGTCATGGCGATGAAGTTGGAGATGTCCGCCGAACTCACCCCGAGCGCGCGCGCCTTCTGCTGATCGACCTCGAAGCGCACCGAGCGCTGCGACGGTTCGTCCCAGTCGAACTGCACGTCGACCGTATCGCCGTTGTTGCGCATCACGTCGGCGACCTGTTCGGAAATCCGGCGCACCGTGCCGATGTCATCCCCGCTGACGCGGAACTGCACCGGAAAGCCAACCGGCGGACCGTTTTCCAGTCGCGACAGACGCGTGCGCACGCCGGGCATCGCCTCTCGAAGCTTGGGCTCAAGCCATTGGGCCAGTGCTTCGCGCTCTTCCACCGATTTCGCGGTAATGACCAGTTGCGCGAAGTTCGACGTCGGCAACTGCTGGTCGAGCGGGAGGTAGAAGCGCGGGGCGCCGGTGCCGACGAAGCTCACCGTGTGGTCGATTTCCTTGCGGCCTTCGAGAAGCTTCTCCAGGCGCTGCGTCTCGCGCAGGGTCGCCTGGTACGACGCGCCTTCCTGCAGCCGCAGATCGACCATCAGTTCAGGACGATCCGAACTCGGGAAGAACTGCTGCGGCACGAGCGAGAAACCGGCCATCGAGATGAGGAACAGCACGACCGTGACGACCAGCACGAGGATCCTGCGCTCGATGCACCACGTGAGCCAGCCGCGCAGGCGATTGTAGAACTTCGTGTCGTAGACCTCGTGCTCGTGGTCGTCGCCGTGATGCGCTTCTCGCGGGCGTTCGGGCAGCAGCTTGTAGCCGAGCAGCGGAATGAGCACCACGGCCGCGAGCCACGATGCGAGCAGCGCGATCGCCGAGACTTCGAAGATCGAGCGCGTGTATTCGCCGGTGCTCGACTTGGCCAGCGCGATGGGCAGGAAGCCCGACACGGTCACGAGCGTGCCGGTGAGCATCGGGAAGGCGGTGCTCGTGTAGGCGAACGCCGCGGCCCGTTTGCGCTCCCAGCCTTGCGCGAGTTTCACGGCCATCATTTCGACGGCGATGATCGCGTCGTCCACGAGCAGGCCGAGCGCCAGAATCAGCGTGCCGAGCGACACCTTGTGCAGCCCGATGTCGAAGATGTACATGAACAGCGAGGTGACGGCGAGCACGACGGGAATCGAAATCACCACCACCATGCCGGTGCGAAAACCGAGCGAGACCAGACTCACGACCAGCACGATCGCCACGGCTTCGGCCACCGCTTCGAGGAAGTCGTCCACCGAGTGCGAGACCGATTGCGACATGCTCGCGACTTCGGTGAGCTTGAGCCCCGCCGGCAGTTGCGCGCGCAGTTCGCCCATCGTGTTCGCGAGCGCCTTGCCCAGATGGACGACGTCCTGGCCCTTCTGCATCGTGATGCCGATGCCGAGCACCGGCTTGCCGCCGAAGCGCATTTCGGAGACCGGCGGGTCGACGTAGCCGCGTTTGATCGTGGCGATGTCGCCGAGGCGGAACGTGCGGTTGTTCACACGGATGAGCGTGTCGGCGAGCTCGGCCACGTTGCGGAACTCTCCGCTCGGGCGTACGACCACGCGGTCGTTCGGTCCTTCGATCGTGCCCGCCGGCGACACCGCATTCTGACCGTTGACGGCCTGCGCGATCAGGGTCGGCGAGATACCCAGGCGCGTGAGCTGCGTGTTGCTGATTTCGACGTAGATACGCTGGTCCTGATCGCCGAAGTAGTCGACCTTCGCCACGCCGGGCACGCGCAGGAGCACGGTGCGCAGCGAGTCGGCGTAGTCGCGTAGCTGCGCGGGGCCGAAGCCGTCGCCTTCGAGTGTGAAGATGTGCGTGTAGACGTCGCCGAATTCATCGTTGAAGAACGGACCCTGCACACCGGGCGGCAAGGTATAGGCGATGTCGCCGACCTTCTTGCGTACCTGATACCACTCCTCGGCGACTTCGCTCGCCGGGGCGGAGTCCTTCATCGCGAAGAACAGCAGCGACTCGCCGGGGCGCGAATAGCTGCGCTGGAAGTCGATGGCCGGCATCTCCTGAAGCTTGCGCGCAAGGCGGTCGGTGACCTGTTCCTGCACCTGCTTGGCGGTCGCGCCCGGCCAGAAGGTGCGGATCACCATCACGCGGAACGTGAACGGCGGGTCCTCCGACTGTGCGAGACGCGAGTAGGCGAGGATGCCGAAGATCGTCGCCATCGCGATCAGGAAAACGACGAGCGAGCGGTGGCGCAGCGCCCACGCGGAGAGGTTGAAATGCCCCTCTTCGTGGCGGTAGTCCTGAGATTCGGCCGATGGAGACGACGAAGGCGATGCTGGGGGCTGGGGCACGGGAGGCTTCCCGTCCGACGTACTCATGACGCGAAATCCTCCGGATGCAGCGGTGCGACGACGCGCACCTTTTCACCGGCGGTGACCGTGTGAACCCCTTGCCAGACGATGCGCTCGCCCGGTTGAATGCCGCCAGCGACCGTGACCGTGCGCTCGCCATAACGCGCGACCTTCACACGACGCAGCACCAGCGTGTCGTCGGACTTGACGACCCACACGGCGGGATGGCTGTTATCGTGAAAGAGTGCGGTCGAGGGCAGCGTGATCGGTGGACCGTCGGTCACCGCCGCGCTTGCCTGCGCTGGTGTGCCCGACGCGGAGGAAGCGGAGGAAGCGGAGGAAGCGGAGGAAGCCGCCGATGCCGCCACGGACACGGACGGCATGGACGAGAGGTTCAGCGGCTGCGCGAAGGAGACGTTCGCCGTCATGCCGAGTTTGACATCGGGGCCGGGCGAGAGCAGCGAGAGCTTGGCGCGATAGGTGCGGCTTTGCGGGTCGGCGGCGGGGGAGATTTCGCGCACGCGTGCCTGCCACGTCTTGCCGGGCATGGCCGGCAGCGACACGGTCGCGGTCTGCCCGATGCGCAAGGCGCCGAGCGTGACTTCGGGGACATCGGCAATCACGTCGATGTCGCCCGTCCATGCCAGTTGGTACACCGGTTGACCGGCGCTGACGTTCTGTCCCGTATCGGCTTGCTCGGCGGTGATGACTCCGTCGCGATCTGCCTTGAGATTGCCGTAGCCCAGTTGGTCGGCCGCCAGTGCGGCCTGCTGGGTGGCCTGATTGCGTTGTGCGAGGGCGCTGGCGTAGGCATTCTCGGACTGCTCGAGTTGTGCCGGTGCGATCAGGTTCTCGCGCGCCTGTGCACGGTCGCGGGTGACCGTCTGCGTGGCGTAATCGAGCTGATGCTGAGCCGCGTCGAGCTGCGCGCGGGCGCTGGCGGCGTTCTTCGACAGATCGGCCGGATCGAGGCGCGCCACGACCTGGCCGGCCTTGACCGCGTCACCCAGACGCACCGAACGCTCGATGATCTTGCCCGCGACACGGAACGACAACGGCGTGGAATAGCGCGCCTCGATCTGCGCGGGCAGCGACGCGATGGGTGTCTGTTCGGCGGTCTTCGCCGCCATGGCGACGACCGGGCGCGGCGGTGGCTCGGGGGGCGCCTTGCGCGAGCAGGCGGCAAGCAACGCGAGCGTGGCGGCAGCGAGTGTCGTGGTGGCGACCGTCAGCGCGGACCGCCGGCGGCGGGGGGCTGTGTCGGGTAGAGAAGGTGGCAGAGAAGGCATCATGCGCTCATGGCTCACAAAGTGAGAAATCCGGGAAGAAGACCCTCGCGTTCGCACACTCCGCGCCCGCCGGAAGACGGCAAGACGGGCGCTCCCGGTGCGATCCGGAATAAATCCACGGGCGATGATATATGGATTGGCGGCAGGCTGCAACGGTCGTCGTGCAGCGCGTCGTGGCATGTGATGGCGTTGCCCTGTGACTATTGAGAGGGGGGTGTCATTGGATTGTTTTTTGCGGTGGTCGAAAGGTCAACCGGCAAATTTTTTTGGAGTACGCTGCCAAACACACACCTACCCACATCTCATATCTCCACACGGGTGCGCCAGGTTTGCATGCAGTCGACAATCGGCAATCCATCGGCAATGGACGGCGCGCCGAGGTCCGGGTACATGACGCTCGTCACTGCTCGCCTGAGATAAATTGTCACGACAAGGAACATTGTCGCGCCCGATGGGTCGCACTCCCGCCCCCCGAAGTTTAACGATCGTTAACGATCGACGTTAACCAGAGAGGATAGCAATGACAACACGAATTGCATTGGTGACTGGAGGCATGGGTGGACTGGGCGAGGCGATCAGCCTGCGTCTGGCGGACGCCGGATATCGCGTTGCCGTCACGTGTTCCCCCCGGAATCAGGATTGCGAAGGCTGGGTGGCGCGTATGCGCGATGCCGGCCGCGACTTCGACGTCTATCGCGTCGACGTTGCCGACTTCACCTCATGCACGGCGTGCGCGAAGGCGGTCGAATCCGACACGGGTCCGATCGACATTCTCGTCAACAATGCTGGCATCACGCGCGACGCCACGATGCGCAAGATGTCCGCCGAAGACTGGCAGTCGGTATTGCGTACCGATCTGGACAGCGTGTTCAACATGACCCGTCCGATCTTCGGCGGCATGGTGGCGCGCGGCTGGGGTCGCATCATCAACATTTCCTCCGTGAACGGCAGCCGTGGCGCCTTCGGCCAGGCGAACTACGCCGCGGCCAAGGCGGGCATGCATGGTTTCACCAAGGCGCTGGCACTGGAAGTCGCCAAGTCGGGCGTGACCGTCAACACCGTCTCACCGGGATATCTCGCGACAAGGATGGTCACGGCCGTGCCGCAGGAAGTGCTCGAATCGCGCATTCTCCCGCAGATTCCGGTCGGTCGACTCGGCCGTCCCGACGAAGTCGCCGCGCTCGTGGCGTTCCTCGCGTCGGACGATGCCGGTTTCATCACGGGCAGCAACCTTGCCATCAACGGCGGCATGCACATGGAATGACGCGCAACAGCGTAAGGCACTCATCTACTTAGGAGAGTCACGATGTCAAAGGAAACGAATCCGGCGTTGGCGCTGGCGAAACTGGGCACGGCGAGCGCGCTCGGCGCCTACGGTATTTTTCTCGAATCGGCGCAGCGTACACACCAGTTGCAGACACAGCGCGACACCGAACTGCTCAAGGCGCACTCGGACGCCGCCAAGTCGCTCGGCGACGCGAAGGATTTCAACGCGTTGCTGACGGCGCACCTGCAATTGCTCAACGGCCAGCTCGCGCAACAAAACGAGTTCTGGCGCGAATGGCTTGCCGTGTGTGCGAACAATCAGTTGCTGTGGGCCGAGCATTGCCGGAAGGCGGGCGAAGACCTCCAGCACGGCATGGCCGGCGCCATGACGCTGCCGGATCTGATCGGGGCGGGGACGACGGTCGGCGAAGCGGCGAAGGCGGCTGAAGCGCCGCTGCAGAAGTGGTTCCAGGCATTCAACGACGCCACGCAAAGCACGATGGACGCCTGGCGTCGCATGTCGGCGGAAGCGGCTCAGGCGACCGGGGCGGCCGCTTCGCAACCTTCGCCGCTCAACGGTCGCGTGCCGCCCGCGAAGCGTGGCGGCGCGCAAGCTCACCGTTCGAGCACGTAAGTCCCGGCGGGCCGCCGAGCGCTTCTATCGGCGGCCAGACGGCCAGGCGGCGATGTGCTTGCCGCCATCCTGCGCCGGAAGCCGCGCTCGCTATGCTGACCACCACAGGCTTGGCATGGTGGGCGCTGCACCGACCGCGCCGCATGGGCAACAGAGGGAAGACGGCATGTGCGGGCGCACTTTGCCGTCACCTCAATGCACGGCGGCCGGCATCGTCGAGGGTGCGACGACTGACGAGGCGGGTGGTGCCGGCGGTGCCGGTTTGCGCGCATGCCAACTCGCCCGACGGAAGGGCTGGTCGCGTCCGGAGAGCTGCAGCGCGATGTGGGTGATCCAGCGCTGCGTCGGCACGCGCTCGCCATGCAGCCACATCACCAGCACGAACAGGCTGGCGGCCATCGGCAGGGTCTTGAGATTCGGGGCGTCGTCATGGCGGCTGAACCACGCGAAGGCCGCGCAAACGGCGAAGCCGACCATCCAGCCGGCGACCGTCTCGGATACCGAGTGGGCGGACAGGGCGACGCGAGACACACCCACCGCCACGCTGCCTACCATCGCACCGGCCATGCCGAGCACGCGCCACGGCCATGCCAGACGTCGCAAGAGCAACCAGGCGATGACCGGGTAGACGGTCGCCGCGAGCATCGTGTGGCCGCTGACGCCGGTGAAGTCGAGCTCGCGCACGCCCATGCCCCAGCCGAGGAACATGACTTTCGAGACAGCCACGAGGAGCGCGCCGGCGGCGAACATCACGCCCCATGTGATGGCCATGCGCCATGCGCGTGCCGACAGCAACCAGAGGGTGAGGGCCGCGGCCGCCGGCACGGTCACGGCGGCGCTGCCGAAATTGGTGATGGTGATCCAGGAGTTAGACATGACAACCGTAAAACGGCCCGACGGCAGGGCGCCTCGGGTGAAGGCATTATCTTACGCGTGCGGCGGCGCGAGGCACAAATCGCGTCCCGGTTCGCGGTGACCTGGCTTCAGACAAGGTCGGCAACGGTTCGTTCTGTGAGGTCTGGACGGTGAGGTCGACGGCGTCCGCGCGCCGTCTCCCGATATCTCGGGGCCTGCTTGATTCGAGAGCTGATGAATGTTGGCTGCCATAGTAGGATGGCCGCGGATGTGACGCCCCCCGACACATCGCTCCAGGAGACTTCATGGCTTTTGTCCCGGCGCACGCGACTTCGCAGCGCGCACGCAACGACGGCATCGATCTGTTGCGCGGTTTGTCGATCCTCTTCGTCGTTGTCCATCACCTCGCACTCAAATTCCGCTTGCCGCTCGGCCCGAGCCTGCTGGGCGACATGCTGCCGCAGCGCATCGTCAACGGGCTGAGCTTCAACGGTTACGAAGCCGTTTTCGTGTTCTTCGTGATTTCCGGCTTCGTGATCACGCGTCGGTCGCTGGAGCGCTACGGCTCGCTCGATCACATGCGCTGGCGCAACTTCTATGCCTTGCGCGCGGTGCGCATCTTCCCGTTGCTCGTGATGCTCCTCGCGGTGCTGGCGGTCATGCATTGGCTGGCGGTGCCGGGTTTCGTCATCAACAAGCCGGGGCAGTCGCTCGGCGGCGCGCTGGCCTCGGCGCTCACCATGACGCTGAACTGGTACGAAGGTCGTACGAACTGGTTGCCCGGTGCGTGGGATGTGTTGTGGTCGCTCTCGATCGAAGAGTGTTTCTATCTGGCGTTCCCGCTCGTGTGCCTCGTGTTGCGAGGGCATTGGCGAATACTGGCGCTCGCGATGCTCGCCCTCTCGCTACCGTGGACGCGGGCGGCGCTGCAGGGCAACGAAATATGGCAGGAGAAGGCTTATCTGCCGGGCATGGCGGCCATCGCCTGGGGCGTGCTCACGGCGCTTGCCATGCAGCGGGTGACGTTGCCGCGCGTGATCGCGCGGGCGATCGGCGTGCTGGGCGTCGTGGGCCTGCTGGCGGTGGTGTTCTTCGGCGACGTGCTGTGGAACGCACTGCACGACGGCGTGATGCTTGTGCTCTGCGCGAGCGCCGCGTGCTGGCTCGCGGCGGCGCATGGCTCGACGCGCGCCGTGCCGCGTACCTGGCAATGGCTCACGCGGATGGGGCGCTGGAGCTACGAGATCTATCTGAGCCACATGTTTGTCGTGCTCGCGGTGACGCCGGCATATCTCGCGTTGGCCGGCGGCGATATGCGCTGGACGTTCCTCGTCTATCCGCCGGTGCTCGTCGCATGCACGTTCCTCGGGGGCGTATTGCACAGGTGCGTGAGCAGCCCGGCTGCGCGGCGATTGATGCGGCAGGAAGCCGCGCCGGGCGCGGCGAGCACGGCCTGATCACGGCATCCATCGCTCCCTCGTTCATGGACGAACTGCATCGATATGGGGGGCGCGGCGAGACTGGCCGCTGTGCCGGGCGTACTCCCAAAACACCGCGATTCGCGGGGGATTGAGGGGTAATTTGGGGGCATTCCCGCTAAATCCCGCTCGCAATGTCCGTAGACTGCGTCGCTTTGGAGTTTGTTCTTCGAGCGATGTTTTCTTCTCTTTGGTTCTCATGGGCTGCATTCCTGAGTCGAGCAGCGGCGGGCCGTGACATCGCGGATGTGCCGAGGGGCGGGCGAGCCTGCGAACGCCGTCGCACCCTGCGGAGACTCGTCAGTTTCTTTGGCTACAACACGGCGCTATTTGCCGGATTCGCCGGCCTCGCCGCCGGACCTGCCCACGGCGGCGCCAAGTCCGGTGCCACATCCGGACGCCCCCTGAGGTCCGCCGAGTCATACGTGGAGCCGGTGGCCGCGGTGCGCGTGTCCTCGCACTTCGGCGCGCGGTACCATCCCGTGCGCCGCGTCCATGATTGGCACAACGGCGTGGACCTGGTGGCGCCGGCCGGGACACCGGTACGCGCGGCGGCCAGGGGGGTGGTCAAGCGCGTCGGCTACGAACGACGCGGTTATGGACGCTATGTGGTGATCGGCCACCGATACGACAGCGAGACGCGCTACGCTCACCTGTCTCAGGCCGCGCGCCACCTGCGCGCGGGAACGATCGTCGAAGCCGGCGAGATCGTCGGCAAGGTCGGAAGCACGGGGATGGCGACCGGCCCGCATCTGCACTTCGAACTGTGGCGCCACGGCGCTCCGGTCGATCCACTGCCGCTGATTCGCCAATCAGAGGGCGCCGACACGTCTGCCCGCTGGAACAAATCGACGATGTGAGGTTTGCCCGTGCACGCCCGGCAAATCATCCGGAAATATCGGGAATAAAGCGACACGTCGACCAGTACTACGGATAACGGCACTCCCGACGCCCGTCATGGTGACGGACGCGTGGAGCGCGCCGGTCCGGAGGTGTGTCATGAGCAGTCGCCAGCATTCCCAGACGGGCGTCGACACCGACGCCGACGTTGCTTGCCCGTCGCTCGACGGCGCGGAGCCAGCCCAGGCATCCCACACGCGGGTGGACGCTTCACCGTTGCGAATCTCGCGCCGCCGGGCGATGGCATGCCTCGCGTGGGCCGGCGCGGGGATCCTGTGGACGCTCGACGGCGGTGTGCCGCGCGGGCTGTCGCTGGGCGGGGCGGCGCATGCCGCGGATACGGCCACGCGCAACGCGCTGTCGTTCGTGCAGATCAGCGACAGCCACATCGGTTTCAACAAGGCGCCCAATCCCGATCCGGCGGCGACCTTGCAGTCGGCCATCGACAGGATCCGCGCGGCGCCGCAACGCCCGGCCTTCATGCTGCATACCGGCGACGTGAGTCATCTGTCGCGCGCCGAGGAGTTCGACGCGGCGCAGCAGATCGTGAATGGCGCGGGGCTGCAAACGCACTACGTGCCGGGCGAGCACGATGTCATCGGCGACGACGGCCGCGCGTTCTTCGGACGCTTCGCCCCGGACACGAAAGGCGTCGGCTGGTACAGCTTCGATCAGCAGGGGGTTCACTTCGTCGCGCTCGTCAACGTGCTCAACCTCAAGGCGGGCGGCATGGGTTATCTCGGCGACGCGCAGATCGCGTGGCTGGCGGCGGATCTCAAGGGGCGCTCGCACAGCACGCCGATCGTGGTGTTCACGCACATGCCGCTGTGGTCGGTCTATCCGGCATGGGGCTGGGGTACGGACGACGCCGATCGTGCGCTGGCATTGCTGCGGCCTTTCGGTTCGGTGACGGTGCTCAATGGTCACATCCATCAGGTGCTGCAGAAGGTGGAGGGCAACGTGCGTCTGCAAACCGCGATGTCCACGGCATTCCCGCAGCCCTCGCCGGGCGATGGCCCGGGGCCGGGGCCGTTGAAGGTCGACGCCGCGCAATTGCGGCAGACGCTGGGCATCCGTCGCGTCGATTACACGTCGCTCGACGGCGCGCCGCTGCTTGCCGACGCCACGCTGTCCTCGTGAGTGCGGATATTGCTTCGGGAGATCCTCATGACATCCATCGCTTCACAACACGGCCAGGCGCCCCGTCGCACGTTTCCGCGCGTTCTCGTTGCTTTCGTCGTTCTTGTTGCCGCGGCAGGCGGTGCGCTCACGCTTGGCTTGCCGGTGGCGGCGCGCGCGGCCGACGCCGTCACCGTGCATATCGACAACTTCACGTTCGCGCCCGCGACGCTCACCGTTCGCGCCGGCACGAAGGTGACGTGGATCAATCGTGACGACGAACCCCACACCGTGACGAGTTCGTCCAGTCCGCGCGCGTTTGCCTCCGGCGCGCTCGATACCGACGGCAGCTTTTCGTACACCTTCGACAAGCCGGGAACGTACCCGTACTTTTGCGCGATTCATCCGCATATGACAGGGACCGTCATCGTGAAATAATCGGGCAGACGTGTGCGAACCCATCGATGTGATTCAATGGGGCCGTTGGCGGGGTGGATGTCGCGGGCGAATCCCGCGCGCATCCCGCCAGACCGATTCAAGGCCGATTCAAGGCCGATTCACCCGGGCAGTGCGCTGCCCGGCACGGGAGACCCCGGTGAGCGACGCTGAAAAGCCCGACGCGCAGGCGGCGGGACGATTCGAAGCCCTGGCCCTGCCGCATCTCGATGCGGCGTATAACCTCGCGCGCTGGCTCTCGGGCAGCGCGAGCGATGCCGACGACATCGTCCAGGAGGCCTACTTGCGGGCGTTGCGTTTCTTCGACGGATTTCGTGGCGAGAACGCCCGGGCATGGCTGCTGGCCATCGTGCGCAATACATGGCTGACCGAGTGGCGGCGTCGCTCGGACGCGGCGGACGGTACACCGTTCGACGAAGCTTCGCACGGCCTGTACGACGAGCGTTTGCCGGGCTGGGACGAGACATCGCCAGGCGACCCCGAAATGCTGGCGGTGCGCCGCGACGAATGTGCCCTGGTGCGAGAGGCGCTGGCGAGCCTGCCGGTGGTTTTTCGCGAGGTGCTGGTGCTGCGTGAGATCGAGGATATGAGCTACCGCGAGATCGAAACGATCGTGGGCGTGCCGGCCGGCACGGTGATGTCGCGCCTCGCGCGGGGCCGGCAGATGCTCGCCGCCGCCGTGCGGGCGGCGCAGATGTCCGCGACTTCCGCTACGTCGGCGGCATCGGCTACATCGGCCACGTCGTCGGCGCAGGTCACCCGTCTGCCGCTGGGCGGCACAATCCGAGGAGGACACGATGAGTAAGTCCGACGACCCGAGCGGCGCGAACCCGTCGGGCGAGCCCCGCAAGGAGGGCGACGGCGCGCCCGCCGGTGGCGAGTCCATGACCCTCGGCAAGATGCTGCGCGACGGTTCGTTGCGTCACGAGGCGCCGACTTCGCTGCGCGAACGTCTGCGCGACGATCTCGCCCAGGCGGAGCGCCGTACGCCGCGCGACGCTCGTTCCCCCCATCCCTCTGCGTCGTCAGATACCAGGCCGGCCGTCGACGCATCCGCGCCACGGCCGTCGTCGAAGCCTGCGGCCAGGCCGCGCACCGATATCCCGGTCGATGCCGGCTGGGGGGCACGCCTGGCGCCGTGGCTCTTCGGTGGTGCGGGGGGCGCGATCCTCGGCGGACTCGCGGTCGCGTTGGCGCTGCTCGGCGCTCGTCCGCCTGTGCCGCAGGAGGAGACGCAGGCGCAATCGACGGGCTTGCAGCCGCAGGAAATCGTTTCCAGCCATGTGCGCGCGCTGCTCTCGCAGCATCCGATCGACGTCGTCTCGACCGATCAGCACACCGTGAAACCCTGGTTCAATGGCAGGATCGACTACGCGCCGCCCGTCATCGACCTGGCGGACAAGGGCTTTCCGCTCGCGGGAGGGCGGCTCGATTACGTTGGAGGACGAACGGTGGCCGTGCTCGTCTATCGCACCGACAGGCACCCGATCGACCTGTACGTGTTTCCGGCGCGCGAGAAGGCCGCGGCGGCGCCGACGATCACGGTTGTCGATGGTTATGCCATCGCCCGGTGGCGTCGCGGCGGCATGGTGTACTGGGCGATCACCGATGCCGAGGCTTCGCATCTTCGCGTGTTCGTGGAGGCGCTGCAGGCGGCGACCTGATATCGTGACGGCTGTCGCAACGTCGCATCCGAAGGAGCCCGTCATGACGCAGATTCCGTCGCCGAATGCCCCCGTCAACCCGGCCTGGCAAGCCGCGCAATATGTGAAATTCGAAGACGAGCGCACGCGTCCCGTCCGCGATCTCGTCGCGGCCATCCCGGACTTGCCGGGGCGCGCCGCCGCCCGTGTGGCCGACATTGGCTGCGGTCCGGGCAATTCGACGGAAGTGCTGGCCGAGCGCTATGCGCAAGCGGAAGTGCTGGGGCTGGACAGTTCGCAGGACATGATCGATGCGGCGCGCGCCCGGCTGCCGCGGTTCCGTTTCGAGGTGGCCGACATTGCGAGTTGGCAAGATGGACCTGAGGGTCGGAACGGGCCGTTCGACGTGATTCTCGCCAACGCCGTGATGCAATGGTTGCCCGATCACGAGACGTTGTATCCGCGTCTGGTCGAGCGTCTGGCGCCCGGCGGGTCGTTGGCGGTGCAGACACCCGACAACCTGGACGAACCCGCGCATCGGCTGATGCGTGAAGTTGCCGCCGATCCCCGCTGGGCCGCCACGCTCAAGGGCGTGGAGCGCACCGCGCGCCACGGAGCCGCGTTCTACTATCCGCTGCTGCGCGCGACGTGCTCGCGCGTGGACATCTGGCGCACCACGTACTATCACCCGCTCGCCGGCGGCGCGGCCGCCGTGGTGGAATGGTTCAAGGGCAGCGCGTTGCGACCGTTCCTCGCAAAACTCGACGACGCCTCGCGCGAGGCCTTCCTGAGCCGTTACACCGACGAGATCGCCCGGGCGTATCCGGCGCTGGACGACGGCACGGTGCTGCTGCCGTTCCCACGGCTCTTCGTCGTCGCGACACGCTGACCGATTCCGTGTGCGCATGTGCGTCGCCGGTAGCCGATGCGCCTTCGGGGGCAGTGCGGCAAGCGCCTGCGGCGCAGTGTAAAGTAGCGGGCATGGATGCCTCGTCCCCACCGACCCGACCGTTTCGCAACGCTCCCTTGTACTGGCGCTCGTCGCTCGTGCCGGGGGCCGACATGCTCACGGCCGAGTACAACGACCACACCTTTGCGCCGCATTGGCATGATGCGTACACGTTCGCGTGCATCGTGGCGGGCGCGGAGCGCTATTTCTATCGCGGCGGCGAGCACGTGGCCGATGCCGGTTCCATCGCGATCATCCATCCAGGCGAAGTGCATACGGGTGCGCGCGAGACCGACTTCGGCTGGCGCTACCGTGTGTTCTATCTGCCGGTCGACTTCGTGAAGGGCGTGCAACGACAATTGACCGGACTGGCCGCCCCGGACGACGCGATGCCGTGGTTCGGCGAAGACGTCGTTCACGATGCCCCGGCGCTCCAGCGACTGCTGGCCGCGCATCAACTGCTGCAAAGCGGCGCGGATCCGCTGATGGCGGAAAGCGTGCTGATCGAAGCCGTCTCGATGATGCTCACGCGCCATGCGCAGGCTCGCTTGCCGGAATTGTCCGGGCATCGAGACGCCGTACGTGTGGAAACGATGAAGGCCAGGTTGTCGGCCGACCTTGCCGAACCGCTCTCGCTCACGGCGCTGGCCGAGGCGGTTGGCCTCTCACCGTTTCACGCCGCTCGCCTGTTCTCGCGCGAGACGGGGCTCGCGCCGCACGCGTGGCGCAATCAGCTGCGGTTGGTGCGCGCCTTGCCGGCGTTGCGTGCCGGGGCGTCGGCCACCGATGTCGCGCTCGCTCACGGCTTCAACGATCTGTCGCATTTCACGCGCTATTTCCGGCGGGCCTTTGGCGTGCCGCCCGGGAAGTGGAGCGTCGGATCGGGCGCGTAAGCGGCACGGCGCTCGTGCGCGCCGCGTCGTGCACCCACGTCAGGAAGTCGCGCAGCGGTTGCGATTTGTCGGCATCGCGCGGCACCAGCGTGACGTAGGTCGCGCCATCCATCTGAATCTCCGGGAAGGGCATCACGAGACGGCCCGCGGCGAGTTCGCGCGCCAGTGTCGGCGTGCTGCCGATCCCCACGCCCAGCCCGTCGATGACCGCCTGCAGGCTTACGTGATAGTGGTCGAAACGATGGAATCGCACGGGCCGCAGCGTAGGCATCCCGGCCGCGCTCAACCAGTCTTCCCATGCGCCGACGCGCGTTTGCGTGGCGACGAATGTGTGCTTCGCAAGGTCCTTCAGACGCCGTAGCGGCAGCGCGTGGAGCAGGGCGGGTGCGGCGATCACGCTCGCCCGTTCGGTAAACAGCGTCGTTTTCTCGTAGGGCTGCCACTCGGGTCGCGGCGGCGGGTCGCGGCGAATGGCCACGTCGAAGCCGCCCCGGAACGCGGGATCGGCGCTGCTCGACGTCGTCACGACGACCTGCACGTCGGGGTGCTCGGCATGAAACGCTGGCAGGCGCGCGATCAGCCAATGCATCGCGAGCGAGGTCTGTGCGTTCACGCGTACGAGGCGCGTCCGCGGCGCCTTGCCGAAGCGCAGGGCGGCGTCGCCGATCCGGTCGAACGCGTCGCTGATCTCGGCGGCGAACGCGCGGGCGTGATCGGTGGCCACATTGCGCTGGCCCTGCCGGACGAAGAGCCGCTGCCCGAGCCAGCCCTCCAGCAACGCGATCTGGCGGCTCACCGCCCCGTGCGTGATCGACAACTCCTGGGCGGCGGCGCTGAGACTCTCGGCGCGGGCGGCCGTCTCGAACACCCGCAGCGCGTGAAGGGGCGGCAACTGACGACGCGACATCGTAATCCCTCGGTGAACGGCTTGAATGCACAATCGTGACTTTTTATCACAGATGCCCGCTGAATTTGTCGATAGTGTGAGTGTGCTTCATGCTTTATCGTTTGTCGGTGATTCGCCCGAACGGATTCGGGGGGGCGGGACGGCAACTGACGAGGCGCGAATGCAGGAAGGATGGTTGGTGGCATCGCTGGCCGCGCATGCCTGGGGCATGGCGATGGTGGCGGTCGTGGGAACGGCGGCGGGCGTGGTGAGCGGTGTGGTCGGCACGGGATCGTCGATGATGCTGTTGCCGGTGCTTGTCTACACCTATGGGCCGAAGCAGGCGGTGCCGATCATGGCCGTTGCCGCCATCGTCGGCAATGTGTCGAAGGTGCTTGCATGGTGGCGCGAAATCGACTGGCGCGCCGTGTCGGCGTACTCGATCGCCGGGGCGCCGGCCGCCGCGCTCGGCGCGCGCACGTTGTGGAGTCTGCCCGCCACGGCGGTGGACGTCGCGCTGGGTCTGTTCTTCGTGACGATGGTGCCGGTGCGGCACTACCTGCTTCGCAAGCAATGGCGGTTGTCGCCGTGGCAGTTGGCGCTGTCCGGCGCGGTGATCGGCTTCCTGACCGGTATCGTGCTTTCCACCGGTCCGCTGAGCGTACCGGCCTTTGCGGCGTACGGCCTGTCGGGCGGGGCATTCCTCGGGGCGGAGTCGGCCAGTTCGGTCCTCATCTACGTTGCCAAGGTGCTGATGTTCTCCGGCCTCGGCGCCTTGCCTGCCGAGGCATGGGCCAATGGCCTGATCGTCGGCGCGACGCTGATGTTCGGCACCTTGCTCGGCAAGCGTTTCGTGCTGGGGCTGTCGCCGCGGGTATTCCAGCGCTTGCTCGACGTCATGCTCGTCGTGTCCGGCGGCGTGATGCTAAGCGCGGCCTGGCGCTGAGCATTCGACCTCGTGAAACCTGTCGGACATCTGCGCACACGGCGTGTCAGCGGGCGCTGATGTACGGCAAACCGTACGAACTGCTAAGCTGATCGTATGGTGTCCGGTTAGCCGGGCGGCATCCGGCGCCACAGGCTGGTCACGTCACGTTCACCTCTATCGATCATGAAGACGTCAATCGCAACGCTCCTTGCCGTCGCCGCGACGGTCGCCTTCGCGCCAACGACAGTCGCACGTGCCGCGGGCGGCATGCCCCCGGTGCCCGGTGCGGCGATCTCGGCCGCCGGCGCCGAGGGTCTGCGCGCGTCGGCCAATTCGGCCCCCGACGCCTCCGCCGAACAGTTGGCCTCGAACAAGGACATCGTGCTCGCGTTCTACGAGGCCGGCCTCAACCGCAAGGACTTCGAGGCCGCGCGCCAGTACCTGGGACGCCAGTACATCCAGCACAATCCGAATGCGGCCGACGGCGTCGAAGGTTTCGGCAAGTTTCTCGACTTCCTGCGCAAGAACCAGCCGGATTCGCACAGCGACATCGTTCGTGCATTCGCCGACGGCGACTACGTGATCCTGCACGTGCGCAAGGTGCCGTACCCGGGCGCCGAACCGATCGCCATCGTCGACATCTTCCGACTGGAAAAGGGCAAGATCGTCGAGCACTGGGACGTCTCGCAGCAAGTGCCCGCGAAGACCGTCAGCGGCAACTCGATGTTCTGAAAAGGACCTCGCGCTGGGCTCCGCGATCATGGCCATGTGGGGATGGGTGGCAACGCCCATCGCCTGACGGCCGCGTTCACTCTCCGCACGCGCACACTTCGGCAATCTGCTCGCGCAGCCAGCGATGGGCGGGATCGACGTCGCGCCGCGTGTGCCACACCGCCTGGAACGCGAATGGCGGGATCGGAAACGGTGCGGCGAAGCGGCGCAACTGGCGATCGTGACGCAGATGCGCCGTCGCGCGTTCGGCCACGGTGAGGATCAGGTCGGTGCCCGCGATCAACGCCGTGGCGATGTTCCAGTGCGGCAGGGTGACGGCCACGCGTCGCGTGTGGCCGTGCGCGGCGAGCGCCTGATCGATCTCGTTGTCAGCCCCGGGGCGCATCGCCACGAGCACGTGGGGACGGGCCACCCAGGCCGACATCGACAGGACGCCCCGGGCAGGCAACGTCGTCCGGTCGGCCACACAGATGAACGTTTCTTCGAACAACGTATGCGCCTGCAGCTCGGCCGGCAGGTCGTGGAACACGCCGAGCGCGAGGTCGATTTCGCCGTCGAGCAATTGCGTGAGCATCGCCTCCCGGCTCGCCTGCGAGGCCGCGAGATCCACGCCCGGCGCGCGCTCGCGCAAGCGACGCGTCAGTGCGGGGAGCGCTACGCGAGCTCCGTAATCGGACAGCGCCACGCGGAACGTGCGTCGCGCGCGCCGCGCGTCGAACGCCGGGGCGTGGAGCAGCCCCCGCAACTGGTCGAGCGCATCTTCCAGCGGACGTTCCAATTCGAGCGCGCGCGCCGTGAGCGCCAGCCCGCCATCGCGTCGCACGAGCAAGGGGTCGTCGAAGATCTCGCGCAACTGGGCCAGCGCATGACTGACCGCCGGTTGGCTGCGATGCAGACGCACCGCCGCGCGTGATACGTGACGCTCCGCCAGCAATGCGTGCAGCGTGAGCAACAGGTTCATGTCGATGCGGCGAAGATCATCCATTTGGCGAATAATTTGTGTGCTAACTTCGAATTTCCATTATTGAAATCGATGATTCATGCTGGTGACAAGCAAATTTTTTCTTCACGAGGGTCACCATGAATGCTTCCATCACGCCTCAATTGCCTGCGTCGGTGCTGTTGCCGTTGGCCGTCGCCGTGCTCGCCGGGGCCGTTGTTCCGTTTCAGGCTGGCGGCAACGCGGCCCTGGGGCGCGCCCTCGGTCATCCGCTCTGGGCGACGGTTGCGTCATTGCTCGTCAGCCTTGTCGTGGTGCTGCCGGTACTCGTCGGCATGCGGGCAGGCGCGCCGGATCTGGGGGCTGCGGTACGCGGTCCTTGGTGGCTCTGGATCGGCGGCATCGCGGGCGTGATTTACATCACCGCCGCGTTGTTGCTCACGCCCCGCCTGGGGGCCGCCAACTTCATCGTGTGCGTGGTGGCCGGCCAGGTCGTGGCGTCGCTCGTCATCGATCACTTCGGATTGATGGGACTCGGCGTGAAGCCCGCGAACGTCATGCGCATCGCTGGTGTCGCACTGATCGTTGCCGGCATGCTGGTCGTGCAATGGGGCACGCGAAGCTCCGCCGCTGGCGTCGCCGCGGCCAAGGTCGTCGGCGGCTGAACAACGCCCATGGCGCCCGGACCGGCAGCGCCGTCGGGACGGCTTCATCCGACGTGCCGAGCGTAAGATTGGCCCCCACATATGCAATATATCCATTGAACATACGCAAGTTGCGTTGGTTTTTGAGGGTTTCCCGCAACGCGGCCCAACGTTGGAGCGCCTTGTCTGACGGGCGTCCGCGGGGCGTTTCCGGAAATCGTCGCGCGGTCGCTCAAGTTTCGGCAAAAGCACTCGTTAAGTCTCCTCAGAGGTGTCGCTCGCGGCACCGAGAGAGACAGCGACCTGCGGCGCTTGCCGGCAGCAGGTCAATACAACGACAACACCGCATGACGGGGCGCTTCACGCGCGCGAAGGCAATGTTCAAGAATCTCAGTATCAGCAAACGGCTCGCCGCCGCTTTTTCCATCAACGTGTTCATGCTGCTGATCGTCGCGGTAGTGGCCGTGACGAAGATGGCGACGATGGATGCGAACACGCAACTCATCGTTTCCGACCTGAACAACAAGATTCTCGAATTCCACGGGCTCAAGGATCGGGCGGCGCATGTGGCCGTGCTCCTGCGAGACATCGTGATGTCGGAAGACGCCTCGCAGCTCGACACGCGCCTGGCCACGATCGACGAACTTCGTCGGGCCAACAACAAGAGCATCGCCGGCATGGCGACGATCTTCTACACGGAGAAGGGCAAGGCGTTGTACCGCACGCTGGCCGAGGCCAACACCGAGTACGGACAACGGCTCGACGCCGTGGTCTCGCTTGTGCGCAGCGGCAATTACGCCGAGGCCAAGACCGAGTTGTTGGGCCCCATGCAGAAGGTGCAAGTGGCGTACTTCGCGCCGCTCGACGGTTTGATGGCGGTGGGCAAGGCCGTGAGCAGCAAGGAGGCCGCCGACGCGAACGACGCCTATTCGTCCGCGCGCCGGTGGCTGCTGGCGACGCTCGTCGTATCGATCACGCTGTCGATCGTATTCGCCGTGGCGATCACGCGTTCGGTGACGCGTCCTGTGCGTGCCGCCGTCGAGGGGGCTTCGGCGCTCGCGCGCGGCGATCTCACGCATCGGGTGAGCGCCGAGCGCGCCGATGAGGTCGGTCAGATGGCGCATGCGCTCGATACCGCGATCGGCCAGCTCCGCCACCTGGTGCGCAATATCCAGAGCGCGTCGGGCGCCATCGACACTGCGGCCCGCGAGATTGCACAGGGCAACACAGATCTGTCGCAACGCACCGAAGAGCAGGCCGCATCGCTCGAAGAAACGGCCGCGTCGATGGAAGAACTCACGTCGACCGTGAAGCAGAACGTGGAGCACGCCATGCAGGCGCGACGCCTGTCGCAGGAAGCCTCGGGCGTGGCCGACGCGGGAGCGCAAAGCGTGCGTGCCGTCATCGAGACGATGCAGGCCATGGCGAGCGCCTCGGCGCGCATGAGCGACATGATCAAGGCCATCGAAGGCATCGCCTTCCAGACCAACATCCTCGCCCTCAACGCGGCGGTGGAGGCGGCGCGCGCGGGCGAGCAGGGACGCGGTTTCGCCGTCGTGGCCGGGGAAGTCCGCACGCTGGCGCAGCGTTCCGCCGGCACGGCCAAGGACATTCGCGAGTTGATCGCAACGTCGGTCCAGCAGGTCGAGGACGGCACGTCGCGCGTGGAGGTGGCGGGCAAGACGATGGATCAGATCGTCGTGTCGGTGCGGCGCGTGAGCGAACTCATCACAGAGATTGCCGCGGCGAGCGACGAGCAGGCGCGCGGCATCGAACAGGTCAATCAGGCCGTCTCCCAGATGGACCAGGTGACGCAACAGAACGCGGCGCTCGTGGAAGAGGCGGCGGCTGCGGCGGAACATATGCGACAGCAGGCCTCCGAACTGGTGGCCGAGACGGCGAAGTTCCGCGTGGGCGAGAGCGGTGCGGTCGACGGCGTCGCATCCCGCAGGAGCGTGGTGCGTCCGGCGCCGATCACGCCGGACGACGCGTCCTACAACGAACCCGCGATGCTCGCGGACCCGCGCGCCGTCGCCTGAAGCCGGCGACACTTTCGAGGCGTTTCCTCTATGCGTCCCTGAGCGGCGCCGGGGCTGCAGCCCCGGCCGTCAGCCTCCGTCAGGCGGCGTTCACCGCCCCCGGACCGAATTCCGCGTCGAGCGCGGCAACCGCCTCCACCAGTTGCTGCGCCAGCGACGGCGAAGCGCTCGTCATGGGGGCGCGCAGCACATCCGCCAACAATCCCTCCCGAGCAAGCCAGGCCTTGACCGGCCCCGGGTTCGGCTGCGTGAAAAGCAGCCGGATCACCGGCATGAGCGCGTGGAACAGCGCACGCGCCGCGTCGAGCTGGCGCGCCTGCACCGCTCGATACAACGCCACGAAGTGCGCCGCACGGCAATGCGCCGAGGCAATGATCGCCCCATGTCCGCCCATCGCCAGCGTGGACAGCAACTGATGATCTTCACCGACAAGGACTGCGAGCCGTCCGTCGGCGATCAATGCCTGCGTCGCATGCGCGTTGCCGCCGCAATCCTTGATGCCTCGAATGTTGCCGTGACCGGCGAGCGTGAGCAGCGTATCGAGCGTGAGCGTGGTCCCGGTGCGATACGGAATGTCGTAGAGCACGAGCGGCGCGCGCGAACGATCGGCCAGTGTCTGGAACCAGCCGACGAGACCTTCCTGGGACGGTCGGATGTAATACGGCGCCGGCGCGAGCACGCCGGCGAGCGGCAGCGCGTTGAAGGCGTCGAGTCGCGCGAGCGTGTGCCCGAGATGATTTCCCGCCAGGCCGGCGATGACGGGCAGATCGCCCGCTTCGTTGAAGACGGTTTCGAAGATCGCGAGCTGTTCGGCATCGTCGAGGGCGGCGGCTTCGCCTGTCGTGCCGCAAATCACGAGGCCGGCGATGCCCGAGCGACGATAGTGCGCGACCAGGCGGCGCAGGGCGGCGTGGTCCACCGGCGTAGCCGCGCCTTCGGGGGAAAACGGCGTGACAAGCGGCAGCCAGATGCCTCGAAAGGCCGGCGAGGCAGCGGTGTGGGTGCTGGATGCAACGGTTTGCGACGGTGCGACTTGCATGAGTGTCTCCCTGACGGTACTTAAGCGACGAACGAGTGATGACCTGTACGGAAACCGTTCAGCCGGGCGACGCTGATGCACGCGTGGGGAAGTTCGGGGCAGTTGGGCCTGGGTGATGCTTGAGTGGCTTGAGTGCGCAAGGTGCGCGGGCGGGACTGCCTGGTCCACGTGGCTGTTCCGTCGCTCAACTGACGGAACAGCACGCTCCGGTCAGTTGAGCGACTGTTTTTTGTTTTTGACGAACGCCACCGGTTGTCCCATCGGAACAACGTGCAGAGCTTGCGCGTGCGGGTGGCTGAAATTCATCATGCGGTGACTCTATACGGAATGCGCGGGTGCCGTCAACTCGATATTGAGAATCGGCTACCGATGGTGGCGCCACATAGAAAGTTTCGATGGCGCCGGGGCGAACGGCATCGCAGACAGCGTAGTCGAACGGGCATTGGTCGGTGTCCCGAAGATTTGCGGCATTCCGATGCCGTGATGTTCCGACCCCCAGGATGCTCAGCGACGAGGAGGACCCTATGCATGAGGAGCACGACGTACACGATATGCCATCACGACGGACCCCGTGGTACCGCGCCTGCCTGATGGGCGCCGCGCTGCTGACGAGTGCAACGGTGGCGCTTGCGCAGGCGTCGCCCCAGGGCGAAATGCCGCAAGGCGGCGTCGGGATCGGAGGCATGGGCGCGGGCAAGGATGGGAGTCCGCAGCGTGCGCAAGCCGTTCGCACCGCGCAATCGGCGGCCGGTCTCGACGTGGAGTTCGTCGACAAGGCGCAGAAGGCAGGCAAGGCGGAAGTGCAGGCAAGCCAGCTCGCCGTGCAGCGCTCCAGCAACCCATCGGTCAAACGCTTCGCGCAGCAGATGGTGACGGATCACAGCAAGGCCAACGAGATGCTGCGGAAACTGGCGGCGAGAAAGGGCGTGAGCGTGCCCGCCGACGCGGCTGTCGACCCCGACATCGAGGCGCTCAAGAGCAAGTCGGGGCGCGAGTTCGACGTGGCGTATCTGGCGCTTGCCGGACCCGACGCGCACGAGCGGGCCGTGACCCTGTTCGAGACCGAATCCGAGAAGGGGCAGGACTCGGACTTGCGCGGATTTGCACGTCAGACATTGCCTACACTGCGTCACCATCTGAGCGAGGCGCGTGAAGTGTCGGCCAAGGTGGAAATGGGCAAGTAGGTACGACTTGCCGCGATGTTGCCGGCGGATCGCCGCCATATCCCTGCAACATCGCGACCGTTCCATCGGCTTTTGATCAGCCGGCGCGCAACGTCGTCCGCAGACGGCGCTGCGTGCCGGCTGTATGCGCCTTGTCCTTGCCGCTTTGCCATGATGGCCAAGCCGGAAACTCGCACGACGCGCGACGAGTCACATCGCGCATGAAGCACGCCAACCCGATGACTTCGTCGACGTCCGAGATGCGGCAGACGTCCGAGATCGCCGAGCCCAAGGCTTCCCTGGCCAGCGACGTTCGCCGTCAAACCGCTTCGTGCACGACCTCGCTGCGTTTGCGCGAGGGGCACAACTGCTGGCGGATCGCGCCGGCGGCGCGCATGCGCATGCTCGTGGACGGCGAGGCTTACTTCAGCGCGTTGCGTGAAGCGCTGCGTGCGGCGCGCCACACCGTTTTCATTCTCGGCTGGGACATCGACAGCCGCATGCAACTGCAGCCGATGGGCGTCGACGACGGCCTGCCGCCCGGCTTGCGCGACTTTCTCGACGCGCTCGTGCGGCGCCGAGGGGGGCTGCGCATCTACGGGCTGAGCTGGGACTTCGCCATGCTCTATGCGCTCGAGCGTGAGTGGCTGCCGTCGGTCAAACTCGACTGGCGCACGCACCGGCGGTTGTGTTTCCGGCTCGACGGTCACCATCCGACGGGCGCCTCGCATCATCAGAAGGTCGTGGTCATCGACCACCGGCTGGCCTTCGTCGGCGGTCTCGATCTCACGCGCCGCCGTTGGGATACGTCGCGGCACGCGCCGGACGAGCCGGGGCGACGCGATCCGTCAGGGCATCCCTATCCCCCGTTTCACGACGTCCACGCGCTCGTCGACGGCGAGGCGGCCCACGCGTTGGCGGCGCTCGCCGAGGCGCGCTGGCATCGCGCGACGGGCATGCACGTGGACCTTCGCCTGCCGGACGCCCGCGACGCGCCATACGCGCCGCTCGATCCCTGGCCGGCGAATCTCGCGCCCGATCTGACCGACGTCGACGTCGCCATCGCACGCACGGCACCCGCGTTCGACGGGCGGCCGGCGGTACAGGAAATCCAGTCGCTCTACGTCGATGCGATTGCCAGCGCGAAGCACCGGCTCTACTTCGAAAACCAGTACTTCACGGCGAAGTCGATCGGCGACGCGCTCGCCGCCCGTCTGTCGCAACCTGACTGTCCGGACATTGCCGTCGTATCGCGCCGCATCGAAGACGGCTGGCTACAGCAGCAGAGCATGGGCGTGCTGCGCGCACGCCTCTACCGGCGTTTGCGCAAGCTCGATCCGGACGAACGCTTCCGGTTGTATTGTCCCGAAGTGCCGGGCGTGGCGCCCGCGTGCGTGAACGTGCACAGCAAGGTGATGGTGGTCGACGACGAACTGCTCGTGATCGGCTCCGCCAACCTGAACAACCGCTCCATGGCGCTGGATACCGAATGCAACCTGGCGATCGCCGCCAATGGCGACGCACGCGTCGCGGCCGGTATCGCGCGGGCGCGCAACCGGCTGCTCGCCGAGCACCTCGACGTGCCCGAGCCGGCCGTCGAGGCGGCGCTGGCGCGGGATCGCGGATTGCACCACGCCCTGGCAACGCTGCATCGCGACGGCGGACGCACGCTGGAGGCGTTCGCGCCCGAGTTGCACGAGGCGGACGACGCGGCGTCGCCGGGGCCGGTGGTGCTCGATCCGATGGAGCCCATCGACTTCGAGAACGTGATGGGAACCTTCATTGCGACGGAGGCTCGTCCGCGTCTGATCGGACGCATCGCCTCGCTCGTCGTGCTGCTGCTCGTGCTGGCCGGACTGGCGCTCGCATGGCGCTATACGCCGTTGCGCGAATGGGCGGACGTGCGCCGCGTGCTCGGCTTCGTCGAGCGCATTCACGATTTGCCGCTTGCACCGCTGGTCATGATGGGGGTGTATGCCCTCGGTACCCTGATCATGGTGCCGGTGACGGTGTTGATCGTGGTCACCGTCGTCGTTTTCGGGCCGGTCATGGGGGCGATCTACGCGCTGTGCGGCACGACACTGGGCGCGATGGTGGGGTACACCGTGGGGCGCGTGGCCGGGCGCGACGCCGTGCGGCGCTTCGGCGGGCGGCATCTGAACGCCGTGAGTCAGCAGATCGGCAACCACGGTCTGCTCGCCATGATCGTGCTGCGTTTGATGCCGCTCGCGCCGTTCATGCTCGTGAACTTCGTGGTCGGGGCGTCGCGGATCCGGTTGCGGCATTGTTTGCTGGGAACGGCGATCGGCATGGCGCCCGGCATTCTCATCGCGGCGGCGCTGGTGGATCGCGTGGCCGCGCTGGCCCAGCGTCCGAGCGGCGTGACGGCCGCGCTGCTCGTGGCCGTGCTCGTGTTGCCCGGCCTGGGTGTGGCGGCGCTCAAGCGCCGCATCGGGGGCCCTCGGACCCAGCGCACGAGCGACGACGCAGGAAGCGGCAATGGCCGACCCGAGGCCGTCGAGCCACTGTTGCCCGAGCGTCCTGGCAGGATCAGCCGGGAGCTCTGTGTGGCCAGCTACAACGTGCATGGGGGCGTAGGGGCCGACGGGCGTCACGCGCCGGAGCGCGTGCTGGGCGTTCTCGACGAGATCGATCCGGACATCGTGGCGTTGCAGGAGGTGCAGGCGAGTGCAACCGGCGTCGGACTGCTGGCGCAACTGGCCGAGGCCCGCGGCATGCACGTGATCCCCGGTCCAACACTCACGCGTGGCGGTCTCGCGTTCGGCAACGCCATCCTGACGCGTTTCGCACCGGTGGCGGTGCGTCACATCGACCTGAGCGTGCCGGGGCGGGAACCGCGTGGGGCCGTCGACGCCACGCTGGCCTGGCACGATGCGCAGGGCCGTGAGATGCAGTTGCGGGTGATCGCCATGCATCTGGGGCTGCGTCCTGGCGAGCGCCGGGAGCAGGTCAGACGCCTGCTCGAATGTCTCGCCGGTCAGCCACGTACGGCGACCGTGCTGCTCGGCGACGTCAACGAATGGTTTCTGTGGGGACGGCCGTTGCGCTGGCTGCATCGCTATTTCGAACGGGCGCCGCACGTCGCGACGTTTCCGTCGCGCTGGCCGCTGCTCTCGCTCGATCGCATCTGGACCTCGCCTCGCGCACACCTTGTGGAGGTGCGCCGCCATGCCACGGCACTCGCGCGCGTCGCCTCGGATCATCTGCCGCTCGTGGCGACGCTGCGCACGTCGATGCCGAGGCGCGAACCGGCGCCTCACCCCGCCATGGGGCGGGAGGCGACCGGCGCCGACCGAACGTGAGCGCGACCTGCTCAGGCGGCGACGGCCTGCTCGAGCGCGGCGATGTCGATCTTGCGCATCGTCATCATCGCTTCCATGGCACGGCGCGCCTTCGGCACGTCGGTGCTCGTGACGAGATCGAGCAGGCGCTGCGGCGTGATCTGCCAGGAGAAGCCCCAGCGGTCCTTGCACCAGCCGCACGCCGACTCCGCACCGCCGTTGCCGACGATGGCGTTCCAGTAGCGATCGGTTTCTTCCTGATCCCTGGTGAGCACCATGAAGCTCACGGCCTCGTTCGGCTTGAACTCGGGGCCACCGTTCAGGCCGACGAAGCGACAGCCCAGCACCGTGAACTCGACCGTCAGGTCCTCTCCCTGGCCGATGCCGGGGATGGGCGAAGCATGCCGCGCGTCGACGTGGCTGTCGGGAAACGTGGCGGCATAGAATTCGGCCGCCTCGCGAGCCTGACCCTGATCGAACCACACACAAGTGACGAGTTGCGTCATCGTTCTCTCCTGTCGTGAAACGTGAAGCGTGAAGTGCGAATCGGGATCCATGGAATTCATAATGGATCCGGGCTCGGTTCAGCCCAGCGTTTGCGTGGGCCACACCATTTCGATTTCGACGGCGATCGAGCGCGCCAGTCCGTCGAGATCCGGGAACAGCGACGCGTTGGTGACGTTCATGCGGTAGAGCCATTTCATGGCGTCCGCGCGCAGGGCCACAGGCAGGACGATCTTGCGCAGCAACGGCTCCTCGCTCTCGTAACCTTCGAGAATGCGGTGCAAGGGGCGGTCGATGATGCCCGGCACGACAAATGTGCCCGACTGCGCGATCAACCGGCCGTCCATTTCCTCGGGCTCGCCGAACCAGATCACCTCGTTGTCGTTGCCGAGGAAGTACTTGTCCATGTTGCCCTCGACGCGCGGATCGATGGTGTCGCGCGTGAGCCAGGGCGCATGGCGCGGGCGAGCGCGATCGTCGTACAGCGCCGGAGTGTTCAGGGCGAAGATCGCCGAATCGCTGGTGGCGCGCTCGAGCGCGAAGAACGCGGCGACGAACGGCGACTTGGTGAAGTCGAGCAGTCGCGTGGGCGCGCCGTGGTGCTGCATCAGGCCGAGGCAGCGCAGGTCGTCGCGCAGCACCTCGGGCCAGGGCACGTGGTTGTGCGCCTTGCGTCGGAAGATGCGGATGGCGCGCGCTTCGCGGCTGCGCCACTGTTCCTTGTCGGATACGAACGCGTGCAGATACCGCGAAAGCGAGCTTTGCAGATGCCAGCGCGCGTCTTGCTGGCCGCGAAAGGCCCAGCCTTCGAACCGGGAGGACAACTCCATGAAATCCTTCCAGTTCTCGACGACGATGGTGTCCATAGTGGGTGAAATCCTTGCGCCGGCATGCGTCATGCTCGGCCGTTCCGTTGAAGACGCCAGGGCATCGCAATCGATGCATGGCGTCGGCCACTATAGTACGGCGTCTGTGACAGCTCAAGCGCGAGGCCTGACGAGGGGGAATCGACCGCACCCGCCAGATCGGTCGGATCAGCCCGTCAACGCCCGTTGCACGACGTTCGCCAGCCATCCGCCGGCGTACAGTCCGAGCCCGAACACGCCATGCGTGATGAGGCTGCGCACGCGCGCCTGTGTTGGCTTCGGCGTCTTCGATGCGGCGATACCGGCCCCGAACGCGGGCTGCATGACGAAGAATGGCAGCACCACCGTGATGAGCCCGAAGGCGAGCGCCGGCCCGAGCGCCGGCGATTGCAGCCACACCTCGCCCGAAGCGAGGATCAGGCCGGCGGCAAACACCACGCCGATGACGTAGTGCGCCGCCCAGCCCAGCGCCTTCTCGCCGCGCACAGGGGGCGAGCGTCCGATGCCCGCGTGCGCGAACTGCCCTGCGCCCATATGGCCGAGCCAGCGTCCGACGAGGGCATAGTCGAGCGGCATCACGCCGAACAGGTGGCGCAGCAGCAGCGTCCACAGGTCCATGATCACGGTGGCGAAAACGCCAACGGCCAGAATCTGTGCGATGAGACTTAACGTTGTCGATGTCATTTCGGCTCCTCGAAATCATCTGAAAATCGTCTGGAGCAGCCGGTTTTCCAGGCGAAGCCGCGCACGCACCGGCTGCGATTGAGGCACTATACGAGTTCAAGCTAACTTGAAGTCAAGCGGGAGCGTCGACATGACACTGGACATTGGCGAGGTGGTACGGCAGGCCGGCGTGCCGCCGTCCACGTTGCGGTATTACGAGGAGAAGGGACTGATTGCGGCGACGGGCCGTCGCGGGCTGCGACGCCAATACGACGCCTCCGTGCTGCAGACGCTGTCGCTGATTGCGCTTGGCCGGACGGCGGGATTCTCGCTGGATGACATTGCCGGCATGTTGCTGCCGCAGGGCAAGGCGAGCATCGACCGCGCGCGCCTGCAGGCGAGGGCCGACGAGATCGACAGGACCATCCGCCAGCTCAGTGCGCTGCGCGACGGCTTGCGCCACGCGGCGGTGTGTCCGGCGCCGGAGCATCTGGCGTGCCCGCAGTTCCAGCGGCTGATGCGGCTGGCGAGTGCGAAGCGAGTAGGGCACGTCATCGGCAGTGAAGGCTCGTCGGCGCAGAGGCGCCGCAAGGCGGACTGACCGGCTGGCGCCGCTACGGACAGGCGGACAGGCCACGCGATCGATTTCCAGCACCGGATTCGACCGGTAGCGCCCGCCTCAGGCAGCACGTGCCGGTGACAGCGTGTCCTGCAAGGCGGCGAGCGCCGCATCCGGCGTGATGTCCGACGTGTCGAGCGTCACGTCGGCGAGTTGGTAGAGCGCTTCGCGCGCGTCGAGCATGCGGTGGATGTGTTCGAGCGCTTCGTTGCGTAGCGCCTCGGTGGCGATGCGCGCATCGTTCTGCTGCATCACACGCTGAAAATGGACGTCGGGGCGGGCGCGCAACCATACCGTGCGGAACGTGCGCAGCACGCGCTCGTAGGTCTGGGCTTCGGACACGATACCGCCGCCCGTGGCCAGCACCACATTGTCGTGTTCCGCGATGATGCGCTCGATGCACTGTCGCTCGATGCGCCGCATGGCGGCCTGTCCATACAGCGTGATTACTTCGCCGATCGCGATCCCCGCTTCCCGCTCGACTTCCTTGTCGAGTTCGACGAAGGGCGCGCCGAACGCCTGCGCGAGCCGCGGCCCGAGCGTCGATTTGCCTGCGCCCCGCAGTCCGATGAGCGCGATGCGCCGACCCTTGCCGCGCGCTTCGGCGGCCGCGGGCACCACGATTTGACGACGCAGGCGCGAAAGCACCTCGGCGGGCTGCTGACGAAGATATTCGACGAGGATCAACAAGTCGCCGTCGTACGCCATGCGCTCGGCGACGAGCGTCTCCACGCCGACGTTGAGCGCTTCGCCAAGTTTGTGCAACACGGCGAGCGAGACGTTTCCGGTGCCGGCTTCCACGCGAGCGAGATAGGGCAGCGACACGCCGGACTGCGCGGCAAGCTGCTTGCGGGTCATGCCGCGTTGGGCTCGCAGCGTACGAACGCGCCGGGCCAGCAGGGCGAGTTGCGGCGCGATCGCGTCACCGGTGTCGCCGGCATTGGTCGGCGACAAGCGGTCAGGCGGAAGGGAATCGGCAGGTCGTTTGGGCATTGAGTGCGACGTCGACGGTCATATCGGTAAATATACTATGAGATATCAGTAATGGGGTGATCGAGTACCATGATGTTCGCCTTGGGAGGTCTGTACGTGCATTAAAATGCCTTTAATGGGCAAATATCCCTGTTAACCCTGAACTGCATTGCACAAGTCACGCAGCACTGAAAATATCTTATAAGATACTTTTCAAGATTTGGAGCAAATGCAAACATGACCTATCCCCACTTGCGAGTGCGCGTCGAGGACGCCATCGCTTTCGTAACGCTGGACCGCGCGGACAAACGCAACGCGCTGTGCGACGCCGCCGTCGATTCGCTCGAGGCGGCGTTCCGCGATTTCGACGACGGCGTGCGTGCCGTCGTCCTGAACGGCGTCGGCGAGCACTTCTGCGCCGGGCTCGACCTCGCCGAGAACAGCCAGCGCGACCCCATTGACGTGCTGCGCGTCTCGCAGCGCTGGCATAAGGTCTTCCACGAGATTCAGTTCGGTGGCCGTCCGGTCGTGGCGGTGTTGCATGGCGCGGTCATCGGTGGCGGGCTGGAACTGGCGCTCGCCGCCCATGTGCGTGTCATCGAACGCGGTGCATTCTTCCAGTTGCCCGAGGGCAAGCGCGGCATCTTCGTCGGCGGTGGCGCGTCGGTCCGCGTGGCGCGCATTCTCGGGCCGGACCGCATGACGGAGATGATGCTCACCGGGCGCCGTTACGACGCCGTCGACGGCGAGCGGCTCGGCCTTGGTCACTACCTGACGGACGCGGGCGCGGGCCTGACGCTCGCCACGCAACTCGCCCGTGACACCGCGGCGAACAGCCCGCTCTCGAACTGGGCGACGATTCACGCGCTCTCGCGCATTCACGACATGTCGATGTCCGACGGGCTGTTCACCGAGTCGGTCACGAGTGCGCTGATGCTGGCGACGCCCGAAGCGCGCGAGCGCATGGAGCGCTTTCTGGGCCGTACGGCGCGCTAGCGCTGCGGCCATCCCCCACGGAGACGAATGTGAAATACGACAACATCGAACAGGTCGCCGTCATCGGCACCGGTGTGATCGGCGCGAGCTGGGCTGCGTACTTCCTGGCGCGTGGACTGCGCGTGAGCGCATGGGATCCGGCGCCGGGGGCCCGCGAGCGTCTGCGCGAGGCGATCGATGCGCATTGGTCCACGCTGATCCGCATCGGTCTGTCGGACGGCGCCACCCGTGACGCACTCACTTTTCACGACACACTCGACGCCGCGCTCGAGGACGCCGGTTTCGTACAGGAGAGCGGTCCGGAGCGCGAGGATCTCAAACAGGATCTGTTCCGGCGGATGGACGCGGCATTGCCGCCGTCGGTGGTCATTGCGTCGAGCTCGTCGGGACTGTTGATGAGCCGGGTGCAGTCGGTTTGCCAGCATCCCGAGCGAGTGGTGCTCGGCCATCCGTTCAATCCACCGCATCTCATTCCGCTGGTGGAAGTCATTGGCGGCGCGCAATCGTCGCAGTCCGCCATCGATACGGCGATGCAGTTCTACCGGGTCATCGGCAAGCGCGCGATCCACGTGAAGAAAGAGGTCAAGGGCCATATCGCGAATCGCCTGCAGGCCGCGTTGTGGCGCGAGGCGATGCATCTCGTGGACACGGGCGTCGCGTCGGTGGCCGACATCGACGACGCCATCGCTTACGGGCCCGGGCTGCGCTGGGCCGCACTCGGGCCGTTCCTGAACCTGCATTTGTCCGGCGGCGCGGGCGGCATTGCGCATCTGCTCGAACACCTCGGCCCGCCCATCGAATCGTGGTGGGCCGATCTTGGCGCGCCGGTGCTCACGGAGGACCTCAAGGCGCGCATCACGGCGGGCGTCGAGGCCGAACTGGTCGGGCGCGGCAATGCGCGACTCGAAGCCCAGCGCGACGCCATCATCCTCGGCATTCTCGCGAACAAGCCGTAAGCACGCGCCAGCCCGCCGCGCGCGGGCGCATTTCGGACTATCGAATTACCGGATCCCCCGATCCTTGATCCCGGGCTCACCGGTGCGATCCCGCACCGACCATATCGAACATATCGAACGAATCGAAGGAGACAGGCATGAGCAAACCGAAAGTCATCGTCACCATCGCGCCCACGGGCGGCATGGCGTACAAGTCGCAGAACCCCCATCTGCCGACGCAGCCCGACGAGATCGCCCGCGACGTCTACGACTGCTACAACGCGGGCGCGAGCGTCGTGGCCGTGCACGCGCGCCGCCCCGGCGACGACGGCGCGACCTGCGACCCGGCGATCTATCGCGACATCAATCGCCGCATTCGCGACAAGTGCGACATCGTCATCAACAACTCCACCGGCGGCGGCGTGCACGGCGACATGATCGGGCAGGCCGACAGCGGCTATTGGGAGATTCTGTGGGAGGAGCGTCTGAAGGGCATGGACGCCGGCGCCGAGATGTGCACGCTCGACGCGACCACCATCATCGCGAGCTTCGGCGGCAAGGAGTTGCTGATGCACACGTCGCCCGAGCGCTCGAAGCATCTTGCCGTGGAGATGAAAAAGCGCGGCATCAAGCCGGAGTGGGAAGTCTTCAGCCCGACGCACATCGTGCAGGACCTCGCCACGCTCACCGCCGCGGGTTTCGACGAGGAGCCGTTCTTCGTGAATCTGGTGCTCGGCGTGCATCGCGGCTTCCAGAACGCCATGCCGTACACCCCGCGCGTGCTGCAGTCGATGGTCGACCTGCTGCCCAAGGGCAGCATCTTCTGCGTGAGCGGCATCGGTCCGGCACAGCTTCCGTCGGCGATGAACTCGCTGCTGCTCGGCGGTCACGTGCGCGTGGGCCTCGAAGACAACCTGTACTACGAGCACGGCGTGCCCGCGACGAACCAGCAACTGACCGAGCGTGTGGTGCGGCTCGTGCGCGAGATGGGCTACGAGCCCGCCACGCCGGCCGAGGCCCGCGAAATCATGGGCCTGCCGCGCAATCGCGAAGTGCTGCCGGAGTTTGCCGTGCGTTGAGTCGTTGTGCGTCGCAAGCTGTCCAGCCCCTGCATTCGAAAACAACAAGCGAAAGACTAGGAGACAAGTCACATGGCGGCAAACCGGTTCACATGCAGTGTCGCGTTCTCGCGATCCCGACGTTTCACACTCACCGCGCTGTCGCTGTGTGTCGCCGTGTTCGGCGCGGCCACGCAGGCGCATGCGCAGCCGACGGGCGTCACCATTGGCGTGACGCTGTCCTCCACGGGGCCCGGCGCATCGCTCGGCATTCCCGAGAAGCAGGCCATCGGCATGCTGCCGCCCACGCTGGGCGGTCTGCCCGCGCGCTACATCGTGCTCGACGACGCCACCGATCCGACCACGGCGACGAAGAACGCACGGCGTCTCGCCACCGAAGACAAGGTCGACGCAATCATCGGCTCGTCCACGACGCCGGCGTGTCTGGCGGTCGCGGCCGTCGCCGCCGACACGCGCACGCCGCAACTGGGGCTGTGCCCATTCGTGCCGAGCGCGACGCAGATGCGCTACGTCTTCTCGTTGCCGCAGTCGGTGGCCGTCATGGCCGACGCCGTGCTCGACGACATGAAGGCGCATAAGGTGAAGACGCTCGGCTTCATCGGTTTCTCCGATTCCTATGGCGAGGCCTGGCTCAAGGACATTCAGGCGCGGGCGGCGGCGCGCCAGATCCAGGTGGCGCCGGTCGAGCGCTACGCCCGCAACGACCAGTCGGTGACGGCGCAAGTACTCAAGGTGATGTCGGCCAACGTGGACGCCGTCATCATCGCGGCGAGCGGCACGCCCGGCGCACTGCCGATGAGCACACTGCGCGAGCGCGGCTACAAGGGCCGCCTCTACCAGACGCACGGCGTGGCCAACAACGACTTCCTGCGCGTGGCCGGCAAGAGTGCCGAAGGCGCGATCCTCCCGGTCGGCAACATTCTGGTCGCCGAGCAATTGCCGGCGAGCCACCCGGGCAAGGCCGTCGCGGTCGACTTCGCCAGGCGCTACGAGGCGCAGTACGGGGCGGGCTCGCGCAACCTCTTCGCAGGCTACGCCTACGACGCCTACCTGGTGCTCGATCGCGCTGTCGCCGTGGCAGCGAAGCAGACGCCGCCGGGCACGCAGGCGTTTCGCGACGCGCTCGTCAGCGCCATCGGACAGACGCGCGGGCTGGCAGCCACGCACGGCATGATCAACGTGAGCGCGCAGGACCATTCGGCGTATGGCGAAGACGGTCGCGTGCTCGTTACGGTCAAGGGCGGCAAGTGGACGATCGACTGAACCCGGCGACGTCGTCCGGCGCGCGACGTCTCGCCGTGCCCGACATCGAGCGCGAGACGAGGGCGGACGGCAGCTTCGTGATTCGCTCGCGCACGCCATTGGGCGAGTTCGCGCGCAGTCCGGCCGACTGGCTCGTGAAGTGGGCCACGCAAACGCCCGACGCCGTTTTCGTCGCGCAACGCCTCCTGTCCGGCGAGGCGGCCTCCGACGGCGGTCTCTGGCGCAAGGCGACGTATCGCGAGGCTCTTGCCCTGGCGCGCGGCATCGGGCAGGCGCTGCTCGATCTCCGCGTGCCGCGCGAGCGGCCGGTCGTGATCCTGTCGGACAACAGCGTCAATCATGCGCTGCTCGTGTTCGGCGCGATGATGGCGGGGCGGCAGACGGCCATCGTCTCGTCGGCCTATTCCCGCGTCGCGAAGGACATGAGCAAACTGCACGGCATTCTGGCGCGGCTCGACCCCGCGCTGGTCTATGTCGAGGACGGCGAAGCCTATGGACGCGCGTTGCTCGATGCGCCGATCCGCTGCCCGATCGTCGCGACGCACAACGCACGGCCCGGGTGGCTGCAATTCGACGCGTTGGCGGCGACGCCCGCCACACCGGCACTGGACGCCGCGTTTGCACGGGTGGCGCCGGAGGACACGGCCAAGCTGTTGCTGACCTCGGGCTCGACCGGCAAACCGAAGATCGTCGTCAACACGCATCGGATGCTCGCGGCGAACCAGCAAATGGTCGCGCAGTGCTGGCATTTCATCGACGATGCCGCGCCGATCGTGGTGGACTGGTTGCCGTGGAGCCACACGTTCGGCGCGAATCACAACTTCCACATGGCGCTGCGCAACGGTGGGGCGTTCTACGTGGATGACGGTCGTCCCGTGCCGGAACTGATCGGCCGTTCCGTCGAGAATCTGCGCGACGTATCGCCCACGCTGCACTTCAACGTGCCGAAGGGTTTCGAGGCACTGGCGCCGTACCTGGAAGACGACGACGCCTTTGCCGCACGTTTCTTCGGCCGCCTGCAGGTGCTGTTTTATGCGGCCGCGAGCCTGCCGCCGGCGGTGTGGCAGCGCTTCGAACGGCTGGCGTCGCGGCATTGCGACACGCTGCCGTTCTTCACTTCGGCATGGGGGGCGACGGAGACCTCGCCGCTCATCACCAGCGTGCACTTCCCGATTCCGGGGGCGGGCAACATCGGGGTTCCGGCGCCGGGCAACGAGCTCAAGTTCGTGCCCAACGGCGACAAACTGGAGATGCGCGTGCGTGGCCCGTCGGTGTTTCGCCGCTATGCGGGCGACCCGGCGGCCACTGCCGAAGCGTTCGACGACGAAGGCTTCTATCGCACGGGCGATGCAGGCCGGCTATGCGATCCGGACGATCCGAGCGCGGGCGTCCTCTTCGATGGTCGGGTATCGGAGGACTTCAAACTCACGAGCGGCACATGGGTGTCCGTCGGCGCATTGCGCTTGCGTGCGGTGACGGCACTGGCGCCGTATGCGTCGGACGTCGTCGTCGCGGGGCACGACCGGGACGAGATCGGACTGCTGATTTTCCCGAGCCCGGCCATGCGGGCGATGGCGGCAGACGTGGGCAACGCGCCGGACGCGGGCAGGCAACTGGCGATGCACGACGGCATTCGCGCCCGGGTGGCGCAGGCGCTCGCACAACTGGCGCAGGATGCCGGCAGTTCGCAGCGGGCCGCGCGCGCCGCGATCCTGTCCTCGCCGCCGTCGCTGGAGCTGGGCGAGATCACGGACAAGGGGTACGTCAATCAGCGCGCGGTGCTGAACCTGCGTGCCGACGATGTTGCGCGGTTGTATTCGGATTGCCCGTCGGTCATCCGGCTGGCGTTGCCTTGAGAGGAGCACGCCGGGCGGGTAGGGGGAAGTGAGAGAGCGACAGCGCACCGACGGCGGCAGGGGCCGTCGGTGCGCGAAGTCGCCGGAGGGCGTAAGAGGGCGTAAGCGTCAAGCTCAGGCGAGCGCTTCGCCGTGACGCTCGGGCAGGAAGAAGTAGACGATGATGGCCGCGAGCAGGAAGAACCCGGCCGTCGCACCGAGCGCCGCGCTCACGTTCTCGCCGCGCGAGAGCAGGCCCACGGCAGCGGGCGCGAGGGCGCTGGCCGCGCGTCCGGTGTTGTAGATGAAGCCTTGCGCCGTGGCGCGGACCTGTGTCGGGAACATCTCGGCGAAGGTCGGGCCGAAGCCGCTGTAGAAGCCCGTGCCGAAGAACGCCACCACCGGGCCGAAGGCCAGCAGCAGCATGGGCTCGCGAATCGCGACGTAGAGCGGTACCGTCACGGCCGAGATGATGAAGAAAAGCAGGAACGACTTGCGGCACCCGATGCGATCGGCGATGTAGCCGAAGCAGACGAAGCCCGCCGCCGCGCCGATCTGCATGATCACGATCCACGTGGTCGAGCGCAGCAGATCGAAGCCCGGGCCGCCCTGATCGACCGGCGTCGCGAGATAGGCCGGGATCCACGTGAACAATCCCCAGTAACCGCACATCGCGGCGGCCGTGAAGGCGAGCCCGACGATCGTGCTGCGTGCATACGGGCCGAACAGCATGCCGAGCGTCTGGCCCAGCGTGAGGCGCACCCGCTGCTCGCGCCAGATCGCCGGCTCCTCCACGTGCCGGCGCACCCAGAACGCCAGCACCGTCGGCAACAGGCCGAACGCGAACACCCAGCGCCAGCCGAAGTACGGCAGGATCACCGCTGCCACGATGGCCGCCACGGCGTAGCCCATGGCGAATGCGCTCTGCACCCATGCCATGACCTTCGCGCGATGTTCGGCGGGCCACGTCTCGGTAATGAGTGCGGCGCCCGCCGACCACTCGCCGCCGATACCGAGGCCGAGCAGGAAGCGGAAGACCAGGAGTTGCGTCACCGAATCGGCGAAACCGCACAGCGCGGTGCCGATCGAGTAGCACAGGATCGAGAGAATCATCGAGCGCGTGCGCCCGATGCGATCGGCGAGAAAGCCGAAGAACAGACCACCGAACGCGGTGGCCAACAGGGTGAGCGAGGCGATCATGCCTGCCACGCCCTTGTCGAAATGCAGATCGGCGCTGATGTAGCGAATCACCATGGCGAACAGCATCAGATCCATGATGTCCAGCATCCAGCCGATGTAAGCCGAACCAAATGCCCGCCATTGCGCCGGCGACGCCCCGCGATACCAAGGCCGACGTGCGGCGCCTGCCGCTTTCAGAGCGGTCGTGCCAGTGTCCATTCTTGTCTCCTTCATGGAACTCATCCTAGTGTCATGCCTAATGTATCGGCTATCGATACGATTGGGAATGATTTCGTCTGCATGGTAACAGGATGCTCCGAAGTTAGGTGTCGTGGTAAACCATAAATGGTGCTTTGTGTATCGATAGTCGATACTTTGTGTCGAGGTTGTCTCGATGGTCGGGCAGCCGTAGGTCACAGGAGATCGAGAAGTGAAGCCGTTTCAATTGCGTTTGTACGAGGATGTCATTGCGCCGAACCATGCACCGGTCTATCTGAGCGCGGCACGCCGGGCGATTTACGTGGTGCGCGGCGATGTCGCCATCGAGTTCGAGACGGGCGCGCAACATCACCCGGCGCAAAGCGCCTGGCTGGGGGAGGACGATGTCGCGTTGATCGCGGGCAGCGAAGGGGCCACGTTGTGGCGCTGGGAGTTGATGGCCGGCGATGCGCCGACGCCGGGCGAAATCACCTCGGCGCCGGGCGCGTCGTCGACGCTCAAGCTCGCGGCGCCGATCGAGCTGGACCCGCGCCAACGCTGGCTCATGCGGTGCGACAAGGTACAATTCCCCCCCGGCGGCGTGGCGCATCTGCACGTGCATCAGGGGCCCGGCGTGCGTTGCACGCTCGAAGGCGAGATCACGATCGAGACGCTGGGCGCTTCGCACACCCACGGTCCCGGGCAGGCGTGGCTCGAACTCGGATACGCCCCGGTGCTTGCACCGACGACCGAGGCGCGCGACACCACATTCATCCGCTGTTTCATTCTGCCGCGGGCGTGTCGCAATCGCAGCTCGATTCGCTACGTGCGCGCCGAGGATGGCGACAAGAACAAGCCGCAGCGCTACCACGTGTTCGGCGAGCGTTTCATCTCGCTCGACGCGCAGTAGTCGCATGGCGGCGACAGTGACAAAGGACACTCAGTGAAACGATCGAAGGACAACCCGAACGACGGCACCCGCGGCGCGGGCCTCGCGGCTGCACATCACGACTCGGCGACCACCGTCACGGGCAGCGACGAACTCAACACGTCGTCGACTTCGGTCATTTCACTGCGCATTCTGGAGTTGCTGGCCGAGCGCAACGCCGAATGCGGCGTCACGCATCTGGCGGAAGCGCTCGGCGTGCCCAAGGCGCGCGTGCACCGGCACCTCACGGCGCTTCGGCACGAAGGCTATGTCGTGCAGAATCCGCGCACGAGCCGGTATCGCATCGGCTGGCGGCTTTTCCTGCTCGGGCAGAAGCTCGTCAAGCAGTTCGACGTGGTCGGGCTGGCGCGCCCTGTGATGGAAGAGCTGCGCGATGCCGTAGGGCAGACCATCGTCATCAGTTCGTTTACCGAAACCGATGTCGTCGTGCTGGACGTCATGCGTGGGCGCAGTCCGCTCGAAATCCTGCTGCACCCCGGCACTCAGTTCAAGCTGCACAGCGTGGCGCAGGGCAAGATCGCGCTCGCGTTCGGCGCGCCGGAACGGCGCGAGGCGGTGCTTGCCGGCCCACTCGATGCCTGCACGCCGCATACCATCACCGACGCGATGCGTCTGTCGCATGAACTTGCACTCGTGCGCGAGCGCGGTTGGGCCGACGCGCCCGAGGAAGTGTTTCTCGGCGTGAACGCGCTTGCCGCGCCCATCGTCCAGGACGACGGCTCGCTCTTCGGCACACTCGCCATCGTCGGCTCGATCCACTATCTGCCCGCGCATCCGAATCCGCAGACGGTCGCGGCGCTCACCGACGCGGCACGTCGCATCTCGCGGTTGCTCGGCGGCGCTCGCGCGGAGTGACCGACGACGAAGGTTCGCAGTAACGCGAGCCGCCGAGCCGATGATAAGTCAGCGGTATGCGAGAGCCTTCCCGCCCGGTTTGCCGGGCAGGCAGCCGAGGCCTTCCAGCGTGGCTTGCACGGCGTCGTCGAGCGGCGTGTGCGGTTCGTGGCCGAGTACGTCGACGAGCCGCGCGTTGTTCAGCCGCACGGGCTGTTGCCACAGGTAGCGCATCTCCAGCAGTTCGCGCAGCGTCGTCACGAACGGCGCGCCGGCCCATACCATCCACCATCCGAAGCGCTGCGTGCGAACCGTTACGCCGTGGCGCGACATCACGCGCGCAATGGCTGCTGCGAGTTGCGTACCGTCTGCGTCCCAGTGGCCCGCCATGTGAAAGTTGTTGAAGGCGGGCAGCGTGTGGCGTCGTTCGACGAGCATGACCATCGTCTTCGCCACATCGGGAAGATACGACCACTGATGGCCGACGCCCGGCGCGTTGGGCACGTGAACCAGGCGCGTCGTTCGACCGGGCTTCAACAATCCCTGGGCAAACCAGCTGTTGCGCGTCTGCGGTCCGAAGAAATCGCCGGCGCGCACGATGATCGTCTGCACGCCATTGCGGCTCGCATCGTGGAGACGGCTTTCCATCGTCGCGCGAATCGCTCCCTTGCGGGTGCGAGGTCGCTGCGGTGTGTCCTCGTGGACTTCCGGGAACGTTTCCGGCCCGTAGTTGTAGAGGGTGCCGGGCAAGACGATCGTCGCGCCGTGCAATGTCGCGGCTGCGATGGTGTTGTCGAGCATTGGCAGCACTTGCGTGTGCCAGTTGCGATATCCGGGCGGATTGACGGCGTGCACGATGACGCTGCAGCCGCGCGCGGCGTCGAGCACGTCGTCCGTGCGCATGGCGTCGCCGTCGATCCACTGCAGGCCGCTGTCCGACGCGTCGGCGCGAGGTGCGCCGCCGCGACGCAGCGCGATGACTTGCCAGCCGGCGTCGACGAGTTGTCGGGCGACTTCGCCGCCGATGCCGCCCGTGGCGCCGAGTACCAACGCACGGGGTGTCGCCGATGCCGGGGCGCAGGGAAGGGGAGATTCGTGTGCCATGTCGTGTTTCGCGAAGGTTGTCGATGGGGCAATTCTCCGCGCGGGACAGTTGGAATAAAATTGCTGAAATTCAACTATCGGCTATTCATTTTTGTATGGCTGCGAATCTGAGCTGGGATCTTTACCGGACGTTTCTCGCCGCGCTGACGGAAGGCTCCCTCTCGGGAGCGGCGCGTGCGCTGGGCATCACGCAGCCGACGGCGGGCCGGCACATTGCGACACTCGAGGCGGCGCTGGGGCAGACGCTGTTTACGCGTTCGCAAACGGGCTTGCTGCCGACGGATGCGGCCCAGGCCCTGCGTACGCATGCACAGGCGATGCAGCATACGGCGTTGGCGTTCGAGCGCGCGGCGGCGAGCCAAGGCGACGGGATCAATGGTGTGGTGCGCGTTTCCGCGAGCGAAGTCGTGGGCGTGGAGGTGCTGCCGCCGATCCTGACGGCATTGCGTCGCACCCATCCGCAACTGACGATCGAACTGGTGCCGACCAATCGGATTCAGGACTTGTTGCATCGGGAAGTGGATATCGCCGTGCGCATGGCGGTACCACAGCAGGAGGCGCTCATCGCACGGCGCGTGGGCAGCATCGACGTCGGCCTGCATGCGCGCGACGACTATCTGGCGCGCTACGGCATGCCGTCGACGTTGGCGGATCTCGCGCATCACACCTTGATCGGTTTTGACCGGATGACGCCGTTCCTGCGCGACGCCACGCGCGGATCGACGGTCTGGACACGCGACGCATTCGCGTTTCGCGCCGACAGCGATCTCGCCCAACTGGCGATGATCCGGGCAGGGTATGGCATCGGCGGCTGTCAGGTGCCGCTTGCGCGTCGCGATGCGCGACTCACGCGCGTGCTGCCCGCGGCGTTCCGCTTCAAGCTCGCCACGTGGGTGACGATGCATGAGGACTTGCGCGCCAATCCCCGCTGCAAAATCACATTCGACGCGCTCGTGGCCGGATTGACCGCGTACATGGCCGAATAAGGTGGCCTGTCGACAAATAGAGGATGTCAGCAGTGAATCTCATGATATACAATATATCAATAACATCAACGATGACGAGACAAACACCGCGCCATGTTCGATCCCGCTTTGTTCGGACGCATGCCACCGGACGTTATGGCTGCAGCCTCCGCGTCCGTGCGTGCTTCCGCCCGCGCTGCTGTCGGGGCTTCGATGGAGACTTCCGCCGACGCCACATCTGCCGCTGACGCGGCTGCTTCCCCGATCTCCTCGATCTTCCCGGTTTCCCCGTTGCCCCCCGGCCGACACTCGCTGGGCCTCAGCGAAGCGCGCGACGCGGTGCTTTACGTCCCGACCGATTTACCCGAGGACAGGCCGGTCCCGCTATTCGTGATGTTCCACGGCGCGGGGGGATTCCCGGAGAAGGTGCTGCCGTTCATCGAACCGCACGCCGAGCGCCACAAATTCCTGGTGCTCGCGCCGCACTCCACCTTCCCGACCTGGGACATCGTGATCGGTGGCAACGGGCCCGACCTCGAGCGTCTGCAACTTGCGCTCGCCAAGGTAGCGGCGCAATACCGGATCGATCCGCGGCGCGTGGCGTTTGCCGGTTTCTCCGACGGCGCCAGCTATGCGTTGTCCATCGGCGTGACCAATGGCGACATCGCGAGCCATGTCATCGCCTTCTCGGGCGGCTTCATGTCGATCTTCGTGCAGGAGGGCACGCCCCGCATCTTCATCGCACACGGCCTGATCGACGAGCAGTTGCCCATCGCCACGAGCGGGCGCCAGAACGCGAACAAGCTCAAGGCGGCAGGCTACGAAGTCGAATACGTCGAGTTCGACGGCCTGCACATCATCGAGCCGGGCGTCGTCGCCCGCGCCATCGACTTTTTCCTCGCCTGACGTCGCTGCCGCGACGGCGGCACGACGCACACGGTCATACGCCATACGGGGGAGTACCGCACATGGATTTCGAGATTCCCGAGTCGCTGATTCATCCGCTGCTGCAGTTGATCGGCAGCGATTCGCCGCTGGGCAAACAATTGACGGCCTATGGCGTGTGCCGGGGCAACATGACGGTGTCGAGCGAGTGGTTCGACGCCAAGTCGCTCAACACGCTGTACGTGTTGTGCAAGACGCAGAACGAGCGCGCGTTGATGTTCCAGATGCTCGCGCTCGATAACGTCTACAACGCACCGCAGGCGCGCGTGATTCCGAGTCTCGACAAGCTGGTGCCCGGCCTCGTGGCCTACCTGGCGCGCGATGCCATCGACGGGTGGCTGTATCAGCGTCATCGGGACGGCGCGTTGCTGCCGTGGCTGGTGCGTCGCCTGCGTTACGTCGAACCGGAGCAGGGCTCGCCGTATGTCGTGATGGACATGCTCGCGAACACCATGCAGTCGGCCAATTCGAATCTGACGGAGCACCGCCTGCGCCGTTCGGGCATGACCACGTCGCTCGTCTTCACGCGCGACGACATTGCCAACCGCACGATTCCGGAGCTGCTCGCCGAATTCGGTTTCTACAAGGAATGCGCGGAGTTCAAGCGCGAGTATGAGCAGCATGCACAGCGGTTTCTGCGCGTGCAGCGCGCGTTCGGTGCGCAGTTCGTGATCCGCCGCGCGGTGTTCTCGGTGGACCCGAAGGGCGCGACCGAGCTCATTCGCGTGGTGGACGGGGCGGCGGCCAAATGCGTGAACGACGAGGAGCGCCTGGAGCGCAACTTCGAGATGGCGTGCGACGCGGACTTCTGGCGCAACGCGCAAATCGACCAGGCGTTCGAGACGATCCCGCTGCATTGCTACGTTCACGTGTTCCATCTGGACTGGCACCGCAACCTCTGGGTGCATGTGCAGAACATGACCGAGTACGAGTACCAGCCGGGGTTGCGGGACAAACTGGTGCTCCCGGCGCACCATCACGATCTGATCGACATTCTGACGTCGAACATGGACGTGATGATGCCGGACTTCGTGCCGGGTAAATCGGGGGGCGCGACGATTCTGTGTCAGGGCGCGCCGGGGCTCGGCAAGACGCTGACCGCGGAAATCTATTCGGAAGTCGTGGGCAAGCCGCTGTACCGCGTGCATTCGGGGCAATTGGGCACGACGGCGGCGTCGGTCGGCGCCACGCTCATGAGCATCCTGCGTCGCGCCATGCGCTGGAATGCGATCCTGTTGCTCGACGAAGCGGACGTGTACATCCGGCGCCGCGACAACGATCTCGAGCACAACGCCATCGTGGCGGAATTCCTGCGCTCGCTGGAGTATTTCCACGGCTTGCTGTTCATGACGACCAATCGCATCGGCGACGTGGACGATGCGATTCTCTCGCGCTGCATTGCGACGATTCATTACGAGACGCCGTCGCCGGCCGACGCGCGACGATTGTGGCGCATGCAGGCCGAGCAGGTCGGCGCGTATCTCGACGATGCGCTGATCGAAACGCTCGCGGATCGCTATCCGAACGCGAGCGGGCGCGACATCAAGGAGTTGATGAAGCTGGCGAGCCGCTACTGCAAGGTGAAGGACATGCCGTACACGGAAGACGTGTTCCGTCTGTGCGGATTGTTCCGTGGTTACGACGCGTAGTACGAATCCAGATTCGATTTTCGTTGCCGATGAATATTGCCTCAGACGTCCAGAGATGCACCGATCGGTAAAGACGTCCTTGGGGCTGCCACAGTCCTTCCAGCCCGGGCCAGGCGCGTCTGGTCTTCCGAGTGGGGACGCGTCTATCTGGTGACCGATCGCGCCATCGCGCGTTCGGAACGATGCCTTGCCGTGCCCGTGAAAGCCCCGGTTGCCGGGCGTTCGTCGTGCGTGATACAAGTTTGGCCATCCATTGAAAAAATAAATATGACTCATGGCTGGCAGTGCAAAATCGAATCGTCCGCTGTTCGATCTGGACCTGTTGCGTGCGATCATCATGGTGGCCGACTGCGGCAGCTTCACCACGGCCGCGGCGCGCCTTCACTCCACGCAATCGACCGTGAGTCAGAAGATCCGGCGACTCGAGGACATGGTGGGGCACAAGCTGCTCGATCGGGGCAACCGGGAAGTCCACGCGACCGATGCAGGCGAGTTGTTGCTGGGGTATGCGCGACAGATGCTCGCGCTCAACGATCAGATGTTCGAGGCGCTGTCGGGCGCGGTCGTGGCGGTGACGGTGCGCCTGGGGGTGCCGGAGGACTTCGCGACGGGCGCGACCACGCAGGTGCTTGCCCGTTTCAATCGGCAGTATCCGCAAGTCAAGCTCGAAGTGACGAGCGGCCTGAGCCGCGACCTGATGAGCAGCTACGATCGCGGCGAGCTCGATCTGGTGCTCGTCAAGCAGCGCCGCAATAGCCGCGAATCGGTCGCTTCCCGTCCCGAGAAGCTGGCGTGGATCGATAGCGCGAAACATCCGGCGTTCGAACGCGATCCCGTACCGCTCGTGACGTTCCCGACGCGCGGACTCTATCGCGACGACATGATCAACGCGCTCGAAGCGATGGGGCGTAACTGGCGCATCAGCTTCACCAGTTCGAGCCTGAGCGGTATTCAGGGTGCGGTCGCCGACGGGATGGGGATCAGTCTGGTGCCGCCACGCGCCGTGCTGCCCGGGCACGTGGTGCTGGGCCGGGCGCAGGGGCTGCCGGCCATCGACACGTTCGAGCTGGCGATCTTTCATCGCCCGACGGCCGATCCGATGGTCGGCGCGCTCGCCAAGGTGCTCGTGGGGATGCTGGGATCGAAGCCGCGCGCGGCAAAATGACGTCCGCGCGCAGCGACGCCCGCACCGTCGAATGACCGTGCAGGCGAGCGGGGCGCCTTACTTCGGTTGTGCACCCAGCGTCAGGTTCATGTGACGGTTGACGTCCTTGTACAGCAGGTAACGGAACGGGCCGGGGCCGCCGGCGTAGCACGCTTGCGGGCAGAAGGCACGCAGCCACATGAAGTCGCCGGCTTCGACTTCCACCCAGTCTTGGTTCAGACGATAGACCGCCTTGCCTTCGAGCACGTACAGACCGTGTTCCATCACGTGTGTTTCCGCGAACGGAATCACGCCACCGGGCTGGAACGTCACGATATTCACGTGCATGTCGTGGCGCATGTCCTGGATGTCGACGAAACGCGTCGTCACCCAGCGGCCTTCGGTGCCCGGCATCGGGATCGGCTCGACGTCCTGCTCGTGCTTCACGAACGGCTCCGGATACGGCAGGCCTTCCACGGCTTGATAGTGCTTGCGAATCCAGTGGAAGCGCGCCGTGCCCTGGCTGTTGTTGCGCAATTGCCAGTCGGTCTTGGGCGGAATGAACGCGTAGCCGCCCGGGGTGAGCTGGTTGGCCTTGCCATGGATCGTCACGGTGATCTCGCCTTCGACCACGAACAGCACGCCTTCCGCCTTCTCGTCCTGCTCCGGCTTGTCGCTGCCGCCGCCGACGCCCACTTCCATGATGTACTGCGCGAACGTCTCGGCAAAGCCCGATAGCGGTCGCGCGAGCACCCACAGGCGCGTGTTGTCCCAGAACGGCAGATGGCTGGTCACGATGTCGCGCATCACACCCTTCGGAATGACGGCGTATGCCTCGGTGAACATGGCGCGGTCGGTGAGCAGCTCGGTCTGGCCCGGATGCCCGCCATGCGGCGCGTAATACGTAGTCTTCGACATGGTTGATTGCTCCTGAGTCATTCTGATTTTTCTCCCCATCGTTCGCCGCCGGGTGTCTTGGCCGCCACCTGCACTTGGGGGCGCGCGCAGACGGCTCCTCCACGGCGCGACAAACGAGAACGGCGCCGGTCGTCTCGCGCAGACGGCCGGCGTCGTGCATGACAGTCAGGTCGGGGTGGCCCCTGCTGTGTCCTGAAGCAGGGCGGCGTTCGGACCGCCCCAATAACGTCCATGGCGGATGACGGCGCGGGCTGCGGGTGCTGCCGCAACGGCAGTGGCCGCGTCCGGTGCGTCGAACGCCACGAAACTCTTGTCCAGATGCCTGGGGCTGCCGTCGGCACCGACGGCGCCAACGGAAACGCGGTGAGTCATGAAACGGCCTCCGTGCTCCCTGGGGCCCCGTCGACGCTGCCCTTCGTCGTGGGGGCGCAGCCGCGCCACAGGGTCTCGTAAGGGATGAAACGGCGGGGAACGACCTACAAGATAGCGAACCGATCATGCATCGACAAATTAAATATCAAAATGCATGTCATTCGATTTTCAAATGGATGGGGTGACGACCTCGATGCGCAGCGGCCACCGGAAGCGGGCGATGACCTGGGCGTCGCGATCGGTGACGGTCGCTTCGGCGTCGACGGACACGGTGCCGGGAGCGACGACATCGGCTTGCCAGAAGGCGTCCGGCGCTTGCCGCGATGCAGGTCGCTCGGGCGTGCCTGCTTGCGGCGCGTAGCGCGTGGCGTGCTCGTCGATGTGCAATTGCAGATCGGCGAGCGTGGCGTCGTCGCCCAGCGAAAGCTGAAGCAGGACGGCGTGCTCGCCGCGCAGCGCGAGCGGTGTCCAGCGCAGTCGTAGACGCGCTCCCGGTCGCGCGTCGACGTGCACATGCGCGGCCTTCCCGGCGCGCAGGGGAGCTTCGGGGCCGCTGCCGGAAGCGAGGCCGTAGCAGGCGTCCGGCTCGACGTCGACAGGCGTGCTCGCCGGGTCGCCGTGAGGGTGGCGATCCAGCCAGGTCATGGTGTCGAGCGCGAGCAGAATGTCGACAGCGGGGGCGCTCCCCGGTTGTGCGCCGCAAGTGTGTGCGTGAGCCATGAGAGGTCCTTGCCGTGGGCAGGTGCCGCCGCGATCGCGGGGATGACACAGAGGCCGGATCGCGGCGCGGAGAGGTCAGTGGTTGCGGATGGTGATGAACGGATCCCACTGGTAGCAGCCGCACAACTGCCCCTTGCGATCCAGGATCATGAACTGGAAGTGGTAGGTGACGCGCCCGGTCTTGAGCGTCTCGCACGACCAGAAGTAGTTCGAGCACATCTGCTTTTTCGGTTTCGTCGGATCGGGCGGATTCGGCACCGGGATCGTGACTTCCGCTTCACGGGGCGAGGGCGGCGAGATCAGGTCGTTGCCCTGGTTGCCGATGAATTTGTAGAAGATGCACGACTGCTCGAAGCCGAGCGACAGCGAGCATTCCCGCCACCGGATCACGTCGCCGACGGCCGCGGCCACGTCAAGCTCGCCGCCCGCCTGGCCGCTGACCACATTGTCCTGCGTCACGATCATGAAGACATGCTTGAAGTCGATGAGCGGCGGATTGGCCAGACTCTGGTTCTTGCCGTACCGGTCGACAATCGTCTTCGTATCGATGCTGACCAGTACATCGGTGATTTGCGACATGTGTTTCTCCACAAAGGCTGAATGGAATGCCGTCGTTCATGGATGCGACGGCCCCGGGGCAGCGGCTTGCCAGCGTCGCGAGCGTCCGGCGTTTCACCGGAGTCGCGGGCGATAACCCATGCCGGCCGCGAGTGAAACGCCGTAGCGCGTTTCACCGATCGAGCCTAGGAAGTGGATAGACGAGGGGCAACCTCACGAGGATGGCGCGCTATCGGTGACATCACCGGTCCAGGCCGTGCAGGGCTTGACGTTGCAAGGAGTGCGAGGGGTGCACCAAGCGGGAAATTGGAGCCAAGGCACTAACCTGGCGCGGTATCGGCGGCGCGTTACTCGCGCTCGGCACGACCGGTGTCATATGCGACTTTCGGGGGCTGCGTGCCTTGCCGTACGTGACTATCGGGCCGTGCCGAGGACGGCGACGCGGCCACCGATTCGAGCGAGCCTCGTTCTGCGGCAACGCCCCGGCCCGCTGCGACTCAGGCCGCCGCCGTTTGCTTCCCGCCGTTCAGATGCGTTGGATCGATGTCGAACGCCGAGCGTCGGCGGATCTCGTTGCGAGTGAAGTCATCGATGCTGTCGTCGTTGCCATCGTTCGCGTTGCCCGGTGGGGCGTTGCGCATCACGGAAGTCAGGAGCGCCATCAGGTTGACGGTCTGCGACGCGCTGGCGGGCGTCGTCACGTCGCTCACCAGCCGGTTCATCTCATAGCGCATGACCTGTGTCGACTGGCTGGCCGAGCGCCGGGACACGGCGTGGGAGAGCAGACCGTCGCGATAGCCGATGTCGACATGGCTCCGCGCGGTGTCCTGCACCTTCAGGAATTCGTAGTTCTGCGACTTCGGATCCGTCGTGAGCTCGAGCGGCACGCCTGCCCACAGCGAACGATGGTAGCTTGCGCTCAGCGTCGCCTGAGTGTCCTGCTGCACGGTGCGGTTGAGGAGGTCCTTGCCGTCGATCTTCGTTTGCTGCGAGATCCGGTACGAGAAGGTGTCGGTCTCGTTCGGCCGCAGCGGGTTGGGCGCTTTCGGCGTTTGCGCGATCGATGCACTGAAATCCGCGAGCCCGCTCAGCACCGAACGGTCCGCGGCGTTCAGCGCGATGCGTGGCAGTGCCGGGGCACTCGGATAATGGCTGTTCAAGCCGGTGAACGCGCCTTTGAACATCGCTATGAGACTGGCGTCGCCGTTGCCTCGCGTCTGCGCCGTATCGAAGCGCGTGAGCCAGGCGTCGAGCGCGTCGGCTTGTGCCTTGGCGCTGCCGATTGCCTGGAGGTTCGTCAGATCGACGGCCACATCGAACTTGCCTGTCGCACCGTCGACGTACATCGAACGCTGTGTCGCGTCGGCGTGGAACGAAATGCTCTGCGACGTCTTCCCGTTGGCGCCGAGCGTTGCCGACATATCGACGGAGGTGAGTACGCCCGTGTCGAATCCGCTCAGCGCGCCGAAGTCCACCACGGGCGGCTGTTTGGCCAGGCCGTCGACGGCGCTCTGGAACGCGCCGGCCAGCTTGCCCAGTTCGCTGCGCTCGGCATCGGTGAGCGTGCCCTTCGTGACGTCGAACTGTGCGGACAGCCCGTCGTCGCTGCTGCCGAGGCGAAGACTGACCCGGGCGCCGCTTGCCGTCGAGATCGTCAGCGAGAACTGGTTGTCGGCGGCCGTCTGCAAGCGCGTTTGCTGTGCCGCGAGTTCCGTGCTCGACGACGGCGTCGCCGAGGTCGAACGGAGCACGCTTTGAGAATACGAGGTGGCGCCGCCGGCGATCGCTTTCAGCAGTCGCGCGCCGAGTTGTTCGATACGGTTGCCCAATGCCGATGTCGAGACATTGCCCGTCATCAGCAGTGACAGTGGATCGGACGGTGCCTGTTGCCACAGCAAGGTGGCGCCATTGGCGAGGGGCTGGTTGTACGTCGGCCAGTTCGCGACGGAGGGCGTCTGCGAAAGCGTAACGACGGTGGACGACGGGGGGCTCGAGGGCACGCCCTGTGTGGTCTGTGCCGTCGGTGTGGTCTGCGGCAGGGTATCGAGCGGCGCGGTCTTCGCACCGATGCCGCCGGCCGTGGCCGCGAGCAGGTTCGACAAGGTGTTGATGGACGTCATCGGGGGGCGTGTCGTCTGGCGAGGAAAGGCCCGGTAAGGATTTACGGGCGACTCCTTTCATTAACGACAGTCAGACGCCAATGTTTAACAACCCCTGTCAGTTTCGATAGGACACGCGGGTCCGCGGCGTGCCGGCGCAGCCGCACTTGCAGGACACCGATGCATCGTGTCATCATGAAACTTTTAAAGTTACAAGAAATCGGAGATGCGCCGAATGACTCAGGACACGATTGCGATGTTCGATCAGCAAGCCGCCACGTATGACGAGACGTGGCGCAGCCTTGCGCCGTTGCGCGAGGCGTTGCAGCTGGTGCTCGACGCGGCGTTCGCGGCGCTGCCGGCCGGCGCCAGCGTGCTATGCGTGGGCGCGGGCACTGGCGCGGAAATTCTCCCGCTCGCCCAGCGGCATCCCGGCTGGCGCTTCACGGCCGTGGACCCGTCGGGCGCCATGCTCGACGTACTCCGGGCCAAGGCCGAGGCGCAGGGTATTGCATCGCGCTGCACGTTTCACCACGGCTATCTTGCGTCGTTACCCATGTCGACGCCGTTCGATGGGGCGACGTCGATTCTCGTCTCGCAGTTCGTTACCGATCCCGTGGCACGTCAGGGCTTCTTCCTCGACATGGCTCGACGACTTCGCCCGGGCGGTCATCTGGTGAGCGCCGATCTCGCATGCGATATGACGTCGGCGTCGGGAAGTCGCTTGCTGGAGCTCTGGTTCGAACTGATGTCGGTCTCGCCCGAGGCGCGGGAGCGCGCGAGGAGCATCTATGGCGAGCAGGTCGCGGTGGTGCCGCCGGAATCGGTGGAAGCGCTCATCGCGGCGGGCGGTTTCGAGACCCCGATCCGCTGCTTCCAGAGCGGTCTGATCCACGCGTGGTTCACCCGCGCGACGCGCGGAGATTGAGATAGCGATGCGAAGCGACAGCCGTCTCTCGCGCATGCTGCACGTGCTGCTGCACATGGCGCGGCACGACGCACCGTTTACGTCGGAACAACTCGCGCAGATGCTGTGCACCAACGCCGTGGTCGTGCGGCGCACGATGGCCGGTCTGCGCGACGCTGGCTATGTGCGTTCCGACAAGGGACACGGCGGCGGCTGGTCGATCGCTTGTGATCTGCGCGCGGTGACGTTGCTCGACATCCATCGCGCCGTGGGCGGTCCGCACCTCTTTGCCATTGGCGTCGAGAGCGACAACCCCGAATGCGCCGTCGAACGAGCGGTCAACGCCGTGCTCGAGGACGCGCTGCAAGAGGCCGAGGCGTTGTTGATCGCCCGCCTGGGCGCGATTTCGCTGGCCGACCTCGCGCAGCGCTTCGACGCCCTGTGCCGGCACCCGGCGACGGCGGTGTGATCGCGCTGCCGGTGCGAACTACGGCATGGTGGTCAGTTGCGCCTTGATGGCGGCCTCGGTCTTGTCGTAGTCGCCTTCGCCGAAGTGCGTGTAGACGATCCTGCCCGACTTGTCGACCAGGTAGAACGCCGGCCAGTAGAGGTTGCCGTAAGCCTTCCACGTGGCGTAGCGGTTGTCCTGCGCGACCGGATAGGTCAGGCCGAAGCGGCGGATCGCATCGCGCACGTTGCCGGTGTCGCGCTCGAAGGCGTACTCCGGCGTATGCACGCCCACCACGACCAGTCCCTGATCCTTGTACTTCTGATACCACCGCTGAACCTGTGGCAGCGTGTGGATGCAGTTGATGCATGAGTATGTCCAGAAGTCGACCAGCACGACCTTGCCGCGCAGTTGCTGCAGGGTGAGCGGAGGACTGTTGAGCCAGGTGTCGATGCCGGTGAACTCCGGCGCCGTGCCGCCGCTGGCCGGCCGGGCCTGTGACGGCGTGCAGGCGGCAAGGCCGGTGAGGGCGAGGGCGACGAAGGCGCTTCTGAGCAGAGGCAGCATGGCAGTGTTCTCCTTGAGTGAGCAAAGTGATCACGCATGATCACGAACGAGCACGACGAATGAGTGCGTGCTCGTATTGCACCGCCTACGCGTATCCGGCATGTGTGTGCCAGCCCCCATTTCGGCAACGTTGTGTATCTCCGGGGGAGCCGGATACACGGTGATACAAACGTGCCGGCGACTTGGGCTATAAAGCAGACATCGATCGCGCCATCGGCGCGAAGACACCTCGGGAGTCGCCAATGCCATCAGACATGCTGCAAGGATCCTGTCACTGCGGGGCCGTGCGTTTCGAAGTGAAAACGCCCGTGGAACCGGCCAGCCGCTGCAACTGCAGCCTTTGCCGCCGCAAAGGTGCGTTGATGTCGCCCGCGTTCCCCGAGGCCGACCTGCGCATCCTGTCGGGGCAGGACGAGTTGACCTGCTACCAGTTCAACACCCGCGTAGCGCGGCACTATTTCTGCAGGCACTGCGGCATCTATACGTTCCATGGCACGCGCACGTCGCCCGGCATGTGGCGGGTGAACCTCGGATGCCTCGACGGGATCGACCCGTATGCGCTCCCGGCCACGGTCGCCGACGGTCGGCAACTCTCCGTCGTGGAGGAGGCATGAGACGCCTGCTGGGTTTGCTCGCCTTTCTGGCGGGCGGGGTTTGCGCGGAAGCCGTGCATCCGCTGCAGTGCGAGCTCGTACCTGCCGCACGCCGTGCCGCCTCGTTGCCGGAACGCTCGCGAGGCCGCTTGTCGCAACGCTCGTCGCTATAATCGTCCGCATGGAAAAAATCGATCATGTGCTGATCGTCGACGACGATCGCGGCATTCGGGAACTGCTCGCCAACTATCTCGAGAAGAACGGCATGCGCGTGAGCGTGGCCGCGAACGGCCGCGAGATGCGATCGGTACTGGCCGACGGCGCGCCCGACCTCATCGTGCTCGACCTGATGCTGCCCGGCGGCGACGGCCTGGTGCTGTGCCGCGAGTTGCGCGCGGGCAAGTTCCGCGCGGTGCCGGTGCTCATGCTGACCGCGCGCGGCGAGGAGACCGATCGTATCGTCGGCCTGGAGATGGGGGCGGACGATTACCTCGCCAAGCCGTTCGCGGTGCGTGAGTTGCTCGCCCGCATCAAGTCCGTGCTGCGCCGCACGCGCATGCTGCCGCCGGGCATGCAGATCACCGAAACCGCCGAGATTCTGGCGTTCGGCGAATGGCAGCTCGATACCACGGCGCGGCATCTACTTGATGGCGAGGGAACGCAGGTGGCGCTGAGCGGCGCCGAATACCGGCTGCTGCGCGTGCTGCTCGATCATCCGCAACGCGTGCTCACGCGCGATCAGTTGCTCAACCTCACGCAAGGCCGCCAGGCCGACGCCTTTGATCGCTCGATCGATCTGCTCGTGAGCCGCCTGCGTCAACGGTTGGGCGACGGCGCGCGCGAGCCGCGCTACATCAAGACGCTGCGCAACGAGGGCTATGTCTTCTGCGCGGCGGTCACCGTGGTGGCGGCGCCGCAATGACGGCCAACCGGACGCCCACGCCGGCGGATGCCGCACCGCCGCGGTCCTCACGCTGGCGCTGGCCGCGTTCGCTGTTCGCCCGGCTGGCGCTGATCCTCTTTCTGGGGCTGGCGCTCGCGCAAGGGCTGTCGTTCTGGCTCACGATGACCGAGCGCAACCGCGTGACGTCGAACATGATGAGCGTCTACATCGAGAGCGAAGTGGCCAGCTCCGTGGCGCTGCTCGACCATCTTCCGGCGGTCGAGCGTGCGCAATGGCTGCCGCGGCTGGCGCGTCGCAGCTATCGCTTCGAGTTGGGATCGGGCGTGAGCGGCGGCCATCCCGACGCCGGCCTGGCCGCGCAGGTCGCGCGCGTCATCGAGGACGCCATCGGTGTGTCGTACCCGCTGACGGTCAACAGTGTGCCGAACGATCCCGACCGCCTGCAGGTGCATCTGCGCCTCACCGACGGCTCGCCGCTGACCATCGACGTCTTCCCCACACCGACGCTGCCGCTCTCGGGCTGGCTGCCAGCCTTGCTGGTCGTGCAATTGCTGCTCATCGGCGCTTGCTGCTGGCTCGCGGTGCGTGTGGCGACGCGTCCGCTCGATGCGCTGGCGAAGGCCGCGGATACGTTGGGTCCGGATCTGCGCGCGGAGCGACTGCGCGAAGACGGGCCGTCGGAGGTGGCTCGAGCCGCGCGGGCGTTCAACGCGATGCAGGACCGCATCGGTAGTTACATGGCCGAGCGCATGCAGATTCTGGCGGCCATTTCGCACGATCTGCAGACGCCCATCACACGGATGCGTCTGCGCGTCGACACGATGGACGATCAGACATCGGCGGTGCGGCTGCAGCAGGATCTGCGCGAGATGGAGGCGCTCGTCAAGGAGGGGGTGACGTACGCCCGCACGCTGCATGGCACGTCCGAAGCGCCGCGCAAGGTGGATCTCGATGCGTTGCTCGACAGTCTCGTCTGCGACTATGTGGACGCGGGCTCGCCGGTGGCGCTGACGGGAAAGGTCGGGCATCCCATCGTGACGCGCCCGCAGGCACTGCGGCGCATCGTCGGGAATCTCGTCGACAACGCGCTCAAGTATGGCGACGACGCGCGGGTGACGGTCTCGCAAGCGCCGGGCGGCATCGAAGTGATCGTATGCGATGGTGGACCGGGCATCCCGGACGACATGCTCGAAGCGGTTTTCGCGCCATTCGTTCGGCTGGAAGCGTCGCGCAATCGTCATACCGGCGGTACCGGGCTGGGGCTGGCCATTGCGCGACAGTTGGCGCAGGCGATGGACGCCACGCTCACGTTGCGCAATCGCGATGCGGGCGGACTGGAGGCGCGGCTTACGCTCAAGGCGTGAGGCGAGAAGTGATGGACCGGGGACCGGAACCGGCCCCGAAGGGCCGGCCGTGCAGCGGCTTCAGACCAGCGTGATGGTCACGCCGATATTGCCGCGCGTCATCTTCGAGTACGGGCAGGTGGCGTGCGCCGTATCGATGAGGCTTTGTGCGACGTCGTGCGGCACGCCGGGCAGGTTCACGAAGAGACGGGCCTGCAGCGCATAGCCGCCTTCATTGCGACCGAGATCGACTTCGGCATCGACCGACAGGTCTTTGGGCAGTGCGATCTTGCCCGCCTGCGCGGCCAGTCCCATGGCGCCGATGAAACAGGCCGACCAGCCGGCGGCGGACAACTGCTCCGGGTTTGTGCCGCTGCCGCTCGTGCCGGGTGAGGAGAGGGTGATGTCGAGCCGTCCGTCGTTGCTGCGCGCAGTGCCGTCGCGACCGCCGGAGGTGGTGTGGGTGCGGCCGGTGTAAAGAACCTTGTCGAGTTGGGTCATGAGAAGCCTCTGTCAGTGAGATGCGCCGACTGCCGGCGCTGACCGATGTCCGTGCCGGGGAGTCCGGCGGGTGTGGCATCGACTTCCTGCATTTGACCGTGCGGAGGTATCCCGGATGTGTCTGATCCGGGGGGCGCCGGTAACAGAGGTTGTCGGACATCGCGCTGGATACACTGGGATACAGACATTGCTTCGTAGCACTGACCACTGTCCCGAAAAGTGGTATCACTGCTGTTGAATGTTCGTCATAGGCCGCGATCGACTTCCCACGCCGTTCACTTTCCCCTACACTCGCTGCGCCGTTGTCTGTTTCGAACGGCGCAGCCGCGTTTCACGCAAATCGTTCCCTGATTGCCGCCCCAGACCCGGAAGGGTTCTGTAACGCCTTGTCGCGTAAGGCATTTGGTGCGGATATCGTTATATAGATAAATATATAACGTTGGGAAATTGAAGCGAACAACAAGATTGAGAGGGGACAGGAGCCGTGCGCAGTACGATGAGTCGGATTTCGAAGCGAAAGCTTCCGTGGATGTTGGCGGCCGCCGTGTCGTCGACGGCGGGTTATGCCGCCGAAGAGCCTGTGTTTGAGCTGGGACGTGTGGACGTGACGGCCAGGGGCGAGCGAATCCCGGCCGGAACGGAGACGCTCGACGCCGAACAGATCGAGCAGGCGAGCCGGTTGACGGTGGGCGCCGCGCTCGACATGCTGCCCGGCGTGAATATTTCGAAAGTCGGCCCGCGTAACGAGGAGATGGTCTACGTGCGCGGCTTCGACATGCGCCAGGTGCCGCTGCTCATCGACGGTATTCCGGTGTACGTGTCGTACGACGGTTATGTCGACCTCGGGCGCTTCACGACGTTCGACCTCGGCGCCATCGACGTTCAGAAGGGCTACAGCACGGTGCTCGCCGGGCCGAACACGCTGGGCGGCGTGGTGAACCTGGTGAGCCGTCGTCCGCAAAGCGAGTTCGAAGGCAATATCGGCGGCGGCCTGATGTTCGACCGGCGGTTCGCCAACAACGGCTACCAGGGGAACTTCAACCTCGGCAGCAATCGGGGCATGTGGTACATCCAGGCGAGCGGATCGTACCTGGAGCGCGACTTCTACACGCTGTCCGACGCGTTCAGGGGTGTGCCGGGGCAGGCGCCGGGCCGTCGCAACAATTCGAGCCATCGCGATCGCAAGATCAACCTCAAGATCGGTTTGACGCCGAACGCCACGGACGAGTACTCGCTGAACTACATCAACCAGCAGGGCACGAAGGGCAACCCGCCGTACGCGGGCACCGACCCGACCCAGACCGCACGCTACTGGCGCTGGCCGTACTGGGACAAGGAGAGCGTGTATTACATCTCGCGTACCCAACTGGGCGACGACAGCTACGTGAAGCTGCGCGCTTACTACGATCGGTACAAGAATGCCCTGAGCATGTACGACGATGCGACGTATTCGACCCAGTTGAAGAAGACTTCGTCGAACTCGTCCTATGACGACCATACGTGGGGCGCGAGCGCCGAAGTCGGTACGAAGCTCTTCAGCGCCAATACGCTGAAATTCGCCGCCCATGTGAAGAACGATTTCCATCACGAGATCAATCCAGGCAAGCCGGACCAGCATTTCGAGGACACGACGCTGTCGTTCGGTCTCGAAGACACGCACGAGTTCACCGACCGGTTCTCCGCGCAGGCGGGGGTGAGCTACGACCGGCGCATCGCGCGCCGCGCCGAAAACGTGAGCGCGTCCAACCAGCTCATCGATTTCCCGAAGGACAACGTCGACGCCTGGAATCCGCAGATCGGCTTCGTCTACAAGACGTCGCCTACTGGCAAGGTGCACCTGGGCGTGGCGGAGAAGAGCCGTTTTCCGACGATCAAGGACCGCTATTCGTACCGCATGGGGACCGCCATTCCGAACGCCGGCCTCAAGCCAGAGCGCGCGACCAACGTCGAGCTCGGCTACAGCGAAAGCATCGCACCGGGCACCACCGGGACCGTGAACCTGTTCTACAGCGATATCCGCAATCTGATTCAGGGCGCATCGATTCCGGCGAGTGCATGCAGCAACCCGCCGTGCACGCAGATGCAGAACGTGGGCCATGTGGTGGCGCAGGGGGTCGAGGTTTCGCTCAACAGCCAGATCGGCGACAGCGTGGAAGTCGGCGGCAATTACACGTACCTGAACCGGCAGAACCGCAGTGATCCGTCGATCGTGCTGACCGACGCACCCCGTCACAAGCTTTTCCTCTATGGCAAGTGGAGTATCACGTCGGCGGTGGCGTTGAGCGGCGACACCGAGTTCACCTCGTCGCGCGTGAGTTCGAGCGACGGCCGTCGCGTTGCCGCCGGTTTCGGCATCGCCAACGCGAAGCTCGCGTGGAAGGTTGTGCGCAACGTGACGGCCGAGTTTGGCGTGCGCAACATCTTCGACCGCAACTACGCTTACACCGAAGGGTATCCGGAGGCGGGGCGCAACTATTACGTCAACGTGAACTATGCGTTCTGACGGAGACAAGCGATGCGAGCACAAGCCATGAAGGGGTGGGGAAAGTGGACTCGTTTCGTCCGCCATGCCGCCGCCGCGTGGGTATTGGCGGCAATGTCCGGTGCGGCGGTATCGGCGCCACGCGAAACGCTGACCGTGTTGACGAGTTACCCCGAGGAGGTGGTGGCGACGTTCGAGCGGGCGTTCGAGCGCAGGCATCCCGAGATCGCCCTGCAGGTTCTCTGGCGGCAGCATCGGGACGCCTACGATTTCCTGCAAGGTCCCGCGCAAGGCGGCGTCGATGTGTATTGGTCGCCTGCCGTGCGCAACTTCGCGGATCTGGCGCAAGAGGGCTCGCTGCGCAAGCTCGACGTCGATCTGAGCGGATTGCCGTCGCATGTGGGCAAGTTTCGGATCTCCGACCCCGAGGGGCGCTTCGTCGCCTCCGAGATTGCGGGGTTCGGCTTCATGATCGACCCTGCCACACTGGCCCGGCAAGGGCTGCCTGCGCCGCGGACGTGGCAGGACCTGACGCATCCGCGCTATCGCGGCCACGTGCTGTTTCCCGTGCCGAGCCGCGTCGGTTTCGCACCGACATTGCTCGACGTGATATTGCAGTCCGAGGGGTGGGACAGCGGATGGGCGTTGCTCTCCGAGGCCGGGGCGAACTTTGTGTTCGCACAGACGGGCGGGGCGTTCGCGAGTCTGTCGCAAGGCATGCGGGCGCCGCTCTCGATAGCGGTAACGATCGATTTCTTCGCCAGCTCGGCCATCGCCAACGGTGCGCCGCTCGCCTTCCTCTACCCGCCGGGCACGGGCTACTCGCCGGCACACATCGGCATCCTGCGCGATACCCGGCATCTCGACGCTGCCCGCTCGTTCGTCGCGTTCGTGCTCTCCGACGAGGGGCAGCGGCTGCTGTTTGCGCCCGATGTGCGCAAGTTGCCAGTGCGCCCGAGTGTCTATCGCGATGCGCCCAGGGGGACTCACGACCCATTTGCCGCCAACGCCGCGACGGCGGGCGCCACATACGAGGAAACGCTCGGGCTGTCTCGCTACGCATTGGACAACGCGCTCTTCGACGTCTTCGTGACGCAACGCAAGGCCGAACTGACGGCGCTCTGGACGCGCTGGCACGAATTGAACGATCGCCAGGCAACACAGGCGGCGGACGGTCGTTGTCTCGCAAAGGCTCGCGCGTTGCTGACGCAGGCGCCGATCGACGCCGCGACGGCATCCGATATCTCGTTGCGCAAGACATTCGACCGGCGACGCAATGACGCCGAGGCCGGTGCGCGAGCCGACGCGTACGAAGCCGTTTGGGCGTCGGCGCTCGAGGCGCGGACGTCGCAGGTGCGGCAGTGGCTTTCCGAAGAGGCGACATGTCTGGATTGAGCGTGCGATGGCGCACCCGTCTGGGCGCAGCGCTGCTAAGTGGCATGCTGTCGTCTCACGCAGGCGCGCAGACGGCGGGTGTGCCGGTGACGCGCGAGGCATTCGGCCAGCCGATGGCGTTCGCGAGTGAGGAGGGCGCGTCTCTCACGCAGTTTGCCGAGGGGCGAGCGCTCTTTCGTCAGAGTTGGGTGGTCTACCCGTCATCCGAGCGTCGGATCGCGGGGCTGGGCCCCGTCTACAACCAGATTTCCTGCATCGCTTGTCACGTGAAGTTCGGGCGCGGCAACGCACCGGTAGGGCCGGACGAGGCGCCGCACGGGTTACTGGTGCGCCTGAGCGTGCCGGGCAAGACGGCCACAGGTGCGCCGCGCGAGCATCCCGACTACGGCGATCAGTTGGGCGACAAGGCCATTCCCGGCGTGCCCGCCGAAGGGCAGGTGCGCGTGCATTACACGACGCGCAGCGAGAGCCTCGCCGGCGGCGAGATCGTCACGCTGCGGGTGCCGCAATTGCGCTTTACCGATCTGGCCTTCGGCTCGCTGGGACACGGCACGATGACCTCGGCGCGCGTTGGTTCGCCGGTGTATGGCCTTGGCTGGCTGGAAGCCGTGGACGACGGCACGCTGCATGCGCTGGCCGCTCGACGCCTGCCCGACGGCGTGCGTGGCAAGGTCAACCGCGTATGGGACGCGACGGCGAAACGTCAGGTCGTCGGACGCTTCGGCTGGAAGGCGAACCAGCCGACGATACGGCAGCAGATCGCCAGTGCGTTCGTGGGCGATCTGGGCGTCACGTCGACGGTCTATCCGACAAAATCCTGTCCGGCGGTACAGACGGCATGCCGCGCCGCGCCCACCGACGGCCAACCCGATCTGACGGACGCTCAACTCGACGCCGTCGAGTATTTCCAGAGAACACTCGAGGTTCCTGCGCGTCGCGACGTCGACGACCCTCGGGTCATGCGCGGCGAGCGCGGATTTGCGCAGGCTGGATGTGCCGCGTGCCATGTGTCAGTGTTGCGGACAGGCGCGTTCCCGCCGCTGGCGGCGATGGCGAATCGCGACATTGCGCCTTACACGGACATGCTGTTGCACGACATGGGGACGGGACTCGCCGATGGTCGTCCCGACTTCCTTGCCGGACCGCGCGACTGGCGCACGCCGCCGCTGTGGGGTTTGGGGCTCGCGGTGCACGTCAATCCCGACGCAACGTTTCTGCACGATGGCCGCGCGCGCACGCTGCAGGAAGCGATTCTCTGGCACGGCGGCGAAGCACGCGTTTCGCGCGAACGCTTTCGTGCCATGTCGCCGCAGGCGCGCGCGGATCTTCTGCGATTCCTGATGTCGCTGTGAGTCGAGGAGACGCCGCTGGCCCACTTGTCCGTGGCGCGCCGCGGCCCCCCTTTGCGCGCCGGTTCGAGCTTGCCGCTTACCGTTCCAGCCCGGCGCGATGCTTCTGATACTGGATCGCGGACACGATGGCCAGGCGCCGGATCGGCTCCGGCGGCAGCCAGGTTGGGCGCTCGAAGCCCAGCGCGTCGGCCAGTTCCGGGGACTGCTGTCCGCATGCCATCTCGCCGAGCAACTTGCCGAACATGCTGCCCTTGAGTACGCCGGCGCCGTTGCAGCCCAGCGACGCGAACAGCCCTCGGCGAATTTCGCCGAAGTACAGTGCGCCATTGCGCGTGAGGGCGGTGACTCCGCCCCAGACATGCTCGAATCTGTGCGTTGCCATGTGCGGGTAACGGCGGCGGTACGCGTCCGTCAACATGGCGTCGACGTCGGCCATCGGGCGTTCCTTCTCATACGAATACGCGCTGCGAACGACGAAGCGTCCGCCGAGCGTCTTGCGCAGCGTAGTGCCGAGCCGGTTGGCGGGAATCACGCCCCATTCGCGCGCGGGACCGAGCTTGGCGAGTTCCTCGGCGGCCAGCACCGGCGTCATTGCCGCGTAAGTGTAGATCGTGAACACGCGATCGCGTGCGAGGCCGAGCTTGCGGGCGAAGCCGTTGTTGGCGACGATCACCTGCGGGGCGCTCAACGTGGCGTTGGGCGTCGTTACGGTGAATGGTCCCGTGCCGTCGAGCGAGAGTACCGGCTCGTCCTCCCACAGGCGGACATTGGCCGGCAGCGTGTCGGCCAGCCCGCGCACGAGCGCGGCCGGCTGCACGAACACGTTGTTGTCCGAGTGATACCCGTAGCCGTAGTAGTCCGTGCCGATCTCGCTTTGCAGTGCGTCGCGCGATAGTTCCCGATAGGTCACGCCCCACTCGCGATATTGCGCGAGCGTGTCGCGCAGGCGTTGCTCTCCGTCGCGGGTGGCTGCCGCGTGATACTTGCCGACCGGGTTCCAGCCGCAATCGATCCCGTGTGTCCGCACGAGTTCATGCAACCACTTCAGGCCGAGGTCATAGAGATGGATCTGCTTGCGCGCGACTTCCACCGGACTGCCGTGGCCGCCCATGCCGGTGTTGTGAGGCAGGTTGATGAGGAAGCCCGAATTGCGCCCGGCCGAGCCGTTGCCGACCGTGGTCGCATCGATCACCAGCACGTTCGTTTCGGGGCGTAGCTCTGCCACCCGGCGGGCGGCCGCCAGGCCGGTGAACCCCGCGCCGATGACGATGACGTCGAAACTGCGCGCCAACGGCGCCTTCGTGTGCGGCACGCGGGGCGGCAGCAGGGCGTTCCAGCCGGCCCCCGCCTGATACACGGGGAAAGTGTCCCGCACGGGGCGGGAAGAGGTGACTTGATTGGACATGATGTTGAATTGCAGGGCGTGGGCGCGCTCGGTGATGCGACACCGATCGCCGGCGTTGCCGGCATGGCGAGCGTCAGGCGGCCTGGTTCTCCAGGCTGCGCATCACTTCGGTCTGCACGGTGTTCCAGATTTGCGACTTGAGTTCGTTGTAGCGCGGCGAGAGCTGGACCTGTGCGTCGCGCGGCATGGGCAGATCGTTCGGCAGATCGCACGCGACGCGGCCCGGGCGCGCGCTCATGATCACCATGCGCGTCGACAGCATCAGGGCTTCGTCGATGGAGTGCGTAATGAAGACGATCGTCTTGCCGCTCTTCTGATAGATCTGCAGCAGTTCTTCCTGCAGCACCTGACGCGTCATGGCGTCGAGCGCGGCGAAGGGTTCGTCGAGCAGAATCACATCCGGGTCATTGGCCAGCACGCGGGCAATCGAGACGCGCTGGCGCATGCCGCCGGAGAGCGCCTTCGGGTACCGATCCTCGAAGCCCTTCAGCCCGACCATCTCGATATAGCGTCGTGCGGTGGCATAGCGCGTGGGCTTGTCCACGCCTTTCATCTTCAGGCCGAACGCCACGTTATCGAGCACGCTCAGCCAGGGAAACAGCGCGTACTGCTGGAAGACCATGCCGCAGTGCGGGTCGATGCCCTTCACCTCGCGGCCATTCACGCGAATGCGGCCCGTGGTGGGTTCGTCGAAGCCCGTGATCAGGTTGAGCAGCGTCGATTTGCCGCAACCCGAAGCGCCCAGCAGCACCACGAATTCGCCGCGCGCGATGTTCATGTCCACGCGCTCTAGCGCCTGAAAATCGCCGTAGCGCTTCGACACGCCGTCGATGGCGATCATCGTTTCAGCCTTGCCTTGCGCCGCGGACTGCACGCCCACGTGCGACTCGATGCGATCGTTCATGCCTGCCACCCCAACACCTTGCGCTCGATGGCGCGAAACACGATATCCGTCACCAGCACGGTGACACTGATCATCACCATGCCGAGCACGACGACCTCGGTCTGGAAGAACTCCTTGCCGTTCATGATGAGGAAGCCCAAACCTTCACGTGCGGCGACGAGTTCCGCCGAGATCACGCACGTCCACGACAGGCCGAGAATGATCTTCAGACCCGACAGAATCTGCGGCAGGCTCGCCGGCAGAATGACCTCGCGCATCACCTGCCACCGGCTCGCGCCGAGGTTCTTCGCGGCGCGAATGAGCAGCGGATCCACGTTGCGGGTGGCTTCGATCACGTAGACGAGCGCCGGGGCAAACGTCCCCATGAACACGATGCTGTACTTCTGCGTCTCCGAGATGCCGAACCACAGCAGCGAAAGCGGAATCCAGCTCATCGACGGCAGCGGGCGCAGGAACGACAGAATCGGATCGAAGGCGGCGCGCGCATAGCTCGACGTACCGAGCACGATGCCGAGCGGGATCGCCACGACCGTTGCGGCAATGAAGCCCGTCATCACGCGGCGGGTGGAGGCGAGCACGTTTGCCAGCAGCGAGCCGTTGGCCAGCATGGCGACGATGCGCTCGCCCACAGCCGACGGTGGCGGCAGGAACAGGGGGTCGATGAGCCCCGAACGGCAGGCCGCTTCCCAGGCGAGCAGGAAGACGACGACGGAAGCGAGCCCCACGCCGAGCAACGTGGCGCGAGACGGTTGACGATGATTCACGATCAGACTCCTCAAACCTGCACCGGCACGCGCGCGCCGGCGCACGGGCGATAACCGGCGAAACCGGCGAAACCGGCGAAACCGGCGAAACCGGCGAAACCGGCGAAACCGGCGAAACCGGCGAAACCGGCGATAACCGCGGGGCTTACAGATACGACGTGTTGATCCATTGACGCACTGCCGGCGCCTTGTCGATCTGCTTGTACGTCACCAGCATTTCCGCGAGACGCTGCAGGCCATCGACATAGCTGCCGGGCGACTTGAGCAGTTGCGTCTGTTGCGCGAGGCTGTACCATTCGGCGCCCTTGATCGTTTCGATCTGGTCGAGGGCCGACATGCCCGTGAGTGCGATCAGCGTGCGCGCGGCTTCATCCGGTTTGTCGCGCAGCGTCTGGCAAGCGTCGAAATACACCTTCAGGTACTTGCGCACCGCGTCGCCGTTCTTCTCCGCCCAGGCGTTGCGCACGATCAGCACGTCCGGACCCGGCGTGACGTTGTACTTCTTGTACAGCGAGAACTGCGTGTCGTCGGCGAGCAGCTTCATGCCCGACATCGCGCGGATCCGGTTGAATTGCGGCGTCCAGGCGGCGGCCGCGTCGATCTGGCCCGACTGGATGGCGCCGGGCAGTTCCGGAGCGGGCACGTTCAGCACGGTCACGTCGTTCGACAGGCCGGCGTTGCCGAGCAGGTCGAGCACCAGCAGATGCGCGCTCGAGGCGAACGTCACGCCCAGCTTCTTGCCTTTGAGATCCTGCAGCGAGTTCACGCCTTCGCGCACGAAGAGGCCTTCCACGCGGCCGAAGCTCTCCGGCACAGCCACGATCGAAAAATGCTTGGAGCCGCGCGCCATCAATGCGAGTGCCGAGACGATGCCCGTGCAGGCGATATCGATGCCGCCCGAGAGCACGGCGCTCATCCGTGCGGACGACGTGCCGAACGACTGCCACTGCTGGTCGATGCCGGCGGCGGTGAAAGCGCCCGACTTCATGGCGAGATAGGCCGGATAGTGGCCCAGCCATGCCGAGCCGCCGTACTGCACCGTGGTGGCATCGGCGGCGCGGGCGATGCCCGGCAGCGACAGGCCGCTGGCGGCGGCGATGGCCGACATGGCGGCGCTGGTGTGGAGGAATTGGCGTCGAGAAAGGTTCATGCGTGTCTCCTGGTTGGCTCTGTGTTATTTGCTTGGAACATTGGGCGCGCTTCGGGTGAGGCTCATCTGGCCCTGCGCCCGGGGCAGGGATCTGGCAATCGATCGGTGATGGCCAGACGAATTCGGGAATCGCCGAGGTGGCGGGGACTCAGCACAGTGCGAGCCGCTCGCCGAGCCACGGCATGAGGCGGCGCAGCTCCGGAAAGGCTTCCTGCGCCAGTGCCAGTCGTCCGGCGAGAAAGCACTGCGACGCCATCTCCGAGATTTCGCCTTCGCGCGAGACCTGGTAGATCGTGCGTGACAGTGCGGGGCCGGGCAGCGGTAGCGCTGCCACCTGCGGCAGCGAGGCGCGCCCTTGCAACAGACACAGTGGCGTGGCGATCGTGAAGCCGAGGTCGGCGGCCACCATCGACATCACCACGTCCGACGTGTCGATCTCCAGATGCATGCGCGGCGAGTGGCCGGTGCGGCGCAGATGTCGTTCGATCACGGCGCCGAAGTGCGAGCGGCCTGAGAAGCGGATGAGCGGTATCGAGCGAATCAGTTCGCTCAGATCGGCCTGTGCGAGTTCGGCTTCGCGCGCCTTGGGCACGACGACGATGAATGGTTCGGTGAAGATCGGCCGGCGCACCAGGCGTTCCATGTCGTGCATGGGGTCGCTGGTGACGATCAGGTCGAGTTGGCGGGCGAGCAGTGCTTGTGCGTGGCCGTTTGCCAGACCCGACCAGAGCAGCAGTTCGCTGGTGCTGTCGGACATCTGTCGCACGATCGACGGTCCCACGGTGGCGGCGAAGGAATCGATCATGCCGACGCGCACGGCGGCGCGGCTGGCGACATCGGCGTCTTGCACTTGGGCGATGAGGCGGTCCATGTCGTCCACGATCTGGCGTGCGTGGCGAGATAGGGCGAGTCCGGCGGGGGTGAGTTTGAGTGGTCGTCGCGTGCGATCGAGGACGCGCGTGCCGACCGTCTGTTCAATCTGGGCGATGGCTTGCGAGATGGCTGACTGGGTGACGCCGAGCGCTTCGGCTGCGCCGGACAGGCTGCCTGCGGACGCCACGGCCTCGAAGATCCGTAGCGATCGGACGTCGAGGTCTGCGCGTTTTTTCATCGGCCTGTCTCCGGTCCTGGCAACGCGTGTCAGGTAGTGAAAATCGCTTCCCTGCGTCGTTGCGAAGTATCGATATAAGAATTTCCGTGAATTGTAGGGATGGAAGTGCCAAAAACGAAAACAAATTAAGAAAAACTAATACTTTGTATTAGAGCGCGAGAATTCGACCGAGATAATCGCCTGCAAGACGATGTATGTCTTGGCGGTTGAAATGCGAGGGGGAGGAGGTGTTGCTGGGAGGTACATAGGGAGTGGAGAGGGACGGAGCGGGGGCCCTTTCCGAATCGAGTTGGGTTACTGTTTGAGAGGCGGAAAGGGTCCCCGCTCCGTCTGACTGCGGGGGTGGGAAGTGGGTGAGGCGGGGAGCGAGAAGCGAGAAGCGGAACTATCGGGACGCAGAATGATGTCCCGACTGAGGATCAGAGCAGCCGATAAGCAAGCCGGGCAGCCACGCGCGCGCCTGTGCCTTGCCCGTCGAATAGCGGGTTGTATTCGGCGAGATCGGCCACTCGGAGCTTGCCTGAGCGTCGCACGTGCGTGACGATGGCCTCGATCACTGGCATCGGCACGCCATAGGCGGCAGGCGCGGAAACGCCCGGCATGACGGGGGCGGGCAGCACGTCGAGATCGATCGTCAGGTAGACGTGAGCGACATCGGCGATCAGCGCATCGATGTCCGCGAGGCGTGCGGCGAGGTCGTGCTCCTGCATATCGACGTCTTCCACGTACGTCACGTTCAGCTCGCGAGCGCGCTCGAACAGCGACGCAGTATTGCTCAGTCGGCTTACGCCGAGGCACGCGTAGTCGAACGGCAGTCCCGCCGTCGCGCATGCTTCGGCGATCTGGTCGAAGGGCGTGCCCGAGGTGCCGGGGCGTGCCGTGCGCAGATCGAAGTGTGCGTCGAGGTTGAGAATCAGAACGCGCGAGCGGTCGCCGAGGGCATCGAGATGTGCGCGCAGGCCTTGCCACGTGCCCCAGGCGATTTCGTGACCGCCGCCGAACACCACCGGCTGTGCGCCGGCGTCGAGCTGGCGCCGCACCTGCGCCGCGAGCGCTGCTTGCGCGACTTCGAGCGCATCGCCTTCGCATGACACGTCGCCCGCGTCGAACAGACAGTCAATGGTGTGCGCCGGCAGATTCGCCAGCGCGCGCCGGATCGCGAGCGGACCTTCGGCGGCGCCGACGCGTCCCTGATTGCGCTTGACGCCGGCGTCGCAAGCGAAGCCGATGATGACCGGCGCACCGCCGGTCGCTGCCTCGATACGCGGATCGATTTCGCGTACCACGTTGAACAGACGGCGGGTGTCGCCGCGCTCGCCCGTATCCGTACGGCCGCGCCAGATCGTGGCGTCCGCGGGGAGGGACTGGAGTTGCGTTGCCATGACGGCGTCTCCTGTTGGTCTGATGGTTTATGCGGTCGCGAGATCGCGCCACTGGCCGTGGCGCACCGTCCGCGAGGGCAGGTCGCCGCCGAGCCAATACGCCAGTTCGGCCGGCCGCTCGATTTCCCATGCCACGAAATCCGCCGTTTTCCCGGCTTCGAGCGTGCCATGCGTGTCGAGCATGCCGAGCGCCTTGGCGGCGTTGCGCGTTACACCGGCGAGCGCTTCCTCCGGTGTGAGGCCGAAGAGCGTGCAGGCCATGTTGAGCATGAGCCGCAGCGAGAGCGCGGGCGAGGTGCCGGGATTCAGATCCGACGCCACCGCAATGTCCACGCCATGCCGACGCAGCAGATCGACCGGCGGCCGGCGCGTTTCCTGCAGCATGTGAAAGGCGCCCGGCAGCAGTACCGCGACCGTGCCTGCCCGCGCCATCGCGGCCGCGTCTTCCGGCGTCATGTACTCGAGGTGGTCGGCCGACAGCGCGCCGAGCTCCGCGGCCAGGCTCGAGCCGCCGAGCGGCGACAGTTGCTCGGCATGCAGCTTGACCGGGAGTTTGAGCTTCTGTGCGCGCCGCAGGACGCGCATGACCTGCGCGGGCGAAAACGCGATCGTCTCGCAGAAGGCATCGACGGCGTCGATCAAACGCTCTTCGGCCAGCGTCGGCAGGACCTCGGCGCAGACATAATTCACATATTCGTCCGCCTTGCCCGCGAACTCCGATGGCACCGTGTGCGCGGCCAGGCACGTCGTCTTGACCGTGACCGGAAGCACTTCACCGAGACGACGCGCCACGCGCAGCATCTTGCGTTCGCTGTTCAGATCGAGGCCATAACCCGACTTGATTTCGACAGTCGTCACCCCGTCGCGCATGAGCGCCAGCAGTCGCTTGCGCGCCGATTCGAACAGGGCGTCTTCCGTGGCGTCGCGCGTGTGCCGCACCGTGTACTTGATGCCACCGCCGGCGGCGGAAATCTCCGCGTAGCTCACGCCTTGCAGCCGCTGCTCGAACTCCAGGCTGCGATTGCCGCCGAACACCAGATGCGTGTGGCAGTCGATCAGGCCGGGCGTGACCCATGCGCCTTGCAGATCGATGCAGTCGTGCGCGGCGGGCGCCGGCCGCTCGCTGCGCGGTCCGACCCATTCGATCAGCTTGCCGTTCGTCACGATGACGGCATCCTCGATCGCGTGGTACCGGCCGTCGCGCATGGTGGCGACGTGGCAGTGCTTCCAGTAGGTACGTTTCATAGCGAGCTCATTCCAGACTCATCTGGCTGCGCAATGCCTGCGCCTGCTTGGGTTTGACGCCGAAGTGATAAGCCACCGACATCAGCACGATCCAGCCTGCGCCGACATACAGCGCGATACGGGTGTCTTCCATGTAGCCGAGCACGCCGATCACGAACAGCATGAAGGCGATCGCCAGTGCCGGGCCGACCGGCCACAGCGGCACCTTGAACTTGAGCGCCGCGACTTCCTCGGCCGACAGACGGCGGCGCATGGCAACCTGCGAGAGCAGGATCATCAGCCACACCCAGACCGTCGCGAACGTGGCGATCGACGCGATGATCAGGAACACGCCTTCGGGAATCAGATAGTTGAGCACCACGCCGACGAGCAGGGCAATCGTCATCACGAGCACCGTCACCCAGGGCACGCCGTGGCGCGACGTGGCCGTGAAGGCGGCCGGCGCCTGACCGTGCTCGGCCATGCCGAACATCATGCGACCGGAACCGAAGATGTTGCTGTTGATCGCGGAGACGGCCGCCGAAATCACGATCAGGTTCAGTATCGCGGCCGCCGACTTGATGCCCAGCCCCGAGAAGATCTGCACGAACGGGCTGCCCTGGCTGCCGATGCCCGTCCACGGGAAGATCGCCATGAGCACGACCATCGTGAGCACGTAGAACAGCAGAATGCGCGTCGGCACCGCGTTGATGGCGCGCGGAATCACCGTCTCCGGATTCTTCGCCTCACCGCCGGTGATGCCGATGATCTCGATGCCGCCGTAGGCGAACATCACCACGGCAAGCGATGCCACCAGACCGCCCCAGCCATTGGGCAGGAAGCCGCCGTGCGCCCACAGATTGTTCACCGCCGGCGCGTGCTCGCCGTGCAGTTGTATGCCGGTGAAGAGAATCACCGCACCGCCCACGATCATGGCCACGATGGCGAGAATCTTCACCAGCGCCAGCCAGAACTCCATTTCCCCGTACACCTTCACGTTGCACAGGTTCAACCCGCAGATGAGCATCACGATGCCGAGCACCCAGATCCACTGCGGCACGTCCGGAAACCAGAAGCCCATGTAGATGCCGAACGCGGTGACGTCCGCCAGGCACACGATCGCCATCTCGAGGATGTAGGTCCATCCGGTGAGGAAGCCGGCGAGCGGGCCCAGATTGTCACGCGCATAGCGGCCGAAAGAGCCGGACACGGGCTGGCGCACGACCATTTCGCCGAGCGCGCGCATGACCATGTAGACGGCGGCGCCGCCCAGGATGTAGGCGAGGATGACCGCCGGGCCGGCGAGTTGGATGGCCGAAGCCGAACCGTAGAACAGGCCCGTGCCGATGGCCGAGCCGAGTGCCAGAAAGCGGATGTGCCGTGCGCTCAGATTGCGTTGCAGGTTTTTCAAGTTGTCTCCTGAAGGCGTGATGCGCCAGCCCGCGCGAGCGGGCGGCGAAAGAGTGCGGGTTGTCTCCGGCCGATTGACGGACGAAGGCAACCCGGCACGCGGGAACGCCGGAGCACGAATCGCTGTTCGTTACGCCCCGGCGGGGCGTGACATCAATGGCGAATCAGAGGCTCGGCAGCATGCCGGACGGCACCAGCGTGCTCAGTTGGCGTTGCGCGATCAGGGCGCTGGCTTCCTCGATGTCCGGCGCGAAATAGCGATCCTTATCGTAGAACGGAACCGATTGACGCAGCAGCGCGCGAGCGCGCTCGAGCGCAGGCGTCGTCTTGACACCTTCGCGGAAGTCCAGCCCCTGGCAGGCGCCGAGCCATTCGATCGCCAGGATGCCCTCGACGTTATCGGCCATCTCCCAAAGCCGTTTGCCGGCATTCGGGGCCATCGACACATGGTCTTCCTGGTTGGCCGAGGTCGGGAGACTATCAACGCTGGACGGATGTGCCAAGGCCTTATTCTCGGATGCCAGGGCAGCCGCGGTCACCTGCGCGATCATGAACCCGGAGTTGACGCCGCCGTTGGCCACGAGAAATGCGGGCAACTGCGACATATGTTTGTCCATCATCAGCGAAATGCGACGCTCGCTGAGGGCGCCGATCTCGGCCAGCGCCAGGGCGAGGTTGTCGGCGGCCATGGCCACCGGCTCGGCGTGGAAGTTGCCGCCGGAGATCACGTCGCCCTGCTCCCAGAATACGAGCGGGTTGTCCGACACGGCGTTCGCCTCGACCGCCAGCACCTCCGCCGCCTGGCGGATCTGCGTGAGGCAGGCGCCCATCACTTGCGGCTGACAGCGCAGCGAATACGGGTCCTGCACCTTCTCGCAGTTGGCGTGCGACTGGCCGACTTCGCTCGTCTCGCCCAGCAGATGGCGATACATGGCGGCCGCGTCGATCTGACCGCGCTGGCCGCGCGCCGCGTGAATGCGCGCATCGAACGGGGCGCGCGAGCCGAGCATCGCTTCGACTGTCAGGGCACCGCACACGCTTGCCGCGGCGTACAGGTCTTCGGCTTCGAACAGACCCCGCAGTGCATAGGCGGTCGAGACCTGCGTGCCGTTGAGTAGCGCCAGTCCTTCCTTGGCCGCGAGCGTGAGCGGTTCGAGGCCAGCGATGGCGAGCGCTTCGCGGGCGTTCATCCACTGGCCGCGATAGCGTGCCTGACCTTCGCCGAGCAACAGCAGCGACATATGGGCGAGCGGGGCGAGATCGCCCGACGCGCCGACCGAGCCCTTGACCGGAATGCGCGGATAGACTTCGGCATTGACCAGCGTGACGAGCGCGTCGATCACCTTGCGGCGAATGCCCGACAGGCCGCGCGCCAGGCTGTTGATCTTGAGCACCATGATGAGGCGCACCATCGCGTCGTCGAGCGGCGCGCCGACACCGGCGGCGTGCGAGAGCACGAGCGAGCGCTGCAGGTTCTCGAGGTCCTCGTGGGCGATGCGCGTTTGCGCGAGCAGGCCGAAGCCGGTGTTGATGCCGTAGGCGGTGCGACCCTCTGCCACGATGCCCTCGACGCAGGCCACGCTCTTGTCGATGGCGGCGTAGGCGGCGGGATCGAGCGTGACGGTTGTCTGGGTCTGATAGACCTCGCGCAGTTGGGCGAGCGTCAGTGTGCCGGGCGTCACAAAGAGTTGGGACATGGACGGATTTCCTTGATTCGACATGTTCGGGGTGTTTCGCAGGGTGACGCTGTTACTTGGCGGTGCCCAGCATGGGCAGGTTCAGTCCGTGTTCGCGGGCGCAGTCGATGGCGATGTCGTAACCGGCATCGGCATGGCGCATGACGCCGGTGGCCGGATCGTTGTTCAGCACGCGGGCGATGCGCGCGGCGGCGGCGTCGGTGCCGTCGCACACGATCACCACGCCCGAGTGTTGCGAAAAGCCCATGCCGACGCCGCCGCCATGATGCAGCGAGACCCACGTCGCACCGCTTGCCGTGTTGAGCAGGGCGTTGAGCAGCGGCCAGTCGGAGACGGCGTCCGAGCCGTCGCGCATGGCTTCCGTTTCGCGGTTGGGGCTGGCGACCGATCCCGAGTCGAGATGGTCACGGCCGATCACGACCGGGGCCGAGAGTTCTCCCGAGCGTACCATTTCGTTGAACGCCAGTCCCAATTTGGCGCGCAGGCCGAGTCCGACCCAGCAGATGCGCGCGGGCAAGCCCTGGAAGCTGATGCGCTCGCGCGCCATGTCGAGCCAGCGATGCAGATGGGCGTCGTCCGGGATCAGTTCCTTGACCTTGGCGTCCGTCCTGTAGATGTCCTGCGGATCGCCCGAGAGCGCGGCCCAGCGGAACGGGCCCACGCCACGGCAGAACAGCGGGCGGATGTAGGCCGGCACGAAACCGGGGAAGTCGAACGCGTTCTCCACGCCTTCTTCCTTGGCCATCTGGCGGATGTTGTTGCCATAGTCGAACGTCGGCACGCCCAGCGCGCGGAACTCGAGCATGGCCTTCACGTGCACGGCCATCGACTGCTTGGCGGCCTTCACGACCTCGGCGGGCTTCGAGCGGGCCCGCTCGCGATACTCGTCCCACGTCCAGCCGATCGGCAGATAGCCGTTGAGCGGATCGTGTGCGCTGGTCTGGTCGGTGACCATGTCCGGGCGTACGCCGCGGCGCACCAGCTCCGGCAGGATCTCCGCCGCGTTGCCGCACAGTGCGATGGAGACCGCCTGACCGGCCGCCGTGTACTTGGCGATGCGCGCGAGGGCGTCGTCGAGATCCTTGGCCTGTTCGTCGACGTAGCGCGTGCGCAGGCGGAAGTCGATGCTCGTTTGCTGGCATTCGATGTTCAGCGAGCAGGCGCCGGCGAGCGTGGCGGCGAGCGGCTGCGCGCCGCCCATGCCGCCGAGCCCGGCGGTGAGCACCCAGCGGCCCTTCAGGTTGCCGTCGTAGTGCTGGCGGCCGGCTTCCACGAAAGTCTCGTAGGTGCCTTGCACGATGCCCTGACTGCCGATGTAGATCCACGAGCCGGCGGTCATCTGGCCGTACATCGCCAGGCCCTTTGCGTCGAGTTCGTTGAAATGCTCCCAGTTGGCCCAGTGCGGCACCAGATTCGAGTTGGCGATGAGCACGCGCGGCGCGTCGGCGTGGGTCTTGAACACGCCCACGGGCTTGCCGGACTGCACCAGCAGCGTTTCGTCGTCGCCCAGCGTCTTGAGCGTCTCCACGATCTTGTCGTAGCACTCCCAGTTGCGTGCGGCGCGACCGATACCGCCGTAGACGACGAGCGCATTCGGATTCTCGGCCACGTCCGGGTCGAGATTGTTCATCAGCATGCGCAGCGGCGCTTCGGTCAGCCAACTGCGGGCATTGAGCTGTGTCCCGCGGGGGGCGCGGATCGTGACATCGCGGTATCGGGTGGGTTGGCTCACAACGTTCCTCGGTTTCGTCTGGTTCATGGCAAATGCGTGCCGGAATTGCTTGTACAGTATTGTATATACAAGTAATCGTGAACTAGGGTTTTCACGAATCTGGAAAACCGGGGGAGGACGGGGGGACGGGGAGGGCGGCGTGGCGGCCCGGGCTACAGGCTGTCGCCGAAACGGCCTTCGAGGCGATGGCGCGAGCCCGGGTGCAGGAGGCGGGCGACGGAGACGATGCGCTTGCCCGACCACGTGCGGCGGCGGATCAGCAGGCACGGCTCGGTGCGTGCGATGTGCAGCATCTGCGCTTCCTCGGGCGTGGCGGTCACGGCTTCCACGACGTGTTCGCCCGACGTGAGCGGCGAGATGCGCTGCAGATAGGCGTTCGGCGTGAGCTTGGTGAAGTCCTGCTCGAGGTAGCGCGGCGCCAGTCCCGGGTTGACGTAGCGGTCTTCGATCTGGACGGGCACGTTGTCCTGGTAGTGGACGATGACGGAATGGAACAGCGGCTCGCGTTCCTGGAGTCCCATCGCGAGCGCGCGTTCCGGACCGGCGAGTTCTTCGCGCAGCAGCTTCACTTCCGCGCGATGGCGATGACCGTGCTCGGAGATTTCGTCGGCGATGTTATTGACGGCGAGCAGCGGCGAGTGCGATTTCGGTTCGGCCACGAACGTGCCGACGCCCTGCATGCGCACGAGCCGTCCTTCGGCGGTGAGTTCGCGCAGTGCGCGGTTGACCGTCATGCGGCTCACGCCGGAAAGCTCGACGAGTTCGTTCTCCGAAGGCACGCGATGATGCGGCGGCCACGCCCCGCTGTCGATCTGGTGGCAGATGAACTGCTTGAGCTGCAGATAGCGGGGCGCGGGCCCTTGTTCATTGAGCGTTTCGACAGTCGGCTGAGCAGTTTGACGTGGCACCTTGTTGGCCTCTCCGGACTCTGGCGAGCGGGTGGAAAGCCTGAAGGATAAGCCAATCGTCCGCTGGACAGGGGAAAAAAGCAGCGCGCGGAGGCGGTTCGCGCCGCCGATTTCCAGTGCCGCGCCCTTTACCAGCCGTGCAAACGCGACCACACGGCGATGTCGCCTGTCGGTTCGACGGCATGGTACTCGGGGAATTGAGCGCCGGTCGCGCAAGCGTGGTTGGGCAGAATGCGCAGCAGGGTGCCGATGGGAAAACGCGTGACGATGTCGCGATCTGGTTCGCCTTCGCGCGACAGAATGCCGTGTTCCTGGTTGGCGCCGCTCAATACATAGCCCGGCACGACGCTGCCGTCGATGCGGCAGACCTGCCCATAGCCGAAGTCGTGCTTCTGCTTCTGCGTGCCGCGATCGCGGCTCATCGCCATCCATCCCGCGTCGACGATGGCCCAGCCTTTGTCAGGCTGATGACCGATGACGGTGGTGAGCACGCTCAGCGCGAGCTCATCGGTCGTGCACACGCCAATGTTGTGCATGACCAGATCGAAGAACACGTAGACGCCCGCACGGACTTCCGTCACGCCGTCGAGATGCGTGGCCGCGAGCGCGGTGGGCGTCGATCCGACGCTCACCACGGGGCACGGCAGGCCGGCGTCGCGCAGTCGCGCAGCCGCCAGCACGCACCCGGCGCGTTCCTGTTCGGCGATGGCCGCGAGCGCTTCGGGAGTGTCGAAGTCGTAGCTGGAGCCTGCGTGCGTCATCACGCCGCCGAGTGTGGCGCCGCCTTCGTGCAGCGTGCGAGCGACCTCGAGCAGCGCGTCGTCCTCGGGGCGAATGCCGGAACGGTGACCGTCGGTGTCGATCTCGATCCACACATCGAAGGTCTCGCCGTACTCGGCCCCGAAGGCGACGATCGCCTGGGCCGACGCCACGCTGTCCGTGACGATCTTCAGATCGCACCCGCGCCGGCGTAGGGCCAGCGCCGCGGGCAGCTTGCTCGCCACCATTCCCACCGCGTACAGGATGTCGGTCACGCCGTCGTCGAAGAAGCGGCTCGCTTCCTTCAGCGTCGAGACGGTAATGCCCACTGCACCGGCAGCCGCCTGCGCTCGTGCGACCTCAACGCACTTGCTGGTTTTGACGTGGGGACGCAAGCGTACGCCCAGCGCATTCATCCGATCCTGCATGCGGCGGATGTTGTGCCGCATGCGCGGCACGTCGATCACGGCGGTGGGCGTATCAAGCGTTTGAAGCGTTTGAAGCGAGGCGGACAAGGCCGTGGAAATCGAAGTCATGGCGAGAGTCCTCAGGCCGCAGCATGGAATTGCCGAAGCCACGCGAGCGCGGGCTCGAGTGTGGCGGCTTCACGCTCGGCGGCAGGCGCACCATCCGGCCGGGACAGGCTGACACGGTTGTGCCAGAACGTGCGCAGGCCGACGGCCGAGGTGCCGAACAGGTCGTAGCCGGAGCCGGCGACGAACGCGGCCTCGCTGGCCGGGACGCCCAGCCTGTCGAGCGCCAGGCGATAGGGGCGGGGATCGGGCTTGTAGAACCCGGCTTCCTCAGACGTCACCACGACGTCCCAGTCGATGCCGAGCAGCGACGCCGCCTGATGTCCCAGCGTCTTCGAACAGTTCGTGACGACAGCGAGCCCGCAGTGCGGACGCAGGGCTGTGAGCAGTTCGCGTGCGCCGTCCCAGATGGGCAGCGTGAGCCATTCGGCTTCGAGTGCCTGGGGCGCCGACGACGGCAGGCCCACATGCTCGGCGGCTTCGCGCACAAGCTGTTCGTAGCTCACATACGCGCCGCATCCGTAGGTTCTGCGCAGGTACTCGGCGCGCCACGTACGCCCGGCGGTCTCGCTGCCGGCGGCGCGATTCCAGACGGTCCACGAGTCGAGCAATGCCGTAAGCAGATCGAACAGGACGGCGCGCGGCCAGGGAGTTGGGTGTGGAACGGATGCGTCGGACATGGCGGCCTCGGAGAATGGATTTGGGGAAGTTGGAGGACGGTGGTGTCTCCTCCCGATAGCGCTCAATGTAGAGCGGAAACCGCTTCTTATGGTTAAATCTCGCAACATCCATCATTAACCTGAAGTGAATGATCCAGATCGAGGACTTGCGCCTGGTCGAAGCGCTGGCGCAATGTGCGTCGCTCAGTGCGGCGGCGCGCATGCTCAACGTGACGCCGCCGGCGTTGTCGGCGCGCCTGCGCAAACTGGAGGCCGCGCTGGGTGTGGCCCTGGCGACGCGCACGTCGCGACAGCTGAGCCTGACGGCCGAAGGCGAGCGGTTCGCTCGCGAAGGCTCGGCGCTGCTCGCGCAACTCGACGCACTTCCGGAATCGTTCCGTCGCGACGGCAAGCGCCTGACCGGCGCGCTGCGCGTTGCCGCTCCGTTCGGCTACGGGCGACACTACGTCGCGCCGGCGCTGGCACGTTTCGCGCAGATGCATCCGGAGCTGCATCTGCAACTCGATCTGCGCGAGACGCCTTGGCCGGACAAGCACGACGCCGACGCCGTCGTCCATGTCGGCAATGTCAGGGATTCGTCGTGGATTGCACGGCCGTTGGCGCCGAACGAGCGCTGGCTGTGCGCCAGCCCGGCGTATCTGCAACGCCACGGCATGCCGGCGGAACCGCGCGAGCTGTTGCAGCATCGGTGTATCTGCATTCGGGAGAACGACGAGGACGCGTCGCTGTGGCGATTTCGCCGACGGGCGTCATCCGCCGCAGCGGCGTCACGCCGTGCGTCTTCGCGCGACAGCGTGCGCGTCGTGCCCGCCTATACGAGTAACGACGGCAGCGTCGCGCGGACGTGGGCCGAGCAGGGGCTGGGCATCGTGCTGCGCTCGGAATGGGACACCCGTGAAGCGGTGGCGGCGGGGCGTCTGGTACGGGTGCTCGCGGACTGGGCGTTCGACAGCGCTCCCGTGACCTTGCTCGTACCCACGCGCCGTGGGCGTACGGCGCGCTTGCAGGCGTTGATGGCATTCCTCGATGACGCGTTGGGCGCGTCCGCTACCGCACGACGCACACAACATGCAGGCCCATGATCAGCCGACGCGCGTCTGCAATGTCGCGTCGGCGACGCGAATCGGTCGCGGAATGAGCTTGAGCTGCAGGAACACATCGGCGATGCGTTGCTGTGCCTGCAGTACTGGCTCGGATACCGGCTTGTACACGTGGGCGTAGTGACGCAGGCCTTTCTCGATGATCTTCGCATCGAGCCCCTGAATCGGGGCGAGCCTGGCCGCCGCGCCCGCGTAGTCGTCGCGAATCTGCTGCCCGGTCTGGCTGAGCACTTCGAGCGTGGTCTTGATGACGTCGGCACGCTTTTGCGCGTAGGTCCGCTGGCTCAGAAAAAACTGATGATGGTCCGCGGCCCCTTGCGCGTTGGCGAGCAGGCGCACGGGACTTTGATCGAGCACCGCGCTGAGGAACGGATCCCAGATCGCCCAGGCGTCGACCGCCCCGCGCTCGAGCGCCGCGCGGGCGTCGGCGGGCGCTAGATAAACCGGTTCGATGTCGCCGAAGTCCAGACCGTGCTTGCGCAGCAGGGCGACGAGAAACCAGTGGACGTCCGAGCCCTTGTTGAACGCGACCTTGCTGCGCTTCAGATCGGCGACGGTCTTGATGGGCGACTGGTTCGCGACGACGACGCCTTCGGCCAGCGGCGTCGGCACTTCGTAGGCGCTGTAGACGAAGTCCGCGCCTGCCGCCTGCGCGAACACCGGCGGCGCTTCGCCGACGTAGCCGAAGTCGATCGCGCCGACGTTCAGTCCTTCGAGCAACTGCGGACCGGCGGCGAATTCGGCCCAGGTCACTTCCACGCCCAGCGGGCGAAGCCGAGCTTCGAGACTGCCGCTCGCCTTGGCGAGCACCAGCGTGCTTGCGGCCTTCTGATAGCCGATGCGGAATTTGCCTGGATCGAACGCCGCCCGCGCGGACAGCGAAAATGCCCCGGTGCCGGCCGCCGCGCATGCCCCCAGCAGGGACAGGAATTGGCGGCGGGTCGGATGGCCTGAATGCGTCATGAGTCTTGCCCGTATCGAGAAAGCAGCCTGTGAATGTCGACGAACGAGGGCGCGCAACGCGATCCTCTTCGATCCCATTATCCGTACCCGCGTCCGGCGGGCAACGAAGCGTTCGTGCTTTCGATATTCGCAAATCGATGACGGCAAGGCCCGGGAGGGCCGGGGCGACGCGATCAGTTCGTGGGCACCGGCGCGTCGACGATCAGCGCGGCGCTGACATGGCGCACGCGTTGATCCACGAAGTAGCCGCCGCCTTCCTGGTAGCGCAGATAAAGGCGCCCACACTCGACGCAGCGGCAGACGTTGGCCCGGTTATACGGAAAGTAATTCGGGGCGATGGGCGCGTCGACGCCCCAGTAGCTCGTGCCGTCCGGGTGATATTCGGTGAATGTCGGCTCTTGCGCATCGTCCGCCGCAGCCAGCGTGCCGACGATTTCCAATTGCGCGTCGGGCAGGGAGTTCGGCAGGCTGGCCCAGCCGTCGAGCGGCGTTCGGGTGCAGGTGCAGGCGGTTGCGATGGCGTCGGCGGCTTGCGCCAACGACAGGAATTCGGCGTGATCGAGATAGGGGCGGGCGCTCATGGCTTTCTGTGGAAATACGCGATGCTACGGGCCATCGTCGCGAGCCTTCGCGCGGCGACCGATGGCGGCATATGGCCGTCATGGTAACGCGAAGCGGGGGAGAGCGCCGTGCGCAGCTCCCGGAATCGACAGGGGTCCCGCGCCCGTGCATGGGCGGTGCGGCGCACTTCGGCAGGTCCCGCTGGGCGGCAGTCACTTCAGATGTTAATCTCTCGGACGCCCGTTATCCCGGCGCTTCGCTCGCTTGTGTCGGACAAGGCTTCAGGGCGTAAGGGCTTCATGGACAACGAGACAACGATTTTCATCAGGAGGGTATGTGTTCGCGATTCTTCGTCAATGTGCAGGGCGTGGTCGGGCAGGGCTGGGGCGTCATCTCGTCGCGGGAGCGATGGCGGCCCTGGCGTTGAGCAGCCAGTTGGCGCACGCCAGCGAAGTACGTTCGAGCGAGGTGTACAGCAAGGATCTGTCGCGCCCGCTCACGTACAACGTGTACCTGCCGACCGGCTACGATGCTGCCGGCAAGACCACGTATCCGGTGCTGTATCTGCTGCACGGCAACGACGGCGCGCGCAACGACTGGGTGGTCAAGGGCCATATGCAGTCGACGATGGACACACTGATCTCCCGCGGCGAGATCCCGCCGGCGATCGTCATCATGCCCGATGCGAACACCAACTGGTATGTCGATCTGAAGGAGCGCATGGAGAGTGCGTTCTTCGGTGAACTGATTCCGCACGTCGAGAAGACCTATCGTGCGATCAAGACCCGCGATGGGCGCCTGATCGGTGGCCTGTCGATGGGCGGCTATGGCGCGCTGCGCTACGTGCTCAAGTATCCGGAGAAGTTCAAGGCGGCGGCATTGCTCAGTCCGGCGATCTACAACCCGGAACCGCCGAAGGACTCGTCGGCCCGTTTCGTGAAGGTCTTCGCCGAACCGAACACCGACGGCGCTTACAGCGCACGCGTCTGGCAGGAGAACAACTATCCGGCGTTCTTCGATGCATTCCTGAAGAAAGGCGTCAAGGTACCGATGTACATCAACTCTGGCGACGATGACGACTTCAACATCGAGGCGGAAGCCACGCGTTTCTATGAGATGCTGCGCGCCAACAAGCAACCCGCCGAGTTGCGCATTGTCGACGGCAAGCACGAATGGCCGGTCTGGTCGAGCACGCTGCCCGACGCGCTGAAGTACATCTTCCGCGACGTCCAGCGTCCGCAACGCAACGACTGACCTCGGGGCGTGCTCGGGTCGCGGTCCGCGCGTCCCGCGTACGGCGCCGACGGTGCACCGCACGCGGCGCGTTTCTCATGCCAGCGAGCGCTCGATGGCCTGCCCCAGGAGCGACAAACCGAGATCGATCTCCGCCTCGCTGACCGTGAGCGGCGGGGCAATGCGGAATACGCCGCCCATGCCCGGCAATTGCACGATGTTCATGCTCAGGCCGAGATTCATGCATTCGCGCGTGATCCTTGCGCCGAGCCCGTCCGCCGGCGCCTTCGTGCGACGATCCTTGACGATCTCCATGCCCAGCAGCAGGCCGCGGCCTCGCACATCGCCCACGCATTCGAAGCGCTCCATCAGATCCAGCAAGCCGCCTCGCAGCCGCTCGCCCATGACGTTGGCGCGCGCGACCAGACCGTCGCGCGCGACGACGTCGAGCACGCGCAACCCGACGGCGGCCGGCAGCGGATCGGAGACATGCGTCGTGTAGAAGAGGTAGCCGCGTTCGTGGGCGAGTTCCTCGATCTCGGCTGACGTCACCACGGCGGCGAGCGGCAGACCGGCGCCGAGCGTCTTGGAGAGTGTGAGGATGTCGGGCGTGACGCCGTCGCGCTCGAACGCGAACATCGTGCCGGTGCGGCCGATGCCGGTTTGCGCTTCGTCGAGGATCAGGAGCATGCCGCGTTCCTCGCACTTGCGCTTGAGCGCGGCGAGATAGCCCGGTGGCAGTTCGATGATGCCCCCGGAGCTCAGAATCGGCTCAGCGATGAAGGCAGCGAGATTGCCGCTGGACTGCCGGTCTATCAGGTCGAACGCGTAGTCCAGTTCGGCGAGGTAATCGTACCGATCGGCCGGGCCGAAGCGCGGACGATAGATGAAGGGTGCCGGGATGGCGAACGAGCCTGCCGCCGCGGGGCCCACGCCCTTGCGCCCGGCGCTGTAGGTGGCGGACGCCGCCGCCCCGGTCATGCCGTGCCATGACTGCGCGAAGCCGACGATCTCGAACTTGCCTGTCACCAGCTTGGCCATGCGAATGGCGGCTTCGTTCGATTCGGCTCCTGTGCTCAACAGCAGCACGCGATCCAGGCCGTCGGGCGTGATTTCGGCGAGCCGGGTGGCGAGATCGACGACCGGACGCGAAAGCATGCCGCTGAACAGATGATCGAGGCGCCCGATGGACTCGTTGACCACCGACACGATGTCCGGGTGGCTGTGGCCCAGCAAGGCGCTCATCTGCCCGGACGTGAAATCGAGGATCGCGCGCCCGTCCGCATCGAAGACGAAAGCGCCCTGCGCGCGCTCGATGATCATCGGTTCGAACGTGCCGCCGTAGCGGACGAGATGCTGACGGGCGTTGCGCCAGAAATCGGCGTCTTGGTTCTTAGACACGCGCGGTTCTCCGAGGGCGAGAGGCTGGAAAGGGAACGGACGACGGAAGGCGGCTGGAGTCCGTCGCTTGCAGTCTAGGCGTGGCTCTGCTTTCATAGAAGCGAATAATGCTAATGAAAGATAGAAGCAAGACTAATATCGTGAGCCTCTTTCTCGAAATCGATTTGCTGCGTTCGTTCGTCGCCATCGCCCAGGCGGGCTCGCTCAGTCGCGCGGCGCAGCGCATCGCCCGAACGCAATCGGCGCTCAGTCAGCAGATGAAACGTCTGGAGGCGATCGTCGATCAGCCGCTGTGGCAACGCACGGCGCGCGGCGTGGTGCTCACCAGTTCGGGCGAGCGACTGCTGGGGCATGCGCAGCGCATCCTCCGGGCGCACGACGAAGCCATGGCCGACATGTCGGGCCGGGGGCTGAGCGGCACGCTGCGCTTTGGCTGTCCCGACGATTACGCGGCGGCATTCCTGCCGCAATTGCTGCGCGAGTTCGCGGTGTCGCATCCGCATGCGCGGGTGGAAGTGATCTGCGAGCCGACACCGCGTTTGCAGGAGCGGCTGGCGCGCCATGCCGTGGATCTGGCGCTGGTGTCGCTGCCGGAGAGCGCGCATGAGGACAGCATCATCCGGCGCGAGCCCCTGGTGTGGATCGGCAGCCCGAGCTTCGACGTGACGCCGGCCCACTCGGGCGAGCCCTTGCCGCTGGCCTTGTCCGACCCCGACACGCTCGATCACATTGCCGCGTGCAGTGCATTGGCGCGGGTGGGCCGGGCCTTTCGCATCGCGTACGCGAGCAGCAATCTCGCGGGACTGACGGCGCTGGCACGCTCGGGACAGGCCATCGCGGTCATGACACAGACGGCGGTGCCCGCCGACCTGCGTATCCTGACGGGCGATCCGGCGCTGCCTTCGTTGCCGCCGGTGGGAATTACGGTAAAGTTCGATCGGGCCCGTCCGTGCCCGTTGAGTGTCGCGTTTGCTGACCATATCCGGCTGACGTTGCCAACGTTGTAGGCGGGGCGCGACACGATTCGTCGGGCATCAAATTCATCGCCGATCAGGCAGAATTTGTCGCACAATGGCGGGCTGTTTCGGCAGCGTGGCACGGGGAAGACCGCGCGGCTGGCAAAAGTCGATTTCCGGGAAGGGGGTTCCATCACCGGAAACGTTTGATTCAGTGCTTTTTTGTACCGAAGAGGTCGATATGTTGGCGCGTTTCGTTGCGTTGTTGTTGGTGGTCGGTTCGCTCTTTTCCCTCGCAGCCTGCAATACGGTCGATGGAGTGGGGCAGGACATCTCGGGCGCGGCGCGCACCGTCAAGCGGGCGCTGTAAGCGCTGAGTACCCGCAGGCCGCGGCGCACGCGGTCTGCCGCCCACTGCCATCCTCGACGCCCATGCCTGGCGAGCGCCGTGCATGGGCGCAGTCTCGCGCCGCAACTTCCCACGTCCCGAAGTCCATTCGCCACTGCCGTCTATCGTGCGCGGGCGAGAGCCGCGTTGACCTTCAACGGCTTGTCACCGGGCAGCGAATGCTCGTCCGGCGCCAGCGATGCGATCACGCCTTCCTCGAAGACCAGGCAGTAGGTCGATCCGCCGTATTGGAAATACCCCAGTTCGTCGCCCTTGCCGAGGTGCTGCCCCCGGTCGACGCGCAGTATGCATGACGACACGTCGCCCATGCCGACGAACAGACAGCCGACTGTGCCCAGCGCCGGTTCTTCGGCCTTGATCACCACGATCGCCCGCGTGGCCGTGGCCGTCAGATACCCTTGCGAATCGTTGAGGCCCGCCTGATCTTCGCCTTCGGAGGGCGCTTCGGAATAATAGGTGCCGGGCAATCGGTAGGCGGCGATGACGGTGCCGTCGACCGGTGCGTGCCATCGATGGTAGTCGTAGGCGCTCAGATAAGCTTGATACACCGTACCGCCGGCGAACGGCGCGGCCAGCGCCTTGTGCGAGGCGCCGAACATGTCGAGCAGGGAGTAGGGCTGCGACTTGATCCAGAACGTGTCGCGCATGTGCGCGTGGTGCTGCACGTTGTAGGGCGTACTTTCGCAGGCGTTGACGATGATCCACGGATCGTCCGGCGAGGCGACGGGACGCATGCCGGGCCGGAAGCGGCGCGTGAAGAAGGCGTTCCACGAATCGAAGCCGCCGTACGGCAAGTCACGATCCATCTCGAACTCGTCGAGGTTCAGCCTGGCATCGGCCTCGTCGCTGAGCCATCCGTCCGGGGCTCGCCGATTGAGGAAAGTGCGCGAGTCGGGCCCGCTCAGGAAGTGACACCATTGCGTGAGCACGTCGCGCAGGCAGCGGTTGAGCTCGGGGTCGCAAAAGAACGCGTAGCCTGACGGCACGCACATCAACCAGTCGAGCAATGCGTTGAGCGGACAGACGATGAGGCTCGCCTTGTCGAAGGCGGGTGCGGTCGTCGTCACGTAATCGATGGTCGTCATGAGGGTGTCGATGTCTCCGAACCCGAGTCGATGTCCCTCGTCCTGCGCCTGCGCAATGGCGAGACTCAGATCCATGCGGCGCACGGGATCGTCGATTACACAGGCCCGCAACCGGGAGACGGCGGGGCTCAACGGCTGTGTGGTGCCGCGCTGCCGCGCCTTGCGCACGAGCGAGGCGCGGAATTCGGCGATCGCGTCTTCGTTTTCGGTGATCCACGCCCCCAGACGGCGGCGCGAGGAGGGCGGGACGGCACGCTTGGCGGTCGACGTCATCTTTCGGACGCTCCTTGTCGTGTTGTCGATAGCCCAAGGAAAAGCAAGTTCCGTGCGCGCGCCATGCGCCGCGCGGGCGGGCGCGACTGGCCTCCTCCGTGCCGAGACATCCTACAAATCGGTGTAATGCGGACCGTCGCGCCGAACCGAGGCCACTCGCGCTCCTGAGCTATCGCGCCGTGAGAACGGGTCGTATGTCGCCTGTATATATGTCGTATATCGCACCTATTTGGTGCCAATTCCTCAGGAAAGCGGAGATTCAGGCATTGCCGCTCAAGTTTTTCGCTGCGTGGCCGTTGCAGGCGAGTAATGGCGCTGTGCGCGCACGGTCTGCGCGCATGCGACGCCGGATGGCGGCCGGTGTCGGTGGCCATGGTGCGAAAGGAAAGGCGAAAGCGCAATGTTGAAGAATTGGACGATTCGTTGGCGGTTGCGAGTGGCGGTGGCTGGTCTGGCCGCGCTCGTGGTGGCGGTCGGCGCGCTGGCGCTGGTCGGCTTGAGAGGAACCGTCGGCAGTTTGCGCGAGGTCTACGACAAGGAGCTCGCGAGCACACGTCTGCTTGGGGAGGCGGAGATTCATATTGGCCGGGCGCGCGCCGTCGTGCTGCGTGCGCCGCAGGCCCCGAGCGCCGAAATCAAGGCCGAGGACGTGAAGAAGGGCGCCGAATACTGGAACGAGTCGGAAAAGGCCTGGCAGCGCTATCTCGGCCTGCCCGCCGACGCCGAAGAGCAGCGTTTTGCAGCGGAGGTCACGAGTGCGCGTCAGGCACTCAAGGACGCGTTTTCGCTTATCCAGAACAGCATTGCCGCCGGACAAGCCGACGTTTACTACGAGCAGGCCGCCGTTCTGGGCAAACGCTACACCGCGTACGTGAAGGCCAACGACGCCCTCAAGGAGCTCTACGACAGCCGTGCCAAGGCGAGTTTCGACTCGGCCGTCGATACCTACGATCGCCTGTTCGTCCTGACGCTGGGCGCGATCGTGTTCGCCGTGGTCGCGGCGATTCTTACGGCGCGCTCGCTCAATCGCGCCATCACCAAACCGCTCGATGACGTGCTGGGCCACTTTCAGGAGATCGCGGACGGCAACCTTCGGCGCGTCGTGCATGTGACGTCGCACAATGAAATGGGGCGCTTGCTGCAGGCGCTCGCCGACATGAAGGCGCAACTCAGCGCCACGGTCGCGAAGGTGCGCAAGAGCGGCGAGGCGATCGCCGCGAGCGCGCGGGAGATCGCCGCCGGCAATCTGGACCTGTCGTCGCGCACCGAGCAGCAGGCCGCCTCGCTCGAGGAAACGGCGGCGAGCATGGAGCAGCTCACGAGCACGGTACGCCAGAACATGGAGCATGCGCATCAGGCGAACCAGTTGGCGCGTCAGGCGAACGATCAGACCGGGGCGGGAGACGCCGCCATGGCGCAGGTCACCGACACGATGCACGCCATCGATGCGGGTTCGGCCAGGATTCGCGACATCATCGCGCTTATCGACGGCATTGCGTTCCAGACCAATATTCTGGCGTTGAACGCCGCGGTCGAAGCCGCCCGGGCCGGCGAGCAGGGACGCGGCTTTGCCGTGGTGGCCGGCGAGGTGCGCACGTTGGCACAACGCTCGGCGAGTGCGGCGCGCGACATCAAGACGCTGATCGAGACATCTGCCGAGCGCTCCGCCGCCGGCAGCCGCATCGTGGACGAGGCGGGCGCCGCCATGCAGAGCATTGCCACGAGCGTGCGTCGCGTGACCGACATCATGGCCGAGATTTCGGCGGCCTCGGAAGAGCAGACGGCCGGCATCGATCAGGTCGCACGCGCCGTCACGCAAATGGACGAGGTCACGCAGCAGAACGCGGCACTGGTGGAGCAGGCGTCGGCGGCCGCGCAGTCGCTGGCGGAACAAGCCGAATCGCTCAAGGACGCCGTGGCCGTGTTCCGTCTGGCGCAGCAGGCCGGAGGCGACGACGGCGCCGGCGGCGTTGACGCAAAGCGGGTAATCTAGTGCTTCTCTTCCCACTTACGCCCCTGCGGCGCAGCCTGTCCCATGAGCCAGCAAAAACCCGTCGAATACGCTTGCGCCACGCCTGACGTTCAAGCCGTCTTCGACGACATCAAGGCCACGCGCGGCGTGCCCGACGTCAACAACTTCTGGAAGTACATCGCGCAACATCCGCCGACCCTCGCGCGTACGTGGGACAGCCTCAAGGATGTAATGGCGCCTGGCGCGCTCGATCCGCTCATCAAGGAACTGATCTACGTGGCCGTGAGCGTGACGAACAACTGCGGCTATTGCGTGGCGAGCCATACCGCGGCAGCGCGACGTGCGGGGATGACCGACGAGATGTTCGGCGAACTGCTGGCTGTCGTCGGCATGGCGAACGAGACCAATCGTCTCGCCGTCGGCTATCGCGTGCCGATCGACCCGGCGTTCGAGTAAGGTCGGCGCCCTCTCGAACGTGGGCGAACGTGGGCGAACGTCAGCGAGTGTTGACAGCCTTCGCCGCCGACCTCAGCGGCTTGCCAGAATCTCGTGCGCTTTGGCGATGACGGGCGCATCGATCATCTTGCCGTCCAGTGCGACGGCGGCGCCACGGCTGGCCTGAGCGGCGTCCACGACGCGCTGCGCCCACGCGAGTTCATCGTCGCGCCACGCGAACGCGGCGTGCACCGGTGCAACCTGGCGCGGATGGATGCACAGCTTGCCGCGAAAGCCGAGCGAGCGCGCGCGGCGGGCGTCACCTTCGATGCGAGGGGCGTCGTCGAGCGCGGTGGTGACGCCGTCGACAGGCGCCGCGATGCCGGCAATGCGCGACGCGAGCGTGAGCTGTGACCGGAAGTGGAGCAGTTCGTCGCCGTCGCCTTCGATGCCGATGTCGAGCTGAAAGTCGATGGTGCCGAACATCAGGCGTTCAACGCGCGGTGCCGCCGCAATTTCCGGAAGTGCGGCAAAGGCCTTGGCGGTTTCGATGAGCGGCGCCAGTCGCAGCGAGTCCGACGCGCCGATGGCGGCGCGGTGCAGCGTTGCGGCGTCTTCCGTCTTGGGGACGACGAAGCCGCTGATCGATGGCATCACACCGAGGGTGGCGACGTCATCGGCAAACCATGGCGTCGACGCCGCATTGATGCGCACATACACCGGCACCGTTGTCTCACGCCCCCGCTCGCGAAGCCAGTTCGCGACGTGTTCGCGCGCGGTGGGTTTTTCGTCGGGCGGTACGGCATCTTCGAGATCGAGAATGACGGCGTCGGCGCCGGACGCACACGCCTTGTCAAAGCGCTCGGGGCGATTGCCGGGCACGAACAGCCAGCTGCGACGGATGGGAAAGGCGGCCATGGCTCACACTGCCTTCGCTGCATGCAGCGCGTCGATCTGTGCGGCCGAACGGCCAAGCTCGGCGAGGATCGCATCCGTGTGCTGCCCGAGCGCGGGGATCGGATCCATGCGCGGGGTGAAGTCGCCGCCGGGCGCGGGCATGCCCGGCGGAATCGGCGCGCGGATCTTGCCGTTCGGCGAGCTCACTTCGGTCCAGCGATGCCGCGCGGCCAACTGCGCGTGTTCCCACACGTCGTGCATCGTATTGAGGTTGGCGTTGGCGATGCCGACGGCGTCGAGGCGGCGCACCAGTTGCGGCGCGTCGAGTTGCCGGAACACGTCGCGAATGATTGTGCGCAGGGCGTCGCGATGTTCGAGCCGCAATGGGTTGGAGGCGAAGCGCGCGTCCTCGGCAAGCGACGGTTGCTCCAGCACCTTGTCGCAGAATATCTTCCACTCGCGTTCGTTCTGAAGGCCGAGCATGACGGTCTTGCCGTCGCCGGTCTCGAAGGGGCCATACGGGAAGATCGTGGCATGGGCGGCGCCGGCGCGCGGCGGCGGCGTCTGGTCGTCGATCGAGTAATAGAGCGGGAAGCCCATCCACTCGACCATGCACTCGAGCATGGAGATGTCGATGCGGCTGCCGCGTCCGGTCTTGCCGCGCTGAATCAGCGCCGACAGGATGTTCGTGTAGGCGTACATTCCCGCGGCGATGTCCGCGATGGAGCAGCCGGCCTTGGCCGACGCGTCGGGTGAGCCGGTCACGGAGAGGAAACCGGACTCGCTCTGGATGAGCAGATCGTACGCCTTCTTGTCGCGGTAAGGACCGTCCGGGCCGTAGCCCGAGATGCCGCAGACGATGATGCGGGGATAGCGCTCGGATAACGCCTCGTAGCTCAATCCGAGGCGGTCCGCGGCCCCCGGGGCCAGGTTCTGCACGAGCACATCGGCGTCGGCGAGCAGGTCGTGCAGCACGGCTTGCGCGGCGTTCTGCTTGAGATCGAGCGTGAGGCTTTCCTTCGAACGGTTGGTCCACACGAAGTGCGACGACATGCCGTTCACCCGGCCGTCGTAAGCGCGTGCAAAGTCGCCCGCGCCCGGCCGTTCGATCTTGATGACGCGCGCGCCGAGATCGGCCAGTTGGCGGGTGCAGAACGGCGCCGCAATGGCGTGTTCGAGCGCGATGACCTTGATGCCGTCCAGGGGCCTCATGACGATGTCTCCGAAAAGATGGTGGCGGGGCCGGGTCAGACGATCTTCGCGAGCACGATGAGGCTCAGCGTGATGGTGATGGCCCCGCCAATACGGGTGGCGATTTGGGCGAACGGCATGAGCCGCATCCGATTGGCCGCCGTGAGGATGGCCACGTCGCCGGTGCCGCCCATGCCGCTGTGGGTGCCGACGACGATGGCGGCGTCGATGGGGTGCATGTTCATGCGGCGTGCGACGAAGAACGCGGTCGCCATGAGTGTGACGACGGTGGCGACGATGGTCACCAGCGTGGGCACGTTGAACGATGCCACGACCTTCTGCCAGGGCGTGATCACCACGCCGATGGCAAACAGCAGCGGATAGGTGACGGCAGTGGCGAAGAACTTGTAGACGACGCCGGCGCCGGCTTCGAGCCGCGGCGAGAAGACGAGGCCGATCTTGGCCGCGACGGCCAGCACCAGCATCATGACCGGGCCGGGCAGGCCGAGCGTGTTCTGCGCGAGCATGCCGACGAAATACAGGCACACGGCGATCATGCCGGCGGCGGCAATGTCGGTGGCGTCGACCGGCGCGGCGGGTTTGCCGTGGACATCGTGCGCACCGATGTCGTCGCTGCCCGAGCGCATGAGCTGTCCGTTGCCGGTGAGCGACGGATAGCGTTTGCCGATGGCGTTGAGCACGCCCGAGAAGACGATGGCGCAGACGTTGCCGAGCATCACCGCGGGCAGGGCCTGGGCGAGCAGGTCGCCGGCGCTCTCGTGCAGGACTTCCGAGTAGCCGATCGTGAGCGGAATGACGCCTTCGCCGAGTCCGCCCGACATCACCGGGATGACGACGAAGAACACGGTGTGAAAGAGTCCCATGCCGAGCAGCGTGCCCACGGCGGTGCCGACGATGCCGGCGAGGACGGAGCCGATGGCCAGCGGCACGAAGATCCGCAGGAAGCCGCCGATCAGGACTTTGCGGTCCATGCTCAGAATGCTGCCGACGATGATGCCGGGGATGAACAGGTACAGGAAGTTGCTTTGCTTCCAGAAGCTGACGATCGGGGTGACGACCGACGGCGGCAGGGCGTGCGTGAAGACCAGCCACGATGGCAGGAAGGTCACGAGAATCACCGGCCCGCCGATGCTGCGAAAGATCGGAATCCGCTGACCGATTTCCATGCAGGTGAAGCTGCACACGGCCAGCAGCGCGATGATGGGCGAGAGTTCGGCCGAGAGTTTGCCCGTCGTCATGACGGTCGTCACGATGGCTGCGATCAGCACGAGGTGCACCGGCAGCGGCACGATGCCGACACGCATGTCCATCAGACGCCACCACGCATCTCGCAGGGGGTGTCGGCTCGCGTCGGCCGGGGGTGTGCCCTGGCTGCCGCGCGCGGCGGTAGCGGAAAGTCCGTCTTGCATCGTGTTGTCTCCGTCTGGCGGTTTGGAATTGGTTTGTCGACCGGACTATAGGCGTGAGCGACGCGTCGCAGGAAATACTGATTTTGGATGCTGGTATAGGGTGAAACTATGGCTGCGTGTGGAGCGAGGTTCCCGGGACGCGGGAATTGGCGCCGAACGTGGTGCGGCAGTGGTTTTTCTTTGCTGCCGTATAGCAGTACGCTATGGCTTTCCCACTTTGCCGGGCAGCGCCGCCCGGCTTTCGGTACGGTCATGGACGTCAGACAGCTCAGGAATTTTGTGGCGATCGTGGACAGCGGAAGCGTGTCGAAGGCGGCGGAGCGCTTGCATATCGCGCAGCCTTCGTTGAGCGCGCAGTTGCGCGGGCTCGAGGACGAACTCCAGGCGCAGTTGCTGGTACGCAGCGCACAAGGGGTGACGCCGACGGATGCAGGCAAGGCGCTGTACCGTCATGCGCGCGTGGTGTTGCGCCAAATGGAGCAGATCCGTCAGGAAGTACGCGAAGGCGGTGGCAGCGAAGCGGGGCCGGTGGCGGTGGGTTTTCCGACGACGATTGCGGCGATTCTGGCGGTGCCGTTGTTTGCGCGCGTACGGGAGCAGTATCCGGGCATCCGGTTGCAGATCTTCGAGAGCATGAGCGGATACATCGGGGAGTTGCTGGCGAATGGGCGCCTGGACCTGGCGATGTTGTTCCGGGATTCGGAGACGCGCGGCATTTCCGTGATGCCGTTGTTCGATGAGGAGCTGTACGTCCTCGGCGGTCAGCGGGCTTGCCCCGAGATTTATGAGGACGTGGTGCGGACGACGTGTCCGTTGGCGCGGCTCGCGAACGTGCCGATCGTGGCGCCGAGTGCGTCGAACGGTTTGCGGCTGCTTATCGAGCGCAGTTTTGCGCAAGCGAATGCGGAGTTGAACATCGTGGCGGATATCGACTCGTTGCCGACGCTCATCGACATTGCCCGTTCGGGCGAAGCGTGTTCGATTCTGCCGGCGTCGGCATTGGCGTCGCGCGATCCGGCGTTGCGTCCGCCATCGCGGCGCCTGATTTCGCCGGAACTGCGCCGACCGGCCAGCGTGTGCTGGTCGAACTCCTTGCCGGTAGGATCGGCGACCTTGGCCGTGAGGCAGTGCATCGCCGATCTGATCCGCGAACTCCAGGCGGACGGGCATTGGACGGGGATTACGTTGCGAGCCGGCGAAGGGAGAGAACGGGGGGAAGGCCGCGGTTGACCGCGCCCGGAAAGTTCACTGCCGCATTCCGATCGCCAGTCGATTGAACGCGCTCATCAGCGCGATGGCGAAGCTCAGGTCGGAGATTTCGGCGTCGGTGAAATGGGCGCGAAGGGGCTCGTAGACTTCGTCGGGCGCGTGGGTCTGGTCGACATGGACGAGCGCTTCGGTCCACGCCAGCGCTGCACGTTCGCGCTCGCTGTAGTGCGAACTCACGCGCCATCCGGCGAGGCTATCGATCTTGAAGTCGGGCATGCCGTCCGCGCGCAGCGCTTTCGCATGCATCTCGAGGCAGAACGCGCAGCCATTGATTTGCGATACCCGCAGATAGACCAGCTCGATCAGCGGTTTGCCGAGGCTGCTCGACTGCAGCGCGGTCTTGGTGGCCCCGAACCCTTGATAGGCTTCAGGCGACAGCTTGAAATAGGGCAGGCGAAGGGTGCTCATACAGGTTCTCCGAAATACCGAGGAAGTGGGATGTGGCCGGGAGGGATACCCCGTGCTTGTCGTCACCTCGCCACTTTAGGAGAATGATGTCCCAGTGATCAGATGCAAGAATCGACAAAATCAATGGGACATCGCGCGTGGACTTTCCCGATCTGAAGCTCGCCGTTCCGGGCGACGGTGGTGACAAACCGCTTTACTGGCAACTGTACCGGCGTTACCGCGACGCGATCGCCTCGGGAAAGCTGCAGCCCGGCGACCGGGTGCCGTCGGTGCGCAGTCTGGCAAGCGAGTTGAATCTGGCGCGGGGCACGGTTGAACTGGCGTACCAGATGCTCACCAGCGAAGGGTATTTCTCCTCGCGCGGGCCGGCGGGTACGTTCGTTTCGCCACAGTTGGGAAAGGTGAGCGAGGTCGCGTCGATGCCATCGCTCAAGCCACCTGTCCAGGAGTCGCCCGACGGGCGCATCACTGTCGGCCTGCCGCGACCGCTTCAAGCGGGATTGCCCGCGCTCGACGCCTTTCCGCGCAAAACCTGGGTACGCCTGGCCGGTCGGAATCTTCGCGCCATGGACGCGACCGCCATGACGTACCCCGATCCGGCCGGGTATGCGCCACTGCGGCACGCGATTGCAACCTACCTGGGGATCTCGCGCGGCATTGCCTGCACGCCGTCGCAGGTCTTTGTGACGGCAGGCTATCTTGGGGCGCTCGATCTGGTCCGTCGAACGCTGCTCAAACCGGGCGACAAAGGATGGTTCGAGGATCCGGGATATCTGTTTGCACGGCAGTTTCTAGGCAGTGCCGGTATGTCGCTCGTCGCCGTTCCAGTGGATGAAGAGGGACTGGATGTCGCCCATGGCATCCGCCACGCCGCCAACGCCCGCTTCGCCGTCGTCACGCCGACACATCAGAGTCCGACCGGCGCCACGCTGTCGCTGCCGCGACGCCTTCAATTGCTCGAATGGGCCGGCCGGCACGACGCGTGGATCGTCGAAGACGATTACGACAGCGAATTCCGCTATCACGGACGCCCCTTGCCCGCGCTGAAAAGTCTCGACGGCGACGGCCGCGTGCTCTATACGGGAACGTTCAGCAAGGCGCTGTTTCCAGGACTGCGCCTGGCCTATCTCGTCGTGCCCGTCGCTCATATCGATCGCTTTACCGAGGCCGCCGGGCATGTCGGAGGCCCAGGCGCGATTCAAGTACAAGCCACCGTCGCCGACTTCATGGCGCAAGGCCACTTTGCCCGCCACCTTCGCAAGATGCGCACGCTGTATGCCCAGCGCCGGCAATGGCTCGTCGATGCGCTCGATCAGGTCTTCGGAAACGATCTCTTTGTGCACCCGCAGGCCGGCGGCATCCAGGCGCTCGCCTACCTGCGCAACAACCTCGCACGTCATGGGGACGCCTCGCTCGCCGACGCCGCTCATCGCCATGGTCTTGCCGTCCATGCCGTCAGCCGCTGGCAAACCCGCCGCTCCGTGCAGGATGGCCTGCTTATGGGGTTCACCAACATTCCGGATGCCTCCGCGGCGCTTGCCCTCAGTCATCGATTGATGGCTGCGGTTCAGGCCCTCTGAAAACCTCCCCCCAGACGGACCGAAGCCCCTTTCCGCCTCTCAGACATAGACCCAACTCGATTCGGAAAGGGGCTCCGGTCCGTCCCCCTCCACGCCATCAGTCCCTCTCTTTCAACCCTCGCGCCGCTCGCGTGGTCGGTCACGCTCCCCACTTGTCCCGGAAACTACGTCGCGGCAGGTGATTTCGAAAAACGTTATGCTTTGCGCATTGGCTCGGATTCATGCCCCCTTTTTTGCCCGGCAGACGGTGGTTGTCTGCTTCGCTATGCTTTTTTTGGAGCCCTCCCTTGGCCGCATTCGACATCGACGATATCGTCTCCTCCCTCCATTCGGCCCGCCTGCGCTGGCGCGACGGCCAACGACGCCTGCTCGAATCCGGCGGCCGCGACCTTCCGTCGCGTGAACGACTCGCCGACATCATCGTGCAACTCAAGGGCGTCCTCTTTCCCATGCGACTCGGACCCCTCGACCTTCATCAGCAAGGCGAAAACTATTACGTCGGCCACACGCTGACCAGCGCACTCAACGGACTCGCCGAACAAGCTCGCCTCGAGTGGCGCTACAAAGCCCGCCACGATGCCGATATCACCGCCGCCCTCATCGACGAACGCGCCCATTCCGCTATCCAGCAGTTCGCCAGCAAACTCCCGGAAATTCGCGAACTCCTCGACGCCGATGTCCTCGCCGCCTATCAAGGCGACCCCGCAGCCGGCAGCGTCGACGAAGTCCTCATCTGCTACCCAGGCATCCACGCGATGATCCACCATCGCATCGCCCACGAACTCTATCGACTGGAATTGCCCCTGCTCGCGCGCATCATCGCGGAACAAGCTCACTCGGATACAGGCATCGACATCCACCCCGGCGCCCAGATCGGGGCCGGCTTCTTCATCGATCACGGTACCGGCGTGGTCATCGGCGAAACCGCCATCCTGGGACAACGCGTGCGCGTCTATCAAGCCGTCACGCTCGGCGCCAAACGCTTCCCCGCCGACGACGACGGCAATCTCCACAAGGGCCTCCCGCGCCACCCGATCGTCGAGGACAACGTGGTCATCTACGCCGGCGCCACGATCCTCGGCCGCGTCACGATCGGACAAGGCTCGGTCATCGGCGGCAATGTCTGGCTCACGCAGGATGTCCCGCCGTACAGCAACATCACCCAGGCCCGCTCACGCACGGAAGCCGGCTCGCCGCCCGTCTCCGGTTGCGACAATTACGACGCCTGAACACAGGGCGTGGAAGACGCAGCGTTTTTCACGCATTTCTTTCAATCTTCAGGCCGCGTGCGGGGGCTCGGTCACCCGCGCCCGCACGTCGGGTGTCGCGAGGCACGTGGCGACAGCCTCGTAACCAGGTGAGCCGGGGTAGGGCGCCACCCGCACCGGCGGGCTATGGTTCGCGGGACAGAGCACTATCGCCTCGTCAGCGCCGACCGCCGTCAGATCGAGGATGGATGACGAGCGAGTCATCAGGAAGAGCGGTCGCGTCAGCGTCTTCGCACGCTGGCGCAAGTAGCGACTCAAGGCCTCCTGGGTGTGCTGCGGCAGATCCTGCTCGACCATGTCTACGACCACCGCACCTGTGCCATTCGCCTCGAACGCACCGAGCAGCACGCTGAGCGCTTCGGAATCGCTGGCACCCTCGTCGCGCAACCATCCCATCGCGCGATCGACTTTCCGACGCAGCGATGCCTTGCGATCGATCTCCGCAAGCGCGTCGGCACGGCCCGCCTGCAGGCGGTCGAGTCCGAGGAAGATGGCGTTGGGCAGCGCTTTCGCCAGATGCATCGCCAGACGTGTCTTTCCGCTCCCCAAGGGCCCGATGAGGTAGGTCAGGGCAGGGATGTCGCGCAACTCGAACCGCTCGCCGCCCCATGGCCACGGCAAATCGAATGCGATGCTCGATCCGGCGCGCCCGATCAGTTCAGGCAACGTGCCCTCGGCTGGCATGCGTCCCGCCGCCAGTTCCGCACGCAAACGACGAACGCTCTCCAGCCGCCGGATCTGCGCCCGGATCTCACCATCGAGCGCGTCTTCGTGTTCGGCCAGTGCGGCCGCCAACGCCTGTGGTTCTCCGTTCAGCACACGATTCACCTGCGCCAGGCTCAAACCGAGCGCGCGCAGCGCAACGACTTCGGCCGCGCGCGCCATCTCCAACTCGCGATAGACACGGTAACCCGCTGGAGTACGGCTCGGCCTGAGCAGCCCCTGCTGCTCGTAAAGCCGCAACGCCTTGACCGAGACGCCCAATCGACGCGCCGCATCGGACGCATTCAACGCACCTTGACCACTATCGGATCGGTTCATCGCTTTCCTCTTTTCGTTCGCCTGTAACGCTATCCTCAAGGCGGCCCCAAGGGGCGGGTCAACCTCTCCGGTGCAGATAGTTAACATATCAACGGTCGGCGAATTAATTAACCGACCGGTCGGTTTTGTCGTGTTAGGCTTCAATGCGCTTCCCCACCAGAAAAAATAACGGAGACATTGATGACTGTGAATTCTCGCTCGCGTCGCGCGATGGCATTGGCATCGGCCGGCATCTCGCAGAAGCCTTTCGGGCACCGTCGGATTTCGGCGAGCGTGGCTGCATCGCTGCTGAGTATCGCATTGGGCGCCGCGCTGACTTCGCCGCCGGTCGCCGCGGCCGCATCGGGCTCGGTACCCGCCGCACAGGCGGCGAGCCAGTCGCCGGGCCGCGTTGACGTGACGATCAAGCGCGACGAGTTCGGCGTGCCTCACATCTATGCATCGACGACCTACGCGCTCTTCTACGGCTACGGTTATGCGATCGCGCAGGATCGACTCTTCCAGATGGAGATGGCCCGGCGCAGCACGCAAGGCACCGTCGCAGAGGTGCTGGGCGAGAAGTTCGTGGATTTCGACAGGTCGATTCGCGGCAACTATTGGCCGGCGTCGATTCGTCGTCAACTGGCCGAGCTGCCGCAGCGCGAGCGCGACATCCTGGACGGCTACGCCGCGGGCATGAACGCCTGGATTGCACAGATTCGCGCCCAGCCCCACACGCGCATGCCGAAGCCATTCAACGACTTCGGTTTCCAACCGGGCAATTGGGATGCATTCGATGTCGCGATGGTTTTCGTCGGCACGATGGCCAATCGTTTCTCCGACGCCACCAGCGAAATCGACAACCTCGCGCTGGTCACCGCGCTCAAGGACAAGTACGGCCCGCAAAAGGGCATGGCGCTGTTCGACGAGCTGAAATGGATCGTGAATCCCGACGCGCCGTCGACGGTGCCCGCCTCGGAAGGAGCATATCCGGTCAAGGTCGGCCCGGCCTCCGGAGCGCCGAGGCAACCGCTTGCCCGCTACGCTGGCCCGGCGCCGATGTTCGCGCGCCTGGCGCGCGGCAGCGACGGGGCGTTGCTCCATCAGGACGCCGACGCCAACGCGGCCACGATGCTCGCGCAATTCGCGGAATCGGGGCAGCCCGGCCTCGCAGGTTTCCCGACGACGAGCAACATGTGGATCGTCGGCAGGCAAAAGGCGCGCGACGCGCGCGCCATCATGCTCAACGGCCCCCAGTTCGGCTGGTTTGCACCCGCCTACACATACGGCGTCGGCCTGCACGGCGCAGGCTTCGATCTCGTGGGCAATACGCCGTTTGGTTATCCATGCATTCTGTTCGGCCACAACGGCAAGGTGTCGTGGGGTTCGACGGCCGGCTTCGGCGACGATATCGACATCTACGCCGAGAAGCTCGATCCGGCCCACCCGAACCGCTATTTCCACAAGGGGCAATGGCACGAGATGGAAAAGCGCGTGGAGATCATTCGCGTGAAGGGCGGGGCGCCAGTCGTGCAGGAGGTCTATCGCACGGTGCACGGCATCGTCATGCAGCGCGATGCGAAGCAGCCCATCGCCTACGCCAAGGCCCGCGCATGGGACGGACTCGAGGTGCAGTCGTTGCTCGCCTGGACGCATCAGGCGCAGGCCCGGGACTGGAAGTCGTGGACGGCGCAGGCAGCACGTCACGCACTGACCATCAACTGGTACTACGCGGATGTCGCAGGCAATATCGGCTACGTCCACACCGGCGCCTACCCGTCGCGCCAGCCCGGTCACGATCCGCGCCTGCCGGTGCCGGGGACGGGCGAGTGGGACTGGAAGGGCCTGCTGCCGTTCTCGACGAACCCGAAGGTCTACAACCCGAAGCAAGGCTGGATCGCCAACTGGAACAACTCGCCGCAGAAGGGCTATCCGGCCAGCGATCTCTTCGCCTTCCTTTGGGGCGGCGCGGACCGGGTGGTCGAGATCGACCGCCGCATCGAAGCGCACGACAAGCTCGGCGTCGACGACATGTGGCAGATCCTCAAGGACACCAGCGCGGTGGACGTCAACCGCACGCATTTCCTGCCGTTCATCGAACGCGCCACGGCGAACCTGCCAGCCACGGACGCACGCCGTCAGGTGGCGGCGCAACTCACAGCCTGGAATGGTCTGAGCCGCGACCCGCAGCACACCGGTCACTACGACACGGCAGGCCCCGCGATCATGGACGCGTGGCTGAGCGCGATGCTCAAGCGCACGCTCGGACAAGTGGTGCCGGCGCCGTATGACAAGTGGTTCCTGGCAAGCGGTTACGCCGCCCCGCAGGACGGTCCGACCGGCTCACTCAACATCGGCAACGGCAGCAAGGTGCTCTATGAAGCGCTGCGCGGCGAAAGGTCCGGGGTGCCGCAAACGTTCGACATCTTCGAGGGCAAGCGCCCGGATGACGTGGTCCTCGCCGCGCTCGACGACGCCATCGCCATCCTCAAAACGAAGCTGGGTCCGGATATGGCGAGCTGGCGTGCGCCGACGGTGCCGCTCACGTTCCGCGCCAACAACTTCTTCGGCGTGCCGCAGGCGAATGCCGCGGAAGCCGTGCGTACGCCGGCATATATGAACCGCGGCACGGAGAACGACCTGATCGTGTTCGGCCCGCGAGGCTCGTCCGCCAAGGTCGTGGCCTACGATGTGGTCGCGCCGGGGCAGAGTGGTTTCGTGGCGCCCGATGGCACACCGTCGCCACACTATGCCGATCAGGTGGAGATGTACACATCGTTCGGACGCAAGCCGCTCTGGCACGACGCTGCGGAAGTGAGTCGCGCCGCGAAGTCGATCGAACGGCTGCACATCGAGCGAACGGCGGAAGGGTTGTAACCGTCGGCGGCGCTGTCGGCGTCTCAGACCAGCCCCGCCGCTCCGGCGATCGCGCACAGCGCGACCACGGCAAGCGGCGGGGTTTGCCATCGCGTGAGCAGCACGAAGGCGACTGCCGCCACCGCGAAATCGGCGGGGCGGTGTACGGCACTCGTCCACACGGGGGAGTAGAGCGCCGAGGCCAGGATACCGACGACCGCCGCATTCACGCCGGCGAGCATCGCGGCCGTCGCCGGCCGCCGGCGCAGTGCCTGCCAATGCGGCAGCGCGGCGATCACGAGCAGCAACCCGGGAAGAAAGATGCCGACGGTCGCAAGCGCCGCGCCGAGCCCGGCATGTGCCGGGCCGCCAGCCATCCACCCCAGGAACGATGCGAACGTGAACAACGGTCCGGGAACCGCCTGCGCCGCGCCATAACCGGCGAGGAAGTCGCCCGCCGATACCCAACCCGTGGTGACCGTCTGTTCCTGCAGCAGCGGCAGCACGACGTGGCCGCCGCCAAATACCAATGCCCCTGAACGATAAAAACCGTCGAATATCGCAACGGCCCGAAGCCCCGTCAGCGACGCGACGATCGGCAAACCGGCGAGCAACACGCAGAAGACGAGCAGCGCGAGCACACCGGCGGTGCGCGATACAGGGAAGGGAGGGCCGCTCGGCGAAGCGGCGGCGGGTGCCGTGCCGACCGGGCGGAGCAAGCCGTACCCCAGCGCCGCGCCGAGCCCGATGACGACGAGTTGCGCGAAGACCGTGGTCATCCATGCAAGCGCGACGATGGCCGCGAGCGCAATGGCGGCGCGTCGCGTGTCGGGGCAAAGCCGTCTCGCCATCTCCCACACCGCCTGCGCCACCACGGCAACGGCCACGAGCTTGAGGCCGTGCAGCACGCCGTCTCCGATCGGTCCGCCGAGGCGCGGCATCAGGACGGCAAACGCGAGTAGCAGGAACACCGACGGCAGCGTGAAGCCGCACCACGCCGCAATACCACCGAGCCATCCCGCTCGCAGCAGTCCGATGGAGAAGCCGGCCTGGCTGCTCGCAGGTCCGGGCAGGAACTGGCAGAGGCCGACCAGATCGGCGAACGTGGCGTCGTCGAGCCAGCGACGTCGCTGCACGAACTCGCGGCGGAAATACCCGATGTGGGCCACGGGGCCGCCAAAGCTCGTCAGGCCCAGCTTGAGAAAGGCGACGAAGACATCGAACACGCCGTGGCTGCCGGGGGCGGTTCCCGTGTTGTTTTTTGTCGGAGTCAAAGCGAGAAGGGATGGAGTGCCATTGCCCGAAGCATAGCGCCGAACCGGTGACGCCGGCATGAAGGCCTGCCAGGCGAGACCCGGCTCGTCTTCGTTAAACGCATCGGTGACATGAGCATCGGGAATGTCTCCGCTTGCTGTGGACCTGTGCGAGCTCTCACGGAGGGGCGCCGGTGACGGCGAGTCCGATAGTTCATCGCGCGTTTCCGACATTGCCGCGCGTGGCGGCGCGGTAGGTTTCGATCCTCCGATATTCACGAGAGAAATGCCTGATGACTCGATTGCAACGGCTGACGCCGCACCACGCTCATCGTCCTACGTCGCACACCACGCATGGCCGGCATCATCGTTCGCACTTCTCCGACGATTGGCGCTCCGCCGCAACGGCACGTGCGCGATGGGAGGAGAACGATTCGCGCACCCGTGCGACCCGACGCGCACGCGACCGCCACCTGCCTGCCGGAGCGACCGGCGATAGTGGAAGGGGAGGAAGCGATGCCGCCAGGGCGGCGTTCGCACTCATGCTGCTCACCGTGGCAGGCACGGTCGGCGCGGCCGCCATGTCGGGCGGTCCTGCTGCCGGGACTCGGACGGCCCTGCGAGCCGGCGCGAGCCCCGTCGTTCGCCGGGCAGCGCCCGTCGCCGCGCAACCGTTGCCGCATGCCGCAGCCGTCGGCGGCATTCACGCATTGCTCCGCGCACGCCCCTACGACGCGCTCGGCGGACCGGTATTGACGCAATGCCGGCGCACATCGGACGCACGCAGCCTGGGCGAAACGTCCTTGTCCGAAGAGAGCTACGACGCGTTGCGAGTCGGGCGCGAAAGATATCGGGCAGACGTGCAGCGCGTCGTCGTGGCCATGATCCGCGAAGCGGTGGCGAGTGCGGATGCCCGGACGCGCGCCGCTTTCGAGTCCGCCGAGCGGCTCGTGCCCGCATGGGTGAAGATCATCGTCGAGCCGCCGGTGGCAATGGGGAGAACCGCCGAGCCGGTCGTGCGTCACGCGCCCTATGCGCTCCTGCTGCGACTTGAAGACGATCGGGGCGAGTGGCGGGAATTCGCACTCTCGTTGGCGAGCGACGTTCCCTCGCTGATTACCCCGGTAGGGCCTTGCGGCCCGCGTCACCGTTACGAATCCGGGTGCTGGGCGCAGACATACGGGCCGGTGTTCTGGGGCGAGCGATGGGACGAGATCGAGTCCCGCATCGACGAGGACGACTTGATACGGGTCGTGTGGTCGCAGGCGCCGATGAGCGTCGCGGCGGGATGGCCGTCGCCCGACACAACGGTGCTCGAATCGCCGGACATGGCGGAGGTCGCCGAAATACTCGTCGAGACCATGGTCAAGCGCCGTCCGCGCGACCGCCGAGCCACGCTTGGCACCGACGGCGATCTGCGCAACATCGACCCGGCCCACCCCCGGCACAACGCAGCAAAGCGCTCGGTGGCCGGCCACGACGTGCGACGGACGATGGCCTCCCGTCTCGCGTTGTCCGGCCTGGAGTGTCTGGCCGCGGTCGTGCGCGACGGCCGCTTCCACGACGACGCGATCGCGTTGTTGCAACATCTCTGGCCGGCGGCGCCCGAACGCCAGGCCGAAGATTCCGTCGCCACGGTTTATGGGCGCGAGTCGTTCAGCAGTGCGTTGGGCCGCGGCGTCCAATGGTCGCTGCCGCCGGACGTCTTCGTTGAATATCGTCCCGATCTCACGCAGAACGGCGTGCAGGTGTTCGACATCGACGGCGTCCTGTACGGCATCACGGTCGCCCGCACGCGCAGACACGCGTCGGACCTTCGCCCGCTCGAAGACATCCGTCACGCCACGGGGCCCTCGTCGCTTTGCCGAATCTCGCGCGGGCCCGGGACCGACATAGACGGCATGTGTCTGGAATGCCATACCGAGCGCGACGGGGAAGTCGCCGTCACCGAACAGGGCGCGACCGTCGCGCAGCATCAACCCGTCGAGGCCTCGCCGCTGGTGCGCCTGCGTTTGGCGGTGTATGCGCGGCCATTCGACGATGCGCAGGGGCATCGGGCGTTCTTCGCCTTCGGGCGGTTGGGGCGCTTCGACGAGCACGGCGTGCCTCACGTCCCGGCGGATGCCCCCAGGGTGCCGCGCTCCGCCTATCCGCCCGAGCTCGACGGCGAACTGAACTATTACGAGCAAGCCACGACGGACGGACCGGTCGCCGGGCGACGAGTGAGCCTGACGCTGGGCGACATGACGCTTGCCGCACCCTTCGGAACGTACCGAGACCGGCATGGCGCCCTGTACGGCGTCGTGCGTCTCGCGCCCGACACGTATTACCGCTTCACGCCGCCATCCGGCGCAACGACTTCATCCGCGCCCGTGCGCCTGTCGTATCGCCGGGCGGAGCATCGCGACATTCGCGAGTACCGCATGGCGCAGCGCCACCGTGCCGCGGCGGAAAATGCGATCGTGTTACCGATGATCGCTCATGGCGAAACGCGTACGTTATTGCAGCTATATCTGCACAGCTGGGAGCGTGCGCCTTCGCCGGCCGAGGTGTGGCGCGGGCTGGAGGATATCGAGCTGTCCGTGGTCGAGGCGCGCGATGCGGTCGCCGCCCTCACACGCGCTATCGAAGTCCGCGTGAACGCGCGTCGCCAACCGGCCGTCTCGAACGCATCCGGGTCCGCCGCCGCGCTGGAGATCGACGCCACGCTACTGCCGATGTTCAACCGGTTGTGGGCGCGCTGGCAGCAATATCCCGCACAGCGCGAAGCGTTCATCAATGCCATTGCCAGAGATTTCGTCTCTCGACCGGCACCGCTCGCGGTCTGGTCTCAATTGCCGTTCGTGTCGGACGTGGAGACGACGCGCGAGGTGCTCGGCCTCTTTGAAACATTGTTCCCCGAACTGGAGGGGCTGGGCGAATTGGTCAACGGCACGCCGCGTGCCGCGCGCAGCGTGCAGGATCCGATGCGGGCGATCGCCGGCAACGGCAATCTGGCGGTCGCCCAGGTCACGCTCGCCGACGGGACGCAAACGCTCTATTACTGCCGCTCCGGACTCCAGCAGAGAGTACTGCGCACAAACGCGTCTGGCGTGCGCGTGGTCGACGCCGGACAGGCCTACGCGCGGCGCACCGACAGCGTCGTCACGCAACGACTGAGCAATCCGGGCGCTGCATCGGACGCGTTGCCCACGGAGCCGCCCGAACTTCGCCTCGCGATGGCCGATGCCGATCTGCCAACCTATCAGGCCGCGGCGGGCCGCGCGCAGGATCGCACGCTCGATACCGAACGGATGATACTGGCGCAGATTTACGCGGAACATCCGGCGGGCGAGAACGTCATCCAGTCGATCTTGCTGTGTTCGCGTCTGCCGTTCTGCGACTCCTGTGCGGTCAACCTGGCCATGGTGCCGTATCGCTATCCCGATGCGGCGTTGCGCTTCCACTACATCGCCCCCGCACCGCACGATCGCCCCACGTTGCCGAACGCCACGCCAGCGCCACGGCGCGACGTCTGACGGAATTTCCCCTATATTGACCGGTCTTGACAGCAATCCCGGCAATCCCGGCAATCTCGGGAATTCCGACACATCCACGCACATATGCCGCGGTTCGCCGCGGCAGTCGATGTGCCTCACGACACAGGAGCGACGAGCGCATGACGGCGTCCGAATCCCCCTCGCGCAAGCCCGCCATCGGGCTCGGCAACGCCGCGCGCGATCTCTACCGGGCGCTGTGGCGTCATGCGCACGGCGTGCGGCGCCAACTGCTCGGCGCCGCGGCACTCCTCTCGGCGGCCCAGTTGCTGCGCCTGACCATGCCGTGGTTTGCCGCTCAGGCGATCAACGCGCTTCAGCAGGGCGACATGGCGACGGCCGGACGCTGGATCCTCTACCTGGTCGGCGTCTATCTGTTGTCGTGGCTGCTGCACGGTCCGGGCCGGATCCTGGAGCGCAACGTCGGTGTGCGCGTGCGCGAGCGGCTGGCCGATCAGCTCTACGCGCGCATTGCCGCCGCGCCCCTCGCGTGGCGCGACGGGCGGCATTCGGGCGAATTGCAGCATCGAGTGGTGCAGTCCAGCCGGGCGCTGTCGGATTTCGCGCAGAACCAGTTCGGATATCTGCAGAGCGCGTTCAGCTTCGTCGGGCCGATCGTCGCGCTTGCGCTGCTCTCGCGCACGAGCGGCGTCATCGCGGTGACAGGCTATGTGGTCATCGCCATCATCATCCTGCGCTTCGATCGCACGCTCATGCCGCTCGCCCGCGCGGAGAACGACGCGGAGCGCCGCTACGCGGCCGCCTTGCTCGACTTCGTCGGCAACGCCGGCACGGTGATCGGGCTGCGCCTTCAGGCGGCCTCGCGCAAGGTGCTCGGCCGCCGGATGGATGCGGTGATGGTGCCGCTGCGCCGTGCCGTCATCATCAACGAAGGGAGGTGGTTCGCCGTCGATCTGCTCGGCATGGGACTCACGTGGATTCTCGTCGTGGTGTACGTGCTGCAGTCGCGCCAGCCTGGGCAAGCCGTGCTGCTCGGCACGGTGTTCATGATCTATCAGTACGCGCAGCAGGCCGCGACGGTCGTGGGTGCGATGGCGTCGAACTTCCAGAGCTTCGCGCGCATGCATACCGACTACGGCAGCGCCGAGCCGATCTGGCACGCCCCCGGAGACCCCGACGCCAGCGTGCCGTCCATCGTCCCCGGCGCCGCCTGGCGGACGCTCGCTCTGCGCAGCGTGTCGTGGTGCTATGCCGACGACGCGCGCGGTGGGCTGCACGGGGTGGATCTCGTGCTCCGTCGTGGCGAGCGGGTGGCGCTCGTCGGCCCGAGCGGTGGCGGCAAGAGCACGTTGCTGCGTGTGCTCGCCGGCCTGTACCTGCCACAGCAGGGAGACCTCCTGCGCGACGACGCCCGCACCGACTGGGCAACGCTGCGCACGCTCGCGACCCTCATTCCCCAGGAAGCGGATGTGTTCGAGGCCAGCGTGGAAGAGAACCTGACGTTTGGCGAGCCGGCGGACACCCTGGCGTTGCAGGCGGCCGTGCATGCCGGCGTATTCGACGACGTGCTGCGCCAGCTTCCCGATGGACTCGACAGTGCGGTCAACGAGCGAGGCAGCAACTTCTCCGGCGGTCAGCGGCAGCGGCTGGCGTTGGCGCGGGGCGCGTTGGCGGCGCGGGGCAGTTCGCTACTCCTGCTCGACGAGCCGACCAGCGCTCTCGATCCGCAGGCGGAGGCGCGCGTCTTCGACCGGATGTACGAAGCCTTTCCGACGGCGTGCATCGTGGCGTCCGTCCATCGCCCGAGCCTGTTGGAACGTTTTGACACCATCGTCGTGATGGAGGCCGGTCGTGTGGTCGATGCGGGCCCGCGCGACGAAGTGCTGGCCCGGCGCACCTAGGCGTCGCGCGCTAGCACCCGATCCGTGTCGATGAACGGGGTACGTTCATCCAAACATGAACGTGTACGTACAGGTTGTGCTATGATTCCCCTGTTGTCGTCTCACCCAGTGGATGCCATGTCTTCGTCCAGCAGTGAATCCGGATACGTTACGGTGCGCGACGCGGCGGAACGTCTCAACGTGACACCGCGCACGCTCAAGTACTACGAGGAGAAGGGGCTGATCTCGCCCGATCGGAGCGATGGGCGTTATCGACTTTACACCGAGCAGGATCTGGAGAAGTTTGCGCGTATTCTGCGCATGCGCTCGCTCGGATTCTCGCTCCAGACGATCGCCGAGATTCTGCAAAAGCCGATCGAGTCGGCGAATGCGTCGGGGACAGTCGTGTCGCAGGCGTCGCTGCGTGAAATCGAGAAATCGTTGGCGCGGCAAGTCGACGCGGTCGACGCGAGAATTCAGGCAGTCAAGCGCGAGATGCGCGAGGCACAGGCCGTGCGCGACGAACTCGCCTATGACCTCGAGTACATCCGTCGCCGCATTGCCGGCGAGCCGAGGGACGAACTGCTGCGCGAGCGGCGTGAACGTGCGGCGGCCTGGCGCGCCAGCCAGGGCCGTCCACAAAAGGCGGCGGCCAAATGACTGTCGCTGCACCGGCGCAGGGGCCGTCGCGTTCGTTGTTGATGCGTTTCAAGGACGACTTCTTTCCCTGGGCCATTGCGCTTGGCACCGGTCTCGACTATTTCGACAACGCCGGATTTGCATTCTTCACGAGCTATATCGCCGGCGGAATCAACGCATCTCCGGATGAACTCGTGTGGTCGTCGAGCGCGTACGCCGTGGCATCGGTGCTGGGCATTCTGCAACAGCAGTGGTGGGTGGAGCGTCTGGGCTATCGACGCTACGTGGGCGGCAGCCTGCTTCTGTTCGCCGCGGGGGCGGTTGCCGCCGCGCTGAGCGAATCGTCGATCGAGCTCGCCATCGCGCGTGGTTTCCAGGGCTACTTCATCGGCCCGATGATGAGCGCCTGCCGCATCCTGATCCAAACGAAAATCGCCCCGCAGCGGCGCGCGGTCGCCGTGCGCGTGTTCCTGCTGATGATTCTGGTCGGCAGCGCGCTGGCACCGCTCGCCGGCGGTTACCTGATCGGGTATTTCGGCTGGCGTGCGCTATTCGTGGCGACGGGCTTCGGCGGCGTGGCGCTCGGGGTCTTCACGATTCTCGTCGTGCCGTCGACCGGGCGCGTGCTGCACGAGCATCGCGGCGAAGCGCATTTCTGGCCTTACATCCTGTTCGCTTTCGCCCAGGGCGCGTTGCAGATCGCCATGCAGCAGGTGCGCTTCGAGCTGCTCGGCTCATCGCCGGAACTGATCTTTCTGGCGGGGGCGGGGATGGTGGCGCTCGGCGGCTTCGTCTGGCAGCAATGGCATCATCCACGTCCGTTGCTGCGCCTGCACGCGCTTCGCGAGAAGACGTTTCAGGCCGGGATCATGCTCTACATCGCGTTCTACTACGTCAGCAATTCGATGGGCTTTCTCGTCTCCCGGCTGCTCGAAGGCGGACTGCACTACCCGGTGGAGAACGCGGGGCGGCTTGTCGGGCTCACTTCGCTCGTGTCGATCGTCGGGGCCGTCGCGTACTTCCGGTATGCGGGGCGGCTGGCACACAAGAAGTGGCTGATCGTGCCCGGATTCCTGATGGCTGCGCTGATCGGCCTGTGGATGACCTGCATGCCGCCGGACGTCAGCATGCCATGGTTGGTTTTTCCGCTGATCCTGCGTGGGCTGCTTCTGCTGACGATCGCGTTGCCGGTCGCCAACGTCACGTTCCGGATTTTCGCCGTGGAGGAATTCCACCACGGCTATCGCTTCAAGAACATCGTCAAGCAACTGACGTATTCGTTCGCCACGGCGACGATGATCATCCTGCAGCAGCACCGCGTGGCGGTGCACGAGACGCGCCTCGCGGAATCGGTCAATCCGTTCAACCCGATCTTTCAGGACACCTTCGGCAAGCTGGTGCACGGCTACGAGGCGATGGGATATGCCGCACAGCAGGCAAGCGCGCTCGCGTTGTCCACGATTCACACCATGGTCATGCAACAGGCAAGCTTCCTCGGCGCGCTCGACGGCTTTTCCGTGATCATCGGCGTGTCGCTCGTCGGTGCGCTGTGCGCCTTCATTCAGAAGCAGATCGACTGAGACGCGCGCGAGCGCCGCTTACAACAACGCGCCGCGCCAGATCACGCGCCCGACGATATCGAGACTCTCCAACGGCGCCTGTATGGGGGCGTACTGCGCGTTGTCCGAAGTCAGCGACACCATGCCACCCAACTGCCGCTGCAATCGTTTGATGAGCAGGTCGGTGCCGTCGCGAAGCACATAGACCTCGCCGTCGGCGACGTTCGCGCTCTGGCGATCCACCACCAAGGTATCTCCCGCGCGAAACGTCGGCGCCATGGCGTTGCCTTCGACGCGCATCGTGGCCAGGTACGCGGGATCGAATCCATGGCGTGCCAGCCATTCCTGACAGAACGCCAATTGCACGAGCTTCTCCGGTGACGCCTCCGGGACGGGGCAGTCGGTATCGCCAGCCCGATATAGCGGCAGAAGCGTCAGATGGTTCTCCGGCCAGGCGTCGCGAATGGCCACCTCCATCGGACCGCGTCCCGTCATCAACCATTCGAGCGTCACGCCGCCGGCTTCCGATAACGCGATGAGCACGCGTCGCGATGGCTCCGCGCCGCTCAGGTACTTCTGAAAGCCGCTCGGCGAAATGCCCGCCTGGCGAACCAGGGCGCTCGCGTTCCCGGCGCGCGATACCAGAACGCGCAACCGGGCGATGAAGTCATCGTCCGCCCCATGTCCCGAACTTCCGACACCGCTTTCCTCGACCGCTGCCTTGCCCGCTTTTGCCATGCGCGTCTCCCGCCATAGCGGCCAGTTGAAATCCCGCCGCAACGATAACCATAGTGAAAAATATCATTAAGAATATTCGCTATGAGGCAATAAAATCACCCAATAGCGAATTTGTGATTTGTGATGATAACGCAATGACGATGCGGCAGCACGTCAGGATGACGAAGGAGAGAACGAATGCACTTGCGTCCGGCGCGCCAAGGCGCACGATACCGACGAGGCCCGCGATGACGTTGCGCGTCGGGGTCCATCCCAACAATCTGCATCTGCAGCTGGCAGCGCTGACATGGCCCGATCGCTGGCCGTCGGCGCTTCTTTCGCCGGAGGGTGCGCCACTGATTCAGTTCGTGCCGTACCGCGAAGGTCGCGATACGGGCCGTCTGGTGGCGGAGCGCGTCATCGACGTGGGCGGCACGGGTTCCACGCCGCCCTTGCTTGCACAGCATGCCGGCGTACCGCTCGCCTACGTTGCAGCCTCCGCGCCGCGCGGCGCGAATGGGGCGCTTGTGGTTCGAGCCGTGACCGGTCCCACCGGCGTCGCGGGTCTGGCGGGCCGCCGTGTCGCCTTGCTCGACGGCTCCTTCCACACCTCGTTTCTGGCGGCTGTGCTCGAGCGCGAAGGATTGACGTTGCGCGATGTCGAGCGTGTGGAACTCGCGCCCGTCGATGCCTTTCGCGCCTTGCAGGAGGGAAGGGTGGAGGCGTGGATCGCCATGGCGCCGTGGCTCGAGCGGGCCCGGGCGCATGCCGAGTGGCAAGTGCTGACCGAGATCGGTGCGTATGTCCCCAATCGCTCCGTGTTCTGGGCGCATCGCGATGCAGTCGCCCAACACGCCGGCGCATTGGGCGCCTTGTTCTCGGCCTTGGCGGCGCTGGGTCAGGACGTGGCGGCCGTCCCCACGCCGTACGCCGATCGTCTTGCCTCGGCGGGCATTGCCGACGCGAACGCCGCCGCATGGCGGGCCTCGTTGGCCGCCCGTGACTGGCAACTGCTTGCTTGCGACGCGGCGTTCTATGACGAACAACAACGCGAGGCCGACCTGCTCCACCGGCATGGAGACCTGGCGCGCGCGCTCGACCTTCGTCAAGCGGCGCCGCATGTGCCGCTTCGCTTCTCGCCCGGCGCACTCGCGCATTGAACTTCTTCAGTTGATTTTTCGGATTTCGCAATGAACGTTTACTGGTATCTCACGGCGCCCGACGGGCATGCCCCCTGGACGACGGAGGGCGCACGCCCGATCAACTACCGCTATCTCCAGCAATTGGCCCGCGGCTACGACCATCTCGGTTTTACCGGAGCGCTCTTTGCCACGGGCGCGCATGACGTGTGGGTGATGGGCGGCTCGCTCCTGCCGCACACCGACGACATGAACTTCCTGCTGGCGATCCATCCGGGGCTGGTCCAGCCGACGCTGCTCGCCAAGATGGCGGCCACGTTCCAGGAGTTTTCCAAGGGCCGGCTGCTGCTCAATGTCGTATCGGGCGACGCGAAGATGCTCGGCGCGTACGGCATGAAGATCCCGCACGACGAACGGTATCTGATGGCTGACGAATATCTGACGATCTTCAAGCGTCTCTTCGCGGGTGAAACGCTCACGTACGAAGGCAAGTACTTCAGCGTGGAAGGGGCGAAGCTGGCCTTGCCGGCGGGCAAGTCCATTCCGATGCCGCCGTTGTGGTTCGGTGGGTCGTCCGAACCGGCGATCGAAGTCGCTGCCAAGCACGTCGACACCTATCTGTCGTGGGGAGAGACGCCGGACGAGATCGAACAACGGGTCAAGCACGTCAATGCCCGCGCGGCGCATTACGGCCGGAGTCTGTCGCACGGCGTTCGTCTGTACGTGATTCTGCGTGACACGGACGAGGCCGCCTGGGCCGAAGCCGACCGCCTGCTGAGTTTGATGGACGACGATGCGATTGCCGCGAATCAACGCTTCGTGGGAGGGAGCGACTCGGTGGGGCAGCGACGCATGAGCGCCTTGCACCAAGGCAAACGTCCCGCGCGCGCCCGCGACCTGGAAATTGCGCCGAACCTGTGGTCGGGTCTCGGCCTGGTGCGCCCGGGCCCCGGCACGGCGATCGTCGGCTCGCCCGAAACCGTGATTCGCACGCTCAACGATTATGCGTCGCGCGGCATCGAGACATTCATCCTCTCGGGCATGCCGTTGCTGGAAGAGTCGTATCGCTTTGCCGAGCAAGTGCTGCCGCACCTGCCGGTGCGCCGTCGCGAGGTGACCGAGAAGACCTTCACATGGTCGACGCTGTTCGACCGCGACCTGTCCACACTCACGGCGCCCGCGCAGTCCTGAACCGCAGCGCACGTCCGTCTCGTTCCACTCGACCAGGATATTGCATGAACCTCTTTGACAACCTTCGCCGATCCGTCCGGCGCGCGGGGGGCCGCCTGACGCTCGCCGCCGTGTTCGCGGTCGCGACCTTTGTGTTGACGGCCGCGTCGGCGCCGACGAGCGCGCAATCGCGCCCCACAACCATCACGCTGCGCATCGCCTATCTCAAGGGCACGTCCGATCTCACGCTCGCAAAGGCGAAGGGGACGCTGGACAAGGCATTGGCAGGGCAGGGCGTGAAGGTCGTGTGGGCCGGGCCGTTCCCCGCCGCGGCGCCCGCCTTCGAAGCGCTCAACGCCAACGCCGTGGACCTCACGAGCGGCAGTTCCACCTCGTTCGTCACCTCGATCGCGGCGGGTGTACCGATGGTCATCTTCGGCTATCAGCCGATGACGCCGCGCAACGAGGCGATCGTCGTGCCGCGCGACTCTTCCATTCGTTCGCTCGCGGACCTCGTTGGCAAGCAGGTGGCGGTCAACAAGGGCGGCACCGGCGAGTACCTGTTGGTGCGCGCGCTGGTGAAGAATGGCATTTCGGCCGACGCCGTGAAACGTCGCTACCTGTCTCCGAGCGACACCGGCGGCGCGTTTGTCGGTGGTGGTGTGGATGCCTGGGCGACATGGGACCCGTTTCTCTCCATCGCGCAGAGCCGCTACAACGCGCGTGTCCTGGCAGACGGCGCGGCCATCGGTTCGGACAACGCGATCGGGTATTTCGTCCGCCAGGACTACCTCAAGGCCCATCCTGACGTCGTGAGGACAGTCTTGCGCGTGTTGCGTGAAGAGAATGCCTGGACGGCGGCGCATCCCCGCGAGGCCGGCCGCATCTGGGCGACGGAGCTCAATCTTCCGCCCGCGCTGGCCGAAAGGCTCGGGGAGAACAACGTCTCGCCGTTACGCGCGGTTCTGCCCGACGACGCCGCGCGCATCGAACGCGTTGCGCACTGGTACGTCGATAACCGAATCATCCCGGCGTTGCCTGACGTTCGCGCCCACGTCACCACGATCAACGACTGATCGGCACGCACTCTCACACCGAGTCCATTTCTCTCGCCGTCCCGGCACCCCCGGGCGGCGCCTTCGGGCGTCGTTCGGACATTGCCGGCCGTATCGGGGCGGTCTTTCACTCGCACAAGCCGACATCGATCGGCGAACCCTACATGACAACGCACAACCACACGCTCGCACAACCGCCGGCGAGGCCTGCCTCGCCCGTCCGCACCACGCTTTTCGCACTCGCCATCGCCGCTTGGGCTGTCTTGCCCAGTGCAGCGCGGGCGCAGGCCTCGAGCGTCACGCTCTATGGCCTGCTCGACCTCTCGCTCGACTGGTCGCACTCCGGCAGCCAGAGCACCTACCGCATGCTGTCCGGCGCACAGACCGGGTCACGCTTCGGGCTGAAAGGTTCGGAGGACATCGGCGGCGGAAACCGGATCAACTTCACCCTCGAGAACGGCTTCAACCTCAACAGCGGCACGGCCAGCGATTCCACCGCGATCTTCAACCGACAGGCGTGGGTGGGAGCGTCAGGGCGTTGGGGGGAGCTGCGTTTCGGCCGCCAGAACTCGCCGCTGTATGTGCCGCTGGAGGGGAAGTTCGACGCGACCGGGGCGTCGACGATTGCGTCCGGGTTGAATAGCCTCGCAACGCTGTCGGTACGGGCGAGCAACGCCATCTACTACGGCACGCCCGATATTGCCGGCTTCTCGGCACAGGCGATGCTTGGACTGCGCGACAGCACGACTACGCCGCGCAGCGGCATCAACAACTACCATCTGACGGCGTCCTATATCCGCGGCCCGGTGGATCTCGCCGTCGGATTCCAGTCGGTCGACAGCGCGACCAACGCGAGCACGCTCAAGGCGTTCTTCGGCGGCGGCTCCTACGACTTCGGCACGGTGCGGCTCTTCGCGGGCTTTCACCACGCGCAACAAAGCGACAGCTCCGTGGACAAGAACGTCTACACCGTTTCGGGAGCGTATCGCTTCAGTCCCGCTTCCTCGCTCGCGCTCGTCTATTCCCACCTCGACGACCGTACGCCGGCGGCACGCAACGCCGACCACCTGGGGCTGATGTACGCGTACTGGCTCTCCAAGCGTACATGGCTGTATGCGAGCGGCGCCGTGTTGATCAACAAGGGGAATGCGTCCTATGCACTGGCCGGTTCGACAACGCCGGGCGTGGCGGTGGCATATCCCGGCGCCGACGCACAGGGCGTCCAGATCGGTGTCCAGCATCGGTTCTGACGAGCGTCGGCAGGCCGATGGCAGGCACGAAAGACGTCGTGCCTGCTGGCCGTTCGGCGTTTCGTCTACTCGTCCAGCCGCCCCAGAAACTGCCTGCAACGTTCGCTCGCGTGCGCACCGAAGAACTGCTCCGGCGGGGCGTCCTCGATCACGTGTCCACCTTCCATGAAGACGATGCGATCGGCCACGTCGCGGGCGAATTTTGTCTCATGCGTGACGACGAGCATCGTCATGCCGTCCTCCGCGAGCTCGCGCATGACGCCCAGCACGTCGTCGCGCAGCTCCGGGTCGAGGGCGGACGTCGGTTCGTCGAAGAGGATGACCTCCGGCTCCATCGCGAGCGCCCGCGCGATGGCGACGCGCTGCTTCTGGCCACCGGAGAGCTTGCCGGGATAGGCGTCCGCCTTGTCCTGCAGTCCGACCTTGCGGAGCAACGTCAGCCCGCGCTCGCGCGCCTGTGCCCTGGGCACGCGCCGTACCGTGATCAGCCCTTCGATGACGTTCTCCAGGGCTGTCATGTGAGGAAAGAGATTGAACGACTGGAAGACCATCGCGGTCTTCAGCCGGATCTGTTGCGTCTTGCGGCGAACGTCGGAAGCGCTCGCTGTGGCGGGCTCCGACAGCACGATGCCGCAAATCTCGATCGTGCCGTGGTCTGGCATCTCCAGCAGATTCAGCGAGCGAATGAACGTGGTCTTGCCGGAGCCGGACGGCCCCATGATGACCACGACTTCGCCCTTGGCGACTTCGAGATTGACCCGCTTCAGGACCTGGTTGGCGCCAAAGGCTTTGGCGAGGCCCGTCACCTTCACCGTGCATTGCGACAGATTCTTCATTGATAGCGCCTCGCGAGTTTCGCTTCGAGCCACGTTTGCAGCAGCGTCAGGACTTGGTTGATGAGCCAGTACATGGAACCGACGATCAGGAACATCTCCATGTAGCGGAACGTGGTGGCGCCGATCTGGTCGGCCACGCGAGTGAGTTCCACGACCGTGACCGTCGATGCCAGCGACGTGTCCTTCATCAACGCGATGAGGCGGCTGCCGACGGGTGGGATCGCGATGCGCAGCGCCTGCGGCAGGATCACGCGCGAGAGCGTTTTGCGATAGCTCATCCCCATCGCCCATGCCGCTTCCCATTGCCCCTTGTCCACGGCCGTGATGCCCGAGCGGAAATTCTCGCTCAGGTACGCGGCGGCAAAGAGCGTGAGCGCGAGCAGGGCGGCCGGAATCGGGTCGATCGTGATGCCGTAGTTCGGCAAGCCGAAGTAGATCAGCAGCATCTGGATGAGCAGCGGCGTGCCGCGAAACACCGATACATAGGCGAATGCCAGCCAGCGAAGCGGTTTTATCGTGGAGATGCGGGCAAGCGCCACCAGCATCCCCAACACCGAACCGAGCACAAACGCGCCGAAGCCCAGCCCCAGCGTCACGAGCACCGCCTTTTCCAGCAGCGGCAGCGCTCTCATAAACAGATCGAACATTGTCTCCCCTCGACTTTCGATGGCGACCGGCCGTTTGCCGGGTGCAAAACCTCATGATCTTCCGGTCGGTCAGCGTGTCGGCGTCGCCGCGCCGTAAGCCGCCAAGGCCCGCTCGATATCCTGCAGCAGCAGATCGGTGTCCTCCAGGCCGATGGACATCCGAATGACCGGTTGATCGGTGGCGGGGAACGCCCGCTCGGACTGCAAGCTGGCGGGGTAGTATGCCGCCAGACTATGAACGCCGCCCCAACTGGCGCCGATGACGAAATGCTCGAGCGCGTCGAAAAAGGCGTTGAACGCGGGCTCGGGCGCGGGCTTCAGGATCAGCGAGAAGAGGCAGCCGTTGGTCTTGTAGTCGCGCTTCCAGATCGCGTGGCCCGGGTCGGAGGGCAGTGGTGGGTAGAGCACGCGGTCGACCAGCGGGTGCTGCGCGAGGCGCGTCGCAATGCGCAAGGTGGATTCGCTCTGCGCAGCCACACGCAGATTCAGCGTCTCCATGCCGCGCAGCACGAGAAAGCAGTCTTCCGGGCTGACCTGCTGGCCGAGAATGCTCTGCGTCTCGCGCAGGATGCCGTAGTGCTCGGCGCCGTTCATGCTGATGGCGCCCATGAGCACGTCGGAGTGGCCGCTGAAGTACTTGGTTGCGGCTTCGACGCTGAAATCCACGCCGTGCTGCAGCGGCCGAAAACCCAGCGGACTGGCCCAGGTGTTGTCGACCATGGTCAGCACGCCGTGCTGACGCGCGACCCGGGCGATCGCCGGAATGTCCTGCATTTCCATGGTGATCGTGCCCGGCGACTCCATGCAGATCATCTTCGTGTTCGGCCGGATCAGCGCGGCGATCTCTGCGCTGGCGCGTGGCGAATACAGCTCGACTTCGACGTCCATGCGCGCGAGCCATTTCTGCGCAAACGACTTGAGCGTGCCGTAGCAAGCCGCCGAGATCAGCAGATGGTCGCCGCCCGTGACAAACCCCATCAACACCGTCATCAACGCGGCGGCGCCGGAAGGCGCGACGATGCAATGGCGACCGTCCTCCAGCGCCGCGATGCGCTGCTCCAGCAGGCGTGCCGTCGGCGTGCCCGTCACACCGTAGCTGAAACCGTCCGGCTGACGGCTCTTGCGGGCGACGAAGTCCTCCAGCGTATCGAAGACGACCGTGGAGGCGCGCATCACAGCGGGGGACAGGCTACCGAACGGTTGGGGTGGCTGATTCGCCTGCGGCGCTTTATTCGTGCTCATATCGATAATTTGTTAATGTAAAAAAGAAGCAGCGGATCAAAGTATCGATAAAGCCCTCTGGGCCATCAACAGCGGGCCGCATTAACTCTATAAGTACAGGTTATATATGGACATGCGTGACATTCAGGTTTTCCGCGCCGTCATGCGCGCGGGAACGACCAGCAAGGCGGCCGCGCTGTTGAATGTCTCCCAGCCAGCGGTAAGTCAGTCGATTCGCAAGCTCGAGGCGTCGTCGGAATTGCGGTTGTTCGAGCGCACCCGGGGACGGCTGGTGCCGACACAGGAGGCGCTCGCGCTCATCGAGGAGGTCGATCGGTGTTTCGCGGGGTTCGAGATGATCGAGCACCGCATTCGCAGCCTTCGGTCGTTCGGCCTGGGCAGACTGGCCGTGGCTTCATTCCCGGCGCTGGGCACGGGTTTCATGCCGCGTGCGATTGCCGCCTTCGGCCTGGAGGCGCGCCGCGTGCAGATGTCCTTTCAGATCATGAGCTCGCGTGAGGTCCATCAGCAGGTCAGCGCCGGTCAGCTCGACTTCGGACTGATGGCCGACGAACTGTCCGTGTCCGGCCTCGAGCACTCGCAGTTCATGAGCGTGCCGGGCGTGATCGTCATGAACGATAGCCATCCGCTGGCGAACAAACCGACGATCTCGGCGGAGGATCTCCTGGCGCACCCGTTCATCGCCCTGAATCCCGAGGACGCCACCCGGCGGCGCCTGGAGCAGTCGTTGATGCTCGAGGGCAAGATTCTCCGGCCGATTCTCGAGACGCCATACTCGAACTCCGTGTGTGAATTCGCGCTGCGCGGCGTCGGCATGGGGATGGCACACCCCATTCTCGCGCTGGACTACGTCACGCGAGGCCTGAAGCTCAAGCCGATGGAGAATGCGGTGAACTTCACCGCGTTGCTGGTGTTCCGGCCCGGCATCCCCTTGTCGGAAAATGCGAAGGAATTGCTTCGTGTGATGCGCATCCAGATGGAATCGGACATGAACGCGATGCGTCAGATTCTCGAAGGCGTGTGACGGGATGGTGCGCCGCGCCATTTTGTGCGACGCGCACAAACGAAGCGAAAAACGGCGTAGCGAGTCGATCCACATTGGTGCGGCGATGCACCATCAACGATAAGCGCGGACTCAAAACTATAAGTGCTGCTTATCGAGCAAGAAATCCGCCGTGATTGTGGGGCGACTTTTGGCCTTGCAGAATGCGTCCATCTTCTGACCATTCCGTATCGACGAGGGAACCATGACACTACAAGCCATCCTGTGCCGCATCGCCGGCGCCGCCGCCTTTTTCTGCGCGGCGTATCCGGTTGCCGCCGGCGCGCAGACCGTTCCGGCCGACATTCTGGCGCACGCCCGGACAACCGGGGTGATTCGCGTGGCCAACACGCAGAGCAGTCCGCCGTGGAGTCTGCTCGACGACAAGTTGCAGGCGTCGGGCTACGACGTCGAGGTGGCCAAGGAAGTGGCGCGGCGCATCGGCGTGCCCAAGGTCGTGTTTATTGCCGACAGCTATAAGAATTTCGTCGATGGGCTGAAGGTCGGCAAATACGATCTCGTCATGAACGACCTGACGCCGACCGCCGAGCGCGAGAAGCAGATCGACTTCTCGGCGCCGTATGGCGTGGAGGAGTTCCGGATCTTCGTGCTCAACACGAACCGCGACATCAAGGACAAGCCGGACCTGAAAGGCAAGCGCGTGGGCGTCACGACCGGCTCCAGCAACGAAACCTGGGCGCGGGCCAATCTCAAGGATTCGGACATCCGCACTTACGACAACGGCGGTTTCCTGTTCAACGACATGGGCAACGGTCGTCTCGATGCCGTCATCAGCTCCCACTTCGGCGGCATGAAGTACGCCACGGTGAACAAGGTGCCGATCAAGGAGGTCGGCAAGCCGCTCACGTACCAGCTGTCCGCCGCCGGCATGGTCAAGGGCCAGCAACCGCTGAAGGCGGCCGTCAACAAGGCGGTGGCCGACATGCTCGCCGACGGCACCATCGACCGCCTCGCGCGCAAATGGGTCGGCGCCGACTACGACATGATTGCCGACATCAAGGAAGCGCTCAAGCAGCAGTAAGCCTTCTCCTTCGCAGCTTCCGCAGCTTCCGCCGTTTCCACAGTTCGAATGTTCAGGCGCCGCGCCGCCCGGCCAGAGGGCAGGGCGGTGCGCTCCCCTCTCTCCGCCCGACGTCGGTCAGAATCGATAGTTCATGACCAGTTCGGCGCGCCGGTCGTTGCCGAGCAGCCACTGTGCGCTGTTGTAATACGCGGTTTGCACGTAGTGGCGGTTGAAAACGTTGTACACGCGCCCGGTCACCGTAAGGTCGCGTCGTGGCTTCCACGCAAGGGCGAGGTCCACCGTGGTGTACGACGGCATCGTCAACGTATTGGCGGTGTCGGCATATCGCTTACCGACGTATCTGAGTCCGCCACTGGCCGTCCAGGCTGACGCAAGACGCCAGCTCAGCCAGAGGTTCGCCATCGTCTGCGGCACGTTGACCGGGACATTCCCTGCGCGCGAGACGGCGACACCGTTCACGCTTTCGTCGAATTCGTCGTACTTCGCGCGCAGCCAGGTGCCGTTGGCATCGACGCGCACATCGCGGGTGATCTGCGCACCCACGCTCAATTCGATACCGCGCGACGATTGCTTGCCGATCTGCACACTCAGGGTCGGGTCGAGTGGATCGGTCGACACGAGATGGTTCTTGACGATCCGATACACGGCGAGTGTCCAGTCGACCCGGCCGTCGAACAATCCCTGCTTCACCCCCAACTCGATCTGCTTGCCGGTCGTCAGATCGAATTTGGCCTTGCTGGCCGTGAGCATGAGCAACGAGCCGACGGGATCGGCCGCCACGGCGTACTGGCCATACACACTGGTGTTGGCCGCTACGTCATAGACGGTGCCCAACCGCCAGCCCGTGTAGCTGAGCGGCTTGGTGAAGGCGGCACCTGTAGCCAGGTCGTCGCGGCGGATGCTGGCATGGTCGTAACGCACGCCGCCGACCACCGACCAGCGAGATGTCAGTTTGAGCCGATCCTCCGCAAAGAACGCGTACTGGTTTGCCTGCGAGCGGTACTTCGGTGCGGTTCCGGAGACGTTGACGAAGCCGCCGGGCGCGGGGTTGTAGAGGTCGACGAACGACGTGCCGGAGTAGGGCGAATTGTTGGTGTGCTGGAAAGTGGTGTGATTGAATTCGAAGCCTGTGGAGACGGTGTTTTCCATCCGGAACAGGTGCCCTTTGAGGGTGGCGGCGCTCACGCTGCCGATCTGCTCCTGATCGTGAAGAATCTCCGTATAGCTGCTGCGCTGCACGAGTCCCGACGTCGGCATGTACGCGTAGTTCTCCGCGTCCTTCCAGTGGCGCTTGCTCTTCATACGGTAGAGCGTGCTGGTGATCGTGAGATTGTCGGTCGGCCGCCACGAGGCGGCCAGCGTGGCCCAATTGTCGCGGTACGTGATCAGCGAGTCGCCGACGTTATAGTTCTTCCGATAAGTCGCGGGATCGATGCGGCCGCCGACCAGCGGCACGCCGAAGTACTGCATCGGATGCTGGTTGCCTTGCGCGAGCGACGCCGTCACCGACAGTCGCGGGGTAACGTCGTATCTGATGGCCGCCGAAAACGATGCGTTGCGCGAATCTCCCCTGTCCACCCAGTTGTCCGAGCGGTTGGCGCTCGCGTCGAAGCGGTAGGACAGTTTGTCGTTGAGCGCGCCGCCGCTGCCGAACGCCGCGCGTGCGGTGCGCTCGGTGCCAATGCCGAACTGCACCTCGTTTTCGATAGGCAGTGATTCGGGCTTCTTGGGAACGATGTTGACGACGCCGCCGATGGCGCCTTCGCCATAGATCACGGACGCCGGTCCGCGCAGCACTTCGACGCGTTCCACCGACCACGTGTCGAAGGGGAACGTTACGCCGAGCGCGCCGTACGGACGCGTGCCGTCGTAGAGTTGCGTTACCGAGGCGCTGCCGACGAAGCCTCGCGCGCCGAGCTCGGAGCCGCCATTGCCGGGATGGGGCGACGCGTTGATGCCGGTGGCGCGACTGACGGCGTCGACGACGCTCGTGTCGCCACGGGCTTCGATCTGCTGACGGTCGATGACTTCGACGCTCGCCGGCGTTTCTCTGATAGTGAGACCCAGGCGGCTGCCGGTTTGCATCGGCTCGTCAAGCGAAGTCAGGCTGTCCGCCCGAACTTGGGTGGCGGGCAGTTGAGGCGTTTGCGCGGTGTCGTTCCCGGCGGCATGGCCGATGGCGCACAACGAGCCGACGGCAGCGGCGAGCGCGGTGCGCGCTGAACGCGCGGTATTCGTGCGATGAGAATTTCTCATGAGTATTTTGGATGGTGTGTCGCGGGCACGGACGTGCAGCACGGCCCGCGGGCGCGGCAATACGCGCCGTCGCCGCATTGGCGTCAGCGTGGGTTCGGTTCGGATGATTGCGTTCTTGCGCGGCCGGGCTCGTCAGGCCAGGGCAGCCGCTGCAGTGATTGTGGCCCGGGGCGGCGCGCGCGATTGTGGTGTGAGTCGCGGCTGTGCGCCAGCGCTTTCAAGCGTCGGCGCAGGGATCCGGCGATAGCGATTGCCGGCAAGATTCGTCTGCGCGAATGCCGACGGGATGGGCGGAGCATCGTGAGCCAGGAGCGAGCAATACCCGCAGGCGGTGGCGGGATTCGCGCCGTGCGACACAGGGGCATGCCGCCCCTGTGACGAGGCCTCGTCGAGGCTGACACATCGGGTGTTGGCGAGGGCGTCGTCGAGCGAGGTGGGGTGCGCCCGCAGATACTGGCTGATCAGCGGCATGCAAAGCAGCATCCACATGGCGGCGAGGCCGATCCATGCAGTGCGTTTGCTGCGTGACCATGACGGCATGTTGAGGGGGCATGCGGCCAGATGCCGCGTCGTGACAGTGAGTCCGGATGCTAACACGCAGCCTTGTGCACGAGGACGCGGCAAGCGTCGGAAACGGTCCGGAATTCCGCCGGTTGCGGCAATTTGCCGCGCCATCCGGCGGACTCTGTCTTTTTGCCCGGGCATGCATGAGGCCATCCCTTCCGTTTCAACGAAAAACGCGCCACTATGGAGCGCCTCGTGTCCCTCGCGAGGCATGAGTCGATCCGACCACAAGACAAGGAGAACGAAGATGACGTTGTCCAAAAGAACCGGCATCCTGGCGATGCAAGCCGCGCTGGTGGCATCGCTGGCGTCGACGGTGAGCGGCCACGCGAGCGCGGCGGACGCCAAGCCGCGCATTCTGGTGCTCGCCACCGGCGGCACCATCGCCAGCACTGGTGATGCTCGCTCGGCCATCGGCTACAACGCCGGCGGCGTGACGGCCGAACAGTTGACCGCGAGCGTGCCCGGCCTCGACAAACTCGGGACCATCAAGGCAGAGCAGATCTCCAACATCGGCTCGCAGGACATGAACAGCAAGGTCTGGTATCAACTGGCCGCCCGCATCAAGCAGGCATTCGACAGAAACGAAGCCGACGGCATCGTCGTCACCCACGGCACCGACACCATGGAGGAGACGGCCTTCTTCCTCGATAACGTACTCCCGACGAGCAAACCGGTGGTACTGGTCGGCTCGATGCGCCCGAGCACAGCCGTGAGCGCGGACGGTCCGGGCAACCTGTACGAAGCTGTTGAAGTCGCTGCGAGCGCGCAGTCGCAGAATCGCGGCGTGCTCGTTGTCATGAACGACACGATTCACGCACCGCGCTGGGTCACGAAGACGAATACGACGTCCGTGCAGACCTTCCAGAGCCCCAATGCCGGACCTGTCGGCTACGTCGATCCTGCGTCGGTGCGCTATCTTGCGCCGGCAGCGGGCGGACGCAGGAAGGCTCTCGAAGCGCCCGGCGGCGGTTTGCCACGGGTCGACATCGTCTATGCCCACGCCGATATGGACGCCGTGCAGATCGAGGACGCGGTGCGGCGCAACGCCAAGGGCATCGTGCTTGCGGGCGTGGGCGACGGCAATGCGTCAAAGGCCGCGCTCGACGCGCTGGAAGCGGCCGCCCGCAAGGGGATCGTGGTGGTGCGCGCCTCCCGCGTCGGCGCGGGCTTCGTCAATCGCAACGTCGAGGTGTCGGACGACAAGGCCGGCTTCGTCGTCTCCTACGATCTGAATCCGCAGAAGGCGCGCGTGCTTACGCAACTGCTCATCGGCAACGGCGTGACTTCGGCAGACAGGATTCAGAAGGCGTTCGACGCGACTTATTGATCCTTGCGCCCCTCGCTCGTGGCCTAACATGGGCGGCGGGCGAGGAGGGCGCCGCGCGCTTCGGCGTTTCGGGAGCGATGCAGGACGCTTCGCCGATGTGGGGCGCCGCCGCACCGTTACCCTCTGCGGTGGAAGCGCTGGCGCGGGTAGCCAGATGTGGTGTCAGGCGGTTGCGACAATCATGCGAAGACGTGGCGCTGTCACGAACATGCCATGTTGCCCGTGTACGGTTCGAGGAAAATTTGATGGACGAAACGTTCCATCATTTCCCAACCTCGTGATCGAAAAGTCAAACAATGACGGGCAACCCGGCGTCAATCAGGGGGCTGGCGCTGGCCGGGTGCATGACGTGTCTGGGGTTTCTGGGGGCAGTGCAGGCGGCGTGCGCTCAGCAGTTCAACTTCGATATTCCGGCGCAGCGCCTGTCATCCGCGCTGGATCGGTTCGCCGACATCTCGCACCAATCGGTGCTGTATCGCGACGATCTCGTCGACGGGCGCATGTCTTCCGCAGTGCGCGGCCAGTACAGTCCTACGGTGGCGCTGCGTCTGCTGCTTGAAGGGAGCGGCCTCGTTGCCGACGACGTCAGGACATCGTCCGGAGGCGGTCTGCCCGAAGGTGGTACAGCGCGTGGCTCGGGCGCCTTTGTTCTGACCCCGGGCGCGGCCCACTCCACGGACCCCACCGCCGCAGGTCTCGACCGGAGCTACGACGGACTTGTGCAGACACGTGTCTGGCAGACCCTCTGTCTCGATTCGCGTACCGCACCGGGCAGCTATCGCGCGTTGTTGCGCGTTCAGGTCGATAGCGCAGGCACCGTGCGGCGCTTGCGGCTGCTCGCCTCGACGGGCGACGCGAATCGCGACGCAGCCATGCTGGCCGTGCTCTCAGGGCTGCCGATCGGCTACCCGCCGCCGCCAGGTCTGGCGCAACCCATCACGCTGATGATCCTGCCGCTCAACGCCATTGCCCAAGCGCGCGCCTGCCAGGGAGAACGGTAGGCATGGCCGACGACGTCCCGCAAATCCTGCGCAACCTGGTGTTGCAACGCTACGACGACCTCAAGCGCCGTCTACGCCGCGCCCTCGGCAGCGACGATCTGGCCGAAGACGCCCTGCACGACACCTGGCTGAAGCTGCAGCGCAGCGATGTGGCCGGCCCTGTCCACAACCCGCAGGCGTACGTCATGCGCATGGCCGTCAATTTCGCGCTCGAAATGCGTCGCGCGAACGTCCAGGTGCTTTCCTCCGACGAAGTCGACGCGCTGCTGGAACTCGTACCGGACACCGCTCCGGGGCCGGATCGCGTGGCGGAAGATCGATCGCAAATGCAGGCGCTCAGCGAAATTCTGGCGGCGCTTGCGCCACGCCGGCGGGAAATCCTGATTCTCGTGCGTTGGGAGGGATGGGCGCAACGGGATGTCGCTGACCGGCTGGGCCTGTCGTTGCGCACGGTCGAGTATGAGTTGAAAGCCGCCCAGGACTACTGCGCCGCACGTCTCGCACGCCGCAACGGGGAGGGGCGATGATGTCGTCAAAGAAATACTTGCGGGAGATGCGCCACGAAAACCGTCTGGAAGATTGGGCGTCGGCATTTACCGCCGTCCAAACTCCCGTGCATTCGCGCGCTACCGCCGAAGTGATCTGAACCAACATGCTGAATTCTCCCGACTCCCGCGAGCCCGACCTGCCCGATCCGCTTCGGCAGGATGCGCACGCCTGGCTGGTCAGGCTGACCTCGGGCAAGGCGACGCAGGATGATGCCCGCGCATTCGAACGCTGGCGGGCGACGAGCCCTCGCCATCGGCAGGCGTTCGAGCTGGCGAGGGATCAATGGCGCCTGCTCGGGCCCGCCGCCGGTCAACTGCTTCACGCACGCGTCGAAGTGGCCGACTATCACCGCCGCACGATGCGCCCGTCGAGCATGGGCCGGCGCGTCTTCCTGGGCACGGCGCTCGGGGCTGTGGCAGCGACAGGCGTGGCATTGATCCATCCGCCATTCGGAATGTGGACGCCCGCTGGCGAATGGCGCGCAGACTATCGCACGGGTGTCGGTGAGCAGCGCACCGTCATGCTCGGCGATCGGGTGAGCGTGGTGATGAACACGCGCACCAGCGTGCGCCGGGTCGCCGACGGTCGCCAGACCGTGGGCCTCGACCTGCTCGGCGGGGAAGCTGCCGTCGACGTGTCGGCGGCCGGCCGCACGTTCGGCGTTCTCGCGGGGGCCGGGCGCAGCATGGCCGACGACGGACGCTTCGAGGTCCGCTATCTCGATGGCAAGGCCTGTGTGACGTGCCTTCGCGGGCGAGTGCGCGTCGAGCATCCCGCCGGCGTGCAAACGTTGGCTGCCGGACAACAGACCATCTACGACGAGCGTACCGTAAGCAGCGTGCGCTCGGTCGATGCCACCGACGTGTCGGCGTGGCGCCACGGCGAGCTGGTGTTCAAGCGGGCGACGCTTGCCGCCGTCATCGACGAGATCAATCGCTACCGTCCAGGTCGCGTCGTGCTGATGGCGCAGACGTTGCAGGACAAGACGCTCACCGCGCGCTTCCGGCTCGATGCGCTTGACGTCGCACTGGTGCAGATCCAGCGCTCGTTCGATCTCACCGCGCGTCCGCTGCCGGGTGGGGTGCTCGTGCTGACGTAAGTCACAAAAAAATAATTCGGGAATTTGAGAAGTCCGTTTCATCTAGAGAGGAATGGGGGCCGCGCATGGCAGGCGTCATGTTGCCTGAATGCAAGGGCCGCTTCGGAATCGGCCGCGTGCAAGCATGCGCGCGGCCTCGGTATCGACTCAAACCTCGAGCGGGATTGTCAAATGAGCACACGCGGGCACAGGGGCGCAGCATCGGCATCATGGAATCGTCGGCAGCGCGAGCGGATCCTTCACAGGCTGCCGCTGGCCAAAGCGATCGCCGTGGCCGTGGCAACCGGCGGCGCATTCGGTACCGCACACGCCGAGCAGGCGTTCAGCCCGGCTTGGTTCGCTGCGCGCGGCGCCGCGCAGAGCACCGCGACGGCCACCGGACGGCTTCCCAACGGTATGCCCTCATCGGCGCTGACGAGCCCCTCCGAACAGCAGCGTCTCGCGAACGCACAATTGCAGCAGTCGGTGGCGAACCTCGGGGCGGCGGCCCAGGCGCTTGCCGCACAGCAGGCGATTCAGGCAGCGGCGCGTCAAGCGGCACAAACGGACGCATCGGTGCCCGACGGGCTGACGCAGGGCGGCCTCAAGGTCGACACCAACAGCCTCACGCAAGGATGGATCAACGCCAATGCGCCGACGCAGACCGTTGCCGACGGTCGAACCACCGTCAATGTCCGGCAGACGGCCGACAAGGCCATCCTCAATTGGGAAACGTTCAACGTCGGCAAGAACACCACGCTGAACTTCGCGCAACAAAAGGACTGGGCGGCGCTTAATCGCGTGAACGACCCACAGGCCCGTCCGAGCCAGATCCAGGGGCGGATCCAGGGCGATGGCACCGTGATGATCGTCAACCGCAACGGCATCGTATTCACCGGCACCAGCCAGGTCGATACCCGCAATCTCGTGGCCGCCGCCGCCAACATCAGCAACGACCAGTTCCAGAAGCAGGGCATCTACGGCGTGAACGCCGCAACGCCGAGCTTCACCGACGCCCTGGGCAAAGTGGAAGTCCGGGCGGGCGCACGGATCGCCACGCGCGAGCCGACGAGCGTGACGCAAGGCGGTGGCTACGTCCTGCTGATGGGCAGCACCGTGGAAAACGCGGGCGAGATCGTGACACATCGCGGGCAGACGCAACTTGCCGCCGGCGATGCGTTCATCATCCGGCGCGGCGTCGGCACCGACGGCAACGCCGAGTCGACGACGCGAGGCAACGAGATCGCCCCTCAGTTCGCAGTCAGCAGTACCGCAGGCGCGGTGATCAATCGCGGGCTCATCGTCGCGCGCGAAGGCGACGTGACGCTCGGCGGGCGAGATGTCCGTCAGTTGGGTGTCGCGCTCTCGAGCACCACGGTCAACAACCGCGGCACGATTCACCTGCTCAACTCGACGAAAGACGGCAACGGCCGCGTGACGTTCGGGCAGGGCGCGACGACGGCCGTTCTCGTCGAAGACGACGGCAGTCGTGCGCTCGACAGCCAGCGCGACGCACTGATTCAGGCGTCACGCGATCAGGACGGCAAACGCGGCCTGACAATGGACGCGTTCGACAACCTGTCGAGGCTGTCGGACCGACGCGACCAGTCGCGCATCGAAGTGACCTCCGGCGGCGACGTGCTGTTCGACAGCGATTCGCTCACGCTGGCGACCGGCGGCCAGATCGCCGTCAGCGCGGCGCGCCGCGGCTTCGTGGCGAATCGCGCGAGACTCGACGTGTCGGGTGCGGTCGGCGTCAGCCTGTCGATGGACTCGAACAACGTCAAGGTCAACGTGCAAGGCAACGAGCAACGCGACGCGCCGCGCAATCGCGACACCGGCGATCTGCTCAACGCCAATGTGTGGATCGACCGACGCCGCCTCGTCTACGTGCCGGCCGGCATCGGCGGCTACACGAGCGAGCGTTGGTACACGTCGAACGGTTTGCTCGAAGTCGGTGGATATCTCGGTAATCAGGGACATGGCATTGGCGAATGGGCCGCGCAGGGCGGCACCGTCGTGCTTGGCGGCGCGGAGGTCGTCACGCAGGCCGGATCGGCAGTGAATCTCGCGGGCGGCACGCTCGACGTCCAGACCGGCTATCTCAATCAGACGTGGCTAAAAGGCAGCGACGGCGGGTTGTACAACATCAACACCGCACCGTCGGACATGCAGTTCAAGGGCGTGTATCGCGGTTTTGAGAGCGAACACGCGCGCTGGGGCAAGAATACGACCGAGACCTTCTATACGCCATTGATCGGACCCCAGCGTGTACTGGAGAACGGCTACACGGTCGGGCGCGACGCGGGCCAACTGCTCGTGAACGCGCCCACGGCCATCCTCGAAGGAGACATCACGGCAACGGTTTTCAATGGTGCCCGGCAGACGAGTGCCGCCTCGGCCGCACTGTCCGACGGCTACAAGCAAAGCCAGTACGCGGTCGCGCGAGAGGCGCGCCTTGCCCTGGGACAATACGGAGCGCTCGGGCGCGTCGGGGCGTTCCAGAGTGACGTCGTCATCGGGAATTTTGTCAACGTCGCTTCGACACTCGGCTTGTCCGACGCGCTGGACGCCGCGCGACGGAACACGACGTGGCTTGACGCGTCGCGCCTGAGCGCGCTGCGGCTGGGCGGCCTCGACATCGCAACACGCGGCAACGTGACGCTCGATGCGTCGCTTGCGCTGGCCGATGGCGGCATCGTCACCGTTGTCTCGCCTGTGACCAATCTCAACGCCGACATCACGGTGCGCGGCGGACAGGTGAACGTCGGTAACACGTTGGTGACCAGCGGCACCGAGTTTCTGCTTTCCGGTGGCGAACGCAGCGCCATCACGCTCGCACCTGGCAAGACGATCGACGTGCGCGGCTTGTGGACGAATGCGCGCATGGACGCCTCGACACCCGCACGCCTCGCGCATACGGATGGCGGTGCGGTCAAGCTCGGTTCGACGCTCGACGTGACGTTGGGCAAGGGAAGCCTGATCGACGTGTCGTCGGGCGCGGCGTTGCTCGCCAATGGCAAGGTCCGTGCGGGCAAGGGCGGAAGCGTCACGCTGAGCGCCGACGACGGCGGCAACGGCACGGGCACGCTCATCCTGGATGGCGACATTCGCGGTTTCGGCGCGAGTGGCGGCGGCACACTGACCATCGGCACGGGGCAGCCCGTGGTATTGAGTCAAACCGCGATCTTGCCGGACGGGCGTCTCGCCGCCGGACAGGCCGCGCCGGTTGACCTGCAACTGGGTTCGGACTTCGTGGTGCCCGCCGGCTCGGCATTGCCGTTCTCGTACACCACCACACTCACCCGGTTGGCGGCCGGCGCGGTCGTCAAAGCCGGCGACGAACCCGTCACGCTCAATCCGACCCTTTCGAGTCCGTTGATCCCGCAGGCAGGCTGGATCGTGCCGTCCAGCATGACGGAAGTCGTGGTCGACGGCACACGCAGCGTATGGCCGGGGCAGACGGTGCCGGCAGGCTCGCGCATCACGAGCGTGAATGGCCCACTGCCCGACGGCTACGTGATCCCTGCCGCGGCATTTCCGAACGGCGTGCCGATCAAGGCGAACGTCACGTCATACACGGCGGGCACGCGCGTATCCGCCGATTTCGTCATCGAGGCGGGGACCGCCGTGCCGGCAGGCGCCGTGCTCGACCGCGAGATTGCCGTGCGGCCCGTATTCACGCTTGCGCCATCGAGGTTCGCACAGGGCTTCGGCAACTATGTCGTCAACGGGCACACGGCGCTCGCTGTGACCAAGGGCGCCCGTATCGACGTGACGATGCCCGTGCTGCGTCTGGACGTCAATGCCAATCGCATTGCGACGAGTGATAACCCCGAAGGCGCATGGAGCCTCTGGATGCCGCCGCAGTACCTCGTCGACGCCGCGAGGGGCACGGCCACACGCCGCGGTGGGGCGGACATTGCACTGCAGTCGAGCGGTACCGGGGGAAGCGGTCACATCGACATTGGTGAAGGGGCATCCATTACCGTCGATGCGGGGCGACGCATCGGCGTGGAGAGTCGGGGGCAGATCAACATCGACGGCGCATTGCATTCACCGGGCGGCACCATCGACGTGGTGCAACTGACGAACGCGTATCTCGCCAAAACGCCGGCCACCGCGTCACCGGGACAGCGGTCGATCCTGATCGGCGACCATGCGGTGCTCGATGTGGCGGGACGCGCACCCGCGGCGACCGACGACGCCTACCGGCGCCTGAGCGAAACGCCCGATGGCGGCAGCATCACGATCGGCGCGCCGACGAATCGCGACAACCCGGCGACGCTCGCGCAGGCGGCGGAATCGTTCATCGTCGTGCGGCCTGGTGCTTTGCTCGACGCCTCCGGCGGCAGTGCGTCCGTCGATCTGCCCGGCAACGCGGGAACGCTCACGCTTTCCGGCAACGGCGGCTCGATCGCGTTCAACTCGTTCAACGGCCTGTATTTCGATGGCACGATGCGCGCCGCCGCGGGCGGGTTCGGGGCGCTTGGTGGCACGCTGATCCTCACGCTCGAGACGCCGCGCTATCGCGAAGCGGTGATCCCGGACGACGTGCGCAATCTGCGAATGTTGGTGATCGGTCAGAAGGCGATGCCCAGCGGCTCGGACAAGCCGCTGACGATCGGCACCGCGCGCATCGGCGTCGACCAGATCAAGGCGGGGGGCTTCGACAGTGTTTCCGCTTACGCGGATCTCATCCGATTCGACGGCAACGTCGACCTGGCGCTGGGACGCCGCCTCGAACTTTACCAGGGCACGTTGCTGAGTAATGCCCCCGATCAGACCGTCAGGCTCGCCGCGCCCTTCGTGCAATTTCGCCCGGTGGCCTATCTGCAACTCGAAGGCAATTCGGTGTATCCGAAGGCCACCGGCGCGTTCGGCACACAGCCCTCCGATCTCCCGACGAAGGCGGATCTGCGGGTGGACGCCGACATGATCGAGCTTGGCTCGCTCGGACTCTTCGGTGTGAAGGGCGCACTGCCGTTGGCGAGCGGCACGCGGGCGTTCAACTTTGCCGGCTTCGACACGGCGACGCTGAGAAGTACGGGCGATATTCGTGTCACGAGCGGTGTGGGCGGCTCGCGTACCCTCGATCTGATCGCGGCGCAGATATATCCCGTCACGGGCGTCAGCAACAAGGCACTGGCACCGAGTTTCATCCGCGCCGCGGAGCGCGTGCGCTTCGGGCGCAGTACCGACACGGTGCCGGACATGCCGCAAGCGGCATTCGGCAGACTGAACGTCTTCGCGAAGACCATTGAGCAGGGCGGCGTGCTGCGCGCGCCGCTCGGCATGATCGCGCTTGGCTCGCCAATCGAGTCTGGCAGTGGCACCACCTATGTCGGACCGACCGAAAGCGTGGTGCTCCTGCCGGGCAGTGTGACGTCGGCCAGCGCCAACGGGCTGCTGCTGCCCTACGGCGGTACCGTCGACGGTCTCACGTATTCGCATGCCGGCAATACGCTCACGGGCTCGCTCGACCTCACCACGGGCGTCACGTTCGGCGGCAAGTCGTTCGACGTGCGCAAGGGGGCCGTCATCGATCTGTCCGGTGGCGGTGAACTGCTTGGCGCAGGCTTCGTCAGCGGGCGCGGCGGTTCGGTCGACATTCTCACCACGCCGCTGGCCAACGCCGGCCCGGGATTCAGCTACAGCTCGGCAAGCAACAAGGTCTATGCGATCGTGCCGGGCGCGCAACCCAACTACGCGCCGAACGATCCCGAGGCGGGCGCCATGCCTGACCTCGGCCGCCAGATCACGGTACCGGACGGCGTGCCGGGCCTCAAGGCCGGCACGTATACGCTGATGCCCGCGCGCTACGCGTTGCTGCCGGGTGCGTACCGCGTCGAACTTGGCGCACGTACGACGGCGACTTCGCGGCCGGTACTCACGCGCGACGGTTCGTGGCTCGTTCAGGGTTATCGAGGACAGGCATTGACGTCATACCGGGATGTCTTGCCCACGCGACTGATCGTCACATCCGGGCAAACGGTGCGCAGCCATTCGCAATACAACGAGACGGGACTCGCCGACTTCCTGGTCGCGAGCGCGGCGCGCAGCGGTGCGCCGCGCCCGGTCCTGCCGGCAGATGCCCGCACGCTTTTCCTCACGTATGACACCACACCCGGCAAGCTTCCGGCGCTTGCGTTCCAGGGCGAGGCACTGTTCACGCCAGGCAGGAACGGGCAGGGCGGTATCGTCAGCATCGATGGCACAGGCGCACGTGCCCTGAAGCTCGAGATCGCTCCGAGCGGGGCAACGCCGACCCCCGGGTACGTCTCCCTCGGCGATACGGACCTTAATGCCATCGGCGCAGACCGGCTGATCCTCGGTGGCGGAATGGTGGCGTCGGACAAGCTGACGATCGATGGCATGACCCATACGCTGGCGGTCAGAGAGGGAGCGCAACTGCGCGCGCCCGAGATATTCCTCGTCGGCGGGGCGGGGGGGATCACGATCGACGACGCCGCAAGCATCAGCACTGTCGACATGGGGCGCACCACACCGTTTCCGACATCGGCCGGTTATCGCTACTCGGTGGCACGCGACGCGTTTTTCCAGATCAATGCGCTAGTCCTCTCCAACAATCTGGTGGACATCGTCTCGCAAGCGGGCAATGGCGCCGGCGCAGGCATGAACATCGGCAAGGCCGAGCTCTATACGGAGGGCACGCTGGCCTTTACGGCGAGCCGGGCGGGCACGCTCGTACTCTCGCCCGATCTGCGCTTCGGTGCCAGGTACCTGTCGTTCGCGGTGCCCAACATCAACTTCGGCGAGGCATCGGCGCTTGACGCGGCCGCACGTGCGGGTGTGCTGCCTCAGGGGTTGATTCTCAACCAGCAGGTCCTGGGCAATCTGTTCAAGGGAAATGCGTCGCCGGGCGTACCCAGGGTGGAATCGTTGATCCTGTCCGCCGGCAATGCCATCAACGTCTTCGGGCCGGTGAGTTTCGACACCATCGATCCGTCAACGGGCAAGTCGAGTCTTGCCGAACTGGTGCTCAATACGCCTGCCATCTACGGGCTCGGCGGATCTGGCGACACAGCAAGAATCACCACCGGCCGACTGGTTTGGAATGGGGTGAGCGATGGCCGTACACCCGGCCCCAACGTCGAACCGATCAGCTTGCCGCCGCCCGGCGTCCTGCCGGGCGGTGCAGGCACGGGGCGCGGCACGCTCGACATAGCAGCGAACGAAATCGTGTTTGGCTATCCGAAGTACGGGCTGCCCGACACTCAGCTCACGCTGGATCGCCTGCTGCTGGGTTTCTCGACGGTGAACCTGCTCGCCAGCGAGCGCATCACCGCGAACAACCGAAATACACTCGCCGTTTACCAGTCCGGCACGAACGCTGCAACGTACGCGGGCGGCAATCTCAACCTCGTGACGCCGCTGATGACGGGCGAGGCGGCCTCGATCAATCGCATCGCGGCCGGCGGAGCGCTTCGCCTTTCCTCACCCACGGCGGGAACGCCAGCCAACGCCTCCGAGGCGCTTGGCGCGGAGATCGGCCTCAAGGGGCAGACAGTGACGCTCGCGAGCGCCATTCGGCTGCCGAGCGGCAAGCTGACGGTGGCGGCAGACGGCGACGTTCGTCTGGAGGACGCCGCGCGCATCGACGTGGCAGGACGCGAACTGAAGTTCTTCGACGTCAGCAAATACAGTTGGGGCGGTGACGTTGATCTCTCGAGTGCGCACGGCAACGTCACGCAAGCGAGCGGAGCCGTCATCGACCTGTCGGCCTTGCGCAATCGCGCCGGTTCGCTGTCGGTGACGGCAATCGACGCCAGCGCAGGCACCGTATCGCTGGCCGGCACGATCCTGGGCGCTGCAACGGGAACGTACGACGCCGGCGGCACACGCGTGCCGTATCTCGACGCGAGTCTCGATGTGCGGTCGCAATCGATCGACGACTTCGTCGGGCTGAACCGGCGCCTGAGCGACGGCGGCGTCTTCGGCGCGAGACGCTATCAGCTTCAGCGTGAAGGGCTGGCGCTCGTGGTCGGGGACGAACTCAAGGCCAACACGATCGACGTCTCCGTCGACGCCGGAACGCTCACCGTCAATGGTCGCGTGGACGCCAGCGGCCCGCAGGTCGGCACGATCCGGCTTGCAGCGCGCGACGACCTGACCCTGGCCTCGACGGCGGTACTCGACGCGCACGGCACGCAGCTTCGCGTCGACAACCGAGGCCAGGTCATTGACGCCCCCAACCGCGCCACGGTCGAACTGAGCGCCGGCAGGAATCTGACGACCGGCGTGCCGGGCTGGCTGCGCTTGCAACCCGGCGCCACCATCGACGTGCGTTCGGCCGACGGTGCGACGCGTGGCGCGATCGAGCTCAATGCCCAGCGTCTGGACATGCGCGGCGGTGATATCGCCATCGACGCGAGCGGCCCCATCGCGATCAACGGGGCGAAGCGTGTGGCGGTGAACGGTTTCTGGCGCTACACGGATGCCCCACTGGGTACGCCGTCGAGCGATGGCCGACCCACACAGGTGATCAAGCAGGACTATCTCGACCGCATCGACGGCGACAGCCGTGCTTTCGTCAACGCGGCGTGGGCAAACAGGGACCTGCAGGGGCGTCTGGCCGGGTTGCGCAGTCTGGGAGACGTGTACCATCTGCGCCCGGGCGTGGAGATCGCGAGCGCGACGCCGAGCGGCAACCTGCTGGTCGACGGCGATCTCGACTTCTCCGGTTACCGCTACGGCCCGCGTGCCGACGCATCGGTGCGCGGCTCGGGCGAGCCGGGCGTGCTGCTGCTGCGGGCAGGCGGCGACCTCACGATCAAGGGAAGCATCAACGACGGGTTCGCTCCGCCGCCGGCAACGCCCGACGACAACGGCTGGATGATCAACGGGAAGGTCCATGCCGGCGATATTCTCACCGCGCCCTACGACGGCACCGGGCGCACGACCGTGTTCGAAAACGACTACCTGCTGCCGGATGACTGCTGGGACTGCATGGTCATTTCACCCGCCGGTGACTTTTACATAAATGGCATGACGGTGCCCGCCGGCACGCAGGCCGAGGTCATCTATCTGCCTGCAGGCATGCCGAGCCCCATGACCTACGACGTGTCGGTGCCCAGGCCGGAGCCGGGCAAGATATGGGCTGTCGCCCCCATGCTTGCGCCGGGTACGCGCTCGTGGTCGATGCAACTGGCGGCGGGCGCAGACGTCGGTTCGGTCAACAGCCATTCGTTGCAGACGACGAAGCGAGGCGACCTCGTGCTCGACGACGAGCATTTCAGCGGCCCGGACAGGACGTTCCGGGCCATCAGCGTCGTGCGCACCGGTACGGGTGACCTTTCGCTGCTCGCGGGCGGCAATCTGACGATGAAATCGCTGTTCGGTGTCTATACGGCAGGCACGCAATCGTCGCCGGTGCTGGCCGCGGACGGCAGCAATCCCTACAATCTGCCGCGCGGTGTGGAGCAGCAGTCGGGCTCGGGCGCCACGACGGTGCTGGGCCCCAACGGCACGGCGTATGAGTCGCTGGTGAACGGTCCGTCGAGCGTCTATCAGGCGTGGTTTCCGGAGCAGGGCGGCAACGTGCTCCTGAAAGCGCAAGGCAACATCACGGGCTTCACGGCCGGCACCGCAGCGGCGACGGCGACAGCCGGCACCGGCAACTGGCTGTGGCGCCAGGGCGGCGACGTGGGCGGCGTGCCGGCCGCATGGTGGATCAACTTCGGTTCGTACGCACTGCCGACGACGAACGACGGCACACGGCCATCCCAGATACCGCGGCTGGTCGGTTTCAGCGGCATCGGCGCGCTGGGTGGGGGCAACGTGGACATCCGGGTGGGCGGCGACGCCGGCGTGGTGGCCGCGATGGGCGATTCAACCGAGCGCATCAGCCAGGGGTTGAACGTCGCCGTGGGCGGCACGGGGCGTGTGACGGCCGACGGCAACTGGATCGTGACCGGCGGCGGGGATCTCAATGTGCGCATTGGCGGCTCGCTCAATCCGCTGGACCCGAACATGACGCGAAGCAGTTCGAACGAGTCGCTCTTCGTGCGCGGGGCGGTTCTCGACGCGAACCTCACTGGCACGCTCACGAACCTGCGTGGTGCGCTGAGCCTCAGTGCGGGCGCCATCGGTCGCATCGATCTGGGTTACGGAGTGAAGTCGCTCGCATATACGGCTGATCCGCGGGCCGTCGACCTCGATACACCGAACGGCGGACGTTCCAACGGCGGCCCGACGCTCGTGCTCGGCGACAGCGCTGTGTCCTTCGCGTCGCGGGGCGATCTCGTGCTTTCGCGCGTGGACGATCCGGGCCGGGCGCTGGTTCACAACACCACGCCGTACCGCGTCACCTCCGAAGGATCGTCCGTCGATTACCGTGGCGGCGGCTACAGCTGGTTCTCGCTGTGGAACGATCGCACGTCGGTCGATCTGCTCGCCGCGGGCGGCAATTTGACGCCGACCACGGTCGGTACGACCGACGGCCAGTCGCGCTCGGTCGGCGACTATCCGGCCATCCTGCGTGCCGCGGCAGGTGGAGGCGGGATTTACTACGGTGCGAGGCTCTACGACGGCGCCAACGTCTACACCACATCGGTGACGCTCGCGCCCTCGGCGGCGGGGCAACTCGAAATACTCGCCCGCAAATCGATTCAGGCGATGGGCTTGTCGCTGAACATGTCCGGCGCCGACACGAGCGTCGTGGCGACGCCCGCACATCCCGCCTTCATCGGCTATGCGGGTCAGAACGCGAGGACCGTCAGCAATATGGCGACTTTCCTGCCAGTCGGCGCCGGCGCCGGATCGCTCTACGCGTTCGGCTCGAACACGATTACGGGCGATCTGCATGCCGGCGATGCGGACCCGCAGCGCTTCTACGCGGTCGAGGGCGATATCGTGGGGCTGCGCACGGGCGAAGTTCTGGACTTCACCAACGGCGGCACGATGGCGTCGCGCTATCCGTATAACCAGTGGAACGTTGCGGCCAAACCGGTCTGGGTCATCGCCGGTCGGGACGTCGTGGGCGCCGGCGCCGTGCCGGCGTTCTACGTCAACGGCAAGCCCATCTACGCCGATGGCGCCTACAGCGCCAAGTCGTCCGGAAACCTGCTGTATCACCCCGACGCCACCGACGTGTCGGTCGTGCGTGCGGGCCGCGACATCCTGCAATCCAACTTCCTGGTGGCCGGGCCGGGCGCGCTGGAGATCTCAGCGGGCCGCCATCTCTATCAGGCCGACCTCGGTTCCATCACGAGCGTGGGGCCGATTGCGACGGGCGACAGCCGCCCGGGGGCGACCATCGTCGCCATGGCGGGTGTTGGCGCGGGCGGTCCCGACTACGCGGGTCTGCGGCGCTATCTCGCCCCCGCGAATCTGCTTGCCGTGGACGCCCCGCTGGGCGCGATGGGCAAGGTCGCGAAGACGTACGAAGGCGAGCTCGCGGCGTGGCTCAAGTCGCGCTACGGATTCTCGGGCTCGAGCGCCGAGGCGCTTGCGTACTTCGACACGCTGACGGCCGACGCGCGGAGTATCTTCCTGCGAAGCGTGTTCTACGCCGAACTGAAAGCGGGGGGACGCGAGTACAACGACGTGGACAGCCGTCGCCACGGGAGCTACCTGCGCGGGCGCAACGCCATTGCCGCGCTGTTCCCGGAAACGGCGGACAGTGCGGCGCGCGCGGGCGACATCACGATGTTCGGCGGCGCTGGCATACGCACGTACTTCGGTGGCGATATCGACATGCTGGCGCCTTCCGGCAAGATCATTGCCGGCGTACCAGGCGTCGTGCCGCCTGCCACCTCGGGGATCGTCACACAGGGCGCGGGCGACATCAACCTGTATTCGCGCAGCAGCGTGCTGCTCGGACTCTCCCGCATCATGACGACGTTCGGTGGCAGCATCCTGGCGTGGTCTGCGCAAGGCGACATCAATGCGGGGCGCGGCGCCAAGACGACGGTGCTCTATACGCCGCCCAAGCTGACCTACGACGACAAGGGCAACGTGACGCTCGCCTCGCAAGTCCCGTCGACGGGGGCGGGTATCGCCACGCTGGCGCCGATCGCCGAAGTGCCGGCGGGGGACGTCGACCTCATCGCCCCGCTGGGGACGATCGATGCGGGCGAGGCCGGGATCCGCGTTTCGGGCAATGCCAACGTGGCGGCCCTGCATGTGGTGAACGCCGAGAACATTCAGGTGCAGGGCAAGTCGACGGGCATGCCGACCGTCGCGGCAGTGAACGTCGGCGCGCTTGCCAATGCGAGTACCACGGCGTCGCAGGCCGCGAGCGCCTCGCAGGATGCCGTGGCGCGCGACAGGGCTGCCGCTCGCCAATCGAGACCGTCGATCTTCAACGTGCGGATGCTGGGGACGGGCGGCGACGCTTCGGCGCCTGCGGCCGGTGACCTTCGCAGGGCCTTGCCGGCGGGAGCGGCGTCGACGCCGTCACAGACGCCGTATGACGCGAGGATCCCGGTGCAGGTACTCGGCCACGGCAAGCAGTTCGATCCGGCGCTGATGTCGATGCTCAGCGACGACGAGCGACGGCAACTTCGGCAGGAGCGCTAAGGTGAAAGGAAGCCAAGCCATCGCAGGCCTGCGGTGGCTGCGCCCTGACGTGTCGAGCCAGTGATGGACCAGCGGGGGCCGAGGGGACAACTGACGGATCAGGCGTAGCCCGACGGATTGTTGACCTGCCAACGCCAGTGGTCGACGCACATGCGCTCGATGCCGTGTTTGGCTTTCCAGCCCAGAAGCGCCTGCGCCAGCGACGTCGACGCATAGCAGCACGCGACGTCGCCTGCACGCCTGGGCATGAATTCGTGCGGCACGCGTTGTCCGCAACTGGCCTCGAACGCCTGGATGAGCTGAAGGACGGAATAGCCGCGGCCAGTCCCGAGATTCACCGTGAAACCATGGCCCAGGCGTCGCAGCGCGTCGAGCGCTCTTACGTGCCCGTCGGCAAGGTCCATCACGTGGACATAGTCGCGCACACCCGTACCGTCCACCGTGTCCCAGTCGTTGCCGAACACCTTTAACGTCGGCTGGTGGCCCAGCGCGACACGGGTGACGATCGGCATCAGGTTATTGGGTATGCCGAGCGGGTCTTCGCCGATCCGTCCGCTCTCGTGCGCGCCGACCGGATTGAAGTACCGCAGCATGGCGATGCGCCACGCGGGATCCGCGTTGGCCGTATCACGAAGTATGGTCTCCGCGATGAGCTTGGTTTGCCCATACGGGCTTGCCGCCGAGAGCGCGCACGACTCGTCGATCGGCATTCTCTCGGGATTTCCGTACACAGCCGCCGAAGAACTGAACACGAGATCGCGCACGCCATGCCTCTGCATGGCCCGCACCAGCGTCAGCACGGAGCCGACGTTGTTGCAGTAGTACTCGACGGGCTTGCTGACCGACTCGCCCACAGCCTTGAGCGCGGCGAAGTGGATGACGCACGCGATGTCGAAGTCCGTAAACACACGGTCCAGCACGCTCTCCGAGCACACATCCCCTTCAATGAACACCGGCGCGCGCCCGCAGATCTCGGCAATGCGTTCCACGACAATCTTCCGGCTGTTGACCAGGTTGTCCACGATGACCACGTCGTAGCCACCGTCAAGCAGCGCCACGCACGTATGCGAGCCGATGTAACCGGCCCCTCCTGTCACGAGAACTGTCTCACGACGCATTGTTGCGATCCTCTAAATTCCCTTCAATCCGGCATCATAAGTTGGCTCCATGCAACAAGGCAACCGTGCCGCGCTGCCAATTTGCACGTCTTTGCAGTTTTCTCCCGCCATCGCCCTGGAACCGCCCGGCACAGCCTGGCATAAGCGCCTTGGTATGACTCTTGCGCCGCCATTGAGACCATGGGTTTGCCCCGTCCCGCGCCGCGCATCCAACGCCACGCCCGGCGAGCCAGAAGGTCATGACATCGAAGACAGATCCCGCATCCGGCAATGTGAAATGGCAGATCGCAGCCTACCTCTGGCAGGCCGTGCGCGCGCACGGCTGGCGCGTGGCCCTCGCGCTGGCGCTGCTGCTTGCCGCGAAACTCGCCTCGGTGTCGGTCCCGGTACTGCTCAAACGCATCGTGGACGAGCTGGGCGCGCCGACGGTCGCGATGTTGCCGGTCTTCGCGATCCTCGGTTACGCGGTCGTGCGCTTCATGTCCAACGCCTTCAACGAGGTGCGCGACGTCGCCTTTTGCGAAGTCACGCAGCGCACCGTGGCGGACCTGACCGTCAGGACCTTCTCGCACCTGCACCACCTGAGCGCGCGGTTTCACGCACAACGGGAAACCGGTGCGGTCATTCGCGACATGGAAAAGGGGACGACGGCGGTGGGCTTCCTGCTCGGCGTCTCGCTCTTCGCCATCGTCCCGACGCTGGTCGAGATCGGGATGATCCTGGTGATCATCGTGCGCAACTACGGCGGTGGGTTTCTCGCGATCATCGCGACGACGTTCGTGTCCTACGCCGCATGGACGGCCTACGCTACGCGCCGCCGCATGCGCATGCAGAAGCAGGTCAACGCGCTCGAGGCCGCACAGAGCAGCCGCATCGTCGACAGCCTGCTCAATGCCGACACCGTCAAGTATTTCGTGCGGGAGTCGTTCGAGACGGAAAGGCTGCGCGTCGTCGCGGACGACTGGGCGAAGGCGGGCGTGGCCAACCAGGCGGCGCTCTCCGCATTGCACATCGGGCAGAGCGCCTGTATCGGCGCCGGCATTGCCGCCGTCATGCTGCTCGCGGGGCAGCACGTCATGACCCGCGCCATGACCCTCGGCGATCTGGTGCTCATCAACGCGTACATCATCCAGGTCAGCCTGCCACTCAATTCGCTGGGCTTTGTGTTCCGCGAGACGAACGACGCCATCACCAACATCGAACGCCTCTTCGCGCTGCTCTTCGCCAAGGGGCGGCCGGACGAGGACAACGACGCGCGCGACGCCCGCCCGCTCGTCGTCACGGGGGGCGCCATCGAGTTTTCGGGCGTGGACTTCAGCTACGAGCCGGGGCGGCAACTGTTGCACGACGTGTCGTTTCGCGTGGGCAGCGCCCAGACGGTGGCCGTCGTCGGCGGCAGCGGCTCCGGCAAATCGACGCTTGTGCGCCTGCTCTTTCGTCTGTATCAGCCCGACGCCGGCGTCATACGCATCGATGGCCAGGATCTGCGCGAGGTCACGCAACAGAGCGTGCGCGACGCCATCGGCATCGTGCCGCAGGACACGATCCTGTTCAACGAAACGCTCGCATACAACATCGCCTACGGTCGGCCGGGCGCCACGCGCGCCGATGTCGTCAAGGCCGCACGCAGCGCGCAACTTGCCCCCTTCATCGAGGCGCTGCCCGACGCGTACGAGACCCGCGTCGGCGAGCGCGGCATGCGACTCTCGGGCGGAGAGCGGCAGCGCATCGCCATCGCTCGTGCGCTGCTCAAGCGTCCGCCGATCATCGTGTTCGACGAAGCCACGTCCGCCCTCGACACGCGAACCGAGCGCGCGATCCAAGCCGAGATGATGCAACTGGCCGAACAACGCACGAGCCTGTTGATCGCACATCGACTGTCCACGATCGTCGGTGCGGATCGGATCCTCGTGATGGATCGGGGCCGTATCGTGGAGCAAGGCCGCCACGACGACCTGCTCGCCCGCGGCAGCGTCTACGCGCAGCTGTGGCACCTCCAGGAGCAACAGCGCGAGCTGGAGCAGATCGAGCGTCGCGTCGTCATGCAACCCGTGCAGCTCGTGCCTTTCGTCGACGGCGTGCTCGATGCCTTGCGCGAGCCGTTGCGCGTTCATCGGACGCAATTGAACCGCGAGATGACGAGCGACGATCCGGTGGTCGCCGTCGACGCGCCGGGGCTGCACCACCTGCTGTGGGAAATCCTGCGCTTCGGCGTGGAGATGGCGGGCCAGGACGGACGGCTCGATGTCCGCGTGGTGAGCGGGGCGACGGACGCGGCGATCGTACTCGGCGGCCCGCTGTTCGACGCCCCCGAACTCTCTTTGCTCGACTTCACCTCGATCCAGGCCAGCCTGGAACAACACGGCGCCTACCTCACGAGATCGCACGACGACGAGGGTGTGACCTTGCGCATCACGCTGCCGTTGGCGGCGCATGGGGCCGGCGGCGACCAAGACATCCCTGTTTCCCTTTCCGGAGAACGCAATGCCGACGCTCACCCCGCAACTTCCCAGCAACCCACCGAACCTCACCGCTTTTGACATGACGCGCCACAACGGAAGTCACTTCGCCGACCGGGAAGCCGCCATCGAGGCGCTGGAACTGCTCATGCCCACGCTGCTGAGCGCCATGCACAACGATACCGTGAGCCAGAGCGGCTGCCTGCACATCGTTGTGATGGATCCCGCGATGGGGCCCGACGTCGCGACATTCGAGGAGTCGATCCTGTACGAGCTCTCGCTGCCGGACCGGAAGCAATGGGACGCCGACTACGGTGCCTATGCGCGCGCCAAGGCCCGGGTCTCGTGGCTCACCGGCAAGGACAGTCGCGTCGTGCAACTGTGCGAACCGCACCGGCTGCGCAGGGGCGACACCAATCTTTGGGGAAGCGTGGCGCAGCACGGCATCGTCGTCGCCGTGTCCGGCGCCCAGCCGCATTTCGACGAGGCGCTTGCCGGCTGCGTCGCGCACTGTCTGCGCGCCGTGGCGCAGCATCGCGCCAACCGCACCTCCGAAACGCTCGCGCTGTCGGACGACTGAGCGCCGGCGAGCGCCCCGAGGCCGGGCATCGCCAAATTACACAGGGCTGGCAGAAAGGCAGGGCGGAGGTGCGGCACCGCACGACACTGCCACTCGCGGATGCGCGTCCCGTCACCCTGTCCGGGAACGGAACGCTTTATGAAACATGGAGTTACGCATTACTGCGTCAGGTCGTCAACCGACGCGCTCCTGACTGGCATGCAATTCGCTCTGTCTCAGTCAGTTGTCCCGTCAACCGTTGTGCCATTTGGAATGTCTTTCAGGAGCCAGCATGTCAGCAAAGGAACATCACGATGCGCGCCCGACGGCCGAGCCAACGTTGCGAGGGCGAAACGTCCTCGTGACGGGCGGCGCCCGAGGCCTTGGCGCGGCGATCTGCGAGAACCTCGCGAGCGCGGGGGCGCGCGTCACGCTGGCGGACGTGGATCGCACGTTGGCCGCCACGACGTGCGAAAGCCTGACCGCGCAGGGGCTCGACGTTGCGTTTCAATGCTTCGACGTTCGCCACGAAGCGTCGGTCACCGAAGCCGTCCACGATGCCCGTGCCCGCATGGGCGGGCTCGATGTGATCGTCAACAACGCCGGCATCGACATCACCGCGCCGGTCGACGAAGTGAGTGCGGCGGCGTGGCACGACGTGCTGATGACGAACCTCTTCGGGCCGTACCTGATGTGTCATGCCGCCGTGCCGATGATGCGCGCGTGCGGCGGCGGACACATCGTCAACATCGCCTCGACGGCCGCCAAGCGCGCCTGGCCGAACGCCTCGGCCTATCACGCCACGAAGTGGGGCCTGCTCGGGCTGTCGCACGCGCTGCATGCCGAACTGCGCGAGGCCGACATCAAGGTCACGGCGATCGTCGCTGGCGGCATGCGCACACCGTTCCTGCTCGAGCGTTTTCCCGACATCGACGAGACGACGCTGCAGCCGCCCGAAAACGTGGCCAACACCGTGCGTTTCGTCCTGACGCAGCCCGACGGCACCGTCATTCCGGAGGTCATGGTGCTGCCGATGCGAGAAACGTCATGGCCGTGATCTCTGGCGACACGTTCCCGGCGGGCGCCATTCTGATCGACAAGGACGGCACGCTCATCGACGACGACCCGTTCAACGTCGACCCGAGCCGCATTCGTCTGGCGCCAGGCGCCGAGCAGGCGCTGTGCGACTTCGCATCGCTGCGCTGGCCGGTCGCCGTCGTGTCCAATCAACCGGGTGTGGCGTTCGGCCACTTTGCGGAATCCGCGCTCAACGACGTGCGCGAACATCTGTCACGCGTGATGGCGGACTACGGCGTGGACTTCGCCGGGTTCTTCTACTGCCCGCACCATCCCCAGGGACGCGACGCCGCCTATCGCACCGTTTGCGCGTGCCGCAAGCCGGCACCGGGATTGCTGCGGGCGGCTGCGCGCCATATCGGCGTGCCGCTGTCCCGATGCTGGATGATCGGCGACATTCTCGACGACATCGAAGCCGGCAACGTGGCAGGTTGCGAGACGGTGCTCGTCGACTGCGGCAACGAAACGGAATGGCGACCCGGCATGCACCGTACGCCGGATCACACCGTGGCTGCCGTGGACCAGGCCTCGCGTCTGGTGGTTTCGCGTGTGCGCGATGCGAGCGCCGTCGCGCTCGGGAGGCCATCATGAACGGCTGGCGTGCAGCGCGGCGCATCCTCTGCGTCCGGCTCGACAACATGGGCGACGTGCTGATGACGACGCCGGCGATGCGGGCGCTCAAACAGTCGGGCTGCGACCGCCATCTCACGCTGCTGACGTCGTCGTCCGCCGCGAAGCTCGCGCCGTTCCTGAACATGATCGACGACGTGTGGGCCTACGATGCTCCCTGGGTGAAGCATCCCGTGACTTCGACGCCGGAGCCGGACCTCGCGATGATCGAACGCCTGCGCGAAGCGCGTTTCGACGCGGCGGCGATCTTCACGGTGTATTCGCAAAGCCCACTGCCTGCCGCGTTGATGTGTCGGCTGGCCGGCATTCCGCTGCGGCTTGCCCATTGCCGGGAGAATCCCTACGCGCTGCTGACCGACCGGATCGCGGAAACCGAGCCGCACTCGGGGACCCGGCACGAAGTGGTGCGTCAGCTCGCGCTCGTTCAGTCGGTGGGCGCCGTGACCTCCGACGACCGCCTCGGGTTCGAGGTCCGGCGTCAGGATCGCAGGGCTGTCGCCGAACTGCTTGCCGCAGCACGTCGTCACCATTCGGCCGGGCGTTGGCTCGTCATTCATCCGGGCGCCACGGCATCATCGCGGCGGTGGCCGGCAGAGCGCTTCGGCGAAGCGGGCGCCCAGCTCGCGTGCGACTTCGACGGTGTCGCGGTGACCGGCAGCCACGACGAACAGGCGCTCGTGGCGGCGATCTGTGCCCGCATCGGCAGAAAAGCGGTGCCGCTCGCGGGCGCGCTGTCGCTGGGCAAGCTCGCGGCGTTGATCGAACGCGCCGACCTGCTCGTCGCGAACAACACGGGCCCGGTCCATATCGCAGCCGCGCTCGGCACGCCCGTGGTCGATCTCTACGCACTCACCAATCCGCAGCATCGTCCCTGGCAGGTGCCGAATCGCGTGCTCAACGTTGACGTGCCATGCCGGAATTGTTACCGCAGCGTGTGCGACCAGCCGGGCCATCCGTGTCTGACGGGCGTGTCGCCGGACGCGGTGGTCGCGGCGGCGCGTCTCCTGCTGTCTCGTACGTCGCGCACTTCACGCACCGAGCCTAGTGTGCACGGCGAGGCGCCACGCACGGCGCTGCTGCGTCCCGCGCATGGCGGCGCACGTGACACCTTGCCGGCTGGAGCCGCCGTCGCCGCCGCGCACGACATTCTTGCGAGGAGTCGCTGACATGCCGCAGTCCGCAACGCGTTACACCTTGGGCGTCAACGCCGCCTTTCACGACAGCGCCGCGTGTCTGATACGGGACGGGGAGGTCGTCGCGGCAGCCGAGGAGGAACGCTTCACCCACATCAAGCATGGGAAGCGGCCCGTCCCGTTTTCGGCCTGGGAGCTGCCTTACCACGCCATCGACTATTGCCTGCAGGTGGCGGATATCGAAATGCGCGACGTGCATGACGTCGCCTATGCATACGATCCGTGGTTGCAGGTCGCACGCGGAGATATCCCCGGCATCGACATGCGTGGTGGATCCTCGCAGGACTTGCACAACGCGTTCATGCAACTGCCGTTGATGCCGTCGGCTCACGCCAGTCCCGCAGGCAACGGTTCGCCCTGGGATCCGCTGTTCCTGTCGTATGTCGTCAATGCGCCGCGACAACTGGCCGACGGCGTGCCGCACCATCTGCAGAAGCGGTTCCGAGGGCTGCGCCATGACGGTCCATATCAATGGCACAACGTGGAGCACCATCTGGCCCACGAGGCCAGCGCGTTTCTCGCCGCGCCGTTCGAGCGCTGTGCGGTTCTCACGATGGACGGCCGCGGAGAACTCGTCACCACGAGCTACGGCTTGTTCGACGGGAGTCGCTATCAGCGCATCAAGCAGATCGATCTACCGAATTCGCTTGGCCTGCTCTATGAGCGCATTACGAGGCATCTCGGCTTTCTGCACTCGTCCGACGAGTACAAGGTGATGGCGCTCGCTTCGTTCGGACAGCCCTCGTATCTGCCCGAGATGCAGGCGTTGGCGCGCTATGTCGGCCACGGGACCTACGTGACGCCGGAGCGCGATCTCACCGGACTGCTGGGCCCGGCCCGCCAGCGCGGCTGGCCGCTGGAACAACACCATTTCGACATCGCGCGATCGCTGCAGGACACGCTCGAGTCCCTCGTCCTCGACATGACGCAGTGGCTGGCGAAGGAGACCGGCGAGCGTTGTCTCGCGATGGCCGGTGGCGTGGCGCTCAACTGCGTGATGAACGCGCGCGTGCGGGACGAGGGACCGTTCGCGTCGGTCTGGGTGCAGCCTGCCGCGGGCGATGCCGGTACGGCGCTGGGCGCGGCGTTGTGGGTCGATTTCAAGCAACGTGGCACGCGCGGCGATTGGCGCATGGCGCACGCCTATCTCGGTCCGTCGTTCGAGGAGACAGAGATCAGGGCTTTCCTCGACGAGGCCAAGCTGTGCTATCGCCGCCTGGACGACGTGCCTCGCGAGACGGCGAAGTTGCTCGCGCAGAATCGCGTGATCGGCTGGTTCCAGGGGCGCATGGAGTTCGGTCCGCGCGCGCTCGGCGCGCGTTCGATCCTGGCCTCGCCGATCGATCCGGGCATGCAGCAGCGCCTGAACCAGATCAAGGATCGCGAGGACTTCCGGCCGGTGGCGCCAGTGGTGCTCGAGGAGAAGGCCCATGAGTGGTTCCGCCCAATGCGACGCGAGCGGGAGGAAGGCGGCAAGCTCTACGCGCCGTTCATGCTGTTCGTGTACGGCATTGCGTCAGGCCGGGACACCCGCATTCCCGCCGTGTGTCACGTCGACGGCACCGCTCGGGTGCAGACCGTGAACGCGTCCCAAAACCCGGACTATCACGCGTTGCTGACGGAGTTCGAGGCGCTGACCGGCGTGCCGGTGCTGGTCAACACGTCGTTCAACACGCGTGGCGAACCCATCGTCTGCACGCCGCGCGATGCGGTCGAATGCTTCTGGGCGTCGCCTCTCGACGCGCTCGTCATCGGCCCGTTCCTGCTGGAGAAGGCGCAATGAGTTCCATGGGCTCCGCGACAGATTCCCATCTCGTCGTGTCGGTCGTGGTGCCGACCTGGCGTCGTCCGGACCTGCTGCGCCGGTGCCTCACGGCACTGTGCGCGCAGCGGTTCGACGCCACGGCATTCGAGATCATCGTGGCGGACGATGGCCCCGACGCTGCCACACGCGACGTCGTTGCCGAATTTCAGGCCCGCATGGCGGGCGCGCCCGAGGTGGTCTACCTGCCCGTCGCGAAGACGCAAGGCCCGGCCGCCGCACGCAACGCGGGCTGGCGGCTCGCGAAGGCGCCCATCGTCGCATTCACGGATGACGACACGATCCCCGATCCGCTGTGGCTGCGGGGCGGTTGCGCCGCGTTGCTTCGCGAGCCCGGGGCGGCGGCCGTCGCGGGAGACATCGAGATGCCGATTGCCGATCCCCCAACCGACTACGAACGCGATGCCAGTGGATTGGCGCACGCCGAATTCGCCACGGCAAACTGCTTCGTGCGGCGAAGTGCGCTTGCCTTGGTGGGCGGCTTCGACGAGCGCTTCACCCGTGCCTGGCGAGAAGACGCGGATCTCATGTTCGCGCTGCGCAACGTCGGGACCGTCTCGCGCGCGCCGGGCGCGCGTGTCCTGCACCCGGTGCGCCCCGCGCATTGGGGTGTGAGCGTCAGCCAGCAGTCGAAGGTGTTCTTCGACGCCTTGCTCTACAAGAAGTACCCGGCCCTCTATCGCCGGCACATTCGGCCATCGCCGCCGTGGCTTTACTACATTGCTGGATTCGCGCTGCTGCTCGCGGTGTTGCTGACCGTCTTCGGGCAATACGCGGCCGCCGCTGCGGCACTGATCGTCTGGGGTGTCGCCACGGCCGTGTTCTGCGTCAGACGGTTGCGGCATACCGCGCGCACGCCGGCGCACGTCGCCGAGATGATCTGGACATCGATCGCCATCCCGCCGGTCTCGTTGTACTGGCGCGTGCGGGGCGGTCTTCACTTCAAGGTGCTATTCCTATGAGCACGCTTCCGATATCCGCAGCACGGCATCGTTCGGCCGATACGCCAATGGCCTGCGCCGGGACGCCGCCGCGCCTGACGCTTCCGAATCTGGGCAAGCACCGACGCATCGTCGTGTTCCGGGCGCTGCAACTGGGCGACATGCTATGCGCCGTGCCGGCGCTCAGGGCGATCCGGCTGGGCGAGCCCGCCGCGAGAATTACGCTCGCCGGACTGCCGTGGGCCGAGTCGTTCGCGTCGCGTTTCAAGTCGTACATCGATGACTTCCTGCCGTTTCCCGGTGCGCCCGGGTTGCCGGAGCAGGGCGCCGATGCCGGGCAACTGCGCGCCTTCGAACAGCAATGCCGGGAACGGCATTTCGACCTCGCCGTGCAGTTGCATGGCAGCGGCACGTATTCGAATGCCGTGGTGAGCCGGATGGGGGCCGCATGCAATGTGGGGTTCGTGCCGCATGACGAGGCTTCACCAGTGTCCGCGGATCTCGCCGAAAAGGGTGTCGAGCACGGTCTGCCCTGGCCGGAAGCAGGCTCGGAAGTCCACCGATGTCTCGAACTGACGCGCGCGATGGGCTATCAGGATTGGGGCGATCACCTCGAGTTCCCGTTGGCCGCGCTGGATTACGCGACGTTCCAGGTGCTGTGCGACAAATTCCGGCTCGAACCGGGACGCTTCGTCGTCATTCACCCCGGCTCGCGAATGCCGTCGCGGCGCTGGCCCGTGGAGCGCTACGCCAGCGTGGCGGACAAGGTGGCGAAGGCGGGTTTTCGCGTGGTGCTGACCGGCGGCGCGCACGAGCGGGACATCGCACAGGCGCTCGCGGCGCGCGCGCAGGAGCCCGTCATCGATTTCTGCAGCAAGACGTCGCTCGGCACGCTGGCGGCCCTCATTGCCCATGCCCGGCTGCTGATCTGCAACGACACCGGCGTCTCGCATATCGCGGCCGCCATGGGGGCGCGCAGCGTGGTGGTGGCGTGCGGCAGCGATGTCGCGCGCTGGGCGCCCCTCGATGCGGAGCGGCACGACGTGCTGGCAAAGCATCCGGCGTGCCGTCCCTGCATGTTTCATTCCTGTCCGTACGGACACGAGTGCGCGACCGAGGTTTCGGTGGCCCAGGTCATGCGCCACGTCAGGGCGATGCTGAGCGCGGGAGATTCAGTATGCGACGGCTGAAAGTGCTCACGTGGCAAGTCCATGGCAACTATCTGTTCTATCTCTCGCACGCGCCGCACGACTTCTACATCGTGACAAAGCCGGACAATCCCGCTGGATATGCGCGTTGCGGCAGTGCATTGCCGTGGGGCGGCAACGTGCACGAGGTACCGTATCACGCGGTGCCTCATACCGAGTTCGACTGTGTGCTGTATCAACACCATCGCCACTACCTGGAGGATGGGCCTGCGCTGTTGAGCGACGCGCAGCGGCGCCTGCCGACGGCGTTCGTCGAACACGACCCACCGCAGGGGCATCCAACCGACACGCGACATCCGGTGCGGGACCCCAACGTCATGCTTATTCACGTGACACCGTTCAATGCGCTGATGTGGGATTCGGGCGACACGCCGACGCGTGTGATCGAGCACGGCGTCAGTCTGGTCGAAGAGGTCGAGTGGCACGGCACGCTGCCCAAGGGCATTACAGTCGTCAATCATCTCGCCCGGCGCGGCCGGCGACTCGGCGCCGATGTGTTCGAGCGCCTGCGCGGCGAAATCCCGCTCGATCTCGTTGGGATGGACGCTCAGGCACTCGGCGGCATTGGCGAAATTCCGGCGTCGGAGTTGCCGCGCTTCATGTGCGCGTACCGATTCTTCTTCAATCCGATTCGATACACGAGCCTCGGCCTTGCCGTGATCGAAGCGATGATGGCCGGCCTGCCGATCGTGGCGCTCGCCACAACGGAGATGGCCATGCTGATTCGCTCGGGACACAACGGCGTGGCGGACACGCGTCTGGACGTGCTCTCCGACGCGATGCACAACCTGATCCGCGACCCGTCGCTCGCCAGGGAATGGGGCGAGGCTGCGCGACGCGATGCGCAGGCGCGCTTCGGCATCGGCCGTTTCGCCCATGATTGGGACTGCGCGCTGCGAGAGTTGACGCAGTAGCATGCAGCACATGCGGGCAATGGCGCCGGTGCGGCAGCCTCGTTCTCGCGTCCGGTAAGGCCGGATCTGTAAGATGGCACTGACAGACGTCGGTTTGGTTTCCGTCTATAAAGGGTAACGTATCGTTCGCAGCAACGGATTGATTGTTTGGTCGCCCGATGACGTTCGGATAGCTACATTGCATGGTCCGATGCGGCAACCTTCGGCTTCCGATCGCTGTCCGAGCAATGCGACGGTAGCAAACCGACCGAGGCCTGCGAGATGCCATACATTCTCATCGTCGAAGACGACCAGGACACGCGGGACATGCTCAGTGCCCTGGCGCATGAACAGCAGTTGAACTGCGACGCCGTGTCGACGCTTGCCCAGGCGCGCGAAAAGATCGCCAAACGCGTGCCCGACCTGATCCTTGCCGATCTGATGCTCCCCGACGGCGATGGCATGACGCTTGTCGACGATTTCCCGCATGCCGCCGATGTCGAGGTCGTGCTCATGACAGGCCATGCCAGTCTCGACACCGCCATTGACGCGTTGCGACGCGGTGCGGCGGACTATCTCGTCAAGCCGATCAATATGCAACGGCTAAACGGCATTCTTGCCAGAGTGCCCCGCACGGACGAGTTGCGCGGTGAAATTCTTGCGCTGCGCGCGCAGTTGCAGCAACTCGGCCGCTTCGGCCGCATGCTCGGCAACTCTCCGGTGATGCAGGAGGTGTACCGGGCGATCAGCCGCGTGGCGCCGAGCGAGGCGGCGGTGTTCCTGATGGGCGAGTCGGGCACGGGCAAGGAACTCGCGGCACAGACCGTCCATGATCTGAGCTTGCGACGCAAAGGGCCTTTCGTCGCGGTCAATTGCGGCGCGATCGCCGCCAATCTGGTCGAGAGCGAGATGTTCGGCCACGACCGCGGCAGCTTCACGGGCGCCGAGCGTCAGCACAAGGGATTCTTCGAGCGAGCCGATGGCGGCACGCTTTTTCTGGACGAAGTGACCGAAATGCCGCCGGAATCGCAGGTGAAGCTGCTGCGCGTGCTGGAGACCGGCCAGTTGACGCGCCTGGGCTCGACTCAGGAAACCAGTGTCGATGTGCGCATCATCGCTGCGACCAACGTCAATCCGGAAGCCGCCGTAAGCGACGGCCGCTTCCGCCTCGATCTCTATCACCGGCTGAACGTCTTTCCGATCACGCTGCCTCCGTTGCGCGAACGCGGCGACGATATTCCGATGCTCGCGCAGGCGTTCCTCACGGCGCTGACCGATACCGATGGCCGGCAGGTGATGTTCAGCGACGCCACCCTCAAGGCGCTGCGCGCGTACGACTGGCCGGGCAACGTGCGGGAATTGCGTAATCTCGTACAGCGTGCGCGCATCCTCAACGATGGCGACGTGATCGATACGCTGCCGCCGCCCATCCTGACGGAGTTCGACGAGGCGCTTGCCAACGACGACAGCGTCACGGTGTCGCCCGATACGCCGCTCGAAGACATGGATCGCAAGCTGATTCTCGGCACGTTGGAGCGGTGCGGTGGCGTGAAGGCGAGGGCCGCGGAAATGCTCAACATCAGTCTGAAGACGCTCTACAGCCGTCTCGCGCAACCGGCTCAACCGGAGGAGCCGGCGGAACCGGTCGGGAAGAACGACGGCTCGACAGCGCGTTCACGATGAGCCATCTATCGCACGGCGGCGATGCTCGTAACGTCTCTGGCGTCGCTGGCGCTCCTCGATCACGTTCGCGCCCCGCGCATGGTGAAGGTCCGTTCCGCGGCCTCCACGCGGCGCCGCATCCTCTCGACGCGTCGGGGAATGACGCTGCGCTCGCGCAAGGTCCAGGCAAGCCCCTTGAGCGTTTGCGCCCAACCCGCGACGCCGCCTGCCTCGCGCCACACCTTCGGGGCGAGGCGCCAGGTCTGGCGCATGGCGGCGCCCAGTGGAAGGCGCAGCCATGCCGTCCAGACCGCGTTGCGCGCAAGCGTGGCCCGTCGGGTGACGGTGTCGCGCATGAGCGAAGGATAGTGATGCACTGTCAACTGGTCGCTGTAGACGAGCGTCCATCCCTGTGTGGCAATGTCCAGCGCGAGCAGGGCCTCTTCGCCGCCGAGAAAGAAGCGGGGATGGTACCCGCCGGCCGCGACGAAGGCGGCCCGGCGGAACACGGTGGCCCCGGCAAGCATGCCGAGAATGGTCGGTCCCGGCTGTTTGGGAAACGTGTCGAGCGGACTGTGCCGCATGAGTTCGCTGGTGCTGTCTTCGCGCCGTTCCACGCCGACCAGCACTCGCGCCGTGATGGCGCCGATGTGCGTGTGCTTGTCGAGACAGTCCGCGGCGAGGCACAGCGAGCCGGGCTCCCACCACGTATCGTCGTCGCAGAAGGCAACGTAGGGCGTTCTGGCGTTGCGCACGCCGATGTTGCGGGCACACGCGCCGAGATTGGTGGCGGAGCGGAGCAGGGTGACGTCGGGAAACTGCTCGCAGACCATTTCGGCCAGGGCGCGCTCGGAACCATTGTCCACGACGATGATGGCGGGACGATCGGGCAGCGCGACGAGTCGGCGCAGCGTTCGACGCAATTCGAATGGGCGCCGATGCGACAGCACGACCACCGTCAGGCGCGGATCCCGCTGCCCCGCGACACGGGCGGGGCAGGCACTCAAGGCGATACAGGAGACCATTGCAGTTGCCAGTAACTCTCGGAAGTGTTCAGATCGATCAGCGCCTCCGGGTCAAGCAGACCCAGTTGGCTCTCGTACGCCTGCATGGCTTCGACCTTGACGGCGGCGAAGTCGCCGCCGGCCAGCTCAGGCGCAATGAGGTCGGTGCGACGGACCGTGTAGCCCTGCTCGCGCCACTGACGCACGCGCGCGGCCACGAGTCCGCTGAGCCGCCGGTACGGCATGTCCTCGTAAAAGCACCAGCGGTCGAGCTCGCACCCGCCTGCATCGGCTTCGGCGATGTCGCCGGCGTCGGCCAGCACGTGCGCGTGCTCGTGGAGCATCGCCCAGACCGCGTCGAACACCAGCGCATGGTCGCTGTGAAACAAGCCGAGAGGCGCGAGGATACGGTGCTCGGGATGTCGGTCGATGACCTCGCGCAGGGCCGGTGTGATCGTCTGCGGTGTGTTCTCTTCACAATATTGCCGGTCGAGAAACGGCAGCCAGAGCGGTTGCGCACGCAGGATTTCGAGCGCGGCGCGGTCTTCGAGGTGGCGGGCCTGCATGGCCGCGCGCCCCGATGCAAAACCCGCTGCCTTGTCCCAGGGCGGAGCTTTGCCGTCGTCGGACGGCACACCTGCGAAGACCGTCACGACGGTACTGCCCGGCGAGGCGGCGAGCAGCCGTCCGCAACTGAAGACGGCATCATCGAGATGCGGAGATATCACGAGCCATTTCGACGTATCCGGCGGCTCGGACAAGAGACTTTGCGTCATGGGTTGCATCCTCGATCGTTGCGGTGGCCATGGTGAAGAGCAAATATCGTGCCCACCGCTGGACGATGCTCGTTCTCGCGTCGCTGGTTGCCGTGTTCGCGGACCTGCTTCTACGGCCGCTCATCCCCCCGGAAATGGCCTGGGCGACAGCGCTGATCTACGTGCCGGTCATCGTGTTGGCGGCCCGTCTGTTCCGTGGCGATGGCGCGCGACTCAAGACAGAAGGCGTGCTCGACGCCGTGCCCAACGCGATCGTCAGCATCGACAGCGGACTTCGCATCACGCAGTGGAATCCGGCCGCCGAGCGGATGTTCGGATTTCCGGCGCAGCGGGTCATCGGCAAATCCGTGGAGCAGTTCGCCGCCCGGCACTGGCTGGCGCGCTACCCGCTCAACCGTCCCCTGAGTGCTGCGACGGCGAGCGTGGTGGGCGCCGATATCGTGTGTCTGCGCGCGGACGGGCGGCCCTTTCGCGCCGCCTTCTCCAGTGCGCCATTGCGCGATGCGCGGGGACAGTGCGTCGGCGCCACGGCGGTGTTGCGCGACGAGGGGAAGAAGCACATCGACAATCGGCACATTCAACGGTCGTTGCGCGGTGCACGCGACGAGCGCGATCAGGCGGACACCTCGAACCGCATGAAGGACGAACTGCTGGCCACGGTGTCTCACGAACTGCGCACCCCGCTTAACGCTATCTACGGGTGGATCGAAGTGCTGCGCCATCCGTCGGGCAAGGACATGCAGTCGCAGGCCGTGGACGCCATCGACCGCAGCGCGCGCTCGTTGGCCCACATGGTCGACGACATTCTCGACGTGTCGTCGCTGGCCACGGGCAAGCTCCGGCTCGAGCGGATTCTGCTCGACGTGGAACGCATCGTGCACGACGTGACGGTAACGATGCAGACGATGGCGGCCACAGAAGGCGTGACCCTCACGTCGGGCGTGTCCGCCACGACGGGCTTGCTGGTCGGCGACGGGGAGCGGTTGCGCCAGATGCTCACCAACCTCGTATCGAACGCCATCAAGTTCACGCCGCGCGGGGGGCATGTGAAGGTCACGCTGGAGCAGGACGACCGCTGGCTGCGCCTGTCGGTCATCGATACCGGGCAAGGCATTGCGGCCGACTTCCTGCCTTACGTTTTCGACGCCTTCCGACGTGCGTCCGACGCGCCTGTGTCGCCGCGCCGCGGCCTTGGCCTGGGGCTGTCGATCGTACGCCACATTGCCGAACTGCATGGCGGCAGCGTCGAGGTGGCGAGCCGGGGCGCAGGCACCGGCAGTCGGTTCACCGTACGATTGCCGCTGGAAGGCCACCCACCCCAAGCCATGCCCGCGCAGACCGCGCCGTTGCTCGCACAGCCGACAACGGTGCTCGAAGGTCATCGCATCCTGCTCGTTGACGACGACGGCCCGTCGCGCGAGAGCCTGGCAGCCGCGTTGCGCACGCTGGGGGCCACCGTCAGGGAAGCGAGGAGCGGGCAGGAGGGACTGGCCGCCGTGCGCGAGGATACGCCCACGATCGTGCTTTCCGATCTGGAGATGCCGGACGGCGATGGGTTCTGGCTCGTGCGGCACATCAACGACGAGCGGGGCACGCGCGAGCCGGTTCCCGTGCTGGCCGTGACGGCGCATGCGGACAATACGCAGCGACATCAGGCGCTTGCCGCCGGTTTCCGGGCTTACGTGGCCAAGCCGGTCGACGTACGCGCGCTGGCGCGTCAGATTCTCACGCTGACGACTCGGTGAGCGCCCGTTCGGCATGCCATTTTTTCAAGCGCCCTGTGAAAATTACCCGAGCAGGATAGGGTTGACGACTGCGTCCGATGCCGGCGCAACTCCCAGGGAAGGCGAGCATACGCGCGCCCGCGATGCGCCGCCACGGCACGAACCTTGCGACGGTGGTGTATTTACCGGGAGAACACCGTCATGGCACAGAGCGTGGGAGATTTTCTGCTGGAACGGCTTCGCCTTTGGGGCGTGCAGCGGGTATTCGGCTATCCCGGCGACGGCATCAACGGCATCGTCGGCGCTTTTGGCAGGGCCGGGAACGAGCCTGAGTTCGTACAGGTGCGGCACGAGGAGATGGCGGCTTTCATGGCATGCGCGCATGCGAAGTTCACCGGCGAGACCGGCGTGTGCCTCGCGACGTCCGGCCCGGGGGCGATTCACCTGCTCAACGGCCTCTACGACGCCAAGGCGGATCATCAGCCGGTGGTCGCCATCGTCGGTCAGCAAAAGCGGGCTTCGCTCGGCGGCGACTTCCAGCAGGAAGTCGACCTCCACGCGTTGTTCAAGGACGTGGCGCACGAATATGTGCAGGAGATCGTGACGCCTGCGCAGGCGCGGCACGTGATCGATCGTGCGTTGCGCATCGCGCACGACCAGCGTGCCGTCACCTGCATCATTGTCCCGAATGACGTGCAGGACCTGCCGGCGGTCACGGTGCCTCCCCGAGTGCACGGCAGCGTGCGCAGCGGTGCCGCCGTCGACGGCGTCAAGCGGCCGCCGCGCCATGTCGTGCCGTCGGACGACGAACTCGATCGCGCCGCCGAGGTGCTCAACGCAGGCGAGCGCGTCGCCATGCTTGTCGGGGCCGGCGCGCTCGGTGCGGGCGCACGCGTCATCGACGTCGCCAACCGGCTGGAGGCCGGTGTGGCGAAGGCGTTGCTCGGCAAGGCCGTGATCCCCGATACGTTGCCGTGGGTCACCGGCGCCATTGGCCTGCTCGGCACGGAACCGAGCTGGGAACTGATGAACGAGTGCGACACCTTGTTGATGATCGGCTCGGCATTCCCATACGCCGAATTCCTGCCGGAAGAGGGACGGGCGCGCGGCGTGCAGATCGACATCGATCCGCGCATGCTGAGTTTGCGGTACCCGATGGAAGTCGCGATGGTCGGTGACGCACGCGCCACGCTCGACGCGCTGCTGCCGAGGCTTCACGTTCGCCAGAACGACGACTGGCGGCGGCAGGTGCAGGGGCGCGTGGCGCGCTGGTGGCGCGTCATGGACCGGCGCGCGGCGTCGGATGCCAGGCCGATCAATCCGCAGCGCGTGTTCCGCGAGCTCTCGCACCAGTTGCCCGACAACGCCATCGTGACGGCCGACTCGGGCACGGCAGCCAACTGGTATGCCCGGGACGTTCAACTGCGCGAAGGCATGATGGGTTCGCTCTCCGGCGGCCTGGCGTCGATGGGAGCGGCCATGCCGTATGCGCTGGCTGCCAAGATGGCGCACCCGTCGCGCGTGGTCGTGGCGCTCGAAGGCGACGGGGCGATGCAGATGAACGGCATCAACGAACTGATCACCCTGTCGAACCTGTGGCAAACGTGGCGCGACCCGCGGCTGGCCGTACTCGTCCTCAACAACGGCGACCTCAACGAGGTGACCTGGGAGCAGCGCGCGCAGGAGGGCGACCCTCGCTTTGCCGTGTCGCAGTCGCTGCCCCCCTTCGACTATGCCGCGTACGCTCGGCAACTGGGGCTGAACGGCATCCGGGTAGAAGACCCGAACGACTTGCGCGCGGCGTGGCGCGAGGCGTTTCGGGCGGATCGACCCACCGTGCTCGATGTCGTGACCGATCCGAACGTGCCGCCGATTCCGCCGCACATGACCCTCGAAATGTTCGGCAACTACACCGGGGCGCTGCTGCGTGGCGATAGCGAAGCGGCCGGTGTGGCGCGCGCGACCCTGCGCGAGGTTTGGGAAAGCGTGGCCAGCCGCTGGGAGAAGTAGCGCACCGTGTGGGCGAGGCCGTCGGCGAGCGGGGTGGACGGCGCCCACGCGAGACACTCTCCCGCGACGCGCAAGTCGGGACACCGGCGCCGGGGATCGTCGGCGGGCAGGGGACTGAACTCGATGGGCGCCTTCGAGCCCGTGGCATGCAGGACCTCGCGTGCGACGTCGAGCATCGAGAGCTCGTGATCGCTGCCGAGGTTCACGGGCACTTCCGCCGCCACATCCGCCGCCATGAGCCGAATCAGGCCGTCGACCAGATCGTCCACGTAGCAGAGCGCCCGGGTCTGCGAGCCGTCGCCGTAGACGGTCAACGGTTCGCCGCGCAGCGCCTGCGTGATCAGGTTCGATATCACCCGGCCGTCCTGCGGGTGCATGCGCGGACCGTACGTGTTGAAGATGCGCGCAATGCGCGTCTGTACGCCGTGCTGACGGTGATAGTTCACGAAGAGCGTCTCCGCACACCGCTTGCCCTCGTCGTAGCATGCGCGCAACCCGATCGGATTCACATTGCCCCAGTACGATTCGGCCTGCGGGTGGACGCCGGGGTCGCCGTAGACCTCGCTCGTCGAGGCCTGAAGAATGCGCGCGCCGGTCCGCTTGGCGAGTCCGAGCATGTTGATGGCGCCGTGCACGCTGGTCTTGGTCGTCTGCACCGGGTCGCGCTGATAGTGCACGGGCGACGCCGGGCAGGCGAGGTTATAGATCTCGTCGACCTCGACGTAGAGGGGGAACGTCACGTCGTGACGCATCAGTTCGAAGTTGCCGGCGTCGAGCAGGTGGGCGATGTTGTCCTTTACACCCGTATAGAAGTTGTCGACGCATAGTACGTCATGCCCGGCGCTCACGAGCCGCTCGCAAAGATGAGAGCCCAGGAACCCGGCGCCGCCGGTGACGAGCACGCGCTTGCGGTGCAGTTCTTTCATCGGATGCTCTCCTTGAGCGTTTCAAGCACGGGAGCGGCCGGCTTGACCGTCATCGTGCGCACGGGCGGCAGCGGTACGATGGTCGCCTTGCCGCGCGGTGCGCCGGCCAGTCTGGCGTAGACCGCGCACAACTGCTCCGCGACACCGCTCCATGTGAAGTGACGATTGGCTCGGCGCGCACCCGCCAGGCCCATTTGGTGTGCGAGGCAGCGGTCGTCGCGCAACTGGGCCAGACGTGCGGCGAGCGCTTCGGGCTGCTTCGGCGGCACCAGAAAACCCGTCTCGCCGTCGACGACCGTCGTTCTTATACCGCCCACATTGCTGCCGATCACTGGCGTGGCGCATGCCATCGCCTCGACCGGCGTGATGCCGAACGGCTCGTACCAGGGTGTGGTGACGAAGACGTCAGCCGCGCTGTAGAAGTCCTTGAGCGCGTCGCGATCGCGCCGCCCGACGAAATCGACATGCTCGGCAACGTCGAGCTCATGGGCGAGCTTCGACAGCCGCGCCAGTTCCGGAGAGCGGTCGACATCGATGCGATAGTCCGGGCCACCGACGATGTGGAGCTTCACGGGCCGGCCGCATGTCACCTCGTCGAACATCACGCGCAACGCGCGAATCACGTTGTCGATGCCCTTGCGCGGCACCAGCCGACCGAGTTGCAGGATCGAAAACTCGTCGGCGTCCCAGCCGAGCGCCGCACGCGCGTCGGCGCGGGCGACCGGGTGGAATTCGTTGGCATCGAAACCACAGGGCACGATCTCGATGCGACGCGGGTCGGCGTTGTAGAGCGTGAGGAGGTCGATCTTGTCCTGCGGGCATTCGGCGATGATCACGTCGGCCGTGCGAACGAGAGCGGTCTCGATCTCGATGCGCGCCTCGGGGAACGTGTCCGACGCTCCCTGGTTGTGGCGCCTGACATGTCCAAGGGCGTGAAACGTCATGACGAGCGGAATATCGAGCACCTGCCGAACGCGCATGCCGACCTGCCCCGACATGAAGAAGTTGGCATGCAGGATGTCGTAGCCTGGATTCGCGTGGGCGCAGTAGCGCACCATGAACTCCGCGAATTCCCCCATATGCGGCAGCAACTGCTCTTTCGGAATGTCGCGCGGGGGGCCAGCGGGCACGTGTATGACGCGAATGTTGTGGCCGACCGGCACGACAGGGGGCAGCGCCGGGTTGTCGCAACGCGTGAAAACGTCGACGCGGCAGCCGCGCGACACGAGTTGTCGGGCGACGTTGGCGACGTAGATGTTCTGACCTCCGGCGTCGACCCCACCGATGGCGGCCAGCGGCGAAGCGTGTTCGCTGATCAAAGCAATTTTCTGCATGACTTATGACTCCGGCTGGGCGGGGGGCGCTTGAAATCGGCGCCGTCAAGGGCGTCGTGCAATTGGCATGCCAACAGGAGTGACTGCCAGCGCACAACTGCCGGGCAGCCTCGACAGTGCGCGTCGAGAACCGCATTTCACAAGGCGCAACGGTTCTCGACGCCGGGCCCTCGTCGCTGCGACGTCTCGTGCGCACGGGCCTTGCGGACTACCGACCATTCTTACAAAAGCTTGGACAAAAGGCCGGTCGACGCAGGGGGTCTCGTCACCGCGCGAGTGCCATGGTGCTGCCCGACGCCCTGCGTGCAAGACATGGCGCGGCGATGCTCCTGCGAGCGTTCCCGTGGCAGACCGCATGGAACGCGACTTGCATCCATTCTCGGGTACACGATGGCAGTCACGTGCCGTTGCCCTGAAACTCCGGAGGTCCGTATGAGCGTCGTTACTGAAACCGCGCTTCGCCAGCTAGCGCCCGCCGTGGTGGTTCCACCTGGTTGCTGGAATCCCCACATGCCGACTCACACGCCGTTGAAGATTCCTGTCGGCGTCCCCGAAGGCGACGGTGCCGACTGTCAGCGCTTGCCGCTGCAGTGCGACGCGGCCATATCGGTCGCCGCAGGGCTGTACCACGCATCAGCCGGTGAAGATTGGCAGTGTCAGCGGACTGGCACAGTCCCCTGGCCTGCACTCGACAAGGAGCCTCGTTCATGAGCTACAGATTGAAACCGCTCTCCGAGCAGACCATCGTCATCACGGGCGCCACCAGTGGCGTTGGCCTCGTGACGGCCCGCAAGGCGGCCCGGCGCGGCGCCAAGCTCATGCTCGTCGCCCGCAATCAGGTTGCCCTCGAACAGCTTTGCGAGGAGATTCGCGAGCAGGGCGGTCAGGCCATTCCGGTCACCGCCGATGTTTGCGATGTCGAACAGGTGCGCAACGTCGCCGTAAAGGCCATCGAGGCCTTCGGCGAAATCGACACCTGGGTTAACAACGCCGGTGTTTCGATATTCGGCGCGGCCTCGGACGTTCCGCTGGAAGACCAGCGCAAGCTTTTCGACACCAACTATTGGGGCGTGGTGCACGGGTCGCTCGTGGCGGCCGAGTATCTGCGCGGCAAACAGGACGGGCTTGGCGGCGCCATCGTCAATATGGGCAGCGAAGCGTCCGATGCGCCGATCGCGCTCCAGGCCGCCTACGTGGCCTCCAAGCATGCCGTGAAGGGGTTCACGGACTCGTTGCGGCTCGAACTGGAGTCCGCACAGGCGCCGGTGAGCGTCACGCTGATCAAGCCGGCCGCGCTCGACACGATGTTCGTGAAGCACGCGAAGAACTATCTGGACGTCGAGCCGAAGTTGCCGCCACCCATCTACGACCCTGAGCTTGCCGCCGACGCCATTCTTCACGCCGCGGCGCACCCGCATCGCGACCTGTTCGTCGGCGCCGCGGCCAAGGTCATGTCCTCGAGCGCGTATCACATGCCCGGGTTGTTCGACCGAATGGCGTCGAACCTGTTTTCGCGCACGCAGCGCACCGACAAGCCGCCGCGGCCGCGCGAGGAGAATGCGCTGCACGAGCCGGGCCGCGACATGCAGGAGCGGGCGGGGATGGAGGGTGTGGTGTTCCGCAGTTGTCCTTACACGGCAATGGCCAAGCGCCCGCGGCTGTCCGGCGCGCTTGCCGTCGGGGCAACGGTAATTGCCTACGCAGCCCTGTCGCGAATGCGCAAACAACCCACCCATTGACTTCGACCCATTTTTTCAACCCTTTTGGAGCGAAAGACCATGGCTTCCCATCATCCGCAACACACCGGTCACGAAATGAGCCGTACCCGTTCGCATGAAGGCGACCGTGCCACCCGTGACAAGGGTGGCCACCAGACTGGCCACAACCGGCCGCCGAGCCCCGTGGACGTACAGAAGGCGCTCAAGGGCATGGACTATCCCTGCAGCAAGGCGGAGCTTCTCGCGTGCGCGCACGACCAGCACGCCGAGCGCAGGATTCTGGACACGCTCGAGCACATTCCCGATATCGAGTACAAGACGCCGGCATCGGTATCGAAGGAACTCGGCAAGTTGATGTGACCGGCGGTAGCGCATGAGAAGCACCACGGAGGCACGTCATGGCAACCATTGTGGCAGGACGCTTCGACACCTTCGACCGGGCTAGCGAAGTAGCCCGCCGCCTGTACGCGCGGCGCTTCAGGACGGACGACGTGTCGATCTTCTTCCTCAACCCCGCGGGGCAGCACGCCCGCTTTCCCATCGGCGGGGACGTGCATGCGGATCCCGGCGCGCGGCGCGGCGGCTTCGGTGCGGTCCTCGGCATCGCGGTCGGCACGATCGTCGGCGGTGTGATCGGCGCAACGATTTACCGGTACGGCCTGCATTGGTGGCCGATTCCGCTCATCGGTGCCCTTGTCGGTGCGTACATCGGCGCGTTGGCCGGTGCACTCTCGCGCATGCGCAATCGTCGCGCACGGTCGCAAACCTACGACGCCCGCGACGCCGGCGTCATCGTCGCCGCGCATGTGACGGCGCACACGGTCGACACGGCGATGAACGTGCTTCGCAATGCCGGCGCCGACGACCTCCAGCACACCGAGGGCGTGTGGGAAGACGGCGAATGGCGCGATTTTTCACCGCTCGCTCCCCCGCAACCCGTAACGACACAGGAGTCCGACTCATGACGACAAGCCAGCATTCCAACAGACCACCGCCGCAGACGCAGAAGCAGCAGCCCGGCGTGGAAGCCGAGATGCACCCGAAGCCGCAGGACACCTCGAAGGAATACGTCGGTAGCGGCAAGCTCGCGGATCGGGTGGCCATCGTGACCGGCGGCGACAGCGGCATCGGGCGCGCCGTGGCGGTGGCCTTCGCCAAGGAAGGCGCGGACGTCGCCATCGTCTATCTGAAGGAGTCCGAAGACGCGGGCACGACACGCGGTCTCATCGAGGAGACTGGCCGCAGATGTCTGACGATCGAAGCGGACATCGGCGACCGGGCACAGGCGCGTCAGGCGGTCGACAAGGTGATCGAGACCTGGGGGCGCCTCGACGTGCTCGTCAACAACGCCGGCGAGCAGCACGTGCGCGAGAGCCTTGCCGAGATCTCGGAAGACCAGTTGCGCAGGACCTTCCAGACCAACGTATTCGGCATGTTCTTCATGACGCAGGCGGCGCTCGTGCACATGAAGGCGGGAGCGCGCATCGTCAATACCACCTCGGTCACCGCCTACCACGGCAATCCGGTGCTGCTCGACTACTCGGCCAGCAAAGGGGCGATCGTCTCGTTCACGCGTGCGCTGGCGGCCAACCTCGCGCCGCATGGCGTCTACGTGAACGCGGTGGCGCCGGGGCCGATCTGGACGCCGTTGATTCCGTCGACGTTCAGCGCCGATCAAGTGGCCAGGTTCGGCGACAACACGCCGCTCAAACGCCCGGGGCAACCGGACGAGTTGGCCGCGTGCTACGTGCTGCTCGCCTGCCGCGATGGCAGCTACATGACGGGGCAGACGTTGCACCCCAACGGTGGGACCGCCGTGGGTGGCTGAGCACAACGGCGTGGTGCTGCCTACCGCGGAGCGCCGACTTCAATGCCCCACGACTCAGGAGATTCGCCATGAAACCCACGCAACGCAGCCAGGGACGCTTCCACCGACGCCTGTACGGCCTGCTGGCCGAACTGGCCTTGGTCACGCCGGCGATGGCGCTCGCGCAAACGCCGCTCACGCCGCACGAGCCGAGGCCCGGCGGCGCCGATATGGTCGATCCCGGCAAGCCGCGAGACTCGCGACTCATGACGCATCCGCCGGGCGGCGTCGACGCCGAGTTCGTCGACGCTGCCGAGCGCTCCGGCATGCTCGAGGTGCAGGCGAGTCAATTGGCGCTGGAGCGCTCGCCGAACACCGAGGTGAAGAACTTCGCGCGCCAGATGGTGGCCGATCACACCAAGGCGGCAAGCCAGTTGCAGCAAATCGCCGCTCGCAAGGGCATCCGCACGCCGGCGACCTCGGAGGTCGATCCCGACTTGCAGGCGCTCAAGTCCAAGCAGGGCCACGATTTCGACGTCGCCTATCTGGCGGTCGCGGGGCCCGCCGCGCATGAACAGGCGGCGCGGCTGTTCCAGCGTGAAGCGAAGTCCGGACAGGACCCGGAACTCAAGGCTTTCGCGCGTAATACGCTGCCCACGATCCAGCACCACCTGACGATGGCACGCAAGCTCGCCACGTCTCTCGCCAACACGAAATGACACCGTCGCAGGCCGTTCGGCGGGAATGGATCGATACACATTGGTACACATCGCTACGCAGTGACCCCGACGAGGGCCTGCGGGTTCACGCCGGCGTGAGCACGGCGACCGGGAGCACATCGAGCACTTCCGCGAGCGTGAGTCCATCGTGCGATTTTGCTTCGATTGCCGCGCCGTCTATCAGGCTTCGCCAGCGCAATGTTCGCGATGCCGGCGTGACATCGAGCACGGTGCCGCGCCAATCCCGCGCCCGCAGACGGGGGCCGCCGTCGGACACCGCCGCGGCGCCTGTCGCGCCCAGGTGATGCGCGGCATGCCGGGTGGCGATGCAGATCACCATCGCGCCCGCACTCGGTGCCGGCACCCGGGCGAAGGCCACGACCTGAGAGGCGCACGGCCCGTGGGCGGCGAGAGGCATGTAGTCGCCCTGCGTGAATGCCGGCGCAAACGCCTTGCGCAGGCGCAGCACCGCTCGCAACAGCGCCAGCTTCACGTCGCCGTCTTGCCAGCGGTCCATCAGCGAGAGCCATCCGCCGCGGTCGATGGCGCCGCCCGGCGCGGCAATGCCGTCAAGATCGAAATGCACGGGGCGACGATTGTCCGGGTCGACGAGCGTCTGGTCCCAACCGACGCTCGCCTGATATGTGTCGGGAACGCCCGGACAGGTGAGACGCAGGAACGTTTGGGTCAGACCGTTCAAGGCGCCCGCGGGACCAATGGCATTGGAGAACGCCTGCATCGACTGGACGAACGACGGATCGGCCATGATCGCGTCGAGAAACGCGTCGCAGGCCGCTTCGTAAGCGCTATCCGGCGCGAGCCATGAGCTTCGCACACCTGCCTCGCGGATCGCCTTGCGTTGCCATTGCGCGATGCGTCCGACGAACCGGGTCGTGGCCTCGCGCGTCGCAGACGTGGACGACCATGCGCACGGCCACGCGCCGGCGAGCGTCTGGTACAGCATCAATTCGTGCGCAGGATCCGGGGCATTTCGCAACGTATCGCGAAAGCGATCGTTCTCCGCCCGCCAGCCGGCGACCCTCTCGGCCCAGCGCGCCGGGATTTCCGAGAGCACGGCCAGCCGCGCCCGCACGTCCTCGCCGCGCTTGTGATCATGGGTCGCCGTCGTGAGCATGGCCCGGGGCCAGTGCTGGGCGCGATACGCGTTGGCCTGATGAAAGGCCGACAGCGGCAACGACAACGTGGCGGCATCGCAGCCGACATCGTTGCGCGAGAGAAGCCGCCCCCAGCGATACCCGGCGGTGTCCTCGACCGCCTTGGCCGCCAACGGCGCGGTGGTCTGCGCGAAGCGGATCTGTGCCTCGCGTCGAAGTCCGGTCGTGCCGTCCTCGTCCGGCGTGAGCCACCGGCCCAACTGCGCGAGGGCGGCATGGTCGAGCGGGTGCAGGCGCTGGCGCGCGCCGGCCATGGCGGTGGCCAACACTTCGCAGGCCGCGTCCTCGGGCTCTGGGCCATCCGGGTAGCAGCGGTAGACGGGAAAGGCCCCCGCGAGCGCGCAAGCGCATCGGCGCAGACTGGCGATGCCAAGATCGCGCGCGGGCCCATTGGCATCTGCCTCCACCAACGCGACGAGCGCCTTGACGACCCGTGCCATCTCGCTGCCGAAGCGCTCGACGATCAACTGCACCCGTGCTTCGCCAACGTGCGCGTCGAAGTCGCGGGTGTCGCCCGTCGCCGTACGCCACAGCGCATCGAGCTTGCTTGCGCCGTTTTCGTCATGCAGCAGCGCGCCGACGTCGTTCATGAAGTCGTAGCCCGTCGTGCCGTCGGTTTGCCAGCGGGCGTCGAGGCGTTCGCCATGCATCAGGATTTTTTCGACCACGATCCACGGCTCGCGCCCTCGACCGTGCTCGCGCAGCGTCGCGCGCAGCATGCGGCAATAGGCACCGGGATCGCTCAGGCCATCGACGTGATCAACCCGCACACCGTCGATGACACCGTCGGCAAACAGGCGAAGCACGAGGCGGTGGACCGCTTCGAACACTTCCGGCCGTTCGACGCATACGGCCGCCAGCGTCGTGATGTCGAAGAACCGTCGCCAGTTCAGGGCATCGCGTGCGAGCGGCCAGTGCGCAAGATGGAAGTGCTGACGGGCAAGCACGCGCTGCCAGTCCCGGGGCGTGCACGGCGTATCGGCAATCCCCGGCGCGTCGGCCGCCACCGGCCAGCGCGCATCGCCACATGCGAGCGACGATTCGCCGGTCACGCCGTGCAGGATGGACAACGCACGCCGTGCCAGCGTCTCCGCGAGGGACTCCGGCAGCACGGGCAGCAACACCTTGCCCGCGGGGACGTCGGCGTTGCCATCCCAATCGATGTCGAAGTACCGGGCGTACGGGCTTTTCCTGCCGCGTCGAAGCACGTCGTACCACCAGCGATTTCCCGGTCCGATGCCCATGTGGTTCGGCACGATATCCACCACGAGCCCCATATCGAAAGCAGCCAGCCGGTCGCGCAGGCGGCGCAGGCCCGATTCGGCGCCAAGCACGTCGCTCACGGTGCCGGGATCCACGACGTCGTAGCCGTGCGTCGAGCCGGCCGCCGCGGTCCATATCGGCGAGGCGTACAGATGCGAGACGCCCAGCGCGGCGAACGCGGGCACGTCGCGCGATGCGTCGGCGAAGGTATAGCTGGCGTTGAACTGCACCCGCAGCGTCGAGATCGGCGTCATGGAAGCCTCACGATTCATGATCCTGTCGATCGGTGGGCCGGCCGGCGAGGGGCATTGCGTCGCGCACCGGCGGCGCGCGTGCGGGCAAACCGTGCGACGCGCGAGGCGACTTCGGGCTCGCCGAGCAGCGTCGACACCGGTGCCGGCAGGCGACGGCGCCAGTTGGGATGTTCGGTCGTGGTTCCGGGCAGGTTGTCGGCTTCGCGCGCTCCGATGGCGTCCGAGATGGGCAGCAGCGCGAGCGCGGCAGGCGCGAGCGCCACGAAACTCACGATGGCGTCGAGCGGCGTCGCCGTCGGTGGGCGGCCCGCCGATCTCGGCGGAGCGTCCCCGGCATCGCCGGCCGAGGCCGAATCGGAACGCGCTGGCGGTGCAGACGCCTCACCGCCTTCGTTGACCACCCCGGCCGCCACCATCGCTTCCCATAGCGCCGAGCGGTCGGCGCGGCGCGCCCGACGGGCGGCGCGCGCGTCGAAGGTCGTGCGCGACAGGCGCACGCGCCAGGCGATGTCGCGCCCGATCCACCAGCCGACCGCCGTCGGCAGATCATGCGTGCTCGTCGTGGCGACCGCTTCGGTGCGCCACTGGCGCGGGTCGAGAAAGTCGGCGGGCGGTGCCTGCTGTTCCGGTGATGACTCGCTGCGCGCGAACCAGAGGACGTCGGTTCCCAGCACCCCCTGCGCAGCAACGCGGGCGCGGAAATCGACCGGCACCGTCCCGAGGTCCTCGCCGACGACGATTGCTTGATGGCGAGAGGACTCCAGTGCCACGATGGCGAGCAGGGCGTCGAGCGGATATCTGAGATAGGCGCCGGACATGGCCGGTGCGCCCGCCGGACACACCCAGAGGCGGGACAACCCCAGCACGTGGTCGATGCGCACTCCGCCCGCGAACGCCAGCGCCGCGCGTAATGTCGCGATGAACGGGCGGTAGCCCCGTTGCCGCAGCGCCCAGGGCGAGAAGGTCGTCAGTCCCCAGACCTGGCCCGCGTGGTTGAACGCATCCGGCGGCGCACCCAGCGATACGCCTTGCAGCAAATGCCCGTCATCGGCCCAGGCCTCGCTGCCACTCGAATCGACGCCGACCGCCATATCGGCGATGAGGCCGATTCCCATGCCCGCTTCGCGCGCCTGCCGGTGCGCCCCGCGAAGGCCCTGCAACGCGAGCCACTGGAGGAACATATGGAAGGCAACGTCGTCGGCATGCTCGACGGCCAGACGTTCGGCCTGCGGGGCCCATGGCGAATGCAGACCGCGAGGCCATCGCCGCCAGTCGTCGCCGTGCGTCGAGTGCAGCCGCTCATGGAGCATTTCGAAGCGGGCGTGGGCTTCGAGTGCGTCGCGGCCGTTGCGTCGGAATGCCTTGAGCGCACCGGCCTGCTCGGGCGTGAGCCACCGTTCGCGAAGACCGTAGAGGTGGCGCAACACTTGCAGACGCGCGGTGGATGCGGCAGGCCAATTGACGAGCTGCTGACGCTCGCGTTGCGCATAGCCGGGGATCAGTTGCAGCCGACGCGCGGCTTCCTGTGCTTCGGGCATGCCGCACAACGCGGCCGGATCGATGTGAGCCGTGTTGTACCAACGACGGTTCGACGGCGAGTAGGGACTGTACTGCGCCGGCCGCGCGCTGAACATGGCGTGCGCCGGACTGATGGCGAGCGCCTGCGCGCCATGCGTCGCGCACGCTTTTGCGGCCTCGGCGAGTGCTCCATAGTGGCCGAGTCCGCCGTCGCCTTCGCCGCGCAACGCATAGAGTGGTACGCTCATTCCCCAGTCTCGCGCGGTCTCAGGCAAACGATGCGCGTGCGGCGGGGCGACCACGACCATCAGTCGTCGGTTGCCGATGTCGAGATAGTGATAGCCGGGCACGTCGATGGCGCGCAGCAGCGTCTCGCCGGAGTTCGCGTCGACCTCGGTCACGCCGTCGATGGCGCCGCCGTCTTCGAGATGGATGCGGTACGGCAGACGCTTGCGCCCCGCGGTCATCGAAAGGTCAGGCAGGGTGGCGGGCACGTCGACCCGCGTCACGATCTGTGCGTCGTCGGAAAGGGATGCCGGCGACTCCAGGAAGTTGAGACTATCGCGGCACTGCGCCGCGTTCGCACACTGCAGGCCCATGGCGTCGAGCAGCGCGCGCAAGACGTCGAGCGAGACGGTGTGCGCCTGACCGGCAGCGTCCTTCCAATGGACGAGCAGGCCCGCGCGTCGTGCGAGCGTGCGCAGCGCGTCCTGCGATGGCGCGGACAGCAGCGAAGCGGCAGTGGTGCTCATAGCGATCCCTCCAGCCAGACGACGCAGGCGTTCGCGCACAGCGTGCCTTCGGACAGGCCGGCCGAGGCTCGCGCAGGCGTCTGGCAAAGCGGCGCGCCGTCCGTGCGGATGGCGGAAGCATCGATCGTCAAGTCGTGGCCGCCGAGGTTGAGTGCGATGACGAGCAGCGCGCCGTCACCAAGCCGCCAGCGGGCACACAATGCCTGCGGGCCCAACACGGCGACACCTGCCGACGCGGCGCCCGGCAGCCTGGGAACGATCCACGTACGTCGGGCGTCGATCAGCCCGCGATACCACGTGAGCCATTCGTCCGACGCGGGCGTCTCGTCCTCGCCGGGCGCGACACACGACATCGCGAACGTGTCGGGATCGTTGGGATCCGGCACGGAGGCTTCCGTGATCGCGCCCAGACGGGAGAACTCCTGCCGGCGTCCTTCCCGCACGGCATCGGCCAATGCGCCCTGGTAGTCGGTGAAGAACAGGAACGGCGCTTCGCTGCCCCATTCTTCGCCCATGAACAGCATCGGAATCTGCGGGCACAGCAGCATCAAGGCCACGGCGGCGCGCAATGCCGCCGGGTCCGCCAGCGTCACCAGCCGCTCGCCGAACGGGCGATTGCCGATCTGATCGTGGTTCTGCAGGAAGGTGACGAACGAGGTGGGGGCGAGGAAGCTGCTGGGCTCGCCTCGGGCCAGGCCGAATCGTTCGACGCGCTCGCCCTGGTAGGCGAAGCCTTCGGCCAGCACGCGCGCGAGATGAGCGATGGGCGTCTTCCCGAAGTCCGCGTAATAGCCATCGCGTTCTCCGGTCAGCAGCACGTGCAGCGCGTTGTGAAAGTCGTCGTTCCACTGTGCGGCCGAGGTATTGGCCAGCAACCCGGCGGCGTTGCGCTCGTTCTCGAAGATGAGATGCACGTGGCGACCCGGTTCGCGCGCGGCGATCTCGTCGCGCACGCAGGTGGACAGCGTCTGGACGAACGCATCGTTGCCGATGGCGTGTACGGCGTCGAGCCTCAGGCCGTCGACCCGGTATTCGAAGAGCCAGTACAGCGCGTTCTGGATGAAGTAACGGCGTACGCACGGCACTTCGAAATCGAGCGACGCGCCCCACGGCGTCGGCTTCGTCTCGTCGAAGAACGGCGACGCATACGCCCCGAGGTAGTTGCCACTGGGGCCGAAGTGGTTGTAGACGACGTCGACGAACACCATTATGTCCTCGGCGTGGGCGGCGTCGATGAGCGCTTTGAGCTCGTCCACAGTGCCATAGGCACTCTCGGGCGCGAACGGCAGCACGCCGTCGTAGCCCCAGTTGCGTTGCCCGTCGAACGTACCGATCGGCATCAGCTCGATGGCGCTTACGCCGAGCTGCGAAAGATAGGGAAGCCGCGCCCGGACGCCGCAGTACCCGCCGAGCGCACCCACGTGCACTTCGTAGATCACCGTTTCATGCCACGGCCGGCCCTGCCATCCGGTCGTCTGCCATTCGTACGCGCGAGGGTCGACGACGACGCTCATGTCGTGGGGGCCACCGTCCTGCGCGCGCGAGGCGGGGTCGGGCACGCGCCGGCCGTCGGGCAGCACATAGGCGTAGCGTGTCCCCGCCACACATGGCACCGTCAGCTCGAAATGTCCGCCCTCGCAAGGCTGCATCGATACGAGCGGCGTGGTCTCGATCGCCAGTTGCAGGGTGCTCACGTCCGGCGCCCAGATGCGAAAGCGCGTCGTGCCGTCTTCCTGCATGGCGGCGCCGAAGGGGAGAGAGAAAGCGTGCGTCGTGGTCATGGTGCGTATGGATATGTCGAATCGTGGAGACCGGCGGCGAGCTCAGGCGGTGGCTGTCGGTGCGTCGTCCCGCCACCGGCCGGTCACCACCATGGCCGCGTGGGCTTCGATCTGCACGCCCTCGCCACCGAGCGACGTCGAAGTGCGCGATGGATCGGCGGAATCGAGATGCAGCAGCCAATCGCCGCCCGGGGGCGGCCAGCGGAACAGCAGCGGCACGTCGGCCGCATTCATCATCAGCAGCGCGAGATCGATGCCGCCGTCCTCGCGCCGCGCTGCGCGACGTAGCACCAGCGCACGGCCCTTCGGGTTGTGCCAGTCGTCGTAGGAGAGTTGCAGACCGCGCTCGTCCCACCAGGAAGTCGGCTCGAACGGTGTCGTCACCGGTTCGTCGTCGCGAACAAAGCGGGTGATGCGAAACAGTGGCATCTCGCGGCGCAATGCGATGGCCCGCGCCGTGAAGTCGGTCATGGCGGCATTGGGCGGTTCGGCGGCAAGACGCCAATCGAGCCACGAAATGTCGTTGTCCTGGCAATACGCGTTGTTGTTGCCGCGCTGGGTGCGGCCGAACTCGTCGCCCGCCAGCAGCATCGGTGTGCCGCTTGCAAAGAGCAGCGTGAGGAGCAGCGAGCGCCTTACGCGCTCGCGCACGGCGAGGATATTCGGATCATCCGTTGGCCCCTCGACGCCCCAGTTGGCGCTGAAGTTCTCGCCGGCGCCGTCACGATTGTCTTCGCCGTTCGCCTCGTTGCGCCGTTCCGAGTAGGACGTCAGGTCGGCCAGCGTGAAGCCGTCGTGCGCTGTCACGAAGTTGATCGAGGCCCATGGCTTGCGCCAGCGTCGCGCGAAGAGGCCTGCCGAGCCGAGCAGGCGCTCGGCGATGTCGGGCCGGATGCCGTCGTCGCCTCGCCAGAAGCGGCGCACCGTGTCGCGGAACTTGCCGTTCCACTCGGCGAATCCGGGGGGATGCTGCCCCAGTTGATAGCCGTCAGGACCGATATCCCACGGCTCGGAAATGAGCTTCGTGCGCGCGAGTACGGGGTCTTGCAGGACGGCGTCGAAGAAGCCCGCACCCGGATCGAAGCCGTAGCCCTCGCGTCCGAGCGTGACACCCAGGTCGAAGCGAAAGCCATCGATCTGCATCGTTTCGACCCAGTAGCGCAGCGAGTCCATCACCATCTGCAATACGCGCGGATGCGACAGATTGAGGGTGTTCCCACAACCGGTGTCGTTGATGAAATAGCGCTCGTCGCCGGGCACGAGGCGATAGTAGCTCGCGTTGTCGAGTCCTCGCCACGACAGCGTCGGCCCCATTTCGTTGCCTTCGCACGTGTGGTTGTAGACGACGTCGAGAATCACCTCGATTCCGGCGGCATGCAGCGCCCGCACCGCGCGGCGCATGGCCTCCGTGCCGCCGTTGCCCAGGTAGGACGCCTCCGGCGCGAAGAACGCGAGCGTGTTGTAGCCCCAGTAGTTGCGCAGCCCCCGGTCGACCAGTATCCGGTCGTGCAGGAACGCGTGGACGGGCAGCAACTCCACGGCCGTTACCCCGAGCCGGTGCAGATGATCGACGAGGCGCGGCGAGGCGAGTGCCGCGAACGTGCCGCGCACGGGCTGGCGCAGGCCGTCGAGCTGCATCGTGAGCCCGCGCACATGGGCTTCGAGAATGACAGTGTCGTCCCAAGGCGTATGAGGACGCGTGTCGTGACGCAACGTGTCCGTGGCTTCCACCACGATGGCCTTGGGCATGGCGGGCGCGCTGTCGCGCCGATCGATGGAGAGATCCGCCTTGTGCGACGTGAGGCGATAGCCGAACAGCGCGTCGGACCAGCGAACCTTGCCGAGCAACGCTCGGGCGTAGGGATCGAGCAGCAGCTTGGCGGGGTTGAAGCGGTGCCCCTGCTCGGGCGCATACGGGCCGTGCGCGCGATATCCGTAGACGAGGCCGGGGCCGGCACCGGGCAGGTAGCCGTGCCAGATTTCGTCGGTGCATTCCGGCAGCGCTAGACGCTTGAGTTCCTTGCGCCCGCGTTCGTCGAAGATGCACAGATCGATGTGGGTGGCGTTGGCGGAGAACACGGCGAAGTTGACGCCCAGGCCATCCCAGGTCGCGCCGAGCGGCGTCGGGAGGCCGGGCTGCAATGGTCCGTTGAGCGTGTGCGGCATCGGCTATTTCTCCGGGGCCAGAACAAGACAAGCCAGAGGCGGCAGCGTCAGCGCAAGCGACACCGCTTGACCGTGCGACGGCGCGCTCCGCGCTTCTATTCGACCCGCATTGCCGACGCCGCTGCCGCCATAGCACGGCGCGTCGGAATTCAGGACTTCCCGCCACACGCCCGGGACGGGGACGCCCACGCGGTAGTCATGACGCACGACGGGCGTGAAGTTGGCGACGACGAGACAGATGTCGCGAGACGCCGCGCCGCCGGCCGGTGAGCCGAAGCGCAGGTAGGCAAGCACGCTGTTGTCCCGGTCGTTGCCGATGATCCAGGCGAAGCCGGTCGCTTCGGTGTCGAGTCGATGCAGGGCGGGCAGGTCGCGGTAACAGCGATTCAGATCGCGCACCCAGCGCTGCACGCCACGGCCCGCCGGGTCGTCGAGTTGCGTCCAGGCGAGCGGGGCGTCGTGATTCCATTCGGCCGGCTGGGCGAATTCGCCGCCCATGAAAAGCAGCTTCTTGCCGGGATGCGTCCACTGAAAGCCGAAGTACGCGCGCAAGTTGGCGTGCTTCTGCCACGCATCTCCCGGCATGCGGCCGATCAACGACCCCTTGCCGTGGACCACCTCGTCATGCGAGAGCGGCAGCACGAAGCGCTCGGAAAACGCGTAGACAAGACCGAAGGTCAGATCGTCGTGGTGATGTCGGCGGTAGATGGGGTCGCGACTCATGTAGCGCAGCGTGTCGTTCATCCACCCCATGTTCCACTTGTAGTCGAAGCCCAGACCGCCCGTGTTTACCGGTGCGCTCACGCCGGGCCACGCCGTCGACTCTTCCGCGAACAGTGCCGCGCCTGGCGCTTCCTCGGCGACGCGTTCGCTCAGCGTCTGCAGGAAGGCGATGGCTTCGAGGTTTTCGCGCCCGCCGTAGCGGTTCGGCACCCACTCGCCCGGTCGGCGGCTGTAGTCGCGGTACAGCATCGACGCCACCGCGTCGACCCGCAGACCGTCGGCATGGAACCGGCGAAGCCAGTCCAGCGCACTGCCGATCAGGAAATTGACGACCTCATGACGCCCGAGGTTGTAGACGCTGGTCTTCCAGTCCTGATGAAAGCCTTCTCGAGGATCGGCGTGCTCGTAGAGGGCGGTGCCGTCGAAGTGCGCAAGCCCGTGCACGTCGGACGGGAAGTGCGCCGGCACCCAGTCGAGGATGACGCCAAGGCCCGCGCAGTGCGCCGTATCGATCAGACGCGCGAACGCCGCCGGATCGCCGAGACGGGCAGTGGGCGCATAGAGGCCGAGCGGCTGATAGCCCCACGAGCCGGCGAACGGATGTTCGGTCACGGGCAGGAATTCGATATGGGTGAATCCCATGTCGCGCACGTAGGGAATCAGTCGCTCGGCCAACGCATCCCAGTCGGCGCGGGGTACGCCGTCGTTTCCGGCGGGCAGCCATGATCCGGCATGCACCTCGTAGATCGACACCGGGGCGTCCGGCGCGGCGCGGCACGCGCGTTCGGCAAGCCATGCATCGTCATGCCAGACGAACGGCGCGACGGGCGGCACGCGCGAGGCCGTTGCCGGCGGCGGCTCTGTCAGGCGCGCCAACGGATCCGCCTTCAGCGGCAACACCGCACCGCTGGCCGAGCGCACTTCGAACTTGTAGCGCTCGTGCTCGGCGAGTTCCGGGACGAACAGCTCCCAGACGCCCGCGTCATGGCGCAGGCGCATCGGGTGCCGGCGTCCGTCCCAGCCGTTGAAGTCGCCGACGACCGACACGCGGCTCGCGTTCGGCGCCCACACGGCAAACCGCACCCCCGGAATATCGTCGATGACCATGGGGTGGGCGCCCAGACAATCGCCGATGCGCCAGTGGCGTCCCTCGCGCAGCAGGTGCAGATCGAATTCTCCCAGCAGCAGCCCGAACGCGTACGGATCCGAAGTAACCTGACGCGCTTGCGGCCAGTCGATGTGCAGACGATAGGGCGGCTTGGCGGCGACCCGCGTGTCGCCCGACGCTGCGGGCAGCGACGCGAGGAAGAGTCCGTCCGCGTGCACGCGCTGCATCGGAATGACGCTTGCCTCGCGCGAAGTCAGCGGCTCGATCGCCGCGTTCACCGCACCCGGCAGGAACGCGCGAACCGTCCATCCGTCGGATTCGCGATGTGGGCCGAGCACCGCGAACGGGTCGGGATGCCGCGCCTCGAGAATGGCGTGGAGGTCGTCCTGTGACATCGTCGGCGGCCGACCCGCGGCATCCCTGTGCCGCCCGTCCTCCCCGTGCTCCCCGATGCCGCCGACACGTTCGGCTTCATCGTGCAAGGGCATGGCTCGACGCTGAGTGGGGCTCATGAGGCATCGCTCCCGGTACCGTCGAGCAGACGTGTCACCAACGTCTCGAATCCGGCGAGCGGCACCCATAGCCACGCGGGCCGGTTGGCGCACTCGTAGACGATTTCGTAGGCGGCCTTTTCCAGCAGCAGCGCGTCGAGAAGTTCGCGGCACTGGAAAGTCTCGGCCAGTCGCGGCGCGCCATGGGCGACCGCGCCGGCATACGCTTCGAGAAACGCCGTGCTCGCCTGGCTCATCACGCGCCGGAAGAGCGCTTCGCGCCGCGCGAGCATCGGTGCGGGCAGTGGTTCCTCCGTGCTCGCGACCGAACGTCCCACATAGTCGAGCGAGCGCAGCAGTCCCGCCACGTCCCGCAGCGGGCTGTTCTTCTCGCGACGCACGGCGACTTCGCGCGCCGGTTCGCCCTCGAAGTCGATGAGCACCACATCGCCCGGCGTCACCAGCACCTGCCCGAGGTGGAAGTCCCCGTGCACGCGCTGACAGATCGTGCCCGCACCGCGTTCGATGAGCGCGGCAAGGCGTGCGAGCACGGCGTCGCGTCGGGCGAGCAACGGCGCGAGGGGCGGCGTCTGTGCGTTGCGGTCCGGCGCCTCGCTCATCGCTTCATGGGCTTCGAGCCGCGAGAACGCCTGCGACACCATCGCCTGGGCGTGCTCCGTCCAACGCGCGAGCACCTGCCGGTCCGCCTCGCCGGGCGAAAAAGCCGTGTCGTCGGTGTCCTGCGCGAGCACGAGATGCATCTCGCCCAGACGCTTGCCGATCTGCGTCGCGAATTGAAGATAGGGCGCGGCTTCGTCGTGGGTTTCTCCGGCGCTGACGTCATCGTGCGAGAGCGCTTCGGTCAACCGCGACAGCGTGTCGTACGCCCAGCTCCAGCCGTTGCCCTGGTTCTCCACGAAGCGTTGCAGGATCGCGAGCGTGTGCGGGGCGCCTTGCGCGTCGCGGCGGCGGACCTCGCCGAGCCATTGCGGAGAGTTGGCGAAGCCGCGTTCGCTGAGCGCACGCAACATCTCGGCCTCTGGATGCACACCCGGCACGATCTGCCTGACCAGCTTGAGCGCCAGCGCATTGCCCATGGCCAGCGAGCTGTTGGTTTGCTCGACGGCCATCCATTGCGTGGCTTCGCCCGGCGGCAACGGCTCGTCCGCGAGGACGGCGGCACTCTCGAATTCGAAGGCGCCGGATTCCCCCGGCTCGCCCGCGTTCTCCGCACGCTGCGCGGGCAGGCTCACGTTCGACTGCATCAGGGCCGCGAGCGTCGGGCCCAGCACCTCGCTGGCGAAGGCGTCGGTGAGATAGCCGATCCGCCGGCCCCGGCGTACGCGGGCCAGCGCCAGTTGAACGGGCAGCGCGCGCATGCCGGCCTGCTCCCACACGACAGTGAGCGGCAGCAGATACGTCTGCGTCTGCCGTTGGCCGTCGGCGTCGAGTTGCACCTCGACTTCGCACAGCCACAGTGGTGTGTCCGACGTATCGCCTTGCGTGAGCGGCGTCACACAGGCGAGTCGCGCGGCATGCAGGCGAGCGTTCTTGGCGGCGAACCAGCGACGTCGCGGCAAGTAGTGCGGCAGGATGCTCCGCGAGATGGCCTCGCAGGCCGCCGAATCGAGCAGCGGCGTGCCGGCGCGCCACACGAACGTGGTGAACTCCGGCAGTTGCTCCGACGCCTCGTCGTTCCAGCGCGGGGCCTGCGTCGCCTCCACCAGTTCGAACCAGTAGAAGCCGTACGGCGGCAACGTCAGCAGGTACGTCAATTGCCCGATGGCAGGGAATGCGGTGCCGCCCAGCAGCTCCACCGGCCTGCGACCGGCGTAGCGCGAGAGATCCAGTTCCACCGCCTGCGACGCGTGCGAGAGATTCGCCACACACAGCAGCGGCGCCTCCTCGGCATATTCGCGAAGATAGGCGAGCACCTTGCGGTTGGTCGGATGCAGGAACTCGATGCCGCCGCGGCCGAACGCGCGGCGCGAGCGCCGGGTGGCGATAAGGCGACGCGTCCAGTTGAGCAGCGAGTGCGGGTCGCGCGCCTGGCTCTCGACGTTCACCGACTCGTATCCGTACAGTGCGCCCTGGATGGGCGGCAGCGTCAGTTGCTCGGGGTCGGCGCGCGAGAAGCCGCCGTTGCGATCGTAGGACCACTGCATCGGTGTGCGTACGCCGTCGCGGTCGCCCAGATGGATGTTGTCGCCCATGCCGATCTCGTCGCCGTAGTAGATGACCGGCGTTCCCGGCATCGAGAGCAGCAGACTGTTCATCAATTCGATGCGACGCCGGTCGCGTTCGAGCAACGGCGCGAGCCGGCGGCGAATGCCCAGATTGAGCCGCGCGCGGCGATCCGACGCATAGACTTCCCACAGATAGTCGCGCTCGCTGTCGGTGACCATTTCGAGCGTGAGTTCGTCGTGATTGCGCAGGAAGATCGCCCATTGGCACGACTCGGGAATTTGCGGCGTCTGGCTCAGGATGTCGGTGATGGGGAAGCGGTCCTCGCGCGCGATGGCCATGTACATGCGCGGCATGAGCGGGAAGTGAAACGCCATATGGCACTCGTCGCCCGCGCCGAAATACTGCTGCACGTCTTCCGGCCACTGGTTGGCTTCCGCGAGCAGGAGGCGGTTCCGGTATTTCGCGTCGAGATCCGCACGAATACGGCGCAGGATCGCATGGGTCTCGGGCAGATTTTCGTTGCTCGTGCCTTCGCGCTCCACGAGGTAGGGCACGGCGTCCAGACGCAGTCCGTCCACCCCCATGCCAAGCCAGAAATGCATCACGCCCAGCACCGAGCGCAGCACTTGCGGGTTGTCGAAATTCAGGTCGGGCTGATGAGAGTAGAAGCGATGCCAGTAATAGGCGCCCGCCGTCGGCTCCCAGGTCCAGTTCGACACCTCCGTGTCGACGAAGATGATGCGTGTGCCCTCGTATTCGCGCCCGGTGTCGGACCAGACGTAGTAATTGCGATGCGACGATCCCGGGCGGGCGGCGCAGGCGCGCCGAAACCATGGGTGCTGGTCCGACGTGTGATTGATGACCAGTTCCGTGATCACGCGAATGCCGCGTGCATGCGCTTCGGCGATCAGCCGGCGCACATCGGCGAGGGTGCCGTAATCGGGATGTACGCCCCGGTATTCGGCGATGTCGTAGCCGTCGTCGCGCCGTGGGGACGGATAGAACGGCAGCACCCACAGCGTGTCGACGCCCAGCTCGGCGATGTAGTCGAGTTTCTCGATCAGCCCGGCGAAATCGCCGATGCCGTCGCCGTTGCCGTCATAGAACGACTTGATATGCAACTGGTAGACGACGGCGTCCTTGTACCAGAGCGGGTCGTCGCGCAGGGCCGTGATGCCGAGCCGGGGTTCTCGTTTCATGGGGTCTCCCCGGCATCGGGATTGTCTCGCCACGGCCGCACCGACCATATCGCGTAAGGGGCATGCGGCGGCAAGTGGACATGTTGTTGTTTGCCTCGCCACACGAACTGCGTTCCGTCGAGCAGATTCTCGGCATCGAGCGCCGCGTCGTCCGGCAGTTGCCAGCGCCAGAGCGGCAGCTCGATCGGCGCATCGTGCGTGTGGCGCGCGTCGAGATTGATCGCCACGAGCACCACGTCGGAGCGTGTGGGCGTCGCCTTCTCGAAGTACAGGATGTGAGGATTCCCCGCGTTGAGAAACGTGACGCCGCGATGTGTCTGCAAGGCGGGATGTCCACGCCGTATGCGGTTGAGCACGGTGATCTCGCGCACGATGTTGCCGGGCCGATCCCAGTCCCAGGCGCGGATTTGGTATTTTTCGGCGTCGAGGTATTCTTCGCGCCCCGGCAGCGGCGTGGCCTCGCAGAGCTCGAAGCCACTGTACATCCCCCACAACCCCGACAGCGTGGCGGCCAGGGCCGCGCGCGCCAGATGCGCCGGGCGGCCGCCTCGCTGCAGGTGATAGGGGTTGATGTCAGGCGTGTTGACGAAGAAGTGCGGACGGAAGCAGGCGGCGATCTCGGGACGCTGCAACTCCATCAGGTAATTCGTGATCTCGGTCTTGGTTTCGCGCCAGGTGAAATACGTGTACGACTGCGAGAAACCGACCTTCGCGAGCCGGTACATCAGCTTCGGGCGCGTAAAGGCTTCGGCGAGGAACACCGTGCGCGGATGCGCCGCCCGCACGGAACCAATCAGCCATTCCCAGAATGGCAGGGGCTTGGTGTGCGGGTTGTCGACGCGAAAGAGCTCGATGCCTTCGCCGATCCAGAACAGCACGATGTCGCGCAGGGCGAGCCACAGCGCGGGCACGGCGTCAGGCGCGTAGAAGTCGACATTGACGATGTCCTCGTACCGCTTCGGGGGGTTCTCGGCGTAGCGCAGGGACCCGTCCGCGCGCCAGTCGAACCAGCCCGGATGCTCGCGCAGCCACGGGTGATCCGGTGAGCACTGCACGGCGAAGTCGAGCGCGATGCGCAGGCCCTGCGCCCGGGCGGCGTCACGCAGACGTCGAAAGTCGTCGATCGTGCCGAGCTCAGGGTGGATCGCGTCGTGTCCGCCCGTTTCGTCGCCGATGGCATACGGACTGCCCGGATCCGTCGGTTGCGCGTCCAGCCGATTGTTCCGGCCCTTTCGATGTGTGCGTCCGATCGGATGAATCGGCGGCATGTAGAGCACGTCGAACCCCATCCCAGCGATCGTGGGAAGTCGGCGAATGACATCATCGAATGTGCCATGTCGGTTGACGTCGCCGCTTTGCGAACGGGGGAACAACTCATACCAACTGGCGTATTCCGCTTCCGGCGGCTCGGCGTCGAGCGCAAGCGCCGGCGTGCGCGTCACAAAGGGCCGATGGCGAACGGCGGCGACGGCGTCGAGCGTGGCCGGGGCGCTCATTATCGCGTAGGCGAGGGTGGGATCCTGCGATTCGCCTTGCTTCGCGATGGCCTCCAGCGTCTTGCGGTGCCTTGCCGCCGAAGCACGCCGGGCGATATCGCGCAGACACTCGATACCCTCCTGGATGTCGAGCGCAACGGGCTGTCCCGCGTCCAGTTTCTTCGCGACTTCGGTGCACCAGTTGACGTAGGGATCCCGCCACGCCTCGACCATGTATTCATGGCGGCCCAGCCGCGTCGGGCGAAATTCGCCGCGCCAGCGGTCATTGCCGACGGGCGTCATCGGGGTCTCGCACCAGGCGCTCGAGTCGAGCGCTCGCCACCGCAGCACGGCGCTCGGCTGCGCGTGGCCATCGGTGAAGACGTCGGCGCAGACAGACACGCTTTCTCCCGCCACGGCGCGCACCGCGAAGCGCCCGTCTTCGAGTGCCGGTTCCACCTGCTCGATCACGACACGCGACCGCGCGGCCGCCTCGCGCACGGCACGACGGTCCTGCTCGCTCGCCGCGCCGCGCTTCGCCCTGGGCCACACGTGGCGCGACACACTGCGCTCGAGCTCAGCGTGCCAAATCCTCACTTCGCCGGGAGCCAGGGTGATCTGCGAGAGCGTTTCCGGAGTGCCGACGGTATTGCCCTGCGGGTCGAGCGGGGTGAACCTGACGTGCTCACCGTTGGCGCAGGCGGAGATGGGCAGCGTTGCCGCCCGCGTCAGGCTGCGGTTGACGGCAACGACGCGGCTGCCTTTCGCATTAGGAATCCGCTGTGTAAGGACTGTAATGGCGGCGTCGGCGCCGGAGAGGCATCGCAGCACGGCGGGGGCGAGGTGAGGCGTCGATGAGGATGCACCGTCCGGTGAAGTTCGACTGGCGTTCTCCGCCAGCCGCAGGTTGCCCGCCGCAACGATCTGGCGGAAGTCGACTTCATGGGCCGACGTACCGGGATCCGCGCCGATCGGTGGCGCCACGTTCGGCAATTCCCGCGCCGCATGCGCATGCCCGAATTCCATGCCGGCCGGCATGAGAATGCCGTTCCCGAGCTCGAAGGCCAGTTGCAGCGCCCGTGCGCATTCCAGCACGTTGTGGCTGCGCGCCACGATATCGCCAGACGTGTCGAACGGGTCGCCGGCGAGCGCGATTCGCCAGGCGCATCTTGCGAGGTCGGCATGCTCGTCGTACAGCCACGACGCACGCATGTCCCACCAGCAGGACGAGAGGAACACGCCGTCGAAACCCGCGGAGGCCACGGCCGTCATCTGCTCGCGCGCGAGTCCAGGCGTCCAGCCGAACCATTGCAGGGCCGGGTAGTGGCGTCGCAAATCGCCGAGCAGTCGCTGCCACGCCGCGGCGGGTCGGACGTCGAGACGGTGAAGGCAAAAACCGTTCGCCCCCAGGCCCGCGAACCGATGCAGACGGGCGGCGAGCGGATCGGAAGCGAGCCCCGGCGTCCGTGGCCGGGATGAGGCCGAGGCGCTCGAGGCATCGCCTTGCGATGGGAAGACGGGAGCACTTGTGGCCTGCGGCGTGCCTGGGAGACGGCGCGGGTCCGGCGGTTCGTCATCGGCGCAGGCAGTCTCCCCGCGCTGCGGCGCGCGAAATGACGCAACAGCGGAACCGACGTCGGCATTGACGGCGATATCGAGCGCCAGTCCGCCGTGGCGTGTCGCACGCAGGTAGTCCGGCAGTCTGTCGTCGCACGTCGTTTCGTCGATCAGCACTCGCGAAAAGCCGAGCGAGGCGATGCCGTCGACCAGGGCTGCCCAGGCGTCGAGCGCGGGAAGCGGTCGGGCCATCAGCGCGTAGATGCGTGGTGGCCCCATGCCGACGGGCGCGTCGGGCGTGGCGACTGGATCATCGGCCATGGCGCCTTGGCGCGAGGGCGAATTGGACATTGCAACCGACTCCCGGCTCTTGCGAGCATTCGATGTCGTCGGTCACGCAAATTCCGTGCCTCGATGGAGCGAACCTTACCGCCACGGGTAACCGCTGGCGTCACCCGCGCTTATTGGCATGGATTTGTAGAAACTGCGAACGGCGGTTTCGGCCTCGTGGCCACCGAAGGCTCTTGGCGGGGTGGTTCAGCCCGGCTGCACGCCGCGGATGCGTTTGCGGTTGAGCAGCAGCGGGATCGCGCCGATGGCGATGCCTCCCATGCCGACGATATTGGTTACCCAATCGAAGGTGGGGATGCTGTAGAGCGCGATGAAGAACAGGAAAATGCCGCTCGCCACCGGCCAGATGACGTGGGTGATGGCGCGCCACGGACCTTGTGTCAGCACCTTGCGGTAGTACCAGCCGCAGGCGAGCCCGGTCAGCCCGAGGTAGAAGCAGATCTGGAAGCCGATCGCGGTGATGGAATCCTGCAGGATGACGTTGATCGTCGGCAAATACGACGACATCAACAGAAGCACAAGCCCCGTGATCCAAATGAAGAAGATGGCAATGTGTGGCGTTTGCCAGCGTGGATGCAGGCGCGCATAGCGGTGGTGGAGGGCGCCGTCGCGGCTCTTGGCGAACAGCGTGCGGGTGAATTGCAACATCTGTGTCTCGACCGTACCCACGGTGCTCAGCAACACCGCGATGATGGCGACGTAGCCCCACGTCGGTCCGAACAGCTTCTCTGCGATGGCGAAGATGATGTTCGTGTTGTAGTGTTGGATCTCGGCGTCCGACAGCGCGAGCAGGGTGACGACGATGAAGACGAGGAAAAACGCCATCAGGAACACCATCGACCAGAATGCGGCTCGCCCGGGTGTCCGGGTCGCGTCCCGCGTCTCCTCGCTCAGGTTCATGGTCACGTCCCAGCCGTAGTAGAAGAAGATCGCGACCAGCGCGCCGTTGGCGAACAGCTGCGGTGTGAACGAAAACGGCGAGAACCATTGCAGCGAGAACGGATGCTGCGGCGCATGGGGGAATACGAGGAAGCTCGCCACCAGTATCACGAGCAGGATGACGCCCTCGGCGATCGTCATCAGCACCTGCACGTAGCTCGTGAGCTTGATGCCCTTGACAACCACCGCGCTGACGAACGTCAGCCATGCCGCGGCGATCAATGTCACGTAGTGCACGTTGTTCACAAGCGGCCGGTCGAAGATGAGCAGGGTGGCGTTCGCCGCCGGAATCATGGCCGAGACCATGAAGACGCAGCACAGCACCAGCAGCGCCCATCCGGCGAAGAAACCGAGCGTTCGTCCGAAAACCATGCTGACCCACGAATAGGAGGTGCCGGCGCTTGCCAGCGCCCGGTTCATGTTGATGAACGCGTAGGCGATGCCGAACATGATCAACCCGCACACGAGGATGCTCGCCGGCGAGCGCGTGCCGGCCGTCCCGATGATGGTCGAGGTGGTGATCTCGATGCTGTATGCCGGCGCCGTGCCGGCGATGCCCATGATCACCGACTCGACGATACCGAGCGAATCGGCGTTGAGCTTGGAGGATGTGTCCATGGCGCGCGACTCGTGGTTGACATCGATGGATCGACTTTTACTCCGAGCCGCAGGCACAGACAAGTGGGGGTATGCCATGGGTGCAAGGTGCAGGGCGGTCGTCCGGCCGGCGGGGCAGTCGGGATCGTAGGGGTGTCGGACAGGGGTGCCTTATTGGCAAACGATGGAGGGAAAGACGTCAATTAAAACAACGACTTGTGGTGTTGCATCGGTACGCGGCAGAATAACCTGCGTATTCCGATTCGCGTGGTGGACGGGTTTCTTTCCTGGAGAGGTCGAAATGAGCACCTATCAGATTGCAGTCGTCGTCGGGAGCCTTCGCCGTGATTCGATCAATCACAAGCTCGCCAATGCGCTGGTGCGCATGGCGCCGCCGGAATTCACGCTCAAGTTCGTGCAGATCGGCGACTTGCCGCTCTACGACCAGGACGATGATGGTAATCAGGCCGACGCCGTCAAACGCCTGAAGGCGGAGATCTCCGCGTCGCAGGGGGTGATCTTCGTCACGCCCGAATACAACCGTTCGATGCCCGGCGTCCTGAAGAACGCCATCGACCATGCTTCCCGTCCCTATGGGCAGAGCGCGTGGGCGGGCAAGCCGGCGGGCGTTCTGGGGGCTTCGATCGGGGCGATCGGCACGGCGCTGGCGCAACAACACCTGCGCAACGTTCTTGCCTACCTGGATATGCCAACGCTAGGGCAGCCGGAAGTCTTCATCCAGGTCAAGGAAGGCTTCTTCGACGCTTCCGGCAACATCAGCAACGAAGGCACCGCCCAGTTCGTGAAAAGCTGGATGGATCGCTACGTGGGCTGGGTCAAGGCGCACGTGAAGGCTTGAACGGGTCTTGCCGGCACTTTCGGCGCTCGCTTCGGCGGGCGTCCGGAGTGCCGTCGCGTCAGAACACGATGAAGTCCTCGTTGCTGTCGGGGATCGCGCTCAACAGGTCCATGAGCCCATACCAGCGCAGGCGCTCGGCGAGCGCTTCCATCAGCCTGAACAGCGTCAGCGACGGGGTTCGGGCATGCGCCGCATAGCGATCTTGCGGATCCCGCAGGCGCATCAGTCCGGCAAGTGGGCAGCACGACATTCCATACTCCTTCCGTTTCAGTTCCGTGTCCCGTTTCGGGGCGCGTCAGCGATCGCGCACGCCGCCACTCGCGGGAAGTGCTTTGACGGTTAATCGAGTCTACGTAGCCGTCAATGGCTCGACGCGCACAAACGGACGAGGCCCAGCAGATTCGGATGACGATTTGCCGAAGTAACCGGCACACCCGGCGAAAATGCAGCAGAATGCCTCTCGATCAGGGTCACGCAAGGAGCAAGCGATGAGCGCCGTTCCCTCTGCGCTGGTGCCGCATTCGGGCCAACGCAAACGTCTGTTGTCGAGCGCATCTCTGGGGTGGTCGGGGATAGGCGCCGAAATGTTCGGCATCGCGGCCGGTTCGCATCGTATTCCCGCGATTGCGCATCATCGTGTCGCGGTCCATGTTGGTCGGCCCGTCAGGACGACGTGCCGGTGTGACGGCAAGCGCACGTCGCGCATCCAGTCCCATGGCGATGCCGACGTGGTCCCGGCCGGTTTCGACGGCGAATGGACCGACGACGCCAGTTGCACGATCTTCAGCATATGGTTTGCCGCCGATTTCGCACAGGTCACCTGTGAGCGCCTCGGATCGACGGGCACGGCGGCGCAGATCCGTCCACGCGCACAGTGGCGCGATGGGCGCTTCCAGCAATTGGCGTGGGCGTTGCTTGCCGAGCTCGAAGCGGCGGAAACCTCCGATCCGCTCTATGCCGAGAGTCTCGGTACCGCCATGCTTGTGCGCCTGGCCGGCGTCGACGCACGGCAAGAACGCACACGGCGCATGCTGTCCGCGCGAGCGGCGGCTCGCGTCATCGACTACATTGAAGCGCATCTCGACGAGCGGCTGTCGTTGAACGATCTGGCGGCGCTCGTCGATCTGAGCGCGACGCATTTCAAGGTGCTGTTCCGGGAGACGATGGGCACCCCCGTGCATCAGTATGTCGTGACGCGGCGTCTCGAACGCGCGAAGACCTTGTTGCAACAGGGCCACCTGAGCGTGAGCCAGGTGGCGCTCGAAGCGGGCTTCGCGCATCAAAGCCATCTGGCGGCGTGGATGAAGCGCAGGCTCGGGGTCACGCCGCGCGACATCGCTCGTGGCGCGGCGGATTGAAAGGTTTCGGGCAGGGGGCGATGATCGGCGGGTATGGCGGCACATGCGCATCGAACCTCATTTCCATCTCAGTGATGACCTGACGCTCGATCCAGGCAACCGAGCACGAACAGCACGCCCGTGAATCCGAGTGCAACGATACACACGCCGCTCCAGCCCGCCCATGCCCAGGCGGCGCCGGACAGCACGGCGCCCAGCGCCCCGCCGATGAAGAAAATTCCGACGAAGAGCGCATTCAGACGACCCCGCGCGGACGGGTTGATCAGGTTGATGGCGCGTCGCCCGAGCGTCTGGTCCGTAATCACGCCGGCATCGAGCGCTGCGGCTCCGGCAACGAGCAGGGCCATCGCCAGCGCGGGGTGCGCCGAGGGTGAGAACCCGCCCCATCCGGCGCCTGCGATGCCGAGCAGCAGCACGGCTGCCATCATCGTCAGGTGGGAGACGAGTTGCGTCGTGCGGCCCGCGCCGCGATCGCCGAGATAGCCGGCGAGCGGTGTCACGATGGCGCCCGAGGCCCCGGCCAGCGCGAACACTGCAATGCCTTGCATTCCCAAAGAGAACGGTGGTTGTACAAGCCGCAACGCAATGGCGGTCCAGAACGCGCTGAACGCGCCGAGCGAGAACGCCGCCTGCATCGCACGCCGTTGCAGAACGGGTTCGGTGCGCAGGAGCGTCCATAGCGAGCCCAGCAGGGCGGGATAGCGGGCCCCGGCGTGCGGCTTGTGCGTCGGCAGCCGGAACAACAGTACGGCGGCGAGAACCGCATCGGCCAATGCCTCGATGCCATAGAACGCGCGCCAGCCGAACGTACCGGTGATCAGGCTGGCGAGCGGACGCGACAGCAGAATGCCGAGCATCAGCCCGCTCATCACATTGCCGACCGCGCGCCCGCGATGGCTCTCGGGCGCCATGGAGGCAGCCATCGGCACGAGCATCTGGATCACGCTGGAGGTCGCGCCGGCAAGGAATACCGACACGAGGAACAGCCACCCCGATTGTGCGAAGGTGGCAAGCGCGAGGAGCGCCGCGCAACAAGCGAGGGTGCGGAAAATGAGGCGGCGATTCTCGAGCAGATCGCACAGCGGCACGAGGAGCAGCAATCCAGCCGCATAGCCCAGTTGCGGCAGCATCGCGATCAGGCCGGCGAGTTCGGCGGGCAGCTTCAGCGCGTGGCTGACGGGGCCTGTCAAGGGCTGCGCGGCCGACAGGTTCACGACAATCACGCCCACGGCGGCCGCAAAGAAGATCGTCAGTGGCGTGGTCAGCGTGAAGGAGGGCGCTTGCGGTGGCCGGACAGGGACAGCGGGTGCAGCCCCGATGTCGCGCGAACAGGAGGTGGCCGGTTGAGTCATGGTTCGGTTCCGTTGAATGGCGGGCGTCACGCAGCGTGACAGTCCGACCGATTGTAGGAATGCGAGCGTTATGCAACAATTGAATTATGTTTATATTGATTATGCGAATTTGTTTTGAATACACATGACTTGCAGGCTTTCGTCGCGGTGGTCGAAAGCGAATCGATGGCGAGGGCGTCGGAGAAGCTGTTCCTGACGCAGCCGGGGCTGACGCGCCGCGTTCAGAATCTGGAGAAGATGCTGGGCGTCGAGTTGCTCGACCGGCAGAGCAAGCCACTCAAACCCACGCCGGCGGGACGTGAGGTGTACAGTCTCGCGCGCACCGTGCTGCGGGCGGTCGACGATCTGAAGGCGGTCGTCTCGCCCGATATCGAGCCGTCCGGTGAATTCCGTATCGGCGTGCCGCCATTTCTGTCGGAACTCGCGCTGGAGCAGCCGATCGACTTGTTGCGCAGCCGCTTCCCGAAACTGACGCTTCGCGTCACGGCGGGGTGGTCGCCGGGCCTGCTGCAAAGTCTCGAGCAGGCGAAGCTCGACGCGGCGGTCGTGCTGCTGCCCGACGGCGCGCCGCTCCCCGGGGGCTTGACGCCCACACTGCTCGGACACAAACCCACCGTGGTGGTGGCGCCGAGCACTTTCGCGCTGCCGGACGAGCCGATATCGCTCGCGCAACTGGCGAATTATCCGTGGGTATTGAATCAGGACGGCTGTGGCATGCGTTCGGCGATCAGCCGTGCGATGTCGACGGCAGGTTTGCCTTTCAACGTGGCGGTCGAGGCGTTCGGGTCGGAGCTGCAACTCTCGCTCGTGGCACGTGGTCTTGGCGTGGGGCTCGCCGCGCCCGAGGTGCTCGCCCGCAGTCCGCACGGCAAGGCGCTGCAAGTCCTCGACGTCCCGGAATTTCAGAGTGGGCTGAATGTATGGCTGGTGCACGGCACGTTGCCCAGCCGGCTCGCTCGTCCGGTCGCGTTGATGCGTGACGCACTTGCCGAAAAGCTCGCGCAGGATGCCGTCCCGGCGCCCGGTCGGGCCACACATTCCCCTCAGAAGAAGCGAAGAAAATCATGAGGTTCGCTGCCGGCGCGTTGCGCCATCGCGCGAGCCTGAAGTGCTCAGTCATGCTGGCGGCATGACGTGAATGACTTGTGTTGGCGGTTCCTACTCGATCGCGATGGTTTCAACCAGGGTGGATCGCGCTTGCACCGAATCGCGGGTAGGACGTCGATCTCGCTCCCACCGGCGATTGACATAGACGTTGTGGATCACTCGTGAATACGCACCGCCCGTATTCGGATTCATGGAATGGTACGCGCCCACGGCCCGCCATACACTGCCATAGCGATCTATCTGCCTGCGCAGCAGGGCTGCACCGACACGAGCGTTGACCGACGGATTCCACAGCATGTCAGGTCGGATATGTTGACGCTCGAGCCACGCAAAATGAACCGAATTCACCTGCATCAGGCCAACATCGACGGAACCGTTCCGGTTTCTGTGCTGCGCGTTCGGGTTCAGGCTTGATTCATGGTACGCAATCGCCCTGAGGACGCCAGCGTTCACGCCATACTGCGCGGCTGCGGCATCGATGTAATCGGCTCGCGCGACATTGCAGCAAGCGGCAACCCCGAACAGCAGTCCGCCGAGTGCGAGATTCCAGCCTATGTGCCGGCCAATAGGATTGACTGCCATACAGTGCCTCGTCATCACGCCCGGTGCTCGAACAGGGCGCGGATCCTTTCTGTGTAAAGCGCGACGTTCAGGGGCGACGACACGCTTGCCTTGGCGAGAAATACCTTGGCATTGCGCCGATAGTCGTCAAGCCGGGTGTCGTGCGTCAGTGCCGCGTGTTCGATCGCCCAGGCGGCGGCATCGATGTCGAAGTCCTCGTAGTAGTAGCCGACCTCGCGCAGAAAAGGCGAATTGTGCACAAGTGGATACCCGCCATACAGCGCCTCATAGTAGAGATAGTTGAGGCCGTTCTCCCACTGATGGCAGAGCACGATATCGGTAAAGTTGGCCGCGAATTGAAAAAACGGAAAGCGGCCCGTCGCTGTCGCTTTGCCGTCGCGCACGACTTCGAGCCCGTGCACCAACCGATTGAACGCGAAGTTGTCCTTCATCTGTTCGGCACAGCAGAGGTAAAGGTGTTCGAGCACGCCCGGGACCCGGCGGTGAAATTCATTGGCCGCGAGCACCGGGATAAGCGCACTCTTCACGACGTTGACGTTGGGCTCGAACACGGCGATGCGCTTCGTTCGGGCACGGTTGCGATACCCCCAGTCGCGAGCGTCCACGCCGCGCCGGGCAAGACCTCGTTCGATGAAGTGCGGTGACCACGGATGGGGCACGACGTGGACAGGCGCACGCAGCGCAACTTCAAAAAAGCTCTTGCAGGTGTGTTCGTGCTGCGCATTGGTCCAGATTTCGTCGAAGCGGGTGCGATGCGGATTGAGCGCCCAATCCGTGTGCGCATTGAACGCGAAATTCTCGAGCGCCATGACATAGGCGTTCCCGAACTGATAGGAGACGATCCTCGCATTGCGTTGGCGAAGCTGTTCGGCCTGCGCAGGCGCAAGCACGCCGTTCATTTCGATAAAAAGATCCGTCCGATCGATGATGGACGAGACCGGGCGCAGCACGTCCTCGAGCCCGTCCATCATGTACCCGGAGGGCGCGCCGGAGCACGCGTCATCGTGAACCAGCCACACCTCGCCTGCGACCGGAGAGTGTCGCAGCAACTGGTAAAGGAACACGCAGTGCTGGTTCCCACCGTTGCTCCAGATGCCCATGCCGGGCTGACCGGAGAAGCTGAGCGAAATGGCGACGTTGACTTTCCTCACGATATTCAGCTCAAGGACGAGTCGGACACGGCGTCCGATGGATGTGCGGACGGCTACCAGCCGCCGTTCAGGTCGAGCTTTGGCGAGCTGGACGGGTCGTCGGGGTCGGGCGAGAAGATCGATTCCTTGAACTGTTCGACGAGCATTCTCATCGTCGAGTCCAACGGCGTCTCCTTATTCTCCAGAGCAGTCTCCGAGGTGGCGTGTCCCACGGTTGCGTCTTCCACGGCGTCTGTGGTTAGCGCGTGGTAGGCAATCCGGGCTCCATCAATGTGCGAAATCGTCATCCGAAGGGTCTCCTTCAAGTTCGGTTGGGGGCAGGCTCGCAAGATCGTTGCTGTCGACGCGATCAAGCGCTTCGAGCAGCACGTCGTGCGCGAGCGTGGTTTCGTCCATCGAGAGCGCCGCATCGTGGCACGCTTGACGCACGCGCTCCGTAATACGCTCGGCGGTGTCGCCGGGATCGAACTCCATGACTTCGTCACCCCATTCAATGATGAACGAGGGGCCGTCGGTGCAGGCGATTTGTGCCGATGGCGCGGTTTGCGCGAGCAACTGGCGCAAGTCGGGCAGGATGCCTCTGGCGCTCTCGGGAAGCCAGACGCGCCACGGCGGATCGGCTGCCGTTCCACCTTGTAGATTCGCGAATGTCTGGGTCAGCCGAAGCAATAGCTCTGGTTCGGCGAGGTAGCCGCGCAGCGTCTGCGTCAGTTCGTCGACGAGACGCTCGCGCATGGCGAGCTGGCGTTGCCGGCAGCGTGCGAAGTATTCGGCGAGCTGCGAGAGCGCGAGGCGAAACCCCGCTTCGTAGCCGCGGCGGGCGCCATCCGCCAGGCAGGCATCGGCTTGCCTGTCCGCCTCGCGTATCAGCGAACACGCGCGGCGGCGGGCTTCGTGCATCAGATTGTCCGCATGGACGGCACGCGCGAGCGATGCGCGGCGAATCAGGACGCCGTCAATGGCGGGTATCTTGGGATGCTGTCGCAGGTTCGTGAGTGGCATGGGCGATTGCGAAAGAAAAAAGCAGGGGGAGCCAATCGGACTGACGGTTTGGCTTTTCCTCGACGAGCGCGCGAAGCCACGGATCGATGGCGCGCGGAAACAGGAGCGGTAGCCGCGCACGAAACGACGAAGGCAAGCGTCGCAGCACTGGTGCGAGGCTGGCGAGTCCCACGCTGACAAGACCGTCGTGGTTCATCGGCCAGTCGCCCGACGCCACTTGCGGCGTGCGCAGGGGCAGGCATAGGAACCGCTGACTCGACGGATCCAGGCTCAGATAGCATCGTTCCTCGATCAATGCCGTGCGCAAGCGCTGCACGCCCATCAGGAAGCTGATGCGAGGTAGGCGTGCCCAGTGGTCGAGGCACCGCTCTGCGTCCTGATCCAGGTCCGCGCTCGGATCCAGACCAGTCGGAAGCCCGTGCAGGTCGATCAGCTTCTGATTTGCCGCGCTTGCCGGCATCTGGGCGAGGTCGACGCCCTCGACGCTCTGATGATCGACATGCGCATACGACAGGGGCGCGTAGAGAATGTTAAGCAGCACGGTGGGATTCATGTTTTCCCTCGCTTGCGCCGACCCAGCGACGTTCGGCAACTGACGGCGTGGTTTCGCTTGCCGCCGGAGACGCCGGGGGAGGCTCATGCCCGGCGCGGGGAGATGCCTGTCCTTGCTCGGCCTGCCCCGATTTCCTGCGGCGTCCATAGCCGAGCGCGGCCAATCCGGCGATGGTGGCGAGCAGCGGGATCGCCAGCAGTGCGTAGAGCCAGCCCTGAATGCCGGGCGAAGGCGGCTCGGTTGCCCCCACACGGAACACCGGTGGCGCCGGCCGGACAATGACGGAGATGTCGTCGTAACTGATGTTTGTGAAGCTGTTCTTGACGAAGCGTTTGATTTGGCTGACCAGCACGTCGGTGTCGACCTGGTTGCGATAGGCGACGAGTACCGCCGCGTGCATGGCGGTGCTCGGGGTACCGCTGGCTTCGGCCTGCAGCGGATAGCTCAATTGCACGCGCGCGCTCACGACGTTGTCCATCGCCTCGAGGTTCTGCGCCAATCGTTGCTCAATGGCGGAGAGAAGGCGCGCTTGCTCGGCTTGCGGAGACGCAACGAGCGCGTTGTCGGGAAAGGATCGCGCAATCTCGACCCTCGGCGGCGCGGGCAGGCCGTACTTCTCGAGCAAGTCGACGGCGGCCGGAAAGTCCGATTGCGCGACTTCGACGGAGAAGCCGGACTTGCCGAGCTCGTTCTTCGCCACGGAGATATTTCGCGCTTGCAGCACCGCCACGACCTGGTTCGCCTGCTGTTCGGTAAGACCGCGAAGCAATTGCTGATCGCGGCACGCTCCGAGTAAAAGCAAGGTCGGCAGCAACGCGAGGGAGGCGAGTCGTCTCATCGCGGCACTATCCCTTCACGAGCGTCTCGATAGCTGAAACCGCCTTGCGCGCAAGCGAACTTTCGAGGGAGATCGAGAGGTTGTAGTCGGAGACCTTGCTCAGCAGCTCGATCAGTTTTTCCGGGTTTGCAAAGTCGGCGCGGTTTGAGAAATGCTCTGCGATTGCGGTCTTGTCAAGGTTGGCCGTGTCGTTGGCGTTGGAGAGCGTTCGCTGGAGTAGCGCATCGAGTTGCATCGGACTGCCGCCTGCGTCGATTTCGCCCATATCCTGGGTGATCGCGAGCGGAGAGAGATGAGATTGAATGTTCGCGGTATTCGTCATCGGAGGGGTTGTCTCGCGGCGCCTGTGGCGCCGATATCGGATTTAGCGGAAGTTGGAAATGATTGCGGAGTCGGTGTCCTTCATCGCCTTGATCGCACTGCTTTGCGCATTACGATAGAGCGTGTATTGCGAGAGCTCGGCCTGGTACTTGGCGAGCAACGTCGGGTTGGAGGGGTCTCCGTTCAGCGCATTCAGCGCCGATACCAGCGCCGAATTCGCTTTGGACACGCCTGAGTCGAATCCCAGCGAAAGATCGTCGAGATAGCCGTCGGCACCGGAGGGATACGTGGTGTAGATGCTGGGGTATACCGATTCGGACATTGCTTAAGGTGTTCCTGTCAGAGGTTGAGGGAAATACCAGGACGCGTGATCGACAAGCATGTAGCCTTCGCCGCCTTCCCGGTAGGACTTGCCTTTGAGCCAGTCGGTGCGCATCGCGACCTTGAAGTCGACGCGGCGGGTTCCCCATTTGCGGACAAAACTGCCAATGAGGTTCTGCAACTGAGCGAGCTCGCCGTCGGTCAGCGCGCCACTCACATCGAAAGTTGCGCCGTTCTCGCGTGCAAGGCGTCGATAGCGCAGGCCGGCGGCGTCGAGCGCCGCACGAGCTTCCTGTTCGAGCGTGGTGACACCGACCGTGCGAACGCGCACGTCCTGAATGTAGGGAGCGGCTTGTCGAAGGTCGTTGACCGCCGATTCGACAATGTGGGCGGAGTCGCTGCTCAGCACGAGCTCGGGGTGTGTGGGCGAATCCAGACGGATCGTGACGAAATCGAAGCCTCGCAGGTCCAATTCACGTTCAAGCCGCTGTTGTTCGGCCGGCAGCGACGCGACATCGACGCGATCGCGCACGTCTGATTTCAACAGCGCCTGCTTGTCCCAGTCGACGCTGTCCTGCGAGGCGTTGAGCACATGGATGGCGCCGTCACGCCCAGCAAGGACCACGTTGGGTGTGGGGGCGCGCCCCAGCAGGTTCGATACGCTGGCAACCTCCTGCGCCCGCTGGTATCGCGTGATCTGCCAGTAACCGAGGGCCGTCAGCGCCGTGCCTCCGAGGATGATGGCGCCCATTTTGGCGACGAGCCTGGTGCGCCCCCAACGGCGAGTATGTGGCCCGCTCGGCGTCGCGGGGCCCGTATCGATCTCCTTTTGATCCGCGCAATCCCGCGTGAAAGCGGAAACTTCTTCGCTCCATGGGACATTTTCGGGCTTGACCGCGAATACGATGTCGCCGAAGCGGCACAGCGTGTTGTATTGCGCAGGGCGCCGTTCCACCGAATCAGGTGAAAGAAACTCAATTTCGAAATCATATCCGCGGCCAATGGCCGGCCCGGCGTTTCCGCCAGACTCGTCGGAAACACCATCGAATTTCAATTTGAAATTGGCGGCACCCGCACGGTACGGAATGTAAATCGAATCGGATGTCGCATTCAATGCGTGAACCAGATTCTCCCCAAGAGGGTGCTCGCCGGTGACGCTATCTCCCACACAAAAGAAAATCTGCCGGGACGAGAGCGAGAGATCGGCCCCGTAGAGTGGCCCAAATAGTATCCGAAGATGGTGGACTCCAGGTCCAGAAGTATGGCTATTCAACTTTTTCCCTCGATTGGGGATATCGATGTTTCACTCTGCTCGAGAATAAATCCTCGCTAGGAGAAATTTTTTCCGATTGAAAAGAGTAATTGGCCTCAATCTCAGTGCCACTATGTTGCATATAGGCCAGTGGAGCATATAACGATCCCCATAGCGGGAATATGAAAAACTATGAATTGGATGTGAAGGCTGCAATCGAGATGTTGGCTGATGTGAAAAAGTTGTGATTTGAGTTTGGTCGTATTGAACTTGTTGAGAATCGTCGCTAAGGTGACCTAGATAATTTGGATTGTGTGCGGCGAATATCCAGAACTCGGAGGAGCAAGTTGATAAATCGATTCAGGAAATTCGATTGGTCGGTGGTTTCAACCAGCGTTTGTCGCGTGCTTTCCGGCCCCGGGATCTGGGTGATCAGGCCTGTGGCCAGACGCATCACTTTAGACGTGGTCTTTGCCGGAAAGACCAGGAAACTCGTGATCGGCGAAGAACAATCAGTATTAATTGCCAGCATGGTCGGCGCGGAAATCACTTGTCGCGATGGCGCTTGGAGATTTCAGAACATTTCGCTCTTTGAGGTGGCAAAACTACTCGCATTTCTCGAGTGCCGCTTAGGGGACGAAACACCATTGCCGCAAGCCAAGTGTGATCGGTTGATCGTGGTGCCGGCCGGATTGAATGCCTGCAAATTCGAAACCTGGCTGATTGGGCACGTGCCCGATGCCGATGCCGACGCACAAGGGTTGTTCGAATTCGCGCGCGCCCAGGAATGCTATTGGCTTGTGCGGTTTCTGTTGCAGGAGGGTGCGGCGACGAAATCGGTGGCGGCCCTGGGCAAGCGCTATGGAGTGTCCGAGTCGCAGTTCCGGCGGCTGTGCTGTCAGGCGCTGGGCAGGAGTCTCAAGCGCGAGCTGAGACTCTGGCGGGCTGTTCGCGCGGTGCTGAATGTCGTGGAAGGTCGGGAAAGTATGGTCGATGTGGCAATGCGTAACGGCTTCTCGTCATCGTCGCACTTCTCGAGAGAGATCAAAGAACTGTTTGGAATTTCCCCTGTTCAGTTCAGGCGCGGAGGAAAGTAGGGTGTTTTTGACGGAAGTTATTGGCAAGGTTGTATGCCGTTCGACATGCACGAGTGCAATTCTGCTTCTTACCGCAAGCGCGGTGGCCGCTCCGACGGGGAGCTCCGCGCCAAACGCACCGGTGGCTTACGCCGCCGATGGATCCGGCAGCGCGGCGCCGGCCGACACGGAGCCTGGTAGCGGCGGAGCGCGCGCAGGCGTTGCCCAGCGTGGCCGCGAGGAGGGCAATTTCGTCGCCAACGATGCCAGTATTGAAACGCTGCTCGACGCGCTTTCCGGGCGTATGAAGCGGCCGGTGATCGTGAGTGCAAAAGCAAAGCGCAAGCACGTGACGGGTGAATTCAATCTTGAGCGGCCAATCGCATTGCTCAGGCAACTGAGCCAAAGTATGTCTCTGATCTGGTACGACGACGGCGCTTCGATCTACGTCTATGACAATTCCGAGATCAAGAGCGCGATCGTTTCTATGCAGTCCGCGACGGTGCGCAACGTACGCGACTTTATCAGCCAGGCTCGGCTCGAGGACCCCGCCTTCCCGATTCGGGGAAGCGAATTTGCCACGACGTTCTATATCACCGGTGCGCCCATCTACGTCAATCTGGTGACGGCTGCGGCGAAGTACCTTGATTCTGTGCATGACGGAGTGAATGCCGAAAAGCAGGTGGTCAAGATCGTGCCGCTGCGCAACAGCTTCGTCGGAGATCGTACGTACACGCTGCGCGATAAGACTCAAGTGGTGCAGGGTATGGCCACGGTGCTCAATCAGATCTACGGAGGCGGGCGCAAGGCCTCTGTCGTTGGTCCGAGCCCCAGACAGTTGGACGAGAAGGCATCGCCGGACAAGTCGAGCCGGGATGCAACGCGGCAGGACAGGTCGTTCTCGCTCTCCGATCCGCTGCCTGGCCCGGATGTCCCGACACCGCTCAAAGGCTCGGCGGCGTCCAGCGACTCCATCACCTCCGTGCCGGCCGAAGAGGGGGTGCGCGCGCTCGCGTACTCGGACACCAACAGCATCGTGCTGGCCGGTCCTCTGGACAAGGTGAACGACATGGAGGCGCTCATCCATAGGCTCGACATGCAGAAGCGTCAGATCGAGCTTTCGCTGTGGATCGTCGACATCAGAAAAAACATGGTCGATCAGCTTGGCGTGAACTGGGAGGGCGTGCTGGGTTTTGGTCAAGCCAGCATTGGCTTGAATAACACGCGCAACGCCTCCACGCTCGACGGAGCCAAATTCCTGGCCTCGGTGACGGCAATGAGCCAACGCGGTGACGCAACGATCGTCTCCCGACCGATCGTACTCACCCAAGAGAATGTACAGGCTTCGTTCGACAACAATCAGACGTTCTACACCAAGCTCGTGGGCGAGCGCAGCGTGCAACTTGAACACGTGACCTACGGGACGCTGGTGAGCGTGCTGCCGCGTCTGACCGAGAATGCGGACGACGTGGAAATGGACGTCAACATCGAGGACGGCGACGCCGACGTCTTCAGTTCGGATTCGCGGCAGAGTAGTGACGGCATGCTGCCGCTGGTCAACCGTACGGAGATCAACACCGTGGCACGCGTGCCACGCGACAAGAGCCTGCTGATCGGGGGCTACACGCGCGACGACGTCACCCGTAGCAACTTCCGCATTCCCGGGCTCGCGAGCATTCCGCTGATCGGGGGACTGTTCCGCGGGAGCAGCGAGCGGCACAACAAGGTGGTGCGCCTCTTCCTGATTCAACCCAAGCTGCTCGCCCTCGGCGATAGCTGGCGGGGCGGTCAAAGCTGGCAGCCAGGTGACATCGCGAGCAACGACGAGCTGCGCGGCACAGTCCAGATGCTTCGCCCCTACATGGAGACGAACTGAGACCCATGAGCACGTTGATCAGCGGTGTGTCACCCGTTTCTCGCGCGTATGCGCGCGATGCACGCGAGCAGGAAGCCCGGTTGGACGCGCAGCCGGCGCTCGATGCGGAGCCGGCGTCCAGTGAAGTTCGGGTCCCCGACGTTCAGGCGCAGATCGCCGAAGTCGAGAGTGAGGCGGCCAGCGTGCTCACGCAGTTCGGGCGCTTGGGAAGCGGTTACATCAACGGCAATGGCAGGGCGCGGCGCGGCGAAGACATCAAGCGAATTCTCGACGCCGACGGCGAGGAAAAGGTCGACGAGTTGTTCAACCTGACCAAGCGCGACGCCGTTAGCATGGAGATACTGTTGCGCGAAGCCCGGCGTCGGTTTCACGACGACAGCGACCTGATACTGGCGCTGCGCGAACTGCGTCGGCGCAGGAAACTGGACGGTGAGCCGGTCGACGTCGTCGAGCGCGCGATTGACGAGGTAATGCGCGAGGGCGACGCCAGGCAGATCAGGGCCGGAATCAACGTTGCCTTGAAGGCAAAGGTCTATGGCAGGAAGCTGCGACTGAATGCTGTGCGGCTGCGTCAACTGTATCGGCAGTTTCTCGAGTCCGATGGCGCGCATGTCGCGATCTACGAGGACTGGATCAAGCAGTTCGGGATGCACAGGCGCAAGCGCGTCGTCGAGTACGTCGGAGCGGCGCTTGTCTGCGATATGCACTCGCTCGATCCGAGTTGCGGCGGGGCGGTTGAATTCGGCCCGCTTCTCGGCACGCTCAACTGCGTCCGCATGCTCACCTCGGCTGACGAACTCTTCATCGCTCACCTCCTCGGTGCTTCGCTCGAGAACGACTTCCTCGTCACGGAGGACCGTGCGCTTGCGCTGATGTTGGGAGGGCTGCAGCGTCCGTTCGAAATCGACGAGGTTCTCCTTGAGCATCTCGGTGTGATCTTCGCTTCCCTGGACCCGGAGGGCAGTGCCCAGCTGTTGCAACTCGTGCTGCGAGGCTTCGCCGGCATTCCGATTCCTCTATACGGCGACGCGGAGGAGCGGCAGGAGATGCTCTCGGCGCTCAGGGCGACCCTGAGCCAGTGCTATGCAGACGAACGGCGCAGCGATCTCAGCGCTGCGCAGGACGCCGAATCCTATGTGCACCGGTCGAGACTGAGTGACTCAACATGCTGAAAACCCTGCTCGTCAAAGTCGAGTCGCGACCCGAGCTCGTTGTGCTGATGCTCATGGTGATCGTGATCGCCATGTTGATCGTACCGTTGCCGGCGACGGTGCTCGACGTTTTGATCGGGTTCAACATCACGACGGCGCTGCTTGTTTTCATGGGGTCGTTCTATATCGTCAATATTCTCGACTTCTCGACGTTTCCGTCGATCTTGCTGATTACGACGCTATTCCGGCTGTCGCTTTCGATCAGCACGAGCCGGCTGATCCTGCTCGAGGCGGAGGGCGGCAAGATCATCGCGACGTTCGGGCAGTTTGTGATTGGCGACAACCTGGTCGTCGGATTCGTGGTGTTTGCGATTGTGACGATCGTTCAGTTCATCGTCATCACGAAGGGGTCGGAGCGTGTGGCAGAAGTCGCGGCCCGCTTCTCGCTCGATGCGATGCCTGGCAAGCAGATGAGTATTGACGCCGATCTGCGCGCGGGTCTCATCGACAATGCGGGCGTTGAGAAGCGCCGCTCGGAACTGGAGCGACAGAGCCAGCTCTATGGCGCATTCGACGGCGCAATGAAATTTGTCAAAGGCGATGCGATCGCCGGGATCATCGTGATTTTCGTCAACCTGATCGGTGGCATCGCTGTTGGCGTCGCCCAGCACGGGATGTCGATGTCCGACGCGCTGACAACCTATACGATCCTGACGATTGGCGACGGCCTCGTCGCACAGATCCCCGCGCTCTTGATCGCCATTGCCGCCGGTTTCGTGGTGACTCGTGTCGGTGGAAGCAAGGCAAATCTCGGGGCCGACATCATCGGCGAATTGCTATCCAACTCTTTCGCGCTACTGGCCACCGCCGCGTTGGCATTCGGCATTGGTCTGCTGCCGGGGTTTCCAATGCCGGTTTTCTCGGGAATCGCCGTGGTGCTCGGCGGCCTGTACGTACGCCGAGTCTGGAAGAGCAGCCGCGATTCGCCACCGAGCCATGGGCGCGGGCTGGTGGGCAAGCTGGCGGCCAGCTTCGGCGGTGCGAGCGCACCGGACCAGCAAGGCGGCGCGCAGCCGGAACATGCGAGTGCCGACATCGACAAGCTGGTTCCCGAGACCGTGCCGCTCATGGTGATGGTCTCGGAGGCCGTGAAGCCGAAACTCGAGGCGGAACAGGCGGTTGCGGCGATTCGTCGTCAAGCCTTTGCGGACATGGGGCTGCGCCTGCCTGAAATAGCGATTTCGGCTTCGCCTGGCCTGGCCGATACCGAAGTCGTTGTGTTGATCAACGAAATTCGCGCGGCGACTTTCCACATCTGCTTCGAGAAGCACCGCGTGGTGGGCTCGACGCTCGTTCTCGAAGGACTGCCGATAGAGGCGCGGACGCTGCCCGACGGCACGGGCGGCGACGCCTTCTGGGTCGACCCCGAACAGGCCTCGCTGCTCACCAAGATGGGCGTGCGCATGCGCACTGCATTCGACGATTTCTACGACCAGTTCATGACGCTGGTGCTTCGCAACATCAACGAATTCTTCGGAGTGCAGGAAGCGAAGCGCCTGCTCGACGACATGGAGAAGAAGTACCCCGAGCTGCTCAAGGAAACCTATCGCCATGCGTCGGTACAGCGAGTGTCGGAGGTCTTCCAGCGTTTGCTGGGGGAGAAGATTTCGGTACGGAATATGAAGCTGATTCTCGAGTCGCTGGCGCAGTGGGCGCCGAAGGAAAAGGACGCGGTGCTGCTTGTCGAGCATGTGCGCGTTGCGCTCGCACGCTACATCTCGAATCGCTTCGCCACCGGTGGGCGGCTCAACGCCTTCATGCTTTCTCACGACATCGAGGAGACTGTCGGCAGTGGCATACGACAGACTTCAACCGGGACCTTCCTGAATCTCGAGCCGGCCAAGAGCGAAGCGCTGTTGGACCTGATCGCAGTGGAGCTCTCGCGCGTGGGGTTCTCGCAGCGTGACATCGTGCTGCTCACGTCCATGGAAATCAGGCGTTTCGTCAAGCGCTTGATCGAGAGGCGGTTCCCCGAGCTTGAAGTGCTGTCGTTTGGCGAAGTCGCCGATAGCGCAACGGTGGATGTCTTGAAGACCATTTGATCGAAGGAGTCAATATTGAACACCGATATCGTGCGGCTGGTGCAGGAGAGCATGGAGAAGATGGGTTGCGGCGATGCCGTTGCCGGGAAGCTGGATGCTCATTCTCCGATTTGCATCGGTTTTCATTCAATGCCCGAGATGTACGTCGAACTCGACAATGGCAACGTCATATTCACGAGTCAACTCGACTACAGAGGGGCGGCGCAACTGGAGCGCGTTGCCGCGGATCTGCTGAGCTATCTTCTTCCACGCGGCTCTGACGTGTTTGTCTGCCGGCGACCTTTACTCTCGCTCGTGGACAGCGATCTGGTGTTGCACGCGCGCGTCGAGGAGCGTTTTACCGAAAACCCGGAGACCTTCACGCAGGCGCTGGAAGCCTTCTATGAAGAACTATGCGCCATCAGCGAGATTCTCGGCCGGTGAGCATGGAATCCAACATGCTGACGTTATTCAAACGGTGCGCGCATCCACGGCGCGTGCAGGGGCCCATCATCGAGGCGCCACTGCCGCAGGTTGCCATCGGCGAGCTCTGCCTCATTCATCAAAACGTGCACGAAAGCGGCGTGGTCGGTCGCGCGCAAGTGGTCGGCTTTGGGAACGGCACGGCGATCTTGAGTACGCTCGGTACAACGACGGGACTCTCGCGCGAGGCCGTACTCGTGCCGACGGGCGAACGCCTTGCCGTCAGCGTTTCTCCGGCGATGCTTGGCAAGGTCATCGATGCGACGGGGCATTGCGTGCAAGAACTGCTCGCCGAGCCGGCGGTGCCGTTTGCCCCGCCGCAACGGCGGGAGATTGACGCGGCGCCACCTCATCCCACGATGCGCCGGCCGACGGAAGCGCCCCTGGAGACCGGCGTGCGCGTCATTGACGGGTTGCTTACCTGCGGGGTCGGTCAGCGTTTTGGAATTTTCGCGGCAGCAGGGTGCGGCAAGACCGTGCTGATGAACATGCTGGTGCGTCACTCGGCCGCTGACGTGTACGTGATCGTGCTCGTCGGCGAGCGGGGACGCGAGGTGTCGGAGCTGGTCGAGCGCCTCAAAGGCTCGGCCCGCTGCGAGCGCACGATCGTCGTGTATGCCACTTCGGACCAATCGTCCGTCGATCGCTGCAACGCGGCGCTGCTGGCCACGACGATCGCCGAGTATTTTCGCGACCTCGGCCTGAACGTGATGCTGTTCTTCGACTCCATGACGCGCTACGCGCGTGCCCTGCGCGATGTGGCGCTTGCGGCCGGCGAGATGCCCGCGCGCCGCGGCTATCCGGCATCTGTCTTCGAGGCGCTGCCGCGCTTGCTCGAGCGACCTGGATGCACCGCAATGGGGAGCATCACGGCTTTTTATACCGTGCTGCTGGAAAACGAGGAGGAGCCTGATCCTATCGGCGATGAAATCCGCTCGATCCTCGATGGCCATATTTACCTGAGTCGCAAGCTTGCGGATAAGGGCCATTTCCCTGCGGTCGATGTATTGCGGAGCGCGAGCCGCCTGTTCGACGGCTTGGTGTCGGAGCCTCATCGCCAGATCGCGCGCGAGTTTCGTCAGTATCTGGCGAAACTCGACGAAATTCAGCTGTTCATCGATCTCGGCGAATACAAGCGAGGCGAAAACCCTGAGAACGACAAGGCCGTGGAAAAGCGCCCGCTGCTCGACGCGTTCGTACAGCAATCGATGCACGAAGCGGCTGATTTCGACAGAACGTTGGAGTGTCTCCATGAAGCGGTTCGTTGAGGCGAGAAAACTCATTGCACTTCTCTCACGTCGCGAGGAAGTTCTGCGGCGGCAGGTGCACCGCGAGTGCGAGGAGCTCTCGAAGGTGGTCGAGAAAATCGATGGCGAGCGTAGAGAAATCGAGCGGTTGCGTGAGGCGCTCGCAGCAGCAGGCGCCGGTCGAAGCTATGCGCAGCCCGAGTTGATGCGCTGGCGTGGCGCGCAGGCGGCCAGGCGTTTCGAGATTGCTCGCCGGCAAGCGGAAGAATGTGAGCTGCATGACGTTCGCTCCAGCATCGAGGGTGCTCTGGCACGGAGCCGGGCCGCGGCACTGGCCCTTGAGCAACGCCTGAACAAGCATCGAAACTGGATTGCAGGAGAGCGTTTCAAAAGGAAATTGCTGCAGGAGTACCTGGATCAGGCTGACGTTTTTGTCGGAAGGACATCTCATGCAATCAAATAGCATTGGTTCGACGGGCGCATTGGACGCTCAGGCTGCCGCCGAGGCGCTGCTGCCATCGTCCGCGCCTCTTGACGAACACCTGGCCCACAGCGCGCGGCAACTGAACAAGGCAGACGACTACGACGTCGGTCGTACCGCAAAGTCGACGGAGTCGGAGGAGAAGAAGACCAAGTCCAATGGGCCGTCCCAGGGGTTGCCATGGCCGTTTCTACACCACACTCGTGATCCGCAATTCGGACGCGGCAGCGGGCAGGGGCAAGCTCGAGCGAGCACGGTGTCTCAGATGGCGCTGCCGCCCGACGACGCTTCCGGCGAGCAATCGGCACATAAGGCCGACGCAGGGCGCGTGGGCTTGGGTTCTGATGCGAACCTGTTGCGGGACGGTTCGCAGGAGGCACCTGGCGCTCGAACGCCTCCCACTCATGATGGAGCACGCGAGCGCGCACACTCTGGAGCCGAGGGCGGGCTTCCGACCCAGGGAGGGGCTCAACCGCAGACGCAATTGCAGGGGGCGCCGGGACTGCCATTCGCAACGCCCGCGCATGCGAGGGGCCGTTCGGCGCCGGAGCTGGCCACCAGCATTCGCCAACAAGCGCAGAGTCTGGAGACGGAAGCCCGAGGCACGACTCTGCACTACAGTTTCTCGACGTGGGTCGGACAACCTGCCGTCGCGGTGCGAATCGACACGAAGCGCAATGCGCCGGTCGTCATGGTGCGCCCGACGCATGAGTCGGTTGGGGTTGCACTCGAGCGTCATGCCGACCGACTCCCATCGGGCATGACGGTGCGCATCGAGCGCGACAGAGCCGACGACGAGCAACGGCAGGGTGGGCAGTCGCGTTGGGCGGGCGGCCAACAGGAGGCCAATGAATGAGGAAAGCGCCCCTGAAGTTGCGCACGCTCGGCGCCGCCGAGTGGCGGCTCTACCGCTGCGCGCGCTCATGGCAGGCGGCAGGGTACCCGGTGCAACTTCGTTCGCGGGCGCCCCTTCCCGGTTACGCCGCGTTTGAGGCGACGTACGAGGACCGTGAATACTCGGGTTGGGTGCGGTTCGCACCGCTGCTGAAAATGCGCTACCCGGCGTTGAACGACCTCGCGTGGCATGCCCTCGACGTGCGCTATGTGGTCGAGTTGCTGAACGAACCGGGAATGCTCGCACCGCTCCCCGCGCCGCCGCAAGGTTGGGCGCATGTGCGCGCGACGGGGATTGTCGAGCACACGCAGCCCGAGGAACCGTTGATCGGCTTTGAGTCCGCCGACGGTATGTCGACATTGTTCCGCACCTTTCCCGAGGTGCTTCCGCAGGAGCTCGAGCACGTCGGCGCGTCGGCGAGCGAGTTTCCCGTCATCATAGATTTCGTGCTGGGTTCGAGCGTTGCGTCGCTGTCGGTGCTCGATTCCGTCGAGCCCGGCGACGCGCTTCTGATTGGCACTCGCAAGCCGTGTGCAATGGTTGGTGGCACGGCATTGTGCGGTTTTGATATCGAGGACGACTACATCATGTTGAATGAACAAATAGACGAGATTGCCCCGTACGATGACGATGAGCGCGAGTATGGGGACGAGGCGTCCGCGTTGTCCTCGGAGCAGAACGAGTTCCATGCCGATCCCCCTTGCTTCTCGGTGGATTCGCTGCCCGTGCGGCTCGAGTTCGTGCTTCAACGCGAAACGATGAGTGTTGCAGAGGTTGCGAAGCTCCATGCCGGCGCTGTGCTTCCAGTGCGAGAGGGCGCGCAAGGCTGCGTATCGATCCGCGCCAACGGACAGGTGATCGCGTTTGGCGAGCTGATTCAGGTCGGCGATTGTCTGGCGGTGGAGGTCAGGTCATTGCGACTCGCCCAGTTGGGAAGAGGGCGATGCTGAATCACGAAGTCGGTCTGATCCTCGTCCTCTCGATCGCAACGCTGGTGCCTTTCATCGTTGCTTCGGGATCTTGTTTCCTCAAATTTTCGATCGTTCTCGTGCTGGTGCGCAATGCACTTGGCATTCAGCAGGTGCCGTCGAATATCGCGCTCAACAGCATTGCGCTGATCATGTCGTTGTTTGTCATGATGCCGATCACGCATCGCGCTTATGAATATCTGCAGACGCACCCGTTCGACCCGATGAGCAGCCAGTCGGTCGACGGGTTCGTGGACGAAGGACTCGGTAGCTACAAGCAGTACCTGAAGCGTTACTCGGATCCTGAACTCGTCAAGTTCTTTGACCGGGCGCAGCAGGCGCGCATGGGGGAGGACGAAGATAGACCCGTGGCGGCACGTAGCGAGGCCGAAGGGCTGGGTTCGCTGTTCTCGCTGTTGCCTGCGTACTCACTGACGGAGATAAAGGGCGCATTTCTGATCGGCTTTTATCTCTACCTGCCGTTCGTCGTCGTGGATCTTGTGGTGTCGACCGTGCTGCTTGCACTTGGGATGATGATGATGAGTCCGGTGACGATTTCGGTTCCGATCAAGCTGATCTTGTTCGTGGCGATGGACGGATGGACCCTGGTCTGCAAAGGACTGGTTGTCCAGTACCTTGATTTGATGAAGTGAACGGTCAACGGATGGATCAACGAAACACTCGACGGGAGGCGGACCATGGCCGACTTGGCTTACGCAAGCAATGAAGCGCTATTGCTGGTTATCGTGCTCTCGGCCGCACCTGTCGTCGTGGCCACGCTGGTGGGTCTCGTGATCGGTTTGTTCCAGACAGTGACACAACTGCAGGAACAGACATTGCCTTTCGGGTTGAAGATGCTGGCCGTATTCGGCAGCCTGTTGCTGCTCTCCGGCTGGCTTTCCACGAAGATGCTTGTATTCGCGGTCGAGATGGTCCAGCTGGGGCTCAAGTGAAGGGGGCGCCCGCGAGATGGCAATGACCGAATGGCTTGCACCGTTCTATCGCGAGTTGGAGGCGGTGGCGATCGCCTACGCGCGCGTGGCGCCCGTGTTCTATCTGATGCCGTTCCTGAACGATCGTGTGCTTGCCAACGGTGTCATAAGGAACTGCCTGATCGTAGTGGTGATCCTGGGTCTGCGGCCCGGACTGCCTCCCCCGGAGGCAACGAATATCGTCTCGCTTCTCGGCCTGTGCATGAGCGAGGCGTTCGTCGGGCTCACACTCGGCGTGACACTGGCGCTGCCCTTCTGGGTGGCGACCGCGATCGGTGAGCTCATAGACAACCAGCGCGGCGCGACGATCAGCGATTCGATCGATCCGGCTACAGGAGTGGAGGCGTCCGTACTCGGCCCCTTCGTCAGCCTCTTCTATGTCGCTGCGTTCCTGCAGCAAGGTGGGATGTTGATGATCGTGCAAGCCCTGTACAAGAGCTACCGACATATCCCCGCGGGAATGGCGCCTCACGCGGATGTGTGGCGCTACGGCGCGGTGCTGACGGAACTCGTCGCGAAAAGCCTCTCGCTTGCGGCGCCGGTGCTCATTGTCATGTTTCTCTCCGATATCCTGCTGGGGATCTTCTCCCGGTTTTGTCCGCAGGCCAACCCGTTTTCGCTTTCGTTGAGCGTGAAGAGCGTGGTGGCATTCCTTGTTTTTCACCTGTACTTCGTGCGTGCCGCGCCCTATGAGCTCAATGCGCTTTGGGGCCACCGCATCGGTCCGTGAGGTGACGCGCTCATGCCTTCCAAGACCGAGAAGCCCACCCCCAAAAAGCTCCGCGACGCCGCCAAAAAGGGGCAGACGTTCAAGGCGAAGGACGTCACGACCCTGATTGTGTTGGCCGTGGGGGTGTTGGCCGCTGGCATCGTCGTCGATCTGCGGCATGTCATCGCTGAATTCTCACATGTGGCGGCTGCCGGCGCCGACCAGGATGCGGCATCCTACGGCCTAGAATGGATACGGAGCTATCTGAAGATGGTCATGCCGTTCATCGTCGTCTGCGCGGTGGCCGGCGCACTGCCCAGTCTGGTGCAGAGTCGCTTTACGTTGGCAACGGAAGCTCTCAAGCTCGACTTCGGCGCGCTCGACCCCGTGGCGGGCTTCAAGAAGCTCTTCAGTGGGCGTGCTGCCAAGGAACTCCTCAAAGCGCTTCTTCATCTGGTCGTGCTCTGCGCAGCGATTTCCATTTTCGTCGAGCAGAACCATCGCGATCTGTTCCAGGTATTCCGTGCGTCCCCCGAGGCACTCGCACACGAGTGGATTCGCTTGACCGTGAAGTTCGTCATGGTGCTCCTGCTGTGCGCGCTGCCGGTCGCGCTGTTCGATGCGGTGTTCGAGTTTTTCCATTATCAGAAGAACGTCAAGATGGAGAAGCGCGAGGTCGAACAGGAACGCAAGGAAACCGAAGGTCGTCCGGAAACCAAGATGAAACGCCGCGAAACGCACTCGGAACTGCTTTCCGAGGAAGTCAAGGCGAACGTCGAGCAATCGAAATTCATTGTGGCCAATCCCACGCACATCGCGATCGGCATTTATATGAACGAGGACATCGTTCCCATACCGTTTGTGTGCGTACGCGAGACGAATGCGCGGGCGCTCGCCGTTATCCGCCACGCAGAGGCGAATGGGGTGCCCGTGGTTCGTGACGTTCCACTCGCGCGGTCAGTCTACCGCCATTCCCGTCGCTATCAGTTTGTGAGCGGCGAGGACCTTGAACCGGTAATGCGGGTCCTCTGGTGGCTCAGGCAGGTCGAAATGGCGAACAGCGGCGCGAGGGCGCACACCGACGGTGGCGAGGATTTCCCTCTGCCGGAAGTAAATAACAAAAAAGAAGAGCACGACGAATAGAAATGAAGGTTTTTTGAAATCAGGCTTTTCGGAAAAAGCGTAACGTTCCATCTGCGAGAACGGCAGTAACACATCGAGACGCTTGACCGGATTCTCCTATCAAAATCAATGGGATGCGATATGTCTCAAAGTGAACCGAAAGCGGACGCTCTGGAAATGGAGCAAACGGATGAAATAGTGGAGACGGTATTCGCGGCAATCCAGAAGGGCGCGACCCTGAAGGATTTGCAGGGTGTTTCCCAGGATTTGATGGACGGTGTTTATGCGTTTGCTTACAAATTTTATCGGCAAGGCCGTCTCGACGAAGCTGAAACGTTCTTCCGTTTCCTGTGCATCTACGATTTCTACAATGCGGAATATGCGATGGGAATGGGAGCGGTTTGCCAGTTAAAGGAAGATTACGCCAGGGCGATTGATCTTTATGCACTGGCATATTCGCTCTCGAAGGACGACTATCGCCCGATGTTTCACACCGGCCAGTGCCAATTGATGATGGGCAAGGCCGGATTGGCAAGGCGTTGTTTTGAAATCGTTCGGGATAGTTCGGACGTCGATTACTTGAAGCAGATGGCCTTGTCGTATCTGGAGGGGCTCGATCAAGCCGGCGCGCGGAATACGCCGTCGCCCGAAGCCGACAAGGAATGGCCGCCGCTCGGAAAGGAAAAGGAAGCGACATGACAACGGCACCGTTGGACAACGTATATCAGAAGCACCCATTGCGTGAAGCGGTCGGCGCGCTGGGCAGGCTGACCCCGGGCGAACAAAAAACGGTCATATCGGCGGCGCAACGCGCGTTTTTGGGGGAGATGGCGATGCGGGCTTCGAGTCTCGATGTCGCCGATCCCTTGGGGGACGCACCGCGCCTGGCCGAACCGCGATACGAGGTGACACTTTCCGGCGCCGACGGCGCCATGGGGGATGTCGATGAGGCGGCGACGACGCCGACGCCGACGCGTCCGGGAATTGCGACGCTGACGGAAGTGCTGGCCGTGCTCAGATCGACTGCGACCGTCGACAGCCTGAATCGACTGGAACTCAATGCGCGGGTGTGGAACGAGCTTTCCGCGGCGATCAAGAACACGCTCGAGCAACTCAGCCTGGAGGCCACTACGGCAAATAATGCTGCGGATGAGGCGACTCAGGCCGCTTCGCGTGCCGCGGACAACGTGGCCCAGGCCGTCCAGGCGGAGAAGAGGGCCGACAAGGCGCTGGATGATGCGAAGCGAGCCTTGGCGGACGCTCAGCGGCGCGGCGCTTCCGCCGCCGACATTCAGACGTGCAAGCGTGCGGTGGATGACGCGCAGACGGCGGCGAACGCGGCCAAACTCCATGCGGCGACCGAACGCGCGGCCGCTGCTTCTGCCGCCGCCGACGCGGCGACCAAGGCCCGCCAGGCGGTTGATGCAGAGGCGAAGGCCAATTCCGCCGTGCAATCAGCAATGCTGCAGTTGGGGCCGGGCTCTCCCGTTGCCCGACAGGTCGACCGCGAGCGCCTTAGCGGGGAGGCTCGGCTGACGAAGATTCTCGGCGAGTTATCGGCGCTGATGTCAAAAGGAAGCGTGCAGGAGCTCGAGACGCAGCAGAAGCTCTTCAATGAGATGCAGGCTAGACGTCAGGAGGCGATGCGAAGGAAATCTGACGAATACCAGGAGCAGGTGAGGAAAGCCGAGGAAATGCAAAGGACGATGGGCTGCATCGGCAAGATCCTCGGCTGGGTCATTACGGCGGTCGGTGTCGCGGCAGCGGCGTTCACCGGGGGCGCCAGTCTCGCCCTCGCAGCCGTCGGTCTGGCGCTTGTGGTCGGGGATCAGGTCATCAAGGCGGCAACCGGCTTTTCCTTCATGGACAAGCTGCTGCAGCCGGTGATGGATATTCTCAAGCCGCTCATGAATCGGGTTTCCGACGCAATTGCGAGTGTTCTGGAGGCCTGCGGAGTCAACAGCGAGACTGCGCAACTCGTCGGTTCCATCCTTGGTGCGGTTGTGACTGGGGTGGCGCTGGTTGCGGCCGCCGTCCTGGGCGTGACTCTTGTGAGGGCCGTGGCGCAGCGAGTGGCGGACGCCATCGCGAGTCAGCTCACCAGATCGCTCGACTCGACAATAGTCAGAACGCTGATGGAAGCGATCGAAAAGTCGGGTCTCAAGTCGCTTGCGACACGCACCGAAGCGGCCATGGGGCGTCTCGGCAAGGCCGTCGGCATCAAAACGGAGGAGGATGCCCTGCTGGTCGCGAACCGGGTCGAGTTTGCCAGCGTAGCGCTGGGTATGGGCAACCAGGTGAGTCAAGCCGTCAGCGATGTTGTGGTCGGTGTCGCGGAAAAGCGAGCGATGCACCTGATGGCCGAGATCAAACGTGTAATCAGCGATTCGAGGTTGATCAGCGACTTGCTCAAGAAAGCGGTCGAAACGTTCGCGACCCAAAACCAGGTGCTCGCTCAGATCATGCAACAGATGTCCAATTCGATGGCAACTCAAGTTTCGGCAGCGGAGCAGGTTCTGCGCAATGTGCGCGCAGTGTGACTGTGCATGTACTCAGGTTCTGTCAATCCAACACTATCGATCCAACATTTCGGAGGCCAATCAATATGACCGAAGTCGTCGCCATCGCATCCCAGCGCGTTCTTCCCGATCCTTCGCAGCTCGGAAGTCAACGGGTTGATCCGTCGCGAGACCCGGCTGTCGGTCGGGAAACGAACCGACTCAACCCATTCGATACCAAAAAGGACGAACGGGCGCTCGTCGAGTTCGTTGTCTCGACCATGAGAACGCGCTACGCGAGCGTGGAGGGTGCGTCGAGCGAGAGCCCGCGGCTGCGTCAAGCGGTGACGCTGAGAGAATCGGGCGATCCCGACCTGACACCGCCGACAGTTTCGGCGGACACACCGAAGGTCGCGCGCGAAGTTGCGCTCGGCGTCGCAAAAATGCAGGAAAAACAGAAGGAACTATCCCAGAATCCGTCCGTGGCGATGAGCGTTGACACCTTGCTCGATCGGTTCGGCGGTGCTTCATCGCGCCCCGACGCGAGCCAACGCAAGACCACGACCGGGCGCGTGGGCGACGTTGCGAGCGAGCCTGGGGCGGCGAACACCAGCGTAGGCGGCACTTTCGGCAGCGGTGTGCAGGACGAGATGTTCAACGTGCTTCTGAAGATCGCTGCGGAGCTACGAAAAGCGCAGAAAAGCGAGCTCAGGATGCAAAGCAAGATGGTGGCGCTCCAGCGCCAGGCTGCGATGTCACAGGCAAGTTCGCTCGAGCGTCAGGGGCAGGCCATGTTGAGCGGCGCGATCGGTGGTGGTGTGTTGCTGGGAGCGCTGAGCGTGGGCGGTGGGGCAATGCAGCTCAAGGGGCTCAACACTCGAGCCGACTCCATCCGGACCGAGCTCAAGCCTCAGGCCGAACTAAGGAAGTTCGACTACGAGCAGCAACTCGCGCTGCGCGGCAGGAATGCGCCGACCTTGGCCGAAGGCGAGTCGCCCAACCTGGGCCTCCACCGCCCGAACGGCGAGACCGTGCGTCTTTCGGTCGAGCCTGATGGAAACCGGCTCAGCGACGAGCATGCGTCGGTGCTGTCGGAGGAGCGGGCGGCACGCCAGTATCGCATCGACATGCACAACATCAACCATCAGGAGAACGAGATCGTCGGCACCAAGCAGCAGAACATTGGCGCGACGGTCAACACGGCCGGCCTGATTGCAAAGAATCAGGCGGAAGGCATCTCGGGCTTGGAGCAAAGCAACGAACGTGCGCAGCAGGCCCTCGAACAGAATAACGAGCAGACCACCGGTTCGACGGCGAACGGAGATCACGAGAATGCTCAGAGAATGCATGAAATGATGCAGAAGATGCATGACCTCGCACTGCAGGTGAGCAACGCTAACGGCGGCGTGGCAAGCCAGGTGGCGTCGAACTTGCGGGCCTGAGCGTGAGTGATGCGCCTTTCGCCAAGAGGGATACGCCTTCCAAAGGGGGTTCGATGTGAGTCATAAATCGATTTCGCGATAGGGAGGAAAGCACTTTGGCGACTTACCACGAACTAAGGGAACAAGCCGAAGAACTCGCCCGCCGCGCTGAACAAATGCGGCGCGAGTTGAAGCAGGCGGTCATCGAGGACATTCGTGCCAAGGTGGCTGAGTACGGGATCACGGCACAGGAGATTTTCGAGCGGCACAAGCGCCCGAAACCCTCGGTGCCGGTCCGGCCCAAGTATCGGGATGCGTCGACGGGCGCAACCTGGACCGGACGCGGTATGGAGCCGCGCTGGATCAGGGGAAAGGACCGGCGGCAGTTCCTGATTGACCAGGAATGATCGGTGCGGCTGACGGCGTTGCGGTACGCACCGAAAAACGATGATATGGGAGCAAAAGTTGGCTATCGCGATTCAGAATAATCCACCGTTGGGCAATGAAGCGTTGCATTTTGCTCCTCAATTGCCCGGTGACATGACGAACGACACGGAGAAGATCGGATACAAGAACACGCTGGCCGAGGACGGCAATGGAAGCGTGAATGTCATTCGACATATCGACCGCGATAACGCCGATGATTTCGCCTCCCAGCTTCGCGTGGAATCACGCGTGCGCGATGCAAAGCTCGGCAAGTTGAAGCGTGCGATCGCTGAGCTGGACAGGCATGGCGCACAAGCCAACAGCCCGACGGAGGCGCTCGTGCAGGCGTACGACAAGTGGCGCACTGAGGGCGTAGGGAGCCGCGGCGACGGCATTCGCAGCCCTGGTATCGGATTGCGTTCCGCCGAGGACGACCGCTACGAAGTGGTATCGGACCGCGAAATGTTCGAGAAAATCTTCGGCGTCCTCGTCGGCGACAAGGCGACGATGGATGCGTATGCCGACATTATGCAAACGCTGACCGAGTTCTATTCCGACGTATCGGAAGCCATCGCGGAGTGTTCGCAGCACATGCATGCGGACGCGGATGGCAAGAACATGGTGGTTGATGCCGAAGCCATCAGGGGGCTGCTGCAGAAGGTGTTGGATAAGTTCAGCGTTTCCATGAAGGACGTTTCGCTGACAGCTGCACAGGCTCAGGCGTTGCAACGCGAGTTCGGCAACACCGTGACGCTGAAACAGAAGGCCGACGGCACTTACGGGGTGGTGATCAATACTGGCAGGTTGCAGGCCATGATCAAGAGTCTGGACGGGGAGGGCAAGGATTGGACGATCGACAACGCCAAGTACCAGGCGTGGTGGACGAACGGCATCATTTCCGAGGAAAACGGCATACAAACCGAGGTGCAGACGATGGCGGAAAAGTACAGCCACCGCATTACGGTGTACGACAATCTGGTCAAGGTGCTGAGTAGCACGATCGCCGCTATGCAGGAGGTGTGGAAGGGCTACCTGCAAAACTGACGGCAGAGGACAGGCTCGATCTCAACACTCGGTACAAGCACACGGATCAAATCGGAATATAGAAGAGAGCGATCATGGGAACTTCAGCGATTGTGAGCCAAGCCCCGATGGCGCTGGCCACACCGCCCTATGGACAGGAGCGGCAATCGAATCTCGTCGGTGTCAATTTCGTAGGCAACGCGGCTCAGGGCCTTCCTGTCGCGGGCACTAGTGGTATGTCAGGGGGATTGGGGCAAGCGCTCGCCGATGACGTGGCAATGGCCATCCCGTGCACGACGTGCGGAGTGATCGGCGAGGAGGTCGCGCACGTGCAGAGTGCGACGCACAGCGATGCCCAAGTGCACGAAACCTGTTTTGCCGGCGCCCCGGGAGACCGGTACAAGAAGGCGGAAGAGCGCAATGCTCGCGCATATCTCGAATGCCTGCTCGACGAAGCGGACCGAGTGGCGTTCGCCGCCCTGCAGTTCACAAGCCTGGACCGCGACGAGCTCGATAACGTGGCGACGGTGTTGCATAAGCTGTCCCTGGCCGAAGAGGCGAATGCGGATGGTCGGGAATTGCAGAAGATCGCCGATGTGTTTTCAGGGTTCGTTCGCTCGGCAGCCAGCGTGAAGCGAACCGACGGCAGCGACGTTACCCGTGATGGGGAGACCATCAGGAAAAAGTTCGGCGAGTTCCAGAAGCTCACGCTTCGGCTATGGGAAAAACACGCTTTGAGTGCGCAGACCGCGTCCGAGGCATACACGAGGCGGGCGACACATGAAGGCGTGAGCGAGTGCCTCGGCGGAAGCCTCGTGGGGGACGTCTATGACTTGAAGGACCGGCATGCGGCGCAGGCGCAACAGCGAATGAAAGCCCATGCCTTCGAGTCGGCGGTGGCAGCGGGCTCACCGGGCGTCAAGTTGCGCATGATTGCCACCGCGTTGCACCAGGAGGACGCCAGCCCGGAGCTGTTGCGAAACGTCAGGGGACGTAACGGCGCGGACGGTACGGGCGTCTCGGCCGACCCGCCTTCGGTGGATGGGGCATCACCCGCTACCGCGACACCGGGCAGGCATGTGCCAGATTTCGAGAGTGAACAAACCTTGGAGGCTGACCAGAGTCAGGATGCCAGGCCCGTTGAGAACGAGGGGCCTGGGGCGTCTCTTTCCGCGGCGTCCGAGGAGTCCGAACGAATCGCGGACAATCCGGAAGGATCGCGGCGGGCCGATATGTCGGAGGTACACAGTGGGACGCCACGTTCCTCCAGAGCGCGTTCCATGGTTGCCCCTTCGGTGGTGGTCAACGGTGGCGGGGCAGAGGCGATAAAGGCGAGCGACGTTGAGCCGAAGGCGCAGCCTGTCGGTGTGCCAGTTGCCGATTACCAGACACCGGGGGGATGGCAGCGGGGCACGGATGGTAAATGGACCAGAGGCGGGAAGAGCGTGATTGTGCGAACGACCGACGGTTTTTCACGGATCGATCCGCTCGCACGGGTGTACGACACGCTCCTGGAGCGTATCGAGGCAAAGAAGAACGCACACTTGATCGCCGACCAGGCGCCTCGCATTGGCAAGAGAAAGCCCATGTTTGCCGAAGTTTCGCCCGCTCGGCACCCCGTCACGTCAGAGGCCACTGCACGCCATGGTCGTTCGGATGCCATCGAAGAGGCCCGGTCATGAGCATCGGATCCGAAAGCGTCACCATAGATGCAGCGGACTTGGGAAGCGCGGTGCAGCAGGTCATCGCGGAACTGGCCGGACTGCCTGTTGAAAGCGTGACCGCTGAACTGCGGTTGACCGACGAGTTGGCGCTGGATTCGCTCGAGCTGATTGAACTCGTGATGGTGCTCGAAGAGCGGTGGGGAATTACGCTAACCCGCGATCGGCTTATGAAACTCGTGACGGTTGGTGACGTCGTCGCGCTCGTGAAAACGTCGTATCGATAGCGTAGTAGAGTGCGAGCCTGTCAGATTTTTAGTGTGCTGAGGTCATGAGACGATAACGGAACTAACGTCCTATGACCGATTCAACAGTGACCAAGAAGAGCAAGAACCCGAAGGCGCCGAAGCTGTTCCCCGATGAGCTGATCGATCAATTGCTTGCCCAGGTGCAGGGCAAGGACGCTGAGTCGATCCTAGGTGAATCTGGATTGGCCGGCCAGCTCAAGAAGCAGCTGGCCGAGCGCATGCTCGCGGCCGAGTTGAGCCACCATCTGGAAGCCGAGACCGAGCAAGGCAAGGCCGGCAACCACCGCAACGGCACCAGCCCTAAGACGGTCCTGACGCCCAACGGCGAACTGAAGCTGGATATTCCGCGCGATCGGCAGGCGACGTTCGAGCCGCAGTTGGTCGGCAAGTATCAACGCCGGCTGCCGGGCTTCGATGACCACGTCATCAGCATGTATGCACGCGGCATGAGCGTTCGCGAGATTCAGGGCCATCTGCTGGAACTGTATGGGCTGCAAGTGTCGCCCGACCTGATTTCCACGGTCACCGACGAGGTGCTGGCCGACGTCGAGCAATGGCAGCAACGCCCGCTCGAGGCCATGTATCCGATCGTGTACTTCGACGCGCTGCGGCTGAAGATCCGCGACGAAGGCACAGTCAAGAACAAGGCGGTCTATCTGGCGCTGGGCATCCGCGCCGACGGCCGCAAGGAAGTGCTGGGTTTGTGGATCGAGCAAACCGAAGGCGCCAAGTTCTGGCTGAAGGTCTTCAACGAGCTGAAGAACCGCGGTTTGCACGACATCCTGATCGCGGTGGTCGACGGTTTGCGCGGCTTCCCCGAAGCGATCGAGGCGGTCTATCCGGCCGCCCAAATCCAGACCTGCATCGTGCATCTGATCCGCAATTCGCTGAATCTGGCGAGCTGGAAGGACCGCAAGCCGCTGGCTGCCGCGATCAAGCCGATCTATTAGGCCGCCACGGCCGAGGCGGCGGCAGCGGCGCTCGACGCCTTTGCACAGAGCGAATGGGGTCGCAAATTCCCTACCGTCGCGGCCATGTGGCAGCGCCAATGGGAACAGGTGATTCCCTTCTTTGCCTATCCACCCGAGGTGCGTCGAATCGTATATACGACAAACGCTATCGAGAGCATGCACATGCAGTTGCGTAAGATCGTCAAGAACCGCGGCCACTTCCCGAGCGACGAAGCCGCCAGCAAACTGTTGTATCTGGCCTTGCGCAACATCGAAAAGGATTGGAAGATGCCGCCTATCACCTGGCGGCAAGCCGTCAATCAGTTCGCCATTCTGTTCGGCGAGCGATTCACCTCCGCCATCAGCTGAGACCTTTAACCGGCCTCAGCACACGAAATTCCTGACACGTCCTAGAGTGCCGGCGAAACCATGAGAGGGCCACCGCTGGCCCGCTCGTCATTGCAACCTCCGGCGTCACCATCCCCAACCCCACCTGATCCTGATTATCCAGCTATCCTAGCGGCTCAGCCGATCGACGGCGATCGATGGCATGTCAGCCGGCGCGTCGGTGCGAGCCAGGCGCGGGGAACAGCTAATACACATAATTCCACCTCGTAGAAGGTCTTTTGTTCACGGCCACTCATTATTGTTGGCAGCCCACTATATGCCCTTCATTCGCGCAAAGTCCGTGCCATCTGGACTTGCATGAATCGCTCCTCCCACATTGGCTTCCCCGCTCGGCGCCTGAGGCCTCCACATATTTCCAGGGTTCAGCTAGCAGCATTGATAGGTTTCCCTGGCTTCATACTCGGCTAGACTCGCTACTACGTAGAGAGAGCATGCCGTCGATGCCGACGTGAAGCTGAAGCAGTTGTCTCTGCCAACAATTCAGCGTCAATGCGCACTGCGCCTAGGAGGGAGAGATGAGGAAGATACTGCTTCAGCTTGCTTTCGTTACGACGTCCGTCTTGTGTGCTTCTCTAGCCAACGCCGCCGAGGCGGCCACAAGCTCCCACACGGCGCGCGATATGTGGCATCAATATATGGATACGCACGGTGACTGCGGCAGTAATACAGCACCAGTATTCTTGTGCACCGGAATTCTCATCCGCGAAACCGTACCGGGTCCGGGCTACTATTCTTGGCAACCTTCCCCGGAAGATGTGGCGACCGGCCGCATCTCGTTCTCCTATCTTCGCAAAGATGCAAAGTTCGGGGGCTTTAAGAGTGGTGGTACTAACGGACTCACCCTGTTTCCGGCTCTCGGTCCGTACAAGGGACCGTCGGGCCAGGATAAAGTCGAGGTACTGTGCGCTTTTCCCATGGACGGATGGACCGACCATCGGCCTACCGACCACGGGTGCGGGCCTACGCAAACCTTTCCCTCGCAGAGCGTCCTTTGCCAGCAGCAAGGGATCTTTACCGCTCAGGCATGGCTGAACCACTGGAATGCGGCGCCTGGAGGAAGTAACAGGAACCTCTATCAATGTGGTTTCGACGTGCGGCACAGTTCGCCATATAAAGACACGACCGACGCCTTTAACCAAGTCATCAAAGCGATGCAGCTACTGGGCGAGACCGAGTTCCACGACCACAACGAGTTGGTGATCTCAGCCTGGTCTGCAACCATTGATCCTTCCAAGCTGCCGATCCAGTCATTCTTCTACGTGGCGGTCGGCAACGACGCCGGTGGTCAGGCGCTCGCGAATGCCCAGAAAGATCAGAAAGATTATTACAATGTCACCCGCGGCGGTTTCATTCCCATCGTCCGCATTACTCCCCCCGCGTCGCTGAGCGACGATTACGACTTCCACTTCAAGCCGGAAGACCAAGCCGTTCCCATTCCATAAGCCTGTTGCGGGCAAGTGCGGCGCTGAGGCCGCCGCGCTTGCCCTGGTCAACCCGGATCGGCTTTCCCGTGAACGCATGTGTGCGCCGCTCCAGATCATCTTTTTATCACCCCCTGCGAGTGGGGTTGGCCAAGCGGCTTCCTTTCTTGGCCCGCACGTCACGTCAAGGGGCTTCCCGTTCCTCTGTCGGCGCGTTCCGCACGGACTCCAATGTATCCGCGCGTCATGACCGGCTTCCCGCTCCGTAGTCCACGAATATCCCCCTGTATACCATTCAGGATGAGAGGGAATCATCGAATTTTTCTTGCCGATAAGTAATAAAAATAACTTGACTAAGTTTGTAAGAAACGGGGTAAAAATTAAGGATAACTTGAAATCCGAGATATATTGGTATACAAACTATATTGCAAGTTAAAAGGCTATGGTTTCACGGTTGTCTCGTGAACATGCCTCTCGGACTTGCGGCTTCCAGTATGGACTTGACAATCGGTGATGTCCGAGCCTCTGTCGGCGAGTGGATGCTGTACCGGTTTAGTCTCTGCTCGATGCCGGCGCAAGATGGAGGTTGTCTGGCCCTTGACGGCCGACTCCGGCGGATCTGGTAGGAAATACGGCCTTGGGTCGGCGACCGAGGGCTCTACAAAAACGCTGAACGCTAACCTCAGACCCCGCCCCAAGAAAACAAAGCGGCGCTTCCTGGCCGCAGCGGTTGCAAAAAGAGTTTTCGAAGAATGTCGTCATGAATTTGACAATTTTGGGCGTCCACGGGGGGGTGATACGGTGGGACAGATATTCGGCGATGCGTCTGCTCTTTTAGGTGCGAAAAATGAAAAGGAGTGGTTCGATACTTTAGCTAGCCTTGCTTGTCATCACGGTTTCGAGTACACGCTTTTTTCGATTTTTCCTAACCAGAGCCCCGGCTTTGGACACGCTTACGTAAGAAATAACTACCCATCAGACTGGCTCGGTTTCTACATGAAACAGAGGTTGTTTTTCGTAGAGCCGCTAGTTCAGCACATTACCGCTCAGTCGCTTCCGATCATATGGGGGGAGAGTTCATCGGCCTCCACGCTCGAGCGCAAGTTATATGACGCAGCCTCGATGGTGGGAGCCAGAAGTGGACTTGTCTTTCCGATCCACGGCCCTCGTCGAGAAGTCGGGATGTTATCGCTTGCAAGTGGCGAAGACTTCACGGCGAAGGCCAACTGCGATTTGTCTCTTCAACTGCCGGCGTTGACATTGCTGCGCGACATTGCCGTCGAGAGTGCTCAGGAACATATTGCAGGCCACATCGAGGCCGTTGTTCCCAAACTGACCAAGCGCGAGAAGGAGTGCTTGAAGTGGATGGCGAGCGGGAAATCGACATGGGAAATGTCGCAGATACTCTCGTGTTCGGAGGCGACCATCAACTTCCACATGATGAACATCCGCAGCAAGTTCGGCGTTTCCTCTCGAGTCGCCGTGGTGTTCAAAGCGGCTCGCATAGGACTACTCGATACTGCGTGAGTGCACTACGGTACGAAGACGGCCCGATCCGTAGTTACGTGGAGCCGCCCCCAGGAATCACGGGGGGCGGCAGGCCTCCCTCTTCCGAGTACCGAGACCATTCGGCCCCGAGCAGCCGACACTCCGCGGATAAAGCGAGGAGGTTGGGTTCGCGCTCTCGATTACGCGGCAAAACAAGTCCAATATGCTGATTGACAGCGTAGCGTTCGTCGAGAGGGATCAACTGAATCTTGGGATTGAAATCTCCGACACGGCGAGGAAGCAACGCGTAGCCGATGCCGACGCTCACAAAGTTCATCAGCGAGAAAATGTCGCCTACGTGCAATTCAATATTGGGTTGAAAACCAGCCTTCTGGAAAGCCTCGACGAAGTCCCGATATTCCGCAAATTCATCACTGGGTGCGACAAACTTCTCGTCGCGCACAGCCTGCAGGTCTATCTCGGAATACGCTGCGTAGGGAGAGTTAACGGGGGCAGCAAACTGAAGCGCGTCTTCGAACATCGGCACGGTGAGCAAATCGGCGTTGCTCGGTTCGCCCAACGCGATGAGCACCGCATCGAGCTGCCCATCCTTCAATTTACTTAGCAGGTCGCGATTTGCGCCTAATGTGAGCTCGATGTCGAGTGCCGGGCGTCTTGTCTTCAGGCCGGCCAGTACGCGTGGGATCGTGCGGACGGTAAGCGAATACAGCCCGCCAAGCTTCATCGTGGGCGAGGTGAAGCCAGCCGCCTCGCGAGTGCGGCGGATGCCGGTGTCACATTCGTTAATAATGCGCTTGACGTGATCCGCAAAAACGTAAGCCGTCGCCAACGGAATCAGCTTGCGCCCGTCGCGCTTGAACAATGGGCAGCGCAACCCATCTTCTAGCGAACGCAGCGCGCGGTGCACACTGACAGCGCTCTGCCCAAGCGCCTCCGATGCGCGCGCGACATTGCCCAGCGTCATGAACGACTGAAATATCTGCAACTTTTTCAGGGTGATTTCTTCATCGATGGCCATAGTTTCGTCTCGTTCTGACGCACTACTTGTATTGCAGCGCGAACCGTTCAGGTCCGTTAGTGTGGGGAGCGCTTGGTGTGGCGCTCGCTCTTATCCAGGCTGTTTTCATGACGTCGTCGGCTTGCGCCTTACCCCACAACGTCCCAATGAGCGTCAAAGAATGGCAATCAGACGCTTGTACGTCAGACTGGCGACTCACATGCGGGACTGCATATGAATTGCCTTTCAGCCGGGAGGGCTGCACTCCACAAACGTCCTTCATGAAGGTGCGGGGTTTCGGTGAAGGGCCGGTGTAAATTGAAACCCGATTTTAAGACACAAAAACTTGCTCAACCGTTCATTACGCCTGAATAACAGGCCAATATTTGACTTAATATTTCATGATGTCAGAGTTTTTTTCGAAAGTATTTTTTAGGTCAAGGTTGGGCGCCGCGACATTGATTTCTGAAAAAGGCGGGTGTTCAACCGCTCGATAACCTTCCGTGAAACGGGGGTGCCGACCGTCCTCACAATGGACTTCAGAAACGGTCTTGTGAAAGTCTGATTCTGGCCTAATTTGACGTAACCAGCATTTTCCGACTCGATTCGGTCGGTTATTTTCTCTGAAAATCTGTTGGCCAAGTGCTGCGAGTGCCAGTCCTGATCGCCTGAGTGTCATGAGGCCATAGATTTCATGCGAGCATAACTATCGAAAATGCTGGTTTTATTGTTTGAATTTCTTTTCAGTGATGGAATTTAAGTTTGACTCGGGAAGCGAAGACATCCTGCAGTTCGAAACAAAACGACGATAAGTTGTTGTTTTTTTAACAAGATTCATTATTCAGATAATTTGTAGGACTTCTCTCTGTTTTCTGCTACCCTTGATGCGCAGCCACGTCGGAGCCTCACTCCAGGGGGCTACCGGAGGTGGTTTCGGGGTTCACACATATTTAATATGTGTTCGAACCGTACCTATTTTGAGGCTCCGAGTGGAGTATTACAATGACCAAGAAATTAGCGGCGGAGTTTTTCGGTACTTTCTGGCTTGTCTTCGGCGGTTGCGGCAGCGCGGTGCTGGCTGCCGCATTCCCGAACCTGGGCATCGGCTTTGCTGGGGTTGCTTTGGCTTTTGGCCTGACCGTTCTAACGATGGCCTATGCCGTCGGTGGCATTTCCGGCGGCCATTTCAATCCCGCAGTTACGCTGGGCGTGGCGGTCGCAGGCCGATTTGCTTGGCGCGACGTGCTGCCGTACTGGATCTCACAGGTGGTCGGTGGCGTTGCCGCGGCGGGTGTGCTCTATGTAATCGCCAGCGGGGCGCCGAGTTTCGATGTCGGCGGTTTCGCGTCCAACGGCTACGGGGCCTTGTCGCCGGGACACTATAGCCTCGTGTCAGCCGCGGTGATCGAGATCACGCTCACTGCCGGGTTCCTGATCGTGATTCTCGGTTCGACGGATAAGCTGGCGCCCGCCGGCTTCGGGCCTCTGGCTATCGGATTGGCCCTCACCCTGATCCACCTGATTTCGATTCCCGTGACAAATACCTCGGTGAATCCGGCGCGCTCGACCGCGGTCGCGCTTTTCGCGCACACGGATGCTCTCGGTCAGCTTTGGTTGTTCTGGGTTGCACCGCTCATTGGCGGCGCGCTGGGTGCGGCAATCTGGAAGTTTCTGCTCAATCCGCAAGCTGCGGAAAACTTGCAGGCGTCGCCCTCGGCCTGACTGCGACAGGCGAATGCGCCGCGCGCGTGCCACGCGTTTCGTTCAGAGACGCGTGGTTTGCTGATGGCTTGCTGCCAGGTGGTCGGAGAAGTGTCGATGCTCTCCGGCAGCACTTCACCCAGGCCGGTTCTTCTCGGTATTCTCGGTGCTTGCCGGGGAGAGGGAGCCGGTGGCAGACGATTTGGCGGCGCGCTCGCGTAGAGAGTCAATCGCTTTTAACGTGACCTTGTGGCCTCCTGACGAATAAAGACCGTCCGATACCTCGTCCACAATCACGATGACGTGTGGGCGAATATATTCTCCCGCCGTCGCAACGATCGCCTCGGTGACGTTATCCATCATTTGCTGAGTCTTTTCGTGCGAAAACGCACCTTTCACCAGTTTCAAGGTAACAACAGGCATATCATGGCTCCAATAGAAAAGCCGTCATGGCTTCGGGGCATCCTCAAGGCGTTTCTGCCTGGGACTCGAGGCTTGCCTGCGCAGCTATTCAGATCCGGCTTGAATCCGTTGGAGTACTGCGCAAACGGCAGAAGGTCTCTACAACACTCGATTCAATTGTAGGACGTATGCCGATATGTGTGGGGTGACCCTTTGCCGGTTGTGCGGTGCTTCAGAACTGAGCCGCTGCGCTTCTTGATTGAAGTTCGACGATGAACGCGTCGATCGGGCTGGGACGCCCGAACAAGAAGCCCTGAAGCAATGGTACGCCGCGATCGCGGAGGTAATTGCGCTGTTCCGTGGTTTCGACGCCTTCGGCGATTGTGGTCAATTCCAACTTCGCGGCCAGTTCCAGGATGCTTTCCAGTACGCGCTCCGCCAGTGGGTCCGCACCGATTTTTTCCACGAATGACCGGTCGATTTTTACCGCGTCCATGTCGAAGTCGCGTAGATATCCAAGGTTCGAGTGCCCCGTACCAAAATCGTCGATGGCGATTTTGATGCCGCGTGCATGTAGCGCCTCGAAAATCCGTCGCGTTTCGCTTTGCGTGGCAAGCAGTTCGCGCTCGGTGAGCTCAAGCACAATCTGTACGGGCTTTTCGCCGAGCATCGCCAATAGGGCATCGCAATCGCCGATAATTGACGCATCCGTCAGATGTTGCGGACTTACGTTGAAGCTCAGGCGGAAACCCTTGGGTAGGGCAACGAGGGCGAGCTTTTCCGCGACGGCGTGAAAGAGCGCTCGCGTCATCGGTGCGATCAATTCGCTTGACTCTGCCAGTGGAATGAAACTGTTGGGTGGGATGATGCCTTCCGTTGGGTGATGCCATCGCACAAGCACCTCGGCGCCCACCCAGCGCGCATCGGCCGTGCTGACCAGGGGCTGAAGGTACGGGACGAATTCCCCATGTTCCATTGCGCGCGCCATCTCGCGCTGTCGCACCCGGACGTGCCTGGAAGCTCTCTGGATCAAGATGACCAGCACCGCGCCGAACATGACGCACACGCCGATGACCCCCGAGTAATCCATGAGCACGCGCTTCGGCAATGTGCCACTCGGTATTGTGGCGAGCACAGAGACCGGAAATTGCCCGGAACGCAAAACGGTATCCGGAGTGTTTGCCGCAGTCCTATCGACGATCCCGTTCTGACCCAGTGTCACGTCGCCGACCCGGATCGACAGCAGTACGTCCCTGCGATCGAGCAACGACAGAACATCGCGCACGTGCCGGCCGTCGATGGTCACGACCGCTCCTCGACCATCGACGGCGTTCCGGTACACGAGCAACGTGGAATCTGGTTGCGTTCCGCTATGCGGAGCGATGCGCAGATGCCCATCGACGTAGGCGGTCAGATCCAGACTGCGGTGGTAACTGCCATATAGAGAACTGCAGTAGACCTCGTTGCCATTTGTCAGGAGGTCGACAGAACGCACAAACAATACCGAGTCGACCTGCTTCCGGAGCTCAAGCACCACATCCTCGCAAGCGTCTCCCGCTCGTGCACCGACTCTCACCGCGGTGTCACGAGCGTTGCTCAACATCCGGTCAATGTGACCCAATGCGCGGTGCGCCTGAGACGTTGCATCATCGTGCAACATCCGGTGCGCGTGCCAGAAAGACACCGCCAGGCCAACGAGCAGAGGCAGGCTCGCGGCGGCCAGCATCGGCCACCGGTACCATTTTCCCGGAGCGAGGGGATCCAAACGCCAACGTCTCATCCACGTCAGAAGGTGTAGCGCGTGCCGAATTGAACGCCCCAAGGCTGGTTGACGTGACGTCCGGTACTGGTTTCGACTTCACCGTAAAACTGAAGGTTGCGCTTGGCGTAGCCACTCATTCCAGCGCCGAACTCGAATCTTGCTCCGGACATATCACTCTGAAACGGAACGCCGTTGACCTGGATCTGACTATTTTTAATGAACTCCTGGGCCACTGCCGCCTTGACATAGGGCTGCAGCACTACGCCGTTGGACATCTCCAAGGTCTTGCCCAGCGCCGCGCCCACGCGCGCCTGGACGGAGCCAGTATGCTGAGACCTTGTGCTCAGTGCGTTATCCAACGTGAAATCGGCGCCTCCCGTACGCAGCATCGAGCCTTGGATGTACGGCTCCACGAACCAACTGTTGCCGAATTCGATGTGTCGTCCAAACTCCAGCGTCAAGCCAATACCGTTGTTTTGAAAGCCACCGTGGGCAGGAGCGCCGTCGTTCATGCGCGCATCCGCGTCGTTCTGGAAGCGGTTGAATCTGAGCGTGCCATCAAGGTAGTAGCCCGAGCCCCCCAGCCAGGTTGAATAGAGGCCCGCCGTATAGCTGTCGACACCGCCCTTGGATCCGCCGTCGAACGTCAGATTGCTGTGGCTTGTGCCCAACAAAACACCAGCGAGCCAGGTGCCACCGAAAAACTGTCCGAGCGAGAGGTCGGCGCCGCCTACCACGCCATACGTTGTTTGCCGGAAGTCGACGCCGTCCACCGGTCTGGAGCGATATTGCTTGCCGAAGGCTCGCGCCCACACGCCGCTGTTTTTACCATCCTTCAGGCGCAATTCGCCCAGGCGGCTGCGCAAGACGTTGGTTTCGGCGTACCAGATGGTCGGGGCTACACTCGATATGCCGATCGCGGTGCGAGCACTGGCGGATAATTCAGTTGGGCCGTTGTTGCCCCCGGAGGATGACTGTGGTTGTGATGGCGACAGCACCCAGTCGTTGCCTTGACGGCCGAGCGTGTAGGTGTAGACGCCGACGTCAACCTTGTTGCCCACCGTGGAGAATTGCGCGTCGCCACCTCCGGTGCGTACGACCGTCAATGGCGCCGCGTTACTCGGCTCCGCTCCGGTGTTACGAATCTTCAATTGGTAATTGCCGGTGGCGTTGCCTGTGACGTTGAGCAAATCACCTGCGTCCGCGCCAAGATTTGCGTTCATCAGGAACGTTCCTGTGCCCGAGAGAGCGCCAACGGTGAGGACACGATAGCTGCCGTTGCTCGCGCCCTGAGACAGCGCGACATTCCCGCCATTCATCGTCATGGTCGGCACGCTGCTGTTCGTCGTCAGCAACCAGGTCGCATTTGAGTTGACGGCAAGCGAAGTTACCTTGGTGAGGTCTCCGGTAAAAGTCGCATTGTTTTGCAAAGTCAGGTTAATCGTCGCAGTGCCGTCGCCAACGACGTTGCCTTTGATCTGGGCATTGTCGAATGTCGTATTGGCCGTGACATTGCCGTTGGCCTCCAACGCATTGCCATTGCCACCAGTGAGTGTGGCGCCATCGGCGACGAGGATATTCGCGTTGGTAGGGAGTCGCGAGGCCTCTGACTGAACGAGAACGGCCGATCCCGTACGGCCAACGACTGCGGTTCCCTTGATCGTGGTGCTACCGACTGCGGCTTGGTTACCGCGATTGCTCGTCACCCAAACCCCGTTCTTGTCACCGGTAATAGTCCCGCCGTTCGCAATGAGCGTAGAGCCAAAGTTTGCGACGGCGGCATTGAAACCGTTTAGTAGAGTGGCGCCGTTGGCGACACTGACGTTATTCAATGTCAACGTTCCGTTCGTTGCGACCGTCGCTCCGGCCCACGTGCCGGTGATGCTGCCTCCAGCCACTGTCGCAACGGGGTATGGCGCGGTCGTGTTGATAAGGCCGGACACGGCTAGGCCGCTGTCGAACTGGTTCGTTATGTTCGAGTTGCTGATCGTACCTGTTGATTGATCTCGGATCTCGACTGCGGATCCCCCAGCTGTGTTGCGTATGATCGTTGCCCCGTCGGCGGTCAATGAAGAGCCTGTCTGCACGGAGATTGCGTTGGTTGCCGCGCCGTTTGTCACGGTTAACGCGCCGCCGTTGGTCACCGTCCAGGATTCCGATGGATCGCCAGGTGCATTTACGGTCTGGCTTCCCCCATTCACAGTCCCCGCGAGCGCGCGCTGACCGAGGGGGAGCACGGCAAATGGAAAGGCGACGACATACGTCCGCCAACGTACCGCCCGTTTGCTTATTTTCATATTGACTCCTTGTGGAAACAATGCTGGATCCCATGGATGCGTGAAATCACGGGACGACGCGCTTGAGCCGTGCATACGCAAGGTCATTCCAGCCATGGGCCATTCGCGCCGTGCAGTTCCACTTGGGATATCACGCCGCTGGGCTTTTTATCTGTGCTCGATGCGTCCAGTTAGGCATTACAGACCTTGTAACCCTCTGTTTTCGACAATTAGGAGGCAAAAATATTGCATAGATTGTGCTATGCATTGGCTGGAAATCAAAGGAAAATCTATGCCAAATTCGTTAATTCCGTTTCGAATTGTCAGATTAACCACACAGCCGCCGCCTGGAATCGCCGGATAAGGATCTGGCGCAAACCACTTTCGCATCTTTGCATTGCAAGCGCGCCGCCGTAAATATACATGCCAGTGGGGCATTCATAATGCTATTGGCGTATGAATTTTGCGATAAATCAGCCGTGCCTCATAAGGCCCATGTAAATCGCAGAGTCTCGGAGCGTACCGTAAGCGCGAGCCGGAATGCTCGTGTCCTATAACCCTCGCGAGGTGCGGGCGGCCGCTGGTCTGCGCGATGTTCGCTCAGAAATTTTTCATGTTCCTTTCGTAATTTTCTCAGAAATCAATTCAAGTTTTTCAAGTGTTGCTCGCACGTTGTCGCCGTGATTGAAGGGGTATATATCCTGCGGTCATATGGCGAGAATGACCTCGTCCCATTTCTCAACGGTGACATTGCTCGGGGTGGGAAAGATAGAGCGGACCCGCATGCTCAAATCGAAAGCCGCTTTGTCAACGCCTAATGTGCACTGCCAGACATACGTGAACGATAGATGTCGGGCTGGGATTCCAGGAATGAAAACTTGTGCTGTACCCGGTACCCCGAGCGACGACACCGTGACTCGGTTTGAATCCGATATCCCAAGCTATCAAGGTGGGTCATTCAATCGAGCGCCACATCTCCCGACGATGCGCTACCTCACGAGCCTTCTCTACATCCGATGGGCCGAGTCGTTCGGCACTTCGTCCAGCAAGCTCAAATCTCCACGGAGCTTATCGGCAAGGACGAGAAAAGGTCGCGAACAAAGAACATTCGCGACCGTAGAACACAGGTGAACGACGTCACCGGATGGGGGGGTTAGGCCGCTTAGGATCAGCCGGTGGGCTGGGATTGGCTCGCTCGTCACAGGAAACGCTCGTTGATGGAGACGTTACGGACCCCGTCTTATTCGTTGCCGTGTATGTGACGTATGCCACGCAGAAGGGATACAAGTAGAGTGCATTATCCGGCGGCAGCGTGAACGACAACCCGTTTGTGACATTATCGGGTCCCACGGTGCTCGCGGGGCTGGTGTATTTCGCGAGATCGATATCCGGCCCGGTACCCTTTGCCCCCCATTTTGCTGTGAATTCAATGATAACTGTGTCCCCAACGGCGATGTTCACGTAGGTTGGCACAATAATTTTCACACCCGCTTTTGCGCGGTCGTAGGTAATGTAGGGATTGTCGGCTGGAACATCGAATGACGCCGGCGGTAGCGGTTGACCTCCGCCGGGCAGCGAGGCGCCGCTGGCGACAGTCACATCCTGCGGGGGAGAGGTGGCAGAGTTTTGAAGCTGGGGCGTGATGTTGGGAATGTTGCGGGACCCGACATATTGGGCAACGAAGGCGCCGCTACCGTATTTCTGGATCACCTGGGCGGGCAGGGGGCGCACGATATCCTGCTTGGCAGTGACGTCCTGAGCAGTGATAGTGAAGCTGTCGAACTTGTCAGTTCCGTAGTAGAGATCCACCGAGTCATTTGCCTGGAACGCATCGGTGTTTGACGTGGCGGTGAGCCATGGCACGATGAATGTCGCATCGGCGTTGGACGCAGCGAGTGGAATCACGTTCTCCGCATCGCCAGGCTGCCATCCACTCGGGCGTACGGTTGGCGCGCCAAGGTTTGTATTGTAAGGCTTGGTCGGATCAGGATCGGGGCCGCCAGGCTGATCCAGATTGACCAGCACCTGCAGCGGATTGGCGGGCGAGCCAAGCGAGCCCGATGCGCGCCTTGCTTCATAATTGACGGGGATGGTACCGTTGCCTTCGCCTGCAATATCCAGGTAGGGCACAGCGATCTGCAGCATCGGAGTTTGCCCCAGGTCCCCGGCCTGGATTACCACCTCGGGCAACGTGGCGGTACCCCACGTGAGCACGATCTTGTCGCCAGCAAGCAGTTTCGCATTCGGTGGGATACTAACTAGCACCGGCTTGCGCGCGTCGTCTTCGTCGATGACTTTGTGCGCAGTAAAGGCGGGGACTTCCGGTGGCTGCAGATCGTCGATAAAACTAGTGATGAACAAGTCGATCACGGCGACGTGCGAAAGCTTGGAAACGTTGCCCGCGAGGTCCGTGATCGTATAGGCGAACTCAGCAAGACCGTCTCCGACCTGCGTCAGCTCAGCGCGGGTAAAGGTGACCACTATTGCTGTGCCTTCCCCCCCGGGAGGAACCTGCACGGACTGCGCAAGTACTGCCGCCCCCCCAGATTGAAGCGTAACTTGCGCTTGAATCGTGTCACCTTCGCGTGAGTTGTTATAGCTTGGCACGTTGGCGGTGAGCTTATCGCCCATTTGGGTGAGTTGGGGGGAGGTGAGTCCCGACGCCTGGATGGCCTCTGCGAAAACGGGGGCGCCGAGGTTTTCACCATCGGGAGGGTCGCCCGGAGGTGTGAACTTCACCTGGAACACGAGCGGTGGGTTGCTCTCTGGAGAAGGTGTCAGGCTAAAGGGTGAATAATAGTGGTAAGTGACGTTATATTGCCCGTCGACTAGCATGGCGGAGGGGATGGGCACGTTGATGAGATCTGCATCGAATTCTGCATCGGTAATGGTGTGCGTCGGCAGCGCTTGGTTATTTACCGTGACGATTACCTGGTCACCTGGGAACCAGCTATTATCCAGCCCAATATTCAGTATCAGGTCTTGACCTTTAAGATTTCCGTTGATCAAGCCCTTCATCGTATCGAATCCTGCCGTTCCTGGCGCATAGTCAGCCTGATTAAGCGTCGGCGCTACCGGGATTGCATCCGCCGCCGCAGCGGAAGGGCTTCGAACCTTGTACCGGTGGTAAAGACCTGGCTTCATCGCATTCTCCTTCTCTAATATGAATGAAGGTATGGAATGCAGACAGTATCGATATTGTTCGAGTATTCACACTAACAATACTAATAGTTGGCGATGGCTAGCGGATATGGCTTCATGGCGGTTCGGCAGACACCCACGCCCGACCCCAGCGGAGAACAGCCATGACGACCAGCGATTCGCGGTTACTTCAGCATCCATCTTCTCCCACTGACGCTAACGTCAGGCGTTTGCCCGCACTGCGCAAACCCCACATTCTCATCACCCTTCTGGCGCCGCAGGTGCCGGTAGCGCAGGCGTACGGCGGCATTGGCTGGTCCGCCGTGGCCAATCCGGATAGCGTCGTGTTGGTGCGGATTGCCCCCAACCTCGAATGGGTCACAGGCGACATCATCACTCTCTATTGGGGAGATGCATCGCGTGCGGTGGACGTGCACCCGCTCAAGGAGGAAGAGTTGGGTTTGCCGATCGTGATGCGCGCGACGGTGCAGGACGTCGTCCGAGTCGGTGATGGCACGAAAAGCGTCTGGTATACGTTTAAGGGCTTTGGGCCCGACGCGGTCGAATCGCCGAAACTGGACGTCTTGGTGAAAACCACGGTGCCCGGAGGACTGGATCCCGATCCGGTCAACACGCCCTACGAGAACGAGAATCTCGCAGCGCCCACCCCATCGGTCAGTGTGATTGACTCGACGCAGGCGCAAGCCGGAATCACGGTCACGGTGCCGGCCTGGAAGTACATGGCCGTCGGCGACAAGCTGCGCGTGCGTTGGGGCACGCAGTCCGTCTACGCCGCGCCCGTGCTGCTTGCCGACGTCGGCTCGCCCGTCGTCGTCCCCATCGACGCGCAGACCATCGCCGCCGCAGGCGACAGCGACAAGTTGATGGTGACGTACGATATCACCGACGCGGTCGACAACTGGTCGAACAACTCCATGCCCGCCTATGTGAACGTCGAAGCCAGCGGCACGCAGTACCTTCCCCCCGATATCCCCGACGCGGTCAATGGCGTGCTCGACGTCGACGCGCTGGGCACCAGGGACGAGCCCGCGATCATCGTCGTGGAAGCGCCCATGACGGCGGGCGACGTGATCCACCTCGTGTTCGAAGGCGTGTCGAGCGACGGTCAGCAAGTGACCGAGGAAAGCGCGTCCCCCCCGATACGCACCGGCGCGCGCACCGTCTACATGTCCATCAGCAACGACGTGCTGCACCGGGTCGTGCCGGGCGTGGCGTCGGTGTACTTTCGCGTCACGGATTCCCTGGGGGGCGACAAGGGCCGCTCGCAGCGCGCGTATCTGACGATTACCGGTACGGCGCTCCAACTCGCCGCGCCCACGGTCCTCGAGGCGGTGGGAGGAAATCTTGATCCGGCCAATACCGCCAACGGCGCGCACGTGCAAATCCCGCCCTGGCCGGCCATGGCGGTCGGTGACGTGGTCGTGCTGGACTGGAACGGCACGACCGCGAATGGTCGTCCGCTCGCGTATCCGGACCAGACCCAGATCGCCCCCGGCGCCGAAGGCTCCCCCGTCGTCTTTGTGGTGCCGTCCGACTTCGTGACGCTGCTCGCCGGCGGCAAGGTCGACGTGTCCTACAAGGTCAGACAGGGGGCAGTGGAACAGCAGTCGCAGCACCTGCTGCTGAACGTCGTGGGCGCACTCACACTGCCCAGGCCGGGAGTGCAGGGGGTCTCGGGCGGCGTGCTCGATCCCGCCGCGGTGCCCACTGGGGTGCAATTGACGATCGATCCCTGGACGCCGATGGCGGTGGGCGACCGTGTGGACTGGTATTGGCGAGGCCAGAGCGCGGCGGGCAGCACGTCGGGCTCCGTGACGGTGACAGCGGCGATGGTGGGGCAACCGATTCAGCCCACGGTGCCGCGCACTGTTATCGACGCCGACGCCGCGAACAACGAATTCGTGACCGTGAGCTACACGGTGACACGGGTGGACGGCTCCGCGCCGCAGGACTCGGCCTGGACGCAGTTCAGCGTGGTCTCGCCGCAGGGCGGCAACCTACCGGCGCCCAGCGTCGATCAGGCCGTCAACGGCATTCTGGATCCCGCGACGTTGCCCGCCGCGGGTGCCACCGTGCGAGTCAAGCCCTACCCGGGCATGCAGGACGGTGATTCCGTTACCGTGCAGTTCGCGCCCGGCACGGGGGCAGGCGCGGTCGTCCAGGAATTCGACGTCTCGACCAACGTCGTCGGCAACGACATCACCATGCTGGTGCCGAAAGACAAGGTCAGCTTCCATTTGAACAGCCAGGTGGTCGTGAACTACATCGTCAAGCGGTACGCCACCGGCAAGCTCGACAATTCCGACGACCTCGTTCTGAGCGTGCAGACGCAGCAGAACTGGCCCGCGCCAGGGGTCGACGAAGCGCAGGGGGACTACCTCGATCCGGCCAATATCGCAGGGGGGGTCACGACTCGCGTGTACGCCAACAGCAATATGCAGCGTGGCGATCAGATCGAGATGAGTTGGGGCAAGCCGGGCGACACGGGCTACTACGACGACAGCATTGCCGTGAGCACGCCGCGCGACTATCGTTTTCTCATGGACGCCGCCGAGGTTCAGCCGTGGGTGGGGCGGATAGCCGACATCAGCTATCAGGTCACACGCGGCGGCGGGGCCGTGCCTGCAAAGGTATTTCAGTCCGACGTTCTGCACTTGCGCGTTGGCGGCACCCAACCGAATGCACTGCCGGCGCCCACCATTTTGGAAGCGCAAAACGGGGTGCTCGATCCGGACGTCATCACGGCGAACGCCACCGCGCAGATACCGGCTTACTCGGGCATGGCCAGCGGCGATGCCATTCACCTGATCTGGGGCGGCGGGCCGGGCAGCGGCGGCCTGGAGTGGTATATCAACGTCAGCGACAGCATGGTGGGCAAGCCCATCAACCGGGATATTCCGAAGGCTAATATTCTGCCGTTTCTCAATCGCACGGCGAGTCTTCTCTATACCGTGGACAACGGCAGTTCGGCCGTACGCACCTCCGACCCCTACCAGGTCCAAATCGAGCGGCAGGCCGAGGAACTGGATCTGCCGCAGGTACTGGCACTCAACAAGGGCGTGCTCGATCCCCGCGATGTGCCCGATGGCGCGAACGTGGTCATTCCGTTTCACACGGGGATGCGCCAGGGCGACATCGCACGACTGCACTGGGACAGCTCGCTTCCCGCGGCGGCGGCGTCCACCCAGATCGATAGCATCGTGGGGAGTTCGACGAGCAATATCGAGCTCATCGTGCCAAGCAACGTGGTTTATGCGGGCATCAATGGCAATGTGGACGCCTGGTACGAGTGGATGCGCGGCGGCAATCGCCTGGGCGCGAGCCCGACACTGGCGTTCGCCATCAAGCTCTCCGCGCTTCCCCCGGCGACCATCGACCAGGCCAAAGGCACCAATCTCAATCCCGACGACGTACCACCTTCCCCCTCGGGCGCGACGGTGCGCTTTGCCAGCAGCGCAATGTTCGCGCTCAACGATCAGATAGAACTGCATTGGACAGGGGCGCCGGGCCCTGGCAGCGGGACGTTCCCGTACACCGTCCAGGCGGGCGACGTGGGTAACGACGTGACCATCGTCGTGGACAAATCCTACGTCGATGCGAACAACGGCGGGTCGATCACACTGGACTACAAGGTCACACGGGCACAGGGAGGGATGGTCGAGCAGTCGGCCCCGTCCATCTACGATGTCCAGCGCCAACTGGGTTCAGGCAACCTGTTGGTGATGGGCGCACGGGCTCACGGCGGTATCTATCGGGCATCGAGCACGCCGCGTTACCTGCGCGCCATCGATAAATCGGCGCGTAAGGACTTGTATGCCGAGTGGCGCTATGAGGACGATGCCAACTGGGTGTCGGGCGTGAGCTTCAAGGACACTCGTCCGTGGGTGCCGCTCAAGGTGCGTTCGGCCAACGACCAGGTGGGGATCAACCCGATCAACATTGCGGGCTCCGGGTCGGATGCCACGAACCAGACGGGGGTTTCGGCACTGGTTGCGCTGCTGGGAAGCGACAACGTCATCGGTTGGGGCGTGGCCGGCTACGGCGGCGCGGTTCCACCCACGATCATCACCTTTACCGACGTGATCGAGATCAGCTCGACGCAGGCGGCCTTTACCGTACGACGCGCCAATGGCCGCGTCGCGGTGTGGGGAGACACGTCGCTCGGTGGGGCCATTCCAGGCGGCACGAACATCACGAACGCGCAGCGCATTTTCGGCAACGCCGGCGCGTTCGTGACGATTCAGAACAACGGCGCCTTGACCGCCTGGGGCAGGGCCGATTATGGCGGTACGCTCTCGGCCGATGCCCAGGCGCTCATTGACGTCCAAACGGTGGCGAGCGCCGGCATGGCGTTCTGCGCGCTGCGAAACAATGGCCAGGTGATCGCCTGGGGGGTTCAGGGCTACGGCGGCAGTGTTCCGGGCAACATCGCCGGCGCCACCGACATCGTCAGCGTGCTGGGCAACTTCACTGCGTTTTGCGCGCTGCGGGGCAACGGTACGGTGGTGGCGTGGGGTGCCAGTGCCGACGGCGGCGTGGTGCCGCAGAACGTGGCCGCCCGGCGCGACCTCCTCGAGCTGGCCAGCGCAACGGCGCGCGCCTTCGCGGTACGGACGACGGGCGGCGAGGTCCTGGCATGGGGCAACGCCAACTATGGCGGAACGCTGCCAAGCGACATTGCGACGCTGAACGACGTCGAGGAAGTGACGGCCACGTGGGGGGCATTCTGTGCACGCCGGGCCAACGGCACGGTGGTCGCATGGGGCGACCCGGCGCGTGGCGGCAGTGTGCCTACGGCCATTGCGGGTCTGACCGACATTGTGCAGGTCACGGGAAACAGCTCGGCGTTCGCGGCGTTGCGGCGCAATGGCAGCGTGGTCGCGTGGGGCGCCGCGGCGACGGGGGGCACCGCGCCCGCCACGGTGACACAGGCGCAGGACATCCGGGCCGTGTATGGCAACACCGAAGTGTTCGTGGCGCTCAAAGACGGCGGAGGTGTCGTGACTTGGGGTGTGGCCGTAAGCGGGGGCGATAGCTCTTCGGTCAAGTCGCTGCTCGATTCACAGCTGTTCTATCAGGCACGCCCAATGCCTACCAGTACGGCCGAGTCCGGTGCGGTAGATGCGGTTCCCGTCCAAACCTAAGGCAAAGTTTTCGGTTATTGACTGTCGTTCATGAATTAGCACATTCCTTCAAGAGTTCGAGGAGCCGGCATGACGCAGAAAAACAGCTCTCACGCAGCGAGGTTCAAGGCCAGCGACCTGTCGGCCTCTCGTACATTGGCCGACGCGTTGCCCGCACCGGTTTGTCCCGATGCCGCCGCGGGTCTGCTCGATCCCAATGAACTGAGTGATCTGGGCGTCGGTTTTGTCGTCAAAGCCTACCCCAACATGGGAGAAGGCGATCACGTCATCTTCCAGTTCGACATGGGCGGCCCGGGTGAATACACCAAGGACTTCGACGTCTCCCGCAAAAAGGTCGGCACCGACATCTCATTCACCGTGCCCAAGGCGAATGTCGTCAAGGCGCTCGACAACGATGTGACCGCCGCCTATCTCGTCGAGCCCGGCGACGGCGGCCCCGAGATTCCCTCCGCGCCGCTGCCCCTGCACATCGGCAACCCGCCGCTGCTGGCCGCGCCCAGCGTCGACGAAGCCGTCGACGGGCATCTGGACGGCAGCCTGGCGACCAGCGACGTGCTCGTGAGAATCCCGATCTACAAGGGCATGGCCGCGGGCGACAAGGTCTATATGTACTGGGGCGCCGCCGGCGAAGCGGGCTACTACGAGGATGAAATCACCCTGCGCGCCGTGCGCTCGGTCACCTTCCTGGTCGAGGCCGAGTACGTCGGGCCTTATCTGGACAAGACCGTGCATGTGCGCTACGACGTCAATCGCGGTGGCGCCATCTCGCCCTCCGCACTCTATGCCCTGCGCATCGGCAACGCGCCCGATGAGAGCAAGCTGCCGGCGCCGGTCGTCGCGGAGGCCATCGGAGATATCCTGAACCCCGACCTCGTGCCCGATGGATGCACCGGCTTGCTCGGGCCCAACGAGGGGCTCGGTAATGGCGTGAAGGGCAAGGCCGTTTGGGGAGGCGGCCCGCCCGACGGCATCGAGATTCCGTTCGATATCTCGGAGAACTTCCAGACGGAGCCCTATCCGGTTCATATCCCGTACGCGAACATCACCCCGTTTCTCAATAAGAGCGTCACGTTCCAATATTCGGTATTGCAGACCGACAACGCCACCTGGCTGCAGTCGAACGTGCTGACCCTGCAAGTCGAACAGCAGGTGGCGCAGGTCGCGCCGCCCAGCGTGCCCGAGGCGGCCAATGGCGTGCTCGATCCCCGGGCCCTGTCGCCCCAGATTGGCTGCCCGGTATTCGTGCCGGCGGCCGAGCACACGCGCCAGGGCGACACGATCCGGCTGACGTGGGCGTCTGAGAAGACGCCGGGCAACTGGGACGGCGAGCATCTCCTGCTCTCGACCGAGATGGACCAGTCCATCGAATTCGACGTTCCCTATACCAACGTCATGGCGAGCCTCGATGCGCAGGTCACGGTGTCGTACAGCCTGTGGCGAGCCGGTAAGCGTTATGCGTCGAGCCTGCCGCTGACCTTGACCGTTCAACAGGGCAATCTGCCCGCGGCGACGATCGACCAGGCCACGGGCAGCACGCTCGATCCTGCCGATTGTCCCGATGGCGCGACCGTGCGGCTCGATCGCTCGGGCGGGTTTCGGGCGGGCGATCAGATCACCTTGCAGTGGCAAGGCGTACCGGGCCCGGGCTCGGTCACGGCAAACCATACGGTCAGCGATGCGGAGCAGGGCGGCGACGTGACGCTGAACGTGTCACAAGCCACGGTGCAGGCGGATGTGGGGCAGACCGTGACGCTCGAGTACACGGTGATTCGAGCAGGCAACCCGACCGAGGAGAAATCGCCGCCCTCGCTCTACGACGTGACGGCGCAACCCGGGCAAGGCAAGTTGCTGGTCATGGGGGCACGAAATAGTTCGGCGGGCTTCCGCTGGGAGCATGTGTCGCATCGCCTGAGCGCCTTCGACAAGGCCACTTCGCAGCCATTGAATGCGCAATGGCGCTACGACGACGAGTCCAACTGGAAACTCGGCGCATCGTTCAAGGACACACGCCCGTGGGTTCCTCTTAACGTCAAGAGCCAGGACGATACGGTCACGATCCAACCCGTCAATATCGCCGGAACAGGTGACAACGGCACGACCCGCGGCACAGCCGCGATGGTGGCGCTCCTCAATAAAGGAGGGGTGATCGGCTGGGGAGTCGCTAGTTACGGCGGCACCGTGCCGCCCACCATTTTGACCTACGACGACGTCGTCGAAATGGCCGCCACGCAAGCCGCCTTCGCGGTACGCCGCAGTAACGGGCGGATAGCGGCGTGGGGCAATGCGGATTATGGTGGGACGTTGCCGGACGGGTTCACCGTGAGTGTGACTGACGCGACGCGCATCGTAGGAAGCTACGGAGCCTTTGCGGTGCTGCGCGCCAACGGCCAAATTGCTACCTGGGGCAATGCCACCTTTGGAGGCCAGGCGACGGCCGACGTCCTCGCCCTGACGGACGTCACACAGATCTTTTCCGGCTCTTCAGCACTCGCTGCCCTTCGAAAAACAGGGCAGATCGTGGCCTGGGGCGACACCCGCTACGGCGGGAAAGTGCCGGAGTCCATTAGCTCGGAAGTCACAGACATTATCGACGTGCGTGGCAACTACGAGTCCTTCTGCGCGTTGCGCGCCAACAAGACGGTGGTTGCCTGGGGGACCGCGGGCAATGGCGGCGCGGTTCCGGCCACCATTGCCGCCCGCCGGGACATTGTGGAGTTAGCCGCGGCGTCGGCCTATGCCTACGCCGTAGTGACCGACGGAAAGCAGGTACTCGTCTGGGGCCATGCCGATTGGGGCGGCGTGTTGCCTCCCGATATCGCCGAATTGACCGATATCGAGGAGGTCATAGCCAGCAAGGGGGCCTTTGCCGCGCGCCGCGCCAACGGGCGTGTGGTTGCCTGGGGGAGTTCATCCTGGGGGAGCGTGGTCCCGGCGGACATCGCGTTGATCCCCGACATCGTGCAAGTGGCCGCCTCCGACGGCGCGTTTGCCGCGCTGCGCCGCGACGGCACCGTCGTGACATGGGGCAACGCCGCCTACGGTGGTGACTCGTCTGCGGTCAAGGCACAGCTTCAGAACGTGCGCGCAATCTACGGCAACAGCGAAGCCTTTGTTGCGATTCTCGCCGGGGGTGGCGCGGTCACCTGGGGGACGGCGGCAGGCGGCGGCAACAGCGCTTCGGTCAAGCCGTATCTCGATAGCGGCCTCACCTATGAGGCGGGCGCGGCAGCACGCGGTCGGGCGCGCGCTGCGTTACGTGTCAGGGCATAGCCTCGGCATGCCATGAGGCGGCGCCGCGCAGCGTCGTCTTGCATTTCCACTCAGGCGAATTTAAACGGAGCAAGTCAATGGTCCAGCGCAACGAGATACTCGAGACGCTTGATAGTCTGCTGGCGAAACCCTCGGTATTGGAAGCTGTCAACGGCGTACTGAACCCGGACTTGCCCGAGGCAACGGTGGTCGTTCCCGTCTACACGAACAAGGCGGCAGGAGACCGCATCACGATGCACTGGAAGGCGCCGACGCCGGAGGGCTCCACCGACGACGGAATTCGTATCACCGACGCCAGCAAGGATCGCCCCTCGTATTTTTACGTCGAGGCCGAATATATCAAGGTCAACGAGGGCTCTCGGGTCGAAGTTTCCTACGTGGTGCACCGCCCTGATGGAAGTGACGATTCTTCCGAGCCGTTGTACATCACCATTGGGGAGTCGAAACCGGAACCGGGGAAGGTTGAGCCACCCGATGTCGAAGGTGTGGTTGACGGCGTACTCAATCTGGCGAGCGTATCCGATCAGGGGGCGAACGCATCGGTGCGCGCGTATCATGGCATGGCTTTGTACGACGTCGTTTTCATAGACATTAACGTCAACGAATGGGAGCGCGCCGTACAGATCGATACGCCTGACAAGGTTGGAAAGCCTGTTCAGTTCGTCATCCCGAAAAGTGTATTGACTGGCTACGCGGGCCAGACCATCAAGCTGACCACCACGGTAGTTCCGGCCAAAGGCGACATCTTTGGCTCGCTTCCATTGCCGGTGCGCGTCCTCGAGCCGGTTGGTGCGCTGCCCAAGCCAAGCGTGCCACTGGCCGAAGACGATGTTCTCGATCCGAAGAAAGTGACCGGCGCCACAGTGGAGGCAATCGTCAAGCCTTATCCGGACATCGCAGAAGGAGACGTCATCCACTTTACGTGGGAGAACACGAGCGGCGTGCCGGCCCCCTTCACACATAGCGCAACCGCGCCCAAGGATCCCGAGAAAGATTATCCGTTTCAGGTCCCGCGTGCGCAGGTGGACCAGAACATCAATGGTTCTGCCATCTTATGGTACGTGGTGACGCGTGGCAGCGTGACGTCTCGACCGTCGGACACGTTGGCTTTGTGGATCGGGGACGCGTTTCTGGCACCCGCAAAGCTGGACTTGACCGGACGCGGCTACATCGTGACGGATAAGTTGCCTCCCGCCGTGCCGGACGCCTTCACCTATACGCGAAAAGCCAAGTTTGGCCAGCCTCCCTACACGTATAAAAGTGGCACGCCCTCGGTAGCCACGGTCGATAATCAGGGCAAGGTAACGGCAGTTGCCAACGGCACGTCCATTATCAGCGCGACGGACAGCAAGAATCAAAGCCTTGCCTACACCTTGACGGTAAGTGGCGTACTGAATTTGTTCTTCGTGAGCGGCTCGGCAAGTTTTTCCGGAGCCCAGGCGGCGTGCACGGCTGCTGGTCTGCGCAGCGTCACTCTCGACGAAATGCGTCAATTCTGGCAACTCTACTATCCGAGTGCCGGCCCCGTTGGCGCTTATCAGGGCTGGCTAGGGTACCCGTTTTGGACTGCAACCGAGCTTGGCGCGGGAACAGCCTACGCTTACGATCTGAATGGCGCTTCCGCACAAGGCAACGCAACAGGGTTCGACGAAACGGAATATATGCAGGTCGCAGGCATCGCGCCCTGAAATGGAGGGCTATGAAACACCGGCTTGGATATATAGCGATCTGCGTCGTGCTCTTTGCCAACAGTGCAAATGCGCAAAATACGACCGCCCAACTCACCCCGGCGCAAACGCTCTATCTCGCGCTGGATAAGTATGGTCCGGCGGTATTCACTGATCACACGTACAACGCGCTACCGATCCGCCACATCGTCGCGTTTCGGTATCGGATAACGGCTACCGCGTCTGAGCGCCAATCCGTGAGGGAAAGATTCTTGGCACTCCAGAATCAGGTGCAGCGACCAGGCGGGAAAAAATACAATATTAGTATCGAAGTCGGCACGCAGAATTCCGGCGAGCAAAATGATCAGTCGATTGACGACGTGTTTCTGGTCACCTTCTGCTCCGAGGGTGACCGGAATTTCTACGTCGGCAAGCCAATCGTGACGAATCCGAAATACTACGATTCGGCACACGACGCCTTCAAGAATTTCGCTGCCCCATATCTGGCCAGCGTTATTGTCCTTGACTACAAAATCGCATTGGCTTCCGCGGAGGTCATTCCCCAAGTTTGCAAGTCCGCGGAAGAGCGAAAGCGCTGAACCACGCTCTCCACAGCCAGTTCGATAGTGTCTGAAAAAGAACCGCATAGCCTCTGAGCGCTGTAGCACCTTCTTCGGACACCAACACTTCCCACCACGTCAACCCATCATGCCAAAGCGTTGTGGCATCGATCTTTGCGTTCGCTCCGCACGCTGCCCGGACTCGGCAATCACGCAGACAATCATATGAAAGTGAGAAAATTGCATGCCGGACGTTCCTCCCTACACTAAAAATCATATGGGCGTCAATGCAAGGCGTTGTGAAATTTCCTTAATTTGGGAGTTGGACTATTAACTTCGGCGAATTCCATTGGGCTTGGTAGAGATTCCAACTTTTGAGAGAATGTAGCGCAACAGAAAGAAGCTAAAGGTGTTTTGATCGCATTCCGAAAGCATGCGATCTAATCGGGATAAGAACATCACCGCTAGCCCCTGTCACATGATGATAGGCTGGTTCATAGCGGAATATTTACAAGCCAAGTGTTGATGATGAGCGTCATCTGACGTTTTCGCCCACAAGTTCGGTCGCCCCACATTTCTGTTCGAACGAATGGAAAACACTGGAACTCTTCGGGTTCCGAGTTTTACAGGGGAGTCTGAACGCGTCAGATGTCAAACCGAGATGGTGCGCGCCGCAGCGTCAACCATCAAGAGTTTCTTTGTCCCCAGACTAACCACCTTCGTGGCGGCCCGAAAACTCGCGCCGTTTTGATCGCACTCATGCGTGCGACCGGTTGTGGTCATCTGAACCCGGGCCGAGGAAGTTTCGTATCGGTATTCACTCCGATTCGCGGCTCGATTATCAAAGGACGATGCGTTTAGCCTGCATGGACGAAATATATTGATCCGCTATGAATGAACTTGAATCAGATAGCAAAACGACTGGCCGATGCTCGCAGTTGGTTTTGCCATGTGCCTGCCGGCTGCGACAACGCCTTGCCGTCGACCAGAAACCTCCGTGACCAGGGCAGATTGGTTTGTACCGGCACCAGTTCGGCGGAAGATCGATTCGGATCGGCATGAGCATCTTATTTGCACGGACTCCATGGGTCGGCGAGTAAGCAGTCTGTTAACGGCTTAAGGCTTAACGGCTTGTTAACGGCCGCCATGCACAGCCCCAATCAATTTTGCATGTCATTTTGTACCGACGTGACTGGTTAAGATGAAATTTCTATAAGGTGTGAGCGAATGTCGAATGAACAACTTCTTGCGAGCGGGACTCGAATCGATATGGTCTTCGATTCGACGACCCGCATACTTGCCAACCCGAAGAGTGGCCAGCAGAAATACCTGTCACGCAATGAATCACGTCTTCTTCAACGACTGTGGGAAGGACCTCAGACGAAGGAAGCGTTGATCCAGCACATCTGGACGAGCGTAGGGGTGATAGTGACCGATGCGAGCTACTACCAACTGGTTACGCAGTTGCGCAATAGCCTGGATCAACTCGGTTTACCGAAACAACTCGTTCGAACCATCCCGCGCTACGGCCTCGAACTGCTCGGACCGTCAGACCCCGACGAGCGTGACGGTCCGGCCCCGACTGCGGGTGCTGTCACGAAAGTGGAGGTCGATGCTGGGCAGGATGGCGAAGTGGGGCCGCGTTGCGATTCCATTGAAGCATCACCGAGCGCTCCCGCGGACATGCTGCCGCAAGCTGCCCCAATGACCGGAGTGCGGGGTCTTGCTACCCGAGCCTGGGAGTTGAGTGCCGCAGCGCTGCTGTCGATCGCGGCGGCCCTTGTCGCGTTCATCGTGCGCCGTGCTCTTGCCGACGCCACCGCCAAGATCAAGGAGATTGACCGGCCCCTAACGGTTGTGGATTGGTTTACCAAGACCGGGTCGAAGTGAATGTCGTCCACCGGTGCAGTGGTCGTCGCTTAGGTATGTAGCGCCACGCGAATTCCCGGACAGCTCTGCTGGGTTGCGCACGAGCTCGACCGGGGAAGCAGAATTTTCGTGCATGCCATGCCATCGGTAACGCCGCTCCGGCACCTTCCGATGGCATGGTCGTGCTAGCCGTTCTTAGGTACCGCTTGGAAACTGGTCTGTCGGAAGCTGTTCGAAAAAGTAGCCATTATTTTGCGGAGTGACTCGAATGACCGGGACAGTTTTCCCTGTTTTTTCATAGTAAGCTTTTTGACTTTCCACTGCGTACAGGCGAGGCACGCTTCCACTTCCATTTACATAGTAGAACGATTGGATGGGAAGTTCCTGGGGATAGAGTGCAATGCCATTACCGTCGATAGGCCAATTCTCCGCACGCAATTCGTTTCTATCGTTATACGTGTAAGAACTATCATATGACGCCATTAAACCCCGTGCTCTCACAGCCGCCAGGAAGCCATCGCCATCACTCCAAACGTTGAATCCGCATTGGTAGAAATAGGATTGGCCTGTTTTGTAGCCACCGGGCGTCTGAAGGAAATGGGCCACCCACTGCGGCCCCGTCATGATGCCTTGCGTCTGGCAAGGTTTGCCTTCCGTATAGTACATCGAGGGATTTGAGCCGCATCCCTTTTGATCCCGCATGTTCGTCCAGGCATCGAACACGAACGCGCATTCGTACTTCACCACCTTGTCGTTGGAATCATGTGCATTGTACGGACCAAACAAGGGGAACATCGTCAGGCCGCTACTTCCCAAGTCTCCAAATGTACTATCCTGCCTTAGCCAGGAGAAGGACACTCCGCCCGCGCCAGTCTCAGTCAGTGTTTTGGCATCAATATCCCAGACGTTCCAGGTCGGGCCGGGAGTCGCGGTTCGAATAATGATGCCTGAGCAAAGGAAAGACGGTCTGCTCTTGTCGCCGGGGTCGCCGTTATCGTAATCGCAGTAGTCTTTTATGGTTGCGAACAGCGCATTCATCTCGCTCGCGATGTCCCGCATCGCGCCGGCTTTGGAGGTCGTTGCGGCTTTGGAGGCGGTTGCTGCTTTGGACGTGGTCGTTGTTTGGGGAGGAGGGGCAGCCTTGGCGGCTTGCCCATATGCGTGACCACCAAAATAAAGAACAATGCTTGCCGCGATAAAGCTGCGAGTCAAAGTTGAAAGCAGGCGCTTCATTTCACATCTCCTTGGAGGTGAAAAACTACGTCCACAAGCGAATGGGCCGTAAGTTCGGAAGAGCTTGAGGTATTTTAATATTGCGCGGTGTTCCCGAAACGGCCCGACAAAACGCCGAAATGACAGGGTTATGCACAAAATGCCACAGCGAGATGAACGGCCTGTCGTTATTTCATCCAGAAACCTGTGGCCAGGTGCTGCAAGTAACAGTTTGCTCACCTAACTGTCATGAAGCCATAAATTTCAGCCAGAAAAAACTATCAAAACTACTGGTTTTATTATTTGGATTCGCACAATGACCTGGCATTCGTAACGCGAGCTATCCGGAAGCGAGGGAGGAGGGGGCGGAGCGGTATGCCAGGCCAGCTTTGGCAGCGCGGCGGCTTCAGACGTGAGCTTTAGCGGCAAGTTTCGAGATGCAGACTTGAGCCCGGAATGGGGAGAGATGGAGCGGAGGAGGGTAAATGCGCTCGACCTCCAGCGCGTTAAGGAAGCTCTCTGCCAGCGGCGATCGGTGCTATTGAACGCACTGCGCCCGGGGGCGAGCAGTAATCATTGACATGAAGGCGCCGTGCGGCCCCCACCCGGAGATATTTCCAATGCATTGGTCAGCGCCTCGATCAACTCGTCGGCCTGCTGGGGCTGAAGAATATACATCGGCGATTTGCGAGGTGCCTTGAAATCATCGTCAGGGCCTGTGTACACGAGGCGTATAGCAACTACCCGTGCAGAACCGTCCACCACCCCCACTTCCATATGTTCGACGAGAGCCGAATTTTCAATCATTCGCAACCTCTTTGGAAAGCAGCGTGATGCGTAACTGCGCCGACGAGTTAATAATGTCCTTTTGTTGAACTCTCGGCTATCAGAAAACGTTCGTATCATCGGTGGCGGTCGAACCCTCGACGGTTTACTTGATGAACGAACGTAGCTTTTTCCTTGCCTCGTGCAGCGAAGCGCCATCAATATAGTGAGCGATGGCGGCAGCCCCGATCCCGCTGGTCGTCACACCAGCGACCGCAACGGATACCCCCGCCCCCAGGAGAGGCAGTACCGTTCTAACAATCTGGCGCGCGGCAGTTGCAGTTGTCACAAGTAATCCCAGTCCCACGATGAACTCGCGGATTTCAACGTCGGATAGCGTCTTTCCACCCAGACCGCCAATCGAGGAAATCATCAGGACCTGTAATGCGGTCAGCGGAATGATGTCCGATAGCGGAATCGGGACAAGGGCGATGCATGACGCAGCTATAGCGCACAGATTGACGATCCTCGTCGCAATCTCTCGCTTGAGCCCATTGAATCTCAAAACTGCAGAGGCGCCCAACATGGCCTCTGATGGAATCGAGCATCCAATCTCAGCTGCGACGCCTTCGATGTTGAACCGAAGATCATGCTCCGAATCGAAATAGGCGGCCGTCGGGATTACGCATTTGTATCTAATGCACCGACGCTCCAAATGCCACTCCAACTTCTTCTGTATCAATACGATTCGATCTTGTTTTTCTTTTTTGTAAGGTGGTGCCAAATCCATCGGTGAGCGAATACCATCCACCTGATTGAGAACCACGATCAAATCGGGACGCGTGTTCTCGTCGCCGATACACTCGATGACTTGCTGCAAATCGTCGAGCGTCGCATCGATGTCGGAGTCAACCTCCGATGCCTTGTGGACAAAAATCAACACGTCCGGAGGCCTGCGGCCGAACTCCCGCTGCAGCAACCGAACGCGATCGGCCTTCAATTGCCCCGCACCGAGGCCCGGCGTGTCGATCCATGAAATTTCATCATCGCCCTGTAGCTTGCAGCTTTGCCATGAGCAGGTGCCTGTCGTGTCGACTTCGCCTTCAGGCAGGATTTTTCTGTCGACCAGTGCATTGAATAGTGCGCTTTTCCCGGCGCCGCGCCGCCCGACAACCGCCAACCTTGGGGGGCGCTTGTCCACGATGATCTTCTTTATCTCGTGGAGGCGGCTCGCCAGTTCTAGAAAGTGTTTGTCGCCCTTTATGATCGAAGGCAATGAATCAAATGCGCGAATGATCCGCATAATCAAGTCAGAGTCACCCATTTCTCATACTCCCGCACATAACCTGCTTGCCGGCCACGCCACCATCGCACAGTTCCGGAGCATATTGGAATCGCACCGCTCAAGAACCCATACTAGGTGAGCCCGCCACCTCAAAATATCGGACTTTTCCGAAATGTCGCCCCTCGAGAAGCGGCAATTCGCCGCAGGGGCGGGTGTGCAATGGGAATTCGCGTCAATAAATTCGGAGAAGGCGCTTCGATTAGCGACGATGTAGTGGGCTACGCGGACAAATCGCTACATTTACCGAATACCGAAAGAGCGATTCATGCAAGTGTTGATGGTGAAGCTCTGCGACAATAAAAAAACGCACGGCGGTCCGTCAACAATGACTGGGCCGCCGAGATCAAAAAAAGAAGCTTCCGCGAGGTGAGGTGAGTCCATGCATCCCGTTTTCGGCGCTAGAGCAGCGCACTTCCTGCAGCCTCCGACAAAAGCGTCGGCGCAGCCTACCAAGTTGGCCGCCAACGTACGTGAAGTGAAGCAGGCTGATGGGCGGTCGCGTCCATCGGCAAGCTTGAGCCAACTCTCATCGGCCTCCAAACCACCGACAACCATTGGGCAGATTCAGGGATTCCTGGGCCAGCGGCTTATTTCTCAGGATCCGAGTGCCAAGGCCGAGGCGTTAGGCGGCGTACCGTCGAGTGCGGTTCTTCACCCGCCTGCAACGGTAAGGCACGTCGTCGAAATTCGCCAATATCAGACAGGCTGGAGCGACGCCATGCGTGGCTTACCTTGCCTCTCCTCCGAGCTCGTGTACCGCATCGGATACCGTGACGCCTCATAGTGAGGGGGCGTATCCCGCCGCTCCTTTAACCCTGATGTGAGTCGGGTTCTCCCGTGCCGCGCAAGTTTGACCAGGGGGACGCGTCATTGCGCATGTCGATAAAGGTATGGATAGATAGTTTCTGCTGTATTTTCCGCCATTACCGTTTTGTGATAGAGCAAGGCACGGAAAACTGAGATTGTTAGCCATTGAATCCGAGCCTTCCAAAATTCCCTGACAATTCGAGAGCAGAATCATGAATTTCCAACTTGCGGTGAATACCATGCTGGGGCGCCGCCAAATCCGCGCCTCCGACAATTTAGAGCAGGCCGTGGCGCGGAAGCTGGATTTTGGCCATCCAACGAAAGTATCGAACAAAACGATGCAGAAACTGAGCGAGCGTATCAAATCCGCGAGTCCTGAAGAACTGCGCCGTACGCAAAACCTCCTTCTGCTCAGAGGGACAGGCCTCAGCATCACAATGGCCGCCCGGATCGCATCGGTGCATAAGGCAGTGGTTGAAGACGCGTTCGCCCGCCTCAGCAATGCGTATGACTTGCTCGGGCAACACGAGCAGGTGCAGGCCGCCTTGGATGGCGCGGGGCGTACCTATGGTACTCACCCCCTGGAGGGTTTTCTCGAGACGCCAAAATTGAGGTTGCCGAGTGAAGCAAGTGCACCTTCGCAACAACAAAACCATACCGAATCAGGAGCCACGCCTCAGGAGCAGGCCAACGCCAGAAGTTTTACGCCGCCGGATCCAGAGCGCTTTGGCTGGCGTTCGTTTTCCAGCGTGTCGGCGAATACTGGCCTGAGCTTTCGGACACTGAGCACCACGTCAGCCTCTCAGGTCATGTCGACGTTCGGTGGGAATCATGAAGTTGGTCTCGCTCAGCGAAGCGTTTCCTCTGTGCCGGTGCGGCCAGCGCCTCCGCCCCCGCCCCCCGCGAGTAAGCCCGCGCGATTTGCCAGCATCGGGCGCGAACAAACGACGTCACCGCGTCAGCCCATACCGGTCGCGATTCCTGTGCCACCTGCCGCAGTTCTCGCTACCGGTGGATCGGAAGCCACTGTTGTTCACCAACTGCCAACGCGCTCGGAAGACAACTCTGCACCCGCTCTCGACGCCGCAGCGAACCGACCTCACAACCGGGCATTCGATCCTAAAATTCAAAAAATGCTTGCGCATCCCTCGGTACCCGAAGAGGTGCGAATTTGGGCGGACGATACGAGAGTCACCGAAGCCGTGATTCTGGCCGAGTTGCAACAACATTATCAAACTGCATATAAGGACGCTTCCTCGAAGTAGAAGGAGGAAAGGGGCCTGGCGTTTGGCCAAATCACGGCACCCACCACCGAAGCCGCCGCGCGAGAGGAATCCCGGCGGCTTTTCTGTCTGGAATCGTGCGGCGCCGGCCGGTGTTCCGTACGTGGGAAGCTCAACGCCCGGCGCCGAACGCGGCAAGTTTCATGCGCAGGTCGTCGCTGAGTGCGCCGGGTTTTGTGATGGCGTCGAGCGTACGAGTTGCGGCTTCCGCCCGAGCGCTTTCCGGTAGAAAATTTATTGCACCGACCAACGATCCACTCAGCCAATCGTCCGGCGGAACACCTGCGGCGATTGCATCGTCGCTACTTTGGCAGCGATTCTCGTCAGAATGAAAAATCTCGCTCGCTGCGTCGAGAAGACGATAGTGCGCTTGCGCGCGGGCATTGACCGGCAGTTTTGAAAGCGAGGGGGCCAGGCCATAACGGAGAATCTCTTTTTGGTCACCCAAATCGGGCAGACGCATCACTTCGTCGAGAAGGCGATTGAATACGGTTGTCGGGTCCCTGAGAAAGACGCTCCTTGCTTCACGGTCCTTGAAGACGGCGACCAGGGAATAGAGTGGATTGGCGCGGTGCTTGTCAGGCAATTGATGAATTGCCTCAAGAAACTGCTCAACTGCCGATTGCTGCGCATGCTGGAAGGCAGCCATGCTTTCCAGTCGCTGGATTTTCTGCGCAGCTATCTGATAGCCCATCTGCGGAATCTCCTGGATGAGACGCCCAAGCAGCATGCCGCGCGCACTGGCCTCGGTTCGCTCGATTTCCCCCAATAATTTCGTAACAGCTTCGGGGGTCGCCACCCCTTGGCGGATCTTCCAGTCGATTTTTTCCGCAAACAGACGCGGGCTGGCGACTAGATGTACCTGTTTGCTGGACAAGGCCAAATTCAGTGTGTCTCTCGGAGTGCGCACATTTGAAATAATCCGCCGCAGAACCTCGCCAGGCATATGCTGAAACGAAGCTTCTTGCTCGATATCACCGGTCCCTGGGCTGCTGTTGGGCAATGAAGGGATTGTCGGTACACCGAGAGATACCGTAGCGACATCGGCTGCCATCCTCGTCTGCCGCTCTTGAGGTACTGCAGCCGCCGCAGCGGTCTGGACAGAAGAGGCGGAGCCTCCTGAAATCGGCATCATGTCGGCCTCTCGGTTCCGGTTCGATAGATTCGCAGGGAGACAACTGTTTTCTTTGCCAAGGCTCCCTGTGATGGATGGTGTTCCTCTCACTTGGTGCGTCACGTGAGCTCGGCGTAGGAAGCGATAGTAGCCTGCGGCCCGGCTGGAAAATTGCATAAATCGCTCAATGGCGGCCGACGTCAGTTCCCCCCATCTTCCGCCCCGGCTCCCTTCGCGAGCCCAACGCAACGTCAGCGCTACGCCGCATACGCGCGGCAGAAGCCGCGGTTCGATACCAACATCCCGAACACCATTGACTGCCTATTCGCGCACACCGAAGGACATCAATCCTGCAGCCGCGTGGCAGCTCGCTTTTAAATTCCCCATATTCTCCAGATTGATATGCAAAGAATAAAACCAGCATAAAAATCAATTTTTGATTTATTTGTGAGCACTTCTGTTCTCATGAATTTATATCCATGAGACTGCCGCATGGCTCGCACCGTGCAGGGCGGTCTTTTGCCGAAAATCAGCGTGAGTTCCTGCGTTTTCCGTCGTTCATCCTCAAATGCCCGAATCATGACGAAAACACCGCAGGACAACGATGGGCAGCCGATGCGGAGATTTTGATGCGCATCAAGAAAACGTGCCTCATCGGCAGGTGAAGTTTTCCCCGCTTGAATGCCATGAACAGTCAATATGAGCCATTGACGTTTTCAACTCACTATGAATTTAGTCATTCATTATGAATGATTTGTTAGTTACGTTGACACGAATGCCGGGTAGATATTATTAATTGTCCAACCGAATCGATTTTCAATTTTCGAAAATCAATTATTGGCTCGGGAAGCGAAATGATTATATTCGATTAGTATTTCTTCGGATAAATGCGCAATGACAGCGAATGGTGACATTGGCAAGTGCGGAATATCGGCGCCCTCACATGATGGGGTGCGTGCAGGAGAGGCTTTTGCACTCCTGCAGGCGGAAATCGACAAACTGACCGATATTCACGCGAGCGCGGCGATCGAATGGCCATCGGTCGTATCGCATGCCCAGTCCATCCTGCGGGAAGATGGCAAGGATCTCGCTGTCACGGTATGGCTCGTAATCGGCTGGCTGCAGCTCGACGGCCTCGCCGGCTTGGCGCGCGGCGTGTGCGTGCTGCGCGATCTCCTCACTCTGCATTGGGATACCCTGTTTCCGCCGATCGACCGTCTGCGCGGCCGTCGCAATCTGGTCGAGTGGCTGTTGACAAAGCTCGAGCAGGAACTGGCCGACGACCGTCCGCCCAAGCTTACGCCGTTGCCGCCGCCGGAGTTGGCGGACATGGTGTCCAAGTGGAACGACATCGAACGCTGCTGGCGCCAACACGACCCCGACGGGCCGGAGTTCTCCCGCGTGTCGCGTCTGTTCACCAGCCTGCCGACGACGCTTGCGTGCGCGCCGGTCGATCCCGAACACACAGCGACTGAAAATGACGGACTCGCCGCGCTGGCTCCTGGCTTGAGCGAGGTCGAGCCACTGGAACAGTCCGCTGAGCGAGCGCTCCGTGCGCTAGGGGCATTGCTCGATCGTTGTTTCAACGAGCAACCCTTCGAGCCTTTCGCCTATCGCCTGAATGCCATGGCGGCTTGGGCTCTCGTCGACGCCGCTCCCTACGCTACGAATGACGTGACGCACGTGCCGCCGCCACCCGATGTGGTGAAGAAGGCCCTCGCAGAGTTCGCTGAGGGTGCCGATCCCTTTGCTGCCGCGCGCTTCGCGCAAACGCAGCTGACAAGCGCTCCGTTCTGGCTCGATTTGTGTCGCGTCACTCACCATGCTTTGCAGCGTGCGGGAGCTGCAGCGGCCGCGCAGGAGGTTGCCGCACAGACCTCGTGCTTCGCGGGGCGCCTGCCGAGCCTGCCAAGCTTGAAATTCTCCGACGGCACGCCGTTCGCAGACGCGGCTACCGTGGATTGGCTCGCAGCCATCGCACCGCGCAGCCCACAGAACGAGTCGCAAGATTCCGCACCTGACGACTGGGCATGCGCTCTCCACGAGATGCGGGCCTGCGCAGCGGCAGGCCGGCTCGACGACGCGCTCGAAGCGCTGGACAAGAGGCGCAGCTGCGCAGTGGCAGAGCGCGATCAGTTTCGCGCCCATCTCGCACAGTGCGAACTGATCAGGGATTTCGGCGGTGCAGGCGTTGGTTTCGCGCTCGCGGCACTATCCGCGCCCTTGGTCGAGCACATCGAAACCCACCGGTTGATGCAATGGGAACCTGCGCTGGCGCGAGATGCCTTGGCATTGGCCGCCGCCGCCGCTGAGCAAGAGGAGTTTGGCCATCACGAGAGAAGTGACTTGCTGGCGCGCTTGGCAGCGCTCGACTTTTCGATGGCTTGGCGACTTGTGCGTACGCGCAAGCCGGATGTAGTGAACTGGACAGGAGCTTAAGATGGCTGACGACAAAGGGTCGGTGGCCCCCAGAGAGCGGGTCAATATCGTTTATAAATCCGCAACCGGGGATGCCAAGGAGGATGTGGAACTGCCCTTCAAGCAACTGGTGCTGGGGGACTTCACGCTGCGCGCTCCCGACGTGCCGCTTGACGAGCGCGAGACGATTCAGATCGACCGCGACAATTTCGATGGCGTGCTCAAGGCACAAGGACTGTCGCTGACGCTGACGGTTCCGAACCGATTGACCAACGACGCGGCGCCCGACGAGTCTCTCGACGTCAAACTGAAGTTCGAGAGTCTGCGCGACTTCGAGCCGGACTCCCTGGTCGAACAAGTGCCGGAACTCAAACAGCTCATCGAACTGCGCAGTGCGCTCAAGGCTCTCATGGGCCCGCTGGGTAACTTGCCGGCCTTCCGCAAACGCATCGAGACGCTGATCGCTGAACCGCAAACGCGCGAACGCCTGCTCGCCGAGCTTGGCGTGGGCGATTCGGCGAAGGAGTGATGACCGTGACCCATTCGACACACGCCAAGACATCGGCATCCAGCGGCCAGGTAGCCCGCACCGCACCATCTTCGTCCATTCTCGACGAACTGGTCGAGATCACTCGGACGCGCCCCGGCGATGCCGCGTATGCAGTCACACGGCGGGGCCTCGAGGCTTTCGTCACCGAGCTCCTCGAGCCCAATCGCGCCGTGTCGAAGGTCAGCCAGGCGCTGGTCGACGAGATGATCGCGGCGATCGACGCGAAGCTGTGCGAGCAAGTCGATGAGATTCTGCACCATGCCCAATTCCAGAAACTGGAAGGCGCGTGGCGCTCGCTGAAATTCCTGGTGGATCGAACGGACTTCCGGGAAAACAACCGCATCGAGATCCTCGATGTCGCCAAGGACGCGCTGCTGCAGGATTTCGAGGATGCGCCCGACATTACCCGATCAGGGTTGTACAAGGCGGTCTACACCGCGGAGTTCGGACAATTCGGCGGGCAGCCATTCGGCACCATCGTTGGCAATTACGATTTCACACCCGGTCCCCAGGACATCAAGCTGCTGCGATCGCTTGCCAGTGTGGCGTCGATGGCGCACGCACCGTTCGTGGCCGCGGCGGGGCCGCAGTTCTTTGGCGTCGACTCATTTGCCGAATTGCCGAACCTCAAGGATCTGGACGCAGTTTTCGAAGGGCCGCAGTTCGCCAAGTGGCACGCGTTCCGGCAAACCGAAGACGCGCGCTTCGTCGGTCTGACGGTACCTCAGTTCCTGCTGCGCTTGCCCTATGGCAAAGATACCGTGCCGGCCAGGAAATTCCACTATGAGGAGTCGGTCGAGGCGGGCAGCTCGCGCTTTCTGTGGGGGAACGCCGCCTTCGCATTCGCCAGTCGTCTGGCGGACAGTTTTGCCCAATACCGGTGGTGCGCCAACATCATCGGTCCGCAGGGGGGCGGCACGGTCAGCGATTTGCCCGTCTATCACTACGAGGCGATGGGCGAAATGCAGGCCAAGATCCCGACCGAGGCGCTGATCTCGGAGCGGCGCGAGTACGAACTCGCCGAGCAAGGTTTCATCGCCCTGACGATGCGCAAGAACACCGACAACGCCGCGTTCTTCTCGGCCAACGCCTGCCAGAAACCGAAATTCTTCGGCAACACGGCCGAAGGGAAGCAGGCCGAACTGAATTTCAAGCTCGGCACGCAGCTTCCGTACATCTACCTGGTCAGCCGCCTGGCGCACTACATCAAGGTAATCCAGCGCGAGAACATCGGCACCTGGAAAGAGCGCTCAGACCTGGAAGTGGAGCTCAATCACTGGATCCGCCAGTACGTGGCCGACATGGACACGCCGGCGCTGGGGGTGCGCAGCCGCCGGCCGCTACGGCAGGCGGAAATCGTCGTATCGGACGTTGCCGGCGACGCGGGCCGGTACCGTGTGGAGCTGAAGGTGCGCCCGCATTTCAAGTACATGGGTGCGTCGTTCACGCTGTCTTTGGTGGGCAAGCTGGACAAGAACTGAGGAGGATCGATCACCGAAAACGCTAAATATCACCGTATTTCAGCCACTTTTATTGCGAGGATTAGACCATGCCAATGCCATGCTATTTGTCGTTGACCGGCGACAAACAAGGAAAGATCGAAGGTTCATGCGATGTTCGGGGCCACGAGGGAAAGATCCTTGTGCAGGCCATGAAGCTGCGCGTCGAATTGCCCAAGAACGAGCAGACGGGAGCTCCCTCCAGCGTGCGTCGGCATGTGGGAATGAGCATTGTCAAGGAGATCGACAAATCGTCGCCCAAGCTCTTTCAGGCGCTGTGCTCCGGCGAGCAGATGAGCGAGGTGCTTCTTGAATTCTGGCGCTTCACCCCCGGCGGTACGGAGGAGAAGTACTACACGATCAAGCTGCAGAACGCTGCGGTGTTCGAGGCCGAGGACTGGGTGCCGAATGTCCTGCTGCCCGAGAACGGGAAAATGGGTCATATGGAAAGCATTGGTTTGTCCTACCAGAAGATCGTGTGGACATGGATCAAGGATGGCATCGAGAGCGAGGACTCTTGGACCGCACCACGCTGAGGCGACGCCCCCCTGACGCCCGCCCTCGTGAAATTCGGCCGGGCAGGGCGGGGGGCGGCGGTGACGGCGCGCTCTTGTGTGGAGGGAGCATGAAGGAACGCCGATTGTTGGAGCGGATAGCGGCATATGAAGTGGAGGGCGAACGTTCGCACGTGACCCGCGTCGATGTTCTGATCGAATCGATACTTGCGCACTTGACGCGCATTTTGAACACCCGCCAGGGCAGCGCACCGATCGATCCGGAATTCGGCGTTCCCGACTTCACCAATCTCGCCGGTACGGCCACGGCGGGCACCACGCAACAGATCGCCACCGACATTGCCCGCGTGTTGCAGCGCTATGAACCACGACTGAAGGGCCCGCGTGTCGAGCAGATCGAATCGCAGGACGTGTTGTCGCTGTCGTACGTCATCGAGGGAAGCCTCGGCGTCGATGGCCGGGACGTCCCTATCCGGCTGACCACGCGCTTGTCGTCGGACGGCCACGCCTCGGTACTTTGCACATGAAGGGATCGAAGGGAACCGAGCGCCCACTGTAAGGACTTGCCATGTTTAACGCCTACTATGAGCGGGAGCTGACTCATTTGCGCAGCCTGGCCGCCGAGTTTGCCGCGCGCAACCCGGCGCTGGCGCCGCTTCTGAGCGGCGGCGTGGCGCCCGACCCGGACGTCGAGCGTCTGCTCGAAGGGACGGCATTTCTGACGGGGATGGTGCACCAACGGCTCGACGATGAATTCCCGGAGTTCATCCAGGAGCTGGCCCATCTGCTGTTCCCGCAATATCTTCGGCCGATGCCCTGCATGTCGGTGCTGAAGTTCACGCCTAAAGTCCCCCTCGCCGAGACGGTCCAGATCCCGGCCGGCGTGGAGGTGGCCTCGGTGCCGATCGACGACGTGCGCGCCATTTTTCGCACGGTTTTTCCGGTGTCGGTCGAACCGGTCACACTGCACTCGGTTCGCTGGGACCGCGACGACGTCGCTCGACAATCTCTGCTGCTGGAGCTGTCCTTCGATGGCGATGACGTGAGCGCCTGGCGGGCCGATCGCCTGCGTTTTTACCTCGCGGACGGATTTTCCGAAGCCACACGCCTGCTGCTGCTGCTCTCTCGCCACGTGCGTGAGATCCGGGTCGGGGCCCCCGACGGGCCGGTCACCGTGCTGCCACCGTCTGCCGTCGAACTGGCGGGACTCCGTCCCGACCTGCCGCTGTTGCCGAACGAGGACAATGTGCAGCCCGCGTATAACCTGCTGCGCGAGTACTTCGCTTTTCACGACAAATTCCTTTTCGTCGACGTGCGCGGCCTGGATCGCTGGCGTGAGCGAGGCCGCTCGGGGCGCTTCACCCTGCGTTTCATGTTCGACTCGCTACCGGCCTGGACGCCGGAAGTGCACCTCGCCAGCCTGGCACTCAATGCCACCCCGGTCGTCAATATGTTCGAAGACGATGCGCATCCGATTTCGCTGGACCACCGCCAAGCCGAGTACCCCATCCGGCTTTCACGGCAGCCAGGGCGACAGGGCGAGCAGATCTATCGCGTCAAATCGGTCACGGCGCATGCCGCCCACACGGGTGAGGTGCCTTATCAGCCATTCGGTGCGTTCGAGGCGGACCGGCGCCTCTACCACGTCCGCATCGCGCCCTCGGTGCTGGGCGAAGGCTATGACCATTACGTCGGGATTCCGTATGCGCGCGGCGAGGTGCCGGACGTCACGCCGCAGACCTTGTCGTTGCGACTGACATGCACCCAGGGGAAATTGCCCGAAGGTCTGCGTCTGGGGGATATCTCGCAAAACGCCGACACGACGCCGGCACGCATGTCGTTCGGCAACATCCGGGGGGTCACGTCGTATCGGCAGCCCCTGATGGGCGAGCGCCTGCTGTGGCGGATGTTGTCGCTCCTGAGCGCGAACCACGCGCGTCTCGCGAATCGTGATCAATTGTGCAGCCTGCTCACACTGCATCTGCCGGAGGGGTGTCCCACCCAGGGCGACCAGGCGCTGGTCCAGCGCATCAACGCCATTGAGAAGTTCGAGTCGCATCACGAGCGGCGTTTTTTGCGCGGCTCGGCCGTGGAAGGCAATCACCTCGAACTCACCTGCCGTGGCGATCAATTCGTCAATCTCGGCGACCTGTTTCTGTTCGGCGCCGTACTCGACGAGTTCTTCGCGGGCATCACGAGCCTGAATACATTCTCGGCGCTGACGTTGCGCGATTCCGTTTCTGGGGAGATTCTGCAATGGCCACCGAAGATCGGCCGGCAACGCCTGCTCTAAGCGGCGCACCGGCATCGGCACAGGAAGCACTGCGCTCGTTCATCATGGGCGAGGGCTCGCATCGAGCGCCCTTGACCTTCTTCCAGGCCCTGCGCCTGATGCGTGCGGCATATGCGGACGACGACGCCTTCCGCGCGAGCGTGCGTGTGCAGCCCAACCTCAGCCTCGCCTTCCCGAGCGAAGACGTCGAGCATATCGCACACGACCCTTCCGATGACATCTGGCGCGTCGTCGCGAACTTCTTCGGTCTGTACGGCGTGTCCTCGCCGCTGCCCACGTTCTACACGGAAGACCTCATCGATGAAAGGCGCAACGGGCGCACGACCACGCGCGACTTTCTCGACGTGTTGCACGCGGCGATCTATCCGATGTTGTTTTCCGCATGGGAAAAGTACCGGATATGGATCGCCTGTGCCGAGCGGGACGGAACTCGCGACGGCGACTACCTATACGCGCTCATCGGTCAGATGCGTGACGAGACGGCGGCGCCGGCCAATCCGAGGCTGCTGCATTTTGCAGGCCTGTTCAGCCAGTTTCCGCGCTCCGCGCTGGGCCTGGAAACCCTGGTCCGGGGACTGTTGCGCGAAACGCCCGTGAGCGTCACGCCGTGCGTGACCCGGCGCGTACCCGTGCCGTTGGAAAACCGCTGCGCACTCGGACAGCCAAGCGCTTGCATCGGCGAGACGCTGATAGGGCAGGAAGCCACCCATTGCAACGGCACGACCGAGATTCGTATCGGCCCGGTTCGCGCGCGCAGTTTCGAGAAGCTGCTGCCCGGCGGCGAGGACTACGCCATGCTGGGCCGCGACATTTCGCTGTACCTGCACGACCCGATCCACTGCGAGTTGGCGGTACTGCTTGACCCTGCGGAGTGCGAACCGGCCACGCTGGGCGGGCGACGTTGGGGACGTCTGGGGCTCGATACCTGGCTGTCAGGGCAGATGCAGGACGAGGGCGAATTCATCGCCAGGTTCGCCCTGCCGCTGGGCGAAAGCGAACCATGCACGGCACTTGGAGACATCCATGTTGCAAGTTGAACTCAAGCCGCTCTTCGCGCGACTCAATCCCTATACCCGCCGGGCACTGGAGGACGCCGCAGGTCTATGCCTGACACGTGGTCATTACGAGATTGCCATCGAGCACTTTCTGCTCAAGCTGCTGGATGACCCGCGCAGCGACGTCCCGTTGATGCTTGCGCATTTCGGGATCGACACCGCGCGCCTTGCCGCTGCGCTCGAGGCGCAACTCGCCAAATTGAAGAATGGTAGCGCAACGCGGCCCGTGTTTTCGCCACGGCTCGCCGATTGGCTGCAAGACGCTTGGCTCGCGGCTTCGATCACGCTGGGCCAGACTCACATCCGCGGCGGTGCGCTATTGATCGCGCTGCGCTCGCACGCCCGCGATTACATCGCCGGCTCGGCTTACGACGGCCTGTTGCGCGCGATACATGCCGACGCAGCAAGCGCTGATTTTGCCGCCCTTACCGAGCGATCCAACGAAGAACTCCCTGATGCGGAGCCAAACGAGCATGTCGCACCGCTCGTCGGTGGGACCACGGGCGGTGCCCCGGACGACTCGCCCGTCGCGCGCTTTTGCCAGGACTTCACTGCCAGCGCCCGCGCGGGAAAAATCGATCCTGTCTTCGGACGCGACGCTGAAATCCGGCAGATTATCGACATCCTGGCGCGCCGACGTAAGAACAATCCGATCTGCGTGGGCGATCCCGGCGTCGGCAAAACCGCCGTGGTCGAGGCGCTGGCCTTGCGTATAGCGCAAGGCGACGTCCCCGCGTTTCTTGCCGACGTGCGCGTGCTGGCGCTCGATCTCGGCCTACTGGAAGCGGGAGCGAGCATCAAGGGTGAGTTCGAGAACCGGCTGCGCGGTGTGATCGACGAGCTCAAGACGTCGGCCACGCCGAGCATTCTATTCATCGATGAGGCCCACATGCTGATCGGCGCGGGCGGCCCGGCAGGTGGCAGCGATGCAGCCAACCTGCTCAAGCCGGCCCTCGCGCGCGGCGAACTGCGGACGATCGCCGCGACCACCTGGGCCGAATACAAGAAGTACTTCGAGAAGGACCCGGCCCTTGCCCGGCGCTTCCAACTCGTCAGGCTAGATGAACCGGATGTCCCGGTGACCATGCAAATCCTGAGAGGCCTGAAAGACAGCTACGAAGCCGAGCACGGCGTAGCGATACGCGACGACGCTCTGGTGGCCGCAGCCGAACTGTCGAGCCGCTACATCACGGGCCGGCACTTGCCGGACAAGGCGGTGGATCTGATCGATATGGCTGCGGCCCGCGTCAAGATCGGGCTGGACGTCAAGCCTTATGCCATCGAATCGACCGAGCGGGCGCTGGCAGGCATAAGACGCGAGCGCACCGCGCTGGAGCGCGACGCAAAGTACGGTCAAGACACACATACCGCACGCCTCGCCGAAATCCAGGTGTGCGAGGCGCAAAAGACCGAGGAATTGAACCGGCTGCATGCGCGCTGGGCGCTCGAGAGAGCCGTAGCGCAGCCGGTGTTCGATCTGCGGGCACGCGTCGCCGAGGCGACTGCCACGGCTTGCGAACCGGACTTGCTGACCGAGTTGGCGGCGGCGCAATCCGCGCTCGAGCGATGCCAGGGAGATGCCCCGCTGCTGTTTACCGAGGTGACGCCGGAGGTCGTGGCACGCGTAGTGTCGGACTGGACCGGCATCCCCCTGGGCAGACTGAAGCGTGACGGCGCCGCTGCCATGCTGGGGCTCGCGGACACGCTCAAGGACCGTATTCGAGGGCAGGACGCGGGGCTGGATGTCATCGCCGACATGCTCAAATCGGCGACCTCGGGCCTGAAAGACCCCACGCATCCGCTAGGGGTTTTTCTGCTGGTGGGCCCCAGCGGCACGGGTAAGACCGAGACGGCTATCGCCCTGGCCGAGCAACTGTTCGGGGGCGAACAGGCCCTGATCACCATCAACATGAGCGAATTCCAGGAGCGCCACACGGTGAGCCGCCTGGTCGGCTCGCCGCCGGGCTACGTCGGCTATGGCGAGGGCGGCGTGCTGACCGAAGCGGTACGGCGTCGCCCCTACTCGGTAGTGCTGTTGGACGAGGTGGAGAAGGCACATCTGGATGTCGTCAACCTGTTCTATCAGGTGTTCGACAAAGGCGCGCTCGCCGACGGCGAGGGACGCGAGGTCAAGTTCAGCGATACCGTGGTGATTCTGACCAGTAATCTCGGCAGCGAAGAAATCGTCGCCGCACTGACCCAGGCCGACGCAGGACAGCCGACGGCCGAGGCCATCGCAGAACGAATCCGGCCGATCCTCGAGCGGCATTTCAAGCCGGCCCTGCTGGCGCGCATGACGGTCGTTCCGTACGGGGTGCTGACGCACGACGCGATGCTCGGCGTTGTGCGCCTCAAGCTCGCCAGACTGACCTCGCAGTTGCTGGCATCGCACGGCGTCCCCCTGCAGATTGACGACGACGTCATCGAAGCAATCGCCGAGCGTTGCACCCGAGCGGAAACGGGCGCGCGCAACGTCGATTTTCTCCTGCGAAAACACATATTGCCGCGGATGTCCGACCTCCTGCTCGAGGCCACATCCGCCGGCCGCGACGTATCGAAGTTACGGATCGGCATTGACGATCAGGGCAGATGGTCCATCAGCGCGGACGAAAGCGGGCCGGCCGTGATACAGCCCGAGGCATCTCCCGCGCGCGGCGCCATTCAAGGAGGAGGGGCATAACCATGGCCGAGGCAAACCCGACCACCAGCTTGTTCACGTTCGAGTGCAAGAACTTCGCCCCAGACACCTTCTTCGTTTTGCGCTGGAGCGGCGAGGAGAAGATTTCGCATCCCTATCGTCTCGAGCTGACTTTGCTGGCACGCGACAACACATGTGATCTGACGGCACTGCTAGGCGCGCAAGGGCGTTTTCGCATCAAGCTGGAAAACGGCATGACGCGCCATTTTCACGGTACGGTGCGCGAAGCTTGCCAGCTCGACAACGACGCCGAATGGGCCTGCTACCGAGTCGTGTTGATGCCCAGGCTGGCGGGGCTGGCCGACTATCGTTTTTCGGATGTGTACCTCGACCAGACGCTACCGGAAATTGTGCGCAAGGTCATGCGCCTGGGAGAGCTGGGCATCGAAGGAGGGCCGGGGGACAAACGCTACGACTTTCGCATTGGCATGTCGGGACCGGACATCGCCGCCACGAAGGCCAATTTCGTCTGCCAGTTCGACGAGAATTGCCTCGATTTCCTGACGCGCCAACTGGCGCGACAAGGGATCTACTACTACTTCGAGCAACTCGAGGATTGCGAAGCGGTGGTGTTCTGCGGTGATCGGTCATATCAGGCAGGTGACGCGATTGCGCTGTCCTACCGGCCCGCATCCACGCGCCGGGGAAGGCCCGTGGACGCGGCCGTGGAGCGCTTTTCGGCGGAGGTCCGACCGGTGCCCGGCAAGGTTGTGCTGCTTGATTTCGCCGGCTCCCACGCGGGCCTGGACCTGCGCATCGAGGCGCAGGTGGAGGGTGGGAAATCCGGTGAGCACGACCTATACGGCGAACATTTCGACACTGAAGAAGTCGGCCGCCGCCTGGGACGGTTGCGTGCGCAGGCATCTGGATGCCGGGCGCGGGAGTATCGCGGACTGAGTCACGTACCGATGCTCTCGGCGGGAACGAAAGTGCGTCTTGCCGACCATCCTCGCGCGGATTTCAATTCCGACTATCAATTGATCGGGCTGCGCCACGAGGGTGGACAACTGGTCCCCGGGCGCCGACGCGAGCGGGCGGTGCGGGGTCCGGACGGGACCGACACGGTGCTGGAGGACTATCGCAACGAGTTCGTCGCCTTGCCGGACGAAGTGCAATTCCGCCCCGAACCGGAAATCCGCAACCCCATCATGCCCCAGACCGTCAGCGCGATCATCGACGCCGAGGGCGACGAACCTTACGCGCAGTTGAACGAGCACGGGTGCTACAAGGTGCGGTTCCCCTTTCAGCGCACCGACAAGGCAACCATGCGCTCGTCGGCCTGGCTGCGGTTGATGTCGCCCTACGCGGGGGCGCATCACGGCATGCACTTGCCGCTGCTCAAGGGCACCGAGGTCATCGTGGCATTCCTGAACGGCGATCCCGACCGGCCATACATCGCCGGCGCAGTCGCCAATTCGGAAAACCCCAATGTCGTGCTGGAGCAGAACGCCAAGCAAAACGTGCTGCGCACGGCGGGCGGAAATCAGTTCGTGCTGGATGACAAGCGCGGCGATCAATGCATCCATTTGGCAACGCCGGTCGCCAACACCAGCGTCAAGCTGGGGCAAGCGGAGCAGCCCGGCCTGGAAATGACCTCGGATGCGCATATCGAGATGGGTTCAGCTTCGTCGATGCGCGTCGTGCACGGCGCCTATTCGGAAAAAATAGTCGGCACGCCAGCCTTTCCCGCGTCCCCCTCTTCGCCGAATCCCGCTCAGGGCAATTCCCCAGGTTCGCAAAGCTCGGGCGACCAGTTCTTCAAGGCGACCGCGGAGGCAGGCGTCATCGTGAGGAACCACGCAGTTGCCACGACGGACGTCTACGAGGGAATAACCACCACGTTGAACATGGGAATGACAACGACGACGACGTTGGGTCAGCAGAACAGTCTGGTCGCCGGAGGCAAGATTGACGTTGCGCTGCAAAGCGTTCTCGAGATGAAGCAATCCGTCACGAAGAAGGTCTTTCAGGACAAGCAGGAAACCGCCGCGAAAACGAAACAAGTCTCGGCCGACAAGGAGGAAGTGGGCGTAAAGGACAAGAAAAAGTATGTTGATTCGTCCCTCGAGGCCGTGACCTATAAAGTCGACGCACAAACGCTGAAGCTCTCGGGCCAGAAGGTCGACGTCAGCGCGCCGTCCGTGTCGATCGACGGCCAGACAATCCATCTGGGATGACGCCATGAGAATCGCGAAACCGACCGACGCCCTGGTATTGCTGAGCACGATGGCGCTCAACGGACGCCCGCATGTGTGCGTCACGCTGGGGTACCTGATCGGCGCCGACGGAAGGGCGATGAACGAGCAGGGGGCGTGGCAGTTTCTTCGGAGGCAGTTTGGCCAGAGCGTCTTCGATGAGGGCCTGAAGAAAACGCGTGGCACCTTCGCCGTGGCCGGGAACGCCTACGCTCCCGTCGGCACTCGAACCGCGACGCTTGACGTCACAGCACGCCTGGGTCACCTCCGCAAGACGCTGAGGGTCTATGGCGAGCGCCGCTGGACACGGAAGACACAGGGCTGGCGCCATACCGAGCCGCTGCCGTTCGACATGATGCCCGTCGATCTGCAGCACGCCTACGGTGGTCAGGGTTGGCCGGCCAACCCGATCGGGCAAGGGCATTGTGCCGATTCCCAGGAAATCGAGGGGGTATTGCTTCCCAATGTGGAATGGCCTGCCGCACCAGTGCTCACCCCGCAGGACACCCGCGCGCCAGCAACCTTCCTGCCCATCCCGGCGGGCGCACCGGAACGTCAGCGACTCGTTGGCACCACGGACGAGCACTGGCTACGCACACGATTTCCCGGATTTCCGGACGATGCCGATGCGGCGTGGTTCGATGCGCTCGCCGCGGATCAATGCATCGCCACGTACTGGCGCGGCGATGAAACCTTCGAAGTAAGCGGTATGCATGCGGAGAAGGACGCCGTCGCGGGGCAACTGCCGGGCCTGCGTCCGCGCCTTCTGTGGCACCTGAAACCGGACGCGGACCAAGTCTGCGAAGCACCCCTGCAACTCGATACCGTATGGCTGTTCCCCAACGACGAGCACGTGCTGGTGCTTTACAGGGCGTTGATCGAGACAGGTGAGAGCGTCGATGCGGATGTCGCCGAGATGTTTGTGCATACCGAGTCTCTGGCAGCTCCCGCCGAGACGACGGCCATGCTGATGAAGCGCTGGCGACCCGATGAGGCCGAGGTGGAGCGAACCGCAGGGAGGACCGTGCAGGACTCGAATGCCGCGGCGCAGGCCGACGCGGTATGGGCCGAGATCAGCGCGACGCACGACGCGCTCGTCAAGGAGATCAAGGCAAAGGGAGGGCCGGCAATACTGCCGTCAGTGGTTCCGCCTCTCGCGCGCCCTGCACCGGGGCCGGACGATACCACCCCGTTGAACGAAGGGGCCATCAAAGGTGCAGTGAAGCGTCTCGCCAGTGGCGTCGAGGATGAAATCCGGCAAACGCTCAAAGCCGCCGGCGTGGATGTGGACGGATTGTTCAGGAGCGCCGAGCGGCACTCGGCCACGGGCGGGATGCCCTCGCGCACATTTGATGCCGCCGTCCTGCCCGCGACCTTCACGCAGAAGTACGCTGCCGAATTGGCCGACGCCAAAGGCCTGGAACAGCGGATTGCGGCCAAAGTGGCGAGTGCGCATGCCGCCACCTCACCCGGCCTCGATCCGCTCGTTGCGCCGCACCGCGTCCTTGGCGCCGAGGCCCTGCGTGCGGCCCACACCCGAGGCGAGACGGTTACCCGCGTGCGCCTGGAAGACGCGGATCTATCGGACATGGACCTGTCCGATGCTGACTTATCGGGCAGCGAATTCGTGCGTTGCAAACTCTCGGGGGCCAAATTGGTCGGCGCCAGGCTTGACGGTGCACGCCTGGTCGAATGCGAACTGGACGGCATCGATGCCCGGCGTGCCAGCGCGCGCGGTCTGCTCGCCAGCCATTGCACCGGCGACCGTGCAGGTTTGGCGAGCGCCGACCTGTCAGACGCGCGCTTCGTGCGGTGCGGGTTTGTCGCGGCGGATCTGAGCGGTGCACGGCTCCAGGCCGCCGCTTTCGTCAAATCGTCGCTGGTCGGCGCTGATCTGACGGATGCGCGGGGTCACCGCGCCAGGTTCACCGAGAGCGACCTCGCCGGAATGGATGCGAGCCGGGCGGACTTGAGTGCCGCGATATTGGAGGACAGCCCCATGTCCGGTGCTCGCTTTACCGAAGCGGACCTGCGCGGCGCTTCGTTATGGGGCGTGCAAGGCGAGGCACTGGATTTCCGTCATGCGTCGATGGCCGGCGTGCGCGTTGGTCGTGCCAGCCGCTTGGAGAGGAGCTGCTTCGACGAAGCGGATCTCGTTCGTGCCGGAATCGAGGGCGCCGTGCTGTGCGGCAGCACGCTGCGTGGCGCGCGCCTGGACGCGGCGTTGCTGGCGGGTTGCGACCTGTCCGGTACCGACGCGCACCACTGCGTGGCAAGGGGGGCGGATTTCAGCGGCTCGAAGATGGTGAGCGCGCAATGGACCGGTGCCAACCTGATGCAGGCGTCACTGCGCCGCTGCGTCGTGCTCGACGCCAACTTCAGTCACGCCAATCTCTACGAGGTCGATGCGCGCACCGCCCGTGTCGAGCGCATCGCGGTGCCGGGCGCGCTTCTGACCCGCTGCGCATGGCAGGAGTTGCAAGCATGAGCGCCAGCGTAAAAGCAACGCCCCGCATTAGCCGCGCCGACCTACTGGCGTTGCGGGAGACGTCGACCAGCATTTCGGGGGTGTCGTTGGCCGGTGGCGACTACCGGGGCGTCGACCTGCAAGCGGTGCGTCTGGATTGCGTCGATGCGCGCGGCGCGACTTTCAATGGCGCAAGGCTTGCCGACACGCGTTGGAGGAACTGCCAGCTCGACGGCGCGTACTTCGAGGGCACGGACATGACTCGAGCCCGCCTCGACGCGTGCTCGGTGCAGGACGCCCATTTTGCCGAGGCGATGCTACACGGCCTGCGGGCGCACCAATGCAAGTGGCTCGGCACGAACTTCGCAGGCGCCGAATTGACGCGCAGCGCGTTCGACGGGTGCGACCTTCGCAGCATACATCTGGCCGACGCAGGCATGAAAAACGTGTGGCTGGCTGACTGCAATTTTGCGGGCATCGACGCGCGCGGAGCGACGTGGGACACCGTTCAGACGCGGGCATGCGAGTTCAGCAACGCTCGCTTCGCCGGCGCCACGCTGTTGCACTGCAGCTTTGCCGACACACATGCACCGGGGGCCGACTTCAGCCGAACCCACGCGCCGTTCGTGTCCTTTGTGGGCGCGGACCTGAGCACAGCGAAGTTGGTCGACGCCCATCTGCATGGCGCGAAATTCAATGCCGCCACGCTCTCGCGAGCCGACTTCAGCGGTGCGGATCTGAGCATGTCGATATGGATCAACGCGCAGGCCGACGAAACGCGCTTTGCCGCGGCGATATTGAACTACGCGGACGCCTCGCACCTGCGCGCACCCGGGGCGGATTTCACTCGCGCGAACGTGACGGGCGCGAAGTTGCACGGCGCGATGCTGGACAACGCGATCTGGGAAGGCGTCGACCGGGCGGCAGCCATGGGTGACGACCCGGAACGTCTACGGGCCGAGCGCTGGATACCAACGGTCTGAGCATCGGCAGGAACACCCCGAACCGCCGACTCATTTCAACACTTTGCAAATAGGGAGCCGACCATGAAACACGCAAATGCGATGCGCCAAACCGCTGCGGCAGCCTTCTTCCATGCACGGGTGATCGCCTGCGAGGGCGAGCACTTCGGCGTGGTGTGCGAGGCCGGACACCTATCGGTCAAAGTCGCGGCCGGTTGCCTGCTCCGGCCGCAGGTGGACGACATCGTACTGATCTCGCTCGCCGGTTACGGCATGCGCGGCAGTGAAGCGGGCTACATCCTGTCGGTCCTGGAGAAAGGCGACACCGGTGCGCGCGAGGTGCGCCTGGACGCCGACACCACGCTGCTCGCCGAGGGAGGTCGGTTGAATGTGCGCTGCGACACGCTCGACATGAGCGGGCGGCGCCTGACCATGCGGTGGCACGAGACCGAGCAACTGGCGCAGCGACAGTTCCTCGCCGCGGCCTACTCGGAAAATCACTTTGGCGAAAGCCTGTGCCGTGTAAGCGGGCACAGCGAGCAGGAGGCCGGCTCGATGCGCCAGCGAGTCGCCGACGATTGGAACGTGAGTGCGCGCGACGCGACGGTGATTGCCGAGCGCCGCGTGAGCGTTGATGCGCAAGAACAGATCCAGCTCGGATAACCCGGGCAAGGAGACAAGCCATGTTCATGTTGAATAACGGGGGCGCCATCATGCTGGCGATGCCTGACGTCTGCAATACGCCGATAGGCCCGATCGTGGTGCCTCTGCCTTATCCGAATACCGGCACCACCGAGATGGCTGACCCGGGGGGACTCGTGCAAAAGGTGCTCGTCGTGGGCATGCCTGCGCTGAACCTGGGTTCGAAGATCACCCTGACCGAAGGCGACCAGGCGGGCAGCCTGGGCGGCGTGGTGTCGGGAAAAACCATGGGCGAAGCCTGTTTCCTGGTCGGTAGCGCACGCGTGCGCGTCGGCGGCAAGCCAGCAGTGCGGTTGACGGCGCAGACCGGCCAGAACGGCGCGCCCCCCAATGTCCAAGGGTCGGTCGTCGCACCGTCCCAAACCACCGTGAGTATCCTGTCATGAGCATTTCGCCACGTCGCGGCGTCACCGCGCGCGCAGCCATCCCGCTATTGCTGTGCATCAGCATTGCCCTTACCGGGTGCAGTTCGCTCAACAGCATGTTCGGCGGAAATTCCAGCGAAGACGCGCTCGCCAAGCTGAAGTGGGACTACAGCGAAAAGGGAGTCCACGTCAATTGGACGGCGTCGGCCGACCTCAACGTTTCGGGAGGCGACCCGCACAGTCTCTTGCTGACCGTGCTGCAAATGCCCGAACCCAACGTTTTCAGGCAAGCCGCGGCAAGCTCCCAGGGGCTTTCGGCGTTGCTGTCGGCGGCCACGCTGCCGACGGGATTCACCAGCATGCAGCGCATCTTCATACAGCCGGGCAAGCGAGGCGACACATGGCTGCCGCGCGCGGAGGGGACCCAATACGTGGCCGTGATCGCCGGTTACTACAGTCTGGACACGGCACGGGTGACGCGCCTGTACCGGGTCGGCGCCGACGTTGACAGCAAGGGCTTGTTCGTCAAGACCCGCACCGCCGAACCCCTTCCGCTCGACATCACGCTTGAACTCGGCAGCGACGGCCTGCTGGGTGGCACTTCGGCACCTGCCGAAGCGCCTTCGGTTGACAAGCCCACGGCGGGAGAAGTCGCGCTCGATGGCAACGCGTCAACGCCTCAAGAACAATCGATTCCCCGGGCCCCCACACCATGAACATCAGTCAACCGCTCTACTGGCATCAGGGCTTGTTTCTGCAGCCCCACCACCTGCAGCACAACGACCGACGGCATGCCGACGCGCTCGGACGCCTTGCCGACGTCGCCGGACCTCACAGTTGGGGCGTCGTGTCATATCAACTCGCCGAGCCGGCCTTGCCAGCGGGTCAGATCAGTCTCTCCGAGCTGTGTCTGTGGATGCGCGACGGCACCTTCGTCGAGTTTCCTGGCAATGCGCTGCTCGAACCTCGCAGCTTCTTGCCAGGCGAGCTGGCCGACGGTCCGCGCACGGTTTACGTCGGCTTGCGCCGCCTGGTGCCTGGGCAGCCCAACGTCAGCGTGCATGAAACGTTCGTGACCGCTGCGCGCGCACGCACCCGCTTTGCCACGCTGGCCGAGGCGGAGGATGTGCCCGACCTGCTGGAAGGAACGCAGACGGCCCAGGTCAGAGCGATGCACTACGTTCTGCGCCTGTTCTTCGATAACGAGATAGAGAACCTGACGCAATACGACCTGGTCCCGATCGCCCGCCTTGAACGCGATGGCGATGCGATTCGCACGATGCCGGGCTTCGTTGCGCCAAGTCTGTCAATCGGCGCCTCGCCGCCGCTCAAGCTACTGTTGCGCGACCTGCGTGACGAGATCGTCGCCCGGGCACGGCAACTGGAGGCGTACAAGCAAGGCGGCGACCGGGCGCACAGCCAGTCCGAGCAGAGCCAGACGCGGTTGACAGTGGCGCTCGCCGTGCTTAACCGCTACGGTCCGCTGTTCACGCATTGGATCGAGATGCCGCAAGTGCATCCGTGGGCCTTCTATGGCGCGCTGCGCCAGTTCATCGGCGAACTGAGCTGGTTTACCCAGCGTTGCGACATGTTGGGCCGAACGCCGGACGGACAGGCCCTCGTGGCCCCATACCAGCACGAGAATGCCGGTCCGCAGTTTGCATGGCTCGTCGAGCTCGCAAACCAGATCATGAACGAAATCACCTTCGGTCCCGAACAGTTCGTGCGCTTCGTCGCATCGGACGGGATGTGGCTGGCCGAACTGCCCGAGTCATTCCTGGCGGCACACCATCGCTACTACCTGGTGTTGGAGGGCGGCCCCGATGCGGACTCGTTGGCCGAGGCGCTCGTGCGCGAGGGCAAGCTCGGTACGCCCAAGGAGATCGAGACCATCGTGTCGCACGCGCTGCCGGGCATCGAACTGATGCACCTGTCGGCCCCGCCGCCAGGCATGCCGCGCCGAGCCGGGGTGACCTATTTCCACATCGATCGGACGTCACAGGCATGGGGAGCGGTAAGCCGCGAGCGGGCACTGAGGCTGTTCTTTCCCAACGCGCCTGCGCAATTCACGGCCGAAGTCGTGGCCATCAGGAGATAGCATGTCTTTCGTCAGTTATTGGATGCCGATCGTCGAGCACGCGCGCAACCGTCTCGCGCACGGTGAGTCGGCTGCGCAGGGTGGAGACAAGGGGCTAGCGACTGAACTGATCGCGATGCTGGATGCGACGCAAGGCAGGGCGCGCCGGGACGGCTACACGGAGGAGCAGGTCCACGATGCACTGTTCGCGGTGGTCGCGTGGATCGATGAACAGGCGATGAGTCGCCCGTGGCTGGGCGCTCAGGCGTGGCGCGAGACGCCCTTGCAACATCATTACTTTTCTTCGAACCGTGCGGGTGTCGACTTCTTCGTGCGGCTCGAAGCGTTGCCGACGAAAGCAGCCGAGGTGCGAGAAGTGTACGCGTTGATGCTCGCGGCGGGCTTCGAAGGCGAGTACAGCAAACGGCCGCGCAGCGAACTGCAGGCCTATCGGAACACCTTGGTCGAGAGCCTGCTGCCAACGCGTGCCGGCGAGCCCGGCTGCGACATCTTGTTTCCCGCGACGCCCCCTCCCGACGCGCAGACCTGGCGTTTCAAGCCTCGGCGCTCGCTGCTCATGCCCGCGCTGGTCGCAGGCGTTCCGCTGGTACTGCTGGGCGTGTTGTTCCTGTTCTACAACGGGCTGCTCACTCCCATGGTCGACACCTTGCTAATGGGCTACTGATATGTTGAAGAACTTTGCCAAAGGCGCATTGTGGGTCGTCCTGCTGCTGATTCTGCTGCTGGCCTGCTGGCTCACAGCGCTGTATCTGGGATGGTCGGCGTGGAGCGGCCTTTTGCTGCTGTGCGGCGTGCTCGCGGGCGCGTGGTGCGTTAGACGCGCCTGGCGAATGTGGAAAACCTGGCGCCCCCACCGCAAGCTCGCGTGCGAGAGCGCCGCAGCAGCGCCGGTGCGGGATACCGCGCGTGTGGACATCGCCTGGCGGCGCGGCGTTCGCTTGCTGGGAAACCTCAGAAACTCGCGGCTCCCACGCTGGGACAGCGTCCTGTACGCGCTGCCGTGGATCATGGTGATGGGCGCTGCGGGTAGCGGCAAGAGCACGCTGCTCACGCGTTCGCGGCTGTCCTCGGCCCTGCGGCCGGTCAATCAGCACGACCCCGTGCCACCCACCAACGCACTCGACTGGTGGTACTTCGACCATAGCGTGATTCTGGAGCCCGCCGGCAACATTGTCGACGCTGCGGATCCAGCACATGAGCAGGCCGATTGGCGGCGCTTGCTCGATCGCATGAGCCGCACGCGCCGGCGGGAGCCGCTCAACGGCATCGTTCTGACCCTGCCCGCGGGCGAGCTGCTGCAGGCCGACCCGCAGCAGCTCGCCGATGCGGGACGCGCCATGCGTTCCCGCATCGACGCGCTGAGCCGGATCTACGAAGCCCATATCCCGATCTGGATCGTCCTCACGCAATGCGACAAGATCCCTGGCTTCGTCGCATGGGGGAGAGAGCTGCCGGCCGCCATGCTGGACACGGCGTTGGGTGTGGAGATTCAGGCCGCCAACGCCACGGATTTCGTGGCGCAGGCCTTCGCCGGGATTAATCGGCGTTTGGGCGAAGTGCGCCTCGAACAGAGCAGCAGTTGCGGGAGCGACAGCGACGCACTGTTCTTCCCCGAACACGCCGCCGCCATGGCTGCGCCGCTCGAGGCCTACCTGGCCCCAGCCTTCGACGAGAACCCCTACGGCGAAACGCCTTGGCTCAAAGGCATCTACCTCACGGCAGAGGTGATGCCCGAGGCGTCGGACGCGATCGAGAGCGCCGAGGGGCCCGATACATCCGGGATCCGGGAAACACGGACGATCTCTGAAACGGCGCCGAACGGTGCCGCGCAGGCGCTGGAGCGAGCCGAAGGAGCGTGGGAGGGCGCCTCCGTGCCGTGGGGTTGGTTCAGCAAGGACCTGTTCAGCGTCGTGCTTCCTGCGCAACGCGACGCCTATCGGCCGTACACCCGCAATGGGTTGTGGAGGCGCTTTGCCCGACACGGACTGGTCGTCAGTTGGCTGGCGTTGTGCGGCCTGAGCGCCGTGCTGTTGACGTGGGGCTATCTGGACGCCCGTCAGGTGATTACGGCGGTCTCGGCGCGCCATCAACAAAAGCTCGACTTCAGCGGCGACCTGGCGTCGCGGCTGAGGGAGTTGAGCGAACTCGACACGACCAACCGCATGCTCGAGACCCACGAGTCGCTCGGACTTTATCGTTGGCTGCCGTATCACTGGCAAGTGAATCGGGTGGCGCACCACTTCCAGCGCGGTTTCAGCGATGACTTCCAGCGCCATGCACTGGTACAGGGCGTTGACCAGATGATGACCCCGCAGTTGGCCACGTTGAGTACAAGCGCCGACGACACGATGGTCGCAGCTTACGCGCAGCACTACGTGCGCCGCATCAATGCGCTCGACGCCGCAATGACGCAGCGGCCGCAGGGCGACGCGCCGCTGCCCGGCAGCGAACTGCAGGCCATCTCGCTGCACCTGGATCCGCTCACGCCTTACGATCCGATGATGGCGTCGCGCTTTGCCACGTTATACGGGGACTACGTACGCTGGCAGCCAGACAAAGGTGCGTTGCGGGCCGAACGCGATTCTCTGAGAGCCCGCCTGGCGCAACTGGGCATCGCAAGTCGCTCAACATCCTGGCTGGCGGCGTGGGCCAACCTGCAGGGCGACCTCACGCCTGTTACGCTGGCCTCCTTCTGGGATATCCCGGATCGGCCGGAGCTGCCTCGTGTGTCGCGCGCCTACACGCCTGACGGGCGTCGCGCGGTTTCCGGGTTCATCGACGAACTGGCGCGCGCCGCGGGTGACGATCCACAGCTGAAGACACAGCCAGTCACCTTGGCGAGGCGCTATCGTGAGCAACTGCGGGATACCTGGCTGCGCTTTGCCACCGATTTTGCCAACTCTCGGCGCTACCTGATCGGCGAGCAGCAGTGGCGTGACGCCTTCGCACTCATTCTTACTTCGCACGATCCCTACCTGCGGGTCATTCACGAGATCGCCACCACGTTTCCGGACAGCCTCGGCGGTGGCGGGGCCGCGCCGGACTGGGCACAACTGGCGGCGCGACTTGACAGTCTGATCGCTTCGTCAAATGCCAGCGACGGCTCGTTGGAACAGCGCTCAGCGGCACTGTTTTCCCTCGCCAACGCGGTTGGGACAGATGCCGTGCGGGCGATCGGAAGTCAAGGTGCGGGCTCCATCGCCCAGCGCTTGCGCGGCAGCACTGCACTGGCCCAGGAGCTTGGCGTCTACCACGACCAGTTGGCCGCAGCGATCCAGATCATGCGCCAGGGCGACGGCCACGCGCTGAAGCTGACCGCTGACACTTACGCGTATGGCTCCGACCCGTCGATCCAAAGCGCCCCCTTGCACACGGCCGCCGAGGCAATGGACGCGATGAAGAAAAGCGATGACATAGCGGTGCATCCTGCCGATCTTTCCATCTGGAATCTGCTGCGCGGCCCACTCGACTTCGTCCTGGACTATGGGGGGCATGTCTCCGCATGTGCGCTGCAGAAGGACTGGGATGCGCAGGTATTGGCGCCGCTGCAGGGCGTGTCGAGCCAGCAGATGAGCGCGGCGTTGTACGGCGATGCAGGCGTGGTGCCGGCGTTCATGGCGGGTACGGTCAAACCTTTCGTCGAGCGCGACGCAACACAGTATCGCCCGCGTCAAACGCAGGGGCAGAGCATCCCGCTCAACGGCACTTTCTATGCGTTCGTCAGTCAGGCCCAGCGCGCCCACGCGGGCGTGCAGCAGGCGCGACAGACGGCTGAAGCACAGGCGGCCGAGTTGCCGGCGTTGGAGCAGCAAATCAACGAAGTATCCGCCAAGCTCGACGCCCTGAAGGCTACCGTCGGGATCGTCAAACTCACTGCGCAGCCCGCCGAGGTCAATCCTGGCGCCAAGGTGCTTCCGGAGCAATCGAGCCTGACGCTTCAGTGCACTGGTGGCGAAACCACGCTCGACAACTACAACTTTCCCAGCAGCAAGTCGTTCAACTGGTCGCTGGCCACCTGCGGCGACGTGACGCTTGACGTGCGCCTGCCGGGTGTCGAGCTCACTCGCCATTGGCGGGGGGCACGCGCGTTCATCGACTTCCTGCGTGCGAGCGCGGACGGTCAATACACCTTTGATTTAAGCAACTATCCGAACGAGCAGAAGACGCTGGCGGCATCTCGCGTGGAGTGGGTCAAGTTGAAGTATCAGCAGCAAGGGCAGGGTGCTTTGCTGGCGAGTTTCGATGAGGTGGATCGACTTACGAAACTGCTCAAGACGCTTACCGACCGACGCGCTGCGCTGCAGGGCGCGACCGTCAGCGGCGCGCCGGACAATGCGCCGTCGCCTGGCGCCCTGTATGCCGTGCCGCGTGAAATCTCCGCCTGTTGGATCGACACCGTGCCTGCCCAGGTGACGAAAGGAGCCTCTGCAGCCCTCCCTCGTACGTCGCGAAATACGGCGCCCGTTGCGAAGTAGGCCGGACGATCCAACAGTGCATGACCTGCTCTCGAATTTCTCGGCACTTTGAATCATGGCTGAAATGTAGGAGATCAGACGTCGCAGCAAAGCTTAACCTCGGATGGCAGTCCAGCCTCCCGGAAAATAGAGGAGATCGAGTTGAAACATCGTTTCTTGACCTACGAACAGTTGTCTCAACTGAAGACGTACTGGGAAACCGGTGTGTCCCAGGCCGAATTGGCTCACCTTTATCCGAGCCACACTTGGTGCGCATTACAAACTCAAGCACGCGAGGCGGGCGCCAAGCGTCCAACCAAGAAAGCGCTTTTGCGTGAACAACTCATTCGTTACATGAGCCAGAATACCGGCGTCACCATTGCGCAAGCCGCGGGCGATCTAAGTTGCTCCGTCACTCGCGTCCGCCGGCTTTTTTACGAGCTGCACCGGGATAAGACCATATACATTGCCGGGTTCCGACGCGCAGCGCCCGTCTATGCTTGCGGTCCCGGCCCGGACATGACGCGACACGCGTGGGCTGAACAAAAACTACGAGCGAATCGCGATGTACGAGAAAAAAGCACGGTAAAGGACGGGCCCAACATCGTTTTCACCCGGGCGAGCGAGCAGCCATGCACGGTGGCGAGAGACCCTCTCATGGCGGCGTTCTACGGTCCAATGTGACGTCATGGCTCCTTGCGCCCCCTTGGGGGCGCGGCCGGATCGTTGGTCACACCCGAGCAATGCGAGCCTGTCTCGCTGAGCGATTTGTGCAAGCGTGGACGGCAGGTCTCTGTGACAATTAAGTGACTGCGACGGGGCGCTGCCGATGACTCGCTGCACGACGTGACATACCTTGCTGAGCGACAACGTGCGCGAGGCTGATGGATGGCCCGTGATCCCCCCGAGTTCGCCTGAACGATCCCTGTTCCCCCGAATCATCCCAACGACTGGAGAGGCGCCGAGACATTCACGAAAGTCGGGAGCGCCATGCCAATGCCAGAGCGTTGGCTGGCCTTCCCGAGTGTGGACAAACGGCGACCACTGCTCGAAACACCCAACTCGGGAAAACGTGCGTCACCAGGCGACGCGGGAGATGCTGGCTCAATGCCTCCTCCGACAAGAGTCGGCATCGAATCACACCAGGCGAACGGCGGCGTGGCGTCCGAGTACACCTCACAAGACAGGACTGGACCGAGCGACAAGGTCAAGACGGCGCTGTATCTCCTGCTTAATCGCACTCTATCAAGAGGTCACCATGCAGATATTCAGAACCGGCCACGATGTCCGCGCATATGCGCGAAGCCATGATGAAATTTCACTCAAGGATCAGCGTACCAAGGACTCAGAAACCGTTCGCAACATAATTCGCAACTATTCAGGTAATCCCATGTTCCTGCAAAGGACGGCATCGGTCATCCGCTATCTACATCGGCACCTGAATGTGGAAAGCGATGGCGAATTGATAAGTGCTCAGAGCGTCGCCGAACAGCTCGACGGAACGGTCGATCCGTGGCCGGGCGGCGCTCAACGCGAGCACATGGCCGACGCCCTCATTCGCCTATGTACTCGTCGTCACGCCTCGTTTGACCGGATCTTCCGCGGCGAATCCAGTCTTCCGCATCACGTTGCCGAAATCTTTCGAGATCTGCCATTCGATGAGGACGAACTGAACGAGCTTCATATGGAGCGGTGGCCTGTCGGATCGGTTGGGCGGGATGCCGCGATGTCACAGGATTCCCTCCAGCGGCTGGCTGCGGCAACACTGCTCCTCGAAAGGCTGACACGGCTGCCCAACGACCGCGGCGCCTCCCGCCACGGTCGCAACTACGAAATATTGCGCCCCCAAAAGGCGTTTGCAGCGCCAGGCCTCGAAAAAGAAGTAGGGAACAGCTTATCCGGTCTGGTGAAACCTGAAAATTCATCGATGAACGAGGAGATTCCGGAGTCCTTAAGTTACGGCATGACGGTATTTTCAGATTTGATGACCTCTTTTGGAGAAACCGAGAAAGGGCAGCGGGATATCATCAATTGCTTTCTTTCTGAAATATATCTCAGAGAAGCAAAGGAACTTTCCGGTCTCCTGAGCGACGAGGATCGCATCGAATACCTCAAGGAAGTTGGTTCAATAGCCAAGGACGCTGGACTTGACATGATGGAGGCTGACGCCAACGGGGTCCTTGTACCGAAAGCACAGGGTTCGGACGTGTTTCGTAGGTTTGTCGAAGAGTCATGCAAATTCATAGAAGATGAATTTGCAAACGCAAGACTGAATGATATGAAGCCGGAAATAGAGAAGCGGGTGCATCAGGAGGGACTTCGGCGCATAGCACCGATGACCAAGGAATTGGGTTACCTTGATCCGGCGACATTCCTCGATAGGCTACGGGCTGCAGGGTTGCGCTTTGCTCACCCGGAAAACAACTAAGAAGGCAGGTGCGTGCGCCGCGCCCCTCGACTGCCTGTCGCGGCGTCGTGCTCCTGCGTCGATGGTGTCAAGCTCCGGTTCGAGGTTCTTATGAAGAAAGGCATCCTCATCGCTGTCGCAGCCGTTGCTGTTGTTTTCGTGCCGCGGACACGCGCAGAGTCCGCAAACTCCATGAAGGTGTCGGACTGCTGGGTGCAGGTCGCTCCCGGCGCGGCGGTTGCCGCAGGCTATTTTTCGTTGACGAATATTGGCAACACCACTGTCAGCCTGGTCGGTGCGACATCGCCCGCCTTTGGAATGGCGATGTTGCACAGAAGCCGCTATGAAGGCGGCATTGCAAAAATGATGAATGTCGGCCGCGTTCCCGTCCCGGCTCACGCAACACTCACATTCTCCCCCGGCGGCTATCACGTTATGCTCGAGGAGCCTCGCGGCACCCCCGGCAAGCGCGCCAACATTCTGCTCGCTCTGACGTTCTCCAATGGCGAGCAGTTGACCACTCAATGCGTGGTCAAGCACCCATGAGCATGGCGTGCGGGCCGCTTGGACCTCCGGAAACGCGGCGAGTTGGTTTAGCATATCAACGTGGCGGGCGCTTTCGTTTCCTTTGCCGGACGCCACCACGCGCGGCGCTCACCGACAGCACTTGGGAACCATCGGCAGAACTCTTCGACAATCAGGAGCGGAATAATGAAGATCAATGCAGCGCATCATGTCGCGACGGGACTCGTCCTCGTTGCTATTTGCACTCAAACGACGGTAGCCGCTGAATCCGCCGAAGCGCTTTACGCGCAATGCAAGGCCAAACAGTCCATGGTCCAGCAGCGCGAGTGCTATCCCGCAGTGGAGAAGCAGTCGGAAAACGAACTTGTTGCGGCAGAGAAGAAAGCGCGTGCCGACATGGTTGAGTTGGAACGTGTGAGCGAAGGCAGTCGTGCATTGCATCCCGTTATGGCATTCGACAAGGCTGAGCACGCGTATCGGGCGTTTCGGGCTGCCGAGCGTAATCGCGTGCTGGCCTCCTACGGCTCCGGCAATGGCGGCGACCTTGCTGCGAATCAGGCAACCATCGAAATGAATCTGATACGGATCAAGCAGTTGACGGGGCAATGAACTGATCTGGCCAGGAAAATCTGAAGGTGGGGCGCGTGGGCCGCAACCCCGGATTTCGACTTGGAGCGGCTAACAAAACCGATCGACGAGTCGAGCACGGATAGCGGCGCACGCGGGAAGAGCCAAGCGAGATGAAGGCGCCGCAACCGGCGGCAGCGATTGAAGCGCCTTTCACAGGCCGTTGCTGATATTTGCCTGTTTTTTGATAGCCGGGGTGGTTGAACGGAACGCATGATAGGGCCTCTCAACTCTCAGACAATCATCCTATGGTTAGTCGCGTGGCCAATGCTGAGACGCTTCTCAGTCGTGTGCAGGACTCATCCATCTTCATCGTGGCAAATCAGGGCAAGCCAATTCAAGTGGCCTCTGATGCCAATCCGTTCTCGGGCAGTGTCCATCACGTCGATAACGCCGATGCAAATACCCATTTGCTCTCCAGGCGAAAGGACTACCCCAGCTTTGCAGAGGCGTTGGCATTCTTCCGCAGGCTGGAATGCCAAGCTGAGCTGGCTCCGGATTCGCGGGGGAAGGGCGCATATCCGAAAATCGCCATGCAACGGGATTTTCCGCACAACACATGCCTGGACGCGCCGGCAGACTGCCATGTGACATCCCGAACCGCTGAAGTTGATGCCCTCTTGCCGGGCGAGGCACTTCAAGTCGTGGCAAAGCGTCCCTTTTCGGCAGAAAAGCCTCACGGCGAGAACAGTTACGAGCCCGAGTCTCAAGGTAACGATGCCTATTGTGCGCTCGAATATCTCGGTCACTACTTCGGTACCGCGCCGAAGGACATAGAACCTTTTGCAAGAGGGCAGGTGTTGTACGGACGCTGGCATGGCGTCCTGGACGCGCCGGAGACCTTCAGTGAAGTGGCGCACCTCGCGCGGTCGGTCGACGAAAAGACAGCACATTCGACCGTCGACCACATGGCCAAAATCTCCAGCGATGAAAGCGAAGACAGCGTTACGCGTGTCCGTGCGAAGTACATGGCCGAATTTATTGCCACGGTTCGCGGCTGCGAGCCAAAAATCAGCCGATCGCAGATGCACCAACATTCCACGCCTTCACCTCAAGTCGATTTGCAGAAGAGGGAATACGGACTTTTGCATGGCGCAGGGGACGCAACGCCCCGAAGTCTCGGCACGAATTCCATTGGTATCGTCCAGATTGTCTCGGACCAGTCGTTCGGGCCCATTGCGAAGAACAGCCTCGGGAATGCCGCACTCGAATCGACCTTGCCACGGTTGCCCAAACGGAAAAATGGCCCCGACAAGGACAGTTTTATCCGGCGGCATGTCAAGCCGTTGAACGACAACCCCGACAATCCCGAGTACATCACAACATTCTTGAAGCAGATTCAGGCACGGTTTGTGATGCCCCAGAGACGCAGGAGTTGATAATGAAACGAAAATACTCACGTACCTCCGCCCTCGTCATGGCCGTAGCCATCGCCGTCGGCAGTTGGAGCAGCGGCGCCGTTGCAATGAACCCGGATAGTACTTCTTTGGCAGCGGCCGTCATGGCAGGCAAAGATATCCACGTTACGCTTGATCTCTCGCTTTGCACTGTGTCCGGCACATCGCTCCCTGGGCCGGCGACCCGTGGCAGCGTGCACCCAGACGCCTTCATGGTCTTGAAGGACGGCACTGTCTCATTCTCAAATACCCACTTCACGGTGCGCTCAGACAATAGGGCAGTACAGGAATTCATGAAATACCGCGTTCATCCTGATGGAAAGGTGGAATTTCAAGTCATCGCGCTCGACGCAACGAATCTTGGCGTCCTGGATAAAAAGCAATACGATTGCGCAGTGCGTAATGGGGTCTCCTTTTACTGGTGAAGCTCAGCCGCCGTCGTCTTCTGTGTGGGGCTAGGCGGTTGGAGCACGACGAGAAAGCGATCTCGACGTCAATGCTCCCTGCTGGAGCGTGATGCGAAATATCATCGCGTCACGCAAACTTCAGATTTCTCTTATACCAAGCTCCAATGGTGCGGCCTATAATGCGCAGACCAACCTCGTCATCGAGGTTGCAACGCGTATTCGCCGTCCACCACTGGAGACATGCATGCCTATCGACCGCATGAGCGCCCCTGGTCCTTCCGCTCCCGCGTCATCCCCCGCAAACCCTGGCTCCCAGCCTCTCAGGCATTCCGCGAACCGCATACTCGCCATGCTGGCTATGCTTTTCTTCGCAATGGGGCTCATTACGTCGCTGAACGATATTCTGGTGCCTCACTTCAAGGTCGCCTTCGATTTGACGTATCGCGATGCCGCGCTCATTCAGTCGAGCTTTTTCGCGGCTTATTTCATCGTGTCGTACCCTGCGGGGCAATACACCGCGCGCGTTGGCTATCGACGTGCACTGGCCAGTTCGCTCTTGCTGGCCGGCCTCGGCTGCGCGCTATTCTTCCCCGCAGCGGCACTCGTTTCCTATCCTTGCTTTCTCGCGGCGCTATTCGTCCTGGCAAGCGGCGTCACGTTGCTCCAGGTTGCGGTGAACGCCTATGTGGAAACGCTGGGCCCGCGTGGAGAAGCTGCCAGCCGTCTCACGCTGGTGCAGGCGTTCAATTCGCTGGGCACGACGGTTGGGCCACCGCTGGCGGCACTCTGGATCCTCGCGCCGCAGACTGAAGCGACAGGCCACGTGGTGGACAGCGTGCGAGGCCCGTACGGACTGCTCGCGGCGGTGCTTGCCCTTGGGGGGCTGGTGCTGTGGCATCTGGCGCCGCGGGAGCCGAGGGCAAGCGACGCGTCGCCGCCAGGCGTGCTCGGAAACGTGCGAGGCCTGATGGCGCACCGCCCTTTGCGTTACGGCATCGTGGCGCTATTTCTTTATGTCGGCGCCGAAGTGAGTATCGGGAGTTTCTTGATCGTCTATCTGACACAAACGTCGACGGGCATTGTTGATCACGCGCATGCGAGCCGGTATCTGGCGCTTTATTGGGGTGGGGCGATGGCGGGACGGTTCGTTGGCGCCTGGTTATTGCGCAAGATGTCGCCTGGCCGGCTGCTGAGTTTGTGTGCGCTTTTCAACCTGCTGCTGATTCTCGCGTCGCTGACACTGCCAGCTTCATTTGCGATGTGGTTGCTACTGGCATGCGGTCTGGGCAACGCCATTATGTTCCCGACGATTTTCTCGCTGTCCGTCGGTGGGCTCGGGGCCCGCGTTGACGAAGGCGGCGGGCTCATCTGCATGGCTATCGTAGGGGGGGCGGTTTTGCCGTATATGCAGGGGGCAATGGCCGACGCCGTGGGGATCGTACTGTCGTTCCTCATCCCGGCATTGGCGTACTGCTATATCACAGGGTTCGGGGCATGGTGCGCGCGCACCATGCCCCGAACCCACCGCGCCGGCGCCGACACACGCCAAGGAGGCAGAGCAAAAGAGCGCTAGATGCGTCTGAGGATGATCCGGCGGACGGGTGTGCAGAACGGCACATCCGGTGACCATCTCGCTGGGCGCGTTCCACACAAAAGGAAGATGACACGTTGTGCGTGCCCGGAATCAAGCATTCTTCTATTCGCTGTTTTTCTCACGGTCGCCAGCGAGACAAGGTTGCGTTGATGCCCAGTGTGTCGTGATCATTTTGTGATATCCCTATGTTCAACAGAAGGACATCATTGAATAGGCATGAATCGCCGGTTCCATGCGACCAGACAGCCGCTGTCGCCAAACGCTCAGCACGAGAGGCGAGGGTGGGGGAGTCGGCTGCGAGCGTGGAGCCGGGAATGGTGGGGTGAAGTCGCGTGATGTGCCAAAAGAGCGCAGCCGGACCAAAAATCGACCTGTCGTTTCTTGAGGTTACCATGAACATTCGCCTTCTCAGTGGCACCTCGTGCCCTCGATCAATCCGCGAAAATGATATCCGTACCTGTATCGCTGCCAGGCGCGAGAAGGAAGTGCTCAGCCTATGCGGAAAACTCGCGGACTGTTTTCGCTGGTCAAATAAAGAGGCCGCCAAGGTCGCTATTTTCCGCCTCGCCCATGCGAGCACCGCAGCACAACAGCTATCCTTCTTTTCTGAACTAAAACAATACGTGGCGCATGGGTGGCAGAACTCGTTGACGTGGCAAATTCGCAGCGACAACCCTCCCATCTTCCGTATAGGGGAAGTTGGTATCGAGTGCTGTGCTCCTCCCGAAAACGCCGCGGCGGATCACTTCGTCTTTGATCTCGAAGACACGTGCCGCTTGCTTTGTTCGATGCACTACGATGGCGACAATGTCGTCTCCGAGTTCCACCGTTTTGCAGTGAAAACCATGTCCGGCAGAACCGCTGATGCGGTGCTCGCGGCCCAGGAGAGGTTTCTGGACGAAGCGCCGAACCTGCTCAGTGCCATGAAGCTCATTGGTCTGCCTCAAGATCATTCGTATCGTGAGATTGGTCCGACAGTCGAGCGAATAATCTACGAAGCGACCGGCAACGTGGATGCTGCCGCGCGGGCAGGCCACAATGCAGTAAACCTGACGTTCCTGGCCTCCATGGGTGATTCCAAAACACCCTGAAGGGGCGACACCTCCTCAGGGGAATGGCATGCCGACGCCAGACGAACCCCGCTTTCGCCGACCGGGGCCATTTCAGCGGGGCGGGAAGCTAGCGCGACTGTAGCCACGGAGCTGAGGTCGCCCAGAAGATGATGTCGGCGCCAAGATAGTGGACTGCGAAGTCCGATTGACCCGCTCGGTCGACCCTACGCCCGGTTCTCGGGTCTCGGTAGTTCAAATCGGGCTCCTGAACAGCCATCGCCGTGAGAACGAGCCGCCCTTTGTACGAGTGGAAGAACGGATAGGCGTTGTGCATTTGCCCTGGCATATAGGGCAATACGTCCGGCCCCCCAAGGCCGATATGGTGCGTCACGGCGAACGCAAAGGTCCGAGCCATGTAATGGCGACTGTCATCCCATTCACACGGCCAAAAGTTGACGTACTGGACAACGGAACTACGTTTAAAGACCGTACGCGCATACCGCATATTGTCGAGTTCTGCCTGAAAATAGCCATCACACGTGAAGTCCTCGTGATCCTTCCTATCTTCGACGTCGATTGCAGTTTCCGGGAGGTTGATCCCGCGGATGCGGCCGTCGAACCGATCAGCTAACGCTCGAAGCAAGGCTTGATAACGTTCTCGCAGAGATGGGTTCCACTGCTTGGCAACCCACCCGGTCGCGCCGGATGCATCGCCTTGCTTGATGAGCCCGCCTCCGTAGATAAGATCCTGCTGGAGATAGACTGGAATATGTTTCGCGTCAGGCGTAAAGAAACGGTCCTGTATCTGCACGAACAACTGCTTATGCAGGGCCTGGGCGTATGCCAGATCTCTTTCAATAGACGAGAAATCGTAAACCCCCCTGCTTTTTTCCAACATCTGCCAAGGGTAGACGACCTGCGCCCCAACGATGTCAGGCCTGTTCAGTAGTTCCTTGACCGAGTCAAAATCGCCAGCCGACGTGTAAATATAGTTCTCTACCGACCTGGCAAGAGACGGGTAGAGCAAAGCAATCACTGCCAAGAAGCAAGACAGAACTCGTTTCATCATCGACGAATCCTTGGTTAAACCAGAAATTCGCATCCACCTGGGGAGCAGCCAGCCCTTGCGTCCGATGACAAACGGTCGCCCCTCTCCAAACGTACCCCTATAGTGACAAACCGCGCTGCCAACGGTTAAATTCCAGGTGTTCGCTGCTACAAATACTGCAACTCTACAGCACCTCGGTCACTAAATCCTGAGGTATTTTTCCAAAATTCGCCACGTAGAAAATCTCTTCTTCAACGGAAATATGAGCCTGAGCCACGGCGTCGATCAACTCATCTTGAGTGATTTTTCCTTCCTTCACCAATCGCGGGCCGTCGTATTTAATAATATACTCAATTCTCCTGAATTGATTAACTCCGATTGGCCTTTTAATTTTAAATAGGGCATACCCCTTATCTCTATTATCTCTCATGAAATCCACGGCCACATCCCGTCTCCCCGAAAACGACGCAGCCTTGTCCTTTATTCCTCCCACGCTCGCAGTATGCTTGATGGCATAAGCCAGGACATCGTCGTAAGTGGCATGCGCCGGCCCGGTAAAACCGACCTCCGCATAATAGTTGCCTGCCCCAACGGGTTGGGCTCCCGGGCGAGGTTGGGCTCGATACAGTACACGAGGAATTTCTTTTTCAGCGTTCTTATTAATGCGATCCTTCACTCCCCTCGGTGTCAGGTATGGACTCTTGAATTTCTCGTCAATTTTCTTGTAAATGTGGTCAAGATAATCAAATCCTTCGAGAATTTCATTTTCCTTCGTGGATCGCAAGCGAGGAATGCAGTCACCAAAGATTCCTCTCTTGCAGCGCAGCGCATCCGCCCCATCAAAATTCCTTGGGCGCAACATATTTTCCTCGTCGAATTTATTTAATTTCTGGATCAGCCCCTCCGGCGGTAAACTTACCCCATCCGCCATCCTTCTCAAAAGATCACCCGTAAATGGTGGCGAAATAAAATCAATTAATTCCCTTCCTGAGATTCTTATGAATTTTGATATCTTTATATTTTCCTTTAACGCCCGGAGTGCTGCAAATATCCCTTTTCCAGAAAAAATCGCAGCTTTGGCGGCCGCAACTCCTGTCCCAATTATTTTTACACCTGACCAGCCTATTGTGGTTAGTGAAATTCCCAAATCAAACAAATCAAACGCAATGTCCTTCAGGTCAACTCTGTGGCCAGGATCATTTATGCCACCAATGATCTGATCATAGAATGGAATTACTACGCCAAGTATCTTGTCAATGACATCAGATCCGTCATTCCCTGCCTTGAAATTCTTTATGTAATGCTCCACACCGTCTCGGATCTGTCCTTCCATTATCTCCTTGATGCTCTTGCAGCTGAGGTACGAGTAATACCCATCCTCCCCACCTTTGTCGACAAGAAAACTCTTGATTGAGCAAGCCTTTAAGTTTCCATTATTGCAAAAAAGATGGGAAGCATTTATATTTTTTGAAAAAGGAATTCCCATGGCATGAAGAATTTCACTATCATTTAATAGTATGTCGAACTTTCCCTTCTGCCTCTCACTCCCCCTTGCATTCTCTCTAGTGAAAACAAGCAATTGTCCATCCGGTCCGATAAAACCATACCTCTCTTCTAGCGGCGATCCTCCGAATTGAAATACATATGCGGCTGGACGACCTGACTCGGATGAGCGCGTCAATTCGGTGTTTGCCACCTCGGACCGTGTAACGAGTTGAACGCCCCTGATAACTCTTACGTTACCGAGCGGGTACTCCATCTCAAGTCTGCTAATACCGGCCGACTCCGCATTTGCAATAGCCTTTGCCGCAACAAAACGGTCAATGTCTTTTTCTATGTAATCAATAAACTGCTTATAATACAGTTTTGTAGTTTTTGCGTTTATTTGAGCAGCTTCGCCCACGCTGCCGTTGGGTGTGAACTTTATCCGCGCTCGCTCGGAAAAAGTCATATTTTTTTCCACTTCTTTTCTAACTTGCCGCCAGTCTTTGAACACAGACAGCGGCCGCGGTGGGTCTAGAGCAAGGTCCCACGCCTCCTTGAGGATTTCGAGGCACCTTTCTTCGCTTACTGTGTGTTTATCGCCACCGTTTTCTGCGCACCAGATTTTTGCCTCTTCTTTCCAGAGTGCCAAGTCGTCGTCACTGACAAGACCGTCGTTGCGGTCCTTCTCCGAGTCGGCGTGAATTCTGTTCGCGAAGGCCAATAGATGTGCATCGCTGACTCCTTCCGCCGCCGTCCCCAGGAGATTCCGAACGGCCTTTTGTCTCCCAACAATGAGTGGATGCTCTTCAGTTGTGACGTCATTCGCAGCTGTCTCTACAACAGGGGCGTTTTTGTCGTCGACGGCGCGCTTGTGGGGTTGTGCTTGAAAGACGTTTGGCTGCGAAGCGCCACTTCGAGAATCGTTTGTCAGGCGCGAGTCAGCAAAGGCTGAACTGGTTGGCCCGGAGGGCGCACCGCTGAGACTCGAGGAAAAACTGGAATTTCGATAGAAATCGTCTCGCAATTCGACTGACGCCACGGTGGATGTTGGCGGCATGTCACTCGCGTGGCTTTCGTTGGCATGACTTCTGGGATTTCCGAAGTCGGTGCGCTCCTGTGTCTTGGCATAGGATTCGCCTTCTGCATTGCCGTCGTTTTTTGTGGTTCGGCCACTTCGAGGATTTATTGCCTCACTTATTCTCCCGGGAGGCTTGTTGAGGGCTTGTGCTGTCTGTACAGCGTACTGTCCGGCCAGCAACAAGGCATATAATGCCGCCGTTCGTGAGGAGTTCTTTACACTGATGGGGGCCGCCTTACTTCGGCGGGGCGGATGAGGATTGTCATGCATTGCGACGTTAAAGTAGCCGTTATGCCTCCTGTTATTATTTAGAATTAACAGATTTGGATTCATAAAACGCCTCCTTGCATCGAAGGCGGCGGCTCGTGCCCGTCACAACAGTCCACATAGCAGTTCTCGAGATCGGGCGTGCCGCCGATTGTCGGCGACAACACGCCGTAGGTGATTCATTGTTGCAGAGGCCCGTCGTCTGCACTTTCACAAATCGTTCAGGATGATTTCAAGGTGAGGCTTTGTATTGCGCTTGCCTTTACACCTTGCGAACGTTCCCATGCAATCCGATTGATTGGGGGAGGGCGAGGCCGCCAGACCTCGCGACATGCGCCAGGTCTGTCGAGCGAAGATCCGGCACGGCGAGGGGGAACCGTGCCGGTGTATGCGGCGCAGAGAAATGACTGCTCGCCGAAACGACCGCATCGGCGAAGCAGACGCGGAGGATCAAGGATAGTCACATAAGCCAGCCGCCAAGGTCGCTAGGGAGGTAATGGAGAGCAACCAACCCTTGCGTCCGACAACAAACGGTCGGGCGGTGTTCTCGTAGAGATTGTCGGAGTGCGCAGCCACCTTCCTGTTGCACTTGCTGCAAGGGCAATTCGATTTGACCAGGTTCAGTTCAGCCGCCCCTTGGCCCTCGTAAATTCCGGACATTCTCTGCTACAAATACGGCAGATCCACTACCCCCGCGGCGGCACCTCCACCTCACTCACTAGATCCCGGGGTATTTTTCCAAAGTTCGCCACGTAGAAAATCTCATCCTCCTCGGTCACGAAAACATGATGCAATGCATCTATGAATTCTTCTTCAGTGACCTTTCCCTCCCTCACCAATCTTGCGCCATCGTATTTTATGATGTTTTCAATTCGCCTGAATTCCATTACTCCGGGGCGCCTGTTGATTTGAAAAAGAGCATAATTTCTATCTGCATGCCGCGTCACAAAATCCTGAGACACCTTCTGCGACCCGGAAAGCGAAGCGGCCTTGTCTTTAATCCCCTTTTCGCTCCCGGTATGCTTGATGGCATAAGCCAAAACATCGTCATACGTTGCATGCGCCGGCCCGGCGAAACCGACCTCGCTGTAAGCAGGTGAGCCGCCAGCGGGCGCCGCTCCTGGTCGAGGTTGGCCTCGATAAAGGACATTGGGCAATTCGCGATCGGCACGTATATTAATATATTCCTTTAATCTACTTTCCGACATGGCTGGGTTCTTGAATGTCGCATCAGCCTTTTTATAAAAAATATTAAGACGCTCAATATCATCAAGAGCCTCAAGAGCCTCACCCGCCGGGCGAGCCCACAAACGAGGAATGCAATTGTCGAAGAGTCCTCTCTTGCAACGCAGCATTTCGTCCCAATTCAAGCTCTTGATTTTTTGACTCAACCCTTCCGATGGAAAATGTGCCCTATGGACCATTCTCCTTACAGTCGGTGCCGTAAAAGGAGGTGTAACGAAGTCAATAAATTCTATCCCTGCCTTTTTTAAGAATCTGGATAACCCAATGCTCCCCTTTAGCGCCCGAAGAGCCGCCAAAGTTCCCTCTCCAGCGGCTATCGCGGCCCTAGCGGCTGCGAACCCTGATCGAAGGGCCTTGAAACCGGCCCCGCCTATTGACGCGAGCGTAATTCCCAAATCAATCAAATCGAATGCGATATCCCCAAAATTAATCTTGTGACCGGGATCATTTATGACGCCAATAATTTGATCATAGAATGGAATTATCGAACCGAGAACCCTGTCGAAGATGCTTTTCCCGTCATTCCCTGCTTTGAAGGCATTTATAAAATACTCCACACTCTCCCGGACCTGAGCCTCCATTACATCCTTGATGCTCTTTCCGTCATAAAAAGCCAAATACCCCAATCCATCTTCTCCATGGTCGATAGAGAAACTAGTGATTGGACAGAGACTCAGATTGCTTACTTTGCACTCAAGGGGAGATGGATTGTCATGACTAGCGGAATCGAAACCCATGGCAAGAAGGAGTTTTGCGTCATGCAATCTTATTTTAGTTTCTCCATTTCTCTCTCCGATCCACCACAGATCTTCTCTTTTAAAAAATTTTAAATTTCCATTTTGACCGATGAAGCCAAATCTATTCTCCCTTGATGAACCCCCAATTTCAAATATGATGGCGGCCGGAAGATCTGAATCAGATGGGCGTGTCAATCTGGCTACCTTTGTCCATTCGTTTAGCGTTCCTAGTTTAACGCCCTTGATTACTCTTGCCTGAAGGAGAGGGGTTTCCAATTCAAGTCTGCTAAGCCCAGCCGCCGCCGCATTTGCAATGGTTTTTGCCACAACGAATCGATCAAGGTGTTCTTCAATGTAGCGAACAAACTGCTCGTAATACTGTGTTGTTGCTCTTGCGTTTATGTGAGCCCTTTCTCCCGAGGGCCCGTTGGGTGAGAGCATAATGGCCATTTGCTCGGATAAAGTCATGCTCTCCACTACCTCTTTTCTGACTTGATGCCAGTCTTTGAACCCAATCGGAGGCTGCGGTGGGTCCAGAGCAAGATCCCACGCCTCTTTGAAGATCTCTAGGCACTTTTCTTCACTTACAGGGAACTTGTCGCCACCATTTTGGGCACACCAGATTTTTGCTTCTTCCTTCCATAGCGCCAAGTCATCATCATTACCAAGACCATTGGTATGATTTTCCTCCGAATCGAGGTGAACTTTGTTTGCAAAAAGCAATAAATGCTCGTCAGTTAGATTTCCTGCCGCCTCCCCGAGAAGGTTTCGAGCAGCCTGTTTTCTAGCAGCAATTAATGGGTGATCTTCAGTTTGAATGTCACTCGCCGTTGCCTCAGTTACCTTAGCGGCCTCGGCTGTCTGAGTTATCTCAATTGCATCAATCAAAGGGTCTTTTTTTTCGTCGATCGAGCGCTTGTGGGGTTGCGCTCCAAGAACGTTTGGTGCTGATGGGTCACTTCGGGAATTGTTTGCCGGGCGTGAGTCTGCAGAGACTGCGCTGGTTGGCACATGGATTGCGTCGCGAAGATTCGGGGGAAAACTGGAGTTTCGGTGGATGTTCTCGCACAAATCGACTGGCGCCGCGGAAGATGTTGGACGAATGCCAGATGCGTGACTTTCATTGAAATTGCTTTTTTGTTTCCCAAGGTCGGCTCGTTCTCGTGCCCTGGAATCGAATTCGCCTTCTGCGTTGTCGTTAGATCTTTCGGTTCGATTACTTCGAGAATTTATTGCCTCACCTATTTTTCCAGGTCGGCTGTTAATGGCTTGCACCGTCTGTGCAGCGTACTGCCCAGCCAGTAAAAGAGCATATAATGCTGCAGTACGCGAAGAGTTTTTTACACTGATGGGCGCCGCCTTGCTCCGACGGGGCGGGTGGGGGTTGTCATGCATTGCGTTATTAAAATAACCGTTATGTCTCCTGTTATTGTTTAGAAGCGACAAGTTCGGATTCATAAAACTCTTCCTTATATCTAAAACGGACGGGGCACGCCCGTCGCAATACTCCACATAGAAGTTCTCACGATCACGGCGTGCTGCCGGTCGTCGACGGCAGCACGCCGTGAGGGGGCATTGTTACAAAGGCACGCAATCCACACTTTCACAAATCGTTCAGACCAACTCAAAGATCACAAATTATTCAGAGCGATTTCAAACCAGGGTCTGGTGCGGCGCCAGCCTTTGCCTCTTAATAGAGTTTCACGCGCATCTTGATTGACTGAGAGCACCTGGACAGCGTGACGAGCATGAGCATCGGGCCAGAGTGAGGCGGTCCGACCGCACGACTATTGCGCCGCGGCGGGCGTTTAGCCTGTCGAACGAATATCTGGTGTGGTGGCGGGAGAAGAAGCGAGCGAGGAAGAACTGCAGGCCGAAACGACCGTGACGCCGAGGCAGACGCGGGTGACCAAGAGCAGGGGGCAATGCCCATGGTGGGTCGGGGAACAATCCTCGCCGCCTAAACCCCCATACTGCGAAGGTGGATTGCGGATAGAGCCCCGCCATGTCCTGTGCTCGCGAGACGATCGTTTTACCCACTCAGCGGCGCCTCACTGGAGGCGCTCGATATTTCCGAAGAATACTCGCAAAATCCTGAAAAATTATGATTTTGAAATTCCCCTCAAAATATTTCTAAAATCAATAATAAATTCAATGGAATACATTTCGCTAGAATGGCAACAACTGTGGAATCCTAAAAGGGCGTGGCTATTTGTCCATTGACCTTGGATGAGACTACCTCCATCTCGGGAGCGGAGATGATTGCATAGTCGTTTCCCGCCCAGGTCATCATAACGACCAAGCTTGAGGTAAGTTCTTTTACGACTATAAATATCAATTACCCGGGAGGGGGGCTAGGCAGATGTTCGAACAACGACGGTGATGATCGAGAAGAAATTCTTACCCTGAGGAACTCCGATGAAAAAATACCGATACAGACTGGCTTGGTATTTTGCCGTCTTGATAATGAATTATGGATTCCTGCTAACGGGTGCGAAGGTTCTATATTTGGCCTCGCTTTCAGCACTTTCCTATTACTTGCCGGCTTCCATTTTTTGGTTTTTTGCCGGACCCTGGTTGTTTGGATATCGATTTCGAACAGGTTTTGCATTTGGCATCAGGGCGGAACGGCTCGGATTTTTCATTATCGATATCGGTATCCTCGCCGCAGTACTCTTTTTACTTCAGGGAAATGACAAGCTCGCGGCGATAGCAATCTTCGCTGCCATGTGTGGCGTGGAGGATGTCATCTGGGCCAGGGAGAGTCGAAGTTATCTCTTCAGGAGGCGTTGAACGAACGCCCTGTCACGGTCTTGAAGGGCTCTGATTAGCGCAGTGCCTGGCCAGTCCTGGACCGCGCCAGGTCAAGCGTCCTTTACGTGGGGGTAGTCCTGCTCCAACTGCTGTCGTAGCTGGACGGCCTGGGCAAGCATGAACAGCAAGCTATGCCGATTCTGATGTATGTGCCGGACTGCGTTGAGAAAGGCCTCGCTTCTCGTGCGCCCCGTGCCCATGGGAAAACCAGACAGCAGGTGCGTCACCGTCCAGACTTCAGACTGTCCCGGTGCGTTGGTCTCTACATGTACGCCAAAGGAGGCATCCGTGTGCGGCAGGCTGATGCTTTCACCACATACGGTGGTGAGCCGCTCGCCGGCGACGACTTCATAGTAGATTCTCAAGTCAGACATGGCGAGGCTCCACATCAAGGGTGGCTGGTTTCCCGGAAGCGGGGGCATTCACCGCGCGCGATGCGCCCTCCCATAGAGATTGGTATCGCCGCCTGTCCCCCATTCGTGGGTAGGTTCAATTCGCATTGACACAGTTGTGTCCGGATTGGCGACGGCTCTCCTGCAATACCGCCACAGACCTGAGCCGCCGTCACCCAAGGTGCCAAGGGAAATCAGGATGTGCGGTTTCGGCAATCGTTGCGGCTGGCTTACACCGTAGCCGATCGGGTGAGAAGAGGGCGGTGCAGGGAGGGAATTGCTGATCGTCATGGCAATCTCCACTTGAGCAGGGAGCCCGAGGGCTGAAGGCACGAGAGATACGCTTGCAGCGCGATCATGAAGCCATACAGACCAGACATCACCAACTATTAGTATTACTAGTATGTATACCAAAACATTGCGAATATTGTTTATGTTCCTTCGCTTTATCCGGGAAGGCGAATTGCAATGAGAACGGGTCGCTACCAGAAGTATGGGATTTGAAGTGCTTCTGTTTTCAGATAACGGGGACTTCCACCTCAACCAACAGTCAAGAGCGGCAAGGCCATCACCTACGGGCCAAATGGTAGCTACCTCACGAAGGTGATGCGATTGGGTGGCAAATCGCAGCGTAGAAGTGGTGACGCGTCGCCAGCGGTATTGGCAGAGATGCGGAGTGCCTTTTAGTCGGCGACCGCATTGTTCAACTTCCTTCGTGCCATGCCACACGCCGTGACGGCTTCTACCTATGTCATGAATTAGCACATTCCTTCAAAAGTTCGAGGAGCCGGCATGACGCAGAAAAACAGCTCTCCCGCCACGGGGTTCAAGGCCGGTGACCTGTCGGCCTCTCGTACATTGGCCGACGCGTTGCCCGCACCGGTTTGTCCCGATGCCGCCGCGGGCTTGCTCGATCCCAATGAACTGAGTGATCTGGGCGTCGGTTTTGTCGTCAAAGCCTACCCCAACATGGGAGAAGGCGATCACGTCATCTTCCAGTTCGACATGGGCGGCCCGGGTGAATACACCAAGGACTTCGACGTCTCCCGCAAAAAGGTCGGCACCGACATCTCATTCACCGTGCCCAAGGCGAATGTCGTCAAGGCGCTCGACAACGATGTGACCGCCGCCTATCTCGTCGAGCCCGGCGACGGCGGCCCCGAGATTCCCTCCGCGCCGCTGCCCCTGCACATCGGCAACCCGCCGCTGCTGGCCGCGCCCAGCGTCGACGAAGCCGTCGACGGGCATCTGGACGGCAGCCTGGCGACCAGCGACGTGCTCGTGAGAATCCCGATCTACAAGGGCATGGCCGCGGGCGACAAGGTCTATATGTACTGGGGCGCCGCCGGCGAAGCGGGCTACTACGAGGATGAAATCACCCTGCGCGCCGTGCGCTCGGTCACCTTCCTGGTCGAGGCCGAGTACGTCGGGCCTTATCTGGACAAGACCGTGCATGTGCGCTACGACGTCAATCGCGGTGGCGCCATCTCGCCCTCCGCACTCTATGCCCTGCGCATCGGCAACGCGCCCGATGAGAGCAAGCTGCCGGCGCCGGTCGTCGCGGAGGCCATCGGAGATATCCTGAACCCCGACCTCGTGCCCGATGGATGCACCGGCTTGCTCGGGCCCAACGAGGGGCTCGGTAATGGCGTGAAGGGCAAGGCCGTTTGGGGAGGCGGCCCGCCCGACGGCATCGAGATTCCGTTCGATATCTCGGAGAACTTCCAGACGGAGCCCTATCCGGTTCATATCCCGTACGCGAACATCACCCCGTTTCTCAATAAGAGCGTCACGTTCCAATATTCGGTATTGCAGACCGACAACGCCACCTGGCTGCAGTCGAACGTGCTGACCCTGCAAGTCGAACAGCAGGTGGCGCAGGTCGCGCCACCTAGCGTGCCCGAGGTGGCCAATGGCGTGCTCGATCCCCGGTCGCTGTCGCCCCAGATTGGCTGCCCGGTATTCGTGCCCGCGGCCGAGCACACGCGCCAGGGCGACACGATCCGGCTGACGTGGGCGTCTCAGAAGACGCCTGGCAACTGGGACGGCGAACATGTTCTGCTCTCGACCGAGACGGACCAGTCCATCGAGTTCGACGTTCCCTATCCCAACGTCATGGCGAGCCTCGATGCGCAGGTCACGGTGTCGTACAGCCTGTGGCGAGCCGGTAAACGTTATGCGTCGAGCCTGCCGCTGACCTTGACCGTTCAACAGGGCAATCTGCCTGCGGCGACGATCGACCAGGCCAAGGGCAGCACGCTCGATCCTGCCGATTGTCCCGATGGCGCGACCGTGCGGCTCGATCGCTCGGGCGGGTTTCGGGCGGGCGATCAGATCACCTTGCAGTGGCAAGGCGTACCGGGCCCGGGCTCGGTCACGGCAAACCATACGGTCAGCGATGCGGAGCAGGGCGGCGACGTGACGCTGAACGTGTCACAAGCCACGGTGCAGGCGGATGTGGGGCAGACCGTAACGCTCGAGTACACGGTGATTCGAGCAGGCAACCCGACCGAGGAGAAATCGCCGCCCTCGCTTTACGACGTGATCGCGCAACCCGGGCAAGGCAAGTTGCTGGTCATGGGCGCACGAAATGGTTCGGCCGGCTTCCGGTGGGAGCATGTGTCGCATCGCCTGAGCGCCTTCGACAAGGCCACTTCGCAGCCATTGAGTGCGCAATGGCGCTACGACGATGAGTCCAACTGGAAACTCGGCGCATCGTTCAAGGACACGCGTCCGTGGGTTCCTCTGAACGTCAAGAGCCAGGACGATACGATCACGATCCAGCCTGTCAATATCGCTGGATCAGGTGATAACGGCACGACCCGAGGCACAGCCGCGATGGTGGCGCTCCTCAATAAAGGAGGGGTAATCGGCTGGGGAGTCGCCGGCTACGGTGGCACCGTGCCGTCGACCATTTTGACCTACGATGACGTCGTCGAAATGGCCGCCACGCGAGCCGCCTTCGCCGTGCGCCGCAGTAACGGGCGGATAGCGGTGTGGGGCAATGCAGACAATGGCGGGACGTTGCCTGACGGGTTCACCCAGAGGGTGACCGACGTGACGCGCATCGCAGGAAGCTACGCAGCGTTCGCGGTGTTGCGCGCCAACGGACATATCGAGGCGTGGGGAAATCGCGACCATGGAGGCCAGGCGACGGCCGACGTCCTCGCTCTGTCGGACGTCACACAGATCTTTTCCGGCTCTTCAGCACTCGCTGCCCTTCGAAAAACAGGGCAGATCGTGGCCTGGGGCGACACCCGCTACGGCGGGAAAGTGCCGGAGTCCATTAGCTCGGAAGTCACAGACATTATCGACGTGCGCGGCAACTACGAGTCCTTCTGTGCGTTGCGCGCGAACAAGACGGTAGTTGCCTGGGGGACCGCCGGCAATGGTGGCGCGGTTCCGGCTACCATTGCGGCCCGTCGGGACATTGTGGAATTGGCCTCGGTGTCGGCCTTGGCCTACGCCGTACTGACCGAAGGGAAGCAGGTGCTCGCCTGGGGCAATGCCGATTGGGGCGGCGTGTTGCCCCCCGATATCGCCGAATTGACCGATATCGAGGAGGTCACCGCCACCAAGGGCGCTTTCGCCGCGCGCCGTGCCAACGGGCACGTGGTCGCTTGGGGGAGTTCCTCCTGGGGGAGCGTTGTCCCGGCGGACATCGCGTTGATTCAGGACATCGTACAGGTCGCCAGTACCGACGCTGCGTTTGCCGCGCTACGCCGCGACGGCACCGTCGTGACATGGGGCAACGCCGCCTACGGTGGTGACTCGTCTGCGGTCAAGGCACAGCTTCAGAACGTGCGCGCAATCTACGGCAACAGCGAAGCCTTTGTTGCGATTCTCGCCGGGGGTGGCGCGGTCACCTGGGGGACGGCGGCTGGTGGTGGCAACAGCACCTCGGTCAAGCCGTATCTCGACAGCGGCCTCACCTATGAGGCGGGCGCGGCAGCGCGCGGTCGAGCACGCACTGCGTTACGTGTCAGGGGCCATGAGGCGGCGTCGCGTCGATGATGCGGCACTGGGCACTTCCAGCCGAGTTGCGATGAGCGATTCTCACGATCGGGGGAACCTCCTGGGGCGATTGGGTTTTGTCGTCGTCGTAGCGCTGCTGCGCCTCTTCGCAGTCCTTCCCTATGCGCTCGTCGCAAGGTTTGGCAGTGCGATTCAATGGTATGGCAGCGCGCAGAGGATACGGAACCTGGTCCAGATCGACAGTCGAATTGACCTGGAAGACAAGAATGCTCCGCCGACCATCTTTCTGGGCTTCCATTTTGTGAGCATCTAGGTCGGTTGCATACTTTACTCCACGCGCCTGCCCGCCGCCTCACTGTACACACGCATGTCGAACGCGCGCGTTATACCGTTCGTGACGGAAGTGCTGCCCGATTATCGCGGATATAAGCTGACCATCTTCGAGCCGTTCAGTGACTTTCCGTCAGAAGGGGAGGCGAGCGACGCGCGTCGAATAAATGAGTTTCTCGAGACGCAGATCAATCAGCGCCCGGAGCAATATTACTGGGTCCATCGGCGCTTCAAGAGTCGACCGGCCGGCATGCCAAGCGTGTATTGACTCGTCCGGCGCCTCCGGCTCGCACAGAATTATGATCGTCTGTATTGCCGCAAGCCTGCATGAGATGCAAACGGCAATTCGAATGTTCCGGCACGAGAACTATCAGTTCTGCTAGTAGGCAGGCTTTGAGGTGTATGGCCTTATGCCAATCAAGTGAATATATAAGCCGACAAAGCAGGTCATATTATCGAGGACATGAGAAATGAAAAAATTTGCTTACTTCCTGGGATATGGAGTTGTTTATCCTTATTCCGTGCAGCCGGATGGCTCACTATCGTCATTGGGACGTCCTGTGCCAAGCACGGATGCCGTTGATATCGCGTGCGCCAATGCATCAGCATTTCAGCGCGGAGGAAATTATATATTCCTCGCGAATCAATCCAACAATGTGACCGTGAGCATGGGGGCCATAAGCATTTACCACGTCAATGATGATGGCTCTCTAACACCGAATATTCAGCATTACACTAACGGAGTGCAGTCGGAACCCAGTTATATCGTTGGATTTTACACCGGATCTAATACGTACGACATATATATCGACAATTACATCCAAGCAGACGAACAAAATCCACTTACCGAGCAGATTCCTGGATTCAGGTTTTCACCCCCAGACACCGTGAGGCCATGGAACAAGAAGGTAAATGGACTCCCGGATAGTGTGGTTGGCGACGTCGCGGATCTAGAACTCGTTTCCACGCCTGGAGCAGATCCCTCCTATCAGGCTCAGATTTTATTTGCGCTCTACCGAAACACGCCGGCCAATAAAACACAGATCGTTGCCTTGGAAACCAGCGCTTTCGGTCTTTCCTATCTTGGCAGCGGGGAGGTTGTGGGCACCGGTCAAGGATACGCTCTAGCGGCCAATTTAAAATTTGCCTACGTAATTTTTGGCACCACCCCCACTAACGCCCCCACCCCTCTTCAGGTCGCGGGCTTCAAATTGGATGGTTCCGGCCGACAGTTCACGCCACTCGGAAACGTGGCCCAATTGAACGGATCCGGTACCGCCTGCGCTATCAGTCCGAACGGGAAATATCTCTTTATTGGCGTAACCGGAGATATGCTCGACGACCAAGGCGCGAATGTTGTTGCTTCATACAAGATCGGATCGGATGGGTTTCTGTCAAAATCCGATCAAAAACCATGCGGATCAATCGGCTTGAAAATATCTGCGTTGACTGTTGATCCTTCAGGGAAATACCTTTATGCGATGTCCGAGTATGAAGGAAACGTATATGTCTATGAAGTCAATGACGATGATGGATCGCTTACACCCAAACCATCAATAACCGTCGACAATGGTAATGGCGCTGGATTATTTGGCATGGTCATCATCGACGTGTAATTCCTTGCAGATGGCCGAAGCGGCGTCAACCGGTGCCGATGCTGTCACCGGTTGACAGTGCCCATGATCCGGTCCATGAGAGCTTCCTCATTCCGCTTGCGCAAGAACTCCCGGGTAAGCGCTTTATAGACATCCAGCTGCTGTGCCTTCATGACGCCAACCCCGACCTGTGCCCGCCCATCGGGATCGTCCCGTAGATCAAGACTGGCCAACTGCGCCGCCACTTCTTGATCGTAGACGGGGAGCATGTCGTGCAATTTTTGACGCGCTCGCTCTGTTCCCTCAGAGTCCAAGCGCGCCAGCACCTGCCGCCAAGGCGCCCATTCGACCAGGAAATATTGAGGGAACTCCAACGGTTCTCGAGCGCGAACCTCCTGCTCGGCGCCCCTCAGATCCTGAGGTGTCACCCCGGCGACATGGAAGAAGCGCATGTTTGCGATGTCCGTGGGTAATTTCAGCCGATCGCGCAACTGCACCTGATAGGCCAGATAGACTTCGATTTCGTCAACCAGCGGTAACACCTGGGCCTTCCTGCGGGCGATCTTCTCCAGGGCGTCCAAGCGAAATGCGCCGTGCCCGCGGTCGATGATCTCCTCGAGCCTAGCATCGTATTCGCCACGGGCTACGGCGTGCGCATGACTGAGTTTCGTCAGATTGTTATAAGCGAGTGCGACCCGATCCTCGCAGGATTCGCTGGCCCCTTGGACGACCTGGAAGACCAGTTGGCGAAGCTCTCCATCCCTTGCAAGCTTGGATAGCCAACTGGCGATTGCCACCTTGAAGTCTGGGTTGTAATTGACGGATTCTCTCAAGCGATCCAGAAACCTGGAGAATTCCGCAGCGTGCGCTTCCTCGCTGTGCGCATGCCATTGGTCCGCCTGCACTTGCCCATCGTTGCCGCACCAGTCCCGAATTGCTTCGACAAGAGGGCGCACCGCTGCGATGCCCATGTCGGCAGGCGCCATGGAGAAGTGGATCTGAGGCCCACTGTATCTTGGCGCAGACATGGTCGCATCCAGTCGTTGCAGGTGGGCAGACAAGAATGGGTTGCCCTCAATAAATACCTGACCATCATGCGACATACTCAAGACGCTTGTCGGCAACCGGGGCAGTTGGTTGCGTTGCACGCACAGCCATATGAGTCCTTCATGCACGGCTGGCAGCCGGGTCAATCGGTTGTTGCCCACGTGAAGCCTCTTGAGGCTCGCCGGCAAAGCCGGCAGTTCGGTCAACTCGTTGGCATGGGCATCCAATATCGTGAGGCTCGCAGGCAAGGACGGGAGCTCGACCAATTCGTTGCCGCTTACATCAAGCACGGCGAGACCGGCAGGCAAGGTCGGCAGCTTGTTCAACAGGTTGTCGCTTACGTTAAGCGTCGTGAGGCTCGCCGGCAAGGCGCGCAGCTCAGTCACCTTGTTGCCGGTTGCGTCAAGCGTCGCAAGCCCTTCGGAAAAGACCGGCACCTCGGTCAGATCGTTGTAGCTTATGTCAAGCGACGCGAGGCCCACGGGCAATTCGGGCAGATGACCCAACCCTAATCCATGCAAATTCAGTTTGCCATCGGCCATATTGAAAATCCTGTCCCTGGCGGTCGCGCGCTCTTCCTTTCCGCCCCATTCCAACGGCCCGATGGCTACCCATGCGCATAACGCAGACCGATAGAGCTCATCAACGCCGCTGTCATGCTCGTCGCGCTCCCCAGGCAAGCTTCCGATCAGTTCGTTCAGAAGCGCTTGCGCGTCCACACGAGTCTCCAACGTGGTGAGCACGTCACGGGCGAGCTGCACATGAACTGGCGAGGGATCGCAGGACACATGACCCTGCGGGGTAGCAACGCAAAGGCTTGCGAGGGTATCCACCAATGCCTCGACGTCTACACCTTCTCGGCATGAACGGGCCAGATGCCGCTTCAGATCCCGGCGCACCGGCGCCATGTCGTCGCTCCCCATCCGGCTGGACTGGTGATGAACCCAGGCAAGCGCAGCCAACAGCACGGCGCAACGCCACTCGTGCCCCGAATCGTCCCCATGCCCCACATACTCAAACGTCAGTCTTTCGGCTTCCTCGACGTGATGGGACGAGGAGGTCGGCACGCTCAGCAACTGAGCCGGTGCAGCCGGCGAAAATGAACTGAGGGAAGTCGTCAGCATGGGTTACGTGGCAATAGAGAAAGACACCGCCTCCGAGTTTCCCGGCATGTTGGACGATGAACTGTGGGACCGACTATAAAAAAACGCGCATCCAGTCGCGATGGCGTCTGCTTGCCGAACGAGCGATTTGTCAGTCGCCCGCCCTTGCCACCGACGTGCGCGAAGTGGGTCTCGCTAACGGGGAGGGCCGTCGGTCCAGTTGGGCGCAACTCTCGTCGCCGTAAGCCAATGCCGATGTCCATGCCAGTACCCCCGGGGACTTCCATGTGCGCTGATTGACAGCGGCGGGCGCTGCGCGGATACCGGTGGATACGGGCGGAGCGCCTTGGGCTCATGAGCGAAATGTAGTAGACGAAACTTGGGAAGGTCGTAATCTACGAGGAGCCTCCATCCACTTTCAAACGTGAACTGTCATGCAGATATTCAGAACTGGACATGATGTCCGAGCGTATGCGCGAAACCATGATGGCGTCTCTCTTCGTCGTCAGCGTGCCGAGGACACCGAAATCGTTCGCAACATGGTTCAGGATTTCTCAGAGAATCCGTTCTTTCTGGAACGATTGAGGTCGTCCATCGTGTATCTACATCGGCAGTTGAATTTCGGGACCGGCGACGTAGAATTGAGTGCCCCAGGAGTTGCCGTTTTTCTTTCCGGAACGGGGGAGCCTTCACCTGAAAGGGAACAACTGGAACGCATGTCAGCGTCCCTTATTCGCCTATGCACTCGCCGCCACGCCACATTTGACAAAATCTTCTATGGCGAATCGCACCTTCCGCGCCACATCGCCGAAATCGTGAGGGATTTGGCGGACTTGGTGAGCGTTGCTCGCAACCGGCGTGTGACAGCGGAGCAGGGTCCTTCTTCAAGCGACCCGTTTGCCCAATTGACTGAACACTACGAGCGCATTCTTGCGGAGCAGCGTAGCGCCTACCAATCCTCGTCTTTCTCCACCACGAGCCACGAAATGCCGCAAGTCAAGGGGACGTTTGTTTCTGTGACGACCAATCAAACGGAACGGGACGAACTGTCACTCCAGCGGGAGCGTGCGCAGTTACCCATGGATCATATGATTTTTGATGCCGTAAATGATGGATTGACTGCCATGGAAGGATTGATATTCGATGTCGGAAAAGACGAGATCGGCAAGCGACAGATAATCGATTCCTTTTATTCTGAATTATATGGAAATGAAAGAGAGAAGTTCGCGCCGGAAATCAAGGACAAGGGAAGACGCAATGAATACCTTAGAAATATTGGTTTAGTTGCGCAGAGTGCCGGATTGTCCATGGCCGAGGAAGGCTCGAATGGGAGTGGCATACAGAAACCGAAAGGGTTGGGCGTGAATGTATTTCAAACCGTTGTGACAAAGTCGTATCACGATTTGAAAACAAGGGAAGCAGGCCCGAGGATAAACGAAATGGAGCCGGAAATTAGAAGGCGAATACAGGAAGAAGGGCTCCGACTGATCGCGCCGATGGCGAAGGAGTTCGGCTACCCCGATGCAGCGACGTTTCGTAGTGAGCTAAGGGCCGTGGCCTCGGATTACGGCGTTGCCCCAGCAATAACGGCGCAAAGCTAAGACGGCCAAATCCACTCGCGAGGTGTGGCGCTTTCGTCACCTTGCGCCGGCAAGTCGCCCGATGCCACGCTACGACCGGGGCTCGGCGCTTTCCCGTGGGATTTTCGTTGCGGGAGACAGGGAACCAGCACCGCTGCCGGCCTCCCGGGACGCCGCCCGCTTTTCCACCGCGCGTGTTTCCGGAAGATGCCGTTGTTGAGTCGAACTCGACGATGAGCGGGCCAACACTTCGGCATTGGCCGGTGACACCGACGCGACATCCCTGGATATCGGCAACCATTCGGGTATCCGCTCCTGTGTTTCAAGAGGCAGCAGACGTTCGCTCGAGCTCGATGGCATGTCGGCCACCGCCTGAACATAGACGCGCTCTGGAATAGCCTCAAAACTGCTCAATAGCTGCGATGTCCCGGCGGACAGCGGTTGTTTGAGGAAGCCCAGCAAGGTGGCCACCGCCTCGGCATGACGGGACAGTTCCGTTCCCCCATCTGCGTGGTGTACCAGACGCGCATTGACGCCGGCAGGAGTCGGTTGCGTTGGCGTCGATGGGGCCGCGATCTCCGGGGACAGTCCGGTGGCTGTCGGCATTTTAAGGGGCGGCAGGAGTTGCCTCAAAATCGACAGACGGGACCGCCCGTCAACCTGACGCACCTCGCGCACCGTGGTGCCAAGGGGAGACGACCGTGTCCAGGTTGAAGTTGGCGGAGTCGGCCGCGCCGACGTTGAGGTCGTCACAGACAGTTGGGAGCGTGAAGCCCCAGTGCCGGAAACGGGACACATTGAATTTATCTCACGAAAGCGCTTTCGGTTGCGGCGCGCCCATCGTCGTCGAAGCTCGCCGTGGATATTTATTGTTACAGAGGCCCACCATCCACGTTTGTACAAATCGGTCTTTCGGTAATCTGCAACGACGATGAAGGGTTCGGCGTAGCACGCTACGAGGGTCGCAAATCCTCGTAGCTCGGCGCCAGATGAGCGATTCTTGATAGCTCAGGCCAACAGATTGCATTTATCTTTAGCAAGCAAATAACAACTTGCGTGATAAGCGCACCCATCAGTTCATCAATATGATCAATCCCCTCGCCGGCTTTGGCAGGTCTCCTACCCAGCAGGCCCGAGAGGCCGACGCGTCTCATGGTGTCGACGCTCCCCGCGCCGATGCTCCTCGAAGCGGCATGGCGTCCAATATTTCCGCTGTTTTCAGCCGCACGGGACAATCGCTCTCGAGCGCGCTTGGTCGACTATGCAACCTGGCACACAGAGCTGGCGATCGAATCTCGGCGGCGATAAGGTCGGTTTTCGGGTGCGAAAGCAAGGCGGCGAGCGAAGGTGATGGCACCGAGATGGGCCTGAAATCCGCGCTCCGCGGCACGGAACACGATTTGAAGGCTGATCGATCGGCAAGAACTGTTCGATTTGACGCTGAAGCCCGGATGGTGGAGTTTGGGGTGCGCCAACGCGTGAACCTCGTCGCGACGTTGTCCCGCCAAATGGTTCCAACGAAAGACGAGGCCGTTCCCGTGCATTCTCCGGACACCGCTGTCGCAGCACCATTGTGCAAGACGGTCTTCTTGCCAATCGATGGCGACACCGCCTCCTTGAAAGATGCAAAATTCTCGATAAGCGACCCAACGTTCGACACCTTGAGCGTTCACTGGGCGTCGTCTCGCGGGGTGCGTTGGCGCAAACAGCCGCAAGTGGAGGGCCGCGACGAGCCGATCTATGCGGTGCCCAAGGCCATCGTCGATCCGTCAAAACTCGAATAAGCCGAGTAGGCCTGTTACCGATAAATACGTCTGTATAGAGAGCCCGCTGCGCTGAAGGTGCGAAGCGGGCCAGACTCGCTTACCAGCGATGCTGATAGGTCGCGGTTAGCGCAATGCCCGGTGCAGGCAGATGGCTCGTATTGTTGCTGTTGCGCAGCAACTGGCTGTAGAGCGGGTAGTAGTCGCGGTTGAACAGGTTCTGGATACCGACCGTTGCCGTGTCGTTCTTCGTCAGCTCATAACGGCTGATCAGATCGACCGTCGTATAGCTGGTGGTCGCCATGCGCCCGAAGCTCGTCGCCCCGTTGAGCCGGTAATCACGTCCGGAAAAATACGTTACCTGAAGGCGATTGCTCCACTTTGGCGTGGGTTTGAATTGGACGTACCCCGTGAGCTTGAGCGGTGGAATCCGGTAACCGCTCATGTCCTGGCTGTTCGCCCCTTGTGGCGTTTCACGGCCCTGCATCCAGGTGAACGTACCGCCCAGTCCCCATTGGTCGTCCTCCGAAAGGTAGTCCGCCGAACCTTCGACCCCAAAGATGTGTTCCGCCGTGCGCGTAAGGATCAAGCCGTTGTTGAAACTTTGAACATCGCCAAGATCCGATGTGGTGTAGAACACTGCAAGCGAGGTGAGCGTGTTACCGAAAACACCGCGCCATCCCAACTCGTAGTTATTCGTCTTGACCGGGCGCAGATCCGACGAATTGATATCGAAGCCCGGTCGCGCGTTACGAACCTGTACGCCAATATCCGGCAAGCTGAAACCCTGGCTGAACGCGGCATAGAATTCATGCCCCTTGACCGGCGAATACGTCACGCCGACATTGCCAAGGATGGCGCTGTAGTTCACCGTGCCGCCGCGCACACCCACGGGATTGACGACTTTGGACTGCGACAACGGCACGAAGTCATTGAAACTCGCCGTCGCGTATTGATAACGAAGACCGCCCTCCGTCGACCAATGGTCATTGAACTTGTGTTGAAGCTGCGCAAAGCCGCCCAGACTGCGCGTGGTGAGCGGCGGCAGATAGGTCGCCTCGCCAATCTTCCGAAAGACCCGGCCGCCACTCGCGTCATACAGCTTCGGGTCGAAGATATCGAGCGGCATATCGCTCTTTTCCTGCTCGAAGTCCATGCCCCACACAACCCTCGTCTTCTTCTCGGCGCCAAATGGCGTCTTGATCGTCAGACGGCTGCCGAAGACGGTGGAGTCCTGCTTCGTCTGGTCGACGTTCGCGCCACGCGTGGCCACCGAACGCGCATCGAAAGGCGTGAATCGGGTGAAGTAGTCGCGATAGTAGAACTGCGCCGACACCTGACTACCCAGCAGGTCGCGGTGCTCGTACTCGAGATTGACGAGCGTATTGCGAATCTGGTTCTGTTCATCGAGCTGAAGCCCGTCAATGCCGCGCGCGGGAACGCTCCCCGCCGGCAGGCGGGCAACAGAGGGATCCGAGGCGTAGCTCGTGTCCTGCGACGAGTTGATGTGGCTCACCGACAACTGCACACGCTGGTCCGGTGCAAAACGCACACCGAGCTTGCCGCCGATGTTGTAGTTGTTCGACGAGAACAGATCGCCCTGGCTCGGCTCCGGAGCTATGCGACTCCCGCGAGCGTCATAGCTGTTTCCGACACGGCGGCCGCCGACGTCGAACGCATAGTCGAACATGTCGTAGCTGCCGGAGACGTGCTGCTGAATATCGGCGCTCAGGCCGTCGGCACGCAATCTCGACAGTGGGGAGCTCAACGAGACCGTGGTATCCGCTTTGGGCTCGCCACCGGCAGGCCGAGTCGTGATGGAGACGATACCGCCCGTGGCGCCCCCGCCGTAGATCGAACTGCTGCCACGCAAAACCTCGATGCGCTCCACCAGCGCCGGATCGACGTTGGCGAGATTGCGGGCCGAGTCGCGGTTGGTGTTGAGCGGCACACCGTCGAGCAACACCAACATGCCCCGCCCGCGAAGTGTTTGACCGTAGTCGGTCACTGTGCGGCTGGAGTCGGCCATACCCGGCACGACTTTGGCGAGGACGGTGGCGAGGCTTCCCGACGCGGTCTTGAGTTCATCGAGCTCGGAGCGCTCAATGACCGTCACCTGGCGCGTAGGGCGTACGAGGTCGCTCGATGTACGGGATGCCGTCACCTCGACCGGCGCCAACACAAGCGGACTCGCGGGGGCGGTCGCCGGTGTCTCGACCTTCTTTTCCGCGGCCGATACAAGAACGTACCCCTGAATACCGCTGCGCCGGTAGCTGATGCCACTGTTCTGTAGCAGTGCGGACAATGCGGCCTCCGCGGTCATGGCGCCACGCACGGCCGGTGCGGTCTTGCCGTTCACCAGATCGGGGGAAAAGAAAAGTTGCAGATTGGCTTGCCGCCCGAAGAGCACAAGCGCGTCGGACAACGATTGTGCCTGCACGTTGATTTCGATCGCAGCGCCTGCTTTTGCGGCAGTCCCGCCCTTCGCGGGCTGTGCAGAGGCGCGCTGGGGTTGGCTGCTCAGCGCTGCCAGCGCGGCGAGGAAAATCACCGATGCGGCCGTCTGCGGGCGGGGCAATAGGAAGCGGCGGGCGTGTGTAGAACCTTTCACGGCTTTTGGTCTCGTTTCGAATTTTTGATGGATTCGCCACTCGGCAACCAAGGCGAACGATCAGAAGACGAAACGCCGAGCAAAAACCTGAATCACTTCGACGAAATTTTTACGCTGCCATCGGGGAGCGTCTGCACCTTGACTGGCAGAAACTGCGGCAGCGCGGCGAGCAGTTCGTCGGTGTTGTCCGTACTGAATACGCTGGTGAGGCGAAGTTGCCCGACTGCGTCGTTCGCAACGACCACCGGCGATTGTCGGTACAGCGACACTTCGTTCACGACGTCGGCAAGCGTCGCGTTCTGAAAGACCAGTTTGCCGTCGCGCCAGGCCAGCGCCGTCGACAGATTCACCGGACTGACCGATGCGACGGCACCATCCGGGCGAACCGTCGTGCCAAGGCCTTTCGTGAGCAGCGCGGGCGCCTTTGCCGGCGCAGTCCCAGTCCGCACCGGTACGCCTTCCACTTTCACGGAGCCTGATTCGACCACAACCGCCAGATTTTTCGCGATGCGGCGCACGTCGAAGCGGGTGCCCGTGACGGTGACCCGGCCGACTCCCGCATCCACCACAAACGGACGCGAGGCATCGTGAGCGACAGAGAACATCGCCTCGCCGTCGAGCAGCGTTACATTACGCTGCGCATGGGTATAACTCACCTGAAGGCGCGTACGGGTATTGAGTTCCACGACCGTGCCGTCGGCGAGCGTCACGCGGCGCTTTTCACCGGGACGGGTCGAGATCTCGTCCACCTGAGCCAGTGCGGTGCTGGACGGCGCGAGTTGCGCGACCTCCTCCGGCAATGGGGTAATGGAGGGCAACATCGTGGCGCCAAGCGCAACGCCAAGTACACAAACGCATGCGATGGCGATCCATCGGTTCGCGGCGCTGCGGCGCGGAGCGCTCGCGCCAACTCCGGCGCTCTCTGTCCCTGCCTCGGCCAAGGCACGCAGCCGCGCGGCGGGCACGGCGGCCGCCGCCTGCCATACGCGATCCAGTGCCGCGTACTCTGCGCGATGCAGAGGATCGGCAGATAACCACGCGTCTCGCGACGCACGGTCTGCATCGGAAAACTCGCCGCTATGCGCTCTGGTGAACCACAGCGCGGCTTCCTCGCGAATACGTTCAGAGGCTGGCATCGAAAAAGGCAGAAAAATGAGCAGAGAAAACGCCGCGCATTTGACGGAACTGCCGACCGGACCGGCGGAAATAGGGGAGGCAGATCACGACTGCGTGCCTCACTGGGGAGCCAGAGGACCAAGGCGCTCGCGCAAGTGTTTCATCGCCCGAATCATATACTTCTCGACCATGTTTTTCGACAGATCGAGCCGCTCCGCGATTTCCTGCTGGCTGCAACCGTCGATTCGCTGCCAGATGAAAACCTGCCTGCACTTCAAGGGAAGTTCGGACAAAGCTGTTTCGATGGCACGGGCGAGTTGTGCGGCGTGGACTTCTTCTTCCGGGTTGCCGGTCGGCGCTTCGAACTCTGCCAGCGCATCGAGCGTCATCTGCTCGCGGCCGCCCTCGCGGCGGTAAGCGTCAATGGCGATGTTGCGCGCCGTCCGGTGCAAGTAGGCGCGCGGCTGCTCTGGCGGGGTTTTCAACTCCAGGACCCTTAGCAGCGAGTCCTGTGCCAGGTCTTTGGCCTGATGCCGATTGCTGAGCCTTCCCGTCCACGTACGAAGCAGTTCGTCGTAGTAAGCGAAGATCCCTCGAGGGCGTGCAGCGCTTGCCATCAATCGAGCGGCGCAAAGCGCCCGGATGAACCGGTCCGGCTGGCGACGCGATGACGAAGGGAGAGGGGAAGCACAGAAAGTCCGGGATCGAACGCGAGAGTTCGCGGTGCCGAATACAATTATTAAATGCGACTGATTATCATTTCATTTCTAATCCAGGTCAATAGCGGATAGGCAAAGAACGCGACTGACGAATCGAACCGTCATGTCGCGTCCTGTGTGGGTACGTTCAGAGATCGAACTGCGCTGTCAGCCAGAAGGTGCGTGGCTTGCCGGGCCCACGCACCGTTGATGTCGGGGTCACCCGCGGCCCAGCAGCGGCGGTCGGTCAAATTCTGCACGCTCAGCGCAAACGGGGTCGGCACGCTGGCGTGGATTTTGCGCATCGTCATCGCGCAGTGGCGGAGGACTCTGGCGGTATGGCGACGCTCGCCGACACCGCATAAACTTCGTTATCGGCGGAGGATTCGCGTCAGCGCCGTGGTCACGAAGAAGATACTCGGTCATTTATCGCATCGAATGAGGAATATGCAATCGTATCTGCCGGTCCTAAGCGATCACCCTATCGATCCCGACGTGCGGGCTCGCATCATGGCCGAGTTGGCCGCCGCCGAGCGAGCTCATGATGTTAAGGTCCTATATGCTTGCGAATCGGGGAGTCGCGGCTGGGGCTTCGCATCGCCCGACAGCGACTATGACGTGCGCTTCATATACGTCCATCGGCTTGAATGGTACTTGCGGGTCGAAACCCAGCGGGACGTGATTGAGAAGCCCATTGACGATGAGCTGGATGTTAGCGGCTGGGAAATTCGGAAGGCCCTACAACTTTTGCACCGATCGAACCCAACGCTGCTTGAATGGCTGGAATCCCCGGTGGTGTACATGGCGGACGCCGTCTACGTGAACGAGCTGCGAGAACTGGCTCGCACATTTTTCTCCCCGGTACGCGGCCGACATCACTATCTCTCCATGGCCAAAAAGAACTTCCGGGGATACCTGCAAGGCGATGAAGTTCGTTACAAGAAGTATCTGTACGTCTTGCGTCCCTTGCTCGCAGTGCGCTGGATCGATTCGGGTAAGGGAATGCCCCCAATGCGGTTTGCAGATCTGGTGGCAGGAACGCTAACGGACGAAGCGTTGATCGCAGAGATAAATGAACTGCTCGCCATCAAAATGCGCTGGAGAGGCCGAGCTTGGGCCACGACGCCCGGCTATCCATGATTTCATTGAGACCATGCTCAGGGAGGTCGAGCATGAGGTCGACTATAAGAGAGCGGAAGGGGACATTGGCATGCTCGATGGTTTTCTGAAGCGCTTGGTACTGAGATGAGTCCGGTCAACGGAAAACAATCAGGCGCTTCGCGAAGAGGTAGCGGTAAATTTACGAATAGCAGTTACCCCCGACTTTGAAGCTTCGATTCTTCGACCTTGCCATGCGGAGACAGTGAGATGCCTAGAATGGACCATTATCCAGCTTTGCGCCCCATGAAGTGGCTTCATGTACGCCTTCTTCCTGCAGTCGTACTGACAACGGTCGCCACAAGCTGCTTTGCTGTTTTGCCTCCCAAGTATCTGAGCGTCGAACACTTCGATAAATGCCTTGCTGATAAGCAGGTCAACACGTTTCGGGTTTGGTGCATGCCAGAAAAGAAGCCTGCTACGTGCCCCAGTTCGAGTTGGGAGCAACTTCGCATGTTGAAGGGGCGCGACGAAATCCCATCTTGCGCAAAGAAACGATTTCGGGCTGGTGCGGCGCCACTCAACCGGTGAAGAGTTGCCTGTCGCGCTCCCGCGTGCTGCCGTCGACGAAGTAGGGCGCCGCCCATTTATCGGTGGTCCCTAGGAACCATGCAGCGGCCTTTGCGGCAGTGCGGTTGTCGGCGGCTCCGCGCGGGGTGTGACTGTCGGTGGACTTGGTACTCAGCCGGTTGAGGAAATTGTAGTGATCAACCAGCAGCAGCGTCTCGATCGCAAATGCGGTTGCAATGGCGGGATCGTGGATGCAAAGCAGGTTATCCCCGTTATCCAGTTCGCCGCCTTCCGCCAGATTCGACGAGCCGCAGAACACCACCGCATCCTCACGTCCGAAACCGCACACCACGAATTTGTGATGAATTTCGTGGCCACCACCGATGCCGGGCACCTGCTCGAACGGTGAGGGGAGCAGGGGCTGCCCCGGTTTGCCGCTAACGAGAATGCCGCCCCTGGCGTCGGGGCCGTAAAGCCACACCTGCCCAGGACTGTCGGAGATGCCATAGCTGAAAATCGTCTCGCTCTCATGCAGCGATTTCAGGCTGTCGTACACCATGTTCGGTTTAGGGGGCTGCTCCTTGCGCGCGGCGCCGTCCATCGTCATCACGGCAAAGAGGACGCTCCCGTTGCCGACGACTTCGCGCTCGTGCGCGATGCGCTCCACGATGCGGCCGAGCACCTTGTCTTTGTCGGCCGGCAGATGCGGGGAGAAATCGATTTCGATTGGCCCTGTATTCAATGGCGCAAAGTTGTGCGTGGTCGTCGCCAGCGACGATTCGGCAAAGGTGGCCCGATGCACTTTCGTCGTCCAGGCTTCCTGGAAAACGTCGGCATAGACGCCCGCAATCGCCCGGTCGTCGAACACGAGCACATGGTTCGCGTTGACATACAAACCCGTCAACGAGAGGTTGGTGGAGCCGGTCAGGACGAGTTCAGGCTGCTGGCGCGCCTTGTCGGCGTACACCACGAAAACCTTGTCGTGAGCGTAGCGCCCGAACTTGCCGCGCAGAATGGCTTCATCGCCGGCCGCAGCGCTGAAGCGCTCCTCGAATTCGTCTTCGGCCGATCTTTTGTCGGCGGTGGATTTATGCAATGAGGCGTTGTCCAGTATCACGCGCACACGCTGCTCGTGACCGAGCAGAAGCAGGGCGGTGACGACATCGGGTTCGTTCAGGTCGTATGCGAAGACGTCCAGTTGCTTTTCGGGTGACTCGTGAACCAGATTCAGGACTTCGACGATCCGTTCGCGGGCGCTCGCGCCGGCCCACGCGTAGACATCGAGATACGTGAAGTCGTTGCCCTGCGCATTTTTGCCGGCAACCTGACGAGTGTCGAACACAAGCGCATCCGTGTCAGGCCTGAGAACGAGGTCAGGGCCAAAATGATTCACGTAGGCCTGGGATTGCGCGTACCCGCGTGTGAAACCCAACCGGACCGGGCCGTCCTCGAACGGCCTGAGTTCGATCGAGACCGTCGCACTGCGCGCGGGGTCCAGTGGCATGAGCCGTTGGTATTCGTCGAAGTAGCGAGGAGTGACCGTGTACGCGTAGACACCGAATGGCGGTTTCAGCCCCTGGTGGTCGCTGCCGGGGACGTGGACCCAGCGAAACCGGTGTAACGGCGCGTTGACGGTGGAATAGGCCGGCTCCGAGGCAACTTGCGCATGCCGGTCAGGATGCTCGAACTGCAACTTGTTCCACAGATAGTAGGCGGGCCTGCCCTGAGGCTTGACCTGGATCGTGAATCCCGCGAGTCGCTCACGGTCTGTCGGCGCCGTGATGTCGAAGGCCAGGAGGGTCTTCGCATCGCCCCGATGCGCCGAAACGATCAGACTGCCGTTGACTTCCCGCATCTTGGTCATCGTCACCCTCCCTCACGCGATGAGGCCCGGATTGGCGCTCATTCAAGTATCGAAAGAAAACGGGGATCGCCGACGTCGGCAACGATCCGAATTCCAGCAAGGCTACCTTATTCGTGCGTTTTGTTGATGACATCCGTTTTCTGGCCGATATCGGCTGGTGGCGGGCCAAACCGTCCCGGCAAGTATTTTCACATTTACATTTTTCCCCGACTCGAGCGATAGAAGACCGCTTTATTCCATTGCTCACCGCCGTTGGCGTGACGTGGCTCTATGGCTTCCAGTTCGAGATAGAGGTGATCGCGAAGGCAAGGGCGGGTGCGGTGGGGTGATCGAGATTAGGCCCACCGTGAACTTCCTCACCGGTTATTCTGTTGTGATTCCGAGCCGGGCGTCAGCAGAACAAACACACTACATCGTTGGCGATAGAAGCCATGAGGCTGTGCACGACAGCTGCGATGATGATCGGGTTCATGATGTTTCTCCTTAATCCGCGGTTCGGTTGATATGGCAGTTCTGGACGTATTGCGTTAGTCGTTGAGTGAAGTATCGTCACTTCCGTTTGAAGGCGAAACTGGGACAAATACAAGTCGAGGAGTAACATCTCGATACCGACGATGATCGCGAACGCAATATTCTTGATGTTTGAGGTTGTGTTTCAAGCCGAACAACAGGAGGGCGGTCCGCCGCCCCCATATCCCGCGAGGCCGTCCATGAGTTCATCAGCCCTCAGGCAGGGGCACGTCGTGCAGCAGGCGCAGGGGAGAGTGAAGCCGACCATGCAGATGAAGGAGGGCGTGGCGATCAACGACGACTCGGGGCTCGAGCGCGAAGCCGATGTGATGAGTGAAAAAGCGCTGAGGCAAGACATGCCCGGATGAAGGCGCTCGCCCATCGATCAAGAAAGAAGCTCATGAATCACGCAGGTGAAATACTCATTCTGACCGGGCCTCCCGGTTCAGGCAAAACCACGACAGCGCAGGCTCTTGCCAGAGCGCCCGGATCGTCGACGGTCCATCTTCATTCCGACGACTTCTGGCATTTCATCAAGAATGGAGCGCTCCCACCCTATCTGCCGGCAGCGCATGACCAGAACACCGTTGTTGTCGATGTGCTATCGCGAGCAGCCGAAGGCTATGCCAGGGGCGGATATTTTGTCATTGTGGACGGGATCATCGGGCCGTGGTTCCTCGCTCCGTTCAAGAAAATCCCGGTGCCTGTTCACTATATCGTTCTGCGTCCACTTCTCGACGTGGCCATCCGGCGTTGCCAAGAGCGGGGCGGCGACACCCTGACTGATCCCGGAACGATCACGGAGCTCCATAAGCAACTCTCATCGCTCGGTCAGCTTGAACGACATGCCCTGCCGATAGATGCGCTTACTCGGGAGGAGACTCTTGCCGCGGTCATCGCGGCAGTAGGAAGCGGAGCCTATCGCCTAGCCAAATGAGACTGATCTGCCCGCTGCAAACCAGACCCGCTGGAAACATGAAGATGCTCCCTACGGAAGAGCAAATCACCGGATTTCTGCCGGAAGGTGAGGCCAGCATGTGCAGAAAGCACGGAGCCTGACACATCCAGCGTCGCGGCCATCGCCGCAACGCTCTAACTGCTTTCAGCTTGAACTCGAGCGTATAGCGCGCCCGCGTCGTCTTGCTCATCTTCCTGACGCTCCTTGCTTGAGTTTACGCTCAACAGGAGATTTGTTTTTCGGGGGCAAGCTCAAGTATCTCAGCCCTTCATGCCAAAGCGGTTTTTCAAATGACGTCCTCCAAACCAGAGATAATTTGTGAAAGATATTTGAAATTTCTCTCCACCACGTTATGAGAGTTTCCATAAAAACATTGTAATTATTTGATTTACATAACATTAACAATTTCTCAATATCAATATCCGAAAAATTGTCAATGAACCAAATCTAAAAAATTGGCGACTAGATGGCTTCCACTAGACCAGTCCGATCTTGACTCCAAGAAGAAACGCGCGTGACATAGTGCCATTTCGCATGCCTAACCGCACCGAGGCGTCGGCCGATGAGCGGAATGGGCGCGTTCCTCGAACTGGTGTCGAAGTCGAGCCAAGCCGTTGCTTTTCTCCATTGACTTTTCATCCATGCCGATCACTTCTGTTGGATCACATTTACTGGACGGGCTGGCCCAAGTGCTGTGCGAGTGCTCTGGCTCGTCCCCGCAAGTCGATGAAGAAAGAGGATTAATGCTCGAGTATGCCGGCCAGCGTGGCGGTCCGGGCCATGAGTGGCGCTGCGCCACGCTACTCGCCGCGCTCGCCTGGACCCATCGCCAGTTCAGTCAGGTGGGTGGCACGGACATTGAGTGGGTGTGCCGGGACTTGACGCAGCATTTGACACGCTCGTGCCGTGAAGGCCCGGACATCGAGGTATTGGTCGACGCATTCGCAAACCTTGGCCAGGAAAATGTGCCCGGTGGCCAGTCCAGTGAACCGTCGCCAGCTTATGTGAAACTCGCCCGTAATGTGCTCGCCACGCTGGAGACTCGCGTGAACGCGGGTCAACTCTTGAGAAAACTGATCGCGAACTTGCCAGAACAGCAGGCGGGAGATGATAGCGGCATCGATGAGCTCTATCGGTGCTATATGAACGCGTCCCGTTTGCAGCAGTTTTCTTGTGTTCCGACGGACAGGATGGGCTGCAGCTCTATATCCGGCCTTGATGCAGCTGGTACTGCCGCTGCGGGCCCCTATGAAATTCGCTGACTCGCGCCTCATTCTCCTGGCGAGCTCAAGGCTCTTGCACCGATTCAGGCTTAGCGAGTCCCGGTCCTACCTGGCTTGTCATCACACTTGATTGCTGCGCAACCTTTCGACGTTCACCCTGTGTTAAACATTGATCGTCTACCTCGCGCGGGCCGTTCAGGCTGGCTTCACGCTCACGTAGTCCTTCCGATACGGCCGATCATGGGCCAGCACCGCCCAGATCGTCCGTGCCGTCTTGTTGGCCAGTGCGACGATCACCACATTCGCCGGCCGTCGCTTCTTCATCTGCTCGACCCACGGACCCGGTTCCTTCGCATGGCTCAACACGCTTCGCGCACCGTGAATCAGCAGCGTGCGCAGATAGGTGTCGCCCCTCTTGCTGATCCCGTGCAAGTTCACCTTGCCGCCCGAGCCCGTCTGCTTCGGTACCAGACCCGCCCACGCGGCGAATTCGCGTCCGGAGCGAAACGCCTTCGCGTCGCCCATCATCGCCACTGCCGCCGTCGCCGTGAGCAATCCCACGCCGGGTATCTCGCTGATCGCCTTTACCGCCTTGTCTTCCTTCTTCCATTCGAGCATCCGGCGTTCGATCTCGGCAATCTGCTCGTCGAGCCGCGCCAGCCCGCTCCACTGCTCGCGCAACGTATCGATCAACGCTCCCGGCAGGCGCTCCGCGAGCCGACCAAGCGCAATGGCTATTTCCTGGTCCAGCTTCGCCCGGCCACGGCTCATCACCTCGCCGTATTCCGTTAGCAGGCCGCGCAGTCCGTTCATCTGCATCGTGCGGAATTTCACCAACTGCTCGCGCATCCGGTGCAGCGCCAGCATCGCCTGCTGCATTTCCGTCTTCACCGCCACCGGCTTGCTCGGCTGCTGTACCGCCAGCCAAATCGCCCGGGCATCCGCCGCGTCGTTCTTGTTGCGGATGTTGAACGCCTTCACGAACTCCGCCGGCATCAATCTGACCTCGTGCCCCATCTTTGCGAGTTGCCGAGCCCAGTGGTGCGCACCGCCGCACGCCTCCATGCCGATCAGGCTCGGCGCTCTGTTCGCGAAGTGCTCCAGAAACTTTGCCCGCTTGATCGGCTTGTTCACAATCTCTCCGGTGTGCTGATCGACGTAATGCACCTGGAAAACCTGCTTGGCGATGTCGACGCCTACGGCCATACTGTTCATCGTGGATCCTCCGGTTGCCGGGAAATGCGTGCATTTTCCACCTGGGCACTTCGATGCCGTTGGCCCGTGAGGATTCACCTCCTTCCTCTGCTCTCACCGTTTCGGGTGGGACGCGTTCATTTCATTCTCCTTGGCCGCATGGGTGGCATTCGCGCCGAGGGGGGAGGAGAGGGCAGGCCGTGCGATCGTGCAGGACAGAATTCTCAACATGGTGGGTGGCGAATTAGACTTGAAGAGCCTGCTTTTGGATAGCCTGCCGGATTTGCCCGCGGGTCTCACAGCGCTTGACGTACGCGGCAACAGGTTGATGCATCTGCCGAAATTGCCTGAGAGCCTCGTGAAGCTCTTGGCAGCCCACAACTCCTTAGAACACCTGCCAGAATTGCCTAGGGGCCTCACAGAGCTTTACCTACGCAACAACCGACTATTCGAGTTGCCAGCATTGCCCGCAGGCCTCGAGGGGCTCGTGGCGTATGGGAACCAGCTGACCGAGTTGCCGACGTTGCCTGTCAGTCTAAGAATGCTCAATGTCTCGTCCAACCGACTGACCCACCTGCCGTCAAGGGTATTTAGTATGCCGTATGAGGTTCGGGTAAATGCCGAAGGCAACTCATTTTCGCTCGCATTTCTGCAACAGGCGCACCAGGCGATGTTGGCGCCAGACTATAACGGGCCTCAGCTTTGCTTAGGAAAGGCGTTTCACAGTGTGGACGGAGCGGTTCGGGACTGGTTGAGCAACGACGAACAAGCACAGATACGCCGATGGCAAGCGCACAGCTTGGAAGTAGATGCCGCTGGGTTCGCACGTTTTCTGGTCCGTTTGAAGGCGGGCGTCGACGATAATGCCGAATTCAAGGCGGGGGTCGCCAAGTGGTTAACCAAACTCTCCCAGGATGACGAACTTCGTCAACTGACCTTCGAGGCCGCACAAGGGGCCACCGCGGCCTGCAACGATCGCGTTGCACTGACGTATAACGACCTGACCAAACTCAGTCATGCGCATGCCGTCAGCCGTGGCGATTACGACAACAGGCTCGTTGAGATCGTCGAAAGCGGGCGAGGGGCATTTCGCCTGGACGCACTGGAGAAGATTGCTCGCAAGAAAGCCCAGGCGGCACGGCAAAACCATGAAATCGAAGTGTACCTGGCCTACCAGGTCAAACTGCGCGATCGGCTGCACTTGCCCACCGGCATCGCGGACATGCTTTACTTCAATTATTCCACGGTAACGCCACAGGATCTGGAGAGCGCCGAGCAGGAGGTTCTCGCCCGAGAACGGTTGGAGTTCCCACAGTATTTCCTGGTCGAATGGGAGCCTTGGCAACAGGTGCTGGCCCGGCTGGATCCTGATGGATTCGAGCGCGCGCATCAGAAATTGCAGGACATGCTCGCCGATTACGACCGGGAATTGTCGGCGTATCTGGCCAGTCTTGGGCTGCCGGAGGATCTCGAAACGCAGGCGCAGGCCGGGGTTGGCCTCATGAAGACACTGCAGTTGGCGGTCTATGAAGAACTCACTCGAGAGCTCTTGCGCAAGCGGGGTGAGGAGGCGCTCATGGACCAGATCTACGGCTAAACGCACTGATACGCCATGCGGGCAGTGTGTGGACGGCAGCATCGGAACTTGAGCGCGCATGTGGTCCGCTTGCTCGCAAAGCCTTGAATCTCGCGCACGGTCATACCCCGGGCATAATGGCAACGATCTTGTCGTCGAAGCCGGTGAAGCGCCGCTATTGATGGCAGGAAAGAGATGGCCTTGGCATGAAGACTTAGGTGTCCTAATCTGAGTATGTTGCCGGTTCTGCTCGATAACCTGACAACGCTTCAGGCCAATGGGGCTCATGCAAGAAAACGAAACAGGAACAAACGAGAGGAGGATTTGATGCGTACATTCACGAAGCACGCCGCTAAAGCGGCGAGTGTTCTGCTGGCCTTGACAGCCTTGACAGCCCTGACAGCCTTGACGGTCGAAGCGGCGGAGCGGTCCCCGCGGGCGTCAGAGACCGTCAACAGCGTGCGGAACCGCGACCCCGTTTTCACTCTGCTGCCCGAGCGGTGGATGACTCCCCTGCCGGGCGAGGACGATTGGAACAACCTTCCCATAGATGAAAAGCGGAAAAAGGCCCTCGAAGAAATTTCCCATGGGATTCGCGACGCCACCTCGGAAGCCCGCATCAAGGCTGCGAACGTGTACTGGGACACCTACATGCTGAACCTCCCAGACGCACAAATGCATGAACTCGTCGATTACACGTTTAGTACTCCTTATAATCATGATTTGCGGAATGGTACCGAGCGCCTCTCTGAAAAAACAATGAGTAAGTTCCTGTTCGGCGTTGGGAACACCGACAAGGCGTTGGCGGGTCGGCCCGCCGACGCCGACTATATTGTCAGCCGGGGGGTGAACTTGAGGCTGACACCGGCTCAGTTCGCGGATCTGCGGGGAAGGACGCTGACGGATAAGGCTTACCTTTCCACGACCTTGAGTGACGCGCCGCCTGAAGAATTCAGCAAGCAAAACGCCTCTCTGCGCCTGAGGGTGCCTCGAGGGACGCCCTCAGCATATCTGAGCCGCACTGCCGCCGTGTCGTTCTACGAGGACCAAGAGGAATTGCTTCTGGGGCGGGGGACGGCGGTCAACGTGACCCGTTCGTTCTGTGGTACTCCCGATGCGAGTGTTGAGGGCGGGTGTAAGCAATGGGAGATTTTTGGTGAGGTTGCACTTCGGTCGCCGCAGTTGACGGTAGAGCCGCTCGGAGAGACGGGGCTCAAGGGACGCGCCGCGTTTTCCCGCACCAGCGACGAGAACTGGGTGGGGGTGGTTCCAAAGGGGCAACTCCCCATAGAGGGCAACGTGAAGGCGCAGCAGGGGTTCAAGACGGCGGTCGGGGATTTCGAGTTCAAGGATCTCCCGCCCGGTGAGTACACGGTTCATGTGTATCCGGACAAGGTGTCGTACGCGCCGTTGATATCGAGGGACGTCATGGTAGGCACGTCGGTGTTGAGGTCGGTGAGACAGCGTGAGGTGCCCGAGATATCGCCGGATGGTATCGGCACGTTGACGGTGGTGCTGGACGCTTCAGATAACGGCCGACAGAGTGGTAAGTATGTGATAACCCCCCCACAGGGGTTCGCCTTCACCAACTCCGACGTGGTTATACGGCGTCCCGACGGGACCGGTACCAGTGGCGGGTGGACGCTATCGTCGGACAAGCGCACGCTCACCAACACCAGTGCCTGGTGGGACACGAAGGGGGTTCGGACGCTGTACATGGGGGTAGTTGCAGACAGGGACATGACGAAAGCGGGCTTTCATACTGCCGAAGGGGGCTTGTCTTTCGCCGTAGACGATCAGCCTCCGGTGACCGGGAATGTGACCGTAAGCGTACCAGTGCTGATGTGGTGGGCAAAGCAGACCGTGGTGCCCGAGATCAAGCCGGGTGGTCAGGGCAACGCGATAGTGGAACTCGATGCCACAGGTGCTCGTTCGGGAGACAATTATGCGTTGAATAGGATTGCCGCGCCTGACGGGTTCACGTTCACTGACAACCAGGTCGTTGTCAAGGGGCCCGGTGGGGCCATTTCCCGCGAGGCCTGGACGCTGACGGCGGACAGGACGATGCTGATCAATCTGACGGGTGCCGCGTTGTGGCGGGGGAAAGGTACCTGGACCCTTGAGGTATCCTTGACCGCAGCCCCGAGCGCGGCCACGGGTACCCACACCGCCAAGGACGGTCTGTCCTTCACTACTGGCGGAGGCCTGCGCAGGGCGACCTCCGATCTGTCAGCGACGGTTATAGGTAATTGACCTGAATTCACAGCGCGCATCACCTGCGCCAGCAGATGATGCGCGGCCTTGTGCGGACAGTATTTCCAGCCATCCAGAGCTGGAACAATCCGCCATGCTATTCGCTATTTTTTTGAGCTGTGATTCTTTACAAGATCATCTGGCTTCCCATATCGCGTGGATATTCTCCGTTTGCCGCTTGGCGTACGAACAGATGAGACGCGCGTTCAGATCAACTATTTTTTCCTCTAGGATGGATTTCGCTTGGGCGGCGGAAATTCTATTTATATTTCCAGGCGCACCTAAATTTCCAACCGCCGCTTTGCGCTCTTTATTGTATCGACATAGGAATACTAGTTTCTTTAACACTCCACTCTCCCCCTTGAACACTCCACCCTCCCCGTTGGATGCATTTTTTTTCAATCTAACAATGGTGTCTGGGCCAATATTTTCAATTATCTTGTTAATTTTCGATAGGTTGGAATTTTCTCTATCCAACTTTTTTATAACTTCATAATCGTCGGCGGAATAGATGCACTCTCTTGCCGCGCTTTTCACACCAGCTAGATTGGCCATCGACCCAGGGCGATATTGGCTTGGTGATGCCGTCGTGACTCGTAGATCGCCGAAGCCCCCATGGAAAAGTGTTTTGATCGGATCTAACGACATGAATACTCCTAAATCTAAAATTAACGGGGGGAGGTACCGCGTTTGCTGAGACACTTTCGGAAACGCAACCCGGAAGAATTACCCCGATTACCGATGACTGTGGGCGAACGGCGAATGCTCACTGAAACCTACAAGAGCCGTCCTGGATGCCACAAAGAGCATCTCGATGCCCCACCATTCCTATAAGAAATGGCAGGCGTATTAGACATCAGATTTGAAAAGAAGACTTGTTGAATTTGCTCATCTTTGAGAGCGATGCCGCATAGATCACGGCGCGAGATGGGCAAGGAAGTTACCTGCCGCCCCTGCAAACAGGGCCAACTGGCGTCTAGCAAAGTCCGTTTCGACGGGGAGCATCATGGCAAAACGCAAACCATCGGCATCGCGCCTTTCCAAAGGCTTGTGACGTGCAGCACACAAAGCTGAAGCAAAGGCGGCGGCACTCCGCGCATTGGGCCTTCACGATTACGTGCACGCTGTAGGTGCAGCGGCGAACACGCTGTCTAACGCGGCAATCGCCGTTGAAGCGAAACTGAACCGATAACAACCCGGAAAAAATCCGCCGTCCTTTACGCCGATCGTTTCATTCGCTCGTCCGCGTGAATTTCGACCACCACGTCTTGAGCACGGAATTTCTGACGCCCCCGTCGCTGGGCTTGGCCGCGTCCATGATCTGGGCCATGAGCGCCTCCTCGCCCCGCTTGCGCAAGAGCGCTTGGGTGAGTTCCTTATAGATCGCTAACTGCCGTGGCTTCATGCGCTCGTTGTTGTCGACCCCGGCTTTCGCCAGCGATGCAATAGCGTCGGTGGACCGATTTTCACTGGTCAACTGCGCAGCCACTCCCTCATCGTAGGACGGGAGCATATCGTACTTTTGTTGAAGCGCGCGCTCGGTTCCCTCAGGATCCAGCCGTTCCAGCACCTTCTGCCAAGGGCTCCATTCGACCAGGAAATAGTGCGGAAACGCTACACGCTCTTGAGCGAGAACCTGCTGCTCGGCATGCTTCAGATCCTGCGAGCTTATCCCGGAGACCTTGAAATAGCGCATGTCCGCGATGTCGGTGGGTAATTTCAGTCGGTTGCGCAACTGCACCTGATAGGCCAGGTAGATTTCGATTTCGTCGATAAACCGTAACGTCTGGGCTTTCTCGCGAGCGATTTTCTCAAGTGCGTCCAGGCGAAATACTCCTCGCCCGCGCTCGATGATCTCACCGAGCCTGTCGTCGTAATCGCCACGGCTGATCGCGTGCGCGATGCTGAGTTTGGTCAGATCGTTATACGTTAGTGCAACGCGATCCTCGCAGGTCTCGGTGGCCCCCCGGGCGGTCTGGAAGGTCAGTCGGCGAAGCTCTTCATCCTGGGAGAGCTTGGTTAACCACTTGGCGACCCCCGCCTTGAAATCGCCCCTGTAGTTGACGGACGCTTTCAAACGGTCCAGAAAGGTGGAGAACTCAGTGGCATTTGCTTCTTCACTGTACGCCTGCCATTGCTTCACCTGTGCTTGCTCGCCTTTGCGCAACCAGTCCCGAACCGCCTCGTGAAGCGGGCGTACCACTCTGCTGCCCGTCTCGCCACTCGCCATGAAGAAGTGGATTTGAGGCCCCCTATACCCTCGCGCAGATGTGTCCTCACGCAGTCGTTGCAGGACGGCGGGCGAGAACAGGGTGCCATCAACAAGTACCTCACCACGATGAGGCATACTGAAAACGCTTGGCGGCAGGTCGGACAGTGAGTTGTTGCGGACGTCGAGCTTTGTGAGGTTCGCGGGCAAAGGCGGTAACTCGGTCAACCGATTGCCATTCGCGTAGAGCTGCGTGAGGCCTGCGGGCAAGGGCAGGAGCCAGCGCAGTCGGTTCTCGTGTACGTCAAGATGCGTGAGGCCTGCAGGCAAGGGCGGGAGCCAGCGTAGTCGGTTCTCGTATGCGACAAGACGCCTGAGGCCTGCGGGCAATTCCGGCAACTGGGTCAACTGATTCCCCGCGACTTCAAGCGTCGCGAGGCCCGCGGGCAAGGTTGGCAGTTCGGTTAGCCTGTTATTTGTTGCTTCAAGCGTCGCGAGGCCTGCTGGCAAGGTTGGCAGCTCGGTTAGTCCGTTATGTCTTGCGTCAAGTGTCGTTAGGCCATCAGGCAATTCCGGCAGGCTGCTCAACCTTAGTCCCAACAAATCGAGTGTGCCATCCCCCATGCGGAGCATCCGGTCCGCCGCGATTGCGCGGACCTCCCTTTCACCCCGCTCCGAAGGCACATGCAACCATGTGTATATGCTAGCGTGGAAGACGAGCCCATTCCCTAACCGCGGTGGAGCGACAGCTACCCATGCGCGTAGGGCAGACCGGTAGAGTTCATCGACGCCATTGCCTCGCCCCTCGTGCCGCTCAGGCATGCCCCCGATCAGTTCGCTCAGCAATTGGCGCGCGTCCACGCCTCTGTCCAGCGTGGCGAGCACGTCATGGGCGAGTTGAACATGCGCTGGTGAGGGATCGGTGGATTGGCCGCCGGGCGCATTTTCCGAGCAAAAGCTTCCGAGAGCGTCAGCCAATACGTTGGCATCTACGCCTTCACGGCATGAGCGCGCCAAGTGTTGCGTCAGGTCCCGGCACACCGACTCCATGTCGGCAGCGCCCGTCAGGCTGAACTGGCGATGTGTCCAGGCAAGCGCGGCCAATAACGCCGTGCAGCGCCGTTCATGTCCCGGATCGTCGCGCTGGCCCGCATACTCAAGCACCAGCCTTTTTGCTTCATTGACTTGCTGGGACGAGCAGGGCGGCGCGTCCAACAGCCGAGTCAGCGCGGCCAGCGAAGGTGATCCAGTGGGCGTGATCGGCATCGTGGATGAATGGTATGGAGGAGGGCATCGCACCCGGGGTGACCCAACGGTTCTGCTTGAATCTGGTCACTCTGGCACCGCTTCCACGTTGCCTGCAGTCGGTCTGGTTCGCGCGGCGGGTTGCCTACATACAGGCATCACCGGTGGGATAAGCGCATGTTGGACGATGAGCTCATGAGCAGCTATCAAAAAACGAGCATCGGGACGGCATCACGTTGGAAGCCATTTCGCCAGACTCCGCACAGCAGCGCTGTAGCAGGTGGCTAGCTTGGGTGAGGAACGGGCTCAACCGCTCGGCAGCGTATGGCCTCCGACCAAGACCAGAAGTATGAGATTCGAAGAGCTTCTATTAGTGGAGCCCAGGTCGATCAATGTCGTCTGCAAGTTCACGTGAGGAGCAATTTAAATTTAACATAATGTACATTATGCGAATCGCAGGTACCATTCCGAAGTGTTGCGCCGTGAAGCGATTAAGGCCTGTCTTGGGCGCAACAGCTAGGATGGTCTATGGATTGAAGTTGCCGGACGCGCGAGCTTCCGAGAAGCTCAGTTATCCAAACAACGCGAGTCGATTAAATGCACTCAATCGAGCGACTGACGGGCCGACTCGGCGAACGTGCGCATGTAGTCCAGATTGGCGATGAATGCCACATCGTCTTTTTTGAGGACGCGCATCGCGCGCTCGAAGCGCTCGCCGCAGGCGAGCAAGGCGGGCAGAAATGCGGCTTTCGAGTACTTCGCCGCGGGTGTCAGACTGCCGGTGACTTCGATCTCGTCGCCGACCGGTTTGAGCGCAAGCCAGCCCGAACGACTGAAGTAATTGACGCGCGCCTCGTCGCCTCGGGCCAGACGCGATACCGCGTCGAAGCACAGGTTCTGCACCCAGGGGAGCAACTCGTCGATGATTTCGAGCACGGGCTGGCCGTCATTCGTCATGACGATCGCGCCGTGGATATCCTGCGTCGACGCCACCTTGGCCGATAGCGCGGCGTCTTGGGCATAGACTTCGCGCTCCGCGTAGAAGCGTCGATGGTCGAAGGTGATGCGAAACGCGACGTCCATGATGGGCGACTCCCCACGGTGAAAAGGTGCCGTCAAACCAATTGAGCGATGGCGTTCATTGTGGCCTGATCGTGCGGCAGATAGGCCGCGCCGTCTTCGGGGAAGAATTGTCCGAGCCGCAGCGTACCGACCGCGCCATCCACCAGCCCGGCAATTTGCGCCGTACCGGCCCCCACGACCTGTCCCGGTTGCGGGGCCGCAGGCATCAACCAACTGCCTCGTGCATGGAGCGCCCCCAGCACAGCGGCAAGCTCATTGCCGACATTGACGGCCGCACCCGCGCCCCAAACCACCGGCCATTGGGTATTCGCGGCATTGATGCCCCCGAAGTTGAAATAATGCGCGGTGTGACGATCGAGGTAGTGGTCGAACGACACCGTGGTAATGACCGGCCGAGCCACGCTGTTGTCGAAGTTCGTGAGTTCCGCGGTCACTAAGTTTGCGGCCGCCGTAAATCCTGCGACGCCTGCCCCACCACCCGCTCCGGCAATCGGACCATTGATGAGCTGTCTCAATTGAGCGGCCGCAGGCCGGTGAGCGGCAATCATGGGATGTGCCCCCCCGGCTATCAGGCCGTTATTGTTGCCAAGCGCCACCAGATGCCCATTGGCGTTCGCTAACGTCCCGGCAAGCCACGCCGGCGGTACCAGAGCGCCTCCGCCAATCGCCGCATTGACCAGATTAAGCGCAATCGTTGCCTGAGCGTGCAACGTGACCAGCGCTGCCGCTGGCACGGCGTCCCGCGCGGCGTTGTAAGCATTCTGTGCGGCAGTCACGTTCGCGGGAATGCCGCCTGCGCCCGGTACGCCGGCGCGCTGGAAGTACCGTAGCTCGCCGCACAGTCGTGCGAACAGCGCACCGTCCGTAGCCGCCACGGCGGCGAGCTGAGCGGCCTGGGTCGCCGTGCGGTTCCGAGCCGTCAGCATGTTCGCGAGCGTCAGAATTTCCGCATGCCCGCCGATTTGCGGAATCATGCCCACAAGCCCCGCCTGATGCGCCGCGCCGCCACTGGCAATGATCAACGTAGTGAGCGCAGGAAGGCCCGGCGCGCCGTTTGCCAGCGGCACCAGTTGCCCAAGCAAGGCGATGTTGGCCATGCCCATATGAGGCCAAAGTTGAAGCAGCCAAGGCGAGTTCGGTCCGGACATCGCGGGAAAGGCCGCGCTGGCAGCAAATGCCGCCAATTGGGGCGGCGTCACCAAATTCACCAGGGCCGGGAGGATGTGGGCGTCTGCCTGACCGACACGCGCGGCTAATGCATTCAGACCGGGTAGATTGGCGCTGCGCGGCCCGCCGATCTGTGCGATCAATCCGTCGACCAGATGCGCGTTCGCATTACCGATCCAACCGAGCAAGACGCCTTCCGCATTGGCCTCATGCAACAATGCCGTCGCCGCCACGATGCGCGCCGGCTGGTGAGGCTGGCCCACATACGCGGCGCACAAACCAGCCAGCGCAAGCGCGGTGGCCGACGTTCGCGCCGCGATATAGGCGGTAAGCCCCGCGTCGAGTCCCTGCAAGTTGGGACCACGCCCGTGAAGGAGTGTCTTCGGTGTGGCCGCCTGGAAATCTGCGACGCTGATGATGCGCTGAATGGGTTGTCCCGACGAAGCGAGCTTCTTCGCCGGCATGGTCTGCACCGGCCCCGCGTGCGGCGCGGCGGACAGGGCGCGCGCGCCCATCTCGTCGGCCTCGCGCTCCAACCCGGCATCATCGTTGACGGGGACTTCCCCTTTCGCCTGCAAGGTCGGCTTGACCCTGCCCTGTGCCTGCTGCACGACGTGCCACGCTTCGTGAGGCAAGTGCTTTTCCTGCCCCGGCCCGAGGTGGATGTCGGCGCCCTGCGCATACGCCAGCGCATTGAGTTGCGCGGGCTGCGAGGAGTTGTAATGCACCTTCACATTGTCGAGCGCTACGCCCGACATGGCTTCGATGTTCGTCTTCAGTTGGGTAGGCAGTCCCGTGCGATTGACGGTCTGGACGGTGCCGCTGGCGGAAGCATGAAGCTCGTCTTCGTCGGCATGAAACTTTCGCTGTACGGTACCGGACCGGGGGTGCAAGTCCTCCATCCGGGCGCGCTGCGCGGCGGCGCGCGGATTCGTCGACATCATGGCCGCCAGCGCTTGATGCGACGCCGATTCCGGACGGTTGTCCTCTAACGCCGGCGTCGCCCTCTGCGCTACCGGCGCGGGAACATGCCGGACTTCGGCGGGCTTGCGGGCGTTCTCTCGAGAGGCAATCGAAATTCTTTGCATGGTCGGCGCAGGTGAGTGGCGTGGGACGACGGCACAGCTACGGCACAAAGGCGATACCAAGACTGCACGAACCAAGACTGCACAAAGGCGGCACTACGCAAGTTGCCGGGCAATCATACGGTGCAACCGGCAGAAAGACAAACTGGCTTCACTTGGCGCGACATCATTTTGCTGCCACGCGCCTGCGCGAGCGGTCCATCGGCTAAAAAGCCGTTGTTTGATCAAGCATTTGAGCGCGACGGCCTCGGCTAAGTGCGCGCAGCCCGGCGTGGGGCTTTGGGATAGGAGTTTCAAGCATCGCCGCAATGCTGTCGTTCAGGCAGCAGATGCCCTTTGGGCAGTCACGGCGGCCCGCCCTTCCCTCATCTCGCGCAGCGCGTTCGCGCGGTACATTCTCGTGCGTTAGCCAGTAGACGCGCGAGCACTTTGCCTCTGCGGCCTCATGATGCCAAACGGTGTCCCGTCATCGGGTGCCAGAGGCTTGCGACTACAGGATGAGGCGGCCTTCGATACAGGTCACGGCGTTGCCGCCGATCCACACCTCGTCACCCACCTGCTCCACCTCGACGCGCCCGGCACGCCCCATGCTCAGCCCCTGGCTGACGCGGTAGCGCGCCGGCGCCAGTCCGGCTCCCAGCAACCACTGGGCAATGCCGGCGTTCAGGCTGCCGGTGGCTGGGTCCTCGGGCATGCCGTCGCCTGCGATGAAGGCCCTCACCTCGAACTGCGCGTCGCTATCGTCGTGCTGCGGGTCGCAGGGTGCGATCACCCCCACCGCCAGCCCGTTCAACATTGGATAGTCGGGTTGCAGATCCAATACCTGCTGGCGCTTGGCAAGCATCACCGCCAGCCAGCCGGCGCCGTTGTCTACCCAATGGGCGGCGACGATCGCCCCGGGGGCCAAGCGCAACCCCAGCCGCACCTGCTCCAGGATCTCGGCCGCCACCTGCCCGGAACGCAGCAAGGGCGGTGCAAGAAACGCCAACTGCCGCCCCTGGCGGCGGATTCGCACCAGCCCCACCGCGCATTCCTGGATAATCTCCTCGCCCTGGGGCACACCGCCGGACTCCAGCCAGGCGTGGCAACTGCCCAAGGTCGGGTGACCGGCGAACGGCAGTTCGTCCTGAGTGGTGAAGATGCGCAAGCGGTAGTCGGCCCGCGAGTCAGTGGGCCGGAGGATGAAGGTGGTCTCGCTGAGGTTGGTCCAGTTGGCGAAGGTTGCCATCTGCCGGTCGTCGAGCCCGTCGGCATCGAACACCACGGCCACCGGGTTGCCCTTGAGAGGCGTGGAACTGAAGACGTCGACCTGCTTGAAGCTCAGAGAACTCATCGAATGCCCTGCTGGTTTGTCTGGGAATATTCGTAAATAAACGCTAGAATCTCGCCGCCACAACAATAGAAATCGCCATTCTCGACCTTCGAGACTCAGCGCCCGAAAAGCGCCAAGGCGAGCGCAAATCCCCATAGATCGACTGCCTTCGGGGCGGGCGTCGAGACGCCCGCCCCGGCAAGTGCATTGGGCTTTCCCCATTGCACTGCCGCCGGCGTGTCCGCTTTGCGCAAATGCTCAATGGGAGCGAGATGCGCGTTTGCGACCTGCTGACATGCCGGATCAATAACATCCCCTCGATCCACCACATATAAAATCTGAAGATCTTCATCAACAACCAGTGATGAAATACCAATCATATTTGTAGTAATCGCGTGCAGCCGGGACGTGTTAAAGTGTATTTACGATTGTAATCGTGCCGTCGGCAGTTGATATGTATAAATAGTGATTGGTTTGATCCAGCACCATCGTCCACGGCCCATCGCCGGCTTCTATCTTCTTCCCCTGAGTCTGATCAACCGCGCTTATAGGGATGACATACCCTCTTTCCTCCTCCGCCCCAAATAATGCGTATATCGTATTTTGTGAGCCGCAGCCCGACGGAGGTCGGCCGGAAAAATGGATCGTAAAGGCGTAGCTGCCATCGCACAGCGGTTCGACCATCTGGCGCTTGGCAATGCGGTAACGTGAAGCCGGTCGGCGGGAGCGTGTCGGCGTTGAAGATTGACGCAGAGCCCGGCTACCGCGTGCACTTCGTCCAACGCGGTGCCGTGCTCGTGGTGTTGCTGTGGGCCGAGGCCGACCGTCAATTATCGTTAGTCTGCTATTTTCACATTCCAGACTACTCTGATATTCGTGTCAACAAACCAAACGCGCCCATCCGCGGAAGGCGTTACATGGTTTTGCCGACTGATCCCAAACCCTTGCGCTTTGAGAACATAAACAGGCCCCTGCGGCTCCGAACCAACGTACTCAAATTAGAATTCAGGTACCAGCGATCTGGGTAACCGAAGGGATCTCCAACCCCACCCTCTATGATTTTCGTCAGCCGATGATTAGGCAGTGCGATATCGTGAGAAACGACAATGCCGCGCCTTGTCGGGAGTCCACGGCGCTGGCATTGGGCTTACCCATCCAATCAGGACCCACTCTGGTCAATAACCGCACTGATACTGGAACCGCTGCCAATAATTGAGGTACTATTTCGCTCCGTTGAGCACTGAGCCCGTATAGTAGTAACATTCCCTGTCAAATCGACCAGTGTTTGCAATGTCACTGGAATTCGACCTGGATTACCGGGGCTTTGTTCACTGTAGCTATATCCGTTTGATGCCAAAACTACCGAATTCATCGTAATGGCAAAGTTAGCCCCCGGAAAATTATCTCCTGCAGCCCATGGGTAGGCGATACATAAGGTAATTAAGGCGTGCCCTCGAGTTTGCGAATATTGCGACAAATCCAAAGAAAGGCTAGGAATATCCACCCACCCCCCGGACGTTGTTGAAAATCCACTATTGTTGGCTCTAAATAAAATAGTCATTTATTTATTTACTCCTCTGTCAATTTTTTTGAACAGACCCATTCCATTTCCGCAATTACGCTCAATGTCCAGCTTAATGCAAAGAAATGGACCGGCGAGCATGGCCGAGCAACCTTATGGAAGTCTGCTGCAACTATTTCGGATTACAACATACGTGACGTGACTCCACCCTTCCCAAGCGAGGTTACGCACTCGGAGCCAAAGCTCCCCGGGAAAGATCGCAGCTGATCACGCCTAGAGTGAAGTGTAGATTGTTCGTCCTGCAAAATTAACCTAGTTACTTTGTTAGGGTCTGTTTACATTCGATGAAATGTGTTTACAGACCGTCCGTGTTGGCGTGAACAACGTGTTCAATCGCCACTACTGGTCCGGCGTCGCGTCCTACGGCACGATTTCGCTGGGTGCCCCGCGCACGGTGTACGCGTCAGCGGCCGTCGATTTCTGATCGCACCCGTGTTTCAGAATTGCCGAAGTCAGATTGGCGCGCTCCCCGTTGATGTAATCAGCCGCATATAAGGCCTGATCGGCATCGTTGGGGTCGAAGAGGAAGGGTTCCACTTCGGGTTTCATATCCGTGAACAAATTATATTGATCCACGGAGGCGTAGTGCTTCGTCCGAGCAGACCACGGTAAACGCATGAGCGTTTCATAAGAGGGAGCGGTGCGCAGGGAAACGCCCGCGTTCCCCAAATCCGAAATGAGTGCCTCATTGCCGTAGAACGTGGTCTCGTTTCGGCCGAAGGCGTCACGGATCGCAACGAGCAGCTTGCCCTTCTCTTGCGCGCTCATTCCCCTCTCGAAAATACGCGGGGCCAGCATGACGGCGACGGACGAGCCCGGTTTCATGGCGCCCTGCAGGGGTTTCAGAGCTGCCACAATTTCATCCGCAGTGAATAGACGCCGCTTGCCCGAGGAGGTCGTGAAACTGCCGCCGAGCCAGATGACTTCATTCGCGGCAAGAAGAGAGTCCTTGGCGTCGCCAGCGGCAAGCTTGGCCGGCGAAACGGTTTCGATGACCTGCGAGGCTTTTCTCCAGACTTGATTGTGCGGAGAATCAAGCAGCCGATACCCGGAAATGTTCCTCAGTTTGAGCAAGGTCAACTGCGATCGGGTGAAAAACAGATTGAGGGCCGTGCGGCCCCTCAATTTCTGAAGCAGTTCGAGCGTATTCTGATCGATAAGATGAGCATAAAGACCGACGCTCTTTCCAGAGAGTTTTGCCGTAATGGCAGCAGACCGGGCGACATCACTTACGGCCCCCTGCCCGATCACAAGTACGCAACGGTATTGGCTTGGCTCGAGCTCATCCAAAGGCATCCGGGACAGATTGATCAGGTCAGGCGTGCCATGACGCCAACGATCGCGCATCACGGTGGCGCCCGCCGCATCACCACCGTCACCCTTGGTAATGATAAGGGTACGAGAACCATCCTGCCCCGATTCGCGCCCCTGCCCTACATGGGGAGCAAAGATCAGTGCCAGAAAGGCGAGTTTCCAGACCGCTGCCTTCATATTTTGCCCCCATGTCGGGTCGTGAGCCCGCGCGGTTCACCTCATACCCACTGATCGTTCTGCACCGTCCGTTCGCTGGCAGCGCCATCGCCGGTGTTCACCACGCCACGTGGCTCGATCAGCAGCATCTTCACTTCGCCGTGCGCACATGGCCTGTGCTCGACGCCTTTGGGCACCACTGCCATCTGGCCGGCGCGCAGCACGATCGAGCCGTCGTCGCCCGACGGACCCGCCCGGTAATCGATGCGCAGTTCCCCTTCAAGGACGATGAAGGTCTCATCGGTATCCGCGTGGCGGTGCCACTCGAAGTCGCCTTCGACCTTTACGGCCTTGAACTGGTAGTCGTTCATCTCCGCGACGACGCGCGGTTGCCAGTGGCCGTCGATCAGCGCGATCTTGCCACGCAGATCAATGCTCCGGCACTGGCCACGGTCGGCCGGCGCCGTGGAAAAAGTCGTGGATTGGGTCATCGTTCTCTCCGTTCAAAAATTGACGGATCGAGGATACAGGCGCGCCCCGTAGCCGTATTGAACGATCGTGGGGGTTTTTCACCTAGCCGGAAACTCTCGCGATCTGGACCCAGCGTCCAGGCGTCAGTCCAAACGTCTTCGAGAAATGGCGCGTCATGTGGCTCTGATCGGCAAAGCCGGCGGCGGCCGCGGCATAGGCCAACGACTTGCCCGCAAGCAGCATTTGACGCACGGCGTCCAGCCGTCGCATCGTCAGATAACGATACGGGCTCGTACCGTAGAACGTGCGAAAGTCGTGCGACAGACTCCAGCGATCGCGCCCGGTCGCCGCTTCAAGCTCGTCCAGCGTGACCACCCGTGCACGATTCGCATGCAGATAGTCGCGGGCGCGTCGTGCAGCCAGATAGTCGCCGCCGGACCGTCGTGCGGGCGTGCCGGCGACGCTCGCGAGCGCGTTCACCAGGTCGGCCAGTGCATCGCTTTGCTCGAGCGGCTCCACCGTACAGCCGACATGCTGCAACAACGCCTCGGTTGCCGCCCCGAGGCGCGGATCGGTCGTCACGCCGCCTTCGAGGAAAGGCAGCGCGCGTCCACCCAGAATGTCCTGGAAAACCGAAGGCTCGACGTAAATCATCCGATACCGGAATCCTTCATCCGTGCCCGCCTGCCCGTCGTGGGCCTCATCGGGATGCAGCACGATGGTGTTGCCCGGCAGACTGTCCCGCCGATTGCGGCGGTAGTTGAAGCTCTGCACGCCGGCGAGCGTACGGCCGATGGCATAGGTGTCGTGGCGATGCATCGAATACGCCTTGCCATGAAACCATGCTTCGATACGCTCGACACCGTCCATCGGCTTGGCGCGTTGCACCCAGTCGGAGCCTTTGAGATGGACTTGTCGGTTCATGATATATGGCGTTGGTTATCGCAACAGGCAGCGAAAAGACAGCGCTCTGCCGCAGGGACCGCCGGGCCTGATCGGCTGCAGCGGGCCGCAACATTGTCGCATGCCACATCCAACGCGTCGCCACAGGAGGCCGCGAGACCGCGATAACAGACGGCGTTGGCGCCAACGCCCCGGAAGGCCGCATATTCACGCCGCCTCGGCGAATCTCCAACCGAGAAATCGGCGTCCGGCAGCCCGCTTCCCGCCTTTTCGGTAAACTATCGGTCTTTCCGGTGCGCTTAGGCGCCCGCCGCTATTCCGTTTCCCATGTCGAACACCCACGAAATCCGTCCCGGTCAGTCTCTTGAACTGCTCAAGGAACTCCACATCCTCACGCGCGACGGCAAGATGAACCAGGACAGCCGGCGCAAGCTCAAGCAGGTCTACCACCTGTTCCAGTTCATCGAGCCGCTGCTCCAGGAAGTCAAGACCGACCGCGGCCGCGTCACGCTCGTGGACCACGGCGCCGGTAAGTCGTATCTCGGTTTCATCCTCTACGACCTCTTCTTCAAGGCGCTCGCGGACGACTCCCATATCTTCGGCATCGAGACCCGCGAGGAACTGGTCAAGACGTCCCAGGCGCTGGCGGCCCGTCTCGGCTTCCCGGGCATGTCCTTCCTGAATCTGTCGGTGGCCGATTCCATCACTTCACCCGCGCTGCCGCCCGCCGTGGACGTCGTGACCGCGCTGCACGCCTGCAATACCGCAACCGACGACGCGATCCGTTTCGCGCTGGCCAAGCAGGCTCGCCATATCGTGCTGGTGCCGTGCTGCCAGGCCGAAGTGGCCGGCGTGCTGCGCAAGCACAAAGGCAAGCAACTCGCCGGCAATCCGCTCACCGAAATCTGGCGCCACCCGCTGCATACGCGCGAGTTCGGCAGCCAGGTCACCAACGTTCTTCGGTGTCTGCAGTTGGAGGCCCACGGCTACCAGGTCAGCGTCACCGAACTCGTCGGCTGGGAGCACTCAATGAAAAACGAGCTGATCGTCGCGCAATACAAGGATCTGCCGCGCCGCCGTCCGGCCGAGCGCCTCGAAAGCGTGCTGACCTCGCTGGGCCTTGAAGAGCTCCGCGAACGGTTTTCCACTTCGCCAGTGGCCACGGCTGACGCCACCTGATCCGGCCGGGCCGTCCGAAGCGACCACGCAGCTGCCGGGTCTCAGTGCGACGAGGGCCGGTAGCCCGGCTGCCGGAACGGATGCGCATTGGCAAATGCCGGCAGATCGAAACAACGTTGTGCCAACGCGCCAACGCGAGGAAACGCCGTGACGTCCAACTGATACAGATCGGCGATGATCATCTGGCCGGCGATGCAGATGTCCGCGAGCGTCGGCGAATCTCCCATCGCGAAGGGCGACGGCGGGCGCTCCACAAGCCGTCGCTCATAGGCCGCCAGCCCTTCTCTGCCCCAATGCCGGCACCAGGCTTCGATCGCCGCGGCATCCGCCCCGTAGGTTTGCGCGAGATGCTTGCGGACACGCGGCACCACGAAAGGATGTGAATCCGCGATCGAGATGAGCGCCAGCGATCGCGCATAAGCGCGCTCCAAGGGCGCGTCCGGCAGCAGTCGATGGATGGGGAAGCGCTCGTCCAGATACTCCATGATAGCCAGCGACTGGGAGATGCGCTGCCCGTCGTGCACGAGTGTCGGTACCACGGACTCCGCATTCACCCGCGCATACGCCGTCTCGAATTGATCCCCCGCCAGCAAGTCGATTTCGATCTCCTCGAACGGGAGTTGCTTCAGCGCCAGCGCCACGCGCACGCGAAACGCCGCGTTCGATCGCCAGAAGCCATAGAGTTGAATCGTCATGGAAGCCGTCCTTTCGTCAAAATGAAATCAAACAGTTGCAATTGCAATTCAATTGACGGCGATCATGCCACGCAATGATTTCAGTTGCAACTGCAATCACTCGTATCCGGACGCGAGCGATGAGCGACCGGCGTGGCGACTTCGGCCAGGATTTCCCTCGGCTCACACAACGGATCGTCCGGTGCTTCATCCATGAGGCACTGGGCAGTTGAATACCGAGCCGCTCGGCTTGATGCGACCGCTCCCGCACGCGAGGTTACTGCAGCAGAACCTGGATACTAATAGTTCGAATAGTTGGCTATGACCGGCGGGTGTGGCCCACTGGTGGTTCGGCGCCAAGCAATGCGGGCGGCCCAAGCGGCGCGGCCGACGCACCACGACGTTACGCGCCTGCGCTAAATGCCGCCACGCCCTAGTGCGACTGTTCAGGCTTGTGCCATTTGCGGGATCGCGGATGCTTGAGCCCTGTCTCGTCAGGCGTGGTTGAAACAGGAAATCGACATAGTCTGCTTGACGACTCGCGGCGTCGCCCCGCCAACCGGACCATGAGGACTACTTTATGCCAAAGAATGATCAAACTGCATCCATAGATCAGTCCGTAGATCTGACTTATGCTGCCATTTCGTACGTCCCGAAATTCTACATCTTGGCGTATGCGGACCGCTCCGGGAATAAACAGCTTGATGTCGATTATGGAAATGAAGACCCGGATCACCTGCCCCCCACACTCTCTGCGTTCCTTAATGGTCATCCCGCGATGGCCATTTACAACGGGGTGGTGTATCTAACACATCAGACATCGGGTACCGATCACTCGCTTTGGTACATGACATTCGATGGGACGAACTGGTCGGGAGACACCCAGGTCCCCAATGTTTCCTTGAATGAATCTCCGGGGATGGCCGTATTTGATGGAAACCTGTATGTGGCGCATCAGGGCTCCGACACTACAGGCACTGCGAACACGCTTTGGTATACCGTTACTAACGGCAGGGGCTGGTCGCAGGACAAGAACATCTCCGGCATTCAGCTGAATGGTTCGCCCGCGATGGTTGTTTTTGCCAACACGCTTCACCTGTTTTTTCGAGGTATTGACGGCTCCACCCTTTGGTACACGTCGACGTCGGACGGGAAGAGTTGGTCGCCTAAATCGCAGGTTCCCGGCGTTTCCATGGCCAACTCCCCCTCTGCGGCCGTCCGCGAAGGTCTGCTTTACGTGGCATACCATAATCGCGATGATGCGAGCATCTGCTACGTAACATGCGATGAACGCGATCCAAGTTATTGGTCGTCACCCTCGACCGTCGGGGGGCAAGCTTCGGAACGCCCCATTGCCGACGGGAGCTCCCCCGCGTTGTACCTCGATACCATCACTAACCATCTTATGGTGGCCTATCCCGATGCGTCCGGTTTCGACGTCGAGTGTTCCGTAGCGCCTTCCGAGTCTGTACCTTCATCCATGGATCCGACGGTTGCCTCCGTCATTTACAACTCGAACTTGATTCAAGCGTATGCAGACTGCACCGGGAATCAGGTACTTAATGTCGTGTATGGGGATAAGCAAACGACCCAAACACTTCCTGCATCCCTTAATGGTTACCCCGCGATGGCCGTTTTCGACGGGTTGGTGCACCTGACGCATAAAACCAGTATCGGTTACTCGCTTTGGCACATGACGTACGATGGGACGAACTGGTCGACGAACACCCTAATCCCCAATGTTTATTTGAATGAATCCCCCGGGATGGCCGTATTCAATGGAAACCTGTATCTGGCGCATCAGGGCTCCGACATTACAAGTTCTGCGAACACGCTTTGGTATACCGTGTTCGATGGGAAGACTTGGTCTCAGGACACAAACATCTCCGGCGTTGAGCTGAATGGTTCACCCGCGATGGCTGTTTTCAACAACGTTCTTTACCTGTTTTTTCAAGGTACCGATGGCTCCAGCCTTTGGTATACGACGACGTCGGACGGGAAGAGTTGGTCGCCCCAATTGCAGGTCCCCGGCGTTTCCATGCGCAACTCTCCCTCTGCGGCCGTTCGCGACGATACGCTTTACGTCGCGTACCATAGCAAAGACGCCCCGTCCATCTGGTACCTAACGTACGACGCAGACAATGAATGGAATTGGTCGCAGCCTACGTTCGTCAGGGGGCCAACGACTGATTTAGATCACATAAGCGACCGTTGTTCCCCGACGTTATACGAGGATAACGCTGGTAATCTGATGGTGACCTATACCAGCGCGCAGGCTTACGACCTCATAGTTTCTGTGGTGCCCCCCGAAGGGTGAGCTCCCCGGACCTGAATTCGAAATGAAATGATAAGCAGTCATCATTTGATTTGATGACTGCATTCGGCACCTCAACATCGCGTTCGGTCCCAGATTCCCGTGCGTTCCCTCTCCTTTTGTCATCGCGTCGCCAGCCGGGCCGTTTCATCCGGGCGTTTTGCGCCGCTCGATTGATGGCAAGCTCTACACGCCCTCAAGGGATTCGGGCAGACGACCGCGAGCCGCCGGCGGCCATTTCCCGACGACCTTCGCAACATCGTCCGCCCGCGACGGCGGCATGCGTTTGCGCACAGCGACAATTTGCCGCACCGCACTCGCAAAATCACGCCAGGCGTGGCGATGACTATCGATATGCAAAACCCGGTGGGATTCGCGCTGCACCGCGTGATAGCATTCCCATCTTTCCCCAATGCACCCGCCGCGCCGCGCGCGTGGCGTCCGATATCCGATACCGCTGTATGTCTCTCACCGCGCGCAAACGCCTCACCGCATGGCTCGGCCTCGCCGCCATGTGGCTCGCGCTTTGCGCACCGGTGATCAGCCAGGTGCTGATCGCGCAACGCGCCGAGCGAGCCCGGCTGTTGGACGTGGCGTTCTGCTCGGTCGACGGCACCACGCCGTCGCTTTCCCTGTCGGCCGCCACCACGGCCCACGCGCATGATGCTGCCGACGGTGCTCACGCCACGCACGCGACACACGACAGCCAAGGTGACGCCTGCGGCTACTGCTCATTGCTCGCGACCCATCCACCGCTGGTAATGCCCATGCTGACCGGGGCGGTGTCGTTCGCATGGATCGCCCGCGCAGGACCCGCGGCGAATGTCCGTCCCTCCCCTGCCCGTCCTGCTCTCACGCCGCCTGCGCGCGCGCCGCCAGTCTTTTCCTGATCTCCGGTTCAGTCCGATACCGCACCATCCGTGGTGACGGCGTCGCTTCATTCATCGCGTGCGCGTCGTGCCCGGCCCCCTCCCCGCCTTTGCACAGACCACGCGCCGGCTTGCCGACGAGCAAGCTCGCAACGCGTCGACGAAACGCGAAAACCGCAAAAAGAGACGGAAAACTCGCTTCATGCAGATCCCCATTTCCCAGGCGCGCGAAGCGCAACCGGCCACGGCTGCCGGTCAGTACCGAACCCTCTGGCGCTGGCACTTCTATGCAGGCCTGTTCGTCATGCCGTGGCTCATGGTGCTCGCCATCACCGGCACGCTCTACGTCTTCCAGCCACAAATCGAACCTTGGCTGTATCACGATCGCATGGTCGTGGCCGCGTCCAACGCACCGAGGCTGAATGAACAGACGCTGATGGAGCGCGCCGCCGCGTCGCTGCCCGCGGGCGCACAGATCAGTTCGGTCGAGGTCGATCGCGACCCGGCACGCAGCGCCGAATTCATCTTTCGTCTGCCCGGCGGCGAGCGCGAAAGCGTCTACGTCAATCCCTATACCGGTGTCGTGCTGGGCACCCTGAGCGTCGAGCACCGATTCATGAAACAGGTGCGAGAGCTGCATCGCGCACTCCTGCTCGGCAAACCGGGGGCGTTGCTCATGGAACTGGCCGGATGCTGGACACTCGTGATGCTCGCCACGGGCCTCGCCCTGTGGTGGCCGCGCGGCGGCGCCACGTGGGCCAACGCGCTGCGACCCCGTCTGCAGCTGCGCGGCCGTCCGCTGCTGCGCAATCTGCACAGCGTGGCAGGCCTGTGGCTCGCGGCGGGTGGTCTCGCCTTCGTGCTCACGGGTCTGCCGTGGTCGGGCTCCTGGGGCAAGCAGTTCAAGGCCCTCGCCACGCAGGCCGGCATGGGTTCACCGCCCGGCGCCTGGGGGGAAGCCCCGGTCCGCTCGCAGATTCCCACCAAGGCGATGAAGATGGACGACCTGCCCGTCGCACAGATTCCGTGGGCCGTCGGCAACACGACGGTGCCGGTGTCGACGCCTCCCGCGGGCGCCGCTGTCGCCGCGGCTGGCATGGCCGATATGCCGGGAATGACGCACACGTCTCCCGCGCACGGTGGTGTGCATGGCAAGGAATCGCCTGGGGGCCAGGAGCACGCCGAGCATGCCGGACATGGGGGCATGGCCAACGGCGCCGGCATGACGCCCGAGCGTCTGCGCGCGGAAGGCGCGTTGCCCATCGACCGCGTCATGGCGATCGCCGCGACCCTCGGTGTGCGCAGCGGCTACAGCCTGGTAGTCCCGTCGCGTCCTGACGGCGTGTACACCGTGTCGTATTTCCCGGCAGATCCGCGCGACGAGCGCACCTTGCACATCGATCAGTACAGCGGCAAGGTGCTCCTCGATATCGATTACGATGCCTACGGACCCGTGGCACAGGCGATCTCGTACGGCACGTCGCTGCACATGGGCAAGTACTTTGGCACGGCGAACCAGTGGTTGTGCGCCCTCATTTCGATGGGGCTCTTCGCGATGGCGGCTACAGGAGCGGCAATGTGGTGGATTCGCCGTCCGGCGCGCTCGCTCGGGGCGCCCGCACGTGCGCCGGCGCAGCCGCCGATGCGCGGCTGGCTCGCCGGCATGATCGCGCTTGGCTGTGTTTTCCCGTTGATGGGGGCAAGCATGCTGCTGGTCTGGGCGGGAGATCGCATCGCCTTCGGAAGGCGTTCCCGCGCCTGACCGTCCACGAAGGCGGGCTGCCGCGTCCCGCCTACGTGGACGGACGCTCCCCGATGTAGGCGGCTCTCGGCCGGATCAGTTGCGTGCTTTCGCGTTGTTCGCGCGCATGGGCAATCCATCCGATGGTCCGGCCCAGCGCGAACAGACCGAATGCGGCGCCCAACGGGAGATTCAGGTGGCGTCGCACCGCGACGAGCGCGAAGTCGAGCGACGGACGCTGGCCGACAAGCGCTTCGGCCGCGTCGATCATCGTCTGCCACGCCGGATGCGCCGGCAGCACGCGCGCCAGCATCGCACTCGCACGCACGTCTCCGGCCGGATACAGATGATGTCCGAACCCGGGCAGTTTCTCGCCACGCGCCAACCGATCGCGCATGCGAGCCACGATATCCGTCTCGCCGATCTCCTCCCACATCGCTTCGTTGCGCGCGGTGGTGCCACCATGGCGGCCGCCGGTCAATGCCGCCAGTCCCGCAATCACCGCGGCGCGCAAACTCGCACCGGTCGAAGCCACACAGCGCGCCGTGAAGCTCGACGCATTCAGTTCATGGTCGGCGCACAGCACGAGCGCCATGCGGATGAGATCGGCCCCTTGCCCATCTCTCACGCCCCACGCGCGAGCGCACTGTTCGTGAATGGGGGCGTCGCTGGGCCGTGTGCCGAGCAGGCATGCCGTCATCAGACGCAGGAGCGCGGCACTGCCTTGCGCGACTCGCACCGGGTCGCGTTGCCAGATCGCCGTCGGCGCATCGTCCGTCACGACGGTGAACGACGGCAGCAAGGCCTCTTCCGCGCGTCGGTCGCGAAACCGTTCGAGCAGCAACACCGGCCACTCGGATGCCAGACGCTTGCGGTCATCCCCCGAAAAGGCCGACACCTCGTCGCATTGCCAAAGCCACGCCGCCGCCGTCTCCACCGACGCCGACTCGGCCATCGTCAGCGCATCGCGTCCCCGGTAATAGCAGCGTCCGTCTTCGATCAGCGTGATGGACGACTCGAGCACGGGCACGCCCCAGTCGAGCGCGGCCTTGGCCACTTCCTTGGGCTTGCGCCCCCGCGTGCGCTGGACGGCCAGGCGCTCGACATCCGCCACGCGGTAGCGGCGTTCCCGATGCGTCTTGCCCGGCTCGGCGTGAAGCAGGCCTCGGCTCACGTAGGCATAGAGCGTTGGCAGCGAGACGCCGAGACGCTCGGCGGCCTGTGCAGCGGTGAAGTATTGCGTCATGGCGGGTGACGAAGCGCTTGGCGCGGCTCGCGGCGTGGCAACAGATTGATTAAGTTAATCAATATTGACAATAAAATCCATCGGCATAAGCTTCAGTGCGCCGGCAGTCTTGCATCGCGACTCATTGCGATGCCACGTATCGATTCGTTCGAGGACTTCCCATGCCTTTCGATGTTTCCCCGCGGCCCGACACCGTCCCGCTCACCGAAGACCCCGGCTTCGTCGCACCTTATCTGCAAGCGATGCGCCACGCCGTCAATGCTGTCAACCCCGCCAATGCTGCACCGCCCCGGCTGACGATCAGCGGACACGGCGCCTTGCCGTGCGCCTTTCCCTATACGGATTTCGCCACGGCTGCCATCGCCTGCGCGACGCTTGGCATCGCGGGGCTTGCGAGCGGTGTCGACGGCGACTACGGCCTCTCGGATCGCGCTGCGACGGCCGACGTGAATGTCGACCGACGACTCGCGTCATTCTGGTTCCAGACCACCTTGCGGGCGCAGGGCTGGTCGTCGCCGCCGATGTGGGATCCGATCGCGGGCGACTACCGCGCGGCCGACGGATGGATTCGCCTGCATACGAACGCGCCTCACCACCGCGCCGCCGCGCTCTCGGTGCTGGGCGTGAATGCCGAACGCGATGCGCTCACGCGCGCGGTCGCCACGTGGCAGGTCGATGCGTTGGAGGCCGCCGTCGTCGAGCGCGGCGGATGCGCTGCCGCGATGCGCACGCTCGCACAATGGGATGCCCATCCTCAAGGCATTGCGGTGGGGGGCGCACCCCTGCTTCATTGGGAGACGTTCGACGTTGGACCGGCCGGGATGCGACGCGGCGCCGTCGACTGGCGGCCGATGCCGGCGCGTCCGCTCGGCGGCATTCGCGTGCTCGACCTCACACGCATCCTCGCCGGACCGACGGCAACGCGGTTTCTGGCAGGCTTCGGTGCGCAGGTGCTGCGCATCGATCCGCCCGATTGGGATGAGCCCGGCACCGTACCGGAAGTCGTCCTGGGCAAACGCTGTGCGCGTCTCGATCTGAAACAGGCGGAAGGTCGCACGGCGCTCGAAGCGCTACTTCGAGACGCGGACATCGTCGTGCACGGCTATCGGCCGGGCGCGCTCGAGCGCCTCGGTCTGGGTGCCGCGTGGCGGCGCGAACGCAATCCCGCCCTCATCGACATCTCGCTGGATGCCTATGGCTGGCAAGGCCCGTGGCAGGCGCGTCGCGGCTTCGACAGTCTGGTGCAGATGAGCGCGGGCATCGCCGATGCCGGTATGCGCGCGGCCAACGCAGAGCGTCCTGTGCCGCTCCCGGGCCAGGGCATCGACTACGCGACGGGGTATTTGATGGCGGCAGCCGCCGTGCAGGCGCTGGCACTTCGACAGACACGAGGCGTCGGAGCGACGGTGCGTGCGTCGCTGGCGCGGACCGCTCACCTCCTGGTGACCCACCGCACCGCCGACCCCGCACCCGCGCCGCTCTCGCCCGAGACCATCAGCGACCTCGCCGCACGGATCGAAGACACTTCCTGGGGACCGGTGCGCCGCGTGGCGGCGCCGATGTCCATCGCCGGGACCCCGGTCGACTGGGCGCTGCCGGCCATGGCATTGGGCACTGCCACGCCGCGCTGGCCCTGATCCGTGGTGCTCGACGATGGCCGGCGAACGCTCAATCGACGGCGTGACGCTGCGCCTGTCGTGCGGCGTGCAACTGGCGCTCCGCCTGACTGAGCAATGCCGAGACGTCCACCGGATCATTCGCGGCATCGGCGACCGTACGGCCGGTTTGAGGACACGCCATCGCGATACCGAAACTCGCCGTCAATGACAGGTACCCACCATTCGGCAGCGGTAATGCGGTGGCCTCGATTCGTCCGCGCAGCAGTTCCGCGAATTGCTGCGCACGCGAGTCATCGAGCACGCGCGCCAGAATGATGAAGCCATCGGCGCCCAAACGGGCGAGCACATCGCCCGGCTGGCACGTGTTCAGGCATACCGCGCCGACACGACGCAACACGTCGTCGCCGACGCGGTGCCCCCACGTCGCATTGATTTGCGTGAAGTCGTCGATGTCGAACTTGATCAGCGCGACTTGCCCTTGCGACGGGATCGCGGAAAGCGCCTGCGCCTGACGCTCGAACGCTCGCCAGTTCATCAGACGCGTGAGCGGATCCGTGTCGGCGCTCATTTCGAGCTCGCCATGCAACCGGGCACGCTCGCGGCGCAGTTGGACCAACTCGACGGCATTCAGGCGCAGTACGCGCAACGCGTCGAACACGGCGCGCACCTGCGGCCGGCGCGGTGGGGTGCGCTCGTCCGGCAGCGGTGCGTCCAGATCGCCTTGCGCCAGCGAATCGACGAACCGCACCGCGGCCTCGAACGGTTGGACGACGCTGCGCCGGAAGTTGCGCAATACCATGAAGATGACCAGCACCAGCGTGGCTTCGACCACGGCCGTCAGGATCAGCATGCGCAACGCCCGTTCGCGCTGCGCCTCGACCTTGCGCTTGGCGAGCCCGAGCATGCTGTCGCGAAAATCCGTGATGGCGCGCATCGTCGGCACGTATTGGTTCGCGAACTCGGCGGTCGTGAGCGGCGCCCGCCGCGGCTGACTGGCAAGCGTGCGCACCGTCGCCACGTAGTGCAGCCCGGCCGCGAAGTATCGCGTATTGAGAGGAGCGAGCGCCTGCGGGCCGAGATCGGGCGGCTCGACCAAATGGGCGGCGATCATCTCGCGCAACTGATCGATGCGCCCGAGCGTTCTGTCGATGACGCGCTGGTCCGCCTCGGTCAGCGGCCGGCCGGTGGTCAGCGTGGCGGTGAAGTGCGAGCCGAGTTGTCCGGCATATTCGCGCAGATCGGCGGCCAGGCGGGCAAGGATGACGTAGTGAAGTGCGTCGGGCGCACCGCGCGCGACCACGTCGATGCGCGACACGGCCACGGGCACGAAGTCGGCGATGACGCGCACCATGCGGTCGACGGCGTCGCGAACCGCCGCGTCGCTGCGCATCTCGCGCGGGCGTTGCACCAGCAGATCGACGTTGGCGCTCGCGGCGGCGAGATCCAGACGGGCCCGCTCCACGGCGCGCAAGCTGGGGTTGCACTGCTCGCAGCCGTCGTCCGAGAGTGCTGACAGCAGTTCCTGCAAACAGCCATTGGTCGCCTCGCGGGCGTTGCGCAGCGCCACGACCGACGCGTTCGGGAGTGGCAGATCGGCCCCCAGTACGGCATTGGCCGGGCCGCGCTCGGCCGAAGACTTCTCCATGGCGAGCAAGGTGGCGCGCAGTGCATCGAGGGCGGCGTCGGCGTCGCTGGTGCGCTGATAGGTCCCCCACGCCCAAGTCAAGAGCGCGCAGCACAGCACGGCGACCACGAAGACGACGGCGAGATTCTGCACACGCAGGCGGCCCGTGTACGAGGCGGCAGACAGTAACTTGCGCTTCATTGACGATGACACCGTCGGCCGGACGGCAGGCACTCCCCGGTGAAGAGCCATCACGGGAAGCCCGCGACGGCAGCCATGCGCGGCTTGGCGCGCAGACGCGGTGCCCGGCACTCGGCACTCGCGCACAAACGTCAATGGCGCCGGTTGGCGGCGCCATTCGATGAGGCGTCATTGTCGCACAACACTGCGTACGCACCCCCCCACTTCCCCCCGCGATTGCGCCGCGCCTTGCAATTACAGGTCGATGGCGAGTTCCGTGCCTTGCTTGATGGCGCGCTTCGCATCGAGCTCGGCTGCCACATCGGCCCCACCGATGACGTGCACGCGTGCGCCGGCTGCGCTCAGTCCATCGGCCAGTCCCCGCAACGGCTCCTGGCCCGTGCACAGAATGACGTTGTCGACGGCCAGGACATGAGGTTGGTCGTCAATCGTGACGTGCAGCCCTTCGTCGTCGATGCGACGATAGGTCACACCCGGGATCATTTCCACCCCCCGTTGCTTGAGCGATGCACGGTGAATCCATCCGGTCGTCTTGCCCAGACCATCGCCAACCTTGGAAGTCTTGCGCTGCATCAGGTAGACCTTGCGCGCCGGCGTCTCGGGCACCGGCGCGCACAGGCCGCCCGCATGCGCGTAGGCCGGGTCGATGCCCCATTCGGCATAGAACTTCTCGGGCACCAGCGTGGCGCTCTCGCCCGACTGCGTCAGGAATTCCGCGACATCGAAGCCGATGCCCCCCGCCCCCACCACGGCGACGGTCTTGCCCACGGCCGCGCCGCCGCGCAGCACATCGACATAGCTCAGCACCTTGGGATGATCGACGCCCTCGATGGCCGGCGTGCGCGGCACGACCCCGGTGGCAATCACGATGTCGTCGTATCCGCCCTCGAGCAACGATGCCGCGGTGGCGCGCGTGTTCAACTGCACACTCACGCCCGACGCCTCGAGTTCGTGCCGGAAGTACCGCAGCGTTTCGTGGAACTCTTCCTTGCCCGGGATCCGCTTGGCCATGTTGAACTGCCCACCGATCTGCGCGTCCGCCTCGATGAGGGTGACGTCATGTCCGCGACGGGCGGCGGTGGTCGCCGCGGCCAGACCGGCCGGCCCGGCGCCGACCACCGCCACGCGCCGCCGACGCCCAGCCGGTTCCACACGCAGCTCCGTCTCGTGACAGGCACGCGGGTTGACCAGACACGACGTGATCTTGCCGCTGAACGTATGGTCCAGACACGCCTGGTTACAGCCGATGCACGTATTTATCGTTTCCGCGCGGCCTGCGGCCGCCTTGCTCACGAACGCCGGGTCCGCCAGGAACGGCCTGGCCATCGACACCATGTCGGCCTCGCCTTGCGCCAGGATGCGCTCGGCCACGTCGGGCGTGTTGATGCGGTTCGTCGTGATGAGCGGAATGCCGACGTGACCCTTGAGCTTGCCGGTCACCCACGCGAATGCCGCGCGCGGCACGCTCGTGGCGATCGTCGGGATGCGTGCTTCGTGCCAGCCGATGCCGGTATTGATCAGCGTGGCGCCCGCGGCCTCGACGGCACGCGCCAGTTGCACCACTTCGTCGAACGTCGATCCGCCTTCGACCAGATCGAGCATCGACAAGCGATAAATGATGATGAAGTCGCGCCCGACGCGCTCACGCACGCGTCGCACGATCTCCACCGGGAAGCGCATGCGGTTCTCGTAGCTGCCGCCCCATGCGTCGGTGCGGTGGTTGGTGCGCGCGGCAATGAACTCGTTGATGAGGTAACCCTCGGAGCCCATGATCTCGACGCCATCGTAGCCGGCGCGCTGCGCGAGCGATGCGCAGTGAACAAAATCGTCGATGGTGGCTTCGACCTCGTCGCTGGTGAGCTCGCGAGGCCTGGCCGGCGTGATGGGCGCCTGCAGCGCACTCGGCGCCACGAGGTCGGGATGATAGGCGTAGCGGCCGAAGTGCAGAATCTGCATGGCGATCCTGCCGCCGGCGGCGTGCACCTCCTCGGTCACCACGCGATGCTTGTCGGCCTCCTCCTCGGTGCTGAGCTTGGCCCCACCCGCATACGGACGGCCCGCGTCGTTCGGCGCAATGCCGCCGGTCACCATCAGCGCCACGCCGCCGCGCGCGCGTTCCGCGTAGAACTCCGCCATGCGCGCGAAGCCGTTGCGCGCTTCCTCCAGCCCCACGTGCATCGAACCCATCAGCACACGGTTTCGCAAGGTCGTGAAGCCCAGATCCAGGGGCTGCATCAAGTGGGGGTAGTGACTCGTCGGGCTCGTGGCGCTCATCGCTGTCTCTCTCGTCTTCCGGCGACGTCCGGCTCGGAACCGGCAGCGGCCGACGGGTTCTGGGGGCATGTTTTCCGGTCGCCAAACGGCGCGTCGAACGCACGCCTTTCACTATGAAACCGGTTGTTTGATGGCGATTCTAAGCGGCTCGGCTCAACTATGCAACGAGTTGCATAACTCATTCTGAATCCCTACACTCCCGGGCATGCCGCTCGCTCACGCCCTGATGACCTCGTTGCTGGAGAAATCTTCTTCGGGCTACGACCTCGCCCGCCGTTTCGACAAGTCGATCGGCTTCTTCTGGCACGCCACGCACCAACAGATCTACCGGGAGCTGGCGCGCATGGAAGCGTGCGGGTGGATCGAATCCGGGGCCGCGCCCGATGGCGGCCGCACGCGCAAGCGCATCTATCGGGTGCTCGACGCCGGGCGCGATGCATTGCGGGCGTGGGCATCCACGCCGACGGCGCCCAGCGACCTTCGCGACGATCTGATGGTTCGCCTGCGCGCCGACGCGGCCGTTGGCCCGCTCGGCTTGCAGGACGAATTCCGTCGCCGCGCGGCGCTGCACGCTCAGAAGCTCGCGGCCTACCAGGCGATCGAGGCCCGCGATTTCCCGCCCGGCGCGCCGCTCTCACGCGAGCAGGCACTCCAGCGGCACATCCTGCACCTGGGGGTGCGTTACGAACAGGGCTGGCTCGACTGGACGCAGGAGGCGCTGGCCTTGCTGGTACAGTGGGATGGGCCGGACGCCGCGGCGTCCTGTCAACGGTCGGGGCCCGTGGCGCGTTGAACGTGAGAATCGACGCTTCGCGGGCAGGCGGCATCCCCGGCGTTCGTCATCGTTTTTCGCCCCACCCTAGGCATTCATGGTGTTTTCTCTCAAGCTTTCCCGGCGCTCGAAGCTGACCGGCCGCGTTCGCACCCTCGCAATGCGCTTCACGCTGGCAGCCGCCGCACTCCCGTTCTCAGCCGCCCATGCCGGCACGGTAATCGTGCTCGACTCCGGTGCGGCCCAGCTCTCCCTCATCGACCAGGCCACGCACAAGGTAGTCGGCACCATGCCCACGGGCAAGGAGCCGCATCACCTGATGATCACGCCGGACAAGCGTTCGCTGATCGTGGCGAATTCGGTCTCGAACAGCCTGATGTTCCTCGACCCGAACACCGGCAAGCTGCATCGCCAGGTCGCCGACATCGACGACCCGTACCAGCTCGGCTTTTCGCCCGATCGCAAGTGGTTCGTGACGGCGGCGCTGCGCCTGGACCGGGTCGACGTCTACCGCTATGACGGCGAGAACGTCGCCGTCGTCAAGCGCATCCCGCTCGCCAAGACGCCGAGTCACATGACCTTCTCGTCCGACAGCAAGACGGTCTTCGTCACGTTGCAGGACTCGGGCGAACTGGCTGCCATCGACCTCGCCACGCAGACGGTGAAATGGCGCATGCCGGTCGGCAAGACCCCGGCCGGCCTGTGGATGACGCCGGGCGACAAATATCTGCTCGTCGGCATGACCGGCGAGGACGACGTCGCCGTGGTGGACTGGCGCGCGCAGAAGGTAGTCAAGCGCATCCAGACCGGCCGAGGCGCTCACAACTTCCGCTCGCTCTCGGACGGCCGTCACATCGCCGTGAGCAATCGCGTCGAGAGCACCATCAGCATTCTCGACTACGAATCGCTCACCAAGGTGGCCGACATCACCGGCCTGATGCCGGGCCCTGACGATATGGAACTTTCGGCCGACAAGCGTTATCTGTGGGTAACGTTCCGCTTTGCGCGCCATGTGGGCGTGATCGACCTGACGACGCGCCAACTGGTCGACCACATTGCGGTGAACCGCTCGCCGCACGGTATTTTCTTTGCCGACCGTGCCCCTGTACTCTCGCCGAATCCGGATTGACAAGGCCACCCGATGATTCAGGAAGCGATCAACTTCGTGGACAGCGGCATCTCCGCCGTGCAGACGCTCATCTATGTCGATGTGGTGCAGCCGCTGCTGTTCCACTTCAACCTGATGGGCTATGACGACGACATCTATGACGCCCTCTATTGGGTGCTCATCGGCGTGCTGCAAATCGGAGTGACATATGCGCTGCTGCGCCCGCTCGAGGCACTGCGCCCCGTCGAGCAGTGGCAGGACCGTCGTCAGGTGCGCGCCGACGTGATCTACACGTGGATCGCCAAGCTGGGCATTCTGAATCTGCTGTTCTTCGTGGTGCTCCAGCCGGTCTTCAACGCGTTGCAAAGCCAGATGGTCATCCACGGGCTGCCCGCCATCGATCTCGACGGTCTGTACCCCGGCGTGACGGACCAGCCACTCGTGTCGTTCCTGCTCTACCTGGTCGTGCTGGACTTCGCCGGATACTGGTATCACCGCTGGCAGCATCGCTTCGGCGTGTGGTGGGAATTGCACGCGGTGCACCATAGCCAGCAGCAGATGTCGCTATGGTCCGACGATCGCAATCACTTCCTCGACGATATCGTGCAGGCCGGCTTCTTCGCCGCCATCGCGCTGTTCATCGGGGTGCAGCCGGCGCAGTACGTGGTGCTCGTGGCGGTCAGCAACTTCCTGCAGAGCGTGCAGCACGTCAACGCCCGCCTGCCGTACGGCCCGATCCTCGAACGCCTGATCGTGAGCCCGACGTTCCACCGTCGCCATCACGCCATCGGCTATGGCCACGAAGGCACCCGCTACGGCTGCAATTTCGGCGTGCTCTTCCCGTGGTGGGACATGCTCTTTCGCACCGCGTCGTGGGAGCGCACCGTGGAGCCGACCGGTATTCGCGACCAACTCCCGGCGCCGCACGGCCGGGCGCGCCGCTATGGCACGGGCGTCATTGCTCAGCAGGTGCGAGCGTTCGGTCGCATCGTCCGCCGGCTCGCCCCCCGTCGAAGCACGGCCTGACGTCAACACGCCATGGCCGGTCTTTCCGGCCATTTTTATTCCACCTCGCCGCGCGGCCGCAACATCGCTCGGACGTATCGCGTCCGATGGCGTTCTCACCTCAGTATCACGCAGGCAGTCATCCCCCCTTTACGGCATCGGCGTCGGTCTGCTGGTATTCTTCGGCGCTGAAACTTGAAAACCGATCGGCACGCTGCGCCAACCGGGGCGCCGACAGGCGACCGCCCGGTTTGTCTTATGCCCGATGGGCGTCGCTCGGCGCGGGCGGCGCATCGGGCACGGTGTCCGACTCCTGCGAATCATGATGCAACTGCAATCCCACGCCGGCGACGCGCTCGCCAGCCCCCACATCGCGTGGTACATCTACGTGCTGCGCTCCTTTCTCGCGCTCGTCGTCCTGGGCGTCTGCGCCTGGGGCGCGATGGCGCTGGCCTACCGGTGCCCCGGACCCAGCCTCGTTCGGTATCTCGTCATTGCCCTTTGGGCCCTGCTCGGCGTCGCCGCCATGGCCGCGCTGTTGCGCGTGCGTGCCGGCGCACCGTTGAAGGGCTGGCCGCTCGCCTTCACGCTCGCGATGGTCGTGCTCGTGAACTGGTGGCAGATGATCCGGCCGTCCAACGACCGCGACTGGGCCGCCGACGTCGCCCAGTTGCTCGAATCACGGCAGGATGGCTCGCGCGTCACGCTACATAACGTACGCAACTTCGAATGGCGCACCGAGACCGACTTCACGCCGCACTGGGAAACCCGCGAGTACGATCTCGACAAGCTCGTGAGCGCGGACCTCGTGCTGTCGTACTGGATGGGACCCGCGATCGCCCACACCCTCGTTTCCTTTGGGTTCTCCGACGGCCAACGCGTGGTCTTCTCCATCGAAATTCGCAAGAAACTCGGCCAGAAATTCTCGCCCGTCGGCGGCTTCTTCAAGGACTTCGAAGCGACGCTGGTGGCCGCAGACGAGCGCGACATCCTGCGCGTGCGCAGCAACGTGCGCGGCGAGACCGTCTATCTCTACCGGCTGAACATCCCGCCCGCGCAGCTACGCCAGGTCTTCGTCGGCTATCTGGATCGAGCCGCCGAGCTGCGCCGTGAACCGGCCTGGTACAACACGCTCACGAGCAACTGCACGACCATCGTTTTCGAGATCGCGCGTCTCATCGCACCGGGCCTGCCGCTCGACTACCGACTGCTGCTGTCGGGCTACTTCGCCGAGTATGCCTTCGACCAGGGCGGCCTCACGCCCGGCTTCGCTTATGCCGAGTTGCAGGCGCGCGGCAACTTCGTCGCCCGGGCGCTGGCCGCCGGCGACGCCGCGGACTTCTCGGCACGCATCCGGCAAGGCGTACCGGGCGAGGATCCGAAGGTGACGCCGTGAGCCGCCCCGCGACCTTGTCGACGTGGCTGCGCCGCGCCGCAACGCTGGCCGCCGCCGCGTGGCTGGCGGCGCTGTCGGGCTGTGCGATGGTGGAAGTGCGCTCGCTCGGTCCGGAACAGTACATCGCGATGAAGCGCGGCGACATCCTGTCGACCAACAGGCTCAGTACGGCCACCGACGAAACGATCCGTGTGGCGGGTCTCGACGAGACGATCTGCGTCAAGCCGTCGCTCGACTGCATCGACGCACTCGGGCGCGCCAAGGAGATCGACATCGACCGACGGCTGGCCGCGATGGCGGAAATGGCGATGCAGTTGGCCATCGCGCAAACGCCTGCCGGCGACCGGCAGTGGAACGACGCCCAGTTCGATCTGTGGCTGCGCGCTGCACGATACTCCTACGCCTACCTGTTCTACGGCGACCGGCCCTCCAGCGAGCGCGCTTTCGAAGACCGTCAGACGCAGGTGCGCGACTATTACAACTACGCCGTACAGACGTTCTCGGTCGCCCTCTTCCGCCGCGTGCAGGCCACCGGCAGCGACAAGATCGCGGGATGGACGCTGCCGGTCGACGCCAGCAGCGTGCGCTTCGCCGACAACCGCACGCGTCCACGCGAGGTGCTGCCGGCCTCGACGCTCTCGTTTGCAGGCCTGCGCAGCCCCTACCGGCGGGACGGCTTCGGGGCGGAGCTGGTTGCCGTGCTCGACGAGAAATCCGCGGCCGATGCGCTGGCAGACGCGAGATGTACGCCGACGCCGCGCGGCGATGCGTCCGCCGGGTCCGGAGACGGCGACAATTCGACGCCGACTCGCACGGACGGCAGCACGCGCAGCCTGCGTGAAAGCCGGGCGTCGCGCGACTTCCGGCGCGCGACCGACCCCAATGCGGGCCCGATGTTCAGTGAAATGCCCTCGCCTTCGCTGACCTTGCTGCTGCGCTTCGACGGCAACACGCGCGACGAAATTCTCACGACACACGTGGCCACGCTGGTCGTCTACGACCCGTACCGGCAGTCGTCGGTCGAGCTGCATGGCCAGACGGTGCCGCTGACGGGCAACTTCACGGCCGGCTACGGGCTGTGGCTGGCGCGTTCGGGCTTCGCCGAGCAGTCGCTGCGCACGCTGTTCGGCCGCGACCGCGGTATTGACCGGCCGCACATCTACCTGATGCAGCCATTCGATCCGGGGCGCCGTGTGATCCTGATGTTGCACGGGCTGGCGAGCAGTCCGGAGGCATGGGTGAACCTGGCCAACGAGATTCAGGGCGACGCCACCCTGCGCGAGCATTTCCAGATCTGGCAGGTGTACTACCCGACCAATGGTCCGATCCTCGTGAACGCGATGGCGATTCGCAACGCGTTCGAGGCAACGCTCAAGCACTTCGATCCGGACGGGCTTTCCGCCGCCTCGCACGACGCCGTGGTCGTCGGCCACAGCATGGGCGGCGTGATCGCACGACTGATGGTCTCGCGCGCGGACGACGAGCTATGGAATGCGTTCCAGGAAGACTACGACATCGATGAAGACCGCCTGGCGCGTGCGCGCGGCCGGCTCGATCCGTTGTTCCGTTTCAAACCGGTGCCGCAGTTCGAGCGGGCGATCTTCATCGCGGCGCCGCACCGCGGCACGCCGTTCGCCCGCAACCGGCTGGGACGATGGATCTCGAATCTCATCAAGCTGCCGGTGACGCTGCTTGCCGGTCTCGACGATGCGCTGCACTTCGCCACGGGCGCCGAAGACGCGCCCTCCGAAGGCAAGACGCGCTACGTACCGAATAGCGTCGATCAACTACGCGACGACGATCCGTATGTGGTGGCCGCCGCCGGCCTGAAGATTTCGCCGTCTGTGCAATATCACTCGATCATCGCGCGGCGCGACGCCAAGGGGCCGCTCAACGAGTCCAGCGACGGCGTGGTGCCCTATCTGAGTGCGCATCTGGCAGGGGCGCAGTCGGAGCGCGTGATCGTTTCGGGCCATAGCGTTCAGGAAACGCCGCAAGCGATTCTCGAAATCCGCCGCATCCTGCACGAGGACGTCGACGAACTGGACCCGATCCGTGCGCCGAATCGCGAGAATCCGTTCCAGCCGATCGATCCGCCGCCGCTGGCGGTGCCGGCAACGCCACCCGCCACAACCAGCGCGAAGGGAACAAAAGCGACGAAAGCTGTGAAATAGACCACGCCGACGCACCGCCCATCCGCAGAGGGACGGCGTCAGGACACTGCGTTGATCTGGATGTGGTACACGCCCCAGGGGCACAGCGTGAACTGTTCCTTGAGCGGTTTGCCCGCGAGCGCCGGAATCCGCGCCGGGTCATAGACGGCCCACAGCGGGCCCAGGCCGCCAAGCGCGAGCGGCTTGTCGTCCAGATGCGTCGCCAGCAGGAATCGATATTCACGCACGACCCCCAGCGTGGTGGCAACGACGTAACCGTCGATCGCCCGCAACAGCACCTGCGTGAGCGGATTGGCAGGCGCCCCCGCGCCGGCGAGCACATCGGCGAGCAGCGGGCCGTGCAAGGTATGCGGTTTCGCGTCGTATTCGAGCGTCGGGCGGATCGTCTGCGCGGGCATGCGCGCCAGCATGCCGAAATCGAAGGCGTATGCCGCGTCGAACCGCACAAGTTGCTTGTGAAATAGCTGGTCGAGCGCGGGATCGACGGGACCGCGATTGTGACGGCCAATGGCGCCACTCACCGTGACGATTGGCGTGGTAGCCGGCGTCGCCTGAGTGGCGGCCGGCGCAGCGAACAGCGGTGCCGATGTTCCGAGCGCCAGCGCGCCGGCGAGGAATTCACGTTTTTGCATGACGTTGACGAATACGGTGGACAGGCGGGGCGACGGCGCACGCGAGCCTGGTCGCCCATGTGTGCGCGAATGGGACGTCCCGCCAAGTGGCGAGAGCGTAACACCGAAGTCCCACCGACAACCAATGTTCACAATCAAACATGAATAAATTTAAAGTTAATCTGAAATAAGACCATTTTCATTCATGAATCGAAATCTCTATGATCATCGTCACGATTTCCTTCATCTGGCGGCAAGCGTCATAAGAGAACATGGCAAAGACACACAACCTGGGATTCCCGCGCATCGGCGCGAAGCGTGAACTGAAGTTCGGCCTGGAAGCGTATTGGAAGGGTCAGTCGTCGCGCGACGAACTGAAGTCGCTCGGCGCCTCGCTGCGCCAGCGCCACTGGCAAGACCAGTCGGCGCTCGACCTGGTACCGGTCGGCGACTTCGCCTTCTACGATCAGGTGCTCGACATGAGCTTCACGCTCGGCAATCTGCCCGAGCGTGTCCAGGGATTCCACGGCGACGCCCTGGACAACTACTTCCGCGTGGCACGCGGGCGCTCGGCCCTGGGCGCCGAAGCACACGCCGATTGCTGCGGTGGCGTGGCCGCCGGCGAGATGACGAAGTGGTTCGATACGAACTACCACTACATCGTGCCGGAATTCTCGGCCGCCACGAACTTCTCGCTCGACGCGTCGCGACTGGTCGACCAACTCGCCGAAGCCCGCGCGGCCGGGGTGAACGCCAAACCGGTCATCATTGGCCCTGTCACCTACCTGTGGCTCGGCAAGGCCAAGGACGAGAGCGACAAACTCGCGCTGCTGCCTCGTCTGCTGCCAGCCTACGTGAAGCTACTCGAGACGCTTGCCACGCAAGGCGTCGAGTGGGTGCAGATCGACGAACCCATTCTCGTAACGGAACTGAGCCCTGCATGGCAAGGCGCCTTCGAGACGGCCTACGCCGCGTTGGCGGCAACCCCCGTCAAGCGCCTGCTTGCCACGTACTTCGGCGAACTGCAGGACAACCTGCCGCTGGCATGCCGCCTGCCGATCGACGGGCTGCACCTCGACGCCGTGAACGCCGGGAACGAAGTCGGCAAGGTCATCGCCGCACTGCCCGCCGAGAAGGTGGTATCGCTCGGCGTGATCAACGGCCGCAACATCTGGAAGTCGGACCTGGCGGCCGTGCTGGACTGGCTGGAACCGGTCGCGAAAGCGCTCGGCGAGCGTCTGTGGATCGCCCCGTCGTGCTCCCTGCTTCACGTGCCGGTCGATCTGGACAGCGAACAGAAGCTCGATGCGGAAATCCGCTCGTGGCTGGCCTTCGCCAAACAGAAACTCGCCGAACTGAGCGTGCTGGCCCGTGCCGTCAACGAAGGTCGTAACGCCGTGTCGGCCGAACTGGCGGCCAACGCTGCGGCCATCGCCAGCCGCCGGGCGTCGCCGCGCGTGCATAACCCGGCCGTCAAGGCGGCCGTCGCCGGGATCGAAGCGTCGCTGGGCCGGCGCCAGAAGCCGTACGTCGAGCGCGCCGCGAAACAGGCCGCCCGGCTGAACCTGCCGCTCTACCCGACCACGACGATCGGTTCGTTCCCGCAGACGGCCGACATCCGCACGGCGCGCAGCCAGTACAAGGCCGGCGAGCTCGACGAGGCCGGCTACATCGCGGCGATGCGGGCCGAAATCACGCGCAGTGTGCGCGAGCAGGAAGCGCTGGGCCTGGATGTGCTCGTGCACGGCGAAGCCGAGCGCAACGACATGGTCGAGTATTTCGGCGAGCAGCTCGAAGGCTACGCGTTCAGCCAGTTCGGCTGGGTGCAGTCGTATGGTTCGCGCTGCGTGAAGCCCCCCATCATGTTCGGCGACATCAGCCGCCCGAAGGCCATGACCGTCGAGTGGATCAAGTTCGCCCAATCGCTCACGGACAAGCCGATGAAGGGCATGCTGACCGGCCCCGTCACGATCCTGAACTGGTCGTTCGTACGCGACGATCAGCCGCGCTCGGTGTCGTGCTTCCAGCTCGCGCTCGCCATTCGTGAAGAGGTGCTGGATCTGGAGCGCGCCGGCGTACGCGTCATCCAGATCGATGAGGCGGCGCTGCGCGAAGGCCTGCCGCTGCGCCGCGCACAATGGCAGACGTATCTGGACTGGGCGGTCGAATCGTTCCGCATCACGGCCAACGGCGTGCAGGACGATACGCAGATCCACACGCACATGTGCTATTCCGAATTCAACGACATCATCGCGGCGATTGCGGACATGGATGCCGACGTGATCACCATCGAGACGTCGCGCTCGGACATGGAACTGCTCGACGCGTTCGACTCGTTCCAGTACCCGAACGAGATCGGCCCCGGCGTGTACGACATCCATTCGCCGAACATCCCGACGCAGGAGCACATCGTGTCGCTCATGAACAAGGCGGCCGAGCGCATTCCGGCCACGCGTCTCTGGGTCAATCCGGACTGCGGTCTGAAGACGCGTCAGTGGGCGGAGGTCATCCCGGCGCTCCAGAACATGGTCGCCGCCGCGAAGACGTTGCGCGCCCAGTAAGCCGATTCGCGAGCTTGCCGGACCGTAACGCGCAAGCGTTACGGTATCGGCCTCGCGATCGACGTCTCCCGAAAACGGGTCGGCATTTGCCGGCCCGTTTTGCATTTCCGGTGGGCGGCCGTGGCCGCGCGCCATCTCGCACGGAAACACGCCGGAAACCCCGCAAGACACCGCAAAATGCCTGCGCCTTGCCGCGAAACGGCGCCGCGCACACCTTCGATCCGCAAAGCCACTTGAAAAACATCTGCTAAGTGTTTGATTAAAAGTCGCTTTGCATGGCATAGTCGCGCGGGCGTACGTTGCCGCGCGCTAAGTTTCTCCTAAGTTTCGCGCGCTATCGTGCGCCGGTGCCGTCCAGTGTGACCGGCAACGTAACGGTTGCGCGCCGCAACGGCCGCGCCGTGAAACACTTGGAACACCATGCGGATATTGCTCGTAGAAGACGACACCATGATTGGCGAAGCCATGACGCAGGCGCTCAAGGACGCCTCGTACGCGGCCGACTGGTGTCGCGACGGCGACGCCGCCCTTGCGGCGCTGGCCGCGCACACCTACGATCTGATGCTGCTCGACCTGGGCCTGCCCGGCCGCGATGGTTGGGAAGTGCTGCGCGCGCACCGTGGGGCGGGCGGACGCACGCCGATCATCGTCGTGACGGCCCGCGACGGCGCCGAAGACATCATTCAGGGGCTGGATCTTGGCGCGGACGACTTCGTCGTCAAACCGTTCGAAGTCGGTGAACTGCTCGCCCGCATGCGCGCCGTCATCCGCCGCAACGCGGGCGTGGCGATCCCGGTGCTGACCAACGGGGCCCTGTCGCTCGACCCCGCCACGCATCAGGCGAGCTATGGCGAGAACAGCTGCGTGCTGTCCGCGCGTGAATACGCCCTGCTGCACGCCCTCATGCTGCGCCCCGGCACCATCCTCTCGCGCGACGCGCTCGAGCACCGCCTGTACGGCTGGGGCGAGGAGATCGAGAGCAACATGATCGACTTCCTGATCCATTCCATCCGCAAGAAGCTCGGTGCGGATGTCATCCGCAACATCCGCGGCGCCGGCTGGCTGGTTCCCAAGGCATGATGCGCTCGCTTCAGTCGCGTCTGGTGATCACGCTCTCGGCCTGCGCGCTGGGGCTGGCCATCGTTGCGGGCTTCGTCTCGTACGGGGCGGCCTTTCGCGAGGCGTACCGTTTTCAGGACGACCAGTTGCTGCAGCTCGCCGCGCTCGTCGACACGCGCAACCTCACTGCGGCAGACACCGCCATGCATGGTCTGCCGCTCCAGGATCACGACTATCGGCTCACAGTGCAGCGGCTCGGGGGCACGTTTCCGGTGACGCTCGCCGACGGTTTTCACACCGTGAGCACGGGCGGCCATACGTGGCGCGCCTTCGTGCGCACGGTCGGCCCGTCGCAGCGGATCGTGGTCGCCCAGCCCACGGAAGGCCGCAACGAGATCGCCCGCAACAGCGGCCTGCGCACGGCCCTGCCATTCGTGGTGTTCGTGCCGCTGCTCATCGGCGCCATCGTGCTGACGGTGCGGCGCGCCTGGCGGCCGGTGCAGCGTCTGGCCGGCGAGATCGACAAGCGGCGCAACACCGACCTGCGCCCGCTCGACACGCAGGGCGCGCCAACCGAAATCGAGCCGTTCGTCGTGTCCATCAACCGTTTGCTGGCACGCCTGTCCAAGGCGCTCGACGAGCAACGCCGGTTCGTGGCCGACGCGGCGCACGAACTGCGCTCGCCGGTCACGGCCCTGGTGATTCAGGCGGAAAATCTCGATCGGGCCCTGGCGCCCGCACCGCTCGACGCCGAGACCCGCAATCGCCTCACCCGGCTCAAGAGCGGATTGCAACGCACCCGTACGCTGCTGGAGCAGTTACTGACGCTCGCTCGCGCGCAGAACGTGGCCGTGGTCGCCGTCACGCCGCTCACGCTGCTGCCGGCTGTGCGTGAGGCGCTCGAGGATGTCTTCGTGCTGGCCGATCGCAAGCGGATCGTGCTCGACCTGGTCGATGCCTCGGCGAGCGCGCCGGGCCGGCCGGGACTGCGGGTGCTCGGCACGAAGCGCGACATCGTCACGCTGCTCGGCAATCTGGTGGGCAACGCCGTGCGCTATACGCCGGCAGGCGGCACCGTCTCGGTGCGCGTGTCGGCCACTGGCCCCGATGTGGTGATCGACGTGATCGACTCGGGCCCCGGCATCGACGCCGACAAGCGCGAACATGTCTTCGATGCGTTCTACCGTGCGAGCGAACAGCGCGAGCCGCGCGATCACGGCGGCGAAGGCACCGGGCTGGGCCTGGCGATCGTGCGTGCCATCGTCGATCGCCTCGGCGGCCGGGTGACGCTCAAGGACGCCAGCCTGACGCCACCGCGCGGGCTGCACGTACGTGTCACACTGCCGAACCCCGACGCGTTGCCGCCGACCACCCGGTCGCCGTCTTCCTTACCCCCATCCCGCTGATTCTCGTTCGCGGTCATTCAATTCTTCGTCAACTCAAAGTCCGGAAGCCTCGCATCCATGTCCACACGCCCTCAACGTGACGCCGGGTTGGAACCCTGGCCGATCTCCCCCGCCGCCCTGCTCTGGCTGGTCGCGATGTTCGCGCTCGTCTGGTTCGGCGTGCTGAACCTTCGCCACCTGGTTCCCAGCGACGAAGGCCGCTACGCCGAAATGGCGCGCGAAATGCTGGCCACGGGCGATTGGGTCACGCCGCGCTACAACGGCTACCTGTACTTCGAAAAACCGCCCCTGCAGACGTGGATGAACGCCCTCACGTTCATGGTCTTCGGCCTCGGCGACTGGCAGGCGCGTCTGTGGACGGCGCTGACGGGTTTTGCCGGCGTGCTGCTCGTGGGCTACACCGGCCGCCGCGTGTTCGGCGCGCGTGCGGGCTTCTTCGCTGCCCTCACGCTGGCAAGCGCGCCGCTGTGGAGTCTGCTGGGCCACTTCAACGTGCTCGACATGGGCCTGTCGTTCATGATGGCGCTCGTGCTGTGTTCGCTGCTGCTCGCGCAGCGCCCCGGGCTGACGGACGCGCAGACGCGCAACTGGATGTGGCTGTGCTGGGCGGCGATGGGGTTGTCGATCCTGAGCAAAGGTCTGATCGGCGTGGTGCTGCCAGGCGCGGTGCTGGTGATCTACACGCTGATCGCGCGCGATTGGGCGTTGTGGAAGCGTCTGCACATCGCAAGCGGGCTGATCGTGCTGCTGGCCGTCACCGTGCCGTGGTTCGCCGCCGTGATGGCGCGCAACCCGTCGTTCTTCGACTTCTTCTTCATCAACGAGCACTTCAACCGCTTCCTCAAGCCGGATCACCATCGCCCCGGTGCGTTGTGGTACTTCGTGCCGGTGCTGATCGTCGGCTTCCTGCCGTGGCTGTCGATGTCGACGCGCATATTGTCGGCCTCGCGCGCCCTGCCGCGGCAGGCGAATGGCTTCCGTCCAGTGCTGATGCTCGCAGTCTGGGCCATCTTCATCTTCTGCTTCTTCTCGATCTCGCACTCGAAGCTCATTTCGTATGTGCTGCCGGTGGCTCCCGCGATCGCACTGCTGCTGGGCATTGGCCTGGCGGGGCTGACGCGCGAGACGCTGCGCAAGCATCTCATCGTCTCCGCCGTGCTGTTCGTGGCCGCGATCGTGGCAGGCCTGGTGTTCCTCTCGCATCACTCGGACCGGCACAATCCGGTCGCGGTGTACCGGGAGTTCACCTATTACCTGTATGCCGCGAGCATCGTCGGTCTGATCGGCATTGGCGTGACGCACTGGCTTGCCCGGCGCAGCACGAAGCAGGCGCTCATCGCGTTCGCGGCGACGTGGTTCGCATTCACGATGATTGGCGGCTCAGGGCACGAGGCATTCGGACGCGGCAGTTCGGGTATCGATCTGGTGCCGGCCGTGCGGGCGGAGATGGAACGTCTGGGCCCTGACGCACCGTTTTACTCAGTCGGCACGCTCGATCACACGATGCCGTACTACCTGCGCCAACCGATGACCATGGTGGCCGTGCAGGATGAACTCGAATTCGGCATTTCGCAGGCACCCGACAGCTGGATCCCGACGCTCGACAAGTTCGCCGAGGTCTGGATGTCCGCGCCGAAGGCGCTTGCGCTGGTCGATCCGGAGAAGTTCACGGTGCTCGAGACGCTCGGCCTGCCGATGAAGGTCATCGCGCGCGACGACCGGCGCGTGATCATCGAGAAGCCAGTGACTCAATAGCAGGTAAGGCGCTCTCACGCGCCATTCAGGCAGTCAAACAAGAATGGCTGAGGGCAAGACATCGCCCTCAGCCATTTTCCTTTTCCCGCCAGAGTTACTTGGCCTTCTTCTTGCCATCCACAGGTTTTGCCTGACCGACCGGGACGCTGGCTTCGGCCGTCAGCATCAGGAACGTGAACGTCTCTTCCAGGTACAGACGGACGGTGCTCGCCGTGTGGTCGAGATAGCCGATCGAAACATCCTGACCGATGTGCATCTCGAAGTCGCCGCCGCGCGTGGAAAGGATGCAGCCGCCGTCGATGGCCGGCGCCCAGATGATCTCGCCGCTCACGATATGGCCGATGTGCTCGAGAATCGGATAACCCTGATCGTTCGCCTCGGCCACGGCCGTGTAGGCATCGGCACCCAGCAGCACGCTGTACGGACCGTCCACCCCTTCCAGGCGCAGTTGCTCGAGCGCCTTGGCGATCACGGTCGGATAATCGGCGATGTTCTGCGGCAACGGCAGCACCGGGTTCGACGTGCCCTGGCGCACGCCCGTGATGCCCGCCGCCCGGTAGCCGTCGAAGATGGCACGGTCTTCGGCATAGGCGAGCTTGATCGCCGCATCCTTGGCCGGTTGCCAGTCCGAATCGTTGGCGCCGCGCTCGACGTCGTCGATGGCTTCGCGCGAGAGTTCGAACGGCACGCGCAGCGCCACGAGCGGCATCACCTCGCGCTGACGCGCGGCCACGCCGTCGAGCGGCGCATCGATCGCCTTCTGGTGCCCGGTGCCCACCCCGGCGAGCGCGAGTCCCCCCGGTCCTTTCACGTCGACCACGCGCCGGGCAGCGACGGTACGCTTGAACGTGCGCGCCACTTCTTCTTCGATCTGTTCCCACGCGGCGTTCGAAATGGGGGCAAGTGCGCGATGCAGGTTGTTCATGCCTGAGAAACTCCTTTGAGCGATCCGATATTCAGCGAGCCGGCCGACGCGTCGGGGCCCGCATTCGTAAGAGAGGAAACCGTTACGTCGAGTACCGCGTTGGCCGGCGTCGGCGTATCGGTGTCGAGCAGTGTCTTGATGGCGGACGGGCCAGCTGCGGCCACCGCTTCGGGCTCGCGCTCGGCAAGCGCCTCGAGCAGCAGCGCCGACGGCACGAAGAACAGGCCGCCGGTCACCGCCGTGCTGAAGTCGAGCAGACGGTCGTAGTTGCCGGGCGGACGGCCCACGAACATGTTCTCCAGCATCTGCTCGATGGGCGCGGGCGAACGAGCGTAGCCGATGAAGTACGTGCCGAACTCCGCCGAGCCGGGTCGGCCGAACGGCATATTGTCACGCAGGATCTTGATTTCCTTGCCGTTTTCTTCGAGCGTGGTGAGCGCGCTGTGCGACCAGCTCGGCTTCACGCCCTCGTCGAACTCGACGTCCGAGAGCTTGGTGCGCCCGATGATGCGCTCCTGTGCCTCGATCGGCAGCGCGTTCCAGCCAGTCATGTCGTGCAGGTATTTCTGCACGAGCACATAGCTGCCACCGGCGAATTCGGGATCCTCGTCGCCCATGACGGTGAACTCGAGCGCCTCCTGTCCCTCCGGGTTCTCGGTGCCGTCGACGAAACCGATCATGGCGCGCATGTCGAAGTAGCGGAAACCATGCACCTCATCGACCACGGTCACGGCGTCGCCCAGCTTGCCGAGCATGAGCGTGGCCAGATCGAAGCACAGGTCCATCTGGTCGGCACGGATATGCAGCAGCAGGTCGCCGGGCGTTGCCGGCGCATGGCGCTTGCCCGCACCGAACTCGCGGAACGGATGCAGTTCGACAGGCCGCGGGGCGCCGAACAGACGGTCCCAGGCGCCATCGCTGAAGCCCACCACACACGACAGGTTGCCGGAGGGCACACGCTTGCCGACCGAGCGGACATAGGCGGCAACGTCGGCGCACCAGCCCCGCACGGCCGCATGCGCGGCTTCGTCGGCGCGCACGGTCGCGACGAGAAAAATAGCACTACGGGTGACGGTGCCCGAAACGGGCTGAGGATCCGGGGGAGGCGACGGACGTTCGATCATTACTTTCCTGCGTGGGGCTGAGGTTCTTGGCGCCTGCGCACGCGGCCTCGGGTCGAACGGCAGACCGTAGGCTATCGGGCGGCGACTTTTGGTGCGTTAAGTTTATAACGCAACGCACCGCAATATGCCACTCCCTTGCTCAACCCCACGTGAAAAGCTTCGCACGGCGTTCAATGGCGCCTCGCCCCGCTCGAGAGCGCCGCTTCGCCAACGTCGTTCGCCCGTCAGGCGCCTTGAAGGCCGTCGGCACCGGTGTGGTGCGCGGCGTGCGGGGCAAAAACGGTTAGCGTTTCGCCCAGCGCTTCGCGCGCATAGGCCGCTGCCGCAGCCATCTGCGCCAGCCGCGCGCGCAACTCCAGGTTCTCTTGCTCTAGGTACTGCACGCGCCGCACGGCGTCGGCCACGTCGGTCACGGCGCCGTTCGTTGAATGGTGGCTCTCGGGCATGGCGTCCAGCAACGTGATCGCACGCGCCAGATTCTGCTCCAGTTGCCGGGCCCAGGCGGACTGGCCGACCACGGGCAACGCACCGAACGCGGGCACCACCGGAATTCCGTAGATCGAGCGCGCACGAACGATGGCCTTCTGTACCGTACCGGCACTGGGGCGACGCGCCAGACCAGCCTGCGCCATGAAACGCAGATACGTCTGCGCCCCATAAATCCGGTACGTGACTTTCCACACATCCGACAGGAACGCGTCAAGAAATGCGGGATTGTTGTGAGGATGTGCCGCATCTGCGTCACGCGCTGCGGCCAGCAAAGCAGCATGGGTTGCATCGTCGAACTTCAAGGCAGACCTTGCCATAGCGATCTCCGGGTGCATGCCGATTTTTTTGGGGGGCCTCGGGGGGGCGAGGGAGGCCTCGGGGCCTCAGGGCTTCGGAGCGGGGCCTGGAACGGGCGGCACCCACTTGCGCTTGGCGCTCGGGTCCTGCGTAACGGCCACGGCAACCGCTTCGGTGTAATTCACCGTCACGGCGTCGCCCACCTTCACGCCTTCGAGCAGCTTCGGATCCTCGACGGCCATGTCCACCGTGCGCGATGGGCCACGCAACGTGATGACGTTCGCCTTGCGATCGATTCTCTGCACGGTCGCCACGACCGTCAGGTTGCGCGCCACGTCGGCCGCCGGACGCTGGCCTGGCGCCGCACGATCGGCGCCTTCGGTCACGATCCGACTCCGGACACCGTCGCCCGGCGCCACGGAAATGGCGACGGAGCGCTCATAGGCAACGACGACCTTGTCGCCCTTGCGCATTTGCTCGAAGTTCTTCACATCGGGGCCGACGATAAAGGTGACCGGCTTACCGTAGTCGTCCGCGACCTGGATGGTGCGCTTCTTTGCATCGACGCCGAGCAGCGTGGTGCGGAATTCGACGACGTCCCCCGCGACAATCGGCGCCGGTCGCGTCGCCTCCTCAGCGTGCACTACCGTCCCCAACGACAACAGACCGGCCAGAATCATGGCTTGCCGAAGCTTCATGGTGAATCCCTTGTTATTGATGTATGAATGCAGGCGAGTCCCGCTCCCGGGATCGCTATTTGTTTAATTATCCAAACCAAAAAATCGGAAACTCACGAGTTTTTATTAACCCTGACGTTTCCGTTGGATAGTAACAAAATAATTCAAGCGCGCAACATCATTTTAATTTGCATGCCCAAATAAAAGAGCCCCTCATGTAACTAAAATTACCCACGGACAGCCTTGCCATCGGCCTTAACATCACAATCACCTCAAGAAATTCATCGCCATTTGATTCAAGTCAAAGTTCCTCTAGCTTCAACTGGAACCAATGCACGGCAGTGCGTCGCAAAGATACATTTTGTTACAAAATTACTTTCAACTTTCGAGCGATTTTCAATCCATTTAAACGATTCCGTTTTTCCTGTCAATTTGCAATCCGAATCACCATTCTGAATTATCGCCCCCCCCTTGCACGTCGATGTCACCTCCTTCAATTTCGTTTTCCGAACGAAATCGCACAGTGCCGGCCCCGTGACCACGACGATTCTCCAGACGATCGCCGCCCCCGCGACCATCTCCGTATTGAGGCGGCGGACGGCATGACTTCGCACCGGCAGCGCGGTTAGGCGCTTGTGAGCGGCACGTCGGGAACGTTATGCTTGCCTTATGAACCGTCGCATTCCTATTGCTCCCGAAGACGTCGAACTGACCGCCATGCGTGCTCAAGGCGCGGGAGGTCAGAACGTCAACAAAGTCTCCAGCGCCATTCACCTGCGTTTCGACGTCATGCGCTCGTCGCTGCCGGACGAGGTCAAATCGCGGCTGCTCGCGCGACTCGATCACCGCATTACCCAGGAGGGCGTGATCGTCATCAAGGCCCAGCAACATCGATCGCAGGAACTCAACCGGGCCGACGCCCTGGCCCGCCTCCAGGCACTTGTCGATGCCGCGGCTGTGGCGCCGCGCCGGCGTGTCGCCACGCGACCGACGCTCGCCAGTCAAGTCCGTCGCCGGGACGCCAAACAGGTGCGATCGCGTCTCAAGGCCTCCCGCGGCAAGGTTCGTGGAAGTCGGGACGAGCAATGATAATCATGATTATCTTTTTGCCATGAAAGATATTTTTTATTAGCTTTTTATGGCAAGTGCTTTTGCGAGATGCTAAGATTAAGCATCATTTCTACGAAAAAGCTTACTATCATGAGCTTCATGGAACCTCTCATCGCCGCACGCAAGGACGCCGGACTGACGCAGGCCGAGCTTGCCGACCGGTCGGGCCTGTCCCGCATGACGGTGCAAAAGGCGGAGTCCGGTGTGCTCGATCCGCGCATCTCGACCGTGTTGGAAATGGCGCGCGCCCTCGGACTCGAACCCATGCTCGTGCCGGCCGGCCTGCGCCAGGAAGTCGAGGCCTTCCTTCGTTCCGGCGGCAAGTACCTCGCCCAGCCGAGTGGCGTGTCCGCGCCGCCTTCCATCGTCGAGACGCTCGGCCTGCCGGGCTCGCCCTCGGCCGGTCTACGCCAATGAACATCAAATACCTGCGCGCGTACCTCCATCAGCCTGACGGCTCGCGACGCCCTATCGGCTATCTCTCGCAGTACGGCGACATCTTGCGCATGTCGTTCGACGAGGATTACATCGCCGACGCACAGCGCCCAACGCTCTCGCTCGCGTATCGCGGCGCGAGCGAGACAGCCACCCGCGAAATTCTGGCCTCGCGGCAGGACGCCCGGCTGGTGCGCACCGACGGCCGCTGGCCGGTGTATTTCGAGAATCTGCTGCCCGAGGGCCACAACCGTGAACGGCTGGCGGCCGAGCGTCGCTGCAGCCCGGACGACGAGTTCGAACTGCTCGCCGCCGCCGGCCACGACTTGATGGGCGCTCTGGAAGTCGAGCCGGTGCCTGCACGCGAAGGCGTGCCGGATGTCGTGCATCGCTGGCACACGGCACTCGGGCTGGAGATGGTAGAACCCGGCTTCGTCGATACGCCGGTGGAAGATGCGGCGTCGCTGCCCGGGGTCGTGACGAAGTTCTCGGCCATTCGCGACGGGCGTCGCTACATCGTCAAGCGCCACGGGCGGGCGGGCTCGGTCATCCTCAAGTTGCCGACCACGCGGCACCCGGATCTCGTCCAGAACGAATTCACGGGCTATCGGTTGTGCGGCGCGCTCGAACTCGATTGCGCGAAGGCCGAGATCATCTCACGACACGATGCCGAACTCCCCGAGCAGGTGCCCTTCGAGCACATTCTCGCGGTGCCGCGCTTCGACCGGCTGCCCGACGGACGCCGTGTGCATATGGAAGAGTTTGCGCAGGTGCTGCAATACCCGCCGCGCAGCAAATACGGCCGCGGTCTCGACATCGACTACACGACGATGCTGCGCGTGCTCGACCAGCTCTCGGCGCAGCCAGTGCGCGACGTGCGCGAGTTCCTGCGGCGTCTGATCGCCTTCATTCTGCTGGGCAACACCGATGCCCATCTGAAGAACTGGGCGCTGACCTACCCCGACGCCCGCACGCCGCAACTCGCGCCGGTGTACGACCCGGTCTGCGTCGCCGCCTTCTTCCATGACGTGCCCGCCTCGCACTACGGCGTGAACCGCGCCATCGACAAGACGCTGCGTGCGTTCGACTGGAGCGCCCTTGAAGGTTTGCTGAAAGGCGCCGGGTTGCTGCGCGTGGGCCGGCTGATGACGATTGCTCGCGAGACCGTGCGCGAAGCGCGGTCTCGTTGGCCCGCGCTGCTCGACGACGCCCCCGGCCCCGTGCGCGCCACCGTGCTCGAACGACTGAATGGCGGCGTCGCCTTGACGGCTTGACCCCGACACCGCGAACATCGAAAAATATTACCCGGGTGATATTGCATTTCAAATAATGCCCGGGTAATATTCGCCGGTATTGACATTACTCGTTCGCCAGCGGAGTCCGCCGTGCCACCCCATCCCCTCGGTTTCACCGTTTTTCGCGATATGCGTCGCATCGCATCGGGTTCGCTCGCGGACGCCGCCATTGCCTTCCAGCAAGCGATGATCGCCGACCCGCATGCCTCGGTATTCATCTTCGACGACCTGCGCGGCGACACGCGGGATGTGGACGTACGCGGCTCGGCCGCCGAGATTCGTGCACGCTATCCCGCGCCTGCCGCAGCCGCGCCATCCGCAACGGGAGAAGCCCCGGCCAAAGGGCGTGGCCGCCCCAGGCTGGGTGTCGTTTCCCGTGAGGTGACGCTGCTGCCCCGCCACTGGGACTGGCTGGCCGATCAGCCGGGCGGGGCTTCCGTTGCGCTGCGCAAACTCGTCGACGAGGCGCGTCGCCGGCACGCCGGACGCGATTTGCAGCGCCGGGCGCAGGAGCGTGCGTACCGTTTCATGTCGACGATCGCCGGCGATCTGCCGAACTTCGAAGAAGCGTCGCGCGCGTTGTTTGCGAACGATCCGGAAGCCTTGAGCGCCCGTATCGCCAACTGGCCCGAGGACGTGCGCACGCACGTACTGCGCCTCGCCTCGACTGACGACCTGGTCGACGCCGGTATGTAGCGCCGTCGCCTTGGCGGCGCGGACACAGCGTTGCGCGCCGCGCTCTCCCCCGATTTCCAGCCATCGCGCCAGATGGGCGCCGCTTTGCCGGGTGCTTCGGGTTGAGCCCTACCCGACCCCATCGAACCCCATGAACTTCAGGATCGAACACAAGGAACCTACCTCATGACTTCGCCTACCTCTACCTCGCCCCCGCCAGCGCTGTGGCGTACCTGGCTGATGATCGCCGTGCCGATGATGTTGACCAACGCGCTGCAGTCGATCGCAGGCACGGTCGACGGCATTTATCTCGGGCATCTGATCGGCACCGACGCGATTGCCGCCGCCTCGGCGTTCTTTCCCGTGTTCTTCTTTTTGCTGGCTATCGTGATCGGTCTGTCGGCCGGCGCGACGGTCATGATCGGTCGGGCGTGGGGCGCGCGGGATCTTCCACAGGTGCGCAATATCGCAGGCACCGCGCTGGTGATGATGTTCGCGATCGGTATCGTCGTCAGCCTGTTCGGTGGGCTGTTCGCCTCGCCGCTCATGCAGGCGCTGGGCACCCCGGCCCGCGTGCTCGACGCCGCCACATCCTACGCGCGCTGGATGCTCATCGGCATGCCCATCGTTTTCCTGCTGTGGCTGACGACCTCGATGAGCCGTGGCACGGGCGACGCCGTCTCACCACTGTTCACGCTATTGATCGCGACGCTGCTGTCGCTTGCCCTGACGCCGGCGTTCATCTTTGGCTGGGGACCGTTTCCCCGTCTGGGCGTGGCGAGCGCCGCCGCGTCGACATTGCTCGCATTCAGCATCGCCCTGGTCTGGATGGCGTGTCACTGGCGCCGCAAGGAACATCCGCTGGCGCCGGGGGCAGACCTCTGGCGGGCGGTCCGCTGGCAACCGGCCCTGGTACGCGGCATCCTGCGCTTCGGCGTGCCGGCCGCCATGCAGATGCTGACGATGGCGATCGCGGAAATGGCATTGCTGGGCATGGTCAACCGACACGGCGCGAACGCGACGGCCGCCTATGGGGCCGTCACGCAAGTGATGAGCTGGCTCCAGCTACCGGTCATGACGCTCGGCATCACGGCGTCGATTCTCTGCGCCCATGCCATCGGTGCGGGTCGCCGGGAACGAGTCGGCGCCATCGTGCGAACAGGCTTTCTGTGCAACCTCGGGCTGACCGGCGCGTTGACCGTCTTGATCTACCTGGCCGCGCCCACGATCATGCGCGCTTTCCTGACGGATGCGGAAGTGCTGTCGCTCGCCACGCACCTGCTCTACATCGTGGCCTGGAGCGTGCCGGCGATGGGCATGGCGGTCATCATGGTCGGCGCCATGCGGGCCAGCGGCACGGTGTGGATTCCAGCGCTGATCGGCGTGATCGGCCTGCTGGGCATCGAAGTCCCGGCCGCCCTGCTCTTCGAGCGCATCGCCGGGCTCACCGGCATCTGGTGGGCGTATCCGCTCGCGTTCGTGGCAATGCTCGCCATGCAGGGACTGTGTTATCGCGCCTTCCGGCGCGCGTCATACCGGGCCCAGACGAACATGAGCATGCCGGCACATGACAGCAAGGCGCCGACCCAGCCGGTCGACGTCCAGCCGTAGCCCGCCGTGATCGCTACGCCGCCGAGCCATGCGCCGGCGGCGTTCGCCATGTTGAAGGCCGAATGATTGAGCGCCGCCGCGAGCGTCTGCGCCTCGCCCGCGACGTCCATCAGACGAATCTGCAAGGCCGGGCCGATGATGATGATCGTGCCGATGGCCAGCACGTTGATCCCGGCGAGCCAGGGGCTCGACGACGTGAACGTGAATGCGCCCAGCAGCAGCGCCGACCAGATCAACGTGCCGCCGATGGCGCGCATGAGCGAGGCGGCGGCCACCAGACGCGGCCCGACGATCGTGCCGGCCACCATGCCGACACCGAAGAGCGCCAGGTAGAACGGTACCCAGGCTTCGGGCACACCCGCCACCTGCATGAGCGTCGGCTTGATATAGCTGAATACGGCGAACATGCCGCCGAAGCCGATGGCGCCGATGCCGAGCGTGAGCCAGACCTGCGAACTGCGCAGCGCGCTCAGCTCACGCAGCGGGCTTGCCCCGTGCGGCGCGGGCACGTTCGGCACCCAGCGCCAGACCATGAACGCGGTAAGCGCACCGATCGCGCCGACCAGCACGAATGCCGCGCGCCATCCGAGCCACTGACCGAGACCGGCCGCGAGCGGCACGCCAAAGAGCGTGGCCAGCGTGAGACCGAGCATGACCTGCCCGACCGCATGGACTCGACGATGCGACGGCACCAGCGAGGCGGCAACGAGCGACGCCACGCCGAAGTAGGTGCCGTGCGGCAAGCCGCTCAGGAAACGCAACCCGATGAGCGTCAGGTAGTTCGGCGCCAGGGCACTGGCGATATTGCCGATCGAGAACATCGCCATGAGGGCGATCAGGAACGCGCGACGCGGCAAACGCACACCGAGCACCGCCAGCAGCGGCGCGCCGATGACAACGCCAAGCGCATAGGTACTGATGGCGTGACCGGCCTGCGGAATGGTGATGTGCAGATCGCGGGCAACGTCGGGCAGCAGGCCCATGATGACGAACTCACCCGTGCCGATACCGAAACCGCCCATCGCCAACGCGACGAACGACAACCACACGGGAATTGACGACGGGGGCAACGCTTCGGCCGCCTCGGCGGGCAGGACTTGGGGGGCACTCATTGGAATTCGGCAGTGACAGCCAGCACGAGACTGGCAAGGTTGTCGGCAGGGACAGGAAAACGGCGTCGGGCGCTGTACCGTATCGACTGACCGCCGGAACGACGGTGCATCCGCCGTTGCGGTCCATCACGGCAGCCCCGCTCGAGGATGCCGATTCTACGCCAACGGCCGCAATCCTGCCGAACACGCGCTGCAACGCAGCATCGACAAATTTCACATTGGACGCCGCTTGTAGCCTCGCACCCCAGACGGTGCCTTGCGACGCAATATCCCTGTTTCCGAACGCTTGACCGTCTCGGGAAGTCGACGGCAGTCGACAACGACGGGACAACGACGTCGCAAAAAAGCCGACCCAGTGGGTGGGCCGGCAATCTACGGTTGCGCTCCGGATGCGGGTACCGGATGCAATCGTATCGGGGGTCGACGAAGCACGGCACGCTGCAACTGCGCAGCCCGCCTTTGGGGCCGCGTCGTTCGCACCGCGCTTCGGAATCCGTCGTCAGTGGTGACGCTTCTTCTCGTGCCACCTCCCTGACGATTCATCCTTTTCGTAAGTCTTCTTCACGGCGCCCCACGCGACCTTGTGCGCAGCTTCCTCGCGCGACTCGTGGCCACGCCGCTCGGCGGGCTCCTTGTATTCGTCCCAGGCAGCGTTGAACGCCTTGAGGTAGATCTCTTGCGCATGTGCGGGCAAGTGGTTCTTGACACTTGCAGGCAACTCACGCGTTTGGTGATACGGCATGGCGATGTCTCCTTGCACGCGGCTCCCGAACGTCGTCCGGGGACCATGGATCCGGTTGCGATGCCGACTGGCGCCGCGGCCCGCGGGCCGAAGCGCCGCCGGTCATATGTGCCCCATCAGCACCAGCAACACGACGATGAGCACGACAAGCCCGATGCCGCCGGACGGGTAGTAGCCCCACCCCCGGCTGTACGGCCAGGCCGGTATCGCGCCAATCAACAGCAGGATCAAAACAATCAACAAGATGGTGCCAAGCATGACTTTCCTCCCTTGTCGATCCGACGGTTAGTGGAGCGCCTGCTCCCGCGCCCTCACGACTCGCGTACTCCGACGCCCGACATATTTGCCTGGCGGCCTGACAGGCGGCTCTTCCACCGGCGGGTCGAGCGGCCTGTCGGGCGGGGGCGCCGGGGGTGGCTCGTCCTCATCGGGCGGCGACTTCGGCGGCGGCGTTCCCGGCGGCTTGCCCGGATCGAAAGGCTCGGGCAAATGCGCCCTCAGCCGGTGGCCCTGCAAGCGCCGGCAGATGCCGGTTTGGCTCGGCATGGGCAACGTCCTGCCCGGCTCAATGCCAGTAAGGGTCGACGGTGTAATACGTATGCACCTGCTCGGCCCATTGCAGATCGGCCATGCTCGGCCAGTGATCCTTGTCGAAACCAGGCGCTTTCTTGAGGGCTTCCTTGTCGATGTCGAGAATGAAGCGCTTGTTCTCCACGTCGAGCTGCAGGGCATGCCATGGAATGGCGAACAGCTTGTCGCCCATGCCGAGAAACCCGCCGAACGACAGCACCGCATAGGCGACGGTGCCGCGCTGCACATCGAGCATGATGTGCTTGACCTTGCCGAGACTCTCCCCGGCGACGTTCACGACATCTTCCGCATCGAGAGAGTCGGCCGCCATGACCGACGGGCCCGGGCCGTCGGGCAATTTGTGGCTGGTACCGACGATGCGGGCGCCCGACTGCGACGTGACGCTGCGGCTGGTATGCATGGTCATGATTCCTCCTTCGTCCAGTGGTATCGACGGCGTGCAGCACGCACGCCGGCTACGCGTGGCGCGAATGCGGTCACTTTTCCGCGACCTTGAGATCGTCCTTCACGTCGACGACGCCATCGACGCCCTTGACCGTGTCCACGACGAGCGTCTTCTGCGCCGATTGCGGCACCGAACCTGTCAGATGCACCACGCCGTTGCGGGTGGTCACGTGCACCTTGGTCGACGGCACGTCCTTCTTGGCAAGCAGCGCGCCCTTGATCTTGGCCGTCAGCGCCGAGTCGTCGATCTTGCGGCCCGTGTCCTTCATCACGCCACTCGCGCCGGCCTCGTCGGCGATCTTGATGATGCCGCCCTGATCCAGTGCGTGAGCCGCGATGCCGGTAGTGGCGAGCGCACCCGCCATGACGAGTTTGAGCAGATTGGATCGTTTCATTGATGACCTCCCGAAAATGTCGTCGCATCGTTGGCATTTCTGCCGTGGGCGTCACCTTCAGCACGTCATGTGCGGCGCCCAGCGACGAACGAGTCCTAGGTGATACATCCCCTCGTCCGGAGATGTCCGGCCTTGCCTGCTCCGGCAGGCCCGATGCACGGTGCGTACCGTGTCGCGGCCCTGCCAGGTATTCAGTGGTGCGTGCGAACGGCGTCAGATCTTGTGACCTTCCTGGCTCTCGCCCGGACGGCTCATCGGCTTCTCGCGACGCTCGTGCAACTGGTTGTCGACGCCGATCACCCCCGCCACCTTGGCCACGACGGTCTCGACGACATGCTGCATCGATCGCTCGGGCACGGCGCCTGTCAGCAGCACCCGCCCGCCTCTCACGGAGACTTCGACCCTCGACACGTCGAGATCCCACGCATCGCGCAGCGCCTTGCGGACCGCGTCGCGCAGGACGGCATCGTCGGCGTCGCCTGAAGGAGCCGACGAGGCGCCGCGGGAGCCTGCCTGCACGGGCAGGGACGTCGTATGCTGCGACGTACCGCGCAAGCCCGCTCTCGCCGAAGTCTGCTCATCGCCCGGCGCGCCAACCGTCCCTTCCGGCCATACCACGCGTCGCGATTGCGTCGGGCTGGGTGGCGAAGGCACGTGACCGGCAGCGTTTCGGCCCGTGCCCGCGTAATCGTCATGAGGGCCATAGCCACTCTGCCGCCCGAACCGCGGGTGTTCGCCCGGGGGGGCGTCGCCCGGACCGTAGCCGCTTTCCTCACCATGGGCAATCTCCGGGGCATACCCGTGCCCACTGCGAGCGCCGCCAGGATTTCCGGCCTGTGCCTTCGACGGCGTCTGCGTGCTTGGCTTTTGCTGCGCGCCTCGCTTCGGGCGAGAGGCGCCCAGCCATGCCGGATCGCTCTGCCTGACGGCCTGTGCCGTCTGCGCATTGCGCATCGCGGACTGCCTGGACTCATGCGACGCCGCCGAATTCGTCCCCTCGGGGCCGTTCAACGCGTCCGATCCCTGCCCTCCGCCGCCGACAGTCTCGGCGTCGCCATCTTCATGCGTGAGTACGTGTTCCTCGTTCTGCATCCCTTCGTCCGCGTTGCCGGGCGACGGGGAATTGCGCTTCGCCATGACAAACTCCTTGGCTGCCGCCGGTGCTTCCGTGCTTCCGTTTTGCACACCTGACTTGTTGAAATCGATTGTAGATAGCTCGGTTCGTCAGGCGAATCGGCGGAGTCTGAAAGACGTGTAGGCGCATGCTGGCAAGCCGCAGGCCGTCACGGGAGGATGGGGGTTTGAAAAAAGCAATCGCCTATGAATCAACGAATTGCAGCACTTTTCGAAAGCAATTCACTAACAATAAGCGGTGCGTCGATGAGTTGCGTGAAGACATGGAGGCATGGAGGCGTTCGCGACTCGTGACGCAGCGCACTCAGACCATGAAGTCCGCCGCCATGTCAGCATCGGTACGCGCCTCCAGCCTGCCGTCGCGGCACGCCTTCCGAAAGAGTTCGTAGTCGCGCTCGACCTGATCGGCGTAGCCGGTCGCGTAATGGATCAGCGCCTCGCCCAGCCGTACGCCTTTCCCCACGTAGCCGACCATTTCCGGCGCACAGCCGCCCGCCTTGGCATGTGCGCGCGCCAGCACCCAGCCGCACAGTCCGGCGTATTCGCGAAATCCGTCGGCGCGGAAGAGTTCGAACTGTGCGGAGATCTTCATATCGCGCAACTGACGACCGTAGATGCAACGCCCGAACGGCCCGCTGGCCCAGCCGAGGAACGCATCGGACGCCGCCTGCATGAGGCGCTGGCCTTCAACCACGCGCCGCCCGTCGTGCTTCGGCGTCGTGCTGCGGAAGTAGCGGGAGATCACGGACTTCGAGGCCTCCTTGAACTGCAGGAAGAGCGGCTGCCCGTGCGTGTCCATCATGAGCAACACCAGGCAGCGCGTGCCGACACTGCCCACGCCCACGACCTTGAACGCCAGGTCTTCCAGCGTATAGCTTGTCAGCATGCGGGCGCGATCGACGGGCAGCGAACTCACATAGCTCTTATATAGGGGAGCGAACATGGTGCGCCAGTCGCCGAGCCCCAGCCAGTCGTCTTCGGGGCCGAACAGCGTGGTCGCGCCGTGCACGTGAAAGACCGTTGGCGGCGTGTCCCGAATCAGCCAGTGGTCGCCGACGTGCTGGGCGAACTTGGGCAGCACGTTTTCATGCGTGCGCCCGGACGCGCGAGCAATGCCGCGCTTCACGCCCTCGCGCACCCGGTCCGTTCCGGCGAGATCGAGCATGCGCTCGAACGTGATCTGCTCATGCCAGAGCGCGATCGTCGACATGTGGGCGTACTCGTCCAGACGGCGGGCATAGGCGTCGACCGCCGCGCGCACCATCTGCACGCCCAGGGTGTCGCCAAAGCCGAATTGCCGGGCCGCCAGCACCAGACTTACGCACAGCCGCTTCAGATCCCACTCCCAAGGCCCCGGCGCCGTCTCGTCGAAATCGTTCAGATCGAAGATCAGCGTGCGCTCGGGCGTGGCGAAACCGCCAAAATTGGCCAGATGGCAGTCGCCGCAGATCTGCATCGTGAGCCCGGTGTGCGGCGTACCCGCCAGATCGTGCGCCTGCACGATGGCGCTGCCGCGAAAGAAGGCGAACGGCGACGCCAGCATGCGGCCGTAGCGCAGCGGCACGAGCGCGGGGACGCGACCGTCGCTGCTCGTGCGCAGCAGCGCCAGGATGTCGCGATCGAGATCGCCGAGATGGGCATGGTCGCCGCGGGGCGTCTTCTGGCGCAGTTGGCGGCCTGCCGCCACGCGGGACTCGAACGGAACGACCGGCGATGCCGGCGCGGCCGTGGCGCCAGCATCGGCGAGCGGCTCCTCGCTCGGGGTGCGCCGGGAAGACGGCTGAGTGGGCGATTGGGTCGGCGACTTGGTGGACGACTTGGCGGACGACGACACGGGAAGCATGGCCGGCTCCTTATGACTGAGATGGCGTCGTCGCATTCGCCTCCCCCGGCGCCTGCGCCGGGGCGGGATACCAATGCTCCGGCGGGATCGTGAGCGGCGATTCGGGCTGATCTCTGAAATGCGGCGACATGATCTGCACGCCGTAGCGATTGAAAGCGTCCTGAATGTTCTCGTGCAGCGCCGAAATCGCGGCAAAACGTGTGGCCGGATCGCGAAGCGTCGCGAAGATCTCGTACTCGGCGTAGAAATCGGAGAGTCCCCGTTGCAGCACATACGGCGCCGGCTGCTGCGCCACCTGCGGCGTACGCTCGGCGGCCTCGATGAGCATGGCGTACACCTGCCGCCACGGGGTGTCGTAGCCGATGGTGACCATCGTGCTGATCGCCACACCGCGCTGCCGGCCCTGCTTCGTGAAGTTGCGCACCGTCGAGGCGACGACCACCGCGTTGGGGATCGTCAGTTCCTCCTGTGCCAGATTGACGAGCTTCACCGAGAGGGCATCGACACCGACCACCACCCCCGTCGCATCGCCGATGGACACCAGGTCGCCCTTCTTGAGCGAACGGCTGTAGATCACGACCATGCCGCTCATCAATTGATTGACGATGCCGCTGGAGCCGAGCGTGACCATCAGGCCGAGCAGCACCGACAGCCCTTTGAAAACGTCGCTCTGCGCGCCAGGCATATGCGGATAGGCGAACGTGATCGCGAGTCCCCAGATCATGACCGACATCAGGCGGCGCGTCGCGCCCGCCGTTTCCGGGTGCATGCCGGGGATGTTCAGGCGGCCGCCCTGCACCGCGTCGAACACGTTGTTGACAAGGCTTTGCAACGCCCGGGTCAGGAGGAAGATGACGACCACGGTCATGACGCCCGGAATCGCGTCGGCCACGGCCAGTCCGAAGCGGTCCACCAGCCCCCAGAGGAATTCGAACAGGCGCGTGGCCGTCGGCTGGCTGGCCGGAAACTGCATCAGCGTGAAGATCAGGTACAGATAGGCGAACATCAGCACGAGACACACGGCGCCGATCTGTACGATCTGATGCACGAGCTGCATGGCCGAGCCGGTCCAGTCGAACGTGCGCGCGGTGCGTTGCAGGACGTGCTTCTCGAATACCGCCTGCAGACGCATCGCCAGCCGTGTTCGCATGCGCCCCACGCCGATCACGAGCAACGCCAGCACGCCGGTGGCCAGCGCGCTGAGCGCCACACCTCGGAGGATCGTCGGCCAATGAAGCTGGGCGCGGCGTGCGGCAAACACCGCCTGGAGATTCTGGCGAACGTCCTCGCCGGTCTCGTCAAGTCCGCGCGGGTCGCCCGGCGCAAGGTCGTCAGCCGTCAGCGCGAAAAGAAAGTGGTCCTGCACGCGGAACGCGATGCCGGAAACGCCGCCCACGGGGACATGCAGCATATCCACCGGGGCACCGAGCGCACTGGCCGGCAGATTGTCGAGCACCGCGCGGGCGCGGGCGGCCCGGACTTCGGGGGAGGCCCCGGCGAGAACGCCGCGAAACGTGGCGACCGGACGGTCCATGAAGCGAAGCGCGACGCCATCCTGCGCGTCGAGCGCCGCGGTGGTGCCGGTCGAGGCCTGAGCTGTGGCCGCCCCGCTCGCGCCTGCCGCCGCAACAGTTCCGGACGCCGCCGGCGTTACCGTATCGGCCGGAAAACCCGGCCCCGCGGCCAATCCACACACCACCACCAACACTTGCAACAGCCCAATGCGAATGCGCATATCACGGCTCCTGCGGGCAAGTTGTTCATCGAGATTGAACGCGGTGCAAGGAAATCCCACGGAAATCAGGCAAAATCGAGGGCTGCCATATCCGGCCTCTGGCCCATTTCCCCCTGGACGCGACAGCGCAACGCCGTGGATCGCCGCTCAAGGCGCGTTACGCATGCGACGCCGGCTGGCCCGGTTGTGACCGGAAACGCCGGCGGGAGGCAGATATGAACGGATTATTCACTATGGCATCGGCACTGTCGAGCACCGGCGCGGCATGCGCTGACATCGGCCGATTCCATTGCGCTCACTCGACTGGCAAATTGGAGACGCCTGCCGTCGGAAAAATTCCGACACGACCCTCAACTATCGGCCACCCGTGCCGATAACCAGTTAAGCGGGACTTTTCGGTCGGTTTTCATATGTCCAGTTCGTACAGTAGTTGGCTCGTGGCGTTATCGCTCGCGGTTGCGGTACTGGCGTCGTTTACGGCGCTCGATCTCTCGGGTCGCATCTATCTCCTGATTCACCGCGGCATGCGCCATGCCTGGCTTGCCGTGGGCGCCACCGCCATGGGCATCGGCATCTGGTCGATGCACTTCATCGGCATGATGGCGCTTTCGCTGTCACCCTCCTGGACGCCGCTCGACAGCGCCTCGACCGTACCGCTCGGCTACGATCCGGCCATCACGGCTGGCTCGCTCGCCATCGCCATTGCGATTTCGTGGGGCGCGCTCTGGCTGGTCGCCAGCGAGCGCTTCACCAGGTGGCGGCTCGCCATTGCGGGCACCACGCTGGGCATCGGCATCGCCTCCATGCACTACACCGGCATGGCCGCCATGAAAATGAACCCGGCGATCGAGTACGACCCGCTGCTTTTCGCGGCGTCGGTCGCGATCGCCATTCTCGCCGCCACGGCCGCCCTGTGGATCGCACAGACGCTGCGCGACGGCAACCTGCGGTACGTCCTGGCCAAGCGCGTGGGCGCCGCCATCGTCATGGGGCTGGCCATCACGACGATGCATTACACCGGCATGGCCGCCGCCAACTTTCCCCCCGGCACGATCTGCGGCGCGGCCTCCGGCGTGAGCTCGCCGTGGCTCGTGACGACCGTCAGCCTGTTCACGTTCCTGATCCTGGTCACCACGCTGCTCGTCTCGCGCCTGGATGCGCGCACCAGCTTCCTCGCCAACTCCGTCCTGCAGCTCAATACCCAGATCGCCCGCATGGCGACGTACGACGCGCTGACCGACCTGCCCAATCGCCGCGCGCTCCACGACGCCGCCGCGCGCATGCTGATCCATTCGCGCCGCGACCGGCGCCGCTTCGCCGTGCTCTTCATGGATCTCGACGGCTTCAAGACCATCAACGATTCGCTCGGCCACAACGTGGGCGACGACGTTCTGCGCGCCTTCGCCAAACGCCTGCGCAAGAACGTCAATGGCGACGACGTGGTGGCGCGCCTGGGCGGAGACGAGTTCGTGGTACTGCTCGGCTCACTGTCCACGCCCCAGGTGGCGGGCCGCGTGGCGCAGCGCCTGCTCGACGATATGCGAGACGGCCTGCGGGTGGGCGACCAGTCGCTGCACGTCATGCCCAGCATCGGCGTGGCCGTGTATCCGGAAGACGGCGAGAGCATCGACGTGCTGCTCAAGCACGCCGACACCGCCATGTACGAAGCCAAGCGCGCCGGGCGCGGCACGTTCCGCTACTTCGAACCGGGCATGAACGCCGCGGCACAGCGCACCTGGGAGATCCAGCAGGCGTTGCACGACGCGGAGCACGAGCAGTATTTCTCGCTGCACTTCCAGCCCAAATACCGGGGCGATACCGAAGCGCTTGCCGGCGCCGAAGCATTGCTGCGCCTGACGCACCCGACCTTCGGCGAGCTGCAGCCGGTCGATTTCATCCCGGTGGCCGAGCGCACCGGGCAGATCGTGCAGATCGGCTACTGGGTGGTGCGCGCGACGTGCCAGCACATCAGGGAATGGGACGCCGCGGGGCTCCCGCCGGTGAAAGTCGCGATCAACCTCTCGCCGCGCCAGTTGGCGCAGTCGTCGCTGGTGGAGAACATCGTGGCGATCGTGACGGAAGCCGGCGTCACCTGCGACCGGCTCATGTTCGAGATTACCGAGACGGTGGCCATGTTCGACGCGCAGCACACCATCGATGTGATTCGCGCGTTTCAGGAATATGGCTTCGAAGTGGCGATCGACGACTTCGGCACCGGCTATTCGAGCCTCGCCTACCTGCAACGCTTCCGCGTCAAGCAGTTGAAGATGGACCGGTTCTTCACCAACGGACTCGATACCTGCGGCCAGGAAGGCAGCGCCGTGGTGTCGGCGATCATCGCGCTGGCCCACTCGCTGGATATGGACGTCGTGGCCGAAGGAGTGGAGACGGCATCGCAACGCGAGGCGCTCAAAACGCTGGACTGCGATGAACTGCAGGGTTTCCTGCTCGGCAAGCCACTTACGAGCGACGCGTTCGCCCGTCTGCTCGCCTCCCTGCCGGGAATGCCCGGCGCCGCGACTGCGGCGTTGGCCTGAGCTTGAGCGTCAGGCAGCCGTGTCTGCGCCACGTGGCGCGGCACGGCGGGTGTCCACCGGCGCGCTGCACGCGTAACGACGCAATGACGCTCAGCCCTCGGAACGAGAGGCGTTAGCCGCTTCGGCGTCTTCGAATGCGTCGAGCGCTTGCCCCGTCGCGAATGCCGCGGCTCGGGCCAGGCGTTTGCGCGTGCCTTCGCTGGCGGCAGGCCCCGCCGCCGGCACATGGCGCTTCGGATCCAGCCGCACGCCCGTCACGGCGTCGATCACCACCGGCTCGACCACTTGCCCCGTCTCCCGATCCACCAGCTGTGCCGAAATACCCTCCGGTGCGAAATGCCGGTTTCCCCATGCCAACATTGCCCACAGCACTGGACGGAAATCGTGGCCCGCATCGGTGAGTAAATATTCGAAACGCGGCGGCCGGTCGCAATACTGCCGACGCTCGAGCAGACCTTCCTCCACCAGCGCATTCAGACGCCGCGTCAGCATGTTGGGCGCGATGTCCAGACGGCGCTGGAAGTCATCGAAACGCGTGGTGCCGTATCCGGCCTCGCGTAGGATCAGAATGCTCCACCATTCGCCCACGCGCTCCAGGCTGCGGGCGATGGGGCACTGCATGTCGCGAAACGTCTTTCGTTGCATATAGCTTCCTCCGGTAGGGCACTGGCGACAACGCCGGCCACCCCGTTGCTACTACCATGCAAGCGAGCATAAGCGCGTCGCTCCCGACTGGCAAGCCGGCGACGGTGTCAATCGCACCGAATCCGGCGCCCTCCTTCTCGCTCCATTTTTAATCGAATAAAATCAAAAAGTTACAAATCATTCCTGATATCAAACATTTAAAGTGAATTCCACAGCCAAGGCCTCAATGCGCGTCAGCCGTCGGTGCTTTCGGCGGTGCAACCCGCCGCATCAGCGGCACCATCAACGTCACGCAAATGAAGATCAGCCCCAGACCCCCGTAGATGTCACCGAACGTCATCGTCTGCGCCTCGCGCAAGGTGAGCAACCAGAGTTGACGAAGCGCCGCCGTTTGCGCATCGATCGCATCGAGCCCGGCCGCACTCATGCGCGCTCCCACGCCGGCGAGCCATGATCCGACGGCGGGACTCCCCTCGCCCATGCGCTCGGCGAGCCGGAAGAAATGGAGATTCGTCCGGTCGTTGAGCACGGTGGTGCATACCGCGATCCCGATGGCGCCGCCAAGATTGCGCATCAGGTTGAACAGCCCCGACGCTAGGCGCAACCGCGCCGGCGGCAGGCTTCCCAACGTCAGCGTGACGATCGGCGCGACAGCAAACTGTTGCGCCGCACCGCGCAAGGCCTGCGGCAGCAGCAACTGCGCCGCGCCCCAATCGTGCGTGAGCGGCGCGAACTGCCACATCGACAACGCGAAGGCGCCGATGCCAGCCATCATCAATACCCGCAGATCGACGCGGTTGGCGAGCATGGCGTACACCGGGATCGACATCAGCTGGAAGATACCGGTCGAGAACACGGCGATACCGATCTCGAACGCCGAGAAACCGCGAACCCGTCCCAGGAACAGCGGAGTGAGATAGATCGTCGCGAAAATGCCGATCCCGGTGGCGAACGAGAAGAAGCAGCCGAGCGCGAAGTTGCGGTCCTTCAGCGCCCGCAGATCCACGACCGGCCGCGCGTACGCAAGACTGCGCCAGATGAATGCGATGCCACACAACCCGGCGAGCCATGCCGTCGCGCGAATCGTGTCGTCGCCGAACCAGTCCCAGCGCGGCCCTTCTTCCAGCGTGTATTCGAGACAGCCCAGGCAAACGGCCATCAACACCATGCCAAGATAATCCGCACCGCGCAACAGCGACCAGTCGGGACGGTCGATGCGCACGAGCAGCGGCACGGTCACCGTCACGAAGATCCCGGGCACGAGGTTGACGAAGAAGAGCCAGTGCCACGAATAGTTGTCCGTGATCCAGCCGCCGATGGTCGGCCCGAGCGTTGGCGCCAGCGACGACAACCCGCCCACCACAGCCGCCGCCAGCACACGCTGCGGCCCCGTAAAGAACGCGAACGCCGTGGTGAAGACCAGCGGAATCATCGACCCGCCGAGAAACCCTTGCAGCGCGCGAAATGCGATCATGCTCTGGATATTCCACGCGGCCCCGCACAGCAGACTCGCCACCGTGAATCCGGCGGCCGACGCGGCGAAGATCCAGCGCGTCGACATCACGCGCGAGAGCCAGCCCGACAGTGGAATCACGATAATCTCGGCAATCAGGTAACTCGTCTGGACCCACGCCGTCTCGTCGGCGCCGGCCGACAGGCCACCGCCAATGTCCCTGAGCGACGCCGACACGATCTGAATGTCGAGCAACGCGATGAACATGCCGACGACCATCGTCGCGAAGGCGACGACCTTTGCCTGCGTCGACATCGCATCCGCCGAAAACCCTCCACCCTGCGCCGGCGGCCGGCCCTCGCCCTGCGCATCGTTGGCCGACGGCCCCGGCGGTGCGGGTTGCGCCACGGCATGGTCGGCACCCGGTGCGTTCGCAGGCGCCGCCGTCGGCGACACCGCTCCGGCGGCGCTCATCGTGCAGCTACCTTGGCCGCCGCCGGTGCCGCGGGTGTAGCAGGTGTAGCGGGCGACTCACGGCCCTCCCCGCGCGCGTCGACTTCAGCCGTGACCGACAACCCAGGGCGTAGCGTGCCGAGATGCCCGTCGGCGTCGTCGAGTTGCACCCGCACCGGCACGCGTTGCACGATCTTCGTGAAGTTGCCCGTTGCATTCTCCGGCGGCAGCACACTGAACTGTGCGCCGGTCGCGGGGGCGAGACTCGCAACGCGACCGTGGAACACCCGCCCCGGCAACACGTCGGCCTCGATCTTCACCGGCATGCCGGGGCGCAGCCGCGCGAGTTGCCCTTCCTTGAAGTTCGCATCGACCCATAGCCCGTGCGCCGGCACGATCGACAGCAGTTGCGTGCCGGCCGGTGCATACGCCCCGGTCCTGGCCCGGCGATTGCCGACGGTGCCGTCGACCGGCGCACGCACCACGGTGTCCTCGAGATTCAGTCTGGCGATGTCTCGCTCGGCTATCGACTGCGCCAGAGCGGCCTGCGCCTGCTGCTTCTGGGTGGCGATGACGTCGAGCTGACGCTCCGCCGCCGTGGCGCCGGCCTGCGCACGATCACGATTGGCCACGATCTGTTTGTAGTCGGCGTCCGCCTTCTGCGCACTCTGCACCGACACGGCGGACTTGGCGACGAGGTCCTGATAGCGCACCTGATCGTCATGAGCGCGACGGGCGTCGGCGGTCACGGCCGCAACGCTCGCGTGCGCCTGTGCGATCACTGCCGTCTGCAGCCTCGCGGTGGCGTCGAGATTGGCGAGCAGCGCCTGCTGTGCCGCGACAGCACCCTCCGCCTTGGCGAGCGCCGCTCGGTAATCCCTGTCATCGAGCCGCACGAGGACGTCACCCGCCCTGACCGCCTGGTTGTCCGTCACGAGCACTTGCGCAATGTATCCCGGCACTTTCGGCGCCAACACCGTAACGTCGCCGCCGACGTACGCGTCGTCGGTGGATTCCAGATAACGCGCCGTCGTCCACCAGTAGACGCCGTAGCCGAGAACGGCCAGCGCCGCCACGATCGCCACGCCGCGCACAACGAAGCCGCGCGCCGCGAGACGCTTGCCGGGAAAGCCGCCTGTCGGGGCAGCGCTCGGGGCGGGGGAATTCGGGGATGTCATGGGTCGATCCTTCTTCAGTTCATGAGGGGTGGCATGGGGGACGGCGCAAGTTGCAACGAGTTGTTGCTTTCATAATGGAAGTGAGTATAGAGTTGCAAACTATTATTTTGCAAGTAACTAATTTACCGTCATGTCCTTCGCTCGCACCATGCCGCCCAAGCGGACTACGCCACCCGTCGCGCCCCCCTTCTCTTTGCGCCATGTCTGGCTGGCATTCGCGGTGAGCACGCTGGCGGGATGCGCACTCGGCCCGGACTATGCGCCCCCGAAGGTCGATCTCCCTGAGCATTTCGCGAGCGGCGTGTTGCTCAAGCAGCGCGATGCGGCGCTCGGCGTACGGACCGGCACGCAGCAGGACGCCGCAGCTCTCGACGCGTGGTGGACGCGGTTTCAGGATCCGGTGCTCACCGGCATCGTCGAGCAGGCGCTGGTCCAGAACCTCGATCTGCAGGCGGCGATGGCACGCGTCGAGCAGGCTCGGGCACAAGCGCGCGCCGCGGGAGCACAACGACTGCCGTCGCTCGCGCTCAATGGCAGAGTGACGCGGCAACACCAGTCATTGGAAAGCCCGCTGGGCGCCTTGGCGCGCAGCAGGCCGGGCTACAACCGCAACTCCACGGATTACGACATCGGCGCAGGCGCGAGTTGGGAACTGGATCTGTTTGGCGGGCTGGCGCGAACCGCACAGGCGGCGAGTGCCGTGGCACAGGCGGCCGAAGCGCAGCGTGACGGGGTTCGAGTGAGCGTCGTGGCCGAGGCGGCCGACGCCTATTTCCGTGTGCGGGCGGCACAGCGACGCCTGGCCATCGCGCAGGATCAGATCGAGACCGACACGCGTCTCATGGAAATCGTGCGGCTGCGCCTGAAGGACGGACTGGCCACCGCCCGCGAACTCGCGCAGTCCGAAGCCCTGCTCGCCCAGGCGCGCACGACACTGCCGCCGCTGCGCATCGAGCGCGAGACGCAGCTCAACCGATTGGATGTGCTGATGGGAGCCGCGCCCGGCACGTACGCGCGCCGCATGAGCGAGGCCACGCAGCGCGATGACGCGCATGCCCGGCCCATCGCCATCCCGGCCATCGCCGACGCGAGCGCCCCTGCAGATCTCTTGCGTCGTCGACCGGACGTCATTGCCGCCGAACGTCGGCTCGCCGCCGCGAACGCGCGCATCGGAGCAGCGCTGGCCGAGTATTACCCGAAGCTTTCCCTGTCGGGCGTGCTGGAATTCGAGACGCTGGCGGGCGGACGCGTACCGAGCGCGGCGACGTTCCAACCGCTGGCTGCACTCGGTCTGCGATGGCGGCTTTTCGATTTCGGTCGGATCGACGCCGAGGTGGCGCAGGCACGCGGCGCCAACGCACAGGCGCTCGCGGAATACCGGCTGACGATGCTGCACGCAACGGAAGACGTGGAGAACGCGATCGTGTCGCTCGTCGAACTGGAACAGCAGCGCAAGGACCTGGCAAGCGCCGTGGAAGCACAGACGCGGGCGCGAGACAGCGCACAAGAGGCTTATACCGGCGGCACGGTGAGTCTTTACGAAGTGCTCGACGCGGACCGTCAGCTACTCACGGTGCGCGACGCCGATGCGCTCGCGCAGGCCGACAACGCCCGCGCGGCCGTGGCCACATTCCGCGCGCTGGGTGGCGGATGGGATGCGCCGCCGCGGACCTTGGCACAGACGCCGGCACAATAAGACGCCGGCCAATCTCAAGTTCAAGTCCGCCGCGCTCTCCGGAGGATCGAGGCCGCCCCGGGCGCAGCGCTGCCGACGCGGCGCTTGCGGGTGGCAATCGCAGCACGCCCCACGGACGCCGACACCCCTGGTGATGCGAGCATCGATTGATAGGTCGCCGCAAGCGCCTCCTGCGTACTGACCTGCTCACGCAGGCGCGCAATGACAGCGTCCTGGAGTGCCTTGGCCGAACGTATTTCGTGCTGCGCTTCGGTCATGGCGGACAGCGCCGTCTGTACCTCCTGCAGTTCGCGCTGCCCCTGCTTGCGTTCTTGTTGCAGCGACTTGATCGACTCACGCGCCGCGTCGAGTTCGAGCATCAGCCGGCGTTCATTGGCGTCGGCGCGTTCAATCAGCCTGGCGCGCTCGGCGTCCCATCCCGCGCGGTGTTTCACATGCTCGTCTTGCAATGCCTGCGCGGCGTCGCGGGCTGAGGCCAACGCCTGCCGCGATGTCACGGCGTCCGCCTGTGCATCGATCAGCAGGGCTTCCGCACGACGCGCCTGGGCTTGCGCCTCGTCACGCGCCTGACGCGCGTCCGCGGCCGCTGTCTCCGCCGACGCGACCCGCTCGTGCAACACGGCGCGTGCCTGCTCCAGCGCTTCACGATCCGCCGCCAGCTCAGCTTCCCGGGCGTCGAGCACCGCGCGTTGCGCCGCGGCCTCTTCTGCCAGTGCCGCGCGACCTTCCTGCAGCGCGAGCGTCCACAAATCGAGCGCCGCCCGAGCCACCGACTCCGGCATCGCCATGCCCTCGGGGAGCGCCGCGGGCCCATGCCCCGCGCCTTTCAATCGAGCCCCGAGGCCCGCGAACCACGCGTCGAGATAGGGGCTGACGGTGTTTGGCGATCCGCGCCCCAATTGCTGGCGAATGCGTTCGATGGTCGGACGATGGCCAGCCATCAACAACGCATCGGCTGCGGTCCAGACATCCAGCTCCGAGATGCCACGACCGCCCGGGCGCGGCGCCGGGGTTTGCGGAATTTGCGGAATTTGCGGAGTCGAATTCGACGAGGAAAGCTGAGCCATGGGCGGAAACTCCTTTCGAACGGTGACATTGCCAAATAACCCACGATAATGGAAGATTATCGATCCTTATTGGCAATAAACGTTATATTTATTACATATTACATATGAAATTATATGTTCGGTAAGAAAATTACATCCGATGCCATTTCACCACGCCGCTCGAAGCGAAATGCGCCGATGTCGAATGCCCCGCCCCTTCGCCTGCCGGGTCCACTCGATCCGGCCTTGCTCGATGTCGATGCCCGAGCCGCCGTGCAGGCGCTCGTCCGGGAAGGCGACTCCGCCAATACGCGTCAGAGCTACCAATCGGCCATGCGGTACTGGATGGGCTGGTATCGCCTGCGCTATGGCGAGCCGCTCGTTGCGCCGCTGCCGCCTGCGGTCATCGTGCAGTTCGTCGTCGACCACGCACAGCATCAGGGCAAGCACGGGCTGACGACGGAAATGCCCGCCGCGCTGGACGCCGAACTCGTCGCGCAAGGGCTCAAAGGCCGGCTTGGGCCACCGGCCCTGGCCACCCTGCTGCACCGGCTGAGCGTCATCGGCAAGTTGCACACGTCGCGCGATCTACCGAATCCCTGTGCGCAGCCCGCCGTGCGCGAACTGCTCGCCAAAACGCGACGCGCCTATGCGAAACGGGGGGTGCGAACGGCCAAGAAAGACGCCCTCACGCGCGAGCCGTTGCGTGCCCTGCTCGCCACCTGCGACGACTCGCTGCGAGGCAAGCGCGACCGGGCTTTGCTGCTGTTCGCGTGGGCCAGCGGCGGGCGACGCCGTTCGGAAGTCGTACGCGCGACGTGCGAAAACGTGCGGCGCACGGGACCGGACCAATACGTCTACACACTCGCCTGGTCGAAAACGAACCAGCAAGGCGTCGACCTGCCAGAAAACGACAAGCCGGTCACGGGTGCGGCCGGCGTCGCGCTCACTGACTGGTTGACATCCGCCGGCATTACGCAGGGCGCCATCTTTCGTCGCGTGCGGCGCGGCGGGCATGTCGGTGAGGCACTCACCGAAGCGGCCGTGCGCGACATCGTTCGCGCGCGTTGTGCACTTGCTGGACTGGAAGGAGACTTCTCGGCTCACTCGCTGCGAGCGGGCTTCGTGACGGAAGCGGCGCGCCAGCAAGTGCCGCTCGCCGAGACCATGACGATGACCGGGCATACGAGCGTGGCGACCGTCATCGGCTACTTCCGGCGCGCTGACATGCAACGTTCGCGGGCGGCCGATTTGATGGGGGATGACACCGAAGGCACCGAGGGGACCGGCGGGACCGCTTCCGCGAACTGACGCGAAACCAGCCCAACGGATTTGCAGGCTCGGATCCTGTTCATGTGTACTCACGCACGCATAGCCGATGTCCGTTTTGGGCCGCCATCAGGAGCCTTCGTACGCCGATGCTAAATTAATCGCACGTTGATTTGCGAAACGGCCAATTGGCGTACTTCTTATCGGAGGCTATTCGGATGACTCTCACGATGCTTGTCGTAGTGATTGTGCTCGCCGCTAGTTGCGCAGCACTCAAATGGCGTCGCACAAGTAGAACACTCTACGCTATATCGATCATCTTGTTTCTGGCGGTCGGCTGCGGTCCCATTCCGGCATGGCTGTTGAGCAACCTGCAATCAGCCTATGACGTGAGGCCGACAATCGAATGGAGCAAACGCAATGCGATTGTGCTGCTGGGTGCCGGCACCGAAAAGGTCGCGCGCACCAATTCCGTCGAACCGGGAACGTTCTCGTACGCGCGCATCGTTGAAGCAGCAGAACTCTATAACGACTGTCGCAAGACGGAATCGGATTGCAAGATATTTGTAAGTGGCGGCGATGCGCAGAAAACCGGCTCCCCAGAAGCGATCGTCTATCGGAAATCTCTGCTCAGACTCGGCATCCAGGCAACTGATGTGCTTCTCGAGTCCGACAGTATGAATACCTGGCAGAACGCACAATTCACCAGCGCGTTGCTTCGGCGCTACGATGCCGGCCGCACGTTACTGGTGTCGTCAGGCATCCATATGCGACGCAGCATGCTGTATTTCTCGCACTTTGGGGTCACCGCGACACCGGTGCGTGCCGACTATCTGCGCGCAAGAATGTCTGCGCTGCCGCTGTCGTACAACTTCGCCGTCGCGGATTTCGCATTGCATGAATATACCGGGATCGCCCGTTACCATGTGTATAACGCGCTAGGCTGGAATCCGGTGAGGCAGCAGCCGGGCGACGCATAATGCGGCAGCGGCGAGGACAACGCTTTGAGCTCTCCCGAGGCGCCGCTCCAGCCACTCTCAAATAATGTGGTCCCGAAACGGCCGACGTAATCGTTCCTGCGTTGGATGCTATCGGGCCGCTACGCCTGTCGATTTCAGGGGGTGGCCCGCGAAAGACTCATATTAATTGCATCTTTTGCGCATTGCGCGTATGGCCAATACGCCAGAGCTACCCATCGGCCATGCGTTACTGGATGGGCTGGTACCGCCTGCGCTATCGCGAACCGCTCGTTGCGCCATTGCTACCTGCGGTCATCATGCAGTCCGTACTTCCTGTCCGGCTCCGCGCCCGTGGCGGCCCCTAATGCGTAATAGGATCACCTTGATGAGGTCAGGCAACGTTTGCCTTCTGCCGCTCGAGAGCGTTGGCGAGCCGCGTTTGGCCGGGCTTCTTCAGTCCGGTAAGCGAAAGTAAATGCCTAAGTGTGGAGACCTTTACGTTGTACTCTCGGGCGATGCCATAGATTCCGCCCTTATCTTTAATTTGTGCCGCGTTGAGCTCACTCCAAGCAATCACCATGGCGTCGGTGACCGGATTTCTCATGTCCGGGTAGAGCCGGTCCATGCCTACTTGGCTCAGCCCGCCGGTGGCACTAACATGCTCCTTCACATCGCCATACTTGACGTTGTACTTCTCAGCCACGCCGATGAGTCCGCCCATGTCTTCAATTTGCGCCGCGCTGAGCGTCTCCCACTCCCTCAGCAAGTCATTGGTCACCACAACTTTCTCATGTGGATTGAGCCGATCGTTGGCCAGCGGTCCTGGTGTACCGTCCACAAGAATGTACTTCTGAACAGTCGTGTAAGCGATGTTGTACTTCTTGGCCACGCCCCTGAGTCCGCCCAGCTTTTCAATTTTCTCGGGGCCGAGCTCGCACAAAGTTTTCACCTTGTCAACGGGGATCGGCGGAGCCCTGCGGCGGCGCACACTACTCGCCTGAGTATTGCCCGATGCCCCTTGTTCCGTGCGCCTTTCTGGTTTGGCTTGCTCCGAACCGGGAGCAAAGCCGAGCCACTCGATGAGTCCCGAATTAGATAGACGATTAAGGTCGATTGGCATATCGATGATGGCTTGTGAGGGAGCGGCACTGACCCTAATACAATTTGCCTCCCAAGCGCTCACGGATCCATTGCCCGGCGCAGGAGGTGCCTCTGCCTCAAACGATGGGGCGCCGACAGATTGCGACAGCTTGATTTGCCCCGAGTCGGGATGGAAACCGGGCCCCTCGGTCAATTGGGTACTGGCCGAGGGGCCGAGGTAAGGCTGGATGTTGGACGAAACCGGCGAGGCTTGGCGAGTGATTCCTGCACAATCGGCCGTCCAGGCTGGCGCTTGCTGATGGGGCGCCGTGCTCCACGCGCCGGCATAGGGATGAGACTCAATCAGTCGGGTATTGGCCGAGGCGTCGAGGTAAGGCTGGATGTTGGACGAAGCCGGCGAGGCTCCGCGAGTGATTCCTACACAATCGGCCGCCCAGGCCGGCGCTTGCCGATGGGGCACCGTGCTCCACCCACCGGAATACGGATGAGACAAGCGACTGATGCTGGACTGTGCAGGAATTTTCATGACGATTCGTTGTTGTGTACGAGCGGTAAGGCGCTAACGAGCAAATAGTGTTTTGCCGGACAAGAACCATGCCTATGGGGAGCACCGCGGGGAAGTGCCCAGTCTCAAGGCGGGTACCTTATCACTTGCCCACTTCTCGGACTTTGTCTTTTTGATCATCCAGAAATCCCGCTTGTCGATACGATCTGACCATCTTTCGTCGCGGGCGGCGCGGTGCGCATGTCGGGGAAGCATGCAGTGTTCGCGGACGGCCGGATCAGCGAGATCCTCCCCCCTGTCGATTTCGAGAGTGGTCTGCAAAAAGATGCATATTAATGGTATCTTTTAACGCATAGCGTGTATGTCATAGTGAACATTCCTCCTGTTATGACTGCCGCTGTTCCCCTCCCCGAACACTCCAAGGTGCAGATCGTCATGCCTAGCCCCCTCGCCACCCAATCGCGCAGTCGCGCCCTCATCGAACGTTTCGGCCTGCTCACCCCCATCATCCAGGCCCCGATGGCCGGCACGTCGACGCCCGCGCTGGCGGCCGCCGTCTCCAATGCCGGCGGCCTCGGCTCGATCGGCGTGGCGGCCATGGGCCCCGAAGCGGCGCGCCAAGCCATCCACGACACCCGCGCGCTCACGCGCAAGCCGTTCAACGTCAACGTGTTCTGCCACGCGCCGGCCAAGCTCGACGCGTCGCGCGATGCCGCCTGGCTCGCTTACCTCGCGCCCGAATTCGCGCGCTTCGGCGCGACTCCGCCCTCCACGCTCAGCGAAATCTACAAGAGCTTCGTGGTCGATGACGTGATGTTCGCGATGCTGCTGGAGGAGCGTCCGGCCGTGGTGAGCTTCCATTTCGGGCTGCCGTCGCAGGAGAAGATCGACGCCCTGCACGCCGCCGGCATTACGCTGTTCGCCACGGCGACGAATCTTGCCGAAGCCAGGGCCGTCGAAGCGGCCGGCGTGGACGCCATCGTTGCGCAAGGCTACGAAGCCGGCGGCCATCGCGGCCGCTTCGAAGACCTCGGCGACGGTGTGCCGACCGACGACGAACAACTCGGCACCCTGGCGCTCGTCCGGCTGATCGTCGCGCATACGTCGGTGCCCGTGATCGCGGCCGGCGGCATCATGGACGGCGCCGGGATCGCGGCGGCACTCGCGCTCGGCGCCCAGGCGGCGCAACTTGGCACGGCGTTCGTCGCCTGTCCCGAATCGTCGGCGGACGCCGCATATCGTGAGCGCCTGACCAGTGCGCAGCCGCCGCGCACTGCGCTCGTCCGCGCGATCTCCGGACGCCCCGCGCGCGGCTTTGTGAACCGACTCTACGCGCTGGAACAGGCAACCGACCGCCCCGCGCTGCCGGCCTATCCCGTCACCTACGACGCCGGCAAGGCGATCCACGCCGCCGCCAAGGCCCAGGGCAACAGCGACTACGCCGCACAGTGGGCCGGGCAGGCCGCACCGCTTGCCCGCGCCATGCCCGCAGCCGAACTCGTCGGTGTGCTGCGTACCGAGTTGCACGAGACATTCGACGCGCTACGCGAGCTTGCCGACACCTTCTGATCGGACGCCATCATGACAACTTCACAACCCCAACGTCTGACCCGGCGCCTGGGCATGTCCACGCCGATCATTCAGGCGCCGATGGCCGTGGCGTCGACACCGACGCTTGTCGCGGCCGTATCCAATGCGGGCGGCCTCGGCTCACTCGCCGTCGGCAACATGGACGCCACGGCAGCGCGCGATGTCATTCGGCAGACGCGCGCCCTCACGAGCCGCCCCTTCAACGTGAACGTATTCACGCATGTCCCGGCGCGGGCCGACGCCGCGCGTGAGGCCGCCTGGCTCGACTACCTCGCGCCCGAGTTTGCCGGCTTCGGCGCCAAGCCACCCGCCGCGTTGCGCGAGATCTATCTGAGCTTCGTCGAAGACGTGGCGATGTACGAGATGTTTCTCGAGGAGCGTCCGGCCGTCGTGAGCTTCCATTTCGGCCTGCCGTCGCAGGCGTGGATCGACGCGCTGCATGCCGCCGGCATCCTGCTGTTCGCCTCGGCAACGAACGAGGACGAGGCGGCGGCCATCGAAGCCGCGGGCATCGATGCCATCGTCGCGCAAGGCTGGGAGGCCGGTGGCCATCGCGGACGCTTCAACGATGAAGGCGATCGTCAGCCGAGCGAGGATGAACAGTTGGGCACCCTGGCACTCGTGCGCCGGCTGGCCGCGCGCACCTCGCTGCCGATCATCGCCTCCGGCGGCATCATGGACGGCGCCGGTGTGGCAGCCGTGCTCGCACTCGGTGCACAGGCAGCGCAAATGGGTACAGCCTTCGTGCCTTGCCCCGAGTCCGGCGCCGATGCGGCTTATCGCGCGTCGCTGACCAGCGGCGAGCCGCCACGCACCGCTCTCATTCGCGCAATCTCCGGACGGCCGGCGCGCGGGCTGGCCAATCGCTTCTGGGCGCTCGAACAGGCGCCCGACCGCCCGGCCATTCCCGACTACCCGATCACGTACGACGCCGGCAAGTCGCTCAACGCCGCAGCCAAGGCAAAGGGCAGCAGCGATTACGCTGCTCAATGGGCCGGTCAGGCGGCGCCGCTTGCGCGCGCATTGCCTGCCGCGGAACTGGTCGACGTCCTTACCCGGGAAACGCGTGAGGCGATCATGACGGCCACCAGCTTCCAGCGGTAAGCGCGATCTGTCCGTCGACGGCGACATGCCTGTCGCCGTCGACGACTCCCCACCGTCAATCGCAAGCACCGGCCGGCGCCCTCGCCCGCCTGCCCGGGAAAATCAGGAAGCTGATACCGGCGAGCACGCAGACAGCGATGCCGCTGTAGAGCATGATCCCACTGAACCCGTGCACGAGCGCCGCGCGCCCCGTCACCGCCAGCGCCTCCGCGGACATGGACACCCCCGCACCAAGATCCGTGGACGACAGGCTCCCGGACGCAATGCTGTTGGCCAGTGCGCGCAACGACGCTGCGTCGGACGGTTTGTCCAGCGCCGTTTGCAGATGTCGCAGCACCCCTTGCACCAGCACGAATCCCATCAAGGCAATGTTGATCGCCAGCGAGATCATGCGGGCACTCATGTCGATACCGGACGCCATGCCGGCGCGCGCGCTGGACACCGAGCCCGTCGTGGTGTTCGTCACCGGGGTATTGGTAATGCCAAGCCCCGCACCGGCCAGCAGGCAGCCCGGCAGCACTGTCAGCCAGCTCGCGTGCTGGACGTGGCTGCCAATGAGCATCAAGAAGAATCCCAGACCGATGGTGAGCAGGCCCGCGGGAATGACGATGCCGGGTTGGTAACGCAGCGCCAGTCGTTCGCCGATGGGCGGGAACACCAGTGTGGGCAAGGTGTAGGCCAGCAGCGATACGCCTGCCGCCGCCGGCCCCTGGCCCAGTGCGCTCTGGAAGTAGATGGGCAGGTAGACGATGAACGGCCAGAAGCTGAAGTTCATGCCCACCGAACCGAGCAACGCGCCCGAGAAATTCCGCACTCGGAATACGGAGAAGTCGAACATCGGGTGCGCGGCGCGTGTTTCGACGATGAGGAACAGCACGAAACTGGCGGCACTCGCCGTGATGACGCTCAGGGCGGGAACGCTGCCGAATCCCATCTCGGGGCCCTGCGTCACGAAGTAGACCAGCCCCAGCACTGCGAGCGACAGGGTGACGATGCCTGCGAGATCCAGTCGCCCTGCGTGCGGATCCACCGATTCACGCACGCCAACGACCGCCAGGCCGAGCGTCAGGGCCGCGATGAAGACATGCGCCCAGAAAACCCACTGCCAGCTGGATACCGCGACGATCAGGCCCCCGATCAGCGGCCCGAACCCGAGCCCGATGCCGAAAACGATCCCCCAGATGCCGAACGCCCTGGCGCGTTCCGCGCCAGCGGGAAACTGGTGCGAGAGCACCGCCACCAGGCAAATGAGCATCGCGCCGCCGCTGGCACCCTGCAGGAAGCGGCTGGCGATCAGAACAGGCATATCCCACGCGAGGCCACACAGCAGCGAAGCGACGCCAAACAGTGCGATGGTGCAGAGGAATATACGCTTGCGGCCATAGCGGTCCGCCAGCGTTCCCGCGGCCATCAGGACGGCGGCGCAGGCGATGGTGTAGGCGTTCATGATCCACTGCATGTCGCCGAAATCGCCATGTAGCGCCACTTCCAACGTAGGCAATATCACCGGCACGCTGGAAATTTCCAGTCCGAACATCAGCGCGGCCAGGCACACGGCCAATAGCGCCATGGCGTTGCGCGTGGCAAATGGACCGCCTGTCTGCGGCTGAGGCGGTTGCTCGATGTCGCACACTTGCATCGTTTTTTCACTCCAGTTTTTTGAGAAAGGTCTGGCGACCCGTACCGAAGCCCAGTTTATGGGAAATAATTTCCCATATTGACGCGTTTTCTTCCCATACAATATTCCGCACAGGAACCAACCGAGACAACCATGCAAGATAAGCTGGATGGCGTCACAACGTTCGTGCAGGTGGTCGAAGCGGGCGGATTCGCGCCGGCGGCGGAGCGACTCGGCCTGACGCGCTCGGCGGTCGGCAAGGCGATCGCCCGCTTGGAAGCGAGGCTGGGTGCGCGGCTGCTTCAGCGCAACACGCGCAGCCAGGCACTGACGATGGAGGGACAGGCATACTACGAGCGCTGCGTGCGCGCACTCATGGAACTGGACGCTGCGGAAGTCGTTCTGGAAAAAGGTCGCATGCAGCCAAGCGGCCGGCTGCGGGTGAGCGTGCCGGAAGCGTTCGGGCATCTATGCGTCGCGCCAGTCCTGCTCGAGCTTACGCGCGTCCATCCGCAACTGCATATCGACCTGTCATTCAGCGATCGGTACGTGGACTTGATCGAAGAAGGCTTCGATCTTGCCATCCGTATCGGCACGCTGCACGACAGCGGCACGCTGGCCGCACGGCGCCTCGGCACCCAGCATGTCAGCATTGGCGCGTCTCCGGCCTATCTGGCACAACACGGCATACCAGGCAGTCTCGAGGAGCTTGACGGACACACCGAGATAGCTTTGTCCCACCCGTGCGTCCCCGCGCCTTGGGATGCACATCCTGCCGGCGGCCATGCCCGGCGGCCCGCGATACGTTCACAGATCAGCATGGACGACATTCAGGCCGTCGCGGCCGCAGCCGTCAAAGGCTACGGCCTTGCCTGGCTCCCCAGTTGGCTGCTTGCCGGATACGTACAACGCGGAGAACTGGTTCCCGTCCTGGAGAGCTGCAGTACGCGCGCTCAGCAAATCCACGCGGTATGGCCGCAGATGCGCCACCTGCGTTGCAAGACCCGGGTCGCCATCGACGCGCTCGCGGCCCAGATTCCAGCGATGATGGCGCCGGGAAACATGCCCGTCAGGTAGAGGCGGTCGGGTCCACAGTTTGCCTTATTGTTCGTGTGAGACACGAAGGGCAGCCTCGCGGCTGCCCTTCGTTATCGATGCAAGACTGACGCTCCGGCAATGCGGTGTTCCAGCGATGCGGCGCCGACCCTCAGTGCCCGCCGCCGCCCAGATACGCTGCACGCACGGCGTCGTCATTGCGCAGGCGCTCGGCCGGGCCATGCACGGAAATGCGCCCGTTCTCCAGCACATAGCCGTAGTCCGCCACGCCGAGCGCCGCCGCGGCGAACTGCTCCACCAGCAGCATCGTCACGCCCTCGGCCTTGAGATTGCCGATGATGCGGAACACTTCGTCGACGAGAATCGGCGCGAGGCCCATCGACGGCTCGTCGAGCAACACGATGTCCGGGCGCAGCATGACCGCGCGGGCCATGGCGAGCATCTGCTGCTCGCCGCCGGAGAGCGTGCCGGCCAGTTGATTGCGACGTTCCTTCAGGCGCGGGAACAGATCCATCGCACGATCCAGATCGGCGGCCACGTCGCCGCGCGGGCGACTGCCGGTCAGGCGCGGAAAAGCGCCGAGCCGCAGATTGTCCGTCACCGACATCGTCGCGAACACACGCCGGCCTTCGGGCGAATGCGCCAGCCCCAGCTTGGCAATGCGGTGCGAATCGAGTCCGTCGATACGCTTTTCGCCCAGCGTGATTTCGCCCGAGGTCGGTTTGATCATGCCCGACACCGCGCGCATGGTGGTGGTCTTGCCCGCCCCGTTCGAACCGATGAGCGTGACGACCTGGCCGCTCGGCACATCGATGTCGATACCGTGCAGCACCTGCACCTTGCCGTACCCGGCCTGCAGATTACGAATGGAAAGCATAGTGGTTCCGTTTGTCCGTCGTTGCTGCGCGACGACAGGTCACACCTGTCGTCGCGCGGTCAGTGCGCGGTCGATGCGCCGCCCAGATACGCTTCGATCACCTTCGGATCGGCCTGGATCTGCGCCGGCAACCCCTCGGCGATCTTCTGCCCGAAGTCGAGCACGGACACCGTCTGGCAGGTGCTCATCACCACGTCCATGTGGTGTTCGATCAGGATGACCGTGATGCCGTGGTCGCGGATCTTGCGAATGATCGCGAGCAGTTCGCGGATATCGGGCGCGGTGAGACCGGCCGCCGGTTCGTCCAGCAGCAGCAGACGCGGATCGAGCGCCAGTGCGCGAGCGATTTCGAGCAGGCGCTGCTTGCCGTACGGCAGGTTGCGTGCTTCCTCGTCGGCAAGCGCTGCCAGCCCCACGAAATCGAGCAGACGCATCGCACGCGCGCGAGCGCCATCTTCCTCGCGCTTGTAGCGCGGCAGTCGCAGCGAGACATCGACCAGCGTCGAGTCGAACGTGTGATGCAGGCCCACGAGCACGTTCTCGAGCGCCGTCATTTCACCGAAGAGCTGCACATTCTGGAAAGTGCGCGCCACACCCGAGAGAGCGATATCCGACGACGTCCGTCCCGCGAGCGATTGTCCGGCGAACTCGATGTTGCCCGCCGTCGGCACGTAGATGCCCGTCAGCACGTTCATCATCGTGCTCTTGCCCGAGCCGTTAGGGCCGATCAGCCCGTGAATCGTGCCGCGCTTGACGGTCAGATCGACCTGATTGAGCGCCTTCAGGCCGTCGAACTGCATGAGCAACTGACGCACCTTGAGCAATTCCTCGGGGCCGCTGGCCGCCGCGGCGAGCACCGGGTCCGCATCCCCGGCGCTCGACTCGTCGACCTGCGTGGCCGAAACGGTCGACGTGCGACGGCGATGCAGAAGGCGCGAGCGCAGGAAGCCGACGATGCCGTCGGGCAGGTAGTACACCACGAACAGGATCATCAGGCCGAAGATCGTCAGGCGCCAGTCGGTGATGCTGTCGCGCCACCATGTGACGACCGCCAGCGCGATCGTGCCGACGACCGGCACGGCGGCCTTGGCAAGCGTCGTGCGTCCCTTGGCGATCGCGGCGATGGCGACGACCGTCGTCACGGCGGCAATCGCCGTCGCGACGACTCGGAAAATGCCGATATCGTCGAGCAACTGCGGCAGCAGCACGATGATGGCCGCGCCCAGCAGCGAGCCGCTGCGCGTCTTGCGCCCGCCCATGATCACGGCGAGCAGGAACAGGATCGTGAGCTCGAAGTTGTACGTGTTCGGCGAGATGTACTGCTCGGAATACGCATAGAGGCTGCCCGCCAGACCGGCAAAGCCGGCGCTGATCACGAACGCATAGACCTTGTAGCGATACACCGACACGCCCATGCAGTCGGAGGCCACGGGTGAATCGCGCAGCGCTTCGAACGCGCGGCCGAGATGCGACTTCAGGATGCGATGCGCCACGAGCATGCTCAGCAACAGCAGCACGGCGACGAGCCAGTAGTATTCGACTTCGTCGATCGGGTGCCCGCCGATGAGCGGCTTCGTGAGCTTGATGCCCAACGGGCCCGCCGTGAGGAAATCCATCTCGTTGATGAGAATCTGGATGATGGTGCCGAACGCCAGCGTCACCATGGCCAGATACGGACCGATCACGCGCAGCGCGGGCAACGCGAGCACGGCGCCGAACGCCGCGGTGATCAGGATCGCCGCGGGCAGCGCCAGCCACAGCGTCAGTCCGAGCTTCGCGAAGAACACGCCCGCCACATAGGCGCCGATGCCGAACAGGCCCGCGTGGCCCAGCGACACTTGCCCGGTGTAGCCCACGACGATGTCCAGCCCGAAGAGCAGGATCGCGTAGATCATGATCGTCTCGATCATGTGGATGTAGTATGGATTGCCGACGGCCAGCGGGAAACCGAACAACGCCAGGACAGCCACGATCGCGGCGAGCTTCGTGGTCACGCGCAGACCACCGAGATTGCGGTCCGCACGTGAGGAAGAGGTCTGTGCGGTCATGGTCACACCTTCTTGATGGCGGTCTTGCCGAACAGGCCCGCCGGCTTCACGGCCAGCACAAGCAGCAGCAGCACGAGACCCGGTACGTCCTTGTACCCGGTCGAGAGATAAAACGCGGTGGTGGTTTCGGCCACGCCGAGAATCACGCCGCCCACGAGCACCCCCATGCCGCTCGAGAGCCCGCCGATGATCGCCACGGCGAAGGCCTTGAGGCCGAGCACCGCACCCATGGTTGCGCCCGTGAGTGTGAGCGGCGCCACGAGCACGCCGGCGAATGCGGCCGCCATCGACGAGAGCGCGTACGAGAACGTGATCACGAGACCGGTGTTGATGCCCATGAGTCCGGCGGCGTCGCGATCGTTGGCCGTTGCCACGACAGCCTTGCCGTAGATGGAGCGCCGGTTGAAGAACTCGACGGCCGCCATCATGAGCAGTGCCCCCACGACCACGAGCAACTCCATCGGCAACACGTTGGCGCCGAGCAGGTTCACGGGTGCTTCCGGCAGCGGCGACGGGAATTTCAGATCGTCGCGGCCCCACACGTTTTCCGCGACGTTGCGAAAGATGATGCCCAGCGCAATGGTGGACATGATCCAGCCGAACTCGGACTTGATTCGCAACGCCGGTTTGACGCCGATGCGCTCGACGAGCGCGCCTTGCACCAGCCCGAACAGACAGACGATGGGGATCATCAGCCAGTAGTTCAGACCCAGGGTGTCGACCAGCGTGAGGCCGACCAGTGCGCCGAGCATCAGCGCTTCGCCCTGACCGAAATTCAGGGTGCCGGACGTCGCGAAAGTCAGTTGGTAACCGAAGGCGATCACGGCGTAGATCATCCCCAGCGCGATACCGCTGTAGATGAGTTGAATCAGGATGGTCATGCGTTCCTCTCTCGCGAGTGCGAGCCTACGAGCGATGCACGGGAGGTATTCGAGACTTGTGCCGCGCGCCGGTCCCGAGTGCCGACGTCAGGCAGCGGGTGTCGATACGGCGCGCGGCCGCGCCCCGGAACGCCGCGAACGGCACTCCGGGACACGGACGACGCGCGCCGTCGTTCACCCGTCATGGCGGCAAGATGCAGCGCCGGAAGGAAGTACGATTTACTTGCCGGCCGTCTTCTCGCGAACCTTGCTGCCGGCCTTCAGATCGGTGTCGTAGGCATACACCACACGGCCGCCCTTCACTTCGCCGAACACCGGAATGTTGGCGGTGATCGCGTCGTGATCGTCATGCGTAAACGGATGATCGTACGTCGTGACCACCCCCTCGACCGGCGTCTTCAGGTCTTCCAGCGCGGCGCGCACCTTCGGGCCGTCCGTGCTGCCGGCCTGCTTGATGGCGGCGGCGAGCAGATAGATCGAGTCGTAGCCCTGCGCGGCCGAGACCGCCGAGTCGATGCGGTTGTTCTTCGGCTTGAACATGGCCAGGTAGCCGTCGATGAAGGCCTTGCGCTTGGGTGTGTTCGGTTCCTGAATGAAGGTTTGCGGCATGCGCGCGCCTTCGCCGTTGACGCCCGAGTTGTCGATGTAGTTCGCCATCGCAAGCGTCCAGCTACCAACGATCGGCAGCTTCCAGCCGAGCTTGGCCATGCCGTTGGCGATCTGCGCCAGTTCCGGACCAATGCCGTAGGTGAGGATCACGTCGGCGCCGGCCTGCTTGGCCTTGAGCAACTGCGCCGTCATGTCGACGTCCTTGATGTTGAACTTCTCGACGGCGACCGGCGTGATGCCCTTCGCCTTGAGCGCCTTCTCGAGGTCCTCGCGGCCGAGCTGACCGTAGTTGGTCGAGTCGGCCAGAATCGCCGGTTTCTTGAAGCCGCGGCGCGTAATGGCCTCTTCCACGATCATCGGCGCCTGGATGCTGTCCTTGGCCGAGTTGCGGAAGACGTAGTTGTCGGGGTACTGGGGCGGCTTGAACTGCTCGGTGATGACGGTGCCGGTGGCCACGTTGTTGAACACCGGAATCTTGGCGTCCTGGTAGAAACGCTGCGAGGCGAGCGCCACGCCGGTGTTGATGTAGCCGACGGTGGCAACCACCTTTTCCTTGTTGATCAGTTCCTGAGCGACTTGCACGCCGCGTTCGTTCTTGGCTTCTTCGTCGCGCTCGACCAGCACGATCTGACGACCGAGCACGCCGCCCGCCTTGTTGATTTCCGCGGCAGCCAGACGCACGCCATCGCGCATGGAAACGCCCATCGACGACGAGCCGCCGGTGAACGGGCCGGACACGCCGATCTTGATCGGATCGGCCGCGACGGCCATGGAGGCAGACAGCGCAAATGCCACGGCGCCAGCCATCAGCTTGAATCGGAATTGCATAAGGGTCTCCTTCGGTGCGATGCGTTTCGATATGACGCTTTTTGCTGCGATTTCCTGGTGTCGCAGGCCCTGCCGTGAGATGCGCGATTCACGGGTTGTCTCTCCCCGCCCACACCGCCCCGGTCTTGTAATTCGTGTCAGGGCGATACCGTCAAGCACGCGTCGAACGACCAACCTAGCGCGCCGATTATGTGATCGCTGAGTTTCGCCCGCAAAGGCGGGAATACCCCTATCGGGACGCGGGTTTACGTCCTGTCAGCGCCATTTGGCGCGGGTTTTCAAGGGGTTCGGCGGTGCGCGTCATGTACGGCGCGTGTCCGGAGATCGGCACGGAGTGCCAAAGAGTTCGACTTGAAATGCGGGTCGTAAGGGAAATGTAAGCGATGGCGATTAGTCGCCCGGCGCAACCACTTCCCGGGCCCCGTTGCGCCCCATCGGACTGACCAGCCCGGCGGTCTCCATCTGCTCGATGAGACGCGCCGCCCGGTTGTACCCGATGCGCAATTGACGCTGCACGGCGGAGATCGACGCGCGTCGCGAGTTGAGCACGAACGCTGCCGCTTCGTCATAGAGCGGATCGGCTTCGGCGTCGCCCGGCGAATCGCCGAACAGGTCGCCCGAGGCGGCTTCGGCCGGATCGCCCGCGAGAATCGCCTCGTCGTAATCTGGCTCGCCATACTGCTGCCAATGCTGCACCACGCGGTGCACTTCGTCATCGGCCACGAACGCGCCATGCACGCGTTGCGGATAGCCCGTGCCCGGTGGCAGGAACAGCATGTCGCCCTGTCCGAGCAGCGATTCCGCGCCCATCTGGTCGAGAATCGTGCGCGAATCGATCTTCGACGACACCTGGAACGCCACGCGCGTCGGAATGTTCGCCTTGATGAGACCGGTGATGACGTCGACCGACGGGCGCTGTGTCGCGAGAATCAGATGAATGCCCGCGGCGCGCGCCTTCTGCGCGAGACGCGCGATGAGTTCTTCGATCTTCTTGCCCGCGACCATCATGAGGTCGGCGAGTTCGTCGATCACCACCACGATGAACGGCAGGCGATCGAGCGGTTCGGGCGCATCGGGCGTGAGCGAGAACGGATTGCTCACCTTCTCGCCCGCGGCGCGCGCCACATCGATCTTCTCGTTGTAGCCGGCCAGGTTTCGTACGCCGAGCGCCGACATCAGCCGGTAGCGCTTTTCCATTTCGCCAACGCACCAGTTCAGGGCGTGCGCCGCCTGCTTCATGTCGGTGACGACCGGCGCGAGCAGGTGCGGAATGCCGCCATAGACCGACAGCTCCAGCATCTTCGGGTCGATCATGATGAGGCGCACGTCGTCCGGCGTGGCCTTGTATAGGAGCGACAGGATCATGGCGTTGACCGCCACCGACTTGCCCGAGCCGGTCGTGCCCGCCACCAGCAGGTGCGGTGCACGCGCGAGGTCGGCCACCACGGGCTCGCCCGTGATGTCCTTGCCCATCGCGAGCGCCAGGTGCGATCGGTGCGTATCGAAGGCCGGCGCCGTCAGGATTTCGGACAGGCGAATCATCTGCCGTTGCGCGTTCGGCAACTCGAGCCCCATGCAGGTCTTGCCGGGGATCGTCTCGACCACGCGAATCGATGTGACGCCCAGCGCTCGCGCCAGATCCTTCATGAGACCGACGACCTGCGCGCCGCGCACGCCCACCGCCGGTTCGACTTCGAAGCGCGTGATCACCGGCCCGGCCGACGCGCCCACCACCGTCACCGGCACCTTGAATTCGGCAAGGCGTTGCTCGATCAGTTGACCGACGGCGGCGAGCGCCTCGTCGGACACGACGTTCGCCACATCCTGCGACGTCGCCGGACTCAGCAACTCGAGCGAGGGAAGATCGTAGTCGACGGGCTCGCGCGGGGCGGGAAGCGCATACGGGGCGTCCGCCGCGAAGCTCGCGGCGCGCGGCTCGGCGGCCGCCGACGGACCGAACGGCGCCCCCTGTGATGCCGACGCGCCGAGCGAGGCGAACGACGGGATGGCGGGTACCTCGCCGGACCTGGCGGACATCGGCGCCGGCGACGACTCCGAGTCCGCGGAGGCTGGCGCGGGCGCATCGGTCTGCGCGACAGCATCCGGTTCCGCGCGCGCCCAGGTGCCGTCGGCACGCAGAACGTAGTGAGGTTTGGACGCCGCCTCGCCGGCATCGGCCATCGGGTTCGGTGGCGCGAATGCATCCGCCGCCGGCGGCGAAAGCTCGTCATGCGATGCAAGGTCCGCTTCGCGGGACTCGACCGGTGCGGCAAACGCCACCTCAACCGGCAACTCGGCCGGTGACTCGGCCGCTCCGACGACGGGATTGGCGGATGAGGCTTCCGTTGGCATGCCGACGGTCGTCTCGGCATCTGCAGGCGTCGACGCGTCCGCCGCCAGTTCGGACGACGAGGCAAACGAAGGCTCCACCGGCGCCACGCTCGCGCTTTCGGCGGCGTTTGCGATGGAGGCATCCGCAGGCGACGGGTCCTGCACTTGCACGCTGGCCAGCACATCGGCAAACAGGAACGGACGGCGGGTGACGCCCATCGACTGCCCGGGCGGCGGCGCGATCAATATCCTTGGCGGAACGTCCAGCACCTCCGCGCGCGACGGCGCTTTCGCTTGCACTGGGGCATCGTGCGCCGGCGGTGCATTACCCTCGGCGTGCATCGCGCTCGCGTCGACGGTGATGTCATCCACGACGTTGCTGTCGACGTCGGGAGACGCCAGCGCTGCAGGTGCTTCCGCAGCGAGTTCCGCCTCCTCGGCAGCGCCAGACGACCACACTCGCAAGTCACGAAGCAACGCTTCGGCTTCCTCACGCAGAGCGGCCAGCGCCTGGACTCGCGCCAGTTCGGCGGCTCGCTCGGCTTCCTGCGCGGCGAGCATCTCTGGGCTCGGTTCCGACGGTGCGACGATGGGCGCCTCTTCCGGCGTTGCCTTGGTGGACAAATCGAGGGGGGAAAATTCGGTGGCGTCGGACGTCAGTGGCGATGCAGCATCCATCGCCGACCACGACGCCGCACCCCGAATCGGAGCCGACGTCCGCACAGGGGACGCCTCGGGGCGATTAGCGGCAGTATTGCTCGTAAGGGCGGCCTCAACCGCCGGCGATGAACCGGCCGGAACAGGCGCCGTGCCGCGCGGCGGCACATCCTCCAGACCGAGCTGCGGCTTGCGGAACGGACTGCGCACGATCGTGCCGCGCAGATGCGCCGGCGCCATCCCGACCGGCCGGCGATAACCGGCGGCGCCGGGAATCGAGGTAGCGTGCAAAGGATCGGCGGAGGCCGCCGACGCTGCGTCGAGGGGTGCGCCCGAGGCCGGCTTGAGCGTGCCCGCTGCGGCGTGGGTCGAAGCCGCGCCCGCGACACCGACGGCGACCGCCCCCGAGCGGCCGGCTGAAGCGCCCTTTCCCGTCGTGCGCGCCGTTGCGCCATGCTTGAACGTGGGTTCGGCACGCGGCGCACCGCGTGTGGCGAGCGGCGGCGGCTGCATGGCGTCGAGCCGCGCGCGCTCTTCGTCGGTCAGTTTCCAGCGCGGCTGTGCCGCAAGCCCGCGACGGCGCGGCACCGGCTCCTCGGCAAGATGGCCGACATTGTGATGTCCCTGTCCCAACGTCGGCGTGAAGCGTTCGCCACGCTCGCCGCGTTCCGCCGTGCGCTCGTGCATGGCGTCGAACGACATCTGCGACAGACCGCGCACCGGTTGACGACCGCCAGCGGCAAGGCGCGACTCATAAGGCGACTCGTCGTCATCGTCGTCGACAGGCTTCGCGCGTGCGAACATGCCCCACCATGTGGTGCCGAAAACCAGGGGAAGAGAAAAGAGAAGGACGAAGCCGGCGACACCCATCGCGAGCGTGCCGCCCAGCGCGACGTGCAGACCGTGGGAAAGCGATTGACCGACGCTGCCGCCGGCTGTGTTGCCGTCGCCGCCCGTCAATGCGGCCAGCGTGGCGCTCGACACCATCGTAAGCGGCACGCCAAGCAACATGCGCAGGGTGCCGGGGCCGAAGAGTCGAATCTCACCGCCAAGCAGACCCCGTACGCCAGGCCAGCACAATGCCAGCAACCAAAACGTCGACAGTCCGAACCAGCCAAACCCCATAATCGCTCATGCTTCAGGAAAACCCGGAGTGCGATTGTAGCAGGTAGGCCAACGCCCGGCGCCCCGAACGGCGCCGGCGCGGTCGTTCATCCCACCACGCGCGGCGGGCATCAGTGCGTGCCGGTCGGACGGAGCACCGGCGACGCCTCGACACCGGCCCCCTCGGCGAGGCTCGACGACGAGGCCTCCACCGCCTCGCCCGGCACCACCAGACTCAGGTTGCGACGGCGCAGCGATCGCCAGTCGACCTTCGGGAAGATGTCTTCGCCGAGCGCACTCGCACTCGATAGATTCTCGACGCGCACGCCGCGCGCACGCAGAACGCCCGAGGCATGCCGGAACGACGGTTCGATCAGATCGGCGAACTCGGCGTCGAGCCGTGTCGGCGCCCGCGTCTGCATCGTTTCGTAGAAGCGCGGCGTATGTGCCGCGTCGCGCAGATCCACGCCGTGCAGATACAGTTCGGTGAAGCCGAGCCACGTGGCCACTTGCAAGGCGAAATACGCCACCGTGCCGCCATGGAAGAAACCGTTGTCGATATCGAAGCTGAAGCCCAGACGTCCGTGCTCGCCCAGGAATGCGGCGCTCGCGGCGACCCGCGCGTTGGCGCGCAGCGATTCGGGCGTGCTGGCGCCTTCGAGGCCGCGCTTGAAAATATCGTCCACCAGATAGAAACGGCAGCCGAATGCCGACGTCGGATACATCTCCAGCAGGCGTGCCAGCACCACCGGCGTGACGAACAACACGAGATCGCGCGCCACGATGCGGCGCGCCAGATCCGGGCGCTGCCTCACGAAGCCCGCGTCGAGAATGCAGTAGTAGTTGAACTTGACCGGCGCGCGGTCGGTGAGCGCGATCGCCCCGTTCACGCCCATGACGTGATGCATCGGCAGCGCTTCGTAGTCGATGTCGGCGATCGACGGGCCGCTCGCGATGATGTGGCACGGCGTCTGACGCAGGCGCTGAAGATCGGCGCGGCGTGCGAGCGGCACGGGACGTCCGCGCCAGGTGAAGCGTTCGATAGCCCCCATGCCATCACGGTCGATGCGTGCGTGCGGCCACAGCCGCTCGTTGTGCCGCCACTTCGCCGTATGGCTGTAGCGATACACGAGTTTGAGGATTGACGAAATCATTGTCGTTCTTTTGGTTAGGTTTACCGGCCGCACCGCAAGCTCCTTCCGGATACCTGCGGTCCTAACCCCGTTGCACATCGCGTGTCTGTCGTTGGTCGAGCGTCCGAAGGACTGCGCGTCACCGTGTTCCCCCCGAACCCGGCGGTAGCCCTACGGCGCATGGAGGCTTCGCCCCCATCACGTCGATGGTCAGATTCTGCCCGCGGACTTTGCCGGGGACAAGATTTATTCCAACTGGAAATCTTACGTCGGGTTACGTTCGAAGCTCATGAAAAATCCATGAGAAATCGCAGGACTTGACGTCGAAATGCCCCATTCATGCGGCTTTTCGGGGCATACACCCGTCAAAATAGACAGCGAAAGAAAACTCGCCGGGAAAGAGAGCATTGCGAAAAATGCACACAATGGCCGAAGGATGTTATGGATTCCCGATCGTTCCGGAGGACTGTCAGGGTATGGCAACGCAGCCCTGACAATCCTTGGCAGGCAGCCTTCAGTGCAATGCCTGACGGCTGCCCGAATGCGGATAGAACGCCTGGCCGAGCTGCACGAGCAGCGACGCCAGTTCGGGATCGCGTACGAAACTGGCGGCGGAATCGGCGGCGAGGATCGCCTCGGGCGTCTGCGGCCTGGCGATCAGGAAGCCCTGGACATAATCCACGCCCAGCTCGGAGAGCGCTTCGAGCGTGGCAGCATCTTCGACCCACTCGGCGACGCTGCGAATGCCCAGATTCTTCGCCAGCGCGACGATCGCTTCGACGATGGCCAGGTTGGCCGGATGCGCCGCCATGCTCTTGACGAAGGCACCGTCGATCTTGATGGCGTCGACCGCCAGATCCTTGAGATAAGAGAACGAGCTGAAGCCCGCGCCGAAGTCGTCGAGCGCGATCCGGCCACCGAGTTGGTGAATACGATCGACAAAGCGCCGCGTGTTGTCCAGATCGTGCAGCGCCACCGTTTCGGTGATCTCGATGCACAGCAGTCCCACCGAGCGCTCATGCGCGGCCAGCGTGGCGAAGATGTCGCGCACGAAATGCTCGTCGTTGAGCGACGCCCCCGACAGATTCACGCATACGAACTGCGTCTTCGCGAGACGATCACGGTGCGAGTCGATCCACGCGAGCGTGTTTGTCAGCACCCATTTGTCGATCATGCCGATGCTGCCGTTCTCCTCGGCCGCACTGATGATGCGCGAGGCCGGCACGATGTTGCCGTCCGAGTCGCGCATGCGCAGCAGCACTTCGAAGTTGAGCGACTCGCCCGGCGAGGCCATCTCCATGATCGGCTGCATCTCGAGGAAAAGCGTGTTGGGCGTGAGGCCCGCGTCGAGCGCGTCGATCAGGCGCAGTTCGGCGAGCCGTTCGCGGAATGCCGCTGCCCCGCGCTCATAGACGACCAGTTCGCGCCGACTCTTCTTCGCCTCACGGCAAGCACGATCGGCCGACGAAATCGCGTCGGGCACGCGCATGTCGGTCGTGAGCTCGATCACGCCGGCCGAAGCACGCACCTGAAACGCCCGCTCGCCAATCTGATACGGCTCGCCGGCGATGGCGTCGACCAGGCGCCGTGCCACGGCCGCCGCTTCCTTGATCGTGGCATCGCGGAAAACGACGATGAACTCGTCGCCCCCCGTGCGGCCCACGCTCTGATCGGCCGAGAGCCGCGCCCGCATGCGATCGCATGCCTGGCGCAGCACCTCGTCGCCAGCCGCATGCCCGAACAGGTCGTTGACCAGCTTGAAGCGATCGAGATCGAGATACGCGAGCGCCGCGGGCCGCGCATCGGAGAGTGTGCGAATCGCCTCGCCGAGCGATTTCTCGATACCGCGCCGGTTCGATACGCCGGTGAGCGGGTCGTTCTCGGCGAGGTAGCGCAACTGCTCCATCGTGCGCGCACGCTCGGTGATGTCCTGCAGCGAGCCTTCGATGCGTCCGTCCGCGAAAATCGCCTTGACGAGGTAGCGGCTCGTACGCCCGTCGTCGCGCGGCAGCGAGAGGATTTCGAGCTCCGATTCGTCGCTGTGCTGCGCCACGTCGAGCAGCATGCGCCAGGTGCTCTGGCCGAAGAACTGGTCCCAGCGGAAAGTCCGGCCTTCGATATTGTGGATGCCCAGCATGGTGTGCAGCGCCGCGTTGCCGCGCACGAACACGCCCTGATCGTTAAGCGTGAAGAGCCCGACCGGCGTCACGTCGTAGGCGTTGCGCAATTCGGCCTGCGCTTCGAGCTTGCCCTGGTGCTCCGCGCGCATTTGCTCGGCAATGGCCAGCGCCGCCATGAGGCTGGAGAACAATGCCGCCGTCACGCTGTTGAGCGCCGACGACAACGCCCGCGCGTTGAACGCGGCGGCGATGACTTCGGAGAACGTGGCGAACAGTACGATGGCCAGCGACGCGCTATACCAGACCGCCACGCGCGAATGGGTAATCACGAGAATGCGCGCCAGCAAGATCAGTACGATCGCGATGCCCAGCGCGGCCACGCTCCACAGCACGGGGATGAAATGCGCATACGGCAACGCGACTGCCGCGCAGCACAGCACCACGCCGGCCCACTGCAGCACCATCACCATCCAGCGCAACCCGATGCGGCGCAACTCGCGCTTGAACAGTTGCGTGAACAGAGAATACGTCAGCACGTAATAGATGGCGAAGGTTGCCTTGCGCACGAGCGCGTCCCAGTCGGTCGGAATCGTGCGCTCGAGCCATTGCGTGTCCGCCCCGAGCGAATTGGCCGCGAGACGCAGATTGCCGATGAGCCACGCGGCAAAGAGCACGTACAGCCACTCCTTATTGATGATGGCCGTCACCAGCACGAACGCCGACAGGGTCAGCAACCCGCCTTCGAGCAAGCCGTTGCTGCGGTGGAATTCCCTTTCGGAGACGCGCAGTTGGTCGGCAGGCCAGGCCACCAACGTCAGATGCGCCGGCCCCGAGAACGTGCCCTCGCAGAGCAGTGCAACGGGCGCCGTGAGATGCCCGAGGTCGATCGCGAAGCCCGCCTTGGAAACGCGCACCGCCCCGCTCACCGCGCCGCGATCGGCACGTCCGATGGCCAACGCCTCGGGCTCGCGCCAGCAGGCCAGCGTTTGCGCATGGCGCGAGGGAAACTCGATGACGGTGTGCTGATCGCCTCCCACGGGAAGCACATTCACCCGGAACCACACGGGAGCTTCGGAGAGATGCGTAGTGAACTGCGAGACGGTGGGCGCTCGTTCGAGAGAGTTCAGCACCAGCGACGGCCCGAACGTCGTGGGCAGGTCGTTCTGTGCCTGAAAGGTCAGCGGGGTCGCGCCGCGCACGGCGTATTGACTCTCCTGGAACAGCAGCACGATGCCCGAGAACAACATGATGGCGGCGGGCACCGCATACAGGGAAATGCTGCGAAAGAGTTCGTCGAGCCTCGCGGTGACGCGCCAACGCCGGCGCGGGCCGGAGAGTTCAACCAACTCGTCGGCAAAATCGTTCGAATTGCGGCCGTGATCATCACGCTCGTTGCCGAGTTCCCCCGCCATATGACTCGTCTGCCCTTGTCTTGTTGGTCGCCCCCGCGTTTGTCGCCGGGCAAGGCGGCGGTCTTCGCCCGCCTCGCCGGCCGGGTAGGCCCTGTCCCGTGCCGCCGGTCGGTCCGGCCTGCACGGGCAGGTGTCTCTCACCCGTCTTGCTCGCTATCGCCGTCGCTGCAACCATCCAACACTGCATGCGACGGGATAACGTTATTTGCAATAACGGCATCACACCGCCAGGCTGTAGCCCGATGCTACGCATCCTACCGCGTCGGCACCAAAAGATAAATCCCGCAAACGCGCGCCAACACTGGATTCGACCGGCACTGCCTGCCTGACGCTCCCCTCATCCGGCGCACCCAACCGCAAGTCCGGGTGGTGGGTGAGGCACATGTAGCCGAACAACGGATGCCCGGCCGCCTGCCAGCGAGCACGCGCCTGCGCAACGTCGAGCGCCAGCACGCGGTGCCCAATGCCCCCCACGTGCGCCATCGGAATCAGCGGCTGTGACGGAAACACGTCGACGAACATCAGCGCTTCGTACTGCCGATGCAGCGGCGGACGCGCCGTGATCACCATCCAGTCGATGCCGCTGAGCAGGCAATACTGATAGAACGCCTTGAACAGTGCGGTCTTGACCACCCGCCCGACCGGTCCGGCCACCACACCGAGCCGTGTGGCCTCGGCCAGTGCAGCGCTGTCGAGCCATTCCGGCAATGGCGCGGAATCTTCCAGATGCAGGGGTTGATAGCGATTCGTCTGGATGCGCATGGTGCCAAGCACGGCGCCGTCCAGGCGCGCGCGCGCCACGAGCACGATGGCGCCCGGTTCGCGATCGCTCGGCTCGGGCTCGCTCAACGTGGCGGCGAGATCGGGCAGATGCCGCCCATACGCCGCCTGGCGCATCGCCGCCGCGTCGCGCAGCGCGGACTCGTCGCTCGCGATGGTGACGATGAACGGAAGCCGTTCTTCCCGCAGGCCAGCCGTGGAAAGCACCGCGGAAGGAACCGAGGGAGTGGACTGGGCCGACGGCGGCACAGCAACAGACGCGGGTGCTGAGGACGTGCGGTGAGGTTGACCGTGCGAACGGTCGGCTTCTGTAATGGACAGCGCGTCCGAAGCTTGGGAAAGATCAAACATGATTGACACTCCTTAGGGTCAAAAAGAGGGCTGGTGCCACGCGCTCGGGCTTTCTCGCCGATGCATCGCACCATTCCTTTCTTGATCCGCCGAGGCAATGTGTCAAGTGCTTATTTTTGCTGGCTTTTTCACATTTTTGACGATCTCCGCTCGCCCGCCCTTCCATTCATCGTGCCAACCGCCCGGGAACGCCCGTCGCGCCGTGTAAAACGGCGGTCGCACCGGCCGGCCGCCCGTCCGGTGTCACCTATTTGCCACAGTGACCGTCCGAAGAACGACTCTGGTTGGGGTTCAGACGCAGGCCGAACAGGCCGAACGATCAGATTGCTGGACAGGCTCGGGAAAAGGGGCTGGTCGCCGCGAGCGCGAGATGCCGCAGGACCTCACACCGGCCGAGCGGGCGGAGCTTTCGCGGCTGCTGGGCAAAGTGTTGGCGAACCTCACGCGCGCCGAGTCCGAATGCCCGCCGTGAACAATGCGAACGACGCTTGCCGTGTACAGGGCAATCAGTCGGAAGCCCGCACGCTGCCCGCCTTCGCCGTGGCCTGGTCCGCCGGCAAGTAGCTGAATGGCCCAGGGGTGGTGACGCTCATGTCCACATGCACGATCGGCAGGAATCGCCCGGTCTGCTCCATATAGTCCTGCTGAATGAACTGCGCGCTGTTCAGGTACCCGTTCGAATAGAAAAGAGCTTCGAGCGGAATCTGCGTGGGGATGTCCTGTGGCCATGGCGCTACGATGGGCTCGTTCCACTTATCGACATCGCGCTTGATCGGGTGAGGCAAGGTCCCGCGAGCCTCGATGCTGAGATCGAAGGCGGCGGTGTCCGCGCCGAGCGAGCATGCTTGTTCCGCCCCTGTCTTGGCAAAGTTGGCTTGCCAGGCCGCAAGCGTGAATATGCCCTGCTCCGCGCACGGTCTGCTGAGTTGGGAAGTGTGAATGCCGCACCTGTCCGCACGGTTGCCGGTGAAACCGTCCGTCGGATAGATGCAGCGCAAGACCAGCGGCGTCTGCGCGGGCGCGCCGAATGCCCGCATGATCATTCCCCCCCCACCCAGCCAGGCGATATTGCTGCGAGCGTCTGCCCGCGCGTAGGTGAACGACACGCCATTGGTTCTGATGGAATTCGGACTCGGATTCCAGGCATGGAACGCGGTGGTGGCGGTAGCCACCCGCATCATGACACCGTTGCACATGTACGCGGCCAACCCGTTCGGGCACGGTGTGGTGTCGGCATAACGCTTGTTCAGATCGTTGGCGACCTTGAACCCGTAATCGAGCTGATCGCGCTCGTCGTAACCGAATGCCGACCCGCCGCCCGAGACTAGCGCTGCGCGCAGAATCGGCACCCACTGGCTCGTGGCCTCGAAATACGCACGCTGGTAGCGCTGCGCTTGGGTCAACTGGCCACCGTTGTTCACGTCATAGAAGAATGCTTCGACCGGCAGCATTGCCGGCCGCGTCGGGTCCCAAGCGGCCACCAGCACGCCGTCGACGCCAGGCGCCGCGGGCGGCATCACCCGGTTGTGTGCCTCCAGACTCTGGCTGAACTGCGCCGCACTCTCCGCACTGAACGAGCATTGCGTATTCGGATCATTGCCCGAGGCACGGTAGCGGGTCTCCCATTGGCTGGCGTTGCTCACCCCGACGCCCACGCATGACGAGTCGTCCTGCGCGTCCTGGTTGGGCGGCAGGGGCTGGCCCGTGAGATTGCAGCCGTAATTGGGCGTACCCGCCGCCGGCGTCACCGCCACGGGGTAGGCGCATCGCACTGCGTAGGGCTTGCCCCAACCGATGGCGGTGAGCGCGTCCGCGAAGATGACACCGGCGCTGGAAGCGAGCTTGTCCGTATCGACGTCGCGCCGCAGATAGGCGAATTCCACCGACTGCAGTGCTTGCTCGTCGCCAGTCAGTGTCCAGAACTGGTCGCTCGCCGGCAGGCCCCTGATGACGACGCCGGAGCAATACCACGCCGGCTTGCCGACGCCGCACGTCGCGACCGTCGATTGATAGCGCCGGTTGATCAGCGTCGCGACGTCGGTGCCCGTCAGCGCCACCGCCGGCGCGGACCAGGCGCAGCCGGCCAGGACCAGCCATGCCACGACGGCCCGCCAGCGCGAGACCCACGTTGGGGCCAGATGCCCAGGTTTCCGGCAATGCGTCATGATCCCTCTCCGTGAACAACGACGCTTGCCACGCGCAGGAAATCCGGCAGGCCGAACTCGGCATCCGATGACGGTTCGAAAGGGATGCACTGCTTCGATGGGGAGCTTGCGCCGCTACGGCATGGGAACACAAATGCCCCCGTGCGTCACCTATCAACGCTGACGGGTAACGCTCGCTGCTTCTGTCGCGGTATGCTCGTTGACAAAGATGTTGCGACGACCGGTTCCGGCGATCCCGTCTTGCCGCCTCATGCGGGTTTGCGCGAGCGCGGCGAGGCGGACTTGCGCGGCTTGCGCGGCCGCGGCTCGATCCCGACGCGCGGATCGCCCGCGAGGACCAACGCCACCGCGCGCTGCGCGACAGCCTCGAACGACGGCTCCGATTGCGGTACGTACAACCACTTCCCCAGCACAGGATGCGGCCGCAACGCCGGCATCTCTTCGATCAGCGACGCGTGATGCACGTGCGACGTGCACACCAGCAGCCCGTCCCAAGGCGCATCCTTGTCGATCACGGCGAGACACTGCAATCCATTCACGTACGCCGCGTCCGCGCCGAACATTCGCTTGTGCACAAACGTCTCGTTGTGTTCGAACGCGTCGAAGATCCAGAGAAGGGAATTGCGAATGGTGGAAGGCATCGAGGGTGAATGGCGCGAGCTGGTCGTGGTAGACGAAATCCGGGCGGCAATCGGTTCAACCGCTCGCCGCCGCGCGCAGCGGTTGCGTCTCCGGGCGCGGCTCGTTCATGGGCATGATGCTCTCCGGCGTATAGCGCATGCAACGATTGCGCCCGGCTGCCTTGGCCTGATACAGCGCACGGTCCGCCCGTTGCACGAGCGAGGACAATTCGCCCCGCGAGCGCTCGTCGCACGCGATGCCGATGCTCACCGTCGCCCCGACTGCCTCGCCCTGCACCGTGCGCCCCGCGCGTTCGAAGGCTTCGCGCACACGCTCCGCGATGGTCTGCGCCTCGGCAGCGCCCACGCCCGGCAGGAAAAGCGCGAACTCCTCACCGCCGTATCGTCCGAAAATGTCGTCCGCCCGCAGTTGTTGCGTCGCCGTACGCGCGAACAGCAGCAGCACCGTATCGCCGAACGGATGCCCGAAGGTATCGTTGATCCGCTTGAAGTGGTCCAGATCGAGCAGCAGCAAGGCCACCGGCGAGCGTGCGGCGCTATGCCGACGCATCTGTTCGCGGGCAAGGCGCGTGAACTCGGGACGGTTGAAGGCCTGCGTGAGGCCGTCGCGCGTGGCGGCCCGATGCAGCGCGATCTCGGAGCGCTCCTTGCCGAGCGAGACCATCAGGAAACTCGCGACCACGATCAGGACCAGCATTTCGGTGGTGGCGACCTGCGGCCCGAACCAGGCGAGAAAGACGGGATCGGCCGGGCCGAGCCACACGAGCGCCATTGCGCGTGCCGCATAGAACACGCCGTGCAGTACGGCGACCACGGCCAGGACGATGCTGCTGGGCAACCTTCGCCCGGATGCCTGCCAGAACTCCTTGGCCGCCATCAGGCTGTAGAAAGCCAGCAGCGAGAAGAACAACACGCCGCCGCTCCAGGCGTCGAGCGGCCGCGCGAACAGCCAGGTTCCCCACAGCAGCACGGCCGGCCCGCCGAAGACGGCCACCCACTGCACGCTGCGCGCATAGAAGCGGCGCGCGCCGCTCCAGACCATGGCGAACGCGAGCGTTGCCACGGCGTTGCCCAGCGGGTAAAGCACCGCGAGCCGCGTGCTGCGGGCGGCGAGCAGGTAGAGAACGGGGGAAAACGTGGCGAGCAGGAAAGCGAGGCTCCACCAGCGCGGGGACTCGGCCTCGTCGCGGCGCAAGGCGTCGAGCATGAACAGGATCCCTGTCGCAATGCTCAACAGGAAGGTCACAAACTGTAAGGTCGGCAGGTCCAGCGCCGGTAGCGACAAACCAAGAGCCATGCTCCATCCCCCGTGCGCATCCCCTCGCCCGGGCACGACCGCCCGATGCGCAATGCGCGATGTGTGAAGTACGGGGATGGAAAACCTGTGCGAGACGTCAGCGGTTTCGCGAAACGCTCCGCGCGCTGCCGGCATTCCCGGAATTCAACTCTGCTCCATACCCATGCGGCGGGATTCTAGCACGCCGCGATGAGAACACCGGCCGTCTGGCCGACCGGAAGGCCTCCACGGAAAGTATCGTCGAAGTGTCTCGCTGGAATGCTTCACATGTCCTGGCGACGCCGCGCCGACAACGCCCCCGCCGTCTGGATCACGAGGTCGGCAAAGCGCCGTTCGTCGCGCCCGGCGTTCCAGCGCACGCGCGGCACGGCGATGTTGATGGCGCCGATGGCGCGCCCCTCCTGATTGACGACGGCCGCCGCGGTCGAAATATCGCCCATGAAGAACTCGTCTTCGGTATGCGAATAGCCTTGTTTTCTGATCTTGGCGAGGCGCTCCCTGATCTTCTTCGGCTGCGTCACGGTCGCCGGCGTGAACTGCACGAGGTTGGTACGCTCGAGGATGTCGTCGATCTCCGCATCGTCGAGCGTGGCAAGCATGGCCAAGCCCGGCGCCGTGCAGTACGCGGGCAGGCGCGAACCAACGATCACGTTCGCATTGAACACACTGCGACTCACGATCCGCAACACGAAGACGATATCAGTGTCGAGCCGCACGGTGAGGTTGGTCGCCTCCTCGGTCTCCGCCGCCAGTTGCTGCAGGTACGGCGCCGCACGGCTCACCAGCTCGTTCGAGACAAGATAGTGATAGGTGAAATCGAGCAGCTTGGGCGAGAGCTCATACTTCTTGCTCTGAGGGTCCTTGAGCAAATAACCCAGGGCGGATAGCGTGAAGGTGAAACGTTGCGCCGCACTGATATCGAATCCTGTCGCGGCTGCGATTTCCGAAAGCGAAAGATGACGCTTCGAACCGTCGAAGGCGGTCAGCACTTTCATCGCCTTCTCGACGGACTGAACGTAGAGGGTCGACTCGGCCGGCGAGCCGGACAGGATCGGCGTATCGACAACGGCAGCCGCTTTGGCGCGGGCACGAGGTGTTTTGGTGGTGGCCACAGTGATGTTGGATTGGGGGCAGGCAGTTTCGGATTATCTCATAAACATAAAGCTCTATCTTTATGCGATAAGAGTTAGGTCGCCAATCGTCCCGCACTGCCTTGGATCGAGGTCGCCCCCCCTCTCTCGCACTGTCACCCGCCCCGCCGGACCGGGGCCCCTTTCCGCCTCTCAAACATAAACCCAACTCGCTGCAGAAAGGGGCCCCGGTCCGGCTCCCCACCTCTTTGCCCCCCAGTCTTCTTCACATGCCTTTGGTGTTATTTTGCTTTGGTCATGTCCCATGCCGGGGCCGTGTCGCGTGAAAGCAAGTGCTTTCGAATACGCTCCGATGGCGTGGTCTCGAAACGCACCGTCTCGCGATAGTATCGTGGTCGCTGGTAGCTGGCGAGCTTGTCCGCCGCCCATTGCGACAGCACCGTCCACTCCAGCACCTGACCCTCGCGAAACTGCACGTAAAGCATGATGTCCTGCTCGCCTATATCGCTCGCCACTCCAATGGCCGCACACGCCGCCACAGCCGGATGACGCGCAAACACACGCTCGATTTCCCACGCCGACACGTTCTCGCCTCGCACCCGCATACTGTCCGTGCGCCGGCCGATGAAAACCAGACTGCCATCTGCACCCCGCCGCGCACTATCGCCGGTAAACAACTTGCCATCGCGCAATGCCTTGGCCGTGGCCTCGGGATTGTCGAGATACCCCGGCAGGAATACACCCTCCACCTCGCTGGACAGCACGATCTCGCCCGGCTCCCCATCCGCCACCGAACTGCCGTCGTCGTCAAGCAACTCCAGCGTCAGCCACGGTAAGGCATGGCCGATGGAACCCGGCACGTCAGCGTCGTTGAGTGTGGCGAAACTCGAGCATTCGGTCATGCCGTAACACTCCCGCAACGTGCATTGAAGACGCTCGCTCGTCGCTCGCCACGCGCTCGCCGACACCCCGGCGCCCCACGCCACACGAAGACTGTTTTGCGCCGGCTGCGCGTCGCGCGGCAACTGCATGAGAATGTCCAGAATGCCACCCAGATAATGCAGGTGCGTGGCCTGCGCCGCCCCGCACTGCGCCCAGAAACGACTCGCGGAAAAGCGCTCCACGATATGCATCTCGACGTCAGCCAGAAACGGCAACAGCAACATTTGCGCCCCGCCGATGTGGCACAGCGGCTCCCACAGGAACAAGCGGTCACCGTCGCGCGCATCGGCCACTTGCAACGCCGCCTCGCTCGCAATGCGCATCATCCGGTGCGTGAACAATACGCCCTTGGGCGCGCCGGTCGTTCCCGACGTGTAGATGATGCACAGCACGGATGCCGGCGTCAGTGCGGCCGCTCGTGGCGCCATGCCCGCGAAGGCGTCGGCCTGCGCCATGACGTCGGAGAGCATCCGGCGCACGACGCTCGGCCCGTGATGCCCCGGCTGCCGAGCCGCCAGCGCAACGCCGGCGTCGAGCACCTCCGCGAACGCCGGTTCGGCAATCAGCAGTTTCGGCTTGGCATGCCCGAGCAGATACTCGATGCCATCCCCTTTGAGCCGCGTGTTGACCGGCACCCACACGAGTCCCGAGAGCATCAAGGCATAGATCAGCGCGACCTGCGCCGCGCTGTTGCCAAGCATGACCGCCACGCGATCACCGGGCACCAGGCCCTGCGCGGCCAACCACCCTTGCATGGCGCCCACACGGGCAGCCATCTGCGGGCGATCGATCGCGTCGCCCTCGAATACGACGACGGGATGAGTCGATGCGCCGCGCAAGCCCGCCATGAGCAGCGGCACGACATCGAGCCGGTCGCCCTCGGCCCGCTGGGGGAAGTACTTTGTATAAGGATGTGAAGCGGTTTGCGGTACATCAAACATCGACGCAGACTGTGCGCTCGACGGCGCAACTCGGGCAACATTGGAGATGGGCATACGGAAATCCGCGGATATCGGTAATCAATAGCTCTTGCGTTTGAAGATCGAAGACAGCCACACGACGAAGGCCATCAGGAACACAAGCGAGGTCGCCACGGCAGCAAGCGTCGGGGTGACCGCAAGCTGGATGTCGTCCCACATCTGCTTGGGCAGCGTGGTGTTGATGCCGCCGGACACGAAGATCGCGATGGTCAGGTCGTCGAACGACACGATGAACGCGAACAGAAAGGCGGACCCGAGGCTCGCCGCAAGCAACGGCAGCAGTACGGTGCGCACCCGCGTGAAGGCCGACGCGCCGAGCATCTTGGCCGCGTCGTCGAGCCGCCAGTCGAAACGCTTGAAGCTCGCGGACAGCGTGACCACCACGTAAGGAATCGCCAGCACGGTATGACCGATGACGAGCCCCGCGTTGGTGCCGGCCAACTCCCACCGGGCGAACAGATACAGCAATCCGACCGCCACCACGATGCGCGGCACGATCAACGGTGCGATGAAGACGGCGAACAGCGGCTTGCGCCAGCGCGACGGCAGGCGCACAAGCGCAAGGCTCGCCCCGAAACCGAGCACGAGCGCAAGCGCGGCCGTGGCGAACCCCACACCGAGCGAGCGCAGCAACGCGGCCTGCCACACGCTCGATTCGAGAAACGCCACGAACCACTTCATCGTGAACAGTTCCGGTGGGAACGCCACGAACGATTGCTTGGTGAACGCCAGCGGTACCACGAAGGCGATCGGCAGCACCAGCGCCAGCACGATCACCCAGGTGTAGGCCTTCAAGCCAAAACCGCCGTGTGCGCTTCCCCCTCCGCCACGCGTGAACGACAGCTTGCCCGCCAGACGTCCGACCGTCATCAGCACCGGCACCAGGCGGCCACCCTGCCCGCCGCCGCGGCGCTCGGGCGCTTCGCCGGCGAGCGACGACAGGCCGACCACGCGGTCGTACACGAAGAACACGACGATGGAACACAGCAGCAGGACGGTCGAGAGCGCCCCGGCAAAGCGCAGATCGAACAGTTCCAGCACGGAGGAAATGACGAGCTGCGCCACCATCGATTCACGCGGCGAGCCAAGCAGCGCCGGCACGATGAAAAAGCCCAGGCTCGTGATGAAGACGAGCAGCCCGGCCGCCGCCGCACCCGGCCCGGACAGCGGCAGGAACACCGTGAAGAAGCCGGTGGCGCGATCGGCGCCGAGTGTCTGCGCCGCCTGCACGAGCTGCATGTTGATGCCGCGCATGATGGGCAGCATCGTCATCACGGCGAGCGGCAGCATGGCGTGGACCATGCCGATCAGCACACCGGTCAGCGACGGCGCGAGTGTTCCCGCGCCATCGAGCAGCCCGAGGTGCGTCGCCACCAGGGTGAGCAGACCGGTCTTGGACAACAGCAGCATCCACGCATAGGTCTTGACGAGATAGCTCGTCCAGAACGGTAGCACGATCCACAGCAGCCAACGCTCGCGCGAACGCGCCGACAGACGCGCCAGCAAATACGCGACGGGATAGCCCAGCAGGACGCTGAGCGCGGCGGTCAGGAATGCAATCCAAAAGGTGGACGCAAGCACCTTCACATACACGGCCGAATGCGTCATCCGGGCGAACTGGGCGACCGACAGCACGCCATCGCCGTCGTACAGCCCGCCTTGCAGGATCTCGACGACCGGCACGATGAAGAACACCGCGAGGAACAACAACGCGGGCAAGGCCGGCAACCACCGGGCCAGATGCTTCGGCCAGGCAATACGGGCCCCCGCCTGAGGCAGGCGTTGAACAAGCCACATGGCAAATACTCCAGATGCTAACGACTTGGCGAATGTTGGAAGCTCAGCGCGTGAGCAACGTGGCGCGTCCATGGTCCCACGCGAGCCCCACGCGATCGCCCACACGCGGCGTCAGCTCGCGCGGACAACGCACCGTGAAGGCGGCGCCCTCGCCGTCGCCGGCGCCATCTGTCCGATGCGCGCCGTCCCGGCCGAGCGAGACGATGGCGCGCGTATCCGAACCCAGGAAAACCACTTCCCGGATCGTGCCGGCAAGCGCCCCGTCTTCGGGCGAGGTCAGTCGCGCCGCCTCCGGGCGCACCAGCAGGCTCGCCTCGCCGGCCGACGGCAGATCGGCGCTCGGGCCGACCGGCACTAGCCGATCACCGACACGCAGCGCAACGCGGCCGTCCGCCAATCGTTCGACCACGCCGTCGAGCAAGTTCGAATGCCCCAGGAAGTCGGCGGCGAAGCGCGTGGCCGGCCGGTCGTACAGCTGTGCCGGCGTGCCGATCTGCTCGATGCGCGCCTGGTTCATCAGGCAAATGCGATCGGAGAGCGTGAGCGCCTCGTCCTGATCGTGCGTGACGTAGATGAAGGTTGCGCCCAGTTCCTGATGCAGCCGGCGAATCTCGAGCTGCATGTGCTCGCGCAGTTTCTTGTCGAGCGCGCCGAGCGGTTCATCGAGCAGGATGATCGACGGACGAAACGCGAAGCAGCGCGCCAGCGCGATGCGTTGCTGCTGGCCGCCCGAGAGCTCGGACGGAAGGCGCTGCGCGAATGCCTGCATCTTCACCATTGCCAGCGCCGCATCGACTGCCGGCGCGAGCTCGGCGCGCGGCAGCTTGCGCATGCGCAGACCGTACGCCACGTTTTCCCAGACACTCATGTGCGGAAAGAGCGCATAGCTTTGGAAGACCATGCCGATGCCCCGCTTGCCGGGCGCATCGTGCGTGGCGTCGCGCCCGTCGATGAGCAGTTGTCCCGCGCTCGGTTCGACCAGTCCCGAGATCATCTGCAACAGCGTGGTCTTGCCCGAACCGGACGGTCCGAGCAGCGTAAGAAACTCTCCCGCCGCCACCCGCAGGTCGGTCGGCAGAAGCGCGGGGGTCTCGCGATAAGTCTTGGCAAGACCGATGGTTTCCAGTTTGGTACTCATGTTCTGCTCATCCTGCTCCGTGACGCCCGACGACTTACGACAACAGCCACGCGTTGAAACGCTCGGTGGCCTTCGTGCGATTCTCGGCCCACCATTGCGGGCTAGGCAGACGCATGCCCTTGAGGTTGGCGGGCGCGGTCGGCAGCAGCGGTGCGCGATCTTTCGGAATGGCGTCGAACGCCTTGAGGTTGGTGGGACCGTACGCGAGATCCTGCGTGATCAGTGCCTGACGCGCCGGATCGCCGCAGAAGCGCACGAACTGGCGGGCGAACTCGGCGCGCGGCGTGCCCTTCGGGATCCCCCAACCTTCGATGGAATAGAGGCCCTGGTTCCAGACGATCTTCACCGGCGCCTTGTTGTCGATGGCGGCCTGCGCGCGGCCATTCCACGTCGACATCATGTCCACGTCGCCGCTCTGGATCGCCTGCATGGCCTGCGCGCCCGACGTCCACCACAGATTGATGTGCGGCTTGATGCGGTCGAGCGACTTGAACGCGCGATCGAGATCGAGCGGGTACAGCTTGTCGATGGGCACGCCGTCGGCCATGAGGGCTTGCTCGAGCGTGTCGAGCGGGCTGCGACGCAGCGAGCGACGGCCCGGGAAGCGCTTCACGTCCCAGAAGTCGGCCCACGTCTGCGGCGCTTCCTTGGAGAACTTGTCGGTGCGATAGGCCAGCACGGTCGAATAGACGTCCACGCCCAGCCAGTCGGCCGTCACGGCCTCGGGCATGATGCCCGGGAAGTCGGCCGCCTTCATGCCGACGGGCTCGAGAAAGCCCTTCGATTCGAGATACGGGATATCGGCCGAGAGTGTGAGCGTGGTCACGTCCCACACGAAGTTCTTCGTCTGCACCATTGCCGCGAACTGCGCCACCGGCTGCGAATCGCGCGCCACACTGACCACCTTGATGCCGGTGGCTTTCTCGAACGGATCGTAGAACGCACGGCGATAGGCGACGGTGTACGGACCGCCCGGGTCGGAAACGATCAATTGCCTGGCCTGCGCATGCGCGATGCGCGATGCCGCCATCGGCAGCGCACCGGCCAGCGCGGTAGCGCCGGCGACTTGCAGCAAACGGCGGCGGGACGGGTTTTGCGGGTCGTGCGAATAGGACATGGGTAACTCCGCTAACGTGTGGACAGGCGCGACAGGCATGCCCGGTAGTGGTGAATGCCGCGCCGCGCCCGGCTCGGTGGCGCATGGCGCGCGCGGCGAGACGCCGCTCGACGGCGGCTTTCGTCGTCAGGCGCTTGCCGCCCCGGTCCTGGCCGCGCGCTTGGCAAAGAACTCGGCCATCATGCGCGCCGGCTCGCCCGACTCGTACGACTCGCGCTGAATGCGCATGCCCGCCGCGATGGCGTCCTGGAACGTGCCTTCGGTCATCTCGCGGAAGCGCTGCTTGTCCAGACGCATCGCCACCGGCGGCTTGGCGGCAAGCTCCGTGGCAATCTCCAGCGCCTTTTCGAACACCTTGTCTTCCGGCACCAGGTGATGGATGAGGCCGAGACGATGACACTCCTCGGCGTCCATCAGACGGCCGGTGAGCGTGAGCTCGATCGTGCGCGACAGACCCAGCATGTGATTCATGATCCACGGGCCGGTCGTGCTCGCGATGCCGGCATTGATCTCCGGCTGCCCCATGCGCACGCCCGGATGCCCGACGCGTATGTCGCCGAGCAGCGAAACCTGGAACGCCGAGCCAGCGGCCGTGCCGTTGAGCGCCATGACGAGCGGCTTCTTCAGGCTGCGAATCACGTCGTAGTAGTGCTCCCAACCCTTGATCCATTCGATGGCCGTGTCGCCGTCGAAGTGCTTCGCCTCGGCCAGATCCTGCCCGGCGGAAAACGCACGCCCCGCCCCGGTCATGATCACGGCGGCCACGCTCTCGTCGGCGTTGTAGCGCTGCAGCGCCGCAATGATCAGTTCGCGCATGGCAATGGTCCAGGCGTTGAGCGCCTGCGGACGATTCAAGGTAATCACCGCCACCTTGCCAACCTGCTTGAAGAGAACTTCCTGCTCCGTTTGCTTTGCTGTCTCGCTCATTTGAACTCCAAAGGCACGAACGCGTGCATTGAAAGACGATCATGCGACCATCGCACAAATCGCTAAACAATTATTTCAGTGCAATAACTGTTATCTGAAAGCAATATAGTTATTTCAAAAAAATGGTGCAAGCCGATTCGATTCAGGGTTTACCTCATGCGGGTTGCACCTCGTCCCGACGAAGACACGGGCGTGGACGTGACGACGCCAGTCGCCGCATGCCGGGCACTCATGCGAGCGTCGGCAGAACGGGCCGATGGCGGACGCGAGACATCCGCCTCGGTCAGACGACGATGGCTGTGGGGGATAGCGCGGATGAAAGCAACGGGAAGACGCCGCCGAGGCGTTCGGCACCGGCACGTTTCGCGTCGAGGCGAAGGGGAAAACGGGGGAACCGATACGGTGCGAGTGCGTGCGGCGGGATCGGCAAGTCGGTTGCCGATGGACGTTCAGGAGAAGCGCAACGCACCGCGGATACGGCGCGTCACGTGAGGATCGTGTGTGAGGTCTGGAGCGGAATTACCCGGCCTGCTTCTGCTTGCGCATCCGCTTGATGGCCTGCAATTGGGCGACGGCTTCCGCGAGTTCTGCCTGGGCCTTGGCGTAGTCGATGTCGTCCGATTGTTGTTCAAGCAACGCCTTCGCTTCCTCTCTCGCGCGCTCGGCACGCGCCTGATCGAGACTGTCGGCGCGCATGGCCGTATCGGCGAGGACCGTGACCCGGTCGGGCTGGATCTCCACGAAGCCGCCCGCGATATACAGAAACGTTTCCGTGCCGTCCGCCGCCTCGATGCGCACGGTTCCCGGACGGATGCCGGTAAGCAACGGCGTATGTCCGGGCAGTACGCCCAGTTCGCCGGCCGTGCCCGGCACTTCAACGAAGCGCGCTTCGCCCGAGAAAATCGAACGCTCGGTGCTGACCACGTCCACCTTGATGAATGCCATTCGTATCACTTCTCCCTGCAACGCCGCCTGGACGTCGCCATTTCAATATCGACTTCACCCACTCCCCTGGCCCGCGGATCCCCGTCGGACACGCGCTTTTCGTGCGAGGCCCCGAGTGGGCGGACGAGCGGTCTTCTTGTCACAGTGTACGCGGCGGCGGCACGTCGAGCTCGGCGGCCATCTTCATGAGCGACGCCCAGATCGGCGCCGTCAGATCGATGTGATCGTGATGCTTCCTGCGATTTTCCGCTTCGTACTCGCCCGGGTATCGCACACGATCGAAGCCCGGTTGCGGCGGGCACGACGTCAGATATTCGATGAACGCCTCGACCTCGTGCGAGCGCCACGTCGCCGAGAAATCGACCTGCGGGTTGAGCACGATGGCGAACATGTTGTTCGTCGCGACGCCGGCGCGCGGGTGTTCCGGCTGAATCGTGCCGCCGCCCGAGAGCACACCCGCGAGCAGCTCCGCCACGATGCCGAGCGCATAGCCTTTGTGTGCGCCGAACGGCAGCAACGCACCGAAAGGTTCCTCGAACAGCGTGCTCGGGTCGGTCGACGGATTGCCGTAGCCATCGATGAGCGAGCCGACCGGCGCCGACTTGCCTTCGGCGGCCAGCACCCGCGCCTTGTTGATCGCGATGGCGCTCGTCGCCATGTCCACGACGAGCGGCGGCCGATCGTTCGGCAGCGGACCGGCGAAGCACAGCGGATTGGTCGTCAGACGCGGTTCGCTGCCGCCATACGGCGCGACCATCGGCTGGCGGTTCGTGACGTTCGCGAAGGCCATGAACACCAGCCCCTGCTGCGCGGCCATCTCGCCATACTGCCCCATCCGGCCCAGGTGATGGCTGTTGCGCAGCGTCAGGATCGACACCCCCTTGTCGAACGCGCGGGCGATCGCATGCTCGACGACGAACTTGCCCACATGCTGACCGAAACCGCGGTTGCCTTCATAGAGCAGCAGATTGCCGTGATCGGTGAGCACCGTCGGTCGGCCGGTCGGATTGACCTGCCCGTCTTCGAGCACCTTGCGGTACGTCGGCAGAATCGACAGGCCGTGACTCGCATAGCCGACGCGGTCCGACTCGACCAGGTGCTGCGCCACGTCCAGCGCGATATCGTCGGGCACGCCCTGCGCGAGCAGCAGCTGCTTGCCGAACTCGGTGGCATCTTTCAGAGGGATTCGCATGATGACTCCATTACTCCATTACTCCATTACTCCTTTACTCCCTTTACTCCCTTTCGACTGCCACACGTCACAACCAGCCGAGCCAGCGCCAGTAAGTCGCGCCGAAGAGCAGCAGCATCGCGTAACCGATGATCGTAACCACGATACCGACCCTGGCGAACTGCTTCGCGGTGAAGGTGTCGGTGCCCAGGCACACCATGTTCTGCGGCGCGTTGATCGGCAAAATGAAACCGAAGCTCACCGTGAAGCCGAGCAGCATCGTCATGCCCAGCCGGTTGAAATCGCCCGGCAGTGTCTGCAGCACCGAGATCAGGATCGGCAGCATGGCCGAGGTCAGCGCCGTGGCGCTCGCGAAGCCGAGATGGATGAGAACCAGGAACGCCGCCAGAATGGCGAAGACCCACAGCGTCGGGAGCGAGTCGAGACCGGTCGCCGCCACCACGTGATTGCCGAGCCACTGCCCCGCCTGCGTGGTGAGGAGCGCGGTGCCGAGACTGATGCCAACACCGAATACGATCACGGTGCCCCATGGAATGCGCGATTGCACCTCTTTCCAGGTCATCACGCCGAAGCGCGGCAGCATCAACGCCACCAGGCCGACGTAGGTCACCGACGTGGTATCGAAGCGGTGCAGCTTGCCCTCCGTCGCCCAGAACAAAAGCAGACCGATCGACACGGCAAGCAGGCGCTTCTGTGCGCTCGTCATCGGCCCCATTTCTCGCAGCTGCGCTTCGACGGCTTCCTTGCCGCCGGCAATGGCGTCGGCCTCGGGCGGCATCATGCGGAGCACGAGGACCACGAGAATCACCGACATGATGACGGCCCACGGCGCACCGGCGACGAGCCATTCGGCCCAGGTGATGCGCGAGCCCAGCATCTTGTCCATGAAGCCGACCGTCAGCAGGTTCTGCGCGGCCGCCGTCTGAATCCCGATGTTCCAGATGCTGGTGGCCTGCGCCACGATGATCATGATGCCGGCCGCGATGTTCGAGCGCTTGTCCACGCCGAACGCGGCAATCACGCCCATCATGATCGGCACCACGCACGCGCTGCGCGCAGTGGCGCTCGGCACGACGAGCGAGAGCAGGATGGTCACGGCGATGGCGCCGACCATGACGCGTCGCGTGCTGGTGCCGATTCTGGAGAGGGTGACCAGCGCGATGCGACGATCGAGTCCGGTGAGCGTCATCGCCGCGGCAATGAACAGCGCACCGGCGACCAGCGCAAGCGCCGAGTTGGAGAAACCGGCCAGCGCCATGCTGATGGCGCGCGACGTGCCATATTCGACACTCGGATCCTGCACCGTGGGCGCGGTGCCCACGAGAAACGCCATCAGCGAGGTGATGATGATGGCGCTGGCTTCATAGGAAACGGCTTCGGTGATCCACACTACCACCGCGAACGCGAGAATCGCCAGCATGCGATGCCCGGCGACCGGCAGATCATCGGGCATGGGGATCAACAGCACGGCGATCAGGACGATCACACCCGCTATCAGTCCGATGGGAACCGCTTTCTTCTGAGGGAGACTTTGCACAGAGACTTCAGGCGTGCTCATAGGGGCTCCGAAACGGAATGGCATGCCGGCAGTCGGCATGTCTGGAGGAAATGCCACGCTTGAACTGCGGATTAATCCTAACCGCTTTGAACTTGGCGAGGCAAGCGTGGGGGAGAAGCAAAACAACGAGGGAAACAGCAAGAAGAACGGCACGCAAGCGCATGCGCGACGCGCGATCCGGCAAGGCGAACCCGATTAGAAATGGAGCCCGAAGTACTCGGGAGCGCCGGCAAACAACGGCGCTTTCGACGCCGAGTTTGCGAGCGCGTGATGCCAGACCGTCTGATAGAGGCCGGTGAGACCCGCACGCGGCCCGGTGATCAGACCCGATGCGGGATGCGTCACGCCTGCATTGGCGAGCGTGTCGTTCAATGTTCTGCCGCTCACGACGATCGGATCGGCCGCCCATGCTCCCGCTTCCCCGAACACGTCGTGCCACGGCGTCGGTGCGGCGCCGACGAGCGCCGGCGGAGGAGAGCCCGGCGGAGCAAAGGCCGAAGTCCTGGTGGCACGCTTCACGCGCGCGCCCCGAGACGACCGGGCGCCGTGCGCAGCGCTGGCCGCCACGTGCGACTTGATGACCGAAGGCTCCGATTGACCCGGAGCGTCCGGCGAATTCGCGGTGCGTGCCGACGCCGGCAGCCAGACGCAATACAGCAATGCCAGCGCCATCGTGGCGCCCATGAGGCAAGAGTACGACTTCGTCATGACATCCTCGAGTGTCGGCGGTACATCCCGCCTGTCTTGCCACTTCCACAGCAACTTTCGGGCCACTAAGGACAACATGTTGATTCGTATGCACTTCCAACCTCATCATTCGCGTCATGTCGGAAAGGTGTCCCGGGAAGTGTTTCATTTGAGAAACATCCATCCGCCGCGGCGGCATTGCGGCGATACGCCATGGACGACCTCGTGGGCCAGTCCCAACGCACCGGTGAAACGTTGATCGACTTCCGACGCCTTCGATTCTCGTCCCGTGTTCCGTCTGGCACATTGATGTGCGTCAATGAAAGTGCACGACCGTGCGAAAACCCGGATTGACGGACCGCTTGGCGGATGAAATGGCCGAGATGCCACAAAGCATGCGAGGGACTTCCTGAACCACGATCGGAGCGTTCCGAATCCATGGGGCCGCACCGACGTGGCGTGCGGCTCTCTGGCACAATCGCTCAACGTGACACGCACGGTTCGACGCACGTTTTCCGCATGCGCGCGCCGCGTGTCGCCAGACAACAAGGAGTCAGCAATGCCCCAGTTCGATGTGGATCTTTTCGTGATCGGCGCCGGTTCCGGCGGTGTGCGCGCGGCGCGCGTGGCGGCGCAGTACGGCGCACGGGTGAAGGTGGCGGAAGAGTATCGCGTGGGCGGTACGTGCGTCATTCGCGGCTGCGTGCCGAAGAAGCTGCTCGTCTACGCGAGCCGTTTCGCGGACGAATTCGAGGACGCCGCCGGCTTCGGTTGGCAAGTGCCCTCGCCTTCGTTCGACTGGAAGACGCTCATCGCGAACAAGGACCGCGAAATCGCCCGGCTCGAAGGCATCTATCGCACGAATCTCGAACGCGCCGGCGCGCAACTCATCGAGGCACGTGCCGTCGTCGAAGGCCCGCACACGGTGGTGCTGCCTGCCACCGGCGAGCGCGTCACGGCACGCAACATCCTGATCGCCACGGGCGGACGTCCGGCCGATCAGCCGCATTTCGTCGGCCGCGAACATGCGATTTCGTCGAACGAAGTGTTTCATCTGGAGACGCTGCCCGAGCGCATCACGATCATCGGCGGCGGATACATCGCCATCGAATTCGCCGCCGTCTTCGCCGGGTTGGGCGCGAAGGTCACCCTGGTGCATCGTGGCCCGCATCTGCTGCGCGGGTTCGACGAAGACGTGCGCACGACGCTCGAAACCGACTACAAGGCGCGTGGCATCGAGGTCCTTCTCGAGCGAACCGTCGAGCGCGCGGACAAGGTGCAGGACCGGCTGCGTGTGACGCTCTCCGACGGCAGCACGCACGAAGCCGACGTGCTGCTGAGCGCGGCCGGGCGCGTGCCCTACACGCAGGGGCTCGGCTTGGCGGCGAGCCGCGTCGCCCTGAACGAACGTGGTGCCGTGATGGTGGACGAGTTCTCGCGCACCAATGTGCCGTCGATCTTCGCCGTGGGCGACGTCACCGACCGCGTGAACCTCACGCCGATGGCCATTCGCGAGGGCCAGGCGTTCGCGGATACCGTCTTTGGCGAGCGGCCGACGCGCGTGGATCACAAGCTGATTCCGACGGCGGTATTCGGCACGCCGGAAATCGGTGTCGTCGGCCTCACCGAGAGCGAAGCGCGGGCGCAATATGCGCAGCTCAAGGTGTACAAGGCGAGCTTCCGTCCGCTGAAGGCCACGTTGTCGGGACGTCAGGAAAAAACGCTGATGAAGCTACTGGTGGACGGCGCGACCGACAAGATCGTCGGGGCGCACATGGTTGGCGATCATGCCGGCGAGCAAGTCCAGTTGCTCGGCATCGCACTGTCGATGGGCGCGACCAAGGCCGACTTCGACCGAACGCTCGCCGTCCATCCGACCTCGGCCGAAGAATGGGTCACGATGCGAACGCCGGTGGCGTGAGCAGGTGAGCGCACGGCACGTCAAAGGCACTGATACCAGACACCGAAGATCGCGACCGGCGTGAGCGTGAGCAGCAGCACACGCCACACCGGCGTGAACCACTGGGCACGCGAGCCCTCGAGCACCGTGCGCGCGGCCGGCCAGATGCGTGCGCCGACGAAGATCGCGACGCATAGCCCGCCCGCGGGCATCAGCAGATTCACCGTCACGAAGTCCATCAGATCGAAGATCGTGCGATCGAACAGACGAACGTGCGACCACACCCCGAACGACAATGCTGCTGGCGCACCGAATGAAAACGTGGCGACAAGCACCGCGGGCACGGCCGAAGCACGCTGCCATCGGTATTCGTCGATGAGAAACGCGGTGACGGGCTCGAAGAGCGAAACGGCCGACGTGAGTGCGGCGAAGAGCAGCAACAGAAAGAACGCGATGGCCACGAGATGGCCGAATGGCATCTGCGCGAAGATCGCGGGCATCGTGATGAACGTCAGCCCCGGGCCGGCATTGGGCGCGACGCCGAAGGCGAACACCGCCGGCAGGATCATCAGCCCGGCAAGGCAGCAGGCCAGCGTCGCGAGCGTGGCGACCCAGACTGCGGAACCCGCCAGTCGCGCGTCCTTCGGCAAATAGGAGCCGTACGCGACGATCATGCCCGCACCGAGCGACAGCGAGAAGAACGCCAGTCCCAACGCTTCGAGCAGCGTGTTGCCTGAGATGGCCGAGAAGTCCGGTGTAAGGAACCACGCCACGCCCGCAATCGCGCCTGGCAGCGTGAGCGCACGCACGATGACCAGCAACATCAGCACGAAGAACGCGGGCATCAGCCATTTTCCGGCGCGCTCGATGCCCTTCTGCACGCCGGCCGCGACGATCGCCGCCGTGAGCATCAGGAACACCCCCATGCTCGCGAGCGACGCCACCGGATCGGCAATGAACGACGAAAACTCGCCGACCAGATGCGCGGTGTCGCGCGAGAGCACCGTGCCGGTGACCGCACGGAAGAGGTACGCCACCGTCCAGCCGCCGACTACGACGTAGAACGACAGGATGGCAAAGGCGTTGAACGTGGCGATCCGCCCTACCCAAGCCCAGCGGCGTCCGCCCAGCTCACGTAGCGCTGTGGTGATCGATTTGCCCGTCAGGCGCCCGATGGTCATCTCGGCAAGCAGCAACGCCACGCCAAGCGTCAGGACACAAGCGAGGTACACCGCGAGAAAGGCGCCGCCGCCATGCTCGCCCACGACGTACGGGAACTTCCACACCGCACCGAGACCGACGGCCGAACCGGCCGCCGCCAGCACGAACCCCATTCGTGATCCCCATGTGGCCCGCCGCGCCGTGCTCGATGCGGCGGGCGCGGCTGCGGGTGTTGCAGCAGGTGTAATCGGCAAATGGGACACGTATTTCCTCCGGGAACGGCCGTGCCTGCGCCGCAGAACGATGTCTGCACAGCGGTGACACGACACAGGTCATGGAATGGCGTCAGGCAGATTACTGGTACGACACCGCAACGTTGCGAGGAACGGGCGGGACATGGGCAAGATGCGTGCACCAGCGCGTGACACCACAAGGGTGGCCGAAGAGTCTACGCCGGAAAAGGTGCAGAGGCTTTAGGAAAGCACCCAAATGAAGGGTGTTCTACCAGGCAACCGCCCGGAAGCCGAAGCACCGGGCGGAGGAAGGACCGGCCTCAGTGGCCGAGCGGCACTTCACCGGCTGATGCGGAACGCGTGCCCGGCGTCGGCGGGTTGCTCTGGCCGCGATAGGCGAATACGACCGAAAACTTTGTGGTGTCGCCCTCGTTGCGGCCGGCGGCATGAAACAGCCCGCTGTGGAACAGCACGACGTCGCCCTGCGCGAGCTGCACCTGCTGGCCGCGTGCAACGAGCGGCTGGTTATCCGGTTCGTCAGGGCGCAGAAAATCGAGCGAATCGAGTTGATGCGGCTTGAGTTGTTCGCGATGCGAGCCGGGGATGAAGCGCAACGCGCCGTTCGCGCGAGTTTCCGGCCCGAGCGCGAGCCACACCGAGACGAGCGAGTTCTGGGGGAACGACCAATAGCGGATGTCGCGATGCCAGCCGGTGGCCGTGCCGAAGTGTAGATGCTTGGTCATCACGCAGTTGTGATGCGCCAGCGTAAGCACGACGTCTTCGCCGAAGATCTGTGCGAGCGACTCGACGAGTTCCGGACGCGTCGCCCATCGGCGCAGTGCATCGCCCCGGTCATACGCCTTGAGCAGGCGTCGGACCGTTTGCCCGCCTTCGGCGTCACGCGAACTCGGCGCCCCGGCATAGCCGACATCCGCCTCGAACTCCAGCGGCCCCGACGCCGCCGCCAGTTGGGCGCGGGCATCGGCCAGAATCGCCTCGCACTCGGCCTGCGCAACATAGCGCGGAAGGATCAGATACCCCTCGTTACGGAAGGACTCGAGTTGCGATGCGGTAAGCGCCATGATGGTCGGCGAAGCAAGCAATAAACGGCTGGTTGGGGGGAGTTTGGTCGCTGATACAGGGAAATCGGGAGCTATGACGAAACCGTGGCACAGGCAGGCGCACGGCGGCGCGCTCAGGCGGCGCGTTTGCGCCGTCGTGGCGGAAGCTCGGCGGCCGGCTGGGGTTCGGGCTGAGGCACATCGGTCCCGGGCAGCGAGGCTTGCGGGTTTCCGGCAGGACGCGGCGTGTCGACCACGCTGCGCAGGCGGTCCAGCTCACGCGTGAGCTTCGCCAGTTGGTACTCGAGCTGGCAATTGCGGCGGTACAACGTGCGCATTTTCTGGCTGAGCGCCTGCGTCTGCGTCCAGTACTCCGGATACATGACGAATCGCCCGTCCGGGCGCTCGACGACGCCCAGCCCGCTCTGCCCCATCACGTCGATGGTTTCCAGCGCGTAACGTCGAACTTTTTTTACCGTACCTGCCGCCATTTATTTTCTACAGTCCCAGCCTGAGAGAGTCAGGCGCGGCATTTTGCCATGAATTCGCCCCGGCCGGGCGGCAAACCCACGCCGGGCCGGAGAATATTTTTTTGGCCGCCGGCCCCGTCCGGCGGGGCTGTGCGGCAAATCTGCCCGAAATGGCACCCGATCCGCCGCCTTTGTGCCGCGATCGTCAGCGCTTTGGCGTCTTGTCCGTGTCGATCGAGACCGGGTCGCTCGCAGGGAAGGTTTCCTCCAACCCTTCGTCAAGGCGCTTGCCCTGGGTATTGCGCGAGGCAGGCACACGCGTCGGCTTGTCGATGCCAATGGAAACCGGATCGCTCGCCGGAAACGTTTCCTCGAGTCCCTCGTCGAGGTCGCGTTCCACCTCGTCTTCCTGATGGGGACGCTGTGGACTGGGCTTGCGGGTATCGCTCATCAAGTCCTCCGCTCGTGAAGGCCGCGCCGGGCGCGACCGTTCCCTACACTATACCGCGAGCTGCGTACCCACGCGTGGCCCATGGCGTCTCGCGGTGCGGCGATCACGACACGGCGGTGGCGGGCGTGAGGCGCTCGCGGTGGCGGGACAGCGCTTCACGAACGAGTGCATGCATGTCGTTGGCTGCCGGCGTCTCGGCCAGCGCCAGAATCTGGGCACGCATGCGCGGATCCCAGAACTTGTGCAGATGCGCTGCGACTTCGGCCATGGCTTCTTCGCGATCCGGCAGGGATTCGAAGAAGTCGGCGATGCGATTGGCCATACGCACGAGGTTATTGCCGTCCATCGAGTGTTTCGCTCCTACGTTGCTGCGTTGCCATGCCGATTGCCTATGCCCGGGCGCCGCCGTCGAGCGCCGCCCCACCGGTATAGACGACGCACTGCTCGCCACGCACGAATCCCACGAGCGTGACGCCGGCCGCCGCCGCCGTGCGCACGGCCAGCGCCGTGGCCGCCGACACGGCAGCCACCATCGGAATGCCGACCTGTGCGGCCTTTTGTACGATTTCCACGCTCGCCCGGCTCGTCATGAGCACGAAGCCGCCATCGAATCGGAGATCCTGGCGCGCGAGCGCGCCGATGAGCTTGTCGAGCGCGTTGTGACGCCCCACGTCCTCGCGCAAGCAGAGGATTTCGCCTTGCGGCGAGCACCATGCCGCGCCGTGAACCGCGCCGGTCACGGCGTTGAGCCGTTGATGCGCCGCGAGGCCGGCATGCGCCGCCGCGAGCGCCGCGTGCGACACACGCAGTGGCTCGCCCGCGGTCGGCAGCGGCCGCAAGACCTGATCCAGACTCTCCGTGCCGCACAGGCCGCAGCCGGTGCGCCCCGTCAAATTGCGCCGACGCGCCTTGAGACCGGCGAAGGCGCGCGAGGACACCTCAAGATGGGCGGTGATGCCCTGCGTCGTCGCCGAGACGTCGACGCCGTAGCACTCGCGCCGATCGTTCAGAATCCCTTCGGACAGGGCGAAGCCAAAGGCGAAGTCTTCGATGTCCGCGGGGCTCGCAAGCATCACCACGTGGGAGATGCCATTGAACTCCAGCGCCACGGGCACTTCTTCCGCCAGTTCGTCGCCAGCGTGTTGCCATGCGCCATGGCGGAAGCGGCGCACGTCGAAAGACGCATGCGTCGTCAGATTTTCCGGATCGAGCGCGGCGGGCGCCACGTCGCAGGCGGCGCCGACCGGCTTGCCGTCGGGAAAAGCGTCGCGACCGGACTGCCGATCGCGCAAAGGGTTGGACATCGTCAAACACGAACTCCGGAGATCGCCGCCCTACTTCGCCGAAACCGGCTCGGACGGGTTACGGGCCGCATCGAGCAATTCGAGCTGCGTGCGGTTGAACGTCGAATACTTCGCCTGCCATGCCGACGGCTGCACCACCGGCAATACCTGTACGGCCGTGACCTTGTACTCGGGACAATTGGTCGCCCAGTCCGAGTTGTCGGTGGTGATGACGTTCGCCCCCGACTCGGGGAAGTGGAAGGTCGTGTACACCACGCCCGGCTGCATTCGCTCGCTGATCAACGCTCGCAGCACCGTCTCGCCGGCACGGCTGCGAATGCCGACCCAGTCGCCATCCTTGATGCCGCGCTCCTGCGCGTCGTGCGGATGGATTTCGAGCCGGTCTTCGTCGTGCCAGTGGACGTTGTGCGTGCGGCGCGTCTGCGCCCCGACATTGTATTGCGAGAGGATGCGGCCCGTGGTGAGCAGCAACGGGTAGCGCGGCGTGACCTTTTCGTCGGTCGGGACGTAACGCGTGATGATGAAGCGTCCCTTGCCGCGCACGAAACTGTCCACGTGCATGATCGGCGTGCCGTCGGGCGCGTCCTCGTTGCACGGCCACTGCAGGCTGCCCATCCGATCGAGCTTTTCATAGCTCACGCCCCGGAACGTCGGCGTGAGACGCGCGATCTCGTCCATGATCTCCGACGGATGCGAATACGGCATCTCGTAACCGAGGCGCCCGGCCAGCGCGATCGTCACCTCCCAGTCGGCCATGCCGGGCACGGGCGCCATCACGCGGCGCACACGCGAGATGCGGCGCTCGGCGTTCGTGAACGTGCCGTCCTTCTCGAGGAACGTCGTGCCGGGCAGCAGCACGTGGGCGTACTTGGCCGTCTCGTTGAGGAAGATGTCCTGCACGACGATGCACTCCATGGCCTCCATCGCGGCGGCCACGTGCTGTGTATTCGGATCGGACTGGACGATGTCTTCGCCCTGGCAGTACAGCCCCTTGAAGCTGCCATGGATCGCCGCGTCGAACATGTTCGGAATGCGCAGCCCCGGCTCGGCCTGCAGCGTGACGCCCCAGGCCGCTTCGAATTCGCCGCGCACCAACGAGTCGGCCACGTGCCGATAGCCGGGCAACTCGTGCGGGAACGAGCCCATGTCGCACGACCCCTGCACGTTGTTCTGCCCGCGCAGCGGATTCACGCCCACGCCTTCGCGCCCCACGTTGCCCGTGGCCATCGCCAGGTTGGCAATGCCCATGACCGTGGTCGAGCCCTGCGCGTGTTCGGTCACGCCCAGGCCGTAATAGATGGCGGCATTGCCACCGGTCGCATACAGACGCGCCGCGCCGCGAATCTGCTCGGCGTCCACCCCTGTCACGACGGCCACGGCCTCGGGCGAATTCTCAGGTTGCGCCACGAACTCGCGCCACTGCGCGAAGGCGCGATCTTCGCAACGCTCGGCAATGAACGCTTCGTCGAGCAGTCCTTCGGTGACGATCACATGGGCGATGGCGTTGACCATGGCCACGTTGGTGCCCGGGCGCAACGGCAGATGGAACGCCGCCTTGATGTGCGGACCGTCGACGATGTCGATGCGGCGCGGATCGATCACGATGAGCTTCGCGCCCTCGCGCACGCGGCGCTTGAGCCGCGAGGCGAACACCGGGTGACCGTCGGTCGGGTTCGCGCCCATCACGAGGATCACGTCCGAATGCTCGATGGACTTGAACGTCTGTGTGCCGGCCGACTCGCCGAGCGTCTGCTTCAGGCCATAGCCGGTCGGCGAATGGCAAACGCGCGCGCAGGTGTCGACGTTGTTGTTGCCGAACGCCGCGCGCACGAGCTTCTGCACGAGGTACGTCTCCTCGTTCGTGCAACGCGAAGACGTGATGCCGCCGATGGAATCGCGCCCGTACTTCGCCTGAATGCGGCGGAACTCCGACGCGGCGTAGTCGAGCGCCTCATCCCACGACACCTCGCGCCACGGATCGGTGATCCGGCTGCGGATCATCGGCTTGGTGATGCGCTCCTTGTGGGTCGCGTAGCCCCACGCAAAGCGGCCCTTCACGCAAGCGTGGCCCTCGTTGGCGCGACCGTCCTTGTACGGCGTCATGCGCACGACCTCGCCGCCCTTCATTTCCGCCTTGAACGCGCAGCCCACGCCACAATAGGCACACGTCGTCACGACGGCGTGTTCGGGCTGGCCCATCTCGATGACAGTTTTCTCCTGCAGCGTAGCCGTCGGGCACGCGGCCACGCACGCGCCGCACGAGACGCACTCGGAGTCCATGAACGGCTGGTCCTGGCCGGCCGAGACGCGCGCCTCGAAGCCTCGCCCCGAAATCGTCAGCGCAAACGTGCCCTGCGTCTCTTCGCATGCGCGCACACAGCGATTGCACACGATGCACTTCGACGGGTCATAGGTGAAATACGGGTTCGACTCGTCCTTGGCGCTGTTGAGATGGTTCTCGCCGTCGAAGCCGTAGCGCACCTCGCGCAGTCCCGTCACGCCCGCCATATCCTGCAGCTCGCAGTCACCGTTGGCGGCGCACGTCAGGCAATCGAGCGGGTGATCGGAGATGTAGAGCTCCATTACGTTGCGGCGCAGGTCCTGAAGCCTGGGCGACTGCGTGCGCACCTTCATGCCCGACTCCACCGGCGTGGTGCACGACGCGGGATAGCCGCGGCGCCCCTCGATCTCGACCAGGCACAGCCGGCAGGAGCCGAACGGCTCGAGCGAATCCGTGGCGCAGAGTTTGGGGATGTTGACGTCGCCGCCCGCGGCGGCGCGCATGATCGACGTGCCAGCCGGCACGGTGACCGTCCGACCGTCGATCTCCAGCGTGACGCCCACCTCGCTCTCGCGCGGCGGCGTGCCCATGTCCCGGTCGTGGCCCGGCGTGACGTATGCGTTCGGATGAATCATGTGTCGTCCTCCCTGCCCGGCGCTTGCGCGTCAGGCGGCTTCGGCGCATCCGGCGCCATCGGGCAGACCGAAATCCGCCGGGAAATGTTCGAGCGCCGAGCGCACCGGGAACGGCGTCATGCCGCCCATGGCGCACAGCGACCCCGAGACCATCGTGTCGCAGAGATCGTGCAGCAGTTGCACCTGGCGCGCGGAGGTATCGCCACGACGGATCCGTTCGATCACCTCGACACCGCGCGTCGAGCCGATGCGGCACGGCGTGCACTTGCCACACGACTCCAGTGCGCAGAACGCCATCGCGTAACTCGCGAGCGCCGCCATGTCGGCCGTGTCGTCGTGCACGACCACGCCGCCATGCCCGAGCACCGCCCCGAGCGCGGCATAGGCCTCGTAGTCGAGCGGCACATCCCATTGCTCACGCGGCAGATAGGCGCCCAGCGGCCCGCCCACCTGGATCGCCTTGGCCGGACGGCCGCTCGCCGTGCCGCCGCCGAAGTCGTCGAGCAAGGTGTTCAATGTCACGCCGAACGCCAACTCCACCAGTCCGCCGCGACGGACGTTGCCCGCGAGTTGCACCGGCAACGTCCCTTGCGAGCGGCCCATGCCGTACTCGCGATAGGTCTGTGCGCCGTGCGCGAAGATGAACGGCACGCTGGCGAGCGTGATCACGTTGTTGATGAGCGTGGGTGCGCCGAACAGTCCGGAGAGCGCGGGAATCGGCGGCTTCGCACGCACCACCCCGCGCTTGCCTTCGAGGCTTTCGAGCAACGCGGTTTCTTCGCCGCAGATGTAGGCGCCGGCCGCCTTCGCCACGCGCAGTTCGCAGGCGCGCCCCGAGCCGAGCACGTCCTCCCCGAGCCAGCCTTCGCGACGCGCGATGGCGATGGCGGCTTCCAGCGCCGCGATGGCGTGCGGATATTCGCTGCGCACGTAGATGATGCCTTCGCCAGCGCCCACGGACAGCGCCGCGATGATCATGCCTTCGATCAGCACGAACGGGTCGCTCTCCATGACGAGCCGGTCGGCAAACGTACCCGAGTCGCCTTCATCGGCGTTGCAGACGACGTACTTGCGCGGCGCCTTGACACGGCTTACGGTGCGCCACTTGATCCCGGCGGGAAAGGCCGCGCCGCCGCGCCCGCGCAAGCCGGAGTCGAGCACCGTCTGGCATGCGGCCTCGGCGTCGAGCGCGAGACAGGCACGCAGACCTGCCAGACCGCCGTGTGCCTCGTACTCCGGGGCGTCCAGCGGATTCGTCACGCCAACGCGAGCAAACGTCAGACGCTGCTGGCGCGCCAGATAGGGAATCGCATCGACCACGCCCACACACGCGGGAATGGCGGCGCCCCAGCTTCCATCGGGGGTTTGCGCAGCCGGGACTTGCGCGGCGTCCTGCGCCGCGCAGGCCGGCCAATCGCCGTCGAACAACGCGCTCACCTGCGCGGCCTGCACGTTGCTGTAGCCGATGCGGCCGGCAGGCGTCTCGACTTCCACCAACGGCTCCAGCCAGAACAACCCCCGCGAACCGTTGCGGACGATGTCGACGGCGATACCGCGTCGGATCGCTTCGGCGGCAACCGCCGCCGCCAGCCGATCGGCGCCTACCGCGAGCGCCGCCGAATCACGCGGAATGTAGATACGGTAAATCGTGCGTCCGGAAGCCTCAGACATGCGCACCCTCCTTGTCGTCGATGGCTTCGGCCAGCAAGGCGTCGAAGCGTGCGGGACTCACGCGGGCGTGCAGCTCGCCGTTGATGGTCACCGCGGGCGACAACGCGCATTGCCCGAGGCAGTACACCGACTCGATGCCGACGCCCCCACAGGGCTCGCCATCGATCCTCGCGCCGGTGCAGGCTTCGACGTGCGCGACGAGCGCCTCCCCGTCGCGGCTGCGACACGCCTCGGCGCGACACATCTGAACGATGGTCGGCGGCGGTGGCGCGCTACGGAAGTGGTGGTAGAACGTGATGACGCCGTGAACTTCGGCGCGAGACAGATTCAGTGCGGCAGCGATGGCCGGCACATGCGCCGGATCGATATAGCCTTCGCTGTCCTGCAATGCATGCAGCAGCGGCAACAACTCGTGTGCGCGGCCGGCGTGGCGGGCCAGCAGCGTCGCGAGCGTCGCGTGAGGTGTGGACACCATCTCGAAAGTCTCCTGGGGCAAACGGCGCCTCATATGTTTCTCTTTGCATATGATGACGGCCCGTTTTTTGGGGCTCAGCACTTAGGACATTAGTCCAAACGGCGCGTGCCAACAAGCCTCGTGGAAATACCGATGGCGCCTCACCTACTCACATTGCTGCACAGCAGCATGCCGGACAGCCGCAACCCACGCTGGCCGGGGCTTCGAAGGGTGTGCTCTCACGCGCACTTCATATGCAACACAAAGCATATGAAATTTTCACCCCAAAGACGGGAATGCCTCCCACAACGACGTCACCCTGCCGGTCTCCGCTTCGCTGTAACCGGGAATCGCGTGAACGGCTTGCCGATACTCACCGCTTTGCAGGATTTCCAGCAGCCCGCGCAAATGCGGCGAGTCTGCGGCGCTCTCGGGGAACATCAGGCAGTAGCGCTCGGTGAGGATGGGAATGAAGTCGAGCCCGAACTGGCTCGCCGCCGCTTCGATGGCGAGGCCGACGTCAGCACGGCCGCTGGCGATATAGGCGGCCACGGCCGCATGCGTGAACTCGATATTCTCCGCCCCCGCAATGGCCGACGGATCGATCCCGTCACGCACGAGCAACAGATCGAAGATGATGCGCGTTCCCGAGCCGCGCTCCCGGTTCGCGAAGCGCGCGCCGGTACGCGGCAGATCGGCAAGGGTTCGGATGCCGAGCGGGTTGCCGCGCGCGACAATCAGCCCGAGCCGGCGCGACGCCACGTCGGCGACCCGGTACGCCTTACCCTTGAGCAGCGGCATGTACTGGTCGAGCACCGGCTCGGCCAGCGCGCCGATGGGGACATGGAAGCTTGCCACCTCGCATTCGTGCTTCGCGAGCGCGGCAATCGCCTCCATGCTGCCACGGTAGCTCACCTCGACAGGCAGTCCGACGCGGCCGGCAAATTCGACGAGCGCCGCCACGGCGAGCCCGTGACTGGCAAAGAGCCGCAACTGGTCGCTGTTCTGCAGCAGCAGGTCGTCTAGCTCCGTCTGCAGTTCCGAAGCCATCGTCTCCAGGAGCGGCCCGAGCCTCGCCTGCAAACGCTTCTGTCCCCACAGCAGGCGCTGAGCGAGCGGCGTGAGCACCGCGCCGCGTCCGCGCGCCATCGTGAGCAGCGGCGCGCCCATGAGCGTCTCGATCTCCTTCACATGCCCCCAGGCCCCGCGGTACGACTGTCCGAGCGCCTGGCTGGCCGCCTGCAAATTGCCGTGCGCCTGCACCTGCGCGAGCAGCGACAGCACCTTGTCGAGCGGGAGGTCGCTGCCATCGTGGCGGAAACGCAATTGCGGCGCGATGGAGATTCGCTTCATGGACTCACCTTTATGCTATTCATTGCATAAATCGATCTATGCAAAATCCTGATAAGATGCCTACAACATCGATTATTCAAGGTGATTTGTGCGGACATCATCGCCAACACCTCGTTACAACACCATCGAATTATGCATTAATTTGCCTATTTGATGTCAAGCAACGCTTTTCACCGCCACCACTTCCGTCCGAACCCGCCTCATGTCAGCCCCCAAAATTGCACCTTACGACCGCCCCGCCGGCGGTTGGGGCGCGCTCAGAAACGTCGCCATTCAACTCGTCACGCAGGGCATTCCGCTCAAAGGCGCCCGCACACTGCTCAGCGCGAATCAACCCAGCGGCTTCGACTGCCCGGGCTGCGCCTGGCCGGACCGGGAGCATGCGTCGACGTTCGAGTTTTGCGAGAACGGCGCCAAGGCGGTCGCCGCCGAGGCCACGAAGCGGCGCGTCACCCCTGAGTTCTTTGCCACGCACAGCGTGGCCGAACTCCTCACCCGCGACGATTACACGCTCGAAGGCTACGGCCGCCTCACGCATCCGATGCGCTACGACGCCGCCACCGATCACTACGTGCCGATCGCGTGGGACGACGCGTTCGCGCTGATCGGCAACCATCTGCGCTCGCTGCCCGACCCCGACCAGGCGGCCTTCTACACTTCCGGTCGCACGAGCAACGAGGCCGCGTTCCTCTATCAGCTCTTCGTACGCCAGTACGGCACGAACAACTTCCCCGACTGCTCGAACATGTGCCACGAGCCGACCAGCGTCGGCCTGCCGCCGGTCGTGGGGCTGGGCAAAGGCACGGTGACGCTCGACGACTTCGAGCAGGCCGACACGCTGCTGCTGTTCGGCCAGAACCCCGGCACCAACCATCCGCGCATGCTCGGCGAATTGCGCGCGGCCGCGCGCCGCGGCGCGACCATCGTCTCCGTCAATCTGCTGCACGAGCGCGGCCTGGAGCGCTTCGCAGACCCGCAAAGTCCGACCGAGATGTTGAGCATGAGTGGCACGTCGATCAGCGGCCACTACGTCACCCCCGCGAACGGCGGCGACTTCGCCTTCGTGAAGGGCGTGATCAAGCATGTGCTGGAGCGCGACGCCCAGGCGCGCGCCGACGGCCTGCCGGCATTGCTGGACGACGCCTTCATCGCCGAGCACACTCACGGCTTCGAGGCATTCGCGGCCGACGTGCGCGCCGAGCGCTGGGACGACCTGGAGCGCGCGTCGGGCGTGTCGCAGGCACAGATGTGCCAGATTGCCGACGTCTATCTGCGCGGCGAGCGCGTCATCGCCACCTGGGGCATGGGCATCACGCAACACAAGCATGCGGTGGCGACGATCCAGATGATCGTCAATCTGATGCTCCTGCGCGGCAACATCGGCCGCCCCGGCGCGGGCCTGTGTCCGGTACGCGGGCATAGCAACGTCCAGGGCGACCGCACGGTCGGCATCAATGAAAAGCCGTCGGCCGCGTTTCTCGACCGCCTCGGCAAGGCGTTCGATTTCAATCCGCCCCGCAAGGAAGGACTCGGTGTCGTCGACACGATCGCCGCCATGCTCGAGGGCCGCATCAAGGTCTTCATCGGCATGGGCGGCAACTTCGCGATGGCGACGCCCGACACGCCGCGCACGTGGGAGGGACTGCGCCGCTGCGATCTGACCGTCCACGTGGCGACGAAACTCAATCGCAGCCATCTCGTGCACGGACGCGAAGCGCTGATCCTGCCCTGCCTCGGGCGCACTGAAATCGACATGCAGGACGGCGCCGTTCAGGGCGTGACGGTAGAAGACTCGATGAGCATGGTGCATCTGTCGTATGGCATCAATGCGTCGGCGTCCGAGCATCTGCGCTCGGAGCCCGCGATCGTCGCCGGCATCGCACAGGCCACGCTGGGCCGCGCACCGGGCGGGCACGACGACTGGCACTGGTTCGTTGCGGACTACGATCGCATTCGCGACGGGATCGCCGCCACGTTCGACGACTTCGCGAACTTCAATCGTCGCGTGCGACATCCGGGCGGCTTCCGCCTCGATGTCCCGCCGTCGCAACGCCGCTGGCTCACCGCCAACGGACGCGCCAACTTCACGACTCACCCGCTGCCGCGGGAAATGCCCATCGACACCGCACGCCGTCAGGCCGGCGCACGCGGGGCCGACGTGCTGCAACTGGCCACGATTCGCTCGCACGATCAGTACAACACCACGATCTATGGGCTCAACGACCGTTATCGCGGCGTCTTCGGACAGCGGCGCGTGGTCTTCGCCAACCTTGCGGATCTCGATGCCCGCGGCCTGCGCGCCGGCGAGCGTGTCGACCTCGTGGGCATCTGGAACGACGGTATCGAGCGTCGTGCCGAAGACTTCCTGCTCGTGGCGTACGACATCCCGCGCGGCAGCATCGCCGCTTATTACCCGGAGACGAACGGACTGGTGCCGCTCGACGCGACGGTCGATGGCGCCGGCACGCCCACGTCGAAGTCCGTGCCGGTGTTGCTGGAGCGGCGCGGTGGTTGAGCGTCATGCGGCCCCGCACGCACCGCACGCACCTCACGCACCCGACGACGGCATCGATCGGGCGACGCAGGATCTCGCGCGCGTACTCCACACGCTCGCCGAAGGCCGTCGTCACGAAGGACGTGAAACCATGTCGCTGGCGCGTCTGGCCAAGCGCAGCGGGTTACCCATGAGCGCCCTGCTGCGCTATCTGAGCGTGCTGTCCGGTGTGGGCTGGGTGGCGGTGGGGGTGGCGGCGGAAAACGCGGCGCGAAACACGGAGAACACGGAGGAAAGCGCGCCCGAAGACGGGCGCGGCCAACGTCTCGCCCGACTGACCGACGCGGGTCGCGCGCAACACGACAGACTGATGCAAGGCATTGCAACGACACTGACATAATTCCATCCTGGGTCGCGGCATACACTTCCGTCGTCGCCGTGCCCCCCTCCTGCCAATGTGCGGGAGGGCGGATGACTCACGGCCATCTCGCCCCGGAGACCCCATGGAGAATGTCGTCGCGCATCCGACACAGATCGACCCCGCCACGCCAGACGCAGATTCCTCTTCCTCGCATCGTCCGCCGCACACGGCGCCGGGCAGTGCAGACGCCGACGGCGCCTCGCTCACCCCGTCGCCTGCCCTGTGGCGGCACAGCCGGCCGTCGCGCTGGAACCCCTGGCTCATCTCGCTCACCGGACTGACCGGGCTCTGGCAGTGGTTCGGGCTGGGCTGGGCCCTGCGTCAATGGGGCGACATCGCGGCCTGGTCGCTGCTGCCCGTGCTGCTGCTCACGCCGATGCACTGGGGCCTCGTTCACGAATCGATTCACGGCCAGTTGTGCCTGAAAGCGCGTGCCAACGAGCAGACCGGCCGCATGCTTGCCGTGCTGCTCGGCCTGCCCTACGAAATCATGCGCTTTGGCCATCTGATGCATCACCGCTTCACCCGCCAGCCCTACGACCGCCCGGACATCTCGACGCTGCCCGAAAACGCATCGACGATGGCGCGCGTGCGCGCATGGACGGGCTATCAATCCCGGCTGCTGGGCGGTATGTGGCTGGCCGAACTGTTCGCGCCGCTCGTCGCCTGGGTGCCGGTACGCCGCCTACCAGCGCTGGCCTTGACGGCGCTCGGCAACGACGTGCAGGACGAGGATGTGCGCCGTCGCGTGATCATGTTCGCCTCGGACCCGGTCCGCCGTCGGCGCATCCGGCGCGACTTCGCGCTGTTGATCGTCGCCCTCGCGCTCGCCATCTGGGCATACGGTCCCTGGTGGCCGGTATTCGTCGCCACGTTCGCCGCGCGTGGCATATGGCTGTCGATCGCCGACAACCTGCCGCACTACGGCGTGGCAATGGACGAGCCGGGCCGCTCGCGCAATTTCCATGCACTGGCGCTGGGGCGTGCGCTACTGCTCAATCAGCACCTGCATCGCGTGCACCATCTCTACCCGACGGCCCCCTGGCATATGCTCCCCGCCATCGATGCCGCCCAGCCGAGCGCCGGTCCGACAATCGCTTACTGGCGCGCCGTCTTCCGCCAGTTCGGCAGCCCGCTGCGCGCCAACACGCTCGGCCCCCTCGTCACGCCGGGCTAATCGCCCACCCCTCGTTCGATCCGCTCGGTCGTCGGAAAGCCGGGGCAGCCGGTTCCGTGCCACCGGACGCGCAACGGCGCCTCGCGCGCCGTTGTCTCAACACCGCGCCAGACACGCATGGCACAACGATGCATGTTCGAACTCGCGCCCGACTATTTCAGATTTTTCCCAAAACATGATATAAATGCGAATCGTTTTCGTTAACGTTTACGTCCTCATTCATCGACCAGGATGAGGGTAGGCGCGTCAACGAAACCGCGTATGGATTTGCCTTGGCAGTGCACCGCCCCCAACAGCGGTGCACTCATTTGCCGGGCCTCACTTTCAGCGATTCGCAAGCATGTTGATTGCATCGGCCATTGCATTGGCATGGCTGGCAGGCGGTGCCTGCTACCTCACCTCCGAACACCAGCGCCTTCGCGCGCAACGCTTGCCCGCGCAACCTGCGCGGGCCCTGTCGCTGGCCGCTGCCGTCGCGTGCCTCGTTTGCTGGTGGCTGGCGGCCGGACCGTCGGCCGGCATCGCCGCCGCGATCGCGTCGCTTTGCTTCGGACTCCTGTTCTGGCCATACGCCGCCGGCGGTTGGCATTGGCTACGCGGAGACGCCCATGTGGAGTAGAACCGTCGCGGGCCTCGTGCTCGGTTTCTTCGCCGCGATCGCCCTGTGTGGCGCCATCGCCTATCTGACGCCCGCCGGCTGGCAAACGGCCGTCATCCCCGTCATCGCCCTCTTCCCGCTCGCGTGGCTCGGCCTGTTCGCCGTGGTCTACGCGAGCCGCACCGCCATGCGCGCGTGGGTCGGCCTCGGCGCCACCACGCTCGTCGCATGGGCCGCGCTCCTGCTGGCGCGTACCGTCTGGTAAGGATCGACCGATGCGCGCGCAAACCCTGCGTCAATATCTGAGTGTTCACACGTGGGCCGGCATCGTGGCCGGCTTCGCCCTGTTTGTTGCCATGCTTGGCGGCGCCCTGACCGTCTTTCATCACGAGATCGAACGCTGGGAGCAACCGGCAACGCGCCACGCGCCGCTCTCGCTCGCCCAGACCGAGCGGCTCGCCGAACTCGTGCGCGAGAAGTACCCGGCCGCCCGCGAGCAGATGGGTGTAGTGCTGCCGAACCACTCCCCCACGCCATTCGCCTACTGGCAGGAACCCAACGGCGAATGGATGCAGGCGCGGCTGAATCTGAACGCCGGCGCCGACGGGCCGTCGCTCACGGTCGGCGACGCACGTCCTGGCCTGTCGAGCACCATCAATGCACTGCATTACTCGCTGTCGATCCCGAACTACGGCCTGTATCTGATGGGCGTGGTATCGCTGTTCTACGGCATGGCGCTGATCTCGGGCGTCATCGTGCATCTGCCGCGCGTGACGCGCGACATCTTCGCACTGCGCCCGGGGCGCAATCTCAAGCGCTTCTGGCAAGACGCCCACAATGCCATCGGCGTGCTGAGTCTGCCGTTCCATATCGTCTTCGCGCTCACGGGCGCGCTGCTCTGCCTGAGCCTGCCACTGATGATGGCGTTCAACGTGGTGACGTTCGAGAGCAAGCTGATGTCGCAGATCCCGCAGATCACAGGATCGGTGCCCGCGAAGATCGCGCCGGTCGACGGCAAGCCGCTCGATCTGAGCGCCGTGCTCGCGCGCGCCGAACATGCCGCGCCCGACATGGAAACGACCGCAGTGGCATGGACGCGCTACGGCAAGCCCGACGCCGTGGCCGAAGTCTACGGCGAGGCGCGCGACTCGCTCGGCGTGTTCGGCGCCGTGTCCGTTCGCCTGAACGATGGCGCCATCGTCGGCCAGCACAGCCCGGGCGTCCGCGACACGAACCACGCCGTGCTGAGCATGATCTACGGCGCACACTTCGGCAACTTCGCGGGCGACGCCATGCGCTGGGTGTACTTCGTCCTCGGATTGATGGGCGCGGTGCTCGTCTACAGCGGCAATCTGCTCTGGCTGGAGTCGCGCCGCAAGCGAAACGCCGCCATCCAACCGGCCAACCTGCGCTGGATGGCCAAGGCCACCGCGGGCGTTTTCCTCGGCACGTGCCTGGGTATCGCCGTCGCGTTCGTGGGGGCCGTCGTCGCGCCAGGCATGACGGCAATCTCCGTTTTCGCCGGCACGCTCGTCGTCTCGCTCGCCTTCGCGGCACTGTGCGCACCGGCCGTGGCCGCCACCGGCCTGCTGATCGCGACGGCGCTCGTGTGCCTCGCCATTCCCACCGTCGATGCACTCGTCACCCCGGACAATCTGCTGCGCACGATGGCCAGCGGCGACTGGGTGCTCGCCGGCGTGGATCTGGTCGCGATCGCATGCGCCGCGATCTTCGCGCTGTTTGCGCGCGCCACATGGCGACGGGCGCGGTTCGGCGATCCGAACAGCGTCTGGGCCCACCCCGCGGTTGCGCGCGCCGCGAAACAGAGCGCCTCGACCCAAACGACAGCGCTGCCCGAGCAGCCGGACCCCGCGCAGAGCTGACGAGCGGCGGGAATGGCGAACCTCGTCGATAAACGACGTTCGCTTCCCGTACGCACCGCTACGCCCCCACAGGAAGACCCGCACACACGTCGTTTTACACAAGGGAGATTCACACCGATGTTGCACCACCGTCCGTTCGCAGGCTGCGGCGTTGCCCGCACGCGCGCCGCGCATGCCCCGACGCTCTGTCAGCCCTCGCCTTCGTCCATGACGCGCGCCGTTGCCGGCGTCTTCGCCGTCTGTGCCGCCTCGCTCTCGCTCGCTTCCGGCAGCGCCTTCGCACAGCAAGCGCAAGACTCGCAGCCGGCGGCGAACGCTCCGGCGGCCGCCCTGCCCGCCACCACCGTGTCCGCCGGGCGCGATGACGATGTCAAGGTCGAGCGCGTCTCGAGCGGCGCGCTCGGTGCGCGCCGCGCCGTCGACACGCCGTTCTCGGTGACGGCCGTGAACAGCGAGCAGATCAAGAACCAGATGGCGCAGACCGCGATGGATGCCTTCAAGTACGATCCGTCCGTCACCACGCTCTCGGAAAACAAGCGCAATGAAAACTCGTACTTCGCAGTGCGCGGCATCCGTGTCGACATGCTCGACGGCACGAAAGTGGACGGGCAGAACTTCGTCACATGGCAGGCGGACATCCCGCTCGAGCCGTTCGAGCAGGTCGAGCTTCTCAAAGGCCTGTCGGGATTCATGTACGGCTTCGGCGCACCGGGCGGCATCATCAACTACGTGCTCAAACGCCCGACCGACGAACCGCTGCGCCAGTTCTCCGTCGGCTACGAAGCAAGTAACGTGTGGAGCCAGAAGGTCGACCTCGGCGGCCGCTTCGGTCCGGACAACCGCTTCGGCTACCGCCTGAACCTCGTCAACGAGGAAGGCAACACCGCCGAGCCGAACAACCACGTGCGCCGCAAGACCTTCTCGTTCGCGACCGATTTCCGCGTCACGCCCGACCTGACGATCGGCGCCGACGTGATGTACTGGAAGCGCCAGACCACGGGCACACTGTTCGGCATGAATTTCAGCGGCGCCGGCGCGGTGGCCGACGCGAACAAGGTCGCGCGCAACCTCGCCCAGCCGTTCACGTACTACGAAGGCGACACGCTCTCCGCGGGCACGTCGGTGGACTACCGCATCAACGATCAGTGGAAGGCGAACTTCAAGTATCGCTTCGCACGCCAGAATCGCCTTAACGGCGACAGCTTCCTGTCGGTGCTCAACGCCGCCGGCGACTATGCCGACACGCAGTACAAGTGGAAGACGGCCTACTACTATCAGGCGTGGGATGGCATGGTGCAGGGCAAGTTCAGCACCGGCCCGCTCAAGCACGACGTGGTGTTCGGCGTGGGCTATCAGAGCCAGACGAAGCTCAACGACAACGGCATCGGCGGCAACGGCATCTCGCTCGGTACCAGCAACATCTACAACCCCTCGCTGCTGCCGAACCAGGACATCGGGCTGGACTATCAGCCGTTCCGCAGCGAGAAGATCTCGCAGCGCGCGATCTACGCGAGTGACACGATCGGCATTACCTCACGCATTTCGGTGCTGGCCGGCCTGCGCTACACCGAGTTCCACGACGACGTGTACGACATCAGTGCGCAGACGACGGCGTCCTACCGCGCCAAGCCCGTCTCGCCGACGGCCGCGCTGATGTACAAGACCGACAATGATTCGACGGCCTACGTGAGCTATGTGGAGTCGATGGAACCGGGCGGTTCGGCCGGCGTGACGGACAAGAACTATCGGCAGACGTTCGGCCCGCTCACCAGCAAGCAATACGAAGTGGGCTGGAAGGCGGACAAGGACACGTGGGGCGCCAACCTTGCGTTGTTCCGCGTGGAGCGCGGCTACGGCTACACCAATCAGTCGGGCTATTACGTGCAGGACGGCACGCAGCGCTTCCAGGGACTCGACGCCAGCGGCTGGGTGCGCCTGGCGCGCAACTGGCGCGTCATTGGCGGCGTGCTGCTGCTCAACACCAAGGCCGTCGACGTCGACGATCCGGTGGTCTCGGGCAAGCGCATTTTCGCCACGCCGCGCTATGTCGTGACCGGCCGGGTCGAGTACGACACGCCGTTCGTGCGCGGCCTGACCCTGGCCGCCGGCGTGAAGGTGACCGGCCAGCAGGAAGTCGATGCCGCCAACACGATCTCGGTGCCCGCCTACACCACGATCGATCTGTCGGCCAAGTACGCCACGCGTATCGCCGGCAAGTCGGTGGTGCTGCGCGCGGCCGTCAACAACCTGACGGACAAGCGCTACTGGACAACGACATACAACGGCTTCGTGCTGCCTGGCTCGACCCGCACGTTCCTGGCCAGCGCGACGATGGACTTCTGACGGAACCGGGAACCAGGATGAAGGCATGAAAAAAGGCCGCTCAGAATGTGAGCGGCCTTTCTTCGTTGCCCTCACCGGGCGTACGATCCCGGGCGCGGGGCTCAGCCCACGAACGCGCGCTCGACGAGGTAGTGCCCCGGCGCATGGTTGTGACCCTCGACGAAGCCGCGCTTTTCCAGCAGCTCGCGCGTGTCCTTGAGCATGGCCGGGCTGCCGCACAGCATCACGCGATCGTGTTCCGGGGAGAACTCCGGCAGGCCGATATCCGTGAAGATCTTGCCCGACTCGACCAGTTCCGTGATCCGGCCCTGATTCTCGAACTCTTCGCGCGTGACCGTCGGATAGTAGATCAGCTTGTCGCGGACGTACTCCCCGAGGTACTCGTGCTCGGGCAGATGCTGCGTGATCAGTTCGCGGTACGCCAGTTCGCTGGCGAAACGGCAGCCGTGCACGAGGATGATGTGCTCGTAGCGATCGTAGACTTCCGGGTCGCGGATGATGCTCATGAACGGCGCGAGGCCCGTGCCGGTCGAAAGCAGATAGAGGTTCTTGCCCGGCAGCAGATTGTCGTTGATGAGCGTGCCGGTCGGCTTGCGACCCACGATCACCTTGTCGCCCGGCTTGATGTTCTGCAGACGCGAGGTCAGCGGGCCGTCCTGCACCTTGATGCTCAGGAACTCCAGCTCTTCCTCGTAATTGGCGCTCGCCATGCTGTAGGCACGCAGCAGCGGCTTGCCTTCGACTTCCAGCCCGATCATCGTGAACTGGCCGTTGACGTAGCGGAACGACGCATCGCGCGTGGTCTTGAAGCTGAACAACGTATCAGTCCAGTGGTGGACTTCCAGCACGGTCTGTTGATTCTGTGAACTCATATTCGCGTTGACGTTTGACGGAGGGCGGCGCGATGCACGCGCCGGGCCGGAAGGGTACCAACTGCCTGGGGTGCACCTGCGCGGGCCGTCCGTGATGGCCCCGATGTCCGGCCCCAGGTGCATCAGGTGCACTCACTTTCGGTCGAGGGCGGGAAAACCCGACTATTTTACCCCAATTGGGAATGGCTTTCATTTGTCCCCTGCGGACACGCGGGGTTTTTCGGCGTGGTTATTGATATCCGTCAGGGTTCTGATGCTGCCAGCGCCCGGTCGCGCACGCCTGCGGGCCGGCCGGATTGGCATAGGATTCGCCGATGTCGCCGCCATGGACGCCGCCGGCCGGACGCGCCGGCTTATCCCTGCTGCCCCATATAGGTATCGTATTCGAGCGCAGCGAGCCGGCGCGCCAGCCGGTGGGCGCCGAGCAGCAGCACGCACAGCAGCGCCAGGGCGAATCCGTAACCGTACAGCGCCGGGCCGTAGTGCAGCGTAGCCCAGGTGAGCGAGGCGTTCAGCACCACCAGCAGACCGGTGAGCAACAGGACGTCGCGCCGCCGGTCCAGATAGAACAGCACGTTGAGCACGCCCAGCAGCAGCACCTGCAGCCCCGCCGCAATGACATCGACACGCAACAGCGGCTGCCAGGCCGACGGCATGCCGACGAGCCGCAGCAAGTCGTCGCCGAACGCGAAGACGAGCAGCGTCACCACCGCCTGCACCTTCAGTATCTCGTGGAGCCCCGTGCGTACGGCACGCACCATCAGCACGCGCGAGGCCGAGATCTGCCGCAGCGTACCGCCGTGACGGATCGCGTCGAAAAAACCCGCGTAAGCTTCGGCGAAATCGGTCTCGATGCGCAGCAGGAACACCGCCATGCCCGGAATCACGCAAAGGTACGAGAGAAAGACCGGCAGATCGTAGATCGGCGCCGCCCGCAGCGGGCCGATGACCGCCATGCCGGTCGCCGGCGACGCCCAGAAGATCAGCTTGTCGATCCATACGCCAAGACCGAAGCACACGCCGACACCGACCAGCGACAGCCGAAGATTGCGCGGCGCGAAGACCTTCCACGACAACCATGTCACCGTACGGTACTGACGCACCACGATGGCTGTGAGGCCCAGCAGCAGGCACGTATGGCCGATCACGAAGCCGCCGAGCAACCCCGTGAGGCCGTAGCGCCCGAGCAGCACGGCGCTGACCACGCACAGGCTGTAGCCCACACAAAATACGCCGAGGATGGCCCGGTATTGCTTCACGCTGGTGAGAAACAGCACCACGATCCACAGGTTGCCCAGCAGCACGAAGCCAATCCACATCAGCCAGCGATACGGTAGCGGCTGGTTCGCGAAGATCGTCTCCGACAGCGCTAGGCCGATGGCGCCCAGCACGACCGTCGTGACGAGCGTGACCGCGTTGAAGGACGGCATCACGGCCTGCGGCTCGCCCGCGAACAGCCTGTCGCTCAAATAGCGCGTGAAGGCGAGTTGGATGAGGCCGGTGGCAATCACGCTCGACGCGATCAGGTACGTGACCGAGACCTGGAATTGCGTGAGCACCTGTTGCGGATGGACGTTCGCCAGGCTCATCAGCCCGACCAGAACGACACCGACCATCGACAGCACCAGCGGCCCGGCGCTGATGATGCCCGCATAGCTGTAGGCGGCCAGCGCGCCCGTGAGCGTATCGCTGCGCAGCAGACGCCGCAGTTCGAAACCGATACCGGCCATCAGTCGGCGCTCCCCGCCATCCAGCGGCGATACAACGTGTGATAGGCGTCGCGCATCATGTCGAGCCGGTAGTAGCGTTCGACGCGGGCCATGCCGGCACGACGGGCGGCATGCCATTCGGCGGGTTCCAGAACGTCGACGATGGCCCTGGCGAGCGCCTCCGGATCGGCCATCGGCACGACCCGCCCCGCACGACCCAACGCACGATCCTCGTCGCCCTCTCCCTCGATCAGTTGCCGGCATGCGCCGACGTCCGTGGCCACGACCGGCACGCCCGCGGCGGCCGCCTCGAGCATGACCAGCGGCAAGGCTTCGGAGACGGACGACAGCGCCAGAACGCCGATCTGCGGCAGCACCGACTCGACGGCGCGATAGCCCATGAAACGCACTTGAAACTCCATGCCGAGACTGGCCGCGAGGTCACGGCACTCCTGCGCGTAGGCCGGGTCCTCGGTGTCCGGACCCACGATCCAGCCCTGTACGTCCGGACGTTCGCGATACGCGATGAAGATCGCGCGCAGGAACGTCTTGATGTCCTTGACCGGCACCACACGCCCGACCAGGGCAACGACGGGGGGGATGTCCGCGTCCTCGGCCCGAGAGCCGGTCTCGCGCGACGGATCAGGCAATGACAGGCGCAACGCCGCGAAGCGCGCGATGTCCACGCCGTTGGGAATGACGCGGGTCTTCCCGGCCGGCGCGCCATCGCTCACCTGCCGTCGGCGGTTGCCCTCGTAGAGCGCGACGATCTCGTCGGCCGTGTCGTAGCACACGCGGCCGATGGCCTCGAAGAAGCGCATCCACAGATTCTGGAAATAGCCTACGCGCGAGATGTCGCGCTCGAACGGTCCCCGGTTGTCGCGCAGCCACTCGCTTTGCAGCAGATCGAGCTTGCGCTCCTTCGTGTAGCTGCCGTGCTCGGTCACGAGCAATGGCCGGCCAGTGCGTATCCGCAGCAAGGCGCCGAACAGCCCGGCATAGCCGGTGGACACCGTGTGATACATCCGCGCCGGCGGCAGGGCGTGCGCGATCCGCGCCAGTTGCCAGATCGGCTGGTGCATTGCGCGCACGGTCCAGAAGTAGTCGGTGAAGGACGGATCGTGGCAGTACCGCTCATACCGCGCGGTAATGAACGTCCACGCACTTTCGCTATGCAGGAACGCCGTTTGCGCAAGCGTCTGGCCGTCCTGCAATTTCGGCAGGATTCGCGACAGCACGCCGCGCAAACTATCGTCCCCGGCGCTCGTCGATTCGTTGCTCGGGCCTCCATCGCCGGCGAGCGACGCGTGGTGATGTCGAAACAGGTCGTGCATCCGGGCGACATCCGCGAAGGCTGCGGGCTCGTCCGGCCCCGCACGCCCCGGCGACGTGCGCTCGGTGCGTTCGCCCACCGTCGACGCCGCCTGCGGCTCGTAGAGATAATGAGCCTCGAAATGCGTGACATTCGGCGGCATGATGTAGACCGGTTCGCCGTAGTCGTCGCGGCGGCTGCCGATGAACACGACCGCGAACGTCAAATCCGGGAATGCGCGGATGAGCTGGTCCACCCAGGACGACACGCCACCCCTCACGTACGGGAACGTGCCTTCGAGCAGTAGTGCGACGTCGGCGACAAAGGCGCTCGATACGTCGGCGCGTGGCGCCGAGGATGAGGAGGACGCGAAATCGTCGGCCATCGCCATCACCGCGTCCAGAAACGCACGGCGGGCTGCACCACCTGCGACGCGGCGGCCCCGGTCACGGCATTCGCGCCGATGCCCTCGAGCAGTTGCGAGACGCGGTCGTAGCGCCGCTTCTGGAACGCCGCTTCCGCCAGCCATGGCAGCAGCCGCTCCGCCGGAAAACTGTGGAACTGCGCTTGCCGCAGATACATCTCGGCGGCATCGGACTGCTCGCGCATGAGCGCGCAACGACCGAGCAGGTACCACATCGACGCGTCGTCCTCGTACTGTTCCAGCGTGTTGCGGGCGAACGTCTCGACGCGCTCCAGCGTGAAGCGCAGCACTTCGCCGCGCACCAGGTTCTGGTAGATCAGCTCCCAGTACAGTTGCGCAAGTCGCCGGGCGGCGTGTGCGCGTTCGTCGTCGTCCTGCGCGCCCTCGTGGCGATCCCGCATGACGAAGATCTGCTGCATGATGCGCTTTTCCAGCCCGTCGAGAATGCCGTAGGCGAGCAGGCGCACCTCCTCGACCGGATCGGCGAGCAGATCGCGCGCGATCTCGCTCGTCACGCGCGAGGGCAGTGCCTGCACGGAAACGAGCGCCGCGACGCGGTCGTCGCGCTCGCCCCGCAAGTTGCGCAGGCGCGCGCGCAACCGCATCCCTGCACCGTGCCGGACCCGCGCCACGAGATGCGACACGAAGCCGGGCTTGCTCACGTGCAGCGCTTCCCGCGCTTCGCGCGGCGGCGGGAACAGGTAGCCGAGCAGCAGCACGCCGAACATCACCGCAAGCCCGGCCATCGGAAGAAAAAAGACGATGAGTGCCACGTGCACGAAAACGCCGCGCCGGTCGCGATAGTCTGGCGGCAGCACGTGCGTCATGAAGATTCCGGCCAGCGACGCCGTCACGGCCTGCCATGCCAGCACGATCGGCAGCGAACCGGATGAGGCGAGCGGCACGGGGAGCGCCGAGGGTGCGCCCTGCAGACCGGCAACCGCGTCGGTCGTCAATACGAGTGTCAACGCATGCGCCTGGCATCCGATGGCCAGCACGGCAACGCCCAGCAGCGCCAGCCATCGCAGCACACGGAGACCGCGCCTCACTCCACTGCGGCCGCTGCGGCGCGCATGCCAGCGTGAGGTCGTGCGCGGGCTCCCGGGTCGCAGCTCAGCCATGGTCGACGCATCGCTCCACGAGCTTGAGCAGCCCCTCGCCGGGCGAATCGGGGTCCACGTGTGCCGTGTGAACGGCGATGTGGCCGCGCTCGAAATCGACGTCGTACTGCTGGCGCAGCAGGTTCTCGACACGCATCAAATAGCCGTCGATGCCATGCTCGTCGGTGATGGGCATCAGCGCGATCGCGATCTGGCGGCGCGGCGTGCCGATGGTCCACAGGGCGTCGAGCGCACGACGCTGGCGCACCGTCTGCTCGAACAGCGAGTCGCCCCGCGCGCCGCGCGGGAACGCCAGCGCGACCAGCGACGATTCGATGCCGCTCGCGCGCTTGAGTCGCGCGAGACGGCCGAGTTCGAGTGCGAAGTCGTAGGGGGCCTGCGGCACGAATTCGCGCACGCTCGCCACCAGCGGCTGATGCGCCACGCCATCGGCATAGTACGCAAGCAAAACGAGCAGCAGTTGCAGATTGTCGTGATTGAGCGCCAGAAACGGCATGCGGCGCACGATCAGCAGGCTCACCAGCGTGCCGTCGCCATCGAGCAGCGGCGCGCAGGCGAGACAGGGGCTGGTGTCGCTCGCCGCGTCGTCTGCGCGCACGTGGGCGAGTGTGCCGTCACGTAGGCAATGCTGCACGAGCGGGTCGTCCGGGTTCGGCTCGAAGCCTTCGCCGACGCGGGCGATGGCCGTGGGCACGAGCCGTCCGGCGCGTACCGGAAAGAGCGAAGCGACCTCGATCTGGCAGGTGAGCGCGGCGAACTCGAGCATCGGCTGCGCATTCGGCAAGCCGCTGCCGAGCGTGTGGAGGTCCCCTGCCCGTCGCGACGTCAGATCGCGCAGGCGGGTGAGCGCGTCGCGCAGCGTCACCGGCCGGGCCAGCAGGTCGCGCTCCAGCCGCTCGTGCGAGACGCGCAATAGGTAGTGGTTGTGCGTGATGGCCACGAGTCGGTCGCTGTAGTACGCATTGATGCCCTGCGCACGATGCGCCCGGTTCGACCAGATGTCGCAGAAGTGGCCGGCGATCAGCGCGACGATCGTGCCGCCGGCGAAGTGCACCGTGGGAAACGGCGTCCCTGCTCGCGCGCACAGGCCGTACCAGCCGGTCACGAGCACCAGCGCGCTCGCCACGCCGGCGAGCGATCCGTAACGCAGCGCACAGACGAGTGCGACGAGCCACAGCCATGGGAACTGCGTGGTGAGCAACAGGGGATCGTCGGGGCGAAGCCGCCAGGCGACGAAAACCGCCAACGCCGTGCCGCCCACGACTTCGAGCAGCGCGAAGGGGCGCGCCATGGCCGGGGCGATCCATCGCCCCCATCGCCCGAGATTGCCGAGCGGCTGCGAGCGGCGTACGCGGACGGACGACGGCGCGTTGCGTGCCGGTTCGGCGTCTTCTGGCGTGGCGGTGGTCACGTGGCGCTCGCGGAAAAATGAGTTCAGCCGGGTCGTGCGGCCGGTTGGCCCGGGTGCCAGGTTGGCAGCAGCGCGTCGTCGCACGCCATCGAAATGCCCCGAATGCGACAAGGGCGCACGCGCAGGTCTTGCGCGATGGCGGTATGCATGGTTCCCCGTCGTCGGACGGCGCCCCGCCCGGTGCCGTGCACCCGCGCTGTGGGCGACGGACGTCACATTGCCCTCGGGACGGCCCGCGACTGCTGATCCGAACTGATCTCTTATGTTTGATGGGACTGCACTTTACACACGCCCGGTCCTACTTTCGTCCCCATTTTCATAACGCGAAAACCCGCATGAATCCGTCAGGAGACCGACTCACCCTCGAACGTGTACGGCCCGTCGTACGGACCGACATAGGCCAGGTGCGTGCGCAAGCCGGCGCCCGGCTGCCACAGGTGCAACGCAAAACCGGGCGGCTCGAGCATGATCCATTCCGCGGCGTGGGCAGAGAGGTCCAGCGCGATCTGATGCGCCGTCGAGACGCATGTGCTCGCCATGATTCCGGGCGCGCCCTGCACGCTTGCGTGAATGCTGCGGTGCAGATGTCCACAGATGACCCGCTCGACATGACGATGACGAGACATCACGCGGCCGAAACCTTCGCGCCCGGCTGCGGACAGGCCCATGCCGTCCATCCATTGAATCCCCGTGTCGAACGGCGGGTGATGCATCGCCACGACGGTCGGACGGCCCGCACAGGCGCGCAACTGTTCGTCGAGCCAGGCGAGACGGGTCTCGCACAGGTGGCCGCCCGGGCTGGGCGGGTTTTGCGTGTCGACGACAAGCACCGTCATCGGCCCCAGATCGACCCGGTACTGCACGAACTCGCTGCCGGTGTGCAAATAGGCGTGATCGGGGAACGCCTCGCGCAACCACTCGCGATGGTCGTGGTTGCCGACGACCAGATAGAGCGGAATGGACAGGTCGGCGAGGGATTCGCGAAGTACTTCGTATTCCGACCTATATGGCGTATCGACAAGATCACCCGTGGCGATGACCGCGTCCGGGCGCGGCGACAGCCGGTGAATGGCAGCGATGGCGTGACGCAGCGCACGTGCCGTATCGACACGCCCGCACGCCAGCGCATTCGGACGAGTGACATGGAGATCGGTAATCTGGCAAAGCAGCATGGAGGCAATTCCTTGAGGGGCTCGAGGCGCGATGCCGCAGAGCGGCGGCATGTGCGAGGCGATGATTGGAGTCTAGAACACGTGTGGAAACGATTATGGGGACCACTGCGGCATGGCGGATATCACGGACGTCGGGCGGCGTCACGCTAGCCGGTCCAGATGACAGGGGAATGAAGAGGTGAGGCCCCGGCACAGTACGGGTTGACGCCAATCAAAAGTCGCCCGCCTGCGCAAGCCCCCGAGAGGCTAGGGGAAACCCCCAAAGCCCGCCCAGCAAGGGATTGCGCGAAGGCATGACCGGAGATGGCCGCAGATACTGGGGTTTTGCGACCAAGAACGAGAAAATACGCGGTACACCACGACAAAATCGCCGCAAACCGTTGTCAGGACTGGCCCACAGCCCGCCGATGGCTCTATAATGCCGCTGCCCGGCCAGTGCCGGCGCCCTCTCGATACGTGACGGGACGGATCTCCGGATCGCGTTCGCGTGGCGTCTCGCGAAGGCGAACTTCTGGCGTGAGCCGCGTGCCTTATGGCGCGGATACAACACCGACACTCGCCAAATGACGAAAGTGTTAGAGTTGTCGCCGGTATTCACCACCTCTCAAGGGAAACACACATGAACAAACAGGAACTGATCGACGCCGTCGCCGGCGCTACGGGCGCATCCAAAGCAAACACTGGCGAAACCATCGACGCTGTGCTCGAGGTCATCAAGAAGGCTGTCGCCAAGGGTGATGCGGTTCAGTTGATCGGCTTTGGCTCGTTCGGTTCGGGCAAGCGTGCTGCGCGTACCGGCCGCAACCCGAAGACCGGCGAAGCGATCAAGATCCCCGCAGCCAAGACCGTGAAGTTCACGGCTGGCAAGGCGTTCAAGGACGCCGTCAACAAGAAGTAAAACCAGTTGCGCGCAGGCCGGCCTCCGTGCCGGCCTATCTTTTTGCCTGCATCGTCGTTCCGCGGCATGCGGCAATGGGTAAGCGTCACGTCATCCTCCCGCGAGGTCCACGACTGATGTGACGCTGCGTGCCTCGCGGGTGTCCTGCACACCGATCTCCTCGGAAACCGGGCGCCCGCGACGAAAGTCCGCGGAAGGCCCTTCTCCGCTTCAATCCCCCTTCCTCGCATCCCCGTTCCACGGCCTGCATTGTGTTGTCCCGCTGCATCGCTCGCCTTGCCGATCCGGCAACGAACTGGCGACCGACGTCATGGCGCCGCATCTTAATTTCTTCGACGGATTCCGCGCGGCAACTATGCTATGTTGCGTGACATGACACGCGCGACGACTGCGACCACCACCGCTTCCCACAAGGTTTCGCACGCTGGCACGGCCGCTGCGGAAGCCGTCGCACTGCCCGATGCCGCACATGCGCGGCGCATGCCCGCCTCGCGCCTGCTGGTAATGCTCGCGGCGTCGGCGATTGTGGAATGGCCACCGCAACCCGATTCGGCCGCCGACCCCGCCACCGACACCTCCGGCACCATCGAGCCGGAAACCGTTCATCAACTCCGTATCGCGACGCGACGCCTGCGCGCATTGCTCGACGTCTTCTCGCCGTGGCTGAAACCCCGCTGGCGCCGGCGGCTGAGCCATGAGCTCCATTGGCTGAGCGTCGAGATGGGCCCCATGCGCGACACCGACGTGTTGGCCACCACGACCCTGCCCGCCTTGCGCATCGAGCATCCCGACATCGACTGGCCAGCCGTCGACGCGCACGTTGCGAAGCTGCGCGGCGACGCGCGTGCGCAGGCCTCACGGGCGCTGTCGAGCGAGCGCAGGATCGCGTTGCACGCCATGCTGCGGCAGGCGTTCGGGATAGCGGAAAACGGACGCGCCGAGGTGCGCAAGGCGAAGGCCCTGCGACGCGCGTCACGCACCCCGGGCAAGCGCCCTCGCGCGCTCGCCAAACACGTGCATAACGTGGTTCGGGAGCGCTACATTGCGTTATTTCCGGATTGTCGGCAGTTGGCGATGCTCGACACCGAGCAGTTGCACGCGTTGCGCGTGCGCATCAAGCATGCGCGATATAGCGCCGAGATCCTGGTGCCGTGGCTGCGCAAATCGATGAGTCGCCCCTATCAGGACACGCTTCGCACCGCACAGGCCTTGCTCGGGCAGCTCAACGACGCCGTCGTCGCCCAGCGCTTCTGCGAAGATCTGCCGCTCTCCGCCGAGCAGCGCGCCGTGCTGAGCGGCCGGCTCGATACCCTCATCGTCAATGCCACGAGCCGGGCGGCACATGTGCTGTGCCATTTGCCCGATGCGCAGACACTCGAGCGCAGCCTGCGCAACGTCTGACGCCCGATACGGGGCGGGAATCCGGATATGGAGCAGATACGGAGCCAATACGGGGCAGATGCGACGCAGGCCGCCCCGCGTTGCCACATCACGCCACCTTCGTTCGCAGCAGACGCATACCGTTCGCAATGACCAGCAGACTCGCGCCGACGTCCGCGAACACGGCCATCCACAGCGACGCCAGCCCCCCCACCGCCAGCGCGAAGAACACCGCCTTGATACCCAGCGCGACGACGATGTTCTGCTTGAGCACGCCCGCCGAACGTTTCGACAGATCGATGAACGCCGGCAGCTTGCGCAGGTCGTCGTCCATGAGCGTGACGTCCGCCGTCTCCAGCGCACTGTCCGTGCCGGTGACGCCCATGGCGAAACCGACGTCGGCGGCGGCGAGCGCGGGAGCGTCGTTGATGCCGTCGCCGACCATCCCGACGTGGCCCGATTCCTCCCGCAAGGCCGACACTGCCTGCCACTTGTCTTCGGGCAGCATCTCGGCGCGTACGTCGCTCACACCGGCCTGCTCGCCGATCACCTGCGCCGTCGCGCGATTGTCGCCCGTGAGCATGACCGTGCGCACGCCCATCTGCGTCAAACGCGCCAGGGCCTCGCGGCTTTCCTCGCGCAACGTGTCGGCCACCGCGAGGACGGCGAGCGCCTGCGTTTCGCTGGTCAGCACGATAGCGGTGCGCGCCTGCGCCTCGAGACGCGTCAACTCGGCTTCCACCTTTGCATTGCACACGCCGAGCGACTCGATCAAGCGATGATTGCCGAAGTAGTACTGGCGTTGACCCACCCGGCCTTTCACGCCCATGCCCGGCAATGCCTCGAAGTCGGTGACTTGCGGCAGCGCCCCCAAACCGGCGTCGCGGTGCGCGTCGACAACGGCACGCGCAATGGGATGTGTCGTTTGCGCATCGAGTGCCGCGGCGAGCACAAGCACATCGTCGCGCGCCGTTTCGCCCAGCGGCACCACATCGGTCAGGCGTGGTTCGCCGCGCGTGAGCGTGCCGGTCTTGTCCAGCGCCACTGCGCGAATCAAGCGCCCGCTCTCCAGGAACGCCCCACCCTTGATCAGGATGCCAGCCCGCGCGGCCGCCGTCAGACCACTGACGACCGTCACCGGCGTGGAAATCACCAGCGCGCACGGGCAAGCGATGACGAGCATCACCAGCGCCTTGTAGATCCAGGGCGCCCACGCAAGACCAAACGCGAGCGGCGGCACCAGCGCGACGAGCAACGCGCACAGGACCACCACCGGCGTATAAATGCGCGAGAACCTGTCGACGAAGCGCTGCGTCGGCGAGCGTTGCTGCTGCGCGGTCTCGACGATGCGCACGATGCGTGCGAGTGTCGTATCGCCCGGTGCAACATTCGTGCGATACACGATCAGGCCGCTCTCGTTGATGCTGCCCGCGTATACGTCGTCGCCGACCGTCTTGTCGACCGGCACGCTTTCACCCGTGATCGAGGCCTGATTGAGTGCGGAACTGCCCTGCTCGATCACACCGTCGATCGCGATGCGTTCGCCGGGACGCGCGCGAACTCGCGTGCCCACGGGCAGCGTGGCGGCGGGAACGTCCGCCCAACTGCCATCGGGCTGCTCGACCGACGCCTGATCAGGGGCGAGACGCATCAGCGCTTCGACGGCACGGCGCGCTCGCGTCAGGGACGCGGCTTCGAGCTTCTCGGACAACGCGAACAGTACGATGACCATCGCCGCTTCCGGCCACTGGCCGATGCACATCGCGCCGATCACGGCGAGCGACATCAGGAAGTGAATGTTCAGGGTGAAGTGCCGCAGCGCGATCCAGCCTTTCTTCAATGTCGGCAGGCCGCACGACAGGATGGCCGCAACGACGATGGCGCCGATCCACGGGCTGTGCTCCGGCACGCCGGACCAGACCAGGATTTCGCTGGCAGCGGCGAGCACGCCACCCGCGGCAAGACGCCACGTATCGTGCTTGCGCGCCTCGGGCGGCGGAGGCGCCGAGCCCTCGGCATCGCCGCCGAGCGGCACCGGCGTCATGCCGAGCTTGCGCAGCGTTCCGGCCACGGAATCGCTATGGCGGGCGGTGTCCTGTGCAGACGTGCGCGCGTCGAAAACGACCGTCAGTTCGCGTTTGAGAAGATTGAAATAGAGGGCGTCGATGCCCGGCTGACGCTCGAGCTGATCGCGAATCAGGCGTTCTTCGGTCGGACAATCCATCTGATCGATCCGAAATCGCGCCTGCGGCGCGCCGGTGTCCGGGATCGGCTCGATGGGCGCGACACTCGCCGCGCCCGCGCAGCAAGCGTCGGCGCCATGCGAATGTGCGTGCCTTACGGCAGGCGATGCGACTCGCGCATGGGCGCGACCGTGCTCGTGCGCGTGGTCGTGGTCGTGGTCGTGGTCGTGGTCGTGACCATGATTGTGATCATGCACGTGGTCGCGTGCGCACGCGGCATCGTGGTGATGGGCGGGATCACGGGCCTCCCCGTGACGATGGGTCGAGGGATCCGCTGTCATCGAGTCCGCCACGCGGGCCGGCGTCGAGGGATTGGACATGCTCACTCCTGGTTTACCGATTCGTGTTACCCTCCATTCAAAACCCTGTAGTGACTACGGAGTCAAGCATGAAAATCGGAGAACTGGCCCAGGCGGCGGGCACCGACGTCGAGACGATCCGCTACTACGAGCGCGCCGGCCTGTTGGCAGCCCCGCCGCGCACCGATTCGGGTTACCGTGCTTACGGCGAAGACCATCTGGAAGCCTTGCGATTCATTCGCCACTGCCGCTCGCTCGACATGCCGCTGGCCGACGCCAAGCGCCTCAGCGAGCTCGCTCACGACACGAGCGTGACGTGCGAAGACGCCAATCAACTGATCGAGGCCCACCTCGCACGCGTGCATGCCCGCATTCATGAGCTGCAGGCGCTCGAACAGCAATTGCTGCACCTTCAGGCGCAATGCCAGAGTCGTCACGACACCAGCGACTGCGGCATTCTGCGTGCGCTCATGCAAGGCGCCAATGGCGAAGCGTGCGCGTGCCACAACGACACCGATCCGATCGAAGTGGCGTGCGATCACAACCACACGCATGCCCCCGACGACGGGCATCGGCACGCCTGATCCTCACCACACCGAATCACTTCGTGCGTAGTTGTGCGTAGGTATATTTTTCTTCGCATGGCGCGTACCTGAAACGGCGCGCCGCGACACGCCAACGAGCCCGTGTGAAAAACGCAGCTCGTTCGCCATCTTTCGTTGCAACGCCGCACTCAACGTCGCGGCAAATGTGATGAATCGCGTCTTTTCCCGCGAAAACAAGGGCAAACCGGCTTAGTTTCTATACAATGTCCCGCACGCGTCGCGCCGTGCGCGTTCGCATTTGCGAACTGCCATCGTGCAACGCTCAGGATGTGCACCGATAGATCGCAATCCGTCCCAATTCTCGTTTTATTTGCCGGAGACTTTATGTCCAGCGACGTATCCGCAACGCCGACGCCTGCGACGCAAAGCAGTGCCGACATCGTCATCATGGGCGCGGGCGCGGCAGGCATTTCCGTGGCCGCCAGTCTGCGACGCCGTCGTCCGTCGCTCTCGATCACGATCATCGACCCGGCCGATACCCACTACTACCAACCGGCGTGGACGCTCGTCGGCGCCGGCGAGTTCGACGCGGCGCGAACAGCGCGTCCCATGTCAAGTGTCATCCCGGAAGGCGTGAACTGGGTGCAGGCGGCTGTCACGGCTTTCGCGCCGGAACACCAACAAGTCCTGCTCTCGGATGGCCGCCGCCTGGCTTATCGCTACCTGATCGTTGCGCCGGGCCTGCAACTGAACTGGGAAGCCATCGATGGCCTGACCGATACGCTCGGTCGCAATGGCGTCACGTCCAACTATCGCTTCGATCTCGCGCCCTATACCTGGTCGCTGGTGCAGCAGTTCAAGGGCGGCAACGCGCTCTTCACCCAGCCGCCCATGCCGATCAAGTGCGCCGGCGCCCCGCAGAAGGCGATGTATCTGTCGGCGGATACCTGGCGCCAGAACGGCGTGCTCGACAAGACGAAAATCGAGTTCCATCTCGTGGCGCCCGCGCTCTTCGGCGTGAAGGATTACATCCCGGCGTTGATGGAGTATGTGAAGCGTTACAACATCTCGCTCAATCATCTCTCGCACCTGCGCGCGGTGGATGGCGAGCGCCGCGTGGCCCGCTTCGAGATCTTCGACGCCGACGGTCAATCGCAGTTTGTCGACAAGCCATTCGATTTCCTGCATGTGGTGCCACCGCAAAGCGCGCCTGACGTGCTGCGTGCGAGCCCCCTCGCCGACGCCGCCGGCTGGTGCGAGGTCGACCCGGCAACGCTGCGCCATACACGCTTCGCCGACGTGTTCGGGCTGGGCGACGCCATCTCGGCGCCCAACGCCAAGACGGCTGCGGCGGCGCGCAAGCAGGCCGTGGTCGTTGCCGAGAACCTGCTTGCGGCCATGGACGGTCGTCCGCTGCCGCTGCAATACGACGGCTATGGCGCCTGTCCGCTGACGGTCGAGCATGGCAAGATCGTGCTCGCGGAATTCGGCTATGGCGGCAAACTGCTGCCCACGTTCCCGATCGACGGCACCCGCGCAAACCGCTTCGCCTGGGTGCTCAAGAAGTATGTGCTGCCAAAGGTTTACTGGGATTTCATGTTGCGCGGGCGCGAGTGGCTGGCGCAACCGAGCCGTCCCAGCCATAGGTGAAACCCCAACTCAATTTTCATAGACGGGTGCCGTTAAAGGTCACAGGACCCGGTTTCGCGACCGGGCACGAGCTTCTTGTCGGGCCACGCCTTGCGCGCGGTCTGCCGGCGATCGGGAGGCACAGCGTACCGGGAGACGAGCGCTGCCCACCTGTCGTTCGCCGGCCGACACATTTACGCGTCTTATGCAGAACATGATTCAAGGGTTTTCTGGCGGCACGACCTGTTCGACGCGCGGGCTTGCCCAGCCTTCCGGTATTCCACGCGGCACTGACAACCGTTCCACCGTTCGGGCGACGTTTGCCTGCCTGCCGAGATGAACGATACAAACGCGCTGCGCCGGCAAGTCGTCCTCGCCGATCTGCTGCTGGATCGCCAGCGGCTGTTGCGCGCCCTGAGTCTGGAACTGCGCACACCGAGTCCGCCGGGCAGCCATAGCGCGCTCGTCGTGCTGCATGTCGGGCGCGGTCAACGCACGGCGACAAGCCAGGCCGCCATCTCCGACGCGGATCTGCTCGCGACCATCGCATTTCGCATCGGCTCGCGCATCCGCCGCCGCGATCTCGTCGGGCGCGTCTCGGATCAGCAGATCGCCATCCTGCTGCGCGACCTCGGCAGCCGCGAAGCCGCTGTGCAAGTCACCCGCCGCTTCATTCGCGCGGGCGAGTCGCCGGTACCCTGCGGCAATGGACTGCTTTACCCGATTCTCTCGGCCGGCGTAACGCATCTGCCGCAGGTGCCCGTCTGGCCCGCGACGCTGCTCGAGCACACCTCGGACGTCGCCGACCAGGCCATCCGCGAAAGCGCGTCGCGCTTCCTGGTCACCGAGGCGCCGTCGGCGCCGACCGAAGGCATTCATCCGCCCGATGAAGCCGGCAACGAACACTATTGGCGCAGCGCCATCGGCCGCGCGCTGTCCGACTCGGAATTCCGCCTGCATTACCAGCCGCAGATCGACATGCGTACGCATCGGCTCACCGGCCTGGAGGCGCTCATCCGCTGGCAGCGGGACGACGAGCTGATCATGCCGGGCGAGTTCATCCCGGCGGCGGAGCGTTGCGACGTGATCGGTCCGATCGGCGACTGGACGCTGCAGGAAGCTTGCCGTCAGCTCGATCAATGGCATAGAGACGGTGAGGAATACCCACGCGTGGCCGTCAACCTGTCGGCCCAGCAAATGCGCGTGCAAACGCTGGAGACGGTGCGCTACGCCCTGCGCCATCATCGCGTCCCACCGGACAAGCTCGAGATCGAGATCACCGAGTCGTCGCTGATCTCGCATCTCGACGAGGCCGCCACGCTGATGAACGAGCTCGTGGCGATGGGCGTGCGTCTGTCGCTCGATGACTTCGGCACCGGTTACTCGAGTTTCGTGCGTCTCAAGCGCTGGCCGTTCGGCACCGTCAAGATCGACTATCAGTTCGTCGCCGGCGTGCTGCTCGGTGGCTACGATACCGAATTGATTCGCGCTATCATTGCCATTGCACGCAAACTGGAGATCGAGACCGTCGCCGAGGGCGTCGAGACGAGCGCCCAGCGCGATGCCCTCGCTTCGCTCGGCTGTCATGCGTGGCAGGGATATCATTGCACCCGCCCCTTGCCGCCTGGACATATCGAGACGTTCATTCGTGACTGGCACGGGCGCCTGTAAACGCGTCTGCAACCGCTTCTGCCATTGACCAACGTTCTGTTCAATCGCCGTCGCGCGGTTCCCGTTCTCGCTACCGGACTGGTCGTTCTCCTTTGCGTACTCGTCGCATGGGGGCTGGCGCGCTTCGCTGCCGATCAGCTCGTGGCAAACCGCTCCGCGCGCCTGCTTTACGAAGAGCGCAGCGTGGCGAGCCGCCTGGCGCATGGCACCGTCCACACGGTCAATCAGGATCTCATCCTCATTCGCGGCATTCCCCAGGTCCTCGCGCAGATCGAGCAGATCCAGGCAGCGGCCGAGGAAATCGAAGCACACCCGCTCACCGCCCTGCCGCACGCGAAGGCCCATGCGGCCTTGCTGGCCAATCCAACGCTCAAGCCCGTCAACGAGCTGCTGCGCGCGACGCAACTTTACTTCGGCGCCGATCTCGTCTGGCTCGCCACACCGGACGGGACGACGATCGCCTCGAGCGATGCCGACACCCCCAACCCGCTCGTCGGCGAGAACTATGGCGATCGGGAGTATTTCCGCATTGCCGTGCTCGGGGGCAGTGGGCAGCAATACATCATCGGGCGCAAGACGCGACTGCCAGGCATCTACTTCACCGCCCCCGTCTATCGGGAGGGCCGCCTTGTCGGTGTAACGGTGATCAAGCTCGGGCTGCGCCGGCTTTCGCACTGGGTCGACTCGGGCTCGTCGTTCATCACGGACAAGAACGGCGTCATCGTGCTGGCGAATGACCCGACCTTCACCGGTCTCGCCGTACCCGGCGCACGCGTGTTCAAGCTTGCCCCCGACGAGCGGCGTCGCCTCTATCAGCAGGAGGACTTCAGCGTTGTTCCGATCGAGAACTACGACCTGTCGCCGAGCACCCTCGGGTTCAGGGCGGACAGCGACACGGAAGACGGCGTTCGCGATGCACGCCTGGTACGCGTCAGGCCTGACGACCAGCCGTATCTGCTCGAGGTCGACACGGCGCTGGACAGCGAACTGATCATCTACACCATGACCGAGGTGCCCACACTGGGCAGCCTGGTCGTCGAGCGCCGCCGCTACGCCGTGCTGGTGTTCGCAGTCCTACTGAGTTCCGCGGGCGCGCTGTTCATGCTCGTTCGCTACCTGCGACGGGAAAAACTCCAGTTGTCCGACACGCTGGCGAAGAACGCCGCGCTCGAGCACGAAGTCAAATATGACGCCCTCACCGGCGCCTTGTCGCGCGCTCACTTCCTGAAGCGATTGCGCGCGGAGGTCGTGCAGGCCGGCGCGGCCAAGGTGCCAACGAGCATCATCCTGATCGACCTCGATCACTTCAAGCGGATCAACGACACCTGGGGCCATGCGCTTGGCGACACGGTGCTTGCCACATTCGTGCGGATTTGTCACGAATCGTTACGTGAAGATGATATTTGTGGACGTTTGGGTGGCGAGGAATTCGCTATCATCTTAAGTGGCGCCAACGAAGCACGCGCCATCGAAGCCGCCGAGCGACTGCGCGAGGCGGTTCAGAACACCCACATCGCCGTCGACGCGCGAACACTTCAGTTCACCGTCAGTGCCGGCGTTGCCGAGTGGCACGCAGGCGACGACGATAACGCGTGGCTGCAACGCGCCGACGCTGCGTTGTATCTGGCCAAATCTCGCGGACGCAATCGCTGCGCCTGCGAATCCGACCTCCGGGCGCTACCCCGGGGCGGGTCTTAACAGACTTCGGGCTCACCACCGGCCCGGGGTCGTCAACCCAGACCGGACTGATGCCCAAGACGAATCTCGCGACATTCGCCCCATCGCCATTACGCGCCCTCCAGGCCGCCGCAGCCCTCTGTCTGGCGCTTAGTCACGCCGCACACGCCGACCTGTCCCTCCTGCAGCCACCCCGCTCGTTGAGCGGTGGCGCTCCGCTGCAACTGACCCTGCTCGCGACACAGGAGTCACCGGGACAAAAGACGATTGCGCTACCCGACGAGATCGTCGTTCGCGTCTCCAACGACGACTTCAAGCCAACGCTGCTGCATCTCAAGCGCGCGGCCGTCGCGCCGGCACAGGTCACGCTCTCGGACGGGCAATTCCGGCGCGTCGCCTATTCCGCCTCACTCCCGCCCGAGTTGCGCGGCACCGTGCATATCGAACCGCTGGACTGGGACGCCTCGACCACGACCATCGTGCTCGATCGCACTGCGCCGCCCGAGCCGATGGTGGCCGCCGCGCCCGCCCCGCAGACGTCAGCGGCGAGCGGCAACGCGGCATCGTCCGCAACCGCCGGCGTGCCGCCCGACACGATTGCCCCGACGAGCGACACCGAGTTCGCGCGCATCTCGTCCAATGAGCCGATGTACATCGGATTCGGCAAGAACGGCAACGCCAACGCGCGTTTCCAGCTCAGCTTCAAGTTCCACATCCTGAAGCCGGATAATCCATCCTCCAAGGCATTTCTCGACAATCTTTACTTCGGCTACACGCAGTTGTCGGTCTGGGATCTGGAAGCGGAATCGGCGCCGTTCCGCGATTCCAACTATCGGCCGAGCCTGTTTTACTACATTCCCGACACGGGTATGCGAGCCAATTGGTTCACGTCGCTCGGCGTCGCCGCCGGTATCGAGCACGAATCCAATGGCAAGGCGGGCGACGACTCGCGCAGCATCAACACCGTTTTCGTAAAACCCATCCTCACCTTCGGCAATCCGTCCGACTATCACTGGACGGTCGCTCCGAAGCTGTACACGTATCTGGAGAAGAAGGACAACAGCGATATCCAGAACTACCGTGGCTACATGGACCTGCTCGTGCTCTGGGGCAAGCCCAACGGCTGGCAGATCGGCGCCACGTTCCGCAAAGGCATGAAACGCAACTACGGCAGCGTGGACGTGCAGGTGACCTATCCGCTCGGCAAGCTGATTCCGGGCACCGGCGGCTACATCTGGCTCGGCTACTTCACCGGTTACGGCGAAGACATGCTCGACTACAACCGTCACTCGCCCTCGCAGGTGCGCATCGGATATAGTGTGTTCCGCTGGTGATCCGGAGGGCGCGGCGGCGCACCTCGCCAGTTCACAACACCAGCACCAACGCCCCGCCAACGATCAGCGCCCCGCCGATGGCCGTTTTGAGCGTGAGCGGTTCGCCGAGCACGGTCCAACCAATCAGGATGGCCATCGCCACACTGAGCTTGTCGAGCGGCGCCACGCCCGACACTGGGCCAAGTTGCAGCGCCCTGAAGTAGCACAGCCACGACAGGCCGGTCGCCACGCCCGAGAGCACCAGGAACAGCCAGGTATTCGCACTAAGGCTCGTGGGCCGCTGCCATTCGCCTCGCATGGCGACGATGCCCAGCGTTACAGCGAAAATGATCACAGTGCGAATCAGCGTGGCCATGTTCGAATTGACGTGCGCCACCCCGAGCTTGCCGAAAATCGCTGTCAGCGCGGCGAAGAATGCCGAACCCAGCGCGAACAGTTGCCAGCTACGCAGCATAGAACTCCTTCACGTCGGCAGCGATCTGCCGGCAGACATCAGAAACGCGGCCGGAAATCCATACCCGGCCGCAGGCCGTAGGGGAATCGGGGCCAGTACCGCCATCGGTGCGATAATGGCACCTTCTGCTTCACTGCCTCACCCAGCCGCCCGCCCCTATGTCCGAATTGCACGACCGCCCCGACAGCCCCTGCATTGGTGTTTGCTCGACCCTCTTCGACGAGGTGTGCAAGGGTTGCGGCCGTACCGCCTACGAAGTCTCGAACTGGGTATTCTTCTCCGAAGAGGAGAAGGCGGCCGTGTGGGCGCGCATCACCCGGGAAGGCAAGGCGATGCGCTTTTGCGAAACCGGCACTACGACTTCGCAACCCTGAACTGCAGCGACTTGTATTCGAGAAACTCCTCGAACCCATAGACGCCGTTTTCCCGTCCGTGCCCTGACTGCTTGAAACCACCAAACGGGGCCTGCACGTTGAACTCACCACCGTTGATGTCCACCTGCCCCGTGCGGATCTGACGCGCGACGCGCACAGCCCGTGCCTCGTCGCCCGACCACACGCCGCCGCCCAGACCATAGATGGAGTCGTTGGCGATGCGCACGGCGTCGGCTTCGTCCTGATAGGTAATGATCGAGAGCACGGGGCCGAAGATCTCTTCCTGCGCCACCGTCGCATCCGGCGTCACACGTCCGAGCACCGTCGGCTGCACGAAGAATCCCGTCTCGAAGCCCTCGGGCACGGCGTCGCCGCCTGCGATCAGTTCGGCGCCTTCGGCCAGTCCCTTGCGGATGTAGTTCCGCACACGCTCGCGCTGGGCAGCCGACGCCAACGGCCCCAGACGCGTCGTCTCCTCGCGTGGATCGCCCAACGTGAAACGCGCGACGGCCTCCTTCGCCAACGCCTTGACTTCCTCGTAGCGCGACGCCGGCACGAGCATGCGCGTGTGCGCCGAGCAGGTTTGTCCGGAGTTCAGATAGCACGCGTTGAGCGTGCCTTTGACGGCGGCCGCCAGATCGGCGTCATCGAGCACCACGGACGCCGACTTGCCGCCCAGTTCGAGCGCCACGCGCTTGACGGTCTGCGACGCCACTTCGGAGACACGCTTGCCCGCGCGCGTCGAACCGGTGAACGACACCATATCGACGTCCGGGTGTCGCGCGAGGACTTCGCCCACGACCGGCCCCAGTCCCGTCACCAGATTGAAGACGCCCGCCGGCAACCCGGCCTCGGCGATCACTTCGGCGAGGATGAACGCATTGAACGGCGCCACTTCGGATGGCTTGAGCACCACCGTACATCCGGCAGCCAGTGCGGGAGCGACCTTCAACGTGATCTGATTGAGCGGGTAGTTCCACGGCGTGATCGCGCCGACGACACCCACCGGCTCGCGCACGACGAGCGAATTGCCCACGCGCGCCTCGAACTCGAACGACTCGGCCAGTTCGGCGTACTTGTTCCAGTGATAGACTGGGCCGCCGACCTGGATGGCGCGCACGAGCTTGATCGGCATGCCCGTCTCACCGGTCATCGCCTGCGCCAGTTCGTCGGTACGCGCTTTCAGTCCCGCGGCAATCCTGCGCAGATAACCGGCGCGTTCGGCGGGCGCCGTTGCCGCCCAGCCATCGCGCGCCTTGCGCGCTGCCGCGATGGCCGCCTCGGCGTCCTCCACGGCTCCTTCGGGAATCCGCCCCATGAGCGTTGCATCAGCCGAGTGGAACACCTCGAGCTCGCCTTTCCCCACCGGGCTGACCCACTTGCCGTCGATATAGAACTTGTCGTACGTGATCATGCAATGTCTCCTGCTGCCGTTGGACACGAACGGTCATTGTAGTCCGCTTGCTCGTCGGCTTTGGTGTTCGAGCATGAAATCAGTCCTCTCCGACGCGCACCTGCCGATATTCCGAGACGCAATTCCCGGACATGATTCCTGAACGTAAACGCAAACAGGGCGCCTGCCATGCAAGCGCCCCGCCTCGAAACGTCTCCTGCGATTGCCGTGCGGCGTCAGACTTCCACGCCCTGGCTCGCGAGATACTCGTCGTATGTTCCCTGGTAGTCGACCAGCGTGCCGTCGCTCTTCACTTCGATGATGCGCGTGGCCAGACCCGACACGAACTCGCGGTCATGCGACACGAAGACCAGCGTACCCGGATACTTGTCGAGCGCGATCTGCAGCGATTCGATCGATTCCATATCCATGTGGTTGGTCGGCTCGTCCATCATCAGCACGTTGTGGCGGCCGAGCATCAACTTGCCCCAGATCATGCGCCCTTTCTCCCCACCGGAGAGCACGCGCACCGACTTGCGCACGTCGTCGCCACCGAACAGCAGACGCCCCAGCGAACCGCGGATCACCTGATCGTCGTCGCCTTCCTTGCCCCACTGCGTCATCCAGTCGGTGAGCGTCACGTCTTCCGGGAACGCCTCCGACGTGTCCTGCGGCATATAGCCGATATTGGCGTTCTCGGCCCACTTCACATGACCGGCATCGACCGGCAGATCGGCCATCAGGCAGCGCAGCAGCGTGGTCTTGCCCGCGCCGTTCTCACCGATGATCGCCACGCGCTCGCCGGCGCGCACCGCGCCGGAGTAGTTCTTGAAGATCTGGCGGTCGAACGACTTCGCAACGCCCTCGAACTCGAACGCAAGGTTATGCAGCTTCTTCTCGAATTCGAAACGGATGAACGGGTTCTGACGCGACGACGGCTTGACGTCCTCCACCTTGATCTTGTCGATCTGCTTGAGGCGGCTCGTCGCCTGACGGGCCTTCGACTTGTTCGCCGAGAAACGACGCACGAAGTCCTGCAGGTCGGAGATGCGCTCCTTCGCCTTCGTGTTCGCCGCCATCTGACGCTCGCGAGCCTGTGCCGACGCCAGCATGTAGTCGTCGTAGTTGCCCGGGTAGATCGTGAGCGTGCCGTAGTCCATGTCGGCCATGTGCGTGCACACGGCGTTCAGGAAGTGGCGATCGTGCGAAATGATGATCATGGTGGAGTTGCGCTCGTTGAGCACGTCTTCCAGCCAGCGGATCGTATTGATGTCCAGGTTATTGGTCGGTTCGTCGAGCAGCAGCACGTCCGGATTCGAGAACAGCGCCTGGGCAAGCAGCACGCGCAGCTTCCAGCCCGGTGCGACGTTGCTCATCGGGCCCTGATGCTGTTCCGTCGGAATCCCCACGCCCAGCAGCAGCTCGCCCGCCCGCGCTTCGGCCGTGTAGCCGTCGTACTCGGCGAACTTCGCTTCGAGTTCGGCGGCGTGCATGTAGTCGTCGTCGGTCGCTTCCGGATTGGCGTAGATTGCGTCGCGCTCGCTCATCGCGGCCCACATTTCGGTGTGCCCCATCATCACGACGTCGAGCACGCGCATGTCTTCGTACGCGAACTGGTCCTGCTTGAGCTTGCCCAGTCGCACGTTCGGCTCGAGCATGACGTTGCCCGAGCTCGGTTCCAGATCGCCGCCGAGGATTTTCATGAACGTCGACTTGCCACAACCGTTGGCGCCGATCAGGCCATAGCGGTTGCCCCCGCCGAACTTGACGGAGATGTTCTCGAAAAGCGGCTTGGCGCCGAATTGCATCGTGATATTGGCGGTAGACAGCACAGGCAGTATCCGGGAGATGAGGTGCGGCGGCGCGAAATTGCGCCACGAAACCCGACATTTTAGCACCGATGCGTGTCGCATGCCCCGTTGACGCCCCGCGCCGCAAAGAAAGGCGCGAATCCACGAATCACCGGCGCAATAAAAAACCGCCGGGGACGCCGGCGGTTCCTTCCTGCTGGCCCGTCGGGCGGACGTGTCCGCACGCCCCGCCCCGGACCTGGCGGCCTTATTGCTTGGGCAGCGAACCTTCGACACCCTCGACGAACCAGTTGATCTGGTGCTTCTCGTCGTCGTTGAGCGTCTTGCCGGCCGGCACGACTTCCTTGCCGTCCTGCCCCTTGAGCGGGCCGGTGAACGGGTCGTACTTGCCATCGCGGATGGCGTCATGGCGAGCGGTCACGGCCTTGCGCGCCGCTTCCGGCACGGCCTTGTCGTTGATGGCGACGAGGTTGATCTCGTCCTCCTTGATGCCGCCCCAGACCGGCGTGTTCTTCCATGCGCCCCGCATCACTTCGTCGACCGTGCGGACGTAGTACTGGCTCCAGTCGATGGCCGCCGACGCCAGATGGGCGTTCGGGCCGAACTTGCTCATGTCCGAATTCCAGCCGAACGCGTGAATCTTCTTCTCCTCGGCCACTTGCATCACCACGGCCGAGTCGACGTTCTGCATCAGCACGTCCGCGCCCTGACCGACCAGCGATTCCGCCGCCTGGCGCTCCTTGCCCGGATCGAACCAGCTATTGATCCAGACGACCTTCACCTTGACCTTCGGATTCACTTCCCGTGCGGCGATGGTGAACGCGTCGATGTTGCGGATGACCTCGGGAATCGGCACCGAGGCCACGTAGCCGATCACGTTCGTCTTCGTGACATGACCGCCCACGACGCCGGCCAGATGCGCGCCCTCATACGTGCGGACGTCGTACGTGCCGAGGTTCGGAGCCGTCTTGAAGCCCGTGGCGTGCTCGAACGTCACATCGGGGAAATCCGCCGCCGTCTTGACCATCGAGTCCATGTAGCCGAACGACGTACCGAAGACCAGCTTGTTGCCCTTGCTCGCCAGGTCGCGGAACACGCGCTCCGAGTCGGCGCCTTCGGGCACGTTCTCCACGCGCGTCACGGTGACTTTGTCGCCGTACTTCGCCTCGACGGCCTTCGCACCCTGCTCATGCGCGTAAGTCCAGCCTGCGTCGCCCGGGTTGCCGATGTAGACGAACGCCACGCCCATCGGGCCCTTGCCCGCCGGCGCGGCCGAAGCGGCTTGCGCGTCGGACGCCGCGCCTGGAGCGCCGGCCGTGTTGCTCTCCTGCTTGCCGCAGGCGGACATCAGCATCGCGGCCGCCAGGCTCGCCATCGTGATCAGGACTTTACGTCGCATCGATTTTCTCCTCGTCATCGATTGTTTCAGGTTGATTCGTTGGGTGCCCCAAAGCGCGGTACGACAACGATACGCGCGCTCAGGACCCTGCAAAAAACGGCTTGCCGAGCGATGCCGGCGCATTCAGCCGGATCGTCTGACGGTTGCGCGAGATGATCACCAGCACCACGATCGTCGCGAGATACGGCAGGCTCGCCAACGCTTGCGACGGGATGCGAATGCCCATCGCCTGTGCCTGGAATTGCAGCGCCATCACCACGCCGAACAGCAGTGCGCCGAGCACCGTCCGCCCCGGCCGCCACGTCGCGAACACCACCAGTGCGAGCGCGATCCAGCCGCGGCCCGCGGTCAGGTTCTCCTGCCACAACCGCAGGTAGCCGACCGAGTAGTAGGCGCCCGCGAGCCCCGACATAGCGCCGCCAAAAAGCGTGGCGAGGTAGCGAATGCGCACGACTGGATAGCCGATGGCGTGCGCCACCGACGGCGCCTCGCCGATCGAACGCAGCACCAGCCCTGAGCGCGTGCGATACAGGAACCATGCAATCGCCACGAGCAGCAGCACGGCGAGATACCCGAGCGGGTTCAGGGAAAAGACCGACGGGCCGAGCACGGGAATCGACGACAGGCCCGGGATCGGCATGTCGCGCAGCACCGGGATGGTCGCGTCGGTGTAGGGACGGCCGACGTACGCCGACAGCCCGACGCCGAAGAGGGTCAACGCAAGGCCCGTGGCGACCTGGTTGGCCATGAGCGAGAGCGTGAGCCAGGCGAAGACGGCCGACATCGCCACTCCGGCGGCGATCCCGGCGAGCACGCCGAGCCAGAGGCTGCCGGTCTGCACGGTGACGGCGAAGGCGCCGATCGCACCCATGAGCATCGTGCCTTCCACACCGAGATTGAGGACGCCCGACTTTTCGGTCACGAGTTCACCGAGCGCGGCGAGCATCAGCGGGATGGCCGCGATCACGGCACTTGCGGCCAGCGGCGTGAGCAGATTGATCCAGTCCACGACGCACTCCTCAGGCTTGCCGCGCGTGCGCACGGACGCGACGACGCAGACGGTAATTCACGAAGACGTCGCAGCCGAGCAGGCTGAACAGCAACAGCCCCTGGAAGACGCCGCTGATGGCCTTGGGCAGTTGCAGCGACGTCTGCACCGCTTCGCCGCCGAGATACAGCAGTGCCATGAGCAGGCTCGCGAGCACGATGCCGACCGGATGCAGCCGCCCCACGAACGCCACGATAATGGCGGTAAAGCCGTAGCCCGGCGCCCACGTCGCCTGCAACTGACCGACCGGGCCGGCGACTTCGCCGGTGCCCGCCAACCCCGCCGCCGCACCGCCGATGAGCAATGCGAGCCACACGGCGCGAGGCTCGGAATAGCCGGCATAGCGCGCGGCGAGCGGCGCGAGACCACCCACTTCCATGCGATAGCCGGCGAAGCTCTTGCGCATGAAGAACCAGGCGGCGGGCACGGCCACCAGCGCCATCAGCACCGACGCGTTCAGACGCGTACCGCGCCACGGCGCCCAGTGCCAATCGCCGAAGAAGCGCGGGAACAGCGCCTCGCGGCCGAAGTTGATCGACTGCGGAAAATTCATGCCGTGCGGGTCCTGCCACGGCCCGCTCACGAGATAGATCAGCAGTTGCGTGGCCACGTAGGTGAGCATCAGGCTCACGAGGATCTCGTTGGCGTTGAACCGCACGCGCAGCAGCGCCGGAATCGCGGCCCACAGCATGCCGCCGAGCGCACCCGCCGCCATCATCAGCGGCAACAGCCACGGGCCGCCATGACCGTCGAAATGGATCGCGACGCCCGAGGCAAAGATGCCGCCGAGCAGCAGTTGCCCTTCCGCGCCGATGTTCCAGACGTTCGCCCGGTAGCCGATGGCGAGCCCCAGCGCAATCAGGCACAGTGGCGAGGCCTTAAGCAACAGCTCGGACCAGCCGTTCAGGCTGCTGATCGGCGCCAGGAAGAAAGCGGCCATGGCCTGCGCCGGATTCTTGCCGAGGAAGCCGAAGATGAGCACACCGCCAGCCAGCGTGATGAGCGTGGCCATCAACGGCATGACCAGCCGCATGGTGTGCGAGGGACTTGGCCTAGGCTCAAGCGTGAAATCGAACATGTTGTCTGGCAATCGATGAAGACCGATGAAAACACTCCGGCGCCGGCGGTGGCGCGGACCTCGCATCGCCTACGCCCTTGCTGCCGGCAAAAATTGCTAGCCGCGCGGCACTACCCACTCCACCCACTCCACGCACATCACGGCGCGCGCTCGCCCGGCCCGCCGGGGAACATCCCCGCCATCCACAGGCCGATCTCGCGCGCGTCGGTCTGCTCGGGCTTGCGCACGGGCGAGAGCCGCCCCTGCGCGAGCACCGTGATCCGGTCGCAGATTTCGAAGAGTTCGTCGAGCTCCTCGGACAGCACCAGCACAGCGACGCCGCGCGCCGACAGATCGAGCAGTTGTTGACGGATAAAGCTCGCCGCGCCGACGTCCACTCCCCAGGTCGGCTGGGCCACCACGAGTACGCGCGGCTCCTGCAGGATTTCGCGCCCGACGATGAACTTCTGCAAATTGCCGCCGGACAGGCTCTGCGCCGCGGCGTCCGGGCCACCCGCCTTCACGGTGAAACGCTCGATGCACTGCAACGCAAAGCGTCGTAACGCACCGCGACGGATCCAGCCGCCGCGCAGCAACCCGAGGTGTGCCGTGCCGGTGGCGCCGAGCAGCGCATTGTCGGTCAGCGACATGCTGGGCACGGCGCCGCGTCCGAGACGCTCCTCGGGCACGAACGACAGCCCGAGACGGCGGCGCGTCGCGGCGCCCATGCGGCCAACGGCGCGGTCGTTCAGGGTGATCGCCTCGGCATGCGGCGCGCGGGCCTCGCCCGAGAGCGCGGCCAGCAACTCCGCCTGTCCGTTGCCGGACACCCCGGCAATGCCGACGATCTCCCCCGCGTGCACGTCGAGGTTCACGCCGTGCAGCGAGGTGCCGAAGGGATCGTCGCTCGCCATCGTGAGCTGGCGCAGCGAGAGCAGCACCTCGCCCGGCCGATGCGCGCGACGCTCGATCCGCGGCAACGCTCGCCCGATCATCAACTGGGCCAGCGTTTCGGCCGTTTCTTCACGCGGCACCGCATGGCCCGACACACGGCCGGCGCGCAACACGGTCGCGCGATCGCACAGCTCGCGAATTTCGTCGAGCTTGTGGCTGATGTAGACAATGCTGCATCCTTCGGCGGCAAGGCGACGCAGTGTCCCGAACAGCTTCTGGACCGCCTGCGGCGTGAGCACCGAAGTGGGCTCGTCCATGATCAGCAGGCGCGGATTCTGCAGCAGGCAGCGCACGATCTCCACGCGCTGACGCTCGCCGACCGACAGGCTGTGCACGTGACGCACCGGATCGACCTCGAGCCCGTACTGCGCGGACACCTCGCGGATGCGGGCGGCCAGCGCCTTGAGGTCGCGCCCCGCGCCGTCGAGCGCGAGCGAAATATTCTCGGCGACGGTCAGCGTCTCGAACAGCGAGAAATGCTGGAACACCATGCCGATGCCGAGCCTGCGCGCCGCCGCCGGGCTGTCGATGCGCACCGGCTCGCCTTCCCAGCGAATTTCACCGGCGTCGGGACGCACCGCGCCGTAGATGATCTTCATCAGGGTGCTCTTGCCCGCGCCATTCTCGCCCAGCACGGCGTGGATCTCGCCAGGCAGGACGCGCAACGCGATGTCGTCGTTGGCGACCACACTCGGATAACGCTTGGTGATGCCGGAGAGCGCCAGGCGTGGGGTCGGTTCGGGATGAGATGTCACTGGGAAAATTCTTAGTCCTGGGCTTGGGCGGGACGAAAATACCCAATTCGCAGCCAAATGTCGAGCATGTGTCAATAAACACGGCGTTCCCGGACTCGTTGCCCGCGACAAGCCTCGGATTTGGTGATAGGGACTTTCCGCTATGGAGTCGGCACCCCTTGTGCTTCATAATGATTTACTTATGCACCATAGGGTCCGACATATTCGGATCGTTATATTTCTCATGAGCCAAAACCGCGAACCGATCGATACCTATTTGCTGCGGGTCCTGCATACCTTGCTGATCGAGCGCAGCGTCACGCGCGCGGCCGTCAAGCTGAATCAGTCGCAACCGGCGATCAGTGCGGCCTTGCGGCGTCTGCGGGACATCACCGGCGACCCGCTGCTCGTGCGCGGCAAGTCGGGCATGGTGCCCACCGAGTACGGTCAATCGCTGCTGGAGCCGACGCAGAACGCCTTGCGCGAAATCGAGCGCATCACGGTCCAGCAATCGAATTTCGATCCCGCCACCACGGTGCGCACGTTCCGGATCGGCTCGCCCGACTATCTGAATACCCTCTTCGTGCCAACGGTCGTCGAACGCTTCCGGCAGCAGGCCCCGAACGCACAGCTGGAACTGCATTCGCTCGGCCCGGCGTTCGATTACGAGCATGCGCTCGAAGACGGCAAGGTCGACATCGTCATCGGCAACTGGCCCGAGCCGCCCGAGCAGCTTCACCTCTCGAACCTGTTCGTCGACCAGATCGTCTGTCTGGTGCGCAACACGCACCCGTACGCCAAGCGCGGCCTCACGCTCGATCAGTACCTCGCCAGCCCGCATCTCGCCCCCACGCCGTACTCGGTCGCGCAACGCGGTGCCATCGACATGCATCTCGCGCGCGAGCGTCTGAAGCGCAACGTGGTCGTCACGATTCCTTACTTCAACCTCGCGCCGTACGTGCTGCTCAAGTCCGATCTGATCTTCACGACGACGCGTCTGTTCGCCGATCACTACGCCGAATTCCTGCCGCTCACCGTGCTCGAGACGCCCATCGACTTTCCGCCGATGCAGTACTACCAGCTCTGGCACGAACGTACGCACTACTCGGACGAAGTGCGCTGGCTGCGCAGTGTCATCTCCGACGCCACGCGCACGTTGCTCGAAGCCCGTACGCAGCCCTGATCTCCCAGGTCTCGCCCGCCGCCAGTGCCGTCGTTCGGCAACTGGCCGCGCTCCGGTTTTACCGGCAGAGCGGCCCCCACCGCTCCGCCGAACCGCATGGCGGCGTTCCCTATGCACAGGAACTCCGCCCCCGACTTCCCGCTTGCCCATTGCCACGCTCGGCCGCACACCATGAATATGCGGCCGACATGGCAACGCTTTACCGGGAAGCCTCGGCCAGTTGCCGCGCCAGCGCGTTGTGACGCGTGACGAGCGATGGCAGGTCGAGCGTCGTCAGACGCCCTTCGCGTACCACCACACGTCCGTTCACCACGCTGTACGCGGCTTGTCCGGGATTGCAGAAGACCAGCGCCGCGACCGGATCGTGCAGGCCGCCGGCCATGCCGACGCCGCGCGTATCGAACGCCACGAAGTCGGCCGCCATGCCTGCGGCCAGCACGCCGATGTCGTCGCGGCCGAGCACGCGCGCACCGCCCACGGTCGCGATTTCCAACGCCTCTCGCGCCGTCATGGCGCTCGGGCCGAAGCCGACGCGCTGCAGCAGCAAGGCCTGGCGTGTCTCGTTGATCATATGACCGGCGTCGTTCGATGCCGAGCCGTCCACGCCGAGCCCGACCGGCACGCCGGCGTCGCGCATGCGTCGAATCGGGGCGATGCCCGACGCGAGCCGCATGTTCGAACACGGGCAATGCGCCACGCCGGTGCCGGTCTTCGCGAAGAGCGCGATCCCGGCGTCGTCGAGCTGCACGCAGTGGGCGTGCCAGACATCGTGGCCGACCCAGCCCAGGTCCTGCGCGTATTCGGCGGGTGTCATGCCGAACTTCTCGCGGCTGTAGGCGATGTCGTTGACGTTCTCCGCCAGGTGCGTGTGCAGCGACACGCCGTAGTGACGTGCCATCGCCGCGGACTCGCGCATCAGGTCGCGGCTCACGGAGAACGGCGAGCACGGCGCCACGACCACGCGCAACATCGCGTAGCGGCCCGGGTCGTGATACGCCTCGATGAGGCGCTGGGTGTCTTTCAAGATGTCGTCTTCGCGCTCGACCACGCGATCGGGCGGCAGGCCGCCCTGACTCTGTCCGACACTCATGCTGCCCCGGCTCGCGTGAAAGCGCATGCCGATCTGTGCGGCCGCTTCGATGCTGTCGTCGAGCTTGCAGCCGTTCGGATAGATATAGAGATGGTCGCTCGACGTCGTGCAGCCCGAGAGCAGCAGTTCGGCCATGGCCGTCTGCGTCGAGACGCGGATCATCTCCGGCGTGAGGTTGGCCCACACCGGATAGAGGTTCGTCAGCCAGTTGAACAGCTCGCCGTCCTGCGCGGCCGGAATGGCCCGCGTGAGGCTCTGATACATATGGTGATGCGTGTTCACGAGACCGGGGACGACGACGTGCCCGCTCATGTCGAGCACTTCGTCGGCGGTGGCCGGCAGCGTGTCGCTGGGACCGACGGCCACGATCCGGTTGTCCTCCACGTAGAGCCCGCCGCGAGCGATCTCGCGACGGCCGGCGTCCATCGTGACGAGGACGTCGGCATTCTTGACGAGCAGCGTTTTCGTGGGTTGAGAACGAGTTGTCATGGTGTCTGGTTACGTGGAAACGATGGCCTGTGGACGAATAGGAAACGCGCTCAGTGCGCTTCGAGCCCCATGCCCGATCCGTTCGGCTTGCCGTGGCCATTGGCCACCGGCGCCTTGAAGCCGTTGAAGTAGGCGTTGAGGATCACGGCCGAGAGCGTGGCGAGCAGAATACCGCTGTGCAACAGCGGTGCGAGCTGCTCGGGCATCTTTGCGAAGAACTTGTTCGACGCCACCGGGATCATGGCCATGCCGATGCTGATCGCCACGATGTACAGGTTGTAGCGATTGTTCGAGTAATCGACCTTCGACAGGATCTTGATACCCGTGGCAAGCACCATGCCGAACATTACCACCCCTGCCCCGCCCAGCACGAATTGCGGAATCGACGCCACGACCACCGACATCTTCGGGATCAGGCCGAACACGAGCAGGATGACACCGGCCGCCGCACAAACCCAGCGGCTCTTCACGCCGGTCACGCCGACCAGGCCGATGTTCTGCGAGAACGAGGTGTGCGGGAAGGTGTTGAACACGCCACCGATGACAGTGGCGACGCCATCGACACGCAGACCGGCCACGAGCGCCTTCTCGTCGACGGGCTTGCCGACGATTTCACCGAGTGCGAGGAACATGCCCGTCGATTCGATGAACGTGATCAGGATCACGATGGTCAGCGTGACGATGGCCCACGGATCGAAGACCGGCATGCCGAAGTGGAACGGCAACACGATGTCGAACCACTTCACCTGATCGAGTCCGTCGAAATTCACCTTGTGGAGCATCAGCGCGATCATGAAACCGAACAGGATGCCGAGCAGCACGGCGATATTCGAGAAGAAGCCCTTGACGAAGCGCGTGACGAGCAGGATGAAGACGAGCACCGCGAACGACACGCCCAGGTAGACCGGGTCGCCGTAATCGGGGTTGCCCACGCCACCGGCCGCCCAGTTGATGCCCACGCCGATGATGGTGAGACCGATGGACGTGATCACGATGCCGGTGACGATCGGCGGGAAAAAGCGCAACAGCTTGCCGACGACCGGCGCCAGAAGCGTGCCGATGATGCCCGAGGCGATGGTCGCCCCGAAGATGCCCGGCAGACCGAGCGAAGGATTGGTACCGATGGCGAGCATCGGGCCGACGGCCGCGAACGTCACGGCCATGATGACCGGCATGCGGATACCGAACCGGCCCACGCCCACGCTTTGCAGCAGTGTGGCGATGCCGCAGCACATCAGGTCGGCGGAAATGAGAAAGGCAATCTGATCCTTGGGCAAGCCAAGGGCGCCGCCGATGATCAGCGGCACGGCTACCGCACCCGCATACATCACCAGCACGTGTTGCAGGCCCAGCATGAACAATTTTCCGATCGGCAGTCGCTCGTCGACCGGATCCACCACGGCTTTGGTTGTCACACTCATTGCGTCTCCGTCCCAGGGGGGCTGTTTGATTGATATTTTTGGGGTGGCTCAATGGTGCAGGTCGACGTCTTTTGCGGCAAGACCGGTGCAGGCTATAGTGTTTTTTTCATAGAACGTATGCATGAATGCTTATCATGCGTTTCGGGTTTTCCCCAGGCATGTACGTGGACATTGGGCTTTCCGGGCGGGTCGTCTCCCACCGCGAGAACACTTCATATGCTTGGCGTTATAAATCGGATAACAAAATCAAATAGTGGTCGGCAAAATCCCCGTTCCGGTGCACGCTGCGTACATTCGACACGGCGTCGGGACATATGGATGCCTGTCATCTTTTTGTCCGGCATCACGGGGTATGTGCGCGTTTTTATCTTTGGTATTGCGCGCGTTGCCCGGCCGCCATCTCCCTACAATGCAGCCATCCATCACAGGAGACATCATGGGACGACTGACTACCCACGTACTTGATACATCGCACGGCAAGCCAGGCGCGGGCATCCGTGTGGAGCTCTGGCGTGTGGACGGCGAGCGCCGTTCGCTGCGCGACGTGCAGACCAATCACGACGGCCGTTGCGACAAGCCGTTGCTCGAGGGCGAGGAATTCGTCGCGGGCGAATACGAGCTGGTGTTTCACGCGGGCGACTATTTTGCCGCGCAGGGCGTGGAAGTGCCGTCGCCGCGTTTCGTCGATCGCGTCGTATTGCGCTTCGGCATTGCGGACCCGTCGCAGCATTACCACGTGCCCCTTCTGGTGTCGCCGTGGAGCTTTTCCACGTATCGCGGCAGCTGATAGCCGCGAGCGTGAACGTCAGGCAGTTGAGGAGAACATAGGATGGAAGCGTTTATTTCGGACTGGGTCAATCTGTTGCTGCGCTGGCTGCACGTGGTGGCTGCGATTGCATGGATTGGCGAGTCGTTCTATTTCGTGATGCTGGACAACGGGCTGAAGCCGCCCAAGGCTGCGGAAGACAAGCAGAAAGGCGTGTTCGGCGAGATGTGGTCGGTGCACGGCGGCGGTTTCTATCACGCCCAGAAGTATCTGAACTCGCCGCCGCAGATGCCGGAAGATCTGCACTGGTCGAAGTGGAAGTCGTACACGACGTGGCTCTCGGGCTTCGCGCTGTTCTGCGTGCTGTATCTGCTGCAACCGCAAACGTACCTGATCGACAGAAACGTGATGGATCTGCAACCGGGCCAGGCCGTGGGCCTCGCGGTGGCGTTCCTGATCGGCGGCTGGTTCGTCTATGACTTCCTGTGCCGCATGCTGGGCAGGAACGAGCGTGTGCTCGGTGTCGCCGTGGCGCTGTTCGTGATCGCCGCAACGTACGCGACGACGCACATCTTCGCCGGCCGTGCCGCGTTCCTGATCGTGGGAGCGATGATGGCCACGTCGATGTCGGCCAACGTGTTCTTCTGGATCATCCCGGGTCAGCGCAAGAGTGTGGATGCGCTGTCGAAGGGCGAAGTCCCGAATCCGATCTGGGGCAAGCTCGGCAAGCAGCGCTCGGTGCACAACACGTACTTCACGCTGCCGGTCGTGTTCATCATGATCAGCAACCATTACGCGTTCACGTACAGCAATCCGTACAACTGGGTGATCCTCACGGTCATCATGGCCGCGGGCGCGATGATTCGTCAGTTCTTCGTGCTGCGTCACGCAGGCAGGAATCTGTACGCGTTGCCGGTGGCCGGCGCCGCCCTGCTCGCCGGTGTGGCCGTGTTCGCCGCCCCGCGTCCCGCCCCGGCCCCGGCCACGGGTGCGCACGGCGAAGCGGCGGCCCCCGCGGTGAAGCTCTCGGAGATCCAGCCGATCATCACGCAACGTTGCGCCACCTGCCACTCGGCCAAGCCGACGATGATGGGTAGCGCACCGGCCGGCGTGATGCTCGACACACCCGCCGAGATCTCGCAGAACGCGCAACGCATTTATCAACAGGCCGTGGCGCTGAAGTCGATGCCGCTGGGCAACGTGACCCAGATGACGGACGACGAACGCCAGAAGATTGCCGCCTGGTTCAACGGCGGCGCACAACAATAGCGGTCGGAGACGTCCTTCTTGCTGGACCCATGTTGGGGCGCTTCGGCGCCCTTTTTTTCATGCGCGCGCGGCGCGTTTTCCCTGCTTTGGAGGGAAGCGAACACCGACCGGTACGGCAATCCCATGGGGAAACAAACCCCTCGGGAACTTCGTCGGAGGTACGCAGGTCTGTATTACGCGCCCGGCAATCCGGGCGTGATGTTTTGGCGCAGCGGCGGCATCCCGCCCAACCCTCCCATGACGTCAAACGACTGACGCAACGCCGCTGGCAAACGCGTCATGCACGAGACACCATGAACTTCCTCGTTTTCTCCGCTTCCCGGCAAGGCGTTGTCTGGCTGCATCTGCACCAGGCGATGTTTCCGCCGTCCGCGTCTCGGTCAATCTCTCTGACCCGCTAACGCACGCCAGTCTGTCCGCGCGTGATGGTTCGGGCGGAGCGCTCACGCCATCGCTTGCGCGTGAGCGGTGATCTCCTTCCTTCGAAGTTTTCAGAATTTTCGATATGTGAGCCGCGTCCCGACACGACGCGGCGATTCGTCATCGGGGGGACCATGTCTCTATCCAATCAAAGTCATACGCCGCGGGGCGCGAGGACGTCCCTGCTCAAGCAATTCACGTCGCTCGCGATTCCGACGATTCTGTCGGGCTGGGTCTACACGATCTACACGCTGATCGACGGCATTTTCATCGGTCGCTACGTGGGCCAACAAGCGTTGGCCGCGCTGAATCTGGTCGTGCCGCTGCTCTATGTCCCTTACGCAATCAGTGTGATGGTCGGCGTGGGCGGCGCCACACTGATCGCCCGTCTGCTCGGCGAGGGGCGTCACGCCGAAGCGCGTCGCGCGTTCTCGCAGGTGCTGTGGGTGATGCTTGCCTTCGGCATCGCAATGAGCGCGGGCGTACTGGCGTTCACGCACGAAATCGCAGCGGCACTCGGTGCGCAAGGCGCCATCACGGACGACGTGGTGGCCTATCTCTCCGGCTGGGCCTGGTTCGTGCTGTTCGCCAACGGTCTTTACGCCATGGAGTTGTTTCTTCGCGTGGAGGGCGCGCACGCCGCGCGCTTCGGGTTGTACGCGATGTTCCTCGGCGCGCTCGCCAATGTGGCGCTGGACTACTGGCTGATCGCCGTGCGCGGTATGGGGATGTACGGCGCGTCGCTGGCGACGGGCATCTCGATGATGGTGTCGAGCAGCGCGATGTTCGCCTATCACCTGTGGCTCGCACGCAAGGTCGTGCCCGCGACGCGGGCGTTCGGCGGCGGCACGGTGCACGTCTGGCGCGCGATGTACAACGGTGCGTCGGAGTTCCTTGGCGCGATCGCACCGGCGGTCACGGTGTTCGCCTTCAACCGCGTGATCCTGGCGAATTTCGGCGAACCGGGTCTCGCGGCGTACGCGATCCTGGAATACATGACACTCGGCGCGACGGTCACGATGGTCGCGCTCGTGCAGAGCATGCAGCCGATGATCAGTTTCTATCGCGGGGCACGCGACGTGCGCGCGCTGCGCGAGTCGTTCCGGCTCGGCGTGATGGCGGTGATGGGCTTCTCGTTGCTCGTGGCCGTCGTCATGGTGACGCTGGCGCGTCCGCTGACGTTTGCGTTCCTGCCCTCGGGCGGACAGGCCTGGTCGATTCTCGAACACGCGGTGCTGTGGTACGCGCTCGCGTTCCTGCCGGCGGCCGGCAACCTGATCGTGGCCGGCTTCCTGACGGCCGTGGAAGCGCCGGGCCCATCCGCCGCCATTGCGATGTTGCGCAGTTGGGTGCTGCTACTCGGCACGCTGTGGTGGCTCGACGCATGGCTCGGCGGCGAGGCCATCTGGTACACGCTGCTGATCACGGAAATGGTGACGCTCGCCATCAGCGCCTGGCTTTACTGGCGCAACGCTCATGGCGTGAAGTTGCTGCCCGCCTCGGCGATGCGTTGATCGGCGTCGACGAACCAGGAAACGGCGTGGCCCGAGGGGATGACGCCGTTTCCTGTTCCGATGCCGCGAGGACCGCTCAGGACGGCATCTTCAGCGAGAACGTCTGCGCGAGCGACTGCACGCTGCCCGGCTCGGCGGCACCCGGAATGCCTTCGGGCGGCGCCGCGAATGGCGGCAAGGCGGTCGGGGTGTTGTGCGCCGCGGCCGCCCATTGTGGCTCGGGCAATTCGTCGAACACCTGGCGCAGACGCGCTCCCCAGGTGTCGTGAATCATCCTGTAGTAAACGTTTTCGTCGTCCAGCGAGGCGAAACGCGTCACTCGCAACGAATTCTCTTCATACACGAGCAAGTCGAGCGGCAGGCCTACCGAGACATTGGAGCGCAGCGTGGAGTCCATGGAGATCAATGCGCACTTCGCGCCGTCGTCGAGCGACGTTGCCGGCGTCACGAGCCGGTCGATGATGGGCTTGCCGTACTTCGACTCGCCGATCTGAAAGTACGGATTGACGGAGGACGCTTCGATGAAGTTGCCCGCCGAATACAGCTGGAACAGGCGGCTCGGCGCGCCGGCGATCTGTCCGCCGAGCAGGAAGCTGCAATTGAAGTCGACACCGAAGGTTTCCAGCGCCTTGGCGTCTCGCGCATAGACGTCGCGGATGGCCTGGCCGACGACGCGGGCGACGTCGGTCATGGATTTGGCGTTCCAGAGCGTATCGGTGTCGCGCGCGTCGATAAGCTGCTGGCGCACGGCCTGCGTCACCGCGAGGTTGCCGGCCGAGAGCAGCACGAGCACGCGCTCGCCTGCCCGCTCGAACACGAGCATCTTGCGAAAGGTACTCACATGGTCGACGCCCGCATTGGTGCGGGTATCGGAGAGAAAGACCAGCCCGGCATCGAGCTTCATGGCCACGCAGTACGTCATGTCGTTCCTGTCTTGCGAGTCTAGCGGTGCGGAGCGCCAGCCCCGTCGCACGAAAACCTGTTAAACCTATTGTTGCCGATCGAGCGGCGCGGCGTCGACGGCAACTTTCACGTGCAGCGCCTCTGTCGCCCCGCCGCTGCGCATGCCGCGCACGGGCGCGGCCGATTCGTAATCGCGCCCGACGGCCAGACGGCAGTAGTTGCCGCTGGCGAAGCAGGCGTGTGTGACGTCGATGCTGACCCATCCCACACCCCCCACCCACACGTCGACCCACGCATGGCTAGCCGCGTGCGGTACGTCGCCCGGATCGATGTACCCGCTGACGTAACGCGCCGGCACCCCGCGCGCCCGGCAAACGGCGAGCATGAGGTGCGCGTGGTCCTGGCAGACACCCCGCCCCAACGCCAGCGCTTGCGCCGCGGTACTGGTCACAGCGGTAATGCCGGACTCGTAGTCGACGGCTTCGCAGATGGTGGCGGCAAGCGCCAGCAATTGGTCGACGGTCGCCACGCCGGCGGCCCCTGCCAGGACGTCGATGGCCTCGCTGCGCGCGGTGAGCGGCGTCGGGCTGGCAAAGGATAACACTGGAACGGCATGGGTCGTCTCGTCGAGCCGGCCATCGGCGAGCGGCGTGGTTTCGACCTCTCCCTCGGCAAGCAAATGGATCTCGCTGTGCGGCTGGTGCAGCACGAGGGTATGCATGTCGTTGCCGTATGCGTCTCGCGCGGCGGTGAGTTTGCCCGGCGCGCTCAGCCGCCATTGCACGACGCGCTGCACCCCGGACGCCGCAGGCGTGAGCCGCAACTGCTGGATGGTATAGCGCACCGGCGAGTCGTAGCGGTAGGTGGTTTCGTGGCGGATGGTCAGGCGCATGGTGTCAAGCGGCGAGCGGTATCAGGAAGGTCTGGCTGATTTTGTTGCCGAGCACGGACACGCGTTCGAGAAACTCGGTGAGCACGGGATGCAGCCCCTGTTGCTGGATTTGCTGGATGTCGGCGTACTTGAGTTCGGCTTGCAGCTTGCCGGCATATCGTTCGACGTCGCCGGACTGGGCGTTGGAGAGCGTGGCCAGGTTTTCGCACACACCATTGAGCGACGCGAGCAGGGAGCGCGGCATGTGGGCATTGAGCATGAGGAGTTCGACGACACGCTCGGGGGTAATGACGTCACGATAGACTTTTCGGTAGATTTCGAACCCGGACACGCTGCGCAGCACGGCGGACCAGTAGTAGAAGTCGGTGGGGTGTGACGCATCGGGGCCAGCCCGGTCAGCACGCACGGCTTCGTGGAAGCGCACGTCGAGGATCCGCGCGGTGTTGTCGGCTCGCTCGAGGAAGAGGCCGAGGCGCGTGAAGTAGAACGCGTCGTCCTGGAACAAGGTGCCGAAGCTCACGCCGCGCGAGAGGTGGGAGCGCACTTTGACCCATTCGAACAGTTGCGCTGGATCATGCTCGAGCAGATCGAGCATCCTGGGGAATTCGAGCCAAGTGCTGTTGACGGTCTCCCACAGTTCGGTGGTCAGGGTGCCGCGCACGGCGCGCGCATTTTCGCGGGCCGCCGCAAGGCAGCACGCGATGCTCGACGGGTTGTCGCGATCTCGCACGACGAAGTCGAGTACGTTGGCCTGCGTGGCCCGCAGGTGTTTGCGGTTGAACGCGGGCTCGAGTTCGGAGATGCGCAGCGTGGCGCGCCAGCCGGCTTCGTCGTCGAAAGCGCTCGTGGGCACGGGCGGCTCGGTGTCGTCTTCGTCGTCGCCAGCATCCTGCGGCAGCAGCAGATTCTGCAGATTGACGTCCAGAAGACGCGCTGTGTTTTCTGCCCGCTCCATGTAGCGGGCCATCCAGAACAGGTGGTCGGCGGTGCGGCTTAGCATGATGGTTTCCCGATGCGTATTCGGTCTTGTCGGTACGGGTTAGGTTTCGCGGGTTACTTTTCGAGCACCCAGGTGTCTTTGGTACCCCCACCCTGCGATGAGTTGACGACGAGCGAACCCTCGGTCAGCGCCACCCGGGTGAGGCCGCCGGGCACCATGGTGACGTTTTTGCCGGACGACAGCACGAATGGCCTGAGGTCGATGTGCCGCGGCGCGATCCCGGCGTCGACGAAGGTCGGGCACGCCGATAGCGCCAGCGTGGGCTGGGCGATGTAACCGTCCGGCTTCGCGATCAGTCTTTCGCGGAAGGCTTCGATTTCAGCGCGAGTGGACGCCGGGCCAACGAGCATGCCGTAACCGCCCGCGCCGTGGACTTCCTTGACGACGAGATTGCCGAGATTCTCGAGGGTGTATGCGAGGTCGTCCGCGCGGCGGCATTGGTAGGTCGGAACGTTGTTCAGGATAGGCTTTTCGCCAAGATAGAACTCGATCATGTCGGGCACGAACGGGTAGATGGATTTGTCATCCGCCACACCGGTGCCGATGGCGTTGGCCAGTGTCACTCGCCCCGCCCGGTACACGCTCAGCAGACCCGGCACGCCCAGCGTGGAATCGGCGCGGAATGCGAGTGGATCGAGGAAGTCATCGTCGATGCGCCGGTAGATGACGTCGACACGCTTCGGACCGTTGGTGGTCCTCATGTAGACGAGGTTATCCTCGACGAACAGGTCTTGCCCTTCGACCAACTCGATCCCCATTTGCTGCGCAAGGAACGCATGCTCGAAGTACGCGGAGTTGTAGATGCCCGGCGTCATGACGACAACGGTGGGATCGTCAACGCCCATCGGCGCCACCGCGCGCAAACTGTCGAGAAGCAGATCAGGGTAATGTTCGACCGGCGCGATGCGGTTCCTCGCGAACAACTCGGGGAACAGTCGCATCATCATTTTTCGGTTTTCGAGCATGTACGACACGCCCGACGGGACGCGCAAGTTGTCTTCCAGCACATAGAAGACGCCATCGTCGCCCGTTCCCGCTCTGACGACATCCACACCCGCGATATGTGCGTATATGTCGCCAGGCACGTCCACACCCTGCATCTCGGGACGATACTGCGCATTCATGAGCACCTGCTCGGCAGGGATCACGCCCGCTCGCAATATCTCCTGCTCATGGTAAACATCGTGAATGAACCGGTTCAGCGCCTCGACACGCTGGCGCAAGCCGGTCTGCAAGGTCTGCCACTCATGTGCCGGGATGATCCGTGGGATCAGATCGAAGGGGATGAGTCGCTCGGTCCCCGCATCGTTCCCATACACGGCAAAGGTGATCCCCACCCGGCGAAACGCCAGATCGGCCTCAGCGCGCTTATGGTGCAGGACATCGTCGGATTGGCATTTCAGCCAGTCGTCAAATCGACGATAGTGCGAACGCGTAGCCCCCGTCATGCTCGCCATCTCGTTATAGCTCTCGACCATATGCTTCTCCGCAGATTGCTGTGTCGAGATCGAGCAATAAATATGCCCGAGCGATATCCCCCTTTCGGCACGGTTTTGGTGCGCAATTGATTTTCGCGCACCACGCCGGTGATTTGGAGTATGGGATTCGGCGCTGTCGGTTTCCGGCTTTTTGTCGCTAAAAGCGCATGGGTTTTGGTTTTGACAGCACTGGCTTGCTGCTGTCCTGCTGGGCCGGTTCCGGGTTGCTGGCGTTCGCGCTTTCCACGCCTTGCCGCTCACCGCTCAGCTAGCTCTCGTTCGCACCTTCCGCGTCTTTCCCCCGACGGAGCGGGGCCCCATTGCGTCACTCAAACAGTGACCCAACTCGCGCCGCAACGGGGCCCCGCTCCGTCCCCCTCCACGCCCTCAACGCTTCAACCGACACCGCCCGCTTCTCGCGCTCACCTCCCACCACCCCAGTCCCGTCGACACCCATCGACTCCAGCACCAACGCGACGCCGCACCCGCCCCGCACGTGCTCCGCAACTGCGCGGGACGGCCGCGCCATCGCTCATACCCCACCAGTCCCTCCCAACCTCCTACCCGCTCCAACTTCCTCCGCCCATATGACCGCCTCAGCTTTTCTACCTCCATAAGAAACGCCGGGATTTACCCGGCGTTTATCTCATGCTTGCTGTTGCTTTTACTGCTTACGCGGCCTTCTTTGGCGCTCGGGCAGCATCCAACGCCGCCTGCGTCAATAAATACTCGCCCGGCAAATCCTGCTCGTCACAGTTGGGCCCCTCCCCCCCACGATCGACCACCACGAAGTCACTCACCTCATCCAACGCCAACAACGGGTGATGCCACACGCCCCGCGCATAGTTCACCCCCTGCCAACCCTCCGACACAAACGCCCGCATCCGGCTGACATCCAACTCGCCCACCGGCGCCACCACCACCAGATACGGCGTCGCCTTCAACGGAATAAACGCCTGGCTGCCCAGCGGATGACGCTCCAGCATTTTCACCTCGTACGGCAACCGACGCGGCTGACCCCGGAACACATTGATCAACGTACGACCACCCTCCGGCCCCAGATCCACCGTCGCCAAGTCGTGATACCGCTCCGTCGTCCCACCATTGATCGCAAAATGCCTCGCGCCCGACAACTCGATCACATCCCCAAACGGCGCAAACGCCTCCCGCGTCAATCGCTCTATCTTCAACGTCGGACCCGACATGTCACGTTCTCCTTGTTCCTCTACGCACCTTTTTATCCCCTCGCTTTACGCCTTCTTCTCACTCAAACGGCCCCACAGCCGCAGACGCGACACGCCACCGTCCGGAATGATGTTGAAGCGAATGTGCGTGATCGCCCCCAGCTTCTGCACCGGCTCCTCGAAGCAGAACTGCTTGTCCATCGCCAACTTCTGCTCGGGCAACAACACCGGCCAGAACATCGACTGCGTAATCAACGACTGCTCGGTGCCACCCGTCACATACGCCCCCTGGATGGAACACCGATCCGGGAAGTTGCCCTTGAAGTGCGCAGTATCGACTTCGATCTTCGCGATCTCGCCCGGCTGCGCCAGCGCAATGATGGCCCAGTCGTTACCCGGCTCACGACGACGACGCGTCTCCCAGCCATCCCCCATATTCACACCCCGGCCCGGCATCAGCAGGTTCGACGCCAACCCGAAATGCTGGTTGTTCGCCGCCACGACGTACCCGCCGTTTTCCATCGCCACCAGATCGATCAACTCGTCACGCGAACGGCCCGCCCAATCGCTCTGCGGCAACCCGTACAGGCGCAGGCGCGCCAGACCACCGTCGGGATACAGGTTCACGCGCACGTGAGTCACCGCGCGCTGGTCGGCAATCGCATGGTAATGGTGCGCATTGCCCTGCAGAGTGGTCGATGGCAGCAGCTCGAACCATTCAGCCGACGCGGACGGCGCACCACTCGGACTGTAGCAGCCCTCGAGCGAGGCGGCCGGCGGGAAGTTGCCGGTGAAGTGGCTGGTGTCGAGATCGACGCCATACAGCACACCCGCGCGCGCCAACTTGACCACGCACCAGTCGTAGCCGTTCACGCGCTTGCGACGCGTCTCCCACCCGTCCATCCACTTGCCGTTCTCGTCGTACTTGCCCGGGATGAACACCGCCGGCTCGGGATTGAGCATGCGCTCCTTGGCCGCAAAGAATTCGTCGCTGGCCTCCAGCGCCTGCGCCCCAAGACGCGGATCTGCCAGATTGACGTAACGGCGCACGAATTCCGGTGCGTTCGGATCTTGCGGGACGATTGCCATGCCAACTCCTTGATGCTCGGTAATGTCTGTACTGAATTTCTCTTGAAACGCATCGGGCGGCCCTCGCCGCCCGTCAGGCAAACGACTCAGTCGCTCACCAGATCCTGCAACCGGAAACCCGCAATCCGGAAAATCTGACGCAAGCACTCCTCGATTTCGTCCGCCCGGCTGTTTTCGAGCCGCCCGGCAAAGTTGTCGATGATGCTGCGACGTGTATGGCCACGCACCGCCAGAATGTACGGAAAACCGAACTTGACCTTGTAGGCGTCGTTGAGCTCGGTCAGGCGCGCAAATTCTTCCGCGCTGCATTGATCGAGACCCGCCCCGGCCTGCTCACGCGTGGACTCGGCCGTCAACTCACCACGCACCGCCGCCTTGCCCGCCAACTCCGGGTGCGCACGGATGAGATCCAGTTGCGGGCCTTCCCCAGCATCGAGGACGGCCTGGCACATGGCATCGTGCAACGCCGCCACGGACGCAAACGGACGATCTTCCCAAGCCGCTTCGGCGACCCACGGGGAATGCTCGAAAATGCCGTCGAGCGCGGCAACGAACTCGGCACGCGGTAACGCCGAAATCTCGGCAACGGTACGTCGGGTCGTAGGCAACGGGGCGTTCATTGACGACTCTCCTGCAGAACATGTCGGCGCCCCCGCCGCACGCACACGCGCAGCCCGATGACGCCTGTCGGATTCAATCTGTCTTCAACCGCCTCACCCTCCCCGGCCAAGACGGTCGCACTCAAAATTTCAGGCCGCCACGAACGGGTGGCGCTCCTGCCAGTGACGCGCCACGTCGATCCGACGGCACACCCACACGCGATCGTGCTTTTCGATGTGATCGAGGAACCGCTGCAACGCCGCGAATCGCCCCGGACGGCCCAGCAACCGGCAATGCATGCCGATCGACAACATCTTCGGCGCCTCGTCTCCCTCGGCATACAAGACATCGAAGGCGTCGCGCAGGTAATGAAAGAAGTGATCCGCCGTGTTGAAACCCTGGGGCGCCGCGAAGCGCATGTCGTTGGAATCGAGCGTGTACGGCACGACGAGATGCGGTTTCACTTCACCGCCGCTGGTCCGTACCTGCGTCCAGAACGGCAGGTCGTCGCCATAGTTGTCGGAGTCGTATACGAACCCGCCCTGCTCGACCACCAACCGACGCGTATTCGGACTGTCACGGCCTGTGTACCAACCCAACGGAGCACTCCCCGTCATCTCCCTGAAGATCTCGATGGCAACGCGCATGTGCTCGCGCTCGGTCGCCTCGTCGATGTTCTGATAATGGATCCAGCGCCAGCCGTGACACGCGATCTCATGCCCCAGTTCCTGGAACGCCGCCGTCACCTCGGGATGGCGCTGCATCGCCATCGCCACGCCAAACACGGTCAGCGGCAGACCACGACGCTCGAATTCGCGCAGAATGCGCCATACCCCCGCACGCGCCCCATACTCGTAAATGGACTCCATGCTCATGTGACGCGCCTCGTACGCCGCCGCGCCAATGATCTCGGACAGGAACTGCTCCGACGCGCGATCACCGTGCAACACACAGTTCTCGCCGCCTTCTTCGTAGTTCAGGACGAACTGGACGGCAATGCGCGCACGCCCCGGCCAATCGGCAAACGGTACGTGACGACCATAGCCAATCAGGTCGCGGGGGTAGTCCTTGGCATTTCCGACGTTGCTGGCCATGATGTCCTGGCATCCTTCTGTTGGCGAAACGATCGAAGAAGTTTAGCCAAATCCCCTACCGCCAGACATAGCCATATTCAGATATTCAAGCTGCGGCAAGACGTATAGTCGCTTGCGCAATGCACCATTTTTCACCTCGACCCGAGCGGCAATCCGCCGTCGGCCTGCGGCCCATCCGCTGTCCATCGGTCGCAAAAGCCAGCGTCGTCTCGTTGGATGTATCGGTACGTTTCACCCACGAAATCCCCGCAAAATCCCCATAAACACCCTCGATCGGGTGCAAACCCACCGAAATTCGTCTCGCAATGAAAAAAGCACGCCGGGCCGTCGATTCGACCCGGCGTGCTTCGGAATTTGCCAGCCCGCCCGATGTCCGGCCGTGCGGCCAGTCGCTTAGCTCGCGATATAGGGATATCCCGTAAGCGTGAGCGTCGCCTGCGCCCCCGCCGTCTGCAACCTCGCCTGCCCACCCACTGGCAAGGTCAGCTTGTCAGGACAATGGCCGAACGGCAGGCCGGTGACGATGGGAATGCCAACCACCCGGCGCATGTTCTCGATCATGGCCGCCATGTCGTAACCGTTGTCGTAGTCACTCAGCCGGTATTCGGAAAAGTCGCCCAGCACAAGCGCCCGCTGACGCGCCAGGATCCCCGTCTGGTGCAACTGGTAAATCATCCGCTCCACCCGGTACGGCGGCTCGTTGACGTCCTCCACGAACAGCACGCCACCCTCGATCTGCGGCAGGTACCGCGTGCCGATCAGGCTGCACACCATCGCCAGATTGCCGCCCCACAAGGTGCCCGACACGTCGATGTCGCCGCTCGCCCCATCCCCCGTCCATCCGACGACATGGCTCGGCGCGCTCAACACCGACCGGAATTGGTCGAGCGTGAAGTCGCTCGGCGTCTCGGCCCCGAAATCGGCCAGCAGCATCGGCCCGGCGAACGTGATCAGATGCGCCTGCGACAACAACGCCAACTGCAGGGCCGTGAAATCGCTGTGCCCGACAATGGCCACCGACGCGCCCGACAACCGACGATGCAATCCCTCGTAATCGAGATGATCCAGCAGATGTACTGCTCCATATCCGCCACGCACCGCCAGCACGATGTCGGGCACCGGATGGTCGCGCCGTGCCAGTCGGTTGATCTCGGCCACACGCTCCGCATCGGTGCCGGCAAAGCGCAAGTGGCGACGCGCAAGCGCTTCGCGGTTGCTCACGGTGTAGCCGAGCCGCTCGAGCGTCTGCACGCCGCGCTCGGCAACCTCGGCGTTGGGCGCGTAGCCCGAGGGAGCGATCAGTTCGATAAGCCTGGTCTGCGTCAATTGGGTTGTTCCGGAGTTGGGGTTGAGCTCGCGTCGTCCGCGTCGGACGCTGCCGATAAGCGCCGCGCCTTCGCCGCCGCGCGCCGCTCGCTGAAGAATTGCTGAAGAATGCCCACGCACTGGTCGCGCATGACACCACCCACGACTTCGGCATGATGATTCAGGCGAGGTTCCGCAAACAGGTCGACGACGCTGCCGCATGCCCCCGTCTTGGGATCCGCTGCCCCGTAGACGACGCGCTTGATGCGCGCATGCATGATCGCGCCCGCACACATGACGCACGGCTCGAGCGTCACATACAGTTCGCACTCGGGAAGACGGTAGTTGCCCAACACCTGCGCCGCCGCACGCAACGCCTGCATCTCGGCATGAGCGGACGGATCGTGACCGCCCACGGGGCAGTTGTGCCCCACGGCCACCACCTGCCCGTCGCACACCACCACGGCGCCGACCGGCACCTCGCCCTGCGCCATCGCGGCGCGGGCCTGCGCCAGCGCAAGGCCCATATAGGTCTCGTCGGTGGGGGGTAAATCTCGATTCATGAAACGTTGACGGAGAGCCGCCGCCCGCTGCCGGCCCCCACGGGACCGGTAACGCACGGCGCAATTGGCCGCTATCGGCAATGCGCTATTCTCGCACGGCCGCCATCGCCGCATCGGGCACGCCCCGCCTGCGATACAACACGAGCGTGGCAATCAACCCGCACACGGCCGCAAAGGTCATCCACCAGCCCGGCGCCGCCTTGTTGCCAGTGATCTCGATCAGCCCCGTCGCCACCGCCGGCGTGAATCCGCCGAACAACGCCGTCGCCAGACTGTACGCGAGCGAAAACCCCGCCGTGCGCACGTCGACAGGCATGATCTCGGTAAGCGCCACCACCATCGCACCGTTGTAGCTGGCGTAGAGGAACGACAGCCACAATTCGACCAGCAGCATCTTGCCGAAGGTCGGCTGCACCACGAGCCACGCCATGACGGGATAGGCCGTGAGAATGGTCAGCACGGTAAACACGATCAGCAACGGCTTGCGGCCGACACGATCGGACAACGCCCCCATCACCGGCAACCAGAGGAAGTTGGACACCCCCACGCAGAACGTGACGACCAGGGCATCGGTCGTCGAGAGCTTCAGCACGGACTTGCCGAAGGTCGGTGTATAGACGGTGATCAGATAGAAGGACACGGTCGTCATGGCCACGAGCATCATTCCCGCGACGACCAGCCCCCAGTTCTGCACCATCGACCGGAAGATCTCGCCCGTGCTCGGACGATGCTTGCGCGCCAGAAACGCCTCGGTCTCCTGCAACGAACGCCGGATCATGAACAATACCGGCACGATCATGCAACCGATGAAGAACGGAATGCGCCACCCCCAGTCGGCCACCTGGCCCGGCGTCAACGTCCTGTTGAGCCAGTACCCCAGCAACGCCGCCACGATGATCGCCACCTGCTGACTGCCCGACTGCCAGCTCACGTAAAACCCCTTGTGGCCCGGCGTCGCCATTTCGGACAGGTAAACGGACACCCCGCCGAGCTCCACGCCCGCCGAGAAGCCCTGCAACAACCGCCCAACCAGCACGAGAAACGGCGCCGCGTAGCCTATGGTCGCAAACCCCGGCACGAACGCGATCAGGATGGTGCCCATCGCCATGATGGACAACGTGACGATGAGCCCCTTGCGCCGACCGATCCGGTCGACGTACGCCCCGAGGATGATCGCGCCCAACGGCCGCATCAGAAAACCCGCGCCGAACGTCATGAACGTAAGCATGAGCGACGCGAACTCGTCCCCCGAAGGGAAGAACGTGGAGGAGATGTAGGTGGCGTAAAAACCGAACAGGAAGAAATCGAACATCTCCATGAAGTTGCCACTCGTGACACGAATCACCGTGGCAATCTTCGATGAAGACGAACGCGACACCGACGCGGGATTTGCGGGGCTGGTAGCCATGATGCGTTCACCTCACCGGATGTGATGCCGTCCAAGATAGCACTTGGCATGACGTCTGCGCACGATGTTTTCGCCAAGCCCCGGGCGCCCAGTCCCAGGCCGGGGGACGCCGCCGCTCAGATGGCGGCGTGGGCGAGAAAACTGCTGTCCTCGCGAGCCATCGCCTTGATTTCGTTGCGGGTGGTGAGGATGTGCGTTTCGAGCAGGGAAACGACGCCCGCGACATCCCGACGCCGGCACGCCGCCAGGATGTCGTAGTGATCGTGCTGCGGCTGTTCCTTGCCCGTGGCCTGCGACATCGCGAGATGCGAGTATCGATCGGTGTTCAGGCAATACTCTTCGATGAGCATGCGCAAACGCCGGTTGTTCGCAGGCGCCGAGAGCGCCAGATGGAAGCGCCGGTTGTATTCGGCCCATTCCGACACGACTTCCGAGGCCGAGTAGTCGGCCAGGATCCGCTCCATCACCTGGAAGTCGCGTTCCGCCATGTTGGGCACCGCCAGCTTGGCCGCATGGCATTCCAGCGCCACGCGAATGTCGAGCAACTCGCACAACTGCTCGAGATTCATGCTCGCCACCGTCGCACCGCGGTTCAGATGGTGCGTGACCAACCCTTCCGCCTCCAACTGGCGCAACGCTTCGCGCACCGGCACACGGCTGGCGTGGAAACGCTCGGCCAGCGCCTCCTGACGCAATTGATATCCACCCGGAAGCACGCCGCTCAAGATCTCGTCTCGAAGCGTGTCGCGGATGGCCTGATGACGAGCTTGGGGTCCGGGCGTTCGCATGGCGCGATTAGAGCACACTTCGTGGTCGCACGCGCCTCACTTGCCGGCCCGCGCCTCGGCGAGCGCAATGGTCAGATGCGCCACCTTTTTCTTGAGCGCGTCGCGCTCGGCGGTCATCGCCTTGAGCTCCCTGGACAGGCGCGCGAGTTCTTCCGACGGATCGGCGCTCGTGTCCCACGGCGGCGTGCCGTCGTCCTCTTCGAGCTCGACCTCTTCCTTCTTCTTGCGCGGCTTTACGGGACGCGCCTCGCGCACCTGCCGGGCGAGCTCGCGCAACTCCTGCTTGCCAGCCACGACGGCCGCGACCTGTGCCGCCTGCGGCAAGGTCGAGACGGCGGCCGCCGCGTTGATCGACACTTCGCCACGCTTGAGCGCATCCACCAACTCGGGCGCCGCGGCATTGTGGATCTGCTCGATCTGTCCGAGCGTGTTGCTCGACAGGCGCGCAGCACGCGCGAGCGCCGCACGCGTGAGCGCCATCGTGTGGGCCGTGGCAGCCTTCGCACTGTGCGTCGACGACGCCTCGGCGTCGGCCGGTGCGGCCTCCGCCCCGTTCTGTGCCGGGGCAGCGGCCGCCGAACGCGCTTCGATGATGGTCTTCTTGCGCAATGCCAGAACACCGCGCTGATAGTCGGACACGCTGCGACGGCCGAGATGGTTGTCGATCATCCACAGATGGACGTCGTCCATCGAGCGGAACGTCGTGTTCTGCACCGTACGGAATTCGATGCCGTGCTTGCGGCAGATCTCGTATCGGTTGTGCCCATCGACGAGCACGTCGCCCCACAGGACGAGCGCGTCGCGGCACCCTTCGGCCAGCAGACTCTGTTCGAGCGAGGCGTATTCGTCAGGCGTGAGCGGGTCGATGTACGCCTTGAGTTCTTCGTTGATCTGGACTGTCATGGTGTTCTGTAACGATGCTGCCGTCCGCGCGCCGCTGGACTCGACACGCCGGATGACGTCAGCAGAGAAAATCGCTGCAGGCGGCATTATCGCCTGAGTTGGCGAACCGCAGACTTGAAACGCCACGCAAGGCGGCTATCGCGGCCGGACTCGAATGGCGTTGGGCCGGGCATGGCGCCCGCCGACCCTTGTCACCCTCGTCCGCGCCCGCTCGTTCCGACGACGCTCACGACAACACGCCGTGATCCGTCAGGAAGGCCTGGATGCGCGCCAGCCGCGTCACCGGATCGGCCATGCCCAGCAGCGTCTCCTTCTCATGCGCGGGCAGCGGCAACAGCTCGGCCCAGCGATCGGCAACCCAACCGCACTCGTCGAGCCGGTACGGCGGCGCGAGCGGCAGCTTCGCGGCACGCGCCGGGTCGCGCTGCAGCCCGGCGATCAGCTTGCCCAGTGTGTCGGCGCTGATCTGTAGCGTATCGGGAATGGCGACGCAGGCGTCGTCCGGCAGCGTCTGCGCTTCGCCCATCCACAAGCCGTACTTGCCCAGTTCGACCGAGGAGAGCCGAAACTTCGACGTGCCGCGGCACACCAGTTCGAGCAACGCCGGCATGGGCGCGCGCCAGTCTTCGATGCGGGCCATGGTGCCGATCATCGCCGGTTCCTCGACGCTGTCCGGCAGCCGCACCTCGCTGCCCTGACGCAATACGACTACACCGAATTCGGTGCCGTCGGCAAGGCATCGCTTGACCATGTCGAGATAGCGCACCTCGAAGATGCGCAGATGCAACACCCCGGCGGGAAACAGGGCATTACCGAGCGGGAAGAGCGGGATCTGGGCCATGCCGTATCATGACACGAAGTCACACCCGGCACGTGCCGATGTCAGGCCACGCCGCCGATTCCCGCGCGAACCGTTCGATCAGAAAGTCCAGCAGCGCACGCACGCGCGGCACCATGTAGCTCGTGCGATGGCGCACCGCATACACGCCCGGCTCCTTCGCGATGTAGTCCGACAGCACGATCTTCAGTCGGCCTGCGCGCACGTCGTCGGCCGCGTCCCAGAGCGTCTTGCGCACGATGCCGCGCCCATCCAGGGCCCACCGGCGGGCGAGCGTCCCATCGTTGGTCTCCCACGCCTGTGCCATCGGTACGGTAAACGCCCACGTCGCCTCCCCCTGGCGAAAGTGGAACTCGTTGAGCGGCCCTGAGGAGGTGACCAGCACGATGAACCGATGCGCCGACAAGGCGTCCGGCGTGTGCGGCTCGCCATGCTGCGCAAGATAGTCCGGCGACGCGCACAGCACTCGACACATCGGCGCGAGGCGCCGCGCGACGAGCGTGCCGTCGTCCGGTTCGCTGAAGCGGATGGCGAGATCGACGTCGTCCTGCACGAGGTTGGTCAACGAGTCGGTCAGTGTGAGCGAGAGGCGCACGTCCGGATACCGCGCCGTGAATTCGTCGAGCCACGGCGAGAGCGTGTGCAGACCGAAGTCGGTCGACGCCGACAGCCGAATCTTGCCCCGGATTGCCGCGCAGCCCGCCTGCAGCGCGGCTTCGCCGTCGTCGATGGCCTGCAGGGCGACAAGACAGTGCGCGAGATAGACCCGTCCCTCGTCGGTGAGACGCAGCGCGCGCGTCGTGCGCACGAAGAGTCGCGTCTGCAACGACGCTTCGAGCTTGGCCAGACGGGCGCTCGCCGCCGCCGGCGAGAGGCCCAGCTTGCGACCGGCGGCCGATAGGCTGCCAAGCGTCGCCGCGCTCGTGAAGAGTCGCATATCGCCGAGTTTATCGGTTGCCATTTTCTATCTGGATTTGAAAGTCATTCAAATTCGTAACGAATTATCAAATATAGCGCGCATTGGCAGACTACATCGCATCGCCCGATCCGGGGTTTTTTCATCTCACGACCGACATGTCTTCCCCCTCCTCTCGCGCCACATCGGCGCCGCCGCGCCGCGCCACGTCAATCGAAACCATCGCACCGACGGTCAGTGCCGACGCCACCCCCTGGGCCTCGCTCGTCGCGCTGATGCTCGCCACGTTCATCGCCGCCGCCAACGAAACCATACCCGCCGGCCTGTTGCCGCAATTGGCCGACGGCTTCGGCGTCTCCGAATCGTGGGCCGGTCAGCTCGTCACACTGTGCGCGCTCGGCGCCGGCCTGGGTGCCGTGCCGCTCACCGCCCTGCTGCAAGGTCGGTCACGCCGCACGGTACTCATCGCCGCCCTGCTCGGCTTCGTGGTGTGCAATCTCGTTACCGCGCTTTCCACGCACTTCACGCTGACGCTCGTCGCACGTTTCGTGGTCGGGCTGGCGACGGGGCTCGCCTGGAGCGAGATCGCGACCTATGCCCGCCGTCTCGTCAGTCCATCGCGACAAGGCCGGGCGCTGGCCATCGCAATGCTCGGCGTACCGCTCGCGCTGGCGCTGGGCGTACCGATGGCCACCACGCTCGGCCACATGATCGGTTGGCGCTGGGTGTTCGGCGGACTCGCCGCCTTTGCGCTGATCCTCGTAGGTTGGATGCTGTGGATCGTGCCCGACGTGCCCGGCACGGCATCGGGCGCACGCGCCCCGATCGGCGACGTGCTGCGGCTGCCCGGCGTGCGTCCCGTCCTTGCCGTCGTGATGCTGTGGGTCGTGGCGCACTACACGCTCTACACCTACATCGCGCCCTTTCTCGCCTCGGCCGGCATGGGCGATCGGCTTGCCACGGTGCTGTCCACGTTCGGTGTCTTCACGCTTGTAGGGCTGTGGGGGATCGGCTTGTGGGTGGACCGCTGGCTGCGCCGGCTCGTGCTGCTGGCGCTCGCGACCTTCGCCGTGGTGATTGTTGCTTTCGGGACGTGGCCGACGTCGTGGCCCGTGCTCGCGGCCGGCGCGGTGCTGTGGGGACTGAGCTTCAGCGGCGCACCGACACTTCTGCAGACCGCCCTGGGCAACGCGGCAGGCGCGCATGAAAACGTCGCCCAATCGATGCTCGTCACCGTGTTCAATCTGTCGTTCGCCGGCAGCGGCATTCTTGGCGGCGCAGTGCTGTCGGCGTGGGGCGCGGCCGCCCTGCCGCATGTGTTGCTGATCCTCGCCGTCGCCGCCTGGGGTGTCGCATATTTCGCCAGGCGACATGGCTTCGTGCAGCGCGCCGGACGTTGAAGACTCTGCGTTGACGAGCGACGTCGCGTGTGCGCGGCGCGTCAAGCGACGGTCATTGGCCAATCACTTTCGTCCTGGTGCAGTTTTTCTACCGGATGATGTGTCGAAATCTGGTGCCCGGGTGACGCGTCGCGATGTTACGCTGCTGCCCATGGATTTCCCATCGATGACAAGCGCCGGCGGCCACACGGGCGGACGCCGGCTTATCCGGAGGTTAACAGCATGACAGTGGAAAAAGTCGCATTGGTTACGGCAGGCGGCAGCGGCATGGGCGCGGCGGCGGCACGACGTCTGGCGGCCGATGGTTTCAAGGTCGGCATTCTGTCGTCGTCGGGCAAAGGCGAAGCGCTGGCCGCCGAGCTGGGCGGCGTGGGCGTGACGGGTTCGAACCAGTCCAACGAGGCGCTCGCCACGCTGGTCGATACCGCCATGGCCCGCTGGGGACGCATCGACGTGCTCGTGAACAGCGCGGGTCATGGTCCGCGCGCGCCGATTCTCGACATCTCGGACGAGGACTGGCACCGCGGCATGGACACCTACCTGATGAACGTGATCCGTCCGACGCGGCTCGTCACGCCGATCATGCAGAAGCAGCGCGCGGGCGTGATCGTCAACATCTCGACGGCGTGGGCCTTCGAGCCGAGCGAGATGTTCCCGACGTCGGCGGTGTTCCGTGCCGGGCTGGCGTCGTTCACGAAACTGTTTGCCGACAAGTACGCGCCGGACAACGTCCGCATGAACAACATCCTGCCCGGCTGGATCGACAGCCTGCCGCAGCAGGAGGTGCGTCGCGAGAGCGTGCCGATGCGGCGCTACGGCAAGGCCGAGGAGATCGCGGCGACCGTGGCGTTTCTCGCTTCCGAAGGCGGTGGCTACATCACCGGTCAGAACATTCGGGTCGACGGCGGGCTGACACGCTCGGTCTGAGTCCCGCCCTTCGCGGTCTCGCGACGCGGATCAATCCAGTCCCGCCTTGCCGGGGGCCCAGTAGGCCTTGGTCATGATCCGCGTCGCCCGCACCCGCTTCGCATTCAGGGCGCGACGCCAGCGTTGAATCGACGACGCCTTGCCGGTCAGCACGAACATCGTCGCGTCGTCGGCGAGCGCGCTCAGACGACCGGCCATGGTCTCGAGGTGCTGGTCGTACGCCGAGCGTGCAAACAGCTCGACGCCCCCGAGATTCAGCCGCGCGAGGACCTCGCGCACGTTCGCGACGTCGCCGACTTCCAACAAGTACCGAGCGTCGCCCTCGGCACGACTGCAACTGAGCGCGTACGCGAGCGCGATCGACGTTTCGTCGCCGAGCATTACGCAAGCGGGTGTGGCGCGAGTGAGATCGAGCGACGAGCGCGGACCGAAGACGTGGCACGTGTCACCGGGCGCCGTGCGACGAACCCATTCGCTGCCCGGCCCGCTGCCGTGAGCGAAGGCGACGATACGCGTGGCTCCCTCCGCGGAATCCCATTCGACAGGCGTGTAGGTGCGCGCGACGAACGCCGAACCCATGGCGATCTGCAACTTGTCGCCGGGCGTCCATTGAAGGTTGCGGAATGCCGGACTCGCCATCGTGATCAGGCGGACGTCTTCCCCGAGCGATTCGGCCTGTACGATACGCGCCGGCTTCATGAACATCCGGATCAGTGCACGACTGACCCGGCCGGGTACCGGTGGCGGCGTGGTGTTATCGGGCACGGTCATGGTCATCGCGTCACCACCGTGAATTCGTTGCCGCGGCCTTCGCTTATCGGAATCGGCTGAGAGAAGTAGCCGTTGGCGGGATCTCGGACGTAAGCCAGATACTCGTTGTCGTGGTCGAAGGCGTTTTCCGCGAGAATCGGCGTACCCGTCTTCAGATGCGGCTCCAGCAGCTTCAACACCGGCAGATAGAGGCTGAACGCACCGTCGAGCAGCACGAGATCGACTTCGCCGCCCACATCGGCAAGCGTCTCGCGAGCATCGCCGACGCGGATGTCGACCAGATCGGCCAGACCGGCCGCCTCGAGATGGCGACGAGCACGCGCAGCCTTCGTCGGCTCCAGCTCCGTACCGATCAGATGACCGCCTCCCATGTCGCGAAGCGCCGCCGCGAGGTGGATCGTGGAGATCCCCATCGACGTGCCGAACTCCACGATGCGCGTCGCCTGACGCGCACGGGCGCACTGGTAGAGGAATCGGCCATAGGCGGATGTGACGTTGAGGAAGTTCTCCGCGTAACCGCGGTACACGCCGCGAAGGTCTCGCCGTTCGGCGGCCATCATGTGGCTGATCGCATCGGCAAAGACCTCCTCGGCGTTTTCCGTCGGAAGGTCATCGAATTGATCCATCAGACCGCTATCGGCTTGCTCGGCTTCGCGAAAGAGCCGCTCCAAGGTGTCGGCCGCCGGACCGGCGTGCAGTGAATTCATGATCGTCATTCCTTTCCATCGGGGAATCAGAGGCAAACGGCGCGGCCGTTCGTGATCTCGATCATGTTAGGAAGCTGGACGTTTGGCAGCATTGGGAAACTCTGCCAACATATTGCGAATTTCTGCCAATCTGCATTTCTGCGCCCCCCTTGCCATGCCGCTTCTCACCGATCTGAGCACCCACGTGGAATGGATAGACCCCGACGTCGTGCCGCGTCCGGTGGTGACGTTCGGCGCGTCGGGCATCGATATCGCGAGTATCGAAGCGGGCCCGGACCGATTGGAGAAGGACTTTCACCGCCACCGCAAGGGGCAGCTCATGATGTTGCTGCGCGGCGTGCTCACATGCGAGATCGAAGGCAGCCTGTGGATCGTGCCGCCGCATAGCGCGCTATGGGTGCCGGGCGATGTGATGCACAAAATCACGGCGGCGGGCACGATCGAGGTGTATGTCGCGTTTATCGATCCGGCGGCGACGTCGGCGCTTCCGGCGGCCTGTTGTGCGGTCACCACGACACCGCTCCTGCGCGAATTGGTGGTCCGATCGGCCACGCTGCCTGTGCGCTATCCCGAGGGCGGCCCCGAGTCGCATCTCGTCACGTTGTTGCTCGACGAACTCGCAGCGGCGCCGCTCGGCACGCTGAAGTTGCCGATGCCGACCGACAAGCGATTGCGCCGGATTGCCGAGGCCATCATGAAAGCGCCGGACGACCGGGGAACGATGCGGATATGGGCGCGTCGCGTGGGACTGAGCGAAAGGACGCTCGCGCGGCTGCTCACGCAGGAAACCGGCATGAGCTTCGGGCGTTGGCGACAACAACTGCAGTTGATGCTGGCCGTGAAATGGTTGAGCACGGGCTCATCGGTTCAGGAAGTCGCGGACGCGCTGGGTTATGAAAGCGCCGGGAGCTTCGTCACGATGTTCCGCAAGGCATTGGGCACGTCACCGGGCCGTTATGTCGCGGAACGTCGGGCGAGCGTCGGACGATCTGTAGAATCACGCGTTGAAATTCGCGTCGACCCATGTCGTGATCGGAGGCACTGGCGCAGTGCGTCCCGATTGCCGACGAACCGTGATAAATGCATGCAAACCGTAGCAGTCCTCGACTTTGAAACCACCGGCCTGTCGCCAACGCAAGGCGATCGGGCGACGGAAATTGCCGTCGTCCTTTTGCGTGACGGGAAGATCGTCGATCGCTATCAGAGCCTGATGAACGCCGGCAGGCGGATTCCGTCGGACGTCGCCGCGCTGACGGGCATCACGAATGACATGATCGCCGCGGCGCCGTCGGTATCCAAGGTGATGCGCGAAGCTGCGGAGTTTGTCGGGGCGTGTCCGGTGGTCGCGCACAATGCCGGGTTCGACAAGCGGTTCTGGCAGGCCGAATTGGCGTTGCTCGGCATGAAGGCCGACCACGCGTTTGCGTGCACCATGCTGGCGTCACGGCGCATCTACCCGCACGCCCAGAACCACCGGCTCTCCAGTCTGGCGCAGATGCTATGCCTGCCGCAAACCGGCCGCGCTCACCGGGCGATGGTCGATGCGGAAATGACGACGCATCTCTGGCATCGTCTGCAGAACGACATCGGGCGGACGTACGGCCTGGGGCACGTGGATCATGCGCTGATCTCGCGTGTGCAGACGACGAGCAAGGATAAGGTGCCGATGATGCTGCGTGCACTGGCGCAGGGACGGTAGACTTTTGAGCGCTGAGTGTGGCGTATTGCGAGCGGCGACAGGCTCCCGATCAACCCGAACCGATCGCCACGATCCCGACCAGCACGACCATCGCCCCGACGATACGGCGAGCGAGATGGTTTTCACGGAAGAGCCAGTATGCGAGGAGAGCGCCGACAACAATCGATGACTCGCGCAAAGGCGCGACAAGCGCCACCGGAGCGGTCTGCATGGCGGTGAGAACGAGGATGTAGGCCAGCGGGGAGAACACGGCCACGATGAGAATCGGCACAGCGTCAGCGCGCAGGACAGCTGAAATCCGATGCCGACGACGCAGCGCGATAGGGGCCAGGAACACGCTCTGCAACAGCAGCGTGCCGGCGTAGTAGCTCACGGGCGCCAAATGCCACGAGGTCACCGCATAGCTGTCCCAGAGGGTGTAGCTGGCGATGGCGGCGCCGGTGGCAGTCCCCCACAACACGCCCTGCAGTGGTTGGCGGCTCCCCCTTCTGAACGGGTTGCCGGTGACGACGAGGATACCTGTGACGATGAGAAGCGCGCCAAGCACGGCGACCCCGCTGACCCGCTCTCCCCGCAGAAGGACCGCGAACAGCATCGTGAGCATCGGTGCCGTGCCTCGGGCGACCGGATAAACCACGCCAAGCTCGGCCCGGTCGTATCCGTCCTGCAGGACCATGGAGTACGCGATGTGCAACGCGGCCGAGACTGCTGCGGCCACCGCGAGCCGCCAATCGAGCGCCTGCTGTCCCTTTACCATGAGCGCAATGCCAATCGGGACGCACCACAGCGTCGAGGCCCAGGTATAGGCCCAGACGAACAGCAAGGTATCCCCCCGCTTGTACTTCGAGGCCAGGTTCCACACCGCATGGGCGACTGCTGCGGCCAGAACCATCGCGACAATGGTGGGCTGCATCAAGAAATGTCGGGCAAGTCGATGCCTGCCCGCTCTGCCCTGCGGCTGCGCTCCGGGTCGCGTAGCGCAATGGCGGCGACCAGCGCGTCAATGACGACGAGTTGAGCCAATCGGCTGCCCGCCGCGGCCATCTGCGCCGGCAGGGGCACACCGCCGACGACGAGGGCGACGTCAGCGAGGTTCGCCAGCGGCGTGCTGTACTGGTTGGTGATGGCAATGAGCGAGGCCCCGGCGGAGGCAGCCGCATCGGCGACGGCAAGCGTCGTCGAGGTGCGCCCCGTCGAGCTGACGGCGATCACGACATCGCCGGGGCCGAGGAGACGCGTCGCGATCATGGCCGACAAATGGTCCGGGATGCTGATGGTCGTCACGCCGACCGCACGTAGCCGGAAGACGGCATCGGCGGCAACCGTCGCTGAAGGGCCGGCCCCGAATGCGATCACCTGTCGCGCGGACAGGATCGTATCGACCGCCTGGTCGAACGCAGGGAGTTCGACGGCCCCGCCGAGTGCGGTCAGGGCGTCGGTGCCTGCGCGAATGGAGGTCTCCAGCACTGTGGCCGACGTCGCGTCCGCGGCGAGTGCTTCAGGCGGCGCGAAGAACCGTGTAGTGCCGCGTGCGCGGGCGATCTCGATCTTGAGCTCGGTGAACCCGCCGAACCCAATCGCACGCGCGGCCCGGACCACGCTCGGCGGCGAAACGCCGGCCCGAGCAGCCACCTGCGCGGCCGTGCTCGCGCCGACGAACAAGGGATCGGCAAGCAGAAGAGCGACTACCTTTGCCTCGCTGGCGGCGAGATCGCCACTGCGGGCCTGGATGCTCCCAAGCCATTGCCCGAGGCGCCCCTCTTCGCTTGAAATTTTATTACCATTATCATTATTCATTTGTAATATGTTACATACTCTATGCGAAGCACACAACCATTGCGCGGACAAGCGCGCTGCAACGACGCCACAGGAGTCCTTTCATGAATACCGAAACCCTTACCTCCGTCGCTGTCGTGGGTCCGGGTGCCATCGGCACCACGATCGCGGCTGCGCTGCACGAAGTCGGCCGCACACCGTTGCTATGCGGCCGCACGTCCCGCGATCATCTGACGTTGCAGGATGGCGAACGCGACATCACCATTCCCGGTCCCGTCCAGACGGATCCCAGACAGATCGATCACGCGGTCGATCTCGTCTTTCTCGCGGTCAAGACGACACAGACCGAGGCGGCGGTGGACTGGCTTGCCGCGTTGATCGGTCCGGAGACCGTTGTGTGCGTTCTGCAAAACGGGGTTGAACAGTTGGAGAAGGTCACCCCACATTTCCCGGACGCGCGGATAGTCCCCGCTGTTGTGTGGTTTCCTGCGCAGGCGCAATCGGATGGCTCGGTGCGCTTGCGCGGCGATGTGCACCTCAGCTTGCCGGACACACCGGCTTCCCGCGTGGCGGCGGAGGCGCTGCAAGGCACCCGATGTTTCGTTGAGCTGGCCGAGGATTTCAGATCTCTAGCCTGGCGCAAGCTGCTGCAGAACGCGGCGGCCGGACTCATGGCGCTCACGCATCGTCGCTCGGGCATGTTCGCCCGGTCCGACATCTCCAGGCTCACCCTGGACTATCTGCAGGAATGTCTGGCCGTGGCGCGTGCCGAGGGTGCTGAACTTGGCGACGAGGTGCCGCGGGCGATCCTCGACAAGTTCCTGGCGGCACCCGCCGACATGGGCACGTCCATCCTGACGGATCGAGAAGCTGGCCGGCCACTCGAATGGGAGGTTCGCAACGGTGTTGTCTCACGCCGCGGCCGGGCTCACGGCATCCCGACACCCATCAGCGACGTGTTGGTGCCGCTCCTTGCCGCCGCGAGTGACGGGCCTGGCTGATCTGATCCTGCGGACCAGGCTCGCGCTGTCCCGCCTCTTCATCCTCGCCCTCGCCACGATCTGGCGATTCAGGACGTCGCTCTGGCGCTGGACACTCAAGCGTATGGCATTATCGTCAGGGAATAGTTTTCCTTCTACATCGGCCGCATTCGGTTGAATGCCGGCCTTTCAGCGCGCAATGACGACTAAAGAAAATTTCATCGCCGCACTGGCAATCACGCTTTTGATTCCATCCGTCTCCCTTGCTGACAGCAGAAATGGAGAGCGAATCTTCTTGTCGAGGTGCGCTATGTGCCACGGAACCGATATTAAAGGCACAGGGCCATTGGCTAAAAAGAGTGTCCCTCCTACGCCCGATCTCACAACACCCGCTTTCCGTCAACGCCTGGTCGCTTACCCAGGCGTCATTGTCTCGTCCGTAATACTCCGTCCAAACGGGGATCTGATTCCCAGGACATTACGAGAAAACGGCACAAGGTTGCCTGCATTCACATGGACAGTTAAGGATTTCCGCGATCTGAATGAATATATGACTGGCGTAATTTCTCGAAGTCGATGAACGCATGGACGCGGCCCGTCGCCAATCGAAGCAAACAACCGGTCAAGACGCGCAACTTAAGAGTTACCGACATCGCCGTCCGACCGGTTGGTGCTAGCAAAGCGCATTTGATATTCACGTGGCGTCAGACCGGTTTTGCGTTTAAAGAGCTGCCGAAACGTGCTGACGTCACCATATCCGACACGCTGACTCACCTCATCAAATTCGATTGGTTTCGATTCGAGCAGTTGCTTTGCCACTTCGATGCGAAGGCGCTGGAGGTATTCCAATGGCGCCAAACCCACTGCCTGTTTGAAGCGTCGGTTAAGCGTACGTTCGCTTACAGCCAGATGTTCGGCAAGCTTTCGCAGTTGAATACCGTGCTGAAGCGTCACCTCCATACGCTGCTGAGCCCTGGCGACAAGCGTATCGGTGTGCCCATGCTCGCCCAGGAGCTTGGCATACGAGGCCTGAGAGATTCGATTCATATCGATCAATAGCGCCTTTGCGGTCATTGACGCTAGTTTCTCGCCACCAAACATTTCGACCAGCCGTATGGCGAGATTGAGATACGAGGTAACCGCCCCGCTCGAAACAATGCCGTCTTGCGACATCAGAACTTCTTGTGCTCGCAGTGAAACTCTGGGATAGCGCCGCGTAAAGTCGGCCGCCTTCGACCAATGCGTTGTGGCGGCGCGACCATCCAAAAGTCCCGCTTCGGCAAGCAGGTAGTTCCCGGTACAGTACGCGGCCATCACGGCCCCTGCTTTGTGTTGACTGCGGATCGCAGAAAGCAGTGAACTCAATTGCGCTTCTCGAGCGAGAAATTCCTCCATGTCGGAAAAGAATGGCGCGGTGAGCAGGACCGCATCTGCGCGCCGGCGCGGCTCGATCTTTCCGTCTACCGCAATACTCTGACCCGAGGCAGCTTTGACTTCTCGGCCATCGAGCGACTCGACTCGCCACTCGAATCTGGACGAACGCATGGCCGCCCCTGCGCTCAAGTGATTCGCGGCATTGAAAACATCGATCGGCCCGGCAACACCGGAGGCAAGAATCCCGTCGTAGACCCAAATTCGGATGGTAGTCATCGCAATGTCCGATATACCCTCAAAAGAGGCAATCCTGCCACTCCCACGCAAGTTTGCAAAGCGGGATGATCTAGGCTCGGAACAACCGATGAGAGGACACCACCATGCCAATGATCGACGCGCTCATTCCCGCAGATAGCCTGACTCCCGCAGCGGAGGCGCAACTTTTTAGAGAACTGACCGATATTCTGATCAAAGCCGAAGGATACGATCCGGGCAGTCAGATCGCTCGTGGCGTAACGGTACTCAATCTTCATCGACCTGCAGGGGTGTTCGTCGGTGGCGAGCCGTCCAAGTTGCCGCGTTATCGAATCGTTCCTACGGTTCCCGAGGGTCAATACACCGATGAATCTCGTAAAGCGCTGGTTCGAGAAATAACGGAAGCTTTCGCTCGCGCCGAGAACACGACATTTGAAGATATCGCCCCCCGTGTTTGGGTATTCCCCACCGAAATTCCCGACGGACAATGGGGCAGCAGAGGCACCATTCGGACAGTTCCCGACATCCACGCCATGCTCGTCAATGATCCGAGCAAGAGAAGCGTGGGAGAAGCGCGGCTCGCTCGGAGGCGGCGCGAGAAAGCCCGTTCGATGCTCGAAGCCACTCTCGACGCCGTGCGCCATGGGACCGTCGAGGCCGACCGCGATAGCGCATGCATGATGAAAAACACACAGCCAGAAGCCTTATAAGTCTTGGACTTAGGCTTAAGGTTGCGCAGTGCTGTGTCGGTAATCACCGTCTCGAAAATGCTTTTTGTACTCGCTTAACAGCTTTCCTGTCTCACCCGCCAGCCCAAGCAGTGGAACGACGAGATCGGCTCCCGCATCCCCTTGACGAACGGTCAGTGCGGCCCGCTACAAGGCATTTCCCGCTTCAGTCGCCGCGGTCGACTTTCTTCGCAGGACCATCGTCAACGCAATCACCGCCAGTGCGAGCGGCATGAACGAGACCCAGAGCACGGTGTCCCAGCCATAGGCGGACAGCAGGCCACCGGACGAGAACGAGCCAATCGCCATCAGGCCGAACACGATGAAGTCGTTGAACGACTGCACGCGCGTCTTCTCCTCGGGCCGATGGCATTCGAGCACCATTGCCGACGCCCCAAGGAATCCGAAATTCCAGCCCAGCCCGAGCAGGACCAGCGTCCCCCAGAAATGCGCCACGTCAACGCCGCCCAGCCCAACGCCGGCGGACAGGCCCGTCAGCAACAAGCCAGCCATCGCCACACGGCCTGCGCCGAAGCGGGTGATCAGAGAGCCGGTGAAGAAACTGGGCGCGTACATCGCGATGACGTGCCATTGCATGCCCAGATTGGCCGACGCCTGCGAATGCCCACAGATGTGCATCGCCAGGGGCGCGGCCGTCATCAGGAAGTTCATCAACATGTAGGAAACCGCACCGCCGATCGCCGCGGCGATGAAGCGCGGCTGAAGTGCGATGCTCCTAAGTCGCCGACCGCCCGCCACATCCGCCCTGTTCGGCATCGGCAACCGGACCCCACGCAGGATGACCGCCGAAATCGCCGCGACGGCAGCCTGCACCAGGAAGGTGAGCGCGAACATGTGCGGGGGCCACAGGTCCATGGTCCAGGTCACCAGTTGTGGCCCCACGACGCCCGCGGCCACGCCCCCGGCCATGACGAGCGACAGTGCACGCGCGCGCCGGCCTGGCGCCACCCCGTCGGCAGCCGCAAAGCGGAACGACAGCACCACGGCTGCGTAGCTGCCACCAAAGAAGGTCGCCAGACAGAACAGCCAGAACGACCCCAAGATGACCGCCAGCATGGCCAGCAGGCCGGTCAGCACGCCGGCCCCCGTCCCCAGCAGAAAGGCGGCACGCCGGCCATGTCTTCGGGTGATGGTCCCCATGGGCAGGATGCACGCCGCCATGCCCACCACGAAGATGGAGATCGGCAGCGTGGCCAGCATCGGTGTAGGCGCCAGCATGTCGCCGACGATGGCCCCGGTGGCATAGACCACCACCGAGTTCGCGCCGGCCAGCGCCTGGGCGATGGACAGGCGCCATATGTTTGCGCTCTGGACCTCTTCCGGGAGCACGGCAGACGAATTCGCCGCAGGAGTAGTCGTGTTTTGCGTCATTGGTTCCCCATGGTCAGCACCATGCGGTACTTGACGTTGCCGGACTTCTTCCGCTGATAGGCCTCGCCCGCCCGCTCCAATGGCATGACCTCGATGTGCGGCCGCACATGCACCAACACGCTGAAGTTCAGCGCCTTTTCGTTGTCGTAGGGCGTGCCGGTGATCGATCCCAGGATGCTGCGCTGGCCACCGACCAGCAGGCCCGCAGGGACCTGCAGCGGACTCTTGCCCGGGTTGAGCACGACCAGTCGCCCTTCCGGAGCCAGGCCCCCCAGCAATGCCGACACGGTCTCGGCATGGTCGATCATGGTTACGATGGCCTGTGCTCCGTCCATGCTCTTGAGCGTGGCTGCGGCGTCTTCCTCGCGGTTGTCGATGTAGACGTGTGCGCCCAGCGCCAGGGCATCCGCGGCGACATCGCTGCCGCGTCCGATGGCAATCACCTTGAAGCCCATGCTGCGTGCGTACTGCAGCGCCATGTGCCCCAGGCCACCGATGCCCAGGATGGCCACCGTGTCGCCCGCCTGGGCGCCGCACTTCTTCAGCGCGTTGAAGGTGGCAAGGCCCGCGCACAGGATCGGCGCGGCTTCCTCGGCATTGAGTTCGTCCGGAATCGACACCAGGCCCGTGCTGCGCGCCAGCATCATCTCGGCATAGCCGCCATCGCAGGTGGCGCCGACGATCGGCTGGTTCTGGCACAGCTGGAAACGTCCCTGGCGGCACTGGACGCATTCATTGCAATGGCCGCCGAGGCGGCCCACGCCCACGCGCTGGCCGACCTTCCAGATCAAGGGCGTGCCAGTGCCCAATGCCACGATGCGCCCGACCACCTCGTGGCCCGGCACGCGCGGTGGCTGGGTCGCGGGGTTGGCCTTCTCGATGTCGGCGGCGTCCGCCCCGCAGATGCCGCAGGCCTCCACCTGGATCAGGACTTCGCCAACACCCGGCTGGGGCGTCTCTCGCTCCACAAGCTCCAGCACGCCTGGGCTGCTGACCTGCATGGCCCGATAGCTTGTCTTCATTTCCGTCTCTCCAGTGTTTTCATCCCATCCAATTCATGGGACGGATATGTCAATGCAAAAGGGAACTGGCCGCGTTGGGGGCCGTCAGCACCTCAACGCCTCGCCGGGCGGCATCCACCGCGCCCGCGAGGTATCCGGAAAACTCCGGCGACCATTCGCTCGCGATGCCAATGAGTTGGTTTCGCCACGTACCGGAAAGCGCCGTCGGAAGCAGTTGCAGGGACTGATGCAAACCCGGACGCTGGTCAGCGGCCACCGCGGTATAGGGGTCGCTCGCCCAATCCTTGAGGAGCTCCACCTGAGGCAAAGCCGCACTGCTGCCAAACAATCGCACCAACTGGGCGCGACAGTGATTGAACAGGTCTGCTTCCGCTACCTGGGCCCGCACGTGCGCGGGCACGCCGAGGAACCCGAACAGCGCGGCGTGGCCGCCCTCGGACGATGCATCGTGGATCTCGGTCAGAGGCCCCACGGAACTGCGCGCTTCGCCGGAGAGTCCCTGCTCGCGCCAAAACGGCTTGTCGAAGACCGCCACGTACTTGGCATGCGGAGCCATCCAGGTCGCGCAGTTTTTCCATTGCTGCACCAGCGCGTGCGGGAGCGTCGGCGTGAAGTCGAGCGCGTGGACTGCGAGACGCGGAGGCACGGCCAGCAGGACATGAGCCACGCGATAAACGACTGGGCGCCCCAGCATGTCGTCGGCCTGTACTTCGACGCCCTCGCCTCCCAAGTGCACCAGGCGCTTGACATGGCAGCCGCAGATGAGCCGGTCGGCCGTCAGCCGATCGCGCAGGGCTTCGATCAGTGCGTCCATACCACCCACCACCCGCAGTGAGGCTGGAGCAGAGCGATAACCGTTGACACGGCTGGGCCTGTGCACGCTGGAGCGTTCAACCAGCATGTCTCCGGCCTCATGCTGTTCGAAGGTGGCAAGACCAAGCTCATCCACCAATCGCGCGAGGCCCGGCTGCAGATCGGGCCAGAACCAGGTCGCGCCGAGGTCAAAACGCCCGATGTCGGACGGTGATCCAGCGTCGCCCGTATCACTGCCTCGGGGCATGGACAGGATCCTGCCCCCCAAGGTCTCGCGCGCCTCGAGCAGCACGTAATCCCGCATGCCACGCTCTTCGAGCAATGCGGCCGCGTACAGACCGCTCAGACCGCCACCGATGATGGCTACTCTCGCCTTCAGCATGGAATACCTTTCTCTCTGGCATGGGCCGAGAGATGCCCTGTCTTGAGATACATCGTGGCTCCGGCGTCGCCCGCCACGAGATCGGGATGCTCACCTGGAGGCAGCCGTATCCAACTGCCACGGTCGTACCGATGTGCGCCTTCGTGCAAGGCGCCCTCCAGCACCAGTATTTCCGAGCCTTCGACCGGTCCGGAGCAAACGCGGACGCCCGCCGGCAGGCGTTCCATCGACACGAGCTCGATCTGGTCTGCGAACAGCAGACAAGCCGCACGTCCACCCCGAACCGTCCACGCCGAAGCGTCGCGGGTGTCGATGCGCACACGCCGGCTCTCGCTGGCACGCATCTGCCACAGCTTGACGAAGATGACGGCCCCCACTTCGCTGGAGGGTTGGTGGCTGGAGCCCGGCGGATTGCGCATGTACCAGCCGGCGGGATAATGCTCCCCGCCTTCGGAGAAGGTGCCGGACAGCACCAGGATCTCCTCGCCACCGGGGTGTTGATGGCGAGGGAATTGCGATCCAGGTGCATAGCGCACGATGCTGGTCGCCCGGGCCTTTTCACCGCCCAAGCGGTCCAGCATGACACGCTCGACGCCCGGCTGCGGCGAGTCCACCCAGCGGTACTGGTGGGGCTCTACTGCGGCGCGCAGCGAAAGATCTGCATTGACGAGCATGGATGTTCTTCAAGAATCGGGAGGACGTTGGCTGGGAAGATCGGCGCCAGGCAACACCTCCCTCACGACTTACGCCTTCGGTACCTTCGCGCGTCAGTTGCGACCAGCCATCACGCCGCCGTCCACGTCCCAGACCGCGCCAGTCACCCAACCCGCCTTGTCCGACAGGAGGAAGGTGACGACTTCGGCAACGTCTTGCGGGAAACCGACGCGACCGATCGGATGGAATCTGTTGAAGCCCTGCAGCGCACTGTGCACTTCGGCCTTCGGGATGAAGCCCTCATAGATCGGGGTATGAACCACTGCGGGCGAGACCGCGTTGACGCGGATGTGCTTCGGTGCCAGCTCCATGGCCAGATGCTGGGTCAGCGAATGGAGGCCGGCCTTGGCCATGGAGTAGGCGGACGACGGCGTGGCGGCGATGGCTTGCTTGGCCCACATCGAACCGATGTTGACGATGGCACCCGGGCGGCCCTTGGCGACAAGGTTGGCGGCAACCTTCTGTGTGATGAAGAAGAACGCCTTATTCAGCTTCATGTACTGGTCGTAGTCCGCGTCCTGGTGTTCCAGGAAGGGCTTGGGGAAGAACACGCCCGCTGCATTGACCAGTAGGTCGATGTCGGAATGCTGTTCGTCGATGGCCTTGATGAGTGCTGCCACGCCTTCATCGCTGCCCAGGTCCGCCGTCAGCGCTGCAACCTGACCCAGCGCGGCCAGTTCCTGGCGAGCCGCTTCGGTCTTGTCCGCACGATGGCCCGCGACCACGACGGAGCCGCCTTCGGCGAGGACCATCCTGGCCGTTTGCAAGCCCATGCCGCTGGTGCCGCCGACGACCAGCAACTTCTTACCCCTGAACTGATTGCTCATCTGAACTCTCTCTTTCCCGCCCGCTGACAGGCCTTGGTTGAAATAAACAAGGGACAGGCGGTCTTCACGCTCAATGTCCATACAAAGCGCTTCGCCTCGTTTGCAAGAAAAGCTATGTATGAAGATCGATGCCAAGAAACTCCCAGAGCCTTGCGCATCACGAGATGCCTACCCTTATTCAGATCAAATTCTTCGCGAATTCGGGAACTGTGACAAATGAGATAAAGTGTCAATCATTGAAAGAAGATCTTTATCGCTATGAAGCTGCCAGTTCACCTGAATGCCTTGCGTGCGTTCGAAGCTAGCGCCCGGTACCAGAGTTTTTCTGCCGCGGCGCAGGAACTCAGCGTCACGCCGGCGGCCGTCGGCCAGTTGGTTCGGGGCCTGGAGGAATGGCTGGGCACGCCTCTGTTCATCCGGAGTACCAGCGGCCGGGCCAGGCTTGTGACCACCGACGCTGCGTTGTGCGCCCTGCCCGACATACGGGCCGGCTTCGACCGACTGGCCCTGGGCCTGGAGCGGCTCAAGGAAAGTGCGGCTGCCGGCGTGTTGACCGTGACGGTCAGCCCCGCGTTCGCCGCCAAATGGCTGCTGCCGCGCTTCGAGCGATTCCAGGCCATCTGCCCCGACACGGATGTGCGCCTTGAAACCAGTCTCAAGCCCGTGGACTTCGTGGCCCAGCGGGTAGACATTGGCGTGCGCTACGGCACTGGCACCTGGCCGGGATTGGCGGCGGAGAGGTTGATGGGCGAAGAGATATTCCCAGTGTGCTCGCCCGAGCTGTTGCGGCAGAACCGGAGTCTGCACAAGCTTGGCGGCATCACCCAGGTCACCTTGATCCACGACTTGTCGATGGATGGCCATGCAGGCTTCCCCACCTGGGAGAAGTGGCTCAAGAAAGCCAAAGTTACCGATGTCGTCACATCGCGCGGCATGAAGATCAACAACTCGGCAGCAGTCCTGCAAGCAGCGATTGAGGGCCGAGGTATCGCACTCGCGCGCAGCGCCATGGCCCACGATGATCTGGCGGCGGGGCGGCTGGTGCGGTTGTTCCCGGAGATCCAGTATGAATCCGAGTTGGCCTACTACGTCGTATACCGTCCCGAGCGCGCCAGCCTGCCACGGCTCGTCACTTTCCGGGATTGGTTGATGCGAGAAGCCACATTGCAAGACCCGGCGTCCGTCAAATAGATGCGGACACGATGCGGCTAGGTACTGAAATTCACCATATCTCCGTGAAGCATACTCATGGAGTCAAGGGTGGAACACTTACCGCAAGCATCCAACATCGCCGGCATCGACGCCGGCCGCCCCCTCCCGTTGCCGGGCACGGAAGGCTATGAGGCACTGCCGCAGTTTCCAAAGCGCAGCGCTCTTCCTTTCCGGCGCACGATCCGCCACCAGAAACTGCGGCAGATCGTCCCCCTGGCCGAAACAACGATCTACGAAATGGAGCGCCGCCGCGAGTTCCCGCGCCGCTTCAACCTGACGCCGCGCGGCGTCGTGTGGGACTTGGCCGAAGTGAAAGCATGGGTCGAAGCGCGCAAGCAAGTTCCTCGCGCTGGCGTCTCGAAATCGGATGTCCGCCAACGAAAAACCCGCCCTGTCCGGGTGGGTCCGAGCGAGGCATGAGGCCGGGTAACGGCTCTCATCCAACCAAGGCTTCCAGTGCCTTGGACGCCGCGCGCGGCAAGCGCCGCCCCTCCTTCCGCCACATTGACCTGCAAGGCCAGCATAGAGGTTTTCTCCTGTTCTTTTGACGGCTTTTACCGTCAGGGTTCAGGAGACCCGCTGATGCCCGGAAAGCCGCATGAAACAAGCTTTCCCGAGAAGGCTTTTACCGTCAAAGACGGTAAAAGCCTCAATAGTGAACGAGAGTGTCTTAATTGCGCATCAATTCTTACCGTCAGCGCTACCGTCAACCGTTTTTGCTGGCCGGCGATAGCCATCGATAGTTTACGCGACGCATTTTTTATAAATCAATACGTTACGACAGATTTATCGATAGCTGGCGATAGTCCTTGAAGGACCTAAATTCACTCCCACTCGATTGTCGCAGGCGGCTTGCCCGAGATATCGTAGACGACCCGGTTCAGGCCGCGCACTTCGTTGATGATGCGGTTCGAGACCTTGCCGAGCAATTCGTGCGGCAGGTGGGCCCAGTGCGCCGTCATGAAGTCTTGCGTCTGCACAGCGCGCAGCGCCACGACCCATTCGTATGTGCGGCCATCGCCCATCACCCCCACGCTCTTGACCGGCAGGAACACCGCGAACGCCTGGCTCGTAAGCTCGTACCACGTCTTGCCGCTGTTCGGCTCGACCGTGTTACGCAACTCCTCAATGAAGATCGCATCCGCGCGACGCAGCAGATCAGCGTAATCGCGCTTCACTTCGCCCAGGATCCGCACGCCCAGACCCGGGCCCGGGAACGGGTGGCGGTACACCATGTCGTGCGGCAGGCCCAGCGCCACGCCCAACTCGCGCACTTCGTCCTTGAACAGATCGCGCAACGGCTCCAGCAGTTTCAGACCCAACGTCTCCGGCAAACCACCCACGTTGTGGTGGCTCTTGATCGTCGTCGCCTTCTTCGTCTTCGCACCACCCGATTCGATCACGTCCGGATAGATCGTGCCCTGCGCGAGCCACTTCGCATTCTTCAGCTTCTTCGCTTCGGCCTGGAAGACTTCCACAAACTCGCGGCCGATGATCTTGCGCTTCTGCTCCGGATCGGTCACCCCCGTCAGATGCCCCATGAACTGCTCGGAAGCATCCACGTGCACCACCTTCGCGTGCAGACGGCCCTGGAACATGTCCATCACCATCTGACCTTCGTTCAGACGCAGCAGACCGTGATCGACGAACACGCACGTCAGTTGATCGCCGATCGCGCGGTGAATCAGCGCGGCCGCCACACTCGAATCCACACCGCCCGACAGCCCCAGAATCACTTCCTCGTCGCCCACCTGCTCGCGAATCGCCTGCACGGCTTCCTCGATGTGGTCGCGCATGATCCAGTCCGGCTTCGCACCCGCAATCTCCAGCACGAAACGCTCGAGCAGCTCACGTCCCTTCACGGTGTGCGTGACTTCCGGATGGAACTGCACGGCATAGTAATGACGCTTCACATCGGCCATCCCGGCGATCGGACAGCTCGGCGTGGACGCCATCAGCGCAAAACCCTCCGGCAGTTGCGTCACCTTGTCGCCATGACTCATCCAGACCTTGAGCATGCCGTGGCCCTCGGCCGTACGGAAATCCTCGAGGCCGTCGAGCAGCGGCGTATGACCATGCGCGCGCACTTCGGCATAACCGAATTCCCGATGGCTGCTGGCCTCGACCTGACCGCCCAACTGCACCGTCATCGCGAACATGCCGTAGCAAATGCCCAGCACCGGCACGCCCAGATCCCACACGGCCTGCGGCGCACGCAGGTCCTGGTCTTCATACGTGCTCGCGTGGCTGCCCGACAGAATGACCGCCTTCGGATTGAATTCGCGGATGAATTCGTCCGTAACGTCGTTCGGATGGATCTCGCAATAGACGTGCGCTTCGCGAACGCGGCGTCCGATAAGCTGGGTGACTTGCGAGCCGAAGTCAAGAATGAGGATTTTGTCGTGCATCGTGAGGTACGGATGAAGTGGATTCGTTGGACGTCGGCGCCGTGTCGGAAGACACGGGCGTGACAATGCCGGTGGCGCCCACAGGCGCGACCGGCGTGGTGTGGGCGGAAGCGCCCGCAGGTGTTTCCATGCGCGGCTCTGCGCGCCGGCCATGGGTGTCGCCGTCGACCACCCGGGCATCGGAGTCGTGGCCGGCATCGCGCGGATCACGGCGAGTGTCGCTCACGACCCCGCCCCGCACGCGTTCGCCCGCCTGCTGCGCCGCCAGCACGCGCTCTTTCGTGCGCACGCTCGACGCCAGCTTGACGAGAATGGCGCCGATCACCAGCAACACGGCGCCGAGCGCAGGCATCAACAACTTGCCCCCGCCCGTGACCGTCAGTTGGCCGGAAATCAGCCAACCCAGCACGAACGCACCGGTCACCCAGTTGATGTGCCCCGTCACTTTCGCGACGGTCGCCGTCAACTGACCGTTCACGGTGGCGTGCCATTGCAGCCAGGCCACGCCGATGAAGGCCACACCGAGCGCCTGCGCATACAACACAGGCGACGGCGCAGGCACTTCAATGGCCGCGTACAGCGATGACCAGAACGACGCGATCAGCAGCACACCGAGTGCCAGATTGAGCGCTGCATCAAGGAACAGAACCGTACGCAACATGGCCTTCATGGCGATTACTCCACGTGGTAGTTGGGGGCTTCCTTCATGATCTGGACGTCGTGCACGTGCGATTCGCGCATGCCCGCGGCCGTGATTTCGACAAACTCAGCCTTCTCGTGCAGATCCTTGATCGTCGGGCAACCCAGATAGCCCATCGACGAACGGATACCGCCGGTCAACTGATGCAGGATGGCATTCACACTCCCCTTGTACGCCACGCGACCTTCGATGCCTTCAGGCACCAGCTTGTCGGCGTTATTGGCCGGATCCTGGAAGTAACGGTCAGCCGCGCCATCCTTCATCGCGCCCACCGAACCCATGCCACGGTAGCTCTTGTACGAGCGGCCCTGATACAGGAACACTTCGCCCGGGGCTTCTTCCGTGCCCGAGAACATGCTGCCCATCATCACGGTGTGCGCGCCAGCGGCCAGCGCCTTGGCAACGTCGCCCGAGTAACGGATGCCACCGTCGGCGATCAGCGGAACGTCCGGATGCTTGAGTTTGAGAGCTTCGGCCACATTCGCGATGGCCGTGATTTGCGGCACACCCACACCGGCCACGATACGCGTCGTGCAGATCGAACCCGGCCCGATACCGACCTTGACGGCGTCCGCCCCATGCTCGACCAGCGCCAGCGCGGCACTTGCCGTGGCGATGTTGCCACCGACCACTTCGATTTGCGGAAAGTGCTTCTTGACCCACTGCACACGGTCCAGCACGCCCTGGCTATGGCCATGAGCCGTGTCGACCACGATCACGTCGACGCCCGCCGCAACCAGCAGTTCGACACGCTCTTCATTATCCTGACCTACCCCGACGGCAGCACCGACGCGCAGCTTGCCGTGCTCGTCCTTGCTTGCGAGGGGATACTCGGTCGCCTTCGTGATGTCCTTGACGGTCATCAGGCCGCGCAGTTCGAAAGCGTCGTTCACCACCAGCACGCGCTCGAGGCGATGATCGTGCATCAGACGTTCGGCGTCGGCCGGGGAAGCGCCCTCCCGCACCGTGATGAGCTTGTCCTTCGGCGTCATGATCACGCGCACCGGCTCGTCCAGGCGGCTTTCGAAACGCAGGTCACGGTTGGTGACAATACCGATGAGTTGTGCGCCTTCCACGACCGGGAAGCCGGAAATACCATGCTGGCGCGACAGGGCGATCACGTCGCGCACCTTCATGTGCGGCGGAATCGTGATCGGATCGCGCAGAACGCCAGACTCAAAACGCTTGACCTTCGAGACTTCCCGCGCCTGCTCGGCCGGCTTCAAATTCTTGTGAATGATGCCGATACCGCCCTGTTGCGCCATGGCAATGGCCAGACGCGCTTCGGTCACCGTATCCATGGCGGCCGACAGCAAAGGCATGTTCAGGGTGATGTTGCGCGTGAGCTTGGTTTTCAGGCTGGTGTCGCGCGGGAGAACGGCGGAGTACGCCGGGACGAGGAGCACGTCATCGAAAGTGAGTGCTTTTTGGATCAGACGCATGGCAAATCCTATAGGCGCAAAACCGAATTATACAGAAATCGCGCGCGGCATGGAGCGTCCGCCCCACATGTCAAGGGGCTTTTTCCCCGAGAACCGGCTCGACAAGTCGGCACCCCTCAAGGGCCCTCCGAATGCCGGATTTCACAATAGACGGGCCCGCCCCCCATGCTATTCTTGCGCCCTCCCTGCACCGGCCGGACCGGCACAGCCTCCGGCCAACGTGCACATGCCACCGGCCCGGCGCGATCATCGACGAACAAGCGCAGGCCACGGCCGAACGCCGCCATCTCGGCACCACGGACCATCAGGAACCACGGACACGCATCTCATGGGGCAAGGCATTTCTTACGGACTGGCGGCAGGGGCGCTGTGGGGGCTGGTTTTCCTGGCCCCTCGGCTACTGCCCGGGTTCTCGCCGCTGGAACTGTCGGCCGCACGCTATGTGCTCTACGGCGTCGTATCGGCAGCGCTGCTCGCCCCGCTCTGGGCGCGCTTGCGTCATTCGGTGACCACAAACGACTGGCGGGCGTTATTCCGCCTGAGTCTGGTCGGGAATCTGGTCTATTACCTGTTCGTCGCTGGCTCGGTACAGATGGCCGGCATCGCGCCGGCGTCGCTGATCGTCGGCGTGCTGCCCGTGACGGTAACTCTCGTCGGCAGCCGGGATCATGGCGCCCTGTCCCTGTCCCGTCTGGCCGGCCCGCTCCTGCTGGTCGCCGCCGGCATCGTCTGTATCAATGTGGATGTGTTCGCGCACACAACGCAAAGCGGCGGAGACTGGCGTCTGACGCTCGCGGGCGTCGCCTGTGCCGTGGGCGCCCTCGCCAGTTGGACGTGGTATGCGGTGGCCAACGCCCGCTATCTGGCGCGCTTCGGACACTTCACCAGTCAGGAATGGTCGCTGTTGACAGGCGTGGCGACCGGTGCGCTGGCATTGGCACTCGCCATCGCGGCTGCGTTCGTGCCCCATCCGATTACCACCGACGCGCCACGCGACTGGCAGATGTTCCTGCTCGTGAATATCGCGGTGGCGGTCGGAGCGTCGACCATCGGCAATGCATTCTGGAACGCCGCGAGCCGGCGCCTGCCGCTCACGCTGTCAGGCCAGTTGATCGTGTTTGAAACGCTGTTCGCGCTGTTGTATGGTTTCGTCTACGAGCATCGCCTGCCGCGTCTGCTCGAAGTCGCCGCCATGGTGCTGTTGCTCGCAGGGGTCAGCGCGTCGGTGCGTTTGCATTCGCGAGGGGCCGCGCATTGAGAAAACGGCTCGCTGCACGAGGCGGTGGGCCAGGGTAGCCGGCAGCCGCCCTAGCCAACAGGCGTAGGGCAACGACACGGGTGGGTGGCTAGCGGCCACCGAGTTGTCCGGCATATTGGAGTATCGGAGGCCCGAAGAACTTAGGGGTCTGGCGTATCGCCGTGGCGTAGCGAAGCGGCGCGCAGCTCAACCGCTGCGGCGGCTACCGAGCCACTTCTGCCCTTCGCGGCTTCCCTCGTTGCGCACCTTCTCGACGCGCCGCTGGCGCGCCACCTTCGGGTCAGCCTTGAGCGGACGGTAGATTTCGACACGATCGCCGGCCTCGACGGCGGCGTCCAGCGCACGGACTTTGCCGAACACGCCGGTCTTCATCCGCGTCAGATCGAGCTCAGGAAACCGCTGCAGCAAACCGCTGCGCTCGACGGCATCGCGAACGGTAGCCCCCTCGGGCAAGTCCAACGTAACGATGGCCTGCTCAGCCGGCAGCGCATAGCAGACTTCCACCTTCAGCTCACTTGACATACACGGTCTCCGCGCGTTTGACGAAGGCGTCGACGAACGTATTCGCGATGTGACTGAAGACCGGCCCGATGACCTTCTCCAGCAGGAAATTCGCAAACTCGTAGTGCAGGCTGAATTCGATCTTGCACGCGTTTTCGCGCAGCGCGGTGAATTTCCACGTGCCGTGAAAACGCTTGAACGGCCCTTCGACGAAGGTCATCTGAATGGAGTGCGGACGCTCCTGGATATTGCGTGTCGCGAACGAATGCTTCAGGCCCTTGAAGTCGATGATCAACGATGCCTCCATGCTGTGCTCGTCCTGATGTCGAATCTCGACACCACCGCACCACGGCAGGAACTTGGGATAGTCGGCGACATTGGTCACCAGATCGTACATCTGCGCTGCCGAGAAATGCACGAGAACGGTTTTACTGACTTCGGCCATCGTCTGTCGGGCGAAGCAGGCATGGACGCGCCGGGTATCGATCTGTCATCGATCCATCGATGGTCCGCCTCTTGCCGAGACTCTTTGTTAAAATCACCATTTTACCCGAGCCCGCCTCACCGGGTCCGACCAAGTTACCCGTCAAGGATCCATGAGTATCATCGACAACAGGAAAGCCTTCTTCGACTACTTCATCGAGGAGCGATACGAAGCCGGGATCGCACTCGAGGGATGGGAAGTCAAGGCCATTCGCGCCGGGCGGGCACAGATCAAGGAAGGCTACGTCGTCATCAAAGAAGGCGAGATCTTTCTGATCGGCACGCACATCAGCCCACTGCCCACGGCATCGACGCACATCAAGCCCGACCCGGTGCGCACGCGCAAGCTGCTGCTCAAAGCGGACGAGATCAAGAAGCTCGTCGGCAAGGTGGAGCAGCGCGGCTACACGCTCGTGCCGCTGAACCTGCACTACAGCAAAGGACTCGTCAAAGCCGAGATCGGCCTGGCCAAGGGCAAGAAACTGCACGACAAGCGCGAGACCGAGAAGAAACGCGACTGGGAGCGCGAAAAGGCACGACTCATGCGCACGCCGACCTGAACGGCGGCCTGAGCGCGGCGCGATGCACAAGACGGCGCCGGCATGCGGCACTATCAAAAAAAGAAACGGCCCGAATGGGCCGTCTTTTGTGAAAGTGGCGCGGCCATGGAAGACGCGCACCTGAATCTGCCGTCACCGCCGCGCGCCGCACGGCGCTCCCCCCCTGCGATGACTCGCCGGCCCGCTGGGGCCGATCAACTCAGCGGCGAACGTTCGAATTCCCGAAGCCACCGACACCGCCGCCGCTGCCACCATCGCCGGCAACGGCCGAGCCGCCTTCCGAACCGCGGACGATCTTGAGCGCCGCGGCGATCATACCGCTCATATCGGTCAGATTGCCCGGCACGATCAGCGTGTTGTTCGTTCTGGCGATCTTGCTGAACGCATCGACATACTGCTCCGCGACCTTCAGATTGACGGCTTCCATGCCGCCTTGCGTCTGAATCGCCGTCGCGATCTTGTGGATGGCCTCGGCATTGGCCTCCGCCACTGCCAGAATCGCCGCCGCCTCGCCCTGCGCCTGGTTGATTGCCGCCTGACGCTCGCCTTCGGACTTCTGAATCGCCGCTTCGCGTGCGCCCGACGCCAGGTTGATCTGCTCCTGTTTCTTGCCTTCCGACGCCGCGATCAGCGCACGCTTCTCGCGCTCGGCCGTGATCTGCGCCTGCATGGCGTGCAGAATTTCCTTCGGCGGCGTCAGATCCTTGATCTCGTAGCGCAGGACCTTCACCCCCCAGTTCGACGCCGCTTCGTCGAGCGCATTCACCACGCTATGGTTGATGAACTCGCGCTCCTCGAACGTCTTGTCGAGCTCCAGCTTGCCGATCACGCTACGCAGCGTCGTTTGTGCGAGCTGCGTGATGGCGACGATGAAGTTGCTCGACCCGTAAGACGCCTTCATCGGATCCGTCACCTGGAAGTACAGAATGCCGTCGACCTGCAACTGCGTGTTGTCCTTGGTGATACAAATCTGACTCGGCACGTCGAGCGGCACTTCCTTGAGCAGATGCTTGTACGCCACCCGATCCACGAACGGCACGACGATCGACAGACCCGGTGTGAGTGTCGCGTGATACTTGCCCAGACGCTCCACTACCCAGGCATGCTGCTGCGGCACGATCTTGATCGAGCGCGCGGCAATGATCACCGCGATGATGAAGATGATGAACGCAACGTTGGATAGATCGAACATAGTTTCCCCTGATGCGCCCGCCTTGCCGGCAGGCCGGTCCCTGTGACCTTGTTACCCCGATTTCCCGCCATCGCAGCCGCAACGGCGGACGACGCGTTATCTCCGACAACCCCGCGCGACACAAGTTGCGCGCTGCCTATGCCGCGACGTGAGCGACGTACAGACGGCTGCCGCGAACCTCGCGAATGACGAACCAACCCGCATTGGGCGACTCGCCTGGCAACAGTTCGACGTCCCACTCCGCCCCGCGATACATCGCCCGCGCGCGACCATCCTGCTGCCAGGTTTCGACATGCAATTGCTGGCCGATATCGAGATTCGTGTTCGGGTCCGCCGCCGCATCGACCTTGATACCGCGCCGACCGAAGCGGCTGCGCCGCAGCAGCCAGACCGCCACGCCCGCCACCACGGCGGCAATCACCCACTGCAACGGCCAATCCACACGCAGCGTCGCCGCGATGCCGCCCGCCGCCATGCCAAGCGCCACCATCAACAGATAGAACGTTCCGCTTGCCAGCTCCAGTACCACGGTCAATCCGGCAACGCCGAACCAAAGCCAAGCCTGTTCCATCGCAACTCCCAGACACAAAAAAACCCCGGTGTGATACCGAGGTTTATAGCATGAAACCCACTGCAAGGCGTGGGCTTCCCAAAGGAAGCCGCCGCCTTTCAGTGGCGTCCGAGATGCCGCTCGGACGCCTCCCAACCTAGGCTGTCGTCAGTGGCTTTACTTCGCCAGTTTGGCGAGTTGTTGCCACGTCTCGATCACCGTATCCGGGTTGAGCGACATCGATGCAATGCCTTCCTTCGCCAGCCACTCGGCCAGATCCGGATGGTCCGACGGACCCTGACCGCAGATACCAACGTACTTGCCTTTCGACAGGCAAGCCTTGATCGCACGGCGCAGCATGAACTGCACCGCGGGGTCGCGCTCGTCGAAGTCCTTGGCGAGCAACTCCATCCCCGAATCGCGATCCAGACCCAGCGTAAGCTGCGTCAAGTCGTTCGAGCCGATCGAGAAGCCGTCGAAGTACTCGAGGAATTCGTCGGCCAGAATGGCGTTCGACGGCACCTCGCACATCATGACTAGCTTCAGACCGTTTTCGCCACGCTTCAGGCCGTAACCCGCCAGCATGCCGACCACGCGTTCCGCCTGGCCCAGCGTGCGCACGAACGGCACCATGATCTCGACGTTGGTCAGGCCCATCTCGTCGCGAACGCGCTTGAGGGCACGGCATTCCATCTCGAACGCTTCCGCGAAGTCTTCCGAGATGTAGCGCGACGCGCCGCGGAAGCCCAGCATCGGGTTCTCTTCATCCGGCTCGTAACGCGAACCGCCGATCAGCTTCTTGTACTCGTTGGACTTGAAGTCCGACAGACGCACGATGACGCTCTTCGGGTAGAACGCCGCGGCGATCGTGGCGATACCTTCGGCCAGCTTGTCGACATAGAACGCGCGCGGCGACGCATGACCACGGGCCACCGACTCGACCGCCTTCTTCAGGTCGGCATCGATGTTCGGGTACTCTAGAATCGCGCGCGGGTGCACGCCGATGTTGTTGTTGATGATGAATTCCAGACGCGCCAGACCCACGCCTTCGTTCGGCAATTGCGCGAAGTCGAAAGCGAGTTGCGGGTTGCCCACGTTCATCATGATCTTCACCGGGATCTTCGGCATTTCGCCGCGCTGGATCTCGGTCACTTCGGTCTCGAGCAGACCGTCGTAGATCTTGCCTTCGTCGCCTTCGGCGCACGATACCGTCACGAGGGCGCCGTCCTTGAGCACGTCGGTCGCGTCACCGCACCCCACGACGGCCGGCACGCCCAGCTCACGCGCGATGATCGCCGCGTGACAGGTACGGCCGCCGCGGTTCGTCACGATGGCCGAGGCCCGCTTCATCACCGGCTCCCAATTCGGGTCGGTCATGTCGGCCACCAGCACGTCGCCCGGCTGCACGCGCTCCATCTCGCTCGGATCCATGATCACGCGCACGGGACCGGCGCCGATCTTCTGACCGATGGCGCGGCCCGTGGTCAGCACCGGGGCGTCGCCCTTGAGCTTGAAACGCTGTTCGACCTTGCCGGCCGCCTGGCTCTTCACCGTCTCCGGACGCGCCTGCAGGATGTAGATCTTGCCATCCTTGCCGTCCTTGCCCCACTCGATGTCCATCGGACGACCATAGTGCTTCTCGATGATCAGCGCGAACTTCGCCAGTTCGACGCAATCGTCGTCGGTGATCGAGTAGCGGTTGCGCAGTTCCATCGGCACGTCGATCGTCTTCACGCGGCCCGGCTCGCCCGGCTGCGTGAATTCCATCTTCACGAGCTTCGAGCCCAGCGTGCGGCGGATGATCGGGTACTTGCCGGCTTGCAGCGTCGGTTTGAAGACGTAGAACTCGTCCGGGTTCACGGCGCCCTGCACCACCGTCTCGCCCAGGCCATAGCTCGACGTGATGAACACCACATCCTGGAAGCCCGACTCGGTGTCGATCGTGAACATCACGCCCGACGCGCCGCAGTCCGAACGCACCATGCGCTGCACGCCGGCCGACAGCGCGACTTCGGCGTGCGTGAAGCCCTTGTGCACGCGGTACGAGATCGCGCGGTCGTTGTAGAGCGACGCGAACACATGCTTCATGCGATCGAGTACGTCGTCGATGCCCACGACGTTCAGATAGCTTTCCTGCTGACCGGCGAACGAGGCGTCCGGCAGATCCTCGGCCGTCGCCGACGAGCGCACGGCGAACGACGCCTCCGGCTGGTCGGCCGTCAGGCGCGCGAACTGCTCGCGGATGTCCTTCTCGAGCTGCGGTTGCAGCGGCGCGTCGACGATCCATTGACGGATTTCGGCACCGGCCTGCGCGAGCGCCTTGACGTTGTCCACGTCAAGACCCTCGAGGCGCTTGGCAATACGCTCGGTCAGGTTGTTGTGCTGAAGGAACTCGCGGAACGCGTGAGACGTCGTGGCGAAACCACCCGGCACGCGCACGCCGGCGCCCGCCAGTTGGCTGATCATCTCGCCAAGCGATGCATTCTTGCCGCCGACCGACTCGACATCGGTCATGCGCAGATGCTCAAACGGCACCACGTAGGCGCCGTTGTGTGCTGCGTTAGTCATAAAAGCCCCTAAGGTAAGAAAAAAAATTCTCGGTGAATCGGCTGGGACTGACATGGGCCGATCGACCTGTTGGATAAGAAATCGCGCTTCGGCGGCGTCGGGTACCAGGGGCTAGCGCCCGACGGCCTGCGTCCGATTTCCAACGCTCTGGATTTCCCGCAACGCCCCGCCGTACAGGCCTGGCGCCGGGCCGCGCAATTGCTTATCCAACAAGTTGCCGCTATTCTACCGTGCAACGCACCATTTTGCGATTCTGCGCATGACCGACGCCGCCAATACCGGAAATTCCCCGACTGCCCCTGCCGACAACGCTGCCGCCCCGGTCAAACCGGTGTCCGCACGCCCGGTTTTCATCGTGTCCGACGGCACGGGGATCACGGCCGAAACGTTCGCGCATTCGATCCTCGCGCAATTCGAAATGCGCTTCCGTCAGATTCGCGTTCCATTCGTGGATTCCGTCGATAAAGCCTATGAAACGGCGCAACGGATCAATGAAATATATCGGACCGAGAACGTGCGGCCGATCATCTTCAGCACGCTCGTCGACGCCCGCGCCAACGAAATCCTGCGCAACTGCCAGGGGGTGATCCTGGACATGTTCCAGACGTTCATCGAACCGCTGGAACTGGAGCTCGGCCTCAAGTCGATGCACGCCATCGGCCGGGTCCACCAGAATGCCGACAGTGAAGCGTACAAGAACCGGATCGAAGCGGTGAATTTCTCACTCGCTCACGACGACGGGCAGTCCAACAAGAACCTGCAAAGCGCCGACGTGATCCTCGTGGGCGTGTCGCGCAGCGGCAAAACGCCGACGACGCTCTATCTCGCCATGCAATACGGCGTGAAGGCAGCCAACTACCCGCTGATCCCTGACGATTTCGAGCGAGAAAGACTGCCCTCCACGCTCGATCAGTACAAGGACAAGATCTTCGGCCTTTCCATCGATCCACAGCGCCTGTCGGAGATTCGCAACGAGCGCCGGCCGGGCAGCAAGTATGCGTCGCTGGAGAACTGCCGCTACGAGGTCAACGAGGCCGAGGCGATGATGCGGCGCGAAGGCATCAAGTGGCTGTCGTCGACCCACAAGTCGATCGAGGAAATCGCCACGACGATCCTCCAGGAAATCAAACTGGAGCGCGACGTCTACTGAGGACTTCGCCAAAGCAGAAGCAACAAGGGACGCCTCGAGCGTCCCTTTTCCGTTTCGGAATCTCACCATGCGCCGCAAGCGCGGACATCGACACGTTCTCACGCCAGCCGCTGGCGCACCGCTTCGAACAGACAGATGGCCGCGCACGCCGCCACGTTGAGCGACTCCATGCCGCCCGGCTGTGGAATACGGATGGGCGTCTGCACACGCTCGAGCCAGTGCGGCGACACCCCCATCCCTTCGTTGCCGAAAATCCACGCGACGGGCGCGCGCAAGTCCTGCTCGTACAGCGACGTCCTCGCCTGCAGGCTGGTGGCGATCAGCGGCACGGCCAGTCGCGGCCCCAGCGAATCCGGCGTGCAATGCTCGACGATGTTCAGCGAGAAATGCGCCCCCATGCCCGCGCGCAGCACCTTGCTCGACCAGGCGAGCGAGGTGCCCGACATGCAGTAGACATCGCGCACGCCGGCAGCGGCCGCGCTGCGCAGGATCGATCCGACGTTACCGGCGTCCTGCACGGCATCGAGGATCACGCAGTCGGCCGTTTGCGAAGCCGGCAGATGTCCCGCGGGCATCTCGACCACGAACAGCAGCGGCACGCCGTTGACCAGCGTCGAGAGCGGCTCGAACAACGCGTGCGGCAGGCACACGCGACGATCGGGCTCCACCCGCGCCCAGATCCGGGCGACCTCGTCGTTCTCGAGTGCCGATTCCGCTGCCACGCAGACGAGCGGCTGGCCGAGCGCATCGAGATACGCGTCGGCAAGATGCACGCCTTCGAGCAACGTCTGGCCGAGCTTGCGGCGTTGCTGGTTCGACTGCGCCAGTTGCTTGAGTCGCTTGTAGAACGGGTTGTCTTTGGAACTGATGAGCTTCATGACGTACGAACCCCGCGCGATACGGTCAGCGTGCCGAAGCGCTCGAACGCTTCACGCACCGGCGCAAACGACTGGCGATGGTGCGGGCTGGGCCCGTGCAAGCGCAGTGCTTCGAGATGGCGCGGCGTACCGTAACCGACGTGCTCGTTAAAGCCGTACTGCGGAAACTCGTCATGCAAGGCGATCAGTTGGCGATCGCGCGTGACCTTCGCGAGAATCGACGCCGCCGAAATCGCCGGCACCTTGTCGTCGCCCTTGATAATGGCCTCGGCACGCATCGGCAGCTTCGGGCAGCGATTGCCATCGATCAGTGCGAGCGTCGGCACGCGCGAAAGGCCGTTTACGGCACGCTGCATGGCGAGCATCGTCGCGTGCAGGATGTTGAGCGAGTCGATCTCCGCCACGCTCGCTTCGGCAACGCAAAACGCCAGCGCCCGCTCGACGATTTCCTCGTACAACGCCTCGCGGCGCTGCGGGGTGAGTTTCTTCGAATCGGCCAGCCCTTTGATGGGGCGCGCCGGATCCAGGATGACGGCGGCCGTCACCACCGGCCCCGCCAGCGGTCCTCGCCCGACTTCGTCCACGCCGCAGGTGAGATCGGCCGCCACGTCGGCGAACAGGTCGAACGCCATTTGCGGCAACGTCGCCTTGGTGGCGCGCGCACGCGGCTTTGCGGCAGCAGGCGTCGCGCCCTCGCCCATGACGTTGCGAGGCGTGCGGCGGACTTTCACTTCGTCGCTCATATCCGCCCCTTCTCGCGCAGCACGCGCTCGATGACCTCGGCCGAGCGCGCCGCCGTGTTCTGGCGCAGTTGCTCGTGAACCTTCGTGAAACGCGCCTGCAGCGACTCCCGCAAGGCGGGATCGGTCAACTGCTGCCAGACGGCATCCGCCAGCGCCTCGGGCGTCGCAAAATGCTGAAGCAGTTCCGGCACGACGAATTCGCCAGACAGGATGTTGGGCAACCCGACGTACGGCAGATATCCCTGACGCTTCATGATCTGCGCGGTGAGCCAGGGCACTTTGTACGAAATCACCATCGGCTTCTTGTACAGCGCCGCTTCGAGCGTTGCCGTACCACTCGCGAGCAGCACGCTGTCGGCGGCTTCGAGCGCGAGCGGCGCCTGGCCGTCGATCACCGTCAGATTGAGGTCGCCATGGGCGTCGAAGATCGGCTGCATCATCGCGTGCAAGCGCGGCGTGGCCGCCGGCAGCACGAAACGGATCGACGGTTCGCGCTTGGCGAGCAGACGCATCGCGGCAAAGAAGACCGGGGTGAGGCGCTGCACCTCCGACGTCCGACTGCCCGGCAGAATGGCGACCACTGGCCCGTTGCCAGACAGCGCCAGCTTCGCACGCGCGCCGCTCACGTCAGGCACCATCGGAATCTTGTCCGCCATCGGGTGACCGACGAACGTGGCGTCGATCCCCGCACGATGATAGATCTCCGGCTCGAACGGGAACAGGCAGAGCATGTGATCGACCGCGCGCTTGATCTTTTTGATGCGCCCGCCGCGCCATGCCCAGATCGACGGACTCACGAAGTGAATCGTGGGCACACCCGCCTCACGCAGCTTGATCTCGAGATCGAAGTTGAAATCGGGAGCGTCAAAGCCGACGAATGCCAGCGGCTTGTCGGCCAGCCAGCGTTCGCGGAGCTGCTTGCGGATCGAGAGGATCTCGCGCAGATGCTTGATGACTTCGACATAGCCCATGACCGAGAGCTTGTCGATCGGGAAGTCGGCCTCGAAGCCCTCTTCCGCCATGTGCGGACCGCCGACACCCGTGTATGCGATGTCGGACGGCAGGCTCTGCTTGAGGCCGGCAAGGACGTTGCCTGCAATGAGATCGCCGGACAGTTCCCCGGCCACCATCGCCAGGGTTCGCTGGCCGGCGCCGGGAAGGGTCGGCGACATAGGTCAGCGCACGATACCGCGCGTGCTGGTGTTGAGGAAATCGAGCAGCGTACGCACGGCGTCGAAGACGTCGGAAGCGCCGGCATTGCCGAACGCCTCGATCTGCACCTTGGCTTCGTCGAGCGTAAGTCCGCTCTTGTAGAGCAGCTTGTAGGCGTGACGCAGTGCGGTGATCGCTTCGGCCGTGAAGTTGCGGCGACGCAGACCTTCGACGTTGATACCGTACGGCACCGCACGGTCGCCCGACGCGATGACGAACGGCGGCACGTCCTGCACGAGTACCGACGCACCACCGACCATCGAGTGCGCACCGATGCGCACGAACTGGTGCACGCCCGTCATGCCGCCGATGATCGCCCAGTCACCGACGTTGACGTGACCGGCCAACTGCGCATTGCTGGAAAACACCGTGTGGTTGCCCACGTGGCAATCGTGTGCGATATGCACATACGCCATGATCCAGTTGTCGTCGCCGACGCTGGTCAGGCCGCCGTCCTGCACCGTACCGGTGTGGATCGTCGTGAATTCGCGGATCGTGTTGCGGTCGCCGATGACGAGCCGGGTCGGCTCGCCTGCGTACTTCATATCCTGCGGGCTGCCGCCGATCGACGCGAACGGGCCGATCTTGTTGCCCTCGCCCAGCGTCGTATGACCGTCGACAACGGTGTGCGAAAGAATCTGTGTCCCGGCGCCGAGCGTGACGTTCGGCCCGACGATCGCATACGGACCAACGACAACGCCGTCGGCCAGTTGCGCGTTCCGATCGACGACCGCGGTGGGATGAATATTCGTCATGAGCGTCTCGGTTCCGGTTATTCGCCGTTCTTCTTGACCATGCACATGAACTCGGCTTCCGCCGCGATCTCGCCTTCCACCAGAGCCTTGCCCTTGAACTTGAAGAACCCGCGACGTTCGCTCAGGAAATCGATGTCGAGCACGATCTGATCGCCCGGTTCGACAGGACGCCTGAAGCGGACGTTCTCGATGCCCACGAAATAGTAGAGCGTGTTTTCGTCGTGCACCGGCTCTTCGGAGAACGTCAGCAATGCGGCGGCCTGCGCCATCGCTTCGATGATCAGCACACCCGGCATGACCGGACGCTGCGGATAATGCCCCGTGAAGTACGGCTCATTGATCGTGACGTTCTTGATGACCTTGATGTTCTTGTGCGGCTCCAGTCCGATCACGCGGTCCACCATCAGCATCGGATACCGATGCGGCAGCAGCTTCATGATCTTGTGGATGTCGATATTGATAGTGGTCTCGCTCATTTGTCTTGCAGGTCTTTGACCTTCGCTTCAAGTTGACGCACACGATCGCGCATCTTGTCCAGATTGCGCATGATCGCCGCGTTTTTGTTCCATTCGGCGTTCGGAATCGCCGGAAACGCGCTCGTATACGTGCCCGGACCGGGGATCGACTTCGAGACCCCCGATTTAGCCGTCACGATGACCCGGTCGCCGATGGTCACATGCCCGGCCACGCCCACGGCACCGCCCAGCATGCAGAACTTCCCGATGGTACTGCTGCCGGCAACGCCCGTACAGGCGGCAATCACGGTATAGGCGCCGACACGCACGTTGTGTGCGATCTGCACCTGGTTGTCGATCTTGCAGCCGCGCTCGATCACCGTATCGGCCATCGCACCGCGGTCGATGGAGGTCGAGGCGCCGATCTCCACGTCGTCCTCGATCACGGCACGGCCGACTTGCGGAATCTTCACCCACTCGCCGCCCGTGGCCGAGAAGTCCGGCGCGAAGCCGAACCCGTCGGAGCCGATCACCGCGCCCGCGTGAATCACGCAACGCGCGCCGATCACGCTCGTGTGATAGATCGTGACGTTCGGATAGACGAGCACGTCGTCGCCCAACGTGGTGCCGCGACCAACGAAGACGTTGGCCATCAGACGCACGCGCTCGCCCAGACGCACGCCCGCCTCGATGACGACGTTCGGGCCGATCACGCAGGATGCCGGCACGACAGCCGTCGCGTCGACCACAGCGCTCGGATGAACCCCGGGCGCGGACACTGGTGCGGCCGCCTGCGCGAACATCTGCGCCACACGGGCGAAATACGCGTAAGGATTCGGCGCGATGATCCAGGTGCGGCCGTCGTGCGACGGCAGCTTATCGAAATCGGCCTTGGAGAGAATCACCGCCGCCGCGCCCGACTTGGGCACTTCGGCGAGATACAGCGGATTGGACAGGAATGCGAGTTGACGGGCTCCGGCGCGGTCCAGCGGCGCGAGGCCCTCGACCGTCACCTCACCGTCGCCCACCAGATCTCCGCCGAAGCGGGCCACCAGTTGAGCCATTGAAACCGACAGTGTCCCCGACATGGAAGACGCCCCCGTCACTTGCCGCTGCCCGAACCGCCGTTCAGGGTCTTGAGCACCTTATCGGTGATGTCGATACGCGGGCTCACGTAGACTGCTTCCTGCACGATGAGATCGTACTTTTCGGTCTCGGCAATTTGCTTGATGACGCGGTTGGCGCGGTCGAGCACGGCGGCGAGTTCTTCGTTGCGACGCTGGTTCAGGTCTTCACGGAACTCGCGCTGCTTGCGCTGGAACTCGGTGTCGGCCGCAGCCAGATCACGCTGACGCTTGGCGCGCTCGGCATCGGACAACGTGGGATTGTCCTTGTCGAGCTTGTCCGACATCGCCTTGAGACGTTGCGCCATGCTCTGCAGATCCGCATCCCGCTTGGAGAACTCGGCTTCGAGCTTGGCTTGGGCCGCCTTGGCCGGTGCAGAATCGCGCAGAATGCGATCCGAATTGACCGCGGCGATGCGCGCATCCTGAGCCGTGGCGGCAAACGCCACACCGGCCAGCAACGCCGCGGCGAGGCCGCGCAGGCAATGCTTACGGATACCGTTCAATGTATTACCCCTTACAACAATGATTCATGCGGAACCCGTCGGTGCACCGTCGTCAGAACGACGTACCGACCTGGAACTGGAATTTCTGGTACTGGTCGCCCGTCTTCTTGACGAGCGGGAAACCCATCGAGAGCTTGAGCGGGCCGATCGGCGAAATCCATGACAGGCCGAAACCATAAGAATAGCGCAGGTTATTGACGGTAATCGCCTGGCCGTTGTCGAACACGTTACCACCGTCGAAGAACGTGAAGATGCGCAGCGTGCGATCGTAACCCGTGCCCGGCAGCGGGAACGTCAGTTCGATGTTACCGATCAGCTTCGAGGCGCCGCCCAGCGGTTCGCCGTTCGTATCCCGCGGACCCAGCGAGCTCGGCTCATAACCACGCACCGAACCGATACCGCCCGCGAAGTAGTTCTTGAAGATCGGGAACGGCTGACCGCCCAACCCGTGACCGTAGCCCACTTCGCCGTTCAGTGCCAGCGTGAAACCGCGGCTCACCGGATAGTAGTACTGGTGCTGGTAGTAGGCACGGAAGTACTTGGTCGTCCCGATCGGCGTGCCGACTTCCAGGTTGGCCTGCTGATAATGACCGCGGTTCGGGATCAGCGCGCTGTCGCGCGAGTCGCGCGACCAGCCGATCGTGAGCGGATAGTTGTTGCTGACATAACCGAACTGCTTCGCGTAGTCGACGTAGCGCTGCGGCGTGGTGCCGTCGCTCGTCAGGTGCAGACGCGTCTGTTCGAAGCCCAGACCGAAGAAGACCGTGTCGACTTCCGAGAACGGCACACCGAACTTGAGGTTGCCACCCAGCGTGTTGATACGGAAGTCCGAGTCGCTCGTGAGCAGCAGCGGCTGGTACGTACGGTAGTAGACGTCGGTGATGCGGCTCACGCCGTCGACCGTGAAGTACGGGTCGACTTGCGTGACCGCCAACGTACGGTAGGTCTTACCGGTGTTCACGTTCACCGACAGCGACGTGCCCGACCCAAACACGTTGTCCTGGCTGATACCGGCCTGCAGCACGACCTTGTCGGTCGACGAGAAGCCGGCACCGACGTTGATCGTACCCGTCGGCTTTTCTTCCACCTTCACCTGGAGGTCGACCTGATCGTTCGACCCGGCCACCGGCTCGGTCGTCACGTTCACGTCGGTGAAGTAGCCGAGACGATTGATACGGTCCTGCGAGAGCTTGAGACGGTCGGCGTCGTACCACGAGCTCTCGAGCTGGCGCAGTTCGCGGCGAATCACTTCGTCGCGCGTGCGGGAGTTGCCCACGATGTTGATCTTGCGGACGTACACGCGGCGGCCCGGATCGATCGTCATCGTCAAGGCCACCGTGTGGTTGTTGCGATCGATCGTCGGCTGGGCGTTCACATTGGCGAACGCAAAGCCGTAGTTGCCGAGCAGATCGGAAATCGCCTTGGTGCTCGCCTGCAGCTTGGCGGCGGAGAACGTGTCGCCGGCCTTCAGTTGCACGAGCTTCTGGATGTCGTCCTGCTTGCCGAGCATCTCGCCGGTGAGCTTGACGTCCGAAACCTTGTACGGCTCGCCTTCGTGCAGGTTGATGGTCAGGAACATCTGATCCTTGTCCGGCGTGATCGAGACGTCGGTGGAGTCGATGTTGAATTCCAGATAGCCACGGTTCAGATAGAACGAACGCAGCTTTTCCAGATCGCCGGTGAGCTTGTCCTTGGAGTACAGATCGTTCTTCGAGTACCACGACAGCCAGTTGGGCGTACCGAGCTCCATTTCAGACATCAGGTCCGACGAGGAGAACGCCTTGTTGCCGACGAAGTTGATCTGCTGGATCGTTGCCTTCGGGCCTTCCGTCACCGCGAACTGAATGCCCACGCGGTTGCGCTCGAGCGGTGTGACCGTCGTCTTCACCTCGGCAGCATAGTAACCGCGCGTGAGATATTGACGCTTGAGTTCCTGCTCCGACTTGTCGAGCAGGTTGCGGTCGAAGGTGCGACCTTCGGTCAGGCCGACCGAACGCAGAGCCTTTTTCAAACCGTCCTTGTCGAATTCCTTGATGCCGAGGAAGTCGATGCTCGCGATCGCGGGACGCTCGTTGACGTGCACCACCAGCACGCTGCCTTGCGCTTCAACGCTCACGTCCGAGAACAGGCCCGTTGCATAAAGGGCACGAATTGCTTCGGTGCCCTTATCGTCGTTGAACTTGTCACCCGGCTTGACCGGCAGGTAGGAGAACACCGTGCCCGGCTCGATGCGCTGCAAGCCCTCCACTCGGATATCCTTGACCACGAACGGCTCGACGGCGCGCGCCAGGAAACTGTGTGCCGCCAGAACCGCAATCACCAGGGTCTTCGGAACAAGGTGGTATTTATTCGACAACTTGCTTCCCCAAGAAACAATTGAATCGTAAAAACTCGGATTTGCCTGCGACCGGCAGGCGCGTGACGCTGTCTAGTGCAGCAACTTCGACAGGTCGTTGAAAAGTGCTACGGCAGAGAGCGCGAGGATGCAAACGATGCCCACTCGTTGCAGCGCGCCCTGCCAGCGCTCGGAAACTGCCCGACCGGTAATCGCTTCGACCGCATAATATAACAGATAGCCACCGTCCAGAACCGGAATCGGCAACAGATTCAATACGCCCAGACTAATGCTGACAAGCGCCAGAAAGGCGACGAAATAATCGAGACCCAGCCGCGCCGAACGCCCGGCATAGTCGGCAATCGTGACCGGACCGCTCAGATTTTTGAGCGACGCCTGGCCGGTGATCATCTTGCCGAACATGCGCACGCTGAAGGCGGTCACGTCCCAGGTGCGCTGCGCGCCGCGACCGATCGCCTCGAACAAGCCATAACGCACCGTTACCGAGTCGATCTGGCTCGCAAGCGCCGCGCCGATCTTGCCCACGCGCGCCCCGGCTGCCGCACCCTGGCCCGCCGCATCGACTTCCGCGCTCGGCGTGAGCGTCACGTTGCGAACACCGCCATCACGGCGCACCGTGAGCGTCATGGGCTTGCCGGGATGGGCGCGCACGGCATCCACCAGCGCCTTGGCCGACGTGAGCGGACTGCCATCGACCGCCGTGATTTCATCGCCGACGCGCAACCCGGCCTTCTCGGCCACGCCCCCGGGCGTCAACTGCCCGACCTTGACGCGCGCCGAGGGCACCAGCCCCAGACGCTGCATGAAATCCTGATCGCCGTCGGCGTCGAGGTGCTGACCGGCGGCGTCCAGCGTGTATTCGGCCCGGCCGTCGCGCGTGCGCGCCACGAGCGTGACACGCTGCCCCTCGATCATCGGATCGACGAGTCGCCAGCGCAGATCCTCCCACGAACGCACCGGCGCTTCATCGCCGACGGCGGCATCGGGACCGTTGCCATTCTCGCGAACCCCGGTAATGACCTCTCCTCCGGATAGCCCCGCGCGTGCGGCCAGCGTTCCCGCAGCTGGCGGCGCAACGCGCGCGACCGGCTCGGTCACACCCGCGAGATTCAGGCCGGCGTACAGTGCAATGGCAAGCAGGAAGTTGGCGATCGGCCCGGCCGCCACGATGGCGAAGCGCTTGTAGACCGACTGACGGTTGAAAGCGCGATCCCGGTCCTCGGGGGCGACGATCTGCGTCTCGTCGCGCTCGTCGAGCATGCGAACGTAGCCGCCCAGCGGCAATGCGCAAACCGTCCATTCGGTGCGGTCTCTCCCCATCGTCCACTTGAGCAGCGGCGCTCCGAACCCCACCGAGAAGCGCAACACCTTCACGCCGCAAAGCCGTGCCACCGTGTAGTGGCCCAGTTCATGGAACACCACCAGCACGCCAATGGCGACGGCGAAAGCAAGCAGCGTGGTCAGCAGATTCATGAACGAGATCGGGCCCCGGAGACGTTACGACATGGGCGCGGCGTCAGGAAAACGCCGGCGCGGGCAATTTGGCGACGATGCCGGTCGCCAGTTCGCGGGCACGACGATCGGCTTCGAGCACGACGTCAAGCGACGTGGCCTCGCCCACCGGCACGGCGTCGAGTACCTGCTCGACCACCTGCGCGATGGCCGTGAAGCGGATTCGCCCTTCGAGGAAGGCCGCGACGGCGACTTCGTTGGCCGCATTGAGCAACGCCCCCGCCGTGCCGCCGCGATGCAGCGTATCGAACGCCAGACGCAGGCACGGAAAACGACGCAGATCCGGTGCTTCGAAAGTCAGACGCGCGATGTCCGCAAGATTGAGACTCGGCACGCCCGACGTCACCCGATCGGGGAACGCCAGCGCGTGCGCGATCGGTGTACGCATGTCGGGGTTGCCAAGCTGGGCGAGCGTGGAGCCGTCCGTGTACGTGACCATCGAATGAATCACGCTTTGCGGATGGATCAGGACTTCGATCTTCTCGGGCGGCATGTTGAACAGCCAGTGGGCCTCGATGACTTCCAGCCCCTTGTTCATCATGCTCGCCGAGTCGACCGAGATCTTGCGGCCCATGACCCAGTTCGGGTGTGCGCACGCTTCGTCAGGCGTCACATTTTCCAGCGACGCCAACTCGCGCTCGCGGAACGGACCGCCGGACGCGGTCAGCACGAGCTTCTCCACGCCGTGCGTGGCAATCCGGCTCTCGCCGGCAACCTGCGGCAGGCATTGAAAAATGGCGTTGTGCTCACTGTCGAGCGGCAGCAGCGTCGCGCCGGCGCGCTCGGCCGTTGCCATGAACAGCGCCCCCGAGAGCACGAGCGATTCCTTATTCGCCAGCAAAATACGCTTGCCCGCGCGAGCGGCGGCGAGCGTCGACTGAAGGCCGGCGGCGCCGACGATCGCCGCCACGACGGTCGTGGCTTGCGACGCTTCGGCGACGTCCACCAACGCCTGGGGACCGTACGCGACCTCGATCTTCAGTCCGGCCTCGGCCAGACGCGCTGCCAGCGAACGAGCCCCGTCGGCATCGGCAACCACGGCCACCTGCGGACGATGCGCGACGCATTGTTCGAACAGGCGATCCAGATTGCGGTGCGCCGAAAGCGCATAAACGGTGAACCGGTCGGGATGTCGGCCAACGACATCGAGCGTGCTGACGCCGATGGAGCCAGTGGAGCCGAGAATGGAGAGACGTTGCGACATGATCAGACGAAGAGCAGAGCCAACGGGAGCACCGGGAGCAATGCGTCGATTCTGTCGAGCACGCCTCCGTGGCCGGGCAGCAGCGCGCTGGAATCCTTCACGCCGGCCTGCCGTTTGAGTTGAGATTCGAACAGGTCGCCCACGACCGAGAACGCCACCAGCAGCGTGAGCGCCAGAACGCCGAGAGCCAGTCCAAGCGTGCTGGCGAGATGGGAGACGATGGTCGGCGCCTGCAGACCGCTCGCCAGCACGACTGCGGCGACCACCAGCACGAGCAGCCATCCGCCGATCGCGCCTTCCCACGACTTGCCGGGACTGATGGACGGCGCCAGCTTGCGACGCCCGAAGGCGCGCCCGGCAAAGTAGGCGCCGGTATCGGCCAGCCAAACGATCACGAGCACCGACAACAGGAATGCCACGCCGCGTTCGCGTGCCAGGCACAACGCCTGCCATGCCGCGATCAGCAGCACCGGGCCGGCGACGAGCAACAGACCGCGCCAGGCGCCCTTCGTCGCAGGTTTGCGCATCAAGGTGTAAGGTCCCGCAAGCAGCCAGAAAATGGCCGCGGGCTTGAGCCAGAGGCCCGAGAAAGTCCAGCCGCCACCCCACGTGAGACCGACGCCCAGCAGCGCGAGCGCACCGTAGAAAACCGCGCCGGCACCGTTAAGTCCGACCAGCCGCCCCCACTCCCAGCCCGCCGCTGCAACGATGACGGCCGCGAGCAATGCGAACTGCGCCGGCGTACCGACGAAGATCACAGGCAACAGAATGGCGAGAAGTACGACAGCGGTAATGACGCGTGTCTTGAGCATCAGGCGGATTGTCCTGAGGGGTTCTGGACTTGCGCACTGGTACGACCGAAACGGCGTTCGCGTTGCTGAAACTCGGCGATCGCCCGCTTGAGCGTTTCGGCGTTGAAGTCCGGCCAGAATTCTTCGGTGAAATACAGTTCAGTGTACGCCAGTTGCCAAAGCAGAAAATTACTGATCCGCTGGTCGCCGCCGGTACGGATAAACAGATCGGGCTCCGGCGCGTAGGCCATGCTCAGATAAGGAGCGAGATCCTCCTCGCTGAACGCCTGTTCCAGCGCCGCGCCCCCGCCCTGCGCAACGCGTGCGGCAGCGAGCTTCCGAGCAGCCTGCAGAATGTCCCAGCGTCCACCATAGTTGGCGGCGATGGTAAGCGTGAGGCCCTTGTTGTCTTGCGTGCGCTCTTCGGCACGCTGGACGAGCTCCTGAATGCGCGGCTCGAACGCTTCGAGCGCGCCGATGACGCGTAGACGGATGCCATTGCTGTGCAGCTTGCCCACTTCGCGCTCCAGCGCGAGGATGAAGAGCTGCATCAGCGTCGAGACCTCGTCCTGCGGGCGTCGCCAGTTCTCCGAACTGAACGCGAACAGGGTCAGGTACTCGACGCCGAGCTCGGCACACGCCGTCACCGCTTCGCGCACGGCGTCGACGCCGCGCTTGTGTCCCGCTACGCGCGGCAATTTACGACTGGTAGCCCAACGCCCGTTGCCATCCATAACGATGGCGACGTGGCGTGGGATGCTCGCTGTCTCGGGAACGGTGAGCATAGAGCTGAGAAAACCCATTGAGATACGGCGCGGAAGTCGCAAAAGTCGGCGAGAGTCTTACGGTGAGTGCCCCAGGCCCTCAGACCGTCATGATCTCGGCGTCCTTCTGCTGCACGAGCTTGTCGATTTCCGCGACAAACTTGTCCGTGAGCTTCTGCACGTCGTCGCTGCCACGGCGCTCGTCGTCTTCGGACGCTTCCTTGTCCTTGACCAGCTTCTTGAGCTGCTCGTTGGCATCGCGGCGCAGGTTGCGCACGGCAACCTTGGCGTTTTCGCCTTCCGACTTAACCAGCTTGGTCAGCTCACGACGCCGCTCTTCGGTCAGCATGGGCATCGGCACGCGGATCAGATCGCCCTGCGTGGCCGGGTTCAGACCGAGGTCCGATTCGCGGATCGCTTTCTCGACAGCGGCAACCATCTTCTTTTCCCACGGCTGCACGCCAATCGTGCGGCCATCGACGAGGTTGATGTTGGCCACCTGCGAGATGGGCACCATCGAGCCGTAGTAGTCGACCTGCACGTGATCGAGCAAGCCGGTGTGCGCGCGACCGGTACGAATCTTCGCCAGGTTGTTCTTGAACGATTCGATCGAGCTTTGCATTTTTTGCTCGACATTCTTCTTGATGTCAGCAACGGTCATGACAACCTCCAAACCTTGAATTGATACGCAAACGTAAATAATACGGCGCAGGCACGCAACGCACGCCGACGCCGCAATTTGAACTCAAACGTGGACGAGCGTTCCCTCGTCCTCGCCGAGGATGACGTGCTTGAGTGCGCCAGGCTTCACGATCGAGAACACGCGCACCGGCATCTTCTGATCGCGGCACAGCGCGAAAGCGGTCGCGTCCATGACCTGCAGGTTCTTCGAGATGGCCTCGTCGAAGCTGATGGTCGAATACTTTACTGCGTTGGGATCCTTCTTGGGGTCGGCCGAGTATACGCCATCGACCTTGGTCGCCTTGAGCACGACTTCCGCACCGACTTCGGAGCCGCGCAACGCAGCGGCGGTATCGGTGGTAAAGAACGGGTTACCCGTACCGGCGGCGAAAATCACGACCTTGCCCTCTTCGAGCTGACGGATCGCACGCGGACGAATGTAAGGCTCGACCACCTGGTCCATGCGCAGCGCGGACTGCACACGCGCTTCGATACCGGCGTGACGCATGGCGTCCTGCAGGGCCAGTGCGTTCATCATCGTGGCCAGCATGCCCATGTAGTCCGCTGTTGCACGGTCCATGCCTGCCGCGCCGCCCGCCACGCCCCGGAAAATATTGCCGCCGCCAATCACGACGGCCAATTGCGTGCCCAAGCGAACGACTTCGGCAATGTCGCCCACCATCCGTTCGATGGTCGCGCGATTGATGCCGAACGCATCGTCACCCATGAGGGCTTCACCAGAGAGCTTGAGAAGTACGCGTTTATAAGGAGTAGACATGGCGGTCCTTAAGAAGTCTGGTCGGGCACTGTGAGGGTATTCTGGATGAAACAACGGGGACGGCACCGCCGCCCCCGGTTACTACATACTGCGCGAATTACGACTGCTTGGCAGCAGCCACCTGGGCAGCCACTTCAGCAGCGAAGTCGTCCTGCTTCTTCTCGATGCCTTCGCCGACCACGAACATGGTAAAACCCTTGACCGTGGTGTTGTTGGCCTTGAGCATCTGCTCGACCGTCGACTTGTCGTCCTTCACGTAAGCCTGGTTGAACAGCGAGACTTCCTTCAGGAACTTCTGCACGCTGCCTTCCACCATCTTGGCGACGATCTCGGCCGGCTTGCCCGATTCGGCAGCCTTCTCGGCAGCGACCTTGCGCTCCTTCTCGATCAGTTCCGGCGCAACCTGGTCGCCCGACACGGCCACCGGCTTCATGGCGGCAATGTGCATTGCCACGTTCTTGCCGACTTCCGCATCCGCGCCTTCGTACTCGACCACCACGCCGATGCGCGTGCCGTGCAGGTACGCAGCCAGCTTGCCCGACGTCTCGTAGCGCTGGAAGCGACGGATCGTCATGTTCTCGCCGATCTTGCCGATCAGGTCGGCGCGCACCTGATCGACCGTCTTGCCCTCGAGCGGCAGCGCCGACAGGGCAGCCACGTCGGCCGGGTTCTTCTCGGCGACCAGCTTGGCCACATCGTTGGCGAACTTCAGGAAATCGTCGTTCTTCGAGACGAAGTCGGTTTCGCAGTTGATTTCGACCACGGCACCCTTGCCGCCGTCGATGTAAGCGGCGATCACGCCTTCCGCCGTGATACGGCTGGCGGCCTTGCTGGCCTTGCTGCCCAGCTTGACGCGCAGGATTTCTTCAGCACGGACCATGTCGCCGTCGGCTTCGGTCAGCGCCTTCTTGCACTCCATCATCGGCGCATCGGTCTTGGCACGCAGTTCGCCCACCATTGCTGCAGTAATTGCCGGCATCTCGTTACTCCTGTATATCGAATCAGTCGGATGAGGATGGCGCCCCGACGGCCTCACTGCCCGCCGCTGGCGCCCCGCGCACCCGACGCGGGGAAATCGGACTAAAAAAAAGGGGCGCCACCAGCAGCCCCTTTTGTTACGCAGCGGTGGCCGCTTACGCCTCTTCGTTCACTTCGACGAACTCGTCGCCATCGCCGCGCACGGCTTCGACGACTTCCTTGACGGCGTTCGCACGGCCTTCGAGGATGGCGTCGGCAACGCCTTGCACGTACAGCTCGACAGCCTTGCTCGAGTCGTCGTTACCCGGAATGACGTAGTCGACGCCGTCCGGCGAGTGGTTCGTATCGACCACGGCGATCACCGGAATGCCCAGTTTGTTGGCTTCGGTGATGGCGATCTTGTGGTAACCGACGTCGACCACGAAGATGGCGTCGGGCATGCCGCCCATTTCCTTCACACCACCGATCGACTTCTGCAGCTTGGCCATTTCGCGATCGAACAGCAGCGCTTCCTTCTTGCTCATGCGCTCCTGCTCGCCGGCTTCCAGGGCCTGCTCCATGTCCTTGAGCTTCTTGATCGACGACTTCAGGGTCTTGAAGTTCGTCAGCATGCCGCCCAGCCAACGGTTGTTGACGTACGGCATACCGGCGCGCGTTGCGGCTTCCGCCACGATTTCACGCGCCTGGCGCTTCGTGCCCACGAACAGGATCGTGCCACGGTTGGCGGCCAGTTGACGCACGTACTTCAGTGCGTCCTGGTACATCGGCAACGTCTTTTCGAGGTTGATGATATGAATCTTGTTGCGATGGCCGAAGATATAGGGGGCCATCTTGGGGTTCCAGAAACGGGTTTGGTGACCGAAATGGACGCCCGCTTCCAGCATCTGACGCATCGTGACAGACATGTGATTCTCCGTGAGGGTTAGGTCTTAGACCGGCTGCCGTACCCGTTTCGTCAGACTGCCACACAGCTTTGCATGACCCGCCTGCGAAGATCGGGCACCCTGGGTGCGCCGGCCCGCGATTTCAAAAGTTCCAAGCCGCGACGGATGCCGTCCTCGCCCGGCGCAGCGCCATCTGGCACCACATTGGGGCAAAAACACCCCAAAAACCCGGCGAAGATCGTTGAAATCCAAGGGGAAACCCTCGGGTTTATTGACAACTCGTCCTCGACTTAGCCCGAGATTATAGCATCGCCAAGCGCCTTCGCTCAAGTGACGCGTGAGCCTGCTTTTCGATATCGCAAACGCCCGGTTCATGCGGCATTGCGCCCGGTTCGGCCTGCCGTCCGACGCCTTGCCGGGAAAATCGGAAATTCCGCCTCGGATCTCGCTGAAATCCCCGCCGCACGGGCCGAAACCGGCCTATTGATGCCATAATGCGACATTGTTTCCGCAATTTGTCAGATCCAGCAATGGCCATCACTCTCAAGAATGCCCACGACATCGAAATGATGCGCGTCGCCTGCCGGCTGGCCAGCGAAGTGCTCGATTTCATTACGCCGCACGTCCGTGCCGGCGTGACAACCGGGGAACTCGACCGGCTGTGCCACGAGTACATGGTCAAGGAGCAAGGCACCGTGCCTGCGCCGCTGAACTACCAGCCGCCCGGTTACCCGCCCTATCCGAAGGCCACCTGCATCTCGGTCAACGACGTGATCTGCCACGGCATCCCGGGCGAGAAGGTTCTCAAGAACGGCGACGCACTCAACATCGATGTCACCGTCATCAAGGACGGATACTTCGGCGACACGAGCCGCATGTTCATCGTCGGCGAGGGCTCGATCCTGGCCAGGCGTCTGGCCCAGGTGACATACGAATGCATGTGGCTCGGCATCAACCAGGTGCGCCCGGGCGCGCACCTGGGCGACATCGGCCACGCGATCCAGACGCACGCCGAGGCTCAGGGCTACAGCGTCGTGCGCGAATATTGCGGCCACGGCATCGGGCAGGTGTTTCACGAGGATCCGCAGATCCTGCATTACGGACGCCCGGGCACCGGCATCGAACTGCAGGCCGGCATGATCTTCACGATCGAGCCGATGATCAACGCCGGCAAGCGCGAAATCCGCACGATGCCGGATCAGTGGACGGTAAAGACGCGCGACCGGAGTCTCTCGGCGCAGTGGGAACACACCGTGCTGGTGACGGAAACGGGCCACGAGGTGCTTACGCACTCGGCCCTCACCCCGCCGCCGCCCCCGGGTTCCGCCTACGTGGCGACCGTCCCGGCCGCCGCCTGACGTTATGCGACAGACGAAGTCCCATGTCCGGCCGCCGACGATTGCGGCGGCCGCCACAGCCTGACCCGCTATACCACACTCAGGAAGCCGCCATGCACGCGCGTGCGCACGCCCCGTCTCCGCTACGTCAGGCTCTCAAGCAACGCAAAGCCGACCTCGTCGAACGCTTCACCGCGCACGGCAAGGTAGACGCCTTGCTGCACGGACTCTGCCAGGCGGTCGATCAATCCATGCGCGACGCCTGGGCCGAATGCGAAATGCCCGGCGATCTCGCGTTGGTCGCCGTTGGCGGTTACGGCCGTGGGGAGCTGTACCCGTATTCGGACGTCGACATCCTGCTGCTGCATCGCAACGCGGACGACGAGGCGTTGACGCGGCACGTGGAGCCTTTCATCGGTTTCCTGTGGGACATCGGGCTGGAAATCGGCTCTTCGGTCCGCACGGTCGACGAGTGCATCATCGAGGCTCACGCCGACGTCACCGTGCAGACGAGCCTGCTCGAAGCCCGCTTCCTCGCGGGCAATCACGCCCTGTTCGAGGAATTCGAACAACGCTTTGCGACCGACCTCGATCCACGCGCGTTCTTCCGCAGCAAGCAACTGGAAATCCGCCAGCGGCACGCCAAGTACCAGGACAGCCCGTACAGCCTGGAGCCGAACTGCAAGGAAAGCCCGGGCGGACTGCGCGACCTGCAGGTGATCCTGTGGATGACGAAGGCGGCCGGCCTGGGCAACAGCTGGACGGAGCTGTTCGCGCGCGACCTGCTGACCGAGCGCGAGCTAAAGGAGCTGCGCCGCAACGAGCAGTTCCTGAAAGGCCTGCGCGCGCGGCTGCATCTGATCGCGCGACGCCGTCAGGACGTCCTCGTGTTCGACATGCAGACCGCGCTCGCGCAAAGCCTGGGCTTCGACGCCACGGCGACCAAGCGCGCGAGCGAGCAACTCATGCGCCGGTACTACTGGGCCGCGAAGGCCGTCTCGCAACTCAACACCGTGTTGTTGCTCAACGTCGAAGCGCGCCTCTTCCCGCAGACCAGCGGTGTGACGCGCGTGATCAACGAGCGCTTCGTCGAGAAGCAAGGCATGATCGAGATCGCGGATGACGAGTTGTATCAGCGTCACCCGAACGCGATTCTCGAGACGTTCCTGCTGTACGAGCAGGTCGTCGGCGTGAAAGGGCTGTCGGCGCGAACCCTGCGCGCGCTGTACAACGCCCGGGAATTGATGAACGCGCACTGGCGGGCCGATCCGGAGAATCGCCGCACGTTCCTCGAGATTCTGCAGCAACCGCAGGGCATCACGCATGCGTTGCGGCTGATGAATCAGACGAGCGTGCTGGGCCGTTATCTGATCAACTTCCGTCGGGTCGTCGGCCAGATGCAGCACGATCTGTATCACGTGTACACGGTCGATCAGCACATCCTGATGGTCGTGCGCAACATCCGCCGCTTCGCCGTGGCGGAACACACGCATGAGTACCCGTTCTGCAGCCAGTTGATCGCGAACTTCGACCGCCCATGGGTGCTGACCATCGCCGCCCTCTTCCATGACATCGCGAAGGGGCGCGGCGGCGATCACTCGACCCTCGGCATGGTCGACGCGCGACGCTTCTGTACGCGTCACGGACTGGCCAAGGAAGACACCGAACTGGTCGTGTGGCTCGTCGGCGAGCATCTGACGATGAGCACGGTCGCACAGAAGCAGGACACCACCGATCCGGAGGTCATCCGCCGGTTCGCCGAAAAAGTCGGCAACGAGCGCCGTCTGACCGCGCTCTACCTGCTGACGGTTGCCGACATTCGCGGCACCAGCCCGAAGGTGTGGAATGCCTGGAAGGGCAAACTGCTTGAAGATCTCTATCGCCTGACGTTGCAGGTGCTGGGCGGCGCCAACCCCGATCCGCATGCGCAGCTCAAGGCGCGCAAGGAAGAGGCGCTCGGCCTGCTGCGCCTGTACACCGTGCCCGAGCGTGCGCAGGAAGCGCTGTGGAACACGCTGGACGTGGCTTACTTCCTTCGTAACGATCCGGCGGACGTGGCATGGCAGACGCGCCACCTGTGGCGGCACGTGGAGAGTGCGGCGCCCATCGTCAAGGCACGTCCCTCACCGATTGGCGAAGGATTGCAGGTGATGGTGTACGTGCGCGATCAGGTAGATCTGTTCGCGCGGATCTGCGGCTACTTCGAGCGCAAGGGCCTCTCGATTCTCGACGCCAAGGTGCATACGACCAGCCAGGGTTTCGCGCTCGACAGCTTCCTGCTCACCGACCCCGGCCTGGACACGAGCTATCGCGACATCATCAGTCTCGTGGAAAGCGAGTTGGTCTCGTTACTCACGCGCGCCGAGCCGCTGGCCGAACCGAACAAGGGCCGCCTGCCGCGACGCTCGCGCAGCTTCCCCGTCACACCTCGCGTCGATCTGCGGCCCGACGATCGGGGCCAGTACTACCTCCTGTCGGTGTCGGCCAACGACCGCACCGGCTTGCTGTACGCGGTCGCCCGCGTGCTCGCGCGTCATGGCGTGAGCGTGCGCACCGCCCGCATCAACACCCTCGGCGAACGTGTCGAAGACACGTTCCTGCTCGACGGCAGCCGCTTGCAGGACAACCGCCTGCAAATCGCCGTCGAGACCGAATTACTCGAAGCACTGGAACCATGAGCGATACCCCGCGCGCCAAACTGAGCGCCAAACATCCCCGCACTCTCGACAAGACCCGCGCACCGGTGCGCTCCTCGAGCCCGTTGCGGCGCCCGACCAAAGCCGTGCCGGTGTCGATGCTCGATGCGTCCGGCGCAAAAAAGAAGCCGACAAAGCCGGCACGGCCGCGTCCCGCCGGCGATGTGGCGGCACCTGCGGGCGGCACACGCCCCGCAGGGACTGCGCCGCGCAAGACCGCCGGCGCTGCCAAACCGTATGAGAAGCGACCGCCAGGTGGTGAACGTCCGCCCGCACGCGGTCAGCGTGAGCGTGTCGCCGGCGCCCGCCCGGTACGCTTCGATGATGAAACGCGTCCGCGCCGCTTTGACGAAGACCGTCCACGCCGTGGCGCCGAAGGTGGCGCCCGTGGCGACTACGCTCGCCCGGCGAAGCGCGGTGCCGATGACCGGGCGCCGCGCCGCTTCGACGAAGACCGGCCACGCCGCGGCGCCGAAGGCGGTGCCCGTGGCGACTATGCTCGCCCGGCGAAGCGCGGTGCCGATGACCGGGCGCCGCGCCGCTTCGACGAAGACCGTCCACGCCGTGGCGCCGAAGGCGGTGCCCGTGGCGACTATGCTCGCCCGGCGAAGCGCGGTGCCGACGACCGTACGCCGCGCCGCTTCGACGAAGACCGGCCGCGCCGTGGCGCCGAAGGCGGTACCCGTGGCGACTACGCTCGCCCGGCGAAGCGCGGTGCCGACGACCGTACGCCGCGCCGCTTCGACGAAGACCGTCCACGCCGTGGCGCCGAAGGCGGTACCCGTGGCGACTACGCTCGCCCGGCGAAGCGCGGTGCCGACGACCGTGCGCCGCGTCGCTTCGACGAAGACCGGCCGCGCCGCGGCGCCGAAGGCGGTGCCCGTGGCGACTACGCTCGTCCAGTGAAACGCAGCGCCGATGACCGCGATGCACGAGGCGTTCGTCCGGTGCGCGGCGCACGTCCCACTCGCGCGCCGCGTGACGATGAGGACGACATCAAGATCCATCACGATGCCGCCGGCTCGCTGCGCCTGTCCAAGCGCATGTCCGAACTCGGCCTGTGCTCGCGCCGCGAAGCGGACGAGTGGATTGCCAAGGGCTGGGTACGCGTCGATGGCAAGGTCGTGACCGAGCTCGGCACGAAGATTCTGCCGACGCAGGAGATCACCGTTGTCCAGGCGGCCCACAAGGAACAGGCCAACCGCGTGACGATCCTGCTGCACAAGCCCGTGGGCTATGTGTCGGGCCAGGCGGAAGATGGCTACGAACCCGCCGTCGTCTTGGTCACACGCGAGCACCACTGGAGCGAAGACGACGCCGGCGTGCGCTTCTCGCCGTCGCATTTGCGCAGTCTCGCGCCGGCCGGGCGCCTCGACATCGACTCGACCGGCCTGCTCGTCCTGACGCAGGACGGTCGCGTTGCCAAGCAACTGATCGGCGAGGATTCCGAGATCGAGAAGGAATATCTCGTGCGCGTCTCGTTCAATGACCATTCGCAAAATGTGCAGGCACACTTCCCGGCCGAGCGTCTGGCGCTGCTGCGCCACGGCCTCGAACTGGACGACCAACCGCTCAAGCCGGCTCAGGTCGACTGGCAGAACCCGGAGCAGTTGCGCTTCGTACTCAAGGAAGGCAAGAAGCGCCAGATTCGCCGGATGTGCGAGCTGGTCGGCCTGCACGTGACCGGCCTCAAGCGCGTTCGCATGGGCCGCATCACACTCGGAAATCTCCCTGTCGGCGAGTGGCGCTATCTGCGTCCGGGCGAAACCTTCTGATCCGAGCAGCCGGTCTTTCGCCGACTGCCACAGGCTCCCGCCAGCCGCCGCCGCTCATCGGCGGCAGCCACAATGAACAAGCCCACCGAATGGCGGGCTTGTTCATATCTGCACGCAAACATCGCGCATCAATCGTCACTGGCCGGATCCAGCCCGGGGAAGAGAATTTCGGTGAAGCCGAACTTGCTGAAATCCGTGATGCGCATTGGATAGAGCTTGCCGATCAGGTGGTCGCATTCGTGCTGCACCACGCGTGCATGGAAACCCTCGGCCACACGGTTGATGGCCTTGCCGTATTGATCGAAGCCTTCGTAACGCAGCATCGAATAGCGATTGACCATGCCGCGCAGGCCCGGCACCGACAGGCAGCCTTCCCAGCCCTCCTCCATATCCTGCGTCAGCGGCGTGATCACCGGGTTGATGAGCACGGTCTCGGGCACCACCGGAGCGTCCGGGTAGCGCTCGTTGCGGTCGAAGCCGAAGATCACCACCTGCAGATCCACGCCGATTTGCGGCGCCGCCAGCCCTGCGCCCTTGGCATCCTTCATCGTGTCGAACATATCGGCCACGAGTTCGTGCAACTCGGGCGTATCGAACTGCTCCACCGCCTTGGCGATGCGCAGCAAGCGCGGATCGCCCATCTTCAAAATGTCGCGAATCATCGATCGGGTCCTCACATCAAAGCGCGGCCAACATGGCGCGCATAGCGTCCTCGTCGAGCACAGGCACACCCAGTGCCTCGGCTTTCGTCAGTTTGCTGCCGGCTTCGGCACCCGCGACGACGTAGTTCGTCTTCGCGGACACCGAGCCCGCCACTTTCGCCCCTCTCTCTTCCAGCATCGCCTTGGCCTCGTCGCGCGAAAGCGTCGGCAACGTGCCGGTGAGCACGAACGTCTTGCCGGCCAATGGCAACGGCGCCACCGCGGCCGGTTCCGATTCGGGCCACGTCACGCCCGCGGCACGCATCTGCTCGATCACTTCAACATTATGATCTTCGCAGAAGAAATTGTTGATCGACTCGGCCACCACGGGTCCGACGTCAGGCACCGCCAGCAGTTCCGTGAGATCCGAATCGCGCTTGCATACGGCGATCAGGTTGTCGAGCTTGCCGAAGTGGCGGGCGAGATCCTTCGCCGTCGCCTCGCCCACGTGGCGAATGCCCAGCGCAAAAATAAAGCGGGCGAGCGTCGTGTGACGCGCCTTGTCGATCGACGCCACCAGATTGGACGCCGACTTATCGGCCATGCGATCGAGCGCGGCGAGTTTTGCCACGCCGAGCTTGAACAGATCCGCCGGCGTGCGAATGATCTGCTGATCGACCAGTTGCTCCACCAGCTTGTCGCCCAGCCCTTCGATATCGAGCGCCCGGCGCTGCGCGAAGTGGAGCAGCGCCTGCTTGCGCTGCGCCGCGCAGATCAGCCCGCCCGTGCATCGCGCGATCACCTCGTCGGGCAGTTTCTCGATTGCGGAGCCGCAGACAGGACATTCGGTCGGCATCACGAACGCCCGCGCGTCGGCCGGGCGGCGATCCAGTATCGACCCGACGACCTCGGGAATCACGTCTCCCGCACGCCGCACGATGACCGTATCGCCGATCATCACGTCCTTGCGGCGAATTTCGTCTTCGTTGTGCAAGGTCGCATTCGTGACGGTCGCGCCGCCCACGAACACCGGCGCCAGACGCGCCACCGGCGTGATCGCCCCCGTGCGGCCGACCTGAACCTCGATGTCGAGCAGCGTCGTGAGCGCCTCTTGCGCCGGGAACTTATGCGCGAGCGCAAACCGTGGCGCCCGCGAGACGAAGCCGAGCCGGTCTTGCTCGTCACGGCGATTCACCTTGTAAACAACGCCATCGATGTCGTACGGCAGCGACTCGCGCGCCTCGCCAACCGCTCGGTAGAACGCGAGCAGGCCGGCCGCGCCCTGCACCACCTCACGGCGCTCGTTGACCGGAATGCCGAGTTCGACATACCAGTCGAGCAGCGCCGAATGCGTCTCGGGCATCGGCACCCCGACCAACTCGCCCACGCCGTAAGCGAAGAACGACAGCGGGCGCCTGGCCGTAATCCGGGAATCGAGCTGGCGCAGACCGCCTGCGGCCGCATTGCGCGGATTGACGAACACCTTCTCGCCCGCCGCCTCCTGGGCCCGGTTGAGCTTGTCGAAGTCGGCGCGGAACATCAGCACTTCGCCGCGCACCTCCAGCACTTCGGGAGGCGTCTGCGTGCGCAGGTTAAGGGGAATCTTCTTGATAGTACGGACGTTCGCGGTGACGTCCTCGCCGGTCGTGCCGTCGCCGCGCGTCGCCGCCTGCACAAGTACGCCATGCTCATAACGCAGGGCAATCGCAAGGCCGTCGAACTTCAGTTCCGCCGCATATTCGACGGGCGCACCGAATAGATCGCCGGACGACGCACCGGCATCCCCCGCCCCGCGCAATCCGTCGGCCACACGCCGGTCAAACGCCTCGACATCCTCGTCGGTAAAGGCGTTGTTGAGCGAGAGCATCGGCACACGATGCACGACGGGCGCGAACCCCTCCACCGGCTTGCCGCCCACGCGCTGGGTGGGCGAATCGGGACGTTGCAATTCCGGGAAAGCGTTCTCGAGTGCGACCAGTTCGCCGAACAGGCGGTCGTACTCGGCATCGGGGACGAGCGGTGCGTCGTCTTCATAGTAGGCGCGGTTGTAACGTGCCAGTTCGATGCGCAGCTCGGCGGCGCGCTTGGCTGCCGCCGTGGCGTCGGCAGCCGTGTGGGCTTTCGCGCCCTGACCCGTAGCGGAAGTTTGGGACATGCGTTGAGACTCGGGATTCGAAAGGTCAGAACATTATGCCTTCGACGTAAGCGGCTTGGCGTCGTCGATAGCAGGAATCAATGGGAACAAAAACGCCGCTCACCCAACGGTGAACGGCGTGCATCGAACGCCCGGCAAAACGATGCGCCGTCACGCCGTCGCATCATCGGCCGGGCACCGCCCCGCCTTACTGGCTGAACAGGCGGCGCGTGACCGGCGAGCCCGCCGGCAAACCGCGCGCCTCTAGGCGCTCATAGAGCTTGAGCAACTGCTTGTCGACGTTCTGCAATGCAGCATCCGAGAGCGGACGTCGCTGATCGTCCACCACACGCCCGCCAATGCGCTGCCCAATCGAGCGGGCATAATCGCACATCAGTCGGAACGGCAAGAGATCTTCGTCGGCCACGGGCACGTCGAGCAGCATCGTGATCAGATCGCCCCCCTTGTACGTCAGATCGTCGCGCAGGAAGTTCGTGTCGCCGAACTGCAGCATGAACACCGGGTTCTGGCGAGCGTCGAGCTTGACGAAACGCATGCCGTCGCGCGAGAGCAGCAGACCGTCCTGCGTGGCCACCGCCTGGACATAGTTGGCCGACCACGGCGCGCCGTCGGATAGCACGTTCACGGACAGTTGCGCGTCGCATTGCGCGGCGAAGCTGTCGAGTTCGCGACCGCGCGACACCGTCTCCATCATATCCGGCAGCTCGGGCAGCGCATCCACCGCATCCGCGAGCGTCTGGACAAGATTGGAAAATTCGGAGAATTCGACTTCGTTGAGCGCACCGGCCCGGTTGGCCAACTGCACGGCCATGCGCAACTGGTGATAGCGTCCGCCGGTGCGAATCGGCTCCCACGGCGACTGCTCGTCGAGGCGGCCCTCGATGTTCACGGGTTTGCTGCCCGCACGACGCATGCGCATCGTGAGTGGCATCAGGCGCTCGGCGGCGATCACATTCGAGAGCGGCAGCTCGACGATGCAGTCGATGCGCTCGTCGATGATCGCGGGCGGGCCGGCCGGCGTGGCAGCACGCGCCGTCGGCGCCGGCGCCGCGGGCGTTGCCGGGGCAGCAGCGGCAGCGGTCGGTTCAGACGCGTTGGCCGATTCGACCGACGGTGCACCGGCGGCTGCCGCCACGGCGGCCGCGGCGGAAGCGTCGACGGCGAGTTCCGCATCGACGCGCACGACCGTACCGGCGACGTCAGTCGCATGGGCCTGCTCTGCGTCGCGCTCGGCCCCGCTGCCTGTCCCGGTGGCCGGGGTCGCTTCGGCCTCGGTGGCCCCCCCATGGGCAGCGGCGGCGGCCGCTTCCTGTGCGGCACGCTTACGTGCGGCAGGGGGGGCATCCCAGGCGTCTTCGTTGATGGCAAAGGCGTCCTGCACCGAGGTGCCGGCCGGTGTCGCCTGCCCCTGCGGGCCCTTGGGGTCCACGGCGCCCAGCGTCGGCTCGCGGCGTTCGCCCGATTGCGCCGGCACACGCGGCGGCGAAAGCGTCGGCTCGATGAACGGACGATCGTCGTCGGCGTCGGGCGCGCCAGCGGTGGCGTCGATACCCGCCCCGTCGACCGGCATGCGGCGCGGGATGCGCGCTCGCGCCTTGCTGCCTTGCCAGGCGTTATAAGCCACCACTCCCAGCAGTACCACTACCCCTGCGGCAATCAAGCTCAGCTGCAGTTCATTCATGCGCGGCGTTCCTCTCTCTTCTCCATCGTGGGCGCGGGGTCAGGCGATCTCGGCCAGATTGATCGCAGACTCCATGTCCACCGCCACGATCCGCGACACCCCCTGCTCCTGCATGGTGACGCCGATGAGCTGATTGGCCATTTCCATCGCGATTTTGTTATGCGAAATAAATACGAATTGGGTACGGTCCGACATGCGCGCCACCATCTTGGCGTAGCGCTCGGTGTTCGCGTCGTCGAGCGGCGCGTCCACCTCATCGAGCAAGCAGAACGGCGCCGGATTGAGCTGGAACATGCCAAACACCAGCGCAATGGCCGTGAGCGCCTTCTCACCGCCCGACAGCAAATGAATCGTGGAGTTCTTCTTGCCCGGCGGCTGCGCCATCACCTGCACGCCGGCATCAAGAATTTCGTCGCCGGTCATGATCAGCTTGGCCTGGCCGCCCCCGAACAGCATCGGGAACAACTCGCCGAAATGCTTGTTCACCTCGTCGAACGTGCCTTGCAGCAACACGCGCGTTTCCTCGTCGATCTTGCGAATGGCGCCTTCGAGCGTCTCGATGGCGTCGTTCAGGTCGGCCGACTGCGCATCGAGGAAAATCTTGCGCTCGCGCGCCGTCTCCAACTCCTCGAGCGCGGCCATGTTGACCGGTCCCAGCGCATTGATCGCGTTGTTGATGCGGGTGACTTCGCCTTGCAGGTACGACGGCTTCATGTCCGGCGTGAGCTTGGCCGCGAGCGCTTCCTCGTCGACCTCGGCCGCCGTCAGCTGTTCGACGAACTGCTCGCGATTCAGGCGCGCCGCCTGCTCCTTCAACTGCAACTCGGTGATACGGTCGCGCAATGGCTGCAAGCCGCGCTCGGCCGCGAGACGTTCTTCGTCGCTCTGACGCAGCTTCTGCGTGAGGGCTTCGAGCTCCATGCGGGCCGCGCCCAGGATATCTTCCTTCTCGGCGCGCAGTTCGAGCGCGTCCTGCAAGCCGTTTTCCGCTGTCTGCTCGGTGATCTGGGCGAGTTCGGCCTGTGCCTGCTCGATCGACACCACGAGACGTTCGGCCTGCTCCAGCGCCGTCTGGATATTGCGGCGATGCTCGTCGATCCGGCTCGCGACGCCCTTCTGCCCGTACGATGCCTCTTGCGCCAGACGCTCCAGTTCGCGTGCGCGATTGCGGGCGTCCGAGAGCTGCCCGTCGAGCGATTCGAATTCCAGTTGGCCGTCTTCGAACGTCGCCTGCAATTCCGCCAGACGCGCGTCGCTCTGCTCGAAATTCGCTTCCGACTCGGCGCGCATGGCCAGTTGCTCTTCGATCTGCGCGGCGATTTCGCGCAGTTCTTCGTCGATCTGCGTGCTACGGGCGTTGTAGCGCTCGTACGCCTGCGTGAGCTTGAGCACGTCCATCTGCAACGCATGCACGCGTTGCGTCGCGCGCTCGGCGCGCGCGCGCACCTCGGTGAGCGACTGCGCAGCCTGGCTGTAGGCGGCTTCCGCGCGCACGGCGTTGGACTTCGCCTCGTCGGAGAGCAATGCCTGCGCGCGCAACTGCTTGCCGAGGTTCTCGATTTCCTGCTGACGGGCGAGCAAACCGGCTTGCTCGGAGTCCGCCGCGTAGAGCTGCACGCCCACGCGGGTGACCTGGTGACCGGCCTTGACGACGATCGACGCGCCTTCGGGCAGTTGGGCACGCACGCCCATCGCCTGCGCGAGATCGTCGGCCACGAACACGTGGCCAAGCCATTCCTGCAGCACGGCGCGCAGCCCCGGATCGTCGATGCGAAGCAGGGACAGCAGCGGACGCAGCGACGCAGGCGCATCGAGCGGACGCGCGGCCGGCGGCGGCGAGTAGAACGCCAGCTTGGCCGGCGGTGCGTCGCTCGCGAAGGCCTTCACCCAATCGAGGTTGCTGATTTCGAGCGCCGCCAGGCGCTCCCGCAGCACCGATTCGAGCGCATTTTCCCAGCCCGGCTCGATATGCAGCTTCTTCCACAGGCGCGGCAGCTGCGCGAGTTCATGCTTGTCGAGCCACGGCTGCACCTTGCCCTCGGTCTGCACGCTTTCCTGCAACTGCTTGAGCGCCGTCAGTCGGGCTTCGAGCTGCGCAATGGTCGCCGCTTCGGCCTGCACGCGCGCCTGCGCCTCGGTGCGTTCGCTTTCCAGACGCGGCAGACGCTCCTGCGCTTCGGCGAGTTCAGCCTGCGCGTCTTCGAGCATCGCCTGATGCTCGGCGAGCTCGGCGCGCTGCATCTCGAGCTCGGCCTCGTCGGGCTTGTCCAGCCCGCGCGCTTCGCCCTGCAGGCGCTCCTGACGCTGTTGCAACTGCTGCAATGCCTGGTCGGCATTGCGCTGATGCGCCGCTTCGAGCTTCAGACTCTGCTCGACCTGCGCGATCTCGCTGCGCTGCTCGTTGAGCAGGTTCTGCGCATCGCGCCAGCGGGCTTCGAGCGCGGGAAGCGCTTCGTTCTGCTCGGCAGCCTGATCCTGCGCGGTGGCGGCGCGCTCCTCGGCGATGACGAGTTCTTCCTCGGCGAGCGCGAGCGCTTCTTCCGATTGAGCGGAACGGGCCTGCCACTGCTCGCGTTGCGAGGTCAGCGCCGCCAGCTGGGCCTGCACACGGTTGCGCGACTCGACGACATAGCGGATTTCAGCCTCGAGACGGCTGACTTCCGAGTTCGCCTCGTACATGGCGCCTTGCGCGGCCTGCACGGCGTCCGTCGCGGTGTAGTGCGCGGCACGCAGCGTTTCGAGATCCGACTCCGAGCCACGCAGACGCGCCATCTGCGCTTCGAGGTCGACCTGCGCCGACTCGATCGCGCGTTGCTGGCGCTCCTGCTCGTTCTGGGCTTCGTTCTTGCGCAACAGCCACAGCAGTTGCTGCTTTTCCTCGCCGTCGCGCTGCAGATCCTTGAATCGATTGGCCACGACCGCCTGCGATTCGAGCTTTTCGAGATTGGTGCCGAGCTCGCGCAGGATGTCTTCGACGCGCGTGAGGTTCTCGCGCGTGTCCTGCAGGCGGTTCTCGGTCTCGCGGCGGCGTTCCTTGTACTTCGACACGCCGGCGGCTTCCTCGAGGAACACGCGCAGCTCTTCGGGCTTGGCCTCGATGATGCGCGAGATCATCCCCTGGCCGATGATGGCGTAGGCGCGCGGCCCCAGGCCGGTGCCGAGGAAGATGTCCTGAATGTCGCGGCGACGCGCCGGAAGATTGTTGATGTAGTAGCTGGAGGTGCCGTCGCGCGTGAGCACGCGCTTGACGGCGATTTCGGCGTACTGGCTCCACTGCCCGGCGGCGCGCCCGGCGCTGTTGTCGAACACGAGTTCGACGCTTGCGCGGCTCGCCTGCTTGCGGGCGGTTGATCCATTGAAGATCACGTCCTGCATCGATTCGCCGCGCAGCTCCGAGGCGCGCGACTCGCCGAGCACCCAGCGCACGGCATCGATGATGTTGGATTTGCCGCACCCGTTCGGGCCGACGATCCCGACCAGTTGGCCGGGCACCGCAAAGTTCGTCGGATCGACGAACGACTTGAAGCCAGCGAGTTTGATGGAAGTCAGACGCACGGCAGGTTCGCTTTTTCGGTCATTGAATGATGGGAAAGACGCAGACGCGCTCAGCTGGTCCTGTCGGGCCTCGCGCACGCTGGCGCGCGCGGCGGCCGCTTGACGCCGAATGCCACGAGTCCATGCAAAAACAATGCCTTACCGGCACCGCCCTGCTATCGCATGAAACCCGGCGTCACATCGGTACGCATCATACCATCGCATCCCCCGCCGTCGCGCTTTTACAACGACGCGGATCGGGCAAAATTCCGGACAGCACGCCGGCGGCGACGATGCACAGTCCGCCCGCGATTTCGCGTACGCCCAGGCCCTCGCTCGCCAGCCACCACGAGGAGATCGCCGCCACCACGATTTCGAACAGCATGATGAGCGCCGCCTGGTTGGCCGGCACCCGCGCCAGCCCGAACTGCACGATCACGTTGGTGAGCGCGATGGTGCAACCGAGCGCGAGTGCAACCGCCGCCGTCGGACCGCTCGACGTCAGGGCCACCAGCGCGGTGCGCCCGGCCTCGGCCCCGCCATCGAGCGGGAGCACCAGCAGGCCGCCCACGAGGCAGCCCAGGTAAAGTGTCCAGCTGCGCATCTCCGGCTTCACGTCGGGCAGCGACTGGCTCACCTTGCGCAGCAGCACGTTGTTGAGCGCAAAGGCCGCGCCGGCGATGGCGCCGGCCCATTCGCCGGGGTTGTTCGGCACCGGCCAGCCCAATTCGGGCGACCAGAGCATCAGCCCGGCGCCACCGAGCGCCAGGGCGATGAGCCCGACCCCGCGCAGCCCCACGCGCTCACCGAGCAGCCAGTGCGCGAAGAGCGCCGTCCAGACCGGCGTCAGATAGAAAAGCAGCAGCACCCGCATGACGTGACCATGCGTGGTGCCCCAGACGAACGCCACATTGGTGGTGCCGCCCGCGAACGCCACCCCGACGAGCAGCCACGACCAGCGCAGCGTGCCGAGCGAGCGACGATAGACGAGCGTGAGCAGCAGCAGCGCGACGGTCGCCGTGCAGGCCTGCGCCGGCACGGCCGCCACGCCCCACTGGGCCAGCACGCGATAGGGAAACCAGGCCAGGCCCCACACCGAAGATCCAATGAGAATGGCCAGGGCGGGCGCCGCCCGGGTGCGCAAGGACGCGCCGGATGTCAGCTCCGGGCCCTGCGAGCCGTTGCCGGCTACGGTCATACTGATGACTCCTGAAAAACCTGAGATACTCCGCAGGCTCGCCCCATTGGCGCCTCGGAATGTGCTGAATTACGCGGCGGTCGCGCTTTGTGCGCGCCGTGACGGTATAATTTTCGCTTTGCCGATCTTGCCATTCTTGAGCGCGTCCGGGAACCCCTTCGGGTGACCGTCCTTGCCCGCCAGCCCCGCCGCACTACGGCGTCAAGCTGCCTCGAATCGCCTCGAATCGAATCGCATCACATCGCGACCCCTAGTCCTGAGTCCGTTTGAATCTCGTGAACCCATTACTCGACAAGCTCCAGCCCTACCCGTTTGAACGCCTGAAGTCGTTGGTGGCCGATGTCACGCCCGCCAGCGCCTTCAAGGCCATCAGCTTCGGCATCGGCGAGCCCAAGCACCCGACGCCGCAGTTCATCAAGGAAGCCCTGATCGAAGGGCTGGGCGGTCTCGCGAACTATCCCGCCACGGCGGGCGGCGAGCCGCTGCGCGCGGCCATCGCACAGTGGCTGGAGCGCCGCTACGCGCTGCCGAACGTGAATCCGGCCACCGAGGTGCTGCCGGTGACCGGCTCGCGTGAAGCGTTGTTCTCGTTCGCACAGGCCGTCGTCGACGGCAGCAAGCCCGGCGCCCGCGTGCTGTGTCCGAACCCGTTCTATCAGATCTACGAAGGCGCGACGCTGCTCGCCGGCGCCACGCCCTATTACGCCGACAGCGATCCGGCGCGCAACTTCGCGCCGAACTACGACGCCGTGCCCGCCGATGTCTGGCGCGACGTCCAGCTCGTCTACCTGTGCTCGCCGGGCAACCCGACCGGCGCGGTGCTCGGCCTGGCGGACTGGAAACGCCTGTTCGAACTCTCGGACCAGTACGGGTTCGTGATCGCCTCGGACGAGTGCTACTCCGAGATCTATTTCGACGAGGAAAGCGCGCCGCTGGGCGGCCTTGCGGCAGCGCATCAGCTCGGGCGCGGCTTCGAGCGTCTGGTGGTCTTCTCGAGCCTGTCCAAGCGTTCGAACGTGCCGGGCATGCGCTCGGGCTTCGTCGCGGGCGACGCCGCCATCCTCAAGAAATTCCTGCTGTACCGGACGTACCACGGCTGCGCCATGAGCCCGGCCGTGCAGGCGGCGAGCGTCGCCGCATGGAACGATGAAGCGCACGTACGCCTGAATCGCAGCAAGTACCTCAAGAAATTCCAGACGGTCACGCCGATGCTCGCCGAAGTGCTCGACGTGCGCCTGCCGGACGCCGGTTTTTACCTGTGGGCCAAGGTCGACGCGAAGACCGGCCTGTCGGATACGGAATTCACGCGCCAGTTGCTGGCGCAATACAATGTAGCCGTACTGCCCGGATCGTACCTGGGCCGCGCGGCGCACGGCGTCAACCCGGGCGAGAACTATGTGCGCATCGCCCTCGTGGCCGATGTGGACGAATGCACCGAAGGCGCACAGCGCATCGTGCAGTTCTGCCAATCCCTTTAATTCCTTACTGCAACTGACTCTCGCCATGTCGCAACAACTGCAAACCACCATCGACCAAGCCTGGGAAAACCGCGCCGAGATCTCGGCCAAGTCGGCACCTGCCGACGTGCGTGAGGCGGTCGCTCACGTCATCGCCGAGCTCGACAAGGGCGCCCTGCGCGTGGCCCAGAAGCAAGAGGGTCAGTGGATCGTGAATCAGTGGATCAAGAAGGCCGTGCTGCTGTCGTTCCGGCTGGAAGACAACGCCGTGATGCCCGCCGGCGGCTTCAGCCAGTTCTACGACAAGGTGCCGAGCAAGTTCGCGAACTACACCGCCGAAGACTTTGCGCGCGGCGGCTTCCGCGTGGTACCGCCGGCCGTGGCGCGCCGTGGCTCGTTCATCGGCAAGAACGTCGTGCTGATGCCGTCGTACACCAACATCGGCGCCTACGTCGATGAAGGCACGATGGTCGACACGTGGGCCACGGTCGGTTCGTGCGCCCAGATCGGCAAGAATGTTCACCTCTCGGGCGGCGTGGGCATCGGCGGCGTGCTCGAGCCGCTGCAGGCCAACCCGGTCATCATCGAAGACAACTGCTTCATCGGCGCGCGCTCGGAAGTCGTGGAAGGCGTGATCGTCGAAGAGAACTCGGTGATCTCGATGGGCGTGTACCTGGGTCAGTCGACGAAGATCTACGATCGCGAAACGGGTGAAGTGCACTACGGTCGCGTGCCGGCCGGCTCGGTGGTCGTGCCGGGCAACCTGCCCTCGAAGGACGGCAAGTACAGCCTGTACTGCGCGGTGATCGTCAAGAAGGTGGACGCCCAGACGCGCGCCAAGACGGCCATCAACGACCTGCTGCGCGGCGAGTAAGCCGGCGCACGGGATGCCGGCGAGTGCGATCACCTCGCCCGCCGGCTTTTTTGTAGCAGCAACCTCTGGAGTTCCGGCAATGACGGCAGTGCTGTACGGCATTCCCAACTGCGATACCGTGAAGAAGGCGCGCACGTGGCTCGACGAGCACGGCGTGGCGTACGATTTTCACGACTTCAAGAAGGCGGGCGTGAGCGACGCAATGCTGGACACCTGGCTCGCCCAGGTGCCGCTCGCCACGCTGCTCAATCGCAAGGGCACCACGTGGCGCAAGCTCTCGCCCGAACAACAGGCGGCGGCAGCCGGGGAACCGGCCGCGCGCGCCCTGATGATCGAAAACCCGTCGCTCATCAAACGCCCCGTGCTGGTGGCCGACGGCAAGGTTTCCGTGGGCTTCACGCCCGACAGTTACGCTTCACGATTCTGATTTCATGACTTCCTCCCAAGGCGCCACGCTGGCGCTTACCGAGCAACTGATCGCCCGTCACTCGGTGACGCCCGAAGACCGCGATTGCCAGGCGATCCTGGCGCGTCGGCTGGCGGCGATCGGCTTCGCGTGCGAGACCATCGCGTCGAACGGCGTGACCAACCTGTGGGCGCTCAAGCGCGGCACGCGCGGCACCGACGGCAAGCTGCTCGTCTTCGCCGGGCACACGGACGTGGTGCCGACCGGCCCGGTCGAACAGTGGCACTCGGACCCGTTCGCCCCGACGCATCGCGACGGCATGCTCTATGGTCGCGGCGCGGCCGACATGAAGACGTCGCTCGCCGCGTTCGTGGTCGCTTCGGAGGAATTCGTCGCCCGGCACCCGGATCACGCCGGCGCCATCGGCTTCCTGCTGACGAGCGATGAGGAAGGCCCCGCCACCGACGGCACCGTGAAGGTCGTCGAAGCGCTCCAGGCGCGTGGCGAACGGCTCGATTACTGCGTGGTCGGCGAGCCGACGTCGAGCCAGCGCCTGGGCGACATGGTCAAGAACGGCCGTCGCGGATCGATGTCCGGCAAGCTCGTGGTGAAGGGCGTGCAAGGCCATATCGCGTACCCGCATCTGGCGAAGAACCCGACGCATCTGTTCGCGCCCGCGCTAGCCGAGCTCACGCAGACGGTGTGGGACGAAGGCAACGAGTACTTTCCGCCCACCACCTGGCAAATTTCGAACATCCACGCTGGCACGGGGGCGACCAACGTCATCCCCGGCGAGCTGACCGTGATGTTCAACTTCCGCTTCTCGACGGCCAGCACGTCCGAGGGCCTGCAGAAACGCGTGCACGAACTACTCGACCGGCACGGGCTGACGTACACGCTCGACTGGACGATCAGCGGCCAGCCGTTCCTCACGCCGCGCGGCGATCTGTCCGACGCGCTCAGCGGTGCGATCCGCGAGGAAACCGGTCTGGAGACCGAGCTTTCGACGACAGGCGGCACGTCCGACGGCCGCTTCATCGCGCGCATCTGCCCGCAGGTAATCGAGTTCGGGCCGTGCAACGCGAGCATCCACAAGATCGACGAGCATATCGCGGTAGCCGACATCGAGCCGCTCAAGAACATTTATCGCGGCGTGTTGACGCGTCTGGTGGCATGACGATCATGAGCACGCAATCCTCGCACCCGTTTCAGACGCTGCGCGACCTGCTGCGCTACGCCGTCTCGCGCTTCAACGAGGCCGAGCTGGCTTTCGGTCACGGCTGCGCAAGCGCATACGACGAAGCCGCATACCTGCTGCTGCACACGCTGCATCTGCCCATCGACACGCTCGACCCGTTCCTGGACGCCCGTCTTCTGCCCGAAGAGATCGAGCGCGTGCTGTCGGTCGTCAACCGCCGTGCCGGCGAACGCGTGCCGGCTTCGTACATCACGAACGAAGCGTGGATGCATGGCCGGCGCTTCTATGTGGACGAGCGCGTCATCGTGCCGCGCTCGTTCGTGGGCGAACTGCTGGAAGACGCGCTGCAGCCATGGGTCAACCACGCCGACGAGGTCGCCGACGTGCTCGAACTTTGCACCGGCTCGGGCTGCCTCGCCATTCTCGCCGCGGAGACGTTCCCCGCCGCGCGGATCGATGCCGTCGACATCTCGGCCGACGCCCTCGCCGTGGCAAAGATCAACGTCGCCGATTACGCGCTGGACGATCGCATCACGCTGCATCTGGGCGATCTGTACACGCCGCTGCCCAAGGGCAAGCGTTACGAAGTCATCCTGACCAATCCGCCGTACGTGAACGAAGGGTCGATGCAGACGCTCCCGGCCGAGTACCGCCACGAGCCGCGCCTCGCGCTGGCAGGTGGCGACGACGGCATGGATGTCGTGCGGCGCATCATCGCGGGTGCGCGCGAGCGTCTGACCGATGACGGCGTGCTGGTCGTGGAAATCGGCAACGAGCGCCCCTTCGTCGAGGCGGCATTCCCCGACCTGCCCATGACATGGCTCGCCACGAGCGCGGGCGACGACATGGTGTTCCTGGTACAGGCCGCCGACCTGCCGTAATCGCACGGTCGCACCGACGGGCACGCTTGCGCGTCTACCGGTGCGATCGTCGCCATCCCCGCCCCGCTCGCCCGCGGCGAACGGCGTTCCCGCCAAAGTCGCGACCACGTCTCCCCACCTACCCGCCCGACCATGGGCCCGCGTGTCGCGCCGACGCCGCAAGGCCTCGCCTAACTCGACACAGCCCGGTTACACTCGGGTTCCCGGGTCCGCATGACCCTTGGCAGGGAGGAAGACAGTCCGTCATGGTGCTCAATTGGCTCGACGTCGGCTTTGGCGTTGCCTGTATCCATGCGCTGGGAATCATCGCCGCGATCCATGCCGTGCTGACGGTGCGCACATCGCAGGGCGCCGTGGCCTGGGCGGTATCGCTCGTGACGATGCCGTATCTCACGCTCATCCCCTATCTTTTTCTCGGACGCTCGAAGTTCGTCGGCTACGTCGAGGCACGACGTGCACGCAACGAGGCGTTGCAGTCGCGCATGGGCGAAATCCAGTGGACCGGCGAGCCGCCCGTCGCGACGGACGCCCATCCCGAATTCGCCGCGCTCACCGCCATGACGCGGATGTCGTTCGTCGCGGGCAACCACGTGCGTCTGCTCGTGAACGGTCATGCAACGTTCGACGCCGTCTTTGCCGCCATCGACCGCGCCCGCGACTACATCCTCGTCCAGTTCTTCATCGTCAAGGACGACGCGCTTGGGCGAGCGCTCGCGGCACGCCTGCTCGCGCGCGCCGCAACGGGCGTCAAAGTCTACTTTCTCTACGACCGCATCGGCAGTCACGACCTGCCTCGCAGCTATTGCGAGAAGCTGCGTCAGGGCGGCGTGCTCGCGCACGAGTTCGCGGCGGCCAGGCGCGGCATCGTCGTCAATCGCTTCCAGTTGAATTTCCGCAATCACCGCAAGATCGTCGTGGTCGATGGCGACGAGGCGTTCATCGGCGGGCACAACGTGGGCGTGGAATATCTCGGCGAAAAGCCGCCGCTCGCACCGTGGCGAGACACACACATCTCGGTGCGCGGCCCGGCTGTCGTGGGCATTCAGCGCGCGTTCGCCGAGGACTGGCACTGGAGCACGGGCACCGTGCCGGAGCTCAATCGCCAGCCGGCCCCTTCGGGCGGGGACATGCACTGTCAGGTGGTGCCCAGCGGCCCCGCGGACCAGTTGGAGACGTCGTCGCTGTTCTTCGTGACGGCGATCAACGCCGCGCAAAAGCGTGTGTGGCTCACCACGCCGTATTTCGTGCCCGACGAGGCCGTCTTCTCGGCTTTGCGGCTTGCCGTGCTGCGCGGCGTCGACGTGCGCCTGCTGATTCCCGATCGGGCCGATCACTATGTCGTGTTCGAAGCGACGACATCGTACGCCTTCGAGGCGACGCGCAGCGGTATCCAAGTGTACCGTTACCGGCACGGCTTCCTCCATCAGAAGGTCGTGCTGATCGACGACAGCGCCGCCGCCGTGGGCAGCGCCAACCTCGACAACCGATCGTTCCGGCTCAATTTCGAACTCATGCTGCTGGTCGTCGACGGCACCTTCGCGCAGGACGTGGCGGCCATGCTCGCCAACGACTTCGAGCACGCCGCGCTACTGAACAAGGACGACTTCCGAAAAACCGCCAGGTGGCGTCAGATCGTGATGCGCGTGGCCCGGCTGTTCGCGCCCATTCTTTGACGTCGTCCCTGCGTTGCGCCGCCGCGGCCGGCGTCCACACCTCCGGCAATAGATCTTTGGCAATAGATTTCCGCCTGGGCCGCACCACCCGGTAAAATGCGCGTTTGGCCGCCCGTCGGCGGCCCAGCTCGCATTCATACCGCTTTCCCGTGATCCGATTCGAACACCTCACGCTCGCGCGCGGCACCAAGTCGCTCTTCGAGGACACCTCCGTCACGCTCAACCCGGGCGAACGCGTCGGCCTCGTCGGCGCCAACGGCGCCGGAAAATCCACGCTGTTCGCACTGCTGCGCGGCCAGCTGCACGCCGACGGCGGCGATGTCTTTATCCCCAGCAGTTGGCGCGTCGCCCATGTCATGCAGGAGACACCCGCCGTCGAGCGCACGGCCCTCGACTACGTGCTCGACGGCGACACCCGTCTGCGCGAGATCGAAGCGGCCATCGCCGCCGCCGAGGCCGCTCACGACGGTCATGCACAAGCCGAGGCGCATACGGCATTCGCCGACGCCGACGGCTATACCGCACCGGCGCGCGGCGAAGCGCTGCTGCTCGGCCTGGGCTTCACGCTCGCGCAAACGCAGTTGCCGGTGGCCAGCTTCTCGGGCGGATGGCGCATGCGCCTGAACCTCGCGCAGGCGCTCATGTGCCCATCCGACCTGTTGCTACTCGACGAACCGACCAACCACCTGGATCTGGACGCCATCGTCTGGCTCGAAGACTGGCTCAAGCGCTATCCGGGCACGCTCATCGTGATTTCGCACGACCGCGAATTTCTCGACGAGGTCTGCAACGTCACGCTGCACATCGAGAACCAGCAGATCAAGCGCTACGGCGGCAACTACAGCCAGTTCGAAATCCTGCGCGGCCAGCAGCTCGCGCTGCAGCAAAGCGCGTTCGTGAAGCAGCAGAAGACGATCGCGCATCTCGAATCGTTCATCACGCGATTCAAGGCCAAGGCCACGAAGGCACGGCAGGCGCAAAGCCGCATGAAGGCGCTCGAGAAGATGGAGCGCATTGCGCCCGCGCACGTCGCGTCGCCGTTCACGTTCGAGTTTCGGCCGGCCAACAGCGCACCGAACCCGATGCTCGTGCTCGACGCGGTACGTTGCGGCTATCCGCTCGACGATGGCGCCGAGAAGGTCATCCTGCCGCACGTCACGATGTCGGTGCAGAACGAGCAGCGTATCGGCCTGCTCGGCGCCAACGGTCAAGGTAAATCCACACTGATCAAGACGCTCGCCGGCACGCTCGCGCCATTGGCCGGTGCGGTGAAAACCGGCAAGGGGCTGCAGATCGGCTACTTCGCCCAGCATCAGGTCGAGACGTTGCGCCATGACGATTCGCCGTTGCAGCATCTGCAGCGGCTTGCGCCGGACACGCGCGAGCAGGAGTTGCGCGACTTCCTCGGCGGCTTCAATTTCCGCGGCGAGATGGCCACCTCGTCCATCGCACCGTTCTCGGGCGGCGAAAAGGCGCGCCTTGCGCTGGCGCTCATCATCTGGCAGAAACCCAATCTGCTGCTGCTCGACGAGCCGACCAACCATCTGGATCTCGAAACGCGTCACGCGCTCACCATGGCCCTCGCGCAGTTCGATGGCACGCTGATTCTCGTCTCGCACGACCGGCACCTGCTGCGCGCGACGACGGACCAGTTCCTGCTCGTGGCCGGCGGCGAAGTGAAGCCGTTCGACGGCGATCTCGACGACTACCGCGACTGGCTGCTGCAGCATGCGGCCGATCAGCGGGCGGCGGCACGTCAAACGGCGAGTGATAGTGGCGATGGTGGCGAGAGTGCGGACGCGGGCGACGGCGTCAATCGCAAGGATCAGAAGCGGGCCGAAGCGCAGGAGCGTCAGCGTCTGTCGCAACTGCGCAAGCCGCTTCAGCGCAAGATCGAAAAGCTCGAAGCGTCGATGGCGAAACTGTCGGATGAAAAGGCCCGGCTCGACGCCGTACTCGCCGACAGCACGACGTACGAGGATTCGAAGAAGGCGCTGCTCACGGAAAGTCTCAAGCAACAGGCGGACGTCACCGCACAGTTGTCGGACGTGGAAGCCGAGTGGCTCGAAGCGCAGGAAGCGCTCGAACAGATCGTTTGATATCGCGGGGCGGCGGCACGATCCGCAGGATCATGCCGAGGACGCGTCAATCGTCCAACCCCGCCTCGCGGCGGCGTTACATCCCCGCCACCACGGAAATGGCTTGCTCCAGCCGATCGACGGCGTGGACTTCGAGACCGTCGATGGGGTGCTTGGGCGCATTCGCCTTCGGGATGATCGCAATCGAGAAGCCGAGCTTGGCCGCCTCCTTCAGACGGTCCTGTCCGCGCGGACTCGGCCGGATCTCCCCCGCCAGACCGACTTCACCGAACGCCACGATGCCACGCGGCAACGGCTTGTTGCGCAGCGACGAGTGAATCGCCAGCAGCACCGCCAGATCGGCCGCCGGCTCGGAAATCTTTACGCCGCCCACGGCGTTGAGAAACACGTCCTGGTCGAAACAGGCGATGCCTGCGTGGCGATGCATCACCGCAAGCAGCATGGCCAGACGGTTCTGCTCCAGCCCGACCGCCAGACGCCGGGGATTCGGCACCTGCGCCGTATCGACCAGCGCCTGCACTTCGACCAGCAGCGGCCGCGTGCCCTCTTGCGTAACGAGCACGCAAGAGCCCGGCACACTCTGCTCGTGCTGCGAGAGAAACAGCGCCGATGGGTTCGCCACGCCGCGCAATCCCTTCTCCGTCATCGCGAACACGCCCAGCTCGTTCACGGCGCCGAAGCGGTTCTTGAATGCGCGCACCAGCCGGTAGGAAGAATGCGTATCGCCTTCGAAATACAGCACGGTGTCGACGATGTGCTCCAGCACGCGCGGCCCCGCGAGACTGCCTTCCTTCGTCACGTGGCCCACCATGATGACGGTCACACCGCCCTGCTTCGCCGCGCGCGTAAGCTGCGCCGCGCACTCGCGCACCTGCGCCACCGAACCGGGCGCGGAGCTCAGTGCCTCGGAATAGATCGTCTGAATCGAATCGATGACGACGACGTCGGGCTTCTCCGATTCCATCGCACCGAGAATCTTCTCGAGCTGGATTTCGGCGAGCAGGTCAAGCTCGCCGCCGCCGTCGCCGGCCGCGCCCAGGCCGAGCCGCTGCGCCCGCAAGGCGATCTGCGCCCCGGACTCTTCGCCGCTTACGTAGAGCGCCCGGCGCTCGCGCGACAGGTGCGCAAGCGATTGAAGCAGCAGCGTCGACTTGCCGATCCCTGGGTCGCCGCCGATGAGCACCACACCGCCCGACACGAGACCGCCGCCGAGCACACGGTCGAATTCGCTCACGCCGCTCGAAAAACGCGGCACGTCCGCCGCCTCGATCTGCGCGAGCTTGCGCACCGGCGTGCTCTTGGCAAGCGACTGATAACGATGGCCGGTCGACGTTTCCGCCACCGACTCGACGAGCGTATTCCAGCCGTTGCAGTGGGGGCACTGGCCGGCCCACTTGGGCGTTTGCCCCCCGCATTCGGTGCAGATGTAGACAGTCTTGGCTTTGGCCATGCGCAGCGATCCCGTCCCGTCGTTCAGTTGGCGTGCACCGGAACACGGCGCGTGACCGCGCACATCAACTCGTAGCCGAGCGTGCCAGCTGCCGCAGCCACCTCGTCAATGCACAGTCCACGCCCCCACAGCGTGACGGTCGAGCCGACACGCGCCTGCGGCACCGGCGTGAGATCGACCGCGAGCATGTCCATCGACACGCGGCCGACCGTGCGGGTGCGCACGCCATCGACGAGCACCGGCGTGCCCGTGGGGGCGACACGCGGATAGCCGTCCGCATAACCGCATGCCACCGTGCCGACGCGCATCGGCGCTTCGGCCTTGAAAACGCTGCCGTAACCGACGGTGCCGCCCGCCGGCACTTCCTGCACACCGATCAGCGCCGACTCGAGCGTCATCGTCGGCTGCAGATCGAGATCCGCCGCCGGCACTTCGACGCCCTTCGGCGACGAGCCGTAGAGCATGATGCCCGGGCGCACCCAGGCGCCGTGCGTGCCCGGATGGAACAGCGTGGCAGCCGAGTTGGCGAGGCTGCGCTCGCCCGGCACGTCCCGCGCACCGCGCTCGAACGCCTCCATCTGGTGTTCGATACCGCGCGGGCCGTCGGCGTCGGAGAAGTGGGTCATGAGCACGATCTGGCTCACGCAGGGAATCGCGCGGGCACGTTCCCACGCGGCACGGAAACGCTCGGGCGCGAAGCCCAGACGATTCATGCCGGAGTTCATCTTCAACTGCACGTTGACCGGCTTGGTGAGACGCGCCGTCTCGAGCATGCGCAGTTGCTCGTCGCAGTGCACGGTGATCGTCAGGCCGTGCTCGTCGACGACGGCCAGGTCTTCCGGCGTGAAGAACCCTTCGAGCAGGAGAATGGGCCCGGCCCAGCCGAGTTCGCGCAGACGAACGGCCTCGTCGAGGTCGAGCAGGCCGAAGCCGTCGGCGTCGCGCAATCCAGGGTAGGCGTTCTCGATGCCGTGCCCGTAGGCGTTGGCCTTGACGATCGCCCAGACCTTCGGGGTAGGCGCGCCGTGACGGGCGACACAGCGGCGGGCGACATCGAGATTGTGGGCAAGAGCGGCGGTATGAATCGAGACTTTGATCGGACGAGGCATGGCAGGTTCGGCAACGGAAAGAGAAGCTCGCTGGCGCAGGCTGGCGGCATAACGCATCGGCATATTTTCGTGTTATAAAGCCGTGCGCACAACTTGTTTTGCCGAAATCTTTATCCCGACAAGAATATCGGTCTCAGACCGAGGGCGACCGGGCGCCCGGCACGGGGGCTTCAAGACCGCGCATACGGTCGTTTGGCGACATTTGAAGGCTGGATGAGCGCAGATACCCCTGTGTTTAAGCCCGGTTTCTTCCCGTTAAGGTGCCCGCGGAGGGCGCCGCGGATTCCGACAACCGAGACACGCAAGTTTTACGCCGCACGGGATCGACTCAAGTACCGATGAAGAAAGGCTTTTACACCATCATGGCCGCGCAGTTTTTTTCGTCGCTGGCCGACAACGCATTGCTCATCGCCGCAATCGCACTCCTGAAGGACCTGCATTCCCCGCAGTGGATGACACCGCTGCTCAAACTCTTCTTCGTTCTCTCGTACGTCATTCTCGCCGCCTACGTGGGCGCGTTCGCCGACTCGATGCCCAAGGGCCGGGTGATGTTCATCAGCAATTCGATCAAGGTCGTGGGCTGTCTGATGATGCTGTTCGGCTCGCATCCGCTCATCGCCTACGGCGTCGTCGGCTTTGGCGCCGCGGCCTACTCGCCCGCGAAATACGGAATTCTCACCGAATTGCTGCCCGCCGAAAAACTCGTCGCGGCCAACGGCTGGATCGAAGGCCTGACGGTCAGTTCGATCATCCTGGGCACAGTGCTCGGTGGCGCACTCATCAGCCCGCACGTCTCCCAGTGGGTACTGCATCACACGCCCGAAGTCATCAGTTCGCCGGCAATGGCCGCGATGGTGGTCATCATGGGCATCTACGTGATCGCCGCGCTGTTCAATCTGCGCATCCCCGATACCGGCGCGCGCTATGCGCGTCAGGAACGCAACCCGATCAAGCTCGTCTCCGATTTCGCCGACTGCTTCGTCACGCTGTGGCGCGACAAGCTGGGCCAGATCTCGCTCGCCGTGACCACCCTGTTCTGGGGCGCCGGTGCAACGTTGCAGTTCATCGTGCTGCGCTGGGCCGAAAAAGCGCTCGGCATGACGCTCTCCGAAGGCGCGATCCTGCAGGCCGTGTCGGCCGTCGGCGTGGCCGTCGGCGCGATCGTGGCCGCCTCGCGCATTCCGCTCAAGCGCTCGCTGTCCGTGCTGCCAGTGGGGATCGCCATGGGCATTGCCGTCATGGCCATGGCGTTCTTCTCCAAGGATCTCCTGCCGTGGGGCACCGAGTGGAAGATGCCGCTGTATCTGATCATCGCCTACATCTTCCTGATCATCGTCGGCGCGCTCGCCGGGTTCTTCGTGGTACCGATGAACGCCCTGCTCCAGCATCGCGGGCACGTGCTGCTCTCGGCCGGTCACTCCATCGCCGTGCAGAACTTCAACGAGAACCTGTCGGTGCTGATCATGCTGTGCCTCTACGCCCTGCTCATCTGGTGCAACGTGCCGGTCGGGGTCGTGATCATTCTGTTCGGCGTGTTCGTCTCGGGCACGATGTGGCTCGTCATGAAGCGCCATCAGGCCAATCAGCGCGAATTCGACTCGGTTGCGCTCATCGGCGAAGTCAAGCATTGATATGAATTTGCGTCAGTCGTCCGTTCCCATCGCCCTGACCATCGCAGGATCGGACTCCGGCGGCGGGGCCGGCATCCAGGCCGATCTCAAGACTTTCTCCGCGCTCGGCGCGTATGGCGCGAGCGTCATCACGGCGCTCACCGCGCAGAACACGCTGGGTGTGACCGGCATCCACACGCCGCCTGCGAGCTTCGTCACGGCGCAAATGGATGCCGTGTTCCAGGACCTCGATGTCGATGCGGTGAAGCTCGGCATGCTGGCCAACGCCGACGTCGTGCGCGCGGTGGCCGCCGGCCTGCGCCAGTACAAGCCGCGCTTCGTGGTGCTCGATACCGTGATGATTTCGAAGAGCGGGCACGCGCTGCTGCAGCCGGATGCCGTTGCCGCCCTGCGCGACGAACTGCTGCCGCTGGCGGATCTGATCACGCCCAACCTGCCCGAAGCGGCAGCGCTGCTTGGCGTGGCGCCTGCCGAGGACGAAGCCGGGATGGAGCGTCAGGCGCAGGCGCTGCGCGCGCTGGGCGCCCGCAATGTGCTCGTCAAGGGCGGGCACCTGGCGAGCGAACTGAGCCCGGACTGGCTCGTGAGCGCCGCCGGCGTCGAGCGCTTCAACGCGCCGCGCATCGCCGCCCACAACACGCACGGCACCGGCTGCACGCTGTCGGCCGCGCTCGCCGCACTGCGCCCGCGTCGCGAGGACTGGTCGAACACCGTACGTGACGCCAAGACCTATCTGAACGGCGCGCTCGCCGCCAGCGACGAACTGCGCATCGGCCACGGCATCGGGCCGGTCCACCACTTCCACGCCATCTGGCCGAAGGCGTGACGCGCATCGTCCGACGCGCCAGTATCCCGCCCATCTGCCCCCGGTTCTCTTCCGCTCCCTTCTGCTTTCTCAGATCGACGGCGCACTGTCTTCGGCAGCGCGTGCGAGCGCGCGCTGCGCAGCCGCCTCGGCGCGCTCGCTCAACTCCTCGATGCGATGCCGCGCACGCGGCGCCCAGAAGTCCGGCACGATGAAGCCCCGTTCGCATTCGAACCAGTCGTGGGCCGCTCCGCCGCCATTGCCAGCACCTCCAGCCCCTTTGCCCGCCTGCTCATGCCGCGCCAGCGAAACGATCAGCAGTGGCTCGGCGATGCCGCGTTCGCGCCAGTGCGTCTCGATGCGTTCGTGCATGTCGACGAGCGACAACGCATCCGACGCCGCGACACGCGCCGGCGCCAGCCAACGCGCGCGAGGCAGCATGGCCCATGCCCGTTCCGGCGGCGCCGTCCTGGCATGCACCTGCGACTGTGCGTGCGCCCACCACTCGTCGAGCGTGGCCCACCAGCCGCGGCCATGCGCCTCGGACGCCGCCTGCGGCAACTGCACCGGGTGCGCCAGCGGATGGAACAGCCAGCCCTTCAGATACACCTGCGGCAACCACGGCCCAGCGGCGGGCAATGCACTGCGCGCGGCGTCGAGCGTGGTGAGCCGAAGTTGATGTCCCAGCAGCCGCGCCACCTTGTCGGCAAAGCTGTCGGCCAGATTCGGCCCGAGCCAGTGGAACTGGACGGCACGCTCGCCGAGCGGCTCGGGGGCCGCCGGCGGAACGAAGAGATACAGCTTCACCGCCAGCTCCCAATGCAGCAACCGGCGATCGGAGCGGCGCTCGAGCAGGAAGTCGCATTCGCCGAGCGTCATGTTGCTGCGCCGCGCATCCCGCACCTGCAACCCCGCCGCCAGCAGATCGAAACGCGGGCTGTGCAACAGCGCGAAGTGCAGCAACTGCTCGGCATAGCGCCCGAGCCGGTGGCTCTCGCCCCGCGTCAGAAATTCGCGCAGCGGCTCGGGATTGGCGTCGCAGGCGAGCAGCCAGTCGTGCAGGTCTCGGGAATGGAAGATGGGATCGGGATCGCCGGACACGGCGGCATCCGGGCGCTGCCGCGCCGACGCAGGAGGCGCATCGGCCGCCGCCTGAACGCCGTCGAAATGGGCAAGCGCCGCCGGAAAGCGCGCGGCACTGAGCAAATCAGCGGACAGCAGCAGCCACGCGAGGTCGCGCACCGGCGCCTCGCGCAGCGTTTCGATCAGTTCGCCGTAGGCCCGCTGGCCGGAGTCGATTCGCACACTGCCTCGTAGGTAGCCCGCGCCAGGCACCAATCCGTCCAGGCCTTGGCCTTGTCGGGCAGACTGCGTAACAGGTAGGCCGGATGATAAGTCACGATCACCGGCACCCCTTCATACTCGTGCACACGGCCGCGCAAGCTGGCGATGCTCGCCTGCGTGCGCAGAATGCTCTGCGCCGCGAAACGCCCCATCACCACGATCACGCGCGGCTTGAGCAGCGCCACCTGACGCTTCAGATACGGCTCGCAGCTCGCCACCTCGCCGGCTTCCGGGTCCCGGTTGTTCGGCGGACGGCACTTGAGCACGTTCGCAATGTACACGTTCTCGCCGCGCCGCAACGTCACCGCACGCAGCATGTTGTCGAGCAGCTTACCCGCTTGTCCGACGAACGGCTCGCCCTGCAGGTCTTCCTGTTGCCCCGGCGCCTCGCCCACGAGCAGCCAGTCGGCTTCGCGATCGCCCACGCCGAACACCGTCTGCTTACGTTTCTCGCACAGGCCGCACAGCCGGCAATTGGAGACGCGCTCGGCCAACGCGTCCCAGTCGAGCGTCTCGACCGCCGGCACCGCCGCGCGTGCCGCCGCCAGCCCGTCCCCCGCATCACCCGCATCGCGCACGATCGACCACAGCGCGGCATCGGCCGCCGCGTCGCCATCGCCGTTGCCGTCGCTGTCGAGCCACATCGGTATGTCGTCGGGCGGCAAATCGGCCATGCGACGCTGCCCACCGTGCGATGCGCTCGCCGCGGGCGCCTCGTCCGGCACGGCGGCGCGCGCCGCAGGACGCGAGGCGGCAGGCGTCGGCGCCACCGATGCGATCGGCGCAGCAGGGACGGCCGCGGCTGCCGGCGCAACATCCCACGGCGGGAGTTCATCGGCGCTCGGTGCATTTGTCGCCCACGTGGCGCCTTCGGGCGCGGTGAGTGTCGCCACGTCGCCGGCTTCCGGGCCGGCCGCATGCGCCACGACGGCGCCTTGCGGCATCCACACCGGCCACAGCCCGAACTCTTCCAGAATCGCTTTAGGCCACGGCACGATCGGTCTCCCACGACAGGCGCATCACGATGGCGTCCTCACGACGCCCGCTCGCCGGATAGTATCCCTTGCGACGGCCGATCTGTTCGAAGCCGAAACGCTCATAAATGCGCAGCGCACGCATGTTCGACGGCCGCACCTCGAGCAGCACGCCGCCCATTCCCTGCGCACGCGAGACGCGCACGACTTCTTCGAGCAACTGCACGCCCAATCCGTTGCCCTGCATCTCCGGCACCACGCAAACGTTGAGAAGATGCGCTTCGTCGACGACCGGCATGAGCAGAAAATAGCCGAGCAGCGCGCCATCGACCGCACGCAGACAAACGCCCTGATGCCCCGCGGCAAGCGAGTCGACGAAGTTCTGCCGCGTCCACGGGAACGGATAGGCGCGCACCTCGACGCCGACAATCTCGTCGAGATCGCTCATCGTCATCGGAGAAAAGTGATTCGGTCCGGCCTGGCGCATCAGGACGCCCCCTTGTCGTCGCCGCGCGTCGCTTGCTTGATCGCTTCGCGCTCGGCCGTCGTCTGCGCCACCTTGTTGCGGATGTAGACCGGCATGGCCCGATCCGCCGGAATCGCTTCGCCTCGCGCAAACGCGCGGGCCGCGAGTTCGGCGACGTGGCGCGCGCGCGGCATGGCGTCGGCCAGCACGGCTTGCGCCCGCAGGGCCGCTTGCAGGCGTTCGCCGAACGCCGTCACCGCATTGCCCGCGACAACAAAATCCGCATCGGGCGCGCGCACCTTCTCGGCCGCGTCGAGCGACGGGGCCCGCACTTCGCGCCAGTCTCGAGCGGCAGCATCCCATGCGTAGTCGGCCCAATAGGCCTCGTTCATCCGTGCATCGAGGGCGACGAGCACACGCTCGGTGCCCGCACGCGATGCCCGGGCCGCCTCGGCACAGGCCAGCAGCGTACCGACCGGCACCACCGGCAGCCCGGCGCCGAACGCCAGTCCCTGTGCCACACCGCACGCGGTGCGCAATCCGGTGAACGAGCCCGGCCCGGCGCCGAACGCGATCGCGTCGCAAGCCGCGAGCGTGATCCCCGCCTCACGCAATACGTCGCGGGCGGCAGGCAGGATATGGGTACTGGAGACGGGGCCGGTATCGAGGTGGCGCTCGACCACGAGGGCCGGGGCACCGCAGGCGGGATCATGGCGATACACGGCGACCGAACAGAATTCGGTCGAGGTGTCGAGGGCGAGAAGCGTAATCGAAGACATGGCGCTATTGTAATCGGCCACGCGCCGCGCGACCTAACGGGATTGGGGATTGCAGCTTGCAGCACATGCCCGCCGTCGTTTCCCGCGCCGGCGGGCGCCGCTTCAGGGAGCCGCATGCCATCGAGGTCGGGTCGGCCCCCTCATTCGGACCGTTCCATCCCAGTGAAAATCCGAACGTGCACTTTTCGAAAAAGTCAGGTATAATCCGCGCTTCGCTTTGCGGGACCCCATATCAATTCCCGTCAAGCGACGAAAACCGCGTTTTGCCCCAATCCTGTGATAAGCCGTAGTAGTTCTTGCCGGCACTGGCGTTCCTGAAGAACGACCCGCCGCCGTCCCTGGCTTACGATACGGATTTCGATCCGCTTTCTGCCCCATCCGCGATTTGCTTCCTGCTTGCGACGAATTGGGTTTGCCGATTGGCGCCAACGCCCCGACACAACCTATCCATCCGCAAGAGGATTCATGGAACAGACGTCCAAGCTGTCTGCGCTCGCGCAGACCTATTTCCCCACGTCCGACGAAAACGCCGACGCCACCGTTGACGCTGCGACCGCAGGCAACGACGACGGCAAGCCCACGTTCGCCGAACTCGGTCTGAACCCGGCCATCCTGTCGGCACTGGCCACCGCCGGCTACGACCACCCGACGCCCGTACAGCAGCGCGCCATTCCGGCCGCGCTCGCCGGTCGCGATCTGCTGGTGTCGAGCCCGACGGGCTCCGGCAAGACGGCCGCCTTCATGCTGCCGGCCATCCACCGCTTCGCCGAAATGCAGGCCAGCGGCGAGCTCAATAGCCGCGCCCCGGCCGCTCACCCGCGCAACCAGCCGGCCGCGCCCGGCGAGAAACCGCGCAAGGGCCAACGCGTTCGCCGCGTCGCCGCCCAGCCGTCGCTGCTCGTGCTCACGCCGACGCGCGAACTGGCGCAACAGGTCTCGAGCGCCGCCGACACGTACGGCAAGCAACTGCGCCGCCTGCGCACCGTGAGCATCCTGGGCGGCATGCCCTATCCGCGTCAGCTCGAAATGCTGGCCAAGCAGCCCGAAATCATCGTGGCGACGCCGGGCCGTCTGCTCGACCACATCTCCAGCGGCAAGATCGACCTGTCGCAACTGATGATGCTCGTGCTCGACGAAGCCGATCGCATGCTCGACATGGGCTTCATCGACGACATCCAGACCATCGTCGATGCCACGCCCGAGTCGCGTCAGACGCTGCTGTTCTCGGCCACCATCGACGGCCGCATGGGCGAGATCACCCGTCGTCTGCTGCGCGATCCGGAGACCATCGAGATCACGCGTGGCACCGAACAGCGCACCAACGCCAACATCGAGCAAACGCTGCACTACGTGGACGATCGCGCCCACAAGGACCGCCTGCTCACGCACCTGCTCGGCAACGATTCGCTCGATCAGGCCATCGTGTTTACGTCGACCAAGCGCGACGCCGACCTGCTGGCCGACCAGCTCGAACAAGCCGGTTTCGACAGCGCCGCGCTGCACGGCGACATGCCGCAAGGCGTCCGCAACCGTACGCTGCGCGCCCTGCGCGAGCGCCGCGTGCGCGTGCTGGTCGCCACCGATGTGGCCGCGCGCGGCATCGACGTGCCGGGTATCACGCACGTATTCAACTACGATCTGCCGAAGTTCGCGGAAGACTACGTGCACCGTATCGGCCGTACCGGCCGTGCCGGTCGCCGTGGCGTGGCCGTGAGCCTCGCCGCGCACGCCGAAATCGGCGCCGTGCGTCGCATCGAGCGCTATACGCGTCAACCGCTGCCGGTCAACGTCGTGGCTGGTTTCGAGCCGCGCCGCTCGCCGCCCAAGGCGGGCGCCGGCGGCAAGCGCCCGGGCCAGGGTCGTGGCGGTCCGCGTCACGGTCAGGGCAACGGCGGCGGCCGTTGGAGCAACAACGGTCCGCGCTACGGCAACAACGGCGGCAACGGGGGTAACGGCGGCAATGGTGGCTACCAAGGCGGCCAGCGCTTCGGCGGCAACAAGCCGTCGGGCGGCCCCTTTGAGCGTCGTGAGAGCAACGGCTTCCACGGCAGCTACCAGCAAAACGAAGGTGGCAATGGCTTCTCGAACGGCAGCAGCACCGACCGCTTCGAGCGTCGTTCGCCGCGCCCGTTCGACGGTAACCGTCAAGACCGTGGCGGCCGCTCGTTCGAGGGTGGCTACCGTCAGGATCGTGGCAACCGCAGCTTTGACGCCCCGCGTCAGGATCGCGGCTTCGGCAATCGCAATGGCGGCAACGGCGGCGGCTTCAGCAAGCGCCGCGGCGACTGAGCGTTTCCGACGTCGGATCGGACGGATGTTGCCAGACGGCAAGCGGACCGATCCGAATGATGCCGCAGGATGAAAAAACCCCGAACGTTGACGTCAATCGTCGACGGCGGGGTTTTTCTCTTTGCGCACGCCGCAAGCCCGCTGCGGCCCTGCGTGCTTTCGCCTCAACGGCTCACGTCACGGGGCAGACGCAAACCGATCCGTGGCTTCGATCAACCAGTGCAGGATCGTCGGCTCGCTGAACGCGTGTCCCGCATCCGGCGCCCAGTAAAAGTCCGCTTCGGGCCACGCCTTGTGCAGATCCCACGCCGTGCGCGGGGGCGTCGCCGCGTCGTAGCGGCCCTGCACGATCACGCCCGGAATGTCGCGCAACGTCGACGCCCTGTCGATGAGCTGATTCGGTTCGAAAAAGCCGTCGTTGACGAAGTAGTGGTTCTCGATGCGCGCGAACGCAATCGCATAGTGCGGATCGCCGAAGGCGTCCGTGAGCTGTTCGTCCGGCAGCAGCGTGATGGTGCCTCCCTCCCACTGGCTCCAGGCTCGCGCCGCTTCGATGCGCACAGCCTCGTCCGGATGCGTCAGCCGCTTCTGATAGGCGCGCATGAGATCGCCCCGTTCCTCCAGTGGAATCGGCGCCACAAACTTCTCCCATCGGTCCGGAAACAGCCACGACGCGCCCTTCTGGTAATACCACTGCAGTTCTTCGCGCCGGACGGCGAAGATGCCTCGCAGCACCAACTCGCTCACGCGCGTCGGATGTGTCTCGGCATAGGCCAGCGCCAGCGTGCTTCCCCAGGAACCACCGAAGACCAGCCAGCGGTCGTAACCGAATTTCGTGCGCAGACGCTCGATGTCGGCCACCAGATCCCATGTCGTGTTGTGCTCGAGGCAGGCGTGAGGCACCGAGCGCCCGCATCCACGCTGATCGAACAGCGTGACGCAGTACTTCTCGGGATCGAACAGACGCCGGTGCGCGGGCGAGCATCCCCCACCCGGGCCACCGTGCAGAAACACGGCCGGCTTGCCGAGGGGATTGCCGCATCGTTCCCAGTAGAGGGTGTGCCCGTCGCCCACGTCGAGCATCCCGCTGTCGAACGGCTCGATGGGCGGATAGAGTCCACGAAGCGCGGCCGGCCGCGTCTCTACGATCCGGCCCGGGCCGCGCGGCTTTCGCTGCACCGTCGGCGGGACGACGTGAGCATCGGTTCGCGCATCGTGGGGCGCATCGTCGGGAAAATCGGCTGACATCGGCATCCTCTCGTGAACGGGTATCGAAGCGCATTCGCGCAAGCGAAGCGTAGACAGGTACGAATACGTCGAGGTCCAGTGTAGCGCGGTGCCACAAACAAGACAAAGGGCGCCGGAAACGAAATGGGACGATGTTGCCATCGTCCCATCGAGGTGCCTGCTCGACCTCATCGCACACGGTGCACACGGTGCACACGGTGCACACGGTCAGCGTGCGGGCTTCACACTTCTTCGTACAGCGGCAGCGTGAGGAAATCCACGAAGTCCTCGCTCGTGCTCATCTGCTCGAAGATGACCGCGGCGCGATCGTACGTCGGCGCGACCTGCCCCACGAGTTCCTTGACGTTCGCGAGCTCCTGCGGAATCAGTTCGCGCACGAGTTCGGCGGTGACTTTGCGGCCGTCGTCGAGCTTGCCCTTGGGCGAGCGAATCCACTGCCACACCTGCGAGCGCGAAATCTCCGCCGTCGCGGCGTCCTCCATCAGATGATGGATGGGCACGCAACCGTTGCCGGCGAGCCAGGCGCCCAAATAGTGAATACCGACGTTGATGTTGTTGCGCAGGCCGGCCTCCGTGATCGGGGCTTCGGGCTTGAACTCCAGCAGATCGCGGCCCTTGACGTTCACGTCGTCGCGTTGCCTGTCGATCTGGTTCGGACGATCGCCGAGCACTTTCACGAATTCTTCCATCGCCACCGGCACGAGGCCCGGGTGCGCGACCCAACCGCCGTCATAGCCGTCGGTCGCATCGCGTGCCTTGTCGCCGCGAATGCCGGCCATCGCCTTCTCGTTCGCTTCCGGATCGTTCTTGATGGGAATGAGCGCGCTCATGCCGCCAATGGCCGGCGCACCGCGACGATGGCACGTCTTGAGCAGCAGCAACGCGTAAGCGCGCATGAACGGCACCGTCATGTTGATGCGGCTGCGATCGGCCAGGCAGAAGTCCGCGTCGACCTTGAACTTCTTGATGCACGAAAAGATGTAGTCCCAGCGCCCGGCGTTCAGCCCCGAGCTGTGCTCGCGCAGCTCGTACAGGATCTCGTCCATCTCGAAGGCGGCGAGAATCGTTTCGACGAGCACGGTCGCCTTGATCGTGCCTTGCGCCACGCCGAGCTCGTTCTGGGCGAGCACGAAGACGTCGTTCCACAGACGCGCCTCGAGATGGCTCTCGAGCTTCGGCAGGTAGTAGTACGGACCGAAGCCGCGCGCCAGCGACGCCTTGGCGTTGTGGAAGAAATGCAGGCCGAAATCGAACAGGCTGCCCGACATGCGCACGCCGTCCACGCTCACATGCTTCTCGTCGAGATGCCAGCCGCGCGGACGCACGATCAGCGTGGCCACCTTGTCGTTCAATTTGTAGTGCTTGCCGTTCTGCTCGAGGCTGATGACGCCGCGCACGGCGTCGCGCACATTGATGTGGCCCTGCAACTGGTTGTGCCAGTTCGGCGTGTTCGAGTCCTCGAAGTCGGTCATATAGCTGTCCGCCCCCGAATTGAGCGCGTTGATGATCATCTTGCGCTCGACCGGCCCGGTAATCTCCACGCGGCGGCATTGCAGTGCCGCCGGCAGCGGCGCAATGCGCCAGTCGCCATCGCGAATCGGTTGCGTCTCGGGGAGGAAGTCGGGCACTTCGCCGGCATCCAGGCGGGCGACGCGCGCCGCGCGGGCGGCGAGCAGTTCCTGGCGACGCGGCTCGAATGCGCGGTGCAGCCTGGTGATGAAGGCGAGCGCCTCGGGCGTCAGGATCGCTTCGTACTCGGGACGAATATCGGTATTGACGTCGACATGCAATTGCATGCCGGGGGGCAGCATCAGGGGCATCAGGGATCTCCAGCTCTCTTGATTTATATAAGGGAGTGCGCCGCAAGGAAGAACTTCAGGGGCTTTGCACAAGGCCTCGCACCACGAGGGGTGTCAGGCGCGCGCTCCCGTCAATGCCTCGACGAACCGCTGCAAGTCGCGCATATCGCGCCCCATCCCTTGCGGCGTTACGCCGAGTTGTTCGACCGGCCACCCGGCCCGGTTGACCCAGAAGGACGGGTAACCGAACCAGGTGGCGCCGGCCGCGTCCCAGCCGTTGCTGGAGACGAAAACGATGGCGTCGGCCGGCAGGCCGAACGCATCGGGTCCGAGTTGGTAGGCCTCGGGAGCCGTCTTGTATTTGCGTACCGCGTCGACCGACAGTACGTGATCGAACAAGTCCTTGATCCCCCCGCTCTTCAGGCCGACGTCGAGCATCTGCGGATTGCCGTTCGAGAGCACGCCGAGGCGAAGCCCCATCGCGCGCAGCGCGCGCAACACGGGTGGATTCTCGGGGAAGACGGACAGGCACGTGTATTCGTCCATCAGCCGCTTCTCGGCCACGGGCGTGAGCGTGAGGTTCAGACGCGCGGCGGCGTAGCGCAGCGCATCGGCCGTGACGTCCCAAAACGGCCGGTAGCGCTCGCCGCGCGGGCCGCTCAGCGAGCGCAGCTGCGTGTACTCGATCTGCTTGGCGCGCCAGAGTTCGGCCAACGCCGCCCCATGACCGGGGAATTGCTGCTCGGCCGCCGCGGCGACCGAATACACGTCGAACAGCGTGCCGTAGGCGTCGAAGATCACGGCCTGAATACGCGAAGTCATAAGCTGGGTATCACTCGCACCGACTTGTCATGGTGGCTCGATTGTATTATTCATAACCAACGCCATAAAAGAGCGCTTAAATCACTTTATCTTTTACTTTTTAGTACATAATCGCCGAGTGGACCGCTTCAAACAACTCGAAACGTTCGTGGCCGTGGCCGCCAAGGGAAGCCTCTCGGCGGCAGCGGCAATGGAGGGCGTGGCGCCCGCCGTCATCGGCCGGCGCATCGACGCCCTCGAAGCCCGGCTGGGCGTGAAGCTGCTCATGCGTACGACGCGGCGCGTCACGCTCACCTTCGAAGGCTCTGCCTTCCTGGAGGACTGCCAGCGCATTCTCAACGAGATGCACAACGCGGAAGCCGCGGTGTCGGCGGGAGGTGTGAAGGCAAGCGGCCATCTGCGGCTCTCGGCGCCTGCCGGGTTCGGTCGACGGCACGTCGCACCGCTGTTGCCGATGTTCATCGGGTCGCATCCGGATGTCACGGTCACGCTCGATCTTTCCGACCGCCTAGTCGATCTCGTCAACGAAGGCTTCGACTGTGCGATCCGCCTGGGTGAGCTGCCCGACTCGAGCCTCGTGTCGTTGCGCCTGGGCGAGAACCGCCGTGTGTGCGTGGCCTCGCCCCATTACCTCGCGCAATACGGCCGCCCCGAATCGCTTGACGCCCTCGCTCGTCACAACTGCCTCGCCTTCGGCTCGACGGCCAACCAGCAGCGCGGCTGGACGTTCTCTCACGCGGGCAAGGTCGTCACCATCCGCGTGAACGGCAACATGGAATGCACCGACGGCGCCGTGTTGCACGACTGGTGTCTGGAGGGCTATGGGCTGGCGTGGCGTTCGTGGTGGGAGGTGGGCGACGACATCCGTGCGGGACGCCTCGTCACCGTGCTGGACGACTTCGCCGCGCCACCCATCGGCATCCACGCCGTGTTCCCGCAGCGGCGTCACCTGCCGCTGCGCGTGCGCCTGTTCATCGATCATCTCAAGCACCATTACAGCCGCTCGACCTACTGGCGCGACGACCTGCCCCCGGGCAACCCCACGCGCTGACGCAAGCGTCGCGCGGAACGTTTGTAACGCATGGTGCGTCTCATGCACAGATGAGGAATGCTGACGATGCGATGGCGGGCGGACGTATCGAATTCCGGTCTTTTGTGCGCAACGGGTTCCTGCACGATACCTGTGCACGTGCATTGCGCTTTACTGAAGATGCCGGTGCGACGATATCCGCGGCATCGGGTTTGCCCCCGTTGTTGCGTCGCGCCAAAGCCATAGAATCGAAGCGAAGGGTCCGTTGACGGAGCACCGCGACGGGCTGGGTGCAAGACCGAAATACCTGCGCGAGCCTGTGAACGCGTGTTCAGCAACGCAAACAGCGGGAGGTCATATGTTGTTTACCCACATCCTCATTCCGACCGATGGTTCGGATCTCTCCGAGAAAGCCGTCACCGGCGGACTCGAACTGGCGCGTGCACTGGGCGCGAGAGTCACGGGCTATTGCTGCCTCGCCGAGTACCCGTATTCGCCGTTCAGCGAATACGTGCTCGAGGCGCCCAACACGTTCAGCGAGCGCATCGCCGAAGAGGCGAGCGCGCATCTCGACAAACTGGCCGCCGCCGCCGCCGCTGCGGGCGTGCCGTTCGACCGCGACAGCTCTACGTTTCCGGCGCCCTATCTCGGCATCATCGATGCGGCCGAACGTCATGGCTGCGACGTCATCCTGATGGCCTCCCACGGCCGACGCGGCCTCTCCAGCCTGTTGCTCGGCAGCGAAACGCAGCGCGTTCTCGTGCACTCCAAGATTCCCGTTCTCGTCTATCGATGAGCACCTCTGCGCACGCGGCGCGGTGACGGCCTTCGGATCGGCTCCGATCGGCTCAAGCGTCGCGGCAACTCGGCCGAGGGACGAAACATGAAAAAAGGCCCACGAGCCGGATAAGCTCGCGGGCCTCTTCTCGTCAGGCGTGCATTGCGGCACTCGCTGCGACGGGACCGCAGTTCGCGCCGCCCCGGCCGGATAGGCCGGATGCGCAGTCATGGCGCCGTACGTTCCGTACCGCGACGACACGCCCCCACGCGCATCGTCGCGGACGGGCGCACCACGCCCTCCCTCAGCCCGGTCAGGCTGCCTTGACTTGCGCCTTCTTCTCGTCGAAGAACTGTTCGTCCTCCGTCGAACCCTTCAGGGCCGTGGTCGATGCGTCGCGCTCGATCGTTTGCGTGACGGCATCGAAGTAGCCCGTACCCACCTCGCGCTGGTGCTTGACCGCCGTGAAGCCCTTGTCGGCCGCGGCGAATTCGGCTTCCTGCAACTCGACGAAGGCGCTCATCTGACGGCGGGCATAGCCATGCGCCAGGTTGAACATCGAGTAATTCAGGCTGTGGAAGCCAGCCAGCGTGATGAACTGGAACTTGTAGCCCATTGCCCCGAGTTCCTTCTGGAACTTGGCGATGGTCGCGTCGTCGAGGTTCTTCTTCCAGTTGAACGACGGCGAGCAGTTGTACGAGAGCATCTTGCCCGGGAAGTGCTTGTGAATGCCTTCCGCGAACTGCTTGGCGAACTCGAGATCCGGCTTGCCGGTCTCGCACCACACCAGGTCGGCGTACGGCGCATAGGCCAGGCCACGCGCGATCGCCTGATCGAGGCCATTGCGGGTGCGATAGAAGCCCTCGACCGTGCGCTCGCCGGTGCAGAACGGCTGGTCGAGCGGGTCGACGTCCGCCGTGATGAGGTCCGCGGCTTCGGCATCGGTACGGGCGATGAGCACCGTCGGCACGCCGAGCACGTCCGCAGCCAGACGCGCGGCCACCAGCTTGGCCACCGCTTCGCGCGTCGGCACGAGCACCTTGCCGCCCATGTGGCCGCACTTCTTGACCGACGCGAGCTGGTCTTCGAAGTGAACGCCGCCGGCACCCGCTTCGATCATCGCCTTCATCAGTTCGAAGGCGTTGAGCACGCCGCCGAAACCGGCTTCGGCATCGGCCACGATCGGTGCGAAGTAGTCGATGTAGCCTTCGTCGCCCGGGTTCTTGCCTTCCGACCATTGAATCTGGTCGGCGCGCGTGAACGTGTTGTTGATGCGACGCACGACCTGCGGCACCGAGTTGGCCGGGTACAGCGACTGATCCGGGTACATTTCGCCCGCGAGGTTGGCGTCGCCTGCGACTTGCCAGCCCGACAGGTAGATCGCCTTGAGGCCTGCCTTGACCTGCTGCATGGCCTGGTTGCCGGTCAACGCGCCGAGGGCGTTGACGAACGGCTCTTCGTTGATCATGTTCCACAGGCGCTCGGCACCGCGGCGGGCCAGCGTCTGCTCCGGCTGGATCGAACCGCGCAGGCGAACCACGTCCTCGGCCGTATAACCGCGCTTGATGCCTTTCCAGCGCGGATTGTTCGCCCAGTCCTGCTCCAGTTGCTTCACTTGTTCTTGACGCGTCGTCATGATGATCTCTCCTGGTTTCTCGATACAAATAAGAAGGTGACTCTTGCTGCCTTGTCCTTGCCGGGGGGTCTTGGTTGACCGCTTGCGGCGTCTCCAAATCGGCAGGTCTTGTATAAGAGTTTAGGGATTTGTCACGCAACGCAACAGAACGAATTACCGTCTTATCAGATATTTTTTATTTATTAAAATCAATCAGATAAAGAAATTATTTCTTGATGTGAAACGATATTTTCCTTCCTGAAATCACGCCATTGTGCCAAGCAGCGCAAATTTTTACGGATCGCAAAGACATTTCGCATCATGAAAAAAGCCGATAACACAAGTTATCGGCTTCGGGGAGGAGGCGAGGTTGCGGATTGCGGATTGCGGATTGCGGATTGCGGAGTCGCAGTCGCTGCGGCGCCCGGCGATCCCGCCACACCGCGCGTCACGTCATGAGGTGGCGCGATGGGTGGCAGGCGCCGCCTTGGGCGGCTTGCACACGAGCCACACGGCCAAGGCGATGAAACAGCCTCCCGCCAGATGCGCCAGGGTGACGGCTTCGTCGAGGAACAGCGCGCCCCACAGAACGCCGAACGGCGGGATGAGGAACGTGACGGTCAGCGAGCGCAATGGTCCGAGATCCGCGATCAGGCGGAAGAACAACATGTAGGCGACCGCACTGCACAGGAAACCGAGTGCCGCCATGGCGGCCCACACGCCACCGGTCACCGGCCCGGGAATGTCGGCGGTGGCCGAGATATAGGCAAAGAACGGCAGCAGCACGACCGACGCGCCCAACTGGCTGCCGAAGGCCACGAGCTTGGCGTCGAGGCCACCCCGCTCAGTGATCCACCGTTTGGTCAGATAGCCGGCGAGACCGTAGCACGAGGTCGCGACGAGACACGCCAGCGCGCCCATCAGCACCGGGCCCGACATCGTCACCGGCCCGGTGCGCGTGAGCACCGCGACGCCGATCAGCCCCAGCAGGACGCCGAGCGCCTTGGCACTCGTGAGCCGTTCGCGGAAGAAGAGCGCGCCGATGATCACGCCCATGAGCGGCGTGGTGGCGTTGAGAATGGCGGAGTAGCCGGCGGGCAGTACGCGCGCCGCGAGGCAGTACATCACGAAGGGGATGCCGGAGTTGATGACGCCTAACGCCATCGATGCGCCCAGCAGCCCCTTGAACTGCCAGCGCACGCGCATCACCAGCAGGATGACGGCGAGGCCTGTCGCGCCGAGCAGGACGCGCAGGAACGCCGTGGGCAGCGGCCCGAGGGCGGGCACGATGATGCGCATGAACAGAAAGCTCGCTCCCCAGATGGCGGAAAGCGTCAACAAACGGGCGATGTCGGAAGAACGCATGGTCGAACGGGCGGCGGACAGGCCGCCCCGAGAGAGTCGAAGTGACTGAATCGTCCCATATCGGCACCGGCAGCGCTGGTCATATTCGGACATGGCGACGCATCACGCCCAATCCTCTGCCGTGCGATCCGTTCAAAAAGGAGAGAGGGTTCCACCGTCATATTTTCAGAGTCGCCCCATTGCAGGTGCGAGATGTCGCGCGATAGGGTCGTGGGTCGACCGATTCCGGACTGCACACGATATGACCTTTCGCGATTCACACCGTCCGCCGCAGTGGGAGCTTGCGGACATCGACCTCAGCGCCGCACGGCCACTCTCGCGCCAGCGTGCCGCGATTCATCCCATCCCCCGAAGCCGGCTTCGGTGCCGCCCCCCGTCGGCGATCGTCGCCGCGCGTGGCTACGACCTGTGGAATCACTACGAAGTGAGCTGGCTCGACATGCACGAACGGCCGCAGATCGCCGTCGTCGAACTGGTCATTCCGTGCAGTTCCCCCTACACCCTGGAAATGGCGGACGCGCAACGCTACTTCCTGACGCTGCGCGAGCAGTGCTTCGAATCGCCGGAAGCGCTCGAGGCACACGTTGCGGGTGAGTTGTCGCGGTCTTTGCAGGAGTATGTCCTCGTTCGCACGACGCCCGTACGTCAGGCGGTGCGCACGACCATGGCTTGCGCGCCCGATACACAGACGCTCGATTCGGAGCCCGTCGGCGTGGTGCGCGGCGGCGTGCGCGCCGACCTCCTGTCCCGGGCGCGCGACGCGGCGGCAGCGCCCTCCTCGTGCGCATCCTCGTCCCCGTTCCCATCCACCGTGCACGAATGCCTGACTTCCGACCTTTTGAGCATCCGCTGCCCGCTCAGCGGCGGCGTCGACTACGGCACGGTATGGTTCGACTACACTGGCACGCCGATCTGCCGGCGTTCGCTGCTGGCGTACGTGCTGTCGTACCGGGACAGCGAGATGTACATCGAGCAATGCGTGGAGACGCTTTTCTCCGATATCCTCGCGCAATGCGCACCGACGCGGCTCGTCGTCAGTGCACGCTTCACGCGACGCCACGGCATCGACATCAACCCCGTGCGCTCGACGCATGCCACGTCCGTCACCAACCTCCGCACCGTTCGTCAATGATGGCAACAACCGATACCACCGCAACGCCGCTCCCCGGCCCCTCTTTGCCCGCCCGCCAGGCCACCCGCATCACGCCCGCCGTCATCGTGCTGGCCATCGGCTTCGTCAGCTTCCTGCTGATTTCGAACGCGATGGGCGCGCGCGTGTGCGAGGTCGTTCTGCCCTGGACGGTGTCGGGCGAGCCGTTGCGTCTCACGATCTCGGCCGCCCTCATCAGCTTCCCGTTCGCCTATCTGTTCTCGTCGGTACTGACCGAAGTCTATGGCTACCGCATCAGCCGCGTGGTGATCTGGAGCGGTCTCGGCGCCAATCTGGTAATGCTGGCGTTTCTATGGCTCATGGCGATGTTTCCGACAGACCCCGCGTGGGCCGCGCAAACCGGCTTCACCGACGAGGTTCAGCGCCGCTGGTTCGAGGCCATCGCGCACATGTTCCTCGCCTCCGTGTCGGCATGCCTCGTGGGCGAGTTCGCGAACGCCGCGACGCTCGCACGCATGAAGGTCGCGATGCACGGCCGGCTGGCCAGTCTTCGTTTCACGTTGGGCAGCGCGCTGGCGGCGGCACTGGACTCGATCGTCTTCGTGGTGGTGGCGTTTGCCTATGTGCTCGACGTCGACGCAATGGCTCGCATGGCCGGGATCGAATTCGTCTTCAAGTGCGCACTGCAGTGGCTGGTGCTGCCCGCGACGCTGGGTCTGGCGCGCTGGCTCAAGCGCACGGACGGCATCGATCACTACGACGTCGGCACCTCGCTCAATCCGTTCGGGTTTCGTATGCGAATGGCCGCACCGCCGCCGGAACCGTCTGTCGGCGACAAATAGCCCCGGACACCCCCCGGGCACGCCGTGTGCTCCTGGCCGCCATTCCCGCTCCTGACACACAAGACGACATTTCAAGCCGCGCTCGTATCCCGGGCACGGCGATAGGCGACCCAGTCGCCATCCGGAATTTGCGGAAGTTGCGACACCGCCGACGTACTGACCGGATAAACGATGCAGGCATACGTCGCGCCATCGCAAACGACATCCCACACTTCGCGAACGAACAGCCCCGCCTCGCCCGGGTACACCGCTTCGATGTCATCGAGCACCGGGACCAGCGCCGCCGGAATACGATAGACGTCTCCGGTCACGCGGGCGGCGTCTGCGCCGGAGGTCGCGAGAACCATGCCGGGATAAGCGCCGAAATCGTAGAGCCGTCCGGGCATTGCAGCGGTACCGATGTAGACCGGTGCGGCAATGCCATGCCGCTGCGCCGCGCGCATCATGTCGTTGATCTCTCCGGCGCGCAGGGTGCCGTAGACGAAAGCGTAGATCGCGTCGTCGTGCGACGCGACGCGTGTGGGCTCGTTCATAGCGTATCCATCGTTGGGTCGTCGATGCGCCGATCATAGCGCCTTGGCGACCCGGAAAGCTGATGCCGGTTCGCCCGGAAGGACGGTGCTCTCGTAGGCCCGGCTTCGGCGTGAAGCACCGCCGCGGCCACAATGGACGCAATGAACGCAATGGATTCAACGGGCGCAAGGGTCAAGGCGGCTGAATTACACTTATGGCACACAAATTGTCGTGCTTACGCCATGCCCCACATCCCCTCCGTGCCGGCCGCTGCACCGACCGACGCATTGCCAAGCCCCGAGCGCGGCGATGCCGAGCCGCAGGCAAGCGATCCGGCCGCCTCCGAAGCACCGGCGAAGCACGTGGTGCCCGTCGAGTTCACGCCGACCCACGAACGTCCGGTTCGCGTGCGCGGACGGCCGCTACGCGACGGCATTCGCGTGCCCGATCATCGTCATGCCTGGGCGCAGGTCGCCTACACGCCGCGCGGCGTGATCCAGATCGCAGTGGCCGATGCAGCGTGGATCGTCCCGCCGTCGCGCGCCATCTGGATACCGCCGAACGTCGAACACAGCCTGCAAGTGAACGAACCGTCCTACCTGCGCACGCTGTACGTGCACCCGACGGTCATTCCGGCCGGGCTCGATCACTGTCGCGTGGTGGAAGTCTCGTCGCTGCTGCGCGAATTGATCGCGGCCATCGATGTCCCCGAAACGGAACTCGACGCACCGCGCGAGCAGTGGCTCGGCAAGCTGATCCTGGACGAGTTGCGGCGCGCGTCGCCACTGCCGCTGGAAGTGCCGCTGCCGCGCGACAAGCGTCTGCTCACGCTGTGCAACGCGATGCTGGCCGATCCGGCGCGCGCCTGGACGCTCGACCAATGGGCCCGCTATGCCGGGGCCAGCCCGCGCACGATCGGGCGCCTGTTCCGGCAGGAGCTCAACATGAGTTTCGTGCAGTGGCGGCAGCAGGTCGTGCTCGCGCAGGCGATTCCGCTCGCGTCGAAAGGCTATCCGCTCGCGCGCATCGCGCGTGAGCTTGGCTACCGGAGCCAGAGCGCATTCTCGGCGATGTTCAAGCGCACCTTCGGACGCACGCCCAGCGAGTTCTTCGCGCCCGCACCCGACGCTACATCTGTCGAAACAGGTGAGCGTACTGGCGACTGACGGCCACCCGGTCCTTGCGACGCTTGAGCTTGAGCGTGAGGCGGCCGAGCGGCGTGTGCTGCGCGCTCACGACTTCCGCCACGTTGACGACAGTGCTGCGATGCACCTGCCAGAAGCGCGACGGGTCGAGCTGCGGCAGCAACTCGCGCAAGCTGGTCCGAATGAGCAGGTCGCCGTCGACGGTCGCGACCATCACGTACTTGTCGGCCGCCTCGAAGAAGCACACCTCCTCCACCGGCACGATGCGGATCTCGTCGCCGACCGACGCCCGCACGAAACGCAAGTAGTCCCGAGGCGGGATCGCTGCGCCCGCTGCAGCCGCGGTGTCAGCGTTCTGCACATCTGCCCTCATCGTGAGTGCTTCGTGGTGAACTGACGGACGCGTGCCATTCGAATCATTCGAACCGTTCGCGCCGATCGTGCCGATCGTGCCTTTCACGCCCTTCGCACCTTTCGTGCCCTTCGTTCCGTTGGCGGCCAACGCCGAAGAACCCTCTCCGCCGTTCCCGTCCGTGCTCGCCGCCAGCGGTACGGATTCCTGTTCCAGATGCGCGCGCAGCGTCGTCAACAGTTGCGAAAGTGTGCCACCGGACGGTGACGCAAGCCGCTCCCGTACGCGAGCGACCGTGCGTGCGAGCCGGTCGGGCTCCACCGGCTTGAGCAGGTAGTCCACGGCGGCCGCTTCGAAGGCGTCGAGCGCGAAGCGGTCGAACGCCGTCACGAACACGATCTGCGGCGGCCGCGCCAGGCGTGCGCACGCGCGCGCGACATCGAGTCCCGACATGCCGGGCATCGCGATGTCGAGAAAGACCACATCCGGCTGCGACTGCGCGATGGCGGCAATCGCCGACGTGCCGTCCGGCGCCACGGGCAACATCCGCAGTTCGGGCCACGCGTGCGCGAGCAGCGCGCGCAAGGCGTCGGCGAGCAACGGTTCGTCTTCGGCAATCAAAGCGACGGGGGGTGTCATGCACTGCACTCACTGGGACTGGAAACCTATGCCGTTGGCGACCCGGGCGCCCCCACGGGCAGCCGTAGCGTCGCGATCACGCCGCGCGGCACGCGCTCGGTGAGCGTGAGGCGCGCGGCGTCGCCGTAGAGCACACGCAGGCGCTCTCGAATATTGGTCAGGCCGACGCCGTCACCCTCGCTCGGCCCACGCAAACCGATCGGGTCGACGCCGGATGCACCCGCTGCCGTCGATGCGGCCGCGCCCACCGCTCCCGCCGACATCGATCCAGCGCCCCCAGCCGCGCGAAAACCCGCACCGTCATCGGCTACGCGAAGGACAACACACTCGCCGCCGTTCCCCAGAGGCTCGCGTTGCGCACTCACGTGCACCGCGGCGCCCTCGGTGAGCGGCTCCACACCGTGCTTGATGGCGTTCTCCACAAGCGGCTGAACGAGCATCGGCAACACACGCAGCGCGCGGCAGTCGTCCGGCAAATCGATGCGGTAGCGCAGGCGTTCGCCAAAGCGGATTCGCTGAATTGCCAGCAACGCGTCGATCAACGCGAATTCGTCGGCCAGCGTGGTGGACTCGGCGCGCGTCGCGGCGAGCGATGCGCGCACGAACCGGTTCAGATGTCCAAGCAATTCGCGCGCTCGCGCCGGATCGCTCGCGATCAACGAATCGAGATTGGCCAGCACGTTGAAGAGAAAGTGCGGTTCGAGTTGCGCCTGAAGCGTCTGCAACTGCGCCCGCACCAGTTGCTTCTCGGCGGCCGCCTCACGCAGCGCCTGCTGCGCGGCGGCTTCGCGCAGTTGCGCCAGTCTGGCCCGGGACCAGCCGTTATACGTGCCAATGGCGGTCCCCAGCAATGCGATCACCAGCACGATCGGCACCGTGTGACCGTTGACCGGACGCCATATCGCCATGGGCACACCCAGCAGCGCCGTGCCCAACGCGATGCCGGCAGCGAGCCCCGCCGCGCATCCAAACGCCACCAACAGCAGGAACGGCGCCATCGGCGGCGCGCCTCGCCGCCACAGCACCCGGCGTCCGCCGTCGATCAACACCGCGATCGAGATCCCGATGCACTGACTGAATACGAGGTTCTGCCAGAACGTGCCGCCAAAGCCGATGAGCCGAAGGATCACGGCAATGAGCGTATTGAACAGCAACACACCGGCCAGCTCGCGCACAAAGGACAGCCAGAGCCCACGCGGCGCGGCGCGCTCCGGCGGCACGGCCGGCTCCACGGATTGCGGTCGTCTCATCGTCGTTGTCATTGTGATCCACCTTGCCCGCCTGCCCCGCGTTCTCCTGTGTGCTGCATCACAAGCGCCGTCATTTCTCTTTGTGCCGTCTCGTCTCTCGCGACGAACGCCTGCGGCGGGCGCGCGAGCGACAGACTCAACGTGCGGCCCGGCACCGCGACCGCTGCCACGCCGGCGACGACCAGGCCCGTGTAGAGGCCCAGCATACTACGCCGATGCAACGCCACGTTGCCGCGCCGGATGGCCGTGATCGCCATCGTCAGGCTGAACAGTACCCACGCCGCGAGCAAGTGTAACCACGACAGCTCGCCGTGTCGCAACTCCCGGATGCCGAAGCTCGACACCGCCGTCACCACCATCGCCAGCGCCCACGCCCGTCCCAGCCATCGGTGGCGCGGCGTCCCGCGCCGAAGCACCAGAATTCCGATACCGAGCAACACCGCCACCCCGGCGGCTGCCACATGCAATGCCACTATCGTCGTCATCACGTCCTCTCCTCGAGCGATTCGATGACGGAACGATAGGACCGGAGCGCCAGCCGGGCACCTGCCATGCGACGAAAGCCGCGGCGGGTTGCGCGAACGGTCGGTGGGCGTCGCGAACGACGTCAGCTCCGACAGCATGCCCTGCGGCCGGCCAGTCCGGCATTCTCACCGACGATTGTGACACGCCAATGCCGGGCATCCGCGTGCCCGCTCGTGGACGTGCATGCGGCGGGACCTCCGTGGCCACCGCTCGCCTCGGCGGAAAAAATAACCCCGCGCTCCGTGAGGAACGCGGGGTTGTCGGCACTACCAATGTCAGCGACGTTATGGACGTTGCCCGATCGCCGTCAGCGAGCATGAGCCCGCCGCCTCTGCGCGAGCGTCCGCCCGGCGTTACTCCGCAGCGGCCTGGCTGTCCTTGGCCGCCTGTGCCGCCGCCTCGCCTTCGAAGGTGAAGCGGCCGTTGCGCCAGTCGACCGGGATCGTGTCCTTCGGCCCGAACTTGCCGGCGAGCACCAGCTTGGCGACCGGGTTTTCGATCTCCTGCTGGATGGCGCGCTTGAGCGGACGTGCCCCGAACACCGGATCGAAGCCCTCGCGTGCCACGTGCATGAGCGCCGCCTTGCTGACGTCGAGCGTCATGTCGAGCTTCGCCAGACGTTGACGCAGGATCTCGATCTGGATCGATGCGATCGACTCGATGTGCTTCTGGTCGAGTCCGTGGAACACCACGACTTCGTCGATCCGGTTCAGGAACTCCGGACGGAAGTGATCCTTGATCTCCGTCCACACGGCGTCCTTGATGCGATCCTGCGGCTCGCCCACCATGGACTGGATCATCGACGAACCGAGGTTCGACGTCATCACGATCACCGTGTTCTTGAAGTCCACGGTGCGCCCCTGACCGTCGGTCATGCGACCGTCGTCCAGTACCTGCAGCAGCACGTTGAACACGTCCGGGTGCGCCTTCTCGATCTCGTCGAGCAGGATCACGCTGTACGGCTTGCGACGCACGGCTTCGGTGAGATAGCCCCCTTCCTCATAGCCGACGTAGCCCGGGGGCGCGCCGATCAGACGCGCCACGCTGTGCTTCTCCATGAACTCGCTCATGTCGATGCGAATGAGGTGCTCCTCCGAATCGAACAGGAACATGGCGAGCGCCTTGCACAGCTCGGTCTTGCCCACCCCGGTCGGTCCGAGAAACAGGAACGAACCGTACGGACGATTCGGATCGGCCAGCCCTGCGCGCGAACGACGGATGGCGTCCGCCACGGCGGTGATCGCCTCGTCCTGCCCGACCACGCGCTCGTGCAGCTTCGCTTCCATGTTGAGCAGCTTCTCGCGCTCGCCCTGCATCATCTTCGAGACCGGGATACCCGTGGCCCGCGAGATCACTTCCGCGATCTCCTCGGTGCCGACCTGCGTGCGCAACAGACGCGGGTGCGCCTGCTGGCCCGCCGCTTCGGCGGCGTCGGCGTCCTTCAACTGCGCTTCGAGCTGAGGCAGCTTGCCGTACTGCAGTTCGGCCACCTTGTCGAGCTTGCCTTCACGTTGCAGCTTCGCGATCTCGGCGCGCACGCGGTCGATCTCTTCCTTGACCTGTGCGCTGCCCTGCACGGCAGCCTTCTCGGCCGTCCACACTTCTTCCAGATCGGCGTACTCGCGCTCCAGACGCGAGATCTCTTCCTCGATCAACGCCAGACGCTTCTGCGACGCTTCGTCGGTTTCCTTCTTGATGGCCTCGCGCTCGATCTTCAACTGAATCAGGCGACGGTCGAGCTTGTCCATCACTTCCGGCTTCGAGTCGATTTCCATCTTGATCTTCGAAGCCGCTTCGTCGATCAGATCGATGGCCTTGTCGGGCAGGAAGCGATCGGTGATATAGCGCTGGCTGAGCTCCGCCGCCGCCACGATGGCCGGGTCGGTGATCTCCACGCCGTGGTGCAGTTCGTACTTTTCCTGCAGACCGCGCAGGATGGCGATGGTCGCTTCCACGCTCGGCTCTTCCACGAGCACCTTCTGGAAGCGGCGCTCGAGGGCGGCATCCTTCTCGATGTACTTGCGATATTCGTCGAGCGTGGTCGCGCCGATGCAATGCAGTTCGCCGCGTGCGAGCGCCGGCTTGAGCATGTTGCCCGCGTCCATGGCGCCCTCGGCCTTGCCGGCGCCGACCATCGTGTGAATCTCGTCGATGAACAGGATCGTGCGGCCTTCGTCCTTGGCAATGTCGTTGAGCACGCCCTTCAGACGCTCCTCGAATTCGCCACGGAACTTGGCGCCCGCGAGGAGCCCGGCCATGTCGAGCGCGAGCACGCGCTTGTTCTTGAGCGACTCCGGCACTTCGCCGTTCACGATACGCTGCGCGAGACCTTCCACGATGGCGGTCTTGCCCACGCCCGGCTCGCCGATGAGCACCGGGTTGTTCTTGGTGCGGCGTTGCAGGATCTGGATCGTGCGACGGATTTCGTCGTCGCGGCCGATCACCGGATCGAGCTTGCCCTGGGCCGCGCGCTCCGTCAGGTCGAGGGTGTACTTCTTGAGGGCTTCGCGCTGGCTCTCGGCATCCTGGCTGTTGACGGATGCGCCGCCGCGCACGCCTTCGATGGCGGCTTCGAGCGACTTGCGCGTGAGCCCCCGGGCGCGGGCGAGCTTGCCCGTCTCGCCCTTGTCGTCGGCGAGCGCGAGCAGGAACATTTCGCTGGCGATATAGCTGTCGCCATGCTTTTGCGCTTCCTTGTCGGCCTGGTTGAGCAGGCCGGCGAGCTCGCGCCCGACCTGCACGTTGCCGTCGGTGCCCTGCACCTGCGGCAGCCTGGCGATGGCCGCCTCGATGTCGTGGGCGAGCGGCTGCACCTGCACGCCGGCGCGCTGCAGCAGCGAGCGCGCGGCGCCCTCGGGTTGTGCGATCAGCGCGGCGAGAAGGTGCAGCGGCTCGATGTATTGCTGGTCGCGACCGACTGCCATGCTTTGGGCATCAGCCAGCGCTTCCAGGAACTGCGTGGTGAATTTGTCTTGTCGCATCTAGTGCTCCGGTAAGAATCTTGCTGGATCGGATGTGCGGACAATTCCCCTCGGTTTCAAGGGGCATTACAGCGCGACGATTGACATTTCGCGCAAGCCGGTCTCAGGCCGGCGCAGGGGCTTGCGGTGGGGGATTTCGGGGGAATCGAGCAACCGCAGGACACGCCCGGGTTTGAAGCTCATAATAGCGATTTTAAGCATGCCGCACCATGGACCATCCCGCCGTCCGAACGCCTGGCGCCGCTGAATCGCGCGCCGGATTGCACACTGAATCGCCCGCCGCGAGCGCCACCGATACTGCGGTCGATACCGAAAAGCAGCCCCTCGCCCAGCCCGACCTTCCCGCGACGCGCTTCGCCGAGATCGATGAAGGCGCCGTGCGGGTACTCGTGCACACGTTCTACGGACGCATTCGCGACGACGACATGCTCGGCCCTGTCTTCGGACAAGCGCTGGCGGGCCGCTGGGACCCGCACCTGGAAAAGATGGTGGCGTTCTGGTCGAGCATCGTGCTCGGCGCCAAGCGCTACCGCGGCAACGTGACGCAGGCGCATCAGCCATTCGGGCATCTGAGCGGCGAACACTTCAGCCGCTGGCTCGCACTGTTCTTCGATACGCTGGACACGCTGTTCGAGCCGCAAGCCGCTTTCGCGTTTGCCGAACCGGCCATCCGCATCGCGGAGAGCCTTCAACTGAACCTGTTCGGGTGGGAATACGCGCTGCCGCCGGCGCAACGGGCGCTGCTGGAGAGCGTGAAGCGGGCCAAGGCGCGCCGCGAGGAATGACGAGAAACCCTCGACGAGCCGCCGAGCCTCAATCGTCAAAAATAGAAGAAATTCGCCGAACTTAGGAAGATTTGGGCGAATTCAGCGACCAGACGCCTTTTCACCGCCCGTCCAGCGCTCTCGGGCGGCCGTGTCGGTATCGCGGGCGTCGACCCAGCGCTCACCCTGCGGCGTGGACTCCTTCTTCCAGAACGGGGCTTCCGTCTTCAGATAGTCCATGATGAATTCGCAGGCCGCGAACGCGTCGCCGCGATGGGCGGACGTGACGGCCACGAGCACGATCTGATCGCCCGGCCCCAGGTCGCCGTAGCGGTGAATCACGAGCGCGTCGAACAGGCGCCAGCGCTCGCGGGCCTGGGCCACGATCGCCTCCAGCGCCTTCTCCGTCATGCCCGGATAGTGCTCCAGGGTCATGCGCGAGACGTCCTTGCCATCGTTCAGATCGCGTACCGTCCCGACGAAGCTTGCGACGGCGCCCACGCGCAGATCGCCTGCGCGCAGTTGGCGAACTTCTTCCGACAGGTCGAAATCCTCAGTCTGTACTCGAATCGGCATGATGGTCGACGTCTCCGTGGAGGATGATTGCCGCTCAGCCGCCCGTCACCGGCGGGAAGAAAGCCACTTCACATCCGTCGGTCAGGCGTGTGGCGGCAGGCACCATGGTGTGGTTGAGCGCCATGCGCAGCGCACGCTGCTCGCCGAGCGTCTCGGCCCACACCGGGCCACGGCCGCACAGCCACTGGCGCACGTCTCCCACGGTGGCAACGCCCGCTGGCACTTCCACGCGCTCCTCGGCGAGGTTGAGCGCCTCGCGCACGCTGGCAAAAAAGCGAAGTTCGATCTGCATAGTCTGGCCGGCACACCGCGCGAGCGGTGCACCTGTCTCTCAATATAGGAGGTCGGAGAATGGCAGGAAGGCCACCGTCTGCCCGGCTTCGATGCGATGGCCCGGCGGATTGTCGATCAGGCCGTCGCCCCACACGGTCGACGTGAGCACGGCCGAGCTCTGGTTCGGGAAGGCGTCCAGCCCGCCCTGCGCATTGATCCGCGCACGCACGAACTCGTTGCGGCGATCCGCCTTGGTCTGCGTGAAGTCCGCACGCATCGCGATGCGGCGCGGGGCGACATCCGTCACGCCCTGCAGCCGCAGGATGAACGGCCGCACGAACAGCAGGAACGTCACGAAGCTCGACACCGGGTTGCCCGGCAGGCCGATGAAGTGCGCCGTCCCGCCTGCTCCACCCGCGTCACTCGCTGCGGCGTTCGCGCGATGGATCTCGCCGTACGCCAGCGGTTTGCCCGGTTTGAGAGCGATCTGCCACAGATTGAGACGACCTTCAGCCTCGACGGCCGGCTTCACGTGATCCTCCTCGCCGACCGACACGCCGCCCGACGTGATGATCAGGTCGTTGGCGCGGGCCGCGTCGCGCAAGATGGCGCGCGTGGCCGCCAGATTGTCTGGCACGATCCCGTAGTCGGTCATCTCGCAGCCGAGATTTTCCAGCAGGCTGCGCAACACGAAGCGGTTCGAGTTGTAGATGCTGCCCGCGCGCAGCGGCTCGCCGGGCATCGTCAGTTCGTCCCCCGTGAAGAACACGGCCACGCGCAGGCGACGCGCCACCTCCAGACGGGCGATGCCCACGGAAGCCGCCAGTCCCAGCGCGGGGGCGCGCAAGCGCGTCCCCGCGGCGAGCACCACGCTGTCGCGCCGGATGTCGGCGCCCTGCCGGTTGATGAACTCGCCCGGCCGCGGCGTATGGCGAACCGCGACCGTGCCGTCCTCGAGCGCGTCGCATTGCTCCTGCATCACGATCGCGTCGGCACCGGACGGCACCGGCGCACCGGTGAAAATCCGCGCCGCCGTGCCGCCGGCGAGCGGCGCGGGGGCGTGCCCGGCGGGAATGCGCTGCGAAATGGGCAGAATCGGCGGCGAGATCCCTTCACCATGCAGATCGGCGATACGCACGGCATAGCCGTCCATCGCACTGATGTCCATCGGCGGGACATCGAGCGTGGCGACGACATCGCGCGCCAGCACGCGGCCATTGGCCGCGAGCGTGTCGACGGTTTCCGTCCCGGCGAGCGGACGGGCCGCCGCCAGCACGGCGTCGAGAGCTTCTTGGGTACTCAGCATGACGAATGGGCCCGGAAGTCTTGGGAAGGCACGACAGCGACCGTCCTACAGGCCGGTGTGCTCGGCAATGTACGCCTTCACGCGCGCCGCGTCGTTCGCCACGGTCTCGAAGCGTTGCGGCAGCGATTCGAGTTGCTCGAACCCGGCCGGGCGCGGCGGTTCGCGATGCAGCGCTTCACGAATCGTCTCGGCGAACTTGGCGGGTTGCGCGGTTTCGAGCACCACCATCGGCACCCCCGGCTCCAGCGCCTCGCGGGCCACTTTCACACCGTCGGCCGTGTGCGTGTCGATCACCACGTCGTAGCGCTTGGCCACGTCCTGGATCGTCGTCACGCGATCGTCGTGCGTGCTGCGCCCCGAGACGAAACCGAACTGCGCCACGCGCGCAAAGGCGTCGGTGCCCGACAGATCGAAGCCGCCTTCGCTCTCGACCTTGGCGAGCAGCGTCGCCGTGGCCGTCGCGTCGCGGCCGAGCAGATCGAACAGGAAGCGCTCGAAGTTCGACGCCTTCGAGATGTCCATGCTCGGGCTGCTCGTATGGAACGTCTCGGCCGATTTGCGCACGCGATAACGACCGGTGCGGAAGAACTCGTCGAGCACGTCGTTCTCATTGGTCGCCACCACCAGCTTGCGGATGGGCAGCCCCATCATGCGCGCGATGTGGCCCGCACAGACGTTGCCGAAGTTGCCCGACGGCACCGTGAACGAGACCTCGCCGTCCTGGCCGGACTTGCCGCCCGTGGCCGCGAAGTAGCCCTTGAAGTAATAGACGACCTGGGCGACGACACGCGCCCAGTTGATCGAGTTGACCGTGCCGATCTTATAGCGCGCCTTGAAGGCGTGATCGTTCGAGACGGCCTTGACGATGTCCTGGCAGTCGTCGAAGACGCCTTCGACCGCGAGGTTGAAGATGTTCGGATCCTGCAGGCTGTACATCTGCGCGGTCTGGAACGCGCTCATCTTGCCGGCGGGCGAGAGCATGAACACACGAATGCCCTCCTTGCCGCGCATGGCGTATTCGGCTGCGCTGCCGGTGTCGCCCGATGTCGCGCCGAGAATGTTCAGCGCGTCGCCATGCTGTGCGAGTGCGTACTCGAACAGGTTGCCGAGCAACTGCATCGCCATGTCCTTGAACGCGAGCGTGGGGCCGTTCGAGAGCGCCAGCAGCGAGAGCTGTGCCCCCTGCTCGACGCCCAGCGGCAGCAGCGGCGTGATCTCGGCGGCGTCCTCGCCGGGGCGCACGTTGCGATACACCTCGGCGGTGTAGGTGCGCTGCGTGAGGTCGGCCAGGATCTCCGCCGGGACGTCGCCCGCGAACTTGCCCAGCACCCGGGCGGCCAGTTCGGCGTACGACAACTGGCGCCAGGCGCGCAGTTCGTCGGCGCTGACCCGCGGGTACTCGGTCGGCAGGTAGAGGCCGCCGTCCGGCGCCAGCCCGCCGAGCAGGATGCTGGAGAACGATTGCGGCTCGCCCGAAGTGAGGCCGGCGCCGCGCGTGGAGATGTATTTCATGGGAATCGTGTCCTGTCGTATCGCTTGGTGTGACTCGCCGTTCAGCTCAGCGACTCCATGCGGATGCGCGTCACCTTCGAGAGCACGGTGCTCATCGCTTCGATCCTGGCGATGGCCGCGTTGATGTGCTTCTCCTGCGTCTGGTGCGTCAGGATGATGATATCGGTCTGGTGTTCGCCTTCACGCGATTCCTTCTGCAGCAGCGCGTCGATGGAGATGTCCAGGTCGGCCAGAATGCGCGTGAGTTCCGCCATCACGCCGGCGCGGTCGACCACGCGCAGGCGCAGGTAGTAGCTCGTGGTGACTTCGTCGATGGGCAGCACCGGCGCGTCGGACAGCGCATCGTGCTGGAACGCCAGGTGCGGTACGCGGTGCCCCGGATCGGCCGTCTGCAGACGCGTCACGTCCACGATGTCGGCGACGACGGCCGACGCGGTCGGCTCGGCGCCAGCGCCCTTGCCGTAGTACAGCGTGGCGCCCACGGCGTCGCCCTGCACCAGCACGGCGTTCATGGCGCCTTCCACGTTGGCGATCAGGCGCTTGGCCGGAATCAGCGTCGGATGCACGCGCAGTTCGATCCCGGCGTCGGTGCGACGCGTGATCCCCAGCAGCTTGATGCGATAGCCGAGCTCTTCCGCATACTTGATGTCGAGCGCCGCCAGCCGGGTGATGCCCTCGACGTAGGCGCGGTCGAACTGCACCGGCACGCCGAACGCGATAGCGCTCATGAGCGTGAGCTTGTGGGCGGCGTCCACGCCCTCGATGTCGAACGTCGGATCGGCTTCCGCGTAGCCCAGACGCTGCGCGTCGGCGAGCGCCACGTCGAAGTCGATGCCCTTGTCGCGCATCTCCGAGAGGATGAAGTTGGTCGTGCCGTTGATGATGCCCGCGATCCACTGGATGCGGTTGGCCGTGAGGCCTTCGCGCAGCGCCTTGATGATCGGGATGCCGCCGGCCACGGCGGCTTCGAAGGCCACCATCACGTTGGCCTTGCGCGCCGCGGCGAAGATCTCGTTGCCGTACACGGCGAGCAGCGCCTTGTTGGCCGTGACCACGTGCTTGCCGTTCTCGATCGCCTTGAGGACCAGTTCCTTCGTGAGGTCGTAACCGCCGATCGTCTCGACGACGACTTCGATGTCCGGATCGGTGACGACCTCGAACGGATCGCCGGTCACGACGGCCGCGTTGCCGACGAGCCCGCGGGCCCGCTCGACATTACGCACCGCCACCTTCGTAATCTCGATACCCCGGCCGGCACGACGTTGAATTTCCTCCTGGTTGCGAGCCAGTACCTGGAAGGCCCCGAAGCCTACCGTGCCAAGGCCGAGGAGGCCCAATTTGATCGGTTTCATGCAGTTTTACTCAAAAGTCGAAATCGGTTGGCGCGCATCACTTGCCGTGGCGACGGCGATAACCGTCAAGGAAGCGGGCAATGCGACTGATGGCGTCTTCCAGGTCGCCCTCGTGAGGCAGGAACACCACGCGGAAATGGTCCGGATGCATCCAGTTGAAGCCGCTGCCCTGCACCAGCAGGACCTTTTCGTCGCAAAGCAACTGGAGAATGAAGTCCTGATCGTTGGCGATGGGATACAGCGCCGGATCGAGACGCGGGAACAGGTACAGCGCCGCCTTGGGCTTCACGCACGTCACACCGGGAATGTCGGTGAGCATGCGGTGCGCGATCTCGCGCTGCTCGTACAGACGCCCGCCCGGCGCGATCAGATCCTTGATGCTCTGATAACCGCCCAGCGCCGTTTGCACGGCGTACTGGCCCGGCACGTTCGGGCACAGGCGCATCGAAGCGAGGATGTTCAACCCTTCGATGTAGTCGCGCGCCGGACGCTTGTCGCCGGACACGACCATCCAGCCCGCGCGGTAGCCGCACGCGCGATAGCTCTTGGACAGCCCGTTGAAGGTGATGGTGAGCACGTCCTCCGACAGCGAGCCGATGGACGTGTGTTCCGCGCCGTCGTAGACGATCTTGTCGTAGATCTCGTCGGCGTAGATGATCAGCTTGTGCTCGCGCGCAAGCGCCACGATCTCCTTGAGGAGTTCGTCCGAGTACAGCGCGCCGGTCGGATTGTTCGGGTTGATAACGACGATCGCGCGCGTGTTGGGCGTGATCTTCTTGCGGATGTCCGCCAGGTCGGGCTGCCAGTCGGCCTGCTCGTCGCAGACGTAGTGCACCGGTGTGCCTCCCGAAAGGCTCACGGCCGCGGTCCACAGCGGATAGTCGGGCGCCGGCACGAGCACTTCGTCGCCGTCGTTGAGCAACGCCTGCATGGCCATCACGATGAGCTCCGACGCCCCGTTGCCGAGGTAGATGTCGTCGAGCTGCACGTCGTTGATGCGCTTTTGCTGGCAGTAATGCATGATCGCCTTGCGCGCCGCGAACACGCCCCGCGAATCCGAATAGCCGGCCGAATTGGGCAGGTTGCGGATCATGTCCTGCACGATCTCGTCGGGCGGCTCGAAACCGAACGGCGCCAGATTGCCGATATTCAGCTTGATGATGCGATGACCTTCGTCTTCCATGCGCTTGGCATGTTCGAGCACGGGCCCACGAATGTCGTAGCAGACATTCTGCAATTTCTGCGATTTGAGGATCGGTTTCACGGCGGTTGTGGTCTTGGCGGGCGGCGCAGGGCCAGGCGGGACGCCCCGCGACGCGGAACCACGGCGACCGACGCGCATGAAGCGCACGATGCGCCGGGTTTCCCCGCGTTCGGCGTGGCAAATGCCGCACTGCAACGGTTTTGCCGTGCTGCGTACGGCAAAAAGCTATAATTTAGCCAATTATGACAGAGTTCGGCAATGCATCATTGACGGTTTGCGCCATGCGAGGCAAGATGCCCGGCCGTTGCGCGAGCTGCCGACGCTCAGTCGCCACTGGGGCACCATTGGCCAACCACTGGGTAGGGAATCTCCGAAAGTGAAACTGCATCAAGACCCGTCGCAAGCATTGAACACGGTGACCGGCTACGGGCCGGGCTATGTCGAGGTCAACAAGGTTCGCCACGAGCACAGCGTGATCATCGCGCCCGAGGGCGAGATCCAGCCCTGGCCGGTCTCGAGCTTCGATGCGCTCGAGCCGCCCCATTTCGAAGCCTTGCGTCGCCTCGACCCCGAGCTGGTCATCTTCGGCAGCGGCGGGCGTCTGCGCTTCGCGCATCCGCGCCTGACCACGTCGCTCACCAGCGAGCGCATCGGCGTCGACTCGATGGACACGCAAGCCGCCTGCCGCACCTACAACATCCTGATGAGCGAAGGCCGTCGCGTCGTCCTCGCCCTGCTCATCGAGAGCGAGGCGCCTGCGTGAGCCGCCGCCCGCTCGCTGCCGCCCTGACGGGCGCCGAATCGCCCACCCCTCACGCTTCCCATGCTTCCGGCACCGCCGCGGTGTCGTACCCGCTCTCCCCCGCCGCCTTCTGGCTGCTGCTCCTGGCGTTCGCGCTGGTGTGGTTCGGCGTGCTCGACTACCGTCACCTGATCGCGAGCGACGAAGGCCGTTATGCCGAAATGGCGCGCGAGATGTGGGTCACGGGCGACTGGATCACGCCGCGCTACAACGGCTACAAGTACTTCGAGAAACCCCCGCTGCAGACCTGGATGAACGCGCTCACGTTCGCGGCCTTCGGGCTGGGCGAATGGCAGGCGCGTCTGTGGACGGCCCTCACCGGCTTCGCCGGCGTGCTGATGATCGGCTTTACCGGCCGACGCCTCTTCAACGCCCGCGTGGGGCTCTTCGCCGCCGCCGCGCTCGCGAGCGCACCGCTGTGGTCGCTGCTGGGGCACTTCAACGTGCTCGACATGGGGCTGTCCTTCTTCATGGGACTGTCCCTGTGCGCCCTGCTGCTCGCGCAGCGTCCGGGACTGGCCCGCCCCGCCGTGCGCGGCTGGATGTGGGTGTGCTGGGCGGCCATGGCGCTCGCGGTGCTGAGCAAAGGACTCGTGGGCATCGTGCTGCCGGGCGCCGTGCTCGTGCTCTACACGCTGATTGCACGAGACTGGGCGCTGTGGCGCCGCCTCTACCTGGGCAGCGGTCTGATCGTCTTCCTCGCGATCGCCGCGCCCTGGTTCGTGCTGGTGGAGATGCGCAACCCCGAATTCTTCGATTTCTTCTTCATCAACGAACACTTCCGCCGTTTCGCGATGGAAGGCCACAACCGGGACGGCGCGCCGTGGTATTTCGTGCCCGTCTTCCTCGTGGGCTTCCTGCCGTGGCTGTCGGTGCTGCCGGGCACGGTGCGCGCGACGCTGCGCATGCCGCGTCAGCCCAACGGCTTCGCCCCGGCGCTCATGCTGTGGGTGTGGTCGGTCTTCATCTTCCTGTTCTTCAGCGCTTCGCATTCGAAACTGATCTCGTACCTGCTGCCGATCGCCCCGGCCATGGCGCTGCTCCTTGGCCTGTATCTGGCCCAGTTGCGTCGCGACACCGTGCGTGGGCATCTGGCCGGCTATGCGATCTTCCTGATTGCCGCGCTCGTCATGGTGGCCATCTTCGTGGGTCGCGCCGGCAGCGTGCGCAATCCGAACGAGCTGTACAAGACGTTTCAGATCTGGTTGTACTTCGCGCTGGGCGCCGGCCTGGCCGGCACGCTCGTGGCGTGGCGTCTGGCACGGCACAGTGCGCGCCGGGCGCTGCTCACGTTCGCCGGCTCGATGCTGCTGCTGGCAACGATCGGCGGCCTGGGCCACGAGGTGTTCGGGCGCCAGAGCACCGGCGTGCTGCTGGTGCCCGCCGTCAAGGCCGAGATGCGGCGCCTCGGACCCGACGTGCCGTTCTATTCGGTGAACGTGCTCGATCACACCATGCCCTACTACCTCGGGCACACGATGATCATGGTGCAGCATCCGGATGAACTGGAGTTTGGCGTGAAGCAGGAACCGCAGAAGTGGCTACCGACGCTCGACGCGTTCTGCGCCCGCTGGCGAGCCGACCCGAAAGCGCTTGCCCTGGTCGATCCGGACACGTTCGGCAAGCTCGAAGCCGCACATTTACCGATGCGAATCGTCGCCCGCGACGTCCGACGCGTCGTAATCTCGAAACCCCTGCCTGAAGACAACGTAAAATAGCGCTTTTATCGCTCGTCCCTCCGTTTCAATCGCCGGTTCGATGCTCAGCCGGTGCGATCCACCGGCGCGATCGTGCCGGCAACTCGCGACAGACGGATGAACGGACGGAAACGCCAACTTACGACGTCCATAATTGTTCACAAACGTTCACAAACGTTCCATGAATCTCGCCACGTTTTCACTTATTCTCACGGGCGTGCTGCTCAATGCCTGCGCCCAGTTGCTGCTCAAGGCAGGTGCGGGCTCCATCGGCGCACTGGAATTTACGCGCGCCAACATCGTGCCCATCGGCATCAAGCTTGCAACGCAAGTGCCGATCATGGGCGGGCTGGTCTGCTATGCCATCAGCGTGGTCGTCTGGATTCTCGCGCTCTCGCGCGTCGAAGTCTCGATCGCCTACCCGATGCTCTCGCTGGGCTACGTCGTGAACGCGATCGCTGCCTGGTACCTGTTTGGCGAAACCCTGTCGATGCAACGTATCGTGGCCATCGGCATCATCCTTGTTGGCGTCTATATTCTTGCGCGCAGCTAAAACGCATCGGGCGGCCCTGCCCGATGGCAACGGAATCGAAGAACGCGCGGCGGCAAGCGCCGGCGCATTCGTAATGCTTACCTGAGGCTTTGACCTACATCATGAGCGACTCGGCAACCTCCCAACCGAATCAACCGTTCCTGCCGTTCACGCGGCCGAGCATCGACGACGCGACGATCGCCGGCGTGGCCGACGTGCTGCGCTCGGGCTGGATCACTTCGGGTCCGCAAGTGCAGGCCTTCGAGAAGGCCCTCTCGGAGTACTTCGGCGGGCGTCCGGTGCGCGCCTTCAACTCGGGCACCGCCACGCTGGAAATCGGCCTGCGTCTGGCCGGCGTGCAGGCCGGCGACGAAGTCATCACCACCCCGCTGTCGTGGGTCGCCACGGCCAACGTGATCCTGGAAGTGGGCGCCACGCCCGTATTCGTCGACGTCGATCCGGCCACGCGCAACCTCGACCTCGACCGACTCGAAAAGGCGATCACGCCGAAGACTCGCGCGATCATCCCCGTCTATCTCGCCGGGTTGCCGCTCGACATGGACCGCCTTTACGACATCGCCCGCCGCCATCAACTGCGCGTGATCGAAGATGCGGCACAAGCCATGGGCTCGACGTGGGGCGGCAAGCGCATCGGATCGTTCGGCGACCTCGTGTCGTTCAGCTTCCATGCCAACAAGAATCTGACCTCCATCGAAGGCGGCGCACTCGTGTTCAACAACGAGGACGAAGCGCGTCTGGCCGAAAAGTACCGTCTGCAGGGCGTGACCCGCACCGGCTTCGACGGCATGGACGTCGACGTGCTCGGCGGCAAGTACAACCTGACCGATGTGGCCGCCCGCGTCGGCCTCGGCCAGATGCCGCACCTGGCGGCATTCAATACCCGCCGCGCCGAACTCGCGCGCCTGTATTTCGACACGCTTGCCGGCGGCCCCGCCGTGGCGCTGGGTCTCGGCCTGCCGCCTGCCGACTTCACGAACTCGAACTGGCACATGTTCCAGGTCGAGTTGCCGCTCGAGCGTCTGACGATCGACCGCGCCGGGTTCATGGAAAAGCTCAAGGCCCGCAACATCGGCAGCGGTGTGCACTACCCGGCCATCCACCTGTTTACCATGTATCGCGCGCTCGGTTTCCGGGAGGGTCAGTTCCCGCACACGGAACGACTGGGCCGCGCGATTCTCACGCTCCCCCTATTCCCCGCCATGACGGATGCCGACGTCGCGCGCGTTTGCGAAGCCGTCAATGCCATCTGCGCCGACCATCAAAAATGACTTCTCCCCAACTCTCCGTCGTCATCCCGGTTTATAACGAAGAGGCCGGCCTCGCCGCGCTCTTCGCTCGGCTGTACCCGGCACTCGACAAGCTGGGCGTGCCTTACGAAGTGGTGTTCGTCAACGACGGCAGCCGCGACCGCTCCGCGGCGATCCTGGCCGAGCAGCAGCGCCAGCGTCCCGACGTGACGCGCGTGGTGCTGTTCAACGGCAACTACGGCCAGCACATGGCGATTCTCGCGGGCTTCGAGCACACGCGCGGCGAATGGGTCGTGACCCTCGACGCCGACCTGCAGAACCCGCCGGAGGAAATCCGCAAGCTCGTCGATCAGCTCGCCGCCGGTCACGACTACGTCGGCACGGTGCGCATGAACCGTCAGGACACGTGGTTCCGCCGCAATGCCTCGCGCGCGATGAACCGTCTGCGCGAGCGCATCACGCGCATTCGCATGACCGACCAGGGCTGCATGCTGCGTGGCTACAGCCGCCACATCGTCGACACGGTCAACCAGTGCCGCGAAATCAACACATTCATCCCGGCGCTGGCCTATACGTTTGCGCAAAACCCCACGGAAGTGGACGTTGCGCACGAGGAACGCTTCGCCGGCGAGTCGAAGTACTCGCTCTACAGCCTGATCCGTCTCAATTTCGATCTGGTCACGGGCTTTTCGGTGGTGCCGCTCCAATGGCTCTCGGGCGTGGGCATCACGCTGTCGGCCGCGTCGGGCGTGCTGTTCGTCGTGCTGATGGCCCGCCGCTTCATTTTTGGTTCGGAGGTTCAAGGGGTGTTTACGCTGTTTGCCGTCACGTTCTGTCTGCTCGGTGTGATCCTGTTCGGCATGGGGCTGCTTGGCGAGTACATCGGCCGCATCTACCAGCAGGTTCGTCAGCGCCCGCGCTATCTGGTGCAGGCCGTGCTCGAAAACCAGCCGGCGCCGTCGGGCCATGCCGACAAGACGGTCGGCGGTGCGAGCCACACGACCGGCGCCAAGGAACTGGGGTCGCACACCTCATGAGCATCAAAGCTGTCGTCTTCGCGTATCACAACGTCGGTGTGCGCTGCCTGCAGGTGCTGCTCGCGCGCGGCGTCGACGTTGCCCTCGTGGTCACCCACCAGGACAACCCGAATGAGAACATCTGGTTCGGCAGCGTCGCCGCAGTGGCCGCCGAGCACGGCATTCCGGTCGTCACGCCCGACGACCCGGCCGACCCGGCGCTTGCCGAGCGCATCCGCGCCGTGGCGCCGGACTTCATCTTCTCGTTCTATTACCGCCACATGATTCCCGTGCCGGTGCTGGAGATCGCCCCGCGCGGCGCTTTCAACATGCACGGCTCACTGCTGCCGAAATATCGTGGCCGCGTGCCGGTGAACTGGGCGGTTTTGAACGGCGAAACGGAAACGGGCGCGACGCTGCACGAAATGGCCCTCAAGCCCGATGCCGGCGCCATCGTCGACCAGACGTCCGTGCCGATCCTGCCGGACGACACGGCGGGCGAAGTCTTCGAAAAGGTCACCGTCGCCGCCGAGCAGACGCTCTGGCACTGCCTGCCGGGCCTGCTCGCAGGGACTGCTGAGCGGCGCCTCAACGATCTCGGCGCAGGCAGCTACTTCGGCGGTCGCAAGCCGGAAGACGGCCGCATCGACTGGTCGAAGCCTGCCCAGGAGGTCTACAACCTGATTCGCGCCGTGGCACCGCCCTACCCGGGCGCATTCACCGAAAGCGCCGGACGCCGCTGGGTCGTCACCCGCGCCCGCCTGTCCCGCGCGCCCGCGCCTGCCGGTTTGCCCTGCGGACTGCAAGTAGTGGATAATGCGATCCTCGGCGTTTGCGGCGACGCGAACGCCATCGTCATTCATGAACTATTACTGGACGGCAAGCCTGTCACGCCGGACCGGTTTTCCCAGCTAAATCACTGACCGCAATATGAAAAAAGTCCTGATTCTCGGTGTCAACGGGTTCATCGGCCACCATCTGTCGAAGCGCATCCTGGAGACGACCGACTGGGAAGTTTATGGCATGGACATGCTCACCGATCGCCTCGGCGATCTGGTGAACCACGAGCGCATGCACTTCTTCGAAGGCGATATCACGATCAACAAGGAGTGGGTCGAGTACCACATCCGCAAGTGCGACGTGATCCTGCCGCTGGTCGCCATCGCCACGCCGGCCACCTACGTGAAGGCGCCGCTGCGCGTGTTCGAACTCGACTTCGAGGCGAACCTGCCGATCGTGCGCTCGGCCGTGAAGTACGGCAAGCACCTGGTGTTCCCGTCGACCTCGGAGGTCTACGGCATGTGCACCGACGGCGAGTTCGATCCGGAAAACTCGCCGCTGATCTACGGCCCGATCAACAAGCCGCGCTGGATCTACGCCTGCTCGAAGCAACTCATGGATCGCGTGATCTGGGGTTACGGCATGCAGGAAGGTCTGAATTTCTCGCTGTTCCGTCCGTTCAACTGGATCGGCGCCGGCCTCGACTCGATCTATACGCCGAAGGAAGGTTCGTCGCGCGTGGTCACGCAGTTCCTGGGCCACATCGCCCGCGGCGAGAACATCAGCCTGGTCGACGGCGGCTCGCAAAAGCGCGCCTTCACCGACATCGACGACGGCATCGACGCGCTCGTGCGCATCATCGACAACAAGAACAACGTTGCCAGCGGCAAGATCTACAACATCGGCAACCCGAAGAACAACTATTCGGTGCGCGAGCTGGCCAACATGATGCTCAAGCTGGCCGCCGAATTCCCCGAGTACGCCGAGACCGCCAAGAAGGTTCAGCTCGTCGAGACGTCGTCGGGCGCCTACTACGGCAACGGCTACCAGGACGTGCAGAATCGCGTGCCGAAGATCGAGAACACCATGCAGGAACTCGGCTGGGCGCCGACCACGTCGATGGACGACGCGCTGCGCAAGATTTTCGAAGCGTATCGCGGCCACGTCGCGGAAGCTCGCCGCCTGGTCGAGTAACGCGCGCGCCCGCCGCTTCGGCGCCGCGGGCGGCACATCGCACGGCACGCCCGGTGCGCCCTCGGCGCATCGGGCGTTTTTGACTCGGAAACGGAGGGATCGGGCAGCACGCTGCCGATACCCGCAATCAAGGACGGCTATGGCCAAGATTGTCCTGAAGATCGACGTCGACACCTTGCGCGGCACGCGCGAAGGCGTGCCCAATCTGCTCGCCGCGCTGGCCGAGCACCAGGCTCAGGCGACGTTCCTGTTCAGCCTCGGGCCGGACCACACCGGGTGGGCGCTCAAGCGCGTTTTCCGCCCGGGTTTCCTGAAGAAGGTCTCGCGCACCTCGGTGGTCGAGCACTATGGCTTCAAGACACTTATGTACGGCACGCTGCTGCCCGGGCCGGACATCGGCCGACGCGCCGCCGACGTCATGCGCACCGTGCAGACGGCCGGCCACGAGACCGGCATCCACACCTGGGACCACACCTACTGGCAGGACAACGTGCGCACGCGCGACGCCGCGTGGACGCAGCGCCAGATGTCGCAGGCGCATGCCCGCTTCACGCAGATCTTCGGCGCCCCACCGCTCACCCATGGCGCCGCCGGGTGGCAGATGAACAACGACGCATTTCGCCAGATCGACGCCTGGGGCATGAAGTATGCGTCTGACGGCCGCGGCAATGCCCCACACTACCCGATCGTCGACGGCGTGCGTCTGCAACACGTGCAGATGCCCACCACACTGCCGACGGTCGACGAGTTGCTCGGCGTGGACGGTCGCGACATCGAGGGTGTGGCGGAGCATCTGCTTGCCCTGACCCGCGATCCGGCGCAAGATCACGTGTTCACGCTTCACGCAGAACTCGAAGGGCAGAAGCTGGCCCCGCTGTTCCGCCGGTTGCTGGCCGGATGGCGTCGTCAGGGGCACGACCTGGTGACGATGGGCCAGTTGTACGCGTCGCTCGATCTTGCCTCGCTACCGGCGCGTCCGGTCGTGTGGGGAGAGATTCCGGGCCGCTCGGGCGATCTGATTCTCGAGGGCCAGGCGGCTGCCTGAACCCGCATCCAATTCGCTTCCAGCCTGCTTGTAACCCGCTTCCCCGTTCCGGCCTGGCAAGGCCATCCAAGGAGACCATAGTGACGGTAGCCATCGACACCGCCGTGCCCGAATTCACCGCACCGGCCACCGGCGGCGATTTTTCGCTCAAGGCGCATCGCGGCCAGAAAGTGGTGATCTACTTCTACCCGAAGGACAACACACCGGGCTGCACCACGGAAGGCATGAACTTCCGCGACAGCTACGCGCAATTCCAGGCCGCCGGCGCGCAAATCGTCGGCGTATCGCGCGACAGCCTGCGCTCGCACGAGAACTTCCAGAAGAAGCTCGGCCTGCCCTTCCCGCTCATCTCGGATGCCGACGAAGCGGTGTGCAAATTGTTCGGTGTCATCAAGTTGAAAAAGCTGTATGGCAAGGAACATCTGGGCATCGAGCGCAGCACGTTTCTGATCGATGAGAAAGGCGTGCTGCGCAAGGAGTGGCGCGGCGTGCGCGTGCCCGATCACGTCGACGAAGTACTCGCAACCGTCCAGGCGCTCTGAGCGCTGCCCGGCGGCCCCCAAACCTCGCGTACCTGGTGCGGCCGACGTGTTGTACGATGGCCGCCCATGCGAACATCCGACGCTATACAAGCACGGCAAGAGACGCTATAGTCGGCCGTAATGATCAAGCGCATTGAACGAGACTATTGCAGGCGTCGCCAAGGCGGCGCCTTCAGCCAAGCCGCCTCTCCGGTGCGTCCGGGCAGGCGGCTTTTTTGTTGCCGGGACGTGTTGTACCGTTGTATGTCCCGGCCGAGTAGTGTTGTGTTTTCTTGAACGGGAAATCTATGCCATTGCCATCGGCGCCGACCAAACCGGGCACGCTGCTTGCCCCGGATCAATTCCCCACTCGCCTCAAACCTTCGCGCACGGAGGCCAAGAAACCGATCCCCACTTCTGAACAACACGCGCTGGGCGACACGTCCGGCGCCGCTGGTGCGGCCGATTTGAAGGTCGTTCCCAAGACACCCGCGGTGACGCAGACTGCAGCACAGCCGTCACCCGTCGCACGTTCGCCGCAAACGCCCGCGCCCACCGGTTCGAATGACGCCGCCACGTCGCTCAAATCCGTGAAGACGACGGCCCCGGGCGCCGGTTCGAAACGTGCACGCAACAAGGACCAGGAGCCGGCCAAGCTCTTCGTACTCGACACGAACGTGCTCATGCACGACCCGAGCAGCCTGTTCCGCTTCGAAGAGCACGACGTCTATCTGCCGATGATGACGTTGGAAGAGCTCGACAATCACAAGAAGGGCATGTCGGAAGTGGCGCGCAACGCGCGTCAGGTGAGCCGCACGCTCGACGGGCTGGTCGCGGAGAGCGGCACGAAGTCGATGGCGGAAGGCATTCCGCTGTCCCGCCTCGGCAACAAGGACGCCACGGGTCGTCTGTACTTCCAGACCGATCTGCCCGAAGTGCCGCCGCTCGAAGGCTTGCCGCAGAGCAAGGCCGACAACCAGATTCTTGGCGTCGTGCGCGCGTTGCAGGACAAGTTCCGCGATCGTCAGGTCGTGCTGGTGTCGAAGGACATCAACATGCGTGTCAAGGCGCATGCGCTCGGGCTGCCGGCGGAAGACTACTTCAACGACAAGGTGCTCGAGGACAGCGACCTGCTGTACTCGGGCGTGATGGCGCTGCCGCCGGACTTCTGGACGAAGCACGGCAAGGGCATGGAGAGCTGGCAGGACAACCGTACCGGCACCACGTTCTACCGGATCACCGGCCCGCTGTGCGCGAGCTTCCTCATCAACCAGTTCGTCTATCTCGAGACCAACAACGGCGAAGCGCCCTTCTACGCGCAGGTCCGCGAAATCAACGGCAAGACGGCGCTGCTGCAGACGCTGCGTGACTACGGGCACCACAAGAACAACGTGTGGGGCATCACGGCACGCAACCGCGAGCAGAACTTCGCGCTGAACCTGCTGATGAATCCCGAGGTCGACTTCATCACCCTGCTCGGTCAGGCAGGCACCGGCAAGACGCTGCTCGCGCTCGCCGCCGGGCTGGCGCAGACGCTCGACGAGAAGCGCTACAACGAGATCATCATCACGCGCGCGACCGTGCCCGTCGGTGAGGATATCGGCTTCCTGCCGGGGACCGAGGAAGAGAAGATGCAGCCGTGGATGGGGGCGTTCGACGACAACCTCGAAGTCCTGCAGAAGACCGACGACTCCGCCGGCGAATGGGGCCGTGCGGCCACGCAAGAGCTGATTCGCTCGCGACTCAAGGTCAAGAGCATGAACTTCATGCGCGGACGCACGTTCGTGAACAAGTTCGTCATCATCGATGAGGCGCAGAACCTCACGCCGAAGCAGATGAAGACGCTCGTCACGCGCGCTGGTCCCGGCACCAAGCTGGTCTGCCTGGGCAACATCGCGCAGATCGATACGCCGTATCTGACCGAAGGCAGTTCGGGCCTCACCTACGTGGTGGATCGCTTCAAGGGCTGGGGTCATAGCGGGCACGTCACGCTCGCGCGCGGCGAACGCTCGCGGCTGGCCGATTACGCGGCGGAAATCCTCTGAGCGCACCGGCTTGATCGCTACGACGACGGCGCCTTCGGGCGCCGTTTTTTCATCGATCTCACGCGACGGACGTAGTGATCACGGCGTCTGAACGGTGAAATCACCCGAAAAACGGCGCGTTTGTGACATCGATGCCACAAAACGTCCGTATTTCGGCACTTCTGCGGTGCATTCGTCCGATAAGCGTCGTAAACTCGGCGCATGCGAATCCAGCGCCCTCTCCGCATGCCTCGCTCTCTTGCCCGCTCCCTCGGTCACGACGCCGCCCCTGCCCGCCGCCTGACATCCTCGGCAGGACTGCTGCGTACGTCATCGCGCTGCGCCACCGTGCTCGCGATTACCCTGCTGGTCGCGGCATGCTCCTCGGGCCCATCGGTCCGCCAAGGCAGCAGTACGAACTATGGCAATCGCACCATGGGGCCCGAGAACAGTGCGGGACAGGAAGAGATCACGCTCGAGGCGATGAGCCTCGTCGGCATCCCCTACCGCTACGGCGGCAACACGCCCGATTCCGGCTTCGATTGCAGCGGCCTCGTGCGCTACGTCGTCGCGCGAGCTGCCGGCGTCAACCTGCCACGCACCACCGCGGACATGAGCAGTGTCGGCACGTCGCTCGATCGCGACGACCTCGCCTCCGGCGACCTGATCTTCTTCAATACGACGGGACGCGCGCATTCGCACGTGGGCATCTACGTCGGTCAGGGCAAATTCGTGCACGCCCCCAATTCGGGTGGCACCGTGCGCCTGGAAAGCCTCTACATCCCCTACTGGGCGCGCCGCATCGACGGTATCCGCCGGGTCGCCGCCAACAAGGCGCCGGCGGGCAATACGACGTACGTGAACCGCTCGGCACCCGCCAGCGTGGCACAGGCCCAACCCGTTGCGGCGCCCCCGCTCAATCGCCCCCTGACGACAGCGACGCCGTCACCGCTCGACACGCCGCAAGCCACGTCTGCGAGCAACACTGCGCGGTTGAGCGCGCCGCCCGCCCCGGAAGACGATCCCATCGCCCGCTTCGCCAATAGTTCGATGTAAACACCGCAAGAGAGTCGCAAGAATGCAAAACACGCCAGGCGCGCGAATGCGTCTGGCGTGTTTTTTTGTGCTTCCATCGCAGCTTTGCCCTTACCGGTGCAGATGCGCCAGCAGGGTCGCAGCACCGCCGACATTGATCGCCACGCCCATGAGTGTGGCTAGTGGGCGGCGGCGCAGGGAATGAGTGAACAATGCGGTCATATCGGCCTCCGGCGTTTTCTCAAAAATACTATGACTATATGATAGTCAATCGCAATTTTCTATTGAAATGAATTCTCCCGATGACGGCGATACACCGAGTCAATGCGAACCGCGCCCGAACGCGGACATGAAGAAAGCGGCCGAAGCCGCTTTTCATTTCGTCCATGCGCCGCCACAAGACGGCTCATATGCACCCGAAATCACAGGAACTGCTTGCCGACCCACCAGGCGATGGCGGCAATGAATGCCGAAGCCGGAATCGTCAGAATCCACGCCCAAACAATGTTCCCTGCCACGCCCCAGCGCACCGCCGAGAGCTTCTGCGTCGCACCGACGCCGACGATGGCGCCCGTGATCGTGTGCGTGGTCGACACCGGCACGCCCAGCCACGATGCGAAGAACAGCGTGAAGGCGCCACCCGTCTCGGCACAGAAACCGCCGACCGGCTTGAGCTTGGTAATCTTCTGCCCCATCGTGCGCACGATGCGCCAGCCGCCGAACATGGTGCCCAGACCGATGGCCAGATAGCAGCCGACGATCACCCACAGCGGCGGCTCGGCCGCTTCCTGCGGCCACAGACCGGCGGCGATCAGCAGCATCCAGATGATGCCGATGGTCTTCTGCGCGTCGTTGCCGCCGTGTCCGAGGCTGTACATGCCGGCCGAGACCAGTTGCAGGCGACGGAACCAGCGATCCACCCGGGCGGGCGGCGTGCGGAAGCACAGCCACGACACCACGAGCATGAAGAACGACCCGAGCACGAAGCCGAGCAGCGGCGACACGAAAATGAAGGCCACCGTCTGCAGCAGGCCGCTCGCCACGAGCGAGCCCGTGCCCGCCTTGGCCACTGCCGCGCCGACCAGACCGCCGATCAGCGCATGCGACGAGCTCGACGGAATGCCGTAATACCAAGTGATGATGTTCCAGGCGATCGCCCCGACGAGCGCGCCGAAAATCACATAGTGATCGACGATCTCCGGGTGGACCGTGCCCTTGCCCACCGTCGCGGCCACTTTCAGGTGAAAGACGAACAGCGCGATGATGTTGAACATGGCGGCAAAAGCCACCGCCTGATGCGGCTTGAGCACGCCCGTCGACACCACCGTGGCGATGGAGTTAGCGGCGTCGTGAAAGCCATTCATGAAGTCGAACAGGAGCGCCAGTACGACCAAGAGTCCGACCAGCCAAAGGCTGATGTGCAGCGTTGCCATCGAAAATCTCCGCTCAGGCGCTCAGGCGTTTTCCAGCACAATGCCTTCGATGATATTGGCAACGTCCTCGCACTTGTCGGTCACCGACTCGAGCAATTCCGAAACGGCCTTCTGCTTGATCAGCTCTTTCACGTCGTTCTCTTCGCGGAACAGCTTCGAGAGCGAGGCGCGCAGCAGACGATCCGCTTCCGACTCGAGCCCGTCGATTTCCTCGCACAGCTTGAGGATGTCGCGCGCACGATCCATGTCGTTGAGCAGCGCCACGGTGCTTTGCACGCGTTCGCAGCACTTCACGCAGATCTCGCCGAGCGTGCGGGCCTCGGCGGGCACACGCTTGATGTCGTACATCCAGACGGCCGTGGCGACGTCTTCCATCAGGTCCAGGATGTCGTCCATCGTGCTGATCAACTTGTGGATCTCATCGCGATCGAACGGCGTGATGAACGTCTTGTGCATCAGGTCGATGGTCTCGTGCGTGATGCGATCCGCTTTCTTCTCGTTGTTCTGCACGGCGACGGTGCGTGCCTCGGCATTGGGCAGATCGTTGAGCATGGCAGACAGCTCGCGGCTGCCGGCAACCATGCATGCCGCATGCTGGTTGAACAGCTCAAAGAACTTGCCCTCGGTGGGCATGAAGCGACCGAACATTATTGGAAAACTCCGGGTATTGAGAGGGAACTGGTCGACACAAAAACGTCACATTCTACCCTGTGCAGGCATGCGTCGCCGCAAGCCGACTCACACAGGCCCAAATTTGCGTATCAGTATTGGGGACCGGCCAGATTGTCGAATTTGGTATAGGCACCGATGAACGCCAGACGCACGTGACCGATCGGGCCATTACGCTGCTTCGCGATAATGATCTCGGCCGTGCCCTTGTCGGGCGTATCGGGGTTGTAAACTTCGTCGCGATAGATGAACAGGATGATGTCGGCATCCTGTTCGATAGCGCCCGATTCACGCAGGTCCGACATCACGGGGCGCTTGTTCGGACGTTGCTCGAGACTGCGGTTGAGCTGCGAGAGCGCAATGACCGGCACGTTCAGCTCTTTGGCCAGGCCCTTGAGCGAGCGCGAGATTTCGGAAATCTCGGTCGCGCGGTTTTCGCCGCCGCCCGAGCCGCTCATGAGCTGCAGGTAGTCGATGATGATCAGCCCGAGCTTGCCGCACTGCCGCGCCAGGCGTCGTGCACGCGCACGCAGTTCCATCGGGTTGAGCGCGGGCGTCTCGTCGACGAACAACTGCGTCTCGTTCATCTTCTGCATCGCGTGCGTGAGCTTCGGCCAGTCTTCGTCGACCAGCTTGCCGGTACGCAGGCGATGCTGATCCAGGCGCCCGACCGAGCCCAGCATACGCATGGCCAGCTGGGTGCCCGGCATTTCCATCGAGAATACGGCAACGGGCAAGCCCTCTTCCACGGCGATGTGCTCGCCGATGTTCATCGAGAAGGTCGTCTTACCCATCGACGGACGGCCGGCGACGATGATCAAGTCGCCGCCATTGAAGCCCGACGTCATGCGATCGAGATCGACGAAGCCGGTCGGAATGCCGGTGATGTCGCTGCCGCCTTCGCGATGATAGAGCTCGTCGATGCGCTCCACCACCTGGGTGAGCAGCGGCTGGAGTTCGAGAAAGCCGCTCGTGCTGCGCGAGCCTTCTTCCGCGATGGCGAAGACCTTGGCTTCGGCCTCGTCGAGCATCTGACGCACTTCCTTGCCCTGCGGGTTGAAGGCGTCGGAGGCGATCTCGTCGGCCACCGTGACCAGCTTGCGCAACACCGCACGGTCGCGCACGATCTCGGCATAACGACGGATGTTGGCCGCGCTCGGCGTGTTCTGTGCGAGCGCGTTCAGATAGGCGAGCCCGCCCACATCTTCGCCCTTGCCGGCGCTCGTGAGCGATTCGAAGACGGTGATGACGTCCGCGGGACGGTCGGAGGCGATCAGACGGCCGATGTGCTGATAGATCAGCCGGTGGTCGTAACGGTAGAAGTCCGACTCGGATACGAAGTCGCCGATACGATCCCAGGCGCTGTTATCGAGCAGCAACCCGCCGAGCACGGATTGCTCCGCCTCGATGGAGTGCGGCGGCACTTTTAGCGAATCGAGCTGGGGATCGGGCGCGTTCATGCCGGGCATTATACCGTTCCCGCGATCGCGATCCGAACCGGCGAATTCCCGCTTGCGCGATGTTTTTTCCGAACGTGATTTGCTCAGTAGTTTCCCTGGAGGCAGCATAAGGCGCAGCTATCGAACGAGACGTACGTGGGACGGGCGCGCAACCGGGAGGCGGTCGGCATTGATCAGGCCAATCCGTGCTTGAGCGGCAACCGGCAGCATCGGCGGCTCTTGAGGTGGACAGGCATAAAAAAACGGAAGCCGGTGAACCGACTTCCGTTTTTTCCATTCGCGTCGGGAAGCTGACGCGGATACGACTTAGGCGTGCTCGCCCAGCACCGACACGTTCACGTCAACGACGACGTCCGTGTGCAGCGCCACCTGGACCGGGAAGTCGCCCACGGTCTTGAGCGGGCCGTTCGGCAGGCGCACTTGCATCTTCTCGACCTTGAAACCTTGGCCGTTCAGAGCCTCGGCGATGTCGAAGTTGGTGACCGAACCGAACAGACGGCCGTCAACACCGGCCTTCTGCGAGATTTGAACGGTCAGGCCAGCCAGCTTTTCGCCTTCGGCTTGCGCGGCAGCCAGCTTCTCGGCAGCGGCCTTTTCCAGTTCGGCGCGGCGAACTTCGAATTCGGCGATGGCATCCTTGGTGGCACGACGAGCCAGCTTGGTCGGGATCAGGAAGTTACGTGCGAAACCGTCCTTGACCTTCACGATGTCGCCCAGGTTACCCAGATTGACGACCTTTTCCAGCAGAATCACTTGCATTATCTATTCTCCTTCGTCGACTGGCGATTAAGCACCGTGCAGATCGGTGTACGGCAGCAGCGCCAGGAAACGTGCGCGCTTGATGGCCGTATCGAGCTGGCGCTGGTAGTGCGCCTTCGTGCCCGTCAGGCGAGCCGGGGTGATCTTGCCGTTGTCGCCGATGAAGTCCTTCAGCGTTTCGACATCCTTGTAATCGATCTGCTCGACACCGGCGACGGTGAAGCGGCAGAACTTCTTGCGCTTGAACAGCGGGTTCTGCTGTTGGCGGCGACGATCAAACTTCTTGTTTTTACCGTTAGGACGCGGCATGTTCAACAATCCTTTTCAAATTCTTGCAATGCTGTGATGTGAAACACCAGGGTGCGGCTATTGCGATGCTTCTTGGCCAGAAACCCTGCCCACTGGGCCGGTTTCCCGAGTCCCAACGCCATGACTTTGGCGCTGATGGGACCGATCGCAACCGCCGGTATCGAGAACTCGGTCTGACGGGGTACGCCCGCCTCTTCGACTGTTCCCTCGTGCGTCAGCGTGACATCGATCACGGGAAGCCCGGCCGGGGTATAGCGCAGCGTGCCGATTTCGGCGATGCTGGCCTCGAGCCGTAAGCGATTCACGTGGTCGACGTATCCGTTGACACCCCGATGCGTTCCGGTGCGCTACTTACGAAGCGGCGGCTTCGGTCGCGGGCGTCGCGGCAGCCTTCTTGGCTTCTTCGCGGGCCACTTCCTTCATCATCGGCGACGGAGCCGTCTCGGCCTTCTTCAGGCGGACCACGAGGTGGCGCAGCACGGCGTCGTTGAACTTGAAGGCGTGCTCGAGCTCGTCCAGGGTTTCCTGGTCGCACTCGATGTTCATGCACACGTAGTGAGCCTTGGCCAGCTTCTCGATCATGTAGGCCAGTTGACGACGGCCCCAGTCTTCGACGCGGTGGATCTGACCCGCCTTGGCCGTCACCATGCCCTTGTAGCGCTCGATCATCGCAGGCACTTGCTCGCTCTGATCGGGGTGAACGATAAATACGATTTCATAATGACGCATATGAGCTCCTTATGGACAAAGCCGCCTGGGCGTCAGAACCAGTGCAGCAAGGTTGCAGAACCCGCGATTCTAGCGGATTTCCTGTCGACCATCAACTCCCGCCCTATCGGTGCCGGCGAGCCGGTCCGCGACATCGGCTTTCAGGCCCACTGACCACCACCCGCCGCCCGCGCCATCAGGTATTTTCCAGCCAGTAGTTGGGCCGTGCATAGATCTGCCGCAACTGCTCGATGAAAAGCCGCACCCGCGCCGGCTGGAAGCGCTGTTGCGGGTACACGGCGAGAATGTCGTAGTCGGGCAGCGCGTACTCGTCGAGGACGGTTTCCAGCTCGCCGGAGAGTAGTTCGCGCTGGATTTCCCAGGTCGAGCGCCAGCCCAGCCCCAGCCCTTCGAGCGCCCAGCGGTGCAGCAGCTCGCCGTCGTTGCAGTCCAGACTGCCCGTCACGCGGATCGTCACGAGCTTGCCCTGCCGCTTGAAGTACCAGCCGCGCTGCTGGCCGCCCTGCAGGTTGAACGCCAGGCAGTTGTGCCTGGCGAGGTCCTCCAGCGTCTTCGGACGGCCGTGCCGCGCGAAATACGCGGGGGTGCCGCACACCACGCGTCGGTTCTGGGCCAGCTTGACGGCAACGAAGTTCGGATCGACCGAGCCGCCGATACGAATGCCCATGTCGTAGCCTTCGCGCACGATGTCGACCACCCGATCGGTCAGGTTGAACGAGATCTGGACATCGGGGTGCTGGCGCAGGAAGGCCGGCGCGTGCGGCGCCACGTGCTTGCGGCCGAACGCCGCCGGCGCGGACACGATCAGGTGCCCCGAAACCGCATGGCGCCCCGCGCTGATCTCGTTCTCCGCCATCTCCCAGTCGCCCAGCAACTGTTTGCAGCGCTCCAGGAAAGCGCCGCCCTCCTCCGAGAGCGCAAGCCGGCGCGTCGAGCGGTACATGAGCTTGATGCCGAGCCGCTTTTCGAGGGCGTCGATGCGACGCCCCAGGATCACGGGCGACACGCCCTCCTTGAGCGCCGCAGCCGCCAGACTGCCCGCTTCCGCGACCTGCACGAAGGTTTCGATCTGCTTGTAACGGTCCATCGCGTCTCCATTCGATACTTTTTGTTCTTAAAAAAACGATATTTTGTGATCTTATCAAACAAATCGTACCGGCTTAAAGTGGGCTCCAACATCAATACCGATTGCCCATTGGAGGAGTCACATGGCCAAGATGACCGCCGTAGAGGCCGCCGTCCGAGTGTTGGAGAAGGAAGGCATCACGACCGCATTCGGCGTGCCCGGCGCCGCCATCAACCCGTTCTATTCGGCACTGCGCAAGGCGGGCAGCGTCGAGCACGTGCTTGCGCGCCACGTCGAAGGCGCTTCGCACATGGCCGAAGGCTACACACGCGCCGAAGCGGGCAATATCGGCGTTTGCATCGGCACCTCGGGCCCGGCGGGCACGGACATGATCACGGGCCTGTATTCGGCCTGGGCCGACTCGATTCCCATCCTGTGCATCACGGGTCAGGCGCCGCGCGCCCGTCTGTACAAGGAAGACTTCCAGGCCGTCGACATCGAGTCGATCGCCAAGCCGGTCACCAAGTGGGCCGTGACCGTGCGCGAGCCCGCGCTCGTGCCGCGCGTGTTCCAGCAGGCATTCCACCTGATGCGCTCGGGCCGCCCGGGTCCGGTGCTCATCGACCTGCCGTTCGACGTGCAGGTCGCCGAGATCGACTTCGATCCCGAGACGTACGAACCGCTGCCGGTCTACAAGCCCGCCGCCACGCGCGCCCAGATCGAGAAGGCCATCCAGATGCTGGTCGCCTCGGAGCGCCCGCTCATCGTGTCGGGCGGCGGCGTGATCAACGCCGATGCGGCCGACCTGCTGGTCGAATTCGCCGAGACGGTGAACGTGCCCGTCGTGCCCACGCTCATGGGCTGGGGCACCATCGCCGACGACCACCCGCTCATGGCCGGCATGGTCGGCCTGCAGACGTCGCACCGCTTCGGCAACGCCACGATGCTCGCATCGGACTTCGTGATGGGCATCGGCAACCGTTGGGCGAACCGCCACACGGGCAGTGTCGACGTGTTCACCAAGGGCCGCAAGTTCGTGCACGTCGACATCGAGCCGACGCAAATCGGCCGCGTGTTCGGCCCGGACTACGGCATCGTCTCCGACGCCAAGGCCGCCCTGACGCTGTTCGTCGAAGTGGCCAGGGAGCTGAAGGCCGCCGGCCGTCTGCCGGACCGCTCGCAGTGGGTGGCCGACTGCCAGAAACGCAAGCGCACCATGCTGCGCCGCACCGACTTCGACCAGGTGCCGATCAAGCCGCAGCGCGTGTATCAGGAAATGAACGCGTTCTTCGGCCGCGACGTGCGCTACGTCTCGACCATCGGCCTGTCGCAGATCGCCGCCGCCCAATTCCTGCACGTGAACAAGCCGCGCCACTGGATCAACTGCGGTCAGGCCGGCCCGCTGGGCTGGACGGTGCCCGCCGCGATCGGTGCGAAGGTCGCGTCGCCCTCGTCGGACGTCGTGGCGATCTCGGGCGACTACGACTTCCAGTTCATGATCGAAGAGCTGGCCGTGGCCGCGCAGTTCAAGGTGCCGTACATCCACGTCGTGGTGAACAACTCGTACCTGGGCCTGATTCGTCAGGCACAGCGCAACTTCGACATGGATTACTGCGTGCAGCTCGCGTTCGAGAACGTGAATTCGCCGGAAGTGAACGGCTACGGCGTGGACCACGTGAAGGTGGCCGAAGGCCTCGGCGTGAAGGCGATCCGCGTGTTCCAGCCGAACGACATCCAACCCGCGTTCGCCCAGGCCCGCAAGCTCATGGCCGAGTTCTCGGTGCCGGTGATCGTGGAAGTGATTCTCGAACGTGTGACCAACATCGCGATGGGCACCGAAATCAACAACGTCAATGAGTTCGAGGAAATCATCGACGTGGTGGAGGAAGACAACGCAGTGACCGCCTGAGTGCGACATCTGCGAGACCGGTTTGCGGGGTGCGTTCGTCCCCTCCGGCAGCGACCAGACCCCGTGACCGGCCAAAGTTCGCGCCCCGCAACCCCAGCAAGCCCCTGAAACACCCTGCTTCGAAATCGTCGAAACCACCCCCTAAAAAAAGAGAGAGGAGTCAGTGCAATGCCAAAATTTGCCGCCAACCTGACCATGCTGTTCAACGAGGTGCCGTTCCTCGACCGCTTCAAGGCGGCCGCCGCTGCGGGCTTTCGCGGCGTTGAGTTTCTGTTCCCCTATGCGTATCACCGCGACCAGATCGCCGACAAGCTCAACCAGTACCAGCTCGACCTCGTGCTGCACAACCTGCCGGCCGGCAACTGGGACGCGGGCGAGCGCGGCATCGCGATCTTCCCCGACCGCGTGGCGGAATTCCGCGACGGCGTGGGCGAAGCAATCACCTACGCCAAGGCGCTGGGCGTGAAGCAACTCAATTGCCTCGTGGGCAAGCAAGGCGCGGATCTGTCGACGCAGGCCGCACGCGAGACGCTCGTGGGCAATCTGCGCTTCGCCGCCAACGCGCTCAAGGCCGAAGGCATCCGCCTGCTGGTCGAGCCGATCAACACATACGACATTCCCGGCTTCTTCGTGAACCGTACGAAACAGGCGCTGGAGATCTTCGACGAAGTGGGTTCGGACAACCTGTTCCTGCAGTACGACATCTATCACATGCAGCGCATGGAAGGTGAGCTCGCCAAGACCATCGAGACGAATCTGCCGCGCATCGCTCACGTGCAACTGGCCGACAACCCGGGCCGCAACGAACCGGGCACCGGCGAGATCCACTATGCCTACCTGTTCGCGTTCCTGGATCGCATCGGGTACGCCGGCTGGATCGGCTGCGAGTACAAGCCCGCGACCACCACGACGGACGGCCTGGGCTGGTTCAAGGCCGCGGGCCTGCGCGAAGCGGCATAAGTGACTTAGGCGCCCCGGGCACCCCGTCACGCGGAACCCGCACGCCGCCTCCCCCGGCGACGTGCGGCAGGACACGGCAGGACACGACGACGTTTCGACGAGGAGGGCCCCGCCGGCCGCATGCAGGGGGCATGCGGCCGGAGCACGGGGAACATGACGACCGGTGCGTCGTCGCCCCTCCCCGGTTCGCGACATCGTCGGCAAGCCGCAACATCAAACTTTGGCAACAAGGAGTCTCGAAATGGCACAACTCGGTTTCATTGGCTTGGGCATCATGGGCGCGCCGATGGCGAAGCATCTGCAAAACGCCGGTCACAAGCTGTTCCTGTACGAGCGTCGCACGCCCCCGCAAGATCTGATCGACGGTCAGGCCACGGTCTGCACGTCGGCCAAGGAAGTCGCCAAGCGCGCCGACATCGTCTTCGTGATGGTGCCGGACACGCCCGACGTCGGCGCCGTGCTGTTCGGCCAGGACGGTCTGGCGGAGGGCCTCACGGCAGGCAAGATCGTCGTGGACATGAGCTCGATCTCGCCGATCGAGACGAAGGAATACGCCAAGAAAATCAAGGCGCTGGGCTGCGAGTATCTGGACGCCCCGGTCTCGGGCGGCGAAGTCGGCGCGAAGGCCGCCTCGCTGTCGATCATGGTCGGTGGCTCGCAAGCCGCGTTCGACGACGTCAAGCCGTTCTTCGAGTTGATGGGCAAGAACATCACGCTCGTGGGCGAGAGCGGCGCGGGCCAGACCTGCAAGGTAGCCAACCAGATCGTGGTGGCGCTCACCATCGAAGCCGTGGCCGAAGCCCTGCTCTTCGCGTCGAAGGCGGGCGCCGATCCGGCCAAGGTGCGCGAAGCGTTGATGGGAGGTTTCGCCTCGTCGCGCATTCTCGAAGTGCACGGCGAACGCATGGTCAAGCGCAACTTCGAGCCGGGCTTCCGCATCGCGCTGCACCAGAAGGATCTGAATCTGGCGCTCCAGAGCGCGAAGGCGCTGGGCGTGTCGCTGCCGAACACGGCCACTTGCCAGGAGCTGTTCAACGCATGCGCTGCGAACGGCGGGGCCGCCTGGGATCACTCGGGTATGGTGCGCGCGCTGGAAATGCTCGCCAACCACACGGTGGCCTGATACCCCACCGCCTGGAACGACGGAAAATCAGGGAGCGCCGCCGCAAGCCGCCGAACGATGGCGGACGGCGGCAGGTGACGGCGGGCGTCGGGCTGAGAAGTCCGGCGCCCGTTGAGCGCACATCGCGCGGTTTTTCCCCGTCGGCATCGCTTCGCGGAACGGGGAAACGCCGGCGCGACGCTGTCGAGCGCCCCGCCCTTCGTCAATATTCGTCGAACAGACTCTGCATGCGCTCGCGCGGCACGCCCGCCTGCAGCGCCAGCATCAGCAGCACGCGCGCCTTGTACGGGTGCAGGTTGCCGGCGCTCACGAAGCCATATTGATCGTCGGGCGCGGCGCCGTTGTGCATCACATGGCCGCTGCCCACGCGCGACGAACGCACGACAGTCACGCCGCGCTGTACCGCTTCGGAGAGCGCCTGTTGCAGCTGCGAGTGCAGCGAACCGTTGCCCGTGCCCGCCACCACGATGCCCTGCACGCCAGCCTCGACGAGCGCGTCCACCGCGATGCGCGAGACCCCTGCGTAGCTCGATACCACTTCCACGGCGGGCAACTCGCCCGACAGCCCGACGAACTCGCTCTCGACCGTGTGGTACTGCATCGCCGCACGCTGGAACGCCACGCGCTCGTCCTGCACCCAGCCCAGCACGCCGATCTCGGGCGAGTGAAACGCGTCGACCTTGTAGGTGCTCGTCTTGACGACGTCGCGCGCGCAATGGATCTGGTTGTTGATGGCCACCATCACGCCGCGGCCGCCCGAAATCGGATCGGTCGCCACACGCACCGCATTGAGCAGATTGAGCGGTCCGTCGGCCGACAGCGCCGTTGCGGGACGCATCGCGGCCGTAAGCACCACCGGCTTGCGGCTGTTGACCGTCAGATGCAGGTAGTACGCCGTCTCTTCCAGCGTGTCGGTGCCGTGCGTGACGACCGCGCCCGCCACGTCGGGCTGCGCGAGCAAGGCATTGACCCGCGCCGCCAGCTTCTGCCAGAGCGCGACGCTCATGTCCTTGCTGTCGATCTGCGCGACCTGCTCCGCATGGATGTGCGCAATGCTGCCCAGGGCGGGCACCGCCGCGAGCAGATCCTGGACGCCAAGCGCGCCGGCCTGATAGCCGGCAGTGCGTGTGGCGTCGGCCGCGCTTCCCGCAATCGTGCCGCCCGTGGCGAGCAGCGCGATGCGCGGCAGATCGCCCGCCGGCACGGCATAGTGAGGAATCGGATTGAAAGAGGTCAAGGTCATGCCAGCGATTGTATCCAATACTGCCGCGCTTCCCAATCGCTGAAAAAAGCGATCCCGCCGGGCAGCGGAATCGCCGCCGGAAGCGGCGGGACATCGCGCTCAGGCGACGAATTTCAGGCCGCGAATGTCAGGCCGCAAATTCAAGCGCCTCGCGAAGCTGCGTCGAGATGTCCTGCTCCTTGAGCGCCGGGGCCAGCATCTCGATGAATCGATACGCGTACGAGCGCAGGAACGCCCCGCGGCGCAGGCCGATACGCGTGGTGCTCGGCTCGAACGCGTTGTCCAGTTCGAGCACGGCCAGATCCTGATCCTTGCGCGGGTCGACCGCCATCGCCGCCACGATCCCGACGCCCAGCCCGAGTTCGACGTAGGTCTTGATGACGTCCGTATCCAGCGCGGTGAGCACGATGTCCGGCACCAGCCCCTGGTCCTGGAACGCCTTGTCGACGTGCGAGCGTCCCGTGAAATCGCCGTCGTACGTGATGATCGGGTATTCGGCGATATCGGCCAGCGTCACGTTCTCGCGTCCGACCAGCGGATGCTCCTTCGGCACGACGGCCACGTGGTGCCACGAGTAGCACGGGAACGTCACGATATCGGGGAAGCGATCGAGCGCCTCGGTCGTGATGCCGATATCGGCCTCGCCATCGATCACCATCTGCGCGATCTGGCGCGGGCTGCCCTGACGCAGCGCGAGGTGCACCTTGGGGTACACGCTGGTGAACTGCTTGATGACCTGCGGCAACGCGTAGCGCGCCTGTGTGTGCGTGGTCGCGACCACGAGATGACCGCTGTCCTGATCGGCGAACTGGCGCGCGACACGGCGCAGGTTCTCGGCGTCGAGCAGCATGCGCTCGATCAGTTGCAGCACGGCCTTGCCCGGCTCGGTGAGGCCCGTGAGCCGCTTGCCGCGACGCACGAACACGTCCACGCCGAGTTCGTCCTCGAGATCCTTGATCTGCTTGCTCACGCCCGATTGCGACGTGTAGAGCGCGCTCGCGGCCTCCGTCAGGTTCAGGTTCTGCCGGACTGCTTCGCGCACGTAGCGCAATTGCTGGAAATTCATGATGTGACTCCGCCCTGTGGCTGTCTGTCCGTGTTGACTGTTGTGGTTATGAAATGCGTGCAGTGTTTCGTTCGATATGCCGCGTGGTGCTTCGCTCCATCGTGCGCGTGGCGTCTCCCGTGCGCTCCGGGTTCACGCCTGCGCGGCGAACACGCGCAACTGACGCGGCACGGCGCGCAGCGTCGCACCGGCATCGGCCTTCAACGCCTGCCAGCCCGAGCGCGTGAGTTCCGCCTCCCATACGGCGTCGCCAGGTGCGGCGAGCTCCACGCGCACGGTGCCGCCCAGCGGAATCGCACGGCGCACGGCCACGTCGATGCCGGGGCCGCCGTCATGCGCCGGCAGCAACGTGAGATCGTGCGGACGCACGTACGCGATCGCCCGGCCGTCCCGCGGCAGCGCCGGCAGATCGTCGCGCGGCACCGTCACCCGATACGCGCCGGCATCCGCGATGAAATCGTGCGTACGCAACTCGCCCGAGAGACGGTTGGCCGCGCCGAGGAATTCATATACGAAGGCACTTTCCGGCGTGTCGTATACGTCCTGCGGCGCACCGATCTGCTCGACCTTGCCGCGGTTCATCAGCACGATGCGATCGGCCACTTCGAGCGCCTCTTCCTGATCGTGCGTGACGAAGATCGTCGTGATGTGCAGCTCGTCGTGCAGCCGGCGCAGCCAGCTGCGCAGCTCCTTGCGCACCTTCGCGTCGAGCGCGCCGAACGGTTCATCGAGCAGCAGCACCTTCGGCTCGACGGCCAGCGCACGCGCCAGCGCAATGCGCTGACGCTGCCCGCCCGAAAGCTCGGCCGGATAGTGATCGGCGAGCCAATCGAGCTGGACCAGGCCCAGCAGTTCGTGCACCTTGGCGCGAATCCGCGCGTCCGGAAGGCGCTCCCGACGCGACTTCACGCGCAGGCCGAACGCCACGTTCTCGAACACCGTCATGTGACGGAACAGCGCGTAATGCTGGAACACGAAGCCGACCTGCCGCTCGCGCGTGCCGACCGAGGCGACGTCTTCGCCATTGAGCAACACGCGCCCCGCATCGGCGAACTCCAGCCCGGCGACGATGCGCAGCAGCGTGGTCTTGCCGCAGCCGGACGGCCCGAGCAGCGCGACGAGCTCGCCCGTGGGGAATTCTAGACTGACGTCGTCGAGCGCCGCGAAATCACCGAAACGCTTCGAAACCTGTTGTACCTGGATACTCATTTGCCTTGCTCCTCGATACGTTGTCGTGTTGTCGTGCCGCCGCGGCGGGTCAGGCCTGTACGGCGTCTTCGCGCCGCGCGGCCTTGTCCTGCGCCAGCTTGCGCTCGGCCCAGAGCTTGAGCGCAAGCGTGGCAAGCGCCAGCAGCGCGAGAATCGATGCCGCCGCGAATGCGCCCACGGTGTGGTAATCGTTGTATTCGATCTCCACGTGCAGCGGCAGCGTGTTCGTCTCGCCGCGAATGTGGCCGGAGACGACCGACACCGCACCGAATTCGCCCATCGCACGGGCGTTGCACAGGATCACGCCGTACAGCAGCCCCCATTTGATCTTGGGCAGCGTCACGCGGGTGAACACCTGCCAGCCGCTCGCGCCGAGCACGCGCGCCGCCTCCTCCTCTTCGCTGCCTTGCGCCTGCATGAGCGGGATCAGCTCGCGCGCGACGAAAGGAAACGTGACGAACACCGTGGCGAGCACCAGGCCCGGCAGTGCGAACACGATCTTCAGGTTGTGCGCGTCGAGCCAGTCCCACAGCGGGCCCTGACGGCCGAAGAGCAGCAGGAACGTCATGCCGGCAATGACCGGCGAGACCGAGAACGGCAGGTCGATGAGCGTGGTGAGGAAGCTCTTGCCGCGAAATTCGAAGCGCGCAATCGCCCACGATGCGGCCACGCCGAACACGAGATTGAGCGGCACGGCGATGACCGCGATGAGCAGCGTGAGGCGAATGGCCGACAATGCGTCGTCGTTGGCCAGCCCCTCCCAGTAGGCAGCCAGGCCCTTGCCCAGCGCGGTAACGAACACCGACACGAGCGGCAACACCAGGAACAGCGCAAAGAACAGCAGCGCCACGCCAATGAGCACGACCTTGACGAGCGCCGGCTCGTCGGTGGGATCGGCGCGGTGCGCGGAGGTCGTCTGCGACAAGGCGGGCGACAGTGCGAGTGAATCGGACATGATCGAAACGTTCTCTGGAATCACACGCCGCTGGCGCGCCGGCCCGAATGGCGGTTTTGCAGCCACCATTGCAGGGTATTGATAAGGAGCAGCAACACGAACGAGATGCCCAGCATCACCACGGCCAGCGCCGCGGCGCCCGCGTAATCGAACTGCTCGAGCTTGGTGACGATGAGCAGCGACGTGATTTCCGAGACCATCGGGATGTTGCCCGCGATGAAGATGACAGAACCGTATTCGCCGACGGCGCGCGCGAAGGCCAGTGCGAAACCGGTCAGCAGCGCGGGCAGCACGGCCGGCAGGATGACGTGACGCACCGTTTGCCAGCGCGACGCGCCCAAGCACGCCGCCGCCTCCTCCTGCTCGCGCTCGAACTCTTCGAGCACCGGTTGGAGCGTGCGCACGACGAACGGCAGACCGATGAACGTCAGCGCCACGAAAATGCCCAGCGGCGTGAAAGCGATCTTGATGCCAAGCGGCTCGAACCAGCGTCCGACCCAGCCGTTGGGCGCATAGACAGCCGCCAGCACGATGCCGGCGACCGACGTCGGCAGCGCGAACGGCAGGTCGATGAGCGCGTCGACGAAGCGCTTGCCCGGGAACGTGTAGCGCACCAGCACCCACGCCAGAATGAAGCCGAACACGGCATTGAGAAGCGCCGCCGCGAGCGAGATCCCAAACGTGAGGCGGTACGACGCCAGCACGCGCGGCGAACCCACGGCGGCCACGAAGCTCGCCCAGTCGAGCGAACTCGCCTTGATGAAGACCATCAGCAACGGCACCAGCACCACGAGGCTCAGGTACGCGACGGTGTAGCCCATCGTCAGGCCGAAGCCCGGCAAGGCACTCGGCTTGCGCCAGAGAGGAAACAGTGCGGTACTCATGCGATGGTCCCCTTTCGCTGTGCCGTTACTTCTTAGTGTAGATCTGGTCGAAGATGCCGCCGTCGGCAAAGTGCTTCGCCTGCGTCTTCGTCCAGCCGCCCAGATCGGCGTCGACCGTATAGAGCTTGAGCTTCGGATACTGCGACTCGTACTTCTTCGCGATTTCCGGCGAGCGCGGACGGTAGAAGTGCTTGGCGGCGATTTCCTGCCCCTGCGGCGAGTACAGCCATTGCAGATAGGCCTCGGCGACCTTGCGCGTACCGCGCTTGTCGACGTTCTTGTCGACCACCGCCACCGGCGGCTCCGTCAGGATCGACGACGACGGCACGACGATGTCGAACTTGTCCGGACCGAGGTCCTTCACCGACAGCAGCGCCTCGTTTTCCCAGGCGATCAGCACGTCGCCGATACCGCGTTCGACGAACGTGGTCGTCGCCCCGCGTGCGCCCGAATCGAGCACGCCGACGTTCCTGTACAGCGCCTTGACGAAATCCTGCGCCTTCTGCTCGTTGCCGCCCGGTTGCTTGAGCGCATAGAGCCATGCGGCGAGGTAGTTCCAGCGAGCGCCGGCCGAGGTCTTCGGATTCGGCGTGACGACGCTGATGCCCGGCTTGACCAGATCGCCCCAGTCCTTGATCTGCTTCGGATTGCCCTTGCGCACGAGCAACACGATGGTGGACGTGTACGGCGTGGCGTTGTCCGGCAGACGCTTCTGCCAGTCCTTGCTCACGAGGCCGGCTTGCGCCAGTTCGTCGATGTCGGCCGAGATGCCGAGCGTGACGACGTCGGCGGGTGCGCCATCGAGCACGGTGCGGGCCTGCTTGCCCGAGCCGCCGTGCGAGGCCTTCACGTTGACCGTGTCGCCCGCGATCTGCTTGTAATGCGCTTCGAAGGCCTTGTTGTAGTCGGCGTACAGTTCACGCGTCGGATCGTACGACACGTTCAGCAGCGAAACACTCGCCGCGTGCGCCTGAATCGCCATGCCGGCGGCCAGCGCCACCGCACCCAGTCTGCCCAATACGCTTGCCAGCTTCTTAGCTTTCGATCCCCGTGCTGCTCTGCTCATGACTTGCACTCCTCGTTTGCTTACGTGTGGTAGGACGCCAGTCTATGGGGGGCGCTAAATAATTAAAAATAATTATTTTTCTTTTGTTTATGCCGGAATAAGGATTAGCGATTTCGTGCTGATGACGGCAGCCGGCCAAAATCGCGTCGGATGTCGACGAACTTCATGCACTACATGAAGTTTCGCTTGCCTTTTTGCAAACACTGTACAAAAATACAGCCACCTGTGCTTCCATACAGTAATGCCATGATCAAACTGACTGCCCGTCAACAGCAAGTCTACGAACTGGTCCGACAAGCGATCGAGCGCACCGGCTTTCCGCCTACGCGCGCCGAGATTGCGGCCGAACTGGGCTTCTCCTCGGCCAATGCGGCGGAGGAGCATCTGCGGGCGCTGGCGCGCAAGGGCGTGATCGAACTGGCGGCCGGTCAGTCGCGCGGCATCCGCCTCAAGCGTCTGGACGAAGCTGGTGGCGCGCATCAGTTCACGTTGCCGCATATGAGCCTCATGCAACTGTCGCTGCCGCTCGTCGGACGTGTGGCCGCCGGTAGCCCGATCCTGGCGCAGGAGCACATCGAACGCAATTTCCAGTGCGATCCGAACATGTTCGCGCGCCAACCCGATTACCTGTTGAAGGTGCGCGGGATGTCGATGCGCGACGCCGGCATTCTCGATGGCGACCTGCTCGCCGTGCAGAAGGCCGCGGACGCACGCGAAGGTCAGATCGTCGTGGCGCGTATCGGCGACGACGTGACCGTCAAACGATTTCATCGCATCAAGGGCGGGGTCGAACTCATCGCCGAGAACCCCGACTTCGAGAACATCCATGTCGATGAAGGAAGCGGTGACTTTGCGCTGGAGGGGATTGCGGTTGGCCTGATCCGCAACAACGACCTCTAGGCGTCTGTCCGGGCGCGCCGCGAGAGCGACACGCGCCACTCCCTGAAGATTTGCATTTCCGTCTGCGCCGGGCTGGGTCCGGCGCCCGTGCCCTGCTGCGCCTGTGATTTGTGAAGCGATGCAACGGGATACGCCCCTCCGACCCATATTGGAAGAAGGATCGCATCATGGCTCGACTCTTTGGTTTGCTGCGTACGTCGCTGGGTGAAGCGCGTGTTCGGGTGTCGTCGCAAGCGCGTCTGTCCGCGGTGTACGGTTTGTCCGCGCTGTCCGGCCCGTTCGCCGCGGCGCCCGCCACGGCGCGTTCCTATACCGTGCCGGTGCGCCCCCGCAGTACGCTGCTGCCGCGCACGCTGACGTCGGCAGTCGCATCGGCGACGCGCCGCGCATGTCCCGCCGGCAAGGCCGTCAAGGCATCCCGCGATGTGCGCGACCGTAACGGGAACGGAAACGGACATGCCGCTCACGACGTGCGCGTGTATCGCGATGTGTCGCACATCGTGATGGTCGGCAGCATTGCCGACATCTGCCGCAGGCTCGATCAGGCCGTCGGCGAGCAGTTCTGCCAGGCTGCGGTGTAAGTCGCAGGCCGAAATCCGGGAGGCGCCGTCTGAAGAATCTATGGCGCCAGCCGGGACCGCCCATGGCCGCGTTCGTCGACGAACCGATCGCGCAGGCAACCAGTCACGCCACCATCACTGCCCCAGATCGCGCAAGGGGTTGTCTGCGCCGCGGCGCTCACCTTCGAAGAAGCGCGCCACATCGGCGTGCGTCACCGCTTCGATGTTCGCGTGCTGCCAGCGCGGCTTGTGATCCTTGTCCACGACCAGTGCGCGAATCCCCTCCACACCTTCGGCGCCCGTACGGCCATCGAGGTTGAAGACGCTGCGCATCATCAGCCACTCCTCGCGCAGCTCGTCGGCCAACGACAGTTTGCGGGCGCGGCGCACCTGCTCCAGCGTGACACAGACCATCAGCGGCGAGCGCTTGGCACGCAGCAGGTCCTCCGTCTCTTCGGCCCACCCCGAATACTCGCAACGCGCTTCCCGCTTGAGCGAGTGAAGAATGGCTGGCATGTCGGGCAGACCGAAATGATGATCAATGACATCGCGCAACGGCGCGAGCTTGCCCGGGGCAATGCCGGCGGGCGGCAGGCTCTCGCGAGCAAAGTTGCGCGCCGCATCGAGCACGGCATCGGCGTTCTGCCACTCGCCGTTCGCCAGCAATTCGCACAGCGCAGGCAGCGAGGCGCGCGGCAGCACCGCGTCGGCCAGGCCGATTTCACATGCGTCGACAGCACCGAACACGAGGCCGGTCGTGCCGAGATACTCGCCGAGACGCCCTGCGAGATTCGCGAGGAAATACCCCCCGCCGACATCAGGGAACAGCCCGATAGCCGTTTCGGGCATCGCCATGCGCGTCGCTTCGGTCACGATGCGCAGCGCGGCTCCCTGTGAGACGCCCATGCCGCCGCCCATCACCACGCCGTCCATCAATGCGATGTAGGGCTTCGGATAAGCGGCGATGGCGTAGTTCAGCCGGTACTCGTCGGTGAAAAAGTCCATGATGTCGGTGCGCCCGGCACTGACGGCCTCATGGAAATAGCGAATGTCGCCCCCCGCGCACAAGCCCTTCTCGCCCTCTCCTTGCAGCACGACGCCGAGCACCTTCGGGTCGTCGCGCCAGCCATCGAGCGCAGCAGCGATCGCGCGGATCATGTCGTGCGACAGCGCGTTGAGAGCCTTCGGGCGCGTCAGCGTGATGAAACCAATGCGACCACGGATTTCGGTGCGGACAAATTCGGTCATGTCAGGCGAGTGTTTCAAAATCGTCAACGGAATGAACATCGTTGCGCACGGCGACGCGCCATGTCGACAACGACATCCTCGGGGGCTAGCGACGGCCGGCGGCAACCATTGCGCCGCACGTCGGACATCGCAAATTCACAGGCGAACGGCCAACAAAAAAGCCGGCGCGAGGCACCGGCTTCCTTCCAACCAACGGACGTCGCGGGCGCAGCGGACTGTCGTCTGCCACGCACCGCCGCCATCGCCGGGCTTACTTCTCTTCGCGCGAGGCGCGCTTGCGCTCGTGTTCCTTCAGGAAACGCTTGCGCAGACGAATCGTTTGCGGCGTGACTTCGACGAGTTCGTCGTCGTCGATGAATTCCACGGCGTATTCCAGGCTCAATGCGATCGGCGGCACCAGACGCACGGCTTCGTCGGTACCCGACGCACGCACGTTCGTGAGCTGCTTGCCCTTGATCGGGTTGACGACGAGGTCGTTGTCGCGGCTGTGGATGCCGATGATCATGCCTTCATACAGCGCATCGCCCGGCGACACGAACATGCGACCACGGTCCTGCAACTTCCACAGGGCGTAGGCCACGGCGGCACCGTCGTCCTGGGAGATCAGCACGCCGTTGCGACGCTCGCCCAGCGAACCATCCTTGAGCGGTGCGTAGGCGTCGAAGATGTGGCTCATCAGGCCCGTACCACGGGTCATCGACAGGAAGTCGCCCTGGAAGCCGATCAAGCCACGTGCCGGAATGCGGTACTCCAGACGCGTGCGGCCACGGCCGTCCGAGACCATGTCCAGCATTTCGCCCTTGCGACGGCCGATTTCCTCCATGACCGCGCCCTGGTGATCGTCTTCCAGGTCGATGGTCAGCAGTTCGTATGGCTCGTGCTTCACACCGTCGATTTCCTTGAGCACCACGCGCGGACGCGACACGGCCAGCTCGTAGCCTTCGCGACGCATGTTCTCGATGAGAATCGTCAGGTGCAGTTCGCCGCGACCCGACACTTCGAAGACGGAGTCTTCCGAGGTGTCCTTCACACGCAGCGCCACGTTGTGGTTGAGTTCCTTGTGCAGACGATCGCGAATCTGACGGCTCGTCACGAACTTGCCTTCACGACCGGCCAGCGGCGACGTGTTCACGCAGAAGTTCATGGTGAGCGTCGGCTCGTCGACGGTCAGCAGCGGCAGCGCTTCCGGAGCTTCCACGTCGCAGATCGTCGCGCCGATGCCCACGTCTTCGATGCCGTTGATCAGCACGATGTCGCCGGCCTGCGCGCCGTCCGACATCACGCGCTCCAGGCCCTTGAACGTCAGCACCTGGTTGATCTTGCGCTTGAGCACTTCGCCTTCCGGACCGAAGCGCATGGCGACTTGCTGGCCCGGTTTGATGCGACCGCGCGTGATGCGGCCGATACCGATGCGGCCCACGAACGTCGAATAGTCGAGCGAGCTGATCTGGAGCTGCAGCGGGGCGTCGACGTCGGCTTCACGCACGGGCACGTGCTCGAGGATCGCGTTGAACAACGGGCGCATGTCGCCCTCGCGCACGTCGGCGTCGAGGCCCGCGAAACCGTTCAGCCCCGAAGCGTAGATGACCGGGAAATCGAGCTGCTCGTCGGTGGCGCCGAGCTTGTCCATCAGGTCGAACGTCTGGTTGATCACCCAGTCCGGACGCGCGCCCGGGCGGTCGATCTTGTTGACCACCACGATCGGCTTCAGACCGAGGCCGAGCGCCTTGCGCGTCACGAAACGGGTCTGCGGCATCGGGCCTTCGACGGCGTCGACCAGCAGCAGCACCCCGTCGACCATCGAGAGCACGCGCTCCACTTCGCCGCCGAAGTCCGCGTGGCCCGGCGTGTCGACGATGTTGATGTGCGTGCCTTCGTACTCGACGGCGCAGTTCTTGGCGAGGATCGTGATGCCGCGCTCTTTTTCGATGTCGTTCGAGTCCATCACACGTTCAGCGATCTGCTGGTTTTCGCGGAAAGTGCCGGACTGGCGCAGCAGCTGGTCGACGAGCGTGGTTTTGCCGTGGTCGACGTGCGCGATGATGGCGATATTACGGAGAGCGCGGGTCATGAAAGAGGTGCTCGAAAAAGCCTTTGGAGAATCCGCGATTCTACCACTTGCGCATGTCTCACGTCATGGCTTTTCTGCGATGCAACAACGGCTTGCGCCGCGGCTTTGCCGGATGCGCGGAATCGCCCCTCTCCGGCATCCTTACCCCTTCCCGCTACGCACCAATCCGGACTAGAGCAATACGTCTACATCTGGTTGCAATATTTGCCTAGTCAACTATTGCATCGCCTTGCTTTTTATTAAGTGAACGCTATAATCGTGACAAGTCAATTATTGCACCAGCACGAAAATGTCCGAACCGTCCGCCCCCCTTTCCGAGACTTCAGCGCCGCCGGCCAATCCCACTGTCGATTCGACCATCCAGTCGCCTCGTAACGCCTACGACATCGACGATTCGCTCGGCTATCTCGTCGCACGGGTGCGTCAACTGATCATGGCGGAGCTTACGAAAGAAACCTCGCAGTTCGGGCTGACCAGCACGCAGGCGACCATGCTTTACAAGGTCGCCACGGGCAAGAGCAGGACAGCGGCGGACCTCGCGCGCGACTACTGTATAGATGCGAGCGCCGTTACGCGCCTGCTCGATCGGCTCGAAGCCCAAGGTCTGCTGATGCGCGAGCGCAGCAAGACGGACCGCCGCACAGTGGAACTGCGCGCGACCGAGGCAGGCTACGCCATGGCCGACCGGATGCCGGACATCTTCGTGCGCGCCGCCGATCATCTGCTGCGCGGCTTCACCGTCGAGGAAGTGGGTTTTCTGAAAAGCCTGCTGCGACGCGTGATCGTCAACGGCGAGAGCGGGTAACCCAGCCCTGCCTTCAGCCTCAGAAAGCATGTCGAGTCCACTATTTCTCGGACCTGCCATCGCCCGATTCCCGATTATTGTCAGTTGAAGACTTCACTCGTAAAGGTTTTGCGATGAAAGCGGCCTCACCGTTCCTCCCGCGTCAGCGGGCCCGCTCAGCGATTTCCGCCCTGTGTGTGGCGGCCGTGACGCTGGGCTTTGCCGGTTGCGCGAACTTCGCCGGCATCCACAGCGACAAGCAGATCCGCACGCCGGATCAGTACCAGACCCAGCGCAGCCTGCCCTCCGAGGGCGGCCAGTGGCCCGGCACGGACTGGGCCCAGCGCTTTGGCGATCCGCAACTGGTGTCGCTGATCGACGAAGCCCTCGCGGGCAATCCCGATCTGGCGATGGCCGCCGCGCGTCTGAAGTCGGCGCAGGCGCAGACTGAAGGCGCCGCCGCCGCGCTGCTGCCGTCGGTCAACTTCTCGGGCGACGTCTATCGTCAAAAATTCACCGAGAACACCATCTACCCGCCGGGCTACGGCGGCAACTGGTTCACACAGGGCGACCTGAACGCCACGCTGTCGTGGGAGCTCGACCTGTGGGGCAAGAACCGCTCGGCGCGCGCCCAGGCCATTTCGGCCGAACGCGCCGAAGAAGCCGAAGACCAGGAAGTGCGCCTCGCCCTCGCCACGGCCGTCGCGCGCGCTTACAACCAGCTCGCCCAGCAATACGCGCTGCATGACGTGCTCGAACGCACGGCCCGGCAGCGCCAGAACCTCGGCAAACTCACCGCCGATCGCGTGCGCGCCGGTCTCGACACGCAAGTCGAACAGAAACAGGCCGACAGCAATACGGCCGATATCGCCACACAACTCGCGCAGCTCGACGGACAGATCCTGCTCACGCGCCACCAGCTTGGCGTGCTGCTCGGCAAGGGCCCGGATCGCGGTCTGGAAATCCAGCGTCCGAAGCTCGCCGAACAACCGACGCCCGCCCTGCCCGACAACCTGCCGCTCGCCCTGCTCGGCCGCCGCCCCGACATCGTGACGGCGCGCTGGAGCGTCGAAGCGCAACTCAAGGGCGTCGACGTCGCGAAGGCGCGCTTCTACCCCGATGTGAACCTGAACGCCGCGTTCGGCTATTCGACCTTCGGGCTGGGCAAGCTGATCGACCCGAGCAGCCAGAACATTCAGTTCGGCCCGGTGATCTCGCTGCCGATCTTCGACGGCGGACGTCTGCGCGCCAACCTCAAGGGCCAGTACGCCGCGTACGAAAGCGCCGTCGCGAACTACGACGCCACACTGAACAAGGCGCTGGGCGACATCGCCGATCGCATGTCGTCGATCCGTTCGGCCGACAAGCAGATGGTGTCGCAACGCGTGGCACAGGACGCCGCGCAGCGCGCCTACGACCTGGCCGTCGACCGATACAAGGCGGGCCTCACGCCTCAGCTCACCGTGCTCGCCGCGGAGTCTTCGCTGCTGACGCAGGAACAGGCGCGCGTGAACATCGAAAGCGCCCGTCGCGATCAGCAGATCGGTCTGATCAAGGCGCTGGGCGGCGGGTTCGACGCCCAGGCCGCAGGTCTCGTCGTGGGTCAGGAGCGCCCGGCCAGGGCCGAAGGCGACGCCCCGCAGACGCACTGACGGTGCGCAGACCGGCAGGCACGCCGCGCAAGACATGCAGGACACGCAAGACAGACAAGACAACGTCAAAGCACATTGAGAGATTAGTACGGAGCAAATGATGAGCGACAACCAACAACAAGCGCCTGCCCAGCAGCCGGCTCAGAGCAATGGCAAGCGCCGCCGCATGATGCTGACGCTGACGGCCGTGATCGCGATTGCGGCCATCGGCTACGGCGCCTACTACGCGCTGTACGCGCGCTATTACGAAGACACCGACGACGCCTACGTCGCGGGCAACGTCGTGCAGATCACCCCGCAAGTGGCGGGCACGGTCACCGGCGTGAAGGTCGACGACACGCAGATGGTCAAGGCCGGCCAGCCGCTGGTCACGCTCGACCAGGCCGACGCCCGCGTGGCGCTGCTGCAGGCCGAGGCGAATCTGGCGCAGACCGTGCGTCAGGTTCGTACCTATTTCGTGAACAACGACGCCTATGCGGCCACCGTCGCGATGCGCGAGTCGGAACTCGCCAAGGCGCAGGCCGACGTGAAGCGCCGTGAGATGGCGATCGCCACGGGCGCCGTGTCGCGTGAAGAACTGGCCCACGCGCAGGACGCCGTGAAGGCCGCCCGCGCCGCGCTCGAACAGGCTCGCGCGCAACTCGTGTCGAACAAGGCACTCACCGACAAGACGTCGGTGACCACGCATCCGAACGTGCAACAGGCCGCCGCCAAGGTGCGCGCCTCGTACCTCGACTACGCCCGCACGACGATTCCGGCGCCGGTCGACGGTTACGTCGCCAAGCGTTCGGTGCAGGTCGGCCAGCGAGTCGCGACGGGCGCTCCGCTCATGGCGCTCGTGCCGCTCAACGAAGTGTGGGTCGACGCCAACTTCAAGGAAGTGCAGATCGCGCACATGCGCGTGGGTCAGCCCGTGACGCTCACGGCCGACGTGTACGGTTCGTCGGTGGAATACAAGGGCACGGTCGCCGGCTTCTCGGCAGGCACTGGCAGCGCGTTCTCGCTGCTGCCGGCGCAAAACGCCACGGGCAACTGGATCAAGGTGGTGCAACGCCTGCCGGTGCGCATCGCACTCGACCCGAAGCAGTTGCAGGAGCACCCGCTGCGTGTCGGTCTGTCGATGCAGGTCAAGGTGAACGTGCGCAACACCGACGGCAAGGAACTGCGCGAGGCGCCCGCGCTGCCGGTGTATTCGACCGACGTCTACGACAAGGTCGGGCACGACGCCGACGACATCGTCGCCAGGATCATCACCGAAAACGCCGGTGCGCCGCTCGCCTCGGGCAGCGCCAACGACACGCGCAACCAGCCGGCCCGCGCTCGTCCCCTGTAAATCGGAGGGGGGTGCTCCCCACCCCCTTTGACATCTCATGGCAACTCAAAACGCTCCTGGCCCCCTGTCGGGGGGCCAGCTGGTCCTTGGCACCATCGCGTTGTCGCTCGCCACGTTCATGAACGTGCTCGACACATCGATTGCCAACGTGTCCATTCCCGCCATCTCCGGCGACCTCGGCGTCTCGTCGAGCCAGGGCACGTGGGTGATTACCTCGTTCGCCGTGGCCAATGCCATCTCGGTGCCGCTCACGGGCTGGCTCACCGAGCGCTTCGGCGCGGTGCGACTCTTCGTCACGTCGATCCTGCTGTTCGTTCTGGCCTCGTGGTTGTGCGGCATGGCGCCGACGCTCGAATTCCTGCTGGCTGCCCGCGTGCTCCAGGGCGCGGTGGCCGGCCCGATGATTCCGCTCTCGCAATCGCTGCTGCTCTCGAGCTATCCGCCCGCGAAGAGTTCGATGGCGCTGGCACTCTGGGGGATGACGACACTCGTCGCCCCGGTGATGGGGCCGATTCTGGGCGGCTGGATCTCCGACAACTATCGCTGGCCCTGGATCTTCTACATCAACATTCCAGTCGGTATCGCGGCCGCGTACGTCACATGGATGATCTACGCCAAGCGCGAAACGCCAACGCATCGCAAGCCCATCGACACGATCGGACTCGCGCTGCTCGTGGTGTGGGTCGGTTCGCTGCAGGTCATGCTCGACAAGGGTAAGGAACTCGACTGGTTCAACTCGTCGACCATCGTGATGCTCGCGCTCGTGTCGCTCGTCTCCTTCTGCTTCTTCGTGGTCTGGGAGATCACCGAGAAGCATCCGGTGGTCGATCTGACGCTGTTCAAGCGGATCAACTTCACGGGCGGCGTGGTCGCCATCTCGGTCGGCTACGGGCTGTTCTTCGGGAATCTGGTGATTCTGCCGCAATGGTTGCAGATCTATCTCGGATACACGGCAACCGAGGCCGGTCTCGTGATGGCGCCCGTGGGGCTGTTCGCGATCATCCTGTCGCCGGTGATCGGCAAGTTCCTGCCAAAGCTCGACGCGCGCTGGGTGGTGACCGTCTCGTTCCTGCTGTTCGCGCTCGTGTTCCTGATGCGCTCGCACTTCAACACGCTGGTCGATACGCGCACGCTGATGATTCCGACGTTCCTGCAGGGCGTGCCGATGTCGATGTTCTTCATCCCGCTCACGGCCATCATCCTGTCGGGGCTGCCGCCGAGCCGCATCCCGGCGGCCGCGGGGCTGTCGAATTTCGTGCGTATCACGTGCGGCGCGGTGGGCACGTCCATCGCGACAACCGTGTGGGACAACCGGATCACGCTGCACCACGCACAGTTGACCGAGCATCTGACGCCGTACGATCAGCCGTTCAACGCTTCGGTGGAATCGCTCAACCAGTTGGGCATGTCCACGTCGCAGGCCCATGGCTACCTCGATCGCATCGTCACACAGCAATCGGCGATGCTCGGCGCCAACGACATCTTCTGGATTTCGGCGCTGCTCTTCGTGCTGATGATCGCGATGGTCTGGATCACGCGGCCGATCAAGGGCGGCGGTGGCGGCGACGCCGCAGCCGGGGCGCACTGACGCGCACACGCGTCGAGGCAAAGACTTCCCCCCGAGTGCCCGGCCCTGCTCTGTACTACCGGGCGCTTCTTGAACCCCGCCGACGTTGGCGGGGTTTTTTTCATCCCATCATCCCGTCATTCCGTCATTCCGTCGACTTGCGCGGGTTCAGCCGACGAAGTACCGCAGTGCGCCGGTGGCGGCGATGCTGATCACGACCGTGGGCAACAGCGAGAAACGCGTGGCGGCGAATAGTGTCACGGCCAGCGCGATCAGGTCGGCGGGACGCTCGGCGACGAACGACGGCGCGATCACGGAGATCAGCACGCAGCCGGGCAGGCTCTCCATCACCGAGCGCACTCGCGGGCCGAGCGCGCGATCGCGCAGCACGAGGAAGCCGACGATACGTGTGACATAGGTCGTGGCGGCCATCAGGGCGACGGTCGCAATGGGCAGCAGGAGCGTGGCATCAAGCGGCATCGCGCGGCTCCATCAGAATCGCGGCGACGAGGCCCGCGCACGCACCCGCGGCGACATACCAGGCGCCGGGCACATAGAGATATGCAAGCGCTGCGGCCACGAGGCTCACGAGCCACGGCAGACACTTGCGCCATCCGCGCCACATGCCCTTGAGCAGGACGAGAAACACGGCGGTGAAGGCCATGTCGAAGCCGTATTGCTCGATGTCGCCGAGCACGGGACCGAGCACCGCGCCAAGCGCCGTGAAGGCGATCCACGCGAGCCAAAGATTGACGGCCACGCCGAGATAGTACGGCAGACTGATGCGGTCCGCATGACGCACCTTCGCATCGGTCAACGCCATCGCCCAACTCTCGTCGCACATGAGAAAGAGCGATGCGAGCGCACGGCGCAGCGGCACATGACGCATGAGCGGCGCGAACGCCGCGCCCATGAGGATGTGACGCGCATTGACGAGGCACGACATCGCCACGATCAGGGCGAGATGCGGCGGAGACGTCCACAGGCGCACGGCGGTGAATTCCGAACCACCGGCGAAGTTGAGGCCCGTCATGAGGGGCACCAGAAACGCGGGCATCCCCTTTTGGGTCGCCTGCGCGCCGAGCACCATCGCGAAGGGGACAAAACCGAGCATCACCGGCAACGAAGCGCGCATGCCGCGCGCCACTTCGAGTTTGACATCGGACTGCTGCGACGCCGCAGCCGAAGAAGACATTCCAGACACGAAAACTCCTGCAATTACCACTGGCCGTGCAGGATAGCGGATATGGCCGCCGCCGGCTTGTACGTTCTTGCGAGTCTGGAATCGAGGGGCCGCGCACGACAATCGTTGTCGACGCAGTGGTGGAATGTGAACGTTGGGGGCTCGGCAGGTGGGAAAGCGGGTGAGCAAGCGAGAATCCATCGAATATTGCACGCCGACGCGCGTTTCGCGTATTCGCAGTATCATCGTGGCGCAATCGGCAATGCGTCCCGTTGCTGCGATGCCGTAAAGAACCTATTTCCCCGCTGAACCGAACGTCATGAACACGCCGCAAAACCAGAGCGACCGCTCCGAGATCACTTTCCGCTTCCTGGCCGAACCGGCCGCCGTCAACTTCGGCGGCAAGGTCCACGGGGGCTCCCTGATGAAATGGATCGACGAAGTCGCCTACGCCTGCGCCGCCACGTGGTCGGGGCGTTACTGCGTGACGGTCAGCGTCGGCAACATCCATTTCCATCGTCCGATTCTCGTCGGCAATCTGGTGGAACTGCGCGCGCGCATCGTCGCGACCGGCCGCACGAGCATGCACATCCACGTCTCGGTTCACGCGGGCGATCCGAAATGGGGCGAGTTGCGCCAGACAACCGACTGCCTGATGGTTTTCGTCGCCGTCGACGAGAGCAATCACCCGGTGAGCGTGCCGTCGTTCGAGCCGAAGACCGACGAGCAGAAGGCGCTCGCCAAGTACGCCATGGACGTCCGCGCCGCGCTGGGGGCGATCGACGCCATGAAGCCCGACAACGTCACCAACTGAGTCACGAGTACTCACGCCCACGGGCCAACGCGGTACCGCGGCGACGATATCGACAGCAAGGGCCTCGACGCCCGTTCCCCGCAGTGGCAAAGCACGGGGGATCGGGAGCGAGGCCCTTGGCGTTTCGTCTGCCGCCGACTATTGGGTCTTGAGCAAGCGCTGCGGCGTAAGTAGCGCTTCCCCGTCGAGCCGCGCGACGCCGAGCAACCGGCTACCGACGTCGCCCGCCGCCTCGGCGTAGACCTTGACCTCGATCGCGCCGTGCGTCGACGCACAAGCGCGGAGCGGCTGAGGGCAACGAGTGTCGTCCAGGCGCAAGCGCTGCCCGTGACTGAAGCGCTTCGCCAGCGTCTCGTCGAGCCAGACGGTCGGCAAGGTCTTGAGCAACGCGTCCACGGGCGCGAGCTTTTCCACGCGTTGCGCGTGGTCAAGGGCGTTCAGCGCTTCAAGCGTGATCGCGCCTTCGAGCGTGAGCGGCCCCACCGCCGTGCGGCGCAGGCCACGCAGATGCGCACCACAGCCCAGCGCCTCGCCGATGTCTTCCGCCAGCGTGCGCACGTAGGTCCCCTTGCTGCACGTCACGCGGAACGTGAATTCGGCGACCTCCGGCAACGAGCACGTCACCAACTCGAGCGACAGGATCGTGACCTGACGCGCCTCGCGCTCCAGCGTCTGCCCCGCACGCGCATATTCGTAGAGCGGCTTGCCATCGCGCTTGAGCGCCGAGTACATCGGCGGCACCTGCGAAATCGAACCGGTAAAGCGCGGCAGCACGGCGCGAATCGCCACCTCGTCCACCGTCACCGGACGCGTTTGCAGCACCTCGCCTTCCGCATCGCCCGTCGTGGTCGTCTCACCAAGACGGACATGCGCTTCGTATGTCTTGTCCGCTTCGAGCAGGTCCTGCGAGAACTTCGTCGCTTCGCCGAAGCACAACGGCAGCAACCCGGTGGCCAGGGGATCGAGCGTGCCCGTATGTCCCGCCTTCAACGCCTGGAGCAAGCGCTTCGCCTTGATGAGCGCATCGTTGGACGACAGGCCTAGCGGCTTGTCGAGCAACAGCACGCCGTCGAGGGCAAAGCGGGGGAGTTTCTGGCGGGATGCCTGCGAACGCGGGTCCGTCATGATGCGGGGATGGCTTGAGAGATTCGTGGAAATTCCACCCTGCCGCCGATGCAACGATGGCGCAGAGAGGGGCAGCGAGAAGAAGGATACCGGAGGGATACCGCAACGGATACCGCAGCGCCGCCAGGCTCGCCATCGGCCAGCCCGGCAGGCTGCAGGTCGGCAGTCTTCTATCGACTTTGCGGGGCGGCCTACTTACCGTCACCTTCCTTACCGTCTTCGCCATCGTCGTGCGACTCGCCCTCACCCGTCTCTTCCTTCGCGCGCGTAGCGTTCGCCGTATCGATCAGTCGCGACATCTCGATCGCACGTTCGATCGATTGGTCGAAGTGGAAGTGCAGCGTCGGCACGGTGTGGATGTGCAAGCGCTTGAACAGCAGATTGCGCAGATAGCCGGCCGCCTCGTTGAGCGCTTCGCCGGTTTCCTTCGGATCGCCGGTGAGCGTCGTGTAAAACACCTTCGCATGCGCATAGTCCGGGGTGACTTCCACGCTCTGCAGCGTCACCAGACCAATGCGCGGGTCCTTCACTTCGCGTTGGATCAGTTCCGACAGATCGCGCTGGATCTGATCGTTGATGCGAAGATTCCGACCCGGAACGCCACGTTTCTTTGCCATGACAAACTCGCTAATAATGCAATGGCCCACGCCGCCGGTTTCCCGGCTCGGTGGGCCATTCCACTTCCGTTGAGCAGATCGCGTTACAGCGAGCGCGCAACTTCCGTGATTTCGAACGCTTCCAGTTGGTCGCCTTCGGTGATGTCGTTGAAGTTCTTCACCGACAGACCGCACTCGAAGCCGGACTTGACTTCCTTCACGTCATCCTTGAAACGCTTGAGCGAATCGAGCTCGCCCGTAAAGATGACCACGTTGTCGCGCAGCACACGCACGTGCGACGAACGCTTGACGAAGCCGTCGAGTACCATACAACCGGCCACCGTGCCGACCTTCGGCACGCGGAACGTCTGGCGCACTTCGATGAGACCCGTGATCTCTTCCTTCTTCTCCGGCGCCAGCATGCCCGACATTGCCGCCTTCACCTCATCCACAGCGTCGTAGATGATGTTGTAGTAACGAATGTCGATACCGTTCGATTCCGCCAGCTTGCGGGCCAGTGCGTCCGCACGCGTGTTGAAGCCGATGATGACCGCCTTCGAAGCCGTGGCCAGGTTAACGTCGCTTTCGCTGATGCCCCCCACGGCGGCATGCACGATCTGCACGCGCACTTCCGGCGTCGAGAGCTTGTTGAGCGACTGCGCCAGCGCTTCCTGCGAACCCTGCACGTCGGCCTTGATGATGAGCGGCAGCGTCTTGACTTCGCCTTCGGCCATCTGCTCGAACATGTTCTCGAGCTTGGCGGCCTGTTGCTTGGCCAGCTTCACGTCGCGGAACTTGCCCTGACGGAACAGCGCGATTTCGCGCGCCTTGCGCTCGTCCTGCACGACCAGCACTTCTTCGCCGGCGCCCGGGACTTCCGACAGACCCTGAATTTCCACAGGAATCGACGGGCCTGCTTCCTTCGCGTTCTTGCCGGTTTCGTCCAGCATCGCGCGCACACGGCCGTAGGCCTGACCGGCCAGCACCATGTCGCCGCGATTGAGCGTGCCCGACTGCACCAGGATCGTCGCGACCGGACCCTTGCCCTTGTCCAGCTTCGCTTCGATCACGATACCCTTGGCCGGGGCGTCCACCGGCGCCTTCAATTCCAGCACTTCGGCCTGCAGCAGCACGTTCTCGAGCAGATCGTCGATCCCCGTACCCGTCTTGGCCGACACCGGCACGAACGGCGAATCGCCGCCGTACTCTTCCGGCACCACGCCTTCGGCCACGAGTTCCTGCTTCACGCGGTCCGGGTTGGCTTCCGGCTTGTCGATCTTGTTGATCGCCACCACGATCGGCACACCGGCCGACTTCGCGTGGGCAATCGCTTCCTTCGTCTGCGGCATCACGCCGTCGTCGGCCGCGACAACGAGAATCACGATGTCCGTCGCCTGGGCGCCGCGGGCACGCATGGCCGTGAAGGCCTCGTGACCCGGCGTGTCGAGGAACGTGACCGTGCCGCGCGGCGTATCGACGTGGTACGCGCCGATATGCTGCGTAATGCCGCCCGCTTCGCCCGCCGCCACCTTGGCGCGACGGATGTAGTCGAGCAGCGAGGTCTTGCCGTGGTCGACGTGACCCATCACCGTGACGACCGGCGGACGCGGCAGCGCTTCGGCCACCGACGCCTCGTTGCCCAGTTCCAGCAACGTTTCCGGATCGTCCAGCTTCGCGGCAATCGCACGGTGGCCGAGTTCCTCGACCACGATCATTGCCGTTTCCTGATCGAGCACCTGGTTGATGGTCACCATCTGGCCCATCTTCATCATCAGCTTGATGACTTCCGCGGCCTTGACCGACATCTTGTGCGCCAGATCGGCAACGCTGATCGTCTCCGGCACGTGCACGTCGCGCACGACCGGTTCGGTCGGCGCCTGGAATGCCTGACGGTCATCCTGCGCGTGACGGTCGCCACGGCGACCGCCACGGCCACCGCCGCGCCAGCCGTCCGAACCACCGCTCGTGTCGCCGCGCGTCTTCATGCCGCCGCGCTTGTTGCGGTTGTCGGCGTCCTTCTGCCAGGCCCCGCCCTTCTTGTCCTTCTTGTCCGCTGCGCCAGCCGTCGTGGCCGGAGCCGCGGCTGCCGGCTTCTTGTCCGCCGGCTTGGCCGTTGCCGCACCTTCCGGCTTGGCCGGCTTGTGCAGCGTGCCCTTCGCTTCGGGCTTGGCCGCCGCCGCTGCCGCCGCCGGTGCCGGTTCCGGCGCCTTGAGCACGCGACGCGGCGCGTTCATCATCTCGCGAATGGCACGGGCTTCGGCTTCGGCTGCCGCGCGGCGCTTGCGAATCGCTTCCTCTTCGGCACGCGCCTTGTCGGCTGCGGCGCTCGCCTTTTCAGCAGCCGCACGCGCTTCCTCGCTGGCCTTGCGGGCCTGCTCGCGCTCGGCGTCCGCCTTCGCCGCGGCTGCCTTGTCGGCGGCAGCCTTCTCTGCTTGTGCCGCCTGCTCGGCTTCTGCCTTGGCAACCTTGTCGGCTTCCGCGTCGGCCTGGGCTTCGGCGGCCTTTGCCTTCTGCGCCTCGGCAACCTGCGCGGCCGCAGCACGCTCGGCTTCCTCGCGAGCACGGCGCTCGGCGGCTTCCTTTTCTTCGCGTTCGCGGCGCTCGGCTTCCTCGCGCTCCAGTTGCTCCTGGCGACGCTTCAGTTCGGCAGCCTCGGCGGCCAGACGCTCCGCCTCGCGGCGTGCGTCTTCCTCACGCTGGCGAAGCGCTTCGTCTTCCGCCGCAGCGGCGCTCTCGGCACCTTCGGCGATATCGTCGCGCTTGACGAAGGTGCGCTTCTTGCGCACTTCGACCTGAATCGTGCGCGCCTTGCCGGTCGCATCGGCCTGCTTGATTTCCGAGGTCTGGCGACGCGTCAGAGTGATCTTCTTTTTGTCGCCGTCGCCAGCACCGTGCGACCGGCGCAGGTGCTCCAGCAGACGGGCCTTGTCGGCTTCCGTCAGCGAATCGTCGGCGCTGAGTTTGTCCACGCCGGCGGCTTTGAGTTGCTCCAGCAACACGCCGGCCGGCATTTTCAGTTCTGCAGCAAATTGGGCTACGTTGATGCTCGCCATTCAAACCTCTTCAAGCAAGGCCAGGCGCCTTGCGGTTAACTTCAAAGTTCACTGTTCCATATGCATGCCGGGGCAGGTCATCATTGGAACCAGTGCTCTCGCGCTTTCATGATCAGGGCCTTCGCGGCTTCCTCGTCGACGCCGGTCATCTCGGTCAGTTCGTCGACAGCCAGTTCGGCCAGATCATCGCGCGTCTGAATTTCATGCTCGGCCAGCTTGGCCAGCAACTCGGGCGTCATGCCCTCGAGGCTCTTCAGATCGAGGGCAACACCCTCGACCTTTTCCTCGGTCGCAATTGCCTGCGTCAGCAGCGCGTCGCGCGCACGGTTGCGCAGTTCATGCACCGTGTCCTCGTCGAACGCTTCGATTTCCAGCATTTCGTTCAAGGGCACGTAGGCGATCTCCTCCAGGCTCGAGAAACCTTCCTCGATCAGGATGTCCGCCACTTCCTCGTCCACGTCCAGACGTTGCATGAACAGCGTACGCAGCGTGCCGCGCTCTTCGTTCTGCTTCTCGGCCGATTCGTCCGGCGTCATGATGTTGATCTGCCAGCCGGTCAACTCCGACGCGAGACGCACGTTCTGACCGCTGCGACCGATCGCCACGGCCAGTTCGTTCTCGTCGACGACGACGTCCATGCTGTGCTTCTCTTCGTCCACGACGATCGATTGCACCGCCGCCGGCGCCAGCGCGCCGATCACGAACTGCGCCGGATCTTCCGACCACAGCACGATGTCGACGTTTTCGCCGCCGAGTTCGTTGCGCACGGCCTGCACACGCGTGCCGCGAATCCCCACGCAGGTGCCGATCGGATCGATGCGCTTGTCGTACGCCACCACGGCGATCTTCGCGCGCACGCCCGGATCGCGGGCGGCCGACTTGATCTCCAGCAGGCCTTGCTCGATCTCCGGCACTTCCATGCCGAACAGCTCGATCAGGAATTCCGGCGCCGTGCGCGAGAGTTCGATCTGCGGGCCGCGAGCCGTACGGTCGACCTTCACGATGTACGCGCGAACGCGGTCACCGATACGCAGGTTTTCCTTCGGGATCAGTTGATCGCGGCGCAGCAGTGCTTCGACGCGACCCGACTCGACGATCAGGTTGCCCTTGTCGAGACGCTTGACCGTGCCGGTCATGATCTTTTCGCCGCGCTCGAGGAAGTCCGACAGGATCTGCTCGCGCTCGGCATCGCGGATGCGCTGCAGAATCACCTGCTTGGCCGCCTGTGCGCCAATGCGGCCAAACTCCACCGACTCGACCGGCTCTTCGATGTACTCGCCGATTTCGAGCGCGGGATTTTCTTCCTTGGCTTCGAACAGCAGGATCTGCTTGTCCGGTTCCTGCAGGCCGGCTTCGTCGGGCACCACCAGCCAGCGACGGAAACTCTCGTGCTCGCCCGACTCACGGTCGATGTGCACGCGAATGTCGACGTCTTCCGTGTAGCGCTTCTTGGTGGCCGAAGCCAATGCTGCTTCAAGCGCGCCGAACACGACATCCTTGTCGACGTTCTTTTCGCGCGCGAGCGCATCGACCAACAGCAATACTTCGCGACTCATCGTTTGCGACTCCTAAAATCAATCTGCGGCACAAGGCGCGCACGGTCAATATCCGCGAGGGTGAATTCAAGCAGCGCCGGGCCGCCCTTGCCTTCGAACTCCAGGCTCAGATTCTCGCCCTGCGGTGCCTGCAGAATGCCGCGGAACTGCTTGCGGCCTTCGAGCGGCACACGCAACGTGAGACTCACTTCCGCACCGGTGAAACGCTCGAAGTCACGCAGCTTGCGCAGCGGACGATCCAGCCCCGGCGACGACACTTCGAGTCGGTCGTAATTGACGTTCTCGACCATCAGGACATGCGAGAGCTGACGGCTCACCGTCTCGCAGTCATCGATCGTGATGCCCTCCGGCTTGTCGATGTACACGCGCAGCAACCCGCCGCCGGCGCGCTCAAGATCGACCAGCTCGTAACCCAGGCCTTCGACCGTGGTCTCGATCAGTTCTGGCAATTGCAACTTTGCTCACCCTAGAAAAACTCGCGCGCATCAGCAGCGCCCGACATGTCTGCGCGCCCCGCATGGGGCGTCGCACGATACCTGCCTTGACCGTCCGGGCCGGCGTGCCAGTGTCGACACACCCACTCCCCGACACGGCGGTATCGGCCGCGCAAAACGCTCGCGGCAAAAAAAAATGGGCGAAACGCCCATTTCTTACAGCCTCATTGCGCATGAGGTGCGCGCCGCAACAGATCGTGTGACGCGCAAACCAGCTTATTCGTTGATTTTATATGGTTTTGGGCCAATTTGCAACGCTTGGCGCGGCAAATGCCCACCTGACGGGCATCGATGCGACATTGCCGCACCGCGGAAGAACACCGTCCCCGCAATCAGCGCGAGCGGTTCCCACCGCGATTTCCCCGGTTGCCATGATTGCCGCCCCCGCTGCCTGTGCCTGCGCGGTTGCCGCCACGGCTGCGGTTGCCATTGACGTTGCCGTTGGTATTTCCGTTGGCATTTCCACCACGCGGCTGCCCGCCAAAACCGCCACCGCCGTTGCCGCCACCGCCGAAACGTCGGCCTTCACCGCGCGGCGCGGGCGTCTGGCCCGGATAACCGCCGCTCGGCCCGACGAACGCCGTCAACGGATTGGCGCGCGGACGGCGCGACTGCCCCGGCTCGCGCGCGAAGACGCCCAGCGCCGTTTGCATCGGATCCGGCTGACGGCGCGGCTCCTTCGGCGCACCGGCCTTGCCGCCGCGACCGCTCTTGCCCTTGTCGTCCGAACTCGCGCCCGGCATCTTCATGCCGACCGCCGCGAACAGCGAACGCACCTGCGCGTCGTCGAGTTCCTCGTAGCGACCGCGCTTGAGGCCGCGAGGCAGTGTCAACGGGCCGTAGCGGGTGCGAATCAGACGGCTCACCATCAGGCCGGCCGCATCGAACATACGACGCACTTCGCGGTTGCGGCCTTCCGTCAGCGCCACGTGGTACCAGTGATTGGAGCCTTCGCCACCACCGTCCTGCAGCCGCAGGAAGTTGGCCTGGCCGTCGTCGAGCTCGATGCCGCGCAGCAATTGCTGGCGCGACGCTTCGCTCAATTGCCCGACGGTACGCACCGCGTATTCGCGTTCGATACCGTAGCGCGGATGCATGAAACGGTTGGCCAGATCGCCCGAGGTCGTCAGGATCAGCAGACCTTCGGTATTGAAGTCGAGACGTCCGACGGCGAGCCACTTGGCGGTCTTCATCGGCGGCAGACGGTCGAACACCGACGTGCGGCCCTCCGGATCCGAGTGGCTGACGATTTCGCCCGCCGGCTTGTGATAGAGCAGCACGCGCGGCGGCTTGCTGGTGATACGACGCTTGACCAGCTTGCCGTTGATGCGAACCTGATCGGTCGGCAGAATACGCTGGCCGATGTGGGCCGGCTCGGCATTCACCGACACGCGCCCCGCGAGAATCAGCTCCTCCATCTCGCGACGCGAGCCCATGCCCGCTTCCGCGAGCACCTTGTGCAGCTTCGGCGCTTCGTCATCGGGCGAGAGCACACGGCGATCGGCCGGACGGCGGCCACGCTTGGCAGCGGCCTTGTCGGCGTCGGACTCTTCGCCGTCGAAGCCGCCCGAGGTCACGAACGCAAACAGGTCGTCGCCGTCGCCCTTGCCACCGCGGACAGCGCCGGGCGCACCCTTGCGAGCGCGGCCCTTGCCGGCCCCTTGCCCCTTGCCCCCCTGCGATGCGCCATGGGTACCACTGGCACCGTTGGCGCCTGCCGCACCGGCCTGTGACGAGGACGATGGTCCGGCGCCGCCGTCGCGCTTGCCGCCGCGCGGCTTGCGCGCGGCGTTGCGGCCTCGCCCTTGGGCGGCCTGAGGGCCACCTTCGTTACCGGAGGCTTGCCCCTCGGGGCCGTTGCCGGCCGATGCCTTCTGCACGGCCTCCGACGCGGACGACTCGCCCTCGTCGCCCTCTCGCTTGGCTTGCTGGGCCGCACGACGGCGGGCGATCAGACTGCGCGGACCACGGCGCAAACCACGGCGCGACGCCTTTTCATCGCCGCCCTCGCCTTCCGGCGCGCGCGCTTCGACACCGGCATCGCGTGCGTGCAGGTCCTGGGATTCTTCGTTTTGTTTCAACACAACCTCATTGGAAAACGGGATCGTTGCGGGCAGGCGCAAGTCGCCGCCCTGATCCGTGTTCGCACCATGAATGCGCGGCAAGTCCTTGCCGCGACTTCGTTCTTATCGCTAACGGCCCTGAGTGTGCACACGGCGCAACCGCGCCGGCGCCTCAGGTACCGGTGACGAGATTCTTGTCGTCCCCGCTGTTCTCGTCGTCATCCGACGCGCCGGACACGGGCTGTCCGGCAGCGGCTTCGTTCGCCGCCGAGTCGGCAGCGCGCGGGGAAACCTCCTGCGTCGCCGACTCGGCGGGATCTGCCGCCAGCGCCGTCACGTCCAGCGCATCTTGCGGCAGCTCGTCGTCAGACGACACCGCGGATTCCGATTCTTCGGAAAATTCCTCATGCCACGCGCTTGGCGCGACATCACCCTCTCCAGCCGCCTCGTCCTCCGGCGACTTGTCGGCATACGATGCTTGCGCGTCACCCTGCGAACCATGTTCGTCCGATGCATCGGCCTCCGACGCATCGACCTGCTCACTGACGTGCGCCGCCGGCGGGAGTTCCGCGTCGGGCACCGCAATTTCAGCATCGGCGGCAGCCACGGCATCGACTTCGGTCACGGCCGGCACTTCGCCTTCGGCCAGCGCGGCGTCGAGCAATGCCTCTTCGCTCACCGCCTCATCCTGGGGTGAAGCAACCGGCTCGCGCTGATCCGCGGGCAGTCCCTGTGCCAGCGGCAAGGCGTCGGCACGGGCTTCGGCCAGACGCGCCAGCGCGTCGGCATCGGCCACCGGTGCGTCCTCGGCCCCGGCCTCGTCACCCTCTTCGCCTTCGGCACGCTCGCCGAATTCGATGTTCTGCTGCGCGAGCAGATCGATCTGCGCCTGTGCGGCAGGATCCTCGAGCGGCGGCAACGCATCGAGCGCGCGCAGACCGAGGTCGTCGAGGAAGTCCTTGGTCGTGGCGTACAGGCCGGGGCGCCCCGGCACGTCGCGATGACCGATCACCTCGATCCAGCCACGGTCTTCGAGCTGTTTGATGATCTGCGTGTTGACTGTCACGCCGCGAATCTCTTCGATGTCACCACGCGTGACCGGCTGTCGGTACGCAATGATCGCCAGCGTCTCCATCACGGCGCGCGAGTACTTCGGCGGCTTCTCCGGATTGAGGCGATCAAGGTATTCGCGCATGCGCGGACGGCTCTGAAAACGCCAGCCGGTGGCCAACGCCACCAATTCCACACCTCGGCCATCCCATTGCACGCGGATTTCCTCGAGCAGCGCGCGCACCGTGTCGCCAGACACGGCGTCATTGAAGAGCTTGCGCAGATCGCCGACCTTGAGCGGCTCCTGCGCGCAAATCAACGCGGTCTCGAGGACGATTTTCGCCTCTTGGGTATTCATGTGCGACTAAGCAAACCGGGGGCTTGGCAACCCGGTATCAGGAATAAATGGATGCTTGGAACACGAGAAACGGTCGTAACCGCTTCGCATAAGCGCGCGCCCGTTTGTGTTCGGTCGTAGTGACGGCGGCGCGACCTGGATGCTTCGAAACGACCTGCCGGGAAAACGCCCAGGCCGATAGTGCGGCGAGACGGACGTCCGGTATGTGCGCAATTATTACTGAAACACTGACGCCCGTAAAGCGTCGTCGAAGCCGAAAGCTCATGTATCCCCTCGCCCTCCCGTGCGACGCCTTGCCGCACCCCGTTCTCCCTCGGCATCGGGAACGGCGCACCGAACCCCGCCGCGCACGTGGATTTACCGCCCGGCAAGGCTGCCGGCGGGCGGGCTCGCGTTCTCTATCGGGGCCGCCAGCACTGCACGCATCGCCCGCACAAGGCCATGCCCTCCGTCGTACGGAACGACGAGTGCACGCCTCATGGTAAACTCACATAATAACTTCAAGGGCCTCCATGACCACCGAAAACGGTCGCATTCCCATCGCTCAGCCCCGTTGTTCCACCTGCTCGCTGGGGCAGTTCTGCCTGCCGGTCGGCATCCCGGAACCGGAGCTGAATCGACTGGACGCACTCGTCAACGAACGCCGCCGCCTCAAGAAGGGCGAAGTGCTCTATCACGCCAACGATCCGCTGAATGCCGTCTACGGCATCCGTTTTGGCTCGCTCAAGAGTTGCGTCACTGCGCCTGACGGTCGCGAGCAGGTCGTCGGCTTCCACTTGCAAGGCGAGTTGATCGGTCTCGACGCCGTGGCCGACAACCATCATCCGAGCACGGCCATCGCGCTCGAGGATAGCGAGCTGTGCATCGCCCGCTTCGGCGAACTCGAAACGCTTTCGCGCCAGGTGCCATCGCTGCAGCGCCAGTTGCACCGGCTGATGAGCCAGGAAATCCGCAATGAACACCAGCAACTGCTCGCACTCGGCACCATGCGCGCCGAAGAGCGGCTGGCCGTCTTCCTGCTCAACCTCTCCGAGCGGCTTGCCGCCCGGGGCTACGCCGCCAACGAATTCGTGCTGCGCATGAGCCGCGAGGAAATCGGCAGCTTCCTGGGCCTCAAGCTCGAAACGGTCAGCCGCCTGTTCTCGCGCTTCGCGCAGAATGGCATGATCGAAATTCGCCAGCGTCACGTGAAAATCATCGACGCCACCGCGCTGCGGGAACTCGCCGGCGCGCCCTGCTGATGGGCAACCGGGGGCGCCAACGCGCCCCCTTCGCCTTTCAACACCTCACCAGATAACGCTTCCCCGCGTTACCGATAAGCTACCGGTCCGACGGGCCGCCCGCCTTGCGCCAGATCAAGAGTCGCGCGTCGCCGCGAACGGACGCCCGCGCAAGCGCCGCAACGTCGACAAGCTCGGACAAACCCTCCATAATCGGCGCGTTCGCCGGGCCGCCTGACACATTGACTCCCCACCGCTGGAACGTACCGCCCGGTGCATCACGCCGACGGAGGCCGTCGCTATGCCCGCAGCCATATACCTGAGCCCGGAAGACGCCGAGCACGCGTACTACGAAGCGTTGCGCGCCGGCGACACCGACGCACTGATGGACGTCTGGTCGGAGGACGAGGAAATCGTCTGCATCCATCCCGCGGGGCCGCGGCACGTCGGGCCGGCGGCCGTGCGCGCCAGTTGGCGGCAGATGCTGACCCATGGCGGCCTGCAGGTCGCGGTGAGTCATCTGCAGGTCGCCCACAACCCGCTTTGCGCCGTGCATAACGTGCTCGAGCAGATCCTCGTCGAATCCCATCCCGAGGCGCGCTACGCGTTCGTGCTGGCGACCAATGTCTATCTGAAGGAGGCGGACGGCTGGCGGCTCGTCCTGCACCACGCCAGCCCGGCCATCGGCCACGAAGACAGCAGCGCGCAAGCCTCTCGCTCACACCGCCTGCACTGAGATGCTCTGGCGGCCCCGTCGCCAACGTCGACCAAGCTCAATTCTTCCCCGCCGCCGGGCTCACCGTCCCGGCGCGGCCCCCTGCCCACCCTCCGCGTCCCCGGCATCCCAATACGGCACCGGGCCGAAACGCGCCTGCAGGAACTCGATCAACGCGTGCGTCTTCGGCGGCACAAACGCCCGACTCGGGTAGACGGCCCAGATCGCGACCTCCTCGGCCAGCGGGTACGCCGGCAGCACCGGCACCAGCTCCCCGCGCCGCAGGTGCGCGCCGACGTCCCAGGTCGACTTCAGCGCAATGCCGAGTCCGGCCAGCACGGCGTCGCGCAGCACCTCGCCGTTGTCCGACGCGAGCCGTCCGCTCACCCGCACGTTGAGCGCGCCGCCCGGTGTGACGAAACGCCAGTCGCGCCGCTCCCCCAGGATCAGGCAATCATGCGACGCGAGATCGCCCGGATGCTTCGGCACACCGCGTGTGGCCAGATAGGCGGGCGACGCGCATAGCGTGCGTCGGTTGGGGGCGAGCTTGCGCGCAACGAGCGACGAATCCCGCAACGCCCCCACGCGAATCGCCAGATCCACCCCCTCTTCGATCAGGTCGACGACCCGATCCGTGAGCCGGAAGTCGAGCGAGATGCCGGGGTACTGCGCCAGAAAGACGGGCAGTGCCGGTGAGACATGCTGACGCCCGAACGACGACGAGCACGACACGCGAAGGCGTCCCCGCGGTGCGGCATACCCCTGTCCCACACTCGCGAGCGCCTGGGCTTCGGCTGCGAGCAGGCCCTGTGCCTGCGACAGGAATTGCTCGCCTTCCTGCGTGAGCGCAACGCGACGCGTCGTCCGGTGCAACAGGCGCGCGCCGAGTGCGCTTTCCAGCTGCGCCAGACGCGTACTGGCGGTTGCCGGCGACAGTCCCCGCTCGCGCCCGGCGGCCGATACATTGCCCAGCGCCGCCACGCGGACGAACAATGCGACCGCATCGAGGTCCAATGCCATTTGATGGATATTCCAAAAAATATTTTCAGCATTATGCGGATTATCAAATCAATCGACCAGCCGTAATCTTTTCCCTATTCCATCGCGAGCATCGCGGGCATCGCCAGCGCCTTACCGCAACTGGCGACATCCCGTCATCAACAGGAGAAAATCGATGAAAGCCGTAGGATTGACCCGATATTTGCCCATCGACGACCCCATGTCGCTCGAAGACGTCGAACTGCCGACACCGACGCCGATCGGCCGCGACCTGCTGGTCAAGGTGGAGGCCATCTCCGTCAACCCCGTCGACACGAAGGTGCGCGCTCCGAAGGACAAAGTGGAGGACGCCCCGCGAGTGCTCGGCTGGGACGCGGCCGGAACCGTCGCCGCCGTCGGGCCGGACGTCACGCTGTTCCAGGTCGGCGACCCCGTCTACTACGCGGGCAGCATCACGCGTCCGGGTGCCAACAGCGAGTTCCATCTGGTGGATGAGCGCATCGTTGGCCACATGCCGACGTCGCTCGACTTCGTGAGCGCGGCCGCCCTGCCACTCACGACGATTACAGCATGGGAAGCCCTGTTCGATCGGCTTGGCATCGCCCCCGACGGTGCCGACGAAGGCAAGTCGATCCTGATTGTGGGAGGTGCGGGCGGAGTGGGCTCGATCGCGATCCAGCTTGCGAGACGTCTGGCGCGCCTGACGATCGTGGCCACGGCATCACGGCCGGAATCGAGCGACTGGTGCCGTCAGCTCGGCGCGCAGCACGTCGTCGATCACACACAGGACATCCCCGTGCAATTACAGGCGCTCGGGCTGCCGCAGGTCGACTACGTGCTGTGCCTGAACGACACGGACTCGCACTTCCCGGCCATGGCGCAGGTCGTCGCGCCGCAAGGCAAGATCTGCTCGATCGTGGAGAACGCCGGACCGTTGGAAATCGGCCTGCTCAAGAGCAAGAGCGCGACGTTCGTGTGGGAGTTCATGTTCACGCGCGCGATGTACGAGACGCCGGACATGATCGCGCAGCACAAGCTGCTCACCGAGGTGGCGCGCCTGGTCGACGCCGGTACGTTGCGCACGACCGTCGGCGAAGTCATTGGCCCGATCAACGCGGTGAACCTGCGACGTGCACATGCGCAGCTCGAAGGCGAACGCACCATCGGCAAACTCGTACTCGCCGGATTCTGATCGCCGCGTCGTCACGTTACGTGGCTCGAGTGCGTTGCGCGTGACGACGGTATCGCATGCATCGAACGTCTCGAAATGACAACGGCGCTTGCCCGTCAAAGGCAAGCGCCGCTTCTTGTATTGTCCAGATCAGACGGAAGTCGTCGCACCACGACCGTCGCGCAACCGCGCCCTGCGTGGCAGATGCGCGCCCGTTCTACTTCGCCACGTGCGCCGTCCCTTCCGGCACGGCCACGGCATCGGCCGGGTGAATGATTTCGCCGCCCAGCGTACTCACGCCGGCGAGCAGTCGCTCGAACGCCGCACCGACCAGCGCCGGATCGCCTTTCACTCCCAGATCGATATGACGCCGCGCATAAACCCCGCCGCGCTGCGCATCGCCCACGCTGGGCAGGCTGAACACCTTCACGCCCTCATACTCGGCCTCGATGGTTTCCATGAGCGGCGTGAGCGTCGATTCCGCCAGTCCGAAGACCAGCACCGAGCGTTCCGCGTGCTGCGTGAGGTGATGCAGGTCGGCGTAATACGTGTCCAGCACCCAGGCCATCATCGGCCACGCCATGACCGGAAAGCCTGGCATGAAGTGATGCCGTTCGACCGAGAAGCCCGGAATCTTGTTGTACGGATTGGGCAGAACGCGTGCGCCGACCGGAAACTCGCCCATCTTCAGACGGTGTCGGTTGTCGGGCTGACTCATGTCGGCGCGGCCGTCGGGGCTCGTATCGGCAATGCGCTCCATGATGAGCGCTTCGGCTTCCGGTGTGAGCACGAGCGGCACGTTGAGCGCCGCGGCCGCGCACTGGCGGGTGTGATCGTCGGGCGTCGCGCCGATGCCGCCGGTCACGAACACGATGTCGTCGCTCGCGAAGGTGCGGCGCAGCGTGGCGGTAATGCGCACCGGATCGTCTCCAACGTACTCCGCCCAGCCGAGTTGCATGCCTCGCTCGGTGAGCAGTTCGATGATCTTGGGCAGATGTTTGTCCTGGCGACGCCCGGAGAGGATTTCGTCGCCGATGATGATGATGCCGACCGCCATGATGCTTCCTTTATTTGTCGTCAGGGGGGACTGAGAGGGACTTCCCGGTTGCCGTCGCGCGGCGCGACCCGGCGCCCGGATCGCAATCCGACGATTGTGCCACTTTCACGACGACCCGTTCGGCGCCCCGTGCGGGCCCGGCGCGGGCGGCAGATCCTCGCTCTCGGACGACGGTACGCCAGTCCCCGGCAGGACGGTGGCGCCGAGCGTCGGCTCATGCCGGGCGGCCTTTTCCTCTTCGAGCCGCAACCGCGACAACGCCCGCAGACAGTAGTGCGCGAACCACAGGGCGGAGAACACGAAAATCACCACATAGAGCCAGATCGCGAGCAAAGCGATGACCGGGAACAGCACGATCATGATGACCGACGAGACCCAGAGCAGCGTCGGCAGCGACCCCAGAAGGCCCGTGGACACGCCGATCACGAGCAGCGGCAGACGGCGTTCGCGCACGATGCGGCGCCGCTCCTCCGGGCTGGCGTGATGGGCGAGCGCGTCGTAGGTCATCACGCGATACGTGAGCCAGCCCCACAGCAGCGGCGGAACGATGGCGAAGAACGGCGGCACGAGCCACAGCGGCAGCGTCAGCAGCGCGGCGATCAGGAAGACCACCGTCGCGCCGAGCGATTGCCCGAGACTGCCCCAGAACGAGCCGCCGCGACGGGCCTCGAGATGGATGAAGTGACGGCGCGACAGATGCCGCAGCACCGCGGGCATGGACCATCCCGCAATGAGCAGCAGCGCCGTGACGACGATCAGCGGCACGAGCAGCGCCACCAGAATGAAGGGCGCGAGCGCCATGCGCACGCTGTCCACGCCGAAGTAGTTGAAGAAGCGGTAGATCCACTGTGTGAACTCCCACTGCTCCAGCCAGACGCGCAGGAAATCGGTAAACGGCTCCCAGCCGAACCAGATCACGGCGCCCCAGACGAGGCCCGAAACGATGAAGGGCATGGCCGTGAGCCACAGCATGCGGGGGTGCAACAGGCTCACGAGCGCGCGGCCGAGCGCGCGAAGAATATCGTTCATGCGGATTCGGTACGGTCGGTGCGGGTCGCGGAATCGGAACCGGGGCCTGCGGCCCGGCGCGGGCGCAAGCTCGCCCACAGACGCCGCAGACCCAGCCATTGCTGAGCCCAGAAGCCCTCGCCATAGTCGGCCAGACGGCCCGCGGGCGGCGGGAGCTGGTCGCGAATGCCGGTGGCGACACCCGCGTGCGAGAAGTCGGCGGTGCCGAAAAGCATGTCCCACCACGGGAACAGCACGCCGAAGTTGCACCCACGATGGCGCCCCTCGTGCCCGACGCCAATCGCATGATGGCGCCGATGAAACGCCGGGCTCACGAGCAGCCGTTCGCCGAGCCAGCCGAAGCGCAGGCGCGTGTTCGTGTGCTGCAGGCTCTGCAGCCAGTCCGACACCGCCACGAGCAGCACGAATTGCACCGGACTCACCCCGATCGCGATGGCGATGACGGCAAAGAACGCCGCCCTGATCAGATCGTCGAGCAGATGGTTGCGGTTATCGGTCCACAGCGACATCTGCCGCTGGCTGTGATGCACGGCATGCAGCGCCCACCACCATCGAAACGTGTGGCTCCAGCGGTGATACCAGTAACCGGCGAAGTCGAGCACCAGCAGATAGATGAGAAAACTCGCGAGCGCGTGATCCGTCACGCCTGGCCACAGGTCTTCGAGATTCAGGTTGACGAAGCCGGCCAGCCGCAACCACGACTGGAGGCTGTCGAAGAGCGGACGGAACGCGAAGAAGAACACCAGATTGAAGAGCCCGAGCCGATGCACCAGCGTGTAGATCACGTCGACACGCACGGCGCGGCGCTCACGCCAGCGCTCGGCCGGCGCGAGCGCCTCGAGCGGGCGCAGCAGCACGAGCATCAGCACGATCTGGAGTACGCCGATCAGGAAGAACTGGACGGCGTCGAAGGCGTCGTCGGCAAGCGACATCAGCCCGGTGGCGTACAGCACGGGCTGTACGACGCGGGTATAGATCTCGGTCTGCGCCACCGAGAAAGCGGCGTAAGAACCGTCGACCAGCGAATCGAACATGTAACGGGGCCGGACGCCGTGGTGACGCCCGGTCAATAGCGCGCTTGCGGCAATGCCCTGATGTTACAGCACCGGCGCGCGGTCGTAGAAATAGATCCCGTGCGGGGAGCGCCCGACCGGAATGGTGTTGATCAGCTTGCGCGACGCCAGGTCGATGATGCCGACCTTGCGTGCCCAGCGGAACGTCACCCAGAGCGTCTTGCGATCGGCCGAGAGCTCCATGTCGTCCGGTCCGGGCAGCAGACCGGTGATATTGCCGACGTTGGTCAGCGCGTCCTGGTCGATGATGCTGATCGTGCTCGACACGCGGTTCGAGATCAGCACGTGCTTGCCGTCGGCGAGCGAGCGGAAGTTGTGCGCCCCCTTGCCCGTCGGGATGGTCTTCACCACCTTCTGGTTGCGCCAGTCGACCACGGCGGCATAGTCGGCGCCGGTCATGCCCACGAGCAGATACTTGTCGCCCGGCGTGAGCCACACGCCGGCCGGGCTGTCGCCCACCTTCATCTTCCAGAGCACCGTCTGCGTGGCCAGATCGATGGCGGCGACCTCGTTCGATTCCTGCAACGAGACGAACACGAGCCTGCTGTCCTGCGTGAAGACCAGGTGGCTCGGCATCTTCTTGAGCGCAATGCGCTTGGCGACGCTCAGGTTCTTGCCGTCGAAGCGGTACACGTCCACGCGATCCAGGCGCAGGCCGTTGGCCACGAACCATTTCTTGTCGGGCGAGAAGCCGATCTGGTACGGGTCCTCGATGTTTTCGACCTTGCGCTGGATCTGGCCGGTCTTCGGATCGAGGAATACGAGGTTGTTGCCCACCGAGTTCGCCACGATGAGCGACTGATTGTCGGGCGTAGCCATCAGGTGATGCGGCTCCTTGCCGACCGGAAACGTCTGAACGACCTTCTGCGTGGCCTTGTCGATCAGACTGACGCTCGCGTCGCCCGAATTGAGCACGACGACCACGCCGCCGGTCGCGGGCGCCGCGGGCGTCGTCGCAGCGGCCGGGCCGGCGAGCGCCGCAAGGCCGAAGGAAGCCGCCAGGCTGGCAGCGGTCAGAAGTTTGCGCATTGCAAAGTCTCTCGGGAGAAAGGTGAACTGAAGCCGTTGTCGGCAGATCGAGAGCGAAGCCCGGAATCCTCGACCGCCGCCCCTGCGTCGAGCTGCGGTCGGGATTGGGTTTCGCTTGCAAAAAGTCTCGCTATTGTAGGCTGTGAACGCCCTGCGAGCATGTCGCGGCACCGCCTTTTTTGATCAAGCGAAACACAATCGCGACACTTCCTGATGCAACGCAAACCGGCGCGCGAATTGCATGCAAAGATGGCACCCGGAAACGTTGGCCCGGCGGCTCCAGACGCCATCGCCCGCTTCGCACCTTCGCGAACCCTTCGCGGTCAACGCTGCAGCGCCTCCCAAACCTTGTGCAGGCGCTTGACCGACACCGGCATCGGCGTGCGCAGCTCCTGCGCGAAGAGCGAGACGCGCAGCTCTTCGAGCAGCCAGCGGAACTCGTCGAGACGCGCATCGCCATGGTCGCGCCGTTGCGACGTGGCACGCTGCCAGTTCTGCAGCAACGGCCCCAGCTCGCTCATGGCGCGCGCATCGCGTGCCGGATCGGCCTTGAGCTTGTCGATGCGCGTGGCCATCGCTTTCAGATAGCGAGGGAAATGCGCCAACTGGACATAAGGCGTGTCGATCAGGAAACGCTTGCCCACAAGCCGCGGCAGTTGCGCCGTCAGATCGGCGTAGGCCTGTGCGAACGGCTTCGCCTGTGCGAGCTTCTTCTGCAGCGTGGCGTACTCGGCGAGGATCTGGCCGGCCAGTCGCGCGATCTCCTGCGCAAGCAATGTGAGGCGCCCTCGCCCCTCGTCCTTGCGTGCGACGAACGACGCATTATCGCTCGGCCACGGCAGTTGAAGACACGCCCGCTCCAGCGCCAGATCGACGATCTGCGCGCGCAATTCCTCCTGCGTACCCAGATTCATGTACTGCATCGCCATCTGCTGCAGACCGGGGATATTCTTCTCCAGGTACTTCACCTGCTCGCGCAACTGGATCGCGAAGAGCTTGCGCAGCCCGGCGCGATGCTGACGCTGCGCCTCGTCTGGATCGTCGAACACTTCCAGGTCGCAGTGATCGCCGCGGTCGACGAGCGCCGGATAGCCGAACAGGGTCTGCCCACCCCGGCGAATCTCGAGCATCTCCGGCAACTCGCCGAAACTCCACGTCGTGAGGTTGTCGTAGCGGCCCGGCTCGACGGCCGCCGTCGGTGCGCCCGGTGGCGCCTTCTGTCCTTGCCCCTGCCCCTCCGCCTTGCTGCGCACCTGAGCGGCCTTCGCCTCGGGCGTGCGGATCTCGGCGGCAACGTTGCCGGTCGGCGTCGTCCCGCTTCTGGCGGCCAGCTCCTGGAAGGTCCGCTGCGCCTGCTGGCCAAGCTCGGCACGCAGTTGGGCGAGATTGCGGCCCATGCCGAGCTGACGCCCGTGCTCGTCGATCACCTTGAAGTTCATCGACAGATGCGCCGAGAGCATTTCGAGCTTGAAGTCGCTCGGCTTGAGCATGACGCCGGTCGCCTCGCGCGCGTCGGCGATGAGCGCATCGAGCAGCGCGCCCTGTCCGAATGTCGCCCGGTCGACGAAGCCGGCCGCATAGTCGGGCAGCGGCACGAAGTGGCGCCGCAGCTTCTGCGGCAGCGACTTCATCAGCAAGTGCACCTTCTCCTTGAGCATGCCCGGCACCAGCCATTCGCAACGCCGCGCGTCGACCTGATTGAGCGCGTACAGCGGCACCGCGAGCGTGACGCCGTCCCGCGGCGAGCCCGGCTCGAAATGGTAGGTGAGCGCCATTTCGATGCCGGCAATGGCCGTCTTCTTGGGGAACAGATCGGTGGTGACGCCGGCGGCCTCGTGACGCATCAGATCGTCGCGCTCGAGGTAAAGCAACCGGGGCGTACCCTTGGCGTTCTCGCGGTACCAGTGTTCGAAGCTCGCGCCGTCGTACAGATCGGCGGGCACATGAGCGTCGTAGTATGCGTAGATCAGCTCGTCGTCGACGAGCACGTCCTGGCGACGCGACTTGTGTTCGAGCTGTTCGATGTCGGCAATGAGCTTGCGGTTGTGCGCGTAAAACGGGAGTTTCGTCTCCCATTCGCCTTCCACCAGAGCACTGCGCAGGAAAATCTCTCGCGCGCGCCGCGGATCGCGCGGGCCGAAGTTCATGCGCCGGCGCGCATAGATCGTGAGCCCGTAGAGCGTGCCGCGCTCGTAGGCGACGACCTGCGCGGCCTTCTTCTCCCAATGCGCGTCCGACAGCGACGTCCTGACGAGATGCTTGCCGACGCGCTCGATCCATTCCGGCTCGATGCGGGCGATGCAGCGCGCATACAACCGGCTCGTCTCGACGAGCTCGCCCGCCATTACCCAGCGCCCGGCCTTCTTCACGAGCGAGGAGCCCGGCCAGATGTGGAACTTGATGCCGTGCGCGCCGAGGAAGTACGGCTCGTCGTCGGCCTTGCAGCCGATATTGCCCAGCAGACCCGCGAGCAGCGCCAGATGGATCTGTTCGTAGGTCGCCTCGGTTTCGCTGATGCGCCACCCCTGCTCGCGCACGACCGTCAGCAACTGGCTGTGGACGTCGCGCCACTCGCGCAGACGCAACTGCGAGAGGAAGTTGTCGCGGCACGCCTGCGCGAGCAGACGGTTCGACTTCTTGTGCGCGATCGCCTCTTCGAACCAGTGCCAGATCTTCAGCCACGAGAGGAATTCGCTGCGCTCGTCGGCGAACTTGCGATGGGCGTTGTCGGCGGCATCCTGCGCCTCGATGGGCCGGTCGCGAGGATCCTGCACCGCCAGCGCACTGGCGATGATCAGCACTTCGCGCAGCGACTGCTGATCGCGCGCGGCCAGGATCATGCGACCGACGCGCGGGTCGAGCGGCAGACGCGCCAGTTCACGGCCGAGCGGCGTGAGTTGATTGGTGTCGTCCACCGCGCCCAGTTCGTTCAGCAACTGGTAGCCGTCGGCAATGGCGCGGCCGGGCGGCGGCTCGATGAACGGGAATTCCTCGACCTTCGCGAGCCGCAACGACTGCATGCGTAGAATGACGGCGGCCAGCGACGAGCGCAGGATTTCCGGATCGGTGAAGCGCGCGCGCGACTGGAAATCCGCTTCGTCGTACAGGCGAATGCACACCCCGTCGGCCACCCGGCCGCATCGGCCGGCACGCTGGTTGGCCGCCGCCTGCGAAATCGGTTCGATCTGCAGCTGTTCGACCTTGTTGCGGTACGAGTAGCGTTTGACGCGCGCCGTACCCGCATCGACCACGTAGCGAATGCCTGGCACGGTAAGCGACGTTTCCGCCACGTTCGTCGCAAGCACGATGCGTCGGGCGTTCGAGGGCTTGAACACGCGCTCCTGCTCGGCGGCCGACAGACGCGCGTAGAGCGGGAGAATTTCGGTGTGCGGCGGATGGTGCTTGCGCAGCGACTCGGCGGCCTCGCGGATCTCGCGCTCGCCGGGCAGGAACACGAGCACGTCGCCCGAGCCTTCGCGGCAGAGTTCGTCGACGGCGTCGACGATGCCGTCCATCAGATCGCGCTCGCGATCCCGGGCGCTTGCACGGGCGCCCTCGCGCCCCTCGGCATTGGCAATGCGCGCATCGTCCTGAATCGGCCGGTAACGAACTTCCACCGGGTACAGGCGGCCGCTCACCTCGATGACCGGCGCCGGACGCAGGTCATCGCCCTCGCCGGTGCCGAAATGGCGGGCGAAGCGTTCGGCGTCGATGGTGGCCGACGTGATGATGATCTTCAGATCCGGCCGACACGGCAGCAACTGCTTGAGGTAGCCGAGCAGGAAGTCGATGTTCAGGCTGCGCTCGTGAGCCTCGTCGATGATGATCGTGTCGTACGCGCGCAACAGCGGATCGGTCTGCGTCTCGGCGAGCAAGATCCCGTCGGTCATCAGTTTGACGGAGGCGCCGTTCGAGAGCGTGTCGTTGAAGCGGACCTTGAAGCCGACGATCTCGCCCAGCGGCGTGTTCAGTTCTTCGGCGATGCGACGGGCGGTGGCCGAGGCCGCAATGCGGCGTGGCTGCGTGTGGCCGATCAGACCGGCGCCGCCCGCGCCGAGGCCACGGCCGAGCGCAAGGCATATCTTGGGGAGCTGCGTGGTCTTGCCGGAGCCGGTTTCGCCGCTCACGATCACGACCTGATGCCCGGCGATGGCCCGCGCGATCTCCTCGCGACGGCCGGACACCGGCAACGCTTCGGGGAAGGTGATCTCGGGCACGCGGTGGGCGGCGGCCTGCCGGGCGGCCAGCCGCTCGGCGTCGCGCGCGGCGCGCTCGGCCGACGTGAGGCGGCGTCCACCCTCGGGTGCGGCCCCCTTGGACGGGCCGCGCGTGTGCCCCGGCGCCGTCACTTTCGGCTTCGGGGGCTTCGATTGTCGATTTCGTTCATCACTTGCCATGGGCGCGCATTATATAATCTGCGCATGTTTGCGCACGTACACTCATGCTGACCGAACCCGACCCCGCCATACAAGACGAAGAAACCGCCCGCCAAGCCCAGTTCGTGGACTGGCTGCGCTCGGTTGCCCCCTACATCCATGCGTTTCGCGACAAGACGTTCGTGGTCGCCTTCGGCGGCGAGCTCGTCGCGGCCGGCGGGCTCGACTCCCTGATCCAGGACGTCGCCCTGCTGTGCGCCATGGGCATGCACATCGTGCTGGTGCATGGCTCGCGACCGCAGGTCGAGGAGCAGATGCGTCTGCGACATATCGAGTCGCATTTCGCTCAGCAATTACGCATCACCGACGCCGCAGCGCTCGAAGCGGTCAAGGAAGCGGCGGGCGAGCTGCGCCTGGACATCGAGGCGTCGATCAGCCAGGGGCTGCCGAACACGCCGATGGGCAACGCACGCATCAGCGTGGTGTCGGGCAACTTCGTCACCGGCCGGCCGGTCGGGATCGTCGATGGCGTCGATTTCCAGCACACGGGCGTGGTTCGCAAGGTCGACGCCGAGTCGATTCGCCTCTCGCTCGCCAACGGCAAGATCGTGCTGCTCTCCCCGCTCGGTTTCTCGCCGACGGGGCAGTCGTTCAACCTGACGATGGAAGACGTGGCGTCGTCGGCCGCCATTGCACTGCGCGCCGACAAGCTGATCTTCATCACCGAGACGCCCGGCGTTCTGAACGAATACAACGAGTTGCAGCGCGAGCTCACGCTCGAGGATGCCCAGCGCATGCAGGCGCAGGGCACACTCGATCGCGACTCGGCGTTCTATCTGAAGTACGCCACCCGCGCCTGCCGCGCTGGGGTGGCCCGCGCCCACATCGTGCCCTTCGCGCTCGACGGCAGCATGCTGCTCGAACTGTTTTCGCACGACGGCGTGGGCACCATGATCTCGTACGAGAACCTCGAGAGTCTGCGCGAAGCCACCATCGACGACGTCGGCGGCATTCTGCAGCTCATCGAACCGCTCGAAGCCGACGGCACGCTGGTGCGCCGCGGCCGCCATCAGCTCGAACGCGACATCGACCACTTCTCGGTCATCGAGCACGACGGACGCCTGTTCGGCTGCGCCGCGCTCTATCCCTACCCCGCGGAGCGCATCGGCGAAATGGCCTGCCTCACGGTCGACCCCGAAGCTCAAGGATCGGGCGACGGCGAACGGTTGCTCAAGCACATCGAGCAACGGGCGCGCGCCCGCGGACTGGAACGCCTGTTCGTGCTCACCACACGCACGGAACACTGGTTCCTCAAGCGAGGCTTCGTCAAGGCCGGCGTGGACGATCTGCCCGCCGACCGCCGCCGCCTCTATAACTGGCAGCGCCGCTCGCTGGTGCTGATCAAGAAGCTGTAACGATGAACAGGCCGGCCGCGCGCGCACTCGATGCCATGCGCCTCTTGTGTTGCGCGCCCCTGCCCCCATATCCCGCTATCGGCGACTAGACGGATCGACCGCCCGGGCCACGCCCCCCAGACCCGATAACGCGACAACCCACTTTTGTTGCCTCCCGGCACACCACGATTACGAAGGAGTTCCCCATGGCCCGCATGGTTCAATGCGTCAAACTCGGCAAAGAAGCCGAAGGTCTCGATTTCCCGCCGATGCCCGGCGAACTCGGCAAACGCCTCTGGGAAAGCGTCTCCAAGGAAGCCTGGGCCGGCTGGCTCAAGCAGCAAACCATGCTCATCAACGAGAACCGCCTGAACATGGCCGACCCACGCGCACGCCAGTACCTCGTCAAGCAAACCGAAAAGTACTTCTTCGGCGAAGGCGCCGACGTCGCGCAAGGGTATGTGCCGCCAGCTTCGGAATGAGCTGACGTCGGGCATCGTCTCGTTCCCCAGTTCCCCAAACCCGAAAACCTCCCCCCGGACGGATCGCCCCCCCTTTCCTCCACTCAGACATAAACCCAACTCGCGGCGAAAAGGGGCGCCGATCCGTCCCCGCACACGCACTCAGTGCCTCCCGCCAAAAGCAAAAGGCTGAGCTCCCATCTCTCGGGCTCAGCCTTTTTTCATCTGCTGTCGACCGCTTGTGGCGGCGTCCGCTACGCGGCGGTCACTGAACCGCCTGCGCCACTGCCCGTCGAGCGTGCCCCACAGTGATGACAGAAGTGCGCAAACGCATTCTTGCGCGTCGTGCACGTCCCACAGCGATCGAAAAGACAGATGCCACAGTGCACACAGAAGTCGCGGTCGGCGTCGTCGAGCTTCACCGGACGCTCACAACCCGGACACACCGACTTCGCCAAACGCGCCTGCGCCAGATCGTACGACAATGTCTTGCGGCGCTCTTCGTCCGGCAACTGCTCTTCCGCCTTCTGACGCGCCAGATACCGTTGCAACGAAACGATCGCATAACGTCCGATCAGCACGGTCAGCACGATCCCCACGAGATAACGCACATAGCCGCCATAGTCCGGCAGATACGGCACCAGCTCGACGAAGAACGCGAACAGCGCAAAAAAGATGAAGCCCCAGACGAACGGCCACCACGTACTCTTGCGCTGACGCACGAACAACCAGCCCGCCACCACCAACAACGGCAATGTCAACGCCAGACGAATGCCGAAAACCTTGAGCTCCTGCGAGTGCTGGACCGCCGCCAGTTGCTCGCCCGCCGCTGTGTTGAGCGCATCACGCGCACTCCGGGCGGATTGAACGCCACGCTGCGCTTCGAGTTGCCTGGCTTCCAGTCCATCAACCTGCGTCTGCGCGTCGCGTTCCGCCGCCTTGAGCACGTCGAGCGCGCGCGTGCGCGATACGAGCTCCGCATCCTGACTGGCCTGCGCCGTCGCCGTGCGCGTCGCCACCCAGTCGTTGAAGGACTCGCGCGCATCGCGATACGCCGTACTGCGCGCCTTGAGCTGGAGACGCGCCGTCTCCAGCTTGCTCTGCACATCTTCCAACTGCGTCTGCGCCTGCTTGATGGCGGCATCCGCTCGCTGCGCCTGCGCCGGATCCACGAAGGACTCGAGCGTAGGTGCCGGGGCCACGCCCGGCAGTTGATCGACGACTAGGCCGCCGAGGCCGACCAGAAACGCCGCGAACAACACGGCGATCAGCCACAAACCTCGACGGAACCAGGTTTCGGGAAGACGACGCGATCCAGCCATCCAGCCCTCCTCCAATCAGTTTTTGTAGTCGATGGTACGCACACCTTCCGGCGTACCCATGAGCGTGAGGTCCGCGCCACGCTGCGCGAACAGGCCAACCGTCACCACGCCAGGGATCTGGTTGACCTGCGTTTCGAACGCCACCGGGTCGAGGATCTGCAGACCGTGGACGTCGAGGATGGCACAACCGTTGTCGGTCACGTACGGGCTGCCGTCGGCACGCACACGCGCCTGCGGCTTGCCGCCAAGCGCGGTGAGCGCACGGGCGACGCTCGCCTGCGCCATCGGGATGACCTCCACGGGCAGCGGGAAGACGCCAAGCACGGCGACTTCCTTGGAAGCGTCGACCACGCAGACAAACGCCTTTGCCACGGAAGCCACGATCTTCTCACGCGTGAGCGCCCCGCCGCCGCCCTTGACCATGTGGCCAAGCGCGTTGATTTCATCAGCGCCGTCCACGTAGACGGGCAGGCTTTCGATCTGGTTGAGGTCGAAGACTTCGATGCCATGCTTGCGCAGGCGCTCGGTGCTCGCTTCGGAGCTGGAGACGGCGCCGCGATAGCGGCCCTTGTGGGCGGCGAGCGCGTCGATGAAACAGTTGGCGGTCGATCCGGTGCCCACGCCGATCACGCTGCCCTCGGGCACGTGTTGGTTCACATAGTCGGCAGCTGCCTGGCCGACCAGGCGTTTGAGTTCGTCCTGGGTCATGGGGAATTCCGGCAAAGTTTGGTAAAGTCGGAAGTTTACCGGAGTCGGGCGCGGCGCGCCGTATTTCGTCGCCCCGCACGCCATCGACGCACCGTCTCCCGCCGTCCCGCGCCGCGCACGTCCGGGCTCTCCGGATGCGGCGGGCATCATGTCACGCAATGCACTTGTCGCAAGGCCGCTCTCATGAATCTGCTCGACCAGCTCAAACGCCATACGATCGTCGTCGCCGATACCGGTGACTTTCAGGCGATGGACGCCTACAAGCCGCAGGACGCCACCACGAATCCCTCCCTGATCCTCGGCGCGGTACAGAAGGACGCCTATCGGCCAATCCTCACGCGCGTGGTCGGCGAGCATCGCGCCGAGTCCACCGACGAGATCATCGATCGACTGCTGATCGCCTTCGGACGTGAAATTCTCGACATCGTGCCCGGGCGCGTGTCGACGGAAGTCGATGCACGTCTGTCGTTCGACACCGCCGGCACCGTCGCCCGCGCACGCAAGCTCATCGCGATGTACGAAGCGGAAGGCATCGAGCGCGACCGGGTCCTGATCAAGATCGCCTCGACGTGGGAAGGTATCCGGGCAGCCGAAATCCTCGAGCGCGACGGTATCCGCTGCAACATGACGCTGCTCTTCTCGCTGGTGCAGGCGGCTGCATGCGCCGAGGCGGGCGCGCGACTGATCTCGCCATTCGTCGGTCGCATCTACGACTGGTTCAAGAAGTCGGCGGGCGCGAGCTGGGATGAAGCGGCGAATGCCGGCACGAACGATCCGGGCGTACGCTCGGTCTCGGCCATCTACCGCTATTACAAGCACTTCGGCCACGACACGGAAGTGATGGGCGCCAGCTTCCGTTCCACGGGGCAGATCCTGGCGCTGGCCGGCTGCGACCTGCTCACGATCAGTCCGGCGCTGCTCGAACAGCTGCGCACCACCGAAGGCGAAGTCAAACGCGAGCTCGATGTGAAGGAAGCCCGCTCGGCCACGATCGAGCGCGTGAAAACGGACGAGCCGTCGTTCCGCTTCCAGCTCAACGACGACGCGATGGCCACCGAGAAGCTCGCCGAAGGTATTCGCGCATTCGCCGCCGATGCGATCAAGCTCGAAGCGCTGATCGACGCAGCGCGATAAGTACGCCAGCCACTGAAAGCGTCGCATCGAAAGGCGGCGCACGCGGAGAAGGCAGGAGTCCGCAATCAGCCTGTCGCGAACGGGGTGCGCATGCGATGCGCGCCTGCCGGTGCCGCGATACGTTGTCTCTTGCGCGGATGCATCGGCGGTGACGCGCCGCCGATGCCGCCGATGCCGCTGCGGACGCCGCGAGTGCAGTGGCTTCGGGCGCTCGTTCCGGCGCTTACTTCTTCACGGCTTTGGTGGCGACGCCACGTTGGCGCACGGCTTCGTACAGGCACACGGCGCTGGCCACCGAGACGTTCAGGCTCTCGCAGCCACCGGCCATCGGAATGCTCATCAGCGAATCGCAGTTCTCGCGCACGAGGCGGCGTATGCCCTCGCCTTCCGCACCCATGACGATGGCCATCGGCCCCGTCAGTTCGGTGCCGTAGATGTCGGCCGGCGCATCGTCGGACGTGCCGACCACCCAAATGCCGCGATCCTTGAGCTCCCGCAGCGTGCGCGACAGGTTTGTCACCATGATGTACGGCACGGTCTCGGCGGCGCCGCTGGCCACCTTGGCCGCCGTGGCGTTCAGGCCGACGGCGCGATCCTTCGGGGCAATGACGGCATGCGCCCCCGCCCCGTCCGCCACGCGCAGGCACGCGCCGAGGTTATGCGGATCGGTCACGCCATCGAGCACCAGCAACAGCGGCGGCCCGGAAATTCCGTCGAGCAGTTCGTCCAGATTGAGCGCGAGCGACACTTCCTGTGCGCGCGCGACAACGCCCTGATGACGCGACGATCCCGCCATGCCATCCAGACGTTTGCCGTCGGCCTGAATCACCTTGATCTTGACGCCTGGCGCGCCCTCGACCGATTCCACATGCTTGAGGAAGTCCGTCATGCGGCGATCGCGGCGGCTCGGATCGTAGTAGATTTCCTCGATGCTGCCGGCATCGTGGCGAAGACGTGCCGTCACGGCATGAAAGCCGAACAGCAATTTCAATTGACTCATTTCACTTCCTCAAAATAGCGTGTGTGCCGGCGCCCCGGAGGCTTGGACCGCACAAAGCACGGCGGCGGCGGTGCCCGGTAGGGGCAACCGCCGCCGCATAAAACTCGCGGGCGCCAAATGCCGGCTGTCACCGGCACAAGGCGCCCATCTTACTGCAAACGCTGCACTGTGCGACTCAGGACTCGCCATGCCACTTACGGCCGGCGCTTCCGGCACAGGACGGCGCTCAACTTTCGGTTCGACGCTTGCGCCCTGCCCCCCCCCGCCGTCCGGCGTGCTCCGATGCAACGCCGCGTCGCGATCCCGGCACCGCGGCTTCGTTCGGCGACGCGCCTGCGGCCGATCTCCGGCATGCAGGCCGCCGCTCCGCGAGGGACCGAGGGCGATGCGCCGGGTCAGCGGCGCGACTTCTTCGCCGGGCCTCCCGGATGCTTCGCCGGGGCCTTGCCGCCGCTTCGCTTGGCCGGTGCTGCACCGCGCTCGGCGCGAGCCGCTTTCACCTTGGCCGACTTCGGCTTGGCGGGACGCTTGCCCACCGGCGCCGGTTGCACGCCGTTGAGCAAAGCGCCGCCCTTGGGCAGTTGGCGAATGCTGGGCCCGGCGCTGGCCGTACCGGCAACGCCGGGCGTGCCGGCGGCGGGCGCCGGCACCGGTGCTCCGCCACGCTCGGTGCGTCCCGACGTCTTCGCGAGCGATCGGGCGTTCGGCTCCCGCACGAGGCGGAAATCGATCTTGCGGGCGTCGAGATCCACGCGGCTGACCTGCACGCGAACGCGGTCGGTGAGACGGTAACGGATGCCGGTGCGCTCGCCGCGCAGCTCGTGGCGCACTTCGTCGAACTGAAAGTAGTCGCTGCCCAGTTCCGTGACGTGCACGAGGCCTTCGATGAACAGGTCGTCGAGTTGCACGAAGATGCCGAACGAGGTGACGGCGCTGACCGTGCCGCCGTATTCCTCGCCGAGCTTGTCGCGCATGAAGTAGCACTTGAGCCAGGCTTCCACGTCACGCGAGGCTTCGTCGGCGCGGCGTTCGTTCGCGGAGCAATGCAGGCCGAGCTCTTCCCAGATGGCGTCGCGCTTCTTCGCCGAAGCCGTCTTCTTGCCTTTCGCGGCTTCATCGTCCTTCTGGAGCTTGCGCGCGTGGGGCGAGAGGCCGGTCGTCATTTCGACGCCCTCCGGAACGACGGGCTCGTACTTCTTCCCGGCGAGCACCGCCTTGATCGCGCGGTGCGTGAGCAGGTCCGGGTAACGTCGAATCGGGCTGGTGAAGTGGGTATACGCAGGGTACGCGAGACCGAAGTGGCCGATATTGTCCGGACTGTAGACGGCTTGCTGCATGGAGCGCAGCAGCATGGTCTGCAGCATTGGCGCGTCGGGGCGCGACTCGATCTGCGTCATCAGTTCCGCGTAGTCGGACGTGGCAGGCTCGTCGCCGCCGCCCAGCGTGAGGCCGAGCGTCTTGAGGAACGTGCGCAGGATCTGGAGGCGTTCGCCCGACGGGCCGGCGTGAATGCGATAGAGCCCCGGTTGTTTGTGACGCTTGAGGAAGTCGGCGGCACACACGTTGGCCGTCAGCATGCACTCCTCGATGAGGCGGTGGGCGTCGTTGCGGGTGCGCGGCAGGATCTGTTCGATCTTGCCTTGAGCGTTGCAGACGATGTACGTCTCGGTCGAGTCGAATTCGATGGCCCCGCGCGACTTGCGCGCCTTGGCTAGCACCTTGTAGAGATCGTAGAGGTTCTGCAGGTGCGGCAGCAATGCGGCGCGGCGCTGGGCTTCGGCGCCTTTGGTGTTGCCGAGGACGGCGGCCACTTCCGTATAGGTGAGGCGAGCGGCCGAGTGGATGACGGCCGGGTAGAACTGATAGGCCTTCACGTCGCCGTTGAGGGCCACGAGCGCATCGCATACGAGCACGCAGCGGTCGACGTCCGGGTTGAGCGAGCACAGGCCGTTCGAGAGCTTCTCCGGGAGCATCGGGATGACGCGGCGCGGGAAGTACACGGAGGTGCTGCGCGTGAGGGCGTCGGCGTCGAGCGGCCCGCCTGGGGTGACGTAGTGCGAGACGTCGGCGATGGCGACGATCAGGCGGTAGCCGTTCGTGCGGCCGATTTTGGCGGGTTCGCAGTAGACGGCGTCGTCGAAGTCGCGAGCGTCTTCGCCGTCGATCGTGACGAGCGGGACGTCGCGCAGGTCGATGCGATGGCGCAGATCCGGGGCGCGGACTTCATCGGGCAGTGCACCGGCGGCGGCGAGGGCTTCGGCGGAGAACTGATGCGGCACGCCGTACTTGCGCACGGCGATTTCGATTTCCATGCCGGGGTCGTCGATATCGCCGAGCACTTCCGAGACGCGGCCGATGGGTTGGCTGTAGCGGCTGGGGTAGTCGGTGAGTTCGACGGAGACGACCTGCCCGACCTTGGCTTTGCCTTGGGCGCGGGGCGGGATGAGGATGTCGTGGCCGATGCGTTTGTCTTCGGGGGCGACGACCATGACGCCGTTCTCGTTGAGGAGTCGGCCGATGACGTGGGTATTGGCGCGGCTGACGACTTCGACGATATGGCCTTCGGGGCGGCCGCGGCGATCGTAGCCGGCGATGCGCAGGAGGACGCGGTCGTTGTGCATGACCTTCTTCATTTCCTCGTTGGGGAGGAAGAGGTCATCGCCGTCGTCGTCGCGCACGGCGAAGCCGTAGCCGTCGCGGTGGCCGATGACGCGGCCTGCGATGAAGTTCGACGGGTGGGTCAGTTGGTAATAACCGCGGCGGTCGAGTCGGATTTGATCGTCGCGTTCCATGGCGGCGAGGCGTTTGAAGAAGCCTTCGCGTTCCTGCTTCTTGATGGCCAGGGATTCGGCGATATCGTTGGCGGACAGCGCGGAGTTTGCGGTGCGCAGGACACCGAGGATCTCTTCGCGACTCGGGATCGGGTAAGGATATTTGCTCAAAGGTCGGTAGCGTTGCTGTGCCGGTTGAGTCCGGCCGAGTGGCGCACCATGCGCCCGACGGTCCGTGGTGTTGCGTGGCCTACGAATATGAGGCGACGCGAACAGGGACAATCATACGGCAAACCTCGCGAAATCTGCCACCTGTGCGGATTTTGAGCGTGGGGGTGGAGGGGGATGACGGAAACAAAATATTTTTCGTCCAAAGTGTTGACAGTCCCGCATCGCATCCGCATAATTTCACTTCTTCGCAGCGAGCACACAAAAAGAAGTAAGGGTGTGTGAGTTGACGGGGCCCAGATGGCGGAATTGGTAGACGCACTAGTTTCAGGTACTAGCGGGTAACACCGTGGAGGTTCGAGTCCTCTTCTGGGCACCAAAAAATATTTAAAAAAGCCGATGATCCTAGATCATCGGCTTTTTTCATTCTTGCCCAGAAAGCAATGTGCCTGCGCACATTGCGTGGGGACTCGAAAGGCATCGCTTGCAAGCGATGCCGGGGTCGCGGAACGTGACCGAGTCCTCGCGGCGCCGGAGGCGTCGTATGGGGGTGTGGGGTACTACTGGGGTCTGCGCTTGCCTCCACATCAACCACCCTCTCTAAACACACCCCCCAATCACATCGACCAGCCATTTCCGAAGCGGGCTTCCGGAGGCGCGGCGATGCCAGGCGAGCGAGACATTGAAACGGGGCGGTTGAAAATCGAGTTCGACGACGCGCATTTGGCATACGTGGGCGATGTCGGCGGGCACGAAGGCGATGACGTCGTCATTCGTCTGGAGGAACGGTTGCAGCGCGGTGTAGCAGGGAAGCGTAGCGACGGGCCTTTTTCCGTGTCGTTGGGTGCCGAGCATGCTGTCGATCGCGTCTCGAAAGTGGCTGCCGCCGTGTGCGAAGTCGACGAACGGTAGTCGCGCGATGTCCTCGACGCTCGCCTTCGCCTCGGCAATCACCTCGCCCTTCCCTGCCACGCAGCAATAGACCTCTTCGCGAAGCGGGCGCTTCACCAGTCCGTCATTCAGGAAATCCGCGAATCCGATCACGACATCCGCGTCGCCTTGCGCGACGAGATCGGCGTGGGTGCCTTGATCGAAGTCGACGATTCTCACATCCACGCCGGGTGCTGCGTGCCGTACCGCGAAAACGATTTTCGGCACGAGCGCCAGTTGCGCGTACTCGTTGGCGACAATCGTGACGGTGCGTTGCTCGCCGCGCGGGTCGAATGGCTGGCTGTCGAGCAAGTCGTCGACTTCGGCGAGCACTCTTTCGAATTTCGACGCCAGTTCGAGGGCGAAGTCCGTGGGTTGCAGCCCGCTGCTTTGCCGCAGGAATATTTCGTGCGGGAAGGCGTCTCTTAGCCGCTTCAGATATCCGCTGATGGCTTGTTGCGAGATCCCTGCCTGGGCGGCGACTTTCGATGCATTTCTTTCGCGCACCAATTGCAGAAAGACGCGCATATGTTTGATATCTATTTTATCCACAACAAACTCCGGTAACTCATACAACCTCCCCTTGATTTACGCGCCGTGTATCAATTTTTAATATTGCATTTCCTTCAATTAACGCAACAGGTCTTGCAATGAAAACGGTAATTCTCATTGGCGCACAAGGAAAAATAGGTAAAGCGGCGATGTCCGGGTTGAAGAAGCACAACGTCATCACGGCGAGCCGCTCGGGCAAGGGCTGTGATCACCAGGTCGACATCACCGACAAGCGATCGCTGCAGGCGCTTTACGAGAAGGTCGGCAAGTTCGACGCCGTGGTGAGCGCGGCGGGCCATTGCGAATATGCGCCGTTCACGTCGATGACCGACGAGCAATGGGATGCCACGATTCAGGGCAAGCTGGTGGGCCAGATGAACGTGGTGAAGGCGGGTCTCGACTACATCAACGATGGTGGTTCGTTCACGCTGATCTCGGGGATTCTGAACATCAAGCCGATGCCTCAGGGCATTGCGGACGCGACGACGAGCGGTGGTATCGACACGTTCGTGAAGTGCGTGGCGCATGAACTGCCGCGCGGCATCCGCATCAACGCGGTGAATCCCACGGTGATCGAAGAAGCGTGGGACGTTTATGGCGAGATGATGCCGGGATACCAGCCGGTGCCGGGTGCGCTCGTGGGTAAGGCATTCGAGCGCAGCGTCGATAGCTTCATCAGCGGACAGGTCATTTTCGTCGACGCCTGATACGTTGCGCACAAATCGACAGAGAAACGAGGCGAATCCCAAAACGGGATTCGCCTCGTTGTGCTTCATGCCGGCTCGGTCATGCGCTCGACGGCCCTGCCCTGGCCGAAGTCTTCGGAACGACGGCGTGGCTGGGCTGGGCCTCGTGATGTGTCGTGTTTCGGTCACGTGGCGCGTGGGGTAATCCGGAACCCAGCGGAAATCTGTAGAATTTTGCTCATAAAAAAATGAATATTGTTCAACGAGCACTTAATTCGGTTACTTGTTGGGAAATACATGCCAGCCTTTACACGCGGCGAGCTTGCCGATCTGAACGTTTTTGTCACGATTTGTCGTCGTCAGAGTTTCCGGGAGGCCGCGGCGGAGTTGGGCGTGACGACGTCGGCCTTGAGTCATGCGATGCGCAATCTGGAGGCGCGTCTGGGGGTGAAGTTATTGAATCGCACGAGTCGTTCCGTGTCGCCGACGGCGGCGGGAGCGGCGTTGGCGAAGGAGTTGGAGCAGGGTTTAGAGCAGATTGCGTCGGCGATAGGTGCGTTGGACAGGTACCGGGCGTCGCCGGCGGGGCGATTGCGGCTGAACGTGCCGCGGGATGCGGCGCGTTTGTTGCTGGATCCGATTTTGCCGAGGTTTGTGGCGTCGTATCCGGACATCGAGTTGGATGTGACGGTGGATGATCGGATGTTGGACATTGTGGCAGAGGGGTTTGACGCGGGCATGCGGTATGGGGATACGGTGCCGGGCGACATGATTGCGACGCCGTTGACGCCGAAGTTGAAGTGGATTGTGGTGGGATCGCCGGCGTACTTAGCGCGGCATGGGCGCCCGAAGGTACCGCAGGATTTGATGTCTCACAACTGCATTCGGATGCGATTGGGGGATAACACGTTATACAAGTGGGAATTGGGCAATGGTCCGACGGCACTCGAGTTGGATGTGCCGGGGGCGTTGAGCATCAATGAGAGTGATGGGGTGATTGCGGCGGCGGTAGGCGGGTTGGGGCTGGGATATGTATTAGAGCGCAATGTGTCGGGGCAATTGATGCGGGGTGAGTTGGAGGTGGTGTTGATGGACTGGGCGGTCGATGGACCGCCATTGTCGATGTATTACCCGAGTCGTCGGCAGACGTTGCCGGGGTTGCGACATTTGATAGAGATGATTCGGGCTGAGCATATGGGGCGGGCTGCGTGAGGGTGGCGTGTTTTCTGCATGAAGTCATGAAGTTGTTGACAGCCCCGCCGGTCCTAGGCATAATCTCACTTCTTCGCAGCGAGCACACAAAAAGAAGTGAGGGTGTGTGAGTTGGCGGGGCCCAGATGGCGGAATTGGTAGACGCACTAGTTTCAGGTACTAGCGGGTAACACCGTGGAGGTTCGAGTCCTCTTCTGGGCACCAAAAAAATATTCAAAAAAGCCGATGATCATAGATCATCGGCTTTTTTCATTCTTGCCCAGAAAGCAATGTGCCTGCGCACATTGCGTGGGGACTCGAAAGGCATCGCTTGCAAGCGATGCCGGGGTCGCGGAACGTGACCGAGTCCTCGCGGCGCCGGAGGCGTCGTATGGGGGGTGTGGGGTGCTGCTGGGTTCCAAACCTCCCCTAAACGCTTCCAAATTGACGTTCTTCCCCTCTCCGAATCTCGCCTGGAACCATTCAATCTGTAATAAGTAATCAACAAAAAAATAGTTGCTTGGTTGGATGTGTATGGGGAGCATGGGTGTTTTGCTTTCGCTTCCGCTTTCGCTGTTGTGTCGTTGTCGTTGCCGTTATCGAGCGTTGGGTATCGGATACCACGCACGGAGTGCCATTGGTCATGGATACCAGGAAACCGGCATGACGCGGACGATGACGAGTGGTGCGGTGGTAAGGCGGACCTGTTGGAAGAGGAGCTGTGCGATGGTGGATCGGGCGGACAAGGCGGATCGAAGCAATCGAAGCGATCAGATTAACCGAAACAACAAAGGCGAAAAACGCCTCCAGCCGGCCCCGGCGGACCATCCAAACCAGGCTGCACCCGCGGACAGGGCATCCTTTGTGGACTCAACGGACCCTGACCGTGTTGCCGACTGGTTGTTGGCCGGGCTTGAATTGAAGAGCACGCTCTTTCACGTTGGGGAGTATTGCGGGTTATACCAGGCGAGCACGGCGGGCCATCAGCGGGCGAGTTTCCATGTGGTGTTGGGGGGCGGTTGCTATCTGCACGTTGGTGCCGATGCCGGCCAACCGGCCCGCACCTTCCGTCTGGGTGCTGGCGACGCGGTATTCCTGCTGTCCGACATCGCGCATTGCCTATCGCCGGATGCCGAGCCGCCTGCCGACCTCACGGCTCGCATCGGCAAAATGGGGCCCCTTCCCGCTGCGTCGGCATCCCCTGACGCTGACACTGATACCAACGCCGTCTCCCTCGCCTGCGGATTCTTCGAATTCCGAACCGATCTCGACGCGTTGGTCCTGGGCATGTTGCCGAACCCGATCGTGGCGCGGCGTGACAGTGGCCGGCTTGACGGGATGACACAGATTTTCGCGTTGATTCAAGCGGAGGCGCGGCGTCCTGGCGACACGCCCTCCCCCTTGCTCGCGCGGCTGACCGATCTGCTGTTTTACTACGCGTTGCGCGAAGCCGTTCATGCGGAGGACGTCGCGCCGGGCATGTGGCGGCTGATGCGTCGCGATGCGTTCGGCCGGTTGGCGGCGGCGATTATCGAGTCGCCTGGTGAGCGTTGGACGACGGATGCCATGGCGGCGTTCGTTCATATGTCGCGAGCGCGATTCTGCAAGCAGTTTGCCGAGGTTGGCGGGCAGCCGCCTGCGCAGTTCGTGACGCTGGTGCGCATGAAGACGGCGGCCGCGTTGCTGCGCGCGGGCATTGCCGTGCCGGAAGCTGCCGAGCAGGTCGGGTACCAGTCCGAGTCCGCGTTTGCGCAAGCGTTCAAGCGCGTTACCGGTATACAGCCGGGCGCGTGGCGACGCCAGAATCAAGCGGCGGATGGGCGCTCCGCCGCTCACGCACTTCGTTCGTCGGGCGCCGTCGCTGGTGGCGCAGCGCAACCGTATCCCCTGCACTGACGCCGTCCGGCGACCTCGCAACCGATCCGAGCACCGCGGCCGCCCCGGGGCGGCTTTTCAGACGCCTGGCCATGCCTTTCCAAGCCGTCGCCGTCACCCAATGAGACAAATCCGCATAATTTACAGACGCGCGCGCATTGAGTCCGCGTCCGGGTTTGCGCACAATGAGGGCTCGATTGTGAGGAGCCCGATATGAGCCGACTGCCATTGCACACCCTTGAGACCGCCCCGGAGGCGAGTCGTCCGTTCCTGGAAAAATCGCTTGCCGCGAACGGGTTCCTGCCGAACCTGGTGGCGTCGCTCGCCAACGCCCCGACCGCGCTCGAGACCTATCTGACGGTGGGTGCGATCAACGGCCGTGCGAGCCTGACGCTCGCCGAGCGCGAAGTCGTGCAGATCACTGCGGCGGGCATCCATGGCTGCGGCTTCTGCGTGGCGGGCCACACGGCGGTTGCATTGAAGAAGGCGCAATTGCCCGAAGCGCTCGTCAATGAAATTCGCGATCAGCGTTCGCTTTCCGATGCGAAGCTCGACGCGGTCGCGGTCTTCACTCGCGCGGTGATCGCCACGCGCGGTGCGGTGTCCGATGCCGAACTCGCCGCGTTCAAGGCCGCCGGCTACAGCGATGCGGCCGCGCTCGAGGTCGTGCTCGGCGTATCGCTTGCGACGCTGTGCAACTTCGCGAACAACCTGTCGCAGAACGAATTGAATTCGCAACTGGCGGCGTACCGCTGGGAACCGAAGGAACGGGCGGCATGAACACGACCGCCAGCCAGCGCGGGTTAGCGGCGCGCGCGCCGGCGCTCGCCTCGTGGCTCGACGCCCATGCGGAAACGCTCGACACCGACGCCACGCTCTGTGGCGCGGTCGTGCCGCAATTGGCCGATGCCGGGCTGCTGCGCATCGGGGTGCCCACCGAACTGGGCGGGGCTGGCGGCACTATCGGCGACGCGATCGACAGCGTGGCCGACGCGGCCGAGCACTCGTTCGCCGCTGCCTTTGTCCTGTGGGGGCAGCGCACCTTCATCGAATACCTGCTGCAAAGCCCGAATCGGGGCCTGGGCGAGCGGCTTCTGCCGGCGCTGCTCTCCGGTGAGCTCGCGGGTGCCACGGGATTGTCGAACGCGATGAAGTATCTGTCGGCCATCGAGCCGCTGCAGATTCGCGCCGTGGATGCGCCGGCGTCCGATACAGGCAGCACGGGCAACACAGGCGAAGAGGTGCGCGCATGGCGGGTGACCGGTGCACTGCCGTGGATCACCAATCTGCGCAAGCAGGGCTTCGTCGCGGCGGCGGCCGTCGACCACGAGGCAGGCGGCCCGCCATCGATCTTCGCGATCTCGCACCATGCCCCCGGCGTAACGCGTAGCGACGACCTGGATCTGATCGGCCTGCGCGGCACCAACACTGCCGCCTTGCAGATGAAGGACACACCGCTCACCGAAGATGACCGGATCACCGACAACGCCCCGGCATGGCTCGTACGCGTGCGCCCGGCATTCCTCGGCCTGCAATGCGGCATGTCGCTGGGGCTTGCGCGCCGCAGTCTCGCCGGCGCCGGCGAAGGCGGCCCGGGGGCAAGCGCCGCGCTTGCCGACGAAACCGCGGCGCTGCGAGAGCAACTCGATACCCTCGCGGAACGTCTGAAGTCCGGCGTCATGCAGGGCGAGTTCGTGGCGTCGCCGGCGCGTCTGTTCGAGCTGCGCATTGCGCTGGCGGATGTGGTTCACGAGGCAGCCACGCTCGAAGTGCAAGCTGGCGGCGGACGCGGATATCTGCGTGGCCTGTCGGGCGTGGCCCGGCGCCAGCGCGAGGCGGCATTCGTCCCTATCGTGACGCCGAGCCTCGTGCAGTTGAAGAACCAGCTTGCCGCACAACGTGCGCAACACAAGACCGGAACGGCCTCATGACGCAACCCTCGGCGACGCAGCGCGCGCACACCGACACGTTCATTGCCACCGCGCGCGAGGATGCCTCGCGCGCATCGTCATGGGTCCCACCCTTCCTGACCCTGCGCGATATCGGTTTGTCGTATGGCGAACGCGCGATCCTGCGGGGCGTGGATCTTTCTGTCGCACCGGGCGAGCTCGTCGCCGTGCTTGGACCGAGCGGCTCGGGCAAGTCGACGCTGCTCCGCATTGCCGCCGGCTTGCTGCGGCCGGGCCAGGGCGCCGTCGCCATCGACGGCGCACCGCTGACGGGGCCGCGTCCCGACGTGGCGCTGGCGTTTCAGGATCCGTGCCTGCTACCGTGGCTGTCGGTCGAGCGCAACGTGGCGTTCGGTCTGACATTTGCGCGTCAGCCCGCGCTATCGCGCGAGACGCGCCGAGCTCGCATCGATGCCGCGCTCGCCGAAGTGGGCCTGGCACACGCCCATGCCTTGCATCCCCGTCAGCTCTCGGGCGGCATGGCGCAGCGCGTGGCACTCGCCCGCTGCCTCGCACGCCAGCCGCGCGCCCTCCTGCTCGACGAGCCGTTCGGTGCACTCGACGAAGTGACGCGCGCCGACATGCAGCGGTTGCTCGTCACGGTCGTGCGCGACACCGGCGCTGCGACCGTGCTCGTCACGCACGACATCGACGAGGCGTTGCTTGTCTCAGACCGCATTGTGCTGTTGGGCAACCAGGGACGCACGCTGGCCCAATGGCGAGTCGACGTGCCCTCGCCTCGCGAGACGCAGGTCGAAGCGATGGGCAGGTTGCGCATCGAAATTCTGCAGGCGCTGCAGCGCGCGATGTCGCGCGACACCGCGCCGGCCTGAGCGCCCGACACACCCGATACACACGATCCACCACACCGACCAGACCTACGGGGATTCCCAGACCATGTGCCAAATTTCCCGCCGTGAATGGCTCAAGCTTGCTTCGATGATGACGGTTGCCGGCGCCGCGCCGCTGCTGGCCTCGGCCGCCGCACGCGCCGCGGCCGAGCCGGACGCGCCGCTGCGCATCGGCTACCTGCCGATCACCGACGCGACACCGTTGCTCGTCGCACATAACAACGGGTATTTCGAGCAGGCCGGCATCAAGGCCGAAAAGCCGACGCTCCTGCGAAGCTGGGCCCAGTTGATCGAGGCGTTCCTCTCGGGACAGGTCAACGTCGTCCACCTGCTCTCGCCGATGACGGTCTGGGCGCGCTACGGCAGTCAGGCGCAAGCCAAGGTCGTGGCGTGGAACCACGTCAACGGCAGCGCCATCACCGTGGCGAACGACATCGACAAGGTGAGCGATCTCGGTGGCAAGACCGTCGCCGTGCCGTTCTGGTATTCGATCCATAACGTGGTACTGCAAGCGCTGCTGGCCGCCAATGGCCTTACGCCGGTGCTCAAGAAGAGCGGCGCACCGGCGGCCAACGAAGTCAACCTGATCGTGATGGCGCCGTCGGATATGCCGCCCGCGCTCGCCGCGAAGCAAATCGCGGGCTACATCGTGGCAGAGCCGTTCAACGCGGCGGCCGAGAACCTGAAGGTCGGCAAGGTGCTGCGATTCACCGGCGACGTGTGGAAGAACCATGCGTGCTGCGTCGTCACCATGCACGAGCGCGATCTGACGTCGCGCCCGGCATGGTCGCAGAAGGTCGTCGATGCCATCGTCAAGGCGCAGGCATGGACGCGCGCCCATCCGGAAGACGCCGCCCGTCTGCTATCGAAGGAAGGCGAGAATCGCTACACACCGCACCCGTTCCAGGTATTGCAGCGCGTGCTCGCGCCGGCCGCGGCCGAACAGGGGCGCTATCTGGCCGACAAAGCGATCGTGCACGCCGACTGGCACGAAAAGCGCATCGACTTCCAACCCTACCCCTATCCGAGCTACACCGAAGCGCTGGTGTGCCACATGCAGAAGACGCAAGTCGAGGGCAGCGCGCAATTCCTTGCCAAACTGGATCCGGCCTTCGTTGCCCGCGATCTCGTGGACGATCGGTTCGTGAAAAAAGCCATTGCCGCCGTGGGCGGCATGAAAGCGTTCGGTCTGCCTGACGGCTTTACCCGGCAGGAGACGATCGTTGTCTGATATCGCGTCCGAAACCGTCACGGCCGCTGCGGTTGCGGCGAACGCCGCGCCGCCGGCAGGCACGGCGGGGAGCATTGCGACCGCGCGTCCCGGCCGTCGCGCATGGCTCGGCCTCGCGGGGCTCGCCACGATCATTGCGATCTGGTGGCTGGGCATCGCGCTTTTCACGACGCCCGGCTCGCTCGCGGCGCAGTTCTCGCCGTCGGCCGCGGTCAATGCCCTGCCCGATCTCGTCCGCAGCGAGCAACTGAGCCTGCATGTGCTGGCCAGTCTGCGCCGGATCGGCGTCGGGCTGGCGTGGGCCGTCGTGCTCGGGGTGCCGCTCGGCTTTCTGATCGGGCGCATTCGCTGGCTCGACAAGGCGCTCACGCCATCGCTGCAGTTCCTGCGCATGGTGTCGCCGCTGTCCTGGATGCCGATTGCCGTGATGTCGCTCGGCGTCGGCGACCCGGCCGTCTATTTCCTGCTCGCGTTCGCCGCGCTGTGGCCGCTCGTGATGAGCACTGCCGCGGGTGTGACGCACATCGACCGGCGCTGGGTGCAACTCGGCGAAAGCCTCGCTGCCACCCGTTGGGAAATGCTCTGGCATGTGTACGTGCCGGGCATCGCCGCCCATGTGCTGACCGGTGTGCGGCTGGCCATCGGCATCCTGTGGATCGTGCTGGTGCCCGCGGAGATGCTCGGCGTCAATGCCGGCCTGGGATATCTGATCCTCGACACGCGCGACCGGCTGGCGTATTCCGAACTGACGGCCGTCATTCTCGTGATCGGTGTCCTGGGCTTCGTGCTCGACTGGGCCGCCCGGTTCATCTACCGCCGTTTCAGCGGCGCACAGCACGACGAGTGATTCGCACGCGCCGGGCCGAAGTCCCCGTCGCCGTGAGGGCGAGGTGAGCGACAGGCCGCTACAATAGCGGCCTGATTTCACGATGCCAGACGGAGAACGGATCATCGAGCTAGAACGTTTACTGCAATCGCAGGGCTTCGGCAGTCGCAAGATGTGCCGCAAGCTCATTGCCAGCGGCGCTTTCGCCATCGACGGCGTGGTGCACGACAATCCACGCGAATCGATCGATCCCACGGGGCTGCAATTCACGCTCGACGGCGAACCGTGGGAGTACCGCGAGCACGTCTACGTGCTGCTCAACAAGCCTGCCGGCTATGAATGCTCCACGAGCCCGACCCATCACGAGGGCGTCCATTCCCTGCTGCCGCTGCCACTGGCGGTGCGCGGTGTGCAACCGGCCGGCCGTCTCGATCAGGACACTACCGGCATGCTCCTGCTCTCCGACGACGGCCCGTTTCTGCACGCCATGATGTCGCCGCGCCGGCACGTACCCAAGCGCTACCTGGCGACGACGAAGCATCCCGTCACGCCGGAGATGCTGCAAGCGCTGCGCGACGGCGTCATGCTGCGCGACGAGACCGAGCCGCTCGCTGCCACCGACGTGGAGAGCCCGTCGTCGCATGAGATCGCATTGACGATCACCCAAGGCAAATACCATCAGGTCAAGCGCATGGTCGCGGCCGCGGGTAATCGGGTGGAAGGGTTGGTCAGAACCGCCATCGGCGGGCTGCCGATGGGCAATCTTGCATTGGGCGAGTGGCGCTACCTGTCGCCGGAAGAACTGCTGTCGCTCCCGTACGAAGCACCTGCGACACAGAAATGATCGAATGCCCGGGAGAGGCGCCCGGGAGTGCCAATAACGTGTGATGGCGCCCGGTGGCGCCTCCAGCCGCCGATACGGCCGGTAGCACCGATACAGCTGATACAGCCGATACCGGCGATACCGGCGATATCGCCAGTATCGACAGGCACCGAACGTCGCGTCAGGCCTGCTTGCCTTCGAGCAGGAATTGCGCGCCCTTGTCCTGCCCCAGTGTCTCGACGAGGTAAGGCAAGGTGGTCTTGAGAGTGTCCTGCAGCCTATACGGCGGGTTCACGATAAACATGCCGCTCCCATGCAGCCCCATGCCTCCCGGCACCGGATTGCATACCGTCAACGCCGCGTGGACCCAGTTCTTGATCGGCTGCCCGTTGATCGTGAGCCGCTTCATGCGCTCGGGCAGTTGCGCCGCTTCACGGCGCTGCACCAGCGGATACCACACGGCGTACATCCCGGTCGGGAAGCGATCGAGCCCTTCCTGCACGGTCTGCGTTGTGCGCGTGTAGTCGCGCTTGTCTTCGTACGACGGGTCGATCAGCGTGAAAGCGCGACGCGACGCGGGCGGCAGAATCGTCTTGAGTCCGGCGAAGCCGTCGGCACCGAAAATCATCGTGCGCCGTGCGACGGCCCGACCTTGGGCCTCGAAGTTCTCGCGCAACACCTCCTGCTCCGTCGGATGCGCCTCGAACAAACGCAAGCGGTCACGGTCACCGAGCAACTGCAGGGCGAAGTAAGGCGAGCCGGGGTAGTAGCTCAGTTTGCCGTCGGGGTTGAACTCGCGCACGAGCGCGACATAGTCGGCGAGCGCGGGCGGCAGGTCGTTGCGCGTCCACAGCCGGCCGATGCCGGTCTCGTACTCGCCCGTCTTGTCGGCCCATTTGCCATCGAGCGCGTAGCCGCCTGCGCCCGCATGCGTGTCGATATACCAGAACGCCGTATCTTTCTGGCGCATGTAATCGATGCATTCGACGGCGATGAAGTGTTTCAGTACGTCGGCATGGTTGCCGGCGTGAAAGGCGTGGCGGTAGCTGAACATTAGGCAGATCCTGATTCGTCAGGCGCGATTGTAGCCGACGCCGCACCCGCACGGCGTTTCGGCGTCCGCGCCATGGGCGGTGCTTCGGCCAGGCGTTTCACCGCCTTGTGACGCGGACACGCCGTAAGATGGTCGTTCACCAGCCCCGCCGCCTGCATGAACGAGTAGCAGATCGTCGACCCCACGAACGTGAAGCCCGCCTTCTTCAGGGCACGGCTCATCGCGTCGGAGACCGCCGTGCTTGCCGGCACCTCGGCGAGCGACGCCCAGCGGTTCTGCAACGGCTCGCCGCCGACGAATTGCCAGACGAAGTCGCTAAAGCGCGTGCCCGCCGCCTCCATCGCCAGGTAAGCCCGCGCGCCCTTGATCACGCCGTTGACCTTCAGACGATTGCGCACGATACCGACATCCGCCATCAGGCGCGCTTCGTCCTCCGGCCCGTATGCCGCGATGCGCGCCGGATCGAAGTTGTGGAACGCCTTGCGGTAGTTCTCTCGCTTCTTGAGGATCGTCGCCCAGGACAACCCCGCCTGCGCCCCTTCAAGCATCAGCAACTCGAACAATGCGCGCGAATCGCGCAGCGGCACGCCCCACTCGTCATCGTGATACAGACGGTACTGCTCGAAACCTTCACTCCACGGACACCGTTCCATTTGCCCCTCGATGGTTGCATCCGCTCACGCCGCGCATCGATGCGGCGCCATGCAGACGAATGAGGCAAGTGTGCCAGTATTCGCGTATGAAGCGAAGCCCGTGTGCGTGCGTGTGGCACGACTTTCAGTCACCAGGCACTGGGTACACGGAATTTTCCGGGGGTTTTGCGGCATCAGCCCATGCCGCCTGCCACTTATGCAGCGCCTGCAACTCGTGCCGCCTTGCATGCGCGAGCTCCGCCGAGTCGTCGGAAGCCCCGCCGCATCCGCCAAATCAGACCATCAACTGGCCGCCGTTGACCTCGATGATCTGGCCCGTCACATAGCTCGCAAGCGTCTCCGAGGCAAGGTACAGGAACGCGCCCGAACATTCGTCGGGCTCGCCCAGACGCCCCATCGGAATGCTCTGACGGAACGCGTCGATCTGTGCCTGCGTGCTGAACTGCTCATGAAACGGCGTCATGATCACGCCCGGCGACACGGCATTCACACGGATGCGGTCCGGCATCAGTTCCTTGGCCATGCCGCGCGTGAGCGTGCTGACGAAACCCTTCGCCGCCGCGTAGATCAGCGCCCCCGGTCCGCCGCCATGACGCGCGGCAATCGACGTGACATTGACGATCGCGCCGCCGCCCTGCTTGCGCATGGCCGGTACGACCGCACGCGAGAACGCGACGACCGAACGCGCATTGACGTTGAGCACCTCGTCGAAGTATGCGTCCGTCACCTCGGCAAACGGCGTGCGTTTGACGAGGCTACCCGCATTGTTGATCAACACGTCGATGCGCCCGAACCCGTCGAGCACCTGGGCGACGGCGGTATTCACAGCGTCCGAATCCGCGGCGTCGGCAGCCACCGTCATCGCCTGCACGCCATGTGCGCGCACGGCTTCGGCCACCGTTTCGGCCTGCCGCGCCGAGCGGTTGTAATGAATGGCGACGTTCGCTCCCTGCGCCGCGAAGGCTTTCGCCGCGGCCGCGCCAATGCCGGTACTCGCGCCAGTGATCAGAACGAACTTGCCTTTCAGGTCTTGCATGGTGAGTAGCTCCCTGTGCTGTCGATGAATGATGCGGCGGCGCACCGTGCCCCCGCATCGTCGTCACCGTACAGGATGGATGTGAAGAGAATCGGTCAGTCGAGCCAGCGTGCGTCGTAGGCGTGCACGGTCTGCGTCTGTTCGCCCAGACCGTCGATACCGAGGCGCATGACGTCTCCCGGCTTGAGGAAGACCGGCGGCTTGTGGCCCATGCCCACGCCCGGCGGCGTGCCGGTCGTCACAAGATCCCCCGGCTTGAGCGTGGTGAACTGACTCAGGTAGTGCACAAGATAGGCGACGCTGAAAATCATCGTCGACGTGTTGCCCGTCTGACGGCGCGTTCCGTTCACGTCGAGCCACATGCCGAGCTTCTGCGGATCGCGGATCTCGTCGGTCGTGACGAGCCACGGCCCCACGGGACCGAACGTATCGAACCCCTTGCCCTTGTCCCAGGTGCCGCCACGCTCGATCTGGTATTCGCGCTCGGACACGTCGTTCACGATGCAATAGCCCGCGACGTGGTCGAGCGCCCGATCGAGCGACACATAGCGAGCCGTGGTACCGATGACGAAACCCAGTTCCACTTCCCAATCCCCTTTGACGGAATCCTTGGGCAGCACCACCGGGTCATTCGGGCCGGTCAGGCAGTTTTCCCACTTGGTGAACAGCACCGGTTCCGTGGGCACGGCCAGGCCGGCCTCGGCAGCATGATCGCTGTAGTTCAGGCCGACGGCGAGAAACTTGCCCAGGCCCGAGAACGGCACGCCCAGACGTCCCGGCGACGCCACCCGTGGCAGTGCGTTCACGTCGAGCGCACCGAGCGCCGCCAGCCCCTGCGGGCTTAGTGTCTCCGGTGTGATGTCGACGAGTACGTTGGACAGATCGCGCACCTGACCGGCGGCATCCAGCAGTCCCGGCTTTTCCTGGCCCTTCGGGCCGTAACGCAGCAGTTTCAAAACGGTTCTCCTCGTGAATCGAAAAAACGGTTCGCGGCGACGGAGTCAGTTGGACCAGCCGCCATCGATCACATGAATGGCGCCGGTCGTGAAGGCGGATTCGTCCGACCCCAGATAGACGGCCAACGCGGCAATTTCGCCGGGCGTTCCCACGCGCCCCATCGGCTGACGCGCGACGAATTGTTCGCGCACGGCGGCCAGACTGCTCCCCGCGGCATCGGCTTGCGTGGCGATGCGCTCGCGCAGCGACGGCGATTCCACAGTGCCCGGGCAAATCGCATTGCAGCGAATGCCCCGCGCCACGAAGTCGGCCGCGATGGATTTCGTCAATCCAATCACCGCTGCTTTGCTGGCGCCGTAGGCGCAGCGATTGGCCACACCTTTCACGCTGGACGCCGCCGACGACATGTTGATGATCGCGCCGCCTCCGGCCGCGAGCATGGCGGGAAGAAATGCGCGTGTAACGCGATACATGCTCTTCACGTTCAGATCGAACGAAAAGTCCCAGGCGGCTTCGTCGCACTCGAGAATCGAGCCGTGATGCACGAACCCCGCACAGTTGAACAGCACGTCGACGGCGCCGAGTTCGTCGGCCAGCGCGATCACGGCCGCCCCGTCGGTCACGTCGAGCGGACGCCGCAGCAGATTGGGATGCTCGTCGAGTTGCGCGAGTGTCCGCGCATTGAGGTCGGTCGCGACGACGCGCGCCCCTTCGCGCAGATAGGCTTCGGCGCTCGCGCGCCCGATGCCCTGCGCCGCCGCAGTAATGACGGCGGTCTTGCCTGCCAGCCGGCCAGTCATGCGTGTCTCCTCCCGGATCCGTGTGAGTGTCTGAATGTCTGGATGGACACCTGCGTGCGTCTCACGCCACGGCATTGCGATCGGCCTCGGCACCGGCCGATGCCGCATAGGCGTCGCGCACGCGGCAAAGGTGTCGATGCATGGCCTGCGCCGCGCGTTCCGGGTCGCGCGCCTCCAGCGCCGCCACGATGCGGCGATGGTCTTCCAGGCTGCGCTCGAGCACGCCGTCGACGCGGGACGTCACACCGCGGCTCTTTTTGCCGAGCAGATAGAGACTGTTCGCGATGCTCTGCAGAAACGGGTTCTCGCAGGCGTCGACGATCGTTTCGTGAAAGGCCATGTCGACGGTGGCAAACGTGTCCGGATCGCCAAGCAATGCCTGCTCGTCGTCGACGAGGGAACGCAGGCGCGCAATGTCCGCCTCGCTCAAGCGGGTCGCCGCCAGCGCCGTCACGCCGGGCTCGATCACGAGACGCGCGTCGAACAGGGCTTCGAGCGTGCCCGCATTGAGTTCGATGACCATTTCGAGCGGCTCGAGCAGTTCGCGCGTTTCGAGCGAGCCGACGAACGTGCCCTCCCCCTGCCGGATGCGCAGTAGGCCGAGCAGCGCCAGCCCCCGGATCGCCTCGCGCACCGCCGGACGACCAACGCCGAGCATGCTCGCGAGATCGCGCTCCGGCAGCAACTGCTGACCCGGCTTGAGCAGCCCGGTACGAATCATCGTGAGCAGACGCTGCGCGACCTGCTCGGAGACGGAAACCTGCACGATGGGTTCGAAGGACATGGCACCAAAGCGAGACGGGGGGTGGAAAACAACGCGACCTAAAGGGCGTCGTTCAATGGTAAGACCAATAAACGAACCTTACGCGTTTCACTCATAGGCTGTCAACGCCACACCTTCGGAGGTTATCGGCGTTCACTCCATGGAATTTCTGAAGGCGTCCGCACTCGGAGTCAAATGTTGGGGACATATCGAGTCGTGAGTCCATGAAGGCAGCGGACGATGCGGGCAGCGCGCACAGACGCGTCCGAAAGCGCGCCTTTCTGTTGTCGGGGTGCCGCTTTTCTGCGACCATGATTCGCGCCGCTCCGGCGTTCTCACCGGGGCAACGTTCCCGCCGTACCCCTTTTCAGCCGTACCGCACAGCTCCTCGTGTCGCGAGCCGTACGCCCTTTCCCGATTCTGGAGTCTCCGACGATGTCCTCCTCAAAGACCGCCAAGCTGGGCCACTGGACCATGTACATGCCGATCGTGGCGCTCATCGTGCTCGGCATCGCCGGGCTCCTGCCATACGGTGCGGCCCTCGCGCTGTGTGCCGCCGCACTCGCCGGCGCCGTGTTCTCCGCCGTGCACCATGCGGAAACCGTCGCGCACAAGGTCGGGGAGCCGTTCGGCACGCTCGTGCTGGCCGTGGCCGTGACCATTATCGAAGTGGCGCTGATCGTATCGGTCATGCTCTCGGGGGGGCCCGACAAGGCCGGGCTGGCGCGCGACACGGTCTTCGCGGCCATCATGATCGTCTCGACGGGCATCGTCGGCCTGTGCCTGCTCTTCGGCGGCGTGCGGCATCACACACAGGGTTTCACGGTCGAAGGCGCCAGTGCCGCGCTCGCCGTGCTGTGTGCGTTGTCGGTCCTCACGCTGGTGCTGCCGAACTACACGAGCTCGGTGCTCGGCCCGGGTCTCACGGCCTCGCAACTGGCCTTCGAGGGTATGATTTCGCTCGTGCTGTACATGGTGTTCGTATTCGTGCAGACGGTGAGCCACCGCGACTACTTTCTTGCGAAGGCGGCGGGCGAGGAGGTGCATGTCCCGCCGCCTTCGCGCCGCACGGCGGTGTTGAGCCTTGGGCTGCTGATCGTCGCGCTGCTGGCCGTCGTCGGCCTCGCGAAAAAGCTCTCGCCCGCGGTGGAGAGCGCCGTCGCCGAGGCGGGTGCGCCGAAAGCCGTGGTGGGGATCGTGATTGCCGCGCTGGTGTTGCTGCCGGAAGGGCTCGCGGCGCTGCGCGCGGCGCGCGCCAACAAGCTTCAGACGAGTCTGAATCTGGCGCTCGGCTCAGCGCTGGCGAGTATCGGCTTGACGATTCCGACGGTGGCCGCCGTGTCGCTGTTGCTCGACCAGCAAATCGAACTCGGCCTGGCGCCGAAGGAGATGGTGCTGCTGGCGGTCACGCTGATCGTGGGGGTGATCACGCTGGGCACCGGGCGCACCACGGTGCTGCAAGGCGCCGTCCACCTGGTGCTGTTCGCAACGTTCCTGTTCCTCGCCATCGTCCCCTGAGTGGGGTGGCGCGCTGCGCGAGTACGGGATGGTTCGCGAAAAAGGCGCTTAGCCTTGCTTGCCGTCTTGCTTGTCCGCCGCCGCGCCTTGGCCGGCGTCTTCCGGCTTCGCTGGCTCGTCGGCCGGATTGCCGAGCAATGCGCCAAGCAGCTTGCTTCCGCTGGCGCCGCGCTTGCCTTGCGCGCCGACCTGTTTGCCCATGGGCGGGCCGCGACGCACGCCGGCGTCGATCTTCAGGCCGCGGCGCTTCTGGAGTTCAAATTTCGTCTGGGTCATGATGCCTTCCATGGTGGCTGCCCGTCGGGCGCGCCGTGTAAAGTTCCCGCGTTCAGAGATCGATGCCGAGGCTGCCGTCGGCCGCCAAGGTGCGGGCCAGGGTGTGAGCGGCTTCCAATGCATCGGCCGCCCAGCGAAACGCCTCGGGCGTGACATGCGTGAGCGGCGGATCGAGCGTTTCGATCACGTCGTCCACGTCGCGCCAACCGGTGAAGTGCACGACACCATGGAATTGCCCGTCCGGCGCGGGCGCCGTTTCCGCCCAATAGTAGAAATCGTCCGCCAGCAGGCAGCCCTCGAAACCCATGTCGATCTCGTGAAAAGGCGGCATCGTAGCACGTCGCGCGACGAGCGGCATATCGCCACAAGGCAGTAGAATGCTGCGGTATGGCAACCCGGTCTCCGCAGACTCTGCAGACCCACCTTACCGACACCACCATGTTCACTGGAATTGTTCAAGGCACCGCCACGCTGTCGTCCATCGAAGATCGCGACGGCATGCGCACCCTGGAGCTGGCCTTTCTCGAAGGTTTCTGCGACGACCTCACGCTCGGCGCCAGCGTCTCGGTCGACGGCGTGTGCCTCACGGTCACACAGTTGATCTCGCCCACGGCGGCGTCGTTCGACGTCATCCTCCAGAGCCTGAACGTGACCACGCTCGGCAGTTTCGGCGTGGGAGCGAAGGTCAACGTCGAGCGGGCCGCGAAGGACGGCGCCGAGATTGGCGGCCATCCGCTCTCGGGCCATATCGATTTCTCGACCGAGATCCTGAGCGTTCGCACGTCCGACACGAATCGTTTGCTGCGCATCGCGATTCCCGAGGCATTCCGCAAATACGTGTTCGCCAAGGGATACATCGCGATCAATGGCGCGAGCCTCACCGTTTCCGAAGTCAACCGTCAGGAAGGCTGGTTCGAGGTATGGCTGATTCCGGAAACGCGCCGCATGACGACTTTCGAGGACAAGGCGGCGGGCGCCCGCGTCAACATCGAAATCGAACGCAGCACACAGGTTGTTGTCGACACGGTGCGCGAAGCCGTGCAGGAAAGCCTGGGCCGTCTGCAGCCGGTGCTCGAAGCGCTGCTCAAGGAGAAAGGCCTTTCGTTCGACGACTTCGTCGCCGTGCCGCGGTTGCCGACGAGCGACGAGAAGGCCGGCGCCGCGGCAACGCCGGCCAGGAAAGTCTGAGCTGGCGCTGTACGATGCAGCGCAGGCTTGGGCCTGCTGCCGAGAGAGGTCATTAGCGTTTCATCGCATCGAACATCACAAGCAAGCCCGGGCGCCGGTTGGCCCGGGTTTTTTCATTGGGTGTCGAATTCATTTGCCCGAGCGGCCCGCCGCAAACGGACGGGCGGATGCGCACGCGCATGCCCGCCGCAGCCCTGTTCTCGAACGCCACGAAAATTTCGATTAACAGAAATAAATTATCGTGCAACAATAATTTTCATCACAACCACGTCATGCGTTCTCTCACGATCATGAACCGCTCACTTCGTCCACCCCCTTCCTCGAATCCGCCGGAACACTCGCAGCGAGTCGCCCGCCTCCATCGCCTGAGCAAGCTGATGTCGTGGGCCTGTCTCGCCGTTCCCGTCCTGCTTGCCCTGGCAACGCTCCACTACTGGAGCCGCCCCCCCGCCACCGGCATCTTCCGGCAGGCGGGCCTGAACATTGCGCCGCCCGCATCGATCGATGCGCTCGCCCGCTTTGGTGGATTTGCCATTTCGATGGTGCCGCTTGCCGCGTTGATCTACGGCTTGCTGGCTGCGCGTCGATGCTTCCTGCTGTTCGCGCGGGACGAAGCGCTCACGTCGGCGGCCGCGCGCGGGCTGCGGACCTTTGCCATCGCCATGGCGGTGTCGGCCATCTTGCAGCCGGTCGCCGGCGTGGCGCTCAGCGTGCTGCTAAGCGCGTTGAGCCCCGAGCGGGCGTGGAGCATCGGTGTGAATCTGGGATCGGATACCTTGCTGCAACTGCTGTTCTCGGGCGTCGTCGTCGTCATCGCGTGGGTACTCGTCGAAGCGACCGAAATCGCCGACGAGCATCGGCAGTTCGTCTGAGGAAATCGCAATGCCAATACGAGTGACGCTCGGCGTGATGCTCGCCGAGCGCAACGTCAAGTCAAAGGAGCTCGCAGAGTTCGTCGGCATCACCGAAGCCAATCTCTCGCTGCTCAAGCAAGGGAAGGTCAAAGGTATCCGGTTTGAAACGCTGGAGCGGATCTGCACGTATCTGCAATGCCAGCCCGGCGATCTGCTGCGCTACGAATTAACATCCGACACGGAAGACGCCGACACATGATGCGCAACGCCGTTCCGATTCGCCGCCGCATGGGACGGCCTGCAGGTTTCGCCGCCATCGTCCTCTCGGTCCTCGCCGGCCTTGGCGGCTGCTCGCCTCAACAGACGTACGCCACGGGACAGGCGTGGCACAGAAGCCTTTGCGACCAGCAGCCCTTTGACGCGCGCAGCCGATGCCAGGCCGACGCGAACCGAACCTATGACAGCCATCGGCGCGACGCCACGCCAGCAAGATCGGAATAGATTCAAGGTGCCGACCCGCCAATCGCGACACGCCGGATACTCGCCTACAATCGTTGCGCCCCATGCGATCGACGCCAGCAAGACCGTCCCGGCGCGCATCGCTCGGCGTTGCGAGGCGTGTCGGATAGCAGCGGTCTGACGCGTTCTGCGATACGATGCGTGCCACATTGGGTCGGTTTCCACGACGCCCTCGATCGGTAGCCACACGGGTAGCCAGAGGAGCCAAAGCGAAGGAAAAACCCCGCAAACCCTTATCCAGAAAGGACATTGGAATTTTATGCAACTCGCCACCTGGAACGTCAACTCGCTCAAAGTTCGCCTCGCTCACGTGCAGGACTGGCTGCGCAGCAACCCGGTCGACGTTCTGTGTCTTCAGGAGCTCAAGCTCACCGACGAGAGCTTTCCGCTCACGGAACTCGCCGCACTCGGTTACACGTCGCATTTCACCGGGCAGAAGACGTACAACGGCGTTGCACTGCTGATCAATCACGCCAAGGTCGGCGAGGCCACGGACCTCGTGAAGAACCTGCCGAACTTCGTCGACGAACAGCGCCGTCTGATCGCCGCCACCATCGGCGGCGTGCGCGTGGTATGCGGGTACTTTCCGAACGGACAGGCCGTCGGCTCCGAAAAGTTCGCGTACAAGCTGAACTGGCTCGACGCCCTCACCCACTGGATCTCCGACGAAATGGAGCGCCACCCGCAACTCGCGCTGCTCGGCGACTACAACATCGCCCCCGAAGATCGTGATGTCCACGATCCGGCGAAATGGGAAGGCGAGAACCTGGTCTCGCCGCAGGAACGCCAGGCGTTCGCCCGTCTGCAGGGACTCGGGCTGCGCGACACGTTCCGCATGTTCGACCAGCCCGAGAAGACCTTCAGTTGGTGGGACTATCGGATGGGGGCGTTCCGCCGCAATGCGGGACTTCGCATCGATCACATCCTCGTGTCGTCAGCGCTGGCCGAACGATGCACGGCATGCGAAATCGATCGCGTGCCGCGCACGTGGGAACAACCCTCCGATCACGCGCCGGTCGTCGCAACGTTCAAGGACTGATTCGCACAGCCAGCGGCAGTTGCGTCGGTATCGCCCATGACGCCAACGAAAACGGCACCTGAATCGGGTGCCGTTTTCGTTGGCGCGAACCGCGCGTCACTGTCCCGTACGCGGATCCGTCAAACGGGACTCGTAGACGAAACATCGGATGGCCGCCTTGTTGCGCGTATCCATCTGCATGAATTCAAGCCCGTACGTCCATGTCCCGTCGGCGCGCGGACCGTCCACGCTGCGCACGGCCGCCATGCCGAGGATCGGCACCACGTCCGCGCCGACCGACACACGAAATTGCAGCGCCACCAGATGACAACCTTCGGGCAACGGCGCCTTCGCAACGATGCCCGCTCCATCGGCACTGATATCGCGCACCAGCACCAGCCACTCCGGCACGTCCTGCGGATCGGCCAGCATGCGCGTGAACGACGCGCGCGACGTCTCGTCCAGCGGCGACAGACGCGCCACCAATCGCGTGTCGACGCGCGGCGTGCGCCGCACCGGCGTCTCGCGCACCTGCGCGGGCCGGGACAGCACCACATAGTCGAACGGACCGTAGTGCACGCTGTGCACGTCGCACATGAACTCGTACAGGTTGTCGCCCGGGAAAGTCCACAAAGCCAACGTGTCGCCCGCCACCACAGGCAGTCGCGTATCCCCCGACGACGGCGGTGTGATGATCAGCATGCCGTTCGGGGCACGTCCGATCAGGCGCGCCCGCACACGCACCGTTTCGGCCTCCGGTGCGACGCGCACCTGGAGCCAGGCGCCAATCGGCAATGGCACCGGCAGACCTTGCAGATAGACGGTCGACGCGGCGGTGCCCAACGGTGAGGCCGAATTCGCCGCCTCGGTACGACCGGCGGCCTCGCCCGAGGTCGCGGCTTCCGGCAGCGGCCTGTGCGGCGCGAACATCGTGAAAAGCCAGTCGAGATCGGCTTCGGACGGCAACCGCTCGCCCGCTGCCAGCAACGGCGTACCGTCAGCGTCGAACAACGGCCAGGAAAGCGGAGCGTGCGCGTCAAGCTCGCGGCGGTTGACCGCCACGAACCCCGGATAGCCTGACGCAGTACTAGTCGAGTGCATGATGCCTGAGGGTGCGAAACCCTTGAGAGCCTGGGAACGAAGCGCCGGCCTCCCCCGCATTCCAGCATGCGGGAGCACATCTTCGGCACCCCTCTTCATGCCGTCATCCGTGGCCAACACCCCACAAATGTCGCCAATCCACACAAACTGAACATGCCCGGCCGGCCGGACATGGTATCAACGCGTATCCCGCAGAAAGGAAACGTAATGCGCGTCCATATTTTTACCACGAAAGCCGACACGCGCTGAGCTTCAAATATCGACCAAAAAGGGCGTCAATCCATCGACCTCTCACTCGGCGGTAATCACCGTGTATTCATGACATTTTGCAAGGTTTCGGGATGCAGCGGCAGACGCATGGCCCAGTCCCACGGCAGTGTTTGGCGACACGCCTGCTCCAACCCCGGCAGCGCCCGGATGCCGGGACACATCAGCCACTCCAGGAAGTGTCTGCCAAGCGCCTCGGACGAGGCGTCCACAAGACTTTCCCGAAGCACCTCGACCTCTGCAATTCGTTGGCTTGCCGTCGCCCCCACCATCGACTCATCGAGTGCAGCACGTGCGTAGCTCAGGTAAAGCGCTTGAGAAGCGGGTGCGAGCATGGGCGCCGCGCTCGAATCTCGGACGATTCCCGGTCGATGGCATTGCGTCGCGAGCCATACAAAGCCGGCCGCGATTGCCGTCAACCAGACTCGCCGCGACATTCGCGTATCTGGAAACACACCGTCGCCGTCCGTGATTCGCAGTGATTGGCTCAACACTTCATTGATATCGAGGTGCGCGTCACGGCGCAGCAATAGCCTCGTGGGCGGGCGCCCCGCGCATACCGTCGCGTCAAACCTGTCGGTAGTGCCCAGCGGACGCGCAGGCGGCACCCCGCCCATCCCATCGGGAAGCACAGGAACGACGCAGCCCGCCCTGCTCCGAAGTACCGCGTCCGCGTCGCTCGCTTCCACGGCGCCAACCCAGCGGCCAAGGAGCCGGACAAAGGCATCCAGCGAGCGCTCCGTCGGCCATAGGTCTGCGAGACATCCGAACTCCCGCAACAACGCCTGCAACTGCGAAGTGGTGCCCGGCAGAAAGTCGTCCGAGGCGGCGTCACGCACCACGACGCGCGCGCCGAGCCATCGCCAGTCAGGCGCCGCCATCGGCGTGGTCGACGCGCGCTCGGGGTCCAGAGCCAACGCCAAGCAGCGTATCGGCAGTCGCAACGCGACGTCGCCGTTCGTCAACAGCACGAACGACGGATCGAAGGCGTCGACGCCATCCGCCGAGAGCGCGGTATGCAGAGCCGTAGGCAACGCCTTGAACCACGCCGCGCGAAGGCGCTGTGCCCACATGGCACTGGCACCCCCGGCCCCCTCTCCGGCCCAGAAAAGTACCTGGCATATCGGCCCGGCCAGCGCCCGGACATCGGCCGGCGACGCGTCCAGGCACCGCGTCTCCAGCACCGTCACCAACGCCAGCGTAAACGACTCCGCCTGACTTGGCGTGAGCTTCGCATCCGTCAGACGATCGAGCATTCGCGTCATCCATTGCCGACGTAGTTCGGCGAACGCATCGTGGTCGCCAATGCCGCCCACCTCGCCGCCGGTCGTCAGGATACGGCCGAGCCATTCGCTGCTCCGCACATGCGCCGGGAGCCGCTGCAATACGGGTGCGTTCGCGGTGCTCGCCATCATGCCGACGGAATCCCCGCTCAATGCCCTCAGTAATTGCAGAAAGACATCCGCTCGCAACGCGGGGGCATCGACAGGAAACGTCTCCCATGATCGAACGACCCCGGCCAGCTGCGTGGGTGGCAGACTGCGCAACCATTTCGCGTCGAGACGCAGCCGTGCATTCCGCCATTGCGTGCCGCCAAGATTGCAGTCGGCGCCGAGCCGCACGTCCTTCAGACTCGCACCGCAGAATCGAGCGCCGCGCAGGTCGCAGGACACCCACGACGCCCCATTGAGCTTCGCCCCACTGGCATCCCACTCGGTGAGATCGCAATCGCGAAATTCCGCACCGCGCAAATCGGCGCCGAGCGCGTTGCACTGCGGCATCGTCATTGCCGTCCAGCGAGACCGCTTCGCATGCGCGGCCGTGAGCTGCATGCGCCGCGCGGTGCCATCGTCGAAGCATGCGCCGTCAAGATGCGCGCGTTGAAACAGCGCCGCTTCGAGCCGGACACGACTGAACACGACGCCCTGGCATTTCGCCTCGCCGACATTTGCACCGCGCATCACGGTGTACTGGAACGTCGAGCCTCGCAGGTCCGCCCGGACGAGCCGCGCTCGGCTCAGGTCTGCCGCGCGAAAGCGCGTCCCCCGCAAGTCGGCCGATTCGAAGTCGGCGTCGACCTGATGCGAATGATCGAATTCCGCCGCGCGCAGCGACGCGCCGCTCCAGCACGCACCGTTGCAATTGGCGCCGGCGAATCTGGCGCCGTCCGCCACGACACCGCGAAGGTCGCCTCCCGGAATCGACAGATCGGACAGGTTCGCGCCACGCAGCCGAGAGAGGGACAACACCATGGCGAGCACAGGAGCTGGCCACTCGCGCAAGGGCAGTTGCCGGTACGCGATCGGATCGGGCATTCGCTCGCCGGGAATGGCAAACCAGAGCCACGCCGGCACGGACTGGCGACGCGCCGCCTTGCACCACGTCACCAGATCGCGCGCGATATCTCCGGCTTTGCCGCCCTCGCTCAGATGGGCGAAGCGGACGCGCCATACCCGCGCGAGAGCCGACTTGGCGAGAGGCAACATCTGAGCATCGGCATCGGCTGGCGAGCCGCGTCGTTCGTCGCGCGAGCGGTCCGCCATCATGTGCTCGATCCAGGCGACCTGCTGCGCAATCTCGCGCCGCTCGCCCACGCTCGCGCGGAGCATCGCGAATTGCAGCGCTCCCGGAGGCGGCGTCGGTTCGTGGTCGTGGCTGGCGGACTCACCCGCCCGAGTCTCGGCGAACGGTGCCGACAACGCCATCGGATGCCGTGCGTCGGGATTCGCATTCAGAAATCGCATCATGCATAGCTCCTCGTCGCGCGCTCATGCCCGCGCGCAAAAAGCCATCATGGTGCAGAAAAGAACCGAGGCCGCGCGCTGAGCAATTTCCGAATCAGCGGGCAGCCTCGATGGGCAGTCGTCGCCTTATGCGAGACAGAGTGCGAGCGCCTCACGCCAATCGGGCGCGCGCACGCCGAAGATACGGGCGAGTTTGTCGTTGTCGAGAACCGAATAGGCCGGGCGCTTGGCCGGCAACGGATAGGCAGAAGTCGGAATCGCCACAACGTTCGGTCGCTTCTGCGTTGCACTCCGATCGAGGATCGCCTCCGTGAAGCCGTGCCACGTCGTCTGTCCGGCAGCGCTCAGATGGTAAAGGCCGCCGCGCTCGCGCCAGAAGTCGGCGTCCACACCCTGCTCGCTCAGCCCTTGCACCAGCACTTGCGACGTGAGCTCCGCAATCGTACGGCACCACGTCGGTGCGCCGTACTGATCGGCCACGATGCGCAACTCGTCGCGCTCGCGGGCGAGCCGCTGCACCGTCAGCAGGAAATTCGCTCCACGCGAGCCGTACACCCAGCTCGTGCGCAGCACCAGATGGTTCGCGCCGCTCGCCGCGATCGCCGCCTCGCCGGCGAGCTTCGTGCGGCCGTAGGCGTTTTGCGGATTGGTGGGTTCGTCTTCGCGATACGGCGTCTGCGAGGTGCCGTCGAAAACGTAGTCGGTGGAATAATGCACGACCAGCGCGCCAAGACGCTTGGCCTCTTCCGCCATGATCCCCGGCACGACGGCATTGACCTGGTACGCGGCGGACTCGTCCGTTTCCGCGCGATCGACGGCCGTATAGGCGGCCGGATTGATGATCAGGTCCGGTGCGAAGTCACGCACGGTACGCACCACGCTATCGGTGTCGAGCAGGTCCATCTCGTTTCGGCTGGGGGCGTGCACATCGCCCATGCCCTGCAGGCAACGTGCCAGCTCCCAGCCGACCTGCCCGGTGGCGCCCGTCAACAGGATGCGTCTTGCCATGATCCGACTCCCTCGTCGTTGAGTGGTGAAACGAAGGAGCGTACCGTGATTGCCCTCAGGTTTCCAGCCCCAGTTCCTGGATCTTGCGCGTGATGGTGTTGCGACCGATCCCCAGGCGGCTCGCCGCCTCGACCTTGCGTCCGCGCGTGAAGTCGAGCGCTTCGTTGATCAGCGCGGTCTCGAAGCGGCGCGTGAGCTGATCCATGACGTCAGGCGACGCCGAGCGCAGCAATCGCGCCACCTCGCGACGCAGAATCGGCTCCCAGCTCTCGGCGCCCACCATCTCGCCCGTTGCCGCGACGTTGCTCCCGCCCGGCACCATGCCGCTGGACGATGGCGCAGCAAACGAAGACGAGGTCGGCACCACCGTTCCGTAGCCCGGCGACGGCGCGCCCGGTGCGGGGGGCGCTGGCGACGTCCCCGCGGCATAGACTGGCACCGGGCTGGCTCCGCCAGTGGCCTGCGTAGTCGCCGGCGACTGAAACTCCGGCGGAAGGTCCTTGATTTCGACGGTCTGCGCCGGCGCCATCACCGTAAGCCAGTTGCTCAGGTTCTCCAGTTGCCGCACGTTGCCCGGGAACGGAAAGCGCGTGAGATGCGCCAACGCCGCCTCGCTGATGCGTTTCGTCTCCACGCCCAGCTCGCGTGCACTCTTCTGGAGGAAGTGCCGCACGAGCAGCGGAATGTCCTCGCTGCGCTCGCGCAGCGACGGCAGGCGCAGGCGAATCACGTTCAGACGGTGATACAGATCCTCGCGGAAAAGCCCCTGACGCACCCGGTCTTCCAGATTCTGGTGCGTGGCGGCGATCACGCGTACGTTCGCCTTGATCGGGCTGTGACCACCGACGCGGTAGTAATTCCCGTCCGAGAGCACGCGCAACAGACGCGTCTGCAGATCGAGCGGCATGTCGCCGATTTCGTCGAGGAACAGCGTGCCGCTCTCGGCTTGCTCGAAACGTCCGCGCCGCGTGGCCTGGGCGCCGGTAAACGCACCGCGCTCGTGGCCGAATAATTCGGATTCCAGCAGATCTTTCGGAATCGCCGCCGTGTTCAGCGCGATGAACGGCCCCGATGCCCGCGGCGAATGGCGATGCAACGCACGCGCAACCAATTCCTTGCCCGAGCCCGATTCCCCGGTAATGAGCACGGTCGCACTCGAATGGGACAAGCGGCCGATCGCCCGGAACACGTCCTGCATCGCGCTGGCCTGCCCCAGGATCTCGGGCTCCTCGGTGATGCGCTCGTCGTCGGTCGCTTCACGCAGGCTTTCCTCGACGGCGCGCAGAATCAGTTCGACCGCGCGATCCACGTCGAACGGCTTGGCCAGGTACTCGAAGGCGCCGCCCTGAAAGGCCGCCACCGCACTGTCGAGATCCGAAAAGGCCGTCATGATGATGACCGGCAGCCCCGGGTGTCGCTGCTTGGCCGCCTGCAGCAGTTCGAGGCCGGAGCCGCCCGCCATGCGGATGTCCGAGACCAGCACTTGCGGCGAGTCGTGTTCGAGCGCGGCACTCGCTTCACGCGGCCCCGTAAAACTGCGCACCGGCAGATTGGCGCGCGAAAGCGCCTTCTCCAGCACCCATCGAATCGATTGGTCGTCGTCTACTATCCAGATCGGCTTCATTGTTCACCGTGTAACGTCTATGCCCGGCCGCAGGTCGCAGGGGTTACGGCCGACGGCGTAAGGGCGTAAGGGCATAGCGGCCGTGGCCGCATCAGCCCAAGGGCAGCAGGATTCGGAAATCCGTCCGTCCAGGCCGGCTTTCACATTCGATCAAACCGTCGTGGCGCTGCACGAAAGACTGCGCCAGTGTGAGTCCCAGACCGCTTCCCCCGTCGCGCCCGGAGACGAGCGGATAGAAGATGCGGTCACGAATGTCAGCGGGAATGCCGGGCCCGTTGTCGATCACATGCAATTCCAATGCCAGCTTGTGCAGACGTTTGGCAATCGTGATCTTTCGCGCCACTCGCGTGCGCAGCACGATGCGCGCGTCGCCACGCGCGATCTGCTCGCGCAGCGCCTCGGCACCGTTGCGCACGATGTTGAGCAGCGCCTGTATGAGTTGCTCCTTGTCGCCCCGGAAGTCCGGCAGGCTCACGTCGTAGTCGCGCTCGATCGACAGTCCCTGCGGAAACTCCGCGAGCACCACGGAACGCACGCGCTCGCACACTTCATGGATATTGACGTCCGTGGCGATGTACGGATGCCGGTGCGGCTCGAGCAGGCGGTCGACAAGGGTCTGCAGCCTGTCGGACTCCTTGATGATCACCTGCGTGTATTCACGCAACTCGCGCTGATCGAGCTCGAACTCGAGCAACTGGGCCGCGCCGCGAATCCCGCCTAGCGGGTTCTTGATCTCGTGCGCCAGGTTGCGAATGAGCTGCTTGTTCATCAACGCCTGATCGATGATGCGTTCTTCGCGCTCGTTCTTGAGCTTCTGCTCGTTCTCGATAAGCTCCACGATCACGAAGTCCGGCACCGCTTCCGGCGCAGCCACGATCGCGTGCGTGTGCAATGGCTCCTGCGCGGTGCGCTCGAGCACCAGATCGAGGCGTGTGGACTGGAAGTGATTACCGAGGAGCTCGGACATTGTCGACGCGAGCACTTCGCCGTTCGTGAACACGTCGTTCCACGTCATCTGCGAAAGCGAACGGCGCGAGAGCGCAAGCAGCGCTTCGGCCGCCGGATTGGCGAAGACGACGCGCAGCGTGTGCTTCTCCAGCACCAGCAACACGGTCGGCAAGGCTTCAAGGCCCGGGAGAATGCCGGTCGCGGCGAGGCGCGCTTCCCACAATTCGGTGGCATCGACGTCATCGGGGCCATCCGGCACGCTGGCGGCCGCGCTCTCACCGGACGCCGCCGGCACGCCGTGCCCGGCATTCCCCTTCTCACCCGCGCGAACACTTTTCATCAGGGATCCAGGCAATAGGTTCATGAAGGGCTACGAGGTGAAGATGCGCCGCGGATAAAAAAGGGGGACGGCCGCGGCCATCCCCCCGTGCTTGTCGAGCATGACGGTCGGCCGCTGGCGTTCCGTCATGCCGGCGCATTCCCTGCGCAGCGATTCGATTACAGCGAGTAGTACAGCTCGAACTCGAGCGGGTGCGTGGTCATGGCCACACGACGCGCTTCGTCCGTCTTCAACGCGATGTACGAATCGAGCATGCCATCGGTGAACACGCCACCACGGGTCAGGAACTCGCGGTCTTCGTTCAGGTATCCCAGCGCCTGTTCGAGACTCGAGCACACGGTCGGGATCTTTGCGTCCTCTTCCGGCGGCAGGTCGTACAGGTTCTTGTCCGCAGCTTCGCCCGGGTGGATCTTGTTCTGCACGCCGTCCAGGCCAGCCATCAGCATGGCCGAGAAGGCCAGGTACGGGTTGGCCATCGGGTCCGGGAAGCGCGCTTCGATGCGGCGGCCCTTCGGGTTGGCAACGTACGGGATGCGGATCGAGGCCGAACGGTTGCGGGCCGAGTAGGCCAGCTTCACCGGGGCTTCGAAGTGCGGCACGAGGCGCTTGTACGAGTTCGTCGACGGGTTCGTGATCGCGTTAAGCGCACGAGCGTGCTTGATGATGCCGCCGATGTAGTACAGGGCGAACTCCGACAGACCGCCGTAGCCGTTACCGGCGAACAGGTTCTGGCCGTCCTTCCAGACCGACTGGTGGATGTGCATGCCCGAGCCGTTGTCGCCGACGACCGGCTTCGGCATGAACGTGGCCGTCTTGCCATAGCTGTGCGCCACGTTGTGCACGACGTACTTCAGGATCTGCGTCCAGTCGGCGCGCTCGACCAGTGTCGAGAACTTCGTGCCGATTTCGTTCTGGCCTTGCCCCGCCACTTCGTGATGGTGCACTTCGACCGGCACGCCCAGTTGCTCGAGCAACAGACACATTTCCGAGCGCATGTCCTGGAACGTGTCGACCGGCGCGACCGGGAAGTAGCCGCCCTTCGTGCCCGGACGGTGGCCGGTGTTGCCGCCGTCGAAGTCCTTCGACGACGACCACGGTGCCTCTTCCGAGTTGATCTTCACGAACGTGCCCGACATGTCCGTGTTCCACTGGACCGAGTCGAAAATGAAGAATTCCGGCTCCGGGCCGAAGAAGGCGGTGTCGCCCAGGCCCGTGCTCTTCAGATAGGCTTCGGCGCGCTTGGCGATCGAGCGCGGATCGCGATCGTAGCCCTTGCCGTCGGCCGGTTCGATCACGTCACAGGTCAGCACGAGCGTGCTTTCTTCGTAGAACGGGTCGATATAGGCAGTGTTGGCGTCCGGCACCAGCAGCATGTCCGAGGCTTCGATGCCCTTCCAGCCGGCGATCGACGAACCGTCGAACGCGTGGCCGCTCTCGAACTTGTCGGCGTCGAAGTGCGACACCGGCACCGAGACGTGTTGTTCCTTGCCGCGCGTATCGGTAAAGCGGAAGTCGACGAACTTGACGTCTTCTTCCTTAACCAGATTCATCACATCTGCCACAGATTTGCTCATGCTATCTCCCGAAAGATTCAATCTGGCGCTGCTGGCGCTCGTCGCCCGCATCGCCGCACCCTCTTTAACGAACTCCGTGTTCGGATTCGTCAGTAATAAGCAGGAAGCATGCCAGCGCCCCACCTGCTATTGAATATCGAATTCGCCGCGCCCCCACCCTCTGATTTCTAAGGAAATAGTCGTTCGGGTGCAGACTCGCTCGAATTCCCGGTTCACTGGCCGCAATTCTCCATTTCGGTGCATTCTTCACACGAATATCACTATTTTGGTGCATTTCGTGATTATGCACCTTTTGAGTGCTTTGAGTCGCAGTTCGTGAACCGGGATTGTGCACCGTCGCGCACCGTCCTGACGCCATTCGTTGCCAAAGTCGGATCCGTCCCGTTCGTCCGGAGTCCGCCGTATCGGGAAATGACCGGATGTCACGCAACGCGCATCTCGCACCGAGGGCACGCTAGAATGCAGGACAACCATCGACCAACGAGATCACAGCAATATGACAAGCGCCAAAGCCATTCTCGAGCAAGCCGCCCAACGCCGCGCCAGCGCGCAGCTCACCTATGCGGGCGCCGTGACGCCGGACGAGGCGCTCGCCCTGCTCAATGCCGACACCAGCGTGCGCCTGATCGACGTGCGCACGCGCGCGGAACTCGACTGGGTCGGTCGCCCGCAGGTGCCAGACGGTCAGTACGCGAACGTGGAATGGGTGCGCTACCCCGGCGGCGTGCCCAATGAACATTTCCTCGAGCAACTTGCCTCGCAGGCGAGGGACAAGAACACGCCATTGCTGTTCCTTTGCCGGAGTGCCGCGCGCTCGAAAGCCGCCGCCAAGGTCGCTTACGAGGCCGGCTACACGCAGTCGTTCGATATTCTCGAAGGCTTCGAAGGAGACAAGGACAGCGCCGGGCATCGCAAGCAGGTGAGCGGCTGGTGCTTCCGCGGCCTGCCGTGGATCGGCGCCTGAGCGGGATCGTTGACTTAATAAGCGCACGATGCCGCTGCGCTTCCCATACATGATGGATTGTCGTCAAAGCGAGGAGACGCCGAGATGGACTGGACGCATTTGCTGACTTTCGCCCTCGCCCTGCTCGTGGGGGCGGGTACGCCGGGGCCGGGTATCGCCGCGATCGTCGCGCGCGTGCTGGGCCGGGGAACGCAGGGCGCCGTCGCCTTCACCGCGGGAGTGGCCATCGGAGACGTCGTGTGGCTCACGCTCGCGGTGCTCGGGGTCGCGGCGCTGGCACACACGTTCTCAGGCGTGTTCCTCGCCATCAAGTATGCGGGGGCCGCCTATCTGCTCTATCTCGCGTGGAAGATGTGGCATGCGCCGGCGATTGCGCCGACCGAGCCGATGACCGCGGCGCCTCGCGAGCAATCGTGGCGTCTGTTTCTCGGCGGCCTGTCGGTCACGATGGGCAATCCGAAGGTCGTCGTGTTCTATTTCGCGCTGCTGCCCAACTTGCTCGACCTGCAGCGCGTGACCGCACTTGGCTATCTCGAAGTCGTCGGCGTCACGCTCGCAGTGCTCACACTCGTGTTCGGCACCTATATCGTGCTTGCCGCACGGGCACGACGGCTATTGAGCTCGGCACGCGCCGTGCGACGCCTCAACCGTGCCACCGGCACGGTCATGGCAGGGGCCGCCGTCGCGATCGCGACGCGCTGACCATCCACTCGGCGACGCTGTTGCCGGGCCAGCCGGCAATCTGCGAACATCACCTCCACGCCACCTCCGAGTGGCGTTTTTCTTGGTGACTCGTTCACGGCGATCAAGAGTCGTGCAACGCGACGATCAATAGCCAACCTGCATCACGCGCCGTTCTCCTCCCTCCCACTGTCTTTCCTCGCGCCTCGCCGCAGCATGGGACTCCCTCACCGATTGTTGCGATTCGCGTAAGTATCTATTGGCTCAATTGCCGTTTTTCCGCAATAGCCCGACGCATACACTGCCTTCAACGGTCGCGCACAACGCATACCGGGAGCCCTCGGCACCGATGCATTGCCCGCCCCCGCAACACAGAAGAACAGGAGTTATCGTCATGAATCGCAAGCTCATCGCTTCGGCCCTGATGTCCGCCATGCTGGCCACCGCCGCCGGGTCCGTTTTCGCGCAAGCCGGGCGCACCAGCGACGCCTATCCCGACGGTTCGCAATTCGCCTGGGTTCCGCAAACCTCGCAGCTCACGCGCGAGCAAGTGAAGCAGGAACTCGCCGATGCCCGCGCGCAAGGATTGATCCCGCAGAACGACTATGAGTATCCGGCCCTCGTCACCTTCAAGAACAACGCGCCGGGCAAGCCCCGCGCACAGGTCTACGAAGAACTCGTGCAGGCGCGTCGGAACGGCGAGATGAAATACTCTAACCCGTGAGATCGCGCCGCCGCATGACGCAGGACTCATCACGCATGCGGCCGTCGCGCCGTGCACCGTGAGACACGCAGCGCGTCGACAGCATCGATCACGCGTTGCCAACGATTCGTGTCGCTTCCCGCGGCGTCCCTGACGCGAATCGCACCGCCCCTCGCCGTGTTGCCCGCAGTCCGGCAGCGCGGCGTGACGCACGCAGGTGGGGAGGCATCGCCCGCCTGCGCTGCGTCACCTCGTATCGTCCCGCCGACAGGCGCGCGCCCACGCCTTATCGGACAACCGTGCTGTGCGCCGGCCCCGTTCACTTCCCCTCGGGTCCGACAGACAACAACGGTTTGTCTCGGGCGCATCTCCTGTCGCCATGCGTTCCCCGTCATCGCATGGGACTTTCGCCCGCTCCTCGCCCAGGGAGCGGGCTCTTTTCATTTCACGACGACGCCAGCATCGCGTTTCGCTCGCCAGCGCGCGCCATGGCCTTTCCCGTTGCCAAGTCGATGCGCTTGGAGCTTGGCAACAGGCATTTTTCGTAGAGGCTCGCAGGCTGCGTGCTACCATGCAGCCGTTTCAATTTGCATAGACAGGATCATCCGGTGAGTCAGATCGAATTCGATATCGAGTGGACCGAGCGCGCAGCAAAGAAGGCCGAACGTCTCGTCCCCAAGGGCACCCCTCTCGCGTTGCCGCCGATCGAATGCATGCCGGCCGAAGGCGATGTGCTGTTCCTCGGCCAGGGCGACAAGAAGCAACCGTTCATCGTGGTGGAACGTCAGTACCATCACGAAGGCGAAGACGCCTGGACGATCATCCTCATTCTCGATCTGCCTGAATGACGACGGCTCGATGATGGCGAGTCGTACGTGACGTTTCGCGGGCCTGAACAGCGCGAATTCGGACACGTCACATAGCAGCACCGCACGGCGCGGCCACTGGGGAAATCCCGGTTGCCGCGCCGCTTTGCTTGGAAAGGGCCGTTTTCTATACTTGAAGCGCGTTCAAACTCGCGCGATAGCGGCAGGGAGATCGGCCATGATCATGCCCCACCTTTCCAACGCTCAACTCGTCAGCATGTTCGCGCTAGCGGCGTTCGGTGCGATCGTCGTCGGCGCCATGCCCTGCAAGGGAGCGATTCGAATGTGCTGGCGCTCGCTGTTGGTCGTCGTCGGTGCGGTACTCGCCGTGCTGGCGTTCGAACTCGTTCCGCTGCTCGCCTAAGGCTTTTTTGCGGATTTTCACCGTCAAGGGTTGACCCCATGCGTAAGAGCCGATATTATCTCGGTCTCGTTGGGGCGTTAGCTCAGTTGGTAGAGCAGCGGACTCTTAATCCGTAGGTCGAGTGTTCGAGTCACTCACGCCCCACCAAACGAATTCTGAAAAAGGCTGCTGCGCCGTGCAGCCTTTTTTATTCCCGGTTGCATCGGGGCGTTAGCTCAGTTGGTAGAGCAGCGGACTCTTAATCCGTAGGTCGAGTGTTCGAGTCACTCACGCCCCACCAGGCAATCTCAGAAAAGGCTGCACCGCGCAGCCTTTTTTGTTCCCGGTAGCACCGGGGCGTTAGCTCAGTTGGTAGAGCAGCGGACTCTTAATCCGTAGGTCGAGTGTTCGAGTCACTCACGCCCCACCAGAGGTAAAGCAAGGGCCGCACGATGTGCGGCCCTTGTTGTTTCCGCTGCATTTTCCGATTCATTTTCCTCCTCGATTTCCGCTTCGGCATTTGTGCTCGGCCTTTCCGTCCGGCTCGTTCTTTCGCTCGCCCCGCCTGCCACGCCCCGACACGATGCCGCCTCCGCCGCACTGTCGTCCAATTCCTACAGCCGATTCAGCCGCGACCGATAGTCCGACTATCTGGCGCTCGCTAAGCTGGATTCATGCCGGCCCATGCCCCCACAGCCGGCCCTCGCAACAGGAGGCTCATCATGAAAGCGACGAAGACGATTCTCGCGGTCATTACCGCGCTCGTCATGGGTTCGTCCATCTTCGGCTGCACGCTTGGCGGCGCCGCGGCGGGCGGCTATCTCGGCCATGAAGCCACCGGCGGCAGCACCGCAGGCACCATCGGAGGTGCCGTCGTCGGCGGTGTGATCGGCCACGAACTGGGCAAGTAAGCCCAACCCCACAGCGCGGCGCGAACGCATTGTTCGCGCCGTCAGCGCCATCATCTCCCCACGATGTACAGCGGGCAGTTGGGACCGTACCCGTACATGATCAGCACGTCGCCTGTGATCGTGTCCCCCGCCGCCCTCGCGTGCGCCACGCTCTCGTAACGCTTCGCCTGCGTCGTGCAGACGACGTAATGCCGCAACCCGCCCTTCGGCGTTCCGTCGTCCCGGCCAAGAAACGCCGCCTGCCGCACACTCCACACGAAGTGCCCTTCGCATTTCGCGAATTCCGGCGGTCGCTGCACCGTCGGGTCCTCTTTCTGCGACGGATCGCCCGCCTTGTGCAGACGCATCTGCCTTTTGATTGCCGCGTCCGACCAACGTCCCATTCCAATGTCCCTGCCCTTGCCTTTTGCCATGGTTTCCTCCGAGTGATCGCCCCTGCGGCACTGCGCGCGCGGGCACTCCGATAATGGTGAACAATAACGGGGTGAATGGGATTGGGGAGTGTCCGATATGCGATGCCACACCCCACGACGACGCTTCACGGGAACCGAAACTCGCAGGTCGTCATGCAAAGGACACCAAATCACGCACTGCGCATGCAGAAGTCCGCGGTCGACGTAGATCGCTCGCTCACCTCGCACACTTCGATGCGCCGCACCATGCAATATGACGTGCGCCGCAGGACACGACGCAGCGCAAGACGGCGGACGCGCCGGGCGTTATCTCCGGCACTACATAGCGCAGCGAGCGCGCAACAGTGGTGCAATGCCCCGTGTGCGAATGGTCCTCATTGTCTACACTGAAAGTCTTACGCTCATCGGAATGCGCAGACCCGATTGCCGGTACGGCACTCGTCACGCAAGGGCATGGCTACCGTCACTTTTGCACCCGCGATCCAACGACACGTGCCTGTCGACGAACAACACGTCGACGGCGCCACGGTGCATGACGCGCTTGCCCGTTGCCTCTCGCATGCCCCGGCGTTGCGCGGCTATCTGTTCAACGATCAGGGACGTCTGCGTCCACACGTCGCCGTCTTCGTCGACGGTCGGCTGATTCGCGATCGCCGCGCGTTGAGCGACGCGCTCGGCGATGCGAGCCACGTGTACGTGGCGCAGGCGCTGTCGGGAGGATGATCGCGCACGTCCCGGAGAAGACGCGAGCGAGCCAAGGAGAAGACCGTGGAGCATGTCACCGGCGCGACCCTGCTGGTCGCCACTCGCAAGGGATTGTTCACCTGGCAGCGCGAAGGTGACGAATGGCGCATGGCGTCGAGCACCCCCGATTTCCCGGGCGAACCGGTGAGCATGGTGCTGCACGACGCGCGCGACGGCACCGACTATGCGGCGCTCAATCTCGGTCACTTCGGCGTGAAGCTATGGTGCCGCGAGCGCGAGGCCGACACCTGGACGGAGCTTGCGCCGCCCGCGTTCGATCCGCAGACGCCCGCACCACCGGACACGCCCGCTCCGTCGGTCGACCTGCTCTGGTCGCTCGAAGCCGCCGGGCCCGACGCGCCCGGCGTGCTTTGGGCCGGCACGATCCCCGGCGGACTCTTTCGCTCCGGCGACCACGGCCGCAGTTGGCAACTGGTGCGGAGTTTGTGGGAGCGTCCGGAGCGCGCCGAATGGATGGGCGGCGGCTACGACCATGCGGGGATCCACTCGATCTGCATCGATCCGCGCGACAGCCGGCAGGTGATGGTCGCGGTGTCGACCGGCGGCGTATGGCGCACGCGCGATGACGGCCGGACGTGGGCACTCGCGGCCACCGGCATGGAGGCCGACTACATGCCGCCGGAGCGCCGGCTCGATCCGAACGCGCAGGACGTTCACCGCCTCGTGCAATGCCACGATGCGCCCAACGCCTTGTGGGCGCAGCACCACAACGGTATCTTCCGCACCCTCGATTACGGCGCGTCATGGCGACGGATTCACGCGTCGCCGTCGAGCTTCGGCTTTGCCGTTGCCGTGGATCCGCACGACCCCGATGTCGCCTGGTTCGTGCCCGCACAGCGCGACGCGTGCCGCATTCCGGTCGACGCGCGCCTGGTCGTCACGCGCACGCGCGACGGCGGCGAATCGTTCACGTCGCTCTCGCAGGGACTGCCGGAGATGCCCTCCTACGATCTCATCTACCGCCATGGACTCGACATCGATGCCACGGACCGCAGGCTCGCCATGGGGTCGACGACCGGCGCATTGTGGATCAGCGAGAGCGCCGGCGAGCGCTGGCAATGCGTGTCCGCCCATCTGCCTCCCATCTACGCAGTACGTTTCGTCTGACCCTCGTGTAGGAATTCAGCGCTTCTCCGCCGTAGCCATTCGTCTCGTTCCGCTGTTGTCGGAAACCTTCAGATATCGTATTCCAAGTCGTATACGAAGATAGACGGACAGGCTTCATCGAATTCTCCCGTCACGCGTCGCCGGGCATGTCACACGTGCCGAACTCGGCGCGTGAGCCAATGTCGCGTCACGCCTCATCTCTCGTATCGACGCGCTCAGCGGCAGCCGGCGACCACTCCGCAATGCCGGCGACGTCACGTCACAGGTGCCGTCCCGGCTTCCAACTACTCAATGGAGTCACTGCTTATGCGAATCGCCGACCTGAAAATCCGGACCCGGCTGGCCATCGGATTCGGCACATTGCTGATCCTCCTCCTCACCATGCTGATCATCACGCTGGTGCGCTTCGTCGCGATCGAGCGCGCCAACGAAATGCTCATCACGAGCGCCTGGGCCAAAGCCGACGCCGCCCACACCATCAACGCGATGGTGCGCAGCAACGGCCGACGCCTGCTCGAAGCCGTCGCCGCGACAGATGCGGCACAACGCAGCACGCTCAATCGATACATCGACGACAACCAGGCCGAAATCGGACGCGCCCAGGGCGTGCTCGACAAGTACGTGAGCTCGGAACAGGGCAAGCAATTGCTCGCCGCCGTGCGGCGTCACAACGAGTCGTTCCTGAAGGCGCGCAGCACCGTGTTCTCGCAGTTGAGTGCCGATCAGCGCGACGCCGCGCTGAGCGTCGTCGAGAAAGACGCCCTGCCCGCGCTCGACGCCATGCAATCCGAATCGATCGAGCTCGTGACGCTGCAGCAGAAGATCGTCGATGCGACCGGCGCGTCGACGAGCGCCGATATCGCGTTCGCCAAATGGCTGCTCGCGGCGATCGGCGGCGTGGCCGCCGTGGTCGGCATCGGCGCGGCGTGGTCGGTCACGCGCAGCATCACGCGTCCGCTCGCGCGCGCCGTGCAAGTTGCCGAGCGCGTCGCGCAAGGGGATCTCACGAGCCGTATCGAGGTGACGAGTCGCGACGAGACCGGCCAACTGATGGCTGCGCTCAAACATATGAATGAAAGCCTCGATCAAATCGTGCGACGCGTGCGCAGCGGCACGGCGGCGATCGCGTCGGCGTCGGGGCAATTGCTGGCGGGCAACACCGATCTGTCGGCACGCACCGAGGAGCAGGCGGCATCGCTCGAAGAGACGGCGTCTTCCATGGAAGAGCTCACGGCGACCGTGCGCCAGAACGCCGAGAACGCGCGCCAGGCGAGTCAGTTGGCGGTAAACGCGTCGGAGATTGCGGGCGACGGGGGACGCGTGGTCGAGCGTGCGGTGAGCTCGATGCAGGAAATCGCTGCGAGCTCCGCGAAGATCAACGACATCATCGGCGTGATCGACGGCATCGCCTTCCAGACGAACATCCTCGCGCTCAATGCCGCCGTGGAAGCGGCACGCGCCGGCGAACAGGGTCGCGGCTTCGCGGTCGTGGCCGGCGAAGTCCGTACGCTCGCCCAGCGCAGCGCCGCCGCGGCCAAGGAAATCAAGGCGCTCATCGAGACATCCGTGAGCAAGGTCGACGACGGGTCGTCGCAAGTGCGCGATGCGGGCCGCACGATGACCGACATCGTGCAGGCCGTGCAACGCGTGACCGACATCATGGGTGAGATTTCGGCGGCGTCGGCCGAGCAGACCGGCGGCATCGAGCAGGTCAACACCGCGGTCATGCAGATGGATCAGGTCACGCAGCAGAACGCGGCGCTCGTCGAGGAGGCCACCGCCGCAGCCGGCTCGCTCGAAGATCAGGCGCGTCATCTGCGCGAGGCCGTTGCGGTGTTCCGGCTGGCCGGCAACGACGATGCCCTGTCCTCGAACGGGGGTGATGCACAGACGGCTGCCAATGGCCAGCGTGGGGCCGTGCTGAACTTCGCTCGGCAGCGCAACGCCGCCTGAAGTTGAGTCGGGCCGGGCCAGGTGCCCGCCCCGCGCCGGCCGCATGGCTGCCTTGCGGGCCGGCGCGGGCATCGGCACGGGCCCCCGTACGTCGGCGCCCGCGCGCCGGCGGCCCGCACGATGCCGCCGCCCTCCGCCGAAAACCCCGTGGCTGCTGGCCTTCAGGCAATGTCGCGGTCAGCGCGGCATTGCAACATTGGAGTATCATGGCTGCTGCTATGCTTTTTCCCCACCGTCTGGAAAAGAGGTGTACTGTGGCCCGAAAGACCCCTATCGAGCGCTACCGAAACATTGGCATCAGTGCTCACATCGACGCTGGCAAAACGACGACGACCGAACGGATCCTGTTCTACACCGGCGTCAACCACAAGCTGGGCGAAGTTCATGAAGGCGCTGCCACCATGGACTGGATGGAGCAGGAACAAGAGCGCGGCATCACGATCACGTCGGCCGCGACCACCTGCTTCTGGCGCGGCATGGCCGGCAACTATCCCGAACATCGCATCAACATCATCGACACGCCGGGTCACGTCGACTTCACGATCGAAGTCGAGCGTTCGATGCGCGTGCTCGACGGCGCGTGCATGGTCTACGACTCGGTGGGCGGTGTGCAGCCGCAGTCGGAGACCGTCTGGCGGCAGGCCAACAAGTACAAGGTGCCGCGCATCGCGTTCGTCAACAAGATGGACCGCGTGGGCGCCGACTTCTTCCGCGTGCACAAGCAGATTCACGAACGGCTGCGCGGCAACGCCGTGCCGATCCAGATTCCCATCGGCGCCGAGGATAACTTCCAGGGCGTGGTCGACCTCGTGAAGATGAAGGGCATCGTCTGGGACGAGGAGTCCAAGGGCGTGAAGTTCGAGTACGTCGACATTCCGGCCAACCTCAAGGACACGGCGCAGGAGTGGCACGAGAAGATGATCGAGGCGGCGGCCGAGGCCGACGAAGCGCTGCTCGAGAAGTATCTCGGCGGCGACACGCTCACCGAAGAGGAGATCAAGGAAGGCCTGCGCAAGCGCACCGTGGCGGGCGAGATCGTGCCCATGCTGTGTGGTACCGCGTTCAAGAACAAGGGCGTGCAGGCCATGCTCGACGCCGTGATCGATTACCTGCCCTCGCCGGTGGACGTGCCCGCCATTGCCGGTCACGACGAGGACGACAAGGAAATCGAGCGTCATCCGTCCGACGACGAACCGTTCTCCGCCCTCGCCTTCAAGATCATGACCGACCCGTTCGTCGGTCAACTGATCTTCTTCCGCGTCTACTCCGGCGTGATCGAGTCGGGGGGCACCGTGCTCAACCCGCTCAAGGGCAAGAAGGAACGCCTCGGTCGCATTCTGCAGATGCATGCGAACACGCGTCAGGAAATCAAGGAAGTGCGCGCGGGCGACATCGCGGCGGCCGTCGGCCTGAAAGAAGCCACCACCGGCGACACGCTGTGCGATCCGGCCAACGTCATCGTCCTGGAAAAGATGGAGTTTCCGGAGCCGGTGATCTCGCAGGCGGTCGAACCGAAGACGAAGGGCGATCAGGAAAAGATGGGCCTCGCGCTCAATCGGCTGGCGCAGGAAGACCCGTCGTTCCGCGTGCAGACCGATGAAGAGTCCGGCCAGACCATCATCTCCGGCATGGGCGAGCTGCACCTGGAAATTCTCGTCGATCGCATGCGCCGCGAGTTCGGCGTGGAGGCGACCGTCGGCAAGCCGCAAGTGGCCTATCGCGAGACGGTGCGCAAGAAAGTCGAGGACGTGCAGGGCAAGTTCGTCAAGCAATCGGGCGGACGCGGTCAGTACGGCGACGTGGTGATCACGCTAGAACCGGACTCGGAAAAACCGTACGAATTCGTCGATGCGATCAAGGGCGGCGTGGTGCCGCGCGAATACATCCCGGCCGTGGACAAGGGCATTCGCGAGACGCTCAATAGCGGCGTGGTCGCGGGCTACCCGGTCGTCAACGTGAAGGTCACGCTCACGTTCGGTTCGTACCACGACGTGGACTCGAACGAAAACGCGTTCCGCATGGCCGGCTCGATGGCGTTCAAGGAAGCCATGCGCCGCGCCGAGCCGGTGCTGCTCGAGCCGATGATGGCCGTGGAAGTCGAGACGCCCGAAGAGTTCATGGGCAACGTGATGGGCGATCTCTCGGGGCGGCGCGGCATCATGCAGGGCATGGACGACATCGTCGGCGGCGGCAAGATCGTGCGCGCCGAAGTGCCGCTCTCGGAAATGTTCGGCTACTCGACGTCGCTGCGCTCGCTCACCCAGGGCCGCGCCACGTACACCATGGAATTCAAGCAGTACGCCGAAGCCCCGAGGAACGTGGCCGACGCGATCATCTCGGCCAAGAAGTAACCGACGGACCTCGGGAGCGCTACGGGCGTCGGAGGCGGTGGCGCGATCCAGATCGCCCCCCGGCTCCGGCACCGAGCGTTCCCGCCGGACCGTCACGCGACGCCCGCGCACGGCGCGACCTCGTCTTCGGACAGGGACGCGCCGCTCGCGGGCGTCGACCTTTGCCCCCCTCTCGTCATGATGAAGAACATCCTCAGCATCCAGTCGCATGTGGTATTCGGCCATGCGGGCAACAGCGCCGCCGAATTCCCGATGCGCCGTCTCGGCGTCAACGTCTGGCCGATCAACACCGTACAGTTCTCGAACCATACGCAATACGGCAAGTGGACCGGGCAGGCGTTGCCCAGCGACGAAATCCTGCGTCTCGTGGACGGCATTGCCGACATCGGCGAGCTCGGTCATTGCGACGCCGTGCTCTCAGGCTATCTCGGCGCGCCCGAGCAGGCGGGCTTCGTGCTCGCGGCCGTGCAGCGCGTCAAGCAGGCCAACCCCGCCGCCCTCTATCTTTGCGATCCGGTGATGGGACATCCCGAGAAAGGATGCCAGGTGAAGCCGGGCATCGAGCAATACCTCGTCGACCACATGCCCGAGGTCGCCGACATCATGGCGCCGAATCACCTCGAACTCGAGAAGCTCGCGCAGCATCCGATCCATACGTTCGACGACGCCCTCGTCGCCTGCCGCGCCCTGCTCGCGCGCGGTCCCAAGGTGGTGCTCGTCAAGCATCTGGAGTTTTCGGGCAAGCCGGCGGATCGCTTCGACATGCTCGTGGTGACGAACGACGAGGCGTGGCACGGCTCGCGTCCGCTCTACCCGTTCGCACGCCAGCCCGTGGGCGTGGGCGACCTGACGTCAGGCGTATTTCTCGCGCGGCTGCTCAAGGGCGATACGATCCGCGCCGCGTTCGAACACACGCTCGCAGCCGTCGACGCCGTATTGCGCATCACGCACCTGGCAGGTCGATACGAGCTGGAAATCGTGCGCGCACAGGATGAGATCGTCACGCCGTCGCGCCGCTACGACGCGCGTGCGGTCTGACGTCGTCCCGCAGCGCAAAGGTCGGGCGGGTCAGTACGCGCGCAGATGTTCGGCGTGATGCGACAGATGGTCCGCCATGAACGTCTGGATGAAGTAGTAGCCGTGGTCGTAACCGTCATGACGGCGCAGGTTGAGCGGTTGCCCCGCTTCCCGGCAGGCGTGCTCGAAGATGTGCGGGTGCAGTTGCGCCTCGAGGAACGCGTCGTTCAACCCCTGATCGATCAGGATGCCGCCCGGAAACACGACCTGCCCCGCCCGCGCGATCAGCTCGCTCGCATCGTACTGGCGCCACGTCTCGCGATCGGCGCCGAGATATCCCGTGAACGCCTTCTCGCCCCACGGGCACTGCATCGGCGCCGCGATCGGCGCGAACGCCGACACCGATCGGAATTTGTCAGGATTGCGCAGGGCCAGCGTCAGCGCGCCATGACCGCCCATCGAGTGGCCAAAGATGCCGATGCGTTGCGCGTCGATCGGTAGCGTCTGCGTCACGAGCGCGTAGAGTTCGTCGACGATGTAGCTGTACATGCGGTAATGCGTCGACCACGGTGCCTGCGTGGCATCGAGGTAGAAGCCCGCCCCCACACCGAAATCCCATGCGTCGCTCTCGCCGGGCACACCGGCCCCTCGCGGGCTGGTGTCCGGCGTGATCAGCGCCACGCCATGTTCGGCGGCCAGCCACTGCGCGCCGCCCTTGATCATGAACGTCTCTTCCGTACACGTGAGCCCGGCGAGATAGAACAGCGCGGGCACCGCACGTCCGTCGCGCGCCTGCGGGGGAAGGAACACCGAGAAGCGCATCGGCAGGCCGATGGCCGTCGAATCGTGACGATAGAAACGTTGCGCACCGCCGAAACAGCGGTGTTCGGAAATGAGTTCGAGCATGACGAAATCCGGGAGGGTTCGAGAGGTCAGGCGTCAGTGCCTTGCCGCAACCTACGTTGGCGGCAGATGGCGGTATATGGCGCCTATCTTACCTCGCACGACGGCGCGTGACATCGCCTAGGCACTCGATGCACACAACGCACTGACGCATGCCATCCGGACGTCCACGGCGCCCGGCGAAGGCGCCACGGCACGCAGGCACCTTTGGCGCGCTTGTCGCCTTGTGACAGGCCAACACGCGTGGCTACGGTGGGCGTCCCGCATTCGCTACAAGGAGCGCGTCATGCCGATGTCACCGTTCGATCTCGACGAAGTCACCAATCTCGTGCAACGCGACGGCGTCGCCGCACGGCTGTCGGAACAGGAAAAGCGTCTGCTGATGCTGCTCTGGGCGCGCGCCGGCACCGCACTCGACAAGCGCGCGCTGATGGAGGCGCTCTGGGGACGCCGCGCGCAATGGATGGAGGACGCCGCGCTCGTGCAACTCGTTTCGCGCCTGCGCCGCTCGCTTGCGCCGCTTGGCTTGCAGCGCGCCATCGTGACCGTCGCGCGCGTCGGCTACCGCTTCGACGCACCGACGGACGATGAACGACCGCCGGCGTCATCGACACCTTTGCCAGACTCGTCACCTTCGGCGCCCTCCGCAGGACGCTCCCCGTGGGCCGCACCGTCGGGCGACGGCTTGCGCAAAGGCTCGCACGACGACTTGAGCGACGGCAGCGCCATCGCAACCGCTTCGCACGACCACGCGTTGCAGCATCGCGTGGCGCGCGACGGTCACGGCGAGGTGCGCCGTCACGGCATTACCGTGCATATCCCGCAGATCGAGTATCGATTGTGGTGTGCGCTGCACTCGCCGCCGGGTGTGGTGCATGACAAACGTACGCTTATCGCCCTGCTGTGGCCCGATCGCCCCGACCAGGACGATACGAACCTCATGCAGGTCGTGTCGCGCCTGCGCCGCAAGCTGATCCCGCTCGGCCTGCACCGCCACATCGTCACGGCGCCTCGCCGCGGCTACCGCTTCGCACCCTGTGACGACGCGCCCGCCGCTGCCACGCGCATGCCATCCACCGTCGTCTGGCTGCGCGCTCGCCGGTTCGCACCGATGGCGTGGCTGACGTCCCTGACACGTCGTTTGCGCTGGTGGGCGCGTTGAAGGGCCGCGACGCTGATCGTGCCGAAGCCGCATCCGTCCCGATGCCGCAACGGCGACGATCCACTCACTTTCAGGAGTCATGCCATGTCCGACACCACGATGTCCGGCCGCCCGAACGCGGCTACCCTCACCGACACCACCGCGCAGAGCGAGCTCGTTTATTCCGTCGATCCCCAAGACGGCGCCACCCAGACGACATACGCGCAAAACGGCTTCGATCCCGCCACTAGCACGACGCAACTCTCGTACACATCCGCCCGCATGGCGCGCCGTGTCTATAACCGCTACGCAAAGAACGCCTTCGAGGTCTCCGGCTATTACACCGACTGGTCGCAATACGACGGACGGCTCGACGGTGACTTCAACAACGACGACGCAGGACGCGGCGTCGATCTCATGTTGCTCGACCCGTTCGCGTACGACCGGCTGATCGTCGGCTTTGCGGGCATCGTCGGCGATCAGGGCGAGAAGGCGCAGACGATCGCGCGCGCCGCCGCCGATTTTTCCCGCCATGCCGATCAGGCGACCTTCGTCGACAGTTGGGGGGATGTGCTCTCGTATCGCAACTGCGGCTTTTCCGGCTGGGTCAGCAACGACGTGCTGCCGATGTTCCAGCAGTCGCGTGCGCAAGGCGTGCTCGGCGGGCTGCGGCTGCTGCACGCGAAGAATCCGGCGCTCAAGCTCGCGCTCTCCATTGGCGGATGGACGATGAGTCAAGCGTTCCACGACATGGCGGCAAGCGCCTCGCGGCGCAGGACATTCTGTGCGAGCGTCGTCGACCTGTTCAAGCGCTTCCCCATGTTCCGCGAAGTCAACCTCGACTGGGAATACCCGGGTTCGCCCGGCGACACCGGGAACGTCTACGACGACTCGGACGGTCCGAACTACGCGGCGCTCGTGGGCAATCTGAAGAAGGCGCTCGCTGCGGCTGGCCGCAAGGACGTCGAGATCTCGATTGCGGCGCCGGCAAGTGTCGCCGCCATGGAGAAAGCGAACTTGCCGGGACTGCTTGCGGCAGGCGTTTCGCGCATCAATCTGATGACCTACGACTTCTTCGGCACACCGTGGGCGCCGGCGCTCGGCCATCACACCAATCTGCACGACACTGATCCGACCGCGGCGGGCGGCTTCTCCATCGATCGTGCAGTCAACTGGCTGCGCCAGGCTGGCGTGCCGCTCGCCAAGGTGCATATCGGATATGCGGCGTACTCGCGCAACGCCTGCCAGGCGCAGATCGCGCGGGTGTCGCCGCTCGCCGGCACGTACGCCCCGGGGGACGGCATCACGGCCGGCACCTTCGAGTCGGGCTGCACGGAGTACTACGACGTCCTGTGCAACTACCTCGACCTGGAAGGCGGTGCGACGCGCAACGGCTTCGTTCTGTACACTGACCCGATCGCGGACGCCGACTTCCTGTACCAGCCGTCGAGCGGCCTGTTCATGTCGCTGGACACACCGCGCACCGTGCGCGCGAAGGGGGAGTACGTCCGTCGCAACGGCCTGGGCGGCCTGTTCACCTGGACGATCGACCAGGACAACGGGATGCTCGCCAACGCGGCGCACGAAGGACTGGGACAACGCGCGAGCGTCTCCAACATCGATATGTCGGGCTTCTATTTCAGCGGCAGCACCACGCTCGACACGGCGCCGGGGGATGCATCATGAGCTTTCTCCTCTCGCGCCTGCTCGAGCCGTCGACGTGGGCGGGCATCACCGGACTGGCCGTCGCGCTCGGCACGGCGCCGGACATGATGCACGAGATCGCGCAGATCGGTGCGGCACTGGCCTCGCTGGCGGCCATCGCGCTGCCGGAGAACGCCCGGCGGCGCGTCACCAACGCCAGCGCCGACGACGCCTCCCCTCAGCCCTGACTCAGCCTTGATCCGGCCCTGCCCCAGGGACAGGCCGCCTTTCCGATGCTTCGGGCAGGCGGCCCGCGGCCCACCGATCTCGTGACCGCCTGATGCGAAGGCGTATCAGCGCCGCCCCGCCGGCCAAAATGCAAAAAAATTGTCACGATTTCTAAACTTTTCGCGCAGCGCGTCGCTATACGTTACAGGACGGGTTGCGGCCATCGCATCGTGTGCTTTTTACCCCAGCGTTGTCACAATCGCTGGCTATGATGCGTCGCGCATGAGGGCCTGCGCGAACCTCCGCCCGGCCAGACAGTCCCGCAACACGTAGTGCAGTCCCAACGGCAGTGCAATACACAAGCATCGCGCCATCGCCGACACGGTCGACGTTTCGAGACCGGCCAGGACGATGACGACGCATAACATCGATCAGATACCAGAGATTCACCCGGGGGCCTTTTTATGAAGCTGATTCTGCTGGCGCTTGCCGCCTCGCTGTTTACGCTCGTCATGATGGTGCAGGCGCGCAGCGAAGCCACCGGCACCGCCGCCACGTCGGTCCATGCGCAGCCTGCAGGCATCAGCGCGAACAGTCGCACACCAACGCGCAAGGACATGGCCATGTGGAATGCCCGGCGCAAGATGCACGCCGTGCGGCAGGAGGACTGACGCACGGTTGGTCGTGCCGCAACATGCTGCAGAGCACCAAATTTGGGCATCCTTCGCCGCCGTCCTATAGTGGAAGGGCAATTCAGGCGAGGAGACAAGAAAGATGCCCACATTCCACTTCAATCTTTACGACCTGACGTTGTTCCTGCCGATGGCGGTGGCCGGTGCGCTACTGGTCGGCGGTATCCCGGTCACCACCCGCGCCACGCGCTACAGCCTGCGTGCCGTCGGGGCGATGGTCGGAGCGCTCGTCGCGCTGCTTGTCGTGGAGGCGTTGCCCGTGCTCGTATAGCCGGCACGCGCTCCAGAGCACGTCGAACAACGGAATGGCCGCCGGCGCGCGTTGCGCGCCATGGGTGGCTTTTCCGAAAAATTCCTGCGAAATACCTGCGGACCGACACGATCGATCGTTTCGGTCGCCGACGATTGTCTGAACCATCCCGAAAAACGCTGGCAGATGACGCCATCGCTGCGCACGACGGTCATGCCACTGTCATCGCCTGGGCCTAAGCTGATTTACGGCAACTCCGGTTGCGCTGTCACCCTCTCTGTTGCGCCGCCGACCCGCTCGGCGGCTTTTTTATGCACGTGCGGGCCGCGCGCGGACCGTCATCGTTTTGTCCCGACATGCGCTTGTGCATCGCCTACAATCACCGGAAGTGCAACGCCATGTAAATGCCGTCAGAGGAGGCTCCCGCATGTCCGACGCGTTCTCCCGCGCCTTCGCCGTCGTCATCAATCAGTACCGCTCACCGCGCCAGTACACCGTGTCGGTCGAGCGCGCGAGCGAGATGATCGCCAAGAATATCGGCCTGTTCTCCGACGGCTTCGCCGGCGAGGGTCATCTGCTCGTCGGCCTGTTCGAGCGCGAGGCCGACGCCTGGGCGCTCGCGCGCCGCCTGCAACGCACTCGCACGACCGTGCAGGCCCTGCTCCAAATGCCAGCACGCGCCGCCTCGGTTTCGCCACCAGAGCTCGACCCGAGCGAGTAATCCCGCCCCCGCTATTTCATTGCCTTCCAGGAAAAACCTCCCTGGCATCCACCCGTCGGCGTAGAATTCGGAATTCCAGATATCACGAAAACCGGCGCCCCGCCGGCTAACCATGTCGAGCGCCGCGTCCCCCGACCTTTCCACCGCGTCGCCGGTGGCTTCCGAGCCTTTGGCGCCCCTCGCGCCGCTGGCGAGCACGCCGGTCCTGATCGATCAGGTCTACTCGCGTTTGCGAGACGCCATTGCCGATCTCACCCTGCCCCCAGGTGAACGCATTCGGCAGGCCGAGCTGGCCGATTCGCTGGGCGTCTCGCGCCAGCCGGTGAGTCATGCGCTGCAACTGCTCAAGCGCGACGGTCTGGTCTGCGACAGCGGCCGCCAGGGTCTGGAGGTAGCGCCCATCGACACCGATCATCTGCGCTCGCTCTACCAGGTTCGCACGGCGCTCGACGGGCTGGCCGCACGGCTGGCCGCCACACGCATGGCGAACGGCACGCTCGGCGAGGCCGAACTCGCTCGCTTGCGTGAGGCCGTCGCTGCTGGCATGGCCATGACACGAGGCACGCCGATCGCCAACCAGGTCCGCGTGGAAGTCGCGTTCCACACCGCGCTGCACGACGCCTCGGGCAATCCGTTGATCGCCCAGACGCTCGCGCCGCAATGGCCGCACATCATGCGTGCCATGGCCGCCACGCTCGACGCCATGCCGATGCAGGAGGTCGTCTGGCATGAGCACGGCGAGATCGTCGCGCGCATCGCGGCAGGCGACGCACCAGGCGCCGAGACCGCCGCACGCGAACACACCGAGGCCGACGGTGGCAACGCGCGCCGCGAATGGCTCGTTCGTCTGGCGGAGACACGCTGACATGCAAGCCGTCGTCTCCGCCGCCCTTCCCGTCTTCGGGCTCATCTTCCTGGGCTTTCTGTGCGCAAAGCGCGCTTGGCTCGGCGACACTGCCCTGGACGCCCTCAACCGTTTCGTCGTCTACCTCGCCCTGCCCGCCGTGCTGTTTCAGTCGATGGCGCGGATCACGTGGGCCGAACTCGTGAACCCGGGCTTTCTCGGCGCGTTCGGCGGCGGCATGGCGGCGACCTTCGCACTCTCGTTCCTGCTCGACCGCACCGTGCGCGGACGGCTGACGGACGCCAGCATCGAGGGCATGGGCGCCGCCTATCCGAATGCCGGCTTCATGGGGCTGCCGCTGTGTCTCGTGGCATTCGGTCCGGCCAGTGTCCCGGCGGTCGTGGTCGCCATGCTGCTCACCGCGACAGTGCTCTTCGCCATTTCCATTGCGATCATCGAAACGGATCTGCAGGCCACGCCGAGCTGGCGTCGCACGGCCGGTTTCGTCGCGCGCGCGTTGATCCGCAATCCGCTCGTGGTGTCGCCGTTCGTCGGCATGGCGGTGGCGGCCGTCGGCATTACGCTGCCGGACTCGGTCGCCCACTTCACGACGCTACTCGGCGGCGCGGCCAGTCCCTGCGCCCTCGTGGCGATCGGCATGTTTCTGGCGCAAAGCAGCGGCGCGGCCCGGCAGCCGCGCATCGCGCGCGCCGTCGGGCGGCTCGTGGGTCTGAAGCTCCTTTTCCAGCCCGCGATTACGGCCTTCCTCGCGTTTCGAGTGTTCGATCTCCCGGCCGTATGGGCGCACAGCGCACTGCTGCTCGCCGCGCTGCCTATCGGCACGGGGCCTTTCATGCTTGCGCAACTGTACGGACGCGAGGCGGCCGTGGCTTCGCGTGCCATCCTGGTCTCGACAGTGCTCTCAGTCGTGACGGTGTCGTTGCTGATCGGATGGTTCAGCACCCGATAGCGATGCGCCGGGGTGATGCTGAAGATGGGGAAAGTGTCGATAAGGCGACGACACATGTCGCGCCATGCCCCCCCCGGGAACGGGCGACGTGAACGACGCGCTCAATGCAAGCTCGCCGCCGATGCGACGACAACCCGGTCGCGGCCCGCACGTTTGGCCGCGTAAAGGGCCGCGTCGGCAGCGCCGAGCAGGCGCACGGGGAGTGTCTCGGGATCGGCGGTGTCGCGCGGGTCGACACTCGCCAGACCGATGGAAATCGTGAGCGGCACGAGCGTGCCATCGTCGCCCGGCACTTCGAGACGCTTCACCGCCCGACGCACGCGCTCGGCCACCGTCCCCGCCCAGTTCTGCTCCGTCTGCACGAGTAGCGCGGCGAACTCTTCGCCGCCGTAACGGGCGAGCGTGTCGGTCACGCGCAGTTGCGCCCGCATGCAGACACTCGCCGCGCGCAACGCGCGGTCGCCCGTCGCGTGGCCGTGGCTGTCGTTGACGCGCTTGAAGTGGTCGATGTCGATGAGCAGGCACGCCAGCGGCGCCCCGTAGCGCGCACCGCGCACCACCTCCTCACGCAATCGCTGGTCGAAATAGCGGCGGTTCGACAGGCCGGTGAGCGGGTCCGTCAGCCCGATGCGCTTCAGGCGTTCTCGATTCCACATGTTCTCCAGGCACACCGCCACGACCGCTCCGAAGCGCTCGAGAAAGTCGGTCGCCATATCGGGAGCGAAGCGGCCTGCGTCGCGACTGCCCAGGGCGATCACGCCGATGCATCGACCGTTGCGGGTGAGCGGCATGACCACCGCGCTGGCCGGCGGACGAGGCCCGAACAAGGCCGCGTGGCGCTCGCGGGGCGCGCCGATCCACAGTTGCCCATCGCCGCAGACGGCGAGGAACGTGCCGGGATCCTGGGCAATGCAAAGACCGGCTTCGAGTGCGCGAATGCCTTCGGCGGTGTCGATGAGGTCCCGTAGCGTGTCGTCGACTTCGGCCAGCATCAGCCGTACCCCCAGAAGATCGAAGTCGTGACGCAAGCGATTGAGCACCACTTCCAGGAACTGGCCAAAATCCGGCGCCCCCATCAGCGCCAGCTCGATGTCCTGAAAACGTTTCAGCGAACGCTCGTTGCGCTGGACCGTCGCCAGCAGCGATTGCAGAGAGTCGAGCGTCGGTGCCTGGTTGGTTGCCACGGAAGGTCTCGGAAGACGCGCGGCACTTCGCGGCCGCATCGCGTGCTTGCCCGGCATCGTGCCTTTACGCCCGGCAATGCGCCGGATCGCATGCACCGGGCCGGAAGACACGCGATGCGTGCGCTCCCGCCCGAGATGAAGCCATGAGGCCGTTAACGGCACCGGCTCACCGAATTTAAGGGTCGCAAGTGAGAATTTTGCCGCCCCGAAATCAAATCGTGGCGCGGTTTTTCTACGTTCCTAGGGAAAATACTTACGTTGCGTGTATGCCTCATGAATGACTTGACGCAGCGCACAAATTGTTTCGCCGTCGGGCCGCAGGACGCGCACCGCGTTCCGGACGGTCGGCCGACCGCCTCGACATGGCGATGGCTTCGCCCTACAATCGCGGCCGCCCTCGCACGCTGACAGCGACGTCCTACGGTGCGGGCCGATGCGGGCCAGTGCAATTCGCCGGCATGAACCGGTGCCCGGCATCGTCAAACTTCATTCCCACGGAGACACTGTTGTCCAAGCTCTACCCGCGCGCCGTGCGCGCCATGTGCGCCACCCTCCTGCTCGGTGCGTTTGCAGTATCGGCATTCGCCGCTCATCCCTGACACGCTCGCCCGTCCCACTCAGCACAGACGCATTCTGCGCACGGCGCAGCATCCCCGAAGCACCATCGTCCGAGCGCCGGGACAAAGGCGTCTTCGGCCACGAAGCGCCGCGCTGTCCATGCAAAGCATGCCCCGGCCCCGAAGACGACAAAGGCGGCGAAACGGGTAAATGCAACCCAAAGCCACCGTTCGAAGGCGCTCGCGCATCGTCCCGCGAAGCCGACGCGTGCTTCGCATGCCGCCGGTGCGCCCAAGATGGCGCGAGCAAGCGGCAAACGTCACCACGAATCTGTCCGGAAAACCCGCCATACGCTGCCGCAGAAGACCCCACATCGATCGCGGTCAACCGTCGCCAACCAGCGGCACGCTCGTCCGCACGCATGAAATCCGCGGCCGCGCTATAGTGAACACAGGGTGGCGATTCGCCGCGTGGCGACGCCGCCCTCTTATTTGCTACCGACCGCATAACGCGGTGACACATCCATGAAAATCCGGCAAGTCGGCGTTCGCGTTGTGCGTGCGCGACACGACGCCATGTCTCCGGTGCCGCCTTGCGGCGGTGCAGTTTCTCATCGAGCCAGGTACGCTTCCCGATCTATGGGAAACGCATCATGAATCGCCCCCTCGTCGTGCAACCTGCCACGTTGCAAGACGCCGCGCAGATCGCCGCGCTTCACGACCACAGTTGGCAAGCGATCTACGCACACGTGCTGCCCATCGGCGATGTGCGCAGCCACCTCGTCGAAGCCCACGTGAAGCTGTGGCGAGATCGCCTCATGCGCGCCGACGATCCCGCACTGCGTATATGGAAAGCATGCCCCGACGCGACCGATGGGCCACTGGCCGGGTTCGTGTGCGCGCTCTCGGGAGCCGACGGCATCCTGCTCGATAACCTGCACGTGGCGCCGGCGTGGCAAGGTCGAGGCATTGGGCGCGCGTTGTTTGCACGCGCCAGGGACTGGGCCAGGGTGCTCGATTCGAATGCGGCGCTTTACCTGTGGACGCTCGCGCAGAACGTCAAGGCACGGCGCTTTTACGAGCGGCTGGGCGGCGTGGCGGGGACGGTGCACCCCATCGCCATATCGCCGGGCATCGAAGTCCCCGCGCTTCGCTATGTCTGGCGGCCTGAGCGCCGGGATGCAACGCAACGGACAGCGATTCGCAAGGCCCGCAACGTTCGGGACGACGCGAGAGGACGCGCGCCGCTTGAAGGTCATGCATGACATTTCGATGTCCACAAGACCGGTCGTCCGGCCATGCCATACGAATGTCGCATCGCAGCGAAAAATGGCTGGAAACTGGCGTGGATCAACAATCCAAAAGTTTCCCTGCTTGACACCTTCCCACCTTTCCCGTAAAAAATGGGTGTGCATGAACGTTGTATGGCGAGTCTTGTGTTCATCTAATGTCGCCCTCTGCGTCACCTCGGTTGTACCTGATCAGCTTTAATGTCATGCGCTCGCTGAGCTTCTCGCTCGCTCATTTGAAAACTTTAAGGATTTAAGAAATGGCAACTGGTACCGTCAAGTGGTTTAACGACGCCAAGGGTTTTGGTTTTATTACGCCGGACGAAGGTGGTGAAGATCTCTTCGCACACTTCTCGGAAATCCAGGCAAAGGGCTTCAAGACGCTGCAGGAAAACCAGAAGGTCAGCTTCGAAGTGAAGAACGGACCGAAGGGCCGTCAAGCCGGCAACATCCAGCCGCTGTAAGCGTCGGATGATCGGCTGAGCGGTCGCGCTTGCGACCGACGCGCCTCGGACAGCGCCTCTGGCATGTCCGGACTGAAAACCCCGCTCAGGCGGGGTTTTTTCGTTTACGGGTATGCTGACCTTTCCCTTCCCGTGCAGCCATTCGGAGGTAAGCAATGGGTTTGTTGGTAGACGGACAGTGGCACACCGACGGGTACGATACGCGCAGCACAGGCGGACGCTTCGAGCGCCGCCCGGCAACCTTCCGGCGCTGGGTCACTGCGGACGGCTCGCCTGGCCCCGACGGCGACGTCGGCTTTCCCGCGGAACGCAACCGATACCTGCTTTATGTCAGCTACGCGTGCCCGTGGGCGCATCGCACCCTGATCATGCGCGCGCTCAAGGGGCTGCAGGACATGGTGCCGGTCGCTGTCGTGAACTGGCTGATGCTCGACGACGGCTGGACGTTCGAACCCGGCCCCGGCGTCACCGGGGATCCGGTGCAGCAGGTCCCGTTTCTGCGCGACGTCTACCTCGCCGCCGATTCGCGGTTCACCGGGCGCGTGACAGTTCCGCTGCTATGGGACACGCAAAGCGGCACGATCGTGAGCAACGAGTCGTCCGAGATTCTGCGGATGTTCAACAGCGCCTTCGACGGTCTCGGCGCCACCCCGGGCGACTACTACCCGCTCGCCTTGCGCGAGGAGATCGATCGTCTGAACGCGCGCATCTACGACACGGTCAACAACGGCGTCTACAAGGCCGGTTTCGCCACGACGCAAATCGCCTACGAGGAGGCCGTCACGCCGCTGTTCGAGACGCTCGACTGGCTCGACGCGCACCTCGCCACACGCCGCTTTCTCGTTGGCGAGCGCATGACCGAAGCGGACATCCGGCTGTTCACCACGCTGATCCGTTTCGACGCCGTCTATGTCGGCCACTTCAAGTGCAATTTGCGGCGGATCGGCGACTATCCGAATCTATCGGCGTACACGCGCGACATCTATCAGCAACCCGGCATCGCCGACACGGTGAACTTCCAGCACATCAAGAGCCACTACTACCAAAGCCACCGTGCGATCAACCCGACCGGCATCGTGCCGATGGGACCGCTACAGGATTTCGACGCCCCCCATGGCCGTACCCAGATGATCACCATGGAGCGCCCGTAGGCCGGCCTGCGCGGGCGCGCGCGGCGGGCCACATCCGACGTGCGGGCGCCGTCACGACGCACCACACTATGCCGAGAGAAAGCCGCCGTCAGCCGCGAGAATATGGCCGACGACGTAACCCGACTCTGGAGCGCTCAGCCACACGATGGCAGCCGCCACCTCCTCGGGATGTCCCATGCGACCGAGCGGCAGTCCTGCCGCCACGCTGCGCATGTCCGCGATGCCCGAACCGAGCATCATGTCGGTCACCACGCGCCCCGGCGCCACGGCATTGACGCGAACCCCTTGCGACGCATACTCCATCGCGGCGGCGCGCGTCATGGCGTTGAGCGCTGCCTTCGAAGCGCCGTAGAGCGACAGACCGGGATTGGGATTGCGGATACCGCTCACGCTCGTGTTGTTGACGAGCGTGCCGCCCCCCGACGCGAGCAGCGCGGGAATCTCGTGACGCATGGCATGGAAGACGGCGCGCACGTTCGTGTCGAACACCTGCGCGTACACCGCGTCGGTCTGCGCCGCCAGTCGCGCACGCGGCTCCTGATAGCCGGCGTTGTTGAAGACGGCATCCAACCGCCCGAAGCACGCCATCGTCTGCTCGACCACGTTCGCGACGTCGACCTCCCGCGTCACATCGGCCGCGACGAACAGGCTTTGCGCCCCCAGCGCCCGAATCTCGTGCGCGAGCGCGTCGCCGAGTGCCTGCCGTCTACCGGTGACGACGACGGCGCGCGCCCCCTCACGCGCCATGCGCAGCGCCGTTGCGCGACCGATGCCGCTCGTCGCACCCATGACGAGGCAGACGCGCCCCGCGAGCCGCTCCGCGGGGACATGCACGGGCACCGGGCCGGCGAGCTCGGCAAGCGATGGCGTATCGATCATGGCCGACTCCTCACAAAGCGTTGCTCCAACACTTCCTTGCCCCATTGCTCGCCACGCCTTTCTTCGGCGAGCACGAAGCCCCGCGTCTCGTAGAGATGACGCGCCGCACGCAGTCCGGAAAACGTCCAGAGGTGCGTTTCGGCAAATCCTCTCTCGTCGACGAACGCCATCGCAGCGTCGAGCAGTTTCTGTCCGAGGCCGCCACCGCGCACGCCGTCGTCGAGGATGAACCAGCGCAAGTGTGCAACGTTCTTGCCGAGATCTTCGCCGTCGATGGCCACCGAGCCGACGATCCCGCCCGCGCGCCGCGCCGTCCAGATCGCGTTCCCAGGATGCGCCAGCCGATTGCAGAACTCCGCGAGGCCGCTCGCCACGACCGACTCGAAACGTTGACCGAAGCCCGCCTCCCGCGCGTAATAGCGCGCGTGCATTTCCGTGATGCGAGCGATGAGGCCCGGGCAATAACCGCGCACGAGTTCGATGTGCGCGGCAGACATCTCCGGCGCCTCCCCGTCGTGCGAGACGGCCAGCGCACGCGTGTACAGCGTCATGCCTTCGAGGACCGTCCGCCCTTGGTCGCGCTTCAAACGCCCCAGCGCCTCGACCACCTGCGCCCGCGCATACGCATGGATGGCGCTCACCCGCTTGCGGCCGGCCGCGGTCAGCGACAGGAGCTTGATGCGGCCGTCGTGCTCGGCGGCGGTCTCCTTCACGTCGCCCGACGCCACGAGCTTGCGCAGCATGCGACTCACGCTCGACTTCTCCAACCGCAACAACGTACCCAGGTCACGTGCGGTCATGCCGCCCTCCTCTCGCTCGCCGCCCTTCTCGATCTCGATCAACGCATGCACCGCGGACGGCGACAGGTCGGTGCCGGCGAACGCTCCGCCCATGAACCCCAACTCACGCACCATTTCGCGCGAGACGGCGCGAATCGCTTCCACCAAGGACGAATCGATATTCACGGGCGCAGGCTCCTCACTTCACATAGTTGTACGTTACAACTTAATGGTTGCAATGTACAACTTAAAAAAATAAAAAAAAGCGTCGCGAGCGATTGCCCCCGCGACGCCCTGTCCGATCCGATCAGACCGCGCGCGGCTTCACGCGGCTGGCGGCTTCGAGCGCGTTGCGGCGCGCCACGTCCAGATCGTCGTCATACGCGAGCGCCACGCCCATGCGGCGCTTGACGAAGCTCTCCGGCTTGCCGAACAGACGGAGGTCGGTCCGCGGCACCTGCAATGCGCGCTCGACGTCGTCGAAGACGATGCCCTTCGCGTCCACGCCACCGTAGATGACCGCGCTCGCGCCCGGCGTCTTGAGCGTGGTATTGACCGGCAAACCGAGGATGGCGCGCGCATGCAACTCGAACTCGTTCTGCCATTGCGTGATCATCGTCACCATGCCGGTATCGTGCGGACGCGGGCTGACTTCGCTGAACCACACGTCGTCGCCCTTCACGAACAGTTCCACACCGAAGATGCCCTGCCCGCCGAGGTTGTTCGTGACCTCGCGCGCGATCACGCGCGCGCGTTCGAGGGCGACCGACGACATCGGGTGCGGCTGCCAGCTCTCCACGTAATCGCCGCTCACCTGCTTGTGGCCGATCGGCGCGCAGAAATGCGTCTCGACTTGCGCGTCGGCGCCGCGTGCGCGCACGGTCAGCAAGGTGATCTCGTAGTCGAAGTCGATGAAGCCCTCGACGATGATGCGCCCGTGGCTCACGCGGCCACCGGCCATCGCGTAGTCCCAGGCGGCCTTGACGTCCTCGGGACCGTCGATCTTGCTCTGGCCCTTGCCCGAACTGCTCATCACCGGCTTGACGATGCACGGATAACCGATGCCGTCGTCGATGGCCGCCTGCAGTTGCTCGAGCGAATCGCAGAACCGATACGGACTCGTGGGCAGGCCCAGCGTCTCGGCGGCCAGACGGCGGATGCCCTCGCGGTCCATCGTCAGGCGTGCGGCACGCGCGGTCGGGATCACGCGCACGACGCCGTCCGCTTCCAGCGCTTCGAGCATCGGCGTGGCGATCGCTTCGATCTCGGGCACGACGAGATCCGGCTTCTCGGCTTCGATAAGCGCCTTCAACTGCTCGGGATCCGTCATCGCGATGGTGCGCGAATGATGCGCGACCTGCTGGCCCGGCGCGTTCTCGTAGCGATCGACGGCAATCGTCTCGACGCCGAGACGCTGCAACGCGATCAGCACTTCGCGGCCGAGTTCGCCGGCGCCCAACAACATGACCTTCGTCGCGTTCGGCGACAGCGGGGTTCCGATAGTGGTCATTTGCGACCTTTGGAGAGTAGGAAATGGGGAAGCATCGACGCGCCGCGGTTCACGACCGACGCGCCGTACGCGAAAGCCGTATTGTAGCCGCGCCGTCCGCGAATTCACGTAAGTGCGCCACGCAACATGCGATGGCAACTCGCCGCCATGCGGGCTTCGCTGTCCTGATACCCGGTGAGCGACCAGGCGACGCCGGCGTTGGTTATCGCGCCGACGAGCACCTGGCCGACGATCCGCGCCTGGCCTCGAGCGCCGCTCGTCGTCGGGCATGCGCTGGGGGGACCATCCGCAGCGGGTCGGCGCCGTCGTGTGCCTGCGGTATCGCGCATCCAATGGCAAACTAGGCGCTTTCCGATCTCGCGCCCCTCGCGCGGCCGCCCATGTCCGAACGCCCCGATGCGCCCTCCGCGGTGCCCGCCCAGCCCTCCCGGCCCACCCAGCCCACCCGATCCACGTTAAGGCTGGCTGCCAGTCTCGTCGTGCTGCGCGAGCGCCCGAGCGGCGTGGAAGTGTTGCTGCTGCGCCGCGCGGTGCGTGCGAACGACTTCAGCTCGGACGCCTACGTCTTCCCCGGCGGTGTGGTCGACGCCAACGATCGTGCCGGACACTCGGCTTGCATCGGCATGGACGACGCGACCGCCAGCGGGCGCCTGAAACTGCTCGATGGCGGACTGGACTACTACGTCGCGGCGATACGCGAGTGCTTCGAGGAAACCGGCGTGCTGTTCGCCTGCGATGAGAACGGCGCCCCACTCGACGCCGTGCGTCTGAACGAAGTGCGCGCTCAGCGGGAAGCGTTGCACGACGGACAGATCGACATCGCGTCGCTGTGCCGATCTTTCGGAATTCGCCTCACGCCCCAGCGCCTGCGCTATCTGAGCCATTGGGTCACGCCACTGGCCCTGGCGAAGCGTTTCGACACGCGGTTCTTTCTCGCCACGCTGCCCGAGGCGCAACAGGTCGAGGTCGATCACGTCGAGACGGCCGCGCATCGCTGGATGCGACCGCAATACGCCCTCGCCCACGCCGATCAATTGCGGCTGTTGCCGCCGACGCACAAGTTGCTGCAATGGCTGGCGAGCATGGAGAGCGTCGATCTCGCAATAGCGGCGGCCGGTGCGCTCGCCGACGTGCCGTGCGTACAACCGCGTCTCGCTGACGGCAAGCGCGGCCCCTGGCCCATCACGCCCGACGAGCCGGCATGGGCCGAGCTCACGCTGACGGATCCCGACGAGCGAGGCGTCGGCAGCTACGACATCGCGCCGGGGCGCGTGGTGGCGCTGATGCCGGGGGTGCTGCGACTCACCGCGCCGAATCCCGGCATGATGACTGGCCCCGGGACGAATACGTATTTCGTTGGCGGTGGTCCGCAAGACGGCTGGGCGGTCATCGATCCCGGCCCTGACGACCCGGCGCACATCGACGCCATCATGCGGGCGGCGCCGGGCGAGATCCGCCAGATCCTCGTCACGCACACGCATCGCGATCATTCGCCGGGCGCGGCACTGCTGAAGGCCCGCACCGGCGCGCGCACGTATGGCATGGCGGCGCGCCATGACGTTGGACAGGACACCGCGTTTTCGCCCGATGTCGAACTCGCCGACGGCGACGCCGTTTCCCTGCCGGACGGACGCGTGTTGCGCGCGATCCATACCCCCGGACATGCGTCGAATCACGTCTGCTACGGGTTGGAGGATGAGAAGCTCGTCTTCACCGGCGACCATGTCATGCAGGGCTCGACGGTGGTCATCAATCCGCCTGACGGGCACATGGCGACGTATCTCGCTTCGCTGGAGAAGCTCGCAGCGCTCGAGCCCGCGTGGCTCGCGCCGGGGCACGGCTTCGTGATGGATCGTCCCGCGCAGCGGATTGCGCAACTGATCACGCATCGTCTGGCGCGAGAGGCTCGCGTGCTGGATGCGCTCACGCAAGCGGGACCGGCAACGCTCGACGCCCTCACACCGATCGTCTATGCGGATGTCCCGGCGGCACGCCATGCCGTGGCGCGACGCTCATTGCAGGCGCATCTGGACAAGCTGGCCGAAGACGGTCGCGTTGCGTTGTCGGGGGACGGACAATGGCGCGCCGTCGAGGCGGTGGGCGCGAGGTAGCGTTATCACACGGTAACGGCCTGGCTGCGGGCGTTCCCGTCAGGCGTCGCCGTCGCCCAACAGTTCGTCGACGATGCGCTCACCGGCCTTGCGCCCTGCCATCTCGGCATCCACCCGATTGTCGCGATGGCCGTCGGGGGAGCGGACTTCGGGACCTTCCGGCTTGCCGTGCCGGATCGCCTGCACCAGATAGTCCCAAGGGCCCGCGTACTCGTTCTGGAACGCGCGAACCCGGATCTGGTATCCCGCGCGGTACTCGTAGACCTGCTCATGCGATGCGTAGCTCATGTCGGACTCCGTTTGGCGAAAGTACGGAAAGACCGGCGTGGCGCCCCGCTCAGGGGACGTCGCCGATGACGATCGGTTCGCTGACAGCGCCATCGGCGATGGCCGCGGCGGCACGATCGACGATGTCGTCTTCGTGCTCCATGAACTGATCGAAGAGCGCGTCGCCGGCAGCATCGGCGCCGGCGAGGCGGTTGAGTGCACTGCGCGAGATCTGGCAGGTCCAGACCTTGCCGCTGACGTTGAGGTAAAAGCGCACGAACTCGCCATCGTTGCCGAGTCCAAGACCACCATGCAGAAAGGGATCCATTGCCATCTCCACGACGTGCCGACCATCAAAACACCTAGTGTTGCCAAAAATCCTAGCACGTTCGAATTCGATGGGTGACATTGCCGCGCGCAGGCGCAAGACCTCGAGCCCTACCGAGGGGCCGGGAGACGCGTAAGAACGGAAAGCAAAAAAAGCCCGCCTGAGGGAGGCGGGTTCAAGTCCGGGATGTATGGGGCACCATAGCGACCCCGGGAAGACAGGGTCATGAAAACATGACGTCTTCATTATGGGCCGCCCCCAGCCGCGCGGGCCCCTTTCCCGCGCACGGAATTAGACCTGGATCAAATTGGCGATGCTTAACGCCACCATGATCCGCTCCGCCCGCTCGACACCCAGCGGAACGGAACCGGCGCCATGGGGCAGTGCGCGCGTTTCTGGCATCACGGCTCGACTCGCGACGGATTTTCTTGAACGCGGGAAATTCGGACGGGAAGGCGCCGCTGACGAAACCGTCGCCGGTCGCCGCTGAGGCCTGATGGCAACGATGTGGCGTGTTCGAGCGTGGGTTTTACCGCTGCCGTGCGATGAATTGCACATCGGAGGCCGAGGCGCAGATTCGGATCTCGTCGCCCAGCGACCATTCGGCCGCTCGGGCGGCCATGGCGGCAGGAACCGGCTCGGATCCCGGACCGGCCGGGACGTCGTAGGTGGCATGCGCGTCGTGCGGTATCACGACGTCATAGCCGTGTTCAAGCGCTGCGCGCGCCGTGGCCGCCACGCACATCTCCGATAACACGCCGCATATCGCGAGACTGCGTACGCCATGCGTTTTCAGAACGGGGTCGAGAGAGGTTCCATCGAAGCCATTGTCCTGCGCTTTTCTGACGATGTGGTCTTCGGCGCGCGCGGTGAAATACAGCGTCCATCCGGGTTGGGATGGATGATCGACGGTACCCGGCTCGCCGTCGTTCTGCAGAAAGATGACGGGCACGCGAGCAGCGCGAGCCTTATCGAGCAACGTCGTAATCGCGGCAAGCAGCGAAACGTGCCCTGGCACGGCATCGGCGCCAGACACGAATCCGACTTGCATGTCGACGACCAGCAGGGCATCGACCGACATGTCGGCAAATTTCGGCGAGTACGGGGGTGAATTCAAGGCAGACATTAGGACCGCTTCCGTTTTTTCGTTGACCGGAGCTTGCCACAGGAGCGAGGAAACTACGACTGAAGCCTATCGCCGCTGACGCACCGAACCGCATGACGACGAGCATCGATATCAGCCGGATTGCGGCAAGGCTCGCCGCGTCGGTCTGACCGTTGCGTGTAAACGCCATCGCCCCCGATTCGTGCAAAAACGTCCCTTCGAGCGTCAGGCGAAGGCGATGAAAATCCAGAAAACCACCTTCAAAACCCATCCCGCTCGAAGCGAACCGGATAATTTAATTACCCCCTCTCCTTCCTAAAGACATCAACGTTATCCATATTTTTTTATCACGCATACCAACAACCCAAATAGGTGACTATACCTTTCGCATATGATCACATGGAGATTCATCGATCGCTCATTTCATGACGGCTCATGAATCGAACATCCACAGTCGACGATCCGACATCAAATCAACCATACGAAACCTCGCAATTCACAAGCACACATTGACACGATCAACACCCGAAGGAGTTGAAGCATGCCAAAATTTGCTTACATCTTGGAATACGGAGTCATCCATCGCTATTCCGTGCAACCTGATGGCAATCTTTCGTCACTGGGAGATCCGGTACCATGCACGGATGCAGTCTGCATTGCCTATACCAATGCGTCAAAATTCTCTCGCGGCGGTGATTATCTATTCATCGCCAGCGAATCAGAAAGCCAGGGCGATAAAACGGGATCGCTAAGCGTTTATCATATTGAAACGGACGGCTCATTGACTCCGAACGTGAAGAATGACACGAACGGAGTGGATACTGCCCCTCAATATATTTTCGGTTTTTACAGCGGATCAAACACGTACGACATCTATATTGACAACTTCTATGGCAGAGACGCTCAAAATCCAGTGTCTGAACAGATTCGCGTATTCAAATTCAATGCACCGAGTAACATCAAACCATGGAACAAGAAGGTAATTGACGTTCCGGACACTATCACTGGTGACATCAGGACGCTGGAGCTTGTCTCCACTCCTGGAGCAAGCCCATCTTATCAGGCCCAATTTCTATTGGCCATTTTCCAAGACGCGCAGGTCGACAAAGCATGGATAGTCTCTTTCGGCGCCAGTGCCTTTGGGCTTGGCTATTTGGGTAGCAAAGAAATCACCAGCGACGATGCCGACATTGAATATAGTGGATACTACCTGGCCGCCGACCCAAATGGAAAATTTGCTTACGTTATTTACGACAGCATAAGAAATACTATTCCCGTACCAAACCAGATCACTGGATTCAAGCTGGAGGGCTCGGGACGTCAATTCACTTCTTTGGGAGAGGTGGCCAAGTTAACAGGTAGCGGCATTGCCGGCGTCGTCAGTCAGAATGGAAAATACCTTTTCGTTGCGATCGAGGCAGGAGGAAACGCTGTTATTTCATATAAGATCGAATCGGACGGATCATTAACCAAGTCCGATCAAAAGCCTTGCGGGGCCCTAGGGGTGGCGACACTGGTCATTGAACCCGGCGGGCGATATCTTTACGCTCCATCCGAGTATGGCGGGGCTGTTTATATCTATGAAATCAACGACGAGGATGGAACCCTTACGCCCAAGCCACCGATGAATCTCGACATTGCCGTTGGCAGTTCGTTAACTGGCATGGTCATACTGGACGTTTGACCTCTTGTGGACGCCGACGAGGAGGACTACTCTCGACCGAGAGCAAAGGCGCGACTCAGAAAAACACAGATGATTTCGTTTCTCTGCCGGCGCGTCTACCTGACAAGCGCGGAGTTCAGTTCCCCAGGGAATAGCCCGCTCGAGGCGGGCTTTTTTGTGCCCGCGCCCACCCATGAAGCAGTTCCCTCCCTCACCTCACAGGCGAGTTCGATAGTTTTCGTGTGACGCCGTATCCGAAATGGACGAACTCGCCCGCTCTCGCTGGGGTGACAGTTCATCGCGCTCCGTTTCATTGGTCGGGGGAGGAACCAGCACCTCGTCGTTTTGCAATGTTCCGTCGGCGGAGGCAGCGAAAGACGGGCCTGCCTGGGCGTCGTGTGGTTCCACAGGCGAATTTCCATCGCTTCCGGTCGGTTCGGCCGGCGGCTCTTGTGAAGCGGCTCCTTGCCCTTCTGCCATTGAACGGCTGCGAGCCACGCTCGTTAAGTCCGCCAAATCTCGCAGGATTTCGGTGATGTGACGCGGAAGGTGCGATTCACTATAAAAGATCTTGTCAAATGTGGCATGGCGGCGGGTGCACAGCCGAATAAGGGCCGCCGACATACGTTCCATTTGTTCCTTGTCAGGCGAAGGCTTCCCCGTTCCGGCAAGAAAGCCAAAACCCGAGGAGCATAACGGCACATCGCCAGCCCCGAAATTCAACTGCCGGTGTAGATACACGATCGCCGACTTCACCCGTTCCAGGAAGAGGACATTCCCTGAAAAATCACAAATCAGGTTACGAACGAGTTCGGTGTCCTCGGCCCGCTGAGCGCGAAGAGAGACGCCATCATGGCTTCTCGCATAGGCTCGGACATCGTGTCCAGTTCTAAATATCTCCATAGCAGTTCATTTTTGAAAGTGGATAGACGCTGTTCGTAGACTACGATCTGCCCATATTTCGTCTATCACGTTTCACTCATGAGCCACCCGGAAACGGCGCGGACCAAGCCAGCGATGGCGCTGAAGAATAGGCGGCCGTTTGGTGGAAACTGACAAACCCGCGTCGGTGCGGCGACGTCGAATAGCCCGTCCACTATCCCCGGTTGCTGGATAGGTCTGCTCTCTTGAGGATTCTAAAGCCACGGTCGTTCGAATATTCCCTTGAGCAAGTACCAAACGCTCATGGCACCAAAAGCCATACCACTGACAAAGTGCAGGCTAGCCACGGCGTAAAACGCTCGGGCGCCATCCTCGAATCGATAGACCTTGACCATCGAATAGCGCCCCCAAACAACGGGTTTGTGAAAAACGAAAGCGTCGTACGCGCTACCCAGGCAATACCAACTGAGCATAAAAAACACCACCGCTCCTGCAATAGAACAGAGTCGGATCCAGACGACCCGCCTCCGCCGGTCTTCGGAAGACCACATCAAATGCTCATTGCTGCCACGGCGCATCGGAAGTCTCACTAGCAACGAAGTCCAAGCAGTATAAGCGCGGCTTTTTTACTGGAACGATCCGTGCCGCCCCACCGCTCCGCCGGCCCCTCCCGGGAAGAACCCCATGAAGTATTTGTGAGCGCCTCAAGAATGGCGGCAATCTTCCGTTGTTTACAGGACGCTTAATTTTCCTGTTCTGGAGACCGTATGCAAAAAGGCTTGGCCTTATTGACCGCACTGCTGTGCTGCTCGCTGAGCGCACAGGCCGGCGAGTTCATCGTGACCTCATTTGGCGACACGCCCACCAACGCCATCGGGCTGGTCCGTGACCTTGTCACTGACGAATTCACCGCTCAGTTTCCGGCCGAACAGTACGAAATCGTGCTCGAGTATCACTGCATGAAGATGAGCGGAGGCGACGCAACGTGTTCCGCGATCGCAGGTGTATCGCCGCGGCTTTCCAGCAAGGAAGGCAAGGGATCTCTGATGCCCGTGAGCCGATACAACAGCATCTCGTCGAAGTCGAATGGCCGGGCCGGAGTTAGCGCTGGCGAAATCAATACATTGCGTGAGAACGTGATTCGCGGCAGTGTCCGTGAGCTTATGTCCGTGCGTCCGGCGGATCTCCGCGCGAGTTTGGAACGAGCACGAAGATAAGTCGGTTTGCAGCCCGCGGAAGCGGGCTTTTTTTGCACGTGCCCCGTCGCCGTTCACTCGCAAGAGGTGCCCGTAGCGACACGTGGCGCGCTGCCAGGGTTGTTTCGAAAGGTGCGGGCACTGAGGCTGGCCGGGGCAGCGACGCGGCGCTATGGGGCCGATGCGTGCTAATGAAGAGCTCCATGCCCGGCACCCCAATCGGCAAGTTTTGTGCGCAGGTCGTCGCGGAGTGCACCGGGTTTTGTGATTGTGTTGAGCGCACGAGTTAACGCTTCCACCCGAGAGCTTTCCGGTAGCCAATACGCTGCAACGATTAAATCTCCCCTCAGCCAATCATCTGGCGGGACGCCTGCTGCGATTGCATCGTCGCTACTTTGGTGGTTATTCTCGCCAGACTGAAGAATCTCGTTGACCGCGTCGAGAAGACGATAGTACGCCTCTGCGCGGGTATTTTCCGGCAGCTTTAAAAGTGCGGGAGCCATGTCGGAACGGAGCAGCACTTTTCGATGGTCTAAATCGGGCAGACGCCTCACTTCGTCGAGAAGGCGATTGAATACGGTTGCAGGATCTTTGAGAGAGACGCTCCTTGTTTCGCGACCAGTGAATACGCCGGCCAGGGATTGGAGCGGAGTGGCGCGGTGCTTGCCGGGTAATCGGTGAATTGCGTTAAGAGACTGCTCAAATGCTGATTGCTCGGCTGCCTGTAACTGCTGCTCTGTGGCTGCCATGCCTAACGGCTGTTGGATTTGTCGGGTGCGCATCCGCGGAATATCCAGGATGAGACGCCCAAGCAGTTCACTGCATGCACTCGCCTCGGTTCGCTCGATCTCCCCCAGCAATTCCGTAAAGGCTTTGTAATTGGTCACCCCTTGACGGATCTGCTGATCGATTTTTTCCTCAAGCCCAGGATTGCGGGCCAATAAATGCACGCATTTGCTGGTCAGGGCCAAATTCAGCGACTCTCTCGGGGTACGCAACCTTGAAATGATCTGCATCTGAAACCCATCGGACATATGCTGCAATGGTTTTTTTTGCCCGACATCCTCGGTCGCCGAACTGCTGCTGGGCAATGAAGGGACTGTCGACACGCTGGAAGATACCGCTGCAACATCAGTTGCCATCCTCCTCTGCTGCCCTTGGGGTACAGCGGACGTTGTAGCTGACGCTGTCGACGAAACGGCAGTGGACTGGAAAGAAGAGGTGGAGCCTCCTGAAATCGGCAACATGTCGGCCTCTCGATTTCGATTCGCTAGATTGATGGGCAACTGTTTTCTTTCACGATGCCCCGCGTGATGGAGGGTGTCCCCCTCACTTGGTGTGTCACGCAAGCTCAGCATTGGGATAGATAGTAGCCCGCGCCTCGACTGGAAGATTGCATAAATCGCTGATGACGAGACGGAAAAGACATGCTTCGCAATCCGATTTTTTTGAGATGTAAGCGCCGAACCTCCTCGCCTTCGCACCGTAAGGAGACAGTCCAGGGCGTTGACTGCCTCCGCAAGTACGTCGGCAAACACAAAGTGTCCTTCCACTATAGGCACCTTGACGGCAGCAACGAACGCCTCGTCACGGCAGATTTGGGCGACCAGGCCGTCATCGCCAATGCGGAGCGCGTCGCAAAGCGGCGGGCACTCGAAATTCAGTCCGGCACGATCGTGGCTGACCCCGTGGCCGACGTGATTCGTCTATTCCGAGAGAAAAAGGTAAGCGTCACTTTCTCGGTCGGTCGCGCGACGGTGTGGCGGTGCAAAACGCGAAGCGCAGGAAGGGTGAGCGCGTAGTCAGTAAACTCCGCGAGTGGTCGCCTCGCCTGCGTGTCGGCGTTGAACGAGCGAAACGCGATCGCAAGGTGGCGAGCGTCTTCCTGTTGTCGGTACGGCGCGGTGGCGCGACTCGCGCACGGGATGGGGCTCGACCTGGCAGGATGCCATGTCCACCTACATCGGCACGAGGGATCCCGAGATTGCAGCCGAGTACGAATTGAAGAAGACGCGAGAGGCAGCGAAACGGAAAAGAAGAAGATCGAGAGCAAATTCGAGATCACGCTCACGCGTCCTGCCGAGTACTTCGCGCAGCAGGACATCCGCCCCGCCGCTATCTCTGCGAAGCCGCAAAGCCGCGCAGCCGACTCGTACGTTTTCTCCGCACATGCGAACCCTGCGATGACGCACAAACACTACGACCGTCGTCGCGTAAAACGCGCATCGTCAACCGAATGAGCGGGAAAATTTGATTTTTTGCGGGGAAATTTCCCGACCGGGGAAATTGAAGCGCTTGTAACGCTTTGAACAACAAGGGGATTTTGGGGTGACCGATGGGACTCGAACCCACGACGACTGGAATCACAATCCAGGACTCTACCAACTGAGCTACGGCCACCGCCGTGATCAGCAACATGACTTGCTTGCTGAACAGAAACAAGATTATAGCGACGTTTTTATCGCGTTGCCAAGCACTTTTTTCACTTCTTCGAAATATTTCTTGGCTCAGGTGCGCGTTCGACGCGCAACACGCCATTCTCGCGCGGCAAACGCTCGCCGCGCTTCATCCGCTCATGCCGTCGTCAACGACGTCATCTCCGGTTGCCCCTCGGCATCACGCTCCACCAACGCGCCCGCACGCAATTGCGCCCGCGCTTCCTCGAATGCTCCGACGCCTGCCTTCAATCGCTTCGGATCGGACAGCACGCGACGCCACCCCCGCGCGCCCGGCACACCGCGATACAAGCCCAGCGCGTGACGCGTGATCGCACCAAGATACTGGCCCTTCTCCACTTGCGTCGCCGCGTATTCGATCAGCGCATCCTCAATGGCTTCGCGCGATTTCGCCGGGGTCGTGTCGCCATAGAAACGCGCATCGACCTGCGCAAGCACATACGGATTGTGATACGCCTCTCGCCCGAGCATCACGCCATCGACATGCCGCAAATGGGCTTCCACTTCGTCGAGCGTCTTCACGCCACCGTTGATAAGAATCTCCAACTGCGGGAAAGCTTGCTTCAATCGATACGCATAGTCGTACTTGAGCGGCGGAATCTCGCGATTCTCCTTCGGGCTCAATCCCTTGAGAATGGCATTGCGCGCATGCACGATGAACGTCGAACATCCCGCATCCGCAATCTTGCCGACGAAGTCTTCCACGAACGAGAACGACTCGACATCGTCGATGCCGATCCGATGCTTTACCGTCACCGGCACCTGCACCACATCACGCATTGCCTTCACGCAATCGGCGACCAGCTCCGGCTCGGCCATCAGGCACGCACCGAACGCGCCGCGCTGCACTCGCTCCGACGGGCAACCGCAGTTCAGGTTGATTTCGTCATAGCCCCACTGCTCACCAAGCTTCGCCGCACGCGCGAGGTCCTGCGGCTCGCTGCCGCCCAACTGCAACGCGACGGGATGCTCCACGGCATCGAAGTCGAGATGGCGCGCCACGTCGCCATGCAACAACGCCCCCGTCGTGACCATCTCGGTATAGAGCCACGTATGACGCGAGATCTGACGATGGAAAACGCGACAGTGCGAATCTGTCCAATCCATCATCGGCGCGACACTAACGCGGCGGGGAGGTAAATTCATTAAAAATCTCTTACAAAACAGGCAATTACAGCAGAAAGCGTAGTGCCTAATTTCCCAATGTTGACACCGTTTTTCGCTCGTTTTAGCACCCGAATGCTACGGTGTAGCACCGAAAAAAGCCGTGTAGCACCGACCAAACCTATGGGCACAATCACAGTACGAGAACGAAAGGACAAAAGTATAGGGTATACGGCACAGATCCGCCTGAAGCGCGGCGGACGCGTGGCCTACACCGAGGCGAAGACGTTTGACCGCAGGCAAGCTGCGGTGGCGTGGATCGTCAAGCGGGAGAAGGAGTTGGCGAGGCCGGGGGGAATAGAAGCCGCGGCGCGGGTCGACCCACTATTTAGTGAGGTGATTGAGAAGTACATCCGGGAATCGATCAAGAAGATCGGGCGGACGAAGGCTCAGGTCCTGAATGCTGTCGCGCGAGCGCCCATCGGGGAAAAGCGTTGTAGCGAACTCGGCAGCACGGACTACGTTGACTTTGCCAAGAGTCTCGATGTGCTTCCGCAGACGGCGAGTAACTATATGTCTCACATCGGAGCCGTTGTGAACGTAGCACGTCCTGCGTGGGGCTACCCGCTGTCCGAGCAAGCATTGAAGGATGCGCGGCGAGTTCTGTCCCACCTTGGTCATACCGGCAAGTCGGCCAAAAGGGAACGACGCGTGCGTTTTGCCGAGTTGGATCTGCTGCTCGAACATTTCGTAGGAATTCGCCAGCGGCATCCTAATAGCGTGCCGATGCAGTACATCGTGCCCTTCGCGATCTTCTCGACCCGACGCCAAGAAGAGATCGTGACGATCAAGTGGTCGAACCTGGACAGGGATGGCTCGCGGATACTGGTACGGGACATGAAACACCCCGGACAAAAGATCGGCAACGACATCTGGTGCGACCTTCCCCCGGAAGCCATGCGCATTCTGTCTGCGATACCTCAACACGAAGGCGAAGACCGAATCTTCCCCCACACCACCGACGCCGTCGGCGCGGCGTTCACGCGCGCATGCCAGTTCCTGCAAATTCAGGATCTGCGATTTCATGACCTGCGCCACGAAGGCACCAGTTGGCTGTTCGAACAAGGTCTATCGATACCTCGCGTGGCAGCCGTAACCGGCCACCGAAGCTGGACAAGCCTGAAGAGATACACACATATCCGCGAGACCGGCAATCGATTCGCTGATTGGTCGTGGCTTGAGAGACTGGCACCGTCGGTGTACGCGTCACGCGGAGAACACCCCAGCATCATCGATGTGCCATATCAAGAGTTAACTAGATAGGCTACTAACCTCAAGCGGGGGTGACTGAGGCTTACGGTGCCATGGATCACGGGCCCGAAAACGGCGGTACTCATAGGCACCCTTGCACACGTGTTTATTTGAGCTGCCTAGCTATTGCGGAGATCGCTAGCCCTCCAGGCACCGCACCGCCCCGTTGGTGAAGCGCATTCGCCGACCGCTCCGGCGAGCACCTCTCGCTCTATGGGACGAATTGATTTCTTTTGAGACAGCCTGCACGAGGCGGCCTCCTCACTGCATGCCGGGATATGTTGGTACACTTTACCTACGGCGGGCGCAAGACCTATTGGATTGGTTGTGCCAGAAACTTGCCCCTTCAAGAGATTCACTCCCCGCAGTGTTCGGGCAGAGGCTTAATCAGTTCCACTAAAAATATAGGGAAGGGGAATAGAGTGCTTGCGCACGAGCTGTCACGATCACCCATCCGATGGGCCGGTAGCAAACGTAAATTGCTACTACAGTTGCAGGAACTCGCCCCCACGGCATTCGACCGATACGTAGAGCCATTCTGCGGGTCACTTTGCCTATTTGTGGCCCTGAAGCCAAAAAATGCGCTTGTAGGGGACATCAATAGTGAACTTATCCATTTCTATCGGATTATTTCGTGGCGCCCCCGCGTTGTGGCCGAACTTGCCCACGCTTTGCCCATTGATTCGGCCACATACTACCGCCTTCGATCCATCGCCCCTAATACGCTTTCAGCTGAGCAGCGTGCTGCACGGTTCTTATATTTAAATCGATTCTGCTTTAACGGCGTATATCGAACAAATCGTGCGGGGTACTTTAACGTTTCTCGCGGCAGACATACTGGGAGCATTCCAAATATTGAAGAGCTACTTGCTTTCGGCCGTCTAATTCGTAACGCGGAATTCCATTGCAGTGACTTTGAAAATATTGTCGCGAACGCGGGCGAAGGAGATTTTGTATATTTAGACCCCCCGTATGCAGGCCGTGACGTCCGAGACAGGGGAGAATACGGCCCCGGTGCTTTCAAAATGTCAGACATGCAGCGCCTGTTCTCCGCAGTTCAGATGGCAAGCAATAGAGGCGCTAAAATACTAATTTCGTACGCCGATCTACCTATAGTACGAGATCTTTTCTGCAAATGGAATTTGACTCGAGTTGAGGTGGCTCGCAACGTTAGCGGGTTCACCGCTGGACGGACCTCGGTTTCCGAGATTATTCTGCGCAATTACAAAAGCAAATAACCCATGCATGTTCCCGACATGTCAAGTACCCAGCTACGGCTGGCAGTCCTATCCGACTTGCATTACGATCGCGTGACGGACACGGATCCGTGCCGCCCGATTACCGCGCGAAATGGAGTCGCGGGCGACCCGATGCATGGACTTCTCCAACTTGTAAAGCAATCGTCATCGGGATCTCCCGCTGAGTTGCTAAGTGCAGACTATCTTCTTTGCGCTGGTGACATCACGAATAGAGCAAGTCCCGATGGATTTGACGAGGGCTGGCGTCAACTCAAAGAGTTGCAAGCAGCGCTTGGTGCAAAGCACTTGTTGGCAGTCACGGGGAACCACGAAGTCAACTCTCGCGCTAGCGAAAGGGATAATCAGGCAGGAAATAGCGAACAAGCATTAGATCCCTTATCGGTGATCCAAAAGCAAGTCGATTACCCATCTACCGCATTTACCAATGATGGTGACAGGTGGATTTACTGGGGACGCGGCTATCAGATCGTTGAACAGCCTAATGCGTTATTCCTTCTCATCAACTCGAGTCACTTTCATCCAACGACTCGCCCGAACGAATTTGAGAGAGGGCGCGTTGGTGACGTGGCGTTGCAATTACTCAGAGAAGAGTTGAAAGCCCGCGTTTCCAAAGGAAAATCAAGGGCATTTGTTGCTCTCATGCACCACCACCCAATTCCGCATCAGCCGCTAGGCCTGGTTGAGGATAGGACCAACATGTACAACGGTGCTCAGCTGATGGAGGCACTTCAGGAAACCGGCGTTACATGGTTGGTGATCCACGGTCACAAACACTATGCTCGGCTAATCCCGTCGCAAGGCGGCATGGGGTCCCCTATGGTCTTTTCTGCGGGCAGTTTTGGTGCGTTTCTTGACGGGGATTTGGCGCTGAAAATGCAGCAACAGTTCTACATTATAGAAATGGACGTATTAGACCAATCATTGCAGCCAAAAGCTCGCGCACATATACGCGCGCTGTCCTGGACCGGCTCCGGTTGGTCCTACAACAACGCGCAGAGAGGCGGCCTACCAGATCGATGCGGATTCCATGTGCCAAATTTTGACCTTGAAGAGGCCATCGACTCGGTAGTTAATGTATTTGCAAACGAAGATATTCCGTATCTACGTTGGGAGGAGGTGCTGGGTCGAGTTCCCATATTGCGTCACCTGCAACCTGCAGACACACGATTCTTGCGAGGCCTGATGGAAAGCAAGGGGCTACACTCAACATGGCAAGACGGTGATTGGCTCCCGACCGAGGTAGCGCGATGAACGAAACCTCTTCAGCTGGCGGTGACGTCTTCAATGCACGTGACTTGGCTCCGCCAGAGGTCGCGCAACGTTTTTTGCCTCCACCTGCCTTTGAACGCCTGCTGAGCAAGGCTCACTGCATTTTGGAGGGCCCTCGCGGAAGTGGGAAAACGACGCTGCTTCGGATGCTAACACCCGAGGCTTATGCACTGTGGCGTCAGCACGTCCAAGGAGAGGACATCAATTTCATCGGAATTTTTGTTCCCGCCGATGTCCGCTGGGCAAAGCAATTGTCTTTACGTGTGGCTCGCATTGTCGATCCAGTGGGGCAAGACTTACTACAACAGTCGGTTTTTTCGGTCGCAGTCGGATTGGCTTTGATTGACACAATTCAGCGCTGTGTAGAGCTTGAACCTAAATTTGGCGCCGCGCATCCCTTACTATTCTTCCCGGCAAGTAGACAAATTCAAGCGGACATAGTGTCCGTCTTAGCAGAGGTCTGGTTACTTGACGTTCCGGTGCCATCGTTCAACGGCATCCGCCTAGCCCTTCGCAAACGTCAAATCCAACTCAGCTCGGTTGCGTCCCTGCTTGCCGAAGGGACAAGTGCAAAAGAAGTCCGCGAAAAATATCCCTACATCACAAGCACGTGGCTGGATAATCTGGTATCGGCAATCGAAAGTGTCAATGATGTCCTGGAACGTCCCAATCAGCTATGGGCAGTCCTATTGGACGAACTTGAAATTGTTCCGCAGGCGCTTCTTCAAACGATTGTCGATGCACTGCGCTCCACATCGAACAAGGTCCGATTTAAGTTAGCGTTAAGCCCCACGGGCTCCGATCTTATACCCGTAGGACAAGCCGGCGCGTCTAGTTCGTTCGAAGACTACCGTCCCATAAAGCTATGGTACGAAAAGAAGGGAGATGCTCGTGCTTTCGCAAGCAGATTGTTTGCAGCAAGCTTGTCTAGAGCGCTCGACCAAGCAATTGATGTCTCTACGCTTCATAGGATTTTGGGGGCCAGTTGGTCTACTGAAGATTTTGACGATGACAGCAAGTCAAGCGAAGATATCCAGCTCCTGAACATTAAGGATACGCCGGCTATGCAACGAGCCCGCGTCAGTGCGTTTAGCACTCTTTACGCCAAGGATGAATCGTTTCGGCATTTGCTCGACGAAAAAAAAATAGACCCTCGCAACCCTCCGTATAAAGATGCAACCCCAGAGGGAATCCTCGTTAGAAAGATCACACAACTTGTATTTCATCGTGTTCGTGAAATCGAGTCTTACACCTACGCTAACGGAGCAAAGAGAAAAGGTGGACGGCGCGGCCCCCATGGGTATTTCGGCGTTCCTAACATCATCGATTTGACGGAAGGAAATCCTCGATGGGTACTGACCATGGTGGAAGCGTTGGTCTCAGCAAGCAAGGCAGATGGGCATGCATTGAGCACCCCTACCGTTCAGTCCGCCGCCATCAGGGATTTTGTTCAGCAGATGTCGGCAAAATTAATGGTTTATCCGACAAAGGCTGCAGCTAGCGGGCGCAGATGGACTCCGCACGATTTTGTGAAAGCATTGGGTCACTCAATCTCAACAGTTCTTTTTGACGGTCCGTTCAACACGGATCCCGCAATGTCATTTCTTGTTGACCAAACCTCAATTGATCAATTCGATGAGTACATCAAGACCGCCATCGATTTGGGAGCATTGGTTATTCTCCGAGGAGGCGGACCGGCGCCACTTGCCGCGGGTGGGAGTGTGCAAACTCTCGTAGGTGCACGTGTTCGCATCACGTATCGGCTCGCTCCCGAGTTCCGCCTTCCATTGCTTTACGTTAAGGAACAGAAGATGAGCGCGGCGCTTCGCGCTGGTGAATTATTATCCACTTCCGACAAGGGACGAACGACCTCCAAAGGGACCCAGACCGGCCTGCTTGAAGGAGAATCAGAAACTCATCCTGTGCAATGGAGATTAATATGAGCTTTCAGTTGAGCGATATGCACGACGTCACTCTTTCGCAACTGAAGGAGTGTGACCTCCTGATAGCGACACAATCTTCGGAGACACGTGGACAAGTTATTCCCATGTCACTGGAGAGCATTGCACGGGAATCTCTGTTGATATCGCAATCTGCAAACGGCTCGCCAGGCACAGCGGTCGGCCCCTTTAGCAACGCGACCCTCATTGGCATCGAATCAGTCCCCGCCACAATCGAACATTGGTTTCGGAGTAGCAAGTTGGAATCCCCCGTTGTCGCAATAGACGTATCCTGCATGCCTCGCCCTGTCATGGCAGCAACGTTTGAAGCAATCTGCCGCTCCGCTAGCAATCGAGAACTAACATTGGTGGTCGGCTATGCCATAGCGTCATACTCTCCGCCCCCCACAACCCTCCCTCCCAACGAGGACATCAGGCCAATAAGCGATTGGTTCGCAGGTTGGCCAAGCGATTCAGGAGCATCGACAGCGCTAGTTGTTGGCCTAGGATATGAACGAGCCAAAGCAGAGGGAGCGTGTGAATACTTCGATGCGAGCGAAACGTGGGTTTTTTTTCCGTGCTCACCGCTATTTGCATATGATGAGGCCGTCGTGACAAACAACACTGAACTCATGAAGCGATCACAGTTGCGCGATCGACTCGTCAGTTACAGGGTAGATCATCCAACGGAAGCGTTTGGCCAATTGGCTTCCGTCACATCAAACCTGTTATCCCGAACTAACCCTGTGCTGCTGCCCTTCGGTCCAAAAATTTTTTTTGCTCTGAATCTCTTGGTTGGTGCCATATACCGAGAAATAGGGGTTTGGCACGTTACGGGCGACTCTGACGTATTAGAGACATCTAACACCGCGTCTGATCACACCGTCGCGTTTCGGGCACGTTTAAGCCCCACATAGAGATTCCAGTAATGGCTGACGTGGTGAAATGCAACATCTCAACTCATTGCCCTCCCCCGAGTCGAATCGTCATCTCTTTGATTGGCATGTTGACTATCATGCGAAGCAGTCGAGCCTCTCCTCCTGATAGGTTGTGGGCACGCTCAATAGCCGCACGAAGAGGTTCTGCCTGCTCCCGGACTTTGACAATAACGTCGTCAAAGTGCGTGGCCGTTCCGATGCGCATCGCCAATTCGACATTTGGCCATTGGCTCCATCCATAGTTTTCCGGCGTGTGATACGCCACCGTGCTAAGCAAGTCATAGAACGGTGCCAGTCCATAGCCACCTGGCTGCGAGAAGAACGACACGTTCTTCAAATGGTTGTCACCATTCCCAACTAACACGTTGAACACAGCCCATCGGTATATCGCGTTTCTACTGAGAGCCCTGGCTGTCTGATGTTCAATGCACGCAGAGAGAGACTCGGCATTTGCCGAGTGGTACTTGAACGTTCGGTCACGACTCAGGAGTTGCAACGCATCGAGAGTGTGAATTCTTTGGACTGGACTCTTTTTGAGATTTCTGTCGAATCGTTCCACCACGTAGCAAGCCGATGGGACACGCAGCAAGTAGGTGTTCGGAACGGGCAGTCCAACCGCTCGGGCCAGACGCATCGTGTAAAACTCGTTGACGGCCGAATGCGGATACCCGGTGTGGCGCATATCCGGCTTGAGAATGTGCGTCGATGGCTCATTCCCTTCCGGCTCAAAAAGCTGGTTGTCATGCTCCGCGTCGAGAATCACCAACAGCTTTTGCTGAGCGCCGGCCGCACTCATTCGCTTTGGAGCGTCTGCCGTGATCGGCGCAGATGGCATTGCCTGAATGCGAGCTTCAAGTACGTCGTATGGCAATGCACGCCGACCTCCGGCGTCATCGCCCTCACCCGGAGGAAGCAGCGTGAGAGATCCGGCAGACTCTCGTCCGTAGTACGCCAGCAAGCCCCAAGAATCCTCCGACTCCAGTTTTGCCTCCTTCGCAAGTGCGATGCGCATCGCTTCCTCCGGCAGAAGGTTGTCAAAAAACCATTGCACCGGTCGCTGACTGGAGCCGTCAATTACAACTTTTTCATTCAGCGGGAACGCTGGTGCCAACTCGAAGCGTTGGTCGAACGACAGCCATTCTGGGGCATATCCAAACGACCAAACGCCATCGGTTTCGGTCAAGCTTCCCATGTGCTGGCCGTTGGAAAGAACCTTCAGTGAGCGTTCCGTCATTTAACTTTCCTCTTTACGTCTTTTGAGGATTCAGTCTCGGGGGCGGCTGAAGTCTCTTGGTTCTTTCTAACTCTTTGCGTTTTCAATGCAACAGCAACGGGTGATTGGTTAGCGACCAGCCGTTCCGCGGCTCTCACCATACGAGTGTTCGAAGGCTCGAAATAAAGCTCGGGAATTTGCGCGCGAATTGAGACACCCAACTCTCGCAAGAGAAGGAGCACTTTGCCCAACTGTGCTGTCGGCTTGCCTGCCTCCACCTGGCTGATGAACTTGGGCGACAGGCCTGTCGCCAGCGCCAGGGCGTCGCGCGTGAAGCCCTGCTGAAGCCTAGCGAGCCTTATCGTTCGCCCCAAAGATTCCGCGCCATTGATGAGTTCATCCGTCATCACCATCACCTCATTTCGTTCCCGTTCGGGAACATTATAGCCTGACAGCCGGCTTAGCTTGGATTTCGTTCCCGAACGGATACGATATCGCAACAAGATCCCTCTGGAACAAATTTCGTTACCGCTCGGAAACGAAATTAGAAAATCCGCATTCACATCGCCATTTGGTTCCCGATCAGGTACGAAATTACTCAACTTGGGTGCTTCAAGCGCTTTTGTTCCCGCTCGGATACGAAAAAGTGACACTGGTTTGCTTGAGCTCGCTCTCAAATTTCCGAGAATTGGCTGCCGCCCTCCTTTGCTCCAAGCGGAAGTCAGGCATGCGGCGACGTCCCGGTACCACAGCGATTCCCACAGCAAGCGCTGCTCGAAGTGCCCATCGTCGCATGCGCGCACCGTACACCGCGACCGCATTACTCCTCTCATCGACTGACAGGATGCAGGCCGTCATAAGTACGCGAAGATACGAACGGAGCGAAAGCGAATCATCGACGCGACACCCGCGCGGAAGAAACTTGCAGCTAGCTCAGCGAAAGCGCGTGCGATTCCAAAGACTCGTTTCAGACATCGAAGCACTTCGTATCAACGTCGTCCACAGGCTTCTAGCGGGTTGATAAAAGTCGCCTCCGCTTTCGCTGGAACAGTTTCGGTAAGCCTCGGGGTAGCGCCTATGACTCCCAGCGTAACCACTACGGTGATTGCCACGATCGCTGGACTCATCGCTAGCGGGCTGCTAGTCAAACGGTACGGATAATGTCGCCTGTGCGCACGATTCAACGGAGCCGTTCGGCTCCGTTTTCGTTTCTGGCTGCGCATTGCGTCGATGTTCGCCATCGGCCAAGGAGAATCCCTATTGAGGCATCGGAATGCTCTGAATCTCAATGAGTGACCTAGAATGCGACTCCGAACGCGTGGTGCCCACATCGTCAGCTCGATAATCTTGTTCCCGTCGCGCCCCAAACGCGACCGGGTTTAGCGACCCGAATGATGAATGCCAGGGCACACAGCCGCAGAACATTGCGGCTTTCGTGTGCGATTTACCACGCACATCCAATCTATGGGTGGGCCTGGATTGGGACACCTTCGGGTGTGCCGCTTTAGCCTGGTACATCAGCGGTTCGCTAACCTAGTCCAGTGCCCGCCCACCCCTGCGCAATGCAGCGGGTGGCGGGAATCTCAGATTGGCTAGTTAGAGGTGCCCCGCATGACGCTTCATCTTCCCACAGCTTCCTTAGTCCACGCTTCCGTCGACAAACTCAACACGCTCTCCGAACGTATCCTTGCCCTCACGACGTGCACAACCACGGACACCGGCAACGAAATACCTCATCGATTCCTCGTCGCGATCTTCGAAGAGCTTGGCGAAATGACAGTTGAACTCGTCTGTGAATGCCACAAATTGAAGGCTGATTGCCTCGACGCGTAGTCTTCCCCTCAGCAGTTCGTCTGACTCTGCCAACGGCATGGCCCCCGCATGTTTCGGCTGTATCTACAGCATCGCGCTACCCTCATGTGCGCTCGCTGCTTCAATTTCAAGCCACGCCTTTCGCCATGCACGCCATCACTCCCCTCCCCGTCGTTCCAATCGGAATTTCCCCATATACGGTGCGTTCGCGCGCTGCTGTAATAACTCCACATTCGCGCCACGCCTCCATACGCGGCTTCCGTTTGTGTGCAGCACCAAGCATCACCACTTCCGGCGACAGATGCCAGAAGTCTCTTAGCGCTCAAAAGCGTTTGCTAGGGCATTTATACGAGAGCTCGGCCAATATCCCATCGCGGGCAGTGTCCATCGTCGTACTGCGGCCATCATCCCAAAAATTTCCTTTCTCGCCCAGCAGGTAGGGCCGTCGCAACCCAACCTCACCCGTTGGTTCGTTCGTTGACGTTATTGCTTCCGTAAGCCGGTCGTCTTTCAGGACGTCTAGCGTCGGGAGTGTCAGCGCCGCACCCGGAGAGAGGGTTGCGTATGCGTGCCTTGCAGAGTCCGGGCGGTTGTCGCGCGGCTCAGCGCGGCTTGCGTGACCGAGCAGCGGGTATTACCTCGCGCGTCCGCCGTCACCTCATACCTCTGCATTCTGGCCTTCATGCCAAACCTTCCAGTCGTCCACGGCGCGCTATCACTCGTCTTGATCGCTAAGGTTACGGACAACAGGTAGAAAGCACTGCGAGCGCCCGCCGCCCGCAGGGTCGAGGACGGCGGGCGCACGAAGTGCGCCCGTAGACTTGTATCACTAGCACTTAACGACAAGTCCTCGGAAGCGCTCGCCAGACAAGGCACGACAGGAACACTTACCCCCAAGCCATCCGCGCAAGGGGACCCCTGATCAACGTGATTGAGGCAAGCGATGAATGACACGAACGTATTGAACTGCTCCCCTTTCCGTCGCGAGTGGATCGTCCGTCGACGTGTGTTTGAGGACGGTCAACTTGAGGCGACAGCGATTCGATTCGACCGCTACCTGAAGGTGCAAGCGTTTCACCTCATGCCGCGTGCAAAGCGCGGTGAGTCGCAGACCACGGAGGAGAACAAGCTGATGGCCGCCAAGCGTGCGAAACAGCAAGTTCGGCTACGCTGCAAAGCCATTGGCGCGGACAGGATGATCACGCTGACGTATCGCGAGAACATGCTGGACAAGGAACGACTCAAGCGCGATTTCGACGCACTGCGCCGCCTCTTAGGCCGGATTCAGAACTTCCAATACGTCGCGGTCGCAGAACGTCAAAAGCGCGGTGCTTGGCATCTTCACATTGCCGTTAAGGGCCGACAGAACTACCGGGTACTGCGGACGCTGTGGTTGCGCGTCGTCGGTGAAGACAACGGCAACGTCGACGTTCGTAATCCGAATCGCGAAGTGGGTCTGCGTCACAAGATCGCGTCCTACATCGGCAAGTACATCGTCAAGAACTTTGACGAGCATCAGTTGAACGAGAAGCGCTATTGGACAAGTCGCGGCATCACGATTCCTGAGCCAGAAACGATTAGGCATTTCCTCGTGGATAGCCCCGCCGAAGCCATCGTCGCTGCGTACGATTCGGCATTGGAGACTGGTGCGACGCTTGACGATCACGCGTATTACTGGAGTCAGGACAACGGCTACTTTTGGATGGCGACAAAAGAGCGTCCGGCCGTTTCCAGCAAGGCATAAGGAGATACAACAATGTTCGAATATTCTCGCTGCGAGCAAATCGTGCGACGTGGCACGTTTGCTAGCTCTCAAACTGGAAGCATGCAGCCGCCTGCAACTCACCCCAGGGCGAGCAAACCAAGCGCAGGCGGTATCCGATGAACACCACTTTTCTTCTTATGGCTCAGTACGGTGCTGTCGCAGTGGTCCCTATCGAAATCGTGTGCCGGGACTACTTCTCCCACCTCAGCGCAGAGAAACTGACGCGAAAGATTGGCGCAGGCGATATCGCGCTCCCCTTAGTCCGAATGGAGGGTTCACAGAAAAGCGCGAAGGGAGTGCATGTGGAGGACCTGGCGAAGTACATCGATGAACGCCGAGCAGCGGCAGTGAAAGAGTGCAACCAACTCTGCTACTGAATCGTGTGCCTCAATCGCAATAGCAAGAGGCTCGATGTGTAGATTGCACCCCGAAAATTGGATGCGAATCCAATCTTTGGGGTGTTTTTCATGGCTGTCTCGTCAGCGAATGCACGCCACTCATCAGCAGAGCCCCCAACCTTGCTCACGGCCCGGAACTGCCTCGTCTGAGGCGAACTCGCTCGTCCACGGAGGACTTGCGCCACGGCCCGGCCCGCGAAGAAGTGCTACATCCGTGCTACATGAATCATCACCCTACCCTAGAACGCCCAAACGACGCGGCTTTCGCGCGTTTAAGCCGTCCAATCCATCATCGGCGCGACGCTGACGCGGCGTGCAGGCAGGTTCATGCAAATTCCTCAGATACAGCAAACGCCGTCCCGCCTTGGCAAGACGACGTCTCTTGAAAAACGAAACACAAAGTATACGTCATGCTTCTGCGCGTCGCCGGGATGCGCCGCCCGCTCGACATGGGCGCCCGCGGCCGTCGCCACGGGGACAGCGCGGATTCTTCACACGACACGTTCACGCGCCAGGAGTACACTTTCGCCTTCCCCCGAATGACACGCTGACGAGCACGCAGCACAAGGAGAGGCCGCATGGCACCGAAGGATCTGTTACAGGCACTCATCGTCGTACTCGCCTGGGGAGTGAACTTCGTCGTCATCAAGGTCGGCCTGCATGGCGTGCCGCCCATGCTGCTCGGTGCACTGCGCTTCCTGCTCGCCGCCTTTCCTGCGATCTTCTTCGTCAAACGTCCGCAAGTCCCGTGGCGATGGCTGACCGCCTACGGCGCGACGATTTCGTTCGGACAGTTCGCCCTCTTGTTTACCGCAATGTACGTCGGCATGCCCGCCGGCCTCGCCTCGCTCGTGCTGCAAGCGCAAGCCTTCTTTACGCTGGGGCTCGCGGTGCTGTGCCTCGGCGAACGCTTTCGTGCACAGAACATCGCGGGCTTGCTGATCGCCGCAGCCGGTCTGGCCGTCATCGGCGGACAAGGCGACGGCGCAATGACACTGCTCGGCTTCGTCCTCACGCTGTGCGCATCGCTAAGCTGGGCGACCGGCAACATCGTCACCAAGAAAATCGGCAACGTCGATCTCGTCGGTCTCGTGGTGTGGGCGAGCCTGATTCCGCCCATTCCCTTCGCACTGCTGTCCTACTGGTTCGAAGGCCCGCAGCAGATCGCCGATTCGCTCGCACACATCTCGGCAGCGTCGGTGTTCGCAATCGCGTATCTCGCCTTCGTCGCCACACTCGTCGGGTACTCGCTGTGGGGGCGCCTGATGACACGCTACCCCGCCAGTCAGGTCGCACCGTTCTCGCTGCTCGTACCGATCATCGGACTCGCCTCGGCCGCGCTATTGCTCGACGAAAAGCTCACGGCGCCCCAGATTGGTGGCGCCGCACTGGTGATGTCCGGCCTCGCCGTGAATGTGTTCGGCGCCAGGATCAAACAACGTCTGATGCCGTCTTCGCGCTAGCGAGTTCCAAATGCAGGAGCGGGAACGGCCGCCCCTGCCCGTCGAGCTCGGAACGCCCGACCACATCGAAACCTTCGCGCCGGTAGAACGCCAGCGCCTGCGGATTCTGCTCGTTGACGTCGACGCGCGTGCAGTCGAGCTCGCGCACGGCGTATGCGAGCAATGCTCCCCCGATGCCCTGGCGACGTGCCTCGGGCGCCACGAACAACATCTCCACGCTACCCTGCGCGACCCCCACAAATCCACGGATCAGGCCGGCATCGTCGCGAAACACCCGCAGCGTGACAGCCCCCAGGTATTCGTGGCGAATGCGCGGACGCAGCCATTCGATATCGGCGTCGCTCAGGAAATCGTGCGTCGCACGCACGGACGCCTCCCATAGCTCGGTGATGGCGTCGTACTCATGTTCGCTGGTAGTGAAAATGCCTGACATAGCGGCGTCTGACCAAGATTCGTTGACACGTTCAGCGCGATCGGCGCGACGTTCGGACAAAATCGATGCACGGCGCACATGGCGGCGCCAGAACGCAAAAAGCCTGATTTCACGTGGAAATCAGGCTTTCGAATTTGGTTGCGGGGACAGGATTTGAACCTGTGACCTTCGGGTTATGAGCCCGACGAGCTGCCAGACTGCTCCACCCCGCGTCTGAAGAATAAGATTATATGACAATTGCCATCGCAGTGCAACAAGAATGACGGATAATTTTCCTCGTCCCCATCGACGGCCGCGGCGCGCTCATCGCTGTGCCCCGCAACATGGGTTATCCCGCGACGCCGGGCGGGGCGCCGCACAGCGCGCGCCGCCGATGATACACTCGCAGCAACCATGAACCGACGTCCTCCCATCCAATTCTGTTCCGCCTGCGGCCATCCGGTCGAGCTGCGCATTCCGCCCGGCGACAACCGCGAGCGGCATGTCTGTACCCATTGCGGCACCATCCACTATCAGAACCCGCGCAACGTGCTCGGCACGGTGCCCGTCTGGGGCGATCAGGTGCTGCTGTGCAAGCGTGCCATCGAGCCGCGTCTCGGTTACTGGACGCTGCCCGCGGGTTTCATGGAAATCGGTGAAACGACGGCTCAGGCCGCCGCGCGCGAGACGCTGGAAGAAGCCGGCGCCGTCGTCGAAGTCGGCGCCCTGTTTTCGCTGCTCAACGTCCCGCACGTCAATCAGGTCCATATCTTCTATCTGGCACAGATGCGCGAACCGCAATTTGCCGCCGGCGAAGAGAGCCTGGAGGTCGCACTCTTCTCGGAAGACGAAATCCCCTGGGACGAGATCGCCTTCGCGACCGTGGCCAAGACGCTGCGCTTTTTCTTCGAGGATCGTCGCGCCGGCGCGTTCGGCGTGCATCTGGAGCCAGTCGCCAATGGCGCTGCGCTACCAGGCACGCCGGTGCCGGGTCTGCCGGTCAACACCGCGCACACCGAAGACATCCTCACGCCGATGCTGCGTGTCTGAGCGCCCCTCCGCTTTTCGCCCGCACGCAAGGTCGGCCCCCGTCCACCGATCCGCTCGTTCCGCAGGTTGACGTCGCCATGGTCGTCTGGCTCGAAGCAAACGATCCCTTTCCTCCGGTCGACGAAGCGCTCGACGCGTCGAGCGACGCCCCAGGGCTGCTCGCGGCGGGGCTCGATCTCTCGCCGCAACGCCTGCTCGCCGCCTACCGCCGCGGCATTTTCCCGTGGTACTCGCAGGGTCAGCCGGTGCTCTGGTGGAGCCCCGACCCACGCATGGTGCTACGCCCCGAGAACTTCGTCGTCAGCCATAACTTCCGCAAGCTACTGCGCCGCGTGCTGCGCGAAGAGACCTGGGAAATCCGCCTCGACGCGGACTTCGCGGCCGTCATGCACGCCTGCGCCGAGGCGCCCCGGCGCGGCCAGGACGGCACCTGGATCACGCCCGCCATCGTGAGCGCCTATCGCGCACTGCACGATGCAGGCCTCGCGCACAGCGTGGAGACGTTCTACGACGGCGAGCGTGTCGGCGGCCTCTACGGCGTATCGCTCGGCCGCATGTTCTATGGCGAATCGATGTTCGCCAAGCGCAGCGACGCCTCAAAAATCGCACTCGCCGCACTCGTCGCGTTTGCACGCACACACGCAATAGAGGTGATAGACTGCCAGCAAAGTACCGCCCATCTGGCGTCGCTCGGCGGCGGCGAAATTCCCCGCCATGCGTTTCTCGCACACGTGCAGACGGCGGTCATGGCACCGGCACCGGTCTGGCGTCTGGACAAACAGATTCTGGGCGCACTCGCCTACGGTAACGCAGCAGACAAGGCTCACGAGGTTTCCCAGTGACCCACCCAAACGAACTGCCGCTCTCTCCGCTGTCCGCCCTTCAGTTCTACGCAACGGCGCCCTACCCCTGCAGCTATCTCGACAACCATACGGCTCGCTCGCAGGTCGCCACGCCCAGCCATCTCATCAACTCCGACGTGTACAGCGAACTGGTCCGCGCCGGCTTTCGCCGCAGCGGCGTCTTCACATACCGGCCCTATTGCGATGGCTGCCGTGCCTGCGTGCCCGTGCGCGTGCCGGTCGCCCGCTTTGCCGCCAACCGTACGCAACGACGCATCTGGCGACGCCACGCCACGCTCGCCGTGAACGTCTCCGGTCTGCACTACACGGAAGAGCACTACCAGTTGTACATGCGCTATCAGTCGCGGCGTCACGCGGGCGGCGGCATGGACCACGACAGTCGCGAGCAATACGAGCAGTTCCTGCTGCAAAGCCGCGTGAACTCGCGGCTCGTCGAATTCCGCGAGCCGCCCGGTCATCAGGGCGCGGGCACGCTACGCATGATCAGCATGGTCGACATCCTGAGCGATGGCCTGTCGTCCGTGTACACCTTCTTCGATCCCGACATCGAAGGCGCATCGTACGGTACGTACAACATCCTCTGGCAGATCGAACAGGCGCGCGCCCTGGGATTGCCGCACGTCTATCTCGGCTACTGGATTCAGGCAAGTCGCAAGATGGTGTACAAGGCGAACTTCCGACCGCTCCAAGGACTGGTCGACGGCCAGTGGCAGGACATGCCGGAACAGCTACTGGACGCAGCCGGTACCTGACACGCACTCCGCAAAGTCGACACGCTCGCTGCTCCGGACGACGGCCCGCACTTTGGCGGGCCGTGGGTTTTCGTCTCCACTCCGCCCGCGCTTCGCCTGCCATTGCCTCATCGTAGTGCGCATCGCGTCCATAAGGCGCCCGATGCTACGCAAAACAAGAGTACGCAGAGCGTAGAAAAAGACGCGCTCTGCGACCGGTATCCCGGTAAAATGGCGACTTTCCGATTCCGCCGAACCCGACATCGTGCTTGCGCCCCTCTATCCTCTGGCCCGTCGCGCCCTGTTCTGTCTTGACGCCGAACAGGCTCACCATCTGACGCTGGCCACCCTGCGCGGCGCCGCCTCGCTCGGTCTGGCCGGACTTGTCGGGCAGACACTGCCTGAAAATCCGCGCACGGTCATGGGCATTCGCTTCCCCAATCCGGTCGGCCTGGCCGCCGGCCTGGACAAGGACGGCAGCTGCATCGACGGCCTCGCCGCGCTGGGCTTCGGCTTCGTCGAAGTGGGCACCGTCACGCCGCGGCCGCAGCCAGGCAATCCGAAGCCGCGCATCTTCCGCCTGCCGCAAGCCGAAGCGATCATCAACCGCATGGGCTTCAACAACGGCGGCGTGGAGCAATTCCTCCAGAACGTGCAGTCGGCGCGTTACAAGGGACCGCTCGGCCTGAACATCGGCAAGAACGCCGATACGCCGATCGAGCGCGCCGTCGACGACTACCTCATCTGCCTCGAGAAGGTGTACCCGTACGCAACGTACGTGACCGTGAACATCTCCTCGCCGAATACGAAGAACCTACGTCAATTGCAGGGCGGCGACGAACTCGACGCATTGCTGGGCAAGCTCAAGGACAAGCAACGCGCGCTCTCCGATCGCCACGGCAAGTACGTCCCGATCGCACTGAAGATCGCTCCGGACCTCGACGACGAACAGATCAAGGTTATCGCCGGCACGCTCACGCGCCATGGCTTCGACGGCGTGATCGCCACCAACACGACGCTCTCGCGCGAGGCCGTGGCCGGGCTCCCGTACGCGAACGAGACAGGCGGCCTGTCGGGGCGTCCTGTGTTTGACGCCTCGAACCGGGTGATCCGGGCGCTCGCCGCCGAGCTCGGCGGCGCGCTGCCGATCATCGGCGTAGGCGGCATCCTCAGCGGTGCCGACGCGCAGGCGAAGCTCGACGCAGGCGCCAGCCTGGTGCAGGTTTACAGCGGCCTGATTTACCGTGGACCCGAGCTAGTGCGAGAATGCGTGCAAGCGTTGCGTACGGTCTGAGGGGCCGGACGCCACGCGCCCCACATTCCCCAAGGGAGAGATCATCACCATGAAAAACTGGTTCAAGAAGCTGTGCCTCGTCCCGCTGGCCGCCGCCGCGCTCGCGACCACCTCGCCGGTGCGCGCCGCCGACCTGCTCAGCACCGTGAAATCCGCGGGCGTGCTCAAGATCGGCATCGAAGGCACCTATCCCCCGTTCAACTATCGCGGCGCCGACGGGCAGCTCGACGGCTTCGATGTCGACGTGGCCAAGGCCGTCGCCGAACGCCTGGGCGTGAAACCCGTGTTCGTGACCACCGAGTGGAGCGGCATCATCGGCGGGTTGGTGGCCGGCAAGTTCGACGTCATCGTCAACCAGGTGGCGATCACCGACGAGCGCAAGAAGTCGGTCGACTTCAGTCAGCCGTACGTCTACTCGGCAGCGCAGCTCATTCAGCGCAAGGACGACAAGCGCGAGTTCAAGTCGCTCGACGACCTCAAGGGCAAGAAGCTCGGCGTGAGCCTCGGCAGCAACTACAACACGCTCGCCAAGTCGGTACCCGGCATCGACGTGCGCACGTATCCGGGCGCGCCCGAATATCTGCGCGACCTGGCAGCCCAGCGTATCGATGCGGCACTCAACGATCGCCTGATGCTGGCCTACCTGATCAAGACGTCGAACCTGCCGCTGCGTCCGGGCGCGGTGCTCCACGGCGCGAGCGAGTCGGTCGGTATCCCGTTCCGCAAGGGCAACCCCGAATTCGCCAAGGCCGTCGACGAGGCGCTGACGAAGATGAAGCAAGACGGCTCGCTCGCCAAGCTCTCGCAGAAGTGGTTCGGCGAAGACACGTCGAAGCCCGCGAAGTAACACGCCCGATTCGGCTACGCGGCGGCACCTCGTTCGTCGCCCGACGGCCGGCACCATGCGCATAAAGCAGGTGCCGGCCGTCGCGTTTGCGGCGCCCCGCGACCGGAATGTCCACGTAGAGCGCCAACGCAGCCGCTTCACCGCGGATGACGCACGACGGCGAACGCGCCGCATCGGCTGACGAAGGCGCGACGCCCGGTCATCGGGCAGCGCCGCCGCACCGCGCCACCATCGCCACTCACAAACACGCCCCCATGAATCCACTTGAACTCGCCGCCCAATCCATGCCGGTGCTCCTGCAGGGCACCGTGCTCACGGTCAAGTTTGCCCTGATGTCGATGGTATTCGGCCTCGCGATCGGCATCGTCGTGGCGATCATGGGCATCGGCAAGGTTCGCGTGCTGCGCGCCATTGCCCGCGCCTATGTGAGCATCATGCGCGGCACGCCGCTGCTCGTGCAGATCTTCGTGGTCTACTACGGCCTGCCCGGCATCGGCATCTCACTCGAGCCAACGCCCGCGGGCGTGCTTACGCTGAGCCTCAACGTCGGCGCCTATCTGTCCGAGAGCATGCGCGGCGCACTCGAAGGCATGCCGCGCGGCCAGTGGCACGCGGCATACAGCCTCGGCCTCTCGTACTGGCAGACGCTGCGCTACGTGATCGCGCCGCAGGCGCTGCGTATCGCCGTGCCGAGTCTCGGCAACAGCCTCATCAGCCTGATCAAGGACACCTCGCTCGTGTCGGTGATCACCGTCACCGAGTTGCTGCGCTCGGCACAGGAAGTCATCGCATCGACCTATCAACCGCTGCCGCTTTATCTCGCGTGTGCAGCCATCTACTGGGTGCTCTCGACGGGGCTGTCGGCACTGCAGCGACGCATCGAGAAACGTCTCGCGTTGCCGGCGCGAAACTGAACCGCCAACGCTTCGTCGCCGCGAAAAAAAGCCGGACCCGCAGTCCGGCTTTTTCTCTTGCGACTGACCGGCGATCGACCGGCCGCCCACGTTCAACGCGGTGCGCGACGCTCGCGATACATGGCGCGGAACGTCTTGCCGCTCGGCACCGGCATCTCCCGCGTGTCGGTCCAGCCGCCGCCGAAGGGGAGTTTGGAGATGCTGCCTCGCTCGCGTCCCATCCACTTCAACGCACGCGAGCCCAGCCCCGAAAGCGCCGAATAGAGACGCGGACGCCGCGCCGCAAAGGCCCACGCCGCCAGCGCCGCCCGTTCCTGCCACGGACGCAGGCCGCGATCGACCTGGCGCTCACGCAGCTTGCGCAGCAAATCCGAGATCGGAATGCCGACCGGGCATACCCGGTTGCATTCGCCGCACATCGTGGCCGCCTGCGGAAGGTCGAGCGTCTTCTCCAGTCCGACGTAGCTCGGCGTGAGCACCGATCCCATCGGCCCCGGATACACCCAGCCATACGCATGCCCGCCGATCTTCTGGTACACAGGGCAGTGATTCATGCACGCACCGCAGCGAATACAACGCAGCATCTCCTGGAACGCGCCGCCGATCAGCCCGGTACGCCCGCCGTCGACGAGCACGAAATACATATGATCGGGACCGTCGACTTCGCCCTCGGCGCGCGTGCCGGTCAGCAACGAGAAATAGTTCGACGTGCCCTGCCCGGTCGCCGAGCGCGGCAGCAGGCGCATGGCCGTAGCCAGATCCTCCAGCGTGGGCAGCACCTTTTCGATACCGGTCACCGCCACATGCACACGCGGCATGATCGTGCACATGCCTTCGTTGCCCTCGTTGGTCACCACCGCCACGGAGCCGGTTTCGGCCACGAGGAAGTTGCCGCCGGTCACGCCCATGTCGGCCGACAGAAACTGCGGGCGCAGCATCTCGCGCGCCTCGCGCGTCATGGCCGGAATCTCGGTGAGACGCGGCTTGTCGTGTACGCGCGCGAACAGGTCGGCGACCTCGTCCTTGTCCTTGTGCACGACCGGCGCAATGATGTGCGACGGCGGTTCGTTGTCGTTGATCTGAAGAATGTACTCGCCCAGATCGGTCTCGATCGACTGCACGCCCATGTCGGCGAGCACCTTGTTGAGCTGCAGTTCCTCGGTGACCATCGACTTCGACTTGATCACTTTCCTGACGTCGTGCTTGCGCGCGATCTCGGCGATCAGACGCGCGGCATCCTGCGTCGATTCGGCGAAAAGCACGGTCGCGCCGCGACGCGTGGCTTCGCGCTCGAAGATCTCGAGCCAGACGTCGAGATTCTCCAGCCCGCGGTTACGCCTCGCCTTGAGCGCCTCGCGCGTCGCCTCGAAATCGATCTCCTCCATGGCGACCGCGCGCGCCGTTACAAACTTCGTCGAGAGTTTCTTGAGGTTGGCCTGCAGGCGCTGGTCCGCGAGCTTTTGCCCGGCGCGCGCCTTGAACTGCATCGATTGAACTTGCATCGCGACTCACGAAAAGTGATGACGGCCAGCACGCGTCACCGGAGACGGTACGGCGCACACGGACGTACGGGTCGATAGGTCGGAGACGGCGACGGATTCACGCATCGCCGGCGAGCACCTGCGCGATATGCAACACGCGCGTCTTCGTATCGCCCGTGCGACGCAGGCGCCCTTCGATGTTGAGCATGCAGCCGAGGTCGCCCAGCACGACGGCAGGCGCACCGCTCGCCGCAATATTGGCGCACTTCTCGTCGACGATGGCCGTCGAGATATCGCCGTACTTGAGAGCGAAAGTGCCGCCGAAACCGCAGCACGCCTGGCAGTCCTTCATCTCGGTCAACTTCACGCCCGACATCCTGGCAAGCAGCGCACGCGGTTGCGACTTGACGCCGAGTTCTCGCAAACCGGAGCACGAATCGTGGTACGTCACCTCGCCGTTGTAGTCGCCGGGCACCGTCTCCACGTGCAGCACGTTGACGAGAAAGTCGGTGAGCTCGTACACGCGCGGGCGCAAGCGCTCGTAGCGGCCCATGAGCTCGGGATCGTCGGCGAAGAGATCGCCGTAATGCGCCTTGACCATGCCGCCGCACGAGCCCGAGGGCATGACGACATAGTCGAAAGATTCGAATTCGTCGAGGAATTTCTGGGCGAGATCGCGGGCGATGGCCCGTTCGCCGGAGTTGTAGCCCGGCTGCCCGCAACAGGTTTGTGAATCGGGGATCACGACCTCACAGCCGGCCGTCTCGAGCAGCTTGAGCGTCGAGAAACCGATCTCCGGACGCATCAGGTCGATCAGACACGTGACAAAGAGTCCGACGCGCATTGGGGGAATCCTCTTTTCGGGAATAATGGGCCATTATAAGACGCTGGACCGGTACGGCCCAGCGTGGATTCCCGGACTCGCAGGTTGCCGGTTATGACAAGGGCCTCACATCCCGGACCGGTACGTCTCCAGTGATTCGGCCCGCTCCATGGGCGCGCGGCGCGTTGCCACCCGTGCGCCGTCGCCACGGTCGGACGGCGCCTCACGTGAACTCGGCCGCCCCCATGTGCGCGAAGTGGCCTCGAGCGAAAGCAGGTTCAGCACCCGCTTCAAGTCGACTGCCATATCGTCGGTCTTCTCCTCCAGGCGTGACATGCGTCCGGACAATCCGGACATGCGCGAGTCGAGAGCGCTCACCGAGTCCGACGTCGCCTTCACTTGAGACTGGAGCGCATGCACCAGATCCAACGTCTTTTCGCTCTGACGCCAGTTTTCCCGAGCCAGCTTCAACGCCTCCTCTCCCTGCTTCCACGCAAGCGCTTGTTGATCAGCCTGCTCCCACGTGATGACTCTGTTGATGTTCGAATACATTCTGTGCTCCTCGCTGTTGATGAATTCCCTCGTGTGATTCAGAAGGTCTTCCACGGCCTTCCACCCCTTTTCCCTGTCAAATCCCCGGATACTTCCCAGGCTTACACACCGAATCAGCACCGTGACGGCAAAACCCACGATCGCCACCGCCACCGACGCTACCGACAACGCAACGGCGGCAACCACGGCGGCGACTGCGTAGACGCCGCCGGTGATGGCCTCGCGCGTGCCGTGGTGCTTCTTGTCCGGCCGGACGCTCGCGCAAGCCCGGTCGATCGCCCGCCGCATCTTTTCCACGAGCGGCGCAGTCTCGTCATAGAGGGCCATGCACCGACGCTTCGCACCTTCCAGTGCCTGCCACTGCTCGCCTGCATCCGCATGTGTTTCGCCCCGCGATGCCGCGTGATTGCGCTTTACCAGATCGCCGTACCGATTCAGCATGTCCCGTTCGTGCTCAAGCGCTTCACCGAACGCCGTCAGCACTTTCAGGAATCGCCGCGCGGATGGCGTCAGCAACTCGGCACATTGCTGATCCAGTTGCTCGCCAACCATCGAGCAGAAGAACCCGGGCCGGTCGGGCGTCGTGATGCAGCGCCAGAACGGGTCGCGAAGACCGCCGCGCCAGTATCCGGCGGTCGCCTTGTCAAAGGACTTTTCAAACGTCTCCGTGAGCTTGTCGACGGAATACGTGCTCAGGTTCAGCGTCTCGCACGTATTCCGAAGCTGCATCAGTTGCGCGGCGATTTCGGAGCGTTTCTCCGCGATCGAAACACCCTTTTCGCAAATCTGCGCCGGCGCGGACCAGGGACTGGTTTTCATCGGCCAATCCGGACATCCGGCATACCCCACGTATTCGTGATACATCCACCCCTCTCCTTTTTGATGCTGGGCACACCCGCACTCCCGGCGGGGCCCGACATCGTTACGGGAACGAAGGTCATGCTAACGATGCGATCGACGGCGCACTTTAGATTTCTGTCACGGCATGCATGCAACTCGTCACGCTGGCTCGAGGTATTGACGGCGTCTGTACGCAGGACATGGCGCTGCCATGCCGAGCCTCCCTTTTTCGCAGTTTTCTTCTACGCGAAGCCCTGCGAATTTTTCACAATATGATATAGAATCACCCCTATACGAAACTCGGCCCTACCTCATGAAAGACGAAAGCAGTCAAGGCGCGGAGTCGCGCACGTCCATTCAGGTAATCGAGCGCATGATGCGTCTGCTCGATGCCCTCGCCGCGCATGCCGATCCGGTCAGCCTCAAGGATCTGGCGCAAGCCACCGAACTCCATCCGTCCACCGCCCACCGCATCCTGAACGACATGGTGGTGTGCCGCTTCGTCGATCGTTGCGATCCGGGCACGTATCGACTCGGCATGCGTCTGCTCGAGCTCGGCAATCTGGTCAAGGCGCGCCTGTCGGTGCGCGATGCCGCCCTGACACCAATGCGCGGCCTGCACCGGATTACCGGACAGACGGTGAACCTGTCGGTGCGCCAGGGCGATGAAATCGTGTACATCGAGCGCGCCTACAGCGAACGCTCGGGCATGCAGGTCGTGCGTGCCATCGGCGGTCACGCTCCGCTGCATCTCACGTCCGTGGGCAAGCTGTTCCTCGCCGCGGACGAAGCCGCGCGCGTGCGCGCATATGCCACGCGTACCGGTCTGTCCGGGCATACGCGCAACAGCATCACCGATCTGCAGAAGCTCGAGCGCGAACTGAGCCACGTACGCAAGTCGGGCTATGCGCGCGATAACGAGGAATTGGAGTTGGGCGTGCGTTGCATCGCTGCCGGGATCTACGATGACAGCGGCAAGCTCGTGGCAGGACTCTCGTTGTCCGCACCGGCCGATCGCCTGCAGGATGCATGGCTCGCGAATCTGAACGAGACCGCCCTGCAGATTTCAGCGTCGCTCGGCTTTCATGCCCCGCGTCCCGACGCGAATGGCTCAGCGCCCCAGACGACGACCGTCGAGTGAACCGGCGCGCACCACCCTGCACCACGTGCACCACCTGCATTAGTCGGCGCTAATCGCGCTTGCGGCAGATCGCTTCTCGGGCGACTTGACGGATAGCTTGCTTGCGTGCGCCACGGCTTGTCGCCTCGTGATTCCCGATGCCATCACGCGGTCTGGCGTTCGGCAGACGACGCCCTCGTCCCGGGGCTCCCCGTCATCGCATCGCGATACGCGATACGCCGTCCAATTCATGACACGCAATAAAAAGGCGCTCCCGCAGGAGCGCCCTTTTACTGCTGACGCGACGTGTATCGCGCCAATCGATCTCACACGGATTACAGCGCGTGCTCGCCATTGGTGGCGACTTGCGCGGTCGGTGTGGTACCGGCCGTGCGTTGCGGCGTCGCGCCACCACCATCGAGCAGCCACTTGCGAACGCGCGTGGCGTCGGCAAAGCGCGAATACTTCCCGCTCGAATCGAGCAGAATCATGATCACCGTACGGCCATCGACGTTGGCCTGCATCACGAGACACTGACCGGCCTCATTGATGTAACCCGTCTTCTGCAGGCCGATTTCCCAGCCCGCGTGACCGATCAGATGATTTGTGCTCACGTAGTGCAGCTCGCGACGACCGGTGTTGACATCGTAATTGCTGTCCGTCGAGAAGCGACGAATCATCGGGTACTGGTACGCCGCCTTGACCATCTTCACGAGGTCGCGCGCGCTCGACACGTTCTGGCTCGACAACCCCGTCGGATCACTGAAGTGCGTGTCGTTCATGCCGAGCTGCTTGGCCTTGCGGTTCATCGCGGCGACGAACGCCGGGCGCCCGCCCGGGAAGTAACGCGAGAGTGCCGCGGCTGCGCGATTCTCCGACGACATCAGCGCAATGTGCAGCATGTCCTCGCGCGAGAGGCGCGAGCCGACCGACAGACGCGAACCGGTGCCCTTCTCGTAATCGCGATCCTCGTCGGTCACTTCCATCACGTCGGTCATCGGAACGCCGGCGTCGAGGGCAACCATGGCCGTCATCAGCTTCGAGATCGACGCGATCGGCAGCACCGCTTGCGAGTTCTTGTCGAAGAGCGACTCGCCGGTGCGCTCGTCCACGACAAAGGCAACCGACGAACGCAGCGCGAGCGCATCCGGCGTTTCGTGCAGGCCGAAGGCGCGGCCCGTCGACAGACGCTCCGGTGCTTGCGGTGCGAAATTGACGGTGCGATACGACGTCACGACACGGCGCTTACCGTTCTTGTAGACAACGCGCTTGACGGCAACACGCTTGGCCGCGGGTCCATCGTCTTCGACGGCCGCGAGCTTGCGGGCCTTGGTGCCCACTTTCGCGCTCTTGGTCTCGCGAGACGCCTTGGTCGCTATGGCGTGTTTGGCGCCGGCCTTGGAGGCGGCAGTGGATTTGGTATTCGCGCACGCCCGCTTCTGGGCAGCCGTCTTGGCCGTCTTCGGCGAGCATTCGCTCGCTTTACCGGCAGCGTGGACGATTGCCGGGGTACCGGCGGCGAGCGAAATCGCCACGACGGCAGCACCCCAGAGGCGGGAGCGGCACAGACGCGCAAGGGCGGTGATCGCGTGCATAGATTGGGAGTAGCGTAAGGTTGGCAGGCAACGAGTTTGGGAGAAGTTTAGTAACTTCCGAAAAAATAAGCAATATGAATGACTTAGCTGAAATACTTAAACTGGCATCTGGCAGTTTTGTGCAACGCAGCGCGTCGAAATACACATTTGCCAAATTTCGCCAAATAACGCCAATCCCTTTGAAATACGTCAGTTCAAAAAATGCGCCCATTCCTGCAGGGGCGCGCGCTCGGTGACGAGCTGGTTTTCCACCGCATTGGGGTCCGCGTACCCCAGTGCCATGCCGCATACGACCATCCGGGTTTCCGGCAAACGCAACGCGTCGGCAATGACCTGATGGAACGTCGCGAATGCCGCTTGCGGGCATGTGTCGAGCCCGCGCGCCCGCGCCGCCACCATCACGCTTTGCAGGAACATGCCGTAGTCCAGCCAGCTCCCCTGCTCCAGATGCCTGTCGATCGTGAAGATCATGCCAACCGGTGCATCGAAGAATCGGAAGTTGCGCGCATGCTGACCTTGCATGCGTTCCTTGTCGGCACGACCGATGCCCAGCAAACCATACAAGTCCCAGCCAACCTTGCGACGCCGCGCCTGATAAGGCTCTGTCCACTCGCGCGGATAGTAGGCGTACTCTTCCTGATGCATCAAACGCTGCGCCGGGTCGTTGAATGCGTCCAGCAGTCGCGACGTCAGACGCTGCAACGCGTCGCCCATCAACACATACGCTTGCCAAGGCTGGATGTTGCTGCCCGAAGGCGCACGCGACGCCACTGCAAGAATGTCGGCCACGGTGTCCTGCGACACCGGCGTCGGCAGGTACGCCCGAATCGAGCGGCGGCTTCGAATCGCCTCGTCAACATATTCCACGCGCGGGCTGACGTTGTCGTTGACAGCCGACACATGCGTACTTTCCCCAGCCATCCCCGCTTCGGCAGCGGCACCGATCGCTGCCGCGCGCGCGTGGACGTCGAGCGCCGAAATCTCGTCTTGAGGCAATGGCTGCGCGTTGTGCGCGCTCGGGTGTGGATGTTTCATGGGTTATCGCTCACGACAAATGAAGAATGACGCCAATCCACCCTGTCACGACGCGGGCGAGGCAGGCGCCGAGCGCCGCTCGATCACAAGCGCAACGCCGAGCGCCGCCACCACCATGCCGGCCGCACTCAAGGGGGACAGTGTTTCCCCGAACAACAGCCATGCCATGACGGCTGTCGTCGGAGGCGTCAGATACATGAGGCTGGAGACTTTCGTCGCAGCACCATGCCGGATCAGGAGGAACAGCAGGGAAATCGCACCGATCGACAGGGCCAGCACCGACCAGGCGAGCGCACCGATCATCTCGGCATTCCAGCGAACTTCCATGGTTTCGAGCGCCCACGCAGCCGGCAACGTCACTGCGAACGCCGCACCGAACTGGACGAGTGTGCCCACGCGCAAATCGAAATGCGCGCAGAAGCGCTTCTGATAAAGCGTGCCCGACGTGATCGCAAAGAGACTGAGTACACACAGCGCCACCGCCGAAGCGCTAAGACCGCGCACGCCCAATTTGTTGGCGACGACCAACCCCACACCCGCGAAGCCGCACAACAGTCCGAGCCACTGACGCCGCGACACTGGCTCACCGACTACGCGGGCAAACAGCGCCGTCAGCAGCGGCTGAATGCCGACGATCAGCGCCGCGAGTCCCGCCGGCACGCCATGCTTGATGGCTGCCCATACGCCGCCCAGATAGACCGCCTGAATGAGAATGCCCGATACGGCCAGATGCGCGTAGAGCGCCCAGTCGGCCCGAGCAATGGCGCCCACAGCGTCCCGCCCCGACGAAGACGACGCCTGTCGCGTCGGCCACGGCGTACCGGTCAGCAGCGCCACGGGAAGCATGACCAGTAGCGTACCGCCGAAGCGCAGTGCGAGAAACGTCAGCGGTTCGGCATTCGGCATGCCGTACTTCGCCACGATGAAGCCTGTGCTCCAGATCAACACGAACCACCACGGCATGGTGGCGCTCCAGATGGCCGTGGGGCCCGCGCTTATCCCGCGTGATGCGCTCGCCGATGACGTCGAACGGTCACTCATACGAGGGCGCCGCTCGGTTGTGCCGGTTGTGCCGTGGGCGTCGATGGCGCCGCCGGTACGCCATACGTTCGACGGCCGGCCTGATGGAACTGACTGGCCAGACGAACCGTTGCGAAATGCGCCGAGACCGTCTGCTCGATGTCTCGCGCGTACCCGCCCGCCATGGCGATGGCTACCGGCAGCGCGCGTTCCGCGCAGGCGGTGAGCACGCAACGGTCGCGTGCGAGCAAACCGTCGTGCGTGAGCGCGAGGCGTCCGAGCCGGTCGTTCTCGAGCGGATCCGCGCCGGCGAGATAAATGACCAGCGCCGGAGTGAACTGGGCGAAGAGATCGGTGAGCGCGTGTCCGAGTGCGACCAGATAGTCCTCGTCGCCACACCCGTCCGGCAACGCCACGTCGAGGTCACTGCGTGCCTTGCGAAACGGGTAATTGTGCTCACCGTGCAGCGACAGCGTGAACACACTCGGGTCGTGTTCGAAGATGGCGGCCGTTCCATTGCCCTGATGCACGTCCAGATCGACGATCGCGATCCGCGTGCCCGGACCGAGTTCCGTTTGTATTGCGCGTGCCGCGACGGCCGCGTCGTTGAATACGCAGAAGCCTTCGCCACGGTCGGCACAGGCGTGATGCGTGCCGCCGGCAAGATTGACGGCCACGCCTTGTACGAGCGCGGCACGGCATGCAGCCACCGTCGCGCCGGCCGAGCGGCGCGAGCGCTCGACCATTTGCGGCGACCAGGGAAAACCGATCTCGCGCTGCTCCTTGGGATTCAGCTCCCCACGACTCACGCGGGCAACGTAGTCCCGAGCGTGCACGCGCGTGAGCATCAGGTCGTCGGCCGGCAACGCCTCGGTCAGCGCAACATCCGGCAATTCACCGGCCACGCGTTCGCGCAACCGGGCGTACTTCTGCATGGGAAACCGATGCCCGGGCGGCAACGGCAAAACGAAGTGATCGCTGTAGAACGCTTGCATCGACGCGAGTGGCCCGCAGCTGCGGCAGGCAAAGGAAAGAAATCTGGGTGGCATCGACACCGGCGAGCGGGGCGCAGCGCACGGACAAAAAACAACGTCATGCCGCTGTCGCATTTCCCGTCCAATCGGTATCGGAACGGGACGATAGTACCATCGCCGCCCCGGATTCGCCGGGCCCCCAAACGGTGCAAAGCCGCACCAGACAAGGATTTTGGCGGGAATACGCGCGCGCGCCGCGACGCGACGGACCGCCCCGAAAAGTGGATCCCAACCTTTTGATTTTTTAAGTTTTTATTGAATTTGTGCGTTGCACAAAAAATTCTTGACACCGCCAAAAATATCTCTAAACTTGCGATTGTGCGATGCACAAAAGAGATCGCACCCCAATGAGAGGCCCCAACCGTGTTTTCACCGACATAAGGTGAGAACCGACAAGCGAACACGGAGTGGGTCGATATGCTGTGTATGACACCATAGGAGAACGCCATGTCGTTTCTGACCCCCGAGCAACTCGCCGCCGCACACAAAGCCAACCTCGAAACCCTGTTCGGTTTGACGAACAAGGCGTTCGAAGGCGTGGAGAAGCTCGTCGAACTGAACCTGCAAGCCGTGAAGGCATCGCTGGCCGAATCGGCTTCGACGGCCCAGAAGGCCTTTGCCGTGAAGGACGCCCAGGAACTGCTCGCCCTGCAAGCCAACCTCGTTCAGCCGGCTGCCGAGAAGGCACTTGCGTACGGTCGTCACCTGTATGAAATCGCTTCGTCGACGCAGGCTGAAGTGACCCGTGTGGCCGAAGCCCAACTGGCCGAGAGCTCGCAGAACGTGCAAGCCCTGTTCGACAACCTGGCGAAGAATGCCCCGGCCGGTTCGGAATCTGCCGTCGCGCTCGCCAAGTCGGCGCTGTCGGCGGCCAACAGCGCCTTCGACAGCGTGCAAAAGGCCACCAAGCAAGCCGTGGAAATCGCCGAAACGAACTTCGCCGCTGCGACCAACGTCGCCTCGAAGGCCGCCGCGCAAGCCTCCCGTGCTGCCAGCGCCAAGAAGTAATCGACTGCGGATCGGCTGCGTCCAGATCAAGTTGACGAGGGACGCTTGAAATACCGTCGCCGCCCCCCAAGCTGATACAGCGACACCAGTTGTCTCCTCGGTACCGCAGGTACCTTTCGAACCCGGCCCCAAGCCGGGTTTTCTTTTTGATACGGGCGCTCTCGCTCATCGCTTCATCACCGGTCATCGGTGGCCCATCGCCCGACGATGCTCGTCACCAATGTTCGCGCTTGCAAACGTCACTAACAAAAAAACCGCCATCCCGAAGGAATGGCGGTTTTTCGTTTCGGCGCCCGTCACCGTGGTGGGCAGACGATTGGGGACGCTGAATTCCCCTCCATGGACAGCACGCGCGTCATGGCAATGACGATGCGCGTGCGCTGGACGAAGCGTTGAGGACTACTTCTTGCGTGCCGGCGGGACGTCGGTGCAGACACCTTCGTAGATTTCCGCGGCCATGCCGACCGATTCGGCCAGCGTCGGGTGCGGGTGAATCGTCTTGCCGATATCGACGGCGTCCGCGCCCATTTCGACGGCCAGACACAGTTCACCGATGAGGTCGCCCGCATGCGTGCCGACGATAGCGCCGCCAACAATGCGATGGGTTTCTTCGTCGAACAGCACCTTGGTGAAGCCTTCGTCACGGCCATTGGCGATGGCGCGCCCCGACGCCGCCCACGGGAACACGGCCTTGCCGTACTTCACGCCTTCAGCCTTCAACTGGTCCTCGGTCTTGCCGGCCCAGGCCACTTCCGGATCGGTGTAGGCCACTGACGGAATCTGGATGGCATCGAAGTAGGCCTTCTCGCCATTCGCCGCTTCCGCCGCCACGTGCGCCTCATGCACGGCCTTATGCGCGAGCATCGGCTGGCCGACGATATCGCCAATGGCGAAGATGTTCGGCACGTTCGTGCGCATCTGCTTGTCGACGGCGATGAAGCCGCGATCGCTCACCGCCACGCCCGCCTTCTCCGCACCGATCTTCTTGCCATTCGGACTGCGGCCCACGGCCACCAGCACCAGATCGTAACGTTGCGGCTCGGCCGGTGCGGCCTCGCCCTCGAACTTCACGTAGATGCCGTCGGCCTTCGCCTCGGCGCCCACAGTCTTCGTCTTGAGCATGACACGGCCAAAACGCTTGGCGTTCATCTTCTCCCAGACCTTGACCAGATCGCGGTCCGCGCCCTGCATCAGTCCATCGAGCATTTCCACGACGTCGATCTCGGCGCCCAGCGCACTGTAGACCGTCGCCATTTCGAGACCGATGATGCCGCCACCGATCACCAGCATCTTCTTCGGGATCTGGCGCAACTCCAGCGCACCGGTCGAGTCGACGATGCGCGGATCTTCCGGCAGGAACGGCAGCTTCACGGCTTGCGAGCCGGCAGCGATGATCGCTTGCGCGAACTTCACCACGCGCTTGCTGCCGTCTTCGGCCACAACTTCGAGGTGATTCGGATCGAGGAACGTACCCACACCGCGCACGACTTCCACCTTGCGCATCTTGGCCATGCCCGCCAGACCGCCCGTGAGCTTGCCGACCACGCTTTCCTTGTAGGCGCGCAGCTTGTCGAGATCGACCTCCGGCTTCGCGAACGAAATGCCATGATGGCCGAGCGACTGGGCTTCCTCGAGGACGGCTGCGGTATGCAGCAGCGCCTTCGACGGGATGCAACCCACGTTCAGGCATACGCCGCCGAGCGTTGCATAGCGCTCGACGAGCACCGTCTTGCGGCCCAGGTCGGCGCTGCGGAACGCGGCCGAGTAGCCACCGGGCCCCGCGCCCAGCACGACCACGTCGCACTCGGTGTCCGCGCCGCCGCTGTGCTTCGCTGCGGCCGGCGCCGGCGTGCTCGGCTGGGCGGCGGGGGCCGGCGCTGCCGGTGCTGTCTGAGCCGCGGGGGCTGCCGCGGCAGGCGCGGTGGCCTTCGCGGCGCCGGCGTCATCGGCCTCGACAATCGCGATCAGCGTGCCTACGCTGGCCTTGTCGCCGACCTTGATCTTGACTTCCTTGACCGTGCCCGACACTTCGGACGGCACTTCCATCGAGGCCTTGTCGGATTCGAGCGTGACGAGCGACGCTTCCTTGGCGATCCTGTCGCCGGGCTTGATCATCACTTCGATGACATCCACGCCCTCGGCGCCGATATCCGGCACCTTGACTTCAATGAGACTCATGCGGGGTCTCCCTGTCGCATTTATGACTTGATGGTGGTATCGATCGGAAACGCATGCACCTGAAACGGGCCGTCCGAACTCTTGTCGAATTCGGCGCCCGCCCTCACGCCCGCTTCGGCGATGGCACGTGCGCTCAGATCCTGGTCGTAGAGGGCGTACATGGCGCCGAGCGCGAAGTTGCGCCCCGAACCGATCCCCCAGAACCGATCGAAAACAAACACTTCCCGGTAGGAATACACGCCGTAGATGCCGGTCGGATTCGCGATCACCGACGTGATCTGCGACGATTCGTACGGATCGTCTTCCTCTTCCTTGGTGTTGAGGAAATACTCTTCCTTGAGCTTCTGATGGACGCGGCAGAACGTGCGGAACACTTCGTCGCGCGAATGCAGACGGCACTCATCCGCCATTTCGGAAAGAATGGCGCGCATGACCGGAAAATGCGCAGTCGTGCCTGCCAGGCCGACATAGGAATCGCCCACGAGGAAAACCTTGCGGTTCTCCTCGTAGGACTGCGACAGGCGCGTGTCGCCGAACGTCACGAGTGAGTCGGCGGCAATGGCGATCTCGCCTGCCTTCTTGACGACTACCACGGTGGTCATGATGCCCTCCCTGTCCAGATTCCGAAGCTCGTGCGAGCGCCACCGGCCTGCACTTGCGCGCACGACCGGCGGCGTCCGCCTTTACAGCATCGCGCGGCGGAAATCCTGCAACAGTTGGCCAAGGTAGGCGTTAAAGCGCGCAGCCTCTGCACCGTCGATCACGCGGTGATCGTAGGACAGCGACAGCGGCAGCGTCAGTTGCGGCACGAACTGCTGCTTGCGCTCGTCCCACACCGGCTTCTGATACGAACGCGACAACCCCAGGATGGCCACTTCCGGTGCATTGATGATCGGCGTGAAGGTCGTGCCGCCAATACCGCCCAGCGACGAGATCGAGAAGCAACCGCCTTGCATCTGATCCGGCTTGAGCTTGCCTTCGCGGGCGAGCTTGGCCAGCTCGGACGTCTCGCGAGCGATCTCGAACACCCCCTTCTTGTCGGCATCGCGAACGACCGGCACGACCAGACCGTTCGGCGTGTCGGCAGCGAAACCGATGTGGAAGTACTGCTTGAAGACGAGGTTGTCGCCGTCGAGACTCGCGTTGAACGTCGGGAATTTCTTCAATGCCAACACGCAGGCCTTGATCACGAAGGCGAGCATCGTGACCTTGACGCCGGCCTTTTCGTTTTCCTTGTTCAACTGGACGCGGAAGGCTTCGAGTTCGCCGATGTCCGCTTCGTCATTGTTCGTGACGTGCGGGATCATCACCCAGTTGCGGTGCAGGTTTGCGCCGGAGATCTTCTTGATGCGCGAAAGCGCCTTCGGCTCGACCGGACCGAACTTCGAGAAGTCGATCTTCGGCCACGGCAGCAGATTCAGTTCGCCACCACCCGCCGCTGCAGCGCTGCCCGAGGCCGCCGGACGGTTGCCCGCCAGCACGCTCTTGACGAAGCCGCGCACGTCGTCGACCGTCACACGTCCCTTCGGGCCCGTGCCCTTGACCTGGGTCACGTCGACACCCAGCTCACGGGCGAACTTGCGCACAGACGGGCTTGCGTGGCTGATCGGCTGGCTGCCTTGTGCCACCGCGGGAGCAGCGACTGGCGCAGTTGTCGGAGCAGTGGCCTGGGCAGGCGCGGGCGCCGGTGCGACCGCAGGGGCTGCAGCAGGCGCCGTGCTCTTTGCAGCCGGTGCCGGGGCGGCAGCGGCCTTGCCCGGCACGGCGGCGCCTTCGAGCACGAGGATCATCGAGCCTTCCGACACCTTGTCGCCGACATTGACCTTCAGCTCCTTGACCACGCCCGCGGCGGGGCTCGGCACATCCATCGTCGCCTTGTCCGATTCCAGCGTGACGAGCGACTGCTCGGCCGTGACGGAGTCGCCGACCTTGACCAGCACCTCGATCACGGGCACGTCGTCGTAGCCGCCGATGTCCGGCACCTTCACGTCGATCGTGCCCGTGCCGCCGGCAGCGGCCGGGGCAGCGGCGGGCGCGGGCGCCGCCGGTACTGCTGCGGGTGCCGATGCCTGCGGGGCCGCAGCCGGTGCGGCAGCGCCGTTCGCTTGCGCGCTCGAGCCGTTGGCCGTCTCGAGCGTCAGAATGAGAGATCCCTCGGACACTTCATCGCCGACCTTCAGGTTCATCGCCTTGATGGTACCGGCGGCCGGGCTCGGCACGTCCATCGTGGCCTTGTCCGACTCCAGCGTGATCAGGGCCTGTTCGGCATCGATCTTGTCGCCTTCCTTGACCAGCACTTCGATGACGGGCAAATCCTTGAAGTCACCGATGTCCGGGACTTTCACTTCGATCACTTGACTCATTTTCCACAATCTCCTCGAGGCTGCGCTTGACGTGCAGCGCGCGCCCGTCTGCCGCTGAGGGGCGGCTGACGGGCGCGGCCACCGCACGAAGCGGCCTTTAGACGGTCATCGGGTTGGGTTTGTTCGGGTCCAGGTTGTACTTGGCAATGGCTTCGGCGACCTTGCTTGCCGGCAGCGTGCCTTCGTCGGCCAGCGCCTTTAGCGCAGCGACCGTCACCCAGTTGCGATCCACCTCGAAGAAATGACGCAGCTTCTCACGCGTATCCGAGCGGCCATAGCCGTCGGTGCCGAGCACCACGTAGCGACCGCGCACGAACGGACGAATCTGATCGGCGTACGTACGGATATAGTCGGTCGATGCGATGACCGGGCCACGGGTGTCGTTCAGGCACTTCTCGACGTGCGACAGGCGCGGCGCCTCGGTCGGGTGCAGCAGATTGTGGCGAGCCACATCGTTGCCTTCGCGAGCCAGTTCGGTGAAGCTCGGGCAGCTCCACAGGTCCGATTCGACACCCCAATCGTTCCTGAGCATCTCGGCGGCGGCAAGCACTTCGTTGAAGATCGTGCCCGAACCCAGCAGTTGCACGCGCGGCGCCTTGCTGTTGTCCGTGCCGCGACGGAACGAATACATGCCCTTGAGGATGTCCTGCTCCACACCTTCCGGCATGGCCGGGTGGGCGTAGTTCTCGTTCATCACCGTCAGGTAGTAGTACACGTCTTCCTGCTCCTGCACCATGCGGCGCAGACCATCCTGAACGATCACGGCAAGTTCGTAGGCGAACGTCGGATCGTACGGCAGGCAGTTCGGGATCGAGGACGCCCACAGCAGCGAGTGACCATCTTCGTGCTGGAGACCTTCGCCGTTGAGCGTCGTACGACCGGCGGTCCCCCCGACCAGGAAGCCGCGGGCCCGCATGTCGCCCGCCGCCCAGGCCAGATCACCGATACGCTGGAAGCCGAACATCGAATAGAAGATGTAGAACGGGATCATCGTCTCGCCGTGCGTCGAGTACGACGTTGCGGCGGCGATCCAGTCGCACATGCCGCCGGCTTCGTTGATGCCTTCCTGCAGAATCTGGCCGTTCTCGGATTCCTTGTAGAACATCAGCTGATCCTGATCCTGCGGGATGTAGCGCTGACCCACCTGGCTCCAGATACCGATCTGACGGAACAGACCTTCCATACCGAAGGTACGCGACTCGTCCGGCACGATCGGCACGATACGCTGACCCAGCGTCTTGTCCTTGAGCAGCACGTTGAGAATACGCACGAACGCCATCGTCGTCGAAATCTCACGGCCTTCGGCGGTCGCCTTGAGCAACGCGTCGAACGCGTTGAGCGCGGGCACCGGCAGCGAGGCGGCCTTGGTGCGGCGCTGCGGGAGGTAGCCACCAAGCTCCATGCGGCGAGCGCGCATGTATTCCAGTTCCTTCGAACCTTCCTCGAACTTGAGGTACGGCACGTCGCCAATCTCGTCGTCCGAAATCGGCAGCTTGAACTGGTCGCGGAATTTCTTGAGCGACTCCACCGGCATCTTCTTCTGCTGGTGGGTGATGTTCATGGCCTGACCGGCTTCGCCCATGCCATAGCCCTTGATGGTCTTGGCGAGGATGACGGTCGGCTGTCCCTTGTGCTGCGTTGCCGCCTGGTAAGCGGCGTAAATCTTGTGCGGGTCGTGGCCGCCGCGGTTCAGCGCCCAGATATCCTCGTCGGACCAGTCGGCCACCATGGCCTTGAGCTCGGGCGTGTTGAAGAAATTCTCGCGAACGTAGGCGCCGTCCTTCGACTTGTACGTCTGATACTCGCCGTCCACGCACTCCATCATGCGCTTCATGAGCAGGCCCTTCTTGTCGCGCGCGAGCAGCGAATCCCAGCGGCTGCCCCAGATCACCTTGATCACGTTCCAACCGGCGCCACGGAATTCCGATTCCAGTTCCTGGATGATCTTGCCGTTGCCGCGCACCGGACCGTCCAGGCGCTGCAGGTTGCAGTTGATCACGAACACGAGGTTATCGAGCTGTTCGCGCCCTGCCATGCCGATGGCGCCCAGCGATTCCGGCTCGTCCGTCTCGCCATCGCCGAGGAAGGCCCAGACCTTGCGGCCTTCGGTCTTCACAATGTTGCGCGATTCGAGATACTTCATGAAGCGAGCCTGATAGATCGCCATGATCGGGCCGAGCCCCATCGACACCGTCGGGAACTGCCAGAAGTCCGGCATCAGCCACGGGTGCGGGTACGACGACAGACCGCCGCCGTCCACTTCCTGGCGGAAATTCTCGAGCTGGCTCATTTCGAGGCGGCCGAGAAGGAACGCGCGGCTGTACACGCCCGGCGACGAGTGGCCCTGGACGAAGACGAGATCGCCGCCGTGCTTTTCCGACGGGGCATGCCAGAAGTGGTTGAAGCCGACGTCGTACAGCGTGGCGGCCGAGGCGAACGAAGCGATATGGCCGCCGACGTTCGTGTCCTTGCCGGCGCGCAGCACCATCGCGATCGCATTCCAGCGGGTGTACGAGCGAATCGTGTGCTCGATTTCCTGATCGCCCGGGATACGGGCCTGCTGGTCGACGGGGATGGTGTTGATGTAAGGGGTGTTGGCCGAGAACGGGTGATGTTCGCCATTGATGCGCGCAAACTCGATCAGCTTCTCGAGCAGGTAGTGGGCACGTTCGGGGCCCTCGGCAGCCAGTACGCCTTCGAGCGAGGCCAGCCATTCTTGCGTTTCTTGGGGATCCGCATCCGCAGGGGACACGATCTTCAGGGCTTCTTCAGGTACGGCGGACATGGTGTCTCCTTGTCTGTCGTTAGCGGGTTGGCGTAACAAGTGATACCCGCTTCATGGACGGGCCCACCGGCATTTTTACCGGGGCATTGTACGAAGGTTATTCCCGGCTCCGCAAGCAAAATTTCAGATTACGATAGCAAATTTCATATTACGGAATTCTGTTGCAGTGCACATAAAATCAAGGAGTTGCTGACGCCATCACACCACGGATTCGATGCGTACCGATCGGTATCACGAGTAAATTGAGCGGCCGTCTTACCAAAAACATCGGACGCTTCCGAAAAGCAAGGCACAACGCGGCATGACCGCGGGAAACGGGTCGGCCTGAGCTACAATCTCGGCATGCTTTCGCCACGCCTTGCCAACTCCGCCCCGCCGTCCCGGTCCGCTGCTGCGCCTGCCCGCTCCAATCGCTGGTTGCAAGGGTTCGCGGAGTCGCACTACTACTTGCTGGTGCCGCTCGTCTCCATTGTGATCTTCCTCGTGGTGATGAGTTTGATCCTGTGGAGCCTGAATCGCCGCGAGACGGAGCAGCAGCAGGACACGCTGTATCGGAACGTGGCGTGGGCGCAGCAGCAGGTCCGTCTGAATATGCTGGCCATCCAGGACCAGATCAGTTCCCTTGCGCGCGATACGGCGGCGAAGCCTCAGGACGTGGCCCACTTCCAGAATACGGCGAGCGAGCTGATGCAGAATCATGCGGACATCGTCTTCATGAACTGGCTCGATGCTTCGCAGCGTCCGCGTTGGGCGGTGCCCGCCGATTCGCCGTTCGCCTCGCGCCTGCAGGGCTCGGCGCAGCACCCGATGGAGGACGAACTCCTGGTGGCGTTTCGCGCGGCGCGCGATTCGCGCCGCTCGGCCTACTCCACACTGATCTACGACGCCTCGGGCGCGAGCTATATCGTGGTGCAGGTGCCGGTGCTGCGCGAGCGCGAATTTCTCGGCACGATCAGCGCGGTGTATTCGGTCGAAGGGCTGCTGATCCATGAGTTGCCGCAGGAGCTCGGCGACAAGTTCAAGGTGTCGTTCATCGACACGCACAACAATGAACTGGCGACGACCTCCACGCGTCCACCGCTGCCGCGCGATGTCTCGTACGAGCTGCTCCTCGACCCGCCAGGGCACAGCCTTGCCGTTCGCATCTACTCGTATCCGGCCGTCGGCAACTTCGTCAACAACACGCTGGTCTGGCTGATCGCCGGACTGTCCTGTTTCGTCCTCTGGAGCCTTTGGAGCCTGTGGCGACACACGCGACAGCGATTCGAAGCACAACAGGCGCTGTTCAACGAAACGTCGTTCCGGCGTGCGATGGAGAACTCCATCGTGATCGGCATGCGGGTGCTCGACCTCCAGGGCCACATCACTTATGTGAACCCGGCGTTTTGCCGAATGACCGGCTGGGAGGAGCAGGACCTGATGAACCGCGCGCCGCCCTATCCGTACTGGCCCAAGGACGACATTCACGAAATGCAGCGTCGCATCGACATGACGCTGCGTGGCAAGGCTCCGTCGCATGGCTTCGAAATTCGCGTGCAGCGCAAGGACGGCACCATTTTCTACGCACGCATGTTCGTCTCGCCGCTGGTGGACGCGCACGGACGCCAGACCGGTTGGATGTCGTCGCTGACGGACATCAGCGAACCGAAGCGGGCGCGCGAAGAACTCGCGGCGGCCCACGAGCGTTTCACGACGGTGCTCGAAAGCCTTGACGCCTCGGTGTCCGTGCTCGCCGTGGACAAGGCCGAACTGCTGTTCGCCAACCGCTACTATCGCCAGTTGTTCGGCACGCGCCCGGAAGGCCACCTGGAGTTATCGGGCGGCGGCGAGCTCTCACCCACGTCGCTCGATCACATCGACATGGTCGACGCGTTCGCCGGGCTGCCCGCCGCGTCGCTCACGGATACCTCGGCCGAGACGCAGGAAATCTATCTGCCGACACATCAGAAATGGTTCGAAGTCCGACGCCAGTACATTCAATGGGTGGACGGCCACCTTGCGCAGTTGCAAGTCGCCACGGATATCACGGCGCGCCGCCACGCGGAAGAGCTGGCGCGTCAGGAAGAAGAGCGCTTGCAGTTCACGGGTCGTCTGACGACGATGGGCGAAATGGCCTCGTCGCTCGCGCACGAACTCAACCAGCCGCTCGCCGCGATCAACAATTACTGCATGGGCACGGCCGCCCTCGTGCGGGCCGGCCGCACCTCGCCGGAAACGCTGCTGCCGGCGCTCGAGAAGACGTCGCAGCAAGCCGTTCGCGCCGGCATGATCATCAAGCGCATTCGTGCGTTCGTGAAACGCAGCGAACCGAAACGGCAACCGTCATCGATCTATGAGATCGTGGCGGACGCGGTCGGTCTGGCCGAGCTCGAAGCCCGCAAGCGCCGGATTCGCATCGTGACCGAGTTGCCTGCCGGACTGCCACAGATTTATGTCGATCCGGTGCTGATCGAGCAGGTGCTCGTGAACCTGCTGAAAAACGCTGCCGAAGCCATGCACGGCTACACGCCTGCACCGGGGCAGCGACGCGATCCGACAGTGCGTCTGCACGTGCAGCGGCGCGACAAGTCGGTGGAATTCCACGTCTCGGATCATGGCCCGGGCGTGGATGAAGCGACTATCGAACGGCTGTTTGAACCCTTCTTCAGCACCAAATCGGACGGCATGGGCATGGGCCTGAATATCTGCCGTTCAATCATCGAATCGCACCACGGCCGTCTGTGGGTGGAAAACAATGAAATCGACAGCGTGCGGAATGGTTGTACTTTTTGTATTCTGTTACCGTTAGAAAGCGATACGACATCCGGATCCGGGGGAGGACCATGACGACACCCAACACCAATATCGATCAAGAAACCGTCTTTGTCGTCGATGACGACGAGGCCGCACGCGACTCACTGCGCTGGTTGCTGGAGGCCAATGGCTACCACGTGCGTGTTTTTCCGAGCGCGGAGGAGTTTCTTTCGCACTACAACGGACATCAGGTTGGCTGTCTCATCCTGGACGTGCGTATGCCCGGCATGAGCGGGCTGGAGCTTCAGGAGCAACTGATCGCCCAGAAGATCAACATCCCCATCATCTTCGTGACGGGCCACGGCGACGTGCCGATGGCGGTCGACACGATGAAGAAGGGCGCCATGGACTTCATCGAGAAGCCCTTCGAAGAAGCGGAATTGCGCGGCCAGGTCGAGCGCATGCTCTCCAAGGCCCGCCAGGACGCCAGCAGCCAGCGTGAACAACAAGCGGCCGAGGAACTGCTCTCCAAGCTGACGAGCCGCGAACATCAGGTGCTCGAGCGAATCATCGCCGGCCGCCTCAACAAACAGATTGCCGACGATCTTGGCATCAGTATCAAGACCGTCGAAGCCCACCGCGCCAACATCATGGAGAAGCTCAACGTCAACACCGTTGCCGATTTGCTCCGTCTGGCCCTCTCCAAACGTTCCAGCGGATCGCCCCGCCCCTGAGTGAGGCCCTGGACCCCGCCGCCCTCAAAGCTGACGCCAGGGCCCACGGCACCCGCGCCAATCGCCGGGTGCCGCGCCCTACGCTGACGGCGCACGACGCGGGCCAGTCCCCGCAGAGCGTGGCCCACGAGCCATGACTCGGGACTCGCTCCTGGCCGCCATCGCCTCACTGCCGTAGCAGTCGCCCGTCTCGCTGATAGCGTACAAAGCGCGACCGGGCGGGGGCCGCATTCCCCGTCCCCCGCCTTGCCACCCCTCCCGCCCGATTCGGCGCGCCGTTATAATGTCGTTTTTGCGTCGTCGCGCCTCCGATTGACGCTGCCGTATCCGGCCTCTGCGGGCCAGCCCCCTTCCTTCACACGATATCCACGCAACATGACCGCCACCCTCATCGACGGCAACGCCCTCGCCAAACGCATTCGCGCCGAAGTTGCCACCCGCGCCGCCGCCCTCACCGCTCGCGGCCATCAACCCGGCCTCGCCGTGGTGCTGGTTGGCGACGATCCGGCCAGCCAGGTCTACGTCCGCAACAAGGTCAAGGCTTGCGAAGACAACGGCCTTTATTCGTCGCTCGACCGCTACCCGGCCGACCTGACGGAAAGCGCGTTGCTCGCCCGCATCGATGAGCTCAACCGAGACCCGAAGATCAACGGCATCCTGGTGCAATTGCCCCTGCCCAAGCATATCGACAGCCACAAGGTGCTCGAAGCCATCGCCCCCGAAAAAGACGTCGACGGCTTCCACGTATCGAATGCCGGCGCGCTGATGACGGGCGCGCCGCTGTTCCGTCCCTGCACGCCGTACGGTTGCATGAAGATGCTCGAATCCGTGGAATTTCCGCTGCGCGGTGCGGTGGCTGTCGTGATCGGTGCGTCGAACATCGTCGGCAAACCGATGGCCATGATGCTGCTCCAGGCCGGCGCCACGGTCACTATCTGCAACAGCAAGACGCGCGATCTGGCAGCCCACACGCGTAACGCCGACGTGATCGTCGCCGCCGTGGGCAAGCGTAATATCGTGACGGCGGACATGGTCAAGCCGGGGGCCGCCGTGATCGACGTCGGCATGAATCGCGACGATGAAGGCAAGCTGTGCGGCGACGTCGATTTCAATGGCGTCAAGGACGTCGCCGGCTACATTACGCCCGTGCCGGGTGGCGTGGGTCCCATGACGATCACCATGCTCCTCGTCAACACGATCGAAGCCGCGGAGCGCACGCTCGGGGCCTGAACACCGTCGCAATGCCTTCTGAGCGTATCCCGCTCAATACGGTAACGCGACGCGCGCGCGACGTTCTCACAACCGTCCGTGCGCCGTTGCCACCACCTCCCATATCCCGGCGTGCGAGCGAAATGCCCGCCCCGGGACTCGGATTCTCCCGAAAATTCGGCCTGCGTTACGTGACAACACCCTCGTAAGGATCGGTCCTGGCGCCGCCTCACACGCCGCAAATCCATACGCCACAAGGCCTTTCGCCTCTCTTTCCGTGAGTGGCATCAATCACGCCGGTTGAAAAAAACGACTGGAAAAATCCACAGATTGCCCCCACACTCTTCGTATGCCCCTCCCAGTGGACAACGAACGCATGAATACGCCGCAAACCAATCCTCTGCTCGATACCGAAGGTCTCCCCCGCTTTGCCGACATCCGCCCCGAACATGTGACGCCCGCCGTGGACGTGTTGCTCGAACGCGCGCGCGCAGCGGTCGACCGCGCGGCAGATCCCGCAACACCGGCGACCTGGGCCAATATCCTCGACGCGGTCGAGGATGGCACCGAAGGGCTTGGCCGTGCCTGGGAAATCGTCGGCCATCTGAATGCCGTGGTCGATACGCCGGAGCTGCGTGCCGCCTATAGCGACAATTTGCCCCGCGTAACCGAGTTTTCGGCGAGCGTGGGCCAGAATCTGGCGCTGTTCGAAAAGTACAAGGCCATTGCCGCCGGCCCAGAATTCGCAGGACTCTCGCCAGCCCGCAAGAAGATTCTCGATAACGAAATGCGCGGTTTCCGCCTGGGCGGAGCCGAGCTCCCTGAAGACCAGAAACCGCGCTTTGCCGAGATTCAGGAAGAACAGGCGCGTCTGGCCAAGAACTTCTCGGATCACGTGCTCGACGCGACCAACAAGTTCTCGCTGGTGATCACCGACGAGAAGGAGATCGCCGGCTTGCCCGAAGACGACAAGGCTGCCGCGCGCGCCGCCGCCGAGCGCGACGGCGTCGAAGGGTGGAAATTCACGCTGCACTTCCCGTCGTATTTCCCGGTGCTCCAGTACGCCGACAACCGTGCACTGCGCGAGACCCTCTATCGCGCCAACGTGACCCGTGCCTCCGAACTCGGCCCGGAATTCGGTAACGGCGAGGCCGATTGGGACAACACCGAGATCATCGTCGACCAACTCGCGCTGCGCCGCGAAGAGGCACAGATGCTTGGTTTCAAGAACTACGCGGAAGTGTCGCTCGAGCCCAAGATGGCCGAGTCGCCCGCCCAGGTGCTCGAATTCCTCGAGGACCTCGCTCGCCGCGCGCGCCCCTATGCAGAACAGGATTGGGCCGAGCTGCAAGCCTTCGCCGCGCAGTCGCTGGGCATCGACAAGCTGCAGCCGTGGGACACCGCGTACGCGTCGGAAAAGCTGCGCCAGCAGCGTTACGCGTTCTCGGAGACGGAGGTTCGTCAGTACTTCCCGCTGCCCAAGGTCCTCGACGGTCTGTTCCGCGTGGCAGGCACACTGTTCGGCGTGACGATTCGCCCGCAGGATGCCGAGACGTGGCACCCGGACGTGCGCTTCTATCGCATCGAGCGCGACGGCGAACTGGTCGCCCAGTTCTACATGGATCTGTTTGCCCGCGAAGGCAAGCGCGGCGGCGCGTGGATGGACAGCGCGCGTACACGCAAGCGTCTCCACGACGGCAAGCTGCAGACGCCGGTCGCCTACCTCGTATGCAACTTCCCGGCGCCCGTGGGCGGCAAGCCCGCACTGCTGCCGCACGACGATGTCATTACGCTGTTCCATGAGTTCGGCCACGGCCTGCACCACATGCTCACGCAGGTGGAGGATGCCGGCGTGGCGGGCATCAACGGTGTGGAATGGGATGCCGTCGAACTGCCATCCCAGTTCATGGAGAACTTCTGCTGGGAATGGGACGTGCTCGAGCACATGACCGCGCACGTCGACACCGGTGCGCCGCTGCCGCGGGCGTTGTTCGACAAGATGGTGGCCGCGCGTAACTTCCAGAGTGGCCTGATGATGCTGCGTCAGTTGGTGTTCTCCGACTTCGACATGCATCTGCACTACGATTTCGATCCGCGCGGCAAGGAATCCGTGCTGGCGCTTTCGCGGCGCATCAATGACCGGCTACATGTCACGCCGCAGGCCGAATTCTCGCGCTGGCCGAACACGTTCAGCCATATCTTTGCGGGCGGCTATGCCGCGGGCTATTACAGCTACAAGTGGGCCGAGGTGCTGTCGGCAGACGTGTACGCGGCGTTTGAGGAAGCCGCGAAGGTCAGTGGCTCGGTGCTCGATACGGCGACCGGGGCACGTTATCGCGACGAGATTCTCGCCGTTGGCGGCAGCCGCGAAGCGATGGAATCGTTCATCGCATTCCGGGGTCGTGCACCGCAGGTGGATGCCCTCCTGCGTCATAGCGGGATGTCGGCCAACTAGGCCGTCTGAGGGTGTCCGGGCAATACCGCATCGGTAAGAGGTTGGCGATGGGTTGGCGAGGGTTCGCCGGGCCTCGCCGCCCCGCCAACGGCATGGGCAGGCCGCCGACGGGACATTGACGATCGCCTGTTCATTGCCAAAAGGCGGCCCTGGATGCTCGTTCGAACCTACGCTCTATGCGCCTTCAACTGTCGTCGTCACACCCATTCGGGCGCCACACGTAGGTGTTCGTCTCGCGGTCGAGACAGCGCGCGGCCTGAAAGCGGATCGTACAGCCGTTCTCGTACGTCCGAATGCACTCGCCGTTCACACAACGTGTCCGCATGCGAACAACCTGCCCGGTGGGAATCCTGCATTGCGTCGGAGCCGGCTGGGCGGCCTGCTTTGGCGGCAGACGTTTTCCGGGGCCCTGACCATCGTCGAACCACATCTGGGCGCCGTCGGTAGTGCACTGCCCACCGCGTTGGCAGACGACGAAAGCGTCCTGCAATGCGGCCTCCTCCGTCTCGCCTAGCGCAATACCGACCTCCCCGTTACTCGCGTGGACGACGGCCCAGTAGGCGGGCCCGTTACCCGCCATCAGCACTTCGCATCGCCCTCCCCGGCCGCCAGCGCCCAGTCGGCTTCTGCATCGCTCCAGCGCCGCCAGTTTCGCCTTGGCCATGGACGTCTGATTCGTCGCATAGACTACGCGCACGCCACCTGCCGAGCGCACGCCCGCGACAGCGGACGCAGCATCAGCTTGCCCACAGGCCAGTATCATCAGGCCAACGAAAGTCGTCGACAGAAAGCGCAACCACCTCATAGGAGCGAAGCCAAAACGCGGCGAAAGTCGGAATGGATTCCGCATCAGACCACATCAGGGCCCCGAATGAAGCACCAAGCAAAGGGGAACTTGCCCGTCTTATGGCCTGAAACGTACCGTTGGCAGAACTCCCGGCCGACGCGAAAGCGACGCGGAAACGACACGCAAACTGTCCGGAAACAAAACAGGCGGTGCATCTTTCGATGTCACCGCCTGCTTGCCCAAACATGCGGGTCGCGTCGACGCCTCGCAGCGCCGCCGACCTTCGCGTGCCGCCTATCGCCTCAAGTGCCGCGCTTGATCCACGCTGCCAAATTGTGCGGACGCAGCGTGTCGTACTCCTCGAACGGCTGGTGAATCCAGGGGTTCGTCGGCAGGAAGTCCACGGCATAGTCCGGCGCCACCTTCGAGCATGCCTTGTGCCACAGCACCGCCGAACGCACATCGGACACCTTCGGGAAACGCTCCTTCAGATGCTGTCCGACGCGCTCGAGCGTCACGCCCGAATCGACCAGATCGTCGACCAGCAGCACGCGGCCTTCCAGCTCGCCGCGTGTGATGGTGATGTACTGGGCGATGTCGAGGTCCCCGCGAACGGTGCCTTCGGCTTCCCGATACGAACTCGTCGCCAGAATTGCAAGCGGCACGTCATAGATGCGTGCGAGCTGATCGCCCACACGCAAGCCTCCACGGGCCAGACACAGGATCTTGTCGAACTTCCAGTTGGACTCGTAGACCTTGAGCGCCAGGCGCTCGATCAGTCGATGGTAGTCGTCCCACGAGACCCAGAGGTTCTTATCGTCGTTTTGGGGCAGATTCATGGTGTGCCTTGCCAGTCCCACGGAAATTCAGTTCGTGAACGGATGACGCAGGAGAATCGTCTCCTCACGATCCGGACCGGTCGACACCATGTCGATCGGAATGCCGCTCACCTCTTCAATGCGCTTGAGGTAGTTCTGTGCCTGAACCGGCAACTGATCCCACGACTTCACGCCGAACGTGCTTTGCGTCCAGCCCGGGAAGTCTTCGTAGATCGGCTCGCAACGCGCCACATCCACGGCGCCGCGCGGCAGAATGTCGACCGACTGGCCGTCCACCTTGTAGCCCACGCACAGACGCACGTTCTCGAGACCGTCGAGCACGTCGAGCTTCGTCATGCACAGGCCAGTCACACCGTTGATTTGGATCGAACGCTTGAGCGCGGCGGCATCCATCCAGCCGGTACGGCGCGGACGCCCTGTCACCGAGCCGAACTCCTTGCCGACGGTTGCCAGTTGCAGGCCGATCTTCTCCTGACGTGCGGGGTTGTCCGCATCGTACAGCTCGCTCGGGAAAGGACCCGCGCCCACCCGCGTGCAATAGGCCTTCGTGATGCCCAGGACGTAGTGCAGCTGTTGCGGGCCCACGCCGGCGCCAGCCGATGCGGCACCTGCCACGCAGTTGCTGCTGGTCACGAAAGGATACGTGCCATGATCGATGTCGAGCAGCGTGCCTTGCGCGCCTTCGAACAGCAGATTCTGCCCTTCGCGATTCGCGGCGTACAGCGCTTGCGACACGTCGGTGATCATTGGACGCAGACGATCGGCGTAGCTCAGCATCGTGTCCAGCGTCTTCTGGAAGTCCACGGCCTCGGCGCCCAGATACTGGGTCAGCACGAAGTTGTGATAATCGAGGTTCTCGCGCAGACGAGCGGCAAACGTTTCCGGATCGAACAGATCCTGGACCCGCAGCGCGCGGCGGCCGACCTTGTCTTCATACGCCGGGCCGATACCGCGACCGGTCGTGCCGATCTTGCCTGCACCGCGACGCGCTTCGCGCGCCTGGTCGATGGCAATGTGGTACGGGAGGATCAGGGTACAGGCTTCGGAGATGCGCAGACGACCGCAGACGTTCAGGCCGGCGCTTTCAAGTTCTTCGATTTCCTTGAACAGGGCTTCGGGCGAGAGCACCACGCCGTTGCCGATGTAGCAGGTGACGCCATCATGCATGATGCCCGACGGGATCAGGCGCAGAATCGTCTTCTTGCCACCGATGATGAGCGTATGTCCGGCATTGTGGCCGCCCTGGAAACGCACCACGCCTTGCGCGTGATCGGTCAGCCAATCGACGACCTTACCTTTACCTTCGTCGCCCCATTGGGTTCCAATAACGACGACGTTGCGTCCCTGATTCAAAGCATTGCCGGACATAACAATAGTTGGTTTGGTTAAAAACGTATTCTACCCGTGTTGGCCTGCGCCAGTGCCGCTTTTTTCAGCGCAAGTCACCGTGGCGTCACAACCCACTGGCCATCTTTCTCGACGAGCACCCGGTCTCCGGTGAACTCCTCGAAATCCTGATCGTGGCCCGGCAGCATGCGGATGACGACCTCGCCCGCGTCGCGCAGGCTGTCGATCTTGGCGCGCAGGCCGGGCACATCGTCCGCCGGCGCCAGAATCGCATTGCTGCGCGCTTCCACCGGCGAAATCGCCGCCAGCTCACGCAAATCGAGCGAAAAACCGGTCGCCGGTCGGTCACGACCGAACGCCTGCCCCACCTTGTCGTACCGCCCGCCACGCGCGATGGCATTCGGAATACCGTCGACGTACGCCGCGAACATCACGCCGCTGTGGTACTGGTAGCCGCGTAGATCGGCCAGATCGATCGAGAGGACGGCCGGGCCGTTCTTGCCTTGCGACGCGGCCAGATACGCCAGATCGTCGAGCGCGGCACTCACGCCAGGCAGGTCCGGCAGGGCCTTGCGGGCACGCGCCAGCGTCTCCGAGGGTTCGCCATACAACGTGGTCAAGGTCAGCAGTGCATCGCGCAGATGCGCCGGCAGGTCCTGCGTGAGCGCGTCGATCTGGGGCACATCCTTGGTCGCCAGCGCACCGAACAGCTGGCTCTCGAGGGCTTCCGCCGCGGGCACGCCTTCGATCAACGCTTCGAGCACGCCCGCGTGGCACAGATCGATACGAATCTGCTTGAGGCCGGCCAACTGCAGGCAGAACAGCAGCAACTCCTGGATTTCGAGGTCCGCCTCCAGACCGCTGTGACCAAAAATTTCCGCCCCGATCTGGAACGGCTCACGCGTCGCCAGCAGATTGCGCGGACGCGTAAACAGCACGCTGCCCGCATAGCACAGACGCGTCACGCCCTTGCGGTTGAGCAGGTGGGCGTCAATCCGGGCAATCTGCGGTGTGATGTCGGCGCGCAGCCCCATGGTGCGCCCCGAAAGCTGGTCGACCAGCTTGAACGTGCGCAGGTCGAGGTCATGGCCCGTGCCGGTCAGCAGCGATTCGACGTATTCGAGCATCGGCGGCATGACGAGTTCGTAGCCGTAGGTGCGGAAACGGTCGAGCATGAGCCGGCGCAGATCTTCGATCTTGCGCGCCTCGGACGGCAGCACGTCGGCGATATTTTCGGGGAGTAGCCAGTTCGGCATGGGTATTTCGGTATTCAGACGGCGCGTGGAAGCGCCTTTTAGTGATCGGCCAGCAGCATGAGCATCAGCCCCAGCACGACGGCGGCCAGGCCGAAGAAGCGAATCTGGGCGGACGGCATTTCCGTTATTTTACGAAAACTTTGACGCCACCGGTCCGGGGCGACAAACGGAAACATTCCCTCGACGATCAGCATGAGGGCCAAAGCGAGAATTATCGTGCTGCTGGTCACAGGGGGACTCGGCCAAAATGCCACCGCCCGCGATTGACGCGGGCGGTGGCTGCTACTCGGGTGTCAAAGCGGTTATTTTCCCGCTTTTCCGGCCGACGCGCCAGCGCCGCCCGATCCGCGCATGAATCGGAAGAAATCGCTATTCGGATCGGCAATGATGACGTCCTTCTTGTCGCGGAAGGTCGCCTTGTACGCTTCGAGGCTCTGGTAGAACTGGGCAAACTGCGGATCGCGTCCGAACGCCTGCGCATAAATGCCGGCGGCGGTGGCGTCGCCCTCACCCTTCACCTGCTGTGCCTTGGCGTACGCTTCGGCCACGACCACGTCGCGCTGGCGGTCGGCATCCGCGCGAATCTGCTCGGCCTCGGCAGCGCCGGTCGAGCGCAATTCGTTGGCCACGCGCTTGCGCTCGGCCGCCATGCGGCTGTACACCGAATCGCTGATGCCGGCGGCCAGATCCACCCGACGCATCCGCACATCCACGATCTGGATGCCGACTTGTGCGGCGTCTTCCCCCACCTTCTGCGTAACCCACTGCATCACTTGTTCACGCTGCGTGGAGACCACTTCGGTCACCGTCCGCTTGGTGAATGCTTCCTGCAGGGCCGAGCGAATCTGCTGCGTCAAACGATCCTGCGCCAGACGGTTGTCCCCCTTGAAGCTCACGTAGAACTTGCGCGGATCGACGATGCGCCACTTCACGTACGAGTCGACGATCAGGTTCTTCTTCTCGGCCGTGATGAAGCGCTCCGGCTCGGGGTTGTCGATGGTCATGATGCGCTTGTCCAGATACAGCACGGTCTGGAGCGGCGGCGGGAGCTTGAATTTCAGGCCCGGCTGGTTGTAGACGTCCTTGATCTCGCCCAGCGAGAACACCACGGCATAACGACGCTGATCCACCACGAACATGGTCGAGGCAAGCACGATCAACAGCACGATCAGCGCGACGATAACGGTTCCAATACGGTTCATGCGCTTATCCCCTTAGCGTGAATCGCGGTCGCGGTTGCGCAGTGCCGCGCGCGATCGATCATGGTCGACATCGTTGTTGTCATCAGCGGCAGGCGCCCCCGCGGCCGGTCCCGTGCCCGCGCCGGAGGCGGGGGCCGGGCTCGACGCGTCCGGGCGCGAGCGCTCCATGATCTTGTCCAACGGCAGGTACAACAGGCTGTTGTTCTTCGAATCCACCATGATCTTCGTGGTGCGCGAGTAGATCTGCTGCATCGTATCGAGATACATGCGCTCGCGGATCACGCCCGGTGCCTTGGCATAGGCTTCCTGCACCGACTTGAAGCGATCGGCGTCACCCTGCGCCTGCGACACGACACGCGCCTTGTAAGCGGCCGCCTCTTCGGTCAGACGCGACGCGGTACCCTTGGCACGCGGAATCACGTCGTTGGCATAGGCTTGCGCCTCGTTCTTCGCGCGCTCCAGATCCTGACCGGCCTTCACGGCGTCGTCGAATGCCGCCTGCACCTGCTCGGGCGGCTGCACGCTCTGCATCGTCACGCTCGTGACCAGAATGCCGGTCTTGTAGCTGTCGAGGATGCGCTGGATGGACGTGACCAGTTCGTTGGCAATCTCTTCGCGGCCGGCGTAGAGCACGAAGTCCATCTTGCTCTTGCCGACGATTTCGCGCACCGCCGTCTGCGCGGCCAGATTGACCGACGATTCGGCGTCCACGTTATTGAACAGGAACTCGGTCGCGTCCTTGATGCGGTACTGCACCGCGAAGCGCACGTCGATGATGTTCTCATCGCCGGTGAGCATCGAGGAGTCCTTCAGATCGGTGTCGCGGATGGTGTTCGAACGGCCGATCTCGACCGAACGGATCTGCGACATGTTGACGATCTCGACCGACTGGAACGGATACGGCAAGCGCCATTGAATACCCGAGGTCGTCGTGTATTTGTACTTGCCGAACTGGGTGACGACCCCGACCTGGCCTTCCTGCACGATGAAGACGCCGGTTGCGAGCCAGATCAGGAACGCCAGCGCGATGACCACACCGACGCCGATGCTCGAGCCGCGCGAGTTGCCCGGGATATTGCCCGAGCCACCGTTGCCGCCCCCGCCGTTCTTACGGCCGAAAATGCGGTTCAACCGCCGGTTGAAATCGCGCCACAGTTCGTCGAGATCGGGAGGACCGTCCTGCTGCGGGCCCTGCGGTCCGCGCTGCGGCTCCTTCTGATCCTGCGAATTCGGATTGTTCGCACGATCGGGGCGGTTCGGCTCCTGATTGCCGGACGGCGTATCGCCGCCGCCGTCCCGCCCCCAGCGCGGGTCGTTCAGGGAGAAAATCAAGCCAACTCGTCGCATCAAAGCTCTTGGAAGCATAGGTAGAAGCGTGGTGACTGAAGCGGTCTTGGCGTTGCGACCGGCGCGCCGCACTTCGGAGCGCGCATGTTGCCGGTTCGCGCGTGGTTCCCGAATCTGGTGTGCCGATCGGCGGCCTCGCCCGGCCTCCGTCTAGTCTCTTGCCAGTTCGTCACCCGCGTTGGAGCGCGCTGCCGGCCTTCCCCGTGGCAGCCCGCCCCTCACGGTGCGACGTCTCGTGTTATCTGTCTTCTGCGCGCGGCGCATCGTCCCAACGGTCGACGAGCCGGACATCGGGCGCTTCGTGCTGCGATTGTAACCCAGCAGTGCCGGCGACAACCGCCTCGCTGATGGCCTCCCGCAGCAGGTCCAGACCCTGCCCCGTGCGTGCGCTCAAAAAGACTCGCGTGATACGCCCGGCTTCGTCCCGTTCGATTCTCGGTCCTTGCGCGGCCAGTTCCGGCACCGCGTCGATCTTGTTCCAGACGAGAATCTGCGGAATGTCCGCCGCATCGATCTCCGCCAGAACGGCGTTGACCTCGGCCATCTGTTCCTGGCGCACCTGACTGGAGGCATCCACGACATGCAACAGCATGTCGGCATGCACCGTTTCTTCGAGGGTTGCCCGGAACGCCGCAACCAATTGGTGCGGCAACTCGCGGATGAATCCGACAGTGTCGGACAGCACGATGTTCCCCGCCTCGCCAAGATAAACGCGACGCGACGTGGTATCGAGCGTGGCGAAGAGCTGGTCGGCGGCGTAGGCGTTGGCCTTCGTCATCGCGTTGAACAGCGTGGACTTGCCCGCGTTCGTGTAGCCGACGAGCGAAATCGACATCGTGCCGCTGCGCTGACGCGCGCGCCGTTGCGTGTCGTGCTGACGACGCAGCTTGGCCAATCGCGCCTGCAGCGACTTTACGCGCTCGCCCAGCAGACGCCGGTCGGTTTCGAGCTGCGTCTCGCCCGGTCCGCGCAGACCGATACCGCCCTTCTGACGTTCCAGGTGAGTCCAGGCGCGCACCAGACGCGTGGACAGGTACTGCAACTGCGCCAGTTCGACCTGCAGCTTGCCTTCGTGACTCTTCGCGCGCTGCGCGAAGATATCGAGGATCAGGCTGGTGCGGTCCACGACGCGGCGTTGCAGCAGGTGTTCGAGGTTACGCTGCTGCCCCGGCGTCAGGGCGTGATTGAAGATGACCAGTTCGACGTCGTACTCGGCAATCGCCTCGCGCAGTTCCTCGGCCTTGCCGCTGCCGATGAACAGCTTCGCATCCGGGCTGTGACGGCGACCGGTAATGGTCACGACAGGCTCGGCGCCTGCGGATTGCGTCAAAAGGTCGAGTTCTTGCAGACTGGCTTCGAAATCGAGTTTGCCGAAATCGATGCCGACGAGCGCGGCGTTAGTGGTCAAGCTACGCTGGGGATGGGTATTGGGACTGTTGGACAAGAGCGGGCGATGGGGAAGATAAATTCGCCCGGCCGGAGGAAACTCCCGGTCGGGCGAGCCTGAATCAGGACTGCTCGGCTTCCGGATGGAAATTCACCGGACGCGCAGGCACGACCGTCGAAATGGCATGCTTGTAGACCATTTGGGTGACCGTGTTGCGCAGCAGGACGACATACTGATCGAACGACTCGATGTTTCCCTGCAGCTTGATACCGTTGACCAGATAGATCGAGACGGGAACATGCTCCTTACGCAAGGCGTTCAGAAACGGGTCTTGTAGAAGTTGCCCTTTGTTGCTCATAAGTTACTCCATTGTATTTTTAGCAAATGACCGTACGCCAGGGCGTGTGCGCGCTTCCCACCCTGACTCCCACACTATAGCTGATTTTGCTGGGCTCGCCAGCAAAACCCCGCCCGGGACTGGCTTTCACTCGCCCTTGGCGTAAGGGTTCGCGCTGTTGCGGAACTCTATGCGTAATGGAGTGCCCTTCAACTTAAAAGTTTCGCGGAAACGGTTCTCGAGATAGCGACGGTAGCTGTCGGTCACGCCATCGAGATTATTCCCATGGATGACGATGATCGGCGGATTCGAGCCGCCCTGGTGCGCATAGCGCAGTTTCGGACGCGAGAAGCCGGAACGGCGCGGCTGCTGATGCTCCACGGCCTCGTTCAGGGCGCGCGTGAGCTTCGGCGTCGGCAGTTTGCTCATCGCCGCGGCGAACGCCTCGTCCACCGAGCGCATCAAGGCGCCGATGCCCGTGGCCTTTGCCGCCGAAATGAAGTGGAAGTTGGCGAAACCGAGGAATTTGAGCTTTCGCTCGAGTTCCTGCTTGGTCTGGTCACGTGTGTACTCGTCGAGACCATCCCACTTATTGACGCCGACGACCAACGCACGGCCCGATTCGACGATGAAGCCGGCGATATGGGCGTCCTGATCGGAAATGTCCTGACGCGCATCGAGCATCAGGATCACGACGTTCGCATCGGCGATCGATTGCAGCGTCTTCACGACCGAGAACTTCTCGATCGCTTCGAACACCTTGCCGCGGCGGCGCAGACCGGCCGTATCGATGAGCGTGTAGTTGCGCCCTTGCCGCTCGAAATCGATGTGGATGGAGTCGCGCGTGGTGCCCGGCATGTCGAACGCGATCACGCGCTCTTCGCCGAGCAGCGTGTTGACCAGCGTCGATTTGCCGACGTTCGGACGCCCGACGATGGCGATCTTCACCCGGCCGTCGTTCTGTTCGTCGTCTTCGTTTTCGTCCTGATTGGCATAAAACGGTGCAATCGCTTCGTCGATGACCTCTTTCACGCCATCGCCGTGCGCGGCCGAGATGGCCAGTGGGTCGCCGAGGCCGAGCTCGTAGAAGTCGTTGGCGACCGTGGTGTACTTCATGCCCTCGGCCTTGTTGACCACGAGCATGATCTTGCGACCGGTCTTGCGCAGGTACTCGGCGATGATCTGGTCCTGCGGCGTAAGCCCCTGGCGGCCGTCCACGATATAGATCACCACGTCGGCCTCGACCACGGCCTGGCGCGTCTGCTTGGCCATTTCGTGGAAAATGCCTTCCTTGGCCACGGGTTCGAAGCCGCCGGTATCGATCACCAGATACGGGTGTTCGCCAACGCGCCCCTCGCCGTAGTGACGGTCGCGCGTGAGCCCGGGCATGTCGGCGACGAGGGCGTCGCGCGATCGGGTCAAACGGTTGAATAGCGTCGATTTGCCGACGTTGGGGCGCCCTACGAGCGCGATCACGGGTTTCATGAATAAGCCCTAAAAACGAACACGGCCGGCGCGCTGCCGGCCGTTCCCGGAGTTGCCCGGGTGCTGCCGGTAACCGGTTATTCCGGACGGAAGCCGTAGATGTTGCCGTCGCGCGTCTGCACGACCAGCGTCTGACCGGCGAGTACCGGCTGCGCGCTGATTGCACCGCTGAGTTTGACGCGAGCGAGGAATTCGCCGTTGTCGCGCGACAGGAAATGCAGATAGCCCTGCTTGTCGCCCACCACCACGACGCGGCCGAGCGCCAACGGCGCCGACAGATCGCGGTACTTGAGCTTGTCGTTCTGCCACAGTGTACTGCCATCGGCTGCGCTGAACGCGTACACGGCGCCGTCGGTATTGACCGCCGTCACCACGCGCTCGTCCTGCGACACGCCGTTGGGCGACGAGAACTCGCGCGCCCACAGACCGTTGCCGGTCTGCACATCCGCACAGCCGACACGGCCCTGGAACGTCGCGCCGCAAACCTGACGGCCAAACACGACCGGCGAGCCCGTCACGTCGTTCACGCGCTCCACTTCCGTCACCCCCTTCGGGTACGACAGCGGCGTGACCCACAGCGGGTTGCCGGTGGTGGTGTCGAGCGCCACCAGCTTGCCGCCGGGGAAGCCCGTCACGACCGCGCGATCGCCCACGAACGTCATGCCGGTGCCGGTGCGCAGCGTGAGCGTCGAGACCGGTTGCGAGTAAGACCAGCGCACCGAACCGGTGCCCGAGTCGAACGCCGTCACGCGGTTGTTGATCGCGCGCACCACGACCAGGCCACGGCCGACCAGCGGCGCGGTCAGCACTTCGCTGCCGGCGTTGGCCGTCCATGCCTGCTTGCCGTCGTGATCGAACGCGATCACGTCGCCCTTGTGCGTGGCGACGACGGTCGTCTCGCCGTCGCTGCCGGGGCCTGCCGTGATGTCCGTACCTGCCTTCGCCGACCAGGTCAACGCGCCCGTGGCCGCGTCCACACGAATGATGCTGCCGTTGGCGCCCGCCGCGAAGACGGCGTCGCCCACGGCGACCGGCGCGAAGCTGTAGGCGCCCGCCTTGCCGACGCTCGCCGTCCAGGCCTGCTTGACGGTCAGTGCCTGCTTGATCTCCGTGAGCGGCGTCGGCTCGTGGGCCGGCTTGCTGCCGAAGAGTCCGCAGCCAGCCAGCGTGCCCAGCACCGCCAGCGTCAGCACGGCGCTGCCGGCGCGCTTGAAAATGCCATGGCGCGTCGGGACCGCCTGCTCGGACTGTGACATGGCCATCGTTTGCGGCATCGATCGACGGGAGTCGTTAAGGATCATCATGTACCCGGTTATGCGTTATGGGAGGGTAATACTTGCCAACGGAATGCCGACGCGCCTCAGGCCCCCAGCGCGTCGAGCTTGAATTGCACGAACTGGCGCATGCCCGCGTCCTGCTTGTCGAGCTTCTCGAGCGCCAGCTTGTACGCCGCGCGAGCGTCGGCCACCTTGCTCTGTGCGACGAGCACGTCGCCACGGCGATCGGCAAACAGGCCGGCGTACGGCGCCGGCGGATTGTCGAGCAGCTTGAGCGCTTCGTCGAACGCCTTCTCGTCGAGCAGCACACCGGCCAGGCGCAGCTTGGCGAGCTGCTTGTACTCGTCGTCCTTCGCGTTCGACACGGCCCACTGCAACTGCGCCTTGGCGCCGGCGGCGTCACCGGCATCGGCGAGCGACTTGGCGGCGAGCAGCGCCGTCATCTGGGCGTACGGCGTGCCGCCGTACTTGCTTTCCATGTCCGACGCGATACGCGCCACCTTCGCCTTGTTCTTGGCGTCGATGGCATTCTCGAGCTCGCCGTAGAGCACACCGGCCTCGACCGTCTGCTTGCGGTCATAGTAGCGCCACAGATTCCAGCCGCCATAGGCCAGCATGATGACGACCAGCGTCCAGATAACGTAATTGCCGTACTGCTTCCACCAGGCCTTTACGTTCTCGATCTGTTCCTGTTCCTCGTGATAGCTGCTCATTCGCCGGGGTTCTCCGTGTCTGGCGTCGTGGATTAATGAAGGGTTTCGTTGCCTGCACCGCCATCGGTCAGGCTTTCGCTCACGCTTTCGTCGGCGCTGGCCACGATGGCGTCGATCAGATATTCGGCGAGGGCGTCGAACGCCACGCTCGTCTGATTGTTCGCCTGATCGGCCGCACGCAGATGCTTGACCACGGCCGCGCCCGAAGCGACTTCGTTCTCGCCGACGATCACGGCGAAATTCGCGCCGCTCGCATCCGCCCGCTTCATCTGCGACTTGAAGCTGCTGCTCTTGCCGTCCGGGCTGCAATGGAACACGACGTTCAGGCCGGCGTCGCGCATGCGCTCGGCCGCGATCAGTGCCGGCGCCACGGCGCTCTCGCCCTGATGCACGACGTAGACGTCGGCCCCTTCGGCCTGCGGCGCCAGATCGTCTTCACGCAGCAGTTCGAGAATGCGCTCGACGCCCATCGCCCAACCGCACGCTGGCGTGGCATCGCCGCCGAGTTGTTCGATCAGCGGATCGTAGCGACCGCCGCCGGCCACCGTGCCCTGCGCACCGAGCTTGTCCGTCACCCACTCGAACACGGTCAGGTTGTAGTAGTCGAGACCACGCACGAGGCGCGGATTGATCGTGAACGGAATGTTGTTCGCCTTGAGCAGCGACTGCACACCCTCGAAGTGTTTGAGCGACTCGTCGCCGAGGTAATCGATGAGCTTCGGCGCACCTTCGACCATCGCCTGCATCACCGGGTTCTTCGTATCGAGCACGCGCAGCGGATTCGTATAGAGACGACGCTTGCCGTCTTCGTCGAGCAGATCGACGTGCTTCTCGAGATAGGCGATCAGATCGGCCCGATGACGCGCACGCTCCTCGCTCTGGCCCAGCGAGTTGAGCTGTAGATGGATGCCGGTGAGGCCTAGGTCATCCCACAGGCGCTGGCACATCAGGATGATCTCGACGTCGGCGTCGGGGCCGGCCAGCCCGAGCGCTTCCACGCCCACCTGATGGAACTGGCGATAACGCCCGCGTTGCGGCTTCTCGTGGCGGAACATCGGGCCGAAGTACCACAGGCGCTTCGGTCCGCTGTAGAGCAGGTTGTGCTCGAGCGTCGCGCGCACGACGGCGGCCGTATTCTCGGGACGCATCGTGAGTTGCTCGCCATTGAGCGAGTCGGTGAAGCTGTACATCTCCTTCTCGACGATGTCGGTCACTTCACCGATGCCGCGCGTAAAGAGCTGCGTGTGCTCGAGAATCGGGGTACGGATCTGCTGATAGCCGTACGCGCGCAGCATCGCACGCACCGTTTCCTCGAAAAACTCCCACAGGGCTTCGTCCTGCGGGAGGATGTCGTTCATGCCTTTGACCCCGGCCAGCTTGGCGGGGCGCTTCTTCTTCGCTTCAGTCATATTCTCTTGTGTCGTGCCAGCTTACCTGCCAACTCAGGCCGCGACCGCTCCTTCGGCCTGGCCGTAGCGCGTCTTCACGTATTCGTCGACGATCTGCTGGAATTCTTCGGCGATATGGTCGCCGCGCAGCGTACGCACCTTCTCGCCATCGACGAACACCGGCGCCGCCGGCGATTCGCCCGAACCCGGCAGGCTGATGCCGATGTTCGCGTGCTTCGATTCCCCCGGGCCGTTCACGATGCAACCCATCACCGCGACGTGCATGTTCTCGACGCCCGGATATTGAGCCTTCCACACTGGCATTTGTTCACGCAGATATGTCTGAATGCTCGACGCCAGTTCCTGGAACACCGTGCTCGTGGTGCGTCCGCAACCCGGGCAGGCGATGACCATCGGCGCAAACGCGCGCAGACCCATCGTCTGCAGGATTTCCTGCGCCACCACGACTTCGCCCGTCCGCGCGCCGCCCGGCTCGGGCGTGAGCGAAATGCGGATCGTGTCGCCAATGCCTTCCTGGAGCAGCACCGACAGTGCCGCCGTCGAGGCGACGATACCCTTCGAACCCATGCCGGCTTCAGTGAGGCCCAGGTGCAACGCGTAATCGCAACGCTTGGCCAGTTCGCGATACACCGCGATCAGGTCCTGCACCGCGCTCACCTTGCACGAGAGCAGTATCTTGTCGGCCGACAGACCTACGCGCTGGGCGAGCTCCGCCGATTCGAGCGCCGACGTGATGAGTGCCTCGTACATCACGCTCTGCGCTTCCCACGGCGTGGCGCGCGCAGCGTTCTCGTCCATGATGCGCGCGAGCAGTGACTGATCCAGACTGCCCCAGTTCACGCCAATGCGCACCGGCTTGTCGTACTTGATCGCCATTTCGATCATCTGCGCGAACTGCGTGTCGCGCTTGGCGCCCTGCCCGACGTTACCCGGGTTGATACGGTACTTCGACAGCGCCTCGGCGCACGCCGGAAAGTCCGCGAGCAGCTTGTGACCGTTGTAATGGAAGTCGCCCACGAGCGGCACCATCACACCCATGCGATCGAGCTGGTCGCGAATCGCAGGCACCGCCTCGGCGGCCTCCGGCGTATTCACCGTGATGCGCACGAGCTCGGAGCCGGCCTGCGCCAGTTCCTTGACCTGAATGGCCGTGCCGATCGCATCCGCCGTATCGGTGTTGGTCATCGATTGCACGCGAATCGGCGAATCGCCGCCGACCGTCACCAACTGGCCACCCCAGCGAATCGCGACCTTGCGCGACTGACGGCGAGGCGCCGGACCGCCGATGATCGGCATGCATTCCAAAGAAGCCATGATTACCCTCTTTCGGTCTTACTGGAGCGTCAGACGCGCCACGTTGCCCGCATTGCGGGACTTGATCTCGACCGGTTGACCGTTGAACTCCAGCGACTCGACGCCCGCGACGTTACCTACGACGATCTTGAGCGGCGCATCGCCCGTAATTTCCTGTTCGGCGCCTGCACGCATCAACTGGGAGAACAGCACCTTGCCGCTCTTCGAACGCACTTCGACCCAGCTGTCCGCCTTCAGGCGCAACGCAATCCTGCCATTGCCCGGCGCTCCCGCGACGGCGGCCGACGCCGCGACCGGCACCGATGCCGGCGCGGACACCGCCGTGGCGGCACTCGCCAGCCCCTCGACGACGTGCGTCGGATCGGCAGCGGCGATCAGGCCCGGACCGGCCGCTGCCGCGGCACTCGCCGACGCACTGTTTGCCGCATTGTCCACGCTGCCGCTATTGGCGGCGTTGGTCGCGCCATCTGCGCCCGGCGGCGTACCGTTCACATCGGCGACCACCGGCTGGCTCGCGGGCTCGGCGGCATCCGTCGCGCCCTGCGCCAATGCGGCACTCGCCAGCTCCGCCGGCTCGGTCGCGCCGCGTCCAGCCTTGTGATTGTTGCCGAAGTACCAGGCGGCCCCTGCGATCACCACCAATGCCGCGAGCGCCCAAGGCCACTTGGCCTGAGTGGCGGCCACGGGCGAGCGGAAGCGCACTGGACTCTTCGGAATGCTCGGCTGTCCCGACTGCGGCTGCGGGATTTCGATCGGTGGCGTGCGGCCATAACGTCGCAGCGGTTCGATCATCGGCTCGGGGTCGCCGCCGAGCATGCGTGCGTAGCTGCGCACGACACCCTGGATAAACGGAATTCCCGGCAAGGCATCCCACTCGCCGGCTTCGAGGCGCTTGAGCTTCTGCACCGAGACCTTCAGACGCGCCGACACGTCTTCGATCGACATGCCGCGCTTCTCGCGCAATGCGGCCAGCTGCGCTCCCACCGGTGCCCCAAGCGCGGCCAATCCGGCGGCCGGTTCTTGCGGCAGTCCTTGGCCCTGAGCCTCGGCTTGCCCGCCTGCATCCGCCTGATTCTGGTTATCCATCGATACGCCCCCGTTCGTAAGCAGCCGCCCGCGGCGGCTGAGGATATGCTGACGACAGTCCCGCTACGTCACCGACCGCGCGCTCGGCGTGAAAATCTGCGCAGCGCTTCGGACGATTCGGCGAGGAACTGACGGAATCACGCGAGACGCGACACGCGCCCCGCGCAAGGAATGCTGTGGTGCGAGACTGATCCGACGGGCGGCACGGCACGTGCGGGGCCGACGGCCCTCGCCACGGTCCACGCCCGCCCATGCGTAACCTCATACGGTACGCACCTCGACCGCGATTTTCCCGAATTTTCCTCGCTGCGCAAGCCGTGTACGGTCTTGCACTTCTCCGGCGAGTTGTCCGCACGCGGCATCAATGTCATCGCCGCGCGTCTTGCGCACGGTCGTGACGAGGCCCGCATCGAGCAGGATTTGCGCAAATCGCTTGATCTGCGGATCCTTCGAGCGCAACAGGCCGGACTCGGGAAACGGATTGAACGGAATCAGATTGAATTTGCACGGCACGTCGCGCGTCAGGGCGACAAGCTCGCGCGCATGCGCTTCGGTGTCGTTCACACCGTCGAGCATGCAGTACTCGAACGTGATGAAATCGCGCGGCGCCACTTCCAGGTAACGTTCGCACGCGCCCATCAGTTCGCGTAACGGATATTTCTTGTTGAGCGGCACGAGCACATCGCGCAGCGCGTCGTTCGGCGCGTGCAACGAGACGGCCAGCGCCACGGGCAGTTCCTTGCCCAGACGGTCCATCATCGGCACCACGCCGGACGTCGACAATGTGACGCGGCGACGCGACAGCCCGTAGGCGTTATCGTCGAGCATGAGGCGCATGGCGCCCACGACGTTGTCGAAATTGAGCAGCGGCTCGCCCATCCCCATCATCACCACATTGGTGATGACGCGCTCGTTCTTGCCTTCGCGGCCAAGATCGCGGCGCAATGCGAATTCGGCCATCCACAATTGGCCGATGATTTCGCCAAGCGACAGGTTGCGCGAGAAACCTTGCTTGCCGGTCGAGCAGAACCGGCAGTTGACGGCGCAGCCCGCCTGCGATGAAACGCACAGCGTGCCACGCGTCTCCTCGGGGATGTAGACAGTCTCCACCGCGTTGCCATTGCCCACGTCGAGCAGCCATTTGCGCGTGCCATCGGTCGACACGTGATCGGTGATGATCGTCGGCGCGGCGATGGTCGCACGCGTGTGCAACTTTTCGCGCAGCGACTTCGCCAGATCGGTCATGCCGTCGAAATCGGCGGCACCCATCTGATGGATCCAACGCTGGAGCTGGCGGGCACGGAACGGCTTTTCGCCGAGCGTGCCGCAATAGGCGGCCAGACCGTCCGGATCGTAATCAAGCAGATTCGTAAGGTTGGTCATGGCCGTAGTCTGTCAAACATCCCTTCGGTATCTTCCTGCGATCGAGCGGCTACGCGGCTTAGCGCGCGTAGACGTTCATGCCCGGGAAGAAGAATGCCACTTCCACGGCGGCCGTTTCAGCGGCGTCCGAGCCGTGCACGGCGTTGGCGTCGATGCTGTCGGCGAAGTCGGCGCGGATCGTGCCCTTCTCCGCCTTCTTCGGGTCGGTGGCGCCCATCAGTTCGCGATTCTTCGCGATGGCGTTCTCACCTTCCAGAACCTGGATCATGACCGGGCCCGAGACCATGAAGTCGACCAGATCCTTGAAGAACGGGCGCTCCTTGTGCACGGCATAGAACTGCTCGGCTTCAGCGCGCGACAGGTGCACCAGCTTGGCAGCGGCGATCTTCAGGCCTGCGCCTTCGAAACGGCTGTAGATCTGGCCGATCACGTTCTTGGCAACGGCATCGGGCTTGATAATCGACAAAGTGCGTTCGACTGCCATGAAAAACTCCAAAAAATTAAGCAGTTATATAACCAACATGAACCCGTAATTGTAGCATGAAGGCTGTTATGATGGGGATGGAACCTACAGTACGCACACCGCTCAAACGCAGGACGGCCGGGCGATCCGGCTTTTCGGCAAGTTGATGCGAGGCGACGATTCCGACACCATCCCATGATGGAAGGGTCTGCCGGGACACCGGGGGGTTGAAATTTGGGTTTATTGCCCAGAAATTTCCGGAATCGTCCAAGTGATTTACCGGACAACCCGGGGTAAGCTTCAACTTGAACGACGAGCCAGACCAACGGCTGCGGGGGATTTGCCGGTACGCGCCGGCATCGTAGGCGTCAAAAAGGCGCCGGCCGGTTCCGCCGGCGGGTGCAAAGACCACGGAGAACTCAATATATGAACCAGGATTTCCAACGTTTCGGCTATAGCGGCACGGGCGGCGCGACGACCGTTCAGGTGCGCAACAAGGTGCTGCGCAATACGTACTGGCTGCTAGCCCTGTCGATGCTGCCGACGATCGCCGGGGCCTGGCTGGGCGTGACTTACGGCTTCGCGCTGTTCGCGGGCAGTCCGATGGTCAGCGTGATCGCGTTCCTCGCGATCGCCTTCGGTTTCATGTTCGCCATCGAGCGCTTCAAGAACAGCGGTGTCGGCGTGGCGCTGCTGCTGGGCTTCACGTTCTTCATGGGACTGATGCTCACGCGCCTGCTGAGCTTCGTGCTGGGCTTCTCGAACGGCGCGTCGCTGATCATGCTCGCGTTTGGCGGCACGGCAGTGATCTTCGGCGTGATGGCGTCGATCGCCACGGTGAGCAAGCGCGACTTCAGCGGCCTGGGCAAGTGGCTGTTCATGGGCGTGCTGGTCATTCTGCTCGCCTCGGTCGCCAACATCTGGCTGCAACTGCCGGCTCTGATGCTCACCGTATCGGTACTGGCCATCGCCATCTTCTCGGCCTACATCCTGTTCGACGTGCAGCGCGTGGTGAACGGCGGCGAGACGAACTACGTGACGGCCACGCTGGCGATCTACCTCGACCTGTACAACATTTTCACCAACCTGCTCGCCATCCTCGGCGTGCTGGGCGGCAACCGCAACTGAGAGACGTCCTGCGCCGACGCAGGCCTCGGCCACGTTGGCAGCAAACAAAAAGCCAGTCCCTCTCCGGACTGGCTTTTTCATTGGGCAGACCCTGCGCCGCGACGTGATCAGGAAGCGTCTTCGTGAATTACGCCGGCGCCGCCCGAGGCGCCGCCAATCGCTTCCACTCCCTCGTCCACCGCGTCGGCAGAGGCGTCTTCCGCCTCATCGACACGTACACGCGGCACCCACGACTGACCGATGCTTTCGTGCTCGAAGACGGCCATCGATTCCACGTGGGACGTGTGCGGGAACATGTTCACCACGCCCGCCAGCGTCAATCGGTAACCCGCCTCGTGCACGAGCAGCCCCGCGTCGCGCGCGAGCGTGGCCGGGCTGCACGAGACGTACACGATGCGCCTGGGCAGCCCCTCGTAGCCCTGCTGCGCCAACTCGGCCAGCGCCTTTGATACGGCGAGCGCTCCCTCACGCGGCGGATCGATCAGATAGCGATCGAAAGCGCCCAGCGCGCGGATATCGTCCGCGGTGATATCGAACAGGTTGCGGCAGGCGAATTCCGTGCGGTCGGCCACACCGTTGCGCTGCGCGTTGGCCAGCGCGCGCTCGGTGAGTGCCGTGCTGCCCTCGATGCCCATGACCGTACCGGCACGTCGGGCGAGCGGCAGCGTGAAGTTGCCAAGGCCGCAGAACAGGTCGAGCACGCGCTCGTTCGACTGCGGCTCGAGCAGGCGCAGCGCCCGATGTACGAGCACACGGTTGATCTGATGATTGACCTGCGTGAAATCCGTCGGCTTGAACGGCATCCGGATCTGGTACTCCGGCAGCGTGTAGTGCAATTCCGGCTCGAGCGGATAGAACGGCACGGCGGTGTCCGGGCCCTTCGACTGCACCCAGAACTGGACGCGATGGGTGTCGGCGAACGCGCGCAGGATATCTTCGTCCGCGGGCGTGAGGGGTTCGAGAATACGCAGCACCAGCGCCGTCACATCCGCGCCGATCGCAAGCTCGATTTGCGGCAGACGCTCGCGAATCGACAGCGACTCGACGAGCCGGCGCAGCGGCACGAGCATGTCCGAGACGTGGCGCGGCAGCACCTCGCACGAATCCATGTCGGCGACGTAACTGCTCTTGCGCTCGTGGAAACCAATGAGCACGCCCCCCTTCTTCGGCACGTAGCGCACCGTCAGACGCGCGCGGAAGCGGTAGCCCCAGTCCGGCCCCTGAATCGGACGCAACATCGCTTCGGCCTTCACCTTGCCCAGGCGAGACAGATTGTCCTCGAGCACGCGCTGCTTGATCGCGATCTGCGCCCGTGGCTCCAGGTGCTGCATCGAGCAGCCGCCGCACTTGCCGAAATGCGGGCATTGCGGCTTGGCCCGCATGGGGCTGGCGCGCAGCACGTCGATTGCCTCGGCCTGCTCGAATTTGGGCTTGCGGCGATAGCTCAGATAAGTGACGCGCTCACCCGGGAGCGCACCTTCGACGAAGATCACTTTGCCGGGTTTGTACTCCGGCGTACCCGGCTCGCCCTCGGGCGCGGTGCGGCCAACGCCGCGCGCTTCCATGTCGAGCGATTCGATATCGATGATGCCAGGCTCGGCGCTGGGCCGGCCGCGCGAGTTTCGGGAGGAGCGGGTCACGTATTCGTTCTCATGTGCGACAGCAAACCCGGCATTTTAATCGATTCGCGCGCCGCTTACGCACACCCGCTCAGCAAGATTCGCCGTGAGCCTGTCGGCTCAGCCCCATGCGTCGAGATATTCCTTCCAGTGCGGCGCGATTTCCTGGGCAAGCGACTGCTTGACGAAGTCGATCTCCTGCTCGTATGCCTCCTGACGCAAGCCGCCGCGCATCAACTGGTAGCGACAGTAGACGAGATAGGTATTCACGACGTCCGTCTCGCAGTAGTTGCGGATCTCGTCGAGCTTACCCGCGCGATACGCTTCCCAGACCTTGCTGCCGTCCATGCCCAGCTTGCCCGGAAAACCGCAGAGCTTTGCCAGATCGTCGAGCGGTGCGTTCGCGCGCGCCTGGTACATCGCCAGCAGATCCATCAGATCCAGATGGCGCTGATGGTAGCGGCTGATGTAGTTGTTCCACTTGAATTCGCGATCGTCCTCGCCCATGTCCCAATAACGCGGCGCCGCAATGCCGTGGATCATGGCGCGATAGTGCAGCACCGGCAGGTCGAAGCCTCCGCCGTTCCACGACACGAGTTGCGGCGCGTACTTCTCGATCGTCCGATAGAAGCCGGACACCAGCGCCGCCTCGCCATCCTCGAGCGAGCCGAGCGACTTCACGCGAAAACCGTCTCGGTCGCGGAAGACGCACGAAATCGCGGCGACACGTTGCAGATGCAATGGCAGGAAGTCGTGCCCGACCTTTTCGCGGCGCGCCGCGAACGCCGCCTCTGCCACGGCGTCGTCGGACAGATCGGCGTAAGCGGGCTCGAGCCGGCGAAGGCCGTCGACGTCGGGAATCGTTTCAATATCGAAGACGAGTACGGGAGTGGACATGTGAAAACTCTGGAAAAAGTTCAACCGTACGCCATCGGACACGCGCGGAGCACGGTGAAATTATGGAACGCTCGGGAGCGGGCAACGCTCAGAGGACGGCGTCCTTGCGCACGCCGTTCGACGCGAAGTAACGCTTGAGCTTCACCAGCGCCTCCTGCTGGATCTGACGCACGCGCTCGCGGGTGAGCCCCATCTCGTCGGCCAGCTCTTCCAGGGTGGCGGGCTCCACGCGATTGAGCCCGAAGCGACGCTCGACCACATAGCGGTGCTTGGTCGACAGACGAGAAAGCCACAAGCGCATGAGGTCTTCCAGCTCGCGGTGCTGCACCTCCTGCTCCGGCGCTTCGCTGTGGTCGTCCGACAGCAAGTCGAGCAGACTGCTGCCCGGGTCGATCTCGAGCGGCGCGTCGAGCGATGCGACGTGCTCATTGAGCGCCAGGATGTCGGTGATTTCTTCCGGCGTCTTACCGGTCAGATCGGCGATGTCCTCGATGCTCGCCTCGCGCTGCTCGCCGCCATCGATATAGGCCGCGCTCTTTTCCAGATGACGTTTGGCACGCAGCACCTGGTTGAGCTCGCGAATCACGTGAACCGGCAGGCGCACGGTGCGCGCCTGATTCATGATGGCCCGCTCGATGCTCTGGCGGATCCACCACGTGGCGTAGGTCGAGAAACGGAAGCCACGGCCCGGGTCGAACTTCTCGATGGCGTGCATCAGACCGAGATTGCCTTCCTCGATCAGATCGAGCAGCGGCACGCCGCGGTTGAGATAGCCCTTTGCGATGCTGACCACCAGGCGCAGGTTGCGCTCGATCATCACTTGACGCGCAGCGAACTCGCCCGCCTGCGCCCGCGTGGAGTAATCGAGCTCCTCGGCGGGCGTGAGCAGTGGCTTGACGCTGATGCGGTTGAGATAGTGCTGAACGGTGTCGGCCGTCAATTCGGCCTGCAGCACGGTGCCGAAGTCGTCGGCGTCGGCGGACTTGCGCTTGCGACCGGTGCCTTCGTCTCCGGCGTCGGCGGTATCGGACGACGAGACATCGTCATCCTCCGCCTCGCGCGCGTCGAAAGCGTCGTCCACGCCCTCTTCCTGCCGGGATTGCCGATCGTCGATGTCCTGATCGGGCTCCGGGGCAGCGAGGTCTTCCTCTTGCGAAGTACGACGCTTTCTCTTGAGCATTCGACCCTGCCTAGTTTATTGAGGCGGCAAATACTTCATCGGATCCACAGGCTTGCCGTCGCGGCGCACCTCGAAGTGCAGCATGACACGATCCGCATCCGAGTTGCCCATTTCGGCAATTTTCTGCCCCCGCGTGACGGAGTCGCCTTCCTTGACCAACAGTGTGCGGTTGTGCGCATACGCCGTCAAGAAGGTGGCGTCGTGTTTGATGATGACGAGGTTGCCGTAGCCGCGCAGACCGGCGCCCGAGTACACCACCTTGCCCGCGCCGGCGGCATACACGGGACTGCCCGCCTCGCCGCCGATATTCAGGCCCTTGTTCTTCGAATCGTCGAAACGGCCGACCACCGGACCCTTGGCAGGCCACGAGAGCTGCAGCTCGCCGCTCGACACGGCGCTCGGCGCCGCCGAGGCCGCGCTGGCAGGCGGCACGGCGGCCGGCGGCACCGCTGCCGGGTTGTTGCTGGTGGACGGCGTGCTTGCCACCGGCGGCGGCACCGGCGTGCCGGTGTCGCCGCCGGGCGGCTTCACGCGCAGCACCTGACCCACTTCGATCTGATCAGGGTTCTGGATGTTGTTCCAGCGTGCGATATCGCGATAGTTCTGGCCGTTCTCCAGCGCGATGCGATAAAGGCGATCGCCCGGCTTGACGCGGTAATAGCCCGCCGGCACCGGCGTATTGTCGATGACAGGCGCGGCACTGGCCGCACTGCCGTCAGTCGTCGTACCGCCTACGGTACGGTCGACGACCGGCGCCCCGACTTGTCGCGACGCGCACGCTGCCAGCATGCTCAGCAACAGGACACTGGCGACGCGTTGTTGGAAACCCGCTCGCAAATTCACTCAAATCCTCCGCAGAATAGACCCGTCGGGCTTAGATGATGCCCGATTTTAAGGGGACGAATAACACCCTATCAAGTTGCGTCTCGCGCCATTGGCGCGCCCCGACGCGCTCTATCAGGGTCAAAATCTGTTGCTCGCCGCCCACCGGGGCGACAAGGCGCGCACCGACGGCGAGCTGATCGAGCAACGCATCCGGAATCTCCAGACCGGCCGCCGCGATCACAATGCCGTCGAAAGGCGCAACAGCGGGCAGACCCAATCGTCCATCGCCGTAATGCAGACGAATGTTCGGCACCCGCAGGGGCCGCAGGTTGGCCTTCGCCCGCTCATGTAACGGACGAACCCGCTCAATGGAATACACGTCGCGCGCCACACACGACAGCACCGCCGCCTGATAGCCGCAACCGGTGCCGATTTCCAGCACCTTCTCCAGCGGGCGCCCGCCCGCCAGGAGCAATTCAATCATGCGTCCGACCACGGACGGCTTCGAAATCGTCTGGCCGTGACCGATGGGCAGCGCCGCGTCCTCGTAGGCCTGATTGGCAAGGGCCGCGTCGACGAAACCATGACGCGGCACCGTGGCCAACGCGGCGAGCACGCCTGCGTGTTTGACGCCCGATGCGGCAACCCGTTCAGCCATTCGCGCCCGCACGCGCTCGGACGTCAGCCCGATGCCGTCAGGCGAGGTGGCCGGCGCGGTCGCACCGCTGCGCGCCGCGCCGGCCGCCGATGCCTTCTTGGGTGCCGCCCCACGGGCGCGCCCCTCCACACCGACCGCCGTGCCCTTCGATGCACCGGCCGCCGGCCGCTGCTGCGCCTTCGTGCCGTGAACACCATGAGCCCCATGAGTCCCATGGGGTGCCGGTTGCGCGTGGGGCGCCGAAGCTGGACGCGCCAAGCCTTTCGGCACAACCGCGTGTGGCGCGTGCGCGCCGCCGGGGCGCGCCGACGCCCCCGCCATCGGCGTGGCCGCCGGGCGCAGGCTGCTGTGCCCGGCATTGTTGTGTCCCGCCGCCGGCGTCTTGCCGCTTCCTTGACTTGCCGGAGCCGCTGCGCGCGTCATCGCGGCAGGCGGCGCCCCGGCCGGACTGGCCCGCGACGCCTTGTCGAGCGCCGGCGCCTTGCGTTGCCGGCGGGTCATCACTTCGGCCAGAGGAAGGGGAAAACGCTTGGGCGGTGTCGTCATCGCTGGACCACCCTTGCGCTGGCCAGCCAATCGTGCACGACGCCAAGCCGTGCGGTATGCGTAAGATCCAGTTGCAAGGGGGTAACCGAGACGTAATCGTGCGCCACGGCGTGAAAATCGGTGCCTTCGCTGCTGTCGCGCGCGTCGCCGGCCGGGCCGATCCAGTAAATCGTTTCGCCGCGCGGGTTCTCCTGACGGATGACCGGCTGCGATTGATGTCGCTTCCCGAGGCGCGTCGCCAGCGCGCCCTTAAGCCGGTCGTACGGCACATTGGGAATGTTGACGTTGAGCAGGAACGGCGCGCCGAGCGGGCGCTCCATGTACCGCTCGATCACCTCGCGAGCCACGCGCGCGGCGCTGTCCAGATGTTCCCAGCCTTTGTGAACCTGAGAGAACGCGAACGACGGAATGCCGAAGAGAAACCCTTCGGTGGCCGCCGCCACGGTGCCGGAGTACAGCGTATCCTCGCCCATGTTCTGCCCGTTGTTGATCCCCGAGACAACGATGTCCGGACGCTCGTCGAGCAGGCCGGTCAAGGCCACGTGCACGCAATCGGTCGGCGTGCCGTTGATGAACGAAAAGCCGTTAGGCGCCTTGAACACCGAAAGCGGTCGTTGCAGGGTCAGAGAATTGGACGCACCGCTACAGTTCTGTTCGGGCGCCACCACGGTAATGTCGCCAAGCGGCTTCAGCGCTTCGTAGAGCGCGACCAGGCCTGGCGCCTGATACCCATCATCGTTGCTGAGCAGGATTCGCATGCGGCAATTGTAACCGAGGAAAGGTGCGCCGATATGACGCCTTGACGGCATCGGCGGCGCCACAACACGTCCCACCCCGCCCCTCGGATCCACCCCGATGACTAGGCCGCGTCTTCCCCCAGTCAATACCCCTCCACAGCCCCGCTCCGGCACGGAAATGCACACCGCTGCGCCACGCATTCACGGCGAATTCGCAAGCGACGGGGCACCGCCATGCCACGAATTCGCCACACGCCTGCCACGCAAATGCCTTACGACGACCGCAGCTCGGTCGCGCTCCGCCCAGACGCGTCACATCTTCTCGGTTTCTCCGGCCTGCGGCTGCCACACGAGCAAGCGCCGCTCGACCACGCCGACCAGTCCATCGAGCACGAGCGCGAACGCCGTCAGGATCAGCACGCCCGCAATGACCGCGTTGATATCGAACGTCCCTTCCGCCTGGAGAATCAGATAGCCGACACCGCGCGACGACCCCAGGTACTCGCCGACAACCGCGCCAACGAAAGCCAGGCCGACCGAGTTGTGCAGGCTCGAGAACACCCAGCTCGTGGCGCTCGGCAGATACACGCGGCGCAGCAGCTGGCGTTGATTGGCGCCCAGCATGCGCGCATTGGCCAGCACGACCGGGCTCACTTCCTTCACACCCTGGTAGACGTTGAAGAACACGATGAAGAACACCAGCGTCACACCGAGCGCGACCTTCGACCAGATGCCCAGGCCGAACCACACGCCGAAGATCGGCGCGAGAATCACACGCGGCATGGAATTGGCCGCCTTGATGTACGGATCGAGCAACGCCCCGGCGCTCGGTGAAAGCGCGAGCCACAGCCCGACCGCCAGCCCCGCGACGGTGCCGATGGCAAACGCCAGCACCGTCTCGAGCAGCGTGACGCCAAGATGCAGATAGATTTCCCCGCTGGCGAACCACTGCCATATCTGCAGCAGTACCTTCTGCGGCTCGCCGAAGAAGAAAGCCGCCTTGTCGGGGCTGTCGAAATAGAACGCGGGCAGCAACGTCGGACTCGTGAGGACGTACCACACGAGAAATGCCGCCACCAGCAGCAGCCATTGCCACAAACGCAGATGCCGCATGATCGAACGATTACGCATGACGAACGAATTCCGGAAATATCAGACGAGCGATCGGACGAGCCCTCACACGAGCCAGTCGAACAGACCGAAGCCATCCGGCAAATCGAACCAGTCCAGCCAGTCGAGCCAGCGCAACCAGCCGCATGCGCTCATCAGAAAGCCGGTGATTTGCCCCATGGCGTGCCACATCATGTTTCAGACCGCCTTCAACTGCTGGGCATAGCCTTTGAGCACCTCTTCGCGCAGCACATCCCAGATCTGGGCGTGCAACTCGGTGAAGCGCGGATGGTTGCGGATTTCCGCCACGTCGCGCGGACGCGGCAGATCGATCCGGAACTCGCCGATCGGATGTGTGCCCGGCCCCGCCGCAAGCACCACGACGCGATCGGACAGCGCGATCGCCTCGTCCAGATCGTGCGTGATGAACAGCACCGCGCGGCGCTTGGCCGCCCACAGCTCGAGCAACTCGTTTTCCATGAGCTGACGCGTCTGGATGTCGAGCGCCGAAAACGGCTCGTCCATCAGAATGATGTCCGGGTCCAGAATCAGCGTCTGCGCCATCGCGACGCGCTTTCGCATCCCGCCCGAGAGCTGATGCGGATAGCGATCGCCGAAGCCACCCAGGCCCACGCGCTTGAGCCACTCCTGCCCGCGTGCCGCCGCCTCGTCGGGCGCCACGCCACGAAACTCCAGCCCGGCAGTAACGTTGTCGATCGCGTTGCGCCAGGGCATCAGCGCTTCGGCCTGGAACATGTAGCCGGCACGGGCGTTGATGCCCTTGAGCGGCTCGCCGAACACCTTGATCGTGCCCGAGGACGGCGCCAACAGACCGGCGGCGACGTTGAGCAACGTCGACTTGCCACAACCAGTCGGCCCGACGACCGACACGAACTCGCCCGGCGCAATGGCGAGCGAGGTGTCGGCCACGGCCGTGTAGCGCTTTGCGCGATCGTCGCGCGCGACGAAGGTGCACGTAATGCTGTCGAAACTCAGAGCCGGCGCAGTCATCATTTGTACTTGGCGTCGGCCTTCTTGGTGAACTCGTTCGTGAACGTCTTCGACAGATCGATCGACTTGCCCTTGACCGTCTCGTCGAACGCCTGCAGCGTGCGCAGCGCCGTGGCCGGGCCGTCCGCGGGAATCAGCCCGTCCGGCGAAATGGCTTCCTTCACGCGGCTCCAGGCATCGAGGTACAAGGCGCGGTCGCCGAGCAGATAGGCATCGGGCACCGTCTTGATCAGATCCGACGGCCCCGCGGTCTGCAGCCAGCGCAGCGCGCGCACCATGGCGTTGGTCAGGGCCTGCGTGGTGTTCGGATTCTTCTGGATGAACGATTCGTTCGTATAGAGGCAACCGGCCGGCATGTTGCCGCCGAACACCGACACCGTTTCCTTGAGCGTGCGCGTGTCCGAAATCACGCGGATTTCCTTGTCGCGCTCGAGCATCGTGATGACCGGGTCCAGGTTGACGATCGCGTCGACGTTGCCCGAACGGATCGCGGCGAGTGCGCCGGACGAGGCGCCGACACCGACGAAAGCCACTTCATTCGGTTTGACGCCCCCCTTGGCCAGCACGAAGTTGGCCATGATGTTCGTTGACGATCCCGGTGCGGTAACGCCGATCTTCTTGCCGCGCAGGTCCGCGAGCGTCTTGTAGTTCGGCATCGTCTTGTTCGATACACCGAACACGATCTGCGGTGCACGTCCCTGCAGCACGAAGGCGCGGATGTACTGGTTCTTGGCCTGCAACAGGATCGTATGTTCGTAGGCACCAGAAACCACGTCGGCGCTGCCGCCAACGAGCGCCTGCAACGCCTTCGAGCCGCCCGCGAAATCCGAGATCTCGACGTCGAGCCCTTCGTCCTTGAAGTAGTTCAGTCGTTCGGCGATGGTGAGCGGCAGGTAGTAGAAGAGATTCTTGCCGCCGACGGCAATGGCGATCCTGGTCTTCTCCGGCTTGCCTTGCGCGAAGCCAGGGCGAATGCCCGCGCCGATCAGGCCAGTGGCGGCCAGTGCCGTGACGAACTGACGTCTTTGCATGGTGATTGTCTCCGTGGTTGCAGCGTGCTTTCTTTGTGTACGTGCTTTTTTTTACGGGATGCGACCGACGTCGCGCCCCGTGATCCCGCGCATTCCGAACGACTCAGATGACGCCGTTCTCGCGCAGTGCCTTGATTTGCCCGGCATCATAACCCAGTTGCCCGAGCACTTCGTCGGTATGCGCGCCGAGTTCGGGACCCAGCCACTGCGTCTGGCCCGGCGTCTCCGACAGCTTCGGCGTGACGTTCGGCAGGTCGATGGGCGTGCCGTCCGGGAAGGTGTGGCGCTGGATCATCTGACGCGCAATGAACTGCGGATCCTTGAACATGTCGGCTACCGTATAGATGCGGCTCGCCGGCACATCGGCCCCCTGCAGCACGGCAAGCGCCTCGTCGATCGAGCGAGCGCGCGTCCAGGCGCCGATGGCTTCGTCGATCTCCTGCGTGCGCGGCACGCGCCCGTCGTTGTGCGCAAGCGCGGGATCTTCCGCCAGATCGGCGCGCCCGATCGCGTGCATCAGGCGCTTGAAGATCGGATCGCTGTTGCCGCCCACGACGATCATGCCGTCGGCGCACGCATAGGTGTTCGAGGGCACGATGCCCGGCAGCGACGCGCCGGTGCGCTCGCGCACCATCCCCGCCACGCTGTATTCGGGCACAACACTCTCCATGAGGTTGAAGACCGCTTCGTAGAGCGCGACGTCGACCACCTGCCCCCGCCCGCCGTTCACGTTGCGGTGATGCAGCGCCATCATCGCGCCGATGACGCCATGCAGCGCCGCGATGGAGTCGCCGATGGAGATGCCGATACGCGGCGGCGGCAGGTCGGGATAACCGGTGATGTGGCGCAGTCCGCCCATCGACTCGGCAATCGCCCCGAAGCCGGGACGGTCGCGATACGGTCCGGTCTGCCCGTAGCCCGAGAGGCGCACCATCACGAGCCCGGGATTCTCCGCCGACAACTGCTCGTAGCCCAGGCCGAATCGTTCGAGCAAACCGGGCCGGAAGTTCTCCACCACGATGTCGGCCTGCGCCGCGAGCTTGCGAACGATCGCCTGCCCCTCCGACGTCTTCAGATTGATCGTCACCGACTTCTTGTTGCGTGCCTGCACCGCCCACCAGAGCGATGTGCCGCCCGCCTCCGGATGCAGCTTGCGCCACTTGCGCAGCGGATCGCCGTGCTGCGGATCTTCGATCTTGATGACCTCCGCCCCGAACTCGCCGAGCATGCGGGCGGCAAACGGCCCGGCGATCAGCGTGCCGAGCTCGAGCACCTTCACGCCGGCGAGCGCACCGCGCGCAGGCAAGCCGGACGCACCCATTGCGGACGGATCGGACGTTTCGGAAGATGCGCCTGAGGCGAAGGCGCGAGAATCGCCGCGATGCGGCGAGGCAGACTCGAACGGCTTGGACGACTTGGACAACGCGCAGACTCCTGTGCCCCATCGACGGCGACGACCGTCGACTTCGAATCGCAGCCCAGCAAGGCCGCGAGGGAAAGTGAATGGCAAATGAAGGTCGTATCGTAACGCGCCAGCCCGCCGTCGGCCAACTGCATCCCAACAGATAAGGGAAACCTCCGAGACGATTGAGCGCGAATTCCGATCGACAGGTCCCATGATGGCCACATCCTGCCGCAGCGCGAAATTTCAGGTCTCGTTCAGGTCTCGAACAGATGACGTGCCCCGCGCTGCGCTGCGATATAGATCGCCTCGCCCCGGTTGCGTGCGCCGAGCCGCCGGTACAGCGCCGACACGTGGGTCTTTGCCGTTCCTTCGGAGATCACCAGTTGCTGGCAGATCGTTTTGATGGATAAACCGCGGGAGAGCAGCGCGAGAATTTCGTACTGCCGTTGAGAGATGCCGAGCAGCGCGGATTCGGCCAGTTGCGTTGCCTTGTCGCCGCCGAGCGGAAACACCGGCAGGCGCGAGAGCGGTAGTGCTTCGCCGAGCGCCTCCTGTCGCCAGAGGACGAGCAGGGCCGAGAGCGCCTCTTCCGGCACGAAGCGTCCGCCGGAAAACGCCAGATCGAAGACCGAACGAATGCGTGCGACGGAACTCGGCCACGGCAGACAGGCGGCAATGCCGGCCTGCAGCCAGCGAATGATTTCATCGGGGAAACCCGTATCGCCGATCACGACGACCGGCACGGGCGGGACACATTCGACGGCCACTGCACACAATGTGTCGACCGCCGGGGTGCGAGCCACGGCTTCATCGAGCACGAGCGCGCGGCGCGACGGCAGTTCGCGCAGCCACACCCAGTCCTGCGTCGTCACTTCATCGACCTGACGCAGGACCGGCGATGTCGCGTTGGCTTCGGTATGCAACGCGACCTGTAAGCCACCGATCCAACTGGCAGCCTCACCCACGACCAGCACACGCATGGTTTCCCCTGTCATTCCGGTCGGCCCCTTGCACCGCCGCCCCGCTTCTTGTCACGCCCGCCGCACCGATGCTTGCGACCCGTCATGTTTTGTATTGTGACCGGGCCGAGGCAAAAACCGAAGAATGCTTCGGTCACTTGCCGTGATGTCGATGCGTCAGGCGTCACCTCGCTTTCAGCGCAGTTTATGCGCGAAGCCCGCATGGCGGCGAGTTCCTCATCAGCGGAGGCCGGCCATTGTTGCCTCTGCGCGACAAACCGCAATCCGCGTAAAGCATTTACGTAAATTTCCGGGATCCCGCCATTACTTTTTTCTCCTTTTCTTTCTCGAATCGCGCAATAGAATACAAGCAGTGCTGGGAGGATGGAGGCCGGGGGGCACGCCATGTTCAAAATCACCGTCAACACGACGCGCAGCGCCATGTTCTGTCTGGCGAGCGCGTGCCTTGCGAGCTCCGCGCACGCCGAACTTACGACCACTGGCGGTGTGCCGGTCGCCGTCAGCGACGCGCTGCTCGCCACCACTCATGCAGCAAACCTCCAGCGCGGCCTTGTGGGCAATCTAGGCGGCGTGGCACCGGCAACCGTTGCACCGGTCAACGCCACGCAGACCGTCGCCAACAACGTGCGCCTGTGGGACGAAGTCATCCCACCCGCACCCTCGCCCAAACCCACGCAGGCGTCGCTCACGCTGCCGAGCCAACCTCGCACGGCGGCAGTCAGCCCGACGCCGGTCCAGGTCGGCACGGCTGCCAGCCTGCAAACGACCAGCCTTCGTGTCAGCAACGTCAACAACGCGGCCACCGCCCGCATGCACGCCGGTTTCGCGCGCTAAATCGCGGTCCTTGTTGGCCTCGCCGGACCCCGACGAGTCCCTGCCTCCCGGGACCGCCCCCCTTGTCCCACTCTGTCAGAACGTATACGGGAAGCGCACGCCGATCACATAGTTCGGCGCATCCGGCGACATGCCGGCGTTCACATAGCCGTTCACGGTCCAATGTTTGTTGATGGCGTAGTTGATCCCGAAGTTGAGCGATGCCGCGTTGGTCGCGCTGCCCGCCACCGTCGTGTAGGCACCACCCGGCGTGGCTGTCTTCGTCGCGCGTGAAATCGCCGTCGAATACGAGATCGACAACGCCGTCTTGTCATTGAGCGCCAGCGCCATCCCAGCGCCCACCTGAATGATGTCGCCGAGCTTGACCTTGGCCGGCTGCGTCGTTCCCTCGATCGTCGAGATATCGTCGAACGTGCGCGCGATGTTGTACGTGTAGGCCACATTGGCGAACAGCACGATCGGATCGTAGGTGCGCAGGAACGACAGCCCTGCCGTCACCGCCCAGATGCCGTTCCCCGTCGGCAGACGCGACGGCGTAGTAAGGTTGTTGTTGGCCGGATCGGGCGTGCCGAGCTTGATGCCGAACGGCGAGGTGCCGGTCGGCGCTGTCACGCGCAACGACGCCACGATATCCGGCCAGTTCGCGTTTTCCTTGACCAACTGGTAGTACAAGGACGCATTGACGTCGCCGATGTTCGCCGAGTTCTTGCTGATGTCGCTGATCGAGGACGCCGCGCCACCCACGCCCCCCGAGATGAAGTTCGAGTTGCGATACAGATACGGCACGTCGAACGCCACGCTCAGGCGATCGTTGATCCCGTAGCGCGTGTTGACGTCGAACGTCCATACGTTGGCCTTCGTCTGACCGAGGTTCAACTGACCGAGGAAGATGGCATCGAGGGCGAGAAAACCGCTCAGTACAAGCTGACGGCGATCGTAGTAGCTATAGCTGATGCCCGCGTCGATGGTGAGCCTGCGATCGAACAGCGGTGCGTGCTGCGCCTGCACCACGGCCTCTTCGGCGGGGGTGCGCTGCGAATCGTTCTCGCTCTTCTGCATCTGCTGCGTGGCGCCGATCGGTGTGGCCGCCGCCGGGCCGGCCGCGCCTGCCGCGCCACCGCCGGGCGTGCCGGCGGAACCGGCGGCAGAGCCGTCACCGGGCGAGACCTGAGCGATCTGCGCGGTGTCCCACGCGGTCAGGCCGCGTCCGCGTTGCGCCATCTCGATATCGGTGAGGCGCTGCTTCAGAGAAGAAATTTCCCGCTGCTGCCGGTCGACCATGTCCGTCAACATTTGCAGACGGTCGTCCGGCGATGGGTTTGTATGCTCCTGAGCCTGGGCCGATAGCGTGAAAAGCAATACACCCAACGGAATAGCGGCAACGGGAAAAAAACGGTGAGTGCTCATGATCCCCCCCGGGTAAAGATGCGGACAGGCGTCCGCGCGCAATCCAACCAACACTTGTTTCCGACTACGGTTGTCCTTGCCGCACGACTGCGAAGTGACGCGTGCGAGACCCGGGTTGAAACGTTCGGAGCGCTCCCAGGCTCGCCGACATCACCGTCTTTGTTTGCCGCGAGAGGTCCGCGGCAATGCCCCGCTTATCGTTGTTGTGGATTCGATGCCGGCGCCTCACCGGCGGATGCCGACCATGTTCGCCAGCGCGCTCTGAATACCGAACTGCCGCAATCCGGCGGACGTGAGCGGACTCGTCTGGAGATTGAGCTGCATCGTGTTCATTACCTGCTGCGCGTTGCCCGCGACCTGCACGACCTGCATGATCTGGTTCATGGCGGCGCCGGCGCCGCCCGCCACGCTCTGGCCGAGATTGCCGTTCGGGGTATTGAGCGAGATCTGCATGCCTGCCGACGTGATCGCCACGCTCGCGTTGAGATTGCCCACCGAGGTCTGCGAACTGTTCGCCCCCTGCCCGCCTGCCGGTACAAGCGCGGAGATCGAGATGCCGGGCGCGAACTGGATGGTCGCCTTGTTCAGCGCGTTGTTCGCGTCGCCGGCCACCTGCGTAATCTGTGCGACGCCGTTCACGAGCACGCCGGCCGCGCCCACCACGATTTGCGTCAATGGCGACGTAGCATTCACGAGGCCGGGGATGATGGCGGTCGAGGCCCCCGTTTGCACCTGGTAGCCGGAACCGTTCTGGCTGACGCCGAGCACGCCGGTAGCCATCAGGCTCGCACCGGTCGGCATCTGCCACTGGGACTGCATGACGAGCTGGAAGCCCGTGATCATGTTCTGTTGCGCATATTTACCGGTCGCGTGCGAGAGCACCTCATCGCTCACGGGCATCCAGTTCTCGGGCACCACGCTGGAGGCGAACGCCGGCACGGCGCCCGCCAACAGCGGAATGGCCAACATCGGGACATATCGGTTCATGATGGTCTGTTCTCAAAACAGGTCCGCCCGGATGATGCCGAAGTCCACCATCGGGGTCGGTGACGTCCCGGTTGCCAGCGCGCTGTCGCGCAGCTTGGCGGCCAGGGATTCGTTTCCCTTGAGCAGCGGTGAATCCTCCAGAAACGGCTTGCCGATAATCGCCAGTACCAAGCCGTTCCATTGCCTGGCGAAATCGGCCTGCTCGATGATGCGATTGCCCAGCGCCGGATCGGAGACGAAAACGCGTCCGTCCTTCGCCGCCTTGATGACCACGAAGTGCTGATAGCCGTTGACGTCGATGAGCGCGATGACCGGGATCTTCAGGTCGTAAAGCGCATTCACATCGACTTTGAAACCTCGCCCCTCGAGCCCGATCGTCTCGACGAATTTCTTCATGTCGAGCATCGAGAAGCCGTTCCTGATGACGGTTTCCGGATTGGAGAAAACCATCATTCGCTGGATCATTTCGGTCTCGGGAATGTCGATCCCGTAGCCGTAACGCAGCAGCGTTGCCAGCGCCGCGGATCCACAACTGAAGTCGTATTCCTGCTGGACCAGATTCACGTAGTGCATCGACTTGAACGAGCGCATCTTCTTGACCGCCGGTACTCCGGTGGAAGACTCCAGGCTCACCGATGCATACTGCGCGTGCCCAGCCACGCTTGCGCACGCCAAAGCGCAAGCAGTAGCGATCCTCACTACGGCACGACGCGCGTCATTCATGACACACCTCATGGAAAAACCGGTCCGGGAAACTTCTCCGGACCGGCCAGGTACATCACTTGATTGCCGAGATCGACAGGCTGTTGGTCTGAACGTTGCCGATACCCGCAGCCACGTTCACACCCACGTTGCCGCTGGCCCCGGTCAGCGCACCGTTGCCAACCGTGGCATTGGCGATGAAGTCGCCCGAGGCCTTCATGCTGGCCGACTGATCGCTTTGTGCCGTCGCGTTGGCGGCACCGCCCTTATGCCGGCCGCTTCCGCCTTGCGAGACGGCTGCGGCAAGGTTGTTCGACTGCACGTTGCCGACACCCGAAGCCACGTTCACACCCACGTTGCCGGTCGCACCCGCGAGAGCGCCGTCACCCACGCTCGCCTTGACGTAGAACTGCGAGATGCTTGCCGAGCCCTTCGACGTCTGGTTCGCGAACACCTGTGCCGAGGCATACGCCGGCTGAGCGTTGAGCGATGCGATCGCCACGTTGTTGGCCTGCACGTTGTCGGCGCCTGCTGCCACGTTCACGCCGATGTTGCCGTTGGCGTTAGCCAACGCACCGTTGCCGACTGACGCACCCATGGTCTGGTATTGCGCCGTATTGACGTGTAACGTGAGCGAGCCCTTGGCCCAGCTGACCGACCGTGTGTAGGTGTCGGTGAAGCCCCACAGCGCCGCCGCCGCGACCGAATCGGACGTGACCGAGTAGCTGCCATGGTTGAGCGTGGCATGGAAGGCCGCATCGAAGCTCTTCTGCGTATTCAAGAAGCCTGCCGCGAAGAACGAGGCCGCCTGATGCGATTGCTGAGCAAACGCATAACTGCCCCACACCGAATGCCAACTGGCGCCACCGCTGATGATGAAGCTGCCCGAGCCCGATCTCGACTGCGCTGCCGCAAAAGCCGCGCCGGTCTGGAAGGACTGGCTCGTGTCGAGATGGCCACTGGCGGTGGCATTCACCCACGACGTTGAATCGTCGAAGTGCTTGGTCGTCTTGCTTGCGAGGAAGTAGGCGCCGCCCTGGTTCGAAACCGTCGTGGTCTTCGAATCGGTACCATACGTCACCTTGCCCGTCACATAGCTGCCAAGCAGCGGGCCCTTCAGATTGACGTGGTGTACGTCGGCAACCTGATTGCTTTGCACGACGGCGTTACCGGTGTTGTCCACCGTCACGCAGCCGCGAATGCCGATCAGACCGAAGATGCCGACCAGGTTCAGGACATTGGTTTCGTTGCCGATGAACGAAAAGCTGTATTGCGGGTGGTGGGGCGACGCCATGGCGCTACCCGTTGCCACCAGCAGTGCAGCCGCTGCAATTGCCTTCGTTTTCATGACCATCTCCTTGACGAGAGAGTTACCCATTTAAAAAGATGTGCCCGCCGGGGGACGGAGCACAAAAACATTTGCGGTTACATTGCCTATCCCAGCCGACTGGTTCACCTGCAACACACCGCTCACCCCGCGAAATGCGTCACCGGAAATCGATGCCGTGCGGAACTGATCGTTGAGGTTGTTGTGCCCAGCCGGGCCACCCTTGGCGATCGCAGCGGACAGTGCCGTATCCGATACGCTCGCCACTCCAGACGCATCGCCGATCACAATGACGGTCGCGTTGCGTTGAAGATTGCCGGCACCGCTCGCCTGGTTGACTTGCATCAACCCCGAGGTGCCCGAAAATGCGTTGCCTTGAATTGCGGCGCTGGCCGCACCGGTCGCCGTCGTGACGAGCGTCTGCTGATTCGTGCCGCTCGCGCCGGCCGTCACCGAACCGCCAGTGGCCAGCACGGCGCTGTTCGCCTGCACGTTGTTCACGCCCGCTGCCTGGTTCACGCCCAGGGCGCCGGACACGCCCACGGCGACGCCGTTCTCGACGGTCGCGTGCGTGCCGGCGAGTTCGCCGTTCACGATCCACGCATCCTCGGCGGAGGCCACGCTGGCGAAGGCGGCAACCACCCCCACCGCGACGAGACGAAGCGAGTTCATTTCGCAGCTCCCGCGGCGCCGACGCTGGTGAGCGGCGCCAGCGCGGAACCGATCACCGATGGCACAAGCGTGCCGGTGCTGCCGATTCCGCCGCCGGCGGCGCCGGAGAAGCCGCCACCCACACCGTTCGAGGTATTCAGGCCATTGCCGCCGCGGGCGTTGCCGACCAGCACGCCCATCACGGGGCTGATGCCGGATTGCACGGCGCCCGTGACGAGACCTGCCGAGCCGTGCCCAGTCAGTTCGCCATCGGTCACCTGGTTGACCGCGCCCATTGCGGTATTGAACGGGCCAGTCGGGAAAGCGGGAACGGCAATGCCGATCGGGTTCTGCTCGCGCGGCAGGCCGCGATAAGCGATTTCCGGGCCGATGTTGCGCTCGATCACGAGATCGCCCGGCGTGGCCGGCTCTGCCCGGACGCCGCCCGGGAGCATCGCCGGCGCCACCGCCACGAGCATCGTGGCGAGGAAGCTGCCGGCATGCACGGCTGGGAATTGGGTCATGTCGTTCACCGCGTGGTGTAGATCACACGCGTGACCTGGACATTGTTCACGCCGTTCGACAACTGCTGCGGACGCGGCGTCGGTGTCACGGCGCCTGGCATCTCGTCCCACAGCGTCACACCGTTGGCGAACGACATGCCGGGGGACTTGAGCATCGTGCCGTCCGGCAGGTTGCGACCGCGCTGGCTGCGCAGTTGTTCGTCGTCTATACGGGCAGCCGCCAGGGGAACGCCGGGAACGGCGGCAGAGGCGGGAGTATTCCTATCATCGGTACCGGCGGGGCTCGCGGTGTTGGCTGCGGCCGGGGTGTCTTCCTCTGGAACCTGCACCGCAACGGGCGCGGCAACGACGGCGGTTTCCGCGTCCGAGATCGACATCGTCGGTGTCAACGCAACCGCCGCGCCGGGCATCGTCGAGCCGGTGAGCATCGCCAGTTGCATGAACGGTGCGCGTACGGCGGGCAAGACTTCCTGAGCCTGTGCTGGAGCGGCGCACAGACCGAAGGTCACAAGCACGGCAGCGGCCAATGCGCCGGCGCCTTGTCGCACTCGGTACTGCATGTCGGTGGTGAGAATTCGCATCGTCGTGCCCTCCTGGCCGGGCTCAATAAAGCGACTTCCGTGCCACGCTAACTAAGTGGTTGAAATCATTGACGGAAAATTCTCTGCTCGCGCGACCGCTCCAGACACGTGGGCGAAAACGTTTCAGCATTGATACGTGCCCCAACGCAAGCGACGGATGTCACGTCATCGACGCGATTCGCGAGTATTCCGAACGGCGAAAGATGTCGGCGCATCCAGCGATGCATCGCGTAGACGCCCCGCCGAGCAAAGGTCCCGAGTGACGGTTGTGCGGCAAATTCGAACACGCCCGGCCCTGCGACGCGACAACGTCATGAAGGCGTCCGCCGGGCCGCACACTCGCTCTCGCACCGGATGTTTCATCTTTGATGTGTCTGCGGGGAACTCGCGCTCGCTGCGTTTTCCCAGGCGCGCGCACGCCATGACACGGCGATGCGACGGCGTCGTGACACGCGCGCACGGCGAAGCATCGCCATCCATCACGCGTGGCATCGCCGGCGACGCTTGCTCGCCGCGTGCCACTGCGCAATGCGTACGGAAGGGAAGCGAAAGGAACACTTGCGGGATCGCCGCCGGCACCCGACGTCATTGGCGATGGCAGGATTCGCGAAACGCGAGGAAAGGGAGGGAATGGCTGAAAATCCGAGGGGATTTCACGCGCGCTCGTGGCGATATTCAGGAAACCAAAAAGAAACGACCGCCCCGCTCATCACAGGACGGCCGCCCTCTCTTCGCCAGAAGACATCAGGCCGGCACGCCCGATTCGTCACCCCGCAATCCATACCGGCACATGAGCCGATACAGGGTAATACGTGAAATGCCCAATTCAGCCGCCACGTCGGTGAGTCGATGGCAGTGGCGCAGCAAAGCCTGCTCGATGGCCGTTCGTTCGGCTTCCGCGCGAATCTCCTCGAGCGTGCGCACCATCGTGGGCACCCACGGCAGCAAGTCGAGATCCTTGGCCGAGATCATGCGGCTGTCGGCCATGACGATGGCACGACGCACGCGGTTGATCAACTCGCGCACATTGCCGGGCCAGTGGTATTCGTACATGGCTTGCACGGCACATTGCGTGAAGCCGCGGATCTTGCGATGGTTGTCGCCCTTGAATCGTTGCAGCACATGGTGCGCGAGGATCTCGATGTCCTGGCCGCGCGCGCGCAGCGGCGGCTCGTCCACGCGCAGCACGCACAGGCGGTGGTATAGATCCATGCGGAAGCGTCCGTCCTTGACGGCCTCCTCGAGGTCGACGTGCGTGGCCGAGATGATGCGCACGTTGACCGGAATCACCTCATGGCCGCCCAGCCGCTCGATGGCGCCCTGCTGCAGGAAGCGCAGCAGACTCGCCTGGCTCTCGATGGGCAGATCGCCGATTTCGTCGAGGAACAGCGTGCCGCCATTGGCGGACTCGACGCGGCCGATCTTGCGCGCATTCGCGCCGGTAAAGGCACCGCGCTCGTAGCCGAACAGTTCGGATTGCATCAGATGCGGCGGAATCGCGCCGCAATTGATCGCCACGAACGGCCCCTTGGCGCGCAAGGAGCGCTCGTGAATCGCCACCGCGCTCAGTTCCTTGCCGGTGCCGGATTCGCCCGAGATGAACACGGGAGCATCGGTGTTGGCGACCTTGCGGATGGTGCGGAACAGCTGCTGCATGGCCTCGCACGTACCGACCATTTCCTGGTCGCCACCGACTTGCGGCGTGATGATCGGCACTTCGGAGAGCGACGCCATGCCCCACGCGTGACCGATCGAATGCGCGATCTGATCGTTCGTGCAGGGAACGTTGACGTAATCGAAGCAGTAATCGCGAATCAGACGGCGAATGGCCGTCGTCGTGAGCTGCTCGGGATGGGTGGCCGCGACCCAGCCGACCGTGACCGGTTGCATGCAGGACTCGAAGGCTCCCATTTCGCGGTCGCTGTAACCGCTCGCCAGGTCGATGAGTGCTGCGCTGGTAACCCCCGGGTTGAGAATGCGACCCACGTCGCTGGCGCTTTTGGCCGGCACGACTTGCCAGCCTTGTCCCCCCAGAAACGACAACAAGCCATCGTTGTGCTTTCGGGAAGCGTAAATCAGGGTGCGCCCGGTATCGTTAGCCATACCTTAACTCCCTGCCTAAGCAGTGCCTGCACGTCGTTATCAGGTCTCGGACCGGTTCGTCGCGACAGGATATACGGCCCCACGCCGCTTGGGAGTTGTCTGGTATTCCCCGTGTTGTTGGGTCCCCGAGTCGGCAGGTTCAGTCTAGAAGACGGGGGTAGGCGCAGAAATAGCGAATAACAGCTAATCCAATTGGATGAGAGTAGCAGTACCTACGCGCAAGCGCGCATGCCCTCACGCGCGCGTCATGCTCAGAGCGTATGCCTGTCGAGCACGGCACGAGCGATCGTGCCGGCATCCACGTACTCGAGTTCGCCGCCCACAGGCACGCCGCGAGCGAGCCGGCTCACGCGCAATCCGCGAGCCTTGAGCATCTGCCCCAGGTAGTGCGCGGTGGCCTCGCCTTCGTTGGTGAAGTTGGTGGCGAGCACCACTTCCTTGACCACGCCGTCGGTGGCGCGTCGGATCAGTTGTTCGAAATGGATCTCGCCCGGGCCTACGCCGTCGAGCGGCGACAGGTGGCCCATGAGCACAAAATACAGACCCTTGAAGGTCATTGTCTGCTCGAGCATGTTCTGGTCGGCGGGGGTTTCCACCACGCACAGCAGGCTCGTGTCGCGCTCCGGATCGAGGCACGTCTCGCAGATGTCGACTTCGGTAAAGGTGTTGCAGCGCGCACAATGGCGAATCTGCTCGGACGCATGCACCAGCGCTTCGCCCAGCCGCACCGCGCCCTTGCGATCGCGTTGCAGCAGGTGATAGGCAATGCGCTGGGCAGACTTCGGACCGACGCCCGGCAGCGCGCGCAGAGCATCGACGAGTTCCTGAAGGCTCGAAAGCAGGGGGGGCATGCGTCGTCTTTCTATCGTGAGGCGGTGTCGCTCAGAACGGCATCTTGAAACCCGGCGGCAGCGGCAGGCCGGCGGTCATGCTGCCCATCTTCTCCTGCGTGGTGGCTTCGGCCTTGCGCACGGCGTCGTTGATGGCGGCCACCACGAGGTCTTCGAGCATGTCCTTGTCGTCGGTCAGCAGGCTCGGATCGATGGTCAAGCGCCGCACGTCGTTCTTGCAGGTCATCACCACCTTGACGAGACCGGCGCCCGACTGGCCTTCGACTTCGATCTGGGCCAGTTGCTCCTGCATCTTCTTCATGTTTTCCTGCATTTGCTGAGCCTGTTTCATCAGGCCGGCGATATTTCCTTTGAGCATCTTGACTCCTGAGTAAATCGAATGGGGGATAGCTAGCGAAGCGTGTGACGCGCGTTTGATGAAGCAATTTCCACAAACTGGCGCCACGTCGCGAAAGCGAACTTGCTTATTGTACCGGGCGAATGCTGTTGGGCAGGATCTGCGCGTCGAATTCCTCGATCAGCTCGCGCACGAGCGGATCGTCGGCGATGGCCTGTTCGGCCGCCCGCTGACGGGCTGCCGCCGCTTCGGCCGCCAGCGACGCGGCCGTGGTGCCCACCTGCCCTACTTCGACGTGCAACTGCACGTCAGCGCCGAAGTGCTCCGTCAGCACCTGGCGAAGCTTGTCGACCGTGGCGGCGTCGGCCAGTTGACGCAGCGGCACACGCAGATGCAGCGCGCGACCGGCGACTTCGGTCAATTCGCTCTGGAATGCCAGTTGCTGAGCCAGGCCGCGTGCGGACAACTCGGCAGCCAGAGCGGGCCACTCGCCCGTAAAGACGGGCGCCACCCCCTCGGCTTCACGATAGACGCAGGCGCGAGGCGCCGGCTCGGGTGCGGGCGCCGCAGGTCTGGCAGGCTCGGGCTCCGGGTCGGCGCCCGCGGGAGCGTCGTCCGACGCGCGAGCGGCACCACCCCGCGCGGCTGGCGTCGCACCACCGGAAGTCCGCCCGCCTGCGCCCTTGCGCCCCGCGTTGAGCGCAGCGAGCGCCGCTCGCGCGGGTGACATCGGCGCGCCGTCGGTCGGTGCGCTGCTGCGCGCCGCCGGCGCACGCCGGGCCTCCGGCTGGGCGGCGGGCGCCGCGGATGCGGCAGGGGAATGCGGTGCGCCTGCCTGCGGCGCCGAGCGCATCGGCTCGCCCATCGGCGCCCGCGCCGGGGCGGCCGCCACCGTCGGGCGGCCTCCCACGGCGTGCGGCGTCGGAGGCTCGGCGAGCATGCCGCCGGCCAGCAATGGCGTGAACGCTGCCATGCGCAGCAAGGCCATCGAAAAGCCGGTGTATTCGTCCGGCGCGAGGCCGAGTTCGCCGCGCGCACGCGTGGCGATCTGGTAATAGAGCTGAACGGCTTCCGGCGAGAAGACTTCGGCCAGACGGCGCACGTCGGCAGCTTCCGGCCAGTCGTCGGAGACCGCCTGCGGCGCGAACTGCGCCAGCGCAATCTTGTGGAGCAGGCTGCCGAGATCCTGCAAGCCGGCCGCGAACGAAAAGCTGCGCTCGGCCATTTCGTCGGCAATCGCCAGCAGATCGGCGCGGGACTCGTCCTTGAGGGCGTCGAGCAGGCGCACGAGCACGCTCTGGTCGATCGCCCCGAGCATGCCGCGCACGGCCGACTCGGTCAGCGGCCCGGCAGCATACGCAATGGCCTGGTCGGTGAGCGACAACGCATCGCGCATGCTGCCGCCCGCCGCCTTGGCGAGCAGGCGCAGCGCCTGCGGTTCGTTCTCGATACCCTCCTCGCCGAGAATATTCGTCAGATGCGACACGATATGCCCCGCCGGCATCTGCTTTAGATTGAACTGCAGGCAGCGCGAGAGCACGGTGACGGGAATTTTCTGCGGATCGGTCGTCGCCAGGATGAATTTGACGTGAGCGGGCGGCTCTTCGAGCGTTTTGAGCATCGCGTTGAACGCATGCCCGGTGAGCATGTGCACTTCGTCGATCATGTAGACCTTGAAGCGCGCGTCCGCCGGAGCGTAGACCGCCTTTTCCAGCAGCGACGTCATCTCGTCGACGCCGCGGTTCGAGGCCGCGTCCATTTCGACATAGTCGACGAAACGGCCCTCATCGATGGCACGGCACGCCTTGCACACGCCGCACGGCTCGGCGGTGATGCCCGTCTCGCAATTGAGCGCCTTGGCCAGAATACGCGAGAGCGTGGTCTTGCCGACGCCGCGCGTACCGGTAAACAAATAGGCGTGATGCAGACGCTGTTGCTCGAGCGCGTGCGTCAACGCACGCACGACATGCTCCTGGCCCACCAGGGTCGAGAAGCCTTTGGGGCGCCATTTGCGCGCGAGTACTTGATAGGTCATGCCAAATTGTAACAGTTCGGCGGTGAGCGTCCGCCCCGGTGTCAACGTATGATCGGACGGCATCCAAGCGAGGAATACGGGGGTTATCGGCGCGATAGAAAAAAATGTTGCGCGATTCTACCAAGCCGTTTTGTCCCACGCGAGGCGCGGCGCGCGCTACCGAGGCAATCCGGAGCAATCCAGGGCAATCGCCCGTCGACGGTGGCCGCGCGGACGCGACAGGCCAATGCCATCGGCTTCGCACATGGCGTCGCGGCGGTCGAACGAGAGGGATGAAGTTGCGCAGAACGCGCGAAGAACATCGATAAAACAAGGAAATAGGTGACGAGCCTGACCCTCGGCACTGGCAGAAAACGGTTGTGGCTGCTTCGTTCCCGACCTGACCAGATTGGCCGCGCCACCATGCGAGGAGGCCCGTCAGCGAAAGATTCTACCAGAGTCGACGCGTCAACAGAAGCCCATTTCCGGCACATTGCATGAGAATTCGGGCCCGCGGGGCACACCACGCGTCCGGGGCCAGCGCGCGCAAGCGTTCGTGATTTCCGCTAAGATGAGCACAAACTGCATTGGCGGGTGCTATTGAAGCCCGCGTGTGCAGCCTCCATATGGAGAATGCACGCGAAGGCCGCTGGCCGGGCGACATCTCCAGCGCTGGCGAAGACGAACCGTTTTCAGCCGGCGTTTCCGAATAGTCAGACGAGGCAACAACACTCATGAGCAACAAAATCAAACATATCTCCGACGCCAGCTTCGATGCGGACGTGCTCAAGTCCGACAAGCCGGTGCTCCTCGACTTCTGGGCGGAATGGTGCGGCCCGTGCAAGATGATCGCCCCGATCCTGGAGGAAGTGGCCAACGACTACGGCGACAAGGTGCAGATCGCCAAGCTGGACGTCGATGCAAACCATGGCACCCCGAGCAAGTTCGGCATTCGCGGCATTCCCACGCTGATTCTGTTCAAGAACGGCACCGTGGCCGCGCAGAAGGTCGGCGCCCTGTCGAAGTCGCAACTGACGGCCTTCCTCGACAGCCACCTGTAATCCCAGGCCGATGGCGGCCGCCGGGGCCTTTGTCGCCGCAGTGCGACACCCCGGCGCCCGGCACGCGGCGCAATGCTTGCGCCCGACGCTGCTTGCTATATAATCCGGCCAAAAGCACCCCAAAGTTCTTCGAGCGTTCGCTCACTTTTTCCCTGATCCTTCACTTGTCGTCCGATGGACGGCACCTCTGTATGCATTTATCCGAACTTAAGTCCCAGCACGTCTCCGAACTGCTTGAAATGGCGAACGGTCTCGAAATCGAGAACGCAAACCGCCTTCGCAAGCAGGAGCTGATGTTCGCCATTCTGAAGAAGCGCGCAAAGTCCGGCGAAACCATCTTTGGCGACGGTACGCTCGAAGTGCTGCCGGACGGCTTCGGTTTCCTGCGCTCGCCCGAGACATCGTATCTGGCCAGCACGGACGATATCTATATCAGCCCGTCGCAGATCCGCCGCTTCAACCTGCATACCGGCGACACGATCGAAGGGGAAGTGCGTACGCCCAAGGACGGCGAGCGTTATTTCGCGCTGGTGAAGGTCGATAAAGTCAACGGCCACCCGCCCGAGGCCTCGAAACATAAGATCATGTTCGAGAACCTCACGCCGCTGCACCCCAACAAGCCGCTGCTGCTCGAGCGCGACATTCGCGGCGAAGAGAACGTGACGGGCCGCATCATCGACATGATCGCCCCGATCGGCAAGGGCCAGCGCGGTCTGCTGGTTGCCTCGCCGAAGTCCGGCAAGACCGTGATGCTGCAGCACATTGCGCATGCCATCACCGCCAATCATCCGGAAGCCAAGCTGTTCGTGCTGCTCATCGACGAGCGCCCCGAAGAAGTGACGGAAATGCAGCGCTCGGTGCGCGGCGAAGTGATCGCGTCGACGTTCGACGAACCGGCCACGCGTCACGTGCAGGTCGCCGAAATGGTGATCGAGAAGGCCAAGCGCCTGATCGAGATGAAGGAAGACGTGGTGATCCTGCTCGACTCGATCACGCGTCTGGCGCGCGCCTACAACACCGTGATCCCGGCTTCGGGCAAGGTGCTCACCGGCGGTGTGGACGCCAACGCCCTGCAGCGCCCGAAGCGCTTCTTCGGCGCGGCCCGTAATGTCGAAGAAGGCGGTTCGCTCACGATCATCGCCACCGCGCTGATCGAAACCGGCAGCCGCATGGACGACGTGATCTACGAGGAATTCAAGGGCACCGGCAACATGGAAGTGCACCTGGAACGCCGTCTCGCGGAAAAGCGCGTCTACCCGTCGATCAATCTGAACAAGTCGGGCACGCGTCGCGAAGAGCTGCTCATCAAGCCGGAAATCCTGCAAAAGATCTGGGTGCTGCGCAAGCTCATCTACGATATGGACGAGGCCGAAGCCATGGAATTCCTGCTTGGCAAGATCAAGCAGACCAAGAACAACGCCGAGTTCTTCGACCTGATGCGCCGCGGCGGCTGATCCCACCTCCCACCCACCCACCCACGCATCAAGCGAAAAAGCCGCAAAAGCCGCGATATGTCGCGGCTTTTTTTTCGTTGGCGACGGCGAGCGTCGGCGTGCCCGGGCGGCCTGTCACGATGACTGTTATATGATGGGACGGTACCGCGCTCTGCCCGCCGGCACGCGCCACCAAGCCGTCCCCGAAGGAGAATTTGAAATGTCCGAGCAAGATGAATTGATGGCGGAAGCCTTTGCCCACCTCGAAGCCGGCGACCCCGAATCCGCGCTGGAAATCGGCAAGCAACTCGAGTCGATGCAGTACTCGGGTGCCTACGAGGTGCAGGCCATGGCCTATGCCGACATGGACGAGATGGAACAGGCGGTGGCCGTGCTCGAAGCCGGCGTCGCGCATGCGCCGGGCGTCTGGCTGCTGTGGCAACTGCTCGGCAACTACCGTTCCGATCTGGGACGCTTCCCGGCCGCCATCGAGGCCTACGAGGCGGCGGGCAACTGCGCACCGGACGAAGACCTGGTGATCGTCGACTTCAACCACGCCAACGCGCTCACGCGCCACGGCGACTACACTGCCGCGCAAACCCGTCTGGACCGCGTGCTGGAAAGCCCTCACCTCGCGCAGGCCGGGCGAGCCTTCATCGAGAACGCCATCGCGCTGCGCATGCACCTGTTCAACGCGCAAGGCGAACCGGGTGCGGCAATCGACACGTACCAGGCACTGCACAACGTGGAACACGACGAGGAAGGCAGCAACGTGTCGATGGCCGACGTGCTGGCCGAGCTCTCGCTCGCGCACAAGCAGGCGGGCGACAACGACAAAGCGCTGGAAGTCGCGCTCGAAGCCGTCCAGTGCTACAAGTGGAGCGAAGCGGCCCTGTGGGCATTGCGCGCCGCCCGCGAAGCACAGTCGGACACGGCTCATGCCATGCATCTGATCGTGGAAGGCCAGTGGTACGAGCCGCTGGAAGACGAAGATCCCGATGGCCCCGCGCCGGAATTCGTGACCACCTACGATGTCGTGGCCGATAACGAGGAAGAGGCGCTGCGCCTGATCGCCGAGTGCGAGCCGCCGCAGGTCCGCGCGTCGCTCCGTATCGCCGAGACGCATCCCGTCGAACACGACGACGAGGCACCCGCCCCCTACAAGGGCGTCTACGCCACGGGCGACTACCATATGTATCAGCCGGGTGACGACGTCGACTGACGTCGTTCGATCGACGCCTCCTGCCGGCGGCGACGAACCGCCGGCGGACGCAAGACGCAAAAAGGGCGCCGGATGCCGGCGCCCCTCTCCGCAGCACCCTCTTCTATCGCCTTATTTGTAGCCGGCACGATCGAGAATGCGCTGCGCTTCCGGCAGATTCCTGGCGATGGTGCCAATGGGCACGTCCTCGGCCTTGAACTCGCCAAGCGAGGCGAGCGCCGGGTTATCGACCTTGGTCGTCGGCACGGCCGGCCACTCGTTGTTGCCGTTCGCGAAATACTGCTGCGCTTCGTCGCTCGCCAGATACTCCAGGAACTTGACCGCGTTGGCATGGTTCGGCGCATGCTTTGCAATGCCGGCGCCGGCCACGTTCACGTGCGTGCCCTTGCCTGCCTGATCCGGCCAGATGAACCCGACTTTCGACATCAGCGCCTTGTCTTCGGGTTTTTCCGAGCGCGCCATACGCACGTAGTAGTACGAGTTCGCCAGCGCCACACCGCATTCACCCGTCGCAACGGCCTTGATCTGGTCCGTGTCGCCGCCGCGCGGCGCACGCGCGAAGTTCGCCACCATGCCTTCGGCCCACTTCTGCGTGGCCTGTGCGCCGTCACGCGCGATCAGCGCCCCCACGAGCGAGAGCATGTACGGATGCGAGCCCGAACGCGTACACACCTGACCCTTTTGCTTCGGATCGGCGAGCGACGCATAGGTCTGTACCGACTTCGGATCGACCTTGTCCTTGTTGTAGACGATCACGCGGGCGCGCGTCGAAAAGCCATACCAGTCGGTGCCCGACTTCGTGCTGGCGGCGTGAAGCTTGGCAGGAATGCGTGCGTCGAGCGTCGCCGATTTGGTCGGCTGGAAAAGCCCGGCTTCATCGGCCTTGGCCAGACGCGCGGCGTCGACCATCAGGATCACGTCGGCCGGACTCTTGGCCCCTTCACTCTTCAGACGCTCGAGCAGTGCCGCATCGTCCGCCTCGATCCGGTTGATCTTGATGCCCGTCTGCCTGGTGAACGTGCCGTAAAGCTGTTCGTCGGTCTGATAGTGACGCGCCGAGTACAGATTCAGCACACCGTTGGTGTCCGCTTGTGCGCCGAACGCGGCGGCCATCGCGGTGCCGAGCACCGTCAGTCGCGCCAGTTGTCCGATCGTCTTCGCCTTCATGGGCTATTCCCCCGCAGTCATGGTTTCGTAGGAGGGAACAGCATAATGAAAAAACATCATCAACGCAAATGATTCCCATTCGCACAATTTCTATGTTCACTATTGAGTGCGATGATAGAAGCGGGAACGCGGCGCCGGTGTCGCGGCAGCTAAGACGGCCTCGAACCATGAAGGTTCCGCGACGCGTTGCCGCACTTCAATGTCTCCCTCGAAAAGTGAACTGATGTGCGCCTGCGCCGCTCCAATCGCCGTAAAATTGCGCGTCGACGCAAAGCGGTCAGCCTCACATCCCAACGATTACCGGCGCCGCACGCGTTTGTCCTGCCTTGCCGGAGTCCTCCCCTTGCTGCCGTTGCTTCGAATTGTGCGCCGAGCGGTCATCCCGCCCGCCGGCGATACCCCCGCCTTGTTGTCCGCCTCCGTGCGCACGGCGCCGATGGCCGTCAAACGTGCTGCTGCGTCGCGCACAGCGCTGAGCGCGCTCGCGTGCGCGGCCATCCTGGCTGGCTGCGCGAGCGCCCCGTCGGTCGACTCGTCATCCGGCAGCCCTATTACGCCTCCCGTGGCGCAAACCACGCCCTCGACGCCCAGCGTCCCGACCACGCCGCCGAAGGTCGTACGCCCGCTGAAAATCGGCCTGGCGCTCGGTGGCGGCGCCGCGCGCGGCTTCGCTCACGTCGGCGTGATCAAGGCGCTGGAGGCACGGGGCATTCATGCGGATATCGTCGTCGGCACCAGCGCGGGCAGTGTGGTGGGGGCGATGTACGCTTCCGGCCTGAATGGCTTCCAGCTCAATCGTCTTGCCGCCACGATGGACGAAGCCTCGATCAGCGACTGGACGATGCCGTTCCGCTCACGCGGCATGCTGCGCGGCGAAGCCCTCCAGTCCTACGTCAACAAGGTGCTCAAGGACCGGACCATCGAACAGATGCCGCGCCAGTTGGGCATCGTGGCGACCGACCTGCAGAGCGGCGCACCGATCCTGTTCCGTCGCGGCAACACAGGCCAGGCCGTGCGCGCGTCGAGCAGCGTACCGGGCGTGTTCGAGCCCGTGCATATCGGCTCGCGCGATTACGTGGACGGCGGCCTCGTCGCCCCGGTGCCCGCCGAGTATGCCCGCCAGATGGGCGCCGACTTCGTGATCGCCGTCGACATCTCGGCGAACCCCACTGCGCAGGCGACGCAAGGCCAGTTCGACATCCTGATGCAGACGTTCACGATCATGGGGCAGTCGATCAAGCAGTACGAATTGGAGAAGAATGCGGACGTGGTCATCCGGCCGTCGCTGGCCAAGATGGGCGCGTCTGACTTCCAGGGTCGAAATCGCGCAATTCTGGCGGGCGAGGAAGCCGTTGCCAAGATGTGGCCCCAAATCCAGCGCAAGCTCGCCGAAGCGCAGACGCAGGCAACGAGCGGGGCTCAGCAAGCCGCTGCTCGCTGAACAAGGCTTCGCAGGCCTGCGTGTCATGACACATGGGCCGGCCACCAGCGCCACCACCCGACGGTGGCCGAAGTTCAGTACCCGCCCGCCATCGAACGGCACGCCCGCGGTCCGCTGCCGAATCGCCCGGCCCCGCACCACGCCCGCCCTGCCCCTCCTCGCCTCGCCGCCTCATGCACCAAAAAGAAATGCCGCCCATCGGGGCGGCATTGTCTTTTGGCATCGATGCCCGCTGACGCGGCGTCGATCGCTTACATCGGATGATCGTTCTTGAAGAGTTGCTCGACGCGCGTGAGTTCGGCGCTGGCCTTGAGCGTTTCGACGCGACGCGCGCCGTTGTAGCGGGCCGACCAGTACGACTCACGCAGGTCTTCCACGCGGATCTTGCCGCCGGTGGCCGGGGCGTGCACGAACTTGTCGCCGCCGATGTAGATGCCCACGTGCGAAAAACTGCGGCGCATCGTATTGAAGAACACCAGATCACCCGGCTTCAGATCGGTTTTGGCGATGCGCTCGCCCACCTGGCTCATCTCTTCGGAGCGGCGCGGCAGCATGAAGTTGAGCGTGTCCTGAAACACGTAACGCACGAAGCCACTGCAGTCCAGACCGCTGTCCGGCGTGTTGCCACCGTACTTGTAGCGCACGCCGATGTAGTTCAACGCACCGAGCACGACATCCGACGCCTTGTCCGTCACGTTCGAGAGCAGCTTCTGCGCACGTTGCACACGCGTCTCTTCCACGGCGGCCTGCGGGGCGTCCGTGGCGACATTGAGCGTGGAGGTAGAGGCAGAGGCGGAAGCGCTGGCGGCCTGGTTGGCGGCAGCAGCGGCGCGGGCGGCGGCCGTCGGGCCGTTGTTGTAGTCGTCAGCCTTCGCCGTCAACGAAGCGGTAACGAGGCCAGCGGCAGTGAACGCGAGAAGGAGTGTCTTGCGGGTGCGCGGAGGGATCGTCTGCATTGGTCGCCGGGTTGAGTGTGTCGGTAGGCCGATGAGTAGCTCGTCAGGTGCAACAGGATGCTGCCGTGTCGAACACCTTCGAGTCTCGCCCGGCTAGCCTGCCACCGAACCGGCGTCTAATTTGGTTGACGCGTTAACTCGTTGAATATTCAACTTAATTGGTACGCGATAGTAATGTGAACGTCACATGATGTCAAAAGGTAATAGAAAAAAACAATCAGCACAATTAGAAAATTTTCATTAACAATCATGCTTTTGCGATTTGGCCGACGTTTCCCGACGTTGCGCGATGTTTCGCGGTCATGTCATGACGCTACAGCATGGCCGCCGCGACCAGTTCCCGCGTGTACGGGTTTTGCGGATCAAAAAATACCGACTCCGTATCGCCCTGCTCCACCAGATGCCCGTCCTTGAATACCAGCACGCGGTGCGCCATGGCCCGCATGACGGCCAGATCGTGACTGATGAAGAGGTAACTGAGGTTGTACTTGATCTGCAGTTGCGCGAGCAGATGGAGCACCTGCTGCTGAATCGACACATCGAGCGCACTGGTCGGCTCGTCGAGCACGAGGATCTGCGGATCGACGACGAGCGCTCGCGCAATGGCAATCCGCTGCCGTTGACCGCCTGAAAACTCGTGCGGATAGCGCGACATCGCGCGCGCATCGATACCCACCTCGCGCAGCACCTCGGCCACCCGCGCACAGCGCTCCTCTTCCGTCGACTGTGGACTGTGCAACGCCAACCCCTCACCCACGATCTCCTCGATGGTCATGCGCGGCGAGAGCGAGCCGAACGGATCCTGGAACACGATCTGCATGCGTGAGCGCAGCGTGCGCTGTGCCGCTCCGCGATACGCCGAGAGCGGTTCGCCCTGAAACTCGATCTGTCCCGCGCTCGCGTGCTGCAGGCCGAGCAACGCCATCGCGAGCGTCGACTTGCCGGACCCCGACTCCCCCACCACGCCCAGCGTCTCGCCCTGTCGCAGCGTCAGGTCGACCGGATGCACGGCCCGGAAACGCCCGCGCCGGAACCAGCCGCGCAGCCCCGGCTGCGAGGTGGCGTAGTCCACCGCCACGCCGCGCGCTTCGAGCAGCACCGGCGCGATCGGCAGCACCGGATGAATCTCGCGCTGCGGACGGCTGTCGATGAGCCGACGCGTGTACGGATGCTGCGGATTGGAGAAAAGCGTCTCGGTGTCGGCACATTCGACGAGCACGCCCTTCTCCATCACCGCCACACGTTGCGCGAAGCGGCGCACCAGGTTCAGGTCATGCGTGATGAGCAGCACGGCCATGCCCCGCTTCTCGGCGGCGTCGCGCTGCAACTCGAGCAGCAGCTCGATGATCTGCGCGCGAATGGTGACGTCGAGCGCCGTGGTCGGCTCGTCGGCCAGCAGCAACTTGGGCCGGCAGGCGAGCGCCATGGCGATCATGGCGCGCTGGCGCTGGCCGCCCGAGAGCTCGTGAGGAAAGTGCGCCACGCGCCGCTCCGGTTCGGGAATCCCCGTGCGTCGCAGCAACTCCACCGCGCGCGCCTTCGCGTCTTTCGCGCCGAGGCCTTCATGCAGCGCCAGCGCCTCGGCGATCTGCTCGCCGATGGGATACAGCGGGTTGAGCGCGGTCATCGGCTCCTGGAAGATCATCGCGACGTCGTTGCCGCGAATCCCGCGCATCGCGCGTTCGCTCAGCGCCGCCAGATCCTCGCCGTCGAGCAGGACGCGCCCCTGCACCTGTGCGTCCTGCAGCAGCCGCAGAATGGCCAGCGCCGTCACGCTCTTGCCCGATCCCGACTCGCCGACGAGCGCCACGCGTTCGCCGCGCTCGATGGCCAGGCTCACGTGCTTCACCGCTTCCGTATCGCCGAAGCGCACCGACAGGTTTTCGATACTCAGCAAAGGCGTGCTCACATCGCCCCCCCGGCCGCGGCCTGCTTGTCGGCAATCCGTGTGTCGAGCGCATTGCGCAGCGCATCGCCCATGAACGTGAGCAGCAGCAGCGTGAGAACGAGCACGACGAACGTGGCCAGCGAGATCCACCACGCATCCAGATTCGCCTTGCCCTGGTTGAGCAATTCGCCAAGACTCGGCGTGGGCGGCGGTACGCCGAGTCCGAGGAAATCGAGACTCGTGAGGGCCAGGATCGCCCCACTCATGCGAAACGGCAGGAACGTGATGACGGGCGTCATGCTGTTGGGCAACACGTGACGCCGGATGATCTGCCAGTTCGACAGTCCCATCGCCCGCGCGGCCCGCACATAGTCGAGTTGCCGATTGCGCAGGAATTCGGCGCGCACATAGTCCGACAGTCCGATCCAACCGAACAGCGAGAGCAGCACGAAGAGCAGCCACAGATGCGGTTCGAAGATCGACGCGAAGATGATCAGCAGATAAAGCTCCGGCAGCGAGCCCCAGATTTCGATGAGGCGTTGCAGCGTCAGATCGATGCGTCCGCCGTAAAAGCCCTGCACCGCGCCTGCCAGAACCCCGAGCAACGTGCCGGAGACGGTCAGCGCGAGGGCAAACACCACCGACAGCCGGAAACCGTAGAGCAGACGCGAGAACACGTCGCGCCCGCGGTCATCGGTGCCGAGCCAGTTCTCGCGCGAAGGCGGTGCGGGGTTCGGCACCTTCGCGAAATAGTTGATGGTGTCGTAGTGATAGCGCACCGGCGGGTAGATGGCGAAGTTCTCGCCCGCGCGGATGCGATCCTCGATGAATGGATCGAGGTAATCGGTCGGCGTGGGGAAGTCGCCGCCGAACGTCGATTCGGGATACGTCTTGACCAGCGGGAAGTACCACTGCCCTTCATAGCGGACGACCCAGGGCTTGTCGTTGGCGATGACTTCGGCAAACAGGCTGATGCCGAACAGCACGACGAAGGCGACGAGACTCCAGTAGCCCAGCCGGTGGCTGCGAAAGCGCCGCCAGACGCGCCAGCGCGGCGAATACGACCGCGAGTACGACGGCGAGGCGGACGACGAGGGCGAGCGTTGCGATGGCGTGGCGGATCGGGTCACGTCAGTGCTCCAGTCGATCGAATTGAATGCGCGGGTCGACCAGCACGTAGCACAGGTCGGAGACGAGCTTGGTGACGAGCCCGATAAGCGTGAACAGATACAGCGAGCCGAGTACGACCGGGTAATCGCGGCGCTGCACCGATTCGTACGACAGACGGCCGAGTCCATCGAGCGAGAACAGCGTCTCGATAAGCAGGCTGCCCGCGAAGAAGGCGCCGATGAACGCCGCCGGAAAACCGGTAATGAGCGGAATCAGCGCATTGCGGAACACGTGCTTGAACAGTACCTTGCGCTCCGAGAGCCCCTTGGCGCGCGCGGTCAGCACATACTGGCGCCGAATCTCGTCGAGAAACGCATTCTTGGTGAGCATGGTGACGACGGCGAAGCTGCCCACCACGGACGCCGTGACCGGCAGCGTGATGTGCCACAGATAGTCGGTGATCTTCGCGGGCCACGACAGCTCGCTCCAGTTATCCGACACGAGTTCGCGCAGCGGGAACAACTGCCAGAACGTGCCGCCGCCGAACAGCACCAGCAACAGCACGCCGAGCACGAAACCCGGAATCGCATAACCGACGAGCACCACCAGGCTCGTGAGCGTGTCGAAGCGCGAGCCGTTGCGCACCGCCTTGGCGATGCCCAACGGCACCGATATCAGGTAGGTGAGGAAGAACGTCCATAGTCCGAGCGAGATCGAGACGGGCAGCTTCGAGACGATCAGCTTCCACACGCTCTGATGATGGAAGTAGCTCTGGCCGAGATCGAACTTCGCGAAGCGCTTGAGCATGAGCCAGTAGCGCTCCACGGGCGTCTTGTCGAAACCGTACAGCGCCTTGATCTGCGCGAGCTGCTGCGCGTCGATGCCGTGACGGCCGCGATAGTTGCCGCCGCTCCCCCCGCCGCTCGCCTCCCCACCGCCGCCGCGCCCCTTGAGCTCGAGCATGACCTGCTCGACCGGCCCGCCCGGCACGAACTGGATGACAACGAAGGTCAGCGTGATCACGCCGAGCAGCGTCGGGATCATGATCAGCAATCGTTTGAGTATGTAGGACCACATGGCGAGAAGGCAGCTCCTGTCGGTACGTGCCGCTCACGCACGGCGCGCCGGCATCGGGTTCGCTTGCATCGACGTTCGGATCGGCGCACGCATGGCGTTGATGTGCGGGTTAACGTGCAAATTAACGTGCGAATTAACGTGCGGGCGAGGAAGACGACGGGGACGAAGCCGAGGCGGCCGGGCCCGGCGGCGCCGCGGCCTTGCCTCCTGCGGGGCTCGCGTCCCACCACGTCGACACCAGCCAGCCCTCCGCGGTGTAGTACAGCGGCAACTTGTCGGGGAAATGCAGATTCCGTTTGTAGGCCATGCGATGCACGGACGAGAACCATTGCGGCACGATGTAATAGCCGTTCATCAGCACCCGGTCGAGCGCGCGCGCCGCGGCCACGAGGTCTTCGTACGTCCGGGCGCGCACGAGTTCGCCCGTCAGCGCATCGACCGCCGGATCCTTCAGGCCGATGACGTTATCCGAGCCTTCCACATCGGCCGACCGGCTGCCGAAGCGATCGAGCAGCTCGGTGCCGGGAATCTGCGAGTCGGGAAAGCGCAGCGAAATCATGTCGTAGTCGAACGTCTCGATGCGCTTCTGGTACAGCGCGAAATCGCTCTGACGGAAGTTGAGCGTGATGCCGAGCTTTGCGAGATTGCGGCTGTACGCCGAGGCGATCGGCCCCATCGCGCCGCCGTCGTCGAGAAACTCGAACACGAACGGCTCGCCCTTAGCGTTGCGCAGCGCGCCATCGCGATACGTCCAGCCCGCCTGCGCGAGCAGCGCGCGCGCCTCGCGCAGGTTCTCGCGCAGACTCGCCGGCGGATTCGTCGTGGGCTGCTGGACCATCGGCCCGAACACGGCGGGATCGAGCTTCCTGCGCAGCGGTTCGAGCAGCTTGAGCTCCGCCTCGCTCGGCATGCCGCGCGCTGCCAGATCGCTGTTGGTGAAGTAGCTGTAGATGCGCTGGTACTGGTTGTAGAACAACTGGCGGTTGAGCCATTGAAAGTCGAGCGCGAGATCGAGCGCACGTCGCACGCGCACGTCCCTGAAAAGCGCCCGACGGGTGTTCAGGATGAAGCCCTGCATGCCCGCGGCGTTGTGATGCGCGAATTCGCGCTTGATCAGTTCGCCGTCGCGAAAACGCTTGCCGACGTAGCTGCGCACCCAGCTGCGCGCACGGTACTCGGTGATGGCGTCGAATTCGCCCGCCTTGAAGCCTTCGAGCCGCACGATGTCGTCCGAATACAGCTTGTAGACGATGCGCTCGAAGTTGTAGGTACCGCGCCGCACGGCCAGATCGTTGCCCCAGTAGTTCGGATCGCGGCGGAAGGTGATACGCCGCCCACCATCGTAGGATTCGATCAGATAGGGACCGCTCGCGATCGGCGTCTCGAACGTGAGCGCGTCGAACTTCGTGCGCTTGCCGTCGGGGCCGACACCCCACTTCGGCGAGAACACGGGCACCGTCGCCACCAGCAGCGGCAGATCGGGACTCACGCGGCGAAAGTCGAAGCGCACGCGCCGCCTGTCGAGCACCGTCACGCCCTTCACGTCCGCCAGCATCACCTTGAAGCCCGGCGCCGCCTGCGGGCCGATCAGGGTATCGAAGGAATACTTGACGTCCTGCGCCGTGACCGGGTCGCCGTTGTTGAAACGCGCGGCCGGATTCAGGTGAAACGTGACCGAGGCGCCATCGGGAGCGACGGCGATGTCGTCCGCGAGCAGACCGTAGACGGTCGCGGGTTCGTCGGCGCTGCCAGTGCCCAGCGTCTCGAACATGAGCGCGAGCACGCCCGGCGGCGCGGTGCCGCGCAGCGTGAACGGATTGAACTTGTCGAAGCCGGTGCGCCGGTCGGGATTGCCCAGCGTGAGCGTGCCGCCGCGCGGCGCATCCGGGTTGACGTAGTCGAAATGCGTGAAGCCCTGCGGGTACTTCGGCTCGCCGTATTGGGCGATGGCGTACTTGGCGTGCGCCGCTGGCGACATCGTCAAGCCGACGAGCGCGAGCGCCGTGCAAGTGGCGCGAAAGCAGGAGGAAATCTTGGAGCGCGATGGTGTCGCGATGGATGCGACAGAGACGAATGAGGCGAGTGGTGCGAATGGTGCGAATGGTGCGAATGAGGCGACGGGCGCGGAAGACGCTTGCGAAGCCAGAGAAGTCACGAAGGCGACAAGCGCGCGCCCGATCGTATGTGAATGCCGTGTTGTTCGCGCGTTCATGCGTCTCCCGTACTCGTCGCCGAGCGCCTGCCCCGTGGGGCCCGGACGCATCCAGCCCCTCCCCTTCGGCCCGCCCAATCCAACGTGGCGTTTCGTAACGTCTCGTAATCACACGCTCGCGCACATTTCCCGCACGAGGCTTGGCGGCGAGGCCGGACCGCGCGACAATTGTACCCAAAAGCCCGGCGTTCACCGCACTGAAAGACACATCCACGCCGGCCCGGTTCCCTTATATCCGCCTGGAGGCCGACGTTGAGTGCTACACGATCGCCCGTGCAGAACCCCAACCGTACCCTGCCCCGTTGGCTCGCGAAGTTCTTTTTTCATTGTGTTGAAGCGGCGCAACGCCGCATTGCCCGCGGCTCGCTGGTCGGCGACAAGCCCATCTTCGACAACACCCAGTTTCCATGGGTCGCCGAGCTCGAAGCCCAAGCACCGGCCATTGCCCATGAACTCGAGGCCGTCCTCGCCAATCCGGGACGCCTGCCCGCCTTTCACGAAATCTCGCCCGACGTCGCCACGATCACGCAGGATCATCAATGGCAGACCTTCGTCTTTCTCGGCTACGGCATGCGTGCGCAGCGCAATCTCGCGCGATGCCCGGCGACGGCCGCCGCGCTCGAGGGCATTCCCGGCCTGCGCACGGCATTTTTCTCGATCCTGTCGCCGGGTAAGAAGATTCCCCTGCATCGCGGCCCGTACAACGGCGTGCTGCGTCTGCACCTCGCGCTGAAGGTGCCTCGCGAGCGCGAGAAGTGCTGGATCGAAGTCGATGGCCAGCGCTACGTCTGGCAGGCCAACCGCGCCGTGATCTTCGACGACGCCTATCCGCATCAGGTCCACAACGACACCGACGAAACGCGCGTGGTGCTGTTCGTGGACTTCGAGCGGCCGTGCAAGGCGCCGGTGTCGTGGCTCAACAAGTTGCTGCTCTCCTTCGCTCCCCTCACGCCGGAGCTCCAGCAAGCCAAGACGAATCACGAGAAGTGGGAGCGCGATTACTACGCCGACGAGGCGTCACCCAACGGCCCGGCGCCTGCTTCGTCAATCTCGTCCACACCGGCTGTCTCGTCAGCTTCCGTCGCCTCCTCCACGTCCCCCAGCGCGGCGCCCCCTTCCTCCCCGACCACGGTTGCAAACCAAGTGGAGGCCTCGCGCGCGAATGCCTCACGCGGCGACGCCTATCGCACCGAGTCGGTCGCCGACGAACGCGCACACGGATAACGCTGTCGCCGTCGCGACCTCACCTTCCCGGAGCCGCGCGAAAAAAAGGCCAGCGAACCTTTCGCTGGCCTGTGTACCGAGACTGCCGACGTTACGACTACCGCCCCGGCTGGGCAAGCGCGTCCTGCGCAGGCGGCGGCACGAAGTTCGCGGCGAGAACGGCCACCAACGCCGCCGCGATCATCGCACCGATGCCCAGCGCCGCGTCGCCGAAATGCAGGTAGCCCACCTTCATCGCTTCGATCACCGCAACCGCGACCACGATGGTGATCATGCTGAGCATACCGGCGATCGTCGCGCGGTTCGGGCTGTCGACGGCGAAGAGCGACTGGCGATACACCACGCCGTAGCTCATGCCCATACCAAAGGCATGCAGCGACGTCCCCACGAGCAGCGCCGGATAGCCCGGCGCGAGAATCGCGGTGCCGATGAGCGACACGGCCGCACCGATCAGCATGGCGGCCACGCCCGTGGCGAGCAGGCGGCCATTCGACCAGCGTCCGACCTGACGCGCGAGCAACACGTTACCCAGGATCAGCGCCGCGAACACCGGCACCTGCAACATGGCGTACTGCATCTGCGACAGTCCCGCGCGCTCGATCAGGAATACCGGACCCAGCGCGATCCACGAGAGCAACGGCGTCACGGCGATGCCCGTGAGCACTGCGCCGCGCCAGAAGCGGGCGCTCGACAGCGGCAGCTTGTAGCCGGCCCAGAGATGCTTCGCGCTCAACGCATTGCGATCGTGCCGAGAGAGCTCCGGCATGGTGCGGTACAGCCCGATGAACGAGCACACGGCCACGATCGCGATCAGCCAGAAGATGCTGCGCCACGGCCAGTACGAAACGACGGCGGCGCCCGCGAGCGGTCCGAACAGCGGCGAGAGCAGCGACACGTTCGCCATGAGCGCCATCACGCGCACGGCCGTCTTCTCTTCGAAGGCCTCGTGCACGGTCGGATAACCGACGGTCAGCACGAAACAGCAGCCCATGCCCTGCAGGAAGCGCAGCAGGATGAACTGGGGCATGGTCTGGACGTAGTGCATCGCCAGGCAGGCGAGAACGAACATGCCGAGCCCGGAGAGCAGCACGCGACGGCGTCCGAATCGATCGGCGAGCGGGCCGAGCAGCCATTGCAGGCTGGCGTTGCCGAGCATGGCGGCGGTCAGGGCCAGCGTGGTCATGTCGGCCGACGCGCCGAATTCGCGCGTCACCAGTGGCATGCCCGGCATGATCATGTCGTTCGAGATGTAGACGGCAAACTCGAAGAGCACCAGCGAGAACGGAAACCAGAATCTTGAAACAGGCATTGCTGAGTGAGTCACCTCGTAAAGGCTCCTTTGTGCAACCTTCGCTCATGACGAAGCGAAGGCCCACGTAAAAAGACAACACCCCCGATGCCAGCGAGGCACCGGGGGTGTCTGTTGCACCGGCCGTGCGTCATGCACGGCATTCGATGGTTCAGACGTTCAACAGTTCGACCTCGAAGACCAGCGTCGCATTGGGCGGAATCACACCGCCGGCGCCGCGTGCGCCGTAGCCCAGTTCGGGCGGAATGACCAGCTTGCGCTTGCCGCCGACTTTCATGCCGGCAACGCCTTCGTCCCAACCGCGAATGACCATGCCGCCGCCGAGCACAAAGGCGAACGGGTCGTTGCGGTCCTTGCTGGAATCGAATTTCTGGCCGTCGGTCAGCCAGCCGGTGTAGTGAACGGTGACGGTCTTGCCCGCGGTGGCTTCGGCGCCATCGCCCACTTGCAGATCGTCGTATTGCAGGCCGGAATCGGTGGTGATGATCGACATCGTTGTCCTCGCTCGAAGAAGGGATGAAATCGACGCGCGAGAAATCGCCAACGCGCGAACTCGGGAAAGAAAAAACCCCCGGCTCTCCGCGAAGAGCCGGGGGTGTTCCGCCAAGGCGACTTGGCGGAGACGGAGGGATTCGAACCCTCGATCCAGGTTTTGGCCCAGATGCTCCCTTAGCAGGGGAGTGCCTTCGACCTCTCGGCCACGTCTCCCAAACTTGTCGTCACATCAGGGAGGTGATGTAACGAAGGCGTGATATTACCTACTGTTCGCGATGCCGTCAAACATTATGCGCATCAAAAACCAACTTTTTTTGCGTACGTGTCATGCACTCGACACGTTCGGAGATATTTCCCCGCATCGCGACGGCAAAATCGCGCATCACGCCGCATGCATCACACGTGCATGCGGCACGCATTTTCACAATGATCGACGGCTCAGGCCTGATCGAGTTCGAACGCCTTGTGCAGCGCGCGCACGGCGAGCTCCATGTACTTCTCGTCGATCAGCACCGAGATCTTGATTTCCGAGGTGGAGATCAGCTGAATGTTGATGCCTTCTTCGGAGAGCGTACGGAAGGCCTTGCTGGCGATACCGACGTGCGAGCGCATGCCCACGCCGACGATCGACACCTTCGAGACCTTCGGATCGCCCACGACTTCGGCCGCGCCGATGTGGCCCTGCACCTCGCTTTGCAGCAGCGCCATGGCGCGCTGGTATTCACCGCGCGGCACCGTGAACGTGAAGTCGGTCTTGCCGTCCACGCTCAGGTTCTGGATGATCATGTCGACGTCGATGTTCGCGTCGGCGATCGGGCCGAGGATCTGGTAGGCGATGCCCGGACGATCGGGCACGCCGCGCACGGTGATCTTGGCCTCGTCGCGCTGGAATGCGATACCCGAGATGATGGCCTTTTCCATTTGTTCCTCTTCCTCAAAAGTAATCAGCGTGCCCGAGCGCGCTTCTTCGTCGAGCGCGATCATCGGGTCGGTCAAGCTCGAGAGCACGCGAGTCTTGACCTGGTACTTGCCCGCGAATTCCACCGAACGGATCTGCAGCACCTTGGAGCCGAGGCTGGCCATTTCCAGCATCTCCTCGAAGGTCACCTTGTCGAGACGGCGCGCCTCGTCGACCACGCGCGGGTCGGTCGTGTAGACGCCATCGACATCGGTGTAGATCAGGCATTCGTCGGCCTTGAGCGCGGCGGCCACGGCGACGGCCGAGGTGTCCGAACCGCCACGGCCGAGCGTGGTGACGTTACCGTTCGGATCGATCCCCTGAAAGCCGGTGATGACGACCACGCGGCCGGCGTTCAGATCGGCCATGACGCGCTTGTCGTCGATTTCCGAAATACGGGCCTTGGTGAAAGCACTGTCGGTCTTGATCGGTACCTGCCAGCCGGCATAGCTCACGGCGTCGACGCCCGCTTCCTTGAGCGCGAGCGCCAGCAGGCCGACGCTCACCTGCTCGCCGGTGGCGGCAATGGCGTCGAGTTCGCGCGGATCGGGCTGTGCCGAAATCTCCTTGGCCAGCCCCAGCAGACGATTGGTCTCGCCGGACATTGCCGACGGCACCACCACCATCTTGTGACCGGCCTTGTGCCACTTGGCCACGCGCTTGGCGACATTCTTGATGCGCTCCACCGAGCCCATCGACGTGCCGCCGTATTTGTGTACGATCAGAGCCATAACATTGCTAACACATTGATTTAAAACCGTTTATGAATCCTGCGCGGATACCCGTCGCGGGTACCGGTGACGTTTCGATTCGCGGAACTTTTGATTATCGCATGAATGTATCGCGACGGCGTGGCGCGACGAGGTGAGTGCAGAACAAAACCCACCCACAACCGCCAAAAACAGCAGAATCTGCTGCCGGATGCCGCTGACGGTACAACGCACAGGCGGCATCGAAGACGATGGAGAGACGGAGAGACGGAGAAAATCGAACGTTAAGCTGGCTGTAGTGGTCTTGGGGCCCCGGCGGCCTGGGCCCAAGAGCAAAGGAAGGGAAGTACGCGACAGATACGGCAAAGCCGAAACTCGCCAAGCCATTCGAAACAGCCAGTTGCGAGTCCCCCACATGGCCCGCCGACCGACGACAGTTCGGTTCGCCGTCGGGCACGACCGGTGGGCCGCGCCGCCGCCCGCTTATTGAGCTTGACGCCCCGCAGGGCTCTCCGCCCTCGAACCGCTCGAATCGCCCGGCTCAGATTTGCATGCCGGGCGACGGGGGGGAATCCGCCGGCCACTTCATTCCGACGTCACAAGCACTCGGCATTGGGCGATGAAATTGAAATGGTCATACATTCCTCGCTCATGCAGCAATTAACGGGCTACTGCCTTCGGCGTGTGAATGCCTGCCCGCCCCCTTACAAGCGCACGCGACAACCCGCCGATTCCTTGCACCGCAACGTCAAGTCTGCGGGGATTTATAAAATGTTTCTTTATCCCCGATGAGCTTGATGAATTGAAGCGTGTCATTGACGGCATCAATCAACCCCAATTCCCTTTTTTCCACCTCTCCCGACAAGACACTTCTCAGCGCAAGGAAAAACTCTATTTTCCCAGCCGCAACCTTGTCCATTTTGTCGCCTTTATTCTCAATGGTCCGCGCAGCAATATTCAGTTGCTCATTTGCAAACTCTCTTAGCGCATCATTTCGAACTGTCATAATACGGCTCCTAAGGGTTTAACTTTGGGCATGAAAAAAGGACACCTTGCCCCCGTTAAATACGGATTTTCACCTTACCATGGCCACGCCCTACACCAGAAAGCCAGCCCTAAATCTGGGAAATTTCTCAATATGGGACGTGGCGTGACAGAAAATGGAAAAGACCGTCCGTTAAGGAGGTTGCGGTGAGTCTGGCGGCATGAGCTTGCCGACGCCTCCAGATCGGGCTCGGCCAAGCCATCCTCACGACTTTCCATCTGCCCCGACACGAAGAGGAATCCATCCGAGCGAGTCGCTGGCGAATAGCGATTGCGTTCATGCCCGGCGGTAAAACTACGACTTCCGCGACACTCCCTGTCGGTTGCATCGCCGGCAGCATCCAGCAGCAGGTTCTGCTGTTTTTTGCGGGTTGTGGATGGGGTATGTTTTGCGCTCACACCTCGTCGCGCCACGTCATCGTCCATCGCGCACCACTGCCCCCGTCTTCCTGCGCAGCCCCGTCGATCCCCAAGCGCGGCACGAAGACGATCTTGTCGCCCTGCCACACGATCGGGACATGCCGCAACCACGCCGCGACGCCCCGACTCTGGAACCAGTGCTTCAACGAACGCGAATGGCCCGCCGCATGCTCCCGCCAACGCTCGCCGCCCACGCGCGCCCTCGCCACCAATGGCCGCGCGCGCAACACCGCTTCGCCGACAGTTCCCTCACTCGCTTCGCCTGCAGGCACCGGCGCGAACACCACACTCCCCCGCCACTGCGGCAGGCGCCACTCGCGCTCACCTGCCCAACGCAACTCGACATCTTCCGGCGCGCCGTCGGCACCCTCACGCTCGTGCACCGGCGTCCACTGCAGGATGTCACGGTACAGACGCAGCACCGCATCGCCATGCGGCAACGTCAGCGACGCATCGGGCTGCGCGTCCCGAATCTGTCGCACCCACTCGTCGAGGCGCGCCTCCGGCGGCATCGCCATCCCTCGACGGGCAACCCAGTATCGCAACAGGTTCGCCAGGCGCTCGGCGCCGAGTGCCTGCACGCGGCTTCGCTGCAAACCTGCTTCGCCGATTTCACTCGCTTCGCCCGCCACAGTCGCGCTCGCGCGCTCGAAATCGAGCTGCGCCAGTTGATCGAGCAACGACTGCGCTTGCGCCGCGTGGCGCGCGAAGCGCGACAACGTCTCGCGATACGCCGGCACATGTGCGGCAATCGCCGGCATCACGTCATGGCGCAACGCGTTGCGCAGGTAGTGACGATTGTCGTTGGAAGGATCTTCGACCCACGCGAGCGAACGCGCCTGTGCATACGCTCGCATCGTTTCACGCGACACTTCGAGCAGCGGACGCAGCAACCGCACGGCGGATGTCGTGCGCCCGATGACAGGCAACGCGCCCGCCACGGACATCGCCGCCACTCCCGGCAAGCCCGCCCCGCGCAACATCTGCAACAGCACGGTCTCGGCCTGATCGTTGGCGTGATGCGCCGTCAGCAGCCACGTCGCGCCGTGCGCATCGCAACACTCGGCCAGCGCCTGGTATCGCGCAGCCCGGGCCGCCCCCTCGACGCCCTGCTTCGCATTGCGCGGTACCGTGACACGCTTCGTCACGAACGCGAAACCCCGCAGTTTCGCCTCGCGTTCGCAAACGGTCGCCCACTCGTCGGCATGCGCCGACAATCCATGATGGATGTGAATGGCGAGCGGTTGCGCCACGGTCTCGCCAGCCTCGCGACGCGTCTGGACCCAGTACGCCAGCGCATCGAGCAGCACCATCGAATCGAGGCCGCCACTCAGGGCGAGGGCAAGTTGCGGTGCGATGGGAGAGGTGGCGGCGGACGCGCCGGAGGGAAGGGAAAGGCTGGAGACGCTTGAAGCCGTGGCGTCGCTCGACGACGCGGTCAGCGCAAGCGCGCTCACGTGCGCCGAAATCGCAAGGCGCAACGCGACGTCCACATGTGCCACTGCCGCGTCGCATCGGGCGGATGCGAACGCGGCAGCGGAAGATTCGCGAGGAGGCCTCGGATTCGGCGTCATCGCCACCACGGGCGACGACGCACCGGCAGGCGCTTTACTTCGCGCCGGCTTCCTTGAATTTGCCATAGCTCATCAAACGCTCGAAACGGCGATCGAGCAATTCCTTATGGCTGATGCCCTGGAACTGGCGCAGCGAATCGGCCAGCGCACGCTTAAGCATGCCGGCCATGCCGAGCGGATCGCGATGCGCGCCGCCCAGCGGCTCGTTGATGATCTTGTCGATCAAGCCCAACGCCTTCAGACGATGCGCCGTAAGGCCCAGCGCTTCGGCCGCCTCCGGCGCCTTGGCAGCACTCTTCCACAGAATGGACGCGCAACCTTCGGGCGAAATGACCGAGTACGTGGAGAACTGCAGCATCATGACGGTGTCTGCCACGGCCACGGCCAGCGCGCCGCCCGAACCGCCCTCACCAATGATGGTGGTAATGATCGGCGTCTTCAACTCGGCCATGACGTACAGGTTGTGGCCGATGGCTTCCGACTGACCACGTTCTTCCGCATCGATGCCCGGATAGGCGCCCGGCGTGTCGACGAACGTGAAAATCGGCAAGCCGAACTTCTCGGCGAGCTTCATCAGGCGCATGGCCTTGCGATACCCCTCGGGACGCGGCATCCCGAAGTTGCGTAGCGCACGCTCCTTGGTGTCGCGGCCCTTCTGGTGACCGATCACCATGCAAGCCTGGCCGTTGAAGCGCGCCATGCCACCCACGATGGCATGATCGTCCGCAAACGTGCGGTCGCCATGCAGTTCGTGGAAGTCGGTAAAGATGTCACGCACATAATCGAGCGTGTAAGGACGCTGCGGGTGGCGCGAGATTTGCGAAACCTGCCAGGGCGACAGGTTGGTGTAGATGTCCTTGGTGAGCTGCTGGCTCTTCTTGGAGAGGCGCTCGATCTCTTCGGAAATGTCGACGGCTGAATCGTCCTGCACGAAGCGCAGCTCTTCAATCTTCGCTTCGAGCTCGGCGATCGGCTGTTCAAAATCCAAAAAGGTATTCTTCATCAGGTTTCCCCGGAAATGCGGCAGCGTATTGTACCGCCGGCGACGTCCGACCGATCGAGATAGACAACTTTCATCGCTATACGACCCGCAATAGACGTTGATAATGAATCAATGAGGCGGAATGGACGCGGATTATACGTCCTTCGCCGAACAATCAGTATTGAACCGGCACCGGTTCGAGGCTGCGCCACATATACCAGGTGGCGACGGAGCGCCACGGCTCCCAGTTGGCGGCCACTTCGCGCGCTTCACTACGGGTGACGGGCTCGCCACTGAAATAGTTAACGCTGATCGCGTTGATCAGGCCGACGTCGTCGAGCGGCAGGACGTCGGGGCGCAGCAGATTGAACATCAGGAACATTTCGGCAGTCCAGCGGCCGATGCCGCGAATGCCGGTCAATTCGGCGATGACCGCCTCGTCGTCCATGCCGGCCCAGGCGTCGACGTGAAGTGCACCGGATTTGAAGTGCGTGGCCAGATCGAGGATGTACTCGGCCTTGCGGCGCGACAGGCCGCAGCCAGCGAGCGCGTCGTGGCCCGCCTTGATGAACTGGGCAGGCGTGAGCTTCGGGCAGATCGCCACGACGCGATCCCACACCGCCTGCGCCGCCTTGACGGAAATCTGCTGCCCGACGATCGAGCGCGCGAGCGTGACGAACGGCTCGCCACGACCGGTCAGATGCGCCGGGCCGAACTGCGGAATCAGCTTCTTGAGAATGCGGTCGCGCTTCATCAGATCCGCGCACGCCTGATCCCAGAAGTCGGGACGCGTCGCGCCGGGTGCAACCGGCAACGGCACCACCCCGGTGACCTTCGCCTCGACGATCTCCGCTTCGAGGCGCTCGATATCGGGCGTGACGATGCGCGTCTCGCCATCGCGCTTGGCAATGACCCGACGCGTGGACGCCGCGCTCGAGGCGCCGGATGCCGCCGATGTCCCCGACGTCCCTGACCTCGGCGACGCTTTGCGCGCTACCTTCGCCCCCGCCTTCGACGCGACCTTGCCGGCCGTGCGCGTCGACGCGTCCTTCGGGCTCACCGGCTGAGCATGCTTGCGCGCTGCACCGGCCGTCGCACCGATCCTGGCCTTCGACGCCCTCTCGCTCTTGTCTGCCTTGTCGGCCTTGCCGCTCTTGCCACCCGCCGCGGTACGCGCAGACGTCTTCTTGCTTGCCACGACCTCGATCTCGGTCCCCAACCGTCTGGCGGCCGATGTTCGGCGTGCGCCGTCCACCGGCGCTGCCGGCTTGGCCGCCTTCGTCGCAGGCTTGGTTGCGGCGGTTTTGGACGCCACCTTCGCGGCCACGGATTTACGAGTCACCATGAATTTTGCCTCGATGCGTCGCGCTCAGGCACGACGCCATTCGGTGGCGCCTCCGGGACGGTCTTCAAGCACGATGCCTTCCGCCAGCAATTCGGCGCGGATGCGATCGGCTTCTGCAAAGTTACGTTCGCGCTTGGCCTGCGCCCGCGCTTCGATGCGCGCCTCGACGGACACACGCAACGCATCGCCGTCGCCTGCCTCGTCACCGCCGGTCGCGCCCTGCAGGAACGTCTGCGGATCGCGTCCGAGCAGGCCCAACGTGCCGGCAAGCCCCTGCAGCTGACGCACGAGCACCGGGTCGCGCTGCTTGTTGATTTCGCCGGCGAGCTCGAACAGCACCGAGATGGCCACCGCCGTATTGAAGTCGTCGTTCATGGCCGCCGCGAAACGCTGCGCGAACGACTCGCTCCAGTCGAGCGGAGCACCGTCGCCCTGCACGTCCTTGAGCGCCGTGTACAAACGTGTCAGACCGCCGCGGGCATCTTCCAGATGCGCATCGCTGTAATTGAGCGGGCTGCGATATTGCGCACGCAAAATGAAAAAGCGCACGACCTCCGCATCGAACTTCGCCAGCACCTCGCGAATCGTGAAGAAGTTGCCGAGCGACTTGGACATCTTCTCATTGTCCACGCGCACGAAGCCGTTGTGCATCCAGTAGTTCACGAACTTCTCGCCCGTGGCCCCTTCGCTCTGCGCGATCTCGTTCTCGTGGTGCGGGAATTGAAGATCGGCGCCGCCGCCGTGAATGTCGAAATGGTTGCCGAGCAACTGGCAGCTCATGGCCGAGCACTCGATGTGCCAGCCCGGACGCCCCTTCCCCCAGGGCGAGGCCCACTTCGACTCTTCCGGCTCGGAGTCCTTGGCGCGCTTCCACAGCACGAAGTCGAGCGGATCCTGCTTGGCCGTGTTTGCCGCCACGCGCTCGCCCGCACGCAGATCCTCGATGGACTTGCCCGAGAGCTGCCCGTAGTTCGCAAACTTGCGCACCGCATAGTTCACGTCGCCGTCTTCGGCCTGGTAGGCGTAGCCGTTGCGCTGCAACGTGCCGATCATGTCGACCATCTGCCCGATGAAGTCGGTCGCGCGCGGCTCGTGATCGGGGCGCTGCACGCCGAGCGCGTCGGCGTCTTCATGCATTGCGGCAATGAAGCGCGTGGTGAGCTCGCGTATGGTCTCGCCGTTCTCCACGGCGCGCTTGATGATCTTGTCCTCGACGTCGGTGATGTTGCGCACATAGGTCACGCGATAGCCGAGCGCGCGCAGCCAGCGCTGCACCATGTCGAACACCACCATCACACGCGCATGACCGATGTGACAGTAGTCGTACACCGTCATCCCGCAGACGTACATGCGAACTTCGCCGGGAACGAGGGGTACGAACGGCTGTTTATCTCGCGCGAGCGAGTTGTAGACACGGAGTGAATCCATAGATAAGCGCTTGACCGGGGCGGCAACAGCGCCGGACGCCGCGTCGATGCCGTCGACACCGGGACACGGCCGTGGCCATGCGGGTGTAGCGACATCGCGAAGCGGGCTGCGCGCCGTACGGTGGAAAAAACGAACCTGCGAACCGCATCCACCGCCATGGGGACAAATGGCACGGGCCGGCCGCAGGTGTTTTGTTAGAATGCGGCCGAGTATAGCATCTCTTGCGCACCTCTCAGGTATCCCAAGCACCCACTATGACGCAACGAAGCCGGTCACTTTCGCACCCCGCAACGCGCCTCCTCTCCCGACGCCACCCGGCCGCCGCTGCCGCACGCCACGCCCGTGCGCTCGCGCTCGCCGGCGCGACGCTCGGCCTCGCGGGCGCGCTGTTCGCCCTGCCGGCAGGCGCGCAGGCGATCATCGACCCGCCGCCGCCCGCACCGCTGCAAACGCCGCAGCAGGCGAGCGAGTCGGCCATCAACAAACTGGTCGACAAAGGCAACTTCAGCGACGCGCTCGCGAAGATCGACGAACACCTCAAGCAGTATCCGCGCGACGCGCAGGTTCGCTTCACGCGCGGCCGCGTGCTCATGGAGATGGGCCGCAGCGCGGAGGCGATCGACGCCTTCACCGCGCTCACGCAGGACTTCCCGGAACTGCCCGAGCCGTACAACAACCTGGCCGCGCTCTACGCGCAATCGGGCGAGTACGACAAGGCGCGCGCCGCACTCGAGAGCGCCATTCGCAACAACCCCGGCTTTGCCGTGGCCTATTCGAATCTGGGCGACGTCTATGCCAAGCTCGCCCAGCAGGCTTATCAGAAGTCTCTCAAGCTCGCGCCGACGGCGCGCGTATCGAACCGCGAAAAGATTCTGGCGAACATGCTCGCCCCGCAACGCGCCGCACCGGTCAGCCAGACGCCGGCGGCGCCCAAGGCCGGAGACGACGCCGCGCTGAAAAACATCGGCAAGTCGGGCAACTAAGTCCTTCGTTTTCTTTCGAACCGGCTCCCCATTCCCTATGGAGACACGCATGTCCCTTCCGAATCGCCTGCGCCGCGCCATGCTCACCGGCGCCGTCGCCGTTGCAGCCCTCGCCGGCACGAGTCCGAGCGCCTTTGCGGACACGGGCCTGAACACCGCCGCGCAGGACGCGCAACCGCGCGTGCAGTTCAAGACGTCGGCCGGCAACTTCGTGGTCGAACTCAACCCGAAGGCCGCGCCGAAAACGGTCGAGAACTTCCTGCAATACGTGAATTCGGGCTTCTACAACGGCACGATCTTTCACCGCGTGATCAACGGCTTCATGATCCAGGGCGGCGGTTTCACGCCCGAGATGGCCGAAAAGCCCACGCGCGCGCCGATCCCGCTCGAGTCGAAAAACGGCCTGAAGAACCTGACCGGGACCATCGCGATGGCCCGCACGTCGGCCCCGAATTCCGCAACCGCGCAATTCTTCATCAATGTGAAGGATAATCCGGGCTTGGACTACCCCAGCCCGGACGGCAACGGCTACGCCGTGTTCGGCAAGGTGGTGGCCGGCATGGACACTGTCGAGAAAATCAAGGGTGTCGCCACGATCAACAAGGGCATGCATCAGAACGTGCCGGCCACGCCGGTCGTGATCGAATCGGCCAGCGTCGTCAAACGCTGAACTCCTCCGGCCCACCGGGACCATTACATCAGAAGGAAAGCATCATGGTTGAACTGCACACCAATCACGGCATCATCCGCATCGAACTCGACGAAGCCAAGGCGCCCAAGACGGTCGAGAACTTCCTGAACTACGTCAAGGCCGGCTTCTACGACAACACGGTGTTCCACCGCGTGATCAACGGCTTCATGATCCAGGGCGGCGGTTTCGAGCCGGGCATGAAGCAAAAGGGTACGCAAGCGCCGATCGACAACGAAGCCAACAACGGCCTGAAGAACAACAAGTACACGCTGGCCATGGCCCGCACTAACGATCCGCACTCGGCCACGGCGCAGTTCTTCATCAACGTCGCCGACAACGACTTCCTGAACCACAGCGCGCCGACGCCGCAAGGCTGGGGCTACGCCGTGTTCGGCAAGGTCGTCGAAGGCCAGGACGTCGTCGATGCGATCAAGGCCGTGAAGACCGGTTCGAAGGGCTTCCACCAGGACGTGCCGGTCGACGACGTCGTGATCGAGAAGGCCGTCATCGTCGCGTAAGCACGCTACCCGCTCACTGCGACGATCGATGCCAGTATCGACTGCGCGGTGCCCGCAATGTCCCGTGACACCACGGGGCGACGGGCCCGCGCTTTTCATTTCCGACCTTCACCTCTCGCCCGCCCTGCCGCGCACGGTGCAAGTGTTCGAAGACTTCCTGCGCGGTCCCGCGCGTGAAGCGTCCATTCTTTTCATTCTCGGCGATCTGTTCGAATACTGGGTCGGCGACGACATGCTCGGCGCCGACATGCCGGGCGCCGGCGGCAATGACTCCGCCGACGCCGCTCCCGAACCGCTCGGCGCATTCGCCCGACGCATGACCGCCGCCATGGCCGAACTGTCGTCCAGCGGTGTGCCGATCGCGGTGATGCGCGGCAACCGCGACTTCCTGCTCGGCGAGCGCTTCGCGCGGGCCGCGGGCGCGGTGATGCTCGACGATCCGTGCGTGTTCCCGTTTCTCGGTCAGGCGCTCGTGCTCAGCCACGGCGACCAGTTGTGCACCGACGACGTGGGTTATCAACGTTTTCGCCGCGTGGCGCACTCGCCGCTCGGCAAGGCGTTTTTCCTTGCGCTGCCGTTGCGGCTTCGCATGGCGATTGCCGATCGCATCCGTCGTCGCAGCGCCGCCCGGGGCGCGCATCGGATGGCATATGCCGACGCCAACCCAGACGCCATCCATGCGCTGCTCGACGCCGCCGGCGAGCGCACGCTCGTGCACGGCCACACGCATCGCCCCGCGCGCCATGCCGACGGCCGGCGCGTGCGCTGGGTGCTGCCCGACTGGGAATTCGACATGGAGCCGCCGCGCGGCGGCTATCTGCAGTGGGATGCCCACGGCCTGCGCGCGATCGATCTCGTACCGGGCGCATAGGCCTGTGCAAAGCAAACGAGCAAACAGCCTGTCATGACGACGGGCCGGGTCGTTTGCGCGGCGCCATGCCCGCGGCACCTCACATGTCCTGAATTTCCTTGCCGAGCTTGCGCAGTTCGGCCGTATCGATCCTGCTCGCACCGAGCGCTTCCAGGTGCGCGCCGAGCTGATTGAGCGCGACGACCATCACGTCGATCCTGTGCGATTGATCGGCCGCGTTCTCGATCAGTCCGTGAATGGCGAGCGAAACCGGGTCGTCGGCGTTCGGCGTGATGCCGTAGGCCGAGAACTCCGCCTTGCGACCATTGCCGCCCGGCAAGCCGGCGCCCTGCCCGCTCTCGCCTTCGCCACGTGGCGCCTCGGCGCTGCGCGGCCGAATGATGCGTGCGGGATTGCCCACGGCGGTACCGCCCGCGGGGACTTCCTTGACCACGACCGCGTTCGAGCCGATCTTCGCCCCTTCGCCCACGGTGAAGCCGCCCAGCACCTTGGCCCCGGCGCCGACGATCACACCGGCCTCGAGCGTGGGGTGGCGTTTTGCGCCGCGCGCAAGCGACGTGCCACCAAGCGTGACGCCCTGATAGATCGTGCAATCGTCGCCGATCACGGCCGTCTCGCCGATCACCACGCCCATGCCGTGATCGATGAAGACGCGTCGACCCAGCGTAGCGCCGGGGTGAATCTCGATGCCGGTAAGAAAGCGCGCGTACTGCGAGATGTAGCGACCCAGCCACTTGAAACCCGACCGCCAGCAACCGTTGGCCACGCGATGGAGCATGACGGCATGCAAGCCGGGATAGCAGGTGAGCACTTCCCAGTTGCTGCGAGCGGCGGGGTCCTTTTGCCGAATGGCGGCGATATCTTCGCGAAGACGGGTAAACATGAGCCTGAAGTCGATCCTGTGGTGCGCGTCCCGCCGTCTGGGGGCAGGGTTGTCGCGGCGTAATCGGGGGGAGCGGAAAGCCGTCGGCCGTCGTGGCACAAGCGCTGAGCGGCGAAGGGCATGGCAGAGGCGGTGACACCCGCCGGGGAGGCAGGCTCACGCGTGTCGGCGCAGGGCTAACAGTGCACGTGATAAGGCAGGGAGGCGGCGCAGCGCTGGCGCAAACGGTTCATATCCGCGAGAGACTTATAAGCTTGTGACTGAAGATTGTATGGGGTTTTGGCGACGTGTGCTCGAACACCCCTTCGGCGAAAATGGCCGCGGCGCGGCCATCGTCCTCCGTCACGCTCAACGCCGGATCCTGCGCTCGAGGATGTGCTTCGCGATGCCGCGCAGGATGTTCACTTCCTCGCGCTCCAGGTGGCTCTTGGCGAAGAGCCGCCGCAAGCGCGTCATGAGCTTCTTGGGATTATCGGGATCGAGAAAGTCGAGATCGACGAGCGCACGCTCCAGATGCGCGAGCATGCCTTCCACGTCGTCGCGCGTCGCCAGCGATTCGTGCGTCGTGGGCGCACTCGCGGCAGCCACGTCGCTCGTCCCCGTGTCTGCCCCATCCCTGACCAGTTCGCCGCGCTCGCGCGCCAGGCACGCCATGCGCACTTCGTAAGCGATCAGTTGCACTGCCTGCGACAGATTGAGCGAGCTGTACAACGGATTGGCGGGGATGTGGACGAGCGCGTTACAGCGTTCGACGTCGACATTGGACAGCCCCGTGCGCTCGCTGCCGAAGAGGAATGCCACCGCGTCGCCCTGCGCCGCGTGCTGCACGGCCAACGCGGCGCTCTCGCGCGGCTCGGCGTTCGGCGGCCCGTATTCGCGCGAACGCGCGGAGAGCGCCACGGCCCAGCTCACGCCCTGCAGCGCGGTGTTCAGGTCGGGCACGACGAGCGCATTCGCCAGCACATCGTCCGCCCCGCTGGCCAGCGCCACGGCTTCCGGGTCGCGCAGGACTTCGACACCCGCACGCGGCGCCGCCAGCACCAGACGACCAAAGCCCATCGTCTTGATCGCACGCGCGGCGGAGCCGACGTTGCCGGGGTGGCTCGTTTCGTTGAGCACGAAACGCACGCGATCGAACAACGGCGGCACGATGGTGGGGGCGGCGGAGGTGGCGGGATCGACAGGGGCGGGGGACTGAGGCATAGGACGGCGATGATGGTTGCGACGCAACGGCAGCGAGACGATGAGTGAGCGCCTGCGGGAGGAAGCACATCGGCATGGTCCGAAACGCGTCTCCGGCGCAGGCCGATCGGCAAACGCCGCTATTTTGCCCCGAATCGCCGTTGGCAGGGGTGTTACGCACACTGGCGTCCGGAACATGCCGCCCCATGCCCTTGCTCTACGCCAGACATCCCCGCGCATTCTCCGTAAGACGCCTCCTCACCGATAAAAGGGTCAGAATCCAAAACGGCGCAGCGGAGGCCACGCGTTTTTGCTAAAATACGCGCTTTCGTCTCCGCAATCGAGCCGCCACCCTGTGTGCGGCGCTTGCCGGGACATCGCTCTTGCTCAATTTGTTCGCTTTGTCTGCCATGCCCGCCATGCGGCCCCCAAGGGATCGCGCGTTGCGCCAGCGTTGGCCTTAACAGGAATCTGTCATGCAGCATCCCATGCTCAATATCGCGGTGAAGGCCGCGCGCCGCGCCGGTACCATCATCAACCGGGCTTCCCTCGATGTCGACGCCATCAAGGTCAGCAAGAAGCAGCACAACGACTTCGTGACGGAAGTGGACAAGGCGGCAGAGCAAGCGATCATCGAAACCCTCCTGCAAGCCTATCCCGACCACGCCATCCTCGCCGAAGAATCCGGCGAGGCGCACGGCAAAGCGGATTCGGAATATCAGTGGATCATCGATCCGCTCGATGGCACCACCAACTTCATTCACGGCCTGCCCTACTACTGCACCTCGATCGCACTCGCGCACAAGGGCATCGTCCAGCAAGCCGTGGTTTACGATCCCACCCGCAACGAACTCTTCACGGCTTCGCGCGGCCGCGGCGCCTACCTCGACGGCAAGCGCATCCGCGTCTCGCGCCGCGATCGCCTGGCCGACGGCCTGATCGGCACGGGTTTCCCGTTCCGCGACCTGCAAGGGGTGGAGAACTACCTCAAGATGTTCGGCACGATGACCGAACACTGTGCCGGCATTCGCCGTCCGGGGGCTGCGGCGCTCGATCTGGCGAACGTCGCCGCCGGCCGCATGGACGGTTTTTTCGAGCAAGGCCTGAACCCGTGGGACATGGCCGCAGGCAGCCTGCTGATCACCGAAGCCGGGGGTCTGGTCGGTAACTACACCGGCGAGTCGAACTTCCTGTTCGAAGGCGAAATCCTCGCAGCCAATCCGAAGATATACGCGGAGATGGTCAGACTGCTGGACGGCTACTCGCGCGCCAAGCGCGTCGCCCCGAAGACGAAGGCCAAGACCAGCGCCGCCACGGAAGACAACGCACAGTCGTAAGCTTGCACACGGGCGCCTGCGCGCCCCGCACCCTCCCTCCCCCCGGCGATGCCAACAACGCGCGCCGGGGTTTTTTCATGCCGCTTCGGAAAAACGCAGACCGACGATCCCGCCGATCGTGAGCGCGAGGAACAGGATGCGCGAACCGCTCACCGTCTCGCCGAACACCATCGCGCCAACGAGAATCAGCCCCACCGTGCCCACCCCCGTCCAGATCGCATAGGCCGCGCCGACCGGCAGTGAGCGCAGCGCCAGCGCGAGCAGATAGATGCTGCCCAGCGCCGCCGCCACAGCCAGCACACTCGGGCCGGGTCGCGTCCATCCCTCGTTGAATTTCAGCGACAGCCCCATGATCACTTCGAGTGCGGCGGCGAGAAACAGATAGACCCAGGCCATGAGTCAAGCCTCCACGCGCTCGGCTGCCGTACCCAACCGCGAGCGCAACAGCCCCTGCTGCACGGCAGTGCGCGACTCGATCCGGTCCAGCCATCGGCGCACGTGCGTGTACGGTCCGATATCCAGATTCAACTCGCCGCTCGTTCGCAACCACGTGAAGGCGGCGATGTCCGCAATGCTGTAGTCCGGCAAGGCGAGGAACGCCGACTCGCTCAGACGCCCATCCACGACGCGGTAGAGACGCAGCGCCTGCTGCCGATAGCGCTCGATCGCCTCTTCGTTGCCGGTCTTGGAGCCGTGGAGAAACCACCACAACTGCCCGAACATCGGCCCGATGCCGCCGATCTGGAAATGCAGCCACTGATCGACGGCAAGACGCCCGGCGTCGCTCGACGGCAGGAGGCATCCGGTCTTGCGCGACAGATACGAGAGGATCGCGCCCGACTCGAAGAGCGTCACGCCCGCCGCGTGATCGACGATGGCGGGAATCTTGCCGTTGGGGTTGAGCTTCAAATACTCGGGCCGTTGCTGATCGCCCCGGGAAAGATCCAGCGTGACCTGTTCGTGCCCGAGCGAGGCCTCGCTCAGGAAGATGGCGACCTTTTGGCCATTGGGCGTGTCGGCCGTATAGAACGTAAGACCGTTAGCGGTTGTCATGAGGCTCCTCGTTGCATTCTTGTTGCATCAATAAATTGCAATTACAATCATTGCAACTGCAATCGTATGAGTGAAACGGAATTTCCGCAAGTCGTCCGTCACGAGACAAGGGATATGCCATGAATGGGGAGTGCTTCGATCTTTCGGTGCGTACGCAGCAGACGCGCGCCGCCGCCGGCGCCTGTCTGGCGCGGCTCGCCGACGACGCGCTGAGCGCGCACTGTTCGACCCTCTCGCCACGCCGCGCGATACGCGCCATTGCAAGCGCGCTGGAGCAGCACGACACGACGGGCGAAGCCGCCTGGGTCGTTCGGGCCGCACGGGAGACGGCAGGCGACGTCGAGACCGATGTCGACGCAACGGCGGCGCACCGCCGTGTCAGCGCCTGGCCGCTATGGTTCGGGAATGAAACGCAACGCGTCGAGAAGCCGCTGTTGTACCTGCTTCGTTCGCCTTCCGTGACAGGGCTTCGCGCCGCGCTGTTCGAAGCGGCGCATCACGGCGTCTTCTGTAACGATGTGGAAGCGCTCGCGTCGCGTTGGCCGCGCAGCGTGCAGCCCGCCCTGCCCCTCTGGCTCTCGGCGAGCCCCGACGGCACGCCGTACGACCCGGCGTCGGGCGCCGAAACCCTCGCCATCCTGCGCGCCGCACTCCGCGCGCTATACCTCGACGGCGAGCGCGGCTTCGTCTACGTCTCGACCCACCCCGACGACGACAACTCACCACCGCTGTCGGACGCCGATGCGCAGCACGCCTTTCGCGGCATGTACCGCGTCGCCGTGCACGAGGGCGAACGCACGCGCAGCCTTCGGCTGCTCGGCGCGGGCAAAGCGCTCTCCGAGGTGCGGCGAGCGGCTGCCCTGCTCAACGAAGCATGGGGGGTGAACTGCGAAGTCTGGAGTTGCCCGAGCTACACGCGCCTCGCGCGGGAGGCATACGAAGTCGAACGCTCGAACCTGTTCTGCGCACCGACGCAGACCCGAACGGCGCATGTGCTGCGGTGTCTCTCCGATAGCACGGCGCCGGTCGTCGCCGTCACCGGCTATGCCCGATCGATCGCCAGCCAGATCGGCGCATTCGTTCCGGGACGCTTCGTGGCGCTCGGCGCGGAGCCGAATCCGGTGGGCACCGCAACACCGGACGCGCGCTGGATTGCCGCCGTCGCGCTCAAAGCGCTGATGGACGACGGCGTGCTGCCCGCGGGAACCACCGCCGTCGATGTATCGCGCGGCCGTCAGTCCGCCGTACCGGACTGAACCGCACGCACCGCGGCCGTGGTCCGATCGAGCCCGTCGGCGAGCGTGCCCTGCTCGCCCGCACTGAACTGGCTCAGAAACAGTTCGGCAACGGTCGACTCGTAGACCTTCCACATCTTCTTGCGCAACGCGCGCCCCTCCTTGGTGATGGACGCAAACGCCGCACGTCCGTCTTCAGCCGAACGCGCACGCGTGACGAGCCCCTCCTGCTCCAACCGATCCACGAGCCGCGTGAGGTTGTAGCGCTCGATGGCCAGCGCGTCGGCCAGCTCGTGCATGCGTCGCGTGCCGCCCGGCCCGCTCTCGAGGCCCCACAGCGCGTCATACCACGCGTAGCCGGGCAGTCCGGCCGCCGACAGACGGCGTTCGATCTCGCGGATCATCATCCGGTGCGCCCGCACAAACGAGTACCAAAGATCAGGTCTCCCTGCTGTCATTGCCAAGCTCCTCTCTCCGAATTCCGGTTGCAGCTGCAATTCTATCCCACACCAAACGATTGCAAATGCTACTATTGCAATTGCAATTAAACATCAACTGACTTGCAGACTCGCGAGTCCGCCCCACAGGGGCCGAGGGACCAACCTACGGCCCGCATCGACAACGTTGCCTTCACCACTTCCAGGAGATAAACCATGACCCAGCCGCTCGCAGTGCCCGACATCGACCCTCAGGAAACACGAGAGTGGCTGGAGGCGATGGAAGCGGTCGTCGCCGTCGAGGGCCGCCCGCGCGCGCACTACCTGATCGACCAGTTGATGGACTTCGACGTCGCGCAGTACGGCGACCTGCACGGCAAGGTGACGACGGCCTACGTCAACACCATTCCGAAGTCGCGCCAGCCCGCGTATCCCGGCGATCTGGGCGTGGAGCGCCGCCTGAATGCGTACATCCGCTGGAACGCCATGGTGATGGTGCTTCGCGCGGGCAAGCACTCCAACGTGGGCGGTCACATCGCCACGTACCAATCGGCCGCCGTGCTGTACGACGTGGGTTTCAACCACTTCTTCCGCGGCCGCACCGACACCTTCGGCGGCGACATGGTCTACATCCAGGGACATTCGGCCCCGGGCATTTATGCGCGCGCCTACCTCGAAGGGCGCATCACCGAAGCGCAGTTGGACAACTTCCGCCGCGAAGCCGGGCGCGACGGGCTGTCGTCGTATCCGCACCCGCGCCTCATGCCGGACTTCTGGCAATTCCCCACCGTCTCGATGGGCCTCGGTCCACTCACCGCCGCCTATCAGGCGCGCTTCATGCGCTATGCGGAATATCGCGGCCTGCTCGAGCATCAAGGCCGCAAGGTCTGGGCATTTCTCGGCGACGGCGAAATGGATCAGCCCGAGTCGCTGGCGGCCATTTCCCTCGCGGGTCGCGAGCGGCTCGACAACCTGGTCTTCGTCGTGAACTGCAACCTGCAGCGTCTCGATGGCCCCGTGCGCGGCAACGCCAAGATCGTGCAGGAGCTGGAGGGCACGTTCCGCGCCGCCGGCTGGAACGTGATCAAGGTGTTGTGGGGCAGCGGCTGGGACGACCTGCTCGCACGCGACACGACCGGGCTACTGCGTCAGCGCATGATGGAATGCGTGGACGGCGAGTACCAGACATTCAAGTCGCAAAACGGCGCGTACGTGCGCGAGCACTTTTTCGGCAAGTATCCACAGTTGCTCGAACTGGTCGCGCATCTGTCGGACGACGAGATCTGGGCGCTCACACGCGGCGGCCACGATCCGGAGAAGGTCTACGCCGCCTACGCACAGGCCGTCGGCACACAAGGCCGCCCGAGCGTGGTGCTCGTCAAGACGGTCAAGGGTTTCGGCATGGGCGAGGCCGGCGAGGGTCAGAACATCAACCACCAGTTGAAGAAAATGAGCGCGGACGCCGTACGCGCCTTCCGCGACCGCTTCGCGCTGCCGGTGTCCGACGACCAGCTCGAGGACATGCCGTATCTGCTGCCCGCCCCCGGCAGCGAAGAGGCACGCTACTTCGCGCAGCGCCGCGAAGCGCTCGGCGGCTACGTGCCGTCACGCGTCGGGAAGATCGCACCGCTCGACGTGCCGCCGTTGAGCGCATTTGCAACGCAGCTCAAGGACAGCGGCGAGCGCGGCGTGTCGACCACCATGTCGTTCGTGCGCATTCTGACCACGTTGCTCAAGGATCCGGGCATCGGCAAGCTGATCGTTCCGATCGTTCCCGACGAGTCGCGCACGTTCGGCATGGAAGGCCTGTTCCGCCAGATCGGCATTCACTCCTACCTGGGACAGCTCTACACGCCGCAGGACGCCGGTCAGTTGAGCTACTACAAGGAGGCGAAGGACGGACAGATCCTGCAGGAAGGCATCAACGAGTCGGGGGCGATCTCGTCGTGGATCGCCGCCGGCACGGCCTACAGCAATCACGGACTGGCGGCCATTCCGTTCTACATCTTCTATTCGATGTTCGGCCTGCAGCGCGTCGGCGATCTGGCCTGGGCCGCCGGCGACGCACGCACGCGCGGCTTCCTGCTCGGCGCCACCTCCGGGCGCACCACGCTCATGGGCGAGGGCCTGCAGCACGACGACGGACACAGCCACGTGCTGTCCTCGGTGATCCCGAACTGCGTGTCGTACGACCCGACGTTCGCCTACGAACTCGCGGTGATCGTCCAGGACGGTCTGCGCCGGATGTACGTCGAGCAGGAGGACATCTACTACTACATCACGCTGCTCAACGAGAACTATCCGAATCCGGCGCTTCCGGAGGGCGCCGAGGCCGGCATTCTCAAGGGGCTCTATCTGTTGCGCGAGGCGGCCCACGCGTCGGCAACCGGGGCAGCCGCACCGCGTGTGCAGTTGATGGGCAGCGGCGCGATTCTGCGCGAAGTCATCGCGGCAAGCGAGTTGCTGGCGACGGATTTCGGCGTGGCCGGCGACGTGTGGAGTGCGACCAGCCTGACCGAGCTGCGCCGCGACGGCATGGCCGCGGAGCGCTGGAACCTCCTGCATCCCGACGCGTCTCCCCGCGTGCCGTATGTGCAGCAGTGCCTGCGCGATCATGCGGGCCCGGTCGTGGTCGCCACCGATTACATGAAGATCGTGGGCGACCAGATCCGGCCGTTCGTCGAGGACCGCCGCTTCGTTTCGCTCGGCACGGACGGCTTCGGCCGCTCCGACACGCGCGAATCGCTGCGCGCGTTCTTCGAGGTCGACCGCCACTTCATCGTGCTGGCCGCGTTGAAGGCACTTGCCGACGACGGCGCGGTGCCGCGTTCGCGCGTCGGTGAAGCGATCGCCCGCTACGGGATCGACGTCGACAAGCGCGATCCCGCGTCGGTCTGACATCGGCGCGCATGAAAAAGGGCTGCGCATCGCAGCCCTTTGAGCCTTCCTTCAGCCTTCCTTCCGTCCGCCGTGTCCGGCGTCAGCACCTCACGCGCCGAGGCGCCCGAGCACCGTATCGCGACCGAGCAATTCGAGCACCGCGTCGATCGGCGGCGTGTGCGTGGTGCCCACGACGAGCAGACGCACCGGCATCGCGAGCTGCGGCATCTTCATGCCGTGCTGTGCGAGCGTCGCCTTGAACGCCGGCGAGATCGCCTCCTTCTTCCACTCCGGCAAGGCGGCGAGCGCCCCGGCGAGATCCTTCACGGCGGCGCGGGCGGCGTCGGTCATGTGCTGGGCCATGTCGGCATCCGACGGTGCGGGCTTGCGATAGAACATCTCCGCACTCTGGGCGATATCCTTGACGGTGTTCGCACGATCCTTGAACAGCGCGACCACGCCGGCAAGCGACGGACCGCCTTCGATCGACACGCCCGCCTTCTGCAGGAACGGCTCGGTGAGACCCGCCAGGCGCTCGTCATCGGCCTGCTTCAGATACTGGTTGTTCAGCCACAGCAGCTTTTCCGGATTGTGCTGCGCCGGCGACTTGCCCAGGTGCTCCAGGTCGAACCACGCGACGAACTGCTCGCGCGAGAACACTTCGGCGTCGCCGTGTGCCCAGCCCAGACGCGCCAGATAGTTCACCACGGCCTCGGGCAGGAAACCCTCCTCGCGGTACTGCACGACGCTCATCGCACCGTTGCGCTTGGACATCTTCTCGCCCTGGTCGTTGAGCACGGTCGGCAGATGCGCGTAGACCGGCGGCTGCTTGCCCAGCGCTTCGAAGATATTGATCTGACGCGGGGTGTTGTTCACATGGTCGTCGCCGCGAATCACATGCGTGATGTCCATGTCGATGTCGTCGACGACAACGCAGAAGTTGTACGTCGGGGTGCCGTCCGGACGCGCGATCACGAGGTCGTCGAGCTCTTCGTTCGAGATCTCGATGCGGCCCTTCACGGCGTCGTCCCACGCGACGCTGCCCGTGAGGGGGTTCCTGAAGCGCAGCACCGGTTGCACGCCGGCCGGCGGCTCGGGCAGCACCTTGCCCGGTTCCGGACGCCAACGGCCGTCGTAGCGCGGCTTCTCGCCGCGCGCGCGCTGCTGCTCGCGCAGTTCGTCGAGCTCTTCCACGCTCATGTAGCACGGATAGACATGGCCGGCGTCCTTCAACTGCTGCAGCACCTCGCGATAACGGTCCATGCGCTGCATCTGGTAGAACGGGCCTTCGTCGTAATCCAGGCCGAGCCATTCCATGCCTTCGAGAATGACCTGCACGGCTTCCGGCGTCGAGCGCTCGAGATCGGTGTCCTCGATGCGCAGCACGAAGGCGCCGGCGTTGTGACGCGCGAAGGCCCACGGATAGAGAGCGGAACGGATGTTGCCCAGATGGATGAATCCGGTCGGGCTAGGCGCAAAGCGGGTGCGGACAGTGGTCATGATTTGGCTTCGGTGCATCGCGTCGGCGACAAACAAAAACGCCCGCGGCGGAGGGTCTCGCGCAGGCGGGTCGCCAACATTCGGAAGCCGTCATTATATCAGCCGAGTGCGTGCATTCGCGGCACAGTCCGAGCCCAGCTCGGAATTTCCTGCCAGGGCCGTCGGACGCCTCCCTCGTACGCGCGTCCGACGAATCCCCGCCTTCGGTCTGCGGCAGCGCGCTCAGAGCTTGGCGAGCGAGACCTCCGTGGCCTTGACGAGCGCCACGACCTCGGAGCCGACGTCCAGACGCAATTCGTCGATCGAGCGCGTGGTGATGACCGACGTGACGATGCCGCTCGGCGTCTCGACATCGACCTCGGAGAGTACCGGGCCGCGCAGGATTTCGCGGATTCGACCCTTGAACTGGTTGCGGACGTTGATGGCGGTGATACCCATGGTGGACTCCAATGTACGGAAAAAGTGAACGAGAAATAGGAAAGAAGCGTCAGTCGAGCGCCCTCAGACCGCCCAGCGCACGGTCGCGGCCGGCCACGTCGGTTCGGGAGCGGCAGCGTGCTGCGTGGTGGACGGCTCGGTTTGCAGCACGCGCGCGAGCACCTGTGCCTCGAGTCCGGCGAATTCGGCACTGCCGCGAGCGCGCGGGCGCGCCAGCGACACGGTCTGGTCCAGGCCCAGTTGGCCCTGCTCGATGAGCACCACGCGATCGGCGAGCGCCACGGCTTCCTGCACGTCGTGCGTCACCAGCAGCGCGGTGAAGCCATGGGCGCGCCAGAGGCGTTCGATGAGGGCATGCATCTCGATGCGGGTGAGCGCGTCGAGCGCACCCAGCGGCTCGTCGAGCAGCAGCAGATCGGGTTGATGGACCAGTGCCCGGGCGAGCGCCACGCGCTGGCGCTGACCGCCCGAGAGTTGGCTTGGCCAGTCGTGCGCACGCTCGGCGAGGCCGACTTCGCGCAGCACTTCGAGCGCCTGCGCATGCGAGGACTTCGGCAGGCCGAGCGCCACGTTCTGCAGGACCGTGCGCCACGGCAGCAAACGCGCGTCCTGGAACATGATGCGCGTGGCAACGTTGGCCGACGCCGCCCCGGACTTGCCGCCGAGCGCCTGTCCGTCGAGCGTGATGCGTCCGGCATCCGGCGTCTCCAGTCCGGCAATGAGGCGCAGCAGTGTCGACTTGCCGCAGCCACTGCGGCCGACGATGGCGGCGAAGCCGCCGCGCGGAATCGACAGCGAGAAGTCGGAAAGCACGGAGCGGGCGCCATAGCGCTTGCCGACGGCTTCGATCCGAAGCCCCGATGCCGCGACCTCGTCCGTCGAATGCACCACCTTGAGATTCGTGCCGCCGGCGGGAGCGTTGCCTGGCGCGGTACGTGCGCCGACCTTCGCGCCAAGCGGCAATTGCGTGCCGAACGGATCGGCCTGGGGATCGAGAGACGGCGCGACAGCGGCGCGCTGTTCGGCCGTCCATTCCGCTTCGATGTCGACGCCCGCGAGCGGGGCGAATTGTTGTGCGCTCATGCGGCGGTTCCTCGTTGAAAGGCCGGATGCCAGCGCAACCAGCGAAATTCCAATTCCTTGGCCAGCACGTCCGCCAGCTTGCCCAACAGCGCGTACAGGAGAATCCCCACAAGCACGATGTCGGTCTGCAGGAATTCACGCGCGTTCATCGTCAGATAGCCGATGCCCGACTGCGCCGAGATCGTCTCGGCCACGATCAGCGTGACCCACATCAACCCGAGCGAGAAGCGCACGCCGACCAGAATCGACGGCAGCGCGCCCGGCAGAATCACGTCGCGATACAACGCCCAGCCACGCAGGCCATAGCTGCGCGCCATCTCCACGAGTGCCGGATCGACGGCGCGAATGCCGGCATACGTGTTCAGGTACATCGGGAAGAACACGCCGATGGATACCAGGAACAGCTTGGCCTTCTCGTCGATGCCGAACCACAGGATCACCAGCGGAATGAGCGCCAGATGCGGAATGTTGCGCAGCATCTGGAACGACGAATCGAGCGCCGTCTCCGCCACGCGCGACAGGCCGGTGAGCATGCCGAGCAACAGCCCCAGGCCGCCGCCGATCAGAAAACCGATCACCGCGCGCCCCGTCGATACGCCGATGTCGCGCCAGATCTGTCCGCTCACGGCGAGTTGCCAGGCGGCGTCGACCACGGCCGAGGGCGCGGGAAGGACTCGCGTGGAGAGCCAGCCGGCCTGCGCGGCGACCTGCCAGACCACGACGAGGACGATCGGCACGATCCACGGCGCGAGGCGTCGCGCGCCAGTGCGCCAGACGCGCTGCAGCGCGCCGCTGGTGGCAGCGCCCGCCGCCGCGGATGTCGCGGGTGTGCCGTTGCCGTACTGCTTGCCGCCGCCGTTGATGGCGTCGGCCGAAATCGATTGCGTCATGCCAATTTCTCCTGGGGCTGGCGCAGCCCGTATTCATGCTTCATGCGGGTGACCGTCGCGCAACGGCCCGTCCGCGTTCCGTTCAATGTTCGATTCAGCTCTGCGATGCGCGCGGCACGAGGTTGTTGGCCATCAACTCGCCGACCGGGCCGGCGAGCGGTGCGCCGCCGAGCCGCTCGCGCACGTCGCGCGGCAGATGCGGAAACACCAGCTCCGCGAAGCGATACGCTTCTTCGAGATGCGGGTAGCCCGAGAGGATGAACGTGTCGATGCCCAGTTCGGCGTATTCGCGCAAGCGCTGCGCCACGGTCGGCCCGTCGCCCACGAGCGCCGTGCCCGCACCGCCGCGTACCAGCCCCACGCCCGCCCACAGGTTCGGTGCGATCACGAGCTTGTCGCGGCGTCCGCCGTGCAGCGCCGCCATGCGCCGCTGCCCTTCCGAATCCATCTTCGCGAACTGCGCCTGCACGCGCGCGATGGTCTCGTCGTCGAGCTTGCTGATGAGCGCATCGGCCGCGCGCCACGCTTCGTCTTCGGTCTCGCGCACGATCACGTGCAACCGCAGGCCGAAGCGCAACGTGCGACCGAGCTTCGCCGCGCGCGCCCGCACGTCGGCGATCTTCTCGGCCACGTCGGCAAGCGGCTCGCCCCACGTCAGGTAGACGTCGAGCTGCTCGGCCGCGATGTCGCGCGCGACTTCCGACGAGCCCCCGAAATAGAGCGGCGGGTGCGGCGACTGCACCGGCGGGAAGAACAGCTTCGCGCCCTTCGCACGCAGATGCTCGCCTTCGAAATCGACGCTCTCGCCGGTGTGCGACTTCTCGAACAGCGAACGCCAGATGCGCAGGAATTCGTCGGTCACCGCGTAGCGCTCGGCGTGATCGGCGAAGAAGCCGTCGCCTTCGAGTTCGCCCGCGTCGCCGCCGGTCACGACGTTGATCAACAGTCTGCCCCCCGACAGGCGATCGAAGGTGGCCGCCATGCGCGCGGTCAATGCGGGCGAGGCGATACCCGGGCGCACAGCCACGAGAAACTTGAGATTACGCGTCGCGCCGATGAGGCTCGATGCCGTCACCCAGGCGTCTTCGCACGAGCGGCCGGTAGGCAGCAGCACACCTTCGTAGCCGAGGGCATCGACGGCACTGGCGATCTGACGCGCATAATCGAAATCGAAGACGCGTCCCCCTTCGGACGTGCCCAGGTAGCGTGTATCGCCGTGCGTGGGAATGAACCAGAAGACTTGCATGCGTGCTCCGGTCGTCAGGCGGCCAGCGTCGCGCGGGCAAGTCCCGGGCGAGCGTTGGCTGCTGGCCACTGGCGGATCACTTCGCGCTCGTGCAGCCACTGCGAGAGTTGATCGACGGTCGTGCTCAGCCGCTCGGCAATCGCACCGTCGAGCAGCGCGCCGTCTTCCTTGGGGACCTGCTGATCGACGGCGAACACGCCGCGCAGGATGTGCTGCGCGCCCAGCGCCGAGAGCACGGGCTTGAGCGCGTAGTCGAGGGCCAGCAAATGGGCCGGGCTGCCGCCCGTGGCGAACGGCGCGACGAGCTTGTCGGCGAGGCCGTCCTGCGGCAGCACGTCGAGAAAGGCCTTGAGCAGACCGCTGTAGGCAGCCTTGTAGACGGGCGTCGCCACCACCACGGCCTGGGCGCCGGCGACCTGCGCGAGCGCGTGCCGCAAGTCGTCGTGCGACGTGTCGGCCGCGAGCAGCGCTGCCGGCGACAACGCGCGGATGTCGATGCGGCGCACGGCGATGCCGGCCGCAGCCAGCTCGTGTTCGACGAAGCGCAGCAAGCGGGCGCTGCGCGAGGCGGCCGACGGGCTGCCCGAGATCGTGACGGCGTATGTCATACTTCCCTGCCAAAGACGGGCCGGTTTCGCGCGTGTCGCCTGCGCCGGCCCTGTGAAAACGAAGCACACCGCATGCGCGCAGGCAGCGCGACGCACGCCTGACACCCGCTGACACCCGATGTGGGCCGGGGGTCTCCCGGCCATTGGTGAACCAGTGTAGCGAGGCGTCCCGCGCGTCCGAACCAATGAATCCGGGATAGCTTTGCGCGTTTTTTCATAACCTGTAGTCATGCACCGTTCTCGCCTTATTCCCCGGCACGGTGTTTCGTACGATTTTCCTCGGCCATGTCCGCCCCGATCCTCGAACTGCGCGAATACAGCCCGACCGAAAGCAGCGATACGCACGACTTCCATCAGGTCGTGATCGGGCTGTCCGGGCGCATGGCGATTTCGCTCGACGGCGACGCCGCGCAATATGGCCGCGTGGGCGCGCGCAACGGCGTGGTGATCCCGGCCGGCGTGCGCCACGACTACCGCGGCGACGGGCCGAACCGGCAGGTCGTGCTCGATGTGCCCGTGCGACTCGCGGCGGTGACCGGCGCCGCGCGCGCGTTTGCCCGCGAAGCGTTCTTTTCGCTCGATGCGTCGCTGCTGGCGCTGGCGCGCCGCATTGCGGCCGGGGTGGACGCGGGCCGTCCGCTCAGCGAGAGCGATCCCGTCGTGCGCGAATGGCTCGACGCGCTCATGGCCCGGCTCGCACCGGCGCGCCACGCGCTGCGGACGGTGCGGCTGGATCTGGCCCGTGTCGACGCGCGGCTGCAGGCCGATCTCGCCACACCGCCCGACACCGCCACGCTGGCGCGCGACGCCGGCATGAGCGTGCGGCACTTCCACGAGTGCTTCGTCGCCATGACCGGCGAGACCCCGCACCGCCACCTGATGCGGCTGCGCCTGGCACGCGCCGCCACATTGCTCTCGACCACCGACGCGCCGCTCGCCGACATCGCGCTCGACGTCGGCTTCAACGATCAGAGCGCCCTCACCCACGCGTTCCGCCAGCACTTCGGCCACACGCCTGCCGCCTGGCGGCGCGGGCAGCACGTCCGCACGCCGTCTGCCGAATTTCACAAGCCGCCCGACACGCCGTCGCGCTAGTCTTCCCGTTTCGTCATCCATCGATTCAGGAAGGAAGAGGACATGGCCGAGACCATCGAGTGGCAGGACTTCGAGAAGATCGAATTGCGCGTGGGCACCGTCGTCGCCGCGCGCGTGAATGAAAAGGCGAAAAAACCGGCCTATGTGCTGGAAGTCGATCTCGGCGAACTGGGCGTGAAGACGTCGAGCGCGCAGATCACCGTGCACTACACGCCCGAATCGCTCGTGGGACGCCAGGTGCTGTGCGTGTGCAATTTCGCGCCGAAGCGCATTGCCGGAATCGCCTCGGAAGTGCTCGTGACGGGCTTTGCCGACGCACAAGGCGCCATTGTGCTCGCGGGCGTGGAGCGTCCCGTGCCCAACGGCGCCCGTTTGCACTGAGACGCGCCGGCACGCCCCCTGTGCGGGGCGCCAACGCTGGGCCGGGCGTTCTCCCCGGCAGTTGCGAAGCGCACGTCTTCCCTCCTCCTCGCACGTGAGTCGCCAGGCCATGCCGCTTCCGGGCCTTCCGCGCGACTCCGGCGATCAAAAGCGACCGCCGTTCGTCTAAAAAATTGCACGCCTCCGACACCAATTGCACAATCCGTGGTCGAATGCCGCAGCGCTGCACGTACCATGGCGGATCGCACTGATTCGGTCTGCCAACGACGTGACCGCGGCAGTGCGGAATCTGGGGGAGACAATTTTGAAATCATTGCTATATCGGCTGTGCCTGGGTCTCGGCGGGCTGAGTGTTTTCTGGGCGGTCGGCATGCTGAGCGCCAATGAATTCGCCAAGAGCTCGGCGCTCATGATCACGGCGCTGCCCGGGCTCGCGGGCCTGTGCCTGCTGCTGCGCGCGCGTCCCGTCTGGCTGAGTGCGACGACGCTCGGCGTGATTGCCCTCTTCTTTCTCGATGCCGCCACCAAGGGCTTCCTGCGCGATTACTTCGGCATGCGGCCGAATCATTTGCTGGTGCTCCAAGCGGTGTTCAACACCAATCCGTCGGAGACGGGCGAGTTCTTCCGGCACAACTGGCGCGACGTCTTCGAAGCCAGCGCCGCCTTCGTTCTGATCATGGCAGGCGTTGCCGCCCTCGAGCACCGGCTGTCGCGCGCCGAGGCCGCACGACCCTCGTTGCCGATGCGGCGCGGCAGCAAGATCGCCGTGGCCACGCTGCTCGCCAGCTTCCTGACGCTGCACCTGAACCCGACGATGGCCAAGGAGAATCCTCTGCTCTATTGGCCGATCCGCTATCTCGACTACAAGACGCAGCTCGCGCACGCCGACAAGCTGCAACGCGAACTGGCGGCCAACATGGCGCAGCGCGGCGACTGGCGGGTGCGCTATCGCGGGCCGGCGAACAAGACCGTCGTGTGGGTGATCGGCGAGAGTCTGAACCGCAACAACATGTCGCTCTACGGCTACGCCCGCAACACCACGCCGATGCTCGACTCGTTGCGCGAACACCTGACCGTGTTTCGCGACGTGGTGTCGTCGGAGCCGGCAACGATGGCCTCGCTCATGAAGATGCTCACGCCCGCGAGCCTCGACGATCCCGAGGCCTGGACCCGCCAGCCCGATCTCGTGATGCTCGCCAAGGAAGCGGGCTATCGCACCTACTGGATCTCGAACCAGGTGCCCAACGACGGCTGGCTCGGGCTCGTCGCCAATCGCGCCGACGAGCGCGTGTTCATCAACAAAGGCCTGGGGCGCGGCGAGAACAATTTCGACGGCAATCTGCTGCCCGAATTCGACGCAGCGCTCGCGGACGATGCCCCGCGCAAGCTCATCGTCGTGCATCTGCTCGGCGCGCATCCCACCTACGGCATGCGGTATCCGAAGGAATTCGCGCGCTTCGACAATACCCACGATGCCGTGATGGCTCACCTTGAAGCGCAGGGACGCTCGCGGTGGGTCAGACGCCTGCGCAACGAGTACGACAACGCCATTGCCTACAACGACTTCGTCGTCGCCGGCCTCATCCGCAAGACGATGGCGGCGACAGCCAGGGCCAACGCCACCACGGACGCCAGTCTGCTGTTCACCTCCGACCACGCGCAGGAAGTCGGACATACACGCAATCACACGGGGCAGTCGGTCTCCGACGCGTCCGGCTACGAGATCCCGATGATCGTGTGGACGCGCGATGCCACGGACGCCCGCACCCGTGCTTCGCTCGAAACGAGGCCCTATCAGACCGACCGGCTCGAACATACCGTGCTGGGTCTGCTCGACATCGACACGACGTACTACGACGCCGCCCACGACGTGCTGAGCGATGCCTTCACACCCACGGCACGGCACATCAACGGGCAGAAGTACGTGCCATCGCCTTTGGCGTCTTCATTGGCAGCAGCATCGGCGTCTTCATTGGCAGCAAAATCGGCGGCAGCGACGGCGATTTCCGCCGCAGCGCCAATTCAATCGCAAGAAACGGAGCGTTCGCGCTGACGGATCCGCCTAGACTGCTCCGCAGGCATTCCCGCCGCAAGGAGCAGATTCGATGGCAGACGGCACCTCACGAGACGCAATCAACGACAGTCCAGCGAGCGCCCGACCGGGCGCCGCGATACCGCCCGCAGCGCGTGACGCGGTGCCTGTGCCCGCACTGGTGACCGATCTTTCGCGTGCGAATCTCGCCGCGCAATTCAGCGAGCAGATGACGCTCGCCGTCATTCCGATCGTGGCGGTGATCGCCCTCGGCGCTTCCGCCGGACAGACCGCCTCGCTGCAGGGCGCCACCACACTGCCCTTCCTTCTGCTGTCGCTCCCCGCCGGCGTGTTCGCGGATCGCTATCGCCGCAAGCCGCTCATGATCGCGACGGAACTGCTGCGCGCGCTCGCGTTGCTGCTGCTCTTCGCGTTGTTCCGCACAGGCACACTCACGCTCACGGCATTGGCCGTGCTCGGCTTCGCGATGGCGACGGGCACGGTCGTCTTCGGTGCGGCAGCGCCTTCGCTGGTCGCCTCGTTGGTCGGCGCCGGCGATCTGCTCGCGGCGAACCGGAAGCTGGAAATCGCACGCAGCGTGGCATTTACCGCGGGGCCGGCACTCGGTGGCGTGCTCGCCGGCTGGGCCGCCGGCACACCGGCGTTCGCCGGCGCCTTCGTGCTCTCGCTCGCCAGCGCGTATTGCCTGTCGCGTCTGCCTCGCGAAGCGCCGCGGCCGGCTTCGCACCGCCATTTCGTCCGCGAACTGACGGAAGGGATCCGCTTCATCGCGGTGAACGGCTACCTGCGCCCGATCGTCATGACGGCCTTCGTCTTCAATACTTCCTGGTATCTGCTGCTGGCCGTGTTCGCCTATTACGCGATTCACTCGCTGGCGTTCACGGCGCAGACCGTCGGCATTGCGCTCGGGGTGTATGGCTTCGGGATGGTGTGCGGCGCGTTCGGGTATGCGCGGCTCGCGGCGCGCCTGACGTTCGGCCGTCAGATTCTCCTCGGCCCGGTGTGCGCTTGCCTCGCCGCGCTGCTGATGGCAAGCACGTGGTGGCTGTCGGGCGGTGCGGCGGCCTACGCCATCGTGTTCGGCGCGTTCTTCCTGTTCGGCTTCGGGCCGATCGTGTGGACTATCTCGACGACGTCGCTGCGCCAGGTCGTCACGCCCGCCGGCCTGATCGCGCGCGTGTCGGCGGCCACGATGACGGCCACGTTCGGCGCGCGGCCACTGGGGGCATTCCTCGGCGCGTCGCTGGCCGCGACGTTCGGCGCCCGGGCGTGCCTCGTCGGCATGGCGACGGGCTTCGCCGTGCAACTCGCCATCATCGCGTCGTCACGCGCGGCACGGCTCGCATCGCTCGACAGCGCTGCGAGCGCCGCACGTCGGGATGCACATTGAGCACAAAAAAATCGGTGCAATTTCTCGCACCGGCTTTCGTCGAGCGCTCCGGCGTCAGGGCTCAAGCGCCCAGAATCTCTCCAAGCGCCTGCGTCAGCGCCCGGCACTCGCTCTCGGTACCGACCGTGATGCGAAGGAACTGCGCCACGCGCGCATGCTTGAAGTGCCGTACGATGATCGAGCGCTCGCGCAGCGCGGCGGCGAGCGCCGCCGCGTCGTGCGAGGGGTGGCGGGCGAACACGAAGTTCGCCTTCGACGGCAGCACTTCGAAGCCCAACGCGCTCAGGCGTCCGGTCAATGCCTCGCGGCTGGCGATCACCGCCTGACGCGTCTCGTCGAAGTACGCCTCGTCTTCGATGGCCGCCACCCCCGCCGCCTGCGCGAGACGGTCGAGCGGATACGAGTTGAAGCTGTTCTTCACACGCTCGAGCGCTTCGATCAGATCCGGATGCCCGATGGCGAAGCCGAGACGCAAGCCCGCGAGCGAGCGCGACTTCGACAGCGTTTGCACCACGAGCAGATTCGGATACTTCGCGATCAGCGTCGCCGCCGTCTCGCCGCCGAAGTCGATGTAGGCCTCGTCGATCACCACGACCGAATCCGGGTTGCCCGCGAGCAGGCGCTCGATCTCGCCCGTGGCCAGCGCGCGCCCGGTCGGCGCATTCGGATTCGGGAAGACGATGCCGCCGTTCGGCTTCAGATAGTCGTCAACGCGGATCTCGAACGACGCCGTAAGCGGCACGGTCTCGAACGCCACGCCGTACAACCCGCAGTACACCGGATAAAAGCTGTACGTGATATCGGGGTACAGGATCGGCAGGTCGTGCCTGAGCAGCCCCTGGAAGACATTCGCCAGCACTTCGTCCGAACCGTTGCCGACGTGGACGTTGGCGACTTCCAGGCCGAAGCGCTGCGCAATCGCTTGCTTTAAACGGCGCGCATCCGGGTCGGGATACAGCTTCAGCGCATCGGCGGTCTCGCCCAGCGCATCGCGAATCGCCGCGAGCACGCGCGGCGACGGACCGTACGGATTTTCGTTGGTGTTCAGTTTGACGAGCCGCTGCATCTGCGGCTGCTCACCGGGCACGTAGGGCGTCAGATCGGCAACGCCCGCGCTCCAGAATCGACTCATGACTTCAGCCCTCGCTCAGTTCGCGAAACCGCGCGCCAGGTCGGCCTGGATGTCGGCCGGCGACTCCAGCCCCACGGCGAGACGGATCAGGCCCTCGGTGATGCCCGCCGCGGCGCGCGCCTCGGGCGTGATGCGGCCGTGCGTGGTGCTCGCCGGATGCGTGATGGTCGTGCGCGTATCGCCGAGGTTGCCGGTGATCGAGCACACGCGGGTGTTGTCGATCACGCGCCAGGCGTTCTCGCGCTGCTCGGCCGGCGTGGCGCCCTTGAGCTCGAACGCGACGATGCCGCCGCCCGACTTCTGCTGGCGCTGCGCGAGTTCGTATTGCGGATGCGACGGCAGCCCTGGGTAGTACACATGCGCCACCTGTGGCTGCTGCTCCAGCCATTGGGCCACGGCCAGCGCGTTGGCCGACTGCTTCTCGACACGCAACGACAGCGTTTCCAGCCCCTTGAGCAGCACCCACGCGTTGAACGCGGATAGGGTCGGACCCGCGCTGCGCACGAACGTGAAGATCTTGCCCATGACGAAGTCCTTCCTGCCGACAATGGCGCCGCCCAGCACGCGGCCCTGGCCGTCGAGGTACTTGGTCGCGGAGTGCACCACGACATCGGCGCCGAATTCGATGGGACGCTGCAGCACCGGCGTACAGAAACAGTTGTCCACGACGAAGAGCGCACCGGCTTCCTTCGCGATCTTGCCGATCGCCGCGATGTCGGCGATTTCGGTGAGCGGATTGGACGGCGTCTCCAGGAAGAACATTTTCGTGTTCGGACGGATCGCGGCGCGCCAGGCGTCGAGGTCGGTCGGGTCGACGAAGGTCGTCTCGATACCGAAACGGCTGAAGATCGTGGAGAAGACGTTGAGCGTGGAGCCGAAGATGCTCTGCGAGCTCACGAGATGATCGCCGGCCGAGAGCGCCGTCATCACGACCGAGACGATGGCGCTCATGCCCGAAGCCGTCGCCATGCAAGCCTCGCCGCCTTCGAGCGCCGCGAGACGATCCTGGAACATCGACACCGTCGGGTTGGTGAAGCGCGAGTAGGTGAAGCCCTCCTCCGAATGCGCGAAACGTTCGGCGGCTTCGGCCGCGCTCTTGAAGACAAAGCTCGAGGTCAGATACAGCGCCTCGGAGTGCTCACCAAACTCGGAGCGCTGCGTGCCCGCGCGCACCGCCAGGGTATCGAAGTCGAAGGAATCCATCGTGTGTCTCGTCGTTGTACCGGGGCCGCCGTCCGTCACCGTGGTGCAGTCCATGGCTGCACATGGCTGCATTACGGTGGCCGGACCGTCGCCCGAAAAAAGAAAAGCCCGTTTCGCTTGTCAGCAAAACGGGCTCGAAATCCATCTGTCTAGGCCTCGCTTTAGCTGTTTCGGGGATGTTCCCCCACGTCCGCAAGCTGAAATCAAATCGACGTGTGATGCAGTGTAGCACGTTGCCGGCGAAGAAGAAAAATCCCCTCCGCCTGCCCCGCCCCGCCGGCCGGCCCGGGGTTTCCCGGGCTGCCGGCGGTGTCGGACCTGGCCCGACCGGCCTCAGAGGCCAAGCTGCGCTCCGCGCGGCTCGCCTTCGTCGGCTTCGGTGCTCTCCACGGCCGGGGCCTTCGGCGCCTTGCGCTGTTGCTCCAGGCGGTTCAGGTACTCCGGCGTGACGTCGCCCGTGATGTAGTTGCCATCGAAGCAGGACGCGTCGAAGTCCGTCAGCGCCGGGTTGATGTCGCGCACCGCGGCCTTCATGTCTTCGACGTCCTGATAGATCAGTTCGTCCGCGCCGATAATGCGCGCCACTTCTTCGTCGCTGCGATCGTGGGCCACCAGTTCGCTGCGCGTGGGCATGTCGATGCCATACACGTTCGGGAACTTCACGGGAGGCGCCGCCGATGCGAAGACCACCTTGCGGGCACCGGCGTCGCGGGCCATCTGCACGATTTCCTGGCTGGTGGTGCCGCGCACGATGGAGTCGTCCACGATCAGCACGTTCTTGTCCTTGAACTCGACGCGCATCGCGTTGAGCTTCTGACGCACCGACTTCTTGCGCATCGCCTGGCCGGGCATGATAAACGTGCGGCCGACGTAGCGGTTCTTGAAGAAGCCTTCGCGATAGTTCAGGCCCAGGCGCTTGGCAACCTGCATCGCCGCCGGACGGCTCGAGTCCGGAATCGGCATGACGACGTCGATGTCCTTGTAGTCGATCTCGCGACGGATCTTCTCGGCGAGGTAGTCGCCCATGCGCAGACGTGCATCGTAGACCGGCACGCCGTCGAGCACCGAATCCGGACGCGCCAGATACACGAGCTCGAAAATGCACGGATGCATCGACGCGGCTTGCGAGCACTGCTGCGACGTGAGCTCGCCATCGTTGCTGATGAAGATCGCCTCACCCGGCTTGACGTCGCGCTCGAACGCGAAACCCATGCCTTCGAGGGCCACCGACTCGGAGGCCACCATCCACTCCGTGCCGTTCGGGCCATCGAAGCGGCCGATGCACAGCGGACGAATACCGTTCGGATCGCGGAACGCGAGCAGACCGAAACCCGAGATGATCGAGACGATCGCGTAGGAGCCGCGCAGACGCCCGTGCACCTTGCCCACGGCCTGGAACAGCGACGCCACGGAAAGACCGTCGCGCGAGCTTTCCTGCAGCTCGTGGGCGAGCACGTTGAGCAGAACTTCGGAGTCGGACGTGGTGTTGATGTGGCGGCGATCGACGCGGAACATCTCGTCCTTGAGCTGTTCCCAGTTCGTCAGGTTGCCGTTGTGCGCGAGCACGATGCCGTACGGGGCATTCACGTAGAACGGCTGGGCCTGTGCGGCGCTCGACGAACCGGCCGTCGGGTAGCGCACCTGGCCGATGCCGACCGTGCCCGGCAGATCGCGCATGTTGCGCGTGCGGAACACGTCGCGCACCATGCCGTTGCCCTTGTGCATGTAGAACGACTGGCCATCCGTCGTGGCGATGCCCGCGGCGTCCTGGCCGCGATGCTGCAGCAGCAGCAGGCTATCGTAGATGAACTGATTGACCGGGGATTTGGAGACTACACCGACGATGCCACACATGGCATGAATCCTTCAAAAAACATCGAAATCTGCGTCAAACGGACTGTATTATCCGTCATTCGGAAACCTTCTGCAGGCCGGTCGACGGCGCGGCCGATCCGCCGCTGCGCATGCCCCATCCCTGCGATTGCGCCCCGGCGGCACCCGAGCCGCCCTGACTCGTCAATCCCCGGCCGCTGTGCATCATGTCCCCGCCCATAAGGGCCGAAATCCCCGACGCCCGGGCGCCGTCGCCCCGTGTGCGCTGGCCGACCGGCTGCGCCTGCGCACCCTGCATACCCGTCTCACCCACGCTGCCGATGCCGCTTTGTCCGCCCTGCCCCGTCTGAATTGCGCGACCCGCGGACGCGCCCTGACCACTGCCCCGCGGCAGCGCGTTCGGCGCCTCGGGCGTGCCTGGCGACGGTGCCGGCGAACCCCGATAAGGTTCCAGTTGCGGCAACGGAATCGGCACGTTCAGCGAATTCACACCCGGCACGCTGGGCCCCCCAGGCACGGCGGCTTCGGGCTTGCGCAGATAGTGCTGCACCGGCTCGGGTAGATACGGCATCAACCGCTCCAGTCCGGCTTCGACCCACGGGCGCGTCAACGAATGCTGCCATGCCGGTTGCTGCGGCAATGCCGTCAATCTGGCGGCGACCATCAACAACATCAAGAGCAGAGCGCCGCGAACGATGCCGAACAACATGCCCAGACCGCGATCGGCCGGACGCAGGCCGATCAGATCGGTCATGCGTCCGACGAGCGCGCTGACGATACCGGCGCCAAAGACCACCGCCACGAGCACCAGCAGGAAACCCAGCGCGCCCTGCGTCATCTCGCCGCCGGGCAGATCGGCCGGCAGCCAGTGCGCCACCGTCGGCCCGAAGGCGCGCGCGACGAAGAACGCCACGACCCAGCCGACCAGATTGAACAGCTCGCGGACCAGCCCACGCAGCATGCCCAGCAACATCGATCCGATCAGGATGGCAATGGCCGCGTAATCGACCACGGTCAACAGACCGCCGTGCACCGAATCGCCCAACTCAGCCCGCCTCGGCGACCTGGGCGGTCAACCCGGCGTCGCGAATCTTCTTGCCCGCCGCCTCCGCGCTCGCGCGATCGGAGAACGGCCCCGCCCGCAGCAGATACAGCTCGCGACCGTCCACGGTGCTCTTGACCATGTAGCTCGGCACATTCACCAGCTTGAGCTTGACCAGCCACGCCTGCGCGCGATCCTGCGTCGAGAATGCGCCGATGCGCACCAGATACTTGCCGCCCGAGGCGGCCGGCTTCTGGGCACTGTCGTGGGAGTCCGAGGCCTTCGCGGGCTTGGTGTTGTTCTGCGCGAACTGCGCGATCGGATCGGCCACGTTGTTCTGCGGCTTGGCTTGCGCCTTGGCCGTGTCGTGCGACTCGGCCGGCTTGGCGGCGGGTTTGGCGTCCGCGTGTTGCTCAGGCTTGCGGGTCTCGGGCTTGGCGTCCGCCTTGTGATCCGGCTTGGCCTGTGCGACCGACGGCTCCGGCACGGTGCTCGGCGTGGGCGACACGGCGACGACGGCCGGTGCGGGAGACGATGACGAAGGCGGCAGACCCGTCGGCGCCGGTGCCGGCGTGGATGTGGACGGCTTGGCGGCGTTGTTCGCCAATGCGTTGCCGTCAACCGTCTCCTCGCCCTTGTCGAGCGACGCGTCGGTCGACGGCGCGGCCGCCTTCGGCTTCACGCGCACGGGCGGCGAATTGGCGTCCTTGCCGGGAATCTGGATGGCGATGTCGTCGGCCGTCGGTTTCGGTTCGGGCGCGAGCACCATCGGCAAAATGATGACGGCGGCGAGCACCAACGCCAGCGCGCCGACCAGACGGCGGCGCGCGCGCTGCTTCTCGGGCAACAGCGGGTCGAGCTGCTCGTGCTCGCTGTACTCGCCCCCTCCCGCCGTACGGGTGCCGGTGCGGCCGCTCCTGCGGCTACCGCGCTTCGGGGGAACGGCTTCGGCGTCTTTCTTGCGGAAGGAAAACAATCCCATAGGCCCTTGGCTCAGGTCGAAACTCGCGTCGTTGGACTGATCATCTCGCATCCGGTGCGTCATGCGCATGACATTTCTCGTAAGCAAATGTCACGGCCGCGCACCGTACACGTTCAATGGCGCTGCAATTTGCGGTGCGACATCACACCCGCCACCGTAAAGAACGATCCAAAAACCAAGATTCTATCATTCTCGCCGCACTGCTCGAGCGCGGCGGCGTAGGCTTTCTCAGGGGATTCGAAGGTTTCCACCGAATGATCGGCGTCTTCGTGGAACCCGGCGGCGCGCAGCTTCTCTTCGAGCAGCGCCGGGCTCGCCGCACGCTCGGTCGGCAGCGCACACAAACGCCAGTGATCGACCTTGTCGACGAGGTGACGCAACACGCCCTCGATGTCCTTGTCGGCCATCGCCCCGAACACGGCGTACGTGTACGGAAAGAAGCCCATGCCGTCGAGATTGTGACCGAGCGCGGCGGCCGCGTGGGGATTGTGCGCCACGTCGAGCACCACGGCCGGACGCCCCGGCAGCACCTGGAAGCGTCCCGGCAGTTCGACGGAAGCAAGCCCCAGCCGGATATCCTGCGCCGAGACCGGCAACTCGGCGCGCATCGCTTCGAGCGCCGCGAGCGCCGCCGACGCGTTGAGCAACTGGTTCGCGCCGCGCAGCGCCGGATAGGCCAGCGCCGGACGGCGCATGTGACGTCCACCGTAGCTCCACTGCTGCTTATCGCCCTGGTAGTTGAAGTCGCGCCCGAAGCGCCACAGGTCGGCGCCGATGCGCTCGGCTTCGGCGAGCAGTGTGGCGGGCGGCATGGGATCGCCGCAAATCGCCGGCTTGCCCGCGCGGAAGATGCCCGCCTTCTCGATGGCGATGGCCTCGCGCGTGTCGCCCAGGTGCTGCGCGTGATCGATGTCGATGCTCGTGACGATCGCGCAGTCGGCGTCGACGATGTTCACGGCATCGAGCCGTCCGCCCAGGCCGACTTCGAGAATCACGGCGTCGAGCCCGGCGGTGGCGAACAGATGCATGATCGCGAGCGTCGTGAATTCGAAGTACGTGAGCGAGACGGGTTCGTCGAAACTCGTGCGGGCGCGCTCGACGGCTTCGAAGTGCGGCAGCAGCGTGGCGTCGTCGACCATCTCGCCGTTCACGCGGGCGCGCTCGTTGAACGTGAGCAGGTGTGGCGACGTGTGGCAGCCGACGCGATAACCGGCGGACAGCAGGATCGCCTCGATGATCGCGCAGGTCGAACCCTTGCCATTGGTGCCGCCGACGGTGAAGACAGGACACGGGAATTTCAATCCGAGCGCCTCTTTGACGCGACCGATGCGCGTGAGGCCCATGTCGATGCCCACGGGATGGGCGGTTTCCAGATGGGCGAGCCAGGCGTCGAGAGTGGAGTATGTCGGCATGAATGTGCGGGCAGAAATGCAAAGCGCGGACGTAACCAAGTGACGTCCGCGCTTCGGGTTCTGCGAAGTAATGCGTTCAGGTGTCGCTTGCGCGGCACTGCGTGATGGCGTGGCGTCACGGCATTCTACGCCGTTGTACTGCCTTTTGTGGCGCCGCCACGGCGCGCGTCACGCGTTTCGCACGACAGATGTCGTGCACATCGGGTTCAGGCGACCGCGTCGGCCGGCTGACACTGCATGAGCGCGATCAGACGGGCGATTTCCTCGCGCATCTTGCGACGATCGACGATCATGTCGATCGCGCCCTTCTGCAGCAGGAATTCCGCGCGCTGGAAGCCTTCCGGCAGCTTCTCGCGCACGGTCTGCTCGATCACGCGCGGACCGGCGAAGCCGATCAGCGCCTTGGGCTCGGCCATCACCACGTCGCCGAGAAAGGCGAAGCTGGCGGACACGCCGCCCATGGTCGGGTCGGTCAGCACGGAGATGAACGGCAGCTTGGCGTCGGCCAGCTTGGTCAGCATCGCCGTGGTCTTGGCCATCTGCATGAGCGAGAGCAGGCTTTCCTGCATACGCGCACCGCCCGAAGCGGTGATGCAGATGAACGGCACGCCCTGCTCCAGCGCGTTCTGTGCCCCGCGTACGAAACGCTCGCCGACGACTGAACCCATCGAGCCGGCCATGAACGAGAACTCGAAGCACGCCACCACGACCGGCAGCGTGTGGATCGCGCCGCCCATGACGACCATCGCGTCGGTCTCCCCGCTGTCGTCCATCGCTTCCTTGATGCGGTCCGGGTACTTGCGGCTGTCCTTGAACTTCAACGCGTCGACCGGCACGATCTCCTGGCCGAGCTCGTAGCGGCCTTCGGAATCGAGCAGCGCGTCCAGACGCGCGCGCGCGCCGATGCGCATGTGATGATTGCAATCTTCCTTCGGGCAAACGTGCAGATTCGCTTCCACGTCGTTGCGATACAGCACCGCTTCGCACGACGGGCACTTGATCCACAGCCCTTCCGGGATGCTCTTGTTGCGCTGCGTCGGATCCATTTGCTTGATCTTCGGGGGCAGCAGCTTGTCGAGCCAGCTCATAGTTTCTCCTTGGCAAACGCCCGCACCATAAGGAGCGGGCGTTTCTGGCGGCCGTATTACACGGCCGTTTCAATTCAGCGTTCACCGGGCGACTTCACACCGTTGCGCGCCCTTGGGCGCGAATTTACGCCGCAATTTACGCGGATTTGGCCCCCTCGTCGAGCGCCTGGCGGATACCGCCGATGAATTCAGCCAGCGATTTTACCGCGTTCTGGCCCTCAGGATCACGCGGCGTGCTTTCCAGCCGTTGCACGATGGCGCTGCCGATGACCACGGCATCGGCCACCGACGCGATGGCGCGGGCCGTCTCGGCGTCGCGAATCCCGAAGCCGACACCGACCGGCAACGCCGCTGCCGCTTTGATTTCGGGGATCCTGGCGGCCACGCTGGCGAGATCGAGGCTGGCCGCCCCGGTCACCCCCTTCAGGGAGACGTAGTACAGATAGCCGCTCGCCTGGCGGGCCACCGCGGCGATGCGGGCCTCGGTCGACGTCGGCGCAAGCAGGAAGATCGGATCCATGCCACGGGCGCGCATCGCACCGGCATAGTCTTCGGCCTCCTCGGGCGGATAGTCGACGACCAGCACGCCGTCCACCCCGGCCTTGGCGGCGCGCTCGGCAAAGACATCGAGCCCCATCGCCTCGATCGGATTGGCGTAGCCCATGAGCACGACCGGCGTGCGGTCGTTGGTCTGACGGAAGGCGGCCACGTAGCCGAGCACTTCGGCCAGACTCACGCCGCGGGCGAGTGCGCGCTCCGAAGCACGCTGGATGACCGGACCGTCGGCCATCGGATCGGAGAACGGCACGCCGAGCTCGATGACGTCGGCGCCGTTATCCGCGAGCGCATGCATCAGCTTGACCGTCCAGCCCGGCTCGGGATCGCCGGCCGTGATGAACGGGATGAGGCCCTTCTTACCCTGCGCTTGCAAGGCTTGGAACGTCGCTTGAATGCGGGACATGATCGGAAAGTCTCTGAAGTCGTTGGTTGGCGAGCGCGTGGTAGTGCGCATTGAGCTCGAAGCCGACGAAACGTCGGCCGTGCAGCGCGCAAGCCACGGCAGTCGTGCCGCTGCCCATGAAGGGGTCGAGCACGAGCCCACCGGGCGGGCAACTGGCCAGCACCATGCGCTCGATGATATGCAGCGGTTTTTGCGTCGGATGATCGACGCGTTCGGGGTCTTGCCGGTGCAATCGCGAGATCGACCACAGATCCTTGGGGTTGTACCCCAGCTCCAGCCACTTGCTGCCCTCGAAGATGCGACGCGAACGCGCCTTCTTCGTTGCGGCGTCGTAGGGCACGCGCACGGCATCGAGGTCGAAGTAATAGTCCTTCGAGACCGCGAAAAAGCCGATGTTGTCGTGCACCGACGAGAAGCGCCGCGTGCTTCCGCCCATGCTGGGCACGCGGCGATCCCAGATGATCTCGTTGATCATCAGCATGCGCTGCTTGAGAAACACGAACAGCTCGGGCGCGTACTGCCATGTGCAGAACAGATACAGCGAGCCGCGCGGCGCGAGCTTCGGAATCGCCGCTTCCAGCCAGCCGTACGTCCAGCCGAGGAAGTCCTCGCCGGAGCGCTTGTCGGAGTCGTTGCCGTAGTCCTTGCCGAGCCCGTACGGCGGGTCGGCAAGGATCAGGTCGACGCTGCCGTCTTCCAGTTCGTGCACATGCTGCAGGAAGTCCGCATGACGCAACGTGATGTCGCCCGGCGCCCAACGCGCGCGCAGCTCGCCGGCCGCTTCCAGGGCCTCGAGTCGTGCGGCGGCGGCTTCGGTGGCGTCCAGGGGACGCTCGGTCCCGAGGACGTCATTTTTTGCCTTGCGATCGCTCAGATCGGTCATGCTGGTTCCGGTTACCTTGTCGGATCAGTGGGGAGTCTCGCGACGCCGCTTACGCGCTCACGCGCCCTCGGGCGCCGGCTTCGCCAGCGCCATCACGGTGTGCATGTCCTTGTCGCCGCGTCCCGAGAGATTGACCAGCACGATCTGGTCGCTCGGCAGCGTCGGCGCAAGCTTGCACGCGTAGGCGAGCGCGTGGCTCGACTCCAGCGCGGGGATGATGCCCTCGATCCGGCAGCAATCGTGAAATGCCTTGAGGGCCTCGGTGTCGGTGATGCCGACGTACTCGGCGCGCTTGATGTCGTGCAGCCACGCATGCTCCGGCCCCACGCCCGGATAGTCCAGCCCGGCCGAGATCGAGTGCGTCTCGGTGATCTGGCCGTTCGCATCCTGCAGCAGGTACGTGCGGTTGCCATGCAGGACGCCCGGCGTGCCGCCGATGATCGACGCCGCGTGACGGCCGGTCTCGATGCCGTCGCCGGCCGCTTCCACGCCGATCAGCTTCACGTCCGGCACGTCGATGTACGGATAAAAAATGCCCATCGCGTTCGAGCCGCCGCCGACGCAGGCGAGCACGTAATCCGGCTGACGGCCGGCGAGCTCGGGCATCTGCACCTTGCACTCCTCGCCGATCACGCTCTGGAAATCGCGCACGAGCATGGGGTACGGATGCGGGCCGGCCACCGTGCCGATGATGTAGAACGTGCTCTCGACGTTCGTCACCCAGTCGCGCATGGCTTCGTTGAGCGCGTCCTTGAGCGTCCTGGAGCCGGACTCCACAGGCACGACGGTCGCGCCCAGCAATTGCATGCGATAAACGTTGGCGGCCTGGCGCTTGACGTCTTCCGCGCCCATGTAGACCACGCACTCCATGCCGAAGCGCGCGGCGATGGTGGCTGTCGCCACGCCATGCTGCCCGGCCCCCGTCTCGGCGATCACACGGCGCTTGCCCATGCGACGCGCGAGCAGCGCCTGACCGATCACGTTGTTCACCTTGTGCGCGCCGGTATGGTTCAGGTCCTCGCGCTTGAGGTACACCTGCGCACCGCCGAGTTCGCGGCTCCAGCGTTTGGCGTGATAGATCGGCGACGGACGGCCGACGTAGTGCTTCAGTTCGTAATGGAATTCTTCGAGGAAGGCCGGATCGCGCTGGTACTTGGCATACGCGTCGCGCAATTCGTCGAGCGCGTGAATCAGCGTCTCGGCCACAAAGACACCGCCGTACGGGCCGAAATGGCCGCGGGCGTCAGGTAAATCGTACATGGTCGTCACTCTTCGCAGTACCGGTGCCGGGCCCTTGCGGCCGTCGCACCGGCGGGTTGCTCATTCGGCGTCGGCGGCACGCACCGCGTGCACGAACGCCGTCATGCGGGCGGGATCCTTCACGCCCCGTGACGCCTCCACACCGCTCGACACGTCGACGGCGTACGGCGTCACCTGCCGGATGGCATCAGCAACGTTGTGTGCGTTCAAGCCACCACTCAAAACGGCCCGACGCGCGATGTCTTTTGGAATAAGTGACCAATCGAAGACCTTTCCTCCACCACCGTAGCCCTCCACCAGGGCGTCGAGCAAGAGGCCTTGCGCGGCGGTGTATGCGTTGGCGAATTGTAGCAAATCGCCGCTGTTTTTCGTCTCAGGGCCGATACGCATGGCGCGCAGGTACGGACGGTGTCCGGCCGCCGCCGAGAGCGCCGCGCATTGCTCGGGCGTCTCGTCACCGTGAAACTGCAGGCTCGTGAGCGGCACGACCTCGACCGTACGGGCGATTTCGTCGGCCGTCGCGTTGACGAACAGGCCTACCACGCTCACGTACGGCGGCACCCGGCGAGCGAGCTCGGCCGCGCGCGTCAGGTCCACGAAACGCGGGCTGGGTGGATAGAAGACGAGGCCGATCGCGTCCACACCGAGCGCGACGGCATGATCGACGTCAGCCGGCTGCGACAGGCCGCAAATCTTGATTCGCGTACGAGTGTTGAGGGATTTCATGCACTGCCCCACGGCATCGGAAACGGCCACGCGGCCCAGTTGGGCTCGGGCACCGCGAAACGATCAGGATACCCCACGCGCGCCAGATACAAGCCGTCGGGCATGAACGTCGGCGCGGCCTGACGGCGGTCGCGGCTCGCGAGCACATCCGCCATCCAGCTTGCGGACTGGCGTCCCCGACCGATCGCCACGAGGCATCCCATGATGTTGCGCACCATGTGGTGCAGGAACGCGCTCGCGCGGAACCGGAACACGAAGAAATGCCCCTGCTGTTCAATGTCGATCGCGTACAGGTGCTTTACGGGCGTCCTGGCCTGGCACTCGGACGAACGAAACGCCGAGAAGTCGTGCTCCCCGACGAGCGCCTGGCTCGCGCTGCGCATCGCATCGAGGTCGAGCGGCGTGTGCAGCCAGCCACAACGGCCATCCAGCAACGGAGAGCGCACCGGATGCACGTAGAGCACATAGAAATACGTGCGCTCGAACGCGGCAAAGCGCGCGTGGAAGTCGTCGGGCATCGCCTGCGCCCATTGCACAGCGACGGTCTTCGGCAGGAACGCGTTGACACCGCGCACCCACGAGAACATGGCGCGATCCAGCTCGGTGTCGAAATGCACGACCTGGCCGATGCCGTGCACACCGGTGTCGGTACGGCCCGCGACGGTCGTCGGCAGCGCAACGCCGCCGAATTCGCGCAGCGCCGCCTCGAGCGCCTGCTGCACGGTGTTGCCGTGCGGCTGCGATTGCCAGCCGGAAAACGCCGTGCCGTCGTAGTGGATGCCCAGTGCGATTCGCATATGCGCCAAACGTGATGCGCGCCCCGCGGCGCGCCTGCGGTAAAAAGAAAAACGGGCGCCCAACCTACGGGCGCCCCAAACTACGGTCAATCTGTGGAGTGTTCGCCGTTGCGTCGCGCCGCCGTCACTTGCCCAGCTCGGCCAGTCGCGTGCGCGCCAACGATTGCTGGGCGGCGTCGCCACCGGCGATCACTTCCTCGAGCAACTCGCGCGCGCCATCGTCGTCGCCGATGGTCTGATACGCCATGGCCAGTTCGAGCTTCGTATGGAACTCGTCCGGCACCTCGAGCTCGCTCGACGCCGCTGCCGCAGGCGTCGCGGCATGCGGCACGATCGGCTCGGCACCCGCGAAGGTCGCCACGGGCGCTGCGTCCTGTGCCTGCGGCGCAGCCGGGACGGCGGCGTACGGCGAATCCGGTTCGGGCGGCGCCAGTGTCCCATGCGAGACCAACGCCTCCTCGTCCGTCCCGGCCGGCAAGACCGGCGCGTTCACGAAGGCGGGGGCTCCCGAGGTGTCGTCACCCTTCAGGTCGAGACTGAAATCCGACAGGTCGAACGACATCGGTTTGAGCGACGGGGCTTCGTGCGCCTTGTCCGTATAGCTGCCGTGCGAGGCTTCCGAGGCGGCCCGCGCCTGTGCCATCGCGGCATCGAAATCGGCGTCGCTCAGTTCGTCATGGACGTCGGTTGCGTCCGCCTCGCCAGCCACTTCCTCATGCTCGGGCGAGCCCTGCGGCGCCATCTTGAACTGCACCGAACCGAGGCCCTGCGTCAGCGACGGCAACGCATCGCTCGAAATCGTACCGACGTGCGCCGGTTGGCCGGGAATCGACAGATCCAGATCGCCCAGCATGCCGGCCACACCGCCATCCGGCGTCGCCTCGGCGGCGATCGTCCCCGCTGCCGGCCCGGACTCGGGGGCTGACGCACGTGACTCATCCGCCGTCCGGTCCGATGGGGCGGCCGCAGCCGCCGCGCCACCAACCGCCGCCGCTGCACCCAAGGATTCCAGCGATGACAAGGTTGTGTCGGCCGGATCGCCGTGCGTCTCAGGGGCTTCGCCCGTCTGCTCGGCGAACGCCGCATCCCAGTCGATTTCAGGCTCGCTGGCGGGTTGCGCGGCCGACGCTTCCTCCATGGCCAGCGGCTCGCTCACGAACGGCTCATGGGCCGTGTGGGTAGCTTCCTGGGCATTGTCGGCGACCGACACACCGAGCCCGTCGGCTTGCGCCTTGTCGGCCAGTTCGTCGGTCAGCGGTTCCTGTTCGGCATCCCACTCGCCCGGTGCACTGGCGTCGGCCGCCACCGGGTCGACCGGCGTCTCGTCGGTCGTGGGGTGCAGGTGTTCGTCCGCTTCCGCCTGATTGGCCGCGTACAGCGCCGCGGCACCGGCCGCACCGGCTGCCACGACACCAGCCGTCGCCACGCCGTGCGAGGACGTGGGCTCCTCCGGCGAGCCGTCGTGCTGCGCATCGGCATCATGACCGTCATGGCCGACATGATCATCGCGCCCATCGTCATACGGCCCCGGCTGGCCGGCGGGCGGCTCGGCGCGGCGACGCCGCATCAGCCACCACAGGCCAAGCAGCACGGCCAATACTCCCGCACCCGGCAAGACGTACGGATTCTCACGCACCGCGCGCCAGCTCATGCCGCCGTTCACGCTCGGCTTGGCGGCGGCAGGCGCACTTGCTGTGGCTTCGGTCGACGCGGCGGAGGCGGTCGTGGCGTCGCTTGCCGCTCCGGCTGCGGTGGCTGCCGCAGATTCCGAGGCGCCTGCGCCGGCCTCGGCCGACGAGGCGACGGCGTCCGAAGCGACGGCCGTCGCGGCACTGGCGCCGGCGTCGGTTGCGTTGGCCGTGTTGGCCCCGACCGACGCACCCGCGTCGGCGCTCTTGCCGGTATTGCTTGCCTGCTTCGCCGCGGCCGCAGCCGTCTTCCCATCGGCGGATTTCGCCGTCTTGTCTTGCGCACCCGCCCCGGAAGCGGTGGCGGCCTGCTCCTCCAGATTGGCGACGGCTTGATTCTTCATCGCCAACAACTTCTGGAGATCTGCTACGTTCTTCTGCAACTCGTTCACCCTGCCCTGAGCCTCGGTCTGCGCCTTGCCCTGGGCGATCTGTTCTTCTTCGCTGCCGCCCGCACGTCCAGCCGTGCCGGCCGCGCTGCCCTTGCCGGGCCGCGACAGCTTCAATTCATCGCGCGTGGCGGGGGCGGCGGCTTCCGGCGCCTTGCCCGCTTCGATCGCGCCCTGTGCACTGCGGCCACCGGCCGGTGCCGTCCGCTGCGCCGTCGAATCGGCCAGCCGCGCGCGATACGCGTCAAACTGTTCCCGCGCCGCGGCCACGAACTTGCGAGCCTGCGCGGGAGGAATGCTCTGCACCTGTGCATCGGCGGGACGGTTCAGCGTCGCGCCCTTACGCAAACGATTCGGATCGTTCCCGATAAACGCCGAGCGGTTCGCCTCGAACAACGCGGCCATCATCTGCGCCAGCGTCGCGCCGCCTTCGCCCCCCGTGAATTCACGAGCGATCGACGACAGCGACTCGCCGGCGCCGACCGTGTGCGCCGCCTCTGCCGAAGCCGCGGACGACACGCCCCCTTCGGCACGCGTCGGCGCGGCTGCCTGGGTGGTGGAGGAAGCGGACGAAGCGGATGGAGCGGCCGGCGAGACGAATTCCGAAGACTCGGCCGGTGCGGCCGTGGCGGCCGGCACGACGGCTTGCGGCTGCGCCGCGCTCGCTTCGGGAATTGCCGAGAGCGTAACCGCGTTGGACTGGCGGCCGGTGCGCCATTCGACCACCAGCAGCAAATCGAGGAACGACGTGCTCACCGGTTCGGCCGAATCGACATGCACGAGATAGGTGCCGCTGTAGCCGGCCTCGCGCCCGCCCGTGGGCGACACCGACACGGAGAGCTTCTCGAGCGTGGGGTCGTAGCGCAGACCGGCCTGCTTGAAAGCCTCGCGCGGCGCGAGCTTCACCGACAGACCGTCGGCTTCCGCCTGCGACACGTTGCCCAGCACGATCACGGCACGCAATGGCTGCCCCGGCCCCGAGCGCACCTGCTGCGGCCCGAATTCGGCCGCCCCGGCGTTCAGAATCCCGAGACTCCACAGAACAGCCGCCGCCGCGCTCAAGCGAAACGAGTTGCGGGACGAATTTGCGTGCTTGCCGATCGAGTATTTCCGCACTGTGTCTTGTCTAGCCTGTCAGTCGTTTGTCGTTGGCGTCCCCAGCCGAAAAAACGGCGAAAAAAGGGACGCCTCCCAAAGCGCGGACGGCGGCCTCGCGGGCCGCCGTTCTTCACGCCTTACCGATGCACCGCGACGCTCAAGCGTCGAGCAGGATCCGCAGCATGCGACGCAGCGGTTCCGCCGCGCCCCACAACAGTTGATCGCCCACCGTGAATGCCGACAGGTACTCCGGACCCATCGACATCTTGCGCAGACGCCCCACTGGAATCGTCATCGTGCCCGTCACGGCCGCGGGCGTCAAATCGGTCATCGACGCCTCGCGCGTATTCGGCACCACCTTCACCCAGTCGTTTGCCTGGCCGATGATGTCGGTCAGTTCGTCTAACGGCACGTCCCTCGTAAGCTTGATAGTCAGGGCCTGGCTGTGGCAGCGCATCGCACCGATGCGCACGCACAGACCGTCCACCGGAATCGCACGGGTGCCCGGGAAACCGTCGCCCAGACCCAGGATCTTGTTGGTTTCGGCCCCACCCTTCCATTCTTCCTTCGACTGCCCGTTGCCCAGATCCTTGTCGATCCAAGGAATCAGGTTGCCGCCGAGCGGCACGCCGAACTGCTTGGTCTCTTCGCCGGTGAGCGCGTGCTGCTTGGCCAGCACCTTGCGGTCGATTTCGAGAATGGCCGAATGCGGATCGTCGAGCAGCGCCTTGACCTCCGCATTGATGCTACCGAACTGCGTGAGCAGTTCGCGCATGTGCTGCGCACCGCCGCCGGAGGCCGCCTGATACGTCATCGACGTCAGCCAGTCGACCAGGTCATGCTGGAACAGGCCGCCGAGACCCATCAGCATACAGCTCACGGTGCAGTTGCCGCCGATGAAGTTCCGGGTGCCCTTCACGAGCGAATTCTTGATCACGTTGAGGTTGACCGGATCGAGCACGATGACGGCATCGTCCTTCATGCGCAGCGTCGAGGCTGCATCGATCCAGTAGCCGTTCCAGCCCGCCGCGCGCAGCTTCGGGAAGATCTCGGTAGTGTAGTCACCGCCCTGGCAGGTAATGATGATGTCGCATTTTTTCAGCTCGTTGACATCATTGGCGTCTTTCAGCGAAGTCTCGTTCTTCGCCATCGACGGGGCTTTGCCGCCCGCGTTGCTGGTGCTGAAAAACACCGGCTCGATCAAGGCGAAGTCGTTCTCCTGCTGCATGCGCTGCATCAGGACCGAACCGACCATGCCCCGCCAACCTACCAGACCTACGGTTTTCATTTATCCACTCTCTTATCGTTGCAATTGCGCCGGGGGCGTCTCACGACGCCCCGTCGGCTCTATAGCGCGGCAACCACCGCCGCGCCCATTTCGCGCGTACCAACCTTGGTCGCGCCCTCCTGCCAGATGTCGGGCGTGCGCAACCCCTGCGCCAGCACCTTCTTCACCGCGCTTTCCACGCGGTCGGCCTGTTCGGCACGGCCCAGCGTGTAGCGCAACATCATGGCAGCCGACAGGATCGTTGCCAACGGATTGGCCACGCCCTTGCCGGCGATGTCGGGGGCCGAACCGTGAGACGGCTCGTACAACCCCTTGTTGTTGGCGTCCAGCGACGCCGACGGCAGCATGCCGATCGAACCCGTGAGCATTGCGGCTTCGTCCGACAGGATATCGCCGAACATGTTGCCAGTCACCACCACGTCGAAGTTCTTCGGCGCCTTGACCAGTTGCATCGCGGCGTTATCGACATACATGTGCGAGAGTTCGACGTCCGGATACTGCTTCGCGACCTCGATCATCGTGTCGCGCCACAGTTGCGAGGTCTCGAGCACATTGGCCTTGTCCACCGAACACAGACGCTTGCCCCGCTTGGCCGCCGCCTGGAACGCCACGTGCGCGATGCGCTCCACTTCCGGCACGCTATAGCGCATGGTATCAAAACCTTCGCGGGCGCCTTCGAAAGCACCGTCCGGCGACTGGCGAAAGCCCTTGGGCTGACCGAAGTAGATGTCGCCGTTCAGTTCGCGAATGATCAGGATGTCCAGCCCTGCCACGATCTCCGGCTTCAGGCTCGAGGCGTCCGCCAGTTCCTTGTACAGGATGGCCGGGCGGAAGTTGGCGAAGAGCTGCAGATGCTTGCGCAGCCCCAGGATGGCCTGCTCGGGACGCAGCGCGCGCTCCAGCGAGTCGTACTTCCAGTCGCCCACGGCGCCGAACAGGATGGCGTCGGCCTCCTTGGCGAGCTTGAGCGTGGCGTCCGGCAGGGGATGACCCGCGGCCTCGTAGCCGGCGCCGCCCACGGGCGCCTCTTCCAGTTCGAACTTCTCGCCAAGCGCGTTGAGCACATTGACGGCTTCCGTCACGATTTCCGGACCAATGCCGTCACCCGGCAACACTGCGATTTTCATGCGTTCTCCTTGAATGCCCGGGCTCAGCCCGGCAGACGCGTTGCGAGCCACGGCTGCTTGGCGAGCCGCTCGGCCTCGTAGGCGCGAATCTTGTCGGCGTGACGCAGCGTCAGGCCGATGTCGTCGAAGCCGTTCAACAGGCAGTACTTGCGGAACGGTGCAATGTCGAACTCGTAGGCTCGGCCATCGGCGGCGATGACCGCCTGCTTGTCCAGGTCGATCGTCAACTGGTAGCCGTTGAACGCAGCCGTCTCGTTGAACAGGTGATCGACCTGCATTTCGGACAACGCGATCGGCAACAGCCCGTTCTTGTAGCAGTTGTTGAAGAAGATGTCGGCGAAGCTCGGCGCGATAACGGCACGGAAGCCGTATTGCTGCAGCGCCCAGGGCGCATGCTCACGCGAGCTGCCACATCCGAAGTTCTTGCGCGAGAGCAGGATCGTCGCGCCCTGGAAGCGCGGCTGGTTGAGCACGAAGTTCGGGTTCAGCGGACGCGTGCTGCAATCCTGGCCCGGCTGACCGACGTCGAGATAACGCCACTCGTCGAACAGGTTCGGGCCGAAGCCCGTGCGCTTGATCGACTTCAGGAATTGCTTGGGGATGATCGCGTCGGTATCGACGTTCTCGCGATCGAGCGGTGCCACCAACCCCGTATGGACGGTAAATTTTTCCATCACAAACCACCTGATCAAAACAGTTCGGCGGCGGCCCCGCCCCCTCGGGCACGGCCATCGACGCCGGAAATTTCGTGGGTGCGCGAGCGAAGCGAACCGCCTCGCGCCGCGCACCGTCGCATCACTTCTTCGCCGCGTTCTCGAGCGCGGAGCCTGCCGCCTGCGTGTCCTTGCCCAGACCCGCCATCGTGTTGCAGCCCGCCACGCCGAACACCAGCACCGCACCGATCAGCATCCACAGTTTCTTCATGATGTTTTCTCTTTCAAAGAAAGTGTCAAACGACGGATAAATCGATGCGTTCGCGTCAGACGAGACGTCGCACGTCGACGAAGTGGCCTTCGATCGCGGCCGCAGCCGCCATCGCCGGGCTCACCAGGTGCGTGCGTCCGCCCGCGCCCTGACGGCCTTCGAAGTTGCGGTTCGAGGTCGAGGCGCAACGCTCGCCCGGCTCCAGCCGGTCGGCGTTCATCGCCAGGCACATCGAGCAGCCTGGCTCGCGCCATTCGAAACCGGCGGCCTTGAACACCTTGTCGAGCCCTTCTTCCTCGGCCTGTTGCTTGACCAGCCCCGAGCCCGGCACGACCATCGCGAGACGCACGTTCGACGCCACCCGGCGGCCGAGCTTCTTCACCACGTAGGCCGCAGCGCGAATATCCTCGATGCGCGAGTTGGTGCACGAGCCGATGAACACCTTGTCGACGTTGATGCTCGCCATCGGCGTATCCGGCGTGAGCGCCATGTACTCCAGCGCGCGCTCCATGGCGCTGCGCTTGACCGGATCCTTTTCCTTCTCGGGATCGGGCACGCGGTCTTCGATGCTCACCACCATTTCCGGCGACGTGCCCCAGCTCACCTGAGGGCGCAGCGTGCTCGCGTCGATTTCCACGACGTGATCGAAATGCGCGCCGGCGTCGGAGTGGAAGGTCCGCCAATAGGCTTCGGCCTGCTGGAATTCGACGCCCGTCGGTGCGAACGGACGGCCTTTCACGTAGTTGATCGTCGTATCGTCGACCGCCACCAGACCCGCACGCGCACCGGCCTCGATGGCCATGTTGCACACGGTCATGCGGCCTTCCATCGTGAGCGAGCGAATCGCCGAGCCGGCGAACTCGATCGTGTAGCCCGTGCCGCCGGCCGTGCCGATCCTGCCGATGACGGCCAGCACGATGTCCTTCGCGGAGCAGCCGCGCGGCAACGTGCCTTCCACCTTCACGAGCATGTTCTTGCTCTTCTTCATGAGCAGCGTCTGCGTGGCGAGCGTGTGCTCGACCTCCGACGTGCCGATGCCGAACGCGAGCGCACCGAAGGCGCCGTGCGTGGACGTGTGCGAGTCGCCGCACACCACCGTCATGCCCGGCAGCGTGGCGCCCTGCTCCGGGCCGATCACGTGCACGATGCCCTGGCGCACGTCGTTCATCTTGAATTGGGTGATGCCGAAGTTGTCGCAGTTGCTGTCGAGCGTGTCGACCTGCAGACGCGAAATCGGATCGGCGATGCCTTGCGTGCGGTCCGTGGTCGGCACGTTGTGGTCCGACACGGCAAGGTTGGCCGACAGACGCCAGACCGGACGCTGCGCGAGTTTTAGCCCCTCGAACGCCTGCGGACTGGTCACCTCGTGCAGCAGGTGACGGTCGATATAGAGCAACGTGGTGCCATCGTCCTCGGTATGCACGACATGTGCATCCCACAATTTGTCATACAGCGTCTTGGCCATGATAAAAACGCGGGGCTGAATATCGTTCTGTGAACGGAAACCGTTCCGGGAACTTTTGATTATGCCATAGCGCTTTCGCGCCGGCGGAATACGAAATCCCCGGGAAACCGGGCGGTAAACGCACGATCAACCGGGGATTTGTGCGAATCACGGCAGCTTGTGCCGTGGCTTCGAATATAGCGCAACGAGGGCTCGTTGCGGTGCGCACCGCCTTGCCGTTTCGGCAAGGTCGCGGTGCCGGCACGGCAAGCGGGGGCCGTGCCGGACGCGTCGACAGCGCTTAGCGCTTATCGATCGGCGCGACTTCGCGCGGCGTGTGGCCGATGAACAGCTGACGCGGACGACCGATCTTCTGATCCGGCTCACCGATCATCTCGTTCCACTGCGCGATCCAGCCCACGGTACGGGCCAGCGCGAAGATGCAGGTGAACATCGAGGTCGGGATGCCCAGCGCGCGCTGAACGATGCCCGAGTAGAAGTCGACGTTCGGGTACAGCTTGCGCGACACGAAGTATTCGTCTTCCAGCGCGATCTTCTCGAGCTGCATGGCCAGCTTGAACAGCGGGTCGTCGTGCAGGCCCAGTTCGTTGAGCACCTCGTAGCACGTCTCGCGCATCAGCTTGGCGCGCGGGTCGTAGTTCTTGTACACGCGGTGACCGAAGCCCATGAGCTTCACGCCCGAATTCTTGTCCTTCACCTGCTTGATGAACTCGGGGATCTTGTCCGGCGAACCGATCTGCTCGAGCATGTTCAGCGCGGCCTCGTTCGCACCACCGTGCGCCGGGCCCCACAGACAGGCGATACCGGCGGCGATACAGGCGAACGGGTTCGCGCCCGAGGAACCGGCCAGACGCACGGTCGAGGTCGAAGCGTTCTGCTCGTGATCGGCGTGCAGGATCAGGATACGGTCGAGTGCGCGCACCAGCACGTCGTTGACCTTGTACTCTTCGCACGGGTTGGCGAACATCATGCGCATGAAGTTCGCGCTGTACGACAGGTCGTTGCGCGGGTACACGAACGGCTGGCCGATGCTGTACTTGTACGCCATGGCGACGAGCGTCGGCAACTTGGCGATCAGACGAATCGCCGAGACCTCGCGGTGATTCGGGTTATTGATATCCAGCGAGTCGTGGTAGAACGCCGAGAGGGCGCCGACCGAGCCGGTCAGCACAGCCATCGGGTGCGCATCGCGACGGAAACCGCGGAAGAAGAAGTTCATCTGCTCGTGAACCATCGTGTGACGGGTCACGGTCTGAACGAACTCTTCCTTTTGCTGCACGTTCGGCAGTTCGCCCTTGAGCAGCAGATACGAGGATTCGAGGAAGTCGCAGTGAGTCGCCAACTGCTCGATCGGGTAGCCGCGGTACAGCAGCTCGCCCTTGTCGCCATCGATGTAGGTGATGGCCGAATTGCACGACGCCGTCGACATGAAGCCCGGGTCGTATGTGAATTTGCCGGTCTGGCCGTACAGCTTGCGGATGTCGATCACATCCGGGCCCATCGTTCCCTGATAAATCGGCAGTTCGACGCTGGGCGAACCGTCAGAGAAAGATAGGGTGGCTTTAACATCAGACGGAGTCATATCGCTTCCTCAAAAAAATACTGAAACCCTACACGGCACGCAAAAGCGCCAGCAGGCGCCGCACGTCCGGCCCGTCCAGATCCGCGTCGGGCTCTTTACGCGCTAGCAGCAGATCCATCAAATCGTTGTCGCTCAAGTCGAGCAGTTTCGTGAGGGCGCCCACATCCTCGTCGGTCATCGAGGCTTCGTACCTGGCGAAGAATCGTTCGAGGATCAGGTCGTTTTCCAGCAAACCGCGGCGTGCCCGCCAGCGCAGGCGGGCACGTTTGACCGGATCGGACTGGTGAGTGTTATCCGGCATGATCGTGGGGTCAGACGGCGCGACGCACCATCAATTCCTTGATCTTGCCGATTGCCTTCGTCGGGTTCAGACCCTTCGGGCACACGTCGACGCAGTTCATGATCGTGTGGCAGCGGAACAAACGGTACGGATCTTCCAGATTGTCCAGACGCTCGTTGGTCGCCGTGTCGCGGCTGTCCGCGATGAAACGGTAGGCCTGCAGCAGACCGGCCGGGCCGACGAACTTGTCCGGGTTCCACCAGAAGCTCGGGCACGAGGTCGAGCACGAAGCACACAGAATACACTCGTACAGACCATCGAGCTCATCACGCTGCTCGGGCGACTGCAGACGCTCCTTCTCCGGTGCCGGCTCGGGATTGATCAGGTACGGCTTGATCGAGTGGTACTGGTTGAAGAAGTGCGTCATGTCGACGATCAGGTCGCGAATGACGGGCAGCCCCGGCAGCGGGCGCAGCACGATCTTGTTCGGTAGATCGTTCATGTTGGTCAGGCAGGCCAGACCGTTCTTGCCGTTGATGTTCATCGCGTCCGAACCGCACACGCCTTCACGGCACGAACGGCGGAAAGCGATGCCTTCGTCGATCTTCTTGAGCTTGACCAGAGCGTCCAGCAGCATGCGCTCGTGACCGTCGAGCTCGACCTCGTAGGTCTGCATGTACGGTGCGGCGTCCTTGTCCGGATCGTAGCGGTAGATTTCAAAAATGCGTTTCATGATCTTGCGAATCCCTTAGAACGTCCGCGCCTTGGGCGGGACCGAGTCGACGGTCAGCGGCTTCATCTGCACCGGCTTGTATTCCAGACGGTTGCCTTCGCTGAAGAACAGCGAATGGCGCATCCAGTTGGCGTCGTCGCGCTCCGGATAATCGCTGTGCGCGTGCGCACCACGGCTTTCCTTGCGGGCTTCGGCTGCGATCATGGTGGCCTTGGCCACTTCGATCAGGTTGTCGACTTCCAGCGCTTCCATGCGCGCGGTGTTGAAGACCTTCGACTTGTCCTTCAGGTGGACGTGCGACACGCGCTCGGCCACTTGCTTGATCTCGTCCACGCCTTCCTTGAGCAGTTCCGAGGTACGGAACACGCCGGCGTGCTTCTGCATCGTCGCGCGAATGTCGTTGGCGATGTCCTGCGCGTACTCGCCCGAGCTCGACGCTTCCAGACGCCCCAGACGCGCCAGTGCGTTCTCGCCGGCGTCGGCGGGCAGCGGCTTGTGCTCGCCATGGTTCTTCACGAAGTCGACGATGTGGTTGCCGGCCGCACGGCCGAACACCACCAGGTCGAGCAGCGAGTTCGTGCCCAGACGGTTTGCACCGTGGACCGACACGCACGAGCACTCGCCCACAGCGTAGAAACCGTTGACCGGCGTCGAGGCGCCGTTCTTCTCGACGACAACCTGACCGTTGTAGTTCGTCGGAATACCGCCCATCTGATAGTGGATGGTCGGCACGACGGGGATCGGTTCCTTGATCGCGTCGACGTTGGCGAACTTCAGCGCGATTTCGCGAATCGACGGCAGGCGCTTCATGATCGTCTCGGCACCGATGTGCGAGAGGTCGAGCAGCACGTAGTCGCCGTTCGGGCCGCAGCCACGGCCTTCCTTGATTTCCTGGTCCATCGAACGCGACACGAAGTCGCGCGGCGCCAGATCCTTGAGCGTCGGCGCATAGCGCTCCATGAAGCGCTCGCCGTTCGAGTTGCGCAGAATGCCGCCTTCGCCGCGCACACCTTCGGTGATCAGCACGCCCGCGCCGGCCACGCCGGTCGGGTGGAATTGCCAGAATTCCATGTCTTCGAGCGGAATGCCCGCGCGCGCCGCCATGCCCAGACCGTCGCCGGTGTTGATGAACGCGTTGGTCGACGCCGCGTACACGCGACCGGCGCCGCCGGTGGCGAACAGCGTGCACTTGCCTTCGAGCAGGTAGACTTCGCCGGTTTCGAGTTCCAGCGCCGACACGCCGAGAACATCGCCCTCTTCGTTGCGGATCAGATCGAGTGCCATCCACTCCACGAAGAAGTGGGTCTTGGCCGCCACGTTCTGCTGGTACAGCGTGTGCAGCAGTGCATGACCGGTACGGTCGGCCGCCGCGCAGGCGCGCTGGACCGGCTTCTCGCCGTAGTTGGCCGTGTGGCCGCCGAACGGGCGCTGATAGATGGTGCCGTCCGGGTTACGGTCGAACGGCATGCCGAAGTGCTCCAGCTCGTAGACGGCGTTCGGCGCCTGACGGCACATGAACTCGATCGCGTCCTGGTCGCCGAGCCAGTCGGAGCCCTTGATGGTGTCGTAGAAGTGGTAATGCCAATTGTCTTCGCTCATGTTGCCGAGCGAAGCGCCAATGCCGCCCTGGGCGGCCACGGTATGCGAACGGGTGGGGAACACCTTGGACAGCACTGCCACCGACAGACCGGCCTTGGCCAGTTGCAGCGACGCGCGCATGCCCGAACCACCTGCGCCCACGATGACAACGTCAAAGCGGCGGCGCGGCAGCGAATTTTTAATTGCAGCCATTCTTTACACTCTCCACAGAATCTGCGCGGCGTAGCCAGCACAACCCAGCAGCCAGACGATCGTCAGCGCGTACAGCGCCAGTCGCAGGCCGACCGGCTTGACGTAGTCCATCCAGACGTCGCGCACACCGACCCACGCGTGATAGAACAGCGCGAGCAGCGTAACGAACGTGGCCAGCTTCATCCACTGATGCGAGAAGATGCCAGCCCAGCCTTCATAGGAGAAATCCTTGGCGGTGAAGAACCACACGAGAAGGATCACGGTGTACACGGCCATGATGACCGCGGTCATGCGCTGCGCGATCCAGTCGCGCAAGCCATAGTGCGCGCCGACGACGAGGCGCTTCGAACCGATATTGTTCTGTGCCATCTTAGAACGCTCCGAACAGCTTGAGGGCGACGGCCAGCGTCAGCACCAGCGACACGGCCAGCACGAGCACGGCCGAGCTCTTGCCCGCTTCCTTGCTCACGGCATCGTGGCTGAAGTCCATGCGAAGATGGCGCAGACCAGCACAGAAGTGGTGCAGGAACCCCCACGACAACGCCAGGATGACGAGCTTGACAAACCAGTTGGAGGCGATGCTTCGCAGAACGTCGAAGCTGAGTTCCGACGTGAGGCTCTGTTCGAACAGGAAAAGCGCGAACGGCAACAGAAGGAACAAGATCACACCGCTAATACGGTGCAGAATGGAAACGATACCAGCCGGCGGGAGACGGTACGTGACAAGCTGTCCGATACCGATATTCCTGTAGACTGGCCGCTCTTTTTTTACCACTTCAGCCATGCTAGACCCCATGTAGTTACATCAGCCCCGGATTTTAGCGCCGATTCTAGTGCGATGCACCATACCGGCTCCCAAACGCCCGGAAATTCCTGCCGACGACGCACGTCACGCCGTCGCTCCAACTGTTCCCGACTCTCAGGCGCTCGCCGGCCACGACACCGGCTCACTCCTGGCAAGTCGCCCTGCCCCTCTCAACTCAATTCGTTCTGGTAATGATGTTCCGTGGTGACGTACCAACCCCGGCGCACTTCCACCGGCTTGTCCCCATAGGTGTAGGAGACGCGCTCCACGCTCAGAAGCGGAAACCCCTTCGGCACCTTGAGCAGATCCGCGGTCACGTCGTCCGCCGCTACAGCGCGGATCTTTTCCACGGCGCGGATCATGCGCGTCCCGAATTCATCTTCGAAAAGGCCGTACATCGGCCCCTTGTACTCATTCAGCCTCTCCGCCGTCAGCCCGCGAAACAGCGCACCGGGCAGCCAGATTTCGTCGAGCACCGTCGGGCGATCCGAGAAGTCCATCATGCGACGAATCAGAATCACGCCATCGCCGGCGCGCAGCTCGAGCTGACGCGCGATTTCGGCCGGCGCGCGCGTGCGGCGGCACTCGATCAGGCGGCTGGGCGGGTGATGGGGTTCGCCCGAGTCGGGCGCAAGACGCAGAAACCGGAATTGCACCCGGTCCTCGTGATGGGTCGCGACGAAGGTGCCACGCCCCTGACGGCGCACGAGCAGATTCTCGGCGGCCAGTTCATCGATGGCTTTGCGCACCGTCCCCTGGCTCACCTTGTAGCGGGAGGCCAGATCGACTTCGCTGGGGATGATTTCGCCGGGCTTCCAGTCGCCGGCTTGCAGGCTCTGCGTGATGAGCCCCTTGATCTGCTGGTACAGCGGACTGAAGGTCGGCGACGCTCCCGCGGCGCCGACACTCTGCGCGGCCGCGGCGGCCGGTGCGGTGTCGCGCGCGCTGTCCGGTCGCTGCTGGGCATCGACAGGCGGCGTAGGGTTGGATGTGTCGCGAACGTTCGCATTCATGGCGGGGATTTGACCACAAATCAAGACCTTCGTCCATCGAATAACAGCAATAATCCTATGTCTTATATAAGACATAAGATAGAGTTGACATTCGTTGTAGCCACTCCTACACTGACGCGGGCTAACAGGGGCCTGTCGCCGCAGCACGGCTATCTTATAAGAGAGTCCGGTGCTTCGCACTCATCGATGGCAGCACACCCCGCAGCCCGCAAGCTTCCGTAGGTCAAGGAATTTTAGAAGCTTCATGTGACGCGGCGCTGTCAGCCTGGCAAAAGATGCCACCCGGACGGCGAGCCTACCCTGAGCTTCGCAGGAATTTGTACACGTCTGGAGAGATTCTCATGGCAAAACCCGCAATGCGTGTCGCCGTCACCGGCGCCGCTGGCCAAATCGGCTACTCCCTGCTGTTCCGCATCGCCAATGGCGACATGCTCGGCAAGGATCAGCCCGTCATCCTGCAACTGCTCGACCTCCCGCAAGCTCAAGCCGCCGTCAAGGGCGTGGTGATGGAGTTGGAAGACTGCGCGTTCCCGCTGCTCGCCGGCGTGGTCGTGACCGACGACCCGAAGGTCGCCTTCAAGGATGCCGACGTCGCCCTGCTGGTCGGCGCCCGTCCGCGTTCGAAGGGCATGGAGCGCAAGGATCTGCTCGAAGCCAACGGCGCGATCTTCACGGTGCAGGGCAAGGCCCTGGACGAAGTCGCCAAGCGCGACGTCAAGGTGCTCGTGGTCGGCAACCCGGCCAACACGAACGCCTACATCGCCATGAAGTCGGCACCGAACCTGCCGAAGGAAAACTTCACCGCGATGCTGCGCCTGGACCACAACCGGGCCCTGTCGCAACTCGCCGCCAAGACCGGCAAGCCGGTGTCGAGCATCGAAAAGCTGGCCGTGTGGGGCAACCACTCGCCGACGATGTACGCCGACTACCGCTTCGCCACGATCGACGGCCAGAGCGTGAAGGCCATGATCAACGACGACGCGTGGAACAACGACGTGTTCCTGCCGACCGTCGGCAAGCGCGGCGCCGCGATCATCGAAGCGCGTGGTCTGTCGTCGGCCGCTTCGGCCGCCAACGCCGCCATCGACCACATCCACGACTGGGTGCTGGGCTCGAACGGCAAGTGGGTCACGATGGGCATCCCGTCGGACGGCTCGTACGGCATCCCGCAAGATGTGATCTACGGCGTGCCGGTGATCTGCGAAAACGGCAAGTACAAGCGCGTGGAAGGCCTCGAGATCGACGCCTACTCGCGTGAAAAGATGAACATCACGCTCAACGAGCTCGAAGAAGAGCGCGCCGGCGTGGCCCATCTGCTGGGTTAATCCCCGGGGACTTCGGCCCCGCGCGGCGTCACAAGCGTCGCAACGGGCCGAAACTGCGCCGGCGGCTTACCCCCAGTGCCGGCGCACCCCTGCCCTGCTCGGGAAAGTTTCCAGCAGAGCCGGATCCACAGTGACGAACAGAGTGACGAAATATTGCGCGGCGCCCCGCGCCATCGATCGCGCTATGACACTCGCACTTACGCTTGCCGTCCCCTTCGCCGCGCCGAGTGCATTCTTGGCCAAGCGAATGCCGCGCTGCCCTGCCGCCCGCCGTGCAACGCAGCCGCCCCTGACCGCCGGGGCCGTATCGCGTTCGCTTTGCCAAGCGTTTTGTCCGGTATTGCGCCGGTTCTCCTTTTCCCGATCGATCCACTTCGCGCTTGCCCCGCTCGCTCCGCCCGCCGGCATCGTGAATTCCCGCAGCGCCTTCCGGCGAGGCGCCTCGTTCCACACCGCAATCCATGATGCAGCGACGTCGGTTCGTACCGCCGGCGCCGATTGCGCATGCCCAACACGAATTGAAAAATTTTGTACGGTAGCGCCGAAGGACGCGGACTTCGTACGATAATCTGCGCTTTTGTTCGCCCTTACCGTTTGGAGATTGACCATGAAGAAGCTTTGCCTGACTGCGCTGGTTGCCCTGTGTTCCGCCGCCCTCGTGCCGGCCGCATTCGCTGCCGAGGCGAACAGCAAGACGACCGCCAAGAAGACTGCCCCGAAGAAGAAGGCACCGGCAAAGAAGAAGGCCGCAGCCGCCGCACCGGTGCAACCGGACGAAGGCTCGGAGCTGTGGAGCTGCAAGGAGAACAACAAGCTGTACATCAAGGGCGACATGAAGCGCGACCAGATTCTCACGATGTTCTGGGAAGGTCGCAACTACAAGCTGCCGCGTCAGCAGACGACCACCGGCGCCGATCGTTTCTATGACGCCGCGAGCGGCATGGATCTGGTCGTGATTCCGGCCAAGGCGATGCTGTTCACGCACCGCGACGGCGGCGCCCGTCTGGCAGACGAGTGCATGACGCAAGCGATGTCGGAGCAGAACAAGCTGGCGCCGACCCAGTCGAACGAATTGATCAAGGTGACCAACTGAGCTTGCGCTCGGTGGATGCCGACAGCGTTCGCGTGATGCGCCAGCCACTTTCCTGCCGTAGCTTCAGGTTTGATCGCAGTACCCGATACGCCGGACCTTCGACGGGCTGGCGTCGCAGCGAGCACTCACGCAGGTGCTCGCGCGATGCCGGCCCCCGTTAATCGCATCACCACCGCTTCGTTTTTCTGTATCACTCAAGGAAAGATCATGGCCCACAACCTCCACAAAACGCTTAAAGAGTTCAAGCTCGGCGACAAGAAAGGCAAGTTCTACTCGCTGCCCCAACTGGGTAAAGCCCTGGGTGTGAACGTCGAACGCTTGCCGGTGTCGATCCGTATCGTGCTCGAGTCCGTGCTGCGCAACTGCGACGGCAAGAAGGTGACCGAGGAGCACGTCAGGCAACTGGCCAACTGGAAACCGAATGCCGAGCGCATCGACGAGATCCCGTTCGTCGTGGCGCGCGTCGTGCTGCAGGACTTCACCGGTGTGCCGTTGCTGGCCGACCTGGCCGCCATGCGCAACGTTGCCGAGCGTCAGGGCAAGAACCCGAAGCGCATCGAGCCGCTCGTGCCGGTGGATCTGGTGGTCGATCACTCGGTCCAGATCGATCACTTCCGCGAGAAGAAGGCGCTCGATCTGAACATGCAACTGGAATTCCAGCGCAATAACGAGCGCTACCAGTTCATGAAGTGGGGGATGCAGGCGTTCGACACGTTCGGCGTGGTGCAGCCGGGCTTCGGCATCGTGCACCAGGTGAACCTGGAATACCTCGCGCGCGGCGTGCACAAGAAGGACGACGTGTACTACCCGGACACCCTCGTGGGCACGGACAGCCACACGACGATGATCAACGGCATCGGCGTGGTGGGCTGGGGCGTGGGCGGCATCGAGGCCGAAGCGGGCATGCTGGGTCAGCCGGTGTACTTCCTCACGCCTGACGTCGTCGGCGTGGAGTTGACGGGCCGCCTGCGCGAAGGCGTGACCGCCACCGATCTGGTGCTCACCATCACGGAAATGCTCCGCAAGGAGAAGGTGGTCGGCAAGTTCGTGGAATTCTTCGGCGAAGGCACGTCGAGCCTGGCGCTGCCGGACCGCGCGACCATCGCGAACATGGCCCCGGAGTACGGCGCCACGATGGGCTTCTTCCCGGTCGACGAGAAGACGATCGACTACTTCAAGGGCACGGGCCGCACGAAGGCCGAAATCGACGCGTTCGAGTCGTATTTCAAGGCCCAGAAGCTGTTTGGCATTCCGAAGACCAACGAAATCGACTACACGAAGACGCTCAAGCTGGATCTGGGCACGGTCGCGCCGTCGCTGGCCGGTCCGAAGCGTCCGCAGGACCGTATCGAAATCGGCAACGTGAAGTCGACGTTCAAGGACCTGTTCACGAAGCCGGTCGCCGAGAACGGTTTCAACAAGACGCAGGAGCAGCTCGATACGACGTACAAGACCGCCAGCGGCATCGACGTGCACAACGGCGATGTGCTGATCGCGGCCATCACGTCGTGCACGAACACGTCGAACCCGAGCGTGTTGCTGGCCGCCGGCCTGCTGGCCAAGAAGGCGGTGGAAGCCGGGCTGACGGTCGCGCCGCACATCAAGACGTCGCTTGCCCCGGGAAGCCGCGTGGTGACGGAATACCTCGAAGCGGCGGGCCTGCTGCCGTACCTCGAGAAGCTGGGCTTCGGCGTGACGGCCTACGGCTGCACGACGTGTATCGGCAACGCCGGCGATCTGACGGCGGAACTGAACGATACGATCGTGAAGAACGACATGGTCGCGGCGGCCGTACTGTCGGGCAACCGTAACTTCGAAGCACGTATTCACCCGAACATCCGCGCCAACTTCCTGGCCTCGCCCCCGCTGGTGGTGGCCTACGCCATCGCCGGCAACGTGACGCGCGACCTGATGACCGAGCCGGTCGGCAAGGGTCGCGGCGGCAAGGACATCTACCTGGGCGACATCTGGCCGACCAGCGACGAAATCCACAAGCTGATGAAGTTTGCGATGAACGCGAAGACCTTCAAGTCGAACTACGACTCGGTGAAGGAGCCGAGCCCGCTGTGGGCGAAGGTCAAGGGCTCGAAGGGCGAGGTCTACAACTGGCCGACGTCGACGTACATCGCCGAGCCGCCGTTCTTCGAGGGCTTCGCGATGGCGCCGAACGCCGACATCAAGCCGATCCATGGCGCGCGCGCCCTGGGCGTGTTCGGTGACTCGGTCACGACGGACCACATCAGCCCGGCCGGCTCGATCAAGGAAACGTCGCCGGCAGGCAAGTGGCTGCTGGAGAACGGCGTGCTCAAGGCCGACTTCAACAGCTACGGTTCGCGTCGCGGCAACCACGAGGTGATGATGCGCGGCACGTTCGCCAACGTCCGCATCAAGAACCTGATGATCCCGCCGAAGGCGGACGGTTCGCGCGTGGAAGGCGGCCTTACGATTCATCAGCCGAGCGGCGAACAGCTGTCGATCTACGATGCCGCCATGAAGTACGTGGGCGAAAACACCCCGACGGTGGTGTTCGGCGGCGAGGAGTACGGCACGGGTTCGTCGCGCGACTGGGCAGCCAAGGGCACGCAGCTGCTCGGCGTGAAGGCCGTGATCGCCCGTTCGTTCGAGCGCATCCACCGCTCGAACCTCGTCGGCATGGGCGTCCTGCCGCTGCAGTTCAAGGGTTCGGACAGCGTGCAGTCGCTCGGCATCACCGGCGACGAGACGTTCGACATCGAAGGTCTGACGGCCGATATCAAACCGCAACAGGACGTCACGCTGGTGATCCATCGCAAGAACGGCGAAACGCAGAAGGTGCAGGTGCTGCTGCGTATCGACACGCCGATCGAGGTGGACTACTACAAGCACGGCGGCATCCTGCCGTTCGTGCTGCGTCAACTGCTCGCCGCTGCCTGACCGGCAGTTTCGTGCAGTGACCGCGGTTGCCGGGCGGCGAGGCTTCGCTGCCCCGGTAGCCGACAAGACCCGGCCTCGCGCCGGGTTTTGTCGTTCTTGTCGTTCTTGTCGTTCTTGTCGTTCTTGTCGTTCTTGTCGTTCTTGTCGTTCTTGAACTCGGCGGTACCGCGCTTTGGTACTGGGTTATGGTGCTTCTCACGCCCCGAACACCCATCTCGCCTCCCACCCCTTCACCTCCTCCAGCCCCAGCAGTGCTGCCTCGAGGGGGTACTCGCCTGCGCTCCACCTGAAAGTCGCTCCGGCAAGCACCCCCTCGAGGCAGCCACCCAACGCCCAGGGCCAAGACCTCCCCGCCTTCACACCCCACCGGCACAGCCCCACGCGAGTACTGTCCTGGACTCCCCCTCCAAATCGCTCCGGCAAGCACCCCCTCGAGGCAGCCACCCAACGCCCAGGGCCAAGACCTCCCGCCTTCACACCCCACCAGCACAGCCCCACGTGAGTCCTCTCCTGGACTCCCCCTCCAAATCGCTCCGGCAAACACCCGCTTAGGCCCACCATCCCTCGTCCCGGCCAACACCACCCGTTTCTCTATCTTCTTCGCCTCCCTTGTCATGTCCGAAAATGACTAGCGTCTCATCGGGCGCGCGCGTAGAGTGATGCCATGTTTCCCAGCGTTCTCCCTGCCCTCCCGGGCCACCTCCCATGAATCTCGATCCCGAAGTCTGCTACAAAGCGGTCTCCGCCCGTGACCGGCGCTTCGATGGCTGGTTTTTCGTCGGCGTCTCGTCCACCGGTATCTACTGCCGGCCGGTCTGCAATGTGCGCACGCCCCGCTTCGAGAACTGCTCGTTCTACGGCAGCGCCGCCGGCGCCGAAAAGGCCGGCTTCCGGCCCTGCCTAAAATGCCGCCCGGAACTCGCCCCCGGCGTCGCACGCTTCGACGCCAGCCGCGAACTCGCCGACGCCGCCGCCGTCATGATCGACGAAGGCTTCCTGAACCGCGCCAGCCTGCCAGCCCTCGCCGCTCGCATCGGTATCACGGAGCGCCACCTGCGCCGGATCTTCGCCGACGAATTCGGCGTCTCGCCCATCGAGTACGCCCAGACGCAACGGCTGCTGCTCGCCAAGCGCCTGCTCACCGACACCGCCCTGCCCGTGACGGAAGTCGCTCTCGCCGCCGGCTTCGGCAGCGTGCGCCGCTTCAACGGCCTGTTCAAGGCCCGCTACGGCTTCGCCCCCGGACGCCTGCGTCTGAACGCGCGCCACGCCGCGCTACCCGACGGCGACCTGGTCTTCCAGCTCGCCTATCGCCCTCCCTTCGCCTGGCACGCCCTGCTCGATTTTCTGGGCGACCGGGCCGTCGAAGGCGTGGAGCAACGCGACGGCGAGGTCTACACACGCACGCTCAGCGTCGAACGCCCGGATGGACAGACGGTCTCGGGCTGGTGCCGCGTCACGCCGCTGAACGACCGGCACGCCCTGCAGGTGACGCTGCCCCCCGCACTTGCGAACAGCGTGCCGCAAGTGCTCGGCAAGCTTCGCCACCTGTTCGATCTCGGTGCGCGCCCGGATGTCATCGACGCCCACCTCGGCCCGCTCGCCTCGAGCACCCCGGGCCTGCGCGTGCCGGGCGCCGTGGACGGTTTCGAGATGGCCGTGCGCGCCGTCGTCGGCCAGCAAATCACCGTCAAGGGCGCCCGGCGTCTACTCGGGCGCCTCGCCCAGCGATTCGGCTCGCCACTCCCGTCGCCCACGCACGGACTCACGCATACGTTCCCGAGCGCCGCCCAGATGCTCGCCGTTCCCGCCGACGCGCTCGGCGAAGCCGGTATCATCCGTAGTCGTGTCGCCGCCATTCACGGCGTCGCGCAGGCAATCGTGGACGGCCGGCTGCGTCTGGATCCGCTCGCGCCGCTGGACGCGACGGTAGCTACACTGCTCTCGGTCAAGGGCATCGGGCCATGGACGGCACAGTACATCGCGATGCGCGCCCTCGGCTCGCCCGACGCGATGCCCGCCGACGACCTGGTGCTCCGTCAGGCGCTGGGGGCGCCGGACGGCCGCGCAGTGGCCGCACGCGCGGCGCGCTGGGCACCCTGGCGCGCCTACGCGGCGCTGCATATCTGGCGCGCGGCGGCGCAGGGACCGGCAGGCCAGCCGGTCGAGACCTTGCAGGAGATTTGTGCATGACGCGCTACGAAACGTATTACGACAGCCCACTCGGCGAGATGCTGCTGGTCGCCAATGGCGACGCCGTCACCGGCGTGTATTTCGCCCATCAGAAGTATTTCCCGGCCGAGGGCGACGTGCGCCGCGAAGGCGACGACGTCGAGGTGCTCAAACGCACCAGGCAGCAACTGAACGAGTATTTCCACGAGGGACGCCGCACGTTCGAGCTTCCGCTCGCGCCCGAAGGCACGCCGTTCCAGCAGCAGGTCTGGGCAGAACTGCTGCGCATCCCGTTCGGCGAGACGCGCAGCTATGGCGATCTCGCGCACGCCCTCGGGGACATCAACAAGTCGCGCGCCGTGGGCGCCGCGAACGGGCGCAATCCGATAACGATCATCGTGCCGTGCCATCGCGTGATCGGCGGCAACGGCACACTCACCGGCTATGCGAGCGGCGTGGAGCGCAAGCTCGCGCTGCTTTCGCTGGAAGGGGCCGCGTTGCCCTCGGCACACGCCGCGACAACCGCCGCGACACGCCACACGCGGCTCTCGGCGCCGGCAAATCTGGCGTTCGATTTCTGACGTTGCCGCCCCGTGGCCATGTTCGTGCGCCGGCAGAAGCCGCCCGGCCGGCGGTTCGGCGTACACATCCCGTCCCTCGGGTGCACGCATGCCGTACAATCGTGAGTTCATGTGTTTCTGCTTCGCAAGATTATGCGCTCACGCACCGCCAAACGACTGACTCCCGACGCCGAAAAGCTGGTCGGCCACGCGCTCGCGCTGGCCGCCTCGGGTAGCCGTATCGAAGACCGCTTCTGGGAAGCGCAGCTCGACACGCTGCTCACGCGCGTGCTGCGCACCGGCAATCAACCCGCTATCGACACCGCCCTCGACCACCTTCAGGCCAATCACAGCGAAGCCTACGGCGCGCTGGCCGACCTGATCGAGTCGCAAAGCGAATCCGCCGAGCCGGAAGCCGAGGAACAAGTATGGGACGGTCTGCTCGTCGCCATTCCGATCCTCGCCTGGACACGCTACGCCATCCCCTCGGGCCCGGTGAAGGCAGACGCGCTGATGCCCATTCGCGCTCACCTGCACGCGCACGTGCTGGCCGAATCGGCCCGCGTGGCGATCTCGCCCTACCTCTACAGCATCGACCAGTTGCCGCGCACGCACTGCGAATCGTGGAAGGTCACGCAGCAACTCGTGCGGGCGGCCGTCGACAACGACGAAGTGAAACCACCGGGCACCGATCTGCCGGAGACGGCCCCGATTCTCGCCGATCCGCGCTTCCTGCTTACGGCCGTCGCCGTGCCCAAGGGCGCACCGATGTTCCGTTGGCAGGAAGAAGGCGCCCGCCACGCCGAGCGCGGTCAGTGCCAGGAAGCCTGGTCGGCGCAAGGCGGGCCGAACCTGAACGCACTGCTGCCCGGCTGCGAGATCGAATGCCTGCTGCCGGACGCGTATTACGCGAGCTGCCGCGAGGCCGACGAACGCATCCGTCCGCACACGATTCGCACGGCGCTGCGCTACCTGGAGGACGTGCTGACGCTCACGCCGCAGGAGCTGCGGGCCGTGGTGGCCGGCTTCGGCGAACAGAACATCGACGAATACCGCGTCGGCTTCACACAGCGCGGCAGCAACGACGTGATCTATGGTGTTGTCTGGCCATTGTATGGCCGTGAGAACGGCGAGGTGGAAGGCGGTGCGCTCGACGAAGTGACCGACCTGCTCAAGGCATGCGGCGTCACCGAGATCCGCAAGCACCCGGGCCGCTTCGATCCGGAGTACTGCGACGACTGCGGCGTGCCGCTGTACCCGGACCCCGTGGGCGAAGTCGTCCACGCCGAAATGCCGGAAGACGCCGAACCGAGCCGCCCGCATTTCCACTGAGCACGCGCGCCGACCTCGTAACGCCTGACCGGTCCACCGAGCCGGCAACTCGATCAGCGAGTTGCCGCTCGACAAATGGCGCGCCGCAGGCCAATTCGACTTCCCCCATGCTGTTGTCCCTTCAGGGGCGGCCTGCGGCGATAGCCTCCCGTTGAGTAGCGCTCTCCCGGGCCGCCGTGGCTTCAGTTTATATTGGCCAACGCCGCCTATTCGTGGCCGGCGCCGCCTATCCGGAGGTCATATTGCCCTGGCGCTACGGGGTCGTACCAAACGCAATTACCCACGAAACTGTTCTCGGTCATTGGCGCCGGTTGATTTGCGTAGTATCCAACGGGCATGCTGACGACCGCGTCCACGAAAGGAAGCTCACTGCATTCGCTGAAGCGCGACGGAGGGGACTGGGATGAGTCCAGGGTTGCGTAGACCGCGCTATTCGGCGGTATCAGCGCCCAGTTGGTGAAGATGGCGCTGCCGACCGAAGTGATGGCAATGGTGCCGATGGTCGTGGATATTCCCGTCAGATCATCGGTGACCGTGCCTGTCCAGACCGGTTGGGTGGGATCCTGAGCTGCGCTTTTGATCGTCAACGTGTAAGAGCGCCCCAAGACCCAGGGATAGGAGATGGAACAGGTCACGCCAGCATTGTTTTTCGCGCAGGACGGGGATTTTCCGCTGAATACGACAACGGGGTCATCGCCAAGAGAAAACGCGACTGTGCCGTCGCTTTTTCTGTCGCCAGGCAGCACGTCAAGCCTCATGAAACCGTTCCAGCTACTCGTATTTTGCTGCGACCACCGCCACTGCCTGCCGGACCCGGTCTGCTGGATTTGCAGGGTCCATTGAAGCTTGTCGAACCCCGAAACCGCGGGGTTGAAAAACGTCAGCTTGGGCCAGACGTTCGGATTGTCGTCCGATGCTTCGCTGAACTGAATGTAAGGCGCGCCTACGCCGGCCGGGTTGGGGTACCCCCAAGTCTTGCAGCTCCCGTCGACCAGCACCAAATTATTGTATTCGGCGGTGACCGAACCGTTTGCGCACTGCGGTACGACCTTGTAGTTCCCGCCGAATACCGCAGCCAACCTCACGTCGAGCGCCGATCCCGGATTGAAGATGGCTTCGCCGCCGGCGTCCTTTCCGAATATATTGAATTCCGCCCAGTTCCACGCTTCACCGAGGCGCAACATGCTCGTGTCGGTGTTCAACATGTATATCGTGTCTTTGTAAAACAGGAACAACCGATCGTACACACCGGGATAGGCGAGTCCCCATAACTCCACCTTGTCGAGGTCTGTCGCGGGAATACGAGGGACTTTCATCGTCGGGCTGCCTGCCGCGCAAAAGCTACCGTAGCGTTCAAGGGGTTTCGGACAGGAATCGGCGCCGAGAACCCAGTATGAAATACCTATCTCGGCGTCGTCGCCGGGCGCCGAATAGTCAGACGTGGTGTACACGAACTGCTGGATGACATTGCAATGTTCCCCCAAGCCTTGGCAGATCGACGTAGGCACGCTTGTCTTGGCGTTGAGTTGCAAGGTATAGCTGTGTCGTTCTCCTGGCAGCCCTGCAAAGGTGCTTACGGAGGTGACGCCCTTTATCGATGGAAAACTGCCGGCGACCCGCGAGAGAATCTGTCTCTGCGGCGCGACCAGAACGTAGCCCTTGCCGTCGCCGACTATTTTCTGACCACCCTTCCCGCTCGTCGTTGGCGGGGAGAAACGGGGGCGTACAGGGGAAGGCCCACAGGGGACTTGCTTCGCTACGATGCCAGGATAGGTCACCTGAAAACAGCCCGGCCCAGGCGGCGCGGCTTCCGTGATGGTTTTCCGCCATGCTTCCCGCGTAAGCGCGATGCCCGTCGAGTCCTGGTCCACCAAGGCGGGTTGTGGATCAGCGAAAACCGCCGTCGCGCAGAGAAAATGCAACAAGCCGACCAGCAGATAGGATCTATGTCCGGATAGCATTCGAGATTCCCCCGTCATGTGTGGTCCGTGGCACTTTGGCTATTCTGTTCGCGTCGGTGGTATGGCATCGGATGGACGCAATAAAACACTATAGGAGGTCGGTTCGCCCTCCACAAGCACCAGGTGACAGGGTCACAACGGACCGATACAACCCGTGCCCCGACGCCAGATATTTGCGCTCGAACGGCGTGATGGCATCCGCCTCGCGCGCCGGCGAGTACTTCTCGACGGTCGGCCGTACGCCGCTCAGCAGTTCGACGGCCAGCGCGAACTCGTCGATGTAGACGCCCCAGTTGCTACGACACTCCAGCGCGCCGCCCAGCGCCACCACCGTCGGGAATACGGCATGTGCATGCCAACGGCGCGCGAGTTGCCCGATCTTCGGCCACGGATTCGGATAGAGGATGTAATGCCTCGCCGGACGAATCCCCGCGTCGTGCAACTGCCGCCAGAAGTCGACGAGGTCGGCGCGCACCCAGACGAAGTTCTCCGGCCACACGCCGTCCCACCAATCCTTGCCGCGCACGATGCGGCTCTCCGACTGATCGACGCCGATGACGAAGTGGTCGGGAAACCGCGTCGCGAGACGCAGCGTGCTCTCGCCCACGCCGCAACCGGCGTCGATGACCAGCGGCCGCGATCCGGCACTGCGCCACGCCGCGACGGCCGCCTCGAAAGCGCCCGCGCTGTAAGCCGCCAACGGCTTGCGGAATGCGGCGTCGCGATGACGCATCACGAGCGCGGCGAGCTTTTCATGCGGACCGGTTTGAGCGCTGTCGACAGTGCGTGAGTTTGCAAACATGCAGGAAAGAGAAATCGTGTGCGGGCCGTGCGCATCGGCGTGGATACGTGGTACACGCCCGACGCGCGAACGCCGGAAAGGAGGGCATTGTAGCGCGCCGTAACTCTCGCCCCGCTTCGAGTTGCGTCGACGGGCTTATCCAGCGGGCGTCGGCGACTTTTTTTCGGTTAAGATGAGAGCCGCTCTGTCGCAGTCTCTCAGCATGCGGCAAAGCTTCTTCGCGAGCGGCGCGTGCCAGAGACTCATCGAATGAGTCGCCGCATGCCCGCATTGCTCTGCAATGCTTAGGGTCTGACCCTTGCGCCCCCCGAGAATACGTCAAGCAATGTCGAATCGATTTTTTCAACGCGCCGCAGGCGCCGTGTTGCGAGCCGTGCGCCAGATCGCCGGTATCGCCACGGTCGCGACGCCTCTCTGCCTGTCGGCCTTCACGGCCCCCGCACAGGCATTCACGCTCGAGCAGCATCGCGCGCTGGTCGAGCAGTTCATCAACACCCGTCACGCGGATCCGCTCGTGGCCGACTGCGCCGCGCACGCGAGCTTCGTCGTGGCCACGTTGCCCGGGTACGAGAGCGTCGAATACGCCGACAATGCGCTCGACCCCGAGCATGCCAAGGTCGCCCCATGGTCCGGCCCGTTCGACGATCGCAAGCAACGCGTCGACGTCACGCAGATGGTCGAACTCGACGGCACCGGCAAACGCACCGGCGGACAGACGGACAAGATCCACATCCGCTGCGGCTACGCCGATGGCCGCATGATGGGCTTCGACTATACGTCGCCGCTGCCGCAGGTCGAACAGCCAGTCAAGCGTGCTACGCGCGGCACCCGCGGCAAGTCGTCGCACGCCACCGCCAAGTCGGGCAAGCGCGGCACGACGGCGAAATCGTCAGGCGGCAAGTCGACGGCGAAGGCGTCGTCGTCGAAGTCGGGCACGGCCAAGAAGAACACCGCGAAGAAGAAGGCGCACTGAGCGATCCGTGTGCGGAAGCACGACGCAGCGCGCGTCGTGCCTTGACGCGCCTTGTCGCGCCCTGTCGCGCGTTACGTCGGCGCCTGCGCCTTGTCGGCCTGCATCTGCGACCAGATGGCCGCGAGCATCGACGCGCCCAGCGCAGCGCTGCGCGCGCCGCTCCAGCCCACGCGCGCATCTGGCCGGTTCGCGTTGTCCTTGAACGGCATCTCCAGCGTGAGCGAGAGACAGCCGAAGCGGTGCGCGATCCATTTCGACGCGAGCTTGAGCGACTCCGGGCCATGCTTGCCCGGCGGGTAGCCGAACTTGTCCTGGAAATCGAGGCTCGCGGCCTTCAGCCGCTCGCCGAAGGCCTTCTCGCGCGCAAGAACCGCATCGGTCGCCCACTCGACGCCGTCGTTGCCCGCCAGGAAGACGTACGGCAGCGCTTCGTCGCCATGAATGTCGAAGAACATGTCGCAGCCGAGCGATTCGATCGCGGCCCGCACCTGATACACCTCGGGGCTGCGCGACGGATCGGGTTCGAGCCACTCGCGATTGAGGTTCGCGCCGGCCGCGTTCGTGCGCAGATTGCCACGCGCGGCGCCGTCGGGATTCATGTTCGGCACGATGTGGAACACCGCCTCGTCGAGCACCGCGGCGGCCAGCGGATCGCCAGTCCAGTCGCCCGCCCCGAGCAGACGGCGCAGCAGGCCCTCGACAAACCACTCGGCCATCGTCTCGCCGGGGTGCTGACGCGCGATCACCCAGATATTGCGCTTGCCCTCGCCTGGCTCACCCACGGTGAGCAGCGTCATGTCGCGGCCGTCGATGGTCTGCCCCAGCGAACGCGAGCTCACGCGCGGCGAATTCTGCGCCGTGCCGAGCAACGCCAGATGGCGCTCTTCCGGGTAGGGCTCGAAATAGGCGAGATAGACGCTGTTGTGCGCCGATGTGAACGACACGGTCATGACGTGGCCGTCGTAGGTCGTCGGCACGCGAAACCAGCTCACGCGGTCGTACGACGCCACCGCGCGGTAGTTTTCCCAGCCGCGCGGGTACGACGTCTGCCCGGCGTTGTCGAACACGATGCGGCACGGCGCGCCGCCCACGCCCTGGACGCGGAAATGGAACCACTGGGCGAATTCGGCGGCGCCGTCTTGCGGCACGCGAACGTGAATGTCGTCGGCGCGCTCGCGGCTCACCACGTGAATGGCGCCGCTGTCGAACCTGCTGCTGATCTGGACGGTCATGACTTGCCCCACTGGCGGAAATGAAAAACCCCGGGGCATGCCCGGGGCTGGGAGGTGGCGGGCGTCAGGCCACGCGACGGCGGAAGACCCACAGCGCGTCGTTCGACACGCTGTCGTCGAAGGCGTAACCCTCGCTGTCGAATGCCTTGAGTTGCTGCACGTCGGTCACGCCGCGCTCGATCGCATAGCGCGCCATCAGACCGCGCGCCCGCTTGGCGTAGAAGCTGATGATCTTGTACTTGCCGCTCTTCCAGTCCTCGAACACCGGCGTGATCACGGGGGCTGCGACGAGACGGCGCTTGATCACCTTGAAATACTCCTCGGAAGCCAGGTTCACGAGTACGCGGCGCGTCTCGACGTGCTCGGCGAGCGCCGCATTGATCGTCTGCGTCACGCGCTCGCCCCAGAATGCATAGAGGTCGCGGCCGCGCTTGTTCGCAAAGCGCGTGCCCATCTCGAGACGATACGGCTGGAGCAGATCGAGCGGACGCAGCACGCCGTACAGGCCCGACAGAATGCGAAGGTGGCGTTGCGCGAAATCGAGCTGCGAAGCGCTCAGGCTACGGGCGGCGAGGCCCTCGTAGACGTCGCCGTTGAATGCGAGCACGGCCTGTTTGGCATTGGTGGTGTCGAAGCGGGTCGTCCACTCGGCGTAGCGCGTGGCGTTGAGCGCGGCGAGTTGATCGGAAATGCTCATGAGCGAGCCGACCTGGGCCGGGCTCAGTTCACGCAGGCCTTCGATCAGTTCGGCCGCATCGTCCACGAATTGCGGCACGGTGTGCGTGCTCACGTGCGGCGGCGTTTCATAGTCGAGCGATTTGGCCGGCGAGAGAACAATTATCATAGAGGGTGCAGCGTTCCTGCAAAAACGTGAAACCGTCATTCTATCCAATGCTTCAAAACGCTGTTGCCACGCCCGCCGACCGGGCCTTCGCCGAACACCTCGCGACCCTCGCCGCGCCACCGCGCGTGGTGCTCGACACGAACGTCTGGATCGACCTACTCGTCTTCGACGATCCCATCGCCCGGCCGGTGCGCGATGCGCTCGTCGCGCGCCGCCTCACCGCGCTCATGGCGCCGCGCTGTCGCGACGAGCTCGCCATCGTCCTGACCTATCCGCAATTCGCTTCGCGCGAAATCGACAATGGCGCCGCACTCGCCTGGGTCGACACGCACACGCAACCGGTCCTCGCCCCCGAGGACGCCGCACCCGCCGTGCCGCTGCCGCTGTGCCGCGACCGCGACGATCAGAAATTCCTCGAAGCGGCGCGCGACGGCCAGGCCCATTGGCTCGTCAGCAAAGACAAGGCGGTACTCAAGTTGCGCAGCCGCGTGGCCCGTCAGTTCGGCTTTCGGATCGTGACGGCGAGCGCTTTCACCTCGCTGTTGACCACAGCCGTCTGAGGTCATGCGAGGTGCGGTTTGCATTTGAGTTCGATTTGAGCCGGATTTAGGCTCGCTCACACCGGGCGTCGCCCGCATGGGCGCCGCGCCGGCGGTAGAATGGGGGTCTGTTGATCGCTGCCGATTGCCTCCACTGTCCAAATGAACGCGCCACCCATGGCTCCTGCCGCTTCCTCTCCCGCACTGACCGCCCCGCCGCTCACCTCGCGCCTGCCGAACGTCGGCACCACGATCTTTACCGTGATGTCCGCACTCGCGGCGGAGAAGCAGGCGGTGAATCTCGGCCAGGGTTTCCCGGATTTCGCGTGCGACCCGAAGATCGTCGACGCCGTCTCGCGCGCCATGCGCGAAGACCACAACCAGTACCCGCCGATGGCCGGCGTGCCGGCGCTGCGTCAGGCGATCGCCGAGAAGATCGGCAAACTCTACGGACAACGCTACGACTGGAACACCGAGATCACGATCACGGCCGGCGCCACGCAGGCGCTGCTCACCGCGATTCTCGCAACGGTGCATCCGGGCGACGAAGTGATCGTGTTCGAGCCGACGTACGACAGCTATGTGCCGTCGATCGAGCTCGCGGGCGGCAAGCCGGTGTACATCACGCTGGAGGCGCCCGACTTCCGCATCCCGTTCGACAAGCTCGCCGCGGCCGTCACGCCGCGCACGCGTCTCATCCTGTTCAACACGCCGCACAACCCGAGCGGCACCGTGTGGCATGAGCGCGATCTGGCGAAGCTCGCCGAGATCGTGGCAGGCACCGACATTCTGCTGATCTCGGACGAGGTCTACGAACACATGGTGTACGACGGCAAGCGTCACGAGAGCGTGGCTCGCCATCCCGAACTGGCTCGGCGCAGCTTCATCGTTTCGAGCTTCGGCAAGACGTATCACGTGACAGGCTGGAAGGTCGGCTTCGTCGCCGCGCCGGCCTCGCTCACGGCGGAGTTCCGCAAGGTGCACCAGTTCAACGTGTTCACGGTGAACACGCCGATGCAGGTCGGTCTGGCCGATTACATGCGCGACCCGGCGCCCTATCTAGAGCTCTCGGACTTCTATCAGAAAAAGCGCGATCTGTTCCGCGCGGGCCTCGCCAACACGCGCTTCAAGCTGCTGCCGTGCGAAGGCACTTACTTTCAGTGCGTGGACTACAGCGCGATCAGCGACATGAGCGAAGGCGACTTCGCGCTGTGGCTCACCGGCGAAATCGGCGTGGCGGCCATTCCCGTCTCGGCCTTCTATCACGAGCCGCACGAATCGGGCGTGGTGCGTTTCTGCTTCGCCAAGCAGGACGATACGCTGCGCGCGGCGCTCGCGCGTCTGGCGAAGCTCTGATCCACCACGGCTTGCCACAGGCGGTGACGCGCGCGGCATGCCGCATGCGAAATGCAAAAAAGAGGGCCGCCATCGAACGATGACGGCCCTCTTCTTTTGAGAGGATGCGACGGCGCGCCTCAGCAGGCGCTCGCCAACACCCCCGCAGACGTCTTCGCCAATATCAACCCGCCTTGGCCTTCTGCGCCTGCTGATACGCCTTCTGCTCGGCACGCATGCGCTGGAACGACTCGCGCTCCGCTAACTGCTTGCCATACGCTTTCCAGTCGATGCTGGCGCTCTGCAGGAAATCCTCGCCGTACACCGCCTGCGTGGCCATGCCGAGAATCGGCAGATGGATACCGGCGGCAACGTCGGCCATGGTGAACGTCTCGCCTGCCAGGTACGGCGAGAACTTCGCCAGACGCTTGAACGCCACGATGTTCCGGCGCAGCAGCTTCTCGGTGCGACTGCGCGTGCCTTCCGACACTGTGCCGCCGAAGAACGCCTGCGTGTACACTTCGCGCACGACCAGCTCCAGATGCAGTTCGAGCATCGTGAGCAATTCGCGCTCCTTTGCCTGGCGCCACGGGTCCTGCGAGAACAGCGCCGGCGTCGGATGCGCGGCTTCGAGGTAATCGCAGATTACCTGCGACTCGGCCAGATAGCCGTGTTCGGTCTGCAGATACGGCACCTTGCCGAGCGGCGAGCACTGCAGCACCGGCTCGTCCTGGCACGGGATCGACTCGACTTCTTCGAAGGGCAGACCCTTCTCGTACAGCACAACCTTGACCTTGTTGTAGTAGTTGCTGATTGGAAATCCGTACAGCTTCAACATGATGTCTCCCCTGCGGCACGACCGGCGCCTCGATAATGGACAGCGGGCGACGACGCGTGCGCAATGTTCATGATGCGTCCCGGGTGCGCTGCCTCGATAACGGCAGCGGCGTCGATGGCCGTCGCTCGCGCTCCCGCGGCATCGCGCCATCTCGCGGTAGCGAACAATAGCGAATGGCGGTCCGCGAACGGCGGCTACCGGGAGTGTACCGGCATCGCGGGGGCAAACGGGAGGTGCTAGCCTGTCACGACGTCCCGAATTCCGCCACGCTCCCGCGGCACTCGCCCGCCCGGAGGCACGCTCCCCGCCCCGTCTCCCGACCGCGCAGCGGAACAACCGCTGGCAGCCGACGCGAGATCGGCGACAATAGCCGCAACGCCGCAGGGGCATCGGTTTGCATCGCAGGCCGTCTCGCCAGGAAATTCATTTCCCGACCGACCGGTCGGACGATAGAATGGCGCACCATGGCGGCACCACCGCCGCGTCATGCCGACCGGCAGCGGGATTTCAGGCGCTCGCGTCTGTCATCGCGCCGGAGCGACTGGAGCGACCTCCCCCGAGCATGCGTGGCTGACGCGACCATCACAGACATCACAACTTCGAGACACTCCGAATGACAGCATCTTCCCCGACCGCATCCTCCGCCAAGGCAATCGATGTGCTGGGCATCGTCGGCGCCGGCGCCATGGGCCGTGGCATCGCTCAGATCGCCGCCCAGGCCGGCTTGCGCGTGAAGCTCTACGACACCAACGCCAAGGCCGTCCAGAGCGCCCTCGACACGCTGCGCGAGACGCTCGACAAGCTCGCCGCGAAGGGCAAGATCGAGGCGTCGAGCGTCGCGGCGACGATGGACCGCCTGCAGGCCTGCGCCGCACTGGAAGACCTCGCGGATTGTCAGTTGGTGGTCGAAGCCATCATCGAGAAGCTCGACGTCAAGCGCGACCTGTTCCGCTCGCTCGAAGGCATTGTGGCGCCCGACGCGATCCTCGCATCCAACACGTCGTCGCTGTCGATCACGGCGATTGCCGCCGCATGCGAGCGTCCGGAGCGCGTGGCGGGCTACCACTTCTTCAACCCGGTGCCGCTCATGAAGGTGGTCGAGGTCATCGACGGCCTGCGCACCGCGCCCGAAGTCGGCGACGCCCTGCTCGCTCTCGGGCGGCGCATGGGTCACACCGCCGTGCGCTGCAAGGACATGCCGGGCTTCATCGTCAACCACGCGGGGCGCGGCATGAACACCGAAGGCCTGCGCGTGGCGAGCGAAGGCGTGGCGAGCTTTGCCGACATCGACCGCATCCTGCGCGAGCAGGCCGGCTTCCGCCTGGGCACGTTCGAACTGCTCGATCTGACCGCGCTCGACGTCTCGCATCCGGTGATGGAGTCGATCTATCACCAGTTCTACGAGGAAGCACGCTTCCGCCCGTCGCCGATCACGGCCGTGCGTTTCGCAGGGGGTCTGCTCGGCCGCAAGGTCGGCGAAGGCTTCTACCGCTATGTCGATGGCAAGCAGTTGGTGCCGCCCGAGGCGCCGGCACCGGACACGTTGCCCGCCAGCGTCTGGGTGAGCCGCGCGGACACACGCGGCTTCGCGGCGGTGGTCGAACTGCTGGGAGCGACGGGCGTGAACATCGAAAACGGCGAGAAGCCGTCCGATGACGCGTTGATCGTCGTCACGCCGCTGGGCCTCGACGCCACCACCTGCGCCGTCGAGCAAGGCCTCGACGCCACGCGTACGGTCGCCGTCGACACGCTGCTGCCGCTCGCGGGCGCGAAGCGTCATACACTGATGACCACGCCGGTCACCACGCCCGAAGCGCGCAACGCCGCGCACGCCCTGTTCGCGCAGGGCGGCACGCCGGTCACGGTCATCCGCGACTCCGCCGGCTTCGTGGCGCAGCGCGTGATCGCCACCATCGTGAACATCGGCGCCGACATCGCGCAGCAGCGCATCGCCACGCCGGGCGACATCGACCGCGCGGTGACGCTGGGACTGGGCTACGCCAAGGGCCCGCTGGCGCTTGGCGACGCCGTGGGCGCCCGCCAACTGCTCACCGTCCTGCGCAATCTGCAATCGTTCTATGGCGACCAGCGCTACCGTCCGTCGCCGTGGCTCACGCGCCGCGCGCAGCTCGGCGTGTCGCTGCTCACCGAAGAACAGTGATCCGGAGACTCGCCTCATGAGCGCCGAACTGCTTGCCGAACGCATCGACCAGACCCTGGTGCTGACGCTGTCCAACCCCGGAGCGCGCAACGCACTGCATCCGGACATGTATGCCGCCGGAGTGGAAGCGCTCGCCACGGCCGAACGCGATCCGTCGGTGCATGCCGTGGTGCTCACCGGCGCCGACAACTTCTTCTGCGCGGGCGGCAACCTCAACCGCCTGCTCGAGAACCGCAAGCAGGATCCGTCGGTGCAGGCCGCCAGCATCGACGCACTGGCCGAGTGGATCGAGGCGCTGCGCGCCTGCCCGAAGCCGGTGATCGCGGCGGTCGAAGGCGCCGCGGCGGGTGCGGGCTTCTCGCTCGCCCTCGCCTGCGATCTGCTGGTTGCCGCCGAGAACGCGAAGTTCGTGATGGCCTACGTCAAAGTCGGCCTCACGCCCGACGGCGGCGGTTCGTGGTTCCTCTCGCAAGCGCTGCCGCGCGCCCTCGCCACCGAGATCCTGCTCGAAGGCAAGCCAGTGGCGGCGCCGCGTCTGGCCGCTGCCGGCGTCGTGAACCGCGTGGTCGCTCCCGGGCAGGCGCGCGCCGAAGCGCTGAACTGGGCCACCGATCTCGCGCAGCTCTCGCCGAATGCCGTCGGCCGGATCAAGTCGCTCATCGAGAGCGGCGCGAGCGAAACCCTCAACGCGCAACTGAGCGCCGAGCGCGACAACTTCGTGGCGTCGCTGCATCACGCCGATGGTCTGGAAGGCATCAGCGCCTTCCTGGAGAAACGCCCAGCAAAATACGACTGACGAATCCGGTCGGGCAACCGCGCACATGAACTTCCGGCGCTTGCGGCACGTCGATGTCCGGCCGCGCGCCACGCACAAACTCAGGAGAATTTCCGCATGAGCTCACTCGGCCATCCCGGCCCCGACACGAGCCCCTTGGCCTTCACCCCGCCGCAACGTCGACGCATCTATCTGATGCGCCACGGCGACGTCACATACTTCGACGACAGCGGCAAACCGATCGATGCCGACGCCGTCCCGCTCAACGAACAGGGACGCGCACAGGCGAGCGCCGCCGGGCGCGCCTTCGCGGCGGAGAACATCCGCTTCGACCGGGTCATCGTGAGCGGCTTGCCGCGCACGCGCGAGACGGCCGAACGCGTTCTCGCGGAGACCGGGCAACAGGTCGAGATCGAAACGTGGACGTGCTGGCAGGAAATTCGTGCAGGCAACATCGCCGATCTGTCACCGGGCGATCTCGCGCAGGCGTTCCTCGCGGCGTTCGATGGCGTCGTGCCCGAAGACACGCGCTTCCTGAACGGCGAGTCCGTGCGCGAACTGCTCGAGCGCGTGGTACCGCCGCTCGCCGAGCTGCGCGCCGACCGCTCGTGGGACACGGTGCTGCTGGTGTTGCACGGCGGCGTGAACCGCGCGATTCTCTCGCATGCGATGCATCCACTCGGACGCCTGTTCATCGGCCAGCTCGCCCAGACACCGGCCTGTATCAATGCGCTGGACGTGGGCGACAAGCCGGAAGACTGGATCGTTCGTCTGTTGAACTTCGCGCCACCGCAGCCATTGCATCGCGACAACCGGCTCACGGTAATGGAAAAGATCTTCGCGTCGTTTACGCGTTCGCTGCAGCGCCGTTGAGCGAAGGCAGGCGGCGGCAGGTGTGGCGCAGCCGCCGCGCCGCCGGACGGCGCACCGCAAGACCCGAAGTCCCCACAGCAGTCGAGACACTTCCGATCAACGCAGCACCGGAAATGCAGGAGACAGCATGGCCGAGGCGCTTCCCCAGGATTTTTCCGCGTTCGCGGGCGAACGGCCCCTCGAGGGACGAGCCCCGTTCGACGCCGCCGCGCTCGAGCGCTGGCTCACCTCGCACGTCGACGGCTTCGCCGGGCCGCTCGCGATCTCGCAATTCAACGGCGGCCAATCCAATCCGACGTACCGCCTGACGACCCCGGGCGCCGCGTACGTGCTTCGTACGAAGCCGGCGCCGTCGAGCAAACTGCTCCCCTCCGCCCACGCCATCGAGCGCGAGTACCGCGTGATGGACGCGCTCGCGCGCACGGACGTTCCCGTCGCCCGCATGCGTGGCCTGTGCGAAGACGAAAGCCTGATCGGGCTGGCGTTCTACGTGATGGATTACGTGCCGGGGCGCGTGCTGTGGGACCCGTCGCTGCCCGGCATGTCGCCGGCCGAACGTGGCGCCATCTACGACGAGATGAACCGCGTCATCGCCGCCCTTCACCGCGTCGACTACCGCGCCATCGGACTCGAAACCTACGGCAAGCCCGGCGACTACATCGCGCGCCAGATCGCGCGATGGAGCAAGCAATATCGCGCTTCGGAGACGGAGACGATCGAGGCCATGGACCGCCTGATCGAATGGCTGCCCGCGCATCTGCCGTCGGACGCCCCCGAACGCACGACCATCGTGCACGGCGACTTCCGGCTCGACAACCTGATCTTCCATCCGAGCGAGCCGCGCGTGCTCGCCGTGCTCGACTGGGAACTCTCGACGCTGGGCGATCCGCTCGCGGACTTCAGCTATCACTGCATGGCGTGGCACGTCAGTCCCGGCGTGTTTCGTGGCATTGCCGGCCTCGACTGGGCCGCGCTGGGTATTCCGGGCGAGCGCGAGTACGTGGCCCGCTACTGCGCACGCACGGGCAGCCAGCCGCCCGCCCAGTGGAACTTCTATCTCGCGTACAACATGTTCCGCATCGCCGCGATCCTGCAAGGCATCATGAAACGCGTGAGCGACGGCACGGCCGCGAGCCAGCAAGCGCTCGACGCCGGCAAGCGCGCGCGGCCGATGGCCGAGCTGGCGTGGGAGTACGCGCAACGCGACGCGGCGTCGCGCTAACGGTCACCGAACGGAGACGTCATGGATTTCAGCTACAGCCCGAAAGTCGAAGCCCTGCGCGCCCGCCTGAACGCGTTCTTCGACGAACACATCTTTCCGAACGAGCATCGGTATCTGGAGGAGATCGACATCGCGCGCCGGCAGGGTGACGCCTGGCAACCGTCGCAGGTCATCGAACGGCTCAAGCCGCTCGCCCGGCAGGCCGGCCTCTGGAACCTCTTCCTGCCTGACTCCGGCCGCGGCGCGGGCCTCACGAACGTCGAATACGCGCCGCTGTGCGAGATCATGGGACAGGTGCCGTGGGCACCCGAGGTGTTCAACTGCAACGCGCCGGACACCGGCAACATGGAGACGCTCGAGCGCTACGCCACCGAGGCCCAGAAGGCGCAGTGGCTGGCGCCGCTGCTGCGCGGCGAAATCCGTTCGGCGTTTTTGATGACGGAGCCGGACGTTGCGTCGTCGGACGCGACCAACGTGCAATGCCAGATCCGGCGCGACGGCGACGACTATGTCGTCAACGGCAGAAAATGGTGGTCGACGGGCGCGGGCGATCCGCGCTGCGCCTTGTACATCGTGATGGGCAAGACCGATCCCGAGGCGCCGAAACACGTCCAGCAATCGATGATCCTGGTCCCGGCGGACGCCAAGGGCGTCTCGCGCGTGCGTCCGCTCACGGTCTTCGGCTACGACGATGCGCCGCACGGTCATATGGAAATCGTGCTCGACGACGTGCGCGTCCCCGCCTCGAACCTGCTGCTCGGCGAGGGGCGCGGCTTCGAGATCGCACAGGGACGGCTCGGGCCGGGACGCATCCACCACTGCATGCGTCTCGTCGGGCTGGCCGAACGAGCACTGGCGCTGATGTGCCGGCGCACGCTCTCGCGCGTGGCCTTCGGCAAACCGATCGCGGCGCAAGGCGTCACCCGCGAGCGCATCGCCGAAGCGCGCTGCCTGATCGAACAGGCGCGCCTGCTCACGCTCAAGGCGGCCTACATGATGGATACGGTCGGCAACAAGGCGGCGCGCGCGGAGATCGCCATGACCAAGGTCGTGGCGCCGAACATGGCCTGCCAGGTGCTCGATTGGGCAATGCAGGCACATGGCGCAGCGGGGCTGTCCGGCGACTTCCCGCTCGCCTACGCCTATGCCAGCGCCCGCACACTGCGCTTTGCCGACGGTCCCGACGAGGTCCATCGCAACGCCATCGCCAAGCTCGAACTGGCGCGTCACATGGACGACGAAGACGGTAGCCACTGACCCCGCGTCAGGCAAGCGTCGGCGTTCTGTGGTGTAATTTCCGGGCAGTGTTTCCCGGGGGTGCGGCGCTCGCGCCCCCGCCCCGTTCCGACATCCGTGCCGTCACCGTGCCGCCCGCTCGACGCGATGGTTGCGGCACCCGATTGGCGACCGGCGTCCGTCGACGCCACCATACGAGGAGCCGCAATTGATTCAGGTCTATTCCTGGGCCACGCCCAACGGCCACAAAGTCCACATCATGCTCGAAGAGTGCGGGTTGCCCTACCACGCACATGCCATCGACATCGGCGCGGGCGACCAGTTCAAGGACGAATTTCTCGCCATCTCGCCGAACAACAAGATCCCGGCCATCGTCGACGAGGACGGCCCGGACGGCGAGCCGATCTCGCTGTTCGAGTCGGGCGCGATCCTGCTCTATCTCGCCGGCAAGACCGGGCGCTTCCTGCCCGAGGACGTGCGCGGCAAGTACGAAACGCTCGAATGGCTGATGTTCCAGATGGGCGGCGTGGGCCCGATGCTCGGCCAGGCGCATCACTTCCGCATCTACGCGCCCGAGAAGATCGATTACGCGATCAAGCGCTACACCAACGAGGCGCGACGCCTGTATGGCGTGCTCGACAAGCGTCTGGGCAACCATCCGTATGTGGCGGGCGACATGTACACCATCGCGGATATTGCGATCTGGCCGTGGCTGCGCTCCTGGAAGAATCAGGGCGTGGAACTGTCCGACTTCCCCAACGTGAAGAGGTGGTTCGAGGCCATCGAGGCTCGTCCCGCCGTCCAGCGCGGCACCAAGGTGCTCGCCGACGCGCGCAAGCCGCTGCAGGACGACAAGGCCCGCGAGATCCTGTTCGGCGCCACGCAGTACGCGCGACGCTGATGTGTCGGCCGGGCCGGACTTCCGGCTGGTCCGGCCCGCAAGTGGTTTACACTTCGAAACAAACTGCGGTTCCGTCGGAACGCCGGCGGTGCTAATCTAAGCGCAATCCGCCCGGTACGTCGTCTCGTGACTTGTCCGGGCAAACCGCTTCGATGCGGCGCACGCCGCCATCACCTTGCAGTTCGCAGTTCCTCGCCGCTGGCTTTTGGAAGATCCGGGAGATCCACATATGTCAGGCAAGTTCGAACTCAAGCGCAGCCCCAACGGTGAATTCCACTTTCAGTTGCTGGCCGACAGCGGGCACGTCATTCTCTCCTCCGAGTCCTACAAGGCCCGTGCCTCGGCGCAGAACGGCATCGAATCCGTACGAAAGAACTCGGGCGAAGACCACCGCTTCGAGCGCAAGACATCCACGTCGGGCCGCCCCTATTTCGTGCTCAAGGCACGCAATGGGGAGATCATCGGTCAAAGCCAGATGTTCTCGACGGCCGAACAGATGGAGGACGGTATTGCGCAGGTCAAGCGCGACGCGCCGGCGGCGTCCGTGAGCGACCTTTCGCACTGATCCGACACCGACCGACTCGCACCGATCCGCGCGACGGCACGCCGGTCGGCGGGATCGGCAGACTTGCAGAACTTGATTGAAAGCCCCGTCGGGGACCGGATCGGCCCCCAGGGCCCATGGGCGTTTGGGTCGGGCACTCAGGTCGGACGCTTCAGATACAGTCCCGTGCCACGAAAGCGGCACACTTCCTCGCCATGCTGATTGGTGGCGGTCCAGAGCTGGCGGACGATACCGCGGTCGGGACGGCTCTTCGACGCCCGCACTTCCAGCGTGCTGCTCGTGACCGTGATCGTGTCGCCGGGACGCACCGGCTTGAGCCATTCGATCTGCTCCACCCCCGGCGACCCCATGCTCGCGGCGCGCGAGAGGAGCTTGTCGACGTTCAGCCGCATCATGATGCTGCACGTATGCCAGCCGCTCGCGACCAAACCGCCGAAATGGGAGTCTCGCCCGGCGCCCTCGTCCACGTGAAACGGCTGCGGGTCGAACTGCCGGGCGAAGCGCACGATCTCGTCGGCATTGAACGTGTACTCGCCGAGATCGAACGTGTCCCCGACAGCGAAGTCCTCGAAGTAGTACTCCAGCGTTGCCATCTCCATCTCCCGCATGTTGAATGCGCCACCCCGGCGCCGTGTCCGGGCCTGCGTTCGTCAATCATTATGCATGAGCACAACCATGAGCACGAACGCGCTCGAGAGGCAACAAGCCCTATTGCAGGGTCTCTTTCGCGGCGTCCGGCAGCGGCAGCATCATCACGTCGATGCCTTCCTCGGCCAGCGCTTCGGCCTCCTCGCGCGAGGTCGTGCCGCGGATATTGCGCTCCGGCGCCTCGTTGTAGTGGATCTTGCGCGCTTCCTCGGCAAATTTCTCGCCGACGTCCTCCGTGTTGGCCATCACGTGACGCACCGCCTTCATCCAGAGCGATTGCAGCTCGCGATGCGCTTCGGCGACTTCCGGCGGCACGGGCGGACGCGCAGCAGCACCGGCGCCGCCCGCCTCGCCTCTCGCGCGAGCATCGCCGCCGAGCGCCGTGCCGCCCGACAGATTCAGGCGCGGCGCCGACGGCATGCGCACGATCTCCGTCTCGCCGCACACAGGGCAGCTCACCAGGCCTCGAGCCTGTTGCGACAGGTAATCGTCCTCCGAGCCGAACCAGCCCTCGAAGGTGTGCTCTTTCGCACAGCGCAAATCAAATACCTTCATGACGCGATGAATGTGTCCCGGCCCCGCCGCAGCGAGACGCGCGATGGAAAACAGATCAGAGATCGGGATCAGCGCAGCGGCGAACGCTCGTTCGGCTGCCAGACTCCCGATAATATCTTCTCCAGCCAAAACGCGCCGATAATCGTTTTCACGTCCGTGACACGGCCGTCGCGCACCCACTGCAGCAATTCGGTCGCGGGCATCTTGAATACGTCGAGAAACTCGCCTTCGTCGAGCCGCTGCTCGCCGTGCGTCAGTTCGCGTGCGAGCCAGATGTCGATGAACTCGGTCGAGTAGGAAATCACCGGGTGGATGCGCGTGAGGTAGTCCCAACGCTCGGCGCGATAGCCGGTCTCTTCGAGCAATTCGCGCTGACCGCATGCGAGACCGCCTTCGGCCTCGTCGAGCTTGCCCGCCGGCAGCTCCGTCATCACGCGCTTGAGCGGGTAGCGATACTGGCGCTCCATGAGCACCTGCCCGTCCTCGAACAACGGGATCACCATGACGGCCCCCGGGTGGGTGGTGTACTCGCGCGTGGCCGTCTTGCCGTCGGGCAGGCGCACGCTGTCGCGCTTGATGGTCAGGAATGCACCGTCATAGACGGTTTCGCTCGCCAAAGGCGTCTCGATCAAATGCTGATCGTCGAGTTGACGTTCGGTCATAAGCCCTCCGGGGCTGAAGATTGGCGAAGCCAAAAACAAAACGCCGCCCGATGGGGCGGCGTCTCGTGAAGCGGGCATCTCAGGCGGTAGCCGCCGGTCGATGACGCCACAAATACCGGTAGACGAAGCCCGGAAATGCGAACACCACGAACAGGCTCGCGGTGATGGCGTAAAACTCCCAGCCTTGCGGGAACACGTTGCCGATGCCCGACTCGACCAGGTAACCGAGCGCCCCGACGACGAAATACGCCGCCAGCATCTCGATCAGGCGCAGCCACAACGGCTTGACCGCCCGCTTGAGCAGCACCACGCCAAAGAGACGCTGGTTCACGAACGGCAGGTTCGCACCCAGCACGGCCAGCAAAATCACCAGCATACCGCCCGCGGACATGCTCATCGTTGCGCTCTCCTGCCGTTCGTCGGCGGTTCGTCGACCGCCTGTTGCGTTCCGGGGCCGGGCGGGCCATAGGGTTCATGGCCTGCCCGTGCTCACTCGTTTGTTGCGTCGCTCAGCTGGCCAGCGTCAGCTTGATGGTGCGCAGGCACCAGTCCATCAGCGAGCCGGGCATCAGGCCCAGGTACAGCAGCACCAGGCCGTTGAGCGACAACACGAAGCGCATCGTGCCGCTGCCTTCCAGCCCATGGGTGTCTTCCGGCTTGTCGAAGTACATCAGCTTGACGACACGCAGGTAGTAGAACGCGCCGATCAGCGAAGCGACCACCGCCACCACGGCCAGCCACACCATGCCGGCGTTCACCACCGCCTGCAGCACGGCCAGCTTGGCGTAGAAGCCTGCCAGCGGCGGAATGCCGGCCAGCGAGAACATCAGCATCAGCATGACGAAGGCGAACCACGGGCTGCGCTGGTTCAGGCCCTTCAGATCCGACAGGTTCTCGGCCTCGAAGCCCTTGCGCGAGAGCAGCAGCACGATACCGAAGGTGCCGAGCGTCGTGAGCAGGTAGATCACGCTGTAGAACAGCGACGAACCGTAGGCGTCGGCGATGCCGTCGATCTTGCCGCCCACCACGCCCGAGAGCATGCCCAACAGCACGAAGCCCATGTGCGAGATCGTCGAATAGGCCAGCAGGCGCTTGACGTTGGTCTGCACGATGGCCGTCAGGTTACCGACCACCAGCGAGAGCACCGCCAGGATGATCAGCATCTGCTGCCAGTCGATCGCCAGCGGCAGCATGCCTTCGACGAGCAAACGCAGCAGCAGCGCGAAGGCGCCCAGCTTCGGCGCGCCGCCAATGAGCAGCGTGACCGGGGTCGGCGCACCCTGGTAGACGTCGGGCACCCACATGTGGAACGGTGCGGCGCCGAGCTTGAACGCCAGACCAGCGACGACGAACACCACGCCGAACACCAGCACGATCTTGTTCACGGCGCCCGAGGCGATCACCTCGAAGACCTTGGCCAGTTCGAGCGAGCCGGTCGCGCCGTACATCATCGACATGCCGTACAGCAGGAAGCCCGAAGCCAGTGCACCCAGCACGTAGTACTTCATGGCCGACTCGGTCGCGTTCGTCGAATCGCGCCACACGGCGGCGAGCGCATACAGCGACAGCGACATCAGTTCCAGACCCAGGTACAGCGTCAGGAAGTTGTTGCCGGAGATCATCACCGACAGGCCGAGCAGCGAGAACAGCGTGAGGATGTAGAAGTCGCCACGGGCGAGGCCGCGCGCTTCCAGGTACTTCTGACCGTAGACGAACGTGACGAACGTCGCCAGACCGCCGAAAGCCTTGAGCAGGTTCGACATCGGATCGGCCACGAACACGTTGCCGAACAGGTAGTGCGAAGTCGGATCGCCGGCGTTGCAGGCCCACAGCACCGACACGACGGCGCTGGTGATGAGTGCCAGCACGTAGTTCAGCTTGCGCGTCTGGCCGAGGAACGCGTCGCACATCATGATCACGAGGATCATGAGCAGCAGGATGGCCTCCGGCAACGCAGGCAGCAGATTAATGTTTTGCATGATCTAGATTTCCTCCCCGATTATGGCAGCTTGGTCTGCGCCACGTGGGCGAGGAGGTTAACCACGGAGGTGTGCATCAGGTCCGTGAAAGGCTTCGGATAGATACCCATGAACAGCGTGAGGGCCGCCAGCACCGCCAGCATGAAGAACTCGCGCCTGTTGATGTCGATCAACTCGCGCACATGGTCGTTGGCGATGGCGCCGAAGATCACGCGCTTGTACATCCACAGCGAGTAGGCCGCGCCGGTGATCAGCGACGTTGCCGCCAGCAGACCCACCCAGAAGTTCAGCTTCACGGCACCCAGGATCACCAGGAATTCACCCACGAAGCCCGACGTTGCCGGCAGACCGCTGTTGGCCATGGCGAACAGCATCAGGAACGCGGCGAACTTCGGCATGGTGTTCACTACACCGCCGTAGTCGGCGATGTTGCGCGAGTGCATGCGGTCATACAGCACGCCGATACACAGGAACATGGCGCCCGAGACGAAACCGTGCGAGATCATCTGCACCATCGCGCCCTGCATGCCGATTTCGCTGAACATGAAGAAGCCGAGGATGGCGAAACCCATGTGAGCGATCGACGAGTACGCCACCAGCTTCTTCATGTCCGTCTGCACCAGGGCCACGAGGCCGATGTAGACGATGGCGATCAGCGCGAGCGCGACCATGAAGCCCGACAGGTAATGACTGGCGTCCGGCGCGATCGGCAGCGAGAAGCGCAGGAAACCGTAGGCGCCCAGCTTCAGCATGATCGCGGCCAGCACCACGGAGCCGCCCGTCGGGGCTTCCACGTGGGCGTCCGGCAGCCAGGTGTGCACCGGCCACATCGGCACCTTCACGGCAAACGCCATGAAGAACGCCACGAACAGCAGGATCTGCACGTCCATCGGCAGTTTCGCCGCGTACCAGTCGGTCAGCGTGAACGAACCCGTCTCGTTGTACAGATAGATCAGCGCGACGAGCATGAGCAGCGAGCCGAGCAGCGTGTACAGGAAGAACTTGAACGCCGCGTACACACGGTTCGGGCCGCCCCACACGCCGATGATCAGGTACATCGGGATCAGCGTGGCTTCGAAGAACACGTAGAACAGCAGGCCGTCCTGCGCCGAGAACACGCCGATCATCAGACCCGAGAGAATCAGGAAGGCCGCCATGTACTGCGCGACACGCTCCGTGATCACTTCCCAGCCGGCGATCACCACGATCACCGTGATGAGCGCCGTGAGCACCACCAGCCACAGCGAGATGCCGTCGATGCCCAGGAAGTAGTTGATGTGGAAGCGCTCGATCCAGCTCGATTTCTCGACGAACTGGAACGCCGCCGTATTGGCGTTGAAGTTCGAGATCAGCGGCAGCGTGACCAGAAAGCTCGCGAGCGAACCGATGAGCGACAGCACGCGTGCGCCGCCCGGGTTGCGGTCGTTCCCCACCGCGAGGACGACGATCCCCGACAGGATGGGCAGCCAGATGGCCAGACTCAGAAGCGGTAGCGATTGCATTATTATTGGCTCCCCCTGTTACTTGCCGTTCAACGTCACAAACAGCGTCAGGAGCCCGAGCATGCCGAGGATCATGGCGAACGCGTAGTGATAGATGTAACCGGATTGCACGAAGCGGATGACACCGGCGAACCAGCCCACCAGACGGGCGCTGCCATTCACGACAGCACCGTCGATCAGGCCCTGGTCACCGGCCTTCCACAGGCCGCGACCGATCTTGAGCGCGCCCTTGGCGAAGACCACTTCGTTGATCTTGTCCATGTAGTACTTGTTGTCGAGCAGCTTGTAGATGCCCGAGAACTGCTTGGCCAGCGCGGCCGGAATGTCCGGACGCTTCAGGTAGAAGAACGCCGCCAGCACGATCCCCAGGGCCGACAGTGCGATCGGCAGCGTGCCGAACGAATGCAGCGCCATCGCGACCCAGCCGTGGAACTCGTGACCGAGCTCTTCCATCGCCGGGTGGTTTTCACCGATGAAGATCACGTCCTTGAACGCCACGCCCTGCTTGAAGAACTCGCCGAAGAGCATCGGGGCGATCGCAATGGCGCCGATGATCACCGACGGAATCGCCAGCAGAATCAGCGGAATCGTCACGACGGCCGGCGACTCGTGCGGCTTCTGACCCGGGGCCAGACCATGGTGGTGATCGTGCGTCTCCTCGTCTTCCTCGTGGTGCGTCTCATGGTCGTGGTGCGCATGCGCCTGACCGAAGCGCTCCTTGCCGTGGAAGACCAGGAAGTACATGCGGAACGAGTAGAACGCGGTGACGAACACGCTGGCGACCACGGCGAAGTACGCGAAGCCCGAACCCGGCAGATGCGAGGCGGCCACGGCTTCGATGATCGAATCCTTCGAGTAGAAGCCCGAGAAGAACGGCGTGCCGATCAGCGCGAGCGAACCGAGCAGCGACGTGATCCAGGTGATCGGCATGTACTTCCACAGGCCGCCCATGTTGCGCATGTCCTGATCGTGATGCATGCCGATGATCACCGAACCTGCGCCGAGGAACAGCAGCGCCTTGAAGAACGCGTGCGTCATCAGGTGGAAGATGGCGACCGGATAGGCCGACACGCCGAGCGCCACCGTCATGTAGCCGAGCTGCGAAAGCGTCGAGTAGGCCACGACACGCTTGATGTCGTTCTGGATCATGCCCAGGAAGCCCATGAACAGCGCCGTGATCGCACCGATGATCGTGATGAACGACAGTGCGGTGTCCGACAGCTCGAACAGCGGCGACATGCGGCTCACCATGAAGATGCCGGCGGTCACCATCGTGGCCGCGTGGATCAGTGCCGAGATCGGGGTCGGGCCTTCCATCGAGTCCGGCAGCCACACGTGCAGCGGGAACTGCGCCGACTTACCCATCGCGCCGATGAACAGGCAGATGCAGGCCACGGTGATCAGACGCCAGTCGGTGCCCGGGAACGACAGGGCCGCGACGTCGTTCGCCTTGGCGAACACTTCGCCGTAGTTCAGCGTGCCGGTGAAGGCCAGGATCAGGCCGATGCCGAGCAGGAAGCCGAAGTCGCCCACGCGGTTGACCAGGAACGCCTTCATGTTGGCGTAGATCGCGGTCGGACGCGTGTACCAGAAACCGATCAGCAGGTACGAAACCAGGCCCACCGCTTCCCAGCCGAAGAACAGTTGCAGGAAGTTGTTGCTCATCACGAGCATCAACATCGAGAACGTGAACAGCGAGATGTACGAGAAGAAGCGCTGGTAGCCGGGATCTTCCGCCATGTAGCCGATGGTGTAGATGTGCACCATCAGCGAGACGGACGTCACCACGCACATCATCGTGACGGTGAGCGTGTCGACGAGGAAGCCGATCTCGAGCTTGAGCTCGCCGATGCGGGCCCATTCATAGACCGTGGCGTTGAAGCTCGCCCCGTTCATCACGTCCATGAAGGTCATGACCGACAGTACAAATGCGACCAGCACGCCAAGGATCGTGACCGTGTGGGCGCCCGCGCGTCCGACTTGCTTGCCGAACAGGCCGGCGATCACGGAGCCGACGAGCGGCGCGAGCGGAATCGCGAGCAGCAGGTTTGGATTCAGTGTGGATGCCATAACAGCGTTCGCTTTTGTTAACCCTTGAGGCGGTCGAGATCTTCGACGTTGACCGTTTCGAGCTTACGGAACAGGGTGACCAGAATGGCCAGACCGATCGCGGCTTCCGCGGCGGCCACCGTAAGAATGAAGAACACGAATACCTGGCCGGCAATGTCACCCAGGTAATGCGAGAACGCGACGAAGTTCAGATTGACCGCGAGCAACATCAGCTCGATGGCCATGAGCAGCACAATCACATTTCTGCGGTTGAGGAAGATACCGGTAATGCTGATCGCGAACAGGATCGCGCCCAACACCAGATAATGCGCTAGCGACAACGAGATCATGCTGTCTCCTTATTCCGCCGCCGGCGCATCGGTGCCGGTGGACTGCTGCCGGGCTTCGGCGGGCATCGACACCAGACGCACGCGGTCGCGCTTCTTCACGCGCACCTGCTTGTTCGGGTCGGTCTGTTTGTGATCCTTACGGGTACGCATCGTGAGCGCAATGGCGGCCACGACGGCGACCAGCAGGATCAGACCTGCCACTTCGAAGGCAAAGATATAGTCGGTGTACAGCGCGATACCGAGCGCCTTGGTGTTCGGCACGTCCGGGGCCGACACGGCCTTGACCGGCGAGCGCGTGGCACCGTAGCCGCGCATGAGCACCAGCGCCGCCTCGACGATCATGATCGCGCCGACGGCACTCGCCAGCGGAATGAACTTGCCGAAACCGCGCCGCAGTTCGTCGAGGTTGATGTCGATCATCATCACCACGAACAGGAACAGCACCATCACCGCGCCGACGTAGACGAGCACCAGCATGATGGCGAGGAACTCGGCCTCGAGCAGCATCCAGATCGCCGCGGCGTTGAAGAAGGCCAGCACCAGGAACAGTGCCGACTGTACGGGGTTGCGCGAGGTCACGACCTTCAGGCCGGAGACCACGAGGATCAGCGCAAACACGTAGAAAAGAAAGGTTGTGAATTCCATAATCACCGGGTGTCGCGAGAATTAGCCAACGTCAATTGCCGTACCGGGTGCAGTCGTCGATGGGCTGCGCCCTGCCCTGCTTAACGGTACGGCGCATCGGCCGCCTTGGCCGCCGCGATTTCGTTTTCGTAACGATCGCCCACCGCGAGCAACATCTCCTTGGTGAAGTACAGATCGCCACGCTTCTCGCCGTGATACTCGAGAATGTGCGTCTCGACGATCGAGTCCACCGGGCAGCTTTCTTCACAGAAGCCGCAGAAAATGCACTTGGTCAGATCGATGTCGTAACGCGTGGTGCGGCGCGTATTGTCCTCACGCACGTCCGATTCGATCGTGATGGCCATTGCCGGGCACACGGCTTCGCACAGCTTGCACGCGATGCAGCGCTCCTCACCGTTCGGATAGCGACGCAGTGCGTGCAGTCCGCGAAAACGCGGCGACAGCGGCGTCTTCTCTTCCGGGAACTGCACCGTCACCTTGCGCGCGAACGTGTAGCGCCCCGTGAGCGCCATGCCCTTGAGCAGTTCCAACAACAGGAAACTGCCGAAAAAGTCTTTGATTGCCCTTACCATGGGATTCCTCTACTCCGTTCGCCTCAGCCCCAGATGTTCCAGGGGGACATGATCCAGACACCCACCACGATCACCCAGACGATCGTCAGCGGCAGGAACACCTTCCAGCCCAGACGCATGATCTGGTCGTAGCGGTAGCGCGGGAACGTCGCACGCACCCAGATGAACACCGACAGCAGCAGGAACACCTTGAACGCGAGCCAGAACACGCCCGGGATGAACGACAGGAAGCCGAACGGCGCACTCCAGCCACCCAGGAACAGCACCGAGGCCAGCGCCGAGATGATGATCATGTTGATGTACTCGGCCAGGAAGAAGAGCGCGAAGCCCATCCCCGAATACTCGATCATGTGACCGGCCACGATTTCCGATTCGCCTTCCACCACGTCGAACGGGTGGCGGTTCGTTTCCGCAATGCCCGACACGAAGTAGACGACGAACATCGGCAGCAGCGGCAGCCAGTTCCACGACAGCAGGTTCAGGCCCATGCCGGCGAACATGCCGGCCTCCTGCGAGCGCACGATATCCGACAGGTTCAGCGAGCCGGCCGTCATCAGCACGGTCACGAGCGCGAAGCCCATGGCGATTTCATACGAAATCATCTGGGCCGACGCGCGCATGGCGCCGAGGAAAGCGTACTTCGAGTTCGACGCCCAACCGGCCAGAATCACGCCGTACACGCCGATCGACGAAATCGCGATGGCATACAGCAGACCGGCGTTCACGTCGGCGAGCACCGCGCCCGGCTGGAACGGGATCACCGCCCAGATGGCGAAGGCCGGCAGCACGGCCATCACCGGAGCGATGGCGTAAATGCCCTTGCTGACCTGCGTCGGCGTAATGACTTCCTTGAGCAGAAGCTTGAGCACGTCGGCGATCGGCTGGAGCAGACCCGCCGGACCCACGCGGTTCGGACCGAGACGCACGTGCATCCAGCCGATGAGCTTGCGCTCCCACAGAATCAGATACGCCACGCACAGCAGCAGAATCACGGCCACGACAAGAATGCGCACGAGCGCCCACACCGTCGGCCAGGCCACGCCCAGCAGTTGCGTGCCGTATTGATTGATGACTTCGTTCAGGCTCATTTACGCCTTCTCCACCGAAATTTCACCGAACATCGCGCCAAGCGCGGCGGATGCCGGCGTGGCCGCCGGTACGCGCACCACATTGGCTGGCAGCGTTTCCGAGCGCACGGCCGGCAGCGTGACCACGGCATCGCCCTGGCGCACGCGCACGGCGTCGCCGGCGGCCAGGCCCAGGCTGTCGAACAGCGCGGCCGGCAGCGTGGCGCGCAGCGCGGCCTTGGCATCGTTGGTCAGTTGCAGCGACGGCGCACGGCGCACCAGCGAGTCGGCGGCATAGATCGGCACATCGGCCAGACGCTCCAGCCCCTGCCCTGCGGCCTTCGGGGCCGTCAGCGCGGCCTTGGCGCGGTTGTCGAGCGATGCGGCCGAGAAACCGGCGAGCGCTTCGTCGCGCACCTGCTCGGCCGTGTCCTGTTCGAAGCCCTGCAGCTTGAGCAGGTTGCCCAGCACGCGCAGCACCTTCCAGCCCGGACGCGTTTCGCCCAGCGCACGCACCACACCGTTGAAGTGTTGCGGCAGGCCTTCGGCGTTGACGAACGTACCGGCCGTTTCGGTAAACGGCGCGATCGGCAGCAGCACGTCGGCGTACTCGAGGCCGTGCTTGAACGGCGAGAGCGAGACGACCATCTTCGCGGCGTTCAGCGCCGTGAGGGCTTGCTTCGCATCGGCCGAATCGTATTCCGGCTCGGTGTTGAGCAGCAGGTAGGCCTGACGCGGTTGCGCGAACAGTGCGGCGGCGCCCTTCGCGTTGGTGGCCTTCACGGCATGGCCGCCGACGGTGTTGGCGCCTTCGGTGAGGAAACCCAGCTTGGCGCCGGTGATGTCGGCGATCACTTGCGCGATGGCGTGCAGTTGCGCGAACTGCGGGTGCTGCACCACGGCGTTGCCCAGCAGGATGGCGCGACGCTCGCCGCTCGCGAGCGAGGCCGCGATGGCCTTGGCCGCATCGCTGGCATTCACGCCAGCGAGTTCCGCCGGAGCGGCAACGCCCTTCACTGCGGCCGCAGCCACGGCGATGCCGGCCAGCTCGCTCACCCAGGCGCTCGGCGCCGCGATGATCTTGTTGGCGAGCTTCACCAGCAGATCGTCGTCCGCGCCGTGCAGCACGTTGAGCTGAGCGCCGGCCTTCACGGCCGAGCGCAGACGCGAGGCGAACAGCGGATGATCCTTGCGCAGGAACGAGCCGACGACCAGCGCGCCTTGCAGCGTATCGAGTTCGGCGATCGGCATGCCGAGCCACGGCGCGCCTTGCGTGCCGCCCGACACGTCCGTCTGACGCAGACGGAAGTCGACGTTGTCGCTGCCGAGCGCGCGCACGAACTTCTGCAGCAGGTGCAGTTCTTCGACGGTGGCGTGCGGCGACGCCAGTGCGGCGACGGCGTCGGCGCCGTGATCGCGGATGATGTCCGTCAGGCCATGACCGATGTACTCGAGGGCCGTCTGCCAGTCGACTTCATGCCATTCGCCGCCCTGCTTGAGCATCGGCTTGGTGAGGCGCTCGTCGCTGTTCAGACCTTCGTACGAGAAACGGTCCTTGTCCGAGATCCAGCATTCGTTGACCGCTTCGTTCTCGAGCGGCACGACGCGCATGACCTTGTTGTTCTTCACTTGCACCACGAGGTTCGCGCCCACGCCGTCGTGAGGGCTCACCGACTTGCGGCGCGACAGCTCCCACGTACGGGCGCTGTAACGGAACGGCTTCGACGTGAGTGCACCGACCGGGCACAGGTCGATCATGTTGCCCGAGAGTTCGGAGTCGACCGTCTTGCCGACGAACGACGTGATTTCCGAGTGCTCGCCACGCCCCAGCATGCCGAATTCCATGACGCCGGCCACTTCCTGACCGAAGCGCACGCAGCGGGTGCAGTGAATGCAGCGCGACATCTCTTCCATCGAGATGAGCGGGCCCACGTTCTTGTGGAACACCACGCGCTTCTCTTCCTGATAGCGCGATGCCGACTTGCCGTAACCGACGGCCAGATCCTGCAGTTGGCACTCCCCCCCCTGATCGCAGATCGGGCAGTCGAGCGGGTGGTTGATCAGCAGGAACTCCATCACCGATTGCTGCGCCTTCACAGCCTTCTCGGAGTTCGTGCGCACGACCATGCCGTTGGCCACGGGCGTGGCGCATGCCGGCACGGCCTTCGGGGCCTTCTCGACCTCGACCAGGCACATGCGGCAGTTCGCCGCGATGGACAGCTTCTTGTGGTAACAGAAGTGGGGAATGTAGGTGCCGTTCTTCTTGGCAGCCTGGATCACCATGCTGCCTTCGGGCACCTCGACCTTTTGGCCGTCAATTTCGATTTCAACCATAGCGGTTCAATGCCAAGCGTCAAAAGGGATTAGTGAGCGCCGACCAAGCAATGCTTGTGCTCGACGTGGTAGGCGAACTCGTCCCAGAAGTGTTTGAGCATGCCGCGCACCGGCATCGCTGCGGCGTCGCCCAGCGCGCAAATGGTACGGCCCATGATGTTCTCGGCCACCGAGTTGAGCAGGTCCAGATCTTCCTGGCGGCCCTGGCCGTGCTCGATACGGTTGACCACGCGCCACAGCCAGCCCGTGCCTTCGCGGCACGGCGTGCACTGACCGCACGATTCCTCGTAGTAGAAGTACGACAGGCGCAGCAGCGAGCGCACCATGCAGCGCGTCTCGTCCATCACGATCACGGCGCCCGAACCCAGCATCGAGCCGGCCTTGGCGATGCTGTCGTAGTCCATGGTGGTTTCCATCATCAGCCCGGCCGGCACGACCGGCGCCGACGAGCCGCCCGGAATCACGGCCTTGAGCTTCTTGCCGCCACGCATGCCGCCGGCGAGCTCGAGCAGTTCCGGGAACGGCGTGCCCAGCGGCACTTCGTAGTTGCCCGGCAACTCGACGTCGCCCGACACCGAGAAGATCTTGGTGCCGCCGTTGTTCGGCTTGCCCATCTCGAGGTACTGCTGCGGACCGGCCGCGAGCAGGAACGGGACGGCAGCGAACGTCTCGGTGTTGTTGATGGTCGTCGGCTTGCCGTACAGACCGAAGCTCGCCGGGAACGGCGGCTTGAAGCGCGGCTGCCCCTTCTTGCCTTCGAGCGACTCGAGCAGCGCCGTTTCCTCGCCGCAGATGTACGCGCCATAGCCATGGTGGGCGTGCAGCTGGAACGAGAAGTCCGTGCCGAGAATGTTGTCGCCCAGATAGCCGGCGGCGCGCGCCTCTTCCAGGGCCTCTTCGAAGCGTTCGTACACTTCGTAGATTTCGCCGTGGATGTAGTTGTAGCCGACGGTGATGCCCATGGCGTAACCGCCGATGGCCATGCCTTCGATCAGCGCGTGCGGATTGTAGCGAAGGATGTCGCGATCCTTGAATGTGCCGGGCTCGCCCTCGTCCGAGTTGCACACGAGGTACTTCTGCCCCGGGAACGCGCGCGGCATGAAGCTCCACTTCAGACCGGTCGGGAAGCCCGCACCTCCGCGGCCACGCAGGCCCGACGCCTTGACGTCGGCAATGACCTGCTCCGGCGTGATGCCTTCCTTCAGGATACGGGCGAGTTGCTGATAGCCACCACGTTTGACGTAATCTTCGAGGTGCCAGTTATCGCCATCGAGGTCGGCGAGGATCAGCGGCTTGATGTGACGGTTATGCAGCGACGTCATGCTTTCTCTCCGGCAGCGCCCTTGGCCTTGAGCTCTTCGAGCAGGGCGTCGACCTTCTCTTCGTTCATGAAGCCGCACATGCGGTGGTTGTTCACCAGCATGACCGGTGCGTCGCCACAGGCGCCCATGCATTCGCCTTCCTTCACGGTGAAGAGACCGTCAGGCGTGATGTCGCCATACTCGACACCCAGCTTCTCCTTCAGGTACTTCGCCATTTCTTCGCCACGCGTGAGCTGGCAAGGCAGGTTCGTGCACACGGTCAACTTGAACTTGCCCACGGGGCTCGTGTTGAACATGGTGTAGAAGGTTGCCACCTCTTGCACCGCGACCGCGGGCATCTCGAGGTAGTCCGCCACGAATTGCATGACTTCGGGCGACAACCAGCCTTTCTCGACCTGCGCAACGGCAAGCGCGTGCATCACCGCCGACTGTTTTTGGTCGGCAGGGTATTTGGCAACGGCACGGTCGATTTTCTTCAGGGCTTCGGGAGAAAGCATTTCCGATCCGACTGTTTTCTAAAACGTTATCCCCGCTCGTGCCAGCGCGGGCGAGCCGAGATTCTCGGCCGCCCGCGACTCACAGGCACGGCAACTGGAACGGCAATGGCATCGACCTGCGAAACCTTGCCGAATTAAAACCTGCGGGCGCCCGAGGCGCCCGCTGCGCGTTTAGCGATCGATTTCGCCGAACACGATGTCCTGGGTACCGATGATCGCCACAGCGTCTGCAATCATGTGTCCCCTGGCCATCTCATCGAGCGCCGCCAAGTGGGCAAAGCCCGGCGCACGAATCTTCAAGCGGTACGGCTTGTTGGCACCGTCCGACACCAGATAGATGCCGAACTCGCCCTTCGGATGCTCGACAGCCGCGTACGTCTCGCCGGCGGGCACATGGAAGCCTTCGGTGAAGAGCTTGAAGTGGTGAATCAGCTCTTCCATGTTCGACTTCATTTCAACACGCGACGGCGGCGCCACCTTGTGGTTGTCCGTGATCACCGGACCCGGGTTGGCGCGCAGCCACTTCACGCACTGGCGGATCAGGCTGGCCGACTGGCGCATTTCTTCCACGCGCACCAGGTAACGGTCGTAGCAGTCGCCTTCCTTACCCACCGGGATCTCGAAGTCGAGGCGGTCGTACACTTCGTACGGCTGCTTCTTGCGCAGATCCCATGCAATGCCCGAACCGCGCAGCATCGCGCCGGAGAAGCCGAGCTGCATCGCACGCTCGGGCGACACCACGCCGATGCCCACCAGACGCTGCTTCCAGATGCGGTTGTCGGTGAGCAGCGTTTCGTACTCGTCGACACACTTCGGAAAGCGATTGGCGAAATCCTCGATGAAGTCGAGCAGCGAGCCTTCGCGTGCCTCGTTCATCTTCTTGATCGCACGTTCGTTGTGGATCTTCGACGCACGATATTTCGGCATCGTGTCCGGCAGGTCGCGATACACGCCGCCCGGACGGTAGTACGCCGCATGCATACGCGCGCCCGACACGGCTTCGTATACGTCGAAGAGATCTTCGCGCTCGCGGAAGGCGTACAGGAACACGGCCATCGCGCCCACGTCCAGCGCGTGCGAGCCGATCCACATCAGGTGATTGAGCACCCGCGTGATTTCGTCGAACATCACACGGATGTATTGTGCGCGAATTGGCACGTCAACGCCGAGCAGCTTCTCGATCGCCATGACGTATGCGTGCTCGTTGCACATCATCGACACATAATCGAGACGATCCATGTACGGCACGGACTGCAGATACGTCTTCGATTCGGCGAGTTTCTCGGTCGCACGGTGCAACAGGCCAATGTGCGGGTCGGCGCGCTGGATCACTTCGCCGTCCAGCTCGAGCACCAGGCGCAGCACGCCGTGCGCTGCCGGGTGCTGCGGACCGAAGTTCAGGGTGTAGTTCTTGATGTCTGCCACAAGGCCACCTTAATGTTTCAGACCGGCGTAATGTTCTTCACGAATGACGCGCGGCGTGATTTCGCGCGGCTCGATCGTCACCGGCTGATAGATCACCCGCTTCTGCTCCGGGTCGTAACGCATCTCGACATAGCCGGAGGTCGGGAAGTCCTTGCGGAACGGGTGACCGATGAAACCGTAGTCCGTCAGAATGCGGCGCAGATCCGGATGGCCTTCGAACACGATACCGACGAGGTCGAACGCCTCGCGCTCGAACCAGTTGGCCGAACTCCACACGTCGATCAGCGACGCCACGACCGGCAGATCGTCATTCGGTGCGAACACGCGCACGCGAAGACGCCAGTTGTGGGAGAGCGAGAGCAGGTGCGAGACGGCGGCGTAACGCGGGCCGTCGTAGATGCCGTCGCCGTAGGCCGAATAGTCCAGGCCGGCAACGTCCATCAGTTGTTCGAACTTCAACTCGGGATGGTCGCGCAGCGTGCGCGCCACTTCGAGATAGTCGCTCGCCTTGACGGTCAGCGTGAGCTCGCCAAGGGCTTCCACCAACTGCTCGGCGCGGGTGCCGAGCACGTTCTGCAGGGTGGTCTTGAGTTGTTCTAGTTTGGACATGGGCGGTAGCGGTTATTTGCGCGCGATCGTCGCAGTCCGCTTGATCTTCGACTGCAACTGGATGATGCCGTAGACGAGCGCCTCGGCCGTCGGCGGGCAGCCCGGCACGTAGACGTCGACCGGCACGATGCGATCGCAACCGCGCACCACCGAGTAGGAGTAGTGATAGTAGCCGCCGCCGTTCGCGCACGACCCCATCGAGATCACCCAGCGCGGCTCGGCCATCTGGTCGTAGACCTTGCGCAGCGCGGGCGCCATCTTGTTGCACAGCGTGCCTGCCACGATCATCACGTCCGACTGGCGCGGGCTCGGGCGGAACACCACGCCAAACCGGTCCAGATCGTAACGCGCCGCGCCCGCGTGCATCATTTCGACGGCACAGCAGGCCAGGCCGAACGTCATCGGCCACAGCGAACCCGTGCGCGTCCAGTTGATGAGTTTGTCAGCCGTGGTGGTGACGAACCCTTCGCGCAAAACCCCTTCGATGCTCATATGCTTACCCTGAATCCTTCTGCAATGCTGCCGATTACGTTGCCGGCCTTATTCCCAGTCGAGCGCACCGCGCTTCCACAGGAAAACGAAACCGACCAGCAGCTCAAGCAGGAAACCCATCATGGAGATAAAGCCCACCCAGCCGATATCGCGCAGGGCGACGCCCCACGGAAACAGGAATGCCGTTTCGAGATCGAACAGGATGAAAAGGATGGCGACGAGATAGTAGCGCACATCGAACTTCATGCGCGCGTCTTCGAATGCCTCGAAGCCGCACTCGTACGGAGAGAGTTTTTCGCTGTCGGGTTTGTTGGGGCCGAGGAATTTGCCGACCCCAATCAGTACCGCCCCAAGACCGCCACCTACCAGAAGAAACAGCAGGACGGGATAATAGGTTCCGAGGTTCAACTCTACCCTCTTTCGGTTAGTTCAAGAACCGCTCTCGTCGATGGTGTGGGGACCGGAAAGCGGATGAACGGTGAGCACAAAATAAAATGCCAGCCAAAGCATAAACGCAAGGCTGGCATCGGAGAACTGTGGTGCCGACGGCGAGACTCGAACTCGCACAGCTTTCGCCACTACCCCCTCAAGATAGCGTGTCTACCAATTTCACCACGTCGGCATTCATATTCTGCAATCCGCTGTCACTTACGAATCGCTTCAAGACCGCTATATTAGCGCTCTTCGGCATTTTGTTCAACGCACAAATCGAATTTTTTTCGATTTTATTTACAGCTTATTACTTGTCACGACCACGCTGCCGCAGCGTTGTCGCGACGCGATCGATTACTTCGGCACGTCCTGCGGATTCGCTACCGAAGCCGGCGCCGGCACACCCGATGCAGCCGCGGCCGAAGCGGCGACCGGCGCCGTTGCGGCAGGCAAATTACCAAGGACACCGATATTTGCTTTCGGCTTGTAGGAACCCAGGTACGTCAAGCCCAGCGTGGTCACGAAGAACACGGCGGCGAGTACTGCCGTGGTGCGCGAGAGGAAGTTGGCCGAGCCCGATGCGCCGAAGAGACTACCCGACGAACCGCTACCGAATGCAGCGCCCATGTCGGCACCCTTGCCATGCTGCAGCAACACCAGACCGATGATGCCCAGCGCGGAAAGCACCTGCACCACGATCAACAACGTTTTCAACAACCCCATCTCATCACCCGTATAGAAGAACCCGATTTGCAGTGCATTTTGATGCACCGCATCATGACATTTCATGCCGCCTCATGGCCTCATGCGCGGCATTGGCGTCAGCGCGGCAGACCCGCCTCGCAAATCGCCAGAAAATCGACTGCCTTCAACGCCGCACCGCCGATCAGACCGCCGTCGACGTCTTGCATCGAAAACAATTCGGCCGCATTGTCCGGCTTCACACTGCCACCGTACAACACCGCCACGTCCGCGACCGCCTCGCCCTTCGCGCGCAGCAGCGAGCGCAGATGCGCATGCACTTCCTGCGCCTCGGCCGACGTTGCCGTCTTGCCCGTGCCGATCGCCCAGACCGGCTCGTAGGCCACGACGATCTGCGCGGCCTGCTCCGCCGTCAGCGCTGCGAGCACGGCTTCGAACTGGCGCGTCACCACTGCCTTCGTGTTGCCTGCCTCGCGCTCGGCGAGCGTTTCGCCCACGCAGACGATCGGCGTCATACCCGCTTCGAGCACGCGCACCGTCTTGGCGGCCACGCCGGCGTCCGTCTCACCGTGATAGGTACGACGCTCCGAGTGCCCCACGATCACGAACCGCGCGCCGAATTCGGCGATCATCGGCGCAGCGACTTCACCGGTGAAGGCACCGCTCACTTGCGCCGAGACGTCCTGCGCGCCAAAACCGAGCACCTGCCCCGAAAGACGAGCCTGGCACTGCGCAAGATAGGGGAACGGCACGCACACCGCCGCCGTGACACCCGGCGCGCTCAGCACCGGCGAGGCCAGCAGATCGCCCAACAACGCTTCGTTGCCGGCCAGGCTGCCATGCAGTTTCCAATTGCCCACGACGAGCTTGCCAGCCTTGCGGCTGATGGTGCGAGCCGAAGCTGCGGTACCAGTTGTCACGCCTTATCCCCCGATGCGTATGGACGAAAAACCTCTCATTCTAGTGCGTCCGGGGCATGGGGGTCAATTTCGCCGGCATCGCAGCGCGAAAAACCGCGCGAAATGGGACTTTCGCGCGGATTGCCGTCACGAACCGGCGAGCGCGTGCTTACCAGGTCAGCACGATCTTGCCGACGTGCGTGCTCGTTTCCATCAGCGCATGGGCTTTGTCCGCTTGTTCGGCCGGGAACGTCTGATAAATGACGGGACGGATCTTGCCGGCAGCGAAAAGCGGCCAGACGTTGTCCACGAGCTTGCGGGCGATCGCGGCCTTGAAGGCCACCGAGCGCGGACGCAGCGTCGAGCCCGTGACCGTCAGCCGGCGGCGCAGCAGCGCGCCCATGTCGAGCGTGGCCTTGCTGCCGCCGAGCAGCGCGATGATGGCGATGCGGCCGTCGAACGCCAGCGCCTGCACTTCGCGCGGCAGATAGTCGCCCCCGACCATGTCGAGCACCACGTCCACGCCGCGATCGTTGGTGAGCGCCTTCGTCACGGCGACGAAGTCCTCGGTCTTGTAGTTGATGCCGCGCTCGGCGCCCAGTTCCTCGCACGCCCGCGCCTTCTCGTCCGAGCCCGCGGTCGCGAACACGCGATGGCCGAGCGCCACGCCGAGCTGAATGGCGGTCACGCCGATGCCGCTCGTGCCCCCCTGCACCAGCAGCGTCTCCTTCTCGCCGGTCTCGGTCTCACCGAGATGGGCGCGGTCGAACACGTTGCTCCACACAGTGAAGAACGTCTCCGGCAGCGAGGCCGCCTCCACGTCCGACAGTCCTTCCGGCACCGGCAGGCACTGCGCGAGGGGCGCGGCGCAGTATTCGGCGTAGCCGCCACCCTGCACGAGCGCGCACACACGCGAGCCGATCGTCAGGCCCCAGCGATTGTCCGCGCCGTCGAGCGCCCCTTCCACGATCTCGCCCGCCACCTCGAGGCCCGGCAAGTCGGACGCGCCCGGCGGCACGGGGTACTGACCGATGCGCTGAAGCACGTCGGGCCGGTTCACCCCTGCCGCCGCGACCTTGATGAGCACTTCGCCCGGCTTGAGTTCGGGACGCGGACGCTCGGTAAGCTTGAGCACTTCCGGTGCGCCGTACTGGGTGATCTCGATGGCCTTCATCGTTTCTGTCCTCGTGTGCTGTCGAGCGGTCCGGTCGTCGCCGGCCGCCCGTGATGTCGGGTCGGGATGAACGCGTCGCCATTGCGTGGGCGGAACCGCACGCAGCACGACTCACGCTTCCCATGAAAATGATGTCGAGCCGGTACGTTATCACCGATGGCGCAATTGCGTTGGACGTTGACACGCCCGGCGCGCGCAATGCCATTTAATCGAGACGTTTACCTGCGAGCGCCAGGCACGGCAAGACGTCTCGCGCGGCGGTACGTCGCGAGGCATCGCCGCGGCCCGGCCCTGCACTTCAGGCGACGGTCGCGGAACAAAGGGAAATCGAGAACCGACGAAGAGGGTGCGAAACGTTCCGGCGCGCGGTTGGGGGTCGGGAGAGATGTCGGGTGGAAGGCCGGAAGGTGCGGGCGCGCCGCGTGCGATCGTCAGGGATCTCACACGACGCGCCGGGTGGGTCGCGGATGGCGCAGGCCGCATCATGCGAGCCAGCGCCGCCATGCGCTCAAATGGACGAGGCGGTTCAGACGACGTCTTCCGCCCCTTCGTCGACCAGCCCGTGCCGCACGGCGTAGCCGATGAGTTCCGCACTATCGCCGAGCGCGAGCTTGTGCAGGATATTTGCAACGTGCGATGCAATCGTGCGTTCGCTCAGGTGCAGCGCGTGAGCGACCTCATTGACGGCGAGGCCGTCGACCAGCATGTGGAACACTTCGTTTTCGCGAACCGACAGACTGTGATGTCTCGGCTCGTCCTTGCGTGCTTCGGGGTCTCGCCGCATACGCGGCGCCCGATGCGATGCCCGCGGCGGCTCACGGCGCGCGCCTGCTTCGCGCCACTCTGCGTCGGAAGCCGCCCGCGATACCGCCCGGCTTCGTCCGCCTTGGAGTTTCATGCCCACCTCCTCTGAGAAGACCTTCCCACGCCCTCGCCCGTGAGCGAAGCCCGGTCGCGAACGGGTGGCGTCGCCCATTGTGCGACAGACAACATGCGTTCGTAACTACCGCGAAGCTCATCGCAATACAGCTTCCGATTGCTTGCGGCTAATGAGCGAGTATCGCCATCGCGCCGAACGCACGCGGGTGCATGACGACATCGCGGCCACCCGGTGAGCACCCGCTCACAGCGAACGTATCGATGCGCCGTCGCTCACCACGAAAAGTCCGCGTCCACCGTGCTTGGCGTCGTAGAGCGCCCGGTCCGCCGCCTCGAATACCATGTCGGGGGTCTTGTCTTCACCGCTCGCCACGATCGCCACGCCCACACAGGCCCCCACCGAGACTTCGCCGACGGAGAGCACCATCGGACGCGAAGCGGCCTCCAGAATCGCCACCGCCGTACGCTCGACGTCGAGCACATCGTCCACGTCGCGCATGATCACGGCAAACTCGTCGCCGCCGAAGCGAGCGATCGCGCAGCCCTCCGGCGCGCTGGTCACGAGACGCTTGGCGAGGCGCCGCAGCAGTTCGTCGCCCAATGCATGACCCCAGGTATCGTTGACGACCTTGAAGCGATCGAGATCGACGAACAGCAGCGCCTGCGCGCCCGCCCCTTCGCGCGCCCGACGCACAGCACCGTTCAGCGCCTGATCGAACCCCTTGCGGTTGAGCAGCCCGGTCAGATGATCGGTGTGCGACTCGCGCCGCCAGCGCCGCTCGTTCGAGCGCTCCACCGTGATGTCGCGCACGAACACGTGCACCCCCGCGAGCACGTTATGCGTCGCCCATTCCGGTTGGTAACTCGTCTCAAAGCATCGATAGGCGGCGTCCTCGCCGAAATCCCAGACGAACGTGGCGGCCTCGCCGGCGAACGCGCGCGCCAGATGAGGCGCGAATTCCCGATAGAGCGAAGGACCGAGCAGTTCACGCGCGGCAACACCGATGATGCGATCCCTCGGCCGCCGAAACCGCACTTCGCAGGCCCGGTTCACGAAGGCGAAGCGCTCGTCGCCGTCGAGAAACGCCACGAGATACGGCACGCGGTCGGCGATCTCCTGCATGCGACGCACATTGGCGCGCGCCGCCTCGCGCGACATCTCGAGCGCCTCGGTGCGATCGCCCAACTGCTCCATCATCGTGCGGAACGCGTTTGCCAGCGCGCCGATCTCGTCGGCCCGCTGTACGGGCAACGATTGCACCGCACGCATGTCGCCGGCACTGCGCTCGACGAGGCTGCGCAGCGTGTCGAGCGGACGGAGCATGAAGCGCGCCACCCACCACATGACGAACGCCGCGACGCCGATGGCGACGATCGCCAGTATCACCACGCGACGACGCACACGCGCGAGCGGATCGAATGCTTCCGTCCCGGGCAGCACGGCCACCACCGACCAGCCGGTGGTGCCCATCGTCGCGCGGGCCACGAGCGGGTGCATGTGCAAGATGTCGTTCGAACCATGGTCGCGCACGCCGCATAGCGTGTGTTCGTTGTCCACGGGCGAGAGGATCTTCGAGACATCGGCCTGGATCACGTAGCGCGCAGGCTTTTCGTTCGTGACCAGACAGTAGCGGCCCGTCTCGCCCACGGCATTGCTCGCTAGGTCGACGATGAAGTTCTGGCGCAACAGATTGATCGCGCCGCCGATCACGGCAATCACGCGTCCGCTTGCGTCGGTGACGGGTACCGCCAGCACCACGCCCGGTGAGCGCGTGATCTTGCCCGCAAGCAGTCCAGACGCCGCTTGCGGCGCACCGGCGAGCAACTGGCGAAAATAGTCGCGGTCGGCAACGTTCAGCGGTGTCGTGGGAAACGTCGAGTCGTAGAGCACGCGCCCGTCGGGCGCGGCGACGAAGATCGTGTTGAAGGTCTCCGGCATCGACACCGACGCGTTGGCGAACGCGTCGAATTGCGCCACCGTCAGGGTTTCCGGCTTGCCGATGTGGCGGGCCATGCGATGCAGCGCGACAAACTTCGCACGCAGTTTGTCGTCGAGCTGATCGGCGACCAGTTTGACCTGATTGTCGAGCTGGGCCTGCATCGAGTTGCGCAGCTCCCCGTAGACGAAAAACTCGATGCCAACGGCCACACCGGCAATCAATATCATCGAGACGAGCGCCGTGGTGGCTGCGACCCGTCCCTTCAACGACTTCACCATACCGACCCGTGCGAGAGGAGCTTGTAATGCTTTTGGTTATTTTTGCGAGAGCTTAACACCCGAAACGGCACATTTCCGGGAAACTTGAGGAAAATTCGCCTCCCTCGCGTCACATCTCCGCACGCCGCCGAGTCACACGCCGGCACGCTGAATCACGGCGCGCGCCGAACCCGTCGTAAAATTGCGCATCCAACGCGCCACGACACCGCGCACGGCAGGTTCGCCGACGGGACGCCACATGGGCTTCCTGGCCACCGCACCGCCGCGCGGATTCCGTGCCGCGCGCCCCGATTCGCCGAACCGATTCATTTCATGACGAGCACACCAGTCCAAGCTACCCCTGCCCCGGCCGCCAACACGCCACCGATGACGCCGATGATGCAGCAATACATGCGCATCAAGGCCGAGCACCCGAACATGCTCGTCTTCTATCGGATGGGAGACTTCTATGAGCTGTTCCACGACGACGCCGTCAAGGCCGCCCGTCTGCTCGACCTGACGCTCACCGCGCGCGGCCAGTCCGGCGGCCAGCCGATCCGCATGGCGGGCGTGCCGCATCACGCGGTCGAGCAGTATCTCGGCAAGCTGGTGAAGCTCGGCGAGTCCGCGGCCATCTGCGAACAGATCGGCGACCCCGCGACCTCCAAGGGCCCGGTCGAGCGCAAGGTCGTGCGCATCGTCACGCCCGGCACGCTCACCGACGCCGCCCTGCTCAACGACAAGCTCGACCAATACCTGCTCGCGGTGCAGATCCACCCGGCGCGGCGCGCCAGCGAGCGACTTGCCGGATTGGCGTGGCTCTCGCTCGCCAGCGGCGAGTTGCGCCTGATGGAAGTGCCCGCCGAGAAGCTGTCGCGCGAACTGGAGCGCATCCGCCCGGCCGAGACGCTGCTGCCCGACAGCGCCGCCGAAGCGTTCGCCGGTTTTGCGCTGGGCTCCGCAACGCGTGTGCCGGACTGGCACTTCGACACCGCCGCCGGCACGCAGCGGCTGCGCGATCAGCTCGGCGTGGCGAGCCTCACCGCGTTCGGCTGCGACGGCCTGAATCCCGCACTGGGCGCGGCGGGCGCATTGCTGCAATACGCAGCGGCAACACAAGGTCAGTCGCTGCGTCATGTGCAAAATCTGAACGTGGAGCGGGAAGCGGCCTATATCGGGCTCGATGCCGCGACGCGCCGCAATCTCGAGCTGACCGAGACGCTGCGCGGCACCGAGTCGCCAACGCTGCTCTCGCTGCTCGACACCTGCGGCACCACCATGGGCAGCCGCCTCATGCGGCATTGGCTGCATCATCCGATGCGCGATCAGCAGGTGCCGCAGTCGCGCCAGTTGGCGATCGCCACCCTGCTCGAAGGCGCCGGCACGTGGCGCGCGCTCAATAGCGAACTGCGCCATGTCGCGGACGTCGAGCGCATTACGGCGCGCCTGGCGCTGCTGAGCGCACGCCCGCGCGATCTGTCGAGCCTGCGCGATGCGCTGCGCCGCCTGCCGGAACTGCATACGACGCTGCGCGCCGTCGAAGCGCGCTCGCCGTTGCTCGCCATGCTGCATGAGGATCTGGCGATTCCCGACGCCGCGCTCGCCCTGCTCACCAGCGCCATTGCCGAGGAGCCGGCGGCCATGCTGCGCGACGGCGGCGTCATTGCACGCGGTCACGATGCCGAGCTCGACGAGTTGCGCGACATCTCGGAGAACTGCGGCCAGTTCCTCGTCGATCTGGAGACGCGCGAGCGCGAGCGCACCGGCATCAACAATCTGCGCGTCGAGTTCAACAAGGTTCACGGCTTCTATATCGAAGTCACGCGCGGCCAGACCGACAAGGTGCCCGACGACTATCGCCGCCGCCAGACGCTCAAGAACGCCGAGCGCTACATCACGCCGGAACTGAAGACGTTCGAGGACAAGGCGCTGTCCGCGCAGGAGCGCTCGCTCGCGCGCGAGAAGATGCTCTACGAAGCCCTGCTGCAGGCCTTGCTGCCGCACATCGGCGAATTCAAGCGCATTGCCCAGGCGCTTGCGCAACTCGACGTGCTCGCCGCGCTCGCCGAACGCGCGGAGACGTTGGGCTGGGTCAAGCCCGAGCTGGTGGCTGAACGCGTGGTCGATATTCGTCAGGGTCGCCATCCGGTCGTCGAACAACAGGTCGAGCGCTTCATCGCCAATGACTGCTCGCTCGGCGACGCGCGCCGACTGCTGCTCATCACCGGCCCGAACATGGGCGGTAAATCGACGTTCATGCGCCAGACCGCGCTCATCGCGCTGCTCGCCTATGTCGGTTGCTACGTGCCGGCCGAGGCGGTCCGGCTCGGGCCGCTCGACGCGATCTTCACGCGTATCGGCGCCTCCGACGATCTCGCCGGCGGACGCTCGACGTTCATGGTCGAGATGACCGAGTCCGCCGCGATTCTGCACACCGCCACCGACCAGAGCCTCGTGCTGATGGACGAGATCGGGCGCGGCACGTCGACTTTCGACGGACTCGCGCTCGCCTGGGCGATTGCGCGCCACCTGCTTGGCCACAACCGCTGCTACACGCTGTTCGCAACGCACTACTTCGAGCTGACGCAGCTGCCCGACGAGTTCCCGCAATGCGCGAACGTCCATCTCTCGGCCGTGGAGCATGGCGAAGGCATCGTCTTCCTGCACGCCGTACAGGACGGCCCGGCGAGCCAGAGTTACGGGCTGCAGGTCGCGCAACTGGCCGGCGTGCCGATGCCGGTCATTCGCGCCGCCCGCAAGCATCTCGCGTTGCTCGAACAGCAGGCGCTCGACCCCGCCGCGCCGCAGCTCGATCTGTTTGCGCCGCGCGCACCTGCGGAGACCGGCGAATTCGATGACATGGCGGATGGCGCCGCACTGCCGCATGGTGCGGGCGACGACTCCACGCAGGCCTCTGTCGATCCGGCCGCGCAGGCGGCACTGGCACGACTGGCGCAAATCAATCCGGACGATCTTCGTCCGCGCGAGGCACTCGACCTGCTGTACGAACTGCGCGGCCTGATCGACGGCCGGGCCAACGGCTGACGCAGGCGCGCCATGCCGAGCCCTGGCCCTCGTCGCGCGCATGTCCGCTCGCTCGTATGCGCGCGATGCCGGACGTATGTCGCGGCGTTCGCGTTCGGGGCGGCGTTCGCACTTGGCGGACTCCCCGCAGTCGCGGCAGCGCAAGGTGAGGTGACGAATACCGTGGACGTGCCGGCGAAGGTGTCAGCGAAGATATCGGTGAAAGTGCCGGCGAAGGTGCCGGCCAAAGCTTCGGCAACGCCGGCGGCCAGCGCGTCCGCGAAGCTACCGCCGTTCGAATTCGCCGTGCTCGGCGATACCCCTTTCGCCAATACCGAAGTGCCCGTCGTGCGCAATGTGCTCGCGAACATCGGCGACAGCCCTGCCGTGTTCGTCGTGCACGCGGGCAATCTCAAGAGCGCGACCGAGTCGTGCCGCGACGAACTGATCGGGCAGCGGCTGAGCCTCTTCGCCAGCTCGCCCAAGCCGCTCATCTACGTGCCGGGCGCCAACGACTGGGCCAACTGCCAGCACGCCAACGCCGGCGGCTTCAATCCGGTGGAACGTCTCGACTTCCTGCGCGATCACGCATTCGACGACGACGCGCTGCTTGGCCCCGGGCCGGTGGGCTACGCGCAGTTCGACCTCACGCGCCAGAGCGACATGGCGCGCTTCCGGCAGTATCACGAGAACGTGCGGTGGTTCTATCGCGGCGTGGTGTTCGTCGGCCTGAATCTGCCCGGCAACAACAATAATTACCGCTCGGCGGGCGGGCGCAACGGCGAGTACGAAGACCGCATCGTCGCCACGCGTGTCTGGCTGCAGCACGCGCTCGTCTACGCGCAACAGAAAGACGCCATCGGCATGGTCATCGTCGCGCAGGCCGATCCGGAGTTCGAACCGGCGCGCGGCGGCGGACTGGGGAGCCTCTTTTCGGATCGCGGCGGACGGCACGGCGTGGACGGCTACAAGGATTTCCGCGCGCACCTGCAACGACTCGCGAGCCGCTTCAAAGGTCAGATCCTGCTCATCGACAGCGGCAAGTCGATGCGGCACGGGCAACCGCTGCGCGACGTCCACGGCACGAACGTGAAGTCGTTCACGCAACTGAGCACGTTCGGGGCGCCGAACGTCGATCGATGGGTGCGAGTGCGCGTCGATCCGCGCACGTCGCAATTGTTTCATTTCGAGAGCGTCACGCTGCCGCCGAACAGCACGGCGGCATCTGCGAGCCAGCGCGCTCCCGCGCCCGCGAGCAGCAACATCGCAAATCCGGAACCTTCCCGGGCTACCAGCGGTGCCGCGCTACCCACGCTGGGCGGCACGCCCTACTCCGCGCTCTATCCGTCGTCGGGTCCCGCGGCCAACGCCGCCAGCTCCGATCCCAACCAGGGTGTCATGCCCATCGGTCCATCGCTGACGCCAACGCTCACACCGAACGCCGGCTCCCGGGCCAACACGCGCGGCGGTTGAGCACCATCGCCCGCCGCAAGGCGATGCATCGCACCGGCGCGGGCAGACGTCGACCACGAAGCACAGACATCGTCGCACACAAAAAACAAGCGCCGGGCCGGACGCATCGCAATCACGCAATGCGCCGGCCCGGCGTTTGTCCTGAATCTCTTCGCGCGGTGTGCGTCGACCGTCGTCATGGCCAGGCATGACGACGGCACGACGTCATCGCGTCAGTGCAGCGTGGGGGCGTCGTCTTCGCCTTCGTCTTCGTCCTCGCCTTCGTCGACGATCTCGAGACCCGACGCGCCGTGCGCATGCTGATGCTCGATTTCCTCGTCCGTTGCGGGACGCACGTCGGACACCTTCAGCTCGAAACGCAGCGCCATGCCCGCGAGCGGATGGTTGCCGTCGAGCACGACCTTGTCGTCGGCGACGTCCGTCACCGTATAGATCAGCGTGTCGGACTCTTCGTCGCCATCCTCCGGCGTGCCCTCGAACTGCATGCCGACTTCGAGCGGATCCGGGAAACGGCTGCGCTCTTCCATCTTCACCAGTTCGGGATCATAGTCGCCGAAGGCGTCCGACGGTTCCAACTGCAGATGCGTCTCAAAGCCCACGTCCTGGCCATCGAGCGCTTCCTCGATCTTGGGGAACGTGCCATCATAGCCGCCGTGCAGATAAACCATCGGCTCGGCGCCGCTTTCCTCGATCAGGTTGCCCTGAGCGTCCGACAACTTGTAAGTCACCGAGACGACGGTATTCTTTTCGATTTTCATCAAACTCTCCGAAAAACAGCCCGCATTATACGCGTAGCCGTATGACAGCGATCCGGTCGCGACGTTGCGCGCCATCGGCGGGCGTCGGCCAGCGGCTGTCTCTGGATGGCGCAACGCGCGGCCATCGGTCCCTTTCAACACATCGTAACGCTTCGCGCAGCGATTTAGCATGACGACATCCCGCACCCCTTCGCCCCTGCTCGGCGGCCTCGCGCCCGACGCTTTCATGAAGCGCTACTGGCACAAGCGCCCGCTGCTGATCCGGCAAGCGATCCCCGGCTTCACCGCACCGCTCTCGCGCGAAGCGCTGTTTGCGCTCGCCGCGCAGGACGACGTCGAGTCACGCCTCATCAGCCACACTCGCAAGCGCTGGCAACTCGAACACGGTCCGTTCGACGCCGACGATCTGCCGCCGCTCAGTCGCAAGCAATGGACGCTGCTCGTCCAGGGCGTGAATCTTCACGCGCCCGCGGTCGACGCCCTCATGCAGCAGTTTCGCTTCGTTCCCGACGCCCGTCTCGATGACGTGATGATCAGCTACGCCACCGATGGCGGCGGCGTGGGGCCGCATCTCGACTCCTACGACGTCTTTCTGCTCCAGGCGCACGGCAAGCGTCGCTGGCGCATCGGTCCGCAACGCGACACGACCTGGCTCGAGGGTGTGCCGCTGCGCATCCTCAAGCACTTCGAAGCCGAGCAGGAGTGGGTGCTGGAACCGGGCGACATGCTGTATCTGCCGCCCGGCTACGCGCACGATGGCGTGGCCGAGGGCGAATGCATGACGTACTCGATCGGCTTTCGCGCGCCACTCGAACAGGAGATGCTCCAGAACTTCCTGTACTACCTCGCCGAAAACGCAGCGGCGTTGCCATTCGCCCGCCATTTCGCTGGACGATACGCCGATCCCGGCCAGACAGCCGTCAAACACCCCGCATCGCTGCCCGACGCCATGATCGGTACGCTGGTCTCACAGTTGGAGAAGGTCCGCTGGGGACAGAAGGAAGTGGAGGATTTCCTTGGCCGCTGGCTGAGCGAGCCCAAGTCGCACGTATTTTTCGAGGCACCAGACAGCCCTGTCTCGCTCTCGAAATTCGCGCGTTTGGCAGCCAGCAACGGTCTGGCGCTCTCGCCGAAGACGCAATTGTTGTATCGACGCAACCGATACTTCGCCAATGGCGAGCCGCTCGAAGTCCCCGTCAATGCGCGCTCCACGATCCGGAGTCTTGCCGATCAACGTCGACTGAATGCGGTGGAATGTGCGAATTTCGGGCAAAAAGACCAAGAAATCGTTGAAATTCTGTACGATTGGTATGCTTCGGGGTGGCTGCTGATCGGGCCTGACCCGATGCCGGTGCGAAAGTTGCGCACCGTAAGGAAAAAAGCGGGGTAATTGCGCGAGTTTGACGTGACGCGTTGGGGAAAACCCAATATAATTTCTCGCCAAGCAGCTTGCATGACCAAGGGTAATCCTTAATTGCCAATGTCTCGCAATCGGCTTTGCGCTGGCAAGAGCGTATTACCGTAACTAATATTCATTCGCTTGTCTTCTACCATAAAAGGACGTGATCATGAAGAAGTCTCTCCTCGTCGCTTCGTTGTTGGCTATCGCCCTGACCGCCTGCGGCAAGAAGGAAGAAGCCGCCGCTCCGGCTGCTGACGCTGCCGCTTCGGCCGCTACGGCTGCTTCGGACGCCGCTTCGGCTGCTGGCGCTGCCGCTGAGTCGGCTGCTTCGGCTGTCAGCGCTGCTGCTGACACGGCCGCTTCGGCTGTTGGTGCTGCTGCCGACGCCGCTGCTTCGGCTGCTGAAGCTGCTGCCAGCAAGTAAGCTCTCGCTGCCGCAAGGCAGTTGAGCAAAAAAAGCCGGTCTCACGACCGGCTTTTTGTTGTCCCTACACTTCGCGTTCCGCCAACTCCATTCCTCGAGCGCGCAACGACGGCTCCGCCTGCGCATCAGCACGTCAGCCAGTCGAATCCCCCCGCCTGCGTCGCCACCAGAATTTCCGTCGCCTCCGTGCCGATCACAGCCGCCATGGCCGCCATCGCCAGTTCGGGCGTATTGTTCTGCTCGCTGAGGTGCGCGCAGATCACGCGCTGAAGCTTCGCACGATCGATGGCACCGAGAATCTCCGCGGCGGCGTCATTGGCCAGATGCCCGTACGTACCCCCGATACGCGCCTTGAGCGACGGCGGATACTTGCTGTTCGCCAACATCTCGCGGTCATGATTGCACTCGAGCACCAGGGCGTCGCAACCACCGAGGGTGGTGATCAGGTGTGCCGTCGGGCAACCGGCGTCCGTCAGCACGCCGAGGCGGCGCGCGCCGTCGGAGAACACGAATTGCAGGGGCTCGCGTGCATCGTGAGGCACGGTATAGGGATGTAGCTCGACGCCACCCACGGCCAACCGCTCATCGGAACGGCACCAGCGTACGAGCGCGACTTCGTCATCGCTCTTGAGCGAGGCATGGGCCTTCACGGCCTGCCCCGTTCCCCAACTCATGATGAGCGGGATCCGATATTTGCGAGTGAGGGAGAGCGCACTGCCGATGTGGTCGGCATGCTCATGCGTGATGACGATGGCGTCGAGCGACGCCACGTCGACCGAGCGCGCCGCGAGGCGTCGCTCGATCTCCCGCATCGAGAAACCGCAATCGAGGAGAATGCGTGTCGTGGAGACGCCTTCCGACACCTCCACCAGCAGGGCGTTGCCTTCACTGCCGCTGCCTAGACTTGCGAACCGCACGCCCCGCCTTAACGGAGCTGGTTGCTGATCACGCTGATGATCGTTTGCGCGATCTGCGAATTGTCGACGTTCCCCTTGTCGTCGAGCACCTGCACGCGAGTCTGGTTGTCGCCGCGACCCTGCACGTTCACGCTGTACTTCTTCGCCTTCTTGCTGTCCTGCACTTCCTTCGCATGGAACAGACTGTAGAAGAAGCCGTTGTCCTTCGACAGCGTTGCCGGATCGACATAGCTCACGAAATACAGGCCCTTCGCGCGGTCGCGATCGTCCACGGTGAAGTTGCCGCGATCGAGCGCCACACCGACACGACGCCAGGCGCGGTCGAACGGCTCGTTGATGTCCAGATAGGCCGCATCGGCCGTCTTGACGATCTGCGCCGTCGGACCGCCGGCCTTGGCGTTCTCGACTTGCGCCTTGGCCTGATCGGCCTGCGCACCGAAGCGCTGCATCAGCTTCGTGAGCATGATCGCCTCGAGACCCGGATCGTTCGGCGCCGGCTCCCACTTGGTCGTGTCCTTCTGCGAGTTCGTGAACACTTCCACCATGCGACGGTGCGTGATGTAGATGTCCGTGCCGCCATTCGGGTCGCGCTCGACACGCGTGCGGAAACGATCGCGCTCGCCCGTCGAATACAGCCCGTCGAGCACCTTGCCGAGCAGATCGCGGATGATGTCCTGATTGAGCTTGGCGCGGTTCTCGGCCCAGTCGGTTTCCATCACCCCCGTGTCGGCCGAGTCGATCGTCAGCACAAAGCCGTTCTCTTGCCAGAATTCACGCAACGTCGGCCACAGGTCGCCCGGCGTCTTTTGAATCACCAGCCAGCGCTCGTTGCCGTCGCGCACGACCTTCATGCCCGGCACGGACGGCAGCACGTTGTCCGTCGGGCTGGCTGCCACGACTTTCTGCTGGTTTTCGTAGGTCGACAGCGTAGCGGTGCCGCCTGGCGTCACGTACTTGCGGTCGGCGGCCTGAACGTTCGTCAGATCCGGCGGAACGTCGAGCGAAGGGCCGGTCTTCGAGCTCTTGTAGTCGACCTTGTCCGAGGACAAGGCGCTCGAGAGCGAGCTGCATCCGGCAACGAGGGCCAACGAGGCAATAGCGGCCCATGCCAGCACGGGACGAGCTACGGAATTACTGACGATTCGTTTCATGAGTCGCAAAAAAAGGGGTGGGTCGATCCCGGGTGCCTGAACGGCGGCTTAGACGACGGCGATGTTCGCCGACTTGAGCGCGGCCAGCACCGTTTCCTGATAGGGCTGTGCCAGCGGCGTGAGCGGCAGGCGGATGCCCGACGCGATCATGCCCATCTTTTGCAGCGCCCATTTGACAGGGATCGGATTGGCTTCGACGAACATGGCACGGTGCAGTTCGAACAGCAGGAACTGCAGTTCGCGCGCCTTGGTCACGTTGCCGGCCAGGGCAGCGGCGCACAGTTCGTGCATCGCGCGCGGCGCCACGTTGGCGGTGACCGAGATATTACCCTGACCGCCCATGAGCATGAGCGCAACAGCCGTCAGGTCGTCGCCGCTGTACACGGCGAAGCTCTTCGGGGCGCGCCGGATCAGGTCGATGCCGCGATCCAGATTGCCCGTGGCGTCCTTCACGCCGACGATGCCGGGCACCTGGGCCAGACGCAGCAGCGTGTCGTTGCTGGCGTCCGCCACGGTACGGCCGGGCACATTATAGAGGATGACCGGAAGCTCGACGGCTTCGGCAATCGCGCGGAAGTGCTGGTACTGGCCTTCCTGCGTGGGCTTGTTGTAGTACGGCACGACCTGCAGCGACGCATCGGCGCCGACCTTCTTGGCGTGCTTCGTGAGTTCGATGGCTTCCGCCGTCGAGTTGCCGCCCGTGCCAGCGATCACCGGCACCTTGCGGCCGCGCGCCTTGCCGGCTTCCGCGGCCTGCTGCACGGCAATCTCGATGAGTTCGCAATGTTCCTCGACGTTCACCGTCGGCGATTCGCCCGACGTGCCGACGATCACGATACCGTCCGTGCCTTCGTCGACATGCCAGTTGATCAGGTTGCGCAGGGCTTCGCGGTCAAGGCTGCCGTCCTCTGCCATCGGCGTGACAATCGCGACGATACTGCCTTGAATCGGAGTTTGGGTAGTCATGGTTGATCGAACAATTCAGCGATAAGGGTGGATTGTAGCGGATTACGCCGTCGGCTCGTACAGCGCGGCGGTGCCGGGGTTTTCCCCGGGGGCCGTGCGTGTCGCGCACAGACGCTGCACGCACGCCGCGCGCGGCGCAGGCAACGTGACGTCTTCGTACCCCGCCACCCGCAACCCGGCGTCGCGGGCGACGTCGAGCAATTCACCCGGCATCAGCAAAAACAGCGGATTGGACGGTTTTCCGTAGATTTCGTTTCCTCGGGCAAACGTCTCGTAGATCAGCACGCCGCCGGGCGCCACGCTCGCCGCGACGCGCGCGAGCAGCGGGCGATGCAGATAGTTCGTGACGACGACCGCGTCGAACGTCGCGTCATCCGCCAGCGGCCACGGCGCGCCTTCCAGATCGGCGACGAGCGGCTCGATGCCCTCCAGCGTTGACATCGTGGCAAGCGCTGCCGCGTCATGATCGATGGCCGTGACGTGCGCACCGCGCGCCGCGAGCCAGCGCGCGTGACGGCCCTGCCCGCATGCCAGATCGAGCACGCGGGCGCCGGTCGGGATCAGATGCGCCCACCGCAGCAGCCACGGCGACGGCGCCCCCGTGCCATGTACCTGCCCGACACCGATCACCCCCGACACGGCGTCCGTCATGAGTACTGCAACCCCATGGCCTCACGCACGTCGCGCATGATTTCCTGCGCCGACTTGCGCGCCTTCTCGCAGCCGTCGGCGACAATGGCGCGCAGCAGCGACGGGTCGTCCATGTACTTCTGCGCACGTTCGAGCATCGGCTGCTGTTCGCGAAGAATGCCTTCGATGACTGGTTGCTTGCATTCGATGCAGCCGATGCCCGCGCTACGGCACCCCTTCTGCACCCACTCGCGCGTGTCGTCGTCGCTGTACACCTGATGCAGTTGCCACACCGGGCACTTGTCCGGATCGCCCGGATCCGTACGGCGCACGCGCGCCGGATCGGTCGGCATCGTGCGCACCTTCTTCGTGATCGATTCCGCGTCTTCGCGCAGCCCGATGGTGTTGTTGTAGGACTTCGACATCTTCTGACCGTCGAGCCCCGGCATGCGCGAGGCCGGCGTGAGCAGCGCCTGCGGTTCCACCAGGATCAGCTTGCGCGAGCCTTCGAGATAGCCGAAGAGGCGCTCGCGATCTCCCATCGAGAGCGACTGCGACTCGGAGAGCATGGCGCGCGCCTGCTCCAGCGCTTCGTCGTCGCCCTGCTCCTGATATGCCGTGCGCAATTCCAGATAAAGCTTCGCACGCTTGCCGCCGAGCTTGCGCGCAGCGGCGAGCGCCTTCTCTTCAAAGCCCGCCTCGCGGCCGTACAGGTAGTTGAAGCGACGCGCGATTTCACGCGTCATTTCGACGTGCGGCACCTGATCCTCGCCGACCGGCACGTGCAGCGCGCGGTAGAGCAGGATGTCGGCCGCCATGAGCACCGGGTAGCCGAGGAAGCCGTACGTGAAAAGATCCTTCTCCTTGAGCTTTTCGATCTGCTCCTTGTACGTCGGCACGCGCTCGAGCCAGCCCAGCGGCGTGCTCATGCCGATGAGCAGCGCCAGTTCGGCATGCTCGGGCACCTTGCTCTGAATGAAGAGCGTTGCCTGATTCGGATCGATGCCGGCAGCCAGCCAGTCGATCAGCACGTCCCATACGTTCTGCTCGATGACGTCCGGTGTTTCGTAGTGCGTGGTGAGCGCGTGCCAGTCGACCACGCAGAAGTAGCACGGATACTCGGACTGGAGCTGAATCCAGTTCTTGAGCACGCCGTGATAGTGGCCGAGGTGCAGGCGACCGGTCGGTCGCATGCCGGAGAAGACGCGTTCGGGGTACATGGTCTCGTTATTGTTTGCAGGAACGTCAGGAAATCAGCGACAGCAGCGGCGTGAGCATCCACAGAATGACGTCCCGCCCCCACTGGATGAGCGGCCAGAGCCACAGGCGGCCCAGCACGCCGCTCACCACCAGCGCCATCACGATGAAGAAGCCGTACGGCTCCACTCGCGAGAGCGTGTAGGCGGCACGCGCGGGCAGCAGCGACACGAGCACGCGGCCGCCGTCGAGCGGCGGCACCGGAAACAGGTTGAACATGCACATCACAAGGTTCACCACGAGACCGGCCTGCGCCATCATCATGAAGAACGGCTCGTGCACACCCGCGAACTGCAGCCCGATGGCCAGCACCGCCCACAGGATGGCCTGCACGAAGTTGCACAGCGGGCCGGCCAGCGCCACCCAGATCGTATCGACGCGTGGATTGCGCAGGCTGCCGAAGGCCACGGGCACTGGCTTGGCATAGCCGAACAGGAATGCCCCGCTCGTCATGAAATACAACGCGAGCGGCACGAGAATCGTGCCGATCGGGTCGATGTGCTTGAGGGGATTGAGTGTCACGCGTCCCATCAGGAACGCCGTGGGGTCGCCGAAATGTTTGGCGACGTAGCCGTGCGCGGCCTCATGCAACGTAATCGCAAAGAGGACGGGGAGCGCGTAGACCGCGATGGTCTGGATGAGGTCTGCATTCATAGCCGGCTATTGTAGCAAGCGGACCCGCGCGCCAGTATTACCGCGCATTTCGACGCAGCCGGCATGCCGCGCGTCACGTGAGGCCGAACGGTGCCAGCGGACCGCGTCCGCGACGCAGGACCTCCGGCGGCGTGACCGTCAGGTCGACCACGGTCGACGGCTCCTTGGGACAAGCGCCTCCGTCGATCACGAGGTCGAGTTGTTTCTCGAGCCGCTCGCGAATCTCCTCCGGGTCATTCAAAGGCTCGGTTTCGCCCGGCAGGATCAGCGTCGTCGCCAGCAGCGGCTGCCCGAGCGCTTCGAGTAACGCCAGCGTGATGGCGTGTTCGGGCACGCGCAGGCCGATCGTCTTTCGCGACGGATGCGAGAGCCGGCGCGGCACCTCCTTCGTCGCCTCGAGAATGAACACGTACGGCCCGGGCGTGGTCGTCTTGATGAGCCGGTACTGGCGGTTGTCGACGATCGCGAATTCGGCCAGCTCCGACAGGTCGCGCACCAGCAGCGACAGCAACTGCTTCTCGTCGAGGCCGCGAATCCGGCGCAGTCGATCGACGGCGCTCTTGTCGTCGATGTGGCAGGCGATCGCGTAGCTGGAATCGGTGGGCAACGCGACGATGCCGCCGCGATCGATGATCTGGGCGGCCTGCTTGATCAAACGTGGCTGAGGGTTTTCCGGATGAATCTGGAAGAATTGCGACATAGCGTCGGAAGGTTACTGCCAGCGGCTCCAGACCGGGGTGAGATCGGCGGGCAGCGGCGGCAGCTTGCCGAGTAGCGCACGGCTCTCGGTCGGTCCATGGAAATCCGAGCCGCGCGAGGCCAGGAAACCGTACTGGCGCGCAACGTCGGCATACTCGCGATACTGCTCCGGCGTATGGCTGCCGGTGATCACTTCGATGGCTTCGCCGCCCAACTCGCGGAACCGATCGAACAGCGCGCCGAACTCCACCGGCGAAAACTTGTATCGCCCCGGGTGCGCCACGACGGCAACGCCGCCCGCACCCAGAATCCAGTCGACCGAATCCTCGAGCGTGGCCCAGTGGTGCGGCACGTAGCCCGGACGTCCCTCGGACAGATACTTCGCGAACACGTCGGAGACCGACGCGCATTTGCCGATCTCCACGAGATACCGGGCGAAGTGCGTGCGCGAAATCAGATCGGGATTGCCGACGAAGCGCAACGCCCCCTCGTACGCGCCGGGGATGCCCGCGGCCGCCAACTGCTCGCTCATCAGCTTCGCGCGCGCCGAACGTCCGCCCCGCGTTGCGCTCAGTCCGTCGACGAGCGCACGGTTCTCCGCATCGATATTCAGTCCGACGATGTGCACCGTGCGGTTCGCCCAGGTGATCGAAATCTCGACGCCGCTCACGTAACGCATGCCCAGCGCCTCGGCTGCCGCACGGGCCTCGCGTTGACCGCCGACTTCGTCGTGATCGGTGAGCGCCCACAGGTCGACGCCGGCCTCGAATGCGACCTGCGCCACTTCGGACGGCGTGAGCGTGCCGTCCGACACCCTGGAATGACAATGAAGATCCGCGTTGAGCATGATGAGCCGCCGGGGCGACGCCGCCTCGGACGACGAGTCGGGCGGGCGCGTTACCGGCAAATGACGCTGTAATGACGGCTTCATTCTACCGCTCAAGTGCACGCGACGCGAGTTGCCGGTAGGTCGGCATGCCCACACGCTCCGCGCACGCCGCAGCGACTCGCTGACCGAGTCAGTCCCGACAGAAGTCGTCGATCAGGCGCGCCACGGCTTCGGGCTGGTCGTGATGGAGCATGTGGCCGGCGTCGGCCACGAGAGCTTCCGTCAAATTCGGAAAGACCTTGAACCGCTCCCGGAAGGCGTCCGTGCCCTGCGCCCCCACGAAGTGCCGCAGGACTTCCGAATCATTGGCTTCCACATGCAATACGGGCGCGCTGACGTTACCCCATACGGCCATGGCTTCGTCGAGCCGGTACGGGTACGGATTCGCGATCTTGTGGGCGGCATCGGCCAGCAGGTGCCATTGGCCATCGCGCTCCTGTCGCGCCCAGCGCTGCGCGAGCCATGCGGCACGCTCGGGGGCGAGACGCGGATTCGTCTTGCGCAGGCGGGCCGCCACATCGCCGAGCGTGGCGTAGGGGCGCAGCGTCGGCACGCTCTGGAGGTCGTCGAGCCAGCGCCCGAGTTGCCGGATCGCCGCAGTCGGCTGCGAAGGCGGCAGGCCGAAGCCCTCCAGATTCACCAGGCGACGCACGCGCGCCGGGCGCACGCCGGCATAGAGACACGCGACATTGCCGCCCATGCTGTGCCCGATCAGGTTGATGGCTTCGCCCGGCTCCGTGTAGACGTCGAGCAGTGCTTCGAGGTCGGCGAGGTAGTCGGGAAACCAGTAGCTGCCGCTGCGGCCGTCCGCCACGGGCCAGTCGGTCAGGCCAAAGCCGCGCCAGTCGGGGGCGAGCAGATGCCAGCGCTGCGCAAGCATTTCCGCCACGAACTGGAACGAGGCGGAGACGTCCATCCAGCCGTGCAGCAGGAACAGCTTCGGCGCGCCCGGCGTCCCCCATTGCCGGACGTGGTGACGCAGGCCACGCACCGTCAGAAACTCAGATCTCGAATCGGTCGAATCGGTCATGGCACAGGCAGATAGTGAACATCTGAATAAAAAGGAACGACGAGTATATCGGCTTCAAAAAGGAGGCATCGCCCAGACGTCGAGCATCCGGGGGGCGGGCGCGCACAACCGCTCGACTGCCTCGTTCAGCACAACCGCTCGACCGCCTCGCTCGGCCAGGGCACTTCGGCCATCCCGCTCATCTACTCGCCTGCCTGAAGCGCAGCGAGCTCATCGTCGTCGAAGCCGGCCGCGCGGCGCGCCTCCAGATTGAACGGTCCGCGCAGGCGCGGTGCGTGATACCGGGTCGCCAGCCGGGCGTAGGTCTCGACCGGGTCGAGGCCGGCTCGCTCGCAACCCCAGCGGTACCAGCGGTTGCCGATAGCCACATGACCGATCTCGTCACGAAGAATGATGTCGAGAATGGCAGCCCCGGCGGCGTCGCCCGCACTGGCGAGCTTGGCGCGGATCGGCGGGCTGGCGTCGAGGCCGCGCGCTTCGAGCGTTCGCGGCACCAGCGCCAGACGAGCCAGCCAATCGCCGGCGGTGCGTCGCGCCATCTCCCATAGGCCGTCGTGCGCGGGGAAGCAGCCGTAGTGGTACTCGTCGCCTAACGTCTTCAGATGTGTCGCAAGCAGCGAGAAGTGATACGCCTCCTCGGCCGCGACCTTGAGCCAGTCGTCGTAGTAGGCAACGGGTAGCCCGTCGAAGCGCCACAGGGCGTCGAGCGCCAGATTGATCGCGTTGAACTCGATGTGCGCCAGCGCATGCAGCAGCGCCGCGCGCCCCGGCACCGACGTGACCGCACGATGTTTCAGTTCGCGCGGCGAAACCAGCCTCGGTTCGGCGGGACGCCCCGGAATGCCGGATTCGCCGTCGTCCGACGCGTCGCCGGTGACGGCTTCCCCACCGAAGCGTCTCGCCGCATCCCATACGGCGACGCCGCGACTCACGGCATCGCGCAGCGCCGTGACGCCTTCGGCCTTGGCGTACGGGTCGCACAGACGCAGCAGCGCCAGCGCCTGCTCGCGAGCGCAGCGCGCGCGATCGGTGACGACGGAGGATGACGACGGAGAGCGAGCGCGGGACACACAAGCCGCGTCGGTTGCGGCACGCTCGCCGGGCGCAGGAGTGAAATCGGCCATGACGTTACAATAGCAGTTTCGTCGATTTTAACCGCGAACAGAAGCCGCCATGCCGATCTATAAACTTGGAGACAAGACCCCGCAGATCCACGAGAGTGCTTTCGTGGCCGACACCGCAACCATCATTGGCGAGGTGATTCTTGCCGAGAACAGCAGCGTGTGGCCGGGCGTGGCGATTCGCGGCGACAACGAGCCGATCAAGGTCGGCGCGGGCACCAACGTGCAGGAAGGCGCCGTGCTGCACGCCGACCCGGGTTACCCGCTGACGCTGGCCGATGGCGTGAGCGTTGGCCATCAGGCCATGCTGCATGGCTGCACCGTGGGCGAAAACTCGCTCGTCGGCATTCAGGCCGTGCTGCTCAACGGCGCCGTGATCGGCCGCGACAGCCTGGTCGGCGCCGGTGCGCTGGTCACCGAACGCAAGACGTTCCCGGATCGCTCGCTGATCCTCGGCGTGCCCGCCAAGGTCGTGCGCGAGCTGACCGACGAGGAAGTTGCCAACCTCAAGCGCAACGCCGACACGTACGCGACGCGCCGTCAGGTGTTCAAGGAACAGCTGGTGCGCATCGGCTGATACCCGGCTGGCGGCGGCGCGTGCCGGCAGCCCGGTGCGCGACTCCGGCCGCCGTGGGTTGAAAAGTGCGGCGCGCGCCCCCAGTTAACGCACCATTGACGCGCCAAACATCGGCTCTCGTGCGAAATCGGGGCCGTTTGCGGGTTTTTGCGGTGGGTTTGCGGTATTTACAGCCCGCCCCAGCGTCCAGCGCGCATGACCCGCCGTTGCCGCACTTTTCAGGAATTCGACCGTGTCCGACCAACTTCAGAAATTCATGTTCGACGCCGCCCCGGTGCGCGGCGAGTACGTCAGCCTCGACGCCACCTGGCGCGCCGTGCTGGAGCGCCACGATTACCCGCCGGCCGTTCGCCATCTGCTCGGCGAAATGATGGCCGCCGCCGCCCTGCTCACGGCGAACGTCAAGTTCGATGGCGCCCTGGTGCTGCAGTTGCATGGCGACGGCCCCGTCAGCATGATCGTCGTCGAATGCAACGCCGACCTGACGATGCGCGCCACGGCAAAGTACGCCGGCGACATCCCGGACGACGCAACGCTCAAGGCGCTCGTCAACGTGAACGGGCACGCACACTTCGCCATCACGCTCGATCCGCGGGAGAAGCAGCCGGGCCAGCAGCCGTATCAAGGCGTGGTCCCGCTCGTGGACGAGCACGGCCCGCTGCCGGATATCGCATCGGTACTCGAACACTACATGCACCACTCGGAGCAGCTCGACACGCGCCTTTGGCTCGCCTCGGACGACACGCACGCCGTGGGCATGCTGCTGCAGAAGTTGCCCGGCCACGGCGGCACGGCTGGCACCGGCGCCGAAGTCGCGCCCGAGCAGGACGAGGACACGTGGAACCGTGTCTGCCAGTTGGGCAACACGCTCAAGCGCGAAGAAATGCTCAGCGTCGATCGTGAGACGCTGCTGCACCGCCTGTTCTGGGAAGAGACCGTGCGCGTTTTCGATCCGCAGGTCACGGCATTTCGTTGCACATGTTCGCGTGAGCGAGTCGCCAACATGCTGCGTACGCTCGGTGAAGCGGAAGTGATGAGCGTATTCGACGAGCGCCCGAACGTGGAAGTCGCGTGCGAGTTCTGCCGCCAGACGTATCACTTCGACAAAGTCGACGCCGCACAGCTCTTTACGAACCAATCGCACGCCGCGCCATCTGGCCAGCATTGAGCCGACGGCGGCACGCACGGAACGTCCGGCCCGCTCGCGGGTCGGATGTCGAATCCAACGCGCTTGCCGTTGGCGTTATCAAAAAACGTCGTCCGTTCACTGGGAGTCCCTCATGTCGCGATTCGCCCTGCTCACTCGTTTGCCGCACGTTCGGCGGCTTGCCATCGTGGCAAGTGCGTTCGCGCTGATGATCGCAAGCGGCTGCACGCAACTGCAGTTGCCGCCGCCCGATGCGCCAGCGGCTCGGCTTCCGGAAAGCGCCGGGGCGCCAGCCGCCATGACCGAGACCCAGAAACAGGACCTCACGCGCCTGAACAAGCGCATTTATGACGAGCAGGAAAGCACCATCGAACGCGAACGGGCGCAGCGCGCCATTGAAGACGCCATGCGCAGCTATGCGAACGGCGCGTACTACGGTGGCTGGGGGCCGGGTTGGTATGGCGGCCCCGGATCGTACGGGCCGGGTTGGTACAGGCCCGGCTGGTATGGCCCGCGTTCGTCGGTGGGCTTGAGTGTCGGCTTCTGAGTGCGGTGGCGCGGGAGGTCGTTGGATGGCCCCCACGTTCCCCCGCATCAACGAAAAAGGCGCTCCCTCGGGAGCGCCTTTTCGTTTTACCACCTGAGCTTCATGCCAAGCCCGTCGGGGCCCATTCGGACCGATCGCGGTCAGTGACGCTGCCCTCGCCCCTTCGTCTGTGACGGAGGATTGGCGGGCGGTGCGGCCGCCACCGACTTGTGCGCGGGTTCGGTCGACGAAACGAGCGGCGCGCTCGAACCGGAAGCCGACTGCGGACCGCCGCTGCCGTCCGGCGCGACGAACTGCACGAACACTTCGCCGTCCTTGACCATCCCCAACTCGAAACGAGCGCGTTCCTCGATCGCCGCCGTACCTTCCTGCAGATCCTGCACTTCGCCGGCAAGGCGATCGTTACGCTCCTTCAACTGCTCGTTCTTCTGCTGTTCGGCGCTCAGCTCGTCGCGCAGTTCATGCACGTACAGCCAACCGCCGTGGCCGAACCAGAGCGGATACTGGATCGCCGCAAGCAGCAACACCAGCACCAAGGTCACCATTCGCATGCTTTCGCCTGGCAAGAATTCCGGGAAGCGTCGGCCGACAGCCGTCGGGCCTGGCCTCCCGGGGAAACGGAATTAGCGCAGATTGTAGAACGTTTCCTTGCCCGGGTACGAAGCGATGTCGCCGAGATCTTCCTCGATGCGCAGCAACTGGTTGTACTTGGCGATACGGTCGCTGCGCGAGAGCGAACCGGTCTTGATCTGACCCGCGTTCGTGCCCACGGCGATGTCGGCGATCGTCGAGTCTTCCGTCTCGCCCGAGCGATGCGACACCACAGCCGTGTAACCAGCGCGCTTGGCCATTTCGATGGCGGCGAACGTCTCGGTGAGCGTACCGATCTGGTTGATCTTGATGAGGATCGAGTTGGCCACGCCCTGCTCGATGCCCTGCTTGAGGATCTTGGTGTTGGTCACGAACAGATCGTCACCGACCAGTTGCACCTTCTTGCCGAGCTTCTCGGTCAGGATCTTCCAGCCTTCCCAATCGTCTTCCGACATGCCGTCCTCGATCGAGACGATCGGGAACTTGTCGCACAGATTGGCCAGATAGTCGGCAAATTCCGCCGAGGTGAGCGACAGGCCTTCGCCGGCCAACTCGTACTTGCCATTCTTGAAGAACTCCGTCGAGGCGCAGTCCAGCGCCAGCAGCACGTCATCGCCCAGACGATAGCCGGCGTTCTCGACGGCTTGCTGGATGGTCGTGAGGCACTCTTCGTTCGACGCGAAGTTCGGTGCGAAACCGCCTTCGTCGCCCACGGCCGTGCTCATGCCCTTGTCGGCAATGAGTTTCTTCAGCGCGTGGAATATCTCGGCGCCGCAGCGCAGGGCTTCACGGAAGCTCGACTGGCCAACCGGCATCACCATGAATTCCTGGATGTCCAGGCTGTTGTTGGCGTGTGCGCCGCCGTTGACGATGTTCATCATCGGCACCGGCATCTGCATCGCGCCCGAGCCGCCGAAGTAGCGATACAGCGGCAGACCGGCCTCTTCGGCGGCGGCCTTGGCCACGGCCATCGACACCGCGAGCATGGCGTTCGCGCCGAGGCGCGACTTGTTGTCCGTACCGTCGAGCTCGATCAGGGTCTTGTCCAGGAACGCTTGCTCAGCGGCGTCCAGGCCCATGATGGCTTCCGAAATCTCGGTGTTGATGTGCTCGACGGCCTTTTGCACACCCTTGCCGAGATAACGGTCCTTGTCGCCGTCGCGCAGCTCGATCGCTTCGCGGGAACCGGTCGACGCGCCCGACGGCACTGCCGCACGGCCCATCACGCCCGACTCCAGCAGCACGTCGCACTCGACCGTCGGGTTGCCGCGCGAGTCCAGCACTTCGCGCCCGATGATATCTACGATTGCACTCATGTATTCCTCGGTATCTGAATGACAAAAACGCTAAAGGGAACCTGCTTCGCGCCGTCGTTCACTACGCGCCGCGCGCCTGGCGGGATCAGGCGCAACCGCGCGCGCCGAACCCTGGCGTGAAAACCGTTGCGGCGCATGGGCGCGCAGCGGCGGGGCAATACGTAGATGGGGGAACAACGGCGCCTCGAAATGAGGCACGGCGGCCTGTCGGACGGCTTCGATACGAGCCCACCGGCGCGGCGGCCATGTCAGGCCGCAGCGCCCCAAGCTTAACGACTCGACGCCAGGCTGCCAAGGCGTCGGGGCGCTATACCCGTCCTGTGGGCGTGCTGATAGTGGCCCCAGGACGGCGTGTCTCATTTCAGTTGAAATTATTTTCCAGAAACTCACCCTGCTTCACCGCCGCGTCAATGGTCTTGAGCGTGGTGAGCAACTCGCGCATGCGGCCGAGCGGCACGGCGTTGGGGCCGTCCGAGAGCGCGCAGGCCGGATCCGGGTGCGTTTCCATGAACAGGCCCGACACGCCTACGGCGACCGCCGCACGCGAGAGCACCGGTACGAACTCGCGCTGACCGCCCGAGCTGGTGCCCTGCCCGCCCGGCAATTGCACCGAGTGGGTCGCATCGAACACGACCGGCGCGCCGGTCTCGCGCATGATCGCCAGCGAGCGCATGTCCGAGACCAGGTTGTTGTAGCCGAACGAGACGCCGCGCTCGCAGGCCATGAACACGTCATCCGGCAACCCCGCTTCGCGCGCGGCGTCGCGCGCCTTGTCGATGACGTTGATCATGTCGTGCGGTGCCAGGAACTGCCCCTTCTTGATGTTCACCGGCTTGCCCGACTGGGCGCAGGCGCGGATGAAATCGGTCTGACGGCACAGGAAGGCCGGCGTCTGCAGCACGTCGACGATCGGCGCGGCCACTGCCACATCCTCTTCGCTGTGCACATCGGTGAGCACCGGCACGCCGAGTTGACGACGCACTTCCTCAAGGATTTTCAGACCGGCGTCGCGGCCCGGGCCGCGATACGACTTGCCCGAACTGCGGTTCGCCTTGTCGAACGACGACTTGTAAATGAACGGAATGCCAAGCGCGCCCGTGATTTCCTTGAGCTGGCCCGCGACGTCGATGGTCATTTGCTCCGACTCGACGACGCAGGTACCCGCGATCAGGAAAAACGGCTTGTCCAGGCCAACCTCGAAACCGCACAGTTTCATGGGAACTCCTTGTTTCTCACCCTGGCGGGTTCGGTCTCAGGCCGCCTTCTTGCGCGCTTGCTGACCCGCCAGCGCCGCCTCGACATAGGCCTTGAACAACGGGTGGCCGTCGCGCGGCGTCGAGGTGAATTCGGGGTGGAACTGAACGCCCACGAACCACGGGTGCACCTGCTGCGGCAGTTCCATCATTTCCGGCAGGTTCTCGGTCGGCGTACGCGCCGAGATCACCAGGCCAGCGGCCTCGAGCTGCGGCACGTAGTGGTTGTTGACTTCGTAACGGTGACGGTGACGTTCGTTGACCGTGTCGCCGTAGATGCGCGAAGCGAGCGTCTCGCCCTTGACCGGCACGCGCTGCGAACCCAGGCGCATGGTGCCGCCAAGGTCCGAGTCTTCGGTGCGCTGCTCGATCTTGCCGTCGCGATCCTGCCATTCGGTGATGAGCGCCACGACCGGATGCGGCGTGGACGGCTCGAACTCCGTGCTGTTGGCATTGGCCAGCTTGGCGACATCGCGCGCGAATTCGATCACCGCGAGTTGCATGCCGAGGCAGATGCCGAGGTACGGCACGCGGTTCTCGCGAGCGTAGCGGATCGCCTTGATCTTGCCTTCGGTACCGCGACGACCGAAGCCGCCCGGCACAAGAATGGCGTCCAGATGCTTGAGGGCATCGGTGCCGTCCTTCTCGATCTGTTCGGAATCGATGTACTCGATGTTCACGCGCGTCTCAGTATGGATCGCGGCGTGACGCAGCGCTTCGATGAGCGATTTGTACGACTCGGTCAGATCGACATACTTGCCGACCATGCCGATGGTGACGTCATGCTTGGGATTCTCGACGGCATGCACCAGACGCGTCCACATGGACAGGTCGGCCGGCTTGGCTTCGATCTTCAGCTCGTCGCAGATGATCTTGTCCATGCCCTGATCGTGGAGCATCTGCGGAATCTTGTAGATCGTGTCGACGTCCCACACCGAGATCACGGCGTCTTGCGGGACGTTCGCGAACAGCGAAATCTTGGCGCACTCGTCTTCCGGAATCCGACGATCGGCACGGCACAGCAGCACGTTCGGCGAGATACCGATTTCGCGCAGCTTCTGCACGCTGTGCTGCGTCGGCTTGGTCTTGAGCTCGCCGGCCGTGGCAATGTACGGCACGAGCGTGAGGTGCACGAAGGCCACGCTGTTGCGACCCAGACGCAGATTCATCTGACGCGCGGCTTCGAGGAACGGCAGCGATTCGATATCGCCGACCGTACCGCCGATTTCGACGATGGCCACGTCGGGATGGCCGTCCCACGTCGAACGCGCACCGCGCTCGACGAAGGCCTGGATTTCATTGGTGATGTGCGGGATGACCTGGACGGTCTTGCCGAGATATTCGCCACGGCGTTCCTTGCGGATCACCGATTCGTAGATCTGGCCGGTCGTGAAGTTGTTCGCACGACGCATCTTCGCGCTGATGAAGCGCTCGTAGTGGCCCAGATCGAGGTCGGTTTCCGCCCCATCCTCGGTCACGAACACCTCGCCGTGCTGGAACGGGCTCATCGTGCCCGGGTCGACGTTGATGTAGGGATCAAGCTTGAGGAGGGTGACTTTGAGGCCACGCGATTCGAGAATCGCGGCCAGAGACGCGGCAGCAATTCCCTTACCAAGAGAGGAAACCACGCCGCCCGTGACAAAAACGAATTTGGTCATCGCAGTAATTGCTCGCGGGAAAGCCGGATTATACCCGAAAGCCGTCCCGCCCTCGACGTGCAGCGCGGCAAATTTTGGCCTTGACACCGGTCGGTGACGCCGCCCCACGGCGGCTGGCGCACGCGGCCGAGGGAATCAGGCGGCGAGTGGGTGACGACCGGCCCCGCGCAATTGCGCCAGCATGTCGCGCACGGCCTGCGCCGTCTCCAGCGGACGCTCCATCGGAAAAAGGTGGGTGCCCTGCACGAAGCGCAGATGTGAACCGACGATGCGTCGCGTGGCCCCCATCCCGGCCTGGCGCAACTCGCGCGACTCGGTGCCCGCAAGAAAACCCACCGGCACCGCCACGCCGCGCATGGCCCGCACGGCGAGCCGCGGCGGCAGCGTCAGATAGATGCGGTATTCGATTTCGCGCGCGAACGACAGGCGACGGGCCTCGCCCTGCCCCGTCGGCACCGTGCCGCAGTCGATGTAGTCGCGCAGCACGTCCGGATCCCAGCGCGCGAAGGCGGGCTTGCTGGCGAAATGCTGCCACGCGGCCTCCCACCCGGGCCAATGATCGCGGCGCTTCTTCGTCACACCCGCCGGCGACATCCGCTCGTACAGTCCCGTCATCAGCCCAAGCCGCAACATCTTCGTGCGCCAGCCGGGTGTCACGATGGGAGAGTCGATCATCACCACGCCGCGCACGCATTGCGGAGCCTTGATCGCCGCCATGAGACTCAGGAAGCCGCCGAGTGAATGCCCCACGAGCCAGACCGGCTCGCCGTGATATTGGCGTTCGAGCGTGTCGACGAGTTCGTTGCGCAGGTAACGCCAGCCCGGCGTGACCGGGTAGCGCGGGTCGTGGCCGATACGATCGATGGCCCGCACGTCGTACTCGTCGGCCAGCGCGCCGAGCATCTTGCGATAGACGCCGGCCGGAAAACCGTTGCCGTGCGAGAAATGAATGATGTCTCTTGTCATGGAATTCGTTGTCGTGGCGAGCCTGATGCTTGCCGTGCACTCGCCGGCGGGTTTCACCCCACCTAACGGGGCGACGGCGGATCGCATCGCGGGAAGCTCGCCGAGCCATTCTAGCGAACCCCTACGCGAGTGCCGGTAGAGGTTTCCGTCGAATCGCCACGGCCGGCGGACGCCTTGCCGGCGTGACGTACCGTCCGTTTGCTCCCTTGCTCCCTTGCCTCCCAGTTGCACTGCCGCATTGTCGTTTTGCTGTCCCGCCACCTTACCGTCTTAAGTCGCGCGGCTCATCGCGCCGCTTGCGTCTGCGCATGCCAATATCGACGATGCGCCTCGCGGTAGGCCTGCGCCTCGATCCCGTCCGCAGTGATGGAAAACCGTACGCCCCCATGCGCCACGCTCTGCCAGATGCGCGCCCCCGCCTCGCGATAACGTGCGACGACCCGTGGCCTCGGGTGCCCGAAGCGATTGCGGTAGCCGGTTTGAAACACGACATGCCGCGGCGAGACGGCGGCAACAAAGGCCGGCGTCGACGACGTCAGGCTGCCGTGATGCGGCGCAAGCAGGACATCTGCGCGCAACTGTGGGCCGAAGCGGGCCAGCATCGCGCGTTCCTGCGCCGCTTCGGCGTCGGCCGCCAGCAACGCACTGTGCCGCCCGCTCGTAATTCGCAGGACGCAACTGACGCTGTTCGGCCCCGTACGCCCGGCCCAGCCATCGCGCAGCGTGGCGGGATCGGGATGCAGAAAACGGAACGTCACGCCGTCCCATGTCCATTGCTGGCCGACAAGGCATGTGCGATGCGCCGCGGCAGCCCGCCTCACGTGATGGCCGGGCGGCAGCGACGACATCACATGCGCCGCCGGATACGCTCGCAACACGCTGCGCGCCCCACCGAAGTGATCGTCGTGCGCGTGACTGACGACGAGGCGATCGAGCTGCTTCACGCCGTGGGCGCGCAGATACGGAACGATGAGGCGACGCCCGGCGTCGCCGCGGCGCCCCAGCGGCGGCCCCGCGTCGAAGAGCAAGGTGCGCGTGGCGGTCTCCACCAGCACGGCGTTGCCTTGACCAATGTCGAGCATCGTCAGGCGGAACGCGCCCGTCGCGGGACGTGGCACCGACGCGAACAATGCGGGCCCCACCATCGCGAACCCCGCGATTCGAATACCGACGCGACATGCCCGCGCCGATCCGGCCCACGCCGGCAACGGCGCGAGGCATACGACGACGCCGACCACAGCAAGCAGTTGCGCCCACGGCGGCGCAATCGCAGCACGCCACACGGCCCATGGCAACGCCGCCAGCAACCCAAGCCAGTCGGCGAGCCAGATCACGACCGTATGCGCGAAGGCCAACGACCAGTGGGCGAGCACCGCGGGCAGCAACAGGCTGGCGAGCGCGAGCGGCGTGACGATCAACGTCATGACCGGAATGGCGACGGCGTTGGCCAGCGGGCCGAGCAAGGGCACCGTGCCGAACCACGCCAGCGATAGCGGCACCATGCCGATCGTGACGACGTACTGCGCGCGGGCGGCCTGCCCGACTCGCGGCAGAAGCGTTTGCGCGATCCGATGCGGTAGCGTTGCCAGCGTCACGATATGCGCCCACAGGCCGGGCTGGGCAATGGCCTCCGGCGCCTCCCGACAATCGGCGGCATCGCGCGAGCCGATCTCCCGACGCGCGCACGACGTCCGCCCCCGCCGCGCCCCCAGCACCAACGCCGCCACCGCTCCGAACGAGAGCCACAGTCCCGGCGTCACGACAGCCCACGGATCGAGCGCAACCACGACAGCCAGCGCCCATGCGAGCACGTACGACGGCGCCGCCATTCGGCCCTGGATCAGCGCGAAAACGACAATCGCGACCATCCCGACGGCGCGTCGCACCGGCACGCCCCAGCCCGCCACCGCGCCATAGGCGATTGCCGCCAGCAACCCCGCGACGGCAGCGGCCTTCGGTGCGGGCCACCAAAGCGGCAAACTGAAGCGCCGGCTGCATGTGCGACGCCAAAGCACACCGACCATCGCGCCGAACACCCCTGCCACGAGCGATACATGCAGCCCCGAGATCGCCAGCAAATGGCTTACCCCGGTGTCGGCAAACACTTGCCAATCGTCGTCCGCGATGTCACCTCGCTCGCCCAACGCCAGCGCCATCAGTACACCGCCATAGCGAGCCGACGGTCCCAGTGCGGTGCGAAAATCGTCCCGCAATCGCTCTCGCCATGCCGCGAATCGATAACCGGGCACCGGCCCGGCCTGCAGACGACGCGCAGCACTCGCTTGCGCTGCACGCGATTCCGGTGGCGAACGTGACACACGCGACGTACGGTAAGCGGCCCGGACATAGCCAGTGGCGCCCACGCCTTTGACGACCGCCATCAACTCGGCATCCGTACCGCCCCAGTTCGCAAAGCCCCGCGGGACTTTGAGCCGCACCGGCAAGCGCCAACGCTCGCCCGCACGCGGTGAAGCGGCCTCGTCCGCCATGCCCGACCGCTCTGCACTGTCTGCCTTCTCGGCCTCCTCGGCCCTCCCCCCTCTCTCGAACCTCGATCGCGCAGCCCACACGAGTTCGATCCGAGTCGGCACAGGCACTGACTCACAGGGCGCCGCGGCGCGTGCCCCGTGCTCGCCCGTCGCCACAGGGGATCTCACGGAGGCTCCCGAAGCGATTCGCGCCGATACACATCCCGCGCGCGCTGCATACGCACGTTCGACGTCGAAGGCGAATCGCACGCCTTCGCCGGTGGATACGGGCAATCCGGCAACGACACCGACCACCACCACATCGCGTCCCTCCCACACGGCGGGCAAACGGTCACTCATGCGCACGTCCGCTCGAAACGCCGCCCACGCATAGCCGAATAGCCCGGCACAGGCCGCCAGTATCGCCACCGCAACGACACGCCATCTGCGCGAGGAGACCGACGCAGCATCGCGCGCGGCACGGATCGCGCCCCACGCCGCAACCATCCCAACCACGCCACAAACCCCTCCGGCAACCCCCAGCGCGACACCGAGCCACAGGCCGGACGGAAGCGCCGCCGCCTGTTGCAGCCACCAGACGCCTGCGACCCAGGCGAGCAGCACGGCTCTCATGACGTCACCTCGTCATGGCTTGCCATTCGCGCGACGCCGGAGCGTCAGCGCGCCGGCGTGTCGGATTTCGGGGAAAGGAGAGAGGCGGACGACGCCGGCCCGTCGCCGGGCTTCATGGCCATCGCGCCCGACAATCGAGGCAGCACGCGCCACGCATTGGCACACGTCGCCTGCGAGAGCGCTTCGGCCGAGATACCTCGCAATTCGGCAAGCACGCGCGCGATGCGCGGCAATTCGGCTGGGCTGTTGCGCTGCTTGTAGCGCCATTCCGGGCCGATATCGGGTGCGTCGGTTTCAACCACCAGCGTGTCGATCGGCATATCCACCGCAAGACGCCGGATCTGCAGCGCCCGGTCGAACGTCATCTGTCCGCCGAACCCGAGACAGAAGCCGCGCTCGACGAACATGTCCGCCTGCTGACGGCTGCCGTTGAACGCGTGCGCAATGCCGCCGCGCGGCGCGAAGATGCGCAATTGCTTGAGCAAGGCGTCCTGCGAGCGACGAACATGCAGGATCACCGGCAAGTCAAAGTCACGCGCGATCTTCAGTTGCTCGATATAGAAGAACAACTGGCGCTCGGGGTCCAGCGTCTTCACGAAGAAGTCCAACCCGATCTCGCCGATGCCGACAAAGCGAGGATCGCCCATCGCCACTTCGACCGCGCGACGCAGTGTTGCGACGTCCTCACCGCGGGCCCGCGGTGTATAGAGCGGATGAATCCCGAGCGCGTACGCGCCGCCGGGAAAAGCGCAGGCAGCCGCGCGTGCGGCGTCGAACGTCGCGCATTCGACGGCGGGCACGACCAGCCCCGCCACGCCGCCCTCCACGGCATCGGCAATCACGCTCGCGCGGTCAGCGTCGAACTCGGGTGCGTCGAGATGGCAATGGGTATCGATCCACATGTCTGATGTCCTTGAGCGTCAATTCTACGGGGCGATGACAAGGCTCGCACGTTGCCGTTGCGCGGGCCATCGGACAACGCCGCGTCATGGACTAGGACGTTGCCGAAACGTGTGTCGCGTCGCCAACGAAAAACGCCGGGGATCTCCCGGCGTTTTCCACGTCGCGCGAAGCCGCGCAGAGACGGCACGGCCCCGCACTCATGCAGGTTCCAGTTTCCCTTCGCGCAAACGCAACGCGCGATCGCAGCGGCGCGCCAGATCGATGTCGTGCGTCACGATCACGAAGCTCGTGCGCAGCGTTTCGGACAATTCCAGCATGAGTTCGAAAACCGTCTCGGCGGTATGTCCGTCAAGGTTGCCCGTCGGCTCGTCGGCCAGCACGCATGCCGGCTGCGTGACCAGCGCCCGCGCCATCGCCACGCGTTGGCGCTCGCCGCCCGAGAGCTCGGCCGGACGATGCTTCACACGCGACGCAAGGCCCACGCGCTCGAGCATCGCCAACGCCGCCGCGCGCGTCTGCTCGGTCGGCAAGCGACGAATGCGCAGCGGCATCGCCACATTGTCGAGCGCCGAGAACTCCGGCAGCAGATGGTGGAACTGATAGACGAAGCCGAGCGACTGGTTGCGTTGCGCCGTCTTCTCACGCTCCTTCAACGAGGAGAACGGCTTGCCGAGCAGCGACACTTCGCCGCGCGACGGATCGTCGAGCCCACCCAGCACGTGCAGCAGCGTGCTTTTGCCGGAGCCGGAGGCGCCCACGATCGCCACTTTCTCGCCCGGCGCCACGTCGAGGCTTGCGCCGCTGAGCACGGTCACGTTGAGCTGGCCCTGACGGAACGTCTTGTGCAGGTCGCGAGCGCGCAGCACCGGTCCGTCGTAGGCGAGGTTGGACACAGGGGTCAGGGTCTTGTTGGCTTCACTCATAGCGCAGCGCCTCCGCCGGTTTAACGCGCGAGGCACGCCAGCTCGGATAGATCGTCGCCAGTGCCGAGAGGATGAAGGAAATCACCCCGATGCGAATCACGTCCGACGATTGCAGGTCCGAAGGCAATTCGGAAATGAAATAGATGTCCTGCGGCAGGAAATGGATGCCCAGCAAGCGTTCGATGAACGGCACGATAGTGCCGATGTTGACCGAAATCAGGCACCCGAGCCCCACGCCGAGCAATGCCCCGGCGAAGCCGATCGTCACGCCCTGCACGATGAATATCTTCATGATCGAGCCAGGTTGCGCGCCGAGCGTCCGCAAAATGGCGATGTCCGCATACTTGTCGGTCACCGTCATCACGAGCGAGGACACCAGGTTGAACGCCGCCACCGCGATGATCAGCGTCAGGATGATGAACATCATGCGCTTTTCGGTCTGCACGGCCACGAACCAGTTCTTGTTCTGCTGCGTCCAGTCGCGCACCCACATATTGCCGGAGAGCGTCCTGGCGAGCTCTCGCGCGACGAGCGGCGCCTGCTCCATGTCCTGGATCTTCAGACGCACGCCCGTCGGCCCGCTCAGACGGAAGAGCGTCTCGGCGTCGTGCAGGTCGATGAGCGCGAGCGAGCTGTCGTATTCGTAATGGCCCGCGGTGAAGATCGCCACCACGGTGAACTGCTTGACCCGTGGCAGCACGCCCGCCGGCGTGATGGTGCCTTGCGGCGCCACGAGCGTGATCTTGTCGCCGATAGTCACGCCGAGCGCGCGCGCCAGTTCGCGCCCGAGCACGATGCCGAAACTGCCCGGCGTGAGATTCGCGAGCGTGCCTTCGGTGATCTGCTTGCCCAGGTCGGAAACCTTCGCCTCTTCGCTGGGCACGATGCCGCGCAGTACGACGCCGCGGACATTGTCGTCGCGCGTGAGCATGGCCTGCTCACCCACATAGGGCGCAGCGGCAATGACGTTCTTGTTCTGCAGCGCTTCGGCCGCCGTGCGCTGCCAGTCGGGCAGATTGCCGTCCACCGCGAAGACTTCGATGTGCGCCAGCACGGAGAGCATGCGGTCGCGCACTTCCTTCTGGAAACCGTTCATCACCGAGAGCACCACGATGAGCGCCGCCACGCCCAGCGCAATGCCGGCCATGGAAATGAACGAGATGAAGGAAATGAAACCGTTGCCGGAGGATCGCTTGCCGGTGCGCGTGTAGCGCCAGCCGATCTGCCATTCGTATGGGAATTTCAAACGGATTCCTGATTCTTGATAAGGATCGATCGGAGCGTGCCGGGCCGGTCCGCGCCGGCGGTCTCAGCCCGGACGGGGACGAAGCCGCCGCGGCCGAGGCACGGTACGTTCCGTACCTGACGTCAGGGTCACCCAACTGCCAGCGCGAAGTTTGCCATACAATTCGCCTCGACATGGATACACCTGCCCTGCACTTTCTTCTGCCGTTCGCGCTTCCCGCGTCGGCCCACTTGCCCGCACTGCTGGCCGGTTTGGAGTTGCCCGCGCTCGAAAAGTTGCTCGCTCGCGGCGTCCCGTCGGCGCAGGACGTGCCGGAAGACCCTTTCGTTCCCACGCTGCCCCATGAACGCTGGCTCGCCGACGCTTTCGGCCTGCCCGGCGGCCCCGCACGCGCGCCGCTCGCCCCGTTCATGCTGCTCGAGGACAGCGGCACGCTCGACACCCGCGTCTGGTACTGCGCGCAGCCGGCGCACATCCACATCGCCACCGACCATCTGGTGCTCACGGATCCGGCCGAGCTGGCACTGAGCAGCGAGGAATCGGCCGCGCTCTTCGCCACCGCCCACGCGCTTTTCGCGGAAGAAGGCGGCGAGCTGATCGCGCCGCGCGCCGACCGCTGGTATCTGAGCGCGCCGGTGCTGGGCGATCTCCTCACGGCATCGCCCGCCCGCGCCGCCGGCCGCAACGTCGACATCTGGCTGCCGCAAGGCACGGCTGAGCTGACGTGGCGCAAATGGCAGAACGAAGTGCAGATGGCCTGGTACGACCATCCCGCCAATCAGGCGCGCGAGACGCGACGTCTGCCGCCGGTCAACGCCATCTGGCTGTATGGGGGAGGCCAGCGCATCGCGGCACCTCGCCTGAACCGCCCCTGCGTGACGATATTGGCGGACGCCCCCGCCACGCGCGGCCTGGCGACCCATCTGCAAATCGCCCTGCATCCGACCGGCGCCGGGCTCGACGCCGCCAACGGCCGCACGCTCGTGCAGCTCGACGGCCTGACGCCGCACTTCCTCATGGAGGACTGGGCCCGCTGGCGCGACACCCTCGTCGAAATCGACCGCCAATGGCTCGCGCCGGCGCTCGACGGCGTTGCCAAGGGCCGCACGCGCGAAATCGCCCTCACGCTGTGCGGCGACAGCCACAGCGTGACAATCCGCGTGCGCGGCGGCGACCTGCGCAAGTTCTGGCGCCGTCAGCCGCTCGCCGCACGCATGACGCCGCTCGCCCGGCTCGGTGAGGAGGCGGCATGACCGACATCGTCACGCGTCACGTCGACGACGCCACGGCCGCCGCCCTCTCGCGCAATGGCATCCACCCCGTGCTCGCGCGCCTGTTCGCTTCGCGCGGCGTGGCCGCCAGCGAGGAAACCGAAACCGCGCTCGCCCGGTTGATCCCGCCCACGCAACTCAAAGGTGCGCGGGAAGCCGCCGCCTTTCTCGCCGACGCGATTGCCGCCGACAAGCGCATGCTGGTCGTGGCCGACTACGACTGCGACGGGGCAACGGCCTGCGCCGTGGCCGTTCGCGGTCTGCGCATGTTCGGCGCAAAGATCGACTACCTGGTACCGAATCGCTTCGAGTATGGCTACGGGCTGACGCCGGAGATCGTTGCGCTCGCCGCGCGCGGCAAACAAGGCCCGCCCGATGTGCTGATTACGGTCGACAACGGCATCGCCAGCCTCGACGGCGTCGCCGCCGCACAGACGCTCGGCATCGAAGTCGTCGTGACCGATCACCACCTGCCGGGCAGCGAGTTGCCGAACGCGCGCTGCATCGTCAATCCGAACCAGCCCGGCTGCGAATTCCCGAGCAAGAACCTCGCCGGCGTGGGCGTCATGTTCTACGTACTGCTCGCGTTGCGTGCCGAACTGCGCCAACGCGGGGCGTTCGACGCGCGCGAACAGCCGCGGCTGGACACCTTGCTCGATCTGGTGGCGCTCGGCACCGTGGCCGACGTCGTGAAGCTCGATGCCAACAATCGCATTCTGGTGGCGCAAGGACTCTCGCGCATGCGCGCCGGACGGATGCATCCGGGCATCAACGCGCTCTTTCGCGCGGCGGCGCGCAACGCCCGGCAGGCCGGCAGTTTCGATCTGGGATTCGGACTCGGCCCGCGGTTGAATGCGGCCGGACGCCTCGCCGACATGTCGCTCGGCATCGAATGCCTGCTCACGGACGACGACGCGCGCGCCTGGACGCTCGCGCAGGAGCTCGACGCCATGAACCGCGAGCGTCGCGAAATCGAAGCGGGCATGCAGCAGGAAGCGCTCGCCGATCTCGCCCGCTTCGATCCGCGCGCCGCGACAACGCTGTGCGCCTTCAACGAGACCTGGCACCAGGGCGTGATCGGCATCGTGGCGGCGCGTCTCAAAGAAAAGTTCTACCGGCCGACCATCGTGTTCGCGCCAGGGGACGACGGTCAGATCAAGGGGTCCGGACGTTCGATTCCGGGCTTCCACATGCGCGACGCACTCGATCTCGTCACCAAGCGCGAGCCGGGGCTGATCGCCAAGTTCGGCGGCCACGCCATGGCCGCCGGTCTCACGATCGCGGCCGATGCGCTGCCGCGCTTCCAGGCAGTGTTCGAGGCGGTCGGGCAGGAATGGCTCGACGAGAAGGCGCTCTCGCGCGTGATCGAGACCGATGGCGACATCGGCGACGACTGCTTCGTGCCGCCTTTCGTCGCGCTGCTCGACGCGCAGGTGTGGGGGCAGGGCTTCCCGCCGCCCGTGTTCTCGGGCGAGTTCGACGTGCTCTCGCAAGCGATCCTGAAAGACAAGCATCTCAAGCTGCAGCTCGGACGCGGACGCATGCGTTTCAACGCCATCTGGTTCAACCATGCCGACACGCTGCCCAGCCGGGCGCGGTTTGCCTACCGGCTGGCCGCCGACACGTTCAACGGTGTGTCGCGCGTGCAGATGATCGTGGAACATGCGCAGGGCTGACGCCCTCGGGCAACGGGGCAGCGCCCGTGAGGACTGCACCGTTGCCGCGTCCGGCCCGTCATCCCAACGGCTGCGCCGAGCGCCGCGTACGCCCGGTGGGCGTGACGAACGCGAGCACCGCCGGCGCCAGCACCCGCACACGGTGCCAGCATCGCGACGGCACCACCGCCAGCCGGGGCGCCACGATCTCGAGCGTGTGCGTCACGCCGGCCGTATCCACGAAGTCGAGCGCCAACGCGCCCCGCGCGACCATCAGCAGTTCGTCGCCCGCGTCGTGACACTCCCACACGTGGGCATGCACCGATGCATCGTCCGGCGCGTCGAACATGCCGATCATGCGACGCGCACCGCCCTGCGCGACCAGCGGCGCGAGCGTGTCGTCGTAGAGGCCCAGCATCGCGTCGCGCCCCAGCCCGCACGCCCAAGGCAGTCGCTCGCCATGACTATGTTCGGGCACGCGATCCTCCTCACCGGGCATGGGGAGCCTCTCCAGCATCCGGGGTGACGCTGTCGAAAGCGAGCGAAGCCGATACGTGGCGCGGCCCCATCACGCGCTGCCCCGTGAGTACGATCGTGCGCATCGCCTCGGCCCATCCTCGCATCGTCGCGAGCGACACCTGCGCATGCACCACGCTCGTGCCCGCCGAACTCGCGCGCTTCGGCGCCTTGCCCGCGGGCCAGGCGCGACGCAGCTCGTCGTCGACCGGCGCATCGTGAAAGCCCCCGCTCATCGTCATATCGAAGACCAGTGTGCGACGGTCGTCACCCGTGCAGTACGCCATGCCGGACACCCCGAAGCGGTGCGCCCCCTCGGAGACGAGCCCCGTGACGTCGAACAAGCCCGCCGAGGCGCCATCGCGAGGGGCGAGTACCAGCTCGATCGGCAAAGGCCCCTCCCCTTCGAGACGATAAGTGCCGCGCAACACCGACGCCGCCGAGGTAGCCGCGCAAAGCGCCGGCGTCGGGATCGAGCCAGAGGTGGAGGTGGTGGCGGAAGTGGAGGTGGCCGCCGTCTGCGCATGGGTCACCGGTACACTCAGCGCAGCGGCCAGAGCCACGGCCCCCGCCAGCGCCGCCGCACGCGCCGTTCGTAAATCCCTCGTCGTTTTCTTCATGAATTGACTCCTGCCAGGTTGAGCGACGAGCGGGTCGCGATGCTGCCGGGCGTTGTTCCTCGCCGCCGTCCGCACCTCGGTCCTTGCACGCCCGCCGCGAGGATCAGTAATCGGCACGCAACGTCAGCATCGCGCTGCGCGGCATGCCGTAGTGGTTGTTCCAGCTGGGATTCGACAGCCCCTGGTAATACCGACGGTCGAACACGTTGTTCAGATTGAACGCGGCCGAGACGTGTTTGTTGTAGCGATATCCCGCACGCAGATTGACGATTGCGTAGCCGCCCTGCCGCAGCCGGATGCCGTTCGACGTCGCCGAGGTCTCGCTCTGCACGTCGACGCCGCCGCCCACGCTCCAGCGCCGCGCATCGAACGGCAGGTCGTAGTTCGTCCACACACGCAGCAGGTGACGCGGCGCGAAGTCGACGAACGACTGCCCCTGCAGCGTGGCGTCGGTGAGGTACTTCGTGGTGTTGAAGGTGTAGCCGGCAAACACGTTCCAGGCGTCGGTGATCTGGCCGCTGGCCTGCATCTCCACGCCCTGGCTCCGCACTTCGCCCGACGCGACGTAGCGACACGTCGCGCCCACGCACGGCACGCTGGGATCGCTCTGCGCACGGTTCTTCTGGCGGATGCGGAACACGGCGAGCGATACATCCATCGCCCCGTCGAACAGTTGTCCCTTTACACCGGCTTCGTAGCTCTCGCCGGTGATCGGTTTTAGCAGGTTGTTGCCGGCATCGAGCGCCGTCTGCGGCTGGAAGATGTCGGCATAGCTCGCGTAGAGCGACCAGTTCTCGCTCAGATCGAAGACCACGCCGCCGTACGGTGTCGCCTTCGCGCCGGTGCGATAGGTGCTCGCGGGGGCGTGCTGATCCCACCACGACACGCGCGCGCCGAGCACGAGCGTGAGCGGCTGGGCGAGCCGGAACCGCCCCATCGCGTAGGCGCCGTTCTGCACGGTGCGCGTCGGCGTCACACTGGAGAACGGCCCGACACCCGGCTCCGGCACGCCATTCGGGTCCCAGCGAAAGATGTCGACGGGCTTGCCGTTGACCGACGGATTGAGCGACGCGCTGCGTTGCTGCGTGGTGGCTTCGAGCCGTTGCAGCCCGAACAGCAGATGATGCTCGCGGCCGAACCACCGCACCGGGCCGTCCAGTTGCAGGTCCACGCCTGTCTGCGTGTTGTCGAAGCGATAGGCCGCGCCGGTCAACTGGCTGCCGGCCCTCGTCGCCGGGTCGATCGCGCCGAACGCCACGCCGTATTTCAGATCGCCGCCCGCGTCGAGATAGTTGGCGGAGAGTTTCGCTGCCCAGCCGTTGCCGAGCTGCTGTTCGAGCGTGCCGAACACACGCGTTTCGGTCCAGTCGAACGTGTCCCACGAGGAACCGAGGAACGTCGAGCGCGGCAACTGCAGATCGCCGCCCCTGGTCGAGAACGGAACGCCGGCGAGATTGGGCGTCGAGGTCGTGCGTTGATGTTGCACGCCCACACGCAACATCGTCGTCGAGGAGAGATCCGCCTCGGCCACGCCGTAGACGGTCGTCGCGTGCTGGCGGCCGACGTCGTAGTACATGCGCTGACGGTCGTCGGAAACCGCCACCCGGGCGCGCAGGGAACCGCTGGCGTTGAGCGGGCCGCCGATGTCGGCCTCTTCCCGATAGCGATCCCAACTGCCGAGCGTGACGGCCGCCGAAGCCACGAAGGTCTTGCCGGGACGCTTGTGCACGAGGTTCACCAGCCCGCCGGGGTTCCCGGTGCCGTGAAAGAGCCCTGTCGAGCCGCGGATGATTTCGACGCGTTCGTACGGCGTCATGTCCTGCGGGCCCGCAGCGGTGTTGGCCATCAGGACCGGAACACCGTCCTGCTCGAAGGCATCGAGCTTGAAGCCGCGCGAATAGAACGCGGTCGTGAGCAGCACATACGGCTGCACCGTGATGCCGGGCACTTTCTGCAGCACGTCCTCGATCGTGTTGGCGCCCTGCTGCGCCATGAGCTTTTCGTCGACGACGGTGACCGTCTGCGGAATGTCCCGCACCGACGGCGCGATTCTCCCCAGCACGGAACCCCGCGCCGCCGGATCCCGATCGGCGGCCGCACTCACTTGCGTGATCGGCAGCACGGTCGCTTGTGCGCCGTCGGTGTCATGGTCGGCCTTGGAGGCGCCGGGTGTCGTTGAGGTGGTTGATGCGGACGATGGCGAAACAGTTGGCGCAGGCGTCTGCGCCAACGCCGGCAACGCCATCGCGCCCGCCGCGACGACGACTGCCGCCAGAGAGACCGCGCGCCATGCCCCGGGCGCGCCGACCGAAACGACGTTGGAACGAGTTGTATTTTTGGAAGACATCGGCAACACGCGAACGAGACGGAAAATCGATCTCGTCATCGTGCCGCTCGTGCGCCGCGCGCACTCGCGTTTGCATCATCAAGGCTGGCGATGGCATCACGAAATGGCGCCGATCGCCGGGTTGCCCCACCGCTCGATCACTCGATCGCGTTGCCGCCTTGCCCCTTTTACCGCATTGCCGCGTCCCCTCGCTCACGTGACAGGGTGTTGGGCAGCATGCCGAACCGGGCGCGGAACACCTTCGCGAAGTGCGAATCGGTGTACCCGCACTGCCACGCCGCTTCGCTCACGCTGATGCGTCGCGCACTCAGCAATTCGTACGCCATCGCCAGACGCCGCTCGCGCACGTAGCCTTGCACGGTCACGCCGAGCTGCTCGCGAAAACCGGCGCACAGCTTGTTGACGTTGATGCCGACCTCGCGCGCCAGCTCCGGCAACGAAGGCGGCGTCTGCAGACGCGCGTCGAGCACCTCGCGTGCCGCCAGTACGGCGCGCCGCGTCACTCTCGCGCGATGCGACTCCGATGCCGCCTGCGTCGGTGCGCCGGGCACCTGGTGCGCTATCGTTCCCTCGGCCGCGGCTGGCGCGCGCCACACATCCGGCGCATCCGGTGTGTATGCCGCGCATCGCGCCAGCGCGTCGAAAGTCTGCGCCACAAGCGCCAGACGCTGCCACGCGGGGTCGGCGCCGTCGCGCTCGCCGCTCGCTTGCGAGGCCATCGCGCTCGCCCAACGCCATTCCTCGGCGCTCATCGCGCGCGTGAGTACTGCGCTGCCCTCCGACCACTCGCCAGCCACGCGAGCGCATGCAGGCGACCACGGATCGCGCGCCGCGTGACGCCAGCGACGAACGAGCGCATGCGCGTCCAGCCCGCATGTCGCTTGCAGATACTGCCCGGACAGGCGCACACCGCAGTAGCGCAACGCGCACGCATCGCCATAAACGTTCTCGATGTCGAAGCCGCTCGCCCCGAAGCACACGTTGACACTGCCGGGCCGGGCCTGCAGCAGCGGCGCGCCGCCGGCGCCCCATTGCAACGCGCCATCGAGGAGAAACACGATCTTGATGTCCCCGGCCGCCAGCGGTTCACGCACAGCCTCGCCGACCCGCGCATGCTGCACGCCGCGCGCGAGAGACAAACCATCGAGATCGATTTCGTGCCGCCACGGTCCGGCCATGTCCTGCCTCAATTCAAATGTTAATGAGACACATTATCATTTGATGTATCGATTTAGGCAACGGGCGCCTCAGGCGGGCTCTGCCTGCGCCACGTACTCGCGCATCACCCGGAGGAAGGCTTCGCGCGCCGGATGGACGTCCACGCCGCGATGGCGCACGAAGAAGTTGGGCACCGCCGCCAGATCCTCCATCGCATGGCCAACGAGGTTGGCCTCCTGCCGGTAGCGCAGATAGATGCCGCGCGGCACGAGCGAATACCCCACGCCTGCGCCCACGCACGCCACGATGGTTGCGTAGCTGCCGTAGCTGAGAATGCGTCCGGGCGAGACGGCGTTCGCGGCCAGCCATTGCTCCAGCGTCGCACGGTACGGACATCCCTGCGGCCACATGAGCAACGTGGCGCCTGCCAGGTCCGACGCGTCCTGCACCCGGCCCGCACGCGCCGGCGCCACCAGCATCACGGGCTCGCGATAGATCTCGTCGGCCACCACGCTGGCCTGCGTCTGGGCTTCCTGGCAGGCCGTGCCCGCGATCAGGGCGGCGTCCACCCGTCCGTGCTGGATTTCGTCGAGCAGATTGAGCGACGTGTCCGTGACGAGGTTGAGACGCACCTTCGGATACGCCACGTGAAAGCGCGCCAGAACGGCCGGCAGGCGCGAGGTTGCCGACGATTCGATGGCGCCGAGCGAAAAGTCCCCCGCTGGTTCGTTCGCCGGATTGAGTGCGGCGCTCGCTTCGCGCGAGAGCGCCAGAATGCGGTCCGCGTAGCCGAGCAGCGTGCGCCCGCTCGGCGTGAGTTGCAGGCGGCGCCCCTGCCGGTGGAACAGCTTGACGCCGACCGTGTGTTCGAGCGCCCGAATGCGGGCCGTGACATTCGACTGCACGCAGTGCAGCGCCTCGGCCGCACCCAGCACACTGCCCTCGTCAACGATGGCCTTGAAGGTCTGAAGCTGCAGAAAGTCCATGAGGGTCTCCGGGCGAGGGGCGCGTGGAACGCAAAGAGGGCTGTGGGCGAGGCTTACCGAGGGCGCGCGGTGGAGCGGCAACACAAGGACGACGCGAGAGCGGCGTGATGTGGTGCATGGTATGCGAGGCGACGCATCACTTCAATAATAGTGAATAAAACTGCCTGCATATTTCACTTTTTTAGTGCACGGGAAAGATCTAAGCTACGGGTATTCCCTAGGTTTCGTGTGCCAGCGCCGCACCTTCGGTCTGTACGACGCCCTGTGCGTTTCCCCGTACGTTTCGCTATCAAGGAAGGTTCCAACATGCTCCGCCCTCTGTCCGCCGCCAACGTCGACACCGCCGTCCCGGTGGTCACCGCCCCGGTTACGCCGCTCGGCCTCTTTTTCCGCGCCGTCGATCAATGGCGCCAGCATTACGAGCAGACACTCCAGGCCGAAGCGCTCACCACGTTCGACGACACTTCGCTGGCCGACATCGGCTACGCTCGCGACGCGTTCGGCCTGCGCCGCGCCGTACGCTGATCGACCCTCGCCCCACTCCATCGGCTCGATCGTCCGGACCGTCAACGCCCCTGCTCGCTGCCCCTGCCCGCTGCCGGGTTCCGCTCGCCGCGCCGCCGGCGAACGGGGCGTACACTCCCATGCCGCGGCGTCCTCGCCTCGCCGACGCGCACTCGCCCGTCAGGCGACCACGGCATTCCCTACTGACGACACGTCCCCCAAAAGTCGTCGAAAGCCCCTGAAAAGTGGGGGAAACAGGGCCTTCGCTGCGCTATAATTGCCGTTTTCCCGAATTCGCAACCGTCATAGCTCATGGAAGCCCAACGCCAGAACGCCATCGAATCCCTCCTCACCGATCTGCGCACCCGCGCCGGCGAGCTCAGGGGGTATCTTTGACTTCGATGCCAAGCAAGCTCGTCTGATCGTCGTCAACAAGGAACTCGAAGACCCGAACATCTGGAACGACCCGAAGCGGGCCCAGGAATTCGGCAAGGAAAAGAAGGCGCTCGACAGCGTCGTCGAGACGCTCACCGCCCTCGACAGCGACATCAACGACACGCAGGATCTGTTCGATCTGGCGCGCGAAGAAGGTGACGAAGAGACCCTGCTCGCGACCGAAGCGGACGCGCAGGCGCTGGAAAAGCGTGTCGGCGAGATGGAGTTCCGCCGCATGTTCAACAACCCGGCCGACCCCAATAACTGCTTCATCGACATTCAGGCCGGCGCCGGCGGCACGGAAGCGTGCGACTGGGCGTCGATGCTGCTGCGCCAATATCTGCGCTACTGCGAACGCAAGGGCTTCAAGACCGAAGTGCTCGAAGTGTCCGATGGCGACGTGGCCGGTATCAAGAGCGCCTCGATCAAGGTGACGGGCGACTACGCCTACGGCTTCCTGCGCACCGAAACAGGTGTGCACCGCCTCGTGCGCAAATCGCCGTTCGACTCGTCGGGCGGGCGCCACACGTCGTTCGCGAGCGTGTTCGTGTACCCCGAGGTCGACGACTCCATCGATATCGAAGTGAACCCCGCCGACGTGCGCACCGATACGTACCGCGCTTCGGGCGCCGGCGGTCAGCACATCAACAAGACCGATTCGGCCGTGCGTCTCACGCACATTCCGACGGGCATCGTCGTGCAGTGCCAGAACGACCGCTCGCAGCACCGCAACCGCGCCGAGGCGTGGGCCATGCTCAAGTCGCGTCTGTACGAACACGAGCTGCGCAAGCGTCAGGCCGAACAGGACAAGCTCGAGTCGAGCAAGACCGATGTGGGCTGGGGCCATCAGATCCGTTCGTACGTGCTCGACAACTCCCGTATCAAGGACTTGCGCACCAACGTGGAAATTGGCAATACGGGCAGCGTGCTCGACGGCGATCTCGACGAGTTCATCTTCGCGAGTCTCAAGCAGGGAGTGTAAGGAATGGCGTTTGTCCGCACGCTAGCCGTGTGGGTGGTGAGCGCGCTGTGCATGCAGCGCGCCGCCGTTGCTGCCCCGGCGAGTACACCGGGCGCACCGGGTGCAAGTCCCGAGACGGGACCGTACCTGCATGAGTTGCTCAAGCGCCCGGACTTCTCGGGCGCCTATGCGCGAATCGTCGCGCCGCGCGGTGTGCCTTCGTGGGTGCGCCAGGGTGGCACGTCGACGCCATCGCAACGCGTGACCGTCGCCGGCAAGCCCTGGCTTCTGGTGCAGAGCTGCAAGCCGCACGACTGCCCCAGCGAGTATGTCCACATTTTGTATGAGCCGCGCTCGCAGGCGATCGCGGCGCTGTTCGTGCGGGACCCGAGTGCGGCGGCCAACGCCGGACCGCGTCAGGATCGCACCGAACTGATCTGGCTGGGCGCGCCCGACGGCTCGCTCAAGAATGCCCTGCTGCACACGCTGCGTTTTACCGAATAACCTCATCGCTCGCATCATGACCGATCAAAACACTCCGGCCGAATCGGCCAACCCGGCCGGCGACCTGCCGCAGGACGACAACAAGCTCATCGCGGAGCGTCGCGAAAAACTGAAGGCGCTGCGCGCCGGCGGCGTGGCGTTCCCGAACGACTTCCGTCCCGAGCAGCACGCGGGCGATCTGCAAACGCGCTACAAGGACGTGGACAACGAAGCGCTCGAAGCCGAGCCGGTGCCCGTGTCGGTGGCCGGTCGCATGATGCTCAAGCGCGTGATGGGCAAGGCCGCATTCGCGACCGTGCAGGACGGCAGCGGCCAGATCCAGTTCTTCATCGGTCGCGACGACGTCGGCGCCGATTCGATGACCGCTTTCAAGAGCTGGGACATCGGTGACATCATCGCCGCGACCGGCACGCTGTTCCGCACCCGCACCGGCGAACTCTCGGTCAAGGTCAAGGAACTGCGCCTGCTCGCCAAGTCCCTGCGTCCGCTGCCCGACAAGTTCCACGGCCTGGCCGATCAAGAGACCAAGTACCGCCAGCGTTACGTCGACCTGATCACGTCGCCGGAGACGCGCAACACTTTCCGCGCGCGCGCCAAGGCCATCGCCTCGATCCGTCAGTACATGACGAACGCCGACTTCATGGAAGTCGAAACGCCGATGCTGCACCCCATTCCTGGGGGCGCGGCCGCCAAGCCGTTCGTCACGCATCACAACGCGCTCGATATGCAGATGTACCTGCGTATCGCGCCGGAGCTGTACCTGAAACGCCTGATCGTCGGCGGCTTCGAGCGTGTGTTCGAGATCAATCGCAACTTCCGCAACGAAGGCGTGTCGCCGCGCCACAATCCGGAATTCACGATGATGGAGTTCTACGCGGCCTACACGGATTACCGTTGGCTGATGGACTTCACCGAGGCACTGATCCGTCGCGCCGCCGTCGATGCGCGCGGCACCGCGACCATCGAATACCAGGGTCGCGAACTCGATCTGTCGAAGCCGTTCCACCGTCTGACGATCGTCGAAGCGATCCGCAAGTACGCTCCCGAGTACACCGAAGCGCAACTCGCCGACATCGAGTACGTGCGCGGCGCGCTGCGCAAGTACGGCGTGGCTGTCGATGCCCCCCAGTTCAGGAACGCCGGTCTGGGCGCGCTGCAGCTGGCGCTGTTCGAAGAGACGGCCGAAAGCCAGCTGTGGGAGCCGACCTTCATCGTCGACTACCCCGTGGAAGTTTCGCCGCTCGCCCGCGCCTCGGACACCGTGCCGGGCATCACCGAGCGCTTCGAGCTGTTCATCACCGGGCGCGAGATCGCCAACGGCTTCTCCGAGCTGAACGATCCTGAAGATCAGGCGGCGCGCTTCTCCGCCCAGGTCAAGCAGAAGGACGCCGGCGACGAAGAAGCCATGTACTACGACGCCGATTACATTCGTGCGCTCGAGTACGGCATGCCCCCGACGGGCGGCTGCGGCATCGGCATCGATCGCCTGATCATGTTGCTCACCGACAGCCCGAACATTCGCGACGTGCTGCTCTTCCCGCACCTGCGCCGCGAAGACTGATAGGCCGCGCGCCGTCACCCGCGCACGAGAAAAGCCGCAGCTCAAAAAGCTGCGGCTTTTTTGTCCATCGCGATCGTGAAACCTGCGTGGAATTCGGGGAGAAGAAAGGCCTGCGCTTGGAACGCCCTCACCACCCGGCCCGCGTCAAAAAGCCGGCGTGCCGCGGTACGCGGACGGCCAGTCGCCATCGAGCCGCAGCCACGTCCGCGAAATCGGAAGAATCGCACCACCGGCGCCCTCTTCGATCAGTTGGCGCAACGCCGGCGACGAGAGCGTCCCGGCGTCTGTGGGAAAGGCGACGAGAAACGTGCGATTGACGGCGACCGCCGCAAACACCTTCACGCCGAAGTGCTCGACCATCGAACGATAGAGGTTGCCGAGCACCAGCGCACCCGCAGGCGCCAGCCAGTTGCCGCGCGAGCCGCCGATCATCGTGCCGTCGTCCAGTCGTGCAATGCCGAATTCGAAATGACGCGCGGTCCATGCTCGCGAGAGATTCGACGCCGCATGCGCGAACGCCGTCTCGAACGTGAGCCCGGCAGCGTCCAGATCCGCCCCCTGCAGGCGTCGCAGGCCTCGCGGCCCCTCGAGCACCAGCGTAACGAGGACGTCGTCGGAAAACGGTTCGCTGATATCCCCCGCCGGGTCGTGGGTCTCGACCCACGTGCGCTCGACCACGTAGGGATAGAGATGCGAGTAAGCGGTGGAATCGAGCGGTATATCGAGCGGCGGCAGCGTGTCATGCATGGCGAGCAAGGCGAGTGGGCGTTCACGGACGATGCGCATCATTATGCGCGCCCGATTCCCGCCGCGCACGCACAAGCCCCTACCCCATCAGCATCGGATACGGGGCATGCGCGATCGGCGTAACCGTGCGCCCAACGCACTCCGCTGGACAAGCAACACGACGAGCGCCGGCCGTCCATACGATGCAGTGTGTCGTGCCTTGCGGGGTGAACGTCAGTCGATTTTTTCGAACCAACGCCGGTCGATTCACGCCCTCCTCCCGCACGACTTGTTTCATTTGTTAAGACACCCGCATGCGCGTGGCATCCGAGACTCCGTCACTCAATGAAAAAGCCATTTATTTTCATTGAGTTACTGAGCCTCAACGGGTCGCTGTCGCGGTGTTGCCGACGACGAACATCTTACATCGCGTTACAAAAAGAAACGGTCGCCGCGCTTGCCGTGGCAGACACTTTTCACATGCGAAGCCGCCCGTGCACGCCAGCACGCAGAAAGGGGTTCGCAACAACCGCACGATGGAGAAAACAACATGGATAACGATCTGCAACCGCGCCGCATGCATCCGCTGATCGCCGCCGCCGCCGGCAGTATCGTGGTCGTCAGTCTGCTCGGCGTCGCCGCGATCACTGGCGTCCTGCCCACCGCGAAGAGCACGAACGGCCCCGCACCGAGCGGCGCCAATTCGCAGTACGCGCTGACGTCGCCCCAATCGACGTCGTCGGCATGGCAGTCGTCGTCGCAGCAGCCGCAACCGCAGGCAGCGGAGCGGGCACAGTACCCGCAAGCCCCGCAGCAGCAGGCGCGACAGCCGGCGCCTTCGCAGCGCGCACCGCAACCATCGTACGCACAGACGTCCGCCGCACCGGCGCAGCAACAGGCTGCGGCCTGCTCGACCTGCGGTACGGTGCAGTCGGTCGAGCCGATCCGCACGCAGGGCCACGCGACGGGTCTCGGCGCCGTGGGTGGCGCGGTCGCGGGCGGTCTGCTCGGCAACCAGTTCGGCGCCGGCAACGGCCGCACCGCGATGACCGTGGTCGGTGCGCTCGGCGGCGGCCTGGCCGGTAACGAAGTCGAGAAGCGCGTGCGCTCCGAAACGTCCTATCGCGTGTACGTCCGCATGGACAACGGCAAGACCCGCTACTGGACGTACCAGTCGGCGCCGGGCGTGCAGCCGGGCGACCGCGTGAGGCTCGAGAACGGCGGGCTGGTCCGCGCCGGATGATCGGACCTCGCTCCACGCCGTGACAGGCATCGCAGAAACGACGAAGGCCGCTCAAACGAGCGGCCTTCGTTATCGCGGCTGACGCACCTGGCGCAGTCGGGGCTCCACTACGCCCTTTATGCCTGTTATGCCCTTTATTCCCTTCGTGCCCTTCACACCCTCGATACGCTTGCGAAGCGCATCCAGGCACTGTCAGCGTCAACGCGCCTCGTCGATCCATGCCATCTGGATGGCTTCGAGCACCTTCTCGCCGGCGCGGTCGGCCGCGTCGTCGAAACCGTCGAGCGACATGACCCATTGGTGCAGGTCAGTGAAACGCACGTATTGCGGGTCAACGTCGGGATGCGCGTCGGTCAGCGCAATCGCGATGTCCTGAATGTCGGTCCATTTCATGGGGCAGGCTCCTTGTTGTTCGTATCTCGTCACTCGAGCACGCCACGCGGCGCGCTCAGTGATTTTCCTTCGCGTGGTTGATCGTGTACTTCGGAATCTCGACGACGAGATCCGTGTCGGCCGGCATCTTCGTCTGGCACGACAGGCGGGACGTGGGCTCCAGGCCCCAGGCCTTGTCGAGCAGATCCTCCTCCTCGTCCTCGGCCGCTTCCAGCGACTCGAAACCCTCGCGCACGATCACGTGGCACGTGGTGCATGCGCACGACTTCTCGCACGCGTGTTCGATCTCGATGTCGTTGGCAAGCAAGGCGTCGCACACGGTGGTCCCCGGCGCGACCTCCAGCACCGCGCCCTCCGGGCACAGCTCGACGTGAGGCAATACAACGATTTGTGGCATGGCTTGGGTTTCCGTGTGTGTCTTACAGTTTGTCGATGTCCGCCACGCGCCGGCCCGCCAGCGCGGCGCGGATGCTCTTGTCCATGCGGCGCGCCGCAAAGGCGTCGGTCGCGTGCGAGAGCGTTTCGGTCGCGGCCTTGATCGCCGCCTGATCGTCGCCGGCGGCCTTCTCGCGCAAGTCGGCCAGCAGCGCGTCGATCCGTGCACGCTCATCGGCATCGAGCAATTCCGCGTCGGCCTGCAGCGCGCTGTCGATCGCGACCAGCAGACGCTCGGCTTCGACCTGCTGCTCACGCAGCGCCCGTGCGCGCATATCCTTTTCCGCCGAGCCGAAGCTGTCCTGCAGCATGCGCGAAATGTCGTCGTCGGCCAGACCGTACGACGGCTTGACCTCGATCGAGGCGGCCACGCCCGAGTGCATTTCCTGGGCCGAGACGGAGAGCAGCCCGTCGGCGTCGACCTGGTAGGTCACGCGAATGCGCGCCGCACCCGCCGCCATCGGCGGAATCCCGCGCAGCTCGAAGCGAGCCAGCGAACGGCAGTCGGACGCCAGTTCGCGCTCGCCCTGCAGCACGTGAATGGCCATGGCCGTCTGGCCGTCCTTGAAGGTGGTGAATTCCTGCGCACGCGCGACCGGGATCGTTGCGTTGCGCGGGATGATCTTCTCGACCAGGCCGCCCATCGTCTCGACACCGAGCGAGAGCGGAATCACGTCGAGGAGCAGCCAGTCGTCGCCCTCGGCCTGATTGCCGGCCAGCAGGTTGGCCTGCACGGCGGCGCCCAGCGCCACGACCTGGTCCGGGTCGAGATCGATCAGCGGTTCACGGCCAAAGAAGTTCGCAACGGCGGCACGCACCTGCGGCATGCGCGTGGCGCCACCGACGAGCACGACGCCCTTGACGTCTTCCGGCCCCATGCCCGCGTCGCGCAACGCCTTGCGCATCGGGCCGATCGTGCGTTGCACGAGTGGCGCGCCCAAGATCGTGAACTGTTCGCGCGTAAGTCGCAGCGTCACCGCGCGATCGCCAGACAGCGTGAGGCTGAGCGTCGCCTGTTCGGCCTCGGTCAGCGTTTCCTTCGCCGTGCGCGCGTGATCGAGCAACGCACGCACGTCCTCCGGCGTGAGCGATGCGGCGTCGAGGCCGGCTTGCGCCACCGCCCAGCGGTAGATGACCTGATCGAAATCGTCGCCGCCGAGCGCCGAATCGCCGCCGGCGGCGAGCACTTCGAAGACGCCCTTCGTCAGACGCAGGATCGAGATGTCGAATGTCCCGCCGCCCAGATCGTAGACGGCGTAGAGCCCCTCGGCCGCATTGTCGAGACCATAGGCGATCGCCGCGGCCGTCGGCTCGTTGAGCAGGCGCAGCACGTTGAGACCGGCCAGACGCGCGGCGTCCTTGGTGGCCTGACGCTGTGCATCGTCGAAATAGGCGGGCACCGTGATCACGGCGCCCACGAGGTCGTCGCCCAGCGTGTCTTCCGCACGCTGACGCAGCGTGGCCAGAATCTCGGCGGACACTTCCACCGGGCTCTTCACGCCGCCGGCGGTGGTCATCTGCACCATGCCGGGAGCGTCGACGAAGTCGTACGGCGCATTGTCGGCGTGGGCCACATCGACCAGACCCCGGCCCATGAAGCGTTTGACGGAGACGATGGTGTTGCGCGGATCGAGCGCGGCCGACGCCTTGGCGTCGTACCCGATTTGCGTGCGCGGACCGCCCAGGTAACGCACGACGGAAGGCAGCAGCACGCGACCCTGTTCGTCGGGAAGGACTTCGGCCACACCGCTGCGCACGGCGGCCACGAGCGAATGCGTCGTGCCCAGATCGATGCCCACGGCGAGGCGCCGCTGATGCGGCGCGGGGGACATGCCGGGTTCGGAAATTTGCAGAAGGGCCATGACTTAGCAATACGGGCGACGCGCTCGCGCGTACACCCTGTTCTCAAGCAGTTCTCAATGACATGTGACGGCGCCGCACCGGGCCGTCACGCGTTTTCCAGCATTTCGATGCGGTGCCCGATGTCCTCCTCGGCACGCGCAATGAACATCAGTTGCCGCACGGCTTCCGCCGCCGGCTGCCACGCGGCGCTGTCGAGCCATTCGGCCAGCTTGGCGAGCCGCGCACGGCGATCCTCGCGCAGCGACCGGGCGAGCGCATCGAGCGCGTCGACGTTACGGGCCGCCACGGCGTCGTCGATGGCTTCGCGCCATTCCATCTGCTGCATCAGAAAATCGGGGGCCATCGCGGTATTGTTTTCCGCGCCCACATCGATGCCCTGCAGCGAGAGCAGATAGGTCGCCCGCTGCAGCGGGTCGCGCAACGTACGGTAGGCGGCATTCGCCTGCGCGGCCCACTGCATGGCTACGCGCCGCTCGGCGTCGCTCGCACTCGCAAAGCGATCGGGGTGCACGCGCGACTGCACGGCGCGATAGGCGGCGTCGAGCGCTTCCATGTCGATGGCGAAGCGCTGCGGTAGCTCGAACAGCGTGAAATAGTTGTCAGTCAATGCACTCATCGCGCACTCATCATTGCGTCACGGATGCCGGCCTGAACCGCATTCGCACCCGCGCACCCGTAAAAAAAGCGGCTTGCGCCGCCTTGTTGCCGCCGCTACCGCCCGCCGTCGTCAACGATCGGGCGGCTCGCCGCGCTCACACTTGCGGCATCGCAGCGTAGTGCCGAGCATCGCGTCGCGATCCGCCGCGGTTTGCGTCCATGTCCGGATCTGCCACGGAGGCAGGTGCCGGACATGCTGCCCGTGCCCGCACGCCAGTTGTGCAACCCACTGGCCTTCCTCGTCCTGCCGGAAGCCGACGATCTCGCGCGCCGGCGCAGACTCAGACGCGGAACGACTCGCCGCAGCCGCACTCATCCTTGACGTTCGGATTGTTGAAGCGGAATCCTTCGTTCAGGCCTTCGCGAGCGAAGTCGAGCTCGGTGCCGTCGATGTAAGGCAAGCTCTTCGGATCGACGATCACCTTCACGCCGTGGCTTTCGAAGACCGTGTCTTCGCCCGCCACTTCATCGGCGTATTCCAGCTTGTAGGCCAGGCCCGAGCAGCCGGTCGTCTTCACGCCCAGCCGCAGGCCCACGCCCTTGCCGCGCCGCGTCAGATAACGCGATACGTGCTGCGCGGCCTTCTCGGTCAATGTAATGGCCATCTCTGCCCGATTCCTTTATCCGTCACGCCGCCGGGGCGACTTCAGGCGTCGCAGCCGTCGCGCCGTGCTTCTGCTTGTAGTCGGCCACCGCCGCCTTGATGGCGTCCTCGGCCAGAATCGAGCAGTGAATCTTCACCGGCGGCAGCGCCAGTTCCTGGGCGATCTGCGTGTTCTTGATTTCGAGCGCCTGATCCAGCGTCTTGCCCTTGACCCACTCGGTCACCAGCGACGACGATGCGATCGCCGAACCGCAGCCGTAGGTCTTGAACACGGCGTCTTCGATCACACCGGCGTCGTTCACGCGAATCTGCAGCTTCATCACGTCGCCGCAGGCCGGTGCGCCGACCATGCCCGTGCCGACGGCATCATCGCCCTTTTCGAACGAACCGACGTTGCGCGGGTTTTCGTAGTGATCCAGAACTTCCTTGCTGTACGACATGGCTAACTCCTTGAATACTCAGTGTGCGGCCCATTGGATCGAATTGAGATCGACCCCGTCCTTGTACATTTCCCACAGCGGCGACAGATCGCGCAGCTTGCCGATCTTGCTCTTGAGCAGACCGACCACGTAATCGACTTCGGCTTCGGTCGTGAAGCGGCCGACCGTGAAGCGAATCGAGCTGTGCGCCAGTTCGTCGTTGCGACCCAGGGCGCGCAGAACGTACGAAGGCTCGAGCGAGGCCGAGGTGCACGCGGAACCCGACGACACCGCCACATCCTTGATCGCCATGATCAGCGACTCGCCTTCGACGAAGTTGAAACTGATGTTCAGGTTGTGCGCGACGCGACGTTCCATGTCGCCGTTCACGTACACCTCTTCCATTTCGCTCAGACCGCGCAGCAGACGGTCGCGCAGTCCGCGAACGCGCTCGTTTTCCGCCGCCATCTCTTCACGTGCCAGACGGAACGCTTCGCCCATGCCCACGATCTGGTGCGTGGCCAGCGTGCCCGAACGCATGCCGCGCTCGTGGCCACCGCCATGAATCTGCGCCTCGATCCGCACGCGCGGCTTGCGGCGTACGTACAGGGCGCCGATACCCTTCGGGCCGTACGTCTTGTGCGCCGAGAACGACATCAGGTCGACCTTCAGCGTGTTCAGGTCGATGGGCATCTTGCCCGTGGCCTGTGCGGCGTCGACGTGGAAGATGATGCCCTTCTCGCGGCAGATCTCGCCGATCGTGGCGATGTCCTGGATCACGCCGATCTCGTTGTTCACGGCCATGACCGACACGAGGATCGTGTCCGGGCGCAGCGCGGCCTTGAACACGTCGAGGTCGAGCAGACCGTCGTCCTTGACGTCCAGGTACGTGACTTCGAAGCCCTCGCGCTCGAGTTCGCGCATGGTGTCGAGCACGGCCTTGTGCTCGGTCTTCACCGTGACGAGGTGCTTGCCCTTGCCCTGGTAGAAGTGCGCCGCGCCCTTGATGGCGAGGTTGTTCGATTCCGTGGCGCCCGACGTCCAGATGATCTCGCGCGAATCGGCGTTCACCAGCTTCGCGACTTCCTCACGTGCCTCTTCCACCGCCTGCTCGGCAGCCCAGCCAAACGAGTGGCTGCGCGAGGCAGGGTTGCCGAACTGCTCGCGCAGGTACGGCAGCATCTTGTCCACCACGCGCGGGTCGATCGGCGTGGTGGCGCTGTAATCCATGTAGATGGGAAGGTTGAGGGTGTCGTTTTTCATGGGGTGCTCCAGGATCGTGCCGTGGCGCCTGTTATGAACGGGCCATATCGAAGACCGAATTGGGGATGCGCGTGGCGGCGGTCTGCGTGCTGGCGCCGGACTCGCGCGTGTCGCGCAGGACGGCCTGCTGGGCCTGCTTGCTGCGCTGCTGCTCGACGAGGTCGCGCAGCGAAACGGAGTCGAGATACTCCACCATCTTCTGGTTGAGCGTCGCCCACAGCTCGTGCGTCATGCAGTGGCCGCGATGGCCGTCCTGGCCCTTCTCGCAATTGCCCTTGCTGCCGCATTGGGTGGCATCGAGCGGTTCGTCGACCGCGATGATGATGTCAGCGACCGTCACCTCTTCCGCGCGGCGCGCAAGACTGTAGCCGCCGCCCGGCCCGCGCACGCTCTCCACGATTTCGTGGCGACGCAGCTTGCCGAAGAGCTGTTCCAGGTAAGAGAGGGAAATTCGCTGACGCTGACTAATGCCCGCAAGCGTCACGGGACCCGCGTCCTGGCGCATGGCCAGGTCGATCATCGCCGTGACGGCGAAACGGCCTTTCGTGGTAAGTCTCATGATGATGCAGGGGATTAATCTCGACTATTTTCGTCAAGTATAAATTCCCTACGAATTTAGTCAAGTACTTCTGGCCCATTTTTTGCGGAAGTTCCCTCGCCCGCCTGGGAAAATTCTTATTTTTCGGGACCAAGGTCCTTCCGCGGGGAGCGCAGAGGAAACAGCAGCACCAGGGGGTTGCGCAGCACGGCGCGCCAGAGGGCGCGATGGATTTGCCGGCGGTCGCCCAGTCGCAGTGGACGCGAACGGAGCGCCATGTGGAATGCTAACGCAAAACTGACGCCGACGTTGAGCAGGGCCATCGTCCCTACCCCCGCCACCGCCAGCCAGAGCGCCGGATCGTGCAGCGCCGGCAGGCCGAGCACGCCGATGGAAGTCGCGATCGCGCCGGTCGAGAGCGTGACGTGACGCACTTCGAACGGCAGCGCGAACGCCGTGAGCACGGCGGGGACCAGTCCCAGCATGAAACCCAGCGTCAGGTTGCCGAGCACTGGCGCGATGTGGCGGCGGCAAGTGTCGGCCAGCCGGGCGGCGCCGTTGCGGCCAAGAACGAACCGCACACGCCGGTTGTAGGCCAGCACGTCGCCAATGCCATGCAGCGCGAACCAGTTGTCGGCCCAGCCCGAGATCAGGCTGGAGCACCAGAGCAGCACGCCCGTGAGGGCCGCAAAGAACGGTGTCACGCCGAAAATCGAGAACGATGCGAGCGTGGCATGCGCCTTCTCGGGCGCAATGGTGTTCATGCCGAGCGCCGCCGACACCGCCCACTGCACCAGCAGGCAGAACGGAAACACCATCGCCAGGTTGCCAAAGATGGCCGCCGCTTGCGTACGCACGAGGGCGATCACTTCGCGCACGAAGGCGTCCATGCCGGCGGGGGTGTCGACGTCGTCGAGCTTACTGGCGATGGCCGGCGCCGTCATGGCGGGCTGCTTGGTCGCCAGCGTGAAATGGCAGAAGTGCATGAACAGGAAACACGCCGCGTAGTTGGCGCCCGCGAGAAAACCTTCGACGATCGTCGGCAGATGGGCGCTCGTGATCAGGAACTTCACGTAGACGGTCACCACGGTCACGAGCCCGCCGCCACAGGCCATCCTGAGCATGGAGAAATACTCGCTGCGGTTGCGCGCGATGTAGTGTTCGCCGGTCTCGGCGCTGCGCTCGACGACCTTGCGCGCGAGCAGCCCGAACGAAGTCCGCGCCAGTTCGCCCACGCTCTGGCTTGCCCGGTTCGCACGAACGAGGTCGGCGAGCAGACGCACGCGGGCCGTGGCCCGGTCGCCCACGTCACCGGACGTGAGCCACGCCTCGAGCAAACGTTCCAGCCGTTGAATGCGGGTCTTGGCGCGCTCGACCTGAAACACGATATCGATGCTCACGCCGTTCTCGTCGAGATGCGCATACACCTGCCGCACCGCGCGAGCGCAATCGTCGAGCAGCGCGCGAAACAAGTTGATCTCCTGCACGAAGCGCTGCGACGCCGGCGCGCCACGCACGAATTCCTGCCCGGCGTCTTCCAGTGCCTGCATGGCGCGTCCGAGCCGGTAGAACGGCGACTCCGTGACGCGCGGATAGGTCAACCGAGAGCGCACCGCCTGCGACAGCCCAGTCGAAGCGATCTGATCGACGAGATGGTGCATCGCCGCGAGCAGATCCTGCGCGAACGGGTTCCAGTCGGCGTCCGTTTCCTCGACCTCCCCTTCGTGCAGGAGCGCGATGAGGTCGGCCAGCAGTTCGGGCGGAATGGCGGCGATCCAGTCGGCGGCGTCGCCGTCGGGGAACATCAGCACGCACAACGCCGAGAGATCGCGCCGCGTGGGCGGCGGTGGGATCAGCGCCTTCTCGATACGCTCGACGAGTGCGCCCCAGAAGCCCGGGCGCACGGGCATCCCGGTATCGCACAACAGCGAAATGGCGTCGCTCTCGTTGATGATGCTTCGCAGCGTACGGGCTACCGGCAGTCGCCATGCCGGGTTGCGTTCGAGCATCTGCAGGAGATAGCGCAGACGCGTATGCGGACGATAGCGCGCGACCTCCCCTTCTCCACGTTCCTCGTTGACGAGCGCGCCGCGCTTTTGCACCCAATGCGCCAACTCGATCAGCCACTGGTTCCTGACGGCCAGCGGCGCCGCCGGATCGGCATGCGCGAGCAGTTCATCGAGTTGATGACCGGCATGGCGCGAAGCGCGCCATTTGCGCCAGTACGAAGTAAGCGATTTGAGCATCTATCGGGACCACCGGAAAGGAGGATGGGAAGACAACGGGAACATAGGAAACCGCGGAGACCGGCGAAACCCGCGCAAACCCGCGCAAACCTGCGCGAACGCTGCCCATACGCGGGTAATGGGGCGCATGATAGCCGCATCCGCGGGCGGCGGAAACGCGCCGTCCCGACGCTGCCGTGGGCGCCCCGGGGCTGTTCGCGAAGCGTGGCGCGAACGCCCGCTCGCAAACGCTGGAAAGATGCAGGATCGACGCGGGTGGCAATGACCTGCGGTTTATTTGTCCGGCGCGTCCTGCTTCAGCCGTTCGAGCAGACCGTCGAGACCGTCCTCGATGTAGTCGAGCACCGTCTCGAAGCCTTGTTCGCCGCCGTAATACGGATCGGGGACTTCCGTCGCGTCGTGACGCGTGGCGAAGTCCATCAGTCGCACAATTTTGTGACGCTGCCCGGCCGGGCAGCGCGCCATGAGTTCAGCGACGTTTGCCTCGTCCATCGCGACGATCCAATCGAATCGCTCGAAATCATCGGCGTCGACGCGGCGAGCCACCAGCGCGCTCAGATCGTAGCCCCGGCGCTTTGCCGCCGCTTGCGTACGTACGTCAGGCGCGTGACCGAGGTGATAGCCATGCGTGCCAGCCGAATCGACTTCGATCAGATCCGACAACCCCGCTTCCGCCAGCCGATGACGAAAAATACCGTCCGCACTCGGCGAACGGCAGATGTTGCCCATGCAGATAAACAAGACCGATGTTCTTTTCATTAAATTCAAATAACGGAGAGACGATTGAGCAGCAAAAAACAGGCGCGGGAACGTCCTGTTTCGACTCAATGGAATCAAACACGTGCATAACGGTTTTGAACAGTCTACCGAAACCGCCCTGGGCGCGGGCAGGTGCTGCCGCCATGGCTCGCGCATCCGGCAACGTCTTGAACGACCTTATCCTCGTCCCGCTCCGCAAGGGGGGGTGCGGCCGGCACGAGCGGCGGTACTGCGCGGATTACAACCTCAATGACGGAGCGGCGCCACCGACATGAGCAATTTCGCAGCTCACCGGTGCAGGCACAAAAATGCCGCTCTGTTGCGAAGCGAAGCGGCATCCATCCATTGCTCCAATGTGCCCTTGGGCGGCTACCACGGCGACGGGAGCGTCAGGTCGTCGAAGGGGGCAGGAAACAGGAATTTCAGGCACGCCTCGATGCGAAGAGCTGCCCAGCCTTGGCCAAATGCGTCAGCTATTTGTGAGGCAGGACCCGCAAAGCACGTCCACATGCTCCACGAGTTTCTCAATCATGTCTTTTTGGGCCAGCACCAAACGCAGAGTTTCCAAGGAAATAACTTCACCCATATCTCACCTCATGACTTGAAAATTACCGCACCTCTTGACTACCTCGTCACATGGCTACGCCAGCGACGAACAAAACGCTTCGCATACCGAATGAGTTTTTCGTCTCGCCAACGTCGCGACTCCCGAGGCAGACAGAGATTGGCGACAGTCCAACTCTACTACGTTTGACAACGTCGCCGCATTTGCGCGATGCCAAAAGAGCGATAAAAGAGCGATTTATGCAAGTGCCGCTGGCATAGCCTCTGCAACAATAAAAAGCACACGGCGAGGCGCGACAATGATGGGCACGCCGTGAACGAAAGAGTTTCCGCGAGACAATACATGCGTCCCATTTCCGGCGCTGGAGCGCAGCGCTCCCAACCTCCCTTGACGACCTCGACGTCAACGCTACCGAATCCATTTGGCGCCGACGTGCGTGAAGTATGGCAGGCTGGCGGGTGGCCTTGTTCGTCGTGGAGCTTGAGCCAGCGCCTGACGCCCCTCAAGACACCGACGGTCGCCGGACAGGATCCATGGTTGGCGAGCCAGTGGCCTGTTTCTCAGCAACCGCATGCCTGTGCCGACACGTTGGTCGACATACCGACGAGCTCGATTCAACGACCGCCGCCCTCCGCGACAGCGCGCATGGTCGAGGGGACGCTGACATACATGGACATGGACGCCGCATCAGCACAAGCGGCCAGTGCCGGCGCGTGGCTCACCCCATTGTCGAGTTCGCCCCCACGGCCGCTACCCTCCGACACACCGGTTCTATTGGCCATGTATCTGGGCTCACCAGCGGCGCATGCCGATACCGAGGCGTTGGCAGACTGGCCGTCGGATTCAACTCAACGACCGCCGCTCTCTGCAACAGCGCGAATAGTCGAAAGGGAGCTGACATACATGGACATGGACGCTGCATCAGCGCAGCAGGCCAGTGCCAGCGCGTGGGTCAGCCCACTGTCGAGTTCGCCCCCCCGGCCGCTACCCTCCGAAACACCGGTTCTACTGGCCATGTATCTGGGCTCGCCAACGGCGCATGCCGATACCGAGGCGTTGGCCGACTGGCCATCGGATTCAGCCCAACGACCGCCCCTCCATGCAGCACCGCCAACCATGGAGTGGATGCCCGGTGACATGGAGATGGAAGCCCCCCCGGCACCGCAGGCCAATGCCGGAGCGTTGGCTGACAGGCCGTCGAGTTCGGCCCAACGACCGCTTTCCCTCCCGACACTGGAGAGCACCTCGAACAGCGGAGCGGAAAAGCGTTCGGCACCACCGGACGCAGACAGTGAAAGGGAGACCATTTTCATACCGCCCCCAGCCAAACGCCCCCGGCGAAAGGCTGGAAAGGCTAGAAAGGGTGGCGTGTCGGACGGAAAAATGAAGATCACCAACGCCATGTTGCGACGGTGGGCAACCCTCGGCCAAGCGGGGATTGAGGCCGCGGGCGGGCTCGACGGTCTGGCCAGGCAAAACAAGGTTCCGGCCGGGACGCTGAGGAATTATCTTCATCTTGACGGCAGCCTGACCCAGCACGGCGAAGACCGGCTCAACCCGGGCGGGAAAGCGCAGATCACCAACGCCATGCTGCGACAGTGGGCAACCCTCGGCCAAGCGGGGATTGAGGCCGCGGATGGGCTCGACGGTCTGGCCAGGCGGAACAATGTCCCGGCTGCATCATTAAGAAATTACCTTCGTGCCGATGGCAGCCTGACCCAGCGCGGCGAAGACCGGCTCAACCTGGGCACGAAAGCGAGGATCACCAACGCCATGTTGCGACGGTGGGCAACCCTCGGCCAAGCGGGGATTAAGGCCGCGGGTGGGCTCGAGGGCGTGGCCTCGCGGGGCAACGTCACCCTCACAACACTGAGAACCTACCTTCGTCCCGACGGCAGCCTGACCCAACTCGGCGAGAACCGGCTCGCCCCGTGCAGGAAAGCGAAGATCACCGACGCCATGTTGCGACGGTGGGCAACTCTCGGCCAAGCGGGAATCGAGGCCGCGGGCGGGCTCGCCGGTCTGGCCCGGCAGGACAATGTCACGGTCGGGACACTCAGACTCTACCTTCGGGCGGACGGGACGCTGAACCAGCTCGGCGAGGATCGGCTCAACCCACGCGAGAAAGCGAAGATCACCGACGCCATGTTGCGACGGTGGGCAACCCTCGGCAAAGCGGGGATTGAGGCCGCAGGCGGGCTCGGAGGCCTGACCCAGCAAGAAAATGTCCAGGCTAAGGCACTGAAAAATTACCTTCGGGCCGATGGCAGCCTGACCCCGCGCGGCAAAGCCCGGCTCCACAAGGCTGCCACAAGGTCAATGTGACATGCGGCACCTGTCTTGGCCGCGCGTGCGAGTTTGCGGGCAGCGTCAGGGCTGTCCATGCAGACGAACGGAACTGACGTCTTTTCCCTTCGCGACGTTCTCCGTGTGCTGCGCGCGGCTCAAGCCTTCGGCCCCAATTCAGCCTCGCTCGCGCCGTCCGTCCCGAACACCAGCGCCTTCACGTGCAGCAACTGGTCGCGCACCTTCGCCGCCTTTTCGAATTCGAGGTTGCGCGCGTGCTCCTGCATCTGCTTCTCGAGCTTCTTGATCTCGCGCGCCAACTGCTTTTCCGACATGTCCTGATAGTGCGCCTGCTCCTTGGCTTCGGCGAGTTCGGCCTTGGCGTCCTGCGGATCGTACACACCGTCGATGATGTCCTTGATGCGCTTTTTCACCCCCTGCGGCACGATGCCATGCGCCTCGTTGTGCGCCAGTTGCTTGGCCCGACGACGCTCCGTCTCGCCAATGGCTCGCGTCATGGAGTCGGTCATCCTGTCCGCATACAGAATGGCGGTGCCGTTCACGTTACGCGCCGCGCGTCCGATCGTCTGAATCAGCGAGCGCTCCGCACGCAGGAAACCTTCCTTGTCGGCGTCCAGAATCGCGACGAGCGACACTTCCGGAATGTCCAACCCTTCGCGCAACAGGTTGATGCCGACCAGTACGTCGAACGCGCCGAGCCGCAGATCACGGATGATCTCGACCCGCTCCACCGTGTCGATGTCGCTGTGCAGATAGCGGACCTTCACGCCGTTGTCGGACAGGTATTCGGTCAGCTGTTCGGCCATGCGCTTCGTGAGCGTCGTAACCAGCACACGCTCCTCGACGGCCACGCGCTTGTTGATCTCGGAGAGCACATCGTCGACCTGGGTACGCGCGGGCCGTACGATGATGATCGGATCGATCAGCCCGGTCGGACGCACCACCTGCTCCACCACCTGCCCCGTACGCTGCTTTTCGTAGTCGGCCGGCGTCGCGGACACGAAGATCGCCTGACGCATCTTGCGTTCATATTCGGCAAACTTGAGCGGACGGTTGTCCAGCGCCGACGGCAGACGGAAGCCGTAGTTGACGAGGTTCTCCTTGCGCGCCCGGTCGCCGTTGTACATGCCGTTGAGCTGACCGATGAGCACGTGCGATTCGTCGAGGAACATCAGGGCGTCGGGCGGCAGATAGTCGACGAGGGTCGGCGGCGGCTCGCCGGGCGCGGCGCCGGACAAATGCCGCGAGTAGTTCTCGATGCCTTTGCAGAAACCCAGTTCCTGCAACATTTCGAGATCGAAGCGCGTGCGCTGTTCGAGCCGTTGCGCCTCGACGAGCTTGCCTTCCTTGTAGAAGAAATCGAGTCGCTCGCGCAGTTCTTCCTTGATCGTCTCGATGGCGCGCAGCACGGTGTCGCGCGGCGTCACGTAATGCGAGGACGGATAGACGGTAAAGCGCGGCACCTTCTGTCGCACGCGCCCCGTGAGCGGATCGAACAGTTGCAGCGTGTCGACCTCGTCGTCGAACAACTCGACGCGCAGCGCCAGTTCGGCGTGTTCCGCGGGGAAGATGTCGATGGTGTCGCCACGCACGCGGAACGTGCCGCGTCCGAAATCGGTTTCGTTGCGGGTGTACTGCATGGCGATCAGCCGCGCGATGATCTCGCGCTGGCCCATCTTGTCGCCCTGACGCACCGTCAGAATCATCTGGTGGTATTCGTTCGGGTTGCCGATACCGTAGATGGCCGAGACGGTCGCCACGATCACGACGTCGCGCCGCTCCAGCAGGCTCTTCGTGGCCGACAGGCGCATCTGCTCGATGTGCTCGTTGACCGACGAGTCCTTCTCGATGAAGAGATCGCGCTGCGGCACGTACGCTTCGGGCTGGTAGTAGTCGTAGTACGAGACGAAGTACTCGACGGCGTTACGCGGAAAGAACTCGCGGAACTCGGAGTACAACTGGGCGGCCAGCGTCTTGTTAGGCGCGAACACGATGGCCGGACGGCCCAGCCGCGCGATGACGTTGGCCATCGTGAAGGTCTTGCCCGAGCCCGTCACGCCGAGCAGCGTCTGAAACGCCAGACCGTCCTCGACGCCTTCGACCAACTGGTCGATCGCCGCGGGCTGGTCGCCGGCGGGCGGAAACGGGCAGTAGAGCTGATAGGGCGAATCCGGGAACGTCAGGAACTTGCTTTCGTCGAGATCGTTGTCAGCCGCAGGGGTCATGGCGGGGGCGCGAGCATGAGGGACGGAATCCAGCATTCTAGCGCGTCGGATCATTCCCTGACGCCGATGGGTGACAGCGGCGGGACTGGCCGGCGGCAGCGGTTTTTCCGACTTCTCGCCAATTTCTGGCATTGCTTGGCAGTTTTCGTGCCGAAATGCCATCAATTCGCACATTCGCGCCACGCATTCACCACAAGCGCGGTCAATCTTCGCTAAAATGTGCCGTTGGGCCGATCCTGCGCATGTTGCGGCCGACCCGCTGCATTTTCCTACTACCTGCCTCGAGCCGTCGAAATGACTCTCTTCTCCGCTGTCGAACTCGCCCCGCGCGACCCTATCCTTGGTCTGAACGAAGCCTACAACGCCGATCCCCGCACCAACAAGGTGAATCTGGGCGTGGGCGTGTATTTCAACGCGGAAGGCAAACTGCCCCTGCTCAAGGCCGTCAAGGCAGCGGAAGAACAACGCGTGGCTGCCGGTCTGCCGCGCGGCTATCTGCCGATCGAAGGCATCGCCGCCTATGACAAGGCCGTCCAGGAAATGCTGTTCGGCAAGGAATCGCCCGTGCTGGCCGAAGGCCGCGTGATCACCGCCCAGGCCCTCGGCGGCACCGGTGCGCTGAAAATCGGCGCCGACTTCCTCAAGCAACTGACGCCCAACGCCAACGTCGCCATCAGCGACCCGAGCTGGGAAAACCACCGCGCCCTGTTCACGCAAGCCGGTTTCAACGTCATTTCGTACCCGTACTACGATGCCGCGACCCATGGCGTGAACCTGAAGGGCATGCTCGAGCGACTCGGCGCAGAACCGGAAGGTACGATCGTCGTGCTGCACGCCTGCTGCCACAATCCGACCGGCGTCGACCTGACGATGGACCAGTGGGCGCAAGTCGTGGAAATCGTGAAGGCCCGCAAGCTGGTGCCGTTCCTCGACATCGCCTACCAGGGCTTCGGCGACGGCATCGACGCCGATGCCGCCGTGGTGCGCCTGTTCGCCGCCGCCGGCCTCAACTTCTTCGTGTCGAGCTCGTTCTCGAAGTCGTTCTCGCTGTATGGCGAGCGTGTCGGCGCGCTGTCGATCGTCACGGCCAACAAGGACGAGTCGGCCCGCGTGCTCTCGCAGCTCAAGCGCGTGATTCGCACGAATTATTCGAACCCGCCGACGCACGGCGGCTCGGTCGTCGCCGCCGTCCTGGGCAACGCCGAACTGCGCGCCCTGTGGGAAGAGGAGCTGGCGGAAATGCGCGAGCGCATCCGCGACATGCGTCTGAAGCTGGTCGAGAAACTGCGCGCCGAGGGCGTGGATCGCGACTTCTCGTTCGTGATCAAGCAGCGCGGCATGTTCTCGTACTCGGGCCTCACCGCCGATCAGGTCGAGCGTCTGCGCGAAGAGTTCGGCATTTACGCTGTCAGCACGGGCCGCATCTGCGTGGCCGCGCTCAACGACAAGAATATCGACACCGTGGTCAAGGCCATCGCCGCAGTGCTGAAGTAATCGCCGTCTGCATGCACGATGCGCAATGAGGAAGCCCGCCCTGCCGGCGGGCTTTTTTTGACCTTCGATTTGTTGCAATGCAACAACGATAGTTAATAACAATCGCTGGAATATGCTCAGACTATGGCTCTGATGCGGAAATGCCATATATCAGGGTTATGCTGCGTTGCACAGCCGTGATAAACGGTTGCATAATTCCTCATCCTCCGCCTCAGGGCACACAACATGCTGTATCAGATTCATGAGTACAACCGCGCGTGGCTGAATCCTCTCACCACGTGGGCAAAGGCCGCGGCGACGACTTTCGTCAATCCCGGCAGCCTGCTTGCCATGATGCCCGGAGCGCCGCGCATCGCCGCCGGATACGAACTGCTCTACCGGCTCGGCAAAGACTACGAAAAGCCCGAATTCGATATCAAGGCAGTCGAGGTCGACGGTCATAACATCCCGGTCGTGGAAATGACGGCGATGGAAAAGCCGTTCTGCCGCCTGCTGCGCTTCAAGCGTTATGCCGACGACGCCAGCGCCGTCGGTCAGCTCAAGGACGATCCGGTGGTGCTCGTCGTGGCGCCGCTCTCGGGACATCACGCCACGCTGCTGCGCGACACGGTCAAGACGCTGCTCAAGGACCATAAGGTCTACATCACGGACTGGGTCGATGCGCGCATGGTGCCGCTCGAGGCCGGTGCGTTCCATCTGGACGACTACGTCGCCTACATCCAGGAGTTCATTCGCCATATCGGCGCGGAAAACCTGCATGTGATCTCGGTATGTCAGCCGACCGTGCCGGTGCTCGGCGCAATCTCGCTCATGGCATCGAACGGCGAAACCACGCCCAGGACGATGACGATGATGGGCGGCCCGATCGACGCACGCAAGAGCCCGACCTCGGTCAATTCGCTCGCCACGAACAAGTCCTACGAGTGGTTCGAGAATCACGTGATCCATCCGGTGCCGGCCAACTATCCCGGCGCAGGTCGCCTGGTCTATCCCGGCTTTCTGCAGCACGCGGGCTTCGTCGCGATGAACCCGGACCGCCACCTGAAGTCGCATTGGGACTTCTATCTCGATCTGATGCGCGGCGACAACGACGACGCCGAAGCGCACCGCCGCTTCTATGACGAGTACAACGCGGTGCTCGACATGGCCGCCGAGTACTATCTCGACACGATCAAGACCGTGTTCCAGGACTTCAGCCTCGCGCGCGGGACCTGGGACGTGGCCGGCCAGCGCGTACGTCCGCAGGACATCAAGACGACCGCGCTCTTCACCATCGAAGGCGAACTGGACGACATCTCCGGCAGCGGTCAAACGCAAGCCGCCCACGAACTTTGCACGGGCATTCCGGCGAAGCGGCGCTCGCATTTCACTGCGCCGTCGTGCGGCCACTACGGCATCTTCTCGGGCAGCCGCTGGCGTAACGTGATCTATCCGCAGATCCGCGACTTCATCGCCAAACACGGTTGATCGGCAGTCGCTCTTGCCGTCTCCCGTGGCAAAACCGCCGCGAAGGCCTCAGCCCTCGCGGCGGTTTTGTTTTGGGCTCACGCAGCCATCGTATGGCGGCCATGCCTCGCGGTCAGTGGGGAAAGCCGGTCCGGCGGATCATCGCGTGCGCAGAGAATCCAGCAGCATCTGGGTATTGAATTCGGCGTACGACTTGCGCACGTCTTCCTTCGCATACTCGCAGTTCATCACGATGGCGAGCGTGTGGCGATTGGACATCACGTAGTAGCCCATCGCGGAGATCGTCACATAGAGGGAAATCGCATCGACGCCCTGGCGGATCTCGCCGCTGGCCTGACCGCGTGCGAGCGTTTCCTTGAGCAGATCGACGATCGGCGAGACCTGCTGGGGGATCTCGCTCGACTTCTTCATCGACTCGGCGCCATGCAGATTTTCGTTGTTGATGAGGCGGATGAGTTCCGGATGCTCGGCGTAGTAGTCCCAGACGAAGCGGGCCAGTTCGGCAATCGCCTGCAGCGGAGGAAGCGCGTCGAGCTTGAGCGCGTGCTCCGCGCGGTTGAATGCGCCGTACACTTCTTCGAGCACCGCCAGATAGAGCCCGTCCTTGGAACCGAAGTAGTAATACAGCATGCGTTCGTTGACCTCGGCACGGCGCGCGATACTATCGACGCGCGCACCGCTCGAACCGAGTTCCGCGAACTCGTCCGTCGCCGCATCGAGAATGCGCTGGCGGGTGCGTTCGGGGTCGCGTTTGATCTTCGATGCTGATGGGGTCATGGTCGGCCAGTCGTTCTCAACGGGCGGAATTATGGCACATCGGTTTCAGTGTTTTCATAAAATGAAGGATAATTCGAATTTCCGCTGAATCCCCCACAAAAGTCGTGTCCGAAGTCAGCGCGCTCGCGCAGCGCATCGATGCCTTATTGCCCCAGACGCAGTGCACCAAATGCGGTTATGCCGGCTGTCGTCCCTACGCCGACGCGATCGCGAGCGGGCAGGCCAGCTACAACCAATGCCCGCCGGGCGGTGCGCAAGGTGTGGCGCGTCTGGCCGGACTGCTCGGGCGCCCGATCATTCCGCTCAATCCCGAGAACGGCGTGGAACGGCCGCGACCGCGCGCCGTCATCGACGAATCGCTGTGCATCGGCTGCACGCTCTGCCTGCAGGCCTGTCCGGTCGATGCGATCGTCGGCGCCGCCAAGCTCATGCACACGGTGATAGAGGACCGCTGTACGGGGTGCGATCTTTGCGTACCCCCCTGCCCCGTCGACTGCATCGACATGGTGCCGGTCACGGGCGAGCGCACAGGCTGGGACGCCTGGACGCAGACGCAGGCCGACGAAGCGCGCGTGCACTACGAAGCGCACCTGGCTCGCCTGGCCAAGGACAAGGCCGAGCGCGAAGCCCGTCTGGCTGCCCGCGCCGCGCGCGTAGCGCCTGCGGCAGGCCCCGCTCCGGCCGGTGGCGAGACGCCTACCGAGGCCGACGCCGTGAAGACGGCCGGCAGCGCGACCGACGTAGCGACGCCGACGCCCGCCGCGCCACCGGCGGACGATGCCGCAGCAGCGGCGGCGCGCAAGCAGGCCATCATCCAGGCTGCGCTCGAACGGGCGCGTCAGAAGAAGGCCGCGCTGGCCGCCGAAGGTCTGGGTCCGAAGAACACGGAGAACGTGTCTGCCGACGTGCAGGCACAGATCGACGAAGCGGAGGCGCGACGCAAACGGCTCGGCCTGACCAAGCCGTAGTCGTCGCACTCGCGCCATCGCCGAAAAACAGAATCGCTTCAAGACACCCATCCCACGCGCCACACGCCATGAACGACGCCAAACGCCGTGCCCTGTTCGAGACGCTGCAACAACTCAACCCGAATCCGACGACCGAGCTCGAGTACACGTCGTCATTCGAGTTGCTGATCTCCGTGCTGCTCTCGGCGCAGGCGACCGACGTCTCGGTCAACAAAGCCACGCGCAAGCTTTACGCGGTGGCCAATACGCCGGCGAAAATGCTCGCGCTGGGCGAAGCCGGCGTGTCCGATTACATCAAGACGATCGGCCTGTACCGCACGAAGGCGAAGAACGTGATTGCCACGTGCGAGTTGCTGCTCGCCCGGCATGGCGGTGAAGTTCCGCGCTCGCGCGAAGCCCTCGAAGCGCTGCCGGGCGTCGGCCGCAAGACAGCGAATGTCGTGCTCAACACGGCGTTCGGCGAGGACACGATTGCGGTCGACACGCATATCTTCCGTGTCGCGAACCGCACGGGGCTCGCCCCTGGCAAGGACCCGCTCGCGGTGGAACTGGCGCTGGAGCGCGTTACCCCGCCCGAATTCAGACACGACGCGCACCACTGGCTGATCCTGCACGGCCGCTACGTGTGCAAGGCGCGCAAGCCCGAATGTTGGCATTGCGCCATCGAGCCGCTCTGCGACTTCCGTCCCAAGACGCCCGCGCCCAAAGCCTGAGGCGCCCCACCAGAGTCGCCGCCAACCAGCGGCGGAAACGACAACGGGCGGCCCCGACATCGGGACCGCCCGTTTGTTTTGCGTCCGCGCGCGGGCGCAGGCTGCGCCCGGCGGCGAATGCGAATCAGATGATGCGCGCGGCTTCGTCGAACGACAGACGCGGATTGCGCGGGAACAGCTTGGCGTGGTCGCCATAGCCCAGGTTGCAGATGAAGTTCACACGCCATTCGGTACCGGCGAAGAAGGTGTCGTTGACCTTCTGCGCATCGAAACCGGCCATCGGACCGCAGTCGAGGCCCAGTGCGCGAGCGGCAAGAATAAAGTAGCCGCCCTGCAGCGAGCTGTTCATGTGCGCGGCACCGGCGGCCTTGGCGGCATCGCCCGAGAACATCGGCACCATCCGTTCCGCGCCATTCGGGAACAGCCTGGGCAGGTGCTCGTAGAACTTCAGGTCGTAAGCGACGATCGCGGTCACCGGCGCGGTGCGGGTCTTCTCGACGTTGCCCGGCGCCATGCATTCGAGCAGCCTGGCCTTCGCTTGCGCGCTCTTCACGAACACGATGCGGGCCGGCGTGGTGTTGGCCGACGTCGGGCCCCACTTCATCAGTTCGTACAGTTCGCGCAACGTCTCGTCGCTCACCGGCTTGTCGAGCCACTCGTTGTGGGTACGGGCCTCGGTGAAGAGTTGGGCGATGGCTTCTTTGGCGACGGTGCTCATGAACAATGACCTCGAGTGATGTATGGAAAACGATGGCCGATTGTACCGTCGCCGCAAGGCATGCGCTGACGTCGGAAATTTCCCTGCCGGATCAGGCAGTTGCCGCAGCACCCCGTGCCGACAGCCAGAGCACGCCGGCCAGGATCAGCGCGCCGCCGCCGAGTTGCGCCGCGCTTAGCGTTTCACCCAGCAGCATGGCCGCAAGGAGCACCGTCACCACCGGCTCCAGCGTCGAGAGCATGGAGGCCCGGCCGGCGCCAAGGCGCTGCAGGCCGGCGAAGAACGTGAGGATGGCGATGACCGTCGAGCAGACGGCGATCGCCGTGAGCGCCGCCCAGCCGCCCGCACCGGCCGGCCAATGCAGCACCAGCCCCTGCATGGCGCGCACCCCCGCCATTGCCCCGAAAGAGAGCGTAGCCGCCAGACAGACGAGCGTTGCCGTCGCCCGGGCGTCGACGCCCCGCGTGAGCCGTGCGCCGATGACGATATAGCCCGAGTAGATCAGCGCCGAAGCCACCGCCAGCGTCATGCCCAGCGGCTGCCCTTGCCCACCGCCCACCGTCAGCGCGGTGCCGAGCGAACAAAGCACGAGTGCGCCGAGTTTCACCGGCGTAAGACGTTCATGCAGAAAGATCGCCGCCAATATCGTCACGAAGACCGGGTACAGGTAGAGCAGCAGCGCCACGAGCGATGCCTGCGCATATTGCAGCGCCCCGAAAAAGCACAGCGACTGGCCGACGTACCCGATGCCGCCCATCAGCGCGATGCCCAGCGTCTGGCGCCGCGACGGGAACCGCACGCGCCGCACCCGGCACCAGACCAGCAGCAACACGCTGGCTACGAAGAAGCGGAACAGCAGCATCGCAAACAGATCGGCCCCGGACGCCACGGCCGCCCGCGCGAAGATCGCCATTGCCCCGAACGCCGAGGCCGACACGGCGATCAGCACCACGCCCGTCCATGTCGACGGTGGGGGCGCCGGAGGCAAGACGGGGGCGACGGAGGCGCGTGGGCTCTGCGACATGATTGGGAAAATTGAGCGACAATACGGCGTGTTTTATAGGCGTTACCGGCCAGATCGCCGTTGGACGCTGGTGCGATCCGCCATTGTAGCCACGGCGCGGCGCGCCGCAAGATGCCTCACAGAAACCACGGAGTCCCCATGTTCAATCCGAGCCGCGACGAAGTCCGGCAATTTTTCTGCACGACCTGGCAAAAGCAACGCAGCGGCAGCATTCTCACCCCGCTCGAGACGATGGCGGCCGACTGGATTCAGGAACATCCGGAGTATCACGACGCCCTCGCCGACACCGAGGACGCCAGCGCGCGCGACTACACGCCCGAGGCCGGGCAGACCAACCCGTTCCTGCATCTGTCGATGCATCTGGCGATCAGCGAGCAGGTCTCCATCGATCAGCCGCCGGGTATTCGCGCCGCCTACGAAAAACTGACCCAGCGCCTCGATTCGCCGCACGAGGCGCAGCATCGCATCATGGAATGCCTCGGCCAGACGCTGTGGGAAGCGCAGCGCAGCGGCCAGCCGCCAGACTCCGACGCGTATCTGCAACGCATCGAGCAACAAGCCTCACGCTGACCCGCCTCGGAGCGATCCCGGCCTTCGCCGGGCAAAGACAGAGGCAATGCAAAACGACGGTCGCTCCACGAGCGGCCGTCGTCGCTTATACCGCCCCCGGCCCCGCTCCGCGCCGAGGCCCGCGGGACGCGCGCCTTACTTCTTCGTCACGAGATCGCCGGGCAGCGACTCGATATAGGCAGAGATGTCCTTGAGTTCCTGCGACGTGAACGGACGCGGCTTGCCGTCCTTGCCGAGCGTCGCCGGGTTGGACATGACCTGCGTCTTCATGATCGCGTTGCTGCGGCCATACACGAGGCTGTGCTCGTTCTGATAGGCGCGCAGCGCGTTGTAGACGTAATCCGCATACTGACCGGCCAGCTTCGGATACTCCGGCGAGATCGGTGCGTTCAGGTTGGCGCCGTGGCAGCTCGCGCACATGCCCTTGTCGACGAGGGCCTTGCCGTTGGCGATATTGCCTGCGGCGCCGACGGCACCGCTCCAGCCGGCGAGCATGGCGCCGAGCGCCAGGGATGCCGCCGCGGCGGCTTTCGTCATCGCATACATCGAATGCTTCATCGTGTTCTCTCCTCAGCCACACACGTTTTATTTCTGGGGATTGACCGGCGTCGACGACGTCTGCGCCGCGTAATAGGCGGCGATGTCGACGATGTCCTGCTCGGTCAACGTGGCTGCGATGCCGTGCATCGTCTGGAACTTGCGATCGCCCTTGGCATACTCCTTCAGGGCGTTCTCGATGTACTTCGCATTCTGTCCGCCGATCCGGGGCACGTGATACACCTCCGGAAACGCGGTGCGATAGTCGGGAATGCCGTGGCAGCCAATGCACATGGCTACCTTGTCCTTTGCCGCCTCTGCGTTGGGCTTGAGTTCGGCCGCATGAAGCGCAGTGAACGACGTGCTGCCGAGCGCCAGCGCCATCATCGTGAGGAACTTTTTCATGGTCTTCTTGGGAACGTTTTTGGTTGGAATACCGGTCCGCAACACGCAGGCCGACGTCCCGACTCCAAGGCCGCCGACCTGTGAAAAAAGCAATCGATTGTAACCCACACCCTCCCGGGCGCAAACTCGGGGCTGACCCGCACAGTTCTCCGAAGTTTTTTCGCAAGCCCTTGATGCAAAGGCGCATTTTCGCGACGCGAGCGAGCCGTATGCGCAATGTCTTATACTGAACTTTTTCCCTGCCCGGCCGCCCGGCCGGCGGTTTGCGGACGGCACAGACAATGCGCTTCGAAGGCTCTTCCCAGTACGTCGCCACCGACGATCTCAAGCTCGCCGTGAATGCGGCGGCCACCCTGCAGCGCCCCTTGCTCATCAAGGGCGAACCCGGCACCGGCAAGACCATGCTCGCCGAGGAGGTCGCCGCCGCGCTCGGCATGCCGCTGCTGCAGTGGCACGTGAAGTCGACGACCAAGGCGCAGCAAGGTCTGTACGAGTACGATGCCGTCTCGCGCCTGCGCGACTCGCAACTGGGCGACGAGCGCGTGCGCGACATCGCCAACTACATCGTCAAGGGCGTGCTCTGGCAGGCCTTCGAGGCCGACCAACCCACGGTGCTGCTCATCGACGAAATCGACAAGGCCGACATCGAGTTTCCGAACGACCTGTTACGCGAGCTCGACCGCATGGAGTTCTACGTCTACGAGACGCGCCAGCTCGTCAAGGCGCGCCACCGGCCGCTCGTGATCATCACGTCGAACAATGAGAAGGAACTGCCCGACGCCTTCCTGCGCCGCTGCTTCTTCCACTACATCAAGTTCCCCGATCCGGCGACGATGCAGTCGATCATCGACGTGCACTTCCCGAACATCCGCCACGAACTGGTGAACGCCGCGATGGCGACCTTCTTCGAAGTGCGCGAGATCCCCGGGCTCAAGAAGAAGCCGTCGACCTCGGAGCTGATCGACTGGCTCAAGCTGCTCATGGCCGAAGAGATCGGCCCCGAAGCGCTGCGCAGCCCCGACAACAAGCTGGCGATTCCGCCGCTGGCGGGCGCCTTGCTCAAGAACGAGCAGGACATGCACCTGTTCGAGCGCATCGTCTTCATGAATCGCGCCAACCGGTAGGCGCGCCACCGTCATGCTGATCGACTTCTTCTACACCCTGCGCGCGGCGAAGCTGCCGGTCTCGGTCAAGGAATACCTGACGCTGCTCGAAGCGCTGCAGCGTCAGGTCATCGCACCCTCGCTCGACGAGTTCTACTACCTCGCGCGGCTCTCGCTCGTGAAGGACGAAAAGCACTACGACAAGTTCGATCAGGCGTTCGGCGCCTATTTCAAGGGTGTGCAGCAGATCGTCGACGCTTCGGGAGAAGTGCCGCTCGACTGGCTCGAGAAGCGCATGCAGCGCGAGCTCTCCCCGGAGGACAAGGCGCGCATCGAGGCGCTTGGCGGTCTCGACAAGCTCATGGAGCGGCTCAAGGCGTTGTTCGAGGAGCAGAAAGGCCGGCACGAAGGCGGCAACAAGTGGATCGGCACGGGCGGCACGTCGCCATTCGGCAACGGCGGCTTCAACCCCGAAGGCATCCGCATCGGCGGCGAGAGCAACGGCAATCGCACGGCGGTGAAGGTGTGGGACAAACGCACGTATCGCGATTACGACGACACGATCGAGCTCGGCACGCGCAACATCAAGGTCGCGCTGCGGCGGCTGCGCAAGTTCGCACGCGAGGGCGCCGCCGAAGAGCTCGATCTGGACGACACCATCCGCTCGACGGCGGCCAACGCCGGCTGGCTCGATCTGAAGCTGGTGCCGGAGCGGCACAACAACGTCAAGGTGCTGATGCTGCTCGACGTGGGCGGCTCGATGGACGACCACATCGCGCGTACCGAGGAGCTGTTCTCGGCGGCAAAGTCCGAATTCAAGCACCTCGAGTTCTACTATTTCCACAACTGCGTCTACGACTACCTGTGGCGACAGAACCGACGCCGCCACAACGAGCGCTTCGACACGTGGGACGTGCTGCGGAAATATCCGGCCGACTACAAGCTGATCTTCGTCGGCGACGCCACGATGAGCCCCTATGAAGTGCTGCAGCCCGGCGGCTCCGTGGAGTACAACAACAAGGAAGCCGGCGCCGTGTGGCTGCGCCGCTTCATCGACCGGTTCCCGCATCACGCCTGGCTCAATCCCGAACCGGAAGCGATCTGGCAATATCGGCAATCGATTTCCGTGATTCGTCAGCTATTCGCCAACCGCATGTATCCGGTCACGCTCGCCGGCCTCGAATCGGCCATGCGCGTGCTAAGCAAGTAAGTCCGGCCGGCGGCCCGTGCGAAGCGACGCATCTCGGCATATGGCGACACCTCGGGTCGCGTCGCGGGACATCGCGGCACGTGGATGACGCGCACAATGGCGGCGCACACAACAACAACGCACTTCGAGACACTTTCCTATCATGACGTCCAGTACGACTCCCCTTCCGCCGTTGCGACCGTGGTCGGACACTTCGCCGTCGGCCATCGTCGCCGGTTTCGTGGCGATGATGACCGGCTACACCAGTTCCCTCGTGCTGATGTTCCAGGCCGGTCAGGCGGCACATCTCTCGCCCGCGCAGATCTCGTCATGGATCTGGGCGCTGTCCATCGGCATGGGCGTGACCACCATCGGGCTATCGCTGCGCTACCGCACGCCGGTCGTCGTCGCGTGGTCGACGCCAGGCGCCGCCCTGCTCATCACGTCGCTGCCCGGCGTGCCTTACGGCGAGGCCATCGGCGCCTTCATCGTCTGCAATGCGCTCATCGCGCTGTGCGGTCTGACGGGCGGCTTCGAGACGATCATGCGACGCGTGCCGCCCGCGCTCGCCTCGGCGCTGCTCGCGGGGATTCTGTTTCGCATCGGCCTGGAGATCTTCGTCGCCGCGCAACACCAGACCGCGCTCGTGTTCTCGATGTTCCTCACCTATCTCGTGGTCAAGCGCTTCGCGTCGCGCTACGCGATTCTGCTCGCGCTCATCGTCGGCACGGCGGTGGCGGGCGGGCTCGGCCTGCTCGACTTCAGCCACTTCGACATCGCGCTCGCCAGGCCGGTGTGGACGACGCCGTCGTTCTCGCTCTCGGCCACGGTGAGCATCGCCATCCCGCTGTTCGTGGTGGCGATGGCCTCGCAGAACGTCCCCGGGCTGGCTGTCCTGCGTGCGGACGGCTACAACGTCCCGGCCTCGCCGCTGATTTCCACGACGGGTATCGCGTCGGTGCTGCTCGCCCCGTTCGGCTCGCACGGCATCCATCTCGCGGCGATCACGGCGGCCATCTGCACCGGACGCGAAGCGCACGAAGATCCGGCCAAACGCTACACGGCCGCGGTCTGGTCGGGCGCGTTCTATCTGGTGGCGGGCACGTTCGGCGCCACCATTGCGGCGCTCTTCGCGGCGTTCCCGAAAGCGCTCGTGGTGTCGATCGCCGCGCTTGCGCTGTTCGGCTCGATCATGAACGGGCTGGCCAACGCCATGCACGACACGAAGCAGCGCGAAGCGGCGCTCATCACCTTCATGGTGACGGCCTCGGGTTTCACGCTGCTGTCGATCGGCTCGGCGTTCTGGGGGTTGATCGCCGGCGTGCTGACGCTGGCGATCCTGCAATGGCGCCGCGCATGAACGGACACGTCGGGTACATCGGACGTGCCGGCCGAGACCCGATGAGGCGGCGATCCGCCGCAAGCGAAGTGATACCATTCGGCCCGCAACGTTTTCCGAATTCAACGCAACCGCAGGAGTAGTCTGAACATGGCAGTGATCGAACCGACCCCGGTCTTCAAGGACAACCTGGCCCAGATGGCTGCCATCGGCAGCAGCATCGACGGCATCGCCCGCATCGAACTGCGCGACGGCACGGGCGCCGTCGTGGGGACGATCGAGAACGCCCCGGGCAAGCAAGGTTCGCTCGCCGTGTATCACTACCTCAAGCAAGCCTTCGGCACGCTCGACGCCAAGGCCGCCGAGCACGCCCTGGCCGTCTTCGGCGAGCACACGGCCGATGCACGCAACCGCCCGGGGGTGCACCCGAACGTCGACCGGCTGCTGGCGATCGTCGCCGGCGGCTCCGCGCTCACCATCGACGAAATCGCGGCCTGAGCGCACGCGTCGTCGACATCGCGTCGACACGCGTCACGGGTCAACGCCCAAAGAAAAGCCAGCCTTGCGGCTGGCTTTTTCGTCGCCGACACGGGGGAGGCTTGTGAAGGCCTCTCGCATCATCCGCAACGTCAGATCGTCAGCACCGGCCCACCGTCGCCGTTGGCCGAGCGAAGCTGCTTGACCCAGCGCTTCGCCGGCAAACCCGTCGCGGCTTCCACCACCTTCGCGCGCGCTTCCACGTCCTTCCACGCTACCGACAGCAGCGGACCGTTGAAAGCCAGCGCGATGACGTTGCCATCGTGCACTTCGGGAAACTCGATCACGCGATTGTCGAACGCCTGACGCAGTCGACGGATGTTCTTCGGATAGCTGTCGTGATCGCCGAACAGGTTCATCGTGAGCATCCCCGGCTCGCGCAGCGTGGCGCGGCAGGCCTTGTAGAACGCCGGCGTGTCGTGCACCGGACCGCGGGCGGTTGCGTCGTACAGATCGACCTGCAGCACGTCGACGCTACCGTGATTGGCGGCGTCGGTCACGAAATCCCACGCGTCGGCTTCGATGACCTTCAAGCGGCGCGAATCGTCGGGCAGACCGAACATCGTGCGCGCGGCGACCACCACGGCCGGATTCAACTCAACGGCCGTGACCTGCGTGCGCTCGAATTTCCGATGCGAAAACTTGGTGATCGAACCCGTGCCGAGGCCCAGTTGCACCACGTGCTTCGGCACGTGCATGAACAGCAGCCACGCCATCATCTGTTGCGCGTATTCCAGTTCGATGCGCTCGGGCCTGGACAAACGCATCGCCCCCTGCACCCACTCCGTGCCGAAGTGCAGGTAACGCACGCCACCCAGTTCGGAGAAAGTCACCGGCGCGAAACGCGGCGTGTAGCCGGGACGCGGAGAACGGGCGGCGCGCTCGTCGTTGACGAACGCTTCGGCTTCGATGGATTTGCGTTTGATGAGGGTCATGTGTCCTTCTTTGAAACTCGGGAAATTCCGATGGGTCCGCATTGTACCGGTTCGTGCATGGCAACGGCCGTGCAGGGTCGCAGAGCCAGCGCTCAGGGGGAACGCGGCCCTTCTTCGAGCCAGTCGCGCAACATCAGCCAGGCGTCGCGCTTGGTCGCGTACGGCACCGTGTAGGCCGGGCTGCTCGATGGCAGCAGGACGACCGGCAGCGTCACCGCCGCCTGAGCCAGCGCACGCTGCCCGATGCGCGCCGCCGTGCCGCCGTTGAACGCCACGGCACGCAGCGCGGGCAGCGTTGCGATCAGTCCGGCAAGGTCGCTGCCCGCGTGCAGGCGAATGTTGCTGTCGAGGCTGCCCTGACGCCGTGCTTCGGCCACGACATCCCATAGTCCCACGCCATGAGCACGCAGCACGTCGAGCCGATCCCCATACGGCAGCGTCGGCAACGGCTCGCCGATCACCTCGCCGACCAGATGCCAGAAGCGATTCTGCGGATGCGCATAGTACTGCTGATGCGCGAGCGACACCTCACCTGGCAGACTGCCAAGAATCAGCACGCGTGTGCGGGCGTCCGCAACGGGCGGAAAGTTGCGTTTGAGGTCGGACTCGCCGGAGAGATCGGAAACGTCCGGGACGTCGGAGCGTTTGGCGCGGCGGGAGGCGGGTTTCGGCATGGTGACGTCGATATCGCGGCAATTCAGTCGTCGGTATGCGCGCGTTGCCCGGCCTGCAATCGGCGCCAGAAGCGCGGCAGGAACGCTTCGGTGACGAGCAACGGTGCGCCATGACGCACGAACACCGAGCGGCGCGCCCATAGCCGTGCGCGCGGATTCGCGCCGACGAGCGGGTCGCGCGCGTCGTGCCGCGCCCGGCCATGCAGCAGATGCCGTGGCCCCAGCGGGCTCGACACCAGTACGGAACGCGATACCGCGGGATCGTGATAGAGCAGATCGGCGAGCGGACGCGTGCGCAGTCTGCGCATTGCCTGCCAGACCGAGCGGCTGTATGCGAGAGGCGTCACGCTATGCGCGACGACGACCGGCTCGCCATCGACCAGCAGAATCACGTCGCGAGCCCACATGGGCGTGCGCAGCGGCACGCCGATCGCGCGACACTGGTCGGCGTCGGCCGGCATGACGCGCTCGGCAACGACGCGCACGCTGACCCGCCCGAGCGCGGCCAGGTGACGCGTGAGTGCACCGCCGCGCGTCAACCAGTCCTTGTGATGGCGCGAGAGCACCGGTGACGGGACAGCCTGCCAGCGCCGCCCGCTTACATCGAATCGGAAAGTCATGGCTCGGCATTATAAAGGCGCGGGGTCCCCTTCGCCGGTCACGTCGCCGTCCCACGCCATCGGCACGGTCGTCACCGATTCCACCACAAGGAAAGCGGCTTGCCGCGCGACCGCCCCCTCGATAAAAAGCCCCCGCGCCATGACAGCGCGAGGGCATTCTTCGACCGACGTCGTCCGTCGATGCGACGGCGATCAGTGCGCCGCGAGCAGCAAGGCGTTGGTACGCTTGACGAACGCCGCCGGGTCTTCGAGGCTGCCGCCTTCCGCGAGCAACGCCTGATCGAACAGCAGTTCGGTCCAGTCGGCGATATCGGCGCTCTCGGCATTCAGACGCTTGACCAGCGCATGCTCCGGATTGATTTCGAGAATCGGGCGGAACTCGGGCATCTTCTGACCGGCCGCCTTCATCAGACGCTGGAGCGTTCCGCTCATGTCGTTCTCGTCCGACACCAGGCACGACGGCGAATCGGTCAGACGGAACGTCACACGCACATCCTTGGCCTTGTCGGCGAGCACCGTCTTCATCTTCTCGATGAGCGGCTTTAGCGCTTCGCCGGTCTTCTCCTGCTCGGCCTTCTCCTGCGCATCCTCGAGCGCGCCCAGGTCCAGGTCGCCGCGCGCCACGCTCACGAGCGCCTTGCCGTCGAAGTCGTGCAGATACGAGAGCATCCACTCGTCGACGCGATCGGTGAGCAGCAGCACTTCCACGCCCTTCTTGCGGAAGACCTCGAGATGCGGGCTGTGGCTTGCCGCCACCCAGCTCTCCGCGGTGACGTAGTAGATCTTGTCCTGGCCTTCCTTCATGCGGCTCACGTAGTCGGCCAGCGACACATTCTGTTCGGCCGAATCGGTGTGCGTGCTCGCGAAGCGCAGCAGCTTGGCGATGCGCTCACGATTGGCGTAGTCCTCGCCCGTGCCTTCCTTGAGCACCTGACCGAACGCACTCCAGAACTGCGCATACTTGTCCTTCTGGTTCTCCGCGAGATCTTCGAGCAGGCTCAGCACACGCTTGGCGCAGCCTTCGCGAATGGCCTTCACGTCGCGGCTTTCCTGCAGGATTTCGCGCGAGACGTTGAGCGGCAGATCGGCCGAATCGACAACGCCGCGCACGAAACGCAGGTAGTTCGGCAGCAGTTGCTCGGCGTCGTCCATGATGAATACGCGCTTGACGTATAGCTTCAAGCCACCCCGCGAATTGCGGTCCCAAAGGTCGTACGGGGCGTGACCCGGCACGTACAGCAGTTGCGTATATTCGCTGCGGCCTTCCACGCGGTTGTGCGTCCACGCGAGCGGCGCCTGCGTGTCGTGCGCGATGTGCTGGTAAAACTGGGTGTACTGCTCGTCGGTGATGTCGCTCTTGCTGCGCGTCCAGAGGGCGCTGGCCTGGTTGACGGTCTCGTCGCTCTCGGCCGGCACCATCGCCTTTTTCTCTTCGTCCCAGCGCTCGCCGCGCATGACGATGGGCAGCGAGATGTGATCCGAATACTTGCGGATGATGGACTGGAGCTGCCACGACGACAGCAACTCGTCTTCGCCCTCACGCAGATGCAGCGTGATCGCGGTGCCGCGTGCGGCGCGCTCGATCGTCTCGACCGAGAAGTCGCCCTCGCCCGTCGACGACCAGCGTACGCCTTCTCCGGCCGGCAGACCCGCGCGGCGCGACTCGACCGTCATGCGGTCGGCAACGATGAAGCCCGAGTAGAAGCCCACGCCGAACTGACCGATCAGCGCGGCGTCCTTCTGCTGGTCGCCCGACAGGCGGGAGAAGAATTCCTTGGTACCGGACTTGGCGATCGTGCCGAGATGCGCGATGGCTTCCTCGCGGCTCATGCCGATGCCGTTGTCTTCGATGGTGATGGTGCGCGCGTCCTTGTCGAACGACACGCGAATCTTGAGGTCCGGATCCTGCTCGTACAGCGCGGCGTCGTTGATGGCTTCGAAGCGCAGCTTGTCGGCGGCGTCCGAGGCGTTGGAGATCAGCTCGCGCAGGAAGATTTCCTTGTTGCTGTACAGCGAATGAATCATCAGTTGCAGAAGCTGTTTGACTTCCGCCTGAAAGCTCATGGTTTCTTGCGCCATGGTCGGGAACCCTCGTGAAACGGTGAGTTGAATGGAAATTCGGCTCGAACCGCCCCCCGGGTTGCACTCGCGCGCGCGCCGCCGGGCCGGCGGTACAGACCCGAACATAGGGACGGGCCGCCGGCATTTCAAGGCCGCCGGAAGGGTTATTTTCAGGCGAGATGCACGAAGAACGCGCGACGAAGCGCCGATTCACCGCACGACGCGGGTCCGGCTCAAGCGCTCAGGCGGCCAGCTCGAGCTGCCTGGAGAGGAATGACAACATGGCAGGGTCGCTGGAGCACGCAATGTTCATGCGCATCCACGTACTCGGCGCCTGGCGCGGCGAGAACAGGGCGCCGGGCGCGAACAGGAAGCCGGCTTCGTGCCCGGCCGCCGCGATGGCACTCGTGTCCACCCCTGTGTCGACCCAGAGGAATATGCCGCTGGTCGGGTCGCCGAACATCCGCAGGCCGATACGCTCTAGCTGCCGGCGCGTCCCGTCGCGCACCTCGTCGAGCCGGGTGCGCAAACGCTCCACGTGACGCCGATAATGCCCTTCGGTGAGCGCCTTGTAGACGATCCGCTCGTTGATCTCCGGCGTGGTCGAGCCCGAGAGCATCTTGTGATCGACGAATGTCTTGGCAAGCTGCGGCGAGCAGGCGACGAAGGCCACCCGCAGATTGGCGGCGAGCGTCTTCGAAAAGCTGCCCATGTAGATCACGCGTTTGAGCTGATCGAGGCTGGCCAGACGCGCCACCTGCTGATGCGGCGGACACAGATCGCAGTAGATGTCGTCCTCCAGCACCATGAAGTCGTACTGCTCGGCCAGGCGCAGGATCTGGAACGCGCGCGCCGGCGTCAGCGATGTGTTCGTCGGATTCTGGAGGATGGAGTTGATGATGAGCAGCTTGGGCCGATGCTGCTGCACCAGCCGTTCGAGCGCCTGCATGTCCATGCCTTCCGGCGTGTAGGGCACACCGACGGTGTTCGCCCCTTGCGAAGCGATGCGGCCGAACATCACGAACCATGCGGGATCGCCCACCAGCACCGTGTCACCGGCACGCACGTAGAGTCGCAGCAGGAAATCCACCGCCTGCGTGATGCCCGAGGTGAGCACGATCTGCTCGGGACGTGCGCCGATCTCCAGTTCCGCGAGCTGCGTCTGGAGCTGCACGCGCAGCGGCAGGAAGCCATGCGGATGACCGCTTTGCAGCAGATGCGCGCTCGACTGGCGGCTCATCGAACGCATGGCGGACGTCATCATGTCGGCATCGAGCCAACTGGGCGGCAGATAGCCCATACCGGGGCCGCGCTCCGGCGCGACCGAGTGCAACATGCTGCGCACGAGCCATGCGACGTCGATGGGGCCTTGCGTAATCATCGGCGACGCGGCGTTCTGCGGCGGCATCATCGGCCGCTCGCGCACGTAGAAGCCCGAACCGCGGCGCGCCTCCAGATACCCCTGGGCAACCAGCCGTTCATATGCCTCGACGACCGAGAAGCGCGAGACGCGCTTGTCCTCCGCAAGCGAGCGGATCGATGGCATGCGCATGCCGGGCAGGAACACCCGCTCCTCGATACGCAGACTCGCCCAGTGCACGAGCTGGTCGACGAGCGTCATGCGGGCTGTGTCCAGCGCCGCGTTGTCCGCCAGCGCGAGCGGAGATATGCGGTTGATTGTCGTCATCGTCTTTCCACCTTTTTGCGGCTTGCCGGAAAGCGCCGTCTCATCTGCCCCGGTCGTGCCGGTGCCGACACGGCGCTTCCGCGCATCTGACTGGCGCTCGAAAGAGGAAGTGTCAGCCCCTCGACGCCCATGGGTCGCCACTCTACGCTCCCCAAAATCCCTGTCAATCCCGAACTGTACCGAAAATGATCTCGATATCTGTACCGGTACTGTACCGGAGTTAACCGATAAAGTGTCCTCTCAACTGGAGAACGTCATGCGTGAAATCCGACTCTTCGAACTGGACCGGGAACAGACCGTCCTCTGGCAAGACCGGGCGGCCGAGCGGCCGCAAACGCTGCAGGTGCTGCAAGGCCTGCTGTGGCTGACCGTGGAAGGCGAACACACCGATCACTGGCTGCGCGCGGGCGAGAGCTTCGAGATGCGCGCCGGGCAACGCGTCTGGCTCGGCACCTGGAACGAGGGCGCACGACTGCGGGTGAGCCAGCCGGCGAAGACGATCATGACGACGACCGGCAAGCGCATCGCGCACACGGCGCGCGCAGGTTGGCGGCTCGTGTGGCGCGGCATGGCGGCGCGCATGGCGACCCGCGCGGTGGCGCGTCTGTCGCGCGGCTGAGGTATCGATGCGTCGGCGCGCTGACGATGGCCCGATGGCACAGGACACCGCAGGGGCATGACGGCAAGCATGGCAAGGCGGAGTAAGCTATCGGTTTTTGCCGCGCATCGCGGCGCCGACAGCAGCATAAGCCCAAGGTCCTTGTAACGCCCGCCGCTTCTCTTGCTGTCACGCGCACCTCGCCCGGTCCGCTTCCGAACGCTTCGCCCGAATTTGTATATGACCGCATCTCACGCCCTCAAACTGGACCATCTCGTCGTTGCAGCCCAAACGCTGGAAGCCGGCGAGGCGCACGTCATCGAGCAATTGGGCCTGACCGACGTCGTCCCGCAGCGCGGCGGCAAGCACGCGCGCATGGGCACGCACAACAGCCTGCTGGGACTTTGGGGCGGCACATACCTCGAGATCATCGCGATCGATCCGGACGCCCCGCCGCCCGAGCGGGCGCGCTGGTTCGGACTCGATGACGACGCCGTACAGGCGCGACTCGAACGCGGACCGTATCTGGCGCATTGGGTGGCGCGCGTCGAGCGCCCACGCTCGCTGCCGCGCTGGCAGGCACAGTATCCGCGGCGGCTGGCGCCGGTGATCGCCATGCAACGCGGCGCGCTGACGTGGCAGATCGGCGTACCGGAAGACGGTAGCCTGCCGTCGTGGCAGGGCGCGGGGCAAGGTTTGCTGCCGACGCTGATCCAGTGGGATTCGCCGCAGCACCCGGCCAACGCCCTGCCGAATGCCGATTGCGCCGTCACCGCGTTGCGGGGCTTTCATCCGCAAGCGGCCATGATCAACGAACAACTGCGCTGGCTGGGCGCCGAAGCACTCGTGAGCGTCGAAGCGACGCTGGTCGAGCCGTCGCTCACGGCGGAAATCGCAACCCCTGATGGTCCTCGCACATTGCGATAGGACGACAGGCCCCTGCATCATCGAACGCCCGGCACAACGCATGGCGGGCGGCAAAACCTGCGAAAGACAAGAGGCGACACCATGAATTCGCGCGAATCCCGGGGCATGCTGATCGGACTGATCGGTGTGCTCATCTTCAGTCTGACGTTGCCGATGACGCGCATCGTCGTGGCGGAGGTCAACCCGCTGCTCAACGGACTGGGGCGTGCGCTAGTGGCCGCCGTGTTCGCCGGCGCGCTGCTCTGGTGGCGGCGCGAACCGTGGCCGAACCTGCGTCAGATCAAGAGCCTCGCCATCACGTCGCTGGGGGTGATCGTGGCCTTCCCCGTGTTCTCCGCCTGGGCGATGAAGACGATTCCCGCCTCGCACGGCGCGGTCGTCAACGGTCTGCAACCGTTCTTCGTCGCCATCTACGCCTATTGGCTGGGTGGCGAGCGTCCGTCGCGCGGCTTCTGGGTGTGCGCGCTCGTCGGCAGTGCGCTGGTGATCGCGTTTGCGCTGCGCGCCGGCGGCGGCAGCCTGCATGCGGCCGACGGCCTGATGCTGCTCGCCGTGGTCGTCGGTGCACTGGGCTATGCCGAAGGCGGCAAGCTCGCCCGCGAAATAGGTGGCTGGCAAGTGATCTGCTGGGCGCTCGTGGTTTGCGCGCCGGTGCTGGTGCTGCCGGTCGGCTGGCTCGCATGGCAGCAACCGTGGCCGGTGAGCGGCCGGGCGTGGGGCGCGTTCGCGTATGTCACGCTGTTCTCGCAATTCATCGGTTTCTTCGCCTGGTACGCCGGCCTCGCCATGGGCGGGATCGCTCGCGTCGGGCAGGTACAATTGCTACAGATTTTCTTCACGATTGCGCTGTCCGCCCTCTTCTTCGGCGAACAGGTCGATGCGGTGACGTGGTTGTTCGCCGCCGGCGTCGTCCTGACCATCGCACTCGGCAAGAATATGAAGATCGGCGACTCGCGACTCACGGGCAAACCGGTCTGAAGCCGCGTCTCGGCGCATGCGATCCCTGCGCCGAGACGCGACTGCCCCCCGGCGTTGCGCCAGCCTCCACGCACCCGGCTCCCGCAATGCCAGACACTCGCGGCCGCTCAGAAAGGCCGCACTATCAAAGCGAGACCATCATGCATGAATGGCAATATTCCGAACGTGCCCGCAAACTGACCAGCTCGGCCATTCGCGAAATCCTCAAGGTCACCGAGCGCCCCGAGGTCATCTCGTTCGCGGGCGGCCTGCCCTCTCCTGCGACCTTCCCCGTGACGCAGATGCGCGCCGCGGCCGAGCGCGTGCTGACCGATGCTCCGCAAGCCGCCCTGCAATACAGCGCGACGGAAGGCTTCGCACCGCTGCGCGAATGGGTTGCCCGGCGCTACTCTCGCGACGGCCTCACGCTCGCGCCTGAAAACGTATTGATCACCACCGGTTCGCAACAAGGCCTCGATCTCATCGGCAAGATCTTCATCGACGAAGGCAGCCGCGTGCTCGTGGAAGCACCAAGCTATCTGGGTGCGCTGCAATCGTTCTCGCTGTTCTCGCCGGTCTATGTGCCGGTGCCGACCGACGAACACGGTCTGCTGCCCGAAGCGCTCACGCCCGACCTCGTGAGCGGCGCGCGCTTCCTGTACGCCATGCCGAATTTCCAGAACCCGACCGGACGCCGCCTGCCGATGCCGCGACGCGAGGCGCTCGCCGCACTCGCCAGGCGCGACGGACTCGTGATCATCGAGGACGATCCGTACGGCGAACTCGACTACGAGGGCCAGCGTCTGCCGAGCCTCATGTCGCTCGCGCCCGAGCACGTGCTGTACATGGGATCGTTCTCGAAGGTGCTCGCACCGGGCCTGCGACTCGGCTTCATCATCGCGCCGCCGGCGGTGATCTCGAAACTCGTGCAGGCCAAGCAGGCCGCCGATCTGCACACGCCGAGCCTCACGCAGCGCATCGCGTACGAAGTGGTCAAGGACGGCTTCCTCGACACGCACATCCCGTCGATCCGCACGCTCTACGCCGCACAGGCGCAGGCCATGCTGACGGCGCTGGCGAAACACATGCCGGCAGACGCCACATGGACCGCGCCAGCCGGCGGCATGTTCATCTGGTTGACATTGCCCGCCGGCATCGACACCATGCAGTTGCTGGAAAAAGCGATCGCGCAGAATGTGGCGTTCGTGCCTGGAGCGCCGTTCTATGTCGGCACGCCGCAAACGAATACGCTGCGACTGTCGTTCGTCACGGTGCCGCCCGAGAAGATCGAGGCCGGCGTGAGCCGCCTGGGCGCCCTCATCGCCGAGACGTTGACGCGCCGCGCCGCCTGATACCGGACGCGCCCGCTATCGTCTGATATCGCCTGGTATCGTCAGGCGGAAAACGCGCCGAGCCGTCACGGTTCGGCGCGAATCGCTCCTCCAGTCCCCGTCCGATACCATTGATCGGTCCGATTTCAACGCATCTGCAAGGAAGCCGTACATGTCCGTCTACGACAAACTGAAGCAATTGGGTATCGAACTGCCGAACGCCGGCGCTCCCGCCGCCGCTTACGTGATGAGCGCGCAAACCGGCAACACCGTGTTCCTCTCGGGCCATCTGCCGAAGAAAGACGGCAAGATCTGGACCGGCAAGCTCGGCAAGGATGTCAGCGTGGACGAAGGCAAGGCGGCCGCGCGCGCCACCGCCATCGAGTTGATCGCCACACTGCACGCGCATACGGGCGACCTGAACAAGGTCAAGCGCATCGTCAAGCTGATGAGCCTCGTCAACTCGACGCAGGAGTTCACCGATCAGCATCTGGTGACCAACGGCGCTTCGGAACTGTTCGCGGAAGTGTTCGGCGACGCGGGTAAGCATGCACGCTCCGCTTTCGGCGTGGCACAGATCCCGCTCGGCGCATGCGTCGAGATCGAGCTGATCGCCGAGGTTGCCTGACGCCGGGACGATCGCGGTTCGGCGACGAGGAAAAGTCGATCGACGGCCACGATGAGCGCCGCGAGTGGAACACCGTCGAGCGCCCACTGAACTGCCAAACATATCGCTGCAAAGCCCCCCTCTGAATCCCGCCCCGAACCTAGGATGCGAATCCAATCGCTGGGGTCGGTTCAGAGGGTTCCGGCAAAGCGCCCTCGCGTCATCCTCGCATCAAACAGGCTTGCCGGTCCCGTACGCTCGCCGCATGGCCACCGCCACGGCGAGCGACAGCACGACCGCAACGCCCAGCAGCGCCACCACGCCGTGCCAGCCGTGCGCCTTGAGCATCACGCCCGAGTAGCTGCCGAGCAGGCTCGACCCGAGATAGTAGAAGAAGAGATACAGCGCAGAGGCGATCGCCCGTCCTTCCGTCGCGCGGCGGCCGACCCAACTGCTCGCCACCGTGTGCGCACCAAAGAATCCGAAGGTGAAGATCGCCAGGCCGAGCACCACGCCGAGCACCTGCGACGCCAGCATGGTCACGAGTCCCGCGAGCGCCAGCGCGACCAGCACCCATAGCAAGCGTGCGCGGCCGACGCGGTCCGACAGCGGCCCGGCGATGAACGAGCCGATCACGCCGATGAGATACATGGTGAAGATCGCGCCGATCGCGGCATGCGGCAGATGGAATGGCGGCGCCGACAGATAAAAACCCAGGTAGTTGTAGACGCTCACGAAGCTGCCCATCATGAGTCCGGCGAAGAGATACAAGCCGAGCAGCGCGGGGTCCGCGAGGTGACGGCGCGCATGCCCCACGGCCTCGCGCACGGACATGTGACGCGGCGTGAAGCGGCGCGAATGCGGCAGGCTGCGGGCGAACTCCAGCCCCATCGCCAGACAGACGAGCCCGATCACGGCCACCGAGACCCGCCACGAGAACATATCGGCGACGAAGGCCGCGAGCACACGTCCCGCCATTCCGCCGAGAATATTGCCGCCGATATAGAGCCCCATCGACATGCCGAGCGAGCGCTGATCGATCTCCTCGCTCAGATACGCCATCGCAATGGCCGGCAACCCCGAGAGCGCCAGTCCCTTGAGCGCGCCGAGGATCACGAGCGTCTCGAAGTTCGTCGAGAACGCGCTCGCCAGCGTGAGCACCGATGAACTGAGCAACGCGATCGTCATCATCCGCTTGCGGCTCACACGGTCCGCGGCCACACACGTCACCAGCAAACCAAGCGCCATCATCATCGTGGCGGCCGAGACCGACCAGCTCGCCTGCGCGGGCGTGATACCGAACGTCACGGTGAGCAGCGGCAGCAGCGACTGCATGCAGTACAACTGCGCAAACGTGGAGAAACCGCCGAAGAATAGCGCGCGGCTGATGACCGCATATTCGCGCGTGCCGCGCGCGACGCCGGCCGGAGGCCTGGACGGGGAACCGCCGGCGGGGCCGCCGGCAGGAAGCGAAAGAGAGTTCGTCGACGCCATGATGCTGGCTCGCCTCGCGCGAGCCAAGGATGAAAGGGACACCGCCGATGATAGGTTTGCCGTTACCTTGCGTCCAATATATATTTACTAGACATTTCCATATATAAAATAGATCAATCGAGTCGCGACGTATGGAACTTCGCCATCTCCGCTATTTCGTCACGGTCGCCGAAGAGCTGCATTTCAGCCGCGCCGCACAGAAGCTCAACATCGGGCAGCCGCCCCTGTCGATGCAGATCCGCGCGCTCGAGGAGGAACTCGGCGTGCCGCTGTTCGAACGCTCGCAGCGGCGTGTCTTTCTGACGACGGCGGGACGCGCGTTCCTCGCGCGGGCACGTCAGATCCTTGTGGACGCCGATGCCGCGCGTCAGGAAGTGCAGCAGATCGCCGGGGTGAACGCCGGCGAGTTGCGCATCGCCTTCACGACGTCGGCCCCGATGACCCAGGTCATGAAGCGTGTGCTGACCCGTTACCGGCAGCGATACCCGCGCGTGACGCTGATGCTCAGCGAGTCGCCGTCGGAGCGCCAGCGCGACGCGCTGATCGAGCGCACGCTGGACATCGGCCTGCTGCGGCAGGCGGACGACGCGGCGCCAGTGCCCGGACTGACTTTCGAGACGTTGATGGACGAAGCGCTGGTCGTGGTCCTGCATCAGGGCCACGCGCTGGCGCAACGCGCGAGGGTATCGATCGCCGATCTGGCCGGCGAAGCGTTCATCATGCATCCGCCCGACGTGGGTACGGCGGTGGACGGGAAGATCCGGAAGATGTGCGAGCGCGCGGGCTTCACGCCGCGCGTGGTGCAGGAAGCGCGCGAGTCGACCACGATCGTCGCGCTGGCGGCAAGTGGTCTTGGGGTAGCGATCCTGCCAGCGGCCGTGCGCTGCATTCAGATCGAGGGGGCGTGCTTCATGGACGTCGTCGAGCGCGACGCACACACGCCTTTGCTGCTGGCGAAGCGCCGCGACGACAACAGTCCGCTCGTACAGGCCTTCGTCGCCATGTGCCACGAAGTGGCGGGCCAGCTTCACGAAATGCCTCCGCCCGCGGGCTGACGCATTCCATTCGTGTACCGGCCCTGGACGTCAGCTGCGCAGCGACGCCGCCAGTCCGATCACGACCACGCCGAGCCCGAGGTTGAGAATCACCAGCCGGCGAATGCCGTTGACGGCCGCCGCGCCATCGGGCCACGACTGCGCCTGCACCGCACGCTGCAGGCGCGGAAACAGCGCAAACCGGATATGGCCGAAGACCAGCATCATCACCACGCCGACACCCGCCATCGCATGCACGGGCCAACGGGCATGCGCCCCACCCATGGCCATCATCATGTGACCGCCCGAGAGCAGAATCACCACGATGGCCACGCCGACCCATGTGAAGAAGCGCGTGAACGCAGCCTCCCACAGCGGCAGACGCTGCTGCGGCGAGAGCTCGGACGACGCCGGACGCAGGCACGCCAACGCGAAGAACATCCCGCCGATCCAGACGGCCACGCTCACGAGATGCAGGAACAGGCTCAAGGCATAAACGCTCATGCGTGACTCCCGTCAGGACGCCGAAGGCGCTGCCGGCAGCACCGGCTCGAGCGAACGCGGCTTGAAGGTCGCGAACTTGACGGCCGGCGCACGGCCCTTGCGCGCGCGCTTGCCGATATTCGGCGCGAGCGCGTCGCCCGAGAGCGTTTCGGACTGGATCTTGCCGCCCCGCACCTCACCGTACACCGTCACCCCCGCCTCGCTGATCGGCACGGCCGAGACCAAGGTCTGCTTCGCCTCGAGCCCGATGAGCGTCACGCCACGGCCGCCGCCGGTGAGCGCCTTCATTTCGTCCATGCCGAAGACCAGCAGGCGGCCATCGCTCGACAGACAGGCCACCGCGCTTGCGCTCTGCCAGATCGGCGTGGGCGTGAGCGGCTCGGCGCCGTCGTCGATGGTCATGAACGACTTGCCCGCCTTCACGCGGCTCACCATGTCGCCAAGCTTCGTGGTGAAGCCGAAGCCATTCGACGTCGCCAGCAACAACCCCTGCTCAGCGGACGCCGCGTAGTAATGCAGCAAACGCGAGCCCGACTCGAGCTCGATGAGCGACGTGAGCGGCACACCGTCGCCACGCCCGCCCGGCAGCAGCGCCACGGCCACGGAATACACGCGGCCGTTGCTGCCCCAAGCGATCAACGGATCGACAGTACGGCATTCGAATGCGCCGTACAGGGAATCGCCCTGCTTGAACGAGAAGCCCTGCGCGTCCAGGCCATGCCCCTTGAGCGCGCGTACCCAGCCCTTCGCGGACACGACGACCGTCACCGGCTCGTCCACGACCTTCGCCTCGGCCACGGCACGCTTCTCTTCCTGAATCAACGTGCGGCGCTCGTCGCCGAACTGCTTCGCGTCGGCTTCGATTTCCTTGATGATCAGGCGCTTCATCGCGCTGTCGTTGGCCAGCAGGTCTTCGAGCTTCGCCTTCTCGTCGCGCAACGCGGCGAGCTCCTGTTCGATCTTGATCGATTCGAGCCGCGCCAACTGGCGCAGCCGGATTTCCAGAATATCCTCCGCCTGACGCTCGCTCAGGTTGAACGAACTCATCAACGCGGCCTTCGGTTCGTCGGACTCGCGAATGATGCGGATGACTTCGTCGATATTCAGGAAGACGATCATCCGGCCTTCGAGAATATGAATGCGATCGTCGACCTTGCCCAGACGGTGCTGCGAACGACGTGTAACCGTCTCGAAGCGGAAGCCGATCCATTCCGTGATGATCTCGCGCAGCGACTTCTGACCCGGACGGCCATCGGCCCCGACCATCACCAGGTTCACCGATGCGCTCGACTCCAGACTCGTATGCGCGAGCAGCATCGTGATGAACTCCTGCTGGTCGATGCGGCTCGACTTCGGCTCGAACACCAGGCGCACCGGCGCGTCCTTGCCCGACTCGTCGCGGACCGCATCGAGCATGGCAAGCACCGATTGCTTGAGGTTCTGCTGCTCGGGCGTGAGCGACTTCTTGCCGAGCTTGACCTTCGGGTTGGTGATTTCCTCGATCTCCTCGAGCACCTTCTGACCCGACGTGTTCGGCGGCAGCTCGTACACCACCGCCTGCCACTGGCCGCGCGCCATCTCCTCGATCTTCCAGCGCGCACGCACCTTCAGGCTGCCGCGCCCGGACTCGTATGCCGCGCGAATTTCCGCGGCGCTCGAAATCAACTGGCCGCCCCCCGGGAAATCGGGGCCGTGCACGTGCGTCATCAGCTCGGCATCGTCGAGCTTCGGATTGCGGATCAGCGCCACGGCCGCCGAAGCGACTTCCCGCAGGTTGTGCGACGGGATTTCCGTCGCCAGCCCGACCGCGATCCCCGACGCGCCGTTAAGCAGCACGAACGGCAGACGGGCCGGCAGCAGGCGCGGCTCTTCAGTCGAACCATCGTAGTTCGGCACGAAGTCCACCGTACCGGCGTCGATTTCGTCGAGCAGCAGCTTCGCAATGGGGGTGAGGCGCGCTTCCGTGTAACGCATGGCCGCCGCGCCGTCGCCGTCGCGCGAGCCGAAGTTGCCCTGACCGTCGATGAGCGGATAGCGCATCGAGAAGTCCTGCGCGAGACGCACCAGCGCGTCGTACGCGGACTGGTCACCGTGCGGGTGGAACTTGCCGAGCACGTCGCCGACCACACGCGCCGACTTCACCGGCTTGGCGTCGGCCCCGAGGCCCATTTCGTTCATCGCGAACAGAATGCGGCGCTGCACCGGCTTCTGGCCGTCGCAGACGTCCGGCAAGGCGCGGCCTTTGACCACGCTGATTGCGTAGTCCAGATAAGCGCGCTCGGCATAGGCGCCGAGCGTCAGCGTGTCGTCATCCGACGGTTGCGTAAAGAGATCTTCTACTTGTTCCATAAAACCTGTGGGTTTGCTGCGAACGTTTGACGAATGTTCGGTTGGACGTCGACGGCGAGATCATACCAAGCTCGCCGGTACAAATCGGCAAAAACGCGTCCAAATGACGAAGCGAGGGTGTGATTTCAGCGTGATGGAAGCGGAAATCGCCCGGATTCCGCCGACATTACGGAAAAATCCGAGCCGCGCGGGCACGGGCGGGCCTCAATCGGTCGTGGGTGCGGAGGAAAGCGCCTGTGTGGGCGCCGAGCCGGGAGCCGACGCGTTCGGCATGTTAGCAGGCACGACCGGCAAACCCGAGGGCGCACTCAGAATCACGTGAATGCGACCGTGAGAACCGCTGACACGCGCGTTGCCGTTCGTGCGGATGGCGCGAGCGCCGGCCACGACGTCCGGCGCGTCGGGATTGAAACGCCGATAGAGTTCGAGCACGGCCGCCACGTAGGCGCGCGTTTCCGCATAGGGCGGGACCTGGTCCGCGTGCCTCGCCACGGCGCCCTCCCCGGCGTTATACGACGCCAGGACGAGTTCGAGCCGATCGGGATACCGGGCCTGCAGATCGCGCAGATAACGGGCACCGGTCAGCACGTTGGTGCGCGGATCGGTGAGTTTGTCGGCAACCGAGCGCTTCGCATCGGCGCGCACGCCGTAACGCTCGCCCGTGGCGGGCAGCACCTGCATCAGACCGACGGCCCCCTTGGGCGACACCGCCTCGCTGTCGAAGCCAGACTCCGCCGCAATCACCGCCTTGAGCAAGGCGGCATCCACCTGAAAGCGCTGCGCCGCCTGTGCGATCACGGGGGCGAGCTTGCGCAGGTTCGGGTGACGCGCGAGCGCGTCGTAGAGACGTGAGCGGTCGGTGCCGCTCACCACGCCGCCCTGTGCGACGCGCGGGTCGGCGTTGCCGCCGCTCACCACGAGCCGGTAGCGAGCGTCGAGCTTGCGCGCGGCCAGGTGGGCGACGCCGTTCTCGTCGACGTAGCCGTAGAGTTCTGCGTGCGCAAGGGGCGTCGCGACAAGCAGCAAGGCTGCCAGCGCGGCCCCTGCGATCCGCTGCACGAGCGGCAGCGAGAACATTCGGCGGATCGCCCTGTCGCAATCCGCCGTCGGACCAGCGTTATTGTTGACCTTTGACATGCACCTTGATCGTCTGACTCATGGCCGGACCGTACGACTGGTGCGCACCGTTGGCGAACTGCATCGTCAACGTGTGATCGCCCGGCGTCAGGTTGACGCTCGTCTCGGTCTGGCCTTTGCCGAAATGCAGGTGAGTATCGTCCGTCGGAACCACCTGCCCTGCGGAAATCGGGGCGCCGTCGACAATCAGATGATGATGACCGGTATTGGACGTCATGTCGCCCGCCGGTTTGATCTCCATGCCCTCGACGCCGAACTTGACCACTACCGGGTTCGTGACCGTCGCGCCATTGGCCGGCGAGACGAAGAAGACGCGCGGCTGGGCCGATTGTGCCAAGGCGGTAGCGCTTGCTCCGGCAAGCAGCAGCGGCACGAAAATACAACGCATAGAACGCAACATAACGCGACTCCCGGTAGGGTGAAGGTTGGATTATCCCACTATGTGAGCGCTCACGCTGATCTGCCCATGCGTGAGACGCCCGCCGTTACACTGATGTCCGGCCTCGGCTCAGACGTCGACTTCCACTTCATTGCCCTTGGCCTCGAGCCAACTGCGACGCTGCGCCGCCTCGCCCTTGCCCATGAGCATGTTCATGCGCGCCACCGTGGCGTCGAAATCGAGCCCGCCAAGCGCCACCGGGCTCAGGCGACGCGTGTCCGGGTTCATCGTGGTTTCCCACAACTGCTCGGCACTCATTTCGCCCAGCCCCTTGAAGCGGCTGATCGACCATGCGGTCTCGCGCACGCCGTCCTTGCGCAGCTTGTCGAGAATGGCTTCGAGCTCGCCTTCGTCCAGCGCATAGAGTTTCTGCGCCGGCTTCTTGCCGCGCGCCGGGGCGTCCACGCGGAACAGCGGCGGACGCGCGACGAACACGTGCCCCGTCGCGATCAGCTGCGGGAAGTGACGGAAGAAGAGCGTGAGCAGCAGCACCTGGATGTGCGAGCCGTCGACGTCGGCATCCGACAGGATACAGATCTTGCCGTAACGCAGATTCGACAGGTCCGGCGTGTCGTTCGGGCCGTGCGGATCGACGCCGATCGCCACCGCGATGTCGTGCACTTCATTGTTTGCGAAGAGCCTGTCGCGCTCGGTCTCCCACGTATTGAGCACCTTGCCGCGCAACGGAAGAATCGCCTGGAACTCCTTGTCACGCCCCATCTTCGCCGAGCCGCCCGCAGAATCGCCCTCGACCAGGAACAGCTCGTTGCGCGTGATGTCCTCGGTCTCGCAATCGGTCAGCTTGCCGGGCAGCACCGCCACGCCGGAGCTCTTCTTCTTCTCGATCTTCTGACCGGCGCGCGTGCGCGCCTGCGCCTGACGAATCACGAGCTCGGCCAGCTTCTTGCCGTGCTCGACATGATGATTGAGCCACAACTCCAGCGCCGGGCGCGTGAACGACGAGACGAGACGCACGGCGTCGCGGCTGTTCAGGCGCTCCTTGATCTGCCCCTGGAACTGCGGATCGAGCACCTTCGCCGAGAGCACGAACGACACGCGCGAGAAGACGTCTTCCGGCAACAGCTTCACCCCCTTGGGCTGGAGGTTGTGCAACTCGATGAAGCCCCGCACGGCCTGGAAAAGACCTTCGCGCAAGCCCGACTCGTGAGTGCCGCCGGCCGGCGTCGGAATCAGATTGACGTACGATTCGCGCACCTGCGCGCCATCCTCCGTCCAGGCCACCACCCAGGCCGCCCCCTCGCCTTCGGCGAAACTGTCTTCATTGCCGTCGGCGAAGCGCTCGCCTTCGAACAGCGGAATGAGCGGCTCCGCACCGCCCAACGCCTCCATGAGATAGCCGCGCAGGCCTTGCTCATAGAACCACGATTGCTCTTCGCCGTTCTTCTCCTGGCGCAGCGTGACGCGCACACCGGGCAACAACACCGCCTTCGAGCGCAGCAGCCGCTGCAGTTCGCCGAGCGGCAGCGTGGGGCTGTCGAAGTACTTTGCATCGGGCCAGACGGTGACACGCGTGCCGCTCTTCTTCTCACCGCGCTGCGCGGCGCGCGAGTGCAGCGCCACGCTGACGTTGCCGCCATCGGCGAATTCGAGTTCGGAGACCTGGCCGTCGCGCCACACAGTCACCGCCAGGCGTGTCGCCAGCGCATTCGTGACCGACACGCCCACGCCGTGCAGACCGCCGGAGAAGGTATAGGCGCCACCGGCGGCCTTGTCGAACTTGCCGCCCGCGTGCAGGCGCGTGAACACGATCTCGACGACCGGCACGCCTTCTTCGGGGTGAATGCCAACGGGAATGCCGCGGCCGTCGTCCTCAACGCTCACCGAGCCGTCCTTGTTGAGGGTGACGAGAATCTGCTTGCCGTAACCGCCCAGCGCTTCGTCCGAGGCGTTGTCGATGACTTCCTGAATGATGTGCAGCGGATTTTCGGTGCGGGTGTACATGCCCGGGCGCTGCTTGACCGGTTCAAGGCCCTTGAGGACCTTGATGGAAGCTTCACTGTATTGGGCAGGCGTGTTTTTTTTCGACATAGCGTGACTGAATTGGGGTGCGGCGCCCGCCGATTATCCACAAATCCTGTGGACAACCACGGGGAAAACCCATTAACACATGACAAAAGTGACGCCGGATCAACAACTTGCATTTCGGCGCCCACATAATGAGCACGCCGAGTGCGCCCGGTATCCGGCGCAGACGGCCCGGATTCGGGACGCGCCCGATGAATCGCGGCCTATTGTACTGTCACTCGCGACGCACATCGTGCAACGTCGCCAACAGCAAAATGCGATGCGGCCGGATTCCCCGGCCGCCCATCGCTACGCGCTCTCGCCGCGCTGCTTGGTTTCGAGCACTTCCCAGCGTTCGAGCGCTTCGAGCAATTCCAGTTCGATCGCCTCGAAACGTTCGGATAATGCTGCCCCTGCAGCCGGATCTTTCACAAAGATCGAGCCGTCCTCGAGTTTCGCGGCGGCGTCTTTCTGTTCCGCTTCGAGTGCGGCGATACGCTCCGGCAGGCCATCGAGTTCGCGTTGCTCCTTGTAGCTGAGCTTCACGGTCCGATTGGCGCTGCGCTTGGGCGCACTCGGCGCATCCTTCGCCGCGTCCTCGGCCGGCGCGCGCTGCGCGGCAAGCGCTTCGGCACGTTCGCTCTGCACCTGCCAGTCGGTGAAACCGCCCACGTACTCGCGCCAGTTGCCGTCGCCCTCCGCGGCGATGACCGACGTCACGACGTTGTCGAGGAACGTGCGGTCGTGGCTCACGAGGAATACGGTGCCGCTGTATTCCTCGAGCAGTTCTTCGAGCAGTTCCAGCGTGGGGATATCGAGATCGTTGGTCGGTTCGTCGAGCACGAGCACGTTGGCCGGGCGCGCGAACAGGCGGGCGAGCAGCAGACGGTTGCGCTCGCCGCCGGAGAGCGACTTCACCGGCGAGCGGGCGCGCTCGGGCGAGAACAGGAAGTCGCCGAGGTAGCTCATGACGTGCTTGCGCGTGCCGTTGATCTCGATCCAGTCGCTGCCCGGACTAATGGTGTCGAGCAGGCTCTTTTCGGGATCGAGCTGGGCGCGCATCTGATCGAAATACGCCACCTGCAGGTTCGTGCCGACGCGAATCTGACCGCTGTCCGGCGTGATCTCTCCGAGGATGAGCTTGAGCAGGGTCGTCTTGCCCACACCGTTCGGCCCGACGAGTCCGACCTTGTCGCCACGCATGAGGGTCGCCGAAAAATCGCGCACGATGGTGCGCCCATCGTATGCCTTCGTCACGTTCGTGAGTTCGGCGACGATCTTGCCGGACTTCTCGGCCTGCGCCACGTCCATACGGACATTGCCCTGAATCTCGCGGCGCTCGGCGCGCTCGTTGCGCATTGTCTTGAGCCGCTCGATGCGCGACACGCTGCGCGTGCGCCGGGCTTCGACCCCCTTGCGGATCCACACCTCTTCCTGCGCGAGCAGCTTGTCGAATTTCTCGTTCTCCACGCGCTCGACTTCGAGCTGCGCGGCCTTGCGCTCCTGGTACTGCGTGAAGTTGCCCGGATAGGAGAGCAGACGTCCGCGATCGAGTTCGACGATGCGGGTAGCCACGCGATCGAGGAAGCTGCGGTCGTGCGTGATGAAGAGCAGCGCGCCGCGATAGCCGATCAACAGTTCCTCCAGCCAACGGATGGCATCGAAATCGAGGTGGTTGGTCGGCTCGTCGAGCAGCAGCACGTCGGGGCGCGCGACCCACGCCTGTGCGAGCGAGACGCGCTTCTGCATCCCGCCCGAGAGCGCGCCGACGCGCGCATGCGCATCGAGGCCCAGTTGCGCGATGGTCGTCTCCACACGGGTCTTGAGTTGCCATGCGTCGGCGGCGTCGAGCGACGATTGCAACGTGTTCAAACGAGCGAGCAGCGCATCGTGCTCGGCGCCCTCCGGCGCCTCCGCCAGCGCGGCGGCCGTGCGGTCGTAGTCGGTAAGCAGGTCGTGCCATTCGCCGAGTCCGAGCGAGACGATGTCGAACACGCTCTTCTCGTCGTCGAATTCCGGTTCCTGCGGCACATACACGGTGTGCAGCCCCGCCTGACGCGCAACGAGTCCGTCGTCGGGCGAGGTCAACCCCGCCACGATCTTGAGCAGCGACGACTTGCCGGCGCCGTTGCGCCCGATCAATCCGACGCGCTCACCCACTTCGAGCGAAAAATCGGCATTGTCGAGCAATGCCACGTGACCGAACGCCAATTGGGCGCCCGTGATGGAATACAAGGCCATGTGTCGGGAAACGCGAGAACGGCAAAGGAAGATATTGTAGTGCCGGGCACGAAAGCCCGGGCGGTACTGCGGTACGGCTGTGCTGCCGCGCTCAGGCGGCCGAGTTCATCGCCGCACGCACCATCTCGACGTGGAGGATGCCGTCTTCGTCATACGGCTCGCTGGCCTTGACGAAGCCGAAGGCGCCGTAGAACGCTTCGAGATGGGCTTGTGCGCCGATGCGCAGCGGGGCGTCGGGCCATTGCACTTCGGCAATCGCGACGGCACGGGCGAGCAGTTCGCGCCCCAGGCCCGTGCCGCGGTGCGATGCCGCCGTGATGACGCGCCCGATCGACGCCTCGTCGTAAGCAAGCCCCGGCGGCAACAGACGCAGATACGCGGCAATCTGCGGCTGACCCGCTTCGTCGCGCACTTGTGCGACGAGGTGCAGGCTGTGGAGATCGCGTCCGTCGATGTCCTGATACGGGCATTGCTGCTCGACCACGAAGACGGCGTTGCGCGCCGACAGAATGCGGTAAAGCAAGGCACTGCCCAACTCATCGAACGACTTGCACATCCATTCCATTACCGACTCTCCAGCCTTGCACGACATGCGTTGTGAAAGGCGGGACTATAGCACCGTCGCGAAGCGACGATGCCAGCATCACGCACTGGGAATGAATGGCAGGGGAGACTGGCTTACTGGTAATAGACGATGCCCTGCTCGATATCCGCACGGGCGTTGCGCTCGGCGTCGTCGAGGGCGTTGCCTTGCGTGGCGAAGCCGTAGGCCGTCTGCACCTGATAGACGCCGACCTTTTCCATGCCTTGGCTGGTCGGACGATGGATTTCGTAAAAAGCGTCCCAACGGGCGTTGTCGCGCTCGACGGCGCGCACGCTGTACTGGAATTCCTGATATTGCGTTGTTTTCATTTTGTATTCCTTCTTACTGCAAAAATATGACTGATAACTATCCCTCTCGAATCGGCTTACGGTGATGAGAGTGCAAATCTGCACAAATGTTTCCGTGAAGTGCACGCAGCGTATCGACCCAATATGACAGACGCGCGACATTTGCGTGACTGACATGCGGCAGACCGGACTGGCGAACATGACATGCGGCGCGTGGCCTCATGCACACCGGCACCACGCAATGCGCAGGCAAGCGGTTCCGTACGACTTCCTGTTTCGGGGAATGGCGGCAAGCCGGCCCTTCGGGCACGGCGGCAGGAACGTCGAAATGCAAGCGTTCGGCGTAAATTCGCGCCGAAGCGTTCCTGGCCTTACTGGGCGGCATGTGGCGGCTCACACCGCGCGACACATCTCTGTAGTGTTAATCGTGTCGCACACTGGCCATCGTTGGACGGAGAGCATCGCTGTCCGGCGTTTTTCATGCCACGGGAACCGCGTTCATTCCATCCCGAAGTTGACGGGTAGATAAACGCAGTTGGCGAATCATAACAGAAAACGCGGACGAGTGCACCAAAAGGCGGCAACCCCGCCCCACCGCAGGCCGAACGGCCCGCCCGTCTTACCCGCCCCGGCCGGGGTCGGTGCCTGCCCCGGGGGAATTACGGCATGGCGCTGCGATCGTCGATCTTGGCCAGGATCCAGTACATGTAGCCGGCGAACGCCCCGAAGATCGCGTGTCCCGCCACCATGACCCAGGTGCGCGACTCGACGAACCACGGGAACAGTTGCGTCATCACGTGGAAGTTGACCGCGTAGACCACGAGGCCGAACACGGCGCCGGCGATCGACACCGTGACGACGTCCGAATCGAGGCGGAACGGCGCGATGATCGCCCCGAGGACCACGCCCAGTACGACGCCGATCGCCGCATGAACCATGAGCGCCATGGCCACGATGGACACGTCGAACGTGGCCGGCTGCGACAGAATGCCGGGCCCCAGCACGATGGCTGCGACCATGCGCGGCGGCACCCACGGGCTCTGGCCGGTGACCAGCAGCACCATAAGCATTTCCACGGCGGAGAAGAAAGCGCAGGCGACGAAGCCGGCGACGGCGGCCGCCGCCCAGTCGGGCGAACGGTGCGTGAAGCGATGCGACTGGAGGTGCAGTTCCATGATGTCCTCCCTGAAGGGTCACTCACAGAGCCACCGGCAGGACCGGCAGTGTTTTCAGGATAGAACAATCCAGCGCCGGCGATGGCCGATAGTCTGGCGATATCTGGCTATACTTGGCGTCAACCCGCCGCCGGCGGGATTCGAGGGGAGATATCGTATGTTCAGCGGATTTCTCGGCTTGCTCATCGGCATTGTGCTCGTTGGTATTCCCATCTGGCGGATCCTGACACGCCTCGGCCTCTCGCCGTGGCTCACCGTGCTGGCCTTCATCCCGATCGTCAACATCATTTCCCTCTGGCTGCTCTCTTACGCCAACTGGCCGAGTCAGCGCGGTTCCGAATAAGCGCTCGACGCCGCGGGCCGGCGCGCCGGATCCAATCGGTTCGCCGGTTCGTTGGTTCCTGGCGGCCCATGCCCTGTTCGAGGGGCATCGGCCGCTTCAGCGTCACCCCATCGACCGATCGGAGGCGACGACGACCTCATCAGACAGTCGTCATCGACCACCGGCGCGCGTCGACGCCTGTCCGTGGTGCAGTGCGGTACGGTAGAATATTCGCCAAACACCGAACACTGGACAGGCATGAGCACAGAGCTGAACGCGGCATCCAATTTCATCCGCAACATCATCGACGAAGACAACCGCTCGGGCAAATGGGGCCAGCGCGTCGAGACGCGCTTCCCGCCGGAGCCGAACGGCTACCTGCACGTCGGCCACGCCAAGGCCATCTGCCTGAACTTCGGCGTGGCGCGCGACTACGGCGGCATCTGCCATCTGCGTTTCGACGATACCAACCCGGAGAAGGAAGAAACCGAATATGTCGACTCGATCATCGATATGGTCAAGTGGCTCGGTTTCAGCTACGACACGCCGCAAAAGGAACACCTCTATTTCGCGAGCGACTATTTCGAGCAGTTCTATCAGGGCGCCGAAATCCTGATTCAGCGCGGCAAGGCCTATGTCGACAGCCAGAGTGCCGAGGACATGCGCGCCAACCGCGGGACCCTCACCGAGCCAGGCAAGGACTCGCCGTTCCGCAACCGCTCGGTCGAGGAGAATCTCGACCTGTTCCGCCGCATGCGTGCGGGCGAATTCGCCGACGGCACGCACGTGCTGCGCGCGAAGATCGATATGGGCTCGCCCAACATCAATCTGCGCGATCCGGCCATCTATCGCATTCGCCATGCACATCATCACCGCACGGGCGACGCCTGGTGCATCTACCCGATGTACACCTACGCGCACCCGCTCGAGGACGCCATCGAGAACATCACGCACAGCCTGTGCACGCTGGAATTCGAAGACCAGCGCCCGTTCTACGACTGGGTGCTCGGCGAGTTGGCCGATGCCGGCATGTTCACGCGTCCGACGCCGCAGCAGATCGAATTCGCGCGTCTGCAACTGACTTACGCGATCACGAGCAAGCGCAAGCTTCGCCAGCTCGTCGACGAGAAGTTCGTCGATGGCTGGGACGACCCGCGCATGCCCACGCTCGTCGGCCTGCGTCGCCGTGGCTTTTCGCCGGAAAGCCTGCAACTGTTCTGCGATCGCATCGGCGTGGCCAAGTCGGCCTCGTGGATCGACATGAGCATTCTCGAGCAGGCCCTGCGCGACGACCTCGATCCGAAGGCGCCGCGCGCGACGGCGGTGCTCGATCCGCTCAAGCTGATCATCGACAACTATCCGGAAGGCAAGCAGGAAGACTGTCAGGCACCCGTACACCCGCACTTCCCGGAGCGCGGCATGCGCACGTTCCCGATTTCCCGCGAGCTCTGGATCGAGCGCGAAGACTTTCAGGCCGAGCCGGTCAAGGGTTTCTTCCGACTGTTCCCGGGCAACAAGGTGCGTCTGCGCTATGGCTATGTCGTGGAATGCACGGGCTTCGATAGCGATGCCGACGGCAATGTGACCGCCGTGCACTGCAACTACTTCGAAGACAGCCGTTCGGGCACGCCAGGTGCGGACAACTACAAGGTCAAGGGCAACATTCACTGGGTGAGCGCACCGCACGCGCTGGCCGCTGAAGTGCGCATCTACGATCGCCTGTTCCTCGATCCGAATCCGGATGCCGGCGAGAAGAACTTCCTCGACTTCATCAATCCGGACGCCAAGCGCGTGACGCAAGCGTACGTCGAGCCGGAACTGTTGAGCGTGACACCGGAAGATCGCGTGCAGTTCGAGCGCCACGGCTACTTCGTCGCCGATCGCCACGATTCGACCCCGGGCAAGCCGGTGTTCAACCGCATCGTGTCGCTCAAGGACAGTTGGGCCGCCAAGCCCGCGAAGGGCGGCGGCAAGTAAATCCGACGTCGGTAACACTTGTCAGTCCCAACCCGCGCCCTTGAGCGCGGGTTTTCTTTTTGAGCCCACCTGGCGCGTCCGGCGCACTGTCCGCGCTGCGGCGACGCCACCCCGAGTCCGACGTGTTCCCTCAAATACGGACTATAACGGCCGGGCACGCCCGCCTCGGCTCGTTCGGCGTAAGCTCGCGCCCATTCCGCCCCTTCGTTCCAGCGCCTCATGCTTCTGCGCCATCACGCTTTGGCGCACTCGCGCGATGGGGGTCAACCGGCCCGTTCGTTCCAAGCCACTACCGATGTCTTCGCCCCACCCTGCACACGCGTCTGCCCCGTTCCCCCTGCTCACCGCACAGCTCCGCCGGCTGACGGCTGAACTACGCGGCACCGCGGCCAGCTTTGCGCAGATTTATTTCATCCCGTCGGCAAGCGCCGGCCTGCTGTTGTTCGCCGTGCTCACGCTGGCGGATGGGACCGTCGCGATAAGCGGGTTCGCCGCGAGTTTTGTCGCGTCGGCAGTCGCGATCGGGCTGCGGTTGCCGCGCGAGTCGAGGCATACCGGCCTGTACGGCTACAACGGCGCACTCACGGGCATCGCGTTTGGCGCGCTCTGGCAACCCAACGCCATCTATGCCCTGTGGCTCGCAATTTGCGTCTGCCTGACCGTGATGGCAACGGCAGCCCTGGCGCGCCGCAATCTCCCCGCGCTGACCGGACCGTTCGTCGGCGTCATGATGGGGTCGTGGGCCATGCAGCCTGGACTCGGGCTGACGCCGCGCATCGGCGCCCTCGACTGCGGCACGGGCACGCCGGGCTTCGTCTTCTGTGCTGTCGGGCAGGTCGTATTCGTGGCGCCGCTCGTGCTCGGATTGCTGGTCTGGTATGTGCTCGCACTCTGGAACCTGCGCGCGACGCTGTGGGCGCTGGCCGCAGCCGTCGTCGTCTGGTCGGGTATCGCGCTCACGGCGGCCCAATGGCCGGCGCTGGCGGGACAGGCCGTCGGCATTGGCGTGAACGCGTTTCTTGCGGCGCTCGGACTCGGCGTCTTTGGACGCTCGCCCGCGCTGCGCTTCGTCGGCGCAGGACTCGCAAGCCTGCTTTGCGTCGCCCTGGGAACGTGGCTGGGACCGCTCGGATGGCCCTACTTCACGCTCCCCTTCAATCTTGCGGTATGGATCGTACTGGCATGGTCTGACGCTCCACGGCCGTTGGTACGATAAGCGGCTGGGCGTAGCTCCCGGCATCAGCCTTTCCGAAATTTGGCGAACTGGCCATGTCAACGACCGGGCCGCGGGTGAGTGAAGCGCATCGGTGCAAAAAAATGCCCGGAACAGTGACGTTCCGGGCCCTCGCTTATCGCTGACCTCATGGTACGAAACCGCCGTCTTCGCGGCAGCGTTGCGTCAGCTTCCCCGTGTGGTTTTGGCCTGCCCTTGCTTCGTTGTTTTGACAGCTTCCTCCCTGACACTCGCGAACGCCCCCCCGACGTTGCGAACCGATACCGGAGCCCAGGCCTCTTGCGTGCCATACCCCTATCAACGGCCGGCCGCAGAAAAAGTTGACGGGGGTATACACGGACGTTTTGATCATTTTTTGAGGTTGCGCACGCTCGGCTACGGTCTTTCGCACCACTGATCGCGCACGGCCGCGTCAATCCGAAGTGACGTCCGCCGCCTTGCCGGAGATGCCGGACGTCTTCACGATCGCGTACCGCGCCAGCGTTTCCTTGCGGGCCACATCGTGCGCCACCAACGGATGCGGATAATCCCGTCCGAGCGTCACGTTCGCCGATGCCAGCACCCCGGCGTCGGCACGCCACGGCGCGTGGATGGCCTTGTCCGGCAGGTCGGCGAGTTCCGGAACGTATTTCCGGATGAAGCGCCCTTGCGGATCGAACTTCTCCGATTGGGTGACCGGATTGAATATCCGGAAATAGGGCTGCGCATCGCATCCGGTCGAGGCCGCCCACTGCCAGCCACCATTGTTCGCCGCCAGATCGAAGTCGTTGAGTGCAAGGGCAAAGTACGCCTCGCCGCGACGCCAGTCGATACCGAGGTCCTTCACGAGAAAACTCGCGGCGATCATGCGCAGCCGGTTGTGCATGTAGCCGGTCTGATTCATCTGCCGCATCGCGGCATCCACGATCGGATAGCCCGTCCGCCCTTCGCGCCATGCTTCGAAATTCGCGTCCGCCGCCGCGCCACTGGCCCATTCGATGGCGTCGTAGGCCGGCTTGAACGCGCCCCCGACGACTGACGGGTGATGATGCAGGATCATGAAGTAGAACTCGCGCCAGATCAGTTCGCTCAACCACGTCTGCGCGCCGCTCCCCGCGTCGCCACCGCGCAGCGTGGCCGCGTGGGCTTCGCGCGCCAGCGTGCGAATCGAAATCGTGCCGAATCGCAGATGGACGGAAAGATAGCTCGGCCCCCGCACCGCCGGGTAATCGCGACGCTCGTGGTAATGCGCCATGCGAGGCAGAAAATCGTCGAGCAATCGCCGGGCTCCGGCCTCGCCTGCGGGAATCGTCATGCGTCGGCCGTTGGGGACATCGAAGCCAAGCGCCGCCAGCGTCGGCACCGGCCCGGCACTACGCGACGCCGGAGCCAACCGCTTCAGGTCCCCGGCCCGCCCATGCGGCGCGAGATCGACCGGGCTCACCTGCTTGAGCCACGCGCGCCGATAGGGCGTGAATACGCTGTACGGCTCGCCCTGCGCTGTCAGTATCTCGTTGCACTCGAAGATCACCTGATCCTTGATCAGCGCAAAACCCATGCCGTGTGCCTCGAGCGAGCGTGACACGGCACGATCGCGCGCAACCGCCGCCGGCTCGTAATCGCGGCCGGCAAAGACCATCTGCACACCGAGCGATTTCGCGAGCGCGGGAATCTCGGTCACCGGGTCCCCATGGCGCACGATCAATACACCGCCCTCGTGCTCGAGCCCCTTCGCGAGCGCGCTGACGCTATCGTGAAGAAATGCCACACGACGGTCGTTTCGCGGCAGCCCATCGAGAATGGTCGTGTCGAAGACGAAGGCGACATACACTTCGTCGCACGCCACCAAGGCCTGTGCCAGCGTTGCGTTGTCCGTGCAGCGCAAATCGCGCCGCAGCCACACCAGTCCCTTACGGAATTCGTTCATGTCAGATTGGCGCGACATACGGCACGCCTGCCTCGGGTAGATCCGTCAAATCCCGTACCATATCGAGATCGCGAACTTTATGCCATCGGCCTGGATGACTTCATGATTCGGATGTTTCCGACTTTGGCCTGCGCGCCTCGCACCGTGCCGGCTTTGCTTTGCGTGGCTGCCGCCGTACTGGCCACGGGTTGTACCACCCCGTCGAAACCGTCGACCTCGGCATCGCGCCCCGCGGCGTCCGACGCGACCACCCTGCGCGAACGCCATCTGGCGGCGGCCGATGCCGCGGCCGCTCAATACCGCACCTGCCTCTACGGCCACGTTGCGCGCTACATCAATCTCGTTCCCGACCCGGCCCACCTCGCCGACGAAGCCGCCACGGAGTGTGCGCCGATCAGCGAGCGCTTCCGTCGCGAGCGGCAAGCCGCCATCGTGACGTACACTTCGGCGGCCGACGCGGCACAGCAGGCCGATGCGGCCACGCTCACGCTGCAGGCCGATGGCCTTCGTGTGGCGCGCGCCCGGGCCACGGAGTTGCGGGCGTTGCAGTGAGCGCCCTCGTGACGGAGGCCGGCGTTACGTAGTCTCCCGAACGTGCTTTCCCTAATCGGGCAAGCCCCGATAGGCGAACGATGGCCGGCTGACCAAAATGAAATCGCCCTCTTACGTCCTTTTGGGGGTACTGCGACAACGTCATTTGCCCGCTTCGGCGGGCATTTTTCTTCGGCATCCGCAGAAATCTGCCCCTGGTGTGCGGGGCAAGGAGACGGCGATGTCCATCCTCTGCAAACGCCCGGCGGCACTCACTTGCCGTCGCGCTCATGCCGCGCCGCCGCGCCCTCGTCCGGCGACGCCGCCCGTGCTTCTCGCGACGATCCCTTCGTCGGCTCGTCGTGTCCCAGCCACCGGTGCACGATATCCTCGATCGCCCCGCCGACCGCCAGCACGATAAGCAGCAGCACCATGGCCGCCAGCGCGATATGCCAGCGGCCCAGCCCGCAGATGATGCCGATGCCGGTGGTGCTCCAGAGCGCCGCCGCCGTGGTGAAGCCATGGACCGACCCGCCATGGCTTGGACGGATGATGCAGCCCGCCCCGAGAAAGCCGATCCCGGCGACGATGCCTTGCACGACGCGGCTCACCGAGGAGGCGTCATAGGTCAGCGACGTGCCTGGAAACGGCACGACGGCCAGAACGAACAGTGCGGAGCCGAACGACACGATGGCCAGCGTTCGCAGCCCGACGGACTTGTGGTGCAGATTCCGGTTGAGCCCGACCATGCCGCCAAGTACGAGCGCCGCCATCAGCCGGAGCATGACTTCGATGATCTCCGCCATCCCTCACCTCCCACGCGTACGCGCTACGATTGCGATGCCGCATTATCGCCCGTCGACGCCATGCCGAGCGACGCGTCGCCGTCCCAGTCGTCGAAAAGCCGCAGTTGCCGCGCCGCCTGCGCTTCGAGCAGACGCACCCCCACGCCCATCAGTCGGACGGGCTTGCGTCGGCGGCCGACGGCTTCCGCCAGCAACTGATGGCATTGCGCCGGATCGACGCCGAGCGCCCCCGCTTCCGCCGTCGTGCGTGAAAAGTCGGCAAAGCGGATCTTGACGAACACCTTGGCCACCGCCAGCGGCTCGCTGCGGCGCGCCCTTTCGAGCCGCTCCGACAACTGGCGAAGCAGCGGCTCGAGCGCTGTCTCGCAGTCCGCCAGCGTGCGCAGGTCCCGCGTGTAGGTGGTCTCTACGCTGATCGACTTGCGCTCGCGATCGGGGGACACTTCGCGCGTGTCGATGCCTCGGCAACGCTCGTACAGACGTTGCCCGAACACGCCGAAGCGCTCGACCAGCTCGTTCATCGAGTGGCGGCGCAGATCGCCGCAGGAGTCCACCCCCAGCGAGCGCAACTTCTCCGCCGTGACCTTGCCCACGCCGAACAGACGCTCCACGGGAAGGACGGCCACAAAGGCATCGACCTCCGCCGGCCGCACGACGAACATGCCGTCGGGCTTGCGCCAGTCGCTGGCAATCTTGGCGATGAATTTGTTCGGCGCCACGCCGGCCGAAACCGTCAGCCCGACCTCGGCGGCGATACGCGCGCGAATCTCTCGGGCGATGAGGGTGGCCGACCCTTCGCAGCGCTCGCTGTGCGTGACGTCAAGATACGCTTCGTCGAGCGACAGCGGTTCCACCAACTCGGTGTAGTCGCGATAGATGGCCATGATGCGCTGCGACGCCTCGCGATAGCGATCCATCGCCGGCGGAATGATATGCAGGCTCGGACAAAGCTTGAGCGCCTGCGCGGAGGGCATCGCCGAGCGCACGCCGAACGCGCGCGCTTCGTAGTTGCAGGTCGCCACCACGCCGCGCTGGTCCGGCTGTCCACCGACGGCCAACGGAATCCCCCGCAACGACGGATCGTCACGCATCTCGACGGAAGCGTAGAAACAGTCGGCGTCGCAGTGAATGATCTTGCGCGTGATGGCGGACATGGTTGTCGGCGAAAATACTGTGCAAATATACAGCATTCACGCAATAATTGCGCCCCATCCATCACATCGTCTCACCGCACAGGCAAGAACTGCAGAAACTGAGCACCAAGCAGGTTCTGCACGTAGCCGATGCCCGCACGGCGGTACTTTTCGTCAAGCATTTCCGCAAGCAGATCCAGCCGGCCGATGATCTTGCCGAACTCGCGCTCGAAACTCACATTGCGCACGTCGGCCATTTCGTTTGCCAGCAGCAGCGGCCGTCCGGACAGGTCGTGGCGACTCGCCAGCAGCCACGCCGCAATCTCGACATTGCGCGCGGCGTTGTAGATGCGCTGCGCCTCCAGTCCGTCGCTCAGATAGAACACGGTGGTGCCGCCATGCGCGGCGATGATCGTGTCCGACAGGCTGAAGATGAAGGCCGCCACCCGATCGCCATCAAACGACGGTTCGAGCGAGAACGACAGCGCTTTCACGTCGCGTAGGTCCTTCAGTTCGGGCAGCGTTCGCCGCCCTTCGACGGCAGCACGCAGTTGCGCCATCGCCTGCGCCTGGGTCGTCGCCCCGCCCTTGCGCCATTCGCGCGGATTGCGCTTGTACAGCTTGTCCGCGAGCCGGTAGAGACTCTCCAGGTTCGCTCGCATGCCAAGCGTGGCCATACGGTTGATGTCGGTCTGCGCAAGGTCCGCCGTGGTCATCGACGTCGAACGCACCTTGCCGTGGTCCGTGGACGTGCTCTGATACGACGCGCATCCCGCGCACATCGCGAGGCTCAGTACCGCGAGCGCGTATATGGCGCATGGGGCGCGTGGTGCATGAAATGCAAGAGGTGCACATGGCGCACGTCGCACACCGAGCCCGTCTGCCGGTTGGCTTCTCTGTTCGCCACGCCCTGTTCGCGCATGCCCCTGTCGCTGTCGCTGCACCATGTGCAGCCAGTTCAGTCCGTACCTTCGAGTCATGAGTCGTTCGCTATCGATCCGCGGTCGACTCTACGCGATCGGCGACCGGACTTCGCGCCCGCACCTCGTGAAAATTGTGACAATAGGTAACGCGCCCCATTCGCCCCATTCGCCCCTTTCGCCCCTCACGCCGCTGGTGTCGCTGGTGCCCCTCGTCCACTTCGCGCCCCTGACACTCGCTGTGCCTCAAGGTCGCAAGACCTCCCTCGTCTGTGCAAAGAGCGGATGCACCATGGCCTCTTCGAGTCGCAGCACCGGCGTGACGCAGCAATCGGCGTCGGCGAAGCGCGCCGTCCACTCCGCCTGCGTGGCGCTGGCAAAGATCGCTGCGAGTTCCGCCTGCAGGGCTCGCGCATCGTCCCCACCGACCGCCTGCCCTAGCGACCAGTGGCGGGATTTCCACTCGCTGTGCCCGAGCACGTCGCACAAGGTCTGCCAGAACTTCAGTTCGAGCGCGCCAACGGCCATGTAGCGGCCGTCCTTCGTCCGATAGACCTGGTAGCAAGGCGCGCCGCCGTTGAGCAGATCGTCGCCCGCACGTGGCGCACGCCCCTGCCGATGCAACGCGACGGCCGGCACGAGGTTCGAGCGAAACACCTCGTGCGTCATCGAGATGTCGAGCCACCGGCCGCGCCCTGTACGCTGCGCCGAAACCAGTGCCGCGAGCACCGCCTGTACCGCCGACTGCGCGCCGCCGTAGAGATCGCCGATCTGGAAGTTCGGCACGATGGGCGCATCGCCCGCGTCGCACAACTGATCGAGCACGCCTGCGTAGCCGACGTAGTTGATGTCGTGGCCCGCCGCCTGCGCCATCGGTCCTTGCTGCCCATACCCTGAAATCGAAGCCATCACCAGCGAGGGTCTGTGGCGCGCGAGCGCCTCGAAATCGAACCCCAGGCGCGCCATCACACCCGGTCGGAATCCTTCGAGCAACACATCCGCACGCGCCACATGGGCGAGAAACGTCGCGCGGTCGATCTCGTCCTTGAGGTCCAGACGCGCCACCGTCTTGCCGCGATTGAGCAGTCGCCAGAACGCGCTGGGCGCCGCTTCGCCCTCGCGCAACATCATCTCGCGAGAATAGTCACCCGCCCCCTTGTCTTCGATCTTGATGACCTCGGCCCCCATCTCCGCGAGCCGCATGCCCGCCAGTGGACCGGGCAACAGGCGGGTGAGATCGAGCACCGTGACGCCGGCAAGCGGCGGTTGCTGCGCAGTGGAGGACGTCGTGGAATCCGGGGCACGGCGGCTCTCAGGCTTACCGAGCGTATCGAGCGTATCGGGCGGTTGGTGCATGGCATGGCGGGTGGTGAAGGTCGATAGCCACACCGTACCGCGCCGCACCCGCTACCCGCAAGCGGACAATCGGCATAAACGGTTCGGACAACTCCGAATCATCGGATGGCGGGATGAGGTGCTTCATTCCGTGCGGTGCCGCCGCAGCTCGGCGTCGGCGGGATGCGCCGGTGCCTGCTCGTCGATCGGCCCCGCCACCACGCCCTCGCTCAAGAGCTTGGCGATCTGGGTGTCGCGATAGCCCAGATCCCGCAAGATTTCGTTGGTATGCTCGCCCGCCGAAGGCAATGGTCGACGCGCAGGCAACCGTTGGCCTGCCATCGTGATCGGCAGCAGCGGCACCTGCGTGTGCTCGCCGTCGTCCGTCTCCAGTTCGCCCAGGCCGCCGCTCGCACGCAGATGCGGATCGTCGAACAACGCCTGCGGCGCGACGATCGGCGCGAACGGCAATCCGTGGCGCTCGAACGCCGCCGCCAGATATCCCGCGTCGAAGCCGCGAATCATCTCGCGCAGGAGCGGCAGCAGCCAGTCGCGGGCGCGCACCCGATCGTTGTTGGTCGCCAGCCGCGCATCGTCGGCCAGATCCTGACGCCCGAACACGTCGCAGAAGACCCGCCACTGCGAGTCGCCCACCACCGCCAGAAAGATCTGCACGCCGTCGCGCGCGGTGAACACGTCGTACACGCCCCAGGCGGATACGCGCGCCGGCATCGGATCGGGCGCCACGCCCGTCACCGCATACTGCTGCATGTGTTGCGCCGCCAGCAGCACGCAGTTCTCGAAAAGCGCCCCCTGCACCTCCTGCCCGCGCCCGGTGGACTTGCGTTCGTAAAGCGCGGCCAACGCCGCGAGCGCCCCGAATACGCCGCCCATGATGTCGTTGACCGACGAGCCCGCCCGCAGTGGCTGTCCGGGTGGTCCCGTCATATAGGCGAGACCGGCCATCATCTGCACCACTTCGTCGAGCGCGGTGCGCGTGGCGTACGGCCCCGGCAGAAAACCCTTCAGCGAGACGTAGACGAGCGCGGGGTTGAGCTTGGAGAGCGTGGCGTAATCGAGGCCGATCTGCCGCATGCGTCCCGGCTTGAAGTTCTCCGTCACCACGTCGGCGGTCGTCACCAGGCGCAGAATCAGCTCGCGCCCCTCGGGCCGCGTCACGTCGACGGCCAAGCTGCGCTTGTTGCGATTGAAGGTTCGGAAGAAGCCCGCACCGGTGCCGAGCAGCCGCCGCGTGGCGTCGCCCCCGACCGGCTCGACCTTGATGACATCGGCGCCGAGATCGCCGAGCACCATGCCGCATGCCGGCCCCATCACCATGTGCGAAAACTCCACGACACGGATGCCTTGCAGCGGCATCGGCGTCGCAGGGGACACGTCCTGCATCGACTAACCTCCGGAACCCGCTCCCGACGCTTCGCCGCACCGCCGCGCGGATCGGCTGTCGGGCGTTGCGAAGCCATCGCGTCGCAATTGATCGAAGCCGACGAGGTAGCCCGCCAGCGCACTCGCCGCCACCGTGGCCGGACTGCCCAGCCACATCTGCCCGGGGCCCGAGCGCCCAGGGAAATTCCGATTCTGTGCGCTGATGACCACTTCGTTGGCCGTTCGCGACACGCCCGGTCCCGCGTTCACGCAGGCGCCGCACCCGGGCGACAGCAGCGTCACGCCGGCGGCGCGAAAAACGTCGGTATAGCCTTGCGCCTCGCACCACGCGCGCACGTCTTCGCTGCCGTACTGAAGGTAGAAGCGCACGCCGTCGGCCACTCGGTGGCCGTGCGACAGGCCCCATGCAAGCACCTCATGGCAGGCTCGCAGGTCGTCGCGCTTGCTGCCCGTGCATGAGCCGCCGTACGCGATGTCGATGGCGACCGGCGCCGACAAGCTGGAGAGCGGCAGTCCGTTGCCCGGGTCTCCGGGGCTGGCCACCATCGTCTCCAGGCTCGCGCAGTCGATTTCGATGACGTGGGCGTACGACGCCTGTGCGTCGCTGGCCATCCACGGCGCGACCGCGAACTCGACGCCGCGCCGCTCGCGCAAGTACCGCACCGTTTCCTCGTCGGGAACGATCAGACCGGTGAGTCCGCCGATTTCCGCGACCATGTTGGTCAACGTCGCGCGCTCGTCGGTCGACAGATGCGCCACCGCGTCGCCCGAGAACTCGATGATCTGACCGATGGCTCGGCCGTCGCGAATGTAAGGCAGATGCAGCAAATGCAGCGCCAGATCTTTCGCACCGACGCCCGCGGGCAGCTTTTCGCTCAAATGCACGAGACAAGTGCCCGGCACGGCCATCCGGACGTCTCCCGTGAGCCAGGCGTTGGCCATCTCGGTCGCCCCGACGCCGAACGCGAACGCGCCGATCGCCCCGCAGTGCGGCGTATGCGAATCGGTGCCCACGACGACCTGTCCCGGCACGGCGTGGCGTTCGAGCATCAGCGCATGACAGATGCCCTCGGAGCCGCCGCCCGCGGCGCGTCCGTGCAGCCGTACACCGTGCTGCGCACAGAATTCGCGTTGTACGGCGCCCAGTCGCCGCGCGGCGTCGATCAGCGTCGGCGCGCGACTGCCATCGGCACTCGCCGCGTCGAGATGTGTGAGATGGTCCTCGAAGCAGAGCATCGACGCGCGATCGTGCAAATCGGGAATGGCCTCGCCGAACGCATGGTGCAGGAAGCTCACGGCCATCGGTGTGACGTATTCGTGCGAAAAGCGCCAGTCGGCTGGCACGAACACCGCGTCGCCCGGGCGTACGCGCGGCACGCCGAGCGCCCTCGCGACGATCTTCTCGCCGTAGGTCATCGGCCCGGGAGAATGCGTGGGTTTCGGCGGCACCACGTCGCCCGCCAGCCGACGACGCGTGTAGCCGAACAGACCACCGCTTCGCACGATCGCGTCGGCCAGCGGGTCGCAATCCTCGAGAAAGGCCTCGATGGGCACCTCGTCGCCCGCCTGCAGGCGCTCGGCGAGGGTGATATCCGTCGACATCAACAGCCCGAGGTTCTGGCAGTTCTGGGCGTAGATGCGCTCGAAGCTCTCCGCGATCACGATGCGAATGCCCGCACACCACTCGGCGAACGGGCTCGCCTCGCGCGATGAGCCCTTGCCACGGCGCGTGCCGGACACCGACAACGCGAAGCCGCCTTCGCGCACGGTGCGTGGCTTGATGGGGAACGCGCCGACAGGATCGTCGGCGCCCTCGCCGCACCGCAGTCCGACGTAGACGTAATCGCCCAGCGACTCGTCGAAGGCGAGGCACGCCCACGCGGGCGTCATTTCGTCGGTGGAAATCTGGTCACGCAGCGGCCCTGCCTCGTCGCGCGTGAGCGACTCGCCGGCCAGTTGGCGCGTCATGACGTCGACGCTGTCGCTCAACCAGAGCACGCGCCCGTTCAATCGCACGGTGGCTCGCATGAGTTCGCTCCTCGAAGGTTCCCGCATGGGTTCACCCGGTTTGAGCGAAAGTTGCGTGCCGGACAGGCGCACGGCGGCATTGGCGAAGTAATGTCATGGCGTCCAAGCGCCCGTTCGTCAGGGATACTGGCGATTGGCTTGCGTAGCGAAGGTGTTGGTCCAGGTGTCACCCAGACGAATCTGGGTGGGCTTGACCTCGGGTGTGAACGAGGCGAGCGCCTTGAGCGCGGTGGCCGGCCCGCCGGACGGCATCATGCCGTCGGGCGAGAACGCCTCGCGGCAATTGGCGAAAGCCTTCAGGTAGAGCGTCTTGTCGCCGAGGAGATAGGGTTCGGGAACGGTCTTGAGCAAATCGGCCGCCGAGGCGTGCTGCAGCCACTTGTCCGCGCGTACGATGGCATTGGCGAGCGCCTGCACCGTACGCGGGTTCTTCTGGATGAAGCTCTGCGGGGCATACATCACGGCCGCTGGCATCGGCCCGCCGAACACGGCCCGGGTGCCGGCCTGCGTACGCGTGTCGACGAGGATCTTGAGATCGCCCGACTCGGTGAGCAGCGTCATCATCGGATCGACGTTGGACACGGCGTCCACCTGTCCGCCACGCGCGGCGGCCACCACGGTCGCGTTGCTGCCGACGCCGACGATGGACACGTCATTCGGCTTGAGTCCGGCCTGAGCGAGCGCCACGTTGACCAGCATGTGCGTGCTCGAGCCCGGCGCGCTCACGCCGATGCGCATGCCTTTCAGGTCCTTGACCGATTTGACTTGCGCGGCATGCGACTTGACCACGCCCAACACGAGCTGCGGCGCAGCGCCAAGGACAACGAACGACTGATAGGTCAGCCCCTTCGTCTGCATCAGCAGGGTGTGCTCGAAGGCGCCCGTGCCCACGTCGGCGCTGCCGCCGACCACGGCTTGCAAGGCCTTGGAACCGCCGGCGAAGTCATCGATGGTGACGTCCAGTCCTTCGTCGCGGAAGTAGCCGAGCTGCTCGGCGATCGTGAGCGGGAGATAGTACAGGCCGGGCTTGCCGCCGACGGCAATGGTGATCTTCGTCTTTTCCAGCGGTTGTGGGGGTGCGGCAGAGGCGCCGGCACTCAGGCTGAGCGCCACGAGGCCCAGCACCATCAACGCAAGAACGAGAATCAGACGCCCCACGGCGCCGCGCACGCGGCGCGCTTCGATCGGTGTCATCGCGTGTCTCCCCCCGCCGGATGCGGGATACAGGCGCGCCCCGGCTCGTCGGCCGGAATCGCTATCGGCCCCAAGAGCATCGTTCCCTGCCCCGTCCTCGACAAGCGCTGTTTCGGCATGCCAGACATCGTCGTTCACGATGCTTGGCGCCGCACGCGGCGTCACGTGGGGCCGCCTGTCACGTTACGTGCGCACAAGTGGTCGACCAGCATGCGCGACGCGACCGGCAACGCGTCGTAGCGGCGTACGCAGACGATAAGGCGCCGCTGCGCCCAGGGATCGGTGAGCGGAATGACGCGCAGCGCCTCGCCGTCCGTCACCTGGGAATAAGTGCCGACGGCCTCCTGCGGCGCCACGGCCAGCCCGAGCTGCGCGCGCACCATCCGGCACACGGCTTCGAACGTCGAGACATGAATTCGGAACTTGACCGTCTTGCCCTGCTCGGCCGCAAGCCGACGCAACATCGTGTACATGGCGCTATCGGGATGTACGCCGACGTGGTCGAAATCGAGGGTATCGATAAAGGCCATCTGCTCGACGCCGGCGAGCGGGTGTTCACGGTGGAGAACCACCACGATCCTGTCGTGCCGATAGGGAAAGACCTCCATGTCGCGCGTATCGACCGCGTCCCAACAGATGCCAATGTCGGTCGCGCCGTCTGCCACGCCGCGCACGACCTGGGCGCTGGTGTGCTCCTCGAGATCCACCTTCACGCCTTCGTGCCGGCGCAGGAACGCGCCCAGTTCGTCGGGCAGCGTTTCGACAATGGAGGAGACGTTGGCGAAGATGCGGATGTGCCCGCGCACGCCGCTCGTGTATTCGGACAGGTCGCCCTGCATCTTCTCGAGGCTGCGCAGCACATTGCGCGCGTGATGCAGCAACGCCTCACCGGCAGGCGTGGCGCGCACGCCCCACTTGTGCCGCTGGAGCAGCGCCGAGCCGACGAGCGACTCGAGATCGTTGATTCGCTTGCTGACAGCCGAAGGCGCGATGAACTCGCGCTCCGCGGCACGCGCAATGCTGCTCTCTTCGCAAACGGCCACGAACAGTCGCAATGAGACGAGATCGATTCGCCAAAGCGCCATGCCCATCTCCCGGCAGGATTGCATTGACAGCGATTTTGCGGTGGGTGTGGCGAAAACGCCACTCGGGGCCGCCCCTCACGACACAGGAAAACAACAGCCGGCCGGTGGCGTGCGTACGTCGGCGCGGATACGAGGAAGTCGCGCCTTGCGCGCCATTGACACGAAACCGCCTTCTGGCCGACGGGTTGCACCCTCCCATCGGACGTCTCGCGTCCGTCTCTTAGTCCCCGCGTCGGTCTCTCCCTGGAGAGCCGCTAGCGCATCGCCCCCGACAGCAGGACGGCGGTCCACCCGCCATCCGCCGCATTGAACGATGGCTCGGGCGGCGGCGCCGACGCCAAGGCCATGAACAGCCAACATTTGCAAATGACGATCGCAAGCATTTTGTTGACGCTCAATCATCCCGGTTTCGTGGCCGGGTCTGATTCGACTATAGTGCGGCGCTATCGGCTGGGCAACTCCCGATCGTTTCAAGGTACTTTTTGCGGCTTCGCGAACTTGATCGACGCACAGGCGCTCCGAGGCCCCGACAACGTGGCGCACGCGCCGTCGGACGCGACGGGCTCAGCGGCGTCGCGCAATGGCGCGCGCGAGCATGAGCACGGGCAGGAGCCCGACGAGCACCAGCGTGAGCGCCGGCACGGCCGCTTCGGCGAGCCGTTCGTCCGCGGCAAGATGGCTCGCAACGACGGCGAGCGTGTCCATATTGAACGGCCGCAGCGCGAGCGTGGCGGGCAGCTCTTTCATGACGTCGACGAACACGAGCAACGCGGCGGTCAGCACACTGCCGCGCAGCAGGGGCAGGTGAACCCGGCGCAGCATCGCCCAGCCGCCCACGCCGAGACTGCGCGCGCTGGCGTCGAGATTCGGCGGGATGCGGGCAAAACCGGCATCGACGCTCTGCAGCGCCGCCGGCAGGAATCGCACGAGATAGGCGTAGATGAGCACGCCCGCCGTGCCCGCCAGGACCAGACCGTTGGCGCCGAACAGGTCGCCGAGCCAGGTGTCGAGCTGCAGCACAGGGGTCAGGATGCCGAGCGCGATGATCGCCCCCGGGATCGCATAGCCGACGCCGACGAGCCGCACGGCGAGGCGTGTCACTCGTCCCGGCGCGAGGCGCTGGGCATAGCCGAGCACGACGGCAAAAACGGTCGCCGCCAGCGCCGCCACGCCCGCGAGTCGCACCGTGTTGTAGACCCACTCGCCGTAGCGTGACCATGGCACCTGATCCAGTTCGGCGACGGCCAGCCGCAACATGATGAGCGCGGGCAGCACGAAGCCGAAGAGCAGCGGCAGCGCGCATGCAAGCGTTGCCAGCAGGGCCTTCCCGCCGCCCAGGGTCGTGCGGCGCGAGGTCGTGGGGGCACGTCCGGGCGCGCCGTAGTAGCGAAGCCGTGCGCGGCTGCGCGCCTCGGCGATCAGCAGCACGAACACCGCGAGCAGCAGACACGCCGAAAGCTGAGCCGCCGCGACGCGGTCGCCCATCGACAGCCACGCGCGGTAGATGCCGGTAGTGAATGTCGGCACGCCAAAGTACGCGACGGCGCCATAGTCCGCCAGCGTCTCCATGAGCACCAGGGCGACGCCCGCGACGAGCGCAGGACGCGCAAGCGGCAGCGCCACGCGAACGAATGCCCCGGCCGGCGTGCAGCCGAGCGTTCGTGCGGCTTCGAAAAAGCGCTGACTGTGCTCGAGGAACGCTGTGCGGGCAAGCAGATAGACGTAGGGATAGAACGCGCCGGCGAAAACCCACGCCGCGCCGTACCACGAACGGATTTCCGGGAACCAGGCGAGCCGGTCGGTCGCGAGCAGCTTGCGCAACGCGCTCTGCACCGGCCCGGCGAATTGCAGGAAATCGGTATAGGCGTAGGCAGTCACGTAGGCCGGCATCGCGAGCGGCAGGATCAGCGCCCACTCCAGCACGCGTCGCCCGGGGAACGCGCAATGCACGACGAGCCACGCGCTCGCCACGCCCATCGCCAGCACGCCGGCGCTCACGGCCAGCGAGATGCGCAGCGAATTGAGCGCGTACTCGGGCAGCACCGTATCGAGCATGTGGGCGAGCACCGCACGGGTTTCGTCGCCGCCCGCTCCCACGGCCGCCACGATGCCGAACATCGGCACGAGCACGATCAGCGCAGGCAGCCACGCCACGAGCCGCCATGCCCACGAGCCGGTCAGGCGTGCGAACCACGAGTGGCGCGCGAGCCGATGCGCACTGCGCGGCGCCAGCGCCCCCAACGGCGACGATGGCGCCACGGCGGCCGGGCCGGGCACGGCAGCGTCGGCCGAATGGCTGCCGTTCGCGAAAGCGGGCAACGGCAAATCGGCGGGGACGGGTTCGGCGGCGGCGCGTGGCGGGGGCGTCGATGACATCGGTAGAGAACGGTGAAATCGGTGATCGAATGGCGCGCGGGTGGCGCGGATGTGCCGGCGGGCAGGAGACGACGGGATGTCCCCCCTGTTGCCGGCCCCGCCTTCGGGAACCGGCGGATGTCCGCCGGTCTAAAGCGGTGTAAATTATACGCATTCGCAACTGAGTCTCTGACGCACCCGCTTACGGAAAGTGCCCATCCCTATCGATATCGGGATATCGGCAGCCGGCAGGCGCGTGCCCCCACTCCCCCAACGACATTTCCCCTCTCTCTCGATGTCCCTGCCCTATCTGCTGCTCGATCACATCAGCGTGAACTACGCCGCTGCCGGCCACGTGCATACGGCCGTTCGCGACCTGTCGCTCTCGCTGGCGCGTGGCGAGATCGGCTGTCTGCTCGGCCCCTCCGGCTGCGGCAAGACGACGGTGCTGCGCGCAGTGTGCGGCTTCGAGCCGCTCGCGGGCGGCCGCATCGTACTCGACGCTCACGAAGTCGCCAATGCGCAATCGAGCGAGCCGCCCGAGCGGCGCCATGTGGGCGTGGTCTTCCAGGACTATGCGCTGTTCCCGCACCTGAACGTGGCCCGCAACATCGGCTTCGGCCTCGGACGCATGGCGCGCGCCGAGCGTCAGGCCCGCGTGGAGATGCTCGCCGAACGGGTAGGACTGGCAGGAGCGTTGCAAAAGTACCCGCACGAACTCTCCGGCGGTCAGCAGCAACGTGTCGCGCTGGCGCGGGCGCTGGCTCCCTCGCCGGCGTTGCTGCTGCTCGACGAGCCGTTCTCGAATCTCGATCTCGATCTGCGCGAGCGCCTGGCCGTGGAGGTGCGGGAGATCATTCGCGCGAGCGGCGCCACGGCGATTCTGGTCACGCACGACCAGCACGAGGCGTTCGCGATGGCCGACCGCATTGGCGTGATGCATGCGGGCGCGATCGCACAATGGTCGCCGGCACGGGCGTTGTGGCAGGCGCCGGCGAATCGCGTGGTGGCCGATTTCGTCGGCCGCGGTGCGCTGATTCCGGGAACGTTCCGCGGTAACGCCGAAGGCGGCGGCATCGCGCTCGAACTCGGCGAAATCGCGGTCTCGCCTGCATTGGCCGACAAGCTGCTGCGTACGGCCGGCGACACGTACCCGGTCAACGTCGACGTACTGCTGCGCGCCGACGACATCGCCCACGATCCGGCCAGCCCGTTCGAGGCCACACTCGTGCGCCGCGCGTTTCGCGGCGCCGATCAACTCTATACCCTGCGGCTGGCGTCGGGGCGCGAAGTGGTCGCGCGCGTGGACGGGGATCTCTCGCACGAAGCCGGCGCGCGCGTGGGGCTGCGGCTCGCGGTGCAGCACCCGGTGGCATTCGCCGCGCCGCGTCCCGGGTCCGACGCGTTTGCCTGATGCGCTGCGGGACGTCGCGACGCGGAGACTGGTAAAATCGCGCAAAACGGATGGGCCTATGAAACAGTACCTCGACTTCATGCGCCATGTGCTCGAACATGGCGCGGACAAAACCGACCGCACGGGCACGGGCACGCGCTCGGTGTTCGGCTACCAGATGCGCTTCGACCTGCGGGAAGGATTCCCGCTCGTCACCACCAAGAAGGTGCACATCAAGTCGATCGTGCACGAGCTTCTCTGGTTCCTGCAGGGCAGCACGAATGTGCGCTATCTGCAGGAGAACGGCGTGTCCATCTGGAACGAATGGGCCAACGCCGAAGGCGAACTCGGCCCCGTCTATGGCGCCCAGTGGCGCTCGTGGCCGACCCCCGACGGCGGCCACATCGACCAGATTTCCCAGCTCGTCGAGCAGATTCGCAAGACCCCCGATTCGCGCCGTCTGATCGTCTCCGCCTGGAACGTCGGCGAGATTCCACGCATGGCGCTGCCGCCGTGCCACGCACTCTTCCAGTTCTACGTGGCCGACGGCAAGCTTTCCTGCCAGCTCTATCAGCGTAGCGCCGACATCTTCCTCGGCGTGCCGTTCAATATTGCGAGCTACGCGCTGCTCACGTACATGATGGCGCAGCAGACCGGCTTGGATGTGGGCGACTTCATCTGGACGGGCGGCGACTGCCACCTGTACAACAATCACCTGGAGCAGGTGCGCACGCAGCTCGAACGCGAGCCGTTCCCGCTGCCGAAGCTGGAGATCGCGCGCAAGCCCGAATCCATCTTCGATTACCGCTTCGAGGACTTCCATATCACCGGGTACGAAGCGCATCCGCACATCAAGGCGCCGGTGGCCGTATGACGATTCTGACGTTGGTGGTGGCCCGCGCCGAGAACGGTGTGATCGGGCGCAACAATCAATTGCCGTGGCGTCTGCCGGAGGATCTCGCGCACTTCAAGCGCACAACGCTCGGCAAGCCGGTCGTGATGGGACGCAAGACCTACGACTCGATCGGACGCCCACTGCCCGGCCGACGCAATATCGTGGTGTCGCGCAACCCCGACCTCAGGATCGAAGGCTGCGAAGTCGCGGGCTCGCTCATCGATGCCATGCGGTCGTGCGTCGGCGTCGAGGAAATCTGCCTGATCGGCGGTGCGCAGTTGTATGCGGAAGCGCTCGCGAGCGCGGACAAGGTGATCGTCACCGAGATCGCGAAGGCGTTCGAAGGCGACGCGCACTTTCCCGCGCTGCCTCCCGAGCAGTGGCGCGAGACGACGCGCGAGACACACCACTCGCCCCCCCCGAACGACTTCGATTATGCGTTCGTGACTTACGAACGGATTTGAAGGATGGCGTGCTCCGGCACGCCTTGTCTTTTCCGGGGCCGGTTTCGACGACCGATGATCTGCCGGATTGCCGGATCAGGCGCTCGCGTCCACACGCGGCACGAGGGTCTCGTGCGCCGCCTGCGTCGAGACATGCACGCGATCGCGCCCGAGGCGCTTGGCCGCATACAACGCCTCGTCCGCCTGCGCAATCAACCGCTCCGACGTATCGTCTATCGCGCCTTGTTGCGGGATATGCGTGGCGCACCCCACGCTCACGGTCACGTAGCCATGCGGCCCGGGTCCCGTGCGCTTCAATTCCCGAACGCTGTCGACGACCCGCGTGGCGACGAACGTCGCGCCGTCCACACCGGTGTCCGGCAACACGATCACGAACTCTTCCCCGCCGTAACGCGCGACCAGATCGGCCGGCCGATGCGTGGAGCGCATGAGCGCGAGTGCGACCTGCTCGAGACATTCGTCGCCGGCGGGATGCCCATATTCGTCGTTGAACCGCTTGAAGTTATCGACGTCGATCATCAGCAGCGAGAGCGGCAGCCCCGAGCGGCGCGCCTGCTCGAATTCCCGCGGGAACCGGTCGTTGAAATAGCGGCGGTTGAAAATGCCCGTGAGCGAGTCGCGATTGCTGTACTCGATCAGGCGCAGATGGGCGCGCGTCAGTTCTCGATAAAGCCGCGTGACTTCCCAGACGAGGACGCACACGAGCACCCCCGGCGTCGACATGCTGAACACCCGCGCGAAATACCAGCCCAAGGAAAACCGCACGGTGCTCATCAGACTGAGCACCGTATCGGTCACGCAGGCGAGCACGGCGAGCGCGACCCAAAGATCGAGCACGGTGCGCAGGCGGCCCAGCGAAAGCACGGCGCCCAGCGCGGCGAGGTTGAGTGCGAGCAGGACAAGGGCCGCCCCGCTATCTGAGAAGTCTCCCGGCGCCGTGGCCGGGGTCAGAGCGGGAGGGAGCGGCACGGCCAGGGCCGTGACACAAAGCAGCATGCCGGCGACGAGCGGCAGCCCGACGAAGAGCCACGTCGCGCGGCCGGCCAGCGGGAGTTGCGCCACCGTCTGCGGCGTGAAGCGATGGCGGGCGAGCATTGCGACAAGCACCAGCACCGGGAATCCAGCGTGCCAGAAGACCCAGATCCAGCCTGAGGTCGTCGGGAAGGCGCCGAATAGGCCTTGCGGGGCGAACAGACCGGGGAACGTCAGCAATTGCATGGCGACCGTGAGCGCCGTGAAGGCATAGGCGCCGGCGAGCAGGCCGAAAACCGGCAGACGACTCACTTGAAACTGAGCCGCCAGAAGGAAGGAGGCGATGATCGCGGTGGTGAAGACCGTCAGCCCGCACATGGGCAGGAAGGGTACGACGGCGGGCAGCACCAATGTTGCCCGCGGCGCCGACAGGATCAAGATCGCAAGGATGGCAAGCGCCAGGCAACCGGCCAACGCCCGCTGCCCCTGGGAGGCACGCTCCATCAGAAAGCCGTCCATGAGACTCCTTCAGCCCGTCGCGGGTCGGTGTCCTGGTGTTGGTTGTAGTGAGTCGACACTCGGTGGCGAGGCACATTGGCGTACCTGCCGGGACTAGCGATGTAAGAAGAATGCACCAATTTATAACGAATGCCAACAGCCAAAATGGGCGGGCTCCGGCCGGAGGCTTTGGGGTGCCGAGGGATGTGCCAACCTGCGAGCAGCCTCGGTTGTGTCGTCGCTGTGGCCTGCGACGACACCGCCCTTTTCACAAAAAAAACGCGCCGACCGTCCTTTCGGAACGGATCGGCGCGCATCGTCCGGGCGTCCATGGATTGACGGCTGGTCGGCAGCGGTGGGCGAAGCCCGGGCCCATCGGCGGACGCCACCTCCCGAGGCGACTTCAACCGCCCAAATACGCCTCCAGCACTCTCGGGTTCCCCAGCAGATTCCGGCCCGTGTCGTCCAACACGACTTTGCCGGTCTCCAGCACGTAGCCGTGCTGCGCGATCTTCAATGCCTGACGCACGTTCTGCTCGACCAGGAAAATCGTCAGTCCGTCGGCATTGATTTCCTTGAGCGTGTGGAAAATGCCCTGCACGATGATCGGTGCCAGCCCCATCGACGGCTCGTCGAGCAACAACAGACGCGGACGCGCCATCAACGCCCGGCCGATCGCCAGCATCTGCTGCTCGCCCCCCGAGAGGTTCCCGGCCATCTGGTCCAGACGCTCCGCCAGCCGCGGGAACCGCTCCAGCACCTTGTCGAAGTCCGGCTTCACGTTCTGACGATCTCGCCGCGTGTACGCGCCGAGCTCGAGGTTCTCTCGCACCGACATGGTCGTGAGCGTCGCCCGCCCCTCCGCGACCTGCACCAGCCCGCGCTGCACGATCCTGTTCGGTGTCAGCCCGCCGATATCTTCGCCTTCGAAAAGAATCGTCCCCGCCTGCTTCTTGATGAGGCCGGACAGCGCGAGCAACGTCGTCGACTTGCCTGCACCGTTGGCCCCGACGAGTGACGTGATTTCGTGCTCGCGCAACGAAAAGTCCACGCCCTTCACGGCCTCGATATGCCCGTAGGCCACCTTCAGGCCCTTCACTTCGAGCAGCGCGCTCATGCCTTGTCCTCCGCGCCGACTGCCAGTGCAGCCGCATCATCATCATCGTCGTCGCGGCCCAGATAGGCCTCGATCACCTGCGGGTTGTGCTTGATCTCGTCGGGCCTGCCCTCGGCAATGATCTTGCCGAAGTTCAGCACCGCGATTCGCTCGCACAAGCCCATCACGAAACGCATGTCGTGCTCGATCATGAAGATCGTGTAACCACGTGCCTTGATGTTCTCGATCTCGCTCATGAGATCGACCTTCTCGCCCGTGTTCATGCCGGCCACCGGCTCGTCGAGCAACAGCAGCTTGGGCTCGGTCGCCAGCGCACGCGCCAGTTCGAGCTTGCGCTGGTCACCATACGAGAGGTTGTCGGCAACGTCATACGCCTTGTGATCGAGCTTCACCCACGACAACAGTTCGTGAGCCCGCTCGCGCGACCGCTTCTCCATGTCGCGAAAGCCCGGCAGCGAAAGCAGCAACCCCGCCGGACCGTACGTCAGGTGGCGATGCATGCCGACCACCACGTTCTCGATCAGCGTCATCTCCTTGAAGATGCGGATGTTCTGAAACGTGCGCGCAATGCCGCGCTGGGTGATCCGGTGCGGCTTCTGTCCCACCAGGCTCTCGCCGTCGAACGTGATGCCGCCGCCGGTCGGCTGCAACAACCCCGTGATCAGGTTGAAGACGGTCGTCTTGCCGGCGCCGTTCGGGCCAATCAGCCCGAAGATCGTGCCCTGCGGCACTTCGATATTCACGTCCTGCAGAACGTGCAGACCGCCGAATCGTTTGGAAATATTGGAAAGCTTGAGCATGTCGTATCCTCCGTCCGCTTACGAGGAAGAGGCCGAACGCGTCTTGCCGGTCCGGAACCAACGGCGAAAGCGCATCGGATCCCAGATGCCCTTGGGCAGGAACAGCACGATCAGCACCAGGATCAGGCCGTTGACCACAAGACGGAAGTCGTTGAACGCGCGCAGCAACTCGGGCAGCAACGTGAGAATCGTGCTGCCGAGCACCGGGCCCACCAAACCGTTGATACCACCGAGAATTGCCATCGTCAGAATCTCGACGCCACGGTCGAAACCGAACTCGTTCGGCCCGATGAAAAACGTCAGATGCGCGTTGAGCGCACCCGCCAGACCCGCAAGCACGGCGCCGAGCACGAACGCCAGCATCTTGTAGCCCGTGACATTGATGCCCATGAGGCCCGCCGCCGTCTCGTCTTCCTTGATGGCCTCGAAGGCGCGGCCGATCTTCGAGCGGCGCAGACGCCACAACACGGCCAGTGTGATCACCACCGCGCCCGCCACATGCCACCACTGCGTGAGTTGCGGAATGCCGTTCAGACCGAGCGCCCCCCCCGTCAGGTCTTCGGTGTTCAGGATCAGCACGCGCACGACTTCACCGAAACCGAGCGTCGCCATCGCGAGATACACCCCCGACAAACGCAGCGTCGGCTTGCCGATGATGAACGCGATGAGCGCCGGTGCGGCCATGCCCCCCGCAAGCGACACGGCGAACGGCATCTCGTAGTTCATCGTGAGCAGCGCGGCGGTATAGGCGCCGATGCCCATGAACGCCGCATTGGCCATCGCCAGCATGCCGCACGAGAGCGTGAGGTAAATCGACAGGGCCAGCAGCGCGTTGGTGCCGAGTGTGAGCACCAGATTGCTGTAAACCGCCCAGAAATTATTGAACCAGTCCATTGCGCCCCCGTGATTACGCTTTGCGTTCGAGCACTTTGCCGAACAACCCCTGCGGACGCACCAGCAGGATCAGGAACAGCAGGCCGAACGCCACGGCGTCGCGCATGTTCGAGCCGATGTAAGCCACCGACAGCACCTCGGCAAAGCCCAGGAACAGCCCGCCGATCATCGCGCCGCGAATATCGCCCATGCCGCCGAGAATGATCACGGCAATGCCCTTGTGCAGCATCGGCTGCCCCATGAGCGGGAATACCGCGTTGGAATACAGCCCGATCAGCACACCGGCCATGCCGCCCAGCCCGGCCGCCGCGAACGACGTCGCCAGGAACAGGCCTTCGACGTTGATCCCGAGCAGGTAGGCTGCCTTGGGCGACTCGGCGATGGCGCGCAAGGCGCGGCCGAGCTGCGTCTTCTTGATCGTGGTGATCAGCACGGCCATGAGCGCGAACGAGATGAAGATGATCGCGAGCTCGAGCACCGTCATGTGTACGCCGGCCACCGTGATGGTGTCCTGCGAGACGACGTCGTACGGAAAGCGCAGGTTCTCGGCACCGAAGATGCCCTGCACACCGTTGTTGAGCAGAATGCCCACGCCGATGGTGGCGATCATCGGAATCAGGTGAGGCGCACCGCGCTTGCGCAACGGTTTGAGCACCAGCACGTCGATGACGAGACCAAGCAGGCCGGCCGCGACGACGGCCACGACGATGGCGGCCCACAGCGGCAGATGCAAACGGACGACGGCTTGCAGGGCGGCGTAGGCGCCGACCATGAAAACCGCGCCGTGCGAGAGATTGATGACGCCGAGAATGCCGAACACGAGTGTGAACCCGAGCGCGAACAAGGCGTACACGCACCCAAGGGAGAGCGCGTTGACGAGTTGCTGTTCCAGCATGGTGTGTATTCCAGCCTGAGGGACGGAGGCGCGCACCGCGCGGGGACGCGGCATGCGCCAGAAACGCCGATGGGCGTAGCGCCTTTCGGCCCTACGCCCATGCGGACTTCTTCAAGTACTGCCGGGCTGCTTACTTCTCGATGACGTACTTGCCGCCCTTCGTCACGCTGACGATCGGCGCTTGCTGCGCGTCGTAGCCGGCCGGCTTGCCGTTCTTGCCCGTCGCCTGACGGAAGGCGAACGCACCGGTCGCGCCGTCATGCTTGACCTTCGGCAGCGCGTCGCGCAGTGCCTTGCGATCGGCCTCGAGGTTACCCGAGATCTTCACGTTCTTGATCGCGCTGGCCGCGATATACATGGCGTCGTAGGCTTGCGCGGCGAACTGGTCAGGCGCCACGTTGTACTTCGCCTTGTAAGCACCGATGAACTTCGTGTTGGCCGGCGTGTTGTTCTCGATCGACCACGGGCTGCCCACCCACAGGCCGTCCGAGCTGCCCTTGGCCAGGTCGAACACCTTCACCGAGTTCATGCCGTTGCCGCCGATGAACGGCACGTTGATGCCCAACTGGCGAGCCTGCACCATGATCGGCGCGCCTTCCGCAATCAGTGCCGAGAGCACGATGGCGTCCGGGTTGGTCGCCTTGATCTTCGTGAGCTGCGCCTTGAAGTCCACGTCGCCCTTGGCGAACGTTTCGGTCGTCGTGACCGGGATCTTCAGGTCCTCGAGCGCCTTCTTGAAGTTGTCGTAGCCGCTCTTGGTGAACACGTCGTCGTTACCGTACAGCACCGCGACCTTCTTGATGCCCGTATGCTTGGCCGCAACCTTGATGGTCTCGGGCAGCACGTCGGCTTCGGTCACCGAATTGCGGAAGATGAAGTCGCCGATCGACGTGATGCCGTCAGCCGTATTCGACGTGCCGAAAGCCACCGTCTTGCCCGCCTGAGCGATCGGGTCGGCCGCCTGGGCCGAGTTGGACAGCGTCGGACCGAACACCATGAGCACCTTGTCCTGGAAGATCAGCTTCTTGAAAACGTTGATCGCCTCTTCCTTCTTGCCCTGCTCGTCTTCGACCTGAAGCACGAGCTTGTTGCCGTTGATGCCGCCGGCGGCGTTGATTTCGTCAGCCGCGAGCTGGAAACCGTTCTTGATGGCTGCGCCATACTGCGCAGCACCGCCCGACAGTGCCTCGGCCACGCCGATCTTCAGATCGGCCGCGTGTGCCGCAGCCACCATCCCCGTAGCGACAAGTGCGCACAGCAACTTGGTCATGGTGCTTTTCATGAGTCCTCTTCCTCCAATACCTAGTCTCTAGTTATGAGAAGGCGCGCCTTATGAGCGCGCCCATTACCCTAACTACCGTGTCGGTTCTTAAGCCACGGCTTAAGAAAACTCCTAAGCATAACGCAAACTGCCTGCATCGGACACGACAAAAGGGTTTTCACCCCGTCATGGCGCATAAATGCAACGCGATTATGGCGTCATAACGGCTTTTCGCAGCATCAATGACCGGCAATGGTCATTTGTTCAATCAGGATTGACCCGACCTCCTTGGTCCCGCGCACGAGCGTGTCGGCGCCGATGGCGACGATCTGGCGGAACATGTCGTTCAGGTTGCCCGCGAGCGTGATTTCCTCGACCGGGTACTGAATCTCGCCGTTTTCCACCCAGAAGCCCGACGCACCGCGCGAGTAGTCGCCCGTCACATAGTTCACGCCCTGCCCCATCAGTTCGGTCACGAGCAGGCCCGTACCCAGCTTGCGCAGCATGGCGCGGAAGTCGTCGCCCGGCGCGGTCAGCTTGCTGTACATGCGAAGGTTGTGCGAGCCGCCGGCGTTGCCCGTCGTCTGCATGCCGAGCTTGCGTGCCGAGTAGGTCGAGAGGAAATAGCCCTGCACCACGCCGTCGCTTACCACGTCGCGGGCGCGCGTCTTCACGCCCTCTTCGTCGTATGGCGCGCTGCCCATGGCTCGCAACACGTGCGGATCCTCATGGATGCCGACGTGGTCGGCAAACACCGGCTTGCCGAGGCTGTCAACAAGGAATGTCGCCTTGCGGTACAGCGCCCCACCGCTCACCCCCTGCACGAACGCGCCCAGCAGGCCGGCCGCCAGCGGGGCCTCGAACAGAACGGCGCACTTGCGCGTGGAGAGCTTGCGGGCATGCAGGCGGGCCAGCGCACGCTCGGCGGCGTACCGACCGATCGATTCGGGCGAAGCCAGGTCTTCGGCCGCGCGCTTGGACGAATACCAGTCGTCGCGTTGCATGTGGCTGCCCGAGCCCGCGATCGGCGAAACGGACAGGTAGTGACGGGAATACGGATAGCCGGAGAGGAAACCGCGCGTCGTACCCAGCATGAATTGCGAGTGTTGCGCCGACACGCTTGCGCCTTCCGAGTTGCGGATGAGCGGACTCACGTCGAGCGCCGCCTTCTCGGCGCGGCGCGCCAGCTCGACGGCGTCGTCCGCGCCGATGCGCCACGGATGAAACAGCGACAGCTCCTGGGGATGCATTTCCAGCAGTTCCGTCTCGGCCAGCCCGGCGCAATCGTCTTCCGCGGTGAAGCGGGCGATGTTGTAGGCGGCGTCGACGGTGTCGTGCAGCGCCTTGCGCGAAAAGTCCGACGTGCTGGCGTTGCCGCGACGCTGGCCGATGAAGACCGTCACGCCCACGAGCTTGTCGCGGTTGCGTTCGATCGTCTCGACCTTGCCGCGCCGCACCGAGACCGACAGGCCGTCGCCCTCTGAAATCTCGGCCGCCGCATCGGTGGCGCCGAGCGAACGGGCGTACTGCAGTACGTCGCTGACGATTTCCTTGAGTTGGTCCTGGGTATGCGTGAAGTGCTGGGTCGCTTGGGACATCGGCGCGATTGAGTCAATAGCTGAATAGGAACCGCCATCTTAGCGCGACTTACTCGCTGTCGTGCGGGCGCTCGGCAACTATTTGCCCGCCGCGCGCCGCGTTACAATAGCGCCCATGACGCACATTCAACGCTTTAACCGTATCGCCCACAGCGAGCTTTCCGACGAAGGCCCGAGCAAATCCCAGCGCAAGCGAGAATCCCACGCCTTGCAGGATCTGGGCGAAGAACTGGTCAATCTGGCCAAGGACGCGCTCGCCCGCGTGCCGATGCCCGAAAATCTCGAACAGGCGGTTCGCGACTGCCGCAAGATCACCGCCCACGAGGGCCGACGCCGCCAGTTGCAGTACGTGGGCAAGCAAATGCGCACGCTGCACGAGTCGGAAGTCGAAGCGATTCGCCGCGCACTGGATGCCATCAAGGGCGTCTCGAAAGCGGAAACCGCCAAGCTCCACTCGCTCGAGCGCTGGCGCGAACGCCTCATGGCCAAGGATGAGGCGCTTACCGAGTTGCTGGCGCAACATCCGCAAGCCGATGCCCAGCAATTGCGCACGCTCATTCGCAACGCGCGCCGCGAGCAAGCGGCTCAGAAACCGCCCAAGGCCTTCCGCGAGCTGTTTCAGGCCCTCAAGGACCTGCTCGTGAGCGCCCCCGCGAGCGCCGAAACTTCGGAAGACGCCGATAGCGATCTGCCCGAATTCCCAACCCGCGAGGAAGACTGATGGTTGCGCGCTCACATCCGGACGAACTTCGCGTCGGCCTCGTATCGATCAGCGACCGCGCGAGCCAGGGCACGTACGAAGACCAGGGCATCCCGGCCCTGCAGGCGTGGCTTGGCAGCACGCTCACCACGCCATGGGTCGCCGAGACGCGCCTGATTCCCGACGACGCCGACGGCATCACCGCCACGCTGATCGAACTCGTCGACACGATGCAGTGCGATCTGGTGCTCACCACCGGCGGTACGGGTCCGGCGCGCCGGGACGTCACACCGGAAGCCACACTTCGCGCGGGCACCAAGGAAATGCCGGGCTTCGGGGAGCAGATGCGTCAGATCAGTCTGCGCTTCGTGCCGACGGCAATCCTGTCGCGTCAGGTGGCCGTCATCCGCGAAACGGCCGAGCATGCGGCTCTGATCATCAACCTGCCGGGACAACCGAAGTCGATCAAGGAAACGCTCGAAGGCTTGCGCGATGCCGACGGAAAATCGATCGTGCCGGGCATTTTTGCCGCCGTGCCGTACTGCATCGATCTGATTGGCGGGCCTTACATCGAGACGGACGACGCCGTATGCAAGGCGTTCCGGCCCAAGAGCGCGATTCGTGCGTCAAAGCCGGCTGCTTGAGCCCCCGCTCGCAAGCCCTCGCAACGCGAGGCTGTGAGCCTTGCACAACGAAAAACGCCAGCGCAAACGTCGCTGGCGTTTTTCGTTTGGCGGACAGGCGCGAGGTCAGCACTGCCCCCGCGCGCCTGCCGAGTCAGGCCGTCACGACGGGCGCGCCGGCGTCGGGCCCACCCGGCACGGACGTCTTGAGGAAGTGCTCGCGGTAATACACGAGCTCGTCGATGGACTCGTGAATATCGGCCAATGCCGTGTGGGCAGCACGCTTCGTGAAGCCCTTGTAGACCGTCGGCTCCCAACGGCGGCACAACTCCTTGAGCGTGCTCACATCCAGATTGCGATAGTGGAAGAACGCCTCGAGCTTCGGCATATGACGCGCCATGAAGCGGCGATCCTGACAGATCGAGTTGCCGCACATCGGCGACTTGTTGGGCGGTACGTATTGGGACAGAAACGCGATCAACTGCGCTTCGGCCGACGCCTCGTCCACCGTCGACGCCTTCACGCGATCAATGAGCCCCGAGCGACCGTGCGTCGATTTGTTCCAGTCGTCCATGCCGTCGAGCACGGCGTCCGACTGATGGATGGCGAAGACCGGGCCTTCGATACGACGCGTGAGCGCGGAGTCGGTGACGACGACCGCCACTTCGATGATCCGGTCGGTGTCGGGCTGCAGACCCGTCATTTCCATATCGAGCCAGACCAGATTGAACTCGGCGCGTGCGAGCGTCAGTTCGCTTTCGGCTTGGGTGGAATTTTGGGATGGAATGGCGGACATGATCGGAGGACTCTGGAAAACGCGTCGGTGGACGGCCACAAGGCGCCTGGCCGGTCGAAAGAACTTATAATTCTCGCATACTTCGGATTCTTCTTAAGCGCATGTTCACCTATCTCTTCGTGATCTTCCTGCTGGCGATGGTCATGACCAAGCTTTGGCTGGCCGCTCGCCAGGTCCGCCACGTGGTTGCGCACCGGGCCACCGTCCCCGCACGGTTCGCCGATACGATCACGCTGACCGACCATCAGCGCGCCGCCGACTACACGGTCGCGCGCACGCGATTGGGCATGGCCGAGATCTTTGCTCAGGCCGTACTGCTCGTCGCCTTCACGTTGCTCGGTGGCCTGAACGTGCTGCACATCGGCATTTCGGAGTGGCTCGGTGAAGGCTACCTCGGCCAGATCGTCCTGATCGGCGCCGTGCTGCTGATCTCCGGCATCGTGGATCTGCCGTTCACCTACATCCGCCAGTTCGTGATCGAACAGCGCTTCGGCTTCAACCGGATGTCGCTCGGGCTGTTCATTGCGGATCTGATCAAGGGCACGGCCGTGGGGACCGTGCTCGGCTTGCCGCTGCTGTTTGTCGTGCTGTGGCTGATGGACCGCGCCGGGCCGCTATGGTGGCTCTACACATGGGTGGTCTGGGTGGCGTTCAACCTGTTCGTGCAATTCATTTTTCCGCACGTCATTGCACCGATGTTCAACAAGTTCGAGCCACTCTCGGACGCCTCTCTGGCACAACGCATCGAGGGCCTGATGCAACGTTGCGGCTTCGCGGCGCGCGGCCTGTTCGTGATGGACGGGTCGAAGCGCTCGGCACACGGCAACGCGTATTTCAGCGGCTTCGGCCGTGCGAAACGCATCGTCTTCTTCGACACGCTGATCGAACGACTCTCGCCCGCCGAAATCGAGGCCGTGCTCGCTCACGAGCTGGGGCATTTCAAACGTCATCACATTACCAAGCGCTTGGCCGTCGCGTTCGCGCTGTCGCTCGCGTTTCTCCAACTATTGGGCTGGCTCGCAGGCCGCACGTGGTTCTATACCGACCTTGGCGTGATGCCATCGATGACCGGCAGCAACAACGCGTTGGCATTGGTGTTGTTCTTCCTCGTTCTGCCGGTGTTCGGCTTCTTCGCCAGCCCGCTGGGCAGCCTGAGCTCCCGCCAGCATGAGTTCGAGGCCGACGCCTTCGCCGCCAGCCAGACGCAGGCGAGCGACCTCGTCAATGCGCTCGTCAAGCTGTATCAGGACAACGCCTCGACACTCACGCCCGACCCGGTCTACACGGCGTTCTACTATTCGCATCCGCCTGCGTCCCAGCGCATCGATCGTTTGCTGGGGCACGCATGAAGCGCGGTGTGAAGGGCAAGATGTCGCCGGTTGCCGCAACCGCGCAGGAAGCGCGCCGCCACGGGCGCGTGACGGCAGCGCACGGTCGCCACTACGTCGTGGAAGCGGACGATGGCGAGACCGTGCTGTGCTTTCCCCGCGGCAAGAAGAGTGAAATCGCCGTCGGCGACGAAGTCCAATGGGCGCGTACGGGCGATCAGGGCGTGATCGAGGAGATCCTGCCCCGGCGCAATCTGCTGTATCGCTCCGATCAGTTCAAGAGCAAGCTCTTTGCCGCGAACATCGACCAGTTGGTGATCATGCTGGCGACGGAGCCGTACTTCAGCGAAGACCTGCTGGGCCGAGCGCTCGTTGCCGCGGAAGCCAACGAACTGCGCCCCCTCATCGTGCTCAACAAGACGGACGTGGCGCATGCCGTGCCGGCCGCTCGCGAACGGCTGGCGCCCTATCGCGCGCTGGGCTATGAGGTGCTGGAGTTGTCTGTGCGCGCCGATCCGGCAGCGGCGACGGCGTTGCTGCAACCGCGTCTGGCGCACCAGGCGTCGTTGCTGCTCGGGCAATCGGGGATGGGGAAATCGAGCCTCGTGAACCTGCTGGTGCCGAATGCCGACGCCGCGACCCGCGAAATCTCGACGGTGCTCAATTCCGGCAAGCACACGACGACCTTCACCCGCATCTTCCATCTGCCCGAAGGCGGCCTGCTGATCGATTCGCCAGGCTTTCAGGAATTCGGACTGCACCATCTCAAGGAAGGCGCGCTGGAGCGGGCGTTCCCGGAGTTCCGTCCACTGCTGACCGGTTGCCGCTTCTACAACTGCCATCATCTGAAAGAGCCCGGCTGCGCCATCCTTGAGGCGGTGGCCGATGGGCGGATCTCTGCACAACGCCATGCACTCTATGCCCAACTTGTGCACGAGTCCGAGCAACAAATTCCCTACTAAGGCGAAGCGTCCTCGCCGTGCCAATCATGAAAAAACCCCGCAGCAGCGGGGTTTTTGCTATTCGTATGCGAATGCCTCGCCAGTCGGGCCATCAGCCGAGCCAGACAGCCAGCGTGAGGAGCAGGAGCAGCAGCATCCACAGCAGCACCGCGCGCCAGACCAAGCCAACGGCCGCCTGGAGGGTGCGCGGCGTGCATTCACTGCCGACGGGCAGGACGGCATCGTCGCCTTGATTGAGGGCGTCGATACTCGACACCTCCGCCAACGGCCCCGTGAGACGTGCGCCCAATGCGCCGCTGCCGGCAGCGAGCAGAATGCCTTCGTTCTCGTTCGGCCATTGCTTGGCGTAGTGACGCCACGCGTAGATGGCGTCTTCGAAGTTGCCGACGATAGCAAAGCCGATGGCGGTCAGCCGGGCCGGCACCCAGTCGATCACATAGAACGCCTTGCGCGCGAACGCGCCGAAGCCCGGACTGCGGTCCGGCGCCGCTTCCGTCCAGCGGCGCGACAGGTATTCGGCAAGACGATAGAGGACGGCGCCCGCAGGGCCGATCGGCATCAGGAACCAGAAAAATACGCCGAAAACGTGGCGATGCGACGCGATGACCGCATGCAGCAGCGTGTGGCGCACGATCTCGTCGACCGGCATGTCGACAGTGTCGATGCCGATCCACTGACGCAGGATCCCACGCGCCTCGTTCACCTTGTCGTTGTTCAAGGCGACGTGAATATCGGTGAAATAGTGACTGAACTGGCGGAAGCCCATCGTCAGGTAGACGATGAGAACGTTCCATGCGAAGCCCAGGAAAATGTTGACCCGCATCAGCAGGAAATAGATAACGCCGACACCCAGCACGAACGGCAGGACGACGACGAGCCATGCGAGCACACCATGACGAGGCTGTCCGGCATCGAACGTCTGCGAAGTGTGGGCCGCGTGGGAGCGAATCAGGTTGTAGATCGGGTTTTGCGTGGAGAGGGCACGCACCTGCTCGAGGATCAGCGCGAGGAGTACCGAAAAGAATGTCATGCGTGCGATCAGATCATCGGACGGAATGGTGTAACGATAGCACAGCTTCTCGCAAATGCCCGCCCTGTGCGCCTTCGCGGCGCGTATGCCCGCCGGTTCAAGCGGACATCTTGCGCGTTCGATCCGTACGTCGCGTCAGGCCCGCAACAGCTGATAGAAATTTCGGAGCATGGCGGCCGTCGCGCCCCAGATGAAATACTCGCCTCCGGCTGGCTTGGGGTAAGGCATTGAGTAGAACCGGCGCTCGCCCATCTGATAGTGGAAGAGACGCACCTGATGGTTCGTGGGGTTCATCAGGAATTCGAGCGGCACCTCGAAGATCTCGGCCACCTCGCCGGTGTCGGCCACAAGGTCGAATGGCGGCTTGAGGAGTCCAATGACGGGCGCGACGCGAAACCCGGTCCTGGTGACGTAGTCCGGCAAACGCCCAATGACCTCGACGACACCCGAATCCAGCCCAATCTCTTCGCGTGATTCGCGCAGCGCGGTGGCAATCGGCGTCGGGTCGTCAGGTTCGCGACTGCCTCCTGGAAAACTGACCTGCCCCGCGTGCGTGCTCAGATGCTGCGTGCGTTGGGTAAACAGGACCGTCGTTCCCTGCGGGCGCATGACGAGCGGCATGAGCACCGCCGCGGCACGCGGCGTGAAGAGTGCGGTGGGAACGACTTCTGCGATATTCGCATCCGGTGTCCAGATCGGCGGATGGGCAAGCCGGTCTCGCAACGCGTCGGGCGTGAGCCGCTCCGCCGGCACCGAGGGCTCCCCCTCGCCTGTCGAGACGATGGGTAACGCTTCAGGATGCAGGATAAGAGGTGGCGCCACGTAGACCTTGGAAGTATCGGGGACTTCGCTATTTTAGCGAGGAAGACGAAAATGCGTACACGCGAAGAAAAACCGAATCTCACTCCAATTCGTGCGATGCAACGCTCATGACGCAGCGCCGCAAGACGTAAAACGTTTGCCGCGAATACGAAAAAAGCACCCCGAAGGGTGCTTTTTCCATGCGGCTTTGCTGCGCCCGGCCACGAGGTCGCCGGGGCGCAGCGGCGTCCGACTTACTCGGCAGCAGCAGCGGTCTTGCTCTTGAACGTGAGCTTTTCCTTGATACGTGCCGACTTGCCCGAACGCTCGCGCAGGTAGTACAGCTTCGCGCGACGAACGTCACCACGACGCTTGACTTCGATGCTGGCGATCAGCGGCGAGTACGTCTGGAACGTACGCTCAACGCCTTCACCCGACGAAATCTTGCGAACGATGAACGCCGAGTTCAGACCGCGGTTACGCTTGGCGATCACGACGCCTTCGTAGGCCTGCACACGCTTGCGGTTACCTTCCACCACGTTCACGTTGACGACCACGGTGTCGCCAGGGGCGAATTCAGGGATCGTCTTGTTCGCGGTCAGACGCGCGATTTCTTCCTGCTCGATCTTTTGGATCAGATTCATTTACCACTCCTTGTGCCATCGTATCGGCGTTTTATACCGGCATGCCGGCCCCGACAGAGGATGGGTTCAAACCGAATGCCGTCCCCATGACGGCATCCGTTGCCCTACTTGGCCGACGAGTCGGCCTTCAGGCTTGCCAGCCACGCCTCATCGGCCCGGCTGAGCAATCCGTTGGCACGCGCGCTCTCGATCAGGTCGGGGCGCTTGCGCCAGGTGTTGGTCAACGCCTCGCGGCGCCGCCATTTTTCGATCTCTGCGTGATGCCCGCCTAACAACACGTCGGGCACGCGCACACCTTCGTACTCTTCGGGCCGGGTGTAATGCGGGCAGTCGAGCAGGCCGTTCACGAAACTGTCCTGCTCGGCCGACTGCGCATCGTTCAGCGCGCCCGGCAGCAACCGGATCAGCGAATCCATCAGCGCCATCGCGGGCAATTCACCACCCGAGAGGACGAAATCGCCAAGGCTGATCTCTTCGTCCACGACACGATCGATCAGGCGCTGATCGATCGCTTCGTAACGTCCGCACAGCAGAATCAGGCCCTGTTCCTGCTCACTCAACTCCACCACGCGGCGGTGCGTCAGCGGCTTGCCCTGCGGCGACATCAGCAACACTCTGCCGCGCGCAACGCCCGCTCCGGCCTGCGCCGCTTTCGCGGCGGCGATCGCATCATCCAGCGGTTTGGCCAGCATAACCATGCCCGGGCCACCACCGTAAGGACGATCGTCGACCGTACGATAGTTGTTGTGCGTGAAATCGCGCGGATTCCAGAACCGCAAGTCGTAGCGAGACTGCTTCAGCGCCCGGCTGGTGACGCCCCATTCGGTCAGCGCCCGAAACATCTCGGGAAAGAGCGTGACGACGTCAAACTGCATCAGACCGGATCCGTCCAAAAGTGCCCGACCGCAGCAACGGCCGGGCGGTCAATCGGCAACAACGCGCAACTCAGTAATCGAGGCCCCAGTCGGCCACAATACGCCTCGCCTCGACATCGACAGTCTGCACGTATTGCCCGACGAACGGGATCAATCGCTCGGCGGTCTTCGCCGGCTTGCCGTCGGCCGCCGGTGCTTCGTAGGCGACACGCAACACGGTATGAATGCCGTTGTCGAGCAAACCCACGACCTTGCCGAGTACTTCGTCCTGCAAATTCGTTACCTGGGCGCCAATCAGGTCGACCCAATAGAATTCGTCTTCGCCGGCCGTCGGGAAGGCACTTCTTGGCACCCAGACCTGAAGACCCTTGAGCGCCTCGGCAGTCGTCCGGTTACCACTGCCGCGCAGCTGCGCGACCACCGTTCCGGAATGTCCACGGCTAAGCAGCACATCAGCCATCGCATAGGTCGACTCGCCGGGACGGCGGAAATACCAGCGATCCGCCGACAGAAGCCCTTCGCCCTTGCCGGTGTGCGGCTGCACCTTGATCCAGCCACGAATTCCGTAAGCGTCGCCGATGTAACCCAGTTCGACGAGATCGTCGGGCACTTCGGACACCGGGGCGAGCACCTGCTCAGCACGCTTGCCGGCAGCCCCGAGTTTCAGCGGCAACCGCGCACGTGCGGGTCGATCGGAACGAACCATGCCAATCCAACGTTGTGACGAACACACGGCGATGCCCACTCCAGATTGCTCGGGAGCAAGCACCGCCGTTCAATTCTTATGCCATCGGCAAACCGATAGCAATGCGTATCTTGCTAAACGCTCAGGCAGCAGCCTTGGCGCCTTGCTTGATCAGGCGAGCCACGGTCGGCGACAGTTGGGCGCCAACGCCTTGCCAGTACGTCAGACGGTCCTGAGCGATGCGCAGACCTTCCGTGCCTTCGGCAGCGACCGGGTTGTAGAAGCCAATACGCTCGATGAAGCGGCCATCGCGGCGGTTACGCGAGTCGGTTGCAACGATGTTGTAGAACGGGCGCTTCTTCGCGCCGCCGCGAGCCAGGCGGATAACGACCATAATAAATCCTTGTGAATCCAGAAGTGTTCGGACAGAAAACGCGTGATTATAGCGCAAAACCCTCGTCAAAACAAACACTTCGCCAAACGATCGACAAGGCCCGTCAAGCCAGGCCACGACTGGGCGGGCACCGCGGCAATCCAGGGCCGCGGGTCACTGGTCTACAATGTACCAATCCTTTGTGTGAAGCGAGTCCTGCATGCGACGATTTCCCGATGGATGGCAGCCCACCTTCCGGCCGCAATGGCTAGCGCGGCTTGCCGCGCGAGGCGCCTGCCTCGGGAGCCTCGCGCAACGGACGGGCGCTGTACTCGCCGCAAACGTGCTTGCCACCGGTCTCGCCGTCGGGCCTGCGCTTGCGACTGCGCGGGACGCGCTCCCCATCGAACGCCTTTCCCTGCCGCCCGGCTTCCACGTCGAAGTGCTCTCCGATCAGGTCCCCGGCGCACGCGGCATGGCGCTCGGCCCCAAAGGCACGCTATTCGTGGGTAGCCGCGCACAGGGCAACGTTTACGCCATCACGCTCGATCCCTCTCGCGCCTACGCGGCGAAGGTTCGCACCATCGCGTCCGATCTGAACATGCCCATCGGCGTCGCGATTCACAACGGCTCGCTATATATATCCGCTGTCTCCCGTATTCTTAAGCTTGACGATATCGAAAACCGGCTCGACAAACCGGGCAAGCCTGTCGTCGTGTACGACATGCTCCCGAGCGAGAGCCACCACGGCGGACGATATATCGCCTTCGGCCCCGATCAGCGGCTCTATGTGGGAGTGGGTGCGCCCTGCAACGTCTGCAAGCGCGACGAAAACCGCTACGCCATAATTGGCAGCATGAAAGCGGACGGCAGTGACTGGCGGGTCGTCGCCCGTGGCGTGCGCAACACCGTCGGGTTCGATTGGCAGCCGGGCACCAACGCGCTGTGGTTCACCGACAACGGCCGTGACCTTCTCGGCGATGACTTACCGAACGACGAACTCAATCGTTTGGGCCGCCCGGGCGAACACTTCGGATTTCCCTATTGCCACGCTGGCGATATCGTCGACCCGGAGTTCGGCCGGGAAAAGCCCTGCGCAGCCTTCACACCCCCAATGACCAAGCTCGGCGCCCATGTCGCTGCGCTCGGCATGCGCTTCTATACAGGTAAGCAATTTCCGAACGACTATCGCGGCAGCATCTTTATCGCGGAACATGGATCATGGAACCGAAGCCGCAAGGTCGGGTATCGCGTAGTCCGTACCGTGCTCGACGCAAAAGGCAACGTCACTAGACAGGAGGTCTTTGCACAGGGCTGGCTCGGCAGTGACGAGTCGGTCTGGGGACGCCCCGTCGATCTCCTCACGCTACCGGACGGCTCCTTGTTGATCAGTGACGACTATGCTGGCGCAATCTACCGCATCACCTACCGCAGACCGTGAGACATCACCATGGCGCCAATCCCTTGCACTTCCGAGCGCCCCTCCCCCGTGCGAAGGGGAACTGACAATGAACCCGGACGGTCAACGCTTCACGGTACTCACGGCCTCATCCGGACATTTCATCCTCCGTCCGTCGTCATGATTTCGCCGTCCCTGCCCTCTCCGCAACCAAAAAACAATCCCATCATGACTCAACGTCGACTCTCGTTCCTGCCTTCGTCGTTCGCTTCCTATCTGGCGGCCTTGATCGTCCCGGCAGCCATGCTGGCCGGTTGCGCAGCACCGTCCGGCGGGGGGGACAATCAATCCGCCTCGCCTGACGCATCGGCCACGGCCAATGCGCCGGCCGATATTCTCGGCACCTGGCAGTTGGTGAAGTGGGAGGGTGCCAGCGACGTTCCGCCCCTGCCGGAAGGTCGCACGATCAATCTGACATTCAACGACAAGAACGCCTTCTCCGGCACCGGTGGCTGCAATCGGATCTTTGGTCAGTACAAGATCGGTCCGGGCAACGGACAAGTGAGTCTGCAGGCGCCTGCCGCAACGCGCATGGCATGTCCGGATTCGATGGCGTTCGAAGACCGTTATCTGAAAACGCTGCCTCGCGTCACGCGTTTCGAGCGCCGCGATACGCAATTGACGCTTCGCACGACCGACGGCGAAACACTGACTTACGCGTCGCAAACGCTGCTCAATCGCACCATTGCCGGCGCCACCGGAAACCAAAAAACGGAAGACCGGATCCTGGACGTCGACTCGAAGATGGCGGATTGCGCAGGCGTGGCCAAGCGCAAGTGTCTGCGCGTACGCAACGCGGATGACTCGGGCAAAACGCAGTGGGAACTCTGGTACGCCCACATCGATGGCTTCGAGTGGAAGCCCGGCGTAGAATACCGCGTGAAAATCCACGGTGAACCGATGGAAAATCCGCCCGCCGACGCTTCGAGCATGCGCTGGACGCTCGTCGAAGTCATTCGAGAAACACCTTCCCGATAACGCGCCCCGATGAACGCAGTCGCCTATAAATCCAAGACCCTGACCGCTGGACTGGCCATGCTGTTCGGCACGATCGGACTGCACCGCTTCTATCTTTACGGTCTGCGCGATCGTTTTGGCTGGGCTCATATCGTGGGCTCGGCATGCGGGATTGCCGGATGGGGATTGTTGGTGACGAGTGAGTTGCGTTCTCCCGCCGGGTGGGTCCTGACTATCCTCGGAGCCATTTCGCTGTTCTCGGCCTTTCTTGCCGCCATCGTCTATGGCCTTCGTCCCGACGAACGCTGGAACGCCCAGTTCAATCCGAGCGCGCGGCAAAAGTCGCGTTCGGGCTGGACGGCGGTCATCATTGTCGCCGTCTCCCTGTTTGTCGGCGCCATGCTGATGATGGTCGGCTTTGCCGTGGCGTTCCAGACCTATTTCGAAACGCACGACACGCCCAACCGCCTGTCGCAATAACGTTTCGCCTTGACTACGACATCCTCCCCCTCTCTCAAGCCGACGCTCGGCTTCATTGGCGCGGGCCGCGTCGCTCGGGCCATGGCCGCTGCGGCATCGCGCGCCGGCTATCGGGTGACAGTTGTCGCTAGCCGGCAACTCCACGCCGCGCAACGCATCGCGACAGCGCTGCGCGAGTGCGAACCGATGCCAGTTGAACGGCCGCGGGACATGAATGCGGTCTTCGACCATGCCGATCTGGTGTTTCTGACGGTTCCCGACGACGCCATCGCCATCTGCGCCACCGCCCTGTCCCCGAAAGCCGGACAAGCGCTGGTGCATTGCAGTGGCGCGTCCGAGGTCGCTCTGCTCGCACCGGCGGCGAGCCACGGCGCCCAGATCGGGGGGTTCCACCCGCTCTTTCTGTTTGCCGGGCTGGACAACGACGCCGAGCGCATGTCCGGTTGCGCCATCACGATCGAAGCGGACGCGCCGCTGAACCGCACGCTGCAGGCACTGGCCCGCGACATGGGATGCCGCGCCCTGTCGATTCCTGCTGGCGAACGCATGCGTTACCACGCCGGCGCCAACTACGCCGCCAGTTTTCTGCTCTGCCTGCTCGACGAAGCGACGACGCTCTGGCGTGCGGTCGGCATGCCGGAGGCCGACGCACAAGCCGCCATATGGCCGCTCGTGATGGGCACCCTTGACGCGGCTCGCGAGCGCGGACTGCCGGGCGCCCTCGCCGGTCCGGTGTCGCGCGGCGACGCCGGCATCGTGGCTCGACATACGGAAGCGCTGGCGGTCATGGGCGGAAACCACGCGACGCTGTACTCGCTCCTGACGCTTCGAGCGATCCATCTGGCCCGCCAACGTCCGAACGCCGACCACGCTGCACTCAACGCCATCGCCAGAACCATCGCCCCCTACCTGCCCCCAACCGCGCCGCCCAAAGCAGGCGGCAGTGCATAACGCTGCGTAGTTCCACCACATCCAGACAGCCGGCCATCCCCGCCAGCCACGGTCGTCCCCGACGCTATTCGCCTCATTCAGCGGCCAGGCCGTGTTCGCCCCACCCGCCACACTCGTCCATTTGTCGCCGTACATGATTGCCTCCGTCGAAATACTGTACAAAAACACAGTATAATGACGAGCATTCCCTGCGGACACCCGTTGCCGGTGTCCGGACTGCTTTCAAGGAGACGAGCCATGGCTTCCTCGTTCGCGCCGCCCCCGTCGCGCAAGGGCCGAGGCGCTACTGCCAATCTGGAGTCACGCTTTTCGGCCTGGCGCCGAGAAAGCGATGAAACGCGCCACGAATCGGACATGGCCCAGGAATGCGAGGTCAAATTCGTCACGCAGGTCGCACTGGAGAATGCGCGCACGATCATTTCGCGCAACACGTCGGCGGACATTCCGTTCGACCGCTCGATCAACCCCTACCGTGGCTGCGAACACGGTTGCACCTATTGCTTTGCGCGCCCGACCCATGCCTATCTCGGTCTGTCCCCCGGGCTCGACTTCGAAACGCGGCTCTACGCCAAGCACAATGCGGCCGAACGGCTGGACGCAGAACTGCGCAAACGTGGTTATCAACCCGCGCTTCTCGCACTGGGCGCCAACACCGATCCATACCAGCCTATCGAACGGGAATACCGCATCACACGTAGCGTGCTCGAAGTGCTGGAGCGCTTCGGGCACCCGGTTGGCATCACCACGAAATCCGCGCTGGTCACACGCGACGTCGACATTCTGTCGCGCATGGCCGAACGGGGACTGGTGCGTGTGTTCATCTCCGTGGGAACGCTCGACGCGGACATCGCCCGTAAGATGGAACCTCGCGCGAACACCCCGGCCCGCCGTATAGAAGCCATTCGCAAGCTGACCAGTGCGGGGATTCCGACCGGAGTGATCGTGGCGCCGATCGTGCCCGCGTTCACCGACTTTGATATCGAGCGCGTGTTAACCACCGCCGCCGAAGCGGGTGCGACCTACGCCGCCTACGTGATGCTACGGCTCCCTCTCGAGGTTCACGACGTTTTCGTGACGTGGCTGGAAGAGCACTACCCGCTCCGAGCACGCCACGTGATGAGCCTGATCGAGCAGGTGCGGGACGGCAAACACAACAGTTCGGAATTCGGTACCCGCATGAAGGGGACGGGTCTACATGCCGAGTTGATTCGGCAACGCTTCCATCTGGCGGCGCGCAAGCTTGGACTCAACCAGGCGCGCCCGCCGCTGCGCAACGATCAATTCAAGGTCCCGGCGCCGGACTCACCGCCCAGGACTGGCAGCAATGGCGGTAAGCCAGCGCGCGACCGGACGTCGCCAAGAGGAACATTGGATTCCAGCGATCCAACGGGAACCGCCAATCCGCAGTTGCCGCTCTTCTGACGCTTCTGGCGAATCGCATCAGGAGCCGGCATCAAAAACCATATTCGCGCCGAAGCGGTGCAGTGGCACCACGCCATCCCTGCCCCGCCTCACTCCTCGACGTAAATCGTCAGCGTCTCCTTGATCTCCTCCATCACGACATAGCTCTTCGACTGCACAGCGCCCGGCAGTTGCAAAAGGATGTCGCCGAGCAGTTTCCGATACTCGGACATCTCGCGAATACGCGCCTTGATCAGATAGTCGAAATCGCCCGAGATCAGGTGGCACTCCATCACCTCAGGTATGCGCAGCACTTCGCGCCGGAACTGGTCGAACATGTTGCCCGACTTGTGGTCCAGCGTGATCTCGACGAACACGAGCAGCGCCGCCCCCAATGCCGCGGGATTTACCCGGGCGAAATATCCCATGATCACGCCATCGCGCTCCATGCGCTTGACGCGCTCGATGCACGGGGTGATCGACAGGCCAACCTGCTCCGAGAGGTCCTTCATCGACATCCGTCCGTCCTGCTGAAGCAATGTGAGGATGCGCCGGTCGAGCCGGTCCAGCGTCCGGATCGATTGCTGTTGAACTCTCATGATTTTTTCCTGAATTCAGGAGATATACATTAACTAAATCTAGTTAACCGAGAATAGCATGCGAATTATTACTGGATAACTATGGTTTTACAGGAGTCAACGCAATGAAGGTCATCGTTCTCGGGAGTGGCGTCATCGGCGTCACCAGCGCCTACTATCTGGCAAAGGCCGGGCACGACGTCACTGTGCTCGATCGCCAGGCGGGTCCGGCGCTCGAGACGAGCTTTGGCAACGCCGGCCAGATTTCGCCAGGTTACGCTTCGCCGTGGGCCGCCCCGGGCATTCCGACAAAAGCCATCAAGTGGCTGTTCCAGAAGCATGCCCCGCTCGCCATCCGGCCGGACGGCACGCTCACGCAACTCAAGTGGCTCTACCAGATGCTGCGCAATTGCACGCCCGAGCGATACGCCGTCAATAAGGAACGCATGGTGCGGATTGCCGAGTACAGTCGCGACTGTTTCCGCGCCCTGCGTGCGGAAACGGGTATCCCATACGAAGGACGCCAGGCCGGCACCTTGCAGCTCTTCCGTACGGAAGAGCAACTGGCCAACGCCGCACGCGACATTGCCGTTCTCGAAGAGGCGGGTGTTCCGTTCGAGTTGCTCGACAGCGCGTCGCTCGCCAGCGCGGAGCCGGCGCTCGCCGCCGTATCGCACAAGCTCACGGGCGGTCTTCGCCTGCCGAACGACGAGACCGGCGACTGCCAGTTGTTCACTACGCGTCTGGCCGCCATGGCCGAGACGCTTGGTGTGAAGTTCCTCTACGACATGCCGATCGACGGCCTGCAAGTGGCGGGCGACAAGATCGAAGGCGTAGTGTGCGCCGGTTCAATGCAACGTGCGGACGCGTACGTCGTCGCGCTCGGCTCCTACTCCACGCCGTTCCTGAAAGGCATCGTCGACATTCCGGTGTATCCGCTCAAGGGCTACTCGATCACCGTTCCCATCGTCGACGCGCAGCGGGCGCCTGTCTCGACCGTACTGGACGAAACCTACAAGATCGCGGTCACGCGCTTTGACGACCGCATCCGCGTCGGCGGTATGGCCGAAGTGGTGGGTTACGACAAGTCGCTCAAGGCGGCACGTCGCGCCACGCTGGAAATGGTCGTGAACGATCTGTATCCGGGCGCGGGCAACACGGCCGAAGCGTCGTTCTGGACGGGGCTGCGCCCCATGACGCCGGACGGCACGCCGATCGTCGGCGCCACCGCACTGCGCAATCTGTTCCTGAACACCGGACACGGGACGCTGGGCTGGACGATGTCGTGCGGCTCCGGTCAGTTGCTGGCCGACCTGATGTCGGGTCGCCGACCCGCGATTCTTGCCGATGACCTTTCCGTAGCGCGTTACAGCGGCGCGCCCGATGCGCAGGCCCAACCAGCCTTCGCCTGATGTTGAAAACGGCACCTTCGGGTGCCGTTCTTGTTTGGGCTGTCCATTACGTCGGAGGACGCGCCGGGATTTCTCGCCGTGACACTGAAAACAGGAGACGCATCATGAAAATCGGTATCCCCAAGGAGATAAAGAACCACGAATATCGCGTAGGCATGACGCCCGCAGCCGTACGCGAAGTGGTGGCACGCGGGCACGAGGTGTGGGTCGAGACGCAAGCCGGCGCGGGCATCGGCATGGACGACTCGGTCTACGCTGCCGCCGGGGCTCGCATTGCCGCCAATGCCGTCGATGTCTTCGATCGCGCCGAGCTCATCGTCAAGGTCAAGGAGCCCCAGGCCGTCGAGCGCGCCCGGCTACGGCCGCATCACACGCTGTTTACGTATCTTCATCTCGCCCCGGACCCCGAGCAAACTCACGATCTGATCAAGAGCGGCGCCACGTGTATCGCGTACGAAACGGTGACGTCCGCCACCGGCGGGCTACCGCTCCTCGCCCCCATGTCGGAAGTCGCAGGCCGCATGTCGATCCAGGCCGGCGCAACTGCGCTGGAAAAGACGCACGGTGGGCTGGGCCTGTTGCTCTCCGGGGTGCCTGGTGTCGAAGCCGGCAAAGTCGTCGTCCTCGGCGGAGGCGTCGTCGGCACCAATGCGGCAACCGTCGCCGTTGGAATAGGTGCGCAAGTTACGGTCATCGACAAGTCGGTCGAAGCGTTGCGCCGCCTCAGCGCACAGTTCGGTGGACGTGTGCAAACCGTCTACTCGACGCAGCACGCCATCGAAACTCACTTGCGCGAAGCAGACCTCGTCATCGGCGGCGTACTGATTCCAGGCGCCGCCGCACCGAAGCTCATTACGCGCGCCATGCTCGGGCTGATGCGCAAGGGGGCAGTGATCGTCGACGTCGCCATCGACCAGGGCGGATGTTGTGAAACGTCGCATCCGACGACGCACGCCGACCCCGTCTACATCGTCGACGGCGTGGTTCACTACTGCGTCGCCAACATGCCTGGTGGGGTGCCTCGCACGTCGACCTCGGCACTCAACAACGTAACGCTGCCGTTCATCCTGCAACTTGCCGACCAGGGACCTGTGGCCGCAATGCGCGCCGATCCGCACTTGCTCGCCGGACTCAACGTGGCACGTGGGATGGTGACGAATCGCGGCGTAGCCGACGCACTCGGGCTCGGCTATCACGACCCGCGTGCCGTGCTCGCGTACCTGCCGGCCGCATCCTGAGTGGCGGCATCCGCTCGGGCAGCCGTCGGACTCCACAACGTCTGGCGGCAGCTCATGGAGGCAGGCGCTCAGTCCGGCGATTGGGCCTGCCTCGCCTTTCGATCCCGGAACCAGACACTCGCCCGATCGAGTTGCGCGCGCAGCGGCCTCGGGTCGATCTGCACGAGCAGATCGCCGGCCTTCACGTCGCGCCCCTCGGAGAACGTCACCCGCTCGATCTGTCCGTCGACGCGTGCCCGAACGGTCACGGACGTCGTAGCCTGCACGACGTAGCGCGGCAGGTCACGTGCGGCGACGACGGTGAACACCACAGCGATCGGAGGCTGGGCCGCATCCGGCGGCGGGGCGCGATGCACGGCCCCGCGCCAGATCAGCAGCGCGGCGGCCACAAGAACGACGACAAGGACGAAAAACGCGAGCCAACGCCAGCGGCGTTGCCAGCCGGGTGGGCGTGGACGGCCAGGCTCAGGGCCGGCATTGTCCGGCGCCGTGGGTTGCGTCATGGCGCCTCCCTCGGGAGTCCGATCCAAAACGGCCAGAGGTTCACGGCGGCGGCAGCGACGGCTGCCGCACTGTGCCGCCACCAGTCCTGCCCGGCACGCCGGGCCGCGACATACGAAATGGCGTCCCGCTCATGCGAGGGAATGCTTCCCGAGTGTGTCGCATCTACGTAGGGCTCGCAGTCGCCATTTTCCCTGCCTGATCAATACCTTGCCATCGTACCGATGGCTACCCGCCATGCTCGCGCCATGGTCGCGTCGGTGGCGCGCCCTCGGCAATCGATATTCCAAACGCTCGTTTCGATCACGGCAATCCCGGCAGTGCATTCGTCGCTACGCCGCGTCAGATGGGCGCGCTTTGGACATGGGCACACTCCCTTCGTTATACTTCCCCCATCTCGACGGCGCCTGCCGATCCTCCCGGTCAACGGGCTCGCGCTGCCGCGCGACGGCCCGCCTGCCGAAAGCCGTCAATGTCCATGAGCAAGTGATGAACGCCGACCCCCAAGAACTCAATAAATTCAGTGAATTGGCCCACCGCTGGTGGGATCCGCACAGCGAATTCAAACCGCTGCACGAGATCAACCCGCTCCGCCTCGACTGGATCGAGCAGCACGTACCGCTGCAAGGCAAGCGCGTGCTGGACATCGGCTGCGGCGGCGGCATTCTCTCCGAGTCCATGGCGCGTCAGGGCGCACGTGTCAAAGGGATCGATCTGTCGAAAAAGGCACTCGGCGTAGCCGACTTGCACAGCCTTGAAGCCGGCCTGTCCATCGAGTATGAAGAGATATCCGCCGAGGCGCTCGCCGCGCGCGACGCCGGCACCTACGACGTGGTGACCTGCATGGAGATGCTCGAACACGTGCCGTCGCCGGCATCGATCGTGGCGGCCTGCGCCACGCTCGTCAAACCGGGCGGCCACGTGTTCTTCTCGACCATCAACCGCAATCCGAAGGCATGGCTGCTGGCCGTCGTCGGCGCCGAGTACGTGCTGCGCATGCTGCCGCGCGGCACGCATGACTACACCAAGTTCATCCGCCCGTCCGAACTCGCGTCGTTCGCCCGCGCCAGCGGCTTGACGATCCGCGATCTGCGCGGCTTGACGTACAACCCGCTTACCAAGCGCTACGCGATCAATCGCGATACCGACGTCAACTATATGATCGCGTGCACACGCGATGCCTGATATGTTCGAGCCCCCCGCCCGAGTCCTTTCCACCGTCCAGGTCACTCCTCCGCGCCTGCTGGGCGGCCGGGTGCGCGCCGTGCTGTTCGATCTGGACGGCACGCTGGCCGATACAGCGCCCGATCTCGTCGCCGCGGTCAACAAGGTACGTACGGATCGCGGCCTCCCGCCAGGCCCGTACGAAACGTTGCGCCTGCAGGCGTCGCACGGCGCACGCGGCCTCATCGGCAGCGCGTTCGGCGTCACGCCGGACGACGCCGCGTTTCCCGAACTGCGCGACGCCTTCCTCGCCAACTACGAAGCCGCCTTGTGCGTGCAGAGTCGTCTGTTCGACGGCATCCCGGCACTGCTCGCCGAACTCGCCGAGCGGGGCATGCCCTGGGGCATCGTCACGAACAAGGCAGCTCGCCTCACCAACCCGCTCGTCAAGCTGCTCGGCCTCGCCGACAGCGCAGCCTGCGTGGTCTCGGGTGACACGACGCCGCATAGCAAGCCGCACCCTGCGCCCTTGCTGTACGCAGCGGAGCGCATCGGTGTGGCCCCCGCCGACATCGTGTACGTGGGCGACGACCTGCGCGACGTTCAGGCGGGCAAAGCGGCGGGGATGGCGACCGTCGCAGCCGCATACGGTTATTGCGGCGATACGCTCGCGCCTGCTCAGTGGCAGGCCGATGCGATCGTCGAACGCGCGGGCGCGATCGCCCCGCTGGTGATGTCGCCGGCCTGACGCCGCTTCGTCACCTGCCGGGACAGGGCCGCTGCCGTTACGGCCGGTCCCGGGTCTGTCCCGCCGCGCCCCTCTGGCGCGGCGCGTGCTTCACTGGCTGCTTACGGGGGACCGCATGGCCGAGCAAGCGAACGATCGCAAACCGACTTCAAATTCCTCCCCAGGCGGCGCCCGCCTGCAGCAGGGTCTTGCCCGCGCGCAAGCGATGGGCCGCGACCCCAACGTGCGCCGCCGGGCGCGCAAGACCGGTCTTTGGACGATCGGTGTCATCGCCGTGTTCGGCGTCGTCAGCTATTTCACGGTGCCGGCGGTGCTCAAGCACTATGCCGTCGACAAGCTCTCCGCCTATCTGGAACGGCCTGTGACCGTTGGCGACGTCAGCTTCAATCCGTACACGCTGCGCCTCGACCTGCGTCAGGTTCATATCGGCGACAAGACGCCCGGCCACCCGTTCGTGGACGTCGGCCTGCTGCGCGTGAACGCGTCGTGGAGTTCGTTGTTCCGCCTGGCGCCCGTCGTCGACGAGCTCTATCTGGAAACGCCGGTCGTCAACATCGTGCGCACGGCGCCGCAACGCTTCAACTTCTCGGACATCATCGATCGCGCGACGTCCGGACCACCGTCGCCCGAGCCGTCGAAACCTGCCCGCTTTGCGCTGAACAACGTTCATATCAAAGACGGCTCGATCCGTTTCGACGATACCGTGCAGAACGAGAAGCACGTCGTCGACCACCTGCAGGTCGGCGTGCCGTTCATTGCCAATCTGCCGGCCGACACCAACATCTTCGTGCAGCCGCTGCTGCAAGCGTCCATCGACGGCTCGCCGCTGCATATCTCGGGCCAGACGAAGCCGTTTGCCGATTCGCTCGAATCGACCGTGGACATCAAGCTCGATCGGCTCGACGTGCCGAAGTACCTCGGATACTCGCCGGTCACGGTGCCGGCACAGATCAAGAGCGCTGCCATCAGCACCGATCTGAAGCTGCACTTCACCCGCGACAAGCAAGGTGCGCACGTCCTGCTCACCGGCACGGCGGGGCTCACCGATGCGGTCGTGAACGAGGCGGACGGCTCGCCGCTCGTCTCGCTCAAGCAGGTCGACGTGAAGCTGGGCAAGGTCGAGCCGCTGGGCAACGTCTATCACATCGACAGCGTGCGCGTCGACGGTCTCGACCAGCGCATCGTGCTGGAGAAAGACGGCTCGATCAATGTCGTGCGTGCGTTGCTGCCGGAGCGCCCAGCCATCAAGGCCGTGGGCAAGGCCGTCAATCAGGCGGCCGCATCGCCCAAGGCCAGCGAAGCCGCGAAAGCGGCGCCAAAGGTGCCCGCCGAGCAGACGGCGCGCCCGGCCACGCCGGCTTCGGCCGCCGAGGCCGAACAGGTCAAGGCGCTCGCCGCTGCGCAGCCTGCGCCGCTCGACCTGTTGGTGGGCGACGTCTCACTCGTCAACAGCAAGGTTCACTTGACCGATGAGCGCGGCGCAAAGCCGGCGAGCGTCTCGCTGGAGAACATCGCCGTCGGCGTGAAGCAGTTCTCGACGCTGGGCAAGACGCCCGCCACGTACGACGCATCGATTGGCATCCAGAGCGGCGGCTCCATCAAGGCGCACGGCCAATTCAGCCTGCCGGCCTACAACGCAAGCGGAGAGCTGGACGCGCAGTCCATCGCCCTCGCCCCGCTGCTGCCGTTCGCGCAAGGGGCACTCGCCGGCGACCTCAAGAGCGGCACCCTCGGCGTGCAGGCCAAGTTCAACGCCGCCTTCGCTCCCGACAAACAGCCGAACGTACAGATCGAACCGGCGCGCGCGACGCTCGAGAAGGTCGAATGGCTCACCGGCCGCAAGGGCGACGCCCCGCTCAAGCTCGCCAAGGCCGAAGCGAAGCTATCGCACTTCGATCTTGGGGCGCGCAAGGCCGAACTCGACGAACTTTCGGTCACCGGTCTCGACGTATCCGCGCGGCGCGACAAGGACGGCGCCATCAACCTGCTCGCACTCGCCGGCGATGGTCACGCGAAGGCGTCGGACCGCAGGCGCGGCGACGTCAACGCTCGCGTCGGTACCGAGCGAGGTCGCCGTACCTCGGCCAAGGCATCCGAAGCATCGAAGGCACAAGCCGCGGGCGACTGGCAGTGGAAGGTCGGCAAGGTGGCGATCGAGAACGCCAGCATCGGGTTTGAAGATCGCGCCGTCAAAGGCCGTCCGATCAACGCGAAATTCGCGCCGCTCAACGTGAAGGTGCAAGGTGCATCGCAGGACATGGGCAAGCCGTTGCAGCTGGAAGTGACCGGCACGCTCAACAGGAAGGGCTCGCTGAACGCCACGGGCAACCTCATCCCGCAGCCGCTCTCGGGTGATCTGCAGATCAAGACGCAGCAGCTCGATCTGGCCGCCTTCGATTCGTACATGAGCGACGAACTGAATGCGAGCATCGCGAGCGCCCTGCTCTCGAGCAGCGGCCGCGCGACCTTCGCGATGAAGGGCGACACGCCGCAGGCCACCTATCGAGGCGACGCCACTCTCGGCAATGTGCGACTGCTCGACAAGGTGACGGCGGACGACTTCGTGCGCTGGAACGCGCTGTCGGTGCAGCAGATCAACATGGCCATCGGCAGCGGCAGACCGAACGTGCAGTTGGGCAGCATTGCGCTGTCGCGTTTCTATGCGCGGATCATCGTGAATGCGAACGGGCGTCTGAACCTGGCCGACGTGATCGGCAACAAGCAGGAAGCCCCGCGCTCGCTCACGCGCGCCAACGACGGCGTGTCGCTCGACGGTTCGCCCGTCAGGCCGCCGCTGGACGCCGCAGCCTCGGCCGTCGAAGCCGGGCAGCCGACGGAAGTCGAGAAGAAGGAGCAAAAGCCAGGTGAGACGACCGTGCAGCGCGGCCCGAGCTACGGCACGGGCAAGGCACTGCCGGCGGACGTGCACGTTGGCCGGATCACGCTGCAAGGCGGCAACATCAACTTCACGGACAACTTCGTGAAGCCGAACTACACGGCCAATCTGACGGGTATCGGTGGGCGCGTCAGCGCGTTCGGCACGGCCACGACGGAACCGGCTGACGTGGCGCTGCAAGGCAAGGTCAACCGCAACGCACCGATCGACATCAACGGCAAGATCAATCCGCTCGCGCCGATGGCGTTCGTCGACCTGAGCGCAAAGGCCAACGGCATCGAGCTGACCAACTTCACCCCTTATTCGACAAAGTACACCGGCTACCCCATCGAAAAAGGCAAGCTCACGGTCGACGTGCATTACCTGCTCGACCACGCGAAGCTCACGGCGAACAACCACATCTTCATCGACCAGTTGACGTTCGGCGACCACGTGGACAGCCCGACGGCAACCAACCTGCCGGTGCGGCTGGCGGTGTCGTTGCTGAAGAATTCGCGCGGCGAGATCGATGTGAACATTCCGGTTTCCGGCTCGCTCGACGATCCCCAGTTCAGTCTGGGCGGCGTGATTTTCCGCGCGGTGATCAATTTGGTCGTCAGGGCGGTGACCGCGCCGTTCAGCCTGCTGGCGTCGGCGTTTGGCGGCGGCGAGGACGAGGAACTGGGTTACGTGGAATTCGCACCGGGCAGCGCGCGGTTGATGCCGGGCGACGAGAAGCGTCTCGAGACGTTGGTCAAGGCGCTGAACGACCGTCCGTCGCTCAAGCTCGACATCGTGGGCCGTGTGGATCCGTCCAAGGACACCGACGGGCTGCGTCAGGTGGCGGTCGAGCGTGCGATCAAGGCGCAGAAGGTGAAAGCGATGGTCGGCAAGGGCGAGAGTATCGACGTGGACAGCGTGAAGGTGACGCCGGAGGAGCGCAGCAAGTACCTGACGGCCGCATACAAGGCGGCGGACTTCGCGAAACCGCGCAACATGATCGGGTTCACCAAGTCGCTGCCGGACGACGAGATGGAAAAGCTCATGGAGACCAACGTCAAGGTCGGCGACGACGATCTGCGTGCGCTGGCCGAGCGCCGTGCGCAGCGGGTGCGCTCGTGGCTGGACGACAAGATTGCGTCGGACCGCTTGTTCGTGGTGGCGCCGAAACTCAATGCGGACGGCATCAAGGACAAGGGGGCGACGACGCGGGTGGACTTCGCACTCAAGTGAGGCATTTGTGTCATAATCAGCAATTCCACGGGGCCGACATGGTTTCGACGTGGGTAGCGAAGCGATTCAGGGCATACCGAGGACCCGTCACCTCGTTAATCAATGGGAAATTAAGTAACTGCTAACGACTCTCGTTACCAGCTGGCTGCCTAAGGGCGCCTCCCTCGCACTAGCTCTCTGACGGGCTAGGGTAGCAATACCAGGCGAGGTCATTTACGTCAGATAATCTCCGGTGGTGCCATGACGCCGGGGCCGAAAATCAAGTGGATCGCCGTTGCGTAGCGTGTTCGTCCGCGACAAAACGGTTAAATCAAATGACTGAACTAAGTATGTAGAACTGGTCGTAGAGTACTTGCGGACGCGGGTTCGATCCCCGCCGGCTCCACCAAAACACCGACCGTCGACGACAACGAAAGACGGTCAAAAACCTAGTAAAGACGGGCCTTCGGGCCCGTTTTTCATTTCTGCGTCGTTGTCGCTGGTTATCGTTGGTTGTCGAAAAAAAGACACGTAAACGGCGCGCTGCGGCGGGTCGTTGAACATCGCCCCATGCGTGGAACGCCCGTTCCAATGAACTCAGTCTGCTCGTTCCGCCGCCCAGGCGTGATATCCGCACAGCCCTCCATTGTCCTGGTCGTGTGGGCCCAACCCTTCGCCGCACACACGGCACTGAACATGCGTCAATTTTCCATCGCAAATGATGCACTGGCCTGATTCAACGAGGAAGGCATCCTAGTAGCACTATGGACACCTCTCCAATGGTTGCTCCCCTCCGTCAGTCATCGCGATATAGCTTTCGCCGCAAAACGCATCGGAAATAGCATCATCGATGACACCTTCGAATGGCGAATGGTCTCCACATGCAACACATTCGAAGATCAGGTCTGATCGATATCGAACTGCTGTTTCTATCGGATGTACAAGCTCAGACGCACAGCTTGTACATTTGATATGGCCGAGGACTGCGGTTGCGTAGGGCGCCTCCCAATCAACCTGCGCCATCGCGTCGCGGCAAACAGCAAGCTCCCTTGCATGGACATCGCTCTCGCGCAGGCGTATTTCCCATGTGTCCTCGCCGAGCAGGGTCGCGGGCTCGTCGACTTAGAACCTCCACGACGGAGCACGCTCCCCATATGCCCCACCACATAGCGCCTCCTCGCGGCCCTGGCGGAGATGTGCGCCGCGTCCAGCGTGATGCCGTCCCGACGCTCGTTTTTTGATAGCCGCCTATGCGGCCTATCGTCCAACATACGCTCATCCTGCGGGGTGATGGCTGTACGCAGGCACCCCGTCAGCGCACGCCAAGCCGACTGCAAGCACCGTGGAAGCGATGCCAGAGTGACCTGACACAGGCGGCCCATTTTTCCGGGAACCGGGGGCTATGCCCTCCTCCATTGCCATTTCATCCACGATGCCAATCACACCAACTGGATCACCTTCGCTGACCGCGCTGACTCAGCCGTTAAACGCGCCGCCCTACTCGTCCCTGCAAGTCGATGAAGCAAGAAGATTGGTCCTCGAATATGTGGGCCAGCGCGATGACTGGGGTCACGAGCAGCGCTGCACCGCAATATTGGCCGCGCTCGCCTGGAGCCATCGCCAGTTCAACCGGAGGGGTGGTGCCGACATGGAGCCGCTGCGCCGCGACCTGACGCAGCACTTGGAGCGCTCATGCAGTGAAGGCGAAGACGCCGAGGCATTGGCTGACGCTCTCGCAAGCCTTTGCTCGGAAAATGCGCCCGATGGCCAATCCACCGATCCCTCCCCGGTGCATGTGCAGCTTGCTCATGACGTGCTCGCCACGCTGGACAGAGGCGTGGACGCGTGCCCACTGCTGAGCGAACTGATCGGGGGCTTACCCGAGCACCATGGGGTGGATGGCAACAGCGTAGATGAACTCTACCGGTCTGCCCTATGCGCATGGGTGGCTATCGCGCCGCCGAACGACAAAGGCCGCGCGATCGTGAAGGACAGGATTCTCAACATGGCGAATGGCAAACTCGATTTACAACGTCTAGGTTTGCGCAGCCTTCCGGATTTGCCCAGCGGTCTCGTAACGCTTAACGCTCGATTCAACCAGTTGTCCCACCTGCCAACCTTGCCCGCGAGTCTCGAAAATCTCGACGCAACCGGCAACGAGTTGAACCACCTGCCGACCTTGCCCGCGAACCTCACGATGCTTGCTGTACACGACAATAAGCTACCCCGGCTGCCGGCATTGCCACCGGGCCTCACGGTGCTCAATGTCATTTCCAATCAGTTGACCCGGCTGCCAGACCTGCCCGTAAGTCTCACGGACCTCTGGGCGGCCAATAACCAGTTGCCCCACCTACCGCCAAGCGTTTTGAGCATGCCGTGCGATGGCACAGTAATTATCGATGGCAACCCAATCTCGGCCGCCGCCCTGCAATGGCTGCAGGAGGTCACGTCTGCGCCGGGGTATAGCGGGCCTCGAATCTACTTCTCCATGGCGACTTTCGGCGCGAACGATGCAGCAACGCGCCCCCTCTACAAAACGGTTCAAGACTGGTTCAGCAACAATGAAGAGGCGCAGGTGGGCCAATGGCAGGTGCACAGCGGAGAAGCGCACGCCGCAGAGTTTTCCCGTTTTCTGGACCGTTTGAAAGAACTTCCCGTCAACGACAACGTCGACTTCAAGACGGCTGTCGCCAAGTGGTTGTCCAAGGTCATCCAGGATAAAGAGCTTCTCCGGCTGGTCTTCCAGGCTGTCCAGGAGGCCACCACGTCCTGCGAGGACCGGATCGCGCTAACGTATAACAACCTGACGAAACTCAGTGAAGCCCACGCCGTCAGCCGTGGCGATTACGACAACAGGCTCGATGAGGTCATCGAGCGCGGGCGCGGCACATTTCGTCTGGATGCCCTGGAAAGTATCGCTCGCAAGAAGGCTCAGGCGTTACGGCTGGTCGAGGAAATCGAAGTCCATCTAGCCTATCAGGTGCATTTGCGCGAACCGCTGAAATTACCCACTGACATCGCGAACATGCGCTACTTTAAGCTCTCCGGTGTGACCCCACAGGATCTGAAGGACGCCGAGGAGGAAGTTCTCGCCCGAGAGCGGGCGGAGTTCCCCCAGTATTTCCTGGTCGAATGGGAGCCTTGGCAGCAGGTGCTGGGCCGGCTGGCCCCGGAGGAGATCGAGCGCACGCGTCAAAAATTGCAGGACATGCTCCCCGAATATGAGCAAGGAACGGCGGGGCGGCTAGTCAGTCTCGGGCTGCCGGAAGACTACGAGACGCAGGCGCAGGTCGGAGTCGACCTCATGAAGAGACAGCAGTTGGCGGTCTATGAAGCGCTCACTCGAGAGTTCTTGCGCAAGCAGGGCGAGGAGGCGCTCATGGACCGGATCTTGGGCACGGCCAACCGGTGACAGCATCGGCATCGTTCAAAGCCAGCAACGGGCGGGTGATCATTCTCATGATTGACGCGCCCTGATTTCATCGTCATTTCGCATCGGACGGTGGAGCAGCGCACTGCCCCATCCGGCCGAGCACGCCGCGCACTGAGCGATTCATGCAAGCGCAGATGGCGAGACCATGCGACAGTAAAAGGCGTTCGCAAGAAGTTCTCTCATGTGAAGCCATGCCTCAAGTTTCCAGCATTGGAGCCCCGTGCTCCCATCCGCCAGTGACTGCGTCAACGTCGGCGCAGCCTCAACAGAATGCACAGCCGCCTACTGCGCTCGCTGCCAATGTGCGGGTGGTGCGTCAGGCCGATGAGCGACTCGACATGCCGTCGAGCTCGACCCAACGACCGCATTCCCTCGCAACACGAAGAATCACCTCGAACAGTGGACCGGAAAAGCGTTCCGCACCCGAGGACGCAAGCGATAGAGAAGATGCTGTTTCAATGCCGCCCCCAGCCAAAATCCCTCGAAAAGAGACTGGTGCGTCGGGCGGGAAAGCGAAGGTCACCGCCGCCATGTTGCAGTCGTGGAAGAACCTCGGCAAAGCCGGGATTTGCGCCGCGGGCGGACTCAGCGGTCTGGCCAGGCAGAACAACCTCCCGCCTGGGACAGTGAGAAATTACCTCCGTGTAGACGGCCGCCTGACCCAGCTCGGTGAAGACCGGCTCAACCCGCGCGAGAAAGCGAAGATCACCGACGCCCTGTTGCAGTCATTGAAGAACCTCGATCGAGCGGGGATTAAGGCCGCGGGGGGGCTCGAGGGTCTGGCCAAGCGGAACAATGTCTCGGTTGCGGCACTGAGACACTGTTTTCGTGCAGACGGCAGCCTGACCCACAGCGGCGAAGGCCGACTCAACCCAGGCGGGAAAACGAACATCACCTACGCCATGTTGCAGGCGTGGAAGGAACTCGGCAGAGCCGGGATTAAGGCCGTGGGTGGGCTCGATGCCGTGGCCAGACGGGACAACGTCCCGGTCGGGACGCTGAGAAGTTACCTTCGTGAAGACGGCGACCTGACCCAGCTCGGCGAAGATCGGCTCGCCTCGCGCAGGAATGTGCAGATCACCAACGCCATGTTGCGAAAGTGGAAGGACCTCGGTCAGGCGGGGATCGCGGCCGCGGGTGGGCTGAGCGGTCTGGCCAGGCGGCACAATGTCCCGGCTGGGGCAATAAAAAGTTACCTTCGTGCAGACGGCCGCCTGACCCAGATCGGCGAGGACCGGCTCAACCCAGCCGGGAAAACAAAGATCACCAATGCCATGTTGCGGAAGTGGGAAGCGCTCGGCCAAGCAGGGATTGAGGCGGCGGATGGGCTCAACGGTATCGCCAGGCGGGCCAATGTCCCGGCTGGGGCGCTGAAACACTACCTCCATGCCGACGGCCGCCTGACCCAGCGCGGCGAAGACCGACTCAACCCAAGCGGGAAAATGAAGGTCACCGCCGCCATGTTGCGGAAGTGGAAAGCTCTCGGCCAGGCGGGCATCGAGGCCGCGGGGGGGCTCAATGCCGTGGCCAGGCAGGACAAGGTTCCGGCGACGGCACTGAAAAATTACCTTCGTGCAGACGGCCGCTTGACCCCAGTCGCCGAAAACCGGCTCCGCAAGGCTGGCGCGCAGCCTATGTGAACGACAAGGCTCCCAAGACCGCACCGTCTCCGAACCAAAAAGTCCACAGTGACCACGCCTGTCGCCAGAGCGCTGGCAGGCTGTGGCGTTCCCGCGCTGTTCACGGCGTTTGCTCAACCCCGGCAGATACCGGCCGCCCCGATGCCGACCGTGGCAGTTTCGCCCTCCACGCCCAGACCGTTTCGTCCGCGCGCGGCTCCGCCGATACTTCACCTCGTTGTCCTTGACCTGTATGCCTGTCGCTCCAAATTACAACACCAGCCACCTCAACCACTACAGAGCGGCGGTCCCAATGCCAGCAGTTCGCCCGGCATCGGCCTGGCTCCCATCTCTTGCCCGGGATTTGCACGAGGTGCGGCAAACCCAGGCGACCGAGATCTCCGCGCACGGGGTGGCTGGCGACAAGGCCATGGTGTCCAGCGGAAATCAAGGCAGAACGTCATTGGAAGCGCCTCTGGCTGACGACACAGCGTTGCATCGCGCCATGGCGATCGAGAGCGCAAGTTGATTTATGGACAATTGTTCCGCACCCGGGTGTTGCAAGATATCTTCACGCGCTGCGAAAAGTGCGCCGAGGTCGATAGGCAACGAGCATTGGCACGGGCTGGTGGGGACGAGCACTTGCTCAACGGGATGCTTCAAGTGCTACGGGAGGCGAGGTTGACCATCAACTTCAATCCTGTGCAGATTGAACAGTCTTCCAGCACTCGTATTGCCGACGAGGTGGTGAATTGTTTCGCGTTTCGTGAAAAACCTGGCGCACCACAAGGCTCCAACGCTGGACGGGCGCACATGGAAGAATACGTGCTGGGCCTGGGAGAATTGCTCCGGGGAAAACAGCCATACGCCGAGTTCGGTCGGTACGACTCGGTCGTTTTCGGAGCCGGGCCGGCACGGGACTTTCAGTGGACCAGCCGACCCTGCTATGCGGCGCTGGACTTTCTACACGGACCGAATGGCGGGGCGCCGACTTATGGACACTCGTTCCTCGTCTTGCACGACCACTTTAAGCATGTATGCTCGTACTGCCCCGTCGACACGTTTGCACTGAGGCTGCGACATGCCAACGTTCACCCGCATGAACTGTCCACGTTTTTCCATCTTGAAACGTTGATCGCCCACTGCCAGGATGATCTTTGGGGCTACAGCTGTTTGAAAAGCCTCAAGGCAAAGGCTTGCGCCGAGGATATTCCAATCCATCGCAACTATGGATATGGCGGTTGGAATAACTACATCGACGCACAGGTGTACGCCCGGATCGTCCTGCATCGAGACGTAAAGGAAATTCACTTCGCTCGCAAGGATCTGTCGCAAATGCCGGCCAAACTACGACAGACCCTTGAACGGGCGCGCACCGATCTGAATCACCGGCTGGGACGCGAGTTCGTATTTATTGACGGTTGATCTGGCGCAGCACAACGAACCGGCAATTTGATCAGACGCGCCGAACGTCAGGCATCCGGACTCCACGACGCCCCTTTTGCCGCGTCAGGGAAGTACTTCTCGACCAATGCGTACAGCGTGGCCGCTGTATCGACGTCCAGGTTGCCGTCATAATTGCCGGGGCGGAAATGAAGCTGAAATGCACGGACGAGTTGTGAGAATTCGAGAGGCGGATCACCGACCCCGACCGACGTATCGTAGCCATAAGCGCGGAATTTTTGCATGACGTCCCAAATGGGCGGCACGCCTTGCGACTTAAAGAGATCGGTATATTTCTGTTTGGTCGCTTCGTCGTACCACGCGCCAATGCCCGAATCGTGAAGCGCCTTCCATGGGAAGCAAGGGCCGGGGTCGCTTTTGCGTCCGATGGCAATGTCCGAATGACCGACCACACGAGTGGGGGTGATGTTGGGATACCGCTGAAGGATGTTCTGCGCCAGTTGACGGGTCGCCTCCAGTTGTTCCGGATTGTAGGGCGGAAAGTGGATCTCGCCGGAGCTATCGCTTGTCGCGAGATTCACGTGCTCGATGCCGATCGAACTGTCGTTGAGGTTGGTGCGATCGGCCCATACGCTGACGCCCGCATGCCACGCACGGCTGGATTCGTCCACAAGGCTGAAGATCTGAACGGCGGTGCGCCCGGAGTCTCGATATGAAGGATCGGTCGGATCGGGAACCAGATAATGCGCGCTGACTTTCGACTTTTCGCTCGCTAGCGATTGGATCGAATCCTTGAAATTCTGGGCCGTGTAGTGCATGACCAAAAAACGCACGCGACTGTCGTAGCTGACGGTCGAACGATAGCTGTTGTAGTCGATCGGGATTAGGGATGGCGACGCACCGGAAGATACCGTGGCAACATCGGTCGCCATCCCCGTCTGCTGCCCGCGAGGTCCTGCGCTCGCCGTGGCTGAAACGGCAGCGAATTGGGCAGAAGAGGCTGCACTTCCTGAAATTGGCAACATGTCGGCACCTCGATTTCTATTCGATAGATTGGCAGGGAGACACTTCGTCACTTTACCGACGCCCCGCATGTGGGAGGGCGCCCGTTCGGCAAAGCACCGAACTCTGTAAAACATACAAAGTCGGCGCTGGAACCGATCATAGCTTGCTGCCCCGCTGGCTAATAGCACAATTCGCTCACGACATCCTGCGCGCGCAGCCCGACGCCAGGTCAACTTGCATTCAGCCGCAGCACACTTCCCGACAGACTCAACTATCAGCATTGATAGGATCACTGAGCTTTCCACTCGGATAGACTCGCCTTTACGCAGAGAATATGCACCGACAATATCGATGCAAAAAGGCGAAACGATCAATCCCAACCAGCAATTGAGCGTCATCGAGCACCAGCTCGACCACCGCGCCCCAGGAGAAAACCGACGACTGTCAGTTTTAATCCAGGCCAATACACGTGATTAATTTCAATGGTGGACGAACATGAGGTTTCTGCTATCGCTGTTGGTCGCTATTTTCTTCGCCACTCCCGCCACCGCGGTGCAGATGCCCATCGCCTTCACCAACAGCCTGACTAATCCCGGCCACATATTCAACCCAATGACCGAATATGGCGGCACTGTACGGTATTTTATCGATCCCAATTCCGCGCTCATGACGGTCGTGATCAACAACGTTCCATATAGCGTGGACTGGAACAGCGTGATCGAGGAAGCCGTCAGCGAGTGGCGCGCTGCGCTAAGCACGAGCAATCTGTCGCTGACGAGGGTCACCAACCGTGCTCAAGCCAATGTCGTCATTGCGACCGCCACGGATCCTCCGTCAGCGTCGACATCCACGGTTCTGGCGGGCACCATTCCGACGCATAACGGCCTTCCTACCACCATTACGTTCTACAGCAATCAGTTCCAAAATTATCTCGGCGGACACGAAGCCACCCTGGCGTTGCAGTTCCTGAGGGACCAAACGATTCAGGGGTTGCTTAGTTTCATAGTGAAAAGGATCGCAAAGCATGAACTGGGCCACGCTCTGGGTCTCGCACATACCCAGGCGCGCAGCCACTTCTTCGTTGAAGTCCAGGTACAGGACAATCAGCTAAGAACGCCCATCATGATAGGAAACCTGTTTTACTACCTTCGAACGATGTTTGCGTTCGTCAACAACATGGGGGATATACCCGACGAGTATTTTGTCCCCGATCCCAGCCAGACATTGCTGACCAACGATTACATCGAGGTAACGCCCGAAGAAGGCGATGCCGTCCAAACCCTGATGCGCACGCAACAGGCGACATGTGGATCCCTGCTGCTCTGCATCAAACCGCCTTACATCCACGATGGCGATGGCGACGACAGCTATGGATGACGAAATTTGACGCGTCTGTCAATTGGCCCCACGCATTCCTTGCGCCAACGCGATGTGGAGATGCCCCAAATCATTCAGCGGATACGACACGCCATACAATAACTTTGGAGCAGCAGAATGAAAAAGAAAGCCATTCTCTTTGCCGCATCCGTGATTCTGATGGCCGCGTCCCAAGTCGCCAGCGCTGACTGCGTATCGAATACCGGGCACATATCCACCATCAGTTTCATGGGCGCGCAGCCTTACTTTTCACTGCTGGAATATCCATCCTCTCCCTACATATTCGACCCCACCTTTACGCCTGAGAACAGGAGAATCCTGCTCAACATGCTGAACGTCGCCATCATGGCCGGGTTCACGGTCGAGGTCGTATGCAATCCCACCAGAACCTACATAGAAGGCGTTCTCATCAAGGCGAATTAACGCGAAATCAACTCGAGTCGTTTCCGTCCTGCGTTGCCGATCCGTTTCCACAGGATATGAGCCGGGACAAAGGAGCAACCATGAATGTCATCAGGCTGGACGATCTGGAAATGCACTATGAGATGCGTGGCAGCGGGCCACCGCTTCTCCTTATCGCAGGGTATACCTGCGACCATACGTTCTGGGACTCCATGGTTCCCGAGCTCGCAAAGCGCTTTCAGGTCGTGACGTTCGACAATCGTGGGATCGGACGCACAAAAGACAGCGGAAAATCGTTTTCCGTTGAAACCATGGCCTCGGATACCGCGCAACTCATTCGATATTTGCAACTGCCCCGGCCCGCCGTTGTCGCCCAATCCATGGGAGGAGCAATCGCGCAAATATTGCTGGCACGGCATCCGGATCTGATCGGCAAGTGTGCAATCCTGAACTCGACGCAAACTTTCAGTCAGGCAACGCTGATGTTGCTTGAAGATCTGCTGGCGCTTCGACGAGCGAATGTCGACTTCGATTTCCTGATTGACGCCAGTCTCCGCCTGCTATCGGGGTTCGCATGGCTTTCGGAGCCGAAGAACATCGAGAATTTCAAGGCAGCACTTCGACAGAACCCGGCGCCTCAGACCCTCGAAGACCAGGGACGTCAATTGGCAGCCCTCAGGACGTTCGGTGAAGGCGTAGGCAGCATGCCTCCGCATCACGACGCTACATTGGTCGTGTCCGCAACGGAAGACTTGCTGACCCCACCGCGTGAAGGGCAGGCGCTGGCGGCGAAACTCGGCGCGCGGTTCGTCGAGATCCCGGGCGGGCACCCAAGTCCCCTCGAGCAGCCCGAGCGTCTTTTGCAGATTCTTCGTGAATTTCTGCATGAATGAGCGATATGGGGTCGTACCGCCAACCGATCCGGTGACAAGCCCACTCGCGCCAACACGGGGTCCGTGTCGTTGAACGGATGACGGTACCCTTTCGACCAACCTTGCGATGGAGAAGCAAAAAATGGCACGACCCAGTTTTGATGCGAGTCGAACCAGCGATGAGATTTTTGAGGAATACATATCCGTGCCCACTTGCTGGAAACGTCAAAATAGACGCCACAACGGGAATCGACTGCTGGGCGCGGCGCGGATAATAATCTCATTGCTCGCGCCAAGTATTTTTCTGACTCCGGCGCAAGCGGAGAAACCAGTCAATGGCACGGTCAAATCGCAACAGACCGCAAAGGAAGATGGGACAGGTTCAAGTGCGCGAAAAGATGGATGGATTTCGTGTACCTCCACCCTCCCCCTCCAATCACGTAGTTCCGAGAAGGCCACCACCCAGAATAAAGAACAATATCATGACGTAACATTCTGGAATTGCTCTGGTAGTTATGACCTGACCATTACCCGCGGGAACTATCAATGCATGTACGGCCCCGGCAACGAAAAAGTTTCTGTTCCCGTAGGCACGGCTTATCAAATCAATTTGGACGATCGGAATAGTGGATTCGATTGCAACAACGCAGATAAGTCTGTGACTTGGAATATCCAGGCTTCCGGTGGGCCGAAAACCACTGCCCAATGGCTCCATTCCAAATACCAGGAAAATGCGGGCACGTGGCAGACAAGTATTGTGGACTCCAATACTGGCAGCCCAGGCGAGGTTTCCGGCGCGACCTGCAATTACTCCGATTGTTTGAATAAATGGGTCGACACGGGTTCAGGACGGCCACTGGTTGTGATTTCTTTTCAATAATGTGCTGGCGGTGCATCATTACGCGACCGACTCACTTCCTGCCAAGCCGCCATGCGCATCTTCAATCCTCCGCACGTGACCTTGCCCGGCATACAACTGCGCCAGTTGGAGCGCGCCGACCTCGACGCGTGGTACGCCTATCTGCGGCTACCCAGTGTGGTCGAGCACACGAGCTGGAATCTGAATGCGGCTGAGGATCTATTGCCGATGTTCGAATCGCTCGCGTCGGATGCCGCCGAGTCCATCCGCCGGTTGGCCGTGATGGACGTTGCGTCGAACACGCTGATCGGCACGGTCGGCTTTCATAGTGTTTCGGCAACCAATCGGAGTGCTGAAATCGCCTACGACCTCTCACCCTCGCATTGGGGGAAAGGGATCGCCAAGGCCATATGTGCAGCAATGACCCATTGGGCATTCGACGCGAATGGCTGGGTTCGAATTCAGGGCGTGACGCTGGAGAGCAACCTCAGATCGGCCGCCGTCCTGCGCGCGTGCGGCTATCGCCAGGAAGGATGCCTGCGAGCGTACCGAATGGTCAGAGGCGTGCCGGGCAACTTCCACGTCTTCTCGCGTTTGCCATCCGATCCGGAATGAAAAAAGCGGCGATCTTTCACGCGAAGATCGTCGCGCGTCAACCGCCACGCCCGATCAATCCACCACGATCGGATACAGCGACGCCACGAGCAACGCCGCCGCGACGCCGTTGAAAATGCGAACCGAACGCGCATCGGTCAGCACGCGACGCATCGCCACCCCGAAGCCGGCCCACAGGCCGATGCACGGCGCACACAGGATGCCGTAGATCAGCGCGAGCAGCATCACGTCCGGCAGATGCGACGCATTCGGCAAATACGTGCTGATCGCGCCCACCGCCATCACCCATGCCTTCGGATTGACCCACTGGAATGCCGCCGCGCCCAGAAAACGCATCGGACGCTCGCGCCCGCCGCGCTCCCCGTCGATCGGCCCCGAGCGCGCCAGATGCCACGCCAACCACAGCAAATACGCCGCGCCGACATACTTCAGCACCGTGTGAATCACGGGAAAACGAACGAAGACCGAGTGCAACCCCGTGCCCGTCAGAAAGACCATCAGCGCGAAACCGAACGCAATGCCCGCCAAATGCGGCAGCGTGCGCACGAACCCGTAGTTCAGGCCCGACGTGAGAATCATCATATTGTTCGGCCCCGGCGTCACAAGCGTGATGACGGCGAAAGCGCAGAAAGCGAGCAGTTGTTCAGTAGACATGGTCGAATGGCATCAGGCCGCGCCGGCGTCGCATCCATGCAGACGCCCAGCGTGCGCGGAGTCACAGCATAGGCAGGCTCCCCAGACGAATCCCGGTACAGTTCGCCAAAAACGGACGGGCCTGTACCGGCCGCCAGCCATGACAGTTCCCGCGCAGACGGTCGAAGCACAACCTCGGGCAAGGATGCGGGCGCGCCGACGTTGTCGGAGCGATGTCGCTGTCGTGCCGCGCCGCCTCCCGCATGTCGGAGGCCCTGTGAACACTCGGCGGTAAAATGCCCGGCATCATGCGAGAATCGACGGCATTCGAACGACGCTATCGACCCCGGCGCCACGCTCACCCGAACGCTCGACACTCACCCCGATGCCGCCCCGTCTGCCACCGCTCTCCGCCCTGCGACTGTTCGAAGCCGCCGGCCGCCATCAGAGTTTCAAACGCGCCGCCGCCGAGCTGCACCTCACGCCGAGCGCCGTCAGCCACGGCATCGTCGGTCTCGAGCAGACGCTCGGCGTCGCCCTCTTCACACGCTCGCCGCAGGGCCTTGCGCTCACGCCCGAAGGCGTGGACTATCTCGCCTACGTGACCGAAGCGTTCTCGCTGCTGCTCACCGGCACCCGCCGGCTGCCCACGCCGGACGCCTCGCGCGCCATCGCCCTCACCTGCGCCCCGACTCTCGCGTCGCGCTGGCTGCTGCCGCGCCTCGATCAATTCCTGGCGCGCATGCCGAACGTCGATATCACCGTCGACACCTCGCGCCGCCAGGTCGGCTTTCCGTCGGACGGCTTCGACTTCGCCATCCGCCTCTCGCGCGCGCCCGTCGCCAGCGATCGGTGGCACCGGCTATTCGGCGAGCGTTTCGTGCCCGCCTGCAGCCCCGCGTTTCTCGCCAGACACGGCGACGCGCACGGGCGCCTCGACCTGCGCACCGTCACACGCATTCACGTCAGCAGCGCCAGCGAAGACTGGCAGGGCTGGATCGAGAGCGCCGCGATCGACGACTTCGATGCGCGCGGCGGGCTGAGCTTCGACAGTATCCAGATGGGCTTCGACGCGGCCATGGCCGGCCTCGGCGTGGTGATCGCCCGACGTCCGCTGGTCGACGCCTACTTTGCGAGCGGCGCCCTCGTGCCCGCCCACGACGTCGCCACACAAGCCCAGGGTGCCTACTGGCTGATCTGTGCGGACGACATCGAGCCGCACCCCGAATGCGTCGCCTTCCGCGACTGGCTCATCGAGCAGGCAAGGCTCTCGGCGGACACCATCGAAGGTGAATAAAATTCACCTGCCTTCACGCATTACTCCTTTGCCAGACGGGACTTTCGTTGCGACACTTCGGTGAGGAGGACTCACCGCCATGACAAAAACCGCAGTTTCCGCATCGCCCTCGCTGCAAGGCCGCGTCACACTGATCATCCTGGCCGGCGCGCTGGTGCTGAGCGCCGCCATGGGTACGCGCCAGACGTTCGGGCTGTTCATCAATCCGTTCTCGTACGATCGAGGGGTGCCGGTGACGCTCGTCGCCTTCGCCATCGCGTTGCATAACCTGGTGTGGGGATTCGCACAGCCGTTCGCCGGCGCGATGGCCGACCGCCACGGTCCAGCGCCCGTGGTAGCCTTCGGCGCCTTCGCCTTCGCCGGCGGACTCGCCATGGCCGCACTCGCACCGTCGGGCGTCTGGCTCGTCATCGGACTGGGGGTGCTCGTCGGGCTCGGCATCAGTTGCACGACGTTCGGCGTGGTACTGCCGGCCGTGAGCCGCGCCGTATCTCCGGAGAAGCGCACGATGGCGATGGGGCTCGTCAGCGCGGGCGGCTCGCTCGGGCAGGTGGCACTGGTCCCTGTCGCGCAAGGACTGCGCTCGGCGTTCGGTGTCTCGACTTCGCTCTTCGTGCTCGCACTGATCCTGTGCTGCGCGGCCCCGCTCGGCCTGCTGATGACATTGCATCGCCGCGGCAAGACGCCGGGCGCCACCGCCACAATGCCATCCACAACACCGCCGGCTCGCACCTCGACCAACACCGCGGCGGCCAACGACAGCGAGCACGTGTCGCTGCGCGACGTTCTGCGCGAAGCGCGCGCGCATCGCGGCTATCAGTTGCTCACGCTCGGCTTCTTTACGTGCGGCTTCCAGCTCGCTTTCATCGGCACCCACCTGCCCGGCTACCTGCTGATGTGTCACATGCCGATCGGCCTCGGCGCGACAGCGCTCGCGCTGATCGGTCTGTTCAACATGGTGGGGAGCTGGGCTTGCGGCTGGCTGGGCGGACGCTACCGCCAGCATCATGTGCTCGGCTGGCTCTACCTCGTTCGCGGCGCCGCCATCGCGATTTTCTTTCTCTCGCCGAAGTCGAGCGCCAGCGTGGTGATCTTCGCGGCAGTGATGGGCCTCACCTGGCTCGGCACGGTGCCGCTCACCAGCGGGCTGGTCGCGAAAGTGTTCGGCACCCAGCATCTGGGCACACTCTTCGGCGTGTGCTTCATGAGCCATCAGGTCGGCTCGTTCCTCGGCGCGTGGCTCGGCGGCTACGTGCTCGACGTCACCGGGTCCTACAACCTGATCTGGGCCGCAACCGCGATCCTGGGTGTCGCGGCCGCCGCACTTCACTTCCCAATCGATGACGCCAGCGTCGTCCGCCCGGCGCGCACGCCACTGCCGGCAGGCGCATGAGGGGCATGAAGGTCATGGGGAGGCCCCGAGGGAAGCGCGCGAGTCACAGGCGGTGGGCATTGGCCAGTCGGAATATCTTCGTCCAGCGCTTCGCCAACGCCCGCCCGGGCATCGGCACGCGCCACTCGGGCTGCGTGTTGTGGGCAAGCGTCATGACCAGCGACCACCGCCCGCCCTCGCTCACCGGATGCACCGACGCGACGTCGGAGAAGACGAAGCGCGTCTCGCGCCCATCGACACGGATCGTGCCCATCTTGTGATCGGCGTCGAGCGCGAGCTCTCCCCATTCGCCCGCCACGCGCACCAGCCGCTTGCCCTCGCGCCGCACGCCGTGAACCGCGCGATACCGGCGCACGGCGTCCATCACGAACCAGGCCACGACGAGCACACACATGGCAATCGTCGCGACGGCGGCCAGCGTGCCGAAGCGCATCGCGACAATCGCGTAAAGCCGCACCGCGCCATAGACAATGCCCGCCAGAACGACGAGCGCCAGCAGAATGAATGGCACGACAACCTCCTCGCCATGCGTTGTTCGCTTCGATCGCATCGCTCAGCGCGACGCGAATCCCCAATGAGAAACCCCATCGGCAGCACAGCCCGACGGGGCTTCATTTCACCACACACGCGCGCAATGCCGACGCGACGCCCGTATGGCCTCAGCAACGCCTCAACGACACATCACCGCTGCGGCTGCGGCGCGGCGCCCACGTCCTTGCGCACCTTGGCGACCTGCGCCGCCGTCACGGCCGGCGCCTTGTTGCCCCAGCTCGTGCGCACGAACGTCAGTACATCGGCCACGTCCTGATCGGTCAGACGGTCGTCGAAGCCCGGCATGGCGTAGTGCGTCGGGGCCGACTTCGTCGACGGCATCTCCGCGCCGCGCAGCACGATGTGGATGAGCGAGGTCGGATCGGCCGAGTTCACCGTGGAGCTGAGCGCCAACGTCGGGAACGTCTGCGTGTACCCCTTGCCCGTGCTGCGGTGACATGCCGCACAGTTGTCGATGAACGTGAGCGCGCCATTGCTCTTGTCCGAGCCCGCACGCAACGCCTTGGCGGCCGTCTCGTCGTACGCGAGCGCCTTGGCGTTCGGGTCGACGGGCTTGAGCGTTTTCAGATACTTCGCCACGGCCGCGAGATCGTCGTCGTTCATGTGCTGCGTGCTGTGCCGCACGACGTCCGACATGCCGCCGAAGGCTGCCGAATGGTCGTTGCGCCCGCCCTTGAGGAACGCCGTGATGTCGCCCTCGCTCCAGTTGCCCAGACCGTCGGTCACATCGCCGCGCAGGTTCTTCGCGAGGAAGTTGTCGACCACACCACCGGAGAGGAACGCCGTGCTGTCGTCCGTCAGCGCCTTTTCCTGCAGCGCGACGCCGCGCGGCGTGTGGCATGCGCTGCAGTGGCCCAGCCCTTCGACGAGGTAGCGCCCACGCGAGACCGGATCGTTGTCGGTCGACGCGACGTCGGCCACGACCGGCGGCGCGAACATCCTGCGCCAGATCGACAGCGGCCAGCGCATCGACATCGGCCATGGAATATCAGTGGCCTTGTTCGCCTGTGCGACCGGTTGCACGCCGTTCATGAAGTAGGCATACAGCGCCTTCACGTCGGCTGGACGCACTTTCGCATAGGACGTGTAGGGCATGGCCGGATACAGCGTCGAGCCATCCTTCGCAATGCCGTGGCGCACGGCCTTGTCGAAGTCCTCGAGGCTGTAGTTGCCGATGCCGGTGTCCTTGTCCGGGGTGATGTTGGTTGAATAGATCGTGCCGATGGGCGACGCGATCGGCAGGCCGCCGGCGAACGGCTTGCCCTTGGGCGCCGTATGGCAGGCCGCGCAGTCGGCGGCGCGGGCGAGGTATTCGCCTTGCCGGACGAGTTGCGCCTGCGGATCGTTGGCGGCGGGCGTCTGCGATCCCGCCGCGCTCACGGGAAAAGCAGCCACCGAAGGGGTGGGCACCGGCGACACGGTAGCCGCCGAAGGCGAGGCCGCGTTCTGCGCCCACACGGCGAAGGCCGCAAGGGCGAGCGTTCCCGCCCCGAAGGCGGCGGCGGAGCGTTTCATCATCGTTTTGCGGATCATGGCGTCGCTCCTCAAGCCTGCACCAGCGGGCCGGCGTTCTTGAGGTACTGCTCGCGAATCGCCTTCGCGGACCAGTACGCCAGCGCCGCCACCACACCCGTGGGGTTGTAACCCATGTTCTGCGGAAACGCGGAGGCGCCCATCACGAACACGTTGGACACATCCCAACTCTGCAGGTACTTGTTGACCACGCTGTTCGACGGGTTCGTGCCCATGATGGCGCCGCCGGTCGTGTGCGTGCTCTGATAGATCCGCGTGTCGTAATGCGTGCCCTTCTTGCGAATCGCACGGAACACCTTCTCCGGGTTCATCGCGCGACCGACCTCCTCCATCCGGTCGCCCATGTAGCCGAGCATGGCGTATTCGTTGTCGTGCCAGTCGAAGGTCATGCGCAGCAGCGGAATCCCGTACGCGTCCCGATAGGTCGGATCGAGATCGAGGCAGGCGTCGCGATACGACATGACCGAGCCGGAGATCCCGATGGTCATGTAGCGCTGGTACGCGTCGGCAATGCCCGCCTTCCACTTGCTGCCCCACGATGGCGTGCCGGGCACCGTCGGCGTCATCTTGATGGGACGGCCGCCGTAGCGCACGTGACGAATGCTCGCACCGCCGATGAAACCGAGCGGCCCGTGATCGAACTGGTCGCCGTTCAGATCGTCCATCGACACCCCGCCCGCGCCCGTGCCGATGAACGGATTGAGCTGCGTGCCCTTGGGCAGCAGCACATTGATCGCGCCGTTCATCTGATAGGCGTAGTTCTTGCCGACGACGCCCTCGCCAGTCTTGGGATCGTACGGCTTGCCGATGCCCGAGAGCAGCAGCAAACGCACGTTGTGCAACTGGTATGCGGCCATGATGACGATGTCGGCCGGCTGTTCGACTTCGCGCCCCTGCGCATCGATGTAGGTCACGCCGGTCGCCTTCTTGCCGTCGCTGTCGAGATTGACCTTGGTGACGTACGCGTGCGTGCGCAACTCGAAATTGGGTTTCTTGAGCAGCACCGGCAGAATGGTGGTCTGCGGCGAGGCCTTCGAATACATATAGCAGCCGTAGTTCTCGCAGAAGCCGCAGAAGTTGCACGGCCCGAGGCGCACGCCATACGGATTCGTGTACGGCTCGGAGGTGTTCGCCGCGGGCGCCGGATACGGATTGAAGCCGACCTCGCGCGCCGCCTTCTCGAACAGCGTCGCGCCATAGGTGTTCTGCAGCGGCGGCGTCGGGTACTCGCTCGAGCGCGCCCCTTCGCGCGGATTGCCGCCCGGCACGATCTTGCCGTTCAGATTGCCGGCCTTGCCCGACGTGCCGAACACCTTCTCCGCGAAGTCGAAGTGCGGTTCGAGCTCTTCGTAGCTCACGCCGAAGTCCTGAATCGTCATGCCCTCGGGGATGAACTTCTTGCCGTAGCGCGCTTCGTAGTGGCTGCGCAGCTTGAGTTCTTCGGGCAGGATCCGGTAGTGCATGCCGTTCCAGTGAAAACCCGCGCCGCCCACACCGTTGCCGAGCAGGAACGAGCCGTTCTGCCGGTACGGCACGGCGAGGTCGTCAGGCGTGTGGCGGATCGTGACCGTCTCGCGCGCGAGCTCCTGGAAAAGCTTGCCGCGCACGGAGTATTCGAGTTCGTCGATGACCTTCGGATATTGGGCGTCGGTCGGCGTGTCGCGCATCGCGCCGCGCTCGAGCGCCACCACGTTCAGCCCGGCGTCGGTGAGCTCCTGGCCGAGAATGGCCCCGGTCCAGCCGAAGCCCACGATGACGGCATCGACCTTGTCTTTCTTGATTGCCATGGATCAGCCCCGCTTTCCGGAAATCGACACGGGCCCGTACGGGTACTTGACGTTCGGCTGGTCCACCCAGTCCATGAAGTCCGCGCGCGCCCCCGGGAACCCGACGAGCTTCCAGCCGACCATGTCCTTGTTGCCGCCGTGAATCGGATCGGAGAGAAAACCTTCCTTGGTATTGCCAAGCAGATACGAGAAGAAGGTGCGGGCCGGCACGCTGTCGAACTCGATCCTGCTGTGCTCCAGATCGCCGAGCACGGCTTCCTGCGTGGCATGGTCGAGATCGGCGAACGCCTTGTTGTGCTGCTTCTTGCAGTAGGCGTCGCAGGCCGCGATGCCGTGGCGATAGATGTCGCGCGGCACTAGGCTCAGTTGGTAGCCCATTTCGGGCGGTTGATCGGTGTGGAACGGGCCCTGCATGTACCAGAGCTTGCCGTGGCCGAACGGCGTCTCCATCTGACGGTCGATGAACTGCGGCACTTCCGCAGCCAGTGCGCCCGGGCCGAGATCGTCGGCCGGAATCAGGCGGTCGACCGCCGCGTTGACGAAACGCCACTCGTCGGCAGTGAAGTACTTGGGCTCGTAGGGGGTGTTCGAAGCGGCGGGGGCCGCGGCTTTATCGCTGCTGCAGGCGGACTGCGTAAGCGTCGCACCGGCGGCGAGCGTCGTGGCAGGGACGATCGCCAGCACCTGGCGCAAAAAGCGCCGGCGCGGTTCCTTGTCCTGTGACATGGAGTGTTCTCCGTTTTTTGTGGGGGACGGGACGAATCACGCATGACAGTCAAGCGGGGGCTCGCAATGCGTGAAGAAAACCTGACGGGGGCATTCACCTCGCGTAGCGCAATTTAACGCGGCCATTCTACTTACAAGTTCCCTACATGGCAAAGTCGAGTTCGTTGCGAAAGTTGCGCAACTTGTTGATGGAAAAGGCTTGCCAATAATTAAAATATTTACTATCACGCGCGCACGACGTGTTTTGGCATGCAGAACATCGAGGGGGGGTTCGGGGCATTTTCGGCAGTTTGGAGAGAACTCCGAGACATTCCGTATGCCGAGATGGCAATAAAAAACCGCCCCTCGACAACGAGGGACGGCGTCTCGAAACTCGCGCTTTTCGATGCGAGGACCATGCCTTGCGAGTGAGCCGCGTCGTTATTCCCGAATCGGCGGCATCGATGGCATATGCGGCGGCCTTGAGGACGGCACGTCTGGAGCGACTGAAGCCACTGCAGCACCTGCCGGCGACCGCGCGGGTGGCGTGGCCGATGCGGTAACCGCGGCAACGCGGCTGCGCGCAAGCTCGGCAGCCTTCTCCTCCTGCTGAAGCCTTTCCGCCGACAGCGCTTCGGCGGCGCGCAGCGCGGGACCATGCCTGGCCCTGAGCGTCTTCAGCGAGAGCACCGGTGGCAGCTTCGGCGCCGACGTGACGTGTGGACGGCGGTTCGCTTTCTCTTCGAACTTGTCCTGGCGGCGAGCGCGCGGTGCATCGTCAGCCCCCTGAGAAGCGGACCGGTCGTCGGGCGGTGGAAGCGACGACGGTGTAGACGGCGCCTGCGAAGCCTGCCGGGACTGAGGTGTTTGTGGCGGCGTCGGCGTCGAAGGCGTTGAGGGTATCAAGGGTGTCGAAACATCCGAAGCGGTCGACGACGCCAACGCGATCGGCGACGGCGATTCGTGGCGTCGCTGGTAGTGCCGTGTCACACGCGACTCCAGCTGCGATTCGTAGTGCGGTGAGGACTGCGACAACGGCTGTCCGAGCGACTGTGGCGACCGTGGCGAATGCGACGACAATGGCGAGGCGCGTGCATTGTCGTCCGTGCCGATGACCTCGGCAAAGACCACCTGTCGCTGTGCCCGCGGGCGTTGCGGTCCGGCATCCACCATCGTCCGCGCGAACTCGACGGATGCGCGACCGGTCGAGCGAGGTGTGGGGCCATTACCGACCTCGCGGGCAGGCGTTTGCGGCGGCGTGAGTTCATCGGCCGTCATGTCGTCGACCGACGATCCACGCCGATGCGCGCCCTCCGCCGACACGACCGGACGAGATGTCGCACGCAACGGTTCGTGCCTGTCCTGCGGCAGCAGCAACTCGCCGGGATGCCCCAACGACGCCTCTGTCACCACATCGACCGCGCTGTCGTCGACGACCAGCGCCGGCGCCCCCGCCCGGTACGGCCGGTTCACACTGTCCTTCATCTCGTCGAGCAGACTGAAGCCCGAGCGCTTCGCGTTTTCCAGCTCGCGGATACGACCGAACAACCACGGTTCGTCCGGCGCCATGTCGACACCGGTCCAGCGCGCATCGCCAAGCAGCACCGTGCTTTCGTGACGACCGAAACCCTGATCGCGCAACGTCTTCAGCGTGACGGGTTCGTTCGGCGAACGCCCCAGCATCAGCGCCAACGCGGCCGCCTCGCGACGCGCGCGCTGTATGCAGATCGGAAACCTTGATCGCGATTTCGCAGGTTTGAGCACGCACTTGTCGCCGCGCACCGCGAGGCGCAAAGGTACGTTCTCGCCACCTTTTCCGACGATGCCTTCGGCCTCGCGCGTCATGTCATTGAGCAGGAACAGATCGCGCCGCTCACAGTTGAGTTGCGCGATGCGGTTGCGTATCGACTTCGCGGTGTAGACAAACATCGTGTCGCGCAAATCCGTCGCGCGTTCGACCAGCGCCGCATCGATGGTGGCGTCGAGGTCCGCAGGTGCAGAGGCCTCGCCCGCCGCCGATTGCTGCGCAATCCACGCGCTCAGCCCGGCGACGGCGTTCGCCTGCACCTGGAACGCCCCCATGTGAAAAGCGCGCAATCGCGGCACATCGAAGACCCGGCTCCCCCAGCCGATATCGCGCAACGCGTCGTGACGATCGCCTTCGAAGTCTCGCGCGGCATTGACGTCGGTAAGGAACGACATGCGCCAGTCCCGGAGGGCGTCGCCCACGGGCCCCAGGGCGGCAACGCCCGCCGTCATCCCCATCACGGCGTAGCAATCGCGCCCCGAGTCGGCGAGCCACGCACCGTACGACACTTGCCTCGTCCCGCCGGGCACGGTGCGAGCGCGCTCGGGACAGACTCGCCACGGGCGGGCGGACGGCGATTTCGATGCGATGGGGCTCGTCTGCCCGAGCCGCTCGAAATCGGTACCGAAACTGTCGTGCAGATCGCCCGATTTCGGACGCTGGCTCAGTGTCACGACAGGCGGCGTGACCTGCGATGAAAAAATTCTTGGGAATCCCATAACGTAATCTCCTGATCGCAAGACCACCGGGTCTTGGCGCGAGGAGACTAGTCGCTTGCAACGCAACGGGATGTCGAATGTGACGGAAGGCTTCTGGTTGTGGAATCGCTCGACGTCTTTCCCGTAGGAACGGTGCGCCCGGCGTCACGCACCGAGCGGCGCCGGAACGGCCATCGACCGACGCGTCAGAATCTCGCCAGCAGTTGTCCGAGCAAGGCCGCGCCTTCCTTGCCCTTGGCCGAGTCCGCCCACAGGCGGTCGATCATGGCGCGATACATGCCCACGCCGTCGGGCGACGTCGTGATGGTGGCGATGCCCGTGCGCAGATTCGGCAACTCGCCCAGGCGGAATGGCGACACGGCAACGTACGCCTCGCCCTGGGCTTCGAAGATCTGGAACGTCTCGTTCGGCATGTTGTCGCTCACGATGCCGATCTGCACGCCGGCCGTATCCGCTTCGAGGAACGCCACGATGCGCGCGACTTCGCGGCGCGCGGCCATCTTGCGCTCCAACTGCACGCCCGGCGGGAGACCGAGACGTCCGACCAGGCCGTGATGCAGGAACTGCTCGATCTGACGCAGTCCGATAAGGCTCGTCACCGCGAGCCGCTGCCGCGAAAAGCTCGACTTGCGCTCCTGCAGAATGCCGAGCACACGGTCCATCGTGTTCGTCCAGTGACGATCGGCCAGGCGCGGCGGAATGCTCTCCTCGAGCATGTGCCGAAGCCACACGTCGTAGTCGTCCGATGTCAGCAGAAAGGAAATCGGGTCGAAGTGCGCAACGATGCGCTCGGAGCGACTCTCCAGTTGCCGCATGCGCTCGAAGTAGCTCACCGCCGAGTCGTGGTACTCGACCTCCACGCCAAGCAGGTTGGCGAGCGATACCCCCAGCAGCGCCGCGAGCCGCTCCAGCGTATCGATCTTGACGATCTCGCCACGCTCGAGCTTGTAAATCGCGGCGCGCGAAATATCGAGCTGCTCCGCCACATCGTCACTGCGCAACTCCGCCGCCAGCCGATAGGCGCGCAAGCGCTCGCCGATGGCTCGGAAGTTGAAGCGCGCGCCTCTCGGCGCCCGGGAAGTCGTCGCAGTTCGATTCAAATCGCCCCCTGTCGGATACCTCGCCCATGCCGGTGCGTACTTGGTCGCGGAGCACGCGCATGGCGGTGCCGGGATTATACCGGTGCACCGGCACCCGCACGGCGGTGCATTTGCCGGTCTCGTATCGAGGACACTGTCGCGTGCGCCCCACATCCGCTACGAGAATATTTTTCCGATTGTCTATTTTTTTAGACATCGGCACGATCCTCTCACGGATTCCCCCATCCGACGAGAATGCCCTGCACCACAGGGCTGCCCTTCCCCGTTTGGGGATGACCGCGTGCGCCGGCAGTGGTAGCCTGCGCGCCGTCCATAAATTTGTACAAAGCAGAGAGGGAATGATGAAGACCTGGCACAAGGTGGCTGGCGCCGCCGCACTGGGCGCAGCAACGCTCGCCACCACGGCGCACGCGCAGTCGGGCGTGAGTTTCTACGGACTTGCCGACGCCTACGTCGGCTCGGTGAAGAACCCGGGCGGCAACGCCGCCGTGGTGCAGCAAGGCGGTGGCATGACCACCTCGTACTGGGGCATGTCGGGCACGGAAGACCTCGGCGGTGGCAACAGCGCACTGTTCGTGCTGGAAAGCTACTTCCAACCGAACAACGGCACCTACGGGCGCTTCGCGGGCGACAGCTTCTTCTCGCGCAACGCCTACGTGGGCTTGTCGAACACCACCCTCGGCACGTTGCGCATCGGGCGCATCACCACGCCGCTCTATCTCGCGACGATCCAGTTCAACCCGTTCAACAACTCGTACACGTTCTCGCCGATGATCTTCCACACCTACAAGGGTCTGGGGACGCAAGGCGTGGTCGGGGACTCGGCCTGGAACAACGCGGTGGCGTACACGTCGCCAGGTTACGCCGGGCTTGCCGGCACGCTGATCTACGCCACGGGGAACAGCGCGAGCGACCATAGCGCGAAGAAATGGGGGGCGGCTCTCACGTACACCAACGGGCCGTTCGCGGCCGCCGCGAACTATCAGTACGTGAACTTCAGCAACACGCCGGGCGACTTCGGTACGCAACTGCCGGGCGTGGCCGGGCTCACGAACCAGAACACCGCTCAGGTCGGCCTCTCGTACGACTTCGCCGTCGTGAAAGTCTTCGCGCAGTACATGCTCGTGGCCAGTCAGGCGGCAAGCGGCAACTTCCACGCGAATACGGGTCAGTTGGGCGCCTCGGTGCCTGTGGGCCGGGGCAGCGTGCTCGCTTCGGTGGCCTACACCGGATCGAACGGCTCGGGCGACAACCAGCGTCGCACCACGTGGGCGCTCGGCTACGACTATCCACTGTCCAAGCGTACGGACATCTACGCGGCATACAAGTACGACCACATGAGCGATCTGTCGACCGGGCAGACGTACGGCGCCGGTCTGCGCATGAAGTTCTGAACGCGTCGAAGGCGGGATGGCGGCACAGGTGTGCCGTCACCCTTACCCGGGCGCTCGCACCTCCAGGCGTCCGTCATGCGGCCAACCGCCGCGGTAGCGCGTCGGAAGGCATGGACGTGCGTCGGAGAATGGCGACGGCAGCGGGCGAACCCGCCGCGTCAGCCACCATCACCGTCGATCGGCCTCAGGGTTTGACCCGATAATTTTCGCCTTGCCCACCTCGTTGGGTTCGTTTAGTCTAAATATTTAGACAACTGGAGAGCATGATGGATCTGCAGCTTGCATACGCCTGGTTACAGCGCGATACGGCCGGTCTGTCCGACATCGAGGATTTCGCCGCGCGCTGTCTGCATGCGTCACATACAGCGACGCGAGAGTCCGCCGCCTTGTTGCTGCTGGCGCAGGCCGCACAGACGTTCACAGAGCGCCAATCCGGCGTCGCTGCGAACGGCGAGACATTCCACGCGTTCCTCGCGCGTTGCAGAAGCTATGCCATGACGTTGCGCGATGCGGCGGCCGCCTCGGACGCCAGCTTCCTCACCGCGCTCAATACCTTCGCGGCACAACTTTCGGCCGAGGTTTGCGCATGAACCCGTGGGCGGTGAAAACAGGGGTGACGGCGGGATGCGTCGCACCAGGACACCGCGCTGCTCATCGTGCGCGACGCCGCCTGCCCCAGTTATTCGCTTTTTTCGCCTTGACCGTCTAAAAATTTAGATATTTGACGGGTTCGGCTTAGCACTTTCTCCCCCTCGCCGCCCCACACGAACCGACACAGGAACCGATCATGGAAGCCAAGCTGAATACGCCGAGCGCACAACGCGCCAGTACGACCAGCGCCGACACCGTTACGCCGTATGCGTGGAAAGCGCTCGCGGGCTCTGCCATCGGATATGCGATGGACGGCTTCGATCTGCTGATTCTCGGCTTCATGCTGCCGGCCATCACGGCCGGTCTGCAGCTCTCGCCCGGCCAAGCCGGCGCCCTCGTGACGTGGACGCTCATCGGCGCGGTCGCGGGCGGCATCCTCTTCGGCGCGCTCTCCGACCGCTATGGCCGCGTGCGCATGCTCACGTGGACGATCCTGCTCTTCGCCGTTTTCACAGGGCTGTGCGCGTTTGCTCAGGGGTTCTGGGATCTGCTCGTATATCGCACGATCGCGGGCATCGGCCTGGGCGGCGAGTTCGGCATCGGCATGGCGCTCGCCGCGGAAGCGTGGCCGGCCGCAAAGCGCGCCCGCGTGTCGTCGTACGTGGCGCTGGGCTGGCAGACGGGCGTGCTCGCCGCTGCCCTGCTCACGCCCCTGCTGCTCATGCATATCGGCTGGCGCGGCATGTTCCTCGTGGGCGTACTGCCCGCGTTCGTGGCCTGGGTGCTGCGCAACAAGCTGCACGAACCGGAAGTCTTCGTGCGACGCACGGGGAACGCGGCAGGCGCTCACGGCAGCGCCAACGCCTTCCGTCTGCTGGTCAAGGATGCCCGCACGACCCGCGTGAGCCTGGGCATCGTGATCCTGTGCTCGGTGCAGAACTTCGGCTACTACGGCATCATGATCTGGCTGCCGACCTTCCTGTCGCAGAAGCTCGGTTTCTCGCTCACGAAATCGGGCGTGTGGACGGCCGTCACCGTCGTCGGAATGATGTTCGGCGTATGGGCCTTCGGGCAGCTGGCCGATCGCATCGGCCGCCGTCCGACCTTCCTGCTCTATCAGGCCGGCGCCGTGATCATGGTGATCGCCTACGCCCAGTTGAGCGACCCGACGGTGATGCTCTTCGCCGGCGCGCTCATGGGGATGTTCGTCAACGGCATGGTCGGGGGTTACGGCACCCTGATGTCCGAGGCCTACCCCACGGCAGCCCGTGCCACCGCGCAGAACGTACTGTGGAACATCGGACGCGCCATCGGCGGGCTCGGTCCCGTCGTGGTCGGCGCGCTCGCCGCACGCTACTCGTTCCAGATCGCCATTGCGCTGCTCGCGAGCCTGTACGTGCTCGACATGCTCGCCACGCGCTTCCTGATTCCCGAGCTCAAGGGCGCCGAACTCGAATGACGCGACGTTGATCCTCCCCCCTACTTCGTTCTCCTCCACCGTTTCCCCGGAGCCCTCCATGTCAGTTGCCACGCCGACGTGTCTCGACGCCGCCCGCCCCGCGGCCCCAGACACGTCGAACGTCACCGATGCGCATACGCCCGCGCATGCCCCCTCGCATGCCGTGCCCAAGGTCGCGACGCACCGCTGCCGGGTGCTGCAGCACCGCGCCGTCAACACGCGCTACCGCTACCTCCGGTTGCAAGCCGACGCGCCCATCGCGCTCACCACCCGGCCCGGCCAGTTCTATCAGTTGAAGTGCCCGGTGACCGATGACGAGACGCCGTTCCTGCTGCGGCCGATGAGCGTCTACGGCACCGGTCCCGAACCGGATACGATCGAATTCCTCTACAACGTGACGGGCGTCGGCACACGCGCGCTCGCCACGCTGGCGCAAGGCGCTTCGCTGGACATCGTCGGCCCGCTCGGCAATACGTTCACGCTCGACACCCGCTGGCGGCGCGTCATGGTCGTGGCCCGCGGCGTGGGTCTGGCTACCATGGCTCCGCTCGTGCAGCGGGCGGCGGCGGCAGGCGTCGCCTTGACGGCGGTCATGTCCGCGCGCCGCGAAGCCGACCTGATGCGTGACGAATTCCTGCGATCGCCCGAAGCGCGCGCGCTCGCCGATGTGCATTGCGTGTTCGACAGCGATGGCTCGTCTGCCGTCGAAGCGCTGGAGCCGCGCGTGCGCGCGCTGCTCGATGCCGCGCCGCACGACGCCGTCTACACCTGCGGCTCGCATCGCTTGCTGATGCTGCTCCAGCGCGTGCTGGCGAATCACCCGCACATCACCGCCGAAGTGGCGATGGAGCAACGCATGGCCTGTGGTATGGGCGTGTGCCTGTCGTGCGTGCGGCTGTTCGATTGCGACGGCGACAAGCAATTTCTGCGGGTGTGCCGCGAAGGCCCCGTGTTTCCCATTCGCGACGTCGTCGGGGAGGTGGATTTTGGCTGATCTTTCCGTACGCGTCGGCGCGCTCACGCTGCGCAATCCCGTGATGCCCGCCTCGGGCTGCTTCGCCGTCGAGTACGCCGAGGCGCTCGATCTGAACCGGCTCGGCGCACTCGTCGTCAAGAGCGTCTCGCCCGCCACGCGTGCGGGCAACCCCACGCCGCGCGTGGCCGAAACCGCCAGCGGCATGCTCAACTCCATCGGCATTCCGAGCAAAGGACTCGACGTCTACCGGCGCGACGTGCTGCCCGCCTATACGCGCTTCGATACGCCGGTCGTCGTCTCGGTGTCCGCCGATACGGCCGAGTCCTTCGGCGAGGCCTGCGAGGCGCTGTCGCTGCCCGAGGTCGCGGCCATCGAGGCCAACATCTCCTGCCCCAATCTCGAAGCGGACGGCATGGCGTTCGCGATGCAGCCCGAGAGCACCTACAAGGCGGTGAGCGCCATTCGCCGCCGCACGTCGCATCCGCTGTGGGTCAAGCTCACGCCCAACGCGGGCCAGATTGCGCCCATCGCCCGTGCGGCCGAAGACGCCGGCGCCGACGCCATCGTCATGGGCAACACGGTGCTCGGCATGGCGATCGACGTGCGCACGCGCAAACCCAAGCTCGGCAACGTGATGGGCGGCCTGTCCGGCCCGGCGATCAAGCCGCTCGCGATCCGGCTTGTGCACCAGTGTCACCGCACGGTGCGCATTCCGATCATCGGCTGCGGCGGTATCGAGACGGCCGACGATGCCGTCGAATTCCTGCTCGCGGGCGCGACCGCGGTCCAGGTGGGCACGGCCTCGTTTCGCGACCCGGCCGTCATGGGACGCATCGTCGACGGACTCGACGCGTATTGCGATGCGCAGGACGTCGAGCGCATCGCCACGCTCACCGGCGCCGTGGCGCTCGACGCGCAACTCACCGACCGCTGGCTGCGCTTCGCGCAGCAGTCGGGGTGACAGGCACGCGCGCCATCGCAGTAATGAATACGCAACCCTCGCGACCGTCGTCGCGAAAAGAAGCACGCTCATGGAACTCACCACGCTGGCCCCACTGGCCGAGCAACTCTTCTCCGACCTGCGCCGTCTCGGCAGCGACGGCGTCGGCATCACACGCGACAGCTACGGCGACGGCGAGAACGCCGCCGCGTCTTATCTCACCGAATGGGCCGGCCATCAGGGACTGGCGGTCACGCGCGATCGCGCGGCGAACCTGATCTTCACATTGCCGGACGACGCCGGCGAAGCGCCCGCCACGTGGATCGGCTCGCATCTCGATTCCGTGCCGCAAGGCGGCAACTACGACGGTCTCGCCGGCATCGTGGCGGGACTGCTGTGTCTCGTCGAGCAGCAGCGCAGCGGACGCCGCGCCGACACGCCGGTGCGCGTGCTCGCGCTGCGCGGTGAGGAAAGCGCGTGGTTCGGCAAGGCCTACATGGGATCGAGCGCGCTGTTCGGCAAGCTCAACGACGCCGATCTGGCCATGCCCCATCGCACCCACGGTCGCACGCTCGCGGAGTGCATGGCGCAAGCCGGGGCCGATGTCGAGGCGATTCGCTGCGGCGCGCTGCTGTTCGACGCTGCGCGCGCGAAGGCCTGGCTCGAGTTGCATATCGAGCAAGGGCCGGTCATGATCGCGCGCGACATGCCCGTGGCGATCGTGCCCGGCATTCGCGGCAACGTGCGCCACAACCGCGTATCGTGCGTAGGCGAAGCGGGGCACTCGGGCGCGGTGCCGCGCTGGTTGCGTCACGACGCCATGTTCGCGGTGGCGGATCTCATCTCGCGTCTGGACGAGCACTGGCGCGCGCTGCTCGAGCGCGGCATCGACCTCGTGGTGACGGCCGGCGTCGTCGGCACCGATCCTGCCGAGCACGCCATCTCGCGCATCCCGGGCAAAGTGGACTTCAGTCTGGAAGTGCGCAGCCAGAGTGCCGATACGCTCGACGTGTTCTATGAGCTCATGCGCACCGAGTGCCGCGCCATCGAGCGTGACCGCGGCGTGCAGTTCGTGTTCGATCGCCGCCTCTCGTCCGCCCCCGCGACCATGGACGCCCACGTGTCGTCGCGGCTTGCAGAGGCGTGCCGCGCGCTCGATCTGCCGCAGGAGCGCGTGCCGAGCGGCGCCGGCCACGACGCGGCGATCTTCGCCAATGCGGGGATTCCGAGCGGCATGGTGTTCGTGCGCAATGCCAACGGCTCGCACAACCCGTTGGAAAGCATGGCGTTGGACGATTTCCTGCGAGGCGTGCAGGTGCTGGAGGCCGTCACGCACCGCCTCTGATCGACGCCGCCCGTCTTGTGACGCCTGCAAGCACCTGAAAGTGGAACGGGCCGCGTCGACGCGGCCCGTTCTGCTTGTTCAGGTTCGCTGTGCGATCACGGCGCGAGCGCGATGACTTCGGCAACGGCGGCCGTGAGCTTCTTCGCGTACGGCACGTGCAGGAACTCGTTCGGGCCGTGCGCGTTCGACTTCGGACCGAGCACGCCGCACACCATGAACTGCGCCGTCGGGAAGCCCGCCTGCAACGTGTTCATCAGCGGGATCGTGCCGCCCTGCCCGATGTACGCCACGTCCGCGCCGTAGTGGCGCTGCGAGGCCGTGTTCAGTGCCGACGTGAGCCACGGCGCCACGTCCGGTGCATTCCATCCGGAGGCCGCACCGGCATCCGACTTGAACGTCACCTTGGCGTTGTACGGCGGATCGACCTCGAGCAGCGACTTGAGCTCCGCCACGGCCTGCGCCGCATCCACCAGCGGCGGCAGACGCAGCGACAGCTTGAACGCCGTGCGCGGACGCAGCACGTTGCCCGCATCGGCCAGCGCCGGCAACCCCGCCGCGCCGGTCACCGACAGCGACGGACGCCACGTCGAATTGAGCAGCGCCTCCTTCGGGTCGGTCGTGGTCGGCAATACGGACAGGCCGTCCTGCCCGCAGGCCCACGGCACCTTCTTCCAGACGTCGTCGCCAAGGATCTTCGCGGTGGCTTCGGCCTCCTTCAGACGCTGCAACGGGATCGGACTGTGAAAGCCCTTCGGCAGCACGTTGCCGCTGCCCGCGTCTTCCAGGCGCTCGAACAACTGGCGCATGATGCGAAAGCTCGATGGCGCAATGCCGCCATAGCCGCCGGAGTGGATGCCTTCATCCAGCACCTGCACCTCGAGACTGCCCGAGATCAACCCGCGCAGCGACGTCGTCAGCCAGAGTTGGTCGTAGTTGCCCGCACCGGAATCGAGGCACACCACCAGGCCGACGCGCCCCAGGCGGTCGCGCAGCGCATCGACGTACGGTAGAAGATCGTAGCTGCCCGACTCTTCGCACGTCTCGATCAGCCCCACGCAACGCGGACGCTCCACACCCTGCGCGTCGAGGGCGGCGAGCGCCGTCACGCTCGAATAGATTGCGTAGCCGTCGTCGGCGCCGCCGCGACCGTACAGCTTGCCGTCCTCGAACTTGGGCGTCCACGGCCCGAGATCCTTGCGCCAGCCATCGAACTCGGGCTGCTTGTCGAGGTGGCCGTACAGCACGATCGTCTCCGTACTGCCCGAGCGCGTGGCCGGGGCTTCGAAGAAGATCACCGGCGTGCGGCCTTCCAGCCGGATGACTTCGAGCGTCAATCCCTTGACGGGCTGGCGTTCCGCCCATTGGGCGGCGTCGCGCACCACGCGGTCGATATAGCCGTTGCGTGCCCAATCGGCATCGAAACCGGGGCTCTTGGCGGGCACGGCGATGTAGTCGGTCAGCGCATGGAGAATCTCATCGTTCCATTTCCGTTCGACGAATTCGCGCAACGCCGCGGTGTCGAGCGACGGCTGGGTCGGGGTGACGATATCGTTCATGGGGAGTCCTTGGGGTGTGCCGATGTTCCGATGCGCGCGAGGGATGGATCATGCGCGCTGGACGGGTTCGCGACAGCACGACAGCGCGACACCGGCGGATCGTATGGCGTCATGATAGCCATTCCGGGCAGTCATGGCGACCCGCCTGGCGATCAGGTCATGGAACAGCAGGAGAGTCGGCGCAGGACGGTCGCGGACGTCGATGCACGCCGCCCCGCATCGGATACCGAAGGATTCACGAGGTCAATCGCCGGTGCCGGGCGGCCCGAAACGGAACACGATCTCGCCGGCCGCGCCGCTCGCCTTGACGCAGGTGGCGAGCTGGGTGCCTTTGCCGGGAACGTCCAGCGACTGCTCGGCCACGGTGCTGTTACACCGCCAGGAGAAGGTGATCGGCCGCGCGCACAGATTGGTGACTTCGTAGCGATAGTTCAACACGTCGGCCGGCAATGCGCGGATGGATCCGCACGCGCGGCCCGACGCATCCACCGGTTCCGCCGGCGTGGTGGCGGACGGTGTCTGGGCATGCAGGGAAGCGCTCAGCGCAAGGCCGAGGAACGCCAGCGCCCCAATACGGATATGCCTTGCCCCTGACATCAGATCCAGCGCCAGGCAATCGCAATGGCGCCAATGGCGACGCCGATGGAAATGACAACGCCGAACCATGCCAATTGCGCACGCCGCGCCCGACGGCGGCTCGACTCCGAAGTGTCGTAAAAACGACCCAATCCGCCCGAGTACAGCTTTTCCCAGCGAATTTCCATGACGCACCTCACAAAGCAATCAAACCGGCCCGCATGACGACTGATCTTTTTTCTTCTTTATCGGAAATTTCGAGACGCAAGACAATTCGGACAAATCCGGGCGATTTCCGATACCGGGAACACCCCAAATTCCGACACGGCGTCGTCGTTTGAAGATGTCATTATTCAAGCGGAATTGCAATAGAGTGAACTTCCCGAAGCGTGCGGAGAAACCACGAGAAAGACGTCTTCATTGGCGATGGATATCAGCGCAACCGACGCACGATAAACAGATTTAGCATCGGCAGACCTCAGCCCGCGACGGAACTCAGGCAGCATTGCCGGCAATGCATAGCCGCAGACATTTCCCGACATGGCAATCGCCGTAACGGGACGTTTCAATTCCGTACGAATGTTCGTTTGAAATCGACGATGGAAAGCGGGCGTCGAAACGCCGGCGGCCCGGACGTCGTCCGAGCGGGTGCGCCGGTCCGGGCGCATGAAGATGATGGGATCAGGCAACGCGGTGCGGCGATCCGCCGGAGGCGGCGCCGCACACGAAAAGGAAGACGGGTGACTTAGCGTCCCAGGAAGGCCGCGCCTACTGACAAGAGGACGAAGCCGCCGAGGCTACAGGCGATCGCGATTGTCAACAGACGTTGAAAGAGTTGCTCGCGCTCGCTTGCGCTGCGATGGGAACGCGGTGCTTCGTGAGGAATCGTTCCCCAACCACTCGAATACACTTTTTTCCAACGGATGTGCATAAGTTACCTCGCGTTGTTTAGTGTTCGTAGCCTTGCCGATCATCGATTCCGACTATCGGAATCGACGAGACGCAGGGCTAGTATGCGCTTCGTTTACTTCCCGTAAACCCCTCGTCCGTGTTGCGTCGCGGCATGTCGATGGGGGATGTCGGATGAAATTCGAGACGAGCAGGAAATGTGGTGAAAACCGTCACCGTGACGCGATTCGCAATTACTGACCGGATGTGTCAATGCGACAGAATGTCGCAGGTGCGACAAGTTGTCGCGCAAACCGCATGAACCGTGGAATTCACCGTTTTGGCAGGCCTGGCGGCGCGACATGTGTCGAACCCGTCGCAGCCGCTTTGGGCATGCAGCCGACGCGCGATAACGGGGTGCCCAGGCCCGTCGAAAGTGGCGTCGTGCGCCGCAACATCGATTCTTCAAATAATTGACGAACCTCGGGTAAATCCGGGGGGCACCGAGGCGTTTCTCCCATCTCTCCCGCCTCCCGGTTCGTCAAACTTACGATTCAAACGGGTTTTTGACCTGTCGCGCGGTCGTGCGGCTGTCCGCCTGCGCACGTTCCGGCAAGTCGTCACCGGCGAGTGCGGCCACGACGGCGTCGAGCACCGCCTTGAGCGCCTGCGCCTGGCGCCGACCTTCGGCGTCGCGTCGGATCTCCAGGTTACCGAAGATGGCAACGTGATCGGCATGGTTTTCGACGTTCAACTCGCCGAGCGAGAGTGCGTCGGCGTCGTTGGCGAAGGGGGTGAACTTGACGTTGGCGGATGACGATTCGGCCATTGGTAACTATATGAACGCGTCCCGTTTGCAGCAGTTTTCTTGTGTTCCGACGGACAGGATGGGCTGCAGCTCTATATCCGGCCTTGATGCAGCTGGTACTGCCGCTGCGGGCCCCTATGAAATTCGCTGACTCGCGCCTCATTCTCCTGGCGAGCTCAAGGCTCTTGCACCGATTCAGGCTTAGCGAGTCCCGGTCCTACCTGGCTTGTCATCACACTTGATTGCTGCGCAACCTTTCGACGTTCACCCTGTGTTAAACATTGATCGTCTACCTCGCGCGGGCCGTTCAGGCTGGCTTCACGCTCACGTAGTCCTTCCGATACGGCCGATCATGGGCCAGCACCGCCCAGATCGTCCGTGCCGTCTTGTTGGCCAGTGCGACGATCACCACATTCGCCGGCCGTCGCTTCTTCATCTGCTCGACCCACGGACCCGGTTCCTTCGCATGGCTCAACACGCTTCGCGCACCGTGAATCAGCAGCGTGCGCAGATAGGTGTCGCCCCTCTTGCTGATCCCGTGCAAGTTCACCTTGCCGCCCGAGCCCGTCTGCTTCGGTACCAGACCCGCCCACGCGGCGAATTCGCGTCCGGAGCGAAACGCCTTCGCGTCGCCCATCATCGCCACTGCCGCCGTCGCCGTGAGCAATCCCACGCCGGGTATCTCGCTGATCGCCTTTACCGCCTTGTCTTCCTTCTTCCATTCGAGCATCCGGCGTTCGATCTCGGCAATCTGCTCGTCGAGCCGCGCCAGCCCGCTCCACTGCTCGCGCAACGTATCGATCAACGCTCCCGGCAGGCGCTCCGCGAGCCGACCAAGCGCAATGGCTATTTCCTGGTCCAGCTTCGCCCGGCCACGGCTCATCACCTCGCCGTATTCCGTTAGCAGGCCGCGCAGTCCGTTCATCTGCATCGTGCGGAATTTCACCAACTGCTCGCGCATCCGGTGCAGCGCCAGCATCGCCTGCTGCATTTCCGTCTTCACCGCCACCGGCTTGCTCGGCTGCTGTACCGCCAGCCAAATCGCCCGGGCATCCGCCGCGTCGTTCTTGTTGCGGATGTTGAACGCCTTCACGAACTCCGCCGGCATCAATCTGACCTCGTGCCCCATCTTTGCGAGTTGCCGAGCCCAGTGGTGCGCACCGCCGCACGCCTCCATGCCGATCAGGCTCGGCGCTCTGTTCGCGAAGTGCTCCAGAAACTTTGCCCGCTTGATCGGCTTGTTCACAATCTCTCCGGTGTGCTGATCGACGTAATGCACCTGGAAAACCTGCTTGGCGATGTCGACGCCTACGGCCATACTGTTCATCGTGGATCCTCCGGTTGCCGGGAAATGCGTGCATTTTCCACCTGGGCACTTCGATGCCGTTGGCCCGTGAGGATTCACCTCCTTCCTCTGCTCTCACCGTTTCGGGTGGGACGCGTTCATTTCATTCTCCTGAATCGGGGGGAAGTCAGTCGTGGGGCGGGCAGCGCAGCCAGGCCGCCCTTCCCTTAGCGGATGATCGTACGCAAGAAGTCGAGCACCGTCTGCACTTCGCGATACGTCGGCATGTCCGGGTCTCGCTTACGCTTGCCACCGCCGCCCGCGGCCTTGGGTGCCGGCAGACGCATCGCCGTGTTCTTGACCTCGGCTGGCATGTCGGGGAAGAAATCGATGCCGGCCAGCTTCTCGAGCTCCGCCACGCTCACCACCGAATAGTCGCCGGTCGCCTCGTTGGCCACAAGGTAGGCGCCAGCCTGCTTGCGTTTCGGATCGTAGACGATCTTGAACAACTGCGTGGGCACCATGACACGATCGCCGACCTGCACGATCGTCTTGCCTTTGAAGAGTGGCCCGGTAATCACGAACAACTCGCCGCGTTGCTGCGCAAGCCTGCGCACGCTCGCTTCGATGCCGGCCCACAGATACCGGTTGTTCTCGCTGTTCTGCGGCACCATGTTCGACAGCGAGAAGCTCTCGGCCTGCGCCTGCGCGTCGGGCATGTCGGCCGAGGGCGCCATGTGGCCCCGGTCGTAGCCCGAGCGCACGTAGTCGCGCAACTCGGCGCGCTCGCCCGGAGGCAGACGCGATTCGGCGTGGAAGTTGTTCACGCGACCGATCTCGCGCGCGTCGTTCAGGCTCGCCCGCGTGAGACGTTCGGCGGACCACAGCGGGGTGCGCGTCACACCGGAGTGCATCACGCCGAACGCGCTGAAGCACACCTCGCGCGCATTGCGCGCCATCGCGGCATTGGTGATGTCGGGCGCCGAACCAGCCCAGTAGTGGTCGCCGCACGCCGTGGTCGCGGCGACGGCGTGACTCGCCAGGGGAGTGACCGCGGTGAGCGCCATCACCGGGATGGCGGAGATTACGGCGGAGGAGGAGATTGCCAACGAGACTGCCAACTGCCCGGCCATCGCGCGCAAGCGGCTTGCGCGCATTACGGCGACCGTCCATCGAGACTGCTTCATCGCACTGCTGAGGGTAAGACTTAAGGGGGTGCGATTGTAGCGGATGAATGGCTATTCGGGGACGACGTTCGCTGCACCGTAGGCCGCGCACTGCAAGGTCTGCGACGGGCCAAGGTTGCCGCATTCGTCCGCTTGCGCGCTTGGCGCCCATGCCTGCGCAAGAAAGAGCAGGCAGAGCGTCAGGGTGAGCATGAGCAGCAGTGTTTTCATTGCGGCGTCCGAATCGGGATGCCGCATTGTATGCGGGGATGCCATTGCACGCCCCGCTTGCGAACCATGGAATTGTTTCGTTTCGTTACCGACGGGACAGGCTCAGCTTTTGGGAACGTCCCCTCGTTCGGCGACAAGCGCCGCCAGCGGCTCGCTTTGCGCCCCTCGCGCCCGCAGCCCGGCAACCACGCCGACGCGATCCGGCATCGCGCGGTTCTGCGACATCTTGAACTTGCCTTCGATGCGCCGGATCGGGATCTCCAGGCCGACGATCGCGCGCAGCATGCTCTCGATGAAGTCCGCGGGCGCGTCGTCGACGGCCCACGGTGCTGGCAGCGAGTGCTCCTGCGACTGCGTGAGACCGTCGAGGAATCGACGCAACCATGCCGCATCGTCGATCACGCGCGGCTTGCCCCACGCATGCACAGCGGCGTAGTTCCACGTGGGCACCACTTTCCCATGCTCGGCCTTGGCCGCGTACCACGACGGCGAGATATACCCTTGCGGGCCCGTAAACGCGACGAGACACTCGTCCACGTCGCGCAAGCGTGCAACATGCGGGTTGGCCCGTGCCAAGTGCGCGCGCAACGTACCGAACTCACCATCGGCCGGATCGATCAGGAACGGGATCGAATCGGCGGTCAGCCCCGGCGCGCCCGCGCTCACGAGCAGGCCGAGCGGATGGGCGCGAATGAGGTCGTGCAGAACCTCGGGGCGTTCTTCGGTAAAGGCGGCGGGCTGAAACATCTGCGACTCCGGGCGATGGCCGTGGGCTGGCGTTGTCTGGGTTGGAAACCCACGCAGCGTACGTCCGCTCATGGCTCTCGGCAAAGACCCAAAACCGATGATTATTTTGGAGCCACCAGGCGTTCCAAGGCCCGGCGCGATCCGGCAACCGGTCGCCGCCTCGGGGTGTTCGGAAGCACGCCGTCAGAGGAAGGATTTGGCCTGGTCGAGGATCTTGTCGCAAACCTGACGGGTGATCTGCTCCTTGAGCCCACCGCCGTTCAGGTCGACGGTCTTGCCGTCGGGCGAAGACAACAGGCCTTTGGCGCCGTCGAGATAGCCGGGGCTCGCCGCAGGCGATCCGGATTGCGTGCCGATCTTGCCGAGGAGCTTGTCCTTGACGTCGGTGGCCGAACCCAGGTTGGCCGCGTTGAGATAGTTGTTCTTGATGCAGAACTGGAGCACACCGGTTGCATTGCCGATGCTGCCCGACGTCAACGACCCCGCGGAGGCCAGCCCGCCGAGACTGCCGGCCAGGCCACCGGAATTGCCGCCACCCGAGCTTCCGCCGAGGGCGTTCTTGAGCATGTCGATCTGCGCGTTGGCCGGCAGCGGTGTCCCTAACGCCAGCGCCAGTGCGAGCCCTGTTGCCCCCGCAAGCCTCACGCGGGCGCCACGGGTAACACCGACCTCAGCCGAACAGTCCATGCGTCGCGACATACGAACCTCCGTGATGGGGATGTGACGTGGATGGGGTAGACCCACTATAGCAGGCCCTCAGGACATCACGTCGCATTCGCTTTCACCGAGACCGATCTCCGACGCTCGCGCCGAGACGACCGCACGGCCATTCGTCGTCTTGATTCGTTGTCTTGCACCGCCGTCATGCTGCGGCGCAGCAGACGTCAAAACTGCGCCGCTACCGTATCCGCCGCCTCTGGCGCCACGACACTCGCATCCACTCCCGCATTCTCCTTGAGCAGGAAAACGAGGTGGTGACCGGCGAGCAGCTCGATGCGACGGTCGCGCGCAAATTCCTCGACGCCATCTTCGAACATACCCGTGGTGATCAGCATGCTGCGTGCGGCGCCGATCTGCTGCATCTCGGCGAGTATCGCCCGGGCCGCCGGGAGCCCCAGGCGATCGTTGTGGCTCGACGCCCGACGAATGTGCACCACCACGTCGCCGCCGAAGATCGGATGCGGATCCCATGCCCGGCAGGTCAGCATGCCGTCTTCGGCCGGCAGCAGCGGCGGCCCCTCGAAGCCGTGCGAGCGCAGCAGATGGAACATGACCTGCGTGAAGTCCTTGTCGGAGAGCGTCGCCAGATTGAAGCGGCGGTCGACGGCGACCTTCTCGTCCGTGATCGCCTGCGTCATGTCGACACCTGCCACGGGCGTGACCGGCTGCTGCGCTTCGGGCCGCTCGGAGATACGCGCGCCGAGCGTTGCGAGATGCGCGGCGGGGTCGCCCTCCGCGAGCGCGAGCGCCGAGAAGTCGGCGCGCGATACGTGCACGCTCGCCACACAGACGCGTGTCTCGCCATCGCCCGTGTACATATTGAAAACGATGGCGTTCACCTGGCGCAGCGGCTCCGCCGAGAACAGTTCGTGCAACGAGCGAAGCAGAATCTGACGCAGTGCGTTGGCGTACACCTGAGCGCGCATCGCGTCACCTGTCCGCACGCCTTGCACGACGCGTTCGGTCGCGTTGAAGTGATATTCCAGCGTGGCCGGCACCATGGCGTCGAGCGTCGGAATGTCGTAGCCGACGGCGAGCAGCTTGAGGTTCTCGACGTAGTGCGCGGCGAGCGTCTGCATGAACGCTTCGGGGTACGGACTGCGGCTCAGCACGATGCGCGCATAACCGGTGACCGCCGCGGCCTCGCCACGCAGCAGCGCGCCTTCGAAGTCGGCCACGGCGGCATTGTGACGCGCGCTCTCGGCGCGCGCCGCCTCCGTGGCCTTCTGCTGCGCGATCTGGAGAATCATCGAGCCTTGCGTGCGGCGGATCTTCGACGCCTCGTACTCGCGCTCGGCGTGGACGAACTCGCTGCGTGCCTTGGCCACGGCCTGCTCATAGCGTGCCGACGCGCCGGGCATGGCAAGCGCCAGGCGCCCCGGCTTCTCGGGAGCGAAGGCTTCCCATTCGGGTTTGGCCAGAATCTTCGGCAGGCGACGCGTGTCGAGTACCGGCGGTGTGTTGCGTGCGCGCAGATCGGCCGGTGGAATGCGCAGGTCGCGCGCGAGGCCGTCGGCGAGCAAACGCTCGAGACGCGTCACTTCGTGTTTGGCGCGGGCGCTGCGGGCCGCGGCCTCGGCCTGCCCCAACGCCAGTTGAAGACGCTCGCGGGCGGCGGCGTCGATGGCGCCGGCCTCGTCCAGCGCGCGCTGCGCCTGATCCACCGCTCGCACTGGTGCGAGCGAGCGTATTTCCGAGTCTGCGCGCTGTTGTTCGCGCGTGTGCGAGGCGCGCCAGAACTCGCGCGCCAGACGGTCGATGATGACCTCGAATCCCCGATCCACTACTGCCCCCGCATGCGATATTGGTTTTGTTTTGCCACTCGAAAAACAACTTCGGAGAGATGGCGAACAGCGCTGGGTCCACGCCCCGGCTGCCGTTCCTCGAAACGCGGTACGTCACGATAGCCGAGCCACGACATCACATCCTCCCTCGCAGTCTCGCCCGCCATATCCGATGTTTGCGTAGGGGACGATTGTAGGACGATGCCCCCTCAACCGGCAAAGGAATCTTTCCATCCCTTGCGACCGGAGCATGTCATGAGCACAACGCCGGCGTCCTGATCGTCATCAAATCGCCATGTGACGGGGACAGTCTGCGTAGTGTCGGGGATTCCGCCTCCCCGCGCCCTGTCACGCCGCCAACGTGCCGCGCCATATCCGACTCTCCACGATTCGTCACGAACGCGCCAAAAGTTTGGGAGAATGCCCGAATCATGGGACATCTCCCGGTTGCGACGGAAGATGGCGACTACCATGCCAGGGTTTCATTGGCGCTCGCCATCTCCCCCCTTCACCGCCCCTTTCCGCCTCCCCCCTGATCCGCTTCGTACTCGCCATGACCCAACTAGCCCCCACCTCTCCCGCGTCGTCCATGCCCGACATTTCCGCCCACTGTCTGCGCACCGCGTGGCTAAGTGCCGTCATCTGCGTGGTGACAGCGCTGGCGGCCATCGCCTGGATCGACCGACCGGTCGTGAACGTCGCGCACGTCTACACGCAAGGCACTCCCTGGATCCAGCACATCGCAGAACTTCCGGCGCCGCTCTTCGTGCTGGCGTGGCCGGTGTTCGTTCTCGGCGGCGCGGCGCTGCTATGGCGCCGCACGCTCCCTCGATGGGCCGTCACGCTCTGGCTGGCCGGCGGCGCCGTCGGCGTCGGCAGCCTGCTCAAACAAGGTCTGAAGTTCACGTTCGGACGCACCTGGCCCGCCACCTGGATTCACGACAACCCTTCGTATCTGCGCGACGGCGTCTTCACGTTCAAGTGGTTCGGCGGCAGCGACGTGGCCTATGCATCATTTCCGTCGGGACACCTCACCGTCATGCTCGCCTTCGCCACGGTCGTCTCGCTTCGACACCGGGCATTGCGCTGGCCCTGCGCCGTCGCGGTCGCCGTGACGGGATTCGGCCAGATCGCGGCGGCGTATCACTGGACCAGCGATGCGCTGGCCGGCGCCGCACTCGGCATCGCGGTCGGGACGGCGTTCATCGCCGCATGGGAGCGCTGGGGACAGCGGGCGGCGTGAGGCCCGAAACGGTCTGTTGCGCCCCATACGCGGCGCTCCCCCTCCCCTGTTGCCAGTTGCCGGGTTCGCCGCATAATGGCGGATTGATAACGAAAGCTGCGGACGGCTCGCCGTCCGCGGAACAATACCGAGACCGCCCCGCGACGGGCACATTCGCTTCCCTGCCTTGCCGAGTCCGGCCCGCGTTCCGGCAAGATCGAACGCCACTCGACGATGTCTGGCGATGTCCGACGGGATGCCGCCCGACGCGGCTGACGCGGCAAGGAGTCATGAGAAGTTTCGAATGCCGTCCGCCGCGCCCGATTCATGACTGTCGACACGTTGCTCCCCCTCATTGCCGGCGCCTGTATCGCCGGCTTCGTCCAAGGCCTGTCCGGCTTTGCCTTCAGCCTGGTTGCCCTGTCGTTCTGGGCGTGGTCGCTGCCGCCCACGCTGGCCGGCCCGCTCGCCGCTTTCTGCTCGCTCGTCGGCCAGCTCCTCGGGCTGCGCGCCGCACGCCGCGCCGTGCCGCTCAAGCGCCTCGCACCGTTCGTGCTCTGCGGACTCTTCGGTGTGCCGGTCGGCGTGTGGATTCTTCGCTATCTGGACCCGGTGTGGTTCCGCGCGGGCATCGGCGCGGTGCTGGTCATCTACTGCTCGATCCTGCTGCTCTCGGCGCATCTGCCCCGCATCTCGCACGGCGGACGCGCCGCGGACGGCGTCGTCGGCTTCATCGGCGGGGTGATGGGCGGCATCGGTGGGCTCGTGGGCGTGGTGCCCACGCTGTGGTGCACGCTGCGCGGCTGGGACAAGGACATGCAACGCGCGGTGATGCAGATCTTCTTCATCGTCATGCACACGCTCACCGTCACGCTGTATGCCGTGCATGGCGTGATCACCACCGCGACGTTGCACGTCTTCGCGATTGCCGTGCCGGCGATGATCGTGCCGACGCTGGTCGGCGCATGGGCCTACCGATTCCTGTCCGATCACGCATTCCGGCGCATGGTGCTCGCGCTGCTGGCATGTTCCGGTGTAACGCTGCTCGTCGGCACGGTGCCGGAACTGCTGGCACGCTGAACCGGGCAGCGGTGTTGTTGCCCCCTTCCCCACGCGCGGGCTCACGGGAGACAGAGGGGCTCGCGTCGTCACAAACGGATACACTTCACCGCGTACGAACGTCCGCAAGCGGCGGTACGATGCGAGCATTGCCCTCCTACCGCCGCCATGCCCGCCGTTGCCTCGTTTCTCGATCGTGCCGCCGCCGGTAACGCGCTGGCCGAAGTGCTCGCCTCGCACGAGTTGCTCACGCGCTGTGCCGCTCCGCTCGTGCTGGCCATTCCGCGTGGCGGCGTGCCCGTCGCCCTGCCGATCGCCCGTCAACTGAACGGCACGCTCGACGTGTTGCTCGCGCACAAGCTGCGCGCGCCGCACCAGCCCGAACTCGCCATCGGAGCCGTCGACGAATTCGGCGGCATCTTCCTCGCCGACCACGCGCTCTCGCTCGGCGCCACCGGCATGTATCTCTCGCGCGAAACGGCACGCCAGCGAGCCCTGATCACCCAGCGGCGACAGGCCTACACGCCGGGACGCGGCGCACCCAACGTGCACGGGCGCCCCGTGGTGCTCGTCGACGACGGCATTGCCACCGGCGCCACGATGATCGCCGCCTTGCGTGCGATGCGGCGGCTCGGCGCGGCGCCGCTCATCGCCTGCGCGCCGGTCGGGGCGCACGACGCCATCGCCCGCCTCACCGCGCTCGCCGACGCCGTCGTCTGCCTCGAGACGCCACAGCCGTTCCATGCGGTGAGTCTCGCCTACAACGATTTCGTCCAGACGGACGACGCGACCGTCATCGCCCTGCTTCGTATGGCGGCGGACCGGCCCTGATGCGCAACGCTGCTCGATGCCACTGAATGCTGCGGCGCGCCGCTGAGCGGCGCCGAACATGCGCCGTAGCGGCACCCCCTGCGATTGCACTACACTTGAGCCTGATGCGCGCCACGGCCCAGGCAAGGGCTGAGCGTGCCGCCTGCGCCGCCTCTTGCCCCTCAGCATCGATGGAGCCTGTGATGACGACGTCCCTGATTCTGAACGTGATCGGCCCGGATCGTCCGGGGCTGGTCAATGCGATCGCCGATCGCGCCACCGCCGCGAACGCCAACTGGCTGGAAAGCCGCCTCGCCAATCTCGCCGGCCAATTCGCCGGCATCATCCATCTGCAGGTTCCCGACGATCAGGCCGAAGCGCTCACCCAGGCGCTCCATGCGCTCGAGACGCACGGCTTGCGCATCGCCGTGACGCGCGCGCAAAGCGCCGTCGAAGATCCGGCGGCCCGCACATTGCAACTCGATCTCGTGGGCCAGGACCATCCGGGCATCGTCAAGGAAATCTCGCATGTACTCTTCTCGCGCGGCATCAGCATCGATGAACTCGCGACCGAATGTGTCGAGGGCTCGATGTCGGGCGGTACGCTGTTTCGCGCCACGGCGCGGCTGCGCGTGCCGGCCAGCGTGAGCACGCAGGCATTGCGCGACGTTCTGGAAAGCCTCGCCGACGATCTCATGGTCGATGTCGAACTCGATTCGCCTGCCGGTGCCTGAGCGCGCACCGATGAAGCGCGCCTTCCTGTTCGTTCTCGGGGCGGTGGCGGTCGTCGCCCTGCTTTCGCTGCTGCCCTTGCCCTTCGAACGCCAGACGCACGTCGTCAACGTGGTGACACTGCGCGCGCCGCCACAAGCCGTCTACGATTATGTGACGACGCCCGCGAACTGGCCCGCCTGGCATCCGGCCTCGCTCGCGGTGCAAGGCACGACGGACCGTCCTCTCGTGCTCGGCGATGAGGTCGCGGAAGAATTCCGGCTCGCCGGGCGGCACGGCATCATTCATTGGAAAGTGGTTGAAGCGAAGCCGCCGCTGGCATGGCGGGCCGAGGGCGAGGTCAACCGGCGCCCTTCGGCGGAGGTGCGTTATACGCTCACGCCCGACGGCTCGGGCACCCGCTTCGAACGCGACTTCGTCTATCGCACCCCGAACCTGCTTTTTCTGATTCTTGATCCGATCTTCGTCGGCCCGCGCATGCGCGCCGAATCGGCACAGGGCGCCCGGCAGCTTGCCAAGGTGTTCGACACGTCGGCGCCGGCAACGCCGTCGTCCGCGTCGACGACAGGTCCCGCCACTTCCACCGCCCCCGCCAGCCCAGCCAGCACTACGCAGGCGCAGTGAAGTGTCAGCCACACAGGCCGCGCCTCGCACAAACGCGCTGGCGCGGCATCGACGGCTCACGCGAGCCGTGTTGTCTCCTACTCGTTGAACGTCGCCGCCATCGTCTCGGCCGCCTCCTGAAGATCCGGCAGATATGTCATGAGCTTTTCGAGCGTGGTGTGCTGCGCGCTTGCCTGAACGGCGATGGCCGCACAAGCGCGGTTGCGGTCGAGCATCACCGGGACCGCCACGGCGATCATGCCCGGCACGTGCTCTTCATTATTGGTGCCGATGCGGCGCTTGCGGGTGTCCGTCAGCTCGTTGCGGAGATCTTCAAGGTCGGTGATCGTGTTTTCCGCACGCGGACGCAGCGGCAGATGTGCAATGAGCTTTTCGCGACGCGCGCGCGGCAGGTACGCGAGCAGCAGCTTGCCGCTCGCGGTGCAATGCAGCGGCACGCGCGAGCCCGGGGAAAGCTTGAGTTGCCGGGACCATTCCGTCTCCACCCGGTCGAGATAGACGAGGTCGTCGCCCGAGAGCATCGAGAGATTGCACGTCTCGCCGAGCTTGTCGACGAGTTGCTGAAGGATCGCGTGGCGCGCCGCCGCCGGCCCGGCGTGCATCAAGGCGTTGACAGCCATGGCACGTACGCGCGACGACGGCTCGTAATGCCGGCTACCCGCCTCGCGCGTCACCAGCCACGCGGCCTCGAGTTGTTTAAGAATGCGATGGACGGTCTGCTTGGGCAGACCGATGGCGGCAACGATCTGCGCCAGCGTCATCGGGGCGCCAGCGGCGCTGAGAATTTCGAGAATGCGAAATGCGCGGACAGCCGCGGCGTTCGACTGATTGCTCATGTCGGTGTCGGATATCGGGGTCGAGTTGTCTTCTAGGTCGTTATCGCTCGCGGCGGTCTCCCTGCCCCAGGCTCCCTCGGGCACTTCGAACGCCACCGCGCCAGCCCGCACCCGCGCTGCTACGCCAACGTACCGCCGTGCCGTCGCGCCGCGACGTCCCGTCTTGCGCATTCTAGTGCCAATCGCCGAAAGTGGGCGATGGGCACTATCCCGGGGGTTTCCCGATATCCCCAACCTGCCTGTCGCTGGTGCCGATACCGCCACCAGCCCGGATCAAGTCTTGCCGGAAAGCACGCGCAGGCGATGAATCAGGCTCGACGTATCCCAGCGCGAGCCGCCCAACGCCTGCACGTCGCCATAGAACTGATCGATCAGCGCGGTCACCGGCAGCGACACGCCGTTGCGTTGCGCTTCGGCCAGACACAGGCCGAGATCCTTGCGCATCCAGTCCACCGCGAAGCCGAAGTCGAACTTGCCGTCGATCATCGTCTGACCGCGATTGTCCATCTGCCAGCTCGCCGCCGCCCCCTTGTTGATCACGTCGAGCACGAGCGGCATATCGAGACCGGCGCGCTGCCCGAAGTTGATCGCCTCGGACAGGCCCTGCACGAGCCCGGCGATGCAGATCTGATTGACCATCTTGGCGAGTTGCCCGGCGCCGGCCTCGCCGATGCGGGTCACGGCGCGCCCATAGGCGCCCAACGTCGCGGCCACACGCTCGAAGGCCGGTGCGTCACCGCCGCACATGATCGTGAGCACACCATTCTTCGCGCCGGCTTCGCCGCCCGAGACAGGGGCGTCGACGAAGTGCAGCCCTTGCTCGCGCGCCACGGCGTACAGCTCGCGCGCCACGTCGGCCGAGGCCGTGGTGTGGTCGACGAAGACGGCATCGGCCTTCATGCCGGCGAAGGCGCCCTGCTCGCCGAGTACGATGCTGCGCAGGTCGTCGTCGTTACCCACGCAGGCGGCAACGATGTCGGCGTCGCGAACCGCTTCCGCCGGGGTCGTCGCGCAAGCACCGCCATACTCCTTGACCCATTGCTGCGCCTTCGCGGCAGTGCGGTTATAGACCGTGACCGTGTGGCCGGCGCGCTGCAGGTGGCCGGCCATGGGATAGCCCATCACGCCAAGACCGAGAAAGGCAACGCGGAGGGCGGGAGCTTGGGAAGTGGGGGAAGTCAATTCGAGGGCCTCGCAGGTGGTTTCGCTAGGAGAGGACCGCGGGCGCACGGTGGATGCGCGCCTGCGCGGTCGCGTCGGAATTTAAGGGGGCTTGCGAGCCGCCATTATAGAGACGGGCGGCGCGCCCACGCCAGCGGCATCGCCCGTCACACGGGGCATCGACGCCTTTTGCCCCAGTTTGGTGCAATCCGCGAGGGGCAAAACAAACTGTAAACATCGGATCGTTGCGCACGTTTGAAAAATTCTGTTTCCGTGACTGGCGTTGTTGTCCGGTTCCGATACAATGCGCGGCATGGCTGATTTTGATACCAGTTGGTCAATTCGCGTTTACTACGAGGACACGGACGCCGGAGGCGTCGTCTTCTACGCCAACTACTTAAAATTCTTTGAACGGGCCCGCACCGAGTGGCTCCGTTCGCTCGGTATCGAGCAACACGAACTGGCCCGCAATACCGGCATGATCTTCATTGTGCGCGCCACGGCACTCGACTACCTGAGCCCCGCCCGGCTCGACGATCTTCTCGACATCCGAAGCCGCATCGACCGCATTGGCGGGGCTTCCGTCGACTTCCTGCAGGAAGCCTGGCGACATGCTTCTGACGGCACCAGCGAACTGTTGGCGCGCGGCAGCATCAAAATCGGCTGCGTGGCCGCGCAAACGCTACGCCCCGGGAAGATTCCGCCGCACGTACGCCTTGCCATGCAATCGGCGTCAATAACGGCCAAGGCCGCGGCGAACGCCTGATTTCAAGAACAAGCATTCTGGTCCGTCAACCACCACACCATGCCCGATCAAGACCTTTCCATCATTTCGCTGGTCATGCATGCCAGCGTGCTCGCCCAGGCTGTCATGGGCCTGCTGCTGCTGCTCTCGCTGCTCTCGTGGACACACATCTTCCGCAAGATTTTTGCGGTTCGGCGCGCCCGCACCCAGACCGAGCGCTTCGAGCGTGATTTCTGGTCCGGCGGCGATCTCCAAGCGCTCTATCAGAGCGCGCTGAACAACCGCCACCAAACCGGCGCGCTGGAACGGATCTTCGAGTCAGGCATGCGCGAATACATCAAGGCGAGCGAAAAAGGTCTGAGCGATCCCCACGCGATTCTCGACGGTGCGCGTCGTGCCATGCGGGCTTGCTATCAACGTGAAATGGACTCGCTCGAGGCCAATCTGCCGTTCCTCGCGTCGGTCGGCTCGGTCAGCCCGTACATTGGCTTGTTCGGTACGGTGTGGGGTATCATGAACGCATTCCGCGGCCTGTCTAACGTCCAGCAAGCCACGCTCGCCAACGTGGCACCGGGCATCGCGGAGGCGCTGGTAGCCACAGCCATCGGTCTGTTCGCCGCTATCCCCGCCGTGGTTGCCTACAACCGCTTCGCTACCGACATCGACCGGCTGTCGATCCGCTTCGAGAGCTTCATCGAAGAGTTCTCCAACATCCTGCAACGGCAGATTCACTAAGCATTCCGGGAGCGCCGAGACATGGCAGGTTCTATGCGCAACGCTCGCCGCGGCCGTCGCGCCATGGCGGACATCAATGTCGTGCCGTACATCGACGTGATGCTGGTGCTGCTCGTCATCTTCATGGTGGCCGCGCCGCTGGTGGCGCCGTCGATCGTCAATTTGCCGAGCGTCGCGAATGCGAGCCCGCAGCAGCAAACCCCTCCGGTCGTCGTCAATATCGAAGCCGACAACCGCATGCTGGTGCGCTACAAGGAAGGTCAGAACACCATCGAGCAGCGCATGAGCGCGGGCGATCTGACCGGCTTCCTGCAAGGCCGTCAGGCGGCCAATCCGGATCAGCCGGTCGTCATCGCCGCCGACAAGTCGGTGCGCTATGAAATCGTCATGAACGTGATGTCCGATCTCAAGGCCCAGGGCGTCAAGCGTGTGGGCCTGCTCGTCAAGCAGAAATGAGCGCCACCGTAGCCCGTTCCGACCGTCCCATCGGCCCGCGCAAGGATGAGCGCGGCACGGGGCGGGCATTTCTCCTCGCGCTGCTCATGCATGCGCTGCTGTTCGCGCTGCTCTTCTATGGCATGCGCTGGCAGACCAGTTCTCCCGCCGGCTCCGAAGCCGAATTGTGGACGCCTACCGAAGTCGCCGAGCCGACGCCGCAGGTCGTAACGCCACCGCCGACACCTGCTCCACCTGCCGTTGCCGTGCCGGCGCCGCGCCCCGAGGACGACGCCGATATCGCACTGCAACAGAAGAAACGCAAGCAGGAGCAGGAAGCGGCCGAACAGGCGCGCCTGCTCGAAGCCCAGCAACAGGAAAAGGCACGTCAGGAAGCGCTCAAGCAAAAGCAGCTCGCCGAGCAACAGGCCGCCGCCGAACTCGCCCGCAAGAAAGCGGCAGACGAGGCCGCGCGCCAACAGAAGCTCGCCGACCAGAAGAAGGCCGACGAACTGAAGCATCAGAAGGACGAACAGCTCAAGCAGCAGCAACTCGCCGATGCGCAGAAGAAGGCCGCCGAAGAAAAGGCGGCGAAGGCCAAGGCCGCGAAGGAAGCCGCGGCGCAAAAGGCGGCCGATGCGGCGCGCAACGAACGTCTGGCGGCCTTGCGCGGCATGGCCAACGGCACACCGGGCGCCAACGGCAACGGCCTGGGCACCCAGGCCGGCGGCACGGGCGCAGGCGGTGGCGGCACGTCGACGGCAGGCTATGCGGAACGCGTGCGCGCCAAGGTCATGCCGAACATTGCCTATGCCGGTGACACGACCGGCAATCCACAGGCCATCGTCGCCGTGCGCATTGCGCCGGACGGCAGCATTCTGTCGATGACGCTGAGCAAGTCGAGCGGCAACCCGGCGTGGGATGCCGCCGCCATGGCCGCCATCAAGAAATCAGACCCATTGCCGCGCGGTATCGACGGCAAGGCCCCGCCCCCGAGCCTCGACATTCGCCTCCGTCCCAAGGGGTGAACTGTTGCCAAACGGGAACGAAAACCGAGCGATGCGAGTCCATTTTCATCTGAATGTGGTAAAAATGCCTCTTGCACCGCGTCAACTGACCAATCGAACGCATGCGAATTTCCAGTAAATATGCATGGCGTGCGCTGGTGGCCACCTGGCTCACCGCGGCTTGCACGATCGCCCATGCGCAGACCCCACTTACCGTCGAAATCAATGGCGTCGGTACCAACCGGTACCCGATCGCCGTGTCGAACTTCAAGGGCACCGCGCCGACGGACATCGTCTCCGTCGTCAAGGCGGACCTGACGAACAGCGGGCGCTTCAACCAGATCGACACGGGCGGCGCCTCGGTCGGTGTGGATGATTCGGTCGATCTCGGCACGTGGCGCGCCAAGGGCGCCAATGCGTTCGTTTCGGGCACGATCACGCCGGCGGGCAACGGCAACTTCCAGGTCAGCTTCCGTTTGTATGACGCCGTCAACGGTCAGCCGCTCGGCGGCCTGGCACTGACCTCTTCGGCCGCCAACCTGCGCCTGACCGCGCACAAGATTGCCGACTACATCTACCAAAAACTGCTGGGCGATCGTGGCGTATTCGCCACGCGCCTGTCGTACGTGCTGCACACGGGCAACACCTACCAGTTGCAGATCTCCGACTCCGACGGCCAGGATGCACGCGTGGCGCTCAACAGCCGCGAGCCGATCATCTCGCCGGCATGGTCGCCCGACGGCACGAAGGTCGCCTACGTCTCGTTCGAGAAGCGCAAGCCGGTGGTGTACATCCATGATCTGCCCTCGGGGCGACGCGCGGTGCTCGCCAACGAGCGCGGCAACAACTCGGCGCCGTCGTGGTCGCCGGACGGCAGCAAGCTCGCCGTGGCGCTTTCGCGCGATGGCAACACGCAGATTTACCAGGTCAACGCCAATGGCGGCGGCCTCAAGCGTCTGTCGCGCAGCGGCGCGATCGACACCGAGCCGCAGTATTCCCCGGACGGCAAATGGATCTACTTCACGAGCGATCGTGGCGGTGGTCCGCAGATCTACAAGATGCCGGCCGGTGGCGAAGGCGAAGGCGGCGCGCAGCGCGTGACCTTCAAGGGGAGTTACAACGTCAGCCCGCGAATCAGTCCCGACGGCAAGTTGCTCGCGTTCATCGCGCGTCAGGATGGCGGATTCAAGCTGTGCGTGCAGGATATGAGTACTGGCGATGTTACGGCGCTGACCGACACCAGGCACGACGAGTCACCGAGTTTTGCCGCGAACGGCAAGTACATTCTTTACGCAACGCAGTCAGGGGGGCGGAAGGTCCTCGCAGCAGTCTCGGTGGACGGGCAAACCCGGCAGATTCTTCAGGTCCGGGGAGGGGAAGTTCGCGAACCCTCCTGGGGCCCTTTCATGCAATAACATCAACAGCAACATCAATCGGAGGCTCATATGAGTTCCCTGCTTCGTAGCATTATCGCCATCTCCTCGTTGACCGCTGTGGCCGCTTGCTCGTCGGGTGTAAAGCTCGACGACCAGGCTAACGCCAACAAGGGCCAGACCACGACCGACGCTCGCGCCGTCACGCCGGTCGACGCGTCGGCTGCGGAACTGAACAACCCGAACGGTCCCCTCGCCAAGCGCAGCGTGTATTTCGGTTTCGACAGCTACTCGGTCGACAGCCAGTACTCGCCGCTGCTCCAGGCACACGCCACCTTCCTGAACAAGTATTCGCAACGCAAGGTGCTGCTGCAAGGCAACACCGACCCGCGCGGTACGAGCGAGTACAACTTGGCGCTGGGTCAGAAGCGTGCTGAAGCCGTGCTGAAGACCATGACGGCCCTGGGCGCGAACGCCAGCCAAATGGAAGCCGTTTCGCTGGGTAAGGAAAAGGCCACCGGTACCGACGAAGCGTCCTGGGCACAGGATCGTCGCGTCGATCTGGCTTACTGATTGAATCGTCATGACGTCTCGTTTGCTTAAAAACATGATTTGCGCGGCGACGCTCGGCACTGCGGTGCTGAGCCCGCTTGCGCATGCCGGATTGTTCGACGACGACGAGGCGCGCAAAGCGATCCTCGATATCCGCAGCCGTCTGGATTCGGACAAGCAGCGGATCGAGGGGCTCACGCGCAACGTGCTGGATTTGAACAATCAGATTCAGCAGTTGCAGCGTGATCTGGCCGACCAGCGCGGTCAGAACGAAGATCTGAAAAACCAGCTTGCGAACGTGCAGCAGAGTCAAAAGGATTTCTACAACGACCTCGATGGTCGTCTGAAGAAATTCGAACCGCAGCAGATGACCGTCGGTGGTGTCACGGGCACCGTCCAACCGGGCGAAAAAGATGTCTTTGACGCCGCGCTGACGAAATTCCGCAACGGTGACTACAAGGGTGCGCAAACGGCATTTCGGACCTTCGCGGCCAAATATCCCGACAGCCCGTATCAACCTGAAGCGCAGTTCTGGCTTGGCAATGCGCAGTACGCCAACAAGGATCTGAAGGGTTCGACTGCGACGCTGCAGGCAATCGTGACGAAGTACCCGACGAGCCCGAAGGCGGCCGAAGCCATGCTGGCGATTGCCAGCAACCAGGCCGAATCCGGGCAGACTGCGGCAGCGAAAAAAACGTTGCAGGAGTTGGTGGCCAAGTACCCGGACACCGAATCCGCAGCGGAGGCCAAGAAGCGTGCGGCCAAGCTGAAGTAGTCCGCCCCTCGGCAGGCTGTGCGAACCAGCCTGCCGTGTGAGGACACTCGTCAAACGAACGACGCCGCCTTCAGGGCGGCGTTGTCGTTTCCGGGCATTGGCGAGACCTCAAGTAGAATACGGACTTTCCAAGCGTTCGAGGCGCGGCGTCTGAAGGGGATGCGCGCGGGCCGATGGCCTGCGTGGCATGGCGACCGTACCCGTGACGGGTTTGCGCGAGGACTGCGCGACGCGTCGACAATAACAAAGCGACCGCGCCCCGTGGTTCGCAAAAATGCATCGAACGGCCGGTCACGGCCGATATCGTCTCTTAGCTCCCAGTCTCATGACCGACGTCGATCTCACCGCTCTCTCCCACACTGTCGTGTGGTTCACCTTTGCTCTTGCCTTCGTGTTTGGTGCCGTACTGCAGCGCACGCATTTCTGCACGATGGGCGCGCTCTCCGACATCGTGAACATCGGCGACTGGAACCGCATGCGCATGTGGTGGCTCGCCATCGGCGTGGCGACCATCGGCACCGGCGTGCTGGCCTCGCAAGGCATCGTCGATCCCGTCAAGGCGATCTACACGACGCCGCGTTTCACCTGGCTGTCGTATCTCGTGGGCGGCTGGTTCTTCGGCTTCGGCATGGTGCTCGCGTCGGGTTGCGGGAGCAAGACGCTCGTGCGCATCGGTGGCGGCAACCTCAAGTCGCTGCTCGTTTTCGTGATGATCGGCGTGTCGGCATACATGACGCTCAAAGGCATCTTCGCGGTCTTGCGCGTGACGGCGATCGACAGCGTGCAGACGACGTTTGCCACGTCGCAGGATCTGCCGACGTTGCTCGGCGGGATGTTCGGTGGCAACGTGCATCGCGCGCAGCTCGTCCTCGGCCTGATCGTGGGCGGGGTGTTCGTGGTGGCGGCCATGGCCCGACGCGAATTCTGGACGTTCGACAATCTGCTCGGCGGCGTTGTGGTGGGCGCGATCATCGTGGCGCTGTGGTACGTGTCGGGCAAGGTCGGCTACGTTGCCGAGAATCCGAACACGCTGGAGGAGAGCTTCGTGGCGACGAACTCCGGCAAGATGGAAGCGCTCTCGTTCGTGTCGCCGCTGGCGTACACGCTGTACTGGCTGATGATGTGGAGCGACACGAGCAACGTGATCACGCTGGGCATTGCGAGCGTGTTGGGCGTGATTGCGGGGTCGTTCGTTTATGCGATGGCGTCGCGTACGTTCCGCTGGGAGGGTTTTCAGGGCACGGAGGATACGGCGAACCACATGGTCGGAGGCGTGCTGATGGGCTTTGGCGGCGTGACGGCGCTGGGTTGCACGGTGGGCCAGGGGCTGTCGGGTGTGTCGACGCTGGCGGTGGGTTCGTTCGTTGCGATCGCGGCGATTCTGGCGGGCGGCGTCTGCGCGTTCAAGTACCAGATGTGGCGCATTGAGCGCAGCGTTTGAGGAGATATTGCGCGCCGCGCGAGAAATCGCGTGGAAACGGACATATCTGCGTCACACACGTCTTGACACTATAACGAGCCCGACGCTATAATCTTTTTCTTCGTTGGGTCGTTAGCTCAGTTGGTAGAGCAGCGGACTTTTAATCCGTTGGTCGCAGGTTCGAATCCTGCACGGCCTACCAAACGAATTCAAGGGGTTGCGAGAAATCGCAGCCCCTTTTTGTTTTCCGCAATCCGTGGAGTTTTCCGCAAAACTCCATGAAAACCATCCACCTCTAGCCGAGATGGTGGTTCATCTCGCCTCCCAGTGCGCGCTCGATCAGCGCCTTCTTGAGCGCCATGGTCGCGGCATTGATAGCTTCGGCCGTCATCGGAGCGTTGCCGAACTGCTCAAGCAGTTCGGCGGGAATTGCCGGCAGTTCTGCCAGCGGGGTTTTCGGTTTGCGAGGCATAAACTCTCCTTGAGAGCATTTGATGCCTTTAACACGAAATTACTGACAGGCCCCTTGAAGAGTAACGCCGTTCGGTTACGTCTGATAGCCGTGATAGAACGGCCCACCGCCTTGGATGGGCCGCAACCGAAGTCACCGCACCAATCGCGGTTTCTCGCCCCGCTTCGACGCGTGAATGATGACGTGAGGCCCCATCAACCCATCCGTCGCCACCATCGCTTCCGCGAACGTCCCAAAGTAAATCGCGTGCTCAGGGTCGGACACATGTGCCCGCCTGATTTCTCCCGCTGCCTCGTCCCACGCGTAACCGAGGTACTTCTTGTATTCGTGAAACCAAACAACATGTCCTTCACGCGTCAACGACTTGGGGAGGTCGAGCCCGCCATCGCCTTGGCCGCCGTTTCCTCCATCCTTCCCGCAGCTCTTGTTTGAGTCACTCATCAAAACCTCCTGAGATGTAGGTAGATTTAGCCGTGCTAGCGGCTGAATCCAGCATCGCAGGAATGCTGCGCCTTGCGTTTCAGCAACTTCCGAATATCCCAGCCTATGCGTCGACACTCGAAACGTTTCGACACGCAATGAAAACGTTCGTGACGTATAGTGGGCGAGAAGAACGTAGACTGCCCCGATTCTTCCGTCTTACAAACGAATTTCGGTGCACCAATCCATTAATCCAGAATGGTCTGAAGGCGCGCGAGTGCGTCTTCCACAACCTCGACGGGTGCTCGCTCAATTTTCTTCGCTCCACGTGCGTCAAGATCGAGCGTGCGCACCATGTTCACCAACGCGACGACGCCCTGCGTCTGCGTGCCCGCACCAGACAACGGCACCGCAAAGCCGGCAAAACGAGCGAATTCTCCGCCTTGGGTGATTGGTGCGACCAAGGCTACGCCCAGCGCATTAAAAGACGCCGGTGACAGAACAAGAACAGGGCGAAAATCGCCCTGCTGTTCATGCCCAATCGTCGGGTTCGAACTCATGTAATGACCCAGTGAAAACCTGCCCAGGTGTTAACCTTAGAAGACTGACACATGAGCACAAGACCTGAGCAGGTTTTGCTGGGTCAATACAGACAATCACAATCTGGTCATGCGAATTTGATCCAATGCTTGCGCCGCCCACTTTTCGAGCCTGCCGCCGTGAAGCGCTTGCACCCCTTCGTCCACCCACGTGGGATGCTCCGTCTGCCACACTCTCGAGCGCTGGACGCCGTGATGGTCGAGGTGGCTCATCCAGTAATGGTTGAGGACCTTGGCAGGCACGATGCTCGCGACGTAATTTGCATTGCGCGGATACTGTTTGGCGAACGCCGTATAGGCAACGTTCGCCTCGTGCAGCAGCCCGGCCCGGCATAAAGCGCCGAGCCACTCAAGCGCGGCGGCGGAGGGCGACAGGTATTCTTTCGAATTCTGCGCCTTAAGACGAATGGCGCGAATGGCGTCCAGTGGACGATCGAGCAGCGCCGGATCAAGACCGTATAGCTGGGCGGCGTCACTACGGCGATCCAACGTTTCCGACACATAGGACGTGTCCGGCACATTGACTGTGCGCACGGCATTGGCATTACTGGCAAAGATCGACAGATTCTCTGCGTTCCGAGCCGCCCGTGCAGCGGTGCCCTCGTCTCCCGTCCATTGCAAAACCATGCGCTCAACTGCCTGACCAATGTCGCGAGCGAAATCGCCTTTGACATCATTTTTGTCCACACCAATGAGCTTCAAGGCGCGGAGCAGGCTGGGCGTCAGGGTCAGAAACCTTTCCTGGTCCGCCAGCACCGCATCGGCGCTCCTGTCCGATTTTGTCAACGATGAGCTTTCCCCCGCGAAACGGTGAAACTCGGCGACAACATTCTCGCCAGAGTAGTACATGGAAGAAAGCAGGCGAGATCTCTCATCGAGGTTGAAGGGGGGAAGGTTCGCCATGGTGTTTTCCGTAGCAGCGTGGCATCGGATATCAAAATCCCCGATTCGGAAAACGGGAGAGCCATTGTCGGAAATCTGCCAAGTCAGCGAGTCTTGCCGTGCAGGCGCCGCATACTGTTTAAGTTCAGAAAACGAGGATAGTTGTTGTGCCAGCGTGTCCGAGTGAGCGAGGCGGAAAAGAGCGACCTTGGCGGCCTCGGTTTTTGTGCCAAGAAACCAGTCGGCGATCCTCCCCCATAGACTGACCACATCTTTCTCGCGCTGAGCGTTTAGACACGCCTGAATACCCTTTTTGTCGATTGATCGAGAGTACCAGCTTCCACTGATATGAATATCCATACGTTCAGGTAGCGACAACGAATCGCTTCTCGTGCTGAGTAATGAATGAGAGTCCGCTTATGCCGGTCGATTACCTCGATCCGACGAAGCAATAATGTTCCGTTGTCGAACATGCTGCATTCATAAAACGATCATCCCATGGCATTGCCGAGGGATTGCCGGCACACAATCACTTGTGCTGATTGATTTCAAAGGCCTGATGGAGATGTGGTGTGAGGCTTCACATATTTGCCCGACATTTGCACGACGACACACGGCCACCACACTTGTCGAGCGACCGATCTGCCACAGGGTCGTCGTCTCGGCCGAAATAGGCTGAACCTATATACCCGCGGTTTGGGCCACGGTATCCGCCGATGGTCAGCCAGATGCAAACGTTCTCAACGATCTGCCGACGTGGCGGCAGTTCGCCGTTGAAATCAGGCACACTGGCCAACTCGGAAGGAGTTGCGAGAAATCACCGCCGCATTTTTGTTTTTCAGCGCGGGGGATTTCCCTACGACGCCGTCCACGACCGGCCCTTCCCTTTCGACGCCTGCTCGCCGAGGGCTGCGACCAGATAGTCGATGAACGAGGCGATGCGCGACGAAATCGCAGTGTTGCGATAGTAGACCGCCTGAATCGGTTGCCTCACGTCCTGGGTCTGGCGCGCGAGAATCTGCACGAGACGGCCCGACTCGCAGTCGCGCGCCGTCATGAAGTCCGACAGGCAAACGATGCCTGCGCCTTCGAGGGCGAGCTGGCGCAGCGTCTCTCCGCTCGACGACATGATGTCCGGCTCGATCCGGTGCGGCTCGCCGTCCACGCCAAGAACCGGCCATACGTTGAGCGACTCCGGCTGACTGAATCCCAGCAGCGTGTGCTTCCCAAGATCTTCCACCTTGCGCGGTGTGCCATGCGTTTCGAGATAGGCCGGACTCGCAAAGATGCGCACGCGGCTATTGCCAATCAGCCGGCTGTGCAGCGTGGAGTCCTTGAGCCGGCCTATCCGGATCGCCACGTCGGTGCGACGCTCCAGCAAATCGATGATGCCCTCGTTGCTGTTCAACTCCAGCTCGACCTCGGGAAAACGTTCGCGATAACCCGGCACCAACGGCACGATCACATGCAGCATGAACGGCGTGGCCGCATCGATGCGCAGTCGGCCCGAAGGCTTCTCGCGCCGCGTGAGCATCTGCTCCTCGGCACTCTCGACCGAGTCGATGATCGCCCGCGCGTTCTGCAAGAACGCCTGCCCCTCTTCGGTAAGCTCCAGCCGCCGTGTCGTACGACGCAGCAGCGTCGTCTTCAACTTCTCTTCCAGACGCCCGAGCGTGCGGCTGGTGGCCGACACCGTGAGGTCGAGCTGCTGTGCGGCAGCCGTGATCGATCCCGTGTCGACCACGGTGGCAAAGGCCTGGAGTTCGTCGAGCGTGACCTTCATTGTTGATTTGAAATCAAAATAATTTCGTTTATAAGCTACTTTTTCATCAAAAGTAAAGGGCGCAAACTCCGGTCCGACATCATTCAAACCGGGGTTTCCTACCATGCCACTTGCATTGCTCGCGCTCACCGTCAGCGCTTTTGCCATCGGCACCACCGAATTCGTCATCGTCGGCTTGATACCGACGATTGCGAACGATCTGAGCGTCACGCTGCCCAGCGCCGGCCTGCTCGTCAGCCTCTACGCCCTGAGCGTCGCCATCGGCGCACCGCTGCTCACCGCCGTGACGGCACGCGTGCCCCGTAAGATCCTGCTCGTCGGGCTCATGGCGCTCTTCACCGTCGGCAACCTGGTGGCGTGGCAAGCGCCCGGCTACGCCTCGCTGATCGTGGCCCGGGTCCTCACCGGGCTCGCCCACGGCGTGTTCTTCTCGGTCGGTTCGATCATCGCGACCACGCTTGTGAGCAAAGACAAGGCCGCCAGCGCCATCGCCACCATGTTCAGCGGCATGACCGTGGCGTTCGTCGCGGGAATTCCGTTGGGCACGTTCATTGGTCAGCACTTCGGCTGGCGCGCCACGTTCCTCGTCGTCTCCCTGTTCGGCCTGATCGCCGTTCTCGGCGCCATCGCCTTCGTGCCCCGCCGCCTCCCGCAAACGCCGCCCGCGCCGCTCGCCCGCCAGTTCCGCGTCCTTGCCCAGCCGCGCCTGTTGCTCGTCTACGCGATGACGGCAGTCGGCTACGGCGGCTCGCTGATCGCCTTCACTTACATGGCGCCGCTGCTCGAGCAGATCGCGGGTTTCACGCCCTCCCAGGTGAGCCTGGTGCTGGTGGGCTACGGTGTGTCGGTCGCGTTCGGCAATGTCTGGGGCGGCAAGCTCGCCGACCGCATCGGTCCAGTGGGCGCGCTCAAGCGTATTTTTCTGCTGCTCGCCCTAGTGCTGGCCGTGCTGACGTTCACGGTGCACGTGAAATGGCTGGCCGTGCTGACGATGCTGGCCTGGGGCGCAGTGGCCTTCGGCAACGTGCCGGGCCTGCAGGTGTACGTCGTCAAACAGGCGCGCCATTTCGCCCCCGAAGCGACGGACGTGGCCTCGGGCTTCAACATCGCTGCCTTCAATCTCGGTGTGGCCGGCGGTTCGTCGCTGGGCGGCCTGATTGTCGCCAACGTGGGGCTCGGTCATACGCCATGGATCGCCGCCGCCGTCACGCTCGGCGCCTTCGCGCTCACGGCCCTAAGCGGGCGCCTCGATCAACGCGACGGCCTGCCGGCAAGCACCGCCGAGCCCGTCGAAATGGCGCATTGAACGTCGTCGGCCCTATCGCTTTGCACACGTTGCCCACATCGCATCCGGAACAATCCACATGAACACCTCGACCCAGCGCCCGCCGTTCGCGGGCAAGATATTCGAAGTCCGCTACGACGGACTGACGGCCACCAACGCCTACGCGGACGATGGCCAGACCATGCGTTACGAAATCACCGAAGGCGAGTTCACCGGCGCCACGGGCGAAATCGCCTACACATGGCGCGAAATCGCACCGCACGTCTTCGCCATTTCATGGCAGGAAACCGACCGCGCGACCGTCGTCCACATCGACGACTTCGCCGGCGGCACATCGCAATCGTTCTTTACCGCCGCGTCGCTCGACTTCTTCCGCCTGAGCGGCAGCCTGCGGGAAATCTGAACGGAGATCGGCGATGGCCTGCCCGCTCGGCAGGCTCGACCAGGAAAGTTTCAGCGTCGGCATTGAGCTGTCGCCCCGCCCGATACTTGATTCAGATTCAAAAATATTTGACCTGTAACGGCGTTTATCTCACGAGTGACACACCTCAGAATGTCTCTCGGATTCACCGTTTTCTTCACCGCATTTACTCAATTCAGGAGCTCACGATGAGCAATATTCCCGCCTTCGGTCTTGGTACTTTCCGCCTGCAGGGGCAAGTGGCGATCGACTCCGTGCGCAATGGCCTCGAAGTCGGCTACCGCGCCATCGACACCGCCCAGATCTACGGCAATGAAGCCGACGTCGGTCAAGCGATTGCCGACTCCGGCGTGCGCCGCGACGAGCTGTTCCTCACCACCAAGATCTGGGTCGACAACTACGCCACGGACAAGCTCGTGCCGAGCCTCGAGGAGAGCCTCGCCAAGCTGCGCACCGACTACGTCGACCTCACGCTGATTCACTGGCCCGCGCCTGGCAACGGCGTCTCGCTCGAAGAATTCATGATGGCGCTGGCCGATGCCAGGGCCAAAGGTCTGACTCGGCGGATCGGTGTCTCGAACTTCAACATCGACCTGACGAAGCAAGCGATCGCCGCCGTCGGCAGGGACGCCATCGCGACCAACCAGATCGAGCTGAGCCCGTACCTGCAGAATCCGAAGCTCGTCGAATTCCTGCAGCAGGAAGGCATCCACGTCACCTCGTACATGACGCTCGCCTACGGCAAGGTGCTGGGCGATCCGGTGATCGCCGCCATTGCGCAACGCCATCAGGCCACCCCCGCGCAAGTGGCCCTCGCTTGGGCGCTGCAACGCGGCTTCTCGGTGATTCCGTCGTCGACCAGGCGCGAGAACCTTGCCAGCAATCTGCTGGCGCAGACACTGCGTCTGACGAACGACGACATGGCCCGAATCGCCGCGCTCGATCGCAACGGCCGCGAAGTCAGCCCGGATGGTCTGGCCCCGAAGTGGGACTGATCGACACCGCACGCCCCTGAACCCTCCCGTCGTGACCTTCGGGTCACGGCAGCCATTCGCAGAACATCATGACGCAAGATCCTCTGTTTCAACCGCTGCGGCTCGGCGCGCTCACGCTCCCGAACCGCATCGTGATGCCCCCGATGACCCGCTCGCGCGCCAGCCAGCCCGGCGATGAAGCCAACGCTCTCATGGCGGACTACTACGCGCAGCGCGCGAGTGCCGGACTCATCGTCAGTGAAGGCACCTACATTTCGCCGCTGGGCAAGGGCTATGCCTGGACGCCTGGTATCCAGACGTCCTCGCAAGTCGCGGGCTGGCGTGTCGTTACCGATGCCGTGCACGCGGCCGGCGGCCACATGTTCGCGCAGTTGTGGCACGTTGGCCGTCTTAGCCACACGAGCCTGCTGGGCGGCCGCCAGCCGGTGTCGTCGTCACCGATTCAGGCCGATGGGGTGAAGGTCTTCATCGCCGGCGAAGACGGCGCGACGCCCGGCTTCGTTCAGGCGTCCTCGCCACGCGCGTTGTCCGTCGCGGAGATCGCCGAGATCGTCGATCAGTACCGTGTCGCCGCCCAAAACGCCATGGCCGCCGGTTTCGACGGCGTGGAACTGCACGGCGCCAACGGCTACCTCGTGAATCAGTTCATCGATTCGAACGCCAACACGCGCACCGACCGCTACGGCGGCTCGCTCGAAAATCGTCTTCGGTTCCTGCGCGAAGTGGCCGAAGCGCTGGTCGAAGGCACCGGCGACGCCTCGCGTGTCGGCATCCGTCTCGCACCGCTGACCACGCTCAACGGCTGCGTCGACGCCGATCCGGAAACGACGTATCTGGCCGCCGCGAAATTGCTCGGCGAAGTGGGGGTGGGCTATCTCCACATTGCCGAAGCCGACTGGGACGATGCGCCCGAAATGCCGATCGAGTTCAAGCTCAAGCTGCGCGCCGTCTACCCAGGCGTGCTGATCTACGCGGGCGGCTACACCGCCGAGCGCGCACGCAACGCCATCGCCGAAGGCTGGGCGGACATGGTCGGCTTCGGCCGTCCGTTCGTGGCCAACCCCGATCTGCCGGCGCGTCTGCGCGTGGATGCACCGCTCGCGCTGCACAACCGCGACACGCTCTTCGGTGGCGGCGCACGCGGTCTGACCGACTACCCGGCGATGGACAAGGCCGCGGCCTGAACACCAAGGAAACGACGATGAGAGTCAATCTCCCCTCCCGCCTCGGGTTCGGGACCGCGCCGCTTGGCAACATGTATCGGGACATCCCGAACGACGAAGCCCTCGCCACGGTCGACGCCGCCTGGCAAAGCGGCATCCGCTACTTCGACGCCGCACCGCTCTATGGCGCCGGCCTCGCCGAACTCCGGCTTGGCGAGGCGCTCGCCGGCCGCCCACGAGACGAGTACTCGCTCGGCACGAAAGTCGGCCGCCTGATTCTGGACGAACACGAAGACGCCTCGCAACGCGATCTCGGCGAAAAGGGCGGCCTGTTCCGTCACGGCCTGCCCAACAAAATCGTCTACGACTATACGGAAGCCGGCACGCTGCGCTCCATCGAAGAGAGCCTGAAGCGCCTGCGCACCGATCGCCTCGACTACGTATGGATTCACGACCCGGCCGTGGACTTCCACGGCGAGCGCTGGCGCGACGTGTTCGACATCGCCATGTCGGGTGCCGCCAAGGCGCTCACGCGTTTGCGCGACGAAAAAGTCATCAAGGGATGGGGGCTTGGCGTCAATCGCATCGAGCCGTGCGAGCTCGCCCTCGATCGCGCCGATCCGGACGGCTTTCTGCTGGCCGGACGCTATACCCTGCTCGACCATGCGAACGCACTCGAGCGACTCATGCCGCTCGCCTTGGAACGCGGTCTGGGGATCATTGTGGGCGGTCCGTACAATTCCGGCGTACTGGCCGGCGGCACGCATTTCGAATACCAACCCGCGCCGCCGGAGATGCTGGCACGTGTAGCACGTATTCGAGAGTTTTGCGAGCAGTTCGGTGTGGATATCCGCTCGGTGGCCCTGCAGTTCTCACTGGCGCATCCGGCGGTCGCCGGCGCCATTCCCGGCGCAAGCCGTCCGGAACGCATCGACGAGAACCGGCAACTGGCGGCGGCACCGGTTCCGGCCGACGTCTGGACCGCGCTCAAGGCGAACCGATTGATCGCCGAAAACGCGCCGACGCCGCGGTAAGCCTCTCTGGGAGAGGTGGCAGCCATCGGCCCCATGGCTGCCTCGCACGAGGCTCGGCGTCTTGTCGCGGGTCGATTCCCCCGTGTCGGCTCACCCACGCCTATCGCCGCATTTGCACAATTGCAAAAGAGCGATTTATGCAAGTCCAGATGGCACAGTGTCTGTGACAATGAAAATACACACGGCGTGCCACCGATAACGACGAGCACGCCGCTAACGAAAAAGCTCTTGCGAGAAAAAAACCATGTATTCCGTTTCCGGCGCTGGGGGCCCGCGCTCCCAACCTTCCGTGACGGCCTCGACGTCCGTCCAGTCCTCCACCTCGACTTCAACCTCAACGCAGCCACACCCATTCGGCACCGATGTGCGCGAAGTACGGCAGGCTGACGGAGACTCCCTTCCGTCGTCAAGCCCGGGTCAATTCCGGCCTCCCACTGGGATGCCGGGAATCGCCAGGCAAGCCTCGGCGTTCGAGGGACGGCGGTCTGTCTCTCAGGAACCGCATGCCCTTGCCGGCACGTGGGTCGACAGGCCGACGAGTCTGGTCGAACAACCGCGTTATCCCGAAACGCAAGCAGCATCACAGGTTACAGGCAACCAGAGATACGCTGGCTCAACACCTTTTCCCGCAAAAGCGTCTCATGAGAAATTAAGCGACGATCAAATTCGAAGTGTCCTGTCATTTGTCCAGGCCGCGGCAGACATCGGCATGCGCGCCGACAAGCCTGCGCTCGCTCAAGCGCTCGGGGTGAGCCTCGAGACGTTGGAGCGTTATGAAATGATCGATGTGCTCGGCAATGCGGCCGTCTCCCGGAAGAAGTTTGGCGAGCGCGACTACTTGCAGGCGCTGGAGATCGCGGTAGAGAATGGCTCCCCGCTTGACGCGCAGGCGTTCGCGGACAAGTACGAAGTGCACATCGACAAGGTGCTGAGCGACGCAAGGACACTGAAAGCGATCCAGGAATACGCCCCCTCTCTACCTCCTGAGTCAGACTGGCCGTCGAACTTCCCCCCGCGCTCCTGGTCCGTGTCGAGATCAGTGGAGCCACAAGACTTGCTGGCGCTGCGCGAGGAACGGGCCAGCGGCGGTTCGTTTGACCTGACGGCGTGGGCGGAGAGGTTGGGCCTGAGTCTCCATTTGGTAAGACAATATGTAACGGAGGACGGCGAACTGACGCCAACGGGGAACGACCTGCTAAGGCGCAGCAACCCACAAAATGCGGGATAGTGTTTCAAACGTCAGATCCCGATCAGCGATATCCATACGATGCCGGCCACCACGCCGAGCTTCTCCGGGAATTCGTCCACCACGGACTCGAGAACGAAATTGCGACAGTGCCGGCCACGACACTCAGCCCTTCGGCCGGCGCAGATCGAACATCGGCCCGATCTCGGCATAGTCGCCGAGGTAGCCCGCTCGCATGACGGGATGTGCCTTTGCCGTGTCGAATAGACCGTCCTCACGCAGATACTCGCGACGGATATGCACGCCGACCACTTGCCCCAGCGCGAGCCAGTTGTTCATCGGCTTGCCGTCGAGGTCCTGCATGCGCACGATCTGCAAGAGCCTGCACTCGAGGGAGGCAGGCGATTCGGCCACATGCGGCACCCCAACGTTGACGCCCGGTGCCTTGGTCAGCCCGGCAAGCTCGAACTCGTCGACCTCGTGCGGCACCGGTGCCGAGGTGCGATTCATCTGCTCGACGAGCGACTTGCTCGTCAGGTTCCAGACGAACTCGCGCGTGGCCTCGATGTTGGCGATGGAGTCCTTGTAGCCTTCGCTGCAGAAGCCGATGATCGGCGGGAACGTCGCGAACGCGCCGAAGAAGCTGTAGGGCGCAAGGTTGCCCCTGCCCTCGGTGTCGCGGCTCGAGATCCAGCCGATCACGCGCGGCGCGACAATCGCCTTGAACGGATCGTGAGACAGACCATGGCCCTTGGCCGGATCGTAGAAATGAACGTCGTTGGACATAGCAGGAAGAACAGCGTGATGTGAAGGTTGTGCCGCCGCGTCTTCGGCGTCAGCCGGCGGCGCCGCGCCCGAGGCGCAGGATCAGATCCCGGTGCGTCGGCCACTGTGCGGCCAGCGCCGCCGGATCGGCCATCTCGAAATCCTCGAACGCGAAGCCCGGCGCGACGGTACATCCGGCCAGCGAGAAACGCGACGCCGGTGCAGGCTGCGCCGCAAACCAGCGCCCCGCACGCACCACGTGCTGCAGACGTTCACCATCGGAAATACGGCTGCCGAGCGCGGTGGTCGTGAGCGCGCCCTGCGCATCGATCTCATGGACCCAAAGCGTGTCGCCGAGATGGAAATGCCATATCTCGTCGCTGCGAATGCGATGGAACGCCGAGAAGTCACCCGCTTCGAGGAGGTAGAGAATCGCCGTGCTGACGCTGCGCGGGCCGGTAAAGCCGGGTGGCAAGGCGTGCACGTCGATCGTGTCGGCCGAGCGGTACGTCTCCCGATAGAAACCACCCTCGGGGTGCGGTTGCAACGAAAGCGAGGCAACGAACTCGGCGGCAGACGTCATGAGGACTCCGGGGGGATGAGAAAACAAGGCGACGAATGCCTCACACGATATCGCATTGCCGCAGGGATTTGCTGGTCGGCATGATGCATGCACGATGCGATTCATCTGATGAAGCAATTATTCCGGCAAGCAAAACCGCCTGTCGCATGCGTCGTCGGCACCAATGCCTGCCGAACCCGCATGGATAGTGGCTGCGGAGACGATCCTCCCACGGTCCGACGCAAATGGCCGATTTATGCGACGATTCGCTTGTTGCGTCGCGTCAGGGCGGCGCGTTTTTCATTGCCCGCGCCGTGACGGCGCCGCCAGATCATGCCCGCCAAGCTCAAGATTGACTTTGTCTCCGATGTCGCCTGCCCGTGGTGCGCCATCGGCCTTGCCTCGCTGAAAACGGCGCTCGGCCGCCTGGGCGACGAGGTCGACGTCGACCTGCATTTCAGCCCCTTCGAACTGAATCCCGACATGCCGGCCGAAGGCGTGCCGCTGGCCGACTACATGGCGCGCAAGTACGGCCTGTCACCGGAGCAGATGGCGCAGAACCGCGCGAACATCAGCGCCCGCGCCGAAGCCGAAGGCTTCCCGATGCGCCTCGATCTGCGCACGCACGCGTACAACACGTTCGATGCGCATCGCCTGCTGCACTGGGCCCAGACGGTTGGCAACGACAAGCAGCTTGCGCTCAAGGAAGCGCTGTTGCGCGCCTATTTCGTGGACGGCAAGCGCACGAGCGATCCGGAAGTGCTGGTCGATGCCGTGCAACAGGCCGGCCTCGACACCGCCCGCGCGCGCGACATCCTGGCATCGGACGAATACGCCGAACAGGTGCGCGCCCTGGAGCGTCACTACCAGAATCTCGGCATCCGCTCGGTGCCCGCGATCATTTTCAATAACCGCCATCTCGTGAGTGGCGGTCAACCGCCGGAAGTCTTCGAACAGGCCATCCGCCAGATTCTGGCCGAGGGCTGAGCGCCATGTCGTCACTCCCTCCGCCCGTCGGCGCACCAGTGGCCAGCGCCCCGCTTCCGGCGCAATCCCACGAGCCTCCCGCCACCGGTCGCGGGCTCGCGATGACGGCGGTCCTGCTCGCCGTCTCGCTGGCCAGTCTCGACACGGCCATCGCCAACACCGCCTTGCCGCAGATGGCGCTCGACCTGAAGACATCGCCCTCGGCGTCGGTCTGGATCGTCAACGCGTATCAGCTCGCCATGGTGGCAACGCTGCTGCCGTTCGCCTCGCTGGGCGAGCGCGTCGGCCACAAGCGCGTATTCATGGCGGGCGTGGCCGTGTTCCTTGTGGCGTCCCTGCTGTGCGCCCTCTCGCCGACACTCGGCTTTCTCGCGGCGGCGCGTCTGCTGCAAGGGGTTGGCGCGGCGGCCGTGATGAGCGTGAACATCGCGCTGATCCGCTTCCTGTACCCGGCGCATCAACTGGGACGCGGCGTCGGCCTGAACGCGCTCATCGTCGGCATCTCGTTCGCGGTCGGCCCGACGGTCGCCTCACTCGTGCTCGCGTTTGCGAGCTGGCCGTGGCTTTTCCTGATCAACGTGCCGACGGGGCTGCTGGCGCTGGCGTTCGCGCGACGCAATCTGCCCGACACGCCGCGCAGCGAGCACAGGCCCGACATGGTGGCCGCGCTGCTCAACGTGGCCACGTTCGCGCTGCTGATCTTCGCTCTGAGTCAAAGCGCGCAACAGGCCGACTGGCATCTGACGCTCGCCTGCTTCGCAGGCGCGCTCGTGTTCGGCTGGGCGTTGATTCGGCGCGAACGCGGTCATCGCGCGCCGATGCTGCCGGTCGATCTGCTGCGTCTGCCGGCGTTTGCGCTCTCGACCGTGACGGCTATCTGCGCGTTTGCGACACAGGGCCTGGGCCTCGTGTCGCTGCCGTTCTATTTCGAGAACGTGCTGCATCGCAGCCCGATCGAAACCGGCTTCCTGATGACACCGTGGCCGTTCTTCGTCGCGGCGATCGCGCCGCTGGCGGGACGCCTCTCCGATCGCTATCCGCCGGGCGCGCTCGGCGCGATCGGTCTGGCCATGCTCAGTGCGGGCATGGGCCTGCTCGCCGTCATGCCGGAGCACGCGCAGTTGTGGGACATCGGTTGGCGCATGGCACTGTGCGGGCTGGGCTTCGGCTTCTTCCAGTCACCGAATCTGAAGGCCTTCATGCACAGCGCACCGCCCGAGCGCAGCGGCGGCGCGAGCGGCATGGTCGGCACATCGCGACTGCTCGGCCAGGCGACGGGTGCCGCACTCGTCGCGCTGGCCCTCGGCCTGGCCGGCACGCACGGCTCGACGTGGGCGCTTGCATGGGGCGCGGCGTTCTCCGCCGCCGGATGCCTCGCGAGCGGTCTACGACTGGTCAAGCCGAAGGGCTGAGCGGGCTTCGCTTGCCGGTCCTTGCCGGTCCGACATGTCGACCCAACGCCCCGCCTTCGCGCGGGGCGTTGACGTTTCGCTGCTGTCTCTGTGCGTCAATCGCGCCGGATCGATACGTCGCCTACTCGGCTGGCGGCAACATTGCCGGATTGAAGACGACTTCCCAGAGATACCCGTCGGGATCGCGGAAGTACCCCGCGTAGCCGCCGTAGAACGTCTTCTGTGCGGGCTTGATCAACGTGGCGCCCGCATCGATGGCCTCGCGCATGACCGCATCGACCTCCGCCTCCGAAGTGACGTTGTGACCGAGCGTGATCGGGATCGGTTGCCCCGGTGCCAACGCGATCCCCGTGTCTGCCACCATGCTCGTGCGCGGCCACACGGCGAGCTTCAGGCCGCCACGCAAATCGAAGAAGGCCACGGCGCCGTGCTCGAACTCCTTGCCGATGATGCCCTCCGTCGGCAGCCCCAGTCCGTCGCGATAGAACGATACCGCGCGCTCGAGATTCTCCACCCCCAACGTCATCACTGAAATCGATGGTTTCATCTATGTCTCCGTTATCTCGTCCGTCATGGATGACAGTGCGAAACGCCAATACTCGCTCAAATTCCGGCCCGGGATCAATCGTTATCTGTGGCCTGCCCCAACGACGGACCTTCCCGAGACTATTCCGCTCCGCGCGGGAACTCGCCTTGCCACTTGGGAGAGGAAGCCACGAACGCCCGCGCCGACGTCGGCGAAATACTTAACCTATGCAAGAACTAAGAATAGAGGCGGAAACTGCACGCATTCTTCTTTGGCGCCGGCGAAGCGTTCGCGGGCGTCGTCACGACAGGTTCTGCCATGAATACAAACACTCGGAAGACGCTTGCGAAGGTGCCCGAGGTCACTCTCATGTTCTGGGTGGTCAAGATTGCCGCCACGACGCTGGGCGAGACCGGTGGCGATGCGGTGTCCATGTCGATGAATTTGGGATATCTGGTCGCCACGGTGATCTTTGCCCTGATTTTCCTGGTTGCCGTGTACGCCCAGATTCGCGCGAAATCGTTCCGTCCCGCGCTGTACTGGGCGACGATCATCGCCACGACTACCGTCGGCACGACCCTCGCCGATTTTGCCGATCGTTCGCTCGGCATCGGTTATGCAGGCGGATCGGTGCTGCTGCTCGCGTTGCTGCTCGGATCGCTGTGGGTCTGGTACCGGGCGATGGGGTCGGTGTCGATCGACACCGTCAATTCGCCCCGGGCGGAGGCGTTCTACTGGATCACGATCATGTTCTCGCAGACGCTGGGCACCGCGCTCGGCGACTGGACGGCGGACACGGCGGGGCTCGGCTACACGGGCGCGGCCATGATCTTCGGCGCGCTCCTGCTGGTCCTTGTGGGTGCGTATTTCTGGACGCGAACGTCGCGCGTCTTCCTGTTCTGGGCGGCCTTCATACTGACGCGGCCGCTGGGCGCCGTCGTCGGCGATTTTCTGGACAAACCGGTCAGCGCCGGTGGCCTTGCACTCAGCCGCTACTCCGCGTCGTTCGCACTGCTGGCCTTCATCCTGACCGCTTTGCTGCTGGTCCGGCAGCGTGCCGCGGCCAAGGCGCATTAGTCGCGATGCCGCCGCGCGCCGAAGCGCGCACGGTATTCGCCGGGCGTCACCCCGACATTGCGCTGGAATGCGCGATGCAACCCGTCGAGGCTCCCGAAGCCCGCTCGCTCGGCCACCCGGGCCGACGGCCAGTCGGATGTCTCGAGCAACCCCTTCGCGCGTTCCACACGGGCGGACTCCACGAACGCCGCGGGCGTTGCATCGACCGTCTTGCGGAACAGGCGCGAAAGCGTCCGCTCGCTGACACCCAACCGCGCCGCAAGCGCGATCGCGCTCAGATCGCCAGTCGGGTTGTCGATGATGCTTGTCAGGAGTTTTGCCACTCTCGGGGTCGCATCCGCCTGCATCCGCAATCCCGTGCTGAACTGACTTTGGCCGCCGGGGCGCCGCATGAAGAGAACGAGCTCCCGCGCCACTGCCAGCGCCGCCGCGGAACCACAGTCCGCCTCCACCATGGCGAGGCTCAGATCGATGCCGGCCGTCGCCCCCGCCGACGTGTAGAACGGGTGTTCGTCGACGAAAATGGCATCCGGTTCGACGCGCACGGCAGGCCGAAGCCGAGCGAGCAGATCGCAAGCGTTCCAATGCGTCGTGGCGCGGCGTCCGTCCAGGAATCCGGCGGCCGCGAGAACAAACGCTCCCGTGCAGATGCTTGCGATTCGGCGCGTCCCCCGCGCCCTTGAGCGAAGCCAGGGCAGCACGCCCGCCTCGCTCGCGGCCTCGCGCAGCGCGCGTTCGCTGCCCCCTCCCACAAGAATCGTATCGACGCGTTGCGCCACGGCATCGAGCGCGACCGCGCCCGCGAGTTGCAAGCCCGCATGCGTGGCGATTTCTCCTCCGGTTTGCGACGCAAGCGTAATGCGGTACGGCGGCACGGACGGCGGACGGTGACGATTCGCAACGGCGAAGACCTCCATCGGACCGACAACGTCGAGTGTTTGAACACCGTCGAAGCCAATGACGACGATTTCGCGGACAGATGAACGTTTAGGCGGCATGACGAAGAGAATGGCAGAAATTGCGACTATATTGTCCTTTCAGACAGCATGATGCATGTCACCATCCCGGCTGACAACTCACCGGCTTGCAACACCGTGCATATCACTCATCGATTCGGTATTTCCGCAGCCATCGTCGCCGCGACATTGGCGTGCGGCGGTTCGCCTGCGTCCGGTTGGGCGAGCGACGCGGGGCACATCGAAAGCGAAGCCTCTTCGGTGCTGCGCGTTCCGCCGCCCAAGGCGGGGCGTGCGCGCGCCACGGTCGCGATCCTGGCCGACAACAAAGGCACCGAAACGACCGACTTCATCGTCCCGTACGGAGTGCTGAAGGCGTCCGGCGCCGTTGACGTGGTGACCGTCTCGACGGAACCCGGTGTCGTCGAGCTCATGCCGGCGCTGCGCGTGGTCGCGGACATGAGCACCGAAGGCTTCGATTCGGCGCAGCCCCAAGGCGCGGACGTGGTCATCGTGCCCGCCATGCACGACGACGAAAATCCCGCCGTCGTGACATGGATACGCGCGCAGGCAAGCAAGGGCGCGCTCATCGTGTCGATCTGCGAAGGCGCCGCCGTGGTGGCGAACACCGGCCTTCTCGACGCTCGCACGGCGACGTCTCACTGGTATGCGCTGCGCAAGCTCGAACGCCAACATGCGCGGACGCGCTGGATCAAGGACCGCCGCTACGTGCAGGACGGGAATGTCGTGACGACGAGCGGTGTCACGGCCTCTCTCCCGGCATCGCTCGCGCTTCTCCAGGGCATGGCGGGGGCCGACGTCGCGAAAGCGACCGCGCAACGCCTGGGGGTCGCCACATGGAGCGCCGAGCACGATAGTACGCCCTTCAAACTGACGTCGCAGCATGTCTTCACCGCCGCCAGGAACTGGCTGCCATTCTGGCGCAACGAAATCATCGACATCCCGGTGACATCCGGATTCGACGAAATTGCCCTCGCGCTCACGGCCGACGCATGGTCCCGAACCTATCGTTCGAAGGCGGTCGCTTCGTCGACGGACACCGTCAAGTCTCTGCGTGGACTGACGCTGGTGCCTACCCGGGAGACGGACGCGGCGGCGCACGTCGTACGCCTACGGAATCCCGCGGCCGCAGCGCTCGACATCGCGCTACGCGACATCGACTCGCGATACGGCAGAGCCACGTCGCACTTCGTCGCCCTGCAACTGGAATACCCGCTGCCGTCCCTGGCGCAGTGAACGCCGAGGCATGATGCGGGCCCGCATCATGCCACCGCCGAAGCCTCATGCGGCATGTCTTCCTATGGAACGCCGATGTGCGTATTTCAGAGTTTTGTTGTTAGAACGCCGGGGTTGGCGAGATGGGCCGAGAGTGCAGACTTGTATTCGGGGAATTTGGAGAGCTTCTTGTCAAATGTCTTCTGAAATTCCCGTGCGCGCAATTTCTTAAGCCAATTACTGCCTGTCCCGATAGCGAATTTTTCCCTCACGCCAATCAGTTTCTTCGCAGCATCACTTGACATTTTTTCATCGGAATACTTGGCGTTCGGCAGCGATTTCGCCACGTACGACGCGGCCTCCTTATAGGACGCGGTTTTAATATTCCCTTTTTCGTTCGTGTCACCAGCGAAAGACGCAAATAGCTCATGCCAATGAGAAGGTTGGGTCCATGGGGCGGTCGCGGTGCACATCTCCTTGACAACGCTGCGATGGCTCTCCCCAGCAGGCCGAACAGCCGTGCATTGCATCAGGGCGGTTCGGCACTGAACTGCCGCCCTTCTGCTTACAGGATCGTCACCGGCCGTGGTAACCAAACGATCCGCATGCTCCGCCAGCGTTTTGGCGTCTGACTCTGGCAATTTGATAAACCAACGCTCTCCACTCTCCGTCATCAATATTTCGGCCGAACCGGAACGAACAGCGCTGCTGACAAGTTGTGCTGTTTCTAAGGCGCCAGTCGATCGTGAATGTTGGTCACGGAGCTTACGCATCGCGTCCTGTGACTGCGAAATGGCGTCGTTGGGAGCGCCAATGTTGTATTCCGCTAAGCTTCTCAAGAACAGCGCACTAGTCAGTTCAACACCCATATCTGCAACCTCCAAAAAATGAAGCTGATGAGACGGACTTCCAACACACTCAAGCGGAACAGCTCATGCCGCATGTCGACTTGAGTGAGTAAATTACTAGCGAAGCCAATGGAACAGTTGCAAATAATGACCAAGTCATGCAAAGAAAGCGCCGCGTGGCCTGGTGACGGAACGCACAGACTTGCCGCCGGCGTACCCGTGCACCGGACGCTTTTCAAGCGATTGATCGCCGGTGGATGGTAAGCGCGTGACGGCACGGGGGCGCTCTTCGATAGCGCTATCGGCGGCGCGGGCATTTCGCTGCAACCTGCTTGGACGGTGGTCGAGCCGTTGGCACGCGGACAGTTGGTACGTGTGCTGCCGAACTACGCCGGCCCGGCGCAACATTCACACCTGTTGTATGCCCCGCGCCGCCACCAGCCCCTGCGCGTAAGCGTGCTCGTGGATTTTTTGAGCGAACGGATCGCGCAGTTGCCGGGCAGCAATGCGTCGGCTGCGGGCGCGCGCGGCCCCGTAAGCCCCGCCGCACCGCCCTTCCCCTTCACTCCACCGTCACCGACTTCGCGAGGTTCCGTGGCTTGTCCACATCGGTGCCGCGCGCGACGGCGGCGTGGTAGGCGAGCAGTTGCATCGGGATCGTATGCAGGATCGGCGAGAGCAAACCGTAATGCTCGGTCAGACGAATCACGTCGATGTCCGGGCCGGGCGACAGGCCGCAGTCGCTGTCCGCGAAGACATACAGTCGTCCGTTGCGCGCACTCACCTCGTGCATGTTCGACTTCAGCTTTTCCAGCAGACGATCGTTCGGCGCCACGGCGACCACGGGCATCTCGTCGCTCACGAGCGCCAGCGGCCCATGTTTGAGCTCGCCCGCCGGATAAGCTTCCGCGTGGATGTACGAGATCTCCTTCATCTTCAGCGCCCCTTCCATGGCGACCGGATAGTGCAGGCCACGGCCGAGGAAAAGGATGTCCTGGCGACGCGTCAACTGCTCCGCCCACGCGATGATCTGTGGTTCGAGCGCCAGCACGTTTGCCATCGCATCGGGCAAATGCCGCAGCGCGCGCAAGTGCTCCTGCTCGTCCTCCTCCGACAACCGCTTGCGCGTCTGCGCCAGCGTCAACGCCAACAGGAACAGCGCAACGAGTTGCGTCGTGAAGGCCTTGGTCGACGCCACGCCGATCTCCACCCCGGCACGCGTAAAGAACGTCAGTGCACACTCGCGCGCCAGCGCGCTCGTCGCGACGTTGCAGATCGCAAGCGTGTGCACCATCCCTTGCGCCTTCGCAACGTGCATGGCGCCCAGTACGTCGGCCGTCTCGCCGCTTTGCGAGACTGCCACGACGAGCGTGTTCGGATTGGGCACGCTGTCGCGATAGCGATACTCGCTCGCGATCTCCACGGCAACGGGCAATTGCGCGAGGCTCTCGATCCAGTACTTGGCCGTCAACGCCGCGTGATAGCTCCCGCCACACGCGAGCAGCAATACCGAATCCACGACGTTGAACACGCGCCACGCATTGTCGCCGAACAGCTCCGGCATGATGGCGGTCACATCCATCAATGTGTCCGCCATGGCCCGCGGCTGCTCGAAGATCTCCTTCTGCATGTAGTAACGATACGGCCCGAGGTCCGCCGCGCCGCTGTGCGCCGCCACACGGTGAACCGCGCGCTCCACGCGCTGGCCCCGCGCATCGACGACCCAATAGCGGTGGAGCTGCACGTCGGCCACGTCGCCGTTCTCGAGATAGACGATCCGGTCCGTGACGTTGGCGAGCGCGATGGCGTCCGACGCGAGGAAGTTCTCGCCCTCGCCCACCCCGACAACCAACGGCATGCCGTCGCGCGCGCCCACGAGACGATGCGGCTCGTCGCGGCAAACCACCGCGATCGCATAGCTGCCTTGCAGCTGCGCAGCCGCGGCCTTCACCGCTTCGAACAGATCGCCGTCGTAGAGATGATCGATCAGATGCGCGATCACTTCGCTGTCCGTCTGACTCGCGAACGCGTAGCCGTGACGCTGCAGCATCGCACGCAACGCCTCGTGATTCTCGATGATGCCGTTGTGCGAGAGCGCAATGCGCGGCGCATCCGCGCTCGGCGAGAAGTGCGGATGCGCGTTGTCCGTCACGGGCTTGCCGTGCGTTGCCCAACGCGTGTGCGCAATGCCCGTGTACCCCGTCAGCCCACGCTGCTCGATTTCCGCCTGCAGATGCGCCACCCTCTCGACGCTGCGCGCACGCACCAGCGCACCGTCGAGATACAACGCCACACCACACGAGTCGTAGCCGCGATACTCCAAGCGCCTCAGCCCGTCCACCAGATTGGGCACGATGTCCCGCTGCGCCACCGCGCCGATGATTCCACACATAACGCCTCTCCAGAATGGGTCTCGCAAGTCAGTGAGGCGATGGTAAAGTGAGCAAACTGAAATTAATGATCAAAATAAATTTATAAATGAAATTAAAATTCACAATAATAGTTATGTGAAATTTAATTTCAAACCATCCTTCGGAAATCGATATGGCAAGCGTCACCCTCGACGATCTGGACTTGCGAATCCTCGGCGCGCTGCAAGCCGACGCCTCCCTCTCGAACCTGGAACTGTCGCGACGCGTGCACGCGTCCGCGCCAACCTGTCTGCGCCGCGTGCGCGCCCTGCGCGAAGCGGGTGTGATTGCGCGGCAGATCGTCATCGTCGATCCGTTGACACTGGGGCCGTCGCTCACGGCGGTCGTGGAAGTCAGCCTCGACCGGCAGGCCGCCGAAGACTACGACGCCTTCGAGTCGTACATCTGTGCCGAAGCCGCGGTGACGCAGTGCTATCGCGTCTCGCCGGGCCCGGACTTCGTGGTGATCGCCGAGGTGCGCGACATGGCCGAGTACGACGCGCTCGCGCGGCGTCTGTTCAAAAGCTCGGCGAACATTCGCAACGTGCGCACGTTCTTCTCGACGCGTTGCGCGAAGTTCGAGGCGAACGCCCCGGTTCGTCCGAACGTTTCCCGCTGATCGAGAATGTTCATTTGAACATTCGACATCGTCATTCGAATGTCATGCGTGGCTGTCAAGCTGGCGCCCATTCCAGAACGAATGCGCGCCACACGACCGCCCGATGGACCTCTCCGAACGTCAGACCCGTATCGTCGCCCTGTTTCGTCAGCATGGCGAAATGAGCGTCGATGCGCTTGCCGAGCACTTCAGCGTCGCCACACAGACCATCCGGCGCGACGTGAATGCCCTTTGCGAGGCCAACGTACTGCGCCGCTACCACGGCGGCGCGCGCCTGCTCACGCCGGGCCCGAATCAGCCCTATGAAGTGCGCCGTGTACGCAACCTCGGAGGCAAGCTGCGCATCGGTCTCGCCGCCGCCGAACGCATCCCGGACGGCGCCACGGTACTGCTCGGCATCGGCACCACGCCCGAACAGGTCGCCGTCGCGCTCGTGCATCGCAAGCGGCTGTGCGTCATCACGAACAATCTGCGCGCGGCACTCGTGCTTGCCAGCAATCCGGAACACCGCGTGATCGTGCCGGGCGGAGAGCTGCGCTCGCCGAATCCCGAGATTCTCGGCGACGAAGCCGATCGGCTGTTCCGCGCCTACCGTGCCGATTTCGGCGTGTACAGTGTGGGGGGCATCGACGAGGACGGCACCCTGCTCGACTACGAACGGCAGGAAGCCGCCTCTCGCGAAGCGCTGCGCGAGGCCAGCCGATACCGCATTCTCGTCGCCGACGCGTACAAGTTCACTCGCCGGCCAAGCGTGCGCGGCGGTCAGCTCGGCGAGCAGGATCTCATCATCACCGACGCGCCACTGCCCGCAACGTTGTGCGACGGGTCGGGTGCGCCGGGCGTATCCACCCCCGAAATTCTCTGCGTCTGACACGACGCCGATACCGATATCGATACCGACGCCAGCGCCGACACGGCCCTCAACTCCTTCACGCGACTCTCGAGATTTCCCATGCCATCCGCCTCGCTCCCGCCCCACCCCGTCCCCGCGTGGGTACGCCTTGCCGCGATCCTCGCCTGCTCCCTCGGCACGCTTGCGTCCCCGGTCGCCAGCGCCGCGCCGTTGATCGTCGCGCATCGTGGCGGCACGGGCGACACGCCCGAGAATACCGTGCAAGCCTTCACCAACTCGTTGAAGAACGGCGCGCAGGCGCTGTGGATGACCGTGCAGGTCACACGCGACGGCGTGCCCGTGATGTACCGCCCCGCCGATCTCTCCGCACTGACCGACGGCCGCGGCAAGCTCGCCGACGTCGACTATGCGGACGTGCGCAAGCTCAACGCCGGCTACGCCTTCTCGCGCAAGTCGGCCGATGGACGACCCACCTATCCGTATCGCGACCATCCGCTGCCCGTACCCACGCTGCGCGAAGCGCTCTCCGCCGTGCCAGCCGACGTACCGGTGCTGCTCGACCTGAAGCAGACGCCCGCCGCGCCGCTGGTCGAAGCCGTCATCCAGGTGCTCGACGAGACGAACGCCTGGTCGCGCGTTCGCCTCTACTCCACGGAGGCGGAAGCGACCGATCGACTGCGCGCGCGCCGCCCTCAGGCCCAATTGTTCGAATCGCGCGACGCCACGCGCAACCGTCTCGTGGCCGCCGCCCTTGCCGGGCAATGCGCTTCGCCGCCCGCACCGGGCACGTGGGCCGGCATCGAGCTTCATCGGCAAGTCGAAGTCGTGGAGCGCTTCACGCTCGGCGAAGGCGTTTCGAAGGTCGTCGCGAACTGGTGGACGCCGGCGGCCGTGCAGTGCTTCAAGTCGCGCGGCGATGTGCATCTCGTCGCGTTCGGCGTCGAAACGCCGCAAGACTTCGAGGCGGCGTCGCAGCTCGGCTTCGATGCGGTCATGACGGATTCGCCCGCTCGCCTGCGCGCCGCATTGGCCGGACAGGCGTCGGGCGCCGCGCTACCCGCCGCAGCGGCTGCGGCGAAGTAAGCGAAGGAAAAAGGAAAGACGCGGCAGACCGCACGCCCCCGGTCGCCGCGGCTTCACAGCGCCAGGGTTTCACGGGTACGCCGGCTGATTCGATCGCATTACCGTTAGGACTACGAATTTTATACGCGACGAAACCACAGAGGGTATCGCCCCTGAAATACACGTCGCTCTTCATCGTCACACAAGGGAAATCCATACACCATGAAGACTCACTCTCGCTCTCCTCTCGCCCGCGCGCTGGCGCTGGTCATCGGCTGCGGCGCGGCATCGCTCGCCCATGCCCAATCGAACGTCACGCTGTACGGGATCGTCGATGGCGGCATCGGCTACGCCAGCAATGTCGCCTCCGTGACGCGCGCCGGCGCCGCCGGTCGCCCGGCAACGGTCGCCGGCGCGTCGAACTACGCGTTCCAGAGTGGCACCTGGCAGGGCAGCCGCTGGGGCATGCAGGGCACGGAGGATCTGGGCGGCGGGCTCAAGGCGCTGTTCCGGCTCGAGAACGGTTTCAATATCGGCAACGGGACCGCCAGCCAGGGCGGCGCGGAGTTCGGCCGCCATGCCTATGTCGGCCTGCAGGACAAGGCGTACGGCACCGTGACGCTGGGCCGCCAATACGATCCGCTGATCGATCTGGTCGGCTCGGTCGGCGGCACGGCGCTGCTCTCGGGCGTCGCCGCGCACCCGGGCGACGTCGACAACCTCGACCACAGCTCGCGCGTGAACAACAGCGTGAAATACCGTTCACCGACGTGGGGCGGCTTCACGTTTGGCGCCATGTACGGCTTCGGCGGCCAACCCGGCACGATGGGCCGTCAGAACACCTGGGGCCTCGCCGGACAGTACGCCAACGGTCCGATCACGTGGGGCGTCGGCTACTCGCACGCCAACAACGACAAGGCGAGTGCCACGGACACGACCATCGGCAGTTGGGCGGGTTCGTCCGAATCGGCGTTCGCTTCGTCGATCAACGCCGGCTACGCCAGCGCCAAGGCGCGCGACATCGTCGCCACCGCCATGACGTACCAGATCGGCGACACCACGCTGGGCGCGAACTATAGCCACACGGAATATTCGCCCGGCGCCTACTCGCGCTTCACGCGCACGGCGAAGTTCGACACGGTCGGCGTGCTCGCGATGTATCGCTTCACGAACGCCTTCCGGCTGGGCGGCGGCTACAGTTTCACGAAGGTGAACGCTCCGGCCGCGAACGTCTCGGGCGCGAAGTATCACCAGTTCAACCTCGCGGCGTTCTACAACCTGTCCAAGCGGACGGAGCTGTATGCGCTGGCGGGCTACCAGAAGGCGTCCGGCAGCACACTTGACGCCTTCGGCAACGTGATCGACGCCACGGCGTCGGTCGGCGATGCGGCAAACGGCATGTCCTCGGCAACCAACTCGCAGACCGTCGTGCGACTGGGGGTGAGCCACGTGTTCTGAGGCAAGCGCGCCGACACTCGCGCCAGAATGCGGAAATGCCCGGCGTTTGCCGGGCATTTTTCATGCGGCTTGCGCTGGCAGCGCGGGCACGAGCGTCACGCGCGGCGGCGGGAGCCTCGTGACGGCGTGCATCTGCGCGCGCAGCCAGTCGCGCGGACTGGCGCCCGTCTTGCGCCGAAACGCCCGTGCAAGCGCCGACGCGCTGTCATACCCGACCTCCTCGGCCACGCGCGCGATCGGCTGGCCGTCGCGCAAACGCTTCTGCGCCAACCCGATACGCCAATCGAGCAGATAGTCGGCTGGCGATTGCCCAACGATCTCGCGGAACTGCGCCGCGAAATTGGCGCGCGACATGTTCGCGGTGCTCGCGAGCGATTCGACGGTCCAGGCTTCGCCCGGCTGATGGTGGATGGCGTTCAGCGCACGCGCGAGACGCGGATCGGCCAGCCCGGCCAGCATGCCGTGGCTCACGATGCGCTGCTCCAGCACATGACGCAGCAACTGGATGACGAGCAACTCGAACAGTCGGTCCATCACCGCGAGACGCCCGCACTGCGCCCCGAACGCCTCGGCGAACAACCAGTTCAGCGTGAGTTCCAGCGTGGAAAGGGATTGGGTCGGGAGGACGAGAAACTCGGGCAGCGCCGCCACGAGCGGGTTGTGATGCCCACCGTCGAACGACAACGAGCCGCACACGAGTTCGGTGCGATCGCCCTCTCCCGCAAGCAACTGGTGACGATTGCGGCGCGGAAAGAAGATGAGCGACGGCTCGACGATGTCCTGCCTCGAACCGTCTTCGAGGACCAGTTCGACTTCGCCCGCTCGCAGCAAGTGCAAATGCCCGCCATCGTGGGCATCGACACCGTAGCTGGCAATGCCGCACAGGCCGCCGCTATGAAACACACCGGCGCGCACGCCGAAATTCGAAATCAGGGTGGAGAGCCGATCCATGACGCACTCATGACATTAACCCGGTGCGCCGATTATGGAGGATTTGTCCGATCCTTGCCGGGAACGGCTCAACCCCGTCGAACCACTTACGCGCGACCGTCGCTCACGTTGTCGGACGTGCCGATCTCCGAGCGCACTTCCGCGCGCGAACGGCCGACCGAGGAGCGCTGCTGCAGCAGCGACGGGTAGGTTTCCAGCGATTGGTCGAGTTGGCCCGACGCACGTGCCTGACGCAGTTCCTCGCGCACTTGTGCGCGCGTCAACCTTTGCGAGACAGCCGGCTGGCCGGCGTCGGCGACTTGCGTTTCGGCAAAGACCGGTGCGGAGACCAGCGTAGCGGTGGCGATCAGGGCAGCGGCGAAAAGACGAGCGTTCATGGTAAATCTCCTTTCGATCGGCATTTGGCGATTAGCGAATGCCGTATGTCGTTTCCATTGGGCGCCGGCCTCGGAGTCCGGATCGGCGCCGCTTGGTATGACTCAAGATTACGAAAGGACAGCTCGAATTTCGCGGCTGCGCGTCTGCAAGATGCGACCAATCGTCCAGAACACGGCTTGGCCATTGGCCCACGCTATCGGGACGATAGAGAACGTCGATATACCGACGGGAGAGCGCGCGCACCGCCTCGAGAAACGCAGCGACGCCGCGCGGGATCGGTGCAGTATGGGCGCAGGATTTCCGCGATTACGACGTGGCGGCGCGCCGCCTGACCTTGATATCGGCCAAGGGCACGGCCGCGACCGCGCCGCCGAGCAGCCTGCGCAGCACGCCGGGCTTGTCGACCAGATCGGCCAGCGTGTAGCGGTCGAGCACCTCGAAGTAGGCGCGCAACGCCTCGCCGAGCACGCCGCGAAGGTAGCACGCCGAGGTGATGACGCACGCGTTGTCGTCCTGATGGAAGCACTCGACCATGGCAAAGTCGGGCTCCATCGCGCGCACCACTTCCCCGAGGCCGATGCGCTCGGGCCGGCGTCCCAGGCGAATGCCGCCCGAGCGGCCGCGCACGGTGTGCAGGAAGCCCAGTTGGCCGAGCTTCTGCACGATCTTGACAAGGTGATTCTTGGGAATGTCGAAGGCGTCCGCCACGGCCTGCACGTGTACCAGTTCGTCGGGATGCACCGCAACGTAGATCAGAGTGCGCAGGCTGTAATCGGTGTGGTCGGTGAGTCGCATGTCACGGCCCAGACGTCGGCGGGAACGGGCGGGCGGCACACGCGCGTATGGCTCAGGCGCCGCTCAGAATGATGATGCGAGCCAGTTTAACATGGCTTGCGCAGGCATCTTATGTTCGCGCCACCGCCCATGCCGCCCCGCAGGGCGGCAAACCGCCGTCGTGATGCATGCGCTCACCCCACGACCGGCAGCGGCGTGATGCCGTAGCCGTGTTGCAGGCGACGGCCCAGCACGGGGTCCTCGAGCTCGAAGTCGAAGCGCTCGGCCGAGCGAATGCCACCGATCGCCGCGAGCGTGCCGCACAGCATCGCCGTGCCGTCCTCGAACCGGCCACCCGCCGCGGCGAACTTCTCGAGCAGATCCTGCGGCGAGCGCATCGCCGTCACCGGCCCGTGCTGATACAGCACCTTCTCGCCGCCAATGTTGGCGTAGCTGCGCAGCACGAGCGCGTCCCAATGCGCCTGCACTTCGGCGAGCGGCCACAGCACCGTCGCGCACGGCTTCTCGCACATCTGTTTCGACACCGTCACGCCGTACGTCTCGACCTCCCGGTCGGTGTGGTCGGACGCCACGCCGACATATGTCTCGCCACCGCTGCGCACGAGCAGGAATTCGACTTCGCCGCTGCTCGCGCGGCCACTCGCCTCGATGTGCGCCTGCGTGGTTAGGCGGTCGCTCGACACGCGATAGAACATCGGCGTCGCGGCCGGACGCTTCACACCCAGCGCTTCCAGTTCGCGGATGTGATGCTCCATCGCTTCGGCATCGCGTCCGGTCCAGCCCGCGATCACGAGCTGCTTGATGGCGATGTCGCGATCGACCGCGCCGTTCGCCGTTTGCACTACAAAATGCATGAGATTCATCTTGCCGACTCCGGTCATGACCTTACTTCTTGATGAAAGCGCACTGGCTCTGGGCGAGCGGACGGAAGGCCTCTCCGGCGGGAATGGTCTGCACGACCTTGTAGTAGTCCCACGGCTTCTTCGACTCCTTGGGCGACTTCACTTCGACGAGGTACATGTCGTGCACCATCAGGCCGTCTGGGCGGATCTGCCCGCCCTTGGCGAAGAAGTCGTTGACCGGCGTCTTTTTCATCGAGGCCATGACCGCATCGGCGTCGTCCGTGCCGGTGCGCTGCACGGCCTGCAGGTAGTGCATGACCGACGAGTAGGTTCCCGCATGCACGAGCGTCGGCATCTTGCCGGTCTTGGCGAAGAAGCGCTGCGCCCAGGCGCGCGAGGCGTCGTCGCGATCCCAGTAGAACGCCGTGGTGAGCGTCATGCCCTGCGCCGCTTCGAGACCCAGACTGTGGATGTCGCTGATGAACATGTGCAGGCCGGCGATTTTCTGTTTGCCCGGACCGGTAATGCCGAATTCGCGAGCGGTTTTGATGGCGTTGACCGTGTCGGCGCCCGCGTTGGCCAGCGCGATGACCTTGGCGCGCGAGGCCTGCGCCTGCAACAGGTACGACGACAGGTCCGACGAATTGAGCGGGTGTTTCACGCGGCCGACGACTTTGCCGTTTACGTGCTGCAGTGCTTCGCTGGCGTCCTTGTCGAGCGACGCGCCCAGCGCGTAGTCCACCGTCAGGAAGTACCAGCTGTTCTCGCCGCCGCGCGTCATGGCCTTGACCGTGTTCGACGCGAACGAGTACGTGTCGTACGAGTACTGCACCGTGTATGGGGAACACTCTTCGTTGACGAGCCGCGTGGTGCCGGCCCCCGTCACGATGGCGATGCGATGCTTGGCCTTCGCCACGTTGGACACCGCCAGCGCCACCGACGACGGCAGCAAATCTTCGACCACGTCGACCTGCTGGTTGTCGAACCAGTCGCGCGCGATGGTCGCCGCCACGTCCGTCTTGTTCTGATGGTCGGCGGAGATCACCTTGACGGGCACGCCGTTGACCTTGCCGCCGAAATCGTCGACCGCCATCTGTGCCGCGATGACGGAGCCCTTGCCGCCGATGTCGGAGAAGATCGACGACATGTCGGTGAGCACGCCGATCTTCACCACCCCGTCGCTCGTCTTGCCGGGCTGCGCCTGTGCGGGGAACGGAATGGAGAACGCGGCGGCAAGCACCAGCGAAGCGAATGAGGCAAGACGACGTACGCGAGACGTGGACATGGTGTTTTCCCGTTGGCCTGAAGCGGTTTGCGTGTGAGTGACTCTCTCTGCCGGCGCGGGAACGCCCTCACGTTCGCCGCGCCGAATGCCCTTGCCTTGAACGAATCAGGCCGGGTCGTAGTAATGAATTTCGAGAAGCAGACAACCGCCGTTCGACTTGAACGGCCCATGGAACGCGCCGGGCGGGCGGCACGCGTACGTGTTCGGCGCGAACGCCTCGCCCCCATCGCCCTGCGCGTCGTTGCCGACGGTCAGATCGCCCGAGACGAGGTAGACCTCCTCCCAGTACGTATGCACGAACGGCGCCTTGGTATAGATGCCCGGCGCGAAGCGCAGCAGGCGCGTACGGCTGCCGGCGCGCTTTTCCTCGTCGAGCGAGCCCGCGAGAATCTTCTGTTCGATGCCGGGCGGGTAGCCGGGAGGCACCTCCCAGCCGTTTTTCATATCGATGGTATGGAACTCGTCGTGCAGCTTGTTGATTGCCATGGAGACTCCTTGTCTGTGTCGTTGGCAGTGAATCGTGAGTCGTGAGCGCGGATCGTGAAGCGCCGACGGCAGACGCGACGGGGGCGTTGCGCTCAGGCCGCGACCGGCTGCCGGACGATCTCGTCCGAGAGCGAATAGGTGCCGAGCAGGTTGTCGACCAGCCGCGTGGCCTTCTTCCAGTCGTAGGTGCGATAGGCGTGGCCCTTGGTGACGAACGTCGCGCCGGCGTAGAACATCTCGTACTGGTTGTGGCGCGACGCGAACTCGGAGCCGACGGCGTCCCACGCCAGCTTGAAGAACTTCACGCGCTCCTCGGCGTCGGCCACGGGCGACTTCTGCGTCTTCTCGATGATGCTGGCGAGCAGCGGGTTCTCGAAGTCATGGATGCTCGAGGGGAGCATGATCATGCCGCCGCCGGCGAGCTCGCGCAGCGTGCCGAGCACCTTGGCGTAGAGCTGCTGGGTGAGCACTTGCGAACCGTAGAGCAGGCTGCGATCGGGCACGTAGTAGCCGCTCTCGACATGGCCCTTCGCTTCCATGCCATGCACCCACGCTTCGACCATCGCCGCCTCTGCCGCCAACTGGCCGAGCGATTCGCGCACCTGCGGAAAGGCGTTGGTGCCGTTCACCTCGGTGATGCGCAGGGCGATCCCGACCAGGAAGCGCAGCTTGACCATCAGCCGCACCTGGCACTGGTAGTTCTGGTAGCTGTGCGCCGGCGTGGCGTGGAACTGCTTCGCGCACATGGCGGTGTCGCCTGCCACGAAGATGCGCTCCCACGGCACCTTCACGTCGTCGAAATACAGCACGGCGTCGTTCTCGTCGAAGCGCGACGCGAGCGGGTTGTCGAACACGGACGTGGCGCTGCCCTCGTAGGACTTGCGCGAGAGCACGCGAAGCCCCTTGGTGTTCATCGGGATCGCGAACGACAGGGCGTACATCTCGTCGCCGGCCTTGAGCGGCTGAATGCAGCTGCAGAACACCTCGTTGGCCATGATGCCGCTCGTCGCAAGCATCTTGGCGCCGCGCACGGTAATGCCTTCATGGTCCTGATCGACGATGCCCACCGCCAGATACTTGTCCTCCTGCTCGTGCGCCGCCTTCGACTGGTTGGCCTGCGGATTGACGATCACGTACGTCAGGAACAGATCGTTGTCGCGGGCGTACCTGTAGTAGTCGCGCAGCGCCCCGGCGCGCCGCCTGTCGTATTGCTCGAAGACGTCGATGCCCATGACCATGCCGGAAATGCACGAGGCCACGTGATCGGGCGAACGGCCCATGAAGCCGTAGTGCAGCTCGCTCCAGGCTTCCAGCATCTCGCGCCGCTGCACCAGTTCGTCGTAGCTCGTGGGCAATTGCCAGATGCGCGAGACGTGGTCGCCGGTGTCGGGCGACGCAAAGGTCATCGCGTCGAGGTTTTCGGGCCGGGCCTGAAAGTCGTACAGGCTGGCGTAGCTGCGAATGGAATTGCGAAACGCCGGGTGCGTGGTGACGTCCGCGACGGGCTTGCCGTCGATATACACTTCGCGACCGTCGCGCAGTTGGGCGATATGTTGACTACCGTTCTTTACCATGACTCTCTCCTGAAACCCTTGGGGGAAACTCACGCCGCGACGGGCGTGGTATCGAGCGAGCGGTACTGCCCGCCAAAGAAAATGAGCGGCCGGCCGTCGTGGCGCGCGGTGTGGCGCACGACCCGTCCGACAAAAATCACGTGATCGCCGCCGTCGTGCTGGGCAAACGGCTCGCACTCGAACGCCGCCAGCGCGCCGGGCAGACGGCAGACGCCGTCGCTTTCGAAAGCCACGCCGTCCCACTTGTTGCCGCGCGCGGAGGCGAAACGGTTCGACGTTTCGCGCTGGCTCTCGTCGAGTACGTTCACGGTGTAGCGGCCCGCCGCGCACAGGTCGTCCAGGCTCAGGCAGCGGCGGTCCACCGAAAACAGAATCAGCGGCGGCGCCAGCGACACCGAGTTGAACGAGGCCACAGTGATGCCGATGGGCGGCCCGTCGGCGCGTGGCGCCGTGATCACGGCTACGCCGGTCGCGAACATGGCGAGCGTGCGACGAAACTGTCGCGCCTCGTCTTCCTGAGTCAGCACTGCGGTCGATGCGTCCTTCATGGCAACCTCCTTCTCAAGCCGGATCGGCTGACAAACGCACGGGATTTTCTGCCCGACCGTGTCTTGCCCACCAAACCGTCTTTTTTATTTAGCTTTGTTTGTTAGTAATTATTGAACATTAACAAAATTAGCTAATCAAGCAAGGTAAACCCTGAGGGCAATGCCAGTGCATGCGCATGATGCTGGTGCACTGCCGCACCGGATGCGAGCAAGAGCTTTGTTTCACAAGGGTTTCAAGGGACATTGCAATGCATCAGGCACAACCCGATTGCGCGCAACTCATGTGCTGCGCGCAGTGCTTTTGGGAGGCACAAGGGCGACAAACAAGGGGAAGGGAAACCCTTTTTTCAATGTGGGAGAGTGCGATGCGAGAGATTTGCGGTGCTACACTCGGCCGCAATTCAAGCTGTCCACCGGACGATCCGAGGTCCTCATGAGCAACACTGCGAACGCAACCGAGAAGTCCCCTGCCCCGACGCCCTCGGCGCCGACGGTCCATTTCGAGACGCCCATTTACATGGACTACAGCGCGACGACCCCGGTCGACATGCGCGTCGTCGAGAAAATGGTGCCGTATCTGAACGTCAACTTCGGCAATCCGGCCTCGCGCAGTCATAGCTACGGCTGGGCGGCGGAGGAAGCGGTCGAGACCGCACGCGAGCACGTTGCCGCCTTGCTGGGCGCGGACCCGCGCGAAATCGTCTGGACCTCCGGCGCGACCGAAGGCAACAACCTGGCGATCAAGGGCGCGGCGAACTTCTACAGCGGCAAGGGCAAGCACCTCATTACGGTGAAGACCGAGCACAAGGCCGTGCTCGACACCATGCGCGATCTCGAACGGCAAGGCTTCGAGGTCACCTATCTCGACGTGCAGGAAGACGGCTTGATCACCGTCGACACCGTGCGCGATGCACTGCGTCCGGACACGATCCTCGTGTCGGTGATGATGGTCAACAACGAGATCGGCGTCATTCAACCCATCGCGGAAATCGGCGAACTATGCCGCGAGCGCGGCATCGTGTTTCACTGCGACGCCGTACAGGCCGCGGGGAAGATCCCCATCGATCTGCAAACCCTCAAGGTCGACCTGATGACGGTCACGGCGCACAAGCTGTATGGCCCGAAGGGTATCGGTGCGCTGTACGTGCGCCGCAAGCCGCGCATTCGCATCGAGGCGCAGATCCATGGCGGCGGCCACGAGCGCGGCATGCGCTCGGGCACCCTGCCCACGCACCAGATCGTCGGCATGGGCGAGGCCTTCCGCCTGGCGAAGCTGGAACTGGAAGAGGAAGCAGCCCGCGTGGGTGCACTACGCGACCGCCTGCTGGCGGGACTTCAGGAGATGGAAGAGGTCTACGTCAACGGCAGCATGACGCGCCGCGTCCCCCACAACCTGAATGTGAGCTTCAACTTCGTCGAAGGCGAGTCGCTCATCATGGGCATCAAGGGAGTGGCGGTGTCGTCGGGCTCCGCGTGCACGTCGGCTTCGCTGGAGCCGTCATTCGTGCTGCGCGCGCTTGGGCGCAGCGACGAGCTCGCGCACAGCTCGATTCGCTTCACACTCGGGCGCTTCTCGACCGAAGCGGAGGTCGACAGTGTGATCGCGCAGGTGCGCGGCACCGTCGACAAGCTGCGCGCGATGAGTCCGCTGTGGGATATGTATCGGGACGGCGTGGATCTCACCACGATTCAGTGGGCCGCCCACTGAACGGGCGCGAGCCTCGCCACGGCCGAGGTTTGTCGACCGCTTGCCACTTCCTTGCGCGCCTAACGCTTTTCCCGCGTCGCCAGCAGGTGGCTCAGTTCCAGCGTGGCGCGATCGCCGTTGGCGACCAGCCTGTCGACGACCGCGCAAAGCACCTTGAACTCGGTGCGGGTCACACCATCGAACAGCACGTCGTTGATGTGTTGCTGGGAAGGCGTGAGTTCGTGCAGGAGCTTCGCGCCCGCGGCCGTGATCGTCAGACTCATCTTGCGACGGTCTTCCGGGTTCTGGCGTTTGTCGATGAGCTTGAGGGCCTTGAGCTTGTTCGTTTCGATCGTCACGAACGCCCCCGAGAGGTGCAGGTGCTCGGCCAGTTGATTGACCGTGACATCGCCGATGGACGACAGATGCACGACCGATTGCAGCAGCGAGTATTGAATGCCGGTGAGCCCGATCAGACTGCCGAAGCCGTCGCGCACGGACAGCAAGCGTGCGGCAAACGGCAACAAACCGTTGATCAGATGGCGAAATTCGGCGTCGGAGCCGTCAACCAGACAGGCGGGATTGGTGACGGTGAGCGCCTTGGAGGCCGGCGATTTGGGCATGGGAACGAAAGTAGTGCGGCAGTAACGACGAAACGGCAAATCGGCGCGAAGCGCCGGGACAATGACTTTGGAAAAAAATTATACTGCAAAGTCATTATCGTCCTGACGGGCGGGGTTTGCCACTCCCCACCCTGCCTGACGGCATTCGCGCACTTCGGAACGGCAGTCGGCGATCGCCGACCGCTGGAATCGCCAGAGTTGCCGCTTACCAGCGAACGGTCACGCCGCCCATCCACGAATTGTCATACGTCTGCGGGTTGAGACCGCGTCGGTAGCCGACGTCCAGGTCCAGCCACGGCTTCGGGCTGTAGATCGCGCCAACGATCATGAAGGCTGGATTGGTACGCTGCGAGAAATCGGGATTCTGCTGCGTCCCGATGTCGAAAATCAGCTGCGTCGTGGGCAGCACGCGGTAGAGCACCGCGCCCGATACCTTCCACAACGACTGACGCTGCCCCTGGCGGTTCGGCTGATAGGCCGCGCCGGCATTGAACAGGAACGTCCAGTTATCGACCACATATTGGGTGAGCAGCGTGGCGCCGCCGTTGACGCGGCCGCTGCCCAGGCCACGCTGGTCGTTCCCCGTCGGAAACGTGAGATAGGGCTTGAGACCGATGCTGAGGGCACCGTCGTCGTACATGCGCCATTTCGCGCCGGTCTCCACGTCGCCGAACCCGCTGCCGGCCGAATCCGAGCGGGTCTGAACATTGGTGTACGGCGCGTTCACGTAGAGGTCGAGCGTTTCGCCGATGCCTCGCGTGAGCGTGCTATTCCACAGCGTCTGGCGGCCGATGTCGGGTTGTTTCGACGTGACTTCGCCGTTGGATTCGAATTGCCAGTTCCCGTCGCCCTGCGTGCCGGTGTCGTCGGTCACGAGCGGGTGTGCTGCGAAGGCGCTGAGCGGGCAGAACAGCGCGAGATAGGCCAGTAGCTTCTTCATGAGTCGTTCTCTGTCTTTGCGTTCGTCGCCCGGCGCGTCGTTCGCGCCGGGTCGCGTGTGGGTTTCGCCCCCGCCCGGTATGGCGGGGGTGTCGTCGATGGTTATCGATGGTTATCGATAGGAAGCTGAACTCCGTTAGGACTCAGAACCAGCGGCCGAAGCGGCGGATGTAGATCGTCTTCACGGTCTGGGCCAGCGCGATGTAGCCGAACATGGTCGCCACGAGCCAGTAGAAGTACGAGTACGGCAGGCTGACGAAACCCAGTGCGCTCGCGAACGGCGAATACGGCAGCCAGCACGCGATGGCGATTGCCACCGAGGTCGAGAGCATGATCGGCAACGCCGGCGTGCTTTGCAGGAAAGGAATCTTCTGCGTGCGCAGCAGGTGCACGACGAGCGTCTGCGACACCAGCCCTTCGATGAACCAGCCCGAATTCATGATCACCTGTCCGCCGTCGCCCCCGTGCGCGTGATACAGCGCCCCGGCGCCGAAGACGGTCCACATCAGCGCATAGGTCGTGATGTCGAACACGGACGAGGTCGGGCCGAGCCACAGCATGAAGCGACGGATATTGCCCGCATCCCATTTGCGCGGCTTCTTGAGGAACTCCGGATCCATGCGATCCCACGGCAGGAACATCTGCGAGATGTCGTACACGAGGTTCTGAATGAGCAGTTGCATGGCCAGCATCGGCTCCCACGGCAGGAACGCGCTCGCCACCAGCACCGAGAACACGTTGCCGAAGTTCGAACTGGCCGTCATGTTCAGGTACTTGAGGATGTTGCCGAACGTCTCCCGGCCCTTGATCACGCCCTCCTCCAGCACCATCAGGCTTTTCTCGAGCAGGATGATGTCGGCGGTTTCCTTGGCGATATCGGCGCCGGTGTCCACCGAGATGCCGACGTCGGCGTCACGCAGTGCGGGCGCATCGTTGATGCCGTCGCCGAGGAAACCCACGGTGTGACCGTTGGCCTGCAGCGCCTTGACCACACGCGCCTTGTGCAGCGGTGCGAGCTTGGCGAAGACGGTGGTGCGGCCGACGACTTCGCGCAGCACCTCGTCGGTCATCGGCTCGATGTCGCTGCCGAGGAGCGGCGTGCCCGGCTCAAGTCCCACCTGACGGCACACCTTCATCGTGACGATGGGGTTGTCGCCGGTGAGCACCTTCACCGTCACACCGTGGTCGCGCAGCGCGGCAATGGCCGGCGCGGCGGAATCCTTGGGCGGATCGAGGAAGGTGAGGAAACCGCACACGGTCAGCCCGGCTTCGTCGGACGTCTTGTATTGCGTCTTCGTCTCGCTGGCCGGAATGTCGCGGATGGCCACGACCAGCACGCGGAAGCCGTCTTCGTTGTAGGCCTCGGCACGAGCGAGCAGCATGGCGCGCGCCGTGTCGTCGAGCACGCGTACGCCCTGCGGCGTTTTCACATGCGTCGACACCGAGAGCATTTCCTCGACGGCGCCCTTGGTGATCATCAGGTGCTCGTCGCGCTCGTTCGCGACCACCACCGACAAACGACGGCGCACGAAGTCGAACGGCAACTCGTCGATCTTCGCAAACGTGCGAGGCTGCACCGCGTCTCCGATCTCGTTGGCGCGGCGGATGATCGCCACGTCGATCAGATTGCGCTGGCCGCTCTGGTGATAGCTGTTGAGCCAGCCGAGTCGCAGCACGTCTTCGTGCACATCGCCGTCCACATCGAGATGCTGCTCGAGAATGATGCGGTCCTGCGTGAGCGTGCCGGTCTTGTCCGTACACAGCACGTCCATCGCGCCGAAGTTCTGCACCGAGTTCAGCCGCTTGACCACCACCTTGCGGCGCGACATCGCCAGCGCGCCGCGCGCGAGGTTGGCGCTCACGATCATCGGCAGCATTTCGGGCGTCAGCCCCACGGCCACGGCCAGCGCGAAGGTCAGTGCGCTCAACCAGTCGCCCTTGGTGAGGCCGTTGATCATGAACACCACCGGCACCATCACCAGCATGAAGCGGATGAGCAGCCAGCTCACGCTGTTCACGCCGCGGTCGAAGCTCGTCTCCACGCGCTTGCGGCTGACCACGTTCTTGGCCAGTGCGCCGAAGTACGTGTTGCCGCCCGTCGCGACGACCACGCCCGTGGCCGTGCCGCTGACCACGTTCGTGCCCATGAAACAGATGTTCGAGAGATCGAGCAGGCTGGTGTTGCCTTGTTTGCCGTCGAGTCCGGCAGTTCCGGCGGAGAGTCCGGCCGAGACTTCGGCGGACTTCTGCGCAACGGCGCCCAGCGTGTCGTATTTCTCGACGGGCAGCGCTTCGCCTGTCAGCACCGCCTGGCTGATGAACAGGTCGCGCGATTCGATCAACCGCAGGTCGGCAGGAATCATGTCGCCGGCTTGCAGCGTCACGATGTCGCCCACGACGAGCTCGCGCATGGCGACTTCGTGACGCTCCGGCTTGCCCGACACGGTCGTGCGGCGGCGAACGCTAGCGGTCGTGCGCACCATCGCCTTGAGCTTCTCCGCCGCGCGCAGCGAGCGGAATTCGGAGAAGAAGCGCAGCAGGCCACTGATCGTCACCATCGTGAGCAGGATGATGATGCCCTTGTAGTCGCGATCGGCCGGATCGGCGAAATAGACGTCGGTGAAGAAGCTGACCACGGCAAGCGCGAGCAGCACCATCACGAACGGATTCCTGAAAGCGCTGAAGAGTTGCACGAGCCAGTGCGGCGGCTTGTCGTGCGCGATTTCATTGGGCCCATGGCGGGTCTGGCGCTGGCCGACCTCGGCGAGCGGCAAGCCGCGCAGATTGGTGTGCAGCATGTGGAGGACATCGTGCAGCGGCTCGGCGGCCAGCCGGGCGACGACGTCGGGGCCCGAGAGTGGGCGGTCTTCCTGTATCGAGTGTTCGACGAAGCCACGTTGCTTGTGGCGCGAATGAAGGTCCTTGGTCATGACGATTTCCTGGCGCGGCTTACGCTGGCATGGCGGCCGGCCGGACTCGTCAGACGCTACCGAAGCTCATCTCTCCGGAAAAAAGCGCGAGCGTACCCAGCCGCGCCGCGCGGCGCGCGGTCGGTGATAACAAAACTGCAAAGGAATGGCATTGGATTGCCCGCCGGAAAGCCGCACGTCACGCGCACGATTCCGACGGGCCACATTCGGCTACTGTCGTCGTCCATATCGGCTCCTTACGGTATTCGGTTACGTTCATTGGCAGCGGCAACGGCCCTGCCCCGGCAAGAGATCGATGTTTTCGCCTGCGCCGCTCAGGCGTGGGCCGGCATGGCGCCGGCCCACGTGCAGCGCTGCGCATCGTCGGACCAGAACACGCGACGCACGCTGTGATCGCCCGACAAGCGCACGACGAACGACGTGAGCGACGCACGCGAGGCATGCGGGCAGTCGAGCGTGACGGTAGCCGAGGCCACATCGCGATCGCTCCAGCGCGTAATGCTCACATGCGTGGCGCGCAGGCCGAGCGCGGTCAGATCGATGAACATCTGCTTGCGCAATGCCCCGAGAGCTTCGGCCAGGCAGACGATGGTCAGGCGCGACACCGGCGTGGCGCGCGTCGGTTGGCTTTGAAAAGCCTGAAATGTTGGAAAAGCTCGCATGACTTCCTCGCATCGCTGCGAATCGTCCAGACCGTTTGCGGCCCGGACGGCCGGCTCGCACGTGCACACCGTCGCCATGCGGGAAAACGCACGCGAAGCGACAGCGCCCGTGGCGGGCACGACAGTGGAAATTTCTGCGGGAATGGCGCCGGGAAGACTACGCTCGGGCGAGCGTTTTATGGCGCGAGACACCGCATCCTGCATGAGGATGCGGCACAGGGAATGGCTGTGGATCCTCAGGCAATCAGTCGATCAACGGTCGACTACAACTGGCATCGGTATTCACGGACAAACCCCTCGAATGAAGACAGGGCGGATGGTAACTGAGGCGAATTTGGAGCGTCAAGCAAAAATTGCTGCGCCGCAACCCGGCCACCCCGCCTTTACCGATCGGCCCACCGATCACACAAAGCCGCTGTCGGCGCTGACATCAGGCCCTGCGCGGGATTCACGGGGATTTTGCTGAGGATCAACACACCGGGGATATCGGCCATCTCCCAAAACGGCTTTGCACCGACGGGAGTATTTCACACCGTCCGGCGCTTATTCGTTCTCTTCGAAGTAGTGGCCGAACTTGACCTGCTTGGTGCGGATGTAGCGTTCGTTTTCTTCGCGCATCGGAATGTCGAGGGCGACGCGCTCGCACACCGGGATGCCGTGCTTGGCAAGGGTGTCGAACTTCTTCGGATTGTTGCTCATCAGGCGCACCGAGCGCACGCCGAGAATGCGCAGGATGGCAGCGGCGGAATCGTATTCCCGCGCGTCGTCCGGCAAGCCCAGGTCCAGGTTCGCCTCGACGGTGTCGCGCCCCTGCTCCTGCAGCAGATATGCCCGAATCTTGTTGCTCAGGCCGATGCCGCGCCCTTCGTGGCCGCGCAGATAGAGCATCACGCCGCGTCCGGCCTCGGCAATCTTGCGCATGCCGGCGTCGAGCTGTTCGCCGCAATCGCAGCGATACGAGCCGAAGACGTCCCCTGTCAGACACTCGGAATGCAGGCGCACAAGCGTGGGCGTGTCGCCGGCGACATCGCCCATGACCAGCGCCAGATGTTCGTTATCGCCGCCCTTGACGCGAAATGCGTGGGAGGTGAAGGTGCCATAGCGGGTCGGCAGCGTCGCCGATGCGACAAGCTCGACGCACTCGCCGGCGTCGCACGCGGGCGTGGTGGAGGCAGTACCAGGGGACTTCATGTTGACGTTCAAACGGGCCGAATTTTGGAATGGCGTGCCACCGGGGAGCGGTGGCGTGCGCTAGGAGTGTACCGCCATTTCCGTTTTTCGGCCGGCCGCGCCGTGCAACACACTGTTCCACGAAGCCCCCCGGGCGGCGGACAACCCGGCCATCGCCATCGCAACGTTCACGCCGCTCAAGCCTCAGGCGACGCGGCCTTCGCCGCAAACGTCCCGCGGATCGACGTGATGGCGGCGACAGTCGCATCGATATCGTCGTCGCCGATGTGACGATGCGTGACGAGCCGCAACATCGACGCCCCGCTCGCCCGCGCCAGAATGCCGTGCTCCGCCAGCGCCGCTTCCCACGCGCGTGGGTTGCCCTCGCGCTGCTCGCCGACACGCAGGCGCACGATGTTGCTGAGCGACGGCACCGCGTCCACCAGTTGCGGCTCGAGTTGCGCCAGCGCCCGGTGCAGGCGCTGCGCGCGTTGATTGTCGTCGGCCAGCCGCGCGACCATCGTCTCGAGCGCCACCTTGCCGGCAGCGGCCATGATGCCCGCCTGACGCAGGCCGCCCCCCGTCATGCGACGGAACGTGCGAGCCTGTTCGATCATCGCGTGCGAACCTACGAGCAATGCGCCCATCGGCGCGGACAGTCCCTTCGACAAACAGAAGGTCAGACTCTCGCAATGCCCGGCAATTTGCGCGACGTCCACGCCCAGCGCGGCGGACGCATTGAAGACACGCGCGCCGTCCATGTGCACTGGCACCCCGGCGCGCTCGGCGAGCGCGTGCACCTCGGCCAGATACGACAGCGAGGGCACGTAGCCACCGGAGTGATTGTGCGTCGATTCGACGACGACCATGGCCGTCGGTTGACCATAGCGCGAAAAACCGGGACGCAGCGCCCCGGCGAGTGCATCGAGATCCATTTCGCCGCGCACGGATGGAATCGGCACCGGATAAAGATGGGCGAGCCGCGACATGCCCCCCGCTTCCGACCTGGCCATGTGCGCCTGGGCGTCGATCACGGCCTCGCCGCCACGCGTGGCGTGGCACAGCGACGCAATCAGGTTGCCCATCGTGCCGGAGACGACGAACAGCGCCTCTTCCTTGCCCGTCATGGTCGCCGCGAGATGCTCCAGTGCACGCACGGTCGAATCGCCTTCGAGCGTGTCGTCACCCAGCGATGCGCTTTGCATCGCCTCCCACATCGAGGCCGTGGGACGGGTAACGGTGTCGCTTCGCAGATCGATGAAGCACTCGGTGTGACTGAGGGTCATGCAAACTCCTGACCGTGGGCGCCGCCCGGTGCGGCAGTACCGGACGCCGCGGAGGCTTCGGAGGCTTCAGCGGCGGCCCGCACGGCCTCGGGCGACTCGTACGGAATGCCTGCGAGCTTCATGACGAGCTTGATGGCCACGGTGTTGCTGAAAACGTTGATGGCGGTGCGTCCCATGTCGAGGAACGCGTCGACGCCGGCGATGATGGCGAGCGCTTCGATCGGCACGCCGATGGTCGTGAGCACCATGGCGATGGCCACGAGTCCGCCCGACGGCACGTTCGCGCTGCCTTTGCTCGCGAGCGTGGTAACGAGCACGATGGAGAGCAGCGTGGGCATGTCGAGCGGCACGTGATAGGCGTCGGCGAGGAAGCCGACCGCCAGCGCGAAGTACATGATCGAACCATCGCGGTTGAATGCGTAGCCCAGCGGCAGCACGACCGAAGCGATGGCCTTGGGCACGCCCATGGCGATGAGCTTTTCCATGTGCAGCGGCAGCGTCGCTTCCGACGAGCGCGTGGCGAACGCGAGGATCACCGGCTCGCCGATGGCGCGTGTGGTCGCCAGCGGTTTCTCGCCGATCGCCTTGAGCAGAATCCAGAACAGCGCCAGCAGCACGCCAAGGCCGAGGTACATCGTGCCCACCAGTTTGACCAGCGCGAGGATGGTGCCCAGACCCTGGGTGGCGAACAGCCACGAGATGATCGCGAAAATCGCCAGCGGCGAGAGCGAGATGATCCAGTCCGTCAGCTTGAAGACCGCGCCCATGAGTGCGTCGAGCACAACGACGAGCGGCCTGGCGCGCTCGCCGATGGCCGACAGCGCCAGACCGAGCAACACCGCGAAGACGAGCACCGGCAGGAGATTGCTGCCGCTCATCGCCGCGAAGATGTTCGACGGGATCATGTCGAGGAAGAACTTCGTCCAGTCGACCGATGCGGCGATCGGCTTGGCCGTGGCGTGCGCGGCGGCGAGGTTCGCGCCGAGGCCGGGATGGAAGATCGCGTTGAGTCCCAGGCCGATGACGATCGAGACGATCGTGGCAATGAAGAAGTAGATGAGGCTGATCGCCGAGACGCGTCCGAGCGCGCGGGCGTTATGCCCCATCTGATAGATGCCCAGCGTGATTGCGGTGAAGACGAGCGGCACGACGATCATCTTCACCGCCTGCACGAACGCCGTGCCTACCGGCATGAGTTTCGTGGCGAGCGCGGGCGCAACCATCCCGCAGCCGATGCCAAGCGCCAGGCCGATGAGCATCTGGATGGGCAACGGGATCAGGCGTTTCTTCTTGCTGGCGGTACTTGACGACATGACGGCTATCTCCGGGAGTGTTCCTGACGCGGCGCCTGATGCGCGCGGCGGCTTATCTGAGCGAACGGCGACGGGCTTTGGCCGGCGCCGCGGCCGGGTTGTCGGACGTCGTCGACGCCGTGGCGGGTACGAGCGCCTGCAAGCGCGCCTGCATGGCGTGCGTGAGGTGGTCCCAGACATGGCGCTGGGCGGCCTCGGCATGTCCGGCGGCGATGGCGTCGAAGATCGCGAGGTGTTCGCGGACCGCGTCGCGCGTGCGCTCGGCGTCGTAGTGCGGAATGCGTTGCAGCGCGAGACCGTTCTCGGTGCGCAACGCGTGATACGTCTGCGTCAGGCGCGCGTTATCGGCGGCAGCGAACATCGCTTCGTGGAACTGCCAGCCGACGCGCTGCGTGATGTCGACATCGAGCGCTATGTCCTGCGCCGCCTGTGCGTCGAGCGCCCGCAGGCGGGAGGCGACCTCTTCGAGGGCGGGTGTTACGCCCTTTTGCGCGGCGAGCCAGGCGGCCATCCCTTCGAGCGCAAGCCGCACTTCGTGAATTTCGCGCAGGTCCTGCACCGAGAGCTGGCGCACGAACGTGCCGCGCATCGGCACGATCTCGAGCAGGCCGTCGTTGGCAAGCGCCCGGATCGCTTCACGCACAGGCGTGCGGCTGATGCCGAAGCGCTCCGAGAGTACGCGCTCGGAGAGCGCCTCGCCGGCGCGAATTTCACCCGAGACGATCAGGGCGCGAATGGCGTCGTAGGCCGAATCGCTCAGGGCGGGGGTGCGATGGGTCTGGTTCATAACTGGTATACCAGCAAAAAACAAATGGGCGGTCAATGAGGAAAACTGTCCCGGAACGCGAATTGCGGGTAAACGATGACGTCAAACGGACGAATATCCGGAGCCCGTCTGAAATTGACACCGGATGCGTTTGAGCTTCGGAAGTCCCGCATAGTCCTCGCGCCGACAATGCAATAGCGTTCGGCTCGCCGACAGATCGTTGTGGGCTCCCCCCGGCGCGCGTCCGCCGAGCGCCTTGGGCGGTCCGCCGGTCCTATGGTTGTTCCGGAATCCAACGCGGCTTCTGGCATAATCCGCCGCGGCACACATTGTTCAGATGTGAATATTCAAAACGACGCCGACCAGGGAACGCCCCAACATGTCTTCTATCCTTCGCACATTGTTCGTTGCGCTCACGCTGTCCGCCTCGCTCGCATTCGCCCAGACTCCCGCGTCGTCGACGACGCCAGAGGCGCGCGAAGCCGAGGTGCGCGCCGCCATCAAGGCAGCCAACGAAGCCCTGATCCAAGGGCCGAGGATCGTCGACATCCGCGATCAGGCGAAATTCTCGCTGCCCACCGGCATGGGTTGGATTCCGGACACCACGGCCGCGCGGCTGCTGCGGGCGATGGGCAATACGGTGGATGACAAGACGCTCGCCGGCCTCGTCGTGCCGACCGACGGCAAGGGCGAATGGCTCGATGTCATCGCCTACGTCAACGACGGCTACGTGCGCGACGACGACGCACGCGACTGGAAGGCGGACGACATTCTGGAGTCCCTGCGCAAGGGCACGGAAAACGCGAATGCGACACGTCGCGAGCACGGCGTCCCCGAGTTGGAAGTCACCGGCTGGGCCCAGTTGCCGCAGTACGACAGCAGCACGCACCGGCTGGTCTGGGCCGCTCGCGTGGCGCACAAGCAGACTGGCGGGCGAGCCGACAACGATCCGTCGGTGAACTACCGCACCACGGCGCTCGGCCGTGACGGCTATCTTTCGACCACGCTGGTAACCAGCGAATCGCTGCTGACGGCAGACAAGCCGGTGGCGGACAAAATCCTGGCCGGCCTGAACTTCGTCGAGGGCAAGCGTTACGCGGACTTCAACGAAAAGACCGACCGCGTCGCCGAATACGGATTGGCCGCGCTCGTGGCGGGTGTCGCGGCCAAGAAGCTGGGCTTGTTTGCGCTGATCGCCGCATTCTTCGCAAAGTTCGCCAAGGTGGGCGTGCTGGCCCTGCTCGGAGCGGGCGCCGCGTTCGGCAAGTTCTTCAAGCGCAAGCCCAAGCCTTTGCCCGTCTCACAGCCGATGCCGACAACTGATGCGACCGGCACGAGCGACGTCCCGCAGTCGAGCGCCCCGACGCCGTCTGAGGTCGCGCCGAGCGCCGCCCAACCGGCGGGCAACGACCCACGTAACGACACCGGCGCCCCACGTGCCTGACGCTTGCGATGACGAAAATCCTCTTGCTCGTCTTCGGCGGGCTCAAGCTGGGCAAAGTACTGACGACGGGCGGCACGATGCTGCTGTCCATCGTCGTCTATGCCTGGGTGTACGGATGGAAGTTCGCCCTCGGCTTCGTGATCCTCTTGTTCGCCCACGAAGCGGGGCACTACGTGGCCGCGCGACAGCGTGGGCTCGACGTCGGTTTGCCGACGTTCATCCCGTTCGTCGGTGCGTGGATCGAACTCAAGGAAACGCCGCTCAACGCGGAGACGGAAGCGTATGTGGGACTCGGGGGGCCGTTCGTCGGCACGCTCGCGTCGATGGCGTGCTATTTCGCTGCCCGCGAGCAGGACAGCAATCTGCTGCTCGCGCTGGCCTATGCGGGTTGCTTCCTGAATCTGTTCAATCTGATTCCGCTTTCCCCGTTCGACGGTGGGCGCATCACCGCCGTGTTGTCGCCACGCATCTGGTTTGCGGGCGTGCCGGTGCTGATCGCGCTATTCGTCTGGCATCCGAGTCCGATTTTGATTCTCGTGGCGATTCTCGCACTACCCCAACTCGGCAAAGCGTGGCGCTACGATCCGCAGGCGCCGGAGAACGTGCGCTATTACGGGGTGACGATGGAAACCAAGATGACGTACGGCGCCTATTACCTCGGCCTGCTTGCGTTCCTGGCGCTCATGACGTTCAATCTGCACGACATGCTGGCATCGGTGCGTCACGCGGCGCAGTAAGCGGTCGGCCGCGCCGGGTGACGCCTCACCTCCCGTCGGCTCCCACGCGTGCCCAACTCTCCGCCTGATGGCAGACCACCTCGATGTTGTGGCCATCGGGGCCGATGACAAAGGCCGCGTAGTAGTTCGGATGGTACCGGCGCAGGCCAGGCGCGCCGTTGTCCGTGGCGCCCGCTTCAAGCGCCGCGCGATGGAAGTCGTCGACTTGCACCGCCCCCCGCGGCTCAGTCGATCAAATCGCAGTGAATCTGGAGGCTTTCCGTGGCGTTGCGGTGAATCCGGAATCCTTGCGCCTGCAACGCGGAGCGAATCACGGTCAGTGCGGCGTCGTAGCGTCTCACATAACGGCGTTGCCAGGACGGCGGCGTGAACACGCCGAGCGGAAGCATCCGGATGCGACGGCCGTGCAAAGCAAGCGAGACATCGACATGCGTGCCGTCGACATCATGACCATTGCTGCCGAAAATATCGGCGATCTCGGCCGATCTGGACGGATACATCAGCCGGAACATGCCCGTGCCGATTGCGCGAAATCGGCGTCGCGCCATGCCAAGTCCGTTCGCCTTGGGCTCGTAGCCGCGCGTCAGGATCAGGTTCATCCCTTGCGGCAACCCGGCCTGAATCGTCTGGAGCCGGTGCAACGCCCGCTCGTCCACACGAACCCGCCTCGCCGGCCAGCGCGGGCAAATTTTCAACTCAGCGCGAACATCGCGCGTTAGCGAAACCAGGTTCAATCACTTCACCTTCGACTTGGGGGAATCTGCGGGACGGCTTTCGGATGATAGCAGTGCCATGAAGATCATCCCCATCCGGCGCTACCGGAAACTCCGCGAGCGTGTTTGCGAGAACTGAGGCCATTGCACACTGCGAGCAACGCAATGCGGTCAACGTCGCTACATCAGGAGAAGGCGGAGAGATTGGCGACGATCCAGGTGCGCTACGCTGCATGAGCCGCCACATTGCCCCGCGCCGCATGAGCGATTTATGCAAATGCGGATACCGCGGCGTCTGTGACAATAGAAATACGCGCGGTGCACCACCAGCAATGACGAGCACGCCGCGAACGAAAAGGCTCTCGCGAGAAAATCCATGTATTCCGTTTCCGGTAGTGGGGCCTCGCGCTCCCGACCTCTTGTAACGCCCTTAACGTCTGCCCGGCCGACTCCGTGGACTTCGACTTCAACGCAGTCGTCCGCCCTTGACACCGACGTGCGCGAAGTGCGTCAGGCTGACAGGCGGTCCCGCCCGTCGCCGAGTTTGGGCCAACGCCTGCCGCTCCACGAAACGACAACGGGCACCGGCCCGCCCCCGGGAAACGTGAGCCCATCGACGTCGACATCAACGCGATCGACTACAGTCGATGTCAATGTGCGCTGGGCGCACCTGGCAAATCAGACCAGTGGGCGAACGAAACAGCGTGGCCCTACCGGGACGGTGGACGCCTTGCTGAAATTCCTCCAGCAACCGCCGTCCCCCGGAACATCGCAACTATTGGAGAGGTTTGAGGCTATTCAAGAGAGCGTGGAGCAGCGCCTCGGCCCCCAAACACTGGCCGACATGCCGTCAAGCTCGACCGAACGCCCGCTCTCCCCCGACACATCGGACCTACTGGTCATGTCGCCGTTTGGACGGACGGTGCACGCCAATAACGAGGTGTTGACCGACAGACCGTCCGGTTCGGTCCAACAACCGCGCCTCCTCGAAGCACGCACAGGGCAAAAGCGCACGCAGCCCTCGGGCGCAGACGGCGGGTGCGCCACCGAATTCGCGCCTCCGCCAACAAAAAAAGCCGGCAAAGTGATCACCGACGAAACGCTGCTGGCTATCCGTTCGGCCGTCCAGGCAGCGCAAGCCGCCGGCCGGGCACTTCACAAGACGGCGCTTGCAAGAGCGCTCGGCGTGAGCTACCGCACGTTGGCTAACTATGTGATCAACAATGCGTTGACAGTGGACGCACGAAACAGACTCGCTCGAATCACTGGGGACGAGACTGGTGTCAGGCCGGAGATGACAGACGAGCTCCTTCTGGCGCTGGACGCCGAGGTGAGCAGCGGCCGCCCGTTCAACGCATCAGAATTTTCACGACGGCACGGTATCACCAGGACCGTGTTAAGCGCACATGTTTGTATGGTCGATCGTCAGACACGCAGGGCGGAAATCACGCCACGGCTAAGAGCGAAGCTGGATAGGATCAAGGGGAATGCGCCGAGGCCCAACATACGCGACGTACGATTCGAGACTGCTTATTGGCAAGCGCTGAAGTCCGAGATGGGCAGCGGCCATCCGCTCAATACGAAAGCGTTTGCGACCAAGTATGCATTGCCTACCCGCACCGTATGGAGAGATGCGAGGAGACTTCGGGAGCTAGCCCTCTCGCCAGCGACAAGGCTTGCGAGTACGGAATCGCCCGCTCCTCCACGCCGGAGGTCCGTGATGAGGCGGGTGGAGCCGCGAGACTTGCTGGCGCTGCGCGAGGAACGGGCGCGCGGCGGCCCGTTTGACCGGGCCGTGTGGACGCAAAGGCTTGGCTTGAGCCCCTATTCGGTATATCAGCATGTAACCGCGGAAGGCGAACTGACCGAAATGGGACTGAACCAGTTGAAACAAACCGGCTTACAAGATGCGGGATAGCGTTTTCTTGGCAAGCGCGAGGCGGCACGCGTCAGTCTGGCTTGCCGGTGAAGGCTGGGCCCTGTCCTTCGAAGAACTGGCTTGAAGAAGCCCTCACGCTTCCCGCCCTGAAGTTCGTCAATTGCACATAGTCCTCGTTTGCGGCGCTGGAATGCAGGTCGGTGCGGCTGACTGCTGACTCAGTCGCGGAAAAAGAGCGATTTGTACAAATGCGGATGACCCAGCCTCTGTGACAATAAAAATACATACGGTGTGTCACCGACAATGACGAGCATGCCGCGAACGAGCGAGCTTCCGCGAGACAATACATGGGTTCCATTTCCGGCGCTGGAGCGCTGTACTCCCAACCTCCCGTGACGACCTCAACGTCAACGCTACCGAATCCATTTCGCGTCGACGTGCGTGAAGTGCGTCAGGCTGATGGATGGTCTCGTTCGTCGTGGAGCTTGAGCCAACTCCTACCTCCTCTCAAAACACCGACAGTCGCTGGACAGGATTCGGGGTTGGCGGGCCAGTGGCCTCTTTTTCAGCAACCGCATGCCCATGCCGACACGTTGGCCGACATACCGACGAGTTCGATCCAACGTCCGCCGCCTTGCGCAACACCACGAACAGTCGAGGGGGAGCTGACATACATGGACGCTGCACCAGCGCTGCAGACCAATACCGACGCGTGGGTCAACCCACTGTCGAGTTCGGACCAACGGCCGCTCCCGTCCGAAACACCGGTTCTACTGGCCATGTATCTGGGCGCACCAGCGGCACATGCCGATACCGAGGCGTTGGCCGATGGACCGTCGGGTTCAGTCCAACAGCCGCCTCTTTTCGGAGCGCGCGCAGGGAAAAGGCGCGCAGCGCCCCGGGGCTCGAACAGCGGGTACGCCTCCGGGTTACCCCTTTCGTCAACCAGGAAAACCGGCAAGGTGGTCACCGACGAAATTCTGCTCCGCATCCAGGGGGCCATCGCGGCAGCGCATGCCGCTGATCGACCTCTTAAAGTTGCTGAGCTTGCGCGAGAACTTCGCGTGGGCCTGAGCACGTTGAGGTGGTATGTATTCAAGAACGAGCTAACAACGGTAGCACGGAACAGATTGGCTCGGATTGCCGAGAAAAGTACCAGCCACAAGGTAACGGTGAGAGACGATGTCGTTCTGGCGCTGGAGGCCGAGGTGAACAGCGGCCGCCCGTTTATCGGGGCAGAATTTGCACGACGGCACGACGTAACGTGGGCGGGATTACGCCGTTATGTGGATATCGTCTGCCCTGAAACACATAAGGCAGAATTAACGCCATGGGGAAAGTCAAGGGTGGCCGAGATCAAGGGAGAAGCCTCGAGGACCAACGTGCGATTGACGACGGACTACTGGCCGGCGCTGAAGGCCGAGGTGGACAGTGGCCAGCTTAATGCGAAAGCGTTTGCCGACAGGTATGGACTGCTCGCCGATAGTGTATTGTTCGATGCTAAAAAACTCCAGAGGAACGCGCCTTTGCGAAAGATGACAAGGCCGGGAGACTTGCGGGCGCTGCGTGACGAGCGGGCCCGCGGCGGCCCATTCGACCTGAAGGAGTGGGCCCAAAGGCTTGGTCTGACTGTCAGAACAGCACGCGCATATGTAACGCGCCAAGGCGAGCTAACCGCAAAGGGACTGAAACGGCTGAATTCCGAAGCAAGCGCTGTGGCGGAAAGCAGCCGGAGTCGAACCGACCTGGGAGCGGCTGACGCCCCCAACCGGGTTTGAAGCCCGGCCGCTATCCTATTCAAATCAATGCGTTAAAAAAATTTCCGTTCCGCAAACAACGCAAAAATCGTTTAATACAGTCCCTTCGTTTACGATGTCTGCAAAGAATTGCGGAACGATTTTTCAGGCCTTCGAGGTAGGGCTTGCAGTCAACGCCGCAGCATCCGACAGCACCAGAAACGACCTTGCCGTATCCATCGATCGGGCGTCGAGTCAGTCGTCGTAATCGTCCTGCCGGATGATGATCACCGAGCGCTTCCCGGCTTGCGGAAGCGCTTCATCAGCGGATGATGGTCTGCCGTTCGACGCGAGCATCGTGAACGACAATCGAGGACCATCCTCGCCTTCCTGCGCCTGCCATAGCCCCCGCCCTCACACGCATAGTCCGGATCTGGTCGTTCAAGGTATCAGCCCAGCCATGACGGCCACGCACAAGTGAAGCCGACGCCCCCGCACCTAGAGTAGCAGAGCCAATTCTGGTCAATTTTTGCAATATAACAATCGCATGCGAGGCAAAATGCCACAACACCGCGCTATCGCATCTCCCAACGCCGTCATTCCGTGGTCGAGGTTGAGCGCCTGCACTCAGACTACAAGATTACATTGAATTTGGTAGAAGGCTTGAAACTCAATGACTATTGATCACGCGAAATTGTCCTCAGCGCACAATCCGATGCGTGCCCTGAAGCCCGCCACATCAAATACTTCACAAGTTCGCGAAGTCGAGGGACCGATTTCGGCGTTCGTCAGCGTTTGGGGCGACGTATCTTATGGGCAAAACGGCGGATCTCTAACCCGATTATCCGAGGGTTTCCTAGCCGGAATTATATGGGCTGATCGCAAGATTCATAGCGGCGAGGCAGTGTCATCGACTGCAGAGAAGCTTGAGCGCCATCTTGACGAAGTATGTCGCCAAGAGGGGACTGCATCAAATACTACGAGGGACCTGGCCGACAAGATCGCAAGCGCATTTTGGGATGAACGTGAAACCGTAACCACTGGTGTGGCGGTGGCGCTCACGCGCACAATGTTTCCGCACGTGAACGAGGACGACGTGATCAGGCACATCAATTGGATAATTGAAAAAGTCCATGTTGAACCTGGCCTGATTGACGAAAACGGATCCGAGGAACTGTATCAGTACTCAGTAAGGGCGTGGGAGATGATGGGGAGGGTTCTGCAACCTGATTTCCGAGAAAACCTCCAACGTACCAGCTTGGCTGACATGCTTTGTGACCTGGCGAATAAGCGCGGTCGCGTGCTAAAGATCCCGTCTTGGGGACTGTACACCCTGCCGGCCTTGCCCCCGACGATAAGAATGCTCGAGATCGGCGCAAATCACTTGACCAGTCTTCCCGGCTTACCCCCACAACTTACAACGCTTGAAATCCGAGGAAATTATTTCAGCGAACTTCTACGCCTCCCTCCAGGGCTCAAGACTCTGAGGATAAACGGCGGTAGCTTATCAAGCTTGCCAGACGTCTTGCCGGAGGGACTTAAAACGCTTGAAATCCGCAGAACTTACTTGAAACACGTGCGATGCTTACCAAGTGGCATCAGACATGTAGACATAAGTTCAAATCAACTGACACATCTGCCAGACCCGCAGAATCTTCCGACTGGGCCCTTCTATCTCAATGCAAACACCAACGAGTTGCGCAACCTGCAGAAGGGCCTTCTGTCCTTGGACAAGAAAGCCACATTAATTCTCACCAATAACCCTCTTGCTCCAGACACCTTGGATTGGTTGAACACTGCGGTCAAAGCTCCCGGATACTCCGGCCCGCAGATCAAATTCGAATTCACCCCCGGCCTTCGAAATGCAGAGATAGGGCCTGGCTCTGATCTCGATGCGGCCACGTTGAAAAATCCCGGCACCCGTCGTATGCCAGAAAACGTTCATGCAATTTTTACCGGTGTAGGGCGGTTGTTCTCGCCAGGTACAGTCGTGGCGGCGGAATCTTCTCATGCGACGAGACCACTTGAGACCGCAGAGGATGACACAAAGAGTAATCCAGATGAATTATTGGTTGATCAACGAATAATTGATTTCGCAAAATTTCGGGAAGAAAAAAATCTAAGTGGCTTACCAATCTCAGGCTCAATCAATGCACTAAAATCCTACACAAAGAACATCATAAAATGGCAAGGAAAAACTGTCTTGGAATACGAAAAACACATGAAAACATCCAAGAGAGCATGGTTAAATAAAATTCCAGAGAATATAAATCCTAAAAATCTCGCGATGCATGGGACAAATCTAGACGCGGTTTTGTGTGCGATGAAGATGGGTGGTCAATTGCTGCCAGTAGGGAATCTCATAAAGCGTGGGCAACAATTGCTGGCAGGGGAGTTCGGCATTACCTCATTGAATCTTCGACGTGTAAGTACTATGCCCGTCTACGGAGGGCCGCGGCAGTTCGTCAGCAAACCTGGTCAGACCGAGACCGACGGTCAACTTCAATTTTCGGCGGCGGTGGACGGAACACGTTTATATGCTTATCAAGCTATCTCGGCGCATCTGAGAGTCGATCACGGACAAGCTTCTCATACACCGATCGTTGTCATCGGGGATGGGGCGGACGTGCAAGCGCGAGGGAGTTCTGCGGTTGGCATAGGAATCGGCGGGGATATCAAAGGACAAAAACGCGAAATTGCGTTCCAACGATTAAACATACGTGGCCTACTTTGCCGGAGTGAGGATCGCGACTATGTCAATGAAGAGCTAGAAAAGCTGGGAGTAAGTGTCCCCGTAACCACGTTCGATGCTATTAAAAAATTTCGCGCCGATTGGAAGGGAGACTTAACGGCTTACAAGTCGCTTATGGAAACGTTAGTTGGCAGGGAGTTGGAAATGTAATGGCCCAGCGATCTCTTGACCTGAGACGCTTCTCGTAGCCGTCTGTGGCAATCCACCAGTCTTGGCGAGAAGCGGTCGGCGACAAGTCGATCGCGCTTGAGTGCATGAAGTTCCGCTTCTCTGAACTACGCCTGTTGCGCGGAGACCTACCCGGCACACCGGGCGCGCCACGCCGCTAAATGGAGGGTTGTCCAGGATTCGTGAATCCCCAAGGTTGGATTCATGCCCAATCTTGGGGGAGTAGTTCATTTCTTCGTGCTCGCTGTCTACCACCTCACGCCAGATCCGAGATTAGTCTCCGTCGATGGTCGGCTGAGGGGGCACCACGGAAATCAGGTTTTGGAAACCGCTCGGATAAGTATAGGCCAACATAAGATAATTATTAGTGTCATCCAGGTATATCGCGGGGGACCCCTTATCGGCTATGGGGAGTGTAGTCGTCATCTCGATGGTCGCGGGTGGCGACCAGTTCCTTTCAGAGTTCCCATCGTAAGTTGAGTAACAGATCGTCCCATCGTCGCTATTATGGTATGCCACATAAAGCACGCCGTCGCGAACGGCCGCGGAAGGCGAATTGCGCATGGAAACGCCGTCGACCTGCCATTGGTTCGGCCAAGTCTTTCCGTCCGTCGTCGTTGTGTACCAAAGGGTAGAGCCGTCAATACCTCGAAAAAACAGGTAAAGCGTGTCGTTGAAAACGGCCATCGCGGGCGAACCATTCATCTGAATGCCGGGGATGTTCTTGTCCTGCGACCAGGCTCTACCGTTGGTTACGGTATACCAAAGCGAGTTCGCAGCGCCGGTAGTGTCGGAGCCCTGATGCGCCACATACAGGTTTCCATTGAATACAGCCATCCCGGGGGATTCATTTAAATAAACGTTGGGGATGGTGGTGTCAAACGACCAGTTCGTCCCATCGTATGTCATGTGCCAAAGCGCGTGATCGGTAAGGGAGGCTTGATGCGTCAGATACACCACCCCGTTGTAAACGGCCATCGCGGGGTAACCATTAAGGTACGCAAGGAGTCCATGGCCATCGTCGTGCTCATTCCCATACGAGACATCAAGTTGCATAGACCCGGAGTTGTCCGCATACGTCATGATGTACCATTTCGAGCTGTACATGACGATGGCAATAGTCGGATCTACGGATGGATCTAGGGGAGGAAATGGGTCATTGTTGTGCATAGCTGTCCTCATGCTCCGGTTATGGGAGGGGCGACGCTGCGAATCGACAAGCAGACCATTCCGATTTCCTACTCCTCAATTCGCGTTCCGCGTCCTTTTTCGTACAACAAACAGGATCGCCGGGCCATCACGCAATGAACACGCCCGATGCTCGGACCCGAGTCCTTCCGTTCGACTGCCAGAATCCTCGTCGGCGTCGAAACTCCATACACATGATTTGCAACGGCCCAGGGCCCACCAGCGACTTGACTTCATTGCATCTCGCCTTCTCCGAAGAAGAGGAAGCGTCTAAATAGTAGACGTAGTATTTCTGTATGCATACTAACAATCCGAATAGCTGGCTATAACCAGCGTATGTGGACTCATGGCGAATCTGAATAAATTGTATTACCTCATCCCCCCGATCGCTGGTGATCTCATCTCCCCGAAATCAACGCGTCGTAGTTGCGCTCGCAGGCGAGTCCTGCGACGTGGGCAGCGTTAGCGAATTCCGCAAGTCGTCCCGCAGCGTCGTCAATCCTGCTGAACAACCCTGTGAGCAGATCTAGGGCGTCCGTTCCGCCGTCGGTTGGCGCGTTTCCGCCGGCAGCGGCGGAACTGCGTACGGAGGCGGTACCGACAAGACCGACACGACGGGAGATATCAGGCAGGCGCAAAAGCAACTCGGCCACACCTCGGTGACAATGACCGAGCACTATGTGCGTAATCGCCGGGGAGATAAGGCGAAGCCGACGAAATGAGTTTTGCGGAACTGCGAGTATTTTGCGGAACAGGAGATCGGCGAAAACCGGAAACAGAAAACAGACGAAAGCCTTGTGGCGGAAAGCAGCCGGAGTCGAACCGACCTGGGAGCGGCTGACGCCCCCAACCGGGTTTGAAGCCCGGCCGCATCACCGGATGCGGATGCCTTCCCTGGGATGAAGCATGCACGATACTTCCGAGACCTACACAGCGCCCCACACCACACCGGGGCGCTGAACGTGCAAATGACCAACGCGGCGAGTATATCCCGCACGATCGAAGAACTCCAGAATCTGAATCGCACGTTTGCGCCCGAGCCCCGTCGCGTCGCGAAACGCTCCCGCCTCGACCCTGCCGTCCGCCTGCACGATCAGGTCGGCGAGCGCCCGCACACACGCGTCGTCGTAGAACAGATCCTTCACGATCTGATGCACGCGCCCCTGACGCGCCAGCTTGCGCAGTACCGTCCGCACTCGCTCCTCATGCACGTTCAACTCGCGCCCCATATCCCTCACCCAAGGGGGATCGAAGCGCCCCTGCGCCACACGAGGCAGTAGCGCCTGCGCCAACGCCGTCTCCTCATCCGTCATCTCGACACGATGCGACGGCAGATGCAGCCACGCGCCCGTTCGCGCCAACGCCCCGTCCGTCAGCAACGCCTGTACGATCACACGCCAACGCGACGCCTCCAGCGCCGGCCACGTCATGCGTCCCAGCCGGGCGACGTCGAGCCCCGGCTCATCGGGCACGCGCGCATGGTAGTCGCGCAACGCATCGAGAACACGCGCGCCCATCGTTTGCCAGACATGTGGGGCGAACGCCAACGACTGGTTCTCGGCGCCCGCATACACCACGGCATTCGACGGCCATTGCCACTGTTCGGGCGGCAAGCCCGTGATCGCCACCACTTGCGCGCCCGTCAGGCCGAATGCCGACTGCGCGAGCAGTGCATCGAGCCCCCCGCCGTCGAGGAACGTTGCCACCGCATCGAGCCACGCCAGCCGCGCCGGCGCCCGGCGCTTGCGCTCGGGCGCGGCAGGATCGAGTACACGCCCGCCACCCACGGTTGCCGTCGCCTGCGGATTGCGCACGATGAAGCGATCGCCGGGCATCGTACAGACCGGCGTGTCGAACACCAATTGCACGCGCATCGTGCCACCGGGCGCGAGGGCGTCGCCGTCGAGCAGCACCGTGCGGGCCTGCACGTGTGTCGTGCCCAGATGCACATGCAACGGAAACCATTGCGTCAGCGGGGCATTGCCTTCGAGCCAATGCAGCTCGACATCGACATGTTTCAACGGCTGCGACAGCCCGGCCGCGACGATCCAGTCGCCGCGTCCCAACTGATCGCGCTCCACGCCCGCGAGATTCAAGGCGCACCGCTCTCCGGCGCGCCCGGCCTCCACCGGGCGATTCTGCGCATGAATGCTGCGCACGCGTACGGGCAGCCCCTGCGGCATGACCGTCAGCGTATCGCCCACGCGCACGGTGCCCGCGAACGCCGTGCCGGTCACCACCGTGCCATGCCCCGCCAATGTGAAGACACGGTCGACGGCAAGGCGGAACACGGCGTCGTCACGGCGCACCGCGCGCGTGGTCGAATCCGCGGGGCCCGCATTCCGCATCGCCCGCATCGCCCGCATCGCCTGCGTCAACTGCTCGCGCAACGTGGCAACGCCCGTATCCCCCGGCGTCGTCGCGGACACCGGCACGATGGCTGCCCGCGCCAGCGGCGTGCTCGCGAGGTATTGCGTGATATCGTGCGTCACCTGCGCGAGCCGGGCCGCATCGACGCGGTCGGCCTTCGACAGTGCCACCACGCCACGCCGCACACCGAGCATGGTGAGAATGGCCAGATGTTCGCGCGTCTGCGGCATGATGCCGTCGTCGGCCGCAATTACCAGCAACGCATAATCGATGCCGACCGCGCCGGCCGCCATCGTATGAATGAGCTTCTCGTGCCCCGGCACATCGATGAAGCCAAGCACTTCACCGTCGGGCAACGGCGTGTACGCGTAGCCCAGTTCGATGGAAATGCCGCGCGCCTTTTCCTCCTTGAGACGGTCCGTGTCGACACCGGTCAGCGCACGAACGAGGCTCGTCTTGCCGTGATCGATATGTCCCGCCGTACCGACGATCATACGTGCAGCTCCGCGAATTGCAGCGCGAGACGCGCCTCGTTGTCGACTTCCAGACAGCGCAGGTCGAGCCACAGCGTCTGATCGGCAATGCGACCGATGACCGGATACGGCAGCGCGCGCAGCGCGGCTTCGAGCTTCGCAAGCGCTCGGCCGCCGCCGCGCTTGCCTCCGCTCGCCGGCGCGATCGCCAGTCCATGGCTCGGCAACTGCTCGACGGGCAGCGCGCCGCTGCCGATCTGGCTGACCATCGGCGCGGTCGTGACCGTATAGGCGTCGCCGAGGGACCTCGCCAGCACCGGCGCGAGCCGCTCGGCCTGCGCGACCATCTCGGTGCGCACGCGCGTGAGCAGCCGCAGCGTCGTGAGCCGTTCCGGCAGATGCTCGGGGTCGCGATAGAGACGCAGCACCGGCTCGAGCGCGGCCAGCGTCAGCTTGCCCACGCGCAGCGCACGCTTGAGCGGATGCTTCTTGATCTTCGCAATGAGATCCTTGCGGCCCACGATCATGCCCGCCTGCGGGCCGCCCAGCAGCTTGTCGCCGGAGAACGTGACGAGATCCGCTCCGGCCGCGATCGTCTCCTGCACGGTCGTCTCGTGAGGAAGCCCCCAGCGTTCGAGCGGCGTGAGCGTGCCGCTGCCGAGGTCGACCGCCACGGGCACGCCGTGCGGCTTCGCAATCTGCACGACCTCCGCCACGTCGACACTTTTCGTGAAGCCCGTGACTTCGTAGTTGCTGCAATGCACCTTCATGAGCAGCGCCGTCTTCTCGCCGATGGCATTGCGGTAATCCGCCGCATGGGTGCGATTGGTCGTGCCCACCTCGACGAGCTTCGCGCCCGCGTGGGTCATGATGTCGGGAATGCGAAACGCACCGCCGATCTCCACCAGCTCGCCGCGCGAGACCACGACTTCGCGGCGCTTCGCAAGCGTCGCCAGCATCAGCAGCACCGCCGCGGCATTGTTGTTCACGACGGTCGCGGCCTCGCCGCCCGTCAGCTCGCAGAGCAAGGGGGCGATCAGATCGTCGCGGTCGCCTCGCCCGCCCGTGGCGAGATCGAATTCCAGGTTCGCGGGAGACGTGAGCGCCTGCATGACCGCTTCGAGCGCCGACTCCGGCAACAATGCCCGGCCGAGATTCGTGTGCAGCACGGTGCCGGTCAGGTTGAATACCGGACGCAACGCCGCTTGATTGCGCATCGTGAGCGCCTGGGTGAGACGCCCGGCGAAGGCCGCAGGCGTCACGGCGTCGCGCAGGAGCATGCCGGCGAGCGCGGCGGCCCGGCACTCGTCGAGATCGCGGCGCAATGCGGCGGTGACCTGCGTGCGGCCGAAATCGGCCAGCATGGCCTGGAAGTCGGACATGCCCAGCAGCCGGTCCAGCGAGGGGAGGTCCGCCGCCCCGGCCAGCTCACGATCGTGCACGGCCATTCGCTTACTCCTCGGCACCTTGCCAGAGCAACGGGTTCCCGTTGGCTCGGGCGTACCCCGCCTCGCCCATCAACACATCGAGAGCGAGACTCGCGAGGTCGTCGGCAACGGGCTCCACGAACGGGTCCTTGTCCTGATAGAAGATCTTGCGATAGCTGTGGCAGTCGTCGCACGACTCGGCGCGGATCGGGGACGACGCCACGCGCTTGGCCGCCTCGTCGAGTCCATGGAGCTTCTGGCGCCCCTCGGCGGACGCTGCGCCTTCGTCCGTCCGTGCGGATGGCGCGTCAAGCGCTTCGGCGGCCTTCGCGTCGAGCGCCGCCCCGTCGCCGGCCTTGTCGACGACGTGATACGCGACATGCTCGCTCGCTTCGCAATGGGTGCACTTCACACGCACCATGTGCCATTCGGTCGAACACAGGCCACAGGCGAGGTAGCGATAGCCCTCGTGCGCACCGCCGATGCGCACCACGCTCGCCACCGGCAGCGTGCCGCACATCGGGCACACGTTCGGGACGTCGAGCATCGGCACTTCGCCCGCGTCGAACTGGCTCGCCACGCCCGTCCACAGCACCTGCAGTGCCGCCATCAGAAATGGCGCGCCGGCGGCGTCCACGCCCTTGCCATGGCCCGCGAGCAGCGACTGCGCCGACATGTCGAGCGTGCCGGCATCGGCACTGCGAATCTTGTCGAGCACGGTACGCACGCCGCCAGGCAAACCCAGCGGCCCCACTTGCGCGGCCACGGCATCGAGCAGCGACATGAGCAGCGGTTGCCAGCGGCCGGCTTCGTAGCCGCCTGTCGCCGGCACGAGCGGCATGCAATGTTGCTGTGCCTGGGCAATGGCTTCGGGCGAGGGACGCGGCGCATCGAGCGTGTCGAGCAAGCGTTGCTGGGCGTCGGCGACGAGCGCCATGAGGCGCAGATAGTCGCCGAGCGGATGACCTTCGGCGAGCTGACGCAAACGGCCCGCCCGCGCCGAGAAGACTTCGGCGCGTTGCGGCATGCGCAGGCGGGGAATGGCGGTGCGATCGAGCGATTCGATCTGTCCGGGTTGAAGAATGCGTTGCAAGGTGACCGGCCTCGTAGGAGTGTCCGGCCACCAGGGCCGGACTTATTTGTTGAGTTGCTTGTACCAAGCGCGATGGTGCTTCCACGCCCAGCCGCGGGTGACGGTTCCGCGCGTCATGGCGCGCACGGAGCCCTTGATCCAGATCGCCGCGTAGATGTGCGTAATGATGCCGCAAATCAATACGAATGCACACACCGCGTGCACATCCGAGGCAAGACGAATCAACCAGATCGGGAAATAGAGCGCGAAGTACGCGCGCCAGATCACGATACCCGAGAGCAACAGCCCGATCATGCACAACACCATCACGTAGAAAAGCAGCTTCTGCCCGGCGTTGTAGCGCCCGACTTCCGGCAGATTCTCTTCGCGATTGTTGAGCACGTCGCCGATGTTCTTCATCCATTCGGCGTCGCGTTGCTCGAACTTGTTGTAGCGGGCGAGCCGCAACGCAAGCCAGACAAACGCGACAAACATCACCAGGCCGACGAACGGGTGCAGAATCCGCGTCCACGGTCCGCCGCCGAACAGGTTGGTGAGCCAGAACATCGATGGATGGAACAGCGCCAGACCGGAGAGCGCGAGCAGAATGAACGTGCCCGCGACAATCCAGTGGTTGATGCGTTCCGCCGCGTTGTAGCGCTCGATCAGATCGTCATCGGCACGCTTGCGATCGCTGTGTTCTTGCGACATGGTCAGACCTCCTCGTGCGTGACAACGCCCTTCTGGCCGTCAGGGCCGCCCTTGCGGGAAGCATCGTACCGGCGGGCTTCCTCTTCGTCTTCCTCGGTCGTCTCGTTCGGACCGGACTTGATGTAGTGGAAGAAGCCGGCGAGCGCGGTGAGCGCCATCGCAGCCACGCCAAGCGGCTTGGCGACGCCCTTCCAGAACGTGACCATCGGGCTGATGCGCGGATTGTCCGGCAGACCGTGATACAGCGACGGTTTGTCGGCATGGTGCAGCACATACATGACGTGCGTGCCGCCCACGCCGGCCGGATCGTACAGCCCCGCGTTATCGAAGCCCCGCGACTTCAGGTCCTCGATACGCTCGGCCGCCTGATCCTTCATGGCGTCCTTCGTACCGAACATGATCGCACCGGTCGGGCACGTCTTCACGCAGGCCGGCTCCAGCCCGACGGACACGCGATCGGAACACAGGGTGCACTTGTACGCCTTGTGGTCCTTCTGCGAGATGCGTGGGACGTTGAACGGGCACCCTGTGATGCAGTACCCGCAGCCGATACAGGCCTCTTCGTGGAAGTCGACGATGCCGTTCGCATACTGCACGATCGCCCCCGGCGACGGACATGCCTTCAGGCAGCCCGGGTCCTCGCAATGCATGCAGCCATCCTTGCGGATGAGCCACTCGAGGTCGCCCTTCGGGTTCTCGTACTCGGTAAAGCGCATGAGCGTCCACGAGTCGGCCGTGAGGTCCGCCGGGTTGTCGTACACGCCGACGTTGGTGCCGACCTCGTCGCGCAGGTCGTTCCACTCCATGCACGCCGTCTGGCACGCCTTGCAGCCGATGCACTTCGACGTATCGATGAGCTTGGCGACGTCGCCCGTGTGCGCTTCCCGCACGGAGGGCGACGGCAGCGTGGTTGCCGAGCGCCGTTTGATATCCAGTGATTGCAATGCCATGGCGCCCCCTTATGCCTTCTCGACCTTCACCAGGAACGACTTGAACTCGGGTGTCTGCGAATTGCCGTCGCCCACGATGGGCGTAAGCGTGTTCGCGAGGAACCCGGGTTTGGTCACTCCCTTGAAGCCCCAGTGAATCGGAATGCCTACGTGGTGAATCGTCTTGCCGTCCACCTTGAGCGCACGAATGCGCTTGGTCACGACCGCCTTGGCCTTGATGAAGCCGCGGTTGGACGAGACCTTGACCGTGTCGCCCGCCACGATGCCGATCTCCTTCGCGAGCGCCTCGCCGATTTCGACGAACTGCTCGGGCTGGATGATCGAGTTGAGCAACGCGTGCTTGGTCCAGTAGTGGAAATGCTCGGTCAGACGGTAAGTCGTGGCCACGTACGGGAACTTGTCGGCCGTGCCCATCGTGGCCAGATCGTCCGGGAACACGCGCGCCCCCGGGTTGCTCGTGGCCTTGGGTTGCTTCGGATGCAGCGGGTTGTAGCCCAGCGGCGTCTCGAACGGCTCGTAGTGCTCGGGGAACGGCCCTTCGGCCATGGCGCCCTTCGCGAAGAAGCGCGCCACGCCCTCGGGGTTCATGATGAACGGGTTCATGCCGCCGGCCGGATCTTCGTCGAGCTTGAAATCCGGTACGTCGGGACCGGTCCACGACTTGCCGTTCCACCAGACCAGCTTGCGCTTCGGGTTGAACGGTTTACCGGACGGATCGGCCGACGCGCGGTTATACAGGATGCGGCGGTTCGCCGGCCACGCCCACGCCCAGTTCAGCGTCTGGCCGATGCCGGTCGGATCGCTGTTGTCGCGGCGCGCCATCTGGTTGCCCGCCTGCGTCCATGCGCCGGCGAAGATCCAGCAGCCGGACGACGTGCTGCCGTCGTCCTTCAGTTCCGCGAAGCCCGCGAGCTGCTCGCCGGCCTTGCGCGTGACCTTGGTCGGATCCTTCGGATCGACGAGGTCCTTGAGCGCACGGCCGTTGTACTCCTTGGCGATTTCCTCGGGCGACGGGCTCTCCGGTTGCGCGTACGGCCACGACAGGTTGACGATCGGATCGGGGAACTTGCCGCCCTGCGTCTTGTACATCTCGCGCAGGCGCAGGAACAGCCCGGTCATGATCTCGATGTCGGTGCGCGCCTCGCCCGGCGGCTCGGCGCCCTTCCAGTGCCATTGCAGCCAGCGGCCCGAGTTGACCAGCGCGCCGTCTTCCTCGGCGAAGCAGGTCGTCGGCAGGCGGAACACTTCCGTCTGGATCTTGCTGGAATCCACGTTGTTGTGTTCGCCGAAGTTCTTCCAGAACTCCGACGTCTCCGTGGCCAGCGGATCCATGATGACGAGGAACTTGAGCTTGGCGAGCGCCTGGTCCCACTTGAACTTAGCCGGCGCCGCCGCGATCGGGTTGAAGCCCTGCGCGATATAGCCCGACATCTTGCCCTGGTTCATCAGCTCGAGCACCTGCAGCAGGTCATACGGCTTGTCGAGCTTGGGCAGGTAGTCATAGGCCCAGTTGTTCTCGGCGGTCGCCGCATCGCCCCACCACGCCTTCATCAGGCTCACGTAGAACTTCGGATAGTTCTGCCAGTAGCTGAGCTGGTTCGGTCGCAGCGGCTTCTGCGCGCGCGCCGTCAGGTACTGCTCGATGGTCTGCTCCGCCTGCTTGGGCAAGGACATGTAGCCGGGCAGCAGATCGGTCATCAACCCCAGATCGGTCAGGCCCTGGATGTTCGAGTGACCGCGCAGCGCGTTCATGCCGCCGCCCGCCACGCCGATGTTGCCCAGCAGCAGTTGCACCATGGCGCCGGTGCGGATCATCTGCGAGCCGATCGAGTGCTGCGTCCAGCCCAGCGCGTACATGATGGTCATGGTGCGCGTGGGGGTGGAGCATTCGGCGATCTGCTTGTAGATGTACTCGACCTTCTCGGCCGGCGTGCCGCACACGCGCTCGACCATGTCGATCGTGTAGCGCGAGTAGTGCTGCTTCATCAGTTGGAACACCGTACGCGGATGCTGCAGCGTCGGGTCCGTCAGGACGTAACCGTCCTCGCCCTTCTGGTAGTCCCAGGCGCTCCTGTCGTACGTGCGTTTCTCGGCGTTGTAGCCGGAGTAGATGCCGTCCTCGAACGTGAACTCGTCTTTCACCAGGAAGGTGAAATCGGTGTAGTTCTTGACGTACTCATGCTGGATCTTGTCGTTCGTCAGCAGGTAGTTGATCAAACCGCCGAGGAAGACGATATCCGTGCCGGTACGGATCGGGGCGTAATAGTCCGCGACCGATGCCGAACGGTTGAAACGAGGGTCGACGACGATCAGGCGCGCCTTGTTGTGCGCCTTCGCCTCGGTCACCCACTTGAATCCGCACGGGTGGGCCTCAGCCGCGTTGCCGCCCATGATGAGTACCAGATCCGCGTTCTTGATGTCGACCCAATGGTTCGTCATCGCGCCACGGCCAAACGTCGGGGCAAGACCTGCCACCGTCGGGCCGTGTCAGACACGTGCCTGGTTGTCGAATCCCAGCATCCCGGTACTGCGGATGACTTTGTGCGTGATGTAGCCGACTTCGTTGCTCGATGCCGAGGCGGCCAGCATGCCCGTCGTGAGCCAGCGGTTGACCGTCAAGCCATCGTCCGTCTTCTCGACGAAATTGGCGTCGCGGTCGTCCTTCATCAGCTTGGCGATGCGATTGAGCGCGTCGTCCCACGAGATGCGCTCCCACTTGTCCGAACCCGGCTTGCGGTATTCCGGATACATGAGGCGGTTCGGGCTGTGGATGAAGTCGATGAGGCTCGCACCCTTCGGGCACAGGGTGCCGCGATTGACCGGATGGTCGGGGTCGCCCTCGATGTGAAAGACGCTCTTCTTGGCGTTCTTGGCGCCGTCGCCGTAGCTGTACATCAAGATACCGCAAGCCACGGAGCAGTACGGACACGTATTACGGGTCTCGGTCGCGCGCGCGAGCTTGAACTGGCGCACTTCCGCCAGTGCCGCGTCTGGCGCGAACCCAAGCATTGCCAGGCTCGACCCGGCAAGCGTTGCGCCGCTCACCTTGAGGAACTGGCGCCTCGACATGTTTAGCATGGGGGATTTCTCCTCAATTCTTTAGATACTCTGCGGGAGTCTGTTGAGTATAGAGCAAAGACATGCGGTTTTACGTGACTCAGCACAAACCATGCCCAGAACTTCGGTTGCGTCGCAGCATATGGGAACTTAACAAAGTGTTTGGTATTCTGAGCCTCACTTGGACACCGTCCCCTGGTAATGGACACATTGCCCCCAGAAGATGACGTGGCGAACCTGATTGCCTGTCCGAACTGCGACACGCTGCACCGTCGCCAGGACTTGCCACCGCGCGAAACCGCCCGGTGCGTGCGCTGCCACTCGGTGCTTTACCGCTCGCCCGACCTGCGCCTGTCACGTGTGCTGGCGCTCACTCTGACTTGCCTGATCGTGTTCGCCATCGCGAACGCGTTCCCCATCGTGGAGATCGAGGTCCAGGGCATCTACACCGAGACCACGCTCGTGGGCGCCGCCTGGGCGCTGTATCGCGAAGGCATGTGGCTCGTCGCACTGCTCGTGTTCGCCACGACCGTGCTGTTTCCGCTGTCGCAACTGCTCGCGCTCATGCACCTGATCGGTCCCCTGTCGCTGGGCCGACGGCCTTATGGCGTATTCGCGGTCATGCGCGCCATCGAGTCCTTCCGCCCGTGGGGCATGATCGAAGTGTTCATGCTCGGCGTCCTTGTTTCGCTGGTCAAACTCTCGGCAATGGCGAGCGTCCTGCCCGGCATCGCCTTATGGGCGTTCGGCGCGCTGACCGTCCTGCTCGCGATGGTGCTCTCCTACGATCTGCGCAATCTGTGGATCGTGATCGACCATACCCCGGGGCCCGATGCGGCGCCGGCCTCCCGAACCGCTTCGCGATGAAATACCTTTCTGCCAAGGACGCCGGTCTCGTCGCCTGCTCGGTGTGCGGCAGGCTCGCGCGCGCGGTCAGAACGGTGGAAAAGGTGCGTTGCCCGCGCTGCGGCGCCGTGCTGCATCAGCGCAAGGTCGACAGCCTCGTCCGCACCTGGGCCCTGCTGATCGCCGCGGCGATCCTGTATATTCCCGCCAACGTATTGCCCATGATGCAGACCCGCTCGCTGCTCGGCACTTCCAGCGACACCATCATGAGCGGCGTGATCTACTTCTGGACCGGCGGCGAGTACGATCTGGCCATCGTGGTGTTCACGGCGAGCATTCTCGTTCCGATGCTCAAGCTCATCGCACTGTCGCTGCTGTGCATCACCGCGCAGCGCGGCGCCCGCTGGAAGCCGCATCAGCGCACCAAGCTGTATCACATGATCGAGCTCGTCGGCCGCTGGTCGATGCTCGACGTCTTCGTTGTCGCACTGATGGTGGCGCTCGTGAATATTCAGTCGCTGGCCGTGATTCAGGCCGGCCCCGGCATCGTGGCGTTCGGCTCGGTGGTCGTGCTCACGATGCTCGCCTCCATGCAGTTCGACCCTCGGCTGATCTGGGACCAGATCCGCGACGACGACACCGAACAGGATGACCATGACTGATCCGCACGACACCCAGGACCCGAAGGCCGTGCCGCAGCCCGGCGCCGACGCGTTGCCCACGCCGGCCATCGAGCCGCGCAAGCGCTGGGCGCCGTCGCTCGTCTGGCTGATCCCGCTGGTGGCCGCCGTCATCGGGCTATCCCTCGTCGCCAAGGCGCTCATCGAGCGCGGGCCGACCGTCGTCATCGACTTCAAGACCGCCGAAGGGCTCGAGGCCGGCAAGACGAAGGTCAAGTACAAGGAAGTCGACATCGGTACGGTCAAGAGCATCGAGCTCTCGGACGACCTCTCGCATGTGCGCGTGAGCGTCGATCTCACGAAAAACGCCAAGAAGTTCGCGGTGAAGGATTCACGTTGGTGGGTGGTGCGCCCGCGCGTGGCCGGAGGCAGCGTGTCCGGCCTCTCGACGTTGCTCTCGGGCGCCTACATCGGCGCCGATGCCGGCAAGTCTGCCGAATCGTCCAACCACTTTCAGGGGCTCGAAGTGCCGCCGGTGGTCTCGAGCGGCCAACCGGGCAAACCGTTCGTGCTGCATGCGAGCGACATCGGCTCGCTCGACATCGGCTCGCCGATCTACTACCGGCGCATCCAGGTCGGCCAGGTCGAAGCGTTCTCGCTCGACCCCGACGGCAAGGGCGTCACGCTGCGCGTGTTCGTGCAGGCGCCGTACGACCAGTACGTGGGCAGCAACACCCGCTTCTGGCATGCGAGCGGCATCGATCTGCGACTCGATTCGAGCGGCTTCCAGGTCAATACGCAATCGCTTGCGTCGGTGGTCATCGGCGGCATCGCCTTCCAGGCGCCCAACGACGCCGGCGCCGGCGTGATGGCCAAGGCGGGACAGGAATTCCGCCTGGCGCCGGACGAGGCGTCGGCCATGAAGTCGCCCGACACGCACCCCGTCACCGTGGTATTCCGCTTCCAGCAGTCGCTGCGCGGCCTGGTCGTGGGCGCACCGGTAGACTTCCGTGGCATCACGCTGGGCGAGGTCACGTCGATCGGCGTGGACTTCGACCAGACGACCAAGCAGATCAATATGCCGGTAACGGTGCAGATCTATCCGGATCGTCTGCGCCGTCGCGATCCGAAGCGCACCGTCGCGCCCAACGAGGCCGTCAGCCGGAACATCCTGAACGCGCTCGTCGCGAAGGGACTGCGCGGCCAGTTGCGCAATGGCAACCTGCTCACCGGGCAGTTATACGTCGCGCTCGACTTCTTCCCGAACGCGAAGCCCGCCAAGGCCGAGGAAATCGACAACGTAGTGCTCATTCCGACCGTGCCCAACACACTCGATCAGTTGCAATTGCAGATTGCCGACATCGCGACCAAGCTCGACAAGATTCCGTTCGACAGCATTGGACAGAATCTCGACTCGTCGCTACGCAAGCTCGACAAGACGCTGGAAAGCGCGCAGGGGCTCTTCCGTCAGCTCGATGGAGAAATCGCACCCGAAGCGAAGGCCACGCTGGGCGAGGCGAAGAAGAGTTTCGGCGCCGCCGAGCGCACGCTTTCCGAAGACTCGCCGGTGCAACAGGACGTTCGTCAGGCGATGCAGGAACTGACCAGGACCCTGCGCTCGCTCAATACGCTTGCCGAGTACCTGCAGCAGCATCCCGAGGCGTTGCTGCGCGGCAAACCGAAGGATCCGCAACCATGACGAGGCCGATTGCCATGACTCGCCGTCCGCGCCCCGGCGCCCTGCTCACCGCGCTGAGCGCACTCGTGGCGCTGGCCGGCTGCGCGTCGCCGCCGTCCCGCTTCTACACACTGAGCGACGCCTCGCCTGCCGCGACGGCGGCCAGCGCCGTCACGATCGGGGCCAATGCACCGGCAACGCCGTACGCCGTGGAGGTCTCCCCCGTTGCCGTGCCGGAACAGGTCGACCGGCCGCAGATCGTGGTCACGCGCGGCGGCGGACGCGTCGATATTCTCGAGGAATCGCGCTGGGCCGCGCCGCTCAAGACGGAACTGACGTCGACCCTTTCCCGCGATCTCACGCAACGTCTCGGCGCCATGGACGTGTACGGCCTGCCGCGCGCGGACGGCCTCACGGTCTATCGCGTGTCGACATCGGTGCAACGCTTCGAATCCGTGCCGGGCGAACAGGCCGCGCTCACGGCTGTCTGGTCGGTACGCCGGGTGCCCGGCGACATCGTGCTCACCTGCCGCTTCACCGGCACGGAACCGGCCGCCGGCGACATCGCCGGTGTCGTCGCGGCACAACGCCGACTCGTCGACCGTCTGGCACAGCGCATGGGCGACGCCATCGCCACCAGCGCGCAGGGAACAACGCCGCGCTGCCAGGACTAGGCTCCCCCACCCACCGAACGGAAATCCGAGCGCCGCATACGGCACTCGGGCACTGGGGCACTCGCGTCCGCACGCATACCCCGTCTCGCGCGAACGCGAAAGGTCTGGAAAATCCCGATGCCGGCTTGAGAATTACGGATTGCGCAATCGATTACGAGATGTTTAAGATATTCGAAGCCCGTCGGATCGTCGTTCGATAGAAATGCCAACCGCTGGGCCGTCATAATTCGAAACACAGGAGACAAGCCATGCCCAGCCTCAGCGGCCACCTGCGCCGCACGATTGCCGTTGCCGCCTCAGCCTTCACCCTTGCCACGCTCGGCCCCGCCCTGCCCGCCGCTCACGCCGCGCCGGGCGCCGGCATCTCGGATGGCGTCGTGAAGATCGGCGTATTGACCGATCTGTCCGGCGTGTCCAGCGACAACGCGGGCAAAGGCAGTGTGCTGGCCGCCAGCATGGCCATCGACGACTTCTCGCGCGATCACAAGGTGCTCGGGGCCCCCATCGAACTGGTGTCTGCCGACTCGCAGGGCAAGACCGACACGGGAGCCACCATCGCACGCGAGTGGTACGACCGGGGCAAGGTCGACATGATCACCGACCTCACGTTCTCGAACGTTGCGCTGGCCGTCGATCGCATCGCCGACGAAAAGAAGAAGATCGCGCTCGTGACCGGTGCGGGCTCGTCGGCCATCAGCAACGAGCAGTGCACGGCGCACAGCGTGCAATGGATGTACGATACGTACGCGCTGGCGAACTCGACGTCGCAGGCACTGCTGCGCCGCGGCCTGAAGTCGTGGTACTTCATCACCGCCGACTACGCCTTCGGTCAGGCGCTGGAGAAAGACGCCAGCGAAATCCTCACGCGTCAGGGCGGCAAGGTCGTGGGCTCGGTCAAGCATCCGGTGAACTCGCCCGATCTGTCGTCGTACCTGCTGCGTGCGCAAACCTCCGGCGCACAGGTCATCGCGCTGGCCAACTCGGGCACCGACACGCTCAACACCGTCAAGCAGGCGTCGCAGTTCAACATCATTCAGGGCGGCAAACAGGTCTTCACGCCGCTGCTCTCGCTCATTACCGAAATTCACGGCATGGGCCTGAAGAATGCCCAGGGCATGGTGCTGACCAACGGTTTCTATTGGGATCAGGACGATCGCTCGCGCGCCTTCGCACAGCGCTTCTACGCGCAGCACAAGAAGATGCCGACGATGATGCAGGCCGCCGTGTACTCGGCGGTGCTCAATTACCTGAAGGCGGTTCAGGCGGCGGGGACCGACGAGGCCGACGCCGTGATGGCCAAGCTCAAATCGATGAAGATCGACGATCCGGTCATTCGCAACGGCCAGATTCGCGCCGACGGCAAGCTCGTCCACGACATGCTGCTGGTGCAGGTCAAGACACCGGCCGAGTCCAAGTCGGAGTGGGACCTGTACAAGATCCTCGAGACGATCCCGGCCGACAAGGCATTCTCGCCGCTGGCCGAGTCGAAGTGCTCACTCGTCAGGAAGTGAGCCGGATGCTCAGCGCTTGAGTTCGGTGGCGGAGGCGCCCGACGCCCCGCCACCGTGAGATGCCGCCGGATCTTCCACGCGGCGGAACACCAGAGCCGAAGCCAGGGTGATCAGCCCGACGCACACGAACGTCAGCCGAAAACCTGCCACGGTGCCGCCCTCGGCCGTCTGCCCCGCCAAGTGACCGAACAAGGCCAGCAACTGACCGCCGATCGTCACCCCGAGTCCCAGCGCCAGCATCTGCGCCATCGAAAACAGACCGTTGCCGGCGCTCGCGCGGCGCGTGCCGAGGTCCTTTAGCGTGACGCTGTTCATTGCCGCGAACTGCATCGAGTTCGCGCCGCCAAAGACAGCAAGCTGCACGAGCCCCAGCCAGACCGGCCAGCCCGGGCCGAACAGCGCGAAGCTCGCAATCGAGCCGCCGACCACGACCGTATTCGCCATCAGGAATCGCGTATAACCGTAGCGCAGCACCAACGGTGTGACCATGCGCTTGACCACCACGCCCGAGAGCGCCACCGGCAACATCATCAGCCCGGAAGCAAGCGGGCTGTAGCCCATGGCCACTTGCAGCAGCAGCGGAAGCAGAAACGGCACGGCGCTGCTGCCGATGCGCGCCACCAGGTTGCCGAGCAGGCCGAGGCTGAAGCTGCGCGTCTCGAAGAGTTCCAGCGGAAAGAGTGGCGCCGCGCGACGGCGAGCGTACGGCCAATAGCCGAGGGTCGTCGCCACGCACAGCAGCGCCAGCCCGGCGGAGGCGCCCCAGCCCGTATCGGAAAACGGATGGTCGAGCGCGAGCGTAAACGACACCATCGCGACCGAGAGCAGCGCGAAGCCGGGCCAGTCGAAGCCGGTGGCGATGACTTCGTCCTTGACCGGCCGCGGCAGGTAACGGCGCACGGCCAGGCTGCCGATGAGACCGATGGGAACGTTGATGAGGAAAATCCAGTGCCAGGACGCAACCTGCACGAGCCAGCCGCCGAGCACGGGGCCGATCATCGGGCCGACCTGTCCGGCGATCGACACGAAGGCGAGCGCCGCCAGATATTGCTCGGCCGGAAACGTGCGCAGCACCGCCAGGCGGCCGATGGGCAGCAGCATGGAGCCACCCGCGCCCTGCAGCACACGGGCGAGCACCAATTGCGGGAGCGTGTGGGCCATCGCGCAGCAGATCGAGCCGAGCACGAAGAGCAGGATAGCGACGAAGTAGACGCGGCGCGTGCCGAACCGGTCGGCGAGCCATCCCGAGGCCGGGGTGAGCATGGCCATGGTCAGCGAATACGACACCACGACCGGTTGCATGCGCAGCGGATTCTCGCCGAGGCTCGCCGCCATGGCCGGCAATGCCGTGTTGACGATGGTGGTGTCGAGCGCCTGCATGAAAAACCCCGCCGCAACGATCCAGAGCAGGGCGGTGAGTGTCGTGTCTTGCTTCATGCGGCGCGCGGGCGAGGCGCGGCGAACGGCCCCCCCTCCGAAGAGAATTAAGCGAAAGCAGAATTCTAGCGCGCTTTGCCTTCGCCGACTGAAATGCCGAAGTCGGTGCAGCGAGTGAACGCAGTTCAGGCCGTGGTGTCGACGCGCGTGCCTTTGGTCTTGGTCGGGTCCATCAGTGCCTGAATCTGCCCCTGAATCGTCATGGCCTGCGCGGACAGCACGGTGGTCTGCTGAAGCTTGACTTCCGGTGGCATGGTGTCGTTGTTGCGCACGGCTTCGAGCTGCGCCATGACCTTCGCGAGCATTTGCTTGAGCTTTTCGATCGTCTGTCTGACGATGGGGCTCAGCCCCCCGTCCGACGCCTCGCCCGCGCCACCGCCCCCTCCCGCATCGCCCTTGGCGCCCGCGATCGACTGCCCCACGTGCCTGGCGCTTTCGTTCGCATCGCGCAGGCTATTGACGCGGTCGGTATCGACGACGCTCGGGCGCTTGTCGCCGTCGTTCGCGGTGGCGGCGGCACTGCCGGCCGCGGTCGGAACATTCGACGCATTCGACGCGCCAACCGCACCCGCTGCCTGTGCCGCGCGCTTCTCCCCTTGGGAGCCGGCAATCGCCGTGGGGGCGGCGGCAGCCGATGACGCGCGCTCGGTCTGCTGCCGTTGAATATGAGCCTGCCAGACGTCGAGCAGACTCGACGTGGCGTTGCCCTTGTTCGGGATGATGGTCGTCATGAAGAAGACTTTGCGGGCGTGGACGCGCCAGAAATGTAATGGATTGCAAGATACTACGGCATCCTTCACGTTTTCTTTAGCGCGTCCCTGGCGCAGGCCGCCCCGTACTGATCACCTCGATGGCAGTCCGACTCACCGCCGCGTTGACTCGCCCTTCCCCGCGTCGACGCCCCCACTTCACCTCATACCCGGATGGCGCGGTAACCCACGTGCTCGAGACTCGGGTCGTCCGCCGCATAGTCGGCCTCGCCGTCGACGCGATCGTCACTGGCAAGGGCGTCCAGCCGAATGGCGGCGTGCACGAGCGCGATGTGCGAGAACGCCTGCGGGAAGTTGCCGACCTGACGCGCATGACGCGTGTCGTACTCCTCGGCCAGCAGCCCCACATCGTTGCGCAGCGCGAGCAGACGCTCGAACAGCGCTCGGGCATCGCGCTGGCGACCGATCATCACCAGGCAGTCGACCATCCAGAAGCTGCACGCGAGGAATGCGCCCTCGCCGACGGGCAACCCGTCGTCCACGCGGCTTGTGCGATAGCGCTGCACCAGACCGTCGCGCATGAGTTCGCGCTCGACGGCTTCGATGGTGCCGATCACGCGCGGATCGTCGGGCGGCAGAAAGCCGACCAGCGGAATCATCAGCGCGCTCGCATCCATTTCCGACGAGCCGTAGGCCTGCATGAACGCGTTGCGCACCGGGTCGAAGCCGTGCGCGCACACGTCCGCGTGAATTTCCTTGCACAGGTGTCGCCAGTGCGCCACCGGCCCCGGCAGGCCGAAACGCTCGGCTGACCTGATCGCGCGATCGAACGCGACCCATGCCATCACCTTCGAATAGGTGAAGTGCTGGCGTCCGCCGCGCACTTCCCAGATGCCCTCGTCGGGCTGACGCCAGACGGTTTCCAGATGCGCGACGAGTTTCGTCTGCACTTCCCAAGTGGCTTCATCCGGCGGCAGGCCGCCGAGGCGTGCCTGATGCAGGGCATCCATGACTTCGCCGTAGACGTCGAGCTGCAACTGCCCGACCGCGCCGTTGCCGACGCGCACCGGTTTCGCGCCTTCGTATCCGGGCAGCCAGCCGACCTCCCACTCGGGCAGGCGCCGCTCGCCCGCAAGCCCATACATGATCTGGACTTGCGACGGCGCGCCGGCCACCGCACGCACGAGCCATTGCGTCCAGTCGCTCGCCTCGGTGTAGTAGCCGCCGAGCATGAGCGCCTGCAGGGTGAGCGTGGCGTCTCGCAACCAGCAATACCGATAGTCCCAGTTGCGCTCGCCGCCGAGCTGTTCGGGCAGCGATGTCGTGGGCGCCGCGACCACGCCGCCCGTCGGCACGAAGGTGAGCGCCTTGAGCACGATGAGCGATCGGCGAATGGCTTCGGTCCAGCGACCGTCGAGCTGGCAGCGGCTGGCCCAGGTTCGCCAATAGCGTTCGGTGTCGGCGAGCGCGGCGTGCGGGTCGATCTCACGCGGATCCGCATGATGCGACGGCACGCGCGAGAGTACGAATGGCACGGTGTCGCCGGCGCTCACTTCGAAGCGCGCGCGCAGGCTACCCGGCACGTCCTGAATCCGCACGGGGGTGCGCAATACGACCTTGTCCGGACCGGCGATGAGCCGCATGCCGGGGCCCGTGGCGTCGTCTTCGGCGAGCGCACGCGCCCATGGCACCGACGCGCCGTAGTCGAAGCGCAGGATCAGCTCCATCGACATCGTGACCTTGCCGTGAATGCCCTTCACGAGCCGCACCAGCTCGGCCGCCCCGTCGCGCAGCGGCATGAAGTCGATCACCGCGACACAACCCTCCACCGTTTCGAAACGGGTTTCGAGAATCAGGGTGTCGTCGTGGTAGCGCCGAGTAGTGGTGACGTTCGGATCTTCGGGCGCGAGCTTCCAGTGGCCGTGCTCCGGGCCGCCGAGCAACGCGGCGAAGCAGGCGGGGGAATCGAAATACGGCCAACAAAGCCAGTCGATGGAGCCATCGCGCGCAACGAGCGCGGCGCTGCGGCAGTCGCCAATCATTGCATAGTCTTCAATTCGTGCCGGCATGCTCACCTCGGGAAACGGAGAGGAACGACGCGCCGTGCACACGGCACGACACGCTCGTCGCATGAAGCCCTATGGTACGCGCGTCGCGCACGCACGGCCATGGGACTTGAGATGAAATGGGATGTCTGCCGCAGAACCTGCGAATGGTCATGCTTTCCTCCTTGCGACGTGATGGTCGGGTGAGCGTCGACGAGGGTCCATCGCCTCGTTCAGTCTGTGCCGCTCATTCGAAAAGCGACCCGTCATCAGGAAGGAAGTTCTCCATGGCGCGGCAACTCGCGGCGAAACCGCGTCGTCGTTGGCGCGCATACGTCAATCGCTCACGGTTGCCGCCTCCAGCACGCGCACCGCTCCCTGTGCGATCAGTTCACGAATGTGCCGCGCATCGAAGCCGTACTCGCGCAGAATTGCATCGGTGTGCTCACCAAGGCGGGGGGCGGGACCACCGGTGCACTTCGGCGTCTCGGAGAAGCGGATCGGCAGGCCGATGCCGCGCGTCGGTCCATCGAGCGGATGATGCGTCTCGACGACCATCTCGCGAGCGACGATCTGCGGGTGCGAGACCGCCTCCGAAATCGGCAGCACCGGGCCGACGGGCAAGCCCACGGCATCGAGCCGCTCGACCCAGTTGTGGGTGGTATCGCGCACGAGATACGCGGTGAGCCGCTCGACGAGTTCCGCGCGATGCACGGTGCGTCCGGCATTGGTGGCGAAGCGCGCGTCGCCGGCGATCTCGGGTGCGTCGAGCACTTGCAGCAATCGTTCGTAGTTGGCCTGATTCGCCGCGCCGATATTGATCCAGCCGTCCTTCGTGCGGAATGCCTGGTACGGTGTGCTGGTCGGATTCGCGGAGCCCAGCTTCGGCGGATTCTCGCCGCTGGCGAAGAAGTTGGCCGCCGCCCAGTACATCTGCTGAAAGCCGGCTTCGAGCAGCGACGTATCGACGATCTGCCCCTGCCCCGTGCGCAAACGATGCGCGTAGGCGGCCGAGATGCCGAGCGCGGCGAGAATGCCCGCGTTGATGTCGGCGATCGGCGAGCCGGCCTTGATCGGCGCCTGGCCCGGCTCGCCCGTCACGCTCATGAGACCGGAGAGGCCTTGCGCGATCAGATCGAAGCCGCCCTTGTCGGCATAGGGCCCGGTGCGCCCGTAACCCGAGATCGCGCAATAGATCAGGCCGGGGTTCGCCTCGCGCAGGCTCTCGTACCCGAGACCGAGCTTCTCCATCGTGCCCCTGCGATAGTTTTCGGTGACGACGTCCGCGCTCGCGAGCATCTTGCGCAGCACCGCCTTGCCGCCCTCGGTCTTCAGGTTGAGCGCAATGCCGCGCTTGTTGCGGTTGAGCATCATGAACGATGCCGACTCGCCGTGCGGGAGGATCGGCGCGAAGCGGCGCGCATCGTCGCCCTCCATCTTCTCGACCTTGATGACGTCCGCGCCCATGTCCGCGAGCATCATGCCGCACACCGGTCCCGACATGATGTGCGAAAGCTCGATCACCTTCACGCCCTGCAACGGGCCGCTCGCCCGTCTCGCCTTGTCGTTCATCGCCGTCATGTCAGCGTCCCTCGAATACCGGGGCCGTCTTCGCGAGGAATGCGCGATAGCCCGTCTGGAAGTCGGCCGTGCCGAAGCACGCGAAACCTTCGTCGATCTGCTCGGCCGTGAGCGGCGCGCCGCTCGCCAGCTCGCGCACGAACCGCTTGTGCCAGCGCGCGACGAGCGGCGCGCCGGCGGCGATGCGCTGCGCGCTCTCCATCGCCTCACGCGTCACGTCGGCATCGGCCACCACCCGCGTGACGAGCCCGATGCGCAGCGCCTCCTGCGCGTCGAAGATGCGCCCTTCGAGCAGGATCTCCAGCGCACGCGCGGGTCCGAGCAGACGCACAAGCCCGGAAAGTTCGGCATGCGCCATCACGAGGCCGAGCTTGTTGATGGGCGCGCCGAAACGGCTCGATTCGCCGCAGATGCGCACGTCGCAGGCGGAGGCGATCTCCATGCCTCCACCAACGCAGATGCCGTGAATCATCGCGACGAGCGGCACGGGACAGTTGGCGAGCGCGTCCAGCGTGCGATGCATGAGCGCGCCGTAGGCACGCGCCTGCTCGACGTTGGCGCGATCCGTTTCGAACTCGGCGATGTCGTTGCCCGGAGCAAACGACTTCTCGCCGGCGCCGCGTAGCACAATGCAGCGCACGTCGGGTGCCTCGGACAACGCCAGGATCGTGTCGCCCAGCGCCTGCCACATGGGCTTGGTCAATGCGTTGAGCTTCTCGGGACGATTGAGCGTGACCCGCGCAATCGCGCCGTCTCGCTCGGTCAGAACGGTCGATGTCACATTGCCTCCTTGTTACGCCAGCACGCACCCGATGTGGGCTGGAATTGATTTTTGGTATACCAATTTTCATAAACGATAGAGTTGATGGTGACTAAAACGCAAGTGAAAAATGGAAAAATCAGGGTTAACGTTGGAAATAATTGAAACACCGATTGACGACGTTCGGCACGATCATCAAAATTGGCATTCCAATTTTGAAATCACCACCTCATGAACACGCCCGCCTCGCTGAACGCCTCCGCCTATGAAGCCCTCAAGGCGCGCATCGTGCGCGGTGAGCTCCGGCCGGGCGCACCGCTGTCCGAGCGTGCGCTGTGCGACGAACTGGCGGTTTCGCGTACGCCGTTGCGCGAGGCGCTCAAGCGGCTGGCGAACGAAGGACTCGTGGAGATTTCGGAGACGCGTCGCGCCCGGGTGGCGCGCGTGAGCGTGGATGAGGTTGTGAACCTGCTCGCCGTGATGGCCGTGCTCGAAGGGCTGTCGGGCGAACAGGCTTGCGAGAAGGCGTCGGATGCGGATCTCGACGAATTGACCCGACTTCAGGCAGAGATGGAAGCCGCCTATTCACGCAAGGATCACGCGGCGTATTTCGCGCTGAACCAGCGGATCCACCTGTGCATTCTGCGCATGGCCGACAACGGCCCGCTCGCTGAATACTTCCACAATCTCAATGCCCGCTTGCGGTACGTGCGCGAGCGCCTGACGCCCACGCCGGAGCGCTGGCGCCAGGCGGTCGACGAGCATGCCGAGATGCTCGCCTTGCTGCGACGTCGCGACGGCAAGCGCCTGCGCACGTTGATGGAAGCGCACCTGCGCAGCAAGACCGACGCCTATGTGGCGGCCATGCTCAACGAGGGGCTGGTGAGCATGCATCGCGCAGCCTGAGCGGTCGGCACCGCGAGGGTGAGCGGCGCGATGACGTGGCGTGCGAACGGTGTATGACGGCGCGGGTCCCGACGTCTCAGGCGGCGACGCGCACGTTGGCGAGCACCGCGGCGCACTTGGTCATCAGGTGCGCACGCAGCAGTCGCGAGAGCGCGCCACCATCGCGCTGATGCAGCGCGCGCAGCATGGCGACGTGCTCATCGATGGCCTGCTCCCATTTGCCCGCATGCAGATTGGAACGAAAGCGCAGCGGCTGAAGACGTCGATTGACGGATTGGTACATCCGCGTGAGCGCAGGGTTGCGTGCAGCGGCGTTGATGCGGTCGTGAATGCGTTGATTGCAGTCGAAGTAGCCCGAGAGATCGCCGTTGGCATAGCAGGCGTCCATGGTCGAATGCAATTCCTGGATCTCGTCGATCTCGACCTGCGTGATGCGCTCGCATGCCAGTTCTCCGGCAAGCGCCTCGAGACCGCTGAGCAGTTCGAAGGTGTCGGCGATGTCGCGCGCGGACAGCGTGACGACGCGCGCACCGCGGTTCGGCAGCAGCTCGATCAACTGCTCCACGGCCAGCATCTTGAGCGCTTCGCGCAGCGGCGTGCGCGAGACGCCGAGCTGCTCGCACAGCGCGCGCTCGTTCAGATGCGCGCCCGGCGGCAGGATGCCCTCGGTGATCATCTTGCGCAGACGATCCATCACGGCGTGGTGCAGCGCCCGACGGCTGATGGGTTGCGTAGCGTCGCCGTCCGGCGGCGGATGCATGCCAGGTTCTCGTATGGCGTTCAGGGTCATGGAGTGCATAGGCTCGGCAAGGGTGTTCGCTTGAAAAAGGGAAACATCGACTGCAGGCACCGCACTTTCATGGGCATCCATCGCTCGGCGTCGCTCACGGCCATCACCATGCCGCACGAAACATTACAAAATATTACGTACTCCGATTCTCGCAGAACAATGTCGTTTTGACTACGTTAGAAGCGGTTTTCACCGAATAGACAACAGGTTCGCCACAGCGCGCAACGACGGTTGGATTTTGTATACGATGTGACTGCACCGGGGCCGCGCAGCCACAGGCCGTCGCCCACCTTCCCGCCCTTTTTCGGAGACACACAATATGTTCGAGACTCGAGCCGGCGTCGAATCGCTGGCGCAATTGCTGGCCGACACGCGTCGCGGCGACACGCCGATCGACGCCCCCGCGCAGGCCTTGCTTCCCGTGGACGCCGATGCAGCCTATGCCGTGCAATTGCGCACGCTCGACCTGCTCGGCGAGACGATCGCCGCGTGGAAAGTGGGCGCGAAGCATCCGTCGGATCTGCCGAACTGCGCGCCGATTCCGGCTTCGGTAGTGAGCCACGCCGGCGGCGCGCTGGCGCTCGGCGAGTTCTTCCGGCCGGGGCTCGAACTGGAGATCGCTTTCCGTCTGTCGCGCGACATCAAACCGGGACGCTACGACGAGCGCGAAGCATTCATGTTCGTCGGCGAGACGCTTGTCACCATCGAAATCACCGACAGCCGCTTCGCTTCGACGACGCTTGACAAGCGCTTCGCGCTGGCCGATCTGCAGAACAACGGCGCCCTGGTGGTCGGCAGCGGCCGTGATTACGACGCTTCGCTCAACTATCTCACGCCGAAGGTCGCCTTCTCGCTCGATGGCCGCGACATCACGCCGGCGCGCACGGGCAACCCCGGCGGCGACCCGCGCGCGCTGCTTGCGTGGCTCGTCAATCACAACGGCAAGCGCGGCATCACGATGCGCGCAGGCGCCATCGTCACCTGCGGTTCCTACGTCGGCATGATTCCGGCTGCCACTCGGGGTGTACTGCGCGGCACCATCGACGGCATCGGCGAGGCCTCGGTCACGCTCGAGTGAAGGCGATCCGCCACCCACGCCGCGGTGCTCAGCGCCGCGGCGTGCGTCCGTCGGCGCCTGCCAGCATCTTCGGCGCGAGCAACGTGATCGGCACGATGCACAGCAGTCCGGCCGCGAGCGCGACGGGCAGACTGACGCCGTGCGCGATGGCGCCGATCACCACCGGGCCGACGAGCAACCCGAGATAGGCGAGACGCGCCATGACGGCGATGGCTTCCGCGCTGGCCATGCCCGCACTGCGCGCCACTTCGCCCGACGCGGCGAACATCACCGGCATGACGTTCGACAGGCCGAGGCCGGCAAGCGCGAAGCCCGCCACAGCTGCCGCCGGTTCACGCCACAGCAGCGCGAGCAGCACGCCGCCCACGCACAGCAGACTGCTCGCGCGCAACAGACGGGCACCGCCCATGCGAGCGCGCACCGGATCGCCGCCGAAGCGCCCGCCTGCCATGCCCAGCGAAAATGCGGCATAACCCGCGCCGATCCACGCGCCTTGCGCGGCGACCACTTCGCGCATGTACACAGCCGTCCAGTCGTACATCGCGCCTTCGACCACGAGTCCCAGGAACGCGAGGATGCCAAAGCCCGTCAGGCGACGATGCAACTTGCGGCGAGCGGCTTCGTCCAGCACCGGCGGCGGCGCCTGCCTGGGCCTGGGTTTGCCCTCCGTCGCCTCTGCGTTCTGCGCCGCGGCGGATGCCGGCGCCTCGCCCGGCAACATGTCCGGCTGCATGAAACGTGCGCCGACGAGGATGACGAGCGCGCATCCCATCGCGGCGAGACCGACGTGCCATTGCGGCGAGCCGTGATGGGCGAGCCATGCGCCCCCCACAAGCGCACCGGCCATGCCGCCGAGGCTGAAGCAGCCGTGCAGCGACGCCATGATCGGGCGTCGATAGCGCGCCTCGAGCGTGGCCGCCTGTGCGTTGACGGCCACGTCGTAGGTCGCGTTCGCGGCGCCATACAGCGCGAGCCAGCCCACGAGGCCCCAATAATTCGGCATCGAAAGAATGAATGCACTGGTGACCGCCAGCGCGACGCCCGCTTGCAGGCTCGCACGCCGGCTGCCGGCGCGCCCGACCCAGCGCGCCATGCGCGACATCGTGACGATGGCGCCGCCCGCGACGGCGAACATGGCCACCGAAAGGTTGGCGTCGTTCAAGTCGAACATCGCCTTGACCGTGGGCACATGCACGCCCCAGGTCGCATAAAGAAAACCGCTGCAGAACAGCAACGCCATGGTCGCCGCGCGCGCAGGCCAAAAGCCGGTGCGAGGCTTCGCAGTTTGAGAAGTCATGGAAATCGAAACGGATGCGGAAGTGACGTAGCGCAAACATCTGCGTCGTCGTTGGGGGACCATCGACGGATTGTCGGCGCGGTGCGCCATCCGTGAATGCGTCGATTCTAACGCACTGCGCCGGTCGTTGCAGGTCTTGCCCGGCACGACGCGTCAACGCGGCATTGAAAAAAGCCGGCCGCCGCGAATCCCGAAGTTATCCACCGTTTTTGTTCACAACGCTGTGGACAACGAATTGAGCAAGGTCGCCAACCGCTTGATCGATAGGGAGTTTTTGACGGAGGACATCAGACGCGGGCACTCGCGGGCACGCAGTGCACAAACACCCCAACTTATCCACAGATTTTGTGTTCAAGTCTGTGGATAAGCCCTTGGGGAGGTGATTCAAACCATTGATTTGAATAGCATATTTAACTGATTTGACTCGTCGCGGCGGCCAGCAGGCGTTCGGCGTCCAGCGCGAAACCCTTGTTGCGCTCGCGCACCACGCGGTGGATCAGTTCCCAAACGGTATGGGCGACGGGCGAGAGCGAGCGGTTCTTGCGTCGCACGAGCACGATGGTGCGCTCGAAGGCGGGCAGCAGCGGCCGCACGGCCAGCGTGGAATTCTCCGGCAGCGGCAACGCGAGCGGCGGCAGCACGCTCACGCCCAGCCCCTCCTGCACCATGTGGAAGATCGTGCTCACATGCCCGAGCTCCTGCGTGATGTTGCCCTGCACCTTCTGCGTGGTAAGCGCGCGATCGATCAACGGACGGCTACCCGAGCTCTGGTTGAGCAACACGAGGTTTTCACCGGAAAGCTCCGACCAGTACACCGCCGCTTGCGACGCCAGAGGATGGTCGCTGCGGCACACGAGACAGAAAGGCTCGCTCATGAGCGTCTCCGTCGTGAGATCGTCGGCCCCTTGCGGCGCGACCACGATGCCGAAGTCCACATCGCCGGCGCGAACGCTGTCGAGCACCGCACGCTGCATCTGGTCGACGAGCGCGAGCGCAATATCCGGGTACGTCGCATGCGAGGCAAGCATCACGCGCGGCATGAGCGTGGCCGAGATGGTCGGCGCCGCGCCGATACGCACGCGTCCGGTCGTACGTGCTTCGGCGCCGTGCGTCTGAAGCAGTGCGATCTCGAGCTCGTCGAGCACCCGGTCGAGATTGCCCGCGAGCGTGACGCCGGCGTCCGTCAGGGCGACCTCGCGCGTGGTGCGATCGACCAGGCGCAGACCGAGCTGGCCTTCCAGTTCGTTGATGCAACGGCTGATGGCCGGTTGTGTCAGACCGATCTCGGCGCCCGCGCGGCTGAAGTTCTTGCTGCGCGCCACGACCATGAAGACCTTGAGTTGTCTCAGCGATACGTTCATGTGCTTAGTGCCCTGCAGAAGTGAGCGAACGAGCCACCTCGATCCCCCGGATGGCTCTGGTGCGCCGCACACGGCAGCGCACCGCGTGACACACCGGTCAGGCCGCGGCCTTGACCATTTCCTCGACGACCTTCTTCGCGTCGCCGAAGACCATCATCGTCTTGTCGAGATAGAAGAGTTCGTTGTCGAGACCGGCGTAGCCGGCCGCCATCGAGCGCTTGTTGACGATGATCGTCTTGGCCTTGTAAGCCTCGAGAATCGGCATCCCGGCAATCGGCGATTGCGGATCGTTCTTCGCCGCCGGGTTCACCACGTCGTTCGCTCCCAGCACCAGCACCACGTCCGTCTGACCGAATTCGCCGTTGATCTCGTCCATCTCCAGCACCTGGTCGTACGGCACTTCGGCTTCGGCGAGCAGCACGTTCATGTGCCCGGGCATGCGGCCGGCCACCGGGTGAATGGCGTAACGCACGCTCACGCCCTTCTCCACGAGTTTGTCGGTCAGTTCCTTGAGCGCATGCTGCGCGCGCGCCACGGCCAGACCGTAGCCCGGCACGATCACCAGCGATTCGGCGTTGCTCATCAGGAACGCCGCATCGTCGGGCGAGCCCGACTTGACCGGACGCTGCTGCTGATCGCCGCCGCCCGCGCTTGCCCCCGCCTGCGCGCCAAAGCCGCCGAGAATCACGTTGAAGAACGAGCGGTTCATCGCGCGGCACATGATGTACGACAGGATCGCGCCCGACGAGCCGACCAGCGAGCCGGCGATGATCAGCATCGGGTTGTTCAGCGAGAAACCGATGCCGGCCGCCGCCCAACCCGAGTACGAGTTGAGCATCGACACGACCACGGGCATGTCGGCGCCGCCGATCGGGATGATGATCAGCACGCCGAGCACGAAGGCGATGGCCGTCATCAGGATGAACGGCAGCCAGCTTTGCGACAGGAAGAAGATGACGCCGAAGCCAAGCATCGCAATGGCGAGCAACAGGTTGACGGTGTGCTGACCGGTGAACACGACCGGCGCGCCCTGGAACAGACGGAACTTGTACTTGCCCGAGAGCTTGCCGAAGGCGATGACCGAGCCCGAGAACGTGATCGCACCGACGAACGTGCCGATGAACAGCTCGATGCGGTTGCCTGCGGGCAGCGAGGTCTCGCCGGCCGGCACGATGCCGAACGCGGCCGGCTCGGCCACCGCGGCCACGGCGATGCACACCGCGGCGAGACCGATCAGCGAGTGCATGGCGGCGACCAGCTCCGGCATCTTGGTCATCTCGACCTTGCGGGCGACGTATGCGCCGACGCCGCCACCGACGACCAACCCCGCCAGGATCAGACCGAGCCCTGAGTAATCGCCGCCTGTCAGACGACGAAGCTCGAAGATCAGCGCAATCGTGGTGACGGCGGCGATCGCCATGCCGACCATGCCGAACGCGTTGCCGCGTCGTGCCATCTTCGGATTCGACAGGCCCTTGAGCGCCTGGATGAAACAGATCGACGCGACCAGATACAGCAGCGTCACAAGATTCATGCTCATGTCAGTGCGCTCCCTTTGCAGCTTCGTCATTTGCCGCCTTGGCCGGCGCCTTGTCTTTCTTCTTGAACATTTCCAGCATGCGCTGCGTGACGAGGAAGCCCCCGAACACGTTGACGGCGGCAAGCGCCACCGCCACCACGCCCATCGTCTTGCCGAGTCCGCCTTCGGTGAGGCCGGCCGCGAGCATCGCGCCGACGATCACGATCGCCGAGATGGCGTTGGTCACCGCCATGAGCGGCGTGTGCAGCGCGGGCGTGACGTTCCACACCACGTGATAGCCGACGTACACCGCCAGCACGAAGATGATCAGGTTGATCACCGTGTGATTGATCAATTCCATTTGCGTCCCCCTCCTTATGCGGCGCGCAGCACCTGGCCGTCGCGGCACATCAGGCACGCGGCGACGATGTCGTCGTTGGTATCGATGACGAGCTTGCCTTCCTTGTCGATCACCAGCTTGAGGAAGTCGAGCACGTTGCGCGCATACAGCGCGGAGGCGTCGGCCGCGACCATGCCGGCGAGGTTCGTGTAGCCGGCGATCGTCACGCCGTGCACCTTCACGACCGCGTCGGCAACCGACAGCGGACAGTTGCCACCGCGCTTGCCGTCGTGCTCGGCGCCGCGCCCGGCGGCCAGGTCGACGATCACCGAGCCGGGCTTCATCGCCTTGACGGTGTCCTCGGCGATGAGCGTCGGCGCCGCGCGCCCCGGAATGAGCGCGGTGGCAATAACGATGTCGGCCTGCGTGAGACGCGTGTGCACGAGCTGTGCCTGACGCGCGAGCCAGGCGGCGGGCATCGGGCGGGCGTAGCCGCCGACGCCTTGCGCGATTTCGCGCTCTTCGTCGGTTTCGAAGGGAACGTCGATGAACTTGGCGCCAAGCGACTCGATCTGCTCGCGCACGGCTGGGCGCACGTCGGACGCCTCGATCACGGCGCCCAGGCGCTTGGCCGTCGCGATGGCCTGCAGGCCCGCCACGCCGGCGCCGAGCACCACCAGACGGGCGGCCTTGACCGTGCCGGCGGCCGTCATGAGCATCGGCATGAAGCGCTGGTAGAGGTTGGCGGCAAGCATCACCGCCTTGTAGCCGGCGATGTTGGCCTGAGAGGACAGCACATCCATGCTTTGCGCACGCGTGGTGCGCGGTGCGGCTTCCAAAGCGAAGCCGACGACGCCGGCCGCCGCCATGCGGGCGTTGTTCTCGGCGTCGAACGGATTGAGCATGCCCACGACGACGCTGCCGCGCGGGATCCGCGCGATCTCGTCCATCGACGGCGCCCGCACCTTGAGCACGAGTTCCGCGCCCAGGGCGTCGGCCGCGCTACCGCTCGACGCGCCCGCCGCGACATATGCCGCATCGGGCACGCTCGCCGCCTCTCCTGCGCCATGCTCGACGGTGACGCGATGCCCTGCGCCCACCAGTTTCTTCACCGTTTCCGGTGTGGCCGCGACGCGGGATTCGCCGTCGACCGTCTCCTTTGGAATGCCAATATGCATAGTTATTGTCTCGGGGTCTCGGCCCCTGTGGTGTTGTGAAACTCAGGCCAACGCGGCTCGCGGCGGCTGCATCGAACGGCCTTCATTGGCAGCTTCGAAGCAGCGCACCTTCGTGCAGTGAATCAGATCGCACAGGAATTCCGGCTCGTAGGCGCGCAGCAGATGCGGCTGGTGCCCGTCGAGGTAAGCCCCGATCAGCAGCAGCTCGGCCATGCGCAACGCCTGCGCCGAAGCGCCCTCGAGATACGCCAGCGGCAAATCCTGATTACCCGTGAGATGCAGCAAACGGGTGTACGTCGAATGATCCCAATACCAGTCGAGACCCAGTTCGACGAATGCGTTGTTGAACGCATGCAGATGGGCATTGGCAACCGGTGCCAGGGCGGCGGGTTTGATATGCGTTTCGATGACAGACATGATGGCGCTCTCCCAAAACAGTGATCGTCTTCAGAACACGCTGGCCCGCGCTCGCCTGGTCTGGCACTCGCCAACACCTTGCTGTCACATCACTGCTTCGCGGGCTGCCACTGCAGATTACGCAGCCCAAACCATAAAAGACAGTTAAAGTTAATTATGCAAACCATCTGCGATTACTTATACTTCTTCAGCCATGCGCCGCCTGCGAACGTCGTCGCATCGCACGCCCCTTGATCTCTACCCTGCCCGGTCCTCGTCGCATGAAACACGCCACGCTCCGTCAGTTGAAAGTCTTCGAAGCCGTCGCGCGCCACCTGAGCTTCTCGCGCGCCGCCGAAGAGCTGCACCTCACACAACCGGCCGTCTCCACCCAGGTCAAGCAACTCGAGACACACGCCGGGCTCCCGCTGTTCGAGCAACTGGGCAAGAAGATCTTCCTGACCCCGGCGGGCAGCGAAATGCTTCACTACAGCCGCGCAATCATTGCGCTCTTTCGCGAGACCGAAGAGGCGATGGATCACCTCAAGGGCATCACGGGCGGCAAGCTCAACGTGGCCGTCATCAGTGCGGGCGACTACTTCTTCCCGCGCCTGCTTGCGGCATTCACCGCGCGGCACCCGGGCGTCACGCTCAACCTCACCGTGCACAACCGGGAGGAACTGCTGCATCAGCTCACCGAGAACCTGACCGATCTCGCGGTGATGGTGCGACCGCCTCACGAGGTGGATACGATCAACGAAGCGTTCGCGCCGCACCCGTATGTCATCGTCGCGCCGCCCGACCATCCGCTTGCCGGCCAACGCCAGATTCCGTTCTCGCGGCTCGCGCAGGAGCCCTTCATCAGTCGCGAGCGCGGCTCCGACACCTGGAACTCGTTGCAGGACGCCTTCGGCCATCGCACCCAGCAACTGACGATCGCCATGGAGATCTCGAGCACGGAGACCATCAAGCAGGCCGTGATCGCGGGCATGGGCATCAGCTTCCTGTCGGCGCACACCGTCGGCATGGAACTGCGTACGGGCGACCTGACGGTGCTCGACGTTCAGGGCTTTCCGGCGTGGCAAAGCTGGTACGTCGTGCATCGCCGCAGCAAACGCCTGCCACCGGTCGCGCTCGCGTTCCGGGAGTTCCTGCTTGCCGATGGCGCCGCGTTGATCGACGGCATGATGGCCTACAAGAGTCCCGTACCGCCGCCGGCAGGCATCGGCGTTTGATGCAAGTTCGAGCGCATTTGAGCGCCGCATCAGGCAAACCACGCGCTTCCCCAGGGCAGACCGCGCCGCATCGCACACGGTCTGCCGAATGAAAAAGGGCGATCGACTCAGGCCATTGCCACCCCGGCCGACCACCGTGAAATCGCTTGCGTTCCCGCTGCGCCCGTCCGCATCTGCGTCCGTCTATTCCGGGCTGAAGCGGCTGAGCTGCCCCATTTGCTTCATCCGCCCATGCGGTTGGCCAGCGTGCCGAGTCCGTCGATGCTCACTTCCACGAGCGCACCTTCCTTCATCGAACCCACACCGATCGACGTGCCCACGGCGATCACGTCGCCAGGCAGCAGCGTCATGTCCTGCGAGAGCCGTGCGACGAGCTGCCACGGGTTGAAGATCATGTCGGCGAGCGGATAGCGTTGGCGCTCCGCGCCGTCCAGACGCGTGACGAGTTCCGCTTCGCGCCAATCGAAGTCCTGCGCGATGACGGGGCCGAGGCAGCCGAACGTGTCGAAACCCTTGGCGCGCGTCCACTGCGCGAAGTTGCCGTCCTGTTCGATGATTTCAGCGGCGGTCACGTCGTTGACCAGCGTGTAGCCGAGGATGTAGTCGCGTGCGGTTTCCTCGCTGACGTGGCTCGCCGGCTTGCCGATGACCACGCCCAGCTCGCCCTCGAAGACGATCTTTCCCGCATACGACGGGGGACGGCGAATCACCGCGTCGGGCCCGGCCAGCGTGGTGGCCGGCTTGATGAGAAAGAGCGGATGCGACGGCGCGGCCTTGCCGAGCTTCGCGCCGAGCGCGTGATAGTTGTTCCAGAGCGCCACGATTTTCGTGGGCTCGCACGGGCACAGCAGATCGACCGCGTCGCGTGCGATGGTCGCGCCCGTCGGCACCGGCTGATCGTAGAGATTGCCGCGGTGCTCGGCGATCTGATCGCCCTGCAGCAGGCCAAAGCCGATGCGCCCATGCGCGGTCTTGAAGCGGGTCCAGAGTTTCATGCGTTTGCCATTCCGGTGACGGCCCGGCCGCGCGGCAACGTTCGCCGCGTGCGCGCCGGGCGCGATGTCTTGAATCCATTCGATGCGCGCGCGAACCGCTCAGACCGCGCCGACTTCGCGCAATGCGGCAATCTGCTGGGCGCTGTAGCCGAACTCGGCAAGCACGTCGTCGGTGTGCTCGCCGAGCAGCGGCGAGCGTTCCACGTGCGTGGGACTGTCGGAGAGCTTGATCGGGTTGCCGACGGTGAGGTACTTGCCACGCTCCGGGTGATCGACCTCGACGATGGTGCCGGTCTCGCGCAGCGACATATCCTCGGCGATCTCCTTCATCGAGAGAATCGGGCCGCACGGAATGTCGTACTCGTTGAGAATGGTCATGACCTCGAACTTGGTCTTCGTCATGGTCCATTGCTCGATGGTGTCGAAGATCTCGCGCAGGCGCGGCAGGCGGGCCCGCGGCGTGGCGTAGTCCGGATGCTCGACCCACTCGGGCTTGCCGATCACCTTGCAGATCGAGCCCCACACGGGCGCCTGCGTGATGAAGTAGATGTAGGCGTTGGGATCGGTCTCCCAGCCGCGGCATTTGAGAATCCAGCCGGGCTGGCCGCCGCCCGACGCGTTGCCCGCGCGCGGCACCGCGTCGCCGAACGTGCCGTTCGGGTACTGCGGATATTCTTCCATCACGCGCGTGCGCTCGAGACGCTGCTGGTCGCGCAGCTTCACGCGACACAGGTTCAGCACACCGTCCTGCATGGCGGTGAGCACGCGCTGGCCCTGGCCGGTCATCGTGCGTTGGTACAGCGCCGTGACGATGCCCAGCGCCAGATGCAGTCCCGTGCCCGAGTCGCCGATCTGCGCGCCTGTCACCATGGGCGGGCCGTCGTCGAAGCCGGTCGTCGATGCCGCACCGCCCACGCACTGCGCGACGTTTTCGTAGACCTTGCAGTCCTGGTACGGGCCGGGGCCGAAGCCCTTGACCGACGCCACGATCATGCGCGGGTTCAGCGCGTGGATGTGCTCCCAGGTGAAGCCCATGCGATCGAGCGCGCCCGGTGCGAAGTTCTCCACCAGCACGTCGCAGTCGCGAATCATGCGCTCGAGCACGGCCTTGCCTTCCGGGTGCTTGGTGTCGAGCGTGATCGAGCGCTTGTTGCTGTTGAGCATCGTGAAGTAGAGGCTGTCGGCATCGGGAATGTCGCGCAGTTGCTCGCGCGTGACGTCGCCATGCCCTGCCCGTTCGATCTTGATCACGTCAGCGCCGAACCATGCCAGCAGTTGCGTGCAGGTCGGCCCGGACTGCACGTGCGTGAAATCGAGAATGCGAACGCCTTCGAGTGCTTTGCCCATGATCGTCTCCGCTCAGGAAATGGCTCGGACCGTGGTGGCCGGCGCACACGTCGAAAGTCGGACGGGATTGGTGGCACGCGCCCGCATGCGATGTGCGTGCGGGCGGCCCGCAGGGCTGGCTTCGCGCCGGATGCTGGCGACGATCATCATGGTTTGTCTCCTCCTGATGCGACGGCGTTTATGTAATTGGTATGCGTGATAAGCAAATCGGGGGATGCCGGTTCAGCAAGCCGTCGCCGCTTCGGGCGCCGTCACTAGCGCTGACACATTCTTGTGATATACAGTATTTCATACACGATATTTTATCAACGGCTTTCTGTTGCCGGTGGCGTCCATCGGTGCGCAGCATCGAGGGTGAGAAAATCCCGCGAAGCCTTGTTTGATAAGGTCTCTACGGCACGGCACGATGAACTAAACCCTGTACGCCCTAGGGTTTACAGGCATGCTTGTTGGATGAAAACTAAGCCCTCGTTCCCATGAATTTTGCCGCATTTCTTTTAATATATTGAATACAAAATACCTAAAAACGAATCGAGACGAAGCCGGACCGGAAATGAAAAAACACCGAAGCGCAGCGCCCCTCCCCACTTCGATGGGCGCTGCATTTCGGTGCTCAGTTTGAATGCTGCCGTCTGCCTGCCGCGGGATGCCGCGTGTGGCTACCCTGCCGGACTAGGGGCAGGAGCCTGTGCTCTCCTGAATGAGTGTCACAGGCGCGGCGCGCCGCTCATGCCGTCCCGGCGGTGGAACGTGCGGTACCGTTTAGAAGTGTGTGTAGACATGGCGATCTGGGCCAACGTCGCTCGTGCGACGCCGCGTGCGGGTAATTCACGGATCGTATACTCACGCAATAGCGCTCGGCGATGACCAAAGCAGGCAAATCGATTGGCAACTCACGAATCGCGCGCCACTCGGTACGAGCATGAGGCGATCGTGCCGTTGCGCGGTGCGGCCAACGTCACTTCAAAAGGCCTCTGCGTAATCCGCAGTCGGAGCACCAGTTCCTGGTTGAGCGGCGTCCAGAGCTCGCGCGCGCCTCTAAAGGGGCCGGGCAGTGGGCGCTCCAGTCCGCCTCTGATGACACCAACGACCCGAAGCTCTGGGATACCCGGGATATGTGCCAACACAGGCCCTCCCGAATCACCGGGCCTTGTTCGGCCCAGAATCGAGCGGCCGATAACGTGATTTCCTGTCACCCCCGGTTGAGTTGCCGCCTCGATTGATTGGGTTCTTACGGTGGCCATCGCCAAACGAGGAGTCTGCTCCACGAATCCAATGTGGGCCGTCACTGCGTTGAGGTTATCTGCGGGATTGTAACGCCAGTCAACGGGCGCAACGCGGTCCCTCAATCTGTCTCGAAAATCTTGACGTACATGCAGTGCGGCAACATCACCGTCGCCGAGAACAATTTCGTCGAACCAAAACCCCCCGTCACTGACTCTGCCTGCAGTGTCGGCAGTGTCTTCATACAGAAACATCGCCGTGCGCCGCACCGAATCTCCCGGCTCCAAGACATGGGCCGCGGTTATTACCCAGTCCTGGCTCGCCACAAAGCCTGTGCCGCTACTGGCTAGCCTTCGGGGAATGAATAAGTCTTCGTAAACCATCAGCCGTATTGTCCATGGCCTTGCGTTGATATAGGGAGGAACGGGCTCACTGTCAATCAATACGTTGGGGGCAACGGGCTCATGCATCATCTTGTCGTAGATCGTCATTTTTGGAGAACCTCTCATCATCAGCGCGTTGTTGTGGATCGGCCGCGGCGATCACGCGTACGCTCAAGTCAAAGTCGCCCGACGCGGAGAGGCTCGTGGGGCATGCGCATCCTCATCTACCGGGCACGCCTGAATCACTGACGTGCTTGCTCGGCCACTATTTCCCGGCCCATCCTGCGGCGTCAAGTGAAGGTGAATGCTTTGGTGACTGAGCCGCCTGGCGTCTTGATGAATAGGTTCACGGTACCGGCAGCATGAGCCGGCGTTATGACCGTCAGTTCGTCACTACTACCATCCGCGGCGCTTCTGGCCACGACGACATTCCATCCCGCCACTCCCCCGAATGTGACCACAGAGGCACCCACCAGGTTTTTCCCTTTGACGCTGACTAACGTGCCGCCCTTGACTGATCCTTGACGCGGTCCAATGATGCCAACCGACGGTTGCCCGAACTTCGAAGTGTCTTGGATAATGAGGCGGATCGGGTCACTGAAAACCTCGACGTCGTACTGATTGTCAGCGATGAGCCGGTACCAGCCAGTACTCGCCACCTGCGCACCTGCCCCCGAAATGCCAAAGGTCAATGTTGGCGTGCCCAGCCCGATAATGGTTCTTGGTGCTGGGATAGTGTCCTTCCAGTCGCTGGAGGTTTGTGATGGCGGTGTGCCGCTATCCGGCGCTCGTTGCCAACGATAACCGTTACCGACCCCACCCATGTTCGAAAAATAAGCCCCGATCGACACGGCACCGACACTTCCCGTCTCAGCGGCAAATATACCCTCCGACTGGTTCAATAACGCAGGCCGGCCCTGACCGGACTCCACCACCGTCACCTGCACTGGCTTCGACAAAATCTCAAGCTTGGTTTTTCCGCCTCCAGTGAGCGCCGCGGTCATGCCTACAGCCCGATTTCTCGGGACAGCTCGAAGCCGGTACCAACCACTAACGCGGTCCTTATATTGAGAGAAGGTTGCTTCGCTTCTGTCGGGCGTGAACCGTAGCAGGGTGGAATTTCTGTTACTGACATCCTTATCTTGCGGGAAAGACTCTTTGCTCCGTTTAGAATCACAGAGATTCGTCCATCCTGTCAGGCCGTCCGCAGACTTCTCCCATGTCAGGGTATAGGTGTACTCCAACTTTTGCTCAGGCTGCCATACCATCGGGGGATAGGCTGAAATCCCTACCCAGGTCTCAGCGCTTCTTGCATCCCAGGGGACGATAATTTCGTCTCCCCCCATCGGATACTGTGACACGACATGCTCATCGGTTGCGGAGGCTGCTAAACGGCTGTTTCCACCGTCACCAACTTTTATATACACGGGGTCGGAAAATGCATCATGGCCGTTCGCGATCATCTTAAGTCGATACCAGCCAGAATCGGTAGTGCCCGCGCTTCTTGTAAAACCTTCCCCAAACCACATTGTCCGAGTCCTGTATCCCCCAATATCTCTCCATGCACCAGGATTAAATTCGGAGTGCTCATAGGGGCCAGTTGGAGATTTAGCAGAGTATTCCCACAAATATCCTGCTCCAGAATCGTTGTTGAATAGAGTCGATACAAATCCTTGTTCATTCGTCTCAGGCTCAACGTACACTGTCTGTCCCGCAGTATATGACTGGCTAATCAATGCAGGTGTGGGTTTCGCACCGCCTACTCCGACATACACTCGCACTGGGGTCGAAAAAACACCATCAACACGAGAAGATACTGCTTTGTTTCTAGCTTTCACGCGGTACCAACCCGCGTTAGAGCTATCGACCGGCTGATTCGCAGCTCCAAACGTCAGCACGGATGTACGTTCTCCCGTCACGTTCGACAATCGCAGATCACTCCATTTCGTTGGATCAGCGTTTTCGTCGGTGTTAATCTGCCAAACATAATTTGTATTACCCGTTGATGAGGCGTTCCCCATATACTCGAAGAACGCGGAAATCGACATCGACCCAATCGAGCCATACAGAACAAATGCTTGGCCGTACGATTTCGGAAACTGATCCACCAGCTTTGGCAGCCCATACGCGAGCATTTGGTTGCTCTGATTGTTAGGCAATGCCATTCCGTTCGGCGCGCCAAAATACACAACGCTGTCGTGGTTCCAGTGGTCCTCGCCTATTGGGGTCACTAAAAATTCCGTTTCATCAAACCCATCTAGTGTCTCGACAATCGCGGCTTCATTCGATACATCTTTGTATTTTGTCCACGTTGTTGCGTTGACAGGCTTTCGGAAGATCCGGTACCGATGCGAGAACAAGAATCCACGGACGTAGAGATTCTTAGCAGGAAGCCACAACAACGTCAGGCTGGAATTCTCTTGGGACGAGGTAATCCGGATGCTGGAGGGCATGATGATCTGTCCTGTCAACCAGGCAACACTACCCCGGTCGCCCGGTAGCGGATATTGGTGATCGCTCCGAGTTGCCACTTTGGGATCAGGATCCAAAAGTATAATCTTTGACTTGTCCAGCATCGCGCACACTGTCACCTTGTATACCGTATTGGTATCGTCAGTTTCCCAGGGAAGCAGGGACTCGTCCTCATCGTCGACCAAGCGTATGGAATATGACGTCTGTCCCGGTACAGACTCCTGAAATTTGCCGTATTTCGCATTCTCCCAGGTATCACCATCTGTGGATTTCTTTACAAATACCCGATACCCGACCACAGGGCGCACGAAATCATAGGCGTTTGGAACAGATGCAGATCCTGCCGTCACTGTGACCTTGCCGCTTTGCTTATTGTCTGGTCTCACGGTTACGGTGAGCCTAGTACCGTCTCTTGCACTACGGACGACCGCACAGGATTGCGAGCCGAAATTTACGGACGTTATGCCGTCCAAACCCACACCGCCAATGATGACGGTGTTGTTTTCATTATTCAGTCCCGCTGCGGGGCATACATATGAAATCGACGCAAAGGACTCCGACTGACCAACTCCCCCTGAGCCGATGCGTTCAGTTTTCTTGCTGATCATCACACGCTCCTCTCGATACAGTAGTGAGGTTCCCCCGGCTTTTCATCCTAGGTGGGCGGCTAGTTTTCAATGGAGAAGGCGACATAAGTGGGAGCACTGGTTTTGTCATCAACGGTTTGCGTCACACCCAGTACCCAGATCCCCGGCTTGGCCAACTCACCATCAACCATCCATTGCAACAACGGAGGACCACCTCCCCCTAATACATCGGCAAGTGCACTGATAGGTGCAGTCTGCCAATAGTCGCCATTGAGCGTGACAGTAACGAGGCGTGCCCCCTCCTCAACTCCACGACCATATATAAGCCCTGTAGCGGTGCCGAAATTCTCACTATCCTTAGGCTGAATGATGGTGAGATTGTCGGGTAACCCGCCTGGAGCAGGCTCGTAATCGAACGACAGGGTGGCTGGCGCACTGGTCTCGTTTCCAACGCTTTGGGTAACCATCATGTCGTGGTGTCCGGCTTTATTCCAGGTGCCCGCGTTCCACATCCCGTCTTTGATCGGGACATTCTCCTTCCACACGCTGCCATCCACCGTGACCGTCACCGTTCCACCGGTGAACCCTCCACCCACCACCGGGATTCCCGCGCCACCCTGGTACCAAATCGGGCCATTACCCCCTGTGTATTGAACGCCTGTCTTTGGAAACACCACTGTCGGCATATCCAGGATGGGAGGGACCACCATGCTGCAGTTAAAAAACACTGGATTTGATGAAGGACCTATGACTTGACTGCCATCAGGATTGGTGGCGATCTCTGTCGCCTGCAACACCCAGGCGTACTGCGCATTTCCGGATGGAGGATAATCAGTGGCATCTTCAGGCCAGAAAACGCCGGCATCCCAGGCTGTGTTATTGCCTATCGAGACTCCATCCGGATTCTCGTCCGCTCCCCACGGTTCCCCATTCAGGGTAAGCATGATTTGAGCGCCGCCGAGACCATTGCCCCTGACCGCGATCGAGTTCTCATATATAAAATCGGGAGGCATTTGGACGGGCGAGGTAAAGCCGGGGGGGAGCAGCGCGACAAGAAAGAAGGTCACCGACACCGGCTGGCTGGTATGACTGTCCAGGGTTTGGCTCGCATTCAAGGTGTACGACAAATCCAGCGGGGGCGGGACAGGGGGAGAGAATGTGCCGGCATGCCATCTGCCATTCTTATCCACAGTCGCTGGAGCGCCTTGTGTTTTTCCTTGGTAGGTAACCGTCACGGTTGCCCCCGGCGCCCCTGTACCGGTCATGGCAACGCCGGAACCCTCGTTGTCGCTGTTGTAGTAGTACATGGCTCCCGATAGCGGGCAGGTGAATACGGGGTCTGGCAGCAAAACATACGTCACGGTTGCTGGCGAGCTGTACACATTGGCAAACACCTGAGTCGCCGTCAGCGTAATTTCTCCCGTCCAGTCCAGCGACCCTGCGTCCCATTTACCATCCACCACAGCAAGGGTTTGCCAGGCTGCGCCATTGACAGTGAGCAGGATCAGCGCGCCTGATAAGCCAGTGCCGGTAATCGATACGGGATCTGCATAGTTCCCATTGGCTTGTGGTGAGGTGAATACTGGTGCTGCCACCGACTGTGGGGGCGGCGCGCTACCGCGGCTGAACAACACCCGCGCGGGCGCGCTGTCTCCAAACGCTTGCGCGCCGATGCTCTCCTGGGTGGCGACCATTTCGTATTGACCGTCTCGATTGAAGGCGTCGGCCTCCCAGAACCCATCCTCTACCCCACAGAAAGCATAATCGCCGCCATTCACCGTGACGGTGACGGCGTTTTCGGAAGCCATTCCAAATACGGGAATCGGATCCGTGCCTTGGTAATACATGGCTTGCGGGCTGACAAAGCCCAGCGTCCCTTGCGAGTCCATGTCCGGAATCAACTGCACCGGATTCGAATAAACAGTGCCGGCAGCGGTGCCGGTGTTCCAGGCCAGGCGGTACCACCCGAAGTCCGCGACCATGACGCCGCCGTTGTCCCCCGCCACCCCGAACGTCAGTGTCGTCGAATTCTGACCTGTGGTACGGGACCAATCGTGCGAACTGGAATTGAACGACCCTGAGGCGCCATCAAAGGACCACTCCCATTGCAATGACCCCGCGCCTGCGGCTTGTGGAAAAGCACTGATCGACACATCCCCTACGCTGCCCAAGCCAATCTCAATGCTGGTGTTGCCCGCAGGGACCTGGGACAGGAATTGCGGATTGCTTTGCCATCCCGTTCTGGGGTTGGTCGACACGCGTATGGGTGTGGAATAGCCGACCTCGTCTGTCCAACTGGTCGCGGTGAGTCGATACCATCCCTGATCAAATGTCGAGACTCCACCGAAGGTGAGGACGCGGGTGTTCTGCCCCGTTATGCTGGGCGAGACCATATCGGGCGACCATGGGCCGTCTGACGATGAAGCACGTTCCCATTGAAACGTATCGCCACTTCGATCGGTGTCGAAATGGGCCGTGATCGCCAATGCGCCCGCTGAGCCGGTGATTGCCACCACCGTGTCTCCGCCAACCGGTGCCTGGCTGGTCAGTTCCGGCGCACCTCCAAGGTAATACCACAGCGTGAAATTACCTGGGTCAGTCGAAAGCGTACCGTCCGACACCGACCATTGCACCGTCACGGCTTGCCCCCATACAGCGTCCGAGAGGATCACCACCGGAATACTGATCGGTTTCGCCCGCGAATAGTCGTAAGTGCCTGACCAGTTGTCCTGTTCGCTGTCAGGAATGATCAATTGCAATGTGATCGTCGTGCCGTCGTCTGTGACTTCGACCAAGCCCCCGTAGGACAAACCTCCCCAAGTCACTATCGTGCCTGTCCCGTCCACGGTTGCCAGCGGCTCTCCGCCGCCGCCATCCCACGGATCCCAGGTGAACGGTTTCGTCGAATCCAGCGCGAGCCCGTTTGGCAAGGTAATGACTCGGATAAATGTACCCGTCGCGCGCACGCTTGACGGCGTGTTGATGCCGTTCGACGCATCAATTATCAACGTCCCACTCGACCCCACATCCGTCAACCCAATCGAGGTCATGTTCGATGCGCCCCAATTGGTGACCCCCTCTGGATCAATGGTCACTTGCAGCGGCAACAGATTCGTATCGGATGCAGCGGTACCGTATACATTTTTTGCCTGAAGCACGTAAATACGCGAATCACCGACCCGTGCCGGAGTTCCGGATACGCCGATCGACGTCAACACAAATCCGCCAGCGCTTTGAACAACAGTATTGGAATCCCCTGGGGTCGGATATTGGGGGACCAATGCGTAGCCACTGGCCACGCCGTACATATTCGAGAACACCCAAACGACCTGCGCTGTTCCTACGCGGCCCGCACGACCTCTCACTTGCCCTGCGGTGGCCGAACCACCCAGCACCCGTGGAGAACCGTCTCCATCGACCGCCACCACATACATCGGTGGGAAATACCCGTAGCCGTCATTTGCAAAAAACGCATATGCTCCGGTGATCCCTGAGTATCCATCACCCAAAAATCCGAGCAGCGAATCATTTGAATAGACATGTGATGTCCATTCACCGCCCTGGCTCAACGTACCCGTCAATGTATCGCTTCGACTCCAATACACGCCGGGTGGATAAATCAAGTCAGTAGCCGCATAGCTCGTTATATAGGCCGAATACAGGAAAGCGTTCGCACTGTTGCGCTGTAATGGGGCGATCACTTGCGCAAATGGGCCCGGATGCTGACAACGTTGTACGCCGGAGGACTTCTTCTGAGGGACTACCAAGAAGGGTTCCGAGTATGCAGAGCCCTTGCTATTACTCGCCTTACACCGAACCCATAATGGGCCCAGGCCCACTAGCAGCAATATATTGAACCAGTCTTGCAGCGGCGGGATCCCCCCCATGGTCGTATACCCTTCATATCGACTGGATGAGGTCTGCCACTCATAAGCGGGGTTGTTCTCCTTCTGCATGCCACTAAACCGCACCATGGCAATTTGATTTATGTGGGAATTGCTATTCTGAGGAAGCGAGTCAATTTGCAAGATTTCTTGTCCGGCCGCAGGGGACTGATCCACCAGTATGGGTACGTCTGAGGTATCGATGACCACATGGACCGGTTGAGAATAGCTGGCGCCCAATCCGTTCGTCGCCTTCAGCCGATACCAGCCCGTATCCGAAGTCTGGGCCTGCCCACCAGGAGCGGCCAAGCCTCCGAACCACAGGGTCGGGTGAGTGCCTCCGTTGGTGTGAGACCAATCTCGATCACTGCTGTACGCCCCCTCTGGCGTCGCCGAATACTCCCATTGATATGTGGTGCCGATGTCCGAATTCGCGAAGCGTGCCGAAATCGAACCGGCGCCGTCCAGCGGTATGAACGCCTGGCCAGCACTGTTCGGATACTGGCCGACCACCTGGGGCGGTGCGTATCGGACCGACATATTGGATTGGGCGCCAGGAAAAGGGAGCCCATCAGGTCCAGCGCCGAGGATCGTGTCACCAACCATCGGCAGGATCGTGACCGTCCACTCATCCGCGTTCAGCGGGGACAAAATCGTGGAGGTTGCGCCAGGGTCCGCCCATGCCGTTATGGCGTTCGTCCAGGCCTCTCCGTCCGAGGCGGGTTTCAGGAATATCTGGTACCCGGAGATATCCGGGTGGCCTTCAATGTATGACGTCGGCGCCCATGACAGCACCACACCATTGGCACTTGCGCTACTCAGGTTCAATGCGTAGGGAAATGCATACGCAAACGTTCCCCACGCTGTGCATCCTCCCCGGTCGCCATCCGGCGGATACTGCTCCGTCTGACTTTTCGCTCCCATCACAGACGTGGTGGTATGCGAAGCATCCGTCCATGCCAATGGCAATACCGTGAATTTCCATAATGTCGTATCAGACGGATTCACATCCAGCCTGGCAAGTTGGGTGGTCATGCCCGGGACATCTTTGGTGATCGCCCGTGCCCATGAGTCCCCGTCCGAAGCGTGCTTATAGAACACCCGATATCCCGCCACGCCTACGCCACCGAAACCACTCCAGTCCTGCTCCGGGTGGTTAATGATGTAATTGCTCCAGACCAACGAGTTACCTCCTCCCCATACCACCTTCGTCGGCAACGCTAGTGGTATGACGAAATATCCCTCCAGCGTCGCCGTGCCCTGGTCGCCGGGACCAAACGACTGATACAGCGACGTGTATTGATTCGAGGTAATGAACCCAAGTTCAATCCCGATCACCGCGCCATCGAGATTAAACACAGGAGCCCCCGCATTCCCTGGATCCGTGGCTCCCCCCTGCACCCTGGCCTGCCAGCCATCGTAGGGGTTTGATGCGAAGCCGTCATCCCTGGTCGAGACTCCAAAGAGCTGCTCGTTGAAAACCGGCCCGTACCCGTAACGCGACAATGGCGTCGCCAGCCCTGTGTAGAAACGCCACAACACCTTCGGAAATGTCATTCCTGGTGGCGAGAAAGGACGCGATAAGTGCAAAGCCACTATATCGCCGAGATAGGGAGGCACGTCCGCCGTCTGGTAAGACGTCGCGGCGTAATCAAATGCCGGTAACACCAGTACGGGAGCCGCCGAATCTGATAGGGGGTCCGGGGCAAATGCCCTTAGCCTCTCAATTTGTGACGCATCAAATGACTTATCACCCATTACCCTCCGTGGGGCGGCAGCATCCACAGCGTGAGCCACCGTCACCACCCACCACGGATCGATCAAGACACCTGACACCACATCCGTGCGGCCGTCCGACCACGGCACGAAAATGCGAACGATCCCCAAGCTTGCGGCGTCTGCGCCAGTCGACAAGATCCGAGGCCCCATAACACTTTGATCTGGCCCCAAATAACTAGCTACGCCCCCCTCCAGCACAGTGTCGTCCTCACTCGCACCTTGAGCATGCGTCATCATTGAGCCCCGTCTTGATCTAGGAACTTTCTTGAACTACCTGTGGGAATACAAGGATCCGCATTACATCACGCCAATGCTGGAGTCTGTCGTTAGCGATAAGAACTACTAATCGATTGAGCGACGTTTTTGAAGATAGGTAAACATCGGGCGCTTCGCAAACGCGATTTACCTATCACAATGGTTAGGGTCTGTTCACAGTCTCGCCAGCGAGCCACAAGGCACAGGCAAGCGAAGCAAAGGCGAGAAAGTTCTCGGCAAGCTTGTCGTAACGAGTGGAGACGCGACGAAAATGTTTGATGCGATTGAAGAATCGTTCGACGATGTTCCGGTTACGGTACAGCACGCGGCTTTACCGACGCCTGGGCTTCCTGTTCGACAAATGTAAACAGCCCCTAGCCTTGCCGTTCTGAGCGCAGGGCCGCGAGGCGCGAAGCCACTCCGTCGACGACCCTGTCAAAGACGCGGATCGCGTCAGTGTGGCCATTCTTCCGCGCACGCTGCAAGCCCGTCGAACCATCGCTCGCTCCCGCCGCAAGCAGATGTGCAAGATCGTCAGCGCTGAGTCGCGGCGCCAACCGGACCAGAAGTTCGCCATAAGCCTCGATCGCGTCAGCCCGGCCGTCCTGGAGCGCGAGCAACAAGCCCGGCACACCACTTGCCGTCTTCGCCTCAAGCAGATTCCTGATCTGTTCGCGAGAAAATTTCGGCGCGCACCGGATCAGAAGTTCGCCATAAGCCTGGATCGCGTCGGCATGCCCCTCCTGAAGCGCGAGCAACAGGCCCGGCACATCACCTTCCTCCCGCCGCGCAGCCAGAATCCGCAGGCCGGTGCGGGCATCGACGCGCGACAGCGATGCGGCACAGGCACGCACGCCATCCGCCAAGTTCAGGCGAAGAAGATGATGCATGGTCTGCGCGTCGACCTGACGCGGTCCGCCGTCAAGGCGCGGCGCCGCGCCGCGCACCGGTTTTCCCAGGAACGCCGCCACGCCCGGACCGACCAACTCGTACTCTTCCCTGGCGTCCTTGGAAAGAAAATCTCTTGCCGTCAGTTGGCGGAAAACCGCCGGATCGAGGTGCGCACCGGGCGCAGCACTCACGCTCGAACGCTCGTGCGCCACCGTGACGTTCGGATCGTAAAACTGCACCACGTACGACTTTCCGCCCCGTTCATCCGCCTTGATTTTCAGCCCTAGCGCCATGGCGTGACTCAACGTTTCCACCATGATCGTGCGGCCTGTCTCGCCGCTCGCCTCCATGGCCTGGAACGTGTCCGCAATCACCTCCCCCCAAGCGTCGGCTGGGACCAACCGGCATTGCGCGCCCATGCGACGCGCGTGGTAGGCGGCCTCGTTGTTGTCAATCAGGGGGGCGGCCACGGTCTTGAGGCGGGCGGGGCTGAAATCCCGGTAGTCGAGCTTGCCGTGCGTGCGCATGAAACGCTGCTCCCACAACATCGCCAGATGCCGGCACCAGATCGGTTGAGCGCCGACCTTGACCTCGCCATTCCAGTTGACTTGCCAATTCCGGCGCTCCGAAAAATATGGCCCACGCTTGCTCGTGTCCAGCCCGAGTCGGCGCTCGATCTGGTCAACCATGCTCGCACTGCCATGTGCCTGTGCCAGAGCCAGCAGGGAGGTCCCGTCGGCAGCGGGCGCGTCAAGCACAACGTCCGCCCTGCGCAGAAGGGTAGTAGCCAGTCGTTGCGCCGGCGCCGCCCCGTCCATGATCGCCAATTGCAGCAGCGTGTTTCCCCGGCCGTCCTTCGCGTTGACATCGAGGTACCCTGCCTCGACCAGTTCTGCGGCAGCCATCCACCCACTGGCAGGCGCCGCGCCCTTCCCGAGGATATCGAGCAGGCCGGCCGACATGTTGCGGCTCCCCCGGGACTTGTAGGCGTCCGTGCACAGGTCATACACGTCCCTTGCTTCGCGCAGCGTCTGCTCACGAAGCCGCGCGCTTCCATGGCCTGGGAGGCCGGACACTTCACGGTGCGTTGCGAATCTGTCCCACAGACGAGGCCGATGCACCTGACGCACATCACGCACCTGGTCTCTCAACGCCTCTCGGGGAGCGCGGCCATCCGCCCGGGAGGACCCAGTCTGACCCGACAACGAGGCGATGCGGAACGGGAGAGAGCGGGCAAGATACATGCCCAAACGGGAAATCGGCCCCATATGATTTTATTCGTCTTGTAACAGTAACAAAGGGAAGTCGGGATCACGGCCAACTCATCCCCGGCGGAAGGACGGACCGACGCACAATGCATGTGCCCCGACGCGATGCTGACGTCAACCAGTTCTCTTCCATCCGCCGCCGGCAGCGCGGAGCGCAAGGCAGAGGCGTTGATTGCGGCCGCACGCTCCTGCGCCTGTTGTTGCTGCTCCAGAAGCTGCAGTTGCCACGTGCTGGTGTCGACAGCGCTGAGGGCTGCGGGTGTTTGCGCCAACGCAGGACGGATCCCGCGAGCAACACCGGCATCGGGCGTCGGAATTTACCGTGATCTCCGTTGATATCGATTCGGCATATTAATTTTTGGAATATTTGCCGCAAATGATCAAATTATGAAATTTTTACGAATATTAAATTAATGATCAATCGATGAAATTTGGGCTATTGGGAAGCCTGTGAAGGAGTTTTCATATTATCCGGCACGCGGAATTTATATCGATGTCAACAAAAATAAAAACATCGCCGCATGTGATGTCAAGTCGCACAACGATCCGATGAAAACAAACGAGAAGCGGCGTGCTCGAGGCGCAACCTGCGCCCGAACGAGAGGAACGAGAGCGATGGAGAAAGTGTGCGAGACCGTCAGCCCGCCGTTGCGGCGAGCTTGGCTTCGAGTTCGTTCAGGCGCTTGCGCAACTGGCGGTCTTCCTGAAAGCGCGCGGTCTCGTCGCGAATCACGGCCACGATGCCGGTCACTTCGCCGGTGGCGCCGTGCAGCAGCGCCACGGTAAACGCGATCGACATCGCGCGCCCGTCCTTGTGCGTGGCTGGCACCTTGAGCAGATCGCTGCCGTACTTCGTCTGCCCGGTGGCCATGGTCTTCGCATAGCCTTCGTTATGACGAGCACGCAGCCGATCGGGAATGATGATGTCCAGCGGCTGACCGAGTGCTTCTTCGCTCGAGAAACCGAACATCTTCTCGGCGCCCGAATTCCACAGCGTGATGACGTTGTTCGGGTCGGCAACGACGATGGCGTCGCCCACGACCTGCACCAACTGATTGACGTCGACGGATGCGCTCATGATGTCTCCAGGATAATGGTGGGGAATGCAATTGGCATGACGGTCCATTATCGTGCATCCAGACCGAAAAACATGCAAATAAAGCACATCAATTAACAGGCCATGCGATCCCGAAAATAAAAACGGGTGCGTGCTCCACAGAGCGCCGCACCCGCGAACACCGGACGCACCACACCCGCACCGTCACTCCGGCAAGGAAGCGACGATGCACGGGGCGCGTTACCTGCCTGTCCAGCCCGGTCCGGAAATCAGACCGAGCGCGACGCGTGCAGGTTGGCGATCTGCTCCTTGTTGTAGCCCAGCTCGGACAGGATCTCGTCGGTGTGTTCGCCCAGCAGCGGCGAGCCCGTGATTTCCGGCTTCAGGCCCGAGAACTTGATCGGGCTACCCACCGTCAGGTACGAGCCGCGTTGCTTGTGCGGCACTTCCACGATCGTGCCCGAAGCACGCAGCGACGGGTCGTTCGCGATTTCCTTCATCGACAGCACCGGCGCGCACGGAATGTCGAACTTGCGCAGGATGTCGACCGCTTCGTACTTCGTCTTGTCGGCCAACCACTCTTCGATGGTCGCGAAGATATCGAAGATGTGCGGTTGACGGGCTTGCGGCGTGGCGTAGTTCGGATCGTCGATCCACTCCGGCTTGCCCAGCGCGCGACAGATCGGCTCCCAGGCGTGGCCCTGAATCGTGAAGTAGATGTAAGCGTTCGGATCGGTTTCCCAACCCTTGCACTTGAGCACCCAGCCAGGCTGGCCGCCGCCGCCCGCGTTGCCGCCGCGCGGCACCACGTCGGTGAACTCGCCGTGCGGGTATTGCGGATACTCTTCCAGGTAGCCGATGCGGTCCAGACGCTGCTGATCGCGCAGCTTCACACGGCACAGGTTGATGACCGAGTCCTGCATCGAGACGGCCACCTTCTGACCGCGGCCCGTCTGGCCACGGCCGATGAGCGCCGTCAGAATGCCGATGGCCAGGTGCATCCCGGTATTGCTGTCGCCCAGCGCTGCGGCCGACACGGTCGGAGGACCGTCCCAGAAGCCGGTCGTCGAGGCGGCGCCGCCGGCACACTGCGCCACGTTCTCATACACCTTCAGGTCGTCGTAGTGGTGACCGTCCGAGAAGCCCTTGACCGATGCCACGATCAGCTTCGGGTTGAGCTCGTTCAGGCGCTCCCACGTGAAACCCATGCGGTCGAGCGCGCCCGGGGCGAAGTTCTCGACGAGCACGTCCGATTCCTTCACCAGCTTCTCGAGCACTTCCTTGCCTTCCGGCGTCTTCGTATCGAGCGTCAGCGAGCGCTTGTTGCTGTTGAGCATCGTGAAGTACAAGGCATCGGCATCGGGGATGTCGCGCAGTTGGTTGCGCGTGACGTCGCCCGAACCCGGGCGCTCCACCTTGATCACGTCCGCACCGAACCATGCCAGCAGCTGAGTACAGGCGGGGCCGGCTTGCACGTGCGTGAAGTCGATGATCTTGATGCCTTCCAGAGGTTTGCTCATGTCGTGTCTCCTTGATTGACTCGAATTACTTTTTCATCGCCGCGCTTTGCGGATTCAGATTCGTCAGACGACCGCTCTCGGTACCCGCCGATTCGTCGATGACAGCGTTGATCAGCGCCGGCTTACCCGCAGCGATGGATTCCTCCAGCGCCTTCGTGAGTTCGGCCGGCGTGGTGACGTTGTAGCCAATGCCGCCGAACGCTTCGATCATCTTGTCGTAGCGCGCGCCCTTGACGAACACGGTCGGCGCCACGTCCTTGCCGCCCGTCGGGTTGACGTCGGTGCCGCGATATACGCCGTTGTTGTTGAAGATGACGGTGGTGACCGGCAGTTCGTAACGGCAGATGGTTTCCAGCTCCATGCCGCTGAAGCCGAACGCGCTGTCGCCCTCGATGGCCACGACCGGCTTGCCGCTGGTGACCGCCGCACCGATGGCGAAGCCCATGCCGATGCCCATCACGCCCCACGTCCCCGAGTCGAAGCGCTTGCGCGGCTGGTACTGGTCGATGATGCTGCGGGCGTAGTCCAGCGTGTTCGCGCCTTCATTCACCAGGTTGATGTCGGGATGCTTCTTGAGCACGTCGCGAATGGCGCCGAGTGCACTGTGGAAGTTCATCGGCGACGGATTCTGCGCGAGCGTGGCGGCCATCTTCGCCAGATTCTTGTTCTTGCGTTCGGCGATCGCACCGGTCCACTCCGCGGGCGGCTTGCTCCAATTGCCGTCGACGCCTGCGAGCAGCGCCGAGACGCACGAGCCGATGTCGCCGATCACCGGCGCGGCAATCGCCACGTTGCTGTCGATTTCCGTCGGCGAGATGTCGATCTGCACGAACTTCTTCGGCGCCGAGCCCCAGGTCTTGCCCTTGCCGTGCGCGAGCAGCCAGTTCAAGCGCGCGCCGATCAGCACGACCACGTCGGCTTCCTGCAGCACGAACGAGCGTGCGGCGGCTGCCGATTGCTCATGCGTGTCGGGCAGCAGCCCCTTGGCCATCGACATCGGCAGGTACGGAATGCCGGTCTTCTCGATGAATGCGCGAATGTCGGCGTCGGCCTGCGCGTAGGCGGCGCCCTTGCCGAGCAGCACGAGCGGACGCTTCGCTCCCTTGATCACGTCGAGCGCGCGCTTGACGGCGTCGGGCGCCGGAATCTGGCGCGGTGCGGCGTCGATCACGCGGATGAGCGAGTCCTTGGCCTTCTGCGCGTCGATGGTCTGCGCCAGCAGCTTGGCCGGCAGGTCAAGATAGACGCCCCCGGGACGGCCCGACACGGCAGCCCGAATGGCGCGCGCCACGCCCACACCGATGTCTTCGGCGTGCAGCACACGATAGGCCGCCTTGCAATACGGCTTGGCCGCATTGAGCTGATCCATTTCTTCGTAGTCGCCCTGCTGCAGGTCGACGATTTCGCGCTCGCTCGATCCGCTGATAAGGATCATCGGAAAACAGTTGGTCGTAGCGTTGGCGAGCGCGGTCAGGCCGTTCAGGAAGCCCGGTGCGGACACCGTCAGGCAAATGCCAGGCTTTTGCGTCATGTAGCCGGCAATGGCTGCGGCGTTGCCGGCGTGTTGTTCGTGGCGAAAGCCGATGAAACGCATGCCTTCGGCTTGCGCAAGACGAGCCAGATCGGTGATGGGAATCCCCACCAGGCCAAAGATGGTATCGATGTCGTTCGCTTTCAGGGCATCGATGACCAGATGAAAACCATCCGTCGTTTCTGCCTCGGACACGATGTTCGCGTGTCGGCTGCTGTCTTTGGGCGTATCGCCCGCGGTGTCGTTTTCCGCCTTGCCGACTGGCACGGTCATCGCAATGGACATAATTCTCTCCTCCAGTTTTTCCGGTTTCAGTGTTGCGTCGTCTTGTCTGACGATTAGTGGGTTATTCCCGTACTGCTTCTCTACCTGCTCACCCGGGCGTGCAACCGGCCCCGTCGGGGCGCGGATTGCACGCCGGTCAAACATTCCCAATCAAGCCAGCCAGTCTGCTTCCTGCATTTGCTTGCGTTCGCCTCACGTGGTGCTGCGGGTCAGATCCGCAGGTTTCACGATCGGGTCGCTCGATTGCGCCTTGTAGTCGTTGGCGTAACGCTGTGCCAGGCGGGCACGCATCGGCTTGAGGACGAACAAGGCGAGGAAGGCGGCGAAGGCGTTCATGGCGCAGGCGATCATGAACACGGCCTGCCAGCTGCCCGTCGACGTGGTGATCACACTCGAGAACGGCACCAGCAGCGCGGCGGTCCCCTTCGCGGTGTAGAGCATCCCCGCGTTGGTCGCGGCGTACTTCGAGCCATACGTGTCGGCGCAGGTCGCCGGGAACAGGCTGTAGATCTCGCCCCACGCAAAGAACACCAGGCCAGTCAGGATCACGAAGGCCACCGGGTGCTGGCCGAATTTCGCCAGTGCGTAGATCCCTGCGGCTTCCATCGCGAAGGCGATGAACATCGTGTTCTCGCGACCGATCTTGTCCGAGATCCAACCGAACACCGGACGCGTCACCCCGTTGAGCACACGATCGATGGCCAGTGCAAAGGTGAGCGCAGGCAGCGTCAGACCGAGGATCGAGACCGGCGCCTGATCGAGACCGTAGTCCTTGGCGATCGGGCCGAGCTGTGCCGTTGCCATCAGGCCGCCGGCGGCCATCAGCACGAACATCAGATACATCAGCCAGAACACGGGGGAGCGCATGACTTCCGTCGGCTTGGCGTTGTAGCGCATGGCGCCCGGTGCCAGCTTCTTGAGCGCTTCGATCGACGCCGGCGGGTTGGCAAGCGCCAGACCCAGCAACAGCACGATGATCCCCTGGCCCAACCCGAAGGTCAGGAAGGTGTTCTCGTAGCCGCTCGACTTGATCATGTTGGCGATCGGCACCACGGTCAGCGCCGAACCGGCGCCGAAACCGGCAGCGGTGAGGCCCGCGGCAAGACCGCGGCGATCCGGGAACCACTTCAGCGCATTGCCCACGCAGGTGCCATACACCGCACCGGCGCCGACCCCGCCCACCGCCGCCGCGAAATAAAGCATCGGCAACGAAGACGCGTAGGCATTGAGCACCCACGCGACACCGCACAACAAACCGCCTCCGACCACGACGGGACGCGGGCCGAACTTGTCGACCAGATACCCTTCGATCGGTACCAGCCAAGTCTCGGTCACGACAAAAATCGTGAACGCCACCTGAATGGCCGTACGGCCCCAGTGATACTTCTCATCGATCGGGTTGACGAACAGCGTCCACCCGTACTGCAGGTTGGCGATCATCGCCATGCAAATCACGCCGAACACGAGCTGCACCCAAGGGCTCGCGAACACGGATTGCTTACCGTGTTGATTAGTCGTCTCCACTATGTACCTCCTCCATCGGTTCTCAGTTGTTTAGCAGCTTCACAACAACAACACCTTCCGGATGGGGTCTACGCCCCCTGGGTATGCTTTACGAGGTCTTCGCCTCGTCGACTTGTTCTCTGACGTTCACGGGACAGCTTGCCTTCCCGCAAATATACCGAACGAAATATACGATATATCAGATATAAGTCAACACTAATTTATCGCTTTCCTCGTTTCTCACCTCGCGTGCCACAGTCGTTTTCGTCCATTGCAGCGAAAGCGACCGCGGCACGCGAGGCACTGTCCTAAGTGGCGGCTAGATACAGTAACGCCACTGTAGGCCGGAGCGGGGCAACAACGCAATGCGAAAACACTAAGGAGTTAACCTGATCCGGGAAGCTTGTCTGACAAGGCGCTCCAGCCTTTTATATAGGGCTCCTTGGGAATTTTTGAAACGAGCACAAGACGATATTTATGTGAACTTCATTCACAAAAAACTCCCAATTACTCTTCCCATCCCCGGCTGTAATACACCGTAATAATTCGCTTGCGGGCTTCCCTTACGGCGTTTCTCCCCCACCTCCCATGCCGGTCGCGCTCACACATCCCAGGCAGGCTTTTCGCAGCGCTGCGGGGAAACCATGACGGCATTCGGTCCGGGAATACTTGGCGCTGAGCCTCTTGTGATATACTATATACAAAATTTCATATTAAAAGAATAAATAACGATCCAGGTTTCGATTGACCATTGGAGGGAGAGACTTCATGAAGATTTGCATCTATGGCGCTGGCGCCATCGGTGGCTATCTCGGCGTGCAGCTTGCGCGCGCCGGAGCCGATGTCAGTCTGGTGGCGCGCGGCCCGCATCTTGCCGCCATGCGCGAGAACGGACTCAAGCTGCTGATCGACGGCGAGGAACGCGTCACGCAATTGCGCTGCACGGACGATGCACGCGAGCTCGGTCCCCAGGACTACGTGATCATTGCACTCAAGGCGCACTCGGTTCCGTCGGTACTCGATGCCATGCAGCCGCTGCTCGGGCCGGACACGGCCGTGGTCACCGCCGTGAACGGTATCCCCTACTGGTACTTCTACAAGCACGGCGGTGCGCTCGAAGGCAGCACGCTCGAGAGCATCGACCCGAACGGCCGCCAATGGCGCGAGCTCGGCCCCGAGCGCGCCATCGGTTGCGTGGTGTATCCGGCCACCGAAGTCGTTGCACCGGGCGTGATCCAACACGTCTACGGCAACAAGTTCCCGCTCGGCGAAGCCAGCGGCGAGCGTACGGAGCGTGTGGAGAAACTCTCGAAGCTGATGATCGAGGGCGGGCTCGACGCACCGATTCGCGAGAACATCCGCGACGAGATCTGGCTCAAGCTGTGGGGCAACCTCTGCTTCAATCCGATCTCGGCCCTCACGCACGGCACACTCGACATCATTGCCAGCGATCCGGGCACACGCGCCATCGCGCGCGCCATGATGCTCGAAGCCAAGGCCATCGGCGACAAGTTCGGCGTGCATTTCCGCGTGGATGTCGAGCGCCGCATCAACGGCGCGGGCGCCGTAGGCGCGCACAAGACTTCAATGCTGCAAGACCTCGAGCGCGGCCGTGCCATGGAGATCGATCCGCTCGTCTCGGTCGTGCAGGAGATGGGGCGTCTCGCCAACGTGCCGACGCCAACGCTCGACGTCGTGCTCGCCCTCGTCAAGCAGCGCGAATTCATGACGCAGCCCGAGGCGGTGGCCGCTGCCCAGGAACGGCTCGCGAAAGCGGCATAAGCGCTGCCGAGTCGCAAGCGCATCAAGCATCGTCACGGCGACGACGAAGAGTTGCCGTCGGTACGTGACGTCGAGGCGTGGGGCGCCGGAGGGCCTCCACCGCCGCGCCCCTATATATAGACGGAACTGGACGGCACGAACAAGGACGGGCGACGGCTCACCTCGCCCCCGTTGAGTCGCCAGCCCCCCGCCGCTCGATGCACTCGCCGATCGCGCCGCCACCGGATTTCCCGGTCGCGGCCGATTTTTTGCCGGCGAGCCGTGTCGTTTTTACGGGAGAGCCCGGCGGGCCTATCGCCTGCAGGTATTCCCAGCCGTGTGGTTTCGCGGCAACGCAATAACCCGCTTTTGCAGCATCCCGAAGACATCGCCGGTCATGCCGCGAATCGCGCGCGAGCCCTGCGTCCCGAAAACCGCATCAATGCAAGCTGGACGAACATCCGAGGAGGTTCACCGCCACCATCGATCGACTCAACACTATCGGAAAAAGAGACAAATCCGGGTAGCCGACCGCCACGGTGACGTAGAAAACGTCCCGAAAAATGATGAATTTTGATATTCGGTATGTGGTATATCTTGAGACTTGTTGCGGCGCGACATACAATGCAAGGCAAGTTCTCCCCCACATTTCGACCTGTCAACGTTTATCAGGAGTGTCACCATGTTAGTCGCTGCGCTTACTTTGATTGCCCTTGCTTCTGCCCTGGCCGCCGGGGTTGCGATGGTTCACCTCTTCGTCGCCCTGCCCGCTTCGGTGCTCGAAAAGGCCGAAAAGAACGGTCGTTACGCGTATCTGGCGGAAACCACGCGGGCAAACGAATCGGGTAAACTCGTCACCAAGCCGGCAACCGTCGTGGGGCAGCAAGCATTGCGCCTCTGAAGGGGCCGTAATACCTAGGAGACTATTGCATGTCCCTGATCACCCCAACTCCGGCGCGCGTGACTCCGCTCGCGCTGGAGCCGATCGACACCACCACGAGTTTTCGCAATCAGGCGTATGCGCTGCTGAAAAAAGCCATCGCCGATGCCGACATCTATAACCAGAAGGAAGAAATTCGCCTGGACGAGCGTCAGCTCATCCAGGTGCTTGGCGTTTCGCGCACACCGATTCGCGAAGCCATGACCCTGCTGGAACAGGAAGGCTTTTTGCGCACGGTGCCGCGCCGGGGCATCTTCATCATCCGCAAGACGAAGCGTGAAATCGTCGAGATGATCCAGATGTGGGCCGCCCTCGAAGGGATGTCCGCACGCCTGGCCACGCTGCACGCGAGCGATGAAGAGATCGCCAAGCTGCGCCATCTGTTCGACGAATTCGTCAACGCGCCGCCGACCGATCACATCGAAGAGTATTCCGACGCGAACATCGACTTCCACCAGGCGCTGATCAATCTTGGTGGGTCACAAGCGATCGCCAATACGATCAAGAACCTGTTCATTCACGTGCGCGCCATCCGCAAGGTGACGATCGCTCAGAACGACCGGGCCGCGCGCTCGATCGTCGATCATCTGAAGATCATCACCGCGCTGGAAAAGCGTGACACGGAACTCGCCGAAAAGCTGGCGCGCGATCACACACTGGGTCTGGCCGCCTTCGTCGAAGAGCACTGCGACTTCCTCGAATAATTGGCTGTCCCACGGCGTATCCACGCCGCGCGTTACGGAAAAGGCCAGTGACATCGATGTGTCACTGGCCTTTGTCTTATCCGGCCCTCGCGTCATCCTCGAATCTGAGCGCCCCCCGAGCGCAGCCCTCCCCCTCTCTTGTCGCCAGGCGTCGCAACGACGCCGCGGCCTCTCGCTGCGCGACGCCCCCACACCACGCCTTGCCGCTGACGGGTGCATCGCGGGCCGGATCCGTCGGTATTTCGCTCGAAATCCGGGTAAACGAGGCTGCCAAACCATGTGCCAGGCTATTGCACGTATACCGTATATCATATATCGTGTTTCACATACGGAGACTTCAACGCCCTCCCGGCAGTCGCCACCAGACTGCCGGACAGGAGGCGGGAAGCGCCGCCCGGCGTCGAGAAACACGCATGGGGCACAACAGGATTCGAGCCGACTTTCCCGGCTCGCCGGTTGACGAAGTAAGCAACGGGGCGGGAGACCGAGCCCGTGCGGCATATGGTGGGGGCTATGTGCCGCACGCTCGTCCGGCGCCGCGCTGATCGCTAGACCCGAGCAGCGTCGCCGAATGTGACAAATGGGTCTCTCGCCCCTGGGGCAGGAACAACACATAACCATACCCTCAGGCGCGCAGTCCCCGCGGTGCGCCGCACAGGAGACAACAGCCATGCGCGAGGCTTTTTCCATCGCGACGGTGCAAGCGATTCTGGACGCTCATTCGGCGCAGGAAGGCCCCCTGCTGCCGATCCTCCACGACGTTCAGGACGCCTTCGGCTACGTACCCTCGGAAGCCGTCCCCGTCATCGCCGACGCCCTCAACCTCTCTCGCGCCGAAGTCCATGGCGTGATCACGTTCTACCATCACTTCCGCACCGCTCCGCCGCCGCGCCACGTCGTGCAGATCTGCCGCGCCGAGGCGTGCCAGAGCATGGGCGCCGACGCGCTTGTCGCGCATGCGGAACGCGTGCTGGGCTGCGCGATGCATGCGCACAGCGGCGACGTCGCCCTCGAGCCGGTGTACTGCCTCGGCCAGTGCGCCACATCGCCCGCCATCACCATCGACGACAAGTTGCACGCGCGCGTCACCCCCGAGAAATTCGACCGCCTGGTCGCCCGCGCCAAGGATGCCGTATGAGCCAAGCCTCCCACTCCGCCAAAACGCCCGGCACCGTGCGGCTCTACCTGCCGCGCGACTCGGCCGCCCTCGCCCTGGGCGCCGATGAAGTCGCCGAAGCCATCGTCGCGCAAGCCGCGCAGCGTGGCATCGACATCGAGCTCGTGCGCAACGGCACACGCGGCATGCTGTGGCTCGAACCGCTGCTCGAAGTCGTCACGCCCGCCGGCCGCGTGGCGTACGGTCCGGTCGACGTGGACGACGTCCCGAGCCTGTTCGACGCGAACGTCACCGCCGGCGGCGACCATCCGCTCGCGCTCGGCCTGACCGAAGAGATTCCGTATTTCAAGAAGCAGGAGCGTCTGACGTTCGCCCGCGTGGGCGTCACCGACCCCGTCTCGGTCGACGACTACGTCGCGCACGACGGCTATCGCGGCCTGCGCAACGCGCTCGGCATGGACGGCGCGGCCATCGTCGCCCAGGTCACCGAGTCCGGCCTGCGCGGGCGCGGCGGCGCGGCATTCCCGACCGGCATCAAGTGGAAAACGGTGCTCAACACGCCGGCCGCGCAGAAGTACATCGTGTGCAACGCCGACGAAGGCGATTCGGGCACGTTCGCCGACCGCATGCTGATGGAAGGCGATCCGCTCGTGCTCGTCGAAGGCATGACGATCGCCGGAATCGCCGTAGGCGCCACGCGCGGCTATATCTACGTGCGCAGCGAATACCCGCACTCGATCGACGTACTGAACGAAGCCATCGCGAACGCGCGCAAGGCCGGCTATCTCGGCAAGAACATTCTCGGCTCCGACAAGACGTTCCACCTCGAAGTGCGCAAGGCCGCGGGCGCGTATGTGTGCGGCGAGGAAACGGCGTTGCTCGAGAGTCTCGAAGGCAAGCGCGGCGTGGTGCGGGCCAAGCCGCCGCTGCCGGCCATCGAGGGGCTTTTCGGGCAGCCGACGGTCATCAACAACGTGATTTCGCTCGCCTCGGTGCCGATCATCATGGATCGCGGCGCCGAGTTCTACAAGAATTTCGGGATGGGCCGCTCGCGCGGCACACTGCCCATCCAGCTCGCGGGCAACATCAAGCACGGCGGCCTGATCGAAAAGGCCTTCGGCGTGACGCTGCGCGAGATCCTGTACGACTATGGCGGCGGCGCCATCACCGGCCGCCCGCTGCGCGCCGTGCAGGTCGGCGGCCCGCTCGGCTCCTATCTGCCGGAATCGCAATGGGACACGCCGCTCGATTACGAGGCCTTCGCGGCGCTGTGGGCCGTGCTCGGCCACGGCGGCATCGTGGCGCATGACGACACCGTCGACCTCGCCAGGCTCGCGCGCTATGCGATGGAGTTCTGCACCATCGAATCGTGCGGCAAGTGCACGCCATGCCGCATCGGCTCGACGCGCGGCGTCGAAGTGATGGACAAGATCATCGACGGACGCGACCGTCCCAAGCAAATCAAGCTGCTGCGCGACCTGTGCGACACGATGCTCGCCGGTTCGCTGTGCGCGATGGGCGGCATGACGCCCTACCCCGTGCTGTCGGCGCTCAACCATTTCCCCGAAGACTTCGGCGCGGCCGAACCGTCGAACCTGCCGACCCAGGCCGCCTAGGAGACCGCCCATCATGATGGATCCGATGTTTGAGAAGGACTACGGCACACCGCGCCGCGAATCGGCGCAGGAAGTCACGCTGGAGATCGACGGCGAACAGATCACCGTGCCTGCGGGCACGTCGATCATGCGCGCCGCGGCCGAAAGCGGCGTGAATGTGCCCAAGCTGTGCGCCACCGACTCGCTCGAGCCGTTCGGTTCGTGCCGTCTTTGCCTGGTCGAGATCGAAGGCCGCCGCGGCTTCCCCGCCTCGTGCACGACGCCGGTCGAGCCCGGCATGAAGGTGCGCACGCAAACGCCGAAGCTGCAGGAACTGCGCAAGGGCGTGATGGAGCTCTACATCTCCGATCACCCGCTCGACTGCCTCACCTGCGCGGCCAACGGCGACTGCGAACTGCAGGACATGGCCGGCGTGACGGGCCTGCGCGAAGTGCGCTACGGCTTCGATGGCGCGAACCACTTCGACAGCGAGAAAGATGAGTCGAACCCGTACTTCACCTACGACGCCTCCAAGTGCATCGTCTGCAACCGCTGCGTGCGCGCGTGCGAGGAAACGCAGGGCACGTTTGCGCTGACGATCTCCGGTCGCGGCTTCGAAGCCCGCGTCTCGCCGGGTCAGGACCAGCCGTTCATGGATTCCGAGTGCGTGTCGTGCGGTGCATGCGTCGCGGCATGCCCGACGGCCACGCTCCAGGAGAAGTCCGTGATCCATCTCGGCCAGGCCGAGCACGCCAAGATCACCACCTGCGCCTATTGCGGCGTGGGCTGCTCGTTCAAGGCGGAGATGAAGGGTAATGAAGTCGTGCGCATGGTGCCCCACAAGGACGGGCAAGCCAACGAAGGCCACGCCTGCGTGAAGGGACGCTTCGCCTGGGGCTATGCCACGCACAAGGACCGCATCCTCACGCCGAAGATCCGCAAGAAGATCACCGACCCGTGGCAGGAAGTGTCGTGGGACGAGGCGCTCGACTACGCGGCGTCGGAGTTCAAGCGCATTCAGGCCAAGTATGGCCGCGACTCGATCGGCGGGCTCGTGTCCTCGCGCTGCACGAACGAGGAGGACTACCTCGTGCAGAAGCTCGTGCGGGCCGCGTTCGGCAACAACAACGTGGACACCTGCGCGCGCGTTTGCCATTCGCCGACGGGCTACGGCCTGAAGGCCACGCTGGGTGAATCGGCCGGCACGCAAACGTTCAAGTCGATCGAAAAGTCGGATGTGATCCTGGTGATGGGCGCGAACCCGACCGATGGGCATCCGGTGTTCGGCTCGCGCATGAAGAAGCGTCTGCGTCAGGGCGCGAAGCTGATCGTGATCGATCCGCGTCGCATCGATCTGGTCAAGAGCCCGCACATCAACGCCGACTATCACCTGCAGTTGCGCCCGGGCACCAACGTGGCGATGATCAATGCACTCGCACACGTGATCGTCACCGAAGGGCTGATGGCCGACGCGTTCATCGCCGAGCGCTGCGAAGATCGTGCATTCCGGGAGTGGCGCGACTTCATCACCCGCGCCGAAAACTCGCCGGAAGCCAGCGAAGCGCATACCGGCGTGCCCGCCCACCTCGTACGCGGCGCGGCGCGCCTGTTCGCGACGGGCGGCAACGCGGCGATCTACTACGGCCTCGGCGTGACCGAGCATGCGCAAGGTTCGACCACGGTCATCGGCATTGCCAATCTCGCCATGCTCACCGGCAACATCGGCCGCGACGGCGTGGGCGTGAACCCGCTGCGCGGTCAGAACAACGTGCAGGGTTCGTGCGATATGGGCGCGTTCCCGCACGAACTGCCGGGCTACCGCCACGTGTCGGACTCGACCGCCCGCGCGCTGTTCGAAGCCGAATGGGGCGTGACGCTGCAGCCGGAGCCGGGCCTGCGCATCCCGAACATGTTCGACGCCGCGCTCGCGGGCACCTTCATGGGTCTGTACTGCCAGGGTGAGGACATCGTTCAGTCCGATCCGAATACGCAGCACGTGACGCACGCGCTCGAGCAGATGGAGTGCATCGTGGTGCAGGACATCTTCCTGAACGAGACCGCCAAGTACGCGCACGTGCTGTTGCCGGGGTCGTCGTTCCTCGAAAAGGACGGCACCTTCACCAACGCCGAGCGTCGCATCTCGCGCGTGCGCCAGGTCATGCCGCCGCGCGCGGGCTACGCCGACTGGGAAGTGACGATCCAGTTGGCCAAGCGCCTGGGCTACGAGATGAATTACTCGCACCCGTCGGAGATCATGGACGAGATCGCGCGCCTCACGCCGACGTTCACCGGCGTGAGCTACGAGAAGCTCGACCGCATGGGCAGCGTGCAGTGGCCATGCAATGAAGCGGCGCCCGAAGGCACGCCGGTCATGCACATCGACGAGTTCGTGCGCGGCAAGGGTAAGTTCCTGATCACGCAGTACGTACCGACGGACGAAAAGGTCACGCGCCGCTTCCCGCTCATCCTCACGACCGGACGGATTTTGTCGCAGTACAACGTCGGCGCCCAGACGCGCCGCACCGACAACGTCCACTGGCACAGCGAGGACCGGCTCGAGATCCATCCGCACGATGCCGAGGAGCGCGGGATCAAGGACGGCGACTGGGTCGGCATCGAGAGCCGCGCGGGCGAGACGGTACTGCGCGCCATCGTGAGTGAGCGCGTGCAGCCGGGTGTCGTGTACACCACGTTCCACTTCCCGGAGTCGGGCGCGAACGTGATCACCACCGACAACTCCGACTGGGCAACGAACTGCCCCGAGTACAAGGTAACGGCCGTGCAGGTCACGCCGGTCGCGCAGCCTTCGGAATGGCAACGCCAGTACTCGGACTTCAACCGTCAGCAGGAAGCGCTGCTAGGCCACGCGCACAACACGGCCGAAGCCGGCACGACTTGATGCACGGATAGCGAGCTGCAATAAAGGAGGAACACGTGCGCCGCCCTGCGCATCAGGCGGGTGCGGCGTGCGATGCGACGGACAATCCGCGTCCGGCGCCGAACAGCCCGGCGGGCCTCATCGTCGATTGCCAACAGACGGTGCGGCGGACGCGAGATTGGCCACGCGAGCCATCGAAGCACACCGACAAAGCACCACGACAGGGGACAGAAAAGATCATGGACACCGACAATCTGGTCAAGATGGCCAATCAGATCGGGGACTTCTTCGAGACGATGCCGGACCGTAAGGAAGCGCTGGAGAGCATTGCGGGACATCTGCGCCGCTTCTGGGCGCCGCGCATGCGCATGACGATTCTCGAGCATCTGGAAGCCACGGACGGCCACGGCATGCGGGAGATCGTCGTCGCCGCCATCACCGCGCATCGCGCCGAGCTCTGGCCGCGCAATTGACGCCGGTCGGCGTGCGTGACACGTTCATTTGACGAGCGCCCCCCGCCGCGGCGCCTGACGTGTCTTACGCCGCGCCCGCGCCGCTCAGGCGCCGAGCTTGATCAACACCGCGCCGCCCACCACGAGGCTGCATGCCACCAGACGGCGAGCGTTGAGCTTTTCCCGCAGGAACAGCCAACCCAGCAGCACGGCGAAAATGGCGCTCGACTCGCGCAGCGCCGAGACCACGCCCATCGGCAGAAACTGCAGCGCGAAGACCACCATGCCGTAGGCGCATTGCGCGACGATGCCCGCGCCCAACGCCTGGGTGACGCGGCGCCGCTCGGCGAGAAACATGCCGCGCCATCCGCCGCGCAGCCGCCACACCGCGCCCACCAGTGGCACGCTCGCGAACAGGTAGGCCCACGCGATATAGCCGAAGCCATTGCCGTTGGACAGACGCACGCCAAAGCCGTCGACGATCGTATAAGCCGCGATGAAAACGCCCGTGAGCAGCGCGGCCGGCACACTGTCTCCCGACAGGCGCCGGCCGCGCAACGCGAGCGTGAGGATGCCCGTGCAAATGCAGGCGATGCCCGCCGTCGCCATCCACGTCGGCCATTCGCCGGCAAGCAGCAATGCCGCCCCCGAGATCAGCAACGGTGAGATTCCACGCGCGATGGGATAGATCTGACCGAACTCCCCGACCCGATACGCCCGAATGAGCGCGGCCGTGTAAGCCACCTGCGCACACGCCGAGAGCAGCACGAGCGGCCAGACCTCGACGGGCGGCAACGGCAGCAGCACGATGCCGGCGATTGCCGCGAGCAGTTGCGGCACGGCCATCATGCCGACTTGCCACACCCGGTCGGGACTGGCGTGAAGAAAAGCGTTCCAGGTAGCGTGCATCAGTGCCGAAAGCAGCACCAGCAGCACGATGGGCGTGGTGGTCATGAAAGCGATCGAAATGGGGGATGGGTGCGGAAAGTTGTCCACACCCTTTGTGGATAACCCACTGGATAACCTGTCATCGTCCGCTCGAACGCCTCGCAGTCCGGGGCTGTCAAGAGCATTGCCCAAAAATTGAACAGGTCAGGAACAAATATTCGGCTTGACGGTCAACGCCCTCCCTGCTCAAGCGTCGCCTGACTTATTTGCCGACGCATCGGGCTCCTGCTTGACCGGTGCGGCCGACGCATCCGACGAGGATTGCGGCACGTCGCGCAGTGCGGCGACCACCCGGCTCTGCCCGAGCACGGCGTCCGGCGCCTGTTGCAACGCCAGGTGGTAGCGCTCGCCGAACTCGGCGTCGGCATGCCGGAACAGGGTTGCGGCCATGTCGGCCAGCGCGATGCCGGCGGCGGCGAGCGGCGGCGTCTGCTCGAGCCACTCGTCGATGGCGACGATCAATCGCGAGAGCGGATCAAGCCAGCGAAACCACGGATCTTCGGTCAGCAACTGGACGAAGCGCCCTGTCGGCACCGGGCCGAAGACTGCTTCGTATTGCTGACGGTCGTTGGTGATCAGCTCCTTGTGCTGCGCCAGCAAGGCGGAGCGCAACGCCTGCATCGCGGCGATCTGGGTCGCACCGGCGGGTACGGTTTCGGTCGGTTCGGTCATCTGGGGGCCCCTGAGCGTAAGAAAGGTTGCGAAACGGAATTGGAAAGCGTCTTACATGCACTTTAGGACTTAGCCCATAGCCAACAGCCGTCTGGATCACGATACTACACGGGTCTCGCAAACACCTCGCGAGATCAGGCTTTCACTTCCCCGTGGGAGGCCTGCTTCCTCACCCGCCGACCCGGCGGGTTTTTTTTGCCCTTCGCCGCCCGCGGCACCCCATGCACCGACGCGATTTCGGTCAATTTCGTTTATCATCGGCAACGCTCCCGCCTGCTTTCCGATATGACCGCATCCTCCCCTCCTCCGCGTATCAAGACTGTTGGCGTCATGGGTTCCGGCAAGCAGCCGTGGGCCGAACTGGCGGCGCCCCTGGGCCGCGCACTCGCGCTGAGCGGCTTCCACCTGCTCACCGGCGGCGGAGGCGGCGTGATGACGAGCGTGAGCGAAGCCTTCTGCGCCGTACCACAGCGTGCGGGGCGCAGCATCGGCATCGTGCCGACCGAGGCAGTCGACGGCGGTAACGACAGTGGCGGCAGTAGCGGCGACGTGCACCGTGAAACCTATCGCCCCTTGCCGGGCTATCCGAATCCCTTCGTGGAAGTGCCTATCGTCAGTCCGTTGCCGCGCCATCTCCCGGATGCGCCGCCGGGCACGCTCTCGCGCAACCACATCAACGTGCTGTCGAGCGACGTCATCGTGGCGCTGCCAGGCAGCCACGGCACCCGTGACGAAGTCGGGCTCGCCGTACGTTACGGCAAGCCCGTCATTCTTTTCGGGGAAGTCGAGCACTTCGCGCAGATGCCCGCGATGCTCGTGAGAACGGCGTCTCTCGACACCGTGATGGACTTCGTCAGAACGGCACGGTGAGCTTCGCGTCGATGGACTGGAAGCGATAGGACCAGCCGGGCGGGCCGCTCGACGCGGGCATCCAAGGCGCGTTGAGCCGCTGCATCACCGACAGATCGAGCTTCGAGGTGCCCAGGTAGTGCGTGTGGCTCAGCCCCACTTCGGCATAGCTGTCGTAGGTGTGAATCGCGTTCGGATCCTCGGTGCGGCTACGGTTGTAGCGCAGTTCGATCCCGGTCGAACCGTTGGACGTGAAGTCGAACGCCCGCCGCACGCGCCACTGCAACGTCTGTGTCTGCGTGGTACCCGCGGCGATCTGGTCCGTGGCCGCGTTCGTCTTGCCCGTGATGCCGACGGTCCAGTCGGCATCGATAGGCACCGAGTAGTTGGCGATCAGGTCGCGATTGGTCGCGTCGCGCCGGGCGTTCTGCAGATCCTGACTCAGCGTGGTATTGAACTTGCCCGACATGCCGAGCGGGTTGTTCATCAGCAGGTTCGCCGTGCCCTGCATCTTGCCGGTGGTCGTCATGCCGCTGTTGTTCATTCCGACGTTGACTTGATACGGCTGCTCGTTGAGCACCTGCAACCCGATCGCGCCCTCGCCCGGCGTTCGGCTGCGCGTGACGACAAACGGCAGTTTCTCGTCGCGCACCACGAGACCGCGACGCATGAGCATGCGGATGTTGCGATCGGCCAGACTTTCGTGACGAGGCATGCCGCGCAGGCACGAGGCGCGCGCAAGAAAGGCGTTCGGCGGCGCGACGTCCGGAGCCGGCGCGGCCTGCGCCACGTTTGGCGCGGCGTTCGAGGCCGCTGCGGCCGCGTCGATGTCCACGGCGGAAATGGCGGTGCCGTCCGCGCTCAACTCGGGCGAAACGGCGAAGTCCGCTGCGGGCAGGGGTGGCGATGGCGGCGCCTCGGCGGCCGGTGCGCTGGCGAGAGCGTCGGGGTTCGGCGCGGCTTGCAACGCATCGGTGTTCGCAGGGAGGGCCGCGCCGTCGGCGGCTGCCGCGCGTTGCGAAGCCTCGCGATCGACCGCTTCAGCGACCACCGCCGGATTAGCGCCGGCAAAGAGTGCGATCGGATCGGCGGAGGCGCCCGGATCCTGCTCCGCCGGCTGTGGCGGCGCAGGAGGTGGAGGGGGTGGAACGAAATACTGGGGCGAGAGCCCGCGGTCCCACAAACCGTAGGACACCGCGTTCTGCTCGGTGAAACATGGCGGATTGGGATCCGAGAACAGGGATTGTGCGCGCACGCCTGCCGGGGCCCCGGCGTTCAGACACGCCGCCAGCAGAAGGCAACTCCGCACGACCGGCTTTACCGACATTCGACACCCGAAAATGCCACCCCACGCGAACACCTTGCGGCGGCGTTGTGCGCCGCTTCCGGCACGAAGGGTGTTGTAGCGACAAATCAACATTTTACTTCCATCGCCCCGCGCACTGCCAATCACGAAACGGGGGAACTCTTTCGATGGATTGGCGATCCTATTGCGTGACTTCCCCTGTAGTGATTTTTGCCCGCCTCGCGCGGGCATTTTTATTGGCCGCGGCCAAGCGTGGGATTCCAGATATCCGTTGACACTTCGGACGCAAGGAAGATCCGTCGCCCGTCGCAGATTTCACATCACAAAAAAATGCCCGGGAAGCGGATTCCCGGGCAACGATCGATCGCCGTGGAGGGGCGTTCGAGGGGACAGTCGATGCCGCTCTCTCAACGTGCGGCACCGTGTCGCCGTCTCGGCTGTCGCGGATTTCCGCCTACTTCTTCTTGCCGCTCTTGCGGCCGCCGGCAAGGTACCGCTCGTTGTACTCGTCCATGAGCTTGCGCACCGTGAAGCCTATCTGGATATAGTCGGGCTCGTTGAGGTTGGCGAGCGACACGCGGCCCGAGGGATGCAGCGTGCCGAAGCCACGGCCCGGCAGCAGCACCACCCCGCTTTCCTTGGCCAGCCGGAACAGCACTTCCGACGGGTCGATGTTCTTCATGAACCAATCCACGAAGCCCTTCCCGTAGATCTGTGTGCCCAGCACCTCCAGATCAAGGATGTTGTAGTAGTCCACCGTATTCGGCCCGGTCGCCTCCGTAAGCCCCGCCGCGCGATACATCGCGGCCTTGCGACGCCGGATGATGCGCTTCACGGCGTGTTTGTAGGCGTCCGGCTCGTCCATCAGGCAGAACAGCGAGAAAAGCGCCATCTGCACTTGCTGCGGCGTGGACAGACCTGCGGTGTGATTCAGCGCCACGGCGCGACTGTCGGCGACCAGACGGTCGATGAACTTGAGTTTTTCCGGTTCGGTCGTGATCGACGAATAGCGCGCATTGAGCCCTTCGCGCTGCGCTTTGGGCAACTTTGCGATCTTGTCGTCGAACACGTTTTTCTCGTGCGTGGCAATCGCCCCGAGGCGCCAGCCGGTCGCGCCGAAATACTTGGAGTACGAGTACACGAGGATGGTGTTGTACGGCGCGATGGCGAACAGCGAGCGGAAGTCGTCGGCGAAAGTGCCGTAGACGTCGTCGGTAAGGATGATCAGATCGGGACGCTTCCTGACGATGCCCGCGAGATGATCCAGCGACGCATCGTCGAGCTTGACCGACGGCGGGTTGCTCGGATTGACGAGGAAGAACGCCTTGATCTTCGGGTCGAGCAGCTTGTCGAGCTCCTTCTTCGAGTACTGCCAGCCCAGCGCGGGATCGGCGTTCAGGTTCACCTCGTGGAGCTGGTAGTCGACCAGTTCCGGGATTTCGATGTACGGCGTGAAGATCGGCATGCCGAGCGCAATGGCATCGCCGGCCTCCAGCAGATGGTTGGTCTTGAGCGTATTGAAGAGGTACGTCATGGCGGCCGTACCGCCTTCGACCGCAAACAGGTCGAAATTGCCGGTGAACCTATGGCGGCCGACCATCTCGCGACGCAGGTACTTCGCGGCGATCTTCTCGGTGTTGCGCAGCATGCGATCGGGCACAGGATAGTTGCAGCCGAGAATGCCCTGCACCATCTCGGTCAGGAAATCCTCGACATTGAGGCCCATCTGGTCGCGGACGTACGAGATCGACATCTCGAGGAACTTCACCCCCGGGGCTTGCTGATTCTCGCGCGCAAAATCCTGCCAACGCGCTTCGACCCCCTTGCCTGGCGGGATGCCGCCGACGCTCTCGGGCATGTACGTGAACTGGCGCGAGGCTTCGGAAAGGGCGAACAGGCCCAGTTGAAAGAAGCCGTGACGCGGCTCAAGCGCAAGGAAGTTGGGGTTGCCGCGCCCGGCGTTGAGCATCGAATGCTGTGCGCCATTCTCCTGTGCGAGTTCGATCAGCGTGTCCTTGAATTCGAACGGGCTGAGTTTGGCGAGTGCGTCGAGTTCCTTCAATTTCATAGCGATTTCTCCATGTGCAACCAATGACGACGCCGTCTGCGAAGCAAGTCACGACGGACGATCGAACGAATTCCTCAATCCCCAAAAATCCCGCGCAATGCGCCGCGTCCGGTCGCGTCCGGCGCACCACGAGGACTACGTGAACGAGACGACCAGTGGGCCGAGCAGCGTGAGCAGCACGTTGGCGATGGCGTAGGTGATCGCGAACGGCACCGTCGGCACGTTGCTCTCCGCCTTGTCGAGAATTTCTCCGAAAGCGGGGTTGGCGCTGCGCGAACCGGACAGCGCCCCGGCCAGGATGGCCACGTTGTCGTAGCGCAGTACATAACGTCCGAACGCATACGTGAGCAGCAACGGGACGATGGTCACGATCACGCCGGCGACGAAGATCGAAATCCCGCTCTGCTGCAGCGTCTGCCATGCCTGCGCGCCCGCCGAGAGTCCCACGCAGGTCACGAAAGTGGCGAGTCCGAGCTCCTTGAGCAGCGAGCTGGCCGCAAGCGGCATGGCGCCGAAGGTCGGATGCTTGCCGCGCAACCAGCCGAAGATCAGGCCGGCGAGCAGCGCGCCGCCGCCGCTGCCGAGCGTGAGCGGAATGCCACCGATCTTGACCACGATGTAGCCGATGAGCAGCCCCACGACGATGCCGATGCCCATGTAGACGTAATCGGTCTTGACCGAGTACGCGAGCGGGTAGCCCGCTTCCTTCGCGGCGCGCTGCACGTCGCTGTCGGCGCCGTACAGCGTGACGACGTCGCCGTGATACGCCACGGTATCGTCGAGCACGGGCACGGGTTGCCCCATGCGGGTGATCTTCGCGATGTACACGCCGTGCTTCACGTCGCGCTCCACGCTGGCCTTGAGTTCGCCGAGCGTCTTGCCGTTGCCGCCCTTGCGGGCGAACACCACATCCTGCAGACGCAGCGCAATGTCGAGATCGCGCGACGGACGCTGCTCGTCGCCCAGCAGGCGCCACGCGTCGGTGGCTGCTTCGCGGCGCCCGATGAGCATGACGTCGTCGCCCGCTTCGAGCACCAGGTCGTCGGACGCGATGATGATCTTGCCGTTGCGGCGCAGGCGCTCGATGGTCACGCCGTCGGTCAGTTGCGTCTCGATGTCGGCGACGCGCTTGCCTGCCCCCGTCGTCACGCGATAGACGCGGCCCACCAGCGCGGGCAGCGAATCGACCTGATCGGCGCCGAGCACCACGCGCCCGCCGGCCATCGCGAGTTCGGCTTTCTTCGCGTCGTCCTTGAGCGTGCGGCCCATGAGCTTCGGCACGAGCGACGCGCACACGATGATGGCGCCCAGGCTGCCGAAGATGTAGGTCACGGCATAGCCGATGGCCACCTCCGACTGCAGCCGCTTGACCTCGTCGGCGCTCAGGCCGAGACGGGCGATGGCGTCGCCCGCCGTGCCGATGATCGCCGACTGCGTGAGCCCCCCACCGGCCACGCCGGCCGCGAGCCCCTTATCGAAGCCGAAGAGCTTCGCGCAGACGAGCACCGTGGCGAGTCCCGACGCCGCGAGGAATACGGCCATCGCGATCTCGCGCAGCGTCTTGCGCGAGAGCGAACTGAAGAACTGCGGGCCGCTCTCGTAGCCCACGGCGTAGATGAAGAGCGCGAACATGATGCTCTTCACGCCGGCGTCGACGGAAATGCCGAGCTGCGAGACGATCACGGCTACGAGCAGCGAGCCGCCGACGCCGCCCAGTTGGAACGAGCCGAACCTGATCGCCCCGAGCGCGTACCCGAGGGCGAGCGACAGGAAGATCGCGACCTCCGGGACATGATTGAGAATGGTATGCACGAATTCCACGGCAGAACCTCCATCAAAAAGGAGAAGCGATGGCTGGCAGCACAGACGCCCTGCCCACGCCACGCACGGCTAATGCGAAAACTGATGAGCGACGAACACCACCGCCGGCCCCATGAGCGGCAGCAACACGTTCGACAGGGCGTAGGTCACCGTGTACCCGACGACCGGCAAGGCGCTGTTCGCGGTTTGCACCACGGCGCTGATCGCCGGCGTGCTCGCCTGCTGCCCCGCGATCGCGCCGATGAGGATCGGGCCATCGATGCGCAGCACCTTGTGGCCGATCCACAGCGACACCAAAGCCGGAATCAACGATACGCAAATGCCCACGACCGGCAACGCCAGCCCGTGCTCCCGCAGCAGCACGGCGGCCTGCGGACCCGCGGAGAGGCCGACGCACACCACGAACACAGCCAGTCCGAGATCCTTGAGCAATTCGTAAGCCGCGGGCGGAAACGTGCCCCACGTGGGTCGGCGCGAGAGCAGCCACCCGCTCGCCAGCCCCGACAGCAGTGCGCCGCCACCGGAGCCGAGCGTCATCGGTACACCCCCGATACGCGCCGACAGATGGCCAATGCACAGCCCGACGATCAGCGCGAGGCCGACGAACACGAGGCTCGTCTTGTTGCCGTAGGCCACCGCTTTGCCGAGCACGTCGCCCGCCCGGTCGACATCGCGTTGCAAACCCTGCAGCGTGACCACGTCGCCGCGCTGCAGCGGAATCTTGTTGAGCGAGGGCAGTTGCATGCCCATGCGCCTGACCGACTTCACGAACACGCCGTGACGCAGTTCGACGGGCGCTTCACGGCGCAGGTCGGCCACCGTGCGTCCCTCGGCCTGCCTGTTGGTCATGACGAAGTCGCGCTCGACGAGCACGATCTCGTTCGTCTCGGTGCCCGCCACCTCCGGGCCGACAAGGGCGTGTGCCTTGAGCATGGCGTCGCGACGGCCGACGAGCAGCAGTTCGTCGTTCGGCTCGAGCGCAAGCGTCTGCGCTACCGCGACCGACGCCGACCGGCGCCGCACGCGCTCGACCGCCACCTGCCCCTCGAAAGCCGCTTCCAGCGCCGCCACCGTCAGCCCGGGTTGCGCCACCCGATAGCTGCGGCCGACCAGATCCGGCGCCGCCGGTGCGCCGATCTCCGAACCGTCTTCGTCCTCCATTTCACGAGCGAGGCGCGCGCTGTCCTGCTTGAGATCGATGCCGAGCAGGCGCGGCGCGAGCAGGTTGGTGAAGAGGACGATGGTGATGAGGCCGAACACGTACGTGAGCGTGTAGGCCGTGACCACGTTGGCTTGCAGCGCCTTGAACGACTCGGGCGCGAGGCCGAGCCGGTTGAGCGCTTCGATGGCGGTGCCCACCATCGCCGACTCCGTCGCGGCACCCGCCGCCAGGCCACCGGCCGTACCGGCGTCGAGACCGAGCACCTTCACGGCGGTCATCACGATGGCGAACACGAACACCACCTCGATGATCGACAGCACACCGAAGCGCAAGCCGCGCAGGTTGAGATTTTCCACGAACTGCGGCCCTGCGGAAAAACCCATCGCGAAGATGAAGAGCGCGAACGCGAAGTCCTTGAGCGAGCCCTCCACCATGCAGCCGGTTTGCCCGACAAGCAGCGCCACGAGCAGCGCGCCGCACACGCCCCCGAGCTGGATGGGGCCGAGCTTGATACGTCCCAGCCACTGTCCCAGGACCACGCACACGAATACGGTAATCAGAGGCACCGCGTCGAACAAAGGAACCGAACACTGCATATACGCCTCCAGGCGCACGTCATGGGCGGTCGACAACCGCGCTCACGGCACAACGTTCACGAAAGACAGCCCGATGGTGGTGCAGGACGAGCGCCCCCCGAACGTCGCGACGACGAATGCTGTCCAGTTGGCGAAACTTGGGATTCAGGCAGACCGCAGACCGTGAACGCCGGTCTTACGTTATCCGCCTCGGCAGGTGCCTGCCGAGCGGTTGAATGGGGGTAGGCAAAGACGGGGAAACAATGGTGGCACTCGGGCCTAAGGATACGGTGCTCATAGCGGATCCCAAGATGTTGAGACAGCTCGACAATCGACTTCGCCCCTCCTCCCGAGAAGCCACAGGCGGTACAGCTTTGTCGCGTCCAACGCATCCGAACACTTACACCGCGCGCACAAAACTTCGCGCAACTACACGATACAAGTAATTTAAATTACGTCATCTGCGATCATTCCACGTTCTCTCGACGTGGCGTGGGCATAGTGTTGTTCAACCTTCCGAGAGTGTCAACATGTTTCACGCAGCGGGGCCCTGCCTGGGTGCGTCACTCCCGTTTCCTATTTCCATGTATCGGGCTACTGACTAATCCAAGGAGTTGCGCCGACACCGTATCGACGAACAGCCGGCGCACCATTCGATCGATATTTACTTCGGGGCCCGAATTTCATGGATCGTGCCGGGTCCCCACTCGCTGCGCTCCCACGAACCGTCACGCAGCGTCCACTCGTGGTCGCCCGTCTCGTCCCAATGCGGCGGCGTATAGCGCATGCCGGGGCGCTTCGGTTCCATGTGACCGTCGACCCATTCGTAGCGCCCGTCCTTCCACTGCCAGTAGCCCGGCACCCAGAATTGCCCTTTGGGTGCGGCGGGCGGATCTTCGTAGCGCGGCGGCGGAGGGCCGCGCTGCAGCGTCACATCGGCCAGCACCGGCAGACTCGCCAGACACAGCAAGGCGGCCAGTGCATGACGACGACGTGCGATGAACAGGGTCGGGAAGCGCGAGCGTGGGGAGGACGGGAAGGACATACGCGAACGTTGGCAAACGATGAGGAAGGCATGCATTGTACGTCCGAGCCCCATGCGCTCGTCGGCGTCAAGGGCGAGTTGGGCGGCGGCCTGTCGCACGCTGCGGCGCCGCCGGTCCGCCATCGCGACATCCGGGACGTATAATCGGCCCACTCACAACCTGCCGCCGCGTGCGGATACCGACGGCGCCGCCATGACCGGCCGCCGCACCTCTCATCCATGAACCCTGCCCCTGCGGCCGCCGGTCACCGGCAATTGCTTCGTCTGGCGGTACCGATCGTGCTCGCCAATCTCACCCAGCCCTTGCTCTCGGCCGTCGATACGGCGGTCGCCGGCCATCTGCCGGGGCCCGCCTATCTCGGCGGCGTCGCCCTCGGAGCGCTCCTGTTGAACCTGCTGTTCTGGGGCTTCTCGTTCCTGCGCATGGGTACGACCGGGCTCGCGGCACAGGCCTACGGCGCGCGTGACGCGGTCCAGTTGCGCGATACCCTCGCCCGCGCGCTGGCGCTGGCGTTCGCCATCGGCGCCGTCCTGCTGCTCTTCCACGCACCGCTGGTCACCCTGGGCGTGTCGTGGCTGGGCGGCAGCGCACAGGTTCAGGCGCTGGGGCGCGAGTACGCGAGCATCCGCATTCTTGCGGCGCCGCTCGCGCTCGGCAACTACGTCGTGCTCGGCTACCTGCTCGCGTGTCAGCGCGTGCGGCAGGGCCTCACCGTGCAGGTATTCATCAATCTGATCAACATCGTGGCCGTGCTCGTATTCGTACGAGGCTTCGACTGGGGCGTGGCCGGCATCGCGGCGGCTACCGCCCTGGCCGACGTGCTCGGCTTCGCGCTCGGCGCCTGGCTGCTCTGGGCCGCACGCACCCCCGACCTGCCGCCGCTGCGTCTCGCCACGCTGATCGAACGAAGCGCGATCTGGCGTCTGCTGCGGCTCAATCTCGACATTTTCCTGCGCACGCTGCTCCTGCAACTCGCCTTCGCGTGGTTCGCGCGCGTGGGCGCCCGGCTGGGCGACACGACGCTCGCGGCCAACGCACTCCTCCTGAATTTCCAGACGTTCATGGCCTATGGCCTGGACGGCTTCGCGCACGCCGCCGAGGCGCTCGTGGGCGCCTACGTGGGGGCGCGGCAGCGTCAGGCGTTGCTGCACGCGATACGACTGTCGCTCGGTTGGGCGCTCGGCTGCGCCGTGGCGTTCGCGCTCGTGTATGCCGCGGCGGGTGGCGCGATCATCGACGCGCTCACCGATCAACCGATACTGCGCGAGACGGCTCGCGAATTCCTGCCTTGGGCGGTGCTCTCGCCGATCGTGGCCGTATGGTGCTTCCAGCTCGACGGCGTGTTCATCGGCGCCACGCGCACGCGTGAGCTGCTGGTGTCGTCGCTGATCGGACTGGTGGTCTTCGGCGCGGTGATGCCCTTCACGCTCGACGCGTGGGGCAATCATGGCCTGTGGGTAGCGCTCATGGGATTTCTCGCCACGCGCGGCGTCGTGCTCGGCGTGCTGCTGCCGCGAATCTGGCGCGGCATCCCCCATCGCATCGCGTGAGGAAGCGGGACGCGGCTGCCTCCACTGGAGCCCGCGTCGCCTCCTGGCTCACCGAACACCCGCGCTCCCCGCTTCCCTTCAAGCGTCCTGAATGCACGCCAGCGCCGCGGCATGCAGCTCGGCGTTGGCCGCGGCGAGCACGCGCCCCTGCGAGTTCAGCGTGAGCGGCTTGCCCTCCCAGTCGGTGATCACGCCCCCCGCCGCCTCGACCACCGGCGCGACGGCGAGATAGTCGTAGGTCTGCAGGCCGGCTTCCATCACCAGTTCGATGTGGCCGCTCGCAAGCAAGCCGTAGGCGTAACAATCCCCCCCGAAACGGCGACGGCTCACGGCCTTCGTCAGGCGCTCGAAGCGCACGGACTCGGCGGCATCGAAAATATCGGGCGAGGTGGCGTACACCGTGGCATCCGCAAGCGCCGTCACGGGGCTGGTCGTGCACGGCGCGTTGCCGAAGCGTGCCTCGCGCGCGCCGCGGGCCACATCGTTGACGCCTACCCAGCGCTCACCGGTGGCCGGGATGTCGATCACACCGACGATCGGCTGGCCGTGGTGCAGCAAGGCGAGCAACGTGCCCCACAGCGGGTGCCCCGTGATGAAGCTGCGCGTGCCGTCGATCGGATCGACCGACCAGACGAACTCGGCGTCCACGCCCTGCTTGCCGAACTCCTCGCCCCAGATGCCATGCGACGGATAGCGCGCCGCAATGGCTTCGCGCAACGCCGTCTCGACTTCGCGGTCCGCGATCGTGACCGGGCTCTCGTCGGCCTTGTCGTCGACGGCCAGGCGGCGGCGGAACCAGCCTAGCGAGAGCGGCCGGACGGCATCGGCCAGCGACGCGGCGAACGCCGCGTACTCGGCCACAGCGGCAACAACGGGGACGGACGACATGCTCGAAACTCCTGCAAAAGCGCCACCTTGGGTGGCAATCACGAAAACCGATGGCGCCCGAATCGGCGCATGACGATGATACGCGTCCAGTGCGAAATTCTGATGTAAATCGCCACAAATTGCCCCGCACCGCCCGAATCTGGTGCAAATTTGCTATGCTCGCGGCCTGCCTTCGGGGCGCACGCCTGCGCCTGGCGCCTTCGCTCCGTGGCGTTGCTTCGTTTCTCTCACAGGACACCCATGCTTTCCGGTCGCGGCGTAATGCTATCCGTCTCGGCGTCGGTCATGTTTTCCATCATGCCCGCGCTCGTTGCGCAGTTGGCGCCCCTCTCCGGGCTGGATGTTTTCGCCTGGCGCATCCTGCTTACCCTGCCGGGCACGCTCGTCATCGTGACGGTGCTGCGACGCTGGAACGTGCTGAACAGTACGTTCTCCCACGTCCTGCATCGGCCCGCCCTGCTCGGCGCCGTACTGCTCTGCTCGGCGATGCTTGGCGTTCAGCTCTGGCTCTTCATGTGGGCGCCGCTGCAACAACGCATGCTCGAGGCCTCGCTCGGCTACTTCCTGCTCCCGCTCACCATGGTGCTGTCCGGACGCACGGTGTACAAGGAACGCCTCTCGCCACTGCAGACGGCAGCCGTGCTCGCCGCGGCGCTGGGCGTCGCCCACGAACTCTGGGCGACACGCGCACTGTCGTGGGTCACGGCGCTGATCATGTTCGGCTATCCGCCCTACTTCATGTTGCGCCGCCGGCTGCGCATCGACGCACTGAGCGGCTTCATCCTCGAACTGCTCGCCATGACGCCCGTGGCCGCCGTCGTGCTGTGGCAGGCATGGCCGGCAAACGCCATGGTCGCCGGCGAGCCCCGCTTCTGGTTCTGGCTGCCCGCGCTCGGGTTGCTCAGCGCCGGCGCCCTCGCCAGCACGCTCGCCGCCGCGCGCATCCTGCCGATCGGCGTGTACGGCATCCTGAGCTATGTGGAACCGGTACTGCTCTTTGCCGTCTCCGTCTTCCTGCTGGGGGAGCCCTTCACCGAGAGCGGGCTATGGACGTATGTCCCAATCTGGATCGGCGTCGCGCTGATCGTGTTCGACAGCCTGCGCACACTGCGCCGGCAGCGGCTCGCCGGCGAACTGCCGCCCCCGCCCGACGGCGCGGGCGTCGTCTGAAACGGCTGGCGGCCCCCCGGCGCCCCGGAGATTCGAGGCATCCGCCACGCCCGTGGAGCGGTTGGGCAACCCCGCGTGCACTGTCGCAACGCCGCGTTATACTCGCGTGAGCCTGTAAGACGACTACCATGAAAAATCTCGCCAAGATCGCCATTCTGCTTTCCTCGGGGCTTCTCACCGTCACGCTGTCCGCCTGTGGCTCGTCCGCCCCGCTGTTCACCTCCGATGGACGTCCGACCCAGCAAATCCAGTGCTCGGCCACCATCGCGGGAGATTGCGAGCAGCGCGCACGCACCCAGTGTGCGCAGAAGAACTACGACGTGCTCACGCGCGATGTGAGCGGCGGCGTTGCCAATCTCGTGATTGCCTGCCACGCGGACTGATACCCGCCCCCTCCTGGCGTGCATCCGTCCTCCGTTGGCATTACGATACGTTATTGCGTGCGATCAATTTGCCGCCATTGCGCGGGATGACTTGCGCCGCACGCGGTGCGAGAATCAAGTCATCGCGACGAATTGCCGCGCCTGCCACCTCCGCTTGCGGAACCCTCGGCATCCGACGCATGACGCCGCGGCGCGCGCGCATTCACGCGCTTACGCATTACCAGCCCAAAGAGGACGCCATCATGTATGAACGCATTCTGGTTTCGATCGACGGCAGCACCCCGTCGAACCGTGCCATCGACGAAGCGGTCAAGCTCGTCGCACTGAGCCACGGCAAGATCCGCCTGGTGTCGGTTGTGCCCTCCCTCGCCAATGCCTACGCCGCCGGCGCCTACAGCGGTTTCGTTCCCCTGGAGAGCCAGGAATCGTTCGAGAAGGAAACCAGCGAGATTCTGGCCAAGGCGCAGGCCGATCTGAAGAAGCGCGGCGTCGATGCCGAGACGAAGATGATCTCGCTCGAAGCCGGCACCGACGAAATCGCCGATGCCGTGCTGCGCGACGCGCAGGAGTGGAGCGCCGACGTGATCGTGCTCGGCACGCACGGCCGTCGCGGCCTGAACCGTCTGCTGCTCGGCAGCGTCGCCGAAACGCTGTTGCGCATCACGACGCTGCCGATCCTGCTCGTGAAGGCAGCGGACAAATAACTGGGACGGGAAGCCCGCGCCAAACCGGATGAACGTCCGGGACGCGGCCGGCATGCCGGTCGCAAGGGTCTCTACGTCAGACGTTGAACGAAACGGCACTCGCCACGCGTGCCGTTTTGCCTTTGCGCCCCCTTCGGTGAGGCGCCGACGCGGCGTACCGCCACACCACAGCGATTCCGTCAGCGAATCCCCGCACGCATGAACGACTGGACGAACTGCCGCTGGAACAGCAGGAACGCGATGAACAACGGCGCGGCGGTCATGAGCGTCGCCGCCGTGATAAGCGACCAGTCGATGCCCTGATCGGTCGACGAAAATACCTGCAGACCGACGGTGAGCGGGCGCGTCTCGACCGAGTTGGTCACGATGAGCGGCCACAGGAAGTTGTTCCAGTGGTGACTGATCGACACCAACGCATACGCCACGTACACCGGACGCGCGAGCGGTACATACACGCGCCACAGCACCTGCCACGCGTTGGCGCCTTCCACGCGCGCGGCATCGTCGAGCTCCTTCGGCACGGTCTTGAACGCCTGACGCAGCAGGAAGATGCCGAACGCCGACGCGAAATACGGCAGCGCAATGCCGAGAATCGTGTCGCGCAACCCCATCCACGCGATCGTGCGGTAGTTCTCCACGATGAGCACGTCGGGCATGACCATCAGTTGCAGCAGCACGATCATGAACGCCACTTCGCTGCCGCGGAACGTGAAGCGAGCAAAGGCGTAAGCCGCCAGCGTCGCAAGCACGATCTGGGCGGCGAGAATCACCGTCACCAGGACAAAGGTATTGACGAGATAGCGTCCGAACGGTGCTGCCTGCCACGCATGCACGAAGTTATCGAGCGTGAGCGGCGCGCTCAACGAAAAGCGCGTGGCATAGGCCGACGGATGGAACGCGCTCCATACGGCGTAAAGCAGCGGCAGCAGCCACAACAGGCCGAGCAGCCACGCACCGGCGGCATCGACCGCGCTCGAGTGTCCGGCGGCGGAGAAAGCGGCACGCGCCGCGCGTTTGTCGACGGACGCCCCGGCGCCCGGGGTCGGATGAGCGGAGATCGTCATTGGTAGTGCGTGCGTGAGTCGAGCAGTCGGAATTTCACGAAGGCCACGACGGCCAGCAGCGTGAGCAGCACCACGGTCAGCGCTGCCGCGTACGAGGTATCCCAGAAGCTGAACGCCACCTGGTAGATGTAATACAGCAGCAATTGCGTCGCGTTGTCGGGCCCGCCGCGCGTCATCACCACGATGTGGTCGACGAGGCGGAACGCATTGATGAGCGCATTGATGACGACGAACACCGTCGTGGGCATGAGCAGCGGCCACTGCACGCGGCGGAAGAACTGCCAGCGCGAAGCGCCTTCGAGCGCCGCCGCTTCGGCGAGCGTCGGCGATATCTGTTGCAGCGCCGCCAGGTAGAAGATCATGAAGAATCCGGCTTCCTTCCAGACGGTCACGACCATCAGCGCCGGGAGCGCCGTGCCCGGTTGTCCCAGCCAGTTGTGATCCCCCCAGCCGAAAGCCTGCGAAACCTGTGCGATCAGGCCATACTGCGGCGTGTAGAAAAACAGCCAGATGTTCGCCACGGCAATCATCGGCAGAATCGCGGGCGTGAAATACGCCAGGCGCAGCAACGCGCGGCCCGGCACCTGACGATGTACCCACAACGCCATGGCGATCGCCAGCACGATCGCGACCGGCACGGTGATGAGCGCGAAGAGCACGTTGTTGCGCAACGCCTGCCAGAAGACCGGATCGTCGACGAGCAGCCGATAGTTCTCGGCGCCGACGTAGACGGACGGCGCACCGGCGCGCGCGTTCGAGAACGCGCTGTGCCACAGCGTCGCCACGGCGGGATAGTGAGTGAACGCGATGAGCAGCACCAGCGCCGGCAACAGCAACAGCCAGGGCACCCACGAGGAAGAGGAACGATTCATTGATAGTCCATCGATTCGACACTCGGGACCGGAACGCGCCGCGTCGCGGCAGGTGCATTCCGACCCCGCCTTTCGGCAAGACAGAGCGCGATGGGCCGGGCCAGTATGATCGGCGCCATCGCGAGGCACAACATAAGGCGCAACGTAAGACGCTTAACGGGCGTAGGGACGCAAAATGCGGTCCGCTTCGCGCTGCGCGTCGTCCAGTGCCTGCTTCGGCGACTTGGTGCCGGTCAGCGCCGCCTGGAGCGCGTCGTTGAGCGCCTTGGTCACGCGCTGGTTGTCGTGCGTGGAGAACTCGGCCACGCTGCTGCCGAGTTGATCGCGCGCGACGGCGGCGGCCGGCACCTTCTGCACGTACTGCCTCATCGCCGACGTTTCCCAGGCCGCGGGGGTCACCGCCACGTAGCCCGTGTCGATGCCGAACTGCGCCGCACGTTCGGGCGTGGTGGCCCACTTGATGAACGTCATGGCCGCCTGCTTTTCTTCCGGCGTGCTCTTCTTGAACACGTAGAAGTTGCCGCCGCCGGTCGGGCTGCCGCCGCGCACCTTGGTCGGCATCTTGCCCACGCCGAACGGGAACGTAGCATTGGTGCGGATGTTCGTGAGGTTGCCCGTCGTCGTGTAGATGATGGCCGCCTTCTTCTCGAGGAAGTCCTTCGGCGTGGTGCCCCACTCGATGGAGCCCGTGGGCATGGCCTTGTACTTCGTGGCGAGATCGACCCAGAATTGCAGCGACTCCACCGCCTGCGGCGCATTCAGGAACGTCTTGTTGCCCGCGGGATTCATCAGCTCAATGCCGGCGGGCGTCGTAAACGCCTGGAACAGCCAGTAGCCGAAGCCCGTGGACGGCACCTTGATGCCCCACTGCGTGACGTTGCCCGAGGCGTCGCGCTTGGTGAGCTTCTGCGCATAGCTGGCCAGTTCGGTCCAGTTCGCGGGCGCGCGATCCGGGTCGAGGCCGGCTTCGCGGAACAGATCCTTGTTCCAGTACATCACGATGGTCGAGCGCTGGAACGGCACCCCCCACGTATGCCCGTTGATGCGCGAATTCATCATCAGCGCCGGGTAGAAACCGTCGAGCCACTGCTTGTCGGCGGCCGTGTTGGCGATGCTGTCGATGGGCACCACGGCGTCTTCGTCGATCAGCGTGAAGACGTCGGCGGCAGCCAGCACGGCGACTTGCGGCGGCGTGCCTGCCTTGGCGGCGGTCAGCGCCTTGACGACGGAATCCTGGTAGGTGCCGGCATAGACCGGTTTGACCTTGATGGCCGGATGCTCCTTCTCGAAGTCCGCCACCAGATCGTTGATGATCCTGGTCACCGGGCCGCCCACGGCCACCGGATAGTAGAACGTGAGTTCGACCGGCTTTTGCTGCGCCATCGCCGAGCCCGTCAGGCCGGCGAGCCCCGTCAGCCCGCTCAGTGCCAGCGCGGCCGCACCGGCCGCAAACGTTTTCATCATCGTGCGTCGCATGTCGCTAGGTTCCCCATGTAAGCGTGGTGGTGTGTGAGCTATGTGAGCTGTATGAACTGCGTGACCGGTCGACGAGCGGCTCGCCCCCCGCTCAAGCGCGCGATTCGGGCGCGACGGCGGCCATCGGCTGCAGCGCCGGCACGCCGTACTGCCGGCGCTCTGGCGTTGGCGCGAGCTTGCTGCCCGATGCGATCGACGCCGCAATCGGATCGGCCGCCACCGGCTCTGTCGGCAGGCGCAACCCGGAGGCCGCGTCGAAGAGATGCTGGTCGCTGCTGTCCCACTGCAGGCCGATGGCCTCGCCCGGTGCGAACGGTCGATGCCCCGGCACGCGCGTGGCGAGTTCCCCCGCATCGCCGAGCGTGCAGGCCACCAGGGTGTCGGCCCCCAGGTACTCGACGGCACTCACCGTGGCGAGCACCGCGCCGACGGAGGTCGGCGGCACCGCGCGGACGTGCTCGGGACGCAGGCCAAGCAGCGCGGTGTCGCGCGTGCCTGCGCTCGCGAGCGCCGGGCCGGTCTGGCCCGCGGGGACGAGAGCGTCGCCATGCCGCACCAGACGCAGCAACTGCATCGGCGGCGTGCCGATGAAGCTCGCGGCAAACGACGTGGCGGGCGTGGCATAGAGGGTGTGCGGTGCGCCGCATTGTTCGATGCGACCGTTGCGCAGCAGCACGACCTGGTCGGCCATGCTCATCGCCTCGGTCTGATCGTGCGTGACGTACACGAGCGTCATGCCGAGTTGCTGTTGCAGCGCACGGATCTCGCGACGCATCTCCTGGCGCAGTTGCGCGTCCAGGTTCGAGAGCGGTTCGTCCATCAGGCAAACCGACGTCTCGGCAATCACGGCGCGACCCAGCGCAACGCGCTGCTGCTGGCCGCCCGAGAGTTGCGACGGCTTGCGCTCCAGATAAGGCTCGAGCCCGAGCAGCGACGCGACGCGCGCCAGTCGCCGCGGATAGTCGCGCGCCGGCTCGCCGCGCACGCGCAGGCCGAACAGCAGGTTTTCGCGCACCGACAGATGCGGAAACAGCGCGTACGACTGGAACACCATCGAGAGCTTGCGACGCGCGGGCGGCAGCCCGGTCACGTCGGTGCCGCCGAGGAAGATACGGCCGCTCGTCGGCATCTCGAGTCCGGCGATCATGCGCAACAACGTGGACTTGCCGCAGCCCGACGGGCCGAGCAACACGACGAGCGAGCCGGCGTCGGCGGAGAAACTCACATCGGCAAGCGCGTGCGTGTCGCCCCACTGCTTGCTGACGGAATCGATGACGAGCGATGACATGGCCGGAGATCTGCAGCGCCGCCCCGCCATAAGCGCAAGCGGCTGAATCGGAAAAACCCGACCATAACCGGCCACCGATGGCAGTTTGATGACATCTCGCGATGTTCATACTGGCGCGGTCGTGTCAGGCTGCCCGAGGTCGCATCAGGTGAGAAACGGGGGGCAACAGAGGGACGGCGGAAGTACGTGAGGAGGCGTACCACTGGAGATGCTGGAGAAAAAGACGGTGCGCCAGGCGACGCCGGGCGCCAAGCCTCAGGCAGCCGCCTGGCGGCGTTTGGCGCGCAGCAGCGCCTTGGAGATGATGCGGGTCTCGGAAGTGGCCGCGCCGGTGTGGCGCGCGATGGCGTCGCGGAAGAAGCGGCGCGTCTCGTCGGCAACGGTCTCGCGTTCGTTGTCCATCGTGAGGATGTGATAACTCTCGCCGAGCAGGCACTTCTGCTTCACTGCCGACGACACCCCGTTGTAGACCAGGCGCGCGTTGTGCGGGCTGGACGTGTCGTCATCCACGGCATGCACGATGAGGCAATCCGCCGTCACGCGATCGAGCTGCTCGCGCACGTGCGCCGCAAGACGGCGCGCATTGTAGAGATGCGCCAGCGGCAACGAGGCCGCACCGATCTCGGAGGCGTCGTGCTCCGTCATCGATTTCGCCACCCGCGCACGCAGTGCTTCGTTCTTCAGACCGAACGGCGCCTTCTCCCGATAGCGATAGCGATTCCGGAAAGGCGTGTGGTAGACGAGATCGATGAGCGGGTAATACCAGGGGATGGTCCAGCCGTCGTACACCAGCGTGACGGCCAGCAGCGAGAGCGCCGTCACGTCCGGTTCCTCCTGTGCGACGGCCAGGCTCAGCGTCGCGCCCATGCTCAGGCCGCACACCGACACGGTGTCGTGCGTGTCGCGCAGTTCGCGGTACTTCGCGCGCGCGGCGGCAATCCAGGCACGCCAGTTCGTGCACGGCGTTCCCAGCCCGTAGCCTTCGATATGCGGCACACAGACCGTGTAACCCTCACGATGCAGCGCCTTGGCCACCGGACGCATTTCGAGCGGCGTGCTCGCCAGCCCCGGCAGCAGCAGCACGGCGTGCGAGCCGCCCTTGTAGAAGATGGATTCCTGGAACGTTGTCATCAAACCCCACCCGAGACGACCGGCGCCTCGCTGACTTCACGTGCGTTCGCCGCAGGCGTGAGCGCATGCAGCGACGTGACCGGGCGCACCGTCGGTCCCGCATGCAAACGCAGGATGGCATAGGTGCCGACGTGCGCACGGAAATACTGCAACTCGCAATGGAACATCTCGTAACCGCCTTCGCGCGTACGCATGCGCAGGTTGTGTGCGCCATGCTGCGGGCGCTCGCCGTCCGCGCGGAAGAGTCCGGCCAGACGAGCGGCATCCTCGGGATGCAACAACGCGCGCAGCCCGTCGCGCTTGACGACTTCGGGCGTCACGCCCGTCGCCCGGCGGAAATGCTCGTCGACGAACTCATAATGGGTGGCCGGATTGGCCAGATAGAAAATGGTATCGAGGTGCTTCGTCAGATACGTCATCAGCGCATTGCCGAGTTGTACCGAATCGGACAGCACCATGCGCTCGTTCTCGGCGCGCAGCAGCATTTCATAGCGCGTCTGCGCGACTTCGGCGATCAACTCGGCGCGGTACTGCGCACGGCGCAGCCGCTCGATCAGCACGACCGCGAGCGGGGTGATCGAGAGGAAGCCGGTCACGATCATGACGTCGCGCCGGTCGACCATGGCGATATCGCGAAACGGCGGCACGAAGAAGAAATCGAAGATCGGAATGCTGATGACCATCGCCATGAGCGCCGGCCCCAGGCCCCAGACAAACTCGACGATGATGACCGCACAGGCGAAGAACACGCCCGGCATGGAATGGTCCAGCACCGGGTGCATCAAGCTGCGAAGCAGGAACGCAGCGAATACCACCATTAACGCGCCGACGTACCGTTTCGCGCCGGGCTCCGCCCAACGTCGGGCGTTTCTGATTTCCATGATTTCCCGCCGGGGACTGGCCGGCGCTCAATAATCCGAGGTTGCCGTCTGGAGGACGGTGCAGCTATTACGAAATATTACGGATTATCGCACGCCGCCCGCAGCCCTCCCGGTCCGGCGAACCCTGACCCAGTATCTTCTTAACAACATGGCAAGGTGAATTCAAGGCTGACGCGGCTGCCCAGCCGGCGGCGTGGCTGTCGCGGCGCCCCAAAACCCTGAAGTGCTCATGGATACAACGGGTTATCGTAAGTCCCCAGGAAAACGCGGCGTTCCGAAATGCCGGTTCGTCGAATCCCCGGGTTGCCATCCCGTGCCGGTGCTCACCGGCGCACCGGCAGCCTGCACTCAGCGCAGCATGAACGACATGGCGGACAGGCAATTCAGGACGCGCACGGCCGCCTCGACGCTCGGCGCTTCGTACTGCAGCGTCACGCCATCCACGCGCTCGAGCGTCGGCCATTGGCAGAACAGGTCGGCCAGCGCCGTCGTCTGCGCCTGCAATCGCACCTCCACCGGCGTCTGCACCTCATACGGATGCCACTTGCGCGGATCCGCCAGCGACGCCTCGGCGGCTTCGCGGATCAGCTCGCACGACTGGCTGGGACTGAGCGTCATGCCGCTACCCTGCCCCCAGGCGGCCTTCGTCTGCACGAAGCGGGCGTGCGGGAAGATCAGTTGCGTCTCCTCGCAGAAGACGTCGTCGCCGCTGGCCATGACCACCGGCACGCCGCGCTCGCCCGCGAGCGCCCCGTACAGCATGGCTTCGCCCGCCTCCACGCCGCCCAGCCACACACGCGCAAAGGCGAAGCTGTTGATCGTGTGCGCGAGAATGCCCGCGCTCTGCGCCTTGCCGTGGTAGCCGATCATGAAGACGGCATCGCACCCGGCTTCCACCCCCGACACCATGCCGAGATAGCGCGGCTTGCCCAGCACGATGCGCGCACGCGGGTCGAGTTCGTCCGGCAGCAGATTGCGAAAGCCGCCGTGCGAGTCGTTGACCATCACTTCGGTGGCGCCGCCCGCGAACGCCCCCTCGACGGCCGCGTTCGCTTCGCGCGTCATCCAGCGACGCGCACGTTCATACTCGCCGTTTCCGGCGCGGGTCTGTTCGGCGTGGAAGACGCCCGCCACGCCTTCGATATCGGCGGAGATCAGGATTCGCATGATGTCGGTATGTTCGGTGACAGGCTTACAGCGCGGCCCAGTCGGGCAACACGTCGCCCAGCGCGCGGCGCACGTGTGCGTCGCGGCCCAACACGGACTCGGCCGCGAAGAGCGCGTGCAGGATCGCCTGCTCGGTGGCGTCGGCCGTCGCCTGGAAAATGGGATCGAGCAGCGCGTCGGGAACGAGCGCCGCCGGCGCGACGCGGCCCTGCGCGTCGTGGGACACCGTGTAGGCGGTCGTGAAGGCTAGCGCGACGTCGCCGCTGCCGTGACCGTAGACGGAGCCGGTGCGCGCCAGTCCCGCGCCGGTGCGCGTGGCGACGCGGCGCAACTGACGCGCGTCGAGCGGCGCGTCGGTGGCGACCAGCATGATGATCGAGCCGCGCTCGGGCGCCGCGCTCTGCTCCGGTTGCGCGAGTCGCTCGTCGAGCACCGGCCCGACGTGGCGTCCCGCAATGGTCAGTTGCGACGGTCGACCGAAATTCGACAGCACCAGCACCCCGACGGTAAACGTCGCCCCCGCCGTCTCGACGATCCGCGACGCCGAGCCAATGCCGCCCTTGAGGCCGAAGCTCGACATGCCGCGTCCCGCGCCGACGGCGCCCTGCGCGAAGTCCGGCGACGCCTCGGCGAGCGCCTGCGCGTAATGCGCCTCGCTCACGGCGAACGCCTGCATGTCGTTGAGGTAGCCGTCGTTGCACTCGAACACGGCGGGATTGAGCGATGCGCTGGCGCGTCCGATTTCGGGATTCGCCGCGATGGCCGCGCGCAACTGGGCGAGCACCACGTGGCTCACGGAAAACGTGTTGGTGAGCGCGATGGGCGCCTCGACGACGCCCAGCTCGTCGATCTGCATGAGACCGACGCTCTTGCCGAAGCCGTTGATCACGGCGGCGGCGGCCGGCACCTTGGCGCGAAACGGGTCCCAGTCGGCGGCCGGCCCGGTGGGCACGGCCTGTCCGTTCGTCGCCGACATGGCACTCTCGGCCGGCGTCGGACATACGACCGTCACGCCGGTCTGTACGGGACCGTCGGCCAGCGTGGCGTGGCCCACGTACACGCCGGGCACGTCGGAGATCGCGTGACGCGGCCCGGCGGGCAACCGCCCTACGTAGGGGGCGCCGAACAGGGCTTCACGAGAGTCCGACGTAGGCGTCATGTCGCGGGTCTGCCCGAGAGCAGGCAGTTCCATCAATGCCGGTCGAGTTTCGGATCGAGCGCGTCGCGCAGGCCGTCGCCCAGCAGGTTGAAGGCGAGCACGGTCAGGAAGATGGCCAGGCTCGGGAAAATGGCGATATGCGGAGCGTTGACCATGTCGGCGCGCGCCTCGTTGAGCATGGCGCCCCACTCCGGCGTGGGCGGCTGCGCGCCCAGACCGAGAAACGACAGGCTGGCGGCCGTGATGATCGACGTCCCGATACGCATGGAGAAGTACACCACAATCGACGAAACCGTGCCTGGCAGGATGTGCCGCATGATGATCGTCCAGTCCGACGCGCCGATCGAGCGCGCCGCTTCGATATACGTCATGTGCTTGAGCACGAGCGTGTTGCCGCGCACCAGCCGGGCGAAGGCCGGAATCGAGAAGATGGCCACGGCCACGATCACGTTGACCATGCCGTTGCCCAGCACGGCCACCACACCGATGGCCAGCAGAATGCCCGGGAACGCGAACAGCACGTCGGAAATGCGCATGACGATGCGGTCCCACCAGCCTTCGTAATAGCCCGCGAGCAGGCCGAGCACGGTGCCGATCACCGCCCCGATCGCGACCGAACCGAAGCCGGCGGCCAGCGAAATGCGCGTGCCGGCGAGCACCCGGCTGAAGATGTCGCGGCCGAGCGAATCGACGCCGAACCAGTGTTTCGCCGACGGCCCGGCGTTCAGGGCGTCGTAGTCGAAGAAGTTCTCCGGATCGAACGGCACGAGGTGCGGCGCGAGGATCGCGACGACGACCAGCGCCAGCACGAACACCCCGGCGACGAGGGCGATGTGCTGCTTCTTGAACTTGCGCCAGAACTCGCGCCATGGCGTGCGCACGCGATGGTTGCCGGCGGAGGCCGCCGCAGCGGCGGCCGTGATGGGTTGACCCGCGTTCATCGTGCGTGCCTCACTTGTAGCGAATGGTCGGGTTGATGACGGCGTACAGCACGTCGACCACGAGGTTGATCAGAATGAACTCGAGCGAGAACAACAGCACCAGCGCCTGAATCACCGGATAGTCGCGCATCTCGACCGAATCGACCAGCAGGCGCCCGAGGCCCGGCCAGTTGAACACCACCTCGACGACGATCGAGCCGCCGAGCAGAAAACCGAATTGCAGCCCCATCATCGTGACGACGGGAATCATGGCGTTGCGCAGTGCGTGCTTGAACACCACGCGCATTTCGTTGAGCCCCTTCGCTCGCGCCGTGCGCACGAAGTCCTCGTGCAACACCTCGACGAAGGCCGAACGCGTGAAGCGCGCCATCACGGCGGCGACTGCCGCGCCCAGCGTGATCGACGGCAGGATGTAGCTCTTCCAGGAGTCGGCGCCCATCGTGGGCAGCCAGCCGAGCTGCACCGAGAAGACCTGCATGAGCAGCATGCCCATTGCGAACGCCGGGAACGAGATGCCCGAGACCGCGAACGTCATGCCGAGCCGGTCGGGCCACTGGTTGCGCCACACGGCCGAAGCCACGCCGAGCGCCATGCCGACGATCACCGACCAGACCATGCTCACCACGGTGAGCCACAGCGTGGGCATGAAGCGGCTGCCGATCTCCGCCGAGACCGGTTGCTTGCTGCGCATCGACAGTCCGAAGTCGCCGCGCACGGCATGCGTGATGAAGTGCGTGAACTGCGAGAGCAACGGCTTGTCGAGGCCGAGATCCTGACGCACCAGCGCCACGGTCGCCTCGTCCGCCTGGGGCCCCGCGGCCAGACGCGCGGGGTCGCCCGGCAACATGTGCACGAAGCCGAACACCAGCACTGCCACGATCAGCAACGTGGGGATCAGGCCGAGCAGGCGTTTGAGAGAGTAAGTGAGCATCGCAATCTTGCCGAACGTCTTGCCAAACCAAGTCTTGCGGCACGGCCATCGGGCCGCACCGGGATCCGCGCCGCGCCTCATGGCGGCGGCGCGGGAACTGCACACCGTGCAGCGGTGCTTACTTCATCGAGATGTCGGTGAAGTTGAACGAACCGTCAGGCATCGTGTACACGCCCGACAGGTTCTTGTTGCGCGCGTACAGCAGCTTTTCCGTCACGAGGAACGCCCACGGCGCATCGTTCCAGATCTTCTGCTGAGCGTCCGTGTAGAGCTTCGTCTTCTCGGCGCGGTCGGTCGTGAGCAGCGCCTTGTTGAAGTCCGCATCCACGGCTTCGTTCTTGTAGTACGCGGTGTTGAAGAGCTTCGGCGGGAACGATTCCGAGGACAGCAGCGGGCGCAGCGCCCAGTCGGCTTCGCCCGTCGACGACGACCAGCCCACGTAGTACATGCGCACCGGGGCCTTGTCGGGATCCGGCGCCGACTCGACCAGCTCGACACGCTGGCCGGCTTCGAGCGCACGCACCTGCGCCTTGATGCCGACCTGTGCCAACTGCTGCTGCACGAACTGGATCACCTTCTGCGCCGTGGTGTACGTGTAGGCCGACCACAGCGTGGTCTCGAACCCGTTCGGGTAGCCGGCTTCCTTGAGCAGTTCCTTCGCCTTGGCCGGGTTGTACGGCCACGGACCGGTCTTGGCCGCGTAGTCCACGCCCTTGGGCACCACGCCGTCGGCCGGGGTGGCGTAGCCGGCGAAGGCCACCTTCACGAGCGCTTCCTTGTTGATGGCGTAGTTGATCGCCTGACGCACGCGCACGTCGTCGAACGGCTTCTGCTTCGTGTTGAAGCTGACGTAGCGCTGGATGATCGACGGCCCGGCGATCACGTCGACCTTGCCGCTGGCCTTCAGACCATCGGCCTGCTCATAGGGCACCGGGAAGGCGAAACCCGCCTCGCCCGTCTGCATGACGGCCGCACGCGTGTTGTTGTCGACCACCGGCTTGAAGGTGATCGTGTCGACCTTCGGATAGCCCTTCTTCCAGTAGCCGTCGAACTTCTTCACCTTGACGTAATCGGTGCGGTTCCACTCGACGAACTCGAACGGGCCCGTGCCCACCGGGTGCGAGGCGATGTCCTTGCCGTACTTCTTGAGCGCTTCGGGCGAGATGATCACGGCCGACGGGTGTGCCAGCGTGTTGATGAACGGCGAGAACGGCTCCTTGAGCGTGAACTTCACCGTATGCGGATCGACCACTTCCGTCTTGGCGATTTCCTTGTACAGGTTGTAGCGCTTGAGCTTGTTGTCCGGATTGGTCACGCGGTCGAAGTTCGCCTTGACGGCGGCCGCATCGAAGTTCGTGCCGTCCTGGAACTTCACGCCGGACTTGAGCTTGATCGTGTAGACAAGGCCGTCGGGCGAGACCGTGTAGCTGTCGGCCAGCACGTTGATGAGCTTCATGTCCTTGTCGAAACCGAACATGCCCTCGTAGAACGACTTGGCGACGGCTTGCGACAGCGTGTCGTTCGCATCGTACGGGTCCATCGTCGTGAAGGTCGATTGCACGGCCATCACGACATCCTTGGCGGCAAACGCCGGGGCGGCGCCGAGCACGGCGCAGGCCACGGCGGCGGACGCAAACGCGGTTTTCCAGCGCGCGCTCAACAAAGCGTTTTTCGACATCTGTCTTTCTCCTTCTGGTCTGACGGGGTCGCCGCGAGCGAGTCACATGACTGCGTCCCTTGGCGGGGAATTTTGACGACACGACAACTACGAGGTACTGCCTGAATTACTGGAACTACCGAACTATCCGGGGCGAGGCCCCGGAGCAAACTCAGTAAGCGCCCGCCACGCGGTGACGCGCCACGAAGTGCCCTGCGCCGACTTCCACCAGCGGCTGCACCTGCGGCTCGTCGCCGACCGCGCGAATCGGGCTCGGAATCTCCTCCGTAAGCAGCTCGCGCCTGGCGTGGCGGCGCGCCGGATCGGCAATCGGCACCGCCGACATCAGCTTCTTCGTGTACGGGTGCTGCGGGTTCTCAAAGATCGCGCGGCGCGGCCCGATCTCGACGATCTGGCCGAGATACATCACCGCCACGCGATGGCTGATACGCTCCACTACGGCCATGTCGTGCGAGATGAACAGGAACGCGATGCCGAACTCCTTCTGCAGATCGAGCATCAAGTTGATGATCTGCGCCTGCACGGAAACGTCGAGCGCCGAGACGGATTCGTCGGCGATCACGACCTTGGGCTTCAAGGCCAGGGCGCGGGCGATCGCGATGCGCTGACGCTGGCCGCCCGAGAATTCGTGCGGATAACGCTGCGCGTAATCGGCCGGCAGACCGACGCGTTCGAGCAGTTCGGCCACGCGTTTCTCGGCCTCCGCGCCGCTCGCCACGCCGTGTACCAGCAGCGGCTCCATGATCGAGAAGCCGACGGTCAGACGCGGATCGAGCGACGCGAACGGATCCTGGAAGATGAACTGGATGTCGCGACGCAACGTCTGCAGCGCGCGTCCCGCGAGATCGTGAATCGGCTTGCCGCCGAATTCGATCGAGCCGCCCTGGCTCGCCACGAGGCGCAGCAGCGCGCGTCCCGTCGTCGACTTGCCGCAGCCCGATTCGCCGACCAGCCCGAGCGTTTCGCCCGGGTACAGGTCGAAGCTCACGCGCTCGACGGCATGCACGCGTTGCTTAACGCGACCGAGGAAGCCCGAGGGCACGTCGAAGCGCGCCACGAGATCCTTCACGCGCAGGATAGGACCGGCGTCGGTCCTGACGGTCGGCTGCGGGGTTTCGGGGATCGGTTTGGCATCGGCCGGCGCGTCGTAGCGCAGCAGCGGGAAACGCGCGGGCAAGTCGGTGCCCTGCATCGAGCCCAGACGCGGCACCGCCGAGAGCAGCGCCTGCGTATAGCGCTCGCGCGGCGCGGCGAAGATTTCGCGCGACGGGCCTTCCTCGATCTGGTCGCCACGGTGCATCACGAGCACGCGATCGGCCACTTCCGCGACCACGCCCATGTCGTGCGTGATGAACACCACGCCCATCTTCATTTCGTCCTGCAGTGCGCGGATCAACTGCAGGATCTGCGCCTGAATCGTCACGTCGAGGGCGGTGGTCGGCTCGTCCGCGATCAGCAGGCCGGGCTTGCAAGAGAGCGCCATGGCAATCATCACGCGCTGACGCATCCCGCCCGAGAGTTGATGCGGGAAGCGGCCAAGCACGCGGCGCGCCTCGGGAATGCGCACCAGTTCGAGCATGCGCAGCGCTTCGGCGCGCGCGGCGGCGGCATCCTTGCCCTGGTGCAGACGAATCGACTCGGCGATCTGCTCGCCCACCGGGAACACCGGGTTGAGCGAGGTCATCGGCTCCTGGAAGATCATCGCCATGTCCGCGCCGCGGATGCTTCGCATGGTCCTGCCGCTCGCGCGCGTGAGATCCACCAGCTTGCCGTTGCGGCGCCTCATGATCATCGAACCCTGGGTGATGCGTCCGCCGCTGTTCTCGACCAGACGCATCGCGGCGAGCGAGGTCACCGATTTGCCCGAGCCGGATTCGCCCACGATGGCCAGCGTTTCGCCACGGTCGACATGGAAGCTCAGGTCGCGCACGGCCGTGACCACGCGCTCGGACGTCGCGAACTGCACGGTAAGGCCGCTCACGGCGAGCACACGCTCGTCGGGCAACGAAATCGTCGGGGTTGTCTTACGCTCTGCCACGCCTGTCCTCGCTAATCTTCACTTGCTGAATCCGGTACTGATGCGCGCTGCCGGCCAATGCCCCGAGCGCGCGTGTGCTCATTCGTGGATGGCGGTCACGGGCGTCTCGCCCACGCGAGCCACGCCGCGATACATCCCTTCGGTATTGAACGGCAGCGCCACGTTGCCCTGCGCATCCACGGCGATCAACCCGCCCCGGCCCTGCACGCGCGGCAGGCGCTCGCGGATCACGCGCTCGGCGGCGTCGGCCAGCGACAGACCGGCGTAGGCCATCAGGGCGCCCACCTCGTAGCAGGCCACCGCACGAATGAATGCTTCGCCGGTGCCCGTGGCCGACACGGCAGCCGTGGCATCGTTGGCATAGCAGCCCGCGCCGATGAGCGGCGAGTCCCCCACGCGCCCGACGGCCTTGTTCGTCATCCCGCCGGTGGACGTGGCAGCCGCCACGTGGCCGTGGACGTCGCACGCCACTGCGCCGACCGTGCCGAACTTCGTGTCCGGATCGATCGGCTCCTTCCTGAGCGGAAAGTCATGGTCGAGTGCGACGGCGGCCTCGGACAGCGCGCGCTGCCACTGAGCGTGGCGGGCTTCGGTGTAGAAGTAGTCGGGATCGACCAGCGCCGCGCCGTGGGCGGCAGCGAAAGCTTCCGCGCCCTCGCCCACGAGCAGCACGTGCGGGCTGCGTTCGAGCACGGCGCGCGCAGCGAGAATCGGATTGCGCAGGCGGTGCACGCAGGCGATCGCGCCGGCGTCGAGCGTGGTGCCATCCATGATGGCGGCATCGAGCTCATGCGTGCCTTCGTGGGTGAAGACCGCGCCGCGCCCGGCGTTGAAACGCGGGCAGTCTTCGAGAAGACGCACCGCTTCCGTCACGGCGTCAAGCGCCGAGCCACCCGCCGCCAGCACCGCCTGACCGGCGCGCAGCACCTCGGCCAGCGCTTCGTGATAGGCCTTGAGCTCTTCCGGCGACGTGTCGCGGCTGATCGTACCGGCGCCGCCGTGGATGGCGATGACCGCGCGTTGGGGGTGACTCATGATGCTTTGTCCTTTCTGTCCTTTCTGTCCTTTCGGTCCTGACTTCCCGGCGCGGGGCGCGGGGTGGCGGGTGCTCCCAGGTTCGTTGTGCCTTGCGCAACGGGAGTCGCCGCAACGGCCGCGTTATTCAGTGCTGCCGGCGTTGTAGCAGGCGCTATCGATGCTATTGGTGCCATTGATGCTGCGGGTACTGCCGGTGCCGATGTCGCGGAGGTCGCGCTCGCGGCGTTCGCCGCGGCCGGGCGCCGTACCGAGACGGCGCTGCTCACGACCGCGCCCGGTGCCGGATTGGCGGGAGCAAGCGACGCGGAGTCAAGCCACGGCAGCAGGAAATCGGTCAACTCGGTCGCTCTATCGACCGCGTGCTTGGCGCGTTGCGCAACGGCGTCGCACAGCGCATCGATCATGGCCAGCACACTCGCCTCGGAGTTGCTGGACAGACGCGGCTTGCTACGCACGAAGATCACGATGTCGCCCAGCGGCGCGAGCGGCGAAGTCGGGCTGTCGGTGAGCACCAGCACCCGCACGCCTCGGCCGCGCAGACGGCGGCACAACGTAATCGTGTCGGAGACGTAACGTGGGAAAGCGAGCGCGATGACCAGATCGCCTTCGCGCAACTTGAACAGCTGACGCGCGGCATGCGTCGAGCCGCCAGCGCCGACAACCGCCTGCACGTTCTCGCAATACGGGTCGAGGCCGTGGTGGAGCAGGCCGGCGAGATAGCCGCTGGCGCCGAGTCCAACGACGTTGATGCGACTCGCCTGCAGGATCGCGTCGACAGCGCGCTCGCACGTACCGGCGTCGAGCGAGCGGCGCGTCCAGTCGAGATTTTCCATCGCCTGCGCCAGTGACGCGGCCATCACATCGGCGCTTGCGCTCACCTGCGCCTTGCTCGTACGCAGGCTCTCGATAGGAGCGAGCGTCGCCTCGAATCCGCGCACCATCGCGGCGCGACACTGCGGATAGCCATCGAAGCCGAGCGCGCGGGCAAAGCGATTGACCGTGGCGAGCGACACTCCGACTGCGTTCGCGAACTCGTCTATGCGCATGGTCGCCGCGCGAAACGCATTGTCGAGCACGAACGCCGCCATGCGCTGCTGCGCTGGCGTGAGATCGGGCATGGCGCGCACGATGCGCTCGGTGAGCGGCAAATCGGCGGGCAGCGAATCAGCGTGGGTCATGAATGCAGGCAATCCTTCGGAGTGAAGGAAAGTATATTTTCATCGCCACCCCGTCAAAAGAAAAAAAATAGTTCAAACGGCGTCGAGGTGTGCGGCAAAGCGTCGCTGATGCCTTGCCAACCCTCTCAAAACAAGGGGGATGCGCTCCCGCAATACGCAAAATGCGGGCATACTAGGGGAAACCCGAATGCACGAACTTGCCGGACGCTTGGCGATCCGATGTCTGGAATACGATGTTCGCTACGCAGAAATCGTAGTACTCGTAGCGCAACGCAGAATGTCACCCAACAGAGTCGCAGGACCGCCTGGGGAGGCTTGGTCGGAGGCGAGTCGTAACGTGCAGTCAACATGGCGTAGTCGCGGGCTTACATCTGCTCGCTACGCTGACGTGAAGAATTCGCCTCGAGGAGCATGACCATGCTGAGCCCGCATGAAATCGCCACGCTGCTGCTGGCGGCCGCATCCCTGGGACCGATCGATGCCGACGCGCTCGAACTGCCCGATCTCGCCGCGCTCGAGCAAGCGCGCCTCGTCCATGTGGCGGTCAATGAAGGTCAAGCCCAGGTGACGGTGACCGAAGACGGTCACCGTGTGCTGCGCCGCCTCGGGTTGGAACCCGTGAAGGGCGAGCGCAAGGACGCGCAGCGCCCGACGATGATGGCCGCGCCGCGCGCGGTTTCGAATGAAGGAATTTCGATGGCCGGACGCTCGGGGGGGAAGGAAGTCGCCCGGGAGGCCCGTCATGTGGGTCGCGATGGCAATGATGCCGGAGCGCAGCAGGCAGCGTCGCTGCCTGCCGGTTCGATCGATCCAGCCGGCCGCTCAGAGCATCGCGAAGAAGAGGCTTAAGCGCGCGAGGACGATCAGCAGAATCTGCATCAGAACGAACAACGCCAGCGGCGAGAGATCGAAGCCGCCGAGCATGGGGATCACGCGGCGCAACGGACGCAGCAGCGGATCGAGCAGATGCTGCAGAATCGGCATTGCCGTGGCGCGCGGGTTGACCCAGGACAGCACCGCCATGAGCAACGTGAGCCACATCACCAGATTGGCGCCCCATTTCGCGACGAGCACGAGCGCGACGAGCAGACCGCGCGGGAACACCGTGACCGGCGACACTCCGACCACCGCCGTGATCAGCACGAGGTAGACAATCGCACATAGCCAGGCGCCGATCACGCACGCCCAGTCGATGCCGCCAACGCCAGGGACGACACGCCGCAACGGCAACACGATCCAGTTGGTGAACTGAAAAATCCCCTGCGAGAGCGGGTTGCGCGGCGGCAGTCGTGTCGCCTGCATCCACACGCGAAGCAACAACAAGGCGCCGAATAGCGAGAAAACGAGGTCTAGCAGCAGACGGGCAATTTCGACGAGCATCTGGACTCCAACGGATTGTGCGGTCCCCCGCAAAACCGGCATTGTCGCATGCGTTTGCCCGAGTTCAACTGTCGCCTAACGCTTTCAGCGGATGCGCATCTTCCGGCCACGGTGAGACGAAGAAGGCATCGACCTCGGCGGCCGGCACGTCGGCCAGCGTGGCATAGCGCCAGCGCGGTTGTTTGTCCTTGTCGATCAACAGTGCCCGCACCCCCTCCACGAAATCGCCCGACGCGAAGACGTGATGGCCAAGCCCCAGTTCCATCCGGAAGGCATCGGCCAGATCGAGACGCCGCCCCTTCTGCAACTGCCGGTCGGTCACGCACAGGCTGAGCGGTGAACGCTGCCTCAATAGCGCCAGTGTGTCCGCGGCCCATGGGGAATGCGCATCCTCCGCGAGCGACGCCACGATGGTCGACACGTCGATGGCGCTGAAATGCCGATCGAGCGTCGCCCGGACCCGTGCAAGCGGTGCCGCGTCGGCCCAGGTGCGGCCCAAAGGCAGAATCGCCGCGCGAAGCGGTTCGAGAAGAGGCGTCGAGTCCACCGCACCGCCTTGTGCGCCCGGGCCGGCCACCGTCGTCGACCAGTCGAATTCGCGCAGCATGTGCTTCAGTCGCTCCGGCGCATCGCCTTCGAGCCAGACGTCGGCCAGCCCGCAGTACAGCGCATCGGCCGCCGTGATGGTCGCGCCGGACAGCCCGAGATAGCGCGCCAGCGTCGGCGCCAGGTGCCCGAGAAACCAGCTCGCCCCCACATCCGGGAACAATCCGATGCCTGTCTCCGGCATCGCCAGACGCGTCCGGTCGGTCACGATCCGCAGCGCCGCGCCTTGTGCAACGCCCATACCACCGCCCATCACGATGCCGTCGAGTAGCGCGATATACGGCTTCGGATATCGGTGAATCAGATAGTCGAGGCGATATTCGTCGACGAAGAAGGCCTGATGTTCGTTGGTGTTGTTCACCCGGCTGTCGTACAGCGCACGCACGTCACCGCCTGCGCAGAATGCCTTTTCGCCGGCCCCTTCGATGAGTACGGCGTGAACGGCCGGATCGCTGGCCCAGGCACTGAGTTGCGCCCACATCGAACGCACCATGCCGTGCGTGATCGCATTGAGCGCGCGCGGCCGGTTCAGCGTGATCACGCCGAAACCATTGATCACGTCGAACAACACTTCATCCTGCGCCTGGATGGCGCCATCGTGCAGATTCACTTCTTTCCTCCTCCGCCCAGCGTTCGACTACGCCCCAAGCCGAGCCCGGTGCTCGCGTGCCGCCTCCGCGCCCTGTCCGCGGATCCTGTGTACGAGGCCTGTGTTTGCGTTCTGTATTGCCGTATTGCGCCCTCCACGCGCGTTCTTCGCATGCGTCCGGCAGCGGCGTCGGCCGCCCAATGCGCCTGCGATGCCACGCACAGACGGCGTTCGATGCCGTCAGCGCCGATGGCGGCTCACTCCAACGCGCGTGCGATGACCTGACGCTGAATCTCGCTGGTACCCTCGTAGATCTGCGTGATGCGCGCGTCGCGATAATGTCGCTCGACCGGATAGTCTTCGAGATAGCCGTAGCCACCGTGGATCTGGATGGCGTGCGAGCAGACCCATTCGGCCAGTTCCGACGCAAAGAGCTTCGCCTGCGACGCCTCCGACAAACACGGCAAGCCCTGCGTGCGAAGCGCCGCCGCGTGCAGGATCAGAAAGCGTGCCGCGTTGATGCGTGTGCTCATGTCGGCCAACATGTTCGCAATGCTCTGATGCTCCCGAATCGGCTTGCCGAATTGCTGGCGTTCGCTCGAATAGCGCAGCGCCGCCTCGAATGCCGCGCGCGCCACGCCGAGCGCCAGGGCCGCGATGCCGATACGTCCACCTTCCAGGTTGGACAAGGCGATCTTGAGCCCCTGCCCCGGTTCGCCAAGCAGAGCGTCGTCGCCCACCTCGCAATCGACCAGCGTGATCGGACAGGTGTCCGACGCGCGAATACCCAGCTTGTGCTCGGGGTGCCCCACTTCGAACCCCTTGGTGTCCGTCGGGACGATGAATGCGGAGATGCCGCGCTTGCCCGCCGCCGGATCCGTGACGGCAAACACGATGGCGACCGCCGCCCGCTTGCCGTTCGTCACGAACTGCTTGCTGCCGTTGAGCACCCACTTGTCGCCGCGGCGCTCCGCGCGCGTGCGCAGGTTGTTCGCTTCGGAGCCGGCTTGCGGCTCGGTCAGACAGAAGGCGCCGATCTTTCGGCCCGCTGCCAGATCGGGCAGCCAGCGCTCGCGCTGGGCCTGCGTACCGAATTTCAGGATCGGCGCGCAGCCGACCGAGTTGTGCACGGACATCATCGTGGCCGTGGACGCGCAGCCCGCCGCGATCTCCTCCATCGCCAGCGCGTAGGCCGTGTAGTCGGTATACGAGCCGCCGAACTCTTCCGGCACCATCATGCCGAGCAGTCCCAACTCGCCCATCTGCGCGACCATGGCGTCGGGCAGGGCGCAGTCGCGATCCCACTGGGCAGCGTTCGGCGCAAGTTGTTCGGTGGCGAACGCGCGCGCCATATCGCGAATCATGCGCTGGTCTTCCGTATAGAAATCCATGTTCTGTCTCCTGCGCCCTGGCGGGATCCGAACGGCCCCGCTGACGCCTGTCGTATCGATGGGCCCAGTTTAGGGATGGCGAGGCTTTGGCACCATAGCCAAAAACAGCAAATTGGATGAGCGGAATTGCCATCGGAGGCGTCCGATCGACACCCCGGACAACGCCCTATTTTCGCCAAGCCCCCTCGACGCCCTCGCCAGGCGGCACTTCCGCGGCGCCGCCCACCGCGTTGACCGAGTGGAAAAATCCTTCACGAACTCTGACCCGTTTGGACATTGCCTGGCGCCAATGGCGCACATTAGGATGAATTTCGCCATTCTCCCCGAGAGCGCCGCGCCCCCACCAAGACGGCGCCCCGGGGAAGCCGCGGCGCGCACCGATGCCGTTTCGTCGTCCGCGCGCCGCCGGCCAGCATTCGATGACAGGAGACAACCCATGACTGTGGAGTACGCCGACGCCTACCGGGCGTTCGACCTCGATGCCACCGTGCGTGCCACGCTCGCCGGCAATCTCGATGCAATGAACGCCTGCATCGAGTGTTGCGACCGCCACGCGCTTCCCGGGCGCATAGCGCTGTTCTGGGAAGGCAGGGACGGCGCCAGTCAGACCTGGACGTACCGGCAGTTGCAAACGCTCTCCGCGCGCTTTGCCAACTTTCTGCGCGAACAGGGTGTGCAGCCCGGCGATCGCGTGAGCGGCCTGCTGCCCCGCACGCCCGAACTGCTCGTGACGATTCTCGGCACGTGGCGCGCGGGGGCGGTCTACCAACCGCTGTTCACCGCGTTCGGCCCGAAAGCCATCGAGCATCGCCTGCACAGCGCGCAGAGCAAGCTCGTGGTGACCGACGGCGCGAATCGCGGCAAGCTGGCCGAAGTGGTCAACTGCCCGCCGGTGGCGACCGTCGGCGGCGCGCGCGGCCAAGGCATTCGGCGTGGCGATTTCAGCTTCTGGCACGAGGTCGAACAGCACGACGAGACGTTCGCACCGGTGCTGCGACGCGGCGACGACCCGTTCCTGATGATGTTCACCTCGGGCACCACCGGCGCGGCCAAACCGGTGATGGTGCCGCTGCGCGCCATCATGGCCTTCGTCGGCTACATGCGCGACGCTGTCGACCTGCGTCCGACCGATGCGTTCTGGAACGTTGCCGATCCGGGCTGGGCCTATGGCCTGTACTACGGCGTGACGGGGCCGCTCGCGCTTGGCGTTCCGACGACGTTCTACGACGGTCCTTTCAACGTCGAGAGCACCTACCGCATCATCCGCAAGCTCGGCATCACGAACCTGGCGGGCTCGCCCACGGCGTTCCGCCTGTTGATCGCGGGCGGCGACAAGGCGGCCGCGCCCGTGAAAGGGCAACTGCGTGCCGCGTCGAGCGCGGGGGAGCCGCTCAACCCCGAAGTCATCCGCTGGTTCGACGAGCATCTCGGCGTGACGATTCACGACCACTACGGGCAGACCGAGCTCGGCATGGTCGTGTGCAATCACCATGCGCTCGCCCACCCTGTGCGGGCGGGGACGGCCGGTTTCGCGTCACCGGGCCATCGCGTCGTCGTGCTCGACGACGACGGTCGCGAATGCCCCGTCGGTCAGCCCGGTGTGCTGGCGCTCGACCGCAGGCAATCGCCGCTGATGTGGTTCGGCGGCTACTGGGAGCGAGAGACGCCCGCCTTCGTGGGCGACTACTACCTCTCGGGCGACACCGTCGAGCGTAACGAGGACGGCAGCATCAGCTTCGTCGGACGCAACGACGACGTGATCACCTCCGCCGGGTATCGCATCGGACCTTTCGACGTGGAGAGCGCCCTGATCGAACATCCGGCGGTGATCGAGACGGCGGTGGTCGGCAAGCCGGACCCGGAACGCACGGAACTGATCAAGGCGTTCGTCGTGCTGCACCCGCAGTTCGCGCCGACCGAGGCGCTGGCGCGCGAATTGCGGGAACACGTCAGGCATCGCCTGTCCACGCACGCCTATCCGCGCGAAGTGGAATTCGTCGCCGAACTGCCCAAGACGCCGAGCGGCAAGCTGCAACGCTTCATTCTTCGAAATCAGGAAATCGCCAAGGCCACGCAATCGTCGGCCAACGCCGCGTGATCGGTCCGTCCGGTCCTGCCGACCGGACCGCATCTGCACCCGCACTCTTACAGGAATCGCAACACATGCAAATCAAGGATCGTGTCTTTCTCGTGACCGGCGCGTCGTCGGGTCTTGGCGCCGCCACCGCGCGCATGCTCGTCGATGCGGGCGGCAAGGTCGTGCTCGGCGACATCAACGCCGAAGCCGGCGCCAGGCAGGCCGATGCGCTGGGCAACGCCGCCCGCTTCGTCGCCACCGACATCACCCGCGAAGACGACGTGCAGCATCTGGTGGAAACGGCCACGCAAACCTTCGGCGGCCTGAACGGCGTGGTCAACTGCGCCGGACTGGTCATCGGCGAGCGCATTCTCGGCAAGCAGGGACCGCACCGGCTCGACAGCTTCGCGCGCATCGTCAACGTCAATCTGATCGGCACGTTCAACGTGCTTCGGGTTGCCGCGTCGGCAATGGCCGACGGCAAGGCCGACGCGGAAGGCGAGCGCGGCGTGGTCATCAACACGGCTTCGGTCGCCGCCTTCGACGGCCAGATCGGCCAGGCGGCCTACGCCGCATCCAAGGGCGGAGTCGCGGCGCTCACGCTGCCGGCCGCGCGTGAGCTGGCTCGCGTAGGCGTACGCGTCGTCACGATCGCCCCGGGCATTTTCGAAACGCCGATGATGGCGGGTATGACGCCCGAAGTGCAGGCCGCGCTCGGCGCGTCCGTCCCCTTCCCACCGCGACTCGGACGGCCGTCCGAATATGCGGCGCTCGTGCGTCACATCCTCGAGAATACGATGATCAACGGCGAAGTGATCCGCCTCGATGGCGCTTTGCGCATGGCACCGAAATAAGCCTGCGCCTGCGCCGCCCCTCCGGCGTCGCGCACGATATCGGAATACGCCGATCCCGTTTTCGGATGGGACCGGAAGCGCCGTCGGGGGCCGCACTGCTAGAATCCCTGCGTCCCCCTGCTACGGCACTCCGTTTCGCGACGCATGGAAAAAGGCAGCATCTCGATTCATTTCGTTATCAATGCACTGGCGCATGTCGAGCGGCTGGGCGGCAACGTCCCGGCATTGCTGCGCTCGGCGGACATCGCCCCGTCGTTGCTCATGCATCCGCAGGCGCGCGTATCGTCCGACCGGTATGCGAACTTGTGGCGACTGATCAGCGTCGCGCTCGACGACGAGTTCTTCGGACAGGATTCGCGCCGTATGAAGGTGGGCAGCTTCGCGATGCTCTGTCACAGCGTCGTCGCGTGCCGCACGCTCGAGCAAGCGTTGCAGCGTGCGACCCGCTTCATGGGGCTGTTGCTCGACGATCTGGAGATGCACCTCGTTCGCGACGGAGCGCTCGCCCGGCTGGAAGTCCATGAGCGCGCCGACGCCCAGGCGCCGCGCATCTTCGGGCATGAAACGCTCCTGATTCTCTTCTACGCGCTGACGTGCTGGCTGATCGCGCGCCGCGTCACGTTGGGCACCGCCTATTTCGCCTATCCGGAGCCGGTCTACAGCGACGAGTACCGCACCATGTACGCGCCGCGGCTGGTGTTCGAAGCGCCACACACGGCGATCGAATTCGATGCGGCGTGCCTGGACCTGCCGGTCGTACAGGACGAAGTCACGGTGAAGGATTTCCTGCGGGCGGCGCCGGCCAACATCATCCTCAAGTACAAGAATACGAAGGGGATGGTGGCGCGCGTGCGCCGTCGGCTCAAGACGATGCCGACCGATAGCTGGCCGGCGTTCGAAACCCTGGCGGCCGAGTTCCACACGACACCGTCGACACTGCGCCGACGGCTGGAGGACGAGGGGCAGTCGTACCAGTCGATCAAGGATCAGTTGCGGCGCGATCTGGCGATTCACGCGCTGTGTCACACGTCCAAGCCGATGCTGGAGATCGCGCTGTCGTTGGGCTTCGCCGATCCAAGCGCCTTCTTCCGCGCGTTCCGGAAGTGGACGGGGGCGCGTCCCGGCGACTATCGACGTCAGGCCGTGGAGGCCTGACACACGAGTACGCACGAGTACGCACGGATACGCGCTGGTACGCACTCGTACGCCGACGTGCACCGGCATACATGCGCATACGCTCGCATGGGCGACCACCGGCACCTGCGAGCACGGCCGATCGATGGCGTTCAGGCCGCGCGAGCCTTGCCGTTCACCCGACCTTGTTCCTGACTTTCTCCGTCGTCATCGAGTTCGATGCGCTTGACCTCGCCGAGCAGCAGCAAGTAGCACAGCACGCCCGCGATGGCGAACAGACTGATGAGGCCCAGGGCCCAGCCGAACGTGCCGGTAGCCTTCACGATGAAGCCGATGGCGATCGGCGTGACGATGCCCGACAGGTTGCCGGCGAAGTTCACGGCGCCGCCCGTGATGCCGACCATGCCCTTCGGGGCGATGTCCGCCACGAGCGACCACGACGCGGACGCCACGCCCTGCGCGAAAAACGCGAACGACATGATCGCGATGACGAGCCAGTTCGCATCCGTGAGCACCGTCAGCGACATCGTGGGCACGAGCAGCAGACCGGTCACGATCGGCGTCTTGCGCGCCGTGCCGACGGCCACGCCGCGGCGCAGCAGCCAGTCGGAAAGCAGTCCGCCGCAGACCACGCCGATCGACGCCGCGACGAACGGCAGAGACGTCATGCCGCCGGCCTTGAGCACCGTCATATGACGCTCCGTGATCAGATAGGTCGGGAACCACGTCAGGAAGAAATACAAAGACGACAGCGACGCGAACTTGCCCACGCAGATCGCTATGATCTGACGATTGCGGAACAGCGCGAGCAGCTTGCGCCACGGGAATTTCTGCGGTCCCTGCCGTGGCGTCTTCGCCTCGACCAGCGCACCGCCGCTGCGGATGTGCGCAAGCTCCGCGGCGTTGACCCATTTGCATTTGTCGGGGTCGCGGTAACCGACGAACCACACCCCGGCCCAGACGATGCCCAGCAGCCCCGTGGCGTAGAAAATCTCGCGCCAGCCCCACGTGTGGGCGATCCAGAAGAGCAGCGGCGTGAGCGCCGCCATGCCGATGTACTGACCGACGAGATAGACGCTCGTCGCCACGCCCCGCTCGCGTTGTGCGAACCAAATCGAGACCACACGGTTATTGACGGGGAACGTCGGCGCTTCCGCGATGCCCACGCCAAGCCGCATACCGAAGAGCGTGGAAAAACGCGACGTGAAGCCCTGCAGGAAGGTCAGCACCGACCAGCTCAGGATGGCGATGCCATAGATCGCGCGCGTGCCGAAGCGGTCGATCACCCAACCGCCCGGAATATTGGCGATGACGTAGGTCCATGCGTACGCCGAGAAAATGAAGCCCAGCTCGACCGGACCGAGGCCGAACTCCTGTTTGAGCATGGGCGCCGCCACCGACAGATTGGCGCGGTCGACGTAGTTGATGACCGTGCCGACGAAGATCAGAAAGAGCATCCAGTAGCGCACGCGCGAGGGGCGCTGCGGCGATGAAGGGCTCGGAGAAACTGACATATGGGTTCTCGAAGTGAGCGACGACGCAGGCACTGCACCGTCGGAATACCTACCGCCCCGACGCCCGATCGATACCGCCCGGCGTCGGGAATATCGCGGCTTAGAAACTGTGATACATGCCCACGCGCAGCAGCATCTGATCGTGATTGCTCGATGCGCCGATCGGATACGACGCGGCGCGATTGTTGCCGCTGGCGGCGATATACGTCACCTGCGCCTGCAACTGCGTGCGCTTCGAGAACGAATAAAGGTCGCCCGCTTCGATCTGGTTGTAGTGCGTGTGATTGAATGACGAGTACGAATAGCCGAGTGTGAGCGCGTTGGCTTCCGTCACGCGGTACTCCGTGCCGACGTCGTAGTTGAACATGTTGCCCGAGCCGCCCGGCGCACGCACTTCGCTGCGCGTATAGAGCGCGTGCACGTTCCAGCGCGACGAGATGCGATACGACGCGCCAATGCCAGTGTTGTTCACGGCGTCCGATTTGAAGACGTTCGTGGCCGACAGCCCCGACTGTCCGAAGATCGACGAAATGCCCAGACGCGACGAGAAATCGAACATGCGTTTATTGATGCTGACATAGGTCGCCGCGACCGAAAGCGGACCATTGTCGTATTTCACGTAGCCGCCGACCGTACGTCCCAGGGCGTTGCCGCCCGCGAAGCCGTACATCAGACCGCCGGTCAGTCCGTGGAAACTCGCGCTGTTCCACTTCACCGCATTGTCGATCTGCGACGAGTTCGCCAGGTTGTCCAGGTTGCCCGGGTGATAGGCGTACAGGTTGTGCTGCCAGAAGCCGTTCGAATAGCGGATCGACACGTCCTGCATGAAGTCCGTCTGATGGCCGATCGCCACCATGCCGAAGCGGTCGCTCGCCAGGCCGACCCACGCCTGACGGTTCCACTCCACACCACTGTTGATAAGCGCCCCGTTGCTCGTGTTGAAGCCCTGTTCCAGCTGGAACACGGCGGCGAGCCCGCCCCCGATATCCTCACGTCCCTTCAGGCCGAAGCGGTCGGGTTGCCCGATGCCGGCGTCCATCTTGAACATGCGACCACCGCCTGAGTTGCTCACGTACGTGAGGCCGTCGTCGATCGTCCCGTAGATTTGCAACGAATTGCCGGCGGCATGTGCCGTGCAGGCGCACGCCAAAAGACAGGCGGCACCGATACTGCGTCTCTTCACCTTCGACTCCTGTTTTGCATCCGATGCGCCGGCGCTGTTGAACGCCCCATGCCGGTACCGCTCCACGTCTACGACGGCGGTTGCGACATTGCGGCCGCGCATTTTTTGTCTTATATATGAAACAACGATTAATAGGTGAGACAATTATGGCGAAGAGAAAATAGCGAGACAAGCAGAAATTAAGTCGGCACTGATTGATGTTGCGCAAATGCTAATGACAAAGACTGCGCGCGTCAGGGAGAAAAAATTGCGAAACGGGCGACGGTGCGAGAGGGAACGGGATGTATGAAGCGAGGTCGTCAGTCCCCTGGCGTAACGACTCAACCGGCCATGCAGCGGTGCAATGGCGCGGAGTCGAGGGACTGGCTGGCGTGGCGGGCCCCGCCGGTGACGAGGGGCGATGGGAGGATGAGGCAAGCGATTTTCGTTCGGCGTTACGCTGGCGCAGCCGAACGCCGCAGGGGCAGTTTCGGCAGTTCGGAAACGCGAGCCCAGCCGAAATGGTGAGGCCGACGAAATACCGGCCCAGCCGAAGGAAAAACGCTTACTTCAGCATCGCGGGCACGTTACCCGGACGCTCGGCGCGGTAGTTGAGCTTGTGCGAGAGTTCGTCGGCGGCGGACACCACCTTCTCGACGATGCCACTCTTGAGCAGATCCGCTTCCACACGCGCCTGCGGAATCGTCACACTGACCACGGCCGCGATCTGTCCGCGATGATTTCGCACGGGAGCGGCAATGGTCGAGATGTTCTGCTCGAAGAAAGACTGGCTCATGCTGTAGCCGCGAGCGATGTCCTCCTGCACGACTTTGTACAGCGCGTCGACGGTCGTCGGCGTATGGGCCGTGAAGGCTTCGAGCTTGCGCTCCGGATACAACTGCTTGAGCGACGCGAGCGAATAGTCGCCGAGCAGGATATGACCGACGGCCGTCGCATGCGCCGGCAATCGCGTCCCCACGCGAACGGTGCCGAACACCAGTTCACGACTCGCCGCCTTCGCGACGAAAACCGCGTCGCGCTGATCCAGGATCAGGATGTGGCTGGAGAACCCCGTCGCGTCGCGCAGCTTCTCGATGACCGGTGTGCCCAGATCCGTGAGTTCCAGCGAGTTCAGATACTCGAAGCCCAGACGCAGCACGGCCACCCCCAGTCGGTAGTGACGATCGTCGCCCGCTTTTTCGATGAAGCCCTCGGCCTCCAGCGTCTGCAACAGACGGAAGACCGTCGAGCGCGGGATGTCGAGACGGCGGGCGAGATCGGCGCCCGCGAGTACCGGCTCGCGCGCCGAGAATGTCATGAGAATGCGCAGACCGCGCTCGAGACCGGGAACGGAGTATTTGTTATCGCTGTCGTTGCTCATGCCGTTTGCGCACACTGGCGCCGACCGGCAGCGGTTGCGCGCAGCCGATGGACGATATCGAGGGAAGGCGCACATTATAGGCTACCGACCTGCCACCCGACCATGACGGTACACCATGCCAAGACCGGGCCAGTTTCTCACGTGACGATAACGGTTGCGCCTGCCCGGCAGGGTTGCGCCCATTCCCGCGACGCGGTGCCCTATCCGGGCGCAAGCGGGCACCCTTGTTGGGCGAATCGCCTTCGGCGAGCGCCATGCACCGCAATGGGGGTAATTCCGAAGCGCGTCGACTCGCGCTTTTTGTCATCATTGCGCCTGCAAGCTTGACAAGCTGGCGCATGTGGAGCGAGACACCCTGGCCAGGGCCGAGAACAAAAAACGATCCGGACCGGCCAAAAGGCACGTATTCCTTTTCTCCTGACGCTTTTGCGATTGCCTATCCCAATTGCCACTCAGGAGCTGCGCCCACCTGCCAAGTGGGCGTTTTTTTGCTGGTCAAACGCTCCCTTCGCAGTGTGGTTCGACCCGCCCGCGGCGTTCTTCACGAGAGAACCCGATGTCCTGGCATGCTTGTTGCTTGTGTTTCCAGCATCGGGGACCGACGCCGCCTTGGCCGAGTTTCGACGATAAGCACGCACCCGTTTGCATCGGTTCGTGCGAGATCGCGAAATCCGGACTCGCCCCCTGCGGCGCCTCCGTTTGTTTTGGGTCGAGGTGTTATGTTTACTGAACTGAGCGACGTTGAATGGCACGCCCTGCGTGATCTGATTTGCGACCGACCGGTCCGTACGGAACGACGAGGCCGCCCTCAAGTCGAGCAGCGCACGCTGACCAATGCTGTCTTGTGGGTGCTGTTCACTGGCGAGAGCTGGTCCAAGCTGCCCATGCAGTACCCCTCCGTGCCGACTTGCCGCCGCAAACTCAATGAATGGCGCGAATCGGGCATGCTCGATACGATTCTGAAACGCTTGCAGCAATCGGGCCGCGACATCAGCGCTTGCGCAGGTCAGATCAGCAAGCCGGCGCGCAGTACGCCGTGTGGCGACACCGATCGCCTGCGGGGTGTCTTCTGGACGAACCCGGCTTCGTGGAAGCCGCCGGTTGCCGTGCGCTGAACCGCGTACCCGGCAAGCCAAAAGACGCAACGACTCCCGTCCGACAGGACTGCCGCGCAAGGTTCGCGGCACCGCCAGGCAGGAATCACGGGGTTAGCCAGATAGCAGCCGATGCGCGAGACGGGCCAGCGGGTCACGTCTCGCGTTACAACGCTGCGCGCACCGCTTCGGCAATGGCCAATGACGCCGTCAGCCCGGGCGACTCGATACCGAACAGGTTCACGAGTCCCGCGACGCCATGCACGGCCGGCCCATCGATACGAAAATCCGCCGCCGGCTCTCCCGGCCCGCTGATCTTCGGCCGAATTCCCGCATACCCCGGTTGCAATGCGCCGTCCGCGAGCGTCGGCCAGTAGCGCCGCACCGCCGCGTAAAAGCCGTCGCCATCCGACGCGTTCACCGTGTAGTCGATCTCGTCGATCCATTCGACGTTCGGCCCGAAGCGCGCCTGCCCACCGAGATCGAGCGTGAGATGCACACCGAGTCCGCCCGGCTCGGGCACCGGATAGATCAGGTGCGAGAACGGCACCCGTTGCGTACAGGTGAAGTAACTCCCCTTCGCGTAGTAGCGCGGCGGAATGTGCTCGGGCGCGAGTCCCTCGAAGCGCCGCGCAATATCGACGGCCTGAAGTCCGGCACTGTTGACGACCGTTTGCGCAAGCAGAGTCGCCGTCTCGCCCTGGGTCTCGACATCGAGCTCGATACCGCTGCCCGGGCCGACACGTACCCCCGTCACCTTCGATTCGAACGCCACCATCGTACCCGCACGTTCCGCGTCTCCCTGCAGGGCGAGCATCAAGCCATGACTGTCCACGATGCCCGTGGACGGCGAAAGCAGCGCACCGAATGTCTGTAACGCCGGCTCGCGCCGCGCAACCTGAGCGGCGGTGAGCCATTCGAGATCGTCCACGCCGCTCGCGCGCGCGTTGGCGGCGATGGCTTCGAGTTCTTCGATCTGACGATCGGTCGTCGCCACGATCAGCTTGCCGCAGCGACGATGCTCCACGCCATGCGACGCGCAGAATTCATAGAGCCGGTGTTTGCCCTCGACACACAGCGTCGCCTTGCGCGAGCCGGGAGGATAGTAGATGCCGCCGTGGATGACTTCGCTGTTGCGCGAGCTCGTGCCGGTGCCGATCGCGCGCTCGGATTCGAGAACGATCACCTCCCGGCCGGCCTGCGCCATCGCCCGCGCAACGGCCAATCCCACCACACCCGCGCCGATCACGACGCAATCGACGTTGTCCATTGCTGTTCCTTGATTTCCTTCCGATTCGCATGAAGACATGAAGACGTCAGCCGCGCCCGCCAATCTCGCGGAGCACGCCATCCTCATGCGGATCGGCTGCGGGGACACGCCCCGCAGCCTCGCTTCAATGTAGCGTCCGCCGAACGCTTACAGCGCGCCCGTCAGCTCCGGCACCACCGTGAACAGATCGCCCACCAGACCGTAGTCCGCCACCGAGAAGATCGGCGCTTCCGGATCCTTGTTGATCGCCACGATCACCTTCGAATCCTTCATCCCCGCCAAGTGCTGAATCGCCCCCGAAATCCCCACCGCGATATACAGCTGCGGCGCCACGATCTTGCCCGTCTGACCGACCTGATAGTCGTTCGGCACGTAGCCGGCGTCCACCGCCGCGCGCGACGCGCCCAGCGCCGCGCCCAGCTTGTCCGCCAGCGGCTCGAGCACCTTCGTATAGTTCTCGCCGCTGCCCAGACCTCGGCCACCCGAGACGATGATCTTCGCGCTCGTGAGCTCCGGACGGTCCAGCTTCGTCACCTCCCGGCCCACGAACTGCGACACGCCCGCGTCCGGCGTGGCCGCCACCGTCTCCACCGCCGCGCCGCCACCCGTGGCCGCTGCCGCGTCGAAGCCCGTCGAGCGCACCGTGATCACCTTCACCTTGTCCGCGCTTTGCACCGTCGCAATCGCGTTGCCGGCATAGATCGGGCGCTCGAACGTGTCCGCGCTGTCGACCTTCGTGATGTCCGAAATCTGCGCCACGTCGAGCAGCGCCGCCACGCGCGGAGCGATGTTCTTGCCGTACGCCGTCGCCGGCGCCAGGATGTGCGAGTACGCACCCGCGATCGACACCACCTCGTCGGCGATGTTCTCGGCCAGCCCGTCGCCGAAATACGGCGCGTCGGCCAGCAGCACCTGCTTCACGCCGGCGATCCGCGCGGCCGCGTCGGCCGCCGCCCGGGCGTTGCTGCCCGCGACCAGCACGTGCACGTCGTCGCCGCATTGCAGCGCGGCCGTCACCGTGTTCAGCGTCGCGGCCTTGATCGATTGATTGTCGTGTTCCGCAATTACCAGAATGCTCATCTCGTCGTCCCCCTTCAGATGACCTTCGCTTCGGTCTTCAGCTTGTCGACGAGCGCTGCCACGTCCGCCACCTTCACCCCCGCGCTGCGCTTGGGCGGCTCGGCCACCTTCAGCGTCTTCAGACGCGGCGACACATCCACGCCCAGATCCCCCGGCTTGACCGTCTCCAGCGGCTTCTTCTTCGCCTTCATGATGTTGGGCAGCGTCACGTAACGCGGCTCGTTCAAGCGCAGGTCGGTCGTGATCACCGCCGGCAGCGACAGCGAAACGGTCTCCAGGCCGCCGTCCACCTCACGCGTGACCTGCGCGCGATTGTCCGCCACCGTCACCTTCGAGGCGAACGTCGCCTGCGGCAGCCTGGCCAGCGCCGCGAGCATCTGTCCGGTTTGATTGGAGTCGTCGTCGATGGCCTGCTTGCCCAGGATCACCAGTTGCGGCTGCTCCTTGTCGACGATCGCCTTGAGCAGCTTGGCCACCGCCAGCGGCTGCAGTTCCTCGTCCGACTCGATCAGGATCGCACGATCGGCGCCGATCGCCAGCGCCGTGCGCAGCGTCTCCTGCGACTGCGACACGCCCGCCGACACCGCGATCACCTCGGTCGCCACGCCCGCTTCCTTCAGTCGCACCGCCTCTTCCACCGCGATTTCGTCGAACGGATTCATCGACATCTTCACGTTCGCGATGTCAACCCCACTCCCGTCGCTCTTCACGCGAACTTTTACGTTGTAATCCACTACCCGTTTGACCGGCACCAGAACCTTCATGCGAACTCCGTTGAATCATGAAAACCGGGTGGCACACCGGCGCTGCCGCATCCGCCACCCGCGAAGGTAAGAACTTACTCGATCTCGCGCCCTTTCGTCTCGGGCAACAGAAATGCCGTCACGAGCACCACGAGGTAGGCGCCGCCCGCAAACATGCCGATGGCCGTGCCCAGACCGCTCGTTTTGGCCAGATAGCCGACGAGACTCGGGAACAGTGCGCCGATGCCGCGCCCGAAGTTGTAGGCAAAGCCCTGCCCGTTCGCGCGCACCGCCGACGGAAACAGTTCGGTCAGGTAGGCGCCCATGCCGCTGAAAATGCCGGAGGCGGCGAAGCCGAGCGGGAAACCCAGGATCAGCATCTGGTCGTTGCTCAGCTGGAACTGCGTGTACGCGTAGATGCTTGCCCCCGAGAGCACGGCGAAGATCAGCAGGTTGGCGCGGCGGCCCAGGCGGTCCGTCAAATAGGCGCCGGTGAGGTAGCCGATGAACGATCCCAGAATGATCACCAGCAGATAGCCACCCGTGCCGATCACCGACAGATGACGCTCCGTCTTCAGGAACGTGGGCAGCCACGTCGTCACGGCGTAATAGCCGCCCTGCACGCCGGTGCACAGCAACGCCGAGAGCACCGTCGTCTTGAGGAGCGCCGGCGAGAAGATCGCCCACGCCGACGTGCGCTTGGCGGCCGAGGCTTCCTGCTTGCGGGTGCGCTCGAACAGTTCCGGCTCGGGCACGTGCTTGCGGATGAAGATCACGAAGAGCGCCGGAATCACCCCGATCCAGAACAGCACACGCCAGGCGTACGCTTCCGGCAAGTACGAGAACGACACCGTGTAACACAGCGCCGCCACCGCCCAGCCGATGGCCCAGCCGCTTTGCACCGTCCCCACGGCGCGGCCGCGATACTCGGTGCGCACGATCTCGCCCATGAGCACCGAACCCACGGCCCACTCACCGCCGAAGCCCAGGCCCTGCAGTGCGCGCAGCACGAAGATCTGTTCGAAGTTCTGCGCGAAGCCGATCAGGATCGTGCACGCGGAGAACCACAGAATCGTGACCTGCAGGATCTTCACGCGGCCGAAGCGGTCCGCGAGCACGCCCGCGAGCCAGCCGCCGATGGCCGAGAACAGCAGCGTCACCGTGGCCAGCATGCCGGCCTGCGCCTTGTCGATGCTGAAGATGGTGATGAGCGTGCTGATCACGAATGTGAACACCATGAAATCGAGCGCATCGAGCGCCCACCCGCCGAACGCGGCGATGAAAGTCCGCCGTTCGGTCTTGTTCATCTGGCGATACCAGTTCATCTTGTCTCCTCTTGAAATCTTGAATGATGCGCGGGCGCATCGGGCGTCCGCGATGTCATGCGCTCAGGCCGTTGTGGGAAATCCGTACAGACGCGCCGGGTTGTCGACGAGGATGCGGCGGCGCACGTCGGCGTCCGGCGCCCAGATCGGCAGCAGGTTGCGCAACGCACCGGTGTTCGGCATGCGCGTGAGCGAAACGTGGGGCCAGTCGCTGCCCCACACCATGCGGTCGGGGGCGTCGTCGATAAGCGCCTGCGCGAACGGCGTCACGTCGTCGAACGTCGGAAACCGCTCGCTGATGCGATAGGCGCCCGAGAGCTTGACCCAGTAGCCGTGATCGCGCACGAGCGAGCGCAACGCCGAGAAGCCCGGCGCATCGAGTCCCTGCGCCACCGGCGTATGTCCCATGTGATCGACGATCCCGGTGACCGGCAGCTTCGTCATGCGTGGCATGAGTTCGGGCAGCGTCTTCACGTCCATCAGGAACTGCATGTGCCAGCCGAGATCCTTGATGCGATGCGCCAGCGTCTCCATCGCCGCAAAGCCGATGCCACCGCCGAACAGCACGTTGATGCGCAGGCCGCGAACGCCGGCGGCGTGCATCGCCTCGAGTTCCGCGTCGGTCACGTCGGGCGAGACGACGGCGATACCGCGCAGTCGATCCGGATGACGGCGCAGCGTCTCGAGCATGTAGCGATTGTCGGTGCCGTAGACACTGATCTGCACGAGTACGCCGTGGCGCATGCCGGTGGCGTCGAGCATGGCGAGGTACTTCTCCTCGGGCGCGGGCGGCGGCGTATAGCTGCGCTCGGGCACCATCGGATAGTCGCCGCTCGCCGCCACGACGTGCGCGTGCGTATCGACCGCGCCCGCGGGCACGTCAAACGTGGATGGATCGATCTCCGGCAGCGGGCCAAGGCACAGCGGCGCTCCGGCGGCGGGGGTTGCGGTCATGTCGACTCCTCAGGAGGCGCGAGGGCGACAGTGACGACGTCGGGCTCACGCCAGGGGCTAAAACGGATCGGGCGACGGCGCCCGAGGAAAAACAACCGGAACAAACCGGAAAAACGGGGAAGCGGGAAGCGCGCGCTTACAGCAGCTTGCCCGGATTCATGATGCCGGCCGGATCGAACACGGCCTTGATCTCGCGCATCAGACGCAGTTCGAGCGGCGACTTGTACTTGGCGAAATACGAACGCTTTAGCTGCCCGATGCCGTGCTCGGCACTGATGCTGCCACCGTGGCGCGCGACTTCGTCGAGCACTTCCGCCGTGATCGCCTCTCCGTGCTTCGTCATGAAGTCCGGCGCTTCCCCCGCGGGGCGAGACAGGTTGTAGTGCAGATTGCCGTCGCCGAAGTGACCGAAGATGAACGGACGGACCTGCGGACATACGCGACGCACGCGCGCCTCGGCGCTCGCCATGAAATCGGGAATGGCTTCGATCGGCAGCGAAACGTCGTGCTTGAGATGCGGGCCGTCCGCGCGTTGCGCTTCGGAAATCTCTTCGCGCAGCTTCCACATCGCTTCGAGCTGGCCGAGTGTGGACGACACCACGGCGTCGGCGCAGAGGTCGCGCTCGATCGCCGTCTCGATAACCCGCTCGAGCAAGGCGGCCAACGCCGCTTCGTTCGCCGTGTCGGCAAGCTCGATCAACACATAGCCGGGATGCCGGTCGGCGAACGGCGCCCGCACGCCGGGCACGTTCGCGATCACCAGATCGACACACTCGCCGGTGAAGAACTCGAACGCCTGCATGCGCGGACCGCATTCGGCGAAAAGCAGCTCATACAGCGCCAACGCCTGACGCGGCGAACCAACGGCCGCGATCACCACCTGTCGCACCGGCGTCGGCGCATGGAGCCGCAGCGCCGCCGCCGTGATCACGCCGAGCGTGCCTTCCGAGCCGATGAGCAGTTGCTTGAGGTCATAGCCGGTGTTGTCCTTGCGCAGCGTGCGCAGGCCGTGCAGGATCTCGCCGTTCGGCAGCACGGCTTCGACGCCGAGGACCAGCTCACGCGTCATGCCGTAGCGGACGACGTTCACGCCGCCGGCGTTCGTCGCGAGATTGCCGCCGAGCTGGCACGACCCTTCGGCGGCGAGGCTCAGGGGCAACAGACGGTTCGCGTCGCGCGCGGCGCGCTGCAGGTCTTCGAGAATGCAGCCGGCTTCCGCGACCATCGTGTTGGCGATGGTGTCGAGGCTGCGCACGGCATTCATGCGGTCCAGACTCAGCACCACGTTCTGCGCCGAGGCGTCGGGCGTCGCGCCCCCGCACAAGCCGGTATTGCCACCACGCGGCACCACGGGCGTGCCCGTGCTCTGACAGAGCGCGAGAATCTTCGCGACATCTTCCGTGGTGCGCGGACGCACGACGGCCTGCGCATTGCCACGATACATGCCGCGCCAGTCGGCCAGCCACGGTGCGATGTCGTCGGTTGCCGTGAGGACGCTGTCGACGCCGACGGCATCGATGAGGCGTTGAGCAAAAGCGGTGTGAGTCATGATGTCCCGCGTCGGGGAGTTGCAGTGCAGGGAATGGCATCTGACAGATCAGGGCCGGGTCGGCGCGATGGCGCCGGTGATGACGTCTCGACCGGGCAGCGTCAGACCGAGACGAGCCGAGGCGCGCAGCAGGTGCGAGAGCGACGCGGCGCGTGCGAGCAATGGGTCGCGCGCCTTGATCGCATTGAACACGGCCACGTGCTCCTGATGCACCTGCGCGGCAAGCCCTTCGTGGAGCAGCGTGTTCGTGCGCGCGGTGTGGACGACCTGGCGGATCTGCAGATTCAGATACTGCAGCAGATCGGCGTAGTAGCGGTTGTGCGTGGCGCGGGCGATGGCGGCATGGAACGCCGTGTCGTACTCCGCGCCGTTTTCCACGTGATACAGGTTCGTTTCGAGCTTTTCGAGAATGTCGCCGAGCCGACGAATGTCCTCCTCGGTATGACGCACGGCGGCGAGCGCGGCGGCCGTACTCTCCAGGTCGAGACGCAACTCGTAGACGCTCGCGAGATCGGCGGCGTCCTGCCCCACGGGGACCTGGAAGCCGCTCGACGGCGTACGCGCCTTGACCGTCACGCCCGCACCTTGCCGGCTGTCGATAAGCCCCTGCGCGCGCAAGCGCTCCGTGACCTCACGGATCACCGCGGGACTTACGCCATAGGTCTCGGAAAGCTGCTTGCCGGTCGGCAACCGGGTGCCGACGGGATAAACGCCCTGCCGAATCGCGTCCTGCAATTGCTGCGCGACCTGTTCGGTCAGGGTCTTGGGCTTGGTGGCCATCCTCTCACGTCCGTCTCATGCTTTTCTGGTTTTCATGTTATCTGAAAACTTTCGACGAACTTCACCGAGTTAACCCTTAGTCTCCCATCCGATGAAAGACAGAAAAACAAAAGGCGGCGACGAGGACTTCTCCTGCCGCCGCCCTTTGGACTCACGGCGTTGCGCCGCCGGGTGCGTCATCCGGGCCTGGGGCCTGGGGCCTGGGCAGCGCCCGGACGCGCCTGACATCCCGTCGCTTAGAAACCGATCAGCGCTTCGGTGACGTGGCTCACGTTGGGCGGTGCGGCAAAGCACTCGCTCACCAGTGCCCGCCATTGCTGGAACGCTTCCGAGTTGCGGAAGTGGATGGTGTGGTCTTCGAGCGTTTCCCAGGTGACGACGAGGCTGTAGTGCGTCGGCTGCTCGATGGATTTGAGCAGACGCATGCCGTGGCAGCCTTTCGAGCCCTTGAAAAGCGGTGCGGCCTTCGCCACGCCTTGCTCGAAGGCGGCTTCGGTGCCGGGCTTCACTTCGATCTGGGCAATTTCAAAGATCATGGGATTTCCTCTGTGGTTGTGCGTGTGTCAATCGATGTTGTAGTTGTCGCACAGCGCCGCCTCACCGCCCTCGCTCCAGGCGCTGTCCAGACGCATCGTGCGACGCCGCGCGACGCAGCCTCGGTCCGAAGCTGCGAGAACGCCCGATTCTATACCGCACGCGAGTGCGCCGCATCGCGCATGACGGCGGCACGCCTTTCCGCATTTTTCACTGCCGCCCTCGCGACGACATGCACCGAGTTCGCCCATCTTCGTTCCCAGGACGGCACACGGCACCACGATCGTGCCAGACGCGACGGACCACATCGACTCATCAGATAAAACGTCCATATAAATCAAAGTGGTTGAGAAGTCTGGCATCGCTCTTGCATATCTTCGTTCTTCTTCTCGTTTGCACCAAAAGAGCACATTCATGCCCAATTCCAATACCCCCGGCGACGTGCTGTTCCTTCTGCTCGGCGCGATCCTGGTGCTTGCCATGCACGCCGGCTTTGCCTTTCTCGAACTTGGTACGGTTCGCAAGAAGAACCAGGTGAACGCACTGGTCAAGATCCTGACCGACTTCGCGGTCTCCGGCCTCGCCTATTTCTTTATCGGCTATCCGCTCGCTTACGGCGTCGATTTCTGGTCGAGCGCGGCGGTGCTCTCCGAGCACAATGGCTATGCGCTGATCCGCTTCTTCTTCCTGCTGACGTTTGCCGCGGCGATTCCGGCCATCGTTTCGGGAGGCATTGCGGAGCGCGCGAAATTTCATCCGCAATCGGTGGCGACTTTCTTCCTCGTGGGCGTGATCTACCCGTTCTTCGAGGGAATTGCGTGGAACAACCATCTGGGCATTCAAGACGGGTTCACGCATGCGCTGGGCGCGCCGTTCCACGACTTCGCGGGTTCGGTCGTGGTGCACGCGGTCGGCGGCTGGATCGGGCTGGCAGCCGTGTTGCACCTCGGGGCTCGCCGCGGACGTTACAACGGTCAGGGACAGGTCGCGGCACATCCGCCGTCGTCGATTCCATTCCTGGCGCTCGGTGCATGGATCCTGATCGTGGGCTGGTTCGGCTTCAACGTGATGAGTGCGCAGCGCGTGGGCGGTATCTCGGGGCTGGTCGCGGTGAACTCGCTCATGGCGATGGTCGGTGGCACGCTCGTCGCGATGTGGGTCGGCAAGGACGATCCGGGCTTCATTCACAACGGCCCGCTCGCCGGGCTCGTGGCGGTGTGCGCGGGTTCCGACGTGATGCATCCGCTGGGCGCGCTCGTCGTCGGCGCCGTGGCGGGTGGACTGTTCGTATGGCTGTTCACGGTGACGCAGAATCGCCTGCGCATCGACGACGTGCTTGGCGTGTGGCCGCTGCATGGCGTGTGCGGCATCTGGGGTGGGCTGGCGGCGGGCATCTTCGGTCAGACGGCGCTCGGCGGACTCGGCGGCGTGAGCTTCATCGCACAAGTTGCCGGCACGATGATGGGGGTGGCCATCGCCTTCGCGGGCGGCTACCTCGTCTACGGCGTGATCAAGCGCGTCATGGGCCTGCGGCTCGACGACGAGCAGGAGTACTACGGCGCCGACCTCTCCATCCACAAGATCACGGCGACGCCGGAGCGGGAGACGAATTGGTGAACCGAGGGTGAGCCAAGCGCTTGTGTCTTCGCTCGACGCAAGCAGCTCAGCGGGCGAGGTTATCCAGGTAGTACTGCGCGGCGCGAGTGACGTGGCGTTCGGCGAGAAGTGCGGCAAACGCCGCATCGCCGGACTGCACTGCGCGCAGAATGGCGGCGTGCTCTTCCCAGGTGATGCGTACCTCTTCGTCGCTGGCGTTGACGAACAGCATGCGCGAACGGTCGCGCATGGAACGCATCAGGTCCGCGAGCATCGCGTTCGCGCCCGCGGAATACAACAAGTCGTGGAAACGGGCATTGAGTTCCAGGAGGCCCGACGTCTCTCCCGCGGCGACCTTGGCGTTGCCCTCCTGCAGAACCTTTTCGATGCGCTTGACCAACTCCGGCGTGCAATGTTCCGCCGCCAGGCGGGCGTTCAGTCCCTCGAGCGTGGCGCGGATCTGTACCAGTTCACGCGCCGACGCCGGATCGAACGACGCCACGACCGCACCGTGCCGGGGCCTCACTTCCACCAACCCCTCGACGGCCAGCGCCCGCAACGCCTCGCGCACCGGCACGCGCGACACCTCCAGTTCCTGAGCGATCCGTCCTTCGACGAGGCGGTCGCCCGGCTTGTAAGTCCCCGAGGTGATGGACTCGCGCAAACGGGCAGTCACCAGATCCGAAAGCTGCTGGTGCATGATCGGCTCGCGACCGTTTGCCCCTGTGGCTCCCCGTACCATAATTCCAATCTCCACAAACCGACGGTTCCGCGCCCACGGACGCCTGCTGCCGTGGCCCATGGTCCCCAATAACCGACGCATTTTATAGCAGCAACGGCTTTTTGTAGACTGTACACGATCAGGGAGGCACTCCGCCGGCAAGTATTGCCCGGGACGCGGCGTAGATGTCCGCTCTCAGGCAGGACGACATGCCGACGCCATGAACGCCAGTATTTCCCGCCCCAGCCACTCCTCACCGGAATTGAAGTGCGCCACGATCGACGTGTGATTGTGGCCGCGCACCTGGACGAACCGGGGCGCCGCACCGCGTGCGCGCAGGAGTGTTTGGAAAAACGCCGCGCCGTAGTCGTCGAGGAACCGGTTTTCGTATTCCGCGACGGCGATCATCGTCGGCACCGCGCAGCACGCACCGTGCGTGAGCGGCGAGCGCTGCGCATAGCGCGATTCATCGCCGCCGAAATACGCCCGCACGGGCCCCGCGTTCGGGTTGCGCGCATCGACATCCGCGAACAACCGCGCACTGATCAGCACCAGGCCAGCCACACCTCCAGCCGGCAAGGAGGACGCTTCCGTCAGCGCCGGATCGAACAGACAACCGGCCGCGTGCGTGCCCCCGGCCGAGTGTCCGATGAGGAAGATGCGCGACGTGTCGATACGCAGGCGCGAAGCGTTCTCGTGCACCCAGGCGATGGCCCGCGCGACATCCTGCGCGCCGCCGGGCCACCGCGCCTCGTCGGCCAGACGGTATTCGACGTTGATCGCCAACATGCCCTGTCGCGCGAACCAGTGGCATACGTTGTCGTAAATCTCACCGTTGACGCTCTTGTTGCCGCGTACGAACGCACCGCCATGGACGAACAGGACGGCTTCGCGCAGGTCCGTCGAAGGCGCGACCGGTTCAAAGACATCGAGGACCTGACGCGCATGCTCGCCGTAGGGCACGTCGCGCTCGACGTGCGGACTCCTCGGCGCCGCCGCCAGCACTGGCGTGTAGCACTCGATCACCGCCTTGCGGTGCGCGATGATGTCATCGTTCCAGCGCGGCCCCAGTTCGAGCATCAGCCGACGCTGCTCGATCGGCAAGGCCGAGAACGGCTCGGTCGTCACGTCCGGGCCGCTCACCATGACACGCTCACATTGCCGTTGACGAAGGTCTGGCAGGCCATGCGATAGCCGTTGGCGAGGTCGTCGGGGCTCAGGTGCCTGCGCTCCTTTTGCTTGACCTCGTCGGTATGCTCACGGCCCTGTTCCACACGGCACCGACAGGTACCGCACAGACCGCCGCCGCATTTGAACGGAATCCCCCCCTTCTCGCGCAACGACACGCGCAGCAGATTGCTGTTGGGCGGCGCCTCGACGACTTTGCCGCCATTCGTGATGAACGTGATTTGCACCATGGTGTTGACCGATGTCTCCGGATTGCGGCGGCGAAGTCGCGCCAGCGCATGTTCGCGGCCAACGAGCGACTCGAGCGACGCCACCGCCTCCGACACGCTGTCGAACTTCTCGAAAAATTTGGTGGGCACGAGATTCGCCTCGTCCGGCACGGATTCGTCGACGATGCGCACGCGCGCTTGCGCGTCCAGCTTTGCCACCACGAACGCCGCGACGTGGCGCGTGCCGTAGAAGTAGTCGTGGGTCTCGATCGGTGTGATGCCGGGCGTGGGTTCGCTGCGATACTGGCCCGGGCGGCTCGTAAGTACGATGTACATTCGCTTTCCTCGTTGCGGGTAGCCTGACGATGCGCGACAGTGCCCTGCGCTCAAGGCGCCACCGGCAATTCGTCGCCCTGCTCCAGTTCGATGTCGTGCTCGATCCAGAGCTGACAAGCCAGCCGGAAACCCGCATCGAGCCGCTCGCCCAGTTGCTTCTTCTCTTTCCAGTTCGGCGCCGGAAGATGTTCGCCGCCGGCCAGCACGCGACACGCGCAACGCGAACACTTGCCCATGCCGCATTCGTAGCGCAAATGGGGGAATGGAAACTGCTTGATGCCCGCACGGACGACCAGGTTGGTCCTGGCCTTCACCTCTTCCCGGTACGTCTGACCGTTCCTGCGAAATACAACGACTGGCATACCTCCTCCTTTCACCGAGACCCCGCCCCTTGGCGTACGGCGGCGGTTTTTGCGACAGTGTAACGCGTTAATGGATACTGTATACCGAAATAAATTCCAACGGACCGCTCTGTGGCGTCTCGACCTCGAAACTCAGGCTTTTCACTGGCCCCTCGGCCTCGAACTATTTGTGAGATGGCTTTTGTTCGTATACCGTATACCCATTTTCAATCTATACAAAACGCGACCGATGATTCATCTCACCGACGCACAAATCGACAAGCTGATTGACGTCCCGCAAGCCATTCCCACGCTCGAGAGCGCATTTCGCGAACTCGCACGCGGTAGCGCCGCAGTGCAACGTCGTATACGTACCGAAGCACAAGGCACGAAGCTCTCGACCCTCGGCGCCGTGCTCCCCGGCGCGGACGTCGCGGGTGCGAAGGTCTACTCCACCATTCGAGGTCAGTTCAACTTCGTGATCGTGCTGTTCCGCGCGTCCGACGGCGCTTGCCTTGCCACACTCGACGCGAATGCCATCACTCGCGTGCGCACGGCCGCGACGACGATGCTCGCCGTACGGGCGCTGGCCCGGCGCGGCGCACGCACGGCGGCGGTCTTCGGCACCGGCGTCCAGGGAGCGGCTCACGCCCACGCGCTCGCGCAAATGCGGGGCGTCGAAACGCTGCGGATTGTCGGTATCGACGGCGATGCCGCCCTCGCCGCAGCGCTCAACGAGACTTACGGCGCGCAAGGCGTGACGGCCAGCGCCATGCAAACCGACGAGGCGCTCGATGGCGCCGATATCGTCGTCACCGCAACACGCTCGACGACGCCGCTCTTCGATGGCCGCGCCCTGTCGTCGGGCGCTTTCGTCGCCGCTATCGGTTCGAGCCTGCCGACCACGCGCGAGACGGACGACAGCACCCTCGCCCGTGCGGCGCGCGTCGTCGTGGAGTTGCGCGAGCAGGCCCGCGAAGAAGCCGGCGATTTGCTGCTGGCCGCGCCGGGGCTCGTCGACTGGGACCAAGTCGAGGAATTGGGCGACGTGCTCGAAGGCCTGACGCCGGGCCGGCAACGCGACGACGAGATCATCGTCTACAAGGCGGTCGGATTCGGTCTGCAGGACGTGGCACTCGCCGCGCTGGCTTACCGGACGTTCATCGAGCGCGGCGCGTGATACGTCGAAGCGCTTCCGATAGACAGGGGCGGATGGGCGACGGGCGGGGGTGAGCGGCGCAAGCGCCATTCCCCCGCTTTTTGCATGACGCTCAGGCTGCGGCCTCCACGGGCGCCGGATGCTGGAACGTGAAGCTGTCGGCATACACATAGCGCACGCTGGCGCCATTCGCGACGAAGGCCCGCTGCGCGTCCGCGATCATCATCGGCGAGCCGCACAGGTACACCGCATGCTCGGAAAGATCGGGATGCTCGGACAGCACGACACCCTGCACGTAACCGCGTGCGCCCTGCCAGTCGTCATCCGCACGCGAAAGCACCGGCACGTAGCGGAAATCCTCGTGCTCGGCGGCAAGCTGCGTCAGCTCGCCGTGCAGATACAGCGCCGCCTGCGTGCGACCGCCCCAGTACAGATCGATCGGCGGTGTATCGCCGCTTGCCAGCATCTGCGCCAGCATGCTGCGCAATGGTGCGATGCCCGTGCCGGTGGCGACCATGACGATCGGCCGGTAGTCGTCTTCGTGATAACCGAATCCACCCAACGGGGCTTCCACCTCGAGTTTGTCGCCGGGACGCAGCTGGCTCAGGCGCGTCTGCGTGAAGCGCCCTCCCTCGATATGACGGATATGGAGCTCCACTTCGGGACGCCCGTCGGCGGCGTCGGGATGAGACGCCATCGAGAAGCTGCGCGGCCCCAAATCGCCGCCGGGGAAAACATTGAGGTACTGCCCGGGACGGAAGACCCACGGATCGCCGTCGTCGATGGCCAGCACGAGCCGGGTCACGTCCGGCGCAAGCGATGCCAAGCGAGCCACCGTCGCCAGACGCCGACGTGCCGGCCCGGGCGATTCGAGCACGCGCTCCGTACTGATCGCGAGATCGGAGCACGCATGCGCCTGACACAGCAGTGCGTAGCCCGCGTCGGCCTCCTCGCGCGAGAGCGCGCCCGGCATGTCCTCGTACCGCACGCGCCCCTGCGTGAGCTTGACGCGGCACGTCCCACAGCCGCCGAACTCACACTCGGACGGCAGTACGACCCCCGCCCGCCGCGCGGCCTCGAGCACGGTTTCGTCGGGCGTTGCGTCGAAGCTTCGCTGGGCCTCGATCCATGTGATTCGATAGCTCACCGGCGGCCTCGCATCAAAGCTTGATGTCGGGCTGGACGAGGACTTCGCGTCCGCTCTCGCGCAACAGCGCCTGCAACGCGGCCAGACCCGCCAGACCCGCCTGCGTATCCTGCTCGCCATTGCCACCCGACAAACCGATGCCGCCGACGACCTGCTTGTCGACCACGATGGGGAAGCCGCCGACGAACGCCGCGAAGCGCCCCTCGAAGCTCCACTGGATACCGAAAGCTTCGTTGCCGGGCAGCGCGGGACCGTTGGGAGGCGTGGTGAACAAGTGCGTCGAGCGCTTGTGTCCCGCCGCCGTGAACGCCTTGTTCCAGGCGATCTGCGGGCCGGTGATGCGGCCACCGTCCATGCGTTCGAGCGCGAGCGGGAAGCCGCCCTCGTCGACCACGCAAATCGACTCGAGGACGCCGATTTCCCGCGAACGCGCAATCGCCGCCGCGATCATGTGACGGGCTTCGGCAAGTTCAAGTTTGAAGAAGGGTTTCATGACTGATCCGGTGAGGTGTCGGAGATATCTGGAATATCGGGAACGGAAGATGCGCGGGCGTCAAACACCGCGATAGACCGTCTTGATCTGCTGATAGAACTCGAGGCCGTCGCGCCCGGACTCGCGGAATGTGGCCGTGCTCGACTGCTTGATGCCGCCGAACGGCGCGTTCACGAGATTGCCGGTGGTCGTGCGGTTGATCTTGACGGTGCCGACTTCGATATCGTTCGCGAAACGGTGCATGAGTCGCGGATCCTGCGTGACGAGCGCGGCGGCGAGTCCATAGTCGCTGTCGTTCGCAACGGCGATCGCGTCCTCGTAGCCGTCCACGTCGATCACGGCGATGACCGGGCCGAAAATTTCCTCGCGTGCGATACGGGCATCACGTGGTACCTGCGAAAAGACCGCCGGCGTGACGAAGTAGCCGTGCGCGTAAGCGTCATGCGTGAGTTGCTCGCCGCCGCATACCAGCGTGGCTTCGCGTTTGCCGATCTCGATGTAGTCGAGCACCGTGCGCAACTGCCCCGCGTTTGCCAACGGGCCGATATCGATGCCGGGCTGCATGCCGCTGCCGACCTTGAGCGTCGCGGTCTTCGCGGCCAGCCGCTCGACGAATGTGGCGCGGATATCGCGCGCCACCAGGACCCGGCTGGTGCCGGTACACGCCTGACCGGTGAGCGAGAAGCCGCCCTTGATCGTCAGATCGACAGCGCGGTCGATGTCCCGCGCGTCGAGCACGATCAGCGGATTCTTGCCGCCGAGCTCCATCTGCGTGCGAGTCGACATCGACGCGGCACGGTGAATCTGCTCGCCCGCCGTCGTCGATCCGGTAAAGGAGATGGCGCGCACTTCGCGTGCGCCGACCAGTGTCGGGCCGACGGCCGATGCGCTGCCCGTCACAAAGTTGAGTACGCCCGCGGGAATGCCTGCCTCGACGAACGCCTCCGCCAGACGCAGCCCGCTCAGTGGCGCGTCGGACGCCGGCTTGAACACCACCGTGTTGCCGCAGACGAGGGCCGGCGCGATCTTGCGCGCCGGGATCGACACGGGAAAATTCCACGGCGAGATCACCGTGACCACCCCCAGCGGCTCGCGGACGGTATACACCGTCATATCGGCGTCGTCATTGGGAAACGTCTCCCCGCCGTACGACTGCGCCTCGACGGCGTAGTAGCGCAGCGTTTGCGCCGCGCGCATGAACTCGTCTTTCGCGAGGGCCTTCGGCTTGCCCTCCTCGCGCGTGAGCTCTTCGCCGAAACGCTCGGCGTTGCGTTCGAGATAGGTCGCCGCATCGATGAGGAATCTGGCGCGAGCGCTCGTCGACAGGCGCTTCCAGGCGTCGAATGCCGATGCGGCGGCGCGCACGGCGGCCTGTGCATCCACCTCGCTGGACGCCTGGAAGTGGCCCACGACGTCGCGCGTGTCGGCCGGGTTCAGATTCGCGAAGGTGGCGCCCGAGCGACTCGCGCACCATTCGCCGTCGATGTAGTTCAGAAATGTGGGAGCGGATGTCATGACAACAGCGTCCTGCAAAGCGTCTTCAGGACCGCGCCGCCGTGTGTCGCCCGGAAGACAGGACGGTTGGCGGCGCGGGGAGGCGGAGCCTGCTCAGGCGGCAAGTCCCAGTTCGGGCAGCGGCACTTCGCTCTCGACGTAGTCGTAATAGAGCGCCGTCGTGTAGAGCAGACGCATTTGCGCGCCGATCTCACAGATTTTCAGGCAACGCTGCTGAAGCTCCACGGTGTTGGCGTTCTCCAGCACGATCTGATAGCCGCGCTCACCGTGAATCTCGTCAGAGACGATATGCAGATCGAAGAACTCGACTTCCTCGTCGGTGAACTTGTACTTGTCGCGCAGCGTGGGAGTCTGCTTGCGGTAGATCGACGGCACCTGCGACTCCAGACCGACGACCAGGCCGGCCACGGCCACCACCGGGTCTTCGCGCATCGCCACGGCATAGCACCAGCTCTGCAGGCCGCGCGTGGTCGGCGACATGTTGTCCGGGTCGACGACGCGCTCGCGGGTCGTACCGCACGCCTCGGCGAAACGGATCAGCAGATCGGTGTGGCGATCGCCGCCGATCTCCTCTTCGTACATGTTCGCCAGCAGGAAGTCCTTCGCCTCGGTCATGTGGTCGGGCGTGCGGGCGTACAGGTAGCCGAGGTAATCGGCGAACGGGCCCACATAGTGGTAGTGGTTCTCCGCCCAGCGCGCCAGGTGCGCCCGCGAGAGCTTGCCGCTGGCCCACGCGATACTGAACGGCGCCTTGTTCGCGCTCTTGCCCTTGATTGCTTCTTCGAGTGCCGCGCGGAAGGTTTCGCGGTCCATCAGTTCAGCCATGTCTTGCTCCTTGGTTTCAGGTGGTTGACCCGCTCCGCCCCGGCAAGCCGGTACAAAGCGGGTTCGATTTATCATTTTGGTACACTGTATACAGTTTTACCAAAAATGCCAATACAACAAATTCCGGTGCGGGACGTGCCGCGGTAAAGAGGTGCAGGGATACAGAGAGAGAAGGAAAGCTCAGTCGACGGCGCGGCCAACGGCGTTGGTCACTGTGCCATGAGTGCCGTGGACCGGATGCACGGTACGCGAAGCGTCGGCGTCAGCGCGGGTATCGGCATTCACGGGATCGATCGCGTCCAGCTTGATACCGTTCGTCTCGGGCAGCATCAGCGCCGCAACGACCACGAGACCATAACCGACGGCGGCGACGATCGGAATGGCGAAGGTGAGCGTGGTGTGACCGCTGGCAAGCCAGCCCGCCATGAACGGGAAGATCGAGCCGATGACGCGTCCCGCGTTATAGGCAACGCCATAACCGGTGGCGCGAACTTCGTGCGGATACGTCTCCGAAATCGTTGCCGCCACGCCCGCGAACGTTCCCTGCATCAGCACGCCCATCAGGAAGCCCAGCACCATCATCACGGGTATCGGCGCCGCAATCAGCATGTAGGCAATGCTCATGGCGAATGCGCCGAGCGCGAACAGGATGTAGGTCGGACGACGGCCGAGCCTGTCGGTACACCACGCTCCTGCCGCGTAACCGACGATCGAGCCCACGATCGTGATCGCGAGCCACATGCCCGTTCCCGTCACCGACAGGCCCCGCTCCGTCTTGAGCCACGTCGGCATCCAGGTCGCGATCGCGTAGTACGAGCCGAGCATGCCTCCCGACAGCAGGCTGCACCACAGGGTGCGAGCGGCAAGGCGTCCGCTGAACACACCACGAATCGTCGTGAGCGGGCTGGTCTGACGGCGCTCCGCCATCGTGCGGGTAAAGGCTTCCGGCTCTTCGAGATTGCGGCGCAGCCAGAACACCATCAACGCCGGCGCCACACCGATGAACAGGCACACGCGCCAGGCGATCTCGGACGGCAGCCAGTTGAAGATCGCGCTATATGCGATGGCCGCCAGCGCCCAGCCGAACGAATAGCTGCTGGCCGTAAAGCCGGAGAATTTGCCTCGATGGGCCGGATTGCGGATCGTCTCCATGACCAGCACCATGCACAGCGACGACTCCCCGCCAAAGCCGAGGCCCTGCACGATGCGCAGCACGGCGAGTTGCGTGGGAGAGTTGGTCAGACCGCAGCCGAAGCACGCCAGCGCGAAGATGGCGATGGTCCAGCGCAGGATGCGCACGCGGCCGTAACGGTCGGCGAGCAGGCCCGCGCCGATCGCGCCGACAAGGGAAGCGATCAGCGTGTACGTGACGATGCTGCCCGCGGTGGCCTTGCTCATGTTCCAGGTGGTGAGCAGCACCGGAATGAGAAAGGAATAGATCATGAAATCGTAGACATCGACCGTATGGCCGATGAACGTGCCCGCAAAGGCACGCTTCTCGTTTCTCGATAGCGAATTTAGCCAGGACATGGCGGCGTCCTCCTTGGAGGTCGTGGGTTTTGTGGGATCGATGAGGTTGTCGACGCTTGGGGTTTCGGTGGTTCGAAGGATCAGGCGGGTGGTACGAAGGCGTAGCCGGCGGCTTCCAGCAATCTGGCTACATGAATCGAGCGCAGGTCGTGATACAGCGGAGCCACGATCTGCACGCCGACGGGCAGCCCCCGAGCCGTACGCCCCGCGGGGGCCACGGTCGAGGGCAGGCCGCACAAGCCGGAATGTCCGGCCCAGAAAAGCTGTGTGGTGAGCGGCTGTGCGCAGCCGTTGACCTCCAGCGTGCGCTGCCAGGGCGCCCCCTCCTCGTTCAAGGGGAACGCCGGTGTGGCGGCCACCGGGCACAGCAGCACGTCCACGCATTCGAACAACTCGCGCCACGCCGCGGCAAAACGCTCACGCAACGGCTGCAGCCTGAGCCAGTCGCGGTGGCGCATCGCGGCCCCCACGTACTGGAGCGATGCGTAACGGACGTCGTCCGAGGGCGCCTGCGCGGCGGCCGCGACGGCAGCCTCGAAAGCGTCGTCGCCGAGATACCCGCAGGTCGACGCGCGCAGCATCAGCGTATAGACGCGCATGAGTTCGGTAGCGTCGAGCGACGGGTGGGCGTTCCAGAGCACCTGCGCGCCGCGCCGTTCGAGGTCCTTGCCGAGATTCACGAGGCATTGCTCCACCTCGGCGTCGACGTCGGCAACCGGGTGATTGGGCAGAATGCCGAAGCGGATCTGGCGCAGATCGGTGGCATGAAAGCGCGGCAGTTCGAAGCGCACGGCGCATGCGGCCTCGGCGGACGGCCCGGCGATCGCGGCAAGCACCACCTCGAGATCGGCCGCGCTGCGGGCCAGCGGTCCGGCCACGTTGATATCGGGAAACGTCATGCCACCGGGAAGTCCGTGGCCGTCGAGCGGCACCAGACCGTGCGTGCTCTTGTGCGAAAAGATGCCGCAGTAGTGCGCTGGATTGCGGATCGAGGAACCGATGTCCGATCCGACGTCGAAGAACGCCATGCCCGTACAGACGGCGGCAGCGCTGCCGCCCGACGAACCGCCCGGCGTGCGGTGCATGTCGTGAGGATTGCGCGTCGTGCCGTAGACGTCGTTGTAGCTTTGCCAGTCGCGCAGCCAGATCGGCACGTTGGTCTTGCCCAGCAAGATCGCCCCCGCGTCGGTCAGCCGTTGCACCACGCCCGCATGCCGCGCCGCGATATTGCCGGTGAACGCCGGATCGCCCACGGTGGTGGGCCAGCCCTTGACGTCGAACGACTCCTTGATGGTGAACGGCACGCCGTGCAAGGGGCCTCGGACGAGTCCGGCGCGCAACTCGGCGTCGCGCTTGCGCGCGAGCGCGTAGGCGCTGTCGAAATCGCTTACCACGACCGCATTGAGCCGCGGATTCGCCTTGCGCCATGCACCCTCGCACGCTGCCACGAGGGCTTCGGAAGTGACCTCACGCCGCCGCAGCGCCTCCTGGACTGCTGTCAGCGTGGCGTAATGCCATGGCACCGCCCCGGTTGCCCGACCTGATATGACACCGTCGTCGAGCGGCTCGACTGTGGGATTCATCATGATGGAAAACTCGTTTCAGTATTCTGTATACCATCGATGGACAAATTATCGGTGTCAAGTCAAATGCTCATCAGGGTTTCCGCTTAGATGCGGTGATGTGGGGAGGGACGCACGGTGGCGACGCTTGGCTCAGACCCGCGTCGATTCGATATCGATGTATGCCACGCTTGAGCGCGTACGTCCGGCGCGCGAGCGATCGTCTTGCGACGACACCGCCTCCTGCTTCTCGGCGATCGAGGCAGACACCGCCCGTTCGAGCAGCGCCGCGCTCCAGTGTTGATACAGCAACAACAACCGATACGACGCCCGGGCTGGCGTGGCAGCGCCGATCTGCCACGCTTCGCCGTTCCAGCGATGCCCCCACGGGCTTTCCCCCGGGTTCAGACTCAGACGGCTCGCGCCGTCGACGCGCGACGCATGACACGGCACCTGGAGCGCTGCGCACTCAACAGCAATCTGATCCGCGGTCAAACTACCGCCCGAGACGAGCAAACGTTCGCGCAACATCGAGAGCGACGCAATCTTCGCCAGCAGTGGCGTGTCGCAAAGGGCGGCGAGTTGCGTGACGGCTTCGACGCGATCGAGCACGGTCGCCACATCCTCCGCCGGCACCGCCGCCAATCGTGCACAAAGCGCTTCCCATCGCTGCGCCAGCCCGTTCGCATCGATGGTAAAGGCCTCGTTGCGCGCCCATGTGCCCAGCAGACTCGTTACGGCACGACAGGAGTCCAGCATCAATCCCGCAACCCGCAGGAGGCCGCGGTAGCCGTCTCTCGTCTCCGACGGGCCCGAAAACCAGGACGGTATCCATAGGGCAAACCGCGTCGGTGGCACCGCGGAATTGGCAAACGTAAAGAGCGTCGCGACGTCGCGCGCCCGGGTGAGTGTGCCCAGCGTATCGCGCCATGGCGATGTCCTCGGGGACGCTGGCAACATCACACATGCTTCGAGCAGACGACATCCCGCATCCATGCGCTTGAGCACTTCGTCGACCGCGTGATGGCGAATGAGCGTCGGCGAGCCCAGCGATTGTGTCAGTACGCCTTTCGCCCCTTCGAACGCCAGCAACGTCCAGTCGGCCCACGGCACACCGAACGGTGTGTTGGCCGCGGACATCCGAGCCGCCGGATCTCCTGTCGGCTCGTCGTCCGCCTGGTGCTCGCGGTAAAAGCAAGCGGCGACGATCGCAAGCAACGACAGGTTGCCGACGAGCGACATGGCGTCGCGCGCCGCACGGAAATGCCATCCGCGATGACCGGTCTCGGAAATCGTCTTCAGCCACGCGAGTGCGTCGCTGCTGACCTGCTCGGCGAGAACGTCGGTCGATTGCCGCACGTCCTCACCGTGAGTGGGCGCCAACCTCGCATCGACCCGATGCCTGGTCTGCGCGAGCCGCCCATCGCGTTGGTGCGCGAGATCGAACTCTTTGCGATAGAAATGCTGGCACGGTCCGGTCGACACCCACAGACCCGCCCATGCGCGCGTAAATGCCCGCGCCAGAGCGGGGTCGACGCCACGCGGCAGCGCCTGGCCGTTGCGCTGCGCGTTGCTCGCCGCATTGCACGCACGCGTGAGCCGGGCGCCCAAACTCATCTGTTCGGCGCGCAGGCATGCCGCCTCCTCGCGCATGCCCGCCATCTCGAGGCCAGCCTGCGCCTTGACCCTGGAATCGGCGTCCCATCCCGAGCCCGGGCCCGTCGCGCCTGCACACTGTTGGCACCCCATCGAATCCCCCGCAAGTTCGTCGCCGAGCGTGTCGGCAAACTGTCGACTATAGGCAGACGATGCGGAACGCGCGGCGCTTCGCAGGACGGGCACGCGCGCAAGCCTTGATATTCCGATGTCGAAACGCGGTCCCCCGCCTTGTCGTTCTCCTCCAGCGAGCCCCCACTTACGCAACTTGTACAGCGTCCTGGGGCTTGAGCTCTCGCCAAGTGACAATGCGTCGCGGTAGACTTTCGCCACACTGACGTCCGCGGCCGTCTCGGGCGCTCCGGCGAGCGCCCACTTCGCTGAACCGACATGCCTACCCATACACCCTCTCACGCGTCCACGACCCTTTGCACGACAACCCCGGGATTTCCGCGCGTCCCACTCACGGGCTACGTCCACGAACGCCTGCCGGCGCTCGAGGGGGCGTGATGGCAAAACCGAAAGCGCAGAAGACCGAGCGCCCACGCACGCTCGCGAGCCAGACCCTCTTTCGCGGCCTCGACATCGTGGAAGCCGTGGCCGCCGGCATCGACACCGTGCCGGCGCTCTCGGCGCATACCGGCATCACGCCGTCGACCACGCACCGGATCGCGTCGGCGCTCGTCCACGCCGGCTATCTGCGCTTCGAGCCGCGACGCGGCTACCGGCTCGGCAACAAGCTCATCGAGCTCGGCTTTCTCGCATACCGGCAGATCGACCTGCCGCGCGTGGCGCGCCCCGCGCTGGAAACGCTGGCGAGCGAAACGCAGGACACGGTGCATCTGGCCGTCGCCGACGGTTGGGAAGTGATGTATCTCGACAAACTGCCTGGCCAGCGTGCCGTGGAAATCAGCTCGCGCATCGGCGGGCGCAAGCCGATCTGCGTGACCGGTGTCGGCAAGGCGCTGTTGCTCGATCAGGACGAAGCGGCGTGGCGCACGCAACTCGAACACTTCCAGACGAAAGTGCCCTCGCATCCCATCGACACGGCAACGTGGCTCGCGCGCATGCACGATTACGCGCGTCTGGGCTACGCCTTCGACCTCGAAGACGACACGCCGCAAATCCGCTGCGTGGCAGCCCCCGTGTACGACGCGAGCCAGCGCATCGTGGCCGCCATCAGCGTGTCGAGTACGACCAAGTACATGAGCCGCGAACGCATGCAGGAGCTCGTGCCGCGCGTGAGGGACACGGCCGCACAGATCAGTCGGCAACTCGGCTGGTCCGGCGTCGCGCGCTGAACTCGGCGCACGGACGCAAAAAAGCCGGCACCGCGTGAAGCGGGCCGGCACCGGTACTGCTTGGGTGATACGACTGCCAGGGTGATACCCGATAACGCGTTGGCAATCCACCGCCAACGCGTGTGCGCCTTGCGTCGGATCGCGCGGCCGCCTTACGTCCTCACGCGGCGCGACGCTTGAGCAAGTCGAGCGCGACGTCGACGATCATGTCTTCCTGCCCGCCGACCATACGACGCTGGCCGAGCTCGACCAGGATGTCGACGGTCTTCAGATCGTAGCGCGCCGCGGCCGCCTCGGCGTGACGCAGGAAGCTCGAATAGACCCCCGCGTAGCCCAGCGCCAGCGTCTCGCGGTCGACGCGCACGGCACGATCCTGCAGCGGACGCACGATGTCGTCGGCCGCATCCATCAGCGTGTACAGATCGCAGCCGTGGTTCCAGCCAAGACGCGACGCGGCCGCGATGAACACTTCCAGCGGCGCGTTGCCGGCGCCGGCGCCCATGCCGGCCAGGCTCGCATCGATGCGATCGCAGCCCTCTTCCACCGCGACGATCGAGTTCGCCACGCCGAGGCTCAGGTTGTGGTGCGCATGCATGCCGGTGAGCGTCTCGGGCTTGAGCACGTCCTTGAACGCGCGGAAGCGATCGCGCACGTCGTTCATGCCCAGTGCACCGCCCGAATCGACCACGTAGATGCACGTCGCGCCGTACGACTCCATCAGCCTGGCCTGCTCGGCCAGATGCCGCGGCGTGGTCATGTGGCTCATCATCAGGAAGCCGACAGTGTCCATGCCCAACTCGCGCGCGTACGCAATGTGCTGACGCGAAACGTCGGCTTCCGTGCAGTGCGTGGCGATGCGCACCACGCGAGCGCCTGCATCGTAGGCTTCGCGCAGGTCATGCACGGTGCCCACGCCCGGCAGCAGCAGCGTGGCCACCTTGGCGTGCGTGACGGTCTCGGCCACGGCCGCGATCCATTCGAGATCGGTGTGGGCGCCGAACCCGTAGTTGAAGCTCGAGCCGGACAGGCCGTCGCCGTGCGCGACTTCGATCGAATCGACGCGCGCCGCATCGAGCGCCGCGGCGATCGCCTTCACGTTGGCAATGCTGTATTGGTGGCGAATCGCGTGGCTGCCGTCGCGCAGCGTCACGTCGGAAATGTAGAGCTTTTTCTGCGTCATGGTGATGTGTCTCCGGGAGCGCGCGCGGCGCTCAGGCGGCAATGGCCAGGCGAGTGGCGGCGATACGATCGGCACAGGCCAGCGCGGCGCTGGTCATGATGTCGAGGTTGCCTGCGTAGGCCGGCAGATAGTGCGCGGCGCCTTCCACTTCGAGGAATACCGAGGTCTTCAGACCAGTGAGCTTGCCCAGTCCCGGCACGTTGAGCGGGCGCGAGGCATCGAACAGTTCGAACTGCACTTTCTGCTTCAGACGATAGCCCGGCACGTACGCGTGCACCTTGTCGACCATCGCCTGAATGCTCGCTTCGATGGCGGCCTGATCGCCCGGCTCCGACAGCGCGAATACCGTGTCGCGCATGATGAGCGGCGGCTCGGCCGGATTGAGCACGATGATCGCCTTGCCGCGCGACGCGCCACCGAGCACTTCGATGGCCTTGGACGTCGTTTCGGTGAATTCGTCGATGTTCGCACGCGTGCCCGGGCCGGCCGACTTGCTGGAGATCGACGCCACGATCTCGGCGTAATGCACCTTCGCCACTTGCGAGATGGCCGCCACGATGGGGATCGTGGCCTGGCCGCCGCACGTCACCATGTTGATGTTCTTCGCGTCGAGATGCGCGTCGAGGTTGATCGACGGAATCACGTACGGGCCGATGGCCGCCGGCGTCAGGTCGATCACCTGCACGCCACGCGCCTGCAGCAGTTCGCTGTGGTGCGCGTGCGCCTTGGCCGAGGTCGCGTCGAACGCGATGCGAATGTCGTCGAAACCCGGCATCGCCAGCAGCCCATCGATGCCACCTGCCGTCGTCGGCACGCCGAGACGCTCGGCCCGCGCGAGACCGTCCGACGCCGGGTCGATACCGACCATCGCGCCCATTTCCAGATGCTCGCTATTGCGCATCACCTTGATCATCAGGTCGGTGCCGATGTTGCCCGAGCCAATGATCGCCACTTTCTGCTTGCGTCGTTCCGTCACGGTTGTCTCCTGAACGTGTCCGTCCACCGGTATGAGGCGCATCGTAATTGCGCACGAACTTAAATGTCAATATGTAAGTATTTATCTCATATTTTGAGATTAAATGCATTGGCGGTTTATCCACATTTTTTGTTCACAAGGCGGTTGATAACTTGCGGAAAAGCGTCGCAAGTCGATGATTCGACAAGGAAGATTTGCCGCGCGCGAAAGTTGTGCCATCGGCCGCAAAACCAGGCATGACGCGGGTTTACGGGATGCATCGTTATCCACAGAATCTGTTTGCAAGCCAGTGGACAACTCCCGGATAGCTCGCTCAAGTCGTTGATCGGACGGGGAAAAAGTCGCGCGCGCATTTACTGCGCCACTGCCGCGCCGTTGGCGTGCGGCGCGCGCCATGAGGGACTGCCTGCGAGTGACGCGAATAGCGACGCCGCCCCCTAGCGCGGTTATCCACAGAAAATGTTCACAACCCGGTGAATAACGCGTCGATATCCGAGGTATCCCGTTGATGCGAAAGGTTTTTCTCGCCGCGCAGCAACCGCGGTCAGCCGTTGCCCGAACCGTGAGCGAGGGTCCCGGCCATCGCGCGAGCGAGAACTTTTGTGTGTGTCCCGCGGTCTATATACCCCGCGAATCAAGGTAGCTCAGCGTCCCCCCATCCGCTGATTCAGCGTCTCCCCATCTACCGATTCGACGTCGACGCATCGCTCGACGGCTCCCACAACCTGATCGACGGTTCACGCCCGCTATGTCTACGACCCCCCAAAACAACGGGCGGCTCGCGCAATCGGTTCATCTCGCACCGCCTGCCCCCCGCCCCCATACGCCGCAACGCCCCCGTCGTCTCGCATGGTGTGCTGCGCTGTCTCTCCTGACACCGTTCGCGGCACAGGCCGACGATGCACCGAGCGGCATCTCGACGTGGACCGGCGCCATCGTGGACGAAGTGCGCGAAGTAGCCACGCAAGGCGCCAGCGATCTCTACGTGCCGCTGCACACGCACCACCTTCGCTTCGCCTACACCCGCGAGAAGATCTCCCAGTACAACGAAAACCCGTGGGGTCTCGGCTACGGACGCGTGCTCTCCGACGGCAAGAACGGCTCGCGCATGCTGTACGCGATGGCGTTCAAGGACTCGCACAACGACTGGTCGCCGATGGCCGGCTACGGAAGGATCTGGAATGTCGCGAACGCGGGACCGGTCCGTTTCGGTCTCGGCTACACGGTCTTCCTGATGTCGCGCTCGGACACGCTCGGCGGCGTGCCCTTCCCCGGCGCACTGCCGCTCGCGGAAATCGGCGTGGGGCGCGCCTCCATCGCGACCGCCTACGTGCCCGGCGGCAAGGGCAACGGCAACGTGCTGTTCATCTTCGGGCGCTATACGTTCGGCAAACCGGGCTGAATTCGGCGAAATCTCACGGATGCATGACGCCCCGATGGCATCCAAAACGACGTCGTGTCTCGCTTTTCCCTCGCTGTTCCCGGCTTTCGGCTCTTGTCAGCGGACGTCTTTTGATCGACTATCCGCAGCTTGGGATAAGCCGCCACATTCGGGGATACATCATGCGGGGTTTCAAGACTTGGAAGTTCGCGACGGGATGGCTCGTCGCGGGCATGTTCGGCCTTGCCGGTCATGCACAGGCGCAATCGGGCAGTCCGGCGCGCACGCCGGTTGCCGCCTGCAACTGCGCACAGATCGTGGCCGATTGTTCGGCCTCCGTGACGGTGCTCCCGACGCGCGCGCTCAACGGCGCGTTCTCGGCCGACGTCACGCTGCAAACCGACGCGCCGTCGTGCGCGAGGATCGATTACCAACTCGACGACACGCCCTACGTCACGATCCTGCGCGACGGGGCGATGAGCACTCAGCGTCTGTATGGCGCACGTCCGCTCACCCGCAACAGCCTCTCTCATATGTCGTGCCACGTGTGCGCCGCCGCGTCGGCGCCGGTCGCGAACGACGGACTGCCGCCCGACATGGCGCGCGTCGATGGCGCGCCGGGCACATTCAGCGCCGCGCCCATGGCACCCGTTGCCGCCGTCGCACCGTCCACCGCGCCCGCCGGAAACGTGAGCACCTACGCCCCGCCCGCCGCTACGGCGCAGAACGCGGCGCTCGCGAGCACGGCGCCGCCGAGCAGCATCGGCGACACTGCCGGGCTCAATGCGGTGAACACACCAAACACGGGCACGCCGGAGCTCGCGCGCGACGTCGCCGCGATCGATGCGCCTGCCCCGGCCGTCGCCACGATCGTCACACCGCCCATTGCACCGGGCGCACCGGATGCGGCGGCGGGCACGGCCGCCGCCGCGCCGTTGCGCGTGGTGAACCCATCGGGTCGCTGGCGCGGTCTGTGCAAGAGCGCCCCGCCGTGGTGGGGAATTTTCAGCTCGCCGATGACGAGGCTGATGGCGCTGGCTCTCAATGGCTCGCAAGTCACCGGCAGCGTCGACGACGTCGAACCGAACATTCACACCACGGTGCAGGGCTCGCTCGCCGGCGATCGCCTGCAACTGGCGGGCAGCTACGGTGCGAAGCACGACATCACTTTCGGCGCGGACGGCACGACCCTCACCGACGCCTGGTGCAACGGCGACGGCCGCTGCGAGACCTGCGAAATGCAGCGTTTCTAAGGGTTTTCGGGGCATTTGACAAGAGTGCTGGCTCGCATTCCGGATCGGCGCGCACGTCAAAATCCCCCTGAAAAATGGCATGAAAGCCGGCCTCGGCGTTCGCGAAAAGGCGGGCGTCGAATTCTCGTCGGCTGCGTTTCGCTACAAAGCCCGCGCATCGCGTCGCGAACGAAACGAGTGGAAATGCAGCCGAATCGCCGCTCAGCCTTGTGCGGCAAGCGCGCAACATTCGTCGCACACTGCTCGCACAAAGCGATTTCTTAGGTAGAATCGTCGGCGCAGCAAGACGTATCATTCGGGTGGCCGTTCTCCGACGGCACTTTCTTATTCTCATCGATTGGATCGATATGGCAACGGCAAAGAAAGCAGCAGCAAAGAAGGCCCCTGTGGCGAAAAAGGCTCCGGCAGCCAAGAAGGCTCCGGTAGCGAAAAAGGCAGCCCCGAAGGCAGCCAAGGCAGCTCCGAAGGCAGCCGCCAACGGCAAGCTCTCGCCGATCAAGGACACGCTCAACAAGACCCAGCTCGCAGCGCACCTCGCAGACCAATCGGCTGTCGCCGTGAAGGAAGTGAAGGCAGTGCTGGCCGCGCTTGAGAACACGATCCTCGGTTCGCTGCACAAGAAGGGTGCCGGCGAATTCACGCTGCATGGTCTGTTCAAGGTCACGTCGCAACAAATCGCCGCCAAGGCGAAGCGTTTCGGCAAGGACCCGTTCACGGGCCAGGAGCGTTGGTTCCCGGCAAAGCCGGCTTCGGTGCGCGTGAAGGTTCGCCCGCTGAAGAAGGTCAAGGACGCCGCCCAGTAAGTCTTGCCATCGTCACGCCGTGCTCCGCACGGCGGCGCGATTGGGCAGGATCTGGCAGGCCATGCCTGAAAACGGTGCCGATTCTTCGGCGCCGTTTTTTTTCGTCCGGACATCGTGAAGCCACTCGTCCGCGCGAATCTTCCTCGGCAAAAACCTGGGGTTTTCGCTGGGGTTTGTGCGGAGTGGACGCCCCATGCGGCGCCCGTTAACATCGCTCGGGACATCCGTCGGCAAGCTGCAAGGGGGACTCCTTGCAATACACGTTTGCGTTTGGCGACGTATTCGCGGCGTGGCCATTACTGCTCAGAGACGCCTGGATCACGATTGAACTCTCGCTGAATGCGATGGCGCTCGGCCTGCTGCTCGCGATTGCGTGTGCCTGGGGCAAAACGTCGGGGCCAGCGCCGGTGCGATGGCTTGTCGAGACCTACATCGAACGCATCCGCAACACGCCATTCCTCGTTCAGCTCTTCTTCTTTTTATCGAAGCGGTACCGCCCGGTCAAACCGAAGCGGCGCAGGTGCTCTCGCTCACGTGGTCCCAGCGCATGCGCGACATCGTGCTGCTGCAGGCGCGGCGCATCGCCATCGCCATCGCGCCCACGGTGGGCTATCTGGTGCAGATCGTCAAAGGCACATCGCTCGCCGCGATCATCGGCTTTACGGAATCACCCGCGCCGGGCAGATCGTCAATAATGCGACGTTCCATCCGATGATCGTATTTTCCGTAGTGGCCGCGCTGTACTTCGTGATGTGCTGGCCGCTGTCGCGATTCGCCGCGCGGCTCGAGCGACGGCAGGCACCGAAATCCGACGCTTCGACGACGACGCCTCCGCCATGCAGGCGCTGCTCTCGGGACAGGTCGATGCGATCGGCTGCTCCGTCACCGTCGCCAATGCGATCCGCCAGCGGGCACCGGGACAGTTCGAACCGAAGTTCAACCTGCTGCAACAGTCCATGGGCATCGCGCTTCGTCCCAATCAGACCGAGTTGCTCGCGGCGGTCAACGATTTCGTCACCCGCAACACGGCCAACGGCGAGTTGAACAAGCTGTACCGCAAGTGGCTCGACACCGACTTGCCGAAGCTGCAATGAGCGACGCCGTCATGCGGGCATCCGCCGGGTGCGGTGCACCGATCATCGAGATGAACGCCGTGAGCAAGTGGTTCGGCGAGTTCCAGGTGCTCACGGATATCGATCTAACGGTTGCGGCCGGGGAGCGGATCGTCATTTGCGGGCCGTCCGGTTCAGGCAAATCGACGCTCATTCGCTGCATCAACCGGCTCGAGCCCGTGCAGCGTGGACGCATCGTCGAACAGGCGCCGCCCTCGCAGTTCTTCGACAATCCGCAGCACGACAAGACGCGTCAGTTTCTCGGCCAGTTGCCGAATCACCCGGCGCAGTAGCTCCGCCGGGCGGCGAGCGTCACCCATTGCCCGTCGTCGCCCTTCGAACCGTCGGGACGAATTTCACGATTCGTCCCGGGGTGAACCCGAACGTGCCATCCGTCCCTCTCCGACGGCACGCCGGTGATCGCCCGTCGCCCTCTCCCGCGCCAGCAACATATCGATTTCGATATGACTTCCCCGATCCAGCCGCCTTCCTGCCCACTCCGCTTCACCCGCCAATGCCCCGTCCCACGGGCTTTGTTGCCCACTCCCCGGCTGATTTCCAAAAATAATTTTGCTTTCGATGCAATTTAGATATATCGTAAACACGTCTTAACTACATCGATAAGGATGTCGCATCATGCGTGGATCACGTGGCGATTTCATGGGCCGAGGCCCGCAGGGCCTGGACAGAATGGATTTCGGCGACGAACGTCGCGGCGGCCACGGCGAGCGCTGGAGCCGTCGAGGCGACGATGGCCGCGAAGGTCGCAGCGAGCGCGGGGAGCGCGGCGGCCGTGGAGGACGCGGCGGTGGTCGTCTGTTCAGCCACGGCGGCCTGCGACTGGTGTTGCTGCACCTGATCGCACAGCAGCCGCGTCACGGCTACGAACTCATCAAGGCCATCGAAGAGAGTGTCAACGGCACGTACAGCCCGAGTGCCGGCGTGGTCTACCCCACGCTCACCCTGCTCGAAGAAATGGGCTACATCCGTGTGCAGGAAAACACGGGCGACAGTCAACGCAAGTCCTATGAGGCGACCGACGCCGGTCGCGAATACCTGGCGGAAAACGACGACAACGTGACCGAATTGCTCGCCCGACTGGCCATGCGCCGCGAGCGATCGGAAGACATGCCACCGCAGGTCATGCGCGCGCTGCACAACTTCAAGTACGCCGTGCACCTGCGTCTGGGCGGCGAACCGCTCACGACCGAACAAGCCAACGCGTTCGCCGCGATCCTCGACGCGGCCGCACAACAACTGGAGCGAATCTGATGCGGGACAACTCTGCCCTGAATACCTCTCCCGACCACACGCCGCAACGTGTGCGGCACGAACTCCGCATGCGCCGGCTCGAAGTGCGCAGCGTCGAGTCGCTCACGCCGCACATGCTGCGCGTGACGCTCGGCGGCGACGATCTCGAGGGCTTTCACAGCCCCGGCTTCGACGATCACGTAAAGCTGTTCTTCCCCAACCCCGAAACCGGCGAACTGTCGCTGCCGCAGATCGGCCCGGAGGGTGTATCGAAGCCCGCGCCAGGGGAAGCGCCGCGTCTCATGCGCGACTACACGCCGCGCCGCTACGACGCCGCGTCGAAGACGCTCGTGATCGACTTCGCGATGCATGAATCCGGCCCCGCCACCCAATGGGCGCGCTCGGCCAGGCCTGGCGACCCACTCGGTGTGGGCGGCCCGCGCGGCTCGTTCATCGTTCCCATGAATTTCGACGGCTACGTGCTCATCGGCGACGATACGGCCCTGCCCGCCATCGCCCGTCGGCTGGCCGAATTGCCGGCAGGGGCGCTCGTATTCGTCTTCGCCGAAGTCGACAGTCCGGCGGACCGTCTGCGTTTCGCGAGCGAGGCGGATGTGGTGATCGAGTGGATCTACCGCGAAGGCACACCGGCCGGACAGAGCACGGCGCTGATCGACGCGCTGGCTTGCGCCACACTGCCGGCCGGCGACGTCCACGCCTGGGTCGCCGCGGAGGCGGGTGTGGCAAAGGCGGTGCGCCGCCATCTGGTCGAGGCACGCGGCCTGAACCCGAAGTGGGTCAAGGCGGCCGCCTACTGGCGACGCGGCGACGCCGCCGTGCATGAAAACCTCGACGACTGAGTGCCGGGAGACGCGCGCATGTACGCGTTCTATCCCCTATCGCCCCCCTTACGACGCCCGACGCGCCCGCCAATGACGACACCGCTCCTGCCCGACTCGAACCTGTTTGCCGGTCTGCCCGCTTCGCCCGATCCCGCCGCGGCCGAGCGATTCGACGCCTTGCTGGCCCGCCCCGGCCTGCGCGTGGAGCGCATCGTCTCGACCGGGCAGGCGTCGCCACCGGGCGTCTGGTACGACCAACCCCAACACGAGTGGGTGGCGTTGCTCGCGGGGAGCGCTGGACTCTCGTTCGCCGACACGCCGGGCGAGACGCTCGTGCTGCGCCCGGGCGACGTGCTGACGATCGCGGCGCACCGGAAGCATCGCGTCGAATGGACCGCGCAAGGTGAGGCCACGGTATGGCTCGCGGTCCATTACGACTGATCCTCCAAGCTGTCCCTTTGGAGAAATTCCCTGCCATCTTTCGGAATTGCCTGATAGAAAAGCCGGGAACAACTTCGGACTATGGAAACGCGCCCGGGGATGTCGAATTTCGGCACCCGGAGGGCGGTTCACCCAAGGGGGGTCACACGGCATGGAGCAACGCAAACGACACGACGGCTTCGAGCGTTGGGCGGCTGGCGCGACGGCGCGCCAGGCGGGGCGGGACGACGCCCGCTGGCGCGTGTTTCGCGCACCCGAACAGGCCGATTTTCACGGGTTCGTCGTCTGGTGCTACACCCAGGGCGTATTTCTGGGGCAGGAATTCGATCGCCGGACCGACACCATCACGCACTGCTACGTACGAAACGGCGCCTGGGCCGTGCAGTTCGATTCGTTTGCCGAAGCGTGCGAGCGCGCCTTCGACATTCATGCACCGACGCTCATCCTGTACGCGCCGGAGCGCAATGGGAGCGTCTTCATTACGAGTACGGAGCAGTAGACCGCGCACACGGCGTTACGCTGGGTTCGCGGCGTAACGCCCACGCATCGACCGACGGGCACCGGTTCACCCCACTGGCGGACCGGTGCTCTTCTTACCTGTCGGGAACGCTCAGCGGTGCGGGCGCTGAGTCGCCCCCACACGCCACGCAGGTGCAAAAAGCGCGATCAGGCGTAATTGCGGATGTCGTCGATCTCGATCTGACCGAAATCGTCGCGCTCGGCCAGCGCCAGAATACGGCGGGCGACGTCCTCCGGCGACGAAAGCTTGCCGCTCGCCTTCAGATCCTGGAAACGCGCCAGTGCCGGGAAGCTCTCCACGCTGCTGCTGCGAATGGTCTCCTGCATGCCGGTATCGACCACGCCCGGCGCGAGCGACACAGCCCGCACGCCGTGCTCGCGATGCTCGGCGTTGACCACGCGCGTATACATATCCAGCGCAGCCTTGGTCGAGCAGTACACGGCCCAGCCCGCATTGGGGTTGCGGCCGGCGCCGGACGAGATGTTCACGATCTGACGCTGGGCGGCAAGGCCCTGCGTCGCCGCCAGAAAGCGCGACGTGAGCAGCATCACGGACGTGACGTTCAGCGTGAACGCGGCGCCGATCGCGCCAGCGTCGTCGAGCACGGCCGAGTTGGCCACCGGGTTGACGGTGCCCGCGTTGTTGATCAGCAGATAGCGACCGGCGTCGCGCGGCAGCGCGGCGCAGACGCGTTCGGCCACGCGGGCGGCGGCATCGGCGTCGGACAGGTCGACAGGGATCTGCTCGAGCGAGACGCCCTTCGCGGCGGCCAGCGTGGCGAGGTCGTCGTCCGTGCGACGCGCCAGCGTCACGAGATGGGTGCCGGGGGCGAGCAGTCCGCGCGCGAGCGCCGCGCCGAGACCGCGCGAAGCGCCGGTAAGAATCGCAATCGTTTGGAACATGAGAGAAATGCGGGTGAGTCACGCCGCAATAAGTGACGAACGGGACCGCCATTATCCGCGCATCGCGAGGCGGCCGCTATACCGACTATCTGTCGGTTTTGACGGCGATGTGGGCCTCGGACGGCCCCCTGTGCGATGCGGGCGTCGCCATGCGGGTGCGTCAAAACGACGCCCTGGGATATCAAAAGCGAAACGGAGTGTTGCGGAATATAATCGCGGACTTGGTCCGCATATCGCCTAAGGTATGACACACGACGGCCGGAACGGTCGGGAATGCGGTGTTGCGCGAACTTTCCCTCGCGCGTCAATGCCCCGTCCGTCAAGGGTGTCGCGGTAGGTACAGGCATTTTGGTGGCCTGCACATTACCGTCTTATGGGTATATATTCCCCCCTCATGGAAACGATACCGAAAACTATTTCGGCGCCTGCTGTTGCGCCGACCACAGAGAAGACCACACGCCCCATGCCGCCGCGCCCCCGTCAATACGATGCGCGGCTCGCGCGCTGGCTCGTCACACCGCTCGTCGACACGCGTGTGAGTCCGAACCATCTCACCACGCTGCGTCTGATCGTCGGCCTGGCCTGCACGTGGGCGTTCGCCCAAGGCGGTTATGCGATGGCCAACCTCGGCGCGGTGCTGCTCGTGCTGTCGAATTTCATCGATCACACCGATGGCGAGCTCGCCCGCATCAGCGGCAAGACGAGCCGCTTCGGCCATCTGTACGATCTCGCGTCTGACGCGCTCGTCACCGTGCTGCTCTTCGGCGGTATCGGCATGGGCGTGGAAACGCTCGCGCCTGGCCAGTTCCTGCTGCCGGTCCCGTTATCGGCGTCGGCACTGGGCTGGATTGCCGGCGTCGCCGTGGCGCTGATTTTTTTCCTGCGCATGCGCATCGAGGACCGCGTGGGCAAGGCCGGCACGAAACAGGCTTCCGTCGGCGGCTTCGAGACGGAAGACGTGCTGTACCTGATGCCGCTCGTCACGCTGTTCGACGGCACCCGCGGCTTCCTCATCGCCGCGGCCATCGGCGCGCCGCTTTTCGCGCTGCTCGTGATCGCCGACTACGTGCGCGTGATGCGCCGCCCGCTGCCGGGCAAGGCCGAAGCGGCACCGGCCGCAGCCACCGCCGAACCGCTCGCGCCGCTCGCTCCCGCCGCACCTGCCGCCTTCGCCGTGGATGCCGAGATCGAACGCGCGCTCGACGCCATCGACTTCGACGCCGTCACGCGCGAATTCAAGTCGCAGGACGCCTTCATCTATCTGGAAAAGTTCCTGCCGCAGGCGGTCACCGAGCAGTTGATCGCCGCCGCGCGCGCGGTCACGCCCAACGTGAACCGCAACTATCTGCCGGGACACAAGCAAGGCGGCAGCGTGAGCCGCCACACGCTCGACGAGCGTGCGCCATACGTGGCCGAGCTCTATCGCTCGCCCGCGCTGATGCGCTTTCTCGAGCGTCTGGCCGGCGAAAGGCTGCTACCCTCGCCGCAGGACGATCCGCACGCGTACGCGTTGTACTACTACACGCGCCCGGGCGATCACATCGGCTGGCATTACGACACGTCCTATTACAAGGGCCGTCGTTACACGCTGCTGCTGGGCGTGGTGGATCGATCGAGCTGCAAGCTCGAATACCGGCTGCACACGCGCAACCCCGGCGTGACGCAAGTCGACGGCGCCGTGGCGTACCCGCCCGGCGCGCTCGTGTTCTTCGACGGGGATAAGCTGCATCACCGCATCACGCCGCTCGGCGACAACGAGGAGCGGATTTCGCTGACGTTCGAGTACGTGACCGACCCACGCATGGGCACCTGGCAGCGCTTCATTTCGAACATGAAGGACGCCATCGCCTATTTCGGTTTCCGGCAAGTGTTTCGTCAAGTATTGGGACGGACGAAACGCTAAATGAACCGGACCGCCATCGTCTCTCTCTCCCTCGGCCTTGCCCTTTTCGTCGCCCTGCTGATCTGGCAGGGCGCCGGCTCGGTCATGTCCACGCTGGCCATTGCCGGCTGGGGCCTCCTGCCCATCGCGGCCTTCCATTTCTTGCCGCTGGTGCTCGATGCCGCCGCCATCCAGGTGCTGGTCGCCAGGTCCTGCTCGCTGCGCCGCGCCGTACTCACGCGCTGGGTGGGCGAGTCGGTCAACAGCCTGCTGCCGGCGGGCCAGATCGGCGGGCCGATCGCCATGGTGCGTCAAATGAAACAACGCGGACTTGCCGGCCGGGAAGCGGCTGCCGCCATCACCGTGAGCACGACGCTGCAGGCCGTCGCACAGATCGTCTTCGCGTTGCTCGGACTGGCGGTGTTCGGCATCAGCGCCACGCGTGACACGGACGCCGGCCTCTGGCTGCCGATGCTGCTCGTCACCGGTGTGATCTCGGCGCTGCTCTATGCGTTCTACGTCGCGCAGCGGCGCGGCATCTTCGGCTGGGCGTTTCGCATGCTCTCGAAGATGTCGTCCAAGCGCGACTGGTCGTCACTGCTCGATCGCGCCAACGCCGTCGACGAAATCGTGCAACGCATGTACGGCCGGCGCCGCCAGGTGCTTGCAAGCTTTGCGCTGAGTCTGGTCGGCTGGATCGTCGGCACCGCCGAAGTCTGGCTGATTCTGCAGTTCATCGGGCATCCGGTGAGCTGGGTGGACGCCCTGCTGCTCGAAAGTCTCGGGCAGGCGATTCGCGGCGCCGCCTTCTTCGTGCCGGGCTCGCTCGGCGTGCAGGAAGGCGGTTACCTGCTGCTCGCCCCGCTCGTGGGCCTGTCGGCCGACGCCGCGCTGGCCCTGTCGCTGGCCAAGCGCACGCGCGAGCTGCTGCTCGGCGTGCCCGGTCTCGTCTATCTGCATTTCTCCGAACGTGGCTGGCGTCGCCAGCGCGCCGCGCAACAAAGCGTGCCGCTGCCCGCCACCGATACTGCACCGCTTTAAAGAAGGATATCGACCATGCGGGCCATCATTCTCGCAGCAGGCATGGGCCTGCGTTTGCTCCAGCCTGAAGACAAGCAGTCGCCGAAGTGTCTGCTCAAGTTCGACGGCATGTCGCTGCTCGAGCGCCATCTGCGCATGCTGGCGGCCGCCGGCATCACCGATGTCGTGCTCGCGCTCGGTTTCCACCACGAGCAGGTGAGCGAGGAACTCGAACGCCTGGACTGGACGCCGCGTCCGCAGATTCGCCTCAATCCCGAATTCCATCTGGGCAGCGTGCTCACGCTGCACACGGCTGCCGACGCGATGACCGCCGGCGGCGACGTGCTCGTCATGGATGCCGACGTGCTCTACGATCAACGTATCTTCAACGCGCTGGTCGCCGGCAAGACCGCCAACCGTCTGCTCATCGACCGCGACTTCGAAGTCGGCGACGAACCCGTCAAACTGTGCCTCAAGGACGGCGTGCCCGTCGAACTGCGCAAGCAGGTCATGGTCGGTCTGGAATACGACACTGTTGGCGAATCGGTCGGCTTCTTCCGTTTCAATGAGGCCACGGCGACGCGTCTGGCGGAAATCACGCGCGACTACGTCGAATCCGGCCGCGCCAAGATGCCGCACGAAGAAGCCGTGCGCGATCTGCTGCTCGAGCGCGGTGCGCAATTCGAAACGGCCGATGTCACGGGCTTCCCGTGGATCGAAATCGACTACCCCGAGGACGTGAAGCGCGCCGCCGACCAGGTGCTGCCGCAACTCGAACCGCTCACGATGGTGTCCGAATGAACGCTCCCGACGCATTTTCCCTGCCGCCGACCACCACGCGCGCGGCCCAGCTGCGCGCCATGCTGCGCAGCAACCAGCTCGAGTTCCTGATGGAAGCCCACAACGGCCTGTCCGCGCGCATCGTGCGCGAGGCGGGCTTCAAGGGCATCTGGGCTTCCGGCCTGGCGATTTCGGCGCAGTTCGGCGTGCGCGACAACAATGAAGCGAGCTGGACGCAGGTCGTCGACAACCTCGAATTCATGGCCGACGCCAGCGATCTGCCGATCCTGCTCGACGGCGACACCGGCTACGGCAACTTCAACAACATGCGCCGTCTCGTGCGCAAGCTCGAGCAACGCGGCGTGGCCGGCGTGTGCATCGAAGACAAGGTCTTCCCGAAGACGAACAGCTTCATCGGCGGCGAGCGCCAGCCGCTCGCGGACATCGACGAGTTCTGCGGCAAGATCAAGGCCGGCAAGGACTCGCAGGCCGACGACGACTTCTCGATCGTGGCCCGCGTGGAAGCGCTCATCGCCGGTTGGGGCATGGAAGAAGCCCTGCGCCGCGCCGAGGCCTACCACCAGGCCGGCGCCGACGCCATCCTGATCCACAGCAAGCTCAAGCGCGCCGACGAGATCGTGCAGTTCGCCCGCGAATGGGGCAACCGCTGCCCGCTGGTGATCGTGCCGACCAAGTACTACAGCACGCCGACCGATGTCTTCCGCGAAGCTGGCATCAGCGTCGTGATCTGGGCGAACCACCTGATCCGCGCAGCCACGTCGGCCATGCAGGCGGTGGCGGCCGAAATCCATCGCAGCGAGACGCTCGTCAACGTCGAGGACCGCATCGCCACCGTCGACGAGATCTTCCGTCTTCAGGACGCCGACGAATACACCGAAGCGGAAGACCGCTACCTGTCGGCCGCGAATGCGCCGCGCTCGGCCATCGTGCTGGCGGCCAGCCGCGGCAAGAATCTGGAGAGCGTGACGACGGACCGCCCGAAGGTCATGCTGCCGGTCGCCGGCAAGCCGCTGCTGCGCTGGCTGGTCGACGGCTTCAAGAAGCAGAACGTCAACGACATTACCGTCGTGGGCGGCTATCGCGCCGACGCGATCGACACCGCCGGCATCACGCTCGCCATCAACGAGCGTCACGCCGAGACGGGCGAGCTCGCCTCGCTCGCACGCGTGGCCAACGCTTTCACGCAAGACACGGTGGTCTCCTACGGCGACCTGCTCTTCCGCAGCTACATCGTGCGCGATCTCGTCGAAAGCGAGGCCGACTTCACCGTCGTGGTCGATTCCACGGCCGCCACCACCGTCAATGCGGCCAACGCCAGCGTGCGTGACTTCGCGTACTGCTCGTCGGGCGACGACCGCGGATTGTTCGGTCAGCAGGTGCTGCTCGAGAAGATCAGCGCAGACGCCGGCGATGCCGCCGACACCGCCCCTGGTCCGAACGGCCGCTGGATCGGCCTGTTCGGCGTGCGCGGCGACGAAGGCCGCGCACAACTGCAACGTGTGTTCGCCGCGCTGCAGGCCCGCGCCGACTTCGACCGGCTCGGCATGCCCGATCTCATCAACGCGCTGGTGCAGGATGGCGCGAAGATCGCCGTGCAGTACGTGCACGGCCACTGGCGCGGGGTGAACGACATGGAGGAATTCCGCCGCGCCGCCGACTTCGCGCACGGCCAGACGCCGTTCAGCGGCACCGATGCGGAGGCGCAAGGTGATTGAGGCGGGTCAGTTCGTCGAAGCCGCGCGCGCCCACGGCTTCACGTGGTACACCGGCGTGCCCTGCTCGTTCCTCACGCCGTTCATCAACTACGTGCTGCAGGACCCGACGCTGCATTACCTGTCGGCCGCCAACGAGGGCGACGCCGTCGCGATCGCCGCGGGCGCCACGCTCGGCGAGGGGCGCGGCGCGCGCGCCGTCACCATGATGCAGAACTCCGGGCTGGGCAACGCCGTGAGCCCGCTCACGTCGCTCACCTGGACGTTCCGTCTGCCGCAATTGCTGATCGTGACGTGGCGCGGCCAGCCGGGCATCACCGACGAGCCGCAGCACGCGCTCATGGGTCCGATCACGCCCGCGATGCTCGACCTGATGGAAGTGCCCTGGGAACTGTTCCCCACGGAGCCGGACGCGATAGCGCCGGCGCTGGAACGCGCCGTGAAGCACATGGACGAGACCGGCCGTCCGTACGCGCTCGTGATGCAAAAGGGCAGCGTGGCGCCGTTCCCGCTGCAGCCGGCCGAGCGTCCGCCACGCCCGGCGCAGCCCGCGCCCGTGTCGCTCATGCGCGGCGTGGCGCCGTCCGCGCTGCCGGCGCGTCGCGATGCGCTCGAGCGCGTCATCGCCCATACGCCGCTCGACGGCACCGTCGTGCTTGCCTCGACCGGCTTCTGCGGCCGCGAGCTGTATGCGCTCGACGACCGTCCCAACCAGCTCTACATGGTCGGCTCGATGGGCTGCGTGACCACGCTCGCGCTCGGCCTCGCGCTGGCGCGCCCCGACCTGCGCGTCGTGGCGCTCGACGGCGACGGCGCCGCGCTCATGCGCATGGGCGCCTTCGCCACGCTCGGCGCCTACGGTCCGTCGAATCTCGTGCATCTGCTGCTCGATAACGCGTCGCACGACTCCACGGGCGCACAGGCCACCGTCTCGCCGACGGTCTCGTTCGCGGGAGTGGCCGCCGCCAGCGGCTACGCGCTCGCCCTCGAGGGCGATACGCTCGATGTCGTCGAGCAACTGTTCGACGCCCGCACGGCCAGCCTGAACGACGGCCCGCGCTTCGCCTGCCTGACGACGCGCCCGGGTACGCCCGACGGCTTGCCGCGGCCGAACGTCACGCCCGAGGCGGTCAAGTCGCGCCTGATGGACCATATTGCACAACGCGCCCCGGCCTCGGCCTGAGCGTTCCCCCTTTACGATATTTGCCGAGGAAGCTCTGCCATGCTGTTACTGAATCCGGGCCCCGTTACCCTGACCGAGCGTGTCCGCAAGGCGCTGCTGCAGCCCGACCTGTGCCACCGCGAGCCCGAGTTCTTCGATCTGCAGGAGGAAGCCCGCGCACGTCTGAGCGCTGTCTACGGTCTCGACCCGGCGGTCTGGGCGCCGGTATTGATGACCGGCTCCGGCACCGCCGCCGTGGAAAGCATGACGGCCGGCCTCGTGCCCGAAGGCGGCCGCCTGCTGATCGTGGAGAACGGCGTGTATGGCGAGCGCATCTCGCAGATCGCCAAGCAGTACCGCATCGATCACGACGTCATCCATTTCGAATGGATGCAGGCGCCGGATCTGGCGCAGATCGTCGCGAAGCTCGACGCCGCCGGCGATCGTCCGTACACGAACGTGGCGATCATCCACCACGAAACGACGACCGGCCGCCTGAACGATCTGGCCGGTGTCGCCGACGCCTGTCGCGAGCGCGGCATCGATCTGCTGGTCGACGGCGTGAGCAGCTTCGCGGCCGAAGCCATCGACTTCGACTCGCCCGGTATCGTGGCCGTGGCCGCGACCGCCAACAAATGCCTGCATGGCGTGCCGGGCGTGTCCTTCGTGCTGGTGCGCAAGAGCGCGCTCGCCAAGGCTGCGAGCCGCACCTACTACCTCGACATCGGCCGTCTCGCCAAGCTCCAGGCCGAGCGCAACACGCCATTCACGCCGTCCGTGCACGCGTACTATGCGCTCGTCGAAGCGCTGCGCGAGCTCGAGGATGCCGGCGGCTGGCAGAAGCGTCACGCGCACTACGGTGCGCTCGCCGAGCAGGCGCGCGCCGGTCTGGCCGCACTCGGCATCGACAGCGTGCTGCCGCCGGGCGAGTCGTCGGTCGTGCTGCGCGCCTACAAGCTGCCTGCCGGCGTGGATTACCCGCGCCTGCACGACTGGCTCAAGGCCGACGGCTTCGTGATCTACGCGGGCCAGGGCGGTCTGTCCAAGGAGCTGTTCCGCATCTCGACGATGGGCAACCTCACCGCGGCCGACATCGATCGCCTGCTGGCGTCCTTCGCCCGACTGGTGAAGTGAGCGCGGGGACGGACGTTCAACCATGACCGATCTGCTTGCCAGCATCCAGTCCCCGGCGGCCCTGCGCGCCCTCTCGCGCGCCGAACTGCGCCGTCTGGCCGACGAGTTGCGCGCATGTGTGCTGGAAAACGTGTCGCGCACCGGCGGGCACCTGTCGTCGAACCTCGGCACCGTCGAACTGACGATCGCCCTGCACTACGTGTTCGACACGCCCAACGATCGCATCGTGTGGGACGTCGGCCATCAGACCTATCCGCACAAGATCCTCACGGGGCGCCGCGAGGCCATGCCGACACTGCGGCAATGGCAGGGCCTGTCGGGCTTCCCGAAGCGCGACGAGTCGCCCTACGACACGTTCGGCACGGCGCACTCGAGCACGTCGATCTCGGCGGCGCTGGGCATGGCGCTGGCGAGCAGGATCAAGGGCGAAAAGCGCCATGCGATCGCGGTGATCGGCGATGGCGCGATGACGGCGGGCGAAGCGTTCGAGGCGTTGAACAACGCGGGTGTGTACGACGACCTGCCGTTCCTCGTCGTGCTCAACGACAACGACATGTCGATCTCGCCGCCCGTGGGCGCGCTCAACCAGTACCTCACGCGGCTGATGTCCGGGCAGTTCTATTCGGCGGGCAAGGAAAGCGTTCGCCAGTTGCTGCGCAACGCCCCGGCGCCGGTGCGCGAGCTCGCGCACAAGCTCGAGGAGCATGCGAAGGCCATCGTGCAGCCCTCGGGCACGATGTTCGAGGAGTTCGGCTTCAACTACCTCGGCCCCATCGACGGCCACGACCTCGATGCGCTGATTCCCGCGCTGGAGAACATCAAGGCGCTCAAGGGGCCGCAGTTCCTGCACGTCGTCACGCGCAAGGGCCGCGGCTACAAGCTCGCCGAGGCCGACCCGGTGCTGTATCACGGGCCGGGCAAGTTCAACCCGAGCGAGGGCATTCGACCCGCTGCGACCGGCGCGGCCGCCCCAAAGACCTACACGCAGGTCTTCGGCGAGTGGCTGTGCGATGCGGCAGCCGCCGACGCGCGCGTGGTCGGCGTCACGCCCGCGATGCGCGAGGGCTCCGGTCTCGTGGAATTCGAGAAGCGCTTTCCCGAGCGCTACTACGACGTGGGCATCGCCGAGCAGCACGCGGTGACATTCGCCGGCGGCCTCGCGACCGAGGGGCTCAAGCCCGTCGTCGCGATCTACTCGACGTTCCTGCAACGTGGCTACGATCAACTGATTCACGACGTTGCGCTGCAAAACCTGCCGGTGCTCTTCGCGATCGATCGCGGCGGCCTCGTGGGGGCGGATGGCGCAACGCATGCGGGCGCCTACGACATGGCCTACCTGCGCTGTATCCCGAACATGGTCGTCATGGCCCCGGCCGACGAGAACGAATGCCGTCAGATGCTGCAGACGGCGCTCGGCATCGACGGCCCGAGCGCCGTGCGCTATCCGCGCGGCGCCGGCCCCGGCGTGAAGACGGCGCCGGGACTGTCGACGCTGCCCGTGGGACGCGCGCAGACGCGCCGCCAGGGCGCCGCCCCGGTCGGGCGCCGCGTCGCGATCCTGGCCTTCGGGTCGATGGTCGCGCTCGCCGAACAGGTGGCCGCGGAATTCGACGCGAGCGTGATCAACATGCGCTTCGTCAAACCGCTCGACGAGGCCGCGGTGCTCGAAGCCGCGCGTTCGCACGAACTGATCGTCACGCTGGAGGAAGGTTCGGTGATGGGCGGCGCGGGCACCGCCTGCGTCGAGGCGCTCAACGCCAACGGTGTGCAGGCAAATGTGCTGCAGCTCGGTCTGCCCGATACGTATATCGATCAGGGCACGCCGGCGCAGCAACTCGCGTCGGTCGGCCTGGACGCACCCGGCATCGCCGCATCCATCCGGCGCGCCGTGGCTGAACGCCTGGGCGGCAAGGTGGAATCCGTGCATCGGTGACGTACGCCACCGTCGGTCTGACGGCGGCGTTCGCTGGCGGCAACGAGAAACGGCACCTTTCGGTGCCGTTTCTCGTTGAGCGCGCTCGCCGGATTACCCGCGGACTTACTTCATCGACTTGGGTGGCTTGAGCAGCGCCGCGCTCTTGTCGCGCGGTTTGCCCATGAGCACCGGCTGGAAGAACACCGCGCCGATGAGCGTACAGACCAGCGAGAGCGCCAGCAGCTTGCCCATGCTCGACGTGCCGGGGTGGTGCGAGAGCCAGAGGCTGCCGAACGCGATACCGGTGGTCGCGGCCGAGAGCACCACGGCCTGCGTGAGGCTCGACTCGAGCAGACGAGTCTGCCCGTGGCGCCAGGCGATCACGTAGTAGATCTTGAACGCCACCCCCACCCCCAGCAACAGCGGCAGCGCGATGATGTTCGCGAAGTTCAGCGGCAAACCGATGAGCACCGTGATTTCGAGCGTCACCGCCGCCGACACCAGCAGTGGCACGAGCGTGCGCAGCACGTCGCCGAAGTTGCGCAGCGCGAGCCACAACAGCACGGTGATCGAGAGCAGCGCCCAGAGACCCGCTTCGATGAAGGCACGAATGATGGTGTCTGCCGAGCGCAGAATCGAGATCGGTCCGCCCACGGCGTCGGGCGTCGTCTCCAGCACGGCGGCACTGAACTTGCGCAGCATGGCGTCGTCGCCCGGATCGGCGCCCTTCGCCACGCGCGGCGAAATGTTCACGAGCGCGCGCCCATCGGCCGACACCCATTGCGAGACGATTTCCTTGGGCAGCGTCTCGCGCGTGATCGGGCTCGGCCGCAACGCGTCGCGCAACTGCGCCAGCGCGAGCTTCAGCGGCTCGGCAATGGCGCGATCGGCGCGATCGCGCGTCGCCGCATCCGCCGCGGCGAGCTTGCGCAAGGCCGTCGCCAGGCGCTGCGCTTCCTTCGCCCCTTCGCCCGGATAGTCGACGGCGGCGTCTTCCAACTGCCCGGCCGTGGTCTTGAGCGAGGACACGCGCACGGCGTCGGGCACCGGCGGCAGCGGCGTCTGCGGGAGCAGGGGCAGCAACGATGCCGCCGCCGTGCCGATCTGCGCGAGCTTGGCCGGCTGGTTCGACGGCATGAACGTCGTGAGCGTCACCACGCGCCCCACTTCCGGCACGGCGCGCAGCTTCGCGGCGTCGGCGTCGGCGGCGTCGAGATCCGGCGCGAGCAACTGCACGTCGTTCACCCCGGCCTCGGGCGAGTTGGCCAGATCGAGCAGCGCGGCCATCGACTCGGTGTGCGGATCCTTCAAATGCAGGGGGTTGAAGTCGAAATGCAGCCGTGCGAGCAGCGGCAGGCCGGCGATCACCAGCGCGAGCGTGCCGTACAGCAACGGCTTGCGGTACTTCTCGGTGAAATCGTCCACCGGCCCGAGACTGCGAAAGCCCGGCGGGCTCGGTTCGCCCTTCGGCTTGAACACGCTGATGAGCGCCGGCAGCAAGGTGATCGCGGACGGGAACGCCACGCACAGAATCCCCACGCCCGCGATGAGTCCCAGCTCGGACACGCCGCGATAGGCCGTGGGCAGGAACGAGAAGAAGCTGGCCGCCGTGGCCGCCGCGGCGAGCGACAGCGGCATCGCGATGGCGCGGCCCGCACTCGCGAGCGCGCCGCGCAGAACTTCCGCTTCCGAGGTCTCGCCGACCTTGTCGAGCCGATGGCGCTCCTCGCGATAGCGCACACCGAACTGAATCCCGAAGTCCACGCCGATGCCGACGAACAGCACGGCGAAGGCCACCGAAATCATGTTGAGCGCGCCGACCATCATCAGGCCCAGGGCGAACGTCACGGCCAGCCCGGCCAGCAGCGTGATGAACACGGCGAGAATCATCTTCCCCGAGCGCACCGCCAGCCACAGCACGACCAGCACAGCGAGCAGCGTGATGACGGCGTTCGGACCGGCATCCTCGCGCACGGAGGCGAACTCCTCGTCGGAGAGCGGGCGCGGACCCGTCAGACGCACCGTCGCGCCGTAGCGCTCGGCGAGCTTCAGATCGATGACGGCCTGGCGAATGCGTGTGGCGGCATTCGCGCCCGCTTCGAGCGCCGCGTAGTCGAGCACGGGCTGCACGAGCACGAAGCTGCGCGCAGCGGTGCCAGGCGCCACGAGCGCGCGCCACGACATGCCTGCGGGACGCCCCGCGAGCACGTCCTCGGTCGTGTCGGCCGCGCGACCAAGCAGGCGCGACATGTCGGAGAGCTTCACCTGACCGGTCAGCAACGGCGTCTGCAAGGTGACCGAGAGCAAGCCCGACAGACCGTTCAGGCTCGGATCCTGCGCGAGACGGCCGATGAGCGGCTTGGCGTCTTCGAGCTTGCCGGTGAGCGACTTCACGTCTTCCAGCGAGGCGAACAGCAGCGCATTGTGCGCGAAGAACTCGCCGGCGCCGGGACGGCTCACGGCACGGAACACGTCTGTCTCGCTTGCCAGCCTCGCGGCGAGCTCGGCGGCGGCCCGGTCCGCGAACTCCACGGCCGGGGCCTGCACCACGGCGAGCGTGACGTCGGCCTTTTGCGGGAAGGCGCGATCGATCTCGCGGCCGCGCTCGGCGGCAGGCGTATTCGAATCGATCAGGCTCGAAACATCGGTGTTGATGGCGAAGTGCTTGGCGACGTACACACAACTCGCAATCACGAGCAGGAGCGAAGCGAAAATGACCGGGTACGCGTGCTTCGCCGAAAAACGGACGATGCGCACGACGAGCGAACTCAGCATGTAACGGTTCCGGAAGAGAGTGACGGCAAAAGAGTGCGGCTGAGGGGCGGCGTCAACGGGTAAAGGACAAAAGGTAAAGGGTAAAGGAGCGGGCGAGGCCCGTCACCGGAACTATCGCCGCCTGCGGCACGAAAATGTAACCAAACGCCACACACTGGGCGCCTCGGGGAACCAACGGGGGACGAAATCCGTCGACCGGAAGTTGGCCACCCGTGCGCAAAAAGTGCGGAAACGGTGAATTTTCGAAACCGCAGCAGTATACAGGGGCCACATGAGGGTCGCGTGGACTACACTACGGCCTACCCCGATTTACACCAACGACGACAATGCTGGGTATGAACAAATTTCTAGTGACGGCGGCCGCTGCCGCAACTTTGGGCGGTATTGGCAGCGTGAGCCTCGTATCGAGCGCCTGGGCACAGGCGAGCGCCAATCCCAACGAAATGGTGAAGACTGCCGTCGAGACGGTCGTCAAGGCGGCCAAGGCCGATCCGGCCGCGCGCAACGGCGACGCCGCCGCGACCGCCCACATCGTGGCACGCGACTTCCTGCCGTACACCGACTTCCGCCGCACCACGCGCTACGCCGTGGGACCGAAGGTCTTCGATGCGGCCACGCCCGCCCAGCAGCAGCAGGTCTTCGAGCAGTTCCAGCAATTGCTCGTGAACACCTACGCGCTGCAGCTCATGCAGGTGCGCGGCAACGACCTCTCCTTCAAGTTCGAGCCGGCCAAGCTCACGCCGAACAGTACCGACGCCGTCGTGGGCGCCTCGGTGCGCGGCATCGGCGACAACCTGTCGGTGGCCTATCGACTCGCAAAGACCGATAAGGGCTGGAAGATCTACGATATCAACATGATGGGCGAGAACGTGGCCGATGCCTGGCTCATCCAGCTCTACCAACCGCAGTTCAAGGCACGCATCACCCAGGGCGGCATCGACGGCCTGATCGCCTACCTGCGCGAAAAGAACGAGCGTTTCGGCAAGTAAAATCAAGGACTTGGGCGCGGATGGCCCAATCGGCGCCATCGACCACGGCGGTTGCCACCACGCCGCGAGTGGTTTTATGGTGGAATCGGCACCGTTTCGGGTAGGATGCGCGCCGATTCGTCAACATTTTTGCAACAGCGACTGACGTTCTCCTACAGGGGTTCGTCAGCAACAATTGGCCGCGCCGGTTACAATCGTCGCTTGTCAAACGACCGGACGACGGTCCCCCCGAAGGTGCGCCCGACTTGCCATCTCCCATGGCACCGGGCGGTCCGTGAATTTCGTGCAACGACACGGCATGGACAACCGATTGAGACCGTCATCCCGGCCGACCTGAGCCGGAGAGCTGAATGCAAGTCATCCTTGCCCAACCCCGCGGGTTTTGTGCGGGTGTCATACGTGCCATCGAGATCGTGGAGCGTGCCCTGGAAAAATACGGCGCCCCGGTCTACGTGCGCCATGAGATCGTCCACAACAAGCATGTGGTCGATTCGCTCAAGGCCAAGGGTGCGCGCTTCATCGACGAGTTGTCCGAAGCCCCCGCGGGCGCTGTAACCATTTTCAGCGCCCATGGCGTCGCACGCGTCGTCGAACAGGAAGCGCAGACGCGCGGGCTCAAGGTGCTCAACGCCACCTGCCCGCTCGTTACCAAAGTGCACATCCAGGGCAAGAACTACGTCTCGGCCGGACGCGAAGTGATCCTGATCGGTCACGCCGGCCACCCCGAAGTCGAAGGCACGATGGGCCAGATCGATGGCCCCGTGCATCTCGTGCAGACCGAGACGGACGTCGACGCGCTGCCGCTCGCCGTCAATACGCCGGTGTCCTACGTCACGCAGACCACGCTGTCGGTCGACGAGACTCGCGGTATCATTGCTGCGCTGCAGCGTCGCTTTACCAATATCGTTGGCCCGAACACCAAGGACATCTGCTATGCCACGCAGAACCGCCAGACCGCCGTGCGCGAGCTGTGTGAACGCGTGGACGTGCTGCTCGTGGTCGGGGCGACAAACAGCTCGAACTCGAACCGCCTGCGTGAAATCGGCTCCGAGATGGGGCTGCCGAGCTACCTCGTGGCCGATGGCTCCGAGGTCAGAGCGGAATGGGTGCGCGGCCAGGCCCGCATCGGCATCACCGCCGGGGCGTCCGCCCCCGAGCGCATGGTCGAAGACGTGATCGACGCGCTGCGTCGCATCGACACGGTCGAAGTGACTCTCATGGACGGCATCGAGGAAACCATCCAGTTCCGCTTGCCGTCGGAATTGACCCAAAACGAGCCGGTCGCCGCGCAACACGCGGTTGCTGGCTGACGCAACACGAACAGGAGCCGAACTTGGCCATCCCTTTCCTGCAACAGGCGTATGTTGGCGCCTATCTGATGAAGCAGCGCTTCAAGGGCAACAAGCGTTACCCGCTGGTGCTGATGCTCGAACCGCTGTTCCGCTGCAACCTCGCCTGCTCGGGCTGCGGCAAGATCGACTACCCGGACCCCATCCTGAACCAGCGCGTCTCGCTCAAGGAATCGCTCGATGCGGTCGACGAGTGCGGCGCGCCGGTGGTTTCCATCGCCGGCGGCGAACCGCTGCTGCACAAGGAAATGCCGCAGATCGTCAAGGGCATCATCGAGCGCAAGAAGTTCGTCTACCTGTGCACGAACGCCCTGCTGCTCGAGAAGAAGATCGACGACTACGAGCCGAGCCCGTTCTTCGTCTGGTCGATCCACCTCGACGGCGATCGAGAAATGCATGACGCGGCGGTCTCGCAGGAGGGCGTGTACGACCGTGCCGTGTCGGCCATCAAGCTGGCGAAGTCGCGCGGCTTCCGCGTGAACATCAACTGCACGCTGTTCAACAACGCCGATCCGGAAAAGGTCGCCAAGTTCTTCGATTCGACGAAGGACCTGGGTCTCGACGGCATCACCGTGTCGCCAGGCTACGCCTACGAGCGCGCCCCGGATCAACAGCACTTCCTGAACCGCTCGAAGACCAAGCAGTTGTTCCGCGACATCCTCAAGCGCGGCAACGGCGGCAAGAACTGGACGTTCAGCCAGTCGAGCCTGTTCCTGGACTTCCTCGCCGGCAACCGCTCGTATCACTGCACGCCGTGGGGCAACCCGACGCGCACCGTGTTCGGCTGGCAGCGTCCGTGCTACCTGCTGGGCGAAGGCTACGCAAAGACTTACACCGAGTTGATGGAAACCACCGACTGGGACAAGTACGGCGTGGGCAACTACGAAAAGTGCGCCGACTGCATGGTGCACAGCGGCTTCGAAGCCACGGCGGTCAACGAAACGATGTCGCATCCGCTGCGCGCGCTGGGCGTGGCGCTCAAGGGCGTGCGCACCGAAGGCCCGATGGCCGAGGACATCTCGTTCGCCAAGCAGCGGCCGGCCGAGTACGTCTTCTCGAAGCACGTCGAGATCAAGCTCGACGAACTGCGCCGGGCCAAGGCATAAATGCCGTCGCGTGTGCTGGTGACCGGCGCCTCCGGGTTCGTCGGTTCCGCGGTGGCACGCACGGCGCTCGCACGCGGTCACGAGGTTCGCCTGCTGGTGCGCGGCACCAGCCCCCGGGGGAACCTCGCCGACCTGCCTGTCGAGGTCGTGGAAGGCGACATGCGCGACGCCGCGTCGATGCAGCGCGCGCTGGACGGGGTCGACGCCCTGCTCCACGTCGCCGCCGACTACCGCCTGTGGGCGAAAGATCCCAACGACATCATGCGTGCCAACATCGACGGCACGCGCACGGTGATGGAAGCGGCCCTGCGCGCCGGCGTCCGGCGCGTGGTGTACACGAGCAGCGTTGCCACGCTGCGCGTGCACGACGCCACCGGTCCCGTCGACGAAACCTCCCCGAACGACGAAGCCACGACCATCGGCGTGTACAAGCGCAGCAAGGTCGCGGCCGAGCGTCTCGTCGAGCGGATGGTCGCCAACGACGGCCTGCCCGCCGTGATCGTCAATCCGTCCACGCCGATCGGGCCGCGCGACATCAAGCCCACGCCGACGGGACGCATCATCGTCGAGGCGGCGCAAGGCAGGATTCCGGCCTTCGTCGATACGGGACTCAACCTCGTGCACGTCGATGACTGCGCCGAGGGCCATCTCCTCGCGCTCGAGCGCGGCCGCATCGGCGAGCGCTACATTCTCGGCGGCGACGACGTCCTGCTGCGCGACATGCTGGCGACGATCGCCGGGATGGTGGGACGCAAGGCGCCGACCATCGCCCTGCCGCGCTGGCCGCTGTATCCGCTCGCGATGGCCGCGCAAGGCGTGGCGCGCTTCACCGGCAAAGAGCCGTTCGTCACGGTCGACGGCCTGAAGATGTCGCGCTATCACATGTTCTTCTCCTCCGAAAAGGCGAAGCGCGAACTCGGCTACACCGCCCGCCCCTATGCCGACGGCCTGCGCGATGCGCTCGCCTGGTTCGGTTCCGCCGGATATCTGTCATGACTGTTTTGGCCTGGATCGCCGCGCTCTCGCTGGCCATCTGGATCTATCTGCTGAGCTCGCAAGGCGGTTTCTGGCGTGCGCGCGAGCGCGACGACCTGGACGAAGACCGCCTGCCGGCGCCCGACGTCTGGCCGTCCGTGGCCGTGGTGATTCCCGCGCGCAACGAAGCGGAATCCATCGCACAGGTGGTCGAGTCGCTGTGCCGCCAGGATTATGCGGGCCGCTTGCGGATCGTCGTCGTCGACGATCAGAGCAGCGACGGCACGGCCGAACTCGCGCGCGAGGCTGCGCGGCGTGCGGCAGCCGACGGCTTCGCACGGCGCGTGGACGTGTTGAGCGGCCAGCCGCTCCCAGGCGGCTGGACAGGCAAGATGTGGGCGATCCGCCAGGGTGTCGCGTTCGCGAGCGATCCCGCCACGAACGACGATGGCGTCGCTCCCGAGTACCTGTTGCACACCGACGCCGACATCGCGCATACGCCCGAGAACGTGCGTCGCTTGGTCACGCGCGCCACGGGCGACAACCGCGTGCTCGTCTCGCTCATGGCGAAGCTGCGCTGCACGGCGTGGTTCGAGCGCACGCTGATCCCTGCGTTCGTCTTGTTCTTCCAGATGCTCTATCCGTTCGCGTGGGTCAACGATCCGAAGCGTCGCATGGCCGCCGCCGCCGGCGGGTGCATGCTGATTCATCGCCGGTCCCTCGAGGCCGGCGGCGGAATCGAGGCGATCCGCGACGAGATCATCGACGACTGCGCCATGGGACGCCTGCTCAAGAAGCAAGGCGCGATCTGGCTGGGGCTCACCGAACGCGCGATGAGCGTGCGTCCGTACGACAACCTCGGCGAGATTCGCAAGATGGTTTCGCGCACGGCCTACGCGCAGTTGCAATACTCGCCGGTGTTGCTCGCCGGGACCATCGTCTCGCTGCTGCTCACGTTCATCGTGCCGCCGGCGATGACGCTCTTCGCGTCGGGCATTGCGCAGTGGCTGGGGTTGTTCGCGTGGCTCGCGATGACGCTGTCGTACCTCCCGATGCTGCGTTTCTACCGCCAGCCGTCGAGCTTCGGCCCGTTCCTGCCGGTGGTTGCCGCGCTCTACACCGTCTTCACGTTCGACTCGGCGCTGCAGCACTGGCGTGGACGGGGCGGCATGTGGAAGGGGCGTGCTCAGGCACGCGGGCAGCAATCGTCGGACGCCTGAACCGCCGCGATATCCCGGCTGCCACGGCAATTGCAACCGGAGCCGAAAAAAATGCCAGCCTGTCTTCGCGACACGCTGGCATTTTGTTAGCCGGACGCCGGGACGTTGCGCCCATCAACGTCGTCAGATACCCGCTGTCTGCGCTCCGAATCCCGCACCGAGACGCAGCGAGATGACTTGACGCCCGGCCTGCATCGCACGCTTTGCACGGCTCGCGTCCTGCCCCACGCGCAGCAGCGCCGGCAGTTGCCACGGATTCCCGGCGAGCGAACGCAACACGCCCAGAATGTCCGCCGATCCGTCGGCACGCATGCCGGCCAGCGCCGCCGGCGGCAAGGACCGCTCCGCAGGATCGATCACCACGCGTGCGGCCACGAACGGCAACCCGTGCGCCTGCGCGACGCGCGCCACGATATGCGACTCCATATCGGCCGCCGCCGCACCGCTCGCGCGCGCGAGCGCGGCCTTGTCGTCGGCCGTGACGACAGGCGCCGTCACGCCGGCCAGATCGGCCCGCAGCGCGCCGGGCATGGCGCGGCGCAAGGTTTCCGCCCAGGCTATATGGGTGACATGGGTGATATGGGCAACGTATTCGCCGGAGGACGCTTGCGGCATATCGAGCACCTTGTGCGCGATGATCCACTGCCCCGGCTTCGCTCCCGGGATAAGGCCACCCGCCGTGCCGAAGCTCACGAGCCCGCGCGCGCCATGCTGCGCAATCGCCGCCTCGAGTTCCGCCGAGAGCGTGGCGTTCTGCGCACAGACGACGTGCACGCCGTCGCCACGCGCGATGCGGGCTTCGAACGGCATGCCGGTCACGACGAGGATGGGCGCGCTCATACGATCCCTTACATGCCGCAGGGCACGGGGCAATCGTTGCGCACCGTGAGGTTGCGGTAACGCGCAAGCGCCCACAGCGGGAAGAACTTGCGATAGCCGTGGTAGCGCAGATAGAACACGCGCGGGAAGCCCGTCGCCGTGTAGAGTTCCTCGTCCCACAGACCTTCGTCGTTCTGCGTGTTGAGCAGGTAATCGACGCCGCGCTTGACCGCCGGATGCTCGACCTTGCCTGCCGCCATCAGGCCCAGCAGCGCCCAGGCCGTCTGCGACGACGTACTCGGTGCGGCTTCATAGCCCTTGTACTCGAGCTTGTAGCTGTCGCCGTCCTCGCCCCAGCCGCCATCGGCGTTCTGGATCGAGATGAGCCACTGCGCCGCCTTGGCCATCGCGGGGTGTTCCGGATGCAGGCCGGCGGCCTGCAAGCCGCACAGCGCCGACCACGTGCCGTACACGAAATTCATGCCCCAGCGGCCGTACCAGCTGCCGTCCGGTTCCTGATCGTCGAGGATGTACTTGAGCGCCAGTTCGGCCGAAGCGCGACGCGCCGGCGATTGCGGCAGTTGTGCGAGCATCGACAGGCAGCGGGCCGACACGTCCACCGTCGGCGGGTCGAGCAGCGCCCCATGGTCGGAGAACGGAATATTGTTCAAATACAGATGCGTGTTCTCCGGCTCGAACGCGCCCCAGCCGCCATTGCGACTCTGCATGCCGATGACCCACTCGGTGCCCCGGTCGATGGCATGGCGCATCGGACGCGAGCTCTCGTCGACCTTGTCGCCCTCGAATTTGCCCGCGAGCTTTTCGTAGCGATCCATGGCCATCGCCACGACGGCCGTATCGTCCACGTCCGGATAGTGCGGATTGGCGAACTGGAAGGCCCAGCCGCCCGGACGCACGTTCGGACGACGCGAGATCCAGTCGCCGCGCACGTCGAGAATCTGCAGCGGAATGAGCCATTCCAGCCCCTTGCCGGCCATCTCGATGGCGCGCTTGTCGCCCGTCTCGAGCAGCGCGTGCGCCGACAGCGCGGTGTCCCACACGGGCGACAGGCATGGCTGCACGTACGTCTCGTGGTCGGCCGGCGTGACCAGCTTCTCCACCGACTTGCGCGCAATCGCCCGGCTCGGATGATCTTCCGGATAGCCGAGCACGTCATACATCATGACCGCGTTGGCCATCGCCGGATAAATCGCGCCCAGCCCGTCTTCGCCATTGAGACGCTCTTCGACGAACTCGACGGCACGCCGGACGGACTTCTCGCGCAACTTCTTCGGGAAAAACGGGTCGAGCGCGCGCAGCACATGGTCGACGCCGGCAAAGAACGTGAACCAGAAGCGGCTCTGATGCGGGGCGCGCTTGGGCGGACCGACATCCTTCGGGCTACCGATGAACAGTTCGTCGATGCCCACGCCCTTCGGGTTGCGCGCGCGCGGACGCTTGGCTTGCAGCACCAGCAGCGGCACGATCACCGTACGGGCCCAGTACGACACCTTCGAGAGATGGAACGGGAACCACTTCGGCAGCAGCATGATTTCGACGGGCATCATCGGCACCGCCTTCCACTCCACCACGCCGTACAGCGCGAGCAGAATTCGCGTGAAGACGTTGGAATTCTGCGCCCCGCCACGCGAGAGGATGGCTTCGCGCGCACGCACCATGTGTGGGGCGTCGATCGGCTCGCCGATCATCTTGAGCGCGAAATAGGCCTTCACGCTCGCGCTCATATCGAACTTGCCGTTATGGAACAGCGGCCAGCCGCCATGCTCGCCCTGGATGCGACGCAGGTACGCCGCGATCTTCGCTTCGAGCTCGGCGTCGATCTTCTCGCCGAGATGATGACGGAGCAGCACGTATTCGGCCGGAATGGTCGAATCGGCTTCGAGTTCGAAGAGCCAGTGACCGTCGTCCTGTTGCAGGTCGAGCAGCGCCGTGATCGAGCGTTCGATGCCGCTCTCCAGCGTCTGCGTGGCCATTGCCGTGCTCACCTTCTGAGCGAGCTCGGTATGCAGTTTGAGGTCCACGGCCGTGGCAGTGGCCGTGCGTCGCGCTTCCTTGTCGGAAGCATCGCGTATCGTGTCCATGACGTTCTTGCCCGTTCAAAGGCGAGTGAGCGGCGCCGGTTGCACGCCGCGGAAAACAAAGACTTCAGAACAATGACTTCAGGCCGGACGAAGTTCGTCGGCCGCCTGGTTGCCGCTGCGCAGCGCCCCTTCGATGGTCGCGGGCAGCCCGGTGGCCGTCCAGTCTCCGGCCAGCATGAGATTGTGCCAGCGCGTTTTGGTGCCGGGGCGGCGTTTGTCCTGCGCCGGCGTAGCTGCAAACGTGGCGCGCTTCTCGCGCACCAACTGCCACACCGGCATCGGCGTGGCCGGAACCCGGCAGGCGCGTGCGACCTCTTCCCAGATATGAAGCGCGAGCGATTCGCGCGATTCGTCGAGCAGATGGTCTGCGCCGCTGATCGTCACCGACAGACGGTCCTCGAACGCGAAGATCCAGTCGCTCACGCCATTGACCACGCCGATCATCGGCGGACAGCCCGCCGGCGGCGGCACCTGGAAGTGCGCGTTGACGATGGCGCGGTATTCGTCCGGCGTCGTCAGTCCGGGCACCAGCGAGGCTGCAACGTTCGGCGGCACCGCAAGGACAACGGCATCGTCGGCCGCGAGCCTTCGCGGCCCGTCGCCGAAGTCGATCGATTCGACGCGGCTGCCGTCGGCCGCATAGCCCAGTGCCCGCACCCGGTGCTGCATCATCACCTGCGCGCCCTTCGCTTCCAGGAACGCCAGCGCCGGCGTGACGAACGACACGTCGAGCCCGTCGCTCGCGATGAGCGGATGGCACGCCTTGCCGCCTGCGGCCAGCGTCTCGCGGATAACAGCGCCAGCCATCCGTGCCGAGCCTTCCGCCGGATCGGCATTGAGCACGGCCAGGAACAGCGGGTGAATCAATCGCTTGTACAACGTTGGCGGGCAACGCATGGCGTCGGTCATCGTCGCCTCGGGGCCGGCGCGCAGCAGCGGCGCGAGCGAGAGGTAGTCCGACCATTTCGTGCCGGGCACGCGCGCGCTCCGGTCGAAAATCCACCACGGCAGGCGCCCTTCGGACAGGCGCACCGTCCAGCGTTCGTCGCTGTCGAGATCGACGAAAGCGAACTCGGCGCGGCCCGGGCCGGTGAGCGTGTGTTCCGAGCCGATGACGCGCGTGAATTCGCGCATCGTCGTGTTGCCCGAGAGCACCAGGTGATTGCCGTTGTCGATCACGGCATTCAGTTGACGATCGAAGTACGAACGGCAACGCCCGCCCGCCTGTGGCGCCGCTTCGTGCAGCACGACGGGGACACCGCGCGAGGCGAGCCGGACCGCGGCAGCCAGGCCTGCGAGGCCGGCGCCGATCACATGAACCGTGCCCGCCATCAGAAGACCATCTGCCGCAGCAGCATCAGAATCAGGCGCCAGCGCGGCACGCGCACGCGCTCTCGCGGCACGGCGAAGCCGCGCGCAATGAGCTTGTCGAGAATCGCGCCATAGGCCCGCGCCATCACGGCCGGCGCGACGACCACGCGACGCGGATGTCGCGCCATGATGGCGTGCGCCCTGGCGTAGTGCTCACGCGCTTGCGCGACGAGCGGTGCGCAGGCGCGATCGAGCCCGGCGGCGGCGACCCTCTCGGGCGTCGCGCCGACGATACCGGCGTCCGCCAGCGTCTCGCGCGGCAGGTAGACGCGCCCGATGGCGGCGTCTTCGTCGATATCGCGAAGAATGTTGGTGAGTTGCAGCGCGCGGCCCAGGTGATGGGACAGATCGATGCCGTCCTGTTCGGGCATGCCGAAGACCTTGACCGAGAGTCGGCCGACGGCGCTCGCCACGCGATCGCAATAAAGATCGAGCGTGGGCAGATCGGGGGCGACGATGGGGCCGCAGGCGTCCATTTCCATGCCGTCGATGACCGCGAGGAAATCCTCGTGCTCGAGCCCGAACTGCTTGACGACCCGCGCGAGATTCGCGAGCGACGGCGCGGGACGACCGTCGTAGAGATCGGCCAGATCGCGGCGCCAGCCAGCCAGGCGCGCCATGCGGCTCGCCGACGTGTCGTCGCCATCGTCGGCAATATCGTCCACGGCGCGGCAAAAGGCATAGATCTCGAACATGCCTTCGCGCTGCGCGGGCGGCAGAATACGCATGGCAGCATAGAAACTGCTGCCCGAGGCCACGCGAGCGCTGCTTTGCTCAGGCGAAATATCGATCGGTTCGGCGACGCTCACGAGGCTCCTCGTCGTGCAGGGGAACGGGGTGACACCACGGAAAAACTCTGGGGATTCTTGCAAGAAAGGGAGTATACCGGGGATTGGCGCGACTTTCCCGCCAGAATTGGGAACGATAGCATAGAATCTCGGGGCGCTCAGCGCAGCCCCGGGCGGTTTTTCGGTGGCCTTTTGCCTGTTTTTCGCCCGTCGCGCGGCCCGATGGCGCTGCGGCGACGTTGCCTTCATTGAATCAGCCCGATGACTTCCGACGCCAAGATCGAGCACTACGAGAACTTCCCGGTCGCCAGCCTTCTGTTGCCGCCCGAAATGCGCGCGCCGGTCGGCGTGATCTACAACTTCGCACGCACGGCCGACGACATTGCCGACGAGGGCGATGCCACCAACGCCGAGCGCCATGCCGGCCTCGCGGCGTACCAGGCCGAACTCGACAGGATCGCCGCCGGCCAGCCGACGTCGCAGGACAAGCCGCTGTTCGCCGCGCTCGCGCGGGTCATCGCGCAGCACAGGCTCCCGGTGCAGCCGTTCTCCGATCTGCTCTCCGCGTTCGACCAGGACATCGAGGTCAAGCGCTACGCCACGTTCGCCGATCTGCGCGACTACACGCGTCGCTCGGCCGATCCGGTCGGGCGCATCATGCTCGGTCTGTTCAAGCTCGACACGCCCGAGAACATCGCGTGCTCGGACGACATCTGCTCGGCGCTGCAACTGATCAACTTCTGGCAGGACGTGGCGGTGGACTGGCGCAAGGCGCGTGTGTATCTGCCGCAGGACGACATGGCGCGCTTCGGCGTGAGCGATGCCGACATCGGCAAGCAAACCCTCGACGATCGCTGGCGCGCCCTGATGCGCTACGAAGTCGACTTCGCACGACAGATGATGTTGCGCGGCGCACCGCTGGCCAACCGGGTGCCGGGCCGCTTCGGGCTCGAGCTGTGCTGCGTGGTGCATGGCGGCTTGCGCATTCTTGACATGATCGAAGCCGCCGACTACGACGTCTTCCACCATCGCCCGCAGCTCGGCAAGTCCGATGGCGTGCGCGTCTTCCTGCGCGGCCTCGGCATGAAGCTGAGCGGCCGCCCGCCCAAAGCCTGAACACGGCGCGAACGCCAGACGCCGGACGCTACGTGGCACCAACGATTGCGTCGCGTCTGGCGCTTCTCCCCCCTCCACGCCTGCTCTAACCTGTCGGAACCGCGTCATCCGCTCCCCGACCGCGCTCGCCCGGCCTCACCGAACGGAACGCCCGTCCCTCTCTCCACGCCGTCCATGCCGTTCCGGGAGTCCGCGCACGTGAACCTACCCAACAGTCTTCAGCACGCCGCCTCGCGTCGCTCGCCCGTGCGCTCGCATGCGGGCCTGCTCTTCGCCATCGTGATCGTGACGTGGGGCGTGAACTGGCCGGTGAGCAAGGCGCTGCTCGCGCACGTCTCGCCTTGGTGGAGCGCGGCGTTGCGCGCGACCATCGGCATGCTGACGCTGTTCGTCATCTGCGCGCTCACGCGGCGGCTCGTGCTGCCGCGCCGTGGCGACTGGCCGGTGATCCTGAGCGTCGGACTGCTGCACATGACGGCGTTCTCCCTGCTCGTGGCGCTGAGCCTGCAATACGTCAGCGCGGGCCGCTCGGCCGTGCTCGCCTACACCACCCCGCTGTGGGTGATGCCCGCCGCGCGGCTCTGGCTCGGCGAGACGCTCACGCCGCAGCGCCTGCTCGGCCTTGCGTGCGGCCTCGTCGGGCTCGGGGTGATGTTCAACCCGCTGGCGTTCGACTGGCGCGACGGCAACGCGATCTTCGGCAACGCGCTCGTGCTGGTGTCGGCCTTCGTGTGGGCGATGGCCATCGTACATATGCGGGCGCACCGCTGGGTCAACGGGCCGTTCGAGTTGAGCCCGTGGCAATTACTGCTCGCGAGCGTGGTCATGTGCACATTGGCTGCCGTGGTCGACGGGGCGCCGCGCGTGACCGGCTGGGCCGGGTTCTCCGGGTTGCTCGCGTATGGCGGAATCGGCGGCGGCGGTATCGCATACTGGCTGGCCGGTATCGTCACGCGTCAATTGCCCGCCGGCGTGACGTCGCTGGGGCTGCTGGGCGTACCGGTGGTCGGCACGCTGGCGTCGGCGCTCATGCTGCGGGAATCGCTCGGTGCGGACGTCTGGATGGCGCTTGCCCTTATCGTTGGCGGCATCGCCCTCGGCACCGTGCCGTCGAATGGGCGGTCGAATGGGCGGTCGAAAGTGGCGTCGGCGGCGTCGGCGGCGTCGACTGCGACGTCATGTCGCACGGGCGACCCCGCCTGAGCGCCCGGCGCACTTGACCCATCGCAAGGATCGTTCGTCGGGCCGGTGTCAGACTGCCGTTCACGTATGCGCAAGCGCGAAGCAAGCGGCCTGCGCAAACTTCGACGAACGGAATAGACATGGAAGAGCAATGGCTGACGCTGGCCGGCCGCCGGCTGGTGCCGGTGGTACAGGGCGGCATGGGAATCGGTATCTCCGCGCACCGCTTGGCGGGCGCCGTGGCGCGCCACAACGGCATGGGCACGATCGCCAGTATCGATCTGCGCCACCATCACCCCGATTTGCTCGCGCAGGTGGAAGGCAGCCGCGACAAGGCAGCCATCGAAGCGGTCAATCTGATCGCTCTCGATCGGGAAATCCGGGCGGCAAAAACGATTGCGGACGGCCATGGACTCGTGGCGGTAAATGTCATGAAGGCGGTGAGCGCACATGCGTCACTGGTGCGTCAGGCATGCGAGAGCGGGGCCGAGGCCATCGTCATGGGCGCGGGGCTGCCGCTCGATCTGCCGGAACTCACGGCATCGCATCCCCACGTCGCGCTGATCCCGATCCTGTCGGATTCGCGCGGTGTGAGTCTCGTGCTGCGCAAGTGGATGAAAAAGGGCCGACTGCCCGACGCCATCGTCATCGAACATCCGGCGCATGCGGGCGGGCACCTTGGCGCGTCGCGCATCGAGGATCTCGGCGACGCCCGCTTCTCGTTCGAGCGCGTGCTCGCGGAGTGCCGCGAGATTTACGCGACGCTCGGCATCGACTGGGCCAGCGTGCCGCTTATCGTGGCCGGCGGCATCCATCGGCATGAGCAGGTTCGGCACTGGCTCGCGCGAGGTGCGGCCGGGGTCCAACTCGGCACGGCGTTCGCCGTTACGGAAGAATCGGATGCCCATCCGGCGTTCAAGCAAGTGCTCGCGAGCGCGCGCCCTGAGGATATTGCCGAATTCACCAGCGTGGCGGGATTGCCGGCGCGCGCCGTGCTGACGCCCTGGCTCAGGAAATACCTGTCACGAGAGACGGCACTGCAGGCGAAGGCGAAGGTCCGCGCCTGCCTGGAGGGATTCGACTGCCTGCAGGCATGCGGGCTGCGCGACGGCGTCGCGCGCATCGGGCAGTTCTGCATCGACCTGAAGCTCGCGCAGGCCGTGCGTGGCGACGTGGCGCGCGGCCTGTTTTTCCGCGGCCGCGACCCGCTGCCGTTCGGCGAGCGCATACGCCCGGTGGCCGACCTCATGCGCTATCTGCTCACAGGAGAGCGACCGGAAGAAGGAGGTGCCGCGGCGACGTAGCGCTGCGCGGCACTCCCACGCCCTCACCACGACAGCCATCCCGGCCCGCTCAGGCGGGCGTTGTCGCCGAACCGGCGTCCGGCCCGAGCCGCTCGACCATGTAGCGCACGAAGTCCTCCAGCTTGGACGACACGTAGCGTCCTGCCAGATGCACGAGATGCATCGGCTCACTCCATTGCGCATCCGCTTCGAGCACGCGCACCAGCCGTCCGGCGGCGACCTCGGGGGCCAGCAGATACTCCGGCAGCAACGCGATGCCCATGCCGTGCACCGCCGCCTGCAACTGCGCGAGCGGGTTGTGGGCGATGAGCCGCGCGTCGCGCGCAGCGCCAGCACCGCTCCCGCCCTCATGATCGAAACGCCAGCCACCTTGTAGATCGTCGTAGCGAAAGCCGAGGCAATCGTGCCCCGCCAGATCGGCCGGTTGCCGCGGCACACCGCGCCGCGCGAGATAGTCGGGCGATGCGCAGGCCATTCGCGTCACGCCGCGCAACGTGTGCGCCACCAGCCCGGGCTCGGGCAGCCCACCCGCCTGGAACGCGGCGTGAATGCCCTCCTCCTCCAGATCGACTGCGCGATCCTTGAGCGCGAGATCGAGCGCGACGTCCGGGTGCGTCTGCAAATAATCTGCAAAGAGCGGCATCAGCAGATGGGCGCCCATCGTCGTCGGGGCACTCACGCGAAGCTGGCCGACCGCGCGCGAACGCGTCGATGCGCGCGTTCCCCCGTCGCCCAGCGCGTCGGCGTTCTCGACCCGCGCCAGCACCTCCGCACATTCGGTGAAATAGCGCTGGCCGAGCTCGGTCGGCACCTGCCTGCGCCCACTGCGTCGCAGCAGCGGCTGGCCGAGCCGCGCCTCGAGCGCCTGCACGTGACGCGCCGCCGTCACCGTCGACATCGCGCAGGCCGCCGCGCCCGCCGACAGGCTTCCGGCGCGCACCACCTGCACGAACACCTCCATGCATTTGAGGCGATCCATGATCAATCGCGCAGCTTGGCCCGGTCGATGGACATGTGCGTGGGCATCATGTTGGTGTTGGCGTTATGCATCACCCAGAGCGAGCCCGCCACGATGATGGCGATGAGCCCCGCGGTGCACAGGAAGATCGCCGAATTCTGCCGCTGGCCGCGCTTTGCACCGATATGCAGGAAGTACACGAGTTGCACCATCAGTTGCGCGACGCACAGCACGACGATCGCCGCGAGTCCCATGCCCTTGGGCACCCGCCCGAGCATGACCGCGCCGAACGAAGCGAACGTCAGCGCGAGCGACAGGAAGAAGCCGATCACGTAGTCGCGCAGCGTGCCGTGCGATGCGTGCGCGTGTTCGTGGACATGCGCGCTCGTCATACGAACTCCCGCAGATAAACGAAGGTGAAGACACAGATCCAGACGAGATCCAGGAAGTGCCAGAACAGACTCAGGCATTGCAGACGGCGTCGCACCACCGGATCGAAGCCGAAGCGACGGATCTGGTCGATCATCACCACGAGCCACAGCAAGCCGCACGTCACATGCAGACCGTGCGTGCCCACGAGCGTGAAGAACGCCGACAGGAAGGCGCTGCGCCCCGGGCCAGCCCCCTCGTGAACGAGCGCCGAGAACTCGTAGACCTCCATCGAGACGAACGCCGCGCCGAGCGCGAACGTGATCCACAGCCAGCGCTGCACGATGGCCTCGTTGCCCGGACGCATCGAAAGCGACGCCAGTCCGAACGTGAAGCTCGAGAGCAGCAGCAGCATCGTCTCGCCGAGCACGAACGGCAATTCGAACAGCTCGCGTCCGGTCGGACCGCCGGCGGTGTTCTGCACGAGCACGCCGAACGTGGCGAACAGCACGCAGAAGATGAGGCAATCGCTCATCAGGTAGATCCAGAAACCGAGCGTCGTGTTCGCGCCGGCGTCGTGATGGTCATGCGCGTGATCGTGCGCCGGCGCGTGCGCGCCGTGGCCTTGTACGGGATTGAGAGTTGCCGGAGACATCAGGCGGCCTTTTGCAGAGATTGAGACGCGTCGCGCGCGGCACGCAGGTCGGCGAAGCGGGCGCGTTCGATACGCTCCACTTGCGCCGCCGGCACGAAGTAATCGACATCGCGGTCGTACGTGCGCCACAGGAACGTGGCGATGGTCGCGACGAGGCTCGCGCCGGCCAGCCACCAGATGTGCCACACTAGGGCGAAGCACATCATGGCGCTGAAGACCGAGACGATGAAACCCGTGCCGGTGTTGCGCGGCATGTGAATGGCCTCGTACTGCTTCGGCTCGCGCCAGGCGAGGCCGCGCGCCTTGTCGTCCCAGTGCTGCTCCAGCGAGTCGATGCGCGGCACGTGGGCGAAGTTGTAGAACGGCGCGGGCGAGGACGTGGCCCATTCCAGGCTGCGCGCATCCCACGGATCCCCCGTCATGTCGCGATTGGCCTGGCGATCGCGAATGCTCACGACGAGTTGCACGCCGAACGCCAGAATGCCCAGCCCGATGAGCGCCGCCCCCACCATCGCCACCACCAGGTACGGCTGCCAATCGGGCTGCACGTAGTGGTTCATGCGACGCGTCATGCCCTTGAAGCCGAGCACGTAAAGCGGCATGAATGCCAGGTAGAAGCCGACGAGCCAGCAGGCGAAGGAGATCTTGCCCCAGCGCTCGTTGAGCGTGAAGCCGAAGACCTTCGGGAACCAGAACGTGATGCCCGCGAGGCAACCGAACACCACGCCGCCGATGATCACGTTGTGGAAGTGCGCCACGAGGAAGAGCGAGTTGTGCAGCACGAAGTCCGCGCCCGGCACCGCGAGCAGCACGCCGGTCATGCCGCCGATGGCGAACGTGACCATGAAGCCGATGGTCCAGAGCGTGGCCGAATGGTAACGAATGCGGCCCTGGTACATCGTGAACAGCCAGTTGAACAGCTTCACGCCCGTGGGAATGGAGATGATCGTCGTCATGATGCCGAAGAAGGCATTGACGTTGGCTCCCGAGCCCATCGTGAAGAAATGGTGCAGCCACACGAAGAACGACAGGATGCCGATCGACGACGTGGCGTAGACCATCGACGTGTAGCCGAAGAGCGGCTTGCGCGAGAACGTGGCGATGATTTCCGAGAACGCCCCGAATGCCGGCAGGATCAGGATGTACACCTCCGGGTGGCCCCAGATCCAGATCAGGTTCACGTACATCATGGCATTGCCGCCAAGTTCGTTCGTGAAGAAATGCATGTCGAGATAGCGATCGGCCGTGAGCAGCGCGAGCGTGGCGGTGAGCACCGGGAACACGGCCACGATCAGGATGTTCGTGATGAGGGCGGTCCACGTGAACACGGGCATCTTCATCAGGTTCATGCCGGGCGCGCGCATGCGCAGGATGGTCACGATGAAGTTGATGCCGGTGAGCGTGGTGCCCAGGCCCGATATCTGCAACGACCAGATGTAGTAATCGACGCCCACGGTCGGGCTGTAGCCGAGCTCGGAGAGCGGCGGATACGCGACCCAGCCCGTTGCGGCGAAGTCGCCGACGAACATGGACATCATGACCAGCACGGCGCCCATGGCGGAGAGCCAGAACGAGAGCGAGTTCACGAAAGGGAACGCCACGTCGCGCGCGCCGATCTGCAGCGGCACGATCACGTTCATCAGGCCGAGCACGAGCGGCGTGGCCACGAAGAAGATCATGATCACACCGTGCGCGGTGAAGATCTGATCGTAGTGATGCGGCGGCAAGTAGCCCGCCTCGCCGCCGGCGGCAATCGCCTGCTGCGTGCGCATCATGATGGCGTCGGCGAAACCGCGCAGCAGCATGACGAGCGCGAGGACGATGTACATCACGCCGATGCGCTTGTGGTCGACGGACGTGATCCACTCCGTCCAGAGGTAGCCCCACTTGCGATAGTAGGTGATGGCGCCGAGCAGCGCCGCGCCGCCCAGAAGCACCACGGCGAGCGTGCCCATGATGATGGGCTCGTGCAGCGGGATGGCGTCGAGATCGAGTTTTCCGAACATGGCTTACTCCGTGAGCGCGCGCGGGGCGGCCGGTTGGGCGCCGGCGTCGCGCTCGGGACGCTGCGCGAGCAACGCGCGGCGATCCAGTTGACCGTCCACGCGGCAATTCGCGGCGGCGATGATGTCGTCCAGGGTGCCGCGTGTGCGGCCCGAGGCCTGCATGCCCGGCGTGGCGCCGTCCATGGGCCCCATGTACTTGCCGACGATGGCGTCGAAAAGGCCCGGCATGACGTTGGCGTAGATCGCCACCGGCGCCCCGGTGCCCGGCTTTTCGAGCGCGACATAGGTCGGCGCGTCGAGCGTGTCGGGTACGGCCTGCGCCTCGCGCACCCATTTGTCGAAGTCGGGCTGCGAGGTCACATGCGCCTTGAAGTGCATATCGGAGAACCCCGCACCGCTGTAGGCCGACGACATCCCGGCATAGGTGCCGGTCTCGTTGGCAATCAGGTGGAGCTTGGTCTGCATGCCGGACATGGCGTAGACCATGCTGCCGAGTTGCGGGATGAAGAATGCGTTCATCAGCGATTCGGCCGTGATCTTGAATTCCACGGGCGTGTCGACCGGAAGCACGAGCCGGTTGACGGTGGCGACGTGATAGTCCGGATAGATGAAGAGCCACTTCCAGTTGAGCGCGACGACTTCCACGCGCACCGGCGGCTTGTCGGCCACGACGGGCTCGATCGGCCGGTAGGGATCGAGCTTGTGCGTGGTCTCCCAGATCATGACGGCGAGCGACACGACGATGATCACGGGGATGGTCCACACGACCACTTCGATCTTCGTGGAGTGAGCCCATTTGGGCGAGTACTTGGCGGCGGTGTTGGTCTCGCGGTAGCGCCAGAAGAACACCAGCGTGAGCACGATCACGGGGACGACCACGAGCAGCATGACGCCGAGGGCGATCAGGATGAGATGCCTTTCCTGCTCGCCCACGCTGCCCTTGGGATCGAGCAGTTCCAGCGTGCAGCCGCTCATCGGCATCATCGCCATGAGCGCCGCGGCGCGCGCGCACCCCGTGCGCCAGCGCGCGCCGGGTGTCGTGTCCGCCCGTCCGGCAACGGCGGGCGAGACGTTATGCATGGACATTTAAAGCCTCAATGTATGGATAAAAAATTTGCGTTTCGAATCCTACGCAAACGCATATTCCATACATCGCGACATAATGACGCAGCCGGGGACCGGCTCTGCGGTTCGCGAACCTACAGGTGGAAGTCGCCCGCGGCTTCCGGCTGGTAAAGCACTTTCTCGATCGAGATACGGCGGGTCCGGTCCTGAATCCGCCAGTCGATGGCGTCGCCCTCCTTGTAGCCCAGAATCGCGGAGCCGACGTCGGAGCAAATCGAGATCTTCCCTGCAGTGCCGTCCGCGTCTTGTGGGTAGACGAGGGCCACTTCCCTCTCTTCGTCGTCCAGATGCAGCAAAGCCCTGGAGTTCATCGTGACGACGCTGCGCGCCACCTGTCGCGCATCGACGACGGTGGCGCGTTCGATCTCGTGCTCCAGTTCGACCACATCCGGGCCTTGCTCGAGCGCAACCAGACGCCTGAGCCGGGCCAGGTCGATTTCCGTGATGTGGATTTCTGAGGTGTCGCCCAGAGCGCCTTCGCGCAGGCGCTGGAGATAACGGGCCGAGGTCATCGCATATGACTTCAGCGTGGGCGTTTCGCTATCGGGCACGAAGCCGCAGCGCAGAAAGGCCTTCAGCGAGCGCGTGTTGTCTGCATGGATTTTGGCGACGAGTCTCTCGGCGCGCATATCGAAGAAGGCGAGCTTCATGCCTTCGCGCAAGGCGCTGGCGCCGAGCCTGCGGCCCCAGTTATCGCGGTTTCCGATGACCAGAACGATTTCACAGTCCGAACCTGTCTTGACGAGACGCACGAATCCCACAGGTTCGTCGTGCCGGTCATAGGCCATGAAGAACCGCCCGCCCTGGTTGAATAGATGCGTCAGGATCGGCAACTGAACGCGATCGACGACTTGTTCGATGAAACGGGAGACATGACGCGAATCGCTCAGATAGCGGACGACGCTTTCGTCTTCCAACCAATCCATCAAATTCAGCGCGTTTGCCCGAGTGATCTCCGGGCATAGAGAAATGAAAGGCTCGCTCATCTTCGCCACACTTGGTTGCAAGAATGAAAGCCCTTCACGGCTGCGGCCATGACGGTTCTTTCGAGAGCGGCCATTCTAAGCCATCTGTACGAGACATTCGACAACCCTGGCCGGATTGCCAGGAATCGGTGGCATCGGAGGGCTGCCGAACGTAGGCTCGAACCGTCGGTCCACTATTGCCGCGCGAGCATCAGGTTCAGGTTCTGAACCACCGCGCCGGATGCGCCTTTGCCAAGATTGTCGAAAACCGCGGACAGCAGGACATGCCCATGCTCCTCGTTGGGAAAGACGCTTAGGCACATGTCGTTCGTTCCGTTCAGCGCTTGCGGATCCAGGTGTTTCAAGGCGCATGATTCCTGCAATGGCAAGACACGTACGTGGGCCACCTCGGCATAGTGGCGTGCGAGGCACGCGTGCAACGCGGCGCCATCGACGCCCGGCGAGAGCAACCGCAACGCCAGGGGTACCGTCAGCACGATGCCCTGGCGGAATGCCCCATACGCAGGGGTGAAGATGGGACGCTGCGCGAGCCCGGCGTGCTGCTGGATCTCCGGGGCGTGTTTGTGCGCGAGTTCCAGCCCATACACCTGGTATGAAGGTGCGTTGACGGCTCCCGGCCCCTCATACGCTTCCACGCCTGCGCGCCCGCGTCCGGAGTAGCCGGATACCGCATGAATGCTGATCGGGTACTCGCCCGGTATGAGCCCAGCCTGCACCAGTGGGCGCAGCAGGCCGACGGCACCGGTCGGGTAGCAACCGGGATTGGTGACCCGACGTCCGTTCGCGATTCGCTCGGCTTGCCCCGGCGTCATTTCCGGAAAACCGTAAGTCCAGTCCGGGTGCGTGCGGTGGGCGGAGCTTGCGTCGATAACCCGGACGGCAGGATTGACAATGGCGTCCACTGCCTCACGCGCGGCGGCATCGGGCAAGCAGAGGATGGCGATGTCGCAGGCGTTGATGGCTTCTGCGCGACGCCGCGAATCCTTGCGCTCCGCAGCGGCAAGCGTGAACAGTCTGATGTCGGTCCGGCTGCGCAGCCGTTCGTGGATCAGCAGCCCGGTGGTGCCCTGATCGCCGTCGATGAAAACCATGGGAGAGCTCATTCGTGGATGACTCCGCTGACTGTGAGTGGTAACAGGAGAAAACGGGAAAACGAACTTCCATGTTGCACGGACGGTTAGAATAGAGAAAGTTGAATTTCATAACGTTAACATTCAGTTTTTCTGAATCTGGACGCCCCCATGCGAGAAATCAGCCTGGACCGCTTGCGCACTCTGGTCGCCGTCACCGACCGGGGCTCATTTGCCGATGCGGCGCGAGCATTGCACCTGGCGCCGCCAACGGTCAGCCTCCACATCGCCGAACTCGAAGACCGCATTGGGGCTCCGCTCCTGTCGCGCAAACGCGGACATGTGGGGCCGACGGCGATAGGCGAAGTACTGGTGGAGCGCGCGCGCCGACTGCTGGCCGACGCGGAGCAGGCGTTGGACGATATTCAACGCCAGGTGGAAGGGCTCGAAGGGCGTGTGCGTCTGAGCGCATCCACAGGCGTGATCGCGCACCTGCTGCCGCAAGCGCTAGAGGTCCTGCGCGAGCACCATCCCGCCATCGACATTCAGATTGCGGTGCTCACTTCGCAGGAAACCCTGTCCCGACTGGTGGATGGGACGCTGGACGTCGGGCTGATCGCGCTGCCTCAGCCGCCGGTGGCCGGACTCGTGATCAAGCCATGGCGCCGCGACCCCGTGATGGCCTTCGTGCCGGCGCATTGGCGGTGTCCGGCCCGCGTCACGCCCGAATGGCTCGCCGCCCAACCGCTCATCCTCAATGACGCAACCACGCGTCTCTCGCGTCTGACCGCGGAGTGGTTCGCGAGCGCGGGACACCATCCTGCCCCGCGCATACAGCTCAACTACAACGATGCGATCAAGAGTCTGGTAGCGGCAGGTTACGGTGCAGCGCTCCTGCCCCATGAGGCCACGATGCCATTGCACGACAGCCGGATTGTCATGCGCCCGCTACGCCCGATGCTGTGGCGTCGGCTCGGCATCGCACATCGTTCAGGGCACGTTGAGCGTTCCACGCAACACGTTCTGGACGTGTTGTGGGATCTGCGAGTGGCGTAGGCGTTGCCAACGAGGTGGCGTTCGACGCGATGGCGATTATCATCGACAATGCGGAACGACCTGGACGCAGAGCCCTCGCATCCGTCCCGAGTTCCAAACGCGGCAAGTGGCCCCGCTTCGGCGACCTACCTGAAGTTCGAGCGGACGAGTTTCGCATTTTCATGAGTGTTCGATGAGTCAATCCCTGGAGTGCTTCTACGACGACATGGCATCTTCCTATCATCTTATTTTCGATGATTGGGACAAGGCGATCGAGCGTCAGCGGGCGGTATTGGCATCACTATTGGGCGAATCAAGCGTGCTTGGCGCCGTCCTCGATTGTGCATGCGGGATCGGTACTCAAGCGTTGGGGCTCGCTCGCGCAGGATATGACGTCGAGGGTACGGATATATCGAAGGCGGAAGTCGAGCGAGCGACTCGCGAGGCCGTCCTACGAAATCTGGACATCAAGTTTCGTGTGGACGACATGAGGCAACTCGCCACGTGCAACGCGCGACAATACGGCGCGGTGATAGCGTTCGACAACGCCATACCGCACCTGGACAGCGACGAGGAGGTCGCCATGGCGCTGGCGGCAATGCGCAGATGCCTTCGAGCAGGAGGCAAGATGCTCGTCAGCTTGAGGGACTACGGCGCATTGCTGACCCAGCGACCGACGGTGCTGCCGCCATCGCTATATACGGACAACGGCCTTCGTCGCATTGTTCATCAGCTCTGGGACTGGCAAGACGCCCGGCGCTACATGGTTCACTTGTACATCACTCTCCAGACGAGCCGTCTCGATTGGCGGTCGAGCCATTTCGTCGGCCACTATCGGGCTATTACGCCCGAAGAGGTCGCGGCTCTTGCCGTTCAGGTCGGATTCAAACACGTACAGGTCCTTTCGCCAACGACAACGGGCTATTACCAGCCGATCGTCACGGGCGTCGCCCCGAGCGCTTCGTAAAGGGTCGTCCGAATGCATGCTGCGCAAGCAACGCAGCGTCAGCGGCCGATGGGTTCAGGCTTCGGTCTCGTACAGCAGGCCGTATTTCCCTCTGGTTAGCCTGATCCTCGCGAAACCGGCTTCACCCAGATGCATGCCGGCGATCAGAAGCCGCTCGGAACTCACCTGATCCAAAAGCCGGGAACGTGTGGTGGCGGCCAAGGACGCGTCTTGATCGAACGCGATCGATACCTCCGGCCGCTCGATTTGAATATGAGGAAAGTGGACCACATCTCCCCAAACCAGCAGCCCCTTGTCGCCGGATTCGAGGAGATAGCCGGTGTGCCCGTCGGTGTGTCCCGGTAGCGACATCGCCCGGATACCGGGAAGCACTTCCCCATCGTCGATAGTCCGGAGCCTGTCACGGTAGCCGGCGAACACCCGGTTCGCGATCAGGAAATTTCCGCGCGCCCGCTCGCTGGCACGCGCCAGATTGGCGTCGTCCTGCCAGAACCTCACCTCTCGTTCCTGGACGACAAGCTCCGCATCCGGAAAGGCCACTTCTCCAGCGGCATTCAGCAGCCCCCCTATATGGTCAGGGTGGGCATGCGTAAGCAAGATGGTGTCGATCGTGGACGGGTCGATGCCGGCAAGCAACAAATTGGGCTTCAGGCGGCCGCCCCATTGCTTGACCCCACCCGCGCCGCTGTCGATGAGCACGGTGCGACCCGCTCCGCGCACTACATAGCAATTGATATGGACGGCAGCAGGCTCTTTCTGCCCTGCGTCGCCCTGCATTCTGGCGGCCTCCGCGGTGTCGATATTCGTCAGTAAGTCGAGGCTGGCCGTGAGGTAGCCATCGCTGATGGCGGTAATCGTGAAGTCACCGACTTGCTGGCGCGGGAACATCATTTGCTCCGAGTGAATGTGAAAAGCGGCGTTTGGCATCACGGACCTATTTTCCCTGCGTGGCCGGAATCGTTCGAACGCGGGTCAGTTGTTCCGTCATCGGCATATAAAGGTGAACGCCTTCGACGCCCTCCAAAAAACCGGCATCGCTCAGACGCAGTTTTGCGAGCCAACGACGCTCCGGGGACTTCTCCAGCGCGACAGCCTGCATGGCCAACGGGACGAGACCCATTCGGGTCAGGCAGTCGGGGCCGCTTGCGCACAGCGCGAGGCGTTCGTCGGCGTTGACCGCGGGCGCCACGCCGATACCGCTGTAGAGATTTCGGTGCCAGTCGGTGATGTGTTGTTGCCACCGAGCGAAATTGCCGCCGCCCTTCCGGCGATATTCGTCCCCGGTCAGAACGTCGAGTCCGTCGATCGTGTGGACGGCCAAGTAGACGGGGCAACCATCGCTTATCGCCTTGAAGCGCTGCGACGTATGAAAGCCCGTCACCGAGATAAGCGCGGGCAACTTTTCGAGGCTATAGAAGTCATTCCATTCAGCCTCGCTGCGAGGATCGGCGAAATTGCATTCCACGGTATAGATCATCGGATTTGTCCTTCGAGACGGATGCGCATCTCGCTGCAAGCATCACTTTCATTGCGGTAAAGTCATGCTAGGCTGATGTCTTCCCCGTGAAAATCGAAATAAAGCCAACCTTCAGTGATATTTACTCAAGCTGGCATTCATTCATCGTCTCCAGATTCCAATGCGACGCAAAATCCCGAGCAATTCCGCGCTTCTGGCGTTTGAGGCGGCGGCGCGACACGGAAGCTTCGCCCGCGCCGCCGAGGAATTGGCGCTCACCGAGGGCGCCATCAGTCGTCAGATTGGTCGGCTGGAGGCATTTTTGGGCGTCGCACTATTCGAGCGAGTCGGGAATCGGGTGCGGCTTGCCCCGAACGGCACGCGATACGCAGCGCAGGTTCGCGAGAGTTTGGATCGGCTGGAACGGGACAGCCTGTATCTGATGGGGCAGCCCCTCGACGGCGCGAGTATCGAGATCGCAGCGATTCCGACCTTCGCAACGCGTTGGCTAATCCCCCGGCTAAAGCGTTTTCAGGATAAGCACCCGAACATTACGGTGCATATCGCGGAACGGATGGAACCCTTCCTTCTTGCAGGCAGCGGTTTCGACGCAGCCATTCACTTCGAGCATCCCGCATGGGCGGGCATGCATCCGCATCACCTGCTCGAGGAGGTGCTGGTCCCCGTCTGCAGTCCGGCGCTTCTCGAAGACGCCGGTGCGAGCATGTCGCTCGATGCGTTGCCACGCCTTCACAGGCGACAAAATCCGGACGCCTGGCAGCGCTATGCCCAAGCGTCCGGCATCGAGCTTACCCATCCTTCGATCGGTGCTCGTTACGATCTCCATTCCATGCTGATCGAGGCCGCGTTAGCCGGCTTGGGAGTGGCGTTGGTGCCGCGTCTTTACGTCGAAACCGAGCTTGAACAAGGCCGTCTGGTTGCGCCCTGGCCGGAGGGTAAAGCGATTGCCAAGCACTTCTGTCTCGTGCTTCCCGAGCCAATCGAATTGAGTGCGCGGCCACTACAGGCATTTGCGACATGGATTCTCGACGAAGCCCGAGCCTGTCGCGGACAGCCGTCCTTTCAGGACAAAACCGGCACGGCGTCCACCAGCCGGCGTGTGTACTGATGTTGAGGATTACCCAGGACCTCCTCGGCGGCGCCGACCTCGACCAGTTCGCCCTTCATCATTACCGCCACGCGATCCGCAAACGCGCGTGCAATGGAAATATCGTGGGTGATCATCAAGTACGCGACCTCGCGCGACCTTTGAATATCAAGCATCAGGTTCAATACCTGTCCACGAACTGAAACGTCGGCGCCAGACAGGGGTTCATCCGCGATGATGAGCAACGGGTCCATGGCGAGAGAACGCGCAATGGACACACGCTGACGCTGACCGCCGCTCAGCTCATGCGGATAGCGCTCAAGATACTTGGCCGCGGGCCGCAATCCCACATCTTCGAGCAGCCGAACACAGCGCACCTCCGCGTCGACAGGATGCTTCCACAGTGCCTGGAGCAAGAGTTCCCGGACCGAACGCCGGGGATTGAGCGACCCTGTTGCATCCTGGAAGATCGGCTGCATACGCGTCCTCTTCGTACGGAACTCGGCCGGGGACATCCCCGTCAGGCAGTGCCCGTCGAAGCTCACGCTGCCGGAATCGGGCGACATCAACCCAAGGGCAATACGGCCGAGCGTGGACTTGCCGGACCCGCTCTCGCCCACCAGCGCCACAATTTCTCCCCGCCGTACGGAGAGACTCACCGATTTGAGGGCATGAAATACGCCCCCACCGGCGACAGCAAAACACTTGCTGACGTTGTCGATGGAAAGCAACGGTTGTTGTGCCGTGTCCGGGCTCGTGACGGCGCCTGACTGCAAATCGTCCATAGCGGTACTCAATCTGTCGTCGTGGAGTATTCGCCCACGATGGTTTCGAAGCGTCCTTCGCTGTTGCGCGCTGCCTGCGCGGCCCTGATCAACCCCGCCGTATAGGGGTGCGACGGAGATGCGAAGACTTCCCGAGTGTTCCCCTTCTCGACGATGCGGCTTCGGAACATCACATACACGCGATCGCATTCTTCACGAACTACGCCGAGATCGTGACTGATCAGAAGCATCGCCATGCCCAATCGCCGGCGCAGATCGCGAAGCAGCGCCAGAATCTCGGCTTGCGTAGTGACATCGAGCGCAGTCGTCGGCTCATCGGCGATCAGCAGTCGAGGCCGGCAGCCAAGCGCGACGGCGAGAAGAACGCGTTGGCGCATCCCGCCAGAAAGTTCATGCGGATAGGATTGCGCGGCGCCCTGCGGTAAGCGGACCAGGCTCAGCAACTCATCGACGCGGGCGTCCACATCGGCAATCCCCCTGTCGTGTCGCTTGACGCTCTCGGCAATCTGCCGGCCAATTCGCATCACTGGATTGAGATAGCTCAATGGATCCTGAAACACCATCGCAACAGGATGACCGCGTACGGTTTCCCATTTTCGTTCGCTGAACCGAGTGACATTCTGTCCGTCGATGAGAATACGTCCGTCACTGACGTGAGCAATGCGCCCGGGAAGCAGCCCGAGCATCGCGCGCGCGACCGTGGACTTTCCCGAGCCGGATTCGCCGACCAGCGCGACCGACTCCCCTTCCCCGACGTGTATGGAGACGTCCTGCACGGCCGTCACGGTACCGTTGCGAGTTTGATAGTCGATCCGCAGCGATTCAGTTTGCAGGATCGGAATATCGCGTCGAGTGTCTGCCTCGGCTTTCTGAAGATTCCCCATGATCACCTCGCATTGCGTGGGTTGAAAACCGCGGCGACAGCATCGCCGAACAGATTGAATGCGAGCACCGTAAGAAAAATGGCTGCCCCCGGGAAGAACGAAAGCCACCAGGCGTTGAACAGGAAGCGCTGTCCACTGTTGAGCATCCGCCCCCAACTTACCAACTCGGCACTTGATAGCCCCAGGAAACTCAGAGAAGCTTCCAGCAGAATTGCCTGGCCCACGATCAGCGTGCCCACCGCCAATACCGGCGCGACGGCATTCGGAATCACCTCGCCAAACAGCACACGCCCTTCGCTCAAGCCCAGGCATCGGACGGCATCGACGAACTCGAGCTGTTTGACGCGCAATACCTCTCCACGCATGACTCTGGCCACCTGGGGCCAGGCGAGCAATCCCACCACCGCGATGATCTGAACGAGTCCCGTGCCGGTCATCGCGACGATCACGGCCGCCAGGATGAAACTCGGAATCACTTGAAAAAACTCGGAAGTGCGCATGACCACGGTTTCGAACCACCCGCCGTAGAAGCCTGCCGCAGCGCCCAGAAGCACCCCGATTCCCGTGGCAACCAACGCCGCGAAGAAGCCCACCGTCAACGAGATCCGGGCGCCGTACAGCACGCCGGCGGCGACACTTCGCCCCAACTCGTCCGAGCCCAGCCAGAACTGGGCGGACGGCGGCATGAATGAATCGTTGCTCATGGCGAACGGATCCATTGACGGAAAGAAACCGACAAGCAGGGCAATCAGGACGAGCACGCCGATAAAACATCCCGCCATCATGCCGCTGTGCTGATGCGCCATGCTCTTGAAGAAGCGATTATTGCGTTTCATTTCTGGTCCTGACTCGCGGGTCGAGAAGCACATACAGGATATCGGTGAGAATGTTCACGGCAACCACCGAAACCGCACTCAACAAAAAGATGCCCTGCAAAACCGGATAGTCCCGGTTTGCGATGGACGTGATGAAAAGACTACCGATACCCGGCCATGCAAAGACCGTTTCCACCAGGATTGCACCGGTAAGCGATTGGCCAAAGTTGTAGCCGATCACGGTGATCACCGGAATCATGGCGTTCGGCAACACGTGCCGCCACATGATGGTCCGACGCGAAAGGCCCTTCGCTTTCGCGGTAAGCACGTAGTCGTTGTGCAGCGCTTCGCTCACGCTGGCCCTGGCGACGCGCGAGACGATGGCCACATAGAACATCATCACGCTCATGCCCGGCAGCACCAGATGCCTGGCGATGCTCCATATCACACCGAACCCGGTCAGTTCCTCGCGCATGCTCATCATCCCGAGGACCGGCAACCACCCGAGTTGAATCGCAAAAACGATCATGAGCATCTGGCCAAGCCAGAACGGCGGAACCGAGTAGCCGAACAGCGATAGCGCTGTAATCACGCTGTCTTGCCAGTTGCCGGCCTTCGGGGCCGCGGTGATGCCCAGGACGATGCCGACGATGGAGGCGCAGAACAGCGCCGGCAGCATGAGGACCATCGTGGGGCCCAGACGGCTGAGAATGAGGTCGAGCACCGGCATGCGGTTCGCGAACGAGTACCCGAGATTCCCCTGCACCAGATTCACGAGATAGAGGCCCAACTGCGAATACAACGGCTTGTCCAGCCCGAAATCGGCGCGAATTTTCTCGGCATACTCCGGAGGCACCGGGAAATCGCCGAGCAGTGCGTGAAGCGGATCGCCGGGAACCATGTGCACGATCAGGAAGTTCACGACCAGAATCGCAAACACGACAAACACGCCCCAGTACAGTCGCCCCCGTAGATAGCGAAGCGTCTCGACCCATTTCCTGGGAGGCCTGTGGGGTGTCACAGGAACCCGCTCGCCGCTCCCCCAGCTCAGGCGGGACAGAAGATTGCGAACCATCTCAAATTCCTTTTTTTTCTGCGGACGCAACGGCAGCGCGAACCCTACCCGCCAGCGCCCCATCATCGAATGGCAACGTCTCCATCTCCGGTCAAGGCAGCGCCACGACTACTTCATCCACACGCTCCCCCACCATTGCTGATTCGCCCCCTGCCAGAGTCCGTGAAGACGAGTCGATGCCACAGCGAACTGAGGCTGCTGGTGTAGATTGAGTACGGGCAGGTCCCGCGCGAGAATTTCCTGTACGCGGTTGTAAGCCTTCTGCCGATCCGCCTGGATATGCGCATCGCGACCGACGCCGAAGAGCCGGTCGACCTCCGGATTCGAATACTGGGAAACGTTGTTGAACAAGACGCCTTTCTTGATCGAGTCCGTGGTGTAAGTGCGCGCAATCCCCAATGCCGGATCGCCCAGCGTGGAGTACGTCTGCAATGTCGCGTCGAAGTCGTTGTCGCTGTAAACACGCTTGAGAATCACCGCGCGCTCCGCACCATCGAGCACCACCTTGACACCTACGTTCTCCCAGAAGCGTTGCAATGCCTGTGCGGCGGGCATCCACTCCGGACGGCCGGTTTCAAACAGAAGGCGTATCGTGAAACGCGTCCCATCGGGTCCCGGCTTCAGACCGGCATCGTCGAGCAGCTTTCTTGCCCGTGCCGGGTCGTAGGGATACATCGTCTCGTAGTCGACATCCTTGTCATATGCCCAGAGACGCGTATCGAATGCACTGCGTGGGATTCCCCCAAGTCCGTAGTACACCTTTTCGTGAATGAACTTCCGGTCGATGGCGAGAAGCAACGCCTGACGCACCTCTCGTTTCGCCAGCACGGGGTTTTTGGTGTTCAGGATGATCAGATCACTGCCCGGATAGCTCACTTCCCTGGCTTGAAACTGCGGGTCGTGCCTGATCATCTGGACCGCGCTGAGCGGCACGTAGTCGGGCACGATGTAGTCGACTTCGCCTGCGCGCAGTGCCAGCATTCGCGTCGCGGCATCCGGCATTATCATCACCACGATACGATCCAGATAGGGTTCGTTCGCACGCCAGTAGTCGGGATTGCGCACCAAAACCACATGGCTGCCCCGAACCCATTTGGAGAACTTGAACGGGCCGTTGCCGACCGGCCGGCTCAGGACCGCGGGATTGTTCGGGATATCCGTGCCGCGAAGGATATGCGCCGGCATGATCGCCGCATTCTGCTCGCATGCCAGCGAGAAAAGGAATGGCGCAAACGGCTTCTTCAGCGTAATGACGACACTGCTTGGCGACGGCGTCTCGATGCGATCGATGAACTTGCCCGGTGTGTTGAAGCGTGGGCCGTACTTGCTGCTGATCTCCTCCAACGTGAATTTCACGTCATCCGACGTGACGGGGACGCCGTCATGCCATTTCGCCGGCTGCAGTTCGAACTTGTAAGTCAGACCGTCCGGTGAAATGACCCACGACTTGGCCAGGCCCGGGACGATTTCGAAGCCCTGCCTGAAGCGAACAAGGCCCTCGTAGAGCATGCACCCCACGGCGACGTCCGGAACGGAATTCGTCGTGTCGGGACTGAGACTTGCGGGCTCTGCCCCCAGCGCAACAACGGCAGTGCCACCACGCTTGGGCACCTGAGCGCTGGCGGTATCGGCGAGCGCGAACGCGGCGAGCATGCCGGCAACCGCCAATGCAAGAGACCAACGCGGGGCCCGGCATGGGGAATAGGGATGGCAAGGATATTTCATGGATGTCAGCGGGCGAGCGAATTCAGTCGATGTGTTCACTGCCGCTGCTCGAGGATCGCAAGCGTTCTCAGCATTTCATTGGCGAGAATCATGATCCCTTCGTCGGCGCCGATGCCCGGCTTGGACAGCATGAAGTCCGGGCCGGTCGCGAGGCCGATCTGTGCCGTGATGCGCGCCGACAGATCCGTCTCGTTTGCCGTGCCGCCCAGGCAGCAGCCCATGCCGTTGGACTTGCAGTAGATCACCGCCTCGATGCTGTTGTTGATGCCACCGAGATCAGGCGTCTTGATCTGTACGAAGTCGCAGGCCTTCGCCGCTGTAAACAGGCGGATGTCCTCCAGCGTGTTGCACCACTCGTCCGCGATCAGCCCCACGTGGGCGCCGCGCGCGCGCAGCATTTCCTTGAGGCGTTTGAGAACATTGATTTGCTCGGCTTGCGTCGGAGCGATGATCGGTGACTCGAGCAGCAGTTCGAACGGGGCAACCGCGTTCGTCAGCCCTGAGATGTAATCGGCCAGTTTTTCGAGATTGCCTGAAAAGAGTTCCCCCAAGGTACCGTAAAGGTCGAGGTGGATCTTCGGCTTGTAATCCGGCGCTCCCATTTCCTGAATGCGGCTGGCAATACTCTTTGCATAATCCGTGAGAACGCACGCGTCGTCCCCTAGATCGGAGGCCACGGTAAATGACGCATGCGGCAACAACGCCGCCTGCTTCATGATCACGCGATCGAGTTGCAGGGCGTCGCCACGATGGCAGGATGCCAGCAAGCCGATGGGGGTCGTGGATACCGCGGTCCCATATTCCGTTGCCACGATCTCCGCTGGCGTCTTCCTGTTGGCAATTGCCGTCGCCGCGAGAAGTGCCTGCGTCACACCGTAACGAATGGCGGTATGCAAACGCCGGCCGTCGGTTTCCATACGATCGAAGGCGTCGGCGTTGTCCTTGAACGTTCCGACGTCTCTGCCTTCCAGCCAATCGCGAACCGACGATTCGAGCAAAGGCATATGGTCCGCGGGAATGAATAGCGGATCACGGCCCGCGACCCCGGAGAAAATCACGTCCGCGCATTCGCCAATGCCAATGCTGCCGTCCTCCAGAACCAGCATCACCGACAACGTGGCGCCTGGTTGCACGATAGCGGTATAGCCTGGCGTCAAGGGGGCCCCCTCGACGAAGCTGCCGTTGTTTCGGCCATGGGACTTCACAGCGGCCAGATCCTTGTTGAAATAGCCTGAGCGGCATATGGCGTAAATAACTTGACGAATCTTCATTTCGGGGACGCCGGTAGCGTTAGAAAAAAGGAAGACGGAAAGACGGAAAAGCGGAACGGTAATTGCGATTGCTTTGCGACAAATTGAAACCCATCATAGTCGTATATACAGGCACATACATCATAGGGTTAATACCAGAAGGAACTCGGCCGGGAAAAATGAAAATCAACGTTTCATAAAATCGAGAAACGAAGGTATCCATGAATCAAATTCCAAGAGCGGCCTGTATAAAGGAGTTTCGCGATAAGACGGTCAAACTGGCACCGCTCAGCCGCGATTTGGTCTTGCTCGGAATCAAGCATCACCTCCTAAAAAAATCACGATGCGCTCAGCGAGGCGTCGCGATAAAGGACGGTGTGATTGAGCAAATGCGAAAGGACTATGCTCCGCCGCCAACGGACCTGATTCATCATGGCGATCGTGGACCGCAATAGCGTGCGCTGACCTATCAAACACTCATCGGTCAGTTCGGGAAAATTGCGCGAGGGAGCGCTGCCCGTTAAGGCAGGCTAAATCATGGAAAGCCCCATGCCTTGTATAGCACCACGGGACGGTTGAATGGACGCTTTCAGAAATAGTTAACAACCATTTTGGTTGGTTAACCGTGGGGGGGCGTGAATGGTGATCGACGACCAGAAAGCCGCAACTCCGGAACCGTTCGATGCCATGTCGCTACGGACGATCGCAGTGCCTATAATTGCCTCTCGGCAAACAACCAAGGGAAGTGATACTGATGAGCATGCGAGGCAAAGACAGCCAGATCGATAACATTGAATTCAATGTCGGCGACATTGCACGAAGCAAGGCATTCTATGGCAGCGTTTTCGGCTGGACCTTCACCGATTACGGCCCGACCTACACCGAGTTTCGCGACGGCCGGATCACGGGTGGGTTTACAACCGGTGAGCCCATCCGGCCGGGTGGCCCGCTAGTCATTCTCTACGCTGACGATCTGGTTGAAACCCAACGAAAAATCGAAGCAACGGGGGCCACCATCAGCCGTCAGACTTTCTCGTTCCCTGGTGGCCGGCGCTTCCACTTTATTGATCACGACGGCTATGAACTGGCTGTATGGTCAGCAGACGAATCGAGCCAGTAATCAGGATAAGACCCCCTCAGCGATAAGATCCACCGCCCCGAAGACACCTAAAGTCGAGCGCTTTGAAGCTCACCGCGTTCGCTTCGGGTGGTGGATTCCACTGATCAATGCAACACGGATGACAGCGGGCCGCTCTTCCTGAGCACGGCAACATCCGACGGCCTCATCGGACCCCGACTTTCCGCCCCTGGGGATGAATCGTCTCGCCGCGACTCAGCATCGCGATGAACTCCTCGATCTTGCGCGCCCGTGTCGCGGGCCTCCTGACGTTCTGGATCCGAAACAGGATGGCGAAACGGTTTTGGCTGTTCAGCGTCGCAAAGAACGCGCCGGCCTTGGGATTGGCGTCCAGCGCAGCCTGCAGGTCGTCCGGCACCACCGAGTTGCTGGCCGAGGTATAGGCAGCCTCCCAGCGGCCATCCGCTTTGGCCTTCTCGATTTCCCGCATGCCCGAAGGAAGCATTCTGCCTGCGGCGATCAGCGCTTCGGCCCGGTCTTTGTTGAGCTTGGACCAAATACTCCGTGCGGAGCGCCGAGTGAAGCGCTGTAACCAGTACTCATCGCTCTCAGCCTGTTTCTGACCGTCGATCCAGCCATGGCAAAGGGCGCTTTCCACTGCCTGCGCGTAAGTCAAGGTCGGCTTGCTGGCGCCCTTTTTTGCAAGTCGCAGCCATACGCCAGTCGACGTTTCACCGTTGTGCGTCAACCAGTTTTCCCATTCATTCTGGTCAGGGATCGTCAAACGAGGCTCAGTCATGGAATGTTCCGAATGATTGCATCCTGGCAGCGGAAGGTTTTTGTTCGCAGGAATCCGCGGGAATCCCATAGACTACCGATTTTCGCGGATTTGGGAATACCCCATTTATCGACGATTCATGCCGCCTACGTCGGAGAAAAAGGGAACGCCGACGTCCGTCATCTTTGTCCCACAACAAGAAACGCCCGGAAGACAATCCCCGGGCGTCTCACCATCGGCAAGCGGCAGCCGTCATATGGACCGGCGCACCGACCGATCAAACTTCAAAACCGCCAAGTCGCCGACACCGAGCCGGCAATGTCGGCATTGCCCGCCTTGTAGAAGTTGCTCGACAGCGCCGCGCCGAACACGATGCGCTTGGCCATGCGGTACGACACGCCGGCCTGCAAGCCGAGGCTGTCGCGGCCGACCACTTCGCTGCGCGTCTTGAATGCCGCGCCCGGATAGCCGGCGAAGCTCGCGCTTTGCGTGATCGCGCCCCCCGTCAATTCGTGATTCCACGTCGCCTGCAAATTGGCGGTCAGCGCATTGCCCGAGACCATCGGCAGTTCGAAGCGCAACTCTCCGCCCAAACGGGTGCGCAGCGAGTTGAACGTCTTGCTGTCCAGATGCAGACGCGCCCCGTCGGCATTGCCTTCGGTCAGGCTGGGGCGATAGAGCGCGGTGTAGTCAAGGGCAGCCAACGGCCCGGCACTCACCGTGCTGCCCAGTTGCCAACGCCAGCCGCCGCCGACGGTCGCCGACGCCGTCGCACCGGTCCACGTGCCGCGCGGCGTGGCGGTGTAGCCGTTCACGGCGATCGTGCGATCGACGCGGCCGTCTTCCACGCCGACGCGAGCCAGTGCGAATGCATGTGGGCCGGCGTTCGGATCGGGCGCGAAGCGCGCATGCACGCCGACGTCGAGCGCCGTGGTCTTGCCCGAGCCGGGTGTCTGACCGTCAAGACGCGTCGATTGACCGCTGACGGCGCCGTGCACGCCCAACGTCCAGTCGCGTCCCTCGCCCGCCACCTTCTCCGCGCCGAACACGACACCGTACGTGTTGCCGCTCGCGCCGGCCATATCGCCGCTGCGCCCACGCCAGTACCCGCTGCCGAAGGGCATCGCGAATCCGCGCCAGTTGCCCGTGAGCTCGCCCTCGCCTTTTCCCTTCACGCCATCGGCGCCCACCGCCGCGGCCACCATATCGGTGATCTGCCGCTCGCGCAGCAGGCCACCGGTGAACATCGCGCCATAGGCAGCCGGCGTGAACTGCGGCAACGCGCGGGCGACGTCGCTGCCGTCCGCTGCCGAGAAGTCGAGCGCCGTGACGAGCGGCTGCAGGTCGGCACCGGCACTGCCGGCGATCCTGTCCAGCGCCGCGCCCACCTGCCGGCTATTGCCGTCCGTACCGTATCGTGAGTAGGCGTTCGCCGCGCGCGCGACGTCGACGCGATAGGTATTGGCACCGAGCGACGTCGCGGAGGCCATGAGCGTCGGCGACGAGAGCAGCGTCGTCACGTTCGCGAATGCGCCGGTGATGCTCGACGCGTTGAGCCACTGATCCGACGTGACGCTGAAGCCGCTCGCATACCAGCCGCGCTGCGGCGCGATGGCGAGCGTGCCGTCGAGCGCCGCATTGCCCGACACGATCAGCTTGCTGAAGGTGCCGTCGCCCGAGAGCATGGACAGCAAGCGGCCAGTGTTCGTCTGCATGTAGTTGCCGGCCACGCTGATGAAGCCGCCCGTCAGCAACGGTGCGACCGTGCCCTCGTTGACGAAGGCCCCCGCCGGATCGAGCGTGTAGCGGCTGTTGCCGGTGAGCGTTGCGCCATTGGCAACGGACACGTCGTACACGGTATGGTCGCCGTTGATCTGCGTCGTGCCGCCACGCATCGCCAGCGACAGATTGCCGCCGACGATGTGGCCGTCGTACCGCAGATTGAACGTCGGGTCGACCTGCTCCGTGGCGACACCGTTGGCGTCGGGCGCCAGACCGAAGGTCAGTTGCGTGAGGCGCAGCGCACCGCTCGCGTCGCGCTGCGAATAGCGCGAGAGGATGTCGCCGTAAAGCGCCGCCCCGCGCATGATGTTGATCTGCTGGACATAACCGCTCTCCGACATGAACAGCGACGCATAGCTGCCCGCGAGCCGGCCCGTGATGTCCGCGCGCGTGACAAGTGGGCCGTCGAGCTCGGGAAGCAATGGCTTCACCTGGTCTTCCTGCTCGAAGATGTATGAACCCCGATAGTCGCCGAGGACACTGCCGGTATCGCCCAGCGCGCTGTGACCGAAGTCGAAGCTCGCGGCAATGCCATGTGCCCCGAGCGCCTGGACGTCGCCCCGCTGCGTGAAGCTATGGTTCTTGCCATAGGTGAACATCACGCCACGGCCATTGCTCCCGTCCGCGTAGATGCGTGTGCCCGGCAGGACCGTTACGTTGTTGCCGACGCCGTCGACGCGGATGCCGGCGCCGCCCGCCCCGATCGTGAGCAGATCGCCAAGCTGCGAAACCGTATTCCCGCTGCCATAAATATGCAATCCGAGACCTTGCGTGGCCGTATTGTAGGTATTCGGCACATACGCCGTGCCATCGGCATTGCGGCCAAAGAACGGGGCATCGTTGACGAGGGTCTGGCCGTCGTTGTAGATCGAGCGACCGAAGAAGTTGCGCCGGTCGATGTCGTAGCCGATGTCCTGCAGTGCGGCCAACTCCGCCTCCATGAACGCCGTATAGTTTCGGTAGCTCTGGTGGCTCATCAAGCCGTTCTTGAGCTCGATGTGCGAGAGAATCGGCTTGTCGAGGTCAGCCCCGCCCATGGCCTTGACTGGAATACCGTCCATGGCGCCGGCGAGCACTTCCTTGACGTGAGCGCCGGTGAAATACCCCTTGTCCGTGCGAATATCGAACGCCGTCGGGTCGGATATGCCTACGTCCTTTGGCGTAAGAATGACTTGCCCCGATTTGGCGGGGCGATGATTGTCGTCATACAGGTGCGCAGACCAGCTATCGAGGACAGTGGTGAAGCGAAAAGAAGGATTGCCCGTCGCCGGCCAAGTCCCCTCGTCCTGGTTGGACCCGACGCCCAGCGCATGGGCGACCTCGTGAAACATCACGGCGGACAGGTCCACCTTCCCGCTGAGCGGTATTTGCGATGGCGTGTAGGGCGCCGTCGAAAAATCCATCTTGCCTATTGTGATTTCGCCGTGCCCCTCGAAAAAGCTGGGCCGGGCCAGTTCGCTGTTTTGCAACGCCGCCTGAACGAGCGTCGGGTTCCCGGTCCCGATCTCGCCCGAGCCATCCGCGTAGGGACTCCACGCATGCGCGTTGTTCAGGGTGGCGCCCGTGCCGATATTGATGATGGCGGGTGATCTACCCGGCGTCACCCTGATGATCTCCGCCCAGTGGCGCAAGGCGCCGAACGTCTGTGCCGTCTGGACTGGCGAGAGCAGGCCCAACGAAAATTGTGGCGTGCCGTTCTCCTCCGTGTAGGCCCGGTCGGTCGACGAAAAGAGCACCGCGCGGATGAACGGGGTGCCCCTGCTGTCCAGAATGGTCTCCTCGACCGTCGCCTTCGCGGGCGACATCATCGTGCAAAGCGCCGCAAATGCGACGCTGGTCATGCGAATCGTCCTCATTCAGTACTCCGTATCCATTGATAGCTTCTGTAAGGCTTCGAAAGGCGAAGCGAATGGTACGGAGCGCCCCGGCAGGCGTCACTGCGATTTATACGGGGTTTTCTCAAAACCGGCTGTAAACCCGCATGGAATAAGGATCTTTTTGTTTCCTACACGACGTGGATCCTGAAAATCGGCGCGACTTGTATTAATCGCAGTTTCGCTGCGGGGGGGCGGTGACGATACTTCACTCAACGGCTGACGCAACACAGCGACAGCCCGAAACCCGAACCGAAACCAGGACACATCGATTCAAGGAGAAACACCATGCCCGCACTCATCACCTACGGCTTTGCCTCCCTCCTCGGCCTCATCGGCACCATTGCCCCGATCTTCGGCTGAGCCCCTCCACAGTCAGTAACCACTCACATAGACGCACGGAGAAACACCATGGCACACCTCATCGACTTCATCGACAGCCTGCTCTACAGCGACACCTGCGTGGAAACCGGCATGCAGTGCGCCGTCACGGTGGCACACGTCTTCGGCTACTGACTCGTCAACACCACAGACTCAGGAGAAACCCCATGCTCCAAGCCTTCGCACTCCTCGCCACGGACCTCTACGGCAAGTTCGGCCATCTGCTGCCCTTCAACCTGTAACCCGTTGAACCGTCGGCGCACCGGAATCGCCGGAACCCCGAAACTTCACACAAGGAGAACGCTCATGGCCCTCATCCCCTATTTCACCGGCGTGCTCGCCGACTTCGCCTGGTCCGTCGGTCTCGCGCATGTCTTCTGAACCCGACCCTGCCGATCCCATCGCGACCGCCCCCGAAAGGACTGCCTCACGCGGTCCTTTCTCTCTTCCGCGCGAGGCCGCCCGTCTGCGGCTGCCATTTTTTGCCGGAAAATTTCGTCATCCGCGATTTTTTAGTAGGATTTCACTATTCCACATAAAAAAACCGGGGCCAGCGGGATGTCATCTCCCACCAAAGTTTTCTGTATCGAGGACGACCACGAATCCGCCGATCTGATTCGCGAAGACCTGACCGATCGTGGCTATGTCGTCAAGGTGGCGTACGATTTCTCCACCGCACTGGCGACGCTTGCGTCCTTCATGCCGGACGTGATCCTGTGCGACGTGAACGTGCCGGGCATGACCGGCTTCGAATTCCTGGAAAGCGCACGCGCCATCATCCAGGGCGAGCGCAAGATCCCGTTCATCTTCCTGACCGGCAACGCCGACAAGGCATCGATCATGCGCGGGCACAGCACGGGCGCCGACGAATACATGCTCAAGCCGGTCGACTTCGACGTGCTCGACACGGTCATCCGCAAGTACACGGCCCACGACGAGCCGGACGACGGCGCGCCGCTCCCGTTCGGCCTGAGCAAGCGCGAAGTCGAGGTGCTGCAGTGGTCCGCACGCGGCAAGACGTCCGCGGAGATCGCGATCATCCTCGAACTGGGCAAGCGCACGGTGGATTTCCACATCGACAACGCCCGCGAAAAGCTCAACGTCGCCACCCGCACCGAAGCGGTGGTGCGCGCCGCCCTGCTCAATATCATTCAGCTCTGAAGCGCGCCATCGCGCCGAATCTTCCCGCATGTCCAAAGCCCCGCCCTCCTCCAGCAAGCCGCTCCCGATTCGGGGGCGAATGTATCTGCTGCTCGTCCTGTGTCTCGCCGCCATGATCGCCGTCGGCGTGGTCGTGCATCGCGAAGTCGACACCTCCCAGCAGCGCGCCATCGCCGCCGAGCGCACACAGATCGAGCACCTGAGCGTGCTCGAGGAGCTCAACGACTACATCTCGGACTTCCGCACGGTGGAGTCCGAAGCGCTCGCCCCCATGTCGCCCAAGGCGCTCGCGGACATTCGCGCCGCCGCCGACGAGTTCGACGTGAAGATCAAGGCCGCCTCGGAGCGCTACCAGAAGGTGCTCACGCACGACGAATTCCGTCTCGCCTTCTCCAAGTTCCTCACCCAGTGGGCGCAGTACCGCCGAGCCTCGAACCAGGTGTTCCAGCTCGCCCAGAGCGGCAAGCTCAACGAGGCCGCGAAGCTCTACCGTGGGGAATCGAACAACAAGTACACGCAGGCGAACAGCACCTTCGGTTCGCTGGTCTTTCGCAGCACCGAAGCCCTGATCAAGGAAGTCGAGGCCAAGAACACCACCGCCCGCAACCGCCTGCTGCAGATCGACGCCCTCATCGCCGCGATGATCGTCGTCACGCTCCTGTGCCTCGTCTACCTGGACTCGGTGATCCTCAAGCCGCTCACGCGCCTGATCCGGATGTCGGGCAATGCCGTGTCCGGCAAGGAGAAGCTGCGCCTGCCGTGGCTCTCGCGCCGCGACGAGATCGGCGCGCTGTCCCGTTCGCTCGCCAAGTTCCAGGAAAGCACGGCGTCGCTCGTGCGCAACCAGAAGCTCGCCACGGCGAAGAACACCATCCTGCAACGCGCGCTGGCCAACGAGGAGCGCCTGAACAACTTCCAGAAGACGTTCCGCTCGATGGCCACCCATGAGTTCCGCACGCTGCTCAACGTGATCGACGGCCATGCGCAGCGGCTGCTCAGCCCACGCAACGAGGAGTCCGATTCGCGCCCGCGCTACACGAAGATCCGCGAGGCGGTCGCCAAGCTCAACAGCCTGATCCAGAACTGGCTCGACGCGGCCCAGAGCGCATCGCTCGACGATCCGAAGTTCGGCAAGCGCGCCGAACTGTCGCTCGTGGCGCTGCTCGAGGACGTGCGCGGCGTCGGCTCGGACATGTTCCCGAACGCGACGATCACCGTGCAGGCCCCGCAAGCCCTGGACAGCCGCATGATCGGCGACAGCAACGTGCTGTTCCACGCTTTCATCAACCTCGTGAGCAACGCCACGAAATACACCATGGCGCCGCCCGCCATCGAGATCGGCGTGGCCGATGCGGGCGAAGCGTTGCGCGTCGTCCTGCGCGACAACGGCACCGGCATCCCGGAGGACGAGCTCAAGGAGATCTTCCAGATGTCGTTCCGTTCGCGCAGCAATGCGGTACTGGAGGACGGTTCGGGTGTGGGGCTGGCGGTCGTCTATGCCGCCATCGAGTTCCACAAGGGCACGATCGAGGTGGCGAGCCAGGTCGGCGTGGGCACGACATTCACCATCACGCTACCGAAGTCGCCCGAGGCCAGCACGCAGGAAGTCTGAAATCGTCGTGTGGCGCTGCACAGCAAAAAGCCGGCACTCGCCGGCTTTTTGCCTGTCGCTCCCGACTCCCTCTCCATTCACGCGGAGGGGCGGGGATTTGCAGCTTTCGCGGCATCCGAAGTCTCCGCCGCGCCTGCGACGTCCGCCGTATCGCCAGCCCCGCCAAGCGCCTTGTAGAGCGCCATACGGTTATTCAGGCGGTTCAGGCGAACTTGCGCCTCGGCGCCTTGCGAGTCGCGCAGCAGTTTTTGCTGCTGCAACCACGGCTGGATACCGATCGCGCCGGCAAGATAGCGCGAGCGCAACAGCGCCTCGGCGCGTTGCGCCTGCGCCAGCGACAGCGCGCGCTGCTCGCTTTCCCTGGCGAGCTGATCGCGGGCGGACAGCGCGTTCTCGACCTCGCTCAGCGCCGTGAAGAGGCTCTTGCGGAACGTGACGACCGCCTCTTCATATTGCGTCTTCGACACCTTGATCTGCAACTGCATGGTGTTCCACTGGATAAAGGGCAAGGTCACGCCGGCGCCCAGCGTCCCGATCGGGTTGGTCAACACGCGTTCCAGCGTCGAGCTCGTGGTCCCGAGCGCGCCCGTGAGCGTGAAGGTCGGATAGAAGCTCGTACGCGTGACGTCGACGTTGGCCAGCGTCTCGCGCAGGCGCAGTTCCGCGGCGCGCAGATCCGGCCGCCGTCCCAGCAGCTCGGCCGGCAGCCCGGCCGGCACGGCGGGCAGTGCCTGTGTGGGCAACGTCGACGGCTCGTGCGCCGCCCGCTCCGGCGCACGGTCGAACAGGATCGCGAGTGCATTGCGGGTCTCGGTGCGCTGTTGCAATTGCTGCGTGAGCGCTGCGCGCTGATCCGCCAATGCCTGCTCTGCCTGCGCCACGTCGAGCGCGGAGATGGCGCCCGCCGCATAGCGCGAGCGGGCCAGCGCCAACACGCGCTCGCCGTAAGCGATGTTGCTCTCCGAGTAGCCGATGATCTGGTTCAGATAGCCAATCGTCCAGTAGTACTGCGCCGTCTGGCCGATGATGGAAAGGCGTATGGCCTCGCGATCGGCTTCGGTCGCTTCGAATTCCCAGCGGGCGGCGTCGCGCTGCGCGGCGAGCTTGCCCCACAGGTCGAGCTCGTAGCTCGCCGTGGCGTTCAGTGCACTGTTGCGCGACATGTCGTGGGTATCGAGCCGGCGTGACACGACACCCTTGCCGTCGATGGACACCGACGGCGTGAGGTTGGTGTCCGCCAGGCCAGCCTGCAGTTGGGCGCGATAGACGCGAATGCCCGCGGCGGCCAGATCGTTGTTGACGGCCAGCGCGTCGGCAATCAGTTTGTCGAGCACCGGATCGCCGAATGCGCGCCAGAAGTCGGGCGCTATGATGGCGGTCGCTGTGGTTGCCGTGGCCGCTCCCGTCGGTGCGGTCTGCGTGGCCGCCGTCTCCGAGGTCGCGCCGGCCCACTGTGCCGGGACCGGGACGACCGGGAGCGGGTCGTGCCGCACGCCGGCACAACCGGCAAGCAAGGCGGCCGCGCTCGCCAGCGCGAGCGCCGTGCGGGTCAGGTCCGGAATGCGGATCATGGGAATCGTTCGGGTCATCGGGCCATACCTCAATCGCGTGCCAGCGCTTCAACCGGATCCAGCCGCGCCGCATTGCGCGCGGGCATGAAGCCGAATACCACCCCGATGAGCGTCGAGCACAGGAACGCCGTGACCACCGAGCCCATCGAGAACACCATTTTCCATTTGGCGACGAACAACGCGAAGAGGAAGCTCGCGCCAAACGACAACGCAATACCGATCGCGCCGCCCATCAGACACACCATCACCGCTTCCACCAGGAACTGCTGCATGATGTCGCTCTGCCGCGCGCCGACCGCCATGCGGATACCGATCTCGCGCGTGCGCTCGGTCACCGACACGATCATGATGTTCATCACGCCGATACCGCCCACGATCAGCGAGATCACGGCAATCAGCGACAGCAGCAGCGTGAGCGACTGGCTCGTCTTCTCGACCGTCTTCACGACGCTGTCCATGTTGTACGTGAAGAAGTCCTTGCGGCCGTGGCGCTGGGTCATGAGCGTTTCCAGGCTCTTCTCCGCCGCCTTGCTCGGCTGGCCGTCGCGCACGCGCACGGTGATGCTGTCGACGTTGCGCTGACCGAACAGGCGCCCCGCCGCCGTGGTGTACGGCACCCAGATGTTCAGGTTCTTCATGTCGCCGAAGGCGCTCTTCTTCTCGGCCGTCACGCCGATCACCACGCACGGCAGATTGCCCACGAAGATCACTTCGCCCAGCGGATTCGGATTGGCGCCGAAGAGCTTGCGACGCGTGTTTTCGTCGATGACGGCCACCTGCGCCTGGCGGCGCACTTCGTCCGCGCCGAAGGCGATGCCCTGCGCGATATGGAGCCCGCGCACCTGGAAGAAGTGCTCGCCCACGCCGGTGACCATCGCGCTCGCGTCGATGTTGCGATAGCGCAGCAGCAGACTGCGCGCCGTCTCCGGCGTGGCGCTGTCGACGTAGACCTGCTCCGAGAGGGCCGCCACGTCTTCCGGCACGAGCGTCTGGATGGTGGTGGCGCGGTTGTCGCCCCAGTCCTTGCCGGGATAGATGTTGATCGTGTTCGTGCCAATGCTGCCGATCTCGGCCAGCATGTAGCGCTTGGCGCCCTCGCCAATCGCCACGATCGAGACGACCGACGTAATGCCGATGATGATGCCAAGCATCGTCAGGAAGGTGCGCAGACGGTGCGAGATCAGCGCAATCCACGCCATGCGGAATGCCTCGGCAAAGCGGCCGATGCCCCCGGTCCAGCGCCGTGGCGGCACGGCGCCGCCGTGGCTGGCGTCGGCCGACGCCGGATCGTGGCCCTGCGCGGCGGCGGCGGCACGCGCCTGCTCGACTGGCGTCTCCTCGGCCTCGTCCATCGGGACGGGCGGCGACGCTTCGACCGTCGGCGCATTGGGTCGGTCGGCGACGATCTCGCCATCGCGAATCTCGATGATGCGGCGGGCATGCGCGGCAACGTTCTCGTCGTGGGTCACGATGATGACCGTGTGCCCCAGCGCGTTGAGCTCCTTCAGGATGCGGATCACTTCCGTGCCGCTGCGCGAGTCGAGCGCGCCGGTCGGCTCGTCCGCGAGAATCACCTCGCCGCCGTTCATCAGCGCGCGCGCAATACTCACGCGCTGCTGCTGCCCGCCCGAGAGCTGGCTCGGCCGGTGACCGGTGCGCTCGGCGAGTCCCAGCCGTTCGAGCAGCATCACCGAGCGCGCACGGCGTGCCGCGTGGGGCGTGCCGGTGTAGACCGAAGGCATCTCGACGTTCGACGCGGCGTCCAGGTGCGGCAACAGGTGATAGCGCTGGAAAATAAAGCCGAAGTGCTCGCGACGCAGTTGGGCCAGCGCATCGGCGCCGAGATCGCGGGTCTCGCGCCCGGCCACGCGGTAGCTGCCCTCGCTCGGGTGATCGAGACACCCGAGAATGTTCATCAACGTGGATTTGCCCGAGCCTGACGCTCCCATGATGGCCACGATCTCGCCGGCCTCGATGGTCAGGTTCACATCGCGCAGCACGACGACATCGCGCTCGCCGGCAGGAAAGCGCCGGGTGATGCCGGTCAGCTCCAGCATGGGGTGCGGGCTGGCGTTCGCGGCGGTTGAGTCGATCGTGCTCGACATGCTCGACATCGTTCAAGTCCTCTACCGTGACTACGCCTGTCCTGCGTCGGACGTCTCCGCGGTGGCCGGCGTGGACTCGCTCGCCTCGCCGATCACGACCCGCTCGCCCTCCGAGAGCCCCTCGCGGATTTCCACCCGCACGTTATTGTTCAGCCCGGTGACGACCTGGCGCGTGCTCGCCTTGCCATCGGCGCCGATCACCCGGACTTCATAGCGATTGGCCGCGATGCGCTTGCCCAGCGCCGCCACCGGCACGCTCAGCGCCTGCTTCGCCGTGCCGAGCAGCACGTTCACCTGCGCCGTCATCGAAATGCGCAGGCGATGGTCGGCGTTCGGCACATCGAACAGCGCGTTGTAGAACACGGCCGTGTTGTTGCGGGTGGCGCCGCCGCCGAGCGTGCTCTGCGTGTCGAGGAAGTTCTGCGGCGCGGGCTCGATGGCGCGCAGCTTGCCGTAGTAGCGCTTGTCCGCGTCGCCCAGGATCGTGAAATACGCCGTCTGTCCCGGTTGAATGCGGATCACGTCGGCCTCGGAGACCTGCGCCTTGACCGTGATGGTGTTCAGGTCGGCGAGCTTCAGAATCACTGGCGCCTGCTGTTGCGCGACCACGGTCTGGCCTTCCTGCGTGACGATAGCGACGACTTCGCCGTCGATCGGCGCCTCGATGCGCGTATAGCCGACATTGGCCTTGCCCGTCTCGATCGCAACGCCCGCCTTGAGGATCTGGGCCTCGAGGCCGGCGAGCGTGGCGCGCTGGGTTTCGAGTGTTGCCTGCGCGGCTTCGAAGTCCTGCCGCGAGGTCGACTCGTCGGGCAGCATCTGCTGCTGGCGGGCGAACGCCAGTTCGGCCTGTTTGAGCTGCGCCTGCGTCGAGCGCTTCTGCGCGAGCAGATTCTGCATATCGGCCTCGGCCGAACGCAGGCCGTTCTGCGCGAGCACCGGATCGATCTGCGCCAGCCATTGCCCCTTCTTGACCTTGTCGCCCAGCTTGACCTTGAGCGACTTGAGCTGACCCGTGACCTGCGCGCCCACGTCGACCTGCTGGAATGCACCCAGCGTGCCGGTGGCGAGCACGGTGTTCTCGAGGTCGTTGCGCTCGACCTTCGCGCTGATGTACTGCGGCGGCTTCGGGGTCGCGAGACTGCGCAGGCCAAGCGCCACGAGAACGACGAGCACGACGAGGCTGGCGACAAGGTAGCGTCGGCGGCGAATGAACTGGATCATGGAACGAAGTGGGCGATCAAAAAGGCACGTCGAGAAAAACGCTTCGCAAATCCGTTGCCGCACAATCACCAACGGGTCTGCCAAGTAGGCAGATCGGCTGGATTACCGCTTCGGGGCACCGTTCGGAGCACAAAAAAATGAGAGTTTAAGGGCTTTGGCGACTTTGCAGGCCTTTCTCCCCAAAGTTCGCAAAATAGAAAGCCCGCAAACAACGAGGACGAACGGGCTGTGCACGTGAAAGAGCGTCCGCATCACAGGGGCCGGATGCGCAGGACATGGGCAATCAGGCGGGCGATGACCTTGGGGAAAAGACCGGGGATGTAGCGCATGACGGACTCCTTGGCGTGATTTCGTCGTTTCGTTGGAAGCAGTGTCGCACCGGCCTCGCGCCCTGGAAACTTGTACAAATCACAGCGAAGCGCCCCGGGCGCGGCCAAACCGGCAAAAATCTCGTGAAGTGATATATTTCCCCGGCAATCGAAGGGACATTATGAAAACAGAGATCTTCTACGCGCTGTACCTGATCGCCATCGTGACCGAGGCGATGTCGGGCGCCATCATGGGGATGCAACGCGGCATGGACCGCTTCGGGCTCGCCTTCGTCGGCATGGTCACCGCGCTGGGCGGGGGCACGATTCGCGACGTGCTGTTCGGCCGCCATCCGCTCGTGTGGATCGCTCACCCCGAATATCTGCTGCTCACCCTCGGCGCGGCCACGCTCGCCTCCATCATCGCGCGCCACGTTCACCGGCTCCGCATGACCTTCATCACGGTCGACGCAATCGGGCTGGCCGCCTTCACCATCCTGGGCTGCGACATCGGCATGACTGTCAGCACGAGCCCCGTCATCGTCGTGCTCGCGGGCGTGCTCACCGGGATTGGCGGCGGCATGCTGCGCGATCTGCTGTGCGGCCAGGTGCCGCTGGTCCTGCGCAGGGAGATGTATGCGAGCGTGGCGTGCATCGCCGGCGCCATGTACGTCGGCATGCTGCACTGGGGCGTCGAAAACGGCATTGCGACGGGCATCGGCTTCGTGGCGGGCTTCGTCATCCGCATGCTGGCCGTATGGTTCGGCTGGCGTTTCCGCACGTTCGAGGACGAAGCCCCGGCCGAACCGATGCATTGACGGGCCGCGAACACCCATCCGCGGCCCATCACCGATTTGCAGCCGCCCGTTACTATGTTCGCACCTCGATAATTGAGGTTTTGGCCAGCCAGGCCCGGCATGATTAAGTCCCCCAGTCGCAGTCATGATCCGGGGGGTGTTGTCACCGGGGCTGGTGGGTGGCTGGTGATCGCTAATAGGGGTTTGGCTCGGGATTTTCCGATGCCGTCCGTAACGTGGATGCCGAGACTTGCCACCATGGTTTTTGCAGGCCAATTCGTCATTTGAGCAAACTGCAATGCAAAACTTTCCTCTTCATGACGCCGTCGATGTCTTCATCGGCGTCGACGTCGGCAAAGGCCACCACCATGCCGTGGCCCTCGATCGCAACGGCCGTCGCCTCTACAACAAGGCCCTGCCTAACGATGAGACACAGCTGCGAGCCCTCATCAATGAGCTCAAGGTGCACGGCCGACTTCTGTTCGTCGTCGATCAGCCCGCCACCATTGGCGCGCTGCCGCTCGCCGTCGCCCAAGACGCCGGTGCACTCGTCGCCTACTTACCCGGCCTGGCCATGCGCCGCATCGCTGACCTGCACGCCGGCGAAGCCAAGACCGATGCACGTGACGCCGCCGTCATCGCCGAAGCCGCGCGCTCCATGCCGCATACGCTGCGCTCGCTGCGGCTGGCCGATGAGCCGCTCGCCGAGCTGACCATGCTGTGCGGCTTCGACGATGATCTGGCCGCCCAAGTCAATCAAACCAGCAACCGCATTCGCGGCTTACTCACGCAGATTCATCCCGCGCTCGAGCGCGTGCTCGGGCCTCGCCTGGATCACCCCGCCGTGCTTGATCTGCTTGAGCGCTACCCCTCGCCTGCAGCACTGACGGCCGCGGGCCAAAAAACGCTGGCGAATCGCCTGATCAAGCTCGCACCACGCATTGGCAAGAGCCTGGCCGCTGACATCGCGCAGGCGCTTACCGAACAAACCGTAGTCGTGCCTGGTACTCATGCCGCCACGCTGGTCATGCCGCGTCTGGCCCAGCAACTAGCAGCCCTACGCAAGCAACGCGACGAGATTGCCGCCGAAGTCGAGCGCCTGGTGCAAAGCAACCCTCTTTGGCCGGTCCTGAGTAGCATGCCCGGAGTCGGGCTCAGGACCGCAGCACGACTCCTGACCGAGGTGGCGCACAAGGCCTTTGCCTCGGCCGCCCATCTGGCCGCGTATGCGGGTCTCGCGCCGGTCACCCGGCGCTCTGGTTCCTCGATTCGAGGCGAACACCCCTCCCGGCGTGGCAACAAGGTACTCAAACGCGCCTTGTTTCTCTCAGCCTTTGCCGCCCTGCGAGACCCGATCTCACGCGCCTACTACAGCCGAAAGATCCAGCAGGGCAAGCGCCACAACCAGGCACTTATCGCGCTGGCTCGCCGGCGCTGCGACGTGCTCTTTGCCATGCTGCGCGACGGCACTTTTTATCAACCGAAAACCGCCCCTAGTGCTTGACTAATTACATAGGGGCACCCCCCCTGGACGCTCAGCGGTCCGCCTGCAGCTGCGCGCGCTCCGCGGGCGTGAGCAACGACATCGCGCGGGGGCTGAGATCGGCACCGTGCCCCACGATCTGCACACGGTTGCGCCGGTCGTAGGTGCTTGCCTGCGATCCCGCCGCCGACCCGTTGCCGTCCTCCTGCCCGCCGCCCGCCGCCGCGCCGCGATCGCCCGCCCCGCTTACCGTACTGAGCATGCGCACGGTAAAGATCGACGACTGGTTCTGACGCTGCGCGACGCGCTCGCGCGCCATCGCATCCTGCGCGGCCGACGCCGCCTGCGCCGCCGTCGCGCTCGCGTTGGTCAGCGCGCCGACGTTGACCGCCGCCACCACCGGCAGCCCGACCGACTTGCCCTGCACCTGCACGTTGGCCGCATTGACCACCGCCAGCGCCGCGAAGTTGACGTTGCCCGACACGCGAATCCCCGCTTCACCGGCATCGATGGTGCCCAGCGGCGCCACCAGATCGACGTCGCCCGGCTTGACCTCCGGAATCGGGTTGAGCGTGGCGATCCCCGCGCCCGAGCTCGGCACGTTCGGCGAGAGCGTGACGTTGCCCCACGCGTCGTAGACGCGCTTGGGCGGCGTGTAGAGCACCGTTGTCTTCGAACCGCGGCCCGCGTTGATGTCGCCCTCGGCCGACCAGCCCTGAATGGCTCCGCCGAAAGTCGTCATCACGCGTGAAAGGCCGAGCAGGATGCTGCCCTGACTGTAGATGCGGATCGCCCCCTCGCCCTGCGTGAGCAGGCCGGCGGGTATCGCGCCCGAGGCCGTGGACGGTGTCACGCCCTCCACCCCGAGCGTAGTCTGCCCGGCCGGCACGAGCAGTTCGATGTCGCCACCGGAGACCGTGCGGATCCCACCATTCGACGACGCGCCCTGGAACAGCGTCAGACCGCCGTTGCGGGCAACCGGCTGCCCGTTGGCATCGGTTTGCGGGAACAGCGCGGCAATGGCCTCGCGTCCGCGCAGGTAGCTGCCGTAGCGCTTGCCCGACGCATCGTTGTACTCGCGACCTGACGCCAGCAGTTCCGCGTAGTAGACCTCGCGCACCATCACGCGCTGCTGTTCGGCCGGCAGCGTCAGGAACCACGCGAGCGCGGCAGCGCCGCCCTCGCCGGTATAGCCGAAGCGCGTACGGAGCCAGTCGAGCAGTTCCCCATCGTAGGTCTTTGCCACCTTGCCCGGCTGCGAGGCGAGCGGCTGCGACGCATCGGCGAGGTTGGCCGGATCGAAGTAGCGGCGCGCGAACGCTGTCACGTCCGTCTGCCCCTGCCCCGGCGTACCGGCGCCGAGTCCTGCTTGCACGACGATGCTCACGCCCGGCCGCTTGTCACCCGCCACAAGCGGCCCGAAACTCGTGAAGCCGGCGACGTTGCCGAGATAGATGTCGCCGCCGGCGGAGACCTCGAACGTGCCCGGGCCCGCGATGGTGAACCCTTTGTTGTTGTACAGGCCGTAAAAAATATTGCCCGCAGCCGCCATCATCGACACATCGGATTCGCGAGTCTGATTGATCAGGCCGTTGGTGTTGACGATGTCTCCGCCCGCCTTCATCTGCACCGGCTTCGACGCCAGATAGTTGGAGACATAGCCCGTCGGGGTGTAATACGTACGAATCTCGCCGATGCCAACGCTCTGGATGCTGCCGTTCACGGCATAGAGGCGCGACAGCGTGCCGTTGCCGTCTGCGCTCGTGTCGGTCAGCGTGTTCGGGCCGAATATCGCGAGTCCGCCGCCGAGCCCCGTGTATGCGCCGTAGTTCGGGCTGTAGCTGGTGCTGTAAATGTTCTCATACGAAAAACTATCGTGGTCGGTTCCGCCGCCCCAATAGTTCGACGAGGCCGCCGTCTGCCATCCCGGCTGGGCTAGCGTCACCAACGATGACAAGGACGTGCCAAGCGTGCCGAACGGCGACGAGGTGTTGTTCACATTATTGCGAGAGACGGCCGACACACCATCTCGGGCAAGAAACTGGAATCGTCCATCCGGTGAAGGCATGAGGTAGTCGTAGTACTGCCGCGGTGCGAAATAGATGCTGCCCCCTGCGGCCGTCACGTCCAATATCGGCGGGAGATACGTTGTGGTACTGAAGCTGCCCCCCGCATTGCCCAGCGGCGACGCATTGCCGCCTGCCGAGAACAGCGAAATCGCGGTGTCGCTCCGCCACAGCGTGAACCAGCTCGCCGCGTTCGTGCTCGCGCCGGCCAGCGTGGCCTGCGTCTGCACGCGCTCCTCGGCGCGCCCGGGGTCGACGACCTTGCCCATCACGACATCGCCCAATGCCTGCAGGACGACGTTACCGTCGCCGGGTGCGACATCCGCTCCGTTGCGACTCAGCGCGGAATATGGCGTGTGGCTGTTCAGGCCGCGCGGGTCCGATTGTATGGCGACGCCATAGTCGCGCAGCAGCATCGCACCGATATTGCCGTCGGCAGAGAGCTTCGTGTCGCCGCGAACATCGGCATAGAGGCCGCCGAAGATGTTCCCTCCGGCCGAGACGTTCAACGACCCGCCGCCGGTTTGCACGATCCCGGCGTCCGTCACGCGGCCGGAGCCGCCAACCGCCACGACCACATTGCGCGCGGACGTTGCGTCGTCCACGCCGATATTGCCGCCCGCACGCACTCTGACGGCGCCCCCGCCGAGCGCGCCCATGCCCGAGAACGCCGACAGCCCCAACGTCGCGGTATAGATGTCGCCGTCGAATGCATAGGTGCCGAAGTTCACCGCCCATGCGGTCGGCTGGCTGATCGGCGCGCCGCCCTGGCGCAAGATCCAGTTGCCGACCATTTCGCTGTTGGGCTCCTGCCAGCCGAGAATGTTGCCGCCCGCCGAGAGCGTGAAATCGCCGCCGTCCTGCGTGTACCACATACGCTGAGCGTTGAGCGTCGCCTCATAGCCCGAGCGCGCCGGCGTATTGCTGCCGAGATAGGAACCATCCGGCGCCAGCGCGCGGGGAGCATTCCATACCGTGCCCGCGCCAGTACCGGCCACCGAAGTGCCCGCAGTGTACACGCCGAACGGCGAGAGCTGCTGGTAGTCGCCCGCGGCATACAGCTCGAGACTCCCGGTGCCGGTGCGCACGACGCTGATGCCGGCGGCCGGGTTCCCGAGTCCCTTGCCCTGCATGTTCACGGTGAACGGATCGTTGAGCACGATGTTGCCGCCCTGCACCACGTTGTGCACGGCACGGGAATCGGCGCTGGCAAGATCGCTGCCGCCAACGAGCCGCATCGACCACGATTGCATGCCTGGGTCCAGCATCGGCGCAATCGCCCAGATCGGCCGTTCTCCGACCTGCGCCTGCGCGGTCGAGACGTACATGCCGGTGGGCAGAATCGCGCCCTGTGGGAGGTCGAGCGGCGCCGTGAGCGCGTAGTTCCTGATCGGCGCAACCGGTGTATTGGCAGGCCACTGCATCTCGGCAAGCCTCATCACGTACGACCCGGTGTCCGAGAACTGGATGGCGTTCATGCCCGCCTTGAGTATCGTCCCCGGCGGCAGCAGCAAGGCCGTCACCCTGCTCCCGACAATGCCCACCAACGACGACGTATTTGTACCGGCGACAATCCGGTAGCCGCCAGGACCGACCACCGTGCCATTGGTCATTTCATAACCCTCCGGCAGAATCATGTCGGCCGTGGTCACCGCGTTCGCTTTCAGTCGGTTCCAGCTTCCCCCGAGCACCACGTCGATGGGCAACCGGTTCGTATCCGACAGGTAAAGTTGCGTGTCTGCGGGCAAGTTCAGACTGAAATTGAGCGTGCCGGTCGTCGGCAGCTTGGTTCCCACGCCGAGCGTGAGGCCGCCGGCCGCCACCGTGTACGGACCGGTGAGCGTGACGGCCGAGAGCACGGTCTGGTACACCGCCCCGTCGGGCGACGCCACCGGCAGACCGAATCCGTCGGTAATGCTGCCGTTCACCTTCAGGTCGCCGCCCGCGCGCAGCACGAGCACACCCGGCTCACCCGAGCCGCGCACGCCGGCCACCACGCCCGGGCCGTATCGATAGCCCGACAAGTCGAGATCGCCCTTGGTGTTGAGGTTCGTCGCGCTCGTGATCTCGACGCCGGGTCGCAGGTGAAAAGCGTCTCCATAGCCGGCGAGCCCGGCAAGACGCGCCTGTAACAAGGCGTTGCGCGTCGCATTGTCGATGAACTGACGGCTGCGGGCGTCGATCTGAGCAAGCCCCACCACGCCGTCGCTGCCGACCGGCGCGCCCGAGGCGTCGCCATTGTCCTGCGTCACCGTGCCGTTGGCGTCGGTGGGCGAGTACTTCCAGAAGCCGTTCACGGCGATGCTGCGCGCGCCGAGAATGTCGGGCCGGGCCGACGCATCGATGCGAATGTCGCCGCCCGTCTCGTCCGTGCGCGGTGCGTTGATGTCGATCTGGCCGCGCGCCACACCGTCCGGCGAGCGCATGTCGAAGCGTGCGCCGCTGCCGAGCCGCACGGTGCCCGACGTCGACGTGAGCGCAACGTGGCCCCGGTTCGACGCGTCGATGCTCGCGCCGTAACTGTCGGTCACGAGCCGGTCGGCATGCGCGTCGAGCACCGCGCCGCTGCCGAGCGTGAGGTCGCCCAGCGCCGAGAGAATGATAGTGCCCGGCGTCGCCCCCGAGGCATCGATCGTACCGACGACGGCGAGGCTGCCGTTGTCGGTCGAAATGCTGACGTTGCCGGCGCGCACGCCGTCGCCCACGGTGAGATCGCCTTGGCGCAAACGGAATGCGCGCGAAGCGAAGAAGCCGCCGTCGTTGAGCGATCGATTGAGCGCGGCGAAGCGATCGCCGCCCAGCATGCCGACGTCGAGCGCAAACTGCCCGCTCGTCTGCCCCTGCCCCGACGTGCCCAGCACACTCGCGTCGATAGTCACCTGCCCTTGCGGCGCACCAAGGCTGAGCAATCCTGCCGCCGCGTGCGGCGACGAGACGTCGACGACGGCGCCCCGTTGCAGCGCGATGTTGCCGGTCGTGCTCGCCAGGAGCACCTTGCCGCCCCAGCTCGGTTGCGTCACATCGAAGAAGGCCGTATCGCGACCGGCGAGATCCAGCTTCGCTTGCGTGCCGATGACGATCGCCCCATCCGCATCGATCGTGAGCTTGCCGCTCGGCAGCGCCACGGCGGTTTCGACATCGACGCTGCGCCCCTTGAACGCCAACGACGCGCCGAGATCCCGCACCGCGGCCGTAGACGCCTGGCTGGCACCTGCGAGCGACGCCAGCGTGATCGCTCCGCCTGCGTTGTAGCGCATCGACGAACCGGCCTTGCCCGTGACGAGCGGCGCGACGATATGCAGATCGCCGCCGCTGCGCGAGCCGTCGGCGGCCTGAGTGCCGCCCACGGTGAGCGTGCCCAGATGGTTCGCCGTCACCCGGTCGGAGGCTTGCAGCGTCACGTCGGAGAACCCGAGGGTCAGACGATCGAGCGCGGTCTGACGTTGCGCCTGGCTGAGATCGTCGTAGCCGAACTCGATCGTGCGGGCGTCGATGACGAGCTTGCCGGCGCCGGTGCCGGGCCCGCCGGCGACCACCGGGGCAGGCGCTTGCGAGCCGAACGGACTGTTCGTCGTGCCCGAACCGGTCGAGATGCCGTTCCACAGGAAATGCGACGTCGACAGCCGCACGACGTCGCTGCTGCTGCCCAGCCCGTAGAACGCCGGCGAGTTGAACACCATCCGCACCGGAGAATCACCGGTATCGAGCGTGGCCGTACCGAAGAAGTTGAATGCGCCGCCGGCCGTCAGCGTCAGGCGTTCGAGCGCCGGAACGCCCGACGACGCGGAAGGACGCAAGAGCGTATCGAGCACGTTCTGCGTGAGTTTCCAGCCGGCCGGTGCTGTCGCCATCGCCGCCGGGTCGCCAATATTGATCTGGTTCTGCGACACGGTCAGGTAGCGGGCGCCGAGATTGACGTCGCCGAGCGACAGCGCCCCGGGTGCGGCAAACGCGAGGGTGCCGCGTGTGAGCAACGACGCACCATCGCCAACGCTCACCGTGCCATAGCCTTCCGAAGGCAGAAACTCGAGCCAGCCGTTGCCGACCGCAAGCAAGGCGGGGTTGTTGCCGAGGTACTGTCCGGCAGTCAGCCCGGTGGCATAGACGTAGCCATAGCGCGAATCGATGACGTTATCGCCAAAGCCGCGCGTGTCGATGCTTGCGCCGCTCTCGACATTGACCGAATTGCCGACGAGGAACACTTGTCCGGCACGCAACGCGGCGCCGGTGCGCACCGTCACGCCGTTGTACAACAGTCCGTCGTTGCCGAAGTACAGACGTGCGCTGTCGCCCATCGTGCTCTGTCCGTCGAAGTACGTCCAGTAGCCGCCCAGCCCGAGCGAGGGCGCCGAAAAGGCGTTCAGATCGCGATCGACGAGCGAAACCATGCCGGCCGTCGGCGCCGCGCCCGACGTGCGCACTTCGATCAACGATGCGCCGCCCGTGACGAACATCGCGCCATCCACGCCCGTCACCTCGGGCGTCTGCACACCGCCGAAGCGGACGGTGCCCGCGAAATCGAGGGCAGCCCCCGGGGTCGTGGCGGGCTGGAACGCGATGTTGAGCAGCTTGCCATCTTCGGGCAGGCGCGAGCGCACCGTACCGAACTGCCTGGCCTGCGCGAGCAGGAATTCGGTGAAGGTCGTCTCGTTGAATTGCGAGAGCTTGCGCACTGCCGCGCCCGGCGTGACGATCAGGCGCGTCAGCTGGTCGTCGTACTGCCCCGTGCCCGCCGTACGCTGCACGCCGGCGGCCGTCCACGAACCGTCACCCGTGGGCATGGCCGGCAGGCTGGCGCCCTGTCGAAGCGCGACCGTCCCGGCCAGTTCCACACGGTAGGCGCCGGGCATGAGTGCAAAGCTGGAGGGCATCAAGGTGTACGTGCCGGCGGGCAGGCCCGGCACGCCGTCGCCGATTGTGATCTGCTTGCCGACGGCGGGGTCGCCCGCGCCATTGTCCAGTACGACGGGCGCGTATTGGCTCTTGTAGCCCGGAACGATGGCGTACACCCGGTTTCCGGCCGAACTGTAGACGTTGGTCGCGGGGTTCGCATTGATGAGCGGCGTGGCCAGCACGTTGACGGAGCCGCCGCGTCCTGAAACAAAGCCTTCGCCATGCAGCGTTCCGCCGCCCGACAGGTCGATCACGGCGCCGGCTTCGCCGACGAGGTGCGCCGCGCCGATATTGACGCCCGTGACGAGGACACGCGAGTCGGCGGTCTTCGTGCCGCTCCCGTCCCCACGCGTCACGAAGGTGTCGGCGAGGTTGTATTGCGTCGCGTACCGGCCGCCGACGTTCAGGCCGTTGTAAGTCACGCCGTCGGTCGTACCGCCGTAGGGCATTTCGAGCCCGGCAGCGCTCACCGACGTCAGGCTACCGTTGCGCAGAATGACCGTCGGGTCGGTCTGCACCGCGCTCGGCACGCCGTTCTGGCCGAGCAGCAGGATCTGTTGCCAGTCCGTGCCCAGATTGCCGCCCACGGTATTGAGCGAAATCACGCCGAGCGGCGCACGCACCACGCCGCCCTGATCGATGGTGCCGCCCATCAAGATGAGCTGCCCGAACACCGAATACGGCACGTCCGGCGTACCGGCGCCGTTCGAGCGGATCGTCAGACGACTGTCCGGCGCGATGCCCGTGTACCGGTCGCCCGCGATCACCGCGGCGTAGGCCGACGAGACCGGATACACCTGCGCCGCCGTGAGGTTGATATTGCCCTGCGCGTTCAGGCCGCCGGCGAGACGAATGTCGCCGCTGCTCACCAGCGACAGGTCCGCAAAGCCATCCTGTGGCACAAAGGTCGAAGGCGCGGGCGTACCGGCGATGTTGCCAACGCCTTCCCACGCCGACGCGCCCGAGACCACACGTCCGGCCACGTCGATGAGGTTGCCCGAGAACGTCAACGCACTGCGGCCTGCCGACGCCTGCCCCGCGCGCAGACTGTAGATACCCGGCACGAACGTGTTGTTGTCGAGCATCGTGGGCGCGTCCCACGATCCGCCGTCGAGCCGGATGTACGGCGCGGCGATCCGGACCTGGGCGTCCGGCGTCTGCCCCGAGACGGTCAGCAACCCGCCCTTGAGATTCACGCTGCCCGCCAGCGATAGATCGAGATTGCCCTGGAACACGAAGCGATCGTGCGTGGAGAGCACGAGATTGTCGAAGCCGCCCGCATGGAGCCTGTCCACACCAATGATTGCCTTGCCGTATTGCAGCGGACTGGTCGAAGGGTCGGGGCGCGGTGCGTTCTGCACGAGCGTGATGTCGTGCGGATTGGCGAACTGCGCGGGCAGGTTCGCCGAATCGGTATAGGAGCGCGTGTCGAAGTAGATGCCGAGCGTGCCGCCCGTCGCGCCGACACCCGTGGCTCCCGCGGCGGCGCGCAACGTGCCGTCGAGCGCAAAGCCGTTGTTCGAATGCAGCGTGATGCTGCCGCCGTCTCCGGCGAGCGTCGTCATGTCCGGCACGCTCGCCGCCGCCGTTCCCGCCGTACGGTCCACACGCGCCGCGGCACCCGAGACATCGAGCACCGCCCCTGGCCGAATGACGACATACGCATCGCTCGGGTTCACCGTGATGCTGCCGCCATCCGGTGCGACACCATACGCTCGACCGAGCGTGTCATAGGCCACGTAGGCGCGCGCGGCAGCGTCGAGCCGCGCATCGTCGCCGATCCAGACCACGCGTGTCGGGTCGTTCGCGTTGCCCACGCGGGCACTCTGACCCGTCGCGGCCAACGTGATGCTGCCGCCCCAGGCGTTGAGCGTGCCGTCGATCTTCAGTTGCCCTTCGCTGGCAAGACTGATCGATTGTTTCGGGTCCACCGTGATCGTTGCGCCGCGACCGATCGTCAGCGGCGCGAGGCCGTTCGAACCGTCGTAACCGGCACTGAGCGCCACGCTCGCACCGCCGCGCTGCGTAAGCGTCGCGCCTGGCGCGTTCTCGGTATAGCGCGGCGGCGTCCAGACAGACAGCGCGCTCATCGGATCGCCGCCGGTCGCGACATGCCCCGCAAGCTCAGGATCGGCGCGCAGAACCGGCATGATCACGTCGAGCGCCGTGTTGTCTGCGACGACGAGGCCATCGTGCGCGTTCACGCGATAGTTCGAGAAGCCGCGCTGGAAGATCGCAGGATCGAGTGGGCGCTGTGGCGACGCCGAAGCGCCCGCGTCCGGCGCCTGACCGATGGCGAGCGTTCCGCCCGTCGCGAGGCTCAACGTGCCACCGCCCTTCACGCCATAGCCGCGCACGTCGCCGAGCCACGTCAGGCGCCCCTGCGTCGCCGCACCGCTCACGCTGTGCCCTGCCTCGAGCGTGACGTCGCCGCCGGCGCCGCCGTCCAACGAGCCGTTGGGGCGCACGACGCCCCCCGACGACACGTCGATGAGCGCGCCCGTGCCGACGCCGACGTCCCCGGTACTGACCACGCTCACGTGGCCGCCACCGGCGAACGGCAGCGCCGACGTGTCGTTGCCGTCGAGCGAGAGGTTGCTCCACAAGCCCGTCGTGTCGAGGCGAACGCCCTCGGCAATCGATACCGTTGCGGTCCTATCGGCCGCCGGCGGCAGCACGCTCTCGACGCGCACACCGTTTTCGCCCACGCGTGAGCCAACGTTGCCGAGCGCGATCGTGCCGCTGCGCGCGGTGAGGCCCGCCGCCACGCTCACGTGCGGCGCATACAGCGCGATCGTGCCGCCCGGCGTCACCCTCAGCGCGCCTTCGACGCGCAGCGAATCGCTCGCCGCCGCACGAATGGCGCCGACGCCGAAGAGACTCACGTAACGACTGTCGACGGCGAGGGTCGTGCTGGCATCGTGCATGGTGGTGTCGGCCACCGGCGCGTCGCCGGTGAAAACGATCGTGCTTGCGACCGGTGACAGATTGTAGAAAACGCCCGTCGCGCCGAGCGAGGGTGTCCAGTTTGCGGCGGACTGGTAGCTGCCCAGCACCAGTTCGGCGCCGCGCGCCACTGCCTGCTGAGCTTGCGCATAGCCGTCCGCCATGGTGGCGTCGGCGGCCTTGACTTGCGACGGTCCCTGGTACGTCGCGGCAACGACGTCACCGGCGAGCGATGCCGTGGGCGTCGAGATGACGAGGCGCCCGGCGTCGCGGCCCACGGTGTAGCCGTTTTGCAGCACGCGTTGCGGCGCGATGAGCGGACTCGCGTAAGACTCCGTCGCGCTCGTGCCCCAGCGCGGGTGCAGCGCGTCGAAGCCCGTGTAGACGCCGCTGTAGGCGGTGTTCGCGGGCGCCGAATTGGCGTTGTAGATCTGGCCGTCCGCGCCGCGCAGCCAGGTCTGATTCAGGTAACCGGTCTGCACGTCGAGCGAGCCGCCGGACACGTTGATGGTCGACCCCGCCTGCGTGACGGCGTTGCCGCCGCTGAAGGCGACCGTGCCGCCCTGCGCCGCCCATTCGCCGATGCGGTGACCGATATTGTCGAGATAGCCGCCAACTTCAAGGAGGCCGCCCTGGGTGTAGTAGCGATCCTTGCCGTAGCCCCCTGTGCCGGCAGCCGCATGCACCAGCCGCCGCCGGTCGATCCAGAGGTTCGCGTTGTTGAGCGCGCCCTTGTCGCGATTGGTCGGTGCATCGCGCTGCTCATTGCCCTGCACGTTCACCTTGACGTTGTTGCTGTCCATCGACAACGACACGCCCACCGCGCCCGAGACGTCGAGTTGCGCGCCGTTCGCCACGAAGCTACGCCCCGTCGCGCTCACGGCGAGCTGACCGCCCGTGGCGAGCGTCAGCGAGTTGCCCTGGAACTCGACGTTGCCGCCGCTCACGATCTCCACGCGCGATTGATCGCGCCGGTCGTCGAGACGGGACAGGTTATCGAACAAATCGACGGGGCCCTGACGACGAATGAAATCCTGAGCTGCCGAGTCCTTGATCATGGCCGCGCGCTGGCTGTCGAGCGCCGTCGCACCGTTATCGCTGATCAGTACCGACGTCAAGGCACCGTTACCCAGCGTCACCTTGCCGAGCGTGTCACTTGCCGAGTTCAGCAAGTGGATCGTGCCGCGTGTGTTGACCGTCGTCGTCGATACCGCCACGCCGAGCTGCTGCACGTCTCGACCGGCCAACGTGACGTCACCCTCCGGGGCCATCAACAACCCCGTGTTGACGACTTTCCCCGCCGTGCTGTTTGCCACGAACTGCGGCGAAACTTCGTTGCCGCGCGTGGTGGACGGCGTGTTCGCCTCCGTGCCCACGCCCTTGCGAATCACAAAGCTGTCACCGGCAGCCAGCGCCACTTGTCCCTGCGGTGTAATGATGGTGCCTGCGTTGCTGACTTCCTTGCCTAGCATCAGCACATAACCGCCGCCCTGTGTCACCGATGTCGGCGTGCGCGTCGTAATGTTCGCGCCCGCCTGCACTTCGACTTTGCCTAACGCATCGGTGAACGTCGGCGTGGTGCCGTTCGCTCCATAAAGACCACCCGTCTTGAACTGCGCGTCGCTCATGTTCGCCGCTGCGACCACCAGATTGCGCGTGTCAACTTGACTGGTGCCGCCGAAGATCACGCCGTTGAGGTTCAGCACCAGCACCGTGCCGTCGCCGTGGATCTGCCCTTGAATCTGACTCGGCCGCGCCTGCGGGTCGTTCACGCGGTTGAGCGCCGCCCAGTTGCTTTGCTGCGCGAAGTTGACCGAGGTGTTGCGGCCAACGTTGAACGTCTCCCAGTTCAGGATTGCCTTGTCGGCCGTCTGCTGGATGTTGACGTTAGTTTTGCCGTTGGAGGTGCTTTGCGTCGGTGCTTGCGCGTTGATCCAACCCTTGGTGAGGCTGTTCGTATCGACCTTGAGGCCGCCTTCGGCGAGGCCGTCGGGGACCGTGGTGTCGCTGTTCGCCGCGGCGGCACGCGCATTGGCCTGCGTTGCCTGCATCGCCGCAATGCTCTGTGCCGCCGAGCTCAGATTCGCAATCGAGCGCTGCAGTTGCGCATTGGCCTGTTGCTGCTGCGCAGACGGGTCCATGAGCGACGTGACCGGCATGCCGTTCGGCAAACGTCCCGTCTGCGACGCCGTCGTCTGTGCCGCGCCGCGCGCCGCGAACCACGCATTGCTGAACGCTTGTTGCGCGTGGGCGCTGCTCCACAGCCCGCCGCTCGCCAGCACGACGGCCACGGCCTGCATGATCGGTGAGACGGCCGTGGCGCGTCTGCGCCCCGGGAATGGATGACGTCGTCGGTTCGTTGCTGCGCCCTGGTGCCCGCGTGTGTTCATCTGGAATTCAGCCTGTGGTGGATGCGTCCTCCTAAAGACACGCGCACTGCACAAAATCCACCAACTTTTTTGAAGCCGTTCGAACAGCATCGCATCGCGCCTCACGCCGGGCGCCAGCGCCCCCATCAACTCAGGATCAGCAGGCCACCTGGCAACGTGCGTGACGTCAGTCCGAACGAGCGCTCGATCTGGAGCAGCGCCTCGTTGAGGATGGCAATGGAAAAGCGTCCGCTCACGGGCTCGCCGCGGCGCGATTCGGCCAGCAGCACGACCCGCCCCGGGCGGTAGCGGTTGATCTCGTCGATGACCTTCACGAGCGGCGTCTGGCGAAACACGAGTTCACCGCGCCGCCACGCCGATACGGCCGTCGGTTCGACGCCGGTCACGCCACCGATGGCGTCGTCGCGATAGACGGTCTGCTCGCGCGCCACAAGCCGCCGCTCGCCGGCCGGATGCTGCACCCGCACCGCGCCCTCCAGGCAGCTCACGCACACACGACCATCGAGATAGCGCACCTCGAAGCGTCCGGCTTCCGCCACGCTGCGCCCAGCCCCGGCGACCACGGCAAACGGTTCGCGCACGGACGCCAGATCGACGGCCACCTCGCCCGCGAGCAGATCGAGTCCGTCGGTGCGTCCGTCGCGCGTCTGCCGACGCACGCTCGTCTGCGTGTTGAGCACGACGTTGACGCGACCTGCGACCGACGCCAGCGAGATGTCGCGCTGCTCCCCGGTCGCGGTACGGTAGTCCGCGGACCAGGTGCCGACCGACGGCCACAGCCCCAGCGGCGGATACACCGCCGCCACGCCGGCCACCGCGGCCGCGCCCAGTCCCACGCCGAGAAACGCGCGTCGGCTGGCCAGTACATTGCCGCGCGCCCCGCTCGCTTCGGGCCGGATACCGTGGCTCGCCAATCGCCGGTGGCGCGCGGTAGCCTCCGGGTCCGTACGCAGCCACTCGCCGATGGCCGGCCGCATCGCATGCCATTGCCGTTTGGCGTCGTCGAACGCCTCGGCGTGTGCCGCGCTCGTCCCCTGCCAGCGGCGAAACGCCTGCAGATCCACCTGGCGCACGTCGCCACCGCTCAGACGGGCGAGCCAGATCCGTGCTTCCTGATGAAGCACGTCATCGTGGTCTGCCCGGTTTCGGGTTGCCTGCGGTGTGGTCATGGCGCGGGGTCTGCACTTGCGAATCGACGACGCCGTGCCATTTCAGCGCACGACGTCGAAACATTTTCGGTCTTCATACGGATGACATCTTTCATGGCGTATTTCCACCAACTTTTTTTGCATTGGCCCGGCTGCCCCTCCCTACCGGCCCTTCGCGGCGAGCCATCTGCTCGGCGCAGAAGTCCTGTGCGCGCCGCAGCTCGTGCTCCACGACGCTGACGGTTACGCCGAGGCGCGCGGCCACGTCCTTTTGCGAGAGACCTTCCCAGCGCACGAGCAGCAGCACGTCGCGCCGGCGCTGCGGCAGCCGCTGGATCACGCGCATGAGCGCCTCCATGTCGGCGCGTGCCTGTGCCATCTGTTCCGGACCTGGCGAGGCGTCTGGCATCTCCAGAATCTCGTCGATTTCGCTGGCGCTCGCCTGCTGGCTGTTGCTGCGCAAATGGTTGATCGCGATGTTCGTGGCCATGCGCAGCAGGAAGCCGTGCGGGTTCAGTACGGTGTCCTGATCCTCCAGCCGCGTGAGCCGCAGCCACGTGTCGTGTAACGCGTCTTCGGCGAGTTCCGGGCTGCGCAGCGAGCGCACGAGGTGCCGCTTCAGGTCCAGATAGCGATTGGACAGATAGGCCATGAGGGCCAGCCGTACCTCTTCGGTCATGACGCACGGGCCCCGTGGCATGCCGGACCGCCGCGCGACGCGGGCAGGATCAGCATGGCGAACGGTTGCGGCATGCCGGGCAACGGCGGCTGCGATACGCGCACCTGCGAGAGCGTATCGACGAGCGCGCGCGCCATCGGCGTCTCGCTCGTCTCGGAGAGCACGCGAACGTCCAAGACCCGGCCGTCGGCCGCGACGCGAAAGCGCAGCAGCGCGCGATAGCGAGTCGCCGACGTGCGCGCATTGGCGCAGATCGCCTGCCAGACCTCCGTTTGCACGAGGGCGTCGTAGCCGGCGAACTGCGCGGCGGCGTCGACTTCTCCCGGCGCCGGCGGCGCGGCGTCCGGCGCGACAGGCACCAGCACGAATGTCGACACGCCCGAAGTGCTGGCCGTCTCCACCGCCAGTCCTGTCCCCTCGAGCAGACGGCGCAACGCCTCGAGCGCCGTGTACTGGCCGGAGACCGGGGACGCCGTGCGCCCGGCAACGAGCGCGCTACTGAACAACGCCGATCGTCCGGAAACGGTGGAGAACAATTCCAGTGCCATGTCGAGGGGTTGCGCGGGGATATCGAACGTGAAGCGTCGGTCGCCGGCTCGCGCGGGTGCCTGCGTCGCGGTCGTCTGCGCACGGACGAATCCGGACACGCCCAGGATGCTCAAGCCGCACACGAGGCCTGCCAGCACGAGCGCGCGGGCCGATGGCGGATTGCCTGTCATCTCGTTGGAACGATCGTCGGGGTACCAGGTGGGCTTCGAGCCGCTGTCTCGCCTGCAATGTCGTTGAATATTGTGAATTTTCAGTGACAAACGACATTCTTGCGGGACACGCACCGTCTATACGTCAGCGATTTCTCGCCTTGAGGCGGCGTATGCTGGCATCCGCACCGCCGTCGGTGGGCGCTTTCTGATTGCGGCTGAGCCCTCCTCCCAGCGCGGCGAAGGGATCTCACCGCAGGGTGGCGATGCCACGAGTCACGCGTCGGCGTGCGAACAGGGCGATTGACGGCAAGCGACAGGCGAGGACGCCGCCGGGGTGCTGCGCCTGACCGGACGGCGCGACTCGCTGATTCCGCCGATGGCCACGCGCCCGGTGCGCGTGGCGCAGTAGTCGAGCGTCTGACGCAGCAGGGTGTCGACCTTGCGCACCGACAGGCCATGCCGCGCGGCGACTTCTTCGCGGGTCAGATCGTCGACGCGCAGTTCCATGAGCACGCGCCGGTGATGTCCCGACATGTCCTCCAGCGCCCGGGCCAGCGCCGCCAGTTCCGAGCGCGCACCGGCGACCGCCTCCGGCCCCGGGCCGCGATCGGGCAGCACGTCGAACACTTCGTTCTCGTCGGCGATCGACTCCCACATGCGGCGTCCGCGCATCTGGTCGACGGCGAGGTTGTAAGCCATCCGAAATACATACGTCTCGGCGCTGTGCACGGCGTCGGGCAGCGTGGCGCTGCCGAGCCGCACCCAGGCCTCGTGCAGACTGTCGCTGGCGGTGTCGGAACAGCCGATGCGACGCGACAGGCGGCGCAGCAGCCTGTCGTAGTTCGACTCCAGGCATTCGCGCAGCGCTTGCGTCGCCACGCTCGCTCGATCCGCCCCGCCGGCGTCCGCTGCTGCCGACGCCCCCGCCACCTCCGACACCTCCGGCAACGGTTCCGCTGCCGGGCCGGCCACGCCGTATGCAGTGCTCATCTCCACGTCAGCATCTCCCCTGCCCCGGCTTCCCCGTACTGCTTGTGCGCGAACATTGTGTGCCCCCCGATACCCATGAACGCTCGTGTCTGTCATGAATTGCAAGCCTCAATGACATGACGGATATCGAAGGGCAAATCCGCAGATTATTTTTTGTAACGCGAGGCCTGGCTTATTTTTTTGTGGCGTGACGCCCGGCGTCACAGATGTGCCTTTTCCTCCCGCGTGAGCTGCATCTTCTGCGCTTCGGTGAGCTCGCCATTCCCCACCAGTTGGAATGCACTGGACGGATCGTAGCCCCCGCGCGCCTGTGGCGAGAGCGCCGCCCCCTTCTGGTCGGACGCAGGCGCACCACCGGCATCGGCACCCAGCATGCGCACCGAAAAGATCGACGGAGCATTCTGGCGCTGCGCGACGCGCTCGCGCGCCATCGCATCCTGCGCGGCCGACGCCGCCTGCGCCGCCGTCGCGCTCGCGTTGGTCAGCGCGCCGACGTTGACCGCCGCCACCACCGGCAGCCCGACCGACTTGCCCTGCACCTGGACGTTGGCCGCATTGACCACCGCCAGCGCCGCGAAGTTGACGTTGCCCGACACGCGAATCCCCGCTTCGCCGGCGTCGATGGTGCCCAGCGGCGCCACCAGATCGATGTCGCCGCCCGGCACTTCGGGCAGCGGCGCGAGCGTGGCGATCCCCGCGCCGCTCGACGGCACCGAGGGCGAGAGCGTCACGTTGCCCACGTCGTCGTACACGCGCCTGGGCGGCGTGTAGAGCACCGTCGTCTTCGAACCGCGGCCCGCGTTGATGTCGCCCTCGGCCGACCACGCCTGGATGTTGCCGCCAAAGGTCGTCATGATCCGCGACAGGCCGAGCAGGATGCTGTCGCGGCTGTAGAGCTGGATATCGCCCTCGCCCTGCGTGACCACACCGGCCGTCGCGCCCGGCGTCACGCCTTCGACGCCGACCAGCGTGCGGCCGCCCGGATTGAGCATCTGGATGCTGCCGCCGAAGCTGGTGCGCACCCCGGCGTCGGTGGTGACCGGAATGTTCACGCCATTGACGTTGTTCATCCCGACCACGCTGCTGAACATCGTAATCGCGCCGTTGTAGTCGATGGCATGGCCCGCGGCGTCGCTCGTTGGGAACAGCGTCGCGATGGCGTCGCGTCCACGCAGGTAGCTGCCATAGCGCGGGCTGCTCGGGTCGTTGTATTCACGGCCGCCGAGCAGCAACTCCCTGAAGTACACGTCGCGCACGAACACGCCTTGCTGGGCGGTCGGCAACGCGAGGAAATAGGTGAGCGCATCGGCCGGGGTGCCGTCGTAGCCGAAACGATTCTTCAGCCATGTCACCAGTTCATCGCCATAAGCGTGCGCCACCTTGCCGCTGCCAGCCAGCGCGGTGCCGCCGGGCAACTGGTTCGCCGGATCGAAGTACGCCTTGGCAAAACCGGCGTAGTCCGGGCCGTTGGCACCTACCCCTGCCAACACCGAGATCCCTGCACCGCCGCTCGTGTTCGACGGATGAATCACATCGCCCACACTCGTCAGCATGCCGTAATAGCCCTGATAGAGATTGCGCCCGGCCTGCATCTGCAGCAGCCCTGGTCCAAGAATGTTCACCGACTGGTAGAGGATGTCGCGTCCGGCCTGCATCAGCGTGATGTCGTTGCCGCTCACGTTCGCGAACGTATCGGGCACCGTGCCCATGCCGACAATGTCACGCCCTGCCATGACCTCGAACGGCTTGGCGGCAACGTACCAGGTGGTGTGCGACGGGATGAACTGCGCCACCGGATCGTTGACCATCTTGAGCGTCTTGCCCAGCCCCAGATCGTCGATATCCACGCCTGCGTAGATGCGTGCGGGCGTGGTGTCACCCGCGTGAAGCACCGACGTCACGGTGTCTTCGCCGTAAGCGAACGGATTCCTGGCGTACTGGCGAATTGCCGCGTCGGTCGACGCGCTGTTCAGCGTCCCGCCATTGAACGTCTGGAAGTAGGCGTGCTGCGGTGTGGCCAACCCCGCCATGTCGGCGCCGGACATCGAAACCGTTCCGCCCTGACCGTAGATCGTGCCGGCCGCATACATTTCGAGTTGCCCCACGGGCGAAGCGATCAACTCCAGGTCGGTCCTCGGATCGTCTGGCGCCATGGACGTCTTGAACCGGATATCGCCGTTGGCCGCCGTCACGCTAAGGCTGCCCGGGAAGAACGTACCGGCATTGTTGATCGCGTTTCCCGAAACGCCGCCGTCCATCGGCATCACATCGCCGCCGGCGGAGAACAATTTCACGCCCGTGGATGGCCGGAACAGTGTGAATTGCGTGTACCCACCCTTGCTGGGCGCACCTGCGCTGGTCGTGTAGTATCCGCCATTGACATCTGTCGTCGGGATCATGCCCGCGTCGCCGACGCCACCGAGCACCAGATCCCCGCGTGCGCTCACGCTCATCGTGCCGTCGCCCGGGATGAGCGTCGGGCCGCGCGTTTGCGTCACGCCCTTGATCGCCGTCAGAAGCTGGACGCGCGGATCGAACGACTTCCAGTAGCTGCCATTGCCGAACGGCGCCGTCGTGCCGATCGAGCCCGAATCGATGCTCGCGTTGCCGCGCAGGTTCGTGACGTTGCCGAAGTAGTCGGAAGGACTATCGGATTGCTGTCCGAGAGACGGACGACCGTTGAGCATCCCGCCGACCTTCACGCTCAGATCGCCGCCGCCGGTCTGCACTACCGTGCCGTCGGAGAGCACACGACCAGTCGAGGCGACGGCGAGATCGAGGCCGGTCGATTGGAACACGTTGGTCGACGTCATCACCCCCGCGTTGCGACCCGCGTCCAGGGTCAGATTACCGCCGCCGAGCGTGCCGATGCCCTGGAACCCGATGATCGACTGCGTAAGGCTGTTCGGATTGATCTGCGCCATCGAGCCGAAGTTGATGCCCCAGGCCGCCGGATCCTGCGTCAGCCCTGCGCCGCCCTGACGCCACAACCAGTTCGACGTGAGGTTGCTGTCGTTATAGCGCACCGAGTTGTCGGCCATCTGGATGTTGCCGGTGATGTCCTGCTGCGCGACGAGCAGCATGTCGCCGCCATGCTCCGGATACCAGACCTGCACCGCGCCGCCCGATGCGGCGGCCGGAAGGTTGTACGGGTTGCGGCCGTCGGCCGCGAGGATCGGCACCGAGGCCGTACCCGCCGTGTAGACGGCGTAGGGTGTGGCTTCGCTGAAGCTGCCACCGGACAGAATTTCCAGATTGCCGGTGCCAGTGCGCAACACGCTGAACGCCGTGGCGCGTTGCGCGTTGTTGTACGCGGCATCGCTCAACGTCACGTTGCCGCTGCCTGCCAATGCCCGAGTCGAGCGCATGGTGCGCTGATCAGCGGCGGCAAGATCCGCCCCGCCGATGAGGCGCACGGATGCCGAAAGCGAGCTGGGCGCGAGCATGGCCGCCATTGGCGAAGTGGGCGCCGCGCCCGGGACGGCAGGCGAGACCACGCGTCCGATGGCGGGCAGATTGCCGACTTCGAAGAACAGATAGTCGTTCCCCCCGGCCGACGGCCCGGGATCGAGCAAGGTCCCTGCCCGTATCGTGTCGCCAGGCCCGTAGGAACGGCCATTGCTATCCACGAACGGGACCCCGTAAAGCGACACCATCTGCTGGTAAAAAGTGTCGTTTGGAACGGTCCAATCGGCCGTCAAAGCCACGGTGATTTGGAAAGCGTAGCTGGGATTGTTCAAACCGGTGTCGCCGGGTCCCCACAACGATGATTTAGGATCGGTCGCATAATCGATTCCGCTGTAGACAGCCGGAGTTCCACTGGTCGACCGGAACCCGTCCGAGATGCTGCCGCCGATCGTCAGGTTGCCACCCGCCCGGATCACGAGCGCCATGGGCTCACCTGCGCCGTACGTCGCCGAATTCGGATCGCGGTCGGCAGACACGCCGTAACGGTATTTCGCGAGATCGATGTCGCCGATGGTCGAGAGATCGCCGGTCGAGGCGATCTGCACGCCCGGGCGCAGGTGGTAGGCGTTGCCGTAGGCCGACAGACCGGCGGTACGCGCCGCCAGTGCGCCGTTGCCTGCCGCGGCGTTCATGAATGCCGTGCTCGCGGTGTCGTAGCTGTCGAGCGTGCCCTGCGAAATCGCGCTGCCCGGTGCGAGGTTGTACGTCCAGAAACCGTTGAGCGCGATGCTGTTCGCGCCGCGAATCGTCAGCGGCCCATGTGCGTCGATAGCCATATCGCCCGACGTCTCGCCCGTGCGTATCGCGTTGAGCACGACGTCGCCGTAGGACTTGCCGTCCGGCGTGCTCAGATCGAGCGTTGCGCCCGGCGAGAGCGTCATCGTGCCGCCCGACGTCGTCAGCTCGATATGGCCGCGATTCTTCGACTCGATGGGTACGCCGTAGCTGTCGACCTGGAGCTTCGTGCCGTGCGCGTCGAGCACAGCGGTGCCGGCGAGCGTGAGGCCGTTGCCCGCCGACAGACGGATGGTGCCGGGCGTGGCGCCCGACGCATCGATGGTGCCGTTCAGCGTCAGGCTGCCGCCGTCGGCCGAAAGATTGACCTTGTGCGCCTTCACGCCGTTGCCGACCACCAGATCGCCCTGCTTCTGCACGAAGCTGCGCGCATCGAAGAAACCACCGCCATTGAGCAGGGTATTGAGTCCGGCGAAGTCGGCGAAAGTCCCTGCCGACGCGCCGAAGTCCCCGCTGGCGAACCCCGGGTTCGCGCTGCCGCGCAACTGACCGTTGAGTGCGACGGTGCCGGTTCCGGCGTCGATGGTAATCGTGCCCGCGTTGTTGTTGCGCGCCGAGACGTCGATGATCGAACCGGACGACTGTGCGAAGCTGCCTTGTGCACTCGCGAACGTCGCGGCGCCACCGAATCCATAAACGGTCGCCGCCTGGATCTTCGACGTCTGACCGCTCAGGTCGATACGGCTGCCGTCGGCTAGCACGATGCCGTGTGTGGCGTCAACGGCGAGCTTGCCGCTGGGCAGCAGGACCGTCGTACCGAGGCGCACAGTGTCGCCCGTCAGATCGATCTCCGCGCCCGCGACGCTCGACGCTGCCGCACTCGGCGTCGTGCCTGCCGGGGCCACGACGTCGAGCATGCCGCCCGCCGCGTAACCGATGAGCGACTTCTGCGTGCCGGTCAGCAGCGGCGTTGCGAGCGTGAGGTTGCCGCCCGTGCCGCTCTGGCCGAAGACGTCACCGCTTTGCGTGCTCGGCGCTTGATACACGAAGAGCTTGCTGTTGCCTGCCGAGACGATCCGGTCGCTGGCCGTGAGATCGACGTTGCCGAAGCCGTAGATCGTGCGCGTGACGCTCGTCGTATCGACCGGCGCGAACATGCCGAGATCGATTTCCTTCGCAACCAGGCTCAATGCCCCGCTGCCGGGCGCACCGGCCAAGGCCGGCGCCGACGCTCCGGCCACACCGTTCCAGGTGAGTCGATCGGCAGCAATCGTCGCATGCTCGCCCGCCGCGCCATAGCCGTAGATCGCAGGAGCCTTGAGCACGACGCTCACCCCGGAGCCGCGCGTATCAAGACCATTGCTGCCGAACACATTGATCGCGCCTGCCGCGCCCAGCGTGAGCTTCTCGAGCGCGGGCGCACCGCTCGCCGGATCGCCGTGCATCAGCGTCGAGAGCATGGTCTGATTGAACAGCATGCCCGCCGGATTGCCTGCTGCGGCCACTTGCGCGGCGTCACCGACGTTGAGCGAGCCGACCGCCAGCGCGATGTTGCGTGCGCCGAAGCGCGATGTCGGGTCGAGTGTTGAGGCACCGTTGGTCGAGAACACCAGCGAGCCCTCGGAAAAGAGGCCTGAGCCTGCGCCGATGGTGATGCTGCCGCTGCTTGTTTGCGCACCGCCGAATTCGATCTCGCCGTTCGAAAGGCCGAGCACCGTGTAGTTTCCTGCGACGTAGGGCAAGCCCGTCGATGCCGTATCGAACGGAGCCGGTCCCTTGCCGACGGTCGTGAGCGTCACGCCATTGCCGAGCGTGATGTTGGTGCCGATCAGATAGAGCTCACCGGCCGACAGCGTGACGCCGTCGCGCACGAAGAGATCGCTGACACCGACACCGCTGTTGCTGAACAAGTATTGCCCGGTCCCCGCCGACGCATACCCGTTGATGCTCAGGCGCGGCGCGTTGATTGCGCTCAGATCGTTCGCCGAGACCGAAACCCCGCTGAATCCCGCCGTGGGCGTACCCGCCGTAATTTCGCCGACGTTCTCCACGGCCACCTGTCCAGCGACGCCGCCCTGCGCAGCCTGGAAGATGGCCTTGCCGTCGAACGAAAGCACCGGCGCAGTCGCGGGTGTGCTCGGCGTGGTGAACACGATGTCGAGCACGCGGCCGTCGCGCGGCAGCATCGGCGCGAGGTTGCCGAATTGCGCTGCCTGAGTCGAGAGGAAGTCGCTGTAGCTCTGCTCGTTGTACTGCGAATACTTGCGCACAGCCGTGCCCGGCGTTACCAGCAGCGTGGACGGCAGTTGGCTGCGCGCGCCGGTGTTGGCGGTGCTCAGGTAGCCCGCCGCCAGATAAGTGCCGTTGCCTGCCGCCGTCGGGGTGCCCGGCAGGATCTGTCCGGTGCCGCCAATCTCGACACGATATGCACCGGGCAGCAGCGCATAGTTCGACGGCATGAGCGTATAGGTGCCGGCCGGCAGCCCCGGCACGCCATCGCCAATGGTGATGCGCTGCCCCACGGCCGGATCGCCCGCGCCATTTTCCGGCGAAACCGGTGCATAGTTCGACGCGTACCCCGGCACGATCGCATAGACCTTGTCGCCCGCCTTGCTGAGCTTCATGGTCGGGTTCGCGTTGACCAGCGGCGTGTTGAGGACGTTGACCGAACCGCCGCGGCCGGACACGAATCCCGCACCGGTGAGCGCGCCGCCGCCCGAGAGGTCGAGCACCGCGCCGTTGTCGACCGTGACGACATCGCCCTTGAGGCGGATGCCGGAGCTGATCCCCCATCCGCCGCCGGTGAAGCCGCCTGCCTGCAGCGGTGTGATGCTCGTGCCGTTGAAGTTGTACGTCACGCCGTCGAAGGTGCCGCCGTACGGCATCGTCAGACCGTTCGACGACACGGAGGTCATACTGCCGGGCAGCAGCTCGACGGACTTGATCTCACGCGCCCCGTCGCCCGGCACGGCGGCGTCCGTCTGGCCAAAGATCAGGCGGCCCAGTGGCGCGCGCACGACGCCGCCCTGACGGATATTCGGCGCGGAAAAAGTCAACGTGCCGAATGCGGACATCGGCATGTCCGGCACGCTCGAGGTGGTCCGGCCAAGCGTGAGCGTGCCGTCGTAGTCGAGGTTGCGCTGGCCCGCCACGATGTTCGCGGCGGCGCCGGTCGTCGGATAGATCTGCGCGCCGTCGAGCTCGATATCCCACGCGGAGAGCAGCGTCGTGCCCTGTTGGATCGAAGGCGTCGGCAGGAATCGGATATCGCCCTGACTGACAAGTCGCGTCGTAAGGAACCCGGTCACGGGGGCCGACAGGCTCGGCGAGAAGGACAACGGCCCCTGCAGGTCGATGAGATTCGCATCGATTTCGAACGTCGCCGTCGTGGGTACCGGGGCCGAACTCGGCGCACCGATGCTGCCGCTGCGATAGCCGTCCTTGTAGATGGATGGTGTGCCGGTGAGACTCACATAGGGCGCGGCGAGGCGAACCGCGTTGCTCGACGGTACGACCGTGCCGGTCTGCGGCGCCGACGACGTGAAAGCGTTCGCCGTGAGCTTGAGACTCTTGTCGAGCGAGAGCGAGACGTCGCCGGGGAAGATCATCATGTCGGTGGTCATCAACGACACACCGCTGAAGCCGCCGTCCTTGACCTGGTCGACGCTCACCGCGGCGTTGCCGAACGCCAGTTTCGAGACCGCATCCGGCCCTGACAGTGCGGCGGGTACGGCACGTGTTTGCGTCACCACGAACTGCCCCGGCACGGTGACGTTACCCGGCAACTGTCCCCACGGATCGAGAAACTGCGGCGTGATGAGCGAGAGCGACAGATCGCCGCCCAGGGTTCCCATGCCGCCCGCCCTGGCGTGCGCATTGCCGTCGAGCATCAATCCGCTCATCGAGCTCAGTGAGATGGCGCCACCGTTGGAGGCCAGCGTCATGGTGCCCGCAGCGCTCGACGGCTGACCGGACACGGTCGACGTGTTGACGCTCACCGCCGCGCCGTCGGCATTGAGTTCAGCGCCCGGACGCACGATCACGAACGACGGACCGCCGTTGATCGCGATGCTGCCGCCGTCCGACACACTGCCGTATTGACGCCCCGTGGCGTCGGTGGCCGTATAGGCGAAACCGGAGACGTCGAGCAGCGCCGTCGGCCCCAGCCAGATCGACATGCCCAGATTGTTGCCGTTCGCGTCGAAGTTGCGCGCGCTCGCCAGCACGTTGTCGGCTTCGGACGTCAGCGCGATCTTCCCGCCGCGCGCAATGAGCGAGCCGTCGACCGTGATCCTGCCGAACGCATCGAGCGTCAGGCTCTGTCCAGGGTCGACGGCAATCGTCGCACCTTTGCCGATGTTGACTTCGCCGCCCGCCATGTTGCCCTGATAGTCCTTGCTGACGGAGCGCAGCGCGAGACTGGCCCCGGCGCGCTGCGTGAGCGTGGCGGTCTGGGCGTTCTCGGCGACGAGCGGCGGCAGCGTCACCGCCATGACCTTCGACGGATCGCTGCCGGTCGGTGCGGTCATGCTGTCTGCCGTGAAGCGATAGACCGGCATGACCGGCGCGAGCGTCACACCGTTGTCCACGCGCACGCCCTGGCCGCCGTTGATGTCGTAGCTGGAGAAACCCGCGCTGAAGAACGGCGTATTGCTGCCCGACGCGCCCGCATTGAACATGGGGACCGGTGTGACGGCGACGGTGCGCGCGAGGGTCGTACCGGCCGGAATGATGACGCCCACGGGGTACGTCACGTCGGCATTGCTCACCGTGCCCGCCGTGTACACGATCCGGTATGGCCGGATCGCGAAGCCGACGGGGAACACGATCGACGGAATGACCGTGCCTGCGGGAATGGAACCGTCGTTGTTGTTGGTGCCGAAGATGTTGTTGATCAGCTTGCCTTTGGGCAGCGTGGAGCCGGCGTAATAGCGGTCGTAGTCCGAATTCGGCCCCGCTCTGTACGCAAACACGGTCACACCGTCCGGCACGACCCAGTCAGCCGCTGTCGGCACAGTCGGCGCGACGTCGAGCTGGATCGGCACCGGGAACGGCACGTCCATGATCAGCCGGGTGTGCGCATCGACCGAGGAGAACGGCAGCGGCGTGCCCGCGGGCACGGTGTACGGTTCGGCGAGCTTCACGGCAACGTTCGCCGACGTGCCTGCCGCCAGTGCGCCGCCGGCCAGCGCCGCGTTCGCACCGATCATGATGGCGTCGGGCGTCGAGACAGTCAGCTTGCCGCCGCCGTTCACGCCATAGGCGTTGATCGTACCGTTCAGGATGAGCGTGCCGACGTTCACATTGACGTTGCTCGCCGAATCGCCGGCGATCAGCGTGACGTTGCCGCCCGTGCCGCCCCTGGTCTTGCCGTTGGCGAGAATCGCCCCGCCCGACGACACGTCGATCACGCTGCCGTCGCCGATGCTCAGGTCGCTGGTCGAGTCGAGCGTGACATTGCCGCCGTTGATGAACGCGACCCTGGAGAGCGAACCGGGGTCGGTGCTGCCGTTGACCCAGAGTCCGCGCACGTCGATGCGGGCGCCGGACGACAACGTCAGCCCGACGGTACCGTTGGGCGAAAAGAGCGCCACGGGGTACTTTTCGCCCGCCCGCAGGTACGTGTTGGAGATGTTGACCGTACCGGACGGCACCTTCAGGTTGCTCGCCACGTCGACGTACGGCGCGACCAGCGACAGACGGCCGCCGTTATCCAGACGCAGATCGCTGCGCACCTTGATGTCACCCGACGTCACGAGGTCCATTTCGCCATAGCCCGTGGCATTCACACGCGAGGCGTCCAGCCAAAGGGTGTTGGCGTGCGAAGTGTCCAGCGTGTCGGCCGCCGACATGGCCGAGGTGATGTCGCCGATGTCGCCGACCACCACACCTGTCGGGAATGCTCCTGTACGGCCTACGCCCGTGTATTGCCCCAGCGTGAGCGAACCGGCGCGCGGCACGGCGAACTGACTCAGTGCGTAGCCATCGGTCAGCCCGGACGGGCGAGCCTGCGTCTGCATCGGACCCGTGTAGACGGTGGCAAGCACGTCGCCCTCGAGCACGGCCGTCGGCGCGGAGACAGACAGGCGGCCCGCATCGCGGCCCACGGTGTAGCCGTTTTGCAGCACGCGTTGCGGCGCGATGAGCGGACTGGCGTACGACTCGGTCGTGTTCTTGCCCCAGCGCGGGTGCTCGGCGTCGAAGCCGGTGTACACGCCCGTGTAGAGCACGTTCGACGGCGCCGTGTTGACGTTGTAGATCTGGCCGTCCGGCCCCTTGAGCCACGACTGGCTCAGGTAGCCCGTCTGCACGTTCAACGTGCCGCCCGACAGGTTGATGAGCGCGCCCTTCTGCGTCACGACCTCGTTGCCGCCCAGCGTCACCGTGCCGCCCTGCGCCGCCCATTCGCCGATGCCGTGCGTCTGATTGGCGAGGTAGCCGCCGACCTCCAGAAGCCCCCCGCCCGTGTACCAACGCTCGTTCGCATAGCCGCCCACGGCCGCCGGGACGTAGATCAGGCGACGACGATCGATGTAGACGTTCGCGTTGTTCAGCGCCGCATTGTCGCGGTTGCCAGGCGAATCGCGCTGCTCGTTGCCCTGCACGTTCACCTTGACGTTGTTGCTGTCCATCGACAGCGACACGCCCACCGCGCCCGAGACGTCGAGCTGTGCGCCGTTCGCGACGAAACTGCGGCCCGTCGCGCTCACGGCGAGCTGGCCGCCCGTGGCGAGCGTCAGCGAGTTGGCCTGGAATTCGACGTTGCCCCCGCTCACGATCTCCACACGCGATTGATCGCGGCGGTCCGAGAGCTTCGAGAGATTGTCGAACAGGCCGCTCGACGTGCCGGCGCGCAAGATGTCCTGCGCGGCGGAATCCTTCATCAGGGCGGTGCGCTGGCTGTCAAGCGCGGTCGCACCGTTGTCATTGATCAGGACCGAGGTGAGCGCGCCGTTCCCCAACGTCACTTTGCCCTGCGTGTCGCTTGCCGAATTGAGCAGGTGGATCGTGCCGCGTGTGTTGACCGTCGTCGTCGATACCACCACGCCGAGCTGCTGCACGTCTCGACCGGCCAACGTGACGTCACCCTCCGGGGCCATCAACAACCCCGTGTTGACGACTTTCCCTGCCGTGCTGTTTGCCACGAACTGCGGCGAGACTTCGTTGCCGCGCGTGGTGGACGGCGTGTTCGCATCCGTACCCACGCCCTTGCGAATCACAAAGCTGTCACCGGCAGCCAGCGCCACTTGTCCCTGCGGTGTAATGATGGTGCCTGCGTTGCTCACTTCCTTGCCAAGCATCAGCACATACCCGCCACCTTGCGTGACTGACGTCGGCGTACGCGTCGTGATGTTCGCACCGGTCTGCACTTCGACTTTGCCCAGCGCGTCGGTAAAGCTCGGCGTCGCTCCGTTCGCGCCATAGAGGCCACCGGTCTTGAACTGCGCGTCGCTCATGTTCGCCGCTGCCACCACCAGGTTGCGCGTATCAACTTGACTGGTGCCGCCGAAGATCACGCCGTTGCGGTTCAGCACCAGCACCGTGCCGTCGCCGTGGATCTGCCCTTGAATCTGACTCGGTCGCGCCTGCGGGTCGTTCACGCGGTTGAGCGCCGCCCAGTTGCTTTGCTGCGCGAAGTTGACCGAGGTGTTACGACCGACGTTGAACGTCTCCCAGTTCAGGATTGCCTTGTCGGCCGTCTGCTGGATGTTGACGTTGGTCTTGCCGTTGGAGGTGCTTTGCGTCGGTGCTTGCGCGTTGATCCAGCCTTTGGTCAGGCTGTTCGTATCGACCTTGAGGCCGCCTTCGGCGAGGCCATCGGGGATCGTGGTATCGCTGTTCGCCGCGGCTGCACGCGCATTGGCCTGCGTTGCCTGCATCGCCGCAATGCTCTGTGCCGCCGAGCTCAGATTCGCAATCGAGCGCTGCAGCTGCGCATTGGCCTGTTGCTGCTGCGCCGACGGGTCCATGAGCGACGTGACCGGCATGCCGTTCGGCAGACGTCCCGTCTGCGACGCCGTCGTCTGTGCCGCGCCGCGCGCCGCGAACCACGCGTTGCTGAACGCTTGTTGCGCGTGGGCGGCCGACGAGGCCAGCAGCGTCAACGCCGCGGCTTGTACGAGTGGCTTACGATGCAGGCTGAGAATGGCGCGGCGCAGCCGACGTTGGCGTGGCAAAGCGGACGAAGCGAAAGGGTTCGGTTGCATGTCGGGTGTGCAGTGGCAATCGGTTAGCGGCTACCGCCATCCCTCCGATGACAGCAGCCTTCCCTTTGATGACGACGCTCACCTCACAAACCCGCAAGGCCAACGCGAAAAACCTCGTTATCCGAATTTCCGCGCTGGCTGTCTTCACACGTCAGCCGACGACGACGATACCGCCCGGCAATTGCGTCACGCGCGCGCCGAGCACTTCCTGTATCTGCGCGAAAATCTCGCCGAGCCGGTCGATGCGAAAGCGCCCGCTCAGGCGGCTTTGCGCGAGATGGCTGTCAAACACCACCACGCGCCCGGACCGATAGCGATTGATCTCGCCGACCACCTCGCCAAGCGGCGTATCGCGGAACACCAGCACGCCGTTTCGCCACGCCGACGTCGCCGCCGTATCCACGGCAGTCGCCCGTCCGAGACGCTGACCTTCGAACGCCACCTGCTGGCGCGCTGCGAGTTGCACGCTGCGCCCGCCCAACTCGACGCGTACGCCGCCAGACACACAGGTCACGCAAACGCGCGCATCGAGGTGACGGACTTCGAAGTTGGCCTGTGTTCCGATCACCCGGCCGCCGGCCGCCGCCACGACGAACGGCCCGGGGCTTCGCGAATTGTCGACGGCAATCTCGCCATCGAGCAGATCCACGCCCTGTGCCGGCCTCGCCTTGCTCGTCAAGGCAATGCTCGTGCGCGTATTGAGATCGACCGTGACGCGATCGGCCAGCGCGATCTGGCGTTGCTCGCCGGCCGAGGTCCGATAGTCGGCACTCGCCATCGACGCCATGGCGCCCCAGAAGCCGGCAGGCGCGACCACCGCCGCGCCCACACCCGCGACCGACGCAAGCGCGCCGCCGAGAAACAGACGCCTGCCGACACGCGCCGGCCGCGGCACCTGCGCGCGCGTGCGCGCCCGTACCCTCTCGCCGGCCGGGCCCAGGTCGCGCCACAGGCGGCGCGCCTCGGCGAACGCCGCGGCATGCGCGGGGCTCGCGTCGCACCATTGCTTCAGTGCGTGTGCGTCTGCAACGGTCGCCTCGCCGGACGTGAGACGGCGCACCCATGCGTGCGCGTCGCGCTGCATCGCATGCGTCGTATCGGGTCGGGTCGGGCTCTCGGGTGCGGCGTTCATGTCGGGTGTGTCTGTCTGGCCTCTGCGTGCGGTGCCGATGGGTCTTTCATTCCCGGCGGTCGGCGATGATGCCCGATTTCGGGCCGTCTTAATGTCATGACGTTTTTCATCGCGGAAATCCGCAACATTTTCAAAAATTCTTTTCGTCGTGTCGCACGTTCGTCATCATCGCGTGGCACGCACGTCTATCGTTCGATGTGTTCGGCGCAAAACTCCTGCGCGCGTTTGAGCTCCAGTTCCACGAGGCGCAAGGAGATTCCGAACCGTTCGGCCACCTCGCGCTGCGCGAGCCCGTCCAGACGCACGGCCAGCAGAATGTCGCGACGGCGCGGCGGCATCTGCTCGAGCACGCGCACGAGTTCGTTCAGATCGGAATTCGCTTCGGCGATCTGGGCAGGCCCCGGCTCGGGGCTGACCAGATCGAGCATCGCTTCGACTTCGCCGACGCTCAGACGACGGCCCTCGGCGCGTTGCTTGTCGATGGCCGCGTGGTAGGCCATCCGGTACAGATAGGCCCCCGGATTGCGCACCGCCTCGAGCGGCTCCGTGTTCTCCAGACGCAGCCACGTATCCTGCAACGCGTCGCCCGCCAGCTCGGACGAACCGAGCTTGCGTGAAAGCAGCGTCCTGAGTTGTCCGTAGCGCTGAACGAGCAGGTCGCGCAGCGTCGCGCGGCTGCTATCGGCCATGCTGGCCTCCCGCCCTCGCGGGACGGCTCACCGGCGGCTCGTCGGGCGCGGCTACCGCATCGTTCGCCGGGACACAGCCCCAGGTCCTGCCCGAAGCGCGCGGCAGCACCACGAACGTGAACGGTTGGGCGAGCGACGGTGGCACGGGTTCGCCGATACGCACCCCTTGCAGCGCCGTGACCACCAGTTTGTCGATCTTGAGGTCACCGCTCGACGCCAGCAGCGATACCGGCCCGATCGCGCCGGAGGCGTCGATCCACAGGCGCAGCGCAATACGACGGGTGCCTTGGGCGAGCAGCGGCTGTGCGCAGAAGGCATCGTGCACACGTGCCTGCACGAGTCCGAAGTAGCGGTGGGCGGCGGCATTGCCAGCGTGGGCGGCGTCGCCCGGCGATTCGGACGGCATATCGGGCGTGCGCTGCCGTGCGGGCACGAGCGCCACCGTCTTTTCCCCGGTATAGCGCGGCGTGAGTCCGCTGCCTTCGAGCAGGAGCTGAAGTGCCGCACGGGCGGTCATTTCGCCTTGCACAGGGGTTGAGCGGCGCCCGGCGGTGAGGGAACTGTCGTACAGCAGGGAAACGTCGGTGAGTGCGCCGTAGGCTTCGAGTGCCGACTGCAACGACTGCGCGGCGATGTCGAAGCGCTGCAGCGGCTGTGCCCCAGCGTCGGCCGGCGTCACGAACCCCGGCGCGGCATTCGTCGCCCAAACACGAACGGAGCAAGCGCAGGAGCAGATCATCGCGAGGCACAGTAACAATATCGGTCGCGGCGCGCTTGTCGCTATGTTTCTGAGCATGTCCGCGCTACTAGGCGCACGGCGGATCCGGAGAGACGTAAACACGCTCGGCGCCGTGCGGGATTGAAGTCACCGCGAAGGCTAGCAGTCTCACATGAATTTTTTGTTACATCCGCCGTTTTGGTGGGCGCCGCACCGTCTGCAACAGTTCGCTGGAAGCGTCAGGCCGCGGCGTTGCGCCGCGACGGATGGACGCGGACGCGCCGGCTTATCGGGAAACCGCCCCGCACTGCGCTTGCCCGGACGCCGGATCGTTGCGGCACGCCGAGACGCTCTGCCCATCGAACGCAACCGAGCCGCCTTGCGCACTCGCCGGCTCGCCCGGATATCGCTGGCGCTGCGGGTTGATCATACGGTCCATCTGCATGTTGCTGTTAGCGGACATTTCGCGCTTGCGAAGCGCCTCCCGCTCGCTCTCGGCCATGCCCTGATTGAACTGCGCCCCGACGCTGCCCGACCGTTCCGGGCGAGGTGCCGGGGGCGCGAGCACGATGCCGGGCTGGGCGTCCTGCGCGCGCTGGGTCGACTGACGAATGCTGTTGAGGTCACCGCCCTGCAGATACGACTGTGCAGCGGCAGGACCGACGACGGACGCGCCGCATACGCCAACTGCGCCGAGACAGACGCGAAGCAACGTTCTCGCAGACATGTTTCGAATCATCTTCGTTTTCCTACTTACTTATGGACCCATCGTTAAGCACACTTCCGTTGCCACAGTTTAGCGTTTTGTGACAGAGATTTCGAAATATCGCCAAGTTTGCAAAATTTCACATAACGCAATTTCCGCCTTCGCGCCGTTTGGAAGCAAAACGCCTCCCGGAATGCCCGGGAGGCGCTTGCGCCGCGGCCGATGGCGTCGATCGTCAAGGCATCACCGGCGGATGATAGGTCAGCGTCCGCGCCAGCCACCAGAGCATGACGATGACGACCGGGAAGTGCACCAGCAGTTGCGTGAACGTGTAGCCGACCACGTCGCGGGCGCGCAGACCGAGCACGCCGAGCAGCGGCAGCATCCAGAACGGGTTGATCAGGTTCGGCAACGCTTCCGCGGCGTTGTACACGGTCACCGCCCAGCCCAGGTGCACATGCAGATCGTTGGCGGCCTGCATCACGTACGGCGCTTCGATGATCCACTTGCCGCCGCCCGACGGCACGAAGAAGCCCAGCACCGCCGAGTACACGCCCATCACGCCCGGGAACGATTCCTGCGACGAAATCGCCACGAAGAAGCTCGACAGGTGATGCGAGAGCGTCTGCCCGTCGAGACCCGGCGCCTTCGTCAGCAGGTAAGCAATGCCCCCGTACAGCGGGAACTGGATCAGCACGCCCGCGACCGACGGCACCGACTTCGCAATGGCGTCGAGAAAGCGGCGCGGACGCCAGTTCAGCAGCATCCCCAGCATCAGGAACAGGAAGTTGTAGGTGTTCAGGTTCGAGATGGCCAGCAGCGGGTCCTTGGTCGTGAATTCATGCCCGATCCACAGCACGCCGAGCGCCACGATCAGCACCGTCACGAGTGGGCTGTATTCGAGCCAGTCGCCCGGGCGCTGCGGACGCTCGTAGGATTTCGCAGCGTCGTCGAGCGACACGCCGAGGTCGGCAGCCACCGTGGCACGGTCGTCGCGCGGTGCCGAGTAGTACGCGAGGGCCACGGACACCACTGTCAACACGGCGGCAATCGCCATCGATTGCGGCAGGAAAATCGTGTCCGAGAACGGAATGACGCCAGTGATCTCGATCAGCGCCTTCGGCAGACTGGCCGGGTTCGCCTGCAACTGCGCCGCCGACGAGCTCAAACCCAGCGCCCACGTCGCGCCCATGCCCAGATAGGCGGCGGCGCCGCCAGCACGGTAGTCCATGCGGATGTCGTCGCGCCGCGCGATCGCCCGCACCAGCAAGCCGCTGAACACCAGACTGATCGCCCAGTTGAACAGCGAAAGCGCGATGCTCACGAAGGCCACGTAAGCCACCGCGCTGCGACCGCTGCGCGGCACCGCGGCCATCTTGCGGATGAGCGCGGACGCCGGCGGCGAGACCGCCACCACGTACCCCGAGATGGCGACGACGGCCATCTGCATGGTGAACGGAATCAGGCTCCAGAAGCCGTCACCGAATGCGACGCCGACCTTGACCACCGGCACGCCGATGGCCAGTGCCCCGCCCGCGCAGACGATGACCGCCAGTGCAGCGAACAGGTAGGCGTCGGGAAACCAGCGCTCGGACCACCGCGTGACCGATGCCGCCAGACGTTCAAGAAGGCCGCCGTCCCGCGGCGCCGTCGTGCTCGATAGAGAAGTTCCCGGTTTCATTTCCTGCGTTCCCCTTGCTTTGGTGTGTACTCGATTGACCGATCAGGCGCCTTGCGTCGTCCGCCAGACGAGCATCGCCGCGGCGAGATCTTCAAGTGCGGTGCCCACGGCCTTGAAGACCGTGCGTTCGTCACGCGCTTCGCGACGGATCCGCCCGGCGCGGCACAGGTCGGCCAGCGTGCCGCGCACGTCCTGCTTCGTGAACACGCCGCGCGACATCGGGCCGAGCAGTTCGCCCGACTTCGCCAGCGCTTCTTCGGTGTCGACAAACAACGTCGCACCGGCAAAGCAGGCGTCGTCCGCCTCGCGCATCTGCGGCGTGAAACTGCCGATCAAATCCAGATGCACGCCCGGCGCGAGCCACTCGGCTTGCACCACGGGTTCCGTCGCCAGTGTGGCGCACGTCACGATATCGGCGTCGGCCACGGCCGCTTTGGCGGTATCGCAAACGCGCGCCTCGAATCCCTGTTCGCGCAAGCCGTCGACCGCGCGCGCGGCGGCCCGCGCGTCGCGGTCCCACACGCTCACGCGCCTGATCGGGCGCACCGTGCGATGCGCCAGCGGCACCAGCGCTCCTACCCTCCCGGCGCCCAGCAGGGCGAGATGCGACGCGTCTTCACGCGCCAGATACGCCACGCCCAGCGCCGAAGCCGCCGCCGTGCGGCGCGAGGTGATCTCGTTGCCATCCATCTGCGCCAGCGGGACACCGGTTGCGGCGTCGTAGAGCAGATAGGTGGAATGCAGTCCCGGCAGGCCGCGCTGCGGATGGGTGGAATTGGCCGGCGCGATGTTGACCGTCTTGATGCCGAGAAAGCCGCCCGGCTGCCACGCCGGCATGATGAGCACCGTCACGTCCGCACCCGTGACCGGGTCCGGAATGACGTGCGTATGGCGCAGCGGCACCTCGCATCCCTCCACGAACATGGCGTTCAGCGCGTCGAGTAACGGGCCGAACGCCAGTGCGTCCCGGGTGGCGGCAGCGTCGATGATTTTCATGGGTGCGGTTCCTCAGTGACTCTGTGAAGTTGGAGATGGCATCTCGGAGAATTTTCAGGCGTCGATCACGATGGCTTCGCGCGGCACGGCCTGGCAGGCCAGGCACATGCCGGGTTCGTCGAGCGCCACATCGCTCATGTGATCGACTTCGCCCGCGAGCACGCGCACGGCGCAGCTCTCGCACTGCCCGACGCGGCAGCCGCTCGGCAGCGGCACTCCCAGCGACTCGGCAAACGACAGCAGACTGCCGTGCGACGGTGTCCACACGGCTTCGCGGCCCGAGCGGGCGAACGTGACGGGCCATGCGGCATCGGTGTCGACACGCGGCGCGCCGGGCGAGCGGAAGATCTCCTTGAACATGTCGAATGCCGGCATGCCACGCGCGGCGAGCCCACCCATGATCGCGGCCATCATCGGCTCCGGGCCGCACAGGTAGACGCGCGCACGGCGGGCAATCAGTTCATCCGACACGACGGCCGCCGACAACCGCTCCGACGACGCGTAATCGCGACCGGGAACGTCGAGGTCGCGCGGCGCATCGTAATAGTTGACGATGTGCACGTTCGGTAGCCGCCGCGCCAGCACGACCAGGCGATCGCGAAACGCGTGCGTCGCACCATTGCGATTGGCGTAGTGCAGCCAGACTTCCGGCGTTTGCCCGACACCCCGCCCGATTTGTTCCGCGAGCGATTCGAGGTAGCAGAGAAATGGCGTGATGCCGATGCCGCCCGCGAAGCACAGTACCGGCTGACGGCTTTGCAGCGGCATGACGAAACGTCCCGATGGCGCACCGAGTTCGATCACGTCGCCCACGCGTGCGCCGGTATTGAGCCAACCGGAGACAAGGCCTTCGAACGATTCTCCTTGGGGTGTGCGTCCCTGTTGATGGCGCACGGCAATGCGATAACCGCGTCGTTCGTACTCGTTCGACGGCCCCGTCAGCGAATAGGCGCGCGTGACCGGTTGCGCATGCCCCGGGATCGATACACGTACGGTGACGTGCTGCCCCGGCAGATAGTCGGGCAGTCCCACGTCGTCCAGCGGTTCGAGGGCGATGGCCCGAACGCCGTCGGCTGCCGCCTCGAGTTCGCCGATACGAAAACGCGCCTGGCCGTCCCACGGCCGACGGGCCGGATCGCTGGCCGCGTCGCGCGATACATCGCATCGGAACGAGCGCATCGGCGACGAGCCGCTGATCGGATCGATGTCCCGAGTCGTCACGAGCGCGTTGTAGTTGCTCGACTGTTCCCCGCTGATGGTGAAGCCGCCGCGTCCGGCACCGTCGCACGCCTGCCACCAGCCGTATTCCGCAAGCAGCACGTCCTCGGCCACGCCCGTGTCGAACGTCGCGCGAAACCGTGCAACGCCGGCCGGCGTCGTCACTCGCACCCAGTCGCCTTCGGCAATTTGCTTGCGCTGCGCGAGCGCCGGGTGCAGATGCACCATCGGGTCCGGCGCGCGCATGCGCAGGCTCGCCAATCCGCGATGCTGACTATGACAGTAGTAGCCGTTCTTCGTCGAGCCGAGCAGCAGCGGGAAGCGCGGCGCATCTTCCTCGGAGACGTGACGCGACGTCACATGCACCGGCACCGGTGGATAGCCATGGCGCAGCAGGCGCTCGGAATACAGCTCTACGCGCCGCGTCTCGGTCGCGAAGCCGCGAACGCCGCCAGCCTCGCTACGGGCGTACTTGCGTTCGTATTGCGGCTGCGGGCGCGAAATACCTTCGGGGTGCGCACGCAAGGTCTTCACGTCGAGCCCGGTCGGGGCCAGTTGATGGTTCCACCCAGCTTCGAGACTGCCGCCAAAAAACGCGTCGCCCATCCCCAGTCGTACGGCGAGATCGAACACGATATCGTTGTCGCTGCGCGATTCGCCGCGCGGCGACACCATGCGCTGACGCAGTTGAATCAATGCGTCGGCCTGGTCGTCGATCTCGAAACCGGGGCGCAGCCCTTCGCGCTCCCACGGCGTATTCACCGGCAACAAAATATCGGCGTAGCGCGACGAAGGGGTTTCGAACAGATCGCAGTGAACGTGGAATTCAAGCGCTTCGAGCGCCTCGCGCGCCATCTCGTAATCGGCTTGCGACACCAGCACGTTGGTGCCGAAGCAGAACAACGCGCGAACGCGGTACGGCTCGCCGTCGAGGATGGCCCGATAGGTGTCGCGCGCCGTCACCCAGCCGCGCGCGGGCGGTCCCAACGGACGCTCGTCGATGCCCAGCGCTTTCGCCTGCTGCTCGGAGCTCAGCAACTCGTGCTGCGCGACGGCATTCACCGGCTGGCGCGTCATCACACGATTGCCGCCGCGTCGATCGAAACTGCCCGTGAGGGCATACAGCACGGCGATGGCGCGCTCGATCTGCGTGGCGTTGGCATGCTGCGCCACGCCCGACCACGCGTGATAGGCGACGCGCTGCGCGCCGTCGAACAGATCGGCTGCCGCATCGAGTTGCGCGGGCGTCACCCCGCACAACTCGCTCACGGTCGCCGGATCGTAGGGCGCGAGCCCTTCGCAAAGATGATCGAAGGCCGGACGGCAGACGATGCGCGAACCGCCGTGGCCGTCGAGCACAAACTCGCCGCGCAAGGCGGCGCGAGTCGCGGCGTCGCGGGACAGCACATGTGCCGTGTCGTAGGCCTGAGCGGCGGCGGCCAGTTCGTCCCAGATGACGAAGGCGTCCGGCGGCGTGCCGGCATCCGGCGCCGCCAGCTCGCGCGCCCGCAGGAAATGGCCGTTGTCGTTGCGCACCAGCAATGGCGCATTGGTCCAGCGCCGCACGAAGACCTCGTCGAAGCGCCCGGTGTCGACGAGACGCCGCGCGAGACCGAGGGCGAGCGCGGCATCGGTCCCGGGCCGCACCGGCAGCCAGGCGTCGGCATCAGCCGCCAACGGCGTCTTGCGCGGATCGACGACCAGCAGGCGCGCGCCGCGTGCGCGGCCGCGACCAATGGCGTTGGCCTGGCTCAGCCAGGTGCTGGTCGGGTTGTGCCCCCAAAGCATGATGACGTCAGCCTGCGCGTAGTCCGCCGTCGGCATCCCGCAACCGAACGTGAAAGCGTGCGCGAAGTCCTTGTGCCAGTTGCAGATTTCCGTCGCGTAGACCGTATTGGGGCTGCCGAACACCCGGATGAAGCGCTCGATCCAGTCGATGCTGTCGGACAGCGGTGTGCCGCTCGGCGTCGTGACGCCGAACGCCACGGCATGCGCGCCGCTCTCGCGGCGGATGTCGCCCAGACGCGTGGCGATCTCGGCAAGCGCCTCGTCCCATGAGATGCGTTCCCAGCGCGGGTCGTCAGCCCCTTTCGGGGCCGTGCGGCGCAGCGGCGTGGTCAACCGGTCCGGATGATGCACCAACTCCGGCGCGGCCTTGCCCTTGCGGCACATGGCGGCGCCGTTCGGATGCGACGGATCGGGCTCCACCGCGATAAGCACGTCGTTTTCCACGCGATTGAGCGTGCCGCAGCGGGATCTGCACAGCGTGCAAAACCCGGGCTTGACCTCCTGAACCATGTCCCGTGCGTCTCTATATGAAGCGATGCGCCGATGCTATACAGCAGGAGGTTTTATTACTAATATAAAAAATATAGTTTGCAATATTGATTTTTTAAATGAAGCCAACTCTGCGTCAAATCGAGTACTTCGTGGCCGTGGCCGAAACCGGCCAAGTGATGCGTGCGGCCGAACGATGCAGCGCCTCGCAGTCATCGCTGACGATTGCCTTGCAGAACCTGGAAGTCATCGTGGGCACGCCGCTGTTCGTCCGGCACGCGAAAGGGCTGCGTCCGACCGAGGCCGGCGAGCGCTTCCTGCGGCACGCCTACCGCATCCTGAACGCCACCGACGATGCCCTGCACGAAGCCCGCACGCTCCCCGACGACGCGGGTGGGCACCTGCGTCTGGCCGTCACGGAGACGATCTCCGCGTACCTGCTGCCCTCGGTGGCCAGCATGCTGTCGAAGCGATTTCCCAATGTCGAACTCACGTTGATCGAAGGCGACCGGCACGAGGTGGAAGCCGCGGTGCTCGCGGGCGACGTCGATCTCGCCTTGCTGCTGGTGTCGAACGTCGTGGCCGACGGGCTCGTCTCGCATACGCTGCTGCGCTCGACGCGACGCTTGTGGACGAGTCCGGGGCATCCGCTGCTGAACAAGCCGTCCGTCACGCTCGACGACGTGCGCGGGCAGCGCTTCCTGCTGCTCGATATGGACGAGCACGTGCAGACCGTCGAGCGCTACTGGCATGCGGCGCACGTCGAGCCGGTCGTGCATTTCCGCACGCGCTCGATCGAATCGATTCGCAGCCTCGTGGCGCAGGGATATGGCGTGTCGATTCTCTCGGATCTCGTCTACCGGCCGTGGTCGATCGATGGCGGGCGGATTCTTCGGCGGGATCTGAGCACGGGCGTGCCGTCGATGGATGTGGGACTGGTTTGGGCGGAGCGACGCCCGCCGCAAGGACTGACCGAGCGTCTCGTAGGCGCGCTACGGATGCTCATCCGGGAAATCAACGATCGCGGGCATATGGGTGTCGAATGACGGTTGATACCGATTGACGGCCGAGGATGACGGGTCGTCCGTCCGGTGCGCTCTGATTGGCAGCATTCCCGTAGACATGTTGCAAATCATTTTCGTATTCGAGGGAGTTTCAGAATTTCCGTATTCAAGGCGGAGTTGTGGTTAAACGAATCGATCCGCATCAATCGCGCAAAGAATAACGAATAGCGAATTGATTCATGGCCCGCGTCCAATCGTAAGCGGAGCGACTCCATCCGACCGTGATGTTGCTTAGGGTATACCTTACGCGCTGCTGTGGAATTCACCTCGATCGGTGGTGTCCGCCCATTCTGATCGCGCCTTCCTTGATGGTTTTTCCCAGTGCGGTCCTTTAAGCCAGTCTTTATCTAACGGGATCCCGTAACCCGATACTCATCCCCCAGCCCGAGCCGTCGGGAGGTGAACCTCCATATTGCTGGCACTGCAAGGAAAACCGCAGTTATTGATTCGGCCCCCATAAACCTGAGTTCCGACTCGCGCGGGTTCGGAAAATTAAATATTTTCTATACCGAATCAATATTTCCGTAGGCTATTCTTCGTTCTTATGATTTTCTTTTCGCGGCATGGCAATTGGGGGATTGATCATGGGCGTGTCACAGTCTGGTCGGACCGAAAAATCAGCTATCCAGAATTTTTTGCAGAAAAATCCGGACTTCGATCCACTCACTTTTGATTTTTTCGACCAATCTGCAGTTCAAGCACTGCGTCAAGCCGACGGCTTGGCGAATACCGACGGATCCCCCACAGAGGAAGTGCCCCCCTCCGACAAGCCGAAGAGGTCGACGACCTCCGAGAATATGGTGGAGGTCGGTACCCTGCAGGCCTACCAGCGCATGCTGCGACTGACCGGCGACGGCGCGACGGCGGAGGCGCTCGTCTCGCTCGGGCTCGATTCGGCGGCGGTCATCGCCGCCACGTCGCCGGCCCGCTTTGTCGAGACGACGAAGCCGATCTTCGGCGACGACGAGGCAGCAGCGCGGGCAGTTCATGCCAAGGCAGGCCATATCAAGACGGCGGCGCTGCATCTCTATGGCAGCGTCAAGGAACTGGTCGCCTCCCCCTCCTATCGCAAGGCGGCCTTCAACAGTGTCGCCCCGGAACTGGTCGACTATTTCACGCAAATCCCCAGCTATACGGGGCTGTTCGCGAACATGAACTATTTCGAGACCGATCCGGGCCAGACGATCTTCAGCCCGGCGGCCTATTTCTTCGATCTGATGCGGATCATCGACGAATACGTCACCCATCCCAACACGACGCCGGTCAGGACCATACCCCAGGGCTATACGCTCGAGGAGCGCCGCCCCGACCTATTCAAGCTGAAGCTCACGCCCGCGAATACGTTCGACGAGGTGCCGACGTTGGCGCTGGTCAACGACATCCTCGCCCATTTGATCACGGCGCGCGGCATGGGCGAGGCCTATCAATATCTGGCGCTGGCGTCCTATCCGTTCAATCTGCCGTTCAACCGTCCGCTGCTGGCGCTGCGCCGCGCGATCGCCGTCATGCAGTGTCCGCTGGTGGATCTGTACCGAGCGATGGAAGTCGACCGTGCCGCCCCGGCCGCCGACAGTGATAACGTGGTGCTGCCGCTCGATGTGGCGCGCGAGGCGACGGGGCTGTCGATCGCCGAGCTTGCCCTCGTCACCAAACCTGCGGGCGACACTGCCTACAGTTTCCCTGGCTCCGGCATCGTCGGCACCGTGGCCGGCTCGCCTTATGTTGTCGGCATCGGTGCGCGCTTCACGTCCGACATCGCCGCTGGCGACAGGCTAACGATCGGGCCGGAGACTCATAAGGTCACCGCTATCGCCAGCGACACGGTGCTGACGGTGGAGAACGTCTGGACTGAGGCCACCGCCGTCTCCTACGAAGCCGTGCGAGGTGAGAACGGGTTCCCGGGCAAAGGCGCGATAGACGGCACAATGTCCAGCGGTATCGTCACGGGAAGCGGCACGAGCTTCTCGATCCAGCTCAGGGTCGGCGACCGGATTTCCATTCCCGGGATTTACATTGGCGGGATAGAACCGCTTCGCACCGTGACGGCTATCGTCTCCGACACGAGCCTGACGGTCGATCATCCTTGGCCTCTCGGGTTCAGCGGGACGGCCTACACGATTATTCCCGTCAATGTGGGCAAGGGTGAGGTCGCCGTCACGGAGGCGAGCAACACGGTCACGGGAACGGACACGCGCTTCACAAGCCAGGTCAGGGTGGGCGACGAGATCACCATTACCTTCGACCATGAGGATCTAGGGTTTCGTACCGTGGCCGAGGTCATTTCCGATGAGGTCCTGAGAGTCACGCGGGCTTGGCCCGTGTCATTTGATGGCGCCTATAAGATCGAACTTCCGGGCAGCGGGGTCGTCGCCATCACGGCGGGTGAGACGACAGCGACCGGAACGGGCACGAGCTTCTTGACGGAAGCCAAGCCCGGCGACTTGATTACCATCAGGGGATTGGGGGATGGCGCAGGCTTGACTCACGTCGTGACCTCGATCCTTTCCGATACTAGCCTCACGGTCGACGGACCTTGGCCCACTTCACATGACAACAACACTTACCTGATCACTCGGGGCGATCCGACCAAGGGCAAGGTGGCCATTGCAAAGGAGGATACGACGGTCAGGGGAACCGGCACGAAGTTCTTGACCGATGCCAAGGTCAATGACGCGATTGGCCCTTTCATTGACCGGGACCTACCGGCACATACCGTCACCAACATCATCTCCGACACGAGCCTGACGGTCGACCGGCCTTGGCCCGCCTCCTATGATGGCAAAAGCTACAAGATTACTTCGGTGAGGAAGGGCCCGGGCGGCATCGTCTACAGACGGGGAGAGACCGGCGTCATGGGCACCGGCACGGCCTTCACCACGGATTTCGCCGCGGGCAGTAAGATCCGCGTCGGTGACGTCACTGTCCCCGTCACCAAAGTCACGTCGGACACGAGCCTTACCGTGGCCACACCGTGGTCCGAGGCAGCGGGCGCGGGCTACTTGATTGCGCTGGCCGATGGGACCGAGGCAGCGGTGTCGCGCGCCTATGGCTACGATATCCCGCGCACCTCGCCACCCTTCGCCGGCACCGGCATCGTCGGCTCCCTCGCCGGCTTACCACGGGTAATCGGCATCGGCACGCGTTTTCAGTCCGAGATCGTCCCCGGCGATCAACTGACCATCGGCCATGTCACCCATACCGTCAGCGCCATCGACAGCGACACGGCGCTGACCGTGGATACCCCCTGGGAGACCACCAACGCCGTCTCCTACGTCGCCGTGCCGGCGCCGGGAACTGGCCAGACCCACCGCACATTTCCTGGCACAGCCACGATTACCATCAAATCGGGTAGCAACGAGGTGGTGCAGTATGGCAGTAATACGAACTTCCGATGGCAGTTCGCACCTGGCGACAAGATCATCGTGGAGGGCGAGGCTCGCACCGTCGTCGAGGTTATCAGCGACGCAAAGCTGACAATCGACCAGCCTTTTTCCTTTAGCAAGGACAACGTCCCCTACCAGGTCGACTGGCCCTACCGTGGTTTTCCGGGCGCTGGCACGATCGACGTCCGTGCGGACAGCACCGACGTGGTGGAAGATGCCTATTACACGAGGTTCCTGACCTGGAACGCGCCCGGCGACAAGATCATCGTGGGAGGCGAGACGCGCACCATAGTCGAGGTTATTAGTAATACAAAGCTGACGATCGACCGGCCTTTTACTTCTGATGGGACCAACGTCTTCTACCGGTACATCCCGACCAATCGCACATTCGTGGGCAAAGGCCAGATTTATGTCAGATTGGATAAAAATGATGTCTGGAAAGAGGGTTCCGATGCCAGTTTCCTGCGCCAGGTTGCGGCCGGGGACCGGATCATCGTGCGCGACCATGCACGCACTGTCACGGAGGTCCTCTCCGACACGAACCTGAAAATCGACCGGCCTTTTCCCTTTGCTGGGGACTATCTCCCCTACCTGATCGTCCCCGGAGGAGGGCAGCCCCCAGCTTATATCGGTTCGGGCGGCATCATTTACAAGCGGGGCGACAAGCGTGTCGAGGGCATCGGCACGACCTTCACAGCGGATTTCGCCAATGGCGGCAGTATCCGCGTCGGCGACGTCACGATCCCGGTCGCCAAGGTCGACTCGGACACGAGCATGACCATGGAGGCCGAGTGGCGCGCCGATGGCGGTGCCGGTCTGATGATCGCGCCGCCCGAGCGCAGCGGCAGGATCCTCGACATGCTGCCGAAAGCGGGCACCGGCACGGTCGTGCTCGCCAAGGACTCGAAGCGCCTCACGGGCAGCGGCACCGCCTTTCGCAGGCAACTTCAGGTCGGCGATCAGATCGTGTTTCCCGTCGTGGTCGGCGACGAGATGTGCATAACGCGCACCGTGACGGAGATACTCTCCGACAGCGAGGCGAAGCTCGACAGCGAGTCCCCTGTCACATCGGAGACACTCCACTTCACCATCCTGGCCCGCGACGGGCTCGACGTCGTCGACGTCTTCCGCGAACGCACCGGGCTGACGCCCACGGAGCTGACGGCGCTGCTGCGCCAGAACCTCGACGACGCCGAGCTCAAAGCAGGTGGCGCCGTTGGCTTCTTCATCAACGACACCGGCGAGACGCCGGCCACGATCACCACCTATTTCAGCAACGACCCGGGCAATCCAGTGCAGCGCCTGTCCGGCCTGACCTTGAAACGGCTTGACCGGATCAGCCGCTTCGTGCGCCTCGCGCGCAGCCTCGGCTGGTCGTTCGCCGATCTCCAATGGGCGATGACGGCGAGCGGCGCCACCGAGATCACCGATGCGCTGGTGATGGCTCTGAGCCGCATCGCCGCGCTGATGGAGAGCGAGAAGCTCGGCGTCGTGGAGATCACCGCGCTGTTTTACGCTCTCAAGACGACCGGCCGCGTCGATCAGGCAAAACCGCAGGACCCGTTCGACAAGATCTACAACGCTCCCATGATGCTGAAGGGCGCCGATCCCTATGCGAAGGACTCGTCGACACCGTTCGATCCCTTCCGTCAGCCACCGCAGCTCTGGAACCTCAACCCTGAGGAGGAAAAGAAGACGGGGACGAACGATGTCATCCGCAGCCGCCTGCGCGCGGCGCTGCAGGTCAAGGACGCCGATCTGACACGGCTCGCCACGTATGTGCAATGCCTGACCGGTGCCGCCAAGCCCGACGAGATGAGCCTGACGCTCGCCAACCTGAGCTGGCTGTGGCGGCTCGCCGCCACCGCGAAGCGGTTCGGCTGGACGGTCGACGCCTACCTGACCTTCCTCGGCCTCGCCTATTATCCAACCGCGAAGGATTACTTCCTCCCGCCGAAGGATGCCGTGAGCTTTGCACTCGACAAGCTCACGGATCAGTTCGCCCTGGCGCACTGGGTCGAGGACAGCGACTTCGACATCGCGCAGATCCAGTACATCGTCACCGGCACCGCCCAGGGCTTCTCGCCGCCCTATGCCGAAGGCGACGTCGCCGGCTTCATGGCCGAGCTCGCCGCTACCGCCGCGTCGACGCATCTCTCCAGCACCACGCTTGCCGCCGTGCAGCTCGATGCGGCGCAGGCGAACGCGCTGTTCGACAAGCTGGTAAAGGAGGATTTCGTCACCGCAACCGGCATCGTGCTGCCACTCGACAAGAAGAAAGAGACGACCGACCATACGGTCAGCTATGACGCCGTCGCCGATCTGCTTCCGGTTCACATCGGCGAGAATGATGCCGTCTTCGGCTTCAACGACGCCTCCTTCGCCAGCGCAAACAAAGGCATCAGCGCGGAGGAGTCGAAGCATGTCTATGCCGCGCTGCTCCAGAACAAACCGCCGATCCTCGAGCCACAGTCGTCCGGGGCCGCCGCGGTAGCGCAATCCTTCGGGCAAGCGACCGATCTTTCCTTCCTCGCCCCGCTCTTTTCCGATGGCGCCGTCGCCAAGGTGGAGATCGTGCGCCAGATCCTGCTGGCGGCGCGCGATGGGGTCGACAGCCTTATCAACATTCTCGACCAGACGCTCCAGGTGCAGCACGCGACCTTCACCCAGGCGCTGGCCAGCTTTACCGGCGTGGCGCAGCCGACGGTCACGGCGCTGCTGCCCTTCGCGAGCGAGCGCGCACCCCTGCCCGATTATCTGGAGGTTTTCCTGACGCCGCTGCCGGAGGGCAGCACGCCGCCCAAGCCAGCGCTGGCGCTCATCGCCGAGGTGGCGCGGTTCGGTCTCGTCGCCGGCACCTGCCGGCTCAATCCGGTCGAGACTGCCTATTTCACCTCGACGGATGGCGGGAAGCATTTCAACATCGACTGGCCCGTCTTCAACATCCGCGACATCAGCAGCATCGCGGCCTATGTGGCGCTGCGCAATGCCATCGGCGCCGATGAGGACGGGATCATCACCTATTTCAGGACGCCCGCCGATGACAAGGACCATCCCGGTCGCAAGGCGGCGGCGCTGGTGGCGGCGACCGGATGGGACGCCAGGGATGTCGATGTGCTCACCGCCTATTTCTGGCCGAAACCGGCGCCGGACGATGCCAATACGGTAGCGGGGCTGACGCGGCTTGCCACCGTCTTCGGCATCGAGCGCCGGCTCGGCGTGCGCGCGCAGACGCTGAAGGAATTGATCGCCACCAGCCATCTGCCGATCGAGTCCAAGGAGAAGCCCAGCAGCGTCGATCCGGCCCACTGGAAGACCTATGAGGACGCAGCCAAGACCGCCCGCGGCATCGTCAACGCCACCTTCAGCGACCAGGCGCGCACCGACGCCGATGCGACCATCGACGGCGAGGTCAACGCCGCATCGCGCGATGCGCTCGTCGGCAACGTGCTGTGGTGGATGCACGCCGCCAACCCGACGATCGTCAGCGTCAACGATCTCTACCGCTACCTGCTGCTCGATGTCGAGATGGGTTCCTGCGCCACCACTTCGCCGATCGCCCAAGCCATCGCCTCGGCGCAGCTCTATCTGCAGCGGGCGCGAATGATGCAGGAGTCGGGCGTGCTCACGCTCGACATCCCGGACGTCTGGTGGTCGTGGATGATGAACTACCGGATCTGGGAGGCCAACCGCCGGATCTTCCTCTATCCCGAGAACTATCTCGAGCCGTCGCTGCGACAGGATGCGACGCCGGATTTCGAGACCCTGACCTCTGACTTGCTTCAGAATGATCCGACCAAGGACAACGTGGTCAAACCGTTCGAGACCTTTCTCAAGGCACTCGCGGTGCTGGGCGGCCTGACCCCGGCCGGCGCCTATCAGGCGCGCCGCAAGGATCCGCAGACGGGCAAGGAAGAGGACACGCTGTTCGTGGCTGGCCGCACCCGGGCGCAGCCCTATCAATTCTATTTCCGCACCCTCGACAACGCGCTCGAATGGAGTCCCTGGCAGACCATTGACCTCACCATTGCCGGCGAGCGCCTGTCGCCGGTCCATGCCTTCGGCCGGCTTTTTATCTTCTGGAGCGAGTTCGACAGATCGCAAAGCGGCACCGTCGCCGGTCAGAACTCGAGCACGCAGACCGTCGACAAGGCGAGCCTTCGCTACGCCTTCTACAACGACGGCGAATGGTCGCCTCCCCAGTTGCTCGACGACATGGCGCTGCTCAACACTTATCCATCGCCCCATTACTCCCCTGGCATCACCGACAGGCTCCAAAATTCCTTGCGCAAGAAGAACAGCTATTGGCAGTTTCCTTATGTGCTGGCTACCGGCCGTGGCTTCGTTGGAGCGGGACGTGTGGAATTTTCCAAAGACAGTGCGGTGCTCAATGGCATCCGTACCCAATTCACGCGTGACGTGCGGGCGGGCGATACCATCGTCTGCTTTGGTGAAAGCCGTGTCGTCAGCCTCGTGGCGAATAACGATCAGATCATCGTCACGCACCCCTGGTCGGGCACGGCCGAGCGTGCGGAATACAAGATCATTCCAGTCAACGAAACGAGCCACCTCATGCCCTTTACCGGCACGGGCAAGGTCTCGACGACTGCGAACAGTGCGAGCGTCACCGGCAAGGGCACACGTTTTCTCGATGAAGTCGCTTTAGGCGACAGGATCGCCATTGGCGGGGGATCCTATGTGGTCCTTGATATTCAGAGCCAGGAACAGCTCACGGTCGACCAGAACTGGACCGAGGCGCACAAGGATGCCGCATATACGGTGGCGTCCAGCCGGCGCAGCAATGAGACGATCATGGTCGGCTACAGCACATGGCAGCAAACGGCGGACACGGTAAGTTACACGAATTTCAATCCTGTGCCCAATGACACCGAGGACAACTTCATCGCCGCGCGCAATAGCGTGGGTCAATCGGTCACCGACGCGATGCGGCTGGCGTATCACTATCGCCCCGCCGCCAAGGGTGGTGGCAATCCTATTGCCGGCTACGTGCCGGTGTCCAACTGCATCTTCCTCGACGCCAATCTGGCGCGCTCATCGGCCAAGGTGCTGTGGACGGACTATGCCTATGGCTCCGAAGCCAATGCCCGTCCCTATCGTCCCGAGTTGCCACGCCAGTTCGCACGCCTCTCCGTCCATCTCAGCGATAATCTCTTCTACGACAATTATTGGGGCACGAACCTGCCCGGTCTGCTCGATTCCGATCGGAATCCGACGGTGGAGGGCAGCGTCGACCTGCTGTTCAACATCAACGCGGACAAGGCCTCGCTCCTGCCTGTCGGCAACAAACCGGGCTCGTTCCTGTTCGACAATGGCGACGAGACCTTCCTGGTACGGCCTGACGACCCGACGGTCCGGCATCTTTCCGAAATATTGCTGCGCAGCCCGCGGCCGTGGCCGGAGAAGGAGCTGGTCAGCAGTCAGATCCTGAGCACGGGGAACTATACGTCGTCGGCCTCCCCCCTCGCCGGGACCCGCTTCAGCTTTACTCGGCTGTCGACCTCCGTGATGCCGGAACTGCAGCGTCGGCTGTTCCTCGACGGCATCGACGCGCTGCTCTCGCCTGCGTCGCAATATCTGTCGGAACTGCCGTTCGATCGGTTTGCCCGCGCGGCCACCGCACCGGAGCCGCAGGTCGTGCCCCCGACCTCGGCGTTGATGGATTTCGACGGCGCCTTCGGCCTTTATTTCTGGGAACTCTTCTTCCACGCGCCGTTCCTGGTCGCCGACCGCCTGCAGGGCGTCGGCAAGTTCGAGGACGCGCTATCCTGGCTGCAATACATCTTCAACCCGATGCAGCCGCCCAGCGCCGATGACGGGCCGGAGTCGGCCACGCGATTCTGGCGCTTCCGGCCGTTCCGCCACATGGATCAGCCGTCGCTGGCCGCCAGCCTCACCGATCCACGCCAGATCAAGGCCTACAATAACGACCCGTTCGATCCCGACGCCATCGCCGCGATCCGCCATGTCGCCTACGCCAAAGCGATCGTCATGCGCTATGTCGACGCGGTGCTGGACTGGGGCGACGCGCTGTTCACGCAATACACCCGCGAGACCATCACCCAGGCGACCAATCTATATGTGTTGGCCCAAGACCTGCTTGGCGCCAAGCCAGTCTCGCAGGGGCGGCTGCCACTGCCGCAGCCCAAGAGCTTCAGTGAGCTCAAGGAGAAATATAAGGACGAGATCCCGCAGTTCCTCATCGACCTGGAGAACACACCGTTCCTGACGCGGCTCGACGACGACGCCCGCTACACGAGCCAGCCGGTCAATGATGTGATCGCCTATTTCGCGGTGCCGGAGAATGCGGATTTCATGAAATATTGGGATCGTGTCGATGATCGGCTGTTCAAGATCCGCCATTGCATGAACATCGACGGTCAGGCAGTGCCGCTGGCGCTGTTTGCGCCGCCGATCGACCCGGCGATGCTGATCCAGGCGATGGCCAACGGCGGCGCCGCGGCACTGGCGAACGCCCTGACGGAGGGGGTGCCTCATTATCGCTTCGGCTTCCTCATCGAGCGGACCCAGGCTATCGTCACCCAACTCTCCAGCCTCAGTACCAATTTGGTGTTGACGCTGGTAAGACAGGATGCGGAGGCCCTGAGCGTGCTGGCCACGGAGCAGGAGAATCTGCTCCTCAAGATGACCACCATGATTAAGGAGCAGGAAATCGCCGAGGCCGAAGCCGACGGCAAGGCGCTCGGGGAAAGTCTCGCCAGCGCGCACGACCGTCAGGCTTATTATGCCGGGCTGATCAGTAACGGCATCTCGGCCCGCGAGCAGGCCAGCCTCAACAGCATGCTGGCCGGGCAAACCTTGAACATGATGAGCTCGGTCGTGCAGTCGGCGGCATCCATCGCCTATACCATGCCCCAGGTCGGTTCGCCCTTCGCCATGACCTTTGGCGGGGTGCAGCTCGGCAGCTCCCTCACGGCTGCCTCCAGCGTGCTCGAGACAGCGGGAGCGCTCACGAACGTATCGTCAACGCTGATCTCGACCCTCGCCTCCTATGAACGCCGCGCTCAGGAGTGGCGCCTGCAGGAGCAGCTCGCCGCCCATGACACGGCGCAGATCGACACCCAAATCCAAGCCAACGCCATCCGCATCGCCCTCGCCAAGCAGGGGCTCGTCATCCACGAGGAGACGATCCGGCAGAACCGGGAGCGGGCAACCTTCCTCAAGGACAAGTTCACCAGCAAGGCGCTCTTTCAATGGATGGCCAATCAGATGAGCCGCGTTCAATTCCAGACTTATACGCTCGCCCACCAGCTTGCAATGACGGCACAGCGCGCCTATCAATTCGAATACAACAGTGATCGCTGTTTTGTGACTTTCGATTACTGGGACGCTGCTCATCGCGGCCTGACCTCGGCCGACGGTCTACAACTGGCGCTCACTCAGATGGCGGCGAGCGTGCTCGATGCGCCTCGGTCGCTGGAAATCGAGCGCACCATCTCGCTGACGAATGTCAATCCCCTGACGCTGATCCAGTTGCGCGAGAAAGGCGAGTGCTTCTTCGAATTCTCCGAGAGCCTGTTCGACCATGACTTCCCCGGTCATTACAGCCGCAAGATCAAAACGCTCTCGGTCTCGATCTCCAGCGCGGCCGGGCCCTATCGGGACATCAAAGGGACATTGACGCAGCTCAGCAATCAGGTCGTCCTGAAGTCCGACAACCAAGGGCTCAATGCCGTCAAGTTTCTGCTTGGAGAGGAGGACGCCACAGTGCCGCCGGCCTCGGCGATGCGCAGCAACTGGCGTAACCACCAGGAGATCGTACTGTCGAACGGGCAGGAAGACAGCGGCCTTTTCGCGCTCAACCTGGAGGACAGCCGCTATTTGCCCTTCGAGGGCACCGGGGCCGTGTCGTCCTGGCGACTGAGCCTTCCGAAGGGCACCAACCACATCGCCTTCGATGCGATCAGCGACGTGACCATCCGCCTGAAATACACAGCCAGCGATGGCGGCGACGCCTTTCGCCGCAAGGTGGCCGAGCTCGCCGAGTTGAAGACACTCACGGGCTTCGAATACATTGACTGCCGTTCGATGTATTACGACGCCTGGCAGCGCTTGTTCGCCTCCGTCGGTCCGACGTCCGACACGCAGACCCTGTCGCTGCCCATCGCCGATTTCGTGCCGCCGCACGTGGACAGCGCAAAGCTGATGGGCTTCTACATTCGTCTGTCGGCCGATCAATCTGTGGCGGGGTCCTATATCAGCATGGATCTCGGCAAGCAACCGGCCCCGGACGAGGTCAAGCTCGATGCGGCCAACACCATGTCCCGCATGTTCGGGGAGAATGACCGGCCCTACATCAAAGACGTTACGTCCAGGCCGGTCGAGATCATCTTCGATCTCAGGAAGACACCCGCCACCCTGAAAACCAACGGCAAGCTGAATGCGGATGCGCTGAAGAATATAGAGATCGTCTTTTACTACGTGGGAGATGTGAAACTCTCTGAGTGACAGCTTCAGAATCCGGAAGAAACAGTACGTTAGCCGCACTGCAGCACTATTAAAATCAATAGCTTATGGCTTAAAAACCCAATCAGGTGCGGTTCTATGGCACGACCGCGCTCGTCCCCGCCGCCCGCGTAGCGACTCGCACGTCCAGATCCCCCGTCTGGTATGGGCGCCATCGGGATTTTCCATTGATGGGCGTTGGGCACTTTCAGCCACAACATTTCCGGCATGTCGGTTGCGCGGCGAGTCTTGGCCGCTCCCGTCGCAACACCCGCGCGCACACCTGTCCACAAGTTGTACAGCTGTCATTCGCATCGCCCGCCGGAATCCGCCCCGGAAATTCCCCTCGACCTTCGTAATACTTACGTTTCGAGACGTTGGTATCGAACTTGCTAATCCATGTCCGCGACGACGTGAAAGTCGCGCCGCATTCCCCTCGCACAGGTTGAACTCAATTTCACTACCTCAAGGATGCATATCGTGGAAAAGATCGAACATCTCGAACGGCTGATCAACGAACATCACGCGACGCTGGCAAACCATCCGGTGTTTCACTCCATCGAATCGATGCAGGGCCTGCAGACGTTCATGGAATGGCACGTCTTCGCCGTCTGGGACTTCATGTCGCTGGTCAAGCGGCTGCAGGCGGATCTCACGACCATCACGCTGCCGTGGATCGCACCGCGCAACATTCACGCCGCACGCCTGATCAACGAGATCGTGCTCGGCGAGGAATGCGACGAGACACCGCAAGGCCCGATGAGCCACTTCGATCTTTACCTGGCCGCGATGCGCGACGTCGGCGCCGACACGCGCCAGATCGAGAAGCTCATCGACCTGCTGATCAAGGGCCACAGCGTGAGCGCCGCGCTTGCCGCGGTGGACGCCCCCGCCCCCGTGGTGCGCTTCGTCAACTCCACGTTCGCCACCTGCTACGAAGGCGCCACGCACCAGGTGCTCGGCAACTTCTTCTATGGCCGCGAGAACGTGATTCCGGACATGTTCCGCACGCTGCTCGACGGCTGGAAGATCGATCCCAAGAGCGTGCCGCTGCTCACGTTCTATCTCGATCGCCACATCGAGGTCGACTCCGGCGAGCACGGCCCGGCCGCGCGCGCGATGATCGCCGAGTCCGCCCGCAACGACGAGCGTCTGCTCGTCGAAGCCCTGGAAGCCGGTTTGCGCGCCATCGACGAGCGCCTGCGCCTGTGGGACGGCCTGCACGAGCACATCGTGGCGACGCAGAAGGAAGCCGTCGCCGCCTGACGAAAGGACGGACGGAAGAGAAGCGAAGCGGTACTCCCCCGGCACCCCTTCGCCGATCTTCCGTTCTTCCTGCTGTGTTCCGTGCCGGCAACGGTATCGCGCGAGACACGCTTCGCGGCGCCGTTGCCGAACTACCCGGCCCATCCCTATTCCGAGGCAACGCCATGTCATTGCAGAGTTACGTCAGCCACGCTGACCAATGGGAACAACGCGCCACGATCCGTTCCCGTCCGCGCCGCATCGTCGAAGACGATGAGCTGAGCTACTACCCTGTCGAGCGCCAGCCGCTGTACGCGCATCCGGCCGTCGTCGACGCCGGTCGGGAAGTGCAGGACTACATCCTGCTGCAGAGCTTCTACAAGTACATCAACGACGTCATCATCTTCGAGACGGAAATCGTCAACCGCACCGCGCTCGCGATCGCCAAGTCGCGCTTTCCGTTCCCGTTCCCGTTCGCCTGCCGCAGCGACGCGATGTCCGTGGTGATCGACGAGAACTACCACGCATACGTGGCCATGGACTATCTCGACCAGGTCGAGCGCAACACCGGCATCGGCCCCATCGAGCAGAACCGTGAAATCGAGCTCTCGCGCGCCATTCCGCGTGCAATGGAGTATGTGCCGCCGCAATACGCCGCGGGCATGGAACTGCTCGGCGTCGCCATCTCGGAGAACACGGTCACCGCCGAGGTCGCCGCGTTCTCGCGCGACACCACGCTCAAGCGCTCGGTCAAGGGCGTGATGGCGGATCACCTTGCCGACGAAGGCCGCCATTCGGTGTTCTGGATCAACCTGGTCAAGCTCTACTGGCAGGAGATCGACGAGACGGCGCGCATCGAACTCGGGCGCGGCCTGCCCTTCTTCCTGCGCGAATACCTCACCAACGAGTTGCAGCTCGAATTCGACCGACGGCTCATCGGCACGCTCGATCTTCCCGCCGCCACGCGCGAGCAGATCGCCAACGACATGGTGGGCGCCTATCCGATCACGAATCAGCACCCGATGATCGTGAACATCCGCAAATTCCTGAAGATGGCCGGCCTGCTCGATCACGAGCCGACGCGCGCGGCCATCGCGCAATATCTGTGAGGAACGTGCCATGAGAGCCATTTCCTTCGCCGTCGCAGGCAACCACCGTCTGGGCGCACGCGTGTTTGCCGCGCTGCACGACATGGGCCACGACGTGATGCCGCTGTGCGACGCGTCCGGACCACTGGCCGACATGGCCGCCCAGTTGGGCGCCGGCCTGCCCGACGCGCAGGCGGCGCCGGCCCAGGTCGAATGGCGCATCGACTGCGGCGGCGCCGACCCGCGCTTCGCCAGCAAGCCGCGCCACGTGCTGAGCTTTTCGGCGCGGGCCCCGGCGTTCCCGCCGGCAAGCGTCAGTCTCACCTGGCAATGGCATGGCCCCGCGGGCGTGGTGGACGTCGCCTCCCGCACGTGCGACTTTGGCCGCCCCGTCTGCGGCGCCGATATCGTCGCGCAGATCGAAACGGAAGCGGAAGCGCTGCTGGTCGACATCGTGAGCCAGCTCGGACGCGACATCCTGACGCCGGAGACGCTCGCCGCGCGCGCGCCGGCCACGCCCGTGCCGGGCAGCGTGCTGCTGGACCTGCACGCCCTGTTGGGCTGGCACGCCAGCAACGAGACGAAACGTGCATCGTTGCTCGAATCGATGGAACCGTCGCTGCCCGAGATGGTGTCGCGCACGGCGCTCGCAACGCCTTCGGCCATCGCGCTGCGAGACGCGCAGGGCGACGTCGACTATCGGACGTTCGTCGGCGCGTCGATGAAGCTGGCGGCACAACTGGCCGCCCTCCTGCCGACGCCGGCCGCCATCGACGACGGCGCACCGAGCGTCATCGCGGTACGTCTGCCCAAGTCGCGCCTGCTCTACACGGCCATTCTCGGCGCCATCGGGGCCGGGGCGGCCTACGCGCCGCTCGATCCGTCGTTCCCGCCGGAGCGGGTGCGCCAGATTCTCGAGCAGAGCCGTGCGACCTGCCTCATCACCGATGACGACTTCGACGCCAGCGCCATCGACGGCCTGGCGATCGACGTGATCCGCCTGCGCGAGCTCGATGGGTCGGACGTGGACATCGGCGTTACCGCCTGGCCGGTCGCCCGTCACGCGGACCGCGCGAGCCGCTGCGCCATCACGATCTTCACCTCGGGTTCGACGGGCACGCCGAAGGGCGTCATGCTCACGCACCGCAATATCGTGCACTTCTGCCACTGGTACCGCGACTACATCGGCATGGACGCGAGCTCGCGCGTGCTGCAGTTCTGCACGGTGGCGTTCGACGTCTCGCTGCTCGATATCTTCCCGACGTTCCTCTCCGGCGCGACGCTCGTGATCCCGACCGAGGCGCAGCGGCATGCGCTCGACGACCTGAGCGAGCTCATCGAGCGCGAAGCGCTCACGCACGCCTTCCTGCCGCCCGCATTGCTCGGCGTGATGCCCGACGCCGACTGGCCTGCCCTGCGCCACCTGCTCACCGGCGGCGACGTCTGCTTCCCCGACACGATTGCACGCTGGAGCCGGGGACGCGAATTCCACAACATCTTCGGTCCGGCCGAGTGCACCGTGCTCGTCACCATTGCGCGCCTCGAGGCCGGCGACAGCAACCGGCTGATCGGACAGCCCATCGCGAACGTGCGCTGCTACGTGCTCGACGAAGCGGGACAGCCGGCGCGTACCGGCGAGCCCGGGGAGCTCTGCGTGGCGGGCGCCGGGGTGGCCGACGGCTACCTCCATCGGCCCGATCTGACCGAGCGCAGCTTCGTCCCCAATCCGTTCGCCGATCCCGACGGCGCATGGCCTTCGGCACGCGACGAGATGCTGTACCGCACCGGCGACATCGTGCAATGGGACGAGGATGGGCTGCTGCACTTCGTCGGCCGACGCGACGCGCAGGTCAAGATTCGCGGTTTCCGCGTCGAGCTCGGGGAAATCGAGGGCGCGGCATTGGCCACCGGACTGTTCGGTCAGTGCGCCTGCGTCGTGGACGAGCGCAAGCGGATTCGCGGCTTCGTCGCCAGGCCGCTCGAGATCGGCGCCAACGGCGACACCCTGCGCGACCTGCTCGTCGCGCGCCTGCCCGACTACATGGTGCCGTACGAAATCGTCGTGCTCGACGCCCTGCCCGCCACCAACAACGGCAAGATCGATCGTGCCGCGCTTGCGCGTATCCCGGCTCAGCGCACGGGCGCCGCGGACGCCGGCGCGCAGAACGAGCCGCTCACCGAAATGCAGACCCGGTTGCGTGCGCTGTGGGCGCGCCTGCTCGATCTGGAGCCGTTCGAGATCGGCCGCGACGATTCGTTCTTCAACCTCGGCGGCCACTCGCTGCTCGTCTCCAAGCTGATGCTCGCCGTCAAGAAGGAATTCGGCGGCAACGCCCCGCTCGCGCGCTTCATGGAGCGGCCGACCATCGCAGCGCTCGCGTCGCTGCTCTCGAACGACGACGTCGACAAGGGCGAACGAATTCCGCCGCGCGTGTTCGACGACATGGTGCTGCCCGACGAGATCCGACCGGTCGACGGCCTGCGTCCGGTGCCCGACGGCGCCCGCGCCGTTCTGCTCACAGGTGCGAACGGTTTCCTCGGCACGTTCATCGCCGCCGAGCTGATCGCCCAGACGACGGCGGTCGTGCACTGCATGGTGCGCGCCGCAAGCCAGAAGGAAGGCGAGGCCCGGCTCGCGCAAGCGCTCCAGGCCAATGGCCTCGGTGCGCTGGCGGGCCATCCCCGGCTGAAAGTCGTTCTCGGCGATCTCGCCGAGCCGCGCCTCGGCCTCACGCCCTCGACCTGGCGCACGCTCGCCCACGACATCGACGCCATCTACCACAACGGGGCTCACGTCAATCACGTCTACGACTATCCGTACCTCTACGACGCGAACGTCGGCGCCACGCTCGAGTTGCTGCGACTGGCCTGCGAGTTCCGCAACAAGTCGATGCATTTCGTCTCCACGCTCTCGGCCGCGAGCGCGATGGACGAGACCGGGCACATTCTCGAGCAGGGACCCGCGCGCAACGCCCCGGCATTCGTGAACAACGGCTACAACGTAACCAAGTGGGTGGCCGAGCACCTCGTGTGGGAAGCGGCCGAGCGCGGGATCGACGCGACCATTCTTCGCCCGGGCAACATCACGGGCGTCGCCGAGACAGGTCTGTGCCAGCCCACGCGCAACCGAATCCTGCTGCTCGTCAAGGGATCGCTCCAGCTCGGCGCGGCGCCTGCGGGCGACACGGACTTCGACTTCATGCCGGTGGATTTCCTCGCGCGGGCCATCGTACGCTGCACGACCGACCCGCAGCGCGAACTGCGCGTATTCCATCTGCAGAATCCGCAACCGCTCACGTGGGAGGACTACCTCGGCGCGGTGGTCGAGTGCGGCTACCCGCTGACGCTGGAGGAGCCGGCCAAATGGCAACAGCGGTTGACGTCGATCGACGAGAGCAACGCGCTGTACGACGTCGTGGCGTTCTATCTCGACGATAGCCAGGAAGACATCGGCGACATGTCGCGCATTGCGCATGAGCGCACCGCCGGCGTGCTCGCGCGGTTGGGTGTCGCCTATCCGCGCAAGGATGGCCGGCTGCTCGCCAGTCACTTCCGCTATCTGATCCAGAGCGGTTTCCTGCCTGCGCCGACGTCGAGCGTGGCACAGCGTACCGAACGCGAGACGGACACGGCGCCCGTGGCCTGATCGCGATGCATCGCGTCTTTACTGTTTTCGTGCAGTCCCTTCACCTTTCAAGGAGTTCATCATGCTGCAAAAAGTCCGCACCGAACTGCAACCCGACACGCTGATCCACAACCTGACGACCACCGTGCACGCCGGTGTCGCGGACCTGAACGCGCCTGCGCGCAAGGTGTGGGACGTGGTCGGCCGCTTCGACGGCTACAACCGCTTCGTCACGGGTCTCGAGTACATCCAGATGACGGGCACCGCGACCGGCCCGCGCTCGCTGCGTCACAAGCATTTCACGGGCGGCGACCTCGTGGTCGAGCAGCTCAACACCCGCAACGACGACGCCATGACGATGAGCTGGACGCTGATCTACACCACCTTCGACATCGGCAACATGTGGGCATCGATGGAAGTCGTGCCGCGCGGCGAGAACGCCTGTACCGCCACCTATCGCATCGTGGGCGAAGCGCGCTCGGGAGACCCGAAGGACCAGCCGGCGTTCGACGCCTTCGCCGTCGGCTTCCTGAAAATGGCGATGGACAACCTGCGCAAGATGTTCAACGACTGACCGGCGCCGACAGCCGTTGGACGCGGCATCCTCGCGGCGCGCGCCGCGAGGATGCCGTCCGCACTCCCGCCTGGTTTCGAATCACTTCCGATTGGCTTCGTCAGGGACCGCCCCATGGACAGACACATTCCGCCTATCGCCCGCTGGCAGCTCGCCGAGCGCGCGCAACGCATGAAACCCTCCTCGCTGCGTGAACTGCTCAAGGTGGCCGAGCGCCCGGACATCATCTCGTTCGCCGGCGGTCTGCCATCGCCCTACGCGCTGCCGGTCGAGCGGCTGCGCGCGTCGGTCGAGCAAATCCTGCAGCGCGACGCGGTCGGCGCCCTGCAATACGGCCCGTCGGAAGGCTATACGCCGCTGCGCGAGGCGATCGCGGCGCGGCTTTCACGCGGCGGTGCGATCATCCGCCCGGCGCAGGTCCTCATCACCACCGGCTCGCAGCAGGCGCTCGATCTGGTCGGGCGGGTCCTGATCGATCCGGGTAGCCGCGTGCTCATCGAAACGCCCACGTATCTCGGCGCCGTGCAAGCGCTGGCGCAGTACGAACCGGCGTTCCGGGAAATGCCGTCGGACGGCGCCGGGCTGATTCCCGAATGCCTCGACGAAACGGCGATGCGCGACGCCCGTCTGCTCTACGTTCAGCCCAACTTCCAGAATCCGACCGGCCGCACGTTGCCGCTCGAGCGCCGCATTGCGCTGGTCGCGCAAGCCCGGCGTCACGGCCTGCTGCTCGTCGAAGACGACCCTTACGGCGAACTCGTCTACAGCGGCACCACGCCGCCGTCGCTGCTGTCGATGGCGCCCGACGACGTCGTGCATCTCGGCTCGTTCTCCAAGGTCATCGCCCCGGGCCTGCGCGTGGGCTATCTGGTCGCGCCCGAGGCGCTCATGATCAAGCTGCTGCAGGCCAAGCAGGCGAGCGACCTGCACACGGCCGGCATCACCCAGCGGCTGGCTCACGCGCTGCTCACCGACGGTGAGTACGACGCGCAGATCGACGCCATTCGACTGCGCTATCGCGCCCAGTGCGCGCTCATGCTCAAATGCCTGGCCGAGCACATGCCCGACGGCGTGTCGTGGACGCGCCCGGCCGGCGGCATGTTCCTGTGGGTCACGCTGCCGCCCGAAGTCGACAGCGCCGAGCTCTTCGAAGACGCCCTCGCCCGCGGCGTGGCCTTCATCCCCGGCGCGTCGTTCCATGCGCTCGCGCCGCGTGCCAACACGATGCGCCTGACGTTCACGACGGCCACGCCGACGCAGATCGAAACGGGCATCGCGCGTCTGGCGCAGGCGATCAAGGCCCGCCTGCACGCAACCGCGCCCTGCCTCGCCGTGTCGTGACAACACGGGGCCGGCGCGGCGCTCTGCGCCGACGGCCCCCTACCCGTGCCCGCCGAACGGCGCGTCGACAGACGTCAGGCGCACGCCTGCATCGCGGCCTCCGAAGGCTCCGACAGGCCGATGTTCTGCGCCGTGTGTATGAAACGTGACACGCATGGATTGCTGGTCGCCGCATTCCACACCAGCGCGACATCGATATGCGGCGCGTGCAGCAGCGGCACGAACTGCACGTTGTCGACGCGCGTGCTGCGCATGGAGCTGTGCACGAGCGCCACGCCAAGACGCTGCCCCACCAGGTTGACGATGGTTTGCTGGAAGTTCGTCTCCATTCGCACACGCGGCAGGAAACCCGCCTGACGGCAGTGGTCGGTAATGGTGTCGTGGATGAATGGCGACGCCTCGCGTGGCGAAATGATGAACGGATCGTCCCGAAGTTCGCCGATGGAGATCGCCGACCGGGCAGCGAGCCGATGACCGGCCGGCAATGCGGCGACGAGCGGCTCCCTGAAGATCGTCTCGGTACATAGTTCGCCGCTGGCATCGGACGAATACATGATGCCCACGTCCAGCCTGCCGCAACGCAACTCGGCGGCGAGATCGGTAGGAATCGTCTCCTTGAGCTTGACTTCGATGCGCGGGAACGCTGCGGCGAATGCGCGTGTGAGCACCGGCAATACGCTGCACGCGACCGCGAACATGAAGCCGGCACAGAGCACACCGGCTTCCCCGACCTCCGCGGCACGGGCGTGCGCGCGGGCCTGATCGAGCGTGGCGAGCACCGAGCGTGCATCGCGATTGAAGCGCTGCCCCGCGGCGGTAAGCCGGACGCTGCGCTGCGTTCTTTCGAACAGTACGACACCCAGTTCCTCTTCGAGCATCGCGATCTGACGCGAGAGCGGCGGCTGCGAAATGTGCAGCAGGTTTGCCGCCCGCCCGAAGTGGAGTGTTTCAGCCAGGACTACGAAATAGCGAAGTTGCCTCAGTTCCATGGAGCCAGCCCCTGTAAAGAACATCGGTTTCTATTCATAGCGAACCGGTATCAGTCGTCACATCATATGGTATTGGAGACGGCTCGCGAATCGAACTATGCTTCTTTTGCTTTATGGAGCACCCTCCCCACTGGCAATCGCGACGATGCGATCGAGCGCCGCCAAACGCAGCGCATGCCAATTCCTATAAAGTCAATGAGAGACGCTATGTACGCCCACGATCCGCTGGACCGTTCAAACGCAAACTTTCAGTCCTCCTTACGGCCCTCTCTGGGTCAACTGTCCGGCGACGACCCCGTCATGTTGGCCACCCTCGCCCGCGCCCGCCTGCTCATCGATCGCCAGCTCCCCATCCTGATCCTCGGAGAGACCGGCACCGGCAAGGAATACCTCTCGCGGGCGTTGCACGACTACAGCGCACGCAGGCGTGCCAGCATGGTGTCCGTCAATTGCAGCTCGATTCCGGAGAACCTGATCGAGAGCGAACTCTTCGGCTATCGCCGCGGCGCCTTCTCCGGCGCACTCAATTCCGGCATGAAAGGCAAGATCGAGCAGGCCGACGGCGGCACGCTGTTTCTCGACGAGATCGGCGACATGCCGGCCGCGCAGCAGACGCGCCTGCTGCGCGTACTCTCCGAACGGGAAGTCACGCCCATCGGCGCCACGCAGCCGGTGCCCGTCGATCTGCAACTCATTTGTGCGACGCATCAGAATCTCGAATCGCGCGTACAGGCGGGATCCTTTCGCGAAGACCTGTACTACCGGATTGCCGTGGGCATCGTGAACCTACCTCCACTACGACTACGACAGGACCGCGCCTGGCTGCTCAACACCATGATCGTGACCGAATCGCATGGCACCGCGAATCTCGATTCCCTCGACAGTGAAGCTCGCGAATTGCTGCTCACCTACTCCTGGCCAGGCAATCTTCGCCAGATGCGTGCCGCCGTTCAGTACGCTTGCGCCGTGAAAACCGACGACACGATCCGGCTGCGCGACCTGCCGTCCAATCTCGTACAACGCGCATCGGCGCCGGACGCCATCGCATCGCCGGTGCCGCCCACCTCTGCCCAACCTGCCACGCCGCTTGCCTCGCTGTCGGTGATCGCCAACGGCGAACGCGAGATCATCATCCGCGTACTCTCGTCGCGTCGCTGGAACATCTCCGCCGCATCGCGCGAACTCGGCATCTGCCGGACGTCGCTTTATCGCAAGTTGCGCGAACTGCACATTCCGCACGTGCGCGACATGGGCAGCGACGTCCTGCTCGGCACACCGCGCTGACTGCCGATCTGCCGATAGCCCCTGCCAACGCGGCAACAGGGCTGTGGGCTGCCATCGGCACGGCACAGCGCAACATGGCGGACGGTCGACGCGTCCGCCATCGTTCATCTCAGGCCCGATCCGCCAGCAGCGCCATCATCGCCGTTTCCTTGTAGCGTGGACCGGTCGTCGTGCCGGCCGAGAAATGCGCGTCGAGCGCGCTCAGCAGGGCGTGGTCGATGCGCGCGTCCACGGCGCCGAGATTCTCCTCCAGGCGGCTCACGCGTCGCGTGCCCGGAATCGGCACGATATCGTCGCCCCGCCAGAGTAGCCAGGCGAGCGCCAGTTGTGCCGGCGTAACGCCGGCCTTGTCAGCATAGGCGGCGAGGACCTTAGCCAGACGCATGTTCGCTTCGAAATTCTCGCCCTGCACGCGTGGGTCCGACGTCCGGCGCGAATCGCCTTCGGGGAATTCCTCGGCGCGTCGCGCCGCGCCCGTCAGGAACCCGCGTCCCAGCGGGGCGAACGGCACGAGGCCGATGCCGAGTTCCCGCAGGCACGGCAGGATCGACGTTTCGATATCGCGATGCCACAGGGAGTATTCACTTTGCAGCGCGCTGACGGGGTGGACGGCGTGCGCCCGCCGGATCGTTCGCTCGCCCGCCTCGGAGAGTCCGAAGTAGCGAACCTTTCCTTCCCTTACGAGCTCGCCGACGGTGCCCGCGACATCCTCGATAGGGACATCGGGATCGACGCGATGCTGGTAGAGCAGATCAATGTAGTCGGTGCCGAGACGGGCGAGGCTCGCGTGGACGACTTCGCGAATATGTTCGGGCCGGCTGTCCGCGCCGGTCACCGCGCCGCTGCTGTCGAGACGAAAACCGAACTTGGTTGCGACGATTGCCTTGTCGCGACGGCCCTTGAGCACACGCCCGAGCAGCCGCTCGTTCTCGAACGGGCCATACACCTCCGCCGTATCGAAGAAATGGCAGCCCAGTGCGAGCGCCCGTTCCAGCACACGAACCGACTCCGTCTCGTCCGAAGGCCCGTAGGCGTAGCTCATGCCCATGCAACCCAGCCCCATCGCGGGGACTTCCAGCCCTTGTGCTCCCAGCCGTCGTGTTTGCAGCATCGTGCAACTCCTGTGCAGTGTGGATGGTGTACGTGCCGGCACGTCGCTCCGGCACCTTCGCACAGGCGATGCAATTTTCGAACCATTTCTCGTCGAATGACCTGGCGAACGACTTTGATCGATCGGCATCCTTCGCCCTGCGCCCGTGCAACCCGCATGCTTGTTGGATAGCGTTGCGACGCGCAGCCATTCAAGGGTCGCACGTATCCCTTCCCGTCCTGCCGATACCGGCGTGAAAATCGCCTCCGACATCTGTCCGAAGCTGCGACACCTGTCGCAGAGTGCGACAGGTGTCCGTTTCGCTGCTCGACACGTCGCAAGGTGAAACCGGCGTCGGGTCGCTTCCGGTTGCACGTCGAAAACATCATGGCATCCAAATTGCTTGGAGTCCGTCACTTCTATTACGCCGTGCCTGGCATCATGCGCACGACTCACAATGACGTATCTGAATACGACCGGAATGGCGGGGACGGGGCTCGCCCTGTATGGGCAATCGCGAGGGGTGATGATGCGCTTCGGCCGATGGGCCGCCCACCTGAGCGCGGACGAATGGAAACGCGCCGACGCGTTTTCCCGACCGACCGATCGGGAGGATTATGTTGCGGCGCACATCCTGGCGCGCGTTGCCGCCGCCCGAATCATGGGCAGCTCCGACATTCCCGGACCGGAAGCGCGGACCTACGCGCTCATGCAGCGCTGCGAGCGATGCGGTGGCGCACACGGACGCCCCTGTTTGCCCGCGCATCCGGGGCTGCACGTCAGCCTGAGCCACACGCGCGGCACGGTTGCCGCGGCGTGTGCGATTTCTCCTGTCGGGATCGACGTCGAGCACTGGGACGAAGCCCTGTCGGCCGACCCGGATCTGCCGGGGCTCAATGAACGCGAGCGAATACGATTGGCGGATTTCGCGAGCGTCGCTCACACGCATCACGCGCCGTCGCCGCGCGCGCTCGCCTGGCTGCGGCTGTGGACGCGCAAGGAAAGTCTCGTCAAAGTCGGCGAGACGACGCTCGACGGCATGAGCCGCGTCGACATGTCGGGCCTCCCGATGAGCGAAGCGCCGCTGCGCGCCTGGCAGCGACGCGTCGCTCACGGGGGCTGGGCGATGACGGACTGGCTCGACCCCGGACTGCGCGTGACGGGCACCGTCGCCAGCTCGGAGGCCGTCGTGATCGAGCGCGTCGATCCGTAGAAATGACGAAAGATGGGTTTTACCGCACCAGGAAGCCCGCGCCGACCGGGTCCTTGCGATCGATGACCCAGCGCGCGGTGCCCAATACGCTTGCCGTGCCCTTGACGGTCGGACGCACCGCGCGCGTGCCGTTCAGATCCACCTCGCCGAGCAGGCAGCCTTCGAAGGTGCCGCTGCCGAGCAGGCCTTCCGTGAGAATCGGCTGGTGCATCTTCAGCCGACCTCGCGCCTCGAACATCGCCATCATGGCGCTCGTGCCCGTACCGCCCGGCGAACGGTCGAGCTGCCCGGCGCTGAACACGTGCACGTTCTTGTAGAACGCACCTTCGATCGTCGGCGAGTGCCAGAACGTCACGTAATTCAGATTGTTGACGTGTGCCTGCGTCGGATGCTGGATGCGCATCTTCGCGTTGATCTGGTCGCGCACGAGCAGGCCGAGGCGCGACAGTTCGCTGCCATTCTCCGGCGAGATGCGCAGATTGCAGTCGCTCAGGTCCACGATGCCGAAGTAGTTGCCGCCCCACACGATATCCGCCTTGAGGTCGCCATAGCCCGGCAGATGCACCGGCACGTCCTGCGCGGCGACATAGGCAGGCACGTTCTCGAAGCGCGTCCACAGCACCTCGTCGCCTTCCGTGGCGACTTCGGCGACCACCAGGCCCGCGGTCGTCTCGAAGCGAATGCGCGTGATGCCGTTGGGCCCACGCGGCACGAAGCCGTGGGCGACCATCGCCATCGCGACTGCGATCGTGCCGTGGCCGCACATGTGCGAGTACTCGGTGCCATCGATGTAGATCAGGCCGGCATCGAACTCGCGGCTGGACGGCGGCGTGAGGAATACGCCGAACATGTCGCGATGCCCGCGCGGCTCGCGCATGAGGGCCATGCGCAGCCAGTCGTAGTTGGCCTCGAGGAAGGCGCGCTTTTCAAGAATGGTGGAACCCGCCGGATACGGAATGCCGCTATGAATGATGCAAAGCGGCTCGCCTTCGGTATGGGTGTAGATGACGTCGAACGCGTCTTGCTTGCGCATGGCAATTACTCCAGATGAGTCGGTTGGGGATTAACTGCGGTCCGACAACATGTCGAGACCGATGGTGAGATCCAGGACCACGATCGCCGCGACGGCTACCAGGATCGTCGCGCCGGACACCGCGGCGATCGTCGGGTCGATCGTGTACTGCACGTAGTTGAACAACTTGACCGGAATGGTGTTCAGATCCGCCGTGGTGTTGAAGATCGACAACTCCACGTTGATCCACGACGAGATGAACGCGAAGATCGATCCCGTCACGATACCCGGCCGTATGCGCGGCAGGATGACGAGGAAGAACGTCGTCCAGGGATTCGCGCCCAGATCGCTCGACGCCTCCTCCAGCGCCCGTTGCTCGGGCGTCATCATCGAGAGCACCGAGCGCAGCACGAATGGCGCGACGATGATCGTGTGACCGATCAGCAGCGACAAGAAGCTGCGCGTAAGACCGAAGTCGCCGCCGAACTGCAGCAGGGCCGCGCCCAGCACGATGTGCGGCAGCGTGAGCGGCGCCATCAGGATCGCAGCCAGCGCACCCTTGCCGCGAAACTCGTATCGCGCCAGCACCAGCGAAGCCGGCACCGTCAGCAGGAGCGACACCGCCGTTGCCGCGAGCGCCAGCATCGTGCTCGTGGAAAACGCCGCCAGATAGCTCTCGTCATGCAGCATCTGCCGGTACCAGTGCAACGTGATGCCTTGCGGCGGAAAAGCGAGAAACTCGGTGCGCGTAAGCGAACTGCCGAGAATGACCACCAGCGGCAGCATCAGGTAGGCGAGCACGGCCCACGCCACGAGACGAACGGAAACTCGCGCGATCATCGAACACCTCCTCGCACCATGCCGACGCGCCCGGCCAGCGCCACCATCGCCAGCGTGAAGACCAGCAGCACGATGCTGAGCGCGCCGCCGTAGTGGACGTCGAACGTGGCGCTGTATTGCTGGAAGATCAGCATCGAGAGCACCGTGATGCGGCCGCCGGACAGCAGGGCCGGCGTCACGTAGGCCGAGACCGCCAACGTGAAGACCATGATCGCGCCGGCCACGACGCCGGGCATCGTCAACGGCAGCGTCACGTGAAAGAACGTCTCGAAGGGTTTTGCCCCGAGATCGGCCGAGGCCTGCTCCAGCGACGTGTCGACTCGCGCCAGCGAGTTCCCCACGGCCAGCACGACGAAAGGCAGCAGCACGTACACCATGCCGATGAGAATGCCGGTCTCGGTGCCGAGAAAGCGCATGGGACGCTCGATCTGCCCTGTCGCCAGCAGTGCTTCGTTCACCAGCCCATTTCTGCCGAGCAACACCATCCAGCCGAACGAGCGCACGATATTGCTCGTGAGCATCGGCACCACCAGCAGAATCACGCAGGCGCGGCGCCATGCCTGCCAGCGGACGATGCGCACGAGATACCACGCAAGCGGGTAGCCGAGCAGCACGCAGAACACCGTCGTCAGACACGCGATCCGAAAAGTCACGAGCGTGACGTCCCAGTGGTAGTGATCCGCCAGCACGCGCGCATAGTTCGCCAGCGTGAGCGCCGACAGTCCCGCGCCATTCGCGGACGTGAGGCTCGCCACCAGCACCACGGCGAGCGGCGCGAGGAAGAACGCGGCGAAGAACAGCAAGGGCGCGCCGATCATCCACACCGGGGCGAGCCGCAGTGCGTTGGACCGACCACCGTGCGGCGATAGCGCCAGCGCCGGGTTCATGCCGCGTCTCCGATCAGGTGCACGTTCGCCGGGTCGAAGCCCAGATGCACGTCCCCGCCCTTGCGCAGCGCCGCGGCAACGCCGCTCGACGTGCGCGCGACGATACGGTGCACGCCGACGTCCGCATAAAGCAGCGCGTGACTGCCGATATCCACGATGTCGGCGAGCACGCCGTGCACTCGGCAGGCTGCGGCGTCGGCGGTGGCGTCGGCGCTGTCCGTCACGACATACAACTGTTCGGGGCGCAGCACGGCGACGCCGCGCGCGGGGGCGTTCGGAACCACCGGCCATTGCGCCGGCGACGCGCAGTCGAGATGCAGTGCCCCGTCGCGCACGTGGAACGCGATCATGTTGGCGTCGCCGATGAACTCGGTCACGAAGCGCGTTGCCGGGCGGTGATAGATCTCGATTCCCGTGCCGACCTGTTCGATGCGCCCCGCATTCATGACGACGATACGGTCGGCCATCGTCATCGCCTCTTCCTGATCGTGCGTCACGAACACGAAGGCGATGCCGAGTCGCTCCTGCAGATGCTTGAGTTCCAGTTGCATCCGCTTGCGCAGCTTCATGTCGAGCGCGGAAAGCGGCTCGTCGAGCAACAGCAGCTTCGGACGATTGACGATCGCGCGGGCAAGCGCCACGCGTTGCTGCTGCCCGCCGGAGAGTTCGCGCGGGTAGCGTTCGCAGAAGTTCTCGAGGCCCACCATCGCCAATGCTTCTCGCGAGCGTCTGGCCGCCTCGTCGCGCGACACGCCCTGCCGACGCGGTCCATAGGCAACGTTATCGAGGACGCGCATGTGCGGGAACAGCGCGTACTGCTGGAACACCGTATTGAGGGGCCTGCGATACGGCGGGAGTTGCGTCACGTCCTGCCCCTCGATCGCGATGCGGCCGCTGTCAGGCGTCTGGAATCCGGCGATGGCGCGCAGCAGCGTTGTCTTGCCGCAACCGCTCGGTCCCAGCAACGCGATGAATTCGCCTTGCCGGACATCGAGGCTGATGCCGTCGAGCGCCTGATAACCGCCGAAGCGCTTGCTCAAGGCCTGTAGAGATAGCAATGCTGTCATGGCACACCCCTTCCTTACTTCTTCACGGACACCTGACGGTTCCAGGTCGAGGTGATCTCGGCGCGCCGCGCGTTGATCATGCTCCAGTCGAACAGCTTCAGGTTGTCCACCGAGCCGTTGGCGCCCCAGGGCAATTTGCGCGCCACGTCGGGCGATACCTTCACGCCCGCAATCGCCGGGCCGAGATAGAGCTTGGCGGCCAGACACGATGCCGCCTCCGGCGTGAGCGCCGTATTGATGAACTTCTCCGCGGCCGCCTTGTTGCGCGAGCCCTTGACGAGATGCAGACGGGCGTCGGTGGCCCACACGCCTTCCTTCGGCACCACGAAGCCGATCGGCACGCCCTTGTCGATGAGATCCCATGCGCCGACGTTGAAGTGCGCGCCGATGATCGCTTCGCCGCTCTGGAAGGCGTTCGTCGCCGCCCCCGAGCTGTCGTAGAACAGCGAGGCGTCGAGCGAAGCCAGCTTGCTGTATACAGGGCCGAGGTTCGACGGATCGACGCCCCAGACATGCGCGAGAAACACCACGAAAGGGACCCCCGCCGAGTTGGATGGCGAGGGCACCGTCACGGCACCAGCGTACTCGGGCTTCCAGAGATCCTTCCAACTGGTGGGCGGCGTCTTCACCGCCTTGGTGCTGTACGTGAGGCCGAGCGAGTAGTAACCGGAGCTCACGGCATACGTCGTGTTGCCATTGCGATAGATGCCTTTGGCATTGACGTTCTTGAGATTGGGGATGCCGGCGACGTCGAGGTTGTCGAGCACTCCCGCGTCGAATGCCATCTCGCTGATACCGCCGTCGAGCCACGCGACGTCGATCGTCGGCGAGTTCTTTTGTTGTTGCAGCTTGGCAAGCGTGGTGGTGGAGGTGCCGATCTCGGGCGTGACGGCCACACCGGTGGCTTTCGTGAACGGTTCGGCAACGCAGGCCTTGAAGGCGTCGCCCCAGTTGCCGCCGTACATGGCGACCGTGATGCGCGAAGACTGCGCCTGCGCCCCGAAAGAAAACAATGACGCGGTCGTCGCGATCGCCGTGGCGATTAGCGACTTCCGTAAGGTGTTGCGGCTGCAGAAGTTCATGTCGTCCCCCGAAGTCAGGTGTGTTCAGCCATTCCGAGTCTTGCAATCACTACGTACATCCTGAGCGTTCCGCGCGGGCTTCGCCACCTGGTGGCAGGCGTGTCGCAGCGGGTATCGCTGAGTGGCATCGTAGCGAGCAAGGGTTGTCGCCAACTTGCAAGTCGCGGACAAAAACTTGTATAAACGCGACATGCCGAACCCTCATCAATACGGCAAGACGACAGGCCAGGAAACGCGAAAAAAAATGGAGACCGCATCGACAGGACCCAGTTGGCTGGTGCCCGATGTCTCGCCGGCGGGCGATGACGTCAGCGATGTGGCGCGCGTTAACGAGACGCATCGAACGAAGGCGAAGCTCTCCATCGGGCTGGTGCTGCTGCACCAGTTCACATTGGCCGCATTCGCCGGGCTGGTGGATGTGCTGCGACTGGCGGCCGATCACGGAGGACGCAGCCGTCAGATCGACGTGCACTGGCGCGTGATGAGCATGGACGGGCTGCCGCGCCAGTCGAGCGCCGGCATGACGCTCAACGTCGACAGCGCGTTGCCGGCCGATCCGTCGTGCTTCGACTACATCGCCATGTGCGGCGGCAACGACTATCCGAATACCTATCTGCCGCCGCCGTTGCGCGACTGGCTACAGCTCGCGAGCGCAAAACGCGTGCGCATGCTCGGCATCTGCACGGGAACGTTCACGCTGGCGCAGGCGGGACTGGTGGGATCGCGCACGGTCTGTGTGCACTGGAATGTGCTCGATGCATTCCGGACGCGCTTCTCGCAGACGAAGGCGGTCGTCGACCATCTCTTCGTCGATGAAGGGGACCTGATTACGTGCGCCGGATCGACGGCGGCGATCGATCTGGGGTTGTATCTCGTGACCCGCCATTGCGGCCAGGCGAAGGCCCAGCAGGTGGTGCGTCATATGATGCTGCAGGGCATCCGGCCGGCGAAACTGCCGCAGGCGCATTTCTACGCGGATCTGTCGCACATCACGGATGTTCGGGTGCGGCAAGCCGCGCACTTCATCGAGCAGCGAATCGACAACCCGCCGACGCTCGACGCCATCGCCCGCTACGTGAACGTCGGGCGCCGGCAACTCGAGCGCGCGTTCCACGACGCGTTGGGCGTCTCGCCGATGTCGTTCCTTCGCAGCATGCGGCTGGATTATGGTCGATGGCAATTGCGCCATGACACGCGCAGCATTACGGACATCGCGCTGGAATGCGGATTTTCCGACGGTGCACATTTTTCACGCGATTTCCGTGCGCGGTACGGCGTGTCGCCCAGGGAGTTTCGGCAGCGCAGCGCGAAGAAGCCGTAGACGCCGACCGCATAGACCAGCGCCGGCACGGCGATCACGGTGTACGCGGTGTAGAAGTCGCCGCCGACTTGCACTCTAGTCCATCGGCACGGGAGTTTGCCGGTCACCCCCGGAAGCGCCCCGCCGGACGGAGTCTGGCGGGTTTTTCTGGTGTTGCGCGTGTTGAAACGGCAAAGGCGGATTTCGCCCTCGCCGTCGCCTTTCCCGCCAGGACAACGTCTCGGGCGCTTTCGCCGTGCGTCTTTGGTCGCGCCCGCGTGGGAGTGTTGACACGGTTTTGAGGGTCCGGGGGCCTCCCCCAAGATCAAACATCTCGAAATGCGATCGGCGCGCAGATGTTATGCGATGCGCGCGCTGGTGCACCACACCGGTACCCGATAACTTCCATGGCGCGCAACGGCAACTCGACGCGGGCCGAGACATCCCGATGTCCGGCAGTTGCACGAGTGCTTCGTGGAACATTTGCAACGTGAGGATCACCATGAGCAAAGCAGGACAATTGCGGCGGCGCATGGCCGAAAGCGGGCTGGTGCACGTCATGGCCGCGCACAGCCCGCTCTCCGCCATCCTGGCGGAAGAGGCGGGATTCGACGGTCTCTGGGCATCCGGGTTCGAACTGTCGGCACTTCTGGGGTTGCCCGACATGAGCCTGGTGTCGATGACGCAGCATCTCGACATGGTGCGGTTGATCGCGGGCAAGTCGTCGCTCCCCATTGTCGCCGACATCGACACCGGTTATGGCAATGCGATCAACGTCGTTCACGCGATTCAGGAATACGAGCGGGCAGGGGCATCCGCCGTCGTGATCGAGGACAAGGTCTTCCCGAAAGTAACCAGCCTCGCGGCGTCGGGGCGACAGGAGCTCTTGCGGGTGGAGGAGTTCGAAGGGAAAGTGGCGGCCGCCGTTCACGCAAAGACCGATCCGGACTTCCTCGTCATCGCCCGCACGGAGGCGCTCATTGCCGGGCTCGGCCAGGAAGAAGCGTTGGCGCGCGCTCGCGCGTATGTCGAAGCCGGTGCCGACATGATCCTGATCCACTCCAAGAAGACCACGCCCGCCGAAATCGAGCGCTTCGTTCACGCGTGGGACAGCGCCGTGCCGCTGGTCATCGTCCCCAACGCCTATCCGGAACTCGACGGCGCACGTATCCGCGCGCTCGAAAAAGTCCGCATGGTGATCTACGGCAACTATGGCGTCCGGGCCGCAACGACCGCCATGCAAGACGTCTTCCGTCGGATCGTCGCCGATGGCGGCGTGCAGAACGTTCATCGCGACATCGTGCCCGTGGAAGAGATCTTCCGCCTCCAGGGCATGGAGCAGATCCAATCGCTGGAGGCACGTTACCTGCGCTGACGTCAGACACCCCTCGAGTCGGTCACTCGATCGAGCGGCAGGCCGGCCGTCCCGGCCGCCGCGCTTTCATTCGTCTCACCAGCAGACGCCATGACGGACGCCGTACCAACGCCTCGGCAAAGCCGCGTCACCCACCGGCAGAATGCATGCGCGAGCGCGGGATTGCGGCTGCGGTGCGCGGCATATGCCCGGTACCTCATGCCACTTGGCGCGCGCGTTCCCGCGACCACGTCCAGCAGCCCCTGACGCACCAGATCCGAGATGAAAATGTCGGGCGCCACCAGCAGGCAACGACCGGAAATCGCCGCCTGCAGCGCCAGATAGTGGTGATCGTAGTGCGCACCGGACAACACGTCCGACGTTCTCAGTTCCATCGCCCGCAGCCAGGTCGGCATGATGTCGGGCCGGGACGTCACGGCAAGAATCGGCAGGGCCAGAAGCGCATCGAGATTCCGCCCCTGCGTGTACCTCGGCGCGCCAACGCACACCACATGCTCCTCGTGCACGTCCCAATGGTCCGACGACTCGGCCAGCACGAGATCGCGCGTGAGCAGGACATCGAATCCGTCGGTCGACGAGGGCATGGAAAGCGATGTGGTGATGTCCACGACGGCCCCGCCCATCTCGTCGGAGAACGCCTGAAGATGGGGAATAAGCAGCGTGTGCGCAAATGTCGACAGCGACGTGCGCACCACCAATCGGTTCATCGCCTGGCCGTCGCGGCGACGCATGCGCTGCGCCGTAAACAGAATCGTCTCCAGTGGCTCGCCGACCTCTTCCGCGAACAAGCGGCCGAATTCCGTCAGCTCGCTATAGCGCCCTCGCCGTTCGACCAGCTTCGCTCCCAGATAACTCTCCAGTACCGCCAGGTGGCGACTCACGGAACTCTGGGTGACGCCCAGCGTCTTCGCCGCGCGAGTGACGTTGCGTTCCCTCGCAATCTGCACGAACGCGCGCACAGCATTGAGTGACAAGCCTTCTTCATCCGACACGCGCGATCTCCAAATTTCTTCGCCGAGGGGCGCGCCGCCGCGAAGGCGGCGCAAATTTATCGTATTTCCAGATGCATGTCATCGCCGGCTCAGCGAACTCCAGTCGCCAATGATTCGCCGATGAAAGCCCTGAGCGGATGTACGCACGGCGACCAAACACAGGCAATCCGCGCCATCCGATATCGCGCCAACATCATCGAATATTTCGATGAATTTCATATGACTGTCGTGATCCGATTTCTATACTTCGGCACGAATCTCCGCACGCCGGAGCACTCGGTTTCACGAAACTCATGACGATAGAGGGAAACGACAGGACCATGCTGAACCGACGAGACTTCCTGAAAACCGGCGCAGTAGCCGGCGCCACCGCGCTCGCTCCGGCGCTCGGACTGGCGGCCACCGATGCAAGACGCGTCCTGCGCGTGGGACTCTCGGGCTATCCCGTGCAGATCGAGCCCGTCATGCTGAACCAGACGGCGACACGGCGGATCGCCACGTCGATGTTCGACACGCTCATCGCTTTCGATCATGCCAACAACATGCGGCTGAAGCCCGCGTTGGCGCAAAGCTGGCAGCGCCTCGGCCCCGACGCCCTCCGCCTGAATCTCCGCAAGGGAGTGAAGTTCCACGACGGCGGCCCGATGACCGCCGCCGACGTCGCCTTCAGCCTGAGCCCGGAACACCTGCTCGGCCCGAATCAGTCGGGCCAGACAGTGGCGATGCAAACGCTCAAGCCGATCGCCGGCGTCGACGTGGTCGATGACCACACGGTGATCGTACGCACCCACGGGCCGGATCTGCTGCTCGAACAACGTCTGGCAGGCTGGTCCTCGGAGATCGTCAGCAAGCGGGCGTTTGCGGCCGCCGGGTCGTGGACCAGATGGCTCGGCGCACCGGTCGGCACCGGCGCGTACGCCTTCGTCTCGAAGCAGACGGATGTCGTGGTCAAGCTCAGGGCCTTCGACGAGCACTGGGCGGGAAAGCCGCCGTTCAAGGCGATCGACTTCATGATCATTCCGCAGTCGTCGAGCCGGATGAACGCGCTGCTGGCGGGAGACGTCGACATCGTGGCGGACCTCGCGCCGGATCAGTTCGCCACCATTCGCGCCAACCCTGCCCTGGAAATCGCGGGCGGCGCCGTGCAAAACGTCCGTTCCCTGGCAGTCGACACCGCGGGCCCCATCCTCTCGGATTCACGCGTGCGCCGCGCGATGAGCCTCGCCATCGATCGCGAGCTGTTGATCAAGTCGCTTTGGGAAAACCGGCTCGCCGTGCCGCGCGGCTGGCAGTTCGGCACGTTCGGCGATTACTTCATATCCGACCATCCCGCACTCAAGTACGACCCCGCCGCGGCCAAGGCCCTCCTCGCGCAAGCGAAGTACAACGGCACGCCCATCGCGTACCGATTGCTCAACGACTACTACCCGAACCAGGTGCTGGGCGCGCAAGCCATGATCTCGATGTGGAAGCGCGTCGGCCTGAACGTCGAGATCCAGATGATGGAGAACTTCTCGCAGATCCAGAAAGGCCCGGTGAACGCGATTTACGACAACTCGACCACCGCCGTGCTTCAGGACCACTTCGGCATGCCGTGGCGAGTCTTCGGGCCACAGGGCGAACTCACGTCGCTGCGCCTTTGGTCGAACAAGCAGTACTTCGACCTCGGGCAAGCGGCGCAGGGCACGGCCGACAAAGCGCAACGGCGCGCCTCGATCGCCAAGATGCTGCAGATCCTCGACAACGAGGTGCCCGCGATCATCCTGCATTCGTCCGGTCAGTTCTACGGCAAGCGCAAGGACATCGCCTGGCATGCCGGCCAGACGCTCGACATGAACTTCGGCCCTGGCTGGGTCGCCTGAGCCAACATGACTGCGCTTGTCGAAATCAATGAACTGTCTGTGTCGTTCGACGGCCAGACAGTGCTCCACGGCATCGATTTTTCCCTTCTCGCGGGCGAGGCCGTCGGCCTCATCGGCGAGAGCGGCAGCGGAAAATCGGTCACCTGGCTCGCCGCGCTAGGGCTTCTGCCCGCGAAAGCCCGAGTCTCCGGACGCGTGCGCCTGTCGGGCATGGACATTCTCGGCGCTCCCGAAAAGACGCTCGAAGCCATCCGCGGCAGACGCGTCTCCATGGTGTTTCAAGATCCCGCCAGTTCGCTCAACCCGGTGCATCGCGTAGGCGCGCAAGTCGTCGAAGTCCTGCGCCTTCATCGGGACATGAGCGAATCCGCGGCACGCGCGCAAGCGCTGCGTCTTTTCGATCAGGTGGGTATCCCGGATGCGGCGCGCCGCCTCGACGCCTATCCGCACGAGCTCTCCGGTGGGCAGAATCAACGCGTCATGATCGCCATGGCCTTGGCCGGCCAGCCCGACTTGCTGGTGGCGGACGAGCCCACTACCGCGCTCGACGTCACCGTGCAGGCGCAAATTCTGGATCTGCTCCGGGAGATTCAAAGGGACACTGGCATGGGCCTCGTGCTTATCTCTCACGACCTCGGCGTGATCGCCGAGCTCTGCCAACGGGCCTACGTGCTGTATGCCGGCAAGGTCGTCGAGATGAACAACGTCGTCGACCTGCTGGAGGCGCCCCGTCATCCCTACACCCAGGGTCTGGTGTCGGCGATTCCCACGCTGACCTCCCAAGGCCAGCGCCTGCGGGCGATTCCGGGCACCGTGCCGCGTCCCGGCGAGATCGTGAAAGGGTGCGCCTTCGCCCCTCGCTGCCCGCAACGTCAGGACGTATGCCTGCAGTCGTCCCCCGAGGTCATTCATATCGACGCGGGACACCAGTTGTCATGCCACCGGTTCTCGTCGCTCATCAACAGGGAAGCCGCATGACCGACACACCTTACGTAGTACAGGCCGACCATCTCGTCAAACACTACGGCACCTCGCGCGGGCCTTTCCGCTGGCCTCGCTGGCCTCGCTGGACTCGCCAGACTCGCGTCGTTCAGGCGGTCAACGGTGTCTCGCTTGCCATACGCAAGAACGAGGTGTTGGGTCTCGTCGGTGAATCGGGCTCGGGAAAGTCGACGATCGGCCGCCTGCTGCTCGGCCTCGAAAAGCCGGATTCCGGCAGCGTGACGTTCGACGGCAGTCCGCTCGCCACCGCCAACAGCGCACAGTGGCGGCGCCAGCGCGCCCACATGCAGATGGTCTATCAGAATCCGCTCGCGGCCCTGGATCGACGCGTCGCCATTCGCCTGCAGGTCGAGGAACCGTTGCATATCCACGGCATCCCCGACGCGCAGCACAAAGCGGCTGCATTGCTGGAGGCGGTCGGGCTGCAACATCACCACGGTGAACGCCTGCCGTCCGAACTCTCCGGCGGCCAACGTCAACGCGCGGTATTGGCTCGTGCACTGGCCACCGATCCGGAACTGATCGTCTGCGACGAGCCGATCTCCGCGCTCGACGTCTCCATTCAGGCGCAGATTCTCAATCTGCTCGCCGATCTGCGGGCGTCGAAGGGCACGTCGATTCTCTTCATCAGTCACGACCTGCGGGCGGTGCGCCAGTTGAGCGATCGCATCGCCGTGGTGTATCTCGGCACCGTGGTGGAGTCAGGGCCGGCTGGCGCCGTACTCGAAGATCCGCAACACCCCTACACGAAGGCACTGGTGTCGGCCGCGCCGGGACATCGGGGCCTGCAGAAGGACCGGATCATTCTCCAGGGTGAGCCGCCCAACCCGGCCGATCGTCCCGACGGCTGCCCGTTTCATCCGCGTTGTCCGATGGTGAAAGCCCATTGCCGCAGCACGGCACCACATCTCGACCCACTGCCGGGCGATCCGGCGAGACAAGTCGCCTGCCACCTTGCCGGCATCTGAACGATCGACACCAGGAAATCTCCATGCATCGCTACCTGTTAAGTCGCATCGCGCGTGCCCTCCTCACCGCGCTGCTGGCTGTCACGTTCACCTTTTTCATTCTCCGGCTCACCGGCGACCCGGCCGTCGAAATCCTCGGCAATGAGGCGTCGCCCGAAGCGCTCGCCGCATTTCGCGCCGCGTGGGGCCTGGATCATTCGCTGCTGGTCCAGTTCGGGTACTACATCAAGGCCGTGCTCTCGGGTGACCTCGGGCAGTCGATGCGCGACGGGCGGGCCGCGCTCGAAGTCGTGCTCGAACGTATCCCCGTTTCGCTCGCAATCACCGTGCCCGCACTTCTCATCAACATCCTCATCGGCATTCCCGCCGGCATATTCGCCGCCCTCCATCGCGGCAGTGTGATCGACCGGGTCGTCATGCTTGGCGCCATTGCCGGCTTCACCGTCCCGGCGTACGTACTCGGCCTCCTGCTGGTTCTCGCGTTTTCGGTCGGGCTGCAATGGTTGCCGTCCGGCGGCGCGCAGAGCTGGACCAGCGCCATCCTGCCCGTGATCACCCTGGGCGTTCACGGCTCGGCGACGCTCGCCCGCTTCGTGCGCAGCGCCATGCTCGAAGTGCTGGCGCAACCTTACATACGCACGGCCACGGCAAAAGGCGTGCCGTGGTGGAAGGTGGTGAGGCATCACGCATTTCCTAACGCCGCCATTCCGACCGTCACGATCGTGGGCTTCATGGTCGGTCATCTGATCGCCGGCGCGGTCATCGTGGAGAGCGTCTTCTCATGGCCGGGCATCGGTCAGTTGCTGGTGGTTTCGGTCGCGTCGCGAGACCTCGCCGTGGTGCAGTGCCTGCTTTTCCTGGTCACCATCGTGATGGTGATCTCCAACATTCTCGTCGACGTCGCCTATGGACTGCTCGACCCGCGCATGGCTAACGAAGGCAATCTATGACGCAATCGACCCCCATTGACCGCCGGAACACTGCGCCCCTCGCGCAGCGCACGGCAGACCGTCCCCCCATCGGCGTCGTGATTTCGATGCTCTGGGTGCTCGGCATGATCGCGCTCGCGCTACTGGCCAACCAATTGATGCCGTACGACTTCTCCGCGATCGACCTGACCAGCCGGCTGTCGCCGCCGGCATTGCTCGGCGGAAGCCCGAATCACTGGATCGGTACGGACGAACTCGGTCGCGACATGCTGTCCCGACTCATCCTTTCGATCCGGATGAGCATCCTGATTGCCTTCTGCGCATCCATCGCCGGATCGATTCTCGGCACTTCGATGGGTTTCCTCGCCGCGCATTTTCGCGGACCGGTGGAGAGCGTCATCCTGATACTCATCGATTTTCAGGCGTCGATGCCCTTCCTGATTCTCGCGCTCGCCGTGCTGGCGTTCGTCGGGAATTCGCTCGGGATATTCGTGCTCCTGATGTCGTTGTACGGCTGGGAAAGGTATGCCCGAATTTCTCGCGGTCTTGCGCTGCGAGCCAAGGGCGAAGGCTACGCTTGCGCGGTCTGGCAGCTCGGTGCGCATCCGGCCCGCATCTATCTGCGCCACATCCTGCCGAATATCGCGTCGACGCTTATCGTCTCCATCACGATCACCTTCCCCGAGATCATGCTCGTCGAGAGCGGTCTGAGCTTTCTCGGCCTCGGCGTGCAGCCGCCCATGACTTCACTGGGGTCGATGATCGGCTACGGACGGGACTACATCGCCCGTGCACCGTGGATTCTGATTGCGCCGTCGCTCGTGATCTCGTTCACCGCGCTGGCCATTTCCGTCATCGGCGACTGGCTGCGCGACAAGCTCGATACGACGGAGTGAGATACCGCCCCGCCCTTCGCAAGGATGCGCCGCACCTTTTTTCCATGATTTCCCGACATGTTCGTCGGCAACGCCAATTGACTCAGATGAACCTTCCCGGCACGACCGCCCCCTCGATCCTCGCGCATCGCGTCACCGGTGCGAAACCCTCCGCCACCGGGGCAATGACTCGCCTCGCAACCCAGCTCCAGCGCGAGGGACACAGCGTCGTTGCCCTCAGCCAGGGAGAGCCGGATTTCCCGACGCCCGCACACATATGCGAAGCGGCGAAGCGCGCGATCGACGGCAAACAGACGCGCTATACCGACACTGCCGGAACCCTCGCATTGCGCGAGGCCGTCGTGCGGAAATTCGAACGCGATAATGCACTGCGCTTCCATCCGGACCAGATCCAGATCGGCACCGGTGCGAAACAACTGCTCTACAACGCGCTGCAGGCCACGATCAATCCCGGTGACGAAGTCGTCATTCCCGTGCCGGCATGGGTGTCATACCCGGAAATGGTCGTGCTGGCCGGCGGATCTCCGGTTATCGTGCGCTGCACGGCGGACGCCGGGTTCAAGATCACGCCCGAACAGCTCCAGCGCGCGATCACACCGCGCACGAAGTGGCTGATGCTCAATTCGCCATCCAATCCGAGCGGCGCCGTCTACGACGCAGATGAACTGGCAGCACTGTGCGAGGTGCTTCGCAAACACCCCCACGTCTGGCTGATGGCGGATGACGTCTACGAGAAGATCCGCTATTCGCAGATCCCGTTTGCAACGCCGGCCGCGGTCGCCCCCGACCTCGCGGACCGCATTCTCACCGTCAACGGCGTGTCCAAAGCCTATGCCATGACGGGCTGGCGCATCGGTTTCGGCGCGGGCCCGGGGGCGCTGGTCAAGGCGATGAACCTGATCCAGTCGCAATCGACGTCGCACGCCAGTTCGATCAGCCAGGCGGCATCGGTCGCGGCGCTCGACGGTCCCATGGATTTTCTCGGCGACTTTATCGAAACGTTCCGGCGCCGCCGCGATGCGGTCGTCGGCGCGCTGCGGGCCATCGACGGACTGACGTGCGATCTGCCTGAGGGCGCGTTTTACGCGTTCCCGGGATGCCACGGACTTTTGGGGCGTACCGCACCGACAGGCGAGCGAATCGAAACCGATGCGGATCTGGCGATGTACCTGCTGCGCGGGGCGGGCGTCGCCATCGTCCCCGGCTCGGCGTTCGGACTTCCCGGGCACTTCCGCGTGTCCTACGCCGCGTCGGACGCACAGCTTCAGGCCGCGGCCGAACGCATCGCCACGGCTTGCGCCGCATTGCGCTGAGCCTCGCGGCATCGAGACGCCGTATCCCCTCTGTCCGGCGTCCCGATGCGATGACGTCGGTCAGCGGCTCACGCTGACACCGTCCGCCGTGCCGTGCGCCACGTAGCACGTGCCACCCACGTTCACGCGGACGAGCGTCTGGTGGAAGCCACCAAGTCGCGCTTCGAACGTCTCTTCGGAAACGGCAGGTTCATTCGCCGCGTTGTTGCGCAGCACTTCATGCAATACGCGTCCGGCAGTCGATGTGGCCCGCGCAATCCCGAGGATGTGCAGAATCGTCGGTGCAATGTCGCAGATGCCGGTCGGGACTTGCGAGACGAGTCCTTCCGCCGCGAACGCCCCGCCGGCAACCACGCCCAGCGCAGCCATTTCGTTCGGATGCAAGCCGCCGTGCACGCCCAGCCCGGAGCGCAGAGTGCCTGCGTAATGGGTACCGCCGACGAGCCCGAAAGCATCGACGGTGTCGTCCGAGCGGAAGGCGAATGAGACGTCGGGCGCGCGGGCGTGGTCTCCGAATACCAGGTCGCTGCCGAGGCTGCCAGGCGCAACACCCCGCGCCGCACCCCGACGCCGCGTGAAGATCGGCCCGCACCACGGCTCGCTGGAAAGCGCCGCCACCAGACGGCAAATCCGCGAGTCCTCCGGTTCCGCGAGATACAGGGCCCCCACCTGCCCCGGCACCACGACGACATCGATGCCGGCCCCCGGCGCCGGTCCCGCCCGGAATCCAGCCGCCTGAAGGCTTTCGATGACGGAAACCCGCGTGTGTCCGGTGACATGACCGTGATCCGAAACAGCCATCAGTTGGACACCGTTCGCGCGCCCCTCCGCCTCCCACCAGTCGAGCAAGCGGCCAAACTGCGCATCGCACCAGGCAAGAATTTCGTTCGTGGACGGCGCCCCCGTGCCATGGAAATGGGAAGCGATGTCCGGCTCCCCGTACGAGAGGATCGTGACGTCCGGGCGATACTTCGGCCACACGATCTCGAGAAACGCGGAAGTCAGCCACTGCTGTCCGAGCTTGTCGGGCGCGTTCGTCGAGGGAATCGGGGGAAGCGGGCCGACCGTGGCTTCGGCCAGCGCAAGCGCATCGGCGGGCGTGCATGCCTCGCGGAAGTATCCGGACAGACGGATGTGACCGAAATCTTCGGCCTTGTGATGGAACAGACGCGTCGTCCCCGGCGTATTGGTCGACAGCACGGCAAGGCTGCGGCCGGCGCGCGCCAGCGTTTCGCCCAGCGACGCGACGGACATCAGCCGGCCGCCGCTTTCCACGTCGAGCTGGCGCAGCAAAACGGCGTCGGACGTATCCACATACCGCTCAGGCACCACCGAACGGTCGACATATTTGTTGCCGACGAGGCCGTGTTCGCCGGTTGTCGCGCCCGTCACGAGACTCGGGAAGCCGGTGCGTGTCTCGCTTGGATATACCGTGCGGTGTTGCGAAAGCGTGATGCCAAGCTGCTTCAACCGCCACAGGTTGGGCGTCAGTTCACGGGAGACTCTATCGGGGCGAAGGCCGTCAAAACTGACGACCAGTACGCGCGTCCTTGCTTCCATTTGGCTACCTTCGAAGACGTTCTGACGAAAATACGTGTGCATCGCCCGAGGCCGACGTCGGTAAGGCCGATGCCCTCGCGACATCCCCATGCACATCGACTGTCGATGATGGCATGGGTCGTCTCGCGAAGCGCGGACATCGCGCCCGCGCCATCGACAAATCCGATGATGAAACCGTGATCCGTGATGGAGCGCTTCCTTGAGGGAACGTTTGATGAAGCGTTTTGACTTTTAATACTGCGCCAACGGTTCCTCACCGTGGATGCGTCGCTCGCGCTCTTCAATGGCGCATTTCAGGCGTTCGTATCCGTCCTTCAGATCCTGCTCCATTGCCGCTCTCGCTCTTGCGGCGTCTTTTTGCTTTAGCGCCTTCATCAACGCCAGATGGTTGCTTACGCCCTTGCGATGCTCGCGGAACTCCGGGTAGAGATCCAGCAGCGACGGGCCGGCCCGTAGCCAAAGCGATTCGATCATGGACACCAGTCTCGGCCAGCCGGAGCGCTTGTAGACGGTGAAATGGAACTCCCGGTTCGCCTTGAGCACCTGATCGTACCGTCTGCGATCCAGCCCCTTGTCGATGAGCGTCTGCAGCCGTTCCATCTCGGCGAGGTCGGCCGGTGTGATTTTCGGCGCGGCCTGCTCCGTCGCCAGTCCTTCGAGCGCGAGACGTGTTTGTGTCACCTCCTCGAGCGCATCGAGCGTCAGGGCCGGCAGGACGACCGTTCTCGGACCTTCGTTGACGAGGGCTCCCTCGGCGAGCAGTCGATTTATTGCATCGCGTGCCGGCGTGGTGCTCACGCCGAGCGCAGTGGCGACCGCGCGTAACGTCATCTTGCGGTTGGCCGGGAACTCGCCCTGCATGATGCTATCTTTCAGACGCAGGTAGGCAGCCTCCCCCAAGCTGGCGCGGGGCTCCAAGGGCTCGACGGACTGAAGGAATGTTTCGGGCATAGGAAAATGTGATGTTCCGGCGCAGGGTGGGGGTCGCGGCCGCGCAAGCCACGCAATTGTAACGTGCGCGCACGATCCCCGCTCCCGCGCCGCGACGCCCCCGGTTACTTCACCTGAGCCAGGAAAGTGCGGGTTCTGTCGCGCGTTGGACGGCCCAGGACCTGTTCCGGCGGACCGCTCTCGACGATCAGTCCGTCGGCCAGCATATGAATCGTGTCGGCCGCCTTGCGCGCGAAGTTGATTTCATGGGTGACGATCACCATCGTCATGCGATCGCGGGCAAGTTCGCCAATCACGTCCAGCACCTCGCCTACCAGTTCGGGGTCGAGTGCGGATGTCGGCTCATCGAACAACATGATTTCCGGATCCATCGCGAGTGCTCGCGCAATGGCCACGCGTTGTTGCTGGCCCCCCGACAGTTGTCTCGGATAGGCGTCTGCCCGATGCGATAACCCTACGCGCTCGAGTTGACGAGCCGCAACCTCCCTTGCCTCGTGCTTCGAGCGCCCCAGTACCTTGCGCTGCGCCAGCACGATGTTCTCCGCGGCCGTCAAATGGCCAAAGAGATTGAATCGCTGGAAAACCATTCCGATGCCTGCGCGCTGCTGCCGGATCTCTTTCTCGGTCAATCGGACCCACCCGGTGCCCGAGGGACGCACGCCGAGCCGTTGCCCATTGACCTTGAGCGAGCCTCCGTCGATCTCCTCGAGTTGGTTGATGCATCGCAGAAGCGTGCTCTTTCCCGAGCCGGACGGCCCAATCAAGACCGCGGTTTCGCCCTTGGCCACCTGAAAATCGATTCCCTTGAGAACTTCCTGCCCATGAAACAGCTTGCGCAGATTGCGAGCGCTGATGACGGGACTGCCGTTATCCGGTTTCATGCCGCCCCTCCTGCCGATTTGGCGGCCTTCCGGACCGGCCTGTTGCGCAGATCCTTCGAGAACCAGCCTTCCAGATAGCGCTGCATGATGGTCGTTACCGTCGCGAAGACGAGATACCAGAACGTGGCGACAAGCAGCAACGGCACGATTTCGAAATTGTCGTTGTAGATGTCTTTCACACGCGTCAGAAGATCGTTGCCGGCGATGACCGAAACCAGCGACGTCGTCTTGAGCATCAGGATGATCTGGTTGGACAGCGACGGAATGATCGCCCGCATGGTTTGCGGCAGCAGAACGGAGCGCATGGTTTGCGCGGGCGTCAATCCGAGCGCCTTGGCCGCTTCTTTCTGCCCGGGATCCACGGAATTCAGGCCGCCGCGAACGATTTCCGCCATGTACGCCGCTTCGGAAAGCCCGAGGCCGAGCACCGACGCCGTAAAACTGGAAATCAGTTGATTGGTCGGGATTTGCCAGAAGGTGTGGACGAAAGGAATCCCGAGCGCGATCACCGGAAAGAACAATGCCAGATTGAACCAAAGCAGCAGGTGGACCAGGATCGGCGTTCCGCGCGAGCACCAGATATAGCCGCCGGCCGCCCACCGCAGCGGCCGCAGGCTGGAGGCGCTCATCGCGGCGAGCAGCACACCGACAATCAAGCCGAGCCCGGAAGCCACGACGGTCAGCGTCAACGTGACCCCGATGCCGGACATGATGGTCTTCGCCGTCAGATATTCGGCGAAGACGTTCCAGTGGAATTGCTTGTTCGTGACCAGCGATGCAATGACGAAAACGACGAACGCCGCCAGCAGAACGCCGAGGACGATCTCCGATTTTCTCACCGCCACCTTGGCATTCAATGCATCGGGAGCATCGTCGACGTGCGGGTACGAACCAGCACTGGAGTAAGGCAGTATGGACATGGCGAACTCTCGTTACAGCTTGCCGCCGTTGATGGTGGCCTGTTTGTACGCGATGCCCGACATGCCCCAGCGCTTCAGGATTTCATCGTATTCGCCGCTGTCGATGACGGCCTTCAGCCCGGCCTGCCAGGCGTCGCGCAGCCCAGTATTGTCCTTGGCAAACCCCACGCCCCGCACCAGCGGGAAAAACTCGCCGGCGATCAGTTCCAGCTCGGGTTTTGCCTTCACGTAGCCGGGTGCGGCCATGGCGTCGACGGCATAGACGTCCACGCGTCCCGTATTGAGCAACAGCAACCCGGCGGGCGTGGTATCGGTCGCCACCAGCGGCGTCGCCTTGGCGCCGCAGTCCTTGGCGACGCGCTCCATTTGTCGAAGCTGCGTCGACGCCCGGGCGCCTCCCAACGTCAACCCGCACAGATTGCCGGGGCCGCTGACCTTCTTCGGATTGCCTTTCGGAACGATGAGACGCAGGCCCGATACGTACCAGTCCACGAAGTCCATGGCTTGCTGACGTTGCACGGTATCCGCGAGCCCCGCCATGGCGACGTCGTATCGCCCTGCCTGGAGACTCGCCAGAAGCCCATCGAAGGCGACGTTGCTGATTTCGACTTTTATGCCCAGCTTCCTGGCGACCGCGTAGGCCAGATCGGGCTCGACGCCGACGATCCGTCCCGTTCCCGGCTCGACGCTTTCAACGCCCGGCAATGTGGCGGCGGTGCCGACCGTCACCGTCGCGCCTTTGTATTTCTCCGGCACCAGTCCACTCAGGTCCTTGGCGAATACCGACGTCGCCACCATGGCGCCGGCAAGCAGCGCCAGACCTCCGAGCCTCATCCTTTTTCGAAGTGGCATGCGTATCTCCTGTCGATGAATTGATTTGCGTTATGCCGGGGCATCCTCCATTCGCCGCCAGATTCCCGCTTCCTCCCGACGCTCACGCCTGCGCGCCTCGGTTCATCCGGTACGTACAACGTGCCAGCGAGCCACGGGAGGGCCGTCACCCCGTCATTGCTCCGCATTGTAGGCACTTAATTTTTTTGTTGCAACAAACTTGATACAACAAAAATAAATACGAAATCACTCAAAGTTCCGTGGGCCTCGCGATCTTCGGCGGCTCGCGTCCCGCCGAAGATCGCGATGGCCAGGACTTAGACCTTGATGTCCAGCGACGCCATCTTCTTGTATAGCGTCGCGCGGCCCATGCCCAGTCGTGTCGCTGCCTCCGACACGCGCCCTCCCGCCGCGCGCAGCGCATCGGCGAGAAACTTGCGCTCGAACGCCTTCATCGCGTCGTCATATCGCGGCGAGTCGGCGGTACCGACTTCGCCCGGTTGGGAGCCCGGCAACGTCGCCGCCTGCGCAATCGAGCCGCTTTCGGTTGCCGTGTCGGAGCCGTCACCGATGAACCGGGCGAGCGAGCGCGCATCGATGCGCTCGCTTTCCGAGAGCAGCGCGACACGCTCCAGTGTGTTGTGCAACTCGCGGACATTGCCCGGCCAGTGGTATGCCCGAAGCCGCTGGATGGCGCCCTCCTCCAGTTCCAGGTGGCCCGCGTCGCGGTATGAGCTGAGCTTGTCGAGAATGGCGTACGCCATCGCTTCGATGTCCGACGGCCGCTCGCGCAACGGCGGCACCCGAATCATCAGGACGTTGAGCCGATAGTACAGATCCGCGCGGAATCGCCCTTGCGCCACGAGATTCGGCAAATCGGCCGAGGTGGCGGCGATGATGCGGACGTCGGTCTGCACCACGCGGTTCGACCCTATCGGTTCGAACTCCCGCTCCTGCAGTACACGCAGCAGTTTTCCCTGAAGCGGCAGCGGCATGTCGCCGATTTCATCGAGAAAAAGCGTTCCCCCCTGCGCCAGTTCGAACTTGCCGATGCGGCCCTTGCGTTCGGCACCGGTATACGCGCCGGCCACCGCGCCGAAAAATTCGACTTCGAGCAAGGCGTCGGGAATCGCAGCGACGTTGACGGTGACCAGCGGTTTATCCGCCCGCGCGGAAGCGCCGTGGATGGCGTGCGCCAGCAACTCCTTGCCGGTGCCCGTTTCGCCGAGCAGCAGTACAGGGGAATCGAGTTGCGCGGCACGACGGCCGAGACGCTTCGTCTCCAGGCTTGCCGCGCTGGTGCCGACGAAGCTCGCAAAACTGTATTTGGCGCGCCGCGCCTGCGCGAGCGACTGGCGCGTCACGAGCAGTTCCGTCTGCAGTCGCGAGTACTTGCTGAACATGGGCGTCAGCGCCTTCAACTCGTCGAACAGCGCGAAGCCCACCGCCCCGACCGTTTTGCCTTGCGCATCCTTGATCGGAAGCCGGGTGACCACCAGAGGCTCCTGCCCCGTCTCGAGAATATCGAGCAGGATCGGCCGCCCGGTGGCGACGACCTCGCGCATCAGGCTGTTCGGGATGACGACTTCGCAATCGAGCCCGATCACGGCATCCGGATTGCTGAATCCGAACCGCGCCGCATAGCTGCGATTGATCCAGACGATCCGTGCGTCGCTATCGACGACAACGGTGCCTTCGCTGGAATTGTCGAGCGTTTCGAAGAGCGATTGCATCGCCTGCTTGCGAACGAATCCGTAATCGGAAAGCAGACCGCGTGGCTCGTCCACGTCGGTCGGGGTCAGTCCTTCGTCATGGGGCATGTTGAAATCGTCGTAAATCTCCATTTGGAGACGATTATTCCATGAATTGAGACATCGACCCCATTGGTGGAAATGCCACTGATCCGCCATTTCCGAGGGGAAACTTGCACATGACTGCGCTCCAAGCCCTGCAACGTCTCGAAATTGAGACATTCCGACGTCATACTGCCAGATTCTTTCAGCCGATTTACCGCATGAAGGCATGCGATGAATATCGGACTCCTTTCCGATCAAAGGCTTAGCCAATCACGGCACGCTTTTTGCGTAATGGGCTGCCGGTCGTAAGAACTTCAGCCTGCACGAGCCAGTGCAGGCAAACATACTGGAGACAAGATGTCGTTTCTCATCGTGCTCGCCGCGTTGGCGTTTCTGATGTTTGTCGCGTATCGCGGCTACAGCGTGATTCTGTTTGCCCCCATTGCCGCACTCGGGGCTGTCCTGCTGACCAGTCCCGAAGCCGTCGCCCCCGTCTTTTCCGGCATTTTCATGGAGAAGCTGGTCGGCTTCGTGAAACTCTATCTGCCCGTGTTCCTGCTCGGCGCCGTATTCGGCAAGGTCATCGAACTGTCCGGCTTTTCCGAGTCCATCGTTGCGGCGGCCATCAAGTACATCGGCCGCACGCGCGCCAATGCCGTCATCGTGGCGGTGTGCGCGCTGCTCACCTACGGCGGCGTCTCGCTGTTCGTCGTCGTGTTCGCCGTCTACCCGTTCGCGGCGGAGCTCTACCGGCAGAGCAATATCCCGAAGCGGCTGATGCCCGGCGCCATTGCGCTCGGCGCCTTCAGCTTCACGATGGATTCGCTCCCCGGAACGCCCCAGATTCAGAACATCATTCCGACGACGTTCTTCAAGACCACGGCATGGGCGGCGCCCGTGCTCGGCATTGCCGGTGCGCTCTTCATTGTCGTGGTCGGCCTCGCCTACCTCGAATGGCGTCGCCGCGTAGCCGCCGCCAACGGTGAGGGCTACGGCAATTCGCTGCTCAACGAACCCGAGCGCGTGAATTCCGACAATCTTCCCAATCCCGTCCTGGCCATTACACCCCTGATCCTGGTCGGCGTGGTCAACTACGCGCTCACGAAAGCCATCCCGCACTGGTATGGCGCCCGCTTCGACGTGACGCCCGACCTTCTCCCGGGCCTCCACGCGCCGATGTCGGTCTCCATCAATAGCGTCGTCGCAATCTGGGCCGTGGAGGGCGCCTTGCTGACCGGCATCCTGCTCGTGCTGGTGACGGCGTTCGGCAAAGTGCGCGATCGTTTCGCGAACGGCACGAAGGTCGCCGTCTCGGGCGCGCTGCTCGCGACACTCAATACGGCGTCCGAGTATGGGTTTGGCGGTGTGATCGCAGCGCTGCCGGGCTTCCTGGTCGTCGCCGACGCCCTGAAGGGCATTCCCAATCCGCTCGTCAACGCAGCCGTCTCGGTTTCGACGCTCGCCGGCATTACGGGGTCTGCGTCCGGTGGCATGAGCATCGCGCTTGCCGCCATGTCCGACACGTTCATCAGGGCCGCGCAGGAGATGCACATTCCGCTCGACGTGCTGCATCGCGTTGTCGCGATGGCCAGCGGCGGCATGGACACGTTACCGCACAACGGGGCCGTCATCACGCTGCTCGCCGTCACCGGCCTCACGCACCGCGAATCGTATCGGGACATCTTCGCCGTCACGATCATCAAGACCATGGCCGTGTTCTTCGTGATCGCGCTCTACTACGCAACGGGGCTGGTGTGAGCATGACCGGCACGCGTTCAACCTCCACTTCTTCGACGGCGGATTTCATGACGACCCTGAACGGAAAGACCGCGCTGGTCACCGGCTCGACCAGCGGCATCGGGCTGGGCATCGCGCAGGTGCTGGCACACGCCGGCGCAAACCTCGTGCTCAATGGCTTCGGCGACGTGGACGCCGCGATCGCCGCGGTCGAATCGATTGGGGCAGAGGTCATCCACCATCCGGCGGATATGCGCAGCGATCAGGAAATCGAAACCATGTTTGCGGCGGCGCAGGCCCGTTTCGGCGGCGTGGACATTCTCGTCAACAATGCCGGCATTCAGCACGTGTCCCCCATCGAAACCTTCCCTCTGGAGAAATGGGACGACATCATCGCCATCAACCTGAGCTCGGCCTTCCATACGACGCGCCACGCGCTTCCCGGCATGCGCGAGCGCAACTGGGGACGGATCATCAACATCGCGTCGGTGCACGGGCTGGTCGGCTCCACGGGCAAGTCGGCCTATGTGGCGGCCAAACATGGACTGGTGGGCCTCACGAAAGTCACGGCGCTGGAAACCGCGAAAACCGGCGTGACGTGCAACGCCATTTGCCCGGGCTTTGTGCTGACGCCGCTGGTGCAGAAGCAAATCGACGATCTGGCCCAGCGCGAAAAACTGTCTGTGGACGACGCACGCGCCCGCCTGCTGGGAGAAAAGCAGCCCTCCGGCCAGTTCGTCACGCCCGAGGCGCTCGGGAACGTGGCATTGATGCTCTGCTCGCCGCTGGCGTCCGAGGTTCGAGGCGCCACCTGGGCCGCCGACGGCGGCTGGACGGCGCAGTAACCCGGCACAGTCAGGCCCACGGCCATGCGCCGCTCTCCCCCTAGAAGCTGCAACAATCGCAGAGCAGTTCCGGATTGAGCAGATCCGGGGGGCGGCCGCCCAGGCGGCCGAAGCCGAAGGCGGCGACAAGGTTCTCGACGGCACGTCCCGCGTCCGGCGACGACATCGCCCGCACGCCTGCGCGGGTCATCGCCGCGATATCCATGTGCGGCTCGCTCGCGCTCAGGCAGCACACGGCCTGAAGTGCGTCGAGATCGTCGAGCATCCGCGCGTCGATGACATCGCACGCCCCCACCAACGCAGCCGCCGCCGAACGCAGTTGCTCGCTCAGTGCGTCGCGCGTCATCACGCCCGTGTGAGTGCACAGCGCGACGTCGAAAAACCGGTCGAGTCGCTCGATCGCGGCATCGTCCAGCGGCTGCGTGACGACCACGCGATGCCGATGCCCCCCCGCGAGCGCCAGCTTCATGCCGGCACCGCTTCGGCTGCGACACGCGTCGGTGTCTGGACACGCGCCGGAACGCGTCCGCGGATCATGTCGGCGGCCCGCTCGGCAATCATGATCACCGGCGCGTTGATGTTGCCCGAGGTCAAATCCGGCATCACGGAGGCGTCGACCACGCGCAGCCCGCGCACGCCCTTCACGCGCAGCTCGCTGTCGACCACCGCCATCGGATCGTCGTCCGCCCCCATCCGGCACGTCCCCGCCGGATGATGCACAGTGATGGCCGTCTTGCGGATGAAGGCGTCGATTTCCGCATCGGACGAACTCGCGGGTCCCGGCGCAAGCTCGGCCCCGATGTACGGCGCCAGACTCGGTTGAGCCGCCAGTTCGCGCACGATCCGCACCGACGCGCGAAGCGCCGCCCAGTCGTACGGCGTCGACAGGAAGTTCTGGTGGATGCGCGCCTTCGCCGACGGATCGCTGGAAGTGAGACGGACTTCGCCGCGACTTTCCGGGTGCAGCAAAACGGTGCGACACGCGAATCCGTCGCTGAACGGTTGTCTGAACGGCTTGAAGTATGGCCACGCCCCCAGCGGCGCGGCAGTCAGCAGCAGTTGCAGATCGGGCGCTTCCGTGGCCCTCGTCGCCTCTCCGCTGTGCATGAAGCCCACCACGCCGCCCGGCACATCCGACGCAAATCCTTTACCCGTCAGATAGGCGCGAATCAACTGCCACCCGATTCTGTCGAACCGCATCATCCGGTGAAACGGCCCCGGCGTCGCGCGGCGATACATCACGATCGTCGACGGGTGATCCTGAAGATTGCGCCCGACCCCGAGGCTGGAGACCGATGTCCTGACCCCGATCTGCGACAGCCGTTCGGGGTCGCCAATGCCGGAGAGCATGAGCAATTGCGGCGTGTTGATCACACCGCCCGAAAGCAACACCTCGCGGCTCGCCCTGGCTAAGTGCTTCACTCCGTTTTGCCAATACTCGACGCCTACGGCCCTGTCGCCCTCCAGCACGACTCGCGAGGCGAGCGCGTTGACTTCGACCCACAGGCCTGCGCGGCGGCGCGCCGGATGCAGATACGCCCTTGCGGCGCTGCAGCGACGTCCGTCGCGAATCGTCATCTGAAGGCGGCTGAATCCCGTCTGGGTCGCGCCGTTGTAGTCGTCGACCCAAGGGTGCCCGGCCGTTTTCGACGCCGCGGCAAACGCGCCGAGCAATGGATCCTGATAGCGGCATCGCTGCACGTTCAACGGCCCGTCGGCGCCGCGAAACGCGCCGTCTTCCGCGCCGTCCGCCCCTTCCTCCCAGCGCTCCTGTTTGCGAAAGTACGGCAGCACGGACTCGTAGGACCACTCGGGCAGCCCGTAATCGCGCGCCCACCGATCGAAGTCGGCGCGATTGCCGCGCACGTGCGCCATGGCATTGACCGACGACGATCCTCCGATCACCTTGCCGCGCGCGCACTCCACGCTTCGCCCACCCACATTCTCTTCAGGCTCGCAGTCGTACATCCAGTCATGCAAACGACCGGTCAGGATCTTGCCCCAGCCGAGTGGGATGTGAATCCACGGGTCGCGATCCCATCCGCCCGCTTCCAGCACAAGGACGCGAACGTCGCTGTCTTCCGTCAGGCGATTGGCGAGCGTACAACCGGCCGAACCCGCGCCAACGATGATGTAGTCAAAAGTGGTTTGCATGCCTGGATCCTGCAATCGGTTGACGGGTCAGCGCTGCGCGGCAACGCGGCGCAGGCTCACGTGAATGTTCTTTTCCTGCGTGAACGACAGCATTTCGCCAAGGCACTCCTCACGCCCCATGCCCGACTGTTTCATCCCACCGAACGGCGCACCGAGGAAGTGCTTGCCGACTTCGTTTATCCATACGTAACCCGCATTCACGCGTGAAGCGGTGCGCATGCCCTTCTCGAGATCGTTCGTCCAGATGGCGCAGGTCAGGCCGTAATCGAGTGCGTTGACGTCGGCCAGCATCTGCGCTTCATCGCGCCACTTGATGATCGAGAGCACCGGACCGAAGATCTCCTCCCGGGCGATGCGCATTTGCGGCCCGACATCGGCGAACACCGTCGGCTCGATGTAATAGCCGTTCGCCAGCGCCGGATCGTCTGGCACCTTGCCACCGCATACGAGACGCGCGCCCTGCTCGTGCGCCGACGCGATGTAGGCCATGACGCGCGCATGCTGCGCCTGGCTGATGATCGCGCCCATGGTCGTCTTCGGATCGGTCGGCAGGCCGGGCACGAACGCCTCGCATCGGCGCGCGATGCGCTCGATCACGGCGTCGTGGAGACTTTCGTGGAGGAACAGGCGGCTCGTCGAACCGCATGACTGCCCGCACCACGTGAAATTCATGCCGGCCACCGCGCCGGCGGCCAGCGCATCGGGATCGACGTCGGGGTAGGCGATCAAGGCGTTCTTGCCGCCCAATTCAAGCAACATCGGCTTGAGGCGATCGGCGGCGCCACGCGCCACCGCCCGTCCGGTCGGTATGCTTCCCACGAGTCCGAGCATCGCCACGTCCGGATGCGAAACCAGTGACTCCCCCACGTCGCGCCCCCCATTGAGAATGGACACGACGCCCGGCGGAAACAGACCGCCGACGATCTCGGCGAGCCGCAGCGACGACAGCGGCGCCTGCTCGGGAGGCTTGATGATGACCGCGTTGCCCGCGGCCAGCGGCGCCGCCATCTTGCCGGCGGCAAACATGAACGGGTGATTGAACGCCACGATTCGCGCGACCACCCCCACGGGCTCGCGCACGGTGAAGTCGATCGCCTCGGGCCCCATCGGGATCGACGCGCCCTTCATCTCGGTGACCAGCCCGGCGAAGAACTCGAACAGCGCGGCGGCGACCATCACGTCGCCCGCCATCTCGGCCACCGGGTTGCCGCAGTCGGCGGCATCGAGCAACGCGAGGTCGGCGGCGTGCTTGCGCATTTCGACGGCGGCCGCCTTGAGAATTCGTGCGCGCTCGAGCGGCGGCGTATCGCGCCACACGGCAAACCCTTGCCGAGCGGCGGCGACCGCGGCGTCGACATCGCTTGCGTCGCCCACCGCGGCCCGACCGATGCGGGCGCCGTTGCCCGGGCTGAAGACATCCGTATATCGGCCGGAACGAGGCGCGTGCCACGCGCCGCCATAGTACAGGCCGTCATGGGCGGGCAGCACCAGCCCGGCAATGCCGCCCTGCGTCGCGGAAGACTCGGATCCGCGCAGGCTTTCGTGAATGGTGATGGTCATCTCGCTCCCCTCACTTGCGCAGCGGCTTGGCTGCCGTCAGGAACTTCATGTCGAAGCCGCCACTCGGCTTGGCATTCGACTCGATCGATCCCTCCTTCTGGAGGATGTCGAACATTTCGCCCCAGCGTTTGGCGTCGACCCAACCGATGCCATTGGCGGCCGTCTCCGACGAGTACATCGTATGTTTGAAATCCGCGTCGAGCTGCTCGGTGAGAATCTTCTCCTGTCCCTTGTACTCGGGGTTGGCCTTCACGATCATCGCCACCGCCTCGTCGGGATGCGCAATGACGTAGGCAAACGCTTCCATGTAGGCATTCACAAAGCGCTGCACGAGTTGCGGATTGGAGGCGATCATCTTGTCCGAGGCGAACACGCCGGAGCCGTAGACGCTCAGGCCATGGTCGGCGGCCTGGAGAATCGACAACGATCCCGGCCCGCCCGTCTTCTCCTCGAGCAGCGGCACTTCGGCATCGATATATCCCGGCACCGCGTCGACGCGCCCCATCACGAGGTAGTTCTCGTAGGGCGGCGCCACCGTGCTTTGCTTGATGTCGGCGAGCGACATACCGTTCTTGCTGAGGAAGGCCTTCAGGAACACGTATGTCGAGCCGGCGGGATGCACGCCGACATTCAGGCCCTTGAGATCCTTCGCCGAATTCAATGGTTTGCGCGACTTGACCGACACCATGGCCAGCGGGCTCTTCTGGTTCACTGCCACGAGCGTGGTATTCGAGGCGCCCTGCGTGCGCGCGACCAGCAAGGTCGACAGATCGCCGAAGCCGAATTGCGCGCTGCCGTTGGCCACCATGCGCAATGCGTCCACTGAACCGGTGCCCTTGCGGATTGCCGTCACGTTGATGCCCTGCTTCGCGAACATGCCCTTGTCCCGTGCGACGAAGAACATGGCATGGTTGCCGCGTACGATCCAGTCCAGTTGAACGATGACGTCGTCGGCGGCCGAGGCCGGTGCGGCAGCCCCCATCAACGAGATCGAAACGAGAAGAACCGAAAACAGTCTGCTTAATCTGCTCACGCTGGTACTCCTGCAAGAAGAAACGCCAAGAAGAAAAACGCGGCAACACCCCGTTCAAAAATTCGGGCGGATCCGACCCACGCGGTCAATGGCGCCCTTCCCCGCCCCAGGTAATGAAGCGGTATTCGAACCACTCGACGGCGTAGTAGAAGAACACGCCGAGCAGCGAGACTTCGACGAGTGCGGCAAAAACGAGCGGCATCTGCATTTGCGTCGAGGCGAACTGGATCACGTAGCCCAGGCCGGCCGAGGCGCCCGCGAATTCGCCGACGATGGCGCCGATCACACTGAGCGTGATCGCGACCTTGATGCCCGCCATCAACGCCGGCAGCGAATGCGGTATCTGCACCCGCATGAGAATCTGCGTGCGCGTGGCGCCCACCGATTTGAGCAGCGCCACCAGGTTCGGATCGGCCGAGCGCAGACCCACGAGCATGTTCAACGCCACGGGGAAGAACGCCATCACGACGATGAGGAGAATCTTCGGGACGAGGTCATAGCCGAACCAGAGCACGAAGATCGGTGCGAGCGCGATCTTCGGCACGTTCTGAAAGACCACCATCAGCGGATAGAGCGCGCTGCCCAGTCGCTCGAAACGCGCGATGCCGATGGCAAGCAACGCCCCGACCACCGTCGACAGCACGAATCCATACAGCACTTCGCGCGCCGTCACCCATGCGGCGGCGGCGAGCTCCGGCTGCTTTGCCACCAGCGCTCCGACGATCTGCGTGGGCGTCGGCAGCACGAAGATGGGAACCTCGAACAGGCGCAGCCCCGCCTCCCATAGCACCAGCAGCACGAGCAGCAGCGCCACGCCCGGCCCGGCGCGCCACAGGCCGCGAAACGGTTTCGGGGCCGCACGCCCGCGCGCGCCGGCCGGCACGACTTCGGTAGGCGATACGCTCATGATGTCCTCCCGGCCCGGTGGCCTTCCTTGAGACGCTTGCGCAGATGCGACGCCGTCTGGGCGAACTCCGGCGTGGCGTAGCTGTCCTCGTTGCGCGGATACGGCAGCGGCACCGTCAGGCATTCGAGAATGCGCGCCGGCCCGGTCGCCATGACGGTGACGTCGCGCGACAGGAAGACGGCCTCGTCGATCGAATGCGTCACGAATACGATCGTCTTGCCGGTGCGCTTCCAGAGATCGAGCAGGAAGTCGCTCATCTCTTCGCGGGTAATAGCGTCGAGCGCGCCGAACGGTTCGTCCATCATCAGCACTTCCGGATCGAGCGCCAACGCCCGCGCAATCGCAACGCGCTGTCGCATCCCGCCCGAGAGTTGCGATGGCTTGCGGTCGACGGCATGCCCAAGTCCCACGATGTTCAGCAGTTCCAGCGCACGCGCCCGAATGGCCTCCTTCTCGCGCAGCGTCCCGACCAGTTCCATCAACAGACAGACGTTGTCGAACGCGCTCTTCCACGGCATGAGCGCCGCCTCCTGGAACACGAGACCGATGCGGCGCTGCCGCACCGCCTCCGAAGGCGTCGTTCCGCCAACGCTCACGCGGCCTTGCGTCGGCGCCTGCAATCCCGCAAGCACCTTGAGCAAAGTGCTCTTGCCGCAACCCGACGGCCCGACCAGCGAGGTGAAACCGCCTCGTTCGACCGACAGGTGAATATCGTTGAGCACACGGTTGACGCGACCATGCGTTTCGAAGTCGACGCAAAGACCGCTGACGCTGATGTACGGCTCGGACGATGCCGTGGCCGGCGAGCCGGCCGGCCGCGGCATACGAGACGTGGACGACGTGGGCGGCGTGAGTGGCGCGGGCGAAGGGTTGGGCGGAACGAGACTTGCCATGGGAACGCTCCAGTCTTGCTGTTCTTGGAATATCGCAGCGCCGGGCGGGACGGCCGACGCGGGTGCTGCCTTCGAATGCCGGCTCAGCCTGCGCTCGTCGCTTTTGCAAAGGCGGGACGCTCGCCGATGCGGGCCAGCCACGCCGCAATGCCGGGCATTTCGGGCAGCGCGAACGGGAAGCTCACGCACCGCCTGACGAGCGGCGCCAGCGCGATGTCCGCAAGACTGAACGACTGCCCCGCGCACCAGGGCACCTCACGCAAGTGCGTGTCGAGAATCTTCAGTTCGGCGGCAAGGTTCGGCCCCGTGTCGGCGGCCTGCTCGTCCTTCGGCTTCTTCGCGTCCTTGAAGCCCGCGAGATAGACCGGGTTGAGCGACGCCAGCGTCCAGTCCATCCAGCGTTCCACGAAGGTGCGCTGCGCAGGATCGGCCGGATACAGCGACGCGCCGTAGCGGCTGCCGAGGTAGCGCAGGATCGTGTTCGACTCCCACACGATCAGGTCGCCATCGGCAAGCGTCGGCACCTTGTTGGTCGGATTCATGGCGAGGTATTCGGGTGTACCGGTGTTGCCGAACTGACGGCCGTAGTCCAGTCGCTCGTAGGGCTGGCCCAGTTCTTCGAGAAGGAAAATGACTTTCTGCACGTTGCCGGATGTTGCGCGTCCGTAGAGCTTCAGCATGTCGATGTCCTCAGGTGATGTTCGATGGGGTGGCCGGTGAAAATGATCCTCTGTGGATTCACAGCGGCCGATAGGCGATGCACTCGATCTCGATTCGCGTGGTGATCACGGCGCGGGCTTCGACGGTGGTCCGTGCAAGCCGGCCCTCCGGAAAGAACTCCTTGAACACGCCGTTGTAGCGCCCGAAGTCGCGGGCATCCTCCAGATAGACGGTCGCCTTCACCACGTCCGACAGATCGCATCCCGCCTCGCGCAGCGCGCGCTGCACGGCGAGGATCGTCGCGCGGGTCTCGTCCTCGATCGTGCCGCTCACCATCCGTCCGTCTTCGTCCTTGGCCACCTGCCCCGAAACGAATACGTAGTCGCCAGCCCGAACCGCCGGATGAAACGGCAGGTTGGGGTTCTTCTTGCCATGTACCGAAATCGTCATTGCGTCCTCGTTGCCGTCAGGGCGATGTGTCAGCCGGGAAAACACTCGATGATGTCGATGCCCTGCTGCCGGTCCAGCAGGTACACAAGCCCGCGATCGTCGATGGTGACGTCGTTGGACGAAGCGCGTTCGCAGCCGGCAGGGGCGTCGGGTTCGTAGAACGCGATCTCCTTCGGAGCGAACGGATCGGCGATGTCGACCAGCCGCATCCCCTTCGCGAACCACGCGAACGGCAACGTCGTTCCGACGAAGCGCTCCGAAGGTTGATGACAGCCGGACATCGGTTCGCGCGGCGCGCCGTCGGGATCGACGCCATCGACCTGAAACGTCGAGATCGGCATCGGCTGGCGTTCGTCGGTGATGTCGTATATCCAGGCGAACGACGGCGGCGACGGGCGCAGTTTGGCGACATCCTCATCGGCGACCACCATGACGCGACGCCCTTTGACGAGGCCGGGAATCGGCAGCGCCGTATGCGTCGGATGCGGATGCGCGGGGCTGCTGTTGACGCCGGAGACCAGCTTCGGCGACGACATGTCCGAGATATCGAGAATGAAGAAGCCGTGGTGCCAATACGAAACGTAGAGGCGGTCTCCCATGCGCAGCGGATGGTGGCATCGCGGACGGACGTAGTCGTCCCACGGGTATTCCTCGCCCGCGCCGACGTTCTGCCCGGGAATCCACCAGCGACCGACTTCCTCGGGCCGCTCGGGCGTGGCCAGATCGAGGATCTTGACGATGTTGCCGACGAAACCCTCGGCCGTTGGCGAGATATAGGCGTAGCGGCCGTCGAAGTCGTACCGGTGCACGCCGCCGGCCTCGCCTCCCGAATACCAACGCGAAATCAGTCTCGGCTCGGACGGGCGCGCGATATCGAAGATGCCGAGGCCGCCGCCGAACTCCGGCGCCCCCTCCCGGAATTTCTCGTAATTCACGAGCATCACGCCGTCCTGCACGCGCACCTTGTGCGAATGCCAGCCCATGGGCACTTCGAGCGTTGCGAGCAGACGCGGGTGTTTGGGATCGGAAACGTCGTAGATCGACGTGCCCGCCGGCGGACGCATGTGCGACACGTACAGGATGTTGCGGTCGATCCATACCTGTCCGCCGCCCGGGCAGTCGATATGGCTCACGAGCCGCGTATTCCATGCCTTGGCCATGGGTGCGTCCCTTAGTCGAGAAGCATGATGTCACCGCCGGCCGTCTTGCCCCAGCGCTGCAGCAATCCGAACGCGCGAAGCGCCGGCTCATCGCTCGCGATGAATACGATGGCCGGCTGCGTGGCGCTGGTGTTCTCGTATTCGGCCCACGTGCCGCCGGGTACGGCGAGCGTATCGAACTGCCGGGTCTCGAAGGTCTCGTCGTCGAGGACGGCGCGCACCGCGCCCTCCAGCGGCGAGACCAGCAGGCTCGCGGTCTGCTTCATCGGCAGCGTGCGCTCGCCGGGGCGCAGCATCTGCATGAAGAACGTCATCGTCTTGTAGACGGGGCCACCGCGCAGCGGATCGACATACTCGATGCGCAGTCCCTCGTAAGGGTTCTCCGCCCATTCGCGATGCTTCTCCAGCAGTTCGCGCACGGCTTCGTAGCGGTAGATGAACATCGGCGACGAGCCGTTGGCGCCGCGCCGATGATCGACGAAGCGCGGCATGAGACCACCCGCGCCGTAGGTGATCGCGGAGTAGTCGGCCGGAAAGCGCGCGGACTGCTTGCGCATGACGGCGCCGCCTTCGGTGTAGTCGTGGTCGAACGACAGCGCATTGAGCGTTTCGACGAGCGGGTAGTCGAGCACCGACAGATTGATGGCGGGCTCGTCGCCCACGTTGCCGTGGTTGTGCCAGGTGTCGCGAGGCGTGAGCACCATGTCGCCCGGACCGAACACGACATCTTCGCCTTCCACGCCGGTGAAGTTCTGCGCACCGGTCAGCCCGAGCCGGATCGCGCTCGCCGTGTGACGATGCGGCGGCATGACCTCGTTGGGATCGTTCAGGCGGTAGGCGGTGTACAGGGTGGTCACCGTCGCGCGTCTGGGCTTGAGTCCCGGGTTGGTCAGGATCAGCGAGCGGCGATCGGAGTCCGCGGTGGAGATGAGACGGGCCGATTGCTGCAGCAGCGGCTCGAGCACTTCCTTGTAGCGCCAGAGGTACGGCACGGCGCGCTGGCCCTGCATCAATTGCTTGATTTCGTCGTGCTCGACATCCGAGCTTCTGGCCCAGAACGGGAACAGGTGCGCGTTGCCGATTTCCTCGTACATCCGCCGCGTCTCGTCTTGTTCGCTGGCGCGAACGGCGGCTCCCTGCGTGGCTTGCATCATGCTGCGGTACCTCCGAGTGGGGTTTTACCAACTGCCGATGCAAACGATTAGATCAATACAAATTTCCAACGTCAACCAAAAATGTATTTGGTTTGTTTGGTTGATGTATATTGGTTGATATTTTGGTTGAACCAGATTTCAATGGAATCGGGGACGGGAATGCCCTCTCATCATTGAGCAGTTGGTACAGGAAGGCATTAGCAAATGCACCATTTCGCGAGTCGATGGTCGCGAATTCCGCTATCATGCGGCCTCGATGATTTTTTTGGCGTGCAACCAAACACGTTGGTTGTGGTGGAGAAAAAACTATGGTCGATCTGGTTGAGAGTCTGCGCAGCCGTCTCGCCAACGGTGACGCGTTGCCGGCGGAGCGGCAACTGGCCGACGAACTGGGCGTGAAGCGCCATCAGTTGCGCAATGCGCTCAAGGTGCTACGCGAGGAAGGCGAGCTGGAGACGCCGCGTGGGCGCGGCGAGGGGCAGTCGAAGCGCAACGGCGAGATGCTGGCCGGGCGCACCAATGTGCTCGAGGTGATCGAACTCCGGCTGGCGCTCGAGCCGTTCCTTGCGCGTTTGGCGGCGGTCCGGGCGACCCCGCTGGAGATTTCGCGCATCGAGCGCGCGGCGACCACGTCTCCCGGCGCCGATCGCGGCTCGACGGACCTCGCATTTCACCGCGCCGTTGCGGCAGCCTCGGGGAACGCGCTCGCCGCCGACATCTATCAGATCATCCGCCGCGTCGGCTCGGACATCCGTTTGCATATACAGCAGCCCGTTCCGCACTGCCCGGACCGCATCCGTCAACGCGACCTCGAGCATCAGGCGATCGCACAGGCCATTCGCGATCGCGCACCCGATCGCGCCGAGACGGCCATGCGCGAGCATCTGATCCGCGTGCGCGAGCAGATCATGGCGCGCATGGTGCCGGGCAGCCAGCAGAACTGATCACGCCGCCAGCCGTCCGACGACCCGGTCGCATCGGCGGACGATGCGATCGAGATTCGGCACTGCGGCGAGCGCTTGACGCCATACTGCGGCGCAACCTAGATGCCTTCCGGCTCGCGATCGAGCGTTCCGGCGAACAGGGAGAGAGGCGGATGCGCCTCAGGATCGGTGATGACTTCGAGAAGCGCCGCGCTCGGCGCCTGCACCCATTGCGCGAGCGCGCGATCGAGTTCGGCCGCGTCGCTGACTCGCCATCCCTGACACCCGCATGCCCGCGCAATGGCCGCATGCTCCACGTCGTGGAAATGACAGGCCGTCGTGAAACTGCCGAATTTCACGGTTTCCGCATCGCGCTGGAAGCCGAGAATGCCGTTGTTCAGGACGATGACGAGCACGGGTACGTTCATCCGCGTGAGGGTCTCGAGTTCGGCCCATGAATGCGCGAAGCCGCCGTCTCCCACGAGGGCGATGACACGGCCTTCGGGCCTAGCGAGCTTGGCGCCGATGGCAAGCGGCAATCCCCAGCCGAGCCCCGCCAGACCGCGCGGCGTAATGAAGCGGGAGCCCGCCTGCTTCGAGCGCAACTGGCCCACGACCCACATGGAAGAGTAGCTTGCGTCGGCAACCACGATATCGTCGGGACCGATCAGGTGTTGCAGCGTTGCCATGACCCGCTCGGGACGCAGCGGCGCACGGTCGGTCGTCATGGGCGTTCGCGCGTCCTCGAACGCCGCCCATGCGGCTGCGATACGTTGCTCGACAGCCGTTCTGCGCGCCTTGCGCTTGCTCAGGTCGCAACCGGCGAGCGCATCGTTGAGCGCCTCCACCGTGCTGGCGGCGTCGCCGATAAGGCGGGTGGCCTCATAGTTGCGTCCGATTTCCTGCGGGTCTAGATCGATCTGCACGAGTTCGGCCGTCGGCGACACGTTGCGCCAGTTGTCCGTGCCGTTCTGATTGTTGCGCGTTCCGATCTGAACGATGAGATCCGCCGCGCGGTAGATCGGCAGCGTCTGCTTACCGAGCGCGGTCGGGCCGACCAGCGCGCCCAGCACGCCGCAGGACAGGGGATGCGTTTCCGCGACCGCGCCCTTGCCCATATTGGTCGTGAAGACAGGCAGATGTGCCAGTTCCTGGAGTTTCGCGATGGCTGCGCTCGCGCGCGACGCCACAGCGCCGCCGCCAACCATCAGGACCGGATGTTCGGCCGCGGCGATCTTCTTCGCCACCGTGTCGATAAGATCCTGCGGTGGGCGCACGCGATCCAGCGGCCAGTGGCCGAGCGAGGCTTTTCGCGGTGCCACCGACGCGGGTACTTCTTCACGCAGGACGTCTGCCGGCAGCAGCAGAACCGCAGGCCCCGGACGACCGCTCGCCGCCGCAATGAACGCTGCGTCGACATAGTCGTCGACGCGATCGGCCGTGATCAATTTGCGCGTCCACTTGGCGCACGAGGCAAAAACCGCGACGTGATCGATTTCCTGGAAGGCATTGCGATCCGCCTGATTGCGCTCGACCTCCTGCACCAGCGCGATCACCGGCACACTTGCCTTGAACGCTTCGGCCAGCGGCGCCACGAGAAGCGTGGCCGCCGGCCCGTTCTGCGCGGCAACGACGGACACCTTGCCGGAGACGCGGGCATATCCGTCCGCCATCACGCCGCCCATGTTTTCCTGCCGATAGGCGATCTGGCGAATACCGATTTCCTCACAGGCGAGGATGACGGCCGAGGGCAGACTCTGCGCGAAAACGAATTCGACGCCATGGCGCTTGAGTCCCTGCGCAATGGCTTGCGCTACGGTGATGTTCGTGGTCATACGGAGATCTTCCCAATCAGTGCTGAACGGTCTTTGATGAAGGCGCCGAAAACACCGGCAACGTGATCGATATCGGCTTGCGTCATCGGCGTGGACAGACAGGCGGCGGCGCCGAACGGAAGCAGGATGCCGTTCTCGGCGAAGTAGCGGGTCATCTCGCGCATCACATCGTTTTCGGCCGGTGTGGACGTCACATCCCGAAAGTCGCGAGGCGCCACCTTTTTCGGGTGGATGCGAAAGAGCGAGGCCGCACCGGTGACGACGAAAGGCGCGTCGCTCGTCGAAATGTGGGTCCGGATGCCGTCACGCAGACGGTCGCCAAGCGCTTCGAGCCTCTCGAATACCGCCGGCGTCAGTGCCCGCATGGCCGCTTCCCCGGCAACCATCGACAACGGGTTTGCGGAGAAGGTGCCGCCCTGAGGCAAGGCCGGCCGCTTGCCGGCGGCGTCGAAGACGGACATGACTTCGCGTCGACCGCCGATGGCGCCGATAGGCAGGCCGCCACCGATGATCTTGCCAAGCGCATAGAGGTCCGGCTTCACGCCGAAGCGTGCCGCGATCCCTTGATAACCCTGGCGGAAGTTGAGCACCTCGTCGGAGATGATCAGGACGCCGTGTTTGGCCGCGGTCGATTGCACCGCCTCGAGAAATTCCGGGCTCGGCGAGATAAGACCGGCGCGGCTCGGCATGGGATCGAGCAGTACCGCTGCGAGTCGATCCGCGTTTTCGGCGATCAGGCGCCGTGCGCCTTCGGCGTCGTTCAAGCGGATAGTGACGACTTCGGCGAGCACCGATTCCGGCTGCCCTTTGTAGAACGGCACCGCGTTGGGGCGCTCGGCACTGCCCCAGTTGGCAGGCGTACTGGCCTGGCTGACTTCGACCCAGTCGTAAGCCCCGTGGTAGGCGCCCTCGATCTTCGCGATGCAGGGCCGACCGGTGAAGGCGCGGGCGGCCTTCACCGCGAACATCACCGCCTCCGAGCCGGTGTTCACGAAGCGGATGCTGTCCATCCGAGGAACGCGCTCGCACAGCAATTCCGCGAGCTCGATTTCCGCCAGCGTGGGGTTGGCAAAGCACGTGCCGGATTGCATCTGGCGTACGACGGCCTCGACGACCGGCTGGAAGCCATGGCCGTGGATCAGCGTCGTGTAATTGCCGTTCAGATCCAGGAACGCCCGGCCGTCGACGTCATGGACGTAGGCGCCCTCCCCCTTGCTCACGTATCGCGGGGTGGGATCTCGCTCGACCGTCACTCGTGTGGTGCCGTCGACAAATACCTGTTTGGCTCGTTCGAACGAGCTCAGGGAATTGCTGCCAATCACGCTGTACCTCTCCTCACTCGGGCCCCATGGCCACCGTAGAAGCGATACTATTCCCATCGAAATTTTGTTGCAACATGTTTGTTGCAACAAAATAAAGGGAATTTTCACTCATTCGGAGAGGCGCTGCTTGCTCAGGCTATTTGCCGTGGCGAGCACGGGATCAGGGCGATAGGCGTTGCGACGATGGACGCGCCGACGTTCATCGTCGGCGCGCAAAAGGGCCTTCCTCGCTCCTGACGATCAGGGCCGGCGCCGCGCTTTCACAACGGCGCCCGTAGTTCCCGAGGCCCCCACTTTCTACCGCGTCGCGATAAAACTCTTGCGCTCGGCCATCACCCTCTGCCCGCGTTGCACATTCGGATATTGCTTCAGCAACGCCTCGCCTTCGGGGAACATGCCGACATAAGCCAGGATCGGCGCCAGAAAGAGATCGGCCATCGTGACGTCATTCTCGACCAGATAGTCCCGCTCGCCGTACGCCTTGTCGAAGGCCGCCAACTGCGCAGCGATCTCCGGCAGCGCCGCCTCGATCACTGCGCGATCGGGCCCACCACCGTCCCCCTTCGGGAAAAGATATTGCAACACATAGCGACGCACCATCGCGTCGTAGGCGTGGCAGTTGATCAAACTGATCCACTGCGCCACACGCGCCGGCGCGCTCGGTCCCCCCTTCGGCATCAGGCTCGGGCCGTCGAAGGCGCCGTCAATGTAGGTCACGATCCCGTGCGTTTCGTAGAATTCAAGCGGACCGTCGGTGAATGCCGGCACGCGGCCGAACGGCTGGTGTTTCAGCAACTCCGGCGTGTGCGGCGCCATCTCCGCCAGCGTGTACGCAACCCCTTTCTCCTCCAGCGCCATGCGCACCGTGCGCACATATGGACTTCGTGCGTCGCCGTAGACGCTCACCGTGCCCGCACTTCCCGCCGGATCCAGATAGTCGTTCAGGCGATTGAACACGGATTGCCATCCGCCCATGTGCGAATCGCGCGTCTGCACGTCCGGGAACCCCGTATGCCGCATGTGCAGCCGCGTGCCCTCGTTCTCGTCCGTCAGCGTCACTTCGATCAACGTCGTGATCCGCGCCGGCATCTCGCCCGTTTCCCACGACCAGGTGTAGGCCAGGAAATCCGCGCGGTCGAGCTTCTGGTACTCGCCGGTGGCGGCATGCCGCACACCGTCGCGAGTCCCCATGACCACGCGGTACTTGCCACCCACGCGGGCGTCCGCGCTGGCCTCCACCACGCCCAGACCGCGCGGGCAATGCCAAGCCGCCAGGGCCGTCTCGTCCGTGAACGCGTCGAAGACTTTCTCGCGCGGCGCGCGGATGAAACGACTCAACTCCAGTTGGAACGTTGCTGCTCGGTTCATGATTCTGTCCCTCGATCCTTTGCCTTGCCGCGCGCATCCGCACCCGCGCCTGCGGCATGCGTGCGTTCGACGAATTCCACGAGCCGGTCGAGATTGCCTTCCCAATGCCGCCGGTACGCCTCGAGCCACTCGTGGGCATCATGCAAGCCGTCCGCACGCAAATGACATATGCGCCAGCGCGCGCTGACTTGCCGTTCGATCAACCCCGCCTCCGCCAAGACCCGAAGATGCTTCGAAATCGCGGCGCCGGACATGGCGAACGGACGTGCCAATTCCCCTACCGGCGCCTCCCCCTCGGCCAGTCGCGCCAGGATCGCGCGCCGCGTAGGATCGGCCAGGGCCGCGAATATCGTCGAGAGAGTGTCAGTGGTCGGTGGCATGTTTTCATTTAACCAATTGGTTAAATGAAAGTCAAGGTGAAAATCGCCGCGGCAACGGCGGATACGCAGCGCTTCGCTCGTGACACCGGCCTCGTCGCCTTCGCCCAGCCACTCACGCGCAACGCTCACGATGCCGCCGGCGTTGATCAGAAAATCCGGTGCATGGTAGATGCCGCGCCTCGGCGTGCAGGCTTACGACATGGCGATATCCGTGCCCCCGTGCCCTCGCTCCGATGCTCGTTTTTTAATAGCCGTGCATGCGATTCCACGTCCAACATGCGCCTATCGAGCAACGCCCGCCCTCCTTGCCATTCCAGCCACGATGCCGATCACGCCCACCGAACCAGCTTCGCTGGCCTCGCCAGTTCAGCCGTTGAACTCGCCGCACTGCTCGTCCCGGCAATTCAATGAAGCAAAGGGGCGGGTGCTTGAGTATGCAGGCCAGTGTGAGGAGCCGGGTCATGAGCGGCGTTGCGCCGCGTTATTGGCCGCGCTCGCCTGGACGGCTCGCCAGTCCGGCTGGACAGACGGTGCCGACATGGCGTCGGTGCGCCGGGATCTGACGCAGCATCTGGCGCGCTCGCGTCGTGAAAGTGTCGACGCCGAGGCGTTGGCTGACGCTCTCGCAAGCCTTTGCCTGGAAAATGCACCCGGCAGCCAGTCCTCCACTCCCTCGTCAGTGCATGTTCAGCTCGCCAGCGACGTGCTCGCCACGCTGAACACTCGCCTGGAAGCGGGGCCGTTACTGAGTGCACTGAACGAGAGCACGACCGAACAGCTGGAGGGACAAGGCCGCGGCGTCGAGGAACTCTACCGGTCTGCCCTGTGCGCATGGGTGGCCATCGCGCCACCGAACGACAAAGGCCGCGCGATCGTGAAGGACAGGATTCTCCACATGACGGATGGCAAACTCGACTTGAGTGACCTGGAGTTGAGCAGCTTGCCGGAATTACCTGCCGGCCTGATCACGCTTGACGCTAGATATAACCAGTTGACCGACCTGCCTCCCCTGCCCGAGGGTATCCGCTCGCTTGGTGCAACCCGCAACCAGCTGACCCAACTGCCGCCCTTGCCCAGGAGTCTCATCGAGCTTGACGCAGTCCACAATCGGCTGACTCACCTGCCGGAATTGCCTGCGGACCTCGTGTCGCTCGACGCAGCCAATAACCGGCTGGCCGGGCTGCCCCCATTGCCAGCAAACCTCAACGTACTTAGCGTGAGCGTTAATCAACTGACCGAATTGCCGCCCTTGCCGCCAGGCCTCGTGTGGCTCAGTGCGTATGACAACCGGCTCAGCCGGTTGCCTGTGCTGCCGGCGAGCCTCACGTCGCTCTGGGCATATCGCAACCAGTTGACCGAGCTGCCCCCCTTGCCCGCGAGCCTCACAGTGCTCGAAGTCGACGGCAACCGGCTGTCCCGACTGCCGCCAAGCATTTTGAACTTGGCGCGCGACAGTGAGATATCCGTTGAAGGCAACCGGTTGTCGCCCGCCTTCCTGCAACAATTGCTTGCCGCCACCTCCGCACCACGGTATAGCGGGCCTCGGATCCACTTCTCCATGGGGGCTTCCGGCATGGTCACCGAAGCAGCACGCCCTCTACACGAGTCGGTTAGAGACTGGTTCAGCAACGACGAACAAGCACAGGTGCATCAATGGCAGATGCATGACGAGGAAGCGCACGCCGCCGAGTTTTCCCGTTTTCTGGATCGTTTGAAAAGCTACGCTGTCAACAACAACGTCGACTTCAAGATGGCTGTCGCCAAGTGGTTATCCAGGCTCGTCCGGGACGAGGAGCTTCGTCAGTTGGTCTTCCAGACCGCCCGAGGGGCCACCGTGTCCTGCGAGGATCGGATCGCACTGACGTATAACAACCTGACGAAACTCAGCGATGCCCACGCCATCGGTCGTGGCGAGTATGACACCAGGCTGGACGAGATCGTCGAGCGCGGACGCGGCGCATTCCGTCTGGATGCCCTGGAGAAAATTGCTCGCAAGAAGGCTCGGGCGTTATCGGCGCTCGACGAAATCGAAGTCTATCTGGCCTATCAGGTGCAATTGCGCGAACGATTGAAATTACCCACTGACATCGCGAACATGCGCTACTTCAATGTTTCGGGGGTAACCGCACAGGATCTGGAGAACGCCGAGCAGGAAGTGCTTGCTCGCGAGCAGGCGGAGTTCCCCCATTATTTCCTGGTCGAATGGGAGCCCTGGCAGCAAGTGCTGGCCCGGCTGGATCGTGAGGGAACAGAGCGCGCGCGTCAGAAATTACGGGACATGCTCCCCGATTACGACCGCGAAGTGACGGCGCGGCTTGCCAGCCTTGGGTTGCCGGACGATCCCGAGACGCAGGCACAGGTCGGGGTCGGTCTCATGAAGACACGGCAGTTGGCGGTCTACGAAGCGCTCACTCGAGAGTTCCTGCGCAAGCGGGGGGAGGAAGCACTCCTGGACCGGATCATGGCGCGGCCAACCGGTGACGGCGCCAGCATCGCTCAAAGCCCGCGACAGACGGGCGACCGTCCCCAGCATTGACGCGCGCCCCCGATTTCATCGCCATTTGGCAATCTCCCCAACGCCCTCCGCAAGCGCGGCCGCGCCGCACGTCGCCCCCCTGGCACTGACTCGGTTTCATGACGCACTTCCCTCGCCCCCCTATCGCGAGGAGTCCGCATTATGTACCTGCGTCGCGCGTCCCGATAACTATTAACGTTGCCAGTTGTGCATGCTCACGGCGTATGGCGTGATGATGGCTGTGCGAGCACGCGGGGCACGCCCGCCCCCGGGGTATTTCGAGGACATCACCATGGACACCAAATATGTAACCCTGGTACCGTCGAGCGGCTCCGCCGCCGATCCCGATGCGGAGCGCGGGGTGCGGCGCGCCCCGGCAGGCGCGGTGCCAGGTGGCTCGGCGCCCGGCACCGTACCTGCCGCGGCGCCCGTTCTGCTGCCCGCCCCAGCATGCGCCGAGGCCGCCAGCGGCTATCTCATCCCGGATGCACTGCCGGCGAAGGGCGTGGAATTCACCATTGCGGCCTATCCGGGCATGGCTCAGGGCGACTACCTCCTGTGCTACTTCGACAAAGGCGGCCCCGGCGAGTACACATCGCCGGAGATCGACATCACCAAGAATTCGGTCGGCAAGCCCCAGACGTTCACCGTACCGAAAGCCAACGTCGTCAAAGCGCTCGATAAAGACGTGAAGGTCTACTACACAGTCGAATTCGCCGATGGCACGAACGCGGACTCGCCCCAGCTCGCCCTGCACATCGGCGAACCGACCATGCTCAAGGCGCCCCGCGTGGACGAAGCACCGGACGGACACCTTAGCGACGCGCTCGCACACGGCGACGTGCACGTCAGAATCCCCATCTACGACGGCATGGCGGCGAAGGACCAGATCTACATGTACTGGGGCACCGCCGGCGACCCCGGCTACTACGACGACGAGATCACCATCCGCGCGGTGCGCGAAGTCGCGATCCTGGTGCCGGCCGAGTATGTCGAGAACTGGCTCGACAAAAGCGTGAAGATCACTTACAACGTCAAGCGCGGCGATGCGGTCTATTCCTCCGAACCGCTTACACTGCTGATCGGCAACGCCGAGGATCCGAACCTGATGCCGCCGCCGACGGTGCAGGAAGCCTTCGACGGCATCCTCAATCCCGATCTGGTCAACCCCGGCGGGGCGAAGGCGCTGATCGGCCCCAACGCCACCCTGGCCAACGGCGTCACCGGCAGGGTCGTTTGGTGTGGGGGGCCGTCCAACGGGGGCGCGGAGTGGCCGTTCGACATCAGCGAACGCTACCTGACCAATCCCTACCCGGTCACGATCCCTTACGACAATATCGTCCCGTTCATCGGCAAGACGGCCACGCTCTCCTATGAGGCCGATATCCTGCCCCCCCTGCCGTTCCTGTCGAACGTCCTCACCCTGAAAGTCGAGCGCAAGACGGCGCAGGTGGCGCCCGCGTCCATTCCCGAACTGGTCAACGACGTGCTCGATCCGCGCAACATCTCGCCTTCCGACGGCGCCTTCGTGTACGTGCCGCCCAACGAGCAGATGAAGGTGGGCGACACCGTCCGGTTGACATGGGCCTGCGAGAATTCACTGGGCAACTGGGACAACAGTTTCATCGTCTTGCCGTCGGATATCGGCAAATCGATCGGCTTCCAGGTGCCGTTCCAGTCGATCATCGCGGGCCGCGAGTCCAAGGTGACGGTCTCCTACGACATCGTGCGCGGCGGCAAGACCTTCGCGCAGGGCACCCCTTTGACGCTGCTCATCCATCAGGGGACGCTGCCGGCGCCGACGATCGACGAGGCCAAACAGGACAAGCTCGATCCGGCGGACTGCGCCAACAGCGCCACGGTACGACTGCCCGCCTCGGGCAGTTTCCTCACGGGCGACCTGATCACGCTGAACTGGCAAGGCGCAAACACGGCCGACGGCACGATCGCCGTGCCCCACACCGTCACCGACCAGGAGTCCGGCGGCGACATCACCCTGCTGATACCCCTCAAGACCGTGCAGGCGGACGTCGGCCAGTCCGTCACGCTCGGCTACACGGTCCAGCGCGCCAGCAGCACGCCGGATGAAACCTCCCCACCGTCCATCTACGACGTCGTTGCCGTGCCGGACAAGGGCAAGTTGCTGGTAATGGGGGCGCGCAACAACCGGAGCGTCTATCGCGGCACCAGCACCTCGCAATACCTGAGCGCGTTCGACAAGACGACGCTGGCGCCGGTAAGCGCGCAATGGAGCTACGTGGACCAGCGGACCTCGGTCGTGGGGACGTCGTTCAAGGACACGCGCCCCTGGGTGCCGCTCACGGTGCAGACACAGGACGATTCGGTCACGCTCAACTGGGCCAATATCGTCGGCTCCGGCTCGGACGCCGCCACGCCCGGCGCGTCGGCCCTGGCCGCCCACCTCAATCACGGCAACGTGATCGCCTGGGGCGTGGCCGACTTCGGCGGCAACGAACCGCCGACGACCATCACGTACAACGACGTGGTCGAGGCAAGCTCCTCGCAAAAGGGCTTTGCCGTGCGGCGCAAGGATGGAAGGATTGCCGCATGGGGCACCCCGGCACTGCCCGACGGCTTCGTCATGACCGATGCGATGCGCATCTCCGGCAACGCCTCGGCATTCGCCGTGCTGCGCACCACGGGCCAAGCGGTGGCATGGGGCGACGCCACCAATGGAGGCAAGGTGACGGACGCCGTGGCAGGACTCAGCGACCTCACCACGCTCCACATGGCCGGCTTCGCCTTCGCCTCGATACGGAAAACAGGGAGCGTCGTGGCATGGGGCAACGCCAACTTTGGGGGCCTCGTGCCGACTGACATCGGCCAGATGACCGACATCGTCGACGTGCGTGGCAATTACACGGCGTTCTGCGCCTTGCGCGCCAACAAGACGGTGGTGGGCTGGGGACAAGCCTCCGATGGCGGCGCGGTGCCCACCGGGATCGCGGCCCGCTCCGACATCGCGGAACTGGCCAGCGCCTCGGCGCGCGCCTTCGCCGTGCTCACCGAAGGCAGGCAAGTGCTCGCATGGGGCCTTCCCGCGAATGGCGGCACACTGCCCGCAGACATCGCCAGCCTGAGCGATATTGCAGAGGTGACCGCCACCTGGGGCGCTTTCGCGGCACGGCGCGCCAACGGAACGGTGGTGGCCTGGGGCAACGGCGCGCAAGGCGGAACCGTGCCGGACGCGGTCGCCCTGTGCAACGACATCGTGCAGGTGTGCGGCACCGGCCGCGCCTTTGCCGCCTTGCGCAAGAACGGCCAGGTGGTGGCCTGGGGCGACCAAACGGTGGGCGGCAACACCGCTGCGGTCGCGGCGAAGCTGCAGAACGTGCGAGCGCTGTATGCCAGCAGCGAGTCCTTCGTGGCACTTCTGGACGGCGGCGGCATCGTCACCTGGGGCGTGCTGGCGGGCGGCGGCGACAACTCGAAGGTGCCGACGATCATCAACGAGAATGGGGCCCTGACCTACGTGGCGACGGCTGCGTCGCGCGGCCTCATCAGCTAGCGCGCAGCGGGGCGCGGCAGGCCGGAGCGGCGAATGCCGCCCGCCGCGCTCCCCCTCGATGACCGCGAAAGCGGCGCGACTTGCGAGGTGCCTGCCACGATTTCCACGGGCAAGGCGCGCACGGTAACAGCAGGAAAACAACAGGAGGCCAATATAAATGCGGTTAAAGAATTGGTTCCGCGCCGCCGCGGCCCTGTCGCTCGTCGCTCTTGGCGTCCCCGCTCACGCGCTTTCCGGAACGGACGTCAGCCATCTCGTCAATCAACGTTACCAGTCCACGCCGTCTCGCTGCTTCGTCGACAAGCCGGCCTACGCATGCTCGGGGGTTCTCCTGCGCGCCGTCGCTGCCGGCGCCGGCGATTTCTGGCGGCTCGGCAGCGACGAGACGACCACTGGCATTGCTCGCCTGAGCTACGCGCGACGCGACATGCCGCAGCCCGACCTGCCCTCGCCGGTGGGCTTCGTGCTTGCCGACGTCCCGAGCGCCGCCGGCGACGGCCGGCCCTATGAACTGCGCTGCGGCTGCCCGCCGCTGGCTTCGACATTGCCCGCATGCGCCGATTGTCCGTCGGACCCGAACGAAGTCGGTGTGAACACGTGGAACGTGAATGCTCCGGTAACGATCCCGATACAGGCCATCTTCTACGACGTCGGCCACGGCGGCCAACTGACCCAGGCGCTGCAGTATCAAAAACAGTATTACGATGCGACCCGGCAATGGGTGCCCATCCTCAGAACCCTCCTGGCCGACAAGGGCGCCTCCGCCTTCGGCTTCGACGAACGGGACCAGCTCGACTGGGGCTACAAGGTCGTCAAGGATCTCGACGCGCGCTTTGTCGATCTGCGCATGACGTGCCCCGGCAACACCCCTGGCTACGCTTGCAGCGGCATACTCATCCGCGACAGCGGCTACGGCACAGCCTTCCATTCGTGGAACCCCAGTCCGAACTCGCAGGCACGCAACGGCGTGTCGTTTTCATACGCCCGCAGCGATATGAACATGCGCACGACAGCCGGCCTTGGACCCGGCGTCATCATGCGCGAATTGCAGGCGCCCACGGCACACCCCCTGCAATGGCGCTGCGCCTTCCCCACGAACGCCTGTACGGCCTGCGGAGGCTACCGGTCCGATAGCTGCAACACGGGTTCGGACTATCGCCTGTGCGACGCGCGCGGCATCGACACGGCCGAGCAATGGCTCACCAGCTACCGCTATGCCCCCGGGGACGCATGTGGACTCGCGCCGACCGTAGCCCAGTTCGAGACCTTCGCGGCACTGCGCCAGACCTTCACCGCAAGCCACGACGAGATCATCATCGCGCCCTGGCCGCAGGACATCCCGATGCAGATACCGCTGCAAGCCCTCTACTATCCGAGCGCCGGCGCCAAGCCGGGTGCGCAGTATATTCAGAACGACTACATGAACACGACGGGCCACTTCATGCCGATCCTGTACGTGGACCTCACCCAGCCGGCCGGGAGCGTTTTCACCTACGACCCGGACGACCAGCAGGGTGCGCTTTCGCACTCCGTACTCGCGATATTCGGCGCGGGCCATCGTGACTGAGGCTAGCAAGCGTGGGCTCTCCGGCCGCGGCAACCGCAGCCATCGGGACCTGTCCCGAATGCCTGCCCGAATCGATCTGACTCGATCTGACTCGATCTGACTCGCCCCCTTGTCGCCTCGAGACACTCGGCGCTATCGGGACGACCGGCCTTGGAGGCTATACCTCGTCCTCCTGGCCCGGATCTTCATCATGGCTGGCGTGCGCAGCGTTGCTTCTGCGCCGCAAGACCATGCCCAGCCGATCCGCCATGTACTGCATGCCGGAATCGATTCCTTCGCTGGCCTTCGCGCCAAGCACGTTCTTGCTGTTCGGATCGTGCATATGGGCTGCCGCCATACCCTGGCCATAGCCGTAGTAAAGCGCCATCAGCGCCGCGTACTTGGCCCCCTCCTCGGCCACCAGATTTCCGTGGGAGGCCTCACCGGCCGCGGTCCTGGCGACGAATACGCTGGCAAATCCTGCCGCGAGAATCATCTGAGAAGCAATGCCTTCCAGCGTTGTTACGCTCTTGAACAATCCCTCAGGCAATCTGGTGACGCTGTTGCCCAAGTGCTTCGCGGCGCGAATCCCCATACTCGCCGCCTTTGCTGCGTTCGACGAGTTGAGTGCGTCAATGCAATCTGCCAGGTCGGTTCGCGCAAGAAGATAGGGAACGCCGCTTTCGCCTCGCTTCTCGTCGAGGATGTGACGAAGCACTCTGAAACCCATGCCCGCGAAACAGCCTCCAACCGGATCGAAGTAATCGTCGATCGTTCCAACGAGTGCCAATGGGGCTCCCGACGCGGCGGCCAGGCCCGAGGTGGCAAAACGCAGCAGGTTTCGGGCGCCATACGTGCCCACGAACAGTGTGCCCATCAAGTGCCCCAACTGCGCCGTGGTGAGCGTCTTGGACGCTCTGGCTTCATTGACCCACTCCGGAAGACTCTCGGCAGGCGGACGCGTGTAATAGGCATCGTGGAACGTCCTTTCCAAAGCCGGGTCGACCACCACATCGGAAACACCGAGCGGCACCCCGGCAATGCCCCCCATCGCAGCCATTTCTCCGAGCGTCGGCTTGTCGCCCATACCAATCCAATCGGCGATGACATCGCGCCCCGTTAAATTGAGAAAGGCGCTCATCCCGTTGAATCCGGCGCTACCGGCAAGCCCATGACACCCCGCGGCGATCAAGTCGAGTTTCTTGGCCTCGCGAAGCATTGCACACAGCTTCTCCGGCGTGTCCACACCCTTGGACTGCAGGATTCTGGCTTGGCGCTCGGCGAAGGCGCGCGCATTGATCGGCGCATCGCGCTTCTTCGTGATTGCACTCAGAACCAGTTCCGTGGTTCCTGCAAGATCCAGGCCGTTCTTCCTGGCCTGGTGCTCGACGTAATCGATTTGGTTGACGAAGCGATGCGATTCCGCGCCAGGCTGGTTGGTCGGAATGTGCGGTATTTCAGCGTTGTTAAGCGCAACATTGATGCGCGCCGCCGCCTGCTCGGCATTATGCTGTGTAGCATCAGAAGAACTCCCCACCGTAAAGATCACCTGCTGAGCCACCTCGTTTTGGATAGAGGGATCAACCGGGATGGGCAGTTCCTCGGAGCCAGGGAAATCTGGAGGTATGTCAGTGCCGCTGCCCCCGGGTTGCTGCCTGGAGGCTTCTTGCTGCGCGGCGGTTAATAGGGGGCGGATCGAGGAAGCGCTCTCAGACTGTAGGGACAAGTCCGTTTTCATATTTGAAATGGGCCTCGTGCGGATGGTCGAATACGCAGAGGGAAATGCAGAAGGAGCGGTTCGGCGTCAAACGACCGGGGTTACAGATGGGCTGCAGCTACATGTTCAGCACGCTTAGGATCGGACGCGCGCCCCTCTGGGTTGCTAGTATCCAAAGTGCCCAGAGCACGCCGTAGCGACTGCAACGTTGAGCTCCTGCTGCGAAACGGCGTACTCATTGCCGCAATGCCCGCATGACCATCGCTCAGGCGCGCTCTCGGACAATTCACTGAGAAGCGCGCTGTTACGCTCTCCACAATGAGAGCAACTCGTGGACACGGGCAGGTCAAACCAAAAATCCCAGGTCAGGATGGCTCGCAGGGCGTTCAACATATATCCCCCCAACTTGAGTGCGGGCTCTGTGTAGCGAGTTGCCAACGCCGCTTCAGGACGACACTCGCTCCACGTTCTCACCATCGGCCCAGGGGGCTCCGGCAAGCTACGCCGCGAAGGCGGGACAGGCGCCCCCGAGCTCGGGTAATCGGGTGGAGGTGGCGGAATTCGAACCCGCGTCCAACGCGCCTTCACGTTGACGGTTAAATTCTCTCAAAGACACAAGGCGGCGGATTTCAAAAAACGGTCTTCGCCGCCGAACAGCGGTAATCGACGTGTTGTCGGGAGACTAGAGATGCATGTGAACATGCAGGCTGGGAGATTGGGTGGGAACTACCAATTCGTTTCGATAGATGTGGTATCCAATACCGGCATACCCAACAGTTTCGAGGGTCGACTGCCGTTTGGAATTAACGGTGATTGGCCGTGACCAATGAAGCCGCGATGCACACGGCAATAGCCGTGCGTATTATCGCTGCATATTTTCAGGCCATCCCGGGCTGTATCGATCCGCCGAGACGATGGAGCACGTCGCTGCCGGCACTTGCTCCGGCGCAATCCCGGTGCTTCGTCGTACTGTCGCAAATCACAGCTCTGCTCCCACTGAGCCGACAAGGGCTGCGATTGCCGGCGGTGTCGTGGAGTCGTGAAGCGGGAGGGAATCGAAATATCAGTTCATTGAACTTGACTCTGTCCTCAGCCAAGCGAAGATATCCGCGGCAGCATAGAGTTTGTGGAGTTCAATCGGCTCCGACTCCGACTTCGACTCCGACGCGCTCGAAGGGGCCAGAGGAATGATCAAGTCATCATCCGTGCCATGCAACCACAAGGCGACGAAAAAAACCTTCGATAAGACCATTCAGGAACTCGCTGATCGTGTCTACAGTATTGGGAGACGCACTACTGAACACGATTGCCATAGCAGTTACCTCTTTCGAGAGGGGTGTTCAGGCATGCACATCACGCACCTACTTTTCCCGTGTAGTAAGTGTTCGCCCACACTGACCCACGAGCATCCTTATATTGGGTCGGGAAATTACTAACAGGCACCCATTGAATCGCGACGGTCCACGGATCACATACAAGCCACATCGCATTAGCAGCAACATTAGCTATCGCAGCAATAACTACAGCATGGCCACCTGGACGAGGCTTTTTGGGAAGGAGGCGAACGACAAAGGGACTATTCAGAATTAATTCATTCTCAAGCGATCGTATGGCGGGCATCCCCTTCACACTTCTCACGAACAGACCAAAGGCATGTAATGCGGAAAGCGTACTACCCCCTTTATCGCATATTTTTCTATTGCGAGCATAATTGGCGTCTGAACAGGTACCAGGAGCTAGGTTATACATATGGCTGACCATAGCCGCCTGAGTCCATTTTCCATTATCCTCTGGATAATAGTAGTTCCGCAAGGACGAAGTCACGGCCACCCAACACCACGTATCATGTTCCTGCGGTTTAAAGTAATCGGGGTAGCTGGTAGTAGCCCCGCCTGGAACACCGATAAGCTCACTTCCGGTCGCCCCTGAATGGTTTGGCCTATTTTTACTAGACAGGGAAAGGCGTTGCAACGACAAGCATGCGGGCAACTGCTTTTCGTTTGAAGAAGTCATGGTCGCTCCCAGTAGGTATTCCCCGGCAGAGCCTGGGGCATTACTCAGAGTGGTTTAAGGGTATCGGCCGTAAGGTGAATCGGCCATCATGCTGGTGCGTTCGATCTATACATCGCGCTGCCGTGACCAGTTCTTCCCCGCCTTCGGAAGAAATGCCATTATCGGTACGATTGTCATATCAGTCTGTCGAGTCTGCCCTCGTCTTCAGCCAAGCCAAGATATCCGATGCAGCATAGATCTTGTGGAGTTCGATCGGCTCCGACGTCGACTCCGACACGCTCGAAGGAGCCAGAGGAATGATCAAGTCATCATCCGTGCCATGCAACCACAAGGCGACGAAATAAAACTCGTCGACGTAATAAAGCTGCCGTGCTTGATAGTCCTTTGCATGGATGCGCTCGTCCGCTTCCGCGATCTGCAGCGCGGTCACGGTCGATTGGGTCATAGGAGTGTCGACGCTGCTTGAAACAACTTGAATCTGTCCATCGTCACCCGTGTCCAGACAAACATCGTTGATGGCTGTTCCACCGGAAATCAGCAAGTAGCGCCATCCACCTGCGGTAGCGTTCGCCAAGGGCTGGCCGGAGTCAAGCTCATCGCCATCCAGGTAGTACATCGGTAAACCATCCGTTATGGACACATCATCAGGATCGAACCGAGCTGCTGCCGGCATCTTATCCAGCAAGCCACCTTCGACAAAACCATTCAGGAACTCGCTGATCGTTTCTTCAGCATTAGGGGACGCACTACCAAATACGATTGCCATAGAAGTTACCTCTTTCGAGATGGAGTTTCAGGCATGCGCTTCATCGATTAAAACCTAATTTAGATGTGTAATAGGTAGATTGCCACTTTACACCACGATCATCCTTATATTGGGTCGGAAAATTATTAACAGATACCCATTGAGTCGCCACGGTCCACGGATCACACACAAACCACATCGCATTGGCAGCAGCATTAGCTATCGCACTGATAACCACAAAATGACCATTTGGCCGAGGTTTTTTAGGAACCAGATAAACAACAAATGGACAATTTAGAATTAACTCATTCTCAAGTGATCGTATACTGGGCATCCCGCTTCCTATCGCACCCCTTACATACATACTTAATGCAATTAACGCATCACGTGCGCTACCCGATTTATTGCATATATTTTTATTACGAGCATAATTTGGGACCGAACAAGTGCCTTGAGGGAGGTTAAACATGTGACAAACAATAGCTTCCTGGGTCCATTTCCCGTTCTCCTCTGGATAATAGTAGTTCCGCAAAGAGGAAGTCACGGCTACCCAACACCACATATCATGTTCCTGCGGTTTAAAGTAATCGGGGTAGCTGGTAGAAGCCCCGCCTGGAACGCCGAAAAGCTCGCTTCCTGTCGCCCCTGATTGGTTTGGCCTATTTTTGCTAGACAGGGAAAGACGCTGCAACGACAAGCATGCGGGCAACTGCTTTTCGTTTGAAGAAGTCATGGTCGCTCCCAGTAGGTATTCCCCGGCAGAGCGGGGGCATTACTCAGAGTGGTCTAAGGGTCTCGGCCGCAAGGTGACACGGCCATCATGCTGGTGTGTTCGATCTATACACCGCGGCACTGCTTTATCGCACGACAATAAAGGGGTCCCAACTGAAGAAGATTTGCTGCTGCGTAAGGCCATTGGTCGTCAAGGAGGCATGGATCTGATAGGTGGAGTTAGAAGCGTTCATCGCCTGGCCAACCCAATAGTCATAGGCCACCTGCCGAGGGTAGCCGCCGCTGCCAAACACATCGCCGCTCGATACCGAAATTCCCATGATGGCTACCTGATCCCCACGATTAGGGTTAACAGGGTCAATATAGAAACCGATGAAATCCAGTGGCTTGACCGCCGTGCTCAGCTCATCCCCGCCTTCGGCAGAACTGCCGTTATCGGCACGATTGTCATACATGTATACGCCAGCATTGATTAGGCCGCCGCCAACGGTCGCTACGTAAGCCGTGTCGACCATGATACGTATTACCGTTTGAGGATTATTGATGCCGTAGGCTGCTTCCTGCCTCACCAGTGCATCTTTTTGGTTCGGAACAGCTTTAATCCGATTTTTCGCCTCTGTTTGAGACGTCGATACTGTCTGCAGCACTTGCCGCTCGGACAAATTCACCACTTTCGTTATTGTGGCCATGATATCTCTCTCAATTCCTTTAATACCTTGGGAAAATGGTACTTACGCCACTACGACCGCAGGGGCGAACTTCGCCGTGACGGTTTCACCGGTGCTTGAGACAATGTCAAGCGACGTGTTGTAATAAAACGTTCCGGCCGCTTCCGCTATTCCGACGTAGGCGGTACCGTCAGTGATATCAGTCGCCATTTCGGGTTGCCCGGTGGTACCCCAGGCACCGGCATTTCCAATTTCGTTGATCGTTGCGTAACCCGACGATTTCGGGTTCAACATTTCAACAAGCCAACAAATTTTGTCGCCACGCGACACGTTCATCGTGGCATTAGGGATTATGTAGACGCCATTGGTTGTCCCGGAGGCAATAATGAGGTCGTCGATCAAAATTCGGATAAAGACGTCAGCGTCTTTTGTACTAAAAGCCACGATGAACTCCTTCGTTGGAGTTGCCCCCGTATCCGAGGACACCCGAACAATGATAATTTCGTGTTGCCGCACCGCGCCGAAACTCCCGCGAAGAACGGTATTTCAGGGCTTTGTGCGGATGGCGCTCATGTAGTGCTAGAAGGCAACAGCCAGATGTGCGAGCGCCGTGGGCACATCGATTTTGGTCATGATTGCTGCGGTGATCGTCGCATTACCAAGGTAATACGCCCTCTCGCCAGAATTTATTTTCCTATTCGGTTAGTTATCCTAATAGTCTCGCAAAAACCAATCCTCCAACCGAATCAACAGTACGTTAATCAGCGCTTCCCCATGAACGAAGAACCTATCGCCGCGAGATAGTCAGCCGAAACAATCGCTTCGCTTTCATATCGGCATGAGCGGCGTGCTTTCTCTGCGCAAAATCGAGTCTAGCCGAGTATGGAACCGCGGAAACCTATCTAAGCTAATAGTTCAGCCCCGGAAATGCAGGGGGACTGGGGCTTCGCCCTTGCGGTACCGAAACGAGCCCCCCGAAACCCCAGGGTCGTGGAGCACGAACAGGCAGCATCTGGCCGATCGCATCAAAATAGTGCGCGGAGTATTTCTAAATACCAGCAAAAATTCCCGCGAATAAGTAAAGTAGTGCCAGCGAATTTGGAATAAGAGTGTCGATGTGCCAGTCCAGCTTTGGAGCGCGGTTGGATTGCATGAGTCCCGTCTGTGAAAAGTCGTACCAGCCAACTTGATTCAATAATTTGGTCACGTCCCTTCCGGAGAGATTTCAACAATGAAACATACCCACTGCCGGTTCCTCCTTTCGCTGTTTTTTGGCTCCCTCGGTTTCGCTCAGATCAGCCAGGCACAAGAGCCTCTCAACGCGTTTTCGCTTTCCCCGTGCACGTCAAATCAAATCGCCATGCGCATTGACGGCAATGGCGATCCGAATAGGATGTCGCATGCCGGCGTACGGTTGACGGTAAGAAACACGGCGTCTCAACCCTGCGCCCTGCCGCGTCGACCGGAGATCGAGTTTGAGGATAGGCAACTGAATCGGTTGCAGACAGCGATGCATTCGAACCCGGGCATGCACCCCGGCCCTGTAGTGCCGCCGCTCGCCGCGGCCCCGGGCCAAAGTTATGTAAGCAATCTCCAATGGACTTCCGGCGACGTCCGCGACAAGGGACGCTGCATCACGCCCACCTTTCTCGCATTGCGGTTGGCCGGAGATATGTCGAGAGTCCTCTTCCCCGGGCAACTGTGCGGCCCGGAGAACTCGCCCCCGAGATATTCCGTAACGTTCTTCGAACCCGCCAAGAGAAAGTGACGATTGGCATGAAATCACCCGGTCCACGGGCATAAACCTGCGCTCGCACGGCTTCGCGGAAAGGCGAATCCAACCGTCCCGGGTTCGAGAAAGGTCCGTCGCAACACGCTGTGCGGAAGGTCACAGCGATGTCGCCGTCGACTCGATCAGTGCCCTCAACCACTGCTGTGCCGGGTGGTTATCGCTTCGGCGATGCCAGATCAGGTCAAATACGATTTCCGGCAGCGCGACAGGCGGCGGGAACAGCGCCAATCGCCGGCCAGCCGGGGAACGGAGTGCCACCCGCTTCAGGACCGTGGCCGTCATGCTCGTGCATGCCACGACGGCCGGTGCGGCAAACATCTGCGGCAGCGTCAACGCCAGCGTGCGCTTCTTGCCCTGCTGCGCCAGCGCCTGATCCACGATGCCGTGTCGTTCTCCTTCCGAAGACACCAGCACGTGCTGCAGCGCGAGATAGGTTTTCATGTTCATTCCGCGTCGAGCTGCCGGATTGTCGCTGGCGACGATGGTGACGAATTCATCGCGCTAATCAGCCGGAAAGCGTGAAGATCATGCCATTTGTCAATTTCAAGGTTCCCGAGGCTGCACTTAGCCGTACTCAGAAAGAAGAGATCGTCTATCGGACGACCGCAATGCTGGTGGAGTATTTCTCGGAGCACGCTCGCCCGCACACCATGGTTCTGATCGAAGAGGTCAAGGACGGTGGCTATGCCCGGGCCGACGAGGTGTTCGTAATCCCCGAGCCATATCGAAAGAACGAGTAATGCTCACCGCGCCCGCCATTGCACCGTGCCGCATGAGCGATTTATGCAAAGGCTGATGACGCAGCCTCTGCAACAATGAATTACCCACGGTGCGCCATCGACAATGACGGGCGCGCCGCGCTCGAAAAAGCTTCCGCGAGGAAAATCCATGTGTCCCGTTTCCGGCGCTGGGGCCCCGCGCTCCCACCCCCTTGTGACAACGTCGACGTCCGCCCAATCGACTACGTCAACTTCAACGCTGCCAAACGCACTTGGCGCCAACGTGCGCGAAGTACGTCAGGCCGGCAGATGGCCCCGTTTTTCGTTGAGAATGAACCAACTCCTGGTCTCCAGCAGGACACCGACAGTCGCTGGGCAGGCCTCGGGATTCGAGGGTCGGTGGCCCGTCTCTCAGGAATCCCATACCCGCGTCGACGCATTGGCCGACCGGCCATCGAGTTCGGCCCGTCCACAACCGACATCAGCGCTGGTGCTCGATGGGATGTTGACACTCCTCGACGCCGCGCCGGCGCAGCAGGCCAATGTCGGCGCGTTGGTCGGCCCGCCCTCGAGTTCGAACCAATGGCCCCCCTTCTCCGAAACGCCGAACCTGCTAACGAGGTATCCGGGCATGTCAACGACGCCTACCGATACCGCAGCGTTGACCAGCAGGCCGTCAGGTTCATTCCGACAACCGCCCCTCCTCGACGCCCGCACTGGACAAAAGCGTGCGGCCCCCCAACGCGCAGACAGTTGGTATCGCACTGGATTACCGCCTCCTCCGACAAAAATCCCGGTCAAGGTGATTGCCGACGAAACGCTGCTGGCTATTCAGGCGGCCGTCGAGGCAGCCCAGACTATCGGCCAGGCACTTGACACTGCAGCGCTTGCGCAAGCGCTCGGCGTGCCCCGCGAGACGTTAGGCTTGTATGTGGTCGACAATGCACTGACAGCGGAAGCACGGAACCGGTTGACTCAGCTCGTCGGGGGAAATACTGGCGTCAAGCCGAAGACGAGAGGCGTGGACAAGGTCAAGAGGAAAGCTCGCGGGCCCAATGTACGATTGGCACCTGACTACTGGCCGACGCTGAAGTTCGAGGTGCACAGTGTGCGCCCGTTTAATGCAAGAGCGTTTGGCGACAGATACTCAGTGCCTCATAGCACAGTACGAAGGCATGTCAAAACACTTCGGGAGCAAAGCGCCTCGCAGGCTATGGGGCTTGGGAGCGTGGCACCCACCGCCCCACGGCGCTTCGGGTCTGTGATGAGGCGCGTGGAGCCGCAAGACTTGCTGGCGCTGCGTGACGAGCGGGCTCGCGGCGGTCCGTTTGACCGGTCAGATTGGGCGCAAGAGCGCAGTCTGAGCATCTATTCGGTATGTAAATACGTAACGCTGGAAGGTGAGTTGACCGAGTTGGGATTGAGTCTGCTGGATCAAGACTCACTGGCGCGAAAGATGCACGATAGCGTTTCTTGAAAGCGCTGTCTCATGCCCTCTTTTGATCTCGACAGGCACGCCCTGCGATGGAGGCTGCATCAGCGAACCGAGCGATTTCTGACGAGCGACTTCCAAACCCTGAGTCCAGCCGACTGAGCCAATGCCGCTCCGCCTGGGGAAAGGGGTCGAATTTGCGCCAGCTCGACTGCGCTACGTCTGGCACATCGCCGCATTTGCACAATGGCAAAAGAGCGATTTATGCAAGTGTAGACAGTGCAGCGTCTGTGACAATGAAAATACACGTGCCGTGCCACCGACAATGATGAGCATGCCGCGCACGAAAGCGCTTCCGTGAGATAAGTTCAATGTATCCCATTTCCGGCGCCGTGGCCTCGGATGCCCGGTTCCCCGTGACGGCCTCAACGTCGGCACAGCCAACCCCGCCAGCCTCGACTTCAGCGCAGTCGCCCACCCTCGGCACTGAGGTGCAAGAAGTGCGTCGGGATAACGGGTGGTCCCGAACGCCGTCGAGTTTGAGTCAACTCCTGTCGCCCCTCAGAACGACGACGGTCACCGAACTGCCTCCGGGAAACGTGAACCCGTTGACGTCAACATCAACGCAGCCGGCTCCCGTCGGCGCCAATGTGCGCTCAGTTCACCAGGCGAATCAGGCAGGCGGGCGAACGCAAGCGCGTGTCCACACCGAGATGACGGATGCCTTGCTGGACTTCCTCAGACAGCCGCCGTCTCCCGGGACATCGCAACTATTGGATAGGTTTGAGGCTATTCAAGAGAGCTTGGAGCGGGGCGTCGATGCCCAAGCACTGAACGACGTGCCATCACCGTCCCCTGAAGCACCCGCGCCGATCCGCGAATGGATGCTGACCGATAGGGATGCCGCACCGGACCCGCCGGCCATGACGCCGTCCAAACCAACGACGTACGCCAATACCGAGGCGTCGACCGACAGGACGTCGGACTCAGTCCAGCGGCAACCTTCCCCCGGTGCTCGCGCAGAGCGAAAACGCGCCGCCCCCTCGCGCGCCGACAGCGAGCTAACCGCCAACGTAACCAACGTAACGCCTCCTCCCCCAAAAACCAGCAAGACGGTCAACGACGAAACGCTGCTCGCTATCCAGTCTGCCGTCCAGGCGGCGCAGACCACCGGCCAGCTGCTCAACAAGGGGGAACTTGCGAAAGCGCTAGGAGTGAACAAGCCTCAGTTGGATTATTACGTGCTTCACAATGACCTGACGGTGCCCGCCCGCAAAAGACTGGCTCGGATTGCCGGAGAGAGTGCCAGTTCCACCAAGATCGGGGATGACGTCCTTCTGGCGCTGGAGGCCGAGGTGGACAGCCACCGCTCGTTCAACACGGCAGAGTTTGCGCGACGGCACGGCCTGAACAAGCGTTCGGTAGGCGCTTATGTGCGTGTGGTCGACTGGGACACGCGGAAGGCAGAACTGAGGCCCCTGGCAAAGTTAAGGTTGAGCAGGATCAAAGGGAAAGCCGTAAGGTCCAACGTGCGCCTGGAGACTGACTATTGGCAAGTGCTAAAGTCCGAGGTGGACAGTAACCGCCCGTTTAGTGTGTCAGCGTTTGCCGACAGATACGCAGTGCCCCAGGGCACGGTTTGGAAAGATGCAAAAAAACTCCGGGAGCCAGCCGCTCCTCCGCACCCGACGCCTGTCATGAGGATCGTGGAACCGCGAGACCTGCTGGCGCTGCGCGAGGAACTGGCCAGCGGCGGCCCGTTTGACCGGCAGGCGTGGACGCAAAGGCTCGGCCTGAGTCCCTTTGCAGTACGTAAATATGTAACGGCAGAAGGCAAGCTAACCGCAATGGGATTGAGCCTGCTGGTGAAAATCGCCCCACAAGATGCAGGTTAGCGTTTTGCCAAGGAGGTCGGTTCATACCCTCTTTTGGCCTCAGCGCATCGTAGCGGCGCTCGCAGGCGAATCCTGCGACGTAGGCTGCGTCGGCGAATCGAGCGATTTCCGACAAGCGGCTTTCTGCCTCCGCGTACAACTGGCTGAGCAGATGGAGACGCCCTGAGCCGCCGTCCCGCTATTCAATGCGTCGAGCGTTGTCGGAAAAGCTGCGGTTCAGCAGAATGAAATATATAGGATACCAAAAATATTTTAAGCATTGCCAGTCACATGAACCTCGCCAGCCTTGCGGAGCCGGCTCTCGCCGAGTGGAGTCAGGCTGCCGTCGGCATAAAGGTAATTTTTTAGCGCCCCAGCCCGGACATTGTCTCGTCTGGCCACACCATTGAGCCCACCCGCGGCATCAATCCCCGCTTTGCCGAGGTCCTTCCACTTCTGTAACAGGGCGTCCGTGATCTTCGCTTTCCCGGCCGGGCTCAGCCGGTCTTCGCCGCGCTGGCTCAGGCGGCCGTCCGCATGAAGGTAATTTTTCAGTGCCACAGCCGGGACATGGTCCTGCCTGGCCAGGCCGTCGAGTCCACCCGCAGCCTCAATCCCCGCCTTGCCGAGGGTCTTCCACTTCTGCAACATGGCGTCGGTGATCTTCGCTTTCCCGACCGGGCTCAGCCGGTCTTCGCCGCGCTGGCTCAGGCGGCCATTTGCACGAAGGTAGTGTTTCAGTGCCGCGACCGGGACATTGGCCTGTCTGGCCAGGCCGTCGAGCCCACCCGCGGCATCAATCCCCGCCCGGCCGAGGTCCTTCCACTTCTGCAACATGGCATCGGTAATCTTCGCCTTCCTGATCGGGTTGAGCCGGTCTTCGCCGCGCCGGCTCAGGCTGCCGTCGGCACGAAGGTAGTGTTTCAGTGCCACAGCCGGGACATTGCTCCGCCTGGCCAGGCCGTCGAGCCCACCCGCGGCCTCAATCCCCGCCCGGCCGAGCGTCCTCCATAACTGCAGCATGGCGTCGGTGACCTTCGCTTGCCTGCGCGGGTTGAGCCTGTCTTCGCCGGTCTGGGTCAGGCTGCCGTCTGCGTGAAGGTAATTTTTCAGCGCCCCAGCCGGGACATTGTCCTGCCTGGCCAGGCCGTCGAGCCCACCCGCGGCCTCGATCCCCGCCCGGCCGAGGTCCTTCCATTTCTGCAACATGGCGTCGGTGATCTTCGCTTGCCCGTTCAGGGCGGGGTTGATCCGGTCTTCGCCGCGCTTGGACAGGCGGCCGTCTGCGCGAAGGTAGTTTTTCAGCGCTCCAGCCGGGACATTGTCCTCCCTGGCCACGCCGTCGAGCCCACCCGCGGCCTCGATCCCCGTCTCGCCGAGGGCCTTCCACTTCTGCAACAGGGCGTTAGTGATCTTCGCTTTCCTGCCCGGGGCGGGGTTGAGCCGGTCTTCGCCGCGCTGGGTCAGGCTGCCGTCGGCACGAAGGTAGTGTTTCAGTGCCGTAGCCGTGACATTGTCACGCCTGGCCACGCCGTCGAGCCCACCCGCGGCCTCGATCCCCGTCTCACCGAGGGCCTTCCACTTCTGTAACAGGGCGTTGGTGATCTTCGCTTTCCTGCCCGGGGTAAGCCGGTCCTCGCCACGCTGAGTCAGGCTGCCGTCTGCGCGAAGGTAGCTTCGCAGGGCTCTAACCGGGACATTATCCCGCCTGGCCACGCCGCCGAGCCCGCCCACGGTCTTGATCCCCGCCGGGCCGAGATCCCTCAACTTCTGCAACATGACGTTGGTGATTTTCACTTTCCCGTCCGGGTTGAGCCGTTCTTCGCCGATCTGGGTCAGGCTGCCGTCGGCACGAAGGTAATTTTTCAGCGCTGCCGCCGGGACATTGGCCCGCCTGGCCACACCGCCGAGCCCACCCGCGGCCTTGATCCCCGCCGGGCCGAGACCCTTCCACTCCTGCAACATGGCACCAGTGATCTTCGCTCTCTTGTCCGGGTTGAGTCGGTCTTCGCCGCGCTGGGTCAGGCGGCCGTCCGCACGAAGGTAACTTCGCAGTGCCGGCTCCGAAACGTTGGCCTGTCTGGCCAGACCGTCGAGCCCGCCCGCGGCCTTAATCCCCATGGCACCGAGGCCCCCCCATAACTGCAACATGGCGTCGGTGATCCTCGCTTTCGTGCCCGACGCACCAGTCTCCTGTCGAGGGATTTTGGCTGGGGGTGGCATTGAATCGGCATCCATTCCACTGCTGACGTCCTGTGGTGCTGAACGCTTTTCCGTTCCCTGGTTCGAGATGATTTCCGGTGTTGCGGGGGAAAGCGGTCGTTGGGCCGAGCTCGACGGTATGGCGGCCTCCCCATCGGCTTGATGCACTGCACGCACATCGGCAGCCAACGGCGTTGGCGGCCGTGCATTCTGGCGAGGCTGCCCCGACGCTGACGCAGCCGCTGGCGGCTGAGAGCGCGTGGCTCCAAGGCTGAGAAGTGAATCCATGGCTTCACATGACAGAGATTTTTGCGATCGCGATTGACTGTCTCATGGTCTCGCCATCCGCGCTTTCATGAATCGCTCAGTGCGCGACGTGCCCGGCTGGATAAGTTCTGTCGCGGTAAGCGATGCTGGAATTAAATTCACTCAGTCGAAAACCGAGGCCGCCAGAAAATGTGTTGTGACAAAACGCAGTCAACGCGTGAGCATCGGGCGACTACCCACGAGAAAGGCGGCGAATAGCGGTTTGTCGCCGTCGGTCCTCTCCCCTGATTACATAGCCGCAGCTTCTGGTTCACATCGACTCGTTCAGCACTGCTTACCGTAACGGAAGCCAACCGGCCGAACACACCGCGCACTGAGCGATTCATGAAAGCGCGAACGGCGAGACCATGCGACAGTGAATCACGATCTCAGAAATTTCTATCATGTGAAGCCATGGATCCACTCCCCAGTCTTGGAGCCCCGCGCTCTCAGTCCCCAGCGGTGGCGTCAACATCGGCGCAGCCTCGACAGAGTGCACACCCGCCCACCGCGTTGGCTGCCAATGTGTGCGCGGTGCGTCAGGCCGATGAGTGGCCCGACATGCCGTCGAGCTCGACCCAACGACCACTGTCCCTCGCATCACTGAGGATCGCCTCGAACAGCGAATCGGAACGACGTTCATCACCCCAGAACGCGAGCGACAGAGAGGATGCTGTTTCAATGCCGTTCCCGGCCCAAATCCCTCGACAAGAGACTGGTGTCTCGGGCGGGAAAGCGAAGATCACCCCCACCATGTTGCGGCTGTTGGCGGAGCTCGATCGGGAGGAGTTTGAGGTCGCAGGTGGGCTCGACGGTCTGGCGAGGCTGGTCAACGTCCCAGCGGCGGCACTGCGACATTACCTTCGTAAAGATGGCCGCCTGACCCCGATCGGCGAAAACATGCTCTACCCTGACTGCCACGGGGGGATCACCAACACCTTGATACGACGGTGGGCACGCCTCGGCCCTGAGAGGATCGAGGCTGCGGGTGGGCTCGATGGCCTGGCCAAGCAGGACAATGTCCCGGCTGCGATGGTGCGAAGTTACCTTCGTGAAGACGGCAGCCTGACCCGGCGCGGCAAAGATCACCTCAACCTGCGCAGCCAAGCGGAGATCACCAACACCATGTTGCGACAGTGGACGTACCTCGGCCCCGATGGACTCGAGGATGTGGGCGGGCTCGACGGTCTGGCCACGCTAACCAATGTCTCGGAGACGGAGTTGCGAAGTTGCCTTCGTGAAGACGGGCGCCTGACCCGGCACGGCGAAGAGCGCCTCTACCTGCGCAGCCGCGCGGAGATCACCAACGCCATGTTGCAGAAGTGGGTGACCCTCGGCCCGGCGGGGATCGAGGCCGCGGGCGGGCTCAGCGGACTGGCTAGGCGGGCCGATGTCCCGCCTTGGGCAATAAGACATTATCTTCGTGAAGACGGCAGCCTGACCCGGCACGGTGAGAAGCGGCTCCGCGCGGCTGACGCGCGACCTGTGTGAACGAGAATGCCCCCAAGACCATTGAAGACGTGAAGTCATGGACCAACAAGTTCCCAGCATTGGAGCCACGCGCCCCCAGCCGCCAGTGATGGCGTCAACGTCGGGGCAGCCTCGACGGAACGCACCCCCGCCTGCAGCACTGGCTGCCAATGTGCAGGCGGTGCGTCAGGCCGATGATTGGCCCGACATACCGTCGAGCTCGACTCAACGACCATTTTCCCTCGCATCGCTGCGAATCACCTCGAACAGCGGAGCGGAAAAGCGTTCAGCACCACACGCAAGCGATAGAGAGGATGCCGTTTCAACGCCGCCCTCGGCCAAAATCCCTCGACGAGGAACCGGCGCATCGGGCGGGAATGCGGAGATCGCCGACGCCACGTGGCTTGTCCTCGACCAAGCCGAGGCCGTGGGTAGGCCCAACGGTACAGTCACCGGGCGGGACAATGTCCCGGTAGCGGCGCCGGCAAATTACGTTCGTGCAGACAGCGGCCTCCCCCAGCGCGGCGAAGACCGGCTCGGCACGGGCAGGGACATGGTCACCAACGCCATGCTGCAGATGTGGAGGGTCCGCGGTCGGGAGGGGATTGAAGCCGCGGGTGGGCTCGACGGTGTGGCCAGACAGGAAAATATCCCGGCGGCAGCACTGAGACATTACCTTCGCGCAGACGGCCACCTGACCCAGCGCGGCGAAGACCGGCTCAACCCGAGCAGGACTACCAGCGCCATGTTGCGGAAGTGGTAGATCCAGGGCAGGTGAGGCTCGATGGTCTGACCAGGCAGAACAATGTCCGGGCTGCGGCAGTGCGAAATTACCCCGTGCAGAAGGCAGCCCGACCCGACTCTGCGAGAACCGGCTTCGCGCAGCTGACGCATAGCAAACGCGCGTTCTTTGAAGGACAGCATCTCCAAGAGCGCGATCGTTCATTGATTCGATGGTTTCCCATCAGGCGAAGCCGGCGGTAGTGCTCTCTAACCGAGCACGGTGAACATTCCATTCGTACATCCGGCTGCCATTCAGACGCTGCCAAGCCCCCCAATTTCAGCCTCACTAGAGTGCAGTATTAATATTCCTGATACTGTCGATCGACCCGCTGTTTTATTGAACTCGTCCCTCTACACTGGTTTTCAAGGCGCACCGATTGAGCGCCATACCGGAGACAGGAGACAGACGTGAGCAAACAGGTATTACTCGAAGACTTGCCTCTTCGCCCATTCCATGTGGGCGTGGCATTCAGCGGGACAGGCGGTCAGTTCAGCGATGGCTTCGTACTCGGCATTATCGGTATCGCGGTGAGCATGGCGGCCGGACCGCTACATCTCGATGCGCTTTGGATGGGCCTGCTCGGCGCCGCATCGCTCGCGGGACTGTTTTTCGGCAGCATGTTCGCCGGCCCCATCGCGGACAAGTATGGTCGCAGGACGATTTTCGCGTGGGACATGTTGCTCTTTGCCGTCGTCTCGGCCGCGCAGTATTTCGTGACGTCGCCCTCGCAATTGTTGGTGCTGCGCCTCCTGCTCGGCCTCATCCTCGGCGCCGACTACGTCGTGAGCAAGTCGCTGGTGACCGAATATTCGCCGCGCCGATACCGTGGTCGGCTGCTCAGCGTGCTCGCGGCGGCCTGGGCGGCCGGTTACGTGGGCGCCTATCTCGCAGGCTTCACGATGCGCGATATGGGCCCCGACGCGTGGCGGATCATGCTCGCAGTGAGCGGCGTCCCTGCTTTGCTCATTCTCCCGTTCCGTCTGATCGTGCCCGAATCGCCGATGTGGCTCATGAAACGCGGACGCGGCGACGAAGCCCTGGCCATCGTTCGCCGCAGGTTCGGCCCTGACGTCACGCTTGCGATGACGACAACGGCAGCGCACCAGCGGCAGGTGCGAGTTTGGTCGCAATTGTTCTCGCCCCGCTGGCGCCGAAATACGTTGGTCGGCTGCGTTTTCTACACCTGCCAGGTGATCCCCTACTTCGCCTTGGGCACGTTCGCGCCGAAAGTGCTCGAAGCGCTGCATGTCACCGACAAGTTCGTTGGTGGGCTGGTCTACAACATCCTGCTTCTGGCCGGCGCCGTGATCGGACTGCTGTTGATCGATCGGATTTCGCGTCGCACGTTCCTGCTCGGGACCTTCTATCTTGCCGCACTCGGTCTCGCGGTACTGACCTACGGAAGCTTCGGTCCGATCGGCACGATGTTGATCTTCGGCTTCTTCGCCTGCGTTCTGTCGGCCGCCGCGAACCTCGAGTTCGTGTATCCGCCCGAGCTCTTCCCGACGCATCTTCGCGCCTCGGGCGTCGGCCTCGCGGTGGCTTCGAGCCGCTTCGGCTCAGCCATCAGCACGTTCCTGCTGCCCATCGCCGTCCAACAGGTCGGTATCCACTCGGCATTGGCCGCATGCGTCGCGGTACTGCTGTTCGGCGGGGTGTTCTGCCACTTCATGGCGCCGGAAACGGGCGGCGAGAATCTTGCCGACGTCCAGTCCGACAGCGCTACGGATGACCGGGGCGCCGCTGCTGGACGCAATGATGCAATGCTTGCGACGTCGGCATCGTCCGCCGGCTCTGCCGCGAACGCGTGCTCGCCGGGCGACGTCCATAATGGCCGAATATAGGACGCCCACGTGAGGACTGCACATGCCATCGAACAAGCCCATTGATATGCACGCGGTGCAGGTCTTCGTCGCCGTCGCGGAGGAAGGAAGCATGTCCGCCGCGGCGGCGCGAATGGGGATATCGCAGTCCGGCGTGTCGCAGATCATTCGGCAGTTGGAAGAAGAACTGGGTGTCGTGCTGGTGAATCGGACGACGCGGCCGATAGCGTTGACGCCCTTCGGCATCGCGCTGAGAAATCGCGGTGCCGTGTTGCGCGAGGAGATCGCGAACCTCAAGGCGCAGGTCGTCGAAGCCGGACGCGGCATCAAACCCGACTTGCGCATCGGGCTGGTCGATTCGTTCGCCTCCACCTGCGGGTCGGTCTTCACCAAGAAGCTCCTCGACAAGGTGACCCAGTTGTCGATCCGCACAGGCCTGAGCCCTCAACAGGGCGAAGCGCTGCTGCGCCGCGATCTGGATCTGATCGTCACGAGCGATCCGCTGATCGATGCCAACGACATCGTGCGATACAAGCTGTTCTCCGAACGCTACTTTGTGATAACGCCGAAATCCCTCAAGGCGTCCGTGAAGACGATCGACGACCTGCGCACGCTGAACAGCAGCATGCCGATCGTGAGGTTCAACCGGATGTCGCAGGTGGGCATGCAGATCGAGCGATATCTCCGGCGCATCGAGATCCGCGCGCCCGCCCGTCTCGAACTGGACAACGCCGACGCGTTGACCTCGATGGTGGCGGAAGGCATAGGCTGGGCCATCACCTCCCCGATGTGCCTCCTTCAGGGGGTGGCGCATGCGAGCAACGTGCGTGCGCACGTCGTGGAGAACCTGGGACTGGAGCGCGCGCTATACCTCGTGGCGCGACGGGACGAATACAACGTTTTCTTCGATGACGCCTGCGACACGGCACGCGAAGTCATCGAAACCTCTTTTCTGCCGAGGCTCGCTGCGCTCGGCGGAGACATCGAAAAACTCATTACCGTTGGCGGAAGAAATCTCTATGAATAGGCCTGATCGAAGCAATCCCCGAATCGAACGCGACTACGTGGGCGAAGTCGCCATTTCCGGTGACAAGCTTTATGGCGTGAACACGGTTCGCGGTGTCGACAACCTCACGGTGTCACCGCTGAGCATTGCCCACTATCCGGCGTTTCGCGACGCGTTCGCGCAGGTGAAGTGGGCGGCAGCGTTGGCGAATCGTGACAACGAGGTCGTCACCGGCGAGCAGTGTGATGCGATCGTCGCGGCATGCAAGGAAGTGATCGAAGGAAAGTTCGACGATTCGCTGGTGGTCGACCTCATGGAGGGTTCCGGCGGCACGTCGACCAATATGAACTTCAACGAAGTCATCGCGAATCGTGCGCAGCAAATCCTCGGTCATGCCGCCGGGAGCTACGAAATCATTCACCCGAATGACCATGTCAACCGCTCTCAGTCGACCAACGACGCGTATCCCGCCGCCCTGAAGATCGCCACTTACACGATGCTCGGCTCGCTCGTCGATGAGCTCGAAAAACTCGCGGGTCTCTTCGGCAACAAGGCAGTGGAGTTTGCCGACATCCTTCACCTCGGTCGGACCTGTCTGCAAGACGCTCAACCGATGCGTCTGGGGCAGCGCTTCGGGGGTTACGCCTCCCTGACCACACGCTTGGCCGGGGAACTGAGCACGGTGCGCGGGAAGCTTCGTACGCTGCCGCTCGGTGGCACGGCAATCGGCACCGGCTTCGGCGCGCCGGCGGGTTATCGGGCAGCGGTGTACGCGCATCTTCGCGACGTGACCGGGATCGCCTATGAAGCGCCGGTCGATCCGTTCGACGCGATGCAGAACATGGATGTGTTCTCGCGCGTCTCGGCAGAATTGCGCACCTGTGCGGTGTCGCTTGCGAAGATCGCCTCCGATCTGACCGTGTTGTCCTCCGGGCCCGTTGGCGGACTCGGCGAATTGAAGCTGCCGGAAGCACAGGCAGGCTCGTCGATCATGCCAGGCAAGGTGAATCCGGTCTTGCCGATGGCAATGATCCAGTTGAGCTTCGCGGTCGTCGGCAACGATGTCGCAGTCGCGCAAGCGGTACAGTACGGCGAACTGGAGATCAATCATTTCGAGCCGGTCGTGGCCTCTCGCGTCTTTGACAGTATTACGCTGCTCAAGAATGGGATTCAGCGTTTCGGCGAGAAATGCGTGAGCGGGATCGAAGCGGATGCGGGGCGCAACGAGCAACATCTTCTGGATTCAATGGCCGTCGCCACGGCGCTGGTGCCGCAGATCGGCTACGCCCGCGTGAGCAAGCTTGCACGGCAATCCGTGGCCGAAGGCCGGTCGCTGATGGCGATTCTGGACGAGTCCGGACTGCTTTCGCGGGATGACGCTATCGCGGCTATTCGGAATGCGTCGCACCCGGTATTCGATGCCTGACTTTTAGACGAATGAGGGCCGGCCCTGAAGTGGGATCGGGGGCGGCCCGACCAGAGATGAACAAGAACGGACACATGCTGGGAAAAGATGAGGTTCTAGGACTGCTCGAAAAATGGGATATTCCGTTTACCTGCGAGGAGCACAGCTCGGTGTTCAATATGTCCGAGTCTGGCCTGTTGACGCTGTCCTTAACGGGGGCTCGATGCAAGAATCTGCTTCTGCAGAACAAGAAGGACAATTACTTTCTCGTCGTCACGACCGCCACGAAATCGCTCAACCTCGTTGAACTCGCTGACGCACTGGGCAGCAAACGTCTCTCGTTTGCCTCTGCGGACAAACTGCTCGAACTGCTCGGTATTCGTTCGGGATCGCTGAGCCCGCTTGCGCTCGTCAATGACAAGGCCGGCCGGGTGCGTCTGGTCATCGATGCGGAACTCCGAGATGAAGACAACTTTCTGTTTCATCCGCTCGAAAACAATGCGAGTGTCTCGCTCTCCCGGCACGGTCTCGATGAGTTTTTGCGCCACGTCGAGCATCCGGTCGAATGGTTTTCCGGCTGTGCCAGGCAGGATGCGTAATTTTGAGCAGGCGGCCCGTCAGGGGGCATGTCGCAGTATGCGTACGTTAAGTATGATTCCGCGGATGCAAAAAAACGGGGAATATAATCCCCCCAAAAAACTCCACATAAAAATTGAGTCGTGAAAGTTATTTCACTTAATGCTCGTGAATTTGCAATTAAATCGCTCAATAAATCTATTCAAAAAGCACTCTACCGAATTTGGATTCTTTTCGCATATCCGATCCGCTTTCGCTTTACTCTCCTCGCAGATCATCTTGTTAGCCTCCTCGTTACTCCTACCGTAGGTGGAAAAGGCTGCGATTGGAAAAAGACAAATAGCAAGACAAATCGTTTTTCTCATAAAGACCCCATTTAATTAAAGTTAACGATTTTTCTTCATGCAAGTAAACCAAGATGACTCCAAAAATAGAGCCATCGATTTTATTATTGAGATCGCAATCCCCCGCGCATATAAGAATATTCTGATTCTGAGAAGCAACTATTTAACAGCAATAACAGGGAAGTGCGAAAGCAGGACCTAGTACGAGGAGCACTTCGGCGAGCCGGCGCTGGAGGCAGATTGGGCTTCAGGAGGCTTCAGTTGTCGCGATAAACGCAACCGCGGCAGCGCGCTCCTGCGTTGCGATGTGCCATGCCGTTCTGTCCGTTGCGGACATTCTTCCTTGCGGCCGTCCGCCTATTATGCGTAGCGTCGCCCGAAATTGGTGCACGCGGGCACCTCGGCGGTTGTTGCGCTTGAGCGCATCGGGGACACGGCTAGTGATCGTTTGCGCTGCCGAAACTGGCGTACCGGAATGCCATCATTTCCGATCCGGAATATGAAGCCGAGGTGCGAAATCCTGATACGAGTCTGCCGGTTATTCAACACAGATCTGACTTCGGCGTTGTTTCCCCCGCGCAGCCGCATCGTTTCAGCGCTAATGAACCTCTTGCGTTGCTCGTTTTCCAGATAGGCGACGTGGTAGTCGATTCAGGTGGTCTGGACGTTGCACCGCCCTGTGTAGTGCGGCCGTCATAACTGACTTGGCCGGTTGAGCCAAGATCACCCGTTGGGGTTGCGGTGCCGTGCGCAGGCAAAGAGATTTGCCCGTCGAGGTGGCGACGCATGAAGTCGTTGTAACAGCTCAAAGCCGAGTTGAAAAATGCATGCGACTTACTCGCGGAGATCACTGATTTTAGATTCCACGACTTGCGCCATACTTGGCTAGTTGGCACGTCCAAAACGCAATGCCGTTGCAAGCCGTGATGGAGATGGGAGGATGGTCTAGCTATAAGAGGGTTTTACGCTATGCCCACCTTGCCCCTGACCATCTGGCTGAGCACGCAAGCTCGGCCACAATTTGGGCACAAACTCACCGGAGTTTTGGGGCACAAGAAAACAAAAAGGCCGGATAACCGGCCTTAGAGTCAAGCAGCATAAGGATCTTGGCGGAGAGGGTGGGATTCGAACCCACGATACGGTATAACCGTATACCGGATTTCGAGTCCGGCGCATTCGACCACTCTGCCACCTCTCCAAGCGTTCTTTCTGCTTTGGTTCGCCGCCTGAGTGGCCTCAAGCAGCGAGAAAGAGATTATAGCGGAATTTCTCCCGCTGCCAACCCCCTTTTCAAGATTTTTTTACGCAGCCGGCGCAAGACGCTCGATACCGCCCATGTACGGACGCAGCACGTCGGGCACCGTCACCGAACCATCGGCGTTCTGATAGTTCTCCAGCACCGCGACCAACGCACGCCCCACCGCCAGCCCCGAGCCGTTGAGCGTATGCACCAGCTCCGGCTTGCCCTGTGCATTGCGATAACGCGCCTGCATCCGGCGTGCCTGGAAGTTCTCCATGTTCGAACACGACGAAATCTCGCGGTAAGTATTCTGCGCCGGAATCCACACTTCCATGTCGTACGTCTTCGCACTGCCGAAACCCATGTCGCCCGTGCACAGCACAATCGTGCGGTACGGCAGCTTCAGCTTCTGCAGGATCGCTTCGGCATGCCCGACCAGCTTCTCCAGCGTGTCGTACGACTCTTCCGGACGCACCACGTGCACCAGCTCGACCTTGTCGAACTGATGCTGACGAATCATGCCGCGCGTGTCCTTGCCATAGCTGCCCGCCTCCGAGCGGAAGCACGGCGTATGCGCCACCATGTGCATCGGCACCTGATCGGCGGCCAGCAACTCGTCACGTACGAGATTCGTCAACGACACTTCCGCCGTCGGAATCAGATAGAAGTTCTCGATGCGCTCGCCATCCTCACCGCCGACCTTGCGCGGCACCTTGAACAGATCGTCCTCGAACTTCGGCAACTGGCCCGTGCCGCGCATCGACGCCGCATTCACGATGTACGGCACGTACATTTCCGTGTAGCCGTGCTCCCACGTGTGCGTGTCGATCATGAACTGCGCCAGCGCACGATGCAGCCGCGCAATCCCACCCCTCATCACCGAGAAACGTGCGCCAGCGAGCTTCGCCGCGGCGTCGAAATCCAAACCCAGCTTCGCGCCAAGCTCCACGTGATCGCGCGGCGCGAAGTCGAACTCGCGCGGCGTGCCCCAGCGACGCACCTCCACATTCTGCGTCTCGTCCGCGCCGACCGGCACGCTCTCGTGCGGCAGGTTCGGCACGCCGAGCAGCAACTCCGACAGACGCGCCTGGATTTCCTCGAGACGTACCGACGATGCCTTGAGCGTATCGGCAATGCCGCCGACTTCGGCGATCTCGGCCGAGGCATCCTCGCCCTTGCCCTTCTTCATGCCGACCTGCTTCGAGAGCGCATTGCGACGCGCCTGCAGCTCCTCGGTTTGCGTCTGGATCTGCTTGCGCTCCGCCTCGAGCGCGGCGAACGTCGCCACGTCCAGCGTGTAGCCGCGCGTCTTCAGTCGCGCCGCAACGCCATCGAGATCCTTGCGAAGAAGTTGAATGTCGAGCATGGTGGGATGTCTGTCGTTAGCGGCCCACACGCGTGGGCCATGGAATTCGTTGTGGCCGTCCGCCGCGCCCGCATGGCGCGCAGAACAGCATCAAAGCGGAGATTTTACCAAACGCTCACCGCGATTTCGTCGGATTTCGCCCGGCGACGCGCAATGCCATCGCCAGACGACGCCCGAAGGCCGGCGAAACCGGCGCTCGCATCTCCGGCGAATCAGGCTGACTCGCCGTCGGAAGGTTCTGCCGGTGGCGCCTTTCCGGAAGATGCCGCGCCCGCACCACCGGACTTTCCAGCGGCTTCGGGCTGGCGCCCCTTGGCATTCGCACGACGCCACTCGGCATCGAGCGACTTCAGCCAGTTGAGCTTCTCGCCGATCTTGCCCTCCAGCCCGCGCGGCACCGGACGGTACCAGTTCTGTGCGCGCAAGTCGTCGGGGAAGTACGTCTCGCCCGCAGCGTAAGCATCCGGCTCGTCGTGGGCGTAGCGGTACTCGTGCCCGTAGCCAAGCTCCTTCATCAGCTTCGTCGGCGCGTTGCGGAGATGGATCGGCACCGCGCGCGACTTGTCCTTGCCGACGAACGCCCGCGCCTGATTGTAGGCGTTATAGCCCGCGTTCGACTTGGGCGCCGCGGCAAGATAGAGAATGGCCTGAGCCAACGCCAGCTCGCCTTCCGGTGTGCCGAGCCGCTCGTACGTCTCGGCCGCATCCAGTGCAATGCGCGCCGCACGCGGATCGGCCAGCCCGATGTCCTCCCACGCCATGCGAACGATGCGGCGCGCGAGATAGCGCGGATCCGCGCCGCCGTCGAGCATGCGGCAGAACCAGTACAACGCACCGTCCGGCGAACTGCCGCGCACCGACTTGTGCAACGCGCTGATCTGGTCGTAAAACGCATCGCCGCCCTTGTCGAAGCGACGCAGATTCTCGGCGAGCACGCTCGCCAGCAACGCTTCGTCGATGGTATCGAGCCCTTGCGACGTCGCCGCTTGCGCCACGATCTCCACGTTGTTGAGCAGCTTGCGACCGTCTCCGTCAGCCGAATCGATCAGCCCCCGACGCGCCTCGTCCGTGAACGCGATATCGCCCAATTCGTGCGCCGCGCGCGCGACCATCTCGCCGAGCTCTTCGTCGTTCAGACTCTTGAGCACGTACACCGCTGCACGCGAGAGCAATGCCCCATTCACTTCGAACGACGGGTTCTCCGTCGTCGCGCCAACGAAGATGAACAGGCCCGATTCGACATGCGGCAGGAACGCGTCCTGCTGCGCCTTGTTGAAACGGTGCACCTCGTCGACGAACACCACCGTCTGCCTGCCCTGTCCACGCTGGATCTGCGCCGCTTCGACCGCGTCGCGAATGTCCTTCACCCCCGAAAGCACGGCGGACAGCGCAATGAAATAGGCCTTGAAAGCGTCGGCCATGAGCCGCGCGAGCGTGGTCTTGCCCACACCGGGAGGGCCCCACAGAATCATCGAGTGCGGCCGCCCGGCCTCGAACGCCACGCGCAAAGGTTTCCCCTTGCCCAGCAAGTGGCGCTGGCCAATCACGTCGTCAATGGTATGTGGGCGCAGGCGCTCGGCCAATGGCACCGAAGCCGACAGGGGGGTGTCGTCTGGCATGTCTTCAAGCAGCGCGGCCGGGAAGCCCCGGCCGCATACGGATCATCAGATGCCTCATTATGCCAGCCCGGCGGCGGCGCAGCCGGCAAGCCCTTCGGCGCAGACCGGCAGCGAAGCCCGGCCAACAGTCGGCACCGGTCAGCCCTTGATCAGGTCCGCCCCCTTGGGCATCGTGAACTTGAAGTTATCCGGCGACATCGGCGGGTTCTTCTGGATCTTGTCGAAGGAGAGCAACGTCACGTTGCCGAACGCATCATAGAGTTCCATGGCCGCCAGCGTGCCGTCGCGAAAACCGATGCCCACGCGCTGGAACTGCGTGTCCTGCGACTTCGGCCGCAACTCGACCCAGTCGATGCCGTTCTTCACGCCGGCATCCTTGAGCGTGAAATTCTTCTCGATGTCGTTGCTGCCGAACAGGATTGCCGCCGGACTCGCGCCCAGCGAGGCGCCCAGCTTGCGCTCGGTCACCTGGTTCAGATCCTTGTCGTAGATGTAGAGCGTTTCGCCATCAGCCTGCAGAAGCTGGTCGTACGGCTTCACGTACCGCCAGATGAAGCGGCCCGGACGCGAGAACTCGAAGGTTCCGGAAGACGTGTTCGCCACCGACACGTTGCCGTCCTTCTGCGCCTTCACCTGCTTTTGCTCGAACTCGCCACGCGCCGACTTCACCTGCGCGGCAAATGCCTTGAGCTGCGCGGTGCCGCTCGCATACGCGGGCGCGACCAGCGCCGCCATCGTCACACCAACAACACCCGCCATGAGCGGCAAACCGCGCTTGAATCCCAGCATGATCCTTATTCTCCTTCGCGATTCGGCACCAGGATCTCCCGATTGCCATTGCTCGCCATCGCCGACACCACGCCGGCCTGTTCCATCTGTTCGAGAAGCCGGGCCGCGCGATTGTAGCCGATGCGCAAGTGCCGCTGCACCAGCGAAATCGACGCACGACGCTGCTTGAGCACCACCGCGACGGCCTGATCGTACAGCGGATCGGACTCGCCGCCGCCCTCGCCGGTTCCCCCGGCCCCGCCGTCGGCGCCACCGTCCTCGCCCTCGGCCGCACCGTCCAGAATGCCCTCGACGTAGTTCGCCTCGCCCTGCTCCTTGAGACGCTCGACCACGCGATGCACTTCGTCATCGGCCACGAAAGCCCCATGCACCCGCAGCGGCAAACCGGTGCCCGGCGGCATGTACAGCATGTCGCCCATGCCGAGCAGCGTCTCGGCGCCCTGCTGATCGAGAATGGTCCGCGAATCGATCTTCGACGACACCTGGAACGCCACGCGCGTCGGCACGTTCGCCTTGATGAGACCGGTAATGACGTCGACCGACGGACGCTGCGTCGCCAGAATCAGGTGGATCCCCGCCGCCCGCGCCTTCTGCGCGATACGCGCAATCAGCTCTTCGACCTTCTTGCCGACCACCATCATCAGGTCGGCCAGCTCGTCGATCACGACCACGATGTACGGCAGGCGCGCAAGCGGTTCGGGCTCCTCGGGTGTGAGCGAGAACGGATTGGGAATGTGTTCGTCGCGCTTGGCCGCGTCGTCGATCTTGTTGTTGTAGCCGGCGAGATTGCGCACGCCGAGCTTGCTCATGAGCTTGTAGCGGCGCTCCATCTCGGCCACCACCCAGTTCAGCGCATGCCCGGCCTGACGCATGTCCGTCACCACCGGGCACAGCAAATGCTGGATGCCCTCGTACATGCTCATTTCGAGCATCTTCGGATCGATCAGGATCAAACGGACCTGCTCGGCCGTGGCCTTGTAGAGCAACGACAGGATCATCGCGTTGATGCCAACCGACTTGCCCGAGCCGGTCGTGCCGGCCACCAGCAGGTGAGGCATCTTCGCCAGATCGGCCACCACCGGCTTGCCGCCGATGTCCTTGCCGAGCGCCAGCGTGAGCAGCGACGATGAGTCGTTGTAGATCTCCGAGCCGAGAATTTCCGTCAGCCGCACCGTCTGACGACGCGGATTCGGCAACTCCAGCCCCATGAAATTCTTGCCCGGGATGGTCTCGACCACGCGGATCGACACCAAAGAGAGCGAACGCGCCAGATCCTTGGCCAGGTTCACGATCTGACTGCCCTTGACGCCCGTGGCCGGCTCGATCTCGTAGCGCGTGATGACCGGGCCGGGATAGGCCGCGACGACACTCACTTCGACGCCAAAATCCTTGAGCTTCTTCTCGATCAGGCGCGAAGTGAATTCGAGCGTCTCGGCGGACACGGTTTCCTGCGCGGCCGGTGCGGCGTCGAGCAACGCCAGCGGCGGCAGGATCGAGTCGGGCAGTTCGGCAAACAGCGGCGCCTGCTTTTCCTTCTCGACACGCTCGCTCTTGGGCACGACCTTGACCGGCGGCACGATCTGCACCGGCTCATGAACCTCGGCGCGCACGCGGTTCTGCACCACGGCGCCCTCGCGCGCGATCGCCGCTTCCTCGCCCAGACGCCGGTCCTGACGGGCTTCGCGACGCCGGCGGATCACGGTGCCCGTGTCGAGAATCAGCGCACCGAGCTTCTCGGCAGCCGACAGCCACGAGAAATGGAACAGCAGGGACAAACCGAACGCGAAGATGAGCAACAGCGCGAGCGTGCCGCCCGTGAAGCCGAGCGCGTGCTGGAAGAAGCCGCCGACGGTCTCGCCGATCACGCCGCCGGACGCGCGCGGCAGTTGAGCCTTGAAACGGTACAGACGCAGCGATTCGATACCGGCGCTCGAGAGCAGCACCATCAGGGAGGAGACGATCTCCACCCAACCGCCGCTGGCGAGCCGTTCGCGCAGCGGGGGCGCCTCGCGCCTGGCGGAGATGCGCCGGTAGCCCGACACCACGCGCCGGGCAATGAATACGACCAGCCAGTACGCGGACAGGCCGAGCATGAGCAGCAGCATGTCTGCCACCCAGGCGCCGACGCGCCCCGCCCAGTTGGCGATACGCTCCACGTGCGCCGCATGCGTCCAGCTGGGGTCCAGACGGCTGTACGAGAACAGCGCCATCAACAGGAACACCATCAGCGCGACTTGCGCCATCCAGCGGATTTCATGGAAAAGATGCGTCACCCGGTTGGGCAACGACGATCCGGCACCAGCAGAGTAGGAAGATTTCGTCGTCATCAAGCCATGAGGTTGGGCGGGCAGACGGGCGGCCTGCCGCGCGGCAAGGCTCCATTGTAAACAACTATTACAACGCTTAACGCAGGAAAAGGTGACAACCAGTAACGCCGTCCTCCGCGCCGGCCCCGCCGGTGCCGGTGCCGGTGTCGGTGTCGGTGTCGGTGTCGGTGCGCAAGGCGACTTCCAGGGCGTCCGACTCCGATACGTCGGCCAGCCGCCTCAGCGGCCCGCCGTCGCGGTGCTTCCCGACGCCCCGGCCGCTCTGCCCCGGCCACCGGCGGCCCTGCCTCGCCCGACGGAACCGCCGTCCTTGCGTTTTACCGCTCCGCCCCCAGATTTCAGGCGTATCCCGGCGTCGTTTCTCGCCCCTCGGCCGGCGCGCAGGCTATCGTTCCGATTGCGAGGCTCGATCAACGAAACGACATCGGCCCCTTATAATGTCGGTTTGCGCCGGTCCTCCGGCGTCGGCTTTCATCCCCCTTTCCGGTGAGTCCGTCCATGTCCGCTCCCAAGCACGCCAAAGTCCTGATTCTCGGTTCCGGCCCCGCCGGTTACAGCGCCGCCGTCTATGCCGCGCGCGCCAACCTCAACCCCGTGCTGATCACCGGCCTCGCCCAGGGCGGCCAACTGATGACCACCACCGACGTCGAGAACTGGCCCGGCGACCCGCATGGTGTACAAGGCCCCGAACTGATGGAGCGCATGCAAAAGCACGCCGAGCAGTTCAACACCGAGATGATCTTCGACCACATCCATACGGCGCACCTCAACGAGCGCCCGCTGCGCCTGGTCGGCGACTCCGGCGAGTACACGACCGACGCCCTCATCATCGCCACCGGCGCCTCGGCCCAATACCTGGGCCTGCCCTCGGAAGACGCCTTCGCGGGCCGCGGCGTATCCGCCTGCGCCACCTGCGACGGCTTCTTCTACAAAGGCAAGGAAGTCTGCGTGGTCGGCGGCGGCAACACGGCTGTCGAAGAAGCGCTCTATCTGGCGAACATCGCCAGCAAGGTCACCGTGATCCACCGCCGCGACAAGTTCCGCGCCGAGCCGATCCTCATCGATCGTCTGCTGGAGAAGGCCAAGCAAGGCGTGGTCGAGCTCAAGTACGACCACGTGCTCGACGAAGTGACCGGCGACGAGTCCGGCGTGACCGGCGTTCGCGTCAAGAACGTGAAGACGGGCGCGCACGAGGACATCGCGCTGCATGGCGTGTTCATCGCCATCGGCCACAAGCCGAACACGGACATATTCGAAGGTCAGCTCGAGATGAAGAACGGCTACATCGTCACGCACAGCGGCCTGAACGGCAATGCCACGGCCACCAGCGTGCCGGGCGTGTTCGCCGCCGGCGACGTGCAGGATCACGTCTACCGCCAGGCCATTACCAGCGCGGGCACCGGCTGCATGGCAGCGCTCGACGCCCAGCGCTACCTCGAGAATCTGGACCAGTAAGCCGGAGGAGCCTGAGGGCTTCAAGGCGGCGCCTGCATCGCGTGAATGGTCGCGCGGCGCGGGCGCCGTTCTCGTCTGCCCCTTTCAGTCGGCCCCTTTTCATTCTTCATTCGGGCGGCCCGCGGCAGCACGCAGCGATCGCCGACGGCCCGACGGGCCGACTCCAATACGTTTCAATCCTTGTTCACGCCATCATGAGCAAGAAGCCCCCCAAACTCGGCCTCGGCGACCTCGCCGGTCTGCGCGATTCGCTCGCCAGGGAAACGGCGCAACGCGAAGCCGAGCGCCTGGCCGCCGCCAAGCGCGCCGCCCAGGCCGCACGCGATGCCAATGTCTTTCGCGACAGCATCGGCGACATCGCCCCACTCTCCGGCAAGGGCGCGGCCAACCGCGTCGAGCACCCGCGTCAGCCGCCGGATCCGGTGGCGCGCCAGACGCAGGAAGACGAAGCGGCGGTGCTGTCCGAATCGCTCTCCGACGAGTTCGATCCCGAAGCGCTGTTCGATACGGACGACCGGCTGTCCTATCGGCGTCCGAGCATCAGCCGGGGCACGCTGGTCAAGCTCCAGCGCGGCGACTGGGTCGTGCAGGCCCAGATCGATCTGCACGGCATGCGCCGCGACGAAGCGCGTGAAGCGTTGTCCGCCTTTCTGCATGACGTCGTCAAGCGCGGACTGCGATGCGTGCGCGTCATTCACGGCAAGGGGCTGGGCTCGGTGAACCGCGAACCGGTGCTCAAGGACAAGGTCCGCAGTTGGCTCGCGCAGAAGAACGAAGTGCTGGCCTGGGTGCAGGCCCAGGGGCGCGACGGTGGGGGCGGTGCGCTGGTAGTATTGCTCCAGGCGGCGCAGACCAGAACGGCTCGCCCGGGCGCCTGACGCTCCACGCCGCCATCGGCGCGCACGGCAGCGCGCCTTCGCGCCGCAAATGCCGCCGCAGATCACGACGCGTCACCGAGAGGATTCGCCGATGATTCACGAGATGAGCGCCCAACTGCATACGATTCTGGCCATCATGGAGGCCATTGCCGTATTGTCGTGCGCCATCTCCGGCTTCGCGGAAGCCCGCAAGCAGCATCTCGACCCGGTCGGCGCGTTCGTGCTGGCCTTCGCGACCGCCTTCGGCGGCGGCACCCTGCGCGACGTGCTGCTCGATCACCGTCCCTTCTACTGGGTGCAGCATCAGTGGTACACCGTGCTCATCCTCGTGCTCTCGCTGTCGACGTCCGGTGTGCTGCGACTCGTCTCGCGCGTGGCGACCGAGCGCGTGCTGCTCATTACCGACGCCATCGGATTGGGGTTCTTCAGCGCGTCGGGCACGTCGCTGGCGCTGCAGACGGACATGTCCGCGTTCATGTCCGTGATGATGGGCGTGATCACCGGCGTGGGCGGCGGCGTGATGCGCGACATCCTTTGCAACGAGGTGCCGCTCGTGCTGCGCGATACGCGTCCCTATGCGGTCTGCGCCTTCATCGGCGGATGGATCTATATCGCCCTCACCTACGCCGACATCGACCCCGTCTACTCGCTCTCGATCAGCGCGCTTTCCGTCATCGCGGTGCGGCTGCTTACCGTGGCGTTCGACGTCCGGCTCAAGTCGTAGCCGGCGCGGCCTGGGACGCGATCCCGTGCGCCAATACGAAACAATGCGAGGCAAACGTCAAAGGGCGACGCCGCTCGCGCAGCCGTCGCCCTCGTCCCTGCCGTCGTCTCACTACTGCCCGGCCGCCACTGCAGGTTGCTCGCCTATCCCACCTATCCCGCCTCAACCACTTCAGACCGCCTGCTCGCCCTCTTCGCCGGTGCGGATGCGAATCACACGCTCCACGTCGGTCACGAAGATCTTGCCGTCGCCGATCTTGCCGGTGCGCGCCGCACTCAGCACGGCGTCGATGACCTGCTCGGCCTGCGCCGCGCTCACCACGACTTCGATCTTGATCTTCGGCAGAAAGTCGACCACGTACTCGGCGCCGCGATACAGCTCGGTGTGCCCCTTCTGACGGCCGAAGCCTTTCACTTCCGTGACGGTCAGGCCCGTGACCCCGACTTCGGCCAGGGCCTCGCGGACTTCGTCGAGCTTGAACGGTTTGATGATGGCAGTTACGCGTTTCATTGTCGCCTCGATATCTTGGTTGGAGTGTTCTGAAAATTCGCCGGGCTATTGTACCGGTCCGGCGGCGGCACCCCGATGACAGCGGGCCCCGCGCGACGGGACCGGCTCAGGCGTGTGGGTCATCGGGCACCGTATCGAGGTCAGCGAGCCACACCACCGACTCCGAATCGCTCGGCGCACGCCAGTCGCCGCGCGGCGAAAGCGAGCCGCCCGTGCCGACCTTGGGCGCGTTCGGAATGCACGAGCGCTTGAACTGGCTGGTGCGGAAGAACCGGTCCAGGAAGATGCGCAGGTTGCGCTTGATGGCGACCAGATCGTACGCATGGCGGGCAAGATGCCCTTCGTCGGGCCAACGTTCCTTCGATGCGTCGTGCCAGGCGCTCCACGCCAGAAACGCGACCTTGCGTGGCGCGTAGCCGAAGCGCAGCGTGTAATACAGGTTGAAGTCCTGCAGTTCGTACGGCCCGATGAAATGCTCGGTGCGCTGCTCCGGCGCACCGTTTGCCTTGCCGGGCACGAGCTCCGGACTGATTTCCGTCTCGAGGATGTCGATGAGCACGTTGCGGCGATGTGCGACACCCTTCGTGTCTTTCGCCTCCTTGGCATCCTTGCTGCTGGCCGCTTTCACCGACGCCGCGCCGCTCAGTTGCCCCGTCTCGGCAACCCAGCGCACAAGGTGCATGATGAGCGTCTTCGGCACGCTGGCGTTCACGTTGTAGTGCGACATGTGGTCGCCCACGCCATAGGTGCACCAGCCCAGCGCCAGCTCGCTCAGATCGCCGGTGCCGATCACGATCGCACCGAGATGATTCGCCAGACGGAACAGGTGATTGGTCCGCTCGCCCGCCTGCACGTTTTCGAAGGTGACGTCGTAGACCTCCTTGCCCTCGGCGAATGGATGCTCCAGATCCTTGAGCATCTGCATGCAGCTCGGGCGAATGTCGACTTCGCGCGCCGTGCAGCCGACCGCCTCCATCAACTCGCGCGCCTGGCGCAGCGTGCGCTCGCTCGTGGCAAAGCCGGGCATGGTGTACGCGAGGATATTGGTGCGCGGCAGCCCCAGCCGGTCCATGACCTTCGCGCACACGAGCAGTGCGTGCGTCGAATCGAGACCGCCCGACACACCGATCACCACCTTCTGGATCTTCGACGACGACAGGCGCTGCATCAACGCCTGCACCTGGATGTTGTAGACCTCGTGGCAACGCTCGTCGCGACGGCGCGGATCGGCCGGCACGTACGGGAAGCGTTCGATGGCGCGCGCGAGCGGCAGCTCCGCGTCGCGCGGCACGGCGACGTCGACCTTGATCGTGCGAAAGCGGGCGACCTCGTCGGCGTGGCGGCGCACCGACACGCCGAACGTCGTTTGATGCATGCGCTCGCGCGCGAGCCGCTCCAGGTCGACGTCCGCGTAGATCAGATGCGACTCGCTCGCAAAACGGGCCGACTCGGCCAGCATGTCGCCATTCTCGTAGATGAGCGCCTGACCGTCCCATGCGAGATCGGTCGTCGACTCGCCCTGCCCGGCCGACGTGTAGAGATACGCCGCGAGGCAGCGCGCCGATTGTTGCGCGACCAGTTGATGGCGATAAGCCGACTTGCCGACGACGATGTTCGAGGCCGACAGGTTGACGAGCACCGTCGCGCCGGCCAGCGCCGCGAAGGACGATGGCGGCACCGGCACCCAGACGTCCTCGCAGATTTCGCAATGAAAGCGCAACAGCGGCTGATCCACCGCTTCGAAGACGAGCGAGCCGAACGGCACGGCGTCGCCGAGCAGCGTCACCGTGTCGACGCCGGCATCGTCCGCGGCATTGAACTGACGCGCTTCGTAGAATTCGCTGTAATTCGGCAGATACGTCTTGGGGACGACGCCGTGAATGCGGCCGCGCGCGATCACCACGGCGCAGTTGAAGAGCCGCTGCTGCACACGCACCGGCATGCCCACGATCAGCGCGGCGCCGAGTTCGCGACTCGCGTCGATGATCGAGGCGAGCGCCGCGTCGCACGCATCGATCAGCGCGCGTTGCTGGAACAGGTCTTCGCAGGAATAGGCCGGAATGCCCAACTCGGGGAAGGCGACCAGCACGGCGCCGGCGGCATCGGCCTCGCGCGCCAGCGCAATGGTCTGCGCCGCGTTGTAAGCGGGATCGGCCACGCGGCATTGCGGCACTCCGACGGCCACACGCGCGAAGTCGTGGTTATAGAGATTGAGGAATCGGTTGGTCATGTCGGCGGCTACCAGGCATCGCCCATTTGACGGCGCCTCGGCAGGCGGCGCAGCCCCTGCGGCTTGCACGCCCGCCCAGCGCTGTCGGCGGACGGTGAGAATCGCCAGTATATTACGCGAGCCCTTGTTTTGCCGGGGCTCGCCATGCCCGTTCGAACGTCAGCACGTTACCCGTTTGAACGGGGTATGCGCTTCGAGCTCGCCGATGTGCTCGTCCATCGCCGACGTCTCCGCATCGAGGAATTCCGCGATGGCATCGGCAAAACGCGCATCGGCGATCCAGTGCGCCGACCACGTCGGCGTGGGCAACAGGCCGCGCGACATCTTGTGCACGCCCTGCGCACCGCCCTCGAAGCTGCGCAATCCATGCGCGATGCAATACTCGATGCCCTGCGCGTAACACGTCTCGAAGTGCATGCCCGAGACGAAGTCCGTGGTGCCCCAGTAGCGTCCATACATCGTGTCGCCGCTCACCACATTGAGCGCACAGGCCAGCGGCTCGCCATCGCGCTCGGCCTGCACGATCAGCAGCGCATCGGGCATCGCCGCATGCACCTGCGCGAAGAACTCGCGCGTCAGATACGGCGCATTCCAGTGCTCGCGATACGTGTTGTCGTAACAGCGATAGAAGAAGTCGAGCGCCGCGTCGTCGATGTCGGCGCCACGCAGCCATCGGTACGTCACTCCGGCGTCGCGCACCCGACGACGGTCCTGCTTCAGCTTCTTGCGCTTCTCCTGGTTCATCTGCGCGAGGAAGTCGTCGAATGTCTCGAAACCCGCGTTCTCCCAGTGAAACTGCACGCCTTCGCGCAGCAGGTATCCCGCTTCGGTCAGCGCCGCCAGGTCGTCGTCGTGCGTGAACAGCACATGAATCGACGAGAGCTCCATCTGTTTGGCGAAGGCGATGGCGCCGCGCGCGAGCGCTACGCGATCGGCGTGCGTACGCGCCAGCAGGCGCGGCCCCGTGACGGGTGAGAATGGTACCGCGCACAGCAGCTTCGGGTAGTAACGCAGCCCGTGGCGCGCAAAGGCATCGGCCCACGCGTGGTCGAAGACATACTCGCCGCGCGAATGCGACTTCACATAGAGCGGCATGGCGCCCACGAGCACATCGCCCGCATGCATGAGCAGATAGGCCGGCTGCCAGCCGGTACGCTTCGACGCACAACCGCTCTCATGCATGGCGTGCAAGAACGCGTGCTGCACAAAGGGATTGCCGCCCGCCAGCGCGTTCCACGCGTCGGCCGGCACGTCTTCGATCGATTGCACTACACGGATGACGACTTCGCTACTCACCGCTCACCTCACTCCGAACCGGTCTCCCGGCATGAACGCCGACAGCCATTGTCGCCGAACTTGACGTCGCCTTCAGCCAGGACATGCTGCCACAACAACTTACCAAAAGTAAGTTACTATTGGTAAGTTATTTATCGTCAAAGGTAATCTGTCATGCAAGCCCTTCTCGTCGTCGCACACCCCGACCCGCATTCGCTCACGCATGGCGTGGCCGCACGGATTGCCGAAGGCATCGTCGAATCCTCGGCGCAGCATTGTGTCGAACTCGCCGATCTGGCCGCCGAAGGCTTCGATCCGCGCTTTACACAGGCCGACATCGCGCTGTTCCGGAAGGCGGCGAGAGCGCCGGCCGACGTGGCGGCCGAACACGCCCGCATCGACCGCGCCGACGCGCTGGTGCTCGTCTATCCGATTTACTGGTGGTCCTTCCCCGCGCTGCTCAAGGGCTGGATCGACCGCGTGTTTACACAGGGCTGGGCTTATGAAGACGTGGAGGGCGGCAAGATCGCGAAGAAGCTCCAGCGCCTTCGCGTGCATCTGGTGGCGATCGGCGGCGCGGATCAGCGAACGATCGCGCGACACGGCTACTTCGGCGCGATGAAGACGCAGATCGACCACGGCATCTTCGACTATTGCGGCGCGCGCGTCGTCACTTCCGAGTTGCTGCTGGCCTCCGACACCGGTTACCCTGAAGCCCATCTCGAAACGGCGCGAGCCCTGGGCCGCAGGATTTTCGCCGCGCAACCCCACCCCTGAACGTTCCACGTTGACCATGAGCCCGACCACCGCCACGCCCCCACGCCGCCGCATGCCGCGCGAAGCCCGCACGCGGCAGCTTCTCGACGTGGCGTGGACGCTCGTCGGCGACGAAGGCACCGACGCCCTCACACTCGGACGACTGGCCGATCAGGCCGGCGTGACCAAGCCGCTCGTGTACGACCACTTCGGCACGCGCAACGGCCTGCTGGCCGCGCTCTACCAGGACTACGACGAACGGCAGACGGCTATCTTCGATCGCACCGTCGCCGCGGCGGAACCCACCTTGCGGGACAAGGCCTGCGCCATCGCGTCGGGCTATGTGGCGTGCGTACTGACCCAGGGACGCGAGATCTCCGGCGTGCTGGCCGCCCTTTCCGGCTCCGCGGAACTCGCGGCCGTGAAACGGCAGTACCAGGAGCGCTTCATCGAGAAATGCGCGGCGGTGCTCGCGCCGTTCGCTGGCGCTCATGGCGTTGCGCGCTCGGACATGTGGGCGATTCTCGGCGCGGCCGACTCCGTCTCGGACGCGGCTGCGACCGGCGACATCCCGCAAGCGCAAGCGACGCGGACCCTCGAACGGATCATCCTGGCGATGATTACCGGCGACGCCGAAACGCCTGCTGCGAACGCGCCGTCCGGTAAAGCGCAGCGCCGTCGCGCCTGAGAACAAAAAACCCGGCGCGAGGCCGGGTTCTTCGGAGGCCGCCGAGGCGGCGCGGCAGACGGAAATCGCTTACTTCTTGGCGTTGGCCACGCCGTCGACGATTTCCTTGTGGGCGGCTTCGATGCCTTCCCAACCTTCGACCTTGACCCACTTGCCCTTCTCGAGCGCCTTGTACTGCTCGAAGAAGTGCTTGATCTGGTCCTTCAGGTAGCCCGGCACGTCCTCGATCGACTTCATGTGCGCCGTCATCGGGCAGATCTTGTCGACCGGCACGACCACCAGCTTGGCGTCCACGCCCGACTCATCGGTCATGTTGAGCATGCCCAGCGCGCGGCAGCGCACGACGGAGCCGGCCAGCAGCGGGAACGGGGTGACGACCAGCGCGTCGACGGGGTCGCCGTCGCCCGCCAGCGTTTGCGGAATGAAGCCGTAGTTGGCCGGGTAGCGCATGCCCGTGCCGATGAAGCGGTCAACGACCAGCAGGCCCAGATCCTTGTCGGCTTCATACTTCACCGGGTCGCTTTGCGCCGGGATCTCGATGATGACGTTGAAATCGTTGGGGATGTCCTTGCCGGCAGGCACGTGGTTGAAGCTCATGATGGCATTCCTGTAGATGAAAAATGGCGTACCGTCGCACGGCGTGCACGCCCGCCATCCTGCCGGACGCCCCGCCGCCCGACGGCAATCGGGCGCGGAACATTATAGCGGGTTTGCCTGATTTCCCTGTATTGCCGGCAGGCGGGCCAGTCGTTGCGGCGCGAGGTCATCCACGCGCGCGCAGCCTGCCAGTTGCATCGTCGTGCGCAACTCGGCCAGCAACAACGCGAGCACGCCGGCCGCGCCCTCGCCGCCCCGGGCCGCCACGCCGTAGAGCGGCGCGCGACCGAGCAGCACGCCCCTGGCGCCGAGCGCCACGGCCTTCGCCACGTCGGCGCCGCGCCGCACGCCGCCGTCGACGAACACGGCCATCGCCGGGCCCGCATTGACGGCGTCGATGATCGGCGGCAACGCCTCGAGCGGCGCGAGCGTGCTGCCCAGTTGCCGCCCGCCGTGATTCGAGACGACGATGCCGTCGGCGCCGTGCGCTTGCGCGAGGCGCGCATCGTCCACCGTCTGAACGCCCTTGACGAGCACCTCGCCAGGCCAATGCCGACGCACCCAGGCAAGATCGTGCCAGCCGAGCGACAGATCCATCTGGCGGCTCAACATGGCGGCATGGCGCGCCAGATCGGCCCGCTCGCCGACGCTGCGCGCGATGTTGCGCAGTTGTGGCGCACCGTGCATCAGCATCTGCAAGCTCCAGTGCGGATGACGCATGCAGTCCGCGATCAGGCACGGCGTGAACTTCAGCGGCAGCTTGAAACCGTTGCGCGTGTCGTGATCGCGCTTGCCATGCACGGGCGTGTCGACGGTGAGCAGCAGCGTGCGAAAGCCCGCCTCGCGGGCGCGTTGCATCATGCTCTCGGCAATGCGCCGGTCCTGCTGGACGTAGAGTTGAAGCCAGAGCTCGCCGTCGGGGACGGCGGCGCGCACGTCTTCGAGCAACGACGTCGACGCCGTCGACAGCACGAATGGCAGCCCCGCGTCGGCCGCGGCGCGCGCGAGCAATTCGTCGGCGCGCGGCCAGAACAGGCCATTGAGCCCGGTCGGCCCGACGGCCATGGGCGCCGCGGCGCGACGCCCCCAGAACGCCGTCTCGCTCGTCGTCCGCGACGTGTCGGTCAGCACGCGCGGAGAAAAGCCCCACTGCGCGAACGCGTCGCGGTTGCGGCGCAGCGCGTCGCCATCCTCCGCTCCGCCTTCCAGATAGTCGAACGCCAGCTTCGCCAGACGCCGCCGGGCGGCCTGGCGGTAATCCTCCACGCAGGAAAACGCGTGCATTGCTCCCCCTGTCCTCATGCCGCATCGCGGCGTTTGCCGCCCGATGCCAAAGCTTCACTCATCCCCTCATCGGGAGACAAATCGTTAGCCGCACACAAACAATTGCATTACAATCACAATCGTTACAATACGAACATACCGGTCCCTACCATGCCGCGCTCGTCTGCCCGGTCACCTCGTGCTGGTGAAAACGCTCCTGTCCCCGCTTCAGCCAAAACCACCGGCGTGACGAATGCTGCGCAATCGGCTGCGCGCTCGTCCCTGTTCGTCGGCTCGACACAGAAGACGTTTCAAGTGCTGCACGCCTTCGACGGTCCCGCGCGCTACATGACGCTCGGCGATATCGCGAAGGCCGCCGGACTCGACCGCAGCGCCACGCAGCGACTGGTGCACACGCTCGAAGCCCTCGGCTATTTGTTCCGCGTGCCGGAAACGCGCACCTACGGCCTCACCACCAAGGTGCTTCAGTTCTCGTACAACTACATTCGCGCAAACGATCTCGTCGAGAAAGCCGCACCGTACCTGCTGGACATCTTCCGGCGTGTGGGCGAGACGACCAACCTGCAGGAGCTGGACGGCCACGAGATCGTGTATATCGCGCGGTTCCCCGGCCAGCATCTGGTGAACATCGGCATCGTGGTCGGCGCCCGTCTGCCGGCCATGTTCACGGCGTCGGGCATCGCCATGCTCTCGCGCCTGTCCGAGACTCGCGTGAGGGAGATCCTCGCGAGCACGCCGCTCGAACCGATGACGCCCTACACGGTGCTCGACGAGAAAAAACTCCTCGAACGCATCCACACGGCGGCCCGGCGCGGCTACGCCATCGTCGAGAGCGAAACCGTCATGGGCGACATTTCGGTGGCGGCGCCGATCACCGATCACGACGGACAAGCCGTGGCCGCCATCAATATCTCCGTGCCAACGTCTCGCTGGACGCGCGAACGCGTCGAAGCCGAACTCGCGTCGCACGTCCAGGTGGCCGCGACCTCGATCTCGAAGTCGCGCCTGTCGACGTTCCGGCGCTAGGCGACCGAGGCGACACAGTCGGCGGAAGCGATCCGATCGAGGTCATCGATCGCCATCGGCGGCCGTCCCCCGCCCGGTCGCAAGCGGGGAACGCCTTGCCGTCCCGACCTCAACGCCCTTCGAATATCTCCAGTTGGCGGCGCAGTTCTTCGCGCAATTCGGTCGACAGCGCCGGTGCGGGCGGCACGAGCGGCGCGAGCATCGCCGGCGCATTCACACCGATCAGATCCATCACCGACTTCATCGGCCCCGGGTTCGTCTCGGCGAACGCCAGGTTCATCAGCGGAATCAGCGAGCGATGCAACGCCAACGCCTCGGCCGTCTTGCCTTCGGACGCCAGCGTGAAGATGCGTTGCCACGCGGTGGGCAGCAGCGACGCCGTCACCACGATGCCGCCGCGCGCTCCCGCCGCGACGTGCAGCGGGAACAGCGTGTCTTCGCCGCTCAACACGGCAAACGACTCGTCCACGCCGGCGACGGTGCGCAGGAAGTGCCACATATCGGTGTTGCACGCCTTCATGCCGACGATGTTCTCGTGGCGCGAGAGCTCGTGCAGCACTTCCGGCGCAATGGCGATGCGCGTGCGGTACGGAATCTCATAGATCAGGATCGGCACCGGCGACTCGTCGGCGTAGCGCAGGAAGTAGTCGCGGATGCCGGCTTGCGTCGGATTGGTGTAGTACGGCGTGAGCACGAGCAGCCCGTCGGCGCCGGCGGCGGCAAAGTCGCGCCCGGCATCGATGGCGTCGTGATAGCCCGGGTCGAGCACGCCCGCGATCACCGGCACGTCGCGGCCGTGATCGCGCACCGCCTGCGCCGTGAGTTCGGCCATGCGAATGCGTTCGGCACGCGAGAGCGCGCCGTACTCGCCGGTGCCGCCCAGCGGCACCACGCCGTCGATGCCCTGCCCCAGCAAATAGCGCAGCAGCGCGCGCGTGGCTTCGGTGTGAATCGTGTCGTCGGCGTTCACCGGCGTCGGGATCGCCGGCAGAATGCCCTTGAGTTGTGCGGAGCGAAGCATGTGTTAAACGTCCGTGTGTCTTGAGTTCGGAGGAGTCGAAAGTGCCGCCTCAGGTGGCGAGGCTGCGCCGGCGCATGCGCTCGGCCACCCAGATCAGTGCGGCGATGAAGAGGAACAGGCATGTGGAGACCGCGGCGATCACCGGCGAGATCTGCATCGTGATCTCGTCCCAGAACTGCTTGGGCAAGGTGGTCGAGAGGCCGCCCGACGTGAAGAGCGCAATCGTCAGTTCGTCGAACGACGTGGCGAACGCGAACAGGAACGACGACAGCAGGCCCGCGCCGAGGATCGGGAAGGTCACACGGCGCAGCGTGGCCCACGGCCGCGCGCCGAGGCTGTATGCCGCCAAATCGAGACGTGTGTCGTAGTTGCGCAGCACGGCCATCATCGTGATGACGACATACGGCACGGCCACCACGGTGTGCGCGATGGTCAGCCCCACGCTCGAGCCCACGAGCCCGATCCTGGCGAAGAAATAGAACACGCCGACGGCCAGGATCATGCGCGGCACCACGATCGGGGCGAGCACGAAGGCGAGCATGGCCGACTTGCCGCGCATGCCGCCGCGCACCAGCAGGAACGCCGCGGGCGTGCCGATCAGCATCGACAGCAACCCGGCGCCGATGCCCACGAGCATCGAGCGCGTGATCGCCTGCATCCATAGCGGCGAATCCCAGATCTGCTGATACCACTGCAGCGAGAAGCCCTTGGGCGGCCAGGCCAGGCCCGACGCCGAATCGAACGAGATGGGGATCATCAGCAGCGCCGGCGCCGCGAGAAACAGCACGAGCAGGAACACGAAGACGCGCAGCACCGCACCGTCGCCCTGTTCGCGCTTGCCGCGCGGCAGCGCACGCAACAGCAGGTCCGTGGCGCTGCCGAGCGCGCCCAGCACCTTCTCGCCAAGCGCCCGGGTCCAGCCGCCGCGGCGCTTGCCCGCCTTCGCGTCGCCGCCGCCGGCCATCGTCGAGAGGCCGACCATGCGGTCGTAGATGAAGAACACCACCAGCACCACGGCGAGCAGCAGCACGGAGATCGCACCGGCGAAGCCCCAGTTGAGCGCCTGCATGACCTGGTCGATGATGAGCTGCGTGATCATCGTTTCGTGGCGGCCGCCGAGCAGTGTCGGCGTGATGAAGAAGCCGATCGATGTGACGAACACCATCAGCGCGCCGGCAGCCACGCCGGGCAGCGACAACGGGAAGTAAACGCGCCAGAACACCGTGCCGGGACGCGCGCCCAGCGTCGATGCCGCGCTCGGCAGACGACGGTCGATGTTCTCCATCACGGAGAGCATGGTGAGCACGGCCAGCGGCATCAGTGCGTGCACCATGCCGAGCACCACCGCCGGGAAGCTGTAGAGCAGCGAGAGCGGCGCATCGATCAGCCCCAGATCCATCAATGTGCGGTTGACCACGCCGTTGCGCCCGAGCAGCACCACCCATGCGAACGTGCGCACGAGGAAGCTCGTCCAGAACGAGAGCAGCACCCAGAACAGAAGGCGCTGCTTGCGCGCGCCAGTGAGCGTCGAAAGCCGGTAGGCAATCGGATAGCCCGTCAGCACGGCAAAAAACGTCGTGTAGAGCGAGACCTTGAGCGTGATGAGCAACACCTCGACATACACCGACGAGGCGAACAGACGCTGATATTCGGCCAGCGTGAAGCCGCCCTCGCCGCGAATGCTCAACAACAGCAGTTGCCCGACCGGGTAGATCAGCATCACCGCCAGCAGGATGACGATGGGCGCGGCCATGAGCAACGGACGCACGCGCGCACGCCAGCGCGCGCGGCGCGGTGCGGGCTGCGCGGCATTCGAGGAAGGGGACGAGGGACGAACCACGGCGGATGCACTCATCGCTTACCCCGCGATCGCCACGGCGTCGTCGGCACGCCATGCGAGACCGAGCGTCTGCCCGATCTCGAAGCGGTTGCCCTGACGATGCGTCGGGAACGCCGCCACGAGCGACTTGCCCGCCTCGGCGCCCGTGACCTGCGATTGCAGATACAGCTTCGTCATGCCGCCCGTGACCATGATGTCGGTGAGTTTCGCCGAGATCGTCGCCACACCCTGCGCATCGGCATTGGCAGCACTTACGCCGTCGTGCACGTGCAGGTTCTGCGGACGCAGCATCAGCTTGACCGCGCGGCCGCGCTCGACCTGCGGATCGTAGACCATCGCGGCAGCGCCATCCACGCCGGGCATCGCCACGCGCACCTGATCGCCGGCACGCTCGAGCACCGTCGCATCGAGCAGGTTCGACTCGCCGAGGAAGTCCGCGACGAACACGCTCTTCGGACGGAAGTAAAGATCGTCGGGCGTGCCCAGTTGCGCGATCTCGCCGGCGTTCATCAGACAGATGCGATCGGACATGGTCATCGCCTCTTCCTGATCGTGCGTCACGTACACGATGGTGGTGCCGAGCTCGCGGTGGATGCGCTTGATCTCGAGCTGCATGTGATCGCGCAGCTTCTTGTCGAGCGCACCGAGCGGTTCGTCCATCAGAATGATCGACGGCCGGTAGACCATGCAGCGCGCGAGCGCAATGCGCTGCTGCTGGCCGCCCGAGAGCTCGCGCGGGTAGCGCTCGGCCACATGCGGCAGATGCACCATTTCCAGCGCGTTCATGACCATCTTCCGAGCGGCGGCCGCGTCGGTGCGGCGCATCTGCAACGGGAAGGCGATGTTCTCCGCCACGGTCATGTGCGGGAACAGCGCGTAGTTCTGGAACACCATGCCGATGTCGCGTTCGTACGGCGCGCCGTACGTGACATCGGTCCCGTTGATACGGATCGCGCCCGCATCGGGCTGCGACAGACCGGCGATGAGCGAGAGCAATGTGGTCTTGCCCGAGCCGCTGGGCCCGAGCAGGGTCAGGAATTCGCCCTGAGCGACATCGAGGTCGGTCGGCGCCAGCGCGACGAAATCGCCGTAGCGCTTGGACAGGCCCGAGACTTGGAGATTGGCAACGGTCATGAGATCAGCACCCCATAAAACATGAAACGAAACGGCAGGTGAGGATCAGGTCAGGATCCAGCGATTGAAACGTTCGAGCGCCACGCTCTGGTTCTGCTGCCAGAACTTCGCGTTGATCTGCACGCCGCTCTTGATGTTCTCGGGGAACGTCGGACAATTTTTCGCCACCTCGGGCTTCACGTAGTTGAACGCTTCCGGTTGCGTCATGCCGGCCGGGAAGTACTTGACCAGTTCGGCCTGGCGCTTCGGGTCGCTCGCGAATTTGATGAATTCGCGACAGGCGGCCGCGTTCGGCGTGCCCTTGAGAATCGACCAGTTGTCGCAGCCCCAGATGTTCTGGTTCCACACGATCTGCACCGGTACGCCGTTCGCCTGCGCCGACTGCGCCCGCGAGGCCCACGTGGCGACCATGTCGACTTCGCCCGAGCCGAGCATCTGCTCGACCTGCGCGCCGGTGGTCCACCACACGTCGACGTGCTTGGCGATCTTGTCCAGGCTCTTGAACGCACGGTCGAAGTCGCACGGATAGACCGAACCCGCGGCCACGCCGTCGGCGAGCAGCGCCTCTTCGATGGTGTCGAACGGATACTTGCGAATCGAACGGCGGCCCGGGAAGTCCTTCACGTTCCACAGGTCGGCCCACGACGCCGGCGCCTTGCGGCCCTTGAAGGCATCGGTGCGATAGGCGAGCACGGTCGAGTAGACGTTGGTGCCCACGCCGAACGGCGACATGTATTGCGGCGGAATCTTCGAGACGATCGGATCGGACTCGAGACCGTGGCGCTCGAGGTATTCCTTGCCGCCCGAGGTGAGCAGCAGGATCGCGGGCTGGCTGATCTTGGCCATGTCCCACGTATAGCTGCCCGCCTCGACCATGCTCTTGATCTGCGCGGTCGGCTCCGCGTTGGCCTGCACGCCCACGACCTCGATGCCGGTCGCCTTGGCGAACGGCTTGTAGTACACCGCGTCGTATGCCTTGGTGTAGATGCCACCGTCGTCGCGCACGACGATGCGCTTGCCGGCGGCGCGCGAGGGCGTCCACACGAACGGAAACGCCACGGCGGCGGCGCCGACGAGGGCCGTCTTCATGGCCGTGCGACGGCCCGGTTGTGCGAGCGACGCCGCGGTGTTGTCGGTGATGTCGAGCGGGCTTGCGGAGGTCTTGCGTTTCATCATGGTCTCCGGTCAGGGAACGAGGCGCCCCGGGTTGAACAACTGGTTGGGATCTAGCGCGGCCTTGAGCGTGCGCATGAGCGCCAGCTCGGCCGTCGATTTGTAGCGTTGCATGAGCGGCAGCCCCGTCTGCCCGACACCATGCTCCGCACTGAACGTGCCCGCCAGACGCGCGGCCACATCGTTCACACAGGCGCGCATGGCGTCGCCCATCGCCGCGCTGTCGGCCAGCGCCGCCCAGGCTGCGAACGAGAACATCGGGATGAAGTGAACGTTGCCGTCGCCCATGTGGCCGACGATGGCGATGTCGAGCCCGGGCACGACGGCGTGGACCGCGCGCGTGGCGGCATCGATGAATTCGGGCACGCTCGAGACCGGCACGGCGCAGTCCGTCGTAAGACCGACGGCCGCCTTCTTGTTCGCCTCGCTCACGCTGTGGCGAACCTCCCAGAGATCGGCGCGCTGCGTCTCGTTCGCGGCGATGACGGCATCGTCGACGAGACCTTGCTCGATGGCCTCGCCGAGCGTTTCGGTAAGCACGGCTTCCAGCGCGTCGGCGTCGCGGGTGTCGCTCAGTTCGACGAGCACGTGCCACGGATGCGCACCGGCGAGCGGGTTGCGGCGATTGGGCACGTTCTCCAGCACCAGATCGAGCTGGTGGCGATTCATGATCTCGAAGGCGGACAGGCGCGATGCGCACGCGCTCTGGAACATGCCGAGGATGCGCAACGCGGCGGCCGGATCACGCGGCGCGAACCAGGCGAGCGCATGGTGCGTGGGAAGCGGATGCAGCTTGAGCGCCGCCGCGGTGATAATGCCCAGCGTGCCTTCCGCGCCGATGAACAGATGCTTGAGATCGATGCCGGTGTTGTCCTTGCGCAGTGCGCGCAGACCATCCCAGATGGTGCCGTCGGCCAGCACGACTTCGAGGCCCAGCACGTTCTCGCGCGTGTTGCCGTAGCGCAGCACGCTCGTGCCGCCGGCGTTCGTCGAGAGCGTGCCGCCGATCTGGCACGAGCCTTCCGCCCCCAGGCTGACCGGATACAGACGGCCGGCGTCGGCCGCCGTCTCCTGCACGGTTTTCAGGATGCATCCGGCTTCGACGATCATGGAGCCGTTGGCCGCATCCACCTGACGGATGTGGCGCATGCGCGCGAGATTGAGAATGACAGGGGCCGGGCCGTCCGTGGGCGGCACGGCGCCGCCGCACAGACTCGTGTTGCCGCCTTGCGGCAGGATCGGCACGCCGGCGGCGGCGCACAGCTTCACCACCGCGCTGACCTGCTCGGTGGACGACGGCAGCACGACGCACAGCGCATCGCCGCGATAGCGGCCGCGCCAGTCTTCCGTGTACCCGGCGGTGTCGGTCTCGCCGCTCAGCACTGCCGTCGCGCCAAGTGCGTCCTGCAAGCGCCCTACCAGCGTCTCGCGCGTCACTGCATCGTTCATTGCCTGCCTGCTCCTGAATAGCGTAGGCCTGGACGGCCTGAATGCTCGTTCGGACGCCATGCCGCACGACTTCGCTGGCGATGTGTGCAGGCTGCGGTGCCCGGCCAGACGTCCGTCTGACGATTCGATGTGATCAAGGATAGGCTAGAAAAAATTGCAATAAAATATCTTTAATTGCTATGCAATCGTTTTAGGTGTTTATGCGGATGTGACCTGTATGACGGTCAACGCGCTTCCCAGTTAAGTGATAATGGTCGGCGACGCCGCGGTGACAACACCTGCGGCGCTCCTCATCGTCCAACCCGAGTCCAATCCGACACGAGGTGCAGTCGACATGCCCGAAGCAACACACTTCATCGGCAATCAATGGGTCGCGCCCGCGAAAAGCCCAGCCATCCCCGTTCTCGATCCCTCCGACGGTCAACCGTTCACTCACATTGCCCGCGGCGACGCCGAAGACATCGACCGTGCCGTGAAAGCTGCGCGTGCGGCCTTCGACGGCGATTGGGGACGCCTTGCCGCTGCCGAGCGCGGCCGCATTCTCCATGCGCTGTCCAACTCGCTGGCGAAACATCACGAGGAACTGGCGCAACTCGAAGCGCGCGACACCGGCAAACCGCTCAAGCAGGCGCGCGCCGACGCGGCCGCGATCGTGCGCTACTTCGAGTTCTACGCCGGCGCGGCGGACAAGCTGCACGGCGAAACGATTCCTTATCAGCAGGGCTTTACGGTCTTCACGGTGCGCGAGCCGCACGGTGTGACGGGTCACATCATTCCGTGGAACTACCCGCTGCAGATCTTCGGACGCAGCGTGGCCGCGGCGCTCGCCACCGGCAACGCCTGTGTGGTCAAACCGGCGGAGGACGCCTGCCTGTCGCTGCTGCGGGTGGCCGAGCTGTCGCTCGAAGCCGGCCTGCCGCCGGGGGCGCTCAATATCGTGACGGGCTACGGCGCGGAGGCCGGTGCGGCGCTCGCGCGGCACCCGGGCATCGATCACATCTCGTTTACCGGCTCGCCCGCGACCGGCACGCTCATCTCGCAGATGGCCGCGGAAAACCACACGCCGGTCACGCTGGAACTCGGCGGCAAGTCGCCCCAGATCGTGTTCGCCGATGCGGATATGGACGCCGTGCTGCCCGCGGTCGTGAACGCCATCGTGCAGAACGCCGGGCAGACGTGCTCCGCCGGCAGCCGCCTGCTCGTGCAGCACGACGCCTACGAATCCATGCTAGCGCATCTGGCCGAGGCGTTCGCCGCGCTGCGCGTGGGGCCGTCGCAGGACGATCTCGATCTTGGCCCGCTCATCAATGCGCGTCAGCAACAACGCGTGTGGGACTTCCTTTCGGAAGCCCAGCATGACGGCATCGCCGTGATGTCGCAAGGCGAAGTCGTCAGCAGCGCCCCGCAGGCGGGGTTCTATCAGGCGCCCACGCTGCTGCGCGACGTGCCCGACACGCACCGCCTTGCACGCGAAGAAGTGTTCGGGCCGGTGCTCGCCGCCATGCCGTTCACCGACGAAGCCGACGCGGTGCGCCTGGCAAACAGCACCCTCTACGGACTGGCGGCGGGCGTCTGGACGCGCGACGGCGCCCGCCAGATGCGTCTGGCCCGCTCGATTCGCGCCGGCCAGGTCTTCATCAACAACTACGGCGCCGGCGGCGGCGTGGAACTTCCCTTCGGTGGCATGAAGCACTCGGGCCACGGGCGCGAGAAAGGCTTCGAAGCGCTTTACGGATTCACCACGCTCAAGACGGTCGCCATCCGGCACGGCTGAGCCCACGATGGCGAAGCCCCTGCTTTGCCACGACATAACGACTCGGGAGACAACGCATGCGTTTGCAAGAGAAGGTCGCCATCGTCACGGGCGCCGGTTCGGGCTTCGGGGAAGGCATCGCCAGAACGTTCGCGCGCGAAGGCGCGGCCGTCATCGTGAACGATCTGAACCGTTCGGCGGGCGAGCGCGTGGCCGCGGAAATCGCCGACGCGGGCGGACGCGCCTCGTTCGTCCACGGCGACGTCTCGCGCGAAGAAGACCACGTCACCCTGCTCGACGAAGCCGTCACGCGTTTCGGCCATCTCGACATCGTGGTCAACAACGCGGGCACCACACACCGCAACAAGCCTCTGCTCGAGGTGACCGAAGCCGAGTTCGACCGTGTCTATGCGGTCAACGTCAAAGGCATCTTCTGGAGCGCGCGCGCCGTCATGCCGTACTTCCTGCAACGCGGCGGCGGCGTGATGATCAACATCGCCTCGACGGCCGGCGTGCGTCCGCGCCCGGGCCTCGTCTGGTACAACGGCAGCAAGGGCGCCGTGATCACGGCCAGCAAGGCCATGGCCGCCGAGTTCGGCCCGCACAACATTCGCGTGAACTGCGTGAATCCGGTCATCGGCGACACGGGCCTCACGGCCGAGTTCATGGGGGTGCCCAACACGCCGGAGAACCGCGCCAAGTTCCTCGCCGGGATTCCGCTCGGGCGCTTCTCCACGCCGCAGGACATCGCCAACGCGTGCCTCTATCTCGCAAGCGACGAGGCCGCCTTCATCACCGGCGTCTGTCTGGAAGTCGATGGCGGACGTTGCATATAGAAGCATCTGAAACGCGACGCCCTGCCCCCTCGTTTTTGCAATCGATAGCAGTCGATAGCCGTTGGTAACAACCGTAGCGCAGTTGTGGCACGAACACGATAACGAAAGACAACACAACAACGTCAATCCGGAGGAGATCCGTATGAACAGCGTTCCGACGCCCCCCTCGTCCATGCCCGGCGCGGCCCCGGCCGACTTCGAGGCGGCCACTTACCGCAAGGTCGGCTGGCGACTGATTCCGTTTCTGCTGCTGTGCTATGTGGTCGCGTATCTCGACCGCGTCAACGTCGGCTTCGCCAAATTGCAGATGGTCGGCGACCTGAAGTTCTCCGAGACGGTGTTCGGCCTCGGCGCCGGGATCTTCTTCATCGGCTACTTCCTCTTCGAAGTGCCCAGCAACGTGATCCTTCACCGCGTGGGCGCGCGCGTATGGATCGCACGCATAATGATTTCGTGGGGCATCATCTCCGGCGCGACGATGTTCGTCACCACGCCGTCGATGTTCTACGTGATGCGCTTCCTGCTCGGGGTGGCCGAAGCGGGCTTCTTCCCCGGCATCATCCTGTACATCACCTACTGGTATCCGGCTTCGCGGCGCGGGCGCATGACCGCATGGTTCATGACGGCCGTGGCCTTGTCCGGGCTCATCGGCGGTCCGATCTCGGGCTGGATTCTCAAGGACATGAGCGGCGTGAACGGCCTCGCCGGCTGGCAGTGGATGTTCCTGCTCGAAGCGGTCCCGTCGGTGCTCATCGGGCTGGCCGTGCTGTTCGTGCTCGACGACCGCATTCGCGACGCGAAGTGGCTCGACGACGACGAAAAGGCGCTGCTCGAGCGCAACATCGCGAGCGACGTGCTCACCAAGGAAGACCTGCCGCTGGCCAAGGTCTTCTCCAGCCCTCGCGTGTGGATGATGAGCCTGATCTACTTCTCGTTCGTGATCGGGCTGTACGGCGTGGGCTTCTGGCTGCCGACGATCATCAAGGCCACGGGCGTGACGGATCCGCTGCAGATCGGCCTGCTCACCGCGATTCCGTACTTCTTCGCCGTGATCGCGATGGTCGTCGTCGGACGCCGCTCGGACCTGCGCGGCGAGCGCCGCTGGCACATTGCGATTCCCGCCTTCATCGGCGCCGCCGGCCTGTTCCTGTCCACGACGTGGAGCCACAACACGCAGCTCGCCATGTTCGCGCTCACGCTCGCGACGATGGGCATCATGATCGTGCTGCCGCTGTTCTGGAGCCTGCCGACGGCGTTTCTCGGCGGCACCGCCGCGGCGGCCGGCATTGCGATGATCAACTCGCTGGGCAACCTGGCGGGCTTCGTCGGGCCGTACCTGATCGGTTTTCTCAAGGACGCCACGCAGAGTACGAACAGCGGCATGTTCCTGCTCACCGTCTTCATGATCCTCGGGGGATTGCTCACGCTGGCCGTGCCGGCACGGCTCGTCAACAAGTGAGCGCGCGGCAGATCGCCTGACGAAACCGCGTCTCGGCGGCCAAGACCGAGACGCCACGGGGCCGCTGGCCTCTACCGCCGCGTGGGAGTAACATCCCTCAGGCCGTCCCTGTCGGGGCGGCCTGTTTTTTTGCCCCCCATTTGCTTCCGATCGTCGGTTCGGCAACGAATCGATGACGCTTCCGACTCGCATGCCTGCCACCGACTCACGGAAGACGCCTGCAGGCGTCTCGCTCACGCCCGCCGAGATCAAGTCGATCCTCACCGGTCTGCTGCTGATCATGTTTCTCGGCTCGCTCGACCAGACCATCGTCGCTCCCGCCTTGCCGACCATCGCCCGCGATCTGGGCAGCTTCGACGCCGTGTCGTGGGTGGTCACCGCCTACCTGCTCTCGTCGACGGCCATCACGCCGATCGTCGGCAAGCTGTCCGATCTGTTCGGACGCCGAGGCGTCATCGCCGTGAGCGTGGCCGTGTTTCTCGTGGGCTCGGTGCTGTGCGCGCTCGCACCGACCATGCTCGCGCTGATCCTCGCGCGCGGTGTGCAGGGGCTGGGCGGCGGCGGTCTCATCGCGCTGTCGAACACCGTGATCGCCGACATCGTCTCGCCGCGCGAACGCGGGCGCTACCAGGGCTACATCTCCGGCATGTTCGCGGTCTCGGGCGTAGCCGGGCCGGTGACCGGCGGCGTGTTCGCGCAGTACCTGAACTGGACGCTCATCTTCTGGATCAACCTGCCGCTCGGTCTGCTCGCGATCTACCTGAGCGACCGCGCGCTGCGCCGCCTGCCGCGCCGCACGGGCAGGCCGAGCATCGACTACGTCGGCTCGCTGCTGCTGATCGTGGCCACCGTCTGCCTGTTGCTCGCGCTCACCTGGGGCGGACACCGCTACCCGTGGCTGTCGCTGGAAATCCTCGGCCTGATCGCCGCGACGGCGATCGTCGGCGTCGTGTTCCTACGACATCAGCGCGTTGCGCGCGAGCCGTTGCTGCCGCTCACGCTGCTCGGCAATCCCGTGTTTCGCATGACCTCGACGATGGCCGTGCTCGTGATGATGGTCAACATCAGCATCGGCATCTACGTGCCGTTGTATCTGCAACTGCAGCGCGGCCAGTCCGCGAGCAGTTCGGGTTTGATGCTCATCCTGCCGCTGCTGGGCATCGTCGTGGGAGCGCTCAGCTCCGGGCACTACATGCGCAAGACGGGCCACTACAAGCGTCCGCCGCAGATCGGTCTGCCTGTGGCGTTCGTGGGGCTGGCGGCCATCGCCTTAGGCGTGCAGTCGCTGCCGCTCGTGGTGATCGGCGCCTTTCTCGGCCTCATTGGCGTGGGGTTCGGCTCGGCGATGCCGGTCATGACCGTGGCCACGCAGAATGCCGTCGCGCCGCGCGACATCGGCATCGCCACGGCAGCGCACGCGTTCTTCCGCGCGCTCGGCGGCATGATCGGCGTGGCCGTGTTCGGCGCGCTCATCGTGGGGCTGCTGGTCGGGGGCGAAGACGGCGGCGCAACGCGCGAGCTGACCGACTTCCTGCGCCCGGACGGTGCGCCGGCCGGCATGGCGTCGCATCTGCGCCTGGCGTTCGGCGCGTTCTTCGGCGGCAGCGCTCTCATCGCGGCGCTCGCCATGCTCGCGCTCAGCCGCTTGCAGGAAATTCCGCTGCGTCAGAGTTCGGGCAACGAAGCGACGGCCATCGAATAAGTCTCAGCGCGCGGCAGGCCGGGCCGGTTCGGCAAAGACCGCGCGAGCATCCCCAAAGTGCCGCTGCGCACGCTGTGAAACAGTGCGGGCTCCTTTCCGACGTCCAGGAGTCTCGCCTTGTTTCCCCATCCCCGTGCATCGCTGTCTTACCCTTCCTCGTGCGGTGGCACGTCCGGCTCGCCGATTTCCCCCGCGCCGACGGACGATCGCCGCGAGGCCTTCCGGGCTCACTTCGACGGCGCCCTGCCACAGACCGCCGCGGGCGCCCGGCATCCGACGACGGCGAGCACCGATGCCACGGCGCCGGGACATGCGCCGCGGCATCCGCTGGACTACCTCTTCTCCGATGGCGTGCGCGAAGCCTACTTCGAAATCCTCGGCACGGCGTTGACGGCGTGCGACACCTCGCTTGCGCCGCCCACGACGCCCCCACCCGCCGATGGCGGCACGCTGGATCGCCTGATGAGCAAGACCGTGCGGCTGCTGCCCGCCGCACACACGCTGCAGCCGAGCGACGTTCATCAGTTGGAGTGGCTGGCGCTGAAAGCGGCGCTCGACGCCGCGCCCTATCACGAAGCAAAACCGCTGCTCGGCGGCCTCCTTCGCAACCTCGTGGCGCGATCGGCATGGGAAAACTGGGACGCCGCGTTCGAGGAACTCTTCGCGCTGTGCAAACGCTTCGAGCGCCGCACGATGCTCGCGGCCAACCAACTCGTGCTCGCGAACAGTGCCGACGCCGCGGAACAGTCGGAGTATCTGGCGCTGGTTTCGACGCGCAGCGGCTTCGACCGGCTGGTGGCAAGCCGGCTGCACGCGATCGCGTCGATGCCGCGGCAGCGCGGCGCGCGGGTATGGTTCGACCTGCTCACCAGCCTGCAGCACTGCGACGATCTTCTCGACGTAACGCAACTCACGCGGCTCGCCGACGCCATCCCGCTGCTGCCCCCCGACATGCGCAACACCGCCGCCCTTACCCTCGTGGGCGCACTGGAAGACGTGCCCGACCTATGGGGCTGGAACACCCTGTTCGAGCGGCTATGCCTGCTGGCGAGCCCCGATCGTCTCGCGCCGATCCTCGACGCCATCCTCGACGTCGCAGGTGAGGCCGTACCGACGGCGCTCAAGGATATCGTCGAATCGATGTCGGCGCAGATCCATCGCCTGCCCCCGGGAAACGCCAGCGAATTGCTCATGCGGCTCGCCCGCATCAGCGTGCGCGACGACGAGTTCATCGACGCTGCGTTCACCACGCTGGAATCCACGGCGATGCTCGCGTGCCTGCTCAATGCCAGTGAACGCGACCCGCGGACATATGCGCGTCCCGATCTGCGGGCCATGCTCCTTTGCCAGCAAAGACGGTTCGGGTATGGTCGGGACTCATAGATGCTGGTCGCTGTCTGCCTGCCGCACGTGCGGCAGGAAAGAAAAGCAACATAAGGCCCGCTCCCTTCGGAGTGGGCCTTATGTCGATCCCGCATCGCCGAGACTGTGCCGCGATTCCCATCAGTCACGATTCCAGCGTTTTCAGAACCGGTTACGGGACTGATAGAGATCCGCTCATATTTTCATCACAAGCCTTGTGGATGGGAGTCCCGCTTGTTCCATTCCAGTCAGGCATAAAACAGGTCGTGGCATCGACGCCCACTGCAAAGACCGTTGTGTGCCAACACGCAGAGGGCTATCTCCGCAGCCTGTTTCTGATCATGTGGCAATTTTCAGAGCATTCTCATTTACCGGAGATGATCCTCATGACTAGAATCGCACCAGCTGTCGGCGTGTCACCCATCAGAACGATTTGGAGTTCGACATGTTGTGCACATACGAAGGTGCCTTCTCGTCCAATCGCACGAGAATCTCGTGCGGCGTAGTGCCTATAGGGTGCAGCGCCTCCATGGAGGCCTGCCAAGCGGAGTTTGCACGGGGCGATTTCGATTCCACAGGCGTTTAACTGATGCTCTTGTCGCCTTCCAATCGTGAGCAAGCGCAGCGCAGCAACATTCTTCCCCTCTACCGAGTCGCCGACGGGGCGAGTCACTCCGGCATCTCGGCAGAAGGCCGAGCACACCGGTTAGATTCCAATGTTTAAGCAAAGGAATTTCGATGAAGAAATACCGCCAAAGAATGGCATGGTACCTGGCAGTTTTGATGATAAATCTTGGGATTCTATTAACTACCAGTGAACTGCTGACTTCGGCGTCGTTCCCGGCCCTTTTGTACTACCTACCATCGTCTATATTTTGGCTTTTCGCCGGTCCGTGGTTATTTGGGAGTCGACTCCGATCGAATTCGGTATTTGGCATTAAAGCGGAGCGATTCGGTTTTTTGATTATCGGCATCGGCGCTTTCGGCACTGTATTCTTGCTGCTTCAGGGTAACGCCAAGCTTGCATCCATTGCAATCTGCGCTGCCATGTGCGGTGTCGAGTTTGTAATTTCGTCCAGGGAGGATCGGTATTCCGCCGATCAACCGGAATCCAGTCTCAATTAGTGGAACGCATGGAGCGGCTTTCTCTTTGAGCTACGCAGTCATGCGTGTGATGACTAAACGGGACGGCGAACTGGCCACCTATAACGAATGGGCGTGAATGGCGATGGGCATCGTCGAGTCCCGTTGAGCGCTGGCAGTACGACGGTGCAATCTGCGAAGTCCAGGCACGCAATACGAAAGACGCCGGACCGCGCCGTGCCAGAGTGCGGGCTCCCTTCACTGTCTCGAGGTGCTCGCATTGTTTCCGTCCCTGCCTCCACCCGTCACGACGGACAGCACGTCCGTCACCCCGCCCACACCGCCGTCTCCCGCCCCTCGACCGCCGTTCGCTGGCGGCCCGTTCGCAACGGATTTCGGGAGTCTGACGCAACGAGCGGGCCCTTCGCGCATTACGCCGCGCCCGGACTCGGTGATAACTCCTCTGCCGTCGACACTCTCGTACACATTGCACGCGCCGGTCGTCAGCGCACGCGAGACGCCTACAGTCATATCGATGGCCGGCCCTGCCAGCGCCACGATCGATTTTGCCAGTGAAGGGATTTCGTCCCGGCTGCTCGGCGGCATGGACATGGCGACGGGCTTGATAGCGTGTGCGAATCCACCTGTGCGTAGCGCCGTCATGGCGTTCGGCGCCGAAGCCGAAATCATGGCGGCCGAATGGAAGCGCCGTCGAACGATGGCCGAAATCGGGCCGCAACCGCGCGCATCGCGCTTCGGCCCAGCGGCCGACAGTCCGCACCCAAGTCCACCCTACGCCGTTCTCCATAAGGTGCTGCTGATGCTCTCCGGCGGACCGGAAGCCATCCTCGCCGGCGGCAACACGTTGGAATGGGAAGCGTTCGACACCACCCTCACCGAGGGCGACTTCGCCGAAGCCAAATCGCTGCTCGAAGCGTTGACGCAGCGGCTGGAGAGTGACCACACGCTGGAACACTGGGGCATGGCGTTCGAACAATTGCTGTCGTTGAGCCATCGCTTCGAAGCGCGCGCCGCGCGGGCGATCGGGCAGACCTTGATGCTGCCGGACTGCACCTGCGACGAAGACGTGAGCGCGCTTGCCGCCACGGTGACTCGCGCCCGGTTCGATCGTGTCTTGGCGCATCGGCTCAATGCCGCCGCCGGGTTCCCCGACGAAGAACGGAGCCGCGCGTGGCACGATCTGCTTGACACATTGCCGCGTTGCTCAACGCTGCTCAATGCCGCGCGCCTCACGAAACTCGCGAAGTTCATCCCGCTGCTGCCGGAAGCACAACGCCTACAAGCCGCGCTCGACGTCGCCGATGCGACCGCTCAACTGCGGGAACCGGACGGGCGCGCGGCGCTCATCGGCCAGCTTTGCGGCACAGTCGACGCCGAGATGCGCTTGAACGTCATCCAGCGGCTTATTCGGGCTGCCGTCCCTGCCCCGGTCGGCGATCTGCGCGAGACGATCGAGACCGTCGCGCTGGAACTGCACCGGTTGCCCGAGCGCGACGCCAGCGAATTGCTCGATCACCTGACGCGTCTGGCGAGCATGGAAGGCGAATATCAAGAGCTGCTGTTCGACGACGCACAGTCCATCGAACTGCTTGCCACGCTGCGCCACATCAGCGACTGCGACGAACGCGGCTACGCGCGGCCGGAATTGAGAACGCTCGTGCGGCACCGAGCGTTCGCTTACGCCGACGTCATCTCCGATTGACGACACCCGTCTCTCCTGTGCGGGCGCCGAAATCGGGAAATCGGGATAAGGGGATGCCCAAAGCCCAGCCGATCCCCTCGCACACCACTCGGCATACAGGTCCGCACCGGGTGATTCGATGAGAAAGGCCGCGAACTTGCGTTCGCGGCCTTATGCTTGCTGGATTGCGACCTGCATCGCCACCGGGCTGCCTTCAACACATTACAGCGGTTCCAGAGCCGTGCTCAGCGTTTCGCTGCAGAGGAAGCACCGGTCGCAGTGCTTTAATGTTGATCTCCATGACGCCTGCGGCCATCGTCGGATTGTCGTGCAACTCGTCTAACGTTTTTTCAGGATCGAAGCTGCCGTTGCGCAACGCTCGTGCGGTGGCTTTGGTATAGGGGATGGTCCGCACTCGGCGAGGGTCAGCCTTGCAACTGGCTTCGGCCCGCTCGAACGACCGCATCCATTGATTGAACGGAGCCATGCCGGTATCGGACTTGAGCGCGTCCGCCCCCGATTTGATCGTCATTGTCAGGAAATCGCGCGTGCCAAGGTCCCAATCCTCCCGGTCCAGCAGTGCGCTGACTTCTGCGGGAAGTCTGCTAGTTTGCAGTCGCGCTTTAAACGCCTTGGCAATCTGCTCGCGTATCTCGTCGGGTTGAGCCAGATAACGTGCGGCCGCCGAACTCGCGCGGCCCATCAGACGGTGCCCGCGCAGGGCCTCGATAATTTCCCCGACGCGCCCAGCCCGATATATGCCGTTCGAATCGATGGCCGCCTGTGCGGTCTTTGGGGGCTTGAACGAGCGCGTCGGTCCCCGTTGTCTCGCGCGTGCTTGCATCGCGCCATCAATCGCGTGTGCAAGCGCTGGGCAGTCAAGATAGAGAAAGGCGTCATCCCCGTCGGTATCCATGTCGCGCTTTCGCAGTTCGTCGATCGGCAGCGCGCCACACTGGCCCGGTAACAGGATGTCCTTGACGCGAAGACTGCCGGTGCTCAGCATCTGTGCGGGAATCTCGTGGCGCTTGCGTTCGACGGTCCAGGAGGAGTGCATTTTCATGTCCTGGCGGGAGCACACCATGTCGAGTGCGTGGTAGCGCCGCGGCCAGTATTCATCGGGGACGACAATCAACATGCCCTTGCCGTGCAGCATGCTGCCGGTGTCGGAGGTCTCGTCAAAGCCCGTATAGCTGTACTGAATCGCGAAGTGCCCGGCAAGGAACCTTGCGGTCAAATCTCCCGACGCCTCGGTAGCTATCGCGCTGGCAGTCACGGGCAACAGGTTCTCCTTGTCATACGGCGGCTTGCCGATCAACACGGGGGCTGTGCGGTTCGCGGCCAGGCCCGCGCACAGTTGCGTCGGCAGGTGAAACTGATCGTCGGCTGAGGGCACCGCCCGGATTCGCATGCTTTCGTAGGGGCCGCGCACCAACAGATCATGCAATTGCAACTTAGGGATCTGCGCCGCGTCGATTGTGCGCAACCTCGCGCGCATCAACTCGCGAGCCTCGTCCAGTGCGGCCTGATCTCGGGCGAAGTGCTGCAATGCCTGCGGCGCCATGGTGCCCGGGGTCACCTTCGACATGTCGCGGCGTTGCTGGGCTGGTGCGGCCTCCCACGCCTGCATCCGCTCTCGCACGGCGGGAATGCGTTGGGCCACACTGGCCTTGATAAAGCCGCAGCCATCGTTCGGGCACAGCGCCAAGGGTACGCCATCAATCTGGGGCTTGAACGGATGCGCCCCCCCCGATACGTCGTCGAACCAGCCGATGGTCAACGTGCCCTCGCCAACGTGAGTATGCGGCACTGTCTCGAGCAACGCGCGCTGCATGCGCGCCCAGTCTTCCTTGAGCGGTGCGAGCTTGCGCACGAGGTTCATCAATGCGCTCTCCGGCGCGCTGTCGGCATACGGCACCGCAGGCAGGACGTCGTAACCGCGAGAAGCCCCCGCCAGAATGGCTTCTACCGGTTGATGTCGGCTTTTTGTCAGGCGGCTGCCACCAAACATGTCGAATCGCCAGAGTTTATCGTTGTAGCGAAACGTGCGGGCCAGCATGAATCGGCTCAGCGTCCCCGGCAGTTTGACTTCGACTAACGGCAGATGGGTGATTCGTGCAAACAGGGAGTAGTCTTCCGCCCCTCGAGGCTCGCGCGGGAGTTCGCGTCCCATCATGTCCACGAGCACATGACGGGTGTTGCCGATGGTCGGTGCGACCTCCCGGAACTCGCCTCTCATGTCCTGACGGACGAGTGCCGGATCAAAACGGGTCGGCGGGCAGGCTTGTGTGATGCGCTCATGTTCCAAGTGCATGAATCGGTCCATGGCGTCGTCCACGTCGTCGCTGGCCTCGATCTGGGCGATCAGATTCCAGCTCATATCGCTCAGATCGCGCTGAAGCGTTTCGCGGGTTTGCGCGAGCATGGCATTCACCCAATCCCGTACCAGTAGGCCGCGTTGCTTATCGGCTTGGCTCTCCTGTGCCAGGCTGGCGACGACATTGTAGGTTTTGAGAATCTGATAAAAGGTCAGTGCCGGACATCGCGTATCGAATGATTCGGGCGGCGTCGTTGGCGGATCGGCAGGTGTCCCGTGTTGAGGTGCGCTTATGAAGCACGCTGCCTTGCGCGCCACGTGGGGATGCAGGGCCATCAGGGCGCACAGGATTTCGGCACGGTACCTCGACAAGCTATTGTTGCGCAGCAACGGGAGCAGGCCGACACACAGGTTGCCCAAGGTCTCCAGGTTGTCATGGGGCAAACCGGTCGGCAGCAGGCTGTCCAGTCTGGCGAGCGTGGAGGGCGCCAGTGTCGCCAGGGTCTTGTGCAACTGCAGGGCGGCCATGGCCTTGAACATCGTGGCGATTTCAAGCGTTCCGGCATTGCACATCATGTCGTGCGCATGCACATGCTCGCCCAGGCTTCGCAGCAGTTCGGTGAGTATCGCGGGCGGATCCTGATCAGCACACTGCAATGCCAATCGCGCCACGGCGTTGGCCACTTGCGCTATTTCGCCCAGGCTGTACAGGCTCCATGGCTCGCTTTGACTGTGCAAGTACTCGACACACGTCCACATCGCGTCTTCGCTGGCATCGACGCCCCGAAACTTGCTCAGCGCGTTCAGGGTATTGGCAACGTCTTGCGTGTTGAACTTGCCAAGCAACGCATTGCTCACCTTGCCAAGATGCTGCGCCAAGCGCAGCGCGGCATCCCGTGCGTCCGCTTCCTCGGGCCATTTGCTCAGCGCGTTCAGGGTATTGGCAACGTCTTGCGCGTTGAACTTGCCAAGCAACGCATCGCCCATCTTGACAAGATGCTGCGCCAAGCGCAGCGCGGCGTGCCGCGCATCAGTGTCATCGGGCCATTTGCTCAGTGCGTTCAGGGTATTGGCAACGTCTTGCGTGTTGAACTCGCCAAGCAACGCATTGCCCACCTTGTCAATATATCGCGCCAGGCGCAGCGCGGCACCCTGCGCATCAGCGTCATCGGGCCATCCGCTCAGTGCGTTCAGGGTATTGGCAACTTCTTGCGCCTTGAACTTGCCAAGCAACGCATCGCCCATCTTGACAAGATGCTGCGCCAAGCGCAGCGCGGCGTGCCGCGCGTCCACTTCCTCGGACCATTTGCTCAGCGCGTTCAGGGTATTGGCAACGGCTTGCGTGTTGAACTTGCCAAGCAACGCATTGCTCACCTTGACAAGATGCTGCGCCAGGCGCAGCGCAGCATCCCGGGCGTCCGCTTCCTCGGGCCATTTGCTCAGTGCGTTCAGGGTATTGGCAACGTCTTGCGCGTTGAACTCGCCAAGCAACGCATTGCCCATCTTGCCAAGATGCTGCGCCAAGCGCAGCGCGGCGTGCCGCGCGTCCGCTTCCTCGGACCATTTGCTCAGCGCGTTCAGGGTATTGGCAACGTCTTGCACGTTGAACTTGCCAAGCAACGCATTGCTCACCTTGACAAGATGCTGCGCCAAGCGCAGCGCAGCATCCCGTGCGTCCGCTTCCTCAGGCCATTTGCTCAGCCCGTTCAGGGTATTCGCAACGTCTTGCGCATTGAACTTGCCAAGCAACGCATTGCCCATCTTGACAAGATGCTGCGCCAAGCGCAGCGCGGCGTGCCGCGCGTCCGCTTCCTCGGACCATTTGCTCAGTGCGTTCAGGGTATTGGCGACTTCTTGCGCGTTGAATTTGCCAAGCAACGCATTGCTCACCTTGCCAAGATGCTGCGCCAAGCGCAGCGCAGTATCCCGTGCGTCCGCTTCCTCGGGCCATTTGCTCAGTGCGTTCAGGGTATTGGCGACTTCTTGCGCGTTGAACTTGCCAAGCAACGCATTGCCCACCTTGTCGAGATGCCGTGCCAGGTGCAGCGCAGCATCCCGGGCGTCCACTTCCTCGGGCCATTTGCTCAGCGCGTTCAGGGTATTGGCAACTTCTTGCGCGTTGAACTTGCCAAGCAACGCATTGCCCATCTTGACAAGATGCTGCGCCAAGCGCAGCGCGGCGTGCCGCGCGTCCGCTTCCTCGGACCATTTGCTCAGTGCGTTCAGGGTATTGGCGACTTCTTGCGCGTTGAATTTGCCAAGCAACGCATTGCTCACCTTGCCAAGATGCTGCGCCAAGCGCAGCGTAGCATCCCGTGCGTCCGCTTCCTCGGGCCATTTGCTCAGTGCGTTCAGGGTATTGGCGACTTCTTGCGCTTTGAATTTGCCAAGCAACGCATTGCCCACCTTGTCAAGATGCCGTGCCAGGCGCAGTACAGCATCCCGCGCGTCCGCTTCCTCGGGCCATTTGCTCAGTGCGTTCAGGGTATTGGCAACTTCTTGCGCCTTGAACTTGCCAAGCAACGCATTGCTCATCTTGACAAGATGCTGCGCCAAGCGCAGCGCGGCGTGCCGCGCGTCCGCTTCCTCGGACCATTTGCTCAGCGCGTTCAGGGTATTGGCAACGTCTTGCGTGTTGAACTTGCCAAGCAACGCATTGCTCACCTTGCCAAGATGCTGCGCCAGGCGCAGCGCGGCGTGCCGCGCATCCGCTTCCTCGGGCCATTTGCTCAGCGCGTTCAGGGTATTGGCAACGTCTTGCACGTTGAACTTGTCGACCAACGTATTGCGCACCATGCCAACATGCCGTGCCAGGTCAAGCGCCGCGCGGCGACACGGTTGATTGCCGGGAAATTTGCAAAACGCGTTGAGATACATGGGTATCTCACGTGCCTGCAAGCGTTGCGTGTCCAACCGGCTAGCAATCGCGCCAAGGCCGATGGCGCAATCCGTCACTCTGGCGAACTTGCTCAGTTTGTTGGCCACGTGCACCATCGTCCCGCCCTGGGACTGACAAAACCAGGCATCGTTTTGCAGACATTGCGCCACATCACCGACGCACGCGCTGAGCACTTCCTCCCCCAGGTCTTGAGACCTGTCTACAAGACTCCTCAGATGGTCGTCCATTAACCTTACGTTCTCCTCGAACGCGTCGTCGCGCAAGCGTCCACGTAGTGTCTCGAACGAGCCCTGATGGCCTGCATGTATGGCCCCTTCGAACCGAGGCGGATCATAGCGGCGCCGGCCCGAGTCGTCAGACCCAAATTGTCTTGACCTCACCTCTCTTCCGGCGCCTGTAGCACCAACTTGTTTGACATTTCGTGCGAAGCTACGACGCCATTGCGGCAGAAATGAAATTTCCCAGTGCCCTGAGGAGCGACTGGAGGAGGCGCCTTGCGAGCTTATCGTTTCGTCCGTCGGGGGCGCGTGCGATGTTTGCGCCGCGCGATGCGACAAGCATGCGGATGCGATCGCCCGGTATCCGAGACCGTGCGCGCTCGGGCCGGAGGCTGAGGACGAGACCTCGCGTACTCGCTTGCTGATGGGGGATCGTTCGTCAACGGATGCAGGACGTTCTAGACCTCGCTCCTCTGAGGTTCGTAGCCATGGAGACGACGAGGGGGCCGGGATACGTGGCATGTATAGCAGGTCCTTTGCGAAACACTGACCGATAGGGTTGCCGGATGGTCATTTCGGAGATAGTGCGACGGCGACCGAAAGCAAGTCGCGTGGCAAAATCTGCGGCATGCCGCTGTCATGAAAAACGGGGGCTCGCGCCCCCGTCCTGGTTTGTCCCCGCCGGCCATCAAGCCAGCGCGCTGGCCCGGTAATGCCGGTTGGCCTGCTCCATCTGCCCCAGCCCCTCGAACAATTGCGCAAGCGACAGGTGTACACGCTGTTGCAGATGACGGTCGTCGGTATGGCGCAGCGCGCCTTCGAGGAACGTCTGCGCCTTGCCCCACAGACGCTGGTGCTGGCAAAGCCTGCCCATCGCGTACAGCAGATCCGGATCGTTGGGGTGACGTTGCCGCCACGCCTCGGCCTTCTGGATGAGCGGCAACGCGTCGCCGCCGGCGCATTCGGCATAGCGACGCAGCAGGCGGGCGTCCCAATGCTCCGCGAGCGCCGCTTCGACGATGTCGCGCGCTTCACGCAGGCGATCGAGTCCGACCAGCAACTCGGCGGCGACGTCCGCAATGCGCGCCGACGTGCGGGCATCGGCCGGCAACTCGTGCCAGCACTTGAGCAGCGCGTCGGCATCGTGACGATGATCGCGCAGAATGCCTTCGCTCGCCGTCTGCTTGAGCTTGGCTGCGAGTGCCGGATGCAACGCCTCGCGTTTGTCGAGCACCTTGAGCAGGTTCAGAACCTCGGGCCACTGCTTGAGGTGCTGGTGCGCGCGCAACGCGACGAGCTGCGCCTGCATGCGTCGCGCACCCTGCGCGCGCATTTCGGTGAGAGCGTCGAGCGCACCCTCCGCGTCGCGGGCGTCGACCCGCAGCTCGGCCGTCTGCAGCAGCCGCGCTTCTTCGAGGTTCGCCCCCTGCGCTTCGGCAAGCCACGTATCGCGTCGCGCAAACTCGCGCATCCGATGCGCGGCGCGCGCGCCGATGATCGCTGCCACACCACGGTTGTCCTCCTGCTCGGCCGCTTCGCGCGCGGCCTTCTCGGCACGCGTGTAGCGGCCGGCAAAGAGATTCGCCACGGCATCGCGCAGCGCGATGTTCGCCCGACGGCTCCGCTGGCGATTGCGGTACGCCGCCACGCGCTCCGGCATCTTGTAGATGTTGCGCAGGATACGGATGATCACGTACAGCGCAATGAACAGTGCCAGCAACGCCAGCACGAACAGGTTCAGCGACACGTCCACCCGGTAGGGCGGCACCAACATCACCACCTGGCCGTGATTGAACGTGGCCAGCACCGCAAAGCCGGCCGCTACCGCGAACAGGAGCGTCAACCAGATCAGTCCTCGCATGCGCGGCTCCTTACGGCTTGTCCTTGACGTCCTTGACCTGACCGATGGCGGTCAGGCTGGCGTCAAGTGTCGGCAGTTCGATGGTGTGCGAGCCGGCATCGACCTGATCGAGCAGTGTCTTCACCGCCGCGATGCGGCGCGACTTGCCATCGAAATACTTGTCGAGCGCCGCCTGGGCGACGAGCACGTCGCTGTGCACGGCCGACGCATTGCGCGCGAGCAGCGCCAGTCGTGCGTTGAGCAAGCGCAGCTTTAGGTTCGCGCGCAGGAACGCACCTTGTTCGGGCGCGACGAGCATCACATCGGGATCGTCCAGGCGACGCACTTGCACCAGTTGCTTGAGGCTACCGAGCATCTCGGACGAGAGGCGATGCCACGTGGCCGTCCAACCGGTTTCGCCGGCGCCGCTCGGGCCGCTTGCGTCCGCCTTCGGTGCGACACGCTGCTCTTCGGCCTGCAGCGGCAGCGTATCGATCATGGCGATGGCCTGATCGAGTTTGCCCGTCAGTTGCGGCAGATCGGCGGCCGGCACGGCCTTGAGGCGGTCGATGTCCTTCTTCAGCGCATCGCGCACACCGGCGAGCTGCGGCGCCCCCGTACGCGCCAGACGGGCATCCGCGCCTTCGAGTGCGATGAGCGCGCCGCGCACGTTGCCCGTGAGCTGCAACTGCTGGTTCGCACTCGTGACGATCTGCTCCGTTTCCGCGAGCACCCACTCGTCGCGGTTGTGAGCAAGTTCCTGATAGAGCTGTTCGAGCGCGGCCTGCTGACTGCGCGAATCGGCCACGCGGCCTTCGAGCGCCGTGAGGCGATTTTGCAGATCGCGCTGATTGTCGAGCGCCTGCGCCGTGCGCACCTGCGCCTGCATGAGCTGCGTGTCGCCCGACTGCTGGCGGCGCGCCATCTCCTGCTGCACGCGGTCGAGCTTCTGATTGAGCGACCAGCCGCCAATGCCCGCGCCGGCCGCAACCAGCACGAAGAGCAGCCACGGCAACGCGGCGCCCGAACCGCGCCGCTTCTGCGGGGGCTCCGGCGCTTGCCACGCAGGCGACCCGCCCGGGTTGCCGTAGGCGGTCGACGAACTCGACGCGGCGGGTGAATTCGATGCCGCCGGACCGGTCGGTGCCGACGGATTCTGGGAAGACTCAGGAACGCGATTATCTGTCGTCATGCTTGACTTGAATGGGATCCGCCCATGTTTTGAGTGCCGCCAGCAAGTTCTCGTCGCCAGCCGCGCACTGCGTAATCCTATCAAACCCCGCCACCCGCGCGGCATCGGCGATGCGCGCATGCGACGTGAAGCATGGCGCGGCAAGGATTTGCGCCAGCACTTGCGGGGTTCCCGGCGTGTGCACGCCGTCACGGGTGCCGTACCGCCCGGCGAGCAGCGTGGCGAGATGTCGCACCGCTTCGGAGCTCGTCAGCACCCACGCGCAACGTCCGGGCACGGACAGCCGCGCTTCGAGCGCCGCCCAAGCGGCGGCGTCGGGCGCGGGAGCGCGGCGCGTATAGGCACTCACGATATCGACCTGCGCGCCGTGCGCGCGCAAGGTGTCGGCCAGCAATTCGCGACCGCCGTCGCCGCGCACGAGCAAGACGCGGCGTCCGGCCAGCGCCGCGAGGTCGAGCTCCGCGATCAACGCTTCCGAATCGAAGCGTGCCGCAGGGCCTGCCGGAGGAACGATCACCCGATGCCGGGGCGCCGCGACACCGGCGTCGGCGAGCGCCTGCGCACTGCCCGGCCCGACCACGGCCGCGGGCACCGCTTCGGGCCAGAGGTCGCCAGCCTGCGCAATGCCTGCGCGGCCCGCCTTCGGCTGGTCATGCTTCTCTTGCAGATGAACAAGGCGCGCCAGCGCATACGCCACGGCGTTCGGCGAGACGAAAACCGCCAGTGCGTAGGTCTCCAATCGGCCGAGCGCGTCATCGAGCGCCGCCAGCGCATCGTCGTCGGCCTGGGCCGCGATGTGCAGCAGCGGGAACGCGAGCGTGTCGATGCCCTGCGCATGGAGCGCCCCGGCGAGCGCGTCGGCTTGTCCGTCGGGGCGTGTCAAGATGGCGCACGGCGCGGGCCTCGGGTGGGCGGACACCGGCTCGACGGCAGAAGCGGACGGCGGGGTCCGCGGGGCCGAGGCGCGCGGGGGCAACCCGGTCAACCCTTGACGTCGGGCGGCGGCACCAGCGCCAGCCCACCCGCATTGATGAGCGCCTGCGCGACCCGTTGCCCCAGCGCTTCGGCGCCCGCGACGTCGCCATCGGCCACCTTGGCGGCGCCTTCCGAGCGCAGGACGGTCGCGCCGTCGACCGACGCGATGAACGCGCGCAGCGCGAGCTCTCCTTGCGGCGTGAATTCGGCAAATGCGCCCAACGGCACCTGGCACGAGCCGCCCAGCGCGCGGGAGACGGCGCGCTCGGCGCTCACGGCAAGCGTGGTGCGGGCGTCGTGCAGCGGGGCGAGCCATTGCAGGATTTCGGGACGTCCGGCGCGCACTTCGATGCCGAGGGCGCCCTGGCCAACGGCCGGCAGACTCGCTTCGGGCGCCAGCGTGGCGCGGATGCGCGAGGCGAGCCCCAGGCGCTTGAGTCCGGCGGCCGCCAGAATGATGGCCGCGTAGTCGCCCCGGTCCAGCTTGCCCAGACGCGTATCGAGATTGCCGCGCAGCGGCATGACTTTCAGATGGGGGTACTTCGTGCGCAGGTTGACCTCGCGGCGCAGGCTCGACGTACCGACCACCGCGCCGGCGGGCAGGGCGTCGAGACTGTCGTAGTCGTTGCTCACGAAAGCGTCGCGCGGATCCTCGCGCTCGAGCACGGCGGCGAGCGTAAAGCCGTCAGGCAACTGCATCGGCACGTCCTTGAGCGAATGCACGGCCAGGTCGGCGCGGCCATCGGCCAGTGCGAGCTCGAGTTCCTTGACGAAAAGCCCCTTGCCGCCGACCTTGGCGAGCGAGCGATCGAGAATCTGATCGCCACGCGTGGTCATGCCGAGAATACTGACACGGCACTGCGGATATAATTTGTGCAGCGCGTCACGCACGTGTTCGGCTTGCCACATGGCAAGACGGCTCTCGCGCGACGCGATCACCAGGGTTTCAGGAGCAGCGAAGTTCATTCAGCAACCGCGTGAAGACCAAAAGAAAAAATGGTAACACGCTTGACGGGCCACCACGGCCGGTCTCGAGAGGAGCGACATGAAGAGCAGCGCAAAGGCAAAAGCCCCGCAAGAGGGCCTCGCCACGTCGGTCGGCAACACTCCCCCCGCGAAGGCAGCAGCCGCGGCCCCATCCACTCCCGGTGCGGCGCAGGCCGCCTCGACCGCGTCGCCGACATCTCGAGCATCCGGGGCTTCACGTACATCCCCCACGTCCACCGGATCGGCCACCACCGACGCCCAGACTCCGTCGAAGATCCCGTCGAAGTCCCGCCGTTCGCGCGAAGACAAGGACGCCCCGCTGCGCGAGGACATCCGCTTCCTCGGCCGCCTGCTCGGCGACGTACTGCGTGAGCAGCAAGGCAGCGACGCCTTCGATCTGGTCGAAACCATCCGCCAGAACGCCGTGCGCTTTCACCGCGAAGGCGATCGCAGCGCCGCAAAGGCGCTCGACACGCTGCTCAATGGCCTGACGAACGAGCAGGCGATTCAGGTGGTGCGCGCATTCAGCTACTTCTCGCATCTGGCCAACATCGCCGAGGACCGGCATCACAACCGCCGCCGCCGCGTGCATGCGCTCGCCGGCAGCCGCCCGCAGCCCGGCAGCCTGAGCGCCGCGCTGCAAAGCCTCAAGGACGCCGGGCGCGCCGACCCCGCCACGCTGCAGGCCTTCTTCGCCAGCGCGCTGATCGTGCCGGTGCTCACCGCGCACCCGACCGAAGTCCAGCGCAAGAGCATTCTCGACGCCGAGCGCGAGATCGCCCGTCTGCTGGAGCATCGCGACGACGCCCTCACCGAGCGCGAATCCGCGCGCAACACGGAATCGATGCGCGCCTACGTCACCACGCTCTGGCAAACGCGCATGCTGCGCAGTTCGCGCCTAACCGTGGCCGACGAGATCGAGAACGCGCTCTCGTACTACCGCAGCACCTTCCTGTCCGAAATTCCCGCGCTGTACGACGACGTAGCCGCCGAGCTGCACGACGCCGTGCCCAGCGTGCGCTCCGAAGGCCTCGGCCGCTTCCTGCAAATGGGCAGCTGGATCGGCGGCGACCGCGACGGCAACCCGAACGTCACGGCGCAGACGCTGCAACTGGCGATCACGCGTCAGGCCACGGAAATCTTCGCGCATTACCTGGAGCAGGTGCACCTGCTCGGCGCGGAACTGTCCGTCTCGCAACTGCTCGCCGGCGCCAGCGACGCGCTGCTCACGCTCGCCAGACGCTCTCCCGACGACTCCCCGCACCGCACCGACGAGCCGTACCGGCGCGCGCTGATCGGCGTGTACGCACGGCTGGCCGCCACCGCACGCGCGTGGGTCGGTCACGTGCCGCATCGCGGCGCGGTCGGCGAGGCCAGCCCGTATCTCGACGCCAGCGAATTCATCTCGGATCTGAACACCGTCGTCACGTCGCTCATCGCCCACCATGGCAGCGCGCTGATCCCGCAGCGCCTCGGGCCGCTCGTGCGCGCCGCCGAAGTATTCGGCTTCCATCTCGCGAGCATCGACCTGCGCCAGAGCTCGGACGTTCATGAGGCGGTCATCGCCGAGCTGTTCGCCAAGGCCGGCGTGGAAGCGAACTACGCGAAGCTCGACGAGGACGCCAAGCTCGCGCTGCTGTTGCGGGAATTGCGCGAGCCGCGTCCGCTCTTCTCGCCGTATCTCGAGTATTCGCAGCGCACGCGCGACGAGTTGGCGGTCTTCGCCGCCGCCCGCGACATCCGGGCCCGGTTCGGTACGCGCGCCGTGCGCAACTACATCATTTCGCACACGGAAACCGTGAGCGACCTGGTGGAAGTCATGCTGCTGCAAAAGGAGACCGGCCTGTTTCAGGGAGCGCTGGGCGGCAAGGGCTCGAAGACCGTCGAGCCGAAAGTCGGTGCCATGGTCATCCCGCTGTTCGAGACGATCGCCGACTTGCGCAACGCGCCGGTCATCATGCGCGAGTTCTTCGACATCCCCGGCATGTCCGAGGTGGCGGTGCAGCAAGGCGGCGAGCAGGAAGTCATGCTCGGCTACTCCGACAGCAACAAGGACGGCGGCTTCCTCACGTCGAACTGGGAGCTCTACAAGGCCGAACTCGCACTCGTGCGCCTGTTCGAGGAGAAAGGCATCCGTCTGCGCCTGTTCCATGGCCGGGGCGGCACCGTGGGTCGCGGCGGCGGCCCGACCTATCAGGCCATCCTGTCCCAGCCGCCGGGCACGGTGAACGGGCAGATCCGACTGACCGAGCAGGGCGAAATCATCGCCAGCAAGTTCGCCAACCCGGAGATCGGGCGACGCAACCTGGAGACCATCGTCGCCGCCACGCTCGAAGCCACGCTGCTGCCCAGCCGCAACCAGCCGACACGTCTGGCCGCGTTCGAGACCGTCATGCAGACGCTTTCCGACACGGCCTTCACCGCCTATCGCGATCTGGTCTACGAGACACCGGGCTTCACCGACTACTTCTTCTCGGCCACGCCGATTGCGGAAATCGCCGAGCTCAACATCGGCTCGCGTCCCGCGTCGCGCAAGTTCTCCGATCCGAAGAACCGCCGCATCGAAGACCTGCGCGCGATTCCGTGGGGCTTCTCGTGGGGCCAGTGCCGCCTGCTGCTCACGGGCTGGTACGGCTTCGGCAGCGCGGTGAACGCGTATCTCGAGGGTGAGGGCGACGCCGGCCGCGAGAAGCGCCTCGACACGCTGCGTCAGATGGTCAAGCGCTGGCCGTTCTTCGCGAACCTGCTCTCGAACATGGACATGGTGCTCGCCAAGACCGATCTGGCCGTGGCGTCGCGCTATGCCGAACTCGTGCCGGACGAGAAGCTGCGCAAGCGCGTGTTCGACCGCATCGTGGCCGAATGGCAGAGCACGTCGCAGGCGCTCGCGCTGATCACCGGTCACGAGGAACGGCTGGCCGACAACCCGATGCTCGCGCGCTCGATCAAGAACCGCTTCCCGTACCTCGATCCGCTCAACCACTTGCAGGTCGAACTGCTGCGCCGTCACCGGGCGGGCGAGTCGGACGAACGCGCGCGGCGCGGCATCCATCTGTCCATCAACGGCATTGCCGCCGGCCTGCGCAATACAGGCTGACGGGCCCATGAATACTGGTGCCGCAGGATGCGGCGCCAGTACCCGGCCCCGAGGGATTGCCCTAGGTGCCTTGGGAATCTCCCCAGCGACAGTCGACCGATAGGGCGGTATATTTCATCGGATTCCACACGATGGCTGCCGGGGGGACCATCCATCATGCATTCCGATTCCATTTCCGTTTCTGATTCCGGTTCCGGTTCCGACTCTCGTACGTGCGTCCGGCCGGGCCGGATTGCGCGGCACGTCGCCGTGCTGGCGGCGGCAGCGGCGTTCGTAGCGGTCAGTGCGGGGGCACGGGCCGACGCTTCGGACGCACGCGAGCCCACGCTCGAGCTGGCGCAGGCGCCGATCGGCGCCGCACCGCACGGCGTGCGCGGTCTGGCGGTGCGCCTCGTCTCGCAAACGCTCGCCACGATGCCAGGCGCCTCGGCGAAACCTCGCCCGGTCGTCGATCCCGTGCTCGATCCGCTCATGAACGGCATTCTGGAGCGGCTGGCCATCAGCGAGGCGGTGGCGCGCAACAAGTTCTCGTCGGGCAAACCGGTACAGGACACGCCGCGCGAGCTGGCGCTGCTCGACAGTGTCGCCGAGCGCGCCACGCAGTTCGGCCTGACGCCCGCGCAGGCGCGCACCTTCTTCCGCCTGCAGATCGAAGCCGGCAAGCTCGTGCAGACCGCCTTGCTGGCGCGCTGGACGCGCGAAGGCCACGCCCCGGGCGAACCGGTCGACCTGGCCACCCGCCTGCGTCCGGCGCTCGACCGGCTGGGCACGTCGCTCATGCACGATCTGGGCCGTCTGTGCGCGCTGCCCGACGATCCCGCGCGCATGGCCCGCATCCATCAGGCCCGCGAACGCGTTGCGAAGGCCGCGAAGCTCGAAGCGCTGCAACGCGCCGCGTTCGACGAAGCGACCTCGGGCCTTTGCCTGTCAACCCCGCCGCGCATCTGGACCCTGTCGATGGCACGCTGAACCGAGTTCCCGTGCGCGGCGCACACCGCCCCGGGGAAAGGCGCCGGGGCTGTATAATCAATGTTTGCCGTGCTTCGCCACGGTCCGCTTCACCCAGCCTCCTCAGCCTTGATGGGCCTTGACGGGCCTCGATTAGCCACGCTACGACAATGACCTCCCAACTCCACAAGAAAGGCGAAGCCTGGTCGGCCCGCTTTTCCGAACCCGTTTCCGAACTCGTCAAGCGCTATACCGCGTCGGTGTTCTTCGACAAGCGTCTTGCGCTGTTCGATATCGAGGGCTCGCTCGCCCATGCCGACATGCTGGCCGCGCAAGGCATCATCAGCGCCGAGGATCTTGCCGACATCCAGCGCGGCATGACCCAGATTCGCGAAGAGATCGAGCGCGGCGAGTTCGAGTGGCAACTGGACCTCGAGGACGTTCACCTGAACATCGAAGCGCGCCTGACCGCACTCATCGGCAACGCCGGCAAGCGTCTGCACACCGGCCGTTCGCGCAACGATCAGGTTGCCACGGACATCCGCCTGTGGCTGCGCAGCGAGATCGACCGCATCGGCGCGCACCTGGGCGATCTGCGCCGTGCGCTGCTGGATCTGGCCGAGCAGCACAGCGCCACGATTCTGCCGGGCTTCACCCATCTGCAGGTCGCGCAACCGGTTACCTTCGGTCATCACCTGATGGCCTACTTCGAGATGTTCAGCCGCGACGCCGAGCGCATGCTCGACGTGCGCCGCCGCGTGAACCGTCTGCCGCTGGGCGCCGCCGCGCTGGCCGGCACGAGCTACCCGATCGACCGCGAACGCGTGGCCGCCACGCTGGGCTTCGAAGAGGTCTGCACGAACTCGCTCGACGCCGTCTCGGATCGCGACTTCGCCATCGAATTCACCGCCGCCGCCGCACTCGTGATGACGCACGTGTCGCGTTTCTCGGAAGAACTGGTCCTGTGGATGAGCCCGCGCGTGGGCTTCATCGATCTGGCCGACCGCTTCTGCACGGGCAGCTCGATCATGCCGCAGAAGAAGAACCCGGACGTCCCCGAGCTGGCGCGCGGCAAGACCGGTCGCGTGAACGGGCATCTCATCGCCCTGCTCACGCTGATGAAGGGCCAGCCGCTCGCGTACAACAAGGACAATCAGGAAGACAAGGAGCCGCTGTTCGATACGGTCGATACCGTGATCGACACGCTGCGCATCTTCGCGGACATGGTGCCGGGCATCAAGGTGCGCGAAGCCAATATGCGCAACGCGGCGCTGCAAGGCTTCTCGACGGCCACCGATCTGGCCGACTATCTCGTGAAGAAGGGGCTGCCGTTCCGCGACGCACACGAGATCGTGGCCCACGCCGTGAAAATCTGCTCGGATCGCGAGATCGATCTGGCCGAGCTGTCGCTGGCCGAACTACAGAAGTTCTCGCCGCTCGTGGGTGAAGACGTCTTCGACTACCTCACGCTCGAAGGCTCGGTCGCCAGCCGCAACCACATCGGCGGCACGGCGCCGGCACAGGTGCAACGCGCCATCGCCGCCGCGCGCGCGAAGCTGGCCAAGTAAGCCTCGCCCCGGCTTCCGACATCAAAGGAAAAGCCACCCGAACGGGTGGCTTTTTGCCATGCCGGCCCGCCGGGCCGGCAGCGGCACGCGTCAGAAGATCGGCAACGACAGGAAGCCCTTGATGATCAGCGCGTTGAGAATGTCGATGAAGAAGGCCCCGACCATGGGCACGATCAGGAACGCGAGGTGCGAGGGTCCGAAGCGCTCGGTGACGGCCTGCATGTTCGCAATGGCCGTCGGCGTCGCGCCCAGGCCGAAGCCGCAGTGGCCGGCCGCGAGCACCGCGGCATCGTAGTTGCGCCCCATGACGCGGAACGTGACGAAGATCGCATAGGCCGCCATGGACGCCGCCTGAACCACCAGGATCACAATCATCGGCAGGGCGAGCGTCGACAGATCCCAAAGCCGCAGCGACATGAGCGCCATGGCGAGAAAGAGCGACAGGCTCACGTTGCCAAGCACCGACAACGAACGCTCGAATACCTCGTACCCGACGAGCGCCAGCAGATTGCGCACGACCACGCCCATGAAGAGCACGCAGACGAACCTCGGCAATTCGAACGCGGTGCCCGAGAGCCACGCCGCGATCCACTCGCCGCCAAACAGGCAGATGGCGATCATCGCGACCGTCTCGATCAGCGCCTGCGCCGTGATCAGACGCACCGTGTGCGGCTGCTCGAAGCCTTCCGGCACGGCGTCCCTGGCCGCATCCACGCCCGGCACCTTGCCGCCGAGACGTCCCACCAGATAGCGCGCGACCGGCCCGCCCAGCAGCCCGCCGAGCACCAGCCCGAACGTGGCGCAGGCCATGGCGATCTCGAGCGCCGACTGCACACCGTAGCGCGAGGTCAACGTTTCGCCCCACGCCGCGCCCGTGCCATGACCACCCGCCAGCGTGATGGAACCACCCAGCAGACCGACGCCCGGCGCGAGCCCCATCACCATCGCCGCCCCGACGCCAATGATGTTCTGCACGATCAGCATGCCCGCCACGATCGCCAGGAAGAGCACCAGCCGCTTGCCGCCGGCGCGCAGGCTGGCGAGGTTGGCCGACAGACCGATCGTCGCGAAGAAGGCCAGCATCAGCGGCCCTTGCAACGAGGTGTCGAAGCGCAACTCCACGTGCGCGAACTGGCGCAGCGCGAGCGTACCGAGCGCCACGAGCAAACCCGCGGCCACCGGCTCGGGGATGCTGTACGTGCGCAACGGCCCGATCCACTCGACCAGCTTGCGCCCGAGCAATAGCACCAGCGTGGCGCCCACCAGCGTGCCGTAAGTGGTGAAGACCAGTTCCCGGGTGACGTCCATGAAGCCTCCTGCGCGAAAAATGCGTCGAGTGTAGCAACGCGATCCGCTCAGCATTTTAGGAAAATGACCAAACTCGCCAAACTGGAGTCGAACCACAAACCCGGCGCCCGGGAACGCACGCCGGGGCGCTTGGGTGCGATTTTCGCGGTTTTCGCGACATTTCACAGCCGATTCATGCTTTTGCCGATTTTGTGACGAACGCCCGCCTTTGGCGGCGGAACGATTGGGAAAGCGGCGACGCAAAAAACGGCGTATGGTCGCGCGCACCAAGCAAAACGGCCCCGTGCTTTCACACGGGGCCGTGGTTCGTCCGGCGTCGGCATGTCGCCGAGCCGGCAAGCGGGTGCGCCGGATTTACTGACGAACGCAGTCCACGAAGTACTCGGGGCGGCCGTCCACCTCTTCGACCACCAGACCGTGGATATCGGTGTGGAAGCCGGGGAAGCGCTCGTTGAAGTCGCGCGCGAAGCGCAGGTACTCGATGATCGCGGCGTTGAAGCGCTCGCCCGGGATCAACAGCGGAATGCCCGGCGGGTATGGCGTGAGCAGCACGCTCGTGACGCGGCCTTCGAGCGCGTCGATGGGTACCCGGTCGATCTGGCGGTGCGCCAGCTTCGAGAACGCGTCGGTCGGCTTCATCGCCGGCTGCATGTCCGAGAGGTACATCTCGGTCGTCACGCGCGCCACATCGTTTGCCTTGTACACGCTGTGGATCTGGTCGCACAGATCACGTAGCCCGATGCGCTCGTAGCGCGGGAACTGCGCCACGAACTCGGGCAGCACGCGCCACAGCGGACGGTTGTGGTCGTAGTCGTCCTTGAACTGCTGCAGTTCGGTCACCATCGAGTTCCAGCGGCCCTTGGTGATGCCGATGGTGAACATGATGAAGAACGAATACAGGCCGGTCTTCTCCACGATGATGCCGTGCTCGGCCAGGTACTTGGTGACAATCGCCGCCGGAATGCCGCTCTCGCCGAACTCGCCGTCCACGTCCAGGCCCGGCGTGATGATGGTCGCCTTGATCGGGTCGAGCATGTTGAAGCCGTCGGCCAGATCGCCGAAACCGTGCCAGCGATCGTTGGCGCGCAGCACCCAGTCCTCGCGCTGGATCGTGCCCTCGTCGCCCAGGTTCTCCGGTCCCCAGACCGAGAACCACCACGAATCGCCGTATTCGGAGGCCACCTTGCGCATCGCGCGGCGGAAGTCGAGCGCCTCGACGATCGACTCCTCCACGAGCGCCGTGCCGCCCGGCGGCTCCATCATGGCGGCGGCCACGTCGCACGACGCGATGATCGCGTACTGCGGCGAGGTCGACGTGTGCATCAGGTACGCCTCGTTGAAACGGTACGTGTCGAACGTGCGCGCTTCCGAGTCCTGCACCACGATCTGCGAGGCCTGCGAAATGCCGGCGAGCAGCTTGTGCGTCGAGTGCGTGGCGTAGATGGTCGCTTCCGACGAGCGCGGACGCCCCTCGCCGATCGCGTGCATGTCGCGGTAGAACTCGTGGAACGCCGCGTGCGGCAGCCACGCTTCGTCGAAGTGCAGCGTGTCGATGTTGTTGCCGAGCAGTTCCTTGATCATTTCGACGTTGTAGATCACGCCGTCGTAGGTGCTTTGCGTGATCGTCAGGATGCGCGGCTTGGCGTTCGGATCGCGCTTGAGCACTTCGCGCGCGAACGGGTTCGCCTCGATCTTGGCGCGAATGACTTCCGGCTCGAATTCCGACTTCGGAATCGGGCCGATGATGCCGAGATGGTTGCGCGTGGGCGTCAGGAACACGGGCACGGCGCCCGTCATCGTGATGGCGTGCAGAATCGACTTGTGGCAATTGCGGTCGACCACGACGATATCGCCCGGCGCGACGGTCGCATGCCACACGATCTTGTTCGAGGTCGACGTGCCGTTGGTCACGAAGAACAGGTGATCGGCGTTGAAGATGCGCGCCGCATTGCGCTCCGACGCGCCCACGGGGCCGTTATGGTCGAGCAGCTGGCCGAGCTCTTCCACGGCGTTGCAAACGTCCGCACGCAGCATGTTCTCGCCGAAGAACTGGTGGAACATCTGGCCCACCGGGCTCTTGAGGAACGCCACGCCGCCCGAATGCCCCGGGCAGTGCCACGAGTACGAACCGTCGGCCGCGTAGTGCGTGAGCGAGCGGAAGAACGGCGGCGGCAGCGAGTCGAGATAGGACTTGGCCTCACGGATGATGTGGCGCGCCACGAACTCGGGCGTGTCCTCGAACATGTGAATGAAGCCGTGCAGCTCGCGCAGGATGTCGTTCGGGATGTGGCGCGACGTGCGCGTCTCGCCATACAGGAAAATCGGAATGTCCGGATTGCGGCGGCGCACTTCCTGCACGAACGCGCGCAGGTTGATGATCGCCAGCGCCAGTTCGCCCTCGCCTTCGCCGCCCGCTTCGCTCGAGAAGGTGCCGAATTCGTCGTCGTCGATGGACAGGATGAAGCTCGACGCGCGGCTTGCCTGCTGCGCGAACGAGGTCAGATCGCCATAGCTCGTGAGGCCGTTGACTTCCATGCCTTCGGCTTCGATAGCCTCCGCCAAGGAACGAATCCCGGATCCGGAAATATTCTCGGAGCGGAAGTCCTCGTCGATGATGACGATCGGAAAACGGAATTTCATTGGCGTTCCTTCGACAAAAGAACGAGCCACGGTCCGACATGGCCGTGGCTCTTGGGCATTGCAGTAAAGAGGATGCTCACCGGCGGCGAGTCGAGTGTAAGGGGCTAGGTTTTCGGCAGCGTGACGCCACGCTGTCCCTGGTACTTGCCGCCGCGATCCTTGTACGAGGTCTCGCAGACTTCGTCGGATTCGAAGAACAGCACCTGCGCCACGCCTTCGTTGGCGTAGATCTTCGCCGGCAGCGGCGTCGTGTTCGAGAATTCCAGCGTCACGTAGCCCTCCCATTCCGGCTCGAACGGCGTCACGTTCACGATGATGCCGCAACGGGCATACGTCGATTTGCCCAGGCACACGGTCAGCACGTTGCGCGGAATGCGGAAGTACTCGACGGTGCGCGCCAGCGCGAAGGAGTTCGGCGGAATGATGCACACGTCGCCCGAGAAATCGACGAACGACTTCTCGTCGAAGTTCTTCGGATCGACGATCGTCGAATTGATGTTCGTGAAGATCTTGAATTCGGCCGCACAGCGGATATCGTAGCCGTAACTCGACGTGCCGTAGCTGACGATCTTTTGCCCGTCCTGGGAATACCGGATCTGCGACGGCTCGAAGGGCTCGATCATGCCGTGCTCCTCGGCCATACGCCGGATCCATTTGTCGGACTTGATGCTCATGTGTGGGCCTGAATGGGCGTGGTACGTGAAAAGTGGGCGTATTTTACGCGATTGTTGCGGTGCGGTGAGGTTTTCGGTCCGACCGCCCCGTGCGGGGCTTTGCGGGCGCCCCGCACGCGCCCGAAGCCCGGCGGCCGTGCCGGTTACGTGTTCTGGACGACGATCGACGGGAACTTGCTCGTCATGTCCTTCTGCCTGGCCGCGATCTTCACCGCTACCTTGCGCGCAATGGCCTTGTAGCGGGCCGCCACGGGGCCGTCCGGGTCGCCGACCACGCTCGGCATGCCCGCGTCGGCATGCACGCGGATGCTCATCTCCAGCGGCAGCTTGCCGAGCAGATCGACGTCGAAGTCGTGGCTCATGCGCTCGCCGCCGCCCACGCCGAAGATCGGCTCCTCGTGGCCGCAGTTCGAGCAGATATGCACGCTCATGTTCTCGATGAGACCCAGAATCGGCACGCCGACCTTCTCGAACATCTTGAGCCCCTTGCGCGCGTCGAGCAGCGCCAGGTCCTGCGGCGTAGTCACGATGACCGCACCCGTGACCGGCACCTTCTGCGCAAGCGTGAGCTGGATGTCGCCCGTGCCCGGCGGCATGTCGACGATGAGGTAGTCGAGATCCTTCCAGTTCGTCTGATTGAGCAATTGTTCGAGCGCCTGGGTGACCATCGGGCCGCGCCAGACCATCGGGTTGTCCGGTTCGATCAGGAATCCGATGGAGCTCGCCTGCAGGCCATGGCCGATCATCGGCTCGAGCGTCTTGCCGTCCTTCGATTCCGGCTTGCCGTGAATGCCCAGCAGCGTGGGCAGCGAGGGGCCGTAGATGTCGGCATCAAGAATGCCGACGTTGGCGCCTTCGGCCGCGAGCGCGAGCGCGAGGTTCACGGCCGTGGTGCTCTTGCCCACGCCGCCCTTGCCCGAGGCCACCGCGACGATGTTCTTCACGTTGGGCAGCAGCTTCACACCGCGCTGCACGGCGTGCGAGACGATCTTCTGACCGATTTCGACGGCCACGCGCTCGACGCCGGGCAGCTTGCCGACGGCGTCGGTGATGCGCGCGCGCATGGCGTCGAACTGGCTCCTGGCCGGATAGCCGAATTCGATCTGGATACCGACGTGGCCGTGCTCCGCCGCGACCTGCTTCACATATTTTCCGGCGATCAGATCGAGCCCCGTATCGGGGTCGACGATGCTACGCAGTACTTCATTGATCTGGGCAACTTCCATGTGGCTATCTCGCTCCGTCCAGGCGCGCCGGAACATGCCCGGCACGGCGCTAACAACTTGTAACAATCATGGCGCGCGCTCTCGATTAGCATGCGAGGCGCGCGCATTATGGGGACCAGCCGTCGCGGCAAACTGTCCTTGCCTGCGGTTGACACTCGGCGCTATTGTAAGAGACGGCGCAGCTGCCGGTTTAAAACCCCTGCGGTCTGCGCGTGCTTCGACGACGTGCTCGCGCGTGTTTCATCACTGCTTGGCTAATCGATAAGGAGCCTCAAATGAACAAGAACACTCTGCACGCTTCCGCACTTGTCCTGGCCGCCGCCGCGCTGCTGGCCGGCTGCCAGACGCCGCAGGGCACCAACACGGCTGTGGGCACCGGTGTCGGCGCCGCGGTCGGGGCGGGTCTTGGCAACCTCATCGGGGGCGACACCGCCGGCACGCTGATCGGCGCCGCCGTGGGCGCTGCCGCGGGCGGTGCGACCGGTTACAACTGGCAATCCATCAAGAACATGCTCGGCGGCCACACCGCCGGCACCGGCACCACGATCTCCGAACAGCCCGACGGCTCGCTCAAGGTCGCCGTGCCGAGCGACGTCACCTTCGACACGGGGCGCGCGGTCATCAAGCCGAACTTCCGCGCCGTGCTCGACGACGTTGCCACGTCGCTCAACCAGAACCCCGGCATCACGGCCAACATCGTGGGCCATACCGACAGCACGGGCGGCGATCGCATCAACATACCGCTGTCGCAAAGACGTGCGTCCAACGTCGCCGAGTATCTGGTCAGCCGCGGCGTCGCCGCCAACCGTCTGAGCGCCACCGGCGTGGCGTCGAGCCAGCCGGTCGCCTCGGACGCCACCCCCGAGGGCCGCGCGCAGAACCGCCGCGTGGAAATCCTGCTGCACGCGCCGAATCAGCCGATGCCGCGCGGCTGATCGTCTTTCGGCGCATCACATCGTCGAAGACATCTTCTCCTGCCTCACGCACATGCCCGGTTCGCCGGGCATGTTGCTTTTCGGCCACTGACAGCCGGCCCGCATGTTGCAATGCAGCATCGAAAGTCGGCCGATCCGTTGAACTAATCCGGCATGACATCGCTCAGACCCTTCGGAAGTGCCTACCGTGGGCGCTTCCATCTCCTCTTTGTTATTGACGTTACGTGTGCCTAGTTCTGCCGGAACCTCTCGTTCCGGCTTTTTTTTGGCCGCACGATGTGTGCCGGCGCCCCCGCGATCACCTCGGCGCTTCCGACGCACCATTTGGGCGACCACGCCGCCTGCCTGCTAGAATCGACCTTTCCCGGTTTCTTCAACAGCAGACTCGATCCCCATGTCCCGCCGCATTCTCGTCACCTCCGCCCTGCCGTACGCCAATGGCCAGATTCACATCGGTCACCTGGTCGAGTACATCCAGACCGACATCTGGGTGCGGCACATGCGAATGCAGGGGCATGAGGTGTACTACGTCGGCGCGGACGACACGCATGGCACGCCCGTCATGCTGCGCGCCGAAAAGGAAGGGCTCACGCCCAAGCAGTTGATCGAGCGTGTCTGGAAGGAACACAAGCGCGACTTCGACAGCTTCGGCATCTCGTTCGACAACTACTATTCGACCGATTCCGAAGAAAACCGCGAATTGTCCGAAAGCGTCTATCTCGCGCTCAAGGAACAGGGCCTCATCGAGGCGCGCGATATCGAACAGGCGTATGACCCGGTCAAGGAAATGTTCCTGCCGGACCGCTTCATCAAGGGCGAGTGCCCGAAGTGCGGCGCGAAGGACCAGTACGGCGACTCATGCGAGGTGTGCGGTTCGACCTACGCGCCGACCGACCTGATCAACCCGTACTCGGTCGTCTCGGGCGCCACGCCGGTGCGCAAGACGTCCACGCACTACTTCTTCAAGCTCTCGGACAAACGTTGCGAGCAGTTCCTGCGCAAGTGGGTGGCTGGCCTCGCGCAGCCCGAAGCGGCCAACAAGATGAAGGAATGGCTCGGCGAAGACGGCGAGTCGACGCTGGCCGACTGGGACATCTCGCGCGATGCGCCCTACTTCGGCTTCGAGATTCCCGGCGCCCCCGGCAAGTACTTCTACGTCTGGCTGGACGCCCCGGTCGGGTACTACGCGAGCTTCAGGAACCTGTGCGCGAAGCGCGGGCTGAACTTCGAGGAGTGGGTGAAACCGGGTTCGAGCACCGAGCAGTACCACTTCATCGGCAAGGACATCCTGTACTTCCACACGCTGTTCTGGCCCGCGATGCTCGAATTCTCGGGCCATCGCACGCCGACCAACGTGTACGCCCACGGCTTCCTCACCGTGGACGGCCAGAAGATGTCGAAGTCGCGCGGCACGTTCATCACGGCGCAGAGCTTCATCGACACCGGCCTGAACCCGGAATGGCTGCGCTACTACATCGGCGCGAAGCTCGGCAACACGATGGAAGACATCGACCTGAACCTCGATGACTTCATTGCACGCGTGAACAGCGATCTGGTCGGCAAGTACGTCAACATCGCGAGCCGCGCGGCGGGCTTCCTGATCAAGCGTTTCGACGGTCGCGTGTCGGCGCACGCCATGCAGCATGAGCTGCTGACGCAGCTGCGCGGTGTGGCCGCGCAGATCGCCGCGCACTACGAGGCACGCGAATTCGGCAAGGCGCTGCGTCTCGTGATGGAACAGGCCGATGCGGTCAACGGCTACGTCGACACGGTCAAGCCGTGGGATCTGGCCAAGGATCCGGCGCAGGCGGCCGCGCTGCACGAGGCATGCTCGGTGTGTCTGGAGGCCTTCCGCCTGCTCACGCTGTATCTCAAGCCGGTCCTGCCGGTGACCGCCGAGGCGGTGGAGCGCTTCCTGAGCATCGCCCCGCAAACGTGGCAGGACGTGGAGCGCCCGCTCACCGCCGACACCGCGATCACCGCGTACAAGCACCTGATGACGCGCGTCGAGGGCAAGCAGGTCGAGGCGTTGCTCGCCGCCAACCGCGACTCGCTGCAAGCGGCCGCCCCGACGGCGGCAGCCGACGCGGCGGACAAGGGCAAGGCAGCGAAGGGGACGAAGGAAACCGCAAAGGCGGAAAAGACGGCCGAGGGCGACGGCTTCATCACCATCGACGACTTCGCGAAGATCGATCTGCGCATTGCGCGCATCGTCGATTGCAAGGCGGTGGAAGGCTCCGACAAGCTTCTGCAACTGACGCTCGACGTGGGCGAAGCGCAAACGCGCAACGTCTTCTCCGGCATCAAGTCGGCGTATCCGCAGCCGGAGGCGCTCGTGGGCAAGCTCACGGTGATGGTAGCCAACCTCGCGCCGCGCAAGATGAAGTTCGGCCTGTCCGAAGGCATGGTGCTCGCCGCCTCGGCCGCCGACGAGAAGGCCGAGCCCGGCATCTACATCCTCGAGCCGCACAACGGCGCGAAGCCTGGTATGCGTGTGAAGTAAGGCACTCGCGCATACGCGCGGGCCACGCGGTGTCGGCCGCCGGCACCTGCGCGTCGCCCACCGGACACCCCGGACGACGGATCCCTTCCGCCGCCGGGGTGTTTGCTTTGTGCAATGGATTCGTGCGATAAGCGCCGACGGGCGTCCACATGTGTCAGCGGGCGCGTGAATGGGCTTAGCGCGAGGCCGACACCATCAGTATCATCGGACGCTCCAGTTCCTCCGCAAGCGCGGGCGTCTGCCGGACCTGCTCAGGCGTCGGAGCGAATTCCTCGATTCTGCGCAGACCAAAACCCGCGTCGGTCAGGGCATTGAGCGTCGTGGCAAGCGTACGGTGGTACTTCAGCACGCCCTTCGCGAACCAGTCGGTGCGACGCTCCCCTTCCACGGCGTACCCGTTGACCGGCCACGTCTTGCGGCCGTCCTCGTCGGCGATCCAGTGCGGATGCGCCGCCGCCATGTACACGGGATGCTCGATCGTGAAGACAAAGTCGGCGCCCGGCGCCAGGGCGTTGTGAATCGTGCGCACCAGGCGCGAAAAATCGCGCACGTAGTGGAACGTCAACGCGCTGTATGCCAGATCGAACGACGCCGGCGGGAGTTCAAGCGTCTCGATATCCGCGATGCGGTACTCGATGGCGTCGTCGTGCGTGGCGGCCTTCGCACGATCGATCATGTTTTGCGAGAGATCGATGCCGAGTACGGCGCTCGCGCCCTGCTCGCGCAACCAGCGCGACGCCCAGCCGAATCCGCAGCCGAGATCGACGACGCGCTTGTCGCGCACGTCCGGCAGCATCGCGCGGATGGCGGGCCATTCCGGTGCACCGTCCAGACCATGGACCTGGCGGGGCAGTTGGCTGTAGCCGGCGAAGAAGTCCGGGTTGTCGTAGATGTTCTGAGCCATGAAACGCGTCCCAAATAATGTGGCGCCGCGCCACGCTCCCGACGCCTATCGACGAAGGTGGCGACGCCCCCGGCGACAACGCTTAACGCAGATGCTCCACGGGCAGCGCCGTGGTGAACTTGACCGTCTCCATCGAAAAGCTCGCGCTGATGTCCTGCAGGTCGGCCACGCGGATGAGCTTCTTGTAGAAGCGATCGTAGGCCGCGATGTCGGGCAGGTAGACCTTGAGCAGGTAGTCGATCTCGCCGGCCATGCGGTGAATTTCGACGATCTCGGGCAACTCGCGCGCGCCCTCCACGAAGCGCAGCATCCAGTCCTCGCTGTGCGTCGCCGCCTTGATGAAGACGAACGCGGTAACGCGCAGGTCGAGTTGCTGCGGATCGCACAGCGTCACCTGCCCGGTGATCACACCGCTCTCGCGCAGGCGCTGCACGCGCCGCCAACACGGCGTGGGCGACAGGTGCACGGCCTCGGCCAGCTCACCCAACGACCGCGAGGCATCTTCTTGCAGGTTTTCCAGAATCGCGAGATCGGTTTTGTCCACAACAGCCTCTCCGAGGAAAATTTTTCCAAATCCTACCCGATTCGGCGATATTTTTGAAAGCCTTTACCTTCCTTACGAAGGTAAACTTCAGAAACATTCCAAAAATAGAGGTCGATATGAAAATTTTCACCCAGCATCCAGCCTCTGTCGGCGAAAACTATCTCCAGCACATGGGTTCGGCACTCTCGTTCGCCCTGCCGCTGCTGGGCGCCTGCCTGGCCTGCCTCGTGCACGCGCTGCTGCCGTTTGCGTTCGAGAAGACGGGCAGCCGCATCATCACGCGTCTGCACGAACGCATGGTGGCGAATCGCCACCGTCACGCGTCGACCGGCACGGCGGGTGCGGCAAGTGGCGCAGGCACGGCAGACGCCGCCCGCTCGCGATAACGCAATTCAGGCGACTCAGGGACGTTCCGACGACGGGTCTGGCGAGCGCGAGGTCACGCTCACGCGGCCGTCCGGCCCGAAATGCGCGTTGAACAGGCCGGGCGTATTCACGCCGTCCTCGAGCCAACGCCAACTCCACACCGTCTCCTTCTTCAGACGGTACTCCGCAACGCTCGTCGGCTTGCCGAGCAAGCGCCGCACGTCGTCCTGCGTCATGCCCGGCCGCACCTGCTCGAAGTTCTCCGCGGTGAGCGCCTGCGTCACGGCACGCAGCTTGCCGTCCGGTGCGATGTCCACCATGTACGTTCGCAAGCCGCCCGGCGCGCGCGGATACTCGAGACGACGCGAGCCGTCGTTGTTCTCCCATACGATTTCGGGCTTGCCCATCTGGTCGCGCACCTGCGCCTCGGTGCTCACCCCGGGCTTCAGGTCGCGCAACAGCATGTCGTCCGGCTTGACGGCATTGAACGTGTCGCGCGCCTTCTCGCGCACCTTGTCGATCTGCTCCTGATCGCAGCCGAACAGTCCCAACAGACTCGCAAACAATCCCATGGCGACTCCCCAACGAAGGCCACGGCGCGCGTATGGCGCCGGATGAACGGAACGAAGCGGCGTTCTCATCGATACTCCCTCCTTGCTCTCAGGCCCGCGCCGCCTCAATCGAAGCGACGATTGAACAGCACGTCGAAGCCCGACAGCGAACCGGTGCGCAGCACGAGCTGCCAGCGACGCGAGACCTGCCAGGTAATCTTCACGATACTCGCCGCGCTCGTCAGGCTCTGCTCGTAGCCGAGCGCGAAGTTGTCCGAAATCGCCTTGCCGACCTTCACCACCTGCTCGTCGTCCGAGAGGCCCGAGTCGCTGGTGCCGATGCTGAATTCGTCGATGCCCAGGTCCTTGATGATGCGCTTGCCGCCCGCCGCCCCCAACAGCGCCGTGGCCGCGCCCGCCATCGCCTGACGCTGACCAAGGCCCGCACCGTCCGGGCCATGACCGAACAGCAGCCACGACAGCTTCTCTTCGTCCGACACGTTCGGCTCGGAGACGAGCGACACGCGCGGCTGCCGCACCGTCCCCGTGACCAGCACCCCAGCGGCGACTTCCTGATTGCGCCGCATGGCCTGGATGTAGATGTCCGGATTATCGAGCGGGCCGACGAAGTTGATCTGCCCACGCTCGATGGCGAGCTTGCGGTCAAACGCCTCGTACGTGCCCTCCGCGACGGTGATGGTACCGGTCGCCCGCATCGGCGTGAGCGGATCGCTCTGCACGCGCATGCTACCGCGCAGCAGCAGATCGGCCCCTGCGCCGATGAAGCGGAAGTCGCGGCCGAGGTTGACCTCGACGTTGATGTGCGGCGAGAACCGACTCGTCGGCTTCTCGCTGATGCGCGCGGCTTCCTCTTTCGGATCGAGCGGCTTGGTGCGCGCCTGCGCGCCGCCACGCACGACCACGACGTCGTCGCCGAGCTTGGGCGCCGTGGTCGGCGGCAACGCGAAGCGGGCCCGATCCACGGTGAACTTGCCAGTGACCGCCATCGCATCGCCGCTGCCCGAGGCCTTCGCCTCGCCGGTGAGCGAGAGCTGCCGATCCGGCGCCGCGAACAGTTGCAGCCTGTCGGCGGCGACCGTGACGCCGAGCGTCGGTTCGGGCGTGTCGAGCCGCACGTTGCCGGTCGCGCGCGCCGTGCCGCCACCGCCGCCGGTCACGACCACGTCGCGCAGCACGATCTCGGTCGGCGTGAGAGCGATGCGCACACGGCCGTCCTTCACGCTCACGCCCGTGTCGAACATCTGCACGGCCAGATCGTCGGCGCTCAACTCGCCCGTCGGGCGCGGCTTGCCCACCGTGCCCGCGAGCGTCAGTTGCAGGTTGGCCCGACCCTTGAAGGCAAATTGCGCGCCTGCCAGACTCTCGAACTTCGAGATATTCGGGATGGCGACGGCCACGCGTCCGGCGAGCGGCGCGTCGTCGTGCAGTTCCGGAATGCCGTTGGCCACGCGCAAGCCGGTCTGGACGTCGGCGTCGAGCGTGCCGACCAACGACGACACCGCCTTGACGGTCGCGCGAGCTGATTGGCCCGACAGATCGACGCGCGCCCGCAAGTCGGAAATGCCCAACGGCACCCGTGCGCTCACCCCGCCCTTCTCCGCGCTCAATTCAGGAATGCCCGTCACGGTCACATTCACATGATCGTTCACGCCCCCCCGGCGCAGCGTCACGTCGCCAGTGCGCCGCACGATTTCCACGAAGCCGTCGGCGCGCTGGCCGGTGCGGACATCCCACTTGCCGTCGAGCACGAGATCGCTCGCCACGGCAGGCGTCTCGCCGGTGAACGACTGCATGACCCGCAACACTTGCGCGATGTCCAGCGTGTCGAGCGTGCCGGCGGTCTTCAGTTGACCGCTGCCGTAATCGAGATTCGTCAGCGACAGTGCGCCGGCGCCGGTGACGAGCTTCGCCGCGCCGAGATGCACGCTGGCGGCGCTCGCCTCGATGCGCCACGGTGCGGCGAGGTGGATTTTCGGCACGCCCTGGTTCTCGAGCGTCTGGATCGTGCCGCGCCAGCCCGGTTTGCCCGCCGTGTTCGTCACGGCGCCGGCGGCGTCGAGGCTCAGATCGATCGGCGCTTCGCGCAACTTGCCCGCCGTCTTGAGATGCAGCGTATGCGCGCCGCGCGTGCCTGCCAGCGCCAGCGAGAGGCGGTCCAGGCGCGTGACGCCGCTGCGCAGCCCCTGGGCGTCGAGCGTGACGTTCAGGCGGTCGCTCGGCGCGCCCGGCAGCACACCGCTTACGTCGATCTTGCCTGCGAGATGTTCGAGCCTGTGCTCGCCGAGCGCCAGCTTGTCGGCGGCAAGCGTCGCGACCACGACGGGGCGCGCCATCGTCCCCGAAACCTGTCCGTCGACGTGCATGCGCCCCGCAAGGCCGAAGCCGAGCCTGTCGAGCGCGGGGGCGTCGACGTTGACCGCCATCCTGTCGCCCGGCGCACCGAAGCTGCCGCGCAGCGCGACCTTGTTGCCCGCGACGAGCAGATTCGCGTCGCTGGGCAACAGACGTGTGCCCGCTACCTTCACCGTGCCCGCACCGCTCATCGGCAGATCGGCGTAGACGCTGTCCTGTAGCGCGAACTTCAGCGTCAAGGCCAGCTCGGGCCGCAGCGTGCCCTGCGCGTCGAATTGTCCGGTGACGCTGGCCACCGGATTTTTCCGCCCGCGCTTGGCCGTGCCGTACAGGTCGTACCAGGCCGCCGGATCGAACCGCGACAGCTTGACCTGCGCCCGGTAGGCGCCGATGTCCCCGTTCTCCAGCACGCCCGTGGCCGAGACCTTGCCGTTGCCCGCATCGAGCGACAGCGCATGGACGGTGGTGCCCTTGGCGTCGAGCGCCACGTCGGCGGCGATGCGACGGGCGGCGTCGCGCCAGTCGAGCGCGATGCGCTGGCCGGCCGCGTCGAGTTTCACATCCAGCGGACCGCCGAGCTTCGTTGCCGGCAACTTGCCGTACAGCGCGCGCAGATCGAGGTCGCGCATCGTGAAGGCGAAGCCGCCGACCATCGCTTCCGGAACCGGGGCGGCCTCGCCTTGCGTCGGCGCGGCAGCCACCGCGCTTGCAGCGGTAGCTGCACTTGCCTTCGCCGTACCGCCTGCGGGCGCTTGCGGTGCAACGCCTGTCACCGTCGCCTTCTCGCGGCGCAACTCACCGCTGCCGGTCAGGAGCGCACGACCGGCCAGCTTCAGTTCGATGCCGGTCAACGCCTGACGCGTCGCATCGAGCAACACCTCGGTACGCAAGCTCTCCACCGGCAGCCACCCCTCGTCGATCGCGCCCGGCTTCGCGTTGGTCACCGACACGGGCCCCATCACGCGGAATTCCTTCGCACCGGGGGACGGCCGCAAGTCCGCCTGCACGGCGAGATCGGCCTGGGGCGCGCCGGCGGCGAAGTCGCGCGGATTGAGATGGTCGAGCGCAATCTGCGCGCGAGAGAGCGGCACCGCGCCAAAGGGGGACGCAGCAATGTGCGCCGTTCCTGCCAGCTTTTCGCCACTCGCGCTCAGGTCGACCACCAACGCGTCGAGCGAGCCCGACAGTTTGGCCTGCAGCGCAACGGGAATCTCGCCCGCCTTCGCCTGCAAACCGACGTTGCCGCCGAGCACGAACGGACGCCGGCCGTTCAGTTGCAGATTGGCCTGCGCATCACCGTATGGCGTGCCGAGATGCTCGACCTCAATCGTGTGTTGCATGCCGTCGCTACGGGCCGCAAGGCGAATATCGTCGAGCACCAGCGCGGGGGAATGCAGTGTAAGCTTCGCGACGCGAACGTCGCCCAGGGTGAGGCCAAGGGGCAGACGCAGGCTCGTCGGCAACGTCATCGGCGCGGCGGGCGGCGGAGAAGGCGCGAACGCGAGCTCGACATCACCCGCGTGCAGCTTGTCGACGGTGAAATGCAACGGGCGCAGCCGCAATTGCCAGCGACTCTCCAGGCGGCTCGCCGTGATGCGCGTGGCGCCATCCACATAGCGCACGTCGTTCACGGTGAAGCCATGGGCCAAGCTGCCGCCGCGCCAGTCACCGGCGAGCTTGCCGCCGAGCGTCGCCACGGCCGTCTGCCAGAGCCAGCGGCTGCCGCGCTCGCTGGACATCGCCCAGAGCAGCGCGCCGAGCGCCAGTACGACGACGAGCAGCACGGTCAGCAACGCCGCCACCAGCGCACGGCCCCATCGGCGGCGCTTCGGTGGAGGCGGTGGCGGGGGTGTCGCGTCCCCATGCCCTGGCGGCGGCTTCGAATGTCCCGGCGAGGGACCCGCCGAACCCGGTGGCGTCAGGACAGGCTCGCGCGCATCGCCGGCGCCCCCGGTGTGCGCGGCGGATGCGCCCTCCGTGAGGCGGTCAGGCGTGGTGGAATGGAGCGGCATCGTCGTCATCAGAACGCCACCCCCAGCGAGATGGCCGGGCGGAAGCGCCGGTCGTGCAAGCCGTAGCCGAGGTCCACGTTCACCGGCCCGACGGGGCTTCGCCAGCGCAGGCCGACGCCGACGCCGTGATACAGCGGCGTGGGGTGACGATAGTCGTCCGTGGCCGTCCCCACGTCCCAGAACACCGCGCCGCCCCAGTCGCGCGTGACCCAGCGCTGATATTCGAGACTCGCCGTGGCAAGGTACTTCGTCGGGAACGTGGTGCCGTTCTGCTGCCGCCCGATGCTCTGGTACGTGTAGCCGCGAATCGACGACGTGCCGCCCGCGAAGAACAGCAGCGACGACGGAATCCGGTTGCTGTTGCCGTTGGTGAGCACCGCGCCGAGTTCCAGCCGCGCGAGCACGAGATCGCGTTCGGCAACCGGAAAATACTGGCGGATACGGCCGTAGAGGCGCACGAAGCTCTGATCGGTGAGTACAGGCTTGGCCGCGAAGCCGATCTGCGTGTTGATGATGTTGCCCTTGCGCGGAAAGATCAGGTCGTCCACGTCGCGGCGGTTCCACGAGAACGCCGGCACGAGCGCCTTGTTGAGGAAGCGCGCGCCGCCGTCAGGCCGCTCGTCGGTGCGGTAGAAGTCGAGCGTGTAGGCCCAGTCGTAGCGCTCGCGTGAGCGTGCACGCTTGATGCCGATCTGCAGCGAGCGCTGGTCGAGACCGTTCAGGTAAGTGCGATCGAACGAGCCGCGCAGGCTGTTGGTATAGGCGTTCGTATCGGGCGGCATGGCGATCTCCGCATAGCCGCCCTGCCGGTATTGCTCCAGACGCGCCTGCGTATCGAAGGTCCACGCGCGGCCGAACAGGTTGTAGTAGGAATAGCGCCCGTTCACGCTCGCGCCGGTGTCGGTCGTGTACCCCACACCGCTTTGCACGCGATGCTCGGGAAATTCGCGCACCTTCACTTCCACCGGTGCATTCTCGGCTTTCGAGGGGTCTTCCGTCACCGAGATGATCACGTTCGAAAAATACGGCGTGGCCTGGATCTGGCGCTGCAGTTCCTGCAACCGATCCGCGTCGAAAGCCTCGCCCTCGGACAGCGGATTGACGTTGCGGATGATCTGCGCCGGATAGCGGCGCGTGCCGGTGATGACAAGCGGTCCCAGCGTGAACGGCGGCCCGCTGTCGTAGGTGGCGGCCAGCGACGCGGCTTCGTGATCGGCATCGACCACCGCGCGCGAGAAGGTCATCTTCGCCGCGTGATAGCGCTTTTGTCCGAGTTGGAACAGCGTATCGTTCTTTGCCTTGTCCCAGTCGGCCTGACGAAACGGTGCTTCGACGGGCAGTCCCCAGGCGTTGCGCAACTGCTCGACGCGCTGCGGATCGCTCTCGGCGACCGGACCGATGAACTTCAGATCGACGTCCTTGATATGGGTGCGGGGGCCGGACTCGACGGTGACGTGCACGTCGCGCTTGCCGTTGGCGGTCGCCACGTCCACATGCGTGACCGGTGAAAAATAGCCCTCGGTCGAAGTCAGTTCCTGCACCTGCTCGCCAACAGTGGCGATGAGGTGCTCGAACTGGGCGTCGCCAATGTCGTCGCGATCGGCGTAGCGCACGAGGTCGAGATTGGACTTGAGGAGCTTGGCGAGGCCGTTCGGGGCGTCGACGCGAACGCGATAGTCGGCATGCGCCAGGCCGGGGATCGAAAGGCTGCTTACCAGGGCAGCCAGGACGACCCGCGCTATCCATGCGGCCGGCCGGACGCGCGCGGAGCGCGCACGAGCACGCCCACGAAAGCGACGGCCGGTGTCGTATCCGGGGTTGATCTGCGAGGCGGTCAAAACCTTCCTTGGAGTCTTAAGTATCGCCGCCGGTGGTCCGGCGTGCGCTCAATGATGCCCAATCGCACGGTCGGTGCAAGCATGGCACAACGATGGAACGTGCGACGCGTATATGAAGCGTATTTGACCATAACCGTACGGGCTGGTTGACCATTGCGTCCCAAAACTGTCAAAACGGGGATTCGGCACGTGTTTGCGGTAAAATCGGCATCGCTTGGCGCCATTACCGTGGCGCCGCTTTCGTTTTTGCCGCATTTGCCTATTTTTTACGCAAACCGATCATGTACGAGTCCGACATCACCCAATTCATCAAGCAACTGAAGGCGGAAAAGCCGACGCTGGAAGCGGAACAGCGCCAGGGCCGTGCCCTGCTGTGGGACAAGCAGCCGATCGATATGGAAGAGCGCCGCCGCGCCCAGCAGTCGCGTGTGGCCCAGCAGCCGTACGTCTACCAGAGCGAATAACGCCTCCGCCGCAGGCACGCATTGAATCCCACGACGCCCGACGATCCGTCGCACCTGCCCGAGCCGATCCCCGAGATCGAGCCGGTGCCGCCGCACGTCGATGCGTTGCCGGATGACGGGACTGCCGATGCGGCAGACTTCGGGCGCGGCGCGCCCCCCTCCGAAGACGCGGCCTACGCCAGTCAAGACGGCGGGGTAAGTGGCGACGCAAGCGGTGGCGACGTAAGCGGTGACGCAAGCGGCGAGACAAGCGGCAAGGCAAGCGACGGCGGCACCCCCGACGAAGGCAGCACGGGCGATGCCGCGCATGGCCCGTCGGCCGCCGCCGCCCCCGGTGCGGCGCGCGTGCGTCACGCCCCGCCGGCAAGCGACGGCGGCACGACGGAATTGCCCACACCGCAGGACGGTCAGGACTCCACGCCCGACACGGTCGACGGCGTGGCACGGGCGCGCCTGTATGGCGAGCCGCTCTTCGCGCTGCCCAACGATCTCTATATCCCGCCGGACGCGCTCGAGATTTTCCTCGAAGCGTTCGAAGGCCCGCTCGACTTGTTGTTGTATCTGATCCGCAAGCAGAACTTCAACGTGCTCGACATCCCGATGGCGCAGGTCACGAAACAGTACCTGCTCTATGTCGACCAGATCCGCAGAACCAACCTCGAGCTTGCCTCCGAATATCTGCTGATGGCAGCCATGCTCATCGAGATCAAGTCGCGCATGCTGCTGCCGGTCAAGAAGGCCGACACGGGCGAAGAAGCCGAGGATCCGCGCGCCGAACTCGTACGCCGTCTGCTGGAATACGAGCAGATGAAGCTCGCCGCGCAGAAGCTCGACACGCTGCCGGTACTCGGGCGCGACTTCCTGCGCTCGCAGGTGTACATCGAACAGAGCCTCCAGCCGCGCTTTCCCGACGTCGACGCCGAGGACCTGCGCGCGGCGTGGGCCGAAGTGCTGCGCCGGGCCAAACTGGTGCAGCATCACAAGATCTCACGCGAAGAACTGTCGGTGCGCGAGCACATGAGCCAGATTCTGCGACGGCTGCAGGGCGCGCGCTTCATGGAGTTCACCGAACTCTTCGACGTCACGCGCGGCGTGCCGGTCGTGGTGGTGAACTTCATCGCCATGCTCGAACTCTCGCGCGAATCGCTGCTGGAAATCACGCAAGCCGAGCCGTTTGCGCCGATCTATGTCCGCCTGACCTACTCGCCAAACTAGGCGCCAAACTGAGCGCCGAACGGCGCCCCCGAGCGCGGAGCTCAATTCGGCGGCGACCAACCCGAATTCCGGAGCCCGCCCCGCCAGCGCGGTTTTGCGCACGCCCGTTGCGATTTCCTCTACAATCCCCCGGACGTTTTGGCGGCCCCGCCCCTTGCCCAGCAAGGCGCATACCACTCCCGTACGCAATACACGTACGCCACGCACGGAACCTCAATGAAAATCATCCCCTCGATTCCCGAACTGCGCGACCAACTGCGCGGACAGAATCGCGTCGCCTTCGTGCCCACGATGGGCAATCTGCATGAAGGGCATCTGTCGCTCATGCGGCTGGCGCGCCAGCACGGCGATCCGGTCGTTGCCAGCATCTTCGTGAACCGCCTGCAATTCGGGCCGAACGAGGACTTCGACAAGTACCCGCGCACCATGCAGGACGACATCGAGAAGCTCACGCGCGAGAACGTCTACGTACTGTTCGCGCCGGACGAGAAGGAGATGTATCCCGAGCCGCAGGAGTATCGCGTCGAGCCGCCGCACGATCTGGGCGACATTCTGGAAGGCGAATTCCGACCGGGGTTCTTCAAAGGGGTGTGCACGGTCGTCACCAAGCTCTTTTCCTGCGTGCAGCCGCGTGTGGCGGTGTTCGGCAAGAAGGACTACCAGCAGTTGATGATCGTGCGCAGCATGTGCCGTCAGTTCGCGCTGCCCATCGAGATCATCGCCGCCGAGACGGTGCGTGCCGACGACGGTCTGGCACTGTCCTCACGCAACCGCTATCTGTCGGACGCGGAGCGCGCCGAAGCGCCGCAGCTCTATCGTCTGCTGAACCAGGTCTGCGACGACGTGAATGGCGGCAAGACCGATTACACAGCCTTGGAAGCGGCCGCCATGAAGACGCTCGTCGAGCGTGGCTGGAAGCCCGACTACGTGTCGATCCGTCAACGTGCGAACCTGCGCGTGCCCGCACCGGGCGCGGCGCCGGCCGAAAGTCTGGTGGTGCTCGCGGCCGCCAGGCTCGGCACCACGCGCCTGATCGACAATCTCGAAATCTGAGCGCGGGGGGCGCACCGCCGGTCGGACGACCGGCGCCGCGCTCCCGGCGCAAGCCGCGTGCGTATCGACCCTGTCGATCACGTGCGCATCTCTCGTCGCGCCGCATGCGCGACATCGCAACACAAGAGGCACGCCATGTACCGCACCATGCTCAAGTCGAAGATCCATCGCGCCACCGTAACGCATTGCGAATTGCATTACGAAGGCTCGTGCGCGATCGACGAGAACCTGCTCGAAGCCTCGGGCCTTGTCGAAAATGAGCAAATCGACATCTTCAACGTCAACAACGGCGAACGTTTCACCACCTATGCCATTCGCGGCGAACGCGGCAGCGGCATGATCTCGCTCAATGGCGCCGCCGCACGCCGCGCGCAACTGGGCGACATCGTGATCATCGTGTCGTACGCGCAGGTCGAGGAGAAGGAAGTGCTGGCAGGCTTCAAGCCGAAGCTGGTGTTCGTCGACGAGAAGAACGTGCAGAAGGGCGAGCGCGATCACGTGCCGCTCCAGGCGTGGGAAGAGACCCGCGCGTTCGAGGCGGCCGCCGCGAAGTAATCCTCGATGCGGGACGTGGCACGACGTCGCGTCACTTTGCGCTTGCCGTAACGAAGGGGGCCCACGGGCCCCTTTTTGGCGTTTGTCGAGGGCTTGTCGCGTGCCTGTCGCTTCTCTGCTGCTTGTCTGCCGAAAGCCGGCGCTACGCGCGCGGCGTGCTCACTTCGCCACGAACGCCGTAATGCCGTCCCACTGCGGCAGATCGCGCTCCACGCGTCCGGGAGCGACATCCCACAGCGTGAGGCCATGCGCAGCGAGTTGCACGTAGTTCTGCGTGTTGCGCAGCATACCCAGCACCGGCAGCCCCGCTTCGTCGCAATAGCGCGCGAGTTGATCGGCCGCCCGGGTGCGCGCGTCCACGCGCATGCCGACCACGCCGATGCGCACGTCGCCCTGCCGCACGGCCTTCTCCTCGCCCAGCTTCTGCAGGAAGTCGCGCGTGGCGAGGATATCGAAGATCGAAGGCTGCAGCGGCACCAGCACGTGATCGGCAAGCCGGAGAATCGTGTCGAGCCGCTTGCCGTGGAGCCCCGCCGGCGTATCGAGCACGGCGTGCGTGGTGCCCTTGGGTGGACGGGCGACTTCGTTGTGATCGACTTCCCACGCGGCAATCGGCCGCAAACCGGCGGGCCGCAGGCCGAGCCACGCCCGGGAAGACTGCTGACGGTCCGTGTCGCCGAGCATCACGGCATGGCCTTGTGCCGCCAGATACCCGGCCAGATTCGTCGCCAGCGTGCTCTTGCCCACGCCGCCCTTTGGATTCGCCACCACGATCACCGGCATTACGGACTCCCCGAGGTCGATTTGCCGTCAATCTTACAACGGCCGGATGCCCCCTGCCTTGGCGGCGCCAGGACGGGCGGCGCGGCGGTCAATCAGCGCAGACAGGCCCACACACGCGCCAGATCGAGATGTCCGGCCATCGAATCCGCCAGCCGGTCGAGCGATGCCTCACGCAGCGCGTCGTAGTCCTGCATCGCGATGTCACTGGCGCCGGCCCACGCAAGAAGCGCCTGCAGCGCCTGTGGCGTGTCGAACAGGCCGTGCAGATACGTGCCCATCACCTGATCGTCGGCCGAGCGCGCGCCGTCGGTGCCCCCGTCGTCCAGCCACACGGCCGGCCGGGCCAGCGCCGCCCCCTGCGTCACGCCCATATGGATCTCGTAGCCCTTGACCGGGGCCAACGGCCGCGCGTCATCGCCCACGGCGAGTTGCCCGCTCACCACGCGCAGTTGCTTCTGCGCCTGCATGGTCGTTTCGACGTCGAGCCATCCCAGCCCGGCTGTCGTGCCGGCCTCGCCCTCCAGTCCGAGCGGGTCGTGAATCGCTTCGCCGAGCATCTGCAAACCGCCGCAAATTCCCAGCACCTTGCCGCCGTAGCGCAGGTGTCGTGCGATGGCCGGCGCCCAGCCCTGCGCGCGCAACCACGCGAGATCGGCGCGCACGTGCTTGCTGCCGGGCAGGATGACGAGATCGGCCGCCGGCCACGCTTCGCCCGCCGCGACGTAGCGGAAGTCGACCTGCGGGTGGGCGCGCAAGGCATCGAAGTCGGTGTGATTGCTGATGCGCGGCAAGGCGGGTACGGCCACACGCAGGCGCGCCTCGTCACTGGCCGCCGCATGACGCTCGCCGGGCAGCATGTCTTCGCCATCGAGATGCAAGCCGTGCAGATACGGCAACACGCCGAGCACGGGAATGCCCGTGCGCGCTTCGAGCCATTCGAGTCCGCTCGTGAGCAGCGACGGATCGCCGCGAAAGCGGTTGATGACGAAGCCCTCGATGCGCTCGCGCTCGCTCTCCGACAGACACGCGAGCGTGCCGATCAACTGTGCAAACACGCCGCCGCGATCGATGTCGGCGACGAGCAGCACGGGCGCGTCGACCGCTTCGGCGAAGCCCATGTTCGCGATATCGCGCGCACGCAGGTTCACCTCGGCCGGACTGCCCGCCCCTTCGACGAGCACCGCATCGTAGCCGGCGCGCAGACGCTCGTACGCGGCGAGCACGGCGGCCATCGCCCGGGGTTTGTACTCGTGATAGGCGCGCGCGTCGAGATCGGCCACGACCTTGCCGCCGATGATGACCTGCGCGCCGCGATCGCTGCTCGGCTTGAGCAGCACGGGATTGAAGTCGGTGTGCGGAGCGACCCCGGCCGCCTGCGCCTGCAACGCCTGCGCACGGCCGATCTCGCCACCGTCGGCCGTCACGGCGCTGTTGAGCGCCATGTTCTGTGGCTTGAACGGCGCCACGCGAACGCCGTCGCGATGGAGTAGCCGGCACAGACCGGCGACGAGCGTGCTCTTGCCCGCGTCCGACGACGTTCCCTGGATCATCAGGGTGCCGCGACGCACCTGCGGAGGCGCTGCGAAATTGACAGGGATTTCACTCATGGCGCGGATTATCGCATCGGGCGCTCGTACAATATCGCCCATGAGTGTCCCCGACCTGACTTTCGTGCTGGGTGGCGCACGCTCGGGCAAGAGCGCGTTCGCCGAACGTCTCGCTGAGCAAAGCGGCCTGCCCGTCACCTACCTCGCCACGGCCGCCGTGAGCGACGAGCCCGAGATGCGCGCGCGCATCGCCCATCATCGCGCACAGCGTCCGGCGCATTGGGCGAGCGTGGAAGTCGGCCGCGATCTCGCCGGCGCATTGCGCGCTGTCGCCCGCGACGGCCATTGCGTGCTCGTCGACTGTCTGCCGCTGTGGCTCGCCGGCTGGCTCTGTCCGCCGGACGATCACCCTGAAGGGCCCGCCGACGATGCGCAATGGCAGGAGGTCGTTGCATCGCTCGCGCAAACGCTCGCCACGCTGCCAGGCAGGATCGTCGTCGTGAGCAATGAGATCGGCCTGGGCGTGGTCCCGCTGGGATCGCTCACGCGCCGCTACGTCGACGAGCTCGGACGCCTGAACCAGCGCGTTGCCGCGCTCGCGCCGCAAGTGCGCTTCGTCGTCGCCGGCCTGCCGATGGCCGTCAAAGGATAATCGCCGATGCTCACCGGACTCGCCCCCGAATCGCTCTGGCTCGCTGCGCTGATCGGCGTGCTGCTGGACGCCTGGCTCGGCGAACCGCGCCGATGGCATCCGCTCGTCGGCTTCGGCCGTATCGCCAGCGGCGTGCAAGCGTGGCTGAACACCGAGGAAACGCGAGACAAGCCGTTCAGCGCGATGGTGCGCGGCACGTGGGCGTGGTCGATCATGCTGGTAGTGCCCGTGCTCCTCGCCTGGGCGCTGACGTGGCTACCCGGCTGGAGCGGGATTCTCTGGCAGGCGCTCGCCCTGTACGCGGCGCTCGGCGCGCGCAGCTTGCGCGAGCATGTGATGCCCATCGCCCGAGCCTTGAGTGAAGGCGATCTGCCGCAAGCGCGCGCGCTCACCGCGCGCATCGTCTCGCGCGACACCGAGGACGCAAGCGCCTCGGACATCGCCCGCGCGGCCGTCGAATCGACGCTCGAGAACGGCAACGATGCGATCTTCGGCGCCCTCTTCTGGTTCGCCATCGCGGGCGCACCGGGTGTCGTCCTGTTCCGTCTCGCCAATACGCTCGACGCCATGTGGGGCTATCGCACCGACAAGTTTCTGTACTTCGGCCGGCCGGCTGCCCGGATCGACGATTTGCTCAACTGGATTCCGGCACGTCTGACGGCCGCGAGCTACGCGATCTTCGGCGACATGTCGCGTGCCATCGTTTGCTGGCGCACGCAGGCCAAGGCCTGGTCCAGCCCGAACGCGGGACCGGTGATGGCCGCGGGCGCCGGTAGTCTCGGCGTGCAGTTGGGCGGCCCGGCGCGCTATCAGGGCGAATGGGAAACGCGCCCGGAACTCGGCTGCGGCATGGCGCCGTCCGCGCAGCACATCAAGGCGGCGTGGCGCCTCATTTCGCGTTCGATGTGGATGTGGCTCATCGTCTCCGGCGCGCTCGCGTTGTTCGCGGCCTCGCAGGTCGACACCCTGCCCACTGGCGTGATGTGACCGGAATGGCTGTGAGCTCTCCCCCGGCGCCAGCCCCCCGTCACGGCGGCAATCTCGGCGAGGCCGTCCTTCGCTACGGCCGCCCGCGCGAGGACTGGCTCGACCTGTCCACCGGCATCAATCCGAACGGCTACCCCGTGCCGATGCCGCCCGCCAACGTCTGGCGCGATCTGCCCGACGCCTTGGACGATCTCATCGACGTCGCCGCCTGCTATTACGGCGTGCCGGCGAGCACGGTCGTACCCTGCGCAGGCTCGCAGGCCGTCATCCGTGCCCTGCCCACGCTGCTGCGGCCGGGGCGCGTCGCCATCGCCTCGCTCACCTACAGCGAATACGCACCGGCCTTCGCTCGCGCAGGCCACACGGTGGTCCCATGGCAAGGCCCTGAAGCGGGGCTGCCGGACGTCGATTATCTCGTCTGGGTCAATCCGGACAATCCGACGACACGGTGCGTCCCGCGCGACACCTTGTCCCAATGGCGAGCCACGCTGGCCGATCGTGATGGACTACTGATCGTCGACGAGGCGTTTGCGGATGTCTCGCCACACGCGTCGATGACGCCGCACGTCGGCGAGCCAGGGCTGTTCGTGCTGCGCTCCGTCGGGAAGTTCTTTGGTCTGGCGGGGATTCGCGCGGGTTTCGCGTTGTGCCGGACCGAAATGGCCGAGCGGCTGAGTGCGTGCCTCGGCGCCTGGACGGTCAGCGGCCCCGCACGATTCGCAGTCCGAACCGCATTGCTCGACACGGCGTGGCAGGCGCGTGCAAGAGAACGATTGTTTCGCGACGGAGAACGGTTGCTGACGCTGCTGCGAACGGCCGGTTGGCCCGCCGAGGGCACGCCGCTTTTCGCATGGACACCGCATGCCGCGGCGCCAGCATGGCACGAAGCGCTGGCCGGTCAAGGCGTCTGGACGCGTCTTTTCGAAGTCCGTCCGATCACGCAATCGAACGGCGAAACACACGCACTGGCCAGTCTGCGGCTCGGCTTGCCGGCGGACGACGCCGGCTGGCAACGATTGACGGCCGCGCTGGCGGCCTGCCGAGCAGCGTAGCGCGCCTGGGAACCGGCACCGGCGAGATCCATCCAATCAGTTCGGCATGCTGTCGTTTCCGGACGACGGCATGTCGTTGCTGGATGCTTACGCGGTATTAGAAGACGGGCGTTTTAGGCCATTTTCGTTACAAATTGAAGCATTTTTGCAACAACTGCACACAGTCATCACTGAAGCGCACCGTTAGACTGAAGGTTCTTCGCAAGGCTTTTCCCACATAAAAGGACGATCCCAATGAAAAATCTGCCTCTGATGCTTGCTACGCTTCTGACCGCTGCCGTCGTGACGGTGGGTTGCTCGAAGAAGGAAGATCAATCGGCCGCGCCGGCCGCCGATACGTCGGCGTCGGCCCCGGCAGCCGGCGGCGCCATGAGCGCTCCGGCCTCCGACGCGGGCGCGACGACGCCAGCCGCCCCGGCACCGGCGTCCAACTAGCACAACCGACCGGCAAGTCGGACATTGCCGCGGACTCCGGTCCGTGATGCGGTGTGCCTCGGATCCCGGTATCGCCCTGCCGCATGAGCTTTGAGGCACTCGACGGCCGCCGGACCTGAATGCGGCAGCGCCCCCTGAACTCGACGGAGTCAGGGGGCGCTGCCGTTTACGCGAGTGATTTCTCTGTCGCTACGGATGTCGCAAGGGGTGGATGTCCGCCATCAAGGCGAGCCATTCGTCTTGCGCTGAGCCATCCTATGCAATAGTCGCGCAAAGACCTTTGCAACGCCCCGAAAGAACGATTTATGCATGTTGGGTAAGTGAGCCTCTGCGACAATCGGAAGCCTGCGGTGGACTGCGCGCCGCGATCGAAAGTGCTTCCCTGAGATCAATTCAATGTGTCCCGTTCCTGGTGCTGGGGCCCTGTGCTCCCAGCTTCCCGTGACGACTTGCACGTCGGCGCAGTCTGCTCCGTCAACCTGGACTTCAACCCAGCCGTCCCCCCTTGCCGCCGACGTGCATGAGGTGCACCGTGCCGATGGATGGCCCCGTATGCCGCCGAGTTTGGCTCAACTTCTGCCGCCGCTCAGAACAATGACGGGCGCCGGACCGGCTCCAGGGACCATGAGCCTGTCGACGTCGATGCAGTTGACTACCGTCGGCGCCGATGTCCGCTGGGTGCATCAGGCAGATCAGGCTGGGGCGCAAACGCAACCGCACTTCCGTGCCTGGGCGGTGGACGCCTCGCCGGACTTCGTCCCACGGCCACCGCCCTCCGCAACGCCGCAAGTACTGGATAGGTTGCTGGACTACCAATATGGCGTGCCCACACCAGATGCCAATGCCTGGGCGTACATGCCACCGGGGTCAGTCCAGCGACCGCCACCCTCCGCAACACCGCAAGTACTGGATGGGTTGCTGGACTACCAATACGGCGTGCCCGCGCCGGATGCCAATACCGGGGCTTTAGCCTGCATGCCGTCGGGGTCAGTCCAAGGACCGCCCCCCTCTATAACGCCGCTAATAGTCGAGTGGCTGCAAGGAAACATGGACACGGCGGCCGCACCGGTACTGCCGGCCAATGTCGGAGCATGGGCCGACAGATCATCGAGTTCGGTCCAGCAACGCCCGTCGCTCACAACACGGGAAGTCGCCTCGAACAGCGCAGCGGAAAAGCGCTCGGCACCACTCGACGCAAGCCGTGGAAGAGGCGCAGCTTTCATGCCGCCCCCGGCCAAGATCCGTCGACAAGAGACTGGCGCGTCGGACAGGAAAGCCAAGATCACTGGCGACATGGTGCGAGAGTGCGCAACCCTTGGCCCGAAGAGAATGAAGGCCACAGGCGGGCTCGATGGCTTGGCCAGGCGAAACAACGTTTCATTTGGAGCACTGAGAGTCTACCTTCGCCCGGACGGCACGCTGACCCCGCGCGGCGAGGATCGGCTCAACCCGGGCAGAAAAGCGAGGATCACCAACGATATGTTGCGACAGTGGGCGGCCCTCGGCAAGGCGGAGATCAGGGCTGCGGGCGGGCTCGAGGGGCTGGCCAGGCAGCACAATGTCTCAGTTGTGGCACTGACGGCTTACCTTCGTGCAGACGGCTCGCTGACCCAGCGAGGCGAGGACCGGCTCGACCCTAACGAGAAAGTGGAGATCACCAACGACATGTTGCGACAGTGGGCGGCCCTCGGCCCGGCGGGGCTTGAGGCCGCGGGCGGAATCGACGGGCTGGCCAGGCGAAACCACGTCTCGGTTGCAGCACTGAGACTTTATCTTCGTGCGGATGGCACGCTGCGCCAGCACGGCAAGGACCGGCTCGACCCTGACGAGAAAGTGGAGATCACCAACGACATGTTGCGACAGTGGGCGGCCCTCGGCCCGGCGGGGCTTGAGGCCGCGGGCGGAATCAACGAGCTGGCCAGTCGGAACAACGTCTCCGTTGCGGCATTGAGAACTTACCTCCGTGCAGACGGCACGCTGACCCAACGCGGCGAGGACCGGCTCTATCCGGAAGGGAAAGTGGAGATCACCGCCGATATGTTGCGACAGTGTGCGGCCCTCGGCCCGGCGGGGATCGAGGCCGCGGGCGGACTCGACGGCCTGGCCAGACGAAACAACGTCTCGGTTGCGCTACTGAGAGGTGTGATTCGTGCAGACGGCTCGCTGACCCAGCGCGGCGAAAACCGGCTATGCGGGAAAGTGAAGATCACCGACGACATGCTGCGACAGTGGGCGGGCCTCGGCAAGGCAGAGATCAGGGTTGCGGGTGGGCTCGAGGGGCTGGCCAGGCGGGACAATGTCTCTATTGTGGCACTGGGAAAATACATTTATGCAGACGGCACGCTGACCCTGAAAGGCAAGCAGCGACTCCGCAAGGCTGGTATGTGGCCAGTGTGAACTCAGCCCTGCCTCCTGTCTGGACATCCCCGCCCCACGCTGTTCCGCGCTTTCTTGCTCACGTCTTCGGTGATTTGCCCGGCATAGAGGAAGGCCGCCAGGAATCCCGGCGGCTTCCGCGGTGCCCCGCAAGAGCGATTTGTGCATGTTGGGTTGCTGAGCCTCTGCGACAATCGGAAGCCCGCGGCAGGCTGCGACGACGACAGGCGCGCCGCGTTCGAAAGCGCTTCCCTGAGATACATCCAATGCATCCCGTTCCTGGCGCTGTGCCCCCGCGCTTCCGGCCTCCCGTGGCGACCTTCACGTCGGCGCAGTCGACACTGTCAACCTCAACGTCAACGCAGCCATCCCCCCTTGGCGCCGACGTGTGCGAAGTGCATCGGGTTGACGGATGGTCCCGTATGCCGTCGGGCTTGGGTCAATTCCTTTCGCCCCTCAAAACGATGGCGGGCACCGGATCGGCCCCTGGATTCGTGCGCCAGTCGACGTCAACATCGACGCAGTCGACTACCGTTGGCGCCAATGTCCACCGGGTGTATCAGGCAGATCAGACCGGAGCGCTAACGGAACCGCCCATCCATGCCTGGGCGGTGAGCACCTCATGGCACTTCGTCCCAAGACCGCCGCCTCCCGCAACGCCCCAAATACTGGATAGGGTTCTGGATTACCAATACAACGGCCTCGCACCCGACATACCGTCGAGTCCAGCGCTACGACCACCGCCTCCCGAAACACCGCTAGTCATTCGACAGGCACTGCAGGGCACCTGGGAACCCGGTACGCCGTCGAGTTCGGCCCTGCGTCCGCTTTCCTTCGCAACACCGGCAGTCACCTCGAACAGCGCAGCGGAAAAGCGTTCAGCTCCACACGACGCAAGCCATGGGAGGAACGCAGTTTTCATGCCGCCCTCGGTCAAAATCCCCCGGCAGGAGACTGGCGTGTCGGGCGGAAGCGCGAAGATCACCGACGACATGCTGCGAGAGTGGGTGGCCCTCGGCCGTGCGGGGATCCTGGCCGCGGGTGGAATCAATGGTCTGGCCAAGCAGTACAACGTCTCGGCCGGGGCGCTGAGAAATTACCTTCGGGCAGACGGCACGCTGACCCAGCAAGGCCAGAACCGGCTCAACCCAGGCGGAAGAGTGGAGATCACGGGCGATATGCTGCAACAGTGGACGACCCTCGGCCGTGAGGGGATTAAGGCCGCAGGCGGGCTCGAGGGCCTGGCCAGGCGGAACAACGTCTCGGTTGTGGCACTGAGAAATTGCCTTCGTGTAGACAGCACGCTGACCCAGTACGGCCAGGAGCGGGTCGACCGAGGCAGGAAAGCGGAGGTCACCGACGACATGTTGCGGCGATGGAGGACCCTTGGGCCGGAGGAGATTCACGCCGCAGGCGGGATCAATGGCCTGGCCAGACAGCACAATGTCTCAATTGTGGCGCTGAGAACCTACCTTCATGCAGACGGCACGCTGCGCCAATGCGGCGAGGACCGGCTCAACCCGGACGGGAAAGTCGAGATCAGCATCGCCATGTTGCGGCAGTGGGCGACCCTCGGCCCGGAGGGGTTTAAAGCCGCGGGCGGGATCGAGGGTCTGGCCAGGCGACACAACGTCTCCGCTGGGGCACTGAAAGCTCACTTTCGTATAAACGGCACGCTGAGCTCGCGCGGCGAAAAACGGCTCCGCAAGGCTGGCATGCTGCCCATGTGAATCGCAGCCCGGCGTCCTGCCTGAACACCTTAGCTTCACGCCGTGCCGATCTTTCCTGTACCGGGTACTTGACGTTCGCCTCCTGGTCGTCGCCGAACTTCAACGGCCCGCACTTCACTACCGTGACGCCGCCATCGAGCACGCCGTACGCCGGAACCTTGCGGGCGCCTGCAACGCTGCCAAAGAGCGATTTGTGCATGTGGGATAGATGAGCCTCTGCGACAATCGGAAGCCTGCGGTGGACTGCGACGATGACAGGTGCGCCGTGATCGAAAGCGCTTCCCTGAGATCAATTCAATGTGTCCCGTTCCTGGCGCTGAGGCTCCCTGTTCCCGGTTTTCCTTGACGACTTTCACGTCGGTCCCGTCTGCTCCGTCAACGTCAACGCCAACGCAGCCGTCCATCCTTGCCGCCAACGTGCATGAGGTGCGCCAAGTCGATGGATGGTCCTGTATGCCACCGAGTTTGGGGCAACTTCTGCCGCCGATCAGAACAATGACGGGCGCCGGACAGGCCCCGGAAACCATGAGCCAGTCGACATTGACACAGTTGACTACCGTCGGCGCCAATGTCCGCTGGGTGCATCAATCTGATCAGACTGGGATGCAAACGCCCCCCCCCATCCATGCGGAGGCGGTAGACGCCTCGCCGGACTTCGTCCAGCGGCCGCCCCCCTCCGCAACACCGCAAGTACTGGAGGGGTTGCTGGACTACCAATACGGCATACCCGCGCCGGATGCCAATACCGAGGCTTTAGCCTGCATGCCGTCGGGGTCAATCCAACGACCGTCCCCCTCCATAACGCCGCTAATAGTCGAGTGGCTGCAAGAGAACATGGACATGGCGGCCGCACCGGCGCCGCAGGTCAATGTCGAAACGCTGGCCGACAGCGCATCGAATTGGGTCCCCCAACCGCGTTCCTTCGCAACGCTGGAAGCCACCTCGAACAGCGAAGCGGAAAAGCGTTCGGCGCCACGCGACGCAGGCAGTGGAAGGGACGCAGTTTGCATGCCACCGCCGACCAAATTCCCTCGTCAAGAGACTGACGCGTCGAATGGGAATACGAAGGTCACCGACAACATGTTGCGGCAGTGGGCAGCCCTCGGCCCGGCAGGGCTTAAGACCGTGGGTGGGCGCGAAGGCCTGGCTAAACGCGACAATGTCACGGTTGCGGCACTGAAAAATTACCTTCGAGCAGACGGCACGCTGACCCCGCGCGGCGAGGACCGGCTCGACCCGGGCAGAAAAGCGCGGGTCACCGACGACATGTTGCGACAGTGGGCGGCCCTCGGCCTTGACGGAATCAACGCCGCTGGCGGCGTCAACGAACTGGCCAGAAGGAACAAGGTCTCGGCTGTAGCACTGAGAGCTTACCTTCGGGCAGACGGCTCGCTGACCCGTTACGGTGAGCGGCGGCTCAACCCAGGCGAGGAAGTGGCGATCACCGACGACATGGTGCAACGGAGGGCGGCCCCCGGCTCGGCGGGGATTGAGGCGGCGGGCGGGGTCGACGGTCTGGCCAGACGGAACAACGTCTCGGTCAGGGCACCGAGACGTTTTCTTCATGCAGACGGCGTGCCGAGTCAGCACGGCCAGGACCGGCTCACTCCAGGCGGGAAAGCGGAGATCACCGACGGCATGTTGCGACAGTGGGCGGCCCTCGGCCGTGCGGGAATCAAGGCTGCGGGCGGGATCGAGGGTCTGGCCGCACAGAAGAACGTCTCGGCCGGGGCGCTGAGAAATTACCTCCGCACAAACGGCACGCTGACCCCGTACGGCGAGGACAAGCTCAGCCCAGGCGGGAAAGTGGAGATCACCGACGACATGTTGCGGCAGTGGGCAACCCTCGGCCGTGCGGGGATTCAGCGCGCGGGCGGGCTCAAGGGCCTGTCCAGGGGGTACAACGTTTCAATGGTGTCACTGAGAACTTACCTTCGTGCAGACGGCTCGCTGACCCAGCGCGGTGAGGACCGGCTCAACCCGGGCGGGAAAATGGGGATCAGCGTCGCCATGCTGCGAGAGTGGGCGACCCTCGGCCCGGCGGGAATCAAGGCCGCTGGCGGGATCGACGGCCTGGCCAGACAGAACCACGTCTCAGCCGTGGCACTGAGAGCTTACCTTCGTGCAAACGGCTCGCTGACCGTGCGCGGCAAGGAGCGGCTCTGCAAGGACATGTAGCCAATGTGAACGCGGCCCCGGCTCCTGTCTCGACATCCCGGCCTCACGCCATGCCGCGCGTTCTTGCCGCACGGATCGCGCCGTGCGCCCGAACCTTGCGGGTTCCTGCAACGCCGCCAAAGAGCGATTTGTGCATGTGGGACAGGTGAGCCTCTGCGACAATCGGAAGCCTGCGGCGGACTGCGCGCCGCGATCGAAAGCGCTTCCCTGAGATCAATTCAATGTGTCCCGTTCCTGGTGCTGGGGCCCTGTGCTCCCAGCTTCCCGTGACGACTTGCACGTCGGCGCAGTCTGCTCCGTCAACCTGGACTTCAACCCAGCCGTCCCCCCTTGCCGCCGACGTGCATGAGGTGCACCGTGCCGATGGATGGCCCCGTATGCCGCCGAGTTTGGCTCAACTTCTGCCGCCGCTCAGAACAATGACGGGCGCCGGACCGGCTCCAGGGACCATGAGCCTGTCGACGTCGATGCAGTTGTCCACCGTCGGCGCCGATGTCCGCTGGGTGCATCAGGCAGATCAGGCTGGGGCGCAAACGCAACCGCCCTGCCATGCCTGGGCGGCGGACGCCTCGCCGGACTTCATCCCACGGCCACCGCCCTCCGCAACGCCGCAAGTACTGGATGGGCTGCTGGACTACCAATTCGGCATGCCCGCGCCGGATGCCAATACCGGAGCTTTAGCCTGCATGTCGTCGGGTCCAGTCCAACGACCGTCCCCCTCGGCAACGCCGCTCATCATGGCGTGGGTGCAAGGAAACTTGGACATGGCGGCAGCACCGGTGCTGCCGACCCATGTCGGGACGTGGGCCGACGGACCATCGAGTTCGGTCCAGCGACGCCGCCCTCTCACAACACTGGAAATCGCCTCGAACAGCGCAGCGCAAGAGCGCTCGGCGCCACACGACGCAAGCCGTGGAAGGAGCACAGCTTTCATGCCGCCCCCGGCCAGGATCCTTCGACAAGAGACTGGCGCGCCGGACGGGGAAGCCAAGATCACTGACGACATGTTGCGAGAGTGGGTAGCCCTCGGCCGTGCGGGGATCCAGGCCGCGGGCGGGCTCATCGGTCTTTCCAGAAAAAACAACGTTTCATTTGCTGCACTGAGAAATTACCTTCGTTCAGACGGCACGCTGCGCCAGCGCGGCGCGAACCGGCTAAACCCGGGCAGAAAAACGAGGATCACAGACGACATGCTGCGACAGCGGGCAGCCCTGGACCCGGCGGAAATCAGGGCCGCAAACGGGATCGGCGGTCTGGCCAGGCGGAACGACGTCTCGACTCCGGCACAGGGGAATTACCTTCGTTCAGACCGCACACTGATCCAGCAAGGCAAGGACCGACTCACCCCAGGCCCCAACCCGGAAGAGAAAGCGGAGATCACCGCCGACATGGTGCGGCAGTGGGCGACCCTCGGCCGTGCGGGGATCAAGGCTGCGGGCGGGATCAACGGTCTGGCTGGGCAGAACAACATCTCAGTCGGGGCACTGCGAAATTACCTCCGCGCAAACGGCACGCTGACTCAGTATGGCGAGGACCGGCTCAACCCGGAAGGGAAAGTGGAGATCAACAACGACATGTTGTGGCGGTGGGCGACCCTCGGCGAAGCGGGGATCAAGGCCGCTGGCGGGCTCGACGCACTGGCCAGACAGAGCAACGTCTCGGTTGTCGCATTGAGAACTTACCTTCGTGCGGACGGCCGCCTGTCCCAGCGCGCCGAAGACCGGCTCAACCCGAACTGGAGGCGGGCGATCCCCCTCGCCATGTTGCGACAGTGGGCGACCCTCGGCCCGTCGGGGATCGAGGCCGCTGGCGGGCTCGACGGCCTGGCCAGACAGTACAACGTCTCAACCGGGGCGCTGAGAACTTACCTTCATATAGACGGCACGCTGACCGTGCGCGGCGAAGAGCGACTCCGCAAGGCCGGCACGCTGCCATCGTGAAGCAGCCCGTCACTTCACCACCGTGACGCCGCCATCGATCACGCCGTACGCCTGAACCTTGCTGGTGCCGCTTGCCGCACTCGCGCCGCCGCGACCGTCAGGCGCGGCGCATGCACCGAGCATCGTTGCCAGGCCGAGCACCAGCGCGCTCATCATTCCGAATTTTCGCTTCACGGCTACGACTCCTTGGTTGTTCTCCGGGACCTGAGGCGCCCCGCACATGTCAACGAGGCGCTCAACGCGCCATTCCCAGTACCACTGCCGCCTCCCGAAAGGCACGGCAGGCGACACCCCGCCACGCGTCGTTCGACAACCGCAGCGTGAGCGCGGTTCACCGTCTCGGTGCGACGAACCCTTGCCCGCGCGGCGCAAGGCGTCGAGAATGGCGAGTCCGGCGGCGATCCGGCTGCACGTGCCAGCGCCGCACCTCCATTCTCGCCCACCGTTCTCCGCCCGTCCCGATGTCGCTCAAATCCCCCACCTTCCGTCTCCTGACTGCCCTTGGCGCAAGCCTGCTCACGTTTGCCGTGGCGGGCATGACCTCGCCGAGCGCCCACGCCGCCATCACTGTCAAGGACGACACGGGCGCCACCGTCACGCTCGCCGCACCGGCGCAGCGTATCGTGAGCCTCGCCCCGCACGCCACCGAACTGCTGTTCGCCGCGGGGGCCGGCGATCACGTCGTGGGGACGGTGGCATACTCCGACTACCCTGAAGCCGCGCGCCGCATTCCCCGCGTGGGCGACAACAGCGCGCTCGACCTGGAGCGCATTCTCGCACTCAAGCCGGATCTGCTTGTCGTGTGGATGCACGGCAACTCGCAGCGCCAGGTCGAAGCCCTGCGTCAACTCAAGCTGCCGGTGTTCTATTCGGAGCCGAAACACCTGACCGATCTGCCCGACGCCATCGAGCGTATCGGCACGCTCGCCGGCACGCCCGCGAAAGCGCATGCGTCGGCCGACGCATTTCGCGCACGCTACGAAGCGCTGCGCAAGCAATACGCCTCGCGCGCACCGGTTACGGTGTTCTATCAGGTGTGGACGCAACCGCTCATGACGCTCAACGGCACGCACATGGTGAGCGATGTGATCCGGCTGTGCGGCGGCGTGAATGTGTTCGCGGACGAAGCGCCGCTCGTGCCGCGCGTGTCCGTCGAGGCCGTGCTGGCCAAGCGTCCGGAGGCGATGTTTACCGCGACGCCGGGCGCGACGCAGTCCGACAAGCCGCTCGCGACGCTCGAGAGCTGGCGCAAGTGGCCGCAACTGCCGGCGGTAACGCACAACAACCTGTTCGGCATCGACGGCGATCTGATCAATCGCCCCGGGCCGCGCATTCTCGACGGCGCCCGCGTCATGTGCGAAGACCTCGACATCGCGCGCTCGCGGCGTACGCCGTCTGCAGCCCGCTGAGGTCCTGCGCCGGCGCCTTGCGTTGGCGTCGGACGCCTCAAGCGTTCCAGCGGATCAGGCGGGCATGGCCTTCGCGGCCGATGTGAAGATGGCAGATGCCGCCGAAATCGAGCGTCCAGGACAGGCACGACGTCGTCGGCAACCGCAGCGCCGTGGCGACATGCAGACGAATCGGACCGGCATGCGCCACGGCAACGTGCAGGTCGTCGTCGCCCGCGACGCCGAGCAGCGCCCTCGCCCACCCATCCACGCGCAAAACGATATCGCGCGCCGACTCGCCCCCCGGTGGCGAGAACGTGGCCACATTGCGCGCCCAGTCCTCCAGTTCGTTTCCGTCGATGGCGTCCCACGGGCGCATTTCCCACACACCGAAGTCCATTTCGGCCAGACGCGCATCCTCCGTCACCGGCAGATCGAACGACGCGGCAATGACATCGGCGGCACGGCGGGCACGTTGCAACGGACTGCTGTGAATCGCTGTCGGGCGACGGCCGTCGAGCAGCATTGTCAGCCGGGCCTGCATCGAGGCGACAGTCGCGTCGAAGCGCGAAACGTCGACGTCGAGGTCCGTGCGGCCGTAGCACAGGTTCGGCGCCACGCCGGGCGGCGGATGCCGCATCAGTATCAGATCCATGCGCACACCGTGAGATACAGCGCGAGCTCGCCGAGCTGTTGGGCGAAGCCCAATGCATCGCCTGTGTAGCCACCGAGCCTGCGGCGCAGATAGCGAACGAAGCCGGCCCGCACCGCGACCAGCACAACCGCGCCGGTCACGCCCGCACGCCAGTCCGGCCATACGCCCCACGGCACGCTGCACGCCACACCGAACAGCAGATCGCTCGCGCCGAGTCGTTGCGCGATCGGCTTGGCCTTGCCCTCCGTACGAACATAGTCGAGCGTTCGCAGCAGGCTGATCGCCATGCAGCGGCTCGCCGCATGTGCGCCGATCAGCACGACGGCGAAGCCGGCCCAACCGACGGCACGTTGAATGTCGACGAGTGCCTGCCATTTGATCGCGAGGGCGAGCCATAGCGCCACGGCGCCATACGTCCCGATGCGCGAGTCGTGCATGATTTCCAGCACGCGCTCGCGGGCGAACGCGCCACCGAATGCATCGACCGAATCGGCCAGCCCATCCTCGTGGAACGCATCGGTGAGCCACACGCTGACACCCAGGCCGAGTGCGATCGCGAGCGGCGGCGACCAGAGCCGGCCCATGGCGACGGTGAGCAACGCGACGACCATTCCCACAAAGACGCCGACGAGCGAAAAATAACGCGTCGCGGCATTCAACTGCGCCGGCGAGTAGCCGACCCACTCCGGGATCGGCACGCGGGTGAAAAAGCCAAGCGCGGTCAGGATGAGGCGCCACTGCCCCGCAAAGCCGTCGAACGGCGCGCACGACGCCTCCGTATGCGCGGCCTCGTCGCGCGGCCCCGGTTCGCGCGAGGACGCGTCTGCGTCGCGTGAGGGATCCGGGGGCGTTTCGTTCATGGCGCCGGGACCTCGCGGTCGCTGACGCCTGCGCCTTCGAACGTCGCCATCTCGCGCAGGAACGCGGCGGCGGCCTGGATCAACGGCATGGCCAGCGCCGCGCCGGTGCCCTCGCCCAGACGCAGCCCGAGCTGCAGCAGCGGCTTCGCGTTCAGCGCGTCGAGCATCGCGCGATGACCGGTCTCGTCCGACGCATGCGCGAACACGCAGTAGTCGAGCACCGCCGGCGCCAGACGCGACGCGACCAGCAGCGCCGATGTGCTGATGAAACCATCCACCACGATGACGAGACCGAGCTTTGCCGCCGCGAGATACGCACCCGTCATCATCGCGATCTCGAAGCCGCCGAAGGTCGCGAGCGTCTGCAATGCATCCACACGCTCGCCCGTGGCGGGATGCGCGGCCAGCGCGCGCTCCAGCACCTGTGTCTTGCGCGTGAGTCCGGCGGCGTCCAAACCCGTGCCGCGACCGACGCAGGCCGCCAGCGGCAGCCCCGTGAGCCGCTGCATCAGGCAGGCTGCCGAAGACGTATTGCCGATGCCCATCTCGCCGAACCCGATCATGCGCGTGCCGCGCGACGCGTGCAGCACGACACGCGCGGCCCCGGCCGACAGCGCCGTTTCCACTTGCTCGTGCGTCATCGCCGGGGCTTCGAGGAAGTTCTGCGTGCCGCGCGCCACGGGAATGTCGACCAGCGACGCATGCGCCGGGAAATCGGCGGCCACGCCCGCGTTGACGACTTCGAGCTCGATGCCGTGCGTGCGGCAGAAGACGTTGATGGCCGCGCCGCCACGCAGGAAATTAAGCACCATTTGCGCGGTGACCGCCTGCGGATACGGACTCACGCCTGCGGCCACGACGCCATGGTCGCCCGCGAAAACAAGCATGGCCGGGCGCGCGAGTTCGGGCATGACACTCCGCTGAATGCGGCCGACCTGGCGCGCTACGCGCTCGAGCACGCCGAGGCTGCCGGGCGGCTTGGTCTTGATGTCGATGGCGTGCTGCAGCGCGTCGTCCATCGACGAGGGCGGCGCGGCGACATCGAGCAGCTCGACGAGCGACGGGCTGAGCGAGTCGCGGAATACGGGGCGGGAGGTGGCACGGGGTGCGGTCATGCTGGGACTTCCTGAATCGTTCGGTCAAAGACTGCCGGAAACTACATTTCCACGCCGTTCTGCGCGCGAATGCCTTGCGCGAACGCGTGCTTGACGGGTGTCATGTCGGTCACGGTGTGAGCCGCGTCGATGAGCGCCTGCGGCGCGCCGCGTCCGGTGATCACCACGTGCTGCATTTCGGGGCGCGCCTGCAGGTCGGCCACGACTGCGTTCACGTCGAGATAGCCGAGCTTGAGCGCGATGTTCAACTCGTCGAACAACACCAGTCCGAACGACGGATCGCGCAGCATGCGCCGCGCCTGCTCCCACGCGGCTTCCGCCTTGGCGATGTCGCGCGAGCGGTCCTGCGTCTCCCACGTGTAGCCCTCGCCCATCACGTGGAATTCGCATGCCTCGGGAAAGCGGCGCAGAAATTTCTCCTCGCCCGTGGGAATCGCGCCCTTGATGAACTGCACGACGCCGGTCTTCATGCCATGCCCCATCGCGCGGACGACCATGCCGAAGCCCGAGCTCGACTTGCCCTTGCCGTTGCCGGTCGTGATGACGATCACACCACAGTCGCGTTGCGCCTGTGCGATCTTGTCGTCGATGACCGTCTTCTTGCGCACCATGCGCGCGCGATGCCGTTCGTTGCGGCCGTCTTCGTCAGCGGTCGTGTCGTTCGAGGAGGGCGGGAGCTCTTGTGTCATGGACAGCACCTGTAGAAAGCGGAATACACGGCGCATGGGCCGGTGAAAATGGGAAGAAGCGCAAGCGTGCCGTCTGCATACGATCACGTGCGATGCACGGGCACGAGGGCCTCGTCGTCGCCATCGCGAATGAGGCGCAGCGGGTAGCCGAAGGCGTCGCTGCAATTTCCGGCCGAGAGGACTTCGTGCGCGACACCGGCACGCCAGCCGCCGCGACCGTCGAGCAGGAGCGCGTGAGTGGCGAAGCGGCGCGCGAGATTCAGATCGTGGCACGAGAAGACGACGGCCGCACCGGCGCCAGCGCCGGTCTCCATGCGTCCGGCATGACGCGCGAGAAGCGTCAGCGCATCGATCTGGTGATGCAGATCGAGGTGCGACACCGGCTCGTCGAGCAACAGCAACGGTGTGGCCTGTGCGAGCACGGCGGCCAGCGACACACGCTGACGCTCGCCGCCCGAGAGCGTGGTGACGTCGCGCTGTGCGAAGTCTTCGAGGCCGACCTGCGCCAGCGCCACGAGCGCGGCCGCGATGTCGTCGTCCGACTCCCAGGCGCCCCAACGTCCCTGCGCCAGATAAGGGTGCCGCCCCGCGAGCACGACTTCGAGCGCCGTGGCGCCGAACGCGTCGCGCGTCTGTTGCGGCATCAGGGCGCGCACGCGAGCGAGCGGTGCCGGGCGCCATTGCGCCAGCGGCCTGCCGCCGATCTCCACACGGCCGCTGCCAGCGATCCCCTCCGCTCCCGAATGAGCTCCTGAATGAGCTCCCGAATGAGACGAAGCCTTGTCGTCCAGCGTGCGCAGCCCCGCGAGCGTGCCGAGCAGCGTGGTCTTGCCCGCGCCGTTCGGTCCGGCCAGACACCAGCACTCCCCCGGTGCAACGATCAGATCGAGCCAGTCGACGAGCACACGCTCGCCGGCGCGCAGGGTCAGAGCGTGGGTCTGCAGCAGCGGCGCGCTCATCGGATCACCCGCCGCGACAGGAGCCAGAGGAACACCGGCACGCCGATCATCGCCGTGATCACGCCCACGGGCAGTTGTGTCGGCGCGATGACGGTGCGCGCCACCAGATCGGCCGCCATCAGCAGCGCACCGCCGGCAAGCGCTGCAGCCGGCAGCAGCATGCGCTGATCGTTGCCGAACCGCAGACGCAGAATGTGCGGCACGACGAGGCCGACGAAGCCGATGCTGCCCGCCGTCGTGACCGCGACGGCCGTGGCCAGCGACGCCGCCAGATAGACGCGCGCCCGCAGTGGCCCGACGGCCACGCCGACGGCCTGCGCCACGGCTTCGCCGCGCAGCAGGACGTTCAGGCGATGCGCCACCGGGCATACGATCAGCAGCGTGACGGCCAGGGTGACGAGCGGCGCCCACGCGCGATCCACGCCGTTCAGATCGCCCGTGAGCCAGAACAGCATGCCGCGCAGGCTGGCATCGGGGGCGAGCGTCAGAATGAGCGTGGCCAACGCACCGAAGCCGGCGGCCATCATCACGCCCGTGAGCAACAGCCGGGCGCTGCTGTCCTGGTCCCCGGGACGCAGGAAACTGCGATGGGAAAGCGCCATGACGAGGACGATGGCGGCAAGCGCGCCGACGAATGCGCTCGTCTGCACCCAGAAAAACGGCAGCATCAGCGCCAGCGAGGCAAGCGCCGCAACGGCCGCGCCTCCGGAGATGCCGAGCACGTAGGGGTCGGCCAGCGGGTTGCGCAGGAGCGTTTGCATGAGCGTGCCGGCCACGGCGAGCAGACCGCCGCAGGCGAATGCGGCGAGTGCGCGCGGCAGGCGCAGGCGCCAGACCACGTCGCCCGCGAGGCCGGCGTCGTGACCCAGCATCAGCGTACCGATCTCGCGCAACGAAACGGGCACGCTGCCCAGCATGAGCGAGGCCACGAGCACGGCCAGCACCACGCCGGCCAAACCCGTCCAGATGATGAGGGCGCGGCGCAGCGTCATGCGGCGCCACCTGCGCTCATGGCGTCGTCAGAACTGCGTCCAGCCGAGCGAGACGTAAATCGCGCGCCCGAGGGTGTTGTAGCCATAGGCCGTCTGGTAGTTCTTGTTGAAGACGTTGTCCAGGTGCGTCGAGACGTACCAGGACTTGTCGATCTTGTAACGCGCCTGCAGGTTCACAAGCGTGTAGGCGCCGAGATGCTGGCCCCCCGTATCGTAACGCTCGTCGCTGTAGAACACATCGCCGCCGACGGTCAGCTTGTCGAAGAACGTCTTCGACAGCGCGATCGAGCCGAACTGCCGGGCACGGCGGGCGAGTTGCTTGTTGGCGTCGAGATCGGTCGGATTCTGACGCGTGAACGACGCCCGCACGTCGACGCCGAAGATCGGGCGACCGGTGTAGGTCAGCTCGAGCCCTTCCACGCGCGCCTTCGCCACGTTGGAAGCCGTGTACGGCGAGACCGGCAGCGACTGGATCAGATTGGTGTAGTTCGTCTGGAAGCCGACGAGTTTGACCAGCCCGAGGTCGCCGCCACTGTTGAACTGGATGCCGAGCTCCTTGGAGATCGAACGCTCCGGCTGCAGGTTCGGGTTGCCGTAGCCGGGGTAGAACAGCTCGTTGAAGGTCGGCGCGCGGAAGCCGTCCGACGCGTTGGCGAGGAATTTCCACTGTTCGGTCAGGTTGTAGCCGTAGCCGACCCAGTAGCTGTTCGCGCCGCCGAAGTCCGAGTACTGGTCGCGCCGCACGTTGGCCTGGACCTGGTGCTTGCCGAAGGTGCCTTCGTAGCCGACATAGCCCGAATCGAGATGCCGGTTGTTGTGGTTGTAGCGCGTGTTGCTGTCGACCGTCTGTTCAAGTCGCGTGTAACCGGCGATCAGCTTCTGGTCGGGCATGAAGGCGTACTCGTTGGCCCAGTCGATCTGGTTGCTCGACGTGTGGAAGTTGCCGTTGCCCTTGCCGTTCAGATAGTTATAGCTGTAGTCGTCGCCCTGCGTCACGGTAAAGCGCGTGTTCCACTTGTCTGTGATGTTGCCCTTCGCATATGCCGAGACCTGACGCACGCGCGTGTCGGTGTCGTTCAGATCGGTCCGCTTGCCGAAGTTGTTGTCGTAGCTGTAGCTGCCGTCGCTCTGGAACAGGCGCGCGCCCACTTCCCACGTGTCGCCCAGCTTGCGCGAGAGCGAAGCCGTGACGCTCGTATTGTCGTCGCCGTTGCGGTTGGGATTCGCATTCTTGTTGAAGCGCGGGTCCATGGCCGAGATGCCGTTGGTGTGAAAGCGCGAGACATCCAGCGAGAAGCGCGTCTTGCCGTCGTCGAACGATCCGGCCACGCCGGCGTTGGCCTGCGTGGTGTTGTTCGTGCCGTACCCCACTTCGGCGTAGGCGCGCGGCGGGCCGCCATCGCCCTTGCGCGTGAAGATCTGGATCACGCCCCCCACGGCTTGCGAGCCGTAGAGCGCCGAGACGTTGCCGCGCACGATCTCGATATGGTCGATCTGCGAGGTCGGGATCTGTGAAATATTGGTCGTCCCCAAGCTGGCGGAGTTGACCGGCACGCCGTCGATCAGCACCAGAGACGAGTTCGAAGCGGCGCCCCGCATGGAGATCGTGGCCGCCGTGCCGAAACCGCCGTTCTGCACCAGCTCGACGCCGGCCTGGCCGCGCAGCAGCGTGGGCAGATCCGGCGCCTGGCTCTGTTCGATGTCTTCGCGCGTGATGACCGAGGTGGCGGCCAGCGTGTCGGCGAGCTTTTGCTCGGTGCGCGAGGCGGTCACGACAGTGGCGTTCAGTTGCGCCGCCGTGGTGTTCTCGGCCAGCACGAGGGGCGCGGGTGCGGCAGGCGCAACAGGAGCGGCGGCCATGGCGGACGGGTTCGACTGTGCCTGAGCGCCGGCGCCGACGAGCAACAGGGCGGCGGCGAGCGCGAGACGGCGGGGCAAGGGCGCGGCGTGGGCCGCGGCGGGGCGAGCAAAGGCAGGCGCGTGCAACGCCGTCGCACGAATGTGGGTGCGCATGGTCTGGTGTGACTTCCGTAGTTCTCTTTTTGCCTAGACCCGTTCCCCCGCGGACCGCTGGCGCAAGGGGAGCGCCGGTGACACGTCACGGATGCGGAGCATCGACACATGAAAACGGCGACAGGCACCCGGCGGCTTACGCCGGGCGGCATGGCTTTCCCCACTCACTTGCGGCCGGTATCCGGGCTGGTCATCATCGCGCCTGACCGGCCTTCCCGCAGGCGGTGACCTGCAGTGGCAATGGAGGCGAGGCGCGTTTTCGGAAACCTTTCGGGCCGAAAGGATGACTTACCGTTGCGGGGGCAGCACAGGTTGGCCAGCCCGTGTGGGGACGCGGCTCCCTGTTTCCCGTTTAACTGCGCACGCCGGGGGGGCGTGCGCGAGCACCGAAGTGCCGCAAGTGTAGGGGCCATTCGAACGAGCGTCAATGCTCGTTCGTCGGGCATTGGCCGCCGATTCCGTTAGAATGTAGGGCAATCAAGAGGACGCAGCCCGATGCTCACCGATCTCGACAATATCACCGACAAAATCGAACAGTTGGTTGTGATAAGCCAACGTTTCCATCAACACAATCAGGCACTGCTCGCCGAGCTCGAGCGCGCGCGTACGGAATGCGACGAAACCCGGATGTCGCTCGAACAACTGCGCGCCGAGCGCGACGCCCTGCGTGTGCAGCGCGATCAGCTCGCCGCCAAGATCGACGAGGCGCAGGTTCGCCTGAACGCCATTCTGGAAAAGCTCCCGACCCAGAATCCCGCTGAGGGACAGATGGACCTGCTCGGCACCCCCGGTGGAGAAAACGCATGACGATCAAGCAGCTCGAAGTCAACATCCTGGAACAGTCCTATCGTCTCGCCTGCCCGCCGGAACACGAGGCCGATCTGCTCTCCGCCGTGTCTCGCGTCGATGCCGAAATGAGCAAGGTGCGCGCGCAAAGCAGCGTGCGCGGCACCGACCGGATTGCCGTCATGGCAGCGTTGAGCCTGGCATCCGAATTGCTTGCGCTGGAAAAAAGTATTGCTGCCGGACAAGCATTCCCCGCCGAAGAAATTCAGAGTAGAATGCAACGCATGAACGAACGACTGAGCGCAGTGATCGATCAGTATCAAAGCTGAAAAACACTCGCTGCCGTCCGGTTCGAAAGGTTAGTTTTCCCTGCCTGGTTCGCGAAAGTCATAGATTCCTTGAACCAATGATCTGTTGCAGGTTGCGGAAGTTTGTAGTGCTGGCGTGAGCGTCACTTTGTCTGATGAACCCGATGCGCTACTAACCGCGACCACCTTGAACCTCACGGTTCAGGATGCCGGCTTAGCGGCTGAGGCGGGGACCCAATACACGGCACGGCACACGCAGTGCCGTTTTTTTTCGTCCGCGATCCGTCGGCGTCATCGTCAGGTGCGGTCGCACATCGCATGAAACGAGAAAGCAGCCCGGAAGGCTGCTTTCTTGTTGCGCTGCCGGTGTAGTGCCATCGCTGGCGTTCAGAATTGCGCCTCGCTCAATGCCAGCGCCGAATCGGCGCCTTCGGTGATCGACTGCGCCAGCCCCGGCGCCTGCGTGAGGATGTGATCCGCGAAGAAGCGCGCCGTGCCGATCTTGGCATCATGGAACGACGTATCCTGATCGCGCAGCTTCTGCGCGGCCAGCAACGCACGGCCCATCTGCCACCCACCGAGCACGATGCCCGCGAGCTTCAGATACGGCACACTGCCCGCGAACACGGCGTTCGCATTGTCCTGCGTGTTCGCCACGACGTAGTCGACCACGATGGACAGCGCTTCGCGCCCCTTCGCGAGACGATCGGCTACCGACTGTCCGACACCGCCCGACGCGCGCAGCTCGTTCTCCGTCGCCATGATCTGCTCGCACAGCGCGCGCGCCACCGCGCCGCCGTCACGCAAGGTCTTGCGACCGATCAGGTCGTTGGCCTGGATGGCCGTGGTGCCCTCGTAGATCGGCAGGATGCGCGCGTCGCGATAGTACTGCGCGGCGCCCGTCTCCTCGATGAAACCCATGCCGCCATGCACCTGCACGCCGAGGCTGGTGACCTCCAGCGACATCTCCGTACTCCAGCCCTTGACGATCGGCACGAGAAATTCGTAGACGGCCTGTGCGCGCTTCGCAGCAGCGGCGTCCGTCGCGTGATGCGCGATATCGGCCTGTGCCGCGGCCACGTAGGCGAGTGCGCGCGCGCCTTCGGTCAGCGCACGCATCGTCATGAGCATGCGCTTGACGTCGGGGTGATGGATGATCGTCACCGCGTCGCGCGAGGCACCGTCGACCGGACGGCTCTGCACGCGATCGCGTGCGTACGCGACCGCATGTTGATAGGCGCGCTCGGCCACCGCAACGCCTTGCATACCGACCGCGAAGCGCGCCGCGTTCATCATGATGAACATGTACTCGAGGCCGCGATTCTCTTCACCGACGAGGTAGCCCGTCGCACCGCCGTTGTCGCCGAATTGCAGAACCGCCGTCGGGCTCGCCTTGATGCCGAGCTTGTGTTCGATCGACACGCAATGCACGTCGTTGCGGGCGCCGAGCTTGCCCTCGGCATCCACATTGAACTTCGGCACGATGAACAGCGAAATGCCCTTCACCCCCGGCGGCGCATCGGGCGTGCGCGCCAGCACGAGGTGGACGATGTTCTCGGCCATGTCGTGCTCGCCGAACGTGATGAAGATCTTCGTACCGAAGAGACGATACGTACCGTCGCCGGCACGCTCGGCGCGCGTGCGCACCAGCGCGAGATCGGAGCCGGCCTGCGGCTCCGTGAGGTTCATCGTGCCCGTCCACTCGCCCGAGAGCAGCTTGGGGACGTACAGTGCGCGTTGCGCGTCGCTGCCTGCGGTGAGCAGTGCCTCGACGGCGCCATCGGTCAGCAACGGACACAGCGCAAACGACAGGTTCGCGGCATTGAGCATCTCCGTGCACGGCGTGGCCACCAGTTTCGGCAAGCCCTGGCCACCGAACTCCTGCGGATGCAGCACGCCCTGCCAACCCGCTTTGGAGAACTGATGAAACGCTTCCTTGAAACCTGGCGTGGTCGTCACGACGCCATCCTTCCACGTGCTCGGCTGCTGGTCGCCGACGACGTTCAGCGGAGCGAGCACTTCCTGATTGAAACGGGCCGCTTCTTCCAGCACGGCTTGCACCAGCCCGGGCGAGGCGTCCTCGTAACCCGGCAGCTTCGAGATGTTCGACAGGTCCGCCAGTTCGTTCATGACGAACTGCATGTCCTTGATCGGTGCCTGATAACTCATGTCATTCCTCCAAGGGATTCCGATTGCCTGCGGATGGTGGCGAATGCCGGGATTCTTGTTGTTCTGTTTGACCGATTCGCATGAAGACGTCAGCCGCGCCCGCCCACCTCGCGGAGCACGCCATCCTCATGCGGATCGGCTGCGGGGACACGCCCCGCAGCGTCACTTCAATGCGGCGTCCGCCGAACGCTTACAGTGCGCCCGTCAGCTCCGGCACCACCGTGAACAGATCGCCCACCAGACCGTAGTCCGCCACCGAGAAGATCGGCGCTTCCGGATCCTTGTTGATCGCCACGATCACCTTCGAATCCTTCATCCCCGCCAGGTGCTGAATCGCCCCCGAAATCCCCACCGCGATATACAGCTGCGGCGCCACGATCTTGCCCGTCTGACCGACCTGATAGTCGTTCGGCACGTAGCCGGCGTCCACCGCCGCGCGCGACGCGCCCAGCGCCGCACCCAGCTTGTCCGCCAGCGGCTCGAGCACCTTCGTATAGTTCTCGCCGCTGCCCAGACCACGGCCACCCGAGACGATGATCTTCGCGCTCGTGAGCTCCGGACGGTCCAGCTTCGTCACCTCCCGGCCCACGAACTGCGACACGCCGGCGTCCGGCGTGGCCGCCACCGTCTCCACCGCCGCGCCGCCCCCCGTGGCCGCTGCCGCGTCGAAGCCCGTCGAGCGCACCGTGATCACCTTCACCTTGTCCGCGCTTTGCACCGTCGCAATCGCGTTGCCGGCATAGATCGGGCGCTCGAACGTGTCCGCGCTGTCGACCTTCGTGATGTCCGAAATCTGCGCCACGTCGAGCAGCGCCGCCACGCGCGGGGCGATGTTCTTGCCGTACGCCGTCGCCGGCGCCAGGATGTGCGAGTACGCACCCGCGATCGACACCACCTCGTCGGCGAGGTTCTCGGCCAGCCCGTCGCCGAAATACGGCGCGTCGGCCAGCAGTACCTTCTTCACGCCGGCGATCTGCGCGGCCGCGTCGGCCGCCGCGCGGGCGTTGCTGCCCGCGACCAGCACGTGCACGTCGTCGCCGCACTGCAGCGCGGCCGTCACCGTGTTCAGCGTCGCGGCCTTGATCGTTTGATTGTCGTGTTCTGCAATTACCAGAATGCTCATCTCGTCGTCTCCCTTCAGATGACCTTCGCTTCGGTCTTCAGCTTGTCGACGAGCGCTGCCACGTCCGCCACCTTCACCCCCGCGCTGCGCTTGGGCGGCTCGGCCACCTTCAGCGTCTTCAGACGCGGCGACACATCCACGCCCAGATCCCCCGGCTTGACCGTCTCCAGCGGCTTCTTCTTCGCCTTCATGATGTTGGGCAGCGTCACGTAACGCGGCTCGTTCAAGCGCAGGTCGGTCGTGATCACCGCCGGCAGCGACAGCGAAACGGTCTCCAGGCCGCCGTCCACCTCACGCGTGACCTGCGCGCGATTGTCCGCCACCGTCACCTTCGAGGCGAACGTCGCCTGCGGCAGCCTGGCCAGCGCCGCGAGCATCTGTCCGGTTTGATTGGAGTCGTCGTCGATGGCCTGCTTGCCCAGGATCACCAGTTGCGGCTGCTCCTTGTCGACGATCGCCTTGAGCAGCTTGGCCACCGCCAGCGGCTGCAGTTCCTCGTCCGACTCGATCAGGATCGCACGATCGGCGCCGATCGCCAGCGCCGTGCGCAGCGTCTCCTGCGACTGCGACACGCCCGCCGACACCGCGATCACCTCGGTCGCCACGCCCGCTTCCTTCAGCCGCACCGCCTCTTCCACCGCGATTTCGTCGAACGGATTCATCGACATCTTCACGTTCGCGATGTCGACCCCACTCCCGTCGCTCTTCACGCGAACTTTTACGTTGTAATCCACTACCCGTTTGACCGGTACCAGGATCTTCATGAACTCGCTCCAAAGTTACGTTTACGTCAATCCGCTGCCATTATAACCACACGGAGAATGACGCATTTATTGCAAATTTGCGGCATTTTGCGGCGACGTTAAAACGTTCTTTCCGTTCAGCCACGGAATGCGCGATCCTCGCGATAACGGTGCCGAAACCCCTCGAACGCAGACCTGGTCTGCATCTTGCGACCCCGAACGATCGTGCTATTTTTATGCAAATCGCGACGCACAGCCAGTGTCCTCGTGGTGCATTTCCTCTAGAGATTTTGCCCCGCGTCACACAGGCCTATGATCGAATGGCCCACTTCATCATTGCAGTGCCGTCGCACGCACGACGGCCACCCGGTCAACGCGCCAGGAGGAGACCATGGCTATGTATTCGGAATCGCGCCTTCAGGCCAGCGACGGTCTGTCGCTGCACATGCACACCTGGCGCCCGGACAGCGGCGAACGCGCAGGCGCCGCCGGCGAGCCGCCGCGCGCCGTCGTGGCCATCGTGCATGGCATGGGCGAACATGGCGGACGTTACGCGCGGCTGGCCGATCACTTCGCTTCGCTCGGCATCGCCACCGTCGCCTACGATCTGCGCGGGCACGGCCGCTCGGGCGGCGCACGCGTCTTCGTCAAGCGTTTCGACGAGTACCTCGCCGACACCGAGATCTTCCTCACTCACGTGCGCGCGACATTCGGTCCCGTGCCGCTCTTCGTGCTGGGCCACAGCATGGGAGGCGCCATTGCCGCGCTCTACACGATCACCCGCGCCCCGGCCCACGTACGCGGCCTGGTGCTGAGCAGCCCGGCGCTGGGGCCCGGCGAACCGGTCGCGCCGTGGATGGTCAAGGCCGGCCACTGGGTGTCGCGCTGGTTGCCGAAGGTGCCCGTCTTCAAGGTCGACCCGGCGAAGATCTCGCGCGACGAATCGGTCGTGCGCGCCGCCAGGGCCGATCCGCTCAACGCCTACCGCGGCACGCCTGCACGCACGGCAGCCGAACTGCTCGATGCAATGGCGCGCATCCACGCCAATGCCAGCGCCCTGCATCTGCCGCTCTACATCTTTCACGGCACGGCCGATCGACTCACCGCCCCGTGGGCGAGCGAGCAGTTCCACGGCAACGCGGGCTCGCAGGACAAGACCCTGCGCCTGTATCCGGGACACTTCCACGAAACGCTCAATGACCTCGATCGCGAGAAGGTCGTCGACGATCTGACGCAGTGGTTGCTGCGACGCCTCGACACGGCAAAGACGTGCACCGCCGAACCCGCGACCCACGATCTGCACTCAGACGCCTGACGGAACCCGCCACGCGAGCAGGGTCTCGGCGCGCTCGCCCGCACCGCGCGTTACACTGAAGCGGTATGAATTCGCGAGGAGCCAACGGCATGCAAGCGCAGACGAAGTACTCGCCGCAAACGGTCACCGACATGCATTTCTGGACGCCGACGATCTTCAGCGTCAAGACCACGCGCCCGCCCGGGCTGCAATTCACGGCGGGACAGTTCGTGCGGCTGGGCTTGCCCGGCGACGACGGCGAACTGGTATGGCGCGCATACTCTCTCGTCAACTCGCCCGCCGAAGATACGTTGGAGTTCTATGTAATTACGATTCCCGAAGGACAACTCACGCCGCGCATGTCGCAGCTCAAGGTCGGCGACGAGATCTTCGTCGACCACACGTCCTATGGCTTTCTCACGCTCGATCGCTTCACGGGCGGGGAAGACCTGTGGCTTCTTGCCACCGGCACCGGCCTCGCGCCGTTCGTCTCGATCCTGCGCGATCCGGCGGTGTGGCAGCGCTTCGAGCGCATCTTCCTCGTCCACAGCGTGCGATGGGAGCGCGACCTCGCCTACTACGAGGCGTTGCGGCACTTCTCGCATCCGGACGTCGATCCATCCCTCGTGAAGAAGCTGCACTTCGCCGTGTGCGTGACGCGCGAACAGACGCCCGGCGCGCTCTATGGACGCATCACCTCGCTGCTGGCGTCGGGAGAATTGGAAAAGGCGATGGGCGCGACGCTCGATCCGGCCACCTCGCGCATCATGGTGTGCGGCAATCCCGACATGGTGAAGGAGTTGCGCGCCTGGTTCACCGGCAACGGCTACGCCGTGAGCCGCACCGCGACGCCGGGACCGCTCGTGCTGGAGAAGCAGTGGTAAGTGTGGCATCCGCGGCACCCATGACGGCGCCCGGCACGCGCGGCATTCAATCGGTCGGCGGCGCCCAGTCGGGGCGACGTTTCTCGATGAACGCCTGCACACCCTCCAGCGCGCACTCGTCCATCATGTTGCACGCCATCGTCTGCCCGGCCATCTGGTACGCGGCTTCGATGCCCGTCTCCATCTGCCGGTAGAACAACCCTTTGCCTGCCGCCACGGCCACCGCCGGCTTCGCGAGAATCGAGCGGCACAGCGTGGCCACTTCCGCGTCGAGCCGCTCCATCGGCACCACCCGGTTGACGAGTCCGCGCTCGCGGGCCGTCTGCGCATCGATGAAGTCGCCTGTGAGCAGCATCTCCATCGCCTGCTTGCGCGTGAGATTGCGCGAGAGGGCCACTCCCGGCGTTGCGCAGAACAGTCCCACGTTGATGCCCGAGACGGCAAAACGCGCGGCCGAGGTCGCCACCGCCAGATCGCACATGGCGACCAGTTGACAGCCGGCGGCCGTCGCCAAGCCATGTACGCGGGCGATGACCGGCTGCGGCATGCGTTGCATCGTCAGCATGACGCGCGTGCACTGGTTGAAGAGCGTACGGTAGTAGTCGAGCGACGGCTCGGCGCGCATCTCCTTGAGATCGTGTCCCGCGCAGAACGCCGCACCCGACGCCGCGAGCACGACGACGCGCGTGCCGGTGTCTCGCGCGGCTTCGTCGAGCGCGCGTTGCAGCGCATCGAGCATGGCTTCGGAGAGCGCGTTGAAATGGCGCGGGCGGTTCAGCGTGAGCGTGAGCACGCCGGCGAGATCGCCCGCGCCGCGCGTCACGAGCACAAGGGGGTCGAGCGATGCGCTCGCCGTATCGGTTGCCGTCATGGTCGTCTCCTGCGCCGTGTGCCCGCGAGCGAACGCACGGCATCGAACGTTCGTCAGACGTCGGCGAGCACCCTCAGATGGGCAACGACGCTGCGCCCGAGCGCCGACAGGTTGTATCCGCCTTCCAGGCAGCTCACAATGCGCCCCTTCGCATGACGATCGGCCACGGCCTTCACGCGTTCGGTGATCCACGTGAAGTCGGCCTCGGTCAGTCCGAGGTTGCCGAGATCGTCTTCGCGATGCGCGTCGAACCCCGCCGAGAAGAAAATCATCTCGGGACGGAACGCGTCGAGCTGCCCAAGCCAGCCGTAGTCGATGGCTTCACGTGCGGCCATGCCGGACGTACGCGCGGCAAGCGGAATGTTGAGCATGTTCGGCGCCGGATGATCGGCGCCGGAGAACGGGTAGAACGGATGCTGGAAGATGCCGCACATCAGCACGCGCTCGTCGTTGCCGAAGGCGGCTTCGGTACCGTTGCCGTGATGAACGTCGAAGTCGACGATCGCAACGCGCGAGAGGCCGTGAACTTCTAGCGCATGCGCCGCGGCAACCGCCACGTTGTTGAACAGGCAAAAGCCCATGGCGCGCGTAGGCGTGGCGTGATGGCCGGGCGGACGCACGCTGCAGAAGGCGTTGTCGAGTTCGCCGCGAATGACGGCATCGGTCGCCGCGATGGCCGCTCCGGCCGCACGTGTGGCGGCGCGCCAGGAATACGGGTTGAGCAGCGTATCCGGATCGATCGGGTAATAGCCCGACTCGGGAATGTTCTCGCGAATGAAATCGATGTGATCCTGCGTGTGCACCCGCAGCAGGCTGGCCTCATCGACAACCGGCGCCTCGCGCCGTTCGAGCAGGCCGTCGATACGTCCGGCAATCAATTGATCCTCGATGGCGCGCAGCCGCTCGGGACATTCCGGATGCCACTCTCCCATCTCGTGACGGATGCAGTCGGGGTGCGTATAAAACCCGGTAGCCATTCGATGTGTCGCCTATCGCTTCGTCTCGTTATATTGGGTCGGGCGGGAGATGCCCGCCGCGCCGTGGTCTCCACGTCCGGTAGCGGCCGGGCGTGGCGCCTGGCAAGCGAATGCCGGAATGCATCGACAACCTGCACTGGCAAACGCGCGCCGATGGCCGGCATCCCCCATGGGCATTGTCACGGACAGTGCACAAGCCTAAAGGTATCACAGGTGCACTCGGTTATACTCCCAGACAGTCTCCCAGCAGACCCGTGTCAGCCGGTAAGGGTCGATCTCCCGAATTTCGGGACGGCGCAAACTGGCATGAATGGTTGACGCTCGACGCAGTCGCGCCCATCGAGTCATCGGTGTGCGAACTGACGACGGCCTCAACGCGACTAACACGACGTCGGCCCGCGCGCCGGCATCGTATGTGGACTTCATACAGGCCTGACAGACAGCATGACATCACCGGTACGGATGTACGACATACTCTCGCCGGCGCCCTCGCGCCTCACTCATCGACCGGACACTGGCCGCCTGCATCGTCCTCATCGCCTTCGTGCGGCTGCCACCCTCGGCAACGCTTCCGATCGTTCCCTCCTGCAGCGCCTGTCGCGCCCCGCACGTGTGCTCGGCGCCGCGCTTTGCATCGGCACCTTCGCACTGAGTACGACCGCCGGGCACGCGCAGGCGCGGCCCAAGCAGGTCGCGCAAACGGAGTTCGAGGAAGAAGTCGTGCCGCAACGCTACGCCGCCAATCCCGAGGTCGATGCGTTCATCAACGACATCGTGGCGCGCGATGGCTTCGATCGCGCCGAGTTGCAGAGGATATTCTCGCGTGTGGTGTTCTCGCAGACGGCGGCGCGTCTAGCCGCGCCGCCGGCCGTGCCTGGAAAGAAGAACTGGACCAACTACGAGAAGCGTTTTCTCGATACCACCCGCATCAATGGCGGCGTGCGGTTCTGGAATCAGAACGCCGCGGCCCTGTCCCGCGCTGCCAGGCAATACGGGGTGCCCGAGGAAATCATCGTCGCCATCATCGGCGTGGAGACAATCTACGGGCGCAACATGGGCAACTTCCGCACCATCGACGCGCTCACCACCCTCGCGTTCGACTACCCGCCGGCACGCAACCGCTCCGAGCGCATGGCGCTGTTTCGCAACGAGCTGGAAAACCTGCTGCTCTATGCGCGCGAGCGCGGTGTCGATCCGTTCGGCATCTACGGCTCGTACGCGGGCGCCATTGGCATTCCGCAGTTCATGCCATCGTCGATCCGCAACTACGCCGTCGATTTCAGCGGCGACAGCAAGATCGATCTGAGCAACGACGTGGCCGATGCCATCGGCAGCGTCGCCAACTTCCTCAAGCAGCACGGCTGGCAGACGGGACAGCCGATCGTGTGGAACATTGCCGCCGATCGCGGCAGCCAGGGTCTCGCCGAAGCGGGCGCCGACGGGCAGCCGGAGCCGCACTGGAAGCTTGGCGACTTCATCAAGGCGGGCATGCTGATGAACGAGCCGCGGCTCGACGTTGGCGCATCGCTCGACACGCCGGTGCTCATCGTCGACCTGCCGACGCCGGGTCAGGCGACGCAGTACCGCATGGGCCTGAACAACTTCTACGTGCTCACGCGCTACAACCGCAGCTTCTTCTACGCGATGTCGGTGTACGACCTCGCGGACGCGATCAAGGCCGCGCGCGCGCCGTGAGCGTAGCTCCGGCCCTCCGGCCCAGACGAGGCGGCCGTCGCCGGTGCAGCAATGACAAACGGGACCCGAGGGTCCCGTTTTCGTTGGCGGCCGAACGTCGCTCAGGCAGGAAATACGCCCGTCGAGAGGTAGCGGTCGCCACGGTCGCACACGACGAACACGATCGTCGCGTTCTCGACTTCGCGCGCGAGGTTGAGTGCGATCTGGCAGGCCCCCGCCGCCGAGATGCCACAGAAGATGCCCTCTTCGGCCGCGAGACGACGCGCCATGACTTCGGCATCCGACTGCGTCACCGAGACTGTGCGATCCACCCGCGCGCGATCGAAGATCTTCGGCAGATAGGCTTCCGGCCACTTGCGGATGCCCGGGATGCGCGAGCCTTCCGCCGGCTCGGCGCCGATGATCTGGATCGCCTCGTTCTGTTCCTTCAGGTATTGCGAGACGCCCATGATCGTGCCCGTCGTCCCCATCGCGGAGACGAAGTGCGTGACGCGCCCCTCGGTGTCGCGCCAGATTTCCGGACCGGTGGTTTCATAGTGCGCACGCGGATTGTCGGGGTTGGCGAACTGATCGAGGATGATGCCGCGCCCATCGCGCTGCATCTGCTCGGCGAGGTCGCGCGCGTATTCCATGCCGCCCTTGACCGGCGTGAGGGTGATCTCGGCACCATAGGCGCCCATGCTTTGACGGCGCTCGATCGAAAGATCCTCCGGCATGATCAGCACCATCTTGTAGCCGCGGATCGCGGCGGCCATCGCCAGTGCGATGCCGGTGTTGCCCGAGGTCGCTTCGATGAGCGTGTCACCCGGCTTGATGCGCCCACGCGCTTCGGCGTGCTTGATCATCGACAGTGCCGGACGATCCTTCACCGAGCCGGCGGGGTTGTTGCCCTCGAGCTTGCCGAGAATCACGTTGTTGCGGCGACGGATTTCATCGTCGGGCAAACGCACCAGTTGCACCAGCGGCGTGTTGCCGATGGTGTCTTCGATAGTCTTATAGGCCATTGCGCTAAGCTTTTTCGGTCGGGAATCGGAACATTCTAATCCACCGGCCAAGCCCGTGCTCCGGGTAAGGTCTCCCGGCCGGGAGGCGCGTGTGCGCTCCCGACCGGTGCGGCGCTCAGGTCTGGACTTCGGTTCAGACCTTGGGCTCGCTCGTCGAGGCAGGCGCCTTGGACTTCTTCGACCTGGACGATTTTTTCTTGCCCGCCTCATCCGCTGCGGAGCCCGGCTCAGGTGTGGCCGCGGCCTTGGCGTCCTTCGACTTCTTCGACCTGGAAGTCTTCGCGTCCGGCGCGGCGGTCGGTGCCGCGACATTGGCACTGGCCGAGCCCGTCGCCTTCGAAGCTTTCGATTTGCCGGACTTGGCCGGTGCCGTGTCGGCAGCAGGTGCCGAACCGCCAGCGGTCGCGGCAGCCTCCTTCGACGCCTTCGATTTCTTCGTCTTGCCTACCGTTGCCTCGGTCGCGGCAGCCGCACCCGCGGCTGCGCCAGTGGCGGAGGTCGCTGCCGCCGGCGGTACCGTCTTGGCCGAGGTGGCAGCCGCAGGGGCGGCCTGGGTCGCTGCGGAGGGGGCCGGCTTGGATGGCGCCGAAGGCGGCTGCGTCGCCGTTGCCGGTGCGATGGGCGCAGGTTTCGCCGCCGCCGGTGCCTGTGCGGCTGGGGCCGTGGCAGCCGGGGCCTTGGCCGATGGTGCCGCCGACGTGGCAGCACCCTGTCCGCCGATCGTCATCCCTTCCGATTGCAGCGTGGCAACAGACTTGTTGCCAAGACCTTTGACGCGCTTGGCGACATCGGCGGCATCCTTGTATGGGCCGTGCGCGTTCCGCTCGTCGATGATGGCTTTGGACTTGACCGGCCCGATGCCCTTGAGCGATTCGAGCTGCGCCTGATCGGCGGTGTTGATGTCGACAGCGGCCATGGCCAGGCCGCAGAGGGCGAAGAAGGTAACCACCGCCAGCAAGAGTTTGCGAAGCATGATGCGATCCTTGTGAAGACGAGCCGGCCACCGCTCCCACCCTGTTCCGTCTCGCGTCCGGTGTATTCGGACGGCAACGGCCCGGCTCACGCCAATGGCTATGACGAACGGCATTCGATAGCCCGAGCGCCACACCCTCCCTTTCGCCACCGGGGATTCCCCGCGCGGCACCGCTTGCCACAACCTCACAACACCTGCCGGGCGCCGCGTCCGCACACCGTCAGACCTGTGCGAAAGCGCCCCATGCTCTTCTCCTGAGGCGTCAGTCGGCGCATTGCCGAGTTCGCCCATTTCTTCGTTAACGCCGCAGGCCGCTTATGGATGACATCAGGCCATTGGCATGCCTCCCGACAGCCCGCGTCGTGCCCGGAACGGATCCCGACTCGACGGCGCGAACGCCTCAGACGAGGAGGACCGGAACAGAGGCTGCCTTCGCGGCTCGAACCGGCGGCACAATGCACGCCCGGCGCATCGCTCCGAAACAAAACGGGGAGCCGTTTGGGCTCCCCGTCCGTATGGCTTCAGCGACCGGCGCTCACTGCGCGAGCAACCAGCGCACATAGCGCGACACGCCCTCGCCCACGGTGTAGAACGGCTGATGATAGCCACCCGCCTGGCGCAGATGGTCGATACTCGCCTGCGTGAAGCACTGGTACTTGCCGCGCAGCGCGTCCGGGAACGGGATGTATTCGACCAACCCCTGGCGCACCATTTCATCGAGCGCGAGCGGCGCTTCGCCCGCCTCGGCCCGCAGCGTGTTGATGACGGCGACCGCGATGTCGTTGAACGGCTGCGCGCGCCCCGTGCCGAGGTTGAAGATGCCGCTTCGCTCGGGATGATCGAAGAAATGCAGGTTCACCTTGACGACGTCTTCCACGGACACGAAGTCGCGGCTTTGCATGCCCGCGGCATACCCGTTGTACTCGCCGAACAGCTTCACGCGGCCGTTGGCGCGGAACTCGTTGAAGTTGTGGAACGCCACCGAGGCCATGCGCCCCTTGTGCGCTTCGCGCGGGCCATACACGTTGAAGTAGCGGAAGCCGGCCACCTGGCTTGGCAGCTTGCCGCCCGCCTCGCGCATGGCGCGCCGCACGATCTGGTCGAACAGGAATTTCGAGTAGCCGTAGACGTTCAGCGGCTTCTCGCATTCGCGCGCTTCCACGAACGTCTCCGACGCGCCGTACGTGGCCGCCGACGAGGCGTACAGGAACGGCACGGTCTGCGTCTGACAGGCTTCGAACAACGCGCGCGTGTAGCGGAAGTTGTTCTCCATCATGTAGCGGCCGTCCGTCTCCATCGTGTCGGAGCACGCGCCTTCGTGAAAGATCGCGCGCACACGACCGAATTCGCGTCTCTGGAAACGCGCGACGAAGTCGGACTTGTCCAGGTAGTCGCTGATCTCGCAGTCGACCAGATTGAGGAACTTGTCGGCGCGCGTGAGGTTGTCGACCGCCACGATGTCGGTCTCGCCGCGCTCGTTGAGTGCCTTGACGAGGTTTGCGCCGATAAAGCCCGCGGCGCCGGTCACGATGATGGTCATATCGATTCGGAAAAGAGTTCGGTGTAGTCCACGGTCGCCGTGCCCAGCTTGCCCACGACGATACTGCCGGCACGGTTGGCGAGCACGACGGCCTGCGCGAGCGGCAACCCGGCCGCCAGCGACGCGGCGAGCGTGGCGATCACGGTGTCGCCCGCCCCCGAGACGTCATAAACTTCGCGAGCTTGCGCCGGCACGTGCAGAGCGCCGCTCTCGGTGAAGAGCGTCATACCCTCCTCCGAGCGCGTGAGCAGCAGCGCTTCGAGGTGCAGCGACTCGCGCAGATTCTGCGCACGCGCCGTGAGATCGTCCTCCGAGCGCCATTCGCCCACGACCTGCTGCAGTTCCGAGCGGTTCGGGGTGAGGATGGTGGCGCCGCGATAGCGCTCGTAGTCGCTGCCCTTGGGATCGACCAGCACCGGCTTGCCTGCCGCGCGCGCGGCGTCGATCATCGGCTGCACGTGCGTGAGGCCGCCCTTGGCATAGTCCGAGAGCAGCACGATGTCGTAGTCGGCAAGCAGCTGACGATACTGATCGAGCACCGCGAGCAACACTTCGCGCGCCGGCTGGTTTTCAAAATCGATGCGCAGCAGTTGCTGCTGACGCGAGACGATGCGCAGCTTGATGGTCGTGGCCAGATCGGCGTCGCGCGTGACAAACGCGTTCACACCGCTCGCATCGAGCAGATTGGCCACGCGGACACCAGGTTCGTCCTCGCCGAGTACGCACAGCAGACCCGCCTGTGCGCCGAGCGACGTGGCGTTAAGCGCCACGTTCGCCGCACCGCCGAGACGTTCCTCGTTGCGCTTGATATGCACCACCGGCACCGGCGCCTCCGGCGAAATTCGGTTGACGTCGCCGAACCAGTAGCGGTCGAGCATCACGTCGCCGACGATCAGCACGCGCGCGCGGGCAAATGCCTCGCGAGACACATTGGGCACGCCCGGCGCCTGCACCGTGCGCGTGAGCGAAGTTGCCGTCGAAGTCATCCGTCGCTCCTCGAAATTCAGGCCGTCTCGTTCGAGCCGCGGCCAATGCCGTGGTATTCGATACCCAGTTCCGTCATGGCTTCCGGATCGTAAAGGTTGCGGCCGTCAAAGATCAGCGGCACCGACAGTGCGGCCTTCACGCGAGCGAAGTCGGGGCTGCGGAACGCCTTCCATTCGGTCACGATCACGAGGGCGTCGGCGCCGGTGAGCGTGTCGTTCTGCGTCGCACAGAATGCGACCCGCTCATGGGCCGCCGGGTCGTTGGCGAAGTCGAGCGTGATCACGCGACGGGCTTCTTCGAGTGCCACCGGATCGTACGCGCGCACCCGCGCACCGCGCCGCACCAGCTCCGCGATCACTCGGCGGCTCGGCGCTTCGCGCATGTCGTCGGTGTTCGGCTTGAACGCCAGGCCCCACAGGGCGAACGTCTTATCCGAGAGGTCTTCGCCCAGGCGCGCCACGATCTTGTCGATCAGCACGGCCTTCTGCGTTTCATTGACGGCCTCGACCGCGTTCAGGATGCGCAGCGGCAAACCGTAGTCTTCCGCCGTGCGCACGAGCGCCTGCACGTCCTTCGGGAAGCACGAGCCGCCGTAACCGCAGCCGGCATACAGAAAGTGATAGCCGATACGCGGGTCCGAGCCGATGCCCTGACGCACGTCTTCGATATCCACGCCAACACGATCGGCAAGGTTCGCCAGTTCGTTCATGAAGGAGATGCGCGTGGCCAGCATGGCGTTGGCGGCGTACTTCGTGAACTCGGCCGAGCGCACGTCCATGTAAAGCGTGCGCTCGTGGTTGCGATTGAACGGCGAGTACAGGCGCTTCATCATCGCACGGGCCTGCTGGCCGTCGGCGTCGTCATCCACGCCGATCACGATGCGGTCCGGACGCATGAAGTCGTCCACGGCCGCGCCTTCCTTCAGGAATTCGGGGTTCGAGACGACCGAGAACGCCACGGTTTCGCCGCGCTTGACGAGCTCTTCCGACACGGCAGCCCGGACCTTGTCCGCCGTGCCGACGGGCACAGTCGACTTGTCGACGATGACCTTGAAGCTCTTTGCATAGCGGCCGATGTTGCGTGCAGCGGCTACGACGTATTGCAGATCCGCCGAGCCGTCTTCGTCCGGCGGCGTGCCCACGGCAATGAACTGGACGTCGCCATGCGCGACCGAGGCTTCCACATCCGTCGAGAATTGCAGACGGCCGGCTTCGCGGTTGCGCGCGATGATTTCCTGCAGGCCCGGTTCGTGAATCGGCACGCCGCCGTTGTTCAGGATGTCGATCTTGCGCGGATCGACGTCGAGACAGAACACGTCGTTGCCGACGTCCGCCAGGCAAGCGCCCGTGACGAGGCCGACGTAACCGGAGCCGATGATGGTGACTTTCATGATTGCGCGAACTTAAAGAAATTAGGAGGCCGCCGGCACGTCGGCACGTCGCGGCGTATAGGTCTCCCAGCCGTTACAGCCGGGACATTGCCAGTAGAACAGTCGCGCGCGGAAGCCGCACTGGTCGCAGACGTAGCGCGGCAGCGACTTGGTGCGCTGCGTGATCAGCTTGCCCATGAGCGCGAGGTCGGCTTGCGTGTCGCCGTGCGCCGTGGCGGCGTGGGCTTCGAGCAGGCGCGCCATGCCCGGCGCGCTCGGCGCGCGATGCATGAGCTCGCGCATGAGCTTCAACGCGGCTTCGGGGCCTTCGAGGGCCACCGTCTTCTCATAGACGATCTCCAGTAGATCGTCCGACGGATTCCTGCGCAGCGCGTCGCACAACGCGGCGAGGCCCTCCGGCGCTCGCCCCAGCGCCTCGTAGGCGCGCATCAGACGCTTGGCCGCGAGGCCCAGATACACCGGGTTCTGTTCTTCGATGGTGCGCAGCACGGCCAGCGCGCCGGCCGCGTCGCCCGCCGCCAGCAGCATGTCGCCACGCAGCAGCGGGGCCCGTACGTTGGCGGGATTGATGGCAAGCGCGGCATCGAGCTCGCGCGAGACGGCCTCGGCATCCTTGCGCTGCAGCGCTTCCTGCGCCAGCTCGCAGTGGAACTGCGCGATCTCCTTGCGGTAGGACACGGCAGGATCGAGGTCGCTCAGCGTCTCGGCTTCGGAGAGTGCCTTGCGCCACTCTTTCTCGATCTGATAGATCGTGAGCTTGGCGTGCTGCGCCGACTTCGCATAGGCGCCCGAATGCAGACGGCCGAACGCCTCCTCCGCACGATCGAGCAAACCGGCTTTGAGGAAGTCGTGGCCGAGTTCGTAGAGCGCATGCTCCTGGTCGGCTTGCGGCAGGTCGTCGCGCGAGAGCAGATTCTGATGCACGCGAATGGCGCGCTCGGTCTCGCCGCGACGGCGGAACAAGCTGCCCAGTGCGAAGTGCAACTCGGTGGTTTCCGGGTCGAGCTTGGCGACTTCGATGAAGGCATCGATCGCCTTGTCCGGCTGTTCGTTCAACAGGAAGTTGAGACCCCGGAAGTAGGAGGCCGGCAGATTACGACTCTCCGAGAGCAGACTGCGCAGATCCAGGCGTGCGGCCACCCAGCCGCAGCCGAAGATCACAGGGATGGCCAGAAGCCACCAGACCTCGAATTCCATGAATGCGTGTTGTCGTTGAAACAGTCGATGAAGTTGGCGAGAATCGCGCGCCGTGCCGTCGTCGCCTTAGACCGGCGGCAGCATGGGCGGCTGGTCGTTCGCCTCGGGGTCGCGCTGGGCGCGGGCCAGATCGCGCCGCGTACGGCGCAGTTCGAGACGTTGCCGCATCAGGCTTGGTAACGTGGCCAGCACCCCAATGATGCCTCCCACCACGAAAAACGCCAGGCCAATCATGATGAGCGGCGCCGTCCACGTATGGCCCAGGAACAGGTTCAACGTGACCTCGCCCGTGTTGGCGAGCGCGAGACACAGCAACACCACGAACACGATGAGACGAACAATCCAAACAATCAGCTTCATGCCGAAAGGCTCCTGCGGCAGGCCTGCCGTATGTTTTGCGATTTGAACCGCCCGCACACGCCGCCTGAATGCCGTCGCCGCGCCGGGCCGGCACGTGCGCGTATTGTACCGGATGTGCCCTGAGAGGCGTCGTTCCTGCAACGCGCTTCGCATTTCCGGCAATTGCGTGCACAAGCAGGCGCCAGATGCAAAAAAAGCGCCCGAGGGCGCTTTTCTTGCGTAGTGGATCCCAAAGGGCCTTATTGGTCCGACGCCTTGTGATCAACCCGCTCTCGCAACTCCTTGCCAGGCTTGAAGTGCGGCACGAATTTCTCCGGCACCATCACCTTCTCGCCCGACTTGGGGTTGCGGCCGACGCGCGGTGGCCGACGGTTGAGCCCAAAGCTACCGAAACCGCGGATCTCGATTCGATGACCGCGCGCAAGCGCGTCAGCCATCGCGTCGAGAATCGTCTTCACCGCGAAATCGGCGTCCTTGAGCACCAACTGGGGAAACCGCGCCGCCAACTGGTTGACCAATTCAGACTTGGTCATAGGCCTTGGACCTTACTGATTCTGGCTATCCAGCTTGGCCTTGAGCAGCGCACCCAGGTTCGTGGTGCCGCTCGCTGCCGAGCTATCCGACGACAGCTTGCTCATCGCTTCTTGCTGTTCAGCCGAATCCTTAGCCTTGATCGACAGGTTGATGTTGCGCGACTTGCGGTCGATGTTGACGATCATCACGTTGACGGCGTCACCATCCTTGAGCACGTTGCGAGCATCTTCCACTCGGTCTTGCGAGATTTCCGAAGCGCGCAGGTAGCCTTCGACATCCTCACCCAGCGACACGACGGCGCCCTTGGCATCAACCGACTTGACCGTACCGTTGACGATCGAGCCCTTGTCGTTGATGGCCACGAAGGTGTTGAACGGATCGCCTTCGAGCTGCTTGATACCCAGCGAGATGCGCTCCTTCTCGACGTCGATGCCCAGAACCACGGCTTCGACTTCGTCGCCCTTCTTGTACTTGCGCACGGCTTCTTCGCCAGCTTCGCTCCACGACAGGTCCGAGAGGTGGACCAGGCCGTCGATGCCGCCAGGCAGACCGATGAACACGCCGAAGTCGGTGATCGACTTGATCGCGCCCTTGATCTTGTCGCCCTTCTTGAAGTTGCGCGAGAAGTCATCCCACGGGTTCGGCTTGCACTGCTTCATGCCGAGGCTGATACGACGACGGTCTTCGTCGATCTCGAGCACCATGACTTCGACTTCGTCGCCCAGCTGGACAACCTTGGTCGGGGCAACGTTCTTGTTGGTCCAGTCCATTTCCGACACGTGAACCAGGCCTTCGATGCCCGATTCCACTTCGACGAACGCGCCGTAGTCGGTGATGTTGGTGACCTTGCCGAACAGGCGGGTGCCTTGCGGGTAGCGGCGAGCGATGCCTTCCCACGGATCTTCGCCGAGTTGCTTGACGCCCAGCGAGACGCGGCCCTTTTCCTGATCGAACTTGAGGATCTTGGCGGTGACTTCCTGGCCAACCGACAGAACTTCGCTCGGGTGACGCACGCGACGCCATGCGATGTCGGTGATGTGCAGCAGGCCGTCGATACCGCCGAGGTCGACGAACGCACCGTAGTCGGTGATGTTCTTGACCACGCCCTTGACGATCGCGCCTTCCTTGAGCGTTTCGAGCAGCTTGGCGCGCTCTTCACCCTGCGTGGCTTCGATCACGGCACGGCGCGAGAGCACAACGTTGTTGCGCTTGCGGTCGAGCTTGATGACCTTGAATTCGAGGGTCTTGCCTTCGTACGGGGTCGTGTCCTTGACCGGACGCGTGTCAACCAGCGAACCCGGCAGGAATGCACGGATGCCGTTGACCATCACGGTCAGACCGCCCTTGACCTTGCCGGTGATCGTACCGGTCACGAGGTCGCCCGATTCCAGGGCCTTTTCCAGTTGCAGCCACGAGGCCAGACGCTTGGCCTTGTCGCGCGACAGCACGGTGTCGCCATAGCCGTTTTCCAGGGCGTCGATCGCCACGGAAACAAAGTCGCCGGCCTGAACTTCGACCTCGCCCTGATCATTCAGGAATTCTTCGATGGGGATGTACGCTTCGGACTTGAGGCCGGCGTTGACGACCACGAAGTTGTGGTCAACCCGCACGACTTCTGCGCTGATGACTTCACCAGCACGCATGTCTTGACGGGAGAGCGACTCTTCGAAAAGCGCCGCGAAAGATTCGTTGGTCGAGGTTTGCAGGTCGGACATAAAAGTGGATTACGCCGTTGACGTTCGTCTCCCGAAGGGGGGCTGACGTTCACGTACAACGGTTGGGTTAAAGGTTAAACAAAGCCGGGCCGGATGACTGCATGAAACACCCGGTCAGGCGCCTTGCGGGTACTGCACCTGTGCGAACCATTCGAGCACCTGAGCCACCGCCTGATCGACGTTGAGCCCCGACGTATCGAGCACTCGCGCACCCTCTGCCGGCCGCAACGGCGCCTCGGCACGGGTACGATCCCGCGCATCGCGCGCCTCAAGATCCAGCATGAGACTGTCTATGTTAGCAGAAAATCCTTTTTCTATCAATTGCTTATACCGCCTCTCGGCACGCGCCTCCGCGGTGGCGGTCAAAAACACCTTGAGATCGGCTTCCGGGAAGATCACCGTGCCCATGTCGCGGCCGTCAGCGACCAGGCCCGGCGCGGTCTTGAAGCCGCGCTGCAGGCCCACCAGCGCCTGGCGCACCGCCTTGTGCACCGCGATGCCCGACGCCCGGTTGCCGATGGCCTCGGCCCGGATCGCGTCCGTCACATCCTCGCCAGCCAGCCACACGCGCTGATCGCGAAAACGCACGTCAAGCGTTTCGGCCAGCACCGTGAGCGCCCCGACGTCATCCGAGTCGATCCCGTGACGGGTGCTCGCCAGCGCCGTCAGTCGATACAGCGCGCCGCTGTCAAGATAGTGAAAGCCCAGCGCGTCGGCCACGCGGTGCGCCACCGTGCCCTTGCCGGACGCCGTCGGGCCATCCACCGTAATGACCGGAATCGGGTCGTCCATCACCGTCAAATCAGGCATTCCTTCGTCTCTGTCTATCCAATACAACAAAAAATAAAACTTCCCTTTTAAATGATAATGATTATCATTTATTAAAAGACGCCACCGGCGCCCAGGAAGACGTGACCGACATGCAAAGCCGCGATTATCCCTTAGCCGGCCCCGAATGGGGACCGCCGTTCGACGCCCGGAACACCACGCGCCCAGGCCGGGGCTGGATGGGGTTCGCCGGTGCGGGCACCCTCATTGCCGTCGGCTATATGGACCCCGGCAACTGGGCCACCGCCATCGCCGGAGGTGCACGCTACGGCTACACATTATTGAGCGTCGTCCTGCTCTCGAGCGTGATGGCGCTGTTGCTGCAATGGCTGGCGGCGCGCGTCGGCCTCGTTACCGGACGCGATCTCGCTCAACTCTCCCGTAGCCAGTATAGCCGCCGCACTTCGCTGGCGTTGTGGGCGCTCTGTGAGATCGCCATCGTCGCGTGCGACCTCGCGGAGATCATCGGGAGCGCGGTGGCGCTCCAGCTCCTGTTCGGCGTATCGCTGCCCGCGGGCGTCGTGCTCGCCGGCACCCTGGCCTTCGGCATGCTCGTCCTGCAAGATTTCGGACAACGCCGCCTCGAAGGTGCGGTCGCCGCGTTGATTCTGCTCACAGCGGGCTGCTTCGTCGCGCAGTTGGCGCTCGCTCATCCCGACTGGGACGCCGCAGCGGCAGGCCTGCGACCGCGCAGCGAGATCGTGGCGCAAGCCGGCATGCTGTGGCTCGCGACGGGCATCCTCGGCGCGACGGTCATGCCGCACAATCTCTACCTGCACTCGGCGCTGCTGCGCATGCGCGGCGACGCCATGCCCGACCGCTCGCCGGTGACGTTGCGACGCGCCCTGCGCGCCACCCATTGGGACACGACGCTTTCGCTTGGCTTCGCGTTCCTGATCAACGCGGCGCTGCTGATTCTCGCCGCGGCCGTATTTCATGCAAGCGGCAATACGGGCGTCGAGTCGCTTGGCGACGCGCACAAGCTGTTGGCACCGCTGCTCGGCAGCCAATGGGCAGGCGCGATGTTCGCCGTGGCGCTGCTCGCATGCGGCCTGAACTCGACGGTCACGGCCACGCTCGCAGGGCAAGTCACGATGGAGGGTTTTCTGAATCTGCGCATGAAGCCCTGGCAACGCGCATTGGTCACGCGCGGGCTGGCGCTGCTACCGGCGCTGCTGATCGTCAGCCACGGCGGCGAAGCGCAGACGACCAATCTGCTGGTCTTCAGTCAGGTCGTGCTGAGTCTGCAACTGCCGTTTGCCGTCGTCCCGCTGGTGCGCTTTGCCGGCGACGCGGGGCTCATGGGTGAGTGGCGCGTACGGGGCGCACTATTGGCGTTCGCGTGGGTCATTACCGGCGCGATCGTAGCACTCAACGCACTTCTGCTCTGGCAAACGCTCACGGGATAACAGGACAGGGCTAAGCGACGCAAGAAGTGTCGGCTGTGTCGTCGGTGACGTCAGCGATGCCGGCGCCGTTGGCGACGCCAAGGCTCGTGTCGGCCGGATCGACGCGCCACCGGCACATCGGAGGCTGACGTCCGCGCCATCGCGCAGACGCCTGCCATGCCGCACTAGGACGCGACGCGCGCGAACTCGGTGAAATACGTCGGAAACGTCTTGCCCACGCACTTCGGGTCGTTGATCGTCACCGGTACACCGCCGAGGCTCACCAACGAGAAGCACATCGCCATGCGATGATCGTCGTACGTGTCGATGGCCGCATTCGGCGTGAGCGCCGCGGGAGGCGTCACACGCAGATAGTCCGCCCCCTCCTCCACGATCGCCCCGACCTTGCGCAGTTCGGTCGCCATTGCCGTGAGCCGGTCGGTTTCCTTCACACGCCAGCTCGCGATATTGCGCAACGTGGTCGTGCCGTCGGCGAAAAGCGCTGCGACGGCGATCGTCATGGCGGCATCGGGAATGTGATTGAAGTCCATATCGAGCGCTCGCAGCTTGCCGCTCGGTGTGTCGACGCCGCTCACCTCGATCGCATCGTCGTGCAACGTGATGCGCGCCCCCATCGCTGCGAGGGCATCGACGAAGCGCACATCGCCCTGAATGCTGTCGCGCCCGACGCCTTCCACACGCATCGGGCCACCACCGATAGCACCCGCCGCCAGAAAATACGACGCCGACGACGCATCGCCCTCCACCCGGATCTCATCGGGACTGCGGTATTTCGGACCGTCGGTGCCGGCCGCCGGCAATGTGAAGCGCGACCATCCGTCCTGTCGAACGTCGATGCCGAAACGACGCAACAGACGCAGCGTGATGTCGATATACGGCTTGGAAATCAGTTCACCATCCACTTCCACGACGATCTCGCCCGAAGCCGACGGCAGCAGGGGCAGCGTGAGCAGCAACGCCGTGAGGAACTGGCTCGACACGTCGCCGCGCACCCGAATCGGAGCGGTAGGCGCGGCAACCTCGGCCGGCTTGATGTGCAAAGGCGGATAGCCCGGATTGCCGAGATAGTCGATGTGGGCGCCGAGTTGTCGCAGGCCGTCCACCAGATCGCCGATCGGGCGCTCGTGCATACGCGCCACGCCCGAGATCTCATAGTCGCCGTGACTGAGTGAAAGCGCGGCCGTCAGTGGGCGAATGGCCGTACCGGCATTGCCCATGAACAGCTTGGCCGCCTTCACCGGAAATTCGCCGCCACACCCTTCGACGACAAAGTCACGCGTGTCGCCGACCTGCGTGCACGTCACGCCAAGCGCGGACAGCGCGTCGAGCATGACTTGCGTATCGTCCGAGGCCAGCAGATCCCGCACGCGGGTGGTGCCGCGCGAAAGCGCAGCAAGCAGCAGCACACGGTTCGAGATACTTTTCGAGCCGGGCAGGCGCAGCGTGCCTTCGGCGTGGCCGTATGGGCCGAGATCGAGCGTTTCCATTACCTTTCCTGTTGCTTGGCCCAGTCCGTTCGCGCCTGACTCGTGCGAGCGAAGACAGCCTCGAGACCAGCGCCGTCGCCGGCATCGATCAGTTGGCGCAGCGTACCGAGCGTGGCGAGATAGCCATCGAGTTCGGCAAGCAGTGCGTCGCGATTGGCCACGCAGATATCGCGCCACATCTCCGGATTCGACGCGGCGATGCGCGTGAAGTCGCGAAAGCCACCGCCCGCAAAACCGAACTTCAGCGTGGCATCGGGGGCGTCGAGAATCTGCGCGATGAGTGCATACGACAAGACGTGCGGCAAATGACTGACCGACGCGAAAACGCGATCATGCTGCCTCTCGGACATTTCGGACACGCGTGCGCCGGCGGCCTCCCACATGGCACGCACGCGCGCGACGTCTTCGATCCGGTTGTCCGGCTGCGGACACAGCACCACACGCCGATCGCGATAGAGATCGGCCTTTGCGGCGTCTACCCCGGACAGTTCCGCGCCAGCAATCGGATGCCCGGGCACGAAGCGCCATGCGTCACCGCCAAGCGCGGCCCGGGCTGCGGCCACGGCGTCGCTCTTCGTGCTGCCCGCGTCGGTCACCAGCGTGTTGCCGCCGAGGTGCGGGCAGATCGCTGCGAGCAACGCGGGCGTTTGCGCCACCGGCGCAGCCAGTACGACGATGTCGGCGTCGCGCACAGCCTCTTCCATCGACGTGGCGGCACGATCGATCACACCGAGCTCGCACGCGCGCACCAGCGACGCTTCACTGCGTCCGACACCGACGACTTCGCCAACCGCATCCGCCGCCTTGAGCGCGCGCGCGAGCGAGCCGCCAATCAGGCCGACGCCGCATATGACGAGTTTGTTCACACGCATGGCGTTCATGCGGAGCGCGGGTACGACCCGAGCACCTTGCAGTAGGCCGCATTCTGGCGCAATGCGTCGAGCGCCTTGGCGACGTTCGGATCGTCACGGTGGCCCTCGAAGTCGACGTAGAAGTAATACTCCCACGCACCACTCTTGGCCGGACGGGATTCGAAACGGGTCATCGAAACGCCGTTGTTCGCGAGCGGCTCGAGCAGCGCGACCACGGCACCGGCACGGTTGGGCACCGACAGGATCAGCGACGTCTGATCGTGACCGCTCGGGGCCGGATCCTGCGTGCCGATCACGACGAAGCGCGTGCGGTTGTGCGGGTCGTCCTGCACATGCGAAAACGCGATCTGCAAGCCATATTGCGTGGCCGCCGACTCGCCGGCAATCGCCGCAACGCCCGGATCGGCGGACGCCATGCGCGCCGCTTCGGCGTTGCTCGACACCGCTTGCCGCTCGAGCTTCGGGAAGTGCGCCGACAGCCAGTGCTGGCACTGCGCGAGAGACTGAGCGTGCGAGCAGATGCGCGTTACGCCATCGAGCGTGCCGGACTGCGACATCAGATTGTGATGAATCGGCAGCGCCACTTCGCCGCCAATGGTCAGCGGGCTTTGCAGCAGCAGGTCGAGCGTGCGCGAGACCACGCCTTCGGTCGAATTCTCGACCGGCACGACGCCAAAGTCGGCGCTGCCGGCCTCGACGGCGCGGAACACCTCATCGAGCGACGGGCACGGCAGGCCCTTCACGCTCTGACCGAAATAGGAGAAAGCAGCCTGTTCGCTGTACGTTCCCGCCGGCCCCAGATAGGCCACGGTCATGACCTTCTCCAGCGCTCGGCTTGCCGACATGATCTCGCGCCAGATGGACGCCAGATTGTCGCCGTACAACGGTCCATCGTTCGCCTGCTGCAGACGTGAAATCACCTGCAGCTCGCGCTCCGGCCGGAACACCGGCGCGCCGAAACGCTTCTTGACCTCGCCGACTTCCAGCGCGATGGCCGCACGTTGATTGAGCAGCTTGAGCAACTGCGCGTCGATAGCATCGATTTTTTCGCGCAGCGGGCGCAGCGATGCATTCAGATCGTCATCCATGGAGCGTATTGTCTTCTTACGATGGGACATGGTCAGGTGGCCCCCGGCGCACTGCCTCGATGGTCTCGACGTCCCATATCGGGACGCCGGGCACTCGCTTTACGCCAGCGGCTCGCCCTCGTCAGCCGTGACTGCGTTCGAATTCACGCAGATATTCGACCAGCGCCTGGACGCCGGCGAGCGGCATCGCGTTGTAAATCGAGGCGCGCATGCCTCCCACGGACTTGTGGCCCTTGAGCTGCAGCAGGCCGCGCTCGCGAGCGCCGGCCAGGAAAGCTTCGTTCAGTGCGTCGTCATGCAGGAAGAACGGCACGTTCATGCGTGAGCGGCAGTCGGCCGCCACCGACGTACGGTAGAAATCGCTGCCGTCGAGATAGCCATACAACAATTCCGCCTTCGCCTTGTTCTGCGCGTCCATCGCCGCCAGCCCACCCTGACGCTTGAGCCACTGGAACACCAGACCGGCAATGTAGATCGCATAAGTCGGCGGCGTGTTGTACATCGAATCGTTTTCCGCAACGATCTTCCAGTCGAACGCGCTCGGCGTGATCGGCAATGCGCGGCCCAGCAGATCGTCACGCACGATGACGACCGTCAGCCCCGACGGGCCGATGTTCTTCTGCGCCCCACCGTACATCACACCGAACTTCGACACGTCCATCGGACGCGACAGGATGTGCGACGAGACGTCGGCGACGAGCGGCGTGTCCGGTAGACCGGCGGCGGCCAGATCAGGCGTCCAGAAGTACTCGACGCCGTGAATGGTTTCGTTCGTGCAGATGTGCACGTAGGCGGGATCCTTCGACAACCGCCACTCGTCCATCCGCGGCAGACGCGTGAACTTCTCGTCCTCCGTGCTCGCCGCGATGTTGACCTCGCAATACTTGCGCGCTTCCTTCTGCGACTTGACCGACCACGAGCCCGTGACGACGTAATCGGCCGTGCGACGCTCCGCCGCACGCGCCCCTCCAAGCAAGTTCATCGGGATCAGGGCGTTCTCGGCGAGCGCGCCGCCCTGCATGAACAGAATGCGGTAGTTCTCGGGCACTGCCAGCAGTTCGCGCAGGTCGGCTTGCGCCTGCGCCAGAATGCTCATGAACTCGCGGCCGCGATGGCTCATCTCCATCACGCCCATACCGGCCCCTTGCCAGTCGAGCATTTCCTCGGCCGCCTGCGCGAGCACCTCGGTAGGCAACGCCGCCGGACCGGCGGCAAAATTGAAAGCGCGCGTCATAATCGTTTGCTGCAGTAAAAGTGAAACGCAAGCCGGCGGACAGAAACCCGGGCGGCTTGCGTTTCACGTCTCGACGATAATTCGGCGGCGCGGCGGCGATAAAGACCAACTATACCGCCAGTTGCGCTTCAGGTGCGAAGCCTGGCGGCATTTCCGGCGCAGGATGATCCGCTTCCCGGAAAATTCCGAGCGGAATCAGCCGATTGGTTTCGCCAATGCAAAAGGCCGTTTGCGATCGCTCGCAAACGGCCATTATCGGTCAATCCCGGCGGCGCCCGCCGAAATCGGACCGAATTTACTTCTTGGCCGGAGCCTTCGGTGCCGACTTGGCAGCCGCGGCGATTTCAGCGTCAGCCTGCTTGCTGGTCGCATCGATCGATTGCGGCATGTACTTCTGCATCAGGCCGCCGACCACTTCCTGGCCAACCTGATCCTGCACCTTGATGTACTTCTGGCCGACCGGGCTCTTGTAGAACGCCGTCAGACCCCTGATTTCTTCGGTCGTGTAGTACTTGCCGTAGGCGGTGTATTGCGCCTGCACCGCGTCGTTCTTGAACGAGTCGGTCGTGAAGACCTTGCCCGCACCGTCAACCAGCTTCTGCACGGCGTTCTGTTGCAGCGTCGGCACGATGGCCTGCTTCTGCGCGTCGCTCAACGTCTTGTTCTCGACCAGCTGGCGCTCGAGCACTTGCGGAGCCAGTTGCTTGGCTTGCGCCTGTGCGCCTTCGCCGATGGCGGTCACGAGCTTGCTGGAGTCGATAGCCTCGAGCAGATCCTTGATGGCCGCCTTCTTTTCGGCATCCAGCGGAGCGCTCTGCTGGGCCATTGCCATTGCCGGTGCTGCCAGCAGCAGCCACATCCACTTCTTGACGTTGTGTTGCATAGTAATAGTCACTCCAAAGTTCGCCAGCTCTCGCCGGCGATAAATAGATGCATCCTCGCCTGGTCACTTCACTGCATCGAGCCAGATTCTACTGACTTTTCGGGACAATGCACCCGAAGCTTACATCGAGTTACGCCTGAATTACTCCGTGACATCCGCTTCCGGTGTCTCGTCGTCACCCAGCACGTCGCCGCCGTTCTCCGTGGCTTCCGCCACTTCGGCATCAGACTCGACGATGCGTTGCAGACCTGAAAGCGTCGTACCCTCGTCCAGGCTGATCAACGTCACCCCTTGCGTGGCCCGGCCCATTTCGCGAATCTCGGAGACTCGCGTACGGATCAGCACCCCGCCGGTCGTGATCAGCATGATCTCGTCATCCGGCTCGACCAGCGTCGCCGCGACCACCCGGCCGTTGCGCTCGCTCGTCTGGATCGCAATCATACCCTTAGTGCCACGGCCGTGGCGCGTATATTCGGTGATCGACGTACGCTTGCCGTAGCCGTTCTCCGTGGCCGTGAGCACCGACTGTTGCTCGTTTTCCGCCACGAGCAGCGCGATGACCGTCTGGCCGTCCTCGAGCTGCATGCCGCGAACGCCGCGCGCCTCGCGCCCCATCGGACGTACGTCGTTCTCGTCGAAGCGCACGGCCTTGCCGGCATCCGAGAACAGCATGACGTCGTGAGCTCCGTCGGTGATGGCCGCGCCGATCAGCACGTCGCCTTCGTCGAGATTCACGGCGATGATGCCCTTCTTGAGCGGACGGCTGAAGGCTGCCAGCGGCGTCTTCTTGACCGTGCCCAGGCTCGTTGCCATGAACACGAAGCGATCTTCCGTGTACTCCTTGACCGGCAGCACCACGTTGATCTTCTCGCCTTCCTGCAACGGGAACATATTGACGATCGGACGCCCGCGGGAGTTCCGCGAACCCTGCGGTACTTCGTAGACCTTGATCCAGTACACGCGGCCACGGTTCGAGAAGCACAGGATCGTGTCGTGCGTGTTGGCGATGAACAACGTGTCGATCCAGTCGTCGTCCTTCGTTGCCGCGGCCTGCTTGCCGCGACCGCCACGCTTCTGCGCGCGGTATTCCGACAGCGGCATCGACTTGATGTAGCCCGAGTGCGACAGCGTCACGACCATGTCCTGCGGCGTGATCAGGTCTTCGGTATCGAGTTCGGTGGCGTTGTGTTCGATGGTCGAGCGGCGGACATCGCCAAACTCGGTGCGCACGGCGGTCAGTTCCTCGCCGATGATCGCGGTGACGCGCTCCGGACGCGCCAGGATGTCGAGCAGATCGGCGATCTGCGCCATGACTTCCTTGTACTCGGAGACGATCTTGTCCTGCTCCAGGCCGGTCAGGCGTTGCAGACGCATCTGCAGGATTTCCTGCGCCTGCGTCTCGGACAGACGGTATAGACCGTCAGCCTGCATGCCGACCGCGGCGTCGAGCCCTTCCGGACGATAGGCATCGCGACCGCCCTGCGTCTCGCTCTCGGCACGCGCGAGCATGTCGCGCACCACCGACGAGTCCCACGACTTCTCCATCAACGCGGCCTTCGCGATCGGTGGCGTCGGGGCGGCCTTGATGATTGCGATGAAATCGTCGATGTTAGCGAGTGCTACCGCCAGACCTTCGAGCACATGGCCACGCTCGCGGGCGCGACGCAATTCATATATCGTGCGGCGAGTAATCACTTCGCGGCGATGCGCGAGGAAGTGCACCAGCATCTCGCGCAGGTTCAGCAGCTTGGGCTGGCCATCGACCAGCGCCACCATGTTCATGCCGAACGTGTCCTGCAATTGGGTGTGCTTGTACAGATTGTTGAGCACCACCTCCGGCACTTCGCCGCGCTTGAGCTCGATCACCACGCGCATGCCGCTCTTGTCGGACTCGTCGCGAATGTCGGAAATGCCCTCCAAGCGCTTCTCGTTGACCAGCTCCGCAATCCGTTCGAGCAGTGAGCGCTTGTTAACTTGATACGGCAGCTCGTCGACGATGATCGCCACGCGCTGGCCGCGATCGATATCCTCGAAGTGAGTCTTCGCTCGCATCACCACACGGCCACGGCCGGTGCGATAGCCTTCGCGCACGCCCGAGATGCCGTAGATGATGCCGGCCGTCGGGAAGTCCGGTGCCGGGATGATTTCGATGAGCTCGTCGACGGTGGCTTCGGGATGCTTGAGCAGATGCAGGCAGCCCTCGACGACTTCATTGAGGTTATGCGGCGGAATGTTGGTCGCCATGCCGACCGCGATCCCCGACGAACCGTTGAGCAGCAGGTTCGGGATACGAGCGGGCAGGATCAGCGGCTCCTTCTCGCTGCCGTCGTAGTTCGGACCGAAGTCGACGGTTTCCTTGTCGATGTCCGCGAGCAGCTCGTGGCCGATCTTGGCCATGCGCACTTCCGTATATCGCATGGCGGCGGCGTTGTCGCCGTCGACCGAACCGAAGTTGCCCTGCCCGTCGACGAGCATGTAGCGCAGCGAGAACGGCTGGGCCATGCGCACGATGGTGTCGTATACAGAGGCGTCGCCGTGCGGGTGGTATTTACCGATGACGTCACCGACGATACGCGCCGATTTCTTGTACGCCCGGTTCCAGTCGTTGTTCAGCTCGTGCATGGCGAACAGCGCACGGCGGTGAACTGGCTTCAGGCCATCGCGCACGTCCGGCAAGGCGCGGCCGACGATCACGCTCATGGCGTAATCGAGATACGACCGCCGCATTTCTTCTTCGAGCGAAATCGGGAGAGTTTCTTTGGCGAACTGATCCATTATCCGTGTCTATCAAACCCTAATCGCGATAGGCGGCTGCCGGCGATATGATCGTGTGATTCTAACATGCCCGTCATAGGCATCCGAAACGAGCGTGATGCGTTGCACAAGACATGCAGAGGAGGCCAAAACGTCACGCAACGATAGGGAATGAAACGGTTGGCGAGGGGCCTCAAAAGGTGTTGCGCTCAAACCACAACTGCGCCACGAGGGGCGGCAAACCTGGGTTTTTTCTCGCGGGCGGCTGGAGCGCTATGGCAAAATGCCGTGGCATAAGTTAGACATTATTCGAAGTGCATGGGCCATGCTTTCGCGCACTCGGCGATGTTATACTTCGAGCGATGTAAGACTTTGGTTCCGTCGTCTAGGCTCGCAGTAAACCTGCGGTAATCTCATTTCGAGAGGAGAAATATGAATAAATTCGCTAAGCTCGCGATCGTTGCAGCTACCGCAGTGATGGCTGCTTCGGCTATGGCTCAAAATTATGTCCAGACCGCTCCGGGCCCGATCGCGGCCTCGAAACAAGCTGTCAACGACAACTGGGTTAACGGCAGCGGCGAGTGGGTGTGGAAGAACGGCACGGACGAACTCTGCTGGCGCGATGCCTACTGGACCCCGGCCACGGCCAATGCCAAGTGCGACGGTTCGATCATCGCCCAGGCTCCGGCTCCGGCACCGACCCCGGTCGCCCCGGTGGCTCCGGTTTCGCAGAAGGTGACGTACCAGGCTGACGCCCTGTTCGATTTCGACAAGGCCATCCTGAAGCCGGAAGGCAAGGCGAAGCTGAACGACCTGGCTGGCAAGATACAGGGGCTGAACCTCGAAGTCGTGGTCGCCACGGGTTACACCGACCGCATCGGTTCGGACAAGTACAACGACCGTCTGTCGCTGCGTCGCGCTCAAGCCGTGAAGGCCTACTTGGTCAGCAAGGGCATCGAAGCCAACCGCGTGTACACCGAAGGCAAGGGCAAGCGTAACCCGGTTACGAAGGATTGCAACCAGAAGAATCGTAAACAGCTGATCACGTGCCTGGCACCGGATCGTCGCGTGGAAGTCGAAGTCGTCGGCACGAACAAGTAATACGGTTCGCCGACTACAAAAAAACCCCGCCTCGGCGGGGTTTTTTTCGTCCGTTGCAGCGACGCCCCGATCACCCCCGACCGCCTTCCGGCATCGGTGGCGCGATGGCCTTTTCCCATCGCCCCTACCAGCCCCGTCGGCAAGTCAAGCCTCGCGCCCCAACTGTGGGTATTGCCGCTTCACCATGAACGACAGCAGCGCCTTGACCGGACGATCGCGCCACCACGAGCCGGTCTCGAGCGGCTTGAACATCATGCGTGCGGCCGCCTCGACCGGCATGTACTGCTTCATGACGTCGCCCGACATCGCGAGGAAGGCCTCCCAGGTCATCGTCTCGAACGGCGGGGGCGAGCGCCAGAACCGGTTCAGCGGCTCGAACGCGAAAGCAAGATCCTCGTCGCGCACCAACTCGCTGCGAACGATCATCGTGCGCAGGCGGCTGATCACCCCGTGCCGCTCCACCGCGTTGTAGCGATCGAAGGTCTTGCGGAAATAACGATAGTGACCGACCTCCTCGCTGCTCAACTTGCGCATCATCTGCTTGAGTTCCTCGACCGGCATGTACGATTCAAGGCAGCGGTAGATCATGGCCGTCTGCGTCTCCGTGACGCACCGCGACAAGGCTTCGAGCGCCAGCGACGGCCGCATGTACTCCACGTCGCATCGCGGTTTGTAACGCTCGAGAAACGCGTCATAGGCGTCCTTCCACTCGAACTCGGGCCACACGCGTGCGATATAGTCCTTGGCGAGACGGCCGTGCTCGACTTCCTCGGGCAGCCAGGTATCGCGCAGCCACGTTCGCATCTCGTCGTCGTCGCCATACATCTGGTTGAGCGTGGCGACGAACTCAGGGACGCTGGTCTCGATAAACGACACCGTGGCAAGGGTATAGAAGATAAACGCATTGCTTCGGACAGACGGCTCTGCTGCCATGACACACTCTCCTATCGACATAGGGGGTTGAACATGAATCGCCCAAGCACGTACATGCGACGCTGGCGGACTGCGCTGCCGGCAAACACGTTGTGCACTGCATCCGCCGTTCGGTGGCACCGATTCGCCACATGAAACGTCACACGAAGGTCACAAAGGCATAGTATAGGAATTGGCTCAATATCGCAGCGCGGCAAATTATCGGTGAGAAATAGGCGGCCTTCGGGTGCCGATGACCGACGTTTGCCCCTGTTGCGCCCACTTGAAACCTCAAACGTCATGACGCAACGCTATTGGTTGATGAAGTCGGAACCCGAGGAAGCGAGCATCGACGATCTCGCCGCCGCCAAAAACAAGACCCTGCCGTGGACGGGCGTGCGCAATTACCAGGCGCGCAACTTCATGCGCGACGACATGCGCATCGGCGATGGGGTGCTCTTCTATCATTCCAGTTGCGCCGTGCCCGGCATTGCCGGCCTCGCGACGGTCACCTCCCCGCCCTATCCCGATCCCACGCAGTTCGACCCGAAAAGTCCGTACTTCGACCCCAAGTCGAAGCCCGAGGCGCCGCGTTGGCTGCTCGTCGACGTCAAGCTCGATCGCAAGACACGCCTCGTGCCGCTCACCGAAATGCGTCAGACGCCAGAACTCGAAGGCATGCTGGTGCTCGCTCGCGGCAACCGGCTTTCGATCACACCGGTCTCACCCGAACACTGGAAATTCATTGGCAAGCACTTACTCTAGGACTCGAGGTACTCAGGGAACCAAAATTGCCGCGATAGCGTCTGTATAACGTTATCGGCACTCACATAGTACGTACCCACTAGCACCTTTCATGCTGCCGGGACGCCTGCATGTGTGAGTCGGTAACCGGTCAAACGTTCGCCGCCAAGACGCGAACTCACACTCGAAAAAGGACACAACTATGCGCAAATCTCTCGCTGCTGCTCTTTTGATTGCCACGGCTGCCAATGCGGCTTACGCCCAGTCGGGTGATGATTCGAATCGCAATCCCGCCGGTGTGCTCGGTCTCGAGGCCCACGCGACGAAGGAAGTCGAGCAGGACACCGTGCACATCACGATGTCTGCGCAGGAGCAAGGTCCGGACGCCGCGACCGTCTCGCGCAACCTCACGCAGAAGGCCAACAGCGCGATGTCCATCGCCAAGAGCCAGAACGCGGTGCAGGTGCAGACGGGCAACGTCTCGCTGTATCCAACGACCAACCGCGACGGCAAGATCACGGCGTGGCGCGGGCGCACCGAGTTGCAACTGACGTCGAAGGACTTCGGTGCGGCGTCGCGCCTGGCCAGCCAGATATCCAATCAGATGCAAATGGACGGCGTGTCGTTCTCGCTCTCGCGCGAAGCACAGGAGAAGACGCAGGCCGAGCTGACCAACCAGGCGATCCAGGCGTTCCGCGATCAGGCGCAGAGCAACACGAAGGCGTTCGGCTACAACAGCTACACCATCCGTCAGGTGCAGGTCGGCACGAACGCGCCGATCATGCCGCGTCCGTATGCCATGAAGGCGATGGCGATGAGCGCAAGCGCCGACGCCGCGCCCCCGATGCAGCTCGAAGGCGGCAAGACGCAAGTCACCGTGACCGTCTCCGGCACCGTGCAGATGAAGTAAACCGGTGCCGACGGCCATCTGCCGTCCTCACCATGAAAAAACGCCGCCCCATCGAGGGCGGCGTTGCTTTGTCCGGCAAACACGGCAAGACGCGTCACATCGTCGCACCACGCGTTGCGGCAACGTGTCGCGAGCTGGCGAGCCGCGTCACTTGAAGCGTTCGCGCAGCACGTTCTTCTGCACCTTGCCCATCGTGTTGCGCGGCAGTTCGGGCACGAAGTGCACACGCTTGGGCACCTTGAAGTTCGCGATGCGCTGCTTGAGCGCGTCGATGACGCTCCGCTCGTCGGGCATCGACGCGCCGGTGCGCGGCACGACCACGGCAACCACGGCTTCGCCGAAGTCCGGATGAGGCACACCGATGACTGCCGACTCGGCCACCCCGTCCATCTCGTCGATGAAGCTCTCGATCTCCTTCGGATAAACGTTGTAGCCGCCCGAGATGATGAGATCCTTCGAGCGACCGACGATGTGCACGTAACCGTCGTCGTCGAACTTGCCGACGTCGCCCGTCCTGAAGAAACCGTCGGCCGTGAACTCCTCCGCCGTCTTCTCCGGCATGCGCCAGTACCCGGCAAACACGTTCGGCCCCTTCACCTGGATGTGACCGATCTCGCCTTGCGCGCAGGGGCGTCCTTCGTCATCCACAACCCGCACCGACACTTCCGGCAGCGGCACGCCGACGGTGCCCGCGCGGCGCACGCTCGCCGCATCGCCGTGATACGGGTTGGAGACGAGCATCACTGTCTCCGACATGCCGTAGCGTTCGAGAATCGTATGTCCGGTGCGTTCGCGGAACGCGTCGAACGTCTCGCGCAGCAGCGGCGCCGAACCCGAGATGAACAGACGAACGTTGTGGCAAATCTCGCGGTTCAGTCCCGCTTCGGCGAGCAGCCGCACGTAATACGTCGGCACTCCCATGAACACCGTGGCGCGCGGCAGTTGATGCAACACCTCGCGTGCGTCGAACTTCGCGAGCCAGATCATCTTGCTGCCCGAGTAGAGCGCCGCATGGCTCGCGACGAACAACCCGTGCACGTGGAAGATCGGCAGCGCGTGCAGCAGCACGTCGCCCTCGCCCCGCTCGCCCCAGCCCCAGAACGCATGCAGCACGCGCGCGTTGCTCGCCAGGTTGCCGTGCGAAAGCATGGCCCCCTTGCTGCGCCCCGTCGTACCCGACGTGTAGAGAATGGCCGCAAGGTCGTCCGGCGCGCGCGGCACGGTCTCGAACGCGTCGCCGAACCACGCGGCCCGTTCGAGCAGCGAGCCGGTGCGGTCCTCGCCCAGCGTGAAGACGTGCTTCGCGCCGCTCGTGAACGCGATCTTCGAAACCCAGCCGAAATTGGCCGGACTGCACACCACGACATCGGGCGCCGCGTTCTCGACGAAGTATGCGATCTCCGCGTCGCGATACGCCGTGTTGAGCGGCAGATAGACATAGCCGGCGCGCAGCGTCGCGAGATACAGCAGCAACGCTTCGGGCGACTTCTCGACCTGCACGGCCACGCGGGCGCCGGGCGCGAGATCGAGGCTCGCCAGCAGGTTTGCCATGCGCGCGCTCGCGCGTTCGATGTCGTCCCAGCTGTAGTAAAGGCCCTCGGGCGTTTCGATGGCGCACGCCGACTTGTCGGCGGGGAAACGTTCGGCAAACAATCGATAGAGGTTGGCGTCTTGCGTCATAAACAGAACCGGATTCGAAGCGGTAAATGCGTCAACAGGAAAGTGATTTCAATCGGGAACGCGCCGGCGCGGCTCTCGCAGTCATCGCGATCGCCGCGCACACGTCGTACGTGCACGCTAGCGTCCCACAAAATTCGGTGACCGCTTCTCGAGGAAGGCGGCCACGCCTTCACGATGATCTTGCGAGTCCCAGTACGAGAACGCCTGCTGCCACTCGGCTTCCGAGAGCGGCGGCACAGGTGGCGAGAGACGCGCGATCAGCCATTTGTTCAATTGCGCGGCAAGCGGCGCCCCGGCCGCCAGACGCCGGGCACAAGCATACCCCGCCTCCTCCACGGCCTCGTCGGCGACCACACGCGTGAGCAGTCCTTTCTCGCGCGCCTCGGTCGCCCCGAACACGCGACCTTCGAGCAGAATCTCGAGCGCAACGGCCCGGCCGACGAGCGCCAGCACGCCGCGCAGCTCGCCCGGCGCCATCGGAAACCCGAGCTTGTTGATGGGCACGCCGAAGCGCGCGCTCTCGCCGGCAACGCGCAGGTCGCAATGTGCCGCGATCTCGAGCCCGCCACCCACACAAACGCCCTCGATCAGCGCCACGCTCGGGAGACGGCACCGGGCGAGCGCATCGAGCGTCGGACCGATGATTTCGCCGTGGTAGCGGCGCAGCGCGTCGTAGCTGCCGCGCTCGACCGGAAACTCCTCGATGTCCGCCCCGGCCGCGAAGTTGCCCTGTGCACCGCGGATCACGACGGTGCGCACGCGCGTGTCGGCGTCGAGCGCCTGCACGTGCTCGCGCAGCGAGCGCCACATCGCCACCGAGATGGCGTTGAGTCGCGCCGGATTCGAGAGCGTCAGCGTGACCCATCCTTCGTCAAGCGCGCTGTCGTCGCGCAGCACTTCACTCACGGGTGCCTCCCCTGTTTCCATTGTCGATTGTCGATCGTCGCCGGCGTCAGAGCAGGCGTGCCACGGCGCGCCCGAGTGCCGGCTGGCCGTCGATGAGGTGCTGCAGATTGGCGTCGAGTTCCTCCGGCTCGTACAGATAATTCACCATCATGCCGCACGACTGCCTGGCGCCCTTCTTCGACAGATCGGCATGCCAGTTGATGCGCTCCACGCGCGCGCCGTTGCCGAGATGGAAACGGGCGACCGGATCGCGCGGCTGCCCGCGCACGAATTCGCGCGCCAGATAGTGCGCCGCCAGCGCCTCGCCCAGCGTGCGCTGCAACGCCTGCGTGCTCTTGCGTTCGGGCGACGCCTGCAACCACGCCACCATCTGCGCTCCCGACGCCTCATCGGCCAGCGACGCCTCCTGCGCGAGCAGCTTTCGACGCTTCGGCCCGAGCACGTCGACGAGCGCCTGTGCGGAGAGCTGACGCAACCAGTCGTTGAAGCCCGGAATCGGCGAAAGCGTGGCGAAGTTGCGCAGTTTCGGGAAGTCGACCTGCAGCTCGTCGATCACGCGCTTGAGCAGGAAGTTGCCGAAGCTCACGCCGCGCAGTCCCGGCTGCGTGTTGGAAATCGAGTAGAAAATAGCCCAGCGCACGCGGTGTAGATCTTCCAGCGGCGCCTTTTCATCGAGCAGCAGATGGACTTGCGCCGCCATCTCGGGCACGAACGCCACCTCCACGAAGATCAACGGCTCGCGCGACATGCGCGGATGGAAGAACGCGTAGCAACGCCGGTCGGAGTCGAGCCGGTTGCGCAGATCCGTCCACGACGAGATCTCGTGCACCGCCTCGTAGCGCATGAGCTTTTCGAGCAGCGACGCGGGGGAATCCCACGTGATCGGGTGCAACTCCAGCAGACCGACGTCGAACCACGTGGAGAACAGGCTGCCGAGATCCTCTTCGAGGGCCGCAAGGCCGGGCAGCGCGGCGCGATGGCGCAGCATGTCGGCGCGCCAGCGCACGAGGAACGGCAGGCCGTCCGGCAACGCGTTGAAGCGCTTGAGAAAGCGCACGCGCGCACTGCTCAGCGCGCCGGCCAATCCGCCGGCGGTCCGCTTGGCGGCCTCGCCGTCCTTGACGCCGTCGCTCCCCGGGTTGCCGTCGCTCGCGCAGATGTCGGCGACCACGCCGAGCAACGCCAGTTGCTCGCCCGGCGACGCGCCCGCATAGCGCGCCATGAACTCGCGCGCCGCCTCGTTCGCGGCGGTGTCGGTCAGCCGGGCCGACAGGCATTGCGACAACTGGCGGCGCAACGCATTCTCCGCGCGTGCGGACAGTTTCGCCGGCTCGATCTTGCCATCGCTTCTGCCATCGCCCTTGCCGTCCTTCGGCGCGCCGCCCTGCCCGCCGGATTTGCCGTTCCCGCGTCCGAACCACTGTCCGAGTCGCTCGCCGAGCGACGGCTTGGGCGACGGGACCGGTGCACTCACCTCCGTCGCGGATTCGGGCGAAGTGCGGCCCGCGGACGCGGCAGACATCGATGGTGTACTTCCCGAGGCCCCGGGAACAGACGTTGCAAACATGCTCGGCTCATCCTTCATGACTTCCTCTCAATACGCTCGCGCCCTGCAGCACGGATATGCATGAATATGCACGGTAAAACAGTACGACAGCTCATCGCACCAGTGGTGCCCGTCATGGCCTGCATGCCCGCCGCTGCGCCATCACCCCATCAGACGGTCCGGCAGCCACAGCGACAGACCGGGCATCAGGCAAATCAGGACGACGGCCACGATCATCAGCGCCACGAACGGCATCACCCCCCACACGATGTCGCGCAGCGCGATATCGGGCGCGGTGTTCTTGATCACGAATATGTTCAGCCCCACGGGCGGATGAATCAATCCCAGTTCCATGACGATCGTCATCACCACGCCGAACCACACCAGGTCGAAACCCGCGGCCCGCAACGGCGGCAGGATGATCGGCGCAGTCATGAGGATGATGCTCACCGGTGGCAGGAAGAAGCCGAGCACCACGACCATCAGCAGAATCGCCGCGAGCAGCACCCAGCGCGACAGATGCAGCCCCACGATCCATTGCGCGGCCGACTGGCTGATGTGCAGATAGCTCATGACGTAGGAGTACAGCAGCGACATGCCGATGATGAACATGAGCATGGTCGATTCGCGCAGCGTGCCGGTGAGAATCGGTGCGAGCTGACGCGGACGCCACATGCGGTAGATCACGGCGATGAGTGCGAGCGCCAGCAGCCCGCCGAGCCCGGCCGTCTCCGACGGCGTGGCATATCCTCCGTAGAGCGCCGCCATCACGCCGATGAGCAGCGTGACGAACGGCAGCACGCGCGGCAGCAGCGCCAGCTTCTCGCGCATCGTGGCCGGTGGCTCGCTCGGGAACGGCGACGGCGTGCCGTCGCGCGCGAGGGCGAGTTGGGCTAGCCCATACTCCTTGCGATAACGCCACGCCGCGTAGCACGAGAACAGCCCAACGAGCAGCAACGCCGGCACGATGCCCGCGAGGAAGAGGCGACCGAGCGACTGCTCGGCGGCCACCGCGTACAGAATCATCGTGATCGACGGTGGCAGCAGAATGCCCAGCGTGCCGCCGGCGGCGATGATGCCGGCGGCGAAGCCGGGCGAATACCCGCGCTGGCGCATCTCCGGAATGCCGGCGCTGCCGATGGCCGAGCACGTCGCCGGGCTGGACCCCGCCATCGCGGCGAACAGCCCGCAGGCGAACACGTTGGCGATGCCCAGGCCGCCGGGAATGCGCCGCATCCACGCGTGCAGCGCGAGATAGAGATCCTGCCCCGCGCGCGACTTGCCGATCGCCGCACCCTTGAGAATGAACAGCGGGATCGAGAGCAGCGTGATGCTCGCCATCTCCTCGTAGACGTTTTGCGTCACCGTATCGAGCGACGACGCCGGCATGAAACCGAACATGAACACGACCGCGACCGCGCCGAGCGCGAACGCAATGGGCATGCCCGAGAACATGGCGACGAGCGTTGCGCCGCCGTACAGCAAACCGATGCCAAGCTCGCTCATGCATGCCCCCCAGTACGACCCGATGCCACGGATGCGCCGGCATCCGCCTGGCCACCCGAGCTTTCCCTCCGTCCCATCTCGCACGCGCCGATCGCCACCTGCAGCAGCAACTGCACCGTGAGCAACGTCATGCCGAACGCCATCAGCCCGTAGGGAATCGCCAGCGGCGGCCCCCACGTCGAGCTGCTGGTCTGTCCGTCGACGTAGGCTTCCCAGAAGAGCGTCCAGGACTTCCACGCGAAGAAGGCGCAGAAGGCCAGCGTGGCGATGTCCACGAGCCAGCGCCGCACTCGATTCACGCGCGCCGAAAGAAGCGTGGTGATGGCTTCGATGCCGATGTGTCCGCGCAGATGCTGCACATGGGCGGCCGACACGAACGTCGCACCGACCAGCATGAACACCGCCGCTTCGTCCTGCCAGTCGGTGGCGAGCTTGAGCACGTGGCGTGCGAACACGCTGTAGCTCAGCACCAACGCCGCCCCGGCGAGCGCGAGCATGCACACCACCATGAGCAGACGGCTCACGCCTTGCAGCAGGGCGTCGAGCCGCCGCAGGACGCGCGAGCGCGCCACGACCGGCCCGGTACTCGCGGCGGCCCCGCTCATGCAGGCACCTTCTCGGCCAGCGCGAGCAGCTTCGCGCAGGTGTCCGACTTGCTCACGTAGTCCTTCCAGGCGGTGCGCCGTGCGATCTCGCGCCACTTCATCACCGTGGCCTCGTCGAGGTCGTAGACCTTCGCGCCGGCTTTCGTGTACACGCTCGCGATCTGGGCGTCGTCGGCCTTGGCGGCCTCGGTGCCGAACGCTTCGAGCTCCGCCCCGACCTGCAGGATCGCCTGCTGCTGGTCCTTCGGCAGCTTGTCGAAGACCTGCTTCGACATCAGCAGCGGCTCGAGCATGAACCAGTACGACTTGTTGCGGCCTGTGGTCAGGTGCTTCGAAACCTCTTCGAGGCGGAACGACATCAGGCTGGTCGACGAAGTCATCGCCGCATCCATCGCGCCGGTCTGCATGGCCGCATACAGCTCGTTGGACGGCAGCGAAATCACGGCGGCTCCCGCCTCCTTGAGCATCATGTCCATCTCGCGGCTGCCGCCGCGGACCTTGAGTCCCTTGGCGTCTTCCGGCGCCACGAGCGGCGCCGTGCGGCTGGCCACCCCGCCCGCCTGCCAGACCCAGCTCACGATCACGATGTTCTTCTCGGCGAGCACGCCAGTGAGCACCTTGCCGATTTCGCCGTTGCGCCAGGCATTGCCCTGCGCATACGAAGTGACCAGGCCCGGCATCAGGCCGATGTTCAGTTCGCGCACTTCGCCGCCGGCGTACGGCAACGGATAAAGCGACAGATCGAGCGCACCGCGACGCAGCGCCGAGAACTGCGCATTGGTCTTCATGAGCGAGCTGCCCGGATAGACCTGGAACTTGAGCGCGCCGTTGGTGCGCTTCTCGACTTCCTGCGCGAACTTGCGGCACAGCCGGTCGCGGAAATCGCCTTCCGTGAGCGTGCCGCCGGGGAACTGATGAGAAATCTTGAGCGGGCCGGACTGCGCGAACGCGCCGCCCCACGGGCTGGCCAGACCGCCGGTCACGAGGGCCGAGGCGGCCCCGAGCATGAGTTGCCGCCGCAGCGGGGAAGGTGTTGTCTCCATGGCGTCTCCTGTCGCTTCTGTCAGTGATGAACCAGCGAAACCGGTGTCTGACATCGCCCGCGGCAGGATCCATCCGGCCGATTGGATCGATCGGACAGACGCCGCCCGGGTGCACCACCGGCCTGCCGGCACTGCATGTACGGATGACTGCTTGTTTTTGGCATTTCGAGTGCGCGAGCTGCCGCTCTCGGAATCAAATCGTATAGTTATTCCAACATCGTGTATACAAATCGCCGTCGAAAAAATACACTTCTGGCGTTTACCCCGATCTTCAGCGCGGCCTTCGCACGTTACTTTGACGACGATGAGTCCTTCAGCCCTCCGGTCCCGCCGCGTTGCGGGATCGAACCACGACCGAGCGAGAGCGTCATGACCGTAAAACCGAAGCGATCGGAGGCGTTGCGACAGGCCATCGAGGAGAAGATTGCCGTTGGCGAATATCCGCCAGGCATGCGACTCGACGAGGTCGAACTGGCGAACGCGTTCGGCGTATCGCGCACACCCTTGCGCGAGGCATTGATCCAGTTGGCGTCTTCAGGTGTGATCGAAATCCGTCCGCGTCGGGGTGCCGTGGTCGCGCAGATCGATCCGCAACGTCTGTGTGAGATGTTCGAAGTGATGGCCGAGCTCGAATCGATGTGCGGCCGGCTGGCCGCGCGCCGCATCACGGAAGCCGAGCTGGAAGCGCTGCGCAGCACACATGAAGCGAGCCGGGCGGCGGCCGAAGCACGCGACATCGATACCTATTACGAAGTCAACGCGCGCTTCCATGCGCTGATCTATCAGGCGAGCCACAACACCTATCTGCAAGAGACGGCGCAGCAGTTGCACCGGCGGCTGCGCGTCTACCGGCGCCTGCAGTTACGCGTGCGCGACCGGCCGCAGCACTCCTTTTCCGAGCATGACGGCGTGTTCCGCGCCATCGAAGCGGGCGACGCCGACGCAGCCGCCGAGCGCCTGCGCGCGCACGTCACCGTGCAGGGCGAGCGCTTCGCCGACTTGATGGCCTCGTTGCACGCGCTGGAGCGCAAGGCGAGTTGAGCCGCGACCGGGCGGCCTTGGCATCCTCCGCCTCCCGACCGATGCGCTCGAAATGACTGCGGGCCGCCGGAGAAACCTCCGGCGGCCCGCCTTGTTTTCGTCGATGGCGCTTGGCGCGACCGGCGCGGCAATGCGCGCCGGCCAATGCCTCAAGCGGCTCGAGCGAATCAAGCCGCCGATGTCGCCGGCTTGCGGTAAGACCACACGAGCATGATCACGCCCGCCACGATCATCGGCAACGAGAGCCACTGGCCCATCGACAGACCGAACGAGAGCAGACCGAGGAACGCATCGGGCTCGCGCGTGAATTCCGCGAGGAAGCGGAACAGGCCGTAGCCGACCAGGAACATGCCCGACACGGCGCCGACCGGGCGCGCGCGCCGCGAGAAGAACCACAGCAGCAGGAACAGCGCCACACCCTCGAGCGCCACTTCGAACAACTGCGACGGATAACGCGGCAGGCCGTGGAACTGTGCAAAGACCATCTGCATGGCGCTGTCGGCCATTGCCTGCGGGTGCGTCGCGGCCCACTGCGCGTCTTCGGCGGCGGCCTGCGGAAACAGCATCGCCCAGCGCGAGTCGGGCGTCGTCACGCGGCCCCACAACTCGCCGTTGATGAAGTTGCCCAGCCGACCGGCGGCGAGCCCCAATGGGATCATCGGCGCGATGAGATCGGTGCCTTCGAGCAGCGAGTGGCCGCGACGCCGCGTGAACAGCCACATGGCGACGAGCACGCCGAGGAAGCCGCCGTGGAACGACATGCCGCCTTCCCACACCTTGAAGATGTCCAGCGGGTTCGCCAGATAGAACGACAGCTTGTAGAAGATCACGTAGCCCAGACGTCCGCCGAGCACGACGCCGAGCACGCCGTAGAACAGCATGTCGTCGAGATCCTGCGCCTTCCAGCCTTGCGCCGCGATGGCCGGCTGGCGCACGCGCAGCCGGCCCACGAGCAGAAACAGAATGAATCCGATCAGGTACATCAGGCCGTACCAGCGGATGGCGAGCGGGCCGAGATGAATCGCGACCGGGTCGAATTGAGGATGAATCAGCATGGATCAGAAGAATCGATTCGTGAACAAAAGTTCCGTGACGGCGCCCGTCGCGCGAGGCATCGAGCCGAAAGCTTGCCGTGGCCGTATGACACTTCCCCAGCGCCGCGCTCGCAGCGAGCCCGGGGGCGCGTCGGGATGGGCAGCACGATACCACGACCCTGAGCGCCGGCGACATCGACATCCTGTGGCTCGTTCAGGGTAATTTCACGCTGATTTCACGCCAATCACGGGCTTGCCCCGGCCGTCAGCCTGCCAACATCGCGCCCGGCGGCGTGTGGGCCACGCCACGCGCCGTCTCGAGAAAGCCCTCCAGAACGGGCGTCACTTCTGCGGTGCGCCAGAGCAGGCCCGTCTCGATGAGCGCGCTCGTCTCACGCAGCGACCGATACGTCACGCCGGTGCGACGCAGATGGCAAAGCGATTGCGGCACGAGCGCCACGCCCATGCCCGCCGACACCAGACTCACGATGGTCTGCATCTGGATCGCCTCCTGCCCGATGCGCGGCGTGAGGCCGAGCGCCGCATAACATCCCATGATGATGTCGTGAAACGCCGGTGCCACACGGCGCGGGAAGATGACGAGCGGTTCGTCGGCGTAATCCGCGAGACTCACCGTGCCGCGCGGCAAACCGTCGGCGCCGGTGGCCGCCGCGCCCGCGTCTGCGTCTCCGTCTCCTTTGTCGGACGGCAGCGCCAGCATCAGTGGCTCGCGCACGATCGGCAGATACGACAGCTCGTTGGCGTAGCGCGCCGGCACGGGGGGAATGAAGAGTCCCGCGTCGATGCGTCCGTCCATGAGCGCCTCGACCTGCACGTCGCTCGTTGCCTCGAGCAGTTGTAAACGCACACGCGGATAGCGCTCGCCGAACTCGCGCAGCAGCGGTGGCAGAACGCCGTAGTCCGCCGTCGAGACGAATCCCAGCGAAAGCGTGCCGACTTCGCCGTGCGCCAATCCTTGCGCGAGCGCGGGCAGTGCGTCCGCGTCGGCCAGCACGCGTCGCACCTCGGGCAGCAGTTGCCGCCCCACGGCCGTGAGCTCGACCGAGCGATTCGTGCGCACGAAAAGCGGAGCGCCGAGCGATGTTTCAAGCGCCCGGATCTGCTGCGAGAGCGGCGGCTGCGTCATCGACAGACGCTGCGCCGCACGCCCGAAATGGCGCTCCTCGGCGACCGCGACGAAATATCGGAGTTGGCGTAGATCCATGATATGTTTTTCGACTCAATTCGAGTCAAATAATATATTTGACAAGCATTCAAGGAAAGACGAATCTTGACGTCCGGCCAGCACGGCCCCTAACCCCACGCCCCACAAAAACAGCGTTTCAGAGACGACCATGCCTCAATACCGTTCCCGCACTTCCACCCACGGCCGCAACATGGCCGGCGCCCGCGCGCTGTGGCGCGCCACCGGCATGAAAGACGACGACTTCGGCAAGCCGATCATCGCCGTGGTGAACTCCTTCACGCAGTTCGTGCCGGGTCACGTGCACCTGCGCGATCTCGGCGCCATCGTGGCCAAGGAGATCGAGGCGGCCGGCGGCGTGGCCAAGGAATTCAACACCATCGCCGTGGACGACGGCATCGCCATGGGTCACGGCGGCATGCTCTACTCGCTGCCGTCGCGCGAGCTGATCGCCGACTCGGTCGAGTACATGGTCAACGCGCACTGCGCCGACGCGATGGTCTGCATCTCCAACTGCGACAAGATCACCCCGGGCATGCTGATGGCCGCGATGCGCCTGAACATTCCGGTCGTGTTCGTCTCGGGTGGCCCGATGGAAGCGGGCAAGGTGAAGTCGGGCGACGGCCAGGTGATCGCCAAGATCGACCTGATCGACGCCATGATCAAAGCGGCCGACCCGAAGGTGAGCGACGCCGAAGTGGCCGAAGTCGAGCGCAGCGCGTGTCCGACGTGCGGCTCGTGCTCGGGCATGTTTACCGCCAACTCGATGAACTGCCTGACCGAGGCCATCGGTCTCGCGCTGCCGGGCAACGGCACGATCGTGGCTACGCACGCCTGGCGTCGCGGCCTGTTCGAGCAGGCCGGCCGCCTCGTGGTCGATCTGTGCCGCCGCTACTATCAAGAAGACGACGCCTCGGTGCTGCCGCGCAACATCGCCACCAAAGCCGCGTTCGAAAACGCCATGGCGCTCGACGTCGCGATGGGCGGCTCGACCAACACCGTGCTGCACTTGCTTGCCGCGGCGCAGGAAGCCGGCGTCGACTTCACGATGGCCGACATCGACCGCATCTCGCGCAAGGTGCCCTGCCTGTGCAAGGCGGCGCCCGCCACCGACAAGTACCACATCGAAGACGTGCACCGCGCCGGCGGCATCATCGGCATTCTGGGCGAGCTCTCGCGCGCCGGTCTGCTCGACACCTCGTGCGGCAACGTGCACAGCGGCACGCTCGGCAACGCCATCGCGCAGTGGGACGTCGCCGGCGGTGCCGGCGACAAGGCGCAGACCTTCTACAGCGCGGCCCCTGGCGGCGTGCCCACGACCATCGCGTTCAGCCAGTCGTCGACCTATTCGTCGCTCGATCTCAATCGCGAGAAGGGCTGCATCCGCAGCAAGGAAAACGCCTACACGAAGGACGGCGGTCTGGCCGTGCTGTACGGCAACCTCGCCGAGAAGGGCTGCATCGTGAAGACGGCCGGCGTGGACGAATCGCAGTGGGTCTTCACGGGCCGCGCACGCGTGTTCGAGAGCCAGGACGACGCGGTCGAGGGCATCCTCGGCGACAAGGTGCAGTCGGGCGACGTGGTCGTGATCCGCTACGAAGGCCCGAAGGGCGGCCCGGGCATGCAGGAAATGCTCTACCCGACGTCGTACCTGAAGTCGAAGGGCCTGGGCAAGACGTGCGCCCTGTTCACCGATGGCCGTTTCTCGGGCGGTTCGTCGGGCCTGGTGATCGGTCACGCGTCGCCGGAAGCGGCCGAAGGCGGCACGATCGGTCTGGTGGAAGACGGCGACGTGATCGAGATCGACATCACCCAGCGCAAGATGCACCTGGCCGTGTCGGATGAGGAACTTGCGCGTCGTCGCGCCGCCATGCAGGCGCGTGGCGACGAGGCGTGGCAGCCGGTGGGGCGCGAGCGCGTGGTGTCGCAGGCCCTGCAGGCCTACGCGGCGCTCGCGACCTCGGCCGACCGCGGTGCCGTGCGCGACCTCTCGCAATTGAAGCTCGCCAAGCGCGGCTGACGCCATGACGGTCGTCACGACCGCATTGGCTTGAACGGGCGCGGCGGCACGCGACATGCGAGCCGCCGCGCCCGCGCAGTCCTGAAGCCGCGGGGCAGTGGTCAAGCGGTGAGGCGACAAGCATGAGCGGCACGCTGGGACCCCGACGTGCTGCTGGCATCCCAGCGTGATACAACAACGCCTATGCGCGACGTTGCGACAGCCCGTGGCGTGGCGCATCCCCACAGGAGAGAGACGTCATGGCATTCAACCGTCGTTCGCGCAATGTCACGCAAGGCGTGGCGCGTTCGCCCAACCGCTCGATGTACTACGCGCTGGGCTACCAGGAAGAAGACTTCGATAATCCGATGATCGGCGTGGCCAACGGCCATTCGACGATCACCCCGTGCAACGCGGGGCTGCAGCGTCTTGCCGACGCCGCGGTCGACGCCATCAAGACCCACCAGGCCAATCCCCAGATCTTCGGCACCCCCACCATCTCCGACGGCATGTCGATGGGCACGGAAGGCATGAAGTATTCGCTCGTCTCGCGCGAAGTCATCGCCGACTGCATCGAGACGGCCGTGCAAGGGCAATGGATGGACGGCGTGGTCGTCATCGGCGGTTGCGACAAGAACATGCCCGGCGGCATGATCGCGCTCGCGCGCATGAACGTGCCGGGCATCTACGTCTATGGCGGCACCATCAAGCCGGGCAATTGGAAAGGCAAGGATCTGACGATCGTCTCGTCGTTCGAGGCCGTGGGCGAATTCACCGCCGGGCGCATGACCGAAGCCGACTTCAAGGGCATCGAAAAGAATGCGTGTCCGTCGACCGGATCGTGCGGCGGCATGTACACGGCCAACACGATGAGTTCGTCGTTCGAGGCACTGGGCATGTCGTTGCTCTACTCGTCGACGATGGCCAACCCCGATCAGGAGAAAGTCGATTCGGCGGCCGAATCGGCGCGCGTGTTGATCGAGGCGGTGAAGCAGGACCTCAAGCCGCGCGACATCATCACGCGCAAGTCCATCGAGAACGCCGTGGCGCTGATCATGGCCACGGGCGGCTCGACCAACGCCGTGCTGCACTATCTCGCGATCGCGCATGCGGCCGAGGTGGCGTGGAGCATCGAGGACTTCGAGCGCATTCGCGCCCGCGTGCCGGTCATCTGCGATCTGAAGCCGTCGGGCAAGTACGTCGCAACGGATCTGCACAAGGCCGGCGGCATTCCGCAAGTCCTCAAGATTCTGCTCGACGCAGGCCTGCTGCACGGCGACTGCATGACGATCACCGGCCGCACGCTCGCCGAGGAACTCAGGGACGTACCCTCCATGCCGAGCCCGGACCAACAGGTAATCTTCCCGATCGATCGCGCGCTGTACAAGGAAGGCCATCTCGCCATTCTCAAGGGCAACCTGGCGGAAGACGGCGCGGTGGCCAAGATCACGGGCCTGAAGCATCCGGTCATCACTGGTCCGGCGCGCGTGTTCGACGACGAGCAGAGCGCGATGGAGGCGATTCTCGACGACAGGATCAAGGCAGGCGACATCCTCGTGCTGCGCTACCTCGGCCCGAAGGGCGGCCCGGGCATGCCGGAAATGCTCGCGCCGACGTCGGCCATCATCGGCAAGGGCCTCGGCGAATCGGTCGGCTTCATCACCGACGGCCGCTTCTCCGGCGGCACGTGGGGCATGGTGGTGGGCCACGTGGCGCCCGAGGCGTTCGTGGGCGGCACCATCGCGCTCGTGCAGGAAGGCGACTCGATCACCATCGACGCGCACAAGCTGCTGTTGCAACTCAACGTGCCCGACGATGAACTCGCACGGCGTCGCGCCGCGTGGAAGGCGCCGGCCCCTCGCTATATCCGTGGCGTGCTGGCGAAATACGCGGCGTTGGCCCAGCCCGCCAACAAGGGTGCCGTGACCGGCTGACCCGGCCGCGCGGCATCGCGCACCGCACCTGACGACACGTCTGGTCCGTACGGCAGACGTGTCGTTTTTTCGTGGGCATGCGCCCCGTTTGCGACCTTGCACTGGCGGCGAAAATCGCCCGTCCCGGGGAACGTCGGCGAGACGACGGACAAATGCTATATTGCTGCCGACACCAACGCACCACTCTCTGGATACGGGTCTCGAATGAAGGAATTTGCCGGCAAGTCTGCGACTGCGATGATCGGTGCGGGACTCATGGTCGCGGCAAGCGCTGCGTTCGCGCAGACGAATCCCCCTTCCGCCAACGATGCGACCGACACACGCGCGATCGAGAAACTGGCCAGGGAGCGGAACTGCATGACGTGCCATGCGACGGACCGCACGCTGCTTGCGCCGTCGTATCGGGATATCGCCAGGCGCTATGCCGGACAGCCCAAGGCGACCGACAGCATCACGCGCTCCATTGCGGAGGGCAGTCGTGGCAAGTGGGGCAACATTCCGATGCCCGCCAGTCCGCAGGTGGCGCCGGACGAGGCAAGTCGTCTGGCGCACTGGATCCTCGGGTTGACGCGTTGAACTGCCTTGAACGGCATTGAACCGATGCATACGGCGCTCTCGCCCGCCTCAAGCCGGCCGCCTCCGGCCGGACCCCGCACCTGATCGCCGTCATCGCCGTCATCGCCCGAACGCCAGAACGCCCTACCCTTGCGAGCGGGACTGCTTCGCCACTTCGTCGATGACCGCCTGCCGGATCCTGTCCGGCAGTTGTGCCTGCAGGGCGTCGGCCACCTGCTTGCCGATCAGTTGTACGAGCCAGGACGTCTGATCGATCAGCGCATCGTGACAACGGCGCTCGACCATCGTCGTGATCTCGTCGGCCAGTTGCAGCGTGAGCCGTGCGCTCACGCGTTCCGCAAAGACCGCGACGTCGGCCGGCACGCCACGCTCGGTGGCCGGCGCGGTCGTTGGCGCAGACGGGACGTCGCCGGGCGCGAGCACTTCGGTCAGCGTGGGAATGCCGGGATCGGTGCGCTCGGGCTCGTGGGTCACGATCAGCCTCGTTGGTCGTAGTTGTTCAGGGTGTAACCGCGATCGCGGTAGAAACGGTAGCGTTCGCGCGCACCGGACAATTCCTCGGGCGCGTCGCCAATGATCTCCACCACGCGCTCGAAGCGCGCGAAGTGCGTGGGCACGCTCGCGGCCAGATTGAGCAGCACCTGATGGTGCTGCGCTTCCTCGTCGGGCGCGGCCAGCACCACGGGCGTCTGCGGCGCGAGCGGATCACGCGCGAAGCAGTGCGGCACGAACTCCAGCGCCGAGAACGTCCACAACGACTGATCGAACGCGCGCAGGATATCCGGCTCGCCCACGACGACGAGCGTCTGCCCGGCGCCGTAGACCTTGCGCGCGAACCGGCACGCATAATCGAGCCGGTTCGCGACGTGGGTGTGAAAGTCGACGCGTGTCACCGGGCTTCGCGATCGATCAGGAACTGCGTGAGCAACGGCACCGGACGGCCCGTCGCGCCCTTGGCCGCGCCACTCTTCCAGGCGGTGCCAGCGATGTCCAGGTGCGCCCATTCGTACTTCTCGGTGAAGCGCGCCAGGAAGCAGGCCGCCGTCACGCTGCCGGCCGGACGCCCGCCGATGTTCGCCACGTCGGCGAAGTTCGACTTGAGCTGTTCCTGATACTCGTCTTCCACCGGCAGACGCCAGGCCGTGTCGCCCGTCGCCCGTCCGGCGGCCAGCAGTTCGTCGGCCAGCGTATCGCTCTTCGAGAACAGCCCCGAGTTCACATGGCCCAGCGCGATGATGCACGCGCCGGTGAGCGTGGCCACGTCGATCACGGCCGCCGGCTTGAAGCGCTCGGCGTAGGTGAGCGCGTCGCACAGAATCAGACGGCCTTCGGCGTCGGTATTGAGCACTTCGATGGTCTGGCCCGACATGCTGGTGACCACGTCGCCCGGCTTGGTCGCCTGACCGCTCGGCATGTTCTCCGTGGCGGGCACGACGGCGATGACGTTGAGCTTGAGGCCCATCTCCGCGACGGCGCGGATCGTGCCGAGTACCGACCCGGCGCCACACATGTCGTACTTCATCTCGTCCATGCCCTCGCCCGGCTTGAGCGAGATGCCGCCCGAGTCGAACGTCACGCCCTTGCCGACCAGCACGATCGGGGCCTGCTTGGCCGTGCCGCCTTCATACTTGAGGACGATGAACTGCGGCGGCTGGACCGAGCCACGGGCGACTGACAGGAACGACCCCATCTTGAGCGCCTCGATCTGCTTGGGCCCGAGGATCTCGGCCTTGAACTTGAATTCGCGCGCGAGCTTGCGGGCCGTGTCGGCCAGATAGGTGGGAGTGCAGACGTTGCCCGGCAGGTTGCCCAGGTCCTTGGTGAGCGCCATGCCGTTGGCGATGGCGTCGCCATGCCTGGCGGCGAGACGGGCGCCCTTGAGATCCTCGGGCGCGACGGCGAAGACGACCTTGCGCAGCGCCGTGTTGGCCGGCTCGACCTTGCTCTTCATCTGCGTGAAACGGTAGGTGGCGTCGCGCAGGGCGAGCACCGAGGCGCGCACGGCCCAGGCGGTGTCCTGCTTGGCGACCTGCGCCTGCGGCAGCGTCCAGAGGACGTCCGCGGCGCGCGAGGCGAGCACGGCGCGCACGGCGGCGCGCGTGGCTTCGTTGAAGCCCTTCTGCGTGAGCTGATCCTCACGGCCCAGACCGACGAACAGCACACGCGCCGGGCTCCAGCCGGCGACCTCGTGCAGCATGAGCGTGCTGCCGAGCTTGCCATCGAGTTCGCCGCGCTTGACCATGCGTGCGAGCAGGCCCTTGCTCGCCGCGTCGAGTGCCTTGGCAAGACCGGCGAGCGGCTGCTGCTCGAACACACCGACCACCAGACACTCGGTCTTTGCGTTGGCAAGACCGGCCTGGCCTGCCTTGGTCGAATCGAAGGCTTTTGTGCTAAAGTCCATCGCGCTTTCCTCGGGTAAAATTCGTACGAGCCGCAATTATCCGCTTTTTTTCTGCGCTCGCCCAACCGCGAGAGCACCCCAATCGTCATCACATGATTTTTCAGCGTTCCCTGCAGCGCGAGCTGAACTACACCGCCGGGGCCGTCTTCATGGTGCTGATCACCGTCATGCTCACCACCATGATGATCCGCATCCTGGGGTTCGCCGCGTCGGGGAGAGCCGATCCGCGCGACGTGCTCGTGCTCATCGGCCTGGCCGTGATCGGCTACCTCGCCGTGATTCTGATCGTGACGCTGTTCGTCTCGATCCTGTTCGTCCTGACCCGCTGGTACCGCGACTCCGAAATGGTCGTGTGGTTTGCCTCGGGGCTGTCGATTACCGACTTCATCAAGCCGGTGCTGCGTTTCGCCGCGCCGTATCTCGCCGTCGTCACGTTCTGTGCGCTCGTCGCCTGGCCCTGGGCCAACCAGCAGATCTCCGCGCTCGAGACCCGCTTCGCCCAGCGCGACGACGTCTCCATGATTTCGCCGGGCCAGTTCCGTGAGAGCGCGTCGAGCCATCGCGTGTTCTTCGTCGAGACGGTATCGGCCGACGCGACCAAGGTGCACAACGTCTTCGTCTCCGGCACCGAGAACGGCAAGGTCAACGTGATCGTCTCCAAGGACGGCCATATCGAAGTGGCCAAGGACGGCAACCGCTATATCGTGCTGGAGAAGGGTCGCCGCTATGACGGCCTGCCGGGCCAGCCCGACTACCGCGTGATGGAATTCGAGCGCTACGGTGTGAAGATCGACAACCCGGCCACCGCCCCGGTCGACAACACACCGACCAAGGGCGTGCCCACCATGCGCCTGCTGCGCGAGATCCAGAACCCGATCTTCCGCGGTGAAATCGTCTGGCGCGTCGGCCTGCCGCTGCTCGCGCTCTCGCTGGTGCTGCTGGCCGTGCCGCTCGCCTACCAGAACCCCCGTCACGGTCGCACGATCAACCTCGTCATGGCCGTGCTCATCTACCTCGGTTACACCAACTTGCTGAGTCTGTCGCAGGCTTATGTGGCGCAGGAGCGCCTGCCGCTGGCCATCGGCATATGGCTGCTGCACGCGCTGGCGCTGTGCGTCATCGTGCTGCTCTACTTGCGCCGGGTGCGCTTCCGCGGTCTGTTCGGCCGACGCCGCAATTCGACGAATACGGCGGTGCGTGCATCGGGAGGCGTTCGCTGATGCGCGTCTACGAGAAGTACTTTGCGCGCCAGATCTATCTGGCGTTCCTGTTCGTGCTGCTCGCGTTCGTGGGCCTGTTCGTCTTCTTCGACCTGGTGAGCGAACTGGGCGACGTGGGACGCGGCGGCTACCGCTTCCAGCATGCGCTCGCCTATGTGCTACTGTTCGCGCCGCAGCGCATGTACGAAATCATCCCGGTCGCGTCGCTCATTGCCGCCATCTACGTTTGCGCGCAACTGGCCGGCAACTCGGAGTTCACGATCTTTCGCGTCTCGGGTCTGTCGACCGGGCAGGCGCTGCGCTCGCTGCTCAAGATCGGCTTCCCCATCGTGATGATCACGTTCGTCATCGGCGAGTACGTGGCGCCCAATGCCGAACAGCTCGCCCAGAAGATCCGTCTCGAAGCGCTGGGCAGTTCGGTCTCGGCGGGGTTCCGCTCGGGCGTATGGGTCAAGGACACCGTCGACCAGAACGGTTCGCGCATCACGCGTTTCATCAACGTCGGCACGCTCAATCCCGACAACACCATTGCCGACGTGCGCATCTACGAGTTCGATGCGGCGTTGCGCCTGGACAGCGTTCGCCTGGCGAAGAAGGGGCAATTCCAGCCGCCCAACTACTGGAAGCTCACCGACGTATCGGAGACGGTCTTCACCGCCGCCGACGACGCCACCTCCAGCACCGATCCGCTGCGCGCGCTGGTGCAGAGCAAGCAGGTGCACATCGACACGGTGCAGATGCGCTCCGAGCTCACGCCGCAGATCCTGTCCGTGCTGATGGTCTCGCCGGACAACATGGCCATCGGTAGCCTGTACCAGTACATCGGGCATTTGAAGGAAAACCAGCAGAACACGGATCGCTACAGCCTCGCGCTCTGGCAAAAGCTGCTGTACCCGTTTGCCGTCTTCGTGATGATGGCGCTGGCACTGCCGTTCGCCTACCTGCATGCGCGCGCCGGCGCGATCGGTCTGAAGGTGTTCGGCGGCATCATGCTCGGCATGAGCTTCCAGTTGCTCAACAACCTGTTCTCGCACCTGGGGTTGCTCAATACCTGGCCGGCATGGTTCACCGCCGCATTGCCATCCCTGCTCTATCTGGTGCTCGCCATCGCGGCGTTGCGCTGGGTGGACAAGCATTGAGCACGCGCACATGAACGGCCCGTCCGGCATCGTCCTCTTCGCCCACGGCTCACGCGATCCGCGTTGGGCCGAGCCGTTCGAGCGACTGCGCGAGACGTTGCGTGCGCAGCGCCCGGACGCCGCCGTGCGTCTCGCCTATCTGGAATTGATGACACCGAGTCTGGGCGACGCCGTCGCCGAGCTCGCCGCCGAGGGCTGCCGCGCCGTCACCGTGGTGCCGGTGTTCCTCGGCCAGGGCGGGCACGTGCGGCGCGACCTGCCGGTCCTCGTCGATGCGTGCCGTCAGGCCCACCCCGGCTTGACCCTGCGTGTGAGCGTCCCCGCAGGGGAGGACGATTCGGTGCTGCAAGCCCTCGCCGCCTTCTGCGCCAGCGAGCTCGATCGCACCTGAGCGCTGCGCCGCGGCAGATCTCCGGCATTCGGCCGAGCCGACGCGACACAGGCCGTCAAATCGGCGCACCGTTCAGCTCGCCCGTTCAGCCCCCGCTCAAGCTGCCTCGCGCGTGGCCTGCTCCGAGAGCTGTGAGATGAGTTGCGCGTCGGCGCCTGCAAACACTTCACCGATGAGCAGTACGCTCGGCTGCGCGGCATCGAACCATGACGAGGCGACGCCATCGCGCAATTCTCCCAGCGACAGCAGCGCACGGCGCTCGCGCGTCGTCGTCGCGGCTTCCACGATCGCCACGGGCGTGCTCGCCGGCTTGCCGGCATCGATCAACTCGCCCGCGATGCGTTGCGCCGCGTCGCGTCCCATGTAATAAACGAGTGAGTCCGCCGACGCCTGCGCCGTGATCTCGGCCGATTCGGGTGCACGGCTTTGCGTGGCGAAGGCCACACTGCGCGCCACGCCGCGCAGCGTCAGCGAGCGCCCGAGCGCCGCCGCGCTGGCCAGCGCCGCCGTGATACCGGGGACCACTTCGACGTCGATGCCGGCGTCTTCGAGCGCGCGCAGTTCTTCGTCGGCACGCCCGAACAGCATCGGATCGCCGCCCTTCAGACGCACCACCAACGCGTACGTGCGGGCGTGATCGATCAGTTGCTTGTTGATGAAGTGTTGCGCGCTCGAATGCCTGCCGCAACGCTTGCCGACCGCGACGCGCTTTGCCTGCGGGCAAAGCGCGAGCATCTCGGGCTCGACCAGGGCGTCGTGCAGCACGACATCCGCCGCGGCGAGCAGACGCGCGCCGCGCACCGTGATCAGATCGGCCGCCCCGGGGCCGGCGCCAACCAGGTACACCTTGCCGGGTGCCGAAGCGGATTTCGAATGCGTCGTCGTCATGATGCGGCCGTTCTCGAGGGGATGGACACCAGCCCCTCCGCGGGAGCCGTGCGTCCGGAATTGCGGGAAATAGCGGTGTGTGCGAAGAGCGCGATTACGCCGCGAGCGAGCGGATCATGCCGGCGGCCACGGTGTGGTGCGTCGCTTCGTCGATGAGCACGAACGCGCCCGTGGCCGGGTTGGCGTCATACGTGTCGGCGGCGACCGGCTTTTGCAGACTCAGCTGCACGCGTCCGATGTCGTTCATGGCGAGCGTCGTCTTGTCCGTGCCGTGCGACAGCGTGCTCACGTCGAGCACCGTATCGACGCTGCCCACCTTGACGTACACCGTGCTCGTCGCCTGCTTGAGCAAGTACTTGCGCTGCGGTGCGAGGGCGTCCTCGTCGAACCAGCAGACGTCGGCGGACAGCTTGCGCGACGGCGCCAGTGCCGACTCCGCCGTCACGAACGTGTCGCCGCGCGACACATCGACATCTTCCGCCAGCCGGATCGTCACGCACTGTCCGGCGAACGCTTCCTCGAGCAGCCCGCGCGGGCCGACGATCTCGGCCACGGTCGCGGTGCGCCCGGCCGGCAGCACGCGCAGCGCCTGGCCCACACGCACCGTGCCCGACTCGACCCGGCCCATGTAGCCACGGAAGTCGTCGGCATGCGAGCCGTCCTGACGCGCCACCAGTTGCACCGGGAAACGCAGCTCGCCTCCCGACTGCGCCACGGGCAGCGATTCGAGCATGTCGAGCAGCGGCTCGTCCTGGTACCAGGGCATGCGCTCGCTGGCGTACACGATGTTGTCGCCCTTGAGCGCCGAGACCGGCACGAAACGCACGTCTTCCAGACCCAGGCGGTGTGCCAGCTCCAGGTAGGCGGCACGAATGGCGTCGAACGTCGCCTCACTGTAGTCGACCAGGTCCATCTTGTTGATGGCGACGATCACGTGTTGCAGGCCGAGCAGCTTCACGATCGCGCTATGGCGCTTCGTCTGCGCGAGCAATTCGGTGCGGCCGTCGACTTCGGTCACGCGCGTGGCATCGACAAGAATGATCGCCGCGTGCGCCGTCGAGGCGCCCGTGACCATGTTGCGCGTGTACTGCTCGTGCCCCGGCGTGTCGGCGATGATGAACTTGCGGCGCGCGGTCGTGAAATAACGATAGGCGACGTCGATGGTGATGCCCTGCTCGCGCTCGGCTTCGAGACCGTCCGTCAGCAAGGAGAAGTCGATGTCTTCGCCGGCCGTGCGCTTGTGCTTGGCGCGCGCGAGCGCGGAGAGCTGGTCGGTCAGCACCGACTTGCTGTCGTACAGCAGGCGGCCGATCAGCGTGCTCTTGCCGTCGTCGACGCTGCCCGCCGTGATGAAACGCAGCACGCCGAGGTCTTCCTGATGCGGGGTGAGGCTCATGATCTATTCCACTCGATTGCGAGGCCCCCGGCGCGGTGATGCGGCGCGCCCGTCGGACCGGTGTTTCTGAACGTAGGGATGAAGGCGATGCGTCGCGGCTTCAGAAGTACCCCTGCTTCTTGCGCTGCTCCATCGCCGCCTCGGACGCCTGATCGTCCATGCGGGTGGCGCCACGCTCCGTAATGTCGGTCACGGCCGTCTCGGCAATGATCTCCACCGGGCTGGCGGCGACGCTGGCCACCGGGCACGTGCAGCTGATGTCGCCGACCGTGCGAAAGCGCACCGACGCGTACTCGCTCGACTCGCCGTCCTGCTTCGGAGTGAGCGGTGTGACCGGCACGAGCAGGCCGTTGCGGCGCACGATCTCGCGCTGGTGCGCATAGTAGATCGACGGCAGATCGAGCTTCTCGCGGGCGATGTACTGCCACACGTCGAGTTCGGTCCAGTTCGAAATCGGGAATACGCGCAGGTGCTCGCCGTTGTGCAGACGCGCGTTGAACAGGTGCCACAGTTCCGGGCGCTGGGCCTTCGGATCCCATTGACCGAATTCGTCGCGAAACGAGAAGATGCGCTCCTTGGCACGCGCCTTCTCCTCGTCGCGGCGCGCGCCACCGATCATCGCGTCGAAACCGTGTTCGGCGATCGTCTCGAGGAGCGTCACGGCCTGCGCCGCGTTGCGCGAGTCGTTCTCGCGGCGCAGACGCACCGTGCCGCGCTGGATCGAATCTTCCACATGGCCGACGACCAGTTCCGCGCCGAGCGCCTTGGCGTGGCGGTCGCGGAACTCGATCACTTCCGGATAGTTGTGGCCGGTGTCGATGTGAACGAGCGGGAACGGCAGCACGGTCTTGCGATTCGGGCCGAGGCCGAACGCCTTGAGCGCCAGGTGCAGCACCACGACCGAATCCTTGCCGCCCGAGAACAGCAGCGCCGGCTTGCGGCACTCGGCCACCACCTCGCGCAGGATGTACATCGATTCGGCCTCGAGCCAGTCCAGATGATCCATGCGCGCGCCGTTGGCCTGCGCGACTTCGTGCATCGCACCCATAGTGTTCCCTTCCTTTACGATTGCGTTGACTCTGTGGTTCCGTTTGCTGCGATGTGCGCAGTGGGGGCGTCACATCCTCATTTGTCCTGCCGTTGCAGGATCCACTTGCCCGGGGGCGCTCGGTGGCGGTCAGCTCGACTGCACCGAGACCGGGATCCTGCTCAAGTTGCTCGCGTGCAAGCCGCACTCCTTGCTGTCGCGCGACTCCCACCACCAGCGTCCGGCGCGGCTGTCTTCACCGGGGCGGATGGCACGCGTACACGGCTCGCAGCCGATGCTCGGGTAGCCGCGCGCGTGCAGCGGATTGACCGGCACATCGCGTGCCGTCAGATACGCCCACACCTGCGCCTCGGTCCAGTCGAACAGCGGGTTGTACTTCGCGATGCCACGCGCGTCGTCATGCTCGGCGAATGCCAGCTCGCCGCGCGTGACGGACTGCTCGCGACGCTGGCCGGTCAGCCACGCGTCGGCGTCGGCCAGGGCGCGCCCCAGCGGCTCGACCTTGCGGATCTGGCAGCACGCCTTGCGCAGGTCCACGCTTTCGTAAAAGGCATTCGCGCCATGCTCGGCAACGTACGCGTCGACAGCTTCGGCTTGCGGTGCGTACTGCACGACGTCATAGCCGTAGCGCGACTTGATGCGATCGATCATGCCCAGCGTCTCAGCGTGCAGACGCCCGGTATTGAGCGTGAAAACGGTGATCGGCAGTTGCTGACGCAGGATCACGTGCGTGATGAGCATGTCTTCGGCGGCCAGGCTGCTGGCGAACTTCACGTTGCGATGCGAGCCCGCGATGCGCGCAAGACGCTCGGCCAGCACGGCTTCCATTTCGTCGAGCAGCGCCATGTCCTGATGCTCGGCATCGGCGGCGGTCAACGGCACGGCGGCCTGTGCCGCCTGGACAGCGGCGTCGGGACGTGTTTCGTTTCGCATGTCGCGAACTCCTTGTGTTTTGTGGGGTGTCAGCCGACCAGCTTCACCGCCGCGAGCGTGAGCGTCGCCGCCAGCGCCCCGCGCACGATGCGCTCGGGCAAGTGGCGGGCGAGCTTCGCGCCCAGCCAGATGCCGGGCAGCGAGCCAATCAACAGACTGCCGAGCAGCGCCCAGTGCACCGTCTCGAGCCAGATATGACCCAACGCGGCAATGGCCGTGAGCGGCACCGCATAGGCGATATCGGTACCGGCGACTTCGGCCGGCTCCAATTGCGGGTACAGCATCAGGATCAGCGTCGCGCCAACGGCGCCGGCGCCAATCGAGGAAATCGTGACGAGCGCGCCGATCACCGCGCCTACCAGCACGGTCGCCGCGACCTGTGCAAATCCGGTCAGTTGCCAGCTCGGATGGGCGCGCAGCGTGGCGAGCAGCTTCGCGCGGAACAGCAGCGAGAGCACCGTGAGCAGGACCGAAGCGGCGATCGTCAGCTTGATGACGTGCAACGCGCCGTCGTCAATCCCGCCCAGGCGCTTGAGCGTCAGGATCATCACCAGCGCCGCGGGCAGCGCACCGAGGATCAGAAGACGCACGATGCGCCATTTCACGTGGCCGTGCGCACGGTGCGCCACGGTGCCGAAACTCTTCGTGATGGCCGCAAACGCCAGATCGGTGCCGACCGCGACCGGCGCGGCATAGCCCAGCAGCAACGTCAGCAGGGGCGTCATCAGCGAGCCGCCACCCACACCGGTCAGGCCAACCAGCAGGCCGACGCCAAATCCGGAAATGGGTTCGAGCCACAGCGACATGAATGACGTTCCTGGTGGGGTCTAAATGCCTGATGGGAATAACGTTATCGAAACAGTGGCACCCACTGTAATGAAAAGGCTATATACTTCAAACGAATTAAAAATTGTTTGTATATTTTCTAAAGTTATACAAATGAATCTGCATCAATTCCGTTTCGTTCGCGAGGCCGTCCGCCAGAACTTCAATCTGACGGAGGCCGCCAAGGCACTGTTTACTTCCCAGCCGGGGGTTTCCAAGGCGATCATCGAACTCGAGGAAGAGCTCGGGGTGGACATCTTCGCCCGGCACGGCAAGCGCATCCGTAACCTGACGGAGCCGGGGCGCATCATCTTCGAGTCCGTCGAGCGCATCCTTCTCGAGGTGGAAAGCCTTAAACGGATCGGCAAGGACTACGCCGCCCAGGATCAGGGCAGCCTCACCATTGCCACGACGCACACGCAGGCCCGGTATTCGCTGCCCCACGCGGTGGCCGAGTTCAAGAGGCGCTTCCCGAAGGTGCGACTGTCGATCCTCCAGGGCAGCCCGACGCAGATCGCCGAGATGGTGCTGCATGACCAGGCCGATCTGGCCATCGCCACCGAGGCCATCGCCGGCTACAAGGACCTGGTGTCGCTGCCCTGCTACCAATGGCAGCACGTGGCCGTGGTACCGCCGGACCATCCGCTGTTGCAACTGTCGTCGGTCGGCATCGAGGATCTCGCCAAGTACCCGTTGATCACTTACGACCCGCAGTTCGCCGGGCGCGCCAAGATCGATCAGGCGTTCGCGCTGCGCCACGTGCAGCCGGACATCGTGCTCGAGGCGATCGACGCCGACGTCATCAAGACGTATGTGGAACTGGGGCTGGGGGTAGGCATTCTGGCGGGGGTGGCTTTCGACCCCGAGCGCGATCGCAACCTGCGCGCCGTCCAGGTCGGGCATCTGTTCGGCACGAACGTCACGCGCGTCGCGCTCAAGCAGGGTGCGTATCTACGCGGCTACGTCTTCACCATGGTCGAACTGCTCTCGCCGATCCTCACCCGCAAGCTCGTGGAGCAGGCGCTGCGTGGCGAACACGAGAATTACGAGCTTTGATCGCCGCGGGGCATGCCTGACGATGCCTCTCTATATATAGTGGGGCGCCCCTTCGGACGCGTCCGCCGAGGCACGCGGGCGGCTGACGCGCAGCGCGCCGTGACGATCGTGGCCCTGCCACATTCGCGTCCCGAAACCCGCGCAAACGGAGCCTGACCGGCCGAACGGGCCAAGCACTATTTTTCTTCGGTGGTCGAACGTAAGCGGTGCGGTATCCTTATGCGATTCGACCACAAGGAGACCCCATGCGCTCAGCTCTTCGCGGCATCCGCCTGTCGGGCGTGGTGCTTGCCATGACCCTCGCCGGCATGGCGACGGCAGCCCACGCCGACATCACCGTCGGCATCGATCTGTCGTCGACCGGCCCGGCTGCCGCCATCGGCATCGCCAGCAAGAACGCCATGCAGCTCTGGCCCGATCAGATCGGCGGCCAGAAAGCGCATTACGTGTTCCTCGACGACGGCTCCGACCCGGGTACGGCCGTGAAGAACGCACGCAAGCTCATCAGCGAGAACAAGGTCGACGTGATCGTCGGTCCGAACATCACGCCGAGCGCGCTGGCCATGCTCGACCCGATCTCCGAGGCCGAGACGCCGATGATCACGCTGATCGGCTCGGCGGTCGCCGTGGAGCCTCAGGACGCCAAGCGCCGCTGGGCATTCAAGATGGCCGCGAACGACTCCGCCATGGCCGACGTGATGACGCGCTACATGGCCAATCACGGCGTCAAGACGGTGGGCTTCATCGGCTTTGCCGACGCCTACGGCGAGAGCTGGTGGAAGGAATTCTCGAAGTTTGCCGAACTGCGCAAGCTCAAGATCGTGGCGCAGGAGCGCTTCAACCGCACGGATACGAGCGTCACCGGCCAGGTGCTCAAGCTGATGGCCGCCAAGCCGGATGCGATTCTGGTGGCCGGCTCCGGCACCCCGGCCGCGTTGCCGCAGCGCACGCTGCAGGAACGCGGCTACAGTGGAAAGATCTACCAGACGCATGGCATCGCCACGTATGACTTCGTTCGCGTAGGCGGCAAGGATGTCGAAGGCACGTTGTTCCCGACGCAACCGGGCGTCGTCGCCAAGACGTTGCCGGCGGGGCATCCGGCGCGCACGGCCGCGCTGGCTTTCACCAGGAAGTACGAGGCCAAGTACGGCGCGGACACGGTGACTCAGTTCGCGGCTGACGCCTATGGCGTATGGGACTTGCTCAACGATGCGGTGCCGCGCGCCGCGAAGACGGCCGCCCCTGGCACGCCGGCGTTCCGTGTGGCGCTGCGCGAAGCGCTCGAGTCCACGCACAATCTCGCGATTCCGAACGGCATCATGAACCTGAGCCCGCAGGATCACGTGGGGCTGGATCAGCGCGCGGGCGTGATGGGCCAGATCAAGAACGGGAAGTTCGTGTACGTCTCGGACTGATAGCGGCATGACGACTTACACCATTGCATTCATCGGGCTGGGCGCCATGGGTGGCCAGATGGTTCGCCATCTGATGGCGGCGGGTCATCGGCTGCATCTGTACGCCCGCCGGTCCGAGGTGGCCGCGCCGTTCGTCGAGAAAGGCGCAACGTTTTTTGCGACGCCGGCGCTCGCCGCGGCGCAGGCCGATTTCGTGATCACCAACGTCACCACGACCCAGGATGTCGAGGCCGTGTTGCTTGGCGAGAACGGGGTGGTGGATGGTGCGCGTCCCGGCACGATTTGCATGGATCACAGCACGATCTCGGCGGAGGCGACACGGCGCATGGCCGAGCGTCTGGCGCGCCGTGGCGTCCGGCTCGTGGACGCGCCGGTGTCCGGCGGCCCCGCGCGTGCGGCGGACGCATCGCTGTCGATCATGGTCGGCGCCTCGCGCGAGGATTTCGAAAGGGTCAAACCGTTGCTGTCGGTGCTGGGCACGACGATCACGCATGTGGGCGACGTTGGTGCCGGGCAGGTGGCGAAGGCGTGCAACCAGATCGTGCAGGTGATCAACATCCAGGGCATTGCCGAGGCGATGCTGTTTGCGGCGCGCAACGGCGTGGATCAGGACAAGATCATCGAGGCGATTTCGCAGGGGCTTGCGGGCAGCCGGATGCTCGACATGATGGGCCCGAAGATGGCGCACCGGGACTTCTCGGCGGGCATCGAAGCGCGGCTGCACGACAAGGACTTTTCGATGATCCTCGACGCGGTCGCCGATGCCGGCCTGTCGTTGCCTGCGCTGTCGCTGGTGAAGGGTCAGTTGACGGCGTTGATGGAGCACGGCTGGGGGCACGACGACACGTCGTCCCTGCTGCGCGTTCTCGAGAGCCAGCAGCAGGTTCACTGACGGTCGTGGGTGGGCTTGTGGCCGAGGCAAATTTCAGTCATAATCTCGCCTTCGTCCGGTGGGCCTGCGGGTGCGCCGAACGACACGCTGCGACACCGTCCGGTGAACGCACACCTGCCCAGGTGGTGAAATTGGTAGACGCAGGGGACTCAAAATCCCCCGCCGCAAGGCGTGCCGGTTCGATTCCGGCCCTGGGCACCAAAGCCTTTCCGAGGCGTTCGGTGGTTCATCCCCGCTCCGCAATTCTATTTTTGCTCCGCAATTTCGTTTCGAGAACCTCCGCCAGCCTCCCCTGTATCGAGTTTCGAATTCGCTTGCCCGTCTTGCCTTGTTGCACGCACAACCTACCGTCGCGAATGTTCTTCTCGTCAAACCCAAGCGCGTCTGCGGGATGCTAACCAACCCGGAGCGGACAATTCGAGCCCGCGCCCGAATACGTCCGCTTGCAGCTTGCCTTCAGCCATCGGGCTCAAGTAGCCTTGCGCTTCAGGAAATGTTCGATAACGGTGGCGAAATAAGGCGGGCACTCCTGCATCGGGTAATGTCCGCAGTTCGAGATAACGTGCAGTTCTGCGTTCGGATGCCACGCGAGAAATGTGTGCAGCATTGCCTCCGAATCAAGACCGGGATCTTTATCTCCGACAATGACCAGATAAGGCGTTTCAAGGCCCCGCACGTCGTCGACGAAGTTGGCCGTCACCAGCATTTCGAGGTATCTCCGCCGGCAGGCCGATGAGACTGTGTCACGACTTTGTCGCACCTTGCGCTCAGCCCATCCATCGGAAAGCCCCCCGGTGACGAAACTGAACAACCGCCGAAGGGCATCGTCGTCTTCTATCGTGCTGGCAAAAAAAGCCAGCGCATCCGGACTCAATTGATTTCCAGCTGCGGAAACGGGACATACAGCGATCGCGCTTGTGACGCGAGACGGAGCGTCCGCCGCGATGCGTTGTGTGATCATCCCGGTCATCGAGTGGCCGACGATATGGAAGTGCCTCCAACCAAGTCGGTCAACGAGCACGAGGCAATCGGCTGCAATCTCCTCGACCGTGAATTCACCGTCCAGGTTGATGGATTGCCCGTAGCCGCGTAAATCGACGAAAACGTAGGTGAGCGCATGGCCATCGAGCCAAGGCATGACTGCATCGTAGCTGGAGTGGTCACCGAGCCAGTCGTGCATGACCAGCACGCGAATGGGACCATTGCCATACTGCACATACCCGAGACCGGCGTCTGAGCCGGAACGGATTTCAAGAGGGGCTTTCATTCCAGGGTTCCATTTTGGTTGCAGGAACCAAAACGAAACGCCCTCCCGGCGAACCGGGAGGGCGTTTGAAAGTGGTCTCATCCTATCAAGTGCTCAAGCGAGAGTCAATATAACGGTGTCGATAGGCGCCTGGCCGAAATTCGCCCGTTGAGCGTCGCCCGGGCGCCCGCATCCGGGATTGCTTGAGCGGCAGTAATTGACCGAACCGAGTCAGACGATCTGACGCTGCCTGTTTGGTCCAGTCCAGACTTATACAATTTGGCAACTCACCGTCACTCGCTTGCAGGTGCTAGAGGGAGATATTTTCGGGCCATAGATAGTAAGCGCCATGTCGAGATTTCGACACGAACTCGATGCCGGAATTTGCTCCCAGAGCGGAGAGGGCATGCTCGCCGTTTCTCAACTCCAAATACCCGGCAGCCACAGCGCACTCCAATAGCTCATTCGTCCGTATACCAAGACGTCTACCAAGTCGTGATGACGTGAGCTTGCCGATTGTTTCACAGAGCGCACCCTCCTCCGGTGTTTCCTCTTCGACGGCACTTCTGCGGGGACGCTCCAGCGAAATGCGATCTTCTTCGCTAATACGAATAATGCGCTGAGCTTCTTCGTAAGCATCTCGATACAGATCCGTATCCTCTGACCTACGGATAAGCACCCCCATCTCGTTATTATTGATCTGGCTGAACTCGTAGAGGTTCAGGCTCGTAACGACGCACAGCTCCTCATTCATGTAGCACTTGGCATGCAAGTTCTTGCAGTAACTCGTGCGAACGTAGGTGAGCCCTCGAAGCCATTCGATTTCCTGCGGCTGCAATGCGCTCTTGCCGTAGATGAGCCTCACGTCAATCTTTAGACGGTTCTTGTCCGATAGAAGCTCCCTTATTCGGTCGTTCAGCTTGAGAAACGGACTGATCAAAATCAGTCGATCAACAGCCCCTTTGATCAACTCTTCAATAAAGTAGCTTGTCGCGCTGGTGTTCAAGAATTTTGCCACCTTATGCCCCCACTGTTGCAGATAACGGGGGCCGCCGTGTTCGACGGCCCTGCGTCATTTTTATCCCTTTACTTTCGGTGGTTTCCCTCTGCCCGGCGAATAAAGAATGATGCTGGGGCTGACCAATCTGTCCGACGCAACCACCGCATGCGCGTAAGTATCGAAATAGATCGCGTTTTCCGGGTCGGTGACATGCGCTTTCTTGATTTCTCCTGCCGGCTCGCTCCATTTGAAACCAAGGTACTTGTTGTGCTCGTAGAACCAGACAACATGGCCCTCACGCGCAAGCGACTTCGGGATTTCGAGTTCAACGCCCCGATCCTCGACTTTCCCATTCTCTTGTTTTGCGTTTCCGTCATCATCGTTCGTAGTGCTCATCAAAGCCCCCTGTGGAGTAGATTGATTTGGCCCGCATACGAGCCAATCCAATCATCGCAGGAGTGTCAGGCCTTGCGTTTCAGTAACTTCCGAATATCCCCGCCTATGCATCGACACTCGAAACGTTCCGACGCGGTGCGAAAACGTTCGCGACGTATAACAGGTAAGCTCTCAAGGCTCTGGTCGAGCGCGAAAGCGCTCGCCGTTTGGCTCGTCTGGGTGGAACGGAGGCAGACCTCACCGATATCCCCCGCCGTCAAACGGGGCCCGCATGATTCTGGTCGACACATCAGTTTGGATCGACCATCTAAGAGCCGGCGACGCCACACTTGTTCAGTTGCTCAACACTGGGAGAGTGTTTACCCATCTTCCCTTTGTCATGTGGATATCGAACGATATCGAGCCGCGCTCCGCTCAGTACTGAAGTCTTGAGCAACGTCGGCGGCCCACCACGTGGGGTGGGCCACAACCAGAATTACCTGACCAATCGCGGCTTCCCCCCTCGCTTCGGCGAATACAGAATGTAGTACGGACTAAACAAGAACTCCGTTGCCACCATCGCCGCCGCAAACGTTGGAAAGTAAATCGCATGGCCCGGATCAGGCACGTGCGCTCGTTTGATTTCCCCTTCCTCCGCATCCCAGGCTTAACCGAGGTACCGATCGTGTGCGTAGAACCACACGACATAACCTTCGCGAGGGAATGACGGCGGCAATGTCGGGGGTTGCCCCTTGCCACCTCGTTTGCCGGCTCCGCCCGCGGTTCCAACACCTTGTGGGATGGTGCCGCTATCGTTCGACTCTTCCATTTCGCCTCCATTTCGAAGTTATACCCTGGGGACAGAATTCATCATGGCAGTTCCTTCGTCACTCGCGTTTCAGTAACTTCCGAGTTTTTCCGCGATTTCGCGACAGCTACGCCGAGTCTCCAAAGACGGCGACTCTTTCCAGATACCTGGGGGGCGCAACTTGATGACTGTCGATAACAGTGGTGGATTGAACGATCACGGAGCCGAGTTCAATCGGGGGACATCGGGATCAATGGAGGACATCGCTCAAGGCATGAAACCAGTGTCATTTGACGATGTAATCGCGCCATCAAACCCATGGAGGCGGGATATGTGCACTACTTTGGCATTGGACGACGAACTTCTTGCGAAAGCGCAGGCATTCACTGGCTTGCACGAGAAGTCAGCATTGAACCGGGAGGCCCTCAAGGTTCTCATCGAACGCGAAAGCGCTCGCCGTTTAGCTCGACTGAGGGGAAGTGAAACTGATCTCACCGACATCGCGCACCGCCAGACGAAGCCAGCGACTTGAATTGGCCGCAAATATTCTTCACTAAAGGCAAACGGTGTTCGCCACCTGACGCGAACACCTGCGCCACCACACGCCAATACACTCCGCAACGCATTTTGCAGGTCTAGTCGACACGCCATGCCTGAGGTTTCTGCTTCTGCGCTTTGCGGCGGGCAACCGCACCGTGAGCATTTGTTTTCCTGCTTACCGATGGCATAAGCGCAGCTCGCGATCAGCTAGGCCATTCGTCGGAAACGATGCACCGAAAGTGTATCCGTCACAGCGCCGGCAAACTGGTCAAACCGACACGCTGGAAATGTTCCGCGGTTTTCGCCTGCCCTTTGCGATAAAGGCTAAACTTCGGCGTTGTCGTTCGGCTCCGTGACGAGCTTTTGAGCGCCGGATAGCAGTGCCATTTTTCCGTCTCCATACTCCTGAAGCACTTTCGCGATAACCACCCGGTAGCCGTCAAGCCACTGAGCTTGCTTTCGTTTGGCTTCGAGGTGCTTTGGATGCCTCACCAGTTGCATCAGCGCTTCCTCAGTCGCCCAATAGTAGACGTTCTGAATTAAGTTGCCGTCGGCGCTTTCCCAGGCTTCTTCGCCGAGATAGCCATCAATACTTGCGGCAATTTCCGCAATCTGCTGGTCAAGTCGATGGAACTCGTCGTTGTATTGCCCTGCGCGAAAGATGAACGTGGATGAGTACATACTGCCCTTTCCTTGCGAATTGTCTGCGGTTTGAGACGCGTGAAGAATTGCGGACGCTACTTAAGCAACTTCAGGCAAGCGCGTAGTATAGGCGTGCCTTCCTGGAGTTGACGCACCGGCATGAGTGCTGCAATAGGCACCGTTGTGCAGAGCCCAAGCCACCGACTTGCCGTCGACGGTCACTCGCCGGCAGAACACCGGCGCCCCCTTCCCGGTCTTCCTGAGCACAAGCGTGCCGCAGAGCGTAGCCGGCTCCAACTTCAAGAATTGCCGATGCTCGTTTTTTGATAGCCGTCCGTGCGGCTTATCGGCCAACATGCGCCCATCCAGCTGGGCGATGGCAGTACGCGGATATCCCGTCAGCGCAAGCCAAGCCGACTGCTGGCAACTTGGAAGCGATGCCAGAGCGATCGGCTTCAAGCAGAACTGCTGGGAAACCTCGGGGACGATGCAGTCCTCCACTGCCATTCCACTCATGATGCCGAACATGCCCACCGGTTTACCTTCGCCGGCCGCACTGGCGCAGCCGGCGAACGCGCCACTCTCCTCATCCCGGCAGGTCAATGAAGCAAAGGACCTGGCACTCGCGTACGTGGGCTCACGGGACGATCAGGGCCATGAGCGGCGCTGCGCCGCGTTGTTGGCCGCGCTCGCCTGGACCTATCGCCAGTTCAGTCAGACGGGCGGCGCCGACATGGAGGGGGTACACCGGAACCTGACGCAGCACTTGGCGCGCTCATGCCGTGAAGGCAACGACGCCGAGACATTGGCTGACGCTCTTGCAGACCTTCACCTTGAAAAAGTGTGCGGGGATGAGTCTCGATATCTCTCCCCAGTTCATGTACAGCTCGCCCATGACGTGCTCGCCGCGTTCGATATTCGCGTGGACGCGCACAAGCTCCTGAGCAAACTGATCGAGAACTTGCCTGAGTCGCACGGGGGAAATGATAACGGCGTCGATGAGCTCTACCGGTCTGCGCTATGCGCGTGGGTGGCTATCGAACCGCCGGAGTCGGGTGGGAAGCGGGTACGCGGGATCGCCAGGGACAGGATTCTCAATATGGTCGATGGCAAACTGAATTTGAGTAGGTTAGGGTTGGGGCGTCTGCCCGAATTGCCCGCGGGCCTCGCGGCGCTTGATGCACGCGACAACCAACTGACCGAACTGCCAGCATTGCCCGCGGGCCTCACGCAACTCTGGGCGTATGACAACCGGCTGAGCGAGTTGCCGAAACTCCCTGCGAGCCTCACGTCGCTCAACGTGCATGACAACCAGTTGACCCAACTGCCGGAATTGCCCGCGAGCCTCGCGCACCTCTGGGTGTATGACAATCAACTGACCGAGCTACCGGAACTACCTGCGAACCTCGCGCTACTCAACGTCAGCGGCAATCGATTGACCGATCTGCCCGCGAGCGTTTTGCGCATGCCGCGCAATGCAATGGTAATAACCTTCGACAACCCGTTCTCGGCTGGCTTCCTGCGACGACTGGATGCGGCCACATCCGCACCAGGGTATAACGGGCCTCAGTTTCACTTCTCGATGGCGACTGCCGGGGTCAGCACTGCAACGTTGCGTCCTCTTCCCGTAGCGGTTCGGGACTGGTTCAGCAACAACGAACAGGCGCAGGCGCACCAATGGCAAAAGCACAGCGAGGAAGCGCATGCCGCGGAATTCTCTCTGTTTCTGGACCGTTTGAGAGAATCCGTCAATTACAACGCCGGCTTCAAGACGGCGGTCGCCCATTGGCTATCCACGCTCGCGCGGGATGGGGAGCTTCGTCAGCTAGCCTTCCGGGTCGTCCAAGGGGCCACCGAGTCCTGCGAGGACCGGGTCGCGCTCACTTATAACGACCTGACGAAACTCAGTCATGCGCACGCCATCACCCGTGGCGAATACGATGCCAGGCTCGACGAGATCGTCGACCGTGGGCGCGGCGCATTTCGCTTGGACGCCCTGGAGAAGATCGCCCGCAAGAAAGCCCAGGCGTTACCACTGGTCGACGAAATCGAAGTCTATCTGGCCTATCAGGTCCAATTGCGCGATCGCCTGAAATTGCCCAATGACATCGCGGACATGCGCTTCTTCCATGTCTCCGGGGTGACACCGCGGGATCTGTGGGACGCCGAGCAAGAAGTTCGCGCTCGAGAGTCCACGGAGTTCCCTCGATATTTCCTGGCCGAATGGGCGCCCTGGCAGCAGGTGCTGGCGCGGTTGGACCCTGATGGGACAGAGCGAGCGCATCAAAAATTGCACGACATGCTCCCCGGTTACGATCAGGCAGTGGTGACGCGGCTGACCAAACTTAACTTGCCAAGAGATCAAGACACGCAATCCCAGGTCGGGGTCAGCATCATGAAGGCACAGCAGTTTGAGGTCTATAAGGCGCTCACTCGGGAGTTCCTTCGCAAGCGCGGCGAGGAAGCGCTCATGGACCGGATCATGGGCACTGACAACCGGTGGCAGCTTCAGCTTCGGCATCGATCCGAGCCGGCCCTGGGCACCACCGCCCCCTGAAAACACTCGTCATCTGCCCGCCGCAACGCTTCCCCTTCCACCAGTACGCATGGCGCGCCACTACCTCCGCAATTTTTCGCCGCGACTTGGGAAAACGATCGAAACCTTTCGAGTGTCGACGCCGAACTCGATGAGATTCGGACGTTACTGAATCTCAAGTCACTTCACGGCTGTCATGATCGGCTTGCTCCCCCCAATCAGCCTTGTTTCCGCTTTGGAGATCATCATGAGCAAGTCGAAGGAGGAAGGTAAGAAATCACAGGCAGTCCCGTCGAAGAAACGTCGCAAAGCCGGCCACGGACTGAAGGTGCCGCACGTGTTGTCGCGCAAGGGGTATGTCATCTGGTTTCACGACCATGGCAAGTACCTTGGACTCGCCTGGAACGACACGTCCGAGGAAATCGAGCGCGCCCACGTTACCGATGCCGATCACGCGATTTACTTCGAGACGTTCGCGCAAGCGATGGTCGCGTCGGACAAATTCATCAGCCCTTGCCGCGTATTGCACTCGCGCGGGCCCGGTAAACGACCCAAGCTGATGGGGTAGTTGAACGCGTTCGATGACCTGCCGATGAATGGCAGGCCCTCGACTGCTGTTTCGCAGCCACAAGGAAAGTGGTGCGCCGAGGCGGCCTGCACTCACACAGTCAGGCTGCCTTGGTCAGAAAGTGCGTCGCCGCAACCAGCGCTGTACTGACCGTAACGACCACGCCGATGAAACGCCATGTCAGCGCGTCCATACCAGACCGCAACTCGCTGAACCCACGGTGCATTTCCGCACGTAACTCGCCGAAGCCGCTATGCATCTCGGTGCGCACCTTGGTGAATTCTTGATGCATCTCGGTACGCAATTCACTAGAGCTCTCGTGTATCTCGGTACGCAGTTCACTAGAGCTCTCGTGTATCTCGGTACGCAGTTCACTAAAGCTCTCGTGTATCTCGGTACGCAGTTCACTAAAACCCTCATGCATTTCAGTGCGCACCTTGGTGAACTCGTGATGCATCTCAGTGCGGACCTTCGCGCACTCCTGATGAATCTCCGTCCGCAAGGTCCCCTCTACCCGAGCGAGGTCTTCCCTCGTTGCAAGCATCGGCATCACGGCCTCTATACCCGAAAGCCGTTCGTGCAACGAGCCTTCTTCGGGCCTGGCTCGCGCCTCTGATTGGTGGCCCTTCGCGCGAGACATACGCGAATCAATTTTCCGGAGTGTTCCCATCTTCATCTGCACCTTCTGTCGCGCTTGCCCATACGATCCGCAAATGCCGACACATTGAATTACGACGCGCAAAGCGAAAGATATTGCGCGAAAACCATAGTTTTTTCAGGGAGTCTTTCGATCTCCCCACATGCACCTTTCGCTGGATGAGAACCACTCTATCCTCGCCCTACCCGTTTCGGTTCTGCGTACCCGCGACACGCCTCCCCTCGAGATGGGCGACAATCTCCTGCGCGGTCGCTCTCGCGCTTCGCATGACCCCGATCAGCGTCGCCGACGCGTAGCCCGTCCATTCGCCATAGCCCACCAGCCAGAGTCTCGGCTCATCGGCGGCGCGCGTGCCCGACACTCTTATCCGCCCTTGCGCGTCGGCAAGCCGCAGCCGCTCCAGGTGCACCAGCGCCGGCTGAAACCCGGTGCACCAGATCACGACGTCGACGCGTGAATGCGCGCCGTCCTGCCACATCACGCCGTCCTCGACGAAACTCGCGAACGGCCGCACCGCATGCAGCACATCCCGCTCTCTTGCCTCGCGCACCGACGGCACCATGACGATGTCGCCGAGCCCGTCCTTCGGATACGGATCGGGCTCGCCGCGTTGCGCCGCCTGCCATCGCGCCGTCGCACGTTCGAACAGCACACGCCCGTCGACGTCATCCGGCAGATAGGACGGCGGCGCAAGCGTGACCCATGTGGCCTCGCTCGATCGCGACACCTCGGCATAGATCTGTGCGCCTGAGTTGCCGCCGCCGACAACCAGCACCTTCAAGCCGCGCAACGTCTGCGGCCCGCGATAGTCGGCCGAGTGCATCTGGCGCCCCCGGAACGTCGTCTGCCCCGGGTACGACGGCCGGTACGGCGCATGCCACGAACCCGTTGCGCTGACGACCGTCTGTGCCAGCCAATCGCCACGATCGGTCTGCACCCAAAGCCCGTCGTCCCGGGAGACGACCGCCGACACGTGCACGGGCCGGCGCACCGGCACGGCGTAGCGTGCTTCGTACTCGCGCAAATACGTCACGATGTCGTCGCGCGACGGATAGTGCCGCTCGCCGCCCCGCATCGGCCAACCTGGCAACGAACTCCACTGCGCCGGCGAAAAAAGCTGCAACGAGGGCCACGCGTTTTGCCATGCCCCACCGGCCGCAGGTCGATCGTCGAGCACGACGTAGTTCACCTTCCAGCGGCGCAGGAAATACGCTGTCGCCAGCGCCGACTGTCCGCCGCCAATCACCAGCGTGTCGACGTGCCGCATCGCTGCAGCATCGCGCTCTCTCATGCCGCCGCCTCCTCATGCGACTGCGCACGCGGCCCGACCTGACGGAAATAGCGCCCCGGCGACTCGCCGAACGCGCGCCGGAACATTGCGATGAAGTTGCTCGGCGTCGAATAACCGAGCGAATCGGCGATCGTGCTGACGGGTTCGCCCTTGGCCAGTCGCTCGAGCGCACTGACCAGTCGCGCCTGCTGGCGCCACTGCGTGAAGCCCATGCCCGTCTCGGCAACGAACAGCCGCCTCGCCGTGCGCGACGACACCCCGGCACGGTGCGCCAGCGTCTCCAGCGATGTGTGCGCGCCCAGATCGTCGAGCACGGCGCGGGCGATGCGCATTGCCCGCGTGTCGCTGGGCATCGGCAAACCGAGCGGCTCGGCGGGCGAGCGCTCGATTTCATCGACGAGCACTTGCGACAGACGCATCTCGTCCTCGGTCAATTCCTCGCGCGCCGCCCACGACGACGCCCGATTGACCAGCGCCGCCAGCAACTCCGAGACACCGACCACACGCGGCACATCGGGCAAACCTGTTGCCGCATGCGGGGCCACCAGCACGATCCATCCGCTCACGACGCCGGTTAGCGACACGCGATGCGTCATTCCCGGCGGAATCCAGCCGGCGCGATACGGCGGCAGCAACCAGGCGCCCATCGGCGTGTGCACGTGCACCAGTCCCGAATGGATGCAGAACAACTGTCCGCGCACGTGCGAATGCCAATCCAACTCTCGAGTCCCGACGCGGAAAAGGCTGCGCTCCTGGTCGCGGCCCCCGAATGCCCACACGGGCGGGCCATCCAGGCGGTCATTCGGCTTGGCGCGGGCGAACGGCGTATTGTCCAGCGCAATCCGGGGCGTCAACACCGGCAGATGTGGCAGATCGGTCAGCATGGCTTTGTCCGTTTCGCATTGTTTTATGACCAAACGATGTTATCAGGTCAACGGAAAGCGCGCAGACAATGGCGGAAGTACCACTGCCGGCCGCCTCGCGGCGGCTCATCTACATCATGTCAGCCTTGCATGTCACCATCATCGGCGCGGGTCTGGGCGGCCTGTGCCTTGCCCAGGGGCTACGCCGCGCCGGGATCTCGTTCGACGTCTACGAGCGCGACGAGGCACCCGCTGCCCGCTTCCAGGGATACCGCCTGCGCATCGACGCGGACGGCTTCGACGCCCTGTCCCAATGCGTTCCCGAAGGGTACGCCGAGCGTTTGCGCGAGCGGGCCGCCATCGCGCGCATGGGGGGGCGCTTCGTCACGCCACAGCTCGACACCGCCAACGTCGTGCTGCCGCCGAGCTGGCACGACTCGCACGCCGACACGAGTGAGAACGACCACCGCCGTCGCGAACCGTCGGCCGCGGCACGTCGCCATTCGGCGTCCGACGGCATTCCCGGCGACCTCAGCCTGCACCGCCAGACGCTGCGCGAAGTTCTGCTCGACGGCATTCTCGAGCACGTGCATTTCGGCAAGGCCTTCGTGCGCACGACGAGCGACGCATACGGTCGCCGCATTGCGCACTTCGAAGACGGCTCCTGCAGCGCCCCAGGCCTCGTGGTCGCCGCCGACGGCACGCACTCCCGCGTGCGCGAATACGTGTTGCCGGGCATGGCGCCGCATGCCACGGGCAATGTCTGCATCTACGGCCTCACGCCGCTCACCACCGCGCTGCTCGTGCTCATGGACCGCCATGGCGAGGCGACGGTGATGGAAGGCAGCACGGTCGTCTTTGCGGACGGGTTCGCCGTCGTCATCGAGGCCATGCTCTTTCGCCGCCCGTCGTCGTCCGCCTCGCCGACGTCGCCGACCACGCACGTCGAACCGGGCCACATGCCGCTCACTCCCGTGTCCGATTACCTGTACTGGGCGTTCATCGGACCGTCGGAGACACTGCTCGGTCCGCCGCCTATCAACGCCGAGTTCAGTGGCTGCGCGCCGCTCGCACGCATCGAATCGTTGGCCGAAACGTGGCACCCGCACCTGCGTTCGCTGTTCACGCACGCCGCACCCGACACGGTCCGCACAATGCCGGTGCGCAGCACGACCAGCCCGCTGCCGTGGCAGATCGACGGTGTGACGGGGCTCGGCGATGCCGTCCACACGATGAGCCCCGCGGGCGGCCTTGGCGCCAATACGGCGCTGCGTGACGCCCAACGGCTGGCGGCGCATCTGCGGGATGTCGCGGATGGACACGCCACGCTTGCGCAAGCCATCTCGTCGTACGAGCGCGACATGTGCGAGCGTGCACGCGAAGCGGTCCGCCTGGCCGACGCCGGCGCAGCGCTGCTCAACGCGCGACGTCAGCCGCCGCACGCGCGGACGAATTCCGCCGCGGACGCCATCCATCTGTGAGACGTCGCCGCTCCCGTGTTACTTTTACGGCAACGTTAAAGCGCGCGAGGAGTGACCATGTACACGGTAATGGGCATCACGGGGCGAGTTGGCGGGGTGATCGGGCACGATCTGCTCACGGCGGGACTCCCGCTGCGTGCCATCGTTCAGGACGCCGTTCGATCGAGTCGATGGGCGACGCTGGGCGGCGAGATCGCGGTGGCGGAACACGGCGACGTCGATGCGCTCACCAACGCCTTCCGGGGCAGCGAGGCCGTCTTCGTGATGCTGCCGCCCAACGCCGACCCAGAACCCGACTTCTCGCACGCGCGGCATCTGATCGACGCCATCCGACAGGCGCTGGCGGCCACGCGTCCGAAGCGGGTGGTGTGCCTGTCGAGCATTGGCGCGGACCACGACGCGCCAAGCCTGCTCACGGCACTGAGCATGTTCGAGACGGCGATGGTTTCCGTCTCGCTGCCGGTGACCTTCCTGCGCCCCGCATGGCTGATGGAGAACTTCGCTTGGGACATCGCCCCGGCACGCGAGCGCGGCGTGCTCCCGAGCTATCTGCAACCCGTAGAGCGTGCCATTGCGATGGTCTCGACGAGCGACGTCGGGCATTTCGCGGCGCGTGCCATGCAGGACGACTTCCACGACGAGCGCATCTGGGAAATCGAAGGCCCTGAGCGTTATTCTCCCGACGACATTGCAGCCGCGCTGGCGCGTGCGCTGGTGCGCGACGTGCATGCCGAAGCCGTACCACGCGCCGCCTGGGATCCGCTGTTCCGTGCGCAGGGTATGCGCAATCCGCTGCCGCGCATCCAGATGCTCGACCGCTTCAATGACGACACCTTCCATTTCCGCGACGGCGGTAAACACGCCCTGCGCGGTGACGTCACGCTCAACGAAGCGATTGCGGCACTCGTGCGCGAGAGCTGACGCGAGGCGCCGTCAGCACGGCGAATCCGTCGAATCGCATCGGCTCATGCGCCGCCACACGACGGCGTTTGCGCCAACAGCGCGGGCCATTGCCGCGCCCAGTCGCCGTCATGAGCAACACCGGCCACCACTGGCGTGCTCACGCACTTGCCGCCTGCCGCCTGCGCGAATCGGCGAGCCACTTCCGGCGGCACGACCGTGTCCTGTGAGCTGGCGAAGTGAATCTGCGGGATCGTCGCGACCTGACGGGCGACGTCGATCGGGTTGCGCGACGCGGGCATGGGCGAGACCTGGTGCAACCGATTGACGTACTCGACATCGAGATTGCCTGCCACCGTACGCAGCGACGTCACGTCCCGGCGATGCGCGGCGACGAGCACCGCAATCGCACCGCCGCCCGAGTAGCCGATCAACTCGACCGGCTGTCCCGGCACACGCGAGGCCACTTGTCCGACGGCCGCGTCCATCGCGGCGACGACTTCCGGCGCGAACCGCTTGCCGGTCCAGTACGCCATTTCGCAGCGCGGGTTGTCCTGCATCGGTGTGTACTGGCACGGGCGTGCGAGATACACCACGTTCGCCGCGGGATCGACTGCCGCGAGTGCGAGCCCTGTCGCAGCCACCGGCGTCGGATCGAGCGACGGCTCCGTGCGCGACACCCACGCCAGACCATCGCCCTCGATATAGATGCGCACCGGCTTGTCCGTTCGCGTGATGCGGGAGAAGGCCGTGAGCTTGAAATCGCCGGCTGCCAACACTTCCCGGTGAAGCCCCGCCGGCTGCGCGAGCGCGTCGGCATGCGCATTGCGATCCAGGCTTGTGCAGCCGGAGACCCATGTCAGTACAACGAGCGCCGTCGCACCGAGCAAAGCGCGCCCTGGCGCAGGCGGCGTCGCATCGTATCGGCGCGAGCGCACGTCAGCTCGCGGCATGACGATAAGCGCTCACGAAGGATTCCAATGCCTGCGCCACCCGGTCGACCACCGGTTGCCACTGCGCGATAGCCGTCTGCCGGAAAAGACGCATACCGGGATACCACGGCGAGTCGTCGCGGTCGAGCAACCAGCGCCAGTCGGGAACGAACGGCAGCAGCACCCAGACCGGACGTCCCATCGCCCCGGCCAGATGCACGGGCGAAGAGTCCACCGAGATCAGCAGATCGGCGAGATGCAGGATGGCCGCCGTGTCTTCGAAATCGCGAATCTCGTCGCTCAGCGACACCATCGACATGCCGGCCGGCGGCGTAGCGGCCTGCGCCGAGGCAGGGCCTTTCTGAATCGACAGGAACGTCGCACCGCTCCCGCCCAGCGGTGCGAGCTGTTCGAGCGCCATGGAGCGGTTGCTGTCGTTGACGTGCTCCGGCCGCCCTGCCCACACCACTGCCACCCACGGTCGAGGTACGTCGGTCAGACGCTCGCGCCAGTGCGCGACACGCGCTGGATCGGCACTCAGGTACGCGGTGTCGCCCGGCAGCTCCTCGAGCTTGAGGCCCATGGCCATCGGCAGACTCATCAGCTCGCAATGCTGATCGAAGGCGACCGGCAGCGTGCCGCGTGCGACGATGTCCGCCTCGCCCCACATGCGCTTCGCAATCGACAATGTTTCCGGATTGACCTCGAAGATCACGCGCGCCTGGCTGCGCTCACGAGCCCAGCGCGCCATGCGCATGAACTGGAACGTGTCGCCATAGCCCTGCTCGTCGTGAATGAGCAACGTCTGCCCCGGAATCGGCTGCCCCTCCCAGCGCGGACGCTGCACCTTGCGCTCGATGGACTGGGTGTGGTCGAGACTGTAGCGATAGCGATATTCCCGCCAGCCGCGCTCGAAGTCGCCCAGCAGAAGCAACGTCTCGGCAAGATCGAAGCGATTCGACAGATCGCCCGGCACCTGGCGCGCGAGCATCTCGAGAATGTCCCGGCCTTCATGCGCCTTGCCCTGGGCGCGCAGCACCATGGCGTGCAGACGCCACATCGACATTGGCGCCACGCCGCCCGCCAGCACCTCGCGCAACAGCACTTCGGCGCCGGCATAGTCCTTCGCGTTCACCCGTGCCACGATGGCTTCGTGTGCGGCCACGAGCGCCGGCGTCGGTCCTGACGCCGCAACGGAAGCCAACGCCCCTTGCTCGGCCAGCGTGTCATCGCCGCGCACGCTCTGTGCCCCCGCCGCCTCTCGCGCTGCGATGCCGGCCTGCACGGCGGCGAGTGCGGAGCGCGCATCGGCGCTCTCCGGTTGAAGCGCGACGGCGTCGCGCGCATGGACGAGTGCTTCGTCCAGGCGACCGGTCAAATGCAGAATGCGCGCTCGCGCGACGAGCGTGGACGGATGCCGAGGCGCAAACGCCGACATCGCTTCGACGATCTGCATGGCAGCGGTCGCGTTGCCCTGCGAGAGTTCGACATCGGCGAGATTGCGATAGGCGTCGACGAATTCGGGCGCGAGTTCGATGGCGCGCCGCGCCATTGCCGCCGCCTCGGTAACGCGCCCTTGCGCGCTCAACAGCGCCGCGAGATTACTGTGCGTGTCGGGGCGTTGCGGATCGAGTTCGAGCGCGCGGCGGTAATGGGCTTCGGCCTTATCGAATTGACGCAGCAGATTCGCCGTGTTGCCAAGGTTGTTGTGGGCGTCGGCGGACGTGGGCAGCAGTTCGGTCACGCGCGTGAGAGACATCAGGCTCTCTTCAAGCTGCCCCGCTTCCTGCAGCACGATGCCGAGGTTGTTCCATCCGGCGGCGAATGCGGGATCGATGGCCACGGCGCGCCGGGCGGCGGCCAGCGCCTCGTCGAGACGCCCCGCCTGACGACACATTTCCGCCAGATCCGACCAACAGGATGCCGGCGCCCGCGGAGCGCGGCAGGTCGTGCGCAAATGTTCGATCGCCATATCGCGCTTGCCGTACGCGTGCGCCATCAGCCCCAGCAGGTAGTGGGCGTCCGGGTCGTCGGGAGAGACTTCGAGAATACGGCGGCAGAGTGTTTCCGCCTGCGCGGACTGCCCCGCCTGCCAATGGGAATGCGCCAGCGCCATCGCCTGCGCGAACGTCAACGTACCGGGGGAAGAGGAAGACATTGGAAAGGGTTCGGGGAGCGCCGGACAATGCGCGATACTTTCATGCCGGTCGCGGCCATGTCAATGGCCGCGACCGGCATTCCGCCCGACTTCCGGCAGCGATCAGAAGCGCTGCTGCACACGCACGATGCCCGTGTGCGAGACGAAACCCGATCCGGCCTGCAGGTCGTAGCGAATCGACGCGCTCAGGTTGTTCGAGCGCACCAGCGTCAGACCCAGCGCGACGTCCGCCAGGTTCGACACCGGCGTGGCGCCCACGCTGGTAAAGCCAGTCTGGCCGAGCGGGTCCGCGGCGAAGCTGGCCGACGTCGCCTGACGCGTACGGTTGTACTCATGCACCCAGCGCACGCTCAGCTCCGGCACCCAGGTTCCTGCCGACGTCTCGAAAGGCACCGCGAACTTCGCACCGAGCGCACTGCGCACCGAGCTCGCCCCGGCGCTGCCGACCGTCAGCGCGGTGCCGTTGCCGCCGGTTTCCGTGTAGCTGTTCTGGTTGAGATAGCTATACGTGACGCTCGCGAGCGGCGTGACAACAGCACGGCCCAGTGCCAGCGGCCAGCCGAACTCGGCGCTTGCCACGTATTGCTGACCGTTGAAGTTGCCGTTGGCCGTACCGCTGAAACCCTGCATCGTCACGAATCGCTTCGTGTCGTAGCGCTGCAGCACCACCGAGCCCGACAGGTTCACGTACCACGGCTCGCCGGTGTACGCGGCGTAACCGATCAGACCGTAGCCGTTGACGCCGGTCGAGTTGCCGGACGTGCTGCCGTCGTTGTTGATATTGGTGCGCGAGAACTGGAATGCGCCGCCTGCGCGCCAATGATCGCCGAAGGCGCGATCCGCCCCCACGAGGAGGCCACCGTAGTTGGCGCTGTAGCCGTCCACGCCATCACGCTGGGACTGGCTCGCGTGGCCGCCGAAGGCTTGCCCCCACACGCTCCACTGCGCCCCGCTGTCGCCGGTGGCGACGCCCGTACCGCCTGCCTGCGCCAGACGCAGATCGTTGACGTGAGCGTTGACCACGCCGAGCGAATCGAACGTTGCCGCACCGGCTGCACGCGCATTCTGCGACGGCGCCAGTTGCTTGCCCACGCGGTCGGCTGACGCACTCGAGCCGTCCGAGAGCGAGCCAAGCGTGGCGTTGTACAGATTCAGCAGACGCGCGTCGCTGATCCCCGTATAGCCGAGCAGGCCATACAGTGCCGACTGTGCATTCGGCGCCGACGCAATGGTTGCGTTGGTGCGCGGGTCGAACGACGGCCTCGTCACCGTGTTGCCGCCGGCGCTGCCGCCAGGCGTTATGCCGCTGCCCGGGTTCGCGCCGCCGCCCGTGCTGCCGCCGTTGCCGGGGGTGCTACCACCGTTGTCGCCCGAACCGGCGTTCGGATCCGAGACCACGGTGACGACCAGATCCCGCTTGTTGCCGTTGGCGACGTTGGCGCCGGTCGCGCCGAGCGTCGTCGAACCGTTCACGCGATACACCAGCGAGCTTTCGTTGTAATTCGCGGTCCCGGCCGTGTCGATCACGACGTAACGCTGTCCCGGCGCAAACGAGTAGCCGAGCGACTGCAGCGCGACGCGCGAACCAGCGGCCAGCGTCGTGTTGCCGCTCACCACCAGGCGTCCGTAGCCGGCGTCCGTCGTCATGTCACCGGTCGTCACGGCGTTGCTCGCCACGCCGATCTGGAGCGTTGCGCCGGCCGCCTGCGCGAAGTTGCCCGAAATCTGCACCGGCTTGTTGAACTGCAGCACCGACGCATCGTTATACGCCGTACGTGTGCCGGCCAGATCGAAATTATTGCCGATGACGAGATTGCCGCCGTTGAAACGAACATCGGCATTGGTGCTGACGATGGTGCCGCCATAGGTCGGACCGAAGCTCGTGATCGTGCCGAAAGTGCCGTTGGTCGCACCGGCAATGCGCAGATCGTTCTGCGAGCGGTTGATGACCCACCCTGCGATCACACCGGCATTGTTGATCTGGCCGATCGACGCTGTCGGCGCCTGATTGGAAATTGCGCCGCCCAACCCCGTGATCAAGCCGCCGGCCTGGTTGTTGATCGTACCGATCGCCGCAGCGTTGTCGATGCCGTAGTACGCCGCCGAAATCAGCCCTGCATTGTTGATCGCGCCAATGGTGCCGCCGTAAAGCGTGCCGCCCACCTGTTTCGGGCTGTTGTATACGCCTTGAGCAAACTCTCCCGCCGTTCCCGTGCCTGCCGTGATGACACCGTTCGTCAGATTATTGATCGCCGCGATCGCTCCACCATAATTGGCGACGCCGGCGGTACGCCCCGTGATGCTGCCGCGATTGTCGAGCGCGGTGAGCGACGAAGGCAGGTTCACGTCACCGGACGCAGCTACCATCACGCCGGTATAGCCTTTGATCTGACCGCTGTTCGTGAGGGTACCGAGCCAGCTCGTGCTCCAGACACCAACGCCGTCGGACGTGGTGACGGTCGCCTCGACCGTGCCTGTGTTGGTGAGCGAATTCAGCGAACCGGTATTGGCCACGCCAAGCGTTGCGCCGCGGATCAGACCGTCGTTGCGCAGGCTCGTCAACGCGCCAGTGTTGTTGACGCCGCCCAGGTTGTCTGACTGGATGGTGCCGCCGTTGATGATGCTGCCCACGACACCGCCCGCGTACAGACCCGAATTCAGGCCGCCCGACGACGTAATCAGGCCGTTGTTCACGATGCTGTCGATCTGGCCACCGCTGCTGCCGATTCCCAGCGCGCTATTGCTTGCCATCGTGCTAACGATCGTGCCGTTATTGGTGAGCGTGCCGATATGGCCTGTGATCGTCGCTTGCGCCGTGCCGGTAACCGAGAGATTCGCGCCGTCGAAGCTCCAGTTCGGCACCACACCGCTCGGCATGCCAGCGACCAGACGCGTCGTACCGTCGACGGTACCGAGGTATTGCGGCGTGAAGAGCGTGACGGTCAGCGTGCTGCCCACGTGGGCGCCGCTCGCGGCGAGCGACGTGGGCGCGCCGTTGAGGACGTAGCGAAGCGTGCCCTCGTTGTAGTTCACGGTGCCGACCGTGTCGATCACGACATAGCGCTGACCGGCCGCGAACGCGTAGCCCATCGACTGAAGGGCGATGGTCGAGCCCTGCGCAATCGACGTTGCGCCGCTCACGTTCAGACGCCCATAGCTGCCTTCGGTCAAGCCGCTCACGCCGATTTGCAACGTCGCATCCGCACCCTGGTCATAGTTGCCCAGGATCTGCAACGGCCGATTGACCTGCAGCAGCGCAGCGCTGTTGTGCAGCGTTCGCGCACGCCCCAGATCAACGCTATCGTTGAGCAACAGGTTACCCCGCGTGAAGTACACGTCAGCCCGCGAACTGAAGATCGTGCCGACGGCATTGCCGCCGCCGAGCCCGGCGAGCGTGCCGAACGTCGTTCCCGCAGCACCGCCGATACTGAGCGCTTGGGTCGAGTTGTTGATGATATCGCCTGCGATCGTACCCGCGTTATTGATCGTGCCGAGCGACGCACCGGCCTCCTGCACGATCGCACCAGTAAGTCCAGTGATCACGCCGCTCGCCAGGTTGTCGATCCGATCGATGACGCCGACGTTCCGAATACCGTAGACGTTGCTCGTGATCGAACCCGCGTTGCTGATCGTGCCGATCGAACTGGCCTGAACGCCAGTCCCGAAAAGCGGCACGTTTTCGATAGCGGCGGTGTTGTTCGCGAGCCCCAGTGCGGCAATTGACCCGCCCGCTAGGTTATCGATCTTCGTGATGGTTGAGCCGAAGTTCGAGATGCCGGCCAGCGCGCCGGTGATCGTGCCCGTGTTCGTGACGACGCCCACTGTGGCCGGCACGCCATTCGTAGCGTTGACCACGAGCCCCTTGAAGCCGCTGATGAGACCCTGGTTCGTCAACTGGCCGATCCTGCCCGAGTCGTTCACGCCATAACCATTGGTCGCCTGCACGGTTCCCTTGTTCACCACGGACGAGAGCGTGCCCAGGTTCGTGAGCCCGTTCGATACGCCGGTGACCGTCCCATTGTTCTCGAACGCAGTCATTGAACCGGAGTTGTTCACTGCGGCCAGCGTAGCCGTCGTGATCTGACCATTGTTCACCAAAGTACCGACGACCCCACCGTTGTAGAAGCCCGAGTTCGACGGACCGGTCGAGGCAATGCTGCCCTCGTTCACGAAGCGATCGACCGAGCCCACGCCCGCGCCGATGCCAAACGCCGACGTGCCGGTGAGCGTACCGTTGTTCGTGACCGTGCCGACCGCACCAGTGATCGTCCCGAATGTGGTGCCGCCCACCGTGAGATTTCTGCCGTCGAAGCTCCAGCCGGTGCTGCTGGCCGGTACACCGCTGTCGAGCGTCGTGGTCCCGCCGATCGTGCCCACGGCGTTCGGCGAATAGAGGGTGACGACCAGATCGACGTTATTGCCATTGCTCTGGCGCACGCCACCGCCTACGAGCGTCGAACCATTGACGACGTAGCGCAGCGAGTTTTCGTTGTACGTCGAGGGAAGCGACGAATCGATGACGATGAAACGCTGGCCCGCCGCAAACGTGTATCCCATCGAGCTGAGCGCGATGGTCGAGCCCGGTGCCAGTGTTGTCGCGCCGTTCACGACGAGACGACCATAGCCGGTGTCGCTCGCGTAAACGCCCGTAGTCACCGCGCTACCGCTTACACCGATTTCGAGCGTGCCGGCGGCATCCTGCTGGTAGTTGCCGAGAACGCTGAGGGGCTGATTGACGCGCAGTTTTGCACCGCTGTTGAACAGCGTTCGACCCGGCGACAACATGACATTGTCATTGAGCACGAGGCTGCCGCTGGTAAAACGCAGGTTCGATGCCATATTCTGGATCGTACCGACAGACGCACCGTCGGCTCCCGTGAGGGTGCCGTACGTGCCGTCGGTGGCACCGGTGATCGTCAGGTCCTGTGTCGTCGTATTGACCACGCTGCCAAGAATCGCGCCCGCATTGTGGATCGCACCGAGCGAGTCCGCGACCACGGCGATGGCCGTCGCGCCCTGGATGACTGCGCCGCCTGCGTTGTTGATCGTCCCGATCGTACCGCCGGCAATGATGCCGGTTTGCGCACCAGTGATCGTACCGCCCGCAAGGTTGTCGATCACAGCGATCGAGCCGGAATTGTTGATACCGGCACGTGCGCCGCTGATCAGACCGCCGTTCTTGATCGCCGTGATGCTCGCGCCATACACCGAGCCGCTGACGGTGACGGTGGTATTGTCGATGCCATAAACGAACTGCCCAGCGCCGGTCGCCGAAATCGTACCTGCCGGTGCATTTCCGGTTGCCGCCGTGTTGACGAGCGACGTGATGGTGCTGCCACTATTGCGTACCCCGGCACTTACGCCCTCGATCACGCCGCTGTTCGACAGTACGCCGATGGAACGCGCACCGCTCGGCATCGTTTGGCTTTCGTTGTGGACGCCGAGATCCCCGGTGATGCGACCGCCACTCTGGTTCGTCAACGTGTCGATCCGGTTGCCATTGCTCACGCCAGCGGCCCACACGGCCGATCCGCCTGCAATGCTGCCCGAATTGACCACACTTCCGATGGTGCCGAAATTCTCCACAGCGTCGGTGCCGCTCGGAGAACCTGAGACTGAGATCAAGCCCGAGTTGGACAACGTTCCAATGTGTGCGCCGTTGAGTACACCGATCGCGCCACCGGTGATCCGGCCGCTATTGTCGAGCGTACCGATCAGCGCGCCGAGATTCCGCACGCCGATGCTCGAACCCTGGATGCTCCCCGCATTCTCGATAGCGGCAATAGCGCCCTGGTTGTCGATGGCATGACCGCCGCTGCTCATGACGAGCCCACCGGCATCATTACGAATGGTGCCAATGCTCGAGTCGTTGTAGACGCCCCTACCGCCGCCGATAATCGTGCCGCCGTTCTGGATCAGGTCGACCCTCGCAGGCACGGCAACGCCCGCGGTCGAGACATTAATACCCGTCACGCCGCCCTGGATCAGGCGCGTATTTGTAATCGTCCCGATCGCACCGGTCGACGACACAGCCGTCTGTCCGGTGATGTTGCCGTTGTTGGTAAGGGTACCCAACTCGCCTGCCACGCTCACCCCTGTGGCCGCACCCCCCACGTTACCGTTGACCAACACAGAAGACGCCGGCGATGTGCCAGCCGGCGTGTTGATGACAATCCCGTTTGTGCTCCCGCTCAGGCTGGCCGACGCATCAACCGAGATAGAGGAGAAAGCCCCGTCGAGCGTGGCATTGCGCGGCCCCGTGGAAAATACGTGCAGTTGCTGCCCAGTCCACCCCCAACCGTCTCCGTTCAAGCTCCCCACGTCCAGCGGCGAGATGGAGCCATCGCTTTCCATGATCGAGCCGACGAACTGAGCTGCTGCGGGGCCCGGCGTCGCCGCGAGCACCGCGAGCGCCGCCACAGTTGCCACCTTGCGTGCCCGCCGATCCACCGAGCGAGACTTCTTGCCGTTGCTCGACGCGATTTCCGACGCCACCTGATACATGCCCAGGCTGGCGCTCCATACGACGCGGTAGACGTGGTTCATCTGGTTCCTCTGTTTGTCGGGTTCTTATTGCGATGGATGTTCAATTCGATGCGGTGCATCGCGCGCAAGCTCGCCATACGAACAGGCGCACGAATGCCGAACCTCGCCGGCACGGCGCGGTTCTTGATTTGAGTGAAACGGTGACGACCGGTGGCGGCGCGAAAAAACGTCGCGCCGAAGCGCACAGCGATCAGTGTTCGGTCACACTGACTGGCGTCAAGGCTGGAATCCTGTGGAAATCCGCCGGCCTGCCGGTTGGCGGACTGTCTCCCGATAGCGCGAACGCGCCCGACCTGCGAGAAGTGGTGCGGAACATTCGAACGAACCCCGTGTTATTGACCGGTGGCGGACTTTATCGACGTCGCGTCATTCACCGGGCAAACGTGCTTGTGATATTTGGTAATTTTTCGAAACTCGCGAATCCTTTCACACCCTATCCCGACTGTCAATTGCTGTTCGATAATTTAAAAATTGACGTTGATTCGATTGATTTTTTTCCATTTGAATCGCACAACGAATCGTCCTACCAACGTCCCCCAGAGCGAATTTTTTCCGCTCTCAGCAATACGCCATCGTCGTTATTGCCCATCTTTTTGCCTATAAAAAAGCTCATATCGCAACACGTCAAAGTACTCCCCCCATCATGATTTACGGGCCACCGCCAATTCTTACGGGATGCTGACGGTTCTATGCGATTAAGGCTATCTGGAGCCAAACCGCCCTCCCCGCCCCCTCCAGCGAATTCCCGCCACGTACGCTAAACTCAGCGAACGACTCAACAAAGGGAATCTCATGAGCACGAACATCGAAACCATCGCCGTCAAGCGCAACGACGGCAGCGACGCGTCACTGGCCGATTACGCCGGCAAGGTGCGCCTGGTCGTCAACGTCGCCTCGAAGTGCGGTCTCACACCACAATACGAAGGGCTGCAGCGTCTGTACGAAGAGAAACGCGCGGCGGGTCTGGAAGTGCTGGCATTCCCGGCAAACAACTTCAAGGGTCAGGAACCGGGCACCGATGCGGAGATCCGCGACTTCTGCTCCACGCAGTACAACGTCACGTTCCCGCTGTTCGCCAAGATTTCCGCGCTAGGCGACGATCGTCACCCGCTGTACACGGCGCTCGTCCAGGCGAAGCCGGAAGCCACCGGCGAAGGCCCGTTCCGCGAGCGTCTGAAGGGCTTCGGCGTCGAGCGCGACAACCCCGCCGACATCCTGTGGAACTTCGAGAAATTCCTGATCGGCCGCAACGGCCAGGTGGTCGCCCGCTTCTCGCCCGACGTGAAGGCCGACGATCCGCGCCTGCTCGCCGCCATCGACGCCGAATTGGCCAAGTAACGCCGTCATTTCGGGTCCATACAGCCCGTCGCGCCATCGCGGAAGTAGTAGCCCGGTTGATCGGCCAGGCGATCGCAATGACAGCTACCTCGTCGGCCGTCGTCACGCCCCACGTCACCTCACGCAGCGTCGGGCCCGCCTCCATTCACGCTTTCATCAGCGGGATACAGGCTCTGGTAGCGGCGGCCGGTGCCGGCACGCCACTCGCCGCCGACCAGGATGTCGCTCGAAAACCCTTGCAGCAAATCTTGATGGCTCATGATGCGGTTCCCGCTAGATCACACAGTTCGCCACGCGGTTGCGTAACGCGCGGATCGCCGAATACGCGGTGAGGGCCGAGGTCTTGGGGTTGCCCGGCAACGGCTTGCCGCACATCTCCAGCGACATCTCGCCGAACGCGCCGCGCGCCGCAATGTGGTGCACGTTGCGCGTGGTGGCCGGATCGGCGATCAGGCGCACGCGCGTCGCGTCGAGCCCCAGACCGGCGATCGCCACGGTGGCCGCCACGTTCGCGTTCTTTGGGTACAGACGCGCCGCATCGCGTGCGCTGCCCTCGAAGATGACGGTCGCGCTCGTGAGCGCGGCAAGATCGCAGACCTGCTCGGCAGGCGTGCCCCGCCAGCCCAACGGCGGCTTGCGGCCGGTGTACAGCACTTCGTCCAGGCCGCCTTCGCGGGCGGCGGCGATCGCGTCGATGCCACCGATCGCGCCGGACAATAGCGTGACCGTCGATGCGCCGTCCCTGGCGGCCTGCTCCAATGCCGCGAGCAGATCGGTGTCGGAGAGCGCGCCGATCGAGGCGACGGCGCAGTCCACGCCGGACTTGAGCAGCGGCACGACATGACCGGAGAGCGCGCTATGTCCGGCGCACTCCAGCACGAAGTCGGGACGGCTCGTGAGCGCCTGCGCCGACGACACCACTTCGGTGCCCGGACGCACGCTCTCGCGCACGCGCGCTGCGGCGTCTTCCGGCACGATGACGTGCCCCACGCGAAGGTTCGGATCGTCCGCGCAGGCCTCGTAGACCTTCGAGCCGATCGCGCCGAAGCCGATCAGCGCCACGTCGACAGGACGACGATTCAGTTCACGCATTCGCGTTCTCCCGGACCGGCGGGCCGGCAAAGGGTGACGCGAAGCTGCCGACCGATAGCATGTCGACTTCGAGCAGCACCGGGCCGTCGTGTGCGACGGCGCGTGCCACGGCGGCTTCGGCCTGGCCGATGGCGGTAATGCGTTCGTGCCTGAGTTGCAGGCTCGCGCAGAAAGCCGCGAAATCCGGCTGGTGCAATTGCACGTAGTGGCGACGCCCGCCGTACTGCGCGTCCTGGATGTTGCGGATCACGCCATAGCACTGGTCGTTCATCAGCAGGATGATGACCGGCGCCTTTTCCTGCACGGCCGTGGCCAGCTCGCCGACGTTGACCATCAGGCCTCCGTCGCCGCACAGCGCCACGGTCTTCTTCGCGGCGCCCGCGAGCGCCGCGCCGATGCCCATCTGCATGCCCTGGCCGATGCCGCCGCCCAGCGCGTGCACACCGGCGCGCGGCAAGAAAAGCTTCAGCAGGCGGTTGCCCCACGTGCTGTTGGAGATAGTGACGTCGCGCACCCAGTTGAAGTCTCGCCCCAACGCGCCTTGCAACGCAGCCACGAGTTGACGATACGGGCCGAGACCTTCGGCGACCTGCTTGACGGCCGCCTCGCGGGCCGCGGCGAGATCGGCGTGGAACGCCGGGTCCACCGACAGGCGACCCCGCAGGCGATCGGCCAGCGCGTCGAGCACGCGAGCGGCGTCGCCCTGCACGAACAGGTCGTTGCGATAGCCACGGTTATCGGCCAGCCCGTCGGCATCGACGCGATAAAGCGGACGCGGTAGCGCCAGCCTGTACTTGAGCGTCTCGTTGCCGCGCAGGCGGGACCCGACCACGAGCACCGCGTCGCACGTCTTGTAGAACGTCTCGACGGTCGGATGGATGTTGAAGGCGCCCAGCGTTGCCGCGTGGTCTTCCGGCACGATACCGCGCCCCTGCACGCTGGTCACCACGCCGAAACCCATGTCGACCAGACGCTTGACCGCCGCTTGCGCGCCGCGGGCGCCGCCGCCCAGCCACAGCAGCGGACGATGCGCGCCCGCCAGCCTGTCGGCTAGCTCGGCCACACGGGCGTCGTCGTGCGACGGCACCGGAATGTGCGGCGCCCCCAGATCGGCCGGCCATTCGATTTCCGCAGCCTGGATGTCGATGGGAATCTCGACGCTCACAGGGCCGGCCGGCGGCGTCAGCGCGACACGCACGGCTTCGCGTACGGTCGAGAGCGCAGTGTCGACGCAGCGCACACGGTAGGCTGCCTTCGAGATCGCGTCGAGCATGCCGAGCTGATCCGGCGCTTCGTGGATATACGCGAGATCGCGGTCGAGGAATTCGGTCTCGATCTGACCGGTGATGTGCAGCACGGGCGTGCCGGCGGTGAGCGCTTCGACCATCGCGCCCGCGGCGTTGCCCGCCGCGGTGCCGGTGCTCGTGAACGCCACGCCGAGGCTGCCCGACACGCGCGCCAGACCGTCTGCCATGTTCAGTGCGCCGGCTTCGCCGCGCGCGCCGACGTAGCGGATCCTTTCGCGCCGCGCGATGGCGTCGAGAATCGGCATGTTGTGAATCGAGATCACGCCGAATGCGGTCTTCACGCCGCACTGTTCGAGAAACGCCGCGATGACTTCGCCGACGGTGGTTTTGTTAGACATGTCTTGCCAGGCCTCCGGAAACATCGATGTGGCTGCCCGTCGTATAGGACGACTGCGGGCTCGCCAGGAAAAAGATCGCTGCGGCGGCCTCTTCAGGCTTGCCCAGGCGTTGCTTGCCCGCGCGCGCCGACGATGTCGCCACCATGTCGACGGCGGCCGTCGCGCGCTTGCGTGCTGCCGGTGCCATATCAACGCCCTCCTGCCACGACTTGCTCGAGCCACGCGGCGAGCGAAGCATTGAGCGCGTCGGGCGTCTCGATGTACGACGCGTGCCCCGCGCCGTCGATGATCTGCAGCGGCACGCCGGCGACTTCGGCGATGCGCGCGCAGCTCGCAGGCGTCGTGATCGCGTCCTGCGCACCGACGGCAACGGCGACCGGGCCGGCGTTGGCCGACACGTACCGTGCGAGTTCGCCGGCAACGTCGCCGTTCGAGAGCAGATGCGTCGCCTGGCGGTAGCCGGCGGGCAGCACGCGCGCCATGTTCCACTTCACCCATGCGCGCGACAAGGCGTGTGCTGCGGGGGCGACGAGATTGTCGCTGCGCTCGCGCGCCATGCCGGCGGGGCCCAGCTTGTCGAGCATGGCGAGACGGCTGTCGCGCTTGGATGCGCGCACCTCCGGATCGGCCTTGCCGTAGCCGCCCGCGGGCGAGCACAGGAACAGCCCGCACACCCGTTGCGGCGCGCGGCTCGCAAATTTCGTGGCCATGATCGCGCCCAGCGAATGACCGACGAGGGCCACGCGCGCCAGTCCCAGCGCGTCGAGCCACGCTTCGAGTGCGTCGGCGTAGGCGTCGGCATGCGGCTCGGCCGGCGCGACGTTCGACGTCTGGCCATAGCCCGGGGTGTCCCACGCGTACAGCGCGGCATCGAGACCCGTCGCTTCGAATTGCGCCAGCCACGACGCAGCGCCCGAACCGATGCCGTGCAGCATCACCACGGGCAAGTCACCGTTGCCCGACAACCGGTAGCCCACGGTGCCCGCGCGCGTGGCGACGGTGCGGTACGGAAAAGCGGCCAGCCGCGCGCACATTGAAGCGGCGATGGCATCTTCCGGCAATTCGTTCGGGACGGCTTCGGCTTGCATGGTTTCTGGACGGTGCGTGTGGCGATGAATCGGAATTTCTGCCGGGGCGTGCGCGTATCGCCAACGGGCGAACGCACCACTGCCCCGGACTTCGGGGTGAAACCCCGCGCTTACTTCGGCTCGCGCTTGATCCTGGCGAGCGGCGAATCGGGCGGATACGTCGGCGTGACGGGCTTCTGCGAGCCGAGCATCACGCACATGAGCGCGTCTTCGTCGCCGATATTGATTTCCGTGCGGTACACGCCCGGCGGCACCGAGATCAGGTCACGCTCGCCGAGAACGGCTTCCCACGTCTCGCCATCGCGCTCGCAGATCACTTTCATCTTGCCGCGCATCACGAAGAAGATTTCCTCGACGTCCATGTGGATGTGGCTCGGGCCGATGTTGCCGGCCGGGATCACCATGGTCGAGAACGTGAAGTGACCGGCGGGCACGGTGTTGGTGTCCCGAGCCACGCCGGTGCCGCCGGTACCCACATAGCGCATTTGCGCGCGGCGGTACTTCGGGTCGTAGTCGGCCTGGAATTTGAGTGCGTCCCAGTCGTACTTGCGCGTGGCGAAACGCGCCACACGCGTGTCCAGCCACTCGGCGAACGACTGGCCCTCGGCCTGTGTCCAGCTCTCGACAGCCTGCGGCGTCGCGGTGTTTTTAGCTTCGGCTTGCGCCATGTTGTAACTCCTTGAAGGCGTTGCGAATTGAGCAGATGGCGGGGGCCCGTCAGGGCATGACGAACTTCGGCGTACGCCTCGGCGACGTTCGCGTCCTGCAACTGAATCGACCTGAGCATGGGGAGAAACCACCGTGTTTCTGGACGTTCAACTTGCCGTGGGCAGGCGGTCGCTCACATCCTCGGCCTACCAGCCTGTCTTTTCCGCCCCGCGGTACGTTTCATATTTGAAACATTGATTTATATATGGATCAATTATAAAGAGGGATGTGCGTGGTCAAAAGTGATTTTTTGACTAGGGAAAACCCGTATACAAAGGCGCGACATCGACCGCCGGTTGCAAAAAACGCCGACGGGCATGAGGAAAGACCATTGGGTGGAACATTGAATCACTTATGAAACCAACAATCCGGAGCTTAGGCCAGGAGAGGGGCGAGTTTTGCAGCGGTGACGCATGAATTGATGGTTGAAATTTGTCGTGCTACCGCGCGCGTGCCGAGCGGCAGATCCGCTTTCCGAAGTGGTTTTCGGGGAACCACGGGTTCTTCGGGCGTTACGGGGGAATCGAGTGCAGCGGACTTTAGGTCGTACGCGCTCGCCCAGGACATTGATCGCCTCGACTTCCGCCGGCAGTTAAGCCGCTGACGCCCCACGCCCGCTCGCGTTGCGAACGCTTGCGGCGCGAGGGCCAGTCCACTCACCGCGAGGTGGCGGTGCGGTGGCGTGACGCTCACACAGCGATGGTGGCGAGCTTGCGTACACCGAGCGGCGTGACGCGCAGCGCGCGCGGCTCACTGGCCGGTTCCAACCATTTCGCATGCAGACAGGTATGGAGCAGCGCCGCGCCCAGCGCGCCGCCGAGGTGCGGCTTGCGCTCGCTCCAGTCGGGGCACGTGCAGGCAAAGCGGCGACGACGCGCGCGCGTCATGTCGAGATCGACGCCGAGCGCTGCAAGACCGTTCGCGCCCGCATCGGTCAATACGACATCGCTACCGTCAATGCGGATCCAGCGGCGCGTGTGCATGCGATCGAACAGATCGACGGCAATCTCGCCGGCCATGTGGTCGTAGCACGTACGCGCGTGACGCAGCGGCACCGGTGTGGCGCGGCTCACCGGCACCGGGCGCGGACGCGCCTGTTGCGTTGCGAGCACCGCGCTCGCGAGCGCCTCGATGGCCGCGGCGGCTTCCGGCGTGGCGATGCGGAAGTATCGATGACGGCCGCGCGCCTCCTGCGCCAGCACGCCGCCATCGACCAGCCGCGCCAGATGACCGCTCGCGCTGGACGGCGACAGACCGGCGACGAGCGCCAGTTCCCCCGCCGGGCGCGCCGAGCCGTCCATCAACGCCCAGAGCATCGTCATGCGCCCCGCGTCGGCGAGCAGCGCCGCCAGTGAACTGACGCTCGGGGCATGGTCTCTTGCGATATCCATTGCACGACTCCATTGCAGAACATGCCTCGCAGTATAGGCTCGCACTCACGTTCGATACTTCAGTTCGTGATGAAACGTGCAGCACATCGGATATCGCAAGATAACGATCATCGATACGCCAATACGAGAGGCTTCGTCATGTCCGATCTCAACACGTACCCCGATGCAACCTCAGCCCCCGCGAATGCACTGGCAGCCGTCACGCATCCCAATCCCTATCCGTACTACGAAGCGCTGGCCGAACACCGCCCGTTCGACTTCGATGCGTCGCTTGACGTGTGGGTCGCAGCCGGGCCGCAGGCGGTGGCCGCCGTGCTCCGGCATCCGGCGTGCGGCGTCCGTCCTGCGGGGGCTGTCGTTCCCGCCGCGCTCGCGGGCGGTGCCGCGGGCGACTGGTTCGGCGCCCTCGTTCGCATGAACGACGGCCCCACGCATGCGGCGCTCAAACCCTGGCTGCAGGCGCGACTCGCAACGCTGCAGCCCGACGCCGATGCGCTCGCACGGCTTCGGGACGCAAGCCGGTGCGCCTGGGATCACGCCGCTGACGCTCCTACGGCCAGCGGCGACGCCCTGCCGGCGTGTCTCGACGATTTCGTCTTTCGCCATCCCGTCTATGCACTCGCGGCGTGGCTTGGCGTGCCGCGCGAGCAGTGGCATGCCGTCCATGACGACGTCCGCCGTCTCGTGGCCGCAATGGCGCAGTCGGCACGTCCGACGGTCGATGGCGAGGTGATTGCGCGCGGTCACCTCGCCGCGTCGGCAATGCAAGCCCGCGCCAGCCGCTGGCTCGACGGCAACGCCACGTCCGGCAGTTGGCTGCGCGCCACGGCACGCGCCGCCGAGCGCGACGAGGCCATCGACTTCGGCGCACTCACGGCGAACGTCGTCGGCCTCTTCACGCAAGCGCACGACGCCACCGCGGGACTCGTGGCGAACGGGCTGCGTCGGCTCGCGCACCGGACAGCGCATGCGCCCGCGCCATCAGGGTCACCGGACAACTTCAGGGACGCCATCACGGCCGTCGCGGACGTCACGCGTTTCGATCCGCCCGTGCAAAACACGCGCCGCTTCCTGCTCGCGCCGGCCGTCATCGGCGAGCACACGATCGCGCGTGGCGAGTCGGTGCTCGTGGTGCTCGCTTCGGCGGCTCCTGGCGCGGCGCCGGACGACACCGCGTGGACCTTTGGTCATGGCGTACACGCCTGCCCAGGGCGCACGCCCGCCAGCATGATCGCGGCCGTCGGCGTCCAGACGGCACTCGATTACGGCGTCGATCTGCCCGCCGTGGCAGACGGCACCGCCTACCATCTGCTGGGTAATATTCGCATCGCTCGCTTTACGCCACAGGGGTGATTGAGGCATCCGTCACTTCTCTTCGAAGCGCATGTTTCTTCTGACAAAACAAATATTTCACCAGACAAAACAACAAACCAAAACCCGAAAGCCTTTAACGACGAGGCATTGCAAGCCCTCGGCGCTTCGTTTCAGGAATTGAGGCAGGATGACGGTTTTCGCGCGCTCGAGCCGCTCTTTCCTGGCGCGCGTTCCGTTTGCCTTGCGTTGCTCTCATGTCCAACACACTCACCGACGGTATGCCCATGCCCGCCCGGGTCTGGGCGATTGCCACCGTCATGCTCGCCATCTCGCTCTCGGTGCTCGACAGCGCGATCGCCAACGTGGCGCTGCCCACGATCGCGCGCGACCTGAACGCCAGCCCCGCCACGTCCATCTGGATCGTCAACGCCTATCAGCTCGCCATCACCATCTCGCTGCTGCCGCTCGCCGCGCTCGGTGAAATTGTCAGTTATCGGAAGGTCTATACCGTCGGGCTGGCGGTCTTCACGCTCGCATCGCTCGCCTGCGCGCTCTCGGACTCGCTCGTCACGCTGACCGTCGCCCGCGTGGCGCAAGGCTTCGGCGCGGCCGGCATCATGAGCGTCAACACCGCCCTGGTGAAGGCAATCTACCCATCGCGCTGGCTCGGGCGCGGCGTCGCGCTCAACTCGCTGATCGTCGCCTTCTCGTCGGCTGCCGGCCCGACTGTCGCCGCCGGCATCCTGTCCATCGCCCACTGGCCGTGGCTCTTCGCGATCAACGTGCCGCTGGGCATCGTCGCCTTCGCCATTGCCGTGCGCTCGCTGCCCGACAGCAAGCGCGCCTCGCACCCGTTCGACTGGACGGGCGCCGTGCTGAGCGCGCTGACGTTCGGCCTGCTCATCTCCGGCATCGATTCCTTCGGTCATGGCCAGGACCTCTGGCTCGTGGCGGTCGAACTCGTCGCGGCCGTCGTTATCGGCACGGTGTTCGTGCGACGCCAGCGCACGCAGCCCGTGCCGCTGCTGCCCGTGGATCTGCTGCGCATCCCGATCTTCGGCCTGTCGATCTGCACGTCGATGGCATCGTTCTGCGCGCAGATGCTCGCGTTCGTGTCGCTGCCCTTCTTCCTGCAGGACACGCTCGGCTTCGATCACGTGCAGACCGGCCTGCTGATGACCGCGTGGCCCCTCACCATCATGGTCGTGGCGCCGATTGCCGGACGTCTGCTCGAACACTACAAGCCAGGCTTGCTCGGCGCGGTCGGGCTCGCGGCCTTCGCGCTCGGTCTGCTCGCGCTCGGCTTGCTGCCGCAGCACCCGACGACCGGCGACATCGTCTGGCGCATGGCCCTGTGCGGCTTCGGCTTCGGTCTGTTCCAGTCGCCCAACAACTACGCGATGCTCATGTCAGCGCCGGCGCACCGCAGCGGCGGCGCGAGCGGCATGCTCGGCACCGCGCGCCTGACCGGACAGACGACCGGCGCGGCGCTCGTCGCGCTCGTGTTCAGCGTGGCGCCGCAGGGCGCCGGCACACGCGCGTCGCTTTTCATCGCAGCGGCCTTCGCCGCGGTGGCGGCCGTCGTCAGCAGCCTGCGCACGTTGCCGTCCACGCAGCCCGGCGCACGCTCGGCACGCGGATGACAGGCTCGCTCGGACACGCCACCGACCGAAATGCGGCCGGCCGCCCGGCCGTGCTACACTGCCGACCTTTTACGGCTCGCCCACACGGGCCGCAAACGCCATGAGCTTCTGCGCCATCGATTTCGGCACTTCGAATTCCGCCGTTGCCGTGCAAGACGGTGCGGCCATGCGTCTCGTCGAGCTCGAAGCCGGCTACGGCACGCTGCCGACCGCCGTCTTCTTCAACGCCGACGAAGGCGGCCGCGCCTCGTTCGGCCGCCAAGCCGTCTCCGATTACATCGACGGGTACGACGGGCGCCTCATGCGCTCGCTCAAGAGCCTGCTCGGCTCGTCCCTCATCGAAAGCACCACCGACCTGGGCAACGGCTCGGCGATGCGCTACATCGATATCATCGCCACGTTCCTGCGCCACCTGCGCACCCACGCACTCAAGGCGAGCGGCGGGGACCTGCGGCAAGTGGTCCTCGGACGGCCGGTGTTCTTCGTCGACGACGATCCGCGCGCCGACGCCGCCGCGCAACGCTCGCTCGAACAGAGCGCGCTCGATGTCGGCTTCAAGGATGTGCAGTTTCAGTTCGAACCGATCGCCGCGGCTTTCGACTACGAGTCGCGCCTCGCGGAGGAACAGCAGGTGCTGGTCGTCGACATCGGCGGCGGGACGTCCGACTTCTCGCTCGTTCGCGTGGGGCCGGAACGCGCGCGCCATCTGGACCGCAAGGAAGACGTGCTGGCGCATCACGGCGTGCACATCGCCGGGACGGACTTCGATCGCCGCATCGAACTCGCCACGATCCTGCGCGAACTCGGCTACAAGTCGCTCGGTCCCGACGGCAAGGAAGTGCCCAACCGGATCTATTTCGATCTGGCCACGTGGCACCTGATCAATACCGTCTACACGCCCAAGCGCGTGGGCGAACTCGCGCTCACCGCGCATCTGTACGCCGATCCGACGCATCATCGCCGCCTCATGCGCACGGTCGAGCTACGTCTGGGCCATGCGCTGGTCGGTCATGCGGAAGCGGCCAAGATCGACGTGTCCGCCGGCGGCGAGACGAACATCGACCTCTCGGTGATCGAGCGCGATCTGAACATTGCGTTTTCGGAAGCGGCTCTGGTCGACGCCGTCAGCGACGAGATCGCGAGCATCACGGCGGGCGCCGTGCACACCGCGTCGCTGGCCGGGTTGCGGGCCGAAGACGTCGATGCGCTTTACTTCACCGGCGGCTCGACCGGCCTTCGCTGCCTGTCCGGCGCCATGTGCGCCGCATTCCCCAAGGCGACGCCGGTCTTCGGCGATCGCCTCGCCAGCGTGGCGCTGGGTCTGGGCATTCACGCCAAACGCGTGTTCGCCTGAGCGAGCCCGCCGTCCGGCAGGCGGGCGTTACTGGAACGCGACTTCGTTGAAACTGCGCAGCTTCCGGCTGTGCAGACGGTCCAGGCCGTTGTCGCGCAGAAGCTCCATCGCCTTCACGCCGATCTTCAGGTGCTGATCGACACGCTCCCGGTAGAAGCGATCGGCCATGCCCGGCAGCTTCAGTTCCCCATGCAGCGGCTTGTCGCTCACGCACAGCAAGGTGCCGTACGGCACGCGGAAGCGGAAGCCGTTTGCCGCAATGGTCGCGCTCTCCATGTCCAGCGCAATCGCGCGGCTCTGGCTCATGCGCTGCACCGGCTCGCGGTGATCGCGCAGTTCCCAGTTGCGGTTGTCGACCGTGACCACCGTCCCCGTGCGCATCACGCGCTTGAGCTCGAAGTCGTCCAGTTGCGTGACGTCGGCGACCGCGCGCTCGAGCGCCACCTGCACTTCGGCCAGGGGCGGCACCGGCACCCACAGCGGCAAGTCGTCGTCGAGGACGTGGTCCTCGCGCACATAGCCATGCGCGAGGCAGTAGTCGCCCAGACGCTGTGAGTTGCGCAGTCCCGCACAGTGGCCGAGCATGATCCACGCGTGCGGACGCAGCACGGCGATGTGATCGGTGATCGTCTTCGCATTCGACGGACCGACGCCGATGTTGACCATCGTGATGCCGGTGTTGTCCGGGCGCACGAGGTGATACGCCGGCATCTGCGGCAAACGTCCCGGCGCCGTGCCCTCGGCCGCGCGCGCCTCGATGTTCTGATTCCAGTGCGTGACGTTGCCCGGCTCGACGAACGCCGTGTACTGGCTGCGATACTCGCGCACGGCCGGATCGTCGCTCGCGCTCATCAGCTCGCGCCCGAGCTCGACGAATTCGTCGATGTAGAATTGATAGTTCGTGAAGAGCACGTAGTTCTGGAAATTCTCGGGCGTCGTCGCGGTGTAGTGACGCAGGCGATGCAGCGAGTAATCCACGCGCGGCGCCGTGAACAACGCCAGCGGCAGGATCTCGTCGGGCAGCGGGTCGCGCGTGCCGTTCACGATGCTGTCATCCATCGTGGCGAGATCCGGCACGTCGAAGACCGTGCGCATGGCGCGCAGGTGAGTCTGATCGAGATCGCCTTCGAGGTACACGCCGTCCTGGTAGGCGAAGTGCACGGGGATCGGTTCGTCGGACACGCCGACTTCGAACGCCACGCCGTGGTTGTGCGCCAGCCGGTGAAGCTGCTCGATGTAATAGTTCTCGAACAGGTCGGGGCGCGTGACCGTCGTCTGATAGCTGCCCGGGCCCGACACGAAGCCATACGACAGACGCTTGTCGAGCTGGGTAATCTCTTCGGTGGTGATGCGGATGAACGGGTAATGCGCGCTCACGCGGCGCGCGAGGTCCCTGTCGGTCGAGAACCGTTCGAAAGCGGCGCGCAGATAGGCCGTGTTGGCGTCGTAGATCGTCTTCAGGTAGGCCACGGCTTCCACCGGGTCGGCGATCGATCGGGTGGCATGGACCGGTTCTTGTTCAGACATGCGAAACCTCTTCTGTCTTTTTCATCTGTTGAGTATGCGCCTATTTTGACACGGCGCAATGACGTGCGCGGCGTCGCAGCGAGACTCTGGGAGGTAGCCCAAAATGCCGGCCCACGGCGGGTGGCGACGCGGAAAAGCCCGGCCGGACAAGTATCGGGGAAAACGGAGACGGGCCTGACGCCAGACCCGAACTGGAGGAAATTTCGAAGGGCAGGCCGTCGCGAAGACGGTTGCGACGGCCGCGATGGGCGAGACGAAGGTGAAGGCGGAAGCGAAGCGACGACGCTCAGTCTTCGAGACGCATGCCGACCTTGAGCGTGACTTGCCAGTGAGCGACCTTGCCGTCTTCGATATGGCCGCGCGTTTCGGTGATTTCGAACCAGTTCAGGTTGCGCAACGTCTTGCTCGCGCGCTCGATGGCGCATTTGACGGCGTCGTCGATGGACTTCGTCGACGAGCCCGTCAGCTCGATCTGCTTGTACACGTGATCGCTCATGACAATCTCCGGATGGGTTTGGAGACTTCTCATCCTAGGCGCATGCTACCGCGGCCGCAAGTCGGTGTATTCCGACAGGCTGCCGCCTGCAGCATCTCCACCGTTGTTGCTGCCGTCGCTGTCTTCGTCGCTACCGTCGTCATTGCCGCTATCGCCGTCGCCGTGTTTCAGCGCATGGCCCAACGGACGCCCGTGTCGCGCGTCCTCGCGGGCGCGACGCAGCGCCGCAGGCACTACGGTGTCGAGCGGTGTGGGGACGACGTTGGTGAGGTTGCGACGCACCTTCTGCAGCAACTGCGTGAGTTGCACCGTTTCGAATGCCGTCAGCCCGTGCAGCGCCTCGTTGCGAACCTCGTCGGAAAGTGCGCGAGCGATCTCCAGCTGCGCCGCCGCCGCGCGCGTAACGAACAGACGTTCGATGCGCGGGTCGCGCGCGTCGGGACGGCGTCGCACCCAGCCCGCTTCCTCCATGCACTCGAGCATGCGGGCGAGCGTTGGCGGTGGGGTTTCCAGAATGTCGGCCAGCACGGTCTGGCTCGCGCCGCGATTGTCGGCGAGGTAGACGAGCAGACGGCACTGCGCACGCGTCATCGGCAGCGTGCGTTGTGCGAACTGTTCGAAGCGGCGCCCGAACAGACGTTGGATGTCTGCCACGAGAAAGCCGAAACGTTGGGTGGAATCGGACACTTTCATAGGCCGCATTATGCTAAACATGTTTAGTGGCATCAAGCCAGGGGGGTGATCCCGTCAGGCAGGCGGCAGTACCAGGCAAACACGCCGGCACACGCGCGGCGCCTCCCGTTTTACGCACCGGAATAGGCGACGGCGATGCCGGCATATCCTCCGGAATCCGAAACGATCTCAGGCCGCGTGCACGCCCGAATCGCGCCCACTGCCATGGCCGAGCCAGTCGAGCGCGCCCTCGCCCCGATTGCCCTCGCCACCGGGGCCGGCGCGCCGGATGGCCACGCCCACGGCAAGCACGTCGATCGTCGCCAGATGCAGAATGCGCGCGATCATCGTCACGTGCGCGCCCATCGTCTCGACGTGATCGTTCGGCAGCACCAGTGTCGCCTTGCGCGCCAGCGGCGAATTGCGAGCCGTGAGCGCGATCACCCTGGCGCCGCGCGCGAGCGCGATTTCCACGGCGCGGTTCAAGTCCGTCGAGCGGCCCGATGCCGAAATCGCGACGACGACGTCGCCCTCTCCGAGCAAACCGGCCGAGGCCTGCAACAGATACGGATCGCCGTACGCGATGGTCGGCATGCCGAAGCGGAAGAACTTGTAGTGCGCATCCTGCGCGATGACGCCGGAATTGCCCAACCCGTAGAACTCGATACGGCGTGCGCCGTCGAGCAGCGTCACCGCGGCCTCGACGGTGCGCGCGTCGAGATGCTCGCGCATCTGCAGGATCGACGACACCGTGTTATCGAGCACCTTCGCACCGAACTCCGCCGCCGTATCGCCCACGTGGACCTGCCCGTGACGCACCGGCAGCGTGCCCGTGAGCGCGCTCGCCAGCTTGAGCTTGAAGTCCGACAGCCCCTGGCAGCCGAGCTTGCGGCAAAAGCGGATCACCGTCGGCTGACTCACGCGCGCGAGGCGCGCGATGTCCGCGACCGGCTCGGCGAGCAATGCGCGCGGCTGCTTGAGCGTGAGATCGGCCACGCGCTGCTCGGCGGGACTGAGCCGGTCGCGCAAGCGGTGCAGACGGTCGATCAGGGCGCCGGCCCCGGCCGCATGTGAGCCGAGCTGTTCGGCAAGGATCGCGGACGTGCCCAGGAACGCCGGATGCGCGGCCGTGATGACGAAGGTTGGAATGTGCTTCAGGTAGGCCTCGAAGCGGCCCTTGGCCTCGAAGCGTTGGCGAAATGGCGACGCCTCGAACAGCTTGCCCAGCTTCGGAATCACGCCGCCGCCAAGATACACGCCGCCAACCGCCCCCAGCGACACGGCGACGTTGCCCGCCAGCGTGCCGAGCATCGCGCAGAAGCAGTCGACGGTCTCGCGCGCGAGCACGTCGCCCATCTGGGCGAGTCTCACGATCGCCGGCGTCTCCAGGGCGTCCACCTCGCGTCCTTCGCGCGCGGCGAGTGCCTGGTAGATGAGCGCCATCCCGGGCCCCGCCACCAGCCGCTCGAACGACACGTGCGGAAAGTGCTTCCACGCGTAGCGCAGCACGTCGATCTCGCGGTCGTCCGCCGGAGCGAAGGTCGTGTGCCCGCCTTCGCTGCCCAGTGCAATCCAGCGATCGCCGGCCGGGATCAGGCCGGAGACGCCGACGCCCGTGCCGGGGCCGAGCAAGCCGATCACGCCGTTCGGTCTCGGCTCGCCACCGCCGATCTGCCGTTTCTCGTCGTCGGACAGATAGGGCAGCGCCATGGCGAGCGCGGTGAAGTCGTTGACGACCAGCAGCGTCTCGAAGCGCAGCGCACGGCGCGTGGCCTCGATCGAGAAGTGCCAGTCGCGGTTGGTCATGCGCACCTCGTCGCCCTCGATCGGATTGGCGATGGCGACGGCGGCATGCCGCACCGGCTCGGCGTGATCGGCGTCTTCGAGATAGGCGCGGATGACTTCGAGCACGCCGGGGAAATCGTCGCAGGCGTAGTCGCGAATCTCCACGAGGTCGCCGGGGGCGATCTCGAGCGCGAAACGGGCGTTGGTGCCACCGATGTCGGCCAGCAGACGCGGGCCGCTCACGTGCGGTGTGCTATGTCTCACTCCAGAAGACATCGATCGTGACTCCTTCATTGTGGATCAGGCGGGAGATGGCGTTGTCCTGCAGCTCGGCCTGCGCTGCTTCGAGCACGGCGCGCTTGGCAGGGCCCTGGATCTGCAGGATGAGACGCTCGCACGATGCGAGCGCCGCCAGCGACCACGACACACGCAGATGCGGCGCGCGTTGCGGCTGCACGAGCACGAACTTGTCGCGCGTGGTGATCGCCTCGCGCCATTGCGGCGCATCGGCGAACAGCGATGCGGTGTGCCCGTCTTCGCCCATGCCGAGCACGCAGACCTGCGGCACACCATGCGTCCATGTGGTGTTGAGCGTACGCACCTGCAGCGGGGCGGCCGTCGCCGTGTCGACCAGCGGCAGCCAGCGAGCCCCGGTCGCGCCGGGCAGCAGCGTCTCGGCGAGCAGACGAGCGTTGCTCTCGGCATGTGACGGCGGAAGCCAGCGGTCGTCGACCAGTGTGATGTCGACGTCGCGCCACGCCACCGGCAACCGCGCCAGTTGCGTGAGGAACGCTCTCGGACTCGTGCCGCCCGAGACGGCAAGCAACGCGCGCGGCCGAAACGTCAGCGCTTCGTCGATGCCGGCCACGACGGCATTGGCAAGCGCGAACGCCTGCGCTTCGCGCGTGGGATAGGTTCTCCAGTGGATCATGCGTTCTGTCTCCGATGGCGTGGGACGCGTCGCCGGGAGAGCTCGCCGACGCGTCATTGCGCGCCTCTCGCGCCGGCTTCGTCCCGGTGCGCACGGCTCCCCTCCGCTCCCCTCGCTCCTTTCTTCAGTCCGTCAGTTCTCTTCCTCGACCCAGCTTCTGCCGGACTGGGCGAGCAACGCACTCGCCGCCGGGGGCCCCCACGTGCCGGCGGCATAACGCTTCGGCCCCTTGGTCTGCCGGGCCCAGTACGTCTGGATCGGGGCGACCCAGCGCCAGGCCTGCTCCTGTTCGTCGCGACGCACGAAGAGTGCGAGGCGTCCGTTGATGACGTCGAGCAGCAGCCGCTCGTACGCGTCCATCCGGTGTCCCTTGAAGAACTGGTCGAACGCCAGATCGAGGTGCACCGTCTGCAGGTTCATGCCTTCGCCCGGCTGCTTGGCCAGGCAGTAAAGGCGGATCGATTCGTTGGGTTGAAGGCGGATCACCAGGCGGTTGGCGCCCGGCTGCGCCGTGGCGGCGCCGAGCAGCGGGTACGGCGTCGCGCGATAGTTGACGACGATTTCCGCGACGCGCTCGCCAAGCCGCTTGCCCGTGCGCAGGAAGAACGGCACGCCGGCCCAGCGCCAGTTGTCGATCTCGGCCTTGAGCGCGACGAACGTCTCGGTCTGGCTGTCCGCCGGCACTCCCGGTTCGTCGACGTAGGCAGGCACCGCCGACTTGTCGATGGCACCGCCGCCGTACTGGCCGCGCACGACGTTGTGCGCCACGCTCTCGTCGTCCATCTGCCGCAGCGAGCGCAGCACGCGCAGCTTTTCGTCGCGCACCGCGTCGGCACTCATCGACAGCGGCGGCTCCATCGCCACGATGGCCAGCAGTTGCAACAGGTGGTTCTGCACCATGTCGCGCAACGCGCCGGTCTGCTCGTAGAACTCGCCGCGCCCCTCCACGCCGATGGCTTCGGCAATCGTGATCTGAATGCTGTCGATCAGTTCACGCCGCCACAGCGGTTCGAAGATGGCATTGCCGAAGCGCAGCGCGAGCAGGTTCTGCACCGCCTCTTTCCCGAGGTAGTGATCGATCCGGTAGATCTGGTCTTCGCGGAAGATGGTGCCCACGGCGTCGTTGATGCCCTCGGAGGACGCCAGATCGTGCCCGAGCGGCTTTTCCAGCACGATGCGGCTGTTCTCGTTGAGCTTCGCGCTGCGCAGCCCCTCGCAGATCGGGATGAACAGCGACGGCCCCGTCGCCAGATAGAAGATGCGTACCCCCTTGCGTCTGGCAAGCCGCTCCGCCAGTACCCGGAACTCGTCCTGGCGGCCGAGATCGAGGGGCATGTAGTCGATGGTGGCGAGAAAGCGCTTCCATGTGGGTTCGTCCCACACGTCGGGCTTGATGTGAGCGCGCACGTGCGCTTCGCACCACGCGTGATAGCCGGCGGCGTCCATCGACGTGCGGGCGACGGCCAGGATGCGCCCTGCCGGGTCGGCGTCCCCCTCGGCTTCCAGTTGCCCGGTGCAGAACGCCCGGAACAACGCGGGCAGCACCTTGCGCAGCGACAAATCGCCGGTGGCGCCAAAGAGGACAAAGGTATAGGGTGAAGGCGTGTTCATGAAGAGCGTGGACTCCGTGCAGTCAGACGCCGCCCGAGGCCCGCACAGAGTGCGGGCGGACTCGGCGGGTGTCACCGGAAAAGCGCAACTTTGACACCGCATTGTAGTTTAACTACACTGCAAGTCAACAAAATCTCGTGCTTTGACTACATCCAGAGGTGATGCAGCACAAGGCGCATCCCCGCCCGGCAGGCGAGACAGGCCGCAGGCTTCGGCCGCGCGACTCTCCCACCCTCGTATGGGCGCCCCACAACGTCCCGGAATCGCCATGACTCAGTCTTCGCACAACGTGTCGCTACATCCCGTGGTGGAGCGCGTGACCGAGCGCCTTGTCCGCCGCAGCCAGACATCGCGGCAGGCGTATCTCGAAGGTGTCGCACGCGCCATGCAGGGGCAGCCCGGGCGCGAAAAGCTCGGCTGCGCGAACCTCGCGCACGCGCTGGCCGCCGCGCCCGCCGACGACCGTCTCAAGATCCGCGCCGAGCGCTCGCCGAACATCGGCATCGTCACCGCCTACAACGACATGCTCTCGGCGCACGCCCCGTTCGCCGAATTCCCCGACATCATCAAGTCCGCCGCACGCGCTCACGGAGCGAGCGCGCAGGTCGCCGGCGGCGTGCCGGCGATGTGCGATGGCGTGACCCAGGGCTACGCCGGGATGGAATTGTCGCTGTTCTCGCGCGACGTGATCGCGCTGGCGTCGGCCGTCGCGCTCTCGCATCAGATGTTCGACGCCGCCATGTTCCTTGGCGTGTGCGACAAGATCGTGCCGGGGCTCGTGATCGCCGCGCAGGCGTTCGGCCACCTGCCGGCCGTGTTCGCGCCGGCCGGCCCCATGCCCTCCGGGCTGCCGAACGACGAAAAATCGCGCATCCGCCAGGAGTACGCCGCCGGGCGCGTCACGCGCGCCACCCTGCTCGACGCCGAACTGGCCGCCTATCACGCCGAAGGCACCTGTACGTTCTACGGCACGGCCAACAGCAATCAGATGCTCATGGAATTCATGGGACTGCATCTGCCCGGCGCATCGTTCGTCAATCCGCACACGCCGCTGCGGCACGCGCTCACGCAGGCCGCCACAGCACGCGCGGCGGCACTCGCTAAGTCGGGCATCAACACGTCGCAAATTCTCGACGAGCGCGCCTTCGTCAACGGCGTGGTCGGCCTGCTCGCCACCGGCGGCTCGACCAACCACACGCTGCACCTCGTGGCGATGGCGCACGCGGGCGGCATTCTGCTCGACTGGGAGGATTTCGCCGATCTCTCGGAGATCACGCCGTTGCTCGCTCACATCTATCCAAGCGGCAAGGCGGACGTGAATCAGTTCCACGCGGCGGGCGGGCTGAACTTCCTCATCCGCGAACTGCTCGACGCCGGCTTGCTTCACGAGAACGTGACCACCGTCATGGGACATGGCCTGCGCGCGTACACGCAGGAGGCCTGCCTGCGCGACGACGTGCTCTGCTGGCAGGACGCTCCGAAGGACAGTCTCGACGAGAACATCGTGCGCCCGGCTTCTCGCCCGTTCGCGCCGGAAGGCGGCTTGCGCATGCTTCACGGCAATCTCGGGCGCGCCGTGATCAAGTCCTCGGCAGTGAAGCCCGAGCATCGGAAGGTGCGCGCACCGGCACGTGTGTTCCCCGATCAGGAATCGGCGCAGGCAGCGTTCAAGGCGGGCGAACTCACGCGCGACGTGATCGTGGTCGTGCGCTTCCAGGGACCGCGCGCGAACGGCATGCCCGAGTTGCACAAGCTCATGCCGATGCTCGGCCTGCTCCAGGACGAGGGGCATCACGTGGCGCTCGTCACCGACGGTCGCATGTCGGGCGCCTCGGGCAAGGTGCCGGCGGCCATTCATCTGTCGCCCGAAGCGCAGGACGGCGGCATGCTCGCCAGGGTGCAGGACGGCGACATCATCTCGATCGACTGCGAGAAGAACCTCCTGCACTGCGAAGTCGACGATGCCACGCTCGCCGCGCGCGCGCCGGAACCGGTGCCGCCGCGACCGTTCGATCCGTGGCGCAATCTGTTCAAGCTGTTCCGCGACAACGTCGGCGCGGCGCCTCATGGCGCGTCCGTGCTGTTCGACGACGCGCAATACCCGAAATCCTCCTGAGACGGCACCGTCGCGCACGGTAGGCACAGTAGTTCAGAGGCGTCAAAAAATCTTGACGCCTTTTTTATCCGCGCGTCCCTAGACTGGCTTCGTCGTCACTCATGTCGTCATCGACACGTTGCCATGCCTGCCATTGCCGAACGCGCCAGCCTAGAACCTCCCGATGCGCCCCCCTCCCCCGTGCGGCAACGCCCGCGCGTGCGCCTGGACGCCACGCTCGACATCACGCTGAGTCGCGCCGCCGTCTCGTCGCTGGCCGTCACGCTCGCGATGAGCCTGCCGCTGCCCTGGCGTGTCGAGACAATCCGTCCGATCCGGCGCGATACCGCCGCCGTCGTGTCGATCGCCTTGCCGCGCGTGGAGGCCTCGCATGCCATGCACGTGGTCATGCAGTCGCTGCCCGAGGCCGAGTTCGGCGCTCTGCGCTTGCGACCCGCGGCCTGAACGGTCCGCACGTTCCGGGGGGCACCCCCGACTCACTTCCGCCTCTTCTCGCTATGAACACAGCCATTTTTCAGGGCGTGTGGATTCCACTCGTCACGCCCATGACCGGCGCCAACGGCGCCCAGATCGATCACAACGCCTTTGCGCGTCTGGTCGATTACTACCTCGCCGCGGGCGTGAACGGCTTTGTCGTGGCCGGCACGACGGGCGAAGGCACGCTGCTCACGGAGGACGAGCGCCGCTGGCTCGTGGAAACCACATGCCATCTGGCGCACGGTCATGCGCCGGTGCTCGCGGGCGTCGGCGCGGCCGACACCGCCAACGCCGCACGGCAGATGCGCCACCTCGACGATCTGCCGCTCGCCGGCTACCTCGTGCCGCCGCCGTACTATCTGCGCCCGTCACAGGAAGGCATTCTCTGGCATTACCGCACGCTCGCGGCCGGCACGCGCAAGCCGCTCGTGCTCTACAACGTTCCGCTGCGCACAGGCGTGACGCTCGGCGTGGAGACGATTCGCGAACTCGCGTCGCATGATGCGTTCGTCGCGATCAAGGAGTGCGACGCGCATCCGCTCGTGCATCTGCCGTCGCAAACGACCATGCGGGTGCTGTGCGGCGACGACATGCAGTTGCTCGCCGCGCTGCAGGCCGGCGCCACCGGCTGCATTTCGGCCGCGGCGCATGTGCGTCCCGATCTCTATCTGAAGCTCGTGCGCTATGTGCGCGACGGCGACATGGCTCACGCCAATACGCTCTTCAACGGCATGAAGCCGCTCATCCGCCGGTTGTTCAGCGAGCCCAATCCCGTCGCGATCAAAGCGGCGCTCGCCTCGCTCGGCCTGTGCGCGCCGACCGTTCGCCGGCCGCTCATGCCCTGCACGGAAGCGCTTCGCAAGGATATCGACGCGCAACTCGAAGTGACGATGGCGTTCTGAGCCGCGCCTGGCGCCGCATCGCGAGACTTGCCACGTCAGCCCCCGGAGGACATCGCTCATGGATGACATCGATCAACGCCACCGCACCGTCGCCCGGTTGCTCATCAAGCTCTCGGGTACCACGTTGGCCCGGCTCGCCTATGCGAGCGGTATCGCGGGCTGCACGATCTCGCGATGGGTACACGGCGAGCGGTGCGTGCTTGGACACCAAAGCCGGGACAGGCTGCTCGCCGCACTGGGTGCGCACAGCGACGGCACGAACGTGCGTCTCGCACCACGCGCGTCGGGTGCGGCGCAGCCCGTCTTTCATATCAACGGGCTGGTGCAGGCCGAGCGCTTCGCCACGCTCGCCGCGCTCACTTCGGCGCGGTTCGTGGCGGCGCGCGAAACCTGTCAGGGCGAGACGCTCGTGAGCCTCCTCACCGATATCACCGGCGACACCCACGCGCTGCTCATCGGCCCGCGCGAAGCGCTTGACGAACTGTACGCGGAGCTCGGCATCGTCATGTCGCCCAGCCGGCGCTTGCGCGTCACTGCCAGCCGAAGCGACGCGCGAACATGCCCTTCATCATCTGCGTGAGCACCGCGTAGGCCAGCAGGATCGCGGCGAGCATCGGGAAATACGCGAGCGGCAGCGCCTGCATCCGGAACGTTTCCGCGAACGGCGAGAGCGGCAGCATCACGCCGATGAGCATCACCGCGCCAGTCATGAGCAGCAGCGGCCACGCGGCGCGGCTCTGCACGAACGGAATGCGGCGCGTGCGGATCAGATGCACGATGAGCGTTTGGGAAAGCAAGCCCTCGACAAACCAGCCGGACTGGAACAGCGTCTGGTGCTCGGCACTGTTCGCACCGAACAGATGCCACATCGCCACGAACGTCAGCACGTCGAAAATCGAGCTGATCGGCCCGAAGAAGATCATGAAGCGCGACAGGTCGGCCGGGTTCCACTGCTGCGGGCGCATGAGTTGCTCGGGATCGACGTTGTCGAACGGAATCGTCGTCTGCGACAGGTCGTACAGCAGGTTTTGCGTGAGCAACTGCAGCGGCAGCATCGGCAGGAACGGCAGGAAGGCGCTCGCGATCAGCACCGAGAAGACATTGCCGAAGTTCGAGCTGGCCGTCATCTTGATGTACTTGAGCATGTTCGCGAAGGTGCGGCGTCCTTCGATCACGCCCTGCTCCAGCACCATCAGGCTCTTTTCCAGCAGGATCAGATCGGCCGCTTCCTTCGCGATGTCCACCGCCGTATCCACGGAAATGCCGATGTCGGCGGCCCGCAGCGCTGGCGCGTCGTTGATGCCGTCGCCCATGAAGCCGACGACGTGGCCGTTCGCGCGCAGCATGTGCACGATGCGCTCCTTGTGCGTCGGCGTGAGCTTCGCGAACACGTTGGCGTGCTCGACGGTGCGGGCGAGTTCGGCGTCGCTCATCGACTCGATGGCGTCGCCGAGCACGCAGCCGGTCACCGCGAGCCCGACCTCGCGACACACTTTCACGGTCACGAGGTCGTTGTCGCCAGTGAGTACCTTGACGTCGACACCGGATGCGGCGAGCGCCTTGAGCGCGGGCGCCGTCGATTCCTTCGGCGGATCGAGGAACGCGATGTAGCCGACGAGCACCAGCCCGCTCTCGTCCGCAACGCTGTAGCTCTCGCGCACCGGCGGCAGATGACGCGTTGCCACGGCCACCACGCGCAGGCCTTCCGCATTCAGATCGGCGGTAACGCGGCGCAGGCGCGAGAGCACGTCGGGCGTGAGCGGCTCGACGTTCGCGCCGTGCTGCACGCGGTCGCACACCGCCATCATTTCCTCGACGGCGCCCTTGCAGATGAGCTCGTGATGCTCGCCGTTCTCGCTCACGACGACCGACATGCGACGGCGCTCGAAGTCGAACGGAATCTCGTCGATCTTGCGATAGCGGTTCACCACGTCCAGGCGCCGATGCAGTTCGCCGTGATCGAGCACCGCCACGTCGAGCAGGTTCTTCAGGCCGGTCTGGTAGAAGCTGTTGAGGTAGGCGTACTCGAGCACGTCTTCGCTGGCGTGGCCCCAGACGTCGGTATGGCGCTCCAGGCAGATCCGGTCCTGCGTGAGCGTGCCGGTCTTGTCCGTGCACAGCACGTCCATGGCGCCGAAGTTCTGGATCGCGTCGAGCCGCTTGACGATGACCTTCTTGCGCGAGAGCACCACGGCGCCCTTGGCCAGCGTGGCGGTCACGATCATCGGCAGCATTTCGGGCGTGAGCCCCACGGCCACCGACAGCGCGAAGAGCGACGCCTCGAGCCAGTCGTGCTTGGTGAAGCCATTGATGAGCAGCACGATCGGCGTCATGACGAGCATGAAGCGGATGAGCACCCACGACACGCGATTGACGCCCTGCTGGAACGACGTGACGGTCGGACGCTGCGCCGTCACGCGTTGCGCGAGCGAACCGAAGAACGTGCGCGCGCCCGTCGCCACGACGACCGCCGTGGCCGAGCCGCTCACCACGTTGGTGCCCATGAACGCGAGGTTGTCGTATGTGAGCGGGTTGCTGCCGCCGGCGTCGACCTCGCACGCATGCGCGAACTTTTCCACCGGCAGCGCTTCGCCGGTGAGCGCCGATTGCGAGACGAACAGGTCCTTCGCCGCGACGATGCGCACGTCCGCCGGGATCATGTCGCCTGCCGCGAGCAGCACGATGTCGCCCGGCACGAGTTCCGCGAGCGGAATCTCGCGGCCCATGCGGCCCGGATGCCGCCCGTTGTCGGGCGCCGTCGTGCCATCGCCCCGCGCTTCGCGGCGCAGCACCGTGGCGGTGGTGCTCACCATCGCCTTGAGCTTTTCCGCCGCCTTGTTCGAGCGCGCCTCCTGCACGAACCGCAACACCGTGGAAATGATCACCATCGCCGAGATGATGATCGTTCCCTCGGTGTCGTCGGTCGCATACGACACGGCGGCCAGCGCCGAGAGCAGCAGGTTGAACGGATTGCGATAGCAGTGGAACAGGTGGCGCCACCACGGCAGCGGCTTCTCGTGCTCGACTTCGTTGGCTCCGACGCGCGCGCGCACACTCGCAGCTTCGTCGTCGAGCAGCCCCTGGCGGGTCGTGCCCAGACGCGCGAGCAGATCCTGACCGGTCTCGCGCGCGGCGTCGAGCAGACCGGGTGGTGCCTCGTGGCCGGCGCTCGGTGCATCGAGGGTTTCGAGCATGTCGCGGCGGCGGAAAAAGCGCAAGCCAAGGCGTGCGCCCAGCAAGGCAATGAAACGCTCGCTGAGAGTGAAAGCTTGTTGCATTGGATACATCCTGAGTATGCCGGGGGGCGACGCGTCGGCCGCCCCCGCGAACGTTATGAAACGGCGTCAGCCGACCGTCTTCGTGCGGCGGACCTGCGACCTCAGCGAGCGCAGCCACTGGCCGATACGACCGAGGCGGCCGACGTTGCCGGGGCCAGGATCACGGTCGGCGCCAGCATCGGCTTGCACGTCGACGTGATAGTGGTGCAGGCACTCGGCCGGCAGCATAAGGGCTTGCGGATTGCCTCCGCGCAGGGTCATGGAATAGCGGAACACGATGAATCTCCCAGCCGCACGGCATCGCGCCCGGCGCAGGCCATGCGTACGCGGTCATCGGCCGTCCCCGGATCGACGAACCGGCGCCAGCCGGAGCCAACCGGAGCCAACCTAGGCCAAAGGGCCCGACAGCGAACGCACGCGCACGACGGAATCGCCCGTACGGCAGACTTAAAATTGGTTAGGGAGCGTGCTACGAACGATGGTCGCCTACGATTCGGCCCAGCCCGTCGTCGTGCACGGTGCGCACGAGGGCCAAAAGGAACTGCGAATCGAGACGGACATCAGAGGTGCGCGCCAACCCGGCTATGCGAGTCAGCGGCGGGGAAATCCCGGGGACTAACTCGCGGTGGTGGTGTCGACCTGCGTCGACCGGCAACTACCACTAGAACAACTGTCCACGGAAGGATCTCCTGAGAGCTATGACGGCGCGATTCTACCTCCGAGTGCGTCGAAAGAAAAGTGACAATTCAACGTGTTACAAAATGATGACAACTGCAACTTTGCAGCGCGCGGCGACTCAGTCAGAATCTGTCACGTTTTCGTCATCAACCGCCTGCCGGCGGCCGTCGATACGCCGGCATTGCATGGGAAGCCGCATGCGGCCGGACGGTATTGCGTGCCTGCGGCCGGCACCGCACCGGACCCCATGGAATCGCTCAACCGCGCCGTCTTTCTGGCCATCAACGCCTCGCCCAACGTCAGCGAAGGCGAACTGGCCCTCGCCGTCTTCCTCGCCAAGTACCTGATCCTGCTGCTGCCGGTCGGACTCGTCACGCTGTGGCTCGCGGGCGGGCGCGACCGTGAAGGCGCGGTGCACGGCCTGCTCGGCGTGGCGCTGGTGCTGCTCGTCAACTTCGTCGTCGGCCTGGCGTGGTTCGAGCCTCGCCCGTTCGTCGTCGGCCTCGGCACGAACCTGCTCGCGCACGCCCCGACGAGCGCCTTTCCGAGCAACCACGCGTCGATCATGTTCACGTCGGCATTCGTGCTGATGGGCACGGTGGCACGCACGCCGCGTCTGCTGGGCAAGCTCCTGCTGATCTGCGCGCTGCCCGTATGCTGGGCGCGCGTCTATCTCGGCGTGCACTGGCCCGTCGACATGCTCGGTGGGCTGTGCGTGTCGATCGTCGCCGCGCTCGTCATGCGCACGGCCGCCGCCCGCGAGACGAGCCGCATTGCCGCGGCCGTGCTCGAAGGCATTTACCGCCGTCTGCTCGCGTGGCCGATCGCGCGCGGCTGGCTGCGTCGCTGATTCGAAGCACTCCGGCGCATCCAGCACAAACGGTGACTGAAGGCTGAACGGCTCTCGGTCTTCCGGGGCCTGCTGAAGAACTACCAGGAATCTGCTGAAGAACTGCGGGAAGGTATCGCGGAACTGCGGGAGGGGGCGGGGGTTGGGAGACTCGGGAGATCCGAATCTCCCAATGGTGTTGCCAGGAGGGAAATCAGCGGTGGTATTCGCCAGCGGCTTCGGGCTGGTAGTCGATGCCGAGCAGTTCGAGCTCGATCAGACGGCCGCCCGGCACCTGCCAGTGAATCGACTGGCCCACGCGCAGGCCGAGCAGCGCGCTGCCCACCGGGGCGAGCACCGAAATACCATTCTCCGCGCCCGCGAGATGCTGCGGATACACGAGCGTGACGCGATGCTCCTGCTGCGTGGCAAGATCGCGATAGCGCACCACCGAATTCATCGTGGCGACGTCGGCCGGCATCTGCTCGGGGTCGACGACACTCGCCCGGGCGAGCTCTGTTTCGAGTGCCTCCACATACGGCAATGCCGCGCGCGGCGCCTGCGCCATGAGCGCTTCCAGGCGATCGAGGTCGAGAGTCGAGACAGTGATCGAGGGACGTTGCGAGTTGACGGTGGACATGTCGATGGGCCTGTTTTTCCTTGACGTTGAGTGAATTGCCTTCAATCTAACAGAAGCCCCGCACCGCGAGAAGTCCCGGACCCCGCGCGCATCCGCTAGAATCGACGCATTCGAGATCGCCCGCCGGGCCAGCATTGGCATCGATTTTTGCTGCACCGCACCCCGTCAGGCGACCAGACGCAACCTTCACATTCTCCCGTGCCGGCAACGCGCTGCACGACGCCGCGGCGAGCCTCGCCCGCGTTGTGGACGCGGCCCGTGCCGGCTTTACCAGGTAAGCAGACGTCATGTCCGAACACACCACGAACGCCGCGCTCTTCGAGCGTGCTCAACAGACCATTCCCGGCGGCGTCAACTCGCCCGTGCGCGCTTTCCGCTCGGTCGGCGGCACGCCGCGCTTCATCGCCCGCGCGCAGGGCCCCTACATGTGGGACGCCGAAGGCACGCGCTACATCGACTACATCGGCTCGTGGGGCCCGATGATCGTCGGCCATCTCCATCCGGAGGTCGTGGCCGCCGTGCAGCGCGCCATGTCGCAAGGCTTCAGCTTCGGCGCGCCCACCGAAGCCGAGGTCGTGATGGCCGAGGAGATCTGCCGCCTGGTGCCGTCCATCGAGCAGGTGCGCCTGGTGTCGTCCGGCACCGAGGCGACGATGAGCGCGCTGCGTCTCGCACGCGGCTTCACCGGTCGCAACAAGATCGTGAAGTTCGAGGGCTGCTATCACGGCCACGCCGACAGCCTGCTCGTCAAGGCGGGCTCGGGCCTGCTGACCTTCGCCGACTCCACGCGCAACGCACCGTCTTCGGCCGGCGTGCCCCCCGAAGTCACGCGCGACACGCTCGTGCTCGAGTACAACAACGTCGACCAGCTCCGTGAGCTCTTTGCCGGCCAGGGCGGCGAAATCGCAGCCGTGATCGTCGAGCCGGTGGCCGGCAACATGAATCTCGTGCGCGGCTCGCGCAACTTCCTGCAGACGCTGCGCGAACTGTGCACGGCCCACGGCGCCGTGCTGATCTTCGACGAAGTCATGTGCGGTTTCCGCGTGGGGCTGGGCGGCGCGCAAGCGCTCTACGGCATTACGGCCGACCTCACGTGTCTGGGCAAGGTCATCGGCGGCGGCATGCCCGCGGCGGCCTTCGGCGGACGCCGCGACATCATGTCGCATCTCGCGCCGCTGGGCGGCGTCTACCAGGCCGGTACGCTCTCGGGCAACCCGCTCGCGGTCGCCGCGGGCCTCGCGACGCTCAAGCTGATCCAGGCGCCCGGCTTCTACGAGGAACTGGCCAGACGCACCTCGAAGCTCGTGACGGGGCTCGTCGAAGCGGCACAAGCCGCGGGCGTGCCGTTCTCGGGCGACAGCGTCGGCGGCATGTTCGGCCTGTACTTCCGTGCCAACGTGCCGCAGAGCTTCGCCGAAGTCACTACCGCCGACGTGGCGCGTTTCAACAAGTTTTTCCATGCGATGCTCGATCGCGGCGTCTACCTCGCGCCGAGCGCGTTCGAAGCGGGCTTCGTTTCGGCGACGCACGACGACACGGTCCTCGACGCGACCCTCGAAGCCGCGCGCGACGCCTTCCGGACGCTCGCATGAGCGACACGCACGCACGGCGGACTCTCGTTCACGCTACCGGTAATTTCGTTCGACCATAACAAGGAAACTCATCATGCAAATGCTGCTGCCGACCCGCCTGCGTCAGTCCATCCTGCGCTGGCTGGCCACGGGACTTCTCGCGTCGCTGCTCTCCGCGTGCGGGTACAACGAAATCCAGGTCAAGGACGAAGCCGTCAAGGCCGCATGGAGCGAAGTCGTCAACCAGTATCAGCGCCGCGCGGATCTGGTGCCGAACCTGGTGAACACCGTCAAGGGCTACGCCTCGCATGAGCAGACGACGCTCACCGACGTGATCAACGCCCGCGCCAAGGCGACGAGCATCACGGTGACGCCGGAAACGCTCAACGATCCCAAGGCGTTCAAGAAATTCCAGCAAGCCCAGGGCGAACTCTCGGGCGCGCTCTCGCGCCTGATGGCCGTGTCGGAGAACTACCCGAACCTGAAGGCCGACGGTCTGTTCCGGGACCTGCAATCGCAACTCGAAGGCACGGAAAACCGCATCACGGTGGCGCGCAATCGCTTCATCCAGTCGGTGCAGGATTACAACGTGTACGTGCGTCAGTTTCCGAACAACCTGACCGCCAAGATGTTCGGCTACGGGCCGAAGCCGAATTTCACGGTCGAGAACGAGAAGGCCATCTCGACGGCGCCGGCGGTCAAGTTCTGAGGATCGCGCCATGGCCGCCGTTCCACTGTCCTCGCCATCGTTGCCGACGTCACGCTCGCGGCTCGCGCCCAAAGTGCCACCGTGGGCACCGCTGCGAGCACCGCTTTGGGCGTTCTACGCCCTGCTGCTGGCGGGCCTGTGCTGGCTGGCGCTGCCTGCCGGCGCCGAGGAACTGGTGGCCGTGCCCGCCCTCACCGCTCGCGTCACCGATCTGACCGGCACGCTCACGCCCGAGCAGCGCAACGCGCTCGAGACTCAACTGGCGCAGTACGAGCAGCAGCGCGGCAGTCAGATCTTCATCCTGATGGTGCCGACGACGGCGCCCGAGACCATCGACCAATACAGCATCCGCGTGGCCGACGTGTGGAAGGCTGGACGCAAGGGCGTGGACGATGGCGTCATCATGCTCATCGCGAAGCACAATCCGAACGACCTGCGCAAGATGCGCATCGAGGTCGGGCGTGGCGTGCAAGGCTCGCTCACCGACGCGATCGCCGGCCGCATCCTGCGCGACGTGATGGCGCCGTACTTCCGCAGCGGCGACTTCTTCGGCGGCCTCGCCGCCGGGGTGGCGGCCGTGGAAGCGGCAATGAACAACGAAGCGCTGCCGGCGCCGAACCTGCCGTCGACGCGCGCACCGCACTCCGATCTGTCCGACTTCCTGCCGTTGCTCTTCATCGTCTTCATCATCGCCATGGTGGTGCTCATGGAAAGCCGTCGGCACTTCCGCGGCCCCGGACTGCCCGGCGGGGAACCGAACGACCCGCGCTCGCGCGTACTCACCGGTCAGCGCGGACGCATCGGTGCAGGCGGCTTCGGAGCGGGACTGGGCGGCGGCCTCGGTGGCTTCGGCGGCTGGGGACGCGGCGGTGGCGACGGCGGCTTCGGTGGTGGTGGCGGCAGTGGAGGCTTCGGCGGCGGTGGTGGTGGCGGCTTCGACGGCGGCGGCTCGTCGGGGAACTGGTGATGGCGATGGCACACGAGGAAATCACGATGCAGCACAGGCCGCACGACGTCTCGCGCTGGCTACGCCATTTCGGCACGTGGCGCGCCCACGCCCGCTGGCTCTTCCCCGACAAGGCGCTCGATGCGCTCGAAGCGGCCATCCGCGCGTCGGAAAGCGAGCACCGCTGCGAGATCCGTCTGGTGATTGAAGCCGCCATGCCGCTTGCGGCCGTCTGGCACGGGCACACCTGCCGCCAGCGCGCCGTCCACCTGTTCCGCCAGCTCGGCGTCGCGCACACCGGCGAGCGCACGGGCATACTGCTGTATATCAACATCGCCGACCACGATATCGAGCTGATCGCCGACAAGGGCGTCAATGCGCTGGTGCCCCCCGCAAGTGGGACACCGTCGTCGCGCAGATGAGCGCCGGTTTCCGTGACGAACGATATGTCGAGAGCGTGCTCGAGGCCCTCGACACCCTGCGCGGCATTGCGCGCGAATCCCTGCCGGCTCACGCCGGCGCCGCGCCGGACAATGCCTTGACCGACCGGCCGCTGATGATCTGACGCCTCATGTTCTCTGACCAGGATTTTGCCTACATGCGCCGCGCACTGGCGCTGGCCGAGCGCGCGATGTTCACGACCTCGCCGAACCCGCGCGTGGGCTGCGTCATCGTGCAGGACGGACGCGTGATCGGCGAAGGCTTCACGCAACCCGCCGGTCAGGATCACGCCGAAGTTCAGGCGATGAAGGACGCCCGGGCACGCGGCGAAACGATGCGCGGCGCGACCGCGTACGTCACGCTCGAGCCATGCAGCCACTACGGCCGCACGCCGCCGTGCGCGAAGGGCCTGATCGAAGCCGGCGTGAAGCGTGTGATCGCCGCCATGGAAGATCCGAATCCGCTGGTGGCCGGGCGCGGCCTCACGATGCTGCGCGAAGCGGGCATCGAGGTGCGTTGCGGTCTGCTGGAACAGGAAGCGCGCGAGAAGAACATCGGCTTCGTCGCGCGCATGACGCGCGGCACGCCGTGGGTCCGCATGAAAGTGGCCGCAAGCCTCGACGGCAAGACGGCGCTGCACAACGGCGCGAGCCAGTGGCTTACCGGACCGGCGGCACGCGCCGACGGCCACGCGTGGCGCGCGCGCGCGTGCGCGATCCTCACCGGCATCGGCACGGTGCGCGAGGACGACCCGGCACTCACGGTGCGCGAGGTGCAGACCACGCGCCAGCCGCTGCGCATCGTCGTGGACTCGCGGCTCGACATCTCCCCGTCCGCCAAGGTGCTCAAGGACGGCAATGCGCTCGTCGTCTGCGCGAATGGGGACGCCGAGCGTGCGGCACGTCTGCGCGAACTTGGCGTGGAAGTGCTCGACCTGCCCAATCCGAGCGGCAAGGTCGAACTGCCGGCGCTGCTGCGCGCCCTGGGTCAACGTCAACTCAACGAAATTCACGTGGAAGCCGGCTTCAAGCTCAATGGCTCGCTGCTGCGCGAGCACTGCGTGGACGAATTACTGACCTACCTCGCGCCGTGCATCGTCGGCGATGCACAGGGCATGTTCAATCTGCCCGCACTGACGTCGCTCGACGACAAGCTCGCCCTCACCTTCACCGATGTGCGCATGATCGAGGACGATCTGCGCATCCTGGCCCGCCTTCGCCATCGATGAGTGCCGCTCTGCGGCGTTTGCCCTGAACCGCTGAAACGCCACGGCAAACGAAAACGGGGAGCGCCTCCCGGCATCCCCCGTCGTCCTGCGTGTCGGCCGCAGCGATCACCGCCACCACGGCCGCCCGTTCATACCACTACGCTCAGACGTGGAACCCCACGCGACCGAGCGTCTCCATCTCGACCGACACGTACTGGCCCGGTTGAATGTACTCGGCCGGCGTCGCGCCGCCCGCCATCACGATCCAGCCGGCTTGCAGCGGCTCGCCCGCCGCAGCCGACAGGCGCGCCGCCGCGACCAGCGAGCGCAGCGGATGACCGAGCAGCGCCGCCGTCGAGCCGACCTGTACCGTACGGCCGTTGATCGTCATCGCGAGCCCCAGATTCGAGAAATCGACGCGCGGGTCGTGCAAGGCGCCGATCACGAAACCACTCGACGATGCGTTATCCGCAATCACCTCCGGCAACGTGAACTTGAAGTCCTTGTAGCGCGAATCGATGATCTCGATGGCCGGTGCGATCGCCTCGACGGCCGCCAGCGCTTGCGGACCGGTGACATTGCCTTCGAGCGGCTTCTTGAGGATGAACGCAATCTCCGGCTCGACGCGCGGATGCACGTAGCGCTTGAAATCGATGGTGGTGCCTTCTTCGACCAGCATGCCCGAAGTCAAACGCCCCCAGATGACGTCGGAGAGCCCCATCTGAATCATCTTGGCGCGGCTGGTGAAGCCCATCTTCACGCCGACGCGCGCCTCGCCGCGCTCGGCACGGCGGGCGAGCGAGGCCGCCTGGATGGCATAGGCGTCGTCGAGCGAGAGGCGGTTGTCGGTGTCGAACTGCTCGACCTCGTGGGCGAAACGCGCCGCGTCGTCGAGCCGCTTGGCGTAGTCGTGGATGTGGCTCATCGTGCAGCCTCGCTGGCAGGTTCAAAGACGGCGCGGACCGAACCCAGGCCGTTGATACGGGTCTCGAAGATGTCGCCGGGCGTCACCGCCGCCATCGGGCCGAGCGCGCCCGAGAGCACCAGGTCGCCGGCCTTGAGCGGCGTGCCGACCGCGGCCATCGTGCGAGCGAGCCATACCACGGCATTGATCGGGCTGCCCAGACAGGCCGCGCCCGCACCGACCGAGACCGGCTCGCCGCGACGCTCCAGCACCATGCCGCACATGCGGACGTCGAATTCCGAGAGTTTCCTGGGCGTGTTGCCGATCACGTACGCGGACGACGATGCATTGTCGGCGATCGTGTCAGTAATGCGGATGTTCCAATCGGCCACGCGGCTGCCCACGATCTCCAGCGCCGGCAGCGCATAGTCGATGGCGCCCAGCACATCGAGCTGGCCCGGGTTCTCGACGTTCAGATCGCGTCCGATCACGAAGGCAATCTCGGCCTCGATCTTCGGCTGCGTGAGGATCGACGCGGGAATCGGCTCCCCGTCGCCGTACCCCATGTCGTCGAACAGCATGCCGAAGTCCGGCTGATCGACGCCCAGCTGCTTCTGCACCGCGACCGAGGTCAGACCGATCTTGCAGCCGACGATGCGACGCCCGGCCGCCAGACGGCGCTCGGTGTTGATGCGCTGAATGGCGTAGGCATCGTCGATGGTGAGCGGCGCGAACGTGTCGCGCAGCGGTGCGATGAAGCGATGCGAGCGTTCCGCTTCGAGGAGAGCGTCGGCGGCCTGGTGCAGGCGCGCCTGCGTGGCGGCGTCGCGCGGCCCGGCCGGCGTTGCTTGCGAATTGGCCGCCATCACGCGCCTGCCTTGGCCGGCGCGGCCGACTCGTCCTTGGTACGCTCGCCCACGGCCCAGTGCGCGGCCGGCACTTGCGTCGCATATACGCGAATCGATTCGAGCGGTGCGCCCAGCGTTTCGTGTACGGTGCGCGCCACGGCTTTCACACAGGCTTTCACGGCGGCGTCGTCGCGACCTTCCACCAGATTGATATGTACGATTGGCATGATGCTGTCCCCTGAAAATGCCGAATGGAACCACTTCGTCGCCCAATGATGCGCGAGTGACAAGATACCGTCCAATACCAAATTTCCCGATTGCGATACCATTTCAGTATTGAGTTCGGCGACGGGTGGGCATTCGGGTTCGCAAACGCCGCTGCCGGGAACGGGGTTTTTCATGGACATCAAGCAGATGCGCTACTTCCTTGCCGTGGCGCAGGAAGGGCATTTCGGGCGGGCGGCCGAACGGCTGAACATGGCGCAGCCGCCGCTCACGCGCCACATTCATGCGCTCGAAGCGCAACTGGGCACGCCGTTGTTCGTGCGCACGCCCAAGGGCGCCACGCTGACCGCCGCCGGGCAGACCCTGCTCGCCGAAGTGCCGAACATCCTCGCACTCACGCGCCGCGCACAGGAGCAAACGCAGTTGGCCGGCCAGGGCTATATCGGACGGCTCGACGTCGGCATCTTCAGCTCAGGCATTCTCAATGTGATCCCGCGGCTGCTGGCGAGCTTCCATACCGAACGCCCCGAGGTGAAGATCGGCCTGCACAACCTTTCGAAGACGGAGCAGATCGCCGCGTTGCGCGAGCGACGCATCGCCATCGGCTTCAACCGCCTGATTCCGGACGAGCCGGATCTGATCGTCGACTGGATACACCGGGAGCCGTTTCTCGTGGCGCTCTTCGAAGGACACCCGCTCTGTGCGCGCGCCACGCTCACACTCGCCGATCTCGACAGCGAGCGGATGATCCTCTACCCCAACGCGCCGGTGCCCGGCCTCGCCGAAGAAGTCGCGGCGGCCTTTCGCGCCGAGGGCGTGACGCTGCGCGTGGAGCAGGAAGTGGAGGACGTGGTGACCTCGATGGCGCTCGTGGCCAGCCGCTTCGGCGTGTGCGTGACGACGGAATCGGCGGCGAATCTCCGTTTGCCGGGCGTGGTCTACCGGCCACTGAAGTCGCCGAACCTGCGCTCCATCGAGCTGAACTGCATGTACCGACGCGACGACGACTCGCCGATTCTCGCGGCCTTTCTTGCACTCATCCGCCAATCGCGAACGCAGCGGCACGCCCTTGCGATGTAGAGGGCGAGATGCCACAAGAAGGAGCGCGCATACCGGCCCGTATATGCGATCGGATGCAAAAACCTGCAATTGGATATCAATGGCGAGCGGATTGTATCCAAAATGTCCTGATTTACGCTCGATAACGTCGAATCAACATGTCCCCGATTTATGGCGGTGGTCGATTTATACGCATTTCGCAATCTGCGTAGTACTACCGAAAATCCCTGTGAGGACTCTTATTTCCCGCTTCCGACCCTTTTGAAACCCTTTATCCATGCGGGTCTCCGAGGCCTCGCGCATAGCTGTTCCAAATTAACGTCGTATTACGCTACTATGGCGCATCGTTCGCGCCTGGATTGGCACGAATGATCAAATACCGACAGGTTCAGCAGTCGATCGAGACCCCGCACGCTCGGGTAGTCGAAAAATACAATTCAAGGAGATGTTCACAATGCAGTTCCGTCACAAATCCCTGTTCGTCGCCGCTGCCCTCGCCGTGATCGGCACCGCCGCCAATGCCGAGACCGTCAAGATCGCCATCGCCGGCCCGTTCAGCGGCTCGGTCGCGCAATACGGCGACATGGTCAAGGCCGGCGCGCTGACCGCCATCGACGAAATCAACGCCGCAGGCGGTGCGAACGGCAACAAGCTCGAAGCCGTGATGATGGACGATGCATGCGAGCCGAAGCAGGCGGTCGCCGTCGCCAACAAGATCGTCAGCCAGAAGATCAAGTACGTGATCGGTCATGTGTGCTCCGGTTCGACCATCCCGGCATCGGACATCTATGAAAACGAAGGCGTGGTGATGATCACCCCGTCGGCCACGGCACCGCAACTGACCGAAGGCAAGAAGCGCCACTTCATCTTCCGCACCATCGGCCGCGACGACCAGCAAGGCCCGGCAGCCGCGCAGTACATCATCAACAAGGTCAAGCCGAAGAAGGTCGCCGTGCTGCACGACAAGCAGTCGTACGGTCAAGGCATCGCCACCTCGGTGAAGAAGGACCTCGACGCCGCCAAGATCCCGGTCGTGCTGTTCGAAGGCATCAACGCCGGTGACTCGGACTACTCGGCCGTCATCACCAAGCTCAAGTCGCAGGGCGTGGACTTCGTGTACTTCGGCGGCTATCACCCGGAAATGGGCCTGCTGCTGCGCCAGGCACGTGAGCAAGGCGTGAAGGCCACGTTCATGGGACCGGAAGGCGTGGGCAACAAGGATGTGACGGCCATCGCCGGCCCGGCCTCCGAAGGCATGCTCGTGACGCTGCCGGCCGACTTCGCCGCCGATCCGGCCAACGCCAAGGTGGTGAAGGCCTTCGCCGACGCCAAGCGCGATCCGAACGGTCCGTTCCAGATGCCGGCCTACACGGGCGTGCAGCTGATCGCCAAGAGCATCGCCGGCGCGAAGAGCACGGACTCGGAGAAGGTGGCCAAGTACCTGCACGCGAACACGTTCGAGACCCCGATCGGCAAGGTTGCCTACGACCCGGCTGGCGATCTGAAGTCGTTCAAGTTCGTGGTCTACACGTGGCACAAGGACGCCACCAAGACCGCCGCCAACTGATTCCCTGACGCTTTACCGGCCAGCGAATCACCCCCAGCCGCCCGCCGTCTTCGGCGGGCGGCGCGCATTCGCGTTCGGCCCCCGCTCGTCGCGAGGCTTCCCGCATGAACGATTTTTTCCCACAGCTCGCCCAGCAACTGGTCAATGGCCTGACGCTGGGTGCGATCTACGCGTTGATCGCCATTGGCTACACAATGGTCTACGGCATCATCGGTATGATCAACTTCGCCCACGGCGAGATCTATATGATCGGCGCCTATATCGGGCTCGTCACACTGACTGCCATCGGCACTGCAGCGGGTTACCCCCTGCCGCTCGTGCTGGGGGCGGCGCTGCTGGTGTCGGTGCTGATCACGGGCCTTTACGGCTTCGCGATCGAGCGGGTGGCGTATCGCCCGCTACGCGGCGGACCTCGTCTCGGACCGCTGATCTCCGCGATCGGTATGTCCATCTTCCTGCAGAACTACGTGCAGATCGGTCAGGGCGCGCGTGATGTTTCCGTGCCCATGCTGATCTCCGGCGCCATCGATATTCCGATGGGCGACTTCACCGTGACCATTCCCTACGCCCGCATGCTGATCGTGGGTGTGACCGTCGCGCTGATGATCCTGCTTACGCTGTTCATCGCCAACTCGCGCATGGGCCGTGCCTGCCGGGCCTGTGCCGAAGACATGCGCATGGCCAACCTGCTCGGCATCGATACGAACCGCGTGATCTCGTTCACGTTCGTGCTCGGCGCCATGCTCGCGGCCGTGGGCGGCGTGCTGATCGGTCTGACCATCGGCAAGCTCAATCCCTACATCGGCTTCATCGCAGGCATCAAGGCCTTCACGGCCGCGGTGCTCGGCGGTATCGGCAGCATCCCCGGCGCCATGCTGGGCGGCGTGCTGCTGGGGCTGGCGGAGACGCTCGCCTCGGGCTACATGCCCTCCGAGTACAAGGACATCGTGGCCTTCTGCCTGCTGGTGCTGGTGCTGCTGTTCCGCCCGACCGGCCTGCTGGGCAAGCCCGACGTCGAGAAAGTCTGAGGTCGACCATGACACAACAACTCACGCTCAAGTCCGGCACCGCACAACGCGCGCCGGCAGGCGATACGCTCAAGGGCGCGGTCATCTCCGCGCTGATGACGATCGTTCTCACGGCCCCCATCCTGGGCCTGCAATTGAAGCTCGAAGGCTACAAGGTCGTGCTGGAGCAACACTGGCGCCCGGTCTGGATCGCCGCGGCCGTCGTCTTCGTCTTCCAGTTGGTCAAGCCGCTGCTGCTGCGCTCGAAGCGCGCGGTCAAGCTGCCAAGCGTGCCTGCCATGGGCCGCCGCCAGCAACTGACCGCGATGTGGGTGCTGCTCGCCGTGGGCCTCGTGTGGCCGTTCGTCGGCTCGCGCGGTGCGGTGGACGTGGCCACGCTCGCCCTCATCTACTGCGTGCTCGGCCTCGGCCTGAACATCGTCGTGGGCTTCGCCGGTCTGCTCGATCTGGGCTACGTCGGCTTCTACGCGGTCGGCGGCTATACGTACGCGCTGCTCAACCAGTACTTCGGCCTGACGTTCTGGGAATGCCTGCCGATCGCCGCGCTCATGTCGGCCACGTTCGGCTTTCTGCTCGGCTTCCCGGTGTTGCGCCTGCGCGGCGACTATCTGGCGATCGTGACGCTGGGCTTCGGTGAAATCATCCGCTTGCTGCTCAACAACCTCACGAGCCTCACCGGCGGGCCGGACGGCGTGTCGGGCATTCCGAAGCCAAGCGTGTTCGGCTTCGAGATGGCGCGCTCGTCGAGCGTCGAAGGCGCGAAGACCTTCCATGAACTGATCGGGCTCGACTACAGCGGCTCGCACATGGTGATCTTCCTGTATCTGCTGGCCTTCGCGCTCGTGGGCTTCACGCTGTTCGTCACGAGCCGCCTGATCCGCATGCCGATCGGCCGCGCGTGGGAAGCGCTGCGCGAAGACGAGATCGCCTGCCGCTCGCTGGGGCTGAACCCCACGCGCATCAAGCTCTCGGCATTCACGCTCGGTGCGTCGTTCGCCGGGTTGGCCGGCGCATTCTTCGCCGCGCGTCAGGGGCTGGTCACGCCCGAATCGTTCACGTTCATCGAATCGGCGCTCATTCTCGCCGTGGTGGTGCTCGGTGGCATGGGGTCGCAGGTCGGCGTGATTCTCGCGGCCATCCTGCTCACGATCCTGCCAGAGGTCGCGCGCGACTTCGCGGAATACCGCATGCTGATTTTCGGTCTGGTGATGGTGCTGATGATGATGTGGCGTCCGCAGGGCCTGTTGCCCGCCACCCGCCCGCATGTGGAGTTGCCGCAATGAGTGCAGAACTGTTGAAACTCTCCGGCCTGCAGATGCGCTTCGGCGGTCTGCTTGCCGTCGATGGCGTCGAGTTCGGCGTCCGCAAGAACGAAGTCTTCGCGATCATCGGCCCGAACGGCGCCGGCAAGACCACGGTGTTCAACTGCGTGGGCGGCTTCTACCGTCCCACGGGCGGCTCGATCTCGCTCGACGGCGACAACATCACCGGCCTGCCGAGCCACATGGTCGCGCGGCGTGGTCTCGTTCGCACGTTCCAGAACATTCGCCTGTTCCGCCAACTCACGGTCGTGGAAAATCTGCTCGTGGCACAGCACATGCGCGTGCACAGCGGCTTCCTGCAGGGGCTGTTCTCGACGGGCGCCTTCCGTCGCGCCGAGCGCACGGCGCTGGAGCGCGCCAAGACGTGGCTCGACCGGCTGGGCCTCACGGCGGTCGCCAACCGCGAGGCGGGCACGCTTTCGTATGGTCATCAGCGTCGCCTCGAAATTGCGCGCTGCATGATCACCGAGCCGCGTCTGCTCATGCTCGACGAACCGGCGGCGGGCCTGAACCCCCAGGAGAAGATCGAGCTGCAGCAGCTCGTCGACGATCTGCGCCACGAGTTCGGTATCTCGGTGCTGCTCATCGAGCACGACATGAGCCTCGTGATGGGTGTCTCCGACCGGATTCTCGTGATGGAACACGGCAAGCCGATCATGATCGGCAAGCCCGACGAGGTGCGCAACGACCCGCGCGTCATCAAGGCCTACCTCGGGGAGGAATAATGCTCAAGCTGGAACAGATTCACACCCACTATGGGGCCGTCGAGGCGCTCTCGGGCGTGTCGATCGAAGTGAACAAGGGCGAGATCGTCACGCTCATCGGCAGTAACGGCGCGGGCAAGACCACGCTGATGATGACGGTGTGCGGCACGCCCCGCGCATCGAGCGGACGGGTGACGTTCGAGGGCCACGACATCACCGGCTGTCCCACGCACGAAATCATGCGCATGGGACTCGCGATTTCGCCGGAAGGCCGGCGCGTGTTTCCGAGCCTGACCGTGATCGAGAATCTGAAGATGGGCGGCTTCTTCGCGTCCAGGGACGATATCGACGCCGGCATGGAACACGTGTTCAAGCTGTTCCCGCGACTCGCGCAGCGCGGCAAGCAGCGCGCCGGCACCATGTCCGGCGGCGAACAGCAGATGCTGGCGATCGGCCGCGCGCTGATGAGCCGTCCGCGTTTGCTGTTGCTCGACGAACCGACGCTCGGCCTGGCCCCGCTCGTGATCGCGCAGATCTTCGACATCATCCGCGCGATCCGCGAAGAAGGCGTCACCGTGTTTCTGGTGGAGCAGAACGCGAACAAGGCGCTGCATGTGGCCGATCGAGGCTATGTGCTCGAGACCGGTCGCGTCGTGCTTGCCGACTCCGCCGAGAACCTGCTCGCCAACGACGACATCAAGCGCGCTTATCTCGGCGCTTGAGGAACGCGAGGCGCGTGCGGGCCAACCGATGCCGCACGCACCATGTGCTGACGTTGCGAACGAAAAGACGTGTCCGCGGGCACGTCTTTTTTCATCCTGCCTTCGCGCCTTCTGCGCTCCGACGTGCACCATTGCCCGCCCTCGCCGGCCTTCGTTCACACGCGCTGTGTCGCCAGCGCTCGGTTCATGCCGAATACCGTGGCGAGCCACGACGCCGCGAGCATCGCCATCATAGCCCACGGAAACGCCGTGGTTCCCACCCGGTCCAGCAGCATGCCGCCGAGCACGCCACCCGCCGCGACGGCGATGTTCCATCCGGTCACATAGGTGGACTGTGCAACGTCCATCGCATCGCCCGCGAGCCGGGCAAGCGCCGTCTGCGTGATCGTCGAGAAGCCACCGAAGGCCAGTCCCCACACGATCGCCGCCAGATACACCACCTGGGGCACACGTCCCCACAGGCCGAACAACAAGGCCGCGAAGCCGAACATTGCGAGACTGATCACGGCCAACACGCGCAACTCGCGGTCGACCATGGCGCCAGCGACCCACAAACCAACGATCGAACCGGCGCCGAAGACGAACAGCACGGCACCGACGGTCGTCGACAGTCCCGATGGCAGGAGGAAAGGCTCGATATAGATGTAGAGGACGTTGTGGGCGGCCACGAAGGTGAGCACCACGAACAGCACCGGGCGAATGCCCGGCATCGCGAGTACGTCGCTGAGCGGATGCCGCTGCTGTCGCGACTGTCCGGGAAAATCGGGGACGATGGCGAGCACCCACACGATCAGCAGGACGGAGAACGCCGACATCAGTCCGAATGCGCCCTGCCAGCCGATGATCCGTCCCAGCAATGTGCCCGCGGGCACACCCAGCACGAGCGCCACCGTGGCACCTGCCCCCGAGATCGCAATGGCGCGCCCGGCGTAGCGGGCCGGCGACATCCGCACCGAATAGCCCGCCAGCAACGACCACACGATGCCGCCGAAAACGCCGGCAAAAAACCGCGCGACGAGCGACACGACGTAGTAACCGGACAGGGCGGTCACGAGGTTCACGACCGCGAATCCGGCAATCGCGCTCAACAGCAATGCCCGCCGCCGCACGCCCTGCGTGAGCGCGGTGACGGGAATGGCCGCCACCAGCGCACCGGCGGCGTATGCCGTGATGAACTGGCCCGCGAGACTGTCCGGCACGTCGAGCCCCTGCGCGATGGACGACAACAAGCCCGCAGGCATGATCTCGGTGAGAAGTGTGATGAAGGCCGCCATTGCCAGCGCGAGCAACCCACCGATGGGTAACCGCTCGACATCCTTCGGCAATGCGCCTGCCGCCAGTTGATTCATGGATTTTTCTCCTCGATTCCAGGGGATTCCGACGCCCATCGGGCGCAACAACGCCATGGTGCCCATCTCCCGATCGAAGAAAAACAGGCTACATTGCAAAATATTTGTGACATCGATGTCATCAATGAGGAATGTTGGATGGAAAACCTTGGATCGCTCGACGCATTCGTACGGGTGAGCACATCGCGCAGCTTTACCGAGGCAGGGCGTCAGCTGGGCATTTCGGCGTCGGCGGTCAGCAAAGCCATCGCCAGGCTCGAAGCCCGGCTCGGTGTGCGGCTCTTTCATCGCTCGACGCGCACCGTCACGCTCACGCCGGAAGGCACCATGTTTCTGGAGCGCTGCCGGCGCATTCTCGGTGAAGTGGAATCCGCGGAAGCCGAGTTGATGCAGACGCGCGAAGCGCCGCGCGGCAGGCTTCACATCAGTTTGCCGTCCGTCGGCACGATATTCATGCCGAAGCTGGGCGACTTCAAGCGGCGCTACCCGGACATCGAACTCGACATCGATTATTCGGATCGGCTGGTCGACGTCATCGAGGAGGGTTTCGACGCCGTCATTCGCACGGGGCCGCCGAGCGATTCACGGCTCATCGCGCGGCGCTTGGGAGCATGTCGCAAGGTCGTCGTCGGCGCACCGTCGTATTTCGCGGCAGCCGGAACGCCACGCAAGCCGGAAGACCTTGCGCATCACGCGTGCCTGATCTATCGCTACCCCAGCACCGGCAAGCTCGACGTCTGGCCGCTGGGTGCATCGGGAGAGACGCCCGCAATCGAACTGGCTGCAAGCATGGTGACGAATACGCTCGATCCTCAGGTGTGTTTTGCCGAGCAGGGACTGGGTATCGCCTGCGTGCCCGAGATCGCCATTCGCTCGCAATTGCTACAAGGCAGTCTGGTGACCGTGCTCGACGACTATACGACGCAGGAAATGGTGTTCCACGTGCTGTGGCCGTCGAGCCGCCATCTGTCGCCGAAGATCCGGGTCTTCGTCGACTTCATCGTCGAGCATCTGTTCCCGCTGTGACCTCGTGAGAAGGGGGAGAGGAACGGGAAGGCGCGACCTTGGCCCGCCTCCCGGAGATGACTCACTTCATCAATTCGACCAGTTGATCGAGCGCCTTGCCCCAGCCGTCGTGGAACCCCAACGCCTCGTGCTGCGCCCGCGCGGCCTCGTCGCGATGAATCGCCATCGCCGTGTAGCGCGTGCCCTTGCCGTGCGTCTCCATCAGCACCGCCGCCGTGAAGAGGAAGCTGCCGCAGTGTTCGCTCGCGGGCGGCGGCGCGGGGCGGAAACCCGGCAGCATGGCGTTCGTCCAGACGACGCGCGAATTCTCCACGACCTCCAGATAACAACCCTCGTTTGGAAACTGCTGACCTTCGGGCGACTGCATCACCGTACGGAACAGACCGCCGGGACGCAGATCGATCTCGCAGTCGACCGTTTGCCAGGGCGCGGGCGTGAACCACTTCTTGAGGTGCTCGGGCTGCGTCCAAGCCGCCCATACGCGCTCGCACGGCACGTCGATGTAGCGCTCGAGGACGAGGTCCAGCTTCGGGTCGACCGAGAAAAGGTTGGCACGGCTCATAGTCACGTCTCCTTCATCTGTAGCAGATAGTTGTCGAGTTGGTCGAGGCGGCGCGTCCACTTGTCGCGCTGCAGTTGCAGCCAGTCCTGTGCGCCCGCCAGGGTTTCGGTCTCCAGCGAGTAAGTACGCACACGTCCCTGCTTTCGCGAGACGACCAGACCGCTCTCCTCCAGCACGTTCAGATGCTGCGAGAACGAGGGAAGCGCCATCGTGAACGGACGCGCCAGTTCGCTCACCGATGCGGGACCGAGCGTGAGACGCTCGACGACCGCCCGGCGAGTCGGATCGGACAGCGCCTGAAAAATCCGGTCGAGAGGGATCGATTGGTTAGCCATGTGCCTGACTATAGGTGCCAATTTTACTTAGGTCAACACCTTTGTATTGAGAACTTTCCGACAAAGGTGGCACCGCGGCCACCCGGGACGCGATTCTTCCGACCACCGATTCAGACGGCGTCTGAAATGTCGCCATCTATCGATTCGCCGTTGATCACGGCGCGAGATTCGGCCGCTGCCGGACACCGGCTTGACGTAGAATAGAGCCTTTCCAAATTCAGCCCCGCGTTGCCCCGCTATGCCGTTGGCCACTACAGAAGAAATCATTGCCGAGCTGAAGGCCGGCCGCATGGTTGTCCTCGTCGATGAGGAAGATCGTGAAAACGAAGGCGATCTGGTCATGGCGGCTGAGTTCGCCACGCCCGAAGCCATCAACTTCATGGCGAAATACGGCCGAGGACTGATCTGCCTTACGCTCACGCAGGCACGCTGCAAACAGCTCAACCTGCCGTTGATGACCTATCGCAACGGCACGCAATACGGCACGGCGTTCACGCTGTCGATCGAGGCGGCCGAAGGCGTGACCACGGGCATCTCGGCGGCCGATCGTGCGCACACGGTGCAAACGGCGATCGCGCGCGAGGCACGCCCGGAAGACATCGTTCAGCCGGGACACGTGTTCCCGATCATGGCGCAGCCTGGCGGCGTGCTCGTGCGCGCCGGCCACACGGAAGCCGGCTGCGACCTGACAGCCATGGCAGGACTCACGCCGGCGGCCGTGATCTGCGAGATCATGAACGACGACGGCACGATGGCGCGTCTGCCGCAACTGCTCGAGTTCGCGGAACAACACAACATCAAGATCGGCACCATCGTCGATCTGATCCACTACCGCAGCCGCACCGAATCGATGATCGAGACGGTGGCCACGCGCGAAATGCAAACCGCCTGGGGTCCGTTCCAGGCCACGCTGTACCGCGACAAGCCGAGCGGCAATCCGCACCTGGCGCTGGTGCGTGGCGTGCCGACACCGGCCGACGAGACGCTGGTGCGCGTGCACGAACCACTGTCGGTGCTCGACCTGCTCGAGACCGGTGTATCGACCCACTCGTGGACGCTCGCCGGCGCAATGCAGGCCATTGCCGAAGCCGGCAAGGGTGTGGTGGTGCTGCTGAACTGCGTGGAAACGCCCGAGCATCTGTTTACCCAGTTCGAAGCGCTCGACGAGACGGAGAAGGCCGCGCGCGCGAAGCGCCGCCCGGTGGACTTCCGTACGCATGGCGTGGGGGCGCAGATCCTGCGCGAGTTGGGCGTCGGTAAAATGCGGGTGCTCTCGAGCCCGCGCAAGATTCCGAACATGGCGGGTTATGGTCTCGAGGTCACCGGCTTCCAGCCGATGCCCGGCGCCGAATCCGCCTGAGTATTCTCCGTATCTGCGCCCTGCCGCCAACGGCTGGCAGGGCGTCATCTTGCCGAGCATTGCCTGTCTCGGGCGTGCCGGCTTTCTGTTGGCCGCACCGCCAGGGACGGTACTTTTTAAAGGAAGCCCATGATGGACATCGCAAAAATCGCCCCGGAACTTGACGGTGAAAGCCTGCGTGTCGGTATCGTCCAAGCGCGTTTCAACGACGCGATCTGCACGGTGCTGCGCGATGCCGCCGTGGCGGAGCTCGAGCGTCTGGGCGTTGACGAGAACGACGTGCTGCTCGTCACCGTGCCCGGCGCGCTGGAAATTCCGCTGGCGCTGCAGAAGCTCGCCGAAAGCGGCCAGTTCGACGCACTGATCGCGCTCGGCGCGGTAATCCGCGGCGAAACGTATCACTTTGAGCTGGTATCGAACGAAAGCGGTGCCGGCATTACGCGCATCGGCCTCGATTTCGGCATCCCCATCGCCAACGCGGTGCTCACGACCGAAAACGACGAACAAGCCGAAGTGCGCGCCGCCGAGAAGGGCCGCGATGCCGCCCGCGTGGCTGTGGAAATGGCCAATTTGCTCGAAGGCGTCGACGATTTGTTCGACACCGATGGCGAATTGGATGAAGACGAAGAAGAGGAAGATCGGTAATGAAGAGTGCTCGCCGCCGCGCACGCGAATTTGCGCTGCAAGGGTTGTATCAATGGTTGCTTTCGCGCGGCCACGCGGGTGAGATCGACGCGCATCTGCGCACGACCCCCGGCTACGACAAGGCCGACCGCGCCCACCTGGATGCCCTGCTCCACGGCAGCATCCGCGAAGCGGACGCCTTGTCGCAGCAACTGCAGCCGTACCTGGACCGTCCCGCCGCCGAACTCTCGCCGGTCGAGCACGCCGTGCTCGTGATCGGCGCGTACGAGCTGATCCACCATCTGGACATTCCGTATCGTGTGGTGATCAACGAGGCGGTGGAGTTGGCCAAGACCTTCGGTGGCGTCGAAGGCTTCCGCTACGTGAATGGTGTACTCGACAAGTTCGCCGCCGAGGTGCGTCCCGAGGAAGTCGCCGCCAACGCAGCCAATCGCAACGGCGGTCGCGGCAAGAGCGCCTGACGTGCGTTCTGGCGCCAGTTGGGCCGCTCAGCGCCCGACCCGGCGCCCGACCTGCCGATGAGGTGATGCCGCCATCGCCCTCCCGCAATACCTTTCGCCCCCCGACATCATGGATCGCACGCCTGACCTCGCCCCCGCGCTGCCCCTGGCGCAACGTGTCGACGACATCGCCCCCTTCCACGTAATGGAGCTCGCCAAACAGGCCGCGCTTCGCGAAAAGGCGGGCCATCGCGTGATCCACATGGGCATTGGCGAGCCGGATTTCACGGCGCCGGAGGCGGTGATCGAAGCGGCCGCGAAGGCCATGCGCGACGGGCGCACGCAGTACACGGGCGCCATGGGCATTCCGGCGCTGCGCGAAGCCATTGCCGGCTACTACCGCAATTTCTATGGCGTGGAAGTCGATCCGTCACGCATCGTCGTGACGGCCGGGGCATCGGCCGCGCTTGTCCTCGCTTGTGCCGCTCTCGTGGGCGTCGGCGACGAAGTGCTGATGCCGGACCCCAGCTATCCCTGCAACCGGCATTTCGTTTCGACCTTCGACGGCAAACCGGTGCTGATTCCCTCGGGGCCGGCGGAGCGCTTCCAGTTGACGGCCAAGCACATCGAGTCCCACTGGGGGCCGGCGACGCAGGGTGTGCTGCTCGCATCGCCGTCGAATCCGACCGGCACGTCCATCGAAGCGGACGAGTTGTCCCGCATCGTTGCCGCCGTGCGCGCACGTGGCGGCTTCACGCTCGTCGACGAGATCTATCAGGGCCTGTCGTACGACGGCAAGCCGACGACGGCCCTGTCCTTCGGTGACGACGTGCTCGTCGTGAGCAGCTTCTCGAAATATTTCAACATGACGGGCTGGCGCCTAGGCTGGCTGGTCGTGCCGCCGGCGCTGGTGCCGACCTTCGAGAAGCTCGCGCAGAACCTGTTCATCTGCCCGTCGGCCGTGGCCCAGCATGCCGCGACGGCGTGCTTCCTGCCCGAAACGCTGGCGATTTACGAAACGCGCAAGGACGCCTTTCGCCAGCGGCGCGACTTCATCGTGCCTGCACTGGAGCAACTGGGCTTCAAGGTACCGGTCATGCCGGATGGCGCGTTCTACGTCTACGCCGATTGCACGGGCGTGCACCACCCGGACGCCGCCGACAGCGAACGCCTGACCCAATCGCTGCTGCAACAGGCCAGCGTGGTGCTCGTGCCGGGACTGGACTTCGGGTTCGCGCAACCGCGCCAGTACATCCGCCTGTCGTATGCGACGTCGCTCGAACAATTGCACGAAGCCATGGACCGGATCGGCAAGGTCTTCGCCGCCACCTGAGCGCGAGCCCCGTCAGCACCCTGGTGCCCAAGGCTGTCGGATTCCGGTCGGTCGCCGGAAAGCAAAAAACCCATCGAATCGCTTCGATGGGTTTTTTGTTGGCCGACGCATCGCGCCTCTATATATAGACACCGCAATACGTTGGCCGATGAATGCCGATGCGCTGGCCGCAGCGCATCTTCGAGGTCACGACCCGTTCAGCCCGCTCAGGCCGCCGTGCTGTCGTCGGCTTCGAGCGGCTTGGCAGCCGCAGCGGCCTTGCCGCTCGAGGTCGATGCCGCAGGTGCCGGCGCGGCCTGCGCGCCGTCGTCGGCCTTGCCTGCCGAGACCGGCTTCGCCACCGGCTTGGCCGAGCTGACGATCACCGGTGCTTGCGGCGCGTTCGGCGAGATCTTGCGACCCATGGCCACACTACGCAGACGGTCGCGCTCGGCGAGCACCTTGGCGCCGTAGCCGCCGTCACCGGCACTGGTCGATCCGACATACAGGCGCAGACCACCGGCCAGCGAGCCGCCGCGTGCGATGCATTCCTTCAGGATCAGAGCACCGACCTTGATATTCGCGAGCGGATGCAGCGCTGCCTCGGGACCACCGAAATACTCGAGCTTGTCCTGATGCACCTTCGACATCACCTGCATGAGGCCCTGGGCGCCCACGGTGCTTTCCGCGTACGGGTTGAAGCCCGATTCGATGGCCATCACGGCCAGCAGGAGCAGCGGATCGAGCCCGACTTCCTTGCCTGTCGAATAGGCGGCGCGCACGAGGTTGCCCGTGACATCGCCCGCGACGCGGTAGCGACGGGCCAGATAATCGGCCACGGCGATCTGCTCGCGCGTATCCAACGCCTTGGTGGGGCGCGCATCGGCGGCCACACGCTGGTTCGGAATGTACGCGGCGAGAACGGCGGCGGACGGCACGTGCTGTGCGGCTTGCGCAATCAACGCCGAGTCGGACGCCGAACCTTGTGCTGCAATATTGCCGTTGGCGCCCTGGCCAGCCGCGTTGGCCGAACCGGTGGCTGCCTCGAGCAGCGGACCCACGCGCGACGCCAGATCGGCGCGCCACGTCGGTCGGGCCCACAGCGCCAGCGTACCGACCACGGCCACCAGACCGACCGCGCTGGACGCATACAGTCCAGCACGACCGCCGTGCCATGCAAGGCGACGCCAATCGCGGCGAGCCGCGGCTACCGTTGCCGCGCCGCGCGCACGAAGCGCACCGACAGCGGCCAGTAGCCAGGGTGATAAACCAGACTTCTTCATACTACGTACTCCGGTTACGCCGTCACCCCGAGGTGGCCCCGAGGCGTAAGGAAACGAGCCGGTATGCCCGCCAGGCATCCCGTGAAGCGCTCATTTACGGCATATGGACAAGGCGGTGCATCGTGTTGTCATGGACGATGCCGCTACCGCCGCAGCGCGCCGACCTGTTCAGGTCTCCGGCGCTGACGAGCTATCGCTCGCGCTGCTTCCTAAAACACTGGCTTCCCGACCTCGGTGAGAAAACCAGCCACTGAAAATCCACGTCGATGTTGTAGTTGTCGCTAAGCTCGCGCGGGTCGGCCCACCCGTCGTCAAAGCCGCCTTTCTGGATTCAACGGGCGGATTGTAGCAGTCATATATAAACCGTCAATACTATTATTAAGCAAAATCATTACCAAAAGTAATTTAAAGCGACGGTTTTGCCGTGACGTTTGTGCGTCCCGACCGGTAAAATGCCCTGCCCTACCCTGCGTTTACAGGGTGTCACTCGGACAAAACACGGTTTCAAACGGTCGTTTTCACGGGGCGTATGAAATTCGTAAAAATTTTTGGTAACGGTTTGTTTCATGAAATATCTCGATCTTCGTGACTTCACCGTGCAACTGGAGCGATCCGGCCAGCTTCGTCGCGTAGACGTACCGGTCTCGCCAGTGCTTGAGATGACGGCGCTTGCCGACCGCGTGCTCAAGGCGGCGGGCCCCGCCCTCTGGTTCGAGCGCCCCACGGGCTACGACATGCCGGTACTTGCCAATTTGTTTGGCACCCCTGAACGAGTGGCGCTGGGCATGGGCGTCGACAAAGGCGAGGACGCGCTTGGCTCGCTGCGCGACATCGGCCGCCTTCTCTCGACGCTCAAGGAACCCGAACCTCCGCGCGGGCTGAAGGACGCCGGCAAGCTGCTCGGCATGGCGAAGGCCATTTGGGACATGGCGCCCAAGGAGGTCGGCTCGCCCGTGTGCCAGGAGATCGCCTGGGAGGGTGACGATGTCGATCTCGCACGCTTGCCTATTCAGACCTGCTGGCCCGGCGACGCCGCCCCGCTCATCACCTGGGGCCTTGTCATCACGAAGGGGCCGCACCGCAAGCGCCAGAACCTGGGTATCTACCGCCAGCAGGTCATCGGCCGCAATCAAGTCATCATGCGCTGGCTCGCGCACCGCGGCGGCGCGCTCGACTTCCGCGAGTTCGCGCAGGCCAACCCTGGCAAGCCCTTCCCGATCGCCGTGGCGCTGGGCGCCGATCCCGCGACGATGCTGGGCGCCGTCACGCCGGTGCCCGATACGCTCTCCGAATACCAGTTTGCGGGCTTGCTGCGCGGCAGCCGCACCGAGCTGGCCAAGTGCCTCACGCCGGGGCTGGAATCGCTGCGCGTTCCCGCGCGGGCGGAAATCGTGCTCGAAGGCTTCATTCATCCGTCCGGCCAACCGCCTGCCGCGCCCGAAGGCGCTCCCCCGCCGCCGAGCCGCGGCGCGACGGCTGGCTACGCCCATGCCCTGGAAGGCCCCTACGGCGATCACACCGGCTATTACAACGAGCAGGAGTGGTTCCCCGTCTTCACGATCGAGCGCATCACGCTGCGCCGCAACGCGGTCTACCACTCGACGTATACGGGCAAACCGCCCGACGAGCCGGCGGTGCTCGGCGTGGCGCTCAATGAAGTGTTCGTGCCGCTGCTGCAAAAGCAGTTCCCGGAGATCACCGACTTCTATCTGCCCCCGGAAGGCTGCAGCTATCGCATGGCGATCGTGCAGATGAAGAAAGCCTATCCGGGCCATGCCAAACGCGTGATGTTCGGCGTGTGGAGCTTCCTGCGCCAATTCATGTATACGAAGTTCATCGTCGTGGTCGACGAGGACGTCGACATTCGCGACTGGAAGGAAGTCATCTGGGCGATCACCACGCGCGTGGACCCGACCCGCGACACCACGCTCGTCGACCGCACGCCCATCGACTATCTCGATTTCGCGTCGCCCGAAGCCGGGCTCGGCTCGAAAATGGGGATCGATGCGACGAACAAGTGGCCGGGCGAAACTTCGCGCGAATGGGGACGTCCCATCGACATGACCGCCGACGTCGACGCGCGCATGGCCAAGCTCTATCAGGATCTCGGCCTGTAGAACGGACTCCGCCACCGAGTGCCGGGCGACGGACGCCGGCGGCCGTCGCGGCTGCCGGCCGCCCCCCCGTACGGCGCGAGCCCACCGGTCTGCGCCACCCGGTCATCGAGAGGAGAGCCGATCGTGTCATCATCCCGTTCGTCGCAGCGTTCCCCAAGCCATTCCGCCAAAGCGCCCAAGGTTCATCCCGCACTGGCCAAACTGAAAGATCCCGCACTGCTCAAGTCCGACGCCTACATCGACGGCGACTGGACCAAGGCTGACTCGCACGCCACCTTCGCCGTGAACGACCCCGCCACGGACGCCGAAATCGCCCACGTGGCCGACCTCGGCGCGAAGGAAACCGAGCGCGCGCTGGTGGCGGCCGAAACCGCCCTGCCCGATTGGCGCAGCAAGACCGGCAAGGAGCGCGCGCGCATCATGCGCCGCTGGTACGACCTGATCATGCAGGCGCAGGACGACCTCGGCGCCATCATGACCGCGGAGCAGGGCAAGCCGCTGGCCGAAGCCAAGGGCGAAGTCGCTTACGGCGCCTCGTTCATCGAATGGTTCGCCGAAGAGGCCAAGCGCGTGGACGGCGACGTGCTCGCCTCCCCGGAAGGCGGCAAACGCCTGCTCGTGCTCAAGCAGCCGATCGGCGTGTGCGCGTCGATCACGCCATGGAACTTCCCCATCGCCATGATCACGCGCAAGATCGCCCCGGCCATCGCGGCCGGTTGCACCATCGTGGTCAAGCCGGCCCGCCTCACGCCGCTCTCGGCGCTCGCCCTCGCGGAACTGGCGTCACGCGCCGGGCTGCCCAGAGGCGTCTTCAACGTGGTGACGTCGAAAAACTCGTCCGACGTGGGCAACGTCCTGACGTCCAGCCCGCGCTTGCGCCACCTCTCCTTTACCGGATCGACGCCCGTTGGCGCGAAGCTCATGGAGCAGTGCGCGTCCACCATCAAGAAGGTCGCGCTCGAGCTGGGCGGACTCGCGCCGTTCCTGGTCTTCGACGACGCCGACGTGGACGCCGCCGTGCAAGGCTGCATCGCGTCGAAATTCCGTAACGCGGGCCAGACCTGCGTCTGCGCGAACCGCATCTACGCGCAGGATGGCATCTACGACGCCTTCGTCGAGAAACTCACGGCCGCCGTGGGCAAACTTCGCGTGGGCAACGGTTTCGAGCCGGGTGTGGTGGTGGGTCCCCTGATCGAAGATGCCGCCGTACAGAAGGTGGAGCGCCACGTCGAAGACGCCATCGCCAAGGGCGGCCGCGTCACCGTCGGCGGCAAGGTGCTGCACGGACGCTTCTTCGAGCCGACGGTGCTGGCGGACGCCAGCGCCGACATGCTCGTCGCCCAGGAAGAGACGTTCGGCCCCCTCGCACCGGTCTTTCGCTTCAAGGACGAAGCGGAGGGCATACGCCTCGCCAACGCCACCGACTTCGGCCTCGCCTCGTACTTCTTCGCGCGCGACGTCGGCCGCGTGTGGCGCGTGGCCGAAGGCATCGAGGCAGGCATGGTCGGCATCAATACCGGCCTGATCTCCAACGAGGTCGCGCCGTTCGGAGGCGTCAAACAGTCCGGGCTGGGTCGCGAAGGTTCGAAATACGGCATCGACGAGTACCTCGAAATGAAGTATCTGTGCCTCGCCGGGTTGTAGCTCGCCGCCGCCCCGAACATCTGACCCTTTAATAATCTGTAATAGGCGTGGTCTCGCTCCGAGAACCGCGCCTGCGCTGGCTCGTACGGGATTTTTCCCAACATCGCCCGTCCGAACACCAAAGCAAAAGTGTTACAAAGTCCCACAGACGAGGGGTTGCTCGGGTAGAATCGCGCTTTTTTCGCGAACAGCGACTCCGACCCCATTTCGGAAGATGTCCGTCATCCGAGTGCTGCTTTGCCGGATCCCAGTCGAAATTCGCGAGAACCCGATCAACAAAGTCGCGCCGGTCAGCGCCGCCCCCGCGCCGTCATCCCTCTCGGACGGTGACCGGCCAGCCGGTAGTTTGTCTGCCCTCGCGCAGTTCGCCGCCGCCCGTATCGGGGCCGGCATCTGCTCCCCCCGGGCGTGGAGAAGACAGTCAATGGATAACCATCAACCTCTCATGCGCAACATCGGGCCGTTCGCCCTGATGTTGACCGGCCTTGGCTCGATCATCGGCTCCGGCTGGCTGTTCGGCGCCTGGAAAGCGGCCAAGATCGCCGGCCCCGCCGCCCTGCTTGCCTGGATCATAGGCGCGGTCGTGATTCTCGCCATCGCGCTCACCTACGCCGAACTCGGCGCCATGTTTCCGGAGTCGGGCGGCATGGTGCGTTACTCGCGCTACTCGCACGGCAGCCTCGTCGGTTTCATCGCCGCCTGGGCCAACTGGATCGCCATCGTGTCGGTGATCCCGATCGAAGCCGAGGCGTCGATCCAGTACATGAGCACCTGGCCGTACCCATGGGCGCGCGATCTGTTCGTCGACGGCACGCTGACCACGAGCGGACTCACACTCTCCGCCCTGCTGGTGATCGTGTATTTCATGCTGAACTACTGGGGTGTGAAGCTCTTCGCCCGCGCGAACACGGCCATCACGCTCTTCAAGTTCGCGATTCCGGCACTGACCATCGCCGGCCTGATCGTCGCCGGCTTCCATCCGGGCAACTTCAATCTCGCCGAGCACGGCGGTTTCGCACCGAACGGCATGTCGGCCGTACTCACCGCGGTGGCCACGTCGGGCATCGTGTTCGCGTTCAACGGCTTCCAGAGCCCGGTGAATCTGGCCGGCGAAGCGCGCGATCCGGGCCGCAGCATTCCGTTTGCGGTGGTCGGCTCGATCCTGCTCGCCACCGTCATCTACCTGCTGCTGCAAGTGGCCTATATCGGCGCGCTCTCGCCCGAACAACTCGTCGGCGGCTGGCACATGGTGAGCTTCAGCTCGCCGTTCGCCGAACTCGCGATCGCGCTCGGCCTGAACTGGCTGGCCATCGTGCTGTACTTCGACGCGTTCCTGAGCCCGAGCGGCACCGGCACCACCTACATGGCCACCACGAGCCGCATGATCTATGCGATGGAGCGCAACCGCACGCTGCCGGCAATCTTCGGTCGTGTGCATCCGCTCTATGGCGTACCGCGTCAGGCCATGTGGTTCAACCTGGCCGTGTCGTTCGTCTTCATGTTCTTCTTCCGCGGCTGGGATTCGCTGGCCGCCGTGATCTCGGTCGCCACCGTCATTTCGTATCTGACGGGTCCGATCAGCGTGATGGCGCTGCGCCGTTCGGCGCCCGAGATGCATCGTCCGCTGCGCCTGCCGGGCCTGTCGGTGATCGCGCCGTTCGCCTTCGTGTGCGCCTCGCTGATCCTGTACTGGGCGCGCTGGCCGCTCACCGGCCAGATCATCGTGCTGGTGATCGTGGCCCTGCCCGTGTACTTCTACTATCAGGCGAAGGACAAGTGGCTCGGCTTCGGGCGCGACCTGAAGGCGTCGTGGTGGCTGGTCGGCTACCTGCCGGCGATGGCGCTGTGCTCGTACATCGGCAGCAAGGAATTCGGCGGCATCGGTCTGCTGCCGTATGGCTGGGACATGGTCGTGGTCGCCGTGCTCTCGCTCGCGTTCTATCACTGGGGCGTGCAGGCCGGCTGGCGCACGCCGTACCTGTCGGGAGAGCGCGAACAGGACGCCGCCAGCATGGAAGGCATGCCGGCGCTGACGCACTGACCGTCCGCTCCGCGAGAGACAAACCCGCCGTCCGGCGGGTTTTTTATTGCGCTCGCCGCGTGTGTCACCGATGCGCGCGACGGCGCTCGATGAACAGGCTGTTGCCGAGCGCGCGCTTGGCCATCTTCTTGGCGTCGGCGGCGGCAGCGGAAACTTCCACGTGCGACGGAAAGCTCTCGGGCGTGACCGCCACCACACCGATCGACAGGCTCGTGATCGGATGGAAGATGACCATGCCGCGGCGATCCTCCGCCTCGAATCCGCCCGCCGCGATCTGATCCGGATGGAAATACTCCGTCACCGCCTCGCCGAAGCGGGTGAGCGCTTCACGACAGCGCGCTTCCCAATCGGGACTGCGGAACAGGATGAGGAAGTCGTCGCCGCCGATGTGCCCGAGGAAGTCGCGCTCGGGATTGCGCACGGCCATGAGCACACGCGCGACCAACTGAATCAGGTCGTCGCCGCGCCGATAGCCGAACACGTCGTTGAACGGCTTGAAATTGTCCAGATCGACGTAGCACGCGTGAAACGACTGGCGCTCGCCGATCATGCGGTCCATATAGTCGTCGATCGGTACATTGCCCGGCAGCAGCGTGAGCGGATTCGCATAGCGCGCCGCGTCGAGCTGCATGTCGGTGATGTGACGCATGAGCGCGTGGCCCTGCGCCACACCGAAGTAACGCCCCTGGTCGGTCACGATGAAGCCGGCCGCGATCTGGCGGCTCGCGCCTTCCGCGATCATGCGGCTCAGGTCCTCCAGCCTGGCATCCTTGTCGAAGGTGAGCGGACGCGGCTCCATCACCGCCGAGCACGGCTTGCGCCCGTAGAGTTCGCGCGTGAAGGGACGCGCGAAACGCCCGATCAACGACGCCCGGCCGATCAGTCCGACGGGCCGGTCGCGCTCCACCACCGGCAGCACTTCGAGCGCGGGATCGCTCTCGAAGCGCGCCACCACGTCTTCGCTGCGCGTCTCCGGCGAGACCGGCGCGACGAACGAGGCAATGCGCTCGAGCGTCACATTGCCTGCGCCGAGCTGGCTCGGCTGCTGATGCACGTAGGCGCGCCGCTCGTTCACGACCTCCCGCACGTTCGCGGTAATCGCCCGCTGCGGCTGCGCCTCGGGACGCGCAATGAAATAGCCCTGTCCGAGAAAAATGCCGAGATCGCGCACGACCTGCAGCTCCTCGGCGTGCTCGATGCCTTCCGCGATCACGCGCGTGCCGCTCGTCTCCGCGATCTGCCGCATCGAACGCACGAACTGCAGCTTGAGCGTGTCGGTGTCGATGCCGTCGACGAAATGCCGATCGATCTTCACGTAATCGGGTCGCAGCTCCGACCACAGCCGCAGGCTGGCGTACCCCTCCCCCATGTCGTCGAGCGCCACCTCGAAGCCCAACGCGCGATAGGCTGTGAGCGACGCACGTGTACTCGCGAGATCCAGCGTCGGCGCATGCTCCGTCAGTTCGAGCACCACGCGCTCCGGCGCCAGGCGAAACGACTGGAGCATGGCGAACGTTTCGTCCAGACCGAGCGACTCGATCACGCCGCCGCCAGGCTGCGCGCGCGTCACTGGACCGATGTTCAGAAACAGCCGCTCGGGCAGATCCTGCTCGACGAAACCGCACAGCACGGCGCGGCGGCAGGCCAGCTCCAGCGGCCCGGACAGGCCATGACGGCGCGCGGCCGCGAAGAGCGCCATCGGTGAATGGATCGAGGTTCCCGCCGGACCGCGCACCAGTCCCTCGTACCCCGCCACTTCCGACGTGCGAAAGTCGAGAATCGGCTGGAACACGCAGGTCAGGCCGATGCCTTCGCAGAGTTCCGCGAGCATCGCGCGCTCGACGGGATCGATAGGAACGGCACCCGAAGCGCCTATGGCGGCAACGGATGCATCGCGCGACGCGGCCGGCGCGGCAAAACGCTCCAGACGTATGGCGACAGGCGGGGGAGAATTCAAGAGGTACTCCGAAAGTCGATGCGGTGCGCCGCCATCCAGCCAACCAACTGCATTGCGACGTGCGGGCCGATGTCGCGTGCGTCAAGACGCACCGAAGGCGAGAGGCATGCTCCCCCCTTTCCCCGTGCTTCGCGTGCGGTCGCGGGACTCGCGCCCATATCCGCCTATTGTTGACGACGCCCGCAGGCGCCCTCTTTTTGTTGCCGTTCAGGCTATCGCCGTGATTTGACAAATCCATGACAGTGTCGGAATTGCCACACACGCGCGAGCAGCGCGAATGCCGGCATCGCGGCGAGCAGGCGCTTTCCCGAGGATGTCGAGGGTCGCCGAAGTTCAGACGAAAAAAAACGGCAACGCCGCAACGCGTTGCCGTTCTCACGGACTGCCCCGGTAACGGGACGGTGTCAGATCATCAGTTCATCACCATGCCGTGACGACCGAGCCGCCGAACTTCTGCTCGATGAACGCCTTCACTTCCGGCGAGTGATAGGCCTTGATCAGCTTGGCCACCCAGGGCTTGTTCCTGTCGGCAGTGCGGATCACCAGCACGTTGGCATACGGGCCGTTGGCGTCTTCGATCGAGATCGAATCCTTCTTCGGATTCAGGCCGGCTTCCATCGCGAAGTTGGTGTTGATGACGGCCACCGTCACGTCGTCGAGCGAGCGCGGCAGTTGGGCGGCGTCGAGCTCCACGAATTTCAGCTTCTTCGGGTTCTCGACGACGTCGAGCGGCGTGGCCTTCAGACCAGCGTCGGCGCGCAGCTTGATCAGACCGTTCTTCTGCAGCAGGAGCAGCGCGCGACCGCCGTTGGTCGGATCGTTCGGCAGCGACACCTTGTCGCCCGACTTCAGGTCGGCCAGCGACTTGATCTTCTTCGAGTAGATGCCCATCGGGAAGATCACGGTCTTGGCGATCGACTCGAGCTTGTAGCCGCGATCCTTCACCTGCGCGTCGAGGTACGGCTGGTGCTGGTAGCTGTTCACGTCGAGATCGCCCGACGAGAGCGCGGCGTTCGGCTGCACATAGTCGCTGAACTCGATGACCTTGATGTTCAGGCCGTCCTTGGCGGCGACCTTCTTCACTTCGTCGAAGATCTGGGCGTGCGGGCCGCCCGTCACGCCGACCTTCAGGTTCACGGGGTCCGCGGCCAACGCGGGTGCGGTGAATTGCGTGGCGAAAACCGTTGCGGCGCCGACACCGGCGAGCAGCTTGAAAAGCGAACGACGTTGCATATAAAACCTCGCGTGTGAGTAAGTGCCGGTTCGCCGGCGACGTTGTTGTCCGAAACGTTATTTGTGGCTCAGACGGCGCACCAGCCAGTCGCCGAACGTCTGCACCAGTTGCACGAAGACGATCAGGATCAGCACGACGGTGACCATGACTTCAGGCAGGAAGCGCTGATAGCCGTAGCGAATGCCCAGGTCGCCCAGCCCGCCGCCGCCGATCGCGCCGGCCATGGCCGAATAGCCGACCAGGCTCACGAAGGTAATGGTCAGGCCGGCCACGATGCCAGGCAGTGCCTCGGGCAGCAGCACCTTCATCACGATCTGGCCGGTCGTGGCGCCCATCGATTGCGCCGCCTCGATCAGGCCGCGGTCGACTTCACGCAACGCCGTCTCCACCAGACGCGCCACGAACGGCGCCGCCGCGATGGTGAGCGGTACCACGGCAGCCATCGTGCCGATGGAAGAGCCCACGATCAGACGTGTGAACGGAATCACGGCGACCAGCAAAATGATGAACGGCGTCGAACGCACCGCGTTGACGACGATGCCGATGATGCGATTGGTCGGCAGGTTCTGCAGCACGCCGTTGCGATCGGTCAGATACAGCAGCACGCCGAGCGGCACGCCCACGACAGCGCCGATGATGCCCGAGATCCCGACCATGATCAGCGTCTCCCAGAACGACGAGACGAACAGATCGAACATTTCACTCCACATGGCTCAGCTCCTCGACAACGACGCCTTGACTGGCGAGGAACGCCATGGCTTCGGCCACGCGGGCCGGGGTGCCGCCCGCCATCACGGCGAGCGATCCGAACGCCTGCCCCTGAATCTCGTCGATCTGACCATGCAGGATGTTGAAGTCGAGCTCGTAGCGGCGAATCGCTTCGGAGAGCAGCGGCTGATCCACGCCCGCGCCCGAGAACGCCAGGCGATACAGATGATCGTGGCCGTTGCCGATGCGCGACGCCACGCGCTCGCGCACGCCGGCGGGCAGCTCCTGCGAGATCACATCGCCGATGAGTGCACGCGTGACTTCATGACGTGGGCGCAGGAACACATCGATCACACGCCCCTGCTCGACCACGCGGCCGGCGTCGAGCACCGCCACGCGATCGCACACCTGCTTGATCACTTCCATCTGGTGAGTGATCAGCACGACGGTCAAGCCGAGCTCGCGGTTGATGCGCTTGAGCAGATCGAGAATCGAGCGGGTCGTCTCGGGATCGAGCGCGGACGTCGCTTCGTCGGAGAGCAGCACCTGCGGCTCGCTCGCCAGCGCACGCGCAATGCCCACACGCTGCTTCTGGCCGCCGGAGATCTGCGACGGATAGCGATCCTTCTGGGCCGTGAGACCGACGAGTTCGAGCAGCGGCAACACCTTCGCGCGAATCTCCGCGGCAGGCGTGCCGGCCAGTTCCAGCGGCAGCGCCACGTTGTCGTAAACGGTGCGCGAGTTCAGCAGGTTGAAGTGCTGGAAGATCATGCCGATGCGGCGGCGCGCCTGGCGCAGCGCGTCGGTCGACATCGCGGTCAGGTCCTCACCGTCGACACGCACCGTGCCATCGCTCGGACGATTGAGGAGGTTGATCACGCGCACAAGCGTGCTCTTGCCGGCGCCGCTTCGGCCGATGATGCCGAAGACTTCGCCACGCTCGATCGACAGGCTGATGTTGGAAAGCGCGTCGATCGGCCCCTTGGGCCCAGCAAATCGCTGGGTAATGTTCTGGAGTTCGATCATGCAAAAAAATAGCAGCCCCACTGCCGAAACTACCCGCAGTGCCGCCGCCTGGACTCGGTATTTAGCACAAAGGCGACATTCTAGCCCATGCACCTAAATAGTTGAAAATAATAAAATTTGATCTCTTTATATTGGAATTCACCTGAAAGGGACCAACCGGATCGGGGAAACGCGGGAAACCGGCGTTGCGTATCGCAATGCGGCAAAGAACGGACGTATGGCATCGCTCACGCCCTCCCGAACGGGAAAACGTGAGTTGATTTCACTACCGGCGGAAAATTCTCGATAGGTGAGAATTTCAAGGAAATTGGGCCATTGGCGCCGATTCAAGCCTGCCGACTGGAGGCGAAATCGTCGAGAACTTCGATGACACGGTCGAACTCGAGGGACTTGTCGAAGAAGTACCGCACGCCCAGTTGCTGACAGCGCTTGCGGTAGGTGGCGAGCGCGTAGTTCGTGAGGACGACGGCCATCAGGTTGGGCAGCATGCCGGCGTCGTGCAGATAGGACAGCACATCCATGCCCGAGCCACGCCGCAGCTGAATGTCGACGATCACGGCGTCGAACGAGTCCTCCTTGAGGGTGCGGACCGCGTCGTCGGCCGTCTCCGCCACGCCTGTCACCTGGAGCATCCCCGTAGACCCGAGGGCTTCGGACAGACTCTCGCGAATGACCGCCGAATCTTCGATCAGCAGCACTTTCAGGGGCAATCGGGACCCCGTGAGCGCGGCCGCTTTCCCGGTTGGCATGACAACCTCTCCGTCAACTGATCAGACCGTTCTTGAGCGCATAAAGCGTCAGATCGGCATTGGTTTTCAAATGCATCTTTTCCAGCACGCGCGCGCGGTACGTGCTGACGGTCTTCACCGACAGGTGAAGCTCTTCGGCGATCTCCGTGGGAGTGCGCCCCTGCGCGAGCTTGCAGAACACCTGGAATTCACGCTCCGAGAGCTGCTCGTGCATCGGCTCGTCGATCGGCTGGTCGAGCTTCTGCGCGAGCAGATCGGCGGTCACCTCGCTCACGTAGCGATGGCCGCGCGCCACCGTGCGGATCGCCCGGATGATCTCCTCGGGCGCGGCGTCCTTCATCAGGTAGCCGTCGGCACCGGCGCGCAGCAGATTCACCGCGTACTGGGCCTCCGGATACGTCGATAAAAACAGCACCCCTTGCTCGGGGCGCAATTGCTTGATGATGCGAAGCGTATCGATTCCGTTCTTGTCAGGCATGGCGATATCGAGCAGCACGACATCGAAGGCCGTGTCGCGTACGGCGCGGATCACTTCGTCGCCGCTCGCCGCTTCGCCCAACACTTCCATGTCCGATTCGTCCGCAATGAACTGCTTGAAGCCGGTGCGAACGATAGCGTGGTCGTCGGCAATCAGGATTTTTATTGTCAGTGACATCTAAGCTCCAGAAACTTTCCCCCTCGGCCGGTGGGCCGAATCCGTCCGGATCCGGCGTGCGCGGCATGGGCGTCACTCCCGGTCGAGCAGATCGCGCATATCGTCGGCATGTTCTTCCTCGACGGCCAGGATCTCCTCGAGCATGCGTCGCGTCGTGGTATCCCGGTCGCCCAGATAATGAATCATCTCGCGATAACTCTCAATCGCGATGCGCTCCGCGACGAGGTCTTCGCGAATCATGTCGCGCAGGCTCTGGCCGGGCACATATTCCGCATGACTGCGGGCCGACAGGCCGTCGGGCGAGAAATCGGGCTCGCCGCCCAGTTGCACGATCCGCGCCGCGATGCGGTCCGCGTGTGCCTGCTCCTGCGCCGCGTGCTCGGCGAATTCCGCGGCGACCGGCTCGGCATGAATGCCGGTGGCCATGAAATGGTGGCGCTTGTAGCGCAGCACGCACACGAGCTCGGTGGCGAGCGCTTCGTTGAGCATATGCACGACCGCGTCGCGATCGGCCCGGTAGTCCTCCGTGACGGCACCGTCGTCGAGGTGCTCACGTGCGCGTTCGCGCAACGCACGAACGTCGATCTGGAAGTCCTCGCCCGCTGGCTTGCTGCGACCATTGCCCATCATGGCGTGCTTGCCGGTGTCGGCAGACGGCGAGGCATGGTGCTTGGCGTGCTTGGCGGTATGCATGAGCGAATCCTCCTGTCAGTAGATGGTAACGAGGGCGGAGGGCGCCCGAAGCAGGCGCCCCGCTGGCGATGTGCGAGGCGGCTATCGTCGGAACACCCCGAAGAGCAGCGTGACCAGAAAGATCACGAGGAAGATGAAGAACAGGATCTTCGCGATCTCGGCCGCGCCCGCGGCGATTCCCGTAAAACCGAAAACCGCGGCGATCAACGCGATCACGAAAAATACGACGGCATAGTGAAGCATCGCAACCTCCTTGATTGTGGACGGGCCGCCGGCGACACGCATGGCGCATCGCCCGGCCACTGCGGCGCCGTCTAGTCGACAATCTTCCTGGCGATGGTCAGCCCAAGCAGCAGGAAGATCACGAACAGCACCAGGAACAGCACGAACAGGATCTTCGCGATCCCGGCCGCACCGGCGGCGATCCCGGTGAAGCCCAGCAGGCCCGCCACGATCGAGATCAGTGCAAACAACAAAGCCCACTTCAACATAGCGTTCTCCTTGGTCGATACGCTTCCCGGAGACTTTCTTCGCGCCCACGTCCGCGCGCCGCGCGAAAAAAGCTTGCGCAAACGGCCCGCAATCCACCGGGTGCTGCATGTATGGTAGAAAAACGGCGCTCCCCGGACTGCCCGGGCGGTTCTGGTTTTTGCGTAGGAATTGGCTGACAATTCCCGCAGGTGGGCGATTTTCGACTTATGATCGAAGCGAAATGACGCAAGCTGCGGATCGCGCGAACCTGCGTCGGTCTGCGCTTTGGTGTGCTGTCACAGCCCAACTCTTCCCGACACGTCCTCATGCCCCGATTGTTCACGTCCTGGCTACGTCGCCGAAGCTGGATCATTGCCATGATCGCCGCGATCGTGATCACGGTCGGCAGCCTGATCGGGCTCGAATCGGCACACCGGCGTCTCGCGTCCACCTACGAATCGGCGCTGCAGGCCATGACGGCGGCCAACGAACTCAACGAGATCATGACGCGCACGTCCACCGTGGTGGCGAGCCAGCGCGGCTATCTGCTCACGAAGGATCCCGTCTATCTCGACCCCTACCTGTCGTCGGTGCGGCGCATCCGCGATCTCGCGGCACTCGTCATCCAGCATTACGAAAACGTGCACGACGCGCAGGCCACGAGTGATTTCGCCGCGGTGATGGCGCTCTTCTCCGATCGCATTTCGACGATGGAAGCGGCGCGCGCGGGCGTGGTCGACGGGACGATGACGCTGGAGCAGGCGCTCTCGCCGGACTACCTCGGCATCCGCGCGATGGAGCGCGTGCAGAACGGCGTCACCGATCTCTACAACCGGGAGCTCGCGCGAGCGCGAGGAGCGCAGGACGACGGCCGCTTCGACCAGATGATCTCGGCGGTGAGCGCCGGCGCGCTCTCCGTGCTGACGATACTGCTGTTCGTCCTGCTGTTTCGCACGCTCGGCCGGCAAATGCGTCAGGAACAGCTCGCGCGCGATCAACTGCATGAACAGCAGGCGCATCTCGACCGGCTCGTGCGCGAGCGCACCGAGCAACTCGACGAATTGGCCACACACTTGCAGAACGTGAGCGAAGACGAGAAGACGCGCCTCTCGCGCGAGCTGCACGACGAGCTCGGGGCGATCCTCACCGCGTGCAAGATGGACGTCACGTGGGCGCATCACAAGATCCGCGGCAGCGATCCGGTGATCGCCGAGAAGCTCGCGCGCGCGCAGCGCAATCTCGATTCGGGCATTCAGATCAAGCGCCGCATCATCGAGAATCTGCGGCCGACAGTGCTGATCAACTTCGGCCTCGTCACGGCGCTGCGCTCGCTCGCCGAAGAGGCGGCCGACCAGCAGCGCTGGGCGCTCGATCTGGACCTGCCGGAAGAAGACTTCGCGTTGCCGGAGTCCACGGCCATCGTGCTGTTCCGCGTGGCACAGGAAGCGCTCACGAACGCCGGCAAGTACGCGCGCGCGACGGCGGTGCGTGTCGCGCTTGCGTACGACGATCAGCGCGTGCGGCTCGAAGTGATCGATAACGGCATCGGCCTCACGCCCGACCAGTTCAACAAGCCCAAGACGCACGGGTTGTTCGGCATGCGCCAGCGCGTCTCGGCCAAGGGCGGGCGTATCGATATTCATTCGTTGCCGCAGCGTCTCGGTACGGAAATTCAGGTCGTGCTGCCGCTGTGCAGTCCGGCCGACGCACCCGAGATCGCCACGGAAGTCACCGAAAGTACCGCGCCTGCCGTGCACGGTCCCGAACTTCCCGACGAACGCCAGGCGCCGGTCGCGACGTCGACGGATGACTCGCGAACCCATGCCGGGGACGACAGGCCGGCGGAGCCCGGCCGTCGCGACGGCGGCGACATCGACGGCAATGCCGACGCCGCGTCGCGGCACGAAAGAACCTCCTGAGCACGGGATACCCGCCCACCGGCCAAGAACGCTGTCGCGTCGCCTCCCGCGCCCCCGCTTCTCCTTGCCTCTCCCAAGCCCTCACATGTCCAGCCGGGCCCTTCGCGTCCGCACGCGCGCGACCGTGTCCGGACATCCGCACGCGATTTCCGCGAGACCTCGTGGGAATGCGCCGACAGCGCAACCCGATTCCACCTACATCGAGACGGTGAGGTGGCCGACAGCGGGAGCATTTCGCACTCCATACCATGGAACCACCTGCCGTCCTCCGGGCGCGGCAACGACGTGCACCGCACCGTGCGCGATATCACCGCAACACGCGAATCCCATCCACCCGATATTGAGGAGTTGTCATGAACTCGGATCTGATCAAGGGCAAGTGGAATCAACTCAAGGGCGAAGCCAAGAAGCAATGGGGCAACCTGACCGACGACGATCTGCTGAAGATCGAAGGCAATCGCGACAAGTTCGTCGGCGTGATCCAGGAACGCTACGGCAAGGCGAAGGCCGACGCCGAGCGCGAAGTGGACACCTGGAACAACCAGCACAAGCTCTGGTAAGCCCGGGCCCGGCGCTGCGCCGCGCATCGTCGCTCCGGGACGCTGACGACCTCATCTTTCAAAGGAGAAAACAAAATGAAACGACTGATCGCCATTGCACTTCTGAGCGGCTTCGCGCTGGGCCTGGCAGGTTGCAACACCATTCATGGCGCCGGCAAGGACGTCGAACGCGGCGGTGAAGCCATCCAGGGCGCCGCCGACCGCAACAAGTAACGGTACTTTTTCACTGCCCCCCGACCGATAGGAGGACATTGAGATGGCACATCGACTGACATTGAACCTGCTGACCTGCGCCTGTCTTGCGACGGGGGCAGCAGGAATGCTCGGCGCGACCACGGTGGGCGCGGCCGACGCCGGCATGAAGGACCGGTACGATGCCGCGCAGAAGTCGGCCGAGGCCGACTACAAGGCCGCCGTGGCGCGATGCGACGACCTGAAGGACAACGCGAAGAAGGTGTGCGTCGAGGACGCCAAGGGCAACGAGAAAATCGCCAAGGCCAACGCCGAGGCCGACTACAAACAAACGCCCAAGGCCCGCTATGACGCCGCCGTCGCGAAGGCCGACGCCGATTACCGCGTGGCCAAGCTGCGCTGCGACGACAAGAAGGGCAACGAAAAGGACGTTTGCCTGAAGGATGCCGAAGCCGCCAAGACCAAGGCGTATGGCGACGCGAAGGTGATGCGCACGAGCCGCGAGTCGTCCAAGGACACGAAGGCTGCACGTCAGGACGCGAACGCCGACGCCAACAAGGCGCAGTATCAGGCCGCGCTGGAGCGCTGCGACTCGCTCACGGGCAGCACCAAGGACGCTTGTGTGGCCGACGCCAAGGCGCGCTTCGGCCAGTAACGCCCCAACGGCATCGAGTTTAGCGGGGAGGAGAAGGCGCCCATGCCTCCGAACCGACGGAGTTGGGCGCCGGCAGCAGGCGGATGTCGCGAGAAGCGGCATCCGCCGCTGTTTTAATGCCACCCGCCTTGTAAATGAATGTAACAAGTCTTGGGCATGCGGCACCGGCCGGGCCTGCGGGCGACGCGCGATCATGTCAACCAAAACGGGCGCAAACCGTTGATTATGAATAGAATAGGGGCCCGATCCACACGTTTGGCGGCCGCTTTTCTACGCCCGAACGTTCCTCACGCCGCGGCAACGCGCATACTTTGCAACAATTGCGCCACGCCCGCGATTCGGAACTTCAGTACAGTTAAAGCCAAGGAATCTGACGAACCAGGGTGCCGGTGGGCGCCGGGCGCGTCGGCCGGCATGGTGCCGGTCCGGGCGGTGTCATCGGTACGCCGCCAACTCCGCAGGAGAAATGTCATGAAAACCAAGTTTGCCGCCCTTGCCATCGCCGGGATCGCGCTCGCCGCGGGTGCGATCGGGACGGCGCAGGCGCACGTCTCGGTCGGCATCGGCATCGGCGTGCCGCTGATCGCCCCGGCGCCGATCTATGCTCCCGCGCCGGTCTACGTGGCACCGCCTCCGCCAGTCTACGTCGCCCCGCCGCCCGTCTATGTCGCGCCGGGCCCTGTCTACTATGGCCCGCCGCCGCCGGTGTACTACGGTCGTCCGTACTACGGGCGCGGCTACGGCCACGGCTACTGGCGTCATGGCCGTTGGTACGGCTATTGATCGACGCAGCCCTAGCGCGCCACACGGTAGGCGATCCGGAAACCGCCCCAGTGCCGGCCATTCACGTAGATGGGCGCCGACGCATCCTTCATCACCACGAATTCCCCGCCCCCCATGTCGCGACGATAGGTCTGCAGCAGCAGCGGCTTGGTGTTGCGCCCGGCGGCCGCCCCGGTGCGGTCGTTGAATAGCCGCCGGTTACGGCAGTTGGCGGCGTTCCACACCGGATCGTTGGTGGGCGTCTGCGAGAACTTGCGGTTGTGCGTCGGCAGATAGCCGTTCTCGTCGACGGCCGCGCAAAATGCGATGCGCTCGTTGAGCGAGAGCAGCGGCTCCTGGATGGCGGGCAGCGTCTCGTCGGTGAAGCGCGTGAAGCTCGCCATCAATTGCTGCGGGTTCGAGCCGGGAATCGGTTGATAGCGACGATCGAACAATTCCTGCTCGGTGATCCTGCCCTTGGCGAGCGCCGCCTCGAAGCTTTCCCCGACCTGCTTCGCGGCGCGACGCACCGCGCGGATGAAAGGCGTGTCCTCGGTCTCGACGTCCGCCTCGGCAATCAGGCCGATCAATTGCTCCGACACCGACAGCAGACCGTTGATGCGCTCGCGCGCACTCTCGACATGCTCGGCCGAATGGGCCACGCCGTCGGCCATCTCGTCGACGTGCGCGGCGAGCGTGCTGCATTCGTGCTCGATGGCCTCGCTCGCCTGCGCGATCTGCCCCGCCTGACGATCGAACGTGTCGAGCGCCGTGCCGGCCGTCTCGATCACGCTCGCAATCGCACGGGTGCCTTCGCGCGCATCGTTCGCGCGCGACACGTTCGCGTTGCTCTCGCGCATGAGACGCTCGGTGCGCTCGGCCAGCGCGGCGAGCGTCTGCTCGATCTGCTGCGTCGCTTCGGCCGTCTTGCTGGCGAGTTGCTTGACCTCGGTGGCGACCACGGCGAAGCTGCGCCCGGCCAGCCCCGCGCGGGCCGCCTCGATTGCGGCGTTCAGCGCAAGCAGATTGGTCTGACGGGCGATCACCGAGATGCCTTCGGCCACTTTGCCGACGTGCGCCAGCGCCTCGCGCAGGCCGGCGATTTCCTCGGCCATGCCGGACACCCCTTCGACGAGACCGTGAATCGAGGCGAGCGAAGCGTCGGCCGTGCCGCGCGATGCGGCGATTTCCGCGCTGGCGCGATCGGCCACGTCGCGGGCCTCGCGGGCGGCCACCGCAATGCGCTGGTTGCCTTCGCTGGTATCGGTGGCGGCGCGGCGCAATTCCTGAAACACTTCCGCCTGCCGTTTGGTCCGGACGGCGATTTCGTCGACGTTACCGGCAATGTCGCAAAGTTCGATGCCGAGGGTGCCGGCGCTTCTGGCCACCTCGTTCATGATGTTGACGGTCTGCGCAGCACCCCGTGTGCGCGTGAATAGCCCCATCGTCAGTCTCCTCGCATCTCTGATCTGCTTGTTATGACGAGTGCGCGAGCCTCGCAGGGTGATCGCTGCAACAGCCCAGGACTTCCCCGCAGGAACGCCGGTCGGGCGCTCGCGCCACACGCTGGTGTGTCGAAAAGTATAACGGGAGAAAAAACGACCGACTTGAGGGTTTCCTCGCCCCTTTCGACGTTATGGCGGCACCCTCTCACGCAGGCCTTACGCGGGACTTACTACGTTGCCGCCGGATCCGCGAGCTCGGCCAGGAGGCGAGGCCGGGCGCCCTGACATGCAGCCTAGAGGGGGCCGCGCAGCCCCTGCCTGAGCGCATCGCCCAGCGCGATCGCGAGGTCGCCTGCGTCGCGGCGGCGCAGCAGCGCGACTTCGCTGTCCGCGTTCTCGTCCTCGAGCGCCACGCGTCGCACGTCGGCCTGCACGAGCGCGGCAAGGCTCTCGGGCACGATGGCCACGCCGAAACCCGCCGCCACGAGGTTGACGAGCGTAACCTTGCGCGAGGTCGCCACCGCCGCCTTCGGGAAGAAGCCGTGCTGCTGACACAGTTGCGCGACCCGATAGCTCAGCCCGCCGCGCTCGCGGTGCGGCAGCGAGACGAACGGCTCCGAAGCCAGCGCCGCCACGCTCACCGACGTCCGGCTCGCCAGCGTATGCCCGGGAGGCACGAGCAACAGCAATCGCTCCAGCGCGATCCGTTCGCAAACGAGCGACGGCGCGGGACGCAGCACGGGCAGCCGCACCAGCCCCAGGTCGATGCGGCCGGCCTCCACTTCGTCCTGCTGTTGTTCGGAAGACAGCGTCGAGATGTCGACGCTCACGCCGGGATTGGCTTGAAGATGCGCGCGCAATACCGCGGGCAGCGGCCCGGCGAACGGCACCGAACTGGAATGCGCTAGGCGCACGGTGCCCTGCTCGCCGCGTGCCACGCTGCGGGTAAGCGCGACCGAGCCTTCGAGCTCGGTGAGCACGCGCCGCGCTTCGTCGACGAACGTGCGGCCGGCGGGTGTGAGCGTCACGCCCTTCGACGAGCGTTCCAGCAACACCGCCTGCAATTCGCGTTCAAGCTCGGAGATTTGCCGGCTCAGTGCCGACTGGGCAACGAACAGACGCTCGGCTGCCGCGCTGAATCCACCCGCGTCGACGACTTCGAGGAAATACCGCAACTGCCGCAGCGACACCATGACCATGCCATTTCGAGATCGAACATCGCCACATTCTATATTGGCGTCGCGCCCGCCCGCAGCCCTATGCTGACGGCAATCCCGCGCACCATGCGGCTCACGCGCTCCCTCGTCATTGCCCCGTTCCGGTCGGTCCCATGCTCGCCTCGCTGTCCTCGCCTCTCGTTCACACACTCGCCACCGCCCTGCCCGCGCCCGGCGACTGGTTGCTGATGAGCGCCGCCGTCGTCGTCGCCTATGTCATCTTCGGCATCGCCGGCTTCGGCACGGCGCTGGTCGCGAGTCCCGTGCTCGCTTACGCGATGCCCGTCGCCCAGATCGTGCCGATGCTCGCGCTGCTCGACTTCGGCGCGGCCTCGGGCAGCGTCGTGCGCAACGCGCGCGCGGCGGACACCGGCGAACTGCGCCGCCTGCTGCCCGCCATCGTCGTCGGCAGTCTGGCGGGTGCCGCCTTGCTGCTGCATCTGCAACCAGACGTCCTGTTGCGTGCGCTCGCGTGGTTCATCTGCGGGTATGCCGTGTTCTCGCTCATCGGGCCGCGCGCGAAATCGCGCCTCTCGCAGACGTGGGCGATTCCGTTCGGCGCGGCGGGCGGCATGCTCGGGGCGATGTTCGGCAGCGGCGGCTTTGTCTACGCGATCTATCTCACGAGCCGGCTCGAACGTGTGGAAGCGATGCGCGTCACGCAAGCCACGCTCATCGGCTTCAGCACCCTCGCGCGCGCCGCCATGTTCCTGCTCGCCGGGGTCTACGCCAATCTGCCGATGCTGATGAACGCCGTCTCGCTGATCCCCGCGATGATGGCCGGCATGTGGCTGGGCAAGCACATCACGCTGCGGCTCTCGCGTCAGCAGTTCGTGAAGGCGGTGAACCTGGTGGTGCTGGCCGCCGGCATCGCCCTGCTGCTGCGCAGCCACTGAATCGCGAGGCGCACGTCGGCCTGACGACGTTCGCTCCGCGCCCACCCAACGGGTTATGCTGACGACCGTCATTCTCCGGTGCCTCCATCATGCCCTTGCCCAAGCTCGTCGTCTTCGGCGAAGCCCTCACCGATCTGATCCGCCAACCCGGGGGCGATGGCCGCCAATGGGTGAGCCGCGCGGGCGGCGCCTGCTGGAACGTCGCGCGCGTTTGTGTCGCGATGGGCGTGCCAACGGGCTATGGCGGTGCGATCAGCACGCATGCGCCGTTCGGCACGGCATTGCTGGCGCTCTCGCGCGACGCCGGACTCGATGCGCGCTACTGGCAGGCGGTGGACGCACCACCGCTCGTGGCTGTCGTGCATCGTCACGATCCGCCGGCGTACTTCTTTCTCGGCGAAGGCGCGGCCGACCTCGCGTTCGATCCGCAGGCGCTGCCGCCGGGGTGGCGGGAGGCCACGCGCGTCGCGCACTTCGGCTGCATCAGCCTCGTGCGCGAACCGCTGGCCGCGCGACTCGTCGCGCTGGCCGAAGACCTTCATGCGCGCGGCGTCGCCATCAGCTTCGATCCGAATCTGCGCAACCTGATGGGTCCCGGGTACTTCGCGACCTTCACGCGCATGGCGAAACTGGCCACCTGGCTCAAGCTCTCGGTGGAGGACCTGCGCGCGCTCTTCCCCGATCACGCGGACGCCGACGCACTCGCCGAAGTCCACCGCATCGCACCGCACGCCGGCGTGCTCCTGACCGACGGCGAGCGCGGCATGCAGTTGCGCCTGGCCGACGGCACCACGCTCGATCAACCCGCTTACAAAGTGGAAGTGGCCGACACCGTCGGCGCGGGCGACGCGGCCATCGGCGGATGGCTCGCCAGTCTGTCGCGCGAACCGCACGCGGCCGTCGTCGAACATCTGCGCCGCGCGGCGGCGGCCGCCGCCCTCGCCTGCACACGCACGGGCGCCCACGCACCCCGCTGGGACGAGGTACAGGCATTGATCGCCTCGCGATCGGAGGACTGAGCCGGATCGAGGCGAGCGCCCCTCGACGACCACCCGGCGCGCCAACCATCCGAATAATGGCTATGATGAGAGCCAATCATCACCATAGCCGATGAATTCGACATGACTCCGGATCAATTGCTGACGTTCGCCACGGTGGCCGAGCTGGGCAACATCAGCCACGCGGCACAGGCGCTGCACCTCTCGCAGCCGGCGGTCTCCGGCCAGTTGCGGTTGCTTCAGGAGTCGTTCGGCGAGCCGCTTTACCGGCGCGACGGACGCGGCATCCGGCTGACGCCCGTGGGCGAGCAGGTCGCCGTGTACGCCAACAAGCTGCGCCAGGACTACCGCCAGGCGCTGGCGTTGCGCGACAGCCTGCGCGGCATGGAAACCGGAGCGCTGCGCATCGGCGCGAGCACGACGCCCGCGAGCTACCTGCTGCCCTATGTGATCGCGGCCTTCCATCAGCGCTACCCGGCCGTGGCACTGCACATCGTCGACGGCAACACCAGCGAGATCGTGGCGCAGCTCGATCGACTGGATGTGGCCTTCATCGAGGGCGCGGTGCCGCCGGGTCTGTCGCCGGAGATTGCCGTGCGCCCGTGGCGCGACGACGAGATCGTCGCCATCGCACGGGCCGACCATCCGCTCGCGCAACAGCCCGATGGCGCGTCGTTGCAGAACATTGCGGACTATCCGCTGATTCTGCGCGAACCGGGTTCTGGAGTGCGCGCGCTGGTCGCGCGCGCGTTTTCGGTGGCGGGTCTCACGCCGCGCGTGGCGCTCGAACTGGCGGGGGTGGAGAGCATCAAGGAGGCGGTGCGGGCCGGCATGGGCGTGGGCTTCGTCTCGGCCATGTCGATGCGTCATGAGGACGCCGCGCTGGCAGCCGTGCGCATCGACCCGCCACACGGCCTCAAGCGGCTGCTGACCGCGCTCGTGCCGCATGCCGACGCGCTGTCGCGCCCGACCGAGCGCTTCCTCGAACAGTGTTTCGCGGGGGACGCCGCCGATCCGGCTGCCGTGCGGTGACACGCGAGAGCGACCCCATCGTACGCCTCGCGGCACTCGTCGCACGGCCCACCGGACCGGCGCGTCAGGCCGGCCTCCTACGGCCTCATTTGAAATCCCACGCCATCTGCTCGGCGACCGTCGTCGCCTCGAACGAGCGCGCACAGACGTCCAGGTAATCGGTGACCGGCGTCGGCGCGCGCACGCCTTCGTCGAGCAGACGCCGGTTGTCGAACACGTAGTCGAGCGCGGCGAAGGCGCCGTAGCGGCGCAGCGCCTTGGCCATGAGCCGGCCGTTGCCGTGCCCCAGTTGGTGCGTGAGCCGCTCGATATCCGCGTCGCCGATATGGCGGAAGCGCTCGCCCAGCGGCGCCACACCGCGCGCCCTGGCCAGGGCGGCCTCGATTTCGCCGACCGTGCGCGCACTGACGGCACCCGCCGACACGTGATACAGGTCGTGCCGCAGGCGCGGCAGGAACGCCAGATCGATCAGTGCATCCGCGCAGAAGTCGACGGGCACCACGTCCAGCCGGTCGTCCAGCGCGCAGGTAAACGCACCGAGCAACTGCACCATGCGGAACACCCAGAAGATGCTGCCGGACGGCTCGCAGCCCAGGCGCGTGTGGCCCACCACGATGGATGGCCGCGCGATCACCAGCGGCAGCCCCGGCCAGTCGCGCCGCAGGCGTCGTTCGGCTTCGGCCTTCGACGCCGTGTACGGCACGAGCTGGTGATCGGCGCAGGCCAGTTCATGCGATTCGCCGACGACGCCGGCCACACCCGTCAGCTGGTCGCCGCACGCCATGGCGGTGCCCACGTGAACGAACCGTTCGAATACGGGCGACGCGGCCACGGCACGCGCGAGCGCGAGCGTGCCGGTGACGTTGACCGACTCGAGCTGCGGATGGGGCGAAAAGCTCGCGATGGCGCCGGCGTGGATGACGTGCGTCACGCGTCGCATGCGCACGTCGTCGTCGAAGCTGGCCGGCTGTCCCAGATCCCCGCAGACGATGTTTGCCTCCGTAAGCGTGAGCCGATGCACGGGCGGCACGCGAAAGCGATCCATTGCCGCGCACACGCGCGCCAGCCCGTCGCGGGTCGTGCGGGCGCGCACCAGGAGCAGCAGCGATGGCCCGAACCCGTCCTTGAGGAGCTGGGCGACGACGGCGCCGCCCACAAAACCGGTGCTGCCGGTGACGAGAATTCGCATGGCAATGCCTCGCAATACATCGAATACGGAGAAATGCGCGCGGCGACGGCGTTCGTCAGAACGTGTAGTCGAGCGTCGCGGCGACCTGGTAGTTGGTCTTGTTGAACACGATCGGACTCTTCGACGCATTGCCCGTATAGCGCATGACGCCGCCGGCAACGGTGGTGCTCCAGTGCTTGGTGAACTTGTGCGTCCAGTTCGCCGAAAGGCTCACGCCATAGAGGCCGCCCCCCGCCGCGTATTGCCCGTAGCCCGAATTCAGGCTCTGGTTGGCCGTCACGCCGAAGTACGTCTGCGCATATTTGCCGCTCGCGAAGTGCGCCGTGCCGGTCAACCCCACCGAGTCGGTCGCCGTCTTGTAGAGCTCGCCGTCCACGGCGAAGCGGTAGACGTTGCCGCGATCGCGATTGGACAGTGGGATGTCGGCGGCCACGCTCACGACGGCCAGATCGCCAATGGCGTAGCCGGCCTGCAGGGTGGTCAGAACCGAGCCCTTGATGTCGCCCATGCCGCGCAGCTTGTTCGAGCCGGAATCGAGCCCCTTCGCGCGGTCCTTGCGGCCCTCGTCGTAGGAAAGCGCGGCCGAGACGTAGAACCCTGCCGGCAGCGCCAGGCGGTAGCCGATGCCGCCCAGCCCGACGAACACGCCGAAGGGGGTTTGCAGCGCGAGGTTGAGGGCGGGCGTGGCGCGGTACTCGTCGCTGCCCATGTAGCGCGGGGAGACGCCGACACCGCCACCGATGGTGAACTCATAGCCGCTCTCCGGCTTGTTCGCGGGCAGGCTCTGGTCGGGCTGGATGCCGCTGTAGCGCGCCGGATCGACGGCATGCGCCTGGGACGCGGCGCCAGCAAGCACGAGCCCGGCAGCACCGGCGAAGGCGAAGCGGCGAAGGCGGTGATGGTGGCAATAGTGACGGCTTTTCATGGCACTCCTACAAAATCCGTTGAATTTCAGTCTTCGAGGGGGGAAAGAACCTGCGCATGTACGGCAAGTTGAACGCATGGTAGGCGCGAAGCGCCGCCGTGGCTGTTACGCGATTTAGGAGGATTGTTAACAAATGTTTTCATTTGTTCGCGGGTTTGAAACGCCCGCCCGGCAGGAGCGGCGGGGCAGTAGAATGCGCCTCACGGGAGTGCCGCCTGGGTTGCGGCACGGCACATAACAGGAAAGGAAGACGGCCATGTACCGTGTCTTACTGGTCGAGGACGATGCGCGCCTGGCCGCGCTGGTCACCGAATATCTGCACGCATACCGCTTCGAAGTGATGGTCGTCGCCAACGGCGCTCGGGCGATCGAGCAGTTTCGCGCGTTCGTGCCGGATATCGTGATCCTCGATCTCATGCTGCCCGGCATGGACGGGATGGAAATCTGTCGCCAGTTGCGCGCGGTGAGCACCACGCCGATTCTCATTCTCACCGCACGGGAAGACACCTACGACCAGGTCGCGGGTCTGGAAGTCGGCGCCGACGACTATGTCGTGAAGCCGGTCGAGCCGCGCCTGCTGCTCGCGCGCCTGCGTGCCTTGCTGCGCCGCTCGCAGCCGCCGACCGAGCCCGACGCGCAAAGCGAAGGCGGGCTCACGTTCGGGCAGTTGCGCATCGTGCCGCGCGATCGCACGGTGTTCTGGCGCGGCGCGCCCGTCGAGCTCAAGTCCAACGAATTCAGCCTGCTGCTGATTCTGGCGCGCGGGGCGGGCCGCGTGGTGACCCGCGACGAGATCCTGCAGCAGTTGCGGGGCATCGAATTCGACGGCATCGACCGCACGGTCGACGTCGGCATCTACCGTTTGCGCAAGCGTTTCGAAGACACGGACGGCGAGCCGCAACGCATCAAGACCGTGTGGGGACGGGGTTATCTGTTCAGCCCGTCCGCGTGGGAGAGTTGAATCGTGTTTCGCATCCTTCTGAAGCTCTACGTCCTGGTCGGCATTTCGCTGGTCGCGGCCATCCTGCTGATCACTCACACCTTCGGCATTGTCTTCTACGACACCATGAACCGCGCGGCGCAAGCGCAGCTCGGCGGCTTCGTCTGGATGTTCAACCGGGCGCTGGGCCAGATCCCGGAGGCCGAGTGGCCGGCGTTCGCGGCCGAGTTCACGTCCCGCGGCAACGAAAAGCTCGAGATCAAACCGCTCAAGGATTTCCCGCTGCCGCGCGAGTATGCGCGCAAGAGCCTCGAAGCGGGGCTGCCCGTCGCCATCGACACCGACGGCAATCAATTCGCCATGCGGATTCGCGACTCGCAATGGGTGCTCACCTCCACGAGCAGCACCGATCTGAGCATCAAACAGATCAACTATCTGGCCTATGCGTTGCTCGCGCTGCTCATGCTGATCGCGGTGCTCACCTGGGTGCGCTGGTACTGGACCGACGTGCAGGCGCTCAATCGCGCCGCGAGCCGCTTCGGCGAAGGCGACTTCAGCTCTCGGGCGCGCGTGTCGCGCTTTTCGAGCCTGACGGCGCTCGTGCATGTGTTCAACACGATGGCCGACCGCATCGAGCGCTCCATCAAGACGCAGAAGGACATGATCAATGCGGTCTCGCACGAGCTTCGCACGCCCATCGCGCGGCTCGACTTCGGGCTGGAGATCCTGCAGCAACGCCGGCACCTGCCTGACGCCGAGGAGCGCATCAACGCACTCAAGGGCGACATCCGCGAGCTCGACGAACTGGTCACCGAATTGCTCTCGCTCGCGCGGCTCGACCAGATCACGGCGCCCCCCGCTCGCCACGCCGTATCGCTGCGCCTGATGTTCGACAGCCTCGCCGCGAACTGCACCGAAGTACTGGCGGCGCGCTCGATCGCGCTCGACATCGCCGCCGAGCCGGGTGCGGACTGCGTGGAAGTCGAGCCCAAGCTGCTCGCGCGCGCCGTGCAGAACCTGCTCAACAACGCCATGCGTCATACGACGCGGCGCATCGTCTGCGGCGCGAAGACCTGCGAAGGCGGCGACATCATGATCTACGTCGACGACGATGGCGAAGGGGTGCCCGCGCCCGAGCGAACGCGCATCTTCGAGCCGTTCCACCGGCTGGACAGCAGCCGCAATCGCGCCACCGGCGGCTTCGGCCTGGGGCTGGCCATCGTGCGCCGCATCGCGCTGCTGCACGGCGGGCGCGTGGACGTCGGCACCTCGCCGCTCGGCGGCGCGCGCTTCACCATCACCCTGCCCGGCTCGTCGGTCGTGTAGCGCGACGCCAGGCCGGAACTCTCTCCGACGGCAGACGGCCGGCGTTCACCTCGCCGGCCGTCTGCCTTTGCGCCGTCCTCTCTCATGGGTCGCGAACGCCACGCATCCGTACTTCGGATGACGATCGATTGTCACGTTCGCGACATGTTGGCCGCTTACATTGGCGACTCAATTTAATCCCAAAGAGGACCCTGTAATGAAACCCAACTTCCGCATCGCGGCGGCGGGGTGCTGCCTGGCGTTCGCCAGCAGCCTGCCCATGCCCGCTCTGGCCCAGTCCAACGTTCAGCTCTACGGGCTGATCGACTCGGGCGTCGAATTCCTCACCAATGCCGACAAGAACAGCGCCGGCAACACCGTCAGCCTCTCGCGCGTCACTTCGGGCAACCTCGCCGGTTCGCGCTGGGGCATCAAGGGCACCGAAGATCTCGGCGGCGGCAACAAGGCCCTGTTCCTGATCGAAAACGGCTTCAACCTCGGCAACGGGCAATCGCTGCAAGGCGGACGCGAATTCGGGCGTCTGGCCTACGTGGGCCTGTCGAACTCGTCTTTCGGTACCTTCACGATCGGCCGTCAGGGCGGCGTGTTCCTCGACTGGGTGAGCAAGTTCAACCCGCTCAATAACGCCGTGTACGCCATCAAGATGCAGGACACCGCGTTCTCCGACCGGCTCGACAACAGCCTGCGCTACACCGGCAAGTTCGGCGGCTTCGAAGCGATGATCCAGTATTCGAAGGGTTATGACGACGTGAGCTTCGGCAGCGCGACGCCGGGCGACAACCGCCGTGCGCAAGTCGTCGACGCCGGCATCCGCTACGCCAACGGCCCGCTGTCGTTCGTGCTCGCGTACGACCAGAAGAACGGCGGCTCGGTGCTGCCGAATGCGGCCATGACCTCGAAGGTCGGCGGCTACGAAGGCAACGTCGACCGCCGTATCGCGGCCGCGCTGCAATACTCGCTACAACGCGTGGACCTGTATGCCGGCTATCGCTACCTGAACGCGAAGGCGATCCATCTCTCGGCGCTGAACAAGAGCCCGGTGGAAGCCTCGAGCTACTACTGGCTGGGCGCGACGTGGCACGCCACGCCCGCGCTCGATCTGTCGGCGACGGCCATGTATCAGGACTTCTACGGCACCAACCGCGACCCGCTGTCGTTCCAGGTCAGCGCCGACTACAGCTTCTCGAAGCGTACCGACGTCTACGTGAACCTGGGTTACGTCGTGAACCGCAACGGCTCCGACCTCGGCCTGAACGGCTTCGGCAGCAACGTGGTCGCCGGCAAGAACCAGTTCGGTACGATGGCCGGCATCAAGCACACGTTCTGATGACGAGCGGCACTGGCACATTCCCGCGCGTGATGTCGAAGACGGCATCGAACGACGCGATGGATGCCGCTTCGGCGCGCGCGTCGAACGGCATGTCGCCGGGTGTCGCCGTCTCGCTGCGCGCACTGCACCGGACCTTTGGTGCGGTGCGCGTGCTCGACGGCATCGATCTCGATGTGCCCGCGGGCACGACGACCGCACTGCTCGGCCCTTCCGGCTGTGGCAAGAGCACGCTGCTCAAGCTGCTGGCCGGACTGCTCGCGCCCACGGCGGGCGAGATCCGTTTCGACGACACGCTCGTGGCGAGCGACACCGTCTGCCACGCGCCCGAGCGGCGCTCGCTCGGCATGGTGTTCCAGGACTATGCCCTGTGGCCGCACATGACGGTCGCCGCCAATGTGGCATTCCCGCTCGAGATGCGTGGCGGGGTCGGCCGTGCGCAGCGTGCCGAGCGCGTCGAAGAGGCGCTTGCGCTCGTCGGCCTGGCCGGCTTCGGCGCACGCCGTCCGCAAGCGCTCTCCGGCGGGCAGCAACAGCGCGTTGCGCTGGCGCGCGCCATCGTTGCGGCGCCCCGTCTGCTGCTCTTCGACGAACCGCTCTCCAACCTCGACCGCGATCTGCGCACGCGCCTGTGCGCCGACATCGGCGCGCTGCTCTCTCGCCTTGGCACCACGGCCGTCTACGTGACGCACGACCGCGACGAAGCCGAGGCGCTGGCCGATCAGATCGTGATCCTTGCCCACGGCCGCGTTGACAAACGTATTACGAGGTAGCCCATAATGCTCCACCGCAAAATTATCGCGACACTCACCATGGCCTTTGCTGCAAGCGTCGGCGTGCAACACGCGCATGCACTGACCGTCTACACCGCCGGCCCCGGCAATCTGAGCAAGAAGCTCGCCGCGGGTTTCGAGAAGAAGACCGGTATCAAGGTCGACGTGTTTCAGGCCACGACCGGCAAGGTGATGGCCCGCATCGAGGCCGAACAGGCCAACCCGCGAGCCGATGTGCTCATTTCGGCCTCGTGGGACACCGCGCAGGATCTGGAAAAACGCGGCTGGCTCGCCCCGTTTCAGAGCGCCAACGCCGCGCGCGTGCCCGCACCGTTCAAGACCCCGCACTACGTCGCACAGGGTCTGTCGGCGCTCGGCATCGTGTGGAACGCAAAGTCGGGCACGCCCGAGCCGCACGACTGGCGCGATCTGACCAAGCCGAGCTATCGCAATCTCGTCACCATGCCGGACCCGGCGCTCTCGGGCGCATCGGCCGACCTGCTGCTGGGCCTGCAGGCGCGTCTGGGCGGCGAGGCGTGGAAGCTCTTCGACGATCTGAAGCACAACGGCATGGTCGTCTCCGGTCCGAACGCGCAGGCGCTCAACCCCGTGCTGCAAGGCGCCAAGGCGGCCGTGTTCGGTGCGGTCGATTACGTCGCGTATGCGGCGGCGGCGAACGGCGAAGCGGTGAAGGTGATCTTCCCGACGAGCGGCACGGTTATCGCGCCGCGTCCGATGATGATCCTGAACACGTCGAAGCAACAGAACGAGGCGCGTCAGTTCATCGACTACGTGCTCTCGGAAGAAGGCCAGCAGATGGTCGCCGAGGCCTGGCTGATTCCGGCGCGCGAGGACATCGCGATCAAGCGTGCGTCGTTCAAGGATCTCCGTCTGCTGCCGCAGGGCGATGCACAGTCGTCGAGCGCATCTCGCGCCGAAGTGCTGGCGCGTTTTGCCAAACTCAACGGCCAGCACTGACGGTGAAATCGCAACGACTCCTTCCGACGGCGACGCTTGCAGCGCTCGCCGTCGTGGTGGCATTGCCGGTCGCGTTCGTGCTCATGCAGGCGGTTTTCCCGCATCTGGCACAGGGCTCGCTCGCCGCACTGCGCGAACCGTTCTCCGCCGTCTGGCCCACGCTTTCGCACGACACCACGTGGCCGCTGGTGACCAACACCTTGCGGCTCGGGCTGTCGGTGGCGCTCGGCACCGCGCTCGTCGGCGGAGCGCTGGGCGCGGTGCGGGGTCTGTTCCACGTGCCGGGTGCGCGACTCTGGGATCTGTGCTTCCTGCTGCCGTTTCTGGTGCCGCCGTACCTGGCGGCCCTGGGCTGGATGCTGTTGCTGCAAACGGGCGGTTACGCCCAGCAACTCGCCGGAATGGACGCCGGACGCTTCCTCTTTTCGCTGCCGGGCCTCGTCTTCGTGATGACGCTAAACATCTTCCCTGTCGTATATTTCGCCGTGTCGCGCGCGCTGGCCACCACCGGCTCGCGGCTCGCGGACGTGGCACGCGTGCATGGGGCGTCGGCATGGCGCGCGTTCGCACGCGTGACGCTGCCGCTCGCGCTGCCGGCATTCGCCGCGAGTCTGCTGCTGGCGTTCACGATGGCGATCGAAGAATTCGGCGCGCCTGCCGCGCTGGGCGCGCGCGCGGGCTTCCCCGTGCTGGTGACCTCCATCGAAGGCCGCTTTGCCGATTGGCCCATCGACCTGCCCGGCGCTTCGATCCTGTCGATCGTGCTCGCCGCCATCGCGCTGCTCGCGTTTGTGTTGCAGCATCGGCTGGCGGCGGGCAAGGACTTCGAGACGCAGACGGGCAAGCCGATTGCCTCGCCGCCGCGCGCATTGGGGCCGTGGCGCGTGCCGGTGCTGTGTGGCTTCGGCCTGATGGCGCTGCTCGCGACCGCGGCGCCCCTCTTCTCGATTCTGGCAACGGCCTTCTCCGGTACGCTCTCGGGCGGGCTGTCGATGGCGAACCTGACGACGGCGCACTTCGCGGCACTGCTCGGTCAGGGTGCGGAAGGTCTCGACGCGCTGCTCACCAGCCTGTCGCTCGCGCTGGGGACATCGCTCGTCACCGGGGTGCTGGGATTCCTGTGCGCATGGTGTGTCGTGAAGTCGACGATGCGCGCCCGTACGGTGATCGACGGTCTGTCGCTCATGCCGCACGCCTTGCCCGGCATCGTGGTGGGCGTGGGCCTGATCCTCGCCTGGAACCTGCCGTTCTGGCCGGTCACGCCGTACAACACCTGGGGCATTTTGCTGCTGTCGTACAGCTGCCTGCTGCTGCCCTACCCGGTGCGTTACACGAGCGCGGCGCTGCGGCAGACGGCGGCCTCGCTCGAAGCCGCCGCCCGCGTGCACGGCGCGTCGTCCGGCGTCACCCTGCGACGCATCACGCTACCGCTCGTCATGCCCGCGCTCGGTGCTTCGCTGATGATCGTGTTCGCGATCGCGTCGCGCGAACTCGTCACATCGCTGCTGCTCGCGCCCAGCGGCGTGCAGACGGTGTCGATCTTCGTATGGCGGCAGTTCGAGCAAGGCTCCATCGGGCAGGGGATGGCGATGGGCGTCGTGTCGATGGCGGTGAGCGGCTCGCTGCTCGCGCTCGCGTCGACACTGAACGGCAAGCCGGCGAACGGCTAGACGTTCGGCCGGCGCAGGTGCGAGGCTCGTGTCGTCGCGTCCCGGCCTGACGTTCTCACGCCGGGCGCGACGCACCGTGCCGACGCGATCAGAACGGCATGCGCACCAGTTCCTCGACGGCGCCCACGACCTTGTCGCGCGTCTTCATCAGCATCGAGAACGACAGTTCGGCCTGCGCGCTCGCCAGCATGGCGCCCGTCAGATCGTCGCTGTGTCCCAGATCGACCGCCGTCATGCGCTCGCCCGCTTCGCGCTGCGCGGCGTCCACACCACGCAGCATCGCGCCGAAGTCGGGTTTGTTCAGCGTGCCGACGTGCGCGAGATCGGACTCGCTCGCACCGGCCGCCCGGCCCAGTTCGCGCTGCGTCGCGTGCATGCGATCCAGCTCGGTCATCAGCGCTTGTGTCATCGAGACAGGCATTCGGCCCTCCGTAGTCGATATCGGCACCGTCCCCACGGGAGTTGGCCTTTGAAGACTCCGCACTTTACGCACGCTCGTCACCGCCATAAATAGGCTTTGCCCCAAAGCCCGGCAGGTTGGGGCATTCCCCAACAACAAGGCCGGGCATGGCCATTAGGATGCGAACTTCCCCGCGCTCACGAGCGCTGCGAATCGTCTCCAATCATATGAATGCCATGCACGCGCCTACGCCGCCCCGGAATTTCCGAGCACTCGATCCGTGCCGGCTCGGACAGCCGACGCAACTCCTCGATCCGCTGACCGAGCGGTTGCGCTCGCGGCTCGACGTCCAATTACCGCAGCACGCCCGCCATCGTCATGCTATGGCGTGGCGCGTTGCGGCCATGTCGGTGAGCGCCGCCGCCCCTCGGGCGAGCGACGTCATCGTGCAGCGCTTTCGCGTCGTCGATCACTACATCGACGTTGCCCTCGACGCCGGGTTGATGCGCGACGCCTTTCGCCTCCGTTACGAGGCCGACGACTTCGTCGGTCCGCCGGCGCTGCACTTCACGCCGCGCGCGGCGACCTACGAGCGCTTCGTCGCGCGGTTTGCGCGGCAGATGCTCGACGCGCTGCGTCAGGCGTTGTCGCCGGATGCGTCCGTCTTGCCGTCGGACGTCGTCGAGAACGTGGACGCCGATCCGCGTCAGACACCGCCGTCGCTGTGGATCACCGCGCTCATCACAGATCGCGCGGACCATGCCGGGCACGCCGGCGGCGCACCGCTGGGCACCGTCGCGTATCGGCTCGCCGCCGAAGACGCCCGCTGCTGGCTGTCGAAGCTCGGGCCGGACGCCGGTGAGCGCGCCGCGCAGCGCACCACTCCGCCGTGCGAGCTCGCCACGATTCCCGTGCGCCTGAGCGCCCGCTGGCTCGACGTCGACCTGACGCTGGGCGCCCTGCTCGACGCCAAGGCCGGCGACGTGCTGCCGGTGCGATTCATGCCGCGCGCGCTCGTGTGCATCGACGACGATCCGCTGATGAGCGCCGACATCGTCGAGCGCGACGCGCATCTCTGCCTTACGCACTTTCAAACTCTCGGGTAACGATTCCATGTCCGCCACTTCCCTCATGTCCACCCATCTTCCGCTGGATGCCGACGCCCAGACGCCGGGCGCCGGCGCCATCGACCCGCTCAACGACGACCTTGCGCCGCTCGACAGCCTTTCCGACGACCTCGGCGCCGACTGGCTCCAAGGCACCACGGGCGGCAATACCGACGCGGCCGGCATCGAGAGCACGGCCGCTGACGAGGGCGCAGCCCCCACGCCGCTCGCCATGCGCGAAACGCTCCGGCGCGTGCCGGTGAAGCTCACGCTCGAAGTGGGCGCCTCGCGTCTCACGCTGGGTGAATTCGCGGCGCTACGCGCCGACGACGTGCTCAGTCTCGACCGCGCGGCCGGCGCACCGCTGTCCGTGTTGGTCAACGGCGTCCCCGTCGGACTCGCCGAGGTGGTCGTCTCGGGAACGCAGTACGGCTTGAAGATCCTCACGCTCGACGCCATCGAGCTCGATCGGCTCGCGCAATGAGAATCGCACGGCATCTCCTTCGCCAGCGGCAGCCGCGCCTGTGTGAACATCGGCGCGAACGGCAGCGCGAGCGTGGCAAACGCCGCTTCCCGCTGTGCGCGTCGGAGATCCTGGGGCTTGCACTGGTGGCGATCGGCCTCGCGTTCTTCGCCACCGGCGCGCGCGCGGACGACGCTGGCGCCCTGATGCAGGTGCGCACGCAAGGCGGCACCACCGACTTCACCGTCAAGACGCAGCTGCTCATCCTGATGACGCTGCTGGGCCTGCTGCCGATGCTGCTGATGGTGATGACGACCTTCGTGCGCTTTGCGATCATCCTCGCGCTGCTGCGTCAGGCGCTGGGGCTGCAACAAGGTCTGCCCTCGCGCGTGCTCACCGGCATGGCGCTGCTGCTCAGCCTGGTCGTGATGCGCCCGGTCGGCGAGGCCATCTGGACGAACGCCGTGGTGCCTTACGATCAGAACCGCATCACGCTCACCGAAGCGCTGGCCGCCGGCGAAGCGCCGCTCTCCCGCTTCATGCTCGCGCAAACGCGCCAGACGTCGCTCGAGCTGATGGCGCGACTCACGGGCGAGACCGATGTCGCCGAACCGCGGGCGCACAGTTTTCCGGTCAAGGCGTCGGCGTTCCTGCTGAGCGAGCTCAAGACGGCGTTTCAGGTCGGCGCGATGCTGTTCATCCCGTTTCTCGTGATCGATCTCGTGGTGGCGTCCGTGCTCATGGCGATGGGCATGATGATGCTCTCGCCGCTGGTCGTCTCGTTGCCGCTCAAACTCCTGCTGTTCGTGCTCATCGACGGCTGGACGCTCACGGTCAGCACGCTCGTGACCAGCGTGCAGGCGGTCTGAGGAGGCGCGATGCTCACCAGCGATATCGCCATCGACCTCGGGCTCGACGCCCTGCGTCTCGTCATCGTCATCGTGCTCGTGCTGATCGTGCCGAGCCTCGTCACCGGCCTGGTGGTCGCGCTGTTTCAGGCCGCCACGCAGATCAACGAGCAAACGCTGTCGTTCCTCCCCCGCCTGATCGTCACCCTGCTCACGCTCGGCCTCGCCGCACCTTGGCTGGCGGGCACGCTGACCGACTTCGCCGCCGAGATCTTCGCCCGCGCGGCGTCGCTCGCCGGCTAGCGCCGCCGCGCTTGCCGCCGTCCGATCATGCCGACGACGTTCCCGCCCCAACTCTCGTTTGCCACCTGGCCTGGCCTGGAAGGCTGGCTCGCGCAGTGGCCCGCCCAGCTCGTGCTGCTGTGGTGGCCCTTCTGTCGCTTCTTCGCCGCGCTGAGCATGCTGCCGCTCGTGGGCGAAGGCGTCGTGCCGATGCGCTGGCGCATTCTCGCGGCGCTCGCGTCGAGCCTGGCGCTGTGGCCGGTTCTCGCGCGCACCGGCGTGCCGGCCACGGACCCGTTCTCGCTCGCCGGCGTGGCGCTGGCCGCGGAACAGGTGCTCGTCGGTGCGGGGCTGGGCCTCGCGTTCTTCATCGTGCGCGCCCTGCTCACACTCGTCGGTTATCTGTGCGCATCGCAAATGGGCCTCGCCATGGCCGCCATGAACGATCCCATGAACGGCGAAGCCACCGAACCCGTCTCGCTGCTCCTGGTGTGTCTGGGCATGTTGCTGTTCTTCATTGCGGATGGGCATCTCGTCGCGATGGCCATCGTGGGCCGCAGTTTCGACGTCTGGCCCGTCGGCGGCGGCTTGCCGCTCGACGGCCTGAGCGGACTGCTGCGCGCACTGGGCTGGACGCTCGCCGCGGCGATGACGCTGGCGCTGCCCGTGGTCCTGACCACGTTCGTCGTTCAGTTCGGGCTCGGGTTGCTCAACCGCGCCGCCCCGGCGCTGAACCTGTTTTCGCTGGGCTTTGCCGTGACGACGCTGGTCGGCCTCGTCGTGCTCGCCGCCGTGGTGCCGGCCCTGCCCGCGCATTACCTGACGCTCACCGAGCGCGTACTCGATGCGCTCGGCCCCGTCTCGCGAGAGCATTGACGCATGACGGCGCAAGACACCGGCGACAAGTCGGAAGCCCCTTCCGCACAGAAGCTGCGCCGCGCGCGCGAGCAAGGTCAGGTGGCGCGCTCGCGCGACACGGCGACCGCCGTCGGCATCATGGCCAGCGTGGCCGTGCTGGCCGTCAGCGCGCCGTCGCAACTCGACGCCTTCCGCTCGCTATACGCCGCGGCGTTTGCCGACCTGGCGGGCATCGGCTTCGACGACGCCTGGACCGCGCTGCTGCCGGCGGCCATGTGGCTGCTGGCGAAGCTCCTCGCGCCGCTCGCGGCGATTCCGCTGTGCATCGGCGTGGCGGCGATGCTGCCCGGCGGTTACGTTTTCAGCACCACGCTGCTCAAACCGAAGTGGCAACGCCTGTCGCCGAAGGCGAACCTCGGCCGATTGGTCTCGATAAAGCACTACGCGCAAGTCGGCACCGCCATCCTCAAGGTGGCGCTCGTGGCGAGCGTGCTGGTGCTCGTGATACGGGCGCGCTGGGATGCCCTGCTCGCGCTGCAGGCGAGCGCCCCACGCGAGGCCATCGCCGTCGGACTGGATCTGTTGCGCGACGCGGTGCTCGTACTCGGCGGCGCATTCGTGGCGTTTGCCCTGCTCGACCTGCCGTTGCAGCGTTTTTTCTTTCTGCGCGATCAACGCATGACCAAGCAGGAAGTGAAGCAGGAGCACAAGCAGACCGAAGGCCGGCCGGAAGTCAAACAACGCATCCGGCAGATCCAGCGCCGCCTGGCCGAGCGCAGTCTGCGCCGCACGGTGCCCACGGCGGACGTGGTGATCGTCAACCCGACGCACTACGCCATCGCCCTCAAGTACGACACCGGCCGTGCGCAGGCGCCTTTCGTCGTGGCGCGCGGTCTGGACGAGACGGCCGCGGTGCTGCGCCGAATCGCCCGCGAACACGGGATCGACGTCGTGAGCGCGCCGCCGCTGGCCCGGGCGCTGTATCACACGAGCCAGGTCAACCAGCAGATTCCCGCCGCGCTCTACGACGCCGTGGCCGTGGTGCTGGCCTACGTGCTTCAACTGCGCGCCTGGCGCGCCGGCGAGCGCACGATGCAACCCGAGCGACCGGACCCGCCGCGTGTGCCGGCCTCGCTCTCCGATCCACCCTCACCGCAACCGCGCCCTTGATCCCATGTCCCGATTGCTGCTCCGCCTGCGGCGTCAGAAATTCCTGACGCCGCTTCTCGTCTTCGCCATCCTCGCGATGGTGATACTGCCGCTGCCCCCGCTGCTGCTCGACACGCTCTTCACGTTCAACATCGTGCTCTCGATGGTGGTGATCCTGGTAAGCCTGTCGGTGCGGCGTCCGCTCGACTTCTCCGTGTTCCCCACGGTCATTCTCGCCACGACGCTCATGCGCCTCACGCTGAACGTGGCGTCCACGCGCGTGGTACTGCTCAACGGCAACGAGGGCACGCAGGCCGCCGGGCGCGTCATCGAATCGTTCGGCAACGTGGTGATCGGCGGCAATTTCGTCGTCGGCCTCGTGGTGTTCGTGATCCTGATGATCATCAACTTCGTGGTGGTCACCAAGGGCGCGGAGCGCATCTCCGAAGTGTCGGCGCGCTTCACGCTCGACGCGCTGCCCGGCAAGCAGATGGCGATCGACGCCGATCTGAACGCCGGCCTCATCAATCAGGAAGCGGCGCAGACGCGTCGCCGCGAGGTGAGCGCCGAAGCCGACTTCTACGGCGCGATGGACGGCGCGTCGAAGTTCGTGCGCGGCGATGCCATCGCGGGCATCCTCATCCTGCTCATCAACCTGATCGGCGGCGTGGCCATCGGCGTGACGATGCATGGCATGAGCGCGGGCGACGCGTTCCGCCAGTACTCGTTGCTCACGATCGGCGACGGGCTGGTCGCGCAGATTCCGGCGCTGCTGCTCTCGGCGGCCGCCGCGATCATCGTCACGCGCGTGTCCGACGCCGGCGACTTCGAGAAGCAGGTCGGCGATCAGTTGCTCGCCTCTCCGGCGGTGCTCGCAAGCGTGGCGGTACTCATGTTCGTTCTGGCGCTGATTCCGGGCATGCCGACGGCGCCGTTCCTCGCGTTCGCCGCCGTCATGGGGTTCGTGGCGTGGCGTGTGAGCCAGCGACGCACGCCCGCCGCGGCGGACGATACCGAAGCGCTCGAAGCCGCGCTGTCGGCCAACGAGCCACCGGTGCTCACATGGCAGCAACTGCCGTTCGTCTCGCCCGTGACCGTGAGTCTCGGCTACCAGATCGTGAGCCTGGTCGACAAGCGCGAGGGGGCGCCGCTCGTGCAACGGCTTTACGGCATGCGCCAGACGCTTTCGCAGACGATGGGTTTCGTCGTACCGGCGGTGCGGCTCGACACAGGCCTCGGGCTCGGCCCGAGCGAGTATGCGATCGACGTCGGCGGCGTGCGTGTGGCCGCGGCGACGCTGCCACACGACCGGTTGATGGCGATTCCCGCGCCGGACGGCTACGGCGAGCTCGACGGCATGCCGGCCATCGACCCGTCGTTCGGCATGCCGGTGGTCTGGATCGAGCCGGAGCAGCGCGCGCATGCGCTGGGGTTGGGATATCAGATCGTCGATCCGGCCGGCGTGATCGCCACGCATGTCCAGCAGGCGATGAAGACCCATCTGGCCGAGCTGTTCACCTATCAGGACGTGACGTCGCTCGGCGAGCGCTTGCGCGAACTCTCCCCCGCGCTGGCCGACGCGCTCGACAAGGCCCTCACGCACCAGCAGCAACTGGCCGTCATCCGTCTGTTGCTGGCCGAGGAAGTGTCGTTGCAGGATATCGATGTGCTGGCGACGGCGCTCGTGCACGCGGCAACCACGAGCAAGGACCCGCTGGTGCTGTGTGCCGAAGCGCGCACCGCGCTCAAGCGGCGTCTGGTGCACGGCCTCGTCGGCGACGAGCCGTCGCTGCATGTCTATCAGCTCACGCCGGATCTGGAAAATCTGTTGCTGGGCGCCTTCACGGCGGCACAACAGGCTGGAAAGACGACTGCCGACACGTTCCCGCTCGATCCGCAGTTGCTGGAACAGTTGCAATCTCACATGCCGCAGGCGCGCGAGAACATGAAGCTGGCGGGACGCACGCCGGTATTGCTCGTCATGCCGCAGATCCGACCGTTGCTCGCCCGCTATGCCCGCATGTTCGCGAACGGCCTGCACGTGCTGTCCTATAACGAAGTGCCGCAGACGAAGGAGATCGAGGTGACGGGGACGTTGGGCTAAGGCGGCGCCGCGGCATTGCAGCACCGCCGCATCGACGTCAAACGAAAAGAGAGCCAACGGAAAAACCGTTGGCTCTCTTTTTCATTGCCAGAGTTGCCTGGCCGGTACGCCACCGGCCAGGGCGATGCGGATTAGCGCAGCAGCATCTGGATCATGCCCGGCATTTCGCCGGCCTTTTGCAGCATCTGCAGGTTCACGTTCATCTGCGTTTGCAGCTTGGTCAGCTCCGACACCGACTCGGCGAAGTCGACTTCGTTCAGACGCGAGTTGGCTTCGCTCGTGTTTTGCAGCAGCGTCGACTGCACTTCCTCACGGCCGTCGAGATCCATCATGGCCGCGCCGATGCTGGCTTGGACGGTGGCGAGTTGGTTGATGGCGGTTTCGAGTCCCGTGATGGCGGCCTGAGCGGAGGTTGCCGTCATCAATTGGTTGGAGGACGATTGGAGTTTAGAAGCCACCAGATCGTCCAGTGCAGTGAGAAGCTCCCGTTCTTCCTGACCATTCAAAACGTTATTATTATCTCGAGCCAACGTTCTGAACGCCGTTGCAAGTGTAGTTCGCGCAGCAGGAACGTCAGCAGGCGCCGTTGCAACATAAGCTTCCAACGCTGTAGTAAGGGCCGCGCCCCAATTCGTACCGGTCGTTTGGAGTTTATTCAGGATAGCCGTCATCCCTGACTTGCCGTGCAGTTGACCAACCAGGTCTGCCGCTACGTCGGCGGCCCCAACACCGGCACCGTAGCCCATGGCTTCGGAAACGCTAGTGGCGCCGTTAAGCGCCGATGTTTGCTGAGTGCCCAACTTCGCTGTTGCATTACCGACGCTCGAGAACAACGTCTGAAGATCCGCACTGATGTCGAGCTTCTTGGTTTCGTTGGCACCTGCGCCGACCTGAAGGTCAATGTCGCTTGCAGCAAGCAGGCCGGTCGACGTCACGGTGCTACCAGCGCCAAACTCCATCTTCAGCAGGTTCTTGCCGGCGAACGTCGTGTTGTCGAAGATTGCCTTCAGTGCCTGGGCGTTGTTCGTGTATTGCTGCTGGAGCGCGGCCTTTTCGGCGTCGCCCTTCAGGCCGTCCTTCGCCTGCGTGGCCAGATCCTTCATCGTGACCAGCAGCTCGTTGACCTTGTCCAGCGCGCCCTGCGCCACGCGCGTGCTCGACTGTGCGTACTTCATGTTGCTGATGGCCGACTTGGTGCCGCTGGCGTGCATGTTCAGCATGGCCGAGATGCGGGCGGCGGCCGGATCGTTCTTGTACAGGTCGTTCTTCTTGCCGGTCGACAGATCGCGCATGATCGCGCTCAGCTTGCCGCCGGTGGCGCGTTGCGAATTCAGCGACGACATTTGCGCCACGTTGGTGTGCAGAGTCAACATTGCTCAAGCTCCTTTGTGTTGTGAGCGACGACAGGCCGAATAGCCTGCCTCATCGCAATAAGGCGTCTCTGCGCAAGAATTGTTAATGCACTGCCGCGGTGATTTTTCCCATCTGGCGATCGTCGCGACGAAGAGGGCGTTGAGAAAAGCGTTGGCGTGAGGGGAAGGTGGCAGACGCGATGACGCCGCGGTGAAGGCGAAGTCACGCGGAGCGACGCATGAAGGGGCAACTACGACGACAGCCCGCGGCGGGGTCGATGGCTGCGACGGCAGCGACTTCCGCTCAAGAAGCACAAGTCGCACCAGCCACGATGTGCGCGCTGGCGGCGACAGCTTCGAAGACTACGACGGCTGTGATAAGCGGGACGGGTTCAACGCGCCGATCGGACGGATGGCAACTGACGACGGCAGACGCCGGCCGGGCCGACGTCAGTCGACCAGCAAAGCGCGGACGTTGGCGCGCGAGACGGGAACGCCGCCCGGCATCGCGAGGGCCAGTGCGGCGAACGGCGGCTGCTTGCCGAGCCGCGTCGTCCATGCCTCGGCCGAGGTCATCGCAAAAGCGTAATCGACGCCCTCCCGGCCAGTTGCGTCCGTGCCCATCGCGCGCACGACGGATTGCGCCGAAACCCGCGCCGCCCGTGTGGCGTCGGCGTGCGCCGCGCGGATCGCGCTCACCATCGACGTGAGTGCCCGCCGCACATGCGCGACGGAACGTCGTCCATCGATCCGCCACGTATGCGGCGCGACGGCGTCGGGCGCGTCGCGAAGGACCGCGCGCCGCAGGGTGCCGTTGGCGCCGGTGGAGGCGGAAGGGTTTGCAGCGGTACCAAGCCCACCGGCACCGCCCAACGCCTGCGAAGACGCCCCGCCCTTTTCCGCGACCGCGAACCGTGAGGCAATCGACGGCCAACGCGCGCCGGCGGTGCGCATCACCCAGGTGTGCTCGGGCGGAGGCGCCTCGAGCGTAATGCCATAAGCCGCAAGCGCACGCGCCGTACGGCGACGCAGTCCCGCCTGCGATATGGCGTTCGTTACGTCAACCTCCACGCCGGCACCGTCAGCGCCAGCCGGAAAGAGCGTGAGCCGCTCCGGCATCGATGCACGCCATTGTTGCGGGGCGACGCCATCGACGGTGAAACGCCGAGGCGCGTCGCCGCGCGGATCGAAGTGCAGGCGATCGTCGACGGTGCCGAGGCTCGACCGGTCCCGCGCTTGCCACTGCGCGCCGAGACTCGCCAGCGCGCGATGTGCGCGCTCGTGCGACGCCACATCGCCATCGCGCCACCGCATGAGCGTCGCGAGCGCCGCGTTGGCCGACGTGTGAAGTCTGGCGAGCCAGTCGAGCGCCGCGCTGGCGCGACTGGCCGTTGCATGTTGCGAAATCAGGTCGACCGTCCGATAGGCACGCCGCTTGTCAAAAGATGCCGAGGCAGGCGAAATCGGCCTGGGTGATGCGGCGGCGCGCTGGGCGTCACGCGCGCGTCCGGTCGCGTTTGCGGACGATACATGCCCTGCGGCGGGCGCGGCGGTCCCTCGATCGGCGCCAAGCTCACGCGGCGCCGATGGACGCCCGGCGGAGCGCGCATCGTCGAGCGCGGGGCTCCCCGGGATGTCGCGGATGGCCTCAACCATGAATCGTCTCCGATGAAATCAGCCAGTGAAAACGCATCGTGCCGGCATCAGACGACATCAAAAAACGAAAGCTGGACCACCTGGATATGCGCCCTGCGCGCGTTGGAGACGGCGATGAGCAGATCATTCCAGGCGGTCGTGGCTTCGGCGGCATCCCGTCCTTCGAGTGCGAGACGGGTCTTTGCCAGCACCTCGCCCTTCAATGCGTGTTCCTTTCGCACCGCGTCGAGCCGTCGCGCACCGTGGTCGTTCGCGAACTGCACCTTCGAGATCTGCTGGATCTGCGCGTCGAGCGGACCGACGAGATCGCGCAGCACGGTCGTCGGATCCGCCGGCGTCGCACTCGTCAGAGCCGAGGCGGCTGCCGCGAGCTGGTTGAGCAGATCCGGCACGCCTTGCCACACACGCGGCGGGTTATTTTGATACACACCCTCGCCAATCTCTACGGCAGATGACGGCTGCGCAGCCCCACTCAATACGAAGTTGGCTGCGCCCGCGCCCGCGCCCGGCCCTGCCGCGTCGCGCACGGGCGCGCCACTCCCGGCGAACACATAGCTACCGTCCGCGCGCCTTGTGTTGAATGCGTCCACGATGCCTCGCATCAGATCGCGGATCTTGTTGGCACTGGCCTGCGCATCGCCGACTTGCATGGCATCGGCTCTCATCGACACTTCGCTCTTGAAGGCGCTCAGCCGGTCGAACGCGCTTCGCAGGCTCGCACTGGCCTGTTTGAGATCGGCATCGAGACTGGCGATGACTTTCGTGCGGCGCGCAATGGATTGCTGCTCCCTGTCGATGCGTGCGATGCGCTCGAAATCGACCGGATCGTCCGAGGCGCGCAACACGCGTTTTTGCTTGCGCGATTGTTCCGTCGCGCGATCGAGTCGCTCCTTCATCTCGCGCAACACGTGTTCGCGCTCGAAGCGGCTGAAATGGGTGACTTGCATGGTGTTTTCCTTTGACGCGCGCCCGTCAGACCATCGCAAGCGTGGCGTCGAACAGTTCGTTGGCGACCGAGGCCACGCGCGCGTTGGCGCGATACAGCTTCATGTAGGCCATGAGCGAGCCCCCGGCCTCGGTCTCGTCCACACCCGCCTGCTTCTGAAATTGCGTGCGCGCGGACACGAGTACGGCGTCCGCGGAACTAGCGCTTGCGGCAATCTCGCTCGCGCGGCGTCCGGTCTCGCCGGCCAGGGCGCTCATCGCCTCGACGAGCGTGACGCCGGAGCGCCCCGACAGCGCGACGTTCGCATCGAGCGCCCCTCGCAGACGACGCAGCGTCGTGCCGTTTCCGTTGGTACTGTCGACGCCCAACGCCAGATCCTGTGCGCGTTGGAGGGTGCGCTGCATCTGCGGCACACCGTCCGGCCCGACGGTCAACGACAGTAACGGCGTGGCGGTGAACGGCCCGCTCGCCACATCGGCGTGCGCGCGGTTGAGCTGTTCGGCCATGGTTCGGGCGACTTCGGCCGTCTCGTCGATGCGCCGGTCGAGCTCACGCGTCAGGAAGCGATCGAGCCCGCCCAGACGGCCGCCGAGGCCGTCGGCCGGCACGTTCACGCGCGACGTGCCGGCGCTCAGCGTGTAGCCGCCGCCCGCCTGCGCCTCGAGCTTCGCGGCGCGCCCGCCGAGCACGAGCGGATGCCCGCCGCGCGTGAGCACGTGATACGCACCGCTCGCATCCTCGCGCACGTCGATGTCGACCAGCGCGGCCAATTCGCCGAGCGCCTGATCGCGCTGATCCTCGATCGCGAGTCGCCCGGCCGCATCCGGGGCGAGGCGATGCAGACGGTTCAGTTCCGCGACGGATGCCGTGAGCCGGTTCACCTTCTCCGCCTCGCCCGCCCGAACCGAATTCAGATTGCCGCGCATGCGCGCCAGCGCCGCGAACATCGCGTTGGTCCGCTCGGCCACGCGCCCCAACGCCGCGAAGACCTCGTCGGCGTGCACGTCGCTGCCCGTGGTCTGCGCTTCGTGATCAAGCGCCTTGATGAAGTCGCGCAAGCCCAGCGGATCGCTGGCCACGTCGCTGCCGCCCAGTTGCGTGAGCAGCGCTTCGACGTGCGACTTCTGCGCGTCCGGTTCGCCCGCGCCCGCCAGCGCTCGCCATATCCGCTCGCGCTGCGCGAGACCCGCCGCGCGCACCGCGTCCTGCGCCTGCGCCGTGCCGTCCGCCCGCGAGCTCACGCGGACTTCGCGACGCGTGTACGCCGAGTTGCCCATCTGCGAGATGTTGAGCGCTTCGTTGTCGAGCAGCGACTGCGCAGTTTTCACGCCCTGCGTGGCGATATTCAGCATATTCATCGTTGGTGGCCTGTTCCTTTCCGGTGAGTTCAGCGCTGCGCCATCTGCCGCACGATGGTGTCGGCAATGCCGAACGCGCGACGCGCCGCGAGCGCCTGGGCAACCTGCGTGTCGGCCCATTCGTGCAAGCCGTCCGCCGTGCGGTCGCGCTTGCCCAGGCCGCCGGCGCCCTCGCTGCCCTCGCTACCCTCTCTCAGCGCCTGGGTCGCGCGACGCATCTCGCCGAGCAGCCGGGCGATGAAGATCGCCTCGAACTGTTCGGCGGCGGCGTCGAGATCGGCGTCGCGGCGCGAGGGCGATGCGCCTACGCCATACCAAGGCGACCCGGACGCGGGAATTGGCAAGTGATGGGGTGTCATCGGTATCCTCCGTTCGATCAAATAACGTGCAGTTCGCCGTTGAGTGCCCCCGCCTCGTCGAGCGCCTGCAGGATGGCGATGACGTCATCGGGCGTCGCGCCCGAGCGGCGCAGGCTGTCGACGATGGTCTGGAGATCCACGCCGGCCGGCCACACGTGAATGTCCATGCCTTCCTCCTCGACGTCGATGCGCGTGCGTGGCACGGCCGCGGTCCTGCCGCGCGAGAACGGCGCAGGTTGCGAAATGACCGGCGACTCGCTCACCGTCACGCGCAGCGAGCCGTGCGACACGGCGACCGGGCGCACCGTCACGCCTTGAGAGATCACGACGGTCCCCGAGCGTGCGTTGATCACGGCGCGCGGCACCCGGCTCACGCCGGGCACGGGCAACGAATGCACGTCCGCGAGAAAACGCACGCGGCCGTCGGCGTCGTCGGGCGCGATCACTTCGATCGTGCTGCCGTTCTTCGCCTGCGCCGTGCGCTCGCCGAAGCGTGCATTGATGACATCGGCGATGTTCGCGGCAAGCTGGAAGTCGGGACGTTTCAGACTCAGGCGCATGGCGCCGCCCTCGCCCGCAGGCACGGGAATCTCCTGCTCGATCGTCCCGCCGTTGGGAACGCGCCCCGCCGTTGGCGTATTCTTCTGGATCCGCGAACCGCTGCGGCCCTCGGCCTGCATCGCGCTCACCACGAGGTTGCCCTGCGCGAGCGCATAGGTCTGACCGTCCACCGCGCGCAGTTGCGTAAGCAGCAGCGTGCCGCCGCGCAAGCTGCGCGCGTCGCCCATCGACGACACGGTCACGTCGATCGTCTGCCCGCGCAGGAAGCCGGACGGGTACGTTGCGCTCACCATCACGGCGGCGACGTTGCGCGAGCGCAGCCGCACGTTGTCCGGCATGCTCACGCCGAACTGCTTGAGCAGATTGGCCAGCGACTGGCTCGAGTGACGCGAGCGTGGGCCGTCCCCCGTGCCGGCGAGCCCCACGACGAGGCCGTAGCCCACGAGCTGGTTGTCGCGCACGCCCTCCACGTTGACGTAGTTGCGCACGGTTTGCGCATGCGCGGCCGGCACGCCAAGGGTGACGAAGGCGATGAAGGCGGCAAGGACTATCGCGATCGGGACCGGCGCCGACAACGCCTGCCCCATGCAGATGAGGCGCGCGAGCGCGCCAGGCATTCCGAACATAGACATTTCCTCAGAGCGGCGAGAACTGGCTGTTGAAGAAGCGCGTGAGCCAGCCGGGGTTGTTGCTGTCGGCCAGCGCCCCCGTGCCGAAGTACTGGATGCGCGCGTTCGCCACGCGCAGCGACGACACGCGATTCGTCGTGTCGATGTCGCCCGCGCGCACATAGCCGGCCACGCGCACGGTCTCCTCGCCCTGATTCAGAAACAGGCGCTTCTCGCCGCGCACGTGCAGCAGACCGCTGGGCAATACCCGATGCACGACGACCGTGATCGCCCCGCGCAGCGTGTTCTGGGCGGAGCTCGAGCTGTCGCCGCGGAACCGCCGGCTTGCGCCGAGCGACGTGTCGCCGATGAGCGGCTTGCCCATCAGCATGGCGTCGTCGACCGACATCTCGCTGCGCTTGTCCATGCGCGTTCCCGCACGCTTGCTCGCCTGCGTTTGCTCCTGCAACACGATGGTCAGCACGTCGCCCGCGCGAAAGGCGCGCTGGTCCGACGTGAGCGACAACGCGTGTCCCGACGAGAACAGCCCGCCCGCCTGTCCCTGCGACGACATCTCGGTCATGCTCGGCAAGTCGTCGCTTTCTTCGAGCTTGGGCGGCACGAAGCCCGCGCAGCCGGCAAGCACCACCGCCAGCGCCGCCGGCGCCCATCGCACCAGCCTTGATGCGTGCGCCCCTGAACGCGCAACGCGATGACGCGGGAGGACATCGCGCGAACGATCGCAAGTTCCGTGCGTCATCGTCGTCTCCCTCCGTTACCGCGCAACCTGCGCGAGGCTCTGCATCATGTTGTCGGCCGCCGAGAGCACCTTGGTGCTCATCTCGTAGGCGCGCTGCGCGGTGATCATGTTCACCATCTCTTCGACAGCGACGACATTCGAGCCTTCGAGCGCCTTTTGTCGCAGCAGGCCGAGGTTCTCCTCGCCGGGGCTGCCTTCGATGGCCGGACCGCTCGCGCTCGTGCGCGCGAACAGGTTGCCGCCCAACGGCTGCAGGCCGGACGGGTTCACGAAGTCGGCCAGCGACAGGCGGCCGAGCGACGTCGGCTCGGTGTCGCCCGGTTCCAGGGCGCTCACTTCGCCGTCGGCGCTGATCGTCACGTCGCGCGCGCCGGGCGGCAGCACGATGTCGCCGACGATCGGATGGCCAGCCTGCGTCACCAGACGCCCTTCCACGTCCAGGCGCAGGTTGCCGGCGCGGGTGTAGGCGGTTTCGCCGTCGGGCATTTCGACCTGCAGGAAGCCGCGCCCCGTGATGGCGACGTCGAGCTCGTTCTGCGTGTCTTTTTCCGCGCCGTTGATGAACTGCTTCTGCGTGCCGGCCAGCCGCACGCCCGTGCCGAAATACGTGCCGCCGGGCAACGTCGTGTCGGCCTGGGTGCGCGCGCCGGCCGGACGCACGGCGCGATAGAACGTGTCTTTGAACGCGAGCCGGTCGCGTTTGAAGCCCGGGGTGTTGACGTTCGCCAGATTGTTGGCGATCGCCTGCAGTTGCGCGTCCTGCGCATGGACCGCCGTGCGGGCGATGAGAAGTGCGGGATTCATGAGATATCGAAAGAGAATTTGTGAAACCGGGCGCATCGCGCGGGCGCCGGGCAGGCGCCAGGCGAGGACCGGGCGATCACCGGTTGAGCCTCATGCGGCCATCGAGGGTTCTGCGGATCTCATGCGCGCATGAGACGGTTGCCGCCTTCGGCGAGATCGTCGGCGATCTTGAGCACGCGCATCTGCATCTCGAAGTCGCGGCTCGCGTTCATGCTCTGCACCATGGCGCCGACGGCCGAGACGTTGCTGGCCTCGAGATGCGCGCCACGCAGCGTCACGTCGTCACCCGGCAACGTACCGCCGTCCGCGACCAGCACGCCGCCGCCCGTGCCACGCATGGCGCCGGGCATGGCAAGCACACGTTGCAGCCGAGCGACGGGCACCAGTTCGCCGTCACCGTCGAGCGCCACGGCCACCATGCCGTCCGCATCGATATCGAGTTCGCGATGCGGCGGCACCACCACTGGTCCGCCCTCGCCGAGAACGGCGCGGCCATGCAGCCGCAACGTGCCGTCGCCGTCGAGCGTCAGCGATCCGCCGCGCGAATAGACGACGTCCACGCCCTCGTCGGGCAGCGCCGCGAGCGCCAGATAGCCCGCGCCGTCGATGGCGACGTCGAGCGCACGGCCAGTCGGTTCGAGCACGCCGGGAGTGGCGTCGATGCCCGCTCGCGCCTGCAGGGCGAAGTGGCGCGAAGACAGCCCCGCGCCAGGCAACTCGCCCGCCTGCGCAACCGCCAGCGAGGCCCGAAAGCCCGTGGTGGTCGCGTTGGCGAGATTGTGCGCAACGACCTGCTGAGCGTCCTGCGCGCGCTGGGCACCGGACATCGCCGTGTAGATGAGGGCGTCCATGGCGTCAGATCGATTGCATGAGGTTGCGCATCATCTCGTTCTGCGTGGAGATGACCTTGGTGTTCGCCTGATAGTTGCGCTGCGCGGACATCAGGTTCACGAGTTCGTCCGTCACGTTGACGTTCGACCCTTCGAGCGACTGCCCCACGAGCACGCCCGTGGCGCCTTCGCCCGGACGTCGCAACTGCGCGAGGCCCGACGCGCCGGTTTCCCGCCAGACCGTACCGTCCGCGGGAGCCAGACCGCCCACATTGGCGAATTCTCCGAGGGCCAACTGATACTGCGTTTGCGTGGTGCCGTTGCTGTACTCGGCGACCACCGAGCCATCCTGGTCGATGCGCGCCCGTACGAACTCGCCCGCCTCGCGGCCGCCGACTTCCGTCGCGGTGGCAGAGAAGGCGCCGAGCTGATGCGTCATGCCGCTGAAGTCGAGCCTCGGCAGCGTGCCGGCGTTGGCAGAGGTGAACCCCATCGTCGCCGTATCGAGCGTGCCGACCACGGTCACGTTGCCGGCGTTGACCTCCGATATCTCGACCTCTCCCGGGGTCGCCGTCGCGGAGAACCGCAGGGTTCTCACCGCGACTTCGCCGTTGGCGTCGCGGAATGTCACGGAGGTCTCGCCGATTTGCGCAGGCGCCGTGGGCAGCGGGTTGGGCAGCCGCCCCGTGATGGTAATGCTGTCGCTCGGCAGCGCGGGCACCGGCCGCTTGTCGATCGTCACGTCCGAGACATTCGACTGGCCGCCCGCGAATCCCTGCACGACGCGCCCGCCGCCGTCCACGAGGCGATTGTCCTTGTCGACGTTGAAGTCACCCACGCGCGAGTACACGCGCTGGCCGTTCGTCTCCTTGAGCACGAAGAACCCACCGCCCTGAATGGCTTGATGCAGCTGATTCGCGGACGAGCGCAGGCTGCCGTTCTCGCCGACCGAGTAACGCGTGTCGTTGGCGCGTACGCCGCCAGGCTGCGTTCCCGCCATGGCGGACGCGAAGCTCGTGCTTCCCGATTTGTAGCCGTTCGTGCCGACGTTGGAGATGTTCTGCGAAATCGTCTCGAGCGACTGATTGATGGCGTTGATGCCCGACAGGGCGATATCGAAACTCATACTGAACTCCTTGATTAGCTCGCGCGCGACGGTGCGCCGCCCGACAGTTCGACCAGCTTTGCGGCGTCGATACGGGCGCCCACGCCCGCCACATCGATACGCGCCTGCGCATCGTCCAGATGCACGCGCTCCAGACGCCCCGAGACACGCACCGGCAGCCGCTGGCCATCGACTTCCACGTGAATGGTGTAGGCTCCGGCGCCGAGTTTGTGCTGCGTGAACCATGCGTCGTCGAGGTGGAACGGCGTCCCCCCGCCCGACGAAGGCTCGGGCGCGATCGGCTTGCGAACCGATACGCCGCGGCTATCGCGCAATACGATCTCGGCGCGCTGCGCGTGTTCGGGCAGCGTGACCACGCCGCGAATGGCGGCGCCCTTCGCGCGCTCGACACGCTCGACCTCCACGCTGACGTCGCGCCCGACGTGACTGCCAAGCGCAAACGCCTGCATGCGCGCGAGCGCCTTCGTCTGATCGAGCACGCGCCGGCTGACCTGATGCATCGCTTCGGTCTGGCTCATTTGCGTGAGCTGCGCGACGAACTGCGCCGGATCGCTGGGGTTGAGGGGATCCTGATGACGGATCTGCGCCACCAGCAGCTTCGTGAACATGTCGCGCGTGTCGTCGGCGGCGTCATTGGCCGTCGACGCACCGATACCCGTATCTGCCCGTGCCGCGGCACGCGCGACGTCGCCGGCTCCGCTGTCAATCATTGGCGTCATCCACGCTCTCCCAGTCGTAACAGTTCCTGCTGCGCCGCGCGTACGCGGGCCAGCACTTCAAGGTTGGTTTGAAACGCTCGCGAGGCGTCGAGCATGTCGGTCATCTCCTCGATCGCGTTCACGTTCGCGTAAAAGACGTTGCCATCGGCATCCGCCAGCGGATTGCCCGGCTCATGCGCCACGCGGGGCAGATCCTCGCTCTCGTAGATGTCGATGACCTGCACGTGCTGTGCGCCTTGCGCTGCGCCCAGCACCGTGGCAAATACCGGCTTGCGCGCACGATAAGCCTCGTCGGCATCTCCCGCCACGGCGCTGGCATTCGCCAGATTGCTCGCCACGGTGTTGAGGCGAATGGTTTGCGCGGCCATGGCCGAGCCGGCAATGGCCGCGATTTCTCTGAAGCTCATCGTCAACGGCCTCCGTCGATGACCTTCTGCAAGCCGGCAAGACGCCGGTTCAGAAACGACAGACTGGCCTGCCAGTCGGACAGGTTCTGCGCGAAGAGCGCTTGCTCGATGCCAAGCTCGACGGTGTTGCCGTCGGCGCGTGTCTGCATCGGCACGCGGTAGCGCAAGGCGTTGGATGAATCGGAGGCCTCGAACCCGCTCGACGAAAAGGACACACCGGCAGCATCGAACACATCCCTGCGTGCGTCGGCGTCAAGATGTCGCCGCACCTGTTCGGCGAAATCGAGATCGCGCGCCTGGTAACCCGGCGTTGCCTCGTTCGCGAGGTTCGCGGCCAGCACGCGGGTCCGCGCTTCCCGCGCCTGCAGCGCAGCCGCATGAACGCCCAGCGCCTGAGAAAAGAATGACTGCAAGATTTCGCCTCCATGGGTGGCTGATGACATGACTGTCCCATTGTCGGCGCAGCTATCGAAAATCAACGCGAAAACCCGGGAAATTGACAAATTTCCCAAGCGCTCCAACGTGCTTTGGGCAATTCGCTCGACGCACGTCGCGCACATGCGACGGATGTCGCAATGTCGCGGCAAAACTGTCTCGATGGGCGTCGCGATGAGCGTCACGGTGGACGTCACTGGAAGGCTTGAACGACGTGGAATGTCTAGCGTTGCGGCGCGTAGGTGGCCGAGGCGGGTGAGAGCACGACGTCGAGCATCTGGAGCTTCGCGCCGATGTCGCGCAGATTGCGCGCGTTGACCGCCTTGCATCGCGCAGCGAGCGCCTGAAGTGCGTCCCAGCGCGTCGCAAACGTTTGGTACGCTTCGCGCGCATCGGCCGCAAGCCAGCGCATCACGGGGGTCATCGTGTTCGCGGACGTCTCGCCGAATGCCTGCTCCAGGCACTGCACCCGTCGGCGTGCGCGCGCACGCAATCGACCCACCAGTTGCAGCGCGGTATCGTGCGTGCGGGCAAGCGCGTCGAGGCTCTCGTCGGTGAGCGCGCGGTGCAGTGCGTCGAGCGTCGCGATCAGGCGGCGATAGTCCTCGAGATCGGCTTCGACGTCGGCCACGATGCGCGCGACGCACGCACGTCGGCGTCCTTGGTCGGAGGCGTTCAACGCGATATCCCGTGACGATCGAGAATACAATCGGCCACGCGCTCGCTGTCGAACGCCAGCTCACCATTCGCGAGCATCGCCTTCAGGCGTGTGACCTTGACGGCATCCACGCGCGGCACGGATTCGAGGGCGGCGCGTGCGTTCATCAGCCATTCCCCCGTACCCGCGGACGCCGCGCGAGCGGCGACGCCCGACGGGCCGGCCGTCGCCTGTGCCGGCGCCGAAGACCGGGGGGTGTCAGCCGCCGCCTGGCGCATGCGCGCGCCGTCGATGGGCGGGATATGCGAAATCGAGTCGATCTTGGTCATGGGCAGCTCCACGAAAATTACGGTTCACTCGAATCAGGCGACGGGCGGGCCTCGCTTGTTAAGCCTGCCGTTCCCCGCGTCATGGCAGCGGCGTCGGCCTGTGCGTTCCGCCCGGTGAGCACGACTTCGCCGGCGTGCGCCGCCCCGAACATGGTGGCCAGTTGTCTCGCCCTCGCCTGCGTGAGCACGACGAACTCGATGCGGCGGTTCGCCGCTGCCGTGGGGTCGTCGGCCCGCAGCGGCGCCAGGTCGGCCATGCCGACGGACATCAGCACGCGCTCCAGCGGCAATCCCCCGGCGACCAGCGCCGTGCGTGCCGCCAGCGCCCGATCCGACGACAGGTGCCAGTTGGTGTAGCTGTCGGCTCGCGTCGCGCGATACCGCACAGCGTCGGTATGGCCCACGATCATCAGTGAATTGTCGATGCCACTGAACAGTTGGCCGATGCGCGCGAGCAGCGTCGTCGCGGCAGGCGACGGTGTCGCGCTGCCCCGCTCGAACAGGCCTCGCGCATCGGAGTCGGCGAGGCGCACGCGCAGGCCGTCGGGTGTGATGGAGGTACTCACATGATCGGAAAGACTGGCCGCTTCACTCAGTTGCTGCACGGCGCTGGCGAGACGCACCAGATCGGCAGGCGACTCGAACTGACCGCTGGGAAGGACGGCAACCCGCTCGCTCGAGGCCTGCGCGGCATGGCTAGACGAACCGGCAGACGGCTGCGGTACACCCGCGGCCTGCAGCGCTTCGAGCATCTTGAGCTCGGCCGACTGCGGCGCTTCGAACACCCTTCGTTCCAGCACCCACATCACGACGAACAGGCACATGAGCACCAGGCAGAGGTCCGCAAACGCAACCTTCCATGCACCGCCGGACTCCTCGTGTCCCGCCGCGTAGGCACGCCGCGAGCTCATCGCCCGTCCCCGGCATGCCGCACCCAGTCCTCGAGCGCGCCGAAGCTGGGCAGCGCGCCGTATTGCAGCATGCGACGTCCGGCGTCGGCCGAGAGCAGCGGGGACTTGCCGCTCATGAACGCGATGAGCGCCGCGCGCACGCACTCGTACCCGGTCATTTCGACGGTCACCGACTGCGACAGACGATTGGCCAGCGGACTGAGCACCGCGTAGCACGCGAAAACGCCGAAGAACGTGCCGACCATCGCCACGGCAACCTGACGCGTGACCATGGCCGTGGCCTCGCCCGCGCCGATGTCGTACATGGCGAGCACCAGCCCCAGCACTGCCGCGATGATGCCGAAGCCCGGCATCGAATCGGCCAGTTTGTTGAGTGCCCGCACGGGCTGCATCATGCGGCGCTCACGACTCTCGATCTCCATCGCGAGCAGGCTGTCCAGCTCCCCGCGCGTGCCCTTGCTGAGGGTGGCGACGCGCAATGCGTCGACCGTAAAATCCACGAGCTTCGCGTTGGCCAGGACGTGGCGGCTGCGCTGGAAGATGCTGCTGCGCCCGGGATCGTCGAGATGTTCGTCCAGGGCGCGAACGCCGTCGCGTGCCGACGTCTGCAGCAGCGTATAGGTGAGCGTGAGCAACTGCTGCTCGAACGCCTCGCCATGCCGACGACGTCTGACGGCAGCCGCCACCACGGCGCGCAAGTCGCCGAGCACGCGCGACGTGTTGCCCACGAGAAAGGCACCCAGCGCGGTGCCCACCACGAGCACGAACTCGTTCAGATGGAAGACGGTGCCGAACTGGCCACCATTGAGCCAGAACATTCCGAAAACACTGGCGACGATGATCGCCGCTCCAAGCATCAGTAAAGTCATTTCCCTTGCCTTGTCTCACGATTGCGTTGCGGTGCGCGCGTGTCTCGCGCGGCACCGGGTGCGGTTTCCTGCATGGCCGATTTCATCTTTCCGAGAGCGCTCCTGTGAATCTGGCAGATCCTGGCGCGGGTCAGGCCCAGCGCCTCGCCGATCTCTTCCAGATTGAGATCGAATTCGTAATAGAGCTGCACCACCCGTTGCTCCATCTCGTTCAACACGGCGAGCGAGCGCACGAGACTCTGCCGCGTGGCGACCAGGTCTTCCGGGCTGCGCCGATCGATGAGTTGCTCGCTGGCGGCGACACCGCCGGCGGCGAGCAACTCATCGAAACTCCCAAGGCTTTCGGCATGCTCGGCCATCTCGGCCGCTTCGAGCGTGGCTTCGTCCATGTCGGCGTGCGCGCTCAACTCCTCGCGGGTAGGCGCGCGGCCGAGCGTGCGCGTCAGCTCCCGCGCCGCATCGCGGCGCCGGTGCGAGGCCTGACGCAGCGTGCGTGGACGCCAGTCCAGCCGCCGCAACTCGTCGAGCACCGCACCCCGGATGCGCGTCGCGGCGAATGCGCCAAAGCGCTCGTCGGGCGGACCGTAGCGCCGTACGGCGTCGAGCGCCGCCATGAGCGCGATCTGCGTCATATCGTCCTGGGCCGTGGCGACCGTGGTTTGCGGGGCGAGCGACCGGACGATACGGGCAATCATCGGCATCAGCCGCAGCACGCGCGCCTGTTCGTCAGCCACCGGCGCGGTGTGCCGGGTCGAGGGCGGCGCAGACGACGCGGCGCGTGGCCCCGTCCGGTCGCCTGTGTCGTCGGCGTGCCGCGCATAGGGGATGGGGCCGTAAGTCGATACGGTCATAGACGGAATACCTCCCGCGCATCATGCCGTCCGCGCTCCGATGCGCCGAGCGCCAGCCCCGGCATCGCGTCGTTCTCCGGTGCATCGCGTGAGCGCCGTTTCGACGTATCGCCGGACGCGCCATCACCATCGAACGCCGTCATGGCACCGGTGCTGACCTGGACTTCACCGGTGTGCCGCTGCGAGAGCATGTCGCGCAACAGCGCGGCCGTGCCCTGCACGAGACCGAGCACTTCCGGACGCGCCACCTGTAACGTCACGCTGAGCAGCATCGCCGATTTGCGCACCACGATGCCGATGTCGCCGAGTTCGGCGGGCGTCAATCGCAGACGAGCCTCGTGCACGCCGTTGTGCGCCATCGACGTCACGCGCTCGGACAATGTACGTGCCAATGCCGCACTATCGGCGGCGAGCGTGTGTGCGCCGGTTTTTTCTCCCGGCGTCGCGGCGCTCACTCCATCGCGGGCGGCAGCGACTTCGGCGTGTGTCGCGCGAAGGGCCGGGATCAATGCACCGTCGGCAATCGGCGGTACGCCGGCGACGCCCTCCGTCATGGCCGGAAGCGCGGCGAGCGAGGCGCCGTGGTGGTTCACCCCCGATAGCCGGAACGGCATCGCCGTCTCGGTCGCTGTCTTCTCCGCCGCCAATGTCGGTAGTGCAGCAAACTCCGTCGTCTGCACAAAATGCACGCGTGGTGCGGTGTCGCCATCCGACCGCACATGCCCCATGAAGACCGATACCGGCGTGCCCAACGCGCCGCGCATGCGATGGTGGTGCGCCGCGAGGAATGTCTCGATGGAGGTCGACAACGCGGCGCCGTCAGGTAAAGGGAGGGCATCGTTGAGAACGTCGCCCATCGGCGAAATCGGCACATGCGGCGCCGTCACCGCGTCGCCTGCATCGCCTGCATCTCGAATCAGCGTCGCAAGTTCGCTTGGCGGAGTGGCTTCGTCGTCGCTTGACGTCGGCGAGCCGCCATCGGTCAGCGAGCCCGGCGCGACCGATGGCGGTTCGAATCCTGGCGCATCGATGACGGCCGTGTCTGTCGCTTGCACTGCTTCCGTCGGCGATGTCACTGCCTCCGGTTCGACATCCACGAAATCGCTCTCGTCGGACACGTCTGTCGGTGTTTGGGCGTCAGACTTTCCTTGCAGCGAACGGCGGAGCGCCGCGGTGAATTCGTTCGAAACGCCTTCGGCTTCCGGTTGCGTCGGACCGTCACGCGATGCGTCATGTCGCGCATCGTCCATCGATGGCGAAACCGGGCCATGGATTGCGCCGTGGCTTGCGCCGAGAGTCGGGCAGTGATCGGCCGACGCTATCGATGGCATCGAGCGCATGAGTTCAGCGATCATCGTTCATCCTCAGATAGCCGAGCGCGCCTTCGCGCCACGGGCCGAGCGCTCCAAGGCGTCGGCGAGCGTCGCCGGCGGCGCGTTGCGCGAGCACATGGGCTTGCGCGTGAGCCACGAGCACATCGGCCATTGCCCGGGCCAGCGCTTCGTTGCGCGCGCCAGGCGCGGGCGCGCGTTGCCACGCACGTCGCAGCAACGCGTCCGCGGCCTGGAGCAGTTCCCATTCGCGCGCAGCGGAATGCCGCCGCAGGTCTTGCGCCAACGCTCGGAACGTCGCCTCGTCAGCCACGGAGTGCCTCCAGCGAACGCCAGCCTTCGGCCAGTTGCGCGATGACGGTCGTCACCTCGTCGAGTTTGGTGACATCGGCTTCGACACTGGCCTGCGCGACCGCCCGCATGCAGAAGTCGTACACCTTCGCGAGCGGCTGCGTCACGCCCGGCCCGTCGGCGGCATCGACGTGCGACGCCAGGCCGTTGAGCAGATTCAGACACTTCGTGACGCTGCGCAGACGCGCCTCATGTCGCGCGTGCTCGATGTGGGCCCGCGCGCGCATGAGCTCGTCGAGCAGGCCGTCGAGCAGAATCAGCATCAATTGCAACGGCGTGGCGCCGGCGATGCGGGCATCGAGATCCGACGCCCGGTATTGTTGGTAAGTCATGACGATTTCAGTCTCCTGAGGGCGAGCTCACGCGTCACCTGTCTGATTTGCGCCCACTGCCGAAGAGCGCATCGACGAAGCTGCGTGTCTCGTTCATTTGCTGGCGAACCTGTTCGGCACGGGCGAACTCGCTCGTGTAGCGCGCGACGAGCGCACGAAATCGTGCGCTCAGCCGCTCCTGCTGTTCCACGATCCGGCGCGAGACGATTTCGTCGTTGTCGGTGCGGTGCTTGAGCACGCCCGTGACCTCGTCCGTCCACTCGCGAATGCGCACGGCGAGGCGCATGCCCGCGCCTTGCTTGTCCAGATCCACACCCGTGTCGCGTTTCATGACATCGGCGCTCTCGCCGAACCACTTGGCGAGCAGTTCCTTGTCCTTGGCGTAGGCGGACTCGAAGCGCTTCTGGTCGAAGCTCACCGAGCCGTCGGCATTGCGTTTCACGCCGAATTCCGAGGGATCGAACGTCTTGCCGTCGATCGTCATCGAGCGCTCGAAGTTGCGCTCGAGATCGCGCAGCAGGGCGCGCACGCCCGCGTCGGCATAAAACGGCCCGGCCGGCTTGCTGTCGGTGCGCTTATCCTCGCCTTCGAGCGGTGCCGATACGCCTGGCGTGCCGGGGTCCATCAGCTCGCGCAGTTGCTTTCGCAGTGCGTCGTAGGCTTGCACGAGCGTGCGCATGTTCGCGGCCGTGCCTTCCATGTCGGGGGAGATCGACACTCGCGTGGTCTCGTTCTGTGTCTTCTTCAGGGAGAGCTTCACGCCCGTGAAAATCTCGATCTCGTTGCTCGCGTACGATTCGCTCCGATTGCCAAGCATCACCTCGGCGTCCTGCCCCTGCGCCAACACATCGCCGATCGGTGAGGTGCCACCCTGTGCCGGCGTGGCCGACTCCAGCGTGAATGCCGCGGCCCCACCCGACTTCGTGGCGGTAAGCAGCAGATACGGCGTGCTGCCGGGCACGTGGCGCAGATCGGCGCGAACCACGTTCTTGAGCGCAGGGTTTTCGTTGATGCGCATCGCGAGTGCCTTCACGTCTTCGGGTCGACTCAGATCGAGCCCCCCGACGTCGAGCGCGACGGTTTGCGGCGGGTTGCCGAACTTGAGGACGCTGCCGGCCAACGCCGACAGATCGCGAATCTGCACTTGATGCACCGTGGCGAGCTTCGCGACGCGCACGTCGAAATCGAGCTGCTGCGCGCCCTTTTCCAGCTTGACGGAAAACGCGTCTTCGCTCGACTGCGTGGCCTTGTGCTGGCGCAGGTCGGCACTGTCGCCCAGGCGCCGCAGTTGCTTCTCGAAGTTGCCCAGCGCCTCCTTGAGCGTCGCAACACCCTTCTGACGAGCCTCGGTGTCGGTCTTGTTCTTGCCGAGACGGCCGAACTCGGCCTGCATGCGGCTCGAGGCAACGTCCTGGGCCAGCTTCTCGATACGTTCTTTCACTTGCAGCATGGGTCAACTCCTGGTTCGGGATGAGCGTGGGGCGCGACGCGCGCGGTTTCCCCGAGCAAAGCGACCGTTGTGCGGCTTTTGTAAACGTGGTTGACCAAGGTGATGTCCTCATTTCGCGTAGGTGTGGCGACACCCCGTCGCCACACGACCAGCGTCAGCTCGGCCTGCTCCTGCACCTCGCGACAGCGCCGTGCTTCACGCGCCACCGCCTCATGCCGGGCGACGAGCGTCGCGACACCTTCGCGGCGCCGCTGCGCCTCGCGCACGGCCTGCGCGGCGGCGGACTGCCAGCGCGCCAATTGGGCCAACGGGGCCTGCTGCGTCTCGATCATGTCGACGAGCGCGCGCTTGTAATCGGCGCGGTTCTGAAAGCTGTACGCCCGCGCGCGCGCACCGCCGATGGCCACGGCGCGATACAGCTGCGTGAGCTGCGTCACGTTGCGCGCGAGCCGCATCTGCCGCTCCGCCAGCAGCCGGCCCTCGCGCCGCGCGGCATCAAGCTCGCGGTCTCGCATCGACAGCAGCGCGTGCAGTGCACTCGGGGACTTCGGCGTTATCGGCATAGCGCCTCCAACCGTTCGCACAACGCTTCAAGCGTGTTGTCGCCCTCGCCTGCACCGTCGCCTTCGCCGTCGCGCTGACGCAGGAAGTCGCACATGGCCGGATATCGCGACACCGCACGGTCGGTTTCGGCGTGGGCCCCGGGCACGTAGGCCCCCAGCGGAATCAATTCGCGGATCTGCCGATAGGCGTGCCACTGCGCCTTGAACGCGTTGGCCGCGCCGGCGTGGCGTGCACCCACCACTCGCGTCATGCACCGGCTCACCGACGCGCCGACGTCGATCGCCGGGTAATGACCGGCGTCCGCCAGCTCGCGCGAGAGCACGATGTGGCCGTCGAGCACGGCGCGTGCCGTGTCGACCACCGGGTCCTGCAAGTCGTCACCCTCGGCCAGCACGGTGTAGATCGCGCTCAGGCTGCCATTGCCCGCCCCGTTGCCCGCGCACTCGACCAGCCTGGGCAGCCGCGCGAACACCGACGCCGGATAGCCGCGCGCAGCCGGCGCCTCTCCGAGCAGGAGCGCCACCTCGCGACACGCCATCGCGTAGCGGGTGAGCGAGTCGACGAGCAACAGCACGTCATGCCCCGCATCGCGGAAATGCGCGGCGATCGCGTGACAAAGCTCCGTGGCCTTCATGCGCTGCGCCGGCGGGGCGTCGGCCGGCACGGCGACGACGACGGCCCTGGCGAGTCCGGCCCGACCGAGCGTTTCGTTCACGAACTCGCCCACTTCGCGCCCGCGCTCGCCGATCAGTCCGACGACGACGATCTGCGCTTCGGTGCGTCGCGTGATCATGCCCAGCAAAACGCTTTTGCCGACGCCGCTGCCCGCGAACAGTCCGACGCGCTGACCTTTGCCCAGGCTCAGCAGCCCGTCGATCGCGCGCACGCCGACCGACAGCGGTTCGGAAATCGCCTGCCGCGCCAACGGGGAGGGCGGCGTGCAACGCGTATCGAGTTTCGCGTCACCGCGTAGCGGCCCCTTGCCGTCGAGCGGCTGGGCGAAGGCGTCGACGACGCGTCCCAGCCATGCCGTGCCGATGTCCGGCGTCTGCCCCGCCGCGCCCGGCAGCACGCGCGCACCCGGCGCGATCTCGGCGACGCAGGCGTAGGTCAGCAGTTGCAGCGCACCGTCGGCAAAACCGACCACTTCGGCATCGGTCCAACGCCCCGCCGCCGTTTCGACGCGGCACAGTTGGCCGAGCGAGAAGCGCTGTCCGCGCGCCTCGATCACCGCGCCATTGGCGCGAGTGACGAACGCCATGGGACTCGCGAGTGCGATCTGGTCATTCATCGCGGCACCTGCACGACGATCGGTTCGCTGCTGGCGATCGACGCGTCGACCCATTCGTTCAGTTGCCGGCGAATGACCTCCCATACGGCGGCTTCGCGGCTTTCGCATCCGGCGTCGTACCAGAGGCCATCGACGTCGACGCGACTCTCGCCGCGCGGCAACGACGCGTCGGCGACGATCTGCCATTCCGCACCGGACGCCTCGGCGCCGACACGCGCGGCGAGCGTCTGCGCATCTTCGGGGCTCACGTAAACGGTGACACCACCACTCGCGCCCAACTGCGTGATCAAGTGATGCACGATGCTCGCAATATCCGGGGCCGCCGTGTGCAGTTCGCGCTGCACAACGGCCTTCACGGCGCGCGACGTCACGTCCGTCATCACCTCCAGCGCACCGGCGGCAAGGCGGGCACGGACCTCGTTGCAAGCGGTCTGCAAAGCGGCGAGGGGCTGCGCGATGGCGTCGAGTTCATCGCGCAACCGCTCGGCATACGACGCGCGCAAACGCATCTCCACAGCCTGCTCGCCTTCGGCGCGGCCCGCGTCGAAGGCCGCCTGCCAGACGGCCTCGCGCGCCTGGGCCTCGCCGTGTGCCATCCCTTCGGCATAGGCCTGCGCGCGCACGGCCGCCATGTCGGGTTGAACCGGCAGCCAGCCGCGCTGCGCCGCCGCGTCGGCCTTCGTGCCGAACCGGTGCGGCCTCATTCCAGCACCTCGCCATCGGCCAGCCGCAGCGTCATGTTGGTTTCGCGTGCGCGAGCCCGCAGGGTGGTCATGATCTCGGTGCGCGCGGCTTCCACGCGCGCGGACGACACGGCGCCCAGACGCTGCATCGCCTGCGTGAGCGCGTCTTCCTGGAGACGCGACATGCGCTCGCGCACGACCTGACGCAAACGCGTGTCCGTGCCCTTGAGCGCCGTCGCCCACGTCTCGGTCGGCACTTCGGCCACGGCGAGATCGACGACCTCGGCTGCCTGGTGGGCGAGGATGTCGAAGCCGTACATGCTGGCTTCGACGGACTCTGCCAACGCCGCGTCGTGCGCGCGCAGCACATCCATCAGCCGCTTCTGCTCCTCGGGCACGTGGCCGATGATCTGCGCCGCGAGCCGCGCCCCTTGCACATCGGCGCTATCCGCGGACAGTCCGGCGAGGCATCGGTCGGCAATCATTTCGAGATCGGCCAACAATTCGCGATCGACGCGCGTGAGCTGCGCCGTCTCGAGCAGCAACGCCTCCTGCTGCGATTCGGGCAGCGCGCGCAACAACTGGCCTGCGAGATCGGCCGGCAGATAGGCGAGCAGCAACGCCTGCATGCGGTGATGCTCCCGCGAGAGCACGTCGGCCAGTCTGGCCACGCTCACCCATTGCAATCGCGCGAGCTTGGGCCGCACGCGATCCCCATAGATGCCATCGAGCACGTTGCTCGCGATGCCCTCGCCAAGCGCCGCCGAGAGCGAGCGCTCCAGGTAGGCGCGAGGCGCGGCATTGGCGCCGCCGTGCTCGGTACTGGCGTCGAGAAACTGATCGACGATGGCTTGCACGTCGTGCTTCTTCACGCTGCCGGCCCGCGACATGGCGTGCGCCACCCGCAGGAGCTCACCGGGGGCGAGTTGTGCCATCACGGCGGCAGCGGCCTCCTCACCCATACAGAGCAGGAGGACGGCAGCGCGGTCGACGCCGTTGATTTGCGTCAGCGCGGAAGTTTCAGCGGTATGCAGCATGCGAACCAATCCAGTGTTTGATGATTTGCGCGACGCGTTCGGGCTCGCCCGCCGCCAGGGCACTCAGGCGTTCGAGCTTGGTGTCGAACGAGGTGTCCGACGCCGGTGGCAGATCGGGAGCGAAGGCAGGCAGCGCCGCCTGTTGCGCGGCGAGCTCGGCTTCGCGGCGGCTGCGCTCGCGTGCTTCGGCCTCGGCGGCTTGCGCGGCCGTCTTGCGCCGACGCGCTCGGCGGGCAAGCACGGCCCACGCGGCCAGTGCGATCAGGAGCAGCGTCCCGGCCGCCACCGCGGCGTATTGCTTTTGCGTGTCGGTCAGCGACAGCACGCCCGGTGCGGCGTCAGGTGCCCCGAACGGCACCACGGCCGGCGACGGCGCAAACGGCATCGCGCTCACGACCAGCGTGTCGCCACGCGGCGCCTGGATACCGACGCCGGCGCGCAGCGTGCGTTCCAGGTCGGCCAGCGCCTCGTTCGACCAGCCGTTGCCGCCTGGCGCGGCCCGGGAGTCGACCATGACGGCGACGTGCATCTGACGCACGCGCGGACGCTGGCGCTTGGTCTGCGTGATCGAGCGGTCGTATGCGAACTGACGCGTGGACGAGGTGGTGCGCATGGCGCCGCCCTCGCCGGTCAGCAGCGGCGCAGCATCGACCGGACGGTTGCTCATGGCCCCCGGCACGCCGCCGACGATGGCGTCGTCGTCACGCGCTTCGCGCACGGCTTCCTGCATCACGCGCGGCTCGGCGCCAAGCGCTTCGGTGGTGTTGGAGACGACGTCTTCGTCCAGATCGACGCTCACGCTCGCGCGATAGCGATCGGCGCCGAGAATGCCGTCGAGCAGCGCCCGCACGTTTCGCAGTGCGTCCTCGCGCGAACGGGTGCGCGCTTGCGCATCGCCGTGCATCGCCTCGTCCAGATCGAGATTCGCCGTGAGCGGTGTGCCGTGCTGATCGACGACCGACACATTCTCCGCCGCCAGGCCGTTCACGCTGCCGGCCACGAGCTTCACGACGGCGCTCACCTGTTGCGGCGCAAGCTTCCGACCGGCGCGCACCGAAATCAGCACCGACGCGCTCGCCGATGCCTTCGTGTTCGTCACGAACGACGTCTGCGGGGCGAGCGCGATATGCACGCGCGCGGCGTCCACCGCGTCGATCGACATGATGGTGCGTGACAGCTCCCCTTCGAGGCCGCGGCGAAAGCGCACGTCCTGCACGAACTGGCGCACGCCCAGACGCTCGTCGCGATCGACCAGCTCCAGCCCCGGTGGCAGCTCCGGCGTCACGCCCTTGGCGGCCAACGCGAGACGCGCGCGGCCGAGCCGATCGTGCGGCACGAGAATCGCGCCGGTTTCCGGATGCATGCGAAACGGGATCTGCTCGGCGTCGAGCACGCCAGCGGCCTGTTCGACCGAAATACGCTGGTGCTGGCCAAAAAGCGGCGCGTAGCCCGTATCGCGGACGTACCAGGCCACGGTCGCCGCCGTGATGGCGCCCGCCGCCAGCACGATCGGCAGCGCGCTGCGCCACTGTCCGCCAACGCCGGGCGACTGCGCGCGCCACGCCTGCCACCGTTCGCGCGATCGCGTGCCGGCGTCACTCAGTGTGCGCAAGAAGTTGTCGATTCCCATATGTCCATTCATCTGGCCGGCGATGCCTCGAGCGAACCGAAGTCCGGCAGCCATCACCCGGCGAATACCTGGCTAACGCTCAGCGCGAGAGCCTCAGGCGTCGTGTGTCGAATAAAGGGGCACATGTTGGCGACGAATTCGCCGACTATCGAAAATCTCCGCGTTCTTTGGGCATCGTCCGCGTCGGAATGGCGAATATGTGCGATTTCCCATTAACGTGCGTCCGAAATCGATGGCTTGCAGGCGAATGTGAAAAGGCCCTCACGCGCACCACGCGTGAGGGCCTCATCGGATCATACGAAGACTGCGTAACCCTATCTCGGTCAGGCTCGATCGGATAGGCGTCCCGCTCGAGCCTGACCGGTGTCAAGCGGCGATGGCCTGCGGTGCCCTCGCCTCATCCTCGATGGAACTGAGCATCAGGTGTTCGAACGCGCCGAGCGACGCCTTCGCGCCCTCCCCGAGCGCGATCACGATCTGCTTGAACGGCACGGTCGTCACGTCGCCCGCGGCGAACACGCCCGGCACCGAGGTCGCGCCCTTGGCGTCCACTTCGATTTCTCCGTGACGCGACAGCGCCAGCGTGCCCTTGAGCCATTCGGTGTTGGGCACAAGGCCGATCTGCACGAACACGCCTTCGAGCGCGAGGGTGCGCGATTCGCCCGACGCGCGCTCGACATACGCGAGGCCGTTCACCTTCTGGCCGTCGCCAGTGATTTCAGTGGTTTGCGCATTCGTCAGCACGCGCACGTTCGGCAGGCTGCGCAGCTTGCGCTGCAGCACTTCGTCGGCGCGCAGTTGCGTGCCGTATTCGACGAGCGTGACTTCCTTGACGATGCCCGCCAGATCGATCGCCGCTTCGACGCCCGAGTTGCCACCTCCGACGACGGCGACGCGCTTGCCCTTGAAGAGCGGCCCGTCGCAGTGCGGGCAATAGGCCACGCCGCGGTTGCGATACTCGCGCTCGCCCGGCACGCCGATTTCGCGCCACCGCGCGCCCGTGGCCAGCACGACCGCACGGGCCTTGAGCACCGCGCCGCTGGCCAGGCGCACCTCGTGGACCTTGCCCGGCATCAACGCTTCTGCGCGTTGCGCGTCGATCACGTCGACGTCGTAGGTCTTCACGTGCTGCTCGAGCGCCGTCGCGAACTTCGGTCCTTCGGTGTGCGTGACGGAGACGAAATTCTCGATGGCCATCGTGTCGAGCACCTGACCGCCGAAACGCTCGGCGACCACCCCTGTCGAGATGCCCTTTCGTGCGGCGTAAATCGCTGCCGCAGCCCCCGCAGGACCACCACCGACGATCAGCATGTCGTAGACCGGCTTGTTCTCCAGCGCCTTGGCGGCGCGCGCACTCGCGCCCGTGTCGAGCCTGGCGAGCAGTTCCTTCACGCTGGTGCGGCCTTGCGTGAACGACACGCCATTGAGGAACACCGTCGGCACCGCCATCACCTGACGCGCTTCGACTTCGCCCTGGAACAGGGCGCCGTCGATAGTGACCTGCTGGATGCGCGGATTGATGAGCGCCATCACGTTGAGCGCCTGCACGACTTCCGGGCAGTTCTGGCACGACAGCGAGATGTAGGTCTCGAAGCGGAAATCGCCGTCGAGGGCTCGGATCTGCGCGATGGTGTCGTCATCGAGCTTGACCGGATGCCCGCCGACCTGCAGCAGCGCCAGCACCAGCGACGTGAACTCGTGGCCCATCGGCAGCCCGGCGAAACGGATGCGCGGCGCCTCGCCCGGCGTGCCGATGGCGAACGACGGACGGCGCTCGTTCGCATCGTCGCGCGGCACCACGGCGATGTGCGGCGAGAGCGGCGCGATCTCGTCGACCAGCGCCTTCATCTCGAGCGCCTTCGGGCTGTCGTCGAGCCACACGGCGATCTCGATCGGGCGCGTGACTTTCTGGAGGTACGTTTGCAACTGGGCTTTGAGGTTCGCGTCCAACATGGCGTGTATCCGTCTCGATAGGGTGAACAAGGGCCACCGCGTCGGCCGGGGGGCGGGCGCAGGCAGGCGTCGGGAATTCGGAAAGGGTGCCGGCGCGACAGGTTCAGGGGGGCTGCGCGCCGGCGGGAGACGCCGCTCCGTGACGCGAGCGGCGTTTGCTGCGGTGAAGCGGTAACGCTTAGATCTTGCCGATCAGGTCGAGCGACGGGCTGAGCGTTTCAGCGCCCGGCGTCCACTTGGCGGGGCACACTTCGCCCGGGTGCGACGCCACGTACTGAGCGGCCTGAACCTTGCGCAGCAGTTCCTTCGCGTCGCGGCCGATACCGTTGTCGTGGATCTCGCACAGCTTGATCTCGCCTTCCGGGTTGATCACGAACGTGCCGCGCAGGGCCAGACCTTCTTCCTCGATCAGCACGTCGAAGTTGCGCGAGAGGGCGAGCGTCGGGTCGCCGATCATCGGGTATTGGATCTTCTGGATCGTGTCCGACGTGTCGTGCCAGGCCTTGTGCGTGAAGTGGGTGTCGGTCGAAACGCTGTAGATCTCGACGCCCAGTTTCTTGAATTCTTCGTAGTGATCGGCCAGATCGCCGAGTTCGGTCGGACACACGAACGTGAAGTCCGCCGGGTAGAACACGACCACCGACCACTTGCCCTTCAGGGTCTCGTCGGTCACGGTCGTGAAGTCGCCGTTGTGATAGGCGGTGGCTTTGAACGGCTTGATCTGGGTGTTGATGATCGGCATGTCTGTGTCTCTCTGACTGGGTGGAAAGTGTTGACAGTATGCCGAACGCTATTAATTAATGAAAATTGATTATTAAAATCTATGCAATAACGTCAGGCTATCGGCGGCGATAGCCTGACGGTGGGGTCTTCGAGAGGGGCTTCGTACGAATCGCGGTACACGCCGCAGTGCGCACCTTCCGCCAAATCCGGCCGCTGAGGCGTGGCCGGAAAATTGGCGCAATTGGTATGTCAGCGCTTCGGATACCGTACGGCGCGCACCTTGCCGCTCGGGCCGCCGCCGCAATAGAAGAGATCGCCGCCGTCGTATTCCAGGCCGCTCACACCGATGCCCTCGGGCATTTCCACGCGAGCCAGGACTTCGCCAGTGACGGGATCGATCTGCCGCAGGCTGCTCTCGTCGTTCTCCCAGGTGCCGTGCCAGAGTTCGTCCTTCACCCAGGTCACGCCCGTCACGAACCGATCGGATTCGATGGTGCGCAGCACGCGGCCCGTCTGCGGATCGAGTTGCAGAATGCGCCGGTCGCGGTACTGGCCGAGCCACAGACTGCCCTCGGCCCAGGTCAGCCCCGAGTGACTGCCGCCCTCGGGTGTGGGAATCGTATGCACCACGCGGCCGGTGGACGGCTCGATCTTGTTGATGCTGCCCTCGGCGACCTGGTACAGATGCGTGCCGTCGAAAGCCGTGCCGGCGTCGCTGGGCGCCTGGACGGTCTGGCGAACTTCGCCGCTGGCGGTGTCGAACGCGATGATGGTCTCGCCGGTCGCGACCCAGACTTTCTGACCATCGAAAGTCACGCCATGGGCGCGTTCGTTGCCCGGGAATGGACCATATTCGCGGATGATGTCCGCGGCGCTCGCAGTGGGCTCGCGAGAAATGCGTTGAAGATTGTTCGTCATGTCAGGCTCCGGTTGTTACGCCGCACTCGGCGTGCAAGACCACTCTAGCCAAACGACCAGCCGGCAGGGAGTAACAAAATCGTCGTGAATTCGGTGAGCGGTGGGGCCGTCCAGCGTCGGGCACGAGCGCGTCCGACGGCGCACACGCGCCCCTGCGCTTCCAGTTCGCCGAGCGCGCGCTGCACGGTGCGCTGGCTCGCGCCGAGTGCGAGTGCCAGCGCGGAAGTGGACCATGCCGCCCCATCCGCGAGGAGCGCCACGATCGATGCCCGCTCGCCGTCGATCGGCGGCAGCAGCAGCGACACCGCTTTCGCCTCGGCCACGCGCAGCGCGAAACCGCGTGCGGTGGCGTCGACGTCGACGATCCCTTTGAGCAAGGTCCGCAGGCGTCCGATCTCCACGCGCAGGCGAGCGCGGTGTGTCTCGTCCGGCCGGTGCAGGCGGAACGCCTCGGCAATCAGCGTTTCGCGATCGACGTCACCCGGCCACGCACGCGCGAGTTCCAGCGCGAGCGTGAACAGCACCGGCCGCTTCGTCAGCGGACGCCAGACGTTGCCGCTGCCGACACCTCGCCGGCAAGCGTCGATCACCACGGTGTCCGAGCGCAGCAGCGCCGCCACCTGCTCGAGGCCGAGCGTGCGCTCGCCGCCGGCCTGCCATTGGCGCGCTGCAGGGCGGGTCAGCGCTTCGCCCAGATTGAGGAGTTCAGCGGTCAGCGCGGGCACGTCGGCTGCCGTCGCCGCGATCCTGGCATGCGAGAGCGCATCACGGGCGGCGTCGATGCGCAGGCTGCGCAGCGCCAGTTCCGCGGCGATCAATGCGTGGACGGCGACGTAGCGCGGCGGCACGCCAGGCAAGGGCGCGGTTCGCAACGCTTGCGCTGCGGCGTCGAGCTTGCCCAACAGCAGCAGGCGACGCACGGCGATCAAGCGCGCAAGCATCGCATTGGATAGATCGGCATGCGCTTCAAGTCGCGCGGCAGCCGTTTGCAGCGTTCGGGGGGAGCCGCCGAGATCGCGCATGGCGAGGGCGACTTCGGCGTCGGCAACGACACACCGTGCGCGGGCGAGCGCCTCGTGCGATCCGAAGCCGCGCGCGGCGCGCTTGAGCAGTTCGCGCGCACGCACATACTCGCCGAGTTGCGCCATGGCGATACCGCGCAATGCGAGGGCCGGCGGGTCTTCGCGGAGCGCGACGCGGCGCAGCGCGCCGAGCGGGTCGCCCGCGGCCAGCGCGCGGGCGGAAGCGGCAATGAGGGCATCCATCGCGCGATGTTACCTCGCGGGCATGGGCGGTGCGACGACGCGTGCAATGCAGCACGGTGCGATGACCTCGGTGCCCGTGATGCCTGCGGCCGCGTTCCGCCACCTGCACAATGGAGCACTCGTGCCGGCATCACACTGCGCAGCACGTCATTCGTTCATTCGCTCGATGATCTGCGCCGGCGTGATCAACGCGGCTGAGAGGCCGCATCCGACCGGCAATCGTCAGCGCGGCAGGAAGACGGCGAACCGCGCGCGTGCGCGGCGGCGCCGGACGAGGTGCCCTGACGTCCGAAACCGATCTGCTGAAATACGCCGCCACCCAGTTCGACACCGGTGGCGTAGTGATAGGCGGCAACCGTAGAGCCGAGTGCCACCGATAGCAACAACAACGTTCCCGTGCGCCAGCGGCGCCGGACCGTGGAAGCCATGTCTCCTCCCTGTCAGAGGTCGGCCCGCTCGGACGACGCTTGTCACCGGTGGAAGAAGATGACCAGCACTTCGCAAGCATCTCGGCGGGGATCGAGTTCCAGTCACTGCTGAGTCTCGTTTTTTCGCGATTCTGCACGCACTACGCCCGCTTTGTCATCCCGGCTATCCCTAAGATACTCAAAAATATCGCAGTATGATGTATTTTTCGGTTTTCGAACCCTCAACCCATTCCGTCATGTCGCAGCCCCCTTCCCCGCACCGCCCGGCCGCGCCGCCGCCATCCGCCGATGCGTCGAACGCACCGGCGAGCGCCTCCGCGCTGACCAAGAGCGATTTCGAAGCGCTCTCCGAGTTTCGCTATCGCCTGCGCCGCTTCCTGAACTTCAGCGAGACGGCCGCCCGCGAAGGAGGCATCACGCCGCAACAGTATCTGCTGCTTCTGCACGTGAAAGGCATACCGGGACGCGAGTGGGCGTCGATCAGTGAATTGGCCGAGCGCCTGCAGGCGGTCCATCACAGCGTGGTGGCCCTCGTGGCGCGCTGCGAGAAGGCGGGGCTCGTCTCGCGCCGCCAGAACGAGAGCGACCGGCGGGTCGTGGAAGTGCATCTGTCGGCGGCGGGCGAAGCCTGTCTGTCGAGCCTCGCCGCCCAGCACCGCAACGAGTTGAGCACTTTCGCCGACATCTTCCATATTCGCGGCGTCCATATGTAATCACGGCATCGTCATGGCATCCGCTCCCAACACCACCACACCCATGAGCGCGCCCCCTCACGCGCGCGACTTCTCGCGCTCCCCAGGCCTGCCGCGTCTCATCGCGCTGGCCGCCGTCATCGGCTTTTGCGGCGTGCCCGCCGCCTGGCTGCTGCTGAACCTGATCCAGGGCTTCACCAACCTGTTCTTCTACCAGACGCTGTCGTTCGCGCCGCGCTCGCCCGCGAATCACACGCTCGGTGCACTCGTCATCGCGCTACCGGTCATCGGCGGCCTGATCGTGGGCGGCATTGCCCGCTTCGGCAGCGACAAGATTCGCGGTCACGGCATCCCCGAGGCGATCGAGGCCATCCTGTTCGGCAAGAGCAGGATGTCGCCGCGCGTGGCGGTCCTCAAGCCGTTGTCCTCCGGCATCGTGATCGGCAGCGGTGGCCCGTTCGGCGCCGAAGGTCCCATCATCATGACCGGCGGCGCCATCGGCTCGCTCATCGCCCAGTACTTCCATCTGAGCGCCGCCGAGCGCAAGACGCTGCTCGTCGTAGGGGCGACCGCCGGGATGACCGCCGTGTTCGGCACGCCGGTCGCGGCCGTCCTGCTGGCCGTCGAACTGCTGCTCTTCGAATGGCGTCCGCGCAGCCTGCTGCCGGTCATCGTCGCGTGCGCGGTCGCGGGCTTCGCCCGGCCGCTGCTGCTCGACGCCGGTCCGCTGTTCCCGATGGCCACGCCCGCCGTCGAGCCCATCGCGCTCGTCTCCTGCCTGATTGCCGGTCTGTGCGCGGGCGCGCTGTCGGCGGGCATGTCGCGCGCGCTCTACGCCGTTGAAGACGGCTTTCACAAGCTGCCGGTCCACTGGATGTGGTGGCCCGCCATCGGCGGCCTCGCCGTGGGTATCGGCGGCTATCTGCAACCGCGCGCCCTGGGCGTGGGCTATGACGTCATCGCCGACCTGCTGGCCGGTCACTTCGCCCTGCACGCCGCGCTCGCACTGCTGCTCGTGAAGGCGACCATCTGGGCCATCGCGCTCGGTTCGTGCACCTCGGGCGGCGTGCTCGCCCCGCTGCTCATGATCGGGGCCGGACTCGGCACGCTGCTCGCGCCCATGCTGCCGGGCGGCGACATCTCGCTGTGGGCGCTCGTGTGCATGGCGGCCACGCTTGCCGGCGTGCTCGGCGCGCCGCTCACGGCCATCGTCTTCGCACTCGGCCTCACCCACGACGTGAACGCCCTGCTGCCGTTACTGCTGACCTGCGGCGTGTCGTACGGCATCACGATCTGGATCATGCCGCGCTCGATCATGACGGAGAAGATCGCGCGACGCGGACGCCACGTCCATCGCGAATACGGCGTCGATCCGCTCGAGCGCCTGCACGTCGCCGAGCTGATGACACGCGAGCCGGTCGCGCTCGACGCCGACATGTCGATCGAGGACGCCGCACAGCAAGCGTTCGGCGCCACGCAGATCCATCGCGCCTATCCGGTGGTCGACGCCGCACATGGCGTGCTCGGCATGGTCGATCGGCAAGCGCTGCTGCGCGCGCAGGCTCAAGGTGCGCAGACGTTGGGGCAACTGTACGGCGTGAATCCGCCGCTCGTGGCGCTGCCCTCGGAGACCGGGCGCATCGTGTCCGCGCGCTTTGCGGCCCATCAACTGGAACGCTTGCCGGTGGTGAGCGACGCCACCTCGCGCAAGCTCATCGGCATCATCAGCCGCAGCGATCTCGTCAAACCGGCCGAGCACTGGCGATCCGAAGAAGAGGTCCGCGAGCGCATGCTTCATCTCGGACGCCGACGCAGTTGACCGTCCCCCGGCGTGCGTCACACACACCGTTGACGCGCGCCGGGTCGTTGCTTCACCATCGAGGCTTCATCCCTCCCCAACGCGCACGCCCGCGTGCGCCATTCACGACGGCAGCGACGATGGCAGTGACGAAAACCCCGAAGGCATCGACTCCCGCAGGGCGTATCCGCATCGGCATCGGTGGCTGGAACTTCGCCCCCTGGCAAGGCACGTTCTACCCGGAGAAGTGGCCCAAGCGCCGCGAGCTCGAATACGCCAGCCGGCATCTCACCTCGATCGAAATCAACAGCACGTTCTACGGCTCCCAGAAGCCGGCCACGTTCCGCAACTGGTTCGACGAAACGCCCGACGACTTCGTGTTCTCCGTCAAGGCGTCGCGCTACGCCACGCACCGCCGCGTGCTTGGCGAGGCCGGCGAATCGGTGGCGCGCTTCTTCGACAGCGGCGTACTCGAGCTGGGAAAGAAGCTCGGTCCGGTGAACTGGCAGTTCGCGCCGACCAAGACCTTCGACCCCGAAGACTTCGAACACTTCCTGAGCCTGTTGCCGACGACGGCCAACGGCCACCCGATTCGCCACGCGCTCGAAGTGCGCCACGAGAGTTTTGCCGTGCCGGCATTCATCGCGCTGGCGCGCAAGTACCAGATGGCCGTCGTGCTCGCGGGCGACGCCAAATTCCCATGCATCGCCGACGTCACCGCGCCGTTCGTCTACGCGCGGCTCATGGGGACGGAGGAACGCTACAAGCTCGGCTACGCCCCGAAGGCCATGGCGGAATGGGTCGAACGGGCGCAGACGTTCGCCAGGGGCGACGTACCGAAGGGACTCGACACGGTGGGCGACGCACCGCCGAAAGTTGCACACCGCGACGTCTTCCTCTATGTCATCAGCGGCTTCAAGGAGCGCAACCCGGCCGCCGCGATGGCGATGATCGACGCGCTGGCCAAGGCTTAGGGGCCAAGCCCCAAGTCAGCGGGCCGAGCCGCCGAACGTCCGCAAAAAAAACGCGGCGCACATTCGCATGCGCGCCGCGTCGGGTACCGCGAGTGCGACGGTCGATCGGTTCGCCGCCGACCGATGCGTCAATGCATGGCGGCGGAGTTGCGCGCGTCGTTGCCCGACTGTGCCGCCAGATTGCCCGTCGCACGCTCCCAGGCGTTCTTCGCGAGCAGCGCGATGGTGGCGATCACGGCGGGAATCGCGAGCAGCGAGAACGTCGCGGAGAAGCCGAGATGGCGGCGCATCAGTTCCGCACCGAGCAGCGCCCCGGCGATCCCGCCAAAGCGACCGATGCCAAGCATCCATGCCACGCCCGTGGCGCGTCCGTGCGTCGGATAGAACATCGCGGCGAGCGACGGCATCGACGACTGCGCACCGTTCATCGCCGTCCCGCCAAGGAAAATCAGCGTCACCAGCATGCCGATGTTGCCCATCGCCTGCCCGACCCCATACACGAGCACGGCCGTCAACGCATAGCCCAGCGCCACCACCTTCTGCGCGTTGAACCTGTCCATCAGCCAGCCCGACAGAATCGTACCGATGCCGCCGCCGAGCGGGAACAGTGCCGTGATCAGCGCGGCGCGCTCGATGGTGAAGCCGGCGTCCTTGAACAGAATCGGCATCCAGCTCGTGAGCAGATAGAAGATCACGAGCCCCATGAAGTACGTGAGCCACAGCATCAGCGATCCGAAGCCGTACTGCCGGGAGAGCACGACACCGATCGCCGAGCCGGCACGCCGGGGCGCCGCTTCGATGACGGTAAAGACGCTCACGCCGTCGAGCGATTCGCCGGAGATGCGCGACAGGATGCGGCGCACGCGCTCCACCGGCTTCTGGCGCACCACGAGAAACTTCACCGACTCGGGCAGGCACAGCACCAGCAGCACCGACAGCACCAGCGGCAGCACGCCGCCAAGCACCAGCACGCTATGCCAGCCGAAGTGCGGAATCAGCCACGACGCCACGAAGCCGCCGACCGACGCACCGAGCGGGAAGCCGCAGAACATCGTGTTGACGATCACCGCGCGGCGCGCTTCCGGGGCGAACTCGGAGATCAACGTGACGGCGTTCGGCATGGCGGCGCCGAGGCCAAGGCCGGTCAGGAAACGCAGCAGCGTGAGCGTCTGGAGATCCTGCGCGAAGGCCGTTGCCAGACTCGCAATGCCGAAGAACACGACCGAGAGCACCAGCATCGTCTTGCGGCCAAGGCGATCGGCCAGCGGCCCCGCGAAGATCGCGCCGCCAGCCAGGCCGAAAAGCGCGGCCGAGAGCACCGGGCCGAGCGAACCCTTGTCGATGTGCCATTGCTGCACCAGCGACGGCGCGATATAGCCGATGGCGGCGGTATCGAAGCCGTCGATGGCCACCACGAAGAAACACAGGATCAGCACCAGCCATTGATAGCCGGAAAACCGGTGTGCGTTGATGTAGGCGGGCACGTCCACCGTGCGCGAATGTGTCATGAATCTGTCTCCTGGGGGCGTCGCCGCCCCGCCTGTCATTCCGTTCTTATATTGAGATCCGGCGCCACCGGCGGACGCCCGTGCGTCGGGGGACGGAGGACGGGTGTTGGGGGCATCGAATTCTGCCGCTACTGTACGTGTTTCGCCCGTCCGCCAAAATGATCTTTCGTCAGGCCATCCATAACGGGCGGTTATGCTCCGGTCGTTGCCGGCGGTTATAGCATAGTCGCGCGCACCGGCTCGTGCGCGTCAGGCCAGCGGCAGTCCGACGTAGTTCTCGGCCAGCGTGAGCGACGCGGCGCGCGAGCTCACGACGTATTCCAGTTCGGCACGCTGCATCTGCTGTTCGAACGGCGAGGCGTCGTCGAGCCGGTGCAGCATGCGCGTCATCCAGTACGAGAAGTGTTCCGCGCGCCAGACGCGCTTGAGCGCCGCCTCCGAGTAGCCACGCAATCCGGCCTCGTCGTCGCGACGGAAGAAATCGTCGAGCGCCCGCGCAAGACGCCACACATCCGCCACCGCCAGGTTCATCCCCTTCGCCCCCGTGGGCGGCACGATGTGTGCCGCGTCGCCGGCAAGGAACAGGCGGCCGTGCTGCATCGGCGTGGCCACGAAGCTGCGCATGGCCACCACGTTCTTCTGAAAGATGCGGCCTTCGGTCAGGCGCCAGCCGTCGTGGCTCTCGGTGCGCGTATGCAGTTCGTGCCAGATGCGCTCGTCGCTCCATTGCTCCGCGCGCTCGCTCGGATCGCACTGGAAATACATGCGCTGCACCGTCGGCGAGCGCGTACTGATGAGCGCGAAACCGCGCTCGTGCGCCGCGTAGATGAGTTCGTCCGACGACGGCGGTGCTTCGACGAGCACGCCGAACCAGCCGAATGGATACACGCGCTGGTATTCCTTGCGCACCGATTCGGGCATGGCCGGACGGCACACGCCGTGAAAGCCGTCGCAGCCCGCGATGAAATCGCACGTGAGGCGATGCGCCTTGCCGCCCTCGGTGAACTGCACACTCGGTCGTGCGCTGTCGATGCCGTGCACCGAGACGTCCGACACGTCGAACAGAATCTCGCCTTGCGCCGCTTCGCGTGCCGCGATCAGATCCTTGATGACTTCGTGCTGCGCATAGACGGTGATCGCGCGGCCGGTGAGTTCGGTGAGGGCAATGCGATGACGCTCGCCGCCGAACGCCAGCTCGATGCCGTGATGCACCGCGCCTTCGCGGCGCATGCGCTCGCCCACGCCCGTCTCGTCGAGGATGTCCATCGTGCCCTGCTCGAGCACGCCGGCGCGAATGGTGGATTCGACCGATTCGCGCGAGCGCGATTCGAGCACGATCGATTCGATGCCCTGCAGATGCAGCAGATGGGAAAGCAGCAGGCCGGCGGGACCGGCGCCGACGATGACGACGGGGTAATGGGTACGCATGGTTGTCTCCTGAAATCGACGCGCCCCTCGTCCGGCGAACGATTGCCGGGCATCTCGCGACGGGAGAATGGCTGCCGTGCGGATTGCATTTCTTGGCTGCATTGCGCACGCTGCACCAACTTAGGACTGCGCGTAAACGAGCATGCCGAAAGATCGGTTCACGCCTTGTCACGAGGGGCGAATGCGTCATATCTTATGGAGCGCACGCGTTGCGTTGAATGGATGAATCGACGACTTTCTTGTACTTTTTCGACAACCTCACCCAAGGGAAAACCAGTATGTCAGTCGCCTCATCCCGGCCGCGCGCGGCGCGCGAGACGATTCCGGAATTCTCGCTATATGGCGAGTTGACCGGAACCGACAGCGCCGACTTCGTCCATATCGAATGGATCGAGACGCGCAGCCGCCTGTACGACTGGCACATCGACACGCACCGGCACCTGGGACTGTTCCAGGTGCTCGCGATCTTCGAAGGCACCGTGGAGGCGAACGTCGACGACGCGACCTGGGAAGTCGAAGGCCCGGCCGTGATCACGGTGCATCCGTCGGCGGTACACAACTTCCGCTTCTCGCGCGGCGCACACGGCTTCGTGCTGACGATGGCGCAGAGCGTGCCGTTCGACGCGGCGCTCGGCGTCGATGCCGATATGGAGTCGCTGCTGAGCAAGCCGTGGCTCTTCGCGCTGGGCGACGCACCGCAAACGCGCGACCGTCTCTACACCCTGCTTGGTCTGATCATGGACGAGTTTTCGCGCCCGCAGCTCGGGCACGCGGAAATGGTCGGCTGGCTCACGCGCAGCGTGTTGCTGCTGCTCGCGCGCCTGCACGCGCATCATGACTCGGCGAGCCGCGCAGGCCGCACGGAACTGGATCTGTTCGCACGCTTTCGCGCGCTCGTGGAGACGCACTACACCGAGGCGTGGTCGATTCCCGCCTACGCCGAGCGGCTGCACGTGACCGAAAGCAAGCTCAATCGCCTGTGCCGACGCATCGCCGGCAAGTCGGCGTTCGATCTCGTGCAGGACCGGCTGATGCTCGAAGCGCGCCGCAAGCTCATCTACATCCCCGCGCCCGTCTCGCACGTGGCGTACGAGCTGGGCTTTCAGGACCCGGCGTACTTCTGCCGCGTGTTCAAACGCCACGTGGGCGTCACGCCGTCCGCCTTCCGACGCACGGCGCAACACACGCATCTGGGCGACGATGCCTGACGGGCCGCCCCTCCCCTGCACGCTCACGAACTTACCCGCGAACCTGCCGGTCCGCCGGTTTATGCGCTGGCCGGCGCCTTGCCCTGCAGGAACGCCAACAGCGCTTCGGTCACGGCCGCCGCGCATTCGATGTTCGACAGATGCGCGCCCGGCACGATCACCTGCCGCGCGCCCGGAATGCGCTCGACCATGGCCGTCGACATCGCGGGGGGCGTCGCCAGATCGCCAGCGCCGGTGACGATGAGCGTCGGCGCCTCGATCGAGGCAATCTCGTCGAGCTGGTTCATGTCGCGCACGGCGGCGCATGCGGCAGCGTAGCCCTGCGGCGAGAGCGAGCGGAACATGGCCTTCATGCGCTCGATGGTGGCCGGTTCGCGCTCCGCATACGCCGGCGTGAACCAGCGTGCCACGACCGCGTCCGTCACCGCGCCCATCCCTTCGGCCGTCACCGCACGAATGCGCGCGTTCCAGCCGTCCTCGCCACCGATGTACGCCGACGAGCACACGATGGCCAGACGTTCGAGGCGCTGCGGCGCATGGATGCCCAGCCACATGCCGGTCATGCCGCCCATCGACACGCCCGCCAGGCTCGCGCGGCCGATCTCGAGCGCGTCGAGCAGCGCAATCACGTCGCGTCCCAGTTGGTCGATGGTGTACGGGCCCGGCGTTGCCGACGAGCCACCGTGCCCACGCGTGTCGTAGCGGATCACGCGGAAGTCGCGCGCGAGCGCGCTCACCTGCGGCGCCCACATGTCGAGCGTCGTGCCCAGCGAGTTGGACAGTACGAGCGCCGGTGCGCGCGCGTCTCCGTCGATGGCCACCCGCAGCGTGGCGTCGCCGATATCGATCAATCGTTCCACGGTTATTGCCCTCGCCTCCTCATTCCTGTGCGCCATCGCGCGCGCGGGTGGTGGAGCCCGGATCGGCCGCTTCCATTTCGGCGAAGACTTTCTCCGCGTCGTGGATCGCCTGATTCGCGGCGGGCAGACCGCAGTACAGCGCGGCGTGCAGGAACAGCTCCTTCATCTCGTCGCGCGTCACGCCGTTGTTGAACGCGGCGCGCACGTGCATGCGGAATTCGTCGCCACGATTGAGCGCGATGAGCAGCGACAGCGTGATCATGCTGCGCATGTGGCGCGTGAGGCCCGGACGCGTCCAGACGTCGCCCCAGGCGAAGCGCGTGATGAAGTTCTGGAAGTCGTCGTTGAACTCGTTGCGACGCGTGAGCGTGCGATCGACGTGCGCGTCGCCCAGCACGGCGCGGCGCACCTGCATGCCGTTGTCGTAGCGTTCCTGATCGTTCATTGGGATTTCCTGCCGTTTTGGGTTTGCGGCGCCATCGCGGCGTCGGCGTGCGCCAGCACGCGGCTCACGAACGTCTCGGCGGCGCCCAGGTAGTGTTGGGGATCCGTCAGGCGCGCAAGCGCCTCGGCGGACAGAAGCTGCGTGATGGCCTCGTCCTCGCGCAGCACGTCGAGCAGGCTGCGCTGCTGCGCGAGCGCGTCGCGGCAGCGCGCCTCCACGCGACGATGGGCCTCAAGCCGGCCCATCGATTCGGCCAGCGCCATGGTGACCGCTTCCGCCATGATGAGTCCGTGCGTGATGTCGAGATTCGCGCGCATGCGGGCGGTGTCGACCGTCCAATCTTCGACCAGCGTGCACGCCGCGGCCAACGCACCGCCGCACAGCATGAGCAATTCGGGCAACGTCTCCCATTCGGCATGCCAGGTGCCCAGTCCGCGTTCGTGATCCTGCTGCATCGCGCCGAACAGCGTGGCGGCGAGTTGCGGTGTGCGCGCCGCCGCAGCCAGAATCGACGCGCTGCCGACCGGATTGCGCTTGTGCGGCATGGTCGACGACCCGCCACGCCCCGGACCGGAGGCTTCCGCGATCTCGCCGACTTCGGTCTGCGTGAGCAACGCCGTGTCGCGCGCGAACTTGCCGAGCAAGCCGGTGAGCGACGCGGCCCAGCTCCCCACGCGCACGATGCGATCGCGTTGACCATGCCAGGGCGTCGCCGCCTCGTGCAGATGGAGATGGCGCGCGAGCGCCGCCGCGACGGCCGGCCCCTGCGTGCCGAGCGACGCCAGCGTACCCGCCGCGCCGCCGAACTGCACGCACAGCGCCTGTTCGCGCACGCTCGCGAGATCGGCGCGAGCGCGCAGCAGCGCGTCCAGCGTGCCGGCGAGCTTGAGGCCGAACGTGATCGGCAACGCGTGCTGCAGCCACGTGCGCCCGATCATCACCGTCGCGCGATGCGCGCGCACTTGCTCGGCGAGGCGTTTGATCAGGATGTCGAGGTCGGCGCCAAGGTCGTCGAGCGCGCCGCGTACCTGCAGGACGAGGCCGGTGTCGATGGCGTCCTGACTGGTGGCGCCCCAGTGGACGAAGCGCGCGGCATCGGCGTCGCGTGCACTCACGCGGGCGGTCAGTTGCTTGACGAGGGGAATGGCGAGGTTGCCCGCGTGCGCCGCGTCGTCGCGCAGGGCGGGCCAGTCGAGTTCACTCGCCCGGGCGGCGGCGGCAATGGGCGCCACGGCGGCGGCGGGAATCAGACCGACGTCGGCTTCGGCCGTGGCGAGCGCCACTTCGAAGTCGAGCATGGCCTGCAATGTGGCGTCGCGCGAAAAACGATTCGCCACGGCAGCGCCGCGCAGCAAGGAGTCAAGCAGTTCCGTCATCGGTAATTCGATGTGGTGGGATGCGTTGCTAAACGCAGAAAACGCAGATACGGCCGCGGGCCACCGGCACGCATTCGCCGGCGGCCCGAAGCCGCGCCAATTTCAGCCTTGCATGACCGAAGTCAGATGTCGAGGAATACCGTCTCCTCGTCACCCTGCATCCGGATGTCGAACCGGTACGACACCCGGCCGCCGCTCACCTCGCGGCGCGCCACCAGCGTGTGGCGACGCTCGGCCGGCACCTGCCGCAGCACGGGGTCGAGCGCGTTGGCCGCCGCCTCGTCGTCGAAATAGATACGCGTAAACAGGTGATTGAGCAAGCCCCGCATCGTCAGGATCACGTCGATGCGCGGCGCCTCGCCCGGCGCCGTCGCGCCCGGCTTGATGGTTTCGATGACGAAACGGTTCTCCGCGTCGGTGCCCGTGCCGCAGCGGCCGGTGCCGGCAAAGCCGGTGCGGGCGATATCGTCCGCCGTCTGCACGTAGCGGCCGTGGGCATCGGCCTGCACGACTTCGATCAGCGCGTCGTTGATCGGATTGCCGGCGCCGTCGAGCACCTGCCCGATCAGGCGAATCGCCTCGCCCTCGGCGCGATCGGTCGCGACGACCGGCGTGAAGGCGCTCTTGAAGTCGTACAGATACTGCTCCGGCGACAAGCCGTAGGCGAAGTACGGGCCGACCGTTTGCGAGGGCGTTTGTTTGTATTCGGACATGGCTCAGGACTCCATCGGCGTTTGGTCGGCACCGCGCAGCACGATGTCGAATTCATACCCGAGCGCGTACTCCGGCTCGGTGACATCCATCGAGAAACGCGCGATCAGGCGGTCGCGCGCATGCGCCGGCGTGGCCTGGAAGATCGGGTCGTAGGCAAGCAGCGGGTCGCCCGGGAAGTACATCTGCGTGACCAAGCGGGTCGCGAAGTACTGGCCGAACACCGAGAAGTGCAAATGCTGCGGACGCCACGCGTTGTGATGGTTCCGCCACGGATACGCGCCCGGCTTGATGGTCAGGAATCTGTAGCGGCCCTGCGCGTCGGTCAGGGCGCGGCCGGCGCCGAGAAAGTTCGGGTCGAGCGGGGCATCATGCTGATCGACCTTGTGCACGTAGCGGCCGCAGGCGTTGGCCTGCCACAGCTCCACAAGCGTGTTGGGCACCGGACGACCGCCTTCGTCGAGCACGCGGCCCGTGACGATCATGCGCTCGCCGAGCGGCTCGCCATTGCGTACGGCATTGCGCGTGAGGTCGCCGTCGAGCTCTCCGACGATGCCGTGACCGTACACGGGCGCGCGCAGGTCGGCCAGATTCTGCCTGACCGGTACGAGCAGTTGCTTGGGGCCGCGCAGCGCCGTGGACTTGTACCCGCTGTCGATGAGCTTGGGATGCGAATCCCAGTCGCGGGGGCGCAGGACGGTTGTCGTGTTCGACATGGTCTCACTCCATTTTGTGTTGACGGATCCGGCTGAGCGCGTTGCAGGCCCGCCAGCTTGTTTTCGACACTATATCCATAATCAACGGATATATTTATTGACATTTTCTTAGGCTTTTCATAACTTTCCGGCATGGAAAGACACCCACTCGACGGCCGCATCAAGCTGCGCCATCTTCAATGCCTGCTCGCCGTGGCGCAGCACGGCAGCCTGCAGCGCGCCGCCGAGGCGCTGTCCATCACGCAACCCGCCGTGAGCAAGACGATTGCCGAGCTCGAAGGGCTGCTGGGCGTGCGTCTGTTCGATCGCGGCCGGAACGGCGCACGGCCAACGGCGCAGGCCGAACTGTTCCTGCGTCATGCGGGCGCGAGTGTGAGTGCGCTGCGCCAGGGTATCGACGTGCTCTCGCGCGCCGTCGGCCAGACCGGCGGCGTGGTCGAGATCGCGGTGCTGCCCACGCTGGCGGCAGCCATGATGCCGGGCGTGCTGGCGGCGTTCCGGCGCGAGTGGCCCGGCATCGTGGTGCAGGTGCATACCGGCGCCAACCAGCAACTGCTCACGCAACTGAAGTCCGGACAGGTGGCGCTGGCACTGGGCCGGATGTCCGACCCCGAGAGCATGGCCGGTCTGACGTTCGAGCATCTGTGCGCCACGCCGCTGTGCGTGGTCGTGCGCCCGTCTCATCCGCTCGTGCGACAGCGCAGCGTGTCGCTCGCCGACGTCGCCGGCTATCACGTGGTGTTGCCGCCGCACGGCACGATCCTGCGCCACACGGCCGACAGCTTCCTGCGCGCCCATGGCGTCGGCGCACTCGACGACTATTCCGAACTGCTCTCGATGTCGCTCGCGCGCGCGATGGCGCTGCACGACGACGTCGTCTGGATCGCCTCGGAAATCACCGTGCAGGACGATCTGACGGACGGCATGCTCTGCGCCCTGCCCTTCGCGACGAAGGGCACCGAGGAGTCCATCGGTATTCTCTGGCGCAACGACACGGTGCCCACGCCGCCCGAACAGACGCTCATCGGCGCCATGCGCGACGCCGCCCGCCTGCGCTACGGCGCGCCGGGCCTGCGCTGACATCGCCGTCGAGCGAAATCCCCGAGCGCCCCTCCCCATCGCCATCGGAGGCGCCTCAAGCAGCGCCTGCACCGGCCGGCGCCTCGGCCAGCCCGAGCATGCGCGTCGCATTCGTCTTGAGCAATAGCGGCTTGACCTCGTCGCGAAAGCCGGCCGTCTCGAAGTCGCGCAGCCAGCGGTCCGGCGCGATGAGCGGAAAGTCCGAGCCGAACAACATCTTCTCGCGCAGCAGCGAGTTGGCGTACTGAATGAGCTCCGGCGAAAAGTACTTCGGCGACCACCCCGACAGATCGATATAGACGTTGGGCTTGTGCAGCGCGATGGACAGCGCCTGCGATTGCCACGGCCACGACGGATGCGCGATGACGATGTTCATGTCGGGAAAGTCCGTCGCCACGTCGTCGAGATGAATCGGCTCCGAGAACTTCAGCCGCAAACCGCCGCCGCCCGGCATGCCGGAGCCGATGCCCGAGTGGCCGCTGTGGAAGACCGCCGTGAGCTTGTGCTCCGCGATCAGCTCGTACATCGGATACGCCATGCGGTCGTTCGCGAAGAAGCCCTGCATGGTCGGATGGAACTTGAAGCCACGCACGCCGAATTCCTCGACCAGACGCCGCGCTTCGCGCACGCCCATGCGGCCCTTGTGGGGATCGATGCTCGCGAACGCAATCATGATGTCCGCGTTCTCCTGCGCGAAGCCCGCGATTTCCTCATTGGGAATGCGGCGGCGACCGACGTTCGCCTCACAGTCCACGGTAAACATCACGAAACCGATGTTGCGCTCGCGATAGTGTTCGATGGTCTCGGGAATCGTCGGGCGGCGGTTCTGCTTGAGCACGGTGCCGAAGTATTTGTCGGCGGCGTCGTCGAACGCCTTGCCGAACAGATCCGGCGGCTGGCAGCACGACACCTCCGCGTGCACGTGCGTGTCGATGGCGACGAGTTTTTCGAGGTTCATTCGCCCGTCTCCGGATCGGTCAGTTGTGCCGCGAGGATCGCCATCGCGCGCCGGGTTTCCGGCAGTTCGAACTTGAGCCAGTAGCGTGCGGCGTGGCATTTGGCGTGCTGTGCTCCGTCCACGGCGAGCGCTGCCTGCGCCCACAGCCCCGCCATCGACAAACCGTGCACGGCGCGCATCACTTCGCCCGCGACGCACAGCGCGGCCCGTGGCGACGCTTGCGCAAGCGTCAGCAATGGCGGCAGCAACCGCGCCCACTCGTCCAGGCAGGCAAGCGCCGCATCGAATCCCACCAGCCCCTCGAGATGGCGTGCCTCGCCGACCTGCGAGCGCACCCATGACAGCCAGTGCGACAGCGTGGCGCCGCCATCCTTCGCGATCTTGCGCAGGAAGAGGTCGATGGCCTGAATCTCGTTCGTGCCTTCGTAGATCATCGGGATGCGCGCGTCGCGCAGCACCTGCGAGATCCCCGTTTCTTCAACGTAGCCGTAACCGCCGAACACCTGCAAGGCGTCGCTGGCCCCGAGAAAGGCCTGCTCGGTGAGCATCGCCTTGACGACGGGAGTGAGCAGTGCGGCCAGCGCATCGGCCTGCGCACGCGCCGCCGCGGTTTGCGCGTGATGCGACTCGTCGATGGCGAGCGCCGCGCGATAAAGCAGCAGCCGCGCACCTTCCACGGCGACACGTTGCCCTTCGAGCAGACGCCACACCGCCGGATGCTGCGCGATGGGTGCGCCTGGCGCGCCGCCGGGCACACGCGACTGCACCCGCGCTTGCGCGTGACGCAGCGCCATGTCGTACGCGTTCTGCGCCAGTCCCACACCCGACGCGCCCACGTGCAGGCGCGCGGAATTCATCATCGCGAACATCGCTTCCAGCCCGCGATGCGGCGTGCCGACGAGATATCCCGTGGCGCCCTCGAACGCCATCGAACACGTCGCGCTGCCGCGAATGCCCATCTTGTGCTCGATGCCCGTGCAATGGACGGCATTGCGCGTGCCGTCGGCCAGCACCTTGGGCACGAGAAAGAGCGAGAGTCCCGCGCTGCCTGCCGGGGCATCGGGGGTGCGTGCCAGCACGAGATGCACGATGTTCGGCGTGAGATCCTGTTCGCCGCCGGAGATGAAGATCTTCTCGCCCGTGATCCTGGCGCTCTCGTGCGCGGCGTCGGTCCATTCGGCGCGCGTGCGAATCTGTCCCAGATCGCTGCCCGCGCCCGGTTCGGTCAGACACATGGTGGCGAGCCATTCGCCGCTCACCAGCGGGCCGAGCCAGGCGTCGCGCAACGCCGCACTGCCGAAACGATCCACGCACTCGTACGCACCGTGCAGAATGCCCGGATACATCGTCCAGGCAAGGTTCGCGCCGGCGGTCAGCTCCTGCACGGCCACCTGCGCGACGACCGGCAAGCCCTGCCCGCCCAGCGCCGGATCGCACGGCAGCGACGGCCAACCCGCTTCGCGATACTGGCGATAGGCGTCGGCGAAGCCGGCGGGGGTTCGCACTTCGCCGCCATTCGCCTCCTGCCACGTGCAACCCTCGCGGTCACCCACGACATTGAGGGGAGCGAGCACCTCGCGAGAGAAGCGAGCAGCCTCGTCGACGACCTGCACGAGCGTTGCCGTATCGAACTCGCGGAACGGCGCAAGCCGCGTGAGCGCTTCACCCACGCCGAGCGTTTCCAGCACGAACGCAATGTCTTGCGCCGCACTTTGCGATGCCGAATGCGTCATCTCAGCGCCTCGCGGGGGCGAGAACGATGCGTGCGTCGTTCGTCTGTCCGGGCTGTGCGGCGTGCAGAGCATCCACCGTCGACGCCCGGTGATCCTGCACCGCACGTTGATTGATCGAGCCCTTGTCGGTGATTTCGCCGCGATCGAGCGACGGCGGCGTGTCGAGCAGCATGAGCCGTGCAACGTAGGTGGCGCTACCGCCGGCATTGGCATTCAGGCGCTGCAGCAGCGCGGTGAAGACTTCCCGCACCGGCGGGGAAGTCAGTACCTCGGCCAGCGGCGCATCGGCGCCGAGACCGCTCAGGCGGCAGCAGTCCTCGACACGCGGAAACACCAGCAGGCCGATGTCGTCGCGGTTGATGCCGGTCACGACGGCGTCCTGCACGTACGGCGCGCCTTCCGAGATCACGCGCGCGCGCAACGGCCCCACGCTCACAAACGTGCCCGAACTGAGCTTGAAGTCCTCGGTGAGGCGGCCGTCGAACTGCAGGCCGAGCGCCGGCTGCTGCGCGTCGACGAATGTCGCGGCGTCTCCCGTGCGGTAGTAGCCCTCTTCATCGAACACCGGGTCCGTCGCCACATGGCGCCAGTAGCCCGCCATCACGTTCGGCCCGCGAAAACGCACTTCGAGCTTACCGCCCACAGGCGCGAGCTTCACCTCGCAGCCGGGCGCCGGCAGGCCGATATAGCCGGCGCGCATGATCGGGCCGGTCGTGAACATGCAGCTCGGCGACGTCTCGGTCATGCCCAGCCCCGACATGATTCGGATGCGCTCGCCGCAGTGCGCCTCGGTGACGCGCTCGAGCCGGTCCCATGCGGCCTGCGACAGCCCGGCGCCGCCGAAGAAATAGAGATTCACGCGAGCGAAGAAGCGCTCGCGCAACGCCGCATCGCTCTCCAGCGCGATGGCGAGATCCTCCCAGCCCTTGGGCACGTTGAAGTACACCGTGGGCGAAATCTCGCGCAGGTTGCGCAGCGTCTCCTCGAACTTGCCCGCCACCGGCTTGCCATCGTCGATATAGAGCGTGCCGCCGTTGTAGAGCGCGATGCCGACGTTGTGGCTGCCGCCGTACGTGTGGTTCCAAGGCAACCAGTCGACCAGCACGGGCGGTTCCTCGCCGAAGGTGGGGAACGTCTGCAGCAGCATCTGTTGATTGCTGCATAGCATGCGCTGCGTGGTCGGCACGGCTTTCGGCTGACGCGTCGAGCCGGAGGTGAACAGAATCTTCGCGACAGTGTCGCCATCGACCTTCGCGTGATACGCATCGATGTCGCGCGGCGACGCGTCGAGCAGCGTGTCGAACGCCAGCGAACCGTTGCCACCTTGCGCCGAGACACGGATCACACTGTCGGGCAACACGGCGTCCATCGCGCGGCCATAGGCGCTGGCGTCGCTCGCGTAGACGAGTCCTGGCTGCAACAGGTCCATCGTGTGCCGCAACTTGCCGAAGTCCGTCGACACGATCGAGTACGCCGGCGAAATCGGTGCGAACGGCACCCCGGCCATCATCGCGCCGAGCGCCAACTGAAAATGTTCGAGGTCGTTGCCCGACAGGATCGCGATGGGACGTTCCTGCGACAGCCCGCGATCGCGCAACGCCTGTCCGATGGCACGCGCGCGAGAGAGCATCTGCGCATAGCTGATGCCGATCCATTCGCCGTCGGGGCCGCGTCGCGCCACGAGCCAGCGCTCGGGGTGACGCGCCGCGCCGGACACAAGCCGGTCGGTGAGCCGCACGGGAAAATCGCCCAGCGGCTCGCGCGAGCGCAGGTACCAGAACTCGCCGTCGCGCCGCACTTCGACGCCGGGGTTGCCGATGGTGACCCGGCGATAGCGATGCCCGTCCGGGGCCGTGTTGTTGCCTTGGTTCAAAACACTGTCTCCTGCTTCGCCCGGGCGCGGCGCTCTCTCGGGAGCGTTCGCGCGCGGGCACATCCTCATTCGTCGTCGCGCCCGCAGGCGCCCTGGCGATCAGATCGGGTAATGGCGCGGCGTCGTCTGCACCGTGATCCAGCGCAGCTCGGTGAACTCGCCGATGGACGCCTTGCTGCCGAAGCGTCCATAGCCGCTGGCCTTCACGCCGCCGAACGGCATTTGCGCTTCGTCGTGCACCGTGGGACCGTTGATGTGGCAGATGCCCGACTCGATTCGTCTGGCCAATTGCATCGCGCGCGACACGTCCCGGCTGAAGATCGCCGCCGACAGACCGAACTCGCTGTCGTTGGCCACTTGCACGGCTTCCTCGTCGCCGCTCACGCGCTGAATCGTCACCACAGGTCCGAACGACTCTTCGCGATAGAGCCGCATCGCGGGCGTCACGCCGTCGACGATGGCGGGCTGCATGATCGCGCCTTCCACGCGACAGCCCAGCGGCAGGCGTGCGCCATGCTCGCGCGCGTCTTCCACGAGCGCCGCCACACGGGAGGCCGCCTGTGCACTGACCATGGCGCCGAGCACGCTCTCCGGCGACGTGGGCGAACCCGCGCGCAGCGTCGCCGCCTTGGCGGCGAGCTTCTCGACAAAAGCGTCGGCGATCTTCGCATCGACGATCACCCGCTCGGTCGACATGCAGATCTGACCCTGGTTGAAGAATGCACCGAAGGCGATGCCGTCGACGGCGGCGTCCAGATCGGCGTCGTCGAGCACGAGCACCGGCGCCTTGCCGCCGAGCTCGAGCAGCGCCGGCTTCAGATGCTCGGCCGCCACGCGCGCGATGATGCGGCCCACGTGCGTGGAGCCGGTGAAGTTCACACGCCGCACGGCCGGATGCGCGATCAGATGCGCCACGATGTCGCCGGCGTCCTGCGGGGCGTTCGTCACGACATTGACCACGCCGTCGCCGAGCCCGGCCTCGTGCAGACACGCACCGATGAGCGCGTGCACGCCGGGACACTGCTCCGACGCCTTGAGCACCACCGTGTTGCCGCAGGCGAGCGGCATGGCGAGCGCACGCGTGGCCAGAATCACCGGCGCGTTCCAGGGCGCGATGCCAAGCACCACGCCGACCGGCGCGCGCACGGCGAGTGCGAGGCTGCCCGGCACATCGCTCGGAATGACGCTGCCGTCGATCTGCGTGGTCATTGCCGCCGCCTCGCGCAGCATGTTGGCCGCGAGCATCACGTTGAAGCCATACCAGTTCGCCATGGCGCCCGTCTCCGCGGCGCCGATGGCGATGAACTCCGCGGCGCGCGCGTCCATGCGCTCGGCCGCCGCGAGCAGGCGCTGGCGGCGCGCCGTCGGCGAGAGCACCGACCACGCCGGGAAGGCCGCCTGTGCGGCGTCGACCGCCGCGTGCGCGTCGGCCAGCGTGGCCGCCGGCGCGCGGCTCGCGACCTCGCCCGTCACCGGATCGATCCGCTCGAACGTCGCGCCGCCCTGCGCGCCGCGCCACTGCCCGCCGATCAGCATCTGCACTTCATGCATTGCGCTTTCTCCTTCATCCCTTCATGGCATCGTTCGCCCAGCCGCTTCCCGGGCGCCGTCTCAACGCTTGTAGGCCTGCAGCCCCGGCTTGATAGCCTTGTCGTCGAGGAACTGCTTCAGGCCTTGCTCGCGCCCATGCTCGGGGTCGCGCAGTTGCGCCTGGTCGAGCTTCGCATACAGGTAGTCCTCGCACTGCTCCCACGTGAGTTCGCGCGAGCGCTTGAAGCCGTGCTTGGCCGCGCGCAGCACCACGGGGTTCTTTTCGAGCAGCTTGGCCGCGAGCGCGAGCGTGGCTTCGCGCAGCTGTGCGAGCGGCACGCTCTGATTGACGAGGCCCATCTCGGCAGCTTCCACGCCGGTGAACGTGTCGCCGGTCATGATGTAGTGCAGTGCGCGGCGATGCCCCACGGTGTCGGCCATTGCCTTGCTCACCAGATTGCCCGGCGGAATGCCCCAGTTGATCTCCGACAGACCGAACACGGCTTCATCCGCGGCAATGGCCAGATCGCAAGCCACCAACGGAGAAAAACCACCGCCGAAGCACCAGCCGTTGACCATGGCGATCGTGGGCTTCGCGTACATGCGCAGACGGCGCCATTGCCAATCGGAAGCGTCGCGGCGAACGCGCTCCTGCACGATTTCCGGACCGCCGTCGATCTCGCGGAAATATTCCTTCAGATCCATGCCCGCCGTCCACGCCGCGCCCGCTCCCGTGAGCACGACCACCTTGGCGTCGGCGTCGAGTTCGAGCGCGTCGAGCACCTGATTCATCTCGGCGTTGAGCGTCGGGCTCATCGCGTTGCGCTTCTCCGGACGATTGAAGATGACCCAGCCAATGCCGTCCTGCACCTTCACGTCGATCGTTTTCCAGCGGCCTTCGTATGCATTCATTTTGCGTGATTCCCAAGTGTCCTGAATTTCGTGCACCGCGCGCCGGAAGTGACGCGCGGCGTTGCCAACAGCCACATTTAATATCAGGAAACCTTACATTACAAGTCTGTTGTCTTCAGTGAAAACCCTGATCCGAAAAATCAGAACGTGTGGCGCATGCCGAGCATCACGCCGGTCTGGCCCGTGCCGGCCGGCGGGGTGGTGCCGCCACCGCCGCCGCTGACCGAGTACGCCGCACGCGCGCTGTTGAACAGGTAAGCCGCCTGCGCATAGACGGCGGTGCGCGCCGAGAACGAGTACGTCGCGCGCAGCGTGGTCATGGTGCCGCGCGAGTCGTGATCGCCGTTGATGATGCGATAGACCTCGCCGTCCACCAGCCAGGCGGGCGTGACGTTGTAGGCCGCGCCGAGATAGAACAGGTTCGAATGCGTGTTGACGGCCGAGGTGGACACGCGGCGGCCGAGCCAGCCGCCGCCAACCTTGAGCGATCCGTACTTGTAGTACGCGCCCAGGGTGGTGCGCGTGTCCTTGTCGCTGCTGCTGGTGAAGGCCGAAGTGGCCTGACCATCGAAGAAGTTGGCTGCCGCGTTGGTGCCGCCGCGCTGTTCTTCGTACGACGCCGCGACGCCGAAGTTGCTCGCGTCGTACTTGAGCATCACCGACCAGTTGCGGCACTGCACGGCCTGCCCCGGCACCTGCCCCGCGCATGTGCCCTGTCCCGGCGAGTTGCCCGTACCGCCCGAGTCGCGGCCGAACGAGTAGCCCACACCGAACGTCAGTCCCTGCCAGCCGACCTGATAGGTGATCGAGTTGTCGGCGCGCGCGTTCGGAATGTACGCGTCGAACGAGCCCATGCCGTAGATGTCCGGGCCAAGCACGTCGGAACCCAGCAACGCGTAGTAGGTCATGGTGTACTGACGGCCGAAGGCCAGCGTGCCGTAGGGCCCCTTCACGCCGACGAACGCCTGACGGCCGAACAGACGGCCGCCCTGCCCCAGATCACCGCCGCGTATGTTGAAGCCGCTCTCGAGTTGGAAGATAGCCGAGAGGCCGCCGCCAAGATCTTCGCTGCCGCGCAGCCCCCAGCGCGAAGGCAACTCGCCGGTCACGCCCGGCATGCGCCACACCGCCCCGTTCGCGCTCGCGTGGGACACATATTCGATGCCGGTGTCGACGATGCCGTACATCGTGACATTCGATTGCGCGAAAGCCATGCCGGGCGCCGCCAGCGCGGCGGCGGCGAGCGTCAATGCCCGAATGCGGCAGCGAAGGAAGGGATATGCCATGAGAGTCTCCAGGTTATCGATCTAGTTATGTGTGCGCCGGCAGCGCATGGGCGTCTTGCCGGCCGGTAAGGCCATGAACGCGTGGGCCCGCGCTCAAGAAAAAACGCGACGGGGCGGGTGAGCGCCATCCGTCGCGTGCAAGCGTAGCCGACCGCCGTAAGGCCGGGTCAGTCGGCTGCGCGGGGACGACGGATCAACGTGAGCGCGGCGAGCGCCGCCACGATGGTGACCGGGATGCTCGCGCCGATCACCACGGCCGCGCTGCTGCCCACGGCAAGCAGCATGCCGGCGGCGAGGGGTCCTACCACGGAACCGATACGCCCGATCGCCACGGCAGCGCCCACACCGGTGCCGCGCATGGCCGTCGGGTAGTAGGCCGCCGCGAGGGCATACAGCACCGACTGGCCGCCGATGATGAACATGCCCGCGAAGAACGCCGCCGCGGCGAGCACGCCGAAGCCGTGCGCGGCGGCCAGGCCGACGAGCGAGGCGATCATGCCGAGGTACATGCCACCGATCACGACCGACATGCGCGCACGATCCATCAGGTAGCCCAGCGCGAGCACACCCACGGCGCTGCCCAGGTTGAAGAGGATCTGCACCCAGCCGATTTCGCCGCGCGCCAGCCCTCGCGATCCCATGAGCGACGGCAGCCAGTTGAGCAGGAAGTACAGCACGATAAGCGTGCAGAAGTAGGACAGCCACAGTTGCACCGTGGAGACGCCGCGCCCTTCCGAGAACAGCACCGTCATCATCGGCGCGGGCGTGGCGCGCTGCCCTTGTGCCGTGGCGGCCGCGAAGGCGCGCGACTCCGGCAGCCAGATGGCGAGCAGCGGCAAGAGCAGCAGCGGACCGACGCCACCGACGTAGAAGATGTGGCGCCAGTCGGCGTCGCTCACCGTGAGCATGCCGATGGTCGCGGCGATGCCGCCGCCCAACGGAATGCCGCAGTACATGATGCTCACCGCCGTACCGCGCAGGCGCGGCGCCACGGCCTCGGAGGACAGCGCGATGAGGTTCGGCATCGCCCCGCCCAGGCCGATGCCCGTGAGCACCCGCACGATCACCAGCATCCAGAAGTCGGACACGAAGGCCGTGGCGATCGACAGCACGCCGAAAAGCGCCGCCGAGAGCATCAGCACGCGCTTGCGGCCGATGCTGTCGGCCAGGCGTCCGCCGACCATCGCCCCCGGCAGCAGACCGAACGTGCCCGCCGAAAACGCAATGCCCATCTGCGCAACGCTCAGGCCGAACTCCTTGGCCATGCCCCGCGCGGCCACGCCGACAGACTGAAGGTCGAGGCCTTCGAGCAACGCCACGGCAAAGCACAACGCCAGCGTGAGTGCGATCGGGCTCGATGCGCTCCCCGCGCCCCCCGCCCCTTCCGCGCCCAATGGCAGCGCCTGCGCGCTCCCGTCCCGATTCGATTCCATGGTGTCTCCTGTGATCTTCTTGATGGACGTCGGTTGCCGCCCGTCGCTGGCGGCCCCTGATGCGCCGCTCCTCGGCATCGGACGCCGAAGCGATGCGAGATCGCCAATAAATCAGGAAACCTGATATTAACGACACATGCATCGCAACGGAGACGAGGCCACACGAAGGGCTCGCCAACTTCGTCTTGCGATATCACCGGGATTCGGTCGCTTTCGCTCGTGCACGCCCACCTCTGCGCGCAACGCGTCGTGCGAAGGGCAAAGAGCGACGAGCACCTCGAGCGCACATTCAAGGCATATTCCATGCGCGTTCAAAGTGGCTCGACGCCGGTTCAGCCGGGCACGACACCCATGCGCATCGACCGATGCGGTCCGGGGCGACGGACTCCATTTAATATCAAGCTACCTGACAATACAAGCAATCGGCAGGTCGGGACAAACCCGGAGTCGACCGGGCGGTTCGGCGATGGGATCGGGTCAGTCGCGGAGATTGCGCACGAACAGTTCGAGATGGCGCTGGACGGCAGCGGCGTCGTCGCGGCCGACGCCAGCGCGCATGCGCGCGTCGATGTCCTTCGCGACGGCCTCGCATTGCGCGAGCACCCGGCGGCCTTCGTCGGTCAGTTGCAGCAGCACGATGCGGCCGTGGTTGGGGTCGGGCTCGCGCGTGATCCATTGGCGCGACGCCATGATGCTGACGACTTCGTTGGCCGACTGCGGCGTGATGAACGAGCGCTGCGCGAGCTGCGCGTTGGAGAGCTTGCCGCGCGCATCGAGCACCGACAGCGCCGTGAACTGCGCGAGCGTGAGGCCCAGCGGCGCGAGCGCCTCCGACATATGGCGACGCAGCAATCTGTCCAGGCTCGCGATGACGTACGTCAGCCGCAGCTTGGAGCGGCGCGGACGGGCGTCCGCCGTATCGGTCGCCGTGTCGGTCGCCCGATTCGAGGCGTCGTCATTGGCGTTGCGTGCGCCGTGCGCTTCATTCACATCGCCGCCCGACGTGGGCGCGACAGGCGGCACAGCGGCAGGGGCGGCGGCCGGCTTCTTTTTCTGGGATGCGACGCTCATGGGCGGAAGGCGAGAATGCGCAGATCTTCGCGAATGCGGGAAAGTCAGCAGTGTAACGCCGCCGCCGCGCGGCGGCGACATCCGCCACAACAGTTCAGTCCGGCGGTCCGCCCAACCCTGTCATCCCCACCATCCTTGCCATTCCCGCCATCACGGCGATGCGCATCGCGCCAGGCGCGGCGACGCTCCGGCTCAGCTGGCGAGCTTGCGGAACGTCTCGAGCACGGCATCGCCCTTGAACGGCTTGACGATCCAGCCCTTCACGCCGGCGGCCTTGCCGCGCTCCTTCATGGCCGGGCTGCTCTCGGTGGTCAACATGACCACGTTGACGGTCGAATTCGCGAGTTCGCTTCGAATCTTCTCGACCATCGTCAGGCCGTCCATGTTGGGCATGTTCACGTCGCTGATGACGAGCTTCACACCCGGGCTCGCCTTGATCTTGGCCAGGCCGTCCTTGCCGTCGACGGCCGTATCGACGTCGAGGCCGTTCTTGCGCAGAAAACCCGCGACTTCGTCGCGCACGGTGCTCGAATCGTCGACCACGAGAATCTTAGACATGGTGTTGTCCTTGTGTGTAAGAGGTAATGAATGGGCGAGCCGGGACCTCAGAACAGTTCCAGCGCCCCGGTCTCGACAGGCCCGGCGCTCGCTTGCGCCGCTTCGCGGAACGCTTCGGGCGACCAGTTGAGGCTGAATACGAAATGCTGATGCAGCGTGACGATACGGCCGTCGACCGGATCGGTGAGGCGGTAGATGAAACACAACTGCGGATTGTCGGTGCCGAACGAGATGTACTTCTGCTTGTGATTGATGAGCAGCGGCACCTGTACCTGCGCGCGATCCACGGCCGATGGATCGCCCATGTAGCGGTTCTTGAACGCGCCCCAGATGAGGTTGGTCAATTCGCCGAGCATGCCGTTGAGCTCGCGAAATCCCGCCTGGCCCTCGCAGCGGCCGGTGTGTTCGAGCAGCTGCATGAACGGCACCTGCTCGGCCTGCATCATCATGTAGCCGCGACACCAGGCGCTCTCGAGCGGAATCAGGCTGAACACCTCGCCGAAGATGATGCGATCGCGCACCACGCTGGGCGGCTCGCACGACAGCGCGATGTCGCCGAACAGGCCACGAAACACGCCTTCGGTGATGTCGATCATGCCGCGCACGAGCGCTTCGGGATATTCGTGCTCGACGCTGTCGTCCAGGATCAGAAACTGGCTGACCGACTCGCGGGGGGTGCTTCGGTTCATTGTCGTATTTCCTTGCCAAGTCGTAATGCGATATAAAGCGGCGATGTAAAGCGGCGGTGTAAGGCGGCGCCATGCCGGGCCGAGGCGTGCGACGCTCCGCATCGCCGCACGCGGCGGGACCTCCGCGCTCAGAACATTTCGAGCTCGCCGCTGCTGTCCTGCGTCTCGCTCACGTCGGCGTGGAAGTCGAGCGGCGCGTGCGCGCATACGCACAGCGTGGCGGCGAGCCGCACCGCGCCATCGAACGTGATGTCCCACGACGCCAGATGGTTCGGCTTGAGCTGCATGAGATGCGGCACGCAGCGCGCGCTCAGCACGTATGGCGTGGACATGCCCAGATCGGGAAAGTAGTTGAGCAGTTCCTGGTTGATCGCGCCGCAGCACAGGTTGCTGATCTCCAGAAACACTTCGCGAAACGGCTTGTCTTCGGTGCCACCGCAGAAGTACGCCGTCGTCGCCTCGTCCTCGTCGAAATGCAGCACGAGCAGCATGCGAAAGCCGATCGACGAGATCGTGAGCACCACGACGTTGGCGTGACGGGCGGCGAGATCGATGCCATCGGCGTTGCCGCCCTGCCCCTCGTGGCTCGCGCCGATGGGCACGATCTCGCACGAGCCGTGCCCGGAACGGGCGAGCCGGGTGCGCGCCGCCTTGTGAAGGATGCGTTCGAAACTGTCGCGTGCGTGAGCGCTGATCACAACGAAACCTGCCTGCTCAGTGAAGTCGGGAATGCAACTGCTGGGCCAGCGCTTCGACGCTGGAGAGCGAGGCCGCGATCATCTTGCCGCCCGCCTGGATGTCCTGAAACGTCGCCGTGGTCGTGACATCGTTGCGGTGCAGGCTGTCGCGATAGCTTTTCGACAGCTCCTCCGAGCGGGTCGCGAGCGCACGCACCTCGCTCGCCACGATGCCGAAGCCGCGTCCGGCCGCACCCGCACGAGCTGCCTCGATCGACGCGTTGAGCGAGACGATCAGCACGTGCCGCACGATCGACGCGAGTTCGTGGTTCTTCGCGTGCATGTCCTGGTTTTGCGTCATGAGCGAGATCATCTGCTCGTGCCAGCGCTCGAACGTCGCCGCCAGACCTCGCAGTCGCGCCGCCTCGCCGGCAATGCGTTGTGCTTCGCCCTGCCACATCGCCTTGGCCTCGAGCACGGCCGCTTCCGACTTGCGCGCCGCCTGCAGGTCCTGTTCCACCTGAGCGAGGTGCGTGCGCAGATCGGCCAGTGCATCGTCGCTCTCCTGCTCGAGCGCATCCCTGGCGGCGACGGCGACACGCTCGCGCTCCAGTGCCTGTTCGAGCGCCTCGTCGTGCGTCTTCGCCAGCGCGCGCCAGTGTGCGGTGGCCTGCGCCATGCGCACGCGATGCGCGACGAACGCCAGCAACCCCACGCCGATCCCCCCGGCGAGCACACCGGCCAACACCCATTGCACTGCGGACATACTTACCTCGTCTCCGAAAGCGGCGCGGCGGCCGCGGCCCCATAGCGTCCGCGCCGCCCATTCCTCGCCCTACAAGCCATTCCGATTTGCGCGCCGCGTCAGACCTTGTCGGCTTGCGACAGGTCGTCGCGCGAAGCGGCCGGACGATCCTGCGCCGCATCGGCCTCCAGCGCCGGCAGATCGACCGCGTCGGCGGCCACGCTGTTCAGATCGAAGCCATCCACCACGAGGTTGTCCGGCAGACACACCACCGTCTGGAACTGGCGGAACTCGGCTCCCTTGCGTTCATCGGTGAAGCGCAGCTCGATGCGACCGTGCTCGCGGCGCACGAAGTCCTGCACGGCGTCCATGCCCACGCCGCGGCCCGAGACTTCGGTCACCTGCGACGCCGTCGAAAAGCCGGGACGGAAGATGAACTGCGCGATCTGCTCGTCGGTCACGTACGTCTGCTCCGTGATCCAGCCGCGCTGCACCGCGATGCTGCGAATCCGATGCAGCGCGAGTCCGCGTCCGTCGTCGGTCAGCGTCACTTGCAGCATGTTGTGATCGAGGCCCACCTCGATGTCGATGGTGCCGGCCGCCGGCTTGCCCTTGGCACGGCGCTCCTCGGCGCTCTCCAGACCGTGATCCATCGAGTTGCGCAACAGATGCATGAACACGTCTCGCAGGATGCGCACAGCAGGCGAGCGCAGACGATAGCCGTTGTCGTCGATGCGCACGGTCGGCGCCGGCTTACCGAGCTCGGCGGCGAGCGACGGCAGCGAGTCGAGCACACCGCCCAGCGCCTCGCCCACGCCTTCGGTGCCGAGCAGGCGCAGCGTCTGGTGCACGGCGTCGCGCATGGCGACGAGTTGATGCGGATCGTTCGGATCGGCCGCTTCGAGCATGCGCAGGCTGGCGCGGATGTGCGCCCGGTCGACCGTCATGGTCTGCTCGTCGGCGGAACGGCCCGGCCCCTTGCGGCCCAGGCTCATTTCGTTGATCTGCGCGTAGGTGTCGACGGCTTCGCGCACGCGTTCGAGCTCGCGCATCAGGCCGTCCTGATCCCACAGGCGGGCGACGTCCGGCTGACGCAACTCGTGGTAGCGCTGCTCGGTCTCGTGCACGACGTTCGTCAGGTACTGCAGGTTGTAGGTGCGCGCGTTGCCCTTGATCGTGTGCATGTTGCGGAACAGCTCGGCAATCGCCGCGCTGTCGGCCTGCGAATGCTTGCGGATGATGCGCTCGTTCTCGCGGATGAACCCTGTGGAGCTCTCGATGAAGTGATGGAACTTCTCCTGGCTCACCGCCAGGATCTCGCCGATCATCTCCAGACGCTGCTTCTGCTCGTTGGCCTCGGCGGCGAGTTCGCGCAGTTCGGTCACGTCGCGCACGCACAACATCAGGCGCAGGATGGTGTCGGTCTCGTCGGTGATGGCGGACCAGGTCAGGTCAAGCTGCTTCATGCGCCCGTCCGGCATGCGTTTGCCGATTTCGCCAACCAGCAGGTGCTCGTTGAATGCGAAGTTGATGGCGTCCTGCCCGATACACGCATCGATGGCCGCCTCGACCTGCGAGAGAGCGTCCGAGCCCAGATCGCTGTCGCCGAAAACCAGTTCCATGACCGGACGGCCGGCGATGTCCTGCGTCTCGAAGATCGCTTCGAGATAGGCCGAATACTCGCCGTGCACCTTCGAGCCGTCGACGACCGTCAGAATGCCCTGCTGCATGTTCTGCAACATGGCCTGAATGTCGGCCGTCTTCTGCTTGAGTTGCGCGGAGCGTTCCTGGATCTTCTCGATCATGCCGTTGAAGGCCACGATCGAATGCCCGATCTCGTCCATGCGACCGACCGGCACGCGGCGCGTGAAGTCCTGACTGTTCGCGATCTCGCTCATCATCGCCTGCATGCGCGAGAGCGGACGCGTGATCTGGCGATAGAGCAGCGCGCCGACGGCCGTGAGCAACACGATCGCCAGCCCCGTCACGAGGCCGATGGCGGTCGTGGTGGTCGAGAGCGTGTCGTTGAGCGTGGCGATGGCCGAGTCTTTCTGGCGGTTCTTCTCGACGCGCAGCGTGTTGACCACGCCCTCGAGCTCGTCGCGATATTGCGCGACCATGGCGAAGAGGAACGCCTGCGCCATCTCGGTCTTGCCCGCCTGCTTGAGCTTCGCGGTATCCGCGATGGCGTTGAAGTAGTTATCGACGCTTTCGCGGGCCTGTGCGACGAGCCCCTTCTGCGCATCGCTGGCGGCGCCGTCGGCCTGGCGAGCAAGCGATTGATCGATCTCGCCGCGCAGCTTCTTGAGACTGTCGAGCGCCTGCTCGACGACGGTTTCGTCCGGCGCATAGACCAGCGTCATGGTGGCGATCTGCACCGCCTTGACCTGCGAGACGAGATCGGCGGAAGCGAGCGCGCTCGGCACCACGCCTTCCGTTACCTGGCGCACCTTCTGGGCGCTCGCGCGCGTCTGGTAGACCGCATAGCTACCAATGATCGAGAGCGCGGCAAACGTCAGGATCACCAATAGCGTTATTCGATGACGGATCGTCATTGCGTCGTTTCCCCGGGTCGCACCGGCGCCCGGTGCCACGCGCAAACTGACGCAGTAGATCGGCCGCCGAATTAGTTTGTAGATTCCTAGTGCGACGTGATTATCGCGGGCGAACTGTGACGATTCGATGAACCAACGGAAGCTTCACGTAGCCGCGTGCCGGCAGCGCCGTGTAGGAATCCCAGACGAGTGAGCGCGTACTGACAGCGCGACGGCAATGGCTTCGGTCCTCCCCTCGTCCCCCTTGCCCCTCCGCCCGCGACGCCCCGACAAGTCAACGCGCGTCACCGTCGGCCAGGGCGTCGATGCGTTGCAGCGATGTCGTCACCTGTTCGGTGAATTGCCGCCACAGCTCGGGTTTCGCGCGTCCGCGCTTGACGATGCGATGAAAGCCCAGCATGACCTCCGGCTGAGTGAGCACTTCCCAGCGCACGTCGCGCTGCCGGCACGCCGGCAATGCGAAAGTCGGCATGATGGCCGTGCCCATGCCTGCCTCGGCCATGCCGATGAGCGTCTCGAAACGACGGAAGGCGGCGCGTGGCTCGTCGGCACGGTCGATGCGCGCCAGTTGGGCTTCCACCAGTTGCTGAATCGGGTTGTCCGACGGCAGGCCGATCAACCGCTCGTCGCGCAGGTCGTTCCAAGTGATGGCCTTGCCGGCTTTGGGCGATGTGCGCTGCGTGCGCTTCGCCCCCGCCGTCACGCGCATCAGGCGAAACGACTGCAGCAGCGTTCGTTCGATGCCGTGCGAGGCCTTCGTGAAGAAGCCGAACCCCAGGTCGGCCTCGCCCTGCTCGATCAGCGCATGCACCTGCGAGAGTTCGGCCTCGTGCAGCCGCAGATCCACCTCGGGGTTCGCGCGAGAAAACTCGCCGAACCAGACGGGCATCAGATGCGACGAGACCAGCGGCGTGGCCGCGATGCGCAGCGTCTTGCGCGCCGCCTGCCCGAACGCCGCGATCTGCCCGGCAACGGCGTCGAGCTGACCGACGGCCGCGCTGGCCACCGGCAGCAGCGCATGCCCCGCTTGCGTCAGCGTGACGCTGCGCGTCGTGCGATCGAAGAGCCGACTGCCCAGTTGTGTTTCGATCTCGCGCATCATGACCGACAGCCCCGCCTGCGTGATGTGCAGCCGCTCGGCGGCGCGAGTGAAGTTGCCCAGCGTGGCCACCAGCACGAAAGCCTTCAATTGGCGCAGCGAGATGTTCATCGGCAACTCATAACTAATGAATATGAATTCATATGATAATCAAAATTCCCTGATGACTGGCGACGCGCTTTAATGGTGTCCATACCAGAACCGTTGGCGCCTTGCCGCTCAGGAGACACTCCACATGCCCTCATCGATCGACGTGGCTATCGTCGGCGCCGGTATCGGCGGCCTGACCCTCGCCCTCAACCTGCACGACACCGGCATCGCCTGCCGCGTGTACGAAGCGGTGCCCGAAATTCGCCCGCTCGGTGTGGGCGTGAACATCCTGCCGCATGCGTCGCGCGTGCTCGACGGCCTCGGCCTCACCGCCGCGCTGCGCGACGTGGCGGTGACGACACGGGAGTCGGCGTTCTTCAACCGCTTCGGGCAGTTCGTGTACAGCGAGCCCGCGGGCGAGTACGCCGGATATGCGTGGCCGCAGTTCTCGATCCACCGCGGCGACCTGCAGGGCGTGCTGCTGGCCGCCGTGCGAGAGCGTCTGGGCGATGACGCCGTGGTGCTCGGCCACCGCTGCACCGGCTTCTCGCAGGACGACGCCGCCGTGACGGTCGCCTTCGAATCGCCTGCCGGCGAATCGCTATCCCCCGTGCGCGCACGCGTGCTCATCGCGGCGGACGGCATCCACTCCGTCGTGCGCAAGCAGTTGTACCCGACCGAAGGCGCGCCGCGCTATTCCGGCGTGAACATGTGGCGCGGCAGCGTGGTGCTGCCGCCGTTTCTCACCGGCGCGACGATGGTGCGCGCCGGCTGGCTCTCGGTCGGCAAGATGGTGATCTATCCGATTCGCAACGACGTGGACGGCAAGGGCAATCAGTTGGTGAACTGGGTGGCCGAGATCGAGACGCCGCGTCCGGCGCGGCGCGACTGGAACGGCGTCGGTCGTCTCGAGGACTTCTTCCCGGCATTCGCCGACTGGCATTTCGACTGGCTCGACGTGGCCGGCATGATCGAGGCGACCGAGACCATTCTCGAATATCCGATGGTCGATCAGGACCCGCTGCCGCGCTGGAGCTTCGGACGCGTGACGCTGCTGGGCGACGCCGCGCATCCGATGGTGCCGCGCGGTTCCAACGGCGCCGGGCAGGCGATTCTCGACGCGCCGTGTCTGGCCGCGCAGTTGCACGAACACGGCCTCACGGCCGCGGCGCTCGACGCCTACGACCGGATTCGTGGCAAGGCCACGGCCGACGTGGTCCTGATGAACCGCAAGGCGCCGCCCGACGCGATTCTGCAGACGGTGCACGAGTTGAGCGGCGACAAGCCGTTCACCCACATCGACGACGTGATCGGCGCCGCCGATCTTGCCGCCATCTCGAATCGCTACAAGAACGTGGCGGGCCTGAACCGCGATGCGCTCAACGCCGCGACGGCGCGGAGCTGACGCGACGGGCACCGGTTGGCCGGCCCCGCGAACCGGACGGCCTGATCAGTAGCCGGCGGCCAGGCCGTCGCGACGGCTGTCGCTCGCGGCCACGTAGCCGCGATCCGGATCGTTGCGATCCAGACGCCAGATGTACTGGCCCGAGCCGAAGTCCATGTACGGATCGTCGATGGACTTGAGCTTGTGACCGAGCGCCTGCAGGCCCGCGACGGTTTCACGGTCGAGCGTCGATTCGACGTCGATGGTGAAGTCGCGATTGACCTTCCAGCGCGGCGCATCGCAGGCCGCCTGCGGCTGCTGGCCGTAGTCGAGCATGCGCACGATCGATTGCAGATGGCCCTGCGGCTGCATGTCGCCGCCCATCACGCCGAAGCTCATGACCGCCTCGTGCCTGCCGTCCACCTTCTGTGTGAGGAACGCCGGAATGATGGTGTGGAACGGCCGCTTGCCGCCTTCGACCACGTTGGCGGATTTCGGGTCCATCGAAAAACCGCAGCCGCGGTTCTGCAGCGCGATGCCCAGATCGGGGACGACCACACCCGAACCGAAACCCATGTAGTTCGACTGGATGAAGCTCACCATCATGCCGTGCTCGTCGGCTGCGCTCAGGTAGATCGTCCCGCCCGCCTTCGGCATGCCGAAGTCGAATTGCGTGGCCCGCTCCGGGTCGATGAGCTTCGCGCGCTCGGTGAGATAGGCGTCGTCGAGCATCTGTTCGGGCGTGACCTCCATCGAACGCGGGTCCGCCACGTACTTGTACAGGTCGGCAAAGGCGAGCTTCATTGCCTCGATCTGCAAGTGCTGCGAGTGCACGCGATCCACCGCCAGGCCCGAGACGTCGAACTTCTCGAGAATGCCGAGCGCCATCAACGCCGCGATGCCCTGCCCGTTCGGCGGGATCTCGTGCACGGTGTAGCCGCGATAGTCCTTCTCGATGGGTTTGACCCAGTCGGCGCGGTAGCCGCGCAGATCTCCGGTCGTCATCGCGCCGCCGTGCTCGGCGCTCCACGCGGCGATGCGCTCGGCGATCTCGCCTTCGTAGTACGCGCGCGGCCCTTCGCTGGCAAGAATGCGCAGCGTGCGCGCATGGCCTGGGAAGCGCATCATCTCGCTCGTCGTCGGCGCGCGGCCGTTTACCGTGAAGGTCTGCGCATAACCCGGCTGGTCCTTGAGCTCGGGCACCGCCGCCGCCCACTTGCGCGCCACGATGTGCGCGATGGCGTGGCCACGCTCGGCAATCTCGATGGCAGGCGCCATCAGGTCGGCGAACGGCAGCTTGCCGAACTTCGCGTGCAGCGCTTCCCAGCCCGCGATCACGCCGGGCACGGTCACGGTGTCGAGACCGCGGATCGGCTGCCTGGCGATGCCGTGCTGCTCACCATACTTCTTGCGGAAGTAGTCGACGTTCCATGCGCCGGGCGCGGTGCCCGAGGCGTTCAGGCCGTGGACCTGCTTGCCGTCCCAGACGAGGGCGAAGCAATCGCCGCCCAGACCGTTGGACACCGGCTCGACGATGGTCATGCACGCCGCGGCGGCAATCGCGGCGTCGACGGCGTTGCCGCCCTGCCAGAGAATACGCAGACCGGCTTGCGCCGCGAGCGGGTGCGACGTCGACACGATGTTGCGGGCGAACACCGGCAGGCGCGGCGTCAGGTACGGGTTCTGCCAATTGAATTGCGTCATGGACTTGCTGTTGACCTCTGTCTCGAAGGTTGAAAGGGTTCCGCAGGTCGCGCTACTTACTGCTCGCGCGGATCGAGGGCGTCGCGCAGCCCGTCGCCCAGCAGGTTGAAGCCGAGTACCGTCAGGAAAATGGCGATACCGGGGAAAATCGACATCCAGGGCGCCTGCTCCACGAAATCCTTGGCCGTGTTGAGCATCGAGCCCCACGACGGCGCGGGCGGCAGTTGCCCCAGGCCGAGAAACGACAGACTCGCCTCGGCGATGATGGCCGTCGCCACGGTAAGACTCGCCTGCACGATGATCGGCGGCAGCACGTTGGGCAGAATGTAGCGCACGATGATGCGCGCGTCCGTCAGCCCGATGGCGCGTGCGCCTTCCACGTATTCTTCCGCCTTGACGGTGAGCGCCTGCGCCCGCGCGAGTCGCACGAAACGCGGCATGGCCGACACGCCGATGGCGATCATCGCGTTCGTCAGGCTCGCGCCGAGGAACGCCGCCATCGCGATCGCGAGAATCAGGAACGGAATCGAGAGCAGTGCGTCGGCCAGGCGCGAGACGATGGCGTCCACCCAGCGTCCGAAGTATCCCGCGAGCAGCCCGAGCGGCACGCCGACGATCACCGCGATGCCGACCGACACCACGCCCGCCGCAAGCGACGCGCGCGCACCGAAGATCATGCGCGCGAGCACGTCGCGACCGAGCTCGTCGGTACCGAACCAGTGCAGTGCGCCCGGCGCCTGCCGCACGACGAGGAAACTCGTCGCAATGGGATCGTAGGGCGAGAGCCACGGCGCGAAGAGCGCGACGATCACCGCGAACGCGACAATGACGGCGCCGGCCACGGCCGCGCGGTTGCGGACGAACTTGCGCAGGCCACGATAGCGACGGCGCGGCACCCCCTGCACAGCGGCACCTGTCGTCGCCGGCGGCGCGGCGGGGGATTCCGGCGATGAATGGGTCGTGGGCAATGCGGCCATGGTCGGAGTCGGGTCGATGAAAATCAGGCGCGTTCAGGCGCGTCGCAGGCGCGGATTGAGCAGCACGTACAGCACATCCGCGAACAGGTTCAGCACGATGAAGCTCACGGCGGTGACCAGCACCACGCCTTGCACGACCGCATAGTCGCGATTGAACACGGCGTCCACGACCAGCTTGCCGAAGCCCGGGATCGTGAAGACTTGCTCGGTGAGCACCGCGCCCGCGAGCAGTTCGCCGAACAGCAATGCGAGCACCGTCACGATAGGAATCAACGCATTGCGCAACGCGTGCTTGAGCACCACCGTGCCGCGTAACAGGCCTTTGGCGCGCGCCGTGCGGATATAGTCGGTACGCAGCACGCCGAGCATGGCGCTGCGCGTGTGGCGCATCAACTGCGCACCGAGCGCCGCCCCGAGCACGAACGCGGGCATGATCATCGTCTTCACGCTCATCCACAGATCCTCGCCCGGCGGCACGTAGCCGGAAGACGGCAACAACTGCCAGCGCACCGAGACGAGAAAGATCAGCAGAATACCCAGCCAGAAGTTCGGAATCGACATGCCGGACAGGGCCAGGACGTTCGCGCCGTAATCGATGGCCTTGCCGCGATTGGCCGCCGACAGAATCCCGAGGGGAATGCCGATGCCGATCGCGATGGCGAGACCGAACGCCGCGAGTTGCAGCGTCACCGGCAACTTCTGCGCGATGAGCTTCGTCACCGGCTCGCCCGTGCGCAGCGAGTTGCCGAGATCGCCACGCAGAACGTCGCCGATCCAGAGCGCGTATTGCGTGGGCAAGGGCTTGTCGAGGTGGTACTTCTCGCGCAGCGCCGCGATGACCTGCGGGTTCTGGTCCTCGCCGGCCATCGCGAGCACGGGATCGCCGGGCAGCATCTTCTGCAGCCCGAAGATCATCATCGAGACGATGATCAGCGTGGGGATCGCAACCAGCGCGCGGTGGACGACGAGTCGCAGCATGGCGCCGTCCTCAGCCCTTGATGCTCACGCCGCGCAGACGAATCAATCCGTCGGGGTACGCGACAAAGCCCTGCACCTTCTTCGTGAGCACATACGGCCACGGTTGCACATACAGGTAGAGGATCGGATCGTCTTCGGCCAGGATCTTGTTGGCGGCGTCGTAGAGCGGCTTGCGCTCGGCCACGGTCGACTTCACGCGCGCCTCGTTGAGCAGCTTGTCCACCTCGGCGTTGCAGTACTGGCCGTAGTTCAGATTGCCCTTGCACGACACGAACTGGTGCAGGTTGCCGTCCGGATCGACGCGCCCCGACCAACCGTTGTAGAGCACGTCGAAGTCGCCGCGATGGGCCGCGTCGAGTGCCGCCGCATAATCCATCGGACGCAGTTTCAGTTGAATGCCCGCCTCGGCGAGCATCGCCTGCAGCATTTGCGCCATCTGGTTGGACACGGTGTTGTTGCCGAAGCTGAGCGTGACGTCGACCTTCTCGAAACCAGCGGCCTTGAGCAGCGCCTTGGCCTTCGCGACATCACGCCTGGTCGTCTTGATGGAAGCGTCGTAGTACTGCCCCGAGCGCGGCAGCGCCTGATTCGCCGGCGTAAAGATGCCGCCGCCGATGACCTGGTTGATCGCGTCGCGGTCGATGGCCAGATCGAACGCCTGACGCACGCGCTTGTCGCGCAGCGCCTTCTGCGCGTTCGGCGCCACGTTGAACGTGAGGCCGTAGTAACCCAGGCCGTCGATGGAAACAAAGTTCAGGTTCGCGTCGCGCTTGACCGATTTCACGTCCGACGGCGAGAGGCGTTCGAGCATGTCGAGCGAGCCCGAGCGCACGTTGGCGAGCCGCACGGTGGTGTCGGGAATCGGCAGGAAGATCACTTTCTGGACGGCGTACTTGTCGGCATCCCAGAAGCCCGCAAATTTCTCCAGCACGACGCGATCGTTCTGCACGCGCTGCACGAACTTGTACGGGCCCGAGCACACCGGGCGCGATTGCACGGCGGCGTCATCCGCGAGCGTCTTCGGCGCGAGCATCATCCCCGCGCGATCCGACAGGGTGGCGAGCAGCGCCGAATCCGGAGCCTTGAGCACGATGTTGACTGTCGAGTCGTCCACCGCGTCGACACGCTCGATCGACGACAGCTCGCTCTTGCGGTTGCTCGCCGGCAGCGTACGCGCGCGGTCGAGGTTGGCCTTGACGGCACGCGCGTTGAACGGCTCGTCGTCATGGAACTTCACCCCCTGGCGCAGCTTGAAGGTCCACGTCTTGCCGTCGGCGCTCATGCTCCACGAGGTCGCCAGCATGGGCACGAACTTCAGATCCGTGCCGATGTCGACGAGCGAGCTGCACAGCGAGCGCAACACCATGCGGTCGACGACCTGCGAGCTGCGCGCGGGATCGAGCGAACCGATGTCTTCCTGCAGGCCGATGCGGATGGTCGATTGCGCCATCGCCGAGGCGGCCCCCGTGGTCAGTAGCGTCGCCAGTACAAGATCGAGCAGAACGTTGCGCATGCGTGAAGCCTCTCGTTGATGTGTGTTGGTATGCGTTGATGAGTGTTGGTAAGCGGAGCGCGGAATCCGGAGGCGCTGACGCCGGGTCACCCCGCACCGGCGCCGGCGTCCTGCGCCTGCCTTGCGCGGTACAGCGCGAGACGCGCATTGAGCTTGTCGCTCGGCGGCGCGGCGCGCGCGGGGCTCGCGCCGGCGTTCTGGATCTCGCGCCAGAAGTGGCAGGCGATCTGCCGGCCGTCGGGCAGCACTTCGTGAATCGGCGCCTGTTCGCGGCACGCGGCACGCGCATGCGGGCAGCGCGGATGGAAGCGGCATCCGGGCGGCGGCGCCGTCGGACTCGGCAGTTCGCCCCCCAATGGCGCGCGCTCGCGCCGCAGATGCGGGCGGCTCGCCGGAATCGCCTGCAGCAACGCCTGCGTGTAGGGGTGCAGCGGATTGTCGAAGAGCGAATCGGCGCTCGCCAGCTCGACGATCTCGCCGAGATACATGACGGCCACCCGGTCGCTCATATGACGGATCACGGCGAGATCGTGCGCCACCATGACGAGCGTGAGCCCGAAGTCGTGCTTCAGGCGTTCGAGCAGATTGATGACTTGCGCCTGCACCGAGACGTCGAGCGCCGAGACAGGTTCGTCGCCGATGATCACGCGCGGCTCGCCCGCCAGCGCCCGGGCGATACCGATGCGCTGGCGCTGACCGCCGGAGAATTCGTGCGGAAAGCGTTGCGCGTAGTCGGGCTGCAGACCGACCGTGCGCAACAGCTCGGCCACGCGCTCGTCGCGCGCGCGACCGCGTGCGATGCCATGCAAGGCGATGGGCTCGCCGATGAGACCGCCCACGGTCATGCTCGGATTGAGCGAGGCGAACGGATCCTGAAAGATGATCTGCAGTTCGCGCCGAAGACGCCGCATCGCGCTCGCGCCCAGCGTCATGATGTCTTCGCCCTGGTAGCGCACCTCGCCGCGTGTGGCGTCGAGCAGCCGCAGCAGCAGGCGGCCGAGCGTGGACTTGCCGCAACCCGACTCGCCCACGATGGCGAACGTCTCGCCCGCCTGCACGGCAAACGACACGCCATTCACGGCATACACCGTAGGGGCGCGGGAGAAGCCGACGCGATGGCCGCCGAAGTGTTTGGTCAGATCGCGCGCTTCGAGCAATGCCGGGGTGGCGTTCATGCGATGACCTCTTCGGACGTCATGGCGGGCGGCGCCGCATGCGCCTCGACCGGCGCGAGCCAGCACGCGACGCGGTGCGTGCCGGACAGCGTGCGCTCCATCGGGACTTCCCGCGTGCAGCGCGCCTCGGCGAACGGGCAACGCGGTGCAAAGCGGCAGCCGGCCGGCATGCGCTCGGGGGGCGGCACCGCGCCGCGAATCGTCGCGAGCCTGCCCTCGCGCTTGCCAATGGAGGGAATCGCGCCCATCAGGCCGATGGTGTAGGGATGCTGCGGATCGTCGAAGATCTCGTCGACCGAGCCGTACTCGACGATGCGTCCCGCGTACATGACGGCCACCTCGTCGGCCACTTCGGCGACGACGCCCAGGTCGTGCGTGATCAGCACCACGGCGGTCCCGGTCTCGCGCTGCAAGGTCTGGATGAGCGTGAGCACCTGCGCCTGAATCGTCACATCGAGCGCCGTGGTCGGTTCGTCGGCGATGAGCAGTGCGGGACGGTTGGCCAGCGCCATCGCGATCATCACGCGCTGGCGCATGCCGCCGGAGAGTTCGTGCGGATAGTTGTCGAGCCGGGCCTCGGGCGCGGGAATGCGCACCCTGCGCAGCATCTCGAGCGCCTCGGCGCGCGCAGCACGGCGATCCAGTCCGCGATGGCGACGAATGCCCTCCTCGATCTGATGGCCGATGGTGAACGCCGGGTTCAGCGAGGTCATCGGTTCCTGGAAGATCATCGCGAGACGATTGCCGCGCAGGTCGGCGAACGCGCGTTCGTCCAGGGCGAGCAGGTCGCGGCCTTCGAACATCGCACGGCCGGCCACGAAGTTCGCCGGCGGAGTGGGCAGCAGCCCCATGAGCGCCAGCGACGTCACGCTCTTGCCGCACCCCGATTCGCCGACGATGCACAGCGTCTTGCCGGGATGCACGGCGAACGACACGCCATCGATCAGATTGGGCGCATCGGGCGCTTTGGAGAACTTCAGCGATAGTCCGGTGACTTCGAGCACCGGCCCAGCGTCTGCGGGCATGATCATGGGCGCGTTCTGTGGGTCGGTCCTACTCAATCGTCGTGCCCTCGAGCCCGGCGGAGCCTGTCATGAGGGACTTGCATGACACGATTATGTCCCCCACGGACCGGAAAGAAATATTAATATTTCTTTTTCTGACTTAAGTATTTTTTAATCACCAAATGCTGACGCTGCGCATGTTGAAGACCTTCCGCCTGGTGGCGCAAACGGGCTCGTTCGCCGCGGCCGCCGAGCGCGCGGCGTTGACGCAGGCGGCCGTCAGTCTGCAAATGCGCGGGCTGGAAGACGCCGTCGGCCAGCGGCTGTTCGACCGGCGCGGCCGGCAAATCACGCTCACGCGTCAGGGACGCGAACTGTTTCCCCGCGTCGAGCAGATTCTCGCGCTCACCGCGGAACTCACCCGCACCGCCATCGACACGATGCAAGGCCCGGTCACCATCGGCGCCGTGGTTTCGGTCATCGGCGCGCTATCCCTCGTGGTCGCGGAACTGAAGACGGCGCACCCGGGGCTCGACGTGCGACTCACGTCGGCTCGCTCGGACGAGTTGACCGCACTCGTCGAGCAGGGCGAAGTTGATATCGCTGCCGTCGTGGCGCGCGCCGACGACACGCGTGCGGACGGCCTGGTGTGGACGCCGCTCTACACGGAGCCGATGATCATGGTCGTCAATCGCGATGTGACCGAGCCGGATCCGCAGCGCATTCTCGACGCGCACGCCTTCCTGCGTTTCGACCGGCGCGTGCGCACGGGGAGGGTGGTGGAACAGGCGTTGCGCGCGGCGAAACTCGGCGTGACCGAATACCTGGAGCTGAACTCCATCGAGACGATCGTCGCGCTCGTTCGCAAGAACGTCGGCGTGTCGGTGTTGCCGCTGTTGCATCGCGGCGACTGGCACGCCGATCCGCTGCTGCGCATCGTGCCGATCGCCGACCCGCCACTGCTGCGCACGGTCGGGATGATCCATCGCGAACACGATGCGCGCACGCGCGACATCACCGCCGCCATCGTGGGCATGCTGCGCAAGGCGTGATCCGCGCGCTCGCCTGCCTCGGAAATGAAAACGGCGCGAATCGTTCGCGCCGTCTCCGGTGGGCGGAACAACGAAGGGCGCGCCGTCAGTCGCGCGTCTCCAGCGCCTTGTTGATGCGCAAGGCGAGCAGCGTGCACACCGCCCCCGAGAGCAGGTATCCGCTCACGGCGATCAAGCCGAACTCCGCCGACAGGCCCAGTGCCACGAGCGGCGCGAACGCCGCGCCGAACAGCCATGCGAAGTCGGTCGTGAGCGCCGCCCCCGTGTAGCGGAAGCGCTGCTCGAAGTTGGACGTCACCGTCCCGGCCGCTTGTCCGTACGACAGGCCGAGCAGCGCAAAGCCCACGAGAATGAAGATGTCCTGCCGGGTGGAGCCTCCGCCCATCAGGAACGGCGCGAACAGCGCGAAGATGGCGATGAAGATCGCGAAGAGCCCGAGCGTGGTGCGTCGGCCGATGCGGTCGGCGATGCGCCCCGAAATCACCGTGCAGACGATGGCGATCGCCGCGCCGCACAGTTGCACGATCAGCACACTGTCCATGTCCTGCGTGTTCTGCAGCGTAATCCACGACAGCGGGAAGACCGTCACGAGATGGAACAGTGCGTAGCTCGCCAACGCGGCAAACGCGCCGAGGAAGATGTTGTAGCCTTGTGAACGCACCATCTCGCGCGTGCTGATCGGCTCGAGCTGGCCCTCTTCGAGCATCTCGGTGTATTCGTGCGTCACCACCAGACGCAGCCGTGCGAACAGCGCCACCACGTTCACGGCGAACGCCACGTAGAACGGATAGCGCCAGCCCCACGTCAGGAAGTCGTCGGGCTCCAGACTCCAGTGCAGGAACAGGAACAGGCCCGCCGCGATGATGAAGCCGATCGGCGCGCCCAGCTGCCCCATCATCGAATACCAGCCGCGCCGCTGTGGTGGCGCGTTCATCGCGAGCAGCGACGGCAGCCCGTCCCACGAACCGCCGAAGCCGATACCCTGGACCAGACGGAAGAACGCCAGCAGCCAGATCGACTTCTCGCCCAGCACGGCGTACCCGGGCAGGAACGCCATGCCCGCCGTGGCGGTGCCGAGCACGAACAGCGCCACCGTGAGCTTGATGCTGCGCCCCCAGCGGCGCTGCACGGTCATGAACAACGCCGTGCCGACGGGGCGAGAGAGGAAGGCGAACGAGAAGATGGTGAACGCGTACAACAGCCCGTGCAGACCGTCGGCGAACGGGAAGAAAACGTGCGGGAAGACGAGCACGGCCGCGATACCGAACACGAAGAAGTCGAAGTACTCGGACGCACGTCCGACCACCACCCCGACGGCGATTTCCTCCGGCGCAATACGGGATTTGCTCCCATGGTCGTGCGCTGTCGTCGCGACGGGAACACCATTCGGCGTCGGCGATTGATGAGCACTGCTTGACATTATCGGACCCCCTTGCGGATCGGGATGACCATGACACTCGTGCACAAAAAGCATCGCAGGTATCGCGATGTCACGCCATAGGGTTTACCCTAGTATCACGCATGAGAGCCGGAGTCCATGATGGTTCGCGTCTACAGCTACGGTTGATCGATCGCAGCATGGCTTCCCCAAAGTTTATCCGCGGGGTACTTTTGCTCCCCGCCGCCGCATGGCTGTCCGGCTGCAGTACCGTATTGATGTCGCCCGCCGGCGATCTCGCGGTAAGGCAGCGCGACATCATCATCGTCTCCACCATCCTGATGCTGCTGATCATCGTACCGGTGATCGTGCTCACACTGCTTTTCGCGTGGCGATATCGGGAATCGAACAAGAACGCCGTCTACACCCCCGAGTGGGATCACTCGACGCTGCTCGAACTGCTGATCTGGGCCGCGCCGCTCATGATCATCATCGCGTTGGGGGCGCTCACCTGGGTGAGCACGCACAAGCTCGATCCATATCGTCCGCTCGAGCGCATCGACGCCAAACGCGACATCCCCCCCGACACGCGTCCGCTCACGGTGCAGGTCGTGGCAATGGACTGGAAGTGGCTCTTCTTCTATCCCGATCAAGGAATCGCAACGGTCAATGAACTGACCGCGCCGGTGGATCGTCCGATCCGCTTCGAGATCACGGCGACGACGATGATGAACTCGTTCTTCGTCCCCGCGCTCGCCGGCCAGGTGTACGCCATGCCCGGCATGGAGACGAAGCTGCACGCAGTCGTCAACAAACCGGGCGTCTATGACGGCTTCTCCGCCAACTACAGCGGGGCGGGCTTCTCGGGCATGCGCTTCAAGTTCCACGGCGTCTCTCCGGAGGAATTCGACGCCTGGGTCGCCAAGGTCAAGGCGAAGGGCGAGAACCTGTCGCGCGACAAGTACGAGGCGCTCGCGAAACCGAGCGAATGGGTGCCCGTGCACTACTACGCGGACGTGTCGCCCAATCTCTACGACGCGATTCTCAACCGTTGCGTCCAACCGGGACAGACCTGTCTGAAGGACATGATGGATCAGCCCAATCACCCGCATGCCGGCCGCGCGCGGACGGGCAAGGCCGACGCGTTGCTCGCCGGGGCGATGTGCACGGCCCGGAACACGGCGCAGTTTGCGCAGGACACCCGGCGCGCGCCCGGTGAGGCACTCACGCAGTGACGCCGCACGCGAGCGACCCTCGACAATGATGCGCCCCGCGCGCGAATGATCCCAGGTTCGAGCTTATGGACATCGTCAAGCTGATCTTCGGCCGCCTCACGATAGAGGCGATCCCGTACCACGAACCGATCCTCCTCGCGACCTTCGCGGCGGTGGCGCTCGGCGGCATCGTCGTGCTCGGGGCCATTACCTACTTCAGGCTGTGGGGCTATCTCTGGCGCGAGTGGTTCACGAGCATCGATCACAAGAAGATCGGCATCATGTACGTGATCCTGGGGATCGTCATGCTGCTGCGCGGCTTCGCCGACGCGGCGATGATGCGACTGCAACAGGCGATCTCGTTCGGCGACAACGCCGGCTACCTGCCGCCGCATCACTACGATCAGATCTTCACCGCGCACGGCGTGATCATGATCTTCTTCGTGGCGATGCCGCTCGTCACCGGCCTCATGAACTTCGTGGTGCCGCTGCAGATCGGCGCGCGCGACGTGGCGTTTCCCTTCCTCAACAACTTCAGCTTCTGGATGACGACGAGCGGCGCGGTGCTCGTGATGATGTCGCTCTTCGTCGGCGAATTCGCCCGCACGGGCTGGCTCGCCTATCCGCCGCTGTCGGGGCTGGAACAGAGCCCCGACGTGGGCGTCGACTACTTCATATGGGCGTTGCAGATCGCCGGGATCGGCACACTGCTGTCGGGGATCAACCTGCTGGTGACCATCGTGAAGATGCGCGCGCCGGGCATGACGATGATGCGCATGCCGGTGTTCACCTGGACCTCGCTGTGCACGAACGTGCTGATCGTGGCCGCCTTCCCGGTGCTGACCGCCGTGCTCGCCCTGCTCGCGCTCGATCGCTACGCCGGCACCAACTTCTTCACGAACGATCTGGGCGGCAACCCGATGATGTACGTCAACCTCATCTGGATCTGGGGCCACCCGGAGGTCTACATCCTCGTGCTGCCGGTGTTCGGCGTGTACTCGGAAGTCGTTGCGACTTTCACCGGCAAGCGTCTGTTCGGGTATGCGTCGATGGTCTATGCCACGGTCGTGATCACGGTGCTGTCCTATCTCGTGTGGCTGCACCACTTCTTCACGATGGGCTCGGGCGCGAGCGTGAACTCGTTCTTCGGCATCACGACGATGATCATCTCGATACCGACCGGCGCGAAGATATTCAACTGGCTGTTCACCATGTACCGTGGGCGCATCCGCTTCGAGGTGCCGATGCTGTGGACGGTGGGCTTCATGGTGACGTTCGTCATCGGCGGCATGACCGGCGTGCTCCTGGCCGTGCCGCCGGCGGACTTCTCGCTGCACAACGGCCTGTTCCTGATCGCGCACTTCCACAACGTGATCATCGGCGGCGTGGTGTTCGGGATCATGGCGGCGATCAGCTACTGGTTCCCGAAGGCGTTCGGCTACCGGCTCGATCCGTTCTGGGGCAAGTGCTCGTTCTGGTTCTGGTTCATCGGCTTCTATGTCGCCTTCATGCCGCTCTATCTGCTCGGCCTGATGGGCGTGACGCGCCGCGTGAGCCACTTCGACGATCCGTCCCTGCAGATCTGGTTCCAGGTCGCCGCCGTGGGCGCGTTGCTGATCGGCATCGGCATCCTGTGCTTCATCGTCCAACTGGTGGTGAGCTTCATGCGCCGCGAACAACTGCGCGACGTCACCGGCGATCCGTGGCACGGCCGCACGCTGGAATGGTCGACTTCGTCGCCGCCGCCGGACTACAACTTCGCCTTCACGCCGATCGTGCACGACAACGACGCCTGGTGGCAGATGAAGCAACACGGTTTCAAGCGGCCGGAAAGCGGCTTCCTGCCGATTCACATGCCGAAGAATACCGGCGCGGGCATCATCCTCGCAGGCCTGTCGACGGTGTGCGGCTTCGGGCTCATCTGGCACATGTGGCTGGTGGTGATCGTCTCGTTCATCGCGCTGCTGGCGGTGGCAATCGCTCACACGTTCAACTATCACCGCGAGTACTACATCCCGGCCGATCGGGTCGAACACACGGAGGCAGCTCGCACGCGACTGCTCGCCCAGCATGTCTGATACGACCGCAACCTTCCCGCCAGGCGGCATGCCCGCCGCCAATCCGCCGCGCGACGGCGAGTTGAAGTTCCTGATGACGAGCGACTATCACCCGCCCAGCGGGACGTTGCTCGGCTTCTGGGTGTACCTGATGAGCGACTGCCTCATCTTCGCGTGCCTGTTCGCGACGTACGGCGTGCTCGGTCGCAACTACGCCGGCGGGCCGACCGGCGCGGAGTTGTTCGAGCTGCCCCTCGTGGCGCTGAACACCACGTTCCTGCTGCTCTCGTCGATCACCTACGGCTTTGCGATGCTGGAGATGCAACGGCGCCGCCAGGGTGCGGTGCTCGGCTGGCTCGCGGTGACCGGCGTGCTCGGCGCGGCGTTCCTCTCGCTGGAACTTTACGAATTCGCGAACCTCATCCATGAGGGCGCCGGTCCCTGGCGCAGTGCGTTCCTGTCATCGTTCTTCACGCTGGTGAGCACGCACGGACTGCACGTCACGTTCGGGATCGTCTGGCTCGTCACGCTGATGGTGCAGGTCGGCAAGTACGGCCTCACCGCGCCGAACCGGCGCCGCCTGATGTGCCTGTCGATGTTCTGGCACTTTCTCGACGTCGTCTGGATCGGCGTCTTCACCTTTGTCTATCTGATGGGAGTGCTGCCGTGAGCACCCACGATTCGACGCTGCACGATGCCGACGGGCACGATCACGAGCATGATCACGATGAGCACGACGACGGGCCGCACAGCACGCTGCGCGGTTACGCGACGGGCTTCATCCTGTCGGTCATCCTCACCGCGATTCCGTTCTGGTTCGTGATGGGCGGCGTGTTCGAGAAATCGAGCACGACCGCCATTCTGATTCTCTTTGTGGGCGCCATCCAGATCGTGGTGCACATGATCTACTTCCTGCACATGAACGGGAAGGCGGAAGGCGGCTGGAACCTGTTGTCGCTGATCTTCACGATCGTGATGGTGGTGATCACGCTGTCGGGATCGCTGTGGGTGATGTATCACCTGAACCAAAACATGATGCCGGGTATGATGCCGGATACGAAGAACCTTCCCTGAACGGTATTCCCTTGAGCAGCAATCGACTTCATGAGACGGGGGACGCGCAGCGTCCCCCGCGCGCTTCGGGCCTCGGTTCCCCCCTGCCCGCCCTCCCCGTGCTTCCCGTCCCTCCCCCCTGCGGCTGGTCGTCCTCGGCGTCATCACGCTGTTGCTCGTCTGCGTGTTCGTCGCGCTCGGCACCTGGCAGGTGCATCGCCGCGCGTGGAAGCTGGAACTGATCGAGCGGGTCAACACGCGCGTGCACGCGCCGCCGTCCGCCGCGCCCGGGCGCGCCCAATGGCCGACGGTCAACGCCGCCGACGACGAATACCGCCACGTCTCGCTCACCGGCACGTACGCGTTCGACAAGGACACGCTCGTGCAGGCCGTCACCGACCTGGGCGGCGGATACTGGGTGCTCACGCCGCTGCGCACGGCCGACGGCGGCGAAGTGCTCGTCAATCGCGGTTTCGTGCCGCCCGGGTGGAAGGAATCGGTGCCACCGGCGCCCTCGGGAGACGTGACCGTCACCGGGTTGTTGCGCATGTCGGAGACCGGGGGCGGTTTCCTGCGCAAAAATGCGCCCGCGGAGAACCTCTGGTATTCGCGCGACGTCGCGGCCATTGCCACCGCGCGCGGGCTGTCGAATGTCGCCCCCTACTTCGTCGACGCCGACGCCGCGCCGGGCGCGCGGGCGAGTCTGCCCAGGCTGCCCAATGGCGACGGCGAAGCCTCGACCGGCCGGGCACCAGCGCTCGATTACCCTGTCGGCGGCCTCACCGTGGTGCAGTTTCCGAACAACCACATGAGCTATCTGTTGACGTGGTACGCGCTCGCCATCATGTCGGCCGTCGCCGGCGGGTTCGTCATTCGCCTCGAATTGCGCAATCGCTGTCGGGACGATTGAGTCTCACCTGCAAGCGCAGGCATCATCGCTGCGCTTGACGCGGACTCACCGGATCGCCGCCGCATCGACGGCCGCGGCGATCCGCGTTGCGATCTCCGGCAGCCGCGCGTCGTCGAGCGCCGCGTAGCCCAGCACCAGCGCGGGCGGCACTGTCCGTGCCCGCGTGAATTCCGCCAGCCCCTCCACGTAGACGTCCCGCTCACGCAGCGCCGCCACCAGCGCCGCCTCGTCGACGTGCGCGGGTAGCCACAGCACGCAGTGAAAGCCCGCATGCTCGCCGGTGATGCGGCACGGCGTGGTCAGCTTCGCGCGCAACGTGTCGAGCAGAAGATTGCGCCGCCGCAGATAGACGCTGCGCGAGGCGCGCAGATGCCGGGCGAAATCGCCGGCGTCGATATAGCTCGCCAGCGCCATCTGTTCGATCAGGCTGTTCGCCCGGCCCGACGCCGAGCGCAGCAGCGCGATACGTGCAAGCAGCGCCGGCGGTGCGATCAGGTAGCCGATGCGCAGCGACGGGAACAGCGATTTGTTGAAGCTGCTGCAATGAATCACGCGCCCGTGCGTGTCGATGGCCTTGAGCGCCGGCAGCGGCGCACTGCCGTAGCTGAACTCGCTGTCGTAGTCGTCCTCGACGATCCATATGTCGTGACGCGCCGCCCACTCGAGCAACTGCACGCGGCGGTTGATCGACATGGTGGTGCCGAGCGGCGCCTGATGGGCAGGCGTCACGTAGGCGATGCCGAGCATCGCCTCGTCGGCCCGAGCCGCGGCGTCGACGACAAAGCCCTCGTCGTCGACCGGCACGCTCACGCAGCGCGACGGCGGCACGCCAAGCAGCGACGGCAGATTCTTGTAGCCGGGGTCTTCGAGATAGCAGGGAGTGGAAGCGTCGGCGAGGACGTCGGTAATCAGATCGATGGCGTGCCGGATGCCGGTCGTCACGACGATCTCGGAAGCCTCGCACGCGATGCCGCGCGTCACGCGCACGTAGCGGGCAATACTCTCGCGCAGCGGTGCGTAGCCGCGCGGATCGGTGTCGGCGAGTTGCTCGGCGGTGACCGTGCGCAGCGCGCGATTCATGTGTCGACGCCACGCCGGCAGCGAGAACAGCGCCGTGTCGACGGAGCGCCCGGTCTTGAGCGCGAGCGATGCCGCACTCTCAGGCAGCGGCTCGGCCGCCGACGGCGCATCATGCCGGGCATTCGGCGGCGTCATCGTGCCGGAGAGGTCGGCGAGCACTTCCGTCCCCGCACCGACACGGCTCGTCACATACCCTTCGAGCGTCAGTTGTTCGAAGGCCAGTTCCACGATGCCGCGCGACACGCCCCAGCGCTCGGCCAGCGTGCGCGTGGACGGCAGCCGGTCGCCGCGTCGCAACTCCCCGGCCAGAATGCGTTCCCGTACGCAACGGTAGACCCAGGCTTGCCGCGTCTCCTTCTCATGGCGGTCGGCGAGCGGCAATTCGAGCGATTGACTGACGTGGCGTCGGCGCATGGCGGAGGCGGATTCCAAAGTGGCCCAATCGAAGATGCGGAAAATGGCGCTTCGAATTATACAAGTTAGACATTATCCTTATCACCGTGACGCCTGTTCCGCAGAATGCAACGCGGCGGATGTGGCCCCCAAGTACATTCAGTAATCGTCAATCAGTGGAGAGATTCGATGGAGTTGGCACAACGAGAGGCGGTCGGGGCGAAGTTCAGCGCCGCCGCCATGCAACGCGCCCAGGCCCTGACATGGGAAGCGACCGAGAAGATCGCGCAGCTCATCGTACCGGGCATGCGCGAGTCGGAAGCGATTGCCGCGGGCAAGGCGCTGCTCGGCACGCTCGGCATGGACCGCATCTGGCATCCGGTGCTGATCCGCTTCGGCAAGAACACGCTGCGCACGTTCAGCGAACGCAGCGACGACGATCCGATTCTCGGCGACGACGACATCTATTTCATCGACATCGGCGTGGTCTTCGGGGCGCACGAGGGCGATTGCGGGTTCACGCGCACGACCGGGTCCGACCCCGAGATGCAACGCTGCGCCGATGACGCCAAGCGCCTCTTCGACATCGTGCACGCCCACTGGCGCGAGCACGGCGTGAGCGGCCAGGCCCTGTACGAATTTGCGAAGGCGCAGGCCGAGGCCATGGGCTGGGTGCTCAACCTCGATATCAAGGGCCACCGCGTGAGCGACTTCCCCCACGCCATCTACAAGGGCGGCAAGCTCGGCGATCTCGCCGATACGCCCAACGGCGGCCTGTGGATTCTGGAGATCCAGATCGCACACCCGACGCGTCCGTTCGGTGCGTTCTACGAAGATCTGCTCGTCTGACTAACGCACGATGTGGTCACGTCGCACCACATCGCGCCACCACGCGCGCCTCCTGCCCCGTGGTGACCGTGCAACAGCGCCCCGGCAGATTCCCTTATTTTCCTGCCGGTTTGCCACACGCACCGCACGGTGCTTCCCGACAAATGCGCCCCTTCATCTGACCCCGATTATGGCTCGATGCTTGCCCATGAAGGCGCGCAGGCACTTTTGGGAATTGTCCAGAGCCACGTCGATATCCCGCCGTGGCCCGTCGCCCGGACTTTTGGCGCATCTTTCCCCAATTACCCGTTATGCGTTACCGTTCGTCTGTCGACGGAACTTCACGCACGACAGTTGTCCGGCAGCGGAGACATCGCCCCGCCGGGTGCCCCTCTCGGGGACCCGGTCATCGAGCGAGCTGCCCGTCGTGCGCCCGTCGCGCGCGCTGTTGAAGTTTCCCAATCTCGCTCAAGAACGAAAGACACAAAGACGATGAAAAATCCAACCTTCACCAAAGCGCTCCTGGCCACGGTCCTGGGGTGTGCGCTGTTCAACGTTCACGCGGCCTCGCAGGCGCCGGTCGGTGCGGAGAACGGCATGGTCGTGACCGCCCAGCATCTCGCGTCGAAAGTCGGCGTGGACGTGCTCAAGTCGGGCGGCAACGCCATCGATGCCGCCGTTGCCGTGGGTTATGCGCTCGCCGTGGTGTATCCGGCCGCCGGCAACATCGGCGGCGGCGGCTTCATGACGATCCAGCTCGCCGACGGCCGCAAGACCTTCCTCGATTTCCGCGAGAAGGCTCCGCTCGCCGCGACCGCGAACATGTACCTCGACAAGGACGGCAACGTCATCAAGGGCGCCTCGACTACCGGCTATCTAGCCGTAGGCGTGCCGGGCACGGTGTCGGGCATGGAGTACGCGCGTGAGAAATACGGCACGAAAACGCGTCAGCAACTGCTCGCGCCGGCCATCACGCTGGCGGACAAGGGCTTCGTGCTCGATCAGGGCGACGTCGACATGCTGTGGACGTCGACCAAGGACTTCGAGAAAGATCGCGCCAATTCGGGCGCCATCTTCCTGAACAAGGGGCAACCGTTCCAGCCCGGCGAGCGTCTGGTGCAGAAGGATCTGGCGCGCACGCTCAAGCTGATCAGCACCAAGGGCACGGACGGCTTCTACAAGGGCGAGGTCGCCGACAAGCTGGTGGCGTCGATGAAGGCCGGCGGCGGCATCATCACGCAGGCCGACCTCGATCAGTACAAAACGCGTGAGCTCGCCCCGGTCGAGTGCGACTATCGCGGCTATCACGTGGTCTCCGCACCGCCCCCGAGCTCGGGCGGCGTGGTGATCTGCGAGATCATGAACATCCTCGAAGGCTACCCGATGAAGGACCTGGGTTTTCACTCGGCGCAAGGGGTGCACTACACCATCGAGGCAATGCGTCACGCGTATGTCGACCGCAACAGCTATCTGGGCGACCCGGACTTCGTGAAGAACCCGATCGCCCACCTGCTCGACAAGAACTACGCCGCCAAGATCCGCGCCGCGATCAACCCGCAGAAGGCCGGCATCTCGCAAGAGATCAAACCGGGTGTGCCGCCGCATGAAGGCAGCAACACCACGCACTACTCCATCATCGACAAGGACGGCAACGCCGTATCCGTCACCTACACGCTCAACGACTGGTTCGGCGCGAAGGTCATGGCCAACGGTACGGGCGTGCTGCTCAACGACGAAATGGATGACTTCACCGCCAAGGTGGGCGTGCCGAACCTGTACGGTCTGATCCAGGGTGAAGCGAACGCCATCGGCCCGGGTCGTCGTCCGCTCTCGTCGATGAGCCCGACGATCGTCACGAAGGATGGCAAGCCGGTCATGGTGGTCGGCACGCCGGGTGGCAGCCGCATCATCACGGCCACGCTGCTCACGATCCTCAACGTGATCGACTATGACATGAACCTGCAGGAAGCCGTCGATGCGCCGCGCTTCCACCAGCAGTGGATGCCCGAGGCGACCAACATCGAGCGGTTCGCGCTGAGCCCGGACACGCAGAAGATCCTGGAGAGCTGGGGCCAGAAGTTTGCCGGCCCGCAACCGGCGAACCACATCGCCGCGATTCTCGTGGGTGCGCCGTCGCTCGGCGGCAAGCCGGTCGGCAAGAACCGCTACTACGGCGCGAACGATCCGCGTCGCAACACGGGTCTCGCGCTCGGGTATTGATGCACGTGCTTTGATCCGGACGACGCTCGGCGGCGTCCGGATCCGGCATGACGATGGGGCCGCTCGCGCGGCCCCATTTTTTTGTCTGCGCGCTTCCGCCCCTTCCGTGCTCAACGCCGGTGATCGACACGCCGCGCCAGACGCTCACCCGAGAACTGCACCAGCGTGACGAGCGCCACGAGAATCGCGATCACGTTGAACATCACGGCCGTCTCATAGCGCTCGTAGCCGTAGCGAACCGCGAGATCGCCCAGGCCGCCGGCGCCCACGGCCCCGGCCATGGCCGACGCACCGACCATCGCGATGACGGTGACCGTCGCGCCGCCGAGGATCGCCGGCAGCGCCTCGGGCAGCAGCACATGGCGCACGATGTGCCAGCGCCGGCACCCCATCGCGCGCGCCGCTTCGACCAGCCCAGGTTCGATTTCACGCAGCGCGACCTGCGTCACTCGCGCGAAGAACGGAATCAGATGCACCGCGAGCGGCACCACGGCGGCCCACGTCCCCATCGTCGTGCCGACGAGCCAGCGTGTGACCGGCAGCAGCGCCACCAGCAGGATGATGAACGGCACCGCGCGAAACAGGTTCACGATCACCGAAAGCACGCGATTCAGTCGCGGACGCGGCGCCAGACCGCCGAGCGCCGTGACGACGAGCACCACGGCGAGCAGCAGGCCGACCGCGAACACGATGGCGCAGGCGCTCGTGACCATCAGCAAGGTTTCGCCGAAGGCGCGTAGATATTTGTCGATCATGATGAGTGCGGTAACGTGCGGTAACAAGCGTCCGGTTGTCAGACGGCGTGGGCGGCCGCACGTACGGCGGGCCGGGACGGACGCCCCTGCCATGCGTGCTGCAGAGGACGCAGCAACGCGCGAGTGGCTTCGGAGAGCGGATTCGCGAACACTTCTTCCACCGGTCCGAGTTCGGCAATATGGCCCTGATCGAGCACGAGCACTCGCTCGCACGCCTGATGAATGACGCCCATGTCGTGCGTGATGAGCACGACCGTGAGGCCGAATTCGCGCTGCACGTCGCCAAGCAGGGTAAGAATCGCATCGGTCGTCTCCGGATCGAGCGCCGACGTCGCTTCGTCGCACAGCAGGATCTCGGGACGATGCACGAGGGCGCGAGCGATGCCCACACGCTGTTTCTGACCGCCGGAGAGCATGGCGGGATAGGCCTCGGCCTTGCCCGCCAGCCCCACGAGGGAAAGCAGTTCGTTCACGCGCGGGGCGATCCGTGCCTTCGGCACACCGGCTACGCGTAGCGGCAACGCGACGTTCTCGAAGACGGTCTTCGCCGAGAGCAGATTGAAGTGCTGGAAGATCATGCCGATACGGCGGCGCAGATCGACGAGCGCGTCCTCGTCGAGGGTCGCGACATCCACGCCATCGACCTTGACCTGGCCGGTGCTGGGCAACTCCAGCGCGTTGATCGTGCGCAGCAACGTGGACTTGCCCGCGCCGCTGCGACCGATGATGCCGAAGCTCTCGCCGCGCTGCACAGCGAACGAGACATCCTGCAACGCCGCGCTCGACGCCCCCGGGTAGACCTTGCCGAGACCGTCGAAGGTGATGTGGGCAATCTCGCGCGCCGCGGCGGTCGGCAAACGCGTCACGGGTGCCGAGGAGGGTTGTCGTTGCGTCATCGCGAATTCCTTGCGTGATGGAGGCCCGTGACTCGCGGGGGCATGCCCCGCGGTGTCGCCGTCGGCCATGGGTGATCGTGAACGACCGTTAGCCGAGGTGAGCGGCCGGTGTCCGTCGTTCGACGCTCGTCATTCGGCGTCAAAAGGCGGGGACAACCGAGCCCTGGTACTTCGTCTCGATGAACTTGCGCACTTCTTCCGACTGGTACGCCTTGACGAGCGGTGCGACCCACGGCGCGCTCTTGTCCTTCTCGCGCACGGCAATGATGTTGACGTACGGATTGTTCTGGCGCTTCTCCACGGCGATGCCGTCTCGCGTGGCAATGAGTCCGACCTGATAGGCGAAGCTGTTGACGATCGCCGACGCGTCGACGTCGGGCAGCGAACGCGCCAGCACCACCGACGCGCTTTCGATGAACTCGAGCTTGCGCGGATTGGCCGTCACGTCGGCGAGCGTCGCCGTGCCGGTGTACGGATCGAAGCCGTCGCGCAACTTGATCAAGCCGTGGTCGCGCAGGATCACGAGCGCACGTGTCTGGTTGCTGGGGTCGTTCGGCAGGCCGATCTTCGCGCCCACAGGCAGCGCTTCGAGCGATTTGTACTTCTTCGAATAGAAGGCGATGGGCGAAATCAGCGTGTCGCCGACCGACACTATCTTGTAGCCGCGTTGCTTGACCTGATCGCGCAGGAACGGGATGTGCTGGAACGAGTTGGCGTCGAGGTCGCCATTGTTGAGCGCCTCGTTCGGACTTGCCGTGCCGGTGATCACGATCGGCTCGACATTCAGGCCGCGCGATTTCGCGACCTTCGTGACCACCTCCCAGATTTCCTCGTCGACGCCGCCGCGAACGCCGACCTTGAGCGGCTTGTCGGCCGCGTGTGCGCCCATCGTCCCAAGCGCGCCGAAGGCCAGTGCGACCGAGAGGCTGCCGAGCAGGCGAAACAATTGACGGCGTTGCATGAGGTATTCCCCTTATCAGTTGGTGTGAACGGCGCCGTTTGAGGCGAACGCTCAGTCTAGAAAGACGTGCCGCGCACCGTCCAATAACCAATTTTGCAAAGCAAATACGCCGTGCATCGCAGATGCTTTCGTGCGCCTCATGACCGCCACTTGTCATTATTTGTGATACGGGCGCTGAAAATTCAGGAACTCCTCGCGGGAGCTTCGTCCAACGAGTTTGCCCGTGTATTGCACCTCTACGGAACCGCGAAGATGTCTGCCCAGTGGTACCCGCCGCCAAGCCCGCACCTGCCGTCCCCATCGGGGTCTCCTCGCCTGCTGTCCCGTCCGTCATTGCTGCGACAGTTGCCCACACTCCATGGCGTGTCGCCGCGCGCGATTGCGCTGGCGCGTCTGATGCTCTTCGGCGTGATCCTGCTCATCGCGGGACTTCCCATCAGCGATGCGCTGGCAGCCAACGCGCATCAGACGAGCACTGGCAAGCGGCGCCTGGATGCGTCCAAGAAGAAAGCCGTCGCAAAAAAATCGTCGAAAGCGACGCATCGCAAAGCGACTGCGGCGAGTACGTCGAAAAAGCGCACCGCGAGCCACGGTGCGGCTTCGCGTCACGCGACAGCCAAAGGCAAGCCGGCAACAAAGGCGGCGAAAGCAGCGAAGGCAGCGAAGGCAGCGAAGAGCAAGCAGGCATCGCGCCATGCAAGGGCGGTGCAACGACGCAACGCACCGAAGTCCACCGCGGCCCGGACCGCGCAGCGTCATCCCACGCCGAAGGCCGCAGTAGCCAAGGCGCCCTCCGCACAGCTCAGCACCGACGCCAAGCCGCGTCTGCTCGCGCGCTGCGGCTTCACCGCGACGTCGCGCAAGCGCCTGTTCTCGCGCGCGGTCTATATCATCGACGAGAAGACCGGTACCCCACTCTTCGCCAGGAACGCGGACCAGGTGCGTCCGATCGCTTCGCTCACCAAGTTGATGACGGCCGTCGTCTGGCTCGACAGCGCTCCGGCCATGCGCACGCCGCTGCGTGTGACCAACGCCGATCTCGACACGCTCAAGTTCACGCATTCTCGTCTGGCCGTCGGCTCGACGCTCTCGCGCGCTGACATGCTGCATATCTCGCTGATGGCCTCGGAGAATCGAGCCGCGGCCGCGCTGAGCCGCGACTATCCGGGCGGACGCACCGCGTTCGTCAACGCCATGAACGCCAAGGCGCGCGCGCTGAACATGCCGAATACCCGCTTCGAGAATTCGACGGGGCTGTCGCCTCGCAACGTTTCGACGGCGCGTGAGCTCGCACGTCTGGTGCGCGCGTCGAACGATTATCCGTTGATCCGGCGCTATTCCATCGATCATCAACAAAAGGTGCACACGGGCAAAGGCCAGTTGCAGTACGTCAATACGAACCGGCTGGTGCGCTACGGGAAGGTGCACGCGAGCGTGCAGAAGACCGGCTTCATCAACGAGTCCGGGCACAACATGGTCATGCGTGTGATGGTGCACAAGCGACGCCCCGTCATCGTGACGATGCTCGGCAGCGACACACCGGAAGGCTCGCGCCTCGACGGCGTGCGCATTGCGCATTGGCTGTCTTGTTCGTTGAAATGAAACGAAAGCGCGCCCGCGAGGTGGCGGGCGCGCTTAGCGGAGAGCAACAGGCCCCCTGAGCAGGCCGGCTCCGAAACAATCAGCGCGTACGGGCGTGCCAGCGCCCCCATACGGCCGTGGCGAAAAGCAGCAGCGCACCCGCGCCAATCACGGCATCGAAACCTTGATTGAAGGCCGCGTTGGCCAGCGCCGTCAGCGACTCGGCCATCGGTGCAGACAGATGCTCGGCGACCAGTTGCGCTTCGTCGAGACTGTCACGTACGGTGTCCGGCAGCGTCGTCACTTGCGGCACATCCATCGCGCGGCCGTAGACGAACGTCAGCAGGCTGCCCATGAACGTCACGCCCAGCGCCCCGCCGAGTTCGTACGAGACTTCCTCGACCGACGCCGCCATGCCTGCCCGCTCGGGCGGCGCGCTCTGCATGATCGTGCTCGACGCCGCCGTCATCGTCGCACCGACGCCGAGACCGAGCACGGCAAGCGCCAGCGCCCACAGCACGAAGTCCGAGTCGCGAAGGAAGAGATAGCCTGCCATGCCGGCTGCCGACATCGTCAATGCAATCGACAGCAAACGCGTACTCCCCATGCGCGGCAGCATTCGTCCCGCAATCGGGCCGGCAACGAACGCCGCCAGCGACAACGGCATACCGGCCAATCCAGCTTCCAGCGGCGAGTAGCCCATCACCAGTTGCAGGCGCTGGCTGAACACCAACTGCATGCCGATAAGGGCGGCGGCCGCCATGAGCGCGGCGGCCACGGCGCCGGCGAACAACGGGTTGCGGAACAGCGTGAAGTCGAGCAACGGATGCGCGCTGCGCTGCTGACGCTTGACGAACGCCCACAGGAAGATGACGCCGACGAGAGCGGCAATGCCGACCGTCATCCAGTCGGGCGACGTCTTGCCCGCGCTCTTGATCGCGTATGTCACGCCGATCAGGCCGATCATGAAGAGCAGCGAACCGAGCCAGTCCCACGGTTGCTTCGACGTCGCCGCTCCCTTCGGGATCAGCCACCAGGCGACCGGCAACGCGATCAGCACGATCGGCACGTTGATCAGGAAGACCGAACCCCACCAGAAGTGTTCGAGCAACGCGCCGCCGAGGATCGGGCCGAACGCGGCGCCACCCGATGCCACCGACGCCCAGATGCCGATGGCGAGCGCTTGCTCGTGCGGATCGGTAAACGTCAGACGGATCAGCGAGAGCGTTGCAGGCATCATCATGGCCGCGCCCACGCCAAGGAAACCTCGCGCCACGATCAGCACGTTGGCGCTCGGCGCAAATGCGGCCGCCAGCGACGCCACGCCAAACACGACAAGACCGGCAAGGAAGAGTTGCTTGTGGCCAAGGCGATCGCCCAATGTGCCCATGCCGAGCAGCAGACCGGAGACGACGAGCGCATAGGCGTTGACGATCCACAGCTTGGCGGAGGCCGTCGCTGCGAGATCGTGGGTCAGACGAGGCAATGCCGTGTACAGCACCGTCATGTCGATCACGATGAGCAGCAGCGCCACCGACACGACGGCGAGCACCAGCCAGCGGCGAGCGCCGCGTGCCCGGGTTGCCGGATGCGAGGGGGTATGCAGACTGGACATCGGAAAGCTCCTTGATGGGCGCAGATCCCAGAATTCGATGAACCTGCGCGCGAGGGTTCTTCGTTAGGGGAAAACCCGCATGATCCATCAATATTGGTATTGGGAAAAGTTGGAATCTATCCGGGAAATAGATGGATTTGCTGGCAATGCGGAACTTTCGCATCAATATGCGGCGGCAGCGCGGAAATTCGTGCGGACACTGCGGCGAGAGGGGCAGATTCGAACGGTCGTTCTATGTCGGTCGTCAAGACTGGCGGTGCACCAGCGAGGCGCATACAATTTGCGCCACGTTCTCATTGGGCGGAAATCCCCCCTATTCGCACATGGCATCTCATCCGACTCGTATTCCCGACGCAGTGTCGCTCCCCGAGTTGACGTTGCGCGGCATGATTCTCGGCGCACTGATCACCGTGGTGTTCACCGCCTCCAACGTTTATCTCGGCCTGAAAGTCGGGCTGACCTTCTCGTCATCCATTCCCGCGGCTGTGATCTCGATGGCCGTGCTGCGCGCGTTTCGCGGCGGCAACATCCTCGAGAACAACATGGTGCAGACGCAGGCGTCCGCGGCCGGCACGCTCTCGTCGATCATCTTCGTGCTTCCTGGCCTGCTGATGATCGGGCATTGGCAAGGCTTTCCATTCGGCCTGACGCTGGCGATCTGCGCGTCGGGCGGCATTCTCGGCGTGCTGTTCACGATTCCGCTGCGTCGCGCGATGGTCGTCGACAGCGATCTGCCTTACCCCGAAGGCTTGGCCGCGGCGGAAATTCTGCGCGTGGGCAGCGAGGGGGACGAGACGTCGCCGGGCGGCGCCAAGTCGGATAACGCACGTGGCACAGAATCGAGCGGCGTGCGCGAAATCGCGTTCGGTGGCGTGGTGTCCGCGCTGTTCGCCTTTGCGACGACGGGGCTCAAAGTGCTTGGCGAGAGCATCACGGCATGGATTCCCGCCGGCACGGCCGTCTTCCGCCTGACAACGGGTTTCTCGCTCGCGCTGATCGGGGCAGGCTATCTCATCGGGATCGTGTCCGGGCTCGCGATTCTGCTCGGCATCGTGTTGAGCTGGGGCATCGCCGTGCCGGTGTTGACGTCGATCACGCCTAATACGGACGGTCAGGCGATTGCGGCGTTCGCGAATGGATTGTGGCAGCAAAAGGTGCGCTTCATCGGTGCGGGTACGATCGGTGTAGCCGCCGTCTGGACGCTCATCACGCTGGCCAAGCCCATGGTCGAGGGCGTGAAGACGTCGTTCGCCGCGCTGGGGCAGTCGCGTGGTGGACGCGCCGGAAGTGTTGCGCTGGGACGTACGGAACAGGATCTCTCTCCGTATTGGGTGATCGGCTTGACGCTGGTGTGCGTGGCGGTTTGGGTCGTGACGTTCGGCGTGTTTCTCGCGGACGCGCCGCTGTCGTTCGGCGGCATCGCGACACTGGTCGCCTGCAGCGTGGTATTCGCCGTCGTGTTCGGGTTCCTGGTGGCGGCGGCATGCGGGTATATGGCCGGGCTGGTGGGTTCCTCGGCCAGTCCGATTTCGGGCATCGGTATCGTTGCGGTGGTGCTGGTGTCGTTGCTGATTCTCAGCGTCAGTCAGGCAAGCGGACTGGTCGACACGGGCAGCGGCAGCAAGCTCGCCATTGCGCTGGCATTGTTCACGACGGCTGCAGTGATCGCGATCGCCACCATCTCGAACGACAACCTGCAGGATCTGAAGACCGGCTGGCTCGTGGGCGCGACGCCGTGGCGTCAGCAGGTGGCGCTGCTCGTCGGCTGCGTGGTGGGCGCGGCGGTGATCCCACCGGTCTTGAATCTGCTGTACAACGCCTATGGCTTCACCGACGCGCTGCCGCGTGCTGGGATGGATCCGTCGCAAGCGCTGTCCGCACCGCAGGCCATCCTGATGACGGCCATCGCCAAGGGCATCTTCACGCATCGGCTCGACTGGTCGATGCTTGGTATCGGGGCGGTGCTCGGTCTCGCGTTGATCGCTATCGACGCGATGTTGGCCAGGCGCGGTGGTGTCGCGCGCGTACCGGTGATTGCCGTAGGTATCGGCATCTATCTTCCGCCGACGGTGGGCTCGGTGCTGGTCATCGGTGCGTTGCTCGGGTGGATTGCGCAGCGTGTTCTCAAAGCCCGCGCCAAGTCGCAGGGCAAGGACTTCGGGCCGTTCGCCGAAGCGGCGGAACGGCGCGGCGTGTTGCTAGCATCCGGGTTGATCGTGGGCGAGAGTCTGGTCGGCGTTGCGATGGCAATGGTCGTCGGCATTGCCGGATCGGATGCGCCGCTGGCAATTGTCGGCAAGGACTTTGCCACCACGTCGGAATGGCTCGCGCTGATCGTCTTTGCAGGCATTTGCGCGGCGGTGGTCCGGCGGGTGTTGGCGACAGCGCGGTAAGTCTCGCCAACGTTTCCAGGCGCGCCGGGCAGCGGCGGCGGGAGCGTCGCTGCTGCCGGGAGGTTGGGCTCATATCGAAGGTGCCGTGATCACGGCACTTTTTTTGCCTTCATTCAGCGCCGAACAGAATTCAATGCGCACGAGCATGAGCGAAATCTGTTTCACTGACGAGTTCAACGGGTCCTAGTCAGTAGTGGCGCATGGGGATGCTCGCCTCGAGCGTCTATGAAATCGGAAGTACTACGGAAGAGATTCGCTGGCAAAGTACTCGTGCCGTGACCGTCACCTTGCTTTAGCATTTGTTCTTCGCCCCCTTCGAGCATGAGGTCCACCAGATGTCGCTTGAACCACTATTCGTCTCTAACCGGGTTGTCGCCATCATTGTTCCGAAAGCGCCATTCGTCGCGTGGATCAACGCAGCGGATCCTGTCCCGACGACCCCCGCCGTCACACTGGCGAATGCGCAGGCAGAGCCATCGGCCTTTCTGATCCCGACGAACGAAGCCGACGATGTGGACCAGCCTGGCAAGCGTTGGATTCAGCGTTGCTGGAAGGTGCTTTTCGAGCAAATGCTTGAGGACTGGTATACCGATCCAGCGCTATGGCCGCGCAACCTGACTATCAAGATGTTCCGGGAATGGTGCGATATTCGCATTCACTCAATCGTGCTGGACTGCGGCGATACGCCGCTTGAGTACGAGGACTGATCCAGACTCCACTGCGAGGGTGCATCGATCTGGTGAATCAGAGAACTTCGGCCGGCGTGTGGGTTTGTCGCACGACGAAAGCGACGTAAGTCGTACTACTGGTGAGCTCGGCAAAGCAAAAACCCCTTGCTACGAGCGTAGCAAGGGGTTTTTAAGGGGAGCCTGACGATTACCTACTTTCACACGGGAATCCGCACTATCATCGGCGTGGAGTCGTTTCACGGTCCTGTTCGGGATGGGAAGGGGTGGTTCCAACTCGCTATGGTCATCAGGCATAACTTGTATGTTCCGCTGAGGCGCTCAGCGAAACCAATTCGGAAGAAGCGTAGTACAACGTATTGGGTTGTGACTGGTATCGGCACAGCGATACTCACACCAGGAAAACACACTGGTTATAGGATCAAGCCTCACGGGCAATTAGTATCAGTTAGCTTAACGCATTACTGCGCTTCCACACCTGACCTATCAACGTCCTGGTCTTGAACGACCCTTAAGGGGAATCGAGTTCCCAGGGAAGTCTCATCTTAAGGCGAGTTTCCCGCTTAGATGCTTTCAGCGGTTATCTCTTCCGAACATAGCTACCCGGCGATGCCACTGGCGTGACAACCGGTACACCAGAGGTTCGTCCACTCCGGTCCTCTCGTACTAGGAGCAGCCCCCTTCAAACTTCCAACGCCCACGGCAGATAGGGACCAAACTGTCTCACGACGTTTTAAACCCAGCTCACGTACCTCTTTAAATGGCGAACAGCCATACCCTTGGGACCGGCTACAGCCCCAGGATGAGATGAGCCGACATCGAGGTGCCAAACACCGCCGTCGATATGAACTCTTGGGCGGTATCAGCCTGTTATCCCCAGAGTACCTTTTATCCGTTGAGCGATGGCCCTTCCATACAGAACCACCGGATCACTATGACCTGCTTTCGCACCTGCTCGACTTGTCAGTCTCGCAGTTAAGCACGCTTTTGCCATTGCACTATCAGCACGATTTCCGACCGTACCTAGCGTACCTTCGTACTCCTCCGTTACACTTTGGGAGGAGACCGCCCCAGTCAAACTGCCTACCATGCACTGTCCCCGATCCGGATCACGGACCTAGGTTAGAACCTCAAACAAGCCAGGGTGGTATTTCAAGGACGGCTCCACAGAAACTAGCGTTCCTGCTTCAAAGCCTCCCACCTATCCTACACAGACCGGTTCAAAGTCCAATGCAAAGCTACAGTAAAGGTTCATGGGGTCTTTCCGTCTAGCCGCGGGTAGATTGCATCATCACAAACACTTCAACTTCGCTGAGTCTCGGGAGGAGACAGTGTGGCCATCGTTACGCCATTCGTGCAGGTCGGAACTTACCCGACAAGGAATTTCGCTACCTTAGGACCGTTATAGTTACGGCCGCCGTTTACCGGGACTTCAATCAAGAGCTTGCACCCCATCATTTAATCTTCCGGCACCGGGCAGGCGTCACACCCTATACGTCCACTTTCGTGTTTGCAGAGTGCTGTGTTTTTATTAAACAGTCGCAGCCACCAGTTTATTGCAACCCCTTCACCCTTCTGGCGCAGGCCAGTCAAGCTACAAGGGCGTACCTTATCCCGAAGTTACGGTACCAATTTGCCGAGTTCCTTCTCCCGAGTTCTCTCAAGCGCCTTAGAATACTCATCTCGCCCACCTGTGTCGGTTTGCGGTACGGTCTCGTATGACTGAAGCTTAGAGGCTTTTCTTGGAACCACTTCCAATTGCTTCGCGAACTAGTTCGCTCGCCCCACAGCCTTGAATTACGCGCCCGGATTTGCCTAAGCGCCTTCTCCACTGCAGGGACCGGGACTTCCAACACCCGGACAACCTTCCGCGATCCGTCCCCCCATCGCATCATACGACGGTGCAGGAATATTAACCTGCTTCCCATCAGCTACGCATCTCTGCCTCGCCTTAGGGGCCGACTCACCCTACGCCGATGAACGTTGCGTAGGAAACCTTGGGCTTACGGCGAGGGGGCCTTTCACCCCCTTTATCGCTACTCATGTCAGCATTCGCACTTCTGATACCTCCAGCAACCTTTACAAGTCACCTTCACAGGCTTACAGAACGCTCTCCTACCATGCGAGCAAGCTCGCATCCGCAGCTTCGGTATATTGCTTAGCCCCGTTACATCTTCCGCGCAGGACGACTCGATCAGTGAGCTATTACGCTTTCTTTAAAGGGTGGCTGCTTCTAAGCCAACCTCCTGACTGTTTTAGCCTTCCCACTTCGTTTCCCACTTAGCAATATTTAGGGACCTTAGCTGGCGGTCTGGGTTGTTTCCCTCTTGACACCGGACGTTAGCACCCGATGTCTGTCTCCCGTGATTGCACTCTTCGGTATTCGGAGTTTGCTATGGCGAGGTAATCCGCAATGGACCCCTCAACCATGACAGTGCTCTACCCCCGAAGGTGATACACGAGGCACTACCTAAATAGTTTTCGGAGAGAACCAGCTATTTCCAAGTTTGTTTAGCCTTTCACCCCTATCCACAGCTCATCCCCTAACTTTTCAACGTTAGTGGGTTCGGTCCTCCAGTACGTGTTACCGCACCTTCAACCTGGCCATGGATAGATCACTTGGTTTCGGGTCTACACCCAGCGACTGAACGCCCTATTCGGACTCGCTTTCGCTACGCCTTCCCTATTCGGTTAAGCTCGCCACTGAATGTAAGTCGCTGACCCATTATACAAAAGGTACGCCGTCACCCCTTACGAGGCTCCGACTGTTTGTATGCATGCGGTTTCAGGATCTATTTCACTCCCCTCCCGGGGTTCTTTTCGCCTTTCCCTCACGGTACTGGTTCACTATCGGTCGATTACGAGTATTTAGCCTTGGAGGATGGTCCCCCCATCTTCAGACAGGATTTCACGTGTCCCGCCCTACTTTTCTCAAGCTTAGTTCCACACCAGGGTTTTCTCATACGGGGCTATCACCCACTATGGCCGGACTTTCCATTCCGTTCTGATAACACCGGTGCTAAATCTTGAAGGCTGGTCCCATTTCGCTCGCCACTACTTTGGGAATCTCGGTTGATTTCTTTTCCTGCAGCTACTTAGATGTTTCAGTTCGCCGCGTTCGCTTCGCTAGACCTATGGATTCAGTCTAGGATGACCCAAAGGGCCGGGTTTCCCCATTCGGACATTTGTGGATCAATGCTTATTTGCCAGCTCCCCACAACTTTTCGCAGGCTATCGCGTCCTTCGTCGCCTGTAATCGCCAAGGCATCCACCACATGCACTTATTCGCTTGACCCTATAACGAGAATGTCTCCCCGTTACAGGTTGAGTTTTCGCGTGTCGGTCCACGTTAGTGCTTTAGCACTTACGTGGAGCCCACACATCGCGTGTGTGCCGTATTCCAAGTCATCTTTCGATCACTTAAATACTGGTTGATACAATCACAACCCGTACAATTTCCACGCGCCATCTCTAACGCGCTTCCGTTGTACTTCTTCTTCCAAATTGTTAAAGAACAAATACTGCATGACATGACTGTCATTCAAAAGCATTCACATTCAGGGATTTACTTCAGAAGTACCACTGAGATAACTTGCTTTTGACTGACATCGATGCGATCCAAGATTTTGGTGGAGGATGACGGGATCGAACCGACGACCCCCTGCTTGCAAAGCAGGTGCTCTCCCAGCTGAGCTAATCCCCCAATCAAGCCGATTACCACTACTCGACTTGGTCAGGCGGTGGTGTAAAGCTTGGTGGGTCTGGAAGGACTTGAACCTTCGACCCCCGCCTTATCAAGACGGTGCTCTAACCACCTGAGCTACAGACCCGACTTAGATCTACGCAGTCAACAACCGATAAGCGTGAACACTCAACTTCCAGTGCATGCTCTAGAAAGGAGGTGATCCAGCCGCAGGTTCCCCTACGGCTACCTTGTTACGACTTCACCCCAGTCATGAATCCTGCCGTGGTAAGCGCCCTCCTTGCGGTTAGGCTACCTACTTCTGGCAAAACCCACTCCCATGGTGTGACGGGCGGTGTGTACAAGACCCGGGAACGTATTCACCGCGACATGCTGATCCGCGATTACTAGCGATTCCAGCTTCACGCAGTCGAGTTGCAGACTGCGATCCGGACTACGATCGGTTTTCTGGGGTTAGCTCCACCTCGCGGTTTGGCAGCCCTCTGTACCGACCATTGTATGACGTGTGAAGCCCTACCCATAAGGGCCATGAGGACTTGACGTCATCCCCACCTTCCTCCGGTTTGTCACCGGCAGTCTCCTTAGAGTGCTCTTGCGTAGCAACTAAGGACAAGGGTTGCGCTCGTTGCGGGACTTAACCCAACATCTCACGACACGAGCTGACGACAGCCATGCAGCACCTGTGTTACGGCTCTCTTTCGAGCACTCCCACCTCTCAGCAGGATTCCGTACATGTCAAGGGTAGGTAAGGTTTTTCGCGTTGCATCGAATTAATCCACATCATCCACCGCTTGTGCGGGTCCCCGTCAATTCCTTTGAGTTTTAATCTTGCGACCGTACTCCCCAGGCGGTCAACTTCACGCGTTAGCTACGTTACTAAGGAAATGAATCCCCAACAACTAGTTGACATCGTTTAGGGCGTGGACTACCAGGGTATCTAATCCTGTTTGCTCCCCACGCTTTCGTGCATGAGCGTCAGTATTGGCCCAGGGGGCTGCCTTCGCCATCGGTATTCCTCCACATCTCTACGCATTTCACTGCTACACGTGGAATTCTACCCCCCTCTGCCATACTCTAGCCTTGCAGTCACGAATGCAGTTCCCAGGTTAAGCCCGGGGATTTCACATCCGTCTTACAAAACCGCCTGCGCACGCTTTACGCCCAGTAATTCCGATTAACGCTCGCACCCTACGTATTACCGCGGCTGCTGGCACGTAGTTAGCCGGTGCTTATTCTTCCGGTACCGTCATCCCCCCGAGGTATTAACCCAGAGGTTTTCTTTCCGGACAAAAGTGCTTTACAACCCGAAGGCCTTCTTCACACACGCGGCATTGCTGGATCAGGCTTGCGCCCATTGTCCAAAATTCCCCACTGCTGCCTCCCGTAGGAGTCTGGGCCGTGTCTCAGTCCCAGTGTGGCTGGTCGTCCTCTCAGACCAGCTACAGATCGTCGCCTTGGTAGGCTTTTACCCCACCAACTAGCTAATCTGACATCGGCCGCTCTTGTAGCGCGAGGCCCGAAGGTCCCCCGCTTTCCTCCTCAGAGCGTATGCGGTATTAATCCGGCTTTCGCCGAGCTATCCCCCACTACAAGGTACGTTCCGATGTATTACTCACCCGTTCGCCACTCGCCACCAGGTGCAAGCACCCGTGCTGCCGTTCGACTTGCATGTGTAAGGCATGCCGCCAGCGTTCAATCTGAGCCAGGATCAAACTCTTCAGTTCAAACCTGTTACTGTTTTCGGTTTTCGCGATAAATCGCTAGAACCGGTCGCTCTCAAAGTATGCTGACAAGTTAATTGCTTAACTTACCTTTTACTATGTGAGCCTCAATAAATTTAAAGCCAATCTGCCGAAGCAGACGCACCATTCATCGAGTGCCCACACTTATCGGTTGTTCAATTTTTAAAGATCAATCGCAGTCACTTTGCGAGTCGCCAACTTACCGCGCCATCGCTTCGTTTTCTGCGTCGCTGCATCAGCAGCAGAGAAGTGAGATTATGTCGCACATCCTCGTCGTCGTCAACAGTTTTTTTCGCGCTTTCCGTTCGTCGCCCTAGCCACTCACTCGCTCAAAATCCTGTAACCACCGGGCTTTTCAGCCCACTCACCTCGACCGCCCCACCGCTTGCGCTGCGCCGCCGTCGTTGCGAGAGACGAGATATTAGTCACCTTCATCCAACTGCGCAACCCCTTTGTGAAACAATTTTGAAGACGACGAAAAGATCGTCGCTCGTCTCCATCGTCCTAACGGGACAGGGGGGGAGCAGCGGGGATGGCAACGCGAGCGGTCACCAAAGAAGAAAAAGGTGCGTGGTGGGCCACGGCCTACCAAACATATCACCGCATCGCCCTAACAAAAAACGCCCGCGGCGCACTTGCCTGAGCAGGTACACGGCGGGCTAACCGGCCTGCGGCCGGCGCGATGTGGACCTACGGGGGAGGTCCGAAGAAACTCGATGGCGCGCCCGGGGGAGCGCGCCACGTGCCTACGCGTTCAATAGCCTCGACTCTCCTGACGCAAATGGTTGCTGCGCGAGCGTCAGTTGAGCGTCTTCGGTGCTTGCCGCTCGTCGGCGAGGACGTTCGGATCGGCCGCAGCGACCGAGGTGTCGGCACCCACCGCGGTGGCGTCGCCCTGCCCGGCGGCCTGCTGCGTGAAGTTGCGCAGATGGAGGAAGAATTGCCCCATCATCTCGACCCACAAGCGCAACGAGAAGCGCAGGAACTCCGACGACACGCCACCGGCTACGAAGACATCCATTTCCAGCACCAGGAATTCGCCGTGGGCCGCGACGCGAGCGAAGCGGCGCGAGCGATGCCATTCGTTGATGAGGCCGTCGGGCAACTCACCGCCCTGCACGCGCAGCGGGCAGCTCAACGTGAAATCCAGATACTGGTCCACACCAGTCTGGTTGCCCCAGTGCACCTGGTAGCCAATGCCGTGGCTCGCGCTGTGCAAACGCGTGACGAGATCGTCCTGCTGCACGGACACCGCGCAGCCGGCGGCACGAATGGCGTCGGCGACCTGCTCCGACGTGACAAACGTCACGACCTTGGCCGGCACGGTGCCGGCGGCTGACGCGCTGGCGAGCGCGGCGTCCTCGTTGTCGTGTTGCGTCGTGTTCTCTTGGTTCATGCCAGTCATCCTCGAACTTACGGTTACTGAATTGCTGCGTGATTATTGGGTCGCGGCCGGCGCGGACGCCGACGCAGGTGCCGATGCGGCACCGGGCTCCACAGCGGCCGACCTGTTGGCGATGGCCGCCGCAGCCTGCTGCTCGTCGAACTTGCCCTCATAGAGCTTGTCGCCATACTGCTGTGCGATCTGCTCATACTTCACGCGGGCTTGCGAGGCGAACGGCTGACGTGCCGCCACGATCGTCGCCACGTCCATCGTCTCGTACGCCGTCAGGATTTCCTGGCCGACGGCGTACAGGCGATCGTTCTTCTCCTTGCACATCGCGAGCGCCACACGCTGGGCCGCCGTCTCGTCGGCCAGATGCTTGCGCTGCGCATCGGCCTGACGGGCGAGCTTGAGCAGTTCGTCGTAGGCGTTGCGGTACTGCGCGATCTGCGTGTTGGCCTTGTCCGCCATCGCCTTGACTTCCGACTGCGACGAGCGAGCGTCCTGCGCCAGACGCTCGCGCGACTGACGTTCGGCCGCGAGCTGTTGCCTGGCTTCTTCGAGTTGCTTGCGCAGCGCGTCAGGCGAATCCTTGCCCGGCGCGGCGGCCGCGGTACCGCCGGCCTTGAGCGCGGCCAGTTCGTTCTTAGCCTGTTGCAGTTGCTCCGTCGTCTGACGCAACTGGGCGCGCAAGCGTTCTTCCATGCTCGGCGTGCCCTGCGGCGACTGCGCCGAGGCGGCCGCGCAGACGGCGAACATCGCCGCCGCGGCCAGACTTTGCGCCAGTCGCGATACGTTCGGCAGGTGCATCGGGTGCGATCGGTTCGATGCGCGCGGGGGCTGTTGGCTCATGACACCTCCTTAGAAACGCGCGTTGACTTCGATCTGCAGCGTGTCGATCGACTGCGGCGCGCCATAGACTTCCTTCGTCGACAACCAGCGGCCCGTGATCCAGGCGTTCTTGTCGAAGGCGTACGAGCCGCCGAAGTAGTAGCCCTTCGCATTCGTGCCGCCGCCGTGGAACGTCGAATCGTTGTAGGCGTCGGGCACCGCATCCGGTTCGATGCGCTTGTAGCCGAACAGGATGTTCCAGTCGCCGCGCGACGCCATGATCGGCTTGCCGAAGGTCGCCTGGAACATGTAAGCGTTCGGGCCGCTCTTGAAGTTCTCGCGCGTCGCCGCGCCCGAGCCGAAGTTGTTCACGATGCCGCCGTTCGAACGCGCCCACATCTCGCCTTCGTTGTAGGCCAGGTTGCGGATGTAGTTCACGTCCAGACGCAGGGGGTAGCGGCCGGCGAGCATCGTGTCCCAGCGCGCGGACAGATCGAGCAACTGGAACTTCGACGCGTAGCCGACATACTGCGGCTGCGACGTATTGGCCGGGTCGATCGGGTTGAGCGCGATGTTACGCAGCAGCATGAGCGTGTTGCCCTTCTGCATGAACGCCGGGCGCGACCAGTCGCTGTCGCAGCTCGTCTGGCCGGCGTAGAGCGCGCACGGCGACGAAAGCCGACCGGTGATGTTGCGGAAGTCGAAGTACCCGAGCGTGCCGCGGAACGAGTTCTTCGAGTCGAGCTTCCAGTTCGCCCCGAACTGCCCGCCAAGCAGCCACTTGGTCTGGCTCGACATCTTGCTCTGGCTGTTCGACGGCGAGTTGTCGCCCGAGTATTCCAGCGGAATGAAGCCGAGCGAACCGAACAGTTCCACGTTCGGCGCCTGCGGCAGCGTCTTGTTGAACTGTGCCGCAATGCCGTCGAGGTTCAGGTCGTTGGAAAACAGCATGTCGCTCGTGACGTACGGCGGTGCAAAGCGCCCGCCCGTGAACTTCACCCAGCTGAACGGCTGGTACGACATCCACATCTGGTCGAGCCAGACGTTCTTCTTGTTCAGACCGCCGCCGAGCGTGGTGTTGGTCGACACGGGGCTGTCGTCGTTGCTGCTGGCCAAACGCACGCCGGCTTTGACCTGCTCGGACACGTCGGCAAAGATGCCGAAACGGGCGCGCGCACGGAACTGGTTCGTACGGTTCTGGTTGGTGTTGAGCAGCGGCGGCAGCGCCAGACTCGTGTTCGTGTTGACGTCGAAGCCGTTGCCGCGGTTGATCTGCCCCCAGTCGATCTGCGTGTTCGCGTTGCTGCTCGAGTAGAAGCGCGACTCGTTGCGCAGGCGGAAGTCGCCTTCGATGTGAATGCGCTTGGTCCACTCCGGCATTTCGTTCGGCGCGGCCCAGCCTTCCGACTTGGCCTGCGCCATCACTTCGTTCTTGACCTCGTCGCGAATCTGATCGCGCGTGGTCTGTGAGATGTACGGGATGCGCACCTCGCCCGGCTCGGCGGCAAAACCGGCGGCGCCCGCTGCCGCGGCTGCCGGTGCCGCCGCCTGCTTCTGTGCCGCCTGCGACGCCGCGTAGGCTTCGGTCTCGGCCTGCGCCAGCAGCGCCTCACCGGTCGCCTTGTCGATGGCCCCGCTCTTGATCAGGCCGCGAATGAGCTTGACCATCGCGGTCTCTTTCGGGGCGGGCTGTGCCTGCGCGTGGGCGAGACCCGCCGTGCCCATAAGCGCGAGCGCCAGGGCGACGGCGCCCGCCGTCCCCGCCATGCGAGGGGCGCGCCGCTGAGCCAGCGCGCCGGTCATACGTTCCAGTGCTTTCATTTTGTGTGTGACTTTTGCGTAAATAGGGAATCCGGCGTCGGCCGTGTGCGTCTTGTCGTGTGTCATGGCCTGCGCCCCCGGATGCTCATCGACAGCGGATAGCGCAGCGATGCGGGCGGTTTCTCTTCCGCGCGGAAGTCGCGCAACATGGCGAGCACCGCTTCGTCGATGCTCGGATTGCCCGTGCCCCGAACCAGTTGAGCGCGCGTGGTGCGTCCGTCGGCATCGAGCCAGAGGTCGACACGAACGTCGTCGAACGCCAGCGTGCGGGTACGTTGATCGCGGCCGAACGCCTGCTGCAACGAACTCGCCAGCCAGGCGCTGTAAGAGCGGCTGCCCAGTCCGCCGCCACCACCGGTCATGCCGCCGCCGCGGCCGGCGCCGATGCCGAATGCGTCGGTGCCCGCCTGAGCGTCGCCGTTGATGGTCACGGCGTCGCCGAGATCCTTCGTCGGGCTGGGCGGCGAGTCGTCCTTGGGCGGCTCGACCGGGTCGGCCGGTTTCGGCTCGACCACTTCAGGCTTGACCTTCTCGGGTTGCGGCTCCGGCGGCGTTTCCTGCGGCGGAGGCGGTGGCGGGGGTGGCGGCAGCATGAGCATCGGCGGGGCGTTCACCTCGCGACGCGTGCTGGCCTTGTCCGTGAGCAGATGCCAGAAGAGCGCGATCAGCCCGAGCACCACGATGCCGCCGACGATCAGCCCGCCGCGGCGGCGCAGCAGCCCGATCGCGGGGCTGACCGTTCTGGCCGCCGGGCGAGACGCGAAATCGCGAGGTTTCACGCTGCGCTCCTCACTGCGGCTTGCCGGTCACGAGGCCGACCTGGTTCAGATCGATCCGGCGCAACAGGTCGAGCACTTCCACGACCTTGGCGTACTGCACCTGCGCGTCGCCGCGCACGATCACCGGAAAATCGGGCGTGACCGCCTTTTCCGTGCGCAGGCGATCCTCGAGCTCGGTGAGGCTCACCGGATAGGCGTCGAGGAATACCTGGCCCGCGTTGTCCACGGTGATCGCCTTGGTCTTCGGCTTTTCCAACGCCACCGAAGCGCTGGCCTTCGGCAGGTCGACCTTGATGCCGGGAATGCTGGCGTTGCTCGTGAGGATGAAGATCACCAGCACCACCAGCAGCACGTCGACGAACGGCGTGATGTTGATGCCGCCCGCGCGCTTCTTCGCCGCGAATCGGGTTGCGTTAGCCATGGTTCGTCCCCGTCACGCGCGCTGCAGCACGGGCTGACGGCGGCCTTCGCCCTGCTCTTCCGCAAGGCGGGTCGTGAACTCGTCGACGAACACCGCCATGTCGGCCGCGATGGCGTCCGAGCGCGAGACCAGCCAGTTGTAGCCGAACAGGGCCGGAATGGCCACGCCCAGACCGGCTGCCGTACACAGCAGTGCGGCGGCCATGCCCGGTGCCACCGAATTGATGTCCACCGCCCCGGCCATCGCGGCCACGACGAACACCAGCATGATCCCGATCACGGTGCCGAACAGCCCCACGTACGGTGCGCCTTCGATCGACGTCGACAGCCAGTTCATGCGACGGCTCATGCTTTCGACTTCGCGCACCATCGCACCGTCCATCGACGCGCGAATGGCGCTGATGGTCGCGTCGGAGACGGCACTGGTGTCGTAGCCGAGCTCGTGGCGGCGATGCAGTTCGTCGAGCGCAACCTCGTACAGGCGCCACAGCGGCGACTGGTCGCGCACCCCTTCAGGCACGCGATTCGTGCGCGCGATCTGATCGAGCGGCGCGCCCGACGCCTCGCGAAAATGCTCCATGAACACCGCGTTGGCCTGAGCCTTGGCGCTATAGCTGCGGCTCTTGGTGATCATGATGACCCACGACACCAGCGCCATCAGACCGAGCACGCAGACCACCACCCAGGCGTCGACCGGCATGGCGGCAAGGATGAACGCGAAGTGGCTCTTGCCGGCCTGCTGCTCGTCCGGACCGAAGGCAATCAGGCGCGACTCGGCGCCCTGCGAGACGGCATCCGTCTGGAGCAGCGCGGCGCTGCGCGCCACCTTCGACAGACGCACTTCGTCCACGGCGCCCGAGAAGTGGGCAAAGCCACCGGCCACGCCGTCGGCGTCGCCGCCGATGATCGACGGCGAGTTCAGCGCGGGCAGTGCGGCGGCCAGCGTGCTGGCGGCGTACCCCCCAACGAACAGCGTGATCGATTTGCCGTCGGAGGTCACCGCCAGGTGCGACCATTGACCGGCCTGAATCGGCTGGCCCGGCTGGCTGCGCTGTGTGCCCACCTGTACGAACGGCACGCCCTGGTCGATACCGATCGCCAGAGCGCTGCCGCCGTCGCGGCGCACGTAGACCGCTTCATTCGCGCCGAGCTTCTCCGGACGCACCCATGCCGAGAACGTGAAGTTGCCGCCGGCTGCGATGGCCAGCGACGGCGAGGCGGGCAGCACGATCGGCGAAGCGCCGGCCTGCGCACCGCGGCCGATGATCGCGCCGTCGAGCGTGACCACGGCGTTCTGGCTGTTGTTGCCGTAGGCCGTGGTGTCGCGGGCGGGAGCGTTCGGCTCGCCGAAGTGATAGACGGCGGTGTAGTCCGGATCGAACACGCGTTGGCCGCTGCCGGCGGCAGGCGCCTTGCGGTTGCCGTAGTACATCCAGATCTGCTGCTTGTTGGCGGCGGTGACGGCCGGCACGTCGACCCACACGAGGGCGATGCCGAGCACCGGATCGAACTGTTCGATCTGGTGGTTCAGAACCGTCTTGTCGTCGGCGGCGACGAAGCGCAAGTCGGCGCCGGTCTCGTTCACGCCTTCGAAGCTGAAGTTGCCGGTGTGCAGACGCAGCAGCATCGGCACACGACCGGCGTCGCCGGTGATGTTGCCGCCTTGCGGCCCGGCGTCGATGGTGATGGGTTTGCGGTACGCCCAGTCCGGTTGCCACCAGGCGTGCGCGAGCACCGGCATCAGCGTGCCGATGAGCGCAAGCAGGAATGGAAGAATGCGTCGCATGGCTTTGGTTCTCCGTGTATGCCGCCCGACGCGTTGAATTGGCGCACCAGGCATCAGGTCATGAATGTGTCGTGTTGTCTTGCCGCTCAGTAGGTCGCCGTCACGCTGAAATTCAGGCGCGGTTTGTAGCGCTCGGTGCGCGGACCGTTCGTGAGCGGATAGGCCGCATCGAAGCGTCCCGTCACGTGCGACGTCAGACGCAGCGACGTGCCCACGCCAACCGACGCGAGCGAGAAACGGGAAGTCTGTTCGGGTAACGCGTCGCGCAGCCCCAGGCGTGCGCCGTCGAAGAACGCATAGGCGCGCCAGTTGGAGACCACGGGGCCGAGCAGCGGGATTGGCGGCGTGCGCCACTCGACCGAGCCGACCACGCCGTAGTCGCCGGTCGCTTCGGCCGAGAGGTAGCCGCGCACCGAATTCATGCCGCCGCCGGCGAGCTGTTCGTTCGAGACGAGCGGCGAGTCGGTCATCTGCGTGGCGATGCGCGCGGCGAGCTGCCAGCCGCCACTGAAGGTGTAGGCGCCGTTGGCGTCGGCACGCAGCAGCGTGAAGCTCGGCGACGCCTTGTAGCGCTTGGCGTCGAACTGCGCGGGGCTGCTGCCATAGCCGAACAGGCTCGACGTGCCCGTCACGATCGACGTGTTCAGGCCAAGCTGCCACTGCTCGCTTTGATAGAAGCCGGAGTAGCCGAGCGTGACCGGCGCGTACTTGAGCGGCACCACGTCGCCGGCGGTACCGAAGCGCGTGGTTTCCGTGTTGTCCTTGAAGTCCACGCCGAGGCTGAAGGCGTGGTACCAGTTGCCCGTGTCGGGCACGGTGTAAGTGGTCTTGAAGCCGATCGCGTGGCCCTTGCCGAGCACCGTGGTGCCGCCGGTCGTCGCCACGTTGCTGTCCGACTGATAGCCGTTGAGTTCGAGCGTCCACGGCGACGAGCCGAGCGGCGCCACGTACGACCCCGACCACACCTTGCTCTGCTTGAAGTCCTGCGGCGCGCCGAAGAAGCTCATCGACACGCGGTGGCCGAGTTGCCACAGGTTGTCGTAGCCCAGCGAGGCGAGCATGCGCAGCGGCTTCGTGTCCGCGCTGCGATCGTTGTTCACGCTCAGGCTCGCCCGCCACGGGTTCGTGTCCTCGACCTTGAGATCGACGTCCATCGTGCCCGGCACGGCGCCCTGCTTCACGAGCGGCACCACCTGCTGGTCGCCGGTGCGGTTGAGGGCGGTGAGTTCGGCCTGCGCGGCATTGAAGTCGGGCACCTTGCCTTCGGCCAGCGACGGCACGCGTTCGCGCACTTCACGCGGCGAGTGGTATTCCGAGCCGACCACACGCAGACGACCCAGCTTGGTCTCGCTCACTTTCAGATAGACGATCCCGCCGGTGACCTGCTGCTCCGGCAGATCGACGTACACCGACTGGTAGCCCTTCGCCTGGTAGGCGGCGAGCAGCGCGTCGCGTGCCGCTTCGATGTCGGCGAGCGTGCGGTCCGGGCCGAGATACGGCGTGACGGCCTTTTCGATGGTCCGAACGTCGAGCACGGTATTGCCGCGCACGACGTACTCGTTGATGTTCACCCGCTTGCCCGCCGCCTCGCTCGCCGCGCCGCCGGCCGGCGAGTCCACCGCTGCAGGCTTCGCGGGGGCGTCCGTCCTGGCCTCCTCGGCCATCGCCACGCCGTGAACGGTTCCCCCCAACGTGACGGCGCACACTGCCGCCCAGCGCAGCCACGGCCGGTTCGTTTTCATCAAACGCATATAGAAGACTCTGACTTGTTAGGTCGACGCGGCCCTGCCCGATGCAGTGCCCCCGGTGGCCAGCGAAGTGCCCGTCAACTGGTGGCATCGCCGCGCCGCACGCAATCCGTGTCGACATTTCTCACGAATACGGATACCTAGACGTGGCAGCCCGGGCAGGACTGACGTTTGTCACGAGAAATTCATCTTTCTCGAAAAACGCGCGGACTGACGTATGCTTGTCTGATCGGAGTCCTGATGGACGACCTGATACTTTCGACGGGGAGACTTGCCATGCAAATACACAGCACGCGGGGAGATCGGGGATACGGAAGCGCAAGACACGCCGCGCTCGCCGGCGCCATCGCGCTGGTGCTCGGCACGTTCGCCCACGCGGCCATGGCGGCCGACGCCGCACCGCAAGTCGGCGGCGCGCGTGCGAACGCGTCGCGGGCCGGATGTGTCGACGTCGAAGTGAACGGCCAGCGCTCGCCGTCGTACGACTGTCTGACGAATCAGCTGCAGCCGGCATCCGCCCCACTCGCGGGCGGACGCGCACCGGGCCTGGAATCCGAGGACATCGCGAACCGACCGAGCAACCAGATCGGCGGCCAGTTCAACTGGAGCGCGACGTCTCAGCGAATGGGAAACAACTTCGGGAATTCGGCCACGCCGCAGCGTCCCGCGACGCCACCGCCGGCGCCTCTCATTCCGGGACGCTGATCCGCGGACTGCCTGACTGCCGGATTACCCGACGGCCACGCAGCGCCGTCGGCAACGTCCCGCGCACCGCGCAATGCACGAGGCGGTCGCCGCACCGACCGGGCGGCGACCTGCCAACGCGCGGGAGTCGAAGCGGCTTGGGCTGCCTGATCGACTTGAGCGACTTGAGCGACTCGAGCGGCTTATTGCGTCTTCGTCAGCATCGACGACAGCGCCTTCTCGTCGATGGAAACGGTACCCGAGGCGATGAGCTGATCCAGATACGCCTGTGCGATCTGGCGGGCGCGTTGCTCGCGCAGCGAGGCGCGAATCTGCGGGGCGACCTGCTCGAGCGGGCGCGCGGCCGCGTCGCGGACCTCGATCAACCGAATCACGTGAAAGCCCGTGGCGGTGCGCACCGGCCCGGCGACCTCGCCCGGCTTGAGCGACGCGGCGGCCGACAACACTTGCGGCTGCACCATCGGTTCCGGAACGAAACCCACGTCGCCGCCGCGCTCGGCGCTCGCCTTGTCGTCCGAGGACTTCCTCGCCAGCGTTTCAAAGCTTGCCGGCCTGGCCTGCGCCTGCTTCGCCAGATCGGCAGCGCGCTTGCGGGCGGCCTCCACGACCTTCTCGCCGGCGTCCTGCGGCACGGCGATGTAGATCTGCGCCAGATGCAGCGCGCGCGGCTGCATGAACGCCGGGCGGTTGCGCTCGTAGACGGCAAGCACGTCGGCCTCCGACGGGAAATCGGCCGGCGGCACGCTCATCGACGTGAGGAACGATTGCAGCACGATGTCCTGCTTCGCCTGCTCGATGGCGGCCTGTACCTGCGGTTGCTTGTCCCAGCCCTTCGACTCGGCTTGCGCGAGCGCCGCCTTGCGTGCGAGCAGCGAACGTACGAGCTGATCGCGCGTGGCGCTGTCGGCGCTCAGACGCGCGCGGCTCTCGGGACTGAGCGACTGGAAGAGGCCGGCAGCCTCCGTCGACGTCACCGACACATCACCCGCGCGGGCGACGACCTCGTCCTGCGCGAACGCCACGCCCATGCTCAACATGACGCACACCCCCACTCCGATCTTCAGGAGTTCTCGACACATCGTTTTCACTTTTCCTCCAACACCGCTCGCGGCGGCGATTGCTATCGACATCCGCGCACTATGCCATCCGGTGCTGACAGGTTTGTGTCAATCCGATGTCGTGCTTCGAAAATTCGAAAAAAGGAGGTGGGAGGCAGGCGCGGGACGATTCACGCCACTTCGCGCTTGTTACGGCCGATGCCGCCGTGATAGAGCGCCGGTGACGTCATGCCGAGCTTGTGTGCCATGATGACCAGATCGGCGAACGAGCGCGCTTCCATCTTGCGCATGGCGTTGCCGCGGTGGATCTTGACGGTGACTTCGCTGATGCCGAGTTCGTCGGCAATGTGCTTGTTCATGCGCCCCGCCGCGACGAGCGCCATGACTTCGCGCTCGCGCTGCGAGAGCCGCTGGGCGCGATCGGCAACGCTGGTGTTCGCCTTTTCGCGCGCGATCCGCTGACGGTCGCAGGCGAGCGCCGCCCCGACGGCCGCGAGCAGAACACCGGTCTCGAACGGCCGGGCCAGGAAATCCACCGCGCCGGCTTTCATGCCGCGCACGCTCGTTTGCACGTCGGGTCGATCGGAGATGAAAACCACGGGAATGGGGTCCCGGCGCACCGCCAGGGTCTCCTGCAGCGCCAAGCCGGCGTCGGGCGTACCCGAATCGGCGTCCAGGACGAGGCAGGCCGGACCGGGCGCACGTTCGCCGGCGAGAAAGTCGGCGCCGCAGGCGAAGCCAAGCGCGCGCCATCCCGCCCCCCGGATTTGCCGGCAAAGGGCGTCGTTGTCGGCGGGGTCGCTGTCGACGACGTAGACCGTCGCGGTGTCGCTGTCCGGAAGCCCGTTCATGCAGGTTGGCGGTAAGGTGATCGGTGAGCCGAGTATACGTCAGCCGTGTGGCGTTCGATATGACAAAAAAGCACGAACGTGCGCCGCATTTCTCCCGGCAATTTCGTGCCAGCCCCCGCCAGGCAAGGGTTTGCGGGAGGTAATACGAAGAGACGATGGCCGCCGGAGATTGAACCGCCTACGCTTCTAGATGGTCGCTGCGGTGCCCCTGCGACCTGTATCAGATCCTCATCCGGAGCCTCTCATGTCCCAGCCCAAGCTTGAAGTCCTCACCCCCCAGAACAGCCAGCTCATCTTTATCGACCATCAACCGCAGATGGCATTCGGCGTGCAGTCGATCGATCGGCAGGTGCTCAAGAACAATACCGTGGGGCTCGCCAAGGCCGCACGCATTTTCAATATCCCGACGACGATCACGACGGTGGAAACCGAATCGTTTTCGGGTTTCACGTATCCCGAGCTGCTCGACGTCTTCCCCGACCAGAAGCTGCTCGAGCGCACGTCGATGAACTCGTGGGACGACCAGAAAGTCCGCGACGCGCTGGCCGCCAATGGCCGCAAGAAGGTGATCGTCTCGGGCCTGTGGACGGAAGTCTGCAACACCACCTTCGCCCTGTGCGCCATGCTCGAGGGCGGCTACGAGATCTACATGGTGGCCGACGCCTCGGGCGGCACCTCGAAGGAAGCGCACGACTACGCCATGCAGCGCATGATCCAGGCGGGCGTGGTCCCCGTCACCTGGCAGCAGGTGTTGCTCGAATGGCAGCGCGACTGGGCGCATCGCGACACGTATGACGCCGTGATGAAGCTCGTCAAGGAACACTCGGGCGCGTATGGCATGGGCGTGGATTACGCTTACACCATGGTTCACAAGGCGACGCAGCGCACGGCCACGCCGCACGAAGCGCTGCCTGCCGTCCCGGCCCGCTGACAGGAGGTTCCTCATGACCGCCCCCACGCCCGATCTCATTCTGGTCAACGGCAAGTTCGCCACGCTCGACCGCGCCAATCCGCAGGCGGACGCAGTCGCACTCACCGACGGGAAGTTCTCCGCCGTAGGCACGCGCGACGACGTGATGCGTCTGGCCGACAACCGGACGCAGGTCATCGACCTGCAGGGCCGGCGCGTGATCCCCGGACTGATCGACAGTCACATGCACATCATCCGGGGCGGCCTGAACTACAACATGGAACTGCGTTGGGACGGCGTTCGCTCGCTCGCCGACGCCATGCGCATGTTGAAGGACCAGGTCGCACGCACGCCGGCGCCGCAGTGGGTTCGCGTGGTGGGCGGTTTCACCGAACATCAGTTCGCCGAGAAGCGCCTGCCGACCATCGACGAACTGAACGCGGTGGCGCCCGATACGCCGGTATTCATTCTGCATCTGTACGACCGCGCCATCCTCAACGGTGCGGCGTTGCGCGCCGTGGGTTACGGCAAGGACACGCCGAACCCGCCGGGCGGCGAGATCGTGCGCGACGGCGCCGGCAATCCGACCGGGCTGCTGCTCGCCAAGCCGAATGCGACCATTCTCTACGCCACGCTCGCCAAAGGGCCGAAGCTGCCCCCGGAGTATCAGAAGAACTCCACGCGCCACTTCATGCGCGAGGTCAACCGGCTGGGCGTCACGGGCGTGATCGACGCGGGTGGCGGCTTTCAGAACTACCCCGAGGACTACGACATCATCGAGGCGCTGCACCGCGAGGGCCAGCTCACGGTGCGGCTCGCGTACAACCTATTCACCCAGAAACCCAAGGCCGAACTCGCCGACTTCAGCCAGTGGGTCAAGCAGGTCAGCCCCGGCCAGGGCGACGATCTCTATCGTCACAACGGCGCGGGCGAAATGCTGGTGTACACGGCGGCGGATTTCGAGGACTTCCGCGTCGAGCGTCCCGAAATGCCGCCATCGATGGAGGGCGATCTCGAACCGGTCGTGCGACTGCTCGCGGAGAACCTCTGGCCGTGGCGTCTGCATGCCACCTATGACGAAACCATCTCGCGCGCGCTCGACGTGTACGAGAAGGTCGCGAAGGACGTGCCATTCGAGGGCCTGCACTGGTTCTTCGATCACGCCGAGACGATCAGCGATCGCAACATCGACCGCATCGCGGCGCTGGGCGGCGGCATTGCGGTTCAGCACCGCATGGCGTACCAGGGCGAGTACTTCGTCGAGCGCTACGGAACGCGTGCGGCCGAAGCGACGCCGCCGATTCGCCGCATGCTCGAGCGCGGCGTGAAGGTCGGCGCGGGCACGGATGCGACGCGCGTCGCCTCGTACAACCCGTGGGTGTCGCTCTATTGGCTGGTGACCGGCAAGACCGTGGGCGGGCTGCGCATGTATGCGCCGGGCAACCTGCTCGATCGCGACGACGCGCTGCGACTGTGGACCGAAGCGAATACGTGGTTCTCGTCGGAGGTCGGCAAGAAGGGACAGATCAAGGTCGGACAGCTCGCCGATCTCGCGGTGCTCTCGGACGACTATTTCAGCGTGCCGGAAGACGAGATCCAGGACATCACGTCGGTGCTCACCCTGCTTGGCGGCAAGGTCGTCTACGGCGACGGCGACTTCGGCAAGTACGCGCCCGAGATACCGCCAGCGATGCCGGACTGGTCGCCAGCGCGCCATGGCGTCGGTTACAAGCCGCGCCAGCCGCAGGTCCTTAACGTCAGCGTGAGCTGCGCCTGCGCGACGTCGTGCGGCGTGCATGGCCATGCGCATGCGAAGGCGTGGTCGGCAGGCGTTCCGGCGTCGGACGAAAGCGGTTTCTGGGGGGCGCTCGGCTGTTCGTGCTGGGCGTTTTGAGCACTTTTTAGCGTTGTTGAGAGCGATTGCGTCGCAGGGGGTGTGTCATGGCTACGGTCTTGCCGCCGTCCCGCGCGGCCCGCGAGGGCCTTGCGCTGCCGGGCTGGGTGTATTGGTTGGCGCTGCTGTTGCTGTGCAGCGCGTATTTGCAGGGCGGCATCGACAAGGCGCTGGACTTTGCGGCGGCAACCGCCGAGATGCGGCACTTCGGCCTCGCGCCTGCGGCGCCGTTCGCGACGGCGGTCATCGTGCTGGAGCTGGGTGCGTCGCTGCTGATTCTCACGGGGCGCTGGCGATGGCTCGGCGCACTGGCACTGGCGGCTTTCACGCTGGCCGCCTCCTTCATGGCGAACCGGTTCTGGGCCGCGCCGCCCGGTGAGCGAGTCATGATGGCCAACGGATTTTTCGAGCATCTGGGGCTCGTGGGCGGCTTCATCGCCGTCGCCTGGTATGACCTCGTTTCGCGCGCATCGCGGAGACCTTCATGAAGCTCTATCTCGTTTCTCTCGGTGTCGGCATTCTCGTCGGCATCATCTATGGCGGGCTCGGCGTGCGTTCGCCGGCGCCGCCGGCCGTCGCGCTCATCGGCCTGCTCGGCATGCTGATCGGCGAACAGGTGGTGCCGCCGGTCAAGCGCATGCTCGCGGGCGAGCCGGTGAATCTCGTGTGGTTCCATCGCGAGTGCGTGCCGAAGATTACCGGCCTGCCGGGCCCGGTGGCGCAGACGTCGCGGGAAGACAAGAAGCCGGACGTGCCGCAAGCCTGAACTTGCGGCACATCCCGCACCGTCGCCACACTTTACGGCAGGCCATTCGTCGCCGATCGTGCCGGAACGGTGGGCGTGGCGTCCTCAGACGTCGATGTCGTGCTTGCGGAAGAGTTCGTAGAGACGGCACAGCCCTGATCGCGGCAGTGGCCCAAGCACCCGCACATCGACAAACTCCCGGACCGCGGCTTCGCCTTCGACGCCGCCTTCGAGCAGACGCGCAATGGCATCGACCTGGCAGTCCACCGGCAACAGGTCGACGCTTGCGGCAAGCGCGTCCAGCACCTGTTGCTTTCGGGCGCCTCTGAAAACGGTGCCGTGCAGATCGTCGACGAAGCGTGCCCATTGCGCGGACGCGTCGCCGGCTTTCACGGCGGCGCGCCATTGTTCGATGAACACGGCGTCGACGATGCGATTCCGGAACGTGTCGTTGTTCGGCACCAGCGCCCCGGGCGGGCGGACGGGATCGCGCACCGCGTCGAACGCCGTGCCTGCTGCATTGTCCGGCATGCCTTGTACAGAGATCATGATGGGCCTCCATCGTGGTTGGGACCCTCATCCTGCCCTCGGCGGGGCGGCCGCCTTTGCAAAGCGCCTCGCGGGCTTTGCGCTTTGACTCCTCCGGTCCTTCGGCGCAGGTGCCGGCGGAGCAACCGCCCGGCGCCGCCTCCAGTCCCAAGCAGGGACTTGACGGACACGGCAGGCCACTTTTGTTCAGCGCTTGGGCTTGGTAGAGAAATTCCAGTTGCCCACTTGAACTTGATCGAGACGATTTCGCAAGGCACGCAACCAGGTGCCACGCTTCTGAGGCGCCAGCCCTTCAAGCAATCTCGAACGGTATTGCTCAGGCAAATGCGAGGCCGAAATCACCTCCGTAAACGCGCTCACGACATCCGCACGACCTTCCTTGAGCGCCAGATGCGCGCCTGATACCCCTGTGGAATCCTTCGCCATCAGAAGCTCGAATTGTTGCTGTTCGGATAGTTTGGAAGCCAAAACCGATTCAACATATGCCCGCACCGCGTCAGCATGACCGCGAAAAAATGCTTGAATGGCAGCAGACTCTCCGTCTGGGTCTTTTGCCGCGAGTAGCGCGTACTGACACTCAACGGATAGGTCCGATGCCGAAATCTCCTCCGCGTACGCGCGTATGGCATCGGCACGCCCATGATCGAACGCCCCCACCACTCCCGGCCAGCCATCGGGTCTACGGGCCGCCATCAGTTCGACCTTCTGCTCAGGGGATAAACCAGAAGCCAAGACAAGCTTGGCATACGTACGAATTGTCTCCGCATGGCCGTTCTCGAACGCCCACTGTAGACCGAGCTCCCCATCGGGTTCGTCGCCAACCATCAGTTTGAACTTCTGCTCTGCCGACAATAAACTTGAATCCAATACCACCTTCACGTATTCGCGCACAGCATCGACATATCCGTTTTGGAGCGCCGAGTAAAGTCCGCTAGTACCGTCATGTCTCGCTGCCCGGAGCTGCTCGAAGCACTGATCCGAAGACAAACCTGACGCAAGAATCTGAGTGACAGCCGCGCGTAGTTCATTGGCCAGGTTTACGCGAAAGAGGATATTCAGCGCAGAAGCAGATAGGACTCCCTCTGGCTTAAGGCGCAGTCGATCGGCGGGATTAGCCGCAGGCTCGCCCGCGAACAATGCTGGACCATTGTGACCGAGGCGGTACTCCTCCATCTTGGAAGGAGACAGAAAGTCCTGAGCGCTCAGTGCCATAATCTTGCCGAGGCCCTCCCGGTCGATTGTCTCGAATGGTATTTTTGCGCGCAGATGTGTAACGGTCTTGTTAGGGTCGTAAAACTGGAGAACACAATATCGTTGCTCGCCTTCGTGCTTAAACTTGATACCTACCGCCATTGCATGGTCGGTTGTCAGAACAAGGAGGCTACGGCGCTTTTGATCACTGCCGACCATTTCACGAATGTTCCTGGCAAGCACTTCTCCCCATCCGTCATTTTCAGCCAAATAGCAGTGCGCCCCCAAGAGTCGCGTCTCGAAACGATCCTCAACTAGCGGCGGAATGTTCCGACGAATTGCCTCTGGACTTTCAAAGTCCTTGTACTCGGTGCGTCCGCCCCTACTCTCGAAATTCTCGGCCCAGACTAGAGCAAAATGGCGACACTCAATAGGCGTAGACTTAGGATCTCGCATGGTAGCCGAACCATTCCAGTTGATTGAAGTGTCACGTTTGGCGGAAAAATACGGGTAGCTTTTTTCTCCTGTCTTGGCGATCCCCACTCCCCCTTTCGGCGGAGCAGCCCCGGTGCTGGCGACGTTGGAACGCCATGGCATCGACGCTTTGGGTTGCGTACAACCGACCAAAGAGTCTACCCAACGGCGCTCTCCAACGATTCTCGAGGGCATTTGGATTGCAAGGGGAGCATCGCTCTGGCCCAGGGGACTGAGTGCTGCGCGAGTCTCGGACGCGGGGCTCCTTCGGGCACAAGAAACTACTTTTACCAGCGTTTTTTCGGATACCTTGTCTTCGCGTCCGTCCGTCAACCTGGGCTGAACCATGGCTTCAAGGTTGTCGCATGGACGGATGGTCCGAGAGACGAGCGTGGATATTGAGAACTTCATTGGATGCGATGTATGAGCTTTCAGATTCGTCAACTCGGCAATTCTCTCGCCGTACAGACCTCCACGCAAAACTCAAGTGGCACGGCTCAGTAGTCTGCCAATTCGTTTGGGCAGACTATCAGTGAAGCCGACACGCATGTTTCAAATAGTGACCAACTTACAGGGGGAGTCTGTACTAGGTGACATGCAGCAGTTGGTGCATCATCTACGTTCCTTGCACCAGCCGTTCAAACAGATCCTCCCCGCCCATCTGACCGCCCTTGAGCAGAATCTCCATGCCATCGAGCGCCGGCGAGTCGCTGCGCAAGCGACACAGCGGGGCGCCGGCGGCAAGCGTGCCGGCATAGGTGAGGCCCCAGGCGTCGAGCGCGCGGACCCCGTGGCTCGACGTGTCGCCGCCTGCGATCGCCAAGCGCGAGACGGGGGCAGCCGCCAGTACCTGCCGGAGCAGACGTCCGCCCGCCTGCGCCAGTGCCAGTGGGGGTACCGCCCTGGGCGACGTTTCGGACGAGGTGTCGTCTACTGGCACCGTACACGCCAGCGTGTGCCGGTCGGCACGAAGTCGCGCGGCGAGGGTTGCCGCGGCTTCGGCGCAATACCGACCGTCCGCCTCGATCAAACGTGCCGCGTCGAGACGGACAACGTCGAACGATTTCGCCGCGCGCACCTGCATCGCGGTGATTGGTGAAAGGCTGCCGGCGAGCACCAGCACCGCCCCGCGCGCAGGGGCCACATCGTCGGTGGTCGCCTCGCAGTGCCGCGGCATCGCGCTCGCCAGTGCCTGCGTCACGCTGCTCGCACCGACGGCCAGCAGTGGTGCACTTTGCGCATGCCGCCATAGCTGCTCGCCGATCTGTGCAAGATCCTCCGTGGTCGCCACATCCCAGAGCACATTGGACGCCCCTGCGTTCAACAACGCATCGAGGTTGGCACCGAGGGATGCCTTGGCGTCCGGGGCATAGCGCGTCCATGGCATCAGATCGATATCCTGCAGTCCCTGTGCTGCCAGGTGCCGTCGCAGATCCGCTTCGTGCATCGGTGTGACCGGATGGCGGCTCATCGTCGGATGACGGTCGATGCGAAACACCTTGCCACCGGCCCCCGCGGCGGCGAACAAATGGCCGAAGAGACAGTAGCGTCCGAGGCTGGGCTGTCCGCCCACGATGGCCGTCCACGCGCTCGGCATCGAGGGCGCCAGCGTGCGCACCGCCGCCCCGATGCTGCCGACCTCCGGCGCGCTGTCGAAGGTCGAACAGACCTTATAGTGAAGCACTCGCGGGCGTAGCCGGCGCGCCAGCTCGGCGATCGGCGCGAGCTCGTCGCGCATCTGCGCCGGCGCGAGCGAACGCGATACGCCGGCGATACCCAGACAGTCGAGCGTGCCGAGCGCACTCAGACGCGCCGCGTCCGGCGGCGCAAACAGCAGCACACTGCGCAACCCGCCGCGGGCCGCCGTGGCGAGGGTGTCCGTCGCGCCGGTAAAGTCGTCGCCGTAGTACAGCAGCGGCGGTCGATGCATGATGTCAACCTGCATGTCGATGGGCATGGCCATGCACCGGTCAATCGCCGAAGAACCGCAGCGCGGAGGCGAGCGCGGGCGCGTCGCGCGAGGCGTCGTCGAGCGAACGTCCGCCCCGCACCGCCTGCCACGCGTCGCGCAGGCTTTGCACGCCGGCGGCGGGACCTTGCGGGTGCGCCAGAATGCCGCCGCCCGCCATGAACAGCAGATCGTCGCGGCCGATGGCTTGCCACGTTGCGGGGACGGTGCCCGCCCACTGTCCCGACGAAAAGGCCGGCATCACCCAGTCCTCTGCGGCCGGGCCCGACGTGGCATCGTGGGCGAGCGGCGTGTAGCAGTCGTGCGCCGACTCGATGACCTCGTCGTCCGACTGCGCGAATTTGCCCTGCAGCCCGTGCACATGCATGTGGTCGACGCCTGCGAGCCGCCAGAGCGTTTGATACGCCTGAAAGCCGATGCCGAGCAGCGGGGCGCGCGACATCGCACCGAAGCCGTTGCGATGCGCGTGGATCGCCAGACCCGTGTGCCGGCGCAGCGTCTGCACGGCGGAGAAGCCGCACCAGTTAACGCTCACCATCACGCAGTTGCCGCCTTCACGCTCGACGAGGTCGGCGTGCCGGTGCATGGCGTCGGTCTCGTCGGTGATATTGAATGCCACCATCACCTGCTTGCCCGTGCGTTCCCGATGCTCGCGCACGGCGGCCATCACGGCAGGCACGCGTTGCGCAAGCGGCGCATGTACCGGATCCGCGCACACTTCGTCGTCCTTGATGAAATCCACGCCCGCCGCGCAAAGGCGCGCGACCAGCGCGGCCGTCTCGCTCGCACTCATGCCGACGTTCGGCTTGAGGATCGTGCCGACCAGCGCGCCTTGCGATACTCCCGTCGCCCGGCGTGTGCCGGCAATGCCGTAGCGCGGGAATTCGAACTGGCTGCGATACGCGGCAGGCAGCGCGATGCATTCGAGCCGCATGCCGGTCACTTCGCCGAGGTCGTAGAGATTGCCGGCGAGCGTGGCAGCCAGCGTCGGCAGGTTGGCGCCGACGTTATCCGAAGGGAAGGCAATGCGCACCCGCGCGCGACGCCATGGCCCATGCACCGTGCCCTTGCGCGCCAGATGGGCATTCGGCAGCGCGGGCCGCGCGGCCTCGCCCACGATATCCACCGCCTCGACGACGGCGCGGGCGCGCTCGCGCAATGCCTCGGTCTCGCCGGCCACGCGCGCGAACGTGCCGCAGGACTGTTCGCCGGCCATGACTTCCGCGACCTTGCGCGGATCGAGCGGCGTCTCGATCAGATAGGTCGCCGAAAGGATCGCGCTCATAGTTTGGACAGGTCGGGGAAGGCGCGCACGGGATCGGCGCCGTCCCATGCGGCGGCGGCCTCGCGAATCATGCGAAAGAGCCTGCCCTTCGGGCCGGCGACCTCGGAGAGCTCGATCGTGGTGCCCGGATGGCAGCCCGGGTCGGCCGCGCGGTCTTCGAAATAGACGAAGCGTCCGTTCTCGCCGACCTCGCCGCTCATGCAGACCTCGAATCCGGCTGCGCGCGCACGCGCCAGATCTTCGTCGAAATTCTCGGTCCAGTACGCCACGTGCTGCGCGCCGCTGCGTCCGGCGCCGAGGAAGTCGCGATACATCGACGGCACGTCGTTGCGGATCTGCAGCAGTTCGATCTGCAAGCCGCCGGCATTGGCCAATGCGACGGCGTTATGCGGCTCGAAGCGCTGCCCACGATAGGTGTAGTTGCGAATGGGCACCTTGGGGTTGTAGTACCACGGCCCCACGCCGAGCACGTCCGACCAATAGGTCATTGCCGCCTCGATGTCGGGCACGAGGTATGCCACCTGGCGAATTTCGCCGAAGAATCTGCTCATGGGTCGTCTCTGTTTTCGTCTGTTTTAGCCTGTTTGGCGTCTGTTTGGCGTTTGTTTCGTTCTCGCGGGACGTGCGGCGCCACACGCCGCGGGCGCATCCGTGCACAGGCGGCCGGTAAAGCCGTTCATTGAAGGAAACCGATGGAGATCCACGGAATCGCGGCCACGCAGATCAAGCCGATCACGAGCGCCACGAGATAGCCCCAGATCGCGCGCATGCCCTGGGCCGGATCGACCTTGCCGATGGCGCACGCCGCGTAATACCCCACGCCGAACGGCGGTGCGAACAGGCCCAGGCCCATCGACAGCACCACGACCATCGCGTAATGCACTTCGTGAACGCCGAGCGCGCGGGCGATCGGGAACATCAGCGGGCCGAACAGCACGATGGCCGGAATGCCTTCGAGCACGCTGCCCAGCACGATGAACGCGAGCATCGAAACGACAATGAAGCCCGCCCCGCCGCCCGGCACCCGCTCCATGGCGGCCGCGAGATCCTGCGCGAAGCCCGATTGCGTGAGGCCCCAGGCCATGCCCGTGGCCGCGCCGATGATGAAAATGATGGCGCCCGAGAGCGCCGCCGTCTCGATGAGCATCGGCAGCAGGCGTCGCACCTCGAACTTGCGGTAGATCAGCAGGCCCGCGAGCGCCGAATACGCGATGCCGATGGTCGAGACCTCCGTGGCGGTCGCAATACCCTCGACGACCGCCGCACGAATCACGAAAGGCAGCGCCACCGCCGGCAACGCATACACGAAGGCGCGCAGCACTTCCCGCTTCCTCGCTTTCCTCACGCCCGACAGGTCTTCATGGCGGTACCGCCACCACACCACGCAGCACAGCGCGATACCGAGCACCACGCCCGGCAGCAGGCCGCCGGTGAAGAGCGCCGCGATCGAAACGCCGGTGACCGAGCCGATGGTGATGAGCACGATGGACGGTGGAATAGTCTCCGTCTGCGCACCCGTCGTGGACAAAAGCGCCACGAGATCGCCCTGGTCGGCGCCGCGCCGCTTCATCTCCGGAAAGAGCACCGGCGCGATGGCGGCCATGTCGGCGGCCTTGGAGCCGGAAATGCCCGAGACGAGGTACATGCCGCCGATGAGCACGTAGCTCAGTCCGCCACGCACATGGCCGAGCATGCTGGCGAGGAATTGCACCATCGCGCGCGCCATGCCCGTCATCTCGATGAGCAGGCCGAGGAAAACGAAGAGCGGCACGGCCAGCAGAATGAGGTGCGACATGCCCTCGTCCATCCGCCCGACCAGCACGACCGTGGGTGTGGTCGTCGTCAACGCAAGAAAGCCGAAGGTGGCCAGCGCGAACGAGAACGCGATGGGCACACCTGCGAAGACACACGCCCCGACCACGCCGGCGAAGAAGATGACGAGATTCCAGCGTCCGAGCGGCTCGAGCACCGGCCCCAGCAGCCAGAAGCCGACGCACACCAGCGCCACCACCGCCACCGCCTGCAGCACACGCGTCGCCGACGCGGTGAGCAGCAGTCGCAGCACGCTCACGATCACCATCAGGCCCACGCCCACGGGCAACGCGGCCGCGCGCCAGGCGTTGCTGATCTCCATGGCGGGCGTGATGACGAACGATTCCTCCGACGCGTACTCCACCGCCGGATGCGCGATCAGCAGCAGAAAAGCCAGCGCGGCGGCGATCGCGAGCACATCCAGGAACGCGCGCGTGGACGGCGACGCCTTGCCGACGAGCGCCGTCATGCGCATGTGCTCGCCGCGCCGCAACGCCACCACGGCGCCGAGCATCGACATCCAGAGAAACAGGATGCCGGCCAGTTCGTCTCCCCAGACCAGAGGCGCGTGGAACACGTAGCGAGCGATCACGCCCGAGAGCATGACGACGATGTCGGCGAGCACGAGCAATGCCGCCGGGATCTCCGTGAGCCAGCCGACGGCGTAGTCGAGCGAGCCGACGACGGCGCGCCAGCCGTGCACGGGCGTGCCGGTCGAGCCGCCGGCTGCCGGCGTGTCCACGGCGGACAGGCCATGGGGGGAAGGGGCCGGGCGCGGCGTCATGTCAGGCCACCTTGCCGGCCGTGGCTTCGAGCAGGGACCACGCCTGGGCGCCGAACTTCTTCTGCCACTCGGCGTAGTAGCCCGATTTCTGCAACTGAGCGCGGAAGCTCTGCGGCGACGCCGTATTGAACGCCAGTCCCTTGCTCGCAAGCTCGCTCTGCAGGCCTGTGTTGAGCTTGTAGACGTCCTCGCGCTGCTGAATCGCCGCTTCGTTGAACGCGCGTGCGACGATGACTTTCAGATCGTCCGGCAGTGCGCGCCACGCGCGGCCGTTCACGACGAGGTGATACCCGTCCCAGCTGTGATTCGTGATCGAGCAGAACTTCTGCACTTCGTAGAGCTTCGCGGTCTGGACGATGGCGAGCGGGTTTTCCTGCGCGTCGACCACGCGCGTCTGCAGCGCGGAATAGACTTCGCTGAATTGCAGGCTGGTAGGCGAGGCCTGCAACGACTTGAACAGCGAGATGCCCATGGGACTGACCGGCACGCGGATCTTCATGCCGGTGAGATCGGATGCCGAGGCGATCGGCTTGTTGCCGCTCGTGATCTGCCGGAAGCCGTTGTCCCACATCTTCTCGAACGTATGGAGCCCCGTCTTCGCGAAGGCCTCGCGAATGCTGTCGCCGAGCTTGCCGTCCACGGCGTGCCAGACCTGGTCGTAGCTCGAGAAGGCGAAGCCGACCGCAGTAATGGCGCTGATGGGCGCGAGCGTGGCGATCACCATCGTGCCGGCGTTGAAGATGTCGATGCCGCCGTTGCGCACTTGCGCGAGCATGTCCGTGTCGCCGCCGAGCTGGTTGTTCGGGAAGATCCGCAGTTCCATGCGTCCCTTGCTCTCCGAGGCGATGCGCGCGGCCACTTCCTGGGCGCGCACATTCAGCGGATGGCTGACCGGCAGGTTGTTGCCGTACTTGAACACGTACTGTGGCGCGGCGGCGCACGCCATGCGCGACGACGTGGCCGCGAAACCCGTGACGCCGGCGACGCCGAGCGCAGGAAGGGCGCCGAGTGCGCGCAGTACGTTGCGTCGGCCTCGAGAAGTTGAGCTGGTCATCCGCATGTCTCCTGATTTTGTAGTGTTGGCGGCGCGAAACGCACGATGCTCCCGCCGTCGGTCAAGCGCAGGCGTGCGCGTCAGTTGCAGCGCACATGCATACCGCCATCGACGAGCAGTTCCACGCCGTTGATGTAGCGCGCCTCGTCCGAGGCGAGGAACACGGCCGCATTCGCCACGTCCCAGCCGTCCCCCATGCGGCCGGTCGGGGAAAGGCGGTTGCGCGCCTCGATCATTTCCTGCGCGCTGTTATAGAAACCGGAAATCTGACGATAGATGTGCGGCGTATCCATCACGCCCGGCAGGATGCAGTTCGCGCGAATCCCCCTGGACGCGTATTGCAGCGCCACGCTTTGCGTGAGCGAATTGACCGCCCCCTTCGACGCCGCGTAGGCACAGTAGGCGTAACCGGTCCAGCGCACACCGCCCAGCGCACCGATATTGACGATCGCCCCGCCGCCCTGCGTCTCCATGATCGGCAGCACGGCCTTGCACGTCAGGAACATGCTCTTGACGTTGACCGTCATCACGCGATCCCACACCTCTTCGGTGGTCTCGACGGGGCCGCCTTGCGACGTGATGCCCACGTTGTTGTGCAGGACATCGACGCGGCCATAGGCTTCGATGGCTGCCGCGACAGCGCGCTGCACGTGGTCCCAGCGGGTGACGTCGGCGGCGCACGCCACGGCGTCGTTGCCTTCGCCGGCGATGACTGCGCGGGTGATGTCGGCAGCCTCCTGTTGCAGATCGACGGCCACCACCTTGGCGCCATGACGCGCATACGCCACCGCGGCGGCCTTGCCGTTGCCCCAACCATCGCCGATCGACCCCGCGCCGAATACCAGCGCCACGCGCCCCTCCAGCCGACGCGCCGCCGACTCACCCACTGCTGCCATTGCCGTGTCTCCTTTCCGGTCGCGCACCGGCATGGCGGTGCGTCTTGAAGCCGTACGATAGGTCGCAAACCACCGGCGGGCCAACTCAGTTTTCTGATGTGTTTTGATGTGATTTGATGAAGTATGCTGTGACGGAAATCATGGCGCAGATTGTGGCAAACCACGCGGCGACGGCGCGACGACCGCACGCCCATCACGGACATCGGAGACAGAGCAATGAGACGACACATGCCGAATCTGGCCGACATCGCGCGACTGGCGGGTGTGTCCACGGCGACGGTCGACCGGGTGCTGCACCGGCGCGAGGGCGTGCGGCAAACGACTGTGCAGCGCGTGCTGCAGGCGGCGAGCGAGTTGAAATACCTGCCGGAGCCGGAACTCAGGGCCGTGGGCGCCACGCCGCCGACGCAGGTGCTGTTCGTGCTTCCCGATCGCAGCAGCAAGTTTCTTCGCATGCTGGGCGAATGGGTGCAATGCTCGCAGAGCCAATGGGCGCCCTATAACGTGAACTGTCGGGTGCAGTTCATTCAGGGCTTCGATCCGGATGCTTTGTCGTCAGCGCTGCTGCGGCGTGGACGCGGATGCAACGGTGTGGCCTTCATGCCGCTGGAGCATCCGAAGGTGCGCGAGGCGGTGGACACGCTGGCCGACGAGGGCGTGGCGGCCGTGACGCTGGTGTCCGACCTGTCGCACTCGCGACGCATCGCGTATGTGGGACTCGACAACGGTTCGGCGGGACGCACGGCGGCGTATCTGATCGCGCGCTTCGTCGGCGCGGTCGGTACCAAACGGCACGCCAAGGTGGCGCTCATCGCGGGCTCGCTCAGCTACAAGGCGCACGTGGAGCGTGAGGCGGGCTTTCTGCAACTGTTCTCGGAGCAGTACCCGCACATGCAGGTCGTGGGGCTGCGCGAAGGCTATGACGATGAACTCGTGAACTACCGCCAGACGAAGGCCTTGCTGGAGCAACACCCGGATCTGGCGGCGATCTACAACATCGGCGGCGGCTCGGAAGGCGTGGGCCAGGCGCTCAAGGAATTGGGCAAGCAGCACAAGGTCGTGTTCATCGGGCACGGGCTCACGCCCGATACCCGTGCGCTGCTCATCGACGGCTCGATGGACGCCGTCATCACCCAGAGCCCGCAAAGCGCCATCATGAACTGCGTGCGCATTTTCGCGAACCTGCGAGAGAAGCGCGATCTGTCGGCGGGGATCGAGGCGAATCGCAGCCAGGTGATCTTTCGCGAAAATCTGCCCTAGACCGTCCTCCCCGCCGCCCGCCCGTCAGGCCAGGTGGGCCTGATGTTTCTCCTTCAGATACAGATGACGAGGCACGCCCCACAGGATGAGCAGCGTCGCGACGAGACAAGCGCCGGCAATCGCGTAAAGACCGATCGTGGCGCTGCCGGTCACCATCGTCACCTTGCCGACCATGTACGGGCTGATGATCCCGCCCAACTGACCGAGACCATTGATCAGCGCAATACCACCCGCGGCGGCAATGCCGGTCAGGAAGCGGGAGGGCAGAATCCAGAACAGCCCGAGCGAAGTGATGATACCGGTCGCCGCCACGGTAAGACCGATGACGAGCATCAGCGTATTGGTCGGAAACAAGCCGCACAGCAAGTATCCGACCGCACCGGCCAACGCGCTCATTCCGAGGTGCCAGCGCCGTTCGCCCGTTCTGTCAGAACTCCGTCCGGCGAGCACCATCACGATTCCCGCAACGATATACGGCAGCATGGAAATAACGCCGATCTGAAAAGCGTCCGAGGTTCCCGCCGTCTTGATCAACTGGGGCATCCAGAAGACCAGGCCGTAAATACCCATCGCAAGGAATATGTAGATGAACGCGAGCATGATCGTGACGGGGTCTCGCAACGAGGCGCCCAGCGAATGCACTTCACGGACTTTGGGATCGCCGGCGATCTGTGCCTGAAGGGCGCGCTTTTCCTGGCCCGTCAGCCAGCGCGCCCCATTGATGCTGTCGTCGACGAACAGGAAAACGACCACGCCCAGCACGATCGACGGAATGCCTTCGAGCAGGAACAGCCATTGCCAGCCCGCCAGGCCGTGCATGCCGTCGAAGTACTTGAGAATCGCTCCGGAAATCGGCCCGCCGATAATCCCGCAAAGCGGAATCGACGCCATGAAGATCGAATTGCATCGCCCCCGCCGCTCCGACGGAAACCACGTGGTAAAGAAGTAGAGCACGCCGGGAACGAATCCGGCTTCGAGCGCACCGATGGCGAATCGGAGCACATAGAACCACGTCTCGTCTCTCACGAACATCATGGCTGCGGACGCAATACCCCACGTCACCATGATGCGCGCGATCCATTTACGAGCGCCAATGCGATGAAGAATGATGTTGCTCGGGACTTCCAGCAAGAAGTAGCCGATGAAAAAGATGCTCGCCCCGGTGCCGTAAATGGCATCGCTCAAACCGAGCTCGCTCTGCATCTGGAGCTTTGCGAAGCTGATGTTGATTCGGTCCAGATATGAGCAGACAAAGCACATCACGAACAGCGGAACAAAACGCCAGAATACTTTTCGTACGGCGGTCTGCGCGTCGGCGTTGCCGCCGACCTCCACCGCCCCGACGGGGCTGGCAGTCTCCATGATCGTCTCCTTTGTTATTTATGATCTTCTTGGTTTCAGTACGTCGCCCGGCCACCCGAAAGGTCGAATACGGCACCTGTCGTGAATGAATTCTCGTCGGACGCCAACCACGCGATCAGCGAGGCAATCTCGCTGACCTCGACGAAACGCCCGCGCGGAATCTTCGAGAGCATGTAGTCGATATGCGTCTGCGCCATCTGCTCGAAGATGCGCGTTCGTGCGGCCGCGGGCGTCACGCAATTGACTGCGACGTCGAGCGTCGCTGTCTCCTTCCCGAGGCTCTTCGTGAGCGCAATGACGCCCGCCTTGGCCGCACTGTATGCCGAAGCGTTCGGATTGCCCTCCTTCCCTGCGACGGAGGCCACATTGACGATGCGGCCATAGCCCTTGTCGATCATCGTGCGAATCACGGCCTTGTTGACATGAAACGTGGCGTCCAGATCCACGTTGATCACACGATGCCATTCGTCGTCCGGATACTCCGCCAGCGGCGCGTTCGGGCCAGCGATACCGGCACTGTGCACCAGGGCGTCGATTTTGCCGAAGGCATTCAGGGTCGCATTCACGGCGCCGCCCACGGCATGCGGATCGGTGACGTCCACGGCAATGCCGAGCGCATCGCCATGGCTCGTCAGCGAATCGCACGCGGCCGACAGCGCCGCCTCGTCGCGATCCCAAAGCGCCACGCGCGCGCCGCTTTGCAGCAGCCGCTGCGCCACCGCGAACCCGATGCCGTGAGCGCCGCCGGTCACCACGGCCGAACGGCCGGAAAAGTCGTATTGGTTCATCGCGGTCCCCTACCCTTGCACGAGACGTTGACGCTGTTGGCCGAGCCCCTCGATACCGAGGCTCATCACCTGACCGGCACGCAGATAGACGGGCGGCTTCTGCCCCATGCCGACGCCCGGCGGGGTGCCCGTCGAAATGACGTCGCCGGGATGCAGGCTCATGAAGCGGCTCAGATAGGCCACGATCTGCGCGACGGAGAAGATCATTCGGCTGGTGTTCCCCGACTGATAGCGCACGCCGTCGACGTCCAGCCACATCCCGAGCTTCTGCGGATCGGGAATCTCGTCGGCGGTGACGAGCCACGGCCCGAGCGGCCCGAACGTATCGCAGCCTTTGCCCTTGTCCCACGTGCCGCCGCGCTCGAGCTGGTACTCGCGCTCGGAGACATCGTTGACCAGACAGTAGCCCGCGACATGATCGAGGGCGTTGGCCTCGTCGATATAACTACCGGGTTTTCCGATCACCACACCGAGCTCGACTTCCCAGTCGGTACGTTGGGAGCCGCGCGGGATGATCACGTCGTCGTTCGGGCCGCACACGGCGGAGAGCCACTTGTTGAACACGACGGGCTCCGCGGGAATCGGCATTCCCGACTCCTCCGCGTGGTCGACATAGTTCAGCCCGATGCAGACGAACTTGCCGATGCCGCCGACGCACGGCCCCAGGCGCGTTGCACCGTCCACGCGCGGCAACGTCGACAGATCGACGGCCCTGAGCTTTTCCAACCCAGTCGGCAGCAGGGCGTCGCCGCCGATATCGGCGATGACGGAAGACAGGTCGCGTATTTCTCCGTGCTCGTCGAGTACGCCGGGCTTCTCCTGACCTCGCTCGCCAAATCTGAGCAACTTCATCTATTCTCTCCTGACAGTTTTCATGTGGCTGCCGCATCGCAATCGGTGCGGCTCGGGCACAAATGTAGAAGAGCGCAGACGTTTTGAATAATGATAGATTCGCCCCGGGCGATAACTTTTGTTCATCCGGGGATTTCCCTTACCTGACGATATGCTCCCTAGCGCCGACTCCCTCTCCTCCCGGCTCAAGCTCAGGCAATTGCGGCTGCTGGTGGCCATCGACGATTTCGGATCGCTTCATCGGGCTGCCGATGAGCTCGCGCTGACCCAGCCGGGGGCAACGAAGGCACTGCGTGAAATCGAATCCACTTTCGGCAACGAACTCTTTATCAGAACGCCACAGGGCATGGTGCCGAACGAGCTCGGCAGGTGCGTCATTCGGTATGCCAAGCTGATCCAGACGGACGTCGACCACCTCGTCGAGGAAATGGAAGGGGTGCTCACCGGCACCGGGGGCAGGCTGGCGGTCGGCGCGATCATGGGCGCCGTGTCGGGGGTGCTCGTCGACGCGATTGCCCGACTTCGGCGCAAGCAACCGTCGCTGAGAATCGAAATCACGGAAGACACGAGCGTGCGTCTGCTGGCGCTCGTCGAGAGCGGCCGGCTGGAGTTGGCGATTTGCCGATTGAGCGTCGCCCGACAGCCGGAGAATTTCGTCTACACGCTGCTGCGGGACGAGCCGCTGACGGTCATTGCCGGCCCCGCCCATCCCCTCGTCAACACACCGGATCTGGCGCTTTCCGACCTCATGGACTTCGGCTGGATCGTCTATCCGAGCATCATGCCGCTACGCAGTCTTCTCGAGCGGGAGTTCAAGGAAGCCGGATTGCCGCTGCCGGCCAATCCGATTGAAACAGCGTCGCTGACCGCCACCATGTTGCTTTTGCAGCGCGATGCAAACCTGGTCACGCTCATGCCTCGCGACATGGCCGATTTCCTGATCGAGCACAAGCTTGCCGCAAGACTCGATATCGACGTTCGTTCGAGAACGGAACCCTATGGGATCGTGACGCGTCGCGGTACGTCGCTGAGCGCGGCGGCGCGGTTGCTGGTCGGCGAGCTCACCGACGACGCGTGAGATGTCGCCCGCCATTGCCCATTGCAGGCAATCGGCGGGCAATCCCGGGCATGGCGCGCTCAGATCCCCTGCCCACCCGACACTTCGATGCGCTGCGCGTTGACCCAGCGATGGGACTCGCTCAACAGGCTGGCGATCATCGGCCCGACATCGTCCGCCACGCCGACGCGGCCCAGCGCGGTCATGCCCGCGAAGAACCGGTTGAACTCCGGCGTATCCCGTACCGCACCGCCGAAGAAGTCCGTCTCGATCGCGCCGGGAGCGACAGCGTTGACGGTAATCCCGCGATGCCCCAACTCCTTCGCCAGGTACACCGTAAGCACTTCGACAGCCCCTTTGACCGCGGCATAAGCCGACCACCCCTGCGCGGACACACGGGTCAGTCCCGTTGAGAGATTCACGATGCGGCCCCCGTCCGAGAGCAGCGGCAGTAATTTCTGCGTGAGGAAAAACACGCCCTTGAAGTGCACGTTGACGAGTTTGTCGAACGCTTCCTCGGCCATCTCCGTGATCGGTGCGACGTCCCCGTGGCCCGCGTTGTTCACGAGATGGTCGAAGCTGTCACGCCGCCAGGTGTCGCGCAGCGCGCCCTGGAGTCGCGCTGCGAAGTCCGAGAAAGTGGACACGTTGCCGACATCGAGCGGCAACGCCACCGACTTGCGCCCGAGCTTTCCGATCTCGGCGACAACTGCCGCCGCCTCGGTCTCGCTTCGGTGGTAGGTCACGATGACGTCGCCGCCCCCCTTGGCGATAGACAGCGCGGTATTGCGTCCGAGTCCGCGGCTGGAACCCGTGACGAGGGAAATCGTGCTCATGGTCGCTCCTGCTGAGTGATGGAAACAGGCATTCATTCTCATGCGTTGATCGTCGCCAACCTTTGCCTGAATCTCCAATTTCTTGGCCTTTTTCTCCGGCGACAGCATCCACCCTCGCGCGAAACGGATACGATAGCCGTGTGAACAAGGCCCTGAAACGAGCACATGAATCACCCATTGCTTCACGCGGTGCGTCGCTACGCCGAGACATACGCTGACCGAAACGACATTGCCCAAACGCCCATTCCCGGGTTGAGGGCCATCCGGGCAACCACGCCGGGAGGCCTTGACTACGCCATCTCGCGGCCGCTTGCCTGCCTCGTGCTGCAAGGAAGCAAGAAGGTGACGATGGGCAAGCACACCTTCGAATTCGGTGCGGGCGATTTGCTATTGATTACCTCCGACGTGCCGACCGTCAGCGAGATCACGCGCGCAAGCGTTGCGGAACCTTACTTTTCTCTTGTGCTGGATCTGGACCTGGCGGTCATTGTGGAACTGGTGGCGGAGATGAAGTCGCGGCCGATTGTCCGGAAAACGCCCGCCGTGCAGGTCGAACCGTCGGACGCGGAGGTTGCCGATGCCGCGCTGCGTTTGATGCGTCTGATCGACCGTCCTGAAGCCCTGCCCATTCTGCAAGCCCAACTGGTGCGTGAGATGCACTATTGGTTGCTGGCGGGAAAGCACGGCGCCGCGATCCGGCAGCTTGGCTGGCCGGAAAATCATGCGCATCGGGTCGCGCGCGCCGTCGCCCTGCTGCGCACGGATTTCGCGCGATCGCTCCCAATCGAGCGCCTGGCGGCGGTGGCCGGGATGAGTGCCTCGTCGTTCTATCAGCACTTCCGTGCGGCGACCTCGCTATCGCCCCTGCAATTTCAGAAGCAGTTGCGCTTGATAGAGGCGCGCAGGCTGATGATTTCGGAAAATCTCTCAGCCAGCAGTGCGGCGTTCTCGGTAGGTTATGAAAGCGTCCAGCAATTCACGCGGGAATACCGCCGAATGTTCGGTCTGCCTCCCGGGAAGGAAACCCATGCGGCCAGGAACGTTCGTTGAACGGCAATACGATCGAGGCATCGCTCAGTTGGCGAACGGATCCATGGTCGGATCGTCGTTCCAAAGGTATTCGGTCTCGTGGGCAACGTTCTCGGCTATCTGGCGACTGTAGATTTTTTCTACGAGTCCCAGCGCCATGTCGATTCCCGCCGAGACGCCCGAGGACGTCACGTACTTGCCGTCGATGACCCAGCGTGCGCTTCGTTGCCAAAGGACTTTATCGTTTTGGGCTGTCGCGAACGCGTAAGCCAGCTTGTTGGACGTGGCTTTGCGATTCGTCAGAAGGCCCGCTTTGGCAAGAAGGGCAGAACCAGTGCATACGGAAGTGGTCCATTCGGTCCCTTTATCCTGTTCGCAGAGGAACGCGAGCAGGGCCGGATTGGCAACTTCTCTTCGCGTGCCCATGCCGCCGGGCACCATAAGAATGTCGAATTGAGGTGCACTGCCGAACGAATAGACGGCATTGATCTCAACACCGTGCGCGGACTTTACGGGCCCGCCATGCTCGGACACCATGAACACCTTGTAGTCAGGCAAATCCCCCCACATTTCCACGGGTCCAAAAACGTCCAGGGTTTCGAACCCGTCGAACAACACAATCCCGATTCTTTTCGTTGACATGCCTGTGACCTTTGCTCCGGCCGGTTATTGAAGAGGGTAATCGTCTGACTCGGCACGGATCCCGCACCCAAGGTTGCCATTGCCATGCCGATCGCTATTCTCCCGATTCTTATCGATACGGTATTGGGGATCAAGTCCATTGTTCCCGTCATGGCAAAAACCCGCTTGGGGCGCTCACTGGCGTTCGAATACATCCACGGCATTCGAGAAATGGCTGACGCCCAATGCTGTCCCTGAGGTTTTGCTTCGTCCAACCCCAAGAGTCGCTGCAAGCGGCAAGCTGAGCGAGCACGATTCCGGCGTTGACGCCATCGTCTGCTGCGTGGATGTGAGTGCCCCACCCCCGAGTTTGCGCTCTCGATGATGTTCGTTAGGCGCGATCAGAACAACGCGGACACCTGAAACCCGATCGTCACCCTGGCCGTCTCGAACGCCTTGGGTTTGTGAATCGGGGTGCCAGCGAACAGTTCGTAGGCGAGCGAGACGAAACGAGCCCGGTAACTGCCGCGCAAACCGATAACCGCACCGACCAGTCGCGTACCCACCAGCGTTTGCGTGTTCGGCCCCCACACCTGTCCGTAGTCCACCCCGGCGAAAACGGCCTGACCGCTTTGTCCGAGCGGCGTCTGAAGTTCGTTGCGCCAATAGAAACCCTGCTCAGCCGCAAGCATCGACTCGCCGTCGAAGCCGCGCACCGTGTAGCGGCTGCCGATGGCGATGTCGTCGATGTAATACAGCTTCGCGCGAGTCCACTGGCCGTGGATCGTCCCCGTGTACTGCAGCGGGATGCCGCCTACCTTGAATGACGCACCGACATTGGCGTCGGCGACGAGCATGCGGAACCGGTACGTGGGTCCACCGAATTCCGCCAGGGTATCGGGATAAGCGCCGAATCCCGCCACGCCCTGCCGAAATGCGAGATTTCCGTCGAACTGTGCGTTGCCGAAATAGTGCCGATTAGTGACGCCGAATTCGATAATCGTGTTATTCCGGTGTTGCTGCGTGATTTCCGTATCTTCGATAAAGCTCTTGCCAAATCGACGCGTGAGACGAAACTGAACGCCGGTGACATCGTTTTGACTTCGCGCGATAACGCGATGCAATTTGAAGTCGATGTTCTGCGAGTTGCCGCTGGAGACGAAGGTCTGATTAATGCCGGCGATCTGCTGAAAGTATTTCGTCGAATAGGCGGAAACCGTGCCCGTCCAGTATCCCCATGGCACGGAATAGAACGCGTTCCATCCGCTCGATCCGTATGACTTGTCCGCAGTCGTCAAATCATGGCTGCCGCCCACTCGCAGCAGGTCGTTCAAGCCAAGCGGATTGTCCACGCCGATGCTGACATTCCCCTGCAACTTGCCGGTCGAGCGCGCCCCCGAGTTGTCCACGGATAACGCGACGCTGACCGGCTTGGCTCGTGTGATCGCGATCACGATGTCGCTCTCGCCCGGCTGGTCGGTGGGCACGATCTGCATGGAGACGTCCTGGCTCGACACACGCTTCATCTGTTCGAGCCCCTGCTCCAGATCCCGCAGATCCAACAGGTCGCCCGCGCGCGTCGGGAACGCCGAGCGCCAGGTTCCCCACAGCGACGGATCCTCGAAGCGAATCTGGTGGATGACGCCGGGAATCAACACCAGCGTGAGCTTTGCGCTGGACAGCTGCTGCTCCGGCAGCAGAAGTCGCGTGGTCACGTACCCGCGTTGAAGCACCGCTTCCGACAACGACCGGACCAGCAGGTCGATGCCCTTTTGCCCAATGCAGGCGCCGCGATATCGGTCGAGTTTTTCCCGCAGAAAGGCGAAGCGATCCATCGGCAATGCCGACGCGCCAAGCTGCCGCGTCGTATCCGGTAGCGCCTCCGGCACGACGACGCTGAAGGTGTCGATCCTGAAACAAGGCTGCTCCTCCGGGAGTTCGACGTCCCCCGCGGCCGGTGGCAGCGCGGAGCGCACGCCCGGCGCATTGACTTCCCGGGCTCGCTCCTGAGCTTCCTGCTGCTGGCGCGCCCGTAGATCCTGCTCCGCGTTCAACGTCGGACTGAGTCCGCCTTGTTGCGCGTTTGCTGAAACCCCGATGCAAAAAGTGAAAGCAAATAACAGACGCCCGATGGCCCCCGGATTGATGCGATTCATTGTGTTTTGTAAGAAATCAGACACTCAGCCAAAGCAACAAAAATACGCAGACTTAGTGTGCTTGGCGTTGTTAATGATAAGTTTGGTATATTAAGTATATTAAAAAATACGAAGTCCGAACTATACGTATATGCATAAGATCAGTCATTCGATGTCCGGAGGGCGTCGAAAGGCGTCGGGGATTGCTTCCGGTTCTGCATCAGTCGTTTCATCGGGGATCTTTCAGTCGAACGGCGGTGTCGGTCCGACACAAACAGGAAATTACTCGGCAACCCACGTCACAAGGTTCAAGCGCCTCGTGGCGCATGTCGTCATTGCGGCGATCGTTGCGCAGCCGCTGGCGACGATCGCGCAGATCGTGGCGGACCCGAACGCGGGCGCCAATCGTCCCGGAGTGATTCAGACGCAGAATGGGTTGCCGCAGGTCAATATCACGGCTCCCTCCGCTGGCGGCGTTTCACAGAATCTCTACTCCCAGTTCGATGTTCCCCGGCAAGGCGCGATCCTCAATAATTCGGCGACCATCGCTCAAACGCAGCAAGCGGGGCTGGTCGCCGGTAACCCGAATCTGGCGCAAGGTCAGTCGGCGCGCATCATCCTCAATCAGGTCACGGGCAATTTGCCCAGTCAGATTCGCGGTTATCTCGAAGTGGCCGGCAATCGCGCCGAGGTGATCGTGGCCAATGGCAACGGGATCGTGGTCGACGGCGGCGGGTTCATCAACACCTCGCGCGGCATTCTCACGACCGGCGCGCCGATCTTCGGGGCAGACGGCACGCTCAACGGCTTTCAGGTCTCGCGAGGCACCATCGCGGTCCAGGGCGGAGGGCTGAATGCCGGAAACGTCGATCAGATCGATTTGATCGCGCGGGCCGTCTCCGTCAATGCCTCGATCTATGGGAATCGTCTGAACGTCGTGACCGGGGCCAATCGGGTCGATCACGACACGTTGAACGCATCGGCGGATACGTCCACGGGCGCGGCGCCCGGCGTTGCCCTCGATGTCGGTCAGCTCGGCGGCATGTATGCCAATCGCATCTTCCTGGTCGGTACCGAGAACGGCGTGGGGGTGTCCAACAACGGGATCATTGCCGCACAGGCGGGCGAGCTGACGTTGCGCACGAATGGCGACCTGGTGCAGTCCGGCAAGTTGATGGCGTCCGGCGACCTTGCGGCGAGTGCCAAGGGCGCTGTCGACAATCGCGGGAGCCTCTATGCCCGGGGTACGGTGTCGGTCGGAAGTGATTCGACGCTGAGCAACAGCGGGACGATTGCAGGCGCCGGGGACGTCACGCTGAACGCTCGGAATGTCCAGTCGTCGGGTTCGCTGGGTGCTGGCGTGGACGAGCGCGGAGCGGTGACCAATGCCGGACGGATGGCCGTCAACGCCCTGGCGCAGGCCCGTCTTTCGGGGCTGGCCACCGCGGGGAGCGACATTGCGTTGAGGGCGGCGTCCGCGGATTTGCGCGATGCGACCATCACCGCGACCGACGTACTGACGCTCGACGTAAGCGGCGGCACGGATACCCGTCGGGCCACGCTTACGGCAGATCGACTTGGGTTCACCGTTGGCAGCCTGAACAACGCCGGTGGCCATCTGCGCCATATCGGGACGGGCAAGACGTTCTTTTCGGTGGCAGGGACGCTGGATAACACGTCGGGAGAAATCCGGTCGAACGGCGGCGATATGACGGTTTCCGCCGCCACGTTGACGAACGAGGACGGTGCGCTCGCTCACGCCGGGATCGGCAATCTCTCGGTGACAGCGGGCGCCCTGAGCAATCGCTCCGGCACGATCACGTCCAATGGCGACATCGACGTCGGCACCACCTCGCTCGATAACACGGCCGGGACGCTGACCGGCGGCAAATCCGTCACAGCGAACGCGCTGACGACACTCTCGAATCGCGGCGGCCGCATCGAGTCGGCGGCGCAAATGCGTCTGACGTCGGGCGGCCTGCTCGACAACACCTCCGGGCAGCTTCAGTCCAACGGACGCGACTTCACGGTGTCCGCGGGCTCACTGACCAACGATCTCGGCAACCTCAAACTGTCAGGCGGCGGCGTGTTGACGCTCACCTCGGGAGTCCTCTCGAATCGCAGCGGTGCGATCGCGTCGAACGGCGATGCGACGATCAAGCTCGCCAGTCTGGACAATCATGCCGGCTCGATCGTGAGCGGCAAGGGTCTGAGCTTGAGCGCGCGCACCGATATCGCCAACGACGGCGGCCTGATTCAGGCCGTCTCGGCATTGACGGCTTCGGCAGGCGGCGTGCTGAACAACACCGGCGGCCGCATCGAAGCCAACGATCAGAACGCGACGCTCGACGTCTCGGGCAACGCCGTCGACAACAGCTCGGGACGCATCGTCAACGCGGGCGTGGGCGCCACACAGGTGAGCGCTACCGGCACTCTGACCAATCAGGACGCCGCCCGGACGACCAAGGTAGGGATCATCGGCGGAAAGGGCGACGTCACGATCACGGCCGGGACGTTTGCCAATGGCATTGGGGGCCAAACCGCCGCGGGTCGCGACCTGAATGTGCAGGTGGCAACAGGAGCCGTAACGAACGCCGGCACGTTCACCTCCGCCAATCAATTGCGGGTGCGCGGCGCGAGCATCATGAACGATTCCGCGGGCGGCATGTTCGCGAAGACCACCACGCTCAACGCCATCAACACGCTGACCAACACCGGCCGCCTCGAGGGAGACACGCTGGATATCACCGCCGGAGCGGTGAATAACGTGAGCACGATCATCGGCAACAACGTGACCTTGCGCGCGAACAGCATCACCAATACCGGCGCGAGTGCGGTCATCGGCGCGGCGTCGGAACTCAGTCTGTATGCGGCCGGCACGTTGACCAACCAGTCGCAGGCGAGTCTGTTCAGTATCGGAAAGATCAACATCGCCGGCGGCGACACGCGCGATGCGTCGGGTTATCTGACGCGCCGCACCGCTTCGGTGTTGAACGACCAGTCGTCTATCGAGGCGGGAACGGGCATCGAGATCGCGGCCGATTCGATCGTGAACCGCCGGCCGGCGCCTACCGCCGTGACACAGTCGAGCGGTCCACAGGTGCAGACACTGACCAAACGGGACAAGTACATCGGCTGCGCCACGATGAACGCCTCGAAAACGTGTCCGCAATCGCTTCGGGACGAAGGGTACAACACGCCGCTCAACGTGACGTTCAGCAACAGCAGCGTTGTCTCCAAGTCCGACGGGCCGAACGCCGTCGATCGGGTGATTGTCGTCAACAGCGGCAGCGGCCCTCGGACGCTGTACTACAACAGCGTGACCGACAACGGTAACGGCACCGTCACGGTGAACTACTGGGACGCCTACGACCCGCACGTCAACTACGATCCGGGCACGGAGTTTCCGACACGTAGCGACGGCCATAAGGGCTATCAGCGTGTGGAGATCTCACGCGAAGTGACGACGAACTCGTCCGAGGACGTGATCAGCGGCGGCGCGGCGCCGAAAGCCACGTTGATCGCGGGCGGAAATCTGGTCATGCGCAACGTGGGATCGTTGACCAACGAGCACAGCGCCATCGCCGCGGGCGGCAATATCGTCATCGGCAACACCAGCCAGAGCGGCGCCGTCGACAGCGGTTCGATCGGTGGCACGACCGTCACCAATATCGGACAGACGCTGTACCGGCGCGCCACGCAGGACATCGTCTCCACGTACTCGTGGAACGAGGGCATCGGCAGCGACATGGGCACTATCGTGCAGGCGCCGGTCGTGGTCGCACCGGTGGCCATCGGCTCGACGGGCGGCACCATCGTTGCGGGCGGCAGCGTCACCATCGACGCAAAGAACGTCACGAACACCAACACGGGAGCGGGTGCGGGCAGCACGCTCGGCGCCAATGCTTCTGGCGTGACGGTCACCGGCAAGACGTGGCAGACCGTGGCCGGACCGACCGGGCAACTGAACCTCAAGCTGCCGACCAACGGCCTGTACAGCCTGCGCACTGCACCGGGACAGCCGTATCTGATCGTGACCGATCCGCGGCTCACGCAGTACGCCAGCTTCGTGTCCAGCGATTACCTGCTCCAGCAGATCGGATTCAATCCGCAGACGAGCGAGAAACGCCTGGGCGATGGGTTGTACGAGCAGCAGCAGGTGCGCGATCAGATCACGCAGATGACGGGCCGCACCTACCTTCAGGGGTACAACAACGCCGAGGCCGAATATCGCGATCTGATGACCAACGGCGCGAACTACGCCAAGCAGTTCGGGTTGGTGCCAGGCGTCGGGTTAACGGCAGCCCAGATGGATGCGCTCACCAGCGACATCGTCTGGCTCGTGTCGCAGAACGTGACGCTGCCTGACGGCACATCCACGCAGGTGCTGGCGCCGGTGGTGTATCTCGCCAAGCCGCGTGCGGGCGATCTCCAGCCGTCAGGCGCGTTGATCGCCGGCAACGACATTCAGGTACACGCGAGCGGTTCGTTGGCCAACAGCGGCGTCATCAAGGCGGGCACCAATACGCTCGTCGAGGCAGGCGACGTCATCAACCGTTCCGGCACGATCACCAGCGGTGGAGCGGGCGGTGACGCGGGCACCACCCGAATCGTCGCAGCGAACGACATCATCAACGCGTCGGGCGAAATCTCCGGGGATCGCGTGGCTGTGCTGGCCGGACGCGATGTCGTCAACACGACCGACGTCGACCTGAAGGGTATGCATCGCGAAAGCGGCAACACCCAGGTCACCACGTCGTTGCTCGGCAAGACGGGCACGATCGCGTCGACCGGCGATCTGGCGATCGGTGCGGGTCGGGATCTGACGGTCAGGGGCGGTGCGATCTCCGCCGGTGGCGATGCGCAGATCATCGTCGGGCGCGACCTGAAAGTCGACACGGTGCAGGTGAACGTCGACCAGTCGATGCATCAGAACGACGCCCATCACTGGGAAGAATCGACGACGCTGAACAAGACGTCGAGCATTACGACCGGCGGCACGCTGTCGACGACCAGTGTGAACGACACCACCCTGTCCGGCGCGCAGATTACCGCGGGCAAGGGGGCGAGCATCCTGGCGGGTGGCGACCTGAATATCTCCGCGGCGAAGGATACGGCGACGCGCAGCAACGTCGCGGCGGATTCCGCGTCGCGTCAGGAAGTCAGTCACGGCTACGACGAGCGCACCGTAGGGTCGTCGATTTCATCGGGCGGCGCGATCGTGCTGGCCGCGTCGAATCAGACGGACGCCACCAAGGGGAACGTCACCGTCACCGGCTCGACGGTGACATCGGGGACCGATGCCACGACCAAGGGCGGCATTACCGTGGTCGCGTCGGGCAACGTCGTGGTGCAGGAGGCGCGTGAGCGTCACGACAGCGACGTGGCTGTCGATTCGAAGCGCGGCAGCTTCGTCAGCGGCACGCAGACTTCGTCGGCGCAACAGCAGCATGTCGATGCGGGGGTTGCGAGCACGCTTTCGGGCGATACCGTGACGGTGAAGGCCGCGAACGACCTGACGGTTCAGGGCAGCAATATCGTGGGCACGAACGACGTGACGTTGAGCGCCGGGCGCAACGTCACGATCACGACGTCGGAAGATCGCACCGACGCGACAAGTTCGTTCTCGCAGCGCGAATCGGGTTTCATGTCCAACGGTGGCCTTTCGTTTTCGATCGGCAGTCGCTCGCAGTCGGACGATCAACGGTCGTCGCAAGTCACCCACACCGGCAGCCTGGTGGGATCGGTCGACGGCAACCTGACCGTCAAGGCGGGTGAGACGCTGCACGTGACCGGCAGCACGCTGCATGCGGGTAACGACGTCAACTTGGCAGGCAAATCGGTCACCATCGATGCCGCCCATGACACGTTCGGCATGAACGAGAAGCAGTCGTTCCAGCAGTCCGGCCTGACGATCGGGTTCACGAATCCGATTCTGGCGGCGGTGCAGGCGACGACCGACGTTGCGAAGTCAGCGAGCCGAGCCAAAGGGGATGCGCGTCTTCTCGCGCTGGCGGGGGCGACTGCCGGATTGGCCGTGGCGAACGCGGCGGACACCATCGCCAAGGATCCGAAGGAAGCGACGAGTGTCGGCATTAACGTGTCGTTGGGGGCCAGTCGCAGCAACAGCGAAACGACGTCGCAGTCGTCGACGGCCGCGGGCAGTCGGATTTCGGGCAACCGGAACGTGAACATCACGGCGTCGGGTGGTGGTGCCGATAGCGATTTGTCCATCGTCGGCAGTCAGATCAAGGCCGGCCAGAATGCGCTGCTGAGTGCGGATGGCGACGTCAACATTCAGGCCGCGCAGAACACCAGTTCGCAGCACAGCAACAACTCGGGGACGAACGCGAGCCTTGGGGTTTCGTTCACGGTGGGCTCGAAGTCCGGAATTTCGTTCAACGCCGGCGTGTCCGGCAATCGCGGCAACGCCGATGGCGACGACGTGGCGTGGAGTAACAGTCATGTGCAGGCGGGCGATAAGCTGACGATCAAATCCGGTGCGGATACGACCTTGCGCGGGGCTGTCGTCGAAGGGCGGCAAGTCGTGGCGAACGTGGGCGGCAATCTTACGGTGGAGAGTTTGCAGGACACCAGCCGCTACGACTCGAAGCAGCAGAGCGCGGGGGTGTCGGCAAGCGTTTGCGTGCCGCCGCTGTGTGCAGGTGGTAGCAGCATTGCCGGGAATATCGGTCAGCAGAAGCTCAATAGCGACTATGCGAGCGTGATCGAGCAGACGGGGATTCGTGCGGGTAGCGGTGGCTTCCAGATCGATGTGAAGGGCAATACCGGTCTGGTGGGCGGCGTGATCGCGAGCAATGACGAGGCTGTTGCCAATGGCAGCAATCGTCTGACGACGGGTACGCTCACGCACAGCGATATCGAGAATCACGCATCGTACTCAGGCTCGCAGGTCGGGCTGGGCGGTGGCTTCGGTACGTCGATCGGCAAGGACCGCGAGGGTAAGGCGGATAACGTCAACCCGATTGCGGGTACGGAGTTGCCTCGCTCGTCGGGTGGCGCGTCGATCAACATGCCGGTGGTCATGGGGGCGTCGGGAAGCGCGTCGGGCACCACGCGCAGCGGCATCAGCGGCGGTGCGTTGACGGTGCGCGACAGCGACGCGCAGCGGAAGCTGACCGGTGAGACAGCCGACGAAGCCGTCGCGAACGTGAATCGCGATACGTCGAATACGAATGGCTCTGTCGAGCAGATATTCGACAAGGAGAAGATTCAAGCCGGGTTTGAGATCGTCGGGCAGTTCATCAATCAGGTGAACACGCTGGTGACGAATAAGGCGCGCGAGGCGGATGATCTCAAGGCGCGACGAGAAAAGGAAACGGATCCGGAAAAGCAGGCACAACTGGATCAGCAGATCGCCGAAGCCCAAAAATGGGCACCGGGTGGCGAGTATCGCCGGATCGTCACTGCGATCTCAATTGGAGTTGGCGGCAACGTCGCGGGTGGCATGGGGGAAGTCGCGACGAACACGATGGTCAGCTATCTGCAGAGCCTCGGGGCCGAACAGGTCAAGAGGATTGCGGACAATCTCGGCAGTGAGCCTGCGCGGGTTGCTCTGCAAGCGATTGTCGGGTGTGCGGGATCTGCGGCCTCCGGAGGGAACTGCGGTGCTGGTGCGCTGGGTGCGTCGGCCAGTGTGGTGCTCAATAACCTGCTCGACGGAGCCAATGGGAAGTCTGGCGAAGATCTGAGCGTCGAAGAGAAAGAGAACCGCACGAATCTGATTACCGGGATTGTCGCGGGTATCGCGGGGGTGGCGGGCACCGATGTCGTATCTGCGAGCGCGGGTGCGACGATAGAAACCGTCAATAACGCGCTTACCCTCAGTGAGTTCAAGCTACTGATCCAGGAGGCGAAAGGATGCGAGCGAACTAACACTTGCGAGCAAGTAAGGGACAAATATCGGGCCCTCAGTGCAGCGAATCAGGAAAAGCTGGTTGCTACCTGTGCGGCTGATCCGAAAGCTTGTCAGGGAGAATTTGGAAGCTACCTTGCGGAGCTCAGTGATTTCCGAAAAACGTTGGATGCGGCTGTGGGCGAAAAGCTGCCAAGCACGATCAAGAATGATCTGGGCATCTACCTGCTGCACTATAACGACGCGGTTGCTGCGGTCAACGAACCTGAGCTCGCGAAGCAGTTCAAGGAAAAGTTTGGCATCAGCCAGGAGTTGGCGCAGACTGTCGCGGCGGTTGCTGCGGGTATTGCGGGGAGTAAGGCGGGAGGGAAGTATCGGGGGGCGCAGGGTGGTGGAAATTCGAACGCCACAAACACACCGTCTGCCTTGCAGCAGGTGAAGGATCTGTTCTCGTCGAACGCACAGGGAACGATTCAGATCGGCGAATCGACTTTCACTACACTTCCGAAGTCGGGAAATGCAGCCATATTTTCGGGGGTAACCGATGCGCAAGTTCAGCAGTACTTCATGAAACTGTCCGGTGCGTCTCAAATGCCCGCAGCTCGGACCATTTCAGGCCAGGGAACAATCTATGTGGTAAAGACACCCCAAGGTAACTTTACTCTCCGTGATTTCGCCGGTTCATCAAGCCAGACCGGATCCGTATGGACAATCGACGTTCCAGGCAGCGCTGTCGGAAAGACCTACAATCCAGAAATCAAGTTCCTGAGGTAAATATGATACTGAACCACCAGCGCGAAATTGTTCGCGATGCCTTCGGACTCTGGATATCCGGACTGTTCAGCGCCGTGTGTGGTTGGAACCCGGGTGCCTCCTTTCTGGAGAAGAAGGAGTATTTCTTATCGCTTCTCGAAACACTGCTTCGGGAGGGCAAGGTGATGTTCATTGCGCCCGGAGCTGATTGCTATGTCTCACCGGCAAATCCTACGCCGAAGCTCACAGTGGAGGACCCCGAAGCACGATGGAATGCCCCAATATCCGAGATCATGGACTACGTGCGAGGCCGGTGGCCCGAGAAGGCTAGTGACGAAAAGGATATCGAGTTGACGTACTACTTTTATGAGTTACCTGGATTAATCTGGGTCGGGGAGGACGGACGGCTCGTCGTTTCGTAGAGGTTCGTGCCACAAATACGACGGTGACATCAACTAAGCTTAATAGCTGAGATCCTAGTTCAAAAAATCCGGAATCGACCAAGTTTATCATTTGTCGACGCCATAGCTCCGGGTTGTAACCTTGAAAATTTGCAGGACACGAGCCGCTACGTCGGCGCTCCGTCTGGTGGCCTCACACCCTCGATGTCGTCATCCCAAACTCAACCTGGACTAGCACGGACAATCTAAGTCCTGAGCAGAACTCTCGGAACGTCGGCCAACAAGGAAGTCAGATTCTTGAGAGGCACATCGCAATGAAGATCGATCACGTCGAAGATATCCTTCGCTGCTCGTTTGGGCTTTGGATCTCAGGGTTTTTTAGTGCCATAAGCGGTTGGAATCCGGGCATCACGTTTCAGGAGCAAAAGAAAGCGTTCTTCGACTTGCTAGGGCAACTGCTTGACCAAGGGAGCGTCAAATTTTGCCCACCCAACGAATTTTGGCATGAGAGGTATGACGTTTGGGATGCCGATACCGAGACGATCTTAGAGTACTTTAAAGCTCGATGGCCGCTTGACGTCACTTCTGAGAAAAATGTCGCGCTGACAGACTATTTCTACGACATGCCAGCAATATTGTGGGTTGCACCTGACGGGACGCTGCATGGATCTTAACTTGTGGAAATTTTTTGTCACCGACAACTCAATCAGGTAGCCGTCGAACCCTTCCCAGATATCCTATATTTTCCGCGTTCTACTCTAGCCCTATCAGAGAGCACAGTCCGACGAGTTGGTCTCGCTTTTGGGAGACTCAAGTCTCCTGGAAGATGGAACAACTAATGAACCTGCCAACAGAGAGGCAAGCCCAGCGGCGCGTCGGGCTTGTCCTTTGTGACGTTGGCGAGCGTTGCGTAGGCCATCCCACTCCTCGGATGCACCAGCACTCGACGCTCAGATAGGTCATCCCGATAGCGCTTGAGAACGCGCAAGACGCACAGATTAATGCTCACCAAATCGATCGGTAAGACCCAGGGGAGAAGCGGATAACCTCAGGTCTGTATCCGCCGTAGTTGCAGTCGGTCGCCAAGAGGATCCCGTATATCGAGTCATTGCTTATAGTGGGTGAGTAGCGATGGACTCCGGATCTATCGCCCGCCACCAGCGAAGCCAAGCAGTTCGTATGCCATGACCGGCGTCCAGGCCAATTTTGAATTGAAGCTAACGCCTGGAAGTAGGCCCATTAGCAGCGGACACTTGAATATTACGTCATGAAAGCTGAAATCAAATCGCTGCATTCCTTGCAGTTGGAAGACAGACTGATCAATTACCAGCCGGATGATTTATCGAACTTCAGCACATGGATTAGAGCCTACATTGGTCCGCAAAGCGAGGCCAGTTCGGAAGCGTTCGACATCGAGATCTGCACACCAGACTGGCTTAAATCGCAATGCGCCATCGAGGGGCAAATGTGGGGAAGGCACATGCTGATTGTTGAAGCCTATGATTACAAGACCATCAAAGCAGCCATTGAGCGCTACGTCGCAACTTGCCACGGTGAAGACTGGGCTGCTATCGCGACCAAGTTGAGCCGAATGGGCGCATGGGAGTTTGAAGACTATCGGGACCGTTAGCACTTTCTCAGCAACGTTGGTAGCGGCGATTTTTTGCCACAAGCGGTGCGGCGACAGTTGGAAGATCGGTGAACACGAACGGAGGCGGCCCGATGTCGGCGAATAAAATTGAGATGATTGTGGACTATGAAAACGTCAAGAAGCTCTTGGTTGATTTAGCTAAATCTAACAACCTTACGGAGGAGGACCTCAACTGTTATAACGAGGAGAAATTGAGTTTTGATTGGCACATCAGTTGGAAATCCGATTTGAATGAGAGGTTTCAATCGAATATTGCAAACTTAGAGGCTGCGATTAAGTTATACAAGAGCGCTCTCGCTGCCAATGATCCCCTTGCAGCAAGGATCGGGTTGTTGCGAGCAAGCGTGTACTCTCATGATCTGACGAGCTTTTTTGATGCACTACGCCATGATTTGGGCAAGGCCAGTGCTGATCCAAGGTTCCATTGGCCAGAGATTCCTGAGGACTACAAAATTCCCTCGAAGTATGGCTTCGACGAGAAATAGTCTGCTCAATAGCAAAATCGCCGTTCAACCAACCCCGCATCGGCTGGGTTTGCCGTTGGATGGCCCCATAGCTCTGAATTGGAACCTCGAGAACTCGCGGGACACGAGCCGCTACGACTCGGAGCAGTAGAACGCGTAAGTCTCAGCAAGTGTTTGCATGCCGCCGTTGTGCGTGGGCGGGTAGCAGCATTACCGGGAATTCTTGATAGCGTTACGCAATGCTGTTCTGGACCGGAAACCAGGCGAGACTCTTTCGTTGCTGTTGCTGTTTGACGAAGAAGATCGGGTTCGAGTCGAAGCGGCAATGACCGAGGGGTAAGTACTAGACACGAGCGATTTTTCCGTCGTTTCTCACAGATTGTTTGCAGAAGAGTGCCCTGATCTGCTTCGGCTCTCGGATGAGGGCAAATGCTTGACACTATTGCTCTCCGCAAACGGAGGGGAGTTTAGTCTCTCGTTTGACAGTTACCTCTTCTATAGCAAGGCGGACGAGGGCGATTCCTTGCGTCTTTTGGCTCAGATGAAGAGATGGGTGTCTAGGGAGTACGCTCATCCAAGTCAAAAACTCTGCCCTAATTTCATGGTTTGTGACGCAGAGCTATGAGGTTCGCCGGGAGAGTGAACTCAGCCATTACGTTGTTCTCACTCAAAATGATGTGGTGAACATTATTTGCACCGAGCCCCCTATCGTTGAAGTCGGTCGCCGAGTTTAATGCAATATCGCTGTGGCGCACTCCGAATATCCGGTGCAGTTGACGATTTCAAATTCAAGTGACAACTAACGTCAACCCAATTGCGGGTACTGAGTTACCGCGCTCGTCGGGTGGCGCGTCGATCAACATGCCAGTGGTCATGGAGGCTTCGGGAAACGCGTCGGGCATCACGCGCAGCAGCATCAGTGGCGGCGCACTGACGGTGCGCGACAGCGACATCCAGCATCAAGTAACGAGATGAAGAAAATAACTGCTAGATCGGTTGCCTTTTTTAATGGTGATTTCTTTTATGTCGTGACACAGTCCATTGGAATGTTGTCTTACCCGGAGCCGAGCGCTGATCCACACTTTCTTCCGCCGGATGTCGACGACGCGACCCTTGGCCGGACCTTGCGCCTCGCGTTGTCGCTAAGTAGGTCGGTCGATTCGGAAGAGTTTCAGAGACTCTGGAAATCGGGAGACATCCAGAAAATTGAGGACTCTCGAGATGCTTGGGCTATGAATGAATACGGCTATAAAACAAAGCGCGCCATGCGCAGAAATATGAATTGCTGCTGGATCAGTGTATCGGAAGGGGAAGTGCAGGTTAAGCCGACGCATCACAAATCTCTGGATACTTACACCGGCATATCCAACGACGGTCCCGAGATTTTGCATGTCCCTGAACTCGCATCAGATGCAGAGTTGGGCGCTGCGTTACGGGAGGGTTTTCAACGCTGCACCAGTGCTGTGAAATGATGCTGAACAAGCTGCCGAAGATGTTAACTGGCTGCCTGCGAGAGTCGAGCCATAACGCCCGATTGTGGAATTGGCAAAGCTGCGCCGATTTTAGCAATCAATCCGGTGACGCTCTCTATGGGTTTACGCCCACGTGAAATAGTCAGGCCGAGGCCGGAACCAGCGGTATCAGAATAGGCACTGGTTCACGAGCCGAACTCGCGGTTCCTATCACGACCACTTTGGTATCGTCAGCCAAGGCGCCAGTTGCCTTGAGGAGTGGAACGGCGCCAAGCGCCGAAGCCGCACTCAACTCCAGATCGAGGCCGTGCCGCGCCGCCTCGGCCTGCGCGGCGATTGCGGCGGTATCATTCACGCACACGGCCGATCCGCAGCTTTCTACCACCGCTCTTACCGCCTGATCAGTCGTGGTGTCGCCTGCAATGGAAAATTGCGGAGTCTGGCCGGGAAAAAGATCCGTGGACTTCGCATGGCCACTCAGTACTTTCGATAATCTGGGAAACGGTTCGACCGCATGAAGACTCGGCACGCTTTTCAACAGTCCAGCGCGCTTGAGGTCCTTGAAGCCTTCGCCGATACCCCAGATCAGGTCACCGCGCGCGCATGGGACCACCACGGCATCGATCTGGCCCTCCTGTTGAAACAGCTCGTAAGCGATGGTCTTGTACCCTTGGACACCATACGGATTGCTTCCCACTGCGGGCAACACATAGTTCGTGATTGGAAACCAGCCGCTGACGACCATCTCACTCATCGCAGTCCAACGATCGAGATGCGTTCTGCATACTATGATTTCGGCCCCCATGCGCTCAAGTAACGTCCGATAGCCATCGGGTATTGAAGCCGTCACGAGAACCCTGCAAGGAACCGCAGCTGCGGCCGCATAGGCTGCCAGCGAGATCGCAGCGTTGCCCGAGCTGACGCAAACTACACCGTTCATTCCGATTTCGATGGCCCTCGCCAGAGCCAACGGAGTCATTCGATCCTTGTGACTACCGGTGGGGTTGGCCGATTCACGTTTGACTACCAGCTTCCGAAGACCGAAAGAAACAGCAAGCGCGGGCAGATCTACAGTCGGCGTGCCGCCTTCGTTGAGCGATGGGAAATCCACGTAGGGTAACCATGCACCATAGGTCCGCAATGGACCGACACATGACGGTAGTTGGGCAACGCTCTGTCGATATTCGGCCGCGAGCGACGTGGGCATTCCCCGTTTTCTCGATTCAGGATCGCCTTCGAACCAGTCGCCGACGGCATAGTGCGATTTGCCGTCCAGACTTCTGAATCCGATCAGCAAGGGATTACGAATGACGTTTCTCATGTTGATTCGTGACCATATACACAGCTCTCGCTTTCTTGCTGAGCGCATTGTCTCCGAGCATACCCTGAGCAAGGAGATGCCTCAATCCAACCGCACCGCCCCCTCATGGCTGATCGTCACGCTCCTTGAGCTGGTACTGGTACCACGCGATCAGGGCGATGATGAACAGAAAGAGGAAGATCGGAATCATGTAGCCACGTGCGAGCCATCTCAGGAACGGGTCGCAAAAGAGCAATGCCAGCCCCAGCAGGATCCACGCAGCAGCCACCACGAGCGCCGGCGCATGGTAGTAGCGCGACATGAGTTCGCGCCAGCGGCACGACGCGTAATACGCCACGCCGCATCCGATCAACAGCAACAGCACGATCTTGGTGGCGAGCCGGAAGGCGTACAGGTTCTCGCACACGGTCTTGCAGACCGCCGAAGACTGAACGCCCGCAGGAATCTGATAATGATCCGCCAGACATTCGCTGATGCTGCGCGTCAACGAACAGGCCTGCACCCCTTTCATCGGCGTTGGAATCAACGTATCCGCGACGGGCAACGCCGGACCGACCTTCGCAGCATCCGGTGCGGCATCACGCAATGGCATCGGCCAGAAGCCGATGCCGCCGAAGTTGTCCTGCGCATACACGATGTCGTCCTGAAGCTGCTGCCAGTTGTCGTTGTCGAACGTGATGACCGGAATGATCTGGCGCAACACCGTCATGCGGTCCTCCCCGTGCAAGCCTTCCTCGACGGATTCGCGCAACGCCTTCTTCGAGTCGGTCGTCGGTTCGTCGAGCAGCACCAGAAAGTTCGGTCGCCGTTGCCTGTCCCGGTCGACGCGCGCCAGCAGGTCGGTCGAGACGTTCCTGTCCGTGTCAGTCACGAGTTGCAGCAGGTTCCCGTAAGCGTAGATGCCATGCCCCACCCGGTCATGCCGCACCATGATGTCGATGCGATCCCCTGCCCCCGCCTCGCGCAATCGGGTGCGCAGTTGATCCACGAACTGGTTGAACACGACCACGGACACCGGGTCCTGCGGATAGTCGTCGAAAAACAGCACGACGCCGCTGCCATTGGTCGGGGCGAAACGTGCACCGAACGGCAGATGGTTCGAGACGGCCGCTGTCCAGTTCCGCAAGCCGGTCGAGAGTAGGCGCACGATGTCCGCGCCGAGGCGATTCAACACGGCCACCTTGCGGTCCTTGTCGAGGCGCATCCAGGTGCGCCAGTCGTTGCGCTGAATCACCCATTGCACGTTACTCTGATGCCGTTGCGCGACGGACACGAAGTCGCCGGAAAGCGATGCGGACGTTTGCGCCTGCTCGACGAAACTGCCACCGTAGTTGGCCTGTACGAGACTGCCGGTGTCGTCGAACGTCGCGCCGTAATAGCCGATGCGCGTGAGCGTGCTGAAATCCACGTTCTGCTTCGGCCCCGCCATCCAGAACGGGAAAAAGCCGTAGACGGTGCCTTGCAGATGGTCGAGCAGGCAACCACAGCCGTCGCCGCTCCAACGCACCTGTTTGGCCGGATCGAACACCGGCTTCTTGCGCGCGGTGGCAACGAGCGATGGCCGGAAGCGGTCATACAGCACCTGCATCAACTGCGGCAGCGACAAGCTCTCGACGTTGCTGCACGTGCCTTTGCGCCACAGCGCTTCGAGCTGCGCGAACAGCGCCGGGTCGCGCAGCACCGCGGACAATTGCTGCATCTGGTTGGCCGAGACCTTGCGCGCGTCGGCCACGCTACCGGGAATCCCCGTCGGACAGGCCCCCACACCCTCACGCAAACGCGCCATCACGGCACGGTCGAACAGCCACAATTGCGGGTACTGCAGGCCTTGCAACCCTTTGAGCATGTCGAGAATGACGGGCGGCACCGATTCGTTCCTTCGGCTCGATGCCAGCTCAGCGAGCGCCTGCGCGGTCAACACGTACGTGGTCTGCGATTGCGCCGCGCGAACGATCTCGGGCACGTACGGGTCGACCGGCGTCTTGATCGCCGAAGTGGCGTCGAGAATCGCCTCGTTGAAGTCCGCCCGACTCGCGTACTCCTCCGTCATACCGGAGACGGCTTCGACGATGTCCGTGGGCACTCGGCCATCCTGGCGGAGTTGCTGGAGCGAAGCGTCCGTCAGTTGATAGGTGGTCGTGATCGCTACGGCGCGCGCTTCCGGCAAGTAAGCCCCGGCCTGCTTGCCGAGATCCTTGAGCGCATCGAGCACTGCCGCATCGAACAGCGGCTGGTTCAGGTAGACCTTGTCCTGCAAGGCCGACAGATGGTCGACGACCTTCGACTTGGAGGCCAGCAGCGTGAAGTCGGCAGCATCGAGCGTGTAGTTGTAGATCGTGAGCAACGCACGGTCCGGGTCGGGACCGGCGTTGCGATTGCCGTCGGTATCGAGGTGGTACAGCCAGAGCATGGCGGCGATCTCGTCGTCCGTGCCGGCGAGACGAATCTGGTAATAGCGCGCCTGCTCCTTCGGCTCGAACCCGTCGATCCAGCGGCCCAGATCGGCGCCGACCAGATCGGCCTTCCATTGCGGATGCGCGCGCACGATGGACGCGAACTTCAGAAGCGCCTGCACCGACGCATTGGTCAGATTGCCGACCGGCTGCATCTTGAAATCCAGCCAGAAGCGGTTGAGCCAGGACAGCGTGATTGGGCCGACGAGGTTGTCCGACAGCGGCCGGGTGCTCTCCCGATAGGCCTGCAGATAAGCCGGATCTTCCGAATAGATGACGAGGAGCGCCTGCTGGATGGCACGGCGCATAGCAGGGGCCAGACGACGAACGACGTCCGCGGAAATCAGCGCGGTGCCCGGGCCGGAAGTCGGCTCCGGCGTGACCTGAACGGTATTGACGATTCGCCACGCCTGCTCGGGCGTCATCGGCTTGCCATCGCTGCCTATGGGCGGCGCCATACGCGACGCCTTTATCGTCGGTGCGAGCGCTTGAGCCGGTGCGGCGACCGGCTGCGTCGGCGCACCTTTGACGGCCACGGGTTGCGACGCGACAGCCGGACTGCTCGCTGCGGCGGGCGCGGCAACGGGTTCGGTCGTTGGCGCGGCAGGTTGCGCCTCGGGCTTGGACGCCGACGCAGCACTCGCGCCGGACGTAGGCGTCGTCGGCGCGGCTACCGGGGCCGGCGGCCCTGCCGGCGCCGAGGCAACGGATGGTGCAGATGACGGAGATGACGCGGGCGGGGCGGATGGCGATGCAACGACGCTCGCGACGGACGGCACAGCCCCAACGACCGCCAGCGACACCGTCATGCCCATCAACACGGCGCACAGCGACGCCATCCGTCTGCGGGAACGCCTCATGAAGTCGACGTAGCTCATATCAGATCGTGCGTCCTTCTTTGATGTGTTCGCGGCGGATGGCACGCAGCAAGTCGGCCTGCGAGACGGTATCGCGTCCGTCGCGCTCGGCCCACATCACGGCGTGCCGGGCGACGTTGAGCAGCGCGCCGCCGGAGAGCACATGGGCGGCGGCCAGCGCAGGCAGATCGACGTCCGCCGCCAGCCCCCGGCGCTCGGGAAAGAGGTTGTGCCAGAGTTGCAGGCGTTGCGCGTCGTCCGGCATGGGGAAGTGAATCGCGCTCTGGAAGCGCCGCGCGAATGCCTCGTCGATGTTGCCCTTGAGGTTGCTCGCGAGCAGAACCACGCCGGGATAGTCCTCGATTCGCTGGAGCAAATACGCGACCTCCTGATTGGCATGACGGTCGTTGGCGCTGCTGCCTTCGGTACGCTTGCCGAAAAGCGCGTCCGCTTCGTCGAAGAACAGGATCCAGCGCTTGTTCTGGGCTTGATCGAAGACGTTCGCCATGTTCTTCTCCGTCTCGCCGATGTACTTCGAGACGATCTTCGACAGGTCGATCCGGTAGACGTCGACGCCGGCGGCCTTCCCGAGCAGCGTGGCCGTGAGCGTCTTGCCCGTGCCGGGCGGCCCGTAGAACAGTGCGCGGAAGCCCGGCTTGACCATGCGGTCCAGTTGCCAGCGGCGCATGACGGCGTCGCCACGGTCGAGCCACTGACGGATCTGTTCGATTTCTTCGACGACTTCCGGCGTCAGCACGAGGTCGCGCCAGTCGTGTCGCGTGGTAATGCGTTTCGCGGGAAAGCCTGCGCTGTAGTCCGGCTTGTGCTCGCGCCCGGAGGTGCTTCGCTCCAGAAAGTCGCGCTCGATGTGCAGTGCGGCGGCCAGCGCCGGCTCGCCGTCGGCACGGCGCTCCAGCCGCAGAATCGGCGTGCGGGCGAAGATGTGATCCGCATCGAACAGTTCGAGGATTTCGAAGCGACGCGACAGCTCGTCACCCGCGAGCACGAAGGCTGCCGTCTCTCCTGTTGGCAGCAAGCCGGTATGATGCTGGGCGCGCCATCCGCCGAACTCCGTGAATTGACGCTCGGTATTCCTGTTCTGCGTGAACAGCAGATCGAGCGCCTGCGGGCGGACGTGCGGCAACATGGCGAGCATGATGACGACACGCGCGTCGAAGTCGTCGGCAAGACCGTAGTCGACGAGCGCCCGCGCGAACGGGGACGGATCATGCGTCAGGTCCGGTGGCGTATGAATGTGAATATCGTGCGGCACGCCTTCATGCATGAAGTAGGCGTGCAAACGCGTCTCGAGTACGGCGCCGAACCATGCGATTTCGCGTGAAAGGCTCTCAGCGTTGGAAACCAGCGCGTTCATGGTGGTCGCAGTCGTCGTGGACGTCATGCCCAATTCACCCATAGCGTTTTCTCCATCCACGACAGGCGGACCGTGGAAATACTCCATGGCAGGCGTGCCAGCAGTACGTCCAACGTCACCCGGCGAATGTCGAGATGCCAGCCGTCCTCCGCGAACGACAGACGGCCTTCGCGTTGCAAAAACGTTTCCCGCAGGCCGGCGCGTGACGTATTCCCCAACGCGGACCAGTGCTGGATCATGACGTCGATCATCTGATCGCACATCCTGGCTTCGTCGTCGGTAATGTCCAGATGACGTGCCACCGGCGTTTCAAAAGGCACGCCGCAGAGCAGCTTGTGCATCGTCAGCGCGTGCTCGGGGACATCGGTCAACCCCGTGCCGGCGTAGTGCAGCAACAGGACGGCGCGATGCCCGGCGGCCTCGTCGACGAAACCGCGCTCGTTCTTGAGGCCGAGAAGCTCCCACAGGCGAGACAGGAACGGCCATGCCAGCACGATCCCGGCATGGGGGACCACGGCGTCGACCGGTGCTGCCGGTGCTTCGCTCCGGTTCGATGCGACCGGACTCATGTCGATGCCCGTTTGCTGTTGGATCCGGGCAGCGAGCGCCGGAGGGACGGAAACGTTTGAGCGACGCGCCAGCGTCGCCACCAGCGATCCCGCGAAGACTGCGGCATCGAACGGACGCTGCGGCGCGAAGAGCCACGAGAAGAGAAACGACCAGCGCACGCGCTGCAAATCCGCGAGCGGGACGGTTTCGGCAGTCGTCGCGAACAATTCGGTGATGTCCGAGGCGACACGCAGCATCTGCGCCACCTGCGGCGTGTCGCGCGACGACAGACGCGCAATACCGGGCCAGAGCGGCTGCGGAATCAGATCCAGCCAGCGCTCGGCCAGAGCCTCGTCGTCGGCGGCCAATGCGATGACCGGACGCAGTGTGTGCGCCCCCGAATAGACGGACTGCCGCAGCCAGATGTCGAGGCCCGATGGTGGCGGATGCCCCTGCCGGAACGCCGCGGAAGTAAGGTAGTCGATGAAGTCGTCTGGCATGGCGGGAGGACGGTGCTCGGATTGCGCAGGCAATACAGGCGAGGTGCCGGTGAGTTCGTCAGCGGTTTGGAGCGGCGGGGTCTCACGTTCGTGCGGCGGCGCCGGTGGGAAGCTAGTGGTGTCCACCGACGTTTCGGCCTCCGCCAGCGCGACTTCGCTCAGCACGTCGAGCTCCAGCACGGTGTCGTTGGCGAGCGCCCCCGCGACACTCGCGTAGTAACGAGCGACGGCATCCGAGCGCGTCGGTGCGACGTCGGGTGCTTGAGCGGCGATCGATTTGTGCAGCATGTCCCGATGCACGTCGGGAATCCCATCGCTCATGGCGATCATCGTCTCGACGACGGCACGCCAGTCGTTCGCGGACAGATTGCCCTCGCCGCCAATCAATGCCGATTTCGCAGCGGCGAGCGTGCTTTGAAGCATCGCCCGTTGCGCCTCGGACAGGTGCGATGCCTGCCGGATCAGATCGCCGCCCTGCGGCAGAACCTCGTTGCGGCGACGGACAACGGTGAGCAGCGCTGCGGTCGGCGCCTTTCGTTCAGAGAGGCTCGCGACGGCGACCGGACGAGATGCTTCTGCGTCGTGCGGCGTCGAGAGCCCTGTCGTGTCGATAACGTCGATAACATCGCTGGCATCATTGGCGTCATTCGACGTTTCAGCGCTTGCCGACTGGCGAACCTCGTACACGTGAGGTGCGCTATCGGACAGGGATTGCCGCGAAAGCCAGAGACCCACGGCCCGGTGTTGCCACGGTAGCGACACGGCACTACGCGCGACTTCGCTCAATCCGTCGGGTGTGATGAACGGGGAGGGTGTAACGGAACGGCCATCGATCAGGCGCTTGAACAAGCGCCGCCAGACGAGGCGCTTCCATTGGATAAAGTCAACCGAGGTCGGGACGCTCGAAGGCGGTGGATCTGTTTGGTCCATATAGCGTGCGTCTTGCTCGCGAGCTTCTACCCTCGCCTGCACCTCGTTGACGTCGATTCGTCCGCCGGATGACGTTGCGCGCTCGGCGCTTTCCCACCGCTCTGCTACCTGAGGCGAGACTGACCGATCTTCCCGACGCACCAGGCCAACGGAGAGTGCCGAGAACGCGTGCCAGAGCGACGAATTCGAAGCGTCGAGCGCTGTCGCCAGATCGGCGAGCATGCCTTCCGGGAAGCTCTCGACGACGCGCATCAATATCGTGTCGTACTTCGCATAATGCCGCCAGACTTGCGCCAATGCCGCACCGTCGTCGGCCAGCCACCGTTGCCAGTCGTCGACAAGCGAAGCCGGCGATCCGCTCAGCATGGCGCGAAGGAGGCTGTCGAGACGCGCATTGGACAGGGATGGCGTCTGAGGCACATGGACGTCGCTCGCCGGAGCGATCTCAGGAATAATCGACTCGGCAGCGCCGGATCGACGGCCTTCGTCTGACGACGTATCCGTATCGGTCGAGGTGATCGGCTCGACGGCCTCTGCCAGACGACGCGGGCTGGTCGTCGCGACGCGCATCTCTCGCCCTGTCTTGCGTTGAACGTCCAAGGCGGGAGGGAGCTCCTCGATCAACATCGCCAGTTCACGACGCCATGCGCGCCGCCACTCCCATGCCGAGCTCACATTCTCACTCGCGGTTGAGTTCTCCGACAGGCGGCGGGGCGCGTGAGTTTGACCATCGGGTATGCGCGTCAACAGGAGTGCCAGCATGTCCTCGAGCATGGAGGCAGGAAACCTCGAAGCGATCTGCTCGCGTAAATCCGCCACCGACGCATAGCGACGCACCGCGGCGAGCAACAAGTCCGGTTCGTGCGCTACCAGTTCGGGCCAAACGTCATACAGCGAGTGGGCATGTCCTCGCATGAAGGCCACCGCCAGCAACTTCTTCAGACGTTCGCGCGAGGCTTCGTGAAGCGCGATGTTCACGTCTCGCGTCGGTTCGTCCGGTGTCGGCTCGAATCGTTGGGATGCGATGGCCGCACTTGCACTGTCGTCTTCGTTCTGCGCTTCCGTGTCTTCGGAGCGATGCACGATCCCCGCGTCTTCGTTCTCCGCAATGCCGTGGATCGACCGGGCGATCCGGTGCAGCGCATCGACCATCGGCCTGCTCGTGTCAATCAGGTCGCGGCCGACGTCGATCAACTGCTTGATCGCGTGGGTGCGACTCAGCGCATCGTCTTCGCGGGACGGGACACTCACACTCCGCAATGACAACACCGCCAGCCAGATCTCGTGCCAGGGCATTTCACGCGCGCCTGCCGAAGCCGTCGACAGACCCGCGGCAATCAGCCTCCCCTGCGAAGCCAGTCGTGCCTGCACACGCGAAGCGACCGGCCATGCCGCCTGCGTCAGCAATCCATCGAGCGAATCGAGATCACGAAGCCATGCCCCAGCTTCTCGCGGAAGCAGCGCATGTATCAGAGCGCCAACGCTACCGGCTGAAAACTGCAGGGTCAGTCGCTGAATCAGCCTGTCCGGCGACGCGTGGGCGCGGAGTTGCTGACGGAGCTTTGCAACGTCCCCTCCGGCCAACACACGAGCGAGCAGACGGTCGAGCGGATCGGTCGACACGGCGACGGATCGCCGTTCGTGCGTGCCATCCCTGCCTCGCCCGCGCTCATCGGAATTCGACACCGCCTTGGCGGACGACATCCCGCGATTCCGCCCCCCCACCTCGGACGCCCCAGGTGTCCCGGGTGTCGCGGACGCCCCAGATGCTCCGGGTGTTCCGGGTGTTCCGGGTGTTCCGGGTGTTCCGGGTGTTCCGGGTGTTCCGAGTGTTCCGGGTGTCGCCGGTGTCCTTGGTGCCCCCGATATCTCGAATGCCTCATTGGCCTCAGATAGCTCAGCGCCCTCAAGCGCCCCGCTCCCCGGGACCGTTCGTCCGTCGATCAGAAACGCCATCAGATCGGCGACATCCGCATCGGCCTGCGAAGCAAATCGATCGACCTTCGGCTCGCCGACAACACCGCCCGGGTACGCAGGTCTTTCGGGTGCCATGTCCAATGCCTCGGTCACCGGACGGTTCCCCGCCGCAACGTGCCATTCACGATCCCCCGGATGAAAACTCAGTACGTCGGCAAGCGCCTGCGCCAACCGCTGCGCGAGCACATCCGGCAGATCCTCGACGGCAACCTCGCCGAGATCGACGTCGAGCCGGTCGATCCGGTAGACGTCGGTGTCGGAAGGCGCGTCGTCGAGCACCGTGGCCATGATCGGCAGAAGATGGTCGACGACCAGGGCGCGCAGCGGCTCGCCTTGCGACATGGCCAGCGCCCCCGACGCAAAGGTCAGGTCGAAGTCGAGCGTTCGGATCCGATGGCGCGCCTGCATCGCTAGACCCACAGCGTCAGATTGTGCGCACGACGTCTGCGCATGAGCAGCGCACGCAAACTGGCGCTCGCGGCATCCAGCCGCTCGGCAGTCGTCGCCGTCTCCCGTTCACGCAGCCGCGCGCGCCAGAGGCTGTACCGGTGCTCGAAGTCGCGCATGGCGACGTAATCGAGCCAGTGAAACTCCGGCAGCAGGTGCGCCGGCAAGTTTCGGCAGACCGTCTCCTGCGCCAGCAGCCGAAAGTCGGGATCACTGAATCTCGCGGTCCACGCGGGGAATACAACGCTTACACGCGCATTGAAAAACGACGCTTCGTCGTGCGCCGTAGCGCCCTCAGTGCCCTCGTCGCTACCGTCCGCAGCCGAGGCATGGCGCGGACGCAGCAATACGTGCTCCACCAGATAGAAGCCCTCGGACTGCTGGCTCAGTTCACACAGGAACTCGCGCAGTATCTCGACATACCGGTCGGCGAACGCCACGGCCTCGTCGCCCTGAAAGCGGGCCAGTTGCACCTCTCCGGCCGGGTCACCCCCCAGGCGTGCATCATGCGTGCGGAAATGGACGTGTACGGCGTCGCCATGTTGCCTGAGCACATAGTTTTCCAGCCGAACGCCATGCACGAGGAGCCCGCCGGGCAACATGTCGCCCGGCGCCGCGCGGGCTTCGCCCTTGTGTGCGCCCCCCGCCGGAAGCTCGCCTTGCGACTTGAGGACGATGAGCCGCGCCGCTGCGTGTTCGTAGCTTTCCTTCGTAGCCGCGCGATCGGGTTGCAATCGAAGATGCCAGCGCAATAACGCGTCGCTGAGCGGAGCCCGCGGCGGTTCGGCAGGCAGTCCCAGCAAGATGGAAATCTTGGCGTGCACGCCGGCGATGTTGGCACGGCCGTCGGGCCGAAAGTCCGGCGCCGTGATGTCGAATGCGCAAGCGCGATCCCGGGAAAGCGTGGCGATGTGCCGCAGGAAGTCCAGCTTGTTGTCGATCAACCAGCGCGCACCGTGCTCGTCCTGATAGTCGTCGAAGCGGCGCAGCGACTTCTGCGAGTACGTCTCGCCGTACATGGCGAGCAGCACGTCGAGCAACCGGCTGCGACGGTCCTCCGCACGGTCCTTTCTCGACACGATGTGTTCGAGTCGGCTGCGTACCGCGGCGGGGGCGTCGGTATAGAACGCTTCAATGTCCGGTAGCGCGTCGTTGTCGATCGTCTGCGAAAAGTACGTCTCGTACAACTTGTCGACGGAGAACATCCGTCCGACCGATTGCAGGTTCTCGAGATAGTTCGCCATCAGTTGCTCGGCCAGATACAGATACGCCTTGAGCTGATGTGCGCTGACGCGATTGGCGAGCGGCGCCGTGGGGAGCACGCCGAAACGATTGATCCCGTAGATCGCAGGAAACTGATGCTGGATGGAAAAGTAGTCGCGCAGCACTCGCTGCCGGCCTTGCGGCGCGGGGACGATGCCGGTGACGGACTGCCTGGTGTTGCGCAGCGTATCGAACTCGAAGCGCGCCTTGGCGAGCGCCACGCGGGCGTCGTCGAGCACGACCCGCGACTTTTCCTCGCGGCGGTGGTCGTTGCCGCCGTTGCCGGTGCTTGACGAATGCCCCCGCGTGCCATTGCCCATTGCTCCACTGGCGAAATGCAGCCGGAGAAAGTTGCTTTGCGCATCTCCCGGAAACTGGAGCCGCAGCACCGCGCCGGATGCTCCCGTCACACTGTCGCCGTTCACCGGCGAGCCATCCGCGTTGCACAACGCCAGACGCTGGACATGCGCCACGCCGTCCACGGCCTGCACCAGCCCCACGAGACGCGCGATGGTCACGGGCGCCCCCTGCGCCTGTGCGCCGGTACTGGCGATATACCCATGCGCGGTGCGCGGCCCCGCAAACAGGGTTTCGAGCGGAACGCCGGCGTCGAATGCCTTCACGTATCGCTCGACCCTGAAGCCCGAGTGCACGGCGCGGGCGCACTGAAAGAAGATGTCCGCGAAGATGGATGCCGGATCGCGCTCGCTGTGGATCTGAACTTCCCCACTCAGATACACCGGGTGCACGGGTACGACGACGACATCGGAGAGGTCTTCCCCCAGATTCCTGTGCGCGTGGAAGACCTGCCGCACGTGCAGACACACCGCCGCTTCATGCCTGGCACGCGTCTGGGCATCGGCGTTGTCGTGCAGCGCATCGTTCAGCTTGATGGCGATGCGGCATAGCCCGTGCGCGGGACGCCCCGTCGCGCCGGGGCGATCGTCGCGCGTGAGCCATACGTCTTCCAGTTCGGGGATGGTGTCGTAGAGCAGCTTGCGATAGTCATCGAACGTCAGGACCTCGCTCGGGAAAATCTCGTCGGCCGGGTGCAGCGCGTGACGCGGGTAATCGATCTGCCCATCGTCGCCGACCAGATAGTCCTCCGGCGGAAAGTCGGACCGATACCCCAGTTCGGTGATGGCGTAGCACAATTGCTCCAGAATCGTGACGCCCGGGTCGTGCAGGTTGTAGTCGGTCCAGCGGTCGCCGCACAGCGCCTGCAATGTGGAGATGCCGGCCCGGCGCAGCGCATCGAAGTCCAGCCCATGCGGATCGGGCCGGTCTTCGTGACGGGCGATGGACTCGGGCGCGTTCATTGCATCCTCGTGCCAGGCATACGGCGTACGCGTTCCGCCGACACGCCATCGCGGACATTGCGCGCCGCGTGCAACTGCGACTTCAGGTCGTCGATCAGTGCATGCACGCGGTGATACGGCAACTGGCCGAGCGCTTCCACCATCAGCGCAAACGCGGACGCGTCCAGCGAACACACCACCGCGGCCCCCGGGGACACGGCGTTGGCTTGCCGGTTCAACAGGCCGATCAACTCGAAGACCCGCTTGAACGGCAGTTCGCCGAGCGCGGCCATGAGCAACTGCGCGTCGTTGGCTTCGATGACGATGTCCACCGTCAGGGGCATGGCGTTGGCGTCGCTCATTGGGCCCCCTTCGGTTCCGGGTCCGTCGCGCTGCCCGCCATCTCCGGATCGAACCACAGCGTTGTCAGGTAATACGTCACCCATGTTCTGGGGGCGCCGGCCGCATCGCGCGTCGGATCGTACGGACAGCCCACGCGCATTTGCAGCACGTAGCTGTGCTTCGCGCCGTCCGGAGCATCCGCCCATTGCAGTTGGAGACGGTTGCACTTGCTGCCGAAGTGCGACTGACGGTAGTCGATGTCGCCTTTGCCGTTGTAGGCCATGACCGCATAGGCATGCATCAGCGCGAACTTGCCGCTGCCGCGCTTGCCCACGCCAGCCGTGATCTCGAACGCCTGACAGCCCGTGAGCGGATCCGTGATGTCGTGCCACTTGCCGTCGGCCGGCACGGCGCGTGCGCCGGGGCGACCGCGCCGTCCGTCGGCAACCACGCGGCCGGAGACGTCCAACTCGAAGGTGGCTGCCCGAGCCGATTTGTCCGCCGTCGCGTCGCCGCTCGCCTTGTCCAGCTGACGCAAGGTGAGCGCCGTGGGATTGTCGCCATTGCCGAACGCCAGCCCGCCCGCCTCTCCGTCGAGCTGAATCGTCCAGATCGGGCTTTTCAGATCGATGTTCTGATAGAAGCTCAGCAGCTTGCCCTGATTAAGCTGCGAGACCTTCAGCCCGTCGACGGGCGTCTTGTCGAAGCCCTCGTCCACGATATTGAGCATGGAGTCGATCAGTTCCGAGAATGCCGTCGCCGAGGGCATTTCGCCGTTGCCGAACTTGCGCCGCAGGGTGTCCCGGTTACGCCGGGCGAACGGTTTTCCATTCATGGTCGTCATCCGAAATGATGAAGGTGGTGCCGATTTCCAACTGACTCAGCGTGGTCGGCACGCCCTCGTAGTCCTTATCGTCGTCTACCGCTTCGATGGCGTGATGCGCCGCCGGAATCGCAATGCTCCACGGGTACAGCGGGAAAATGTCGGTCTGCGGCCCCGTCGTGCCGCCGGCCTGACGCGCGGTATCGAACAGCGTGAACGTCTGCATGTCGGTCGCGGCCAGCTCGGCGGCGTCGGCCGTCGAGGACACCGCGGCAATACGCAACATCGAGAACCCCGAGACGTATTGCACATACGGCAGCGATCCGATGTAAGCCTCGATGTCGTGTTGGCGGATGCACCAGCCGAAGTGCGTGCGATATCCGGCCCCGTCCTGCCACGGGGTGAGAAAGCGGGAAAGCGCGTCGTTGAGCAGCGTCAGGTAATGGCCGTTGCCTGCCCGCTCGGTGAAGCGTACCTTGCAGCGGACCTGAATGCGCTCATAGACGGGGTTCTCGACGGAAACGCTCGCCCACGGCGACGACAGGGCGTTGGCGAATTCGGCGATTTGCTGGACGACGTTGCCGTCGAGCATCGGCATCTGCTCGCCATCCCGGGTCGCGGGCCAGTACGGCAACGGCACGATGAGCGCCTGCCCGGGCCGCACGCAGTCGTGCGGGCCATGCTTCGTCGAGAGGTTCGCGAAGCACTTCACTTTGTAGACCTCGGGAAAGGCTTCCAGAATCAGGGATTCGAAATCGGCCGGCGTGACGGCGCGCTGCTTGTGACGCAGACGTTCGCTCACCCGCGTGCGCATCTGTTCACGGGTCTCCTGTGCGCGGCCGCCGCACGACGGCAACGGCTGCGTGACGGACACGATGCCCGGCAGCGGGCGGCGGCTGCGCGTGATCGTTCCTGCCGGCAGCACCATCGGCACCGTCTGCGGGACATCCTCCCCTCGCTGGACCTGCACCGCCTGCGCATGCACGGCATACAGACTGCAGTACTTCTCCATGTCCCGGTCGGCACTGATCCGAAGCCAGTAAAGGCCATCGGGCATAACGGAATTCCGGTTTCCGATATCGGCCGGCACACGCAGCGTCACGATCCCCGAAGTCATCAACCGGTGTGTGCTGTCGGTCAGGATGTCGCGACGCGAGAGCGGCTTCCAGACGTTGTCCGAGAGATAGCTCCAGCGCAGTCCGGTGGCGTGTGCGTCGTCGAGCGTCCCATCGGTGGCCGCGCAGACCGGACGGGAGTCTTCGCGCAACTGGAACAGCAGCGTCAACGTGTCGCCCGGGTCGTCGCCATCGATGCCGATGTAGAGATTGCCGGCATCTTCGAACCGTGGCAGCAACTCGGGCGCCGGGTAGCTCGTCATGTCGAGCGTTTCCCAGCCGGCGGGAAGCAGATGGAGGAAGCGGCCGTCCTCGTCTCGATTGGCTATTCGATCGACGCTGATCGCCCCCGTCGCGGCATAGTCGAACGAAATCGTGTTCACGATGGGCGTGTAAGGCGCGCGTGGCATGGGACGCGCCCGGCGCCACATGCGCTTGCGCGCGTTCGCGAGCATGGACGTCGACAGGGTCTGCGCGTACGCGTCATGGCCGAAGGCAAATGCCGGTGCCGCGAACGTGAACTTGAAAAACCCGTTCTTCGCGCCGGGCCCCCATGTCAGTGGATGGGCCGGACTCACGCCGGCGTCCGGCTCGAACAGATGCGCGAGCGATCCGGCCTCCCACACGATGGAATTGTCGATCCGCTCGCCCTTGCCGGGCGTCACACGCGTGTGGAACAGCGGCACGACCGGACGCGGTGCGTCTCCCGCCGGCAGCCAGCCGCCCTTGGCCAGCACCTCGACCGATGCCAGATAGTCGTCATTCGTCAGACGCACGTCGTAGCCGTCGTACCAGGTGCCGAAGCCGCCCGCCACACGAGGCAAGTCCGCCCACTCGATGCGCAGGCTGAAGCGCGTGATGCGCTTGGACGCCATCTCCGTACTGCCGACCACCAGATAGCTGCCGAGGCGCGGAATCGGTCCGAATGGCGCAAACGGCGTCGCGGCACTCAACTGGCCGATGTTGTTGTACAGCACCAGATCGCGGCAACCGCGGGCTTCGACATCGATGCGCGCGCCGGTTACCGGGAGATTGCGCAGCAGGCCGTAGGGAAACAGATACGCGCCGGGATTGATAATGCACCGGACCAGCGGCGTGTCGACATCGAACGCCTCGCCGTGCAGCGCCGGGGAATAGCGCACGACGGATGGCGCTTGCGGCGGCAATGCGAAACTCAGGCGCATCTCCCGACCTTCGAGTCTCGGCACATAGCCCGCGATCTCGATCCAGCCGGTCTCGCCGGTCAACGCGACCGAAAACAGGCTGCGCAGAATCTTGAGATAGAGATCCTGACGTCGGAGATGCATCTCGTCGAACGTTTCGCCGACGCCTTGCCTGCCGCCGAAGACCGCATCGGCGACCTGCCCCAGCCGCGTGACGAGGCTGTCGTCGGCGAAGGCGATCGTCAGCGTGACGACCCGCTCGCCTTCCTTGAGCAACAGCACCTTGCTGGCCAGTGCGAATCCGATTCGCGCCGCGCCATGCAAACTGATGCCCGCACCGGGTTTGGGCGCCCCCAGGATCGGCCACGCCTTCGAATGATCGACGCCGGGCGGCGCACAAGGCACCTCGTCGAACCACGCGGCGGTCGGCCACTTCCGTGCGTTTTGCCCGGCATCGGGGTCTTCCGGCAACAGGTTCTCCGGCATGCTGTAGCCGTTGTGGTCGAGGTAGAGCGTCTGGACCCGGCTCACGCGGGCGCCGGTTACGCACAACTCGTCTTGCGACCGGTACAGGATGTCGCGACCCTGAGCATCGATTCCCGCCGGGAACACGGTGCCGGCCGGCACCACCACGTCCTTGGCGTCCGGATTGCGTCGCAGGACCAGCCATGTGTGATCCGGCACCACACCGCGCGGCACGCTGCCGAGCATGCGTTCGTAATAGAAGTCGATGAACTTCTGCGTGTAGCCGTTGAGCTTGCTCTGGAGTTTCTCGAACTGCTTGACGAAGGCGATCAGCAAACCGACGGCCGGATCGTGATTGCCGCTGTGCAACGACGCCGGCAACCGGGTCAACGCCTCCTTGCGCACCATCTCGATGGCTTTCATGTATGCATGAAAGTCGGCGCGCACGTCGGCTTTGCTCAGGGCGACTGGTGTGGGTGCCTTGGCCGTCGCGCCGTCTTCGGCCGCGTCTGCAATCACGGACGTCGAGGCTTCCATCCATACGGGGTCGAGCGCCGAGCGCAGCTGCAACGATTCCAGCGCGCGGAGCACCCCGGTCTCCCGCCGACTCAATTGCATGATGACGGCGCGCAGCACCGTGCGCAGACCGAGTCCGTTATCGCTTCTGGCCTGCGAAAGTGCCTCGTACCACGCGTTGAGCGTCTCGATCAGTTCGGGCACGGGCGACGCGCCGAGCATCGAGCGCAATCCGGCGTCCGTGCCGCTCACACCGTCGTATTCGGGCGTGTCGCGCCACCATCGGGCGAACCGTTCCGTCTCGCGCGTCAGATCGAACGCGAGGATACGGCTCATGACCACCGTTTCATCGGCGCGAAAGAACGGCGACCAGTCGCCTTCGGGCACGTCCTGCGCGTTATGGAATCGCACCAGCGAGGCGAATTCGACGACGATGTCCAGCAGTTCGTGAAACGTCATCTCGTCGAGATGGAAATAGCCGTCCTGCAATGGGGGCAAGGCCCGCATCGCCTGACTGGTTCCATCCCGAATGATGAGATTGTGCATCGGCTGGCGTCTTTATTCCGGCGACTCGATCTGCGCCTCCGGCACGTTGGTGCCCTCGAGGAAGTAGAACGGATAGACCATGTTGGTGCGCGTGTTCGTGCCGCGCACGGTGTAGTCGATCAGCACGTCGACACGGCCCTGGATGGCGTTCGACACATCGATGTCGATGCGCTCCACGGTAACGCGCGGCTCGAAGAACAGAATCGCCCGGTCGATCGCGTCGCGCATCTCGGTCATCACGCTCTCGCTGATTTCCTCGAAGACGTAAGCCTTGATGCCGCAGCCGAACGTGGGCTGCATGATTCGCTCGCCGGGCACCGTCGACAGGATGATGCCGAGGCTTTCCCGAATGTCCGTCTCCCCTTCGACCATTTGGGTGTGGCCACTGACTGCGCTGTCGCCGAAGCGCGGGGGAAACGACCAACCGGTGCCGAGAAACGATTTGTCTGCGCTCACGCGTTGCTCCCGGGTTTATCCACCGATCATCACCGTGGGACAGCCCATCACGATCGCCCCGCCGTGCGCGCACGTGTCGCCGACGCGGGCCGCGGGCTTGCCGCCGATCATGACGGTTGTCGATCCCATGACGATGCTGTCCGGCGGCCCCACGCACACACAGTTGTCCGTCACGACGGCGGCGGGCAGCTTGCCGACGAGCACCGTCGGTACGCATGGACCGATGATCGGCCCGCCGACGTGCGGGATCGGCGCGGGCACGGCGGGTGTCTGCATCGGACAGGTGTGCATGTCGGTCAGTCGGGCGGCCATCGGCATGGCGCGGTCTCCTTCGGTCGGTACTGCGTTCTGTGTGCCTCGTGTACTTCGTGCGCTTCGTGCGCTTCGGCGCGTCAGTTGATCATCACCAACGCGCCCTTGACCGTCGTCTGGCCGCTCGCCGACAACTCGGCCGTGGCCGAGCCCTTGGCGGTGAAACCGACGTTGGCGGTGCTGGTGATGTTGAGCGCTTCGCTTTTGATGTCGGCCTTGGCGGATTGCTCGATATTCCCGACGGCGCTGATGCTTACTTTCCCCTTCGCGTTGATGACGATGTCCTTGGGACTGTCGAGCGTGATGCCGTCGGGCGTCATCTGGATCTTGTTGTCGTTCTGGTCGGTCAGGCAGATCGACTTGGCGTCGTCGCTCATCTCGATGGTGTTCTTCTGCGGCGTAATGAGCGTGATGACTTTCTTGTCGTCGTCGAAGATGACCTTGAGCATCCCCTTTGTCCACAACGCCTTGGTGAAATTCTCGGCCGTCAGTTCGTACGGCATCTTGAGCTGACTGCTGTAGACGCTGCCCAGCACCACGGGATACGACGGATCGCCGTTCAGGTACCCCAGAATCACCTCGTCGCCGATTTCGGGGATGAAAAACGCTCCCACCCCCGACGATCCGTAGAAACTTGCCAGCCGCGCCCACACGCCAACCGTCTCCGCCTGCAACACCTGCACGGCGACCTGAATCCGGTACTGGTTCTCGGGGTCGGCATCGAGCTTCACCACCTTGCCGATCTGCAAGCCGCCCACGCCCGGCAGCAGGCCGGAGGCCATCACGTCTCCCGCGCCGCGGCGCTCCGAGAAACGCTCGGGCGACATGCCGAAGTCGACTTCCGTTATCCAGTTGCCGTCCGAGATGCGATGCTGCACACCGCTCACGAACACGCTGCCGCTGAATCGCTTGCCGACGCCGGCGATTTCGATCATCGTGCCGGGTTTGGCCAACGCGCTGCCCTGAAACGACATGCGCCCGCGAATCCGGGCGAGTGCCGCCCGCATTTGCGTGGCGTCGCTCCAGGACTTGAGGTCGTCGGACGGCACCGGCACCGTCGATTGCAGACGGAACGTCGACGGACCGACCACGCCGGCCAACGTCGATGGGCTCAGATTCCCCTGCGCATAGAGCGACGTCGACGACGAGGTCTGCTGCACCATCGCTTGCGTGCTCGGGTCCCATGCGGCGGCGACCACGCTTTGCAACTGCGTACGCGCGTCGATGTCCGCCGAAAACGACATGAGGTCGACGCCATAGGTCACCTTGAGCACGGCGGCGGCAGACGTCTGCGGCGCCTTGACGGAGACTTTGCCGTTGTCGTCCGCGATGACCAGCGCGCCGTTCGCCTCGGCGCGCAACAGCATGAAATCCCAGTCGGTGCTGTAGAACTGCACGATTTCCTTGTGCTGGGTGGTCGTCGCGGCGACCTCCGCCGTTGCCCCGGCCTTGTCGATCAACTGGCTGAGGATGTCGCTGTCCTTCATGTCCACGTAGTTGGCGTTGTTGCAGCCAATCGTCATCTTCACGGCCTTGTGCCGGCACTCCACGACCAGACGCGCTTCGTTCCTCTCCGAGATCCGGATGCTGTGACGGATCACCACGCCGTCGAAGATCTGCGTCGCGCTCGAACCGTATCCCGCGCTGATCGCAATGTCGGCCCCCGGCACGAAGGTGTCCAGATCGCTGACGGGAAAGTCGTTGTCCGGCATATCGCCGTCGAGGATTTCGATTCGAGCTTGGCACACACGCCCGACGGCGCGTTCGATGTCCACCGAAATGATGCGGATCGTGTCGGCCAGCGCACTGCCGCCGCTCGTGATCGTGAGCTTGAGTACTTCACTGGTCTTCAGCGCGGGAGAGTCGGCCATGTGATCGGATGAGACTCAGACGAGCGGTGGGAAGCGCAGCATCATGCCCGGCTCCAGCTTGCGAAAGCCGGTCAGGTCATTGATGCGCGCGACTTCGCGGTAATACGACGGATCGTTGTAGATACGGTTGCAAAGCAGCGGCAGGGTGTCGCCGGCCTTGACTTCCACCAGATGGCTCAGGTCCGGCGAACTGAGATTCGCGCGCAGCGAACTCTCCGTCGCGCTGACCCAGCCGACGACGCCCAGCGTCACGCGCGCGCGCAGCGGCTCGCCGGTGGGCTTGAACATCGTATAGTCGAGACCGATCGATTCGACCCGCCCGAAGAAAATAAAGGTGCCCCAGAGCAGACGCACGTAGTTCGGCTCGTGCTTCTTGCCGTCGTACTTGTAGATCACCGCCAGCATGGCGTCGATCATGTCCTTCACGCTGCGCGAGCCGGTGCCGTCGACCACGCCCGTGCCGTCGAGCACGAGATTTTCGATGGTGATGGTCTCGGGGCGCACGGCGCTGAAACGCGGCGTGGCGCTCGGTTGGCCCAGCGTCTGCTTCTTGTTGTATTCGATGCTCAGCTTGCGCTTGTAACCGACAGGGTTGATCAGCGCCTCGAACGGCGCGCGGCTGCCGTCCACGGAGATCTGTCCGCCGGAGACCGTGCACGGTGCGATGCTGAACTTGCGTCGTGTAAGACTCGTCGCCACGGCTTAGCGCTCCTTGGCCCGTTCGAGCATCTCGCGCACCAGCGTGCGGCATTCGGCGAGCAGTTCGGCGCGCGCCTGTTCGTCGAACGTGTACGAAACCGCGGGCTCGTCGTCCATCGATGCGGGCAGTCCAGCGTTGTCCGCCGCGCGCTGCACCACGGTCGACTTGATGCTCAGATGGCCAATTTCGATTGGCATTGCAAAATCCCCTGTGTGCACTGATCCCTAACTGATCCCTCACGGATCCCTGTTACGCCATGCGGGTCGAGTATGTGTAGCTCAGCACGATCTTCTCGATGGCCACTTCGTTCTTCATCGCGCCGAAACTCTCGATTTCCCACTTCACCGGATACGCATTCGCAAACGTCCAGATGCGGATCGGCAGATGCAATTCGTCGAGCAACTGCACCATCAGCGACTGCGGCCGGATCGGCACGATGAACTCGCCCTCGAACACCGAACGGCACCACATCACCAGCGGCGACGTCATCGCGGCAATGCCGCGCTTGAGCTCCAGATTCGGATGCTTGACGCCTTTCGGCAGCGTGTGCACGAACCGGTTCTCGCCGCCCTCGGGCACCGCCTCGGTGTCGACTTCCGTACCGATGCCGGAGACGTCCTGAAACGAGGCGTCGACAGCACCCGCCGTGGACGCGAACATCACGCGGAAGTGAAAAGCCGACGGCGGATAGGGATCGAAAGGCGATGAAGGCATGGCGTGCGAACGGGGAACACTCAGGCAATCGGGCTTGCGTGGAACGTCGAAAAACAACCGACACTGGCGGCCCGCGATGCGGGCTCACCAGTGCGGCCACGCCGGGTCAGCTGTTGGCGATCGTCAGACCTTCGTGCACGATCTCGATGGTCTCGATGGCGACTTCGTTGCCTTCGGACTTCAGATCGGTGCCCGTGATCTTGGTGGGCCACGCATTGGCGAGCGTCCAGACCATCGTCGGCTTGCCGGCCTCGTCGAGCAGGCTGATCGTGACGGGCACCCGCTTGATCGTGTTCATCTTGATCTGGTTGAACCAGTCCCAGAACTTGTTATCGGACTTGAACACGCCCTTCTTCATGGTCACGTTGCCGTACTTCTTCATGCCCGGCATCTTGATCACGGAGAACTCGGGGCTATCGCCATGGCGGTACTTGATTTCTTCGGACTGCACGTCGAGCCCGCTCACTTCCTGAAACGACATGACCTGCGAATCCCACTTCACCTGAAAGTAGAACTTGGGAAGGGGCCAAACCGTGGTGGATTGTTTCGAACCATCGTCTGCCATCACACACCTCGTCTATTGAATGCATGCGGAAAATGCCGGACCGCACGGTTGCACGATATTGCGCTCGCGTGCCGCACGGCCCAGGCGGATCGCGCCCGAGCGGACTCAGGATTTCTGCATCTGTTGCTGGAACGTCAACTCGATGAACTCGGCCGGACGGCTCACCGCCACCAGCACCGTCACCTTGAGCATGCCTTCGAGAATGTCCTCGCCAGTCATCGTCTCGCCCAGTCCCACGAAGACCTGGAAGGCATCTTCCGGACTTGCACCGGCGAGTCCGCCGCGCTTCCACACGCTGGTGAGGAAGTTGCGCACCATGCTCTTGATCGTCACCCACGTGTTGGCGGTGTTCGGTTCGAACACATACGCCTTGCAGGCCAGACGCAGCGACTCTTCGATCATGATCATCGTGCGACGCACGCTCAGGTAGCGCCAATCGAGACTGTTGCCGTCGAGCGTGCGCGCGCCCCAGACCAGCACGCCTTCGCCGATGAAACTGCGGATCGCATTGACGGACTTGCCGGAGGTCGGCACGTTAAGGTCTTCCTGATCGGCGTTGGAAATGTTCACGCTCGGCGACACGACGCCGTTCAGGCTGATGTTCGCCGGCGCCTTCCACACGCCGCGCGTGTTGTCGACGAGCGTGTACAGCCCGGCCATGCCTGCGGCGGGCGGCATCAGGTTGATTTTCTTCTGGAGCGCCTGAAGCACCTGCACGTAGACATTGCTGATAACGCTCAGTGTCTTGTGCAGCGTGGCGATGTCGTCCGTCGACATCGGGGCGGCGGCGTTGGTATCGCCACCGGCGGCTTTCGCTGCATCGGCGCCTGCATCGGCGGCAGGGGCGTCGGCCTTGGCCGCAGGTGCACCGCCGGTCAGCTTGGCGACAACTTCCTTGACCTGCGCGGCCTTCGCCTTGTCGGCGGGCGACGCCGTCGCCGGCGGATTGATCACTGCGTCAAGTTCCGCGGTGATCAGCGTCTGCAATTGCGCCACGTTGGAGATCTTCGTGAAGTCGAGATCCTTATCCGTGACGATCGACGTATTGACCCACGGATAGTAAGCCGCCCCGAAATCGAGGAACGACGTGCCGACGTCGTTGCGGAAGTTCGTGATGCAGTCGCCGCCCGGGGCCTGGCGATCCCACATGCCGTCGAACACGTCGAGGATGGCGAAGCGGTTGCGCATGGTGTAGCCGCAATGCTGGAGCATGTGGGTCTGCACCTTGGCGCAATCCTGACTCGACAGACGCACGGCGTCCGGCACGAGCACCATTGTCGGCTCCTGCTCCTTGACGAGCGCGTCGATGCCCGCAGTCAGCTTGGCCGAATCGACGTCGCCGTCCGCGTACGTGCCGACCGACACGATGTAGCATGGACCGCCGCCATTCTGGAAGAAGAACAGCATGCTGTAGTACAGCAGGTATTCCTTCGTTTGCGGCGTGAACTTGAACGGCTTGCGCGCGCCCACGGCGCCGATGAAGAGATCGGGAACAACGGGACGCGCAGGAGGGGCGGCGTCGCCACCGCCATCGGCCGGCGCGTCGCCCGCAGGTTTTTCGGCAGCCTTGTCGGTGGCCTTATCGGTGGCGACCGCGTCGAGCGAATACGTGGTCGGCGGCGGTCCACCGAAGTACATGAGGAATTCGGCCATCGAGCTGATACGCCACGGCGTACCCGCGAGCGGCGTGCCCTTGTTGTCGGCGAATTGCGTGTAGCCGATGAACGCGGGCACCGCCGTGGCGACTTCGACCACGGAATTGGGAAACGCGTTTTGCTCGACTACGTATACGCCTGGTGTTTTGTATTGCGCCATGAGTTCACCTCGGTCATCGATGTCAATTGATGTAGATCTCGGATACCAGTACTGCCCGGCTTTGCGCCGCTTGCTCAGCTTCCTGCGGTTTCTGCACCTTCGGCGTCTTCTGCGTCAGGCTGCCGATGTCGGCATTGGGCAGTCTCCGGATCAACACGCGTTCACCCGACCGGCCCCGTTCCCGCAACTGAAATCGCTGCGGGTATTGCTGCTGCATTGCAATCTCCTGCTCGCTCTCGAAGATCACCGCCTGACGCCCGCCCGGGCGCACCTCGCTGCCGGCGGTGACGAAGCTCACCTTCTCGTCCAGGTCGACGATGCTCAGCGCGCCGCTGTCCTGCGTACACACGTAGTAGTAGCGCCAGCAACTGGCGCGTGCGGCGAAGGTCGCGACGTAGTCGACGCCTGCGGCGTCAGCTCCGACGACGTGATCGGCGAGATCGATTTGCGCCACGAGCACCGGAGGGCTCACGCGGTCGGTGCGCTCAAGGTGGGATATGAGTTCCGGGGCGTCGACAGACATGGCGTCGGTGGCGCCCAGGCACGCATCCGCGTGCAGACGGCGCAGCGGTGTCGGCCCTTCGACAGCCACGCTCGCGCCGCTTCGGACGAAGTAGACCGACGACCTGTCGGACGATGCGGGATGCGTGTAGAGAGGGAAATCCGTGTCGCTGGCATACCACTTGAACGTCGCCACCGCATCGCCGGCCTTGATGCCCTGAAGCAGCACGTCGCGCCGGTTCGCTGCGCAAAATACCGCAACGCCCTGCCGGTGCGGGCGGACCAGCAAGTCGCGGCGGCGCATCCATTCCGTCGTCGCGGGCGTGGCGGCATGACGCAGCCACACGTGCGGCGTCGGCCAGTACGCGTGAGTGATGTCGACGGTGAATAGCCGTGTGTAGCCCGGCCCCCCCATCGCGGCAGCAGACGTAGCCATGCCCGCGGGCCCGCTCAGTGGCTGAGCGCCGGCTGCGGCGTGCGCACGGTCGGCACGGTGCCGGTGATGTCGTCGCTGTCCGGCGCCATCAGTCGCACCTTGTACAGCACCGAGGGCAGATACTTGCCACCCAGCATCGTCCAGAGGTTGCTGAGTTCGCGGATATTCAGGTTCTCGATCTCGAGCACCAGCCGGTCGATACGCGGGTCGAGCGACGGCGAGGAGCGATGGTCGAAAACCGGATGGCGTTGGAAGAAGGCAATGGCGCCGGAGATAAGCTTCAGGGCGTCTTCGTAATTGCCGCCGGTGAAATTGGCGGCCACCATCACGTAGAGGTTCAGATAGAGCGGCGCGACGCCGAGCGACACATGCGAAGCGCCTGCGTCTCCGGGAATACCCTTGCGCACCGGTCCGGTATCCCGTTCGATGTGGGTGAGGATCACCACCAAACGGTTGTTTGTATTCGCGACAGAATGCCCGTTGATGTCTACCAGACCGGACATCGTCACGATGTCGTCGGTGAGCGCGTAGGCTTGCTTGAGATACTCGTTGAGCCGAGCCGTCAGGTGGCTCACAGCAGCGTTAATCATGGTTCCCCGATACCCTTTCGCAATGTGGTTGCAAAATCTGATTAGGTACAACACTTTCGACTACTGGAACTATCCTGTCGGAAATTTCCCTACATCGCTTCGTAAGGCGAAACGCGGTGATCAGGATTCCCGAGCGTTATTTCTATGCCCGCTGTATTTGCTTTTTGATTTTTGCTGCGGAACTGTAGCACAAGCTCGTATGAATGGCGCGCTCGTCCAAAAAACGCCATGAGTGGTTTGCCTTTACGGAACTTTTCATTTGTCTTTTTTGGTGCCTTTCGGGCCAGACCTGACCGGGCGCTTACTGTCGGAACCCGCATCCGAGTCAGTATCGGAGTCATCGGCCGGGCGCTTACTGTCCGACCCCGACCCCGAATCCGAGTCAGTATCGGGGTCATTGGCCATACGCTTACTGTCCGAACCCGCAACTGTGTCAGTACCGGAGTCATCGTCGTCTTCATCGTCCGTGGTTTGGAGCCCAGCAGAAGATGATGAGTCCTCATCGGTGTCATCGTCGGGCGCGCGTGAAGAGGTCGAGGAACTGGTGCCTCTGTTTGGCGTAAGCAAGGTCGAAGAGGAGATGGTCGTCGCCGATAGCTTGTGCGCCGTTGCGGCCGCTGCCACCGGCACCCTCATCCCATCGGTAGTCGCGTAGTGTTTCTCGTCCTTGGTGACGGCGATGCCACGCTCGAAACGATCCGGCGACATGGCGAACAACGCGGCCGTTCCGGGCGACATCGAGCCGTTCTTGTAGAAGTGTGGATGGCCGCGATTTGAGACCTGGATATTCAGCCCGTTGTGGCGGCCAAGATCCGGAATATTCCCGTGCATGTTGTTCAACATTCCCAGGAGTAACTCTACCTCGCCCTCTGTTTGACTGGCGCCATTCGGTTTCGCCCATACTTTGATAATGCGTGCACGCTCGGCTTGGAATTTTTTTATCTGATCTTCGACGGTCTTTGCGTAATCTGAAAACAGAAGCTCCTCACTGTCATTAAGTATGTTGGCTGTTGCGCGCAGTCGAGTGGCTACAACAAGCCGGTCCGTCCAACGAATCAGATCCGCGGCAGTTTCTTCCTTCTTGACAAAGCGAAGCAGATTTCGCCTTATATCGGCGAACGGCATCCGATGGAGCACGGCGAGATTGTTGTCGCTGAGACTGATATCGCTCATATCCTCGCCGCGCTTGACCGACTCGGTTGCTTTGGCCAGGCGATAGGCTTCGGCAGAGAACGTTGGGCGCTTCAGTTTGCCGCGAGGTGTTTTCTTGAATTTTGTCTCCAGATACGAGATGACGTCATCGGTCGATGCAAAATTTCCGTGGTCATGCGCCTCTCGCGCCAACCCTCTCAAATGTAATACCCAGCCTCGTTTCAGCCGGTTCGCGCGGGCGTCTGAACGCAAGGTTTGGATCAGCGCGTTAGTTCTCTTTCCCTTCTTCGTGTTGTAGGTCTGCGCACCGACTTCGAACACCCCTTGCACGACCGCATTTGACGACGCAGCTGTCGCACGTGGTCCGCTGATAACTTTTTGTTGGGCAACAATCCGCGGGCTGGTATCGATCATTTCACGCATCTTCGCGTGCGACTTCGACGCCGGACGACGATCGTCGATGACGCTGCCACGGGCTTCGCGGCGCGTCGTGACTCCGCTGTAATTCTGGCGCAAGGACTCGCTCGCCGGCTTTTGTTGCCTTTCCATTCCTGACTCCCCGATGCGAATTGTTCGAGCATGCTCTCTGCCTCAATCGGACCTCCTCGCGTTGCTCGGCGATACGCTGGGGCAATTTATCCTTTTTGTAGCGCTTACCCTACTCCGGCCATGGCGGTATTTTCTTCTGCTGCTGACAGGGAAAGCTCGCCGCCAGATCGTCGCGGACATAGCCGGTTTCAACCTGGCATCAGGTGATGACGAATGTCGTCGCAGGGTATCCGCTTAATCCGATTATCGGATACTAGCGTAATCCACTGTTGCCGCTTCATTTGGCACGTCGCGACACCTCATTGATCAAAGCGGCGGGTGCAGTGAACGCCGAGCCTACTGGACCACAGCACCCGAGTGAAGGCAAGAAACGCGACTACTCGCCAGAAATGGGAAACAAGATCTTTGACGCATTTGAATGTGTTAGATTTTCAGGCGAAATTTCATAAAAATCCCACTTCTATTATTCATGACTTATTCTGAATTTTGGCTCAGTGTTTCCGCCTCGATTGTCGCGAGCATTATCGTGACTCTTGCCGCCAAGATTACCCTTGAGAGATGGAAGCGATGGGCGATTGGATTTGGAGCCACTGCATTGATTGCAGCATTTGTTGGTGTGGTCGTTTTTGCCGGCATCACAGTCGCTAACGCTGTATCGGCGCACCTGGCACGGTCGTCTCTTCAAGACAAGATCACCACCTACACAAAAGGGCATTACCCGGAAGCAGTGAAGCAGGGTTATGGCGTCGAGGTGTTGGAAGTTCGGGAAAAAGCATTTCTCGGATTCAAATATCCGGAATCAAAGGCGTACCCGGATCCGCATCCTCTGAGCAACCCCGTATTCAGCGCGGAGATCACAAAACTACTCAACGACAATGGCATCCCCGGAAGCCCCGTTTGGGGCTACCGAATGAAGCCCGCCACCGCCGAGCAACTGGAAAAGCTGTTAGGGACGGAATGAGAATGACCAACCGGTTCCCTGGTCCTGCGGAATAGGTGAAGTTCGATTTTCAGTGCTGCCCGAGTGAAGATTCGAACATCAAGCCGAGCATAGCGGGGACCACAAGTTGGCTGGAACGAAGCACTCGCATGACTTCCCATTTCCCGGTACGTCACTTGACATGACCCTTGGGCCAAAGTGCCGAGTGATGTGGAGTCGATTGAACACGCCTGCGCTTCGCTCTCGCACACGACGATGTAGACCACACCGCGCTCGTACCGGCGCCAGCCCGAAAAGGTCAAACCACTGCGTCGGAGTCGATCTGCATAGGAAAGCCCCGTCCGGATAGAAAACGGGGTTTTCTGAAAAAGGCTGAAAAAGCCTTTTGGAATGCAGTGGCACTCAAAGTCGCTCACAAGCAACGAGGAATGAATCGCACGGCCCCGGCAAGGTGCCGCCCAGCGGCATCGGTCCACCATCCCCATCCCTTTCCCCTTTCGCAGCGATCAATTGGCTGGCGGGCCACGCTTCGTTCTGACTCCATGCCGACGATGCAGTGCTCGCTCCGCGTGTGTTGCCGAATCCGCTTTGCGTCGCTGGATTGAGCCGCTGCAGTTTGAACGTCGGAGCGTCGCGTCCCAGAGCCAATCCCTCATGTCAGAGCAACAGCGTGTTCAGGAACTTGGTGTCCAAATTGATCAGCTGAATGATCAAAATTTGAAATTCGCCTCAGGACTTCGGCCGTAAGATGTTGCGCTTCGCTCGTTTGAGCGGGAGTTTAGTTGCAAAATGGGGAATAAAGAACATATAGATCGACTGGCTTAAATAATATAGAAATTCATCGCAAACACTGCCAACGCCCTCCCACTGGACTCATGAAAAATGAGTTAAATCAATGCAACGCTTTTATTTTTTCTTAAAGTAAAGATGAAACACTCTGCCGTCAAAATCGCAATGCTCGCGCTCGCCAGCGCTTCAATGTTTGCCAGTCCCGCTCACGCCGACCACACCAACCGAAAATCGTTTGACATTCAACTCCAGGCAATCGTGCCTTTTGTCCCAAGCTTTGAAGTTACCCCTGTCAACTGGAATCAGGCAGAGGCTCAAAACCTGACATGGGATAACACGCAAAAGAGATTCAACGATATTGCTTTGGGCATTAAGGTGAAAAGCAACGTCGGCAACGTCAGTGTGAGGCTTGCTGACAACCACGACCCTCGCACGACTCACGAAACGGATACTGACGCCTACTATGCGCTCGTTCCCCAAGTGAATGGCAAGGTGCTGACCGGAACGTCGACCTCGATTGTCAATGCAGTCGACGCGAAGCAAGGAAAGGAAATCCAACTCTTCATTTCCTCGAAGGCTCAGGGAAAGACGGAAAGTGGCGCAGTCCCGGGAAAATACACGGCGCAACTTCCTCTGGTTTTCGAAACGACGATTGAATAATGCTGATAAAACATATTGTACTGGCCACCATGGCCGCCTCTTTGGCGTTTTCCGCTGGCGCCGAAACCACACCGCCCTCCGCCAACCTGAACGTTGCTCTCACCGGCGACGTCCCTGTAGAACGGGATTTTCTCAAGGTTACGCCCAGTGTGAACTTGAGTTCCCCACTGAATGTCTCCCTTTCAGACCTCAGTATTCAACAACTCCTGTCGTTTGACATTGTCAGTTCGTATGAAAGGATTGGAATTACGTTGCTCAATCAGGCCACCCTCATCAAGGGCCCAATAACGCGCCTATTCCATGACGAAAACCCTGACTACTATCTGTCCAGCCATCTTTTAGCAAAACTCGGCTCCACTCCCACCAGCGCGGACATCCTGTATGACAAGAAAAAGCCGTTCTTTATAACAAATTTCCGCGCATCCAGAGGTGAAAAACTTTATTTCGGCATAAAAATGACAGGAAGAAATAGCCACGAGACGATGATGCCTGGCAAATATGGAACTCATTTTACCCTTGTTTTCGATCCCATACTGGCACCTAATTAACACACTGATTTTGCCTTCCCATTGGACTCATGAAAAATGAGTTAAATCAATGCAACGCTTTTTTTTCTTAAAGTAAAGATGAAACACTCTGCCGTCAAAATCGCAATGCTCGCGCTCGCCAGCGCTTCAATGTTTGCCAGTCCCGCTCACGCCGATCAAACCAACCGAAAATCGTTTGACATTCAACTCCAGGCAATCGTGCCTTTTGTCCCAAGCTTTGAAGTTACCCCTGTCAACTGGAATCAGGCGGAGGCTCAAAACCTGACCTGGGATAACACGCAAAAGAGATTCAACGATATTGCTTTGGGCATTAAGGTGAAAAGCAACGTCGGCAACGTCAGTGTGAGGCTTGCTGACAACCACGACCCTCGCACGACTCACGAAACGGATACTGACGCCTACTATGCGCTCGTTCCCCAAGTGAATGGCAAGGTGCTGACCGGAACGTCGACCTCGATTGTCAATGCAGTCGACGCAAAGCAAGGAAAGGAAATCCAACTCTTCATTTCCTCGAAGGCTCAGGGAAAGACGGAAAGTGGCGCAGTCCCGGGAAAATACACGGCGCAACTTCCTCTGGTTTTCGAAACGACGATTGAATAATGCTGTTAAAACATATTGTACTGGCCACCATGGCCGCCTCTTTGGCGTTTTCCGCTGGCGCCGAAACCACACCGCCTTCCGCCAACCTGAACGTTGCTCTCACCGGCGAGGTTCCCGTGAAGCAAGGCACTCTCGATGTTGAATCGGTTGATCCATACGTTGTCGCGGGCCAACCGATACCTCTTCGGATCCCGCAAAGCTGGGATGGAAAACGCCAGTGGCTCTACAAGCTTGACTTTGACTTCAACACCGATTGTGATGCTGTTCGAGTGAAGTTTGACTCCCCAAACTGGGGAGAGAAGGGCCCACTCCTGACACATACTGAAATGCCGGACGCCAAGCTTGAGGTAATCGTGGCAGATGCCGAGGGGGACGTGGCGACTGGTGACATCCGAGAGGTGTCGGGCGGCCGCTACATCTCCGGCGTCCTACTGGCTCCTCGCCCCGTTGGCAGCCAGCCCCTGAGCGCAGGCGAGTATCGAGGGGCTCTCACCATCACGTTCGAGCCCAAGCTGTAGACGGCAGAGCTCGGGAGCGAAAGCAGGTTCGTACACTGCGATCGAGTCTGCCAGCAATCGGGCAGCCGGACCTGGGAATATCTTCCCCTTTGTTCAGGCGGCTCCGCTGGAGCATCCTTCGCGCCAGAAGCATGGCGCGAAGGGTACATCTGCGGGGCGCGCTTCAAATGCGGCCACCGCAGGTCGACTTGTTTGCACCGACGCCCCGAAGCGTTGTGCGTCGGACGTGGAGAGCATCGCGCTCGAACAGCGGCTGGCAGCGCGCGAAAAACTCATCGATGAAGGTCGTAGTCGGGGCTCTCCGCTCAGCAGCACCCTTGCTGTGTTTTCGCCTGCCATTACGCCCGAAGTACACAGCGTCGTAGCCGCCTGTGCCGGCGACGGAAAGAGGATCAACGGCGTCATCAGGCCGGAGAACTGCTCAGTCCAGCTTGCACCGAATTGACCCGCGGCAAGTCCCGCATCCCCGCTGCGGGCGGTGATGTGAGAGTCGTTTCGCTTGAGATATTTGATTGAGTGGCAAAAGTGAATCGCGCAGCTTTCTGTAGGGCAGCTTGTGTCGCCCTGGGATTGGCTCTCCAATTCGAAGCTTGCGCAAACATCGACGCGAAGCAACGCGGCACGGAGTTGTTGACCCAAGCGGAGAATCTCCCGACTGATTTCGCGGAGCACTTTTTTGACGTTCCTTTGATGGTCAGCGTCGATTACAACGGCCGCCCGGCTGGGAGCGCAACGATTACTCTGAGCCGGGAGGGAGAGGTTCATCTAATTGAGTTGGAGCGCCAGGAGCATGGGGCAACGTCAGGCGACGCCGACCGAGAGAAGATCATGCAGTTGTTAAAAGGTCCACGAACGTTGGGAGCATGCGAGGAAAATTGCAGCGATCTGCTTGCCATCCACTACAACCTACAGGATTCGGTACTGTCCATCGTGACCAGCCAAGCGGAACAAAATGGAGCTAAGCAGAAGTATCATGCTCGCCCGCAAGGTAATAGCAACGGCCTGATCGTGAACAACTTCCTGAATGCCGTCGGCGGCAATGGGCAAGGCGTCACCGGCCGCTACTCCGTCGATGCGTTAGGCAGTATCGGCCAGTGGGGATTTTCGGGAAGCTTGCTGACGGGATTAAGTGGCGGCAAACACTCGGATCAGCAAGCGTATGCGATCCCAAGCCTGTACGTGCAGCGGGAATTCGAAGGCCAATTTTTCCGCGCAGGTGTCTTTGTTCCCGACCTTGCCTCCGGTGTGCGCACTCCCCGCACCCCCGGCGGATTGGCGGCAACCACACTTGGCGTTTTGTACGGCACATCCGATACGCTCGTCATCGACGGTCAGCGACCCAGCCTCTATCCGGTGTACGTCACTGCAAATCGCCCTTCCGTGGTCGAAATTCTGCGCGATCGCGTATTGATTTTTGCCCAACCAGTTCAACCCGGACTGCAGGTGGTAGACACGTATTCACTGCCCGGAGGAATCTACGAGGTCGAGGTTCGCATTGTGGAGGACGGAAAGGTCGTCTCCTCACAGCAGGAACTTATTTACAAGCCGAATAACTGGCGGGATCCCACGCAACCATGGCGTTATGCACTGTTCGCGGGACAGGAGCGCGATATTGTACGCGACACGGCTTCGCATGCGCTTTCGGCCGGCGCCGCGGTCAACTATTTGGCGACTCCACGTGTAGTGCTGGGAGCGACCGCGCAGCGCGGGGGCGGCGCCAATGTGTTCGGCATTTCGATCGACTGGCAGATTTCCGAACTCGCCCGCTGCTACGGTAACGTTTTTCGTTCGAGCAAACATGGTATGGGGGGCGATATACAACTCCTTTTTCCATATCGCAGCGGCAGCCTCAGCCTGAGCCACAACCGAAGCTGGCAGCACGCCAGCAAACGCAACCGTTCGCAGCCGGGAACCGTACACGACACGGCACTTACGTGGAGCCATCGCCTGTCCCCAACTTCCAGCCTGACATCACGAGCCACATTCAGTCGGGGAAGAAGCCGGGGATTCGGCGGTGAACTGTCGTTGTCGCATCGACATGCCGTATTCGGTGTTGATTGCACATGGCGAGTTTCCCTGTTCGATCGTCCAAACAGTTCTTCCGCTCCCTCCCGCAATCGAGGGGCGGAGCTGGGGCTCAGCATCTATTTAAGCAAGGATCGCAACAACTACAACGCCAGCCTGGGCGTCAGCGACGGGGGAGAGGGACGCAATCAATTCGCATCGATGGGTGTGCGACGGGAATTGGACGGCGGGTTCTTCACATCCGTTGGCGCCAATGCCTCTATCGACAGGCTGGGTTTTGGGCTAGGCGGCACAACACAATTTCAACATGAATTCGTACGCGGTGACGCGTATGCCTCGCGCTCGTCCAACGGGGGAGAAGCCGGTGGGGGGATCAATATATCCAGCACCGTGGTCGCCAGTCCCGATGCCATCGGCGTGTCGGGATTATCCAATCTGGCCACCAGTCAGGCCGCAATGATTGTCGACGTCGAAACGGAGAGCCGCGACATCAAACTGCATGCGCGAAATATGAATGGTACGGTCATCGACATGACGCGGGGACGAAATATCTTCCCAGTCAGTGCTTTCGAAAAAGGCAGTATCCAATATTACTTTGACCAAACCTCGGCCCCTGCCGCTTCACTGCAACCGACAACAAGCAGCTATCACGTCAACAAGGGAGGCGTGGCGTACCAGAAGGTCCGAGTCATGAAAACCGTCACGGTCATGGGTCGCCTCGTCACGCACGACAGGGCGCCCGTGCGTGCCGTGCGAGTGGCTTCCGACGTGGGACGCGCCGTCACGGAAGCCGACGGATTCTTCGCCATCGAGGCAAGCGAGCGTACGCCGCACATTACCGTGGAGCGAGGTGGTGCACGACTGTGTGAACTGGCACTGGACACGAATGCCTATCTCCGCGAGGGAGACTCGCTAATTGTCGGTGATCTGGTGTGCGCGGAATCGCTCAGTGCAACAACGTCAGAGGGTCATGACAATGGCTAACCGATCGAATCTCGCATGGCATCGAACGTCTCACCTTCGCAAAACAATTCAAGGTTTTTTAGCGACCGTTGCCCTGGTCACCGGCGTTAGTGGTTATTCGCAGTTTGCCAACGCCGCTGACGTAACCATCTCGGCGGAGTACAGACCGTCCACTCGAGCAGTCAAGGGTAACGGATTCGTGAACGTTACCCCGGCGAGCAAACTATGCCGGAGTGGTGCATGGTCGTGCCAGGGCATGAACACCATCGATTTACCCATCGGTCCAGTCGAATATGGTCCGGTGGCTGCCGGTGCGACATCTCGCGAGGCATTCTTCGTTCGGTGGCCCAATGCTCAGACGCGGATCCTTCTTCGCGAAGAGAAGAGCAACCGAGTGGCATATGCAACGTTCCGGGTGACAGGAATCGCTGGCCAATACGTTGCCCCCGGCAAGACCGACATGGCGGGAATTTTCGGCAGCGGCATGCATGCGCCTTCAGGGCGTTGCGCAGCCATCCCGGCGCCCAGACCAACGTCGCCCAATGCAATGACTTTTGCCTGGGCAACGCCTTCCGATGGCGGGTGCGCCGGAACTCCGCTGCGCGACGTTGCCGCTGGTGAAATTTCAATTCCAGGCGGATCGCTTGCCTTGAGTTACGAGCTGGTGCCGCCTAATCCGGTTGATTTGCCCAGTGGCATCTATCGAGGCTCGCATACTTTTTTTGTCGGGCCCGGGCAGGACTTCGATTTCGGAGACCAGGCTCGCGTGAGCCGCCAGTCGGTCGATTTGGAATTCGTTCTTGTCGTTAATCACCCATTTCACCTCTCCAATCAAAACAGTCTCATCGTTGTCGATCTCGCGCCCCCACAGGGCTGGCATCAATGGTTTAACGGGGGCAAGCCAAGAGGCCGAATCGATCACCACGTCGACTTCGGTTTGTCCAGTGGCTCCCCATTGCAGGTAAGCATACGCTGCGGCACACAGCCCGCCCAGGATGGGCGATGCGTGCTTCGCAACGAAAAGTCGTCTGAAGTGCCGCTCGATTTGCGGTTGACGATCATTGGAGCAACCACGGAGTCGAGCCTCCCCTTCTCACGAATCCCTCTCACAGCACACACACCCGTCAAGATTATGGTCGACAGGTATCTGAATAATGCGCAGGGACTTCTGGATATAGGCATCGACAACGGCGGACTTGCCGAGATGGGGAGAAATATGGAAACAAGATACGGAGAGCGCATATCGGTCATATTTGACGCGCTCACGGAGTGATTCATCGTCGCTCGAATCCATACTGACTCTATAGCCCCCACCAGTACCTACGCGTTATTCACTGGTCCTGATGACGCCAACACATTCACTCTGGGCAATGAATTTGCCACTGATCGAAGGAGCAACTGTCAATGAAAACACGCCTACTTATTTCCACTTTGGTTGGACTACTTCTCGGAATGCCCGTCTGCGCGAATGCGGCCGCCCCCGCTATCAACATCGGGACGATGTTCGACTACCTGGGAGGAGGCAACTCCTCGGTCCTCAAGCAAATCCGTAACACCGGCGATGCGACGGCCTTTGTGCGCGTGGAAGTGGTCGAGATACAAATCAAAGGCGACGGAACTCAGGTCGAAGTTCCCATCGATCCAGCCTTGCTGAGCAAGCCCGATGGCCAGGGCCTGGTTGCGAGCCCGGCGAGACTGATCGTTCCAGCGAATGGCATGCAGGCCGTACGATTGCTGTATCGCGGAAATCGGGATTCCGAACGCTACTATCGCGTCCGCTTTGTCCCCGTGGTCCCCAAGGCGAAGGACGACTTTGTCTTGAATAACGATGAAATCAAGAAGTATGAGGACTCGCTATCGGCCGGGCTGAACGTGCTCACCGGTTTCGGGGCAATGGTAATCGTTCGTCCAGCAGAGGAACGGTATGCGACGAGCGTCAAGAAAGAAGGGAAAGGCTATGTCGTGGAAAACAATGGCAATACGATTATTGCCGTTGAATCATACCGAACCTGCAAGGGGCCTGGCATCGAGTGCGAACAGCCTACGACCTATCATGTTCGCCCCGGCAAAGACAAAACGCTGACCTGCGATCAAGGCATGGTTTGCGAATTTGATCTCCTGGAAGGCAAGACTCGGACTCGCAAACGCATAATTTCGGAAAACGTTGAGACCGTTTAAAGCGACAAATATGACTGGCCTTGCTCCGACAAACAAGGCCAGTCGGCGTCCAGTCAACACGCGACTGAAGAATCCGCTGGCCAGGACAATGATCGACATGGAAGTGTTGAAGCTTACGGCCAAGCGAAGCCTCGAGCCAACAAGCCGGGCGCGAAGCAGTCGCGGCGTCAGCTAGTGTTGCCGCACGCCTCGATGGAACGATCTTGACTGCCATGCGGGTGATTTCCGACCGGTCGCGCCTTGAGCAGAGCCTCGTCTATTACCTCCGACACAGGAATCGAGCAAACCGAATATTCAGGACGTGAACAACGACCGCCCCGGCAGGCATCCTCGAATCCTACGCGCTCGACGCTTTTCGGCCCATCGATCACGAATACACTCTGCTTCCCCCAGCGTCCCACACGCGCAACATCAACGCCCCACAGTGTGCAGAACGCTTCGCCATCCAAATCGCTGCACTGCCAAGTCGCCACGATCGCGCCTCCGCCGCCGCATATCGCTCGGTCGATATGTGGGCCTGCGTGGGCAATAGTCGAAGCGCATGCAACGCAAGCAAATATTCGCTTTCCTCGCATTCCTGTTTCCGTTGAAAGTCCGGCTCACGCGACGAGTGGCCTGGAATGAAAAAACTGGTGGGCCTCCCGCGAGTCGAACGCGGCACCAACGAATTATGAGTTCGCTGCTCTAACCAGGCATGAGCTAGAGGCCCTTGGGAGCGGGACGTGCTGGAGTCGAACCAGCGACCGACAGCTTAGAAGGCTGTTGCTCTATCCAACTGAGCTAACGTCCCGTACTGGAGAAAGTGGTGAGATTCCAACTCTCTGAGAGTCGCCCAGCGCCGGCTTTCATGACCGGTGCCTTAAACCGCTCGACCACACTTCCATATTGGAGCGGGTGAAGGGAATCGAACCCTCGTCATAAGCTTGGAAGGCTTCTGCTCTACCATTGAGCTACACCCGCAGAAGAATCCTGCATTTTTCACTACGCACTGACAGCGCTCCATTCCTGCAGTTGGGCTACGGGCCGTGAGCGCAGCAGACTCAATTATTCCGCCTCTCGGGCCCTGTGTATATCGGAATAATCTGGTTTTCCACTGTATTCCTCACCTTATCTGACTGCCCGTTCACGGCGCCCTAATTCCGCTCTCTCCGAAATCAACGCATGGCACAAGACCCGGTTTGATTGAAGAGCTCTACAAGTGGTCGAAATATGAAAATTCGAAAGATAGAACACCTTTATCATTCAGCACGAGCTCGGATGTTAAGGTGAAGCGAAGCTGACGCGATACACGTATGGACAACCATGCATCAAGCACCGTATCCCGATAGCGTCGATAAAGATCGCCGCATCCCCATGACGTTTTAAAATCAGGAAAGTAGATGTCGATAGGTTCAATCAGTTCCAATCATTCCAAAGCCACAGAAAATCCCCACAAAAAAACACCTTCATTAGAACAAGATCGCAGCACGCTGCAATCCGATCTAAAATTCGTGAGAAATGCATTATCCAAAGTCTACGAAGACATCGCCGAAGCACATGACGCCAAGGAGCGAGGAAAATCGCTCCTATCTTCCCTTGTTGAGATATCTCAAAATAACGGAAAAAATTCCATCGCAAGACTAAAAAACGGAACTTTAAAGTTTGGGTATGGGGATAACATCATAAAGAATTTTATTTCCAAGGACCGATACAAGTCAGAACGCAAGGAAGCGGCCAGGTATCTCGGGCTTCCCGGAGATAAAGTTTCTGCTGCCGACGCCATGTCAAAGATCACGAATGAAATAAAAAAACTTGACGAATTTACAAAAAAACTATCCCACGATGAATGTAGATTCAAAATCGAAGAAGAGAAAATTTCTTACCAATTGAAAATAAAAGACGATTTATACAAGAATTTTTCATCAATTGAAGAAAGCGCCAGAAAGCTCAAGACCTAATGTCGTCCAGCTAGTAACTCGTTTCCGGTTTGAACGGTGTGGCGAAAAGGTCTACGCTTGACGACCCTGACGCAGAATGAACTACCCCCAAAAAGTTGGTCATCCATCCAACCTTTGGGGGGCATGGGCAAGTACGACGAATGGTCTAAGCGTTCGATCGTCGGCGCTTACGAGTCCAGTGGCGTCGGCTCCGGCAACGGCAACCAAACACCACGGCCTTGACCACTGCACACTACGTAGATAAGTGGCGATCTACCATTCACAATGGTGTGGCTGGTCTGTAGAAGAAATACGGTCACTACAACGACCGTTTCAAAGAAGTACCACGCGCTTACCGAGGTGTCCGAATGACCGGGCAATCGGGCATTCGGGTCAAGGGGGCACTACCGGATGCGTGCCCGCAAAAAAATGCTGGGCGTAAAAAGGATGAGCCAAGTATTCACCGCCAGCTTGTCTTCGGCGTACTGGTGCATCAGGCAGGCTACCAAAACGTAGGGCTTGCCGTCGATTTTCGCTTCGAAGGGATGACGTAAGTGAAACTGCTTCAGTTCATAGCTCTGAGCAGGTGATAGCGCTGCCGGGTTCCTGATTCACCTGGACGGCGTGACCATTGGCCAGAATCCTCAACGGCGCGGCCTTGTAGGCGAAGTCGATGGCACCGGGTTTGGATTTTCCAGCTTTGGCGAAGGCGACATCGATGGCGGATGGCGGACTGCGCATTGCCGATGGTAGAGGTCTTGTTAGACTCTTCCAGTCTGGTCCACTTAAAGCAAAGTGCAACACCCCGACTGTCCAGACTTCCGTTCATGATGCGCCATATTCACAGCCACCAGGCTCATTCGCATGTGCGAAAAGTAGACTGCCCCCATATCCAGCGCCGCGAGGTTCGGCTCATACTCACCGCCACGATTTGGTTTTAGAATCACGCTGGCAGCGCATCTCGCATGCATATCAACACTTCCCTCGCTATCGTTTCTTATCCTCGGCGCCGAGGCGACCGACTTGGCGGCGACGATTGCCTTGTGCGCGGAGTTTATGGGTTTGCGTTGCGACGCAGCGAAAATTGCCTGAACCTGTCCATTGAAACCATTTATTGAAGCCCTTTCCGAATTCATTAAACGCTCCTCCTGAGGTTGAGTCCGGCACGTGCTAGGTTTGAAGTTCAAAATTGCAAGGTTATGTCACGCGGCCGCTCACCTGAATTCGCGAGGTGAGCACTCACATGCCACGTGGCAACTACACAGATTCTTCGGGCCGGCTCTGCAACATGATCGTTTTTATCTTCTTGCGACGCCGACCGGCGCCCTCATTCTCCCCTCTGGTCCCCGGCATCGCGCGCTCTCGGGTCGAGACCATTGCGGAATAGCGACGCCAAACCTTCGTTGCATACTGATGGCGCGCCGCCCCCCGCGCAGTGCCCCCACCGGCGTTATACGCCCCGACGGCTGCCCACGTATAGCCGTAACGGGCTATCATCTCGGCCAAAATGGAAGCGCCGGCATGCACCGACACGCACGGCTCTTCCAGCAGTCGACGCTCGTCAATGCCAATGCCCTTCAACTTCGGCAGGTGCAGACTATTGATCTGCATCACACCGTAGTCGACGCTTCCGTTTCGATTCCGATTTGTTGCAGACGGAACAAGGTTCGATTCAACCTCGGCTATCGCATATAGCAGCATCGGGTCTATGCGATAGCGTTGTCCCGCGGCTACGAAGCATTGTAGTGGCAGCTCGCTGCCACTACCGGCCGTCGCTTGCGGCGCCGCCAGAACTGCCTCGGCAGTCCCCAGCAGCGCCATGGCAAACAGGCTCGTCCAAAAACGAGAGACCATGGTCAGCCCTTTTCCCTCTGCTCCGCCGACGCTGCGGCGACCAGGTCGGCCAAATCGCCCACGGTGTATGGCAACCGCAGCATCTCGATACTCAGATCTACCTGGAACTGGTCCCGCAGGACCATTGCGAACTCCACCAAATCAAGAGAATCAAGTGCGAGGTCCTCGTCCAATCTCGAGGCAAACGTTACCTGCTTGCCAATCAATCCAAAATGGACGATCAGCAATTCGCTCACCCTTTCACGCACGAGTTGCCACTCCATGGCCTCGTCCTCCGACGAACATGGCCGTGCTTCGTTTGCCGCCATCATGTCCGACTCGTCCCTTCACCCTGAAACCGTCCCGTCTCGGAAGGCGACTCGCCCGACTCGTTTCCTACCGCAGGCGCGAGAGCCTCTTGCGTAGCGCTCGGAGGCATATTGCTCGGGCGTATGTTCGACTTGGACATATCCCAATGCGAGGTAGGTTCGGTCGTCAGAACCGTCGGTGACGGATCGACGTTATAGCGCTTGCCTGTGTACTGCCATTTCGTACTGTCTTTGACCCTGAGTTCAAGGGGTTTCACGGCATTCGGAGACTTTGACATCTTACGAATCTGGAGCGCCAGGTCATTCCCGTTCCCTCCCGAGAGTTCTACCTTTTTGCCCTCGTTCTCGTCCACCACGCTCATATCGGAAATATCGGAACCACGCGAACGCGTCGCAAATTGCGACGACATACGCAGATCTCCTTGGAGTTCCGGTTCGCGTTCGAGAGTATCGTCCGCCGCGAATTTCAGGTGCGCCGAAGCACGCTCACTGAAATCGCGCGACTGTACCGTCTCTTCGCTGGTCCGCGTGCGAACAGAAGAGAGTCGCGTGTGCCCCCCGTTTTCACGAATGCTGGACGATGACTGCGTCGAATTACCTGCCGGATTCTCCCAACGTACTTCACCTTCGCGCTTGATCGTAGACGTAGACCTGAAGTGACTTCCATCGCCCCCTCGTACGGGAGCGATCGGCGACACGGGTTCGTCCACACCATCCAGCCCTTCCAGATGTGATGTTTCCCCCAAGTTCAAGCGTTGCTCTGTTTCAGTTGCCCCGCGCTGCGAAGATGTCTCCGTGCCAGTGGACTTCACGCCGCTGGAGGATTGATAGCCCCCCTTCGTAGCGCTTTCCCACATGGCAATCCGGACTTTCGTTTGGTAATCTTTGGTTTCGGTTCCCTCCTCCGCAAGCGCCCAGCGCAAGAGAGGGTGCTCCTTTTTAACAACTTGCTCCGCAGTACTATCCACATTCGACGTTAGCGTATCGGTAGTACGATTGATAGTGCTGCTCGTGGACGTCTGCTGTTTCGCAGCGGGCCAAATTCCTTCGACCTCGTCCTCGCCTCCACTACCACCATCGTTTCCCCTATCAAGCAGGTCGTCAACAACGTACGCGCCACGTGTAGAAGTCGTGCTGCCGGAACCACCCCCAATCTGACCGGATTTCTGCGCACCACCGATCGATGTCGAAACTGATGCGTGAGCAGCCTTGTTAATGGAAGCGCTCTGGAACGTCTGCCCCTGAATGGGAGAAGCGTTGCCAGCACTGACTTTCCCGGAAGGCGTGGACTTCGCCCCCTCGCTCAAGCCCCACTTTATCCCCAGCCGTTTGTCTGTGTCGCCGAACGACAACTCGTTGCGGCTCTTGTAGTCCTCGAGGGTACGCCTCCTTGGTCGACGATTGCCCTGGAGAGTACTTCCGCCACGCGAAACGGACGTGCCTCCGCCGTGTGCAGCGGGCGGCACACCAGCGCGAGCGGTCGTCCGGGCAGTCTCCCCCTTCGGGGTCTCATCGCCGACGCGAGGAATACCTGCCTCCGGAGCAGGCGGCATAGCAGCGGGCGCAGCCGTCGGGGCAGGCGTTCCCTTCGGGGTCCCACCACCGCCTTCGGGTGTACCTTTGTCGTGCACAGCAAGCGGCACGCCAGCGCCCGTGCCCGTCGGGGCAGGCGTCCCCTTCGGAGTCCCACCACCGCCTTTGGGCGTACCTTTGTCGTGCACAGCAAGCGGCACGCCAGCGCCCGTGCCCGTCGGGGCAGGCGCCCCCTTCGGGGTCCCACCACCGCCTTCGGGTGTACCTTTGTCGTGCACAGCAAGCGGCACGCCAGCGCCCGTGCCCGACGGGGCAGGCGTCCCCTTCAGGGTCCCACCACCGCCTCCGGGTGTACCTTTGTCGTGCACAGCAAGCGGCACGCCAGCGCCCGTGGCCAACGGGGCAGGCGTCCCCTTCAGGGTCTCACCACCGCCTTCGGGTGTACCTTTGTCGTGCACAGCAAGCGGCACGCCAGCGCCCGTGCCCGTCGGGGCAGGCGTCCCCTTCAGGATCCCACCACCGCCTTCGGGTGTACCTTTGTCGCGCACAGCAAGCGGCACGCCAGCGCCCGTGGCCGACGGGGTAGTCGCCCCCTGCCGGGTCTCATCACCGCCTCCGGGAGTACCTGCGTCGTGTGCCTCGGGCGGCACATCGGCGTGCGCGACCGTCGCGCCACCTCCCTCCGAGGTACTGGGGTCGCCTTGGGGAGTATCTGCACCGTCCGGAGCGGACATCACGCCACCGTGCGCAGCCGTCGTTGCCTCACCAGAATTAAAAATGTTAGTGACGTTGCTCTGAGAGTTGTCGATATGTTGAGAGTTATCGATATGTTTCGAGTAATCGTTGACAATAATAGTAACGTTTGCTCCGGCGCCTCCGGCAGGTGAGTCTGCTCGTGCCTCTCCCCCTGGGAGTCGGCCCGGGCTGTCGGTGTCGTCGTTCCCCCCATCTGCGGCAGGCGGTACAGCAGCACCGGGGCCGAAACCGGGTACGCCAAAATGCGGCTGCCCCCCCGGGATGCGCGACCCATATTCGGGCTGCGCCCCCCGGATGAACCCATCGATGTCATCCCCGCTGTCCCCAACAAGCGACTCCGCATCTCCCTCGCCATTTGGCTGATCCACGTCGGGTAGCGCCTTGTGGATTTCAAATGCTTGGCCCATAAATTCGGTAAGCACCCTGAGCGAACTATTCAGCGTATTCGAGGGGAGATTCGCACATGTGCTCCCGTAGCGCTTAACAAGAGAAAAGTCAACATGTGCCCATGCATTGTTTGGTTCAATCTTGTGTTTTTCGGCAATAGCCGGGCGCACAACATCCTCGACCATCCAATTGAACAGCACCTCGGCTTCCGAACAATCACTTATAGCGCGGCCATCTATAACGCGGCCACCTTTCGCTGCCAATTCTTTCGCTACCTGACCTAGCAGGTCGAACACCTCGCCCGTGAATTTCTTGGCGAACTTCTGGTAGGCCTCATAGGCTGAGGGGGGCCTGGATTTGCTCGATGTATGAAGATAATCTGCTCCTGGCTGTTTGTTCTTACCCCCGCCCAACTTTTTTTCAAGCTTATCCCAAACTCCGCCCAGCTCATTTTTTAGCTCGTCGCGAAGTCCTTCGATACGCTCGAAGGTAGCTTCCGAGCTTCCTGCCTTCGCCGCAGCATGCTTAATCGCCCCGAGCATCGCTCGAGAAACATGGATTTCGTTGGCCAGCTGCTGGATGTTATCGTCCCGCAGGGTGTTCTCGTCCTTGCAGTCAGTTGAGCCATACGAAAACGCAAACTGATTGTCCTCCCCCGCATCTTGAGTCATAGCAATGGCCATTAATTGAGGACGCAACGCAGTCGCGGAAGCCGGATCGGAAACGTTCGCCGACCGCGCGGCCGCGGCAGCGCGACGAGCGATGCTCGAGCCACTTGCCCCCCCCCTTGAGCCACTCGTGCCACTCGTCATCATCCGAGCCCAACCGGCGCTGCTCGCCCCCGCAGCAGAACTACCGGCCTTGGGTGAGGAGGGATGCGAAGTGAACGCTTGAATTAAACGTCCTGCGGTTCTAGCAATCGTCATGGGCATACTATGTTCAGAAGGGGAAACTACAAAATCGTTTACAGCAAGTGACTAGAGCGGGGCTGCCAATGCAAGCGGGGCTTAGGACGATCTAGCGATAGCCTTCGCCGCCTCGTCTTTGGACTGATGTATCGTATTTCGCAACGCTTGAATGGCATTTTGGAAATCGTCAATCGCAGCACGATCCTTGTGTGATGCTTGCGTCGTCTGATTCGCGACTGCACTTTCGCCTGCCACTTCGGCCTGATGCGCTCGATGCCCGCTCTCCGCGACGCTCTCGCTTCCTTGCGTCACCCTGGTGGCCGCATCCCCGGCGGTCCTAATCGCCCCGGCCTTCGCATGCTCCATCGATGCCTTGGCGCCCTTCGCTTGGGCTGTAAGCATGTGTGCTTCGCGAAGCTTGACGAAGTCCGCTCGCGCGCCAGGGGCCAGATTCGGCGTCGAGGCAAACAACTTGGCCTCATTGGCTTTCGGCAGGTCTGTCCTGGCGGCACTAAGCTGATAATTGGCGCCTTTCATGGCTCTCTGAGCCGACATGCCCGCACCGAGCATCATGGTGCCGGCCTGTCCGAACGCAAAGTCCCTCGCCACACGGCCTGCGCTACGCTGGGACTCGGCATTGCTCGCCGCGAGGTTCAGTTCCAGCTTCGAATTCGAACTAATGCTCTCCCTATTGGCATGGGCTTGGGCAAGAATCACAGCAATCAGAATCCCGACGATGGTTTCCAAACTAAGGTGCGTGTTGTTCGTAGGATTCTCGGCACGAGGCTCGCGCAACTCGGGAATACGGCTGCCGCGGGTTTGCGCCCCGCCTCCGTCGAGCCGGGCAACTGCGGCTGCATCACGAAGTTGATCAACTTGTTTCTCGTCAACCTTGCTCGTCTCAGTCGAAAGGACGCCAACGGTTGCCAATGAAGCGCTTGTGTTTTGAAAAATGATGGCCATGTTCTACCTCAATAAAACAATCAGGTTAAAAATACGGGGATCAGACAGCCTTTCTCATGTGGAGAGTATTGCCAAGGATTTCCATATTGGCTTCGTCCTGAGCTTGGAGCGCCTCCGTGGCGCGATTCCCGAGACCTTCTACCCACGTCTGATTCTGCCGCCACATGTCGACCGCCATTTGAACGGTTTTATGGAACACCTCGTTATCGGCGAGCCTTTCAGTAATTTCAGCGTTCGCCTGAGCAACTTGATTTTGGGTCACGCCAACATAGGCGGTAACACCGGCCCTGGCGCTGGATTCCACGGCTCCGCCAGCGATAGCGACTCGCGAGGCCTGCAAGCTCGCCACCTGCGCGTTCGTAATCCCCACCTTGCCACTCAATTTCGTCACCGTTCGCGAGACAGCGCTGTTCACCTTTCCCATGCCGCTCGCGAACGCACTACTCAACTTGCTGCTCGCGCTGGAAACCAATTTCGGTATCATCTTGCCGATCGATTTCGTTAACGGCCGAATCGCCGCTTGTATCGCCTTCCCGATGGGCAGCGACTTTGCGACTACAGCCGCGGCAATCACCGCGACGGCTGCCGCAACGGCACCTGCGACCGCACCTATGGTGTCGGCGAGTTCCGCGTCGACATCGAGTTTTTTAAGCACATCGGCAATCGCGCCACCGATCAATTGGGCCAATGGAGTGAAGACCTTTTCTATCAATGGGCTGAGAAGGCGCCCTGTCAATGACTCACCGGTGAGCTTCTCCGCCAGGGCATCGGCCGCCATCAACCCAAGCCCGATGCCCGCCAACGCTAAACTCGCTCCCCCAGTGATCAAAGCGGATCCGATAGCGATACCCGTAATGATTCCGCCGACGATTTTGCCGATACACCCCATCACCTCCTGGGCCTTACGTGCGGCGGCCTCTTTCTGCTGAATCTCTTCCGACTTCTTTGCGTGAAATGCACGCTGTGCCTTGTTCTTCTCCTTGAATTGCTCCAATGATGAAACGAGATTCTCTTCGGTATTCTTGTCCACCGCCTCTCGAAGCTGATCGAGCAAGTATTGCAGGCGGATGGTCCCCGTAAGTTTTTGTTCGAATGCCTCGCCGGCATCCCCAAGCGAGACACTCTCTCCCGATTTGCCCCCGCCGCGCGGCGCGCCGGGCCCCTCGTCTTCCTCAGGCGCGGCTTGCTTCAGCGCTTCCGACGTCGGGGGCGTCAGTTCAGGTCGCTCATCTGGCACGGCAAGCCCTGTCAACCCAGCCGCACTACTATTCCGACGAGCTTGCAACTCCGCCACGACATCACCCAACGGGAGCTTGCGAGTCTGATTTATCTCCCTCTTGCTTCCGACGGTTTGACTTTGGGCGGCATTCACCACCGCATTACCAAGACGCCCCACACGCAGCTCTGCCACGATTTATCCACTCCCGTTTTTTCGTCAATCACACTTACTACCTGCGCCCCCCGCCATCGCATCCAAATAGGCCTGCGCCTTGGCCGCGAAACGCGAATCACGAGCATCTTCGAGTACGGTCTCAAAACAGAGTCTGGCTTTTCCTAGCCTGCGCAATAGCAAATTGCACTCCCCCGCATAGAACATGGCTCGCTCGTCACTCCCTCCGCCAATCGTATAGGCCATTGCGTAGACATCCAGCGCCTTCTCATAGCGCTTTTTAAGTTGGAAAACCGCACCCAACCCAAGCGCATAATCCGCGTTGTGGAAGTCATATATGCACAGAAGGCGAAACAACGATTCGGCCTCGTCCAAGCGCCCCTGCTGGTAGAAACCGTACGCATGTGCATAGATCTCCTCCATCGTGTCACTTGAGATGCCATACATATCCTTGAAGGTCGCCCCTTCCTGGACACCTTCGAGAACACGATCGAACAATTTCTCAAGCTGCTCCTCGTCCATGGAGGGAAGCGCGTTAGCGACACTTGGCTGATTGTCCATTGATTCCGAATGATTCATACTGAAACCGTCCTTGCTCAGATGCGCACGATACATGTTCGAGCGCCATTTAACTTGTAAAAATTGACCACCAACGGATATCGTCGGTGGGTGTAGGTCGAGAATTCCAATTGGTGGCACATTTTTGCAAATGCGCATACCACAAGTGCGCTATCCTTTCACATTCTTTTCCCTCATATGGATGACTGACAATGGCCATAATCGGCGCATTTAATCTCGACCCACGCCCAAGCGTCTATCCCGGAAACATCTCCGCGGATTCGGCAGCCAAAGATATTTCCCCAACACCTGAAGAGCCGGGAGTTTTTGAAGACCTCGAGGCACATATCGAGGCACAAGTTGCGACCAAACTTGACTTGGAATTCAGGCATTTGCCTCTCCAGGCCAAGGCGCTATACCTGGACAACCTCAATGTGCAAGTAAAACAGAAAATTACTGCCGCCCTTCAAAACCTCGAAAGTCTTTCTCCTGAAGACCGCGAGGATCTTCCTCCTGAACTAAAAAGCTCCTTGGATCACTTCGAAGCCACAGTGGAAAATGTGCAGAAGAACGTCAGTGATCCCCAGGTAGACTTGGTTGGAAAGTACACAAAGTACATCGTTGCCCTTAGCGAACTGGTCACGACGATCAGGAAGCAGGTGAAAGGCCAGGCGGAAGGAAAGAGCCATCTTAATGGCAGATTAATCTTAGTTGAGCTTAATAAATTTTGTGAGAAATGGGGCAAGAATTCCGAGGCGCTTGGAAAATTCAACGACCTGGACGCTGCAAATAGAGCCGCAGGCCGATTCCGCGCTGGCACGGTCGAAGTGGTCGACACCGGCAATAAGGAAAATCGATATGAAATTCGCGTTTCATTTTCCAGACTCATTCCTATTGCAGAGGTTGTCAATTCACCTTCAGAAGTTATTGACAACCTGAAAAATGGGAAGCACCCGCTAGATGGGGCTGTCCTGTGGGAGCATCGTCTGAAGCAGGTGCTCGGCGAGGGCGTGAATAGCCACGTGACGCAAAGCCTGCAATTGGCTCTTGATGAGGTTCAAAAAACACACAACACGGACGTTGAAGCGCTATCCCACGAAGCAAGCCGAGCAAGCACGTGGCTGGACACCATATCGCAGACCCACTCAAAATATATGATGAAGCTTACGGAAATACTCTCTGGATTTTTGCAAGTCTGAGGATTTTTCGGCCTGCGCCCTCTCCCCATGCTGAGGGCAGCACGACCATCGGTACCGTCAACCGCGGGAAAATCGCTCGGCGATGTCGAGCAATGCAGCCCGACAAGCATCGCGCACGTCGGAAAGCTCCGTCGCCTCGACATTCCGCTGCGATTCGTTCCAGACATGATCCTTGATGTCCGCGAGATGCGCCTTCCATACATGTCCGCCCCAGGCGATAGAGAAGACGTCCACTTCCCTCCCCAGCTCCACCACGGCAGAAATGCCAAGCGCCTCGCACCGCGACTTCAGTTCGCGAACGGCAGCGTCCGATGGCGCGAAAATGCGTATGCTCTCGGGCTTTTGAGGTAGGTGCTCAGCCAATATGGCGTCCAGAAGCGCGCTCAGCACTTGATCGTTCTCAAACAAGTCTTGGATGCAGTCGCGCAAAGCGACGGCGATCTTCTCCTGTAAAGCCCGATGAATCACCTCCCACTGCGACACCAAGGTGGATATCGGTGCCAGTGCAGCGGAGATCCCCTCGGCCACGCCCTCACGAAAACCGTTCGCACGAATTTTGACGGCGTCTTGCTCGGCACGAGCAATCAGCGCCGCCGCCTGCTTCTCAGCCTGAGACAGCAAGTCGGCAGCAGTACGCCCACGATCGATCTCAGCTTGCTTGACCAGCGGCGAAAAAGACGATGCCCGCTCGCGCCCTCCTTCCTCGGCATCGGCCGGGGAAGGGAAAAATGGATCTTCAATGGTTCTCAGCATGATAGAAATAGGCTGCCGATTGCAGCAGCCTCAATGCAACTCTCGGCCCCAAGGCGACACCCGGCGGCTCAGCGCAGGTGGCATCCCGCCAATCACACGAGTACGGGAATTTCAACCGTATTCGCTGCTGCCAGCCAAACGCAAGCGCACGCGTCGCGACCTTGACACAACTCACCCCGCTCGCAAGCGCGAGCCGATCCGCATCGACGTCGGCACCCACCGGTGACGCAAACGCGCTATCGATGAACGGCCGTCTGTCGAGAATCGGAATCGGCAATGCCAAAAAGCCGAGCGCGTTAAATCGAAGTTTCGTCAGTGCATTGCCGCCCGCCAGCCGCCCGCGAGCCAGACGCGCTCCAGCGAGGTATGCCACGGCAGGGAGGTCCGCCCAATGCAAAACCAGCCACCTGGCGAGCGCGCTGTCACAATCTTCACGCCGGACATTCGACAACTGGGCGCGACGCAGCATGACACGGTTGGCGAAACGCCGAGGCCAGCGGCCGTCCACACCGAAATGGGCGAACCATTCCGGATCCGCCCAGCCGACCGGATCATAAAGTGTTCGAATCAGCGCACTCGGAGGACTCACGATGCACCTCGTTTCGCCCGCACCCTACGCCGCCAGAACAGGACGCCAGGCACAGCCATCGCGACGATTGCCAACAGGGCGACAGGCACCCAACGCCACGCAGCCGACCAATGCTTCGGCGAATGGGCGGGAGGCGCTTGTGGCATTTCGGAGGCTTGAAATACGACAACGGAAATATTGTCGTAACTCAATGCATCGAAACTGTTCTTAAGCAGTTGCTTCAGGCGTTGGATCAGGATTGCGTCATCCAGCGGACCATCATAGGTCACCATTACGGACGCATGCATGGGTTGGCCCGCATAGCTACGCTCCGACAGCGGATAGCTGATATGAACACGCGCGGAAAGCACTCGCTCGATCGATTGAATTGTCTGCTCCAATCGATGCTCGATCCCCGAGATCAAACGAGCGCGCTCGGCCGCTGGCGAGTTGACGAGCGAATCTGTCGGAAACAGATCGGCGATCGACTGGTCATCGCGTCTTGGCAGCCCGTGCCGATCCAGCAAGCTAACCGCATCCGGGAAATCGCCACTACCCACTTCGACCTTGAAGCGCCCTTTCCCAAGCTCCTTTTTCTCGGCCTCGATGTCATGACGTTGCAAAAGCGCGATGGCTTCATTCGCCTGCCGCTGACTTAGCCCCGTCAGAAGCTCCGTGCGGCACGCGGCGAGCGAGCCCAGCACGAGCAAGGACGCCGCGACCGCCAGGAGGCGACTGCGGCTCGAAGTGCGGCTCAAGCTTTCACCAGCGTCTCAACAACCGAGACACCCTTGCGCGCCAACGCGCTGCTCAACGACATTTCAATATGAAATTTCGCCAGATCAGCCTGCGCCTTGAGCAACCGCATGGGGTCGTCAGACGCAGTGCTGACGACTTCAGCGAGATGATTCTGACGATTCGCCGCGCTTTCCGAAAACCTGGCGAGCTCACTGAGCATGCGCCCCTCGAGTGACAGGCCTGCAGCATCGACTTGCGCCTCTGACTGAGTCCACATTGCCTGCACCGGCTTGATAATTGCTGACATCTTGCAAAAAATAATGTTAGTTGAAGTCTCGGATGATGCCCTTGTCGACGTCACCAATACCCTTGATCACCGATGCTTGCGCATTCGTATGCACGCTGAACATCATCATGGCCTTCTGATAGCGCGCAAGCTTTTGCGGATCGCTACTGTCGCCCGTACCCAGCGCATCGATCTGTTCGTTCAAGTGATCGGTGAAAGAATGTTCCTCACCTGTTACATGTGATTTGACTTTCGCATTCGCAAATTTATCGAACAGCTTAGTAATGAAATTATCAGCCACTACTTTTCCTTTTCATCACAATTGGTTTCCAACCAATAACATTCTTGTCGAAATCTGAACCACTCCTGGCCATCGACACCATCGCACGCGGCGAGGAGAGACGATTTCCTCGCCACTCCGCCCCAAGAAGGGGGTTACCCACTCCTGAGGCGTAGTGGCATCCAAAGACGGTAGCGACCTGGAACTTTAGTTAAAATCTCGAATAACGCCCTTGTCGACGTCACCAATACCCTTGATCACCGACGCTTGCGCATTCGTATGTACGCTGAACATCATCATGGCCTTTTGATAGCGTGCAAGCTTTTGCGGATCGCTGCTGTCGCCCGTTCCCAACTCATCGATCTGCTCATTCAAGTGATCCGTGAAACTGTGTCTTTTGCCCTTTTCTTTAGTCGACTCGACTGTCGCACCCGCAAATTTCTCGAACAGCCTGGTAATGAAATTTTCTTTTTTATTAGGATCAGGAACAGGATCATCTCCAGGAACGGGAGCCTTAATAACACGCAGCATTTCAGACATTATTTCTTCCTTTATGTCAAATATAAATTAATTAAAACAAAACAAATTAAAACAAATCACAGGCGATTATATTCACCACATCTGTCAATTTATTTTTACCCACCGGAGAATGGAAGCTCAACTGGCAAAAGATGGTGAATCTCAGCTTTTTTGAGCGCCTTACATTACTTCATTAGCCGCCTCCCCAAAGAACAAATGGCGCGCCCCTCTCAACTCGTAGCCGAAGCGTCCAACCTTGATTCCATCGATTTGGGCCAGGTCGCGCTGATTGATAACAAAATGCACGTAGCGCCCGCCCCAGTGCTTTCTGTATGTGTACAAAGCACTCCCGAGTGCATCCAGTTGCGTGTCGCTCAGGTGGTCGCTGATGGAAACCGTGAATCGATCCGATGTGGCGCTGTAGTTCGCCGTCAGACCGAGATCCCGAACGAGGTCCATGGCCGCACGCTGCGCGTCTTGCTCGCTGCGAAGCCGCACGTCGAGTTCATAGGCGTAGGCCATGGCGCCGTCGAGCCGGCTTCTCACTCCGCTCGGCAAATGTGCGGGTAGTGTCAACAGCGGTCGCCTCGGGTCCGACAAACCCACGGAGAAATAGCGGACGCCGGACTCCTCGAGCACTCGTTCGATTCTCTCGATCACCTGCTGGCGTGTGACTACCGTCACGTTTGTCGGGCTTCCCGTTTTCTGCAAGGTGCGACGAATCGCGCCCGCGGCTTCCACGCTGTGCGCCACCACGTATGGCTCGCCCGTGGCGCTCTCAAGAACTACGCCGTGATCGCCGGCCAGATGATGGACGGTGTGATCGGCCGGCGGTGTCAGCGGCGACAGATGCCACGCCGCGGCGAGCCCGCCCATGGCCAGGACGGCCATCCCGATCCACGCAAGAATTGTCTTTCGACGGCTACTCTGCGATACGCCGGTCACAGAGGTCCGGCAGTCCTGCAAAACGGCCTCGGACCACGCGTCCCTCGCATGGCGCAGGGCGATACGGAGCGCACCGACAGCAATGGGCGCATTGAGTTCGACCTCCCGCTCGGCCACCTCGCACTCGCGATCGAAAACCTCGATGTACAGCACGCCATCCTTCGGCTTCAACATGAAGCTCGGGCACGGGCCGGGCAACGGAATTGTCAAGACCTCGTGGCTTGCCATCGCATCCACTGCACGCTCAACCTCAGGAACGACGGCCCGAAGATCCGGATCCACCGTCCTAACAAAACACTCATCGGCAGGCAGCGCGAACTCCGCCCCGAACAGCGGACCGTTCAACACCTTGAGTACGAACAAATGGCCTCCGAGAATTATGGCGCCTCGCCTGGTGCGAGAGACTGCCCCATGATTAGTTGACTGATCCCTTCCCCGACCGGCCAATCCTCGAAAGTACAGCGATCTTTCGGCATTCAAAAACCCAGCCAAGGGAAGCTTAGATTCGCAATGTACCCGCCCTCAGTCCCTCGCAACTATCGGATTCCTCTTATTTTGTAAAGCGACATCATTTTCGATAATTGAGCCCACTGAATGCGCAAGGTAACGAAAGGAGGGTTATGAAAATCTGGATCGCAATTCCCGCCTTTACGCTTGCCGCTTATATGACTGGTTGCGCATCGTCTTCACCCACCCTGTCCATCATGGAGAGTGAAATGATGTCGCGCGAACTAAACGAACAGATCGTCAATTGCACACTGCCGTTCCTGGAGGCCCATGCCATGGCCAAAGCAACAATTTCGTACCGATACCAGGACGGTTCAGTAACGTTCAGCAGTGACACTCACGCCTTGGCTGCGCATCTGGGGCAATGTGCGATGCCATCGAGCGGTCCCGACGGCACCTTTGAGAGGGAGATCGAAATATGGTCGACGGACAAGCAATGACCGGCCGAACCGGGAACGACCGCACATCGACACTCGGTGGCCTAGCGGAAAAGATCGCCTTTGGATCAGGCGATCTTTTGGTGGCGCTGCGTGGCGATACCTGCAACATTCACTACACCGCCGCGAAGGGAGGTGGTCGCAGAGCGCGCACGGTGCCACTCGGCCGGGCGAGCACCATCGTTGCAAGCGCCAAACGGCTGCGGGCGCAATTCGACGCCAAGCGCGAGTATCGCGTGGTACCCGAGGGTGAATTGTGCTGTTTTTTGGCTTTTATCGATGCCGCGTTGAATCCGGAAATCGTCCAAAACCCGCCGCTCGAATCGATTTGCCTGCAGACCGCGCCGTTGGGTGCGCTTGAAAATGCCGATCAGCTCGGGCACTGGCTAATGTTGGAAGTGATGCAGGGCACCCCCGGCAATGCGCTCCTGCACCATTTGCGTGCCCAGGAATCGTATGCGCTTACCAAGTATCTGATACAGAGTCCCGGCGATTACGCTCATCTGAACGAGCTATGCGTCAACTACGGCTTGTCGTACACACAATTTCGCCGACTGTGTCGCCGTCCCCTCGGACACGCCACCAAAGCCCGCCTTCGTTCATGGCGCGCGGCTCGCACGGTGCTCGAGATCATCGAGAGCGATCGGACCATCTTCGATATCGCCGTGGCAAATGGCTATACGTCGGCGTCGCACGTGAGCAACGATATCAAACAGATTTTCGGCTTCACGCCCAAGACAGCAAGAAATGCGCGACATCTCCTGCCCTGACGCGCCTCGGCCGGAAGCCGTCGAACTCAGTCGGAACGATGCCGACGGTTCCATTTCCCTGAGCCTCAGCATGACCCCGAACGGAGAGTACGTTTTCGACGACGTACTCTCGCTATTGTCGTGCTGGTGGTTGAGATGGGTCGTCACGATCGACTGTGATTTTCATTATGACGGGAACGCCTGGCACGTCCACTGCCATTTGCAACTGGATACTCGCCGAGTCCTGCCGCAGGTGCTGCGCGACCTATTAACCATAAAAAGTGTTGTATGTTCTTAGATTCCACTCCGATCAAGCAAGCTTGCATCGGACTCGTCCTATTAATCGCGACCGCCGCCACACACGGCGCACCGAGCGCCGACCCATTGTCGGCGAGCGGGCCTCGCGCCGCGCAATCGCCCTCGTCAACCGACGTCGACGTCCCTGCCGCCGACACCTCACGCGCACGCTTCATCGCTCGAAAGGAGCCGGTGGAGCAATTGTTCAAGGCCATCGGATCGGAGATTCACAAGGCTACGCGTCTGAGTAGCAAGGCGCGTCAATATCGTATCAGCGGCGAGTTCGATCTGCGCCGGCCATTCGAGCTTATCGAACGCGTCACGTCGAGCCTCGGCCTGATTTGGTACTTCGACGGTCAAATCATCTATGTGTACGACAATTCGGAGGTCGCCTCCGCGATGCTGGCGGTCTCGTCGGACACTGTCGACAGCCTGGTGTCGTCGTTGAAAAAATCCGCACTCTACGACAGTCGCTTCCCCATTAAGCACGCCGTGGGAACCGATCTCGTCTATGTTTCCGGGCCGCCCAAGTATGTCGAGGTCGTGCAAGCTGCCGCCTCGCTCCTGCACACGCAAACAGAATTCACGCAGCGGACTGAGCGTCACATCGAATTGATCAGGATTCGTCACGTTCCCGTCGGAGAACGAAGCTACACGCAGCGAGGTGTTCAGTCGTCTGTGTCCGGGCTTGCGCAGGTGCTTGCCTCCGTGCTCGGACGCGGCGCCTCGGTGACGGTCGCGCCGCCGAAAGACCCGGGTGCGCGGCCTCGCGACGACGACTCGAAAGTGACCAGCCTGCCGCTGCCGGCAGGTGTTGGTGAAATGCCTCCTTTCGATACCCAAACGCCAGCCCCCCTGGTTCCTCCGGGGAACGCGACGTCAACCGGCCAACTCGCCCAGGGGCCTGCAAACGCCACTACAACAGCTACCGCCGCTGCCGGAGATGTGGCGCCGATGAACATCGTCGCCTATCCATCCAGCAACAGCCTGCTTCTGGAAGGCACGGGACAGCAGCTTGCCACGGCCCGCCGCCTGATCGAACAGCTCGACGTCGCCAAGGATCAAGTCGAACTGTCGCTATGGGTCATCGACATCCACAAAAATAACTTCGACGAACTGGGGGTCAACTGGTCCGCGAGCGGGAACTTCGGGCCGGTGAATGTCGGATTCAATACGGCGGCAACGCTCTCGCGTTCGCAGGCCATGCAATTCATGGCATCGGTGACTGCGTTGAGCCAACAGAAAAAGGCGCGAATCGTTTCGCGCCCAATACTGCTGGCACAGGACAACAGTCCCGCCGTCTTCGACAACAGCAAGACATTTCTTGTGAGGGTCCGGGGCGAGCGTGTTGCCGCGCTGGAGAAGTTCACCTACGGAACCATGATCAGTGTGACGCCGCATGTGGTTTCCCCGGATGGGCGGATCGAGATGGAACTGAACATCGAGGACGGCAACAGCGACGCGCCAGGCAAAGGGTCCGGACTCGATCTTCCTGTCGTCTCCAGCACCAAGATCTCGACCGTCGCGCGAGTACAGCACGAGCAAAGCCTGCTGGTTGGGGGCTACACGCAAAGCCAAAACACCGAAGGCATGGAGAAGATTCCGCTGCTGGGTGACATTCCCATGATCGGTCGCCTGTTTCAGTTTCGAAACACGAACGATCATCAATCCGTACGGCTCTTCCTCATTCAGCCGCGCATGCTCGCCGAGGATGCTCGCTTTGAACGCGAGCGTGTGCGCACGCCCGTGGATATCACCGACGCGGTGGATGCGCTGAAGGTTCTAGTGGAACGCTCCCGTGGCTAACATCGACCTTTCACGAGTCGCCGGCACTCGCCAGATTGCGGCGCCCGGCTCCTTTGGCGAACAGACCGGCAACAAGCTGGTACTGACGCAAAGCCCGCGCGGATCGCTCTTTGCCGGCAAGGACAGCTTGTCTTCGTTGCTGGCGACCATGGCACAAAGGCAGGCGGTACGACGGGTGGAAAAGCCCGCCAGGGGAAGCGCGTCCAAGCGCCGCGGTGCAATGTCCGACACGCAAAAGGCAGAGCTTGCACGCGTGCGCACCATGATACAAAGCGGCGGTGCGAACTTTGGCGCCGCCTATGAACACACGCGCAATCTCTTTCCCATGCCGGAGGAGCTCGCCCTGGTGCTGGCCGGTCTCCTCGAGGACGACGAGCTCGATGCGAGAACGAAAGAGGAAATCGACGACGCCCTCGCCGCTCTGATTCGCGAATATGGCCATGCACGCGTGAGCGCCGGACTCAACACCGGGCACGTCGTGAACACCTTCGCGTCGCGGATGAACATCGACGGCAGCGATCTTCGACAGGCATATCACACGCTGGTCGGCGCAGGCACGGGCGAGGCCGTAACGTATCGCTACCTCATTGACAAGTTCGGATTCGAGCGCCGAGGCCTGGCGTTGGAATTTCTCGAATGTGCGCTTGCAGCCGATCTCGCCTCGGAAGTGCCTTCGCATCCGCCGGAAGCGTTTCAACCGATGCTGGATTTGCTCTTTCAACTGAGATTGATCCGATCCGCGGACGATTTGCTGCTTTCAAGCGCCAGGGAACGCCACAGGCGCAAACGCCCCGCGACGCTTCACGAGGAGCCTGACTTGTTCGATCAGGTGCTGGTCGATTTGCTCATTGCCAGTCTTTTCGACATTCAAAACGCGTGTCGACATCTCACGCATTGTTTGCAGCGATGGCGAGAATTCGCCGGAGCGGGCAACGTCTTGGATTGGGCCGGTCGAATATTGCGAGCAATGGCTGACGTCCCGGTAGAGCTATTCCCGGATCTGGCTTACCGCCAGTCTCTCCTGACCGCGCTATGCGAAGTCGTTGACAACATCTTTTTGCATCGAAGGGGAAGTCTCGCCCGTCTCGGGAGCCCTCATGTCTGACGAAGCCTGGTACGCCGTGCTGGAGCACGCCCTGGCGATGCAGGAAGGGGAGTACATCAGCGCGTGCAGCGGCCCGACGACGTTGCTTCTGGAGCGCCGCGCCGACGTGTTGATTGCCATGCGCGAAATTCCTTCGACGATCGACGACCTCACGTCGTTCGCAGCGCAGATGCATCTGACAACGCACCTGTCCGATTGCCAGATCCTCTCCTTTGGCGACTCGCGCTATCTGTGCGCCTGGCGCCGTCGCCCGGTCGATGCCGACTGGCTCGCGGCCCTGGCTGCCGCCGATTTTTAAGGAAGCCCTGCTTTAACCCGTTCCTTATGAACCTGATTGCTACACGCTTGATGCGTCCTGAGCTGCTTGTGTTGGTCTTGATGACAGCCATCATCTCGATGCTGATCATCCCGCTGCCCACGTGGCTCATCGACGCGCTGATCGCCGTCAACATGGTCACCGCCGCGCTGATCTTCGTCGGCTCCTTTCACATTCAGTCGATTGTCTCGTTTTCATCGTTTCCCGCGTTGCTGCTCGTGACAACCGTGTTCCGGCTCGCGCTGTCGATCACGACCAGTCGCATGATTCTCCTCGAAGGCGACGCGGGTGCCATTGTGGCGAGCTTCGGCAATTTCGTTATCGCTGGCGATCTCGTCATCGGTATGACGATCTTCGCCATTGTGACGCTCGTGCAGTTCATGGTCATTACGAAAGGGTCCGAGCGTGTTGCCGAAGTATGTGCACGTTTTTCGCTCGACGGCTTGCCCGGCAAACAAATGAGCATCGATGCCGACCTGAAGGCCAACGTCATCAATGGGGAACAGGCGAGAAATCAGCGACGTCTCCTGGAGAAGGAGAGTCAGCTCTATGGTTCGCTCGATGGCGCGGTCAAGTTCGTCAAGGGCGACGCATTGGCCGGCATTCTGATCATCTTCGTGAATTTTCTGGGTGGCATTGCAGTCGGCGTGATGCGCAATGGCGACAGCTTCAGCCAGGCGCTGGAGACCTATACCCTATTGACCGTCGGTGACGGCCTGGTTGCCCAGATCCCGGCGCTGCTCATTTCCATCGCCACCGGTTTTATCGTCACGCGCGTTAACGCCGACGACGAAAATCTGGGCACCACGATGCTGAAGCAACTCGGTGCGAAGAACGAAGTGTTGCTGACCGCGGCGGCACTCTCCCTGGGCGCAGGCTTTCTTCCCGGATTTCCGTTGGCGATATTCGTGCTTATCGCGGCAGGCCTCGCCGGCATTTTCGTGGCGCGAAAAGGCGGGTTGCGCAGGGCGCTGAGTACCGCGGGCTCGGCGTCCGCCGACGAATCCGATTCGGCCGGTTCGGGCGCCACCGAGTCACGAACGAAAGGAGCAAGCGCCGGCGAAGACAAGCAAAAGGGGGTTGGAGACGTCATGCCCGAGGCAGTTGCGCTGGCCCTTCTTCTGCCGGTCGGCCAGAAAGCATGGGCTTCGCGTATCAATCTTGCCGTGAAACTCGAGCACGAAGTGTTCACGCAGTTCGGCGTCAAGATCCCCGAGGTCGAGATTAGAGAAAGCTCAGCGCTTGCACCGCATAGCGCCCTGATTCTTGTCAATGAAATTGCCGCCGGCGAAATCCGCTTGAGCTTCGGAAAGCACAAGGTCACGGACGGCGCGGACGTGCTGCTCGCGTGCGGCACCGAGCTCATCGATCTCTCCGATGGAAAAGACGCGTCGTACTGGATCGCGGAGGAGGCTGCCGAGCGCGAACGCCAAAAGGAAGTGCCGTCCTTTTATACCCGCTCCGATGCCGAAGAGCTGGTCGAGTGCTTCTCCGTTGTCGTCGCTCGCCATATTGGAGAAATTTTCGGCATTCAGGAAGCCAAGAACCTGCTGGATCAGTTGGAAGGCAAGTATCCCGAACTGGTCAAGGAATGCCTTCGCAATGCCCCCGTACAGCGTATTGCGAATGTGCTGCAGCGGCTCGTGCTCGAGCGAATCTCCATCAGGAATCTCAAGGGAATCCTCGAGGCAATTGCGCAGTGGGCGCCGAAGGAGAGAGACAACATCATGCTATGCGAGCACGTGCGCAGCACGCTGGGACGATACATCACCGACAAGTTCAGTCGAGGTCGTCGCTTGAATGTGCTGGTTCTCTCTTCGGAACATGAGGAGCGGGTGCGTCGCTCGGTACAGCAAACCGCCAATGGCGCATTCGTCAATCTGCCACCGGAAGACGCACAATCTCTTCTCGATCAAATCGCTGCACGTCTGAAGGGAATCTACCTTTCGTTTGACGACATCGTGCTCCTGACGTCGGCCGATACCCGGCGTTTTGTCAAGCGCGTCATCGAACCGCGATACCCGCAGCTCGACGTACTTTCCTACGCGGAGATCACCGATCAATCGCGTATCAACCTCATCCACACCATATAGAGGCAACACAATGAACATCGACCTTATCTCGCTCGTCAAAGAAGCACTCGCCCATGCCGGCTGTATGGAAAAGCTGGACGAAGAGCTCGACCCGCATGCCGCGGTAGAGCTCAACTTCGTGGAGGTACCGACAATTCGCATCGAAGCCGTTGACGACGCGGTTGTGCTTTCCTGCTGCCTCTCCGAGTACATGGCAAGTCTTCGGGATTGCCCAACCACGCTGATTCTCGACACCGTGGCGCCGAAAGCACCGTGGGCGCGCCATCATACGATTTCCTTGCTGGAAGACGGCGGAGACCTTCACTTGACGGCGGTCATCGCAGACCAGTACCTGAAAGATGGCGAGGGATTCTCCCAGTCGATCGATGGATTCTACGAGCGAACCCGGCTTCTGTGCGAGGCGATCCGCGCATGAGTCGGCATCTCTGCTCATCATGGATACGTCATAGCGCCCAATTGTCCAAACTCCATGGTTCAGTCATTCACGCCCCGCTGCGTCGAACGTTTATCGGCGAGCGATGCGATGTCGTGCTGGATCCGCATCATCCCGAAACACGACTTTGTCAGGCGCAGACCATTGGATTCAGCCACCAGGACGCCATCCTGAGCATCCTGGGAAATACCCAGGGTATTCCTCGCGACGCCTGGATCGTCCCGTCGGGGCGGGGGGCAAGTCCACAGTTGGATGACGACGCGCTGGGTACCGCAATCGACAGCGAGGGACGCGTTATCGCAAGACTGGCGCCGCCGCGCCATCGGTTGGGGCAGTCCAGTACGCTGAATCTCGATGCAACGCCTCCCGCGCTGGCACGCCGCCGCAGTGTCAGCCAAGTCTTTGAAACCGGCGTGCGCGCCATCGACGGACTTCTCACGTGCGGCGTCGGACAACGCGTGGGGATTTTTGCCGGCGCGGGCGGCGGGAAAACGACGTTGATGTCAATGCTGATCGCCCATGCAAAGGCCGACGTTTATGTCGTCGGCCTGGTCGGCGAGCGCGGTCGTGAAGCCAGTGAATTCATCGCGCACGGGATCCCGCAGGACAAGAGAGATCAGACGATTCTCGTGTGCAGCACCTCGGACCGTCCTCCCGCGGAGCGGCGAAACGCCGCGCATTTGGCTACGGCGATCGCCGAGCGCTATCGCGACAGCGGCCTCAACGTACTGCTGATCGTCGACTCGATCACTCGCTACGCGCGCGCGTTGCGGGACATCGCGTTGTCCGCGGGCGAACCACCCGCCCGACGGGGTTTTCCCGCATCGGTCTTCGATGCGCTTCCTGCCCTGCTTGAGCGGCCTGGCGTGCTCGATCACGGGTCGATTACGGCGTTCTATACCGTATTGCTGGAGGACGAAGACCTGGGGGATCCCATTGGCGAGGAAGTCCGCTCGATTCTTGACGGACACATCTATCTCTCTCGCAAGCTGGCCGAGCGAGGCCATTTCCCCGCGATCGACGCGCTGAAAAGCACAAGCCGTGTAATGGCTCAGATTGTCGAACTTCAGCATCGCTCAGCGGCTTCGGAGTTACGCGGAAAATTGGCCAAACTATCGGATCTTCAGCTGGCGCTCGATCTTGGCGAGTACCAACCAGGGAAAGATTCGGAGGTCGATGCCCTATTGGAGGCAAGACCGGGTATCGACGCATGGTTAAGGCAGGACATCGACGACTATGCCGCTTTCGACAGCACGATAGAGGGCTTGCATGTACTCACGCGATAAGCATACCCAACTGAAGGGTCTACACGGACTCGGTCAAATACGCATACGTAGCGCACTTAACGAGTTGAATCTCGCCCGGTCCAATGTTCAAGCGTTGAAACAACGCCTGGAAGACACTGAACGCGATATTGCCCAGTTGGACCGTGAAAGGGAATCGCTATTTGAAAAACACCGCGGAATAACGGACAGAGAAGGCTTATTTTCGCTTAGACGCCGTGCCAGCATGCTGGAGATTCAGCGCGTCGACCTTTCGCTCGCACGGGTCCAGCTGGACTCGAACATAGAAATTGCGGCGAAAGAAGCGTCGCTCGCTCAAGCCGCGGTCGCGGCCGCCCGGCGCGACCGCGACAAGTTGGAACACGTCTCCCGCCTTTGGCAAAGAGAGGAAAAAATACATATGCATCTTCAAGAAGAAATCGATGGTACCGGAGGTATCCCAGTATGAAGTTTGAGAAGGCCGGCTCTCCGGAGTGCAGCGACTCCATCCTTGGGGACGCAGCTTCGGCGCCGTCGCTCACCGAACGTGTGCAGGCGGCAGCGGCACAGTTATCCGAGGGCTCGCTCCGTGATCTCGCACAATTATCGCCGGCTGACACCGACGCCGGTACCGGTGAGTTCGTTTTTCGGTTCTATGCGGGATCCCCCATTCCCCTCGATAAGGACGACGACGATGACGATTGGAAAGTGCCTGACGCACTACCGATGTCCGTCGACGTCGTTCTTCACCGAACAGTGTCGGAGCCTCGCGTCGAAGTTGCGCCCGGCGGCACAGCAGGTGCCCCACCCAATGATGATACGGCTGCTCCCCGGATGACGCCCTCAGCCTTTGACGGCTCGAACACCAACTCGTCTCAACAGGTTCCTGGCGGGTTCAAGCCGGGTTCGCGGGTCGAAGTCGCATCGTCAAAGAGCAGCGAGTCTTCGCGGCACGAACGCTTCCAGGAAAAGACGTCCCACGGGGGCGCCAAGCCTGCGCGCGTCCGCTCACTGGGTCAAACCACTGTTCGGCGACCGCTCGGGCGCGCATCCCAGATCGCCGACGCCGAGCCTCAGCCTGAAGTCCCTGCCGTGCGCGATGGACAACTGCCCGAGATAGCGCGCGATGGCGACCAAGGACCACACCATCACGGCGGCAATCGGGGAGAAGCTGCGGATAACGGACGCTCGGACGATGAAAAAGTGCGCGCGCCTGTTGTCACGCCCCGAGCGCCCATGCCGTCGTTTGCCCCCCCGTCGCTGCCTTCAAAGCACGACGTGCCGGAGCAGCGCCCGCAGAGTCGCATGGTGCGGCACCAGGTCAGAAATTCTTCGCAAGCCGCGGAGGAAACCGCGCCCAGCGAATCGGCAAATCGCAGCGAAACCTACGAGATCACCTATCGCTTTACCTCCTGGGGGGCTAGCGCCTCGGTGAAGCTCAATCTCGATGGATCGCAACTTGGACGGCCCATCCTGGCTACGCCTTCGGATTCACGTGTGCACAAAGCCCTCCGCGCCGGCATGGACAAGAAATCGGCAGACGCGGCGAGAAAGTCCTCTGCACTGCCAATTATGCTCGCCTCCCCATCCGCTCCCGTCGTTTCCCCGAACGAAGAGGAACGCGAGCGACACGGAAAACCACAGGTACCGGTCGAAGAGGGAGAGCAATGAATCGGGATCTGAAACTGCGTCAGCTCGATCTCGCCACGAGCGAGATGCGAAATTCGATTCTGGCGTCTCGCTTGGCAGGCACAACCGCAGCGCGACTCGCCGCGGGTACCGACTATGTCTCGCTGGAAGGCGAGTGCGGCAATCAAGTCTATCGCGCGTTTGCCCCGCTACAGCAACTCATTGATTTCTGGCTGGGAGACGCGTCGATTCCTGCCGAGCATATCGATCGTGACATTGTCGAACAGCTTGTTATCGATGCGTTTTCCGAACAAGGTCTGCCGTCCCTGTCAGAAGCATTTCTGTGGCGGGGCGTTTCCGGTTTCGCGCGAGAAGACGATTTCTCCACGCCAAAAGTACTCTTTCAAGGCGGGCCATTCGAGCTGTACCTGGAAACACTGCCCAAGTTGCTTCATGCCCCGCTGTCTTTACCTTCGGCCCTTCCGGTCGACGTGCAATGGGTTCTGGGAACGGTGACGCTGCCTGCGTCATCGGTTTCCGGTCTCTCGCGTGGTGACCTATTGCGACTTCCTCCAAGCGGTGGGGTACTGCGCTCGGGCGAAATCTCACTATTTTCATTTCATCTTGACGGAGAGTCCTTGATGCTCAACGAACTCGACAACAACGGTGGCGACACTGACCACCACGACAACGAAGGCGAAGTCGAAACGATGGCAAGCCCTGCCCTGGAGGATTTGCCGATTACGGTTTCCTTCATGCTCCGCAAACGCACGATGCGCGTGGCGGACATTGCGGCAATGCAGCCTGGCATGACTATCTCGCTGGAACTTCTCTCTCCCCAGGTCGACGTGATCGCGGGAGGTGCCCGGCTCGCTCAGGGGGAATTGGTTCGCATCGGGGAGTCGTTCGGCGTCGAAATCATGAAAACCACGAACGAATCCAGCGACTCGGGATCATGACGCAGAATCCCATCATCCTCATCGCAACACTTGCGTTTGCCACGCTCCTCCCGTTTGTTCTGGCGGTAGGAAGTTGCTTTATCAAGTTTTCCATTGTGTTTTCGCTCCTGCGAAACGCTATCGGCTTGCAGCAAGTCCCGTCCAACCTTACGCTGAATGGACTCGCGCTCATCATGACGGCTTTCGTCATGATGCCGATATTCAACCAGGTGCAGCAGTACTACAGCGAACATAACGTCGATTTATCCAATCAGGCGTCAATGCACGCGTTTCTCGATGATGGCCTGGGCGCATACCGTCAGTACCTGGCAAAGTATGCCGAACCGGAACTGGTTGAGTTTTTTGGCGAGCTGCAGGACGCACAATTGCGGGAGCATCCGCCCGGTGTCGAATCCCCCCGCCCCCATCGTGACGTGGAAAGCGACTACGTCGAGCAGGCCCCGCTTCTCGTTCTGCTCCCCGCCTACGCCCTTAGCGAATTGAAAAGTGCGTTCAAGATCGGCTTCTACATCTATTTGCCGTTCCTGGTCGTCGACATGCTCATATCGAACATATTGCTGGCGTTGGGCATGATGATGATGAGTCCGGTCACGATAGCACTCCCCATCAAGTTGATTTTGTTCGTTCTTCTGGACGGATGGGAAAAACTGGTCAAGGGTCTGGTTCTTCAGTATATCGACCTGGCGAAGTAACGAAACTCATGAGCGATTTACTACATGCCGCGGACAGGGCGCTATTCCTGATCGTCGCCCTGTCGGCTATCCCAATTGCCGTCGCCACGCTGGTCGGTCTCAGCGTTGCACTGGTGCAGGCCGTCACTCATTTGCAAGAGCAAAGCCTCCCATTTGGCATCAAGCTGCTTTCGGTGTGTCTTTGCCTGTATCTGATTTCAGGTTGGCTTGGCGCGCGCATTCTCAATTTTGGCGACGATATCCTTCGGATGGCGCTCCGGTGAAGCATGGTGGAAACGATGTCACCTCACCTTGAGCAATCCGTACTGTGTGTAGCTCTCGGGCTGGCACGCATCGGTCCCGCCCTGTTGTTCGTCCCGCTATTCGGAGAAAAGGCACTGGCGCCGGGTCTCTTGCGCAGCGCGATGATAGCGCTGATCTCCCTCTCGCTGCTTCCGGTTCTCGCGCCAACAGCGCAAACGTTATCGGATATTCCCCTGCTGTCCACCGTGCTCAAAGAGGCGACCATAGGGCTCGTTCTCGGCTTCATGTTCGGCGCCCCTTACTTTGCCGCATTGACATGCGGAGAAATACTGGACAACCAGCGCGGCGCGACCATTGCGAAAGCGATCGATCCGGCGGCTGGCGTCGAGGCGTCAATATTGGCCACGCTCATGGGCTTTCTCTGGACGGTGACATTCGCACTTGGCGGGGGCCTGCTACATCTCCTCGAGACGCTGGCGGCAAGCTACCGGCAGATCCCCATAGAAAGTGCGCTGACATTCGATGCCAACACACTGTACGGCACGGCAAGGTTGCTCGGACAAGCACTGCTCGCCGGCATCGCGGCGGCCATGCCCGCTCTGGCGGCGATGTTGCTCGTCGAGATTTCCCTGGGCGTACTGTCTCGCTTCGCCCCGCAACTGAATCCCTTTTCAGTCGCAATGACGCTCAAAAGTCTGGTCGCTTGCCTGATCCTGTTGCTGTACTTCAGTGGTGAAGCGCCCAGGTTCCTGTACAACCGGTTCGACAACTGGTCGCTGCCCACGTTGTTCCAGGGGGACCTGTGAGTTCAAGCGCCAAGACAGAAAAACCATCCGAGAAAAAAAAGCAGGATGAAAGCAAGCGCGGAAAATCCTGGCGTAGCCAGGATCTCGTGACACTCATCATGCTGCTCGGCGGCGCGTGCTTTATCCGTTTCGGCATTTCCGTAGCGGGAGTGTTTCACACCATGTTCCTCGCCGCCGAGAATGGTTTTGTTATCCCTCTGGACGATTACACGAAGCGTTTCGTGGAGTTGTTCGCCATCACAATCTCCGGCTTTATCTTATTGGTTATCGTTCTGGCGGCGATACCCAATCTCCTGATGTCGCGCTTTCGCTTCGCCAGCGAGGCTATACGGTTGAATTTCTCGGCAATCAACCCGGTATCCGGCTTCAAGAAAATTTTCAATCTGAAAAACGTTAAAGATGCGGTCAAGGCGTGCTTATATTTGTCAATTTTTGCCTTGGCGATGGGTCTATTCTGGCACAGTCATCGCGCTGAAATTCTAAGCTTGGCACGACTCCCGTCCTCCAGCCTGTTACCGACTCTCGCTGATCTGGTTTTTTCACTGGTTCTGACACTTCTCCTGGCCGCGCTGACGATTGTGCTGGCGGACGCGTTTCTTGAATATCAGCTGTACATTCGCGAGTTGAAGATGACGCGAGAGGAAGTCAAGCGTGAGAACAAGGAGCAGAATGGATCGCCCGAGATCAAACAAGCGCAACGCCGCCTCGGCATGGAGCTGTTGTCCGGCGAAGTGCTGGCGGACGTTGAAAAGTCAAGCTTTATTGTCGCCAATCCAACCCACATCGGCATTGGACTGTATATCAATCCGGACATCGCGCCTCTGCCGTTTATCTCGGTGATGGAAACCGACGAGCGAGCCCTCGCCGTCATAAGACATGCGAAAAAAATGAATGTCCCTGTGGTCCAGAACATTCCCTTGGCACGCAAGATCTTTGCAACTCACCGACGCTACTCCTTCGTCTCCGAGGACTGCCTTAACGATATTGCCGACATCTTGATGTGGTTTTTGGATATTGAGAAGAGTCAACGGGCGCAATATGACGAAGAGGAGACCGGCGAGGAGACTGGCGACGAGACCGAAGATGAAACGCAATGAAATACTGGATAGGGCGTAACGCGAATTGAGAGCGAGGCGCCCGAATCAGTGATACGCGGTGGAATATCAGAGTGGGTCGTGGGCAGGCGCTCAAGCCGGATCAGGCCGCTTCAACAGAGCGGCGCGATCCCTATGACTGCGGTTCTTACCCCGGTTCATCGTGGTGTGCGACTAACTCACGATCGACCACGGCTACGTAGTGCCCTTGCTGATCGTAGATGATAAGGTCGTGGCTTGGGCGCCCGGGCCTCAGGATTTTCTCGTCCTTGGGGAATATCCCGTACTCTGTGCATGGATATTCTGGAGAGAAGCCCGCGGAAACCACCTGGACCCTAATATTCTTATCGTAGCGTTTATTGACAATGTCAATAAGCGCATCGATCGAGCTCCCAGAGCTGCCATCAAGATGCAACCTTTTCGTCGAGTCGCTCGGATATAGCTCATCGTACTCCGCACGCAGTAGGGCCACCTCTTTATCCAACTCATCAATCTCAAGATCAGGATACAGAGGTTGAAGTAGCGCGTAGATCGCGCAATTGTTGCCCTCCCCCGGATTCGGAATGATCTTCTTCCCTTCACTTGCTAGGAATGCCTCGAAAATCGAGTTTAGGTCGGCATACGCCAGCATCTGTGCAGAGCGGTCGTCATCGGAAGGTTCAGACGGGCCCTCCTTGGGCCGACTGAGTGGGGCAATTTCATGCGACGTGGCCGTGCGAGTGCCCCACACGGCTGGCGCGGGAATCTGCTTCGATATGCTTGGGATTTCCTTGAACGTCGCAGCTTCGGTCGCTATTGCTCCGACGTCCCCCTTTTTCGGCGGTGAGTGTGGTGACGTTTGATGTCCAGCCTTATCGGAGTGGCGCACGACAGAAGATCCCAACTGTGCGTTGGGGCGACGGGTGGAGCGGATATTGTCACCACGGGGTTCCGGTGTGGGCGGACAAGGTACCGAGGCGTGGCTAGCCCCGGTATGCGAGGCAAATCCTTGAGTTGAGGTTGGACGGGGCGAACTTGTCGAATCGCCGTCTCGGGGTCCATCACTCCATCTTTCAAGTTGATCTTTCAGACCCTTGACGGAAGCGAGAGCTATCTCCACGGAAGTGAGAGCTGTCTTGAGTGGAGACGCAACGTATGCCGATAAGTCTCCGCGTACTTCGCCAGACTTCGCAAAGCGCCCCATGAGTTCCTTAACCGAGTTTTTGGTGCGCTCAAGCTGAGGGACGATGTGCTCCGACAGACTATGCGTCACGACCTTGATAGCATCGCGAGACCCTGTGGGTTCATCCCGATCCGATTGCGACGTGCGGCCGGCCCCTCCGACCAATGGTTCCTGTGCCTGATTTTGCGGAATGTTTTTTTCGATCGTGACCGTGTACTGCAGCTCCTTTCGTGCTGCACTACGGACCACTGTGATAGCGTTACCCATGGGGCTGCCACTTTGAGGAGGCGCCTTGGAGGAAGGCTGTAAATCAATGTTTATTGCGTAGTTGGGCGCACAGCGATGCGTGACTGTACCCATGTCTTCTCTCCTGTGGATACGGTGATGAATTGCTACCTCGATACGTCTCGCATACGTACGTGCAAACCGCATGAGACAAAATGCACGGAGGGAACGCCAACGGGCCGTTGGCGCCCTCCCTGAAGTTATGTAACCAACGTCAACCCTGGTTCAACCGCTCGAGATTTGCACTCAGCATTTCCAACTGGTGCTGCATGCTGGCTATCTCGCAACGATCCAACGATTGACGGTTCCACAACACCCAACTACCGTCTGAGCTTAATCGCGCGCCGACAGGTTGAAGCGGATCATCCACAAATAGATTCGCCTGGAGAACTTGATCGATTTCATGATCGGCCATCCGTTCGATTCTGCCGAACATAACGAGACTATCCTGAGGCTGCTCTACCACGTGGATGACCTGCTCCGATACCTGGAGGCTCAATATGCCGTCGACGGGCTCCGGAACATCAAGCCCGAGAGAGCGCCAAAGATCGACCGTCACCTTTTCAAACTGGGTTGCCATGGGCGTATCTATTCCTACAGATGAGTCGTCTCGATCATATCTTCCGGCGTCCGATCTCGGAGTGCGGTGAATTTATCTCCCCAAGCCTTAAGAATATCCCCACAAATCTCATTAACACGGGGAAGACATTCATAATTCTTATCATTGACTTCTTCCAACGAATAGATAAGACATGCATTCGACACTGAAATTTTATTCAGCACTCCATTGTCGGCAACCCCATCTTCTGCAGCAGCATAGATGGAAGATAATGTCTCAAGTGCACGGTATGCGCACTTTCTTTCCGATTCATTTTCGATTAACTTAAATACATCCCCATGAATTTCAGTAAGGTCCTTACACCCATTACCTGCGGAAAGAATATCACTTATTTGTGGCTGCTTACATGCTAGAACAACCGATTTAACAATCGAAGCCAATTCACTTTTTGAATATCCATCATCAAGTTTTTTATTATTATCGTTTATTTCATCAATAATTTTGTTTTTAATTAATAGCGCTGGCGGCTGGCGGAATAGACCGGGCTCCAACTCCCCATTTTTCGCTGCCAAAATCAGGCGATCGCATATTTTTCCAAATTTGTCGGCGAAATCAGGGCTGAATTTCGGTTGCGCGATCAAAACGCCTGTGCCTGCAGTCGCTGTACCCTGCTGGGTAAGGACCGGGGTGAAGAGTTTGCGGATGCTTGCGGACACTTCCCCGACAAAAGACGATACGCGGTTAAAGATCGGCTGCAGAACTTCACGGTGCACCGAGCGGCACCACGCCAGGATCGATTTGGCGACACCGTGACTCTCTCTTCCCGTGACATCGAGTACAGGACGGCCGTTGAGTTGTCCGGCCGGCGAAGCCGTCGGTGTCTCGATGCCGTTAATTGAATTTCCAGGAAGGGGACTTTTCGTCTGAATCAACATATGAACTCCAGTTGCATGACGATCCATTTGGTACAGTGGATCGCTTGATACGGTTGAACCAGTACGCAGTATCCCTCGCAATGCTCACCCTCTATTGCGAAATTTGACCATAACGTGGACAGCATATTCATATGCGGTGTCCCGTCCAACAGAGATCGTGTCGGGGGTTGTCTGTCGCCCCAACAAATGGAGCGACAGACGCATGATGCGGGCTGCAGGCATTGAAACAGCTCGCTAGACTGAAAATCGTCTTAACTCTGGGGGGGGGAAGAATCACAACTTCGTGCCGTGGCGCTTCCTTTGATTTTGAAATGTCTTCTAGCAACTTCGCTCGGACAGGATTCAAAACTTCGTCCGTTGACTTGCCCCCTCGCTCGGCAGCTTTATCGGGATCAGGAAAAAAATCCCCAAAAACCTTCCATTTAGGATTCGAAACGCTAACTTCGAGTAGTTCTTTGAGCGTTACATTGCCTCCGCCGAAGGCCAGAAACTCCCCCGTACTGGAATTGCTCTCGTTGTTGCGTGCGAGGTAAGCCATATACGACTTTCCTTTCTCATCAAGCACCTCCCAAGTTTCCCCGGGATCATCCACATAAATTACGTGATCGCAGTATTCCGACTCGCCCCCCCACCTTCGCGCCTGCGCCGAAACAACACCGATCGTGACGATATCAGGCCAATTGGATTTGGCCACTTCGTACGCTATGCCGATCCCTTCCCGGGTTGCTCCAGCTGCCACGCACAAACGCGCGGGCCCATATAACTCCACCGCTCGTCCTATTTCTTCTTTTATTTCTTCCTTCAGCTTTGAAGGATCCTCGTAACCGAGTCCCGAGAACCCGCTAAAGACCATCACATGCTTCCCCTTTATTAGCCTGTCGATTTCAATTTTTATTTTATCCATCTCTTGAGATGGAAGAGTCGTAGCTCGCGGTCGCACTATCGTAGTACTGCCGAAACTTTGAACTTTAAGCAATTGGATCTCCTTTTAGCAGGTTGAGGTCCCCGAGTCGTTTGAGAGTATTGCGTTTCGCCAGAGAGATTCAAAAAATTGTTCTGGCACTGATCGCAATGCTCTGCACGCTATTTTCACCATACTAGCGTGCAGGAGATCGTTGTTATTACAGAAATTAACCAGAGTTGGCTCCGCTACCCATGGGCATCGCTCAGTTAATGCCCTGCCGCATACCCCTACACCGGCGAGACGAACGGCGCGTGGCTCCAAGCCCTGATATCGGAACTTCACATAACGGCTAACGCGGGGAGTAACCGAGAAAATATGTTCGGCTAGCGGGCGCTTGAAATCACTTTTTATCGATCGGTTCCTGGTGCGGCCCTGGCACCAATGCGCACGCGCTGAATGTCCGAACATCGACGTGTGGGTCAAGCCGGACGGCTGCCTTCAACACTCGATGCACCAGGTATTCACGCCAAGCAACTGAAGCGTCCCCGAACGCCAGTTCGCCCGGCGATTGAGCGCGGAGGGTGTCACGTAAGGTGACGAGACTATCCATATTCCAGAAGCATCCCGGTGCCCCTCCGATGCGCGACTCCATCGACCGGAGGGGGAGCCATTTACAATGCTTCAGCGAGCGGGGAGAAGAGGAGGGGGAGGCGTATTTTCGTAGTAGCCGCCATCTGCGGGGCGCATGAGTTCAACAATCAAGCGCACCCGCTCACGTGACGGTGTTCCACCGATGAAGCAACCGCAGATTCTATTTCCCGCAAAATCGTCCCTGCGGCATCATTCTTCTGAGAATCCGTGCTGCTATAACTCACCCAATCATTCCTCGAACTTTCCAATACGCAACCATTTGGTTGCCACCCATTTGCTTCCCTTGATCACAGGGGATCCACCATGAAACGTTCGCTTCGACCGATGCGTCTTCGGATCAGGGTACGCAAAGAAAATGCCACTTCCTTGCCTGGGGTAAATCTCCAGAGGCACCATGGGAAATACTGTTCCCCCGCCGCATTCCGGCTCCTTCAGGTATATGACGAGGGTCGCTATGCGCTGCCCACGAGCGGAAAGCGCTTCACGGGAGTTAACCCCAAGAAAATCGTAGTGAGGCTCGTACTGCTCGCCAACTTCGTAACGCAGGATCTGAAGATCCTCCATCTGGTTAATTGGCCAGTTAAGCAACTTCGCTATCCGCTCATCCACCTTGCGCACTAGCTCGCAGTCGCCCGCAGATAAAAAGACACCGTGACTGGTTCGCCTCTCATCAATACGTCCGCCGGAATTTTCATCGCACACTGTGGATCTTTCCAGTCGATGAGAAGCCATGGCAATCAATGAACTGCACTCATCATCATCCAGGATATTTTCGATAACTACTATTTCCGGATAGTTCGATCGCGCGACGACCTTCATCCTAAGGCCATCAATATCAATATGCGATGGAGAGTCATTCAATTTCGGACCAGGTAGATTTAATACTTCCACCGCCTCTGCCATCGCCTTATTCACTTCATTCATCAACATCAACTATCCTTTTTTTATAATCCGATATCAATGCAATCGCCTTTCTTAGACCGCAGATCCTGCCAGCATAGATTTCAGGCGTCTCGGACTCCATCAATCGAGTCAGAACTTTTTCGTGAAGATCGTTAGCAGAGACAAGATCGGCTAGGTTTGATAGACGTAAGAAATTTCGCCTGAAGCGCCAAGCTATTTGATGATTCCTCTTCGACCTCGCTTCGGGGTATGCGCTCTTCGCTGCAAGAATGAATTCAACGAAATCCCTCCGGGTTCCGCTCATACCGCAGTAGCGTTCAATCTCCTCCCGCCAGCCCTCCTCAACGTCATCGCCTCCGTACGATGTACTGCCATCCCCACTTGGACCGCTCGGCCACGGCGTAGCACTACATTGGAATACGCCCTCTAAAAACTACGCCCTCCCACCGCCGCGCCCCTCCATATCTCGACCTCCCACTAGCCATGTCACAGATTCCCATGACGCTTTCGCCCCAATGATTCCTCGATTTTATTTCCGACACTTTCAAAAATTGACCACTTTTCCCGTCACTATCTTTCTTCAAAAATCGAGATTTGGTCTATCCAGATGAAACGTCCCTTCCAATGCCGGAGCCTGGAACAGCGACGTCTCATTCAACACGCGATCGAGCATGGTCAAACTCGCAACGCCCGTCGGCTCTATCGGAATTGCAGTCCGGCCGCCTCGTCCCCGCCATTTTTCCCTTTGACGAACTGGCGATCACGCAAACGAGTGTCTACCGAAGCCATGCCCGGACCGTGCGCGCAATCACTCGTGGGCGCGAAGCTCCTCCTCCAACTGCGACTGGGCTCATTCTCCGAATGGGTCATTGGAGCCCACAATCGGATTCGTCTGATTCAGTTGGCCGATGAGGTAATCCATATTGATTGCTGACTCGGGCGCCGGGTGATCTATCGGCGAGAACGCAGCGACCTTCCCGCCATGCAGAGAAATGCCACGCGGCTCTCACACCGCCAGGCCAGTTTTTCACGAGAACGTTCGATACCAGCCTCTCTTTTTTCATGACGCAGGTACCTCTCGTTATCTCTGGCTACGTGTCAGACGTTCTTTCACTAAGTGAATATTGCACGCCCGCCTGCAAATAGGACTCGTCCGATAGAGAATTTTCGCTCTCTCCATAGAATAGGACACACCTTAACAACAGCTAACGAAGCACGAGGATTTCGGTGCGGACCAAGAGGAGGTGAATACAGTGCCGACGATTATTGTGGAAATGCATCATTCGGATTACGAAAATATTGAGCGCGCCGCGATGGTGCTTGGGTACTCCAACATCGACATGATGAAACTGTGCTCCCACCTGGTAGCTAGCGCGGTGAATCGTGACGAGCGGTTTGTCAGCACGCCGATGCCTCGTGGCGAAAAGACCAGTTGAACAAGCTGCCGGCGGGAGCGACGGGCCAAAGACATCGGAGACACGCTCCATCAACTCGGCGACGACGATATGCGCCCTGACAAACTACAGAGTGCCGACATGAATTCGAATCCTCCGCCATGGCGACTGATGATCGCAGACCCACATCCTGTTTCCATAAGTGGAATAGCGGGTGCACTTGCACTTCACAAGGACTTTCACGTCGTGGGTGAAGCCACCGAAATTCACCGCATCTGCCCGACAATCAAGCGCGGGGACGTCAACGTGCTGGTGTGCTCTTATGAATTCGAATCGGATCCCCTTCCGGACGGACTCTATCTGTTGGGCAAACTCCGTCGCGAGCACCCAGAACTTCACATTTTTGTTCTGGCGAATTTTCTACCGGGAAGCCCCCTTGCCAGATATGTGAGGCGTCTGGGCGTGGCTAACCTGTTTTTTAAATCCCAAGTGAACTCGCACGGCCTCGTCGCCGCAATGCGATCCACGCTGTCCGGCCAAACCCAACTGGTTGACGAGTCATTGGACGCCGAAGCCCGTCCAGCATGCACCTCGCTAGCCGCGCGCATGGACACGCTATCGAAATGTCAACTTGAGGTGCTCAGGTACCATCTCCGCGGATGGAGCGACCCGCGCATCGCATTGCGAAGAAAGCGGACAGCTAAAACCGTGAGCAATCAGCGCAATCAGGCGCTCCAGAAACTCGGTTTGTCCAACGCACGTCCTCACATCCGTGACGAAGCGCTCTTGACACTTTGGCCATGGCTGGTTGGCTAAACGACGCGTACGCCTCGATGTTCTACCAGTTCCCCGCTCCATCGCTTGGATATACCCGATAGAGGGCGAATCTTCCCGTTACCACGTTCAAAGCACCGCTTCAGGCCAGCAGCCCGATTCACGCCATATGGATCGCTCACGTCCTTTGCAATAACAGAACCATGAAGACTCCTGCGCAGCTCTCCTCGGCCTATTTCCACCCATATTCGCGCGTTCAAGACACTAGTGCGGACAGTTCAACCCAAGCATGGTGGGCAGACTTGGACGGCGTATGCAGCCAGAACCTTCGACCGGTGGTCGATTATCCGTTCGACAGCACCCAGAATTCCAGGTGGATGGCGTCGCTCGGCTTCGATCCCGGCCCAGGGTTCGACGCGCCCGTGCTGCCACAGGTGGCAGGCCAATCAACCGCTGCGGTCCATTCTCCTCCAGCGAATTGGGGTGCCAATATTGTCTATGTCGGCGGTCAAGCCCAACAGAGTTCCGCAGCGCCGCAACAATATCTTCCGCTCCTCTCGGCATCCGACGTAGAGGCTTGCCTCGGCATCGAACCCGACTCGGGGCCAACTGCGCAAGTGCAGAACCCCGGCGGCTCTCCCGCGTCCACGGCAGCCCATGCGCAACCCAATGATGGATCTTCAAGCACGCGAATTATCCGCCCGCGCGGAAAAACTCTGCCACATAAACATGCACGGCCTTGGATCCACAACAAGTACACGGAGGAGCTGATTCAGAAGGCGATGGAGGTCCGGAAGAACAACTTTGCCTTGGGGAAAGACAGGAAGGTATACGGTAAAGAGCTCGAACCGCTAGCCAATGAGTATGACGTATCGGCCTTCATGCTTCAACGCTTGGTATATGCGAACGGTGATCGAAATAATATATGGGAGCACCTATCAAAAGAAGTCGTTGCAAAAGCATCGCATACCATTCGTCCACTCACACCCGTCGTGCTAGCGGAGATAGCCGCGTACGTGAAGCAGTTGGAACATGACGATTTTCTGAAGAGCGGAGGCTTAAGAAATGTAGCCATGCAATTCTCAGTCATGCACGTGACTCTTGCCAAAGCAATGAGTGATTATGGCGAGCTGACTTTTTTTGGCAATGGGTTATTGCGCCAAATTGCAAACCCACCTCTGCATGCACTCACCCCAAAAGTTCTTCGGGAAATCGTCAATTTCGTGGAGAAGAAAAAAGCCTGTGGGAAGCCTATTGAACCTAAACACCCCTGGTTATCCGAAATTTTCAGTGTATCGTTCCGTGCGCTTTATAAATGCCTGTACCCGGACGGAAGTCTAAAAGCGGAAGGTTATAAGTTCTTGAATAAGAAATCACAGCCGGCACGATTCCGGCGTCAAGCGACTAGATCGGATTCAGTTTCACAGGGGGTATCCCCCCCTGTCCCGAGCTCCATGCCCTCGATAGGACGAACGGGCTCCTAGCTCCCTTTAGAAACCAGTTCCTGGAATTCGACGGGAGCATACTCATGCGCCGGTGGACAACGCTCTTCCGAAGCTTGAAAAACTCCGCTCCCAAGAATCAGAATCTTCCGATATGCCCGCACTCGAAGGCGCGATAATTTTAGCTGGCGGCTTAGTGGCGGGCCACAAAGCCCTTTCCGCCCTTGAGCGGCGCATAGCGACCCTCGTCATATACCTGAAGGAGCCGGAATGCGGCGGGGGAACAGTATTTCCCATGGCACCTCTGGAGATTTACCCCAGGCGAGGAAGTGGCATTTTCTTTGCGCACCCTGATCCGAAAACGCATCGGTCGAAGCGAACGTTTCACGGTGGATCTCCCGTGATCAAGGGAAGCAAATGGGTGGCAACCAAATGGTTGCGTATTGGCAAGTCCGAGGAGAACGAAAATAATGGCTGAAAGTCTTTCTATTAATCGTAATAATTATTCACTCCCTTACGTTAAAATCGAGAGTGATGAAAAACCTTCCACTGGCTATAGTAAGCTTCTTGGTGAGGCGCATAGCAACCCCTCTTTGCGCGAGGCGGCGGATAATTGGGTGAGTAATAGCAGCACATATTATGAGAAGCGTGAAGCTGCAAAGACGATTTTTCAGGAAACAGAAGCTGCGGTTGCTTCATCGGCGGACCCGAAATATGATCAGCTGCGCCTGATTGAGGAACTCTTGGACTTCGCTGCCGGCACAGATGGCCACGACCCCCGCTCCCATCCCCCGCCGCCGCCCTATCCTGACCCACCACCCTATCCTAACCCGCCACCCTATCCTGACCCACCACCCTATCCCTCCTCTGGCAGAGCAGTGGTGAAGTCGAGCGACTGACAAAACCATGCCATCGAAAGCGGCCGAAGCAACGCTGGAGATGGCATGACACGAAGAAAGATCCACCATGAAATGTGGTGCGACCGGCGGATTCACTGGATTTTTACATTCCCGCGCGCACCACTGATATTGGCAGCCAACCCTTAGCGACTCTCACCAGATTCAGGCTCATCCGCCATTGGACAGCGCTGTTGCCCGTCTTTCGTAAGGCTACAAAAAATAGGAGCAATCCGATTTCAAAGCCAATGGGGCGCCAACATAATTCGGTACGCGTTACGCCATAGGTGCAGCGATGTCGCTGAAAGTTGGAGTCAAGGCAGCGCCCCGTACGCCCCTCGTCGCGCGACAACGCACAGTCCCCTTCGATCTGGAAACGCTGGACGACGCGCCACCCGCCCACTCCAGTGCACGCATCTGAATCGCCTGTGAAAAAGTACCTAATAGAAGACCGCGTGATGTTCGACAGCCATTTGATGGTACTCACGCATGCCGATACTCAAGTCCACCTGACCGCGAACGAGTCCGAGTTGTTGCTCATGCTGTTGCAGGGTATTGCGACCAAAGCAGCAGTAATGAAGCGCGTCTGGGAAAGCAAGGGAGTCGTCGTGACCGACAGCAGCTATCACCAGCTTGTGCGAGCGGTGCGTCAACGCCTCGAGGAACACGGAATCAGCGGTGCGCTGGTCAAGACACTTCCTCGCCAAGGTCTGCGTTTCATGGGATCGATGAAGCCCATCGACACCACGGTACCTCCCGTGCCTGAACCGCGTGCTCCCTCGAGCCTTCCCACGCCGCTGAAAAATGACAGCGAATGCCCCGACTCCGCAGCCGAGCCTCCGTACCCGAGCAGTCAACCGGCGTCGCCTGACGTATCCGAACAGACAACGAATACCCGCCCCTCTACTGACCTCCCGCCCCATTCCGGCCCGCTGGCAAAAACCTCCCGCTGGTTTCGCAAGAGAGGGCGGTGGTTCGCCGCAATCGCTCTGCCATGCGCAATGGTGCTGACTTGGCAGACGCTGGCGTCACCATCGAGACTGACTTTCAGGCACGGCGAAACCATCGACGGGATCACCTATCATTCCACCAACGGCGTGAGCGCCAAGGCATTGATCGATGCCCTCGAGATCAAGCTAAAACCGGGCGACCAGGTCTACGAATTGCCGCTTGGCGACAATCGCTGGCTCGCAGTCTGCCCCGAGTCCATCCATGACGCGCCGGAACTATGCGAAACGTATTTCGCACGAGGCGCATCGTCCATGCATTAATCGCTGGAGCGCTCTCCATCTGGACGCTCTGGCGAATGCCCACGGATATGCCAAGGCCACGCCAGAGCGAGCCTGCACTTCACTCCTCCGACGAGGGGTGCGCGCCCGAGTCCATGCCGAGCGCGTCATTGCGCACCATTGCGCACCAGCTCAGCCCAATCTCAGCAACGCTCGCACGCGGCCGCTGCTGATGCCCATGACCACCGGGGCGAGCTTGGCGACCTGATGGTAGCCGTTCGTCGGACGCATCATGCCGACAATATCCTCGCTGTTGCGCTGCGCAAGTCGCGCATCGAGCGACGCGGACCGTTGGGCAATGGCGCTCTGTGCCTCCGCAAGCTCCGTGCGAATCTGTGCGCGCGTTCGCTCGACTCTTTCGAGCACGGCGACAACCGAGGCGAGCGTTGAACGAAGCGCATCCCGATCGCCCGTTTTCCATGTGGAGATGGCGACAGCGGAAGGCTCCGATTCGAGCGACGCCGGGCGAGGCTCCGCGTCAGGAAAACGCACGCCGCTTCCCTTGATGCGCAATGTATGAGCAAGCGATGGCCAATGTGCCTCGTCGACCGAGAAGACCGTCTTTCCCGGTGCTTCCAGCTGGGCGTCCAGACCGAATCGAGCGACGCCCCCGCAAATCTGAGCGCTCATCGTTCGCACATCGCAGCCTGCCGGCAGATGGACGGCTACCGGCCTCGCACCGGCACCTCCCGCGTAAAACGTGAGCGTTTCCGCTTGCTCCCGGTTCGCGTCGTCCAGGCTCAGCCCGAGAATCCGAAACCGACGGCGAGCGCTGTCCTGCTCGCCGACTTCCAGCCAATCGTTCAGGCGTCCGCCCGTGGCCGCGTGACGTTGCTGCCATGCGGCGCCGGTCCTGGCAATACGCTCGGCAATCTGGCGTTCTCCGCCGCCGGTGACGAGGTGCCGACTGATGACCGCCTTCAGGTCCTTGAGATGCGCAGCGAAACGATCAAGGTAAGACATCACCTGTTGAGCCCCGCTCACACGCAGGTTCCATTGATCCCGCTCGGCGAGGCCAGCCTCGCGCGGGGCGTCCCGGTTCGCATCGCGACGACGTGGCAGCACAGATGTCTCGTCGCTTCGAACAGGGCGAGTCGGTGGCGCGGCGACGGCGCGCGCCGGACCTCGGGGTACGGATGTGCGGCCTGCGGCAGGCGAGCCGCTTTCATTGGAGGTTAGGCGAACGTCCATGGCGACTTAGACGAAGTTGAACAGCGAGAGCTCCATGATTCTGGCGTAGGTCTTCTGCGTCGCCTGAATCGCAATCGTATAGCTGGCAAGCTCGGAACTGGCCTTTACCGGGTCGACCTGCCTGACGGCCTCGGATGCCTCTTCGCCGGCGGACAGCACGTCGTTGTACGTATCCTTAAGCATATCGAGCAACGCGTGAGCGCCGCCCTGCGCCGCGATCTTCCCCGAAACGGACTCGAGCGCATTGTCCACTGCACTCAGCGTACGACGAGCCCGCTCGCTCGCATCGGGGGCGTTTTCATCCATTGCTTTCGATGCGACCTCGAGTGCATTCAGGAGCGCAGCCATCTCGTCGAGGCTCACATTGGCCGACTGCGTGACACCATCGCCCACCACGACCATCTGCTTGCCGGTATTACCCTCAAAGCTATAGCGCATCCCAACGGCCGCGGCGGGATCGTACTTCACCGGGGGGGCTCCCACGGCCGTTCCCGAGAAGACGTAATTGCCATCGTTGTCCTTGGCATTTGCTGCCGCCATCATGCTCTCGCGAAGCAGGTCGATCGTATTGGCGGCAGCCTTCATGTCGTCCGGCACGGTACTGCTGTCCCCCGCGCGTACCAAAGTGGTACGTGCTTCCTGAATTTGAGCAACGATGCCGGACATCTGCACTTCGTTGCGCTGAAAACGATGTGCGAGCACACCGATGTTGCTGAGGTACTGATCCAGACGTTTGTTGTCCCGGTCCAGGCGCGCCAGACGCGTCGAGCCGACGGTGTCGTCCGACACGCGAAGAATGCGGTCGCCGCTTGCAATGCGCTGCATCACATCGGCCAGCTTGGCTGTGTTTCGTTGCGACGTGTTGTGCATCAGTTTGCCGAACTGGGCGTGTGTAATTCTCATGGCGTCTTTTCCCCGTCAGAAAGCGTTAAGCACCTTGTCGAACAGTTCGTTCGCCACCTTGATCACCGTCATGTTTGCCTGGCTCATCTTGTTGTATTCCATCAGATTTATGGCTTCCTCGTCCCCATCCACACCACTCGCTGACGACCAGGCAAGTTCCGCCTGTTCTCGCACGGCCGACAACGCCTCGAGCGCCGTTTTGTTCTGATAGCTTGCCGCCCCCACCTTGGCTTCCATGGACGACAAGGCATCTTCGAGCGAGACGAAGCCGCCCCCGTGGAGATCCACCTTGGACTTTCCCAGTTCGATGAGCCGCAGCAAATTACCGCTATTTCCTCCCGGATCGAGCGAGGCATCGGAAAATGCCAGATCGTCGGGCGTCAGCGTCTCATCGACCTTCATCCGACCGGAAACGCGATCGAAAACGAAGAGGTCGCGCCCCGCCGCCCCCGACTTGTCGAAACCCGCATTCAGTTGGGCGTTGAAGCGATCGGCAATTTCACCGGCAAGCGTTTTCAGCGCCTGTAGATGCGGGCGCAACGTCTCGTGCTCAAAGTCCGACAAGCCATGCAGCTCGCCCCCCAGCTCATCGTCATCGACGCGAATCGACTGGGTCCCGAATCTGTTTGACAACTCCTGCTCGCCTGCCGCATTCCGACGCACTTCCAGTACGCCTGCCCGCGAGCCGAGCACGAGGGGCTGACCGCCCTTGAACGTGATGTCCACGGTACCGTCGGGCTGCTGCACAACCTGCCCCCCCACCAGCCCCGAGAGCTTGTCGATGGTGACGTCACGCTGATCCATCAGCGCCGATACGTCATCGCCTGACGCGTTCCCGGCCACGATGCGCCGATTGAGGTCGGCCACGGAGGCGGCCAACGTGTTGACCTGCTCGATCATCGACTCACGCTGCGCCTGCACGCCGCGCAACTGATTCTCGAGCACCGAAATGCGGTTATTGAACTGTTTGGCCATCGAACCGCCGGCCTGGAGCACTGCCTGACGCAGCGGCGTGGACGCCGGATCCGCACTGGCCTTGTTCAACGCGCCCAGGAAATCCCCCAGGCCGAGATTGTTGTCGCTCCCCGAGGCCCCGATGACGCCCTCGAGCTGATCCAGGTGCGATTGCGCCGCCTTATGTCGCCTCTCCTGAGCACCGGCGGCCCATAGCGCCTGCGTCCTGAAAGCGTCGTTCAGACGCACCATCGCGGGCATATTCGCGCCACCGGTTACCGCGGCACTCAATAGTGCGGCGCGACGCGAATATCCCGGTGTCTTCTGATTCGCCAGATTGTTGGAGGCAGACCAAAGACCAGCCTTTGCCGCCCGTACGCCGGACATGCCAATGTGGAACATGCTCATGTTTTTTGCCGGATGCGCCTTTGCCCCGCCATCAGGGCGAAGGTGGCGATCCCCTTGTTGTGTTGTTGATCTACAGATGAACGGCGACCGTAGTCACCTTCGACTTAAATATCCGTCCTGAGACCCGCCTCCCGGCGCCTACGCCGATGTCACGCGTCTGTATCGGTCGCCTCATGTGTCGAGGCAGACGTTGTCCCCGCACGACGGCTCGCAGCCTCCGGAGCGATCTGCGCCAGAATGAAGTCCGCGATGCCGAAAGCGCGCTGCGACGCCAACTGGTCGGCCACCATCATGTCCATGTAATCGAACATTCCCGCGGTGGTCTCGTCGCGGAAGATGCTGCCTTCGGGACTGATTTCCCGCACGGATTTGCGCATCTCACGAACCATCTGCATGATGAACATCGACTCGAACTGCTCCGCGGCGCGCGCGGCACGCTCGTCGTCGTTCGCCGCCGCAACGGGCGTTTTCATATTGCGGGTTCGCGCCGCAAGCATCGCGCCCTGCATATCGATGGGCATATTGCTCATTCACGTTCCTCAGATAACGACAAGTTCGCCGTTGAGTGCGCCGGCTTCGTCGAGCGCCTGCAAGATGGCCATCACATCGTCGGGATTGGCTCCGGTGGCATTGATCGTATCGACGATCGCCTGCAGACTCGTGCCCGAACGCCATTCGAACGCGTTCACTGCGTCCTGCTCCACGCTCACCTCCGAAGTCGGTGTCACCACGGTGTTCCCCCGGCCGAACGGATTGGGCTGGCTCACTTGAGAGCCCTCGGAAATCACGATCTTCAGCGCGCCATGCGAGACGACGGCCGGCGACACGGTCATGCCTTGACTGATCACGACGGTGCCCGTGCGAGAGTTGAACACCGCGCGCGGCGTCTGGCCGCCGGCGCTCACGTCGATGGCGGTCAAACGCGCCACGAACGCCACGCGCTCCGTCGGGTCGGCCGGGGCCGCCACGTCCACGCTCGTCGAATCCCGGGTTGTCGCGGCATCGCCTCCGACAGTCCGATTAACGGCTCGCACGATATTCGTTGCGGTCTGAAAATTGGGCCGCTTGAGGCTCAGCCTGACGAATGGGCGATCGTTGAAATCGGATTCGATCTCGTTTTCGATGGTCGCTCCCCTGGGCACTCTGCCCGCGGCCGTCGAGTTGATCGTCACGCTCGATCCGCTGATCCCCTGCGCCTTCACCCCGGGAATCACGACGTTGCCCTGCGCCAATGCGTAGACTTCTCCGTTCGCGGCGCGCAACGGCGTGAGCAGCAAGGTGCCCCCGCGCAGACTCTTCGCGTCGCCGAGCGACGACACCGTCACGTCGATAGCCTGGCCACGCTTGTAACCGGGTGGAAAGCTCGCGCTGACCATCACGGCGGCGGCATTGCGCGAGCGCAACCGGATACCTTCGGGCAGCGTCACGCCGAATTGCTTGAGCACGTTCGCCACCGACTGGCCCGTATAGCGGACCTGCTGCCCGTCGCCCGTACCGTTCAGGCCGACGACCAACCCGTAGCCGATCAACTGGTTCTCGCGCACGCCGTCAACGTTGACCAGGTTGCCGAGTGGCACGCCAACGGCGTTCGTCGCGACGGCCATCAACCCCGTGACGAGCCACCGATGCAGCGCATTTCGTAGAAATTTCATGATCAGAATGGCATCCATGGACTGTTGAAGAATCTCGTCAGCCATCCCGCCTGATTCGAGTCCGACAGTGCGCCCTTACCCATGTACTTGATGCGGGCATTCGCGATGCGCCGAGACGACACGCGATTGTTCGTATCGATATCGGCCTGACGGACGTAGCCCGTGACACGCAGGATTTCCTCGCCCTGATTGAGCGACAGCGATTTCTCGCCCTTGACCTGCAGCAATCCGCCAGGCATCACCTGATGCACGACCACGGTGATCTCGCCACGCAGGGTATTCTGCTGGGAACTCGCGCCACTCCCGTCGAACGAGCGGGAGCCACCGATTGCCGTATCGAGATCGACGTTCATTCCGAAAACCTTGCCCGGCGCGACCTCCATGTCGGATCCCTTTTTGAAGCTTGTCCCGGCGCGCTTGCTCGCCTGCGTTGTTTCATCCAGCGTAATGGTGAGCGTGTCGCCGGGGCGGAAGGCCCGCCCGTCGGAGGCCAGCGACGCCGTGGTCGCCGCATTGAATACGCCGCCCGACGTGCCCCTGAGCGATACCGCCGCCGGTGGCGGCAGATCGTCGTCGGCAAAGTCGGGCACCGCCGGGTCCAGCGGCAGGGCGATGCAACCCGCCAGACCGGTTGCCGCGACAAGCGGCACCAAACGCGCAACAGCACGCATCATCGCGCCGCCTGCGCCAACTGCTGCATCATGTTGTCCGCCGCAGTGAGCACCTTGGTGTTCATTTCGTAGGTGCGTTGCGTGGAGATCATCTCGACCATCTCTTCCACCACTTGCACGTTCGAGCCCTCAAGCGCGAATTGCTTGAGCTTTCCCAGCGCGTCGGTGCCCGGATCGCCTTCGGTCGGCGCACCGCTGGCGGCCGTCTCCCTGAACAGGTTGTCGCCCATGGCAAGCAAGCCTGCCGGATTCGCAAACGTGGCCAGTTGAATCTGTCCGACTTCGCTGGGCGTCGCGGAGCCCGCCACCGTGGCCGACACGACACCGTTCTCGCCGATGGCGATGTTCGTCGCGTTCTCCGGGATCGAGATCTCCGGCACCAACGGCAGTCCCTGTGCGTTCGTCAGAACGCGCTCGCCGTTCATCCGGAGCTGTCCCGCACGCGTATAGCCAACCTCGCCATTGGTCAACTGCACCTGCAGGAAACCCCGCCCCATGATCGCCACGTCCAGCTCCTGCCCGGTGGTCTTCGTATTGCCGTCGGTAAATACCTTCTGCGAACCCACCATGCGCGTGCCACTGCCCAGTTGCACGCCGAGCGGCGACGAGTAGTTCTGGTCGAGCGGCGCGCCCGGCTGACGCTCCACGCGATAGAACAGGTCCTCGAAGACCAGCCGGTCGCGTTTGTAGCCGTCGGTGTTGACGTTTGCCAGATTGTTGGCAATCGCCTGTAGCTTGGCGTCCTGCGCCTGGATCCCGGTCTTGCTGATCCACATTGCTTGATTCATGCGTCTTTCTCTCTATGACTTTTTTTGAGGGCCGTGCGTCAGCCGCGAATGAGGCGGTTGCCGGCATCGGCCATTTCATTGGCCGCGCTGTACATGCGCATCTGAATTTCGTAGTCTCGATGCAGCGACATGCTCGCCAACATTTCCTCGACCGGCGACACGTTGCTGCGCTCCAGATGCCCACCGAGCACCTGACGCTCCTCAACCGCCGGGAGCGGAGCGCCGTCACGCGTGACCAGCAGCCCTTCCGGGCTCTTCACCAGATCGGCCGCCGGCCCGCTCACCACCGCCAGCCGATCCACGATCTGCGCCTCCGGCTCCCCCGGCACAACCGCGGAGATGGTCCCGTCGTTGCCGATCGAGACAGTGCTGTTCTCCGGCACCACGATGGGGCCGCCGTCCCCCATGACGGCGCGCCCGCCGAGCGTGAGTGTGCCCTCGGCATCAATACTGAAGTTTCCCGCGCGGGTATACGCTTCGCCATCGCCGGTCTGCACGGCGAAATAGCCTTCCCCGAGAATCGCGGCATCCAGATCGCGGCCGGTCTCCTGAACCACGCCATTGTTTGCACTGACCGAGTTGGCCTGAACGCGAACCATATGGCGCGCGTCGTAGCCGAAGCCCGGCACCGGTTGACTTTGCGATGTCTCGAGCTCCGCACGAAACCCGTCCGTTTGCGCGTTCGCCATGTTGTTCGCATGCACCTGAATCGCGTGCATGGTGCGGCTGGCGCCGCTCATGATGGTGTAGATCAGCGGATCCATGGGCTTACAGCGCCTGCAGCAGCGCCTGCATCAGTTGGTTCTCGGTGGAGACGACCTTCGAATTGGCTTGATAGTTGCGTTGGGCCGCCATCAGCTCGACGAGCTCCTGCGTCACGTCGACGTTCGATCCCTCGCGGTAAGTCGGAACCACGCCGCCAGCCATGCCACTGCCCGGGCGCGCATACAACGCATTGCCCGACAGCGAGGTGGAACGCCACGACGTGTTGTTCACCGCGGACAGCCCATCGGCATTGGCAAACGTGGCGAGTGCGAGGGTGCCGACGACCGCCTTCTGACCATTGCTGTATTGCGCGATGATCTGCCCCTTCTCATCGAGCGTGGTGTCGCTCAGCGTACCGGGCTCGTAACCGTTGCTGCGGTTGATCGTGGTTGTCGTCGCCGAACTCCCCGAATGCGTCGTACCCGCGTAATTCAGCGCGACAGTGAGTTCGGCCGCGGGCACGGGCGTGCCCAGATCCAGCGAGATCGCACCCGACGGAGAGGTAAGCTTGCCGTCGGCATCGAATTCCAGCTTGTTCAGAATAGGGGCGCCAGACGCGTCGGCAAGGGTTTCGCCGTCCATCGCGTAGAACACCGAAACCGAATTCGCCGGTGCGGGATCCTGGCGGAAGTACTGCGTCACCGTGTGCGCGCGACCCAGCGAATCGTGCACCGTCGTGGTCACCGATTCGTTGTACGAGGCCTTGTTGTCCTTGCTGAAATCGACATTCGCATCCGGCGCTTTCCAATCGCCCTTGAGATTGCCCACATATTCGAGTGTGTCGCTCGCCTTGGCCGGCACGCTGCCGGAGCCGACCTGGATGTCGCCGAACGCACCAGTGTCCGTCCAGCCCTGCAGGCGACGACCGTAGACGTCGGTCATGTATCCGTCCGCATCCTTCTGGAAGGCGCCAAAGCGGGTGTACAGTTCCGAACCGTCGGCGTCCTTCACCACGAAGAAGCCCTTGCCCTGAATGGCCGCGTCGAGCGTGCGGCCAGTGTGGAACAGATTGCCGCCCACGCCGATGCTCTGGCTGGTCGAACCGATATACACGCCGTTGGGTTGATTGCCCGCGACCATCGTGGCGAAATTCGCACGGCTCGACTTGAAGCCGGCGGTGCCGCCATTCGCAATGTTGTCGCTGATCCTTTCCAGTTGATTGTTGACGGCCTTGATGCCGGACAGCGCAATGTTGAAGCTCATACGAATTCCTTTGGGGAAGAGAAATTAGCCGGCTTGCCGAGGAAACTCGTCACGGCGGCGGTATCGACGGGACCGACGCCCGCCACTTGGAGGATCACCTTGCCGTCCGCCCCAACGCGCACGCCTTCCAGTTTTCCTTCGATTTCGGCATCAGGTTTTTCAGCGGTGTCGGTCACCACCTTGATCTTGTACTTGCCCGGCTTCAGGCCCTGCGCCTGCGGGTCGATCTCGAAATCGACCTCGCCGGTCGTGTGCGCGCCGAGAGACATCCGATGCTCGCGCCCGTCCGGGCCGGTCAGCACGACCGCCACATCGGTGGCCGACTTGCCGAGTTCGACGCTGCCTTTCACGACACCGTCCTCCAGTTCGACAACACCGGCCTTCACCTTGACGGCGTTGCCCACCTGCGAGCCGAGCGACACGACCATCATGCTTTCGAGCTTCGCCGCGTTGGTGAGCGACGCTTTCATCACGCCTTGCATGGCGTCGAGCTGGCTGAGCTGCGTGAGCTGCGACACGAACTGAGAGGGGTCCTGCGGGTTCAGCGGATCCTGATTGCGCATCTGCGCAACGAGTAGCTTCACAAAGAGGTTCGAATCGCCGCCCGCGCCACTGTCGATGCCCGGCAACGCGCCGCCCGAGTTCGCTGGCGCGTCGGCACGCGGCCCCCTTGGAGATTGAATGGTGTTCGACATGATCGATATTGATGGTGTGAATTACTGTCCCAACTTGAGGACTTCGTGCTGCATCGAATTGACTCTCGAGAGCACGTCCACATTGGTGGAAAATGCGCGCGAAGCCGACATCATGTCGGTCATCTCTTCGACGGGATTGACGTTCGGGTACATGACCATGCCGTCCTCGCCTGCCATCGGATTGCTCGGCTCATGCACCTTGCGCAGCGGCTCGGTGCTCTGCACCACGTCGAGCACCTGCACGGCGGCGCCGGCAACCGTGCCGTCCTGTCCCTGCCTGTACAACGATGCGAACACCGGTTTGCGGGCGCGATAAGTCGCCTCCTCGCTGCCCGAGGCTGCGTCGGCGTTCGCCAGATTGCTGGCCACGGTGTTCAGGCGGACCGTTTGTGCCACCATCGCGGAGCCCGCGATGCGGGCGATATCCTTGAAACTCATCTCGACGATTCCCCGTTTCAGGCGTTGCCGGAAATTGCGGCGTGCAACCCCTTGATCTTCATGTTCAGGAAGGTCAGGCTCGTTTGAAAGTCCGCTGCGTTCTGAGCGAACGCCGCCTGCTCGACACCGAGCTCGACGGTGTTACCGTCCTGACCGACGTGCGCGGGCACGCGGTACCCCTTTTCGATTTCGTCGCCCAATGCGGCAATCGTCGCGAGCGCCTTGCCGCTCGCCGCCGCCATGCTTGCCTTCACGTCCAGATCCATCGCCTGATACCCAGGGGTGTTCTGGTTGGCCAGGTTCGAAGCCAGCATCGTCGTGCGCTCCGCACGCAGCTTCAACGCCGCGGGATGCACGCTCAATGCACTGCTCAGATCAAATGCCATGTCGATACTCCTTGCTATACACTTCACCAATTCGCTTCGATCGCGCCGCCCGGGTCGGCCGTGTCATCCGCCTACCTTCGGCCCCGCGCCCCATTTGTTTCCGTACGGCAACGATGCTTGCCGAAAACGTCATGTCTTCACTGCTTACCGCTTCGTACTCCTCACGTATCGCCTGTATCGCCCATGTCGCGGCGTTCACGCTTTGCACGGCTGTTCATGCCGCGCCGATCACTGCCTCCGCACCGCCGCCTTCCGACGATCTGCTGGCTCAGGCCCGCGCCGCCGCATACGGCAAACTCACCGAGTTGCTTCGGCAGAACGGCTTGTCCGACCCCGAGATCGTGCTTACCGTCGCCCCGCCCAGGACACCGGCGCCCACTTGCGCCAAGCCCTTCTCATTCCAGTTTGCCGATACCCGGCAACTCGGCCGGATGCTGCTCACTGCACGTTGTCCCGCCACCGGGACCGCGACACAACTGGTCGTGCGCGGCACCGTTACGGCAAACCTTCCGGTAGCGGTCAACGACATTGCGGCGGGGCGAGCGATTGCCGCCGACGATCTTTCCCTGCAGGCGCGTAAAGTGGTGTCGCTCGCCGACACCGTAACGCGCATCGACGACGCCGTGGGACAGGCCAGTCGCCGCGCAATTCGCAGCGGTCATACGCTCTCGCGCAAGTCGCTGCAAGTCCCCGAACTGGTTCGCAAAGGCCAGAGCGTGCGCATCGTGGTCCGTCTCGGCGAGAGCGAAATCAGCAGCGCAGGTGTGGCCCTCCAGGCAGGCGGCACGGACGCGATCATCCCCGTGCGAAACGCCAGCTCGGGCAAGGAGATCCGGGCGCGGGTCACAGGTCCGGGCACCGTCACGGTGACGGACTTGCCAGGTTCGGCGTCGCCCACTCAACCGTCGCCCTGAGGCCTTCCCGATGTCGTGCCCGAACGTCGTGCCATATCGGCGCGGCTCGCCGCCACATCGGAGGCCACCTGGCGGAGCTTCGATACGTACGCGGGGTCCGTTGCATAGCCGCCGCTGACAAGCGCCCGCGCAAACGCCGCAACGTTTCCACCGGCCCCGATCACACCGCGATAGCGCGGGTTGTCCCGCAACAGCCGCACGTAGTCGTCAAACGCCGCGTCGTAGCTCGAATAGGCCCGAAACCGCTGCACAGTCTTGATCGCATCGCCGCCGATATACTCGGTGGTGAGCACGTCGGCGACGCCGCCCTGCCAACGATCCGCCGCCTTGATGCCAAACAGGTTGAACGTATCGTCGCCTTGCGCCCCCGTAAGCGGACGATTTCCCCATCCGGACTCCAGCGCGGCGTGCGCCGCAATCAGATCCTCGGATACGCCAAGCTCATTCGCGGCCTTGCGCGCAAACGGCAGGATGTTCGCCAGGAAGTCCTGTTTGCTCGACGTCGTTCGCCCGCTCATGCCAGTCGCTCCACTCGCCAGCAGCGCGGCAATGTTGGCGCCGGCCTGGGCCGGCACAGGCGCGAAAGCCGCATCGTCGGCATCGAATCCCTCGGCGACCGTGCGCACGATGTCGTCATGCAAACGTGTCAGTTCGTGCCAGTACGCACCACGGGCTGTGTCCATCGATTGCTGCGACGCGATATGCGGCGTACCGACGCTGGGCCGCACCGGTGAGAAATCAAGTTTCAGCATAGATGTGGGTCTCCCCGTACAGCGCGCGCTGCACCACTTCGAACTGCGCAACCAGCAGTTGACCGTTGCGCGCATTAAGCGTCTTGCACTCGCGAACGAGTGTCTCGAGTTGGCTCCAGATAGTCATCAGTCGCTCGCGCGGTGCGCCGGCGATGCAGTCGAGCACGTCCATCATCGACGCGGGCGCCGACGGAGCAGCCAATATGCATGCATGAATGCGACGTAATTCGTGATGCTCGGCGAGGGTGTCCACCAGTGTCAGGATGGACTGAGCGATCCTCTCGATCCCCGTGGCGTCGCGCCGCATGGCGGCGACGTATTGACGCTCGAGCAATGCCTTGAGTTCGTGGTAGCGCGTCAGCTCGATCTCGATGCCAAGCACGAGTGCCTTGAATGCTTCCTTGCGCGTCATCGCTCTCTCCCACGCGTACCGTGAAAGCGCTGAATCAAACATGCCAGCTTGCCCGCGTCGAACGGAAGCTCACCCGCCTTGAGCGCCTCGCGCAGGGCTGCGACTCGCGCCTCGTCGAAATCCGGCATGTCGCGCAGTGCCGCCATGGCGGGTTGTACGACGTGCGTTGCCAAAGGGGTATCGGCTCCGCCTCGAACGGGAGCTTCGGCTATCGCGCCCCGCTCTCGCGTGCGCTTTTGCTTGTCATCGCTCCGCCGGACTTCGCTTGCGGGCCGGGTGCCTACCAATTTCATGTCTGTCTCTTTAAAAAACCGGACGCCCATCCCGTCAAACATCGCTCAGGGCCAAGCGCATCTTCTTGAGAGCCGCCTTGTTGATCTGACACACCCGCGCCTCGGTCACGTCAAGCACGCCGGCGATTTCGCGAAGGCTCAGGTCGAACTCGTAATAAAGCTGGATGACGCGTTGCTCACGCTCGTCCAGGTATGCGAGCGCCTGTTCCAGGCATCGCCGGCGCACGACCTGACGCTCGGGACTCTCCTCGTGAGCAAGGGCGTCGTCATCAAGAAGTTCGTCCAGATTCGCCATCTCCTCCGCGTTGCCGGCCAATACGCGCTCGCGATAGGCATCGGCATCGATCCCGAGCGCCTGTCCCACTTCGGCGTCGGTTGGATCGCGGCCCAGGGACCGGCGCAGCGAACGCTCCATGTCGCGTGCACGGTACGCATCCTGACGCACGGTGCGCGGTCGCCAGTCGTGGCGGCGCAGCTCGTCGAGAATCGCGCCGCGCACGCGCATCGCCGCGTAGCCGGCAAACGCCTCGTCCACTTCGCCATATCGACGCAGCGCTTCGAGCAGGCCCATGAGTCCGATCTGCTCCATGTCTTCCTGCGCAATCGCGCCGCATGCCTGAGAGAGCAACTGGCGCACCACGCGCTTGACGATTGACGCGTACTCCATGAGACAGCGCTGCTCGGCAATGGCGCTCGCCCGGGCGTAAGCCTCGCGCGGCGCGGCGTTTCTCATCGGCATGCCCATCGGATCACTCGACCAACAGCTTGCCGATCATCGCCGTGACGAACGGCTGCTCGACGTTGCGATGTCGGTAAGACTCGGTGAACGCGGCATTGATCTTGCAGCTCAGATCGTCGATGGACATATTGCGAATCGACTCCAGCGTTTGTCCGGAAACGGCCTTCACCGCAATGCTGCTCAGCAACGGCAGTTGTTCGCGCACACTGGCCTCTTTCTCCGGTGCGGATTTCAGTATGATGTCCAATGCCGCGTAGTGGATCTCGCGCACATCCGTTTCGTTGTCCGGCTTGAGCATGACCACGATCTTCTCAACGCCAACGTACTTGTAGGGATCGGCCGCCAGGCTCTCCTGCGCCGCGGCCCCATCGTCATGCGCAACGCTGCGCGCATACACCCAGAAGCCACCCGCCGCCGCTCCCGCGATCGCCAGTACCAGCCCCACCATTACCCGGGTCTTCTTGTTCATCGCCAACTCAAATCTCATCGTATTCGGACCTTATCCAGTCAGCACGTTGCCTAAACGGAACCACATCCCGTCGTCCTCCGACGAAACCTCTGCCAGCGCCCGCCCGGGGCGCTTGTCGTTTTCGCGGGCCTCACGCCGCGCGCCATGGCCCGCCTGTCCCGCCTGGCCGAACGCCGAGTCGTGCCGCACCGCCACACTCACCTCTCCCTGGTGCTTCTGCGCCAATTCCTGACGCATGGCGTCGCTGGCCGCCTGCAATTGCCGCGCAACATCCTCGTTCGACGCCATCAAATGAACCTGCAACGTCCCCCCCTGATGCCGAACGGCAATCTGCAACGCACCCATCGACGCCGGATCGAGACGAATCACCGTCTGCTCGACGCCGCTTCCCATCTGGACACTTACCCGGTGACCGAGCGATGTCACGAGTTGCGGTCCCCATGACGCCACCGATACGGGTACCGCCGCCCGGGTACCGGTTGCGAATGGCGTTGCGAGCAAGGCGGGCATGTCCGCTGTGGTCGTTGCCACCGGCGCCGACGCGGCGCCCCTGCTTTCGTTGGCAGTGCCGGTCGCGCTGCCTTCGCGCCCATTGCGGCTCGTCCCCTGTACCTCCGGAGATGCTGTCGCGAGCGTCGTGCTGACGCTTCCGGCGGCACTTCCCCCTGCGGGCCCCGCACGTTGCGCGTCCGCATCGCCGACGTCCGCCGTGCCATTGCCTACCTCCGCGCTGCCACCACGCACCGGTTCGGGATCGGGAGGCAACGCCGGCTTGCGCGTACTGTCGCGCTGGCCAGCCGATGCAATGGCATACATCAACGGGCTGAGCGCAAACCCATCGCTCTTTTGCGGCGCACCTTCAGCGTCGGTGGCCAAGTGCATTGCTCCGCCGTTCGCGCTCGACTGCAGCGCATCTAGCGCCGACGGCCGTTCCCGCTGCCCCCCCGCCGTGGTCTCGCCGTCGACTTGCGACGCGATGTGTGGCATGTCGACACCGCGCCCATGCAGCACGACCTGCCGTGGATCGTCCGTCATGAGGTCGTCGCCGACCTGCGAAGTCGTGTGCGCCATTTCCAGGAACTGCGCGAACCCCTCGACGACCGGCCGCTCCGTCGACGCCTCGCGCGTTTCTCCCTCGACCTCCTGATCCGGAATGTCCTGCGCCAACGCCACGCCATCGGAGCCCGTCAATACGCGCGGGCCGCAAGGCGCTTTCACGTTCGGCACATCGCCAGGGGTCCATCCTGTCAACAGCATTGTCGCCACCATGGTTCTCATCCTTTGTTTCGCTCCTCGAGCTCGCCGATCACGCCGTAGGCAATCCACCCCGCCTTGCTGCCCTGCATGCTTTCGAGGTGCGCTGCGACACGGTCGCTTTGCCGCGTGAGTTCCCGCAGCAACGTTGCATAGGTTCGCCGAACCTGAGCCAATGCCGCGATTTCCGCGTCGCTCAATGCCTCGCCTCGGACAATGATTCGGTCGAGCAACGAGCGGACCTCCTTCTCCACCTCCATCGACGTCCGCCACTGCCGCGCGTTGACCAGTTCGACCAGACTGCGCGTTCCCCGCATCAACTCGCTCGACCGATCCTCGCGCTTGCCAGTGCTCATGCCACGCCTTGCCAGCCTTCGCGCAGCGTGCCGATCAATCGAACGACTTCGTCAATCGGCTCAACGCTCAGGTCGCCGCTCGCCTGCACAAGACGCCAGGCGCAGTAGTCGTACAGCGATGCCAATTGGCTGACCGCTTCGCTCCCGCTGTCCATATCCAGCGAGCTGTTCAGGCCATTGATCATCGCCACGCACTTGCTCACGCTCGCCCCCTTGGCCTCGTACCGGCGAGCGACGATATGCGCCCTCGCACGCGCCAGCTCGTCGAGCAGACCGTCGGTCAGAACGAGGACCAATTGCACCGGGGAAGCGCTGGCAATTTGCGCTTCCAGATTCGCGGCGTGGTAGCTGCGGTATCCAACGTTGTCCATAGTCAGTGGTTTTCTTCAATCGGGCGATGCATTGCCGCAGTTAGTCTTTCTTTGGCGAGAACATGTTTTCCAGGAACTTCAGCGTGTCCTGCATCTGGTTTTGGACGACCTGCAGCGCGGTGAACTGCTTCACGTAGCCGTTGAAGATCTGGTCATAGCGGCGTTGAAGTTCTTCGTGCTTTGCGTCGAGTTTTTTCAGAACCTTGTCGGAGGAATCCCGACGTGCCTTGATCTGCCCCTTGGCGCTGTCGAGCCAGGCGTCCAATGACTTGTTCAGCTTTGCGACCATGCCCGTAGACGATTTGCCGACGAATTTGTCGAGCGCCTCGGGATTTTTCGCCAGTGTCTTGTCGAGCTTGGCACGGTCAAGGTTCAGATTGCCGTGCTTGTCGACCTCAATGCCGAGGTCGTACAGATTGATGCCGTCCACGGGCTGACGCAGCACGGCGCTGAGCTGAGCGCTCAAGGCGCGCAAACCGGCATCCGCCTGCATGGCGCCGCCGGCGACGCCCGCGGCGGCATCGCCCGGCTTGGTCAGTTCGCCAATCGCCTTGCGCATGGCGTTGTATGCATCGACGAACGCCTGAACACCGTCCGCCGTCGCATTCGCGTCGTTGCTCACATTGACGGTCAGCACGTCGTTGGCGTCCGAGGAGACGCGCTTGAACGTTACCGACAGGCCCGCGACGCCGGTGAAAGTGTTCGACGCCTGCTTGATTTCGGTACCTGATTGGCCGCCGATCCGCAACACCGCATCTTTGGCCGCGGTGGTTTCCTTCATGCCGTCGAGCGCCTTCTTCAGCGCTTCGTGGAGCCCGGCCGATTTCACCGTGATCCGGCTTCCCTCTCCGGTCTGCGCGGCAGTGAGCATCAGCTTCTGCGAGCCATCCGACATCGTCATGACCGACGCGTTGAGTTTTCCCGACGCGCCGGCTGCCTCGTTGACAGCGCGCGCCAGCTCCGTCGGCGTGACCTGGCCCGGCGTAGCAGTGGCTATCTTGGAGAGATCGATATCCAGCGAGGTTCCGTCTGCCAGATCGATCTTCATCGTGCCGGTCGCCGGGCTCGTCGCGGGAATCGTTTCGATGACTTTTTGATTGGCCGACGCGACCTGTTTCACGTAGAAGTTGTACGAGCCCGCGCGAGCTCCCTCGCCGAGGGTCGCCGAGCCAAACTTCGCGTCGCTCAGCGATACCGCACGGCGCGCCATGCTGCCGCCCACGAGCATCGAACTCAGCGCGGTACGGAACGTCGAAAGCGAAGTTTTCAGCGTGGTCAGCGCACTGGACGACGCCTTGGCCTTCTCCTTGTGCGACTGCAATTGGCTTTCGGTCCGTTTGAAGAAGTCGTCGGCAAAGGCTTTGGCGGTCTTCCTTGGATCGTCAACGATGAGCATAGGTCTTTCTCTTTAAAAAGTTCCAAACAGGAGCGAGCAGGCAATCGCCCCCCACGTCGCGGGACTCGTCATCCTTCGTCGGCCTCACATCCTGCCGCCGCGATACCGGGTTTGCGCGGCGAGTTCGTCCTGCACCCGTTGTGCCCGGCGCTCACGCGACAAGTCCAGCGTCGCCTCGCGCTTTTGCAGCTCACGTCGCCATATCTCGCATCTCACCGACTCGTCAAGCAGGCGTTGACGGTCGACGGCCATGTCCGCTTCATGTAGCTGCAGGGCTTCCCGGTGCGCCGCGATCATGTCGAGCAACCCTTGCCGGTAGCCCAGACGATTGAGCGAGAGCTCGGCACATGCCGTCCCGACGCCCTTGCCCGCCTCGTCGAACAGTTGCTGCATCGTGCGCAGATTGGTTCGGTAGCGCTCGCGCAGCGCTTCCTTGCGGCCGAATTCCCGCTTGAGCCGGTCGATTCCAGCTTCACGAACCGCCACCAGCCGCCCCAACGGCCCGACCACGCGTTGATCGCTCATGCCAACAGCGCCTCCAACTGCGCCCGCGCGTCGGCAAACGACGTGCCGTCGTGCGTTTCCTGTCGGAGATACGCGTCGATGTTCGGCGCCAATATCACCGCACGGTCGGTGGCGGGATCGGCTCCCTTTACGTAGCCGCCCAGCGCAATGAGATCGCGAACCTGTTCGTAGCGCCCGATCAGCTCCTTGAACTGACGCGCGGCGCGAACCTGATCGCTGTCGGCCACCTGCGTCATACAGCGGCTTACCGAGCGCGTCACATCGATGGCGGGATAGTGGCCTCGCTCCGCCAGTTCCCGCGTGAGCACGATGTGCCCATCGAGAATGGCACGCGCCGTGTCCACGACCGGATCGTTCTGGTCGTCCCCTTCCGCAAGCACGGTGTATATGGCGCTCATGCTGCCGGGGCCCTCGCCATTACCGGCGGTCTCGACCAATTGCGGCAACATGCCGAAAACCGAAGGCGGATAACCGCGCGTTGCCGGAGGTTCGCCCAGCGCCAGCGCCAGTTCGCGCTGTGCCATGGCGTAGCGCGTGAGGGAGTCGACCAACAACAGCACGTTGCCGCCCTGATCACGAAAATGTGCGGCAATGGCGTGACAGAGTTGCGTCGCTTTCAACCGCATGAGCGGAGACTCGTCCGCCGGTGCGACGATCAGCACGGCTTTGGCGCGCCCTTGCTCGCCCAGTGCGTGGTCCACGAACTCCCGAACCTCGCGGCCCCGCTCGCCGATGAGACCGACCACGACGACGTCGGCATCGGTATAGCGCGTGATCATGCCAAGCAGCACGCTCTTGCCCACACCACTGCCGGCCATCAGCCCGACGCGTTGCCCACGCCCCAGGGTCAGCACGCCGTTGATCGCGCGAACGCCTACATCGAGCACTTCTCGCACTGGCTGCTTTTGCAACGGGTTGACGGCGACCGGCGGGGTGATCAGCGGGTGCTCGCCATCAAGTTCGCCCAACGCGTCGATAGGCTCTCCGAGGCCGTTGACCACACGGCCGAGCCAACGCGGGCCGATGCGCACCGCCGCCCGCGGACCCGCGGGCAACACCTTCGCGCCAGCCAGCAAGCCCATGGAAGTCCTGAACGGCATCAGGTAGGACTCCTCACGGCCGAAGCCGACCACCTGCGCATCGATCCAATCGCCGGAGGCCGTCTCGATCACGCAGCGTTGTCCGGTCTCGAGCGGACATCCCGTTGCCTTGAGCAACATCCCCGATACGCCGGTCAGACGGCCCGTCAGGCGCGCCACGGGCACGTCGTCGAGTTCGAGATTACGCAGCGCTCCGGCAATCATTCCGCCTCCTCGATGGCGGGCTCCGCGGCCGGCAACGTGTCGGGCGCCGAGCTCCCGTCTAACGCGAGCGTGGCTACGGATGCAGCGTTCAGTTGGCGACCGACCTGTTCCATGCAAGCCTCCAGACGATGCGCGCACCCGGCGTCCGCTTCATGGCCACCTGCCTTCACCCGGCATTCGCCCGGCGCCAGTGCCGCGTCGGGCACCAGCGTCCAATGGCTCGCGCGTTCGGGCAGCAAAGCGACCAGGCGCGCGCACTCTTCGGGATTCAGATGCACCTCCGGCGCCTCGGCGGTAGCCGGCATCGCGCCTAACGCCTCATCGACGAGCGCGAGCATCTGGCCGGGTTGCAACGCCAGTTCGCAGCGCACGACCTGTCTGGCGACCTTGGCGACGAGTTCGATCAACTCGTTACGGCGCGCCTCCTGATAATCCGCATGCAATTTCCGCACGGCCTGAAGTGCTGTGCCGAGTGTGTCGGCCAGCCCATCGAATTCGGCGCGCACGGCGCGGCGCGCGTTGTCGAGGGCCGCATGCGCGCCCTCTGCCTCGCCCTGCTCGAAACCCTGCGCCAGGCCGTCGACTTCGCCGCGCTCGAACCCATCCTGATAGCCGCGCTCCATGCCCTCTTGATAACCGTCGGCAATCGCCTGCTGCAAGGCGCGCTCCTGATCGGCAAGAGGGGAGCCGCCACTTTCGGAGCTGGCGGTGTACGGCCCGGTTGCGGCATTGCGAACACAGGCGGACAACGGCGGAAAGCGGTAGGAGAAATAGCCTTTCACGCGACTTCGTCCTCATCGCCCAGGAGCAGTTCGATCTCTTCGGCATCGACCAATGCCTTGACGCGGGCCATGATCTCGCGGCGCGTCTGCTCGACCCGCGCGTTCGGCACCGGTCCGGTACGACGCATGATGTCCTCGAACGCCTGAACCTGCCGGCGCGGCATGGCGCGCTGCAGCGTGCGGAGCACCGAACCGTCCGCGCCCTTGAGCGCAACCGCCCATTGTTCCAGCGTGACGACATCGATGATGCGCCCCACCACGGCATCGGACTGACGTGCCAGCATGTCGAAGTGATACAGGCTGACTTCGATCTCGGAGACCACGTCGGGGTCGTGCGCGCGCAACAATTCGATCAACTGCATGCGATCGCCCGGCAGGCGATTGATGATGTCCGCGGCCTGACGCACGCCCTCGACGCTGGCGCTCTGGAGATCCAGATTCCGCAGACACGATTCGATCAACTCTTCGAGCTCCAGAAGCAAGAGGTGATCGACTTCGTCGAGTTTGGCCACATGGAGCAATACGACGTCGCGCATCTCCGGGGGCAATGCCTCGACCACCTTGCTCGCCTGCGCCGGAGGCAGGAACGCCAGGAAAAGCGCCTGCATGCGCACGTGCTCGTCGGCAATGTGCTGTGCGAGCCAGCGCGCAGACACCCATTCCAGACGCGCCATCTTCGGGCGGATCCGATCGCCGTAGATCTTGTCGAGCACCGTGTTGGCGATGTCATGTCCCAGCGCGAGATCGAGCGCACGCTGCAGGAATACTCGGGACGCACCATGAATTCCGCTTTGTTCCCGGTACTGGCCGAAGAACTTCTGCAAAGCGTCCCGGACGGCGTCGACCTTCACTCCGCCCATGTCCGACATGGCGTGCGTGACCTTGAGCAACTCGGACCTGGACAGGCATCGAAGCACGTCGGCAGCACGCGCCTCGCCCATGCTGAGCAGCACGATGGCGGCCTGATCGACCGAGCCCGGCGCCTGACGTTCAGCGATTGAGGTTTCCGTCATTTTGAATCCACTGTTTGACGACTTCCGCGACACGCTCCGGCTCCTTCTCGCAGAGGGTCTGCAGATGCGAGATCAGGATCTCCACACCGGAATCGGCGGGTGGAAGTTCGATGTCGTCCATGAGCGGAAGCATGCTGCTTCCGCGAATCTTCTTATCCGGTGCCTGCTCGTCGTTTGCGAGCAATGGGACTTGCTGTCCAACGACCAGAGCGTCGGTCGCGTCGGAAACGTCCGGCTCGATCTCCTTGAGGGTGCGCGGCGCATATCGATACTCGACCCACTGCTGCGTGATACGCAGCAGCGGACGGACGACGAGCAGAAAACCCAGCAGCGCCATCACGGCGTAGGCGGCGTACCACGCGCCCTGTTCCAGCGTGGTGCGCTCTTCCCACCACGGTTGCGGCTGAGGCGCGCTCGGGAAATTCATCGCGGACACCACAAGTTGATCGCCGCGCGAAGCGTCCATGCCCAGGCCATTGCGCAGAAGGGTGTCGATGTGCTTGAGCTGCTCGTCCGACCACGGCTGGCCCTTGGTAGGCGATACCGCGTTATTGAGCACCACGGCGACGCTCAGCCGCTCCAGCCGACCACGGCTGTGCTTGATCTGCATGACGTTGCGGTCGTAGGCGAACTGGCGGGTAGCGGCGTTGCGCATCGTGCCGCCGTCGGCGTTCTGCGTTGCCGTGGTTGCCTCCACCGGACGGTTGCTCAGCGAGCCCGGCACCCCCAATGCCGTACGGTCACGATTCTTCTCGTCGCGAATCGCCTCGTTCACCACCTTCGGGGCCTCGCCGAACTGCTCCCGGGTCTCTTCCACACGATCGTTGTTGACGACCGGCGTCACGCTGACGCGGAAGTTGTCCATGCCGAGCGTGGGCGCGAGCAGATCCTGCACGCTGCGCATTGTGGTTTCGCGGTAGCGCGCCACGGCGTCGCCGCTGCCGATCGGATCATCGGTCAGGTCCACGCGGGCGGACAGGAATGCACCGGATTGATCGACCACGGACACGCGCTCGGGGGCCAGGTTGGGCACACTTCCGGCCACCAGATTGATGACCGCGGCGATCTGCTCCCTGGACAGGCGCTGCCCCGGCTTGAGCGTGAGCACCACCGACGCGGAGCTCTTCTCACCGTCCATCATCACGAACGAAGACGATTTCGCGATCGAAAGGTGCACGCGCGCCGACTCGATCGGGTCCATGGACACGATGCTCTTGACGAGCTCCGCCTCCAGCCCCCGGCGAAAACGCACGTCCTGCACGAACTGACTGGTGCCAAGCGGGTCGTTGCTGCCGACCTGCTCCAGCCCTTCAGGCAACTTGGCCGTCACGCCCTTGGCCGCGAGCAGAAGCCGCGCGCGTCCGAGTTCGGACGACGGCACGAGCACCTGCCCTGTATCAGGGTGGATGCGGTATTTGATCCCGTCAGCGTCGAGCACCGACACCATGCTGTCGAGCGGCACCTGTTCGCGCGCGCCGAACAGCGGCTTGTAGCTCGACTGGTCGTAGCGCATGTACAGCGTCGCGAATGCCGTCAGCGCGACCGCCAACAGCACGAGCGGCACGACCTTCGACAGCGTCGCCGGCGACGGCATCTTCAACGAAAAGCTGCTCGGCATCCGCAGTGGCAGGAGGTTCTTGAGGCTGGCAAACACGAATCGACCTTTTCCCGTATCAGATCTGCATCTTCAGCAGATCGTCGACAGCGCTCGCGAGCTTGTTGCGCACTTGCGTGAGCATCGAAAACGACAGGCTGGCCTCCTGGCTGGCGACCATGGCACCAATCAGGTCATCGCTTTTTCCGCTATCAACCGCTTCCATCTTGTCTTCCGCGGCATGCTGGAGGTTGTCCACCCCCTCGACGGTGGAAAGCATGGCGTGGCCAAAACTCATGTCCGAGGGAGATTTGACGTTGCCCGAGATCGCGTCGCCCGGCGCCGCCATCGCCTGCCGCGCCAGATTGGCCATCTCACTGCGCATCTGCGCCCCCACCTGCTGTATCGATTGCGTCGTCATTTCCCACATTTCCTTGCGTTGCTGCGCAGACCGTCCGTTGCTATCGATCAGCAATGGACGGTGATGTACTCAACACGGCTTTCGTGCGGCACCCGTGGCAGCGAATCGTCTGTCGGTGCGGATAAAACCGGTTGAAGGGCGATTGTCCAATCCACCGAAATCGGGTGCCAGCGATTAATCCTGAAGACTCCTGAAACCTCATGAAAACCCCAGACACGCCACCACCGAGATGCGCCAACCGCCTCACCGCCACACCCCCCCACACCAACCATCCCGGCGAACACGGAAAACATCAGGCGAACCACCCGAAAACACCCACGGGATGCGGCCTTCAGGGAAATTCAGACAGATTCAGATCAACTCACGAAAGATCGGATTCTTTGCTGGTTTTTTGGTGGACGCCTGCCCGCCCCCCCTCCAGAATCAGCGAGTTGTTCTCCTGCAAGATGAAAGCGACGAACTCGTCGCCGTACTTAAACTAGGCAAATAAATACATGGCAATTCGGTCAGGCAGACAATCCACCGATGCGACCCGCTGTACTGCGCTCGATCCGCGCATGCTCGGGCGACCGACCCATTTGCTTGGCACGTTTGGCGAAGCGCTCAAACAGCACCTGGGGCAGCAGTTCATCATGCGGCTGAGCCGCCGGGCAGGCGCTTCGCTGCGCGTCACCACCGTGACGTTTTCGACCCATTCGCCGCAGATGCGCGCATGGCCATGGCGCCATCAGTCCTTGGGGGCTGGCCGCATCGGCGTCCATATGGAGCGCGCCCTGTTGCTCAAGCTCCTCGAGGTGCGCTATGGCACGCCACACGGCATGCCTGGCAAGCGCGCGCGAAGTTCGGACAACGAGGGGGGAACGGACGGCAATGTCGGCCCGATCGACGCGAACGGTGCCTCCGAGTCGACCGACGCCATGCCACTTCCCCTTCCCCTTCCCACCGCCGAACCGCAGCCGGCCATTGCCGCCGAGACGGCCACCGAGCGCCGACTCGCCGGATCGCTCGCCGCGGAGCTTGCCCAGGCTGTCGCCCGGTGCATCGCCCCGGAGCATGGACAGACGCCGCCCGACGACGTGGCGCCGGTCGCACACCACCCGGATCTGTTCGCGGTCTGCCGGATTTGCAGCGCGGCGGGTGAGCATTTGGGGGACTTGGGCGTCTCCCTCGACGGTGTCTGGCAGGACCGGCTGTTCGAGAAGCTCTCCGGCACCCTCCAGCGCCCGCCCCGCACGGCGAGAGGCGGCGCAGTGCTTTCCCACGAGTTGCGCGTGACGCTGACTGCCCGTCTGCTGGAGATGGAAGTCCCTTTCGGCGAGCTGCTGCGCCTGCGCAAGGGGGACATCCTGCCGGTGCGCATGCCCGCCGCCGCGCGCGTGTTCGCCGGAGATTCCGACGTCTTCACCGCGATCGTCGCGGAACACAACGGCAAGCTTTGCCTGACCTCATTCAATTTTCTGGACTAACCGATGGACCAGCACGACAACTCCGATCTCGACGCACTGCTCGAAGACCTTCCCGGCGACACGGAGGAGACGCCGGCTCCCCCGTCTCCCGCCGCACCGCGTCGTGACCCCATGAACCTGCTCGCGCGCATTCCCGTGCGACTGACGCTCGAAGTCGGCAACACCATCGTGTCGCTCGCCGAGCTGATGGCAATCGAGCAGGGTTCGGTGCTCGAACTCGACCGTCTTGCGGGCGAGCCGCTGGAGGTCAAGGTCAACGGCACCGCGGTCGGCCAGGCCGAGGTGGTGGTATGCGGCGAAAACTACGGCTTGAAGGTGCTCCATCTGGAAGACCTCGGGCGTTTCATGCCATGAAGTTGTGGACATCGCGGCGTACGCTCGGCGCCGCGGCTCTCGTAGTGGCTGCCCTGCTGTCCATGCCCGCGACCGCGGAGCCGCTAACCCTGCCGGCCGAAGCCCTCGGCATGCCGCGCGACTTCAGCCCGAAGACGCAGATCCTGCTCTTCATGACGCTGCTGGGCTTGCTCCCCGCGCTGGTCATGGTAATGACGAGCTTCGTGCGCTTCGTCATCGTTCTGGCCCTGCTGCGCCAGGCGCTCGGGCTCCAGCAAGGGCTGCCGAGCCGCGTCATCACAGGAGTAGCGCTGCTTCTCACACTGCTGGTGATGCGCCCCGTTGGCGTCGAGATATGGAATAACGCCATCGAGCCGTTCGACCAGGACAAGATCACGTTCAGGGAAGCCATGGCGCAAGGCGAGAAACCGCTATCGCGCTTCATGCTCGCCCAGACGAGCAAGGCCAGTCTTTCGCAGGTCTCGCGGCTGTCGAACGAGACCGACGTCGCAAAACCCGAGGACCACAGCTTCATCGTCAAGGCCGCGGCGTTCAGTCTCAGCGAGCTCAAGACCGCGTTTCAGGTCGGTGCGATGCTGTTCGTACCGTTTCTCGTCATCGACCTTGTCGTCGCCTCGGTGTTGATGGCGATGGGCATGATGATGCTCTCGCCGCTGGTCATCTCGCTGCCGCTCAAGCTGCTGCTCTTCGTGATGATCGACGGGTGGACACTCACCGTGAACACCCTTGCCACCAGTATCCGGGCCTTTTGATGCTGACCGCGGATATCGCCGTAGAAATCGTCGGGCAGGCCCTGCGGATCGCCACGGTGCTCATTGCCGGCGTGGTCATGCCGAGCCTCGTCGTGGGCTTGCTCGTCAGTCTGTTCCAGGCCGCGACTTCGATCAACGAACAAACGCTCAGCTTTCTGCCGCGCCTGCTGACCACGCTCGTCGTGCTCATGATCGGCGGACATTGGGGTACGCAGTATCTGATGGATTATTGCGTCAGCGTCTTCGAGCGGGCCGCTCTGTTGGTGGGATAGGCAATGGAGGCTTTCATGCTCGCCGCGCCCGACATGCTGGCGCGGCTGTGGTGGCCCTTTTGCCGGATTCTCGCCGCCCTGAGCGCCGCGCCGATCCTGGGGGAAGCGGTGGTGCCGGCACGCGTGCGCGTCGCGCTCTCCGTGTTGCTCTCCGGCATCGCACTGCCGGTCTCTCCGTCGACGGACATCGATCCCGTCTCGCTCTCGGGCGCCGTGCTGGCCGCGCAGCAGATCCTCATCGGCCTGCTGTTCGGAGCGACGCTGCACCTGGTGCTGGCCGCGTTCATGGTGCTGGGCTATCTCTTTTCATCGCAGATGGGACTCGCGATGGCAGTCATGAACGATCCGCTCAATGGCAGCTCGTCGGACGTGATTTCCGGCGTGCTGTACCTACTGTGCATTCTGCTCTTCTTCGCGATCGACGGGCATCTCGTCGTGACACAGATTCTCTACACGAGCTTTCGCGTATGGCCGGTCGGACATCCGATAGATCTCATGTCGCTGCGCCCGCTCGCGTATCAGGTCGGGTGGCTGCTATCCGCCGCCATGCTGCTCGCGATCCCGATCATCTTCTCGTCGTTGGTCATTCAGATCGGCAACGGCTTCACGTCGCGGGCCGTGCCCACCATCAACATCTTCTCGCTCGGTTTCGCGGTCACCATCATCTTCGGCATGCTCATGCTGGTCTATCTGATCAGTGTGATGCCCAGTCATTACGTAAAGATGTCGGAGCACGTGCTGGGATTGCTGGAGCAGCATCTGGGAGCCACTGGTGTCAGGTGAATCCGGCGACAAGACCGAAAAACCGTCCGGGCAGAAGCTGAGCAAGGCGCGCGGGAAGGGGCAGGTGCCCCGCTCGCGCGATCTTGCCGCGGCCGTCGGACTTCTGGCCTCCCTTCAGTTGATGATCATGCTCGCCCCGGGTTGGCTCGACGATTTCCGCGCGCTCTTCGCCGTCGCGTTCGCCGACCTGAGCGGCCACGGCAGGCTCGACGACGCCTGGCACATCGCCGTCGGCGCGGCCATGCGCATGCTCATCGCGATACTGCTGCCCCTGTTCGCCATTCCCGCGTGCATTGTGCTGGGCTCGCTCTATCCGGGCGGCTGGGTGTTCTCGAAGGAAGGCTTCATGCCCAAGTCGAGCAGATTCAACCCGATTCAGAATCTCAAGCGCCTGATGTCGCTCAAGCACTACGGGACGTTCGGTATCTCCGTACTCAAGGTGGCAACGCTGATCGCGACGCTCTGGTTTGTCATGAACCAGTCCATTCGGGACTTCCTGCATCTGCAGAGCAAGACACTGGCGGAGGCGATTCGTGGCGGCACGTCGCTGACCTTCGATGCGTCGCTGGTCATGGCCGCCGTGCTGGTCGTTTTCGCTTTCCTTGACGCCCCGTTTCAGAAACTCATGTTCCTGCGCGATCAGCGCATGTCGAAAAAAGAGGTCAAGGACGAGCACAAGAACAACGAAGGCAGCCCCGAAGTGAAGAGCCGGTTGCGCCAGCTCCAGCGTCAGGCCGCACACCGTGGGCTGCTCAATTCGGTTCCCGGCGCCGACGTGGTGATCGTCAACCCGACACATTACGCAGTGGCGCTCAAATATGACGCGTCGCGGGCCGAAGCGCCGTTTGTCGTTGCGAAAGGCGTGGACGACATGGCCATGGTCATTCGACGACTGGCGCGCGAGCACAACGTCGAGGTTCTCACGCTGCCGCCGTTAGCCCGTGCGATCTACAACACCAGCCAGGTCAACCAGCAGATTCCCGCGGCACTGTATCGCGCCGTGGCGCAAGTGCTCAACTATGTCATGCAGCTGCACGCTTTCCGGCAAGGTCAGCGGGGCCTGCGCCCCGACAGGCCGTCCCATATCGACGTTCCGGAAACACTCGTCAATCGCTAACCCGTCATGAATTCAATGTCTCGCCTTCTCGCCGATCTGCGGCAGACCCGCCTCGCCACGCCTGTGCTGCTGCTCGCCATTCTGTCGATGGTGATCCTGCCGTTGCCGCCGGTGGTGCTCGACGTGCTGTTCACGTTCAACATCGTCATGGCGATCGTGGTCGTCCTGGTGAGCGTATCGGTCAAGCGACCGCTCGACTTCTCGGTGTTCCCGACCGTCATCCTGGCCTCCACACTCATGCGACTCACGCTTAACGTGGCGTCCACGCGCGTCGTGCTTCTCAAGGGTCACGAGGGCACCAACGCCGCCGGTCACGTCATCGAAGCATTCGGCAAAGTGGTCATCGGAGGGAACTTCGTCGTCGGCGTCGTGGTGTTCATCATTCTGATGATCATCAACTTCGTCGTGGTTACCAAGGGCGCCGAGCGCATCTCGGAAGTGTCGGCACGCTTTACGCTCGATGCATTGCCGGGCAAGCAGATGGCCATCGACGCCGATCTCAATTCCGGGCTCATCAACCAGGAGCAGGCGCAGACCCGCCGGCGCGACGTAACCACCGAAGCGGACTTCTACGGCGCGATGGACGGCGCGTCGAAGTTCGTCAGAGGCGATGCCGTCGCCGGCATCCTGGTGCTGGTCATCAACCTGCTCGGCGGTCTGGCCATCGGCATGGTGATGCACGGCCTGAGCTTCGGCGACGCCCTGCGCCAGTACGGCTTGCTGACCATCGGTGATGGCCTCGTTGCGCAGATTCCATCGCTCCTGCTCGCCGCGGCGGCCGCCATCATCGTCACGCGGGTGAGCGACACGGGCGACTTCGAGAAGCAGGTCGGCCGGCAGATGCTCGCCTCGCCGAACGTGCTCTACAGCGGCTCGGCGGTCATGCTGATACTGGCGATCATCCCGGGCATGCCATGGGTCAGCTTCGCGGCGTTCGCCGCCTTGCTCGCTTATGTCGGCTGGCGTGTCAGTCGGTACGTTCCGGCCGAGCAGGACGACGCCGACATGCAAGCCGTGGAATCCGCGCTCCGGGATGCCACGGTAAGCGCGCTGGACTGGGACAGCATTTCCCGTACGGAAGTCGTCGGCGTCAAACTCGGCTATCGCCTTGTGTCGTTGATCGACAAGGACAAGGGCGCTCCGCTCACACGTCGGGTGGACGGCATTCGCCGCACGCTGAGCGACACAATGGGGTTCCTGATCCCCGAGGTTTCCGTGCGCGACGATCTGGGACTCGAACCGTCGCAGTACGCGATCTGCCTGCATGGCGTGGAGATTTCCCGGGGCGAGTTGCACAGCGACATGTTGATGGCGATCCCGTCGCCGACGACGTACGGCGACCTCGACGGTATTCCCGCCGTGGAGCCCGCCTACGGGATGCGAGTCACCTGGATCCGTCCCGAGGACAAGGCGAATGCGCTCGGCATGGGGTATCAGGTGGTGGACGGGGCATCCGTATTGGCAACGCATCTGGACAAGCTACTGCGCGAGCACCTGGCAGAGCTGTTTTCCCACGACGATGTCGCCGCCGTTCTGCAGCGCCTGGGGCAGTTCGCTCCCAAGCTGCTCGAAGCGCTTGAAAAGGTGATGACGCACAATCAACTTCGCAAGGTCTTCCGTACGCTGCTGGGCGACGGTGTCTCGATCAAGAACATTGTGCCCGTCGCCACCACGTTGCTCGAGAATGCCGAGGCGACCCAGGATCCGATTCTGCTCGCCGCCGAGGTGCGATGCACATTGCGTCGTGAGATTGTCGGGAAGATCGTCGGTACCAGGAGGGAGATCCCGGTGTTCAATGTGGCGGGCGAACTGGAGGGTATGTTGCTCGCTTCGCTGAGCCAGGCTCAGCAAACGGGGAAGTTCTCGCTGGACAACTTCGCCATCGCCCCGAACCTGCTCACACAACTGCAATCGAACATGCCGGCCATCGCCGAGCAGATGAAGATACGCGGTTCGACGCCGGTTTTGCTGGTGCCGCCGCAACTGCGCCCGCTGCTCGCGCGCTATGCACGAGTGTTTTCTCCCGCGCTGCACGTGCTTTCCTACAACGAGATTCCCGAGCATCACACGCTCGACGTAATGGGGACGCTGGGTTGAGCGGTATCGGCACGGGTCAGCCGATACCGCGAGTGGAGGTGCTCATCGCGATAAAGGCATGTCGGCGCAGGAATCGACACCGCTCGGGCATGGTCGAATCTCTGGCGGGAAGATCCGCCCGGCACACGGATGCATCTGAGATGCGGGAGGCGCTCGATCTGGGAAGGCCGGATCGACATGCGCCCCGCGCTCGACGGTGCTGCTAGCTTATAGACGCAGGTTTCTCATCTTGCCAAGGGCAAAGGAGGTGCTTCATATGTCTGGACGCGATGCGTGAGTCACCTCGGAACGGCAATCCATGTCGTGTGTATAGGCGCGTAGAACCGCCGCATCGCTATAGACTCTGCGCCGACGGGGAGAAGATTATTCTGAGCTTCCCCATGTAGCTGCCCGCACGTTTCTCTTTGGCGTTGAATTCCGGCGTCTCCAGCGTCAATGGCATCGGCTTGCACACGACGGGAACCGGAATGTTCGGCAGATACACAGACCTGGCTTCGGTATTGCTCCCACCTTGGAGGCGAACCGTCTCGCCATTGTTGAGTCTCCTGCGCTCCCCGTTATGGGAGTAGCTCACGTGGTAATCGATCCGCCAATGTGGTTTCTGGCCAAACATACCATCATGAATGACGGAAAACACATCCGTATCGCGCGGCGGGTCCGCGCCAATAGCCCCCTGGTCTTCGACCCTGACATCGAACCACGAACTATGCGAGCCGAAACCGTCGTACAGGCACATGTCGATATTCCGACGGCCGGTTGTGCGGCCGTCACGGCTGACCTGACCGGTTAAGCCGAGGTCTACCGTCGGTGTCGTCGTGTTGTGCTCCGGCAGGAAGATTTGGACGTTCTTCGTGTCGGTAATGGTGAGCTTGATCTTAAGGTTCACCTCAGAAACGTCGCCTCTGTCACGGCGATGCAACCTAAGCTTCCAATGTGCATCCCATATCCCTCCGGAAGGGAAACGTTTGAATTCGGTCGCCGGGATCCTCGCAAGAAGCGTCAATTTTTTCTCCTCGCACCCAGCCTCCTCGTCGAGAGCTTGCTGCTCAATATAGCCGGGCAAACCCTTATATCCCACGAATGTGACGACGTGAACCGCTCTGGAGCGACGTTCAACGAACCTCAGTCGAACTTCCGTATATGGCTTCCTACTAGTTAGGTTCCTCTGATCTACCGTTGGACAAGCTCCAACACTGGCATCTGTGTCGGAATGGCATAGGAACGTCCCGTTGGTCCAATCCTTCGGCGGGTCCAAAGCAGGATTGTTCTCTCCTGAGGCGATCAATCTGTTATCCCACAAGATGAAATCAGGATGGCCTTGCGACAGGTCGAACGCCGGTACTTCGCGATCCTCGTTTATGTCGACCGGAGCGATATCCTCAGCCAGCACCTCCCCTGTGGATAGGATGAGGGCGAGGGAAACCAGTACCGCTGATAGCAGCGGCATTAAGACGAATGCACGAAGAATTCTCATGTTGACCTCCGGCCATATAGTGAAAAGGGCCGAGAGCCCAGCAGGCTGAATTATTTCGTCTTCAGGGCCGTGTGTATGTCGGAATATTCCGGTTTTAAAGCCGGGCCAGCACCGCCCACCACGCGATACGGAAGAAAGGGCTCAGATGGGGGAATTGGTTAAGCGAACAAAGCCACTGCCAGCGCTCGCTGGGCTCCAGCGTCAAACCTAGAAGGCCCGGTGAGGTCGATCTGACTCAAGATCGCCCGGGGCGGCCTAGAGAAAGAATGGTTACCAATCCAAATACCGGGCGATGAGCGGAGTCTCACGAAGCCTAGGTGAGCCCGCAATAGAGCGCTCGCAACCTTCCAATGGCCGCTGCACGACCAACGGGCGAACCAACGGATCCGAGGCTGAGCATTGCGCAAAGTTGACGTAAGCCGAATTGGCGACCCATCTTCGTCAAAAATAGAAAAACCGACAATGCGGATTCCAGCACTGTCGGCGGCAGCACTCTATTAAAAACGCTCTACGTGCGGTTGACCTTCACGGTCAATTTGCCGAGGTGTCTGATGACTGCGGGGACTCATGATCGGCTTGAGCCGCCGTCACTCGAACGCCCGCCCCGTCCGGGCTACGTTCCGCGCCGAATCCGTGACTACGGAACATGCGACGCCACGTTGTCTCCGCCTCCTTCGTCAGCAGCAGGAGTTCGACGCGGCGATTGCTCCCATGCTCGGGATTGTCCGGGACTGCCGGCGTACTGTCGCCCATGCCGGACACTTGAAACAGCTGCGATTCGTTCAACCCGCCATCGAGCATCACCTGCCGCGCCCGCAACGCCCTTCGACTGGACAGGCTCCAGTTGTTGGCGAATGCCGATTCACCCGCATATCGGGTGGCGTCCGTGTGCCCGACGACGACGAGCTTATTGGGCACCATCGCCAGCATGGGTGCAAGGCCGCGCAACAGTTGGACGAACGGCTCGTTGAGTTCGTCGCTGCGTCGCGCAAACATGCCCTTGTCGTCAGTATCGTGAATGGTAATTCGTATACCGTCATCGGTAACCGCCAAGGCCACGTTACGCACCATGTCCAGCGCCTTCGCCTTGGCCTGGAGACGCCGCGCAAGTCTCTTGCGTGCGGCCAGCGATTCGATCGATGCGTCCCTCCCCGGACCGTCGGACGCCTTGACTCGCGATTGCGGCATCGTATCGAGCAGCGAGATCTTCCGCCTCTCGCTGCGTTGTTCGAAGATGCCAACGCCTCCCTTGAAGAAGGGGTGTCCCGTGAGTTTCGCAGCCACTCTCTGGCGCGTTTTCTCCGGCGTGGCATTGACGATCCACAAGACCATGAACAACGCCATGAGCGCCAGGGTGAAATCGGCGAATGCAATCTTCCACGCCCCGCCGTGCCTCTCGTGCTTATGTCGGCTCGATCGCTTGACGATGGTCGGACCGTGCCCCCCGTCCTTGCTCATTTCAACTCTCTTTACTTGGGGGCTTAAATGTCCATGATCCAGGATTCGAGCCTGGCAAAGCTGGGTTTGACCTCGAGCTGAATCAACTTTCGACCGGCGTCGACGGCGAGCAGCGTCGGCTTGCCCGCGACCTGCGCACAAAGCACGACTTTCACGCACTCGAGCGACGAGAGCTCGCTCTTCACGCGATGCGCCATCGCGCCGGCCAGCGGATCGAGCGCGCCATAGCACAGCAGGATGCCGATGAACGTTCCCACCATCGCGGCCGCCACCTGCATCCCGATTTCCGCGACTTCCCCGTCGATGTTCGCCATCGTGGTCACGATGCCCAGCACCGCCGCGAGAATGCCGAACCCGGGCATGGCCTCGGCCAGCTTCCCCAACGAGCGCGAAGGTTGCATCAACTCCTCCTCGATGGCTTCGAGCTCCTGATCGAGCATACCCTCCAACTCATGAGCCGTGATACGGCCCATCGCCATCAAACGGAAGTTGTCGACGATGAACGAAACGAGACGCGGCTGGTCGAGAATCGCCGGGTAGCGCTGAAAGAGATCGCTGTCATGAGGATCCTCGACGTGCTGATCCAGGGCCTTGAGCCCACCATCGCGCACCATTTCCAGCAGTTCGTAGAGCAGCAGCAACAGTTGCCGCTGAAATTCGACACCCAGGTTCTTGTGGCGAACGACCTGCTTGAGCTGACGCCATATCTCGGTCAGCACCGAACGCGAATTCCCTATCACGAGCGCGCCGACCGCCGCGCTCCCGATGATCATGATTTCAGTCGGTTGCCAGATAAGACGCAACGACCCCCCATGCAGGACGAAACCACCGAATACCCCGCCTATTACCAGCAATACACCCAATGTCAGTTGCATAGAAACCTTGATGCCCTCCCTGATGCCCTGTTAACGCCAATGCCCTTGATGCGCGCGCACGGCGATGCGAGTCGGCATACGAGGGGGAAAAACGCCGATCGGCGAGGTTCAGGCGCCGGTTCCCGGGCGCAGAAGCTCGCCCATGACCTCGGCCTGCGGTAATCTCGCGATTGTCTGTCGCGCTCTCTTTTCCAGCGCGAGTCTCGCCGCATCGTCCTTGACGAGTGCGATGCACCGGTCGACAAGTTCGTCGTAAGGCGAAGCGTCAATTCCCTGAAGATAGCGTTCGTCGACGGATGTCGTCGGCCCGACTTCGGATACCACCGCCACCCCATTCGTCATCAGGTAAAAGACGCGAACGATCTCGAAAATGTGCGAATCGAAGAAATGCATATTCAGTACGACCCTGCTCCTGGCGATGAGGTCGTCGCGCTTCGCACCGTACAGTCCCGTAACGCATACCACCTTGAGACCCGCCGCTTCGAGCCGGTCCATGACCTGCTTGCGTCGCTCGTTCACGAAGCCGTAAAACAGCACGTCGATGTCGCGCGGCATTTTGCGCGAGATGCGATTGAGCGTCCGGTGATAACCCAGGCGCAGAAGTCTGACTCGCGAACCTCCCGGCATGCCGTTCAGGAACTCGATATTCCTTGCACTGTAGTCCCACATTTCGAATCGCTCGCCAAAACCGAGAATCGCCGACTTCCATTCGGTGGCGACGCTGCCAAGAGGTTCTGTATTGACAATAACCGTGGATTCAGGGAGCGAATCCGCCACTTCCGGCGAGAGCAGATGGCAGCCGATGACGATATTCGTTGCAGCGGGATCGATTGCGTTCTCGATAAGCGTCGATTTGCGTCCGAGATCCCGCAAACCGAGGTTGAGCAACTCGCCCAGTTCGGTAAATGCCGATGAATGGAGATAACCCGGAGGACGAACGATACAGACGTTGAATTTCATGCGATATGAGGGTCGGCACCTCATCACCAACGAAAAAAGCAGCAACGCCAACCGTCAAGGTTGACGTTGCTGATGCCGTTTCGTCAGAGGTTGCCGTGCGCTGAACGCGCGGCACCCTGCGATTACTGAAGCAGCGACAGAACCAGTTGGCTCATTTGATTCGATTGCTTGAGCATCGAACCGCCGGCCTGCTGAAGAATGTTCAGCTTTGCGTTGTTGGCCGATTCCGCGGCGTAGTCGACGTCCATCACCCGGCCCTTGGCGTCGGACGTGTTCGTGATCATGTTGCGCAGGTTGTTGTCAGTGTGCTGCAGACGGTTCTGCACACCACCGATCTTCGAGCGAACTTCACCGATACTGTCGAGCGCCGTATTCAGCTTCTCGAGCACGGCACGGGCGCCATCGGCGCCCGAGATGTCCCCGCCGCTCACACCGCCGCTGAGATACATGTTCGAAGCCGCCTTCAGCGCCTCGTGGAGACCCGACAAGGCGCCCGACACGCTGAACGTCATCGTTTCGGCTTCCGTCGCACCGATCTGGAACGTCAGGCTTGCGTCGCCCGCCAGCTTACCGGCCGTCAGACCCGACGCGCCACCGGCGCCGCCGCTCGGCGTCAGCAGCTTCTGGCCGCCGTATGCCGTATTGTTCATCACGTTCGCGACTTCGTGGCCCAGTGCGTCGTATTCGGCCTGCATGTCCAGACGTTCCGTATCCGTGTACGAAGCATCTGCCGACTGCGTGGCCAGATCCTTCATGCGCATCAGGATTTTCGCCAGCTCGTCGAACGCGCCGTCCGCGGTCTGCAGCATCGAGATGGCATTTTGCGTGTTGCTCGACGCCGCCATCATCCCCTTGGTTTGCGCCTCCAGACGCGTAGCCATACGCAGACCGGCCGCGTCGTCCTTTGCCGAGTTGATACGGAACCCCGTGCCCAGACGCGTGGCCGACGTACCCAGTTGCTGCTGGGTCTTGTTGATCGAGTTTTGAATGCGGATATTGGCCGCGTTGGTGTGCAAACTAAGCATGTGTGTGTTTCTCCAAAAGCTACAAAGCGGGGCATCTGCCAACGCCCTCAACTTCATAATGCGGCGTATCACCGAAGAAACTTAACGAGCACCGTAAAAAAAACCGTTGTCGCAAAATGGCGAGTCGCTCAGATATCGTCCGCCAACGCGAGCATGGTCGCGTCGACGTTCGCCCCCAGCCGCGCGAGCGCGTCCCGCCTGGGGACGCTCAGTCCCGGCGCCGGATAGCGCGAATAGACAGACAGGTAATCGAGTCCAAAATGCGCGCGCCGGCGAGCCGACGTCGAGGTCGTGCGGTTCTCGGTCTTGTCGATGGTGACGACGTCGAAAGGGACGTGCCGACACGTTCTCCAGTCCATATTGCAGAGCAGGAATTCCCAATCCTCATGGCTGCGCATGCGCTCGTCGAACCCCCGGCGTATTGCCGAGCGCGTCATCAGATATGCGCCGACCGGAATCTGGTTGTTGATCAGCATATGATCCGGTTGCACCCCCGACAGGTCAGTCGTGGGCGCCGTTCCCTGCACAAACATCATCGAGTAATTCCCGAACACGAATGTGTTCCCGAGCACAATCACCTCGTGCAGTGCATCGATCCCTCCCGGCGACAGGAAGTCGTCGTCGTCAAGGAACATCACGTAATTTCCGGATGCCATCTGTATGCCGATGTTCCGGCTTTGCGACATTCCCCGTCGGCTCCCGGCCTTCCAGACGTATTTCGCCTTGAATTCACGTGCCACCTCGAATGCCGATCCATCAGGACAATCGTCGACGACGGTGACTTCGTACGGCAGATGGCACGCCTCCTCCACGCTTGCAAGCGCGCGCAAGAGTTTTTCGGGGCGCTTATAGGTCGGCACCACAACACTGATTTCCGGATACATGACACAACTCCGCTCACAGGCTCACGTTCAATAGCGAAAACCCCACCAACAGAGGATCCACGGCGTGATCTTCCCGGCCGAGATGCGGACGGCCAACCCGGCACCATGTGGAGACGACGGCGCAACTGGCGTCCGTATCGAGCTCGACGCCAGTGGTCGCCAACAGGCTGAAAAGACTATTCATGCAGAAATAGTCAAGACAGAGGCCGAGATAGGCGCGGCCGTAGCCCTCGCACTCCGCTCCCGGAAAAACATCGTGAAAACAACGATAGAGAAGATAGTTGATCCATCCGCGCTCATAATTCGCAAGCGCCGACGCATCCGCATGGGTCTGCTCCATCTCTCGCAGGAAGTCGACGAGATAGTCGTCGGACATCACGCGCATCTCGTTGAGCTTGAGCGACAACCCCATGGAAGCCCGCAAGCCGAGTTGGTCGATGCGCAGTGGCAACTTGCCCATGGCTCTCAGATATGAAATCTTGTAGCGCACGATGTCCGGCTGCTCGGCAAACTTCGCCTGCACTTCGCCGCGCTCAATCAACTGCAGCAAGTTCTGTGCGGCCAGCAACGGCACGGATTCGTCCCGAGACTCGTTCGCCCCGCTGGATACCATACTCAGCAGGACCCCGATGGCGTAAAGTCTTTCGGGAATCGACAAGCCATCGACCAGAAGAAGATTGATGCATCCCTGATTGGCGTTGTTCTGCCATATGCACAGCGGCTCGCCTTCCTTTCCTTTCGTCACTTCCTCATACAGATTGAGCGCATCCGGCACGAACAACATTTCTCGAGAAACCGTTTCGCACTCCAGCAACGCACTATGACGCACCTGATTGGACCAGGCATGGCTGATCAGCGCAGGCGTTTGCGCGCAGCTTCCGCACTTGCAGGTCGGAACGAGAGCACGGGCTCGGACGACGAACTCAGGGGTATAGCTTCCAATTTCGTTCATGTTTTGCTCTTGATGGGTTGGCTGGCGTCCTCGATCTTGCGTGGCGAGCCGCTGCAATCGATTTTTCGGAAGAACCCGGCAGCCAGATCACGTCCGTCATCATCATTGCTTCGATAGGCGAAGCTGGGGTAGATCGACAGCCAGCGGCCGGCCTGCATCGGGTGCAACCATAGGCGATCGGTCCGGAAGGAGGGATTGTCCGGTTGAGATCTCTGCAGCTCCAGCGACGCCGTGAGAAACGAGATCCACACGTCGTAGTACCCCCGGTTCACACCGTAGGCGACGGCTTGCGTGGCCGCATTGACCTTCAGCACGCCGGGCAGCGACTGCAGCGCCTTGCCGTGATGGAAGTCGGCGCCCAACATCACGATTTGCCACTCGATCGATCCCAACCCTCCAAGCAGGCCGTTGACGTTGTTGACGGTGCGTTCCTTGCGAACAAACTCGACGCGATCGTCCAGCAGAAGAAAGTTCCGCCAACCTTCGCGGCGGGCGCGCTCGGCAATGGCGAGGTGGTTGGCGGCGTCGTGCCTCGGATCTTCCGGATGATGCACCTCGACGTGGGCAGGATCGCAGCCCAGCGAATGCAGCGTTTCACGGAATTCGGCAAGGATCGATGGATCGGCCGAGCTATGGAGAACGACGATGCGCTCAAAGAACTCCCAGCGTACGCGCGCGCTCACGGGCGCATGACTCAAGCGTCGGTAGTGCTTGCGCAGGTGAGGATCTTCCACGAGATCGTCCAACGAAAGATCCACGCGCTCGCAATTGCCGAGGATGAAATCCTTGTCGTACGTGTTTGCGTTGTGCGATATGCAGAGAATGGCGCGACGCGGGTCCATCTGAAGCACCGGGACGCTGAAGCCGTTAAGAAAGCTTGCCTCTTCGGCAAGCTTCGCCGAATCGTCGTACCGGTGGCGCTTCAGAAAATCGCGGTGATAGGCGAATGTGCCATTCAACGCATGCCCGGGACCCCATCGGGCGCTCCGGTAAATCTTGTCTATATGGCTATACCAGAGGTAGATCTGGTCACACCCGGAAAATGGCGCATTGTGACGCTGCATTTCCGCCACGACATGGCTGATCTTGTCTGCCGGATAGTAGTCGTCGTCATCCATGCAAACGATGTACTCGCCGCGCGCCAGTTCGTTGAGCCGATTACGTTTCTGGCCCAATGTCAGGCGTTCTTCCACGTGGTAATAACGAATCAGATCCTTGTTCGAGCAGGTCGCAATCAATTGATCCACGAGATCCTGATTACTCTCCTCGGAATCGTCGAGGATGATCAGCTCGCGGCGATCGACCGGATAGTCCTGATACTGAAAGATGTAGAGCAGGTAGGGCAGGAATTCCCGACGGCGCCATGTCGGCGTGACAACGCTCACGAACGGCTGCGATGCGACGCTGGCGGGTGGTTCTCGACGCGCCATCAAGCGTGACATCAACGCAGGCATTTCCGCGCGCTTTGCGCCGGCAGACTTACGACTCACCGCAACTCCTATTGTTCTTCACGTGACATCCGGGCCCATTCTCGGCAATGACCACCGACGGGCGCAATCGGATTCGTCTGATTCGGATGGCGGGGCGGCCATCTCGTTTCCAAACGCGACGAGAGGGCATTGCCACGTCTGGCAATGCCCTCTCGGATGAGGGTTGCGGTTACTTCATCGACTTCTCTTCTCGCGCACGTAGCGCGTCGATGGTCTTCAACGTCACCTTATGACCTCCCGACGAATAAAGCCCGTCCGACACTTCCTCCACTATGACGACGGTATGCGGACGAATATATTCTCCTGCCGTTGCCGCGATCGCGTCGGTAACACCATCCATCATCTGTTGCGTCTTCTCTTGCGAAAATGCGCCTTTCAACAACTTCAAGGTGACAACAGGCATAGCTTTTCTCCAATAGGAATGCCCATCAGGGCTTTGAGGATGCCCACATCCGCAAGATCGGATTGACTCAGGAATGTGGACACATTTCACCGTACGCCAGCCCAGTGCCGAGGCCGGCGCGAACGGTTACGGTTGTCCTGAACGGTTGCGATTTCCCGGGCGGCCGCCACGCTTGTATTTCGACAGCAAGTAGTCCAGGACTTCCGCGGTTCGCTCAGGCGGTGTGCCCACCGTCACCAGCTCGTTGCCGTTGAATACGACAGCCGGTACGGCGTCAATCCGGTACTGCTTTGCCAAGCGCGCGTATTGGGCCACGGCTTTCGTGGTCTCGGGGGCTCGCAACGCCTTCTGGAAGGCGTCATCCGAAACGCCGAAGCGCTTCACGAACGCCGACTGGCTGCTGCTGGTCAGCAGGTAGTTCCGCTTCACCAGCACTTCCTCAAACACTGCCGGCGCAGCAATCGTCTCGAGCTTGAGATGCTCCAGCGCACCATAGAGGAATGCGTGCCCCTCCAGACGATGCGAAAAGGCCACAGGGATGCGACGCACCGACACGTAAGCACTGTTTCGCTTCGCCCAGGCTTGCAGTGCAGGATCCATTTGCATGCACGCCTGGCAGCCGAAGTAAAAAAACTCCATCACTTCGACTTTGCCGCTGTTGGCCGTGGTGGTTGGCTTCCCCGACTTCAACACCTGGTAATCGGTGCCGGCGACGACATTGCGGTCTCGCGCGGCCGATGGAGCGGCGTTCGAGACCAGCGCGGTACAGCCCATGGCAAGCAATAAGATCAGTTTCTTGAAAAACACGTTGATTCTCCTGTAGGGCGAAACGCATATGGACTTGCGTGGGCAGCATGTCCGCTGCCTGAGCTTGCGATCACTTGGGCGTTCGCTCAGATTCATGAAAAGTGAGGGGGCGCGAGCCTCGACTTTCGAGGCAACTACAGACGCTCATTACTTCGCCCCGCCCTTGGAGAGCACGTAACGGCGCTCCAGCACTCGCTTGACGCGTGCCTGTTGTTGGATCTCGGCGGGCAACTCGCGGGCACTGGCGACCTCGCAGCGGACTTCGCCCACCATCATCAACACGTCACGCCGATCCTGCACCTGCAGCGGGCAGCGCATGATCGATGCGCCATCGGCGACATACATGTCCGACGCCTTCCGGTCGAACTCCGCCACAAACCCGCCCGCATCGTCGAGCATTGCCGTCGGTCCATTCAGAATCACGCTATCGGCCAAGGGCATCCCGTCCGGGGACAGCGCCTGTCCGACATACGTGTAGACCACCTTCGACTCCACGGTACGCATCGTCAGATGCCCAGGGACCATAAACAGATCGCGTCGGCCAAGCCCCTCGATCACGCTCGTGGCGGCGCCACCCGCCTCGTGTCCACCCACATCCCTCACTTCCATCGTCATGGGCGAGAACGCCGGCACGGGAACCAACACGCTTTCGCCAAAGTTCACGCGCAAACCCTGCCCGCCGGGCACCGAAACCTCCGCCGCGGCGCCGCTGGTTTCCTCATGCCCGCCGACACGCACCGCAACGCCGGCCATCGGTTCGCCTTGCATGCTGGCGGCGCCGAACATGACGCCCTGTCGACTGATCGCCACCGACGACGTGTAGCTGCCCGTCAAAGACGGCGAGTTGCCGAATTGTTTGCTGTAACTGTTGACGATCGCCCCGTTGGCATTGCCGTACTTGCTGCCCGTGGTTCGACCACTCACCCGTACCGCGGCACTCGTCGTGCCGGTACCCGACAGATCGACACCGACCTCCCGGTAGGTGTTGCCCTGCCATGCCCAGTTCCGGCTGGCCGTGTAGTTCACCGCGCTCTCACGCCGGTTCGTGCGCACGTCAACGCTGCCCGACGTGTACGTCGATGCACCGCCGTCCGCCGACGCCGGTTTCGCGTGGGAAATCGAGACCCCCACATAGAAGCCATGGTCACGGGCGCGCCCGGAGTCCTGTCGGGCAAACACGCCAATGCGCGAGCTGAAGGTCACACCGCGCCACACGTCGGAACGCGAAAACTCGGCCTGCATCGCGCGCGACACCCGATTCCCGACCACGGGACGGGAGCGCGCGAGCCACGGCCGATCGTTGAAGGGATCGGCCCCGTATTGCGAAGTCCCAAGGCTCTTGTTGAACGTATAGCCGAGCATCGCCGTCCACTTTCCCAAGGGCATCGAGACGGACGCGCTAATCGTGTCGTAGGAACCCACCGTCCGATAGGCCGGCGTAGCACTCGGTCGCCCCGCTCTGACTTGATAGCGGTAGACGCTCAGCGACACGCCATTGCTCCAGGAGAGGCTTTGCGTGTTGCCACGCGTGCCGTCCGTGCCGAAGAAAAAGGCGCCACTGAGCGAAAGCACGCCGACAGGCAACGTTCGCGTCCAGGCGACCGCGGTCTCGGAAAACAGCTTTCCGCGTTGTGTCGCCACACCGCTGGTGAGCGACACGTCGCCCGGCAGCGGCACACGAACGCCTGCGGCAGCGACCAGTCCGGAGCGGGTGACATCGCCGGTTTCGGCAGCCCGACCGACCTGAGCAAACCATTGCGTCCGGTCAGACCCCGGACCACCGCCGGTCTTGGTGAACGGGCTGCTCTGCGTGCGCACCTGTACGCCGTCTTCGAAAATGCGCAGCGTGAGCAGATACGAGCCCTCGGGAAATTGGCTGGTATCGAGCGTATTGATGCCGGAGCGCAAATAGAACGAGCCCAGCAGCTCATTGCCACGATAGGCGTCCACGCGCGCATCGCGCGAGAGCAGCACCGTGACCGGAGAACCCTGCGCCGCGACAGCGGCATTGGCATACGCGAGCGTTGTGCCCGCGCGCACGCCATCGATAACGCCCGTGGGCAACATCGAAAAGCCGAAATTACCCCCCAGGCGGCTAGCCAGGTTGCGGCTATCCATACGCCCGGCCTGGGCGTAATGCTCCGCGCCCAGATCGTGGCGGTAGTAGAGATCGCGTACGCGCAGGTCGCTGCGCGCGCTATTGCCATAGCTCGTGTGTGCGAAATCCCAGTTCCCGCCAATAAAGCTCTTTTCGCCAAGTCCCAGTGCGCCGGTACCCGACACGCTCAGACTGCGATAATTCTTGCCGGCCGACACATTGAACGTTTGGTTATGTACCAGTGCGTTCTGCGTCGAAGCAGTGACCTCGTGGAATTGACTATTGGTCGTCTTCTGCCGAACCCACTCGGGGGACACAAACAGATTGAGTACGCCATTGCTCTCGTCATAAATGACGGCAGCGGTTTGCGTCTCGACGTACGAGCAGTTTGCGTTCTGGCCCTGACACGTCAAGTGGCTGTTGCGGGGCATCACCGTGGCCAGAGACTCGGCCAGCGGCTCGCTGAATTGTTCGACGTCGACAAAGTCCTTCACCGCCCGCATCAGGCGCTCGGGCTCTTCGATGTGCACCGTGTCCGGGGTGACGTGAACACGGAACAATCCAAGCGTGCGGCCCAGGAACTTGATCTCGACCCGCTCTTCGGCACCCAGTACAACCTCTTCGAACCCGCTGGGCACGCGTGCGAGCACCTGTGCAGGCATCGCGATGTCATACACCGACATCGCGCCCAGGCACGCAAGCAGGGATTTTCGAAAAGGGAACGTAGGCACGGTCGGAATCGAAATCGTTAAAAAAGTGGAGAAAAACAAAAAAGTTGGGGGAGCTTCCTCCCCCAAAGAAGATTCGTGCGGAGAAACTCCTTACTCGGCCGCGCTGGCATCCTGCGTCACCAACAGACGCACCGGACCGCTGTACAAACCGGCTTTCGCGATCGGGGCTGCAGTCTTCTGCTCGATGCTGAACTTCAGGTTCTTAGACCCCTTAGCGGTCTTGTCCGCGAAAAGGTCAGTGGCGGTCAGCTTGGTGCCCGTAATCGTCAGCGCCGTCCCATCGAGCTTCACCTCCAGCGGAATCGCCTCTGCGCTGCTATCGATCGTGTGGACCAGTTTCGGATCGGCTTGCAAACGAATCTCGATGTTCTTGTCCATTGCATTCGAGAAGACCTTGGCTTCGAAGGTTTGCGGGCGGAGCCCCGTACCCGGCATGTGCTCCATCTTCAGGTTGCTGGGCAGCGCCGAACCATCGGCCGAAAGCAGTTCGACGGTCGGGTCGATTTGGGCCGTGACGGTGATTTCCTTTTCAACAGCAAAAGCCGAGAGCGAGAAGAGTGCGGCGGCGGCAACCGGGGCAATTTTCAGAAACATAATTATTTGAAGTCCTAAGTTTTACGAAATAAACGAGCCTTTTGAGAATAATTTCCTTCAGGCTCCTGACATCTCCACGGTATTGCCGTGCACGGTGTTTTGGTGAACATCGGCAGAACCATCGAGGCGATATTTGAGCTGCCACACAGGCTTCTTGACCGAATGTGGAAGCTCCAGCGTTTGACCGGGGTAGACGCTGCGTTCTACCGACTTCCAGTCGCACTTGGCATCGGACGCGTCCGACTCGCATGCCGCGGCTTCGAGCACGGCGAGACGAACGTTTCCGGTGTTTTTGAGTGTGTTGCCCGATACCGTCATCGACGGCGAGCGCACGCCCGGCAGCACGCGGATCAACGGCGCCCATACGAGAGCGAAATCCACGTTGCTTGCAATCTTTTCGGTGGGGCCGTGCTCCTCGTCGGCATCGGGCGCAACGGGCTCGAAATTGACCCGGTACAGCTCCTCTTTCGCGGGCGTACCCAGCGCAATGACGCGCACAAGGCGAGAGCCCCCGGCAGGCAGGGCGAATTTACTCGGCGAGACGGTCACGGCGGCCTCCCCCGAACGCGGTGCATCCTCTTCCGTTTCCTGCGCCGTGGCGGGATTGATCACTCGCTTGACGACCACCTTGACGTATTGCGTCGCATCGGAGCGGGAGTGCACGCGAAGTTGCGATGCGCTCGAAACCTTCGTGTCGATGGAACTGCTCATCGGCGAGATAAGCATGTTCGCTTGCGCTGTCGAGCAAACCGCCGACAGCGCGAACAACGATGCGCCAATGAGCGCATTCGCCACACAACCTTTAGAGATAGGGATTAGCATGATTTCCAGGCTTGCAAAAAATGGCAGACTCGGAAATGTCATTGGCCGATACGCAGCCACTGCTAATGAAGCCTTGAGGCAGTCAAAAATGACGAATGTCCGAGGACGCGCAACGAGATGTGCAAAGCAAACAGGTTCTTTCTGAGTTTGCATTGCGCCTCACCACAGACACGAATTATGGTCAATAGCGGTTACACCGAATATCGGACACTTCTTATTTTTGACTCGGATCGCCGGTTGGTCGCGATGTTGCCAAGCGGGGGAGTGATGCGGGGGAACAACGGGGATTTGGGAACGTTTCGCCGCCGGGGCGCCGTGTATGTCGGACTATTCTGATTTGGCTCATGTGCGAGCAGTGAAGCCGCCCGATTTCCCGGAGGCTCCACTGCGGACACGCAACACTTACAGCATTTTCTCCTGATTCGTCGGGTTCATTTTTTCCTGATTCGCCGGATTCATTTGCAACTGATCGACCAGCGCGTCAACGTCGGCAATCAAACTCCGGAGCCCACGCGCCGACTCGCTGATCGGGCGCCAGTCAGCGTTTTCGAACCTTTCGATCAAGTGGGCCGCGGGCGATGCGCCCAGCACAAGCAGCGCGCCTTTGATGCGATGCAATCTCGCATGCACCGCCTTTATATCTCCGTTGGCCATCATCGATTCAAGATCGACCTTGTCTTTCGCCCAGTCGTTCGCGAAGAGCGCCGCCAGACGCTTCTTGTCCTCAAACTGCTTCACGAAAGTACTCGTAGCTCCTGCTCCCCCCGAGGGAACGGGAAGGTTCAGCGCATTGGCAATATCGTCCAGGCTGGAGGGCTTCAGGACGACGTCATCAAACAGTGAACGGGCTTCCTTGCTGATCGTCACGTCCGCAGTGCACAGCACAACCTTTGTTCGCTTCTTGCGCTCCTTCAATGCGCGCGCCAATTCAAATCCACTCTTGCCCGGAAGATTCAGATCGGTAATGACAACGTCGAACGCTTGCGCCGAAAACCGGTCGAGCGCAGCCTCCGCGGTATCGACCAGCGCTACGGAGCGAATTCCCAGAACGGACAACTGGTCCTGAATCAATTGAATACAAATCCGATCGTCTTCCACGACCAGAACGCTCAACTTCGCGACCGCGTCGGAAACGGCGGGCGAATCGCCATGTTGGCTGACCGACGCAACACTCGCCTGCTCGGATACCAGCGCGTCAATGGTCGATTTGAGCAATTCTCCGCTATACGCCGTGACGGCTACCGCTCCATTCTGCGTAATAGCGACCATTGGCCCGTCCAGCGAGACCACGACGTGGTGCATGTTGGGCACGGAAACCCGGGCCATTTGCTCTACACGTTCGCAAGCATCGACGAACACTGTCCCCTCGCCAGCCTCAATGCTCGATATGGCACTTGGGCGCTCCAGTTCGGTGATTCGTGCCTTCGGATACCAGTTTTTCAGCTGTTTTGACAAGTACTGCATCCAAAGGATGTTCTGGCAACGAATCAGAAAATCGGGCGACGGCCCCGGGACGGCGTTGACGACTTCGATAGGCTCCTTTTGCAAGGGCAACCTTACGGTAAAGATCGATCCCGAGCCGAGCTCGCTTTCGACATGTATTTCCCCTCCCATCCGCTTGACGATGGCGTTACACAGGGCAAGTCCGAGCCCGGTTCCGGCGCGGGTACCCCGTTTGCCGATACTTCCTTGCGCGAAGGGAGCAAAAATCTTCTCGATGTCCTCCTCGGCAATACCCTTGCCCGAGTCCGCGACGCTGAATACCAAGCCCCCTTCGCCATGCAACGACAAAGTGACTGCAATCGAGCCCCGCTCAGTGAACTTTACGGCATTGCCAAGCAAGTTCATCACCACTTGCGACAATCTTGTCGAATCGCAATGCCAGATCCCTCTCGCCTCGGGCTGTATCAGGCACAGGAGTCGGACACCGGCGAGCTGCGACTCGGCCGCGAACGTCCGTGCCGCCTGCTCCACAATTCGGTCGGGATGCGCGGGCGCCTCGAGCAGTGTCAGCTCGCCCGCTTCGGATTTGGAAAAATCGAGTACGTCGTTGATCAACGACAATAGCGACGAGAAAGAGTCCTGGGCGACAGACAGTCGCGCCAACTGTTCGGGGTTCAACCCCATTCTGCCCAGGAGTTCCAGATTGCCCAGCGCGCCGTGAAGCGGGGTTCGAATCTCGTGGCTCATCGTCGCGAGAAACAGTCCTTTCTCTCGGCTCTCCGCTTCGGCACGCGCTCGGGAGGCTCTTAGCCTGCGCTCGATCTCCTTGCGCTTCGCAAGATCCACCATACCGAGCACAAATACGTTTCGGCCGTGGTATTTCGCCTGGGCGTAGGCGACTTCAATATCGGGGCTCATCTCGAAACGTCGGATGACGCCCTCGTCCCGCGTGGTCACGGCGTGCTGCCGCGCAAGCTCGCCGACCCTCTTGAAGAGATCGCCGTCAGTCGCTTCCGCATTGACTTCCACTTGCTGCTTAAGAAGTTTCGCCTCGGCATTCTGCACAAGGACCTTCCCGCTATCGCGGTCCATGACCACCAGACTTACCGGCGCGACCTGAATTGCCGACCGGCTGAATGCCTCGCTTTCGAGCAAGCTCTGCAAATGTGCATCGGCCGGCAGAAGAATCGATTTCCGTATCCAATATGCCCCCGCCCCGACGACAGCGCAGCCGAGGAGCATCGACGCAAGGAGGAACGACAATTCCTGCCCCACCCCGGCAAGAAGATCAGACCAGCGGTACGCGTACACGGCGACCCAATTCGGCCCTGGGACTCGCTGATAGAGAAAAAAACTCCCTTCCCGGAAGACACGCTTGGGACGCTCGCTGGCATCGGCATATATCCACGGCATCCGGGAAATGATGGAGGCCCACTCCCGCTCCTGGGGTTTCTCCAGGTCCAAGCCTAGAAGCCGCTGCAAACGACAAGCAACCACGAAGAAGTGGGGATCACCCTCATCATGCAAGAAGAACTGATTGAACTTGGAGCAGGGGATCGAGGAAACCACGGTCGCGACGCGCTTCCCCTCCCGATAGATGGATGATGCGTAGTAAGTCGTAAGTAAGCCGGAGACAGGGTCGCTCGATACCGTTACCCATGCGACATCCCCCCCTTTGCCGGCCTGCTCGCTGGCGCGTACCGCTTCCTCCACGATTTTGACTCGAGCGCCGATCACGGCCTCGATAGACCCGTTCGAACTGGGGAACAAGCGCTCGTGCATACCGCCTTCGGGCGGCAAGGAGGCGAGGAATTTGAAATCCGGCGTATAGATAAACCCTTGCGAAACGGCCAGCGAATGATCCTCGCGCGCGACTGGAAACGTCGAAGCAAAGCGCACCAGTTCCAGGAGGCGCGCTAACCGGTCGACATCGCCGGGTTCGGTTAGCGTCGTCAGCACGGAAAAGTAGGACGGGGGGCCGTCGTCAAGAATAGGCAGCCGAACTTCCCCTTGGGCAAACTCCCGCTGAAGTTCCTGCACCCGCAGGCTGTCTCCCTTGAAGTGCCGCAACGCGAAGCGTGCCGTGCCCGCCAACTGCACAAGACTGACCTGGAGGTGATCGACTTCCTCTTTTAGTGACTCTCGATAGGCGGCAAATAGCTGCGCAAGCTCCTCATGCTGACGGGAAACGAGAACAAACGCAGTTGCCCCGCCACTCAGCACAATGAAGAGAAGCACTGCGAAGGTCGACACCAGAAACAGCTTGCGAGCATAGTTCAACCGCAAAATCCTGGCTGCCGGCTCTTGCGCAACATCAGTATCGCCCATCATCGGCCCCGGGAAATCACCCAAAATTCTCAACGTATATGCGGAACAGATCGGCGTCCGAACGGACGCCCAGCTTATGCATCGCCCTCAATTTCTGGGTACTTATCGTCTTGACGCTTCTGTTGGTGTGCACCGCAATCTCGGTGACACTCATGCCTCTGCCGAACAGACGAAAAACCTCCAGCTCGCGCTCGGACAGGGCTTCGAGCGACGTTGCCGTCTGGTCGGTGTTCTGCAGCATCTCCGCGGACGTGGCAGCGTCCATGAACTTCCCGCCGGCCAGAACATTTCTGATAATCGTGGGCAGTCGCGCAATGTCCTCGCTCGATTTTCTCAGGAACCCGGTAACCCCGACGTCCATGATGCGCCGCACAAACGAAGTGATGTCCTGATGTGCCGTGAGAACAATAATGGCAACGTCCGGAAATTGGCGTTTGAGTCGCTTAAACAAGCTCAGTCCGTCCGGTTCGGTATCCGACTCAAATGAATAGTCGCAAACCAGAACATCGCACGGATGCGCTTTCAAGCACGAGACCAAGTCTGAAATAGTCAGGGCCATCGCGACCACACGGATATCTGCCTCCGCACTCAAAATGGCTTTTACGCCTTCGGCGACCACGAGATGGTCGTCGGCGATGATGACGTTGATATGCCTACTGGATGGACCCGTTCGGTGCATTTGGGTATTCACGGTATTCTTCCAAGTGGTGTTTATCTGCGATAGACGCCACCATTCCTCGATGCTTTACTGGCAGCGCCACGCTGCTATATCAAAGGCTCGACAATGTGCGTCATGACAAATTAAGGTACCGCCGCAACAGGGCTCGGTGCTGCTATCTGAATCCCGCGAGCATCAGATTACACTATTCCCGATAAGCCACATATGCGGAAAGGCGCGCGGCTCGTGGATGCTTTTTTTCAACGCTTAAAGGTATTTTGTGCACCGAGACTTCTTCGGGAAGGAACGTCGATACCGTCGGGGACCGTGGCATCAATAAAAATGCGTGAGTGCTTTTCGTTGACGGTTCGCAGCGCAAGAAGACGCAATGAGGCTGAATTATTCAGCCTCCCGGCAGACAAGGTATATCGGAATATTCTGCTTTTTTGGCGCGATCGGTAAATTCCGCTGTTGTCGCATGCGGATAGCCGCACAACGCGCCGTGTGTATCTGGGAAAACCAGGGAAGGTGAAGCCGCTGAAATGAACCCTGCGAAGCCCGCTCCATCGCCCAATCGGAGCGGGCAGTTTACTATTCGACGTCTTGCGGCCTCAAAGTAAGTCTTTGATTTTAAAGGCCATGAGTTTTACAAATAGCAAACCCAAGAACGGCTTAGTGCGAGATTTTCGCGGCTAACGAAAGCCGCTCGGCCGTCGCAGCAAGACGCTTATCTCGAGTCCACAAAGCGGCCCCCGGAGTCAGGCGAGTTGCGGCAAGTAGATGCACGTCAACGCAGCCAATCCCCAGGCCGAAGAGAGCTTGCTCACCGACGAACCGCAACACCTCGTCATCAGTGGCAACCGTTACACGAGGTAGATCGCCCAACGTGGAAATTACGATGTCGCGATTCTTCAGGCTACCGAGCGCAAGCTCACCGATGACGTACGGATGCGCCAACACTCGTGCAGTCTCAAGCAACTGGACGAGTGCAGCATCACCTGATCGTAAATGGTCAATCCAAACTGACGTGTCGACCAGAATCATGCAGGCTCCGTTTGGCGTCGAGGAATGTCACCAAGGTCAGCCTCGGTCCCTCCCAAACGAGCCAAGCGGCGGGCGCTTTCGCGCTCGATCAACGCCTTGAGTGCCTCGCGGATCAGCGCTGATTTTTCCTGCAAACCGGTGAAGGCTTGAGCCTTCGCCAAAAGCTCATCATCAAGGGCCAATGTCGTTCGCATGTTTCGCCTCATCTACAGTCTAATGGCACTATCATGGCATCAAATGATGTCATTTTTCGTGCCATACCATCCTCACATCTTGCTATCCCAAGTCACGCGCCCCATTCCAAACGAGAAGAGGCGGGTTCCCAACATCCCTCCATGGCACCCTACATTCAAACGTACAGAAAATCCAAAAAAATCCTTTTAAAACAAATAGTTACAAAGCCCAACAAAACCCTACACTCAACCTCACAAAGTCTCACAGCCTCCCCGTCGACCAAGAAGAGTCCCTATTGGGGCATCGGAATGTTCTGATTCTCAGCGAATAACCTAGAATGCGACTCCGAACGCGTGGTGCCCTCGAAACTGGGTCGTTAGTCTTGTACCCGTCGCGCCCCAAACGCGACCGGGTTTGACGACCTGAACGATGTTTTCGGGCACACAGCCGCGATGTTTGCGGCTTTCGTGTGCGTCGTGCTGCGCCTGTGTTTCAACGGGCGGGCCTGGATTGGGACACCTTCGGGTGTGCCGCCTAATCCGAATCATCAGCGGTTCGTCAACCTAGTCCAGTGCCCGCCCACCCCTGCGCAACGCAGCGGGTGGCGGGAATCTCAGATTGGCTAGTTAGAGGTGCCCCACATGACGCTTCATCTTCCCGCCGCTTCCTTAGTCCACGCTTCCGTCGACAGACTCAACACGCTCTCCGAACGCATCCTTGCTCTCACGACGTGTACGACCACGGACACCGGCAACGAAATACCTCATCGCTTCCTGCTCGCGATCTTCGAAGAGCTTGGCGAAATGACAGTCGAACTCGTCTGTGAATGCCACAAGTTGAAGGCAGACTTTCTCGACGCAAAATCTTCCCCTCAGCAGTTCACCTGACTCTGCCAGCGGCATGCGTTTGGTGCGCAAAGCGCTACAGCGGCCCGTAGCGCTTCCGTTGAACCAGACTGGAGGTCGATGAATGCCAAGAGCGCGTGACGCCCGAAACCGCTCCGCTGAGTACGGCTGTGTGAACAAATTTTGATGAAGATCACCAGACTAGCCCATTGCCTTTTGCAACAAAAGTGATGCATATTCAACTCGACAATACAACAGATATGTTGTATTATTCGGCAAATGGAAGGAACATGAAGTACAGCGAATTTCGAAAGTGGTTGAAGCAGCAAGGCGCAACGTTTGAAAGGCATCGCTCCGGTTCAAGCCACTTCCGCGTGACCTTGAATGGTAAAGCGACAATTTTCCCGGACCACGGTGCCAAAGAGATCGGTACTGGTCTCGTTGAGGCGATAAAGAAGCAGCTCGATCTTAAGTAATTTAATGGCATGCGACGACATGTCGCAACCATCCACGTTCCATCTGTATTGCGGCGTTTCGCTGGTTTGGAAGGCGCCATAGGAGTATCGATATGTTGAGCTATCCGATTGAGATGCGACCGGACACAAACGGAACGCTGTTGGTCACGTTCCCGGATGTCCCCGAGGCAATCACCGTTGGTGAGAACAAAGAAGATGCACTAGTGCAGGCGCTGGATGCGCTGGAAGCGGCTCTGGAAATTTATTTTGCGGAAAAGCGCGAGATCCCGCGCCCGTCGCGGCCAAAGAAAGGGCAGCGGTGTATCACGCTTCCGATTCTGGCCTCGATGAAAGTGCTTTTGGCCAACGAAATGTTGGCGCAAAACGTCCGCAAAGCCGAGCTCGCAAGACGTATGCACGTCAACCAGGTTCAGGTCGATCGGCTTTTGAAGCTCGGCTATGCATCGAAGCTGGATGCCGTTGAGAGCGCGTTCGAAGCCCTCGGTAAGCGCCTTGAAGTGCGGGCCGTCTGAGCGCTCGGTTAAGCCGTTCGACCAGCCTCCGAATATAAACATCCGGCCTAAAGGTAAACGCGAAAAGGGCTTCCACTCGGGAAGCCCTTTGTTTATCTCTGGCGGAGAGAGGGGGATTCGAACCCCCGATAGGCGTTAACCTATACACGCTTTCCAGGCGTGCGACTTAAACCACTCATCCATCTCTCCTGAAGGTCGCGAATTATAGCAGATCGTCGGCGACATCTCATACCCCTTCGTGCCGCGCCCCTCAAAATTTCTTCCGCGCCCCGCCCTCACGGGCGGCGTAGATGGTCCACCAGATGCCTGTCGCGCTCGCTCCCGGGGCCGCCCAGCAAGCTGAAAAGGATCGCCACCGCAAATCCCACCGGCACCCCGAACGCCCCCGCAGCGATCGGGTCCACGCCCCACCACCGAGTCCCCGCGAAGCCCGTCAGCCGTGTGAAGAACGGATACGTCGTCATGATGTAGTACACACACACCAGCAACCCGCTCACCATCCCCGCCGTCGCGCCCAAACGGGTCGTCCCCTTCCAGAACACCCCCAGCACCAACGCCGGAAACAGACACGACGCCGCCAACGAAAACGCCGCCCCCACCAGGAACAAGATGTTCCCCAACTTCAGCGACGTCACATACGACGCGAACATCGCCACGCACAACAACAGAATCTTCGACGTCGTCACCCGCTTCTGGCTCGACGCGCTCCGGTCGATCATGTGGAAGTACACGTCGTGCGACAACGCGTTCGCAATCGTCAGCAACAACCCGTCCGCCGTCGACAACACCGCCGCCAACGCCCCCGCCGCCACCAACCCCGAAATCACATACGGCAAGCCCGCGATCTCCGGCCCCGCCAGCACCAGCATGTCCGGCTGCATCCAGATCTCGCCCCACTGCACAACCCCGTCACGATAGACGTCCGCAATGTCGAGCTGCACCGGCGTCGCATGCCGCCACTGCGTCACCCACCCCGGCAAATTGTCGTAGCGCGCCCCCACGAGATGCAGCAGCACGTCGTACTTGAGCATCACCGCCAACGCCGGTGCGCTCACATACAACAACGCCACGAAGAACAACGTCCATCCCACCGAACTGCGTGCGCCCTGCACCGTCTCCGTCGTGCCGTATCGCGTCAGGATGTGCGGCAAACTCGCCGTGCCGATCATCAAGCACACCATCAACAACAGGAAGTTCAGGCGCTGCGCGCCGCGCGTCGTGTCGTCGTGCGCCGGGAACGGATCGGTCATCGCATGCGGCGGCTCGCTGCGCTCCGCATACTGATTGCGCATCTCGAGCCACTGCGTCTGCGCCTCGCCCACATCGCGCGGAAACGCCTCGAGCTTCATCTCCAGCACCTTCACGTCGCGCAACGGCCCGTTGCGACGCTTCGTGTCGAGCAACTGCCGCTCCAGCTCCGCCCGCTCGCTGTAGAAGCTGTCCGGCAGCCCGTCGAGCCGCCGCTGCATCTGCTCGGCCTGCTCCCGGTAGTAGTCGCGCACCTCGCGCTCGGGCACCGACTGCTGAATCTCGCGCTCCAACGCCTCCACCTTGGCGAGCGCCTGCCCGTAGGTGAACTGCGGAAACCAGCCGTTGCCCGTCTGGTGACCGATCATCGCCGTGGGCAGCAGAAACGCCGTGATCATGATGATGTACTGCGCCACCTGCGTCCAAGTGACCGCGCGCATCCCCCCAAGGAACGAGCACACCAGAATGCCCGCCAGCCCGAAGAAGATCCCGATGGTGAACTCCACGCCGATGAAGCGCGACGCAATCAGCCCCACCCCCTGAATCTGCGCGACGAGATAGACGAACGAACACAGGATCGTCGAGAAGACGCCCAGCGCCCGCACCACATTGCTGTCATACCGCGTGCCCAGAAAGTCCGGCACCGTGTACCGCCCCATCTTGCGCAAATACGGCGCCAGCAGAAACGCCACCAGGCAGTACCCGCCGGTCCACCCCATGACGTACGCCAGGCCGTCGTAGCCCGAGACGTACAACGAACCCGCCAACCCCATGAACGACGCCGCGCTCATCCAGTCGGCAGCACACGCCATTCCGTTGAACATCGGCGGCACGCGTCGGCCTGCGACGTAGTACTCCGTCGCATCCGAGGTCCGCGAAATCAGGCCGATCACCGCATAGACGGCAATCGTCACGAACAGGAACGCATAGCCGATCCACACGCCCGGACCATTGACCCGCTCGAGCAAACCGATCATCAACACGAACGCAAGAAAGCCGGCCGTGTAATAGAGGTAGTAACGCAGCAGCCTGCGGGTGAAACTCATCGGAAGTTGGGCGCCGAAACGGCGCGAGAGGAAGCGCTGCGAAAGGTCGCGGGCGCCGTGTCGCCGGCAGCCTCGTCGTCGAGGCCAAGACTGTTGCGGCGCGCATCGCGCAACGCATGCAACTCGCGCCGGTAACGCGCATCGTTGATCCGCTGCACCAGCGCGTAGACGACGATCAGGCCGATGTCCGTCAGGATCGAACCCTGCGCGCCCATGTAGAACGGCAACGGCCATCCGGCGAAACGCACCCCGGCCCATTCGCGCGCCCAGAACTGCGGCACGAACGTCACCACGAAGCCGATCACCATCAGCACCGCGACGAGCCACAAGGTGCGACGCCAATGGCGCACGGCGATTTCCGCCGCCGCGCCGTGCCAGTCGACGTCGGCCGGGGACTCGCCGGCCACCGCCGCGGCCGACGTCGTGCCCGCCGCGCCGCGCCCACCGGTCTGCGAACGTTTCTCCATGGCAGCCGGGAGCCGGGCCGTGCGCCTATCGTGTCTATTGCGCCTGCTTGAGCTGATCCAGAATGGCCGGGTTCTCGAGCGTGGACGTGTCCTGCGTGATTTCCTCGCCCTTGGCGATCACACGCAGCAAGCGCCGCATGATCTTGCCCGAACGGGTCTTCGGCAGATTGTCCCCGAAGCGGATGTCCTTCGGCTTGGCGATCGGACCGATCTCCTTGCCCACCCAGTTGCGCAGTTCGAGCGCCAGTTGCTTGGCCTCGTCACCCGTCGGGCGCGCCCGCTTGAGCACCACGAACGCCACGATGGCCTCGCCTGTCGTATCGTCCGGACGCCCGACTACCGCGGCTTCCGCCACGATCGGGTTCGCCACCAGCGCCGACTCGATCTCCATCGTCCCCATGCGGTGCCCCGACACGTTCAGCACGTCGTCGATACGGCCCATGATGGTGAAGTAGCCGGTCTTCGCATCGCGGATCGAACCGTCACCGGCCAGGTAGATCCTGCCACCCAGCTCCGCCGGGAAGTAACTCGACTTGTAGCGTTCCGGATCGCCCCAGATGGTGCGGATCATCGACGGCCACGGGCGCTTGATCACCAGCATGCCACCCTGACCATTCGGCACGTCCTGCCCCGTCTCGTCGACGATGGCCACATCGATGCCCGGCAGACCCAGCGTGCACGAACCCGGCACGAGCGGCGTCGCGCCCGGCAACGGCGTGATGACGTGGCCGCCCGTCTCCGTCTGCCACCAGGTGTCGACGATCGGACAACGCCCGCCGCCCACGTTCTCGTAGTACCACATCCAGGCTTCCGGATTGATCGGCTCGCCAACCGACCCGAGAATGCGCAGCGACGACAGATCGTACTTCTTCGGATGCACCTCCGGCGATTGCTCGGCAGCCTTGATCAGCGAACGGATCGCCGTCGGTGCCGTATAGAACACCGACACCCTGTGACGGCCGATCATTTCCCAGAAACGCCCCGCGTTCGGATACGTCGGCACGCCTTCGAACACGATCTGCGTCGCCCCGACGGCCAGCGGGCCATACGCGATGTAGGTGTGGCCCGTGATCCAGCCGATGTCGGCCGTGCACCAGAAAACGTCGTCCGGCTTGATGTCGAACGTCCACTGCATGGTGAGCGACGCCCACAGCAGGTAACCGCCGGTGCTGTGCTGCACACCCTTGGGCTTGCCCGTCGAGCCCGACGTGTAGAGGATGAAGAGCGGATGCTCGGCGCTCACCCACTCCGGCTCGCACTGATCCGACTGGCTCGCAACGAGCTCCTGGAGCACTTCGTCGCGACCGGCCTGCATGGTCACGTTGCCGCCCGTGCGACGGTAGACGATCACCGTCTTCACGTGCTCGCAACCGCCCATCGCGATCGCTTCGTCGACGATGGCCTTGAGCGGCAGCGCCTTGCCGCCGCGCATCTGCTCGTCGGCCGTGATGATGGCCACGGCGCCCGCATCGATCACGCGCTCGTTGAGCGACTTGGCCGAAAAGCCGCCGAACACGACCGAGTGCGTCGCGCCGACGCGCGCGCAAGCCTGCATGGCGACCACGCCCTCGATCGACATCGGCATGTAGATCACCACGCGATCGCCCTTCTTCACCCCTTTGGCCTTGAGCGCATTGGCGAAACGGTTCACGCGCCCGAGCAAATCGCGATAGGTGACGGGCGTGACGGTGCCGTCGTCGGCTTCGAAAAGAATGGCGTGCTTCTCGCCTAGGCCCGCTTCGATCTGACGATCCAGGCAATTGTAGGAAGCGTTGATCAGACCGTCTTCGAACCACGTGTAGAACGGGGCGCGGGTCTCGTCGAGAACTTTGGTGAACGGCTTGTGCCAGGCCAGATTCTCACGCGCTTGACGCGCCCAGAATCCCTCGTAATCCTTGTCGGCCTCGGCGCACAGCGCCTCATAGGCGGGCATGCCGGAGATTCTCGCCTTGGCGACCAGCGCCTGCGGCGGCGCGAAGACGCGCTGCTCCTGCAATACCGATTCGATTGCTGCCATGAGTTGTCCCCTCTTATGGATTTGCAAAAACTAAAACGATTGCAATCAAGCCAAAACAAATCGCTGACGTGACATTAAGACGAGCGACTTACTAACGCCTTACACTAGTGCACGCACCTTGCGCGTCTCACGTGCGGGACTCACGCGAAGCCCGTCGCCGCAATGCCCCCCCAAGTGTGGCCTATTCGCTACAATCCTACCCGCATCCCCTCTGTCCCGCCACCCCGGAATCGCCCGGAGCGCCCGTGAATTCGACATCTTCGCCGCAATCGACCCCGGCAGACGCGACCGCCGCCCCCGCGCCATCGCGCTCGGATCGCCTGTTCGCCCGCTTCCCCAGTTTCGCCCTCGCGCTCGCCATGACGATCGTCGGCGCCAACGTCGGCATCGGCAAGACGATGGTCGCCGTCATGCCCGTGGCCGCCTTCGCCCTGTGGCGTTTCATCGTCGCCGTGATCGCACTCGCGCCACGCTACCGGCCCGCGGCGATGCGACGCGTCACACGCACGCAGTGGCTGCACCTGTTCGTGCAGACGTTCTTCGGCACGTTCCTCTTCACGCTGCTCATGCTCTCTGGCGTGCGCATGACGACGGCCACCGCCGCCGGCGTGATCACCGCCACGCTGCCCGCCTGCGTCGCGCTGCTCTCCTGGGCCGTGCTGCGCGAACATCCGTCGCGGCGCACCCTGGTGAGCATCGCGCTGGCCATCGCCGGCGTCGCGCTGCTCAACGTCTCGCGCGGCGACAGCCACGGTGCCGCCGGCGCGGCAGACGCCGGCAACGCCTGGCTCGGTAACGCCCTCGTGCTGGGCGCCGTGCTCTGCGAAGGGATCTACGTGATCGTCTCGAAGCGCCTGGCCGCCGAACTCCCCGCCATCGACATCTGCGCCTACACGCACCTGCTCGGCGGCGCGATGATGCTGCCGTTCGGACTCATCGGACTGATGAGCGTGGATTACGCGGCGCTCACGCCCGGGCACTGGGCGCTCATCGTCTGGTACGGACTGGCCGCGAGCGTCTTCTCGTTCTTCCTGTGGATGCGCGGCATCCGTCACGTGAGCGCGCAGCTCGCGGGCGTCTTCACGGCCATGGTGCCGGTCGCGGCGACCGCCTATGGGGTGATCTTCCTGGGCGAGCGTCTGACCATCGCCCAAGGCGCCGCCCTCGCCCTGACGGTCGCCGGCATCATCCTGGCCGCACTGCCGCCCGCCGCAACGCGCAAGACCCTGTTGCGGAGCCGGGACTGAATGGTGGAACGCAGCCCCGACGGCAAGACGTTGTAAAATGCCGGCCATGCCGGATTTCGCGCCCCGAATCCGCGACGTGCAGGGCGACACCCTGCACCATGTCTGGTTTGCGTGATGTTTGCGTAGTGTTAGTGCGTTGATAACTCCAGCCTGCGGCTTCGGGCGCAGGCTTTTGCCCCCACCAAGATAGCCATGTCGACTCCCGGCCGCCCGTCCGCCGCGCCGATGCGCCCCCTGCCCCGCGTCATCTTCTTCAGCCGCTGGCTGCAACTGCCGCTGTATCTGGGCCTGATCGCCGCCCAGGGCGTCTACGTCTACAAGTTCCTCGTCGAACTCTTTCACCTGATCACTCACGCCACAACGTTCGACGAAACGCAGATCATGCTCGTCGTGCTCGGTCTCATCGACGTGGTGATGATCTCGAACCTGCTGATCATGGTGATCATCGGCGGCTACGAGACGTTCGTCTCGCGCCTGGGCGTGGAAGGCCACCCGGACGAGCCCGAGTGGCTCGATCATGTGAACGCCGGCGTGCTCAAGGTGAAACTGTCGATGGCGCTCATCAGCATTTCGTCGATCCATCTGCTCAAGACGTTCATCGACGCGGCCCAGCAAACGCCGCACACGATCATGTGGCAAGTGATCATTCACTGCGCCTTCCTGCTTTCCGCCGTCGTGATGGCCGTGGTCAACAAGATGACCAACGACAGCCATGCGCCGACGTACGCAAGCCCGCACGTCATTACAAATACCAGTCCCCACTAAGTCGAGAGCCGTTTCATGTCTACCGTCATTAAAGAAGACGACGTCATTCAGAGCGTCGCCGGTGCCCTGCAGTACATCAGCTACTACCATCCGGACGATTACATCCAGGCACTGGGCCGCGCCTACGAGGCCGAGCAAAGCCCCGCCGCCCGCGACGCGATCGCGCAGATCCTGACCAACAGCCGCATGTGCGCCGAAGGCCGCCGCCCGCTGTGCCAGGACACCGGCATCGTGACCGTGTTCGTGAAGGTCGGCATGAACGTGCGCTGGGACGCCAAGCGCAGCCTCACCGACATGATCAACGAAGGCGTGCGCCAGGCCTACATGCACCCGGACAACGTGCTGCGCGCCTCGATCGTGGCGCCGCCCGAAGCCGGCCGCAAGAACACGAAGGACAACACGCCCGCCGTCATCCACTACGAAATCGTGGAAGGCGACAAGGTCGACATCACGGTCGCGGCCAAGGGCGGCGGCTCGGAGAACAAGTCGAAGTTCGTGATGCTCAACCCGTCCGATTCGATCGTCGACTGGGTCGTGAAGACCGTGCCCACGATGGGCGCCGGCTGGTGCCCGCCGGGCATGCTCGGCATCGGCATCGGCGGCACCGCGGAAAAGGCCATGGTGCTCGCCAAGGAATCGCTCATGGACCCGATCGACATCCATGACGTGATCAAGCGCGGCCCGCAGAACTGGAACGAAGAGCTGCGTATCGAACTGTTCGAGAAGGTCAACGCGCTCGGCATCGGCGCGCAGGGCCTAGGCGGCCTCGCCACCGTGCTCGACGTGAAGATTCTCGACTACCCGACGCATGCCGCGTCCAAGCCGGTCGCGATGATCCCGAACTGCGCCGCCACGCGCCACGCCCACTTCACGCTCGATGGCTCGGGACCGTCGTTCCTGGCCGCACCGTCGCTCGACGCCTGGCCGAACGTGCACTGGGCGCCGAACACGGAGACGAGCAAGCGCGTCGACCTCGACGCCCTCACGCCGGAAGAAGTCGCGAGCTGGAAGCCGGGTCAGACGCTGCTGCTCTCGGGCAAGATGCTCACCGGTCGCGACGCCGCACACAAGCGCATCGCCGACATGATCGCCAAGGGCGAGCCGCTGCCGGTCGACTTCAAGGGTCGCGCGATCTATTACGTCGGCCCGGTCGATCCGGTGCGCGACGAAGTCGTCGGCCCGGCAGGTCCGACCACGTCCACGCGCATGGACAAGTTCACCGACATGATGCTCTCGAAGACGGGCCTCACTGTCATGATCGGCAAGTCCGAACGTGGCCCGGCTGCTATCGAAGCGATCAAGAAGCACAAGGCTGCGTATCTGATGGCCGTGGGCGGCGCCGCCTATCTCGTCTCGAAGGCGATTCGCGCCGCGCGCGTACTGGCGTTCGAAGACCTCGGCATGGAAGCAATCTACGAGTTCGACGTCAAGGACATGCCGGTCACGGTGGCGGTCGATTCGACGGGCGTGTCGGTGCACCAGACCGGCCCGAAGGAATGGCAGGCCAAGATCGGCAAGATTCCGGTCGCCGCCGAGTAATACCTGCGATATCGGCGGGGCATCAACGGAACATCGATGCGGTGCGCTCGTGCCGCAACGCCCCGCCCGCAGTGCGAAGCCCGGCATCGGCCGGGCTTTTTTTCGTCCACGCAACACGACAAGTGATCGCGAATAGGTCGCGTTACCATTCGCACCTCGGTTCACGAAAAGCCTTGCGGGGCTTGGCTTTCGGGGATTTTCCGGCTACATTGCAACGGCTTGCAAACTGCATACACAGGGATCCGAAATGAAAGGCGACAAGAAAGTCCTCGAACTCCTCAACGCGCAGCTCACCAACGAGCTCACGGCGATCAACCAGTACTTTCTGCACGCCCGCATGTACAACCACTGGGGCCTCAACAAGCTCGGCAAGCACGAGTACGACGAGTCCATCGGTGAGATGAAGCATGCCGACAAGCTGATCGAACGCATCTTCATGCTCGATGGCCTGCCGAACCTGCAGGATCTGCACAAGCTGCTCATCGGCGAGAACACCGAGGAGATCCTGCAATGCGACCTGAAGCTCGAATACCTGTCGCAGAAGACCTGCAAGGAAGGCGTGGCGCACTGCGAAAGCGTGAAGGACTTTGTCTCGCGCGAGATCTTCAACGAGATCCTGCACGACACCGAAGAACACATCGACTGGCTCGAGACGCAAATCGAACTGGTCGGCAAGGTCGGTCTCCAGAACTACCAGCAGTCGGGCATGGCGTCGTTCGAAGAATAAGCCCGTCACACCCCACAAGACACATAACAGGTGCATCCCCCCGGCCCTCGTCTCGACGAATCGGCCAACACGGTTTGCGCTAGAATTTCGGGGCCGGCATTTGCCGGCCCTTTTTTATTTACCATGCCCTCCAACGCGCCGATTGGCGTCTTCGATTCCGGCCTCGGCGGCCTGTCGGTCCTGCAGGCCGTACGCGCCCTGCTCCCCCACGAGTCGCTGCTCTACGTGGCCGATTCACACTTCGCCCCCTACGGCGAGCGCTCCGATACGTTTCTCGAGCAGCGCAGCGTCGCCATCGGCCGATGGTTGCGCGAGCATGGCGCCAAGGCACTTGTCGTCGCTTGCAACACGGCCACCGCCCACGGCGTGGCGGCATTGCGCGCCGACGCCCCCTGGCCAGTCGTCGGCGTCGAGCCCGGCATCAAGCCCGCGGCGGCGGCATCGCGCAGCGGCGTGATCGGCGTCCTCGCGACCGCGGCGACCCTGCGCAGCACCCGTTTCGCCGATCTGCTGGCGCGCCATACGGCGCAAGGTCAGCGCTTTCTCTGCCAGCCCGGCATCGGACTGGTCGATCGAATCGAAGCAGGCGACGTCGATTCGCCCGAAGTGATGGCGTTGCTCGATCGCTATGTGACGCCAATGGTGGCGCAAGGCGCCGACACCCTCGTGCTCGGCTGCACGCACTATCCCTTCCTGATCCCCGCCATCGAGCAGCGTTTCGGCGCGGCCCTCACGCTCGTCGACACCGGCGCGGCCATCGCCCGCCAACTCCAACGCCGGCTGCAGGCGGACGACCTGGAAGCCCCCGCCACGCCCGGCAACGCTCCCGCACGCGGCGACTTGCGCCTGTTCACGACGGCCAACGCCGAGGCACTGCAGACGATGGCGGATCGCCTGCTCCCCGACACGCCCCGCGTGCAAACGGTGGAGATCGCGTCGGAAAGCCCGCCAACGCTCGATCTGCCGTCAAACCTTCCCATCATTCCCGCTTGATCCCGCTGAATCTCGCTGAAATCCCGGTCGGGTTGTCGCGCAGGACGGCACAGGTATATCCCTGAGCGGACCATGGAATAGGTCGATGGCGCTTGCAAAACGCCCGAACTTAAATAATAATTATTCTCATTAGTGTTACATTTTGACGTTTTCACCATGATCGTCTGCGTCTGCAAATCCGTCTCCGAGCGCCAGATCAAGGCCTGTCTCGACGCCGGCGCCACCACGATGGAAGATCTCCAGATCGACCTCGGCGTGGCCCTGTGCTGCGGCAAGTGCGGCCCTTACGTTCAGGAAATGGTCTCGGGTGCCACGCCGTGCTGCGGCCGCTCGTGCGGTGGCTGCTGCCAGTCGGCCCAGACCGAAAACTCGACGACCGAAGTCGTCATGCGGGAGCTCGCGCTGGCCGCTTGAGCCCTCCCGGAGTCAGCCGGGACTGCCCCGGGGCCGCTCCTCGTTGTGCATCGTTCGATTTCTGTCGTCGTGTCTCACGTCGCGACGGCAACCGAGCCAGCCAGGCGTCTTGCGACGCCGTGCGCCAGCCAGCGACTCGCCCCCCTGGAGGTGCCAGATGGAATTCACGATTGCCTTTGTCTCGACGTTATGTTTATCGTTTTTCCTGTTTCGAAGGTGAGTGGCAGTTCGGTCTTTGACTCACCCCCATGTTCGCCGACCGCGCCCCTTGGCGCGGTTTTCCTTTGATCGCACGTCCGGCCCATCCGAACCTCGAGATTCCGCTCACCGCGCTTCACTCACCGTTCATCGCCGCAATTAGCGTACCCTAGCCGTTATCATGTCGACTGTGCTCCCAACCGCCCTCGCGAACCTATCGAGCCGCGATCCGTTAATGTCGCCGCGCGCGATTGCGGTGGCGGCGGCGATCGTGGTCGTTCACCTCGCCGCCCTGATCGGCTTGTCGCATCTGCGCAACGACCCCGAACAGGCGACGATTGTTCCGACAGTCCTCTCCGCCACGATCATCCCGCCGCAGCCAAAGGCCGCGCCTCCGCAGCCCGCGCCTCCCAAACCCGCGCCCGAGCCGCCGAAGCCAAAGGTCGCGCCGCCGCCGCCGAAACCACGCGTTCAGCCCGACAATGCGATTACGCAGAAGGCCGAACCGGTCGCGCCGCCGCAGCAGACGGCCGAGCCCGTGAAGGACACGGCACCGCCTGCGCCGCCGGCACCGCCCGCGCCCACTCCCGCCGCCGCGCCGCCGGGACGCGTGGAAGGGCTCAAGGTCGAGTGCCCCGATCCGCCGCTCGTCTATCCGGCCCAGTCGCGCCGGCTCGGCGAGGAAGGCGTGGCAACGGTGCGGGTCGTCATCGGCCCGAACGGCCGGGTGACGAGCGCCGAGATCACCAAGTCGAGCGGTTTCCCCCGACTCGACAAAGCGGCCATCGAATCCGCCTACAAGATGCGCTGTGCGCCCCCGATGAAGGACGGCCGCGCCGTGGAAACCACCGCGGCCAAGCCCTTCGGGTTTAATCTGAACAACTAACGCAACGATTCACGAACTGGATCTCCAGAGGAACGCAAAATGCAAGAGTATGGTTTGAGCCACGTCTGGGCGCAGGGCGATTTCGTCACCCGCGCCATCGCGATCGTGTTGCTGGTGATGTCGGTGCTGTCGTGGACGGTCATCCTCATCAAGGGCACGCAAGTCTTCCGCCTGAGCCGTCTCACGCGCACCGCCGAGCCCGACTTCTGGCACTCGGAGAATTTCTCCGCCGGTCTGCAGAAGTTGAGCGAGTCGGGTCAGAACAATCCGTTCCTCGCACTGGCGCTCGCCGGTCAGGAAGCCGCCGAACACCACCGCCAGAGCCAGCCGCATCTGCATGACAAGATGGACGTGAGCGACTGGATCACGCGCGCCCTGAAGAACTCCGTGGACGACACCGTCTCGCGCCTGCAAAGCGGCCTGGCCATGCTCGCGTCGATCGGCTCGACCTCGCCGTTCGTCGGTCTGTTCGGTACGGTCTGGGGCATCTACCACGCCCTGCTGGCCATCGGCGCCTCGGGCCAGACGACCATCGACAAGGTGGCCGGCCCCGTGGGCGAGGCGCTCATCATGACCGCCTTCGGCCTGTTCGTGGCCATCCCCGCCGTGCTCGGCTACAACGCCCTGACGCGCGCCAACAAGGGCGTCGTCTCGAAGCTCAACCGCTTCGCACACAGCCTGCATGCCTACTTCCTGACCGGCGCCAGCCTGCATTCGAAGCAGTTCGCGAGCAACGTCACGCCGGTGCGCAAGGCCTCGCCGGCCAGCGCCAGCTAAGCCGCCGAACGAAAGAAGGAGTTCGCTATGGCCATGGGTTCCTACTCCAGCGACGAAAGCGGCGATGACGGCATGATGAGCGAGATCAACATGACGCCGCTCGTCGACGTCATGCTGGTTCTGCTGATCATCTTCATCGTGACGCTGCCGGTGCTCAATCACTCGGTCAAGCTCGATCTGCCGCAAGCGAGCAGCCAGCCGGAAGACACCAAGCCGACCAAGGTCGACGTGTCGATCCAGGCTGACGGCACCGTCTTCTGGGACAAGCAGCCGGTCGACGAGGCCGCGCTCAAGGCGCGTCTCGCGCAAGCCGCCGAGGCACAGCCGCAACCGGAACTGCACCTGTTCGCCGACAAGAACGTGCGTTACGAGAGCGTGGCCAAGGTGCTTGCCGACGCTCAGACCGCCGGTGTCACCAAGCTCGGTTTCCTGACCGAGCCCGAGACCCGGTAAGCGTTGTTCCGGCAGGGCCGGATTCGCTGCGGCAACGAAAATGAAAGCGCGGTGCAAGCCACCGCGCTTTTTTTCGTCCATACGCCCCGCAAACTGTCCATCGTGCCGTCGTTTGGTCGATATTGTTCCAATCGGGTAACAATCCTTCCCCGCTTACAGGCTACTCCTCACGCCATGCGCCCCGATATAGTGGGCACGTGACACAGGACACGCGGCGCCCTCTCGGCGCCGGTCCCCACAGGAGAGTTTCCCCATGAGCACAACCTACGCCCGCCCGGTCGCCCGCGTCTTCACCGCGGCACAAACGCAGGAAGGCGCCGGCTTCCACGTGAATCGTCCGTTCCCGACGCGCATGCTGATGGATTTCGATCCATTCCTGTTGCTCGACGAAATGGGTCCGATGCAGGTCGCGCCGGGCGACGCCAAGGGCGCCCCCGATCACCCGCACCGCGGTTTCGAGACCGTGACGTACCTGCTCGCCGGCGAAATGGAGCATCGCGACTCGCAGGGCCACGCCGGCAAACTCACGCCGGGCGACGTGCAATGGATGACGGCCGGTGCAGGCGTGATCCACTCCGAGATGCCGTCGAAGGCGTTCCAGGCGCGTGGTGGCGAAATGCACGGCTTCCAGTTGTGGGTGAACCTGCCCAGTGCCGACAAGATGATGACGCCGCGCTATCAGGAACTGCCCGCCGCAGGCATCCCGGTGGCAGCCACCGAGGACGGCAAGGTCAGCGTGCGCGTGATCGCCGGCGAGGCGCTGGGCACGCATGCGGCGATCGAGACGCGCACGCCGATCCTCTATCAGCACTTCACGCTCCAGCCGCAGGCGCTGCTCGATCACGCGGTGCCATCCGACTTCAATGTGTTTGCCTACGTGATTGACGGCGAAGGGCATTTCGGCCCGGAAGCGACGCCGGCGAAAGCGCATCAGATGGTCGTCTTCGGCAGCGACGGCGAAGGCGTGACGGTGCGCAACGACGGCGACGAGCCGATGTCGTTTCTGTTGATCGGAGGCAAGCCCCTCGGTGAGCCGGTCGCGCGTTACGGCCCGTTCGTCATGAACACGGAAAGCGAGATCCGTCAGGCGATTCTCGACTTCCAGGCCGGCCGCATGGGACGGATTCCCGCCACAGGTTCGAACGCCTGACGCGCGACGGGATTCACCTCCTCGTCCTGCGTACCGAGCAGATGAAATTGGGTCACAATGGCACCTAACGTGCGTTGTGGCCCGAAATTTTTTCAATGTCGGGCTCATTTCGTCATCGCCCCACAAAGGAGTCGTCATGACCGCAGAAGCCAATGTCACCGCCCATCTGGGCGCCGCCGGTTACACCACGCATCTCACGGATGGCAAACACGAATGGGTTGCCGACGAACCGGCCACGCTGGGGGGCGCGGATATCGGTCCCGCGCCGGCCGCGTTGCTGCTGTCGAGCCTCGGTGCATGCACGTCGATCACGCTGCAGATGTATGCGCGCCGCAAGGAATGGCCTCTCAAGGACGTGAAGGTCACGCTCGCGATGAACCCCGAAGGCAAACCGCCGGCAGGCACGACGCAGATCACGCGCCAGATCGAACTCGCGGGCGATCTGTCCGAAGAGCAGCGGCAGCGCCTCTTGGAAATCGCCAATGCATGCCCAATTCACAAGGTGCTGTCGGGCACCATCGCCATCGACAGCACATTGGTGGCGTGATATTCGATGGACGGCCCGACGTGCGACATGACGCGGGCAATCATCGACAGGAACAGAAAACCGAGGAAAACGTCTTGCAGTACGAACACCTGATCGAGGTCAACGACCTCCTGAATCCGCTGGCTTTTGCGCTGTCGCGCGAACAACTATGGCGCGGGCTCGTGCTGCGCGCCGAGCAGCCGGAGACTTTCGTGCTGGGGCTCGATAAGTGCATCGTGCACGAGCGCTCGGACGACACGCTCACCCGCGAACTGCGCTTCGGGCAAACGATCGTGCACGACCGGGTCGTCTTCGACGCGCAGCAATCCGTGCGTTACGAGACGGCCGCGACGGAACAACATGCCGGTGGCACCCTCACCATGCGTATCGAAGAGCCGACGCCAACCCATTACTTCGTGCGATTCACCTACAGCACGACGTTGCCGGAAGACGTCGCCACCGCCGATACGCGCTACAGCGAGTTCGTGAAATCCGCCTATCGCGAGGCCGACATCGACACGGTCGCGCAGATTCGCGCCCTCGCCGAGCAAGGCGCGCTGGGCTGATACACCGGTCGTCGGACACAGGCTTCGCATGGGCCGGCGACCGGTTGTTTAGCAAGAGTCTATTTACCAAACAGCAACAATAGTCAAATTCAAATATAAATGGGAATGATTCTCATTTAATATTCATCTCACAGTCAGCCACACGGATGAGCGAGATGACCGCAAGCCACACCACTGCCCGCCAGACCACGCCCGCTACGGCACCGCGCCGCACCCTCTCGGTGTCGCGCACGCAAGCTGCGAGCCCGGCGCCGGTGGTAGCCAAGCCGGCCACTCACGCAGCCGGTCGTGTTCTGACCAGCGATCATCTGCTGCAAGGCACGCAATGCGTGAACATCCTGCACAACGGACAGACGTACCAGTTGCGCGCCACGCGTTACGGCAAGTTGATCCTGACGAAGTAAGACACTGAATTTTGACGGTGGCACGACCACGACCGTGCCGCCGGCTTCACCGAGTTTTGTGGGGACCACCTCGCCTAAGAGGTGTTTGGCAGTAGCCAGCGAACGCAACGCGATCCCATGTAGTTACGGCAAGCCCCTCTCTACCTGCGTTGCGCGCCAGCCAAGCCGCTTTTTTTGTCCAGCCACACGGATTTCATTGATGTTCTCCTCGTGGTCCAACCTGCCAAGCCTCAGGTTGCGACCGTCCGGCCTGACAAGCCCTTGACCCGTCCGCGAGGACGGGTTTTCTTTTTTTGCGTTTGCCTCGCCACCGCGCAGCCCACAAAAAAAGCATCGCCGGCTTTCGCTGACGATGCTGCTTCGACAACCGCACCGGGCCTGCTCGCCCGGACATCCCGTTCGTGGGAATCAGGCGCTGGTAGCGGCGACGACGGCGGCAATGCCCGCGCGGGCGATCTGCGCGTCCTGCGCGGACTTCACCCCCGACACGCCGACGGCGCCGATGACGTCGCCATCGACGACGATGGGCACGCCGCCCTCGAGCATCGCGGTGTTCGGCGCGCTCAGGAACGCGAAACGGCCGCCGTTGATCATTTCCTCGAACGCGCCGCTCTCGCGACGACCGAGCGCCGACGTCTGCGCCTTGCCCAGCGACATCATGGCCGTGCTCGGCGCGGCGCCGTCCATGCGATACAGCGACAGCGCGTGGCCGCCGTCGTCCACGATCGTGATGCATACGTTCCAGCCGTTCGCGGTGGCTTCGGCCACGGCGGCGGCGTTGATCTTCTGCACGTCTTCTGCAGTCAGGACAGCTTTCGTCTTCATACGTCTCTCTCGTTTCTTGAGGTTGGCAAATCGGCAAGCTCGCGGCGCTGCGAAGCTCGCCTCAACATACGCGCCTGGGATGTCGGGTTTGACGACATCGAGCAGGACGCGCGCGGATCAATGCCCTACGGCCAGCGCCATCCACTCGCGCATGGCCTGACGCGTGTCGCGCAGACCGTCAATGGTGGGCCACCAGCCAGGAATTGCGTCCGGGTCGAGCGCTGTGGCGTTACAGCACGGTGCGGGTACCACCGTGAGCCCGGCACGCTCGAACTGATCGCGAGCGCGGCGCATATGCAAGGCGCTCGTGACCAGGTAGACGCGCGTGACGCCGACGTTGGCCAGCATACGCGCACTGAAAACGGCGTTTTGCGCCGTGTTCAGCGATTGGCCCTCGATCCAGCGGACCGACGTGCCGAATTCTTCGGTCGCGACCTGCGCCATCATGCGCGCTTCGGCCACCTTGCCCGACGGACTGCCGCCGGAGGCCAGCACCGGCAATTCCGCGTGGCGTGCCAGAAACACACCGTAGCGCAAACGTTCCAGCGTCGCACGACCGAGGTCATATCCATTCTCACGCCCGAATTCGGGGCTGCCTAGGCCGAGGCCGCCGCCGAGAACGACGACGGCCTGCGGCGACTTCGCCGCCGCGCCAGCCGCGCCGTGCGCGGGCTCGATCGTACGAATGTCGACGGGCGTCCCCACTTCGAGCGGCCGCGACACTTGCCGCGCGAACCACGGAGACCCCTGCAACCATAGGCAGAGCGCCGCCAACACGGCCAGGGCCTTGCCGACGCGCGCCCAGCGTCGCCAGCACACGAACGCGAGCCCTGCGAGCACCAGCACATTGACCGGCGGCAGGAACAGGCTGACGAGGAGATTTCGGAGGAGCCAATCGATGGGCATCCGGCGAGTGTACTGGACTGCATCGCGGAGCGCACCCTTTCTCTATGGCATTTCCCGCCCGATAGGGCGAACGTGTTTCCTGACGGCGCGAACCGCGCCGTCAGGCGGCACAATCGAAAACGCCCGCGCAAAGCACAGGCGTTGACGCGTTGACGATTACGCGCCCGACACCCTGGCGCGCTGGCGATGCCGGTCAGGCTCAGGCAAGCAGGCTGCGCAGCATCCACGCGTTCTTTTCGTGCAGTTGCATGCGCTGCGTGAGCAGATCGGCGGTCGGTTCGTCCGAAGCGGCCTCGACCGTCGGGAAGATGCCCCGCGCGGTTCGCGTCACCGCCTCCTGTCCTTCCACGAGTTGACGAATCATCTCCTCGGCCGTCGGCACGCCTTCGGCCTCGGGAATCGACGACAGCTTCGCGAACGCCTTGTACGTGCCCGGCGCCGGATAGCCAAGCGCACGAATACGCTCGGCAATCTGATCGACGGCCAACGCCAGTTCGTTGTACTGCCCCTCGAACATCAGGTGCAGCGTGTTGAACATCGGGCCGGTCACGTTCCAATGGAAATTGTGGGTCTTCAGGTACAGCGTGTAGGTATCGGCAAGCAGATGACTCAAGCCGTCGACGATGCGCTTGCGATCCTTGTCGCTGATGCCGATATTCACGCTGGCCGCGTTGTTCTTCCTTGCCATGGTCACTCCATTTACTGTGTTGCTCGCTGCGCCATGCGGCAATGCCACACGCGCATCGAATTGAAAAAACCGCCTTCGATGGCGAGTTCGTGCGACGACTTGCGTCGCCACCGTGTCGGATGTCATCGAGCCGCGCGAGGTTCCGCGTCGGTCGATCTCGGTACTTTCCTCATGACGTTCGCCCCGGTGTTCCGGTTACACTGCGCGCATGCCCGCCGACTCTGCCCGCCGCCCGCCGATGCCCAGCCGATCTTCCGGCGCGTCGCGTGTGACCGACGTCACCAGCGATGCTCCCGCCGTGCCGCTTCCCCGCCAACTGCTCGTGACGCCCGACGTCGCCTCCCGCGCGCAGATCGCGACGTTCGCATCGCAACTCGCGCAAGCGCTCGCGCGCGGCATCCGGCTCGTACAGCTGCGCAATCGCTCGCTCGATGCGGACGGCTATCGCGCGCTGGCCGAAAGTGCACTGGCGCTCACGCACGCCGCCGGGGCCCAACTCCTGCTCAATCCCCCGCACGACGTGGCCGAACTCTGGCTCGAGGCGTCGAATGGCGGGCACGCAGGCGCGGTTCCGAAGGCGGATGGCTGGCATCTCACCAGCGCGCGCCTCATGGCGAGCCGCGAGCGCCCATCGGGCTGGAAGCTCGTGAGCGCCGCCTGCCACGATGCCGCGCAACTCGCTCATGCAGCACACCTGGGACTCGACTTCGTGACGCTGTCGCCGGTACTGGCCACCGCCACGCATCCGGACGCCACGCCGCTCGGCTGGCCCGCGTTCACCGCGTTGGCGGCGCGCTCGCCGTTGCCGGTGTTCGCGCTCGGCGGCATGCGCGCCGACATGCTGGGCAACGCGCGCAATGCGGGCGCCCATGGCATTGCCGCGATCCGCGCTTTCTGGCCGGCGGCCTGAACCACACGCGCTCGCATGCACACGTCGAATCGCCGCACGGGACGGCAGCACCGCGCCGTCTCGTGAGCCGCTCAACGCCTTACTTTGCCAACGCCTTGCGTGCCGCAATCACGCCCGCCGCATAAGCGGGATCGATCTTCGCGAAGTGATCGATCTGGCGCTGCGCCACATCTTCCGGCACGCCATTCATTGCCGCCGCGATGTTGTCGAACAGGCGCGCCTTCTGGCCATCGTCGAACAGATTGAACAACGCGCGCGGTTGCGAGTAGTAATCGTCGTCCTCGCGATGATCGAAACGATCCGCCACCGCCCCCAATCCCAGCGGGGGCTCACGGAATTCCGGCTGCTGCGCGAACGCACCATAACGATTCGGCTCATAGTTCGGCGCGCCGCCCAGGTTGCCGTCCACGCGCATGGCGCCGTCGCGATGGAAGCTGTTGTGGAACGGGCACTTCGGAGCATTCACGGGAATCGCGCTGTGATTCACACCGAGGCGATAGCGCTGCGTGTCGCCATACGAAAACAGGCGGCCTTGCAGCATGCGATCCGGCGAGAAACCGATGCCCGGCACCACATTGGCCGGATTGAACGCCGCCTGCTCGACCTCGGCGAAGTAGTTCTCCGGATTGCGGTTCAGCTCCAGCACGCCCACGTCGATCAGCGGGTAGTCCGCGTGTGGCCATACCTTCGTCAGGTCGAACGGGTTGATGCGGTACGTCGCCGCATCGGCCTCGGGCATGATCTGCACCTGCATGCGCCAGCGCGGGAAGTTGCCGGCTTCGATGGCCTCGAACAGATCGCGTTGCGCGCTCTCGCGATCTCTCGCCACGACTTGCGCCGCTTCGTCATTGGTCAGGTTTGCCACGCCCTGCATCGACTTGAAGTGGAACTTCACCCAGAAACGTTCGTTCGCCGCGTTGACGAAACTGAACGTGTGCGAACCGAAACCGTGCTGCTGACGATAGTTCGCCGGCAAGCCGCGATCGCTCATGAGGATCGTCACCTGGTGCAGCGACTCCGGATGCCGCGACCAGAAATCCCACACCGCCGTCGGGTTGCGCAGATTGGTCTTCGGATCGCGCTTCTGCGTGTGAATGAAGTCCGGGAACTTGAGCGGATCGCGTACGAAGAACACGGGCGTGTTATTGCCCACGAGATCCCAGTTGCCCTCGTCCGTGTAGAACTTGAGCGCGAAGCCGCGTACGTCGCGCTCGGCGTCGGCGGCGCCGCGCTCGCCCGCCACCGTCGAGAAACGCAGGAACACCGGCGTTTCCTTGCCGATCGTCTCGAACACCCGCGCGCGGGTGTACTTCGTGATGTCGTGCGTGACGGTCAGCTTGCCGTACGCCCCCGAACCCTTGGCGTGCACACGGCGCTCGGGAATCACTTCGCGGTCGAAGTGCGCGAGCTTTTCGAGGAACCACACGTCCTGCAGCAGCGCGGGGCCGCGCGGGCCGGCCGTCATCGTGTTCTGGTTGTCGGACACCGGTGCGCCGGCGGCGGTCGTGAGTTTGTTCGTATCGGACATGTGACGCTCTCCTGTTTCCTGATGGGTCGATATCGCCTGGCTTACGCGCTCATCAACGCGAAGTCGGCAAGGACTTGTTCCAGCGTGTTTTCAATGTCGTGCAAATAGGCCTTCCACTGGGTCATTTCGGCACCTTCGAATGCGTCGTTGCTGTGCGGATCCATAAGCCCGGCCATGGGTCGTTCGGAGCGTCTGTCGAGCCTCACGTCTACTGTGACGCGGCTCTCAAACGCATGTCGCAAGATTAAATATTTTTATTGAAATAGTCGAATTGATCGTTTTCATATATTTCATAGAGAAAAGCAATGTGACCGGCGGTTCAGCGTCGCCGCCGGGGGATAAACGGGAGGAAAAACAGGGAGAGGCAAGCGCCCGGCAGCGGACACTGCATTGGGTGGATCTGTCCGATCAGCGGTGATCGGGCAAAGCCGGGAGGGGAATTCGGCAGATGAGGCGCGGCGGGGGCAGAACGCCCCCGCTGGAGAACGGTCAGTTCGATGTGGCGGGCAGATCGAGCGGGATCACGCCCGGCAGATGGCATCGGGCGATGGCCTGGGCCACCGCTTCGATCGCCGGCAGACGCGTGAAACTCTTGCGCCAGGCCAGCACCACTCGGCGATCGGGCACCGGCGCCGAGAACGGCACGTAGCGCAACAGGCTGTCCGGCGCGTGCGTCTCGGGCACCGACGTCTTCGGCAACACGGTGATACCGACGCCGCTCGCCACCATGTGCCGGATGGTTTCGAGCGAGGAGCCTTCGAACGTCTTCTGGATGCCGTCGGCATTCTGCGAGAAGCGCATCAGTTCCGGGCACACGCCGAGCACATGATCGCGGAAGCAGTGACCGCTGCCGAGCAGCAGCATCGTTTCCTGCTTGAGATCTCCGGCGTCGATCTGCTCGCGCTCCGCCCACGGATGCGAGCGCGGCAGCGCCACGACGAACGGCTCGTCGTAGAGCGGGCGCACCATCAACCCGCTCTCGGGGAACGGCAGCGCCATGATGGCCGCGTCGATCTCGCCCTGCTTGAGCAACTCGATGAGCTTGAGCGTGTAATTCTCCTGCAGCATGAGCGGCATCTGCGGCGTGCTCTCGATCATCTCCTTCACGAGCGCCGGCAGCAGGTACGGCCCGATCGTGTAGATCACGCCGAGGCGCAGCGGGCCGGCGAGCGGATCGCGGCCCTGCTTGGCAATTTCCTTGATGGCGATGGTCTGTTCGAGCACGCGCTGCGCCTGCGCCACGATCTGCTCGCCGAGCGGCGTCACGCTGACTTCGGCGGCGCCACGCTCGAAAATCTGAACGTTCAGTTCGTCCTCGAGCTTCTTGATGGCCACCGACAGCGTGGGCTGGCTGACGAAACAGGCTTCCGCCGCGCGACCGAAATGGCGCTCCCGCGCCACCGCCACGATGTACTTGAGTTCCGTGAGGGTCATGTCGTCCTAACCTGTGTCATTAATCGAATCACCGCAGCCGATAGATTTTGTTTTTTATAGCACAATCGAGCGGCAATTGCCCATTTTCGGGCGACGCTCGTGGCATCTTCCCATTGTTGCGGACCTCGCGCCGGCTCGGCTCATGCCTTCAGATAATCCTCCCGAGCGCCGAGCCAGCGTTCCAGATGCGCGGCCACGGCGGCGGGATGCGACTTCAGCAACACGTCGGCCGCTTCCTGCGCACCAGGGATCAGCCAGCCGTCCTCATTCAGATCGACGAAGCGCAGCATGGCCGCGCCCGACTGCCGCGCGCCGAGAAACTCGCCCGGTCCACGAATCTCCAGATCGCGTCGTGCGATGACGAAACCGTCGGTGGTCTCGCGCATCGTCTGCAGGCGTGCCTTCGCGCCCATCGACAGCGGCGACGCATACATCAGCAGACAGACGGATTCGGCCGAGCCGCGCCCCACGCGTCCGCGCAGTTGATGCAACTGCGCCAGCCCGAAACGCTCGGCGTGCTCGATGACCATCAGCGAGGCATTGGGCACGTCCACGCCCACTTCGATCACCGTCGTCGCCACCAGAAGGTGCGTGTCGCCGCGCGTGAAGTCGTCCATCACGGCGGCCTTTTCCGCGGGCGAAAGACGCCCGTGCACGAGGCCCACGCGCAACTCCGGCAACGCCGCGACCAGTTGTGCGTGCGTGTCGACCGCCGTCTGCAGTTGCAGCGCCTCGCTCTCTTCGATGAGCGGACAGACCCAGTACACTTGGCGTCCCGCGAGCGCCGCCGCGCGCACGCGGTCGATCACTTCGGGGCGGCGCGTATCGCTCACGAGCTTGGTGACGACCGGGCTGCGGCCCGGCGGCAGTTCGTCGATCACGGACACGTCCAGATCGGCATAGTAGGTCATGGCAAGCGTGCGCGGAATCGGCGTGGCGCTCATCATCAATTGATGCGGCATGGCGTTCTCGCCCATGCCCGCCGTCCGCATCTTGCTGCGCAGCGCGAGACGCTGCGCCACGCCGAAACGATGCTGCTCGTCGACGACGGCCATGCCCAGCCGGGCGAACGCGACCGTGTCCTGGATGATGGCGTGCGTGCCGATGACGAGTTGCGCCTCGCCACTCGCGACGCGCGCCAGCGCCTCCCGCTTTTCCTTCGCCTTCATGCTGCCCGCAAGCCAGGCCACTTCCACGCCGAGCGGCGCGAGCCATGCGGAGAGTTTGCGCAGATGCTGTTCGGCGAGGATTTCGGTCGGCGCCATGATCGCCGCCTGATAACCTGCGTCGATGGCCTGCGCGGCCGCAAGCGCGGCGATGATCGTCTTGCCGCTACCCACGTCGCCCTGCAGCAGACGCTGCATCGGGTGCGGCTGCGCCAGATCGGCGCGGATCTCCGCCCACACGCGCTGCTGCGCACCGGTCAGGCGGAACGGCAGCGCCGCCTCGAAGCGCGCCAGCAAGCCCCCGGCGACACGCGTGCCGAGCGCCGGTGCCGCCAGACGCCGGCGCGCCGCCTGCGCCCGCTTGAGCGACAGTTGCTGCGCGAGCAGTTCCTCGCACTTGATGCGCAGCCATGCCGGGTGCGAGCGCTCGACGAGCGCCGTCTCCGATACGTTGGGTGGCGGTGCGTGCAGCAGGCGCACGGCGTCTGCGAGCGCGGGCAACGGGTGATCCGGGCCGATGGCGTGCTGCAGCAGTCCCGGCGGCAGGAGTTCGGGCAGCGGCGTGCGTTCCATCGCGTTGTGAATGGCCTTGCGCAAGTAGGCTTGCGACAGGCCTGCCGCACTCGGATAGACGGGCGTGAGCGATTCGGGCAACGGGGCGGCGGCGTCCTGCACGACGCGATAGGCGGGATGCACCATCTCCAGCCCGAAGAAGCCGCCGCGCACTTCGCCGCGCACCCGCACGCGCGTGCCGACGGCGAGCTGCTTCTGCTGGCTGCCATAGAAATTCAGAAACCGGAGCACCAGCTCGTGGCCTTCGTCGGCAATGCGCACCACCCACTGGCGGCGCGGCCGGTATGCCACTTCGCTCGACGTGACGACACCCTCGACCTGAGCCATCTCGCTCGGCAGCACCTCGCCGATCTTGCGCAGCGTGGTCTCGTCCTCGTAGCGCATCGGCAGATGCAGGATCAGGTCGATGTCGCGCTTCAGGCCGAGCTTGGCAAGCTTGTCGGCGCTGCCCGAGCCGGTCTTGCGCGCGGGCTCCTTGGCTGCGTTGGCGGCTTTGGTGGCCTTGTCGGTCTTGTCGGCGTTATCCATCTTGTCGGCGGATTTGCCGGATTTCGCCGACGCCGACGACTTCGCCGGCGCAGCCCCTCGGGCGGCGCGCTTCGCAGCCGGACGCGACGAAGCGTCCACCTGCGCCCCGGCGGCATCGGCTGGATCCACGAGATCGGCGGGCTCATTGTCACGCGCGTTGGCGGGCATTCTGCGTTCGGTCATGCAGTCGCGGGTCGGGGTCGTCCGCACCGAAGCGCGCGCCGTGCCGGCAGGCCTTCGGACGAACCAAGTAAAATGTCGGTCTTTGGTCCTGCTCACCCTCATCCCGGGGACGTGGAAGGGAGCGCGTCCCGCCGGCCGTCCGGCCAGACACGTTCACGAGCCCGGTATCCCGGTGAACAGACCCTGTGCATTGTAAACGCTGATGTATACCCTTTCCGATTTCGATTTCGACCTGCCGCCCGAGCTCATCGCGCAGACGGCGCTCGCCGAGCGCACCGCCAGTCGCCTGCTGGAAGTCGATGGCCGCGTCACGCCGCCGCACCTCTACGACCGGCATTTCGCCGACCTCCCCGGCCTGCTCGCCCCCGGCGACCTGCTCGTGTTCAACGACACGCGCGTCATCAAGGCGCGTCTGTTCGGCCAGAAGGCGAGCGGCGGCAAGATCGAAGTCCTCATCGAGCGCGTGATCGACAACCGCACCGCCCTCGCCCAGATCCGCGCCAGCAAGAGTCCCGCGCCGGGCACGGTGCTGCGCCTGGCCGACGCGTTCGAGGTCACGGTCGGCGAACGCGTCGAGCCGTTCTACACGCTCCACTTTCCCGACGACTGCTATACGCTGCTCGAGACCTACGGCCGACTGCCGTTGCCGCCTTACATCACGCACGACGCCGACGCCGGCGACGAGACGCGTTACCAGACCGTCTACGCCCGCCATCCGGGCGCGGTCGCGGCGCCGACGGCCGGCCTGCACTTCGACGACGCCCTCTTCGCCCGGCTCGACGCGCTGGGCGTCGAGCGAGCCACGCTGACGCTGCACGTGGGCGCAGGCACGTTCCAGCCGGTGCGCGTGGAGAACATCGGCGAGCACAAGATGCACGCGGAGTGGTACGAGATCACGCCATCGCTGGTCAACGCCATTGCCGCCGCGCGCGCCCGTGGCGGGCGTGTGATCGCGGTAGGCACCACGTCGATGCGCGCGCTGGAATCCGGCGCCCAGGCGGCGTTGGCGGCGGGCGCCGCCCCCGGCTCGCTGCGTGCGGGCAGCGCCGAGACGGACATCTTCATCACGCCGGGCTACCGCTTCCAGCTCGTCGATCGGCTCATCACCAACTTCCACCTGCCCAAGTCGACGCTGCTCATGCTCGTCTCGGCCTTCTCCGGCATGGAGACGATTCGCGCGGCATACCGGCACGCGATCGAGCAGCGGTATCGCTTCTTCAGCTACGGCGACGCGATGATCCTCTCGCGCGAAGCGGTTCGCCACGCGACGAAGACCGCCGCCTGAGACTGCCGGCGGACATGGCGCACCGGCGAGGGCGCCTGTGGGACGGCCCGCAAGACTTGACGGGACTTACCGGTACAATAGCGCCCTGACCGCGCATGGGGCGCGGCCGCTCATTTTTTGACGTCCCGTGCGGGCGCTGGCTTGTTTTGCCGGTGGTGCCGGGGCGCACGACACATGCTCAAGTTCGAACTCATCACCACCGACGGGCAAGCCCGCCGGGGGCGCGTCACGCTCAACCATGGCGTGGTCGAGACGCCCATCTTCATGCCCGTGGGCACCTACGGCTCGGTCAAGGCAATGTCGCCCGCCGAGCTCGTCGAGAACAACGCCCAGATCATCCTCGGCAATACCTTTCACCTGTGGCTGCGCCCGGGGCTCGAGACAATTGCCGCCCACGGCGGCCTGCACCGCTTCATGGGCTGGGATCGCCCGATCCTCACCGATTCCGGCGGTTTTCAGGTGTTCAGCCTGGGCGATCTGCGCAAAATCAGCGAAGAAGGCGTGAAGTTCGCCTCGCCCGTCAACGGCGACCGGCTTTTCCTCTCGCCGGAAATCTCGATGCAGATCCAGCGCGTGCTCAATTCGGACATCGTCATGCAGTTCGACGAATGCACGCCATACGAAATCGACGGCCGTCCGGCCACGGAGGTCGAGGCCGGCCAGTCGATGCGCATGTCGCTGCGCTGGGCCAAGCGCTCCATCGATGAGTTCAATCGCCTGGAGAATCCGAACGCGCTGTTCGGCATCGTGCAGGGCGGCATGTACGAGCACCTGCGCGACGAGTCGCTCGCGGGCCTGTCGGAACTGGACTTCCACGGCTATGCGATCGGCGGACTGTCGGTCGGCGAACCGAAGGAAGACATGATGCGTGTGCTCGAGCACGTGGCGCCGCGCCTGCCGGCGAACAAGCCGCACTACCTGATGGGCGTGGGCACGCCGGAAGACCTCGTGGCCGGGGTGGCCGCCGGCGTCGACATGTTCGACTGCGTGATGCCCACGCGCAATGCGCGCAACGGCTGGCTGTTCACGCGTTTCGGCGATCTGAAGATCCGCAACGCGTCGCACAAGAGCGATACCCGCCCGCTGGACGAAACTTGCGGCTGTTACACCTGTCGAAACTTCTCGCGCGCCTATCTGCACCACTTGCAGCGAGCCGGGGAGATTCTGGGCGCGCGGCTCAACACCATCCACAACCTGCATTACTATCTGACGCTGATGCAGGAAATCCGGGATGCCATCGAAGCGCACCGTTTCGACGCGTTCGTCGCCCAGTTCCGCGCCGAGCGAGCGCGCGGGGTGCAGTGACGGCCGGAGTCCCGGACGCGGGCGCCGACGACATGGATTCCTCCCGGGGAACGGGGTCGGGCGGTGGTAAAATGCCGGGCTTGGATCGTGCGTCCTCGCACCGAAACAACATGCCGCGCGTGACCGGGCAACCGGTCGCATGCGGCTTTTACTCGTCTTACACATAAGGAGAACCGAACGTGCTGATTTCCGAAGCCTTCGCTCAGACGGCTGGCGCCGCCAGCCCGACCAGCAACCTGATGAGCTTCCTGCCGCTCGTGCTGATGTTCGTGGTGCTGTACTTCATCATGATCCGTCCGCAGATGAAGCGCCAGAAAGAGACCCGCAACATGCTGGCCGCGCTCGCCAAGGGTGACGAAGTCGTGACCTCGGGAGGCCTGGCCGGTCGCATCTCGAAGGTCGGCGAGACCTTCGTGACCGTGGAGATCGCGGACAACGTCGAGATCAACGTGCAAAAGGGTGCCATCACGACCCTGCTGCCGAAGGGCACCCTCAAGGCGCTCTGATCCACGCACAACCGCACGCGGCCGCCCTCAAAGGCGGCCGCAGTGCATGGCGATGCCGGTCCTCGCGTCCGGCGCCGCCATGCAAGCCGGTCTGCAGCACGGTTTGCCACGAGGCATCACCCTAGCCCGCCGCTATGAATCGCTATCCTCTCTGGAAATACATCCTCATTCTGGTGGCGCTCGCCATCGGGGTGCTCTATACACTGCCGAACCTCTTTGGTGAGACGCCGGCGGTACAGATTTCCAGCGTCAAGGCGACCGTCAAGGTCGATCCTTCGACGCTCTCGCGCGCCGAAGACGCGCTCAAGTCCCAGAACATCGCTTACCAGGGCGCCGTGTTCGACAGCACGGGCAATAACCCGAGCGTACGCATTCGCTTTGCCGACACCGACACGCAACTGCGCGCCAAGGACCTGCTCCAGACGTCGCTGAACACCGATCCGAGCGACCCGACCTACGTCGTCGCGCTGAACCTGCTCTCGGCCTCGCCGGATTGGCTCGGCAAGATTCACGCGCTGCCGATGTACCTCGGTCTCGACCTGCGCGGCGGTGTGCACTTCCTGCTGCAAGTCGACATGGCCGGCGCCATCACGAAGCGCCTGGATGCGGCTGCCGCCGACGCCCGTACGCTGCTGCGCGACAAGAACATCCGCCACAACGGTGTGACGCGCACGGACAACGGCATCGAAGTCGCCTTCTCCAGCCAGGAAGACGCCGAGCGCGCCCGTGGCGCGCTCGCCGACGGTCTGCCTGATCTGTCGTACACCACCCAGGCGGGTGCGAACGGCACATTCAAGGTCGTGGGCGCGTTCACCGATGCGGCCCGCCGCGCGGTGCAGGACAACGCCGTCAAGCAGAACATCGTCACGCTGCACAACCGCGTGAACGAACTGGGCGTGGCCGAACCGGTGATCCAGCAGGAAGGTCCGGACCGCATCGTGGTGCAGTTGCCGGGCGTGCAGGACACCGCCAAGGCGAAGGACATCATCGGCCGCACGGCAACGCTCGAAGCGCGTCTGGCGGACCCGGATGCGCCGCGCCTCGTGTCGGCCGATACGCCGGTGCCCCCGCAGGACGAACTGTTCCTGCACGGCAACGGTGCGCCGGTGCTGCTCAAGCGTCAGGTCATCTTCAGCGGCGATCGCATCACCAGCGCCGCCGCGGGCTTCGACGACCACCAGCAGCCGTCGGTCAACATCAAGCTCGACGCCGCGGGCGGGCGCGTGCTGCGCGACGTCTCGCGCGACAACATCGGCAAGCCGATGGCCATCGTGCTGTTCGAGAAGGGCAAGGGCGAAGTGCTGACGGTGGCGAACATCCGCAGCGAACTCGGCCAGAGCTTCCAGATCACCGGCATGGGCTCGGCGCAAGCCGCCAACGATCTGGCGCTGCTGCTGCGCGCCGGCTCGCTCGCCGCGCCGATGGAAATCATCGAGGAACGCACGATCGGCCCGAGCCTCGGCGCGGACAACGTGCAAAAGGGGGTGGACTCGGTGCTGTACGGCCTGATCGCCATCGCCGTCTTCATGATGCTGTACTACATGCTGTTCGGCGTGTTCTCGGTGATCGCCCTGCTGTTCAACCTGCTGCTGCTCGTGGCCGTGCTCTCGATGATGCAGGCCACGCTCACGCTGCCGGGTATCGCCGCTATCGCGCTCACGCTCGGTATGGCCATCGACGCGAACGTGCTGATCAACGAACGTATCCGTGAGGAATTGCGCGCGGGCGCGTCGGCCCAGAAGGCGATTTCGCTGGGCTTCGAACACGCCTGGGCCACGATTCTGGACTCGAACGTGACCACGCTCATCGCGGGTCTGGCGCTGCTGGCGTTCGGTTCGGGCCCGGTGCGCGCGTTTGCCGTGGTGCACTGCCTGGGTATCCTGACCTCGATGTTCTCGGCCGTGTTCTTCTCGCGCGGTCTGGTCAACCTGTGGTACGGCAGCCGTCGCAAGCTCAAGACGCTGGCGATCGGTCAGGTCTGGCGCCCGGACGGTGCCGCGAACGCACCCGACGCGGGCGAGCAATAACCGCAGGCGCGAGAGGAAACAGTCATGGAATTTTTCCGTATCAAGAAAGACGTGCCGTTCATGCGGCACGCCCTCATCTTCAACATCGTCTCGGCGCTCACGTTCGTGGCGGCGGTGTTCTTCCTGCTCACCCGGGGCCTGCACCTGTCGATCGAGTTCACCGGCGGTACGGTCATGGAAGTGGCCTACACGCAGGCGGCCGATCTCGAGAAGATCCGCGGCGAAGTCGGCAAGCTCGGCTATCGCGATGTGCAGGTGCAGAGCTTCGGCACTTCGCGCGACGTGATGATCCGCCTGCCCATCCAGAACGGCCCGGACGGCAAGCAGATCACCAGCGCGCAGCAAAGCGACGCCGTGATGACCGTGCTCAAGGCCGACGCCCCGGACGTGTCGCTGCGTCGCGTGGAATTCGTCGGTCCGCAGATCGGGCATGAGTTGTTCACCGACGGCTTGCTGGCGCTTACGTTCGTCGTGGTCGGCATCATCATCTACCTGTCGTTCCGCTTCGAATGGAAGTTCGCCGTCGCCGGCGTGATCGCCAACCTGCACGACGTGGTGATCATTCTCGGCTTCTTCGCCTATTTCCAATGGGAGTTCTCGCTGGCGGTGCTCGCGGGGGTGCTGGCGGTGCTCGGCTACTCCGTGAACGAATCGGTCGTGATCTTCGACCGGATTCGCGAGACCTTCCGCAAGATGCGCAAGGCGACCGTGCAGGAAGTGATCGACCACGCCATCACCACGACCATGTCGCGTACGATCATCACGCACGCGAGCACGGAAATGATGGTGCTGTCGATGTTCTTCTTCGGCGGCCAGACGCTACACTACTTCGCGCTGGCCCTGACGGTGGGTATTCTGTTCGGTATCTACTCGTCCGTGTTCGTCGCTGCCGCGCTCGCCATGTGGTTCGGCGTGAAGCGCGAAGATCTGATCAAGCACGGCAACAAGGACGGCGAGGAAGGGGTCGATCGCAACGATCCGAACTTCGGCGCACGCGTCTGACGGCGCGCAGCCCACGTCCCCAAAACCGCCGGCGCGTCCGGCGGTTTTTTTTCATCCGTGTACTCGCTGATCCGATGCGCATCGGCGCCTGGCGCGTGCACGCCTGCCGGGCTTGCGGTAATCTCCCGGAATTCGACCATTCCAACACGTCTTGCCATGAAGCCGATCCGCATCTGGGACCTGCCCACCCGTCTGTTCCACTGGGCGTTCGTCGTGATCGCCGTCGCGGCCTACGTGACGGCCAAGACCGGCGGCAACGCGATGGTCTATCACTTCTGGTGCGGCTACGCGATCCTCGCGCTACTGATCTTTCGTGTGGTATGGGGCATTGCCGGCCCGCGCTACGCGCGCTTCAGCGCCTTTCTCACCGGGCCGCTCGCGTTCGTTCGCTCGTTGCGCGACGCTTCGGCCACGGAGGCACGTTTTGCCGGACACACGCCGCTGGGCGGGCTGTCGGTCATCGCCATGCTGCTCTTCTTCGGCATTCAGGCCGGCCTGGGTCTGTTCTCGAACGATGACATCTTCAACGACGGGCCGCTCGTCAAGTTCATCGACAAGGATCTGAGCGACATGCTCACTGGTTGGCATCAGCGCAATCAATGGGTGCTCGTGGCGCTCGTGGTGCTGCACGTGCTGGCGATCGTCTATTACCGCGTGGCCCGGAAGAAGGATCTGCTCACGCCGATGATCGGGGGCGACAAGCGACTCGCGACGCCCGCGCATCCGGCCCGCGACGACTGGCGGGTGCGCGCCGGCGCGCTGGTGCTGATCGTGCTGGCTTCGGTGCTCGTGTACCAGATCGTCCACCTGAGCCCGGCGGTCGCGTCGCTTCCGTCCTACTGACATCGTACCGACGTCGCGCGGATGCGGCGTCCAGCATGCAAAAAGCCGGTCGCGTTGATGAACGCAACCGGCTTTTTTTGTTTTCCCGAGGCGGGACGATTTACTTCGCGCGGAAGCTGTCGTGGCAGCTCTTGCAGGTCTGCGCGGCTTCGCCGAAGGCCGTCTTGATCGAGGCGAGGTCGCCGCCCTTGGCCGCGGTGTTGAGCTTCGCGACCGCCGTTTCCATCTTCTCGGCCGCTTGCTGGAACTTCGCCTTGTCGGAGAAGGTTTCCGGCTTGGCCTTGCTCCTTGCCGTCGTCTGACCGCCTTCGAAGGCCGGCCACGGCAGCTTCGAGAGGGTGGCGACGAGTTCCGCGTTCTTCGCTACGTCGTCCTTGTTGAACGGGACGTCGCCCTTGACCACGGCGCCGATGCGGCCGAAGTGGTTGCCGAGCAGGAACAGCGCCGACTGGCGGTACTCCACGGCGTCGTCAGGCTTGGCGAACTGGGCTTGTGCGAGGGCCGGCACGACGGCGGCGGCCAAGGCGGCTACGGCGAAAGTCAGCTTCATCGAGGGGATTCTCCTTATAGGTTGTGCGGCTATGATACACAGCAACCTGTCGATGCGTGTGACACGCCGCAGCCTATGCGGTCGTCAGGTTCGCCACCATGAAAAACGGGCCGCTGCTGCGGCCCGTTCCTTGTCCTGCCGGGACGACTGTCGTGCGTCAGACGCGCTTGGCAAGCGACTCGGCGATACCGACGTAGTTCGCCGGCGTCATTTCCAGCAAACGCGCCTTCGCGTCTTCCGGAATGGCCAGTTGCTTGATGAAGGCCTGCAGCGCTTCGCGGGTAATGCCCTTGCCGCGCGTGAGCTCCTTGAGCTGCTCGTACGGATTGGGCACGCCGAAGCGGCGCATCACGGTCTGCACCGGCTCGGCCAGCACTTCCCACGTGTTGTCGAGGTCTTCGTCCAGGCGCTGCGGGTTGACTTCGAGCTTGCCCAGACCGCGCAGGCACGAATCGTACGCGAGCAGGCTGTAGCCGAACGCCACACCGATGTTGCGCAGCACGGTCGAATCGGTCAGGTCGCGCTGCCAGCGCGAGACCGGCAGCTTGTCCGCCAGGTGACGCAGCACGGCGTTGGCCAGCCCCAGATTGCCTTCCGAATTTTCGAAGTCGATCGGGTTGACCTTGTGCGGCATGGTCGACGAACCGATCTCGCCGGCCTTCGTCTTCTGCTTGAAGTAGCCGACCGAGATGTAGCCCCAGATGTCGCGGTTCAGGTCGAGCAGGATCGTGTTGGCGCGGGCCACGGCGTCGAACAGCTCGGCCATGTAGTCGTGCGGCTCGATCTGGATGGTGTACGGGTTGAACGTCAGGCCCAGACGCTGCTCGATGACCGCCTTCGAGAACGATTCCCAGTCGTATTCCGGATAGGCCGAGAGGTGGGCGTTGTAGTTGCCGACGGCGCCGTTCATCTTGGCGAGCAACTCCACGCGGCGAACGCGCTCAAGCGCGCGGGCAAGACGCACGGCCACGTTGGCGAGTTCCTTGCCGAGCGTGGTCGGCGACGCGGGCTGGCCGTGCGTGCGCGAGAGCATCGGCTGAGCGGCGTGCTCGCGCGCCAGCTCACCGAGCTTGGCCACCAGCGATTCGAGCGCCGGCACGATCACCTTGTCGCGCGCGCCCTTGATCATCAGGCCGTGCGAGGTGTTGTTGATGTCTTCCGACGTGCAGGCGAAGTGGATGAATTCGCTCGCCTTCTCGAGTTCCTTGTGCCCCTGGACCTTTTCCTTGAGCCAGTACTCGACGGCCTTCACGTCGTGGTTGGTGACTTTCTCGATGTCCTTGATGCGCTGGGCGTCGGCGTTCGAGAAGTTGGCCGCCAGACCCAGCAGGAACGCCTCCGCATCGGCCGGGAACGGTGCGATCTCGGCAAAACCGGCCTTCGACAGGGCAATCAGCCAGTGGATTTCGACCGTCACGCGGTGACGCATGAATGCCGCCTCGGACAGCCACGGACGCAGGGCGTCGGTCTTGCTGGCATAACGGCCGTCGAGCGGGGAAAGCGCGGTCAATGGGGAGAATTCGTCGGACATGGCACTGGGCACCGAAAAAGAAAACCGGGGAGCGGGCGAGGCGCCAACTCGGAAAGGCCGTTATTTTACCATTCCCGGCTCCCGTGCATGGGGACGCAGGCCGGCCGCGGCGCCCGGGGCGATTTTTCGTGGCGCCCGTCCCGACTCCGCTCGCCGCCGCCCCTCCTCCGGGCTTTCCCTGTGCCTTGCACGGCGCCCCTCGGCACGCCCGACGTGCACGTTATACTCTCCCCCGCGCTACAGCGATTAATGAAGGAGACACATGAAGTTGATCGGTGCCCTCGCCAGTCCCTACGTTCGCAAAGTCCGCATCGTGCTGGCGGAAAAGAAACTCGACTACAAGCTCGAGCTGGAGAACGTATGGGGCGACGACAACCGCATCCAGGAATCCAATCCGCTGGGCAAGGTGCCCTGCCTGGTGATGGAAGATGGCGAAGCGGTGTTCGACTCGCGGGTGATTTGCGAGTATCTCGATACGCTTTCGCCCGTGGGCAAGCTACTCCCGCCGTCCGGTCGCGAACGCGCCGAAGTGCGCTGCTGGGAAGCGCTGGCCGACGGTCTGACGGATGCCGCCGTGCAGATCCGCGTCGAGACGATGTTCCATGACGAAGCGTCGCGCTCGCAGCGGCTCATCGACCGCCAGTTGCGCAAGATCACGGAAGGTCTGCGTGCCATGGAGCTCGGCCTGGACGAGCGTCAGTGGTGCGCAAGCAATCGCCTGACGCTGGCCGACGTGGCCGTGACATGCTCGCTCGGCTACCTCGACTTTCGTTTTTCGGAAATCGCGTGGCGCGAGGCGCATCCCAATCTGGCCCGTCACTTCGAACGCATGTCCGCACGTCAGTCCGTCGCGGACACCGTCCACACGGCCTGACGGCCGACGTCCGGGCGAGCGTCTTGCGGCTGCCCCGGCCGCCCACTCACCCTGACTCCTTAACGCCCTAACGCGACGGCATCACGACGGCGGGCCGATCGCGGCTGCCCGTTTGCGCCGACGGGCTGCGCGTCATCAATTCCCCCAGCCCACGCAGCAGACGCCAGGTGTCACCCACGCCCGCGTCCGCGACCGTGCGCGTCGAAGGCGCGGCGGAACGCCGTTCCTGAACCGCGACGCCGCCGCGAGCCTCGGGCAAGCCTCGTTCGAAAGACGCCGACGTCATCGCGACGCCTCCCGCCACGGCAGGCGCACCTGACACCTCACGCTTATGGGACGGCTCCGAGCGTGTCGCACCATCGCGACGTCCCCGGCCGGGCAACGCGCTCGTCTCGAGCAAGCGCGAATATCCGGCCATCACCTTGCGCACATAATTCTGCGTTTCCGGGAACGGAGGAATGCGACGGCCGTAGCGCAGCACCGCCCCCTCGCCGGCATTGTAGGCCGCGAGCGCCAGGGGCAGTTCGCCATCGAAGCGGGTAAGCAGCCACTGCAGATATGCCGCGCCGGCGCGCAGGTTCTCCGCCGGATCTTCGAGACGGCGCACACCGAATCGCGCGCCCGTGCGCGGCAGGACTTGCATCAGGCCGATCGCGCCGCGTGGGGATACGGCCCGCGGGTCGTAGCCCGACTCGGTTTCGATGACGGCGTGAAGCAGCGCCGCCTCCAGCGACGCCGTGCGCGCAGCGCGCTGGACGAGCGCATCGAACGGCGGCGCCCGCGGATCAGACTCGAAATCAGACTCGATAACAGCGTCGGCGGCGACCGGCGCCTGGCTCGTCAATCCCGGTCTTGCAAGAGGACGAAGCCCCGGCACGACCAGTTGTGCGTCGGCCACGCGAGGATGGCTCGGCAGAAGTCCCGGCGTCGACGCGATCGCGGGCAGCGACAGCCACTGAGCACCGAGGGCAAGCGCCCACGTCAGGGACAAACCGGCCTGTCGCAACGATGCGCTCATGCGGCACCTCCGCGCTTGTCCGTCCTCGGCGGGTGCGGTGCTTCGCCGTCGCCGCGACCGCGCGAGACATCATGCATGGCTTCCTGGGCGCCGTCATCGGCGACACCGTGCACTTCGTACGGAAGATCGAGCGCGAGGCGCAGAATCGCGGCCACGGCGTCGAACAGGTCGGGCGGGATCGGCGCATCGATCTCGACATGGTCCATCAACTGGCGGGCAACAGGGATGTGCTCGACCACCGGAACGCCTTCGCGCTGGGCGAGTTCGACGATGCGCCGTGCGCGCGCGTTGCGTCCCTTCTCGATCACGAGCGGCACCGCCGTCTCGCCGGGGACATAACGCAGACACACCGCGATACGCGTCGGGTTGCGCACGACCGCGGTGGAACGCTTGACGTTGTCCGACAAGCTGCCGCTCTCGATCGTCTCCCGGTGAATATCCCGACGCTTGTTCTTGATCTCACGATTGCCTTCGACTTCCTTGACCTCCCGCTTAATCTCCTCGTGAGACATCATCAACTGCTTGCGCAGCTGGTATTTCTGGTATGCGAAGTCGATCCCGCCGAAGACCACGTAGGCCACGACAAGCGCCGACATCAGCCAGAACAGCAGACGCACCGTCAGCGCCAGCCCGCACGGCGGTCCGCACATCGGCAACACCGCGAGCGACGGGGTGTACTGCCGGATCAGATAGAAGAACACCACGCCCAGCACCGCCACCTTCATGAGCGACTTGCCGAATTCGAACAGCGACTGCATCGAAAACAGCTGCTTCGCCTTGGCGACGGGATCGATGCGCTCGTACTTCGGCCGAAGGACCTCGGGAGCGACGAGAGCACCGATTTGCAGCACCACGATGAGCCACGTCGTGACGATCAGCAGCACCGCGAGCCCGCCGGCGAAGCGCACGAAAAGCAGCAACGACGGGACGAGCATGCCACGCACCGCGTCGTCGACCGGCTCGCGCAGCACGAGCAGCATGCGTGCGATGAGCGCCTCGAGCGCCGCATGGAGCGCGGGGCCTTCGAACACCAGCCACACGAGCACCACGCCGAGCTGCACGCACACCGTCAGATCGGCACTCTTCGCAACGCGTCCCTTCTTGCGCTCGTCGTCGATCTTCTTGGGCGTGGGCGGCTGGCTTTTCTCACTCATGCCCGCCTCACGATGCCGGCAACGCCAGCGTCTGCCACGCCCGGAACACCTCGGGCAGCCGGTACCAGCCGGCCAATGGCACGCCGATGGCGAACGGCAGGCTCGCGACCGTCACCAGCAGCGCCATGGCGCTCTTGACCGGCATCGCGAGAAAGAACACGTTGAGCTGCTGTGCGGCGCGGTTGATGAACCCCATCGATAGATCAACGAGCACCATCACGACGATTGCCGGCAAGGCGACCGCCAGACACATGACCTGCATCGCCTGCCACAGCGAAAGCAACCACGCCACGCTCTCGTCGTTCCAATGCCACGCCACGCCGACGGGCAGCGCGGCATACGAGTCATACAGCGCCGCGAGCAGGACATGCGCAGCCGGCGTGATGAAGAAGAGCACGCAGAGCATTTGCGTGAGGGCGATGCCGAAAACCGACGACTGCGCGCCCATCAGCGGATTGAGCACGCTCGCCATCGACGCGCCACGCAACGTGTCGATCACGTAGCCCGTCATGTCCATCGCCCAGAACGGCAGCGCGGCGGCGAACCCGAGCAGCCCGCCGAGGCTCAGTTCGCGCAGGATCAACGCGGCCCAGGCGGTCCATTGCGCAGGCATCTCGGGCGCGGCGTGGACCAGCGGCACCACGGGCAGCGCCAGCGCAAGCACCAGCGCATTGCGCAACAGCCCCGCGCCCAGCATGCCCACGGAGAAGACCGGCAGCAGCATGGCGACGCCCAGCGGCCGCAGCATCGCAACGCCCCAGGCAAGCAGCCAGCCGTGGAGGTCGGTCCAGATGGGAGAGCGCAGCGCGTCGGCGGCGGGATCGAGGCCGGAGAACAGGGTGTCAATCATGTCGCTCACCGCATCCGGCTGATCTGCTCGAACGCGCCGCCCGCATAGTTGAGCAGGACGTGTCCCATCCACGCGTAGGTCGCGGCCAGCGTGACGGATACGGCGATGAGCTTGATGAGAAACTGCACCGTCTGGTCCTGCACCTGCGTGAGCGCCTGCACGAGCGAGACGAGCACGCCGACGGCGGCGGCCACCACGACGGTGGGCAGCGACATCAGCAGCGTGAGCCAGAGCATTTCGCTGGTGAGCTTGACGACGATGGCTTCGCTCATGGACGCACTCCCGAAGCCATCATGCGTACGAGAGCATCAGTTGCCGCACCAATTGCTCCCAGCCGTTCATCATCACGAAGATCAACAGCTTGAACGGCAGTGCGATCGTCATCGGCGAGACCATCATCATGCCCATCGCAAGCAGGATGTTCGAGATCACCAGATCGATCACGACGAACGGCAGATACAGCAGCAGGCCGATCTTGAACGCCTCGGCCAACTGGCTCAGGGCGAACGCGGGCATCAGGACGAGCAAGGAGTCGGCGCCGAGGCGGTCGCGGTGGGCCTCGGGCCACGTCTCGCCGGCCAGGCCCGCGAAGAACTCACGCTGACGCACATCGGTGTGACGCAGCAGGAACGCGCGGTAGGGCGCGAGCACGGCGGCGTCGGCATCGGCGACGAAACTGGGGGAGGACATCGAAACGGGGCGGCGTCCGAGATTCGCCTCGATGTCGAAGGCGACGGGCGCCATGATGAAGCAGGTGAGCACGAGCGAAAGACCGTAGATGGCGATGTTCGGTGGAATCTGCTGCGTGCCGAGCGCATTGCGCAGCAACGCGAACACGACGGCCAGCTTCAGGAATGCAGTGCCCAGCACCACCAGCAGCGGCATGATCGATAGCAGCGAGAGCACAACGACAAGGTGCACCGGGTGGTCGAGCAGGGACATGCGAACTCCAATGAGCGTCGTGGGCGAATTGGCCGGCGAACGACGTCGACAAGAAGGCACAAGCGAGGGGCCTGCGAAGGAATGGGGAAATGTCGCACCGGCGGTGCGGCTGCGCGAGGCCCCAAGCGTCGAGTGATGGTAGGAATTCGCCGAATGCACGCCCATCCGGTGACCACCCGAGATCGACGGGAAGATCGACGGAAAGGCGGTGCTTTGCGCACAAGCATGGCCTCAGGCGTCGGCTTCGGTACCTGTGTCGGTGTCGCCGTCCGCCTCGACGTGCGAGTTGCCGCCGGTAGCGAGGTTGCCGCGGAATTCGCAGGGCGGGTCGCCGTGGTTGCCGAGTCCGCCGTCGATGCGCACGGCCAGCCGTCCATCGCCGAAGCGCAACAGACGGGCCGTGGTCCACGGTGCGCCATCCCGCGAGAGCACGACGTGTGCCGCCTGTGCCCCCGGTAACGCGCCGCCCCGGCAGGCAGGTGAGACGCCATCGACGCGGCCGGCGCGCCATGCCATCAGCAGCGGGACGGGAAACGGCCGCTCGGCGATGACGGCCGTCAGCCGCGTCATGGAAGGCCGGGACGCGGCGGCATCGAGCGTATTCCCATCGGCGCCGTCGAAGACCACGCCGCGGCCCGACGGCGCGGCATCGCGCAGGCCGATGGCGAAATCGTCGTCCAGCACCCATGACTCGCCGTCTTCGATCTCCGCGGCGACGTCGAGCAGCACGGCATCGCCGTCGCGCAACGCATCGCATTGCGAGCTCGGCAGCGTCGCCCATCCCGCCGCGAGCGCGCATCGACGCTGCGGCAGACCGGCCGGATCGAGCGGCGCATCGCTCTCCTGCGCCGCCAGACACCGCGTACGCAGCCACGACGTCGCCCCGTCGAGATAGGCCAACGCCAACCGACGACCCGCGCGCTCGAGCACCATCCCCGTGCGCCATGCCGTCGCGACGTGGCCCGGCGCGACGCTCGTCGCGCAAGGCCAGGCGGCGGGTGAGGCCGTTGCGTCGGCGAAGGGCACGTCGTCGTCGACAAAGTCGGCGGCAAGGGTCAGCGAGGTGGCGAGCGTCTGCCACTCGGGCGGCAGTGTGCCCTGCAGCGGCACCGGCAACAGTGGCGCAAGCCAATCGCGCCACTGTTGCGCGTCGCACCAGAAGCGCACCGCCCCCACGACGCCCTCGTCGACGCGAGCGGTCACGACGAGCCCGTCGCCGCCCGTGCGAAGCCAGCCGACGCGCACATCCATGCCCGGCGCCGCAAATGCCACGCAGCCCGACGCGCCGGTCAGCACATCGTCCAACGGACCCGACGCGGCGAGTTCGGTGGATTCAGCGTGTTCGGCGGATTCGGCGGACTCGGCGGACTCGGCGCGCGATTCACGGCACATACCGCGCCTCCACCTCGATCGTCACCGGCAATCCGAGACGCGACGTCAAGGCGCGCGAGAGTTGTCCGCGATGCGCGAGCAGCCGCCGGTACATCGCGAGCCGGATACAGATCAACGATACGGTGATGCCCTGCCGTCCGCGCCGGGCTTCGACGACCAGACCGTCGAGAGCACCGCCGTGCACGGCGACGCGCAACGAGCTTGCTCCGTCCCAGTTGGCGGACTGACGTGCGTGCCACACGCGCAGCCATCGCAGGACGTCGATGGGCCCGCTCACACGTACCACACGGTCACCCGTCAATGTGAACCTGCGCTCGTCGGACTCGTCGTGACGGCGCGAGCGTCGCGCCCCGGCGTCGTGGTGCGACGTCGCCGCGCCGCCGGACAGGCCGGCGAAGGCATCGGCGGATACAGCACTGCGTCGGACGGTACTCATCGTGTGCTCCTCAGGGTGACGAAAGGGTGCTGTGGCATCGCCGGCAGTGCAGACCGACGACGGGACATCAACGCAATTGCGCGAGCAACTCGCGCAATTTCTCCTGCTTGCGCGCGTTGGCATGCAGCCGTTCGCGCTGGCGACGCAGTTCGGCTTCGGTTTGCTGCAAATGCGAGTACGCCGCCTGCTGACGCGACAGGGCATCCGCGAGCGCCGCGCGCTCGCGCTCCACGGCGCGCGACGCCTGCACCACCTCTCGCCTCGCGTAGACGCCGTTGCATGCCAACGCGCGCTGCCAGGCGGCCCGCTGCCGCTCATGCTCGCGCTTGCACGAGGCAAGGGCGTCGCCGGCGGCGCGCGTTGCCACCGTCAGTCGCGCCAGCGCGGCGCGCAGCCCGGCCTCACGACGCGCCGCCAGGGCGGCCAGGGCAAGAACGCCGTTGCGATCGCTCATGCCGTCAATTGCGCAAGCCACTCACGCGTGTCGTCGAAGGGCGCCACTTCGGATTGCGGCTGGCACAGGAACGCACGGATGTCCGCGGAGCGCGCGAGCGCATCGTCCGTCTCCAGGTCGTTCCCCGTTTGATACTCGCCCACTCGCACGAGCAGTTCGACGTCGGCCGCGAGCGCCAACGCGCGCCGGACCCGCGCGGCGCACTCGACGTGTGTGGGGTCCGCGATCTGCGCCATCACGCGCGACAGACTCTTCGACACATCGATGGCCGGGTAGTGGTTCTCCTGCGCGAGACGCCGCGACAGGACGATGTGGCCGTCGACGATCGAACGCACCTCGTCGGCCAGCGGCTCGTCGAGGTTGTCGCCCTCGACCAGCACCGTGTAGAACGCGGTGATGCTGCCGAGGGTACCGGTGCCCGCGCGCTCGAGCAGCCGGGGCAGCCGGGCGTAGAAACTGGGCGGCAGCCCGCTGGTGGCCCCGAGCGGCTCCCCCGCCGCCATGCCGATATCGCGAACGGCGCGACCGAAGCGGGTGAGCGAATCCATCAGCAGCAGCACGTCCTTGCCTTCGTCGCGGAACGCTTCCGCGATTGCCGTCGCCGTATAGGCGGCCTTCATGCGCTCCAGCGCGGGCCGATCCGAGGTCGCAACGACACACACGGTGCGCGCCCTCGCCTCGGCAGTGAGCGACTGCTCGAGAAATTCCCGCACCTCGCGACCGCGCTCGCCGATCAGCGCGAGCACGATCACGTCGGCCCGCGCGCCCTGGCACATCATGGCGAGCAAGGTGCTCTTGCCGCCGCCCGCCGCGGCGAAGATGCCGAGCCGCTGGCCCTTGCCGCAGGTCAACATGCCGTCGATGGCGCGCACGCCGATGGGCAGCGGCGTGGTGACGAGCGCACGCGCCATGGCCGGCGGCGGCGGCGCGTCGAGTGAGCGCCATTCGACCTCCGGCGCACCGGCGCCGTCGCCATGCTTCCCACCGTCGCGCGAGACTTCCGGCATAAGCGGCCTGCCGAGACCGTCGAGCACGGCGCCGATCAGATGCGCGCCGACGGCCACTCGCGAGGACGTGCCCTGCGCCAACACCAGCGCGCCGCTGGCCACGCCGTTCGGCTCCGCGTACGGTGCGAGCCATACATGCCGGCCCTCCACGGCGATGACTTCGGCGTCGAGCGCGGGCGAGATCACGCGGCACTGCTCGCCGAGCGCCGCACCGGGCAGACGCGCCCGCATCGCGTTCGGCGTGATCTTGTCGATGCGTCCGTAGCGTGCGGGCTGCGCCGACGCGCGCCGCCAGGCTTCGCATGCGCTCCGTCGGGCGTCCAGTGCCCGACCGAGCGCGTGGGCGATGCGGGCTCCGTCGAGACTGCGCATCAGCGGGCGCCTTGCAGATCGATGGTGCCGAGCACGCGCAGATGCGGCTCGTCGGCCACCTCCTGAAACGACAGCACCGGCAGATCGGCGCGTTCGCGCTCGATCATCTTGCGCAGGAAGCGGCGCACATCCATGGCGGTGAACAGCACGGCGGGCGTGCCGTCGTGGGCGAGCCACGCCGCATCGATGGCATCGAGGATGGCGTCGGTCTGCGCGGGATCGAGATCGGCATACGAACCCGACGACGTCTGCCGCACCGCCGCGCGCACCGTGTCCTCGATGCCGCGCCCCACGTTCCATCCGGCGATGTGCGCCATGCCCCGCCGAAAGCGCCGCGTGATGTGGCGACGCAGGCTGAGGCGCACGTGCTCGGTCAGCATGATCTGATCGCGCTCCTTGGGCGCCCATTCGATCAGCGCTTCGAAGACGCGTCGCAAGTCCCGAATCGATACGCCTTCCGCCACCAGCCGCTGAAGCACTTCCGCCGTCCGGCTGATCGGAAGCTGCCGCTGGAGCTCCTTGACGAGCTCGCCGTAGCGATCCTCCATCGCGTCCATCAGGAAACGCGCCTCCTGTACGCCGAGAAAATCGGCGGCATGCGCGTCGATGACCAGCGAGACGCAATGGGCGACGCGCTCCGCGCCGTCGACGATCGTCCCACCGCCCTCGCGCCATTCGGCCGTTTGCGCGCCGTCGAGCCAGAACAGGGTCTGTCCGCCAAAGGGGAGCGGCGTCTCTCGCGGCGCTCCGGCCGCGAGCGCACGCAACGCCGGCACGGGATGTGCCGCATCGTGAAGCGCCAGCGTGTCGAGCGGCGCGACGTCGATCGACATCACGCTCTCGTGGTACAGCGCAATGTCCAACCGGTTGCCGATCAACGTCTTGTCGATGACGACCTGCGCCTGCGGCATCGGCACACCGAACTGCTCGAACTTCCGGTCGCGCAGCGCGTCCACGCACGCCGAGAGCGCGGCGGCTCCACCGGATGCCTGCGCGAGTGCTTCGCTCACGCGCGCCTGCAACGGCTGCGCCCCCGGACGTCCCGCGTCGGCCTTGGCCTTGTCGCTCGTCGCCTCCGCCGCATCGTCGGTCCCGCGTCCGTCGCGCGTGAGCCGCACGACCCACCATGCCGCGCCGCCCGTCAGCGCGCCGAGCAGGACGAAATAGTGCATCGGAAAGCCGGGAATCAACCCGAAGAGCACCAGCACGACGGCGGCAAGCATGAGCGAGCGCGGCTGCGCGGCCAGTTGATCGGACAGTTCGCGTGCCAGATTGCGACGCTGTTCGCCCGGCACGCGTGTCACGATGATGCCGGCGGTCACCGAGATAAGCAGCGCGGGGATCTGCGACACGAGACCGTCGCCGATCGAGAGAATCGCGTAGATCGCGGCGGCGTCGCCCGCGCTCATGCCTCGCATGAAGACCCCCACGCCGATGCCGCCGAGCAGGTTCACCACGATGATGACCAGCCCGGCGATCGCATCGCCCTTGACGAACTTCATCGCCCCGTCCATCGCACCGTAGAACTGGCTCTCCTTTTGCACCACGCGCCGCAACCGCTTGGCCTCCGCCGCGTCGATCGTGCCCGCGCGCAGGTCGCCGTCGATGCTCATCTGCTTGCCCGGCATGCCGTCGAGCGAGAAGCGCGCACCGACCTCCGCCACGCGCTCGGAGCCTTTGGTGATGACGATGAAGTTCACGACGGTGATGATGAGAAACACGATCATGCCCACGACGATGTTGCCGCCCGCCGCGAAGTCGCCGAACGTGTAGACGATATCGCCCGCGTCGGCGCGCAGGAGAATCAACCGGCTGGTGCTGATGGTGAGCCCGAGCCGGAACAGCGTGGTCATCAGCAGAACGGAAGGAAACGCCGAGAAGTCGAGCGGCTCGTTGATATAGAGCGCGACCATCAGCAACAACAGCGACACTCCGAGATTGAGCGCGATGAGCAGATCCATCACCGACGGCGGCATCGGGATGATGATCATCAGCACCGTCACGAGCAACAGCGACGCCAGCACGATGTCCTGGCGCCCGGCGGCGATGCGCAACCACGTCAGCAAGCGGGTCACGGCAGCATCTCCGGCGTTTCGCGCTGCCGCTGCGCGTCGATGTTCTCGAGCAGACGGCGCATGCGTGTCACGCACCCCAGCCACTCGTTCGCCTGGGCATTGCCGCTCGTCGGCGGTGTCGCGATCAACATGGGACGCCCCTGCGCAATGCAGGCCCGCACCGGAATGCCGAGACTCCACTCCGGCACGCTGACCTGCAGCAAGTAAGGCAGCAGGCGATGGGCGCGAGGGCCGGGTTGTTTCAGCGTCATGACGAGCGCCACGCCTTGGGTCTCGACTTCGGTCATCAGAACGCACGCGCCGAGGGCGAATTGCATGCGCGGCGTCACCCTCTGTACGGGCAGCGCCAGCAGTTCGAAGAGCTGTTCGAGGTTGCGTTGCGTCTGGGTGTCCATCGACGGTCGACACGTCGGCCTGGACCGACGGTGCGTGAGAGGAAGCGAAAAGTAGCGGAGATGTTCTCGCACGAACCGGCTCGACGCCTATCCGGCGCGGACCTGAGTTTTCGCCAGCGGATTACGTAGGCCCCGCCGGTCGCGGTGGGCGCGCTACATCATCATGCCGAGGCGGTGCGCCCAGTTCACGACGTCCGCCACGTTGTGCGCGTCGAGCTTGCGCATCATGTTCAGGCGGTGCGTCTCCACCGTCTTCACGCTGATCGACAGCACTTGTGCAATGTCCCGATTGCGCTGGCCCTCGGCCACGAGCTTGAGCACCTGGCGCTCGCGCAGGGTCAGCCACTGCTCGGGGGTCTCGACATCGTGCGCGTGAGGCGTACGAAGCGCATGCGGCGCCCGGACCATCTTGAGCGCGTTGCCGAAGATCGCCGGGTCGACGAAGCGATGGCCGCGCATGACCTGATACACGGCATGGATCAGTGTTCGGCTCGGACTGCTCTTGAGCACGAACGCGCGGGCGCCGGCGTCGAGCGCCTGGCGCGCACGTTCGCTGTCGTCGCTGGCGGAATTCACGAGAATGCGCAGGTCCGGCCAGCGCTGCACGCACTGACGGATCACATCGATGCCGTCCATGCCGGGCAAGCCGAGATCGAGCAACATCACCGCGGGGCGATGCACGTGGCAGGCTCGATATACCTCGATACCGTTGGCAACTCTGGCCAGTACCCGCCAGCCGAGATCGCGTTCGACCAGACGGCACAGACCGTCCGCCAGCAGTTCGTGGTCCTCCACAACGATGACACCGATGCACCCCGTCATTCGTATCTCCTCGATAGTTAATCGTTCAAATCCATAGGGATTTTTGATCGCCCTCTTTCGACTCTTGCCACTCGCCGCCGATTCTTGTGCCTTCGCCCTATGCCCGACGTGGGAAAACCCGGCAAAGTCACTTCGCGCGTCGCCACATCAGGTCTGTGCCCGATGGCGCTACCCAGAGTGCGCCGGATAATGACTGTCTTCACCGCGCAAGCCCGTCGACCCGTCGGCGCCGGCAATTTTCGATAGCGCACGTTCCGCCCCGGTGCTGCGCACCGCCTCCTTCCGATACTTATGCGTTTGCCATTCGCGCTTGCCGCACTCGACTGGATTTCCCCGCGACACGTACAAGGCGCTCGCATTGCGCTCGACCTCGACGGCCACCCTGGCTGGACGTGTCGCGCAGGCGACGGCTTCTGCGTGGCGACGGCGGTGCCATGGCCGCGCGAACCCGACACCATCGGCACGCTTTCGGCAGGCCCCCAGGCGCTCGACTCGGCGCTGTGCGACGACACGCCGCTCTCCCGTTGGTTGATGCACCTCGCGCTCGTGCTCGCCGCCTCGCCGGAATTGCGCGACGACAGCCTGTGCCTCGCGCGCGACACCGTCTGGTGGCTGCATCGATTCGACGCGACGGCCCCCGTCGCCCGCGTGGAAGCGCAGCTTCGCCGTCAGTTGCTGGCTTGCACGATGGTCGCTTCGCGAGGTGCACGCCCGGCGGCGCGGAGCGCGGCGTCGCTTCGCATCCACGGCAGTACGCGACTGCCGGATATGCGGCGTTGCTGATCATGCGCACGCTCCGCCCGCGCCGCGCCCCCGTCCTGTTCGCCACAGGTCTGCTGTGGACGACGTTCGCGGCCATCGCAGCCGGTCCGGCGGCCTCGCTCGCGTCCGTCGCATCGACGGCAGCGCCGATCGCGAGCAGCGCGCCGGTGTGGCGCGGCGGTCCGTTCGTCTTCCAGAGCGCGGGCACGCCGCTCGCCGAACTCCTGCGCGACTTCGGCGCGCATCATGGCATCCCGACGATCGTCAGCGCGCAGGTCGGCGATCGCTTCATCGGCACGCTGCCGGCGCGCTCCGCGCAGGCCACGCTCGACGCGCTTTCGGAACGTTATCGGCTTTCGTGGTACTTCAACGGCCAGACGCTGAACATCTATAAGTCCAGCGAAGCGTCGAGACGCGTGATGTCGTTGCGATATGCGTCGCCATCCGATCTGCTCGCGCACCTGCGCAACGCCGGTGTGCTCCATGCGAGACACTGTGTAGCGCGGGCGATTCCGGCGACTCGCGCGCTGGAGATCGCGGGCGTTCCCGCCTGCATCGATACGGTCGCGATGCTCGCCCGGCACGTCGAGCGCGACGCCCGCGAGCAGCAGGAGAGCGAAGAGACCATCAAGATATTTCCCCTGAAATTCGCGACCGCGGACGACACGAGGTACTTTTATCGCGGGCAGGAAGTCGTCGTACCGGGCGTGGTCAGCGTACTGAAAGACCTGATTCTCGGCGCCGGTTCGCTGGTCGCCACCGCGACGGCCGCCTCCGCCGACACCTACGCCATGAACGGCATCAACAGCATCAACGGCGTCAACAACGTCGACGGCAACGACTCCGCCGCGCCAGTCGCCCGCACGGGGACGCCGCGCTTTTCGGCCGATCCGCGGCGCAATGCGGTCATCGTGCGCGAGCGTCGCCGAAACCTGCCGATCTACGACGACCTGATCGCACAGCTCGACGTGCGGCCGCGTCTGGTCGACATCTCGGTAGCGATCATCGATGTGAATGCGAGCGACATCGCCGAGCTCGGCGTCGATTTCTCCGGCAGCGCACGGCTGGGCGGCTTCGGTCGCGTGGCGCTCAACGGCCAGGCGCAGGACGGGGACTCGAGCACCTTCACGACGGTGGTCGGGGACACCAACAAGTTCATGCTCAACCTGAGCGCGCTGGAGCGGAATTCGAAGGCGCGGGTGCTGTCGCGCCCGTCCATCGTCACGCTCGATAACATGCAGGCGGTGCTCGATCGCAGCGTCACGTTCTATACGAAGGTCTCGGGCGAGAAGGTGGCGAAACTCGAGAGCGTGACGACCGGATCGTTGCTGCGCGTTACGCCGCGACTCGTGCCCGACGAAGGCGAAGGGCGGGAGCAGGTGATGCTCACGCTCAACATCGAAGACGGCGGCGAAGCGCGCAGCGAACGCAACGCGCGTAGCGAGGTACCGTCGATCCGCAACTCGTCGATCGCGACGCACGCGACGCTGCAAGCGGGCCAGAGCCTGCTGCTCGGCGGCTTCGTGCAGGACGCGCAGCACGAGCAGGAACGCAAGATCCCGTTGCTCGGCGACCTGCCGTTCATCGGACGGCTGTTCAGCTCGACGAGCAACCGCAACGACAGCGTCATGCGGCTGTTTCTGATCAAGGCGGAGCCGTCGGCGGGTCTGCCGAGCACGTGACCATGCTGACGTTGACGTTGCTCGAAGGCCCGCTTGCGGGCCGTCCGATCCCGCTGCCGCCGGGCACGTTCACCCTCGGCGACAGCGAATCGGACGTCGCGGTAACGCTGGAGAACGGCGCGCGCATTGCGCTGCGCGTCGATACGCGAAACGTGGCCTTGCTTGGCCCCGCGCCGGTGTGGATCGACGGCATGCCACTGGATGTGGCGGACGCTGATGCCGATGTTGGCGCGGGAGGGGATGCCAATGCGGATGCCGGCACCAACGCAGAGGTCGGTGCCTTCGCAAACGGCACGGCACAGCCCGCTCAGGTGCTTCCGCTCCATACGGTGATCGATCTCGCCGGGCTGGGCGTCTGGTTCGGCGACGGCAGCGAGCCGCTGCCGGTACCGCTGCCGCACCGGCCCGCGCGATGTACGACGCCGATACCGCAACCGACAACACCTGCCGCGCGCGAGACGCCGCCGCGTCGTGCGCGCGAATGGCAGCGCTCGCGCACGGCGTGGGTCGCCATCTCCTGCCTTTCGCTCCTGATCGCATCGGCGGGCGTCGCGATCTGGCGCACGGGCACGGCCACCGTCATCTCCGCTCCGCCGCAACCCGATGCGCTGAAAGCCCTCGCCGCGCGCATCGCGCCCGGCGCCACGCTTCGCACGACGGGAAATGCCGTGCACCTGAGCGGCGGCTGCCTCGACGACAGCGTGATCGCCCGGCTGCGCGCCGAAGCACGTTGGCTCGGCAAGGCCCTGAGCGACGGGACGTGGTGTCCCGAGAACGCCGCACACTCGGCCCGCACGTTACTGCGGCTGCATGGCTACGGCACGGCAAATGTGAGCGTGGCGCCGGATGGCGTCGTCGTCATCGGCGACGTGTTCGTGGCCGACGCCCGCTGGCGCGCCGCATCCGACGCGCTCGATGCACTCTCGCTCCCGCACGGCTGGCGCGTCGCCGACGGTGCGTCGCACGGCTTCGAGCGCTTGGTGCGGACGCTGCGGGACGCCGGCCAGTTGCGCAGCATCGACATTTCGCGCGACCGCCACGGCTGGCGCCTCACCGGCGCGCTGACGGCAGGACGCCAAGCGTCGCTCAAGGGCATCGCCGATACGTGGAATGCCGCATCGCGCGGGCTGCCCATACGCATCGAGCCATTGCCCTCCCCGATTCCCACGCTCGCCGAGACGGGTTTTTCGGCACCGCTGGTCAGCATCGGCGGCGCCGCCGACTCGCCGCAGCTCACGCTGGCCGACGGTACACGTCTTGCACAAGGCGTACGCCTGCCCGGCGGCACGCGCGTGATCGCCATTGATCCCGACGGCGTTTCGATCGGTGCGCACGACCGGCTCTTCTATCTGCCATTGACTCCGACACTTCGCCATGACGATTCATCTGACGCGCATTGAAGACCGGCTCGCCGCCTCGCCCGGCGACGTAGCCAACGAACTCGACGCCCGTCTGGACGCAGCACAGGCATCGTTGCAACGCGCGCTGCGCACGCCGCTCACGCCGGCCGAACATGCTCACCTGGTGGCGCAGTCGCAGGCGGTGCAGGCGGCGCGAGCGATTCTCGGACGCATGGCGCATCGCTACGGAACGTCATATGGCGCCTCGTCGATGCGATCCGGGTAGCGTCCGCGTGCCCGGAAGCGACAACGCGGACGCGGACCACCAAAGCCCCCGGTCGGCCATCGTGGGAATCTTACGTATCGTGCCTCTGCGCAAACCATCGCCCCGCAATGCATCCGTTGCCTACCTTCCCGCGGGGGGCGAACGCGGGGCGCATCCCCAACTTCCTCCACTCTTCACCAAAGCCATGCCAAGTTACGACCTAGCGCAAACTCTCGTCGAAGCCCTGAAGCTGATCGGCTGCGACCCGACCAAGATCGACGCCGTCGACAATCACTCGCCGATCGAATTGACGTTCACGGCCTCGCCTACGATCGTCGTGGAGACGCTCGATAATCGGGCCTGCGGCATACACGCCGTCGTGGCAACCGACGAGGCGGCTCGCCTGCATCGCGCCAACAGCGAACGCCTGCTTCAGTTTTTGATCGAGCCTGCCGACTGGGCCGTCACAGGTCATGTGCAGTTGCGAGAGCGCGATAACCAATTGGTGCTGCACGCGCAAATGAAGGAGGAAACCGTGGCGGAACCCGAGCCGCTCGCCGAGGCGCTCACGGACTTCTACGACCGCATCAAGCTCTGCCAGGAACATCTGCGCGCCTGAGCGCTCACCGACACACCACCGCCACCACCGCCGGCGCATGCAACGTGCGCCCATGCTCGCCCCCCGACGGTCACCACCGAGCGCCACGTTTCTCCAGCCACGCCGCCGCGTGCGTCGCGTCCCGGGCTCATGCGCCCGCCGCCTCCCCCTCCTCCGCAATCCCCGTACGCCACTGATCCAACGCTTCACACAGCGTCTCTCTTTGCGTTTCGTCACGGAAGCACCCGTCGTGCGCCGATTGCACCAGCCACGTCAGCGCATGGGCATACGCATAGCGCGCCCTTGTCGAGGAGATGCCCAGATGCGCCGCGCGCTGCGTCAGCCATTCGACCCCCACCCAGGGTTGATCGAACAGGGTCAGCACCTCGACGATCATCGTATCGGCATCGCACGACCGCCACCCCGCGGCGTGAACGGCCTGCGCCGATTGCGCGCAACCCGACTCCAGCGTGAGGAACAGCACGACTCGCCGAAGATCGTCGACGACGGCCGCCAGACGCGTCACGTCCGCATCGGCGCGCTGCGCGCCGAGTTCGAGTCCCAGCGCCTGCAACAGTGCGTGCAAGCGGGCGCGACGATCCGGAAGCCTGCGGCATTCGTCGAACCATTGCGTCAGGGATCGCTGCGCCGTCCGCGCCTGCCGGAACAATGTCTTTAGCTGCAGCAACAGCGCCGCGCCGGGCGCCTGTCCGTTACCACAATCCAGTGCGGCGAACGCCTCGATCGCCCACTCCTCGCCCGCGGTCAGCACCTCGAGGGCTTGATGAAGACGCAGGCGCGCGGCGGGATCGAGCGCATCGTCGGCAAGCCACGCCGCCACGATCAACGCGGCATGCCCCGCGCAAAGCCGTGCCTGCCGGATCAACTGCAGCGGATCGGGAACGAACGGCAGATCGCGCAACTGCCGGCGCAGCGTTTCGAACTGCACGCCGCTCACACGCGCCGATCGATGCATCTGCTGTTGAAAGAGCGCCCGCGCGCGATCCTTGTCGTCGCGCACGCTGTGCTCGCCCCCACGGCGAAAACGCACGCCCAGCGCAAAACCGAGGTTCTCCTGCGACTCCGCGACGGCTGCCTCCTCGTTCTGCGCAATCGCCGCTTCGATCAATGCGCGATGGCCACCTGGTGGCGCGGACGCCGCACGCGCCCTGCCGCGCGCCGCCTGCATGCCATCGCCTTCGAGGGCCTGCCACTCATCGTCCAGGATGCGCTCCAGCGCCGCGTTCTCCCGCGACGTCGCGCCGACGTTGCCGGATGGAGTGGAAGGGGTGGGTGTGCCGGATGCCGGCAGACGTTCAACCATTGGCAACCTCCAGACTCGGGGCGCTGGACTGCAGACGCTCGACGACAGCGGCGAGATCGGCGTCCAGATCGAGGCACACGGTGACCCATTCGCTTTCGATACGCGCCTGGAGTCCTGTCAGCGTCGCGTCGGCGACGCTCGCCAGCACGATGTCGGCATCTCGCAGGGCCGAGGCAACGCGCTCCGCGTGCGCCGGCGGTACGCGCAGAACGAGCGCCCCCTCCCGCACGAGCGCCGGCAACGCGTGCGCCACGCGATGGGCGACGCGCTCGCCTACGTCAAGCGAATCGACGAAGTTCGTCAGTGCTTCCGTCAACGTCCGGGCGATGCGACGTTCGAGCGATTGCACGATCCTGCGCTCGAGCTGCGCCTCCTCGACCAGCCAGTCGACGGCTCGCGTCACCGCCTCGTGGCGTGCCGCCGCCGCACTCTCGGTCGCCTCCTGCCGGGCGTTCTCGCGCGCTTCGGCCAGCGTCGTTTCGCGCAGCGTGCGCGCATCGCGCTCCGCCTGCGCGCGTACCTGCCGCGCACTTTCGCGCTCGAGCCGGGCCTGTTCCAGCCACGCCGAGCGCTGCTCGCCCGCCGTGCGCAGATGCGCCAACGCCTCGCGCGAAACGACCGGCCCCACCGGGGCAGGGCCCTCTATCCGCTCAATTGCGGTCAATGCAAAGTCGACGACATACATAACATCTTCTCCAGCGCCGAGAAGCGCTGCCAGATCCTGTCCGCATCGATCGCCGCGATGGTCGCCGGCGCCGGCGCGTGGGCTGGCGGGAGCAGAATGCGCACCGCCGCCCCCATGGTGGCGACCTCATCGCACGACGACGCCGAGGCGGCGTCCAGACACGCCCCCGCAGTGGACAACGCCTCGCCGGCGAGCGCCTCCGGCGCGACGCTCGAACGCGCCGGCCATTCGCTGCGGGTCAACAACAGGCGGTCGCATTGCCACGCGTCGAGCCACGGCGACAACGCCCGACGGAACACGCCGAGCAGCAGGTAGTCGGGACAGCCCAGGGCGCGGAGACCATATGCCAGCGCGATCCGACGCAGATCGGGAACGAGACGCAGCATCGCGCGCGCGGCTTCGCTGCGCGGCGGCACGCAGCGAAGCGCCTCGCCGGTCGACGGCCATCCACGCCGGGCAATCAGCAGCGCATCGATATGGGCCCGGCACACCGGGTGACGGCGATAGACCTCACGCCACGGCTTCATCTCGAAGGCGCGCCACCAGCCGTCGTCCATCCGGGAACCGGGTTGCCAGATCAATTGGGCGAGTTGCGTGACGGCGGCGCCCCTCGGAAACGTCATGGTGCGTCGGCCGTGCGGTTCGTCCGTCCGCCGGGACGAATGGTCCAAGCGCCCCGCCGGCGCAGGATCACCGTACCGCCACCAAGCAGCGCGACGCCGGCGATGGCGAGCGACACCCACCCCCAGGCACCGATGGCGGCGCGCTGCCCGAGTTGTGCCTCCCGAGCTTCGAGCGCGGCGCGCGGCAGGCGATAGTCCGCGGGCTGCAACACGATGCTGATGCGCTCCGGCGTCACCCCCGGCACGCTGTCGTGCACGAGACTGCGGATATCGGTCAGGCGCTGCGTCATGTTGATCTCGGGGCTGTACTTCATGAACACGGCGACGCCCGGCGGCAATGTCGCCCGTCCCGCCGAATCGGTCGGGACCTGTGCAATGGAAACCTCCGCCACCATCACGCCGTCGAGCGACGCGAGCATGCGCTCCAGTCGCTGCTCCTTGAGGAATACCAGCTTCGCCTGCTCCTGCACCGGCGAGCTGACGAGTTGCCCGGACGGGAAGAGGTCTTCGACAGAAGCGCGCTTTTCGCGCGGCATCCCATGCTGACGGAGCACTTCCACGCCCCGCACGAAATCGCCACGCTCGATGCGCACCGTCATGCCGTTCGCATCGGCACGCTTGTCGGCCTGCAGCCCCGACACCAGCAGGAGCGCCAGCATCTGATTCGCTTCGGTTTCGCTCAACGAGCGATGCAGTTCGACCTTGCAACCTGCGAGCGCCAACATGAGCGCGGCAGCGGGAAGCCATCGCGTGAGCATCGTCAGGGCGCGTCGCACGTGGTCCCTGGCGGGCGATACCGACGTGATCGAAGCAATTGAACAGGCGCTGCGTGTCATTGCATGTGCACTAACTTGTTGATGCCTTGCGTGCCCGCGCCCGCCACCTTCGCGACGAACTCGAGCGCGAGCACCCGCTCGGTCAGTTCGCGCTGTGCGGAGAGCATGCGCACCGGGTCGTTCACCAGGCGTTCGTCGGCCGTCACGCGCTGCACGAGTCGCTCCGAATGGCCAGCGAGTTTTCCCGCCGCGCTCAGCAGATGATGCTCGGGAAGCGACGGCGCACTCGCAAGTGCGTGTTCGAAGCGTGCGGCATCCGCCGTGCCGGCAGACGTGGTCGGCAGCGATGGCATTGCCAGCGCGACCTCGGCAACACCGCGCGTTGCGATGTCAGGTGTGAAGGGGGTCGTCATGACGTGGTGGCGGAAGCGGAAGAAGAAGGAAGAGAACGCGGTAGGGCGGAAGCACCGGCGGAAGGGGAAGCCAAGGAAGGCGCGGAGGCGGCCGCCGACGTTGCGGGAGGGCCCGCTGACGGCGCTGCCCCGCCGGTCGGAACGGGCGCCATCGCGGCGAGCCATTGGACGAGGATTTCGGTCGACGGCATCCCCCGCGCGTCCGCGGCATCGACTCGTGCGAGGTAGGCCTGTGCCGCTCCCACCTCGCCGAGTGCGATGAGCAACGCAATGTGCAGCCACTGACGCGTGTCCCGCTCCGTCACCAGCGACGGCAGCGCGCCGAGGATCGTGCGCGCTTCGGCATGCATGCCGTGCTGCGCGCCCGCGAAGGCCAGTTCCACGACGATTTGCCGCGTGTCTGCGTCGAGCCGCGGCTCGGCAGTCCCCAAAGGCGCGTACGGTGTGGTCTTCATGTGATCTTCGCGATGATGCCCATCACCGAGTCCTTGATGAGCTTGATGGTCGCGCTGTGCAGCCCGACCGCCGTCGAGAACTGCTGCAGCTTGAACTGCAGGTCGAGCATGTCGCGCGGATCGTTGGCCTTGCGCGTGCGGAGGGCCTGATTGGCTTCATCGGACATGCGGCGCACGCCCTCCGACATGCTGCGGTGCACCTCTTCGACGTTCATTGCACACCTCCATCGGCCGTCACCCCGTGGCTGCCCACGAGGTCAGCGCGCATCGCCGCGTAGGCGTCGGCGCGCGGCATCGCAATGCGCCGCCCGCCACGCAGCGGCGGCGTGCCGAGCCGGATCTCCGTCGGCGCGCAGTCGAAGCGTTTGCGGAACGTATCGGTGAAATGCGCGTGATTGGTGAAGCCGCACTCGAGCGCGATGTCGAGCACCTTGTGACGCGTAGAGAGCAGCAAATCGCGCGCAAGCCGCAAACGCCGCTCCAGCAGCCACTGCTTTGCCGGCATGCCGTAGGTCTGCTGGAACAGATAACGGAACTTGCGCAGCGGCATGCCGAACTCCTCGGCGAGACGTCCGACCGGCCACGGCCGATGGAAATTGGCCTCGACGAAGTCGAACAGCGAGTGACTGCCCGCGATGGTCTGGCGCAGCATGGCCGAGTAGTACCGCTGATCGCGACACAGGCAATAGACGTAGAAGAAGCGGAGCATCGCCATGCGATCGACGTGCTGCAGCGCGAGGGCGACGTCGACCATGGTCGGCTCCAGGAGGAGCGTGCGCGCCGCTTGTCGATGGAAAACGCCGAGCGGGCGCCGATCGAGAAGATCGACGACGTCGGGGTACAACGCCTGCAGATCGCAGGCATGGAAATCGTGTGACACCACGGGCCCCGCGCATTCGATCGCGGCGTCCGAACTGGTCGCGGTCATGCTCCCGGCTGGCAGCGTTTGCACAAGGCCGTTTACTTTCAGCTTGATGTCGTAGCGGCTGATCAGAAATCGCACCGTACTCATAGGCTCCTCCTCTCACGACAGTCTGTCGGCGGAATGACAAAGTCGAAGGCCCCACGATAGGCGAGCACGCTCACGAGCATCATCGGGTGGACACCCCAATGTGAGTGGTGCCCCGCACGTTTCCGCTTTTGGGAGAAATATCATTGCGCAAATAAAAAACCCGACGCAACTTCGCGTCGGGTCTTCTTTGCGGAAAGGTGCCGTACCGCGGGCCGCTCAGGCAAGCGCGGCGGGAGAGAAGCTGTCGGCACGCGCCATCGGCCAGTATTTCTCGTAGAGCCGATAGCGGAAATGTCCGCGCAGCAGATCGCCCGGCTCCAGGTATTTGAGCGACTCGGACATCAGACGAATCTCGTTGGACGACACGCGTTTGACGATGTGATGGGCCCGCAACTCGGACGGATGCGACAACCCCGCCGCCTGAATCAGTTCCTGCAACGCGTGCAGCGTATGCGAATGGAATTGCTGCACGCGCTGCGCCTTGTCCGGCACGACGAGCGCGCGTTGGCGCAACGGATCTTGCGTTGCCACCCCCGTCGGGCAGCGGTCGGTATGGCACTTCTGCGACTGGATGCAGCCGATCGCGAACATGAAGCCGCGTGCCGAGTTGCACCAGTCCGCGCCGATGGCGAGCGTGCGCGCCACGTCGAACGCCGTGATGATCTTGCCCGACGCCCCGATGCGGATCCTGTCGCGCAGGCCCGCGCCGACCAGGGTGTTGTGCACGAGCAGCAGCCCTTCCTGCAGCGGCGCGCCCACGTGATCGGTGAACTCCAGCGGGGCGGCGCCGGTGCCGCCTTCCGAGCCGTCCACGACGATGAAGTCGGGCAGGATGCCGCTCTCGAGCATCGCCTTGACGATGCCGAAGAACTCCCAGGGATGGCCGATGCACAGCTTGAAGCCCGTAGGCTTGCCGCCCGACAGATTGCGTAGCCGATCGACGAACTGGAGCAAGCCGAGCGGCGTGGAGAATTCACTGTGACGCGACGGCGAAATGCAGTCCTGCCCCATCGGCACGCCGCGCGTGGCCGAGATTTCCGGCGTGATCTTCGCGGCGGGCAGCACGCCGCCATGGCCGGGCTTCGCGCCTTGCGAGAGCTTCACCTCGATCATCTTGACCTGCGGCGTGGTAGCCTGCGCGGCGAACTTCTCGGCGTTGAAGGTCCCGTCGTCGTTGCGGCAACCGAAGTAGCCCGACGCCACCTCCCAGATCAGATCGCCGCCCTGCTCCCGGTGGTGCGGCGAGATGGAACCCTCACCGGTGTCGTGAATGAAGTTGCCGAGCTTGGCGCCGCGATTGAGGGCGCGAATCGCGTTGGCCGACAACGCACCGAAGCTCATCGCGGAAATATTGAAGATCGACGCGGAATACGGTTGCGCGCGATCCGGGCCGATGGTGATGCGGAAGTCGTGATCCTTGAGCACCGTGGGCGCGAGCGAGTGCGCGATCCACTCGTAGCCGGTCGCCTTGACGTCGAGCTCCGTGCCGAACGGACGGCTGTCGACGTCCCCCTTGGCACGCTGGTAGACGATGCTGCGCTGCGCGCGCGAGAACGGCGTCTCGGACGTGTCGTCTTCCACGAAATACTGACGGATTTCCGGGCGGATGAATTCGAACAGAAACCGGAAATGGCCCCACAGCGGATAGTTGCGCAGCACGGCGTGACGCTGCTGCACGACATCCCATGCCCCGAGCGCCACCAACGCGGCAAACGGCAGCGGCCAGAACGGATGCCAGCCGTCGAACAGCACCAGCGCAAGCGTTGCGACGAGCAACGCCACGGCGAGCCAGAGAGCCAGGAATCGGCGCGAGAACATGAGACCTCCTTGCTTTTGGGGGGACACGCGTCGGCACGCTGCCGGGTGCCCCCCCGGCGAGCGCCGGCGGCTTCAATGCGTATTGAGGATGATGTGTTTGCTGGCGACGCCGGCCCCGGCTTGCGCGTTCCTGCCGGTGCCCGCCGGTTGTGCCGGTGTGGTCGAGGCGATGATGCCCCCGCCCAGGCAGATCTCGCCGTCGTAGAGCACGGCCGACTGCCCCGGCGTGACGGCCCACTGCGGCTCGGCGAACGATAGCGTAAGCGCCTGCGCGTCGGCGCGCACGACCTCGCAGGCCGCATCCGACTGGCGGTAGCGCGTCTTGGCACCGATGCGCACGCCCTCGGCCGGCGGCTCGCCGGCGACCCAGGACAGGTCTTCGGCGTCGAGCGTGCACGAGAGCAGCCACGGATGATCGTGCCCCTGCACCACGTACAGCGTGTTGTTCGCCATATCCTTGCGCGCGACGAACCAGGGCTCGCCCGAACCGTCGCGGCTGCCGCCCAGACCGATGCCCTTGCGCTGGCCCAGCGTATAGAACGCGAGCCCGACGTGCTCACCGACGACAGCCCCCTCGGGCGTCTTCATCGGCCCCGGCTTGGTCGGCAGATAGCGGTTGAGGAAGTCGCGGAACGGCCGCTCGCCGATGAAACAGATGCCCGTCGAGTCCTTCTTCTTCGCGTTCGGCAAGCCGATCTGCGCGGCGATCTCGCGCACCTTCGTTTTCGGCATCTCGCCGAGCGGGAACATCGTGCGCGAGAGCTGCATCTGGTTCAGGCGATGCAGGAAGTAGCTCTGATCCTTCGTATGGTCGAATGCCTTGAGCAGTTCGAATCGTCCCTCGCGCTCGCGCACGCGGGCGTAATGGCCGGTGGCGATGGTCTCGCCGCCGAGCGCCACGGCGTGATCGAGGAACGCCTTGAACTTGATCTCGGCATTGCACAGCACGTCGGGGTTCGGCGTGCGTCCGGCCGAATATTCGCGCAGGAACTCCGCGAACACGCGGTCCTTGTACTCGGCGGCGAAGTTCACGGCCTCGACGTCGATGCCGATCAGATCGGCGACCGACACCACGTCGATCCAGTCCTGCCGGGTCGAACAGTATTCGCTGTCGTCATCGTCTTCCCAGTTCTTCATGAACAGGCCGACGACGTCGTAACCTTGCTGTTTGAGCAGCCATGCGGTGACCGACGAATCCACGCCGCCCGACATGCCCACCACTACGCGTTTTTGACTCATGTGTTGCCTTGCCCGCCGGTCAGCGCCGGATGGGTCTGAAGTATGGCGAGGTCGTACCGCACGCCCCGCAGGTAATCGTCCACGCACTGCTCTAGAATCGGCGAGCGATGCCGCGCGCGCTGCAAGCGCACTTCCTCGGGCGTGAGCCACAGCGTGCCGACGATGCCCTCGTCGAGCTCGCGCGTGGCGTCGTGCGCGCCAAGCACGCCCGCGAAGGTGAAGCGCAGGTACGCGATGTCGTCCGGACCCGGCGCGAGGTAGATGCCCAGCAGGTGCCGCGGCTCGAACGCGTACCCCGTCTCTTCGAGGACCTCACGGCGGACCGCGTCGAGGATCGATTCGCCCGGCTCCAGATGACCCGCCGGCTGATTGATCAACAGGCCCGCGGGCTTTTGCTCTTCGACAAACAGAAAACGGCCGTCCTGTTCGACGACCGCCGCTACCGTCACGTTGGGCTTCCAGCGTGCATTCATGGGACATCCTTGCGGGGCCGGGACGAGAGGGCGGAAAACGCTCTCTGGCGCGGCCCGACGTCTACCCTGCCCGAGCCCGGGTCGTACCCGGTGGAAAACCGTCATTTTACCGTCTGGCGGGCTTTGGCGCAGGAGACAGCCCCATCCGGCGACCGACCGGCCGGTCGGCACTGTCGATCCGCAATCCCTTCGCTTCGAGCATATCCATATGCGGTTTGGCGCAATAGGCGCGTTTGTCATCTTCGGGTAAGCTTCGAGCACCAGCAATGTGCAGCAGGCAGTGGCAGTACCGCATCACCGGTTTGTGCAGAAGTTCGATTGCAGTGTTTTTGTGCAGGACTAATGTCATCAGCGGCGAATCAGGTAGTGCGCCTGCCCCGGCAGCGCAAGGCTGCGGCTCCTTGGCCGCTGATGAGATCAGTTCACAAACCCAAGGAGAGACGCAATGAGAATCGGCATTCCCGCCGAGACGCTTGCCGGCGAAACCCGTGTCGCGGCCACGCCCGAGACGGTGAAGAAGCTGGTCGCATCGGGACATCAGGTGGTGGTCGGCCGCGGCGCGGGAGACGCCGCCAGCGTCCCGGACGCGGCCTTCGAGGCCGCGGGCGCATCGCTCGGCAACCCGTCCGACGCCCTGGGCGCGGAACTCGTGCTCAAGGTACGGGCGCCGTCGTCGGAAGAACTTGCCCAGATCCCTCGCGGCACGGTCGTGGTCGGCATGCTCAATCCGTTCGATGCCGAGAACAACGCCCGCATGGCCGCCGCCGGGATAACCGCCTTCGCGCTCGAAGCCGCACCGCGCACCACGCGTGCGCAAAGCATGGACGTGCTGTCCTCTCAGGCCAACATCGCCGGCTACAAGGCGGTGATGCTCGCGGCCAACCTTTACCAGCGCTTCATGCCGATGCTCATGACGGCCGCCGGCACGGTCAAGGCCGCTCGTCTGGTGGTGCTCGGCGCCGGCGTGGCGGGCCTGCAGGCCATCGCGACGGCCAAGCGTCTGGGCGCGGTGATCGAGGCGTCCGACGTGCGCCCGGCCGTGCGCGAGCAGATCGAGTCGCTTGGCGCCAAGTTCATCGACGTTCCCTTCGAAACCGACGAAGAGCGCGAAATCGCGCAAGGCGTCGGCGGCTACGCCCGCCCGATGCCCGCCGCCTGGCTCGCGCGTCAGGCGCAACTCGTGCACACGCGTCTCACGCAGGCCGACATCGTCATTGCCACCGCGCTCATTCCGGGGCGCGCGGCGCCGACGCTCATCGCCGAGGATACCGTCAAGGCGATGAAGCCCGGCTCGGTGATCGTCGACCTGGCCGCCGGACGCGGCGCCGAGCACGACGGCAAGCGCGGCGGCAACTGCCCGCTGTCGGTCGCCGACGAGGTCGTGAAGGTGCACGGTGTGACGATCGCCGGCTACACGAACCTCGCCGGCATGGTCGCGGCAGACGCCTCCGCGCTGTATGCGCGCAACGTGCTCGACTTCCTCAAGCTGGTGATCGACAAGGAAGGCAAGCTCGTCATCGATACCAACGACGACATCGTCGCCGCGTGCCTGATGTGCCGCGACGGCCAGGTGCTGCGCGCCGCATAAGGAGAGGGGGACGCAAATGGAATTGATCAATCACACGGTGATCAACCTGATCATCTTCGTGCTGGCGGTGTACGTCGGCTATCACGTGGTGTGGAACGTCACGCCCGCGCTGCACACGCCGCTCATGGCGGTGACCAACGCCATCTCGGCGATCGTGATCGTCGGCGCGATGCTCGCGGCCGGCCTCACCGAGGGTGGACTCGGCAAGACGATGGGCGTGGTGGCGGTAGCGCTCGCCGCCGTCAACGTGTTCGGGGGCTTTCTCGTCACGCAGCGCATGCTGGAGATGTTCAAGAAGAAAGACAAGACGCCGGCCAAGGCGGCAAATGACGAAGCGGCAAAGGGAGCGCACTGACATGAGCATGAATCTTGTGACGCTGTTGTATCTGGTCGCGTCGATCTGTTTCATCCAGGCGCTCAAGGGCCTGTCGAATCCGAAGATGGCACGGCGCGGCAACGCGTTCGGCATGGTCGGCATGGCGATCGCCGCCGTCACCACGATTGCGCTGATCTTCGAGCTTCGTCGTCTGACAGGCGGCGATTACTCGGGCCTCGGTCTGATCCTGGCGGGGCTGGTCGTCGGTGGCGGCGTCGGCGCGTATGTCGCGCGCAAGGTCGAGATGACCAAGATGCCGGAGCTGGTCGCCGCCATGCACTCGCTGATCGGTCTCGCGGCGGTGTGCATCGCCGTGGCCGCGGTGGCCGAGCCGGCCGCGTTCGGCATCGTGCCGGCCGGCGAGACCTCGCTGCCAGCGGGCAACCGCATCGAGCTGTTCATCGGCACGTTCGTCGGTGCGATCACGTTCTCGGGCTCGGTCATCGCCTTCGGCAAGCTCTCGGGCAAGTACAAGTTCCGTCTGTTCCAGGGCGCGCCGGTCGTGTTCACCGGCCAGCACACCGTCAACCTGTTGCTCGCCATCGCGATGCTCGGCTTCGGCGTCATCTTCTTCCTGTCGCAAAGCTGGCTGCCGTTCATCCTGATGACGGCCATCGCCTTCGTGCTCGGCGTGCTGATCATCATCCCGATCGGCGGTGCCGACATGCCCGTGGTCGTGTCGATGCTCAACTCGTACTCGGGATGGGCGGCGGCCGGCATCGGCTTTTCGCTGAACAACCCGATGCTGATCATCGCCGGTTCGCTGGTCGGCTCGTCGGGCGCGATCCTGTCGTACATCATGTGCCGCGCGATGAACCGCTCGTTCTTCAACGTGATTCTCGGCGGCTTCGGCGCGCAGGCGGGGGCGAGCGCCGCCGCCTGCGATCAGCAGCAGCGTCCGGTCAAGTCGGGTTCGCCCGACGATGCGGCGTTCCTGATGAGCAACGCCGAATCGCTGGTGATCGTGCCGGGCTACGGTCTGGCCGTGGCGCGCGCGCAGCACGCCCTCAAGGAGCTGACCGACAAGCTCGTGGAGAAGGGCGTGAGCGTGCGTTACGCCATTCACCCGGTGGCCGGTCGCATGCCCGGGCACATGAACGTGCTGCTCGCCGAAGCCGAGGTGCCGTACGACCAGGTGCTGGAGATGGACGAGATCAACGGCGAATTCGGTCAGACGGACGTGGTGCTGGTGCTGGGAGCGAACGACGTGGTGAACCCGGCGGCGAAGAACGATCCGCAATCGCCGATTGCCGGGATGCCGATTCTCGAGGCTTACAAGGCCAAGACGATCATCGTCAACAAGCGCTCGATGGCGGCCGGCTACGCCGGTCTCGACAACGAACTCTTCTATCTCGACAAGACGATGATGGTCTTCGGCGACGCGAAGAAGGTCGTCGAGGAAATGGTCAAGGCGGTCGACTGACGGCCCCTTCGCGGCAAGCGTCGATGCGGGGTCGCCAGTGGCGGCCCCGCGCTACAATGCGCGCTTCACTTTGCCCCGGAACCCGCGCCATGACGCTTGGCATCGTCGCCGCCCTGCATGAAGAAATCGCCGATCTGCTCGCCGAGATGGCGCCCGGCGCCCGCGTCGAGCATGTCGGCATGCGCGACTATTGCGTGGGCAAGCTGCACGGGCAGGACTGCGTCATCGTGCTCGCGCGCATCGGCAAGGTCGCCGCCGCCGCCACGACCACGGCGCTGATTCATCGCTTCGGCGTCGAGCGGATCGTCTTCACCGGCGTGGCCGGCGGCCTGGCCCACGGCTTGAGCGTCGGCGACGTCGTCGTGGCCGACTCGCTCATGCAGCACGACATGGACGCCAGCCCCCTGTTTCCCCGTCACGAAATCCCGCTGCTCGGACGCGCCACGTTCGATGCCGACACCTCGCTGCGCGACGCCCTCGCGCAAGCCGCGCGCGACTGGCTCGCCCTGGAGATGGCGGGTCAGGTTCGCGCACAGTGGCGCGACGAACTGAACCTGAGCGCCGCCCGCGTGCACGTCGGGCAGATCGCCAGCGGCGATCGCTTCGTGTCGAGCGCGCAGGAAGTGGCGCGTCTGCGCGATGCCCTCCCCCAGGCGCTGGCCGTCGAGATGGAAGGCGCGGCCGTGGCGCAGGTGTGCCACGAGTACGGCGTACCGTTCGCGGTGATGCGCACGCTCTCCGACGCCGCCGACGACACCGCGCACGTCGACTTCCCCCGCTTTCTGCGCGACGTCGCGAGTCACTACTCGCACGGCATCCTCCGTCGCTTCCTGCTCGCGCGATAAGGCTCGCTCCGCCGCGCAGGCCCGACCGGCGTCCCCGTTTCGACAACTCCGGCAGACGATCTCGACATCCCCGGCAGGCCGCATTCACGACAATGCGGCCTCTCATCCGCCCGAGGACATCGACCATGAACGTGGAGAATCGCCACCCCCTGCCGACGTGCGCGGCACATTCGCATACCCCCGAGACGGCGACGGCATATCGGCGATTGTGCTGGGGGCACGTCATCGACCTGCGGCGCAGCCGTCCGGCGTGCGTACAGACGCGGCTCGCCGTCATGCTCGCCGCGGTCCACCCGGACAGCGTGTTCGGGCACGAGGTCGAGCATGCCATCGGCAGAACCGTCACCGGCCAACTCCCGCGCGATCCCCGACAGGTCGCCGCGTTGCGCCGGTTGGCCGTCATGGCCAACCATGAAGTGACGGTCGACGCCTTGCGCGATACGGGACTGCCATCGGAAATCGCGATCGATCTCGTGCGGCGTCTGGCGGCGCGCCCGCCTGGCTGGGACGTTTTCGAGCGGATCACGAGCCTGCCCATGCTCGATCTGTGGGCGGCGTCGGTCCTCGAACGAAGCGAGGCGCCGCACGTGGCCGACGACGTGCTCACGCTGCGCGTTCTGCAGGCGTTCGGACACGACGTCGCCGTGCCGTGGTCGTTCGACGTCACCAACAAGTGGGTGCGCTTCTACAGCGCCGGTCCGGACGAAGGCCGGTATCTCGCCCACCTGCTCGACATCGCCATGCAGGAGCGGCCCAACTGCCCCGCCTTGCGCGACATCTGCCGCGCGGCGTACCAGGCAATCGCCCGCACGCACCACGGCGCCGAAGGTCAGGTCTGGCCGCACTGGGAAGTCCGCGGCGACCGTTGGGAGATCTATCCGGACCCGCGCAACGGCGTGCTCAGCCACGATATCGTCGTGCATCAGGCCATCACCTGCGAGACGGAGCGATGGCTGCGATCGGTAACGCCCGTCGGCGCCCTGGAGGTGTCCGGTTGCTCGCCGCGCACCAGCGAACGCTACGAGAGCGACATCTCCGATTCGGAGAACGTCACCTTCGATCCTCATCGACCGCGCGTCGCGCCACGCCTGCTGCGCGAACGCTTCGCCGCCCGCGCGGTCCGCGCCGAACGACAGCACACCGCAGCCGCGGCGGTCCCCACGCTCACGGTTGAGGAATCTCCGAGTCGCCGCAGTCCGCCCGCCTGGTCTCACCATTCGATCTGAGACCGCTGCGCAGAAAACAAAAGACCGGCCGTTGGCCGGTCTTCTCTGCGCGCATAAAGCCCTTGCCCCTGTGCGAGCGCTCTACGCCTGTGATGCGCCGTCTTCCCGCTTGCCTTCGGCGTCACCGCGCTTGCGCACCGATCCCGCGATCAGGTCGAAACGGAACAGACGGCATTCGAGCGCACCGTTGTACAAAGGCGTGCGGCGCGACTCGCGCAAACGCATCTGCCCCGGCAGGCTCATGTCGGCCGTGAGCAGAAATGCACTCCAGCCGGTGAAGCGCTGCTTGAGCACGTCGCCGAACGCCCGGAAGAATTCGGCGTCGACGCCGTCCGGCTGGTTGCGCTGGAAGCCGCCGCGGTTGCCCTGCACATCGGGCGAGTCACGCTCCTCGCCATCACGACCATCGCGCGGCACGCGGCGCCCGCGCACCTCGATACGCTCGCCGTACGGCGGATTCGCCACGATGATGCCCGGCCGCTCCACCGGCGGCGACATATCGCGCGCATCGACCTGCTTCAGACCGATGTCGCCCACGCCCGCGCGCTCCAGGTTGGCGCGCGCCTTGACCAGCATGTCGCCCGAAATGTCGCTGCCGAAGATCGTCGGCGGCACACCGCGCACGCGCGCGTCGCGCTGAGCGTCCATCGCCTGCACCTTGAGACCCTGCCAGGCCGTGATGTCGTAGCCCTTGAGCTTCTCGAAGCCGAAGCGCCGCCCCGCACCCGCGGGCACGCCAAGGGCGATCTGCGCGGCTTCCGCGAGGAACGTGCCGCTGCCGCACATCGGGTCGTAGAGCACCATGTCGGCGGCCGTCTCCGCGCGCCAGCCAGCCAGACGCAGAATGCCGGCCGCGAGGTTCTCGCGCAGCGGCGCGGCCCCCTTGTCCAGACGCCAGCCGCGCTTGAACAGCGCTTCGCCGGAAGTGTCGAGATAGAGCGTGACGTCGGTCGCCGTCAGGAAAGCGAACACGCGCACGTCGGGCTGCGCCGTATCGATGTTCGGACGCGCGCCGGTCTTCTCGCGCAGACGGTCGCACACGGCGTCCTTGATGCGCAGCGTGACGAACTCCAAACTGCGCACGGGCGCCTTCACGCCGGTGACGTCCACGCGCAGCGTCTGCTGATACGAGAACCAGTCTTCCCAGCGTTGCGACAGCGCGAAGGCGTAAATGTCCTGTTCGGTGCGATAGCCCTGCTGTGCCACGCGCAGCAGCACGCGGCTGGCGATGCGCGAGTGCAGGTTGGCTGCCATGCCGGCCGCCCACGGACCGGCGAAGTGCACGCCGCCGGGCACCTGCTTGCCGACCGACACCGGGGCGAGGTTGGCCAGCGCGGCCAGTTCGGCGGCGAGCGCCTCTTCCAGTCCACGGGGACAGGGCGCGAAGAATTCGAAGGAAGCCATTTCGATGCGTACAGCCGGCGCTCGACGCGCCGGCGGAGGGAATAAACCGCTATTGTACGCGTGCCGAAGCGGCCGACGTGAGGGGAGCGCCGCCCGGACAGGCGGCCAGCTTGTGCAGCAGAATCTCGACGATCGCCTCGGGCGTCTCGCGGATATCGATGGTCAGCGCGTCCTGCGGCTCTTCGAGCGTGTTGAACTGGCTTTGCAGCAGCGCCGGATCGAAGAAATGGCCCGAGCGCGAAGCGAGGCGCTCGCCGATCACCTCGGGCGCCCCCTTCAGATAGACGAACACGACGTCGCCGTCATGATCGCCGAGCACATCGCGATAGCGGGCGCGCAGCGCCGAACATGCAAACACATGGTGACGTCCCGCCACGCGGCGCGCGACGATGGCCTCGCGGATCGCGGCCAGCCACGGCGCGCGGTCCTCGTCGTTGAGCGCTTCGCCACGGCGCATCTTCTCGATGTTCGCCGCGCTGTGAAAGGAATCCGCGTCGGAAAACCCGCAGCCCAGCCGGTCGGCAAGCATCTGCCCGACCGTGCTCTTGCCGCTGCCCGATACGCCCATAACCACGACGATCATGGCTCGTCTCCTTGTAGCCTGCCGACTCGCGTCGGTGTGTTGCCCGTGTTGCACGCCCTGCATCGCCACCTCACACCACCGTTGCGAGGGCCAGCGTAAGCAGCAGCGCCACCACGGAAATGATCGTCTCGCAAACCGTCCAGGTCTTGAAGGTCTGCGGCACGGTCATGTTGAAATACTCCTTGACCAGCCAGAAACCGCCGTCGTTCACGTGCGACAGGATCAGCGAGCCTGCTCCCGTGGCCAGCACCATCAACTCCGGCTTGACCACCGTGCCCGCGGCGGCGGCGATCGGGGCGACGATACCGCACGCGGTCGTCATCGCCACCGTGGCCGAGCCCGTCGCGATCCGGATGAGCACCGCCACCAGCCAGCCGAGCAGCAGCGGCGAGAGGTTCGCGTGCGTGGCCACGTCGACGATCGCCTTCGAAACGCCGCTGTCCATCAGGATACGCCCGAAACCGCCGCCCGCGCCCACCACCAGCGTGATGGTGGCGATCGGGGCGAGACACTCGTTCGTGAACTTCAGGATCTGATCGCGATTGAAGCCGCGCTGCTTGCCGAACGTGAAGAAGCTCACGAGCGTGGCGATGAGCAGCGCCATCACCGAGTTGCCGATCAGGCGCAGGAAGTCGTTGGCGAACGACTTCGGCGCGAAGAACAGATCGGCCCAGCTACCGATGAGCATCAGGATCACCGGCAGCAGGATCGTGAACAGCGTGATGCCGAAGCCCGGCAGTGCTTCCGTCTTGCGATCGGCTTCGACGAACTGCGCCAGCAGGGGGTTGTCCGGATTCGGCACGACGTAGCGCGCCATGAGCTTCGCGAAGAGCGGACCGGCAATGGCCGCCGTCGGAATACCCACGATCAGCGCGTACATGATGGTGTGGCCGATGTCGGCGTTATACGCCGTCACCGCGAGCAGCGCGGCCGGGTGCGGCGGAATCAGGCCGTGCACGACCGACAGGCCCGCGACCATCGGAATGCCCACGAGCACCATCGACGTGCCGGTGCGCTTGGCCACGTTGAAGGCGATCGGGATGAGCAGCACGAAGCCGACTTCGAAGAACACCGGCAGACCGACGATGAACGCGATCACGACCATCGCCCAATGCACGTTCTTCTCGCCGAAGAAACCGATGAGCGTACGCGCGATGCGCTCGGCCCCGCCCGACTCGGCCATCATCTTGCCGAGCATCGTGCCGAGACCGACCACGAGCGCGATATGCCCCAGCGTGTTGCCTACGCCCGTCTCGAAAGCCTTGACGATGCCGCCCATCGGCATGCCCACCGCCAGCCCGAGCACGAGCGAGACGACGATCAGCGTGATGAACGGATTCAGTTTGAAACGCGCGATCAGCAAGATCAGCGCGATTACCGCGACAAGCGCGTATACCAGCAGCAAATTGCCCTGCACCGCGACCATGGGGGGTCTCCTCGTTTGGCTAGATGGGCGGATGCCCGAAGGGCCGTGTGGGCCCGATTATTGGAATTCTGTTATTCGATGAATCCTGCGCCGTCTCTCGTCGACGCGTTTCTTTCCGACACCGTCAACACTGTCAACACCGTTTCAAACGCTGCGCTCAGCCGCGCGGCAAAGCGCTCGCCGCGCGCGCCAGACGCGTGATGCCGTCCCAGTCCTTCGCGTCGACGAGGGCCTTGGGCGTGAGCCACGAGCCGCCCACGCAGACCACGTTCGGCTGGGCGAGGTACGACGGCGCCGACTCCGCGCTGATGCCCCCCGTCGGGCAGAAGCGCACCTGGCGGAACGGGCCGTACAGCGCCCCCAGCATCGGCACGCCGCCCGAAGGCTCGGCCGGGAAGAATTTCACGGTGTCGTAGCCGTCGGCCAGCGCCGCGAGAATGTCCGAAGGCGTGACCACGCCCGGCAGCAACGGCAGGCCCGCCGCCCTGGCGGCCGCGCCCAGCGCGCTCGTGTAGCCCGGCGAGACGCCGAAACGCGCGCCGGCAGCCACGGCCTGCGCCATTTCCTCGGGACGCGTGAGCGTGCCCACGCCGACGATCAGTTCGTCCGAAAGCCCTGCCACGTGGCGGATGACGTCCATCGCCGCCGGGGTGCGCAGCGTGATTTCGAGCACCCGCACGCCACCCGCGAGCAAGGCGCGCGAGACCTGTTCGCCCTGCTCGACGTTGTCGAACTGGAGCACCGGGATCACGGGGCCGGCACGAACGATGTCATTGATGTCCATTACGTTTTCCTTGAATGCATGAGTGCGGCGCCAAGGCGGCCTGCACGTCACTCGGTACCGAAGAACACGGAAGCGCCCGCCTCCGCCGCGCCGACCGCCGCGCGCATGTGGCCGAAGAGCAGCCGACCGGTGTCGTCGCCCGGGACCGGCACCGGCGCGATCTCGCGCGAAGCCCAGTCCTGCGGCGCCACCTCGGCATGCAGCATGCCGGCGTTCGCGTCGAGCACGATCGGATCGCCGTCGCGCACGCGGGCGAGCGGGCCGCCGCCGGCCGCCTCGGGCGACACGTGGATCACGGCGGGCACCTTGCCCGACGCGCCCGACATGCGACCATCGGTCACAAGCGCCACGGCAAAGCCTTCGTCCTGCAAGACACCGAGCAACGGGGTGAGGCGATGCAGCTCGGGCATGCCATTCGCGCGCGGCCCCTGGCCACGCAGCACCACGACCACGTCGCGATGCAACTCGCCTGCGTCGAACGCGGCCTGAACCGCTTCCTGCGAAGTAAATACGCGCGCCGTTGCGCTCACGCGCCGATGTTCCGGCTTGACCGCCGACACCTTGATGACGCCGCGCCCCAGATTGCCGTGCATGAGCCGCAGTCCGCCATCGGGGGCGAACGGCTCGGCATGGCCGCGCAGGACGTCACGATCACCACTGTAGGCGCTGCCGGCGCGCCACGCCAGCCCCTGCGGCGAGAGCCACGGCTCCTCGCGGTAGCGCGCGAGACCCTGCCCGGCCACCGTCCGCACGTCGGCGTGCAGCAGGCCGGCGTCGAGCAGCTCGCCGATCAGGAACGCCATGCCGCCCGCGGCGTGGAAGTGGTTCACATCGGCCTTGCCGTTCGGATAGACGCGCGCCATGAGCGGTACCACCGCCGAGAGCGCGTCGAAGTCGTCCCAGTCGATGATCACGCCCGCCGCGCGAGCCATCGCCACGAGGTGCAGCGTGTGATTGGTCGAGCCGCCCGTGGCGAGCAGGCCGACAATGCCGTTGACCACGGCGCGCTCGTCGACCACATGGCCGATGGGCGTGTATTCGGGGGTGTCGGCACCGATCGCCAGCACGCGCGCCAGCGCGGCGTCGGTCAGCGCATCGCGCAGCGGCATATGCGGGTGCACGAACGCCGCCCCCGGCAGATGCAGGCCCATGATCTCCATGAGCAGCTGGTTGCTGTTGGCCGTACCGTAGAACGTGCAGGTGCCCGCGCCGTGGTAGGCCTGCGATTCGGCTTCGAGCAGCGCATCGCGTCCGACCTTGCCGGTCGCGTACTGCTGGCGGATCTTGGCCTTTTCGTCGTTCGACAGCCCGCTCGACATGGGACCCGCGGGCACGAAGATGGTCGGCAGATGGCCGAACTGCAGCGCACCGATCACGAGCCCCGGCACGATCTTGTCGCACACGCCGAGCATGAGCGCGGCATCGAACATGTTGTGGGAGAGCGCCACGGCCGTGCTCATCGCGATGACCTCGCGCGAGAACAGCGAGAGCTCCATGCCGGCATTGCCCTGCGTGACGCCGTCGCACATGGCCGGCACGCCGCCGGCCACCTGCGCCGTGGCGCCCAGTTTGCGCGCCGCTTCGCGCAGACGCGCCGGGTATTGCTCGTAGGGCTGGTGCGCCGAAAGCATGTCGTTGTAGGCCGTCACCACGCCCACGTTCGGCCGGCGCTGCTCGCGCAGCACGAGCTTGTCGTTGGCCGGCATGGCGGCGAAGCCGTGCGCGAGGTTGGCACAGGACAGCCCGCCGCGCTGCGGGAAGCGGCCGGCACTCGCGGCGATGCGCGCCAGGTACGCGGCGCGCGTGTCGCGGCTGCGCGCGACGATGCGTGCGGTGACGGCCTGGACGGCCGGATGCAGGAGCTTCGTGGAATCAGACGTCATGCCGGAGGCGGATGGCAACGCACCCGGGAGGGGTACGATTGGGAGCGGAGTTTAGTAGAAATTCTACAACTCATCAATTCAAAGACATCGACATGCGGGGTTTTACTGATTAATTTCCAGTAGTTACGTTGCATTTTGTCGTATTGAGAAAAACACCACCACAATATGAAATGTTGTATTTTTGTAGTTTTTGTACATTTCGTACGCGACCCTCGTGCGCCAGCCTGCGACGGGAACGCGCAGTGGCGCGGGTTCCGGGTGCTATAGTGGGCGCCTGACAAGCCGGATTCGCCGTGCGCCCGGGCAACGTGGGACATGGCATCGCGGTAATACGGGGAATGGCGCGAGGCATCGATGGCCGCGCGCCTGCTTTTGTTGGTGCCTGCCATGCTGAACCGAATCGAAGCCACGCTGACCCAATTGCGTCCATCCGAGCGCAAGCTTGCGACGTATGTACTGGACGCCCCGCGCGAAGTCGTCGATCTGTCGATGAACGAACTCGCCGAGCGCGCCAACGTCAGCCAGCCCACGATCGCCCGGTTCTGCCAGGCCGTCGGATGCAGCGGCTATCGCGAATTCAAGATCCGGCTGGCCCAGGGTATCGCGCAGGGCGTGCCGTTCGTGCATCGCGACGTTCGCCCCGACGAGCCGGTGCCGGGCATCGCCAGCAAGGTGCTCGACCGCACCATCGGCAGCCTCATGCAAGTGCGCAACAATCTGTCGCCCGACAGCATCGGGCAGGCCATCGCGCTGCTCGCCACCGCGAAGCGCATCGAGTTCTACGGTGCAGGTGCATCGGGTATTGCCGCACAGGACATGCAGCACAAGTTCTTCCGCCTCGGCATTCCGGCCGTGGCGTACAACGACCCGCACGTCTACGGCATGTCGTCGGCGCTGCTGCACGAAGGCGATGTGGTCGTCGCCATCTCGAATACCGGCCGTACGCAGGATCTGCTCGAAGCGGTGCAGCTCGCGCGCACGGCGGGCGCCAGCGTGATCGCCATCACGCACAGCAACTCGCCGCTCGCGCGCATGGCGAGCGTCGCGCTCTTTGCCGATGTCGACGAGGACACCGACGTGTATTCACCGCTCACTTCGCGCATCGCCCATCTCGCGATCGGCGACGTGCTGGCCGTTGGCATGGCGCTGCGTCTTGGCGAGCGCTTGCCCAAGCAGCTCGCTCGCGCGAAGGAAGTCATCAACCGCCGTCGCACGGCCAGCGAAGGACGATGAAACGAAAAGGGCCGGGTCCTGTGCGGTACAGGCCCCGGCCCTCGGTCGGCTTGGCTTATCCTGTCAACCTTGCCGTGCCTGCGGATTCACCGCGTTCTGCAGCGTCTTTCCGGTGAGTGCGGCGATCAGATTCTCGGCTGCGCACGACGCCATCGCATGACGCGTCTCGTGCGTGGCCGAGCCGATGTGCGGCAGCGCGACCACGTTCTTCATCTTCAGCAGCGGCGAATCCACCGGGACCGGCTCACGCTCGAACACGTCGAGACCGGCGGCGCGCAGATGGCCCGAGGCCAGCGCGTCGATCAGCGCCGACTCGTCGATCACCTTGCCGCGCGCGGCATTCACGAAGATCGCGCCGCGCTTCATCTGCGCGAACTCCCTGGCGCCGATCAGGCGCTCGGTGGCCGGCGACAACGGCACCAGCGTCACCACGAAATCGGCCTGCGCGAGCAGCTCCGGCAACGCGCGGTATTGGGCGCCATATGCCGTCTCGGCCGCCTCGTTACGCGAACGGTTGCTGTAGAGCACCTTCATGCCGAAGCCGAGCGCGGCGCGCCGCGCGACAGCGCCGCCTATGCGGCCCATGCCGACGATGCCGAGCGTCTTGCCCTGCACATCGGTACCGAAATACGCCTCGCCCAGACTGCCCTTCCAGCCGCCCGCCTTCACCAGTTCGGCGAGCTCGACCACGCGTCGCGCGCTCGACAGGATCAACGAGAACACCGTGTCGGCCGTGGTCTCGGTCAGCACGTCGGGCGTGTTCATCAGCACGATGCCGCGACGCGTGAGGTCAGGCACATCGAACTGATCGTAGCCGACTGAAATGGTGGCCCATGCCTTGAGTTTCGGGGCGGCATCGAGCAGATCGGGCGTGACGTTCACGCCGACGCCGATGGCCCCGTCCGCACGGCCGAGCGCCGCCGCGAATTCGGCGCGATTGCCATCGTTCACGCCGTCGAACTCCGTGAGTGCGAATGCTTCCGCCAGACGCGCACGCACCTCCGGCGGCACGCCCTTGTACAACACCACTTCCGGACGACTCATGCTGCAAACTCCTGGACTTGCCGCCGTCCGACGGCGCCGGTGGCGGGCTTCATGATCGGGAACGAACGGACTCAGCGCCGCGCGTCGCGCGCTTCGGCGAAAGCCCGTTCGAGAAAGTCGAGACGATCCTGTCCCCAGTACGGCTCGCCCTGGAACATGAACCACGGCGCGCCGAACACGCCGGCGTTCATCGCGTCTTCGGTATTGGCGTCATAGGCCGCTTGCACGCTCGCGCCGCTCGACGCGGCGACCAGCGACTTGCCGTCGAGCGACAGGCCGTCGGCGATGGCCTGCAAGGTGGCGTCGTCGGCGATATTGCGCTCGTCCACCCACAGCGCCTTCGAAATCGCGGCGGTCAGGTCGAGCGCGCGGTCGGTGCCGTGCGCCAGTTGCACGGCGACGATCAGACGCGCGGCGGGATCGCCCGCGACCGGGAAGAACTTCGGCTGGGGATTGAGCGGAATGCCGAGATACTTCGACCAGCGAGCCAGCTCGACCAGACGATACGCCTGACGCTGCGGCGCGCGCTTGGCCAGCGGCAGCCCGCCTGAGCTCGAGAAAATGCGCCCGAGATCGACGGGCTTGAGCTGGATCTGCACATCGTAGCGACGCGCCAGCTCGACGAAGCGAGCATGCCCCATGTACACGTAGGGCGACGGCGGCGCCAGGAAATAATCGCAGGCCAGACTCACGGCAAACTCCTCACGAAAAACGTTTCACAACGCGCACTCGCGCGTGGCGGCTTGTTCTGATGCTGAACGACGTGTATGACAGGCGGCCCCATGCACGTTCCTGCAGGCCTTCGACCGGATGCGGTCCGGGGCAAACACGCTGGGGCGAGCCCATCGGATCAGAACGGCTTGACGACCACGAGGATCACGGCGCCGAGCAAGGCCAGCACCGGGAACTCGTTGAAGTAGCGATACCAGCGATGCGAGCGGGTGTTGCGGCCGGTCTCGAACTTGCGCAGCAGGCGTCCGCACGCATGGTGATAGCCCAGCAGCAGCACCACGATGAGCAACTTGGCATGCAGCCAGCCACCATGACGACCAATGCCGTAGTACAGCCAGAGGATGAGTCCGAAAGCGAGCGCGGGCACCGCGAGAATGGTCATGAAGCGGTACAGCTTGCGCGCCATGAGCAGCAGCCGTTGCGTGGCGGCGGGGTCGCTCTCCATCGCGAGGTTGACGAAAATACGCGGCAGATAGAACAGGCCGGCGAACCACGAGGCGACGAAAACGATATGCAGCGCTTTGATCCAGAGCATCGGGGACGTGCGGTCCGCGGGCAGACCGTCGAATGTTTTGAACAGCAAACAATGTACAACAATCCGCCGCCTCGCGAAGCCCGGCGCCTACCCGGGCGGGACGCGCCGCCTGCGGCAAATCGACGCGATCCGGCACATCGGGCGCGCTGCCGTCGCGGGACGTGGCTCCGCCGCCCCGCGCATCCCGTGTCACCTCCTCTCGCCTCGTCTCACCTCGCAAAACACGACATCGGCGACGCCCCCGCCCGGCTGTGCCAGAATACGGGCCATATCCGTTGACTTGCCCCGCGCCGGCGCCATTTGCCGCGCCATTGGCCCCCGCATGAGAATTCTTGGTATCGACCCCGGCTTGCGCGTCACCGGCTTCGGCGTGCTCGAAAAGCACGGCAGCCGCCTGCAATATGTGACGAGCGGCGTCATCCGCACGGGCGAAGGCACCCTGCCCGCCCGGCTGCGCATCATCTTCGAGAGCGTGGCGGAACTGGTCGAAACCTACCGCCCCGATCAGGCCGCCATCGAAAAGGTGTTCGTCAACGTCAATCCGCAGTCCACGCTGCTGCTCGGGCAGGCGCGCGGCGCCGCGATCACCGCGCTCTCGGTCGGCGGGCTCGAAGTCTTCGAGTACACGCCGATGCAGCTCAAACAAGCGGTGGTCGGCTATGGGCGCGCCCGCAAGGAGCAGGTGCAGGAGATGGTCGCCCGCCTGCTCACGCTCACCGGCACGCCCGGCAAGGACGCGTCCGACGCGCTGGGGGTGGCGATTTGCCACGCGCACAGCGGCGAGATGCTCGCGTCGCTGGCGCAGGCAGGCCCCGTGCGCTCGCCCGCCCTCGCCGCCAAGGGCCTGCGCATGCGGCGCGGGCGCCTGGTCGGCTAACGTGCAGCCCTTTCCGGCGCCGGTTCCGCACAGCGGGAAATCCCGCCGGTCAGCCCCGGCAAGCACCGTCCGAAGCGCTACAATGCAGCCATGATCGAAACCGACAAACTCGCCGCCGAGCGCATCATTGCGCCGACCCCGGCCTCGCCCAACGAAGAAGCCTTCGAGCGCGCGCTGCGCCCCAAGCTGCTCGACGAATACGTCGGCCAGCGCAAGGTGCGCGATCAGCTGGAGATCTTCATCGAGGCGGCCCGCAAGCGCTCGGAGCCGCTCGACCACGTGCTGCTGTTCGGGCCACCGGGTCTGGGCAAGACCACGCTCGCGCACATCATCGCGCGCGAGATGGGCGTGCACCTGCGCCAGACCTCCGGCCCCGTGCTCGAGCGCCCGGGCGATCTCGCCGCGCTGCTCACCAACCTCGAAGCCAACGACGTCCTGTTCATCGACGAAATTCACCGGCTTTCGCCGGTTGTCGAGGAAATCCTGTACCCGGCGCTCGAGGACTATCAGATCGACATCATGATCGGCGAGGGGCCGGCGGCGCGCAGCGTCAAGCTCGACCTGCAGCCGTTCACGCTCGTGGGCGCGACCACTCGCGCGGGCATGCTGACCAATCCGCTGCGCGACCGCTTCGGGATCGTGGCGCGCCTGGAGTTCTACTCGGCCGACGAACTGGCGGGCATCGTGCGCCGCTCGGCCGGTCTGCTCAGCGCCTCGATCGCCGACGACGGTGCGTACGAGATCGCGCGTCGCGCGCGCGGCACGCCGCGTATCGCCAACCGCCTGCTGCGTCGCGTGCGCGACTACGCCGAAGTGAAGGCCGACGGACGCATTACGGCCGCTGTCGCGGACGCGGCGCTCCGCATGCTCGACGTCGACCCGGTCGGCTTCGACGTGATGGACCGCAAGCTTCTCGAAGCCGTGTTGCACAAGTTCGACGGCGGCCCGGTCGGCGTCGACAACCTCGCCGCCGCGATCGGCGAGGAGCGCGACACCATCGAGGACGTGATCGAGCCGTACCTGATCCAGCAAGGCTTCCTGCAGCGCACGCCGCGCGGCCGTGTGGCCACCCTCGCCGCGTATCGCCACTTCGGTCTGGCCGCCCCCGGCAGCGCCCCCGAAAGCGGCACGCTCTGGGCGCCCGACGCGACCGGCAAGTAAGACGCGAGTCAGAGCGCCGCTTCCTTCGTTATCGTCTTTTCCCCTCTTCCTCGTCACACAGCACTGGCCAGCGCATGTCCCCGCACGACGACCTCCCCACGCCACCACCGGCAACACCCCTGCGGCCTGCCGGGCCGGTCGTGGGCGTGTCGGGACGAGTGCGGCACGCGATCGCCATGCGGCTCGTGAGCCTGACCTCCGGCCCTGGCGCACCGCGCCTGAACTACGACACCCCGCCCGGCGATCCCGGCCTGTTCGGCCCCGATGCGGCATGCTGGCACGTGCACGGCGACTTCACGTCGATGATGATCGGCGGCATCAGCGCACTCCTGCTGCAATCGTTGCATCCGCTTGCCATGGCGGGCGTCTGGGATCACTCGACGTTCCGCCAGGACGTGATCGGCCGCCTACGCCGCACCGCCACCTTCATCGGCGGCACGACGTTCGGCAACACGGCCGACGCCGAGGCGCTGCTCGAACGCGTGCGCCGCATCCATCTCCAGGTCAAGGGCACGGCGCCCGACGGCCGTCCCTACGCGGCCTACGATCCAGATCTGCTCACGTGGGTGCACGTCGCGGAGACGTCGAGTTTCCTGCGCAGCTATCTCGTCTACAAGGACCCGGCGTTTGCCCGCAGCGAACAGGATCGCTACTACGCGGAAGTCTCGCGCATCGCGATCGCCCTCGGCGCGCGCGACGTGCCGACGAGCGTCGCGCAGATCGACGAGTACCTGGCGGCGATGCGCCCGGCGCTGCAGACCAGCGAGCGCACGGACGAAGTCGTTCGCGTGCTGCGCAATCTGCCCGCGCCATTCGCCGGGGCTCGCATGTTCAGTGGGTTGTTGTTCCGGGCGGGCATCGATCTGCTTCCCGAGTGGTCGCAGGCGATGCTCGGGTTCGCCGAGCGCGCGGCGGTACGGCGCCTGACAGTGCGCCCTGCCGTCCGGCATACCGCACAGCTCGCCCGATGGGCCATGCGCAACAGCGTGGCGCATCGCGCGCGACGCCGCGCGCTGGCCGCGCCGGACGTCGTCAACGGGCAGCCGTCGCTCGAGCGCTGACCGGACGCGCACGCAGGATGCCGCGTGACCGGCGTTACACCACGCGCGGATCGACGCGATCCGCCGTCTCCTCGCCCGGCTTGTCGTTGCTCTCGTCGCGCACGGCGTCGTCCAGGTGCGAGACGTCGCCCCAACTCAGCACGTGCCACCGCTCGCCGTCGTAGGCCAGACGGTTCACGCTCGCATTGAGCAATGGGTAGGAACGCGGTTCGTTCAACGCCAGGCCTGTCGCGAAGCGATGGCAGCAGTCGAGCACGCCGCCGTGCGCCACGAGTGCGAGATGTTGCCCCGCATGATCGCGCAGCAGCTGCGAGACGAAGCCGGTGATGCGGGTGTAGAAGCCACGCATCGACTCGCCGCCGGGAATCGTGAAGTCCGGATCGCGGCTCTGCCAGCGCGCATAGTCCTGCGGGAATTCCGCCTGAATCTCGTCGGGCATGCGGGTCTCGAACACACCGTAGTGCCGCTCGCGCAGACTCGCGGTGCGTACGAGCGGCAAACCGCAGGCGCGGGCGATTGGCTCGGCCGTCCGCACCGCGCGCTGGAGATCGCTGGCGAGCACGTGATCGAACACGCGCCCATGCACCGCCACGTCGCGCGCGATGCGCTCGCCCAACCGCACCGCCTGACGCTCCCCTTCCACCGACAGCGCAATGTCCGTGTGCCCCTGAATGCGCTTGATGCGGTTCCAGTCGGTCTCGCCATGGCGAATCAGGGTAAGGATGGTCGTCATGCGGTTCATCGATTGCGATTGCAGGGTGCGGTCGAGCGACGGGCCATCAGGCCATCGGTCCGTCAGGCCACCTTCGGATTGAGCGAGTAGGTGCCGGTTACGCTGGCGCTGGCGAGCACGTGCGGCTTGATCGCGGCGAGCACGTCGTCGCCGCCGAAACGGCCGTCGAGCGGCACGCGGGCGATATCGAGCGCGTAGACCGTGAAGCGATAGTGGTGGACGATCGTGTCGTTCCACGGCGGGCACGGGCCGTCATAGCCGTAGTAATCGCCCTTCATGGCGTCGTCGCCGGCGAACCAGGCGGTGTAGTCGTTCACGCCGTGACGCATGCCGTCGAGCGCGTCGGGGCCGAACTTGCCACGCGGCGTGACGTGATTGCTGTGGCTCGCGGCCGGAATCTCCGACACCGACGCCGGCACGTCCACGAGCACCCAGTGATAGAAGTCGACGCGCGGCAGGTCGGCCGGCACTTCGCGGCCTTCCTGGTTGACGTCGTCACCCCGGCTCGGCACGTCGCTGTCGGTACAGATCACGACGAACGAACGCGTGCCCGCGGGGGCATCGGACCAGGCCAGATGCGGATTCTTGTTCTGCGACAGCGCCACGTGCGACTGCGCATCGGGTTTGCCAAAGGCGAACTGCGGGTCGATCGCCGCGTTGTCGGCAAACGATTCACTCCAGACTTTCATCGCTCTATCCTCTCTTTCCCGTGCTTTGTCATTGCGAAACCTGTCGACGGTACCACACCGATGCGAATAGCGTGCGGCACGGCTGGCTGTCGGGGCGACCGCCGGGGACCGCCGTTGGAACGCGATCAGGCAGCTTCGGGCCGGCTTTGCAGCCAGAACGTCACGGGGCCGTCGTTGACCAGCGAGACACGCATGTGCGCGCCGAACTCGCCCGTCTGCACGATCGGATGGCGCGCACGCGCCTGCGCGACGAAATGGTCGAAGAGGCGCTTGCCGTCGGCCGGGCTCGCCGCCGGCGTGAAGCTCGGACGCGTGCCGCTGTTGGTGTCGGCCGCCAGCGTGAACTGCGAGACGAGCAGCAAGCCGCCGGCCGCGCCGTTGCCGTCGAGGCTCGACACGCTGCGGTTCATCTTGCCCGCCTCGTCGGAGAACACGCGACAGCCGAGCAGCTTCGCGAGCAGTTTGTCGGCGCTCGCTTCGGTATCGCCGCGCTCGGCGCATACCAGCGCAAGCAGGCCGGGGCCGATGGCGCCGACGGTGCGGCCATCGACCGTCACCGCGGCTTCGAGCACGCGTTGGATGAGCGCGATCATCGCGTAGTGCGACGGAAAAACGCGGCGGACACGCTCAGGCGAGCGTCACGCGGGCAAAGCGGCGCTTGCCGACTTGCACGACGTAAGTGCCGGCTTCGATCTTCGCGCCCTTGTCGGTCACGGCTTCGCCGTCGACGCGCACACCACCCTGGTCGATGTTGCGGTTGGCTTCCGACGTCGAGGGCACCAGTCCCGCCTGCTTGAGCAGTTGCGCAATGCCCAGCGGCGCACCGTCGAGCGAGACTTCCGGAATGTCGTCCGGCACGCCGCCGCGGGCGCGGGCGTTGAAGTCCTCGAGCGCGCGCTCGGCATCGGCCTGCGAATGGAAGCGCGCCACGATTTCCTGCGCGAGCAGCACCTTCACGTCGCGCGGGTTGCGGCCGCCTTCGACCTCCTTGCGCAGTTGCGCGATCTCTTCGAGCGAGCGGAACGACAGCAGCTCGTAGTAGCGCCACATCAGATCGTCCGAGATGCTCATGAGCTTGCCGAACATCTCGCTCGGCTTCTCGCTGATGCCCACGTAGTTGCCCTTGGACTTCGACATCTTCTCGACGCCGTCGAGCCCTTCGAGCAGCGGCATCGTGAGAATGCACTGCGGCTCCTGACCGTACTGCTTCTGCAGTTCGCGGCCCACGAGCAGATTGAACTTCTGGTCCGTGCCGCCCAGCTCGAGATCCGACTCCAGCGCGACCGAATCGTAGCCCTGCATGAGCGGGTACAGGAATTCATGGATGGCGATGGGCACGCCGCCCTGGAAGCGCTTGGTGAAGTCTTCGCGCTCGAGCATGCGCGCCATGGTGTAGCGCGAAGCGAGCTTGATCATGCCGTCAGCGCCCAGCTTCATCGACCACTCGCTGTTGTAGCGGATCTCGGTCTTGCTGCGGTCGAGCACCAGCGCGGCCTGCTCGAAATAGGTCTTGGCGTTCGACTCGATCTGTTCGCGGGTGAGCGGCGGGCGCGTGCTGTTGCGGCCCGACGGGTCGCCGATCAGCGAGGTGAAGTCACCGATCAGGAAAATGACCGTATGCCCCAGATCCTGCAACTGGCGCATCTTGTTGAGCACCACGGTGTGCCCGATGTGGATGTCCGGCGCGGTCGGATCCAGCCCCAGCTTGATGCGCAGCGGCTTGCCGGTGGCTTCGCTGCGCGCCAGTTTCTGCAGGAACTCCTCTTCCACGAGCAACTCGTCGCATCCGCGCTTGGCGATCGCCAGTGCGGCCCGCGTGGCGTCGGTCACAGGGTACTTCTTATCCGAGGTGAGTGCGTGTTCACTTGTCATAACATCATTGTCCAGACTCGATCTGGGGTACCCCCTAATCGGTCAGTAAGGGCGGAGACGGCGGTGCGTCTGGTATAATCACCGCTCATTTCTCGGCTCGGGCCGAAGCGGCGCCGGGTTGCCCCGGAATTTCCGGCAGGCAATCTCGAAGCGTGTCGCTCCGCCCGGGCTTTTTTGTAAGTTGCGCAGAATTTTACGTGATGTGGCCAAAACTCCGTGATTTTTTTGCGCGTGAACTGCTGACCCTGATCGATCCCACGCAGCCGAAGCACCGCCGAAGAAAGGTGCAAATCGTGGCAACGGTCGGTTCGGCCCTGACGTTGGGAATGGTGACCGCTTTCGGCGTGGCGCCCATGGTGCCGGAATCGGCGCGCAACGGTGCGAGCGTGACTTTGCCGCTCACCTTTCCCGATCTGGCCCGGCAAATCCAGCAGCTCGACGCGCAAACCCAGACCTTTATTCATCAAGTGGCAATGCGCCGCGGCGAAACGCTGGGCGACATGCTCTCGCGCCTGTCGATCCAGGATCCGGCCGCCGAGCGCTTCATCCGCGAAAATGCCGTCGCCCGCCGTCTGATCGGCGTGCCCGCCGGGCAGGTCGTGCAGGCCGAGACCGACGACGACGGCAAGCTCGTCTCGCTCTCGACCGTTCTGTCCACCGGCAGCGCCGCCGCGCAGCAGCTCGTCATCGATCGCAACGACGACGGACGTCTTCGCGCGCGCATGGATCAGCTCGCCAACGATACCGAATGGGCCATGCGCTCCGGCGCCATCGCCGGCAACTTCTTCACCGCGATGGACGATGCGGGCGTGCCCGACGCCGTCGTCGCGCAGATGGTCAATATCTTCTCCGGCGTGATCAACTTCCAGCGCGACGTGCGCCGCGGCGATCGCTTCCGCCTCGTGTACGAAGTGATCAAGCAGCAGGACCGCACGGTTCGCACCGGACGCGTGCTCGCCATCGAGTTCATCAATCAGGGCAAGACCCATCAGGCCATCTGGTACGCCGACCCGCAGAGCTCGCCCGAAGGCGCGTATTACGGCTTCGACGGCCGCAACCTCAAGCAGGCGTTCCTGCGCACGCCGGTCGAATTTTCGCGGATCTCGTCGGCGTTCGGCGGACGCGAGCATCCGTTCCAGCACCAGTGGAAGAAGCACGAAGGCGTGGATCTGGCGGCCCCCATCGGCACGCGGGTGTTTGCCGCCGGTGACGGTGTGGTCAAGTTCGTCGGCACGCAGAGCGGCTACGGCAATCTGATCATGATCGATCACGCCGGCAACTACCAGACGCGTTACGCCCATCTGTCCGGCTTCGGCCCGGGCGTGAAGCCGGGCACGCGCGTCACGCAGGGTCAGGTCATCGGCTTCGTCGGTCAGACAGGCTGGGCGACGGGTCCGCACCTGCACTACGAACTGCGCCTGAACGGCGTGCCGCGCAATCCGTTCGCCACGGATGTCGCCGCCGTCGCACCGCTCTCGGGTGCCCGCCTGAAGCTGTTCGACATGTACGCCGAGAACCTGCTCAAGCGCATCGACCTGATGCGCACCGTGCAAGTCGCCGAACGCGATTGAGGTATGCTAGGAGCCGCACTGCGCGGGGGATGAGCGAGCGATGAGCCCGCTTGCCCTGCCGGTGCGACAGCCGTTTCAGCCATGTTGGCACGCTGCCCTTCGTACTAGCGCCGTCCCACCGCTCGCGCTCCGCTCATGACCGACCTTGCCCCTCGAGGCGCCCGCCCGGGCGCCGCCGCGTCCGCCTCCTCCCATTACATCGGCCTGATGTCGGGCACCAGCCTTGACGGCGTCGACGGTGTCCTTGTCGCGTCGCCCGACGGCCAGGTGCTCGCGGAAGCCTATATCGCGTTTCCGGAGACGTTGCGCGAGACGCTGATGGTGCTGCAGGCGCCGTCCGAGAACGAACTTCACCGTGAAGCGCTGGCGGCGAACGCGCTCGCGCGGCATTACGCCGATTGCGTGAGCGAGTTGCTTGCGAAGGCCGGTTTGCCGGCGTCCGCCATCGCTGCGATCGGCGCGCATGGCCAGACGATCCGCCATCGCCCCGGCGAGTTCGACGGCGTTGGCTATACGCGCCAGCTCAATGCGCCGGCGCTTATCGCGGAGCTCACGGGCATCGATGTGGTGGCCGATCTGCGCAACCGCGACGTCGCCGCCGGCGGTCAGGGGGCGCCGCTCGTGCCGGCCTACCACCAGGCGCGCTTTGCCGAGGCCGGTGAGACGCGCGTCGTATGCAATCTCGGCGGCATCAGCAACATCACGATCCTGCCGGCGTCCTCGATGGGCCAGCCGGTGTCTGGCTTCGACTGCGGACCGGGCAACGCGCTGCTCGATGGCTGGGCCGCGCGCCATCTCGGCAAGCCCTATGACGACGGCGGCGCATGGGGCGCAAGCGGACGTGTGGACGAGGCACTGCTCGCCGCCCTGTTGAGCGAGCCGTATTTCGCTCAGACGCCACCCAAGAGCACCGGGCGCGACCTGTTCCACGCCGCGTGGCTCGACGGCAAGCTGGCCGCGTTTCCGAACGTCGCGCCGGTCGACGTACAGGCGACCCTCGTGGCGCTTACAGCACAGTGCGTCGCGAACGACGTGCTGCGTTACGCCCCCGGATGCAAAGGCTTCTACGCCTGCGGCGGCGGCACGCGCAATGCTTCGTTGATGCGGGCGCTTGCCGAGCGCTTGCCGGGCGTCGCCGTGACGACGACACAGGCACTTGGTGTGCCACCGCATCAGGTCGAGGCGCTGGCATTCGCCTGGCTCGCCGAACGTTGTCTCTCGCGCGAGCCGGGGAATCTCCCGTCGGTCACCGGCGCGAAAGGACCTCGCATTCTGGGCGCGCTGTATCCGCACTGAAACACACGTCGCGACATCGCTACGTTCAACGCCGATGCGGCATTCCCTGTCGGCACGTCTTCCTGCGCGCGCATAGCGGCATCGCATGGCATGCGTCTCGGCCGGCGCACCGTCGCTGCACGCGCCGCGCCGGTAGAAAGTTATCTCCCAAAGTCCCCAGCAAATCCTTTGAGTTACGCAATCAGCGTGCCACTCTTGGAACGCCTACCCGGCGCTCTTTCGAGCATCACTAGAACATTTCCCCACGAGGTATTTGTCATGGTCGAAACTCAACAAGCCTACCCATTCGAATGGATCAAGACGGGGTATCCGTCGCCAGAGAAATTCGAAGTCTGTCGCGACACGGAAGGCAGGGGCTATGGTGTACGAACGCTCGTTCCCCACACTCGCGGACATCTCGTGAGTCACATTGTGGGCGTGCTCTCCAGTGAGCGCAAACTGCACACCTTGCAGGTGAGCGAGAGTACACATCTCTACGATCCCTACTTTGCCGGGCTACTGCTGCATTCGTGCTCGCCGTCGGTCATGCTCGACATGAAGCGTCTTGAAGTCTTTGCGTTGCGGGATATCGAAATCGGGGAATTTCTGACCATGGACTACGCTTCCACGGAGGACATACTGGCGCGCCAGTTCCCATGCGCCTGCCACAGCGCGAATTGCCGACACTGGATTACCGGCGCCAAGGAGGAACCCAACGACGAAGGCGTGGCGTATCTGGCGAAATTCCATACCTTGGCCTGAGAAGGTATCTTGCCGCGTTGAGGAGCACCCACAGCATGCTTCGCATTGAAACAACATCCGTCATGGGCGACCGCGAGGTCGCCGACAAAAGCGACGTTGCGCCCGCCATCCACTACAGTTCCGTCTTTGCCGCATCCGACGAAGCCGACTTCGCCAGGATGTCGAGCGTGCCGCAGCACGCACGCAACTATACTCGGTACGGCAACCCGGTGCACGAGCGGGTCAAGGTCGTCATGGCGGAGCTGGAAGGCACGGAAACCGCCTTGGTGACGGGTTCCGGCATGGGCGCAATGACCACGACACTTCTTGCGCTGCTCAGTGCCGGGGATCATGTGATCGCCCAACGGCGTCACTACATGAGCACGGCAAAGTTGCTCGACGACATGCTGGGTAAATTGGGCGTCGAGCGCTCGCTGGTCGACCAGACGGACACCGCGGCCTTCACATCGGCGATGCGGGAGAACACCAGGCTCATCGTTCTCGAATCTCCCGCCAATCCACTCTTGGAACTGACCGATATTGCAAGTGTCGCGAAAGCAGCGAAGGCGCGTGGCATTATCACCGTCGCCGATAACACCTTTGCCTCGCCGATCAATCAGCAGCCTCACCGGTTGGGCATCGATGTTGTCGTTCACAGCGCGACCAAGTATCTGGGAGGACATCACGACCTCACAGGCGGCGTGATTTGTACTAGCCATGCGTTAGCCGAGCGGATCTGGCACACACATCTCACCGTCGGTTCGGTCCTCTCGCCCATGGACGCCTGGCTATTGCTGCGCGGCATACGCACGTTCCCGTTGCGAATGGAGCGGATCAATCGGAATGCGATGGAGCTGGCTGAATTTCTCCTGGCGCATCCGAAAGTGGGCGACGTATTGCACCCCGGACTCAGGTGCCATCCGCAATTCGATCTGGCTTGCCGGCAGATGCGAGGATTCGGCGGCGTGCTGACGTTTCGGGTCAGCGCCGGCTGCGACGCGGCAAAACGTGTGGTCGCCGGCCTGAACATTCCTCTGGTGGCCGGGAGCCTCGGCGGCATCAACTCACTGGCGATCCATGTCGCCACAATGTGGGGCGGGACGATGACGGACGCCGCGCCCAATGACGTGATACCCCCGGATCTGGTGCGCTATTCCGTGGGCATAGAACACGTCGAGGATCTCAAGAACGATCTGGCGCAGGCACTGGAAAAGGCGTAGCGGTCTTCGCTGCGCCACGCGTTCGAGCTTCGTCCGTCGCCATGTGCGAAAGCGCAAAAAAACCCCCTCGAGCCCGAGGGGGTTTTCTATGAACAGGAGCGCTGACAGCGTTCGTCTAGCCGTTGCGTCCGTCCATGATCGTTGCTTGGCTCAGACCGAGAACGACGAACCGCAGCCACACGTCGTGGTCGCGTTCGGGTTCTTGATCACGAACTGGGCGCCGTTGATATCTTCCTTGTAGTCGATCTCGGCGCCGACGAGGTATTGATAGCTCATCGAGTCAATCAGCAGCGATACGCCGTTCTTGTCGAGCACGGTGTCGTCTTCGTTGACGTCTTCATCGAAGGTGAAACCGTACTGAAAGCCGGAGCACCCGCCGCCCTGCACGAAAACGCGCAGTTTGAGCTCGGGGTTGCCTTCCTCGTCGATCAGTTGCTTGACCTTGTCCGCGGCGCTGTCGGTAAAGACCAGGAACGCGGGCATTTCCGTGACGGCGGCCTCAAGCGGTGCGTTCATCGCAAATCTCCAAAAATCGTTTCGGTACCATTCTAGTCCCTAAACCAAAATCGTGCCGATGGCAGAAAAATCAAGCGCTTAGGGACGATAAATACCGTTACGGCAGTACGGGAATATGGGTCAGGCCCGTATTTTCCGGCAAGCCGAACATCAGGTTCATACATTGCACGCCCTGACCGGACGCGCCCTTGACCAGGTTGTCCTCGACCACAAGGATCACCAGTGTGTCTTCATTGCCCGGGCGATGCACCGCCACGCGCACGTAGTTCGAGGCGCGCACCCAGCGCGTCTCGGGCATCGAGCCGGCCGGCAGCACGTCCACGAACGGCTCGCCGGCGTAGTACGTCTCGAACAGCGCCTGGAAGTCGGTGTCGCGCGCCTCGGGCAGAATCGTCGCATACAGCGTCGAATGGATACCGCGAATGGTCGGCAGCAGGTGCGGCACGAACGTCAGACCCACTTCGTAGCCGGCGATGGCCTCCAGCCCCTGCTTGATTTCCGGGTGGTGACGATGCCCCTTCACGCCGTAAGCCTTGAAGTTGTCGGCCGTCTCCGCGAGGATCAGCGAGGTCTCGCCCTTGCGGCCGGCGCCGCTGGCGCCCGACTTCGCGTCCGCGATCAGGTGTTTCGGATCGACCAGCTTGCGGCCGCCGGCGAACAGCGGCGCGTAGCCGAGCTGAACGGACGTCGGATAGCAGCCCGGCAGGCCGATCACGCGGGCGCTCTTGATTTGCTCACGGTTGATTTCGGGCAGGCCATAGACGGCTTCTTCCAGAATGTCCGGGCAGGCGTGGGGCATGCCGTACCACTTCTCGAACGTGGCGGTATCCTTCAGGCGGAAGTCTGCCGCCAGGTCGATCACGCGCACCCCGGCGGCGAGCAATTCACGCGCCTGCGCCATGGCCACGCCGTGCGGCGTGGCGAAGAACACCACGTCGCAGTCGGTCAGACGAGCGTCGTCAGGCGTCACGAATGCCAGGTCGACACGGCCTCGCAGGTTCGGATACATATCGGCGACCGGCGTACCCGCTTCCTTGCGCGAGGTAATCGCCGTCAACTTCACTTCCGGGTGCTGCGCGAGCAAACGGAGGAGTTCCACACCCGTATAGCCGGTGCCGCCTACGATACCTACCTTGACCATGTCCTACCCCTTTGAATCGGAATCGCGATTCTATCAAGCTTCCACGACACGTGTGGGACGGTGCCACGCCCGACGGCCCTGCCTCGCCACGCGTGCAAACATGACGCGCCAAATGAAAAAAGGCCGCCCGAGGCGGCCTTTCCTGCATCTGCCGGAAGCAGATGCGACAAGCACTCGTGCGATTAACGCTTCGAGAATTGCTTGCGACGGCGGGCCTTGTGCAGACCAACCTTCTTACGTTCGACTTCACGGGCGTCGCGCGTGACGAAGCCAGCGGTCGACAGCGTCGGCTTGAGCGTCGCGTCGTAGTCGATCAGTGCGCGGGTGATGCCGTGACGAACCGCACCGGCCTGACCCGTTTCACCACCGCCCGAAACGTTGACCTTGATGTCGAACGTTTCAGCGTGGTTGGTCAACTCGAGCGGCTGACGAACGATCATCAGCGACGTTTCGCGAGCAAAGTACTCTTTGATCGGCTTGCCATTGACGACGATGTCGCCCTTGCCAGCCTTGATGAACACACGAGCGACAGCGCTCTTGCGACGGCCGGTGCCGTAATTCCAATCGTTTTTGAACATGGCGTGGCCCTTAGATCTCGAGCGACTTCGGTTGCTGCGCTTCGTGCGGATGGTTGCCGTCGGCGTAAACCTTCAGCTTCTTGATCATCGCGTAGCCCAGCGGACCCTTCGGCAGCATGCCCTTCACGGCCTTCTCGAGCGCACGGCCCGGGAAACGCTCTTGCATCTTGCCAAACGTGGTTTCGTAGATACCGCCCGGATAACCGGTGTGGCGGTAGTACTTCTTGTCAGTTTGCTTCGCGCCCGTGACTTTCAGCTTGGCAGCGTTGACGATGATGATGTAGTCACCAGTATCAACGTGCGGCGTGAATTCAGGCTTGTGCTTGCCGCGCAGACGGCGTGCCACTTCGCTGGCGACACGGCCGAGGACTTTGTCCGTCGCGTCAATCACAAACCATTCGCGCGTCACCTCTGCCGGCTTAGCGGAAAACGTCTTCATGATCGATCCAAAAAAATACTGTTTGCCCCATAGACACCAACTTCCTGCTTGTCTGCCGGCCGCGTCCTGGCGACGCTTCGGTCGCATGGCGCAGTCCTGTGCTTGCAGGCTCTCCCTGATGCTCTTTCCGTGGGCATTCCCGGAAAAGCCGTTGATTATACAGAAAAAAGCCATCGACCGGTAAACGCGTTTCCGGTCGCACAAAAAAAACCCGAACCTCGAGGGTCCGGGTTAAATCCACCAAAGGAGGAGGGTGGAGGAGACACTTGCAGCGTTGCTGTGAAGCACAACAACCAATGAGTGCAGTGTAGCAAACCCCATGCTGCGTTGCAAGAAAATTTATAGTACGAAATTCAATTCCACAATATGGAATTTCAAATACAGAAGAAATTTCTATAAATCCCTTAATATTCATGCACCTACGAGACAAACACGGCTGAAAACCTCCATATCGCTAGAGCGATCGGCCTGAATTTAGGGTTTATCCTCGTCAAAACCCGATCAAAAAAGCGTCAATATTGCAATGCAGCAACCCGCGCCGAAAACACCGGCGCTCGAGGTTGCGGGACGGCATCGTACGCACGATTGCGGAAGCCGCTACAATTTTTGCTTGAATGGGAAATCGGGGTTTCGAGATATGGAATGCAAGGTTAGCTGGATGGGCCAGGACGGCATGGCCTTCATCGCGCAGACGGGTAGCGGTCACATCGTCGCGATGGACGGAGCGCCGGAGGGCGGCGGCCACAATCAGGCGCCGCGTCCGATGGAAATGCTGCTGGTCGGTACCGGCGGCTGCACCGCGTACGACGTGGTGCTGATTCTCAAGAAGAGTCGTGCCGAGGTGAAGGGCTGCAGCGTCACGCTCAAGGCGGAGCGTGCCAGCGAAGATCCGAAAGTCTTCACCAAGATCCACTTCCATTTCACCGTCACGGGCCGCAATCTGAACCCGGCCACGGTGGAGCGTGCGGTGACGCTGTCGCACGAAAAGTACTGTTCGGCGTCGATCATGCTCGCCAAGACGGCGGAGCTCACGCACAGCGTGGAAATCGTCGAAGGCTGATCGGCGGTACGCCGCAAGTGCACAAAAGGCTCCCGAGGGAGCCTCTTGCTTTTGTTGGGATGCAGAGCCGGCCGATAAGCCGGATTCTGTGAACGCGGCTTGCGCCGCGCCTGACAACCATTCCTCTAGACGACGCATCACTGCGCCGCTCAAGCTTCCTACCCGCAGGCTCCCGGGGGCCCCGTTGCCGACACGCACACGAGGTGCATGCCGCTCACCTGCCTATTTGGAATTGCTCCGGGTGGAGGTTACCGTGCCGTGTGCGTTGCCGCACGCCGCGGTGCGCTCTTACCGCACCGTTTCACCCTTACCTGATCCGCCTGGCTTTCGCCAGGGGCCATCGGCGGTCTGCTCTCTGTTGCCCTGTTCCGCGTCTCACGACGGATGGCCGTTAGCCATCACCCTGCCCTGTGGAGTCCGGACTTTCCTCCCCCTTCCCGAAGGAAGGCGGCGGTTGTCTGGCCGACTCTGCGGGCCGAAGTGTATCACGCGGGCCTCGCATTCGCGTCAGCCCTGCCGAGACTACGACTTCTGGCGCCGGCCGGCGCGAAACACCGACGTATCGAGATAGAAGTCCGGATCGGCGTTGGCGGCCCACCATCCGGGGACGCCCAACACCGGCAGCGGCGCGAAGTCGCGCGGGGTGAGCGGCTCGCCGGCAAGCGTCGGGACCATCCGGTCGTCGAGCCAGAGACGGCGCCGCGGCGAAGGCCAGCGAAAGTACTCCTCGGGCACCTCGACGATCCATGCATGCGCCGTGATCGACTTGTAGGGCGCGACGAGCTTTTCCAGCAAGGCATGCCCGAACGGCTGGACCTCGCAGGCAAGTCCCCAGTCGGCGCGGCGTTCGACGAACAGCGTGCGCCAGTCGAAGGCGCGCAGCGCCAACCCCAGCGCGGGGTCGCTGCAGGCGAAGACGACGGCGTTCTCGTCGAAAAGCGTGGCGGCGTCGCGCGTCGCCCCGCGGGTGGCTTGCACGCCCTGCGCGGCGATGGCCGCCGCCTGCCGCGCATTGAGCGCCGCCTTCCCGCCCGGGTACGTCAGCCAGATGAGTGCGTTGAAGAAATCATGCAGGTTGCGGCGCGTCGGCACGCCGCCCGTCGCCGCAATGAATGCCTCGTAGGCTATGCCGGCCGGCAGCGCCTCCTGCGCGACGAAGCACAGCGGCCGTCCCTGCCCGCTCGCCAGCCCCGCCCTCGCCGCACACGCCGACAACGCCTCGCGCCAGTCGGGCGTCGAAAGCGCGCCCTGACCCAGTGCCGCCACCGCCTCGAACCACGGCGCGGCCCAGTCGATCTCCGGCAGCCCCGTCACGGCAACGGCACGCCCGTCCGGCGCTTTACCGGCACGCAGCCACATATGACGATGAAGCTCAGCCCTTGAGCTTCCAGCCGATGACTTCGCCGCCGCGCAGCGGCACGACGGTCGCGTCGCCCATCGGCAGTTCGGCCGGCAGTTCCCAGTTCTCGCGCACCAGCGTGATCTTGTCGGCGTTGCGCGGCAGCGCGTAGAAGTCCGGGCCGTGGAAGCTCGCGAAACCCTCCAGCTTGTCGAGGGCTCCCGCCTTGTCGAAGGCTTCCGCGTACAGCTCCACCGCGTGCAACGCCGTGTAGCAGCCGGCGCAACCGCAGGCGGCTTCCTTCACGCCACGGGCGTGCGGCGCACTGTCGGTACCCAGGAAGAAGCGGTTGCTGCCCGAGGTGGCCGCCTTGACCAGCGCCTCGCGATGCGTCTCGCGCTTGAGCACCGGCAGGCAGTAGTAATGCGGACGAATGCCGCCCGTGAAGATCGCGTTGCGGTTGTACAGCAGGTGATGCGCGGTGATGGTCGCGGCGATCGGGCCTTCGGCCTGGGCAACGTACTCGGCGGCGTCCTTCGTGGTGATGTGCTCGAAGACCACCTTCAGGCCCGGATAATCGCGGCGCAGTGGCGTCATGACACGGTCGATGAAGACCTTTTCGCGATCGAAGATATCGATGTCCGAGCTCGTCACCTCGCCGTGCACCAGCAGCGGCATGCCGATGTCCTGCATCGCTTCGAGCGCGCCGCTGCACTTCGCCAGATCCGTCACGCCCGCATCGGAGTTCGTCGTGGCGCCGGCCGGGTAGAGCTTCACGCCGTGCACGAAGCCCGACGCCTTGGCGCGGCGAATCTCGTCGCCCGGCGTGTTGTCGGTCAGGTAGAGCGTCATCAACGGCTCGAACGTGTTGCCGGCCGGGCGTGCGGCGAGAATGCGCTCGCGATAGGCGGCGGCCTGCTCGGTCGTGGTGACCGGCGGCTTGAGGTTCGGCATGATGATCGCACGGCCGAACTGGCGGGCGCTGTCGGGCAGCACGCTCCTGAGCACGTCGCCATCGCGTACGTGCAGGTGCCAGTCATCGGGACGGGTGATGGTCAGTTCGGTCGTCATGGGTGTTTTCCGGGGCTTGGGGGACGGCTGACCCACGAGACCGGGGCGGCGCGAGGTGACGCGTCGGCGCGACGGACTTCTTGGGTGGGAATGTACGTGCACAAGGGCCGGTGCTATGCTTGTGCAACCCCATATTGTAACGGTTGCGGCGCTCCGACACGACGTTCGCAGCCAATCATCGATTTACCCGTCCCATGTGCCAGCTGCTCGGAATGAATTGCGCGGAACCGACCGACATCACGTTCTCATTTACCGGTTTTGCGGCGCGCGGGGGCGGCACGGATCACCATGCCGACGGATGGGGCATCGCGTTCTTCGAGGACAAGGCCTGCCGGCTGTTCATCGACCATCAGGCGGCGGCGAACTCGCCCATTGCCGAGCTGGTGAAGAAGTACCCGATCAAATCCAAGAACGTGATCGCGCATATCCGCAAGGCGACGCAAGGCATCGTCGAACTGGAGAACTGCCACCCGTTCCAGCGCGAACTGTGGGGTCGCCACTGGATCTTCGCCCACAACGGCGATCTTCACGACTACGATCCCTTCCTCTCGGGCGTCTACCAGCCAGTCGGCACGACCGACAGCGAGCGCGCGTTCTGCGACATCATGCAGGGACTGCGCAAGCGCTTCCCCGGCTCGCAGCCGCCGCTCGACGAACTGTTTCACGCGGTTGAAGACATCACGCGCACGATCACGCGCCACGGCGTGTTCAACTTCGTGCTCTCGAACGGACAGGCGCTCATCGCCCACTGCTCCACGCGGCTGCACTTCATCGCTCGCCAATGGCCGTTCGCGAAGGCCCACCTGATCGACGCCGACTGGGAAATCGACTTCGCCAAGTTCACGACGCCGGCCGATCGCGTGGCCGTCATCGCCACGGTGCCGCTCACCGACAACGAAACCTGGACGACCTTCGAGCCGGGCGAACTGATCCTGTTCGAAAAGGGCGCGCCGTCGTTGCGCGCCATCGTGCCGATTCCGGAAGCCGTGCGCCTTCGCAACGCGCAGAACACGGCCTGCCAGTAAGCCGCCGTCCAACGCGATCGGCCGGACCGCACAGCGGGCGGTGCGTGGCGTGTCGCCCAAGCCCATAAAAAAAGCGTGCCCGAGGGCACGCTTTTTTCATTCCAACGCAATGTCGGACGACAGCGGTCCGACTGCGGCGATCAGTGCAGGATCTTGGCGAGGAAGTCCTTGGCGCGATCCGACTTCGGGTTCGCGAAGAACTCTTCCTTGTTGTCGTCTTCGACGATCAGGCCCTGGTCCATGAAGATCACGCGGTTCGCGACCTTCTTGGCGAAGCCCATTTCGTGCGTGACCACCATCATGGTCATGCCTTCCTGGGCCAGTTCGACCATCACGTCGAGCACTTCATTGATCATTTCCGGATCGAGCGCCGAGGTCGGCTCGTCGAACAGCATGGCGATCGGGTCCATGCACAGGGCACGGGCGATGGCCACACGCTGCTGCTGACCGCCCGAGAGCTGCCCCGGGAACTTGTGCGCATGCGCCTTGAGACCCACGCGCTCGAGCAGCTTGAGGCCCTTCTCGGTGGCTTCGTCCTTGCGGCGGCCGAGCACCTTGACCTGCGCGAGCGTCAGGTTTTCGGTGATCGACAGATGCGGGAACAGTTCGAAGTGCTGGAACACCATGCCCACGCGCGAGCGGAGCTTGGCCAGGTTCGTCTTCGGATCGGCGACCGACGTACCGTCGACGATGATCTCGCCTTGCTGGATCGGCTCCAGACCGTTGACGGTCTTGATGAGCGTGGACTTGCCCGAACCCGACGGGCCGCACACCACCACGACTTCACCCTTCTTGACTTCAGTGGAGCAGTCCGTGAGCACCTGGAACTGGCCGTACCACTTGGAGACGTTTTTAAGGGTAATCATTTCGCCAACCTCTTTTGAAGACGTTTAACCAACATCGAAACCGTGAAGCAGATCACGAAGTAGACCGCTCCGGCAAACACAATCATTGCAGGCAGAGAGCCGTCGCGCTGGCCGACCTGATACGCCATGCCGAAGAAGTCGGCCAAGGCGATCGCGTACACGAGCGACGTATCCTGGAACAGAATGATGCCCTGCGTGAGCAACAACGGCACCATGTTGCGGAACGCCTGCGGCAGCACCACGAGGCCCATCGCCTGCCAGTACGACATGCCCAGCGCGAAGGCGGCGGACATCTGGCCACGCGACACGCTCTGAATGCCCGCACGGATGATTTCCGAATAATACGCTGCTTCGAACAGCGAGAAGGCCACGAGCGCCGAGACCATCCGGATGTCCCACGTCGGCGGCACGTCGAGCAACGAGCGCAGCACCTGCGGCACGATCAGGAAGAACCACAGCAGCACCATCAGCAGCGGGATCGAGCGGAACACGTTCACGTACAGATCCGCGAACCACTTCAGAGCCGTCACCCCCGACAGACGCATCATTGCGAGCAGCGTGCCCCAGATGATGCCGACAATCACGGCGAGCACCGTGATCTGCAGCGTGGTGACCATGCCCTTGACGAGCAGCGGCATCGCATCGATCGCGCCGCCCCAAGCGAAAATCTCACCCATTATTTGCCCCCGATGTAGCCCGGCAGGCGGGTCTTCGACTCGAGCCAACGCATGGACATGAGCACGACGATGTTGATGACCATATACGCGATCGTCACTGCGATGAACGATTCGTAGCTATGGGCCGTGTAGTCGATGAGCTGCTTGCCCTGACCGGTCAGTTCGAGCAGGTTCACCGTCGAGATCACGGCCGAGTTCTTGAAGATGTTGACGAATTCCGAGGTGATCGGCGGGATCACCACGCGAAATGCCACCGGCAGCAGCACGAAACGATACGTCTGCGGCAACGTGAGCCCCATGGCCAGACCGGCGTTCTTCTGGCCCCTGGGCAGCGAATTGATACCGGAACGGACCTGCTCACACACCCGGGCTGCCGTGAAGAGCCCCAGGCCGACCACACCGGTGAGCAGCGAGACGTTTGCGGGATTGAGCGAAAACAGCCACTGGCGCACGCTTTCGGGCAGAAAGTCGGGGGCCACGTAGTACCAGAAGAACAACTGCACCAGCAGCGGGATGTTCCGGAACAGCTCGACGTAGGCCGTCGCGAAGCCGGAGATCCATTTGTTGGGGACGGTGCGCATCACGCCGAGCACGGAGCCGACGACGAGCGCGATGATCCAGCCGCCGAGGCCGACCTCAAGCGTGAGCTTGAAGCCCGAGAGCAGCCACCCGAAGTAGGTGGTGTCCTCGCCGGTGGCCACCGGCTGGAAGAAAAAACTGAAATCGAGACCGAGAGCCATGATCTCCCCTTTTCTACTTTTCTTGCTTAAAAAGAAGCGGAAGGATTGACTCCTTCCGCTTCAGCATTACGTACCGATGATATTCAGCGATCCATCAAGCCGTTTGCGGCTTACTTCGCGCCCTGAACGTCGGCATTGTCGTTCGGCGACTTCCACAGGGCAGCCATTTCGGCCGACGGCGGGAAGTCCATGTTCGTGCCGCCCAGCGCCGGGATCGGCGACTGGAACCACTTCTTGTAGTCGGCCTGCGCCTTGCCCGACTTCTGGTAGTCCGCGACAGCCTTGTCGACCAGCTTCTTGAACGCCGGATCGTCCTTGCGCATCATGCAGCCGTAGGCTTCGTACGATTGCGGCTTGCCAACGATGCTGTAGTCCTTGGCATCCTTGAACTTGGCGCGCTCGCCGGCGAGCAGGGCGTCATCCATCATGAACGCCACGGCGCGGCCCGAGTGCAGCGTGATGGCTGCCTCGCCGTGATCCTTGGCGCTGATGATGTTCATGCCCATGTTGTCCTTCTGGTTCATCTCGCGCAGCAGACGCTCCGAGGTCGTACCCGCCGTGGTCACGACGTTCTTGCCCTTGAGGTCGGCGAAGTCCTTCACGCCCGAGCTGTTCTTCGCCAGCAGACGCGTGCCGATGATGAAGAACGTATTCGAGAACGCGGCCTGCTTCTGACGCTCGGCGTTGTTCGTGGTCGAACCGCACTCGATGTCGATCGTGCCGTTCTGAACCAGCGGAATACGGTTTTGCGACGTGATCGGGGTCTGCTTCACGTCCAGCTTCGACAGCTTCAGCTCTTTCTTGACCTCTTCGACGATGGCCTGCGCGACGTCGTTGGCATAGCCGACAACATTGTGCTGGTTATCGTAGAAAGAGAACGGGATCGACGATTCGCGGTTGCCCAGCGAAATCACGCCATTGTCCTTGATTTTTTTGAGGGTACCGCTTTCCTGCGCTTGCGCGGCGCCTGCCATCAGGCCCACACAACACATCGCCAATGCAATTTTCGAGAGGGTCATTCCTTGGTCTCCTTGGCACAAAACGAATGCATTCTAGCACTGCAATTGCCTATTTTTTTATTCTCGAATGTTCGGAACGTACGCCTTCTTTGACGTAAATCGCCCCGAACATTCGTTTTTTGCGCATTAATGCGTATTACTACTTAGTACAGCGCGCCACCTAATCAGGGATACAGGCCCCGCATTTCACGGGCTTGCAGAATTCGGCTGCACGCCACGATGAATGCCGCGGTACGCAGCGAGACCTTGTGCTCCTGCGCCACGTGCCACACGCCGTCGAACGCTTCGCGCATGATGCGCTCCAGGCGGTGATTGATCTCTTCCTCGGTCCAGAAGAAGCTCGAGAAATCCTGCACCCATTCGAAGTACGACACGGTCACGCCGCCGGCGTTGGCGACCACGTCCGGCACCACGAGGATGTTCTTGCTGCGCAGGATGTCGTCGGCGGCCGTCGTCGTCGGGCCGTTCGCCCCCTCGACCACGACCTTCGCACGGATCTTGTCGGCGTTCTTCTCGGTGATCTGGTTTTCCAGCGCCGCCGGGATCAGGAATTCGCAGTCGAGCGACCAGAACTCTTCGTCCTTGATGGCTTCGGCGGCCGCGAAACCGCCCACGCCGCCCGTTTCGGCCACGTGCTTGAGCAGGTTCGGCACGTCCAGGCCGTCCGACTTGTAGATCGTGCCGGTGTGATCCTGCACGCCGATGACATGGGCGCCCGCCTCATGGAACAGGCGCGCCGCGATCCCGCCCACGTTGCCGAAGCCTTGCACGATCACGCGGGCGCCGCGCACATCCATGCCCAGGCGGCGGGCCGCTTCGCAGCTCACCACGAACACGCCGCGGCCCGTGGCCTCGCGACGGCCCAGCGAGCCGCCCAGCGAGATGGGCTTGCCGGTCACGACGCCGGTGGCGGTGGAACCCTCGTTCATCGAGTAAGTGTCCATCATCCACGCCATGATCTGCTCATTGGTGTTGACGTCCGGCGCCGGGATGTCCTTGGTCGGTCCGATGATGATGTTGATTTCGCTGGTGTAGCGGCGCGTGAGGCGCTCGAGCTCGCCGCGCGAGAGCTTGCGCGGGTCGACGCGGATACCGCCCTTGGCGCCACCGTAGGGCACGTTCACCGCCGCATTCTTGACCGACATCCAGGCCGACAGGGCCATGACTTCGGACAGGGTGACGTCCTGGTGGAAGCGCACACCGCCCTTGCCGGGGCCGCGCGAGGTGTTGTGCTGAACGCGGTAGCCCTCGAAGTGGGCGATGGTGCCGTTGTCGAGTTCGATCGGGCAGTCGACGATCAGGATGCGCTTCGGGCGCTTGAGGGTTTCGACCCAGCGCGAGAGCGAGCCCAGGTAGGGCGTGACGCGATCGACCTGTTGGAGGTAGTTGCCCCACGGGCCGAGGTCGTCGGCCTGGAGGTAGGAAGGCAAGGCGTGTGACGTTTGAGACATCTCTGGATTCTCCGGCTTCAATCAGTGTCCGCGCGCAGGCACGACACGAATGGCTCGCACTTTACAAATAACCGTCGAAAACAATCCAATGCCGAAAAAACATGCAACTATGCAATTCCTGCATAGTTTCTTCATTTCACCGGTTCGTCATACGAATGGCGGCGAACATCCCGTGAACGCTGGCTCTCGGCCGGTCACCGGGTGGGAATTCACTGAAGAATCCCTACTGCCCACCCGGCTTTTTCCCAACTTCACCCCTTGATCTGGTCTCGCACGGCCTGCCAGAACGCCTCGACCACATCGCGCTTGGCGCGCTCGCGCCGGTTGCTCGCCTCGGTGTAGGCCAACCGGTCACGGTACAGCCGGATTTCCATGTCCAGATGCCACGGCCCCCCGACTTTGCCGGGGGGCGCCAGATCCACCAGTTCGCCGCGCGCGATCGAGTCGACCACGGCGCTCTGCGGCAGGAAGGCCACGCCGTGGCCGGCGAGCACCATTGCCTTGAGCGCTTCGGCCATGTCCGTCTCGTAGACCTTGTCCAGATGCGGTGGACTCGCCGTGTCGCCGACCAGCAGATCGGCCATGCGTCCAAGGTAGGCGTTCGACGTGTAGGCCAGATACGGCACCGGGGCCTCGGCCGTGCCCGGCAGCCTGAAGCGGGCCCGCTTCTGCGGCGTGGGCGCGCTGTACGGGCTGAAGCGCTCGCTGCCGAGCACCACCATCTCGTACCGGGCGGCATCGAGCTGCAGTGGCTGGCTCGGATGGTAATAGCACATCAGCAGGTCGCAGCCGCCGTCGGTGAGCGACATGGCCGCATCGTGCACGTTCAACGCCCGCAAGCGGCTGCGCAGCAAGCCCAGACGCTTTTCCAGCGTCTTGAGCCAGCGCGGGAAGAAGGTCATCGACAGCGTGTGCGGCACGGCGAAATCCAGCACCGAGTGATCCGCGGAGCGTTGCTCGCGCAATAGCGCGCGCGCCTCCTGTGCCTGCGAGAGCAGCGCGAGCGCCTGTTCGTAGAAGACGTCCCCCGCCGGCGTGAGGCGGGTGGGATAGCTGGACCGGTCGATCAGCTCGCTGCCCAGCCACGCCTCGAGCGCCTGGATGCGGCGCGAGAACGCCGGCTGCGTCACGTGACGCAACTCGGCCGAACGGCTGAAACTGTTCGTCTTGGCGAGCGACACGAAGTCCTCGAGCCACTTGATTTCCATGCGGTGCTCCCGCGTCGGCGATGTCAGCGCGCTAGTCTACTCAATCGCCGGCCGGGATGACAAACCGGACAAATCGATCCCGGCCGACGATTCAGGACACGACCGTGGCGAAGTGCGACGCCTCGGCGTCTCCCTCGCCCCCGCGACGCTGTTGCTGCAGCGCCCACATCTGCGCGTACAGGCCCTCGGCACGCAGCAGTTCGTCGTGCGTGCCGCGCTCCACGATGCGTCCCTTGTCGAGCACGAGAATCTGCGCCGCGTGCACGACTGTCGAGAGCCTGTGCGCGATGACCAGCGTCGTGCGCTCGCACGCGATGTTGCGCAGTTCCGACTGGATCGCCTGCTCGGAGCGCGAATCGAGCGCCGACGTCGCCTCGTCGAAAATCAGGATATGCGGATTCTTGAGGATGGTCCGCGCGATCGCCACGCGTTGCTTCTCGCCGCCGGAGAGCTTCAGGCCGCGCTCGCCGACCATCGACTCGTAGCCGGCGGGCAGGCTCTCGATGAAGTCGTGGATGTGCGCGGCGCGCGCGGCGGCGATCACCTCGTCGCGCGACGCGGACGGATTGCCGTACGCGATGTTGTAGTAGATCGTGTCGTTGAACAACACCGTGTCCTGCGGCACGATGCCGATGGCCGCGCGCAGCGAGTCCTGCGTCACCTCGCGAATGTCCTGTCCATCGATGGTGATGCATCCGGCCGGCACGCCCGGAAAACCCACGTCGTAGAAGCGGAACAGCAGGCGCGAGAGCGTCGATTTGCCCGAACCGCTGTGGCCCACGACGGCCGTCGTCGTACCTGCCGCAACGGCGAAATCCACGTCGTGCAGAATCTGGCGCGTCGGCTCGTAGCCGAAGTTCACGTGCTCGAAGCGCACGGTGCCGCCGGTGCACACGAGCGGCTGCGCGCCGGGCGGATCGGCCACCTCGCGATTGACGTCGAGCAGCGTGAACATGCGGTCCATGTCGGTCATCGCCTGCTTGAGCTCGCGATAGATCACGCCGAGGAAGTTCAGCGGAATGTAGAGCTGGAGCATGAACGTGTTGACGAGCACCAGATCGCCGAGCGTCATGCGCCCGCTCATCACGCCTTGCGTGGCGTGCCAGAGAATCAGGATGAGGCCCGTGGCGATGATCGCCTGCTGACCGAAGTTCAGCACCGAGAGCGAGTTCTGCGAACGGATGGCGGCTGCGCGGTAGCGCTTCAGGTTCTCGTCGTAGCGCTGCGTCTCGAACGCCTCGTTGCCAAAGTACTTCACCGTCTCGTAGTTGATGAGCGAATCGATGGCGCGTGCGTTGGCCTTCGAATCGAGCTCGTTCATCGTGCGCCGGAAATGCGTGCGCCACTCCGTGACCTTGACCGTGAACGTGATGTAGAGCACGAGCGCGCCGAGCGTGACGAGCGCGTAGAACGCGTCGTAGCGCACCACGAAGAAGCCGAGCACGAGCGCCACTTCGATCAACGTGGGCAGGATGCTGTAGAGCGAGTACGAGATCATCGACTGGATGCCTCGCGTGCCGCGCTCGATGTCGCGGCTCATGCCGCCGGTCTGCCGCTCCAGATGAAAGCGCAGCGACAGCGCATGGAGATGGCGGAACACCTTGAGCGCGATCTGCCGCACGGCGCTTTCCGTCACCTTCGAGAACAGGATTTCGCGCAGCTCGGTGAAGAGCGACGTGGACAGCCGCACGAGCCCGTAGGCGATCACCAGCAGGCCCAGTCCGCCCACGACGATCAGGCTCGGATCGGCCGTCGCCCGTGCGGTCGCCGAGAGCGTCGCCACCGGGCCGAGCGCGTCGACGATGTGCTTCATGAGAATCGGCACGCCGAGGTTGGCGACCTTGGCGAGGACCAGGCACGACAGCGCGAGCGTGACGCGTCCGCGGAATTCCAGCAGATAGGGCAGCAGCGATTTGATGACCTGCCAGTCGCCGCGTGCCGGCTTGGCGTTGTTCGGGGAACCGGAGGCCGCCGGCGCAGGTTCGGCCGGAGTGAAACGTCTCATGATGAAGTGGGGCGGCGTCCGGCTCGCGCGAGGGCTTTCCGCTAAAATCGTCGATGGCGTATTTTCGCAGAACCCGGCGTCTCATGCTGAGCCGTCGCCGGGTGGACTCCCGCCCGCGGGGCTGCGCAACGGGATCAAAGGCCCACGCCGGCCCGGGCGTCGCATGCGGCGCCCGTTTCCAGGCTTTCCCCGGCTCACGCAAGGAATCTCATGAGCACCCCGACCCCTGCCCTCGCGGCCCTGCCCGAAGAAAAACAACTGGCGTTGCGCGTGATGCCGATGCCCGCCGACGCCAACGCCCACGGCGACGTCTTCGGCGGCTGGATCATGTCGCAGGTCGACATCGCCGGCTCGATCCCGGCCGCCCAACGCGCCAACGGCCGCGTGGCGACCATCGCCGTCAATTCTTTCCTGTTCAAGGAGCCGGTCTTCGTCGGCGATCTGCTGAGCTTTTACGCCACGATCGTGAAGACCGGCAACACGTCGATCACCGTCTACGTCGAGGCGTACGCGCAGCGCATGCGTCTGTCGCACGACATCGTCAAAGTGACCGAGGCGATGGTCACCTACGTGGCCACCGACGAAGACCGCCGCCCGCGTCCGCTGCCCAACCTCGCCGACGCCGGCTGATCAGCGAAGCTTACGAAAACTGTTCGAAGTCCGGCTTGCGCTTCTCGAAGAACGCGGTGAATGCCTCGCGCGCTTCCGGCGAAACCAGACACTTGCCAAACTCCACGGCCTCCTCGCCGATGCGCGCCTGCACGTCGCGCGCGCCGTCGGCCTTCATCAGTTGCTTGGTCACGCGCAGCGACCCGGCAGGCATGGCGGCCAGTTGTGTCGCTCGTTTGGCCGCATAGTCCGCGAGCTCCGCTGCCGGGACAATACGATTGACGAAGCCCATCGCCACCGCCTCGTTCACGTCGAACGGCTCACCGAACAGGAGCTTTTCGGCGGCGCGCTGATAGCCCGCCACGCGCGGCAGCAGCCAGCTCGACGCCGCCTCGGGACACAGCGCCAGTTGCGAGAACGGCAGCGAGAACCGGGCCGTCTCGGCGGCGTACACGACATCGCAGTGCAGCAGCAGCGTCGTGCCTACACCCACGGCGTTGCCCGCCACCGCGGCCACGATCGGCTTGGTCGCCTGGCTGATCGCGCGCAGGAACCGGAACACGGGGGCATCCTCGTCCCTGGGCGGATGCTTGAGGAAGTCTTCGAGGTCGTTGCCCGCCGAGAAGGCTTCCGGCTGCCCCTGGATCAGGATCACACGCAGCGAGGCATCGGCTTCCGCCTCGGTAATGCCGTCGGCCAGCGCCTGGTACATCTCGGCGGTGATCGCGTTCTTCTTGTGCGCGCGGTTGAAGGTCAACACCTGCACGGCGCCCTGGCGCTGCACCAATACGTCTTCCATCTCGTTTGTCTCCTTGGGACGAAGGCCCCACCATCGGACGATGCGCCCGCGGTATGAAAAACGCCGGGGGGCGGCAGCGCATTCGCGTCACCGCACCCCGGCGCCCCGAGTCGTCAGTGCCGGGCTTGGCCAGCCCCATCGCGCCATGCGTCGTTCAACGCATCGCCGAGCGCCGGCCGACGCCTCGCCGACTTACATGCGCTCCAGAATCCCCGCGGCGCCCATGCCGGTGCCCACGCACATCGTCACCATGCCGTACTTCAGGTTGTGGCGACGCAGCGCGTGGACCACGGTGGCTGCGCGAATCGCGCCGGTGGCGCCGAGCGGGTGGCCCAGCGCAATGGCGCCGCCCATCGGGTTGACCTTGCTGGTATCCAGATCCAGATCCTTGATGACGGCCAGCGCCTGCGCGGCAAACGCTTCGTTGAGCTCGATCCAGTCCATCTGGTCCTGCGTCAGCCCCGCCGCGCGCAGCGCTGCCGGGATGGCTTCCTTCGGACCGATACCCATGATCTGGGGCGGCACGCCACGCACGGCGAACGACACGAAACGCGCGAGCGGCGTGAGGTTGAATTGCTTGAGGATCTTCTCGCTCACGACGATCAGCGCACCGGCGCCGTCCGACGTTTGCGAGCTGTTGCCGGCCGTGACAGAACCCTTGTTGGCAAACACCGGGCGCAGCTTGGCCAGGCCTTCGAGCGACGTGTCGGGACGCGGGCCCTCGTCGAGCGAGAGCGTGCGCGTCTTGACCGACACTTCGCCCGTCGCGAGATTCGGGAAACGCTCGACGATCTCAATCGGCGTGATTTCGTTCGCGAACTCGCCGGCCTGCTGCGCCTTGATGGCCTTCTGGTGCGAGGCCAGCGCGAAGGCGTCCTGCGCTTCGCGCGACACACCCCACTGCTGCGCCACCTTCTCGGCGGTCAGCCCCATGCCGTAGGCGATGCCCACGTTCTCGTCGCGCTCGAAGATCGACGGCGAGAGCGACGGCGTGTTGCCCATCATCGGCACCATGCTCATGCTCTCGATGCCGCCGGCGATCATCGCATCGGCTTCGCCCACGCGGATGCGATCGGCAGCCATTGCCAGCGCCGTGAGGCCCGAGGCACAGAAGCGGTTGACGGTCACGCCGCCGACCGTGTTCGGCAGGCCGGAGAGCAGCGCGCCGATGCGCGCCACGTTCAGGCCCTGCTGGGCTTCGGGAATGGCGCAGCCGACGATCGCGTCTTCGATGACCTTCGGATCGAGATCCGGCACCTGGGCGAGCGCGCTCTTCAGAATAGTCGCGAGCAGGTCGTCCGGACGCGTGTTCTTGTAGCTGCCCTTCGGTGCCTTGCCGATCGGCGCGCGCGTGGCGGCAACGATGTAGGCGTCTTGCAGTTGTTTGCTCATGTCAGTCTCCGATCGGCTTAGTTGCGCACCGGCTTGCCGGTTTGCAGCATGCCCATGATGCGTTCCTGGGTCTTCGACGTGCCCAGCAGGTCGATGAAGGCGCGACGCTCGAGCGCCAGCAGCCACTCTTCGTTCACGAGGCTGCCTGCTTCGACGTCGCCGCCGCACACGGCTTCGGCGATGCGCGAGGCGATCAGGAAGTCGTGCGCCGAGATGAAGTTGCCGTCGCGCATGTTCACGAGCTGCGCCTTGATCGTCGAGACGCCCGAGCGACCCGCCACCGGAATGCCGGCCGGCTTGAGCGGCGGACGATATCCGGCCACCGCCAAGGCACGCGCTTCGTTGCGAGCCACCGACAGCAGTTCGTGCACGTTGTAGACGATCGTGTCCGACGGCTTGAGATAGCCCATCTCGCGGGCGTCGAGCGCCGAGGCCGAGACCTTCGCCATGGCGGCGTTGGTGAACGACTTCGTCACGAACTGGAGGTACTGCACGCTGTCGGCGGCTTTCGCCGCCTCGGCCGCGCGAATGGCCGCTTCCTTCAGACCGCCGCCGCCCGGCACGAGGCCCACGCCCACTTCCACGAGACCGATGTAGCTCTCGAGCGCCGCCACGCGCCTGGCACTATGGAGCAGCAGTTCGCAGCCACCGCCCAGCGCAATGCCGGACACGGCCGAGACGACCGGCACCTGCGCATACTTCACGCGCATCATGCCGTCCTGGAATTTCTTGATGAAGGGCTCGATGCCCTTGGCGCCACCCATCATGAACGCCGGCATGGCGGCGGCCAGATCGGCGCCCGCCGAGAACGGACCGCCCGGCGCGCCGAGTTGCAGCGACGTCGGCTGCCATATGACCACGGCACGATAGTGCTGCTCGGCCAGATCGATGGCGCGCGTCAGGCCGTCGATGACGTCCGGCCCGATGGTGTTCATCTTCGACTTGAACGAGACGATGAGCACGTCGTCCTGGCCCGGGGTCTCGTCGACCCACACGCGCACGGCGTCGTTCTCTTCGATGGTCTTGCCGAACTTGCGCGGGTCGTTGCCCGCTTCGCCCACGAGCGAGGCCGGGAACACCTGGCGCTGATACACGGGCAGCGTGCTGCGCGGCACGAAGGCGTCCTTCGCCGGCGCGTAGGCGCCCTGCGCGGTGTGCACGCCACCGGCTTCGGCCACCTTGCCGCTCGTGACCCACTTGGGCAGCGGCGCGTTAGACAGGGCCTTGCCCGCATCGATGTCTTCCTGCACCCACTGCGCGATGTCCTTCCAGCCGGCAGCCTGCCAGTCCTCGAACGGTCCGGTGCTCCAGCCGAAGCCCCAGCGAATCGCGAAGTCGACGTCGCGTGCATTCTCGGCAATCTGCTCGAGATACACGCCGATGTAGTGGAACACGTCGCGGAACACGGCCCACAGGAACTGCGCCTGCGGATGGGTCGATTCGCGCAGCAGACGCAGACGCTCGGCCGGCGCCTTCTTCAGAATGCGCACGACCATCTCGTCGGCCTTCTTGCCCGACTCGACGTACTCGCCCGACTGCGGGTCGAGCACCTTGATGACCTTGCCTTCCTTCCTGTAGAAGCCCGCGCCCGTCTTCTGACCCAGGGCGCCCTTCTCCACCAGCGCCTTGAGCACGGGCGGCGTGGCGTACGTCGGCGCGAACGGATCGTCCTTCAGGCCGTCCTGCATCGTCTTGATGACGTGCGCCATCGTATCCAGGCCGACCACGTCGGCCGTGCGGAACGTGGCCGACTTGGCGCGGCCGAGCTTGCTGCCCGTCAGATCGTCGACGACGTCGAACGGAATGCCGTACTTCTGCGCCTCGGCGAACACCGCCAGAATCGAAAAGACGCCGACACGGTTCGCGATGAAGTTCGGCGTGTCCTTCGCGCGCACCACGCCCTTGCCGAGCGTGGATGTGAGGAACGTTTCGAGTTGATCGAGGATGGCCGGCTCGGTCGTCGCGGTCGGGATCAGCTCGACCAGATGCATGTAGCGCGGCGGGTTGAAGAAGTGCACGCCGCAGAAGCGCGCCTTCAGATCGGCGTCGAAGCCCTCCGAGAGTTCGGTGATCGACAGGCCCGACGTGTTCGACGCGAAGATCGCATGCTTGGCCAGATGCGGCGCCACCTTCTTGTACAGGTCGTGCTTCCAGTCCATGCGTTCGGCAATCGCCTCGATCACCACGTCGCACTCGCCCAGCCGGGCCAGGTCGTCTTCGTAGTTGGCCGCTTCGATGTACTGCGCGTCGGCCTTGTCGGCGAACGGCGCGGGGCTCAGCTTCTTCAGACCGTCGATGGCACGCGTGACGATACCGTTCTTCGGGCCTTCCTTGGCCGGCAGATCGAACAGCACGACGGGCACTTTCGCGTTGACGAGGTGCGCCGCGATCTGCGCGCCCATCACGCCGGCGCCGAGCACGGCGACCTTGCGTACAACCAGGGGTTTGTTGGTTTGGCTCACGATGATCTCCTCCGCTCTCAGAACAGGTCGACGTCGACTTCCATCAGCGTCTTCGCGCCGGCACGGGCCATGCGGATTTGCGACGCGGTCTCCGGCAGCAGCTTCGCGAAGTAGAAGCGCGCCGTGGCGAGCTTCGACTCGTAGAACTTGTCGCCGCTGCCTTGCTTGTCGAGTGCGATGCGCGCCATGCGCGCCCAGAAGTACGCGAACACGAGGTGGCCGACCACGCGCTGATACGGCACGGAGGCCGCGCCCACTTCGTCCGGGTTGGCCATGGCCTTCATGCCGATTTCCATCGTCAGCTTCTGGACCTTGTCGCCAATGTCCGCGAGCGGGTTGACGAACTCCTGCATCTCTTCCTTCACGCCTTCGGCTTCGACGAAGTCCTGCACGAGCTTGCCGAACTTCTTGAGCTTCGCGCCCATGTCGCCGAGCACCTTGCGGCCGAGGAGGTCGAGCGCCTGAACCGAGTTGGTGCCTTCGTAAATCATGTTGATGCGCGCATCGCGCACGTACTGCTCCATGCCCCACTCGGAGATGAAGCCGTGGCCGCCGTAGATCTGCAGCGCGTGGTTCGTGCACTCGAAGGCGTTGTCCGTCAGGAACGCCTTGATGATCGGCGTGAGCAGCGCGACGAGATCGGCGGCTTCCTTGCGCTCGGCCTCGTCGCCGTGCGAAAGCTCCTTGTCGATGTGCAGCGCGGTCCAGTACGAGAAGGCGCGGCCGCCTTCCACATAGGCCTTTTGCGTGAGCAGCATGCGGCGCACGTCCGGATGCACGATGATCGGATCGGCCGGCTTGTCCGGGGCCTTCGGACCGGTGAGCGAGCGCATCTGAATGCGCTCCTTCGCGTACGCCAGCGAGTTCTGATAGGCCACTTCGGTCAGGCCGAGACCTTGCATGCCCACGCCCTGACGTGCGGCGTTCATCATCACGAACATGGCGTTCAGGCCCTTGTTCGGCTCGCCCACGAGCCAGCCCTTCGCACCGTCGAGGTTCATCACGCAGGTGGCGTTGCCGTGAATGCCCATCTTGTGCTCGATCGAGCCGCACTTGATGCCGTTGCGCTCGCCCGGTGCGCCGTTCGCATCCGGGATGAACTTCGGCACGACGAACAGCGAGATGCCCTTCGTTCCCGGAGGCGCATCCGGCAGACGCGCCAGCACGAGGTGGATGATGTTGGCGGCCATGTCGTGCTCGCCCGCCGAGATGAAGATCTTCGTGCCCGAGATGGCGTACGAGCCGTCGCCATTGGGTTCGGCCTTCGTGCGCAGCATGCCCAGGTCGGTGCCGCAATGCGGCTCGGTCAGGCACATGGTGCCGGTCCATTCGCCCGACACGATCTTCGGCAGATAGGTCGCCTGTTGCTCGGGCGTGCCGTGGGCATGCAGACACTCGTAGGCGCCGTGCGAGAGGCCCGGGTACATCGTCCAGGCCTGGTTGGCCGAGTTGAGCATTTCATACAGGGCGTTGTTCACGACCTGCGGCAGCCCCTGGCCCCCGAATTCCGGATCGCAGGCGAGTGCCGGCCAGCCGGCTTCGACGTATTGCTGGTAGGCCGCCTTGAAACCCGTGGGCGTACTCACCACGCCGTCGCCTTCGTACTTGCAGCCTTCGCGATCGCCCACCTGGTTGAGGGGGAAGACGACTTCGCTACAGAATTTGCCGGCTTCTTCGAGCACCTGATTGATGGTGTCGGCATCGATGTCCGCGTGTTTCGGCAATGCCTTCAATTCGTTTTCCACGCCCAGCAGTTCGTGCAGAACGAATTGCATGTCGCGCAGCGGCGCGTTGTACTGTCCCATGACCTACTCCTCCGAACAAATCGAATCGAATCGCGGACGGCTCGCGCCTTACCCGCGCTGATATGACGAAATCAGTTTTTCCAGTGCCACCCGGGTCATCTCGACCGCGCCCACTTCCCGCAGGAAACGCGCGTCGTGATGCAGACCGAGCGTCAGGCTGTACATTTCGAAGAGCATCAGGCGCGGATCGGTGTCCGCGCGCAGATGTCCCTCCTCCTTCGCTTGCGTGATCGCGCGCAGCAGAGCCGATCGCCACAACCGCACACTCTTCACCAGGGCTTCGCGCACCGGACTGGCTGCGCGATCGTCGTATTCGACGGCGCCGCTGATATAGATGCAGCCCGTCGTGACTTCGCGAATACGCTTGTCCATCCAGCGATCCACCAGCGCCCTGAGTCGCGGCAAGCCGCGCGGCACCTCCATGCTGGGGGCAAACACTTCTTCCTCGAAGCGCCGGTGGTATTCCCGCAGCACCTCGATCTGCAGATCCTCGCGCGAACCGAAATGCGCGAAGACGCCGCTCTTGCTCATTTGCATGCGATCGGCCAGCAAGCCGATCGTCAGGCCTTCGAGTCCATCCCGCCCCGCCAATTCCAGCGCGGCATTGAGGATCGCGGCACGTGTCTGTTCACCCTTTCGCATGTGTCATGGCATCGCTTTGGTTATCCGTTCTTCGATGCTAACCAAAAAATCGAACGGCCGTCCTATTATTGAGGGACGCCCATGGGCGAACAAGGAATTTATTAGATCGGAATACCTAATCGATTTCCGGCTGGACGCCGCGGGCAACAGGCTGCGGCGGCCCGGCCGGCGGGGCCGGGCGCATGTCGGTCGCCTCGTTGGCGTCGAGGCAATCCGGTGACTGCGGAGCACCCGGCGGCTGGAGGCGCCGACGGCGGTGCCGCCGGCACCGTTGACTCAGTCGTACTTCCAGCGCGTGAGGACTTTCATCGCCAGCCGGTACAGGCGGTACGCCATCCACTGATAGAAGCGCCGCCAACGCGAGCGCTCCCCATAGCGTGCCGGGTCGATCAGGCGCGCGTCGGCGAACGCGCGGCGGATGTGGTCGCGCAGCTGGATGACCAGCGGGTCGTCGAGCACGACGACATTGGCTTCGTGATTGAGGAAGAGCGACAGGGCGTCGAGATTGGACGAACCGACTGTCGCCCAGACGTCGTCGACCACGGCGACCTTGCCGTGCAATTGACGCATGTCGTATTCGCCGATGCGCACGCCGGCGTCGAGCAGCTTGGCGTAGAGCCAGGGTACGGCCGTGTCGAGCAGCCGGAACTCCTTGCGACCGATGAGCAGGTGCACCGCCACGCCGCGGCGGGCGGCCTGCGTGAGAGCGCGGCGAAGGCGTCGGCCCGGCACGAAATAGGGGTTTGCCAGCCAGACCTCGTGGCGCGCGCGTCCCAGCGCCATCAGATAGGCCTTTTCGACGGCGCGACGATTGTGCAGGTTGTCTCGCGCGACGAACGCCGCCTGACCGGCGTACGGTGCGTGCAGGCGCCCGCGCAGGCCGTGACGACGATGCCGGAACGGTGTACCGAGATAGCCCGGCGCGAGACGCAGCCACTGGATGTGAAAGGCGAAGGCGATCTCGGCCACGATCGGGCCGCGGCACTGCACGGCGAAGTCCCAGCGCGGGTCGTCCATACGCACGCCGCCCCCGCCGTTGTAGTCGTCGATGATGTTGATGCCGCCCACGAACGCCACCGAATGATCGATGACGGCGAGCTTGCGATGCGTGCGCGAGAAGCCGAACTTGCCGAAGAGGCGCGGATTGTAGATGCGATGCATCACGCCGGCCTCGCGCCACTCGTTGACGTAGGCCAGACGGCGGCTGGTGCCGATGCCATCGGTGATCACGCGCACGGCAACGCCGCGTTGCGCGGCGCGCTGCAAGGCGGCCGAAACGTTTTGGCCGACCGCGTCCGCCTCGAAGATGTACGTCTCGAGGGCGACTTCGCGCGTGGCCTTGTCGATGGCGTCGATGAGCGCGGTGAAGTACTCCTGACCGAGATAGAGCAGCGTCAGGTCGTTGTCGTGGGAAAACGGAAGATACTTGCTCATCGGCGCGCGATGCGGCGGCTAGCGCACGCGCAGCGGCAACTGCCGGATGGCGTCGCCGTTCGACGGGGAGAAACACCGAGCGGCGGCCGCTTCCCACGGCATCCACGCATAGGCGACGTGCTCGCGCGGCGCGAGCGTCACGGGCGTGTTCTCCGGCACGCACAGTCCGAACCAATGCTCGGTATTGCGCGTGACGCCCGGTGCATAGCGATGCGCCCATCGCGGATAGATGTTGTATTGGATCTCATGCTGCCAGTCGGTCAGCGCACTGGCGGGGATGGCCTCGCCGTCACCGACGCGGATGCCGGTCTCCTCGAAGACTTCGCGCATCGCCGTCTCGGCGAGCGGCTCGTCGACGCGGTCCTTGCTGCCGGTGACGGACTGCCAGAAGTTCGCGGCGTCGGCGCGCTCGATGAGCAGAACGTCGAGCGACGGCGTATAGATCACGACGAGGACGGATTCGGGAATCTTGAACGGCTTCATGCAGGCAGCGATGACTCGATCGGAATCGACTTGGGTGCCTCATTGTAATGGGCAAATGCGTAGCGTCGACGCTGTGATGCGAGGTATCACAGCGAATCGCCTGGGTGCACGGCGCGCCAGTAGCAGTGCGGTAGATCGGCGGGACGCTCGCCGAGCACGTCGATCCACGCGAAGCGCGAATGTTCGTCGCTCGTGGCAAGCGGCGAGGCATCGCCAGATTCGCGATCGCACTCGAAGAAGACCAGCATGACGTGCCTGCCCGGAATCACCTCGAAAGCCGTGCTACCGGCGTAGCGGGCCGCTCCCACACGCCAGTTGCACTCTTCGAGCACCTCACGGCGCACGGCACCTTCGAGCGACTCGCCCGGCTCGGGCTGCCCGCCCGGCAGTTCCCATTCGTCGCGGGGATTGCGCGCGAACAATACCGCGCTGCCGCGCCGCAGGATCGCTTTGGCACTGACGTTCATGACGTCTCTCCTCAAATCAAAACCCCCTCGCCTTGCGGCCGAGGGGGTTCGGGAATCCGGCGCGCCGGCCTTCGAAAAGTCCGGCGGCGAATGCGTTCGTCAGGCCTTCGGCGCTTCCGGTTGACGCAGACGGATGTGCAGTTCGCGCAGTTGACGCTCGTCCACCGGCGACGGCGCCTGCGTGAGCAGATCCTGCGCACGTTGCGTCTTCGGGAAGGCGATCACGTCGCGGATCGAATCGGCGCCGGCCATCATCGTGATGATGCGGTCCAGACCGAAGGCGATACCACCGTGCGGCGGCGCGCCATACTGCAGCGCGTCGAGCAGGTAGCCGAACTTCGCACGAGCTTCTTCCTCGCCGAGCTTGAGCGCACGGAACACCTTGCTCTGCACGTCTTCCTGGAAGATACGGACCGAACCGCCGCCGATTTCCCAGCCGTTGAGCACCATGTCGTAGGCCTTCGCCAGGCACTTGCCCGGGTCGGTCTCGAGATAGTCGATGTGCTCGTCCTTCGGGCTCGTGAACGGGTGATGGCACGCCACCCAGCGAGCGTCTTCCTCGTCGTACTCGAACATCGGGAAGTCGACGACCCACAGCGGACGCCAGCCGGCTTCGAACAGGCCGTGGCTCTTGCCGAACTCCGAGTGACCGATCTTCAGACGCAGCGCGCCGATGCCGTCGTTGACGATCTTGGCCTTGTCCGCACCGAAGAAGATGATGTCGCCGTCCTGGGCGCCGGTGCGCTCCAGGATCGAAGCGATCGCAGCGTCGTGCAGGTTCTTCACGATCGGGCTTTGCAGACCGTCGCGCCCCTTCGCCACCTCATTGACCTTGATCCAGGCCAGGCCCTTCGCGCCGTAGATCTTCACGAATTCGGTGTACGCGTCGATCTCGCTGCGCGAGATGTCCGCGCCGCCCGGCACGCGCAGGGCGACCACACGGCCGCCTTCGGTCGTGGCCGGCACCGAGAACACCTTGAAGTCCACGTCGGCCATCACGTCGGTCAGCTCGGTGAACTCGAGCTTCACACGCAGGTCCGGCTTGTCCGAGCCGAAGCGGCGCATCGCTTCCGAGTACTTCATGACCGGCACCTTGGCATCGAGCTCGACGCCGACGGCTTCCTTGAACACGTGACGGATCATGTTCTCGAACAGATCGCGGATTTCCTGCTCCGATAGGAACGAGGTTTCGCAGTCGATCTGCGTGAACTCCGGCTGACGGTCGGCGCGCAGGTCTTCGTCGCGGAAGCACTTGGTGATCTGGTAGTAGCGATCAAAACCGGCCACCATCAGCAACTGCTTGAAGAGCTGCGGCGACTGCGGCAGCGCGAAGAACTGGCCAGCGTTCACACGCGAAGGCACCAGATAGTCGCGCGCGCCTTCCGGCGTGCTCTTGGAGAGCATCGGCGTTTCGATGTCGATGAAGCCTTGCGCGTCCAGATACTTGCGCGCTTCCATCGCCACCTTGTAGCGCAGACGCAGGTTGTATTGCATCTGCGGACGACGCAGATCCAGCACGCGATGCGTGAGGCGCGTGGTTTCCGACAGGTTCTCGTCGTCGAGTGGGAACGGGGGCGTGACCGAGGCGTTGAGGACATGGAGCTCGTGGCACAGCACTTCGATCTTGCCGCTCGTCAGGTTGGCGTTCTCGGTGCCCGCCGGACGGCTGCGCACGAGACCCGTGATCTGCACGCAGAACTCGTTGCGCAGGCCTTCGGCGGCCTTGAACATCTCCGCGCGGTCCGGATCGCACACGACCTGCACCAGACCTTCGCGATCGCGCAGGTCGATGAAGATGACCCCGCCGTGATCACGGCGGCGATTGACCCAGCCACAAAGCTTGACCGTTTGGCCCAGTTGTTGCTCGGTCACCAGACCGCAGTAGGAGGTACGCATGGACATTTTGCTGTTCCGATTTTCAAAAAATGACGCCGGTGAATCCCGTTGGCTCACAGGAGCGGGCCGGGACGTTGCTGGCGCGGGTTGTGGGCGGGCGCCACCACGCCCATCGATACGATGTACTTGAGGGCCGCGTCGACGCTCATGTCGAGCTCGACGACGTCGCTTGCCCGCATCATCAGGAAAAAGCCCGAAGTCGGGTTCGGCGTCGTCGGCACGTAGACGCTCACGTACTCGCCCTGCAAGTGATTGACCACGTCGCCGCCCGGTGCACCGGTCAGGAAAGCGATGGTCCAGGAATCCGCGTGCGGATAGCGCACGAGCAACGCCTTGCGAAACGCGTTGCCGCTGCTCGACAGCAGCGTGTCGGAGACCTGCTTGACGCTGCCATACAGCGGCCCGACGATGGGAATGCGCGTGAGCACGGCTTCCCACCAGCCGACCAGCTTCTGGCCAATGAAATTATGCGCCAGAAGGCCGACGACGAATACGAAAGCCAGCGTGACCACCACCCCGAAGCCCGGCACGCGCATGCCGATCAGGCGCGACGGCTGCCATTCGTCGGGCAGCAGGAGCAACGTCTGATCCATCGTGCCGATGATCAGGCCCAACACCCACAGCGTGATCGCGAGAGGCACCAGCACCAGCAGGCCGGTGAGGAAAATCGTCTTCAACGCGGGTTTTTTGACGCTCATGGCAGGACTCGCGAATGTGGAGCGGGCTATGGAGTTCAGCGCGGATTCCCGCGCCGGGTTATCTGGCCGGACACGCCGGCCCGTCTATTGTCTGGACGCTCAGTGACAGGCGCAACCGCCGCCGCACGAGGCTGCCGGGGCGCTCGACGACTCGCCGCCAGTCGACGACGCAGCGCTCCCGCCCGAGGAAGCCGCCCCGTCCGACGCGGTCGATGCCGCCGCCGGGCCGGATGCCGTGGCGCTCGCGCCGCCCGAACCGCCACGGAAGTCAGTCACATACCACCCGGAACCCTTGAGCTGGAACCCCGCAGCAGTCACCTGCTTGCGAAACGAGTCCTTGCCGCACTCCGGGCACTGGGTGAGCGGGTCATCGCTCATTTTTTGCAGCACATCCTTGGCGAAACCGCATGTTTCGCAACGATAGGCATAGATAGGCATGATTCTTTCTTCTTTCCGACGGAAAAAGGCACGCAAAGCCTTGAATTATAACCGCTTCACAAGGCTTTCGGGATTTGTCCGGAGAATATGGGGATGCGGGCGGGCGAGATCAAGGGACGACGCCGGTGCGGCCTCCCCGCGGCATCCGCCGCAATCGTCCCGGATGCCACGTGGCGGCCTGACGCCCCACGCCACGAAGGACGGCCCAGGCCGTCCCGTCGTCAGGCTGCCGCTTGTGGGTCGATGCCCGGCGGGCGGGCATCGATACCAAAGCAAGCACTCACATTTTGCCTGAAAGCGTCAGATCGTCGAAATCTGTTGCTCCGGCTCGCGCTCCGAGGCGGGTTGCAGCAGGGAGCCGACAACCATCCCCGTGATCGAGGCCAGCAGGCCGGCCAGTTGCGGCGGCACCAGCGCGTCGGGCGCCAGCATCTCGCAGCCGATCCACACGAGCAGCCCGGCGAAGACGGCCAGCGTGCCGCCCAGCGAGCTCGAGCGCTTCCAGTACAGGCCGAACGCGAGCGGGACGAAGCAGCACACGAGCGTGACCTTGTACGCGCTCTCCACCATCTGGAAGATCGACGCCTTCGAGTTGAGCGCGTAGGTCAGCACCAGCGCGGTGAAGCACAGCACCACGATTCGCATCAGACGCAGCAGATGCTTGTCGTCGATGCGGCCCGGCAGCATCGGGCGGATGATGTTCTCGGCGAACGTCACCGACGGCGCCAGCAGCGTGGCCGAGGCGCAGCTCTTGATGGCCGAGAGCAACGCGCCGAAGAACATCACCTGCGCGAGCACCGGCACGCTGGTGAGCACCAACTGCGGCAGGATCTGTTGCGGATCGGTGCCGATGTACTTCTGCACCATCGACGGTGCGATGAGCAGCGCCGAGTACGCGAGAAAGATCGGGATGAACGTGAAGAAGAAGTACAGCACGCCGCCTGTCACGGAACCGGCGACCGCCACGTTCTCCGACTTGGACGACATCACGCGCTGGAACACGTCCTGCTGCGGGATCGAGCCGAACATCATGGTGATGCCCGCCGCGATGAACGCGAGCACGTCGGCCGGATTCAATTCCGGCAGGAACACGAACTTGCCGGCCTCCGAGGCGTGAGCGATCACTGCGCTCGCGCCACCCGGCACCATGCCCGAAACTACCACGGCGATGTACACGAGCCCCACGACGATGATGATCATCTGGATGAAGTCGGTCACCGCCACCGAGATCATGCCGCCGAGCAGCGTGTAGGCCAGCACCGAGATGGCGCCGATGATCATGCCGGTCGGCTCCGACATCGCGCCGCCCGACACCGTATGGAACACGAGGCCCAGCGCCTTGATCTGCGCCCCGACCCAGCCGAGATAGGAGATCACGATGGCAACACTCGTCACCACTTCGACCGTGCGGTTGTACTTGAGCTTGTAGAAGTCGCCGATCGTCATGAGGTTCATGCGATACAGCTTGCGGGCGAAGAACATGCCGACGAGCACCAGGCACATCGACGAGCCGAACGGGTCGGCGACCACGCCGCGCAGGCCTTCCCCGATGAACGTGGCCGGAATGCCGAGCACGGCCTCCGAGCCGAACCACGTGGCGAACACCACAGCGATGACCATGCCGTAGGGCAGGCGGCGACCGGCGACGGTGAAATCCTTGGTATTGCGGACCTTGAGGGCGGCCAACAGCCCGATGGCCACCGAAATGACCCAATACAGAATGACAAACCAGATCAGCATAACGCGGCCCCAGCCAAGCCCCAGGGCAGCGACGGAGGCAAGGCAACGCTAACGGCGAGGGCGTGATCGGACCGCATGAGGGCCGCCGCGCGAGCTAACCGAGTCAACGTTACCGAGCCATGGGCCGCAGCCTTCCGGGCAACAGAAAATCAGGTCGTGCATGACGGGGGCTGATGCGATTCAGCGCTCGGGGGCGCCCGTTTTTGCCACCTGGCGAAAAAATTTTCGGCCGATTATAGCGGCGTGGGCGGTGCGCGGGGAAAAAATCACAATTCCAGCGGCGGCTCGTGGCAAATATCGGGAAATACCTAGGGACTTGGTAACGTTACGCGCCGTTGGAACACGTCCGCGCCCCTCGGGGGAGCCGGCATCGCGGCACGTCAGCGGCGTCGCCAGACCATCCAGTGCTCGGCACCCGCGAACACCGGCACCGAATCGGTAACGAGCCGGTCCGCTTCGCAAACGAAGTCTTGCCCGAGCAGGGCTTCGAGCCCCTGGGGAGCGATGCCGAACGGCGGCCCCTTCGGCGTCTCCCGCAGGAAAAAGAACCCTGCCAGACATCCCCCCGTTGGCAACAACCGCGCCATGCGAATGGCGTAGTCCTGCCACATCGTGCGAGGCAACGCGCAGAGAAACGCCCGTTCGTAGACCATGTCGAGCGCGAAAGGCGGCGTGTAGGTGAAGAAATCGGCCTGCTCGACGAGTGCCGCGCGCGGCCCCAGCTGGGCCTGGGCGGCCACAACCGCGGCCGGCGCGAAATCGATGGCGCGTACGGGCCAGCCCTGGGCGTCGAGCCATGCCGCTTCGTACGCCGCACCGCAACCCGGGATCAGCGTCGCGCGAGGCGCGCCCTCGCCCGCGACGAAGTCGCGCAACGCCTGCGGCACACCGGCGGCGTCCCAGGGCATGAAGGCGCTGGCAAAGCGCTCGTCCCAGAACTCGGCGCGTGACGGATCTCTCGTCGAGAAAGCCGGCGTCGCGGGCGCGGCGGCAGGAGCACTTCCCCCTTCCGGAAGATCCTCCCCTCGGGGCGCCGCTAGCGGCGTATGAAGCTTGTGCGAGACGACCATCGACAACACCTTCCAGCGAGAAACCGGCCGCGGAGGCGGCCGGTGCATTGATTATGGTTATGTGAGTTGCCCGGGACGACTCATCAGTTGCCCGCGAGACGCTCTCGAATCATCGACAGGTTCAACCGTACAGCCAGATGAACGCCATCAACACCCCGATGGCGATACCGCCCACGAGACAGAACGCGCCGGTGAGCAGCCGGTTGGTGCGGCGCTGCTCCTGCAGCAATGCGAGCAGTAACGTGTCGTCATGCGGACGGGCATGCGCGGCCAGCGCCTGGTGGATGAGTCGCGGCAGCTGCGGCATCGTCTTGCTCCACTGCGGCACTTCGGCTTTCAGACGTTCCAGCCAGCCACGCGGGCCGATCTGCTCGGCCATCCATCGCTCGAGGAACGGCTTGGCCGTCTTCCACAGATCGAGATCCGGATCCAGCTGGCGCCCCAGCCCTTCGATATTGAGCAGCGTCTTTTGCAGCAGTACGAGCTGCGGCTGGATCTCCACGTTGAAGCGGCGCGACGTCTGAAACAGACGCATGAGCACCAGCCCCAGCGAGATCTCCTTGAGCGGGCGGTCGAAGTACGGCTCGCACACCGCGCGAATAGCCCCTTCGAGCTCTTCGACGCGCGTATCGGGCGGCACCCAGCCCGACTCCAGGTGCAGCGAAGCCACTCGGTGATAGTCCCGGCGGAAGAACGCGAGGAAGTTCTGTGCGAGATAGTTCTTGTCGAACTCGGAGAGCGCCCCCACGATGCCGCAATCGAGCGCGATGTAGCGTCCGAACGTGTCGGGATCGAGGCTCACGAGAATGTTGCCCGGGTGCATGTCGGCGTGAAAGAAACCGTCGCGCAGGAACTGGGTGAAGAAGATCTCGACCCCTTCACGCGCGAGCTTCTTCAGGTCGACGCCCGCCTCGCGCAACACCTCGATCTGGCTGATCGGCACGCCGCGCATGCGCTCCATCACGAGCACGGAGCTGGAACTGAATTCCCAATAGATCTCCGGCACCATCAGCATGCCCGAGTCGATGAAGTTGCGACGCAGTTGCGCCGCGTTGGCGGCCTCGCGCATCAGGTCGAGTTCGTCGTGCAGATACTTGTCGAACTCGGCGACCACTTCGCGCGGCTTCAGGCGCTTGCCGTCGGGCCACAGGCGCTCCACCCATCCGGCGAGGTCGCGCATGAGCGCCAGATCGCTGTCGATCACGCCTAGCATGTTCGGCCGCAGCACCTTGACCGCGACCTCCTTGCCCGCATGCTCGCCGTCGCGAATCCGTGCGAAGTGCACCTGTGCAATCGACGCGCTGGCCACCGGCGTGCGCTCGAACTCCACGAAGACTTCCTCGAGCGGACGGCCCAGCGACTTCTCGATGCTCGCGCGCGCCACCTCGGGGTCGAACGGCGGCACCTGGTCCTGCAGGCGCGCAAGTTCGAGCGCAATGTCGGGCGGCATCAGATCGCGACGCGTCGAGAGCACCTGGCCGAACTTCACGAAGATCGGGCCCAGCGATTCGAGCGCGAGTCGCAGACGCTCGCCGCGCGGCGCACGCAGGCCGCTGCGGCCGAACGTCAGCACGCGCAACAGGGCTCGCGTGAAGGGATGGGGAATGCTCGAGAGCACCAGCTCGTCGAGCCCGTATCGATAGCAGACGAAGAATATCTTGATCAGACGCAGGAGGCGCATCGGTCAGCGGCCTCCATGCGTACGATTCGGACGGGCTGCCGGTGCGGACACACCACCCTGCCCCCCCTTCTGTGGATCTCTCGCACGCTCGAATTTCTCGATGCGCTTCTCCAGTCGGGCGAGGTCATCGCGCAGCGTACCGATTTCGGCGCGCATGGCGTCCAGGCGCGGGCGCGCCACCAGCATCGGATTCTCTTCCACAAGGTAGTCGGCCAGCGAGCGGGCCAGTGTGTCGCCGGTGCGACGCACGCCGGCCACCGCGGCCTTACCGGTCTCGGTGACCCGGTGCGCGGCGGCGTCGCCGACGATCCGGCTCAAGTCTTCGGCGACTTCCCAGCGCAGATGCTGCGCGAGGTAAGACACCGTGTTGGCGAACTCGGCGTCGCCCTCGATCTTGACGTGACGCATGACGGCGGCCTGCCCGCCGCTCGCGAAGTCCGCCAGCGCCGCCGGGGGCACCGAGATGCTGACGTCGCAGGGGGCGGTGCCGTCGGCGGCCGCGAGAAAACCGTCCTCGCCCACACGCAGGCGCAGGTCGATCGCGGACATCGCCAGCCGGGCGGACGCGCCGATGTGATGGCGCAAACGATCGCGTGCCCACGGTTCGCGGGCAAGCAGATGATTCACGGTGGCGGCAAAGGCTTTGGCGGCTACGGTCATGAGCTTGGCGGCCGGCCGGCGCTGAGCGCCGGTCGCACCGAAAGACGCCGCCCGGCATGCACATGCGGACGGCAAAAACAAAAGAGCCCGCGCTTCGAACGCGGGCTCTCATTGTAAGGCAGGTTACGGCAAAAACGTCGCCAGCTTAGCTGAGCTGCTGAATCCCGGCGAGCACCCAGCCACCGTTGCCGGTCACCGGCTTGGTCAGGTTCCAGACTTCGTTGAACGGCGCTGCCGGGGCACCCTCGGCTTCGCGGATCAGACCCGAGAAGCGAACGCTGGCCATGTACTCGGTGGCCGATTGCTCGATGCCGAGCAGTTCGGCGTCGAGTTGCACGACGTCCGTACGGTTGGTCGCCTTGCCGCGCTCTTCGAGGTCCATCTTGATTTCCGCGAACATCTGCGGCGTGGTGAACTCGTTGATGTCGGCCTGATCGCCCTTGTCCCAGGCGGCTTGCAGACGGTTGAAGTACACCTTCGCGCTGCGCAGGAAGCCTTCGGTGTCGAAGCCGGCCGGCACGCCGAACGGACCTGCTGCCGCGGCACCGGCAGCCCCCGCCGCGGCCGCTTCCGGCAGCGACGACAGTTGCGCCGGCGCAGCAGTCTGCGACGGCTGTGCCGCTTGCTGGCTATCCCACGACTGACGCAGTGAATTGTTCGAGGCGTCGTTGCCTGCGCCCGCGTAGGCCGGCGTCTGCGACTGCGACTTATTGCCGCGCAGGCGACGGATGAGCCATATCACGGCAAAAGCGATCAGCGCGATCACGATGACGTTGGCCATCATGCTCGCGAACGCACCGCCCAGGCCAAAGTGCGACAGCAGCGCGGCGATCCCGAGACCGGCGGCCAGACCGGCGATCGGTCCGAGCCAACGGTTGGCAGGCTTGGCGGCTGCAGCAGCACCCGCGGCACCCGCGCCGGCTGCGGCCGGGGCGGCTTGGTGCGGTGCGGCGCCCGGCGCCTGCGCCGGCTGTTGCGGCGTGGCCTGACGTTGCGTCACGGTGTTGGACTGCTTGCCGACGCTCCGGCCGCCGCCAACGCGCTTGGCGTCAGCGTCCGCGATCGTCAAGCCGACCGCCACCACGCCGGCGACTACGCCCAACAACAGCTTGTTTTTCAGGAACTGGAACATCGTTCTGGTCTCTCCGTGGAGTTGTAGGTTGCTGTCTAATGACAGGCGTCGACCCGATTGGTTCAGCAAAATTTCACGTGTCGAAACCAAGTGACCGACGTGCGCGATTCTTCCATAGAAGAATTAGGCTGTACTTAGAATAAGGCCCCGGCGCGGAGATTTTCCGCCAGCCGGGGCGCATCGTCTTGCGGTGACGCCGCGAAGTGAATCCTTACGGACTCAGAACTTGCGTCCGATGTGCAGCGCGACCACACCCGCCGTCATGTTGTGATACTCCACGCGCTCCAGGCCGACGTCCTCCATCATGGTCTTGAGCGTTTCCTGGTCCGGGTGCATACGGATCGACTCGGCCAGGTAGCGGTAGCTGTCGGCGTCGCCGGCGATGCGCGAGCCCAGCCACGGCAGCACCTTGAACGAATAGGCGTCGTACGCCTTTTCCAGCGGCTGCCAGACCTTCGAGAACTCCAGCACCATGACCTTGCCGCCCGGTTTGATCACGCGGCGCATTTCCGCCAGTGCGGCGTCCTTGTGGGTCATGTTGCGCAGACCGAAGGCCACGGTCACCACGTCGAAGTAGTTCGACGGGAACGGCAGCTTCTCGGCGTCGCACAGCAATGCGGGGGTCGCGATGCCGGCGTCGAGCAGGCGATCGCGGCCCACGCGCAGCATCGATTCGTTGATGTCGGTGAGCCAAACCTCGCCGGTCGGGCCGGCCGCGCGCGCGAACGCCTTGGACAGATCACCCGTGCCGCCTGCGATGTCGAGCACCTTGAAGCCGGGACGCACGGCCGCGCGTCCGATCGTGAAGGCCTTCCAGATCCGGTGCAGGCCTCCCGACATCAGATCGTTCATGATGTCGTACTTGCTCGCGACCGAGTGGAACACTTCGGCGACCTTGCCGGCCTTTTCCTTCTCGTCGACGGTTTCGTAACCGAAGTGGGTCTGTTCACCCATTGCAATCTCCCAAATCATGTGAGCGGTGCGCCTTACACGGGTGTACGCGCGCCGCCGGGGCCTCAATGGTGGTGGCAACCGTGGCCGCTGGCCGGCGACGGCATCGGCGTGTCCCGCTCGACGCCCGCCGCCGCGAGCTTGTCCAGGTATTCCTGCCACAGCGCGTCCTGACGCACGCACAACTCGTAGAGGTAGTCCCACGAATAGATGCCGGTGTCGTGCCCGTCCGAGAAGACGGGGCGCACCGCGTAGTTGCCGACCGGTTCGAGGCCTTTGAGCTCGACGTCGCGCTTTCCGGTCTGCAGCGTTTCCTGGCCAGGACCATGGCCACGCACTTCGGCCGACGGCGACAGCACGCGCAGGAATTCGAACGGCAGGCGGTAATGCTTGCCGTCTTCGTAACCAAGTTCCAGTACCTTCGATGCGCGATGCAGCGTCAGGGAAACGGGAATCGGCGTGTCTTTCTCCAGCCCAGCCATGGTCTTGCTCCAGAAAAATCGTTCGATGTGCGGCCGACTATCGCGACCTGCGGCGACCTGTGGCGACGCGTGCGGCACACCGGCCGGCAGTATAGCCGCTCGGGCCTCGGAGGTCAGCCGACGCGTCCGTCGATGCGGCCATCGGTCGCTGCGCTTGCTACCGTTCGGCGCCCTTCATGACCGTTCAAGCCGGCCAGGCCGGCATACGCGCCAATTCTGCCACGATGGCTTCGCGCAGCGCGGGCGCCCATGCCGCGCGCTCGGCGAGCACCGCCTCGGGCACCTCGCGCTGCGGCGCGCTCCATACGGAGCCGGGAAAGTGCGCGTCGTCGCGATAGCGCGGAATCACGTGCCAGTGCACGTGCGGCACCATGTTGCCCAGGCTGGCCACGTTGACCTTGTGCGGCGACATCACCGTGCGCTGTGCCGTCTCGACGGCGAACACCGCACGCATCACGTGCTCGCGCGCCGCCTCGGGCAAATCGCTCATTTCGGCCACGTGCGTATGCCAGATCACGCGCGCAAACCCCGGGTAGCCGTTCTCGTTGGCCAGCACCACGCGCAGCACGGCGTCGCGCCACACGACTTCGCCGCCGTCACCGTTGCAAAACGGACATTCCATGATCTTTCTCCCTGCCTTTCATCGGGGTGATGTCGAACGCCTGCCGAACCCGGCACGCGTCAGTGTCTGTGCCGCTTCGCCCGTTTGCCGGTGGCCGGATCGACCGGGCCCAGCGCGAGTTCGGCGAAGTCGATTTCGCTGAGCAGTTCGCGCAGCGTTTCATCGTTGATGCGATGGGTGATGCGCAGGCGCGAGAGCTCCACGCGCTCGGCCTGCAGGGCTGCCGCGCGCAGACGCCGCTCCACTTCCACTTCGCGCACCGCCCGTTCGCGCGCTTCGTCCGAGGCGCTCGACGCGTTGAGCGAGCGGCGATAGCGCCCCATCACGCGCGCCGCCGCTTCGGCGCACACGGCCGTGTCGAGTTCGTCGCCCGACTTGGCGATGACCTTCTGCAGCGATTCCACGGCCCGGATCGCCGCTTCGGACGCCGCCAGCCGCGCTTCGCTCATTTCCCGGTTGCGCGGATCCTCGGCCGGCCAGCGCACCCCGCGCAGCAACACGGGCAAGCCGAGGCTGCCGCCGATGAGCGAGAGAAGGATTACGCCGGCGGCGAGAAAAATCAGCAGATCGCGTCCGGGGAACGGTGCGCCGCCGGGCAACGCCAGCGGCACCGACAGCGCACCGGCGAGCGTGACCGCGCCGCGCACGCCCGAGAGCGCCGTCACCCCGGTGAAGCGCAGCCCCGGCCGCGTGGTGATCTCGCCGCGCCGCATGCCGAGGAAATACATCACGCGCCACGCCACCCATACCCAGCAAAAGCGCAGCACGATAAGCACCGCCGAGATCGCGACGACGTAGAACATCAGCTCGCCCAGATTCACGAGCGTGCCCCACAGATGCTCGCTCGGGCGCAATGCCGCACGCACGATGTCGGGCAATTGCAGGCCGAGCAGCACGAACACCGCGCCGTTGAATACGAACTCAAGCATCGACCACACGCCGTTGCCGAGAATGCGCGTGGCGGTGCGGCTGTTGAGCAGATCGGTCGAGCTGACCGTCATGCCGGCGGCCACGGCGGCGAGAATGCCCGAGAAGCCGAAATGTTCCGCGAGCAGATAGGCGGCGAACGGCATGAGCAACAGCAGCAGCACCACGGTCGCGGGCTCTTCGCTGGTGGCGTCCATCACGCGGCGATGGAATTGCGTGAAGAGCCAGGTCACCGCCCAGCCGGCGAGCAGACCGCCGATCGCGATGACGAAGAACGAAAACGTGGCGCTGCCGATCGAGAAGAGGCCCGTGGTCGCCGCCACCAGCGCGAACTTGAATACGACGAGCCCCGAGGCATCGTTCATCATCGCTTCGCCTTCGAGCACGTGCATGAGCCGCGTGGGCATGCGCATGCGTCCGGTGAGCGCGGAGACGGCCACGGCGTCGGTCGGCGAGAGCACGCCGCCGAGCGCGAACGCCACGGCCAGCGGGATCGACGGGATCAACCAGTGGATGAAGTAGCCCACGCCGATCACCGTGAAGATCACCAGGCCCAGCGCCATGGCGAGGATCGGCACGCGCAGGTGCCAGAACTCGCGCTTGGGCATGCGCCAGCCGTCGGCGAAGAGCAGCGGCGGGATGAACAGCAGGAAGAAGATCTCGGGATCGAGGTCGATGTGCAGGCCCGCGCCCGGGTAGGCGAGCGCGGCGCCCACGGCAATCTGCACGAGCGGCACGGGCAGGAACCTGACGAAGCTGACCAGCACGCCGGTCAGCGCCACCACGAACAGCAGGATGAGCGCTGTGTAGACTACCTCCATGTCGCCTCCGTGGTCCGTCGGTCAGGCATCGGCCGCGTTCCCCGCAGAGACATCAGACCAGCACGCGCTCGATACCGCCGTTGTTCGCATCCTTGACGTAATCCACCAGCCACTCGTTGCCGAGCACGTGCTTGGCGATCTCGACGACGATGTAGTCGGCCGTGACGTTGGCGTCCTCGTTGTAGCGCGACAGGCCCTGCAGGCACGACGGGCAGCTCGTGAGAATCTTCACGTCCTCCACCTTGCCGTCCGCGCGCAGCTTGGCCGCGCCCTTGCGCATTTCCTCTTCCTTGCGGAAGCGGATCTGCGTCGAGATGTCGGGACGCGTGACCGCCAGCGTACCCGATTCGCCGCAGCACCGATCGTTCTTCTCGATCCTGTAGCCGTCGTGCTCGCTGCCCATCAACTGGTTCACGAGCTTGACCGGGTCCATCGTCTTGATCGGTGTGTGGCACGGGTCGTGATACATGTAGCGCGTGCCGCCCACGCCGTCGAGCTTCACGCCCTTCTCGAGCAGATATTCGTGGATGTCGACGATGCGGCAGCCCGGGAAGATCTTCTCGAATTCATAGCCGGCGAGCTGATCGTAGCAAGTGCCGCACGACACGACCACGGTCTTGATGTCGAGATAGTTCAGCGTGTTCGCCACACGGTGGAACAGCACGCGATTGTCCGTGACGATCTTCTCGGCCTTCTCGCCCTGGCCCGAGCCGCGCTGCGGATAGCCGCAGCACAGATAGCCCGGCGGCAGCACGGTCTGCACGCCCACGTGCCACAGCATCGCCTGCGTGGCGAGTCCGACCTGCGAGAACAGGCGCTCCGAGCCGCAGCCCGGGAAATAGAACACCGCTTCCGAGTCCACCGTGGTGGCCTTCGGGTTGCGGATGATCGGCACGATCTTGTTGTCTTCGATGTCGAGCAGCGCGCGCGCCGTCTTCTTCGGCAGGTTGCCCGGCATCTTCTTGTTGACGAAGTGGATCACTTCCTCGCGCAGCGGCGGCTTGCCGACCGTGGCGGGCGGACGCGCGGTCTGCTTCTTCGCGAGCTTCTTGAAGACGTCGGCGCCGAAGCGCTGCGCCTTGTAGCCCCAGTCGATCATCACCTTGCGCGTGACGTTGATCGTCTCCGGATTCGTCGCGTTGAGGAAGAACATGCCCGCAGCCGCACCCGGGTTGAACTTCTTCTTGCCCATCTTGCGCAGCAGGTTGCGCATGTTCATCGTGACGTCGCCGAAGTCGATCTTCACCGGGCAGGGCGTGACGCACTTGTGGCAGACCGTGCAGTGATCGGCCACGTCGTTGAACTCGTCCCAATGCTTGATCGACACGCCGCGACGCGTCTGCTCTTCATACAGGAACGCCTCGATGAGCAGCGAGGTCGCGAGAATCTTGTTGCGCGGGCTGTAGAGCAGGTTCGCGCGCGGCACGTGCGTGGCGCACACCGGCTTGCACTTGCCGCAGCGCAGGCAGTCCTTCACGCTGTCGGCGATGGCGCCGATGTCCGACTGCTGCATGATCAGCGATTCGTAGCCCATCAGCCCGAAGCTGGGCGTATAGGCGTTGCGCAGGTCGGCGGGCAGTTCGGGCATGTCGAGCAGCTTGCCCTTGTTGAAACGTCCTTCCGGATCCACGCGTTGCTTGTACGCGCGGAATTCGCCGATCTCGGCATCCGTCAGGAACTCCAGCTTGGTGATGCCGATGCCATGCTCGCCCGAGATCACGCCATCGAGCGAACGGGCGATGTCCATGATGCGCGCCACGGCCTTGTGCGCGTCCTGGAGCATCTCGTAGTTGTCCGAGTTGACCGGGATGTTCGTGTGTACGTTGCCGTCGCCCGCGTGCATGTGCAGCGCGACGAACACGCGCCCGTGCAGCACGCGCTTGTGGATCGCCTGCGCTTCGTCGAGGATCGGCTTGAATTCCGCGCCGGCGAAGATCTGGCGCAGTTCGGCGCGGATCTCCTGCTTCCACGACACGCGCACCGTACGGTCCTGCAGCAGATCGACGAGACGCGTTTCGGGCTGCTTGCGCAGTCGCTCGTTGAGCGCCACGTTGATGTCGCGGATGCCGTGACGGTTGAGCGGCGGGATGGCGTCCGCGAGCGGCAGCTCGAAGTGATCGCGCAGGAATTCCCAGCGCGCGCGCACATCGCGCAGCAGCGCGAGCGCCGTCTGCACGCGGTCTTCGAGCAATTCCGCCGACGGAATCTCGTTCGCGTCGTCCGTCTTGCCGAGCGGCAGGTTGCCGGCTTCGAAGAACGCTTCGAGGGCGTCGACCAGTTGCAGCTTGTTCTTGAGCGAGAGCTCGATGTTGATGCGCTCGATGTGATCCGTGTACTCGCCCATGCGCGGCAGCGGGATCACCACGTCTTCGTTGATCTTGAAGGCGTTGGTGTGGCGCGCGATGGCCGCGGTGCGCGAGCGGTCGAGCCAGAACTTCTTGCGCGCTTCGGCCGAGACGGCGACAAAGCCTTCGCCGCTCTTGCCGTTGGCCAGACGAATCACTTCCGAAGTGGCTTGTGCCACGGCATTGTCGTCGTCGCCGACGATGTCGCCGATCAGCACCATCTTCGGGAACGCGTTGCGCTTCGACTTCGTGGCATAACCCACGGCGCGCAGATAGCGCTCGTCCAGATGCTCCAGGCCGGCGAGAATCGCGCCGCCCGCGGCCGTCTGCGCGAACATGTAGTCCTTGATTTCGACGATGCTCGGAATCGCTTCCTTCGCCTGACCGAAGAACTCCAGGCACACCGTGCGCGTATGCGCCGGCATCTTGTGCAGAATCCAGCGCGCGCTCGTGATCAGACCGTCGCAGCCTTCCTTCTGCACGCCGGGCAGGCCAGCGAGGAACTTGTCCGTAACGTCCTTGCCGAGGCCTTCCTTGCGAAAGCGCCTGCCTTCGATTTCCAGCAATTCCGTCTTGAGCAGCACGGCGCCGGGCGCCTGATTGCCGTCGTACCACTTCAGTTCGAAGCGGGCGAGCGGAATATCGTGAATCTTGCCGAGGTTGTGATCGAGGCGCGTGACTTCGAGCCAGTTGCCTTGCGGGTCGACCATGCGCCACCACGCCAGGTTGTCGAGCGCGGTGCCCCACAGCACGGCCTTCTTGCCGCCGGCGTTCATGGCGACGTTGCCACCGATGCACGAAGCGTCGATCGACGTCGGGTCCACGGCGAACACCAGGCCGGCGCGCTCGGCCGCTTCCGCCACGCGACGCGTGACGACGCCGGCGCCCGAGAAGATCGTCGGCACCGGTCGATCCACGCCGGGCAGCTGCGAGTACTCGACCTCGTCGAGCTGTTCGAGCTTTTCCGTGTTGATGACGGCCGAGAACGGCGTGAGCGGAATCGCGCCGCCCGTGTAGCCCGTGCCGCCGCCACGCGGGATCACCGTCAGGCCCAGTTCGAAGCAGCCCTTCACCAGCGCCGCCATTTCGGCTTCCGTGTCAGGCGTAAGCACCACGAACGGGTATTCCACGCGCCAGTCCGTCGCGTCGGTCACATGCGAGACGCGCGACAGGCCGTCGAACTTGATGTTGTCGTGGGCGGTCGTGCGGCCCAGGACTTTCTTCGCGCGGCGGCGCAGTTCCGCCATCTTCTCGAACTCACCGGCGAACTCGGCCACGGCGCGGCGTGCGGCGCTCTCGAGTTGTTCGACGCGCGCGGCGCGCTCGCGGCCGTGGGCGTCGGCGTGTTCGGCCACGTCGGCGCGACGACGCTTGTCGATCTCGTTCAGACGGTGTTCGAGTGCATCGATCAGCAGCTTGCGACGCTTCGGATTGTCGAGCAGGTCGTCTTGCAGATAGGGATTGCGGCGAACCACCCAGATGTCGCCGAGCACTTCATACAGCATGCGGGCCGAGCGGCCGGTGCGGCGCTCGGCGCGGAGTTCGTCGAGGACGGCCCAGGCGTCGGCGCCGAGCAGGCGCATAACGATTTCGCGGTCCGAGAACGAAGTGTAGTTATAGGGAATTTCACGCAGTCGCGGCGGTTGGGCGGCTACGGCATGCTTTGCGTCGTGCGGCTCGAAGGCAGGCAAGGGTGCGTTCATCTTGTCGGGCTCGTCAGTGCGGCGGTGCATCCGCCGTCGGCGTTCGTCTCGCGGGACGCGCCGAAAGTCAAAATCGGATATGCGCTGGGATGCCGGCAGGGAACGCGACAGGTACGCGCGGGCCGGCAAACGGACGATCTGCGGTCAGCGAGATCGGCGACTGCCGTGCGAAGACGTCGATGACGAATCGTGTCCGGTCATCGAGCAGAAGCACTGAGGGGTGAGGCAGTTGTTGCGCATGCCCAGATCTTTCTTCCGGCTTGGGAACGTGTTGGTAGGGGAATGTAGGTCGAATTGTACTTCATTGCACCGCAACACGTCGGCGCCGCACCGAATTTGCCAATCCGGCGCGCGAATCCCCTCCTTCGCCCCGTCCCGTGCGGCTCATTGCAGCGTTGACGACAGATTAACGACCGCTCCCGCGGCGCCCCGGAAGCGAGTGGGTTCCGACGCTGATACAGCGCTATATCCCAATAAACACAACGGTTTACGGCAAATTCACGCGCTGAAAATTCCAACGAATGGGAGTATGTTGGGTCGGTCCCCGATCCATCCACCCGTCAAGAGGTGCCTCCATGGTTTCGTTTGAACTGAACGGCCGTCCCGTGCAGGTCGATGTCGATCCTGCCACTCCCCTCCTCTGGACCTTGCGCGACGCGCTCTCCATGACCGGCACCAAGTTCGGTTGCGGCATGGCGTTGTGCGGCGCCTGCACAGTGCATATCGACGGTGCCGCCACGCGGAGCTGCGTCACGCCCGTTTCGGCCGTGGCGGGCAAGAAAGTCACGACCATCGAAGGCGCCGGGACCGACCCCGTCGGGCGTGCCGTGCAGGAAGCCTGGGTCAAGCACGACGTGCCCCAGTGCGGCTACTGCCAGAGCGGTCAGATCATGTCGGCCGCCGCGCTGCTGCGCGAGAACAAGAAGCCGAACGACGAGCAGATCGATGCCGCGATGGCCGGCAACATCTGCCGCTGCGGCACCTACGCCCGCATTCGTGCGGCGATCAAGGACGCTGCGGCGTCGCTGGCCTGAGGCGAGGAGCATTCCCATGCGCGAACTTCGTTTCTCCCGCTTCGCTCCGTTCCACGGTGTGGCCGTGGGCGACTACGCCGGCGTGTCGCGCCGGGCGTTCCTGAAGACATCGGCGCTGGCCGCCGGCGGTCTGATGCTCGAAATGTCGGTGCCGGGCGCGGCGCGGACCGCGAGTGCGCAAGGCGCGGCGTCCACGCCGGTCGTGCCGTCGGCGTTCGTGCGCATCGCGCCGGACGACACCGTCACCATCCAGGTCAACCGTCTCGACTTTGGTCAGGGCGTGCAGACCGCGCTGCCCATGCTCGTCGCCGAAGAGCTCGATTGCGACTGGGGCAAGGTGCGCAGCGAACTGGCCCCGGCCGCGGACGTCTACAAGGATCCGTTGTTCGGCATCCAGATGACCGGCGGGTCCGGTTCCGTGGCGCACTCGTGGCTGCAATACCGGCGCATCGGTGCGTCGGCGAGGGCCATGCTCATTGCGGCGGCAGCGCAGCAATGGAAAGTGCCGCCGGCGCAGTTGCGCACGGAGAACGGCGTGGTGCTCGGACCGAACGGTCAGCGCGCCACGTACGGCAGCCTGGCGGCAAAGGCCCAGGCCATGCCGGTGCCGACCGACGTCACGCTCAAGGATCCGTCGAAATTCCGCCTGCTGGGCAAGCCGACCGGACGGCTCGATGCGCGGGCCAAATCCACGGGCGTGCCGATGTATGGCATGGACTTCAAGCTGCCCGACCTCAAAGTGGCGGTCGTGGCGCGTCCGCCCGTCTTCGGCGCGAAGGTCAAGAACTTCGACGCCAAGGCGGCGCGGGCGATCAAAGGCGTGCGCGACGTGCTCGAAATTCCCGACGACCGGGGCGGCACGGCGGTGGCTGTCATCGCCGACGGCTACTGGCAGGCCAAGACCGGCCGCGACGCGTTGAAGGCCACATGGGACACCTCCGGCGTCGAACACGTCGACACCACGACGCAGTTGGCCAAATACAAGGAGATCGCCAAAACGCCGGGCACCGTGGCCATCGACGCCGACATGTCAGCGCTCAAGAACGCGCCGAAGACCCTGGTGGCCGAATACAGCTTCCCGTATCTCGCGCATGCACCGATGGAGCCGCTCAACTGCACCGTGCAGCTCACCGATCGGGGTGTCGAAGTGTGGACGGGCACCCAATTCCAGACCGTCGATCAGGCGGCCATCGCGCGCACGCTCGACCTCAAGCCCGAGCAGGTCAAGCTGCACACGCTGATGGCGGGCGGCGGCTTCGGCCGGCGCGCCGTGCCCACGTCAGACTATGGCGTCGAAGCGGCGCAGGTGGCGAAAGCGTGGAAGCGTGCGGGCCATCGCGAGCCGATCAAGGTGATCTGGAGCCGGGAGGACGACATTCATGGCGGCTACTACCGTCCGATGTACGTGCACCGTGCCGAGATCGGTCTGGATGCGAAGGGCAACGTGCTGGCGTGGAATCACACCATCGTGGGCCAGTCCATTTTGCAGGGCACGCCGTTCGAGAAGATGCTTGTGAAGAACGGCATCGACAGCACCAGTATCGAGGGCGTCTCCGGCACGCCGTATGCGGTGCCGTTGCGCCTGACGCTGCACAGCCCGCAGGTCAACGTGCCCGTGTTGTGGTGGCGTTCCGTGGGCAATACGCATACCGCTTTCGTCATGGAGACGCTGATCGACGAACTGGCGAAAAATGCGGGCCAGGACCCGGTGGCATACCGATATGCGTTGATGGGCGGCAAGCATCCGCGTCACAGGGCGGCGTTGGCGTTGGCGGTGGAGCGTTCCGGCTATGGCAAGACCAGGCTGCCGGAGGGTCAGGCGTGGGGCGTGGCGGTGCACGAGTCGTTCGACTCCGTGGTGGCGTACGTGGTCGTTGCCGAGATGCGCAATGGGTCGCCGCGTCTGGTGAGTGCGACGGCGGGGGTGCATTGCAACTTCGCGGTGAATCCGTTGACGGTGGCGGCGCAGGTCGAGGGAGCGGCGTTGATGGGTTTGGGCACCACGTTGCCGGGTGCGGCGATCACGATGAAGGATGGCGAGGTCGAACAGAGCAACTTCCATCAGTACACCGTGGCGCGTTTGACGGACATGCCGGCGATCGGTGTGCATATCGTGAGTTCGGGCGATGCGCCGACGGGCATGGGTGAGCCGGGATTGCCGGCGTTGGCGCCGGCGTATGCGAATGCGTTGTTCACGTTGACGGGCAAGCGCCAGCGGGCGTTGCCGTTCGACATGACAAAGGCATGAAAAAGCAAAGCACTCCATCGCCCAATGACACCCGCCACAACCGGCATTAGCAGGTGAGGCGATGGGGAGCATGACGGAGGCTGGGCCGGGGCCCCTTTTCGCCGCGAGTTGGGTTTATGTTTGAGTGGAGGAAAGGGGTCCCGGCCCAGCGGCCCGGACGATGATAGAACTGCGTCTGGGGAGAGGGAGGGAGAGGAGGGAGAACAGAACCAGAACCGCACGCGCTCACATGGCGTGCGGTTTTTTCGTAGGCGTCCTTACCCGACGAGCAGATGTTTGAACGGCGCGAAGATTCCATGCCAGAAAGATTCGGGCACGCGCAGCATCAGATAGGTGATGAGGATATAGCGCAGGGTCTTGCCGATGGCGATGTAGACGAGGCAGGCGCGCCAGGACAGGCGCAGCCAGCCGGCGAGCGTGCAGAGCGGGTCGCCGATGACTGGCAGCCATGAGAGCAGGAGGAGGGGTGGGCCGAAGCGTCGCATCCAGCGATGATAGCGTTCGCTCATGGGGGCTTTGCCGGGGGCGTCGCGCCCGTCGCGCGAATGAGCGGGCGCGTGCGAGCGCTGTCCGTCCCCCGTTCCGACACTGACGCTGCCCGCCGCCACCCCCGCCAGCGACGCCGCCCGTGCGTGTGCACGACGATGCGCCTTCAGGCGAACGAAAGCGCGACGCGCGGCGAATCCCATCCACCAGTCCAGCATCCCGCCGGCCGTATTGCCGACGCTCGCCACCGCGATGGCCGGCCAGAACATATGCGAATTGAGCGCCACGTACCCGAACAGTGCGGGCTCCGAGCCCATGGGCAGCAGCGTGGCCGACAGAAACGACACGATAAAGATGGCCGGCAGGCCGATGCCGGGCAACGCCAGCACGCCCAGCAGCCAGGTGATGAACGACTCCATACCACTCCGGGGAAAAACCGATCCGCTTCGAACGACGTCAGCGCAGCGACAAGGCACACGCGCCTGCCCAAGCTTCGTCCGACCGACCGGACGGTCGACGGTTCCGCCACGACAGCAAGCACGCGAGTTTGGCAGAAACAAAAACTCTGGCGCATAATGCACAACCTATGACCCGTCCCTCGACGCCGCCCGTGGCCATTCTACTGGCAGGCGGACTCGGTACCCGCTTCGATGCGGCTGGGCGCCGGAACAAGCTGCTCGCGCCGCTGCCCGGAGATCCCCTGAACCGACCCGTTGCCCTTGCCAGCGCGCATGCGCTGCTGGCCGTATTGCCGCGCGTGATCGCGGTGGTGCGACCGGACTCGGCCGAATTGGAGAACGTGCTGTTGCAGGCGGGTTGCGAAGTCGTCATGAACCATGCCACCAAGCGCGGCATGGGCGCCACCCTCGCGGCCGGTATCCGCGCCGGCACCGACGAAGCGCCGCCCCCGGGGCTCGAGCATCTCGACGGCTGGCTCGTTGCGCTGGCCGACATGCCTTACATCCACCCCCATACCATTCGCGCGATCGCCGGCGGGCTCACCTCGTCCGAAGCCATCGTCGCCCCGAGCTATCGGGGACAACGCGGCCATCCCGTCGCGTTCGGCGCCGCCTATACCTCGCGCCTGGCCGCCCTCGATGGCGACGCGGGCGCGCGCGACCTGTTGATTAGCGAGCACATTACGATCGTCGATGTCGACGACGAAGGTATCGTGCGCGACATCGACACCCCAGACGACCTCCGCTAGGGCGCGCACCCCCTTTCACGTTTTTCCCGAGAAACCAAGCGCGACCGCCCCGGCGGACGTGCTGGTCTATCATTGTCCTTTTGTTTCTTGATGTGCCTAACCTGAAGAATCCTTAAATCATGTCCGACGCAGCTCCCGATTACCTGAAGAAGATCCTGACCGCCAAAGTCTACGACGTCGCCAAGGAAAGCGAACTCGAACCGGCACGCACGCTCTCCATGCGGCTGCACAATCGAATTTACCTCAAGCGCGAAGACAACCAGACGGTGTTCTCCTTCAAGATTCGGGGCGCGTACAACAAGATGGCCAATCTGAGCGAAGCCGAGCGCGAGCGCGGCGTGCTCACCGCGTCCGCCGGCAATCACGCGCAAGGGGTCGCCTACTCGGCCGCCCGGCTGGGCTGCAAGGCCGTCATCGTCATGCCCGTGACCACGCCGCAGGTGAAGATCGACGCCGTGAAGACCCACGGCGGTCGCGCCGTCGAAGTCGTCCTCGCGGGCGACTCGTACAGCGACGCCTACGCCCACGCCATGACACTCCAGGAAGAGCGCGGCCTGACCTTCGTGCCGCCGTTCGACGATCCCGACGTCATCGCCGGCCAGGGCACCATCGGCATGGAAATACTGCGCCAGCATCAGGGCCCGCTGCACGCCATCTTCGTGCCCATCGGCGGCGGCGGCCTGGCCGCCGGCGTGGCGTCGTACGTCAAGGCCGTTCGCCCCGAAATCAAGATCATCGGCGTGCAGTCCGTCGACTCCGATGCCATGGCGCAATCCATTCACGCGGGCGAGCGCGTATTGCTCAACGACGTCGGCCTGTTCGCCGACGGCACCGCGGTCAAATACGTCGGCGCCGAAACCTTCCGGCTGTGCCAGGCACATCTCGACGAAGTCGTGCGCGTGGACACCGACCAACTGTGCGCGGCCATCAAGGACGTCTTCCAGGACACCCGCAGCGTGCTCGAGCCGTCCGGCGCGCTGTCCGTGGCCGGCGCCAAGCTCTACGCCGAGCGCGAAAAGCTCAAGGGCGAGACACTCGTGGCGATCACCTCGGGCGCCAACATGAACTTCGACCGACTGCGCTTCGTGGCCGAGCGCGCCGAGGTCGGCGAAGCCCGCGAAGCCGTGTTCGCCGTGACCATTCCGGAGGCGCGCGGCAGCTTCAAGCGTTTCACCGAAGTGGTGGGCAGCCGCAACGTGACCGAGTTCAACTACCGAATCAGCGAGGCGTCGAGCGCCCACATCTTCGTGGGCATCCAGATGCACAATCGCGACGAGGGCGAACGCATCAGGGCCGGCTTCGAACGCCACGGCTTCCCCACGCTCGATCTGTCCAACGACGAACTGTCCAAGCAGCACATCCGCTACATGGTCGGCGGCCGCTCGGCACTGGCAAGCAACGAAGTACTGTACCGGTTCGAATTTCCGGAGCGCCCCGGCGCACTGATGAAATTCCTCTCGGCCATGAGCCCGAACTGGAACATCAGCCTGTTCCACTACCGGAACCAGGGCGCCGACTACAGCAACATCCTGGTCGGCATACAGGTGCCCGAAGACGAGAAGGCCGCCTTCCGCGACTTCCTCGCCACGCTCGGCTATCCTTACTGGGACGAAAGCGACAACCCTGTCTACAAGCTGTTCCTCGGCTAAGTCGCTTTCTCCCGTGCCGCTCACCTCACGTTACGACAGGACACCGCCGCCATGCCGATCACGCTAGAGAACAAGCTCGTCGTCGCGATATCCTCGCGCGCGCTGTTCGACTTCGAAGAAGAGAACCGCGTGTACGAGGCTGGCGTGGCGAGCGGCGACGACCAGTCGTACATGCGCTACCAGCTCGACCGGCTCGACGTGCCCGCGCGCATCGGCGTGGCCTTCCCGCTCGTGCAGAAGCTGCTTGCGTTCAATCGCGACAATGCGCACCGCGTCGAGGTCGTCGTGCTCTCGCGCAACGATCCCGTGAGCGGGCTGCGGGTGTTCCGCTCGGCGCGTCAGGTCGATCTGAAGATCGAGCGCGGCGTGTTCACGCGCGGACGCGACCCGTTCCGCTATCTCAACGCGCTCGGCGCGCACCTGTTCCTGTCCGCCAACGAGAGCGACGTGCGCAGCGCGCTGGCGGCGGGTTTTCCCGCCGCACGCGTGTATCCGGACTCCGCCAAAAAGGCCGAGCTGCATCCGGATGAGATCCGCATCGCCTTCGACGGCGACGCGGTGCTCTTCTCCGACGAAGCCGAACGGATTTTCCAGCGCAACGGCCTGAATGCGTTCCAGCAGCACGAGACCGAGCGCGCGGCGACACCACTGCCGCCCGGCCCGCTCAAGCCGTTGCTGCTCGCGTTGCACCAGTTGCAGAAGCTCGCGGGTCACGAAGTGCCGGTGAAGATTCGCACCGCACTCGTCACGGCCCGCTCGGCCCCGGCGCACGAGCGGGCCATCCGTACGCTGATGGACTGGAAAATCGACATCGACGAGGCGATGTTCCTGGGCGGGTTGAACAAGGGCGCGTTCCTGCGCGAGTTCGAACCCGATTTCTTTTTCGACGATCAGACACACCACTGCGAATCGGCCGCCGGGTTCACACCCACCGGCCACGTCGTCAGTGGCATTGCAAATCATGACAACGCCTGACCAATCCCCGCTCGGCAAGGAAGTCTCTTACACCGAGCAGTACGCCCCGACCCTGCTGTTCCCGATCGCACGCGCGCCGGCGCGCGCCGCCATCGGAGTGCCCGACGCGCTGCCGTTCTTCGGCGCGGACATCTGGAACGGCTACGAACTCTCGTGGCTCAACGAGAAGGGCAAACCGCAGATCGCGCTGCTCACGGCCATCGTGCCGGCCGACTCGCCGAACATCATCGAATCGAAGTCGTTCAAGCTGTATCTCGGTTCGTTCGCACAGACCCGGCTCGCCAATGCGGACGCCGCGCGCGCGCTGATCCAGCAGGATCTCTCGGAAGCCGCGGGAGCGGCCGTGCAGGTGCGCCTCGTGGAGCCGGGCGGCTTCGGCAAGCTCGAACTCGACGAACTCGACGGTTTGCTCGTCGACCGGCTGGACATCGAAACGAACGTCTACACGCCCGACGCAACGCTGCTCAAAGCGGCGCAGGACGAGCCACACGTGGACGAAACGCTCGTGTCGAATCTGCTGAAATCGAACTGTCCCGTGACGGGGCAGCCCGACTGGGGCAGCCTGCAGATCCGCTACGTCGGTCCGCCGATCGATCAGGAGGGTCTGCTCAAGTATGTGATTTCGTACCGCCGGCATACCGGCTTCCACGAGCAGTGCGTGGAAGGCATCTTCATGGACATCATGCGTCAGTGCAAACCGAGCCAGTTGGCCGTGTACGCACGCTACACGCGCCGCGGCGGGCTCGACATCAACCCGTTTCGCACCAACTTCACGTTGCCGATGCCGGACAACGCGCGCACGGCGCGTCAGTAAACCGCGACGGACGCACCAGGCAAAAAAGGTGGCGAGGGCTGCCCACACCCATCGCCACCAATGGCACGATCTGCTTCTTTCTTCTTTGGAGGCGCCCGGTGTGTCAGTTCAGCAGTGCCGCTCGGGCCATCATCTTGCGCGCTGCGTTTCGTACGTTTGCGTATTTCGGCTCCCCGGCACAGCGATGAAGCGTTTCCTTCATTGCCCGATAGGCCGCCTCGGGATGATCGAGCACCAGTAGGCATTCGCCCACCCGGTACATCGGGCCGGGCGCGTCCCGATCGAGCAGCGCCGCCGCCATGAACAGCGGCAACGCGGCCCTCGGCTCCCCATGACGCTGCAGCGCCAGCGCCAGCGCCACCGCGTAGTCACCGTGCATCGGGCATGCCGAGAGCAACGGCGCGAAGCACTCGATGGCCTGCACGTAGTCGCCGCGCTCGAACGCGCCATAGCCGCAGCGATATGCCGTATCGCACTGCCCGGCGTCCCATTCGCCTGGCCGCGGCATGCCCATGGCCTCCCGCTGTCGCTCGCCATCGCGCACCAACGCCAGCGCGGCCTCGATCTGCCCGGCGATATGCTGCGACGTCGGCTCGACGTCATGGCAGGTATCAAACGAAGTCATGGCCCCGGCCCTCCGTCGTCGCATAGTGCGCGCTCAGACTCAGGGAGCGCACCGCGTTCGTCGCCTGACGACGCTTGTCCAGACAGGCGCACACCTGATGCAGACCGGCCGAGATCGAAAGCACCGCCGCGCCGACCATCGTGCCGCCGGCAGCGTAGGCGACCCACAGGTTGCTCTTCTCGCCCACGCCTTCGTCGACTTCCGAGGCGGCGTCGAGGCACAGGTACGCGCCGCCGGCGAACCCCGCAACCCCAAGGACCGTACACAGCAAGCCGATGAGACCGGAGGCACAACCCGCCCCGTTCAGGCGATGGATGGACCGGGTGTGCAGTTGAAGCTCGTCCGGCGCCACCGGGAAGTCGATGGTGACGCGCGCATTTTCCCGGGTGTCGGGGTCGGATGGAGGCATCGACGCCGGGGGCGCGGACGCTGCCGAAGCGGGAGCATGTCTCACTGCCATCTCCTGATCTTGGATAAGGAGATGACAGAATGCGCGTCTGTGGAGACGTCGACCATCGAAGGTGAACCGCAGACTTTGCGAAACGGAACCGACGTCTCGGTCAATGAAAAGGCGTGGCGCAGAAAAAAGCCGGCGAGATCGCCGGCCCTCCTGCGCTTGAACACCGCAGCGAACGTCATGCTCGCTGCGGCATCGACGGCGTCACGGTTCCATGGTCAAGCCGCGGGCTTCTTGTACGCCACGCAGTCCACTTCCACCTTGCAGTCGATGACCATGCTCGACACCACGCACGCGCGCGCCGGCGGATGCTCGCCGAAATACTCCTTGAACACCTTGTTGAACGATGCGAAGTCGCGCGGATCGTCGAGCCACACGCCGATGCGCATGACATGCTCGGGGCCATAGCCCGCTTCGGTGAGAATCGCCAGCATGTTCCGAATGGCCTGATGCGACTGGGCGACGATGCCTCCGTCGATCACCTCGCCGTCCTTCATGGGCGTCTGCCCCGAGACGAACAGGAAGCCGTCGGCCTCGGTTGCGCGTGCGAACGGCATGCGCTGGCCCCCTGTGCCCTGCCCGCCTTCCACGCCATATCGTTTGATGCTCATCGTCGCTCCTTTACAAAAAATCTCGATAAATCGACTGCCATTTGCACTCAGAGAACCGGTTGCGGCGTGCCGCGTCGCACGAAGCGACCGGCACGGGCGTTCCCGGTGGGCGCGCGATCCTGCCAGGACAGCACGCCATTGACCCATACGGCCTTGATGCCGTAGGCCGGCTGCATCGGATCGGTGAAGGTGGCGGCGTCGGCCACCGTCGCCGGATCGAACAGCACCAGATCCGCCCAGTAGCCTTCGCGCACGAAGCCTCGTCCCGTCAGCCCGAAGCGCTCCGCCGACAACCCCGTCATCTTGTGGACGGCTTCGGCGAGCGGGAACAACTGCTGCTCCCGGCTGTAGCGGCCGAGCACTCGCGGGAACGCGCCCCACAGGCGCGGGTGCGGCAGCGGATCGTTCGGCAGGCCGTCGGAACCGACGACGGTCGCCGGATGACGCAGGATGCGGCGCACGTCGTCCTCTTCCATGCAGTGATACACGGCGCCCGCCGGCTGCAGACGCTTTGCCGCCTCCATCAGGTCGACGCCCCACTCCGCGGCGATCGCCGCCAGCAGCTTGCCGCCCTGATCGGGGTGCGGCTGCGACCACGTGACAAGAATGTCGAAGTCGTCCGTGACCTGCTTCAGATCGAGCGTCGAGGAACTTGCCGTGTACGGGTAACAATCGCAGCCAACCGGCTGGAAGCGCTGGGCCTTGTCCAGCGCTTCGAGAATTTCCGTGCTGCGTCCCCAGTTGTCGACGCCTGCGCATTTCAGATGCGAGACGACCACCGGCACGCGCGCGTGGCGCCCGATGCGGAACGCTTCGTCGAGCGCTTCGAGTATCTCGGCGAACTCCGTGCGCAGATGCGTTGCGTAAAGTCCGCCCGCTTCGGCGAGCGGTTCGGCCAGCGCCAGCACCTCCTCGGTCGGTGCGGCGTTCGCGTTGGCATAGGCCAGCCCCGTCGACAGGCCGAGCGCGCCGTGCTCCAGTGCTTCGCGCAGCTGCGCGCGCATGCCTTCGATCTCCGCCTCGGTGGCGGGACGATCGAGGCGGTCCATGTGGTTATTGCGCAGGGCGGTGTGGCCGACGAGCGCGGCGACGTTGATGGCCGGCTGCGCCTTCTCCAGCGCCTCGACATACGCGGCGAAGGTCGGGTAGCGAAACGCGTCGGCTTCGCCGAGCAGGTTCATCGGGTCGGGTGGATCGCCCTTGAGCGAGACAGGCGACGCGCTGATGCCGCAGTTGCCGACGACGACGGTCGTCACGCCCTGCGAGAGCTTCGGCGTCATTTCCGGTGCACGCACGACGTTCGTGTCGTCGTGCGTATGCACGTCGATGAAGCCGGGGCTCAGCACATGGCCCTCGCCCTGAATCCGCTGCGCGGCCTGCCGGTTCGAGAGCGAGCCCGCCGGCGCAATGGTGTGGATGCGGCCGTCGAGCAGCGCGACGTCGAAGCGTTCGTCGGACAAGGGGGCGGCGGAGCCGTCGGCCAGACGGACGTCGGTAATGAGGGTATCGAGGATGTCGCCCGTCCGGTTTGCGAGGCGGTCAGTCATGTCAGTCTCCCAGAGGCTGACGATCGCCGCCGCCCCGATGCGTGTCGAGCACGTACTTGATCCGCCGCAGCAGCGCCTGGCTCTGCGGCTTGGCGAGCAACGCCAGCTCCGTGGCCAGGACGTCCATTGCCAGCAGCATCGCGTAGCGCGACGACGACGGTTTGAAAATGAAATCCGTTTCCAGCGCGCGAATCGGCAGCACCTCGTCGGCCAATGCCGCGAGCGGCGAACCCGTCGCCGTGATCGCCACCACCTGCGCGCCGTATTCGCGAGCGATTTCGCACGCCGACACCAGCTCCGGCGTGTGGCCGCTCACCGAGAAGGCAAGCACGACGTCGTCGCGCCCGAGCGTGCCGGCGACCATGCGCATGAGCACCGCGTCCTGATAGCTGGCGACCGGTCGTCCCAGACGTACGAGCCGGTAGCGCGCTTCGTCCGCCATGAGCGACGACCCGCCCCCCATGCCGAACGCGTACACCATGCGGGCCGACAGCAGACGCGCCGCCGCGCGCCGCACCATGTCCGGCTTGATCAGGCCGCGATGCACCTGCAACGTGGTCTGGATATCGTCCGCGATGCGGTCGATGGTTTCGCCCGCACCGTCCTGCCCGTTCGCTGCGCTTGCGCCGAGGAAGCGTTGACCGACCACGGCGGCCTGCGCCAGACGCAGCTTGAGGTCGCGCACATCGCGGCAGCCCATCGCCTTGGCGAAACGGGTGACGCTCGCCTCGCTCACGCCGGCGCGCTCGGCCAGGACATTGATCGACGCCGCCGCGGCGCCCGCCACGTCCTCCAGGACGATCTGCGCCACTTTTCGCTCCGCCTGGCTCAAGGCGTCGCTGCGCTCGGCCACGCGCGTCACGATATCGAAGGTCTCGGCCATATCTCTGGTCGTTGCGGCGCCGGTGCCGACGACATCGAAACATGTCGCCGACAGGGGCCTCTCTGAAAGGTTTCCCGATTTTTGTTACTTTATAACAATTCTGTCAAATGCTGGTCATTCGACGCTATTATAGGGGCCATCCGAAAACGCGCCATCCTGCAGATGCGCCCACCCAGTCCCTGCTTCGCGGAGAATTTTCGATGAGTGATACAAACTATCAACACGGCATGATCGATACTCTCAACAAGGGTCTCGGCGCGCTGGACGCCCCGCTGGCGCCTTCCGCCACGACGGGTCTGGGCTGGAACCTGCTCGACGAAGACCTGAGTCTGCCGACGGCGGTGCTCTACGAGGACAAGATCCGCCATAACCTCGCGTGGATGCAGCGCTTCGTGCATGAGTACGGTGTGAAGCTGGCGCCACATGGCAAGACGACGATGGCGCCGAAGCTCTTTCGCCGTCAGCTCGAAGGCGGCGCGTGGGGCATCACACTCGCGACCGCGCAGCAGACCGGTGCGGCGTATCACCATGGCGTGCGCCGCGTGCTCATGGCGAATCAGTTGGTCGGCAAGCGCAACATGGCGCTCATCGCCGATCTGCTGAAGGATCCCGATTTCGAGTTCTTCTGCCTGGTGGATTCCGCGGCTGCGGTCGAGCATCTGGGCAAGTTCTTCCGGGCACGCGGCCAGTCGGTCCAGGTGCTGATCGAGCTTGGCGTGACAGGCGGGCGCACTGGCGTGCGCGATGTCGCTCAGCAGCAAGCCGTGCTCGACGCACTCGCGCAATATCACGACGCCGTGAAGCTCGCCGGCGTGGAAGTCTATGAGGGGGTGTTGAGCACCGAGGCAGACATTCGCGCGTTCCTGCAGCGCGCGGTCGGCGTCACGTGCGAGCTGATCGCGGCCGGGCGTGTCGAGCGCGCGCCGGCGGTGCTCTCGGGTGCGGGCTCGGCCTGGTACGACATCGTTGCCGAAGAGTTTTCGCACAAGGATGTGGGCGCACCGCTCGACGTGGTGTTGCGCCCCGGTTGCTACCTCACGCACGACGTCGGCATTTACAAGGCGGCGCAGGCACAGATCGCCACGCGCAACCCCATCGCCAAACAAATGCGCTCGCAGTTGCAGCCGGCGCTGCAACTGTGGGCCTACGTGCAGTCGGTGCCCGAGCCCGAGCGCGCGATCATTGCGCTGGGCAAGCGCGACGCCGCGTTCGATGCGGGCATGCCGGAGCCGGCACAGCACTTCCGGCCGGGCGAGAGCAAGGCGCCCAAGGCCACGCCCGAACATTGGGAAGTCACCGGCATGATGGATCAGCACGCGTATCTGCGCATCGCGCCGGGTGACGATATCCGCGTGGGCGACATGATCGCGTTCGACATCTCGCACCCGTGTCTGACGTTCGACAAATGGCGCCATCTGCCGGTGGTCGACGGTGATTACAACGTCGTGGAAATCGTGCAGACGTTCTTCTGATCACGCGCGGCGCGCCGGAATATGCCGATGCCGGTGCCGCGACAATCAAAGAAACAACGCCGCCTCACTTGGGCGGCGTTTTTTTCGACCTTCGGCGCGGCAGCAGAAGCATACGGCACTGCCAACTCAGGAATTGCCCGCCGCTTCGACAGCGCGCCCAACCTCACCCCAGTGCTGCGTCTGAGTTCGCGAAATGCGTTTTCGCGTCGCAGCAGCGGGCACGTGTGACGGCGGCGATTCCGACATTGCCTGCCGCTTCGACGGCGCGCATAACTTCCCCCCAGCGCTATCCGTCAATCGCACTACGTCTGAGTCTGAGTTCGCGATACGCGTTTTCGCGTCGTGGCAGCGGGCGTGTTCGGCGGCGATTCCGGCATTGCCTGCCGCTTCGATTGCGCCCCCGATTTCCCCGCTGCCGCCCCCGTCGAGTCCGCCGCTTTGGCGCGTGCGACCACCGTCTTGAACTGGGCTTCCAGATGCGTGAGCGCACTCTCCAGCGTGGCGATCTCGTCGGGCGTCATGCCCGCGAGGGCGTCGTCGAAGAAGGCCTGGCGACGCGGTGTCGCTTCGTCGTGCACGGCCATCCCGGCGGGCGTCAGCGTCACGTTGGTGAGGCGATTGTCGTTGGGATCAGTGGCACGCGAGAGCCAGCCGAGCGCCTCCATCGACTGCAACTGACGTGTGAGTGACGCCGGGTCGAGGCGGCAGTGTTCCGCGAGAAACTTCTGCGAGCAGGTGCCGCGCTCGGCCAGCGCGAGAATGATGCGCCAGCGCGGCAGCGGGTGACCGACCTGCGCGTCGAAGGCAAGCATCATCGCGCGGTAGGTCAGGCTGAGCTGTTGGATGACGTTTCGTTTCATGGGTGTGGCCATGGCGTCACTCCCCTGCGGGCGGTTGCGGCTTGGCAGCGCGCGTGAGCCGGATGAGCGGCACCCGCCGCACGAACCAGAGACCGGCAAGCGCCGCTGCGAGCGACACCATCTGGCCGTTGTGAATGGAGGCGACGAGCGCATTGCGGGCCGACTCGATGAACAGCGCGCCGTTCTGGTTCATGTGCGCGAGTGTCATCAGGAAGTCGCTCTGGGCATTGGCGTTGACGAGGATCTGCGGGTCCGAGAGTTGCGCGGTCCACTGCGCGCCGTCGTTCGCGGCGAGCGAATCCTTCACGCGCGACGTGTAGCTGTGATTCACGAGCGTGCCGACAATCGCCGTGCCGAGCATCCCGCCGATCATGCGCAACGATTGCATGAGAGCTGTGGCGATGCCGAGGTGGGCGCGTCCGGCGACTTCCTGCGCGAACACCGTGAGGTTCGGCATCACGAAGCCCAGGCCGAGACCGGCGAGCAGCATATAGGTGGCGATCAGCCCGTGCGGCGTGCCGCGATGCGTGGTGATGACGCCGGCGCAAGCGAGCGCGAGCAGCACGAAGCCGCCGTAAAGCATCACATTCGGATTCGGCAGACGGGTGATGAGCCGACCATTCACGATACTGCCGACGGTGATGCACACCACCATCGGTGTGATCAGCAGACCGGTTTCGCGCGGTGAGAGTCCAAAGCCCCCCTGCAGGAGCAGCGGTGCGTAGAACAGGATGCCGAACATCGAGAAGCCAGCGAACACCGACAGCACGAAGAGTGGCGCGAGGCTTTTGTCGCGGAACATCTCGAACGGAAGGATCGGATGCGGGGTGCGTTGTTCCCAGCGATAGAGCGCGTAGGACGAAATCACGAGCACGACGAGCAGCGTCAGCACGCCACGCGAGAGGCCGTCGGCGGGCAGCCATTCGACGAGCATCTGCAGGCTGCCGAGCGCGGCGGTGATGAGCAATGCGCCGAGCCAGTCGATGCCGGCCTTGGCGTGCTCTTCGGCGCGCATGTGGGGCAGGTGTCGACCGACGAACCAGAGGCCGGCGAGGCCGACGGGCAGGTTGACGTAGAACACCGAGCGCCAGCCGAGACCTTCGGTGAGGAAGCCGCCGAGCGAGGGTCCGATGGCGTTGGCGATACCGAAGGCGGAGCTGAGCATCACCTGCCATCGCAGGCGGACGTGGGCGTCGGGGAACAGTTCCGGGACGCAGGCGAACGCGGTGCCGACGAGCATGCCGCCGCCGATGCCCTGCAGCGCCCGGGCGATGACCAGGAACGGCATGCTGTTCGCGGCGCCGCACAGCACGGAGGCGCCGGTGAAGACGACGATCGCCGTCATGACGAAGAGCTTGCGGCCGTAGAAATCGCCGAGCCGTCCGAAGATCGGGACGGTGATGACGGATGTGAGGAGATACGACGTCGCCACCCAGGCGTAGTACTCGAACCCCTTGAGTTCAGCGACGATGGTTGGCAGCGCGGTACCGACGACCGTCTGGTCGAGCGCCACCATCATCGTGCAGAAACAAAGGCCGAGCATCGCCACGAGCGACTGCCGGAAAGGCAACACCTGCCCCGCCGAATGCGGGGTGGTTGGAGTGGGGGCCATTTTTTGGATGGATCAATGTTTGATCAGTCAACGATTTTAGCATGAGTCGGCGGAGTTTCTTTTAGATGTCATAAACAAAGGGGATCGGTATCGACAACCGTTTGAGATGTTCTACAACCCAATTCGCCGGCACGGTTCCGCCTGCGATATATCGCCTGTAGAGCTTGAGCGCCGTCAGGCGTTAAACGGCTCGTGAGTATCTATCAAACGCCGGTCGATCGAACGCGAATTCAAGCGAAAGGCGTTATCAGTTCTCAATCGTGCCTTTGTTTCAGAAGTTGCGGCCGCCTCAGAAGGAAGAGTGCAGTCTTTCGTCCCCACCGTAGTACAGGGTAGGACAGGGTTGCGACCGTATGGGATGAGAAAAGGAGCGCATTCACTTTGTTGAATAGATCGACTCGCGTACTTAGCATCGCGAGCAGCCAGGCGCAGTGCGCGCCCACGTAGACACGCTCTCCAATGACGAGGGCCATCCCTTCGTTAAGTTCGTATCCTCGCGACAATAGGCTAAGCACAATCGGATGCTGGCTTCGCGCATTCACCAACTGCACATTGCCTAACGCGGCATTTAGCCTCAAACGCAGCACGTAAGCTTTACAGAACGGGCATTCCCCATCGTAAACAATGTAGGCTTTCGGGGTGACAGAGGACGCACTCATCACGCGTACTCTCTAGCTTGGGAGTTGCCAGACCGCAATGTGGCCTAGCAAGTACCGCTTGTTCTCGTTGAAAACGGCACCGACCCTGTCAAGATGCTCCTCAAGTCGACGCAGATCCTCTGCACTGGCACCGGGAAGTCGCTGGCCAATTCCGGAGGCTGCCACGATTCGCCGCCCACTGTCATGCGAAGAGTCCGGTAGTTTGAATTCTTGAAACTGGAGCCGAGTCAGTCTGCCGAACAATGTCTCCCAATCGTGGCGTTTTAGCGGAATTATGGTGTGCCCAGTAACCTCCCGTAGAGCGTTGAGAGTGGACTCCGGCGGGGGCTCCACATAGTGCACGTCGAGCACACCAATACGGCCCCTAGGCACGAGTTGATCAACAACGGCGTCAACCATTTTCACCTTGTCGTCAACGAAGCCAATAACGCATTCCAGGATGGCGAGATCGAATCTCCCGGTTCTTCCTTCGAACCCAGAAAACGCCTCTATGCTCGAATTTGCCCACAGCGGCGGAGAGAGCCCCTCCGCTCCGCAATGAAATTGCATTGCATCCAGCATGCGACGAGAGCGCTCCACGGTTGCTAATGGCACCCCCGCTTTGATTAGTGCGCGAGTGGTCCACCCCGGACCACAACCCACTTCAAGGACGTGGTCGGACTGCTTCAATGCGCATGCATCCAAAAGCAATTGCGTACCCGCTCCTCCTCCTGGGTGAAGTGACCCACCTCCAAGGCACGCCAGAATCTCGAAGTAGGGCAGGCTCAGCAGTGCATCAATGCTGTGGATCCCGTGAAGCGGATCTGGTGCCAGAGCATTATTCATACGGGCGTACGGTGGTGTGAGAACACGACGTCGGTTCAATCCTGACCGTGTCAACCTGGAAGGATGCGGAGGATACCCGGAATTGAACCCCGATACGCTCCTCATACGAGGCCTGCTCTGATAAGTAGCCTATACAGACGTTTGAGCAAATGGATCCTGTCAGGGAGTTGATGGCGAAACCTGACGGATTCCAAGAAGATGCGCGTGTCAATGCGGATTTCTCAACGTGCCGCATCGCGGGCCTCTTATACCGATCCATCAAGCAACTCCAACACGCGGATCCCCTTTGTGGTTGGACCAGCGGTCCAATTACGCCTACCGCTCCCTGATAGCCACTGAGCATGATCGCAACGCCGTCGCAAAGGTGAGGTGAATCATGAAGTACCGTCGATTCGCCACAAATGACGATGAGATCTGCGTCGACGGCCAGATTTGATGCCAAGGACACGTCGTCAAACGTATATGGGATCGGCCGGACTTTCGTTGCCGGGAATCGACGACCAAGCTCACGCGCCACGACATCGACTTTCTTCAATCCTATATCATCAGCACTAAAGAGAAACTGTCGATTCAGATTAGTTGCATCAACTATGTCAGGATCAACGATTGTCAAAGAGCCAACACCATTTGCACAAAGCGCAAATGAGACATTCGTTCCAATGCCACCGACCCCGACGACTAAAACCCTTTTTCGCGATAGAAGCTTAAAGTGCCAGTCGAGATCGTTTGGATATAGATGCGCAAAGGCGGCAATTTCCCGTGACAGCGCCGATCGCGTCGCCAGTAGATCGGAAAGCGCGTCCCGTAACGTTACAAGCCATCCTCGCGTCCGAAGTATGGGCTCCAGAACGGGAAAATATGGATTTTTAGAAAGCGCAGAAACTTGGACCTCGCCGTCAAGTCGCTGGATGAGGTCAAAAGCAAGTCCGCTAGGATCCGGCAATTGAATAACATCGCCCTCCTGGTCGAGCAAAACCAGGTCCTCGCTATCGCGAAGGACCTGAATTCCAGGGCGAAGCCATAAGAACCAATCCCTCTCCACAGTGGACGGCTCGCAGTCAACGAAACTAGTTGACCATGTCGCCGGCCAGTCTCTCAATATTGTACGTCGTGATTTTCAACTGATCGGTTTGCACGCCAGCTTTCGCCAACTGTGCCTTCTGCTCCGGGGTCAGCTCGATGACGACTCGCTTCCAGGTTTTTGGCGTTTTCACCTGCACATTGCTTGGTTTTTTGACGGTCCCGATGTTGACGTTTGGCGCTAACTCCGGAGCTTTTACAGGTTGCGCGTTGGCATCAAAAACACCCCCCACGCTCATTACGCTTGCCCCGGACAGTATTAGCAAAGCTTGCTTTAAGCCTGAAGTACCAATATTTTTTGCGGACGCGCTAGTGCTTTTAGGCATATTTCTTCTCCTTGGAGGATGACTGTTCACTACTTTTAACGCCCAGCAAAGAACAACGTAGTATATTCGGCAAGAATTAGCAAGCGACACTCGCGGCACGTGGGCAGAATCGCCCGCGGAGGGGCACCATATGAGCAAGTTGTCCAAAACGCTATTTTTGTCGTGCGTCATTCTCATGGCGTCAATACAGGTCTCCGCAACCCTTTTAATTTGGACCGCCTGGCCAATTACCTCATTCGACGTTTTCGGCCGTGCGCCAAAAGAGATCTGGATACTCAAAGCGGTGATCACGAACGACCAGGGCGACGAAGAAGCGGTTGACCCTGGGCAAACACTTCCTGTTGAGTTCTTCAAGGCACGTTCGATATACGCGCGTACCTTTTTGGGAGCAGCGTCGCCGGCGGAAAGAGATGGATTTGCCCGACGTCTTCTTGGTCGTCTCAACAAACCTAACTGGGTTGGCGTAGATGAGACGTTTCCCCCGTTGAATATCGCAAAGCCGACTGGTTTGCGTGTGGAGGCGTGGGAACTCGACGCTGACCACTTGGACAGTGGCGGCGAGCTTGCCATCTTGAGGCGCCGCCTGATTTATCAGTTGCTCCCACAACCGGCATCCCCAAATTAGCGAGGCATCGAAGTGATTTCGAGAATATTCGATCACCCGTTCTCCATCTTAGGGGCTGAACGCTGCCTCGTCGCTACTCGAGTAAGCGTCGCGATAACGGTAGCGGTTTGGGTAATATTCGGGCCTTTTTCAGCCTTCTACCCGGAAGAGGAGGCGTTGCTCTATCAGCCAAGTGGTCTTGCCACTTTGATTCCTCCTCTTGGACACGTTTCCTTCGTGGCATTGAGGCTGGCAGTGGTTGCTGGTTGTCTCGGGATGTGCTGGCGGCGAACTGAGTTGGTAGCAACGTGGCTGACGGCGATGGCTTTTGCCGTGTTGAACGGATATGTCTCAGGATTCAGTTCCATCTGGAACTACAATACTCACCTGAACATCTTTCTTGTCGCGCTTTCCTTTTCGCCTGCTCGTAGCACCACGAGTCAACGCTCCGACGAGGTTAGATCGTCAATTGTGTTCTTCATGCGACTGCAGGTCGCCATAATCTATTTGCAGGCAGGCTTGGCTAAGCTGGTCCTTGGCGGACTTAATTGGCCGTCAAGAGCGCCCTTCATTCATTTGGTTTTGCAAGGTAGTTGGGCTTCTTCATGGTTCACCAGTTATCCCCAACTGATAGAGATGGGCGGAGTATTGGTCATCGCGATCGAACTTTCTCTGCCGGTACTCTTAATGTGCAGGCGAACGCGAAGAGCTGCTGCGTTGGTCGCCATAGGGTTACATTCCGTGTTTTTTGTAACCTTGGGGATTTCTTTCTGGCATCTTTGGGTCCTCTTCCCGGCGCTGTTTCTGCTCGACTCCGCCCAAAGCCGAACTCACTCTGGACTCATAACTCAGTACGCTACCAATCGATATGACTGATTTGGCGCTAGCATCAACATTGAATCGCCTTCCTGAGACACTCGAGAGTCCTCGCTTACTGATTCGGGTTGCGCGGCCTGGAGACGGTGCGGTCATGAATGAGGCGGTAGCGGAGTCAGCCGCAGAGTTGGGCGCGTGGTTACCTTGGGCCCGACCAACCCCCACGTTACTAGAGTCAGAACGCGCTTGCCGCGCAGCCTACGCGCGCTATCTGCTTAATGAAGACCTGATGGTGCTTTTTTTTCTCAGAGATTCAGGAGCGCTCATTGGTGGCGGGGGATTGCATCGCATTGACTGGGAGCTTCGGCACTTCGAAATTGGGTACTGGGGACGAACGAAGTACTCAGGGCAAGGGCTAATCACCGAAGCTGTGGCTGCGCTGGCGAGCTTGGCTCTGAAGGATCTAGCGGCGTCCCGCGTTTATTTGACGGTGGACACCCGCAATACGAAGAGTTGTCGAGTTGCCGAGCTTGCAGGGTTCGAGCTTGAGGGCGTGCTCCGGAATGAGCGGTTTGACGTGTTCGGTAGATTCAGGGATACCAAGGTATTTTCCCGACTGGTATGAATAGTGTAGGTTCAGTTGATCCCGCTCGTCGAGAATACAATCGGTGATTGAAACTACTCAGCGGAGAACTTCATACGCTTAGTCGTCCGATCTGACGAGTGACGGGAGGAATCCATATGAACGACACCCGACTTTATGCGCCGACGGAGCCGATAGCATCGGGCCTGCTGAACGTTGACGGGAAAAATGAAATCTATTGGGAAGCGTCGGGAAACCCGAAAGGCAAGCCCGCGCTTTACCTGCACGGCGGCCCTGGAAGCGGGCTGGATTCGGGCAGTTATCGCCGGATGTTCGATCCCCAGAGCTACTACCTGATTGGCATCGAGCAGAGAGGCTGCGGCCGCAGCCGACCTCTGGCGACGGCCGATCTCGACAACCTGCCCGACAACAACACACAGACGCTCATCAGCGATATCGAGAACATCCGGCGTCACCTTGGCATCGAGTCGTGGCTGGTGTCGGGGCTCTCCTGGGGAGCCTCGCTGGCGCTCGCGCTTGCGCAAAGCCATCCCGATCATGTGTCCGCACTCGTCTTGATGGCCGTGACGACCACGAGCCGATCGGAGGTGGACTGGCTCACGGAAGGCGTTGGGCGCATATTTCCCGAGGCGTGGGAGGCCTTCCGACTTGGCGCCCGCGCGCATCCCGGAGAGAGATTGGTCGAAGCCTATGCACGCCGATTGGCCTCACCCGATCGACAAGTCCGCCTGGAGGCCGCACGTTCCTGGAACGAATGGGAATCGACGCACATCTCGCTCGATCCGAATTTCACCCCGATCGCCGAGCGTTTCGACGCCGAGCAAGCCTCGGTCTTCGCAACGCTCGTCACACACTACTGGGCGAACGACGGCTTCCTGAGCGGCGACGCGACCATCCTCGAACGGATGCCGTTGATCGCAGACATGCCCGCCGTATTGATCCATGGACGCCGCGATTTCAGTTGCCCACCGATCACGCCGTGGCAGTTGCATCAAGTCTGGCCCGCCAGCCGGCTGGTCATCGTTGAAGAAGAGGGGCATGGAGGCCCCGAGTGCAGAGCACGCATGCGAGCGGCGCTCGACGCATTCCGATGACCCGCCCTTGTACACCCCGCCGCCAGAGCCACTTATACCGACCGGCATTCTGAGACGATGCGCTGCATTCGTTCAAACGTCTTCTCGTCCCCCCTCACCGCAACACACTACTCAAGAACTGCCGCGTTCTCGCCTCGCGCGGCGCGCCGAATATCTCCTCGGGCGAGCCGCTCTCGACGATGCGGCCGTGATCGAAGAACACCACGCGATCGGCCACCTCGCGCGCGAAGCCCATCTCGTGCGTGACGACGATCATCGTCATCCCGTCGCGCGCCAGATCCCGCATCACCGCGAGTACCTCGCCCACCGTCTCCGGGTCAAGCGCCGACGTCGGTTCGTCGAACAGCATGAGCTTCGGCTTCATCGCCAGCGCACGCACGATCGCCACGCGCTGCTGCTGCCCGCCCGAGAGCGACGCAGGATAAGCGTTCGCCTTGTGCGCCAGCCCTACCCGCTCGAGCAACGCATGTGCGGTGCGCTCGGCCTCCGCGAGCTTCATGCGCCCGAGCTTGACCGGGGCCAGCGTAATGTTGCGCAAGATGCTCAGGTGAGGGAACAGCGTGTAATCCTGAAACACCATGCCCACGTCCTCGCGCAACTTCGCCATGGCCCGATGATCGCGCACGTCGGTCGCCGCACTGCCCAACGTGACGGTGCCGTCGGTGGGTGTCTCCAGGCTATTCAGGCATCGAATCAGCGTCGATTTGCCCGAACCGCTCGGCCCGATCACCACCACGACTTCCCCCGGGAAGACATCGAGGTCGACGCCGTTGACGACCTGATGCGGACCGAAGTGCTTTCGCAGACCGCGAATCGAGAGCAGCGCGCTCATTGGCGCCCCGCCAGGGCTTGCGTGGCCTCCTGCAACTCACGCTGTGCAGCGGCCAGTCGCTCATGCCACTGCGCGAGACTCGCACGCGTCGTCTCCAGTCGCGCCAGCGCGGCGTGCACGTGCGCGCGCAGCGTGTCCGGACTCGGACTGCCGGCCGATGCGCGCGCCGCCACGTTGCTCACCGGGTCGAGACACGCGCGCACCGCATCGGCGTCGATGCCCAGCGGTGCGCCCAGTTGTTCGCGGGCGGCTGCCTCGACCATCTGCGCGTCGATCCGGTCCGCCGGCACGCCCCGGTCCATCGCGTCTCGCACCACCGCGCCCACCACGTGGTGCGCCGCGCGGAACGACAGGTCATGCTCGCGCACCATGTGATCGGCCAACGCGGTGGCCGTGGAGAAGTCTTCCGCGGCCAGACGCCCCGCACGCCCCTCCACCGGCCGGGCCGTGCGCACGACGAGGTCGAGCAGGTTCAAGCAGCGGATCGTCTCGCGCGCCGCATCCCAGAAGCCCTGCGTGCCCTCGCGGTTGGCATCGCCGGTGTGGGTGAAGTTAGTGCCCTTGATCGCCATGGAGCACGCCATCAGCGCCGCCACGATCTGGCCGGTGCGCCCCTTCAGGTATTCGAGCACGACCGGGTTCTTCTTCTGCGGCATGATGCTCGACGTCGTCGCCACGCTGTCGGGGAACTCGATCATGCCGAACTCGTGTGTCGTCCACACGAAATAGTCCTGCGCCACCCGGCTCCACAGCACCGCCAGCAGACTCAGATCCGCAATGCTCTCGAGCACAAAATCGCGGGAGCCCACCGCGTCGAGCGCGTTGTCGACGAACGTGTCGAAACCGAGCAGTTCGGCGGTGCGCTGACGGTCGATCGCAAACGGCGTGCCGGCGAACGCCGCGGCGCCCAGCGGGCAGACGTTCATATGCGAGAGCGTGTCCATCAGACGGCGGGTGTCGCGCTCGAGCGCCTGCGCCACGCCGGCCAGATAGAAGCCGTAGGTCATGGGCTGCGCCGGCTGCAGATGCGTGTAGCCTGGCATGACGACTTCCGCATGACGCTGCGCCTGCTCCAGCGCACTCGCGCGCACACGCAACAGCGCTTCGATGAGTTCGATCAGCGTGGCGCGTCCGCGGAGACGGTCGAGCGTCGCGAGAATGTCGTTGCGGCTGCGGCCGGTGTGCATGCGCCCGCCGACATCGGCGCCGACCTGATCCATCAGGTGCGCCTCGTAGTTGAAATAGGCGTCTTCACGGCTGGGGTCGAGCGGCACGGCGCCCGGGCCCGCCGCTTCCATGGCGAGAATGCCACGAGCGAGCGCCGAGGCGTGTTCCGGGCGGATCAGGCCCTGCTCGGCGAGCATCACCACGTGCGCCTTGTTGATATCGCCAAGCGGCGCGAACGTTTCTTCGAAGCCGGCCAGACGAGGTTTGAAAATGATGTCGTTGACTTCCGGCGCGGCGGACTCGGTGAGCCGGCGACTGACTTTCGAGATGGACATGTTCAACCCTGTTGAGTGAGCGGGCGAACGCGCTCGCGTTGCAAGCGGCGTTCAAGGTAGCGGGACAGCGCGCTGAGCGCCGAGCAGATGACGAAATAGACGATGAGCACGAGCCCGTAGACTTCGAAGGCGGGGTTGCGGCCCTGCATGATGGTCGCGCGCTCGATGATGTTCTGATTGACCTTGAGGAACTCGCTCACGCCGATGAGCGCACCGAGCGAGGTCGACTGCACGAGCAAGGTGAGCAGCCCCGTGTACGCGGGCAGAATGGCGCCGACCGACTGCGGGCCGATCACGTAACGATAGATCTGCCAGCGGCGCAGGCCCAACGCGGCCGCGCTCTTCCATTGGTGCGGCGGAACCGACGCGATGCCGCCCGAGACCACGACCGTACCGTTGGCGCCTCCCCACAGCGACAGGCCCACCGTGGCTGCAACGAAGGGGCTCAGGTCGAGCCCGAACATCGGCGCCACGAAGAACACGCAGAACACGTTCACGATCAGGGGAATCGAGCGAAACAGTTCCACATAGCCGTGGACGGCGAGCTTGAGCCAGCGGTTCGGCAGCGTGGCGAGCACACCGAGCACGAGCGAGATCACCGTGGTGCAGGCGAGTACGGCGCCGGCGAGGGCCAGCGTCATGCGCAGCCCCTTGGCGATGACGAGCCAGTTTTCGAGAATGACATGCATGGTCGGCAATCGCCTCAATGAGTTCGGAACGGACGTTGCAACCAGGCCGAGAGCCGGTGCGCGAGCAGTGCGAGCACGGCCACCATGCCGAGGTACAGCACGAGAATCGCGCCGAACATCTCGAGCGGCCGGAAGTCCGTGGCAATGCGGTCCACCGCGACGAACGTCAGTTCCATAAGGCCGATGGCCTGCAGATACGACGAATTCTTGAGCAGCGAAATCGCCGTGTTGAGCATGCCGGGCAATGCATGGCGCAAGGCGATCGGCAGCGCGATCAGCGTGAAGTAGTGCCACGGTCGCAGCGACAGCGCATGACACGACTCGTACATGCGACGCCCCACGCTGGCCATGCCACCACGCAGGTTCTCGATCTGATAGGCGCCGGCCCACAGCGACAGGCACAGCACACCCGAGGCGAACAGCGACAGTCCGACACCGATCGCCGGCAGGCCGTAGAAGATGAAGAACAGTTGCACGAGAATCGGCGTGTTGCGCATCAGTTCCACGTAGCCGGTCACGAGTTGCGAGAGCACAGGTACGCGGAAGATGCGGATGGCACAGCCGACCACGCCGATCAGCGCGGAGCAGGCGATGGCGATGACCGACACCTGCAGTGTCATGAGTGCGCCTCGCCATAGCGCGGGCCATTGCGCGAGAAGATAAGCGACGTCGAAATCCATGAGCGTCGCCCGCTTACAGCGTTTCCTTCGGACGTCCCTGCTGGAACACTGCGAGGTAGTAGCTGCGGATCGATTCGGGCACGTTCAGCTTGACCCATTGCACGAAGCGGCCTTCGTAGCGCATGCGCGTGATCGCCGCCGACAGATAGTCGCGCCATGCGGCCTCGTTCTTGCGCACGCCGATGGCCGCATCGGAAATCTGGAAATACTGGCCCAGCAGCTTGGCGCCCGGGTCCTGCGCGGCCGCGACCACGAGCGTTGCGGCGTCGTGCGTATAGGCGTCGGCGCGTCCCTGACGGAAGGTCTGCATCGCGTCGGCGGCCGTGTTCAGGCGCAGCATCTTGACCTCGGGCATGTGGTCCTCGAACCACTTGGCCTGCACGGAGCCCTTCAGCGCGACGAGCGTCTTGCCCTTGAGATCGGCCAGCTTGTTGATGCCGCTATCGCGACGCACCACGACGTCGCTGGCGCCCCAGCGGTACGGCTGCGTGAAGTCGATCACGCGGGAGCGCTCGGGCGACACGCCCAGCGTGGCGATGAGCAGATCGACCTTGCGACCGAGCAGTTGCGGCACACGGTTCTCCGCCGTCACACACGTGAACACGGCCTTGTCCTTCGAGCCGAGCGCCCATTCGGCGATCTGGCGCCCCATCTCGACTTCCACGCCGGCAAATGCGCCGCTGCCGTCCTGATAGCCGTAGGGCGGCTGGTCGCAGCGCACGCCCACGTGCAACTGTCCCTGCGCCTTGATGTCCGCCGGCAGCGGCGGCATGTCGCCCGGCGCGGCGAGAGCGGATCGGGCGCCTGCCCCCACCGTGACGATCACGGCGAAGACGGCGGTGGCGGCAACGAACGAACGGCGCAAGCTTGGCATCGATGACTATATGAACGCGTCCCGTTTGCAGCAGTTTTCTTGTGTTCCGACGGACAGGATGGGCTGCAGCTCTATATCCGGCCTTGATGCAGCTGGTACTGCCGCTGCGGGCCCCTATGAAATTCGCTGACTCGCGCCTCATTCTCCTGGCGAGCTCAAGGCTCTTGCACCGATTCAGGCTTAGCGAGTCCCGGTCCTACCTGGCTTGTCATCACACTTGATTGCTGCGCAACCTTTCGACGTTCACCCTGTGTTAAACATTGATCGTCTACCTCGCGCGGGCCGTTCAGGCTGGCTTCACGCTCACGTAGTCCTTCCGATACGGCCGATCATGGGCCAGCACCGCCCAGATCGTCCGTGCCGTCTTGTTGGCCAGTGCGACGATCACCACATTCGCCGGCCGTCGCTTCTTCATCTGCTCGACCCACGGACCCGGTTCCTTCGCATGGCTCAACACGCTTCGCGCACCGTGAATCAGCAGCGTGCGCAGATAGGTGTCGCCCCTCTTGCTGATCCCGTGCAAGTTCACCTTGCCGCCCGAGCCCGTCTGCTTCGGTACCAGACCCGCCCACGCGGCGAATTCGCGTCCGGAGCGAAACGCCTTCGCGTCGCCCATCATCGCCACTGCCGCCGTCGCCGTGAGCAATCCCACGCCGGGTATCTCGCTGATCGCCTTTACCGCCTTGTCTTCCTTCTTCCATTCGAGCATCCGGCGTTCGATCTCGGCAATCTGCTCGTCGAGCCGCGCCAGCCCGCTCCACTGCTCGCGCAACGTATCGATCAACGCTCCCGGCAGGCGCTCCGCGAGCCGACCAAGCGCAATGGCTATTTCCTGGTCCAGCTTCGCCCGGCCACGGCTCATCACCTCGCCGTATTCCGTTAGCAGGCCGCGCAGTCCGTTCATCTGCATCGTGCGGAATTTCACCAACTGCTCGCGCATCCGGTGCAGCGCCAGCATCGCCTGCTGCATTTCCGTCTTCACCGCCACCGGCTTGCTCGGCTGCTGTACCGCCAGCCAAATCGCCCGGGCATCCGCCGCGTCGTTCTTGTTGCGGATGTTGAACGCCTTCACGAACTCCGCCGGCATCAATCTGACCTCGTGCCCCATCTTTGCGAGTTGCCGAGCCCAGTGGTGCGCACCGCCGCACGCCTCCATGCCGATCAGGCTCGGCGCTCTGTTCGCGAAGTGCTCCAGAAACTTTGCCCGCTTGATCGGCTTGTTCACAATCTCTCCGGTGTGCTGATCGACGTAATGCACCTGGAAAACCTGCTTGGCGATGTCGACGCCTACGGCCATACTGTTCATCGTGGATCCTCCGGTTGCCGGGAAATGCGTGCATTTTCCACCTGGGCACTTCGATGCCGTTGGCCCGTGAGGATTCACCTCCTTCCTCTGCTCTCACCGTTTCGGGTGGGACGCGTTCATTTCATTCTCCTGAAGCGGTGTACGACACGTAGGCGACTGCGCGGTGGCGGGCGGCGGATGCGTCGCCCCTCACCGCACGGACGGGATGGCGACGACTGTAGCCGGGCTGAAACATTCTTAAAAATCACAATACAATACGAGTCCATACATTTTTGATATACCCCATGGCGCGCCATATGTGCGCGTCCGGGCGCGTGCGGGTTCACTCAGGCACCTTCAGGGACAGGAAGGGCGGCGCGATGGGGCTGGAGGAGAGCCAGGACGATGAAGTTCAAGCAAGTGGAAGCGTTTCGCGCGGTCATCCAGACGGGCTCGATGACGGCGGCGGCCGATGCACTGCATACCTCGCAGCCCAACATCAGCCGGTTGATCGGGCAGTTGGAGGACAGTGCGGGGTTTCGGCTGTTCGAGCGCCTCAACGGTCGTCTGCAACTGACCGACGAGGGCGCGGAGCTCTTTCGCGACGTCGAGCGTGCGTTCGTGAGTCTGAAAAGCCTGGAGGACTCGGCCGAACAGATTCGCCGCTCAGGCACCGGACGGCTGCGTGTGGGCGCCGTGCCGTCGATCGCGCTCACTCAGATGCCCGAAGTGATAGGGCGGTTTCGCGAAGCGCACCCTGGCGTTGCCGTCTCACTCCTGACCAACGACTCGCCGCGTGTGGCGCACTGGGTGGCGTCGCAATTCTGCGATCTGGGCGTGGTGTCCTACGTGAGCCGCGACGTCTCCGGCATCGAGGCGACGAAGATCTGCGAGGTCCCGGGCGTGTGCGCGTTCCCGGCCGGGCATCGGCTGGGTGCGTTCGAGGTTGTGGGGCCGGCCGATCTGGAGCACGAGTCGTTCATCGCGCTATCGCTGGTCGATGGCACACGCATGAAGATCGACCAGCGGTTTCGAGAAGCCGGCGTGGAGCTTCGGCACAAGGAACTGGAAACACCGTACGAAGCGACCGTCTGTGCGTTGGTTGCCGGCGGGCTTGGTGTGAGCGTGGTGAGCCGGGCGGCCGCGCAGGCGTATCAGGGACGCGGTCTCGACTATCGTCCGTTCGCGCCCGACGTGCCGTTCGCGACGCATCTGCTGCGCCCCTCGCGAGGCACGCAAAGCCTGCTCGCCCAGCGCTTCGCGGCGACGTTGCGGGAGGTGGTGGGGCCGAGGTCGTAATGCGTGCTGGGGAACCGTCGCCAACAACATCCCACCACAATGCCCTTAGGCCGCTGTTGAGCAGGTGAACAGGTAACCTGGCGACGATCTGTGCCTGTGTCACAGGCGATTCAACCGCGACGGCAGGCCTTGCTGGCAAGGAAGCGAGCACCGCCACGACAAGTGCTTCTTTTTTCTTTTTGGTACGTGGACGTACCGTTACCCAGAACGGAAAAAAGAGCCGTTTTTTTATCCCTTGGTTAATAACGCTATACCCGTTCGAGATGAGATTCGATTTAAACTGGTCGGCAGTAACGTTCGTCTGCACGTTGGGATATTGGCTTCCGAGTCTTGTAATCGACGTATCGCATGTGGAGGTTGGCCCTGCTGTCACGCTGTTTGTAGCAATACAGGTCGTCGCCGGCACAGGCGAAACTGTCCTGGGCGTACCAAACTTTCATGTGCGTCGAGAAGCGGCTCCGCTCCACTGAGACGAAAACGTGACGTCATATCGGTCACTCATCTTCAACCAGATCAAATTTTGGAACTTCGAAGACATCACCGACCGCCCCTTTCTGCAGGCGATCATAACCTTTCCCCTCAACAAAAAATGCGTTACTACGAAGGTGTTCTTTAAAGCTATTACGTGCCAACTGAAGCTCACTTCCCCGTTCGTATGCATCGGCGAGATTCTTCGTTAACTGTACGTAAACTGTCTCTGGCCCCAAATCCTCCACGGCATAAGCAGGGGCCGACAAAAGGCGGTCCTTTCCAAAAATCCGGACATAAGGAGGACCCAATACTGTTGCCCAAAATATATCCGGGAGCCAGTGCCTCAGAAGATGGGTCACAACCATAAGCCGGTCACCATACGGGGCCGAACCGCTTTCAACAGAGAATTCTGTATATTCTGGGGTCAACACATCAAAAAAAGCGATGTCTGCACTAAAAACAGTGCTCGCATTCTTTATGTACGAAACGAGAGATGCTTGCTCGATCTGCTTCAGCTCTACGGTGAACCCAATCCTGGCATGCGTATCACTTACCGCAGGCGACTTACTTCTCCATCGAACGGCAAAGCTTCCTTCGGACTTAGGGAGCTTTTTTCTTTGCCAGTAAACGGTCTCCGAAATTCCGCTTCCAGGAATTAGATCCCTCAAATTATTTCGATCGAAGTCACAATCAAGTGGCTCCCACCACCCCCATTTTTCCGGAGTTATTTCTGGAAGCTCGTCGCAAAAAAGCTGCACTGCGCTCAAAAAATCCGATGGCTTCGTGAGCGTCATTGGACTCAACAAATTTACGCTTACAGGAATCTTAAATTTCACGTATCACCTGCTATTTAGAAATCCATGACTTGAACGTCCCAGAGCTAGGATCATAGACTCGAATAGATCCACCCGAATTACTTATCAACTCCCTCAACGGCTGGGATATTCTCTGCGTATTTGGACTCACGACAAGCTGAATCGGCTTCCCTGTCTCGAAATATCCTCTAAATTGATTAGAATTCGATATATTTACAACGTCCTTGATTTCGATAATCGTCGAATCATTCACCCATCCCGGATAACTGTTACCACATTGGGCGTTGTTGCATTAATCGGACGGACACGCGGCCGGCTGACGTTTACGCAGAACAGCCGGTCCAGCGCCCCTGTTAACAATTCGCGTTCCTGCGTAGATTCTCGATTTTTGGCTTCGAGAAGATGCGCAGGGACACAAGCAAGAAGTGCGAGCCGAAGACGCGCTATCGTGTCAGGAACTGGTCTGCCTACAACGCCGGCCTGATCAACCGAGGTAACGTCACGATGTGGATCGATGACGCCGCCCTTGCCGACATACCGGACGCCGAGCCAACCCGCGGCCGTCCGCGTCTGTACAGCGCCGCGCTGATCCAGGCCCTGCTGGGCATCAAGACAGTGTACCGCCTGCCGCTGCGCGCGCTGCAAGGCTTCGCGCAAAGCCTGCGCGAGCTGGCTTTCGCCACCTTGTCCGTGCCGAACTACACGACGCTCTGCCGCCGTGCGCAAACGCTTGAGGTCCAACTGCCGATCGTTGGCGATGGCGAGCCGATCCATCTGGTGGTCGACAGCACCGGCGTGAAGGTCTACGGCGAGGGCGAATGGAAGGTGCGCCAGCATGGCTATTCGAAGCGTCGCACGTGGCGCAAGGTGCATCTCGGGCTCGACGCGAATACGGGTCAGGTGCGTGCCGCGTTGATGACGCATCAGGATGTCGCCGACGGCGACGTCCTGGCCGAACTGCTGGACCAGATACCGGACGACGAACGACTCGATGTCATCGGCGGTGATGGCGCCTACGACACCAAGCCATGCCATGCCGCGATCGCCGCGCGCGGCGCAACGTCCTCGATTCCGCCATGCGAAGGCGCTGCTCATTGGCCCGCGAACACATCCGGCGCGACGTGGCGCAACGACGCGGTCGATGCGATCGCCCGCGTCGGTCGCCGCGAATGGAAGAAGGACAGCGGGTACCACCGGCGCTCGCTCGCGGAAAACGTGATGTATCGCTTCAAGACGCTCACGGGTAACTGCTTGTGGGCACGACGCACCGAATCGCAGGCAACCAAGGTTGCCATCCGAGTGGGCGTGCTGAACCGCATGGCGGACATCGCACGTCCGCAATCCGTCCGCATTGCCCAACGCCGTAAACATGGGAGTTACTTCGTCCTCAGACTCGATTTATGCAACAACGCCATACAGATGGATCCCTGTTAACAGCAGATGCAGGTGGCTCCGCAAAAATCTGGCGCACCTGCTCCATCAGCATCAGTGCTTCACCGAGTTCTCTCTGCCGCGAATAGCGGCGATATAGACAATTCGTTAACAGCCCCCCGCTCCGGTCGGTCCTTTTCCACATAGGCCTTCAAGCATTCGAAGAAGAGCACCACGTCTTGCGACAGCAACTCGTCTGCATCATTGGTCACCGCATTGCCAGCCGTTCCACTAACGTAACTCGAGTCCACTCCGGCCAGATAGTCTACGAAGCGAATTAGTAGGAAGGCGCCAGCAATCGATTCACGACATCGGGATGCGTTCGTACCGTTCGATCGGAAACTCGGGATCGAACGGTCCCAAGTACCCTGCGACCCTTACGGCCAAGGTATACGGATAGACACCAGCAACGACTAATAGTACGGAGCCATCCCTACCTCCGAGCATGAATCCGGACTCACAGATAACCCCATCGTCCCTTAGCACCAACTTCTCAACGAAAGCCGGCGCGCTTAGATCGCTATCCAGCGAAACGAACGTTTTATTTTCTGCACGCCGACCCACTTGTGCAAACTCCAATATGCCGTATTCAACCCTTTCATCCGTGTCATGCATCTTGCATGTCACCTCGATTCCGGTTGCGTCTGCGTGCCATAAAGTAACTGAGACCGGCTTGCCATGACTCGCAAACTCGAACGAAATATCCTTGAAACCTTTATCGAATTCATCACCAAGCGCACCAATTTGATACAGGGCGAAATTCAAGTACTTCAAAGCAGCCTCCTTAATAGTGCAACGTTTCGTGCGGCTTGGAGCCGTTAGCGGGAATGTCGATACGCGCACCACTACCGTTCTTTCCAAGACGGCAGGTAACACCGTTGGTTCCAATCAAAGTCCCCGGCGGACAATAACCGTCAGCCTCGATGATCACATTCCGCTGCGGATTCCTCTCTCGGCCCCCAATAGGCTGCTGCCAAATTTGCCTCCACATTTAGATACATTATTTCGCAGCTTTACCATTTCCCTTTCGACGGCCCGGTAACTGGGTCAAAGCTCGGTGGCAACCAAAGCTCGGCCGACGACCATTCTGTAGGGTAGTAATAGCAGGAGCTCAAATCTCCAAGAACGAGTTTCTGCAACTCCCTCTGGCAGTTTCATCGCCAGAATCGCCCACACTTCATCCCTTGCCGTCAACACTTAATCGCGCACGCCGTGCTCCAAGAACGCACGAATCGCGTCATCCGCCGTACCGAACGCTAAATCAAGATCTTGGTTAAGGTACGTCGAAAACATGTTCTTAACTTTCGGGAATTTTTGCGTTATTGGCGTGGGTACCCCGTCACAATTCTGTAGCCCGTTGACTTTCTAGAATTCTTCGTAATCAGGACTCTGACGTTATTGATCGAAGCGGCGCTTGTCGCATCGCGACTGAGGCTGGTACCAACCGGTGTTGGCGACGTGTACTCAATCGCCAAATAGCCGCTTGAATTTCCCAACAGATAGCTCCGAATCGACGACGTGTTCGAATTCACTACTGCGGAGACCGTAGTCTCCTCGGTTGCGCGATCAGTGAACGTGGAAGCCGATGACACGTTCCACGTTGCCAAGCGATTCGCGAGATCCGCTTCTGGCATGCCCACGTGCCGCGCAAATGACCGCCTGCATATTCATGCTCAACGTTCACGTTGCCCCCATTGCCGTAGGTCACCGCTTTGGTAATCGAGCCGTCGCCGTTCTCTGAATAGGTGGAGCTTGCCGCGTCACTGTATAGTGGCATCGCGCAGCAGCAGACTTAGTACCGCACTTACCGTCGCGCCGGCGGCACCGTCTCTCCCTTATGAATCACTAATAGTGGACAGAAATTCTCACAGGTTGATCGACAGAGTATTCTCTAAAACTCAAACGCGTGGAGGCCGCTCTGTCCCGATGCGCCTAACGACCTCACTCACTTGCTGTCGAAGGCGTTGCGGCAACCAGCCTTGCTTCAGCAAATCAAACAGGCTTTTACTCAATTTTTCCGCGAGAATTGGCTCGGCGTTGATCCACTCGATTGCTCTCGAAGGCCAGTAATCCGAAACTGACTTCTCACACGCAAATTTTAGAAGTAGTGTTTCTGGGAAGGTCTGAATCATGCCCGCAATCTCGGGCCGCAATCTACCTACTCGCTCAAAATATTCGATGAAGCCCCGCCTGCTTACTTCCAACAATGGTAAGAGAGGCATCATATCCTCGAAATCCAAAGGCGATCTCACTACATCCCCGAGGCCTAAGCACCAAACGTTTTTGTTAATAATTCCTATTTTTAATTTACCAATTTTCACAAACCAAAAGATGGAATCCTCCTCAAGTGGAGGAAACAAGAGTTCGACTTTCATTTGCTTTTACATGGTTTATGACTGACCGGCACTCCGACTCGATCCGAAAGCCAATGTCGAAATTGCTCCTCAATTTGAGGAATCCAATTCTGTCCATAGTGCCCGCTGTTCTCCGCGGTAACGACTGAACCGTCTGGTGCACGACTAAACGCCCTCCGACTGAAAACCATCCCCGAGGGCAATCAGCAAATCATGGAGAATCTCAGAACTTATCTCGTTCCGGAAGCCACCCCTCCTCAATTCTCTCCACCAATAGCGTATCATTCCAAGCTTGCCGTATCGGCAACTTTCTCTGTTCTTCGGTTATCTCTCCAACCATCCATTCCTTTTCCCCGCTCCAAAACCACCACGTCTCCACTCGTTTCGTTGATGGATCAACAATACCTGCGCGAAAAACTGGTGTTTCCATTGCATGAATTGGAACTTGGATATTCTGTATTTTTTTTACGATTCCGAGTTTTTCTGCCGCACCAACAGGAAAAAACACCCAGAAATTTGTTTCACGACTTACAAGATCAGATAGATCACCAGGAACCCTATCAAAAATTCCAGGCAATACTCTAATCATAGTTCCCATCGGAGGTAATTTTTTCACATATTGAAAAAATGCATACCCCTTCGAGGTGGATATTGAAAAAACATCTCCAGACTTAATCATCGCTTGAATTCAGGATATTTTATTGATTTAAGCATTTTAATTCCCGTTTTTAGCGAATCCACACATTTCGCATTTTTTCGAAATGCCATTTACCTAATAAAGAGCCAAATTTTTCACCAATCCATTTGACTCTATAAGCACCTGCTCAACAGCTCTTGCGTCGGCTCGTGGGAGCCCTTCAAGGCCAATTTCTGAGAGCGCTTAACACGCCACACTGAAGTCATCGCTTATCGTTTTCAGGAAGCCACCCTTCCTCAATTCTCTCTACAAGTAAGGTATCGTTCCATGCCCCTCGTATCGGCAGCTTTCGTATTTCGTCGGTCAAAGCCCCAACTTCCCACTCCCTGTTGCCGTCCCACAACCACCACGAGGCGACCTTTTTCGTCGCCGGATCAACAATCCCAGTTCGGAAATTCGGCGGCGTTACTGAGTGCTCAGGAATCATACAATTCTTTACTTTCCGAATGATCCCACGCTTCTCTGCCATCGAAACGGGGAAGAAAATCCAGAAATTGGTGCGAATTTTCACCAACTCGTCCAGATTATCCGGAAGCTCCTGAAATGTTCCAGGGAGCACTCGAATGAGCATCCCCATAGGAGACATTCTCCCAAAAAACTGAAAATACGAATTCCCTTTTTTGTTGAAATCTCGAGCACATCACCAATTTTAATCACTTCTTAAAATCCAGATATCCAATAGATTTCAACATATCCGACAATTTTTTATATATTCGGCATAAACGGGATTGGCCTTCGATATGCTATCTATCTTATTCATTAAATCCCCACCATTTTTACTCAAATCAACGACGCCGGGAGGTTCTTGAGCAGGACTTGCGGCGAAACCGGATCAAGCGTCGCGCTCACCCCGCCCACAACGTAACTCGGGCCACCTTGAGTGCCCGTCGTACCCGTAAGAATCGAAGACGTCGCACCACCCAGCCCAACGGGAATCGTCAGATTCAGACCGCCGGTGGCGGGCGCCAGGCTGGTCACCTGCGGTGGATTGCCCACTTGTGGCGTGTACGTGTTCGCCGCCGTGATGCCGTTGATCAGGCTTGTTGAAGGTCAAATCACTGCTTTGAGTGATCGAAACTTTGCGCTGAAAAAACATGAACGACGCCGCGTTGGGGCTTTAGTCCCGTACCTCGTTAGCAACGGAACTTCCCGTAGCAGATTTTTGTGGTGCGGGCAGATCCCCCCTTCACTTCCAATCGAACCTCTTCCAAACAAGGGTTAAATCATCAAACCCTTTTCTCCATTCCGAGACTACTCAACTTCAATCGTATGCCCCCCGCTGGAAAATTCACATTTTATCTCTTCGAGTATGAGTTTTTTCTCCGAAGAAGTAATTTCTATATCCTGATTAGGGGAATCCCAAGTTTTTATGGCATCCGAATAAACAACAAATCCAATTTTATCTCCACCAGGAAAGAACATCTCCCCCTGAACAGTTACAACGCGCCCCATCAGTTTTACGGAAATATGCCCGCGAGATACTTCGACAACCATTACTTCCCCCTATAATTTCACGGACTTGGTCGTTTGCGTTGCAATGATATATTAAGGCTGGACCATCTGCGGATGGTAGTCGGGTCGATTCATCATAAAGGCTTAATACCTAGCCGATGGCATCCACATTGATGGCGAATATCTCGCCGTCAATGTCAAGCCGACAACCATCGATCAATATCACGGACATATCATCTAACCTCAGCCCGAGGTCCCCACGAAACCTATAGGAAAACTCGCTGCCGCAGTGCGGGCATTTCACATTACTCCAGAGAGAATACTTAGATATACCGCCCGGAATTTCTCTCAAAAAATTATCAATGGCAGCCAGAATCTCTGTTTCGTCTTTGCCGCACTTCCTTAACTCAATGATTCTCTGAAACCATTGCGTTCTGACTAATACATCGTTATTTTCGGTAGCATAAAAATGCAAATGAGGCCCGCTCATGCCAGACAACCACGAATATGCCACGTTTTCGCTACAGATTGGACACGACACGACTTTCCCTGGAAAACTACGATTTTTAATCATATTCCTATTTGACCTTCACAATGATCTGTCGAATGCCTTCACTACCGGCGCTTGGGATCGAATCAATGACTAGTTCCTGGCCTCCGCCCGGTAGGCCTTTTCCTCCGCCCAAGAAGAGGTCATTGCCTGACAGAGGCGAGCGAGGTGCTCTAGCATTTACATCGCTTACAATCGACAATAAGTTTGTAGCCCCCAGTGATCCAGGATTCAGCCCAAGTGCACTTTCAAGCGTTGTCGCCTGAGCCCGAGAAATGGTCACCTCCTTAGCAGCTAAGTTTATTGGACCGATTACCGATTCAATGCTCGAGAGCGGAGTTACGAACGTACCATTCGCTCCAATAAATCGATAGGTATTAGCGGTTGGCATGGGTGTGATATTCGCCCCCGTATTGAACACCCATTCCGCAGGCGAAGATGTACCTGTCGGTCCGCTCGCTGGTCTTACGATCGTAGCCGTACCGAACGAGCCAATTCCGGCACCGACTCCCTCAAGAGACATCCCCAAGTTAGCAGCAAGGATGGCTTGCTCTACAGAACCGCCTCCATAAAGGACGGCACCTGACAGCATAGCGCCCACGGGGCTCGTTAACTGGGCGTCCAACAATACAGCTCTCGCCTGAGCATCTAATGAAAGTATCCGAGAATCGCCACTAGAGAATGCATAAACACGGCCATTCGGCGCGGTCCAAACTTCGTTGCCGTTAGCCGCTGCTTCAGCCTTCGCGACGAGGCATGCGCCTGACTCTCCATTTGCGCAAGCGCGGTTCAGCTCTATATCGCGCTGATTCGAGGTGTACGCCAAAGCTCTAGCAATCCCGCAACTTTGTGCGTCTGTACCGCCGCTCGCGAAACATGCCGCGTTCGCTAACTTGAACCTCTCGGCCTCGGAGGGCCTATTAAATGCCTCGTTCTTGTGCTTCAGCCAGTTGTTTTGTGTCTCGTTCTCGGCGGCTGTCTGTGCGGCTAAGGCATCTTGCCCCAGCGCGCCCGCGACCAGCGCTCCCGCCAAGCCAATGAACCCGACGTGAAGTTCCGGGGGCAGTATTTGTCCTGGATCGAGGACTGCGTTCAATGCAAAGCCGATCGCACCTCCAAGGGCACCGCCGATGCATCCGTTTCCTGCCGCCGCAGCACCAGCACAACCCAACAGTCCATGCGCCGCCATCGCCGCGAACGCTGCACCATTTTCACCTAGCGCCTGGCTCAGACCGTTCTTCGCGTCGCCAATCTGGAACGCCAGCGCCGCGCCCAGATTGCTGATTCCGCTCGCCTTCAACGCATCCAGGAAACTCCCGCCCTGAATCGTCGACTGCACTCCTGCTTGAATCACCGACTGGCCCAGAATTGCCAAGCCTTGCGTCGCCAGCTTCTCAGCCGTCGTCGCAGCCGCCTGACTCACCGCGCCATCGACAAACGTCGGCTTCACACCGGCGAGGCTGCTCAGGCTGTTCGCCGAACCTCCCGCGGTCGTGAACCCGAGTCCATCTGCATTCGAGTAGGTGATCCCGTTGAGCAGTCCGGCAGTGAGCGCCGACGACAAGCCTGTCGTCATTACCGAGCCGAAGTTCACCGTGCCAGTCGTCACAAGCTGCGTGAACGTGGAACTCGTCATGCTCGCGAGCGCCGCAGTCACCATGACGTTACCCAGCCCGGCAGCCGTCGCACTCGCCCCCGTGCCCGCCGCTGCCGCGAAAAACGTTCCCGCTGATGCGCTCGCGAGATTGCCCACCATCGCCGAGAACATCGGGGCCGCCGCCATGGCGAACATGGCCGAGACCATGATCATCCCAATCTGCTGAATCCCGAAGCTCCCACCCTGCTTGACGAACTCCGTATGCAGATCGTTTTGCAGCGTCTGCTGCAGGAAGTTCTCTCCCAGTTGCGCCGAGACACCGGCAATGAACGCCTGCGTCGCCGCATGGTCGATCTGGCCGTTCGGGTCCAGCAAGGCCAGCATCCCGCCGATCTGGTTGAACTGGTCGACGTTCAGCGTCAGCCCGCCCGCCGCCGCGCTCATGAAGCCCCCCGGCTGCACCACCGTGCCGGTCGTCTTCAGATACCCCGTGTCCTTGATGTAGCTCCACAGCTCGCCCACGTCGACCACGTTGGCGCGATTCGTCAGCGTCCCCGTATTCACCGTCAGCGTGCCGCCCGACGTGATCGAACCCGTGTTCAGTACGCTGCCACCCGTCGCCGTGCTGCCGAAGTTCAGCGACAGGTCGTTGCTCGCCAGAATCTGACCACCCGCCGACAGCGCCGTGAAGTTCTCCGGCAAGTACACCTGCGGCATGAGCGCCGTCACCGTCGGGCATTTCGCGTTACCCGTCGCCTTGCACCCCGGCTCCGACACGGTTTGCTCCACGTACCAAAGCATCGGCTGCGACAGACCGCTGATCTGCGCCTGTGTCAGCGCTTGCCCCAACTGAATGTTGTTTGCCTTCGCGTACTCCACCGCATTGCCGTACAGCACGAGCTTTTGCTGGTCGAGCACCGTCAGTTGCGACGTGCTGTCCGTCGACAAGCCGTTGATGAAGCTCGCCTTGCCCGTCTGCATCAGGGCCGCTTGCTGGAGTTGAATCGCCTCTTGCTGCGGCGAGAAATAGAACGTCGTCGTGCTCGGTTGCAACGACGCTGGTAGGTTTTTGAGCAGGACTTGCGGCGAAACCGGATCAAGCGTCGCGCTCAACCCGCCCACGACGTAACTCGGGCCACCTTGAGTGCCCGTCGTACCCGTAAGAATCGAAGACGTCGCACCACCCAGCCCAACGGGAATCGTCAGATTCAGACCGCCGTTGGCGGGCGCCAGGCTGATCACCTGCGGTGGATTGCCCACTTGTGGCGTGTACGTGTTCGCCGTCGTGATGCCGTTGATCAAACTCGTACCGGTGAGCGACACCGACTGCCCGATCACGTTGCCCACGTTGACGATCTGCCCCCCGGAGGTGACCGTCAGGTTCGGCGCCTGAATCGTCGCGGCGATATTGCCCACGGGCGTCGGCGGGTTGATGACTCCGCCCACGCTGGTGTATGCGTCGCCATACAACGACGTACACTCCGCCGCGCTGCCGCAGCTCCACACGTCGTGGCGCTTGTCGTCCGAGAACATCCCCGTCTCTTGGACCCAGTGCGAATGCCAATAGGCGTTGAGCGTCTGCGCCGTGTTGACGACCGGACCGCTGACATTGATCGTCGCGTTCAAACCCGCCGTGATCAGACTGCCGACGTTGGTCAGCGACCCGGCATTGATGGTGAGATTGTTCCCCGCGCCAATGATCGACGAATTGCCCGATTGTTGATCGACGTACGCCTCGCAGTAGCTCTCCTTGTAGCCGCCCGCCGTCATGCAGCCCGAGTACTTCTCCAACTTGCCGTAGTTCTCGTGCACCTTCACCGGTGGCGGCAACGTGTTGGTGATGCCGCCGGCAACGTTCAGCGTCAGGTTGTTGCCGGCCAGGATGTTGCCCGACGTGTTGGTGAGCGACTCGGCAGCCGTCGCTCCCGTGGCCGACGACCCCACGCCACCGATCACCAGATCGTGCCCGGCAATGAGGTCGCCGTACTTGTTGGTGATCGTGCCCGCCGCAATCGTGAGATTGTTCCCCGCGATGATCGCGGCGTTGTTCTGCGCGTAAGTAAAGCTCGTCGTGTCGGGGTTCTGTCCCCGGACATCATTGCCTCGGTAGCAGGCCGCATTGCTCGTGCCGGGGGCACACCCTGCCTGCGACGTGAACTGCTGCGTGTTGCCGCCCTGGTTCGTCACACTCGCGGCAAAGATGTTGACGTTGTTCTGGGCATAGATCATGCCCTCGTTCACCAGATTGCCGCCGTACAGGTTGAGTGTGTTGGCGGCGGTGATCAGGCCGAGAGACGTCGACCAGGAAATCGTCGAGGTGGAAGTCGGCGCAGCCCCGCCTGTCGCGATATTGAATGAAACCAGTTGGTGTGCTTGTTGCTGATCGGCCCACGACTCGTTCTGATACGCCGGCACTTCAATCGCGCCGAGCGACGCGAGCTGCGCAAGAAACGCCGAGTATTGCCCTTGGTCCACCGCATTGATTACGGTACTGGTTGTCGTTGGCGACAGGGCGCCATTAGCCAGCGAACCCACGTTGAGCGTCATGTTGCGGCCTGCCGCAATCTGACCGCCCTTATTCGACAAACTCGAAGCAGTGATCGATACGTCGCCGCCAGCAATCATCACGCCTGCGGCTCCCATCTGCGCCACGGTGGAAGTCTGATTCACCGTCGGCAAAGCGATGGCGACGGACGCCAACGCCCCCGGCATCGGCGCAGCGCTCATCCGCCAATAGTCATAATCGACGGGGTTGTCTCCCACCATTCGGGCGCCCCGGAACTTGTTCATGTAGAACGTTCCGGAACCCGTTACAGGCGCCCCGACCCCTACGCTGCACCCCCGCGTCCCGAGCAGAATGCCGCAGCGGTCGCCCGTCCATGGATCGATGTCTGCCGGCTTGCCCTCCATCGTGACGCCAGTGGGCGAGAGAAGATCGCCGATCGTCGCCGTATTCGATACACGCATCCATTTCCAGGTGGCGTCGCCTTCCCCGCCCATCCCGGCTGCCCAGTCGATGACGCTGGAGTTCCGGGTCCCAATGACAGCACTCCAGATCAAACTTGGATCGACGACCGTCGTCGTGGTGCTGACCAACCCCGCCCCCGCCGCCTGATCGTTAATCACCGACCCGGCGTTCACCGTCAGGTTGTTCCCCGCGATGATCGTGCCGCCGATGTTGTTCAATTGTCCCGGCAGCGTGAACGTGATGTTGCCTGCCGCCTGCGTTTTCGCGCCTACGTTGGTGAAGTTGCCGCCGGTCGCCGACAGATTGCGCTCGGCTTCGAGCAGACCGCTGTTGACGACGTCGCCCGTCATCGAGAGATCGCGTCCGGCGTGGATCGACGCTCCAGCGCCGTTGACAAGCGCCGCGTTCACCGTCACATCGCTTGCCCCCACGATGTTGCCGGTGTTCGTGAACCAGCCATTGCTCGCGAGCGTGAGCGCCCCGTTGCTCTGCAACGTTCCGCTGTTGGTAAACGATGTCAGACCGGTGAGCACCGTGTTGAGCGAACCGATCTGCAACGTACCCGAGTTGGTGATGGCATTGGCCGTAATCGACAACGTGCTGCCCGCCTGCAACGCACCACCGGTCGCGTCGAACACAGCCGAGCGCATCAACGCCGACAGATCGCGCGTCGCCGCCAATTCGCCGCCTGCGTTCGTGACCGTGCCGCTACCGTTCACCGTCAGCGAAAGGTCAGCGCTCGACGGTGTGGCCTTCGTCACGTCGCCTGCCAGAACCATGCCGCCGTTGTTGTTCAAACCGCCGACGTTGAGGGTCACGCCGTTCGCGCCGAGCACCGTCCCTGCGTTGGTCAATACCCCGCCGGCCGTGACCGAAGTCGTACTGCCGTTCATCAAACCGGCGTTCGAGACGTTGCCCGTCGCCGATAACGTCAGCGCGCCAGTCGTGGCGATCTGCCCGCCCGCCAGATTGGTGATGCTGCCAGCTCCGATCGACAACGGACCGCCGCTCAGCACCGACGAACCCGCCGTGTTGACATACACGCCGTTGCCGGCGTTGAACGTGCTCGCGCCGTTGATCATCGCCAGACCATAGGTCGAGATCGATTCCGATGCGGTAACATCCAGCCCGCCGCCGACGACCATACCGCCCGTGTACACGCGCGCGGCGCTCAAATGCGCGTCTTTCGTCAAATACAGTTGGCCGAGGCTTGCGTCGAGTGCATTGGTTGCGCGCGCGGTGAAGGACTTCGACGCGGTGGTGACGCCCGCGATGACGACATTGCCGCCGTTGAGCGTCATGTCGCCAACCACGGTGTTGGTACCGCCCATCGTCAGCGTCTGTCCAGCGCGCAGCGCAACGGCGTCGTTGCCGGAAATCCCGGCGACGGTCAGACTGCCGGTCTGCGCGGTGAGCGTCATCGCGCCCATGCTGGAAACGCTCTGCAATGCCGTCAGATTCCTGGCAGCCGTGAGATCGAGCGGGCCGCCGACAAGTACCTTGCCCAGCGTCAGGCTGCCCGCCGCGCTCGTCACCGAGGCCTTGCCGATCGACGTCAACGCCCCCAGCACGGCATCGTTCTGCGACTGGACCGTCAGCGCACCCGCCGTGTCGATGCTGGCCAACGACAACTTTCCGGCCGACGTCACGCTGATATCCTTGCCAAACGTCAGCGCGCCAGTATCGCTGGTACCGCCGGTAACGTCGCCCCCTGAGCGCAGCGTCGCCGCGCCCTTGCCGAGCAAATGACCGGTAAGCGTCATGCCCTCACCGGAGGTCAGCGCCGTGTCGCCGTTGATCTGCCCTCCGGCGATGGCCAGCGCGGAACCCGCCGTCGCCGTGAAATTCTGGATGGCCGTGATCGGCCCCGACAGCGAGAGATTGCCTTGCGCCGCATTGAGCACGATGTTCTGATTCGCCGACAGTGCCCCGCCGACGCTCAGGTTGCGCATTGCATCGACGGTGACACCGTCGCCCGCCGTGACGGCACCGCCGACATTCGCATCGCGACCCGCCGTAATCGTCAGCCCCTTGCCCGTATTCACGTCGCCCACGACGCGGACATCCCCCGCACCGCTTGCCGTCAGCGTCGCGGATTCGCCAGCCTGAACGGAGCCGGCGAGCAAGTCGCCTGTGGCGGACATGGTCACCGTCTTGCCCGCCGCGACCATTCCCGTGATCGCGGTCGCACCGCCGGATGTGGTCGAGAGACCGCCGTTGCCGAACGTCAGCGACGTCGCGCCCAGATTGCCGCCGGCCTTCAACACACCAGCGGACGCATCAGCCAGTACGCTGCGGACATTGCCCAGGGCCATATCGCCGCCGGCAGTCAATCGCAAAGCTCCATTGGCCGTGGTGTCGCCTTGCATCGTCAAGGCCTTTCCAGCGTTGGCGCTCAGATCGCCTTGCGCGCCTGCGTTGCCCGTCGAGATCGCGCCGTTGTCGGCGGTAAGCGTGAGATTGCGCTCCGACGCCGTGTCTCCTTTGAGACGGATGTCCCCGCTTCCCGCTGAAATCGTGACGTCACCGCCCCCGACGGTCTTGCCGGTCACCGCAACGTCGCGCGCGCCCGTCAGGGCCAATGTGCCGAGTGCAACAGCATCACCGCCTACGACAACGTCGCCACCACTCATTTGGCCATCCGCGGTGATGCTCAGCGACTTCGTCGCCTGAACGTTGTTGAGCCCGGCGTCGTTCGCCGCGTGCACCGATACGTTCTGACCGCTCAGTGCACCGGTCAGCGCAGTGTTGCGCCCCGCGCTCAGCGTAACGTCGCCACCGAAGCTCGCTGTGCCGGAACCGTTGATGTCGTTGCCGGCTTGCACCGTGCCGACGCCTTGCACGCCGATGAGCCCAGCCAGCGAGATATCCTTGGCCGCGGACGCCTGCAAGTCCCCCTGAATACTCATCTTGCCGCCAAGGATCGCGTTCGCCGCGCTTGTCGCGAGCAACGCACCCGCGGTCGTCACTTCGCCCGCAATGGCGAGATCGCCTGTACGCGTGAACAAGGACAGGTCTTTCAGCGCAATCGCAGAACCGGTGAGCGACAGGTTGCGCTGCGCCACAAGGTCGCACGCAACGCCGCAAGCCAGGCTGCCGGCCACCGTCATGTCCCGTGCGGCCGTGGCCGCAAAGGCGTTGGGTGACGACACCGCACCGTTGAACACGATATCGCCCGCACCGCCCAAGGCCCCGGCGGTACCGGTCGTCGCGACACTGACGCCCGCTGCCGAATTGAGTGCGCCGAGTGTTGCGTTGCCGCCCGCGGCGACATCGATGCCGTTCGCCTGCACACTGCCCGTGAGCCTGGTATCGCCAGCCGAGCTTAGCGTTGCCGCCCCCGTGAAGACTGCCTTGCCGGTGCTGTCGCCGGAGTCCAGCAGCGTGCGACCGGCCGTCAGATGTGCGTTCACGCCGACGAGCACCGCTCCAAGTTGCAGATCGCGCCCGGCGTTCGCCCTGATGTCGCCAAGCGCGCTCGTCGACGCGCCAAACACGACGTCCTGCTCGGCGTCGACGAACAGATTCGCGCCTCCGCTGATGCCGCCGCTCGCGCGCACGCTCCCGGTCTGGGCCGTGAGGCGCGCGTCGCCAACCGACTGAATGGCCCCATCGACAACGACGTTCCGCTGTGCGACGAGCGTCGTCGAAGCGCCGCCCCCCAACGTCCCCGCGACGGCAATATCGCGCGCCGCCTGCACAGACACCGAGCCCGGCGCGCCCACGTTCCCGTTGATGTTGACGTCCCCCCCGCCGGCGAGTCCCCTGGCCGCCAGCGCCATGGCCGCCGTCGACTCGGCGTTCTTGACGTTCAACGTGTTGCCGGCCGTGATCGTCAGACCGCCGCCTTGCAGCAATCCGCTGTGGTTCACGTCGCGTCCGGCCGTCGCGTCCAACAGCCCCGTGAACGACGCGGTGCCTGCGCCCGCCACGTCACGGCCAGCATCGACGCGACCTGCGCCTTGCCCACTCAGCGTCCCCGAGAGAATCACATCGCGTCCCGCCGTCAGCGCCGTATCGCCGGCTACCGCGCTCTGCCCGGCCATCGTCACATCGTTGCCCGCCGAGGCGCCCAAACGGTTGCCGACACCGAGCGTGCCCACCTGGGTCACATTCCCCTCGGTCGCGGCCAGGGTGACGTCCTTGGCGCCTTGCACGGTGCCGGTGATGTTGACGTTGCGCGCAGCGCTTAGCGTCGCGTTGTCGCCGCTCGCGAGCGTGCCCGCAACGCTTACATCGCGGGCTGCCGCCACGTCGACGCCTCCCACCACCTTCGATGTCCCGTTGAGTGTGACGTCGCCACCGCCGGCATTGCCCGTCGCAGCGATATCGAGTCGGCCGTTGGAAGTCACGTTCGACACCGTGGCGCTGTTCCCCGCACTCACCCGCACGCCATTGCCCTGCAGCACGCCGGACAGCGCGACGTCGCGACCCGCGTTGAGCGTAGCCCTATCGGCAAACGCCGAGGCTCCCGCTCCGGTGATGTCCCGCCCTGCCCGCAGGCTTCCCGCCAAACCCACGAGTGCGCCGTTGAGCGCAATGTCCTGCCCCGCGGCGACCGAAGCGTTGCCGATGGCACTCGTCTGCGGCCCGCCCAATGTCACCGTTTGTCCGGCGATGAGCGCCAACTGGCTGTTGGTGCTCAGATCGGCCGTGGTGCTCAGATTGCCCGTGGTCGCGGTAACGGCGACGTCGCTCACCGCGGTGACACCACCGTCTATCGTCACGTTGCGCTGCCCGGAGACGGTAAGCTTGTCGTTGGCTGCGATTTTTCCCGTGCCGGCGATGGCAACGTCGCGCGTCGCGTCTAAGGTCGCGGCGCCGAAAGACGCTATCGGTCCCGACACACGAATATCGCCGCTGCCGGCGAGGCCCTTCGCCACCACGTCAAGCGTGCCGCTGGTCTGAATGTCGCCGAGCGTGACATCGTTGGCGCCGACCACCACGAGATTCGCCGTTTGCAGCTTGCCGACGAGCACGGCATTGCCGCCGGATGTGAGCCGAGCGTTGCCGAGGAAGTGGGCACCGCCGTCGATATTGAGATCCCCGGTGGCATCGAGCGTCCCTTCGCGCTGCCCCGAGACGTTGCCCGACACGCGCAGATCGCCGCCCGACTGCATCGTGACGGCGCCCGCCGCCGTGGCGCTTCCAGCGACAACGAGCGCACTGCCGGCATTGGCTGTGAGGTCCGCACTCGCTTCGATCGTGCCGGGCACCGTCAGCGTGTTGCCTGCGGTCACCGACAGCGCCTTCGCTGTACCGGCAGTTTGCAAGGTGCCCGTGACGCCGACGTTGCGCGCAGCATCGAGCGTTAGCGCGTCGGCCCCGGCGGTAGTGCCGCGGACGAGGATGTCACGCGCGGCGGAGAGCGCGGCCGCCCCGTAGAAGGAGTCCTTGCCGAGCAGAGCGATATCGCCACCACCCGTGTTCCCGAGCGCACGCAGCGATGCGTTGCCGGTACTTTGCACATCATTGAGCGAAATGCCGTTGGCGGCTTCGACGTCCAATCCTCCGGCGAGCAGTGCGCCGCTCAGCGAAATGTCCCGCCCCGCGCGCAGGGATGCGTTCGTGCCGAACGCGAGCTTTCCCTTGCCTGTAACGTCGGTCCCCGCGCGCAGGTCGGCATCGCTTTGCCCCAGCAGTGTGCCATCGACGTTCAAGACGCCACCGGCTGCAAGGCGCGCGGTACCGGTGGAAGCCACGTCGCCCTGCACGTCGAGACCGCGGTCCGACGCCATCGTCAGTTGCCCGCCCGACGCCAACGTTCCGTCGACGCGCGCTTCCCCGGCCGTTCGCGTGGCGACGTCACCATGCCCGGTCATACGTGCGCCCTGCGCAATCTGGAAGTCACCGCCCGTCGTGATCGACACATTGCCGGACGCGCCAGTACTGTTGGTCACGAAGAGGCCGCGCGCGGCATTCGCCACCAGCGCACCGCCGACCGTCGTCGGGCCGGTCAGCCGAATGTCGCCTTGCAGGACATCCTGCGTCGATAGCGACAGGTCGCCGCCAATCTGCGCGTCCTTGAGCACCAGCGCCTTGCCCGACGTCAGTGTCGCGCTCTCGTTGGCCTGGGCGTTGGCGAGCTTGAGGCTGCCGCCCGAGCGAATGTCGAGCGCCTTGCCCGATTGCACAACGCCGGTCGACGCAATGTCACCCGTCGCGGTCAATTGATAGCCCGTTTCGCCCAGCCCCGTGCCGGAAAGTGCGGCATTGCCCGCGCTGGTCATCTGGACCCGCTGTTGCGCCGCGTGATTGGCAACGGTGAGATCGCCTCCGGACGTGATCGTGAGGTCGCCCGTCGTCGATGCAAGATCGCCAGCCATGCGCACGCCAAGCCCGGCCGTCGTGCCGATGACCTGGATCTGGCCGGCGGTCATGGCGCCGAAACGCGTGGCGTCGATGGCAATCGCCTGCGGACTGCCCGCGACGCCCTGTACCGCCTGCGCCGTGTTTGCGACGCCGTTTGCCGCCGTCACGTAGCGCGTGCCCGTGCCGTCCACCGAGCCGGTCAGCACTTGCTGATTGCCGGTGACCACGTTGATGCGCGTGCCGGCGTAGAGGGGCGCGTTCACCCCAACCGTCTGACCGATCAGGTCAATGGCACCGACCGTGCCCTCAATGCCACTGCCCGGGCCGGTCACGCCGGGATTGCCTTCCAGTTGAATGTGCCCGCCGACAACGTTGTACCCGAGCGCGGCACCGTGCGCGAAGTCGGTCAGCGTGCCGCCCGGTCCCGTCAGGAATTGCGGCGTGCCGGTGGTGAGCGTCACACCTATCGTGTTGGTGAATCCGGCGCCGCGCACCGAAATCCCGTTCGGGTTCGCAACGATTACCGTGGCGGGCGCGCCGAACACTTCGAGCGGGCCAATGAGCGCACTGGCGTACGCGCTGCCCGACGACGTCACCTGGTTGACGATGGTGCTTGCCGTGCGCCCCGAAAGATTGGGGTTGGCGGCAATCGCCCCGCCGTTGAGCGAGGTCCCGTTGAGCAGACTGTTGTTGAGAATCAGCCCGGCGGCGTCGACGTTGAAGCTCTGGTATTGGTTGAGCGAGATGCCGGCAGCGTTGGGCGCCGTGATGTTGACGACCGGAATGCCGTTGCCGCTGGTCGTGATCTTCGGCGCAAAGACGACGGGGGCCGTCGGGTCCGTAATCGGCGCGGCCGAGGCCGTCTGCATCCCCACGTGAACGCGAAGCGTGGCCAGCGAGCGCATGACCGCCAACGCCGTTTCGTCGAAGCCCGACGGATTCGCAGCCAATTCGCGCGCCGCTGAGCGGCTCAGTTCAAACGTCACCGAGACAGGACTGACGAGCAGCGTCAATGCCACACCCGCGGCGATCGCGCGCTGCCACCATTGGATCGAAGGGGTATGCGCAATGCATGCGTCACCTGCGGCGCCGGTCTCCATCGATCGACGCGCGCTATCTCCGGTTGCGACGAAACCCCGCGAAGGTGTCTTCATGTCCTGCCCTGTGTATGTTTGTGTCGTCCGTACCAAGCCGTCATGCGACGGCGCCCCTGTGTATTACTGCTGGATTCGAGCGTTCTTCACGAGGTCGCCGATCAGCTGCGCGGTCGCCTTCTCCATGGAGATCTGTTCGAGTTGCTTGCGCAGCAGCGGCTCGCTCTCTTCGAACTTCGGAATCTGCGTGGCGCGCTTGTCGTCGATGCGCAGAATCCAGTACTGATCGCCGAGTTGCACCGGCTCGCTGGATATACCGCCCTTCGGCAACTTCACGAGCGCTTCTGCAATCGGCTGAGGCCAGTTCTGCGTGCTGCCGGCCGTGATCGGCGTCCTGAACGACACCCAGTTCAACTGGCCGCCCTGCGCCGCGTTCGGTCCGACGCTGTACTGACGCGCCAGCGCAGCGAATTCCCCGCCCTTCTTGAGTTGATCGAGCACAGTCTGTGCGGTGGCGGAATCACGTACCACGATGGCGCTCGAGCGGTACTCGTTCTCTCCCAGCGAGGCCACAACGGCGTCGTACTTCGCCCGGATCTCGGCTTCCGTGACCGGCGCAGCCTTGAGGTGCTCGCTCATGTAGGTGCGCGTCACGATCACGTTCTTCGCGGCGTCGAGAGCCGCCTGCACTTCAGGGCGCGTCTCGTAGTGCTGCTTGAGGGCCGCCTGCTTGAGCACCTCGTTGGCGATCAGCTGGCCCTTGAACATCTCGCGCAGTTGCGGGTTGTCCGGCTGGCCGCTGGCCTTGATCATGGCGTCGACCGACGCCTTCAGGATCGGCACGCCGTTGACGCTGGCCACGGCATCCGCAGGCAGAGGTTTCTGCGACGCCTTGGCATCCGCCTTCATTTCGGTCTTGGCGTCGGTCCTGGCCGATGTCGCGGACTTCGCCGCCGTCGCCGATGTCACCGCGGTGCCCAATGCCGCGCAAATGCCCGCGGCCATCCATACATGACTGAACTTCACTTTCATCGATATCTCTCCCGCAACGTTGGCGGACAACGCGAGGCGTACGCTCGCGCGCCCGCATTTTCAGAATTCATCCCGCCCAGTTGAGCGTGATGAGAACGACACTGCCCTTGGGGCCCATGGACGCCGGCTGCACCAACGCGCGGCCCGCCATCAATTCGCCTGAGAATGTCTGTCCCCGGAACTGCCATTGCGCCCGCACGCCGGCGCCCGCACCGATCAGCGTGGGCCAGCCGGCTTCGGCAACCAGATGCGCCTTGCCGCCGTCGACGAACACGTAGGGCTCCCAGCGCAAGCCTTGCCACACCGGCGCATTCGCCCACACCGCTTCGTTGCGAACATAGAAGCCGCTGTCGCCGGCAATGCCGCCTTGCATGAAGCCGCGCACCGAATCGGTGCCGCCCAGGAAAATCTGCGCGTTGCCGAAGAGCGCCACGGCGCTGTACTGCCCCGTGACGGTCGTGCGCCACGTCCAGTACGTCGGGCCGATCTGCGCGAGCAGCATCTGCACCGTGGCACTGGCGTCGAGCTTGGTGAACTGGGCGTGGGCGTCCTGCTTCTGAATGCCGTCGAAGTCCCGCGACGCATCGAACCACGGCAACCCTTGCGAAATGCCCAACGAAGCGGTGAACGCCCCTGGCTGGCCGCCGCGCGTGAAACGCCAAAGGCCGGAAACGCCAACGCGCAGGATCGTCAGGTCCTGTGGAGTCAGGGGAATGTCGTTGACGTCACGCTCGGTACTCAGGCGTGTGAGCGTGGCATCCAGGCTCACTCGCCCCGTCGATGAGCGTGTGAGCACACGGTTCCATCCGAAAATCTGGCTGAGCGTACGCCCGTAAAGCAGTGCCGTCCCGCCGATGATTTGCTGGTATTCCGAAAGCGCGGCCGTATAGCTGAACGTGTGATAGCCATATGGAACGGCAGCTGAGAGCACGAGCGCATTGCTGTCGCGCGTTCCTGTGTATGACAGGCTCAGCGACTCCTGAAACCCGAGCACGTTGCCCGCATCGATCGAAGCACGCGTGCGCCATCTGCCCGTTGTGGTGCTGCCGTAGTTGTCGAAGCCAAGGTTGTAGTTCAACCGGCTGCCGAACGGGTTCTGGATAGCGACGATGGACTCGCCCGCCCCTTGTCCGGGCAGTATCTGGATCTGAGCTTGATTGCGTCGCAACCGGTTGATCTGGTCGACGCCCTGCTCGAGGGCAGGTAAGTTGAGCACGTCGCCCACGGACGCCGGGAAGGCCCACGCGGTGCCGGCATCCGTCAGCAAACCTCCGCCGTCGCCCTTGGGTCTGTCTCCCGATGGACGCAACGCGCCACCATTGAGTGTGAAGCCACCGATGCGTCCCGCGACGATCGTGATTGCAAGCGTGCCCGACGAGAGATTCTGCGGGGTCGCGAGATAGGCGCGCGTCGTGATGAGACCGTTGGCAACGAAGGCCTCCGTCAGTCGCCTCAACAACAGATCGATACGGCGCCGACCGAGCGACTTGTGCAGGAACGGCGCGGAGATTCGATCGAGCTGCGATTGACTCAGAACGGTATCGCCCTTGTAGACGATATGGTCGATACGGAAGGTCGGCTCCGGGTCGGAGAGAGTCTCGATGTCGGCGTCGGCTGGCAGATCGGGGACTTGTGAGGCTGCGGAGGGTGCGACTTCGATTGGCGCAGGCTGCCGATCCAGTTCGCGCTGCAATTCGCGATTGCGTTGTTCGTCGAGCAAGCGCTGTGCAGGATCCTGCTGCGGCACGACGCTCGCGGGGAACGCGGTTGCGGCCGGCAGACCTGGAACGCTCTGTGCATGCGCATCGCGTGGCGTCCACGACGTCATGCACACGCATGCCATGGCCATGACGCCGGTCACGAGGAAACGGGAACGCCTCATAGCCCGAACCATGTGGTCAGTCCCAGGTGCGTGCCAATACGTACCGGCTCGCGATACGGCACGTACGCCGTTTCGATGCCCTGCGTGGCCCTCACTCCCTTCGCCCCGGAGATCACGCCTCCCTTTATCACGCCTCGTCCGGTGAGTGCCACTTCGCCGGAAGCGGCAGAGAAGAGCCCGCCATCGTTCTGTGCATAGATCGCCGCCCAGTGATTGCCGAACCATGCCTTGAGGCCTCGCGTGCCGTTAAACGCCGTGTAACCCATCAGCCCCTGCGCAGTGACGAGCGGCGCAACGATGCTCAGATCGCCGCCCCATGCGATGACATTGCCCCCGACGTTGCTGGCACTCTGTCCGGCGCTTAATGAAATGCCGCCGGCCGCCTGCATCTGGCCCCCATGGGAGGCGGTAGTGCTTGAAGCGGTTGCCCTGCAGAAGATGAAGCATGTGCGCCGATACGATGCCTGCCCGGTCATCACGGCCTGATTGACGAGGTCGCGTGCCGCGGCCACGCGAATGTCACCACCATTGGTCAGGACGGTGCCACCGACGTTGTAGACGTTGCGTCCGGAAATCGTGACGTTCCCTGCGTCCGCAATGATGTACGAGAGCTGCGTGGGTGCAGGAATAGCGCCATAGTCGACGGAGAAGCCTTCGTCTCGCGTCGAAAAGAGGAGCCAGCGGCGGCCGCTATTGGCATACGCGGTGGAAACACCACCGTTCGCTCCCTCGATGTGAGAAATGATGTTGCTGACGTCACCCTGTGCCTGAAGCGTCACAGACTGATTGGACTCGACACGCGCGTTGAGATTGACGATATCGCGCCCGGCGCGCACGACCACATCGTCGTTCACGCCGAAGATCACGCCAAAAGCGCCGCCAGGGTTGCTCGCATCCGACGTGTTGGTGACGGTGCCAGTTGCGTCAAGCGTGATTGCCCCTGTGGAGGACGCCAACGCGCGATCGCGGACGACGCCTTGAATCAGGCTGCTGACGTTCGTGATGTCGCCCTGGCTGCGAATCGAGACGCTGCTGCGTGACGACACCACCGTAGACTGGAGTGCGCCGACGTTCTGAACCAGCACGCCATGACTCGACAGATTGATGGAACCGCCCGTCAGGATCGAAGCGCCGCTTACGGTGGTCTGGCCGGACGCCTGCCAGGACAAATTGTTGGCGACATTGATCTTGCTCGACGGAGCGAGCATCACGTCGCCTGCGGACGACAGCGAGAAATCGCCGGCATTGGCCATCAGCGTGCCCGCATGCCGTACGCCCGCGCCGAGGTCCGTCGTCAGCAGTTGTATGCGTCCGGACGTGATGCTGCCGGCCGGCTCGATATCCAGGGCGATGGCATTGGGATTCGCCTGTTGCGCATTGGCTAGCGTCACCCAGTCGTTGTTGTTGTCGTCCGGCGAAAAGCTCGTGTTCAGCGATACCTTGCTGCTGCCGGCGATCACACGCACGTATGCGGTGGGGGACGAGAAGTCGTTCGTGATCGGTGCACCGACCTTGACGGTTTTGGCGATGAGTTCGAGGCCGATAAGCGTTCCGGCCAGGCCGCCTCCAGCGACCTCGATGGTGCCCCTGCCTGTATTTAGCACCACATTGCGCTGATACAGGCCAGGCGCTATGAGCACATCGCTGAACGAGACCTGCCCGGTGCTGAGCGCAACGTGGCCGGTGTTGACGAACGATCCGCCGTTGACAGTGATGCCGTTGGGGTTCGCGAGAACGACGTTTGCGCGCGGGCCAGCCACCGCAATCTGTCCTTGAATCAAGCTCGGCGCCGTTCCCGTCACTTCATTGACGATCGTGCGGGCGTTCACACCCGCGTTGTTCAACGTGGCGCCCGCCCGGTCGACGTTGAAGCTCGTATAGGTGTTGTGCGAAACGCCGTGGACGGGCGCAGCGATAGCCACGTTCTGGCGACCGTCGGCGCCAATGGTGACCGACGTCGCAGTCCCACCGTCCGGCACAATGCCCGCGGCATGGCAATACGCGGCCGTGGCGAGCGTTGTCGCCAAGCCGAACTTCACCCGCCATCGAATTCGTTGGTACCGCTGAATCCCCGAACTACGCTGTGTTTGCCCACGAGTCTCGCCTGCCAACAACGAAACTTCGTGTGTTGATCGCCAAGGCATCTGATCTTTCGTTTTACTTTTAGTACTGCGTCGCACTATTCGGAAGCCGCCCAGCCGCGGCGCAATGCCCGTGGCGTGACGTTCCCCGCACGACAACTTGCGCGCCGGCTATCGTGGTGTGCCAGCTTCGCGCAAAATCCCGCGCCCTCCGAATTCCTAGCTGATGAGAACCAGCCCAGACAGAGCATTACGGAACGGCATTCGACTTTCTTTAGGGTAGCGACGCAGTTTTTTTCAAATTATTTGCAGTGCTATTGTTTTTGACAGGGGGCGACGGCAGCGAAAATCGGCATTTCGACATTTGTCGATCCGAACGCACCTCAATGCGACCGAATTCATTGCGGAATGCGATAAATCCATGAAGAAATGACTACGTGAAACCACGTAGCCTTTGCCGATCGTCTGCGTCGGGTCGGGATTGGTCGTTCCCGCGTTCACGAACAGGATGTCGAAAACGCGCCCCGGCAGTCGGCCGGCCAACGCCTCCAGTTGTTCGGGACGCGTGATGTCGAGCATTTCGATCTCGACGCGCCCCGGGTGTGCATCGGCCAGCGCATGCAGCGGTGTCGTCGGCGCATGGCTGCGCACCGTGCCGACGACATTCCACCCTCTCCTCAGAAAATCGTCTGCCATGGCGTGACCAAGCCCCCGCGAAGCGCCGATCAGCAAAATGGTGGACGTGCGGCCCGCGGCCGATGTCATGGTGTTCTCCTCGAAAGCGTCGTTACCCCACGAATACTAGATACCGACCTTCATTTGCACCAGACGCGCCACCATCAATCGTCGATTGCATCAAACGCCGTACTTGGCGCGACTTGCACCTACAATTGAGCGATGCAAAACATCGACCTGAATTTGCTCCTCGCGCTGGACGTGCTGCTCGCCGAGCGTAGCGTGACGCGTGCGGCACAACGCCTGGGCCTGAGCGTGTCCACGATGAGCCGTACCCTCACACGTCTGCGCAACACAACCGGCGACCCGTTGTTGCTACAGGCCGGTCGCGAGCTGGTGCTCACCCTTTGAAGCGCCGAATGCCGGTCGTCGTGCCGGCCTACACCAATGCCATGCAAATCGTCCGGCATACGGATCTGCTTGCGGTGATTCCGCATTCTTGCCTGGGCAATTCGTTCACGCCTGACTACGCAAAAACCAATGAATTGCAAACCTTCGAATTGCCATTGCCCGTGCCGGCGCTTCACGTGTCGGCCATCTGGCATCCCCGACTGGATAAATATCCTGCGCATGCCTGGCTCCGTGCGGAGGTGCTTGCCGTCTGTCAGGCGACCTACCCGCCAGTGACGCACGACCAGTGATCCCAGGCATTACACGCTTACGGTAGCCTTGAATCTCGAAGGCCATTCCCGAACCCGAAACAGGCAGTGAAGTATGGACAGCAAGCACAGGAACCGCGCAACGCTCATCGGACTGGTGGCCGTGGCGCTATGGAGTTCGATCGTCGGACTGATTCGCGGAGTGAGCGAGAGTTTCGGCGCGACCGGCGGCGCGGCGCTGATGTACACGGTGGCGTCGATATTCCTGCTGTTCTCCGTCGGCTTTCCTCGTCTTGGTACTTTTCCGAAACGATATCTTTACCTCGGCAGTACGCTGTTCGTGGCGTACGAGCTTTGCCTGTCGCTCTCGATCGGGTACGCGAACACCGCCCGACAGGCGATCGAAGTCAGCATGGTGAATTACCTCTGGCCGACTTTTACCTTGATCGCGGCCATCGTCTTCAACAAGCAGCGCGCCAATCTTTGGGTGGTGCCCGGCTTCTTCCTGTCAATGCTCGGTATCTGCTGGGTGCTGGGCGGCGAGCGCGGGCTCGATCTCGCCGGGATGGCGGCCAACGTGCTCGACAACCCGCTGAGCTACAGTCTGGCCTTTTCAGGTGCGGTGATATGGGCGGCGTATTGCACCGTGACGACGCGCCATGCTCAGGGCAAGAACGGCGTGACGTTTTTCTTCATGCTGGTGGCCATCGTGCTGTGGGTCAAGTATTGGCTGACTGGTGACGGTAGCGAGATGCACATGAGCACCTCCGGCATCGTCTTTCTGCTGCTGGCGGCCGGCGCGATGGGTTTCGGCTATGCGGCGTGGAACGTCGGCATCCTCGGCGGCAACGTGACCGTCCTCGCCGGCGCCTCGTACTTCATTCCCGTATTTTCCGCGGCGCTGTCCGCCGTGCTGCTGCACGCCCCACTCTCGTTCGAATTCTGGCAAGGCGCGGCAATGGTGTGCGGCGGTTCGATCCTGTGCTGGATCGCAACACGAACGAAGCGCGTCCGGCCAGGAAACGCCGCAGCGGTCGATACGGCCGAATAGGTCGCCGCGCGCCAGCGAAACAGGCCTGAATCCCGGTCGCCGGCTCTCCCATAGCAACGCGGATTTATTCGCGACGAACAGGAATCAATGGCCCCCCCGCGACCTATACTTTCTGAACGACTTCATCCGCGAGAAGGAGGCGCAATATGCTCACCCGCCCGCGTGGCCTCCACGCGGTTATCCATTCACGCCTGTTCTTTTCTCGCGAGGAGAACATCATGGTTCGCAAATACATCGACTGCCGGGAATTCCCGAGCGAGATGAACTGCTCCGTCGCGCTATGCGCAGATTCCGAAAGCGAGCTACTGGAAGCTGCCGTGCAGCATGCGATCAGCGTTCACAAACACGCCGATTCCCAGGAGTTGCGCTCACAGTTGAAAACGCTCTTTCATGACGGCACGCCCCCCATGGAAGCGCCGCGCCGCGGTTAGCCCTCGCCCAGCCCGCCAACGAGCGCCCCTCACGATGGGTAGTGGCGGCGCAGCGTTCACATCAAGTCAGAGGAACCCACCGGCAGCAACGCCTCCGCCGTAATCCACTCGACAAACGCCGCCACCTCCGGACGCTTGCCGGTATCCGGGAGCATGACGAGGTAATACGCAAAGCGTGCCGGCCATGACTTGTTCAGGGCCAAGGCGAGACGGCCGGCCGCAATTTCCGACTGAGCGTATTCCTGCGGCACAAGCCCCAGGCCCTGCCCTGCCTCCACTGCGCGAATGAGCAGATAGTCGTCCTCGAATGCGGTGCCGCGTTCGGCGCGCGGATCGTTCGCCACGCCGTGCGCGACGAGCCACAACTTCCAGTCGGCACGATCCGCGTCCTGCAACAGCGGATAGGACAGGCAATCGGACGGCTTTCGAATCGGCTTGCCCGACGCCAGCAACGCCGGGCTCCCGACGGGCAGCAGCACCGGCGCAATCAGGCGTTCGGTCAACAGCCCCGGGTACCGTCCCAAGCCGTGGCGAATCGCAATATCAACGCGGTCGCGCTGCAAATCCACCAATCTGGACGACGCCTCGACACGCACCTCGATGTCGGGGTGTCGACTCGTGAATCGCCCCAGACGCGGCACCAGCCAGGATGCCGCGAACGAGGGAACCGTACTGAGGATGACCGATTTGCGGGTCGACGAATCCTCCAGCGTCCGCAACGCGTGCTCGATCTGATCGAACGCCACCAGCAACGTCGGATACACGCGAGCGCCCGCCGCGGTGAGCGCCATCCTGCGCTGAGTGCGCGTGAATAGCGGAGCCCCGACACGCGCCTCCAAGAGGCGGATCTGCTGACTGACGGCGCCCGACGTCACGCCCATCGCCTCGGCAGCGTGCTTGATGCTGCCGTAGCGACCGACCTCGACGAATGCCCGCAAAGCCAACAACGGAAATACGCGATTCATGATTTAGCTTTTCTAAATTTACTCGGAAGATCAAATCGCTTCGATTATGGCTGATTGAATAGGAGAATCGACACATCGGCAACGCATTAAATTTAGCTGCTCTTCATCTTTCCAGGTGAAGAAAAATGACTACCGGAGTGTATTGATGTTCGATTCCCGCCCCAAAGATCCGCCGCCTCTGAAGGGAGCCCCTTACGCAGCGTTCTATAACCACCCCGGCTATCGCCGGATGTTCGCGCCGGACAAGCTCACCCTGGGCATCTTCCTGCCGCTGCGTTTCTATCAGGGCGACATGCGCGTGCTCGCGGGACAAAGCGATCTGGTGACGGAGATCGACCGGCGCGGCTTTGCGGCCGTGTGGGTCCGCGATATCCCACTGTTCGATCCATCGTTCGGCGACGCGGGCCAAGTGTTCGGTCCCTTTACTTATCTCGCCTTCCTCGCCGCACGGACTTCTCGGGTGGCGCTGGCGACGGGCAGCGCGATCGTTACGCTACGGCATCCTATCGATCTGGCAAAGGCCGCCGCGACGATTGACCAGTTGTCCGGCGGACGCCTCGTGCTTGGCATCGCCTCGGGCGACCGACCAGTCGAGTTCCCCGCCTATGGGCTCGAGCACGGCGAGCGCGCCGAGCGCTTCGCGCATGCCGTGACGTACTTCCGCCAACTCATGCGTCCCGGCCCGCTTTCGGTAGCTTCGCCGCTGGGCAGCATCGATGGCGCGCATCTCCTACCGAAGCCGATCGCACAGTCGGTTCCCCTGATCGTGACCAGCGCTTCCGGCCAATCGCTCGACTGGATCGCCGAACATGGCGACGGCTGGCTCAGTTACCCCGGCCGGGCAGACGCCACCGGCGTGCAACATCTCGCAGAGAAAATCCGTGCATGGCGAACCCGGTTGCCGGATGGCGGCTTCCGTCCACACATGACCAACGAATGGCTTGACCTCGTGGACGATCCCGATCATCCTCGCACGCCGATGCGCGGCGGATTCGTGTTGCGCACCGGACGCAAGGGGCTGATGTCGCTGCTCGAGGAGTGGCGGGCGGCGGGCGTCAACCACGCGGCGCTGGGTATCCAGTTTTCGGAGCGTCCCGCGGCGGACATCATCCAGGAGCTTGCCGAGGAAGTGCTCCCCCATTTCCCCTCGCACGATGGGCCGGCGCCGCACCCAGTGCCGTGGTGATTCCGCCCATCAACGTCACGAACGTTACCCGATTCGTTATCTGATCAAGGAAGCTGCATGAACCACGACGCGTTGAACCGCGACGCAAATCACATCACGATCCGGCATGTCCGACCGCAAGACCGGCACGCCTGGGAACCGCTGTACCGGCAGTACGCCGACTTCTATCGTGTTGTCGTCGACGACACGATCGTGCAACGCACATGGTCATGGCTGATGGATCCGGAACACCCGGTGGAGGGACTCGTGGCGGAGTCGGAAAACGGCGAGCTGGTCGGCCTTGCTCATTTCCGACCGGTGCCCGAAACACTCATCGGCAGGGATTCCGGCTTTCTCGACGACCTCTACGTGCCACCCAGCCAACGCGGCACCGGCACCGGACGCGCGCTGATCGCGGCCGTGACGACGATCGCCAGAAGCCGGGGCTGGCCCTTCGTTCGCTGGGTGACGGCAAACGACAACGCGACGGCACGACGCCTCTACGATGGCATCGCGCAAGAAACCGCCTGGGTCACCTACGACTTGACGGTGGACGCGCTAACGCCCTGAGTCGGCACGCGTCGCACGATACCGCAGCGATGCGTGGCACATCCGCGCGGCGCCGTGGCGGTGTTTTGCATCGCTATGCGTCGCTACCCGTCGCCGCTGCATCGCCGCGCGCCACGCCATCGCTGGCCTTCCGATACCCGAGCAGCAGCGGCGGCACCAGCAGGTACGCCACCGCGCCGACCGCCCAGACGAACCCGGGGTGAATGCCACGACTGACGGCATACACGCCCGTGACGATCAACGGTCCCGCCACGCCGATGAGGCTCGTCATACTGGCCAGCGTGCCCTGCAGCTCGCCCTGACGCGCCTCGTCGACTTGACGTGTTAGCATCGCCTGAAGGGCCGGCATTGCGATGCCGCCGAGCGCAAACAAGGGCAACAAAGCAAACGGCGCCCAACCCACGGTGGCCATCGAGAGCAGCACCAGTCCGAGCGCATCGCAAATCACGGCGAGCATCAGCGCACGAGCCTCGCCCATGCGCGAGACCAGCGGGCCGATGATGAGCGCCTGTGCCAGCGAATGGCACACGCCGTAGCTCGCCAGCGACAGCCCCGCCACCCAGTTGCTCCAGCCGAAGCGATCCTGTCCGTAGAGGATCCACAGCGTCATCGGCCATTGGGACACCAGCGCAACCACGCCGAATATCCCGGCAAGCGGCAGCACCGCCGCGTTGCCCCGAAGCTTGTGCAGCGCCGAGAAGGCATTGAGATTGACCTTGGCGGAATGCTCGGCGACCGGCTTGCGCGACTCCGGCAGCACGAGCCCCGCCATGAGCAGGTTCAGGCCGTTGAGCGCCGCCGCCAGCAGAAATGGCGCCCGGAGCCACACGTCACCAAGAACGCCCCCGATCACGGGACCGGCAATGAAGCCGATGCCGATCGCGGCGCCCATCTGACCGAAACGTGCAGCCCGTTCGCCATCGGGCGTAATGTCGGTCAGATAGGCCGAAGCCACCGCCATGTTGGCGCCCGTGACGCCGGCGAGCACCCGCCCCACGTAAAGCCAGCCGAGATCCGGCGCAAAAGCCAGCATCAGGTAGTCGCCCGCGGCGCCGGCAAGCGAGATCAGCAACACCAGGCGTCGTCCGAAGCGGTCGCTCAGCGCGCCCAGCACCGGCGCGCAGAGAAACTGCATCAGCGCATACACGGCCACCAGCGCACCATAGTGAAAGCTGTTGGCCGCGCCGCCGCCGTTGAGCGCCTTCAGTAGACTCGGCAGAATGGGCATGATCAGACCGATGCCGGCCGCGTCGATCAGCAGGATGGCCAGCAGGACGTATAAGGGTTTTCTCATTCGGTCATTCGATAATTCAGTATTGCAGGTGGAGTTTGAATCCCTATCACCGATAGGGACGTGTATTATTCCACAATCCCTATCAGTGATAAAGCCTTGAAAGACGTTACTCCACCGAGACTGAGTCGCGACGTCGTCATGCAAGCGGCGCTCGAGCTCCTCAACGAAGCCGGCATCGACGCCCTGAGCACGCGTCGACTGGCCGAGCGTCTGGGCGTGCAATCGCCCACGCTGTACTGGCACTTCAAGAACAAGGCGGAGCTTCTCGAAGCGATGGCCGAAGCCATCATGCTGGAGCGGCACGCGCAGACGCCGCCGCAACCGGGCGAGCGTTGGCAGGATTGGTTCGTGGAGAACGCGCACAGCTTTCGTCGCGCGCTGCTGGCATATCGCGACGGCGCTCGGTTGCATGCGGGCACGCGCCCTCGACCGGCCCAGCTCGGCGACATCGAAGCGAAGACGCGCATGCTGTGCGACGCGGGCTTCACGCCGGCGCAGGCGATCGGCCTGATGATCGCGGTGAGTCGTTTCGTCGTGGGCTGGGTGCTGGAAGAGCAGGCGTGCGCCGCCGGCCCCGCGAATGCCACACGCGGCGAGGACATCGACGCCAAGGCTTACCCCTTGCTCAGCGCCGGCTGGACAGCCGTCGACGCGCAAGACCCGGATCGGGCCTTTGACGATCACGTGCGTCTTTTCGTATCGGGGGCGGAGCACCGACTGGGGGAAGCGTCCGCACGTAAGTAATGCACTGCCGATGAGGCAACGAACGCGCCCCGTTCCTTATCGCACGAGGCACTTCCCGACCGCCCACCGCAGCGCCCCGTCTGCCCGGACAGACGGGAAAATCCAAAATGCTTCATTATGTGAGCCTCCAACGCGATGGCGACGCCTTCCCGGCGAAGCATCGCCAGCTCCCGTGACACTTCGTTTCGCGCCGACGCAAGCCATTTGGCCCCCACACCGTCGGCCCGTTTGAGCACTGCACTGAATGGAGTTCAGCGATGAATACCACACCCCTCGCCGATGCCGCCCACGCGGCGGAGCCTGCCGATTCAGCGGAACCAACGGTCGCGGAGCGCCTCGCGCGGCGCTGCGCCCATATGGGCGACCGGGCGTTTACCGCGAGAGAATACGGATCGGCGCCGATCCGGCACATCGTGTTGCTGCGCTTCGCCGACGGCGTCCCCACCGAAAAACGCGATCAAATGATTGAGCGCTTTCTCCGTTTGAAGGATGATTGCCGACGCGATGGACGTCCCTACATCCGCAGCATCGAGTACGGCCGGCAGGAAAGTGGCGAAGGCAACGCGTACGGATTCGAACATGCGTTCGTCGTGACATTCGACTCCGAGGGCGATCGCAACTACTACACCGGCGAGCCGATCGTGCGCGACGCGACCTGTTTCGACCCGGTCCACCACGCCTTCAAGGCAGCGATCGGCCCGATGCTCGCGCCCAACGGTGTGCTCGTCTTCGATTTTTTTCCTGGCGCACAGTAATGCGCCCATTGGCCTGATCCGGAGTTCCTGATGAAACGGCTGTTCCCTCTTGCCCGCCCGGCCCGCCTTGCCTTGCTGTGCCTGTTCGCACTGGCCGGCGCCCTTGTCCTGCCGGCCTCGCGCGTGGCCCATGCGGAAGAGATTTCCGTCACCCAGTGGGGCAGCAGCCTGTACGGCCTGCCCTACGCCGTGGCCATGGAGCGCGGTCTGTTCAAGAAGGCGGGCGTCGACATCACGGGCATCCTCAGCTCGGGCGGTGGCGGCACCACGGTACGCAACATCCTCGCCAGCAAGACGCCGTACGGGGAAGTTGCCGTCTCGGCCGCGCTGGCCGCCGCCCGGCAAGGGCTGGACATCGTCATCGTGAACGTCGGCACGCGCAGCGTCGCCGAGGCGTCGATGGTCACCCTGCCGGACAGCCCCGTGCATACGCTGGCCGATCTCGTCGGCAAGAAGGTCGCCATCACCGCTCCCAAGAGCGTGTCGGAAATGCTCTTCCTGATGGTGCTGCGCGAACAAGGCATCGACGCCTCCAAGATCACGCGCCTCGCCTCGGGCGGCTACGTCAGCGGCATGACGATGCTCGAACAGGGGGCGGTCGTCGGTGCGGTCGCCATCGAACCGCTCTCGATCGTGCGCAAGTCGCAGTACCGCACGCTCTATCGCGCAGGCGACGTGCTCAAGCCGATGACCACCTCGGTCGGCATCACCACGCGCGCGTTCGCGCAGTCGCACCCCGACACGCTGCGTGCCATCATTGCCGGCCGCCGCGCCGGCGTCGACGCCACGTATGCCGATCCGGCCGGCGCCGCGAAGCTGCTCGCCGCGCAATTCAAGCTCCCGCCGGAGGTCGCGAAGGAAGCCGTCGACAACATGGTGCGTTCGCACATGTGGAGTCAGGGTCAGTTCGATCGCGCCGAGCTCGATCGCGTTGCCAGCGGGCTCAAGCTCATCGGCGAAGTCAAGGAGGACGTGGACTGGGCGAAGCTGATCGATTCGCGCTTCCTGCCGACCGACCTCCGGGCGAAAGGCCAGAGATGACGTCGCAATTTCACGGCGCGCAATTGCATCTTGTCGACGACGGCAGGGCACCGCAGGCCAGTCACGCACCGCACGTCGTGCTCACGGGTGTCACGAAGAACTTCAGGACGCCGGACCCGAAGACGTCGCGAAAGACGCTCATGCAGGCGCTCGGGCCGGTCGATCTGACGTTGCGCAAGGGTGAGTTCTTCTCGGTGGTCGGCCCGTCAGGGTGCGGCAAATCGACGTTGCTCGAACTGATCGCGGGGCTTGCCGTGCCGAGCGACGGCCTCATCCAGTTCGAAGGGCGACCGGTCACGGGCGTGCCCGACGGCGTCGGCGTCGTGTTCCAGGAAGATGCCTCGTTCCCCTGGCTCACCGTGCGCGAGAACATCGGCTTCGGCCTTCGCATGGCGGGCGTCGACAGCGCCGAGATCGACCGCCGCGTCGGCTACGCGCTCGGCTTCATGGGACTGCGCGACTTCGCCAATGCGCGTCCGGCGCAGCTCTCGGGCGGCATGCGCCAGCGCATGTGCATTGCGCGCACGCTGGTCATCGCGCCTCGTCTGATTCTGCTCGACGAGCCCTTCGGCGCGCTCGACCAGCAAACGCGCATGCTCATGGGCGACGAACTGCTGCGCCTGTGGCGGGAGACGTCCGCGACGGTGCTGCTGATCACCCACGCGCTCGACGAAGCGGCCGTCCTGTCGGATCGCGTGGGCGTCATGTCGTCGCGGCCGGGCCGCTTCATCGACGTCATCGAAACGGGCTGGGAGCGCAACCGCGACAGCCGCATCGTGGCCGCACCGCGATTTGGCGAAATCACCGCGCGCCTGTGGGACACGCTGCGCGCCGAATCGCTCAAGGCGATGCACGGCGGCGAAGGGGCCAGTGCCGGAGACGACACTCCACCACCGGGTTTTCGACGCCACTGAGCCGCTGAAGCCATTGCCATGATTCGCCTCGAACGCCTCATTCGCACGGCCGTTGTCGCAGCGCTCGTACTGCTGGTCGAGTGGCTGTGCCGCACCGGCACGATCCCGGCCTCGGTAATGATCGCCCCGAGCGCGATGGCCCTGCATGCGGCCGACCTCCTGCGCGAGGGACGCTTCACGCACGACATCGCCACGAGCTTTGCCTGCATTGCCGTCGCATCGATCTGCGCGGTGGTGTCCGGCTTTGCCGCCGGCCTCGCCATTCATGCGTTGCCTGGCGTGCGCCGTGCGCTGGAACCGCTGATCGCGAGTTACTACGCGGTGCCGACGTTCGCGTTCTATCCCGTCTTCATCGTGCTGTTCGGCGTGGGTCCGCTGCCGATCATCGCCATTGCCACGCTGCTCGCCATCGTGTCGATGATGACGGCGACGATGACGGGACTCGATCGCATCCCCCGCTCGTATTCGAAGACGGCCCGCGTCATGCGACTCACCCGCTGGCAGTCGGTATGGCACGTCAAACTGCCGGCGGCCTTGCCGCATCTTTTCAGCGGTGTACGGCTCGCGGTATCGCACGCGTTCATCGGCGTCATCGCCTCGGAATTCATCCTGTCGGGCTCGGGCATAGGCTACGCGATCAGCTACGCCTACAACAACTTCGAGAACGCCGACATGTACGCGCTGATGCTCACCGTGCTCGTCACCGTGACCGTGGTCAACGGTGTGCTCAACCATATCGACGCGCGCTTCCAGGCGCGCAGTCGTCGCTGAACGGGCTCGTCATATGGATGTCAGGAAGCCCAACCCGCTTGGCACGCTTGCCGTGGTACTGGTACTGGTCGGCCTGTGGCAAACGGCGCACTGGCTCAACGGTGCCGCCCTCGGTTCCCCCGCCGCGACCGTGCAGGGCCTTTGGGGGATGATGGGCACGGCATCGTTCTGGAGCGACGCCGCGCAGACCGGCAAGGCGCTCGTCTTCTCGCTGGTGATCGCCATCGCGGGCGGCATTGCGCTCGGGCTGGTACTCGGCGCGAATCGGCTCGCGGCCAACGTGGCCGAGCCGATTCTCGTCAATCTGTATTCACTGCCGAAGGTCACCCTCTACCCGCTGGTGTTGCTGATCTTCGGTCTGGGATTGGCCGCGAAAGTGGCCTTCGGGGTAATGCACGGATTGATTCCGATCCTGATCTTCACGATGAACGGCATCCGGCAGATCAAGCCCGTCTACTTCCGCGCCGCGCACGCGATGCATCTGTCGCAGCGCCAGATCGCACTGCGCATCGTGTTGCCGGCGGTGCTGCCCGAAGTGTTCTCCGGCGTGCGGCTGGGTTTCTCGCTGACGTTGCTCGGCGTATTGATCGGCGAGATGTTCGCCTCGCAGAAGGGGCTCGGCCATCAGCTCGCCAATGCGATGAACCTGGGCAACATCGACACGATCATGGCCGTTGCCCTCTTCCTGATGCTCTTCGCCCTGGCGGGCAATGCACTGCTCGCCGCGCTGAGCCGGCGCTTAGGCGCAATCGGGGCATGAGAGCGTCGGCTACACCCACAGGCGGTATAGCCAAAACGATTCGTCCTCGAGGTAGCGTCTGGCAAATTCACCAGGGGAAAAGCCGGTAACGCGTTTGGACATGCGGCTCATGTGCGCTTGATCGGCGAAACCCTCGTCATGCGCCAGCGCCGCCCAGTCGAACGGTTGCCCCGACTCGAAACTGTCGCGTGCGCTGAAGAACGCGCTTTCCGTTTTCACGAGCGCCTGCCATTCGCGCAACGAGCGGCCAGTGTGCGCCTTGATGCGTCGCTCGACCTGCCGCGGGCTGTGCGTCCGGCGCCACTCCAGCGCCTGAAACGCAAGCCCCTCGACCCAACGTTGTCCGGCAAGGCGCAGCGCGCCCAGTGGCGTGCGCTCGGGCCGGACGCTCGTCCAGCGAGGGCCCAGGAAAGTGTCCAGTACGGCGAGCGATGTGGTGTCGTCCTGCGCCGCGACGAGCGCGTCGAGGAACGGTCGCCAGTCGTCGCCCATCGCGTCATAAGCGCAGACGAAACGATCCTGCAGCGCGAGCGGATCCACACCCAACAGGGGCTTCACGACACTCACGGGCAAGCAGATCAGCACGCCCCGGCCGTCTCGCGGCGCCCAACTCGTCGTGGGCAACGATTGGCTGCCCGAAAGCGTTGCACGTGTGCCGAAGGCCGACCAGCGCGAGACGCCGTCCGATGTCCGCACGAGCCCGACATCGAAGCCTTGATAGATCGTCAGGCACACCAGCGGCGACGCGGGAAAGTGCGAGAGTCGCTGCGTGTCGCTCAGCCCGGCGCTGCGGGTGTCGCGAGTGACTACGGCGGCCAATGCCCCATGCAATGCCGCGCTTGGCGGATGGAGATGCGTCGACAGCAGCGGACCGTGTTCCGGCACTCTCGGTGCGCGGGCAAACCGGTCCGGACAAGGCGTGAAATCCATCGAAGACGATGTCGGGCAGGAGGTCATGACGTCGCAGTATAGGGAGCGGCCGACTGGCTTGTCCATGTCGGTTCCGTTCAAGACGCGCGTCTCGTGACGCGATGGAATGTCGTTCATGAAAACGCACCCATCCCCGCCTCCCGTTGCGCCGTCATCGGCTTCGGCCGCTGCGAGCACCTGCCCGTTCCACGACGGCGAACCACAGGAACAGGCCGCCGATTTCGCGCACAAATCGCACGAATCGCCGCCATCGCCCCAACTGCCCGCACCGCCCAAATTGCCCGGAACCTGGCCACCCGGCCCGCCCGCCGGTCTCACTGGTTGGCGCCTGCTGCGCCTGATGTCGGACGACTTGCTGGGCGCGCTCGCGGCCTGGCAGCGCGAATATGGCGACGTCGTCCACCTTCGGATCTGGCCCGAGCACACGGTCGTCGTCACCGATCCCAGCCTGGTTCGGGAATTGCTGATTACGCATCACAACGCGCTGATTCGCTGGGAACGAGGCGTCCGTGTGATGTCCCAGCTCCATGGCCACAGCGTGCTGATCGCGGAAGGAGGCGCGTGGCACCAGAAGCGTCAGGCCCTGCAGCCGGACTTCCTTCCGAAAGCCGTGCAGGCGTTCGCGCCCAACATCGTCGGCGCCACGGCGCAGGCGCTCGCCGCGTGGCCGGAGCATGACGCCCGGTGGCCCATCGAGCGAGCGCTCACATCGCTCACGATGGATGTCATCATTCGACAGGTCTTCTCCGAGGAAACCGACGACGACATACGCGTAGCCGAAGACGCGATGCGCATCGCCAGCGAAGCCGCAAACGCGGAATTCTACTGGCCGGTCAGTTGGCCCGACTGGGCGCCCTGGAAGAGGAAAAAGCGCCGCGCCCTGCGCATACTGAAGGGGCTGGTGGACAGGCACGTTCAGATGCGCCTGGCGACGCCCGACGATGCCTGGCCGGACGATCTGCTGACGCGCCTGCTACGCCTGCATCGCGGGAACGCACAGGCGTGGCCGCTCGAAGCGGCCCGTGACGAATGCATGACGACGTTCCTTGCCGGTCACGAGACCACAGCTGCCACGCTGACCTGGTGGGCCTGGTGCATGGCATCGAATCCGACGATGCAGGCTGCCGCACGCGAAGAAGTCACACGCGTGCTGAGCGGCGGTCTGCCCATTTCGGCATCCCGTCAATCGCTGCCGTATCTGGCGCAGACGCTGGACGAGACGCTGCGGTTGTACCCCACGGCGCCGACGCTCATCAGCCGGCGGGCCATCGCACCGGTGACGCTGGGTGACTGGACATTCCCGGCGCGCACGCTCTTCATGCTGCCGGTGCAACTGATGCAGCACGATGCACGCTGGTTCGAAGCCCCCGGCGAGTTCCGTCCGGAGCGCTTCGCGGCCGGCGCTGCACAGATCCCGCGCGGGGCGCACATGCCGTTCGGCGCCGGTCCGCGTGTCTGTCTCGGCCAGCATCTCGCACTCACGAAAGCGCTATTGATTGCCGCCATGATCCTGCAGCGATTCGAGCTGTCGGTGCCTGCCGGCGCGCAACCGCCTCAGCCGCGGCTGAACGTCACCCTCAGACCGGCTCAGCCGTTGCGGCTGGAGATTGCACAACGTCGACGATGAACGCTGGCGGCACCGCCGGTTTGCAGTCCGCAGCAGGATTGCACGACAATCCTCAGGCCTGCTGCACGAACGCCAACGTGCGTTGCGCGACGATGTCGCGCTCGTTGTCCAGCGTGATCATGTGGTAGCTGTCCGTCAGCCGTACCAGCGTGACGGAGCGGCTGCCGAGATGCTCGCAGACGAATTCGGCCGAGCGCATGCTCGTCACTTCGTCCTGCTCCGAATGGACGACAAGCGTATCGCACCGGATGCGACCGAGCGCACGCTTGGCCAGCGCACGCATGCGATCGACCTGCTCCACCGCGGCGAGCGGTACGTAGGGATAGTGAATGCTGCTGCCCTTTTGCAGATGGCGGCGAATCAGGCTGCGAATGCGCTCGTTCTTGATGCCGAACGGTTCACCTTCCGGCACGCGGATCAGGCGACGCAGCCCCGGCAGACGGTAGAACAGGAATCGCAGCGGACGCAGGAAATGTCCGGCCCACCCGTCGAGAAACACCGGCGGCGACAGCAGGATCAGCCGCCCTTTCATGCCGCTCGCGCTGGCGCAAAGCACCAGCGCGAGCAACGCGCCCATCGAAATCCCCGCGATGTCCACGCGCTCGTAACGCGTGGCGAGTTCGCGATACGTGCGGCGCAGCGCGCGCAGGTAGTCGGTCAACGTGACATGGCACAACGCGTCGGGCGTGGAGCCGTGCCCCGGCAGCAGCGGCAAATGCACGTCACAGCCGATCTGTTCGAATTTGCGATCGAGCGCGCCAAAATCATGACGCGTGCCCCCGAGCCCATGAATCATGAGCACTGCGTGACGGGATTTCGGGGAAACACGAGGAAGCATCACTACACCTGTCGTTGTATAAGCCTGCGATGCTAGCCGCCCTCTTTCTCCTGATCTGTCAAATACTTACCACGTTTGTGACGTTTTGTTTTCCGGCGACCGGCGCATGTGCCGACGCTCCGCCCGGCCGTAGCGCCCCGACCGGCGGGGCTTTCCACGAACGCACAACGCACGCGCATCGTGGCGGCGACTTCCCGTGGTCACAAAACTCGACAAATTCGACATACAACGCCACACGACAAGTCATATAGCATCGCTACCATGCAGCGGTTCTGAGAGAAGGCCCTGTGCCCCGCGTCAGCCCCCCAACACCCGCGAGCACTGCGATAGCTGAACAGTCATGGCGTTGCCAATTTCCCCGATCAGGTCCGCCGAAGCCGGTCCCGATTCCACCCCGCTGCCCTTCGGACCGACGCCCGTCGCAGGGCTTCGCGCCAGTGCGTGGGAACGCCTGTGGGCGCAGTACCGTGCTCCGCTGACCTACGTCGCATTCTTCGGCCTGATCTGGACACTGGTGAGCGGCGCGCTCGACCCGACCGTCCCGTACGACGCCGTCGAAGCGCTGAACTGGGCGCGCAACGCCGAATGGGGTACGCCCAAGAACCCCTGGCTGACCGGTCTCGCGTTCTGGCCGGCGCTTGGGCTGCGCGGCCCAGCGCAGGCCGTCTACTGGTACGCATCGCATTTTGCCGCCGTGGCCGTCGGCCTGCTCGGCGTCTGGCAACTCGCGCTGCGTCTCACGCGCCGACGCGAGCTGGCGTGGCTCGCCATGCTGAGCCTCAACGTGTCCGGCGTGCTGAACGTCGACATCCTGCCGTACAACGACAACTTTCTGCTGGTCATGCTCTGGCCGTGGATGCTGTACCTGCTCGTGCGCGCCGCCTTCGACACGCCGACGGCATGGCCGTTGTTCGCCGTCGTGGCCGGTCTCGCCGCCATGACCAAGTATTCGACGTTCGCGCTCATCGGCATGGTGTTCCTGCTCACGCTGCTCTCGCCCGAGCTGCGGCGCAACTACCGAAGCCCGTGGTTCGCGCTCGCCGTGGCGATCTTCCTGCTCATGGTGCTGCCCAACATCTGGTGGCTCGCCCATCACGACTTCGCCGCATTTCGATGGGTCGGCGACCAGGTCCGGGAGCGGCTGAACCTGCGTGGCCTGAAAGCCACCGTGTCCGCGTTCTATCCCATCGCCGTGCTCGCCATCGCCATCCTGCTGTGCGGGGCGCGACTGCGCCGGCCCACCTCGCCGGAGGTGCGGGCGCCGCTGCTTCTGCTCACGCGCGTGCTCCTGCTGCCGCTCGTGCCGATCGTGGCGTACTTCACGGTGTTCGACGGCGGGCGTGTGACGGAATGGCTGCAACCGTTCGCCGTGCCTGCGCCGGCGTTGCTGGTTGCGTGTGTCGCGGGTGCCCGTTCCGGGAGCGGACAGGAAGTGTCCGTGCGCCGCGCCATCGTGGGATTCGCCGGCGCCGCTGCCATCGTCGTCGTGGTCTACGCCTTCTTCCTCTGCGCGAACGTGAAGAACGCCGGACAGAAATTCTCTGGATTGAAGACCTTGAGCGTCGTCCTCGATCAGCGCTGGCGAGACCGGTACGGCGCCCCGCTGCGTTATGTCGGCGGCCATCCTGTCTCGCATTGGCTGACGTTCTATGTGCCGGGCAATCCGTATCTGCTCTCGGCCTGGTCGAACGCAGCGCGACCCAATATCTACACGTATGACATCGACGAGGCCAACGTGCGGCGCGACGGCGCATTGCTCTTGGGAACACCGGACGTGCGCTGCGACGACGCGGACTTCAGCGCGGTGCTCGCACAGTGGCCGACGCTGAAGATCGACACCACCGAAGACGTATTATTCTCCTTCCATCGGGATGCCAAGCAAAAGCAGAAGCATCTCTGCGTCGCCCTGGTCGCACCCGCCGCGCCACCCGAGGAACATTGAACCCTCCATCGGCCGGTAGCGCTATCGATCGGGCGGGTGGGCTGGAAGGTGTCGCACATCGGCCACATGTCTTCAGGGAAAGACGGAAGCCATTAGAATCCAGAAAAGCACGGGAAACGGCTGCACCGCGTATGCCGGCTCCGGCGCCGCGCCCGCCATGGCGCGCACGGACGCATCGCCATCGTTTCCGCCCAATAGAAAACACCACCATGTCTACACGGATCCTGCTTGTCGAAGACGATGTCCGGCTCTCTGCGCTGGTTGCCGAGTACCTGCGTAAGCACGAGTACGACGTCGACACGGTGCTCGACGGCGCTCTCGCCGTCCAAACGATCGTCAGCCGACGTCCCGACCTCGTCATCCTCGACGTCAACCTGCCCGGCAAGGACGGCTTCCAGATCTGCCGCGAAGCCCGCCAGCATTACGACGGCATCGTCATCATGGTGACCGCGCGCGACGAGGAATTCGACGAAGTGCTGGGCCTGGAGCTGGGCGCGGACGACTACGTGCACAAGCCCGTGCAGCCGCGCGTGCTGCTCGCCCACATCAAGGCGCAACTGCGCCGCACGGTGCAGCGGCAATCGCCCGTGGTGCAGCCCGACGCCATCACGCTCGGCAGATTCACCATCGACCGGGAAAGTCGTACCGTGACGCTGCCCAACGGCCGCACGCCCGAGCTGACATCGGCCGAATTCGACTTGCTGTGGGCGCTGGCCCGCTCGGCAGGCAAAGTCGTCACGCGCGACGAACTGCTCAAGGAACTGCGCGGCTTCGAATTCGACGGGCTGGACCGCTCGATCGACGCCGGCATCTACAAGCTGCGCCGCAAACTCAACGACGACACGGCGGCGCCGCACCGTATCCTCACCGTGCGCGGCAAGGGCTATCAGTTGAACAAGTCGGGCTGGGACTGAGCGCCAGGATCGAGACAACGCATGCCATCCACCAAGTTTCAGCCCTATCGTCACTATCGATTGCGCTGGCTGCGCTTCCGGCGCTCCTGGACGGATACGCGCGCCGACCGGCGCCCGAGCTGGTCGCGTTTGTACGTGCGCACCTACACCGGCATGCTGTTGCTCTGCCTGTCCATCTGGATCGTGCCCGCCGCGATGCTGATCGCGGCGCCCGCCGGCGCGGCGTCGCGCGACTTCCTGCTATCCGTGCAGTTCCTGCTGCCGAGCATCGCCGCAACGCTGATCCTGCCCGCCATCGTGGCCTATCGCTGGATGCGGCCCGTGTGGGTCGATCTCGTCATGGTGCGCGAGCGCGCCATCGACTTCAGTGGGGGACGTTTCCACACACGCGCCCGCGAGTCGTACAGCGTCATCATCGGCCCGCTGGCGCGTACGCTCAACGCACTGGCGATGCGCATGGAAAAGCTCATCGCCACGCAGCGCGACCTGACCAACGGCATTTCGCACGAACTGCGCACGCCGCTCGCCCGGCTGCGCTTCGCGCTGGAAATCCTGCGCGACCCCACGTCGTCGGCCGAAGCGCGCCAACAGGCGCTCGCAGGAATCGACCAGGACGTCACCGAACTCGACGAACTGATCGACATGAGCCTGACGTACGCGCGCCTCGAATACAGCTCGCTTCAATCGAACCTCGAGAAGACGTCGGTGGCGAACTGGCTCTCGCAGCAGGTGCTCGACGCCGCGCTGCTGTATGCGGAGCGGGAAATCACGCTCGTGGAAACACTGGAGCCGTCGGTGCTCGTCGCGATGGACAAACGGCTGATGTCGTTCGCCATGCGCAACCTGGTCCGCAATGCGGCGAGGCATTCGCGCTCGCGCATCCACGTCGGCATGCGCCTGCGGCACGGCAACGTCGAGGTGTACGTCGAAGACGACGGCCCCGGCGTTCCCGAAAGCGAGCGTCAGCGGATCTTCGATGCGTTCGTCCGGCTCGATCGCCGCGTGGGCGGACACGGTCTCGGGCTCGCCATCTCCCAACAGGTCCTGCAGGCGCACAACGGGCGCATCGTGGCGACCGACCCGCTCACGCTCGGCGGTGCACGCTTCGAGATGAGCTGGCCGGCCGACAGCGCCTGAGCGCCGGGGCGCGGCTCACGCCGCCAGGCATCAATACGTCCGGCCCAACTGGAAGTAGAGATTTTTGCGGCCGCCAGGCGCGACAGCCACCCCCAGATAGATCGGACCGAAGGCCGTGGTGAGCGCGGTGAACAGTGTCGCGCTGCGTTTGAGCGAACCCCGCCCGAAACCTCGATCGAGATCCCACACGTTGCCGGCTTCCAGGCTCATCCCGACAAAAAGCCGCCGAATCGGCGAGGCGGTGAACGTGGCGATCTGGTTCATGTAAGTCACCTGTCCATACAGCATCGACGCGCCGGAGAGTTGATCCGCCGCATAGGCGGACAGATGCTGGAAGCCGCCCAGCGTGAAGCCGAGCGGGTTGGCGAGGTTCGGCCCTCCGAAGGTGTTGCCGGCCTCGATGCTCGCATTGACGGTGTGGCGCCCGAAGCTTGCCGCACCGAGCGCCTTGCCGTACAGCTCCGTCGTCTTCCGATCGGCGGAGACCAGCGACTGTTCGCCGCGCAACTCCAGGAAATAGCCGCGACGCGGGAATTGCGGGTCGTCCAGCTGGTCGATGAGCAAGCGTGCACGGGCGCTGAGCTGATGGCCGTAGAGATCCGGAAACAGCAAGCCGCGCGGCACGTTGTTGTCGTCGGTGATCGGCAGATTGAACTGCGGTGTGGCGTATGCGTGCGAGTAGGCAACACCGAAGCGGAATTCGCCATAGTGCGAGAGCGGGACACCAAAGTCGACACCGGCCCGCTCGGACGTGAGCCGATACCGCGTGATCCTCACATCGCTCGAATCGTCGTAGACGTTGGCATGCCGACGCTGCACTTCCACATAGGGAGCGACGTACACGCCCCAGGCATTGACAATCGGCTGACGCAGCTCCATGTGCAGATTGAGCAGATCGCTCCCGATGGTGCTGTCGACGCGTGCTTCGAGACCGTTCTGCGTGAGCCATGGACGACGATAGCCGATATGCATCCGGAAGCTCCCCTCCTCCTTGCTCGTTGCCGACAATCCGAGTCCGAAGAGCAGGAAGTTCGGCCCCCAGCGCTTCTCCTGAGCGTCGATGACGAGCGTGTTCTGTCCGTTCTCGTCGACGAGCTGTTGCGTGACGCTCTCGAAATCGCCCTGGTTGGACAACGTCATCAAATCCTTGTTGATCTGCGCAGGATCGTAGACGTCGCCCTCCTTCACGTGCACCGCCCGTCGGATCTTCGCCGGCGAGACCACGCCGCGCGAACGGATCTCGACCTTCGCGATGCGGATCGTGGGCGTGGGCAGCGATTCGTGCGTCTCGCGCCAGGCGGCGTAGTCGGCGGGCGACATTGCCAGGTGTTTCAGCTGCGGCAGCGCGGCGCGCGTGGCGGCGGCGCCCGCATCGATGGCGCGCGCCGCATCCTGGAAGTCGGCGAACGTCAGGTTGCCGAGATCGGGCTGGATCAACACATCGCCCGCATTCAACTTGTCGCGCTGCCGCGCCACGTTCTGGCGAATCAGAATGCCGATCATCTGCTGCATCACGTCCGCCGGCGAGGCGAGCGCGTTGAGCGGGCGCAAGCGCGAGCCGATATCGACGGCAATGACGACATCCGCGCCCATTTCGCGCGCCGTCTCCACGGGCAGATTGCTGACGATGCCGCCGTCCACGAGCGTGCGGCCGTCGACCTCGGCCGGCGAAAAGAGCCCGGGTAACGCCATGCTCGCGCGAATCGCCTGCGAGAGCGAGCCGTGATCGAGCACGACCATCTCTCCGGTGCGCAGGTCGGTCGCGATGGCACGGAACGGAATCGGCAGGCTGTCGAACTTCACCTTGCCGGCAAATCTGGCCGTCCAATCCTGCAGCAGCGCCTGCAGACGGTTGCCTTGCACGAGGCCCGCGGGCAGTTGGAAACCATTGCTGCCGAAGCCCAGGGAAAAACTATTGACGTAGTAGCGCTGGTCTTCGCGCTCGGACTGCGGCAGATCGCTGCGCTCGACGACATCGAACGCGATATCGGCCAGGTTGATGTTCTCGAGCCGCTTGCGCATGTCGTCGGCGCTCATGCCGCTCGCGTACAGCCCGCCGACGATGGCGCCCATGCTCGCCGCGGCGATGCAATCGACCGGGATGCGGTTTTGCTCCAGCACCTCCAGCACGCCGAGATGAGCATACCCGCGCGCCCCGCCGCCGGACAGCACGAGACCGATGGACGGACGCTTCGCGTCGCCGCTGGCGGGGCGGCAGGCGCCGGCATACGCTGCGCCGGAGGTAAGGACGGCGGCAATCAGGCTTGCCGACAGACAGGCGGAGACGAGCACCGACCTGCCCATGCCGTGGTGACGAATCATCGACTGCGGGGGGCTGAGAAAACGAAGAGATTACCAGTTTTCCGAAACCGTTCCGTCGTCGACCCAACAACGCAAGACGCCTGATTTTTCTATGGAAATCGGCGCTGTCAGAAGGTTTTTCGCTCCCTTACCGCGAACATGCAGAGCGTGGCAACCAACGGCCCGAGCGCCAAGGCGAAAAAGGCCATGGGAAACGAGCCGGTCCACTGGAACACCACGCCGACCACCAGCGGCACCAGCACACTCCCGAGTTGCCAGAAGGCGTTCGCGAAACCGTATGCCGTGCCCACGAGCACGGGACCGGCGATCTCCGCCACCATCGCCACGATGAGCGGCGTGTAGATGAACGCGGCCACACCCAGCACGGGTGCGAAGATCAGGAAGGCGGTCTCCGACGTCAGCAGCCCGAAGACCATCAGAGAGGCGGCGAATCCCGCGAAACAGACAATGAGGATGGCCTTGCGCTTGCCGCCCAGCCAATCGGACACGAGTCCGACCAGGGGCTTCGATACGATGGCGCCGACCCCGAACATGGCTGCGATCTCGCCAGCCGCGCGTGCCGACAGGCCATGGCCCTTGATGATCAGCGCATTGACCCAGAAGGCAAAGCCCCAGGTTCCCCACAGCGCCCCGAAGCCGACAATGGCCAGCAGGATCAGATCCCTGTTTCGTAGCAGCACCGCCAGTCCGGGCTTTTGCGTCCGGTTCGATTCGCCTGGCAGGGGCGCATCTCGCAGGAAGGCGATGCACAGCACGCCGACGATGATCGTCAATACGCCCAGCGTGCGGTACACCCCCTCCCATCCGATGACACCCGACAGATAGGGCACGGCGGCATTCGTCGCTACCACGCCAACGGAAGACGCCGTGGTGAGAATCCCCATCGCCCGTCCGCGCGTTTTGAAATCGAACCACGTCGCGACGAGCTTCACGCAGGCAGAATAGTCCGCACCGGCGGCGACGCCCATCAGGCACTGAATGCCCAGCCCCATCCAGGTGCTGGTCGTATAGCCGAACGCAAAGGTCGTCGCGCCCAACGGAAGCAGCGCTACCGCCAGCATGCGGCTCGGCCCGTACTTGTCCGTCCCCAGACCACCCAGCGCGTTCGAGATGACGTAGCCCACATAGAACGCGGTGACGAACGTGCCCAGTCCTGCCACGGACATGCCGAGCGAGCCGCCAACCTTCACCGACAGACTGGCCCACGCCAGCCGGTCGACGAACGCGAACAGCAGCGCCAGCCATGCGAGCGTGAGCACGACCCATCGGTAATGAGCGCGAGGCGCGACGGCTGCGCCGCCCGTGTGCCCCTTTGCATTGAGTTCCGCCACAACCCTGTCTCCTGAAAATCGTGATTTGTTTTTTGATCTTCTTGTGCTGCTTGCGATACCGCTGCCGCCGCTGAATCAGACGTCGTCAGCCGAAATGACGGCGCCCTGTTCGATCAGGCTCCGCTGAACGTCGCCAGCGGCCAACGTCCCGCCCTTTGTGTAGTACGCCGCCGCGACACCGGCGGCCTGCCCCGTCGCAAAGGCCGTGCCCATGACGCGCAGGCTGGCGCCGGCCTTCCGGTCGCCGTCGGCGGTCCGGCCGGCAGCAAAGAGGTTCGGCGTATCCACCGACAACAGGCAGGACAGCGGGATGTCGTAGGTGCCCGACGGAGGGAGCTCGAACGTGCTCTCGTACGTCTGCCGGTCGTGCCACTCCACGCCCCAGGTGCCCAGCGCAATGGTGTCGGGCGCGCGGCGATCGCGCAGCACATCGTCCCACGTGAGCTGGCCCACGCTGTTGATGTGGCGGCTCTCGCGCGTGCCGAACTCCGGCCCCGTGCAGGCAAGGTACGCGTGCTCCCAGCCCGGCAGGCGCTTGAGCACCTCGAGATATCGCCAGGCCTGTTCGCGTCCGTTCGCCTCGGCGCGCGACAGGCTCACGACGTCGCGCGGGTCGTAATCTGCCGACGCCAGGTACGCAACCACATCGCCCGAAATGGGCAGGCGCGCGACCACGCTCTTGCTTTTGGTCAGCGTCGGCACATGCTCGTCGCCCGCGGCCTGCAGGGCGCCGACGATGGCTTTGTGAACGCTCTCGGCGGACACGTCCGCGTGGCTGGCGATCCCACCGAAGCGCGTGCCCAGCGTACCGAGATTCACGGCGCCGCCGTTGCCGTATCGCGTGGACGCGCCAGCAAAGGCGGCCAGATCGCAGTCGCCGCTGGCATCGACGAACGCACTGGCCTCGATCGAATGTTCGCCCGAGTGGTCGGCAAAACGAACCGTCGAAATGCTGTCGCCGTCGCGTTCGGCTCCGGTCACGAAGGCGTGCAGAAATACATCGACGCCCGCGTCGCGACACACGCGATCGAGCACCAGCTTCACCGCTTCGGGATCGAAAATCAGGAATACGCCGCGATGGCGCTGAGGTCCGGTAATCGCGCCCATCGCATCGAGCATGGAAATGACCGTACCGGCGATACCCCTCACCGCTACCTTCGGCGTGTCACCAAGCGTGTAGATGCCGCAATAGGTAAGCACGCTGCGTGTCGTTGAAGCGCCGCCAAGGCACCCCGCCGCTTCCACGAGCGCCACCTTTGCGCCCATTTTCGCCGCGCCGACGGCGGCGGCCACACCCGCAGATCCGCCGCCCACGACGACGACGTCGTATCGATACTTCGCCACCTTGATCCCTCCTCCAGATGATTGAGACGCATGCTATCTGGTCTCATTCGTGATCAGTTGCGCTATATTGGCCTTTCACTTTTTGCGTTTTGCGAAAGATATGGACACGCTTCTCAACCTTCGGGCCTTTCTGGCGTCGGTGCGATACGGCAGCTTTTCGGCGGCGGCGCGGCAAGTCCATGTCGTACCGTCGGTGATCGCCAAGCGCGTGTCCGAACTCGAGCATCTGACACAGACGCGGCTATTCCTGCGCACCACGCGAAGTCTGGAACTGACCGAAGCCGGCCGGAAATTCCATTCGCACGCGAGCGCGCTCGTGGCCGAATTCGACGCGGTCGTCGGCAGTATGAAGCGCGCGGAGGGCGCGCTCGAAGGCCATCTGCGAGTCAAGCTGCCCACCACGCTCGCCGTGATGTATCTGGCCGAGTTGGTGAGCCAATTCCAAAGCGAGCACGAACGCATCACCATGGAGGTCGTGCTCGTGGATCGCTCGATCAATCCGGTGGACGAGAACTACGACATCGCTGTCACGGGGCTGGAGGAGAGTTACGAAGGCGTTGTCGACATCCCGCTATGTCCGCTCGCTCGCGCCGTGTACGGCGCGCCACGCTATCTCGCCCGCAAGCCGGCCCCAGCGCACCCACGCGAACTGGCCGATCACGACTGTCTCGTGTTCAAGCCGCAGGGCGCGACGTGGCAGTTCGAGAGTAGCAGGGGGCCCATCAGCGTGGACGTGACGCAAAAGCTCGTGACCAACGACAACGTGCTGCTCTTCACGTCCGTCTGTGCGGGCAATGGTCTTGGCGTACTTCCCGCATATCTCGTCGCCGGGCACCCGCAGGGGCATACCCTCCAGACGGTGCTCGACGAGTTTCCACTGCACGCCACCTGGTTGAAGGCGCTCGTGCCCAAGCGGCGCGAGCCGTTGCCGCACGTGGCGGCATTCGTGGAATGGCTCAAGTCGCGCCTTGGCGAAGCCCCGCCGTGGGCGGCCGCTTGATCGGCAGGCAGTTGGTCCGGCAGGGCTTATCCCCACGCTCCGCATTCTCGGTCGCGCAAGCTAGGCACCTCCCCGCTTTCGCCGCACTGAACGCCAACGGGATGGTGTTGGACATCGACGACAACGGCTTCGGTCAGGCGGCAACGCGGCGTACGGCACGCTCGCACTCCTCGACCAGCCGGGCCATGACATCGGCCGCCGCGGGCAGATCGGCGATCAGCCCCGCCGATTGGCCGAGCTCGACCTTCCCCCAGTCAACATCGCCGTCGAGCGCCGCCTGCTTGAGGGAGCTGGATTTGAACAAGGTGTCGTAAGCGGCGTCATCGGACTCGTCCCGATCGGCCTGCAGCACACGTTCGGCGAAACGATTGCGGGTCATGCGTACCGGCAACCCGCGCACGCCGACGAGCACGGTATCGTCGATGTCGGTATCGAGCACCGCGTGCTTGTAGTTCTCGTGGACGCCAGCCTCGCGCGTTGCCAGAAATCGCGTGCCGAGTTGCACGGCATCGGCGCCGAGCGCCAGCAGGGCAGCCACCCCGTAGCCGTCCGCCACCCCGCCGCCGGCCACGATGGGCAGATCGAATTCGACGACAGCGCGACGCACCGCCACCAGCGTGCTCACGCCGTTCGCAGGCGGGTGCCCGCCCGCTTCCGCGCCCACGACGACAAGCGCATCGACACCGGCATCGGCGGCCTTGCGTGCGTGCGCCATGGTCGAGACGACATGAATCCATCGCACGCCACGCGCATGAAAGCGCGCAAGATGCGCCTTCGGCCCGCCTTGCGAGGCGATCACGACGGGCACGCCCTCCTCTTCGATGACGTCGAGAAATTGCTCCGCCTGGGGCCGGTACAACGGAAGATTGACGGCGAACGCACCGTTCGTGGCGGCCTTCACTTCGCGCACGGTGGCGCGAAAGGCATCGAGATACATCGGGCCGGCGGCAATGACTCCCAGCCCGCCGGCATTCGATACCGCGATAGGCAACGCCGCATTCGAGGACGCCCAACTCATCCCGGCCTGGAGGATGGGATATTTGATATTCAACAGCCGGGTGAGACGGGTCTGAAGCATGAAAAATCCCTGAGATTACCGCGCGAACGCGCATTGACCACGCCCGTCAATCTAAGGGATATATGCACCAAAGTCAAACAATTTACAACGCAGTCCGTTGAACTCACACGTCACTACCAGCTTCTTCCCGCTCCTGGTCAAGCATGATCCTCGCCTGATACGTGAGCTTGTCAAGTATCTTCGGCAAGGCATCGCGCTCCGCGCGCGTCAGTACGGAAAGCAGGCGCTCGTTGAGCTCCTCCGCAACGGGGAAGACCTGTTTGACGAGATCGCGTCCGTGCGGCGTGAGCGAGATCACCACGCCACGCGCATCGGCACTATCGGTGCCGCGCCGAAGAATGCCACGCGCCTCCAGCGCGCTCACGGTGCGGCTCATCAGGCCGCGATCGAACTGCGCCTGCTCGGCCAATCGATTGAGCGACATGCCGGCGCTGCCGTGAAGCAGTGCAATCGAGCGCCATTCGTTGAGCGTCAAACCAAAGTTACGCTCGTAAACGCTCGACGAACCCTTGGTGTAGATGTTCGTCAGTTGGCGCAGTTGAAACGAGGTGAGTTGCCGCAAGTCGGAAGGCGTGCCGGGCGCCGGTTCCGGCGAGCGCGAGGAAGTCTGCTTGGGCATGTGTCGAGTTGACCGTGATGGAATGGCGTCATGCTATCGCCTGGCCATGGCACGGTCAAACGCCGACGCCCGCAAACGCTCGCGAATACCGACTCAGGAATGCGAGACGCCTTTGGGCAGCAAACGCGCCGGAATGCCGACCAGCAGCAGAATGCTCCCGAACAACACGAAGCAGCCCGCGACCTGCAATCCGAGCGCAAGGCTGCCCGTGGTCGACTTCACGTAGCCGATCACGCTCGGTCCGACGAGGCCGCCCATCGCGCCGATGCTGCTCACTACCGCAATGCCCGCCGCCGCGCTTGCGGGCGCCAGGTAAGTCGAAGGAATCGTCCAGAACACCGACAGGCTCGACAGATGCCCGGCAGTGGCAATCGCCAGCAGCAGCACGGCCAGCTCGAGGTTGTGCGACAGATAGGGCATGACCATCAGGCTGAGAGCCGCGCACATGAGGGGCACCGCGGCATGCCAGCGACGCTCGCGGTGGCGATCCGAGTGGCGGCTTACGATCAGCATTGCCACGATGCCGACCACGGGGGGAATGGCGGAGAGCAGCCCCACATGGAACGTATCGCGCACCCCGGTCGACTGAATCACCACCGGCGCGAAGAATGCGATGGTGCTCGCCAGGACATAGGCGCAGAACGACACCAGCCCCGCGACGTACACGCGCCAGTCGCCGAGCGCCGCCAGCGTGCCTCCATGGCGCCCCTTGCCTGCCTTCTGCCTGCGCTCCTCGCCCAATACGCTCGTGAGTCTCGCCTTCTCGTCGGCACTCAACCACTTCGCCGATTCGGGGCGATCTTCCAGACTGAAGAAGACGATCACCCCAAGCACGATCGCCGGCAGCCCTTCGAGCAGGAACATCCACTGCCAGCCGGCCAGTCCATGCACCTCGTGGAACTGCCGCATGATCCAGCCCGACGTGGGCGCACCGATCATCGTGGCGATCGGAATGGCCACGAACGACAGCGCCGTCACCCGCGCACGGCGCTCGGCCGGAAACCAATAGCTCAGGTAGAGAATCAGGCCGGGGAAGAACCCCGCTTCAGCCGCACCGAGGAGCATGCGCGCGACGTAGAATTCCATCGGCGTACGGACGAACATCATGGCGCAGGACACGGCGCCCCAGAGCGTCATGATCCGCAGGAGCGTCTTGCGAGCGCCCATGCGCGCGAGCATCAGGTTGCTCGGCACCTCGAAAAGCAGGAAGCCCACGAAGAACAGGCCTGCGCCGATTCCGTACACCAGGTCGCTGAAGTGCAGATCCGCCTTGAACTGGATCTGCGCGATGCCGATGTTGGCGCGATCGATGTAGTTGATGATGTAGCAAACGAACAGCAGTGGCAGAATGCGCCACGCGATCCTGCGATAGGTCGCCTCCTCGACCGCTGGCGCGGCCGCAGGCGTCGCGAGGCCGTCGAACGGCTGCGATGCCGTCGTCGTATGTGAAGTCATGTCTCCTCCGGTATTTTTTTGGATGGGGTCCGGCGCGTCGCGTCAGGACAGGCCGAACTCCCGTATCGCGTAGTCGCGCAGCTTGTTCTTCTGCACCTTCGAGCTGCCGGTCATGCCGATGCCGTCGAACGACTCGACGAACCGCAGATAGCGCGGCACCTTGAAATTCGCGCAGCGGGCACGGCACCAGTCGATCAGCGCCTCGGCACTCACCTGGGCACCGGGACGCAGCACCACGAACGCGGCAGGCACTTCGCCGAGCCGCGCGTCGGGCACGCCGACCACCTGCGCGAGCTGAACGTCCGGATGCGTGAACAACGTCTCTTCCACTTCGGCCGGCGCCACGTTCTCGCCCCCGACCCGGAACACGTCCTTGAGCCGCCCGAGCATCCGCATGCGGCCTTCGGCGTCGATCACGCCAAGGTCGCCCGTGCGCAGCCAGCCGTCGTCGCTGAATGCCTGCGCCGTCTCCTTCGGCTTGTTGTAGTACCCCTTCATCACGCTCCAGCCACGCACCTGGATCTCGCCCGGCTCGTCGGGCCCCAGCACCTCGCCCGTCGCGGTCGAAACGGTGCGGATCTCGAGGCCGGGATGCGGACTGGCCCATCCGCCCACGCGCAGCGCGAGCGGGTCGCGCCAGTCGTTGAGCACGACGTTCGGCGACGCTTCCGACTGACCATAGGCGCCGACCATGTACGGCACGCCCATCACATCGTGGATCTTCTGCATGATCTCCGGGCCGGCCGCCGCCCAGCCGCCTCGCAAGTGAATACGCTCGCGTCGGAACTCCGGGTGCCCCATCATCATCAGGAAGATCGTGTCGTTGCCCGACGTGAGCGTGCAGCGCTCCTCATCGAGAATGGTGAGCACGCGCGCGACGTCGAACGACGGCACCGAGAGCAGGCACGCTCCCGTGACCAGCGAGACGAGCAACGACATCGTGGTGCCGGCCACATGGAAGAACGGACGCACGCTGAAGTAGCGATCATCGGCGCGCACGCCGATGCGCAGCGCCGACGCCGCGGCATTCATGAGCATGCTGCGATGACGCAGCAGCACGCCTTTCGGGAACGACGTGGTACCCGAGGTGTACTGGATGAGAAGAATGTCGTCCGGCAAGACCGCCGACGCGCGGCGGGCCGCTTCGGCATGCAGCTCCGCCGTATCGGGCAGCGCATCGAAATGCTCGACGCCGCGCGGCAGGTCGCGCGCGCGCTCGCCGACCATCACCACGTGACGCAGCAGCGGCAGCACCTCGCCGGGCAGGCTCTGGTCGAGTGCCGGCTCCACACCCCGCAGCAACTGCGTGTAATCGATGTTCAGGAACGTGTCGACATAGAACAGCACTCGCACATCGCCCTGGCTCAGACAGTAGTTCAGCTCGTCGGACTTGAAGCGCGTGTTGATCGGCACGGCCACCGCGCCGATCGACGCCGCCGCGTAAAACAGGACGACCCAGTTCACCGAGTTGCCCATCAGAATGCCGACGTGCTCGCCATGCGCGACGCCTAGCGAGATCATGCGGGCCGCAGCCTGCGCCACGCGCTGTGCCAGCGTCCCGTAGTCGATGCGCTCACCGTCGATCACCAGCGCTTGCGCACTCGGCGTGCAGCGCGCGCGTTCCGCGAGAATCGCGGGCAACGTCACCGGCCCCGTCAAGCCGAACTGACGCGCATGGATTTCATACTCAGCCTCAGCCATGGCGACCTCCTTGCGGCAAGCCCGCGCTCGTCTGACCGTTCGCAGTATCGCTCCCGAACCCGGCGATCCGGCTGCCCCAGTCGGGGCTTTGCAGCAACGTCTCGATGGCCAGCATTTCGATGGCAAGCGCCCCGGCGGCATCCGTCTCCACGCCCTTGTCGATGCAGTGCTTCGTGAGATGCATGGCGAGTGGCGGTGCGGCAGCGATGTCCCGGGCCATGGCACGCACGGTGTCGAGGGCTTCACTCGCCGGCACGATGCGCGACACCAGACCGGCGACGAGCGCCTCCTGCGCCGATAACGTGCGCCCGGTAAAGGCCATGTCCTTGGCAAGCCGCTTGCCCACGGCGCGCGGCATGCGTTGCGTGGCGCCGACCGTCCCCCAGAGCGCTTCGGGAGTGCGGAAGGCTGCCGCCTCGGTGGCCACGATGAAATCGCACGCCATGGCAATCTCCCCGCCGGAACCGATCGCGGGGCCTTCGACGAGCGCAATGCATGGCTTGCCGATCTGTTCGATGGCGTCGTAAGCGGCGAATGCCTTGATGCGGCGCGCACGCACGTCGTCGAGGCTCATGCCCTGGCGCTCCTTCAGATCGGCGCCGGCGCAAAACACCGGCCCGTTGGCGCGCACGATCACGCAGCGCACCGACGCGTCGTCGCGCAATGCCTGCACCAACGCACGCAACTCGTCGCACATCGCGGCGTTGAGCGCGTTGCGCTGCCGCGGCCGGTCGAGCACGATTTCGGCGAACCCGTCATGCCGCACGAGCGCCAATGTCTCCCAGTCTTTCATATTGGTTGGTTCCCTGTTCGCGCATCGCGCGTCTCAAAGGTCAAATCGAATTCAGATGGCGCCCTCGCGCCGCAGGTCGGCGATGCGCTCCGGCGCGTAGCCGAGCGATGCCAGCACCGCGTCGGTGTGCTCCCCCAGCAGCGGCGGCCGGCCGACTTCCGGATCGGCAAACCCGTCGAACTTGAACGGCACCGGCAGCGCGCCGAACCTGCCCACCGACGGGTGCGAAAACTCGCTCACCATGCCGCGCGCCAGGACGTGCGGATCGGCCAGCACTTCGTCAACGTGCTGGATGGGACCGGCGGGCACGCCGACGGCGTCGCACGCATCGCACAACTCGCGGCGGGTCCGGCCGGCGATCGCGTCGGTGAGCGCCGCCATGACGCGTTCGCGATGCTCGACGCGCCCGGCGTTGGTCGCGAGGGACGCATCGGCGGCCAACGCGTCGAGACCGAGCAGTTCGCACAGCGGGCGCCAGTGCTGATCGCTGCAAGTGATGTGGACGTAGGCGCCGTCGCGACAGACGAAGGTCGCCGACGGCACGCGACCCGGGTGTTCGGTGCCCAGACGGGGCGGCACTTCTCCCAGCGCAAAGTAGCGCCCGGCCGCGAGCGTGAGCAGACTGACCTGACCATCGAGCATCGAGAAGTCGACGTGGCAACCCGTGCCGGTGCGCGTTCGCCCCTGCAAGGCACTCAGAATCGCGATCGCGATCCACAGGCCCGAGGACAGATCGGCAATGGGCAGCCCCGGCTTGACCGGCCCGCTGCCGCGCTCGCCCGTCAGACTCATGAGCCCGCCCATCGCCTGGAAAACCGTGTCGTAGCCCTTGCGTTTCGCGTACGGCCCCGTTTGGCCGAAGCCCGTGCACGAGACATAGACGAGCGCCGGATGGGCGGCGCGCAGGGTGGCCTGATCGAGCCCATGGCGCGCGAGCGTGCCGACGGGGAAATTCTCCAGCACGACATCGGCGCGCATGGCAAGGTCGTGGATGATCGCGCGACCGGCTTCCGTCTTCATGTTGGCCGTCACGGACTGCTTGCTGCGATTGCAGGCGAAGTAGTATGCGGACTCGTCGCCCACCTTCGGCTCGAACGAGCGCGTCTCGTCTCCACTGCCCGGCTGCTCGATCTTGATGACGGTCGCGCCCAGTTCAGCGAGGATCATGTCGGCGAACGGGCAGGCAAGCACGCGCGCCAGCTCCAGGATCGTGACGCCGGCCAGCGGCTTCATCGCCCCGTTCATGCCTTCGCCTCACGCTTGGGGAAGCTGCGCATCATCAGGTTGGTGTCGAGCGAGACGTCGAAGGCCTGCGCGAGCGGCAGATCGGCCACGCGATGGAACAGCCGCTTGGTGGCCGCCATCGCCACCGGATCGTAGTCGGCCAGTCGCTGCGCAAGCGCCACCGCCTCGTCGACGAGCGTGTCGTCGGGACTCGCTCGATTGGCGATGCCCAGCGCGAGCGCGCGGGATGCATCCATGGTGTCGCCCGTGGAGACGAGCTCGAATGCCGTCTTGCGTCCGACCTGGCGCACCAGGTTGGCCATCACGATGGCCGCCACGATGCCGTGCTTGAGCTCCGGATAGCCGAGCCTGAGACTCTCGCCCACGACCAGCAGGTCGCACGCCAGCGCCAACCCGGCGCCACCGCCCATCGCGTGCCCCTGCGCCGCGCCGACGACCGGCGTGCCGATCGCGGCGAACGCGCGATGCAGCGACGTCGTCAGGTGCGCGCGCCTGAGCGCGGCCTGCGCGGCATCGGCATCGGCATCGCCACTCCCCGCAACGAAGCCGCCGAATTCCTTGACATCGGCACCCGCACAGAAACTCTGCCCGGCGCCGGCCAACACGATGGCGTGAACGCCCGGATCCTCATCGGCATCGCGCAGCGCGTCGAGCAAGCCGCGCGTCAGTTCGTTGTTCAGCGCGTTACGCTTATCGGGGCGGTTCATGGTGATCACGCGCACTGCGCCGCGATCGGAGATCAACAGGGAATCGGGAAGCGTCATGGTTCGGGACATCGGATTCTTCGGCATGAGGTAAGACGGGTATGTCGGCTAGCCTAATTCAATAAACGTGACTTAGTCAAACAAAATAATTATCTGACAAATAACCCATCCATAAAAAACATCGAATTTATACAGTTCATGCAGATAGCATCGGCTACACAATTAATAATTTATTTGACATTGCATCACATTAAGTGATTTCATGCGGCCAATCGAACTCTCCTTGGCGCGCTGCGCCGTCCCATCATGTCCGACATCACCCTGTGCGAGTGCTTTGCCCGTGATGGCTTGCAGCACGAAACCGCTTTCCTTGCCACCGACGTCAAGCGCGACCTGATCGACCGGTTCGCGCGCGCGGGCTTTCGCCGCGTGGAGGCGACCTCCTACTCCAACCCGGCCGTGGTGCCACAGTTCGCCGACGCCAGCGAACTGCTCGCCGGATTGCCTCGCGTCGAAGGGGTGTACTACAAGGCGACCTGCGCCAATACGCGCGCCGTCGAGCGCGCCCTGGTCGATCTCGACGCGGGCATCGGCGCGAATGAAATCAGTCTGCTCGTCTCCGCGAGCGAGTCGCATTCGGCGCGCAACCTCAAGCAGTCGCGCGCGAATCAGTGGTTGCGCATCGAGGCGATGGTCGACGCCGCACAGGGCCGCTTCCGGCTCATCGGCACGATCTCGGTGGCCTTCGGGTGTCCGTTCGAAGGCGCCATCGATCCGGCGGTCGTCCTGCGCGATGTGGAGCGGTTCGCGTCGCTCGGCGTTCGGCACGTCACGCTTGGCGACACGATCGGCGTCGCCACCCAGGCCTCCACGCGAGCCCTGTTCGCGCAGATGCGTTCGGCGTTTCCTGACGTGCACGCGATCGCCCACTTCCACGACACGCGCGGCACCGGCATCGTCAATTACCTCAGCGCGCTCGACGCTGGCGTGCATCACTTCGACGTGGCGTTCGGCGGCGTAGGCGGCCATCCCGCGAAAGTCCAGTACGGCGGCGGTGTGACCGGGAACGTCTGCACGGAAGATTTCGTGAACGTCCTCGAAACCATGGGGCTGGATACCGGCATCGACCTCGGAGCGATGATGGCGGCCTCGCAGGCGTGCGAGAGCGCGCTCGGGCGGCCGTTGGCGAGCCGCGTGGCGCGCACCGGCCTGAACCCCATGCTCGCGGCACACGGGAAGTGACACATTCCGCGCCGGCCTTGCGGGTCGAATCTCAGTTCTGTCGCGATCAGGGCATCACGCTCGTGGCGCACGATCACAACTCGGTCGTGCTCGCATGCGAAGTGCTCCCGCGCCACACCAACCGCCACGGCAATGCCCACGGGGGCCTCGTCGCCACACTGCTCGACACGGCGATGGGCATGGCCACGCGGGCGAGCGGTGCGGTGGAGAACCTCGGCACCGTCAACCTGACGATCAACTACCTGCGCCCGGCCAGCGGACGAATCACCGCGCACGCCCACGTGCGCCGCAGCGGCCGCTCGCTCGCCTTCTGCGAGGCGGAAGTTCGCGACATGCAGGGTCGTCCGCTCGCCACGGCAAGCGCCGTCTTTGCCGTGGCAGCCCACACCGGCGATGCGAGCAGCCTGCCGGGTCCGCCCTGACGTCGGGCGTCGCCGTCTTCGGCGGAGCGCCCTCCCTTCGAAACCGCGACAAACCCCGACAACATCACAACGCAACAACACCACAACATCACAACACCACAACGGAGACACGTTTCATGCCTTTTGCAACCCGACGCCGCCTCGCGTACGCGGCGGCCTGCCTCACGCCCTTGATGCTCGCCCCGGCGAGCGCCCGCGCCGAAGTCACGCTCTACGGCCTGATCGACACGGCGATTCGCTATGAAACCAACGCCAACGCGAGCGATGCGCGCCTGTTCAGCGCATCGCAAGGCTCGTTTACCGGGTCGCGTTGGGGCATCAAGGGCACCGAGCAGCTCGCGCCCGATCTCGAAACGTTCTTCGTGCTGGAGAGCGGCTTCAATCTCGACGACGGTACGTCGCTGCAATCGACCAAGGGCCCGGGCTTCGGGCAGGATTCGTCGAATGGCGCGGGACGGCTCTTCGGCCGGCAGGCCTTCGTCGGCGTGCGCGGCAGCTACGGCGCGCTGTCGTTCGGGCGCCAATACAGCGTGGGCTACACGGCGATGGGCGCGGCTCAGATCTTCAACAACCCGAACCTGGACACGTTGATCGTCGCAAGCAACTACGTGGGGAGCCGGCTCGACAACACCGTGAAATACACGCTCGACGCGGGTGGCTTCTCGCTCGGCACCGCCTATACGTTCGGCAACACGGCAGGCAATGCGCACGCGAACTCCGGTGTCGGGATCACGGCGGGCTACACCGCCGGCGGCGTGAACGGCACGTTACTGTACCAGCGCCTGACGTCTGCCGACGGCACGCAATCGCGCAACACGTTCGGCTTCTCCACCGGCGCCGCCTTCGGCGCGTGGAAGGCCACGGCAGGCTATCTGCACAGTCAGCTGACCGAAGTCGAGACGCGCAACAACGTCATGCTGCTCGGCCTGAGCTACAACCCGCTGCCGGCGCTGACGCTCGGCGTGGGCGGCTTCGTGGACTGGCAGGCGCAACCCGGCGGCAAACGCACGGCGGTCTACGGCATGGCCGACTACCAGTTGAGCAAACGTACGGACGTCTATCTCGAGATTGACCGCAACAACATCAGCGGGCGCTACACGCTGATTGCCTCGCAAGGAACCTATGGCAGCAAGGTGGGCGTCTCGCTCGGGCTGCGCCACACGTTCTGACTCGGGCTCGACGGTCACGCGCGGCGCAACGGCATCGGGCCGCCGCCGCGCTCGCCCCCCCGGCGGCCGATCGAACGCAGCACGTGCGGCCAAGTCGGGAAGTGCCGCCATGCTCTGCGCCGCCCGTCCTCTGTTCCGGTCCGGCACCCCGGATCTGTATCTGTTTTCGGGCCCTCCATGTCCCTAGAATCGAGCCCACCCCCTACCCTTCGAGGTTCCCATGCTCCGCATTCTCGGTCGACCCGGCTCCATCAACGTTCGCAAGGTGTTGTGGCTCAGTCACGAACTCGGCATCCCGTTTCGCAACGAGCCGTGGGGGGATGGCGATGCGTCGCGCAAGCTCGACGACCCCGCTTTCGCCGCGCTGAACCCCAACAGAATGGTGCCGGTCATCGACGACGACGGCTTCGTCATGTGGGAATCCAACAGCATTCTGCGCTACCTCGTCACGTCGCGCGAACGCACGGATCTCTATCCGGTCGCGCCGCGCGAACGCGCACGAATCGACCAGTGGATCGACTGGCAGGCGTCCGATCTGAACGCTGCGTGGCGCTATCCGTTCAAGTCGCTGGTGCGGCATACCCCCGGCTACGACGACGCCGACAAGCTTGCCGCCGAGGTCCACGGCTGGACGGAATTCATGCGCGTCCTCGACGCGCAGCTGCAAGCGACCCAGGCATTCGTGTGCGGCGACACATTCACGTTGGCGGACATCGTCATCGGTCTGTCCGTGCACCGCTGGTTCAGCACGCCGATCGACCACCCGTGGATGGAGGGCGTGTCCACCTACTACGAGCGCCTTTCCACACGCGACGGTTTCCGTCTGTTCGGGCGCAACGGCACGCCCTGACAGTCGACCTTCCCGGGCACCGGTAACAGTCAGGTCGCCGACCGCCCGGCGTCGGCCAGCGTCTCCCGAAGCACCTCAGCCAGCGCAACGACGCCCGCCTCGATATGCTCGAGCCGTATCGAGGAGAAGCCGAGCCGGAACATGTTGCGCGGCGGGGCGTCGCCCATGAAGAACACGTCGCCCGGCTCGATCAGGATGCCGCGCGACTTCGCGCGCGAGGCCAGCACGTTGGCGTTGAGCGCCTGCGGTCCGCGCACCCAGCATGACGCGCCGCCCTTCACGTGCACGAACGACACTTCGGGCAGATGGGTGGCGAGCGCCGCACTCAACACCTCCGCGCGCTTGGCGTAGGTGTCCGCCAGACGACGCAGCAGCGCGTCGTGATGCCCGAGCGCCAGGAACATCGAGAACGAGCGCTGAATGAACGCCGACGGATGCCGGATCATCAGTCGGCGCAGCGCGCGCAGTTCCGCCACGAGCGCCGCCGGCGCCACGATGTAGCCCAACCGCAAGCCCGGCGCAAACGACTTCGACAAACTGCCGATGTAGATCACGCGATCGCTGCGGTCCAGGCTCTTGAGCGCGGGAATCGGAATGTCCGAATAGCTGTTCTCGCTCTCGTAATCGTCTTCGATCAGCACGAAGTCGTCCGTCTCGGCACGACGCAGCAACGCCTCGCGATGCGTGAGCGGCATCGTCGTCGTGGTCGGACATTGATGCGACGGCGTGACGTACACGTAGTCGCACTGCGACAGGCGCTCGTCGACCGGCAGACCGTGCTCGTCCACCGGCAACCCGATCAGCTTGGGCGTGCGCATCGCGAAAATATTGCGGGCGTCCGGATAACCGGGGTCCTCGATACCGACGGTCGTGCGCGCGCCGACGAGCAGATCGGCGAGCAGATAGAGCGCCTGCTGTGCACCGTTGGTAAGCACGATTTCGTCGGCGTCGGCCCACACGCCCCGGCGCGGCAGCACGCGGGTGCGGATCTGCTGGATCAGCGTCTCGTCGTCGCGCGCGATCATGTCCGGCGCCCAGTCGCGGATCTCCATGACGGTGAGCGCCTTGTGGCAGCACTCGCGCCAGTCCGCCGTCGGGAACATGGTCGGATCGAACTGCCCGTAGATGAACGGGTACTGATACTGCTGCCAATCGATCGGCTTGACGATGTTGCGCTGCGCGGAAGGCCGCACGACGTAGCGCCCCTCCCAGTCCGGCGTGAGCGGATCGAGCGGCGGCATGGTGCCAGTCGCCGTCGTTGCCGCCTCCGGCGCAGGCGAGTGCTGCGCTCCCACGCGAGGCGCCAGAATGTCGCCGTTCACGAAATACCCGCGCCGCTCGCGCGCGATCAGATAACCCTCGTCGACCAGTTGCTGGTAGGCCAGCACCACCGTGTTGCGCGCCACACCCAGCCCCTCGGCGAGCTCGCGCGACGACGGCACCGCCGCGCCGCGCATGAGACGCTCGTCCAGGATCGCCGAGACAAGCATCTGGCGAATCTGGCTCTGCAACCCCATGCCCGCGCGCGCCGACATCAGAAACAACTGGTTCCACATCGCCGCGGAAATCCGGCTCGACATCGCGTCCTCTCGTCTTGTTACTTCCAGAACGTCAATTATTACTCATCAGACGGTGACGTTAATTCCGAATTCGGGTTTGTCCGCAGTCATGCGGAATTGAGGCGAAATCGAGCATCCATGCGGCCTGCGAGGCGATTCCGCGGGAACTGGACCAGTTGGCATCATCAAATGCGGCCAACTGGCTCTAACGAACAAAAAGACGCGCGGCAATGATGCAGTCACTTGGCGCCGATTCGTAACCCCTGGTGCGTCAAACCCTCGCGTTCCACCGACAACTTTCCGCTTAGAGGTGAACCATGAATGGAATTCCGAACCGGCTGCGACGGGTGTTCGCCGCCACGGCGCTGGCGGCAGCCGCGCTGCCCGTGGCCCTCGCGTCAGCCTTGATGCTCCCTGCCCCGGCGCAGGCGGAAGAAAAGGAGGTGACGATCGCGTACCAGCAGATCGTCGATCCGTGGCTGGTGTCCATTGCGAGCGGAGCGTTCGAAAAGGCGACCGGGTACAAGATCCATTGGCGCCAGTTCGAGTCGGGGGCGAAGGTGGCCACGGCGCTCGCGTCGGGCGACATCAAGATCGGCGTGCTGGGCTCCAGCCCGATGGCCGCGGCCGTCTCGCAAGGGCTGGACCTGCAGTTGTTCTGGATCCTCGACGACATCAACAAGGCCGAGGCGATGGTCGTGCGCAACGCGTCGAACATCAAGACGCCAGCGGATCTGAAGGGCAAGAAGATCGGCGTGCCGTTCGTCTCCACCACCCACTACCACACGATGTTCGCGCTCCAGCAGTGGGGCATCAAGCCGAACGAAGTCACGGTGCTCAACATGCAGCCGAACCAGATCGTGGCGGCATGGGAGCGCGGCGACATCGACGCGGCCTACGTGTGGGACCCGGCGCTCGCCCAGATCAAGCAGAGCGGTCACGTACTGATCACCTCGGGCGAACTGTCCCAGCAAGGCAAGCCGACGTTCGACGGCATCGCGGTCGATCGCAAATGGGGCGAGGCCAACGCCGAGTTCATGGCGAAGTTCGTCAAGGTGATTGCCGACGCCGATGCCGCCTACCGCCAGAACCAGGCCGCCTGGACGGCAACGTCGCCGCAGGTCAAGGCCATCGTGAAGATGATCGGCGGCAAGCCGGAAGACGTCCCTGGCGCGCTCTCGCTGTACGCCTATCCGTCGGCGCAGCAACAGGCGTCGGCCGAATGGCTCGGCGGCGGCAAGGACAGCCGTGCCGTCAAGGCGCTCAAGGACACGGCCGAATTCCTCAAGGGCCAGCAGAAGATCAACGCCGTCAAGACCGACTACACGCCGTACGTGACGTCGCGCTACGTCGACGCTGCGCTCAAGCTGAAGTAAGCCGCACCGGGGCCGCTACGCCGGGGCATCGCTCACCGGCGCGGCGGCCCTCCCGATCGCAGGATCGACAGGAGAAGGGCTTCATGGAACAACTCATCGTCAACGACGTCAGCGTCGTATATCCCGGCCGGCGTCCCGGCGAGCAGGTGCAGGCGCTCGCTCACGTCGATCTGACCATCGCGCCCGGCGACTTCGTGGTGGCGCTCGGCGCCTCGGGCTGCGGCAAGACCACGTTGCTCAGTCTGATGGCCGGCTTCATCGCCCCCACGTCCGGCCAACTGCTGCTCGGCGACGCCCCTGTCGAGGGCCCCGGCGCCGACCGGGGCGTGGTGTTCCAGAAGCACGCGCTGCTGCCCTGGCTCAACGTGATGGAGAACACCGAATTCGGTCTCAAGCTGCAGGGCGTGCCGAAGACCGAGCGACGCACCCGCGCCGCGCGCAACCTCGCGCTTGTCGGGTTGAAGGACTTCCACAACCACATGATCTACCAGCTCTCGGGCGGCATGCAGCAGCGCGTGGGCATCGCCCGGGCGCTCACCTGCAATCCGTCGATGCTGCTCATGGACGAGCCGATGGCCGCGCTCGACGCCCTGACGCGCGAGACCATTCAGGAACTGCTGCTCGACGTGTGGCGAGAGACCGGCAAGATGATCTTCTTCATCACGCACAGCGTGGAAGAAGCGCTCTTCCTGGCGAGCCGTCTGATCGTGATGTCGCCGCGTCCCGGACGCATCACGCATACCTACGAACTCGATTTCAACAAACGCTATCTCGAGTGCCGCGACGCGCGCACCATCAAGTCGAGCCCCGACTTCATCGCGATGCGCGAAACCGTGCTCAGCATCATCTACGGCGACGAGCGAGCTGGTCAGGCGGCGACGCCGGCAGCCAGTGCGGTCGCTGCCTGACTCTCAAGCAGGAGACGTAGCCATCATGTTGACCAAACCTGTCGCCACCACGCATGCGTCGCCGTCCGGCGCCGCCGCCGGACAGCCTCCCATGCCTACCGGTTCACGCCCGCGCCCGGCGCGTCAGCGCGGCCTCTTCGCGCGCATGTTCGCGCCGCGCCCGGTCAAGGCGGGCGAGTCGTTCGGGGCCCCGGGCCAAGGGCCGAGCCTGGCCATCAGCATCGTCACCGTCATCGTGCTGTTGCTGCTATGGGTCGCGATTACCTCCTCCGGGATGATCAAGCCGCTGTTCCTGCCGGGCCCGCGCGCCATCGTCGAGAAGTTCGTCCAGGTCTCGACCGAGGGCTTCGCCGGTTCCACGTTGTGGCAGCACACGCTCGCGAGCCTCTACCGCGTGTTCGGCGCGTTCGCGCTGGCCTGCGTCACGGCGATTCCGGTGGGCATTCTGATGGGCGTGTCGCGCATTGGGCGCGGCGTGTTCGATCCCCCCATCGAGTTCTATCGCCCGCTGCCGCCGCTGGCTTACCTGCCGCTCGTGATCATCTGGTTCGGCATCGGCGAATTCTCGAAAGTGTTCCTGATCTATCTGGCCATCTTCGCGCCGCTGGCCATCGCGGCACGGGCCGGCGTGCGCTCGGTGTCGATGGAGCAGATTCACGCGGCGTATTCGATGGGAGCGTCGCCGCGTCAGATCGTCATGCACGTGATCGTGAAATCGGCGCTGCCGGAGATCTTCACGGGCATGCGCATCGGGATCGGTGTGGGCTGGACCACGCTGGTGGCCGCCGAAATGGTGGCGGCATCGAGCGGTCTCGGTTTCATGGTGCTCAACGCGGCGGAATTCCTCGCGTCGGACATCGTGATCATGGGGATCATCGTGATCGGCTTCTTCGCCTTCGGCTTCGATCTGATCATGCGCTATCTCGAGCGCGTGCTGGTGCCGTGGAAGGGCAAGGTTTGACGAGGTACGACAAGACGTAAGCGGTCCGTTGGTCATCACAAGAGACGCAGGGCGGTTCCCCCGGCCGCACCCGCGTCAAACAAGGCATTCAGGAGGTTGTGTGGCAGTCGAGACATTGCACGAGCGGCTTCATGTCGCTCTTTTTTTCCGTTCCCCCCCTTTCTTCCAATTCTTCCAATTCTTCCAGTTCTTCGATTTCTTCCGTATCTCCCCATCCCCCGCCCCGCTTGCTCGCGCTGCGCACCACGTCACGGGAGGCCGCCATGGCCAATCGTGACAACACGCATCTGCAATCGAGCCTGAAGCAGCGCCACATGAGCATGATCGCACTCGGTGGCGTGATCGGCGCGGGTCTGTTCGTCGGCAGCGGCGTCGTGGTGCACGCCGCGGGCCCGGCGGCCGTGCTGTCGTTCCTGATCACGGGCGCGCTCGTCGTGCTGGTCATGCGCATGCTCGGCGAGATGGCCTGCGCGCTGCCCGCCGTGGGATCGTTCTACGAATATGCCCGCCTCGCCTGGAACGACAAGCCGGTCGGCGGCGAACTGGCCGGCTTCCTGACGGGTTGGATGTACTGGTATTTCTGGGTGATCGTGGTGGCCGTCGAAGCCGTCGCGGGCGCCAACCTGATCCAGTTCTGGCTGCCCGACATTCCCGCCTGGGCCATCAGTCTCGCACTGCTGGTCGTGCTCACGCTGACCAATCTCGTGTCGGTGGAGTCGTACGGCGAGTTCGAGTTCTGGTTCGCCTCGATCAAGGTGGCCGCCATCGTCGTGTTCCTGTTCCTCGGTGCGCTGTTCGTGTTCGGCATGTGGCCCGGCGCGGTCGCGAGCACCGGGCACCTGCTCTCGCACGGCGGCTTCATGCCCAACGGCATCGGCCCCGTGATGGCCGGCGCGGTTGCGGCGACAGGCTTCTACTTCGGCGCCGAAATCGTGACGATCGCGGCGGCCGAAGCGTCCGAGCCGCAGCAGGCGGTGGCCCGTGCGACGAACTCGGTGATCGGGCGCGTGCTGTTCTTCTACATCGGCTCGATCCTGCTGGTGGTGATGCTCGTGCCCTGGAATTCCGCCGGGATGGCCACGCCGTACGTGAGCGCGCTCGAAGCGATGCGTATTCCGGCCGCGGCGCACATCATGAACGCCGTCGTGCTGACCGCCGTGCTCTCGGCGCTGAACTCTGGCCTGTATGCGTCGTCGCGAATGCTGTTCGCGCTCACGCGCCGGGGCGACGCACCACGCTCCCTGGCGAAGCTCAACTCGCGCGGCGTACCGGTGCGCGCGATCCTGGTCGGCACGCTGTTCGGCTATGTCGCGGTGGTGATGTCCTACGTCTCGCCAGACACCGTGTTCGCGTTCCTCGTCAACTCGTATGGCACCGTGGCGATCTTCGTATACGTGCTCATCGCGTTCTCGCAGTTGAAGCTGCGCAAGCGGCTGGAGCGTGAAGCCCCGGGCAAGCTCAGGGTGCGCATGTGGGGCTTTCCGTACCTGACGTGGGTCGCGATCGTCGGCATGCTGTCCATCGTCGCCGCGATGGCGTTCATTCCGGATCAACGCACGCCACTGGCGCTCGGCATCGTCAGTCTGACGGTACTGCTCGTCGCGTTCACGGTTCGCTCCATCTGGCGCAAGCTGCGATCGCCCGATCCGGAGTTCGATCTCTGAGTCAGCGTCGGAGCCGCCTGCACGCGGCTCCGTGTGGCCCAACATGCGCCGTCCGCACTCGCGAGACCTGGCGCCACACGGCAGGAAACACGGTAGGAAATTCTGGTGCCAGAGACGCACGACGGGCCGCCCGCAAACGCCGAGGCGACGCCGGTTTCCACTGGCACCATCACAAAGCGGCGGTGGTACTAATCCCGGAGAAATGTTCTTGGCAGTATGAATGCAACTTTGTCAGGAGCCTAACGTGGGTACGATTGAATCCTTCGCGCTGGATCGTCGCTCCGAAGCTGCACCCTACGATCCGCTTTACGATCCGCTGGTCTCGTCCGGCCCCGGACTGGGCATGCAATACGCGCCCACCTACTGGGTCGCCACCGCGGGCGAACCACCCGAGGACGACGGCCCGCTGCCCGGCGACGCCGATGCCGACGTGGTCATCGTCGGCGCCGGTTTCACGGGACTGTCCACCGCGCTCTTCCTCGCTCGCGAGCACGGCATCAAGGCGATGGTGCTCGAAGCCAACCGCACGTGCTGGGGCTGCACCAGCCGCAACGGCGGTCAGGGCCAGAACGCCAGCGGACGCCTCTATCGCTCGCAGTGGATCGACCGCTGGGGCAAGGCAACCGCCCTGCGCCTGGACGCCGAAATCCGCGAAGGCTTCGAGACGTTCAAGTCGCTCGTTGCCGAAGTGCCCGCGTGCGAACCGCAATCTGGCGGCCACCTCTACATCGCCCACCGCGATCGCAAGATGGAATTCCTGCGCAACGAAGCGAAGGTCATGCGCGACGTGTTCGGCTACGACACTCGCATCCTGTCGCGCGCCGAAGTGAGCGAGCAATACGTCGACGACCAGGAGAACTGCGGCGCGCTGCACGAACCGGACGGCATCGGCGTGCATCCGCTCAAGCTGGCCTTCGGCTATCTGCGCATGGCGCGCGCGCTCGGCGCTCGCGTGCACCCATCCACGCCGGTGCTGGGTGTGGAGACGATCAACGGCGTGCATCACGTGCGCACGCCGCGCGGCGTGGTGCGCGCCAAGGCCGTGGCGTTCGCGACGGGCGGCTACACGCGCGACGACGTCACGAAGGCGTTGCGCGCGAAGATCATGCCGATTCTGTCGAACTCGCTCGTCACGCGCGTGCTCACGCCCGACGAACTCGCGGCAACGAACTTCCGCACGCACGAAGTCATTACCGACACGCGCACGCTGCGCTACTACTACCGGCTCCTGCCCGACAATCGCGTGCAGATCGGCAGCCGCAGCTCGATTACCGGCGCCGACGCACAGAACCCGAAGCACATGGCCGTGCTCGTCGAAGGACTGCATCGCAAATTCCCGGCGCTCAAGGGCATTCGCGTCGATTACTCGTGGTGGGGCTGGGTCGACGTGAGCCACGACATGATGCCGCGCGTGACGCAGCCCGACCCGCGCCAGAGCCTGTTCTACGCCGTGGGATATGGCGGCAACGGCGTGTCGTTCTCGGCGCACGCCGGACGCCGTCTCGCACAGCGCATCGCCGGACAGCGCGACCCGTCGTGGGATCTGCCGATCTACGACTCGGCGCTGCAATATCCGAACGTGTTCGGCACCGTCCAGTGGCGCGGCTTCGCGCCGTTCCGCCGCATCGGCCAGCGCTTTCTCTATCAGAAGTACCACGCGCAGGACGAAGCCAACTGACTCTCCTCATGCGCGAGTGCCGCGGCCCCGGCCGCACCGATTGCCCCATTTGCCTCATCTGTTTTCAGGAATCTGCAATGACGACTCAGAACGACTCCGCCGACATCCGCTTGCTCGAAACCTTCAACGACGCATGGAACCGGCACGACATCGACGCGCTCATGGCGTGCATGACGGACACGTGCGTGTTCCACGCGGTCGCCGGCCCCGATGCGATGGGCCGCACGTTCGAAGGACGCGAGGCCGTGCGCGCCGCGTTTCAGTCGGCGTGGGAGAACTTCCCCGATGCGTCGTGGACGGAAGGCGTGCACTTCGTCAGCGGCAACCGCGCCGTGTCGGAGTCGACCTTCCGAGGCACGAAGCCCGACGGCAGCCGCGTGGAAGCGCGCATGGTCGACGTCTTCACCCTGCGCGACGGCAGGATCGAAGTGAAGAACGCCTTCCGCAAGGATCGCCCGGCGTTCTGAGCGAACGCCATGGCAACACCATGAGCACGTCACCCTCCCGGCGTCGTCCCTGCCTTCTCGCGCGGCAGCCCTTGCTGCCAGTCACCGGTTGCATGCCGGAGACGGAAGGACCGGACGTCGGGCTTCTGCCCCGCCTGCCGGGGCATTTTTTGTTGGAAGCGGCGAACGAAAGTCCTTGCCTATCGGCTCAGCATCAGAAATTTGTATTTTTCAATACAAAACGTACCAAATAATAAAAATACCGATTGACCAAGGCAAACGAATCGCCTAGATTTCCACCAACGAACACGAAATCGGAATTATTTGTTCCGTTTATTTTTCACTGGAGACACCCCATGAACGCCAAAGATCCGGCTACGGCCACCCAGCAACTGACCGCCTCCGACGCCGGCCCGCAAGCCATGACGCCGTCCGAAGCGTTCGTCGAAACGATGGTCGCCAACGGCGTGAGCGAGATGTTCGGCATCATGGGCTCGGCCTTCATGGATGCGATGGACATCTTCGCGCCGGCGGGCATTCGTCTGATTCCGGTCGTGCACGAACAAGGCGCCGGCCACATGGCCGACGGTTACGCTCGCGTGTCGGGCCGCCACGGTGTCGTAATCGGCCAGAACGGCCCCGGCATCTCGAACTGCGTGACGGCCATTGCCGCCGCGTACTGGGCGCACAGCCCGGTCGTGATCGTGACGCCGGAAGCGGGCACGATGGGGATCGGTCTGGGCGGCTTCCAGGAAGCGAAACAGCTTCCGATGTTCCAGGAATTCACGAAGTACCAGGGGCACGTCACGCACCCGGCGCGCATGGCCGAATTCACGGGCCGCTGCTTCGACCGCGCCATGTCCGAAATGGGTCCGACGCAGCTCAACATCCCGCGCGATTATTTCTACGGCCAGATCAAGGCGGAGATTCCGCGCCCGCAACGTCTGGACCGTGGCGCCGGCGGCGACGAGCGTCTTAATGAAGCGGCGGAGCTGCTTGCGCAAGCCAGGTTCCCGGTCATCATCTCGGGCGGCGGCGTGGTCATGGCCGACGCCGTCGAGGAGTGCAAGGCACTTGCCGAACGCCTCGGCGCACCGGTCGTCAACAGCTACCTGCACAACGACTCGTTCCCGGCCAACCATCCGCTGTGGTGCGGGCCGCTCGGTTACCAGGGCTCGAAGGCGGCGATGAAGCTGCTCGCCCAGGCCGACGTGGTCGTCGCCCTCGGCTCGCGTCTCGGGCCGTTCGGCACGCTGCCGCAGCACGGCATGGACTACTGGCCGAAGAACGCCAAGATCATCCAGATCGACGCGGACCACAAGATGCTCGGCCTCGTGAAGAAGATCTCGGTCGGCATCTGCGGCGACGCGAAGGCCGCCGCCGTGGCCCTCACGCAACGCCTGGCCGAGCGCACGCTGACGTGCGATGCCACGCGTGCGGCGCGCGCCGACCAGATCGCGACGGAGAAGGCCGCGTGGGAGAAGGAACTCGACGAGTGGACCCACGAGCGTGATCCGTACAGCCTCGACATGATCGAGGAGCAGAAGCACGAGAAGACGTTCAACGGCGGCCACTACCTGCATCCGCGTCAGGTACTGCGCGAATTGGAGAAGGCCATGCCGGAAGACGTGATGGTCTCGACCGACATCGGCAACATCAACTCGGTGGCCAACAGCTATCTGCGCTTCAACAAGCCGCGCAGCTTCTTCGCGGCGATGAGCTGGGGCAACTGCGGTTATGCGTTCCCGACGATCATCGGCGCCAAGGTGGCCGCACCGCACCGCCCGGCCATCTCGTATGCGGGCGACGGCGCCTGGGGCATGAGCCTGATGGAGACGCTCACCTGCGTGCGTCACAACATTCCGGTCACGGCCGTGGTCTTCCACAACCGTCAGTGGGGCGCCGAGAAGAAGAACCAGGTGGACTTCTACAACCGCCGCTTCGTGGCGGGCGAGCTCGACAGCCCGAGCTTCGCCGGTATCGCCAAGGCCATGGGCGCCGAAGGCATCGTGGTCGATCGTCTGGAAGATGTCGGTCCGGCGCTCAGGAAAGCCATCGATCTGCAGATGAATCACGGCAAGACGACGATCATCGAGATCATGTGCACCCGCGAGCTCGGCGATCCGTTCCGCCGCGACGCGCTGTCGAAGCCGGTCCGCCTGCTCGACAAGTACAAGGACTACGTCTGACGCGATCGAGGTAAGCCGTGTTACAGCGCTCCCGGCTCCGTGGGTACCGGGGGCGCTTTTTTATTTTTTCGACATCATGAAAGCCATCAATCGCATCATCGATACCGCGCGCCGCGCACCGATGCGCATCGTGTTGTGCGAGTCGGAAGACGAACGGGTACTCTCGGCCGCCGCGCGCGCCTCGCGAGAAGGCATCGCCCGCATCGTGCTCGTGGGCGATATCGCCCGCACGCAGCGCGCCGCCGACGCCGCGCGCATCGATCTGGGCGGCATGGAGCTGATCGATCCGGCCACGTCGACCATGACCGAAGCGTTCGCGGAGACGTGGTTCGGCATGCGCTCGAAGAAGGGCATGACGCGCGCACAGGCCGTGGAAGAAATGCGTGCGCCGCTCGGCTTCGCCAACATGATGGTGCGCCTGGGGCACGCGGACGGCTCCGTCGCCGGCGCCGTCAACACGACGGCGGATGTCGTGCGCATGGCCATTCAGATCATCGGGGTGCAACCCTCGTTTCAACTCGTCTCGAGCTTCTTCCTGATGATGCTCTGCGAGCCGTTTCATACGATGAAGGGCGGGCTGATCTTCTCCGACTGTGCGCTCGTCGTCGATCCCGACGCCGCCCAACTCGCGCAGATCGCCCTGGCCGCCGCCGACAGCGCCGGCGCCCTGCTCATGGAGCCGCCGCGCGTGGCCATGCTGTCGTTCTCGACGAGCGGCAGCGCCAGGCATGCGGCGGTCGACAAGGTGGTCGAAGCCACACGACGGGTGAAAGCCGCCCGCCCGCAACTGGCCATCGACGGCGACGTGCAGCTCGACGCCGCCATCGTCTCCGAGATCGCGCAGCGCAAGGTCGTCCATTCTCAGGTGGAAGGCCACGCCAACACGCTCATCTTCCCAAGCCTTGACGCCGGCAACATCGGCTACAAGCTGGCGGAGCGCATCGGCGGCGCGAAGGCGATCGGGCCGCTGCTGCAAGGACTGAATCGTCCCGCCAACGATCTGTCGCGCGGTTGCAGTGCCGACGACATCTACTACGTGATCGGCGTGACCTGCGTGCAGGCGCAGGCGGCGCGTGCCAAACTCACCGGAACGTCGCCGCTCGCGGTCCGGCCATGACGTGGCACGCAGTCCTGGCCTCGCTGCCATTGATGGCGCGGCTGGGCTTTGCCCCGAACTTCCAGACAGTTATCGGCTTCGGGCTCGGCGGTGCGAGCAGTTTCGACCTCGCGCCGGTGGCAAGCATCGCCCGGCGCAGCTACCGACCGCGGCGGCCGCCGCTGCCGATCCACTCGACGAGCCGGGCAAACATCGTCATGTCGGGGGCGGACGTCAGATCCAGTGCGAGCGACTTCCGATAGTAGGGACTCAGATCGAGCCCGACGCCCAGCCCCAGCACCTCCACGTCGCCGCGCGCCTGCTGCCGTGCCACGACTTCGCGCAGATGGTGGTCGAGATAGTGCTCGTCGTTGACCTGGTTCGTGGCGGCGTCCATCGGACTGCCGTCCGAAATCACGATCAGCAGACGCCGGTTGGCGGTACGCGAGCGCAGACGCTCGCACGCCCACTCGACCGCCTCGCCGTCGACGCCCTCCCGAAACAGATCGGCCTTGAACAACGACGCGATGTCGGTGCGCGCACGCCGCCAGCTCGTCACGGCGTCCTTGAAGACGAGATGCGAGACTTCGTTCAGACGGCCGGGGAAAACCGGCTTGCCGCGTGCGAGCCAGTCGGTGCGCGCGCGTCCGCCATTCCATGCGCCGGTCGTGAAACCGAGAATCTCGTTGGTCACGCCGGCGGCGTCGAGCGCGCGGGCGAGGACGTCGACGATCATGGCGACCGATTCGATCTGCGCCTTCATCGATCCGGAGCAGTCGATGAGGAAGCTCACCATCGACTCGGCAATCAGCGTGTGTTTCTCCAGCCGGAAGAGCCGCCGCTCGGCGGGCGAGCTGACCAACTGGGCAAGACGCCGACCGTCGATACGCCCCTGCTCTTCGCCGAACGACCAGCCGTCGCGCTGCGGGACGGCCAGCGCCGCCTTGAGCGCGCGCGCCAGCCGCGGCACGTTGATGGCCCGCGAGACGATCCGCTCGTCCAGTCTTTCGCGAAATTCGCTCAGCAACGCGCGGCGCACGAGCGTGCCCGCATACAGCTCGCGATCGTAGCGATTCGTGAAGACGCGATACCCCTGCTCGGAAGCCTTGAGCACGCGGCTGTCACCCGAATGGGCGAGCGTAATGCCGTCCTCCTCGTGCTCGTCGAAGTCGAGAAACAGCGAGAACGCGTTGCGCACGCCCTTGCGATCCTCGTCGTCCTTGTCCGCATCTTCGGCGCGCTCACCGCCGGCAGCACGAATCAGCCCGGCGATGTCGGCGGCCAGCTCGCGTGCGTACGCCGCGAAGGCCCGCTGGTCCGCGCGGGAGCGTCGCATGCCCGCGAGAGCGCCGCCGATGCGTGGCGCGATCGCCATGCGTGTGGCTTCGATGAGCCCTTCCGTGTCCTCGATGACGGGATAACCGGTAAGCCGCGACCAGCTCATCTGCGCCACGGTATAGAGCAACAGACCGACATGGCTGTCGGCGACGCCCGTGGCATGCATGGCGCGCGACCACGCTTCGAAGCGGTCGCGCAAGTTCCGTGCGACGCCCGGCATGCCCGCGGGCACGAACGTCTCGCAGCGCAGTTGTTCCAGCAATTCGAACAGCAGACGCTCGAGCGGCGCTTCCGGCTGCAGGCTGCGATGCAGCGCCGCATCGCTGTGACACAGCCGCAACGCCGCGCCGTCGGCCGCACCGCGCAGCGTGGCGAGCGCAGCCGAGACATCGGCCGGACCCGGCAACGTCTGCAGATGCGGCGCGTGCAGGGGCAACGGGCGCATGTTCCGGCACAGCCTTGCGCCGCTGTAGTGCAGCGTGGCGTCGCCGGTCATCGCGCGTACGCTCGCGCCGCACAGTGCCTCGCGCCGGGCGGCGCGTTGCGCGGCCTCGCGCTCGGTGATCGTCATGACGCATCGGCCAGCAGCGCGCGGCCGCCGTCGGTGGGCGGCAACTCGCGGCCGAAGGCGCGTTGGAAGTACTCGCCGACGACCGGCCGCTCGGCTTCGTCGCACTTGTTCAGGAACGTGAGGCGGAAAGCCAGCCCCGCGTCGTGGAAAATGCCCACGTTCTCGGCCCAGTTGATCACCGTGCGCGGCGACATCAGCGTCGACAGGTCGCCTGTAGCGAATCCCTTGCGGGTGAGCGCCGCCACGCTGACCATCGAGTCGACGAGCGCGCGCCCCGCTTCGTTATCGAGTTCGGGCACGCGCGCGAGCACGATAGCGGCCTCGTCTTCGCGCGAGAGGTAGTTGAGCGTGGCGACCACGTTCCACCGGTCGATCTGCGCGTGATTGAGTACCTGCGTGCCGTGATAGAGACCGTTCAGATTGCCCAGGCCGACGGTGTTCGTCGTCGCGAACATGCGGAAGCCCGGGTGCGGATGGATCACGCGGTTCTGGTCGAGCAAAGTGAACTTGCCGTCGCGCTCCAGAATGCGCTGAATCACGAACATGACGTCGGGACGCCCCGCGTCGTATTCGTCGAAAATGAGCGCCACCGGCCGCTGCAGCGCCCACGGCACGATGCCTTCCTGAAACTCGGTGATCTGGTGACCGTCGCGCACGACGATGGCGTCCTTGCCCACGAGATCGAGCCGGCTGATGTGTCCGTCCAGATTCACGCGCACGCACGGCCAGTTCAGTCGCGCCGCGACCTGCTCGATATGGGTGGATTTGCCGGTACCGTGCATGCCCTGCACCATCACGCGGCGGTTGCGCATGAAGCCGGCCAGAATGGCCAGCGTCACGTCGGGATTGAAACGATACGCCGTGTCGATCTCTGGCACGTGATCGTCGCGCTCGCCGAACGCCGGTACCTGCAGATCGGTATCGACGCCGAACACGGTACGGGCGTCGACCAGGCGATCCGGTTGTTGAGTTGCGGTCTCCATCACGTGTTTCTCCTCTCGATGTGCGGCTGTGCTGCCATGCTGTCGCGACAGGCCGCCTTTGGGACGCGAATGGACCCGTGCTCCCCCGGCGTGGTGTCGGTCAGGGCATCATAACGTTAACCATTTTTAGAAACAATTCGTTCCGAATAATTAAAACACTGATTGACGGCCGTCGGCCCGCTCGTCTACATTCGGACGAACCGAAACGCATCGGAACCTTGCCAATGTCGTTCGAAAACCCGTTTGGGTACAATACCGCTGATCCATTTTCCGGAACGGCGCATATGACCGACGCAGCGAACCAGCACGACGCCTCCACAGAGAGCAAGGCCGATACCCCGACCCTGCGCGCCTTCGCGCTGCTCGAATATCTCGTCGCCGCCGACGCGCCGGTCTCGCTCGCCGACATGGCGCACGACATCCAGATGCCGAAAGCGTCGCTGCATCGCATGCTGGGCTCGCTCGAAGCCGGTGGGCTGGTGATTCGCGAACCCGGCCAGAAGAACGCTTACGTGATCGGTCCACGCCTGGCGCAACTGAGCCTGGGCGTGATGATGCAGGCCGGCGCGCGCCGCATGCGCCATGCGATTCTCGGCCGGCTCGTCGCCGATCTCGGCGAGACGTGCAACCTGACGATGCTGCATGAAACCGAGGTGCTCTATCTCGACCGGATGGAAGCGCCCTGGCCGCTGCGTCTGGACCTGAAGCCCGGCTCGCACGTGCCCGCGCACAGCAGCGCGAGCGGCAAGCTGCTGCTGGCGATGATGCCGCGCGAGCAACGCGCCGCCCTGTTGCGCGCGATGAAGCTCCAGCGCTTCACGCCGAATACGCTGACCGACCCCGAACTGCTCGAGAGCGAGCTCGATCGCATCGCGCACAAGGGGATTGCCGTCGACAACGAGGAATTCGTGCTGGGCATCGCCTGCGTGGCGGCGCCCGTGCTCAAGGAGGACGGTCAGTGCATCGCCGCCGTGGCCGTGCACGCGCCGGTGTCGCGGACGTCACTGTCGAAGGCGATGGAATTCGTGCCGCGCCTGCAGGAAGCGGCCAAGGAACTCGCCGGGACGTTCTGATTCATCGGGCGGGCGCCCCTACGCCCGCTCCGCTTGCGCCTTCTTCGCCAGCGCTTCAAGCTTGCTTGCCCGCTGCCAGTCGAGCAGCGGCGCGAGCGCCGTCGCGGTCTCGCGCAGCGTCGCCACCCATCCCAGCAACTGCTCCAGCGTCACGCGCGCCGTCGGGCCGTGCACCGCGAGCACCGCGCGCACGTGGCCGTCGTCGAGCGAGCGCACCGGCACACCCACCGCGACCATGCCTCGCACGAACTCTTCGTTGTCAATGCCGATACCGCGCGCAGCGAGCCGATCGAGCTCCGCTTCGAGCAGGCTCACGTCGGTGATCGTACGCGGCGTCATGCGTTTGAGCGCCAGACGCGAGAGCACCGCGCGACGCTCCGCCACCGGCATCTGCGACAGGAACAGCTTGCCGCTGGCCGTGCAGTGCAATGGCACGCGCATGCCCGGATGCATCTGCATGCGCAGCGGCTCGTTCGTCTCCACCCGCTCGATATAGAGCACCTCGTCGCCATCGAGCGCCGTCAGGTTGACGGTCTCGCCCACGCGATCCACCAGCGCACGCAGCAACGAGCGCGCCGCACGCGTGAAGTTGTTGTTCGCGAGCGTGACGAGCGCGAGGCGCGCCGCGCGCGGCCCCAACGACAGACCACGCTCCGAGCCACGCGAATCGGGCACGTGCGACACATACCCGCACAGCTCCAGCGCTTCGACCAGGCGCATGAGCGTGGCCTTCGGAATCGACAGGCGTGTGGCTAGCTGCGAGAGCGTATAGGGCTGGCCGGCCATCGCCAGACGCTCGATCACAGCCAGCGCCCGCAAGTTTCGCGCGTCCTCGCTCGCGCGCAGATCCCGTTCGTCCAGCGTGCCCGTCTCGCGCATCGCGCCTCCTCGACCGTCGCCCACGAGAAATAAAAGAAACAAAATATACCAATTATTCACTCCCCATCAGCCTCGGGATAACCCCCGGGATGTCTTCATTCCCGCCGACGAACGCCGGCCAAAGGCGTTGACGCGCTCCCGTCACTCCCCTAGTGAAACCCCGGAGATGCGCTGCAGCAATTGTTTCTTTCTGAGACGGCAAGCGCGAATTCCGTTTCAGTTTTCCGCGAGACGTGCGTTTTTCCTTGGCATTTGCGCAAGGCTGACCGACATTGAATCGAAATATTCCGAAACGAATCGTTTCAACCGATGGAAGCGAATGCAAAGCAGGAGACGGGTGGCATGGAACATGAGGTCGACTATCTGATCGTGGGCGCGGGCTCAGCCGGATGCGTGCTCGCCAACCGGCTGAGCACGGACCCGGCGAACCGGGTGCTGCTGCTCGAGGCCGGCGGCCCCGACAGCAATCCGTGGATTCACGTGCCGGTCGGCTACTTCAAGACGATGCACGACCCCGAGCTGGACTGGTGCTATCGCACCGAGGCGGACGCGAACGTCGCGAACCGTCGGATCGACTGGCCGCGCGGCAAGGTGCTCGGCGGCTCCAGCTCGCTCAACGGCCTGCTCTATGTGCGTGGACAGCGCGAGGACTACGACCACTGGGCCGCCCTGGGCAACCGCGGCTGGCGCTACGACGACGTGCTGCCGTACTTCCGCAAGTCCGAAGACCAGGAACACGGCGCGAACGAATATCACGGCGTGGGCGGCCCGCTGAAAGTGTCCGATCTGCGACTGCGCCGCCCCATCGCCGAGCACTTCATCGCCGCCGCCCAGGACATCGGCATCCCGTTCAATCCCGACTACAACGGCGCAACGCAGGAAGGCGTCGGCTATTTTCAGCAGACGGCCTTCAAGGGCTTTCGCTGGAGCACAGCCAAGGGCTTCCTCAAGCCCGCCCGCGAGCGCCGCAACCTGATCGTGGAGACGCGCGCGCAGACCTGTCGCGTGCTGTTCGAAGGCAAGCGCGCCGTGGGCGTCGAATATCTCCAGAACGGCGAGCGCAAGAAGGCGCGGGCGCGCGTCGAAGTGATCCTGGCGGCGGGCGCCATCGGCTCGCCGCAGTTGTTGCAGAACTCCGGCGTCGGGCCGACCACGGTGCTGGCGAAGGCCGGTGTCGCGTTGCGCCATGCGTTGCCGGGCGTCGGCCGGAATCTGCAGGACCATCTGCAGGTGCGGCTGGTCTTCAAGACGCGTGAGCGGACCCTGAACGACGAGGTCAACAACCCGCTACGCAAGGCGCTCATCGGCTTGCAGTACGCCCTGTTGCGCACCGGGCCGCTCACGCTCGCCGCGAGTCAGGTGGCGATCTTCACGCGCTCGCGCCCGGACGTCGCTCGCCCCGACATCCAGTTCCACATGCAGCCGCTCTCCGCCGACAAGCCGGGCAAGGGCGCGCATCGCTTCTCGGCCTTCACCTCGTCCGTCTGCCAGTTGCGGCCGTTCAGCCGCGGCAGCGTCGAGATCCGGTCGAACGATCCGCTGCAATATCCCGCGCTGCATGCGAACTACCTGTCCGACGAGCGCGATCACCGCGTGGTCGTCGACGGCATCAAGGTCGCGCGCCGCATTGCGGCCGCCCCGTCGCTCGCGCCACACATCGTCAGCGAATTCATCCCCGGCGGGGACTATCGGAGCGACGACGAGCTGCTGCAGGCTGCGCGCGAGTTCAGCCAATCGATCTACCACCCGGCAGGCACCTGCAAGATGGGTCACGACGCCATGGCCGTCGTCGACGACCGCCTGCGCGTGCACGGGCTCGCCGCACTGCGCGTGGTGGACGCCTCGATCATGCCGGAGCTCGTCTCGGGCAACACCAATGCACCGACCATCATGATCGCGGAGAAGGCGGCGGACATGATTCTCGAGGACAGGAAGCAGCGCCCGGGCACCGCGGAGGTCCGAGGCGGCGGGGAGGAAACAGAGGAAACAGAGGAAGCAGAGGAAGCAGCGCCAGCAGCGCAAATCGCCGTAGGGATCTAGCCAGAGACGTCAGCCCCCATCACGACAAGATTCGGAGACAACCATGAATGCATCGACGCAATCCGACGGCCGGCAGATGCGCCGCGTCGTCGTCGCCAGCCTCATCGGCGCCACCATCGAGTGGTACGACTTTTTCCTGTACGGTGTCGTCGCGGGCATCGTGTTCAACAAGCTGTATTTTCCGGGCGGCGATCCGCTCGTCTCGACGATGCTCGCCTACGGCACCTTCGCCGTGGGCTTCCTGAGCCGGCCGCTCGGCGGCGTGATCTTCGGCCACTTCGGCGACAAGCTCGGGCGCAAGAGCATGCTCGTGATGACGCTCACCATCATGGGCGTGGCGACCATGCTCATCGGCATGGTGCCCACCTATGCGCAGATCGGTCTGTGGGCACCCGTGCTCCTGCTTGCGCTGCGCGTGCTGCAAGGCATCGGGCTGGGCGGCGAATGGGGTGGCGCCGTGCTCATGGCGTTCGAGTACGCCCCGAAGGAGAAGCGCGGCTACTACGCCAGCATTCCGCAGGTGGGCCTGGCGCTCGGCCTGTGCCTTGCCTCCGGCGTGGTGGCGCTGCTGTCGTACACGCTCACCAGCGCGCAATTCCTCGCCTGGGGCTGGCGTCTGGCATTCTTCCTGTCGGTCGGTCTCGTGGCCATCGGCATGTACATTCGCCTGAACGTCATGGAAACGCCGGAGTTCTCGAAGATCAAGAAGGCCGGCGCCGAGATCAAGATTCCCATCGCGGAAGTGCTCACGCGCAGCCCGGGCAACGTGCTCGCCGGCATGGGGGCGCGCTTCATCGACGGCGTGTTCTTCAACATCTTCGGCGTGTTCTCCATCGCCTATCTGACGCAGACGCTCAAGCTCTCGCAGACCGAGGCGCTCACCGGCGTGATGGCCGCCGCCTTCGTGATGATCTTCACGATTCCGTGCTTCGGCAAGCTCTCCGATCGCATCGGGCGCACGCGCATCTACTTCTGGGGCTCGCTCGCGACCGGTCTGTCGTCGTTCGCCGGGTTCTGGCTGATGAAGGCGAGCGGCGGCAACATGATGATCGTCTGGCTGTCGATCGTGATCCCGCTCGGCGTGATCTATGCGTCGGTGTACGGGCCGGAAGCCGCGCTCTTCTCCGAGCTCTTCGACGCCAGGGTGCGCTACACCGGCATCTCGTTCGTCTACCAGTTCTCCGGCATCTTCGCGAGCGGCCTGAGCCCGATCATCGCGACCTATCTGCTGCAGAAGAACGGCGGCGAGCCGTGGATGATCTGCATCTACGTGCTGTGCGCCGGTCTCGTGAGCGCCCTGTCCGCCGCGTGGATCGGCAGCCGCAAGCGCCGCCAGCAGGTCTGGCACGGTGCGAGCGTGACGGAACACTGACGGCCGCAACGCCGGCAGTCATCGGCAAGGGCGCGTCCGTCGCAGGACGCGCCCTTGTCTTTCCGGGTTGCGGGCACATTCCCGATCGGGCCGGGCGTCGCCGTCTCGTGCGATGATTCGGGGTATCGCTCGCGTTGCCCGGCACACGCCTGCGGCTGCATTCCGTTTGCAGTGCAAAGCATCGACTCGCCGGGCGCCGGGCGCGATAACGAACCTGTTGCCCATCTCCTCTGGCCGCGAGACACGATGCAGCGAGATCCGTCGCTTGATGCCGCCGCGCCCGATGACGACCTCGATCGTCCCGGGCCGCTCTCCGAAGGCGCCCTGCTGGGTGCGCCGTCGCCTGCGCCTGGGCCCACCCCGGCGGATGCGGTGCCGCTGCCCATCAGCGTCTACCCGGCGCTCATGGGCATTCTGCTGGGCTACGGCGTGCTGGTGGTCGGCAACGGGTTGTTCGCCACGGCCATCCCGTTTCATGCGCTTCAGTACGGTGCGTCGACGTTTACCGTCGGCGTCATCCAGTCGTGCTACTACGGCGGCTTCCTGCTCGGCGCGTTCTACAACCGCTCGCTCATCGAGCGCGTCGGCCAGCATCGCGCGTTCGTCGCCTTCACCGCGCTGGCCGCGCTGTTCGTGATGGGCTTCGCGGTCAGCGAGGCCATGCTCCTGATGTGTCTCATGCGACTGGGGACGGGCTTCGCGTTGATGGGGATGTACACGACGGTCGAGAGCTGGCTCAACGGCTCGGTGCCGAACACCATGCGCGGACGCGTATTCGGCTCGTATCTCACGATCAACTATCTCGCGGTGGGCACCGGCCAGTTCCTGCTCAACATTGGCGAGCCGGGCAGCGAAGGGCAGCTGCTGCTCGTCGCGGCGCTGTTCGTGGCCGCCATCCTGCCCATCACGCTCATGCAGGGATGGCCCACGCGCGTGGCCGACGAACGGCTGGCAAAACAGCCCGCGATCAGCCTCTTCGACGGCATCGCCGAGATGTCGCGCGCCACGCCCATCGCGATCCCCGGCTGTATCCTCGCGGGTTTTCTCTACAGCGCGTTCTACGCCATGGTGCCGATCTACCTCACGCGCATCGGTTTTTCCATCGGCGCACTGTCCGCGCTCATGGGCGTCGCGCTGTTCGGTGCCCTGCTCATGCAGTGGCCCGTCGGCCGGCTGTCGGATCGCATGGACCGTCGCACGGTCTCGCGCCGTCTGGCGTTCGCGTCCGCGGCGTTCTGCGCGCCACTCGTCTTCTTTCAGGCGCATTGGCTCGTGGTCGTGCTGCTGGTGCTGTTCTCGGCCGTCAATTTCACGCAGTACGGGCTGATCGTCTCGCACGTCAACGACCGCACCGCGCCCGAACAGCGCGTGGTGGTGAGCGCCACCCTGCTCATCCTCTTCTCGGTCGGCGGCATGCTGGGGCCGATGATCGCCTCGGGCGCCGTCACCCTGCTCGGACCGGGCGGCTTGCACGTCTTCAACGTTGTCTGCGCCCTTACGCTGGCCCGGGTTGCCCTGCGCGCCCAGCGGCTCGCGCCCTGACGCTGCGGACGGCGCCCCCTCGGCGAGGATCGCTCGGCGCCCCGTCCACCGCCCTTCGGTGCCTCATCCGCTCCTTGCGGCCCTATTTAAGCCCTATTTGGGCCCCATTTCGGTGCATTTGGGGTGGCAGCCTGGTGCAATGCGGCACAACGCGCACGAAAAATCGCCGACAATAGCGCCGGCGCCGCCGGGCGCCTTTGAGCACGCTTCTTGCTCGCCTATCCTTTACCTATCGCCGCCGCCCCGAGCCCACGCACTTCCCTGTCATGACCATGATCGATCTCGACGCCCCCGGTTTGCTGCCGCCCCGACTCACGGCGGCCGAAGACGGCCGGCGCATCGTCCTTTACGGCGACTTCACGATCTGCAGCGTCTTCCAGCCAGTGTTTTCCGTCTCGCACCGGCGTGCCATCGGCTATCACGCCTCGCTGCGGGCGCACGACGCCGAAGGCCGTCACGTGCCGTCGCACGAGGTCTTCACGATGGCGGCGCGTCATGGAGACATGCTCGAGCTCGGCCGTCTCGCCGAATCGCTGCACCTGGGCAACTTCCGCGAATTCGACAGCCGCGACGCCTGGCTCTTCCTGAACCTGCACCCGGCCGCGCTGATGGACACCGTCTACGGCGACGCGCTCATCGCCACGCTCAAAGCCAGCGGACTCTCGCCGCAGCGCGTGGTGCTCGAAGTGCCGGAACAGGCCGGCGGCGACACGCCCCGCTTCGGCGCCATCGTGGGCAGCCTGCGCAAGGCGGGCTTCCTGATCGCGCTGGGCGGTTTCGGGGCGAAGCACTCGAACATCGACCGCGTGTGGGACCTGCGCCCCGACATCGTGGTGCTCGACCGGGGCATCCTTGCGCAGGCCACCGAGCAGACGCATCTGGCGCGCGTGCTGCCTGGCCTGGTGTCGTTGCTGCACGAGTCGGGGCAACTGGTGATGATGGGCGGGCTGACGACCGACGTCGAAGCGCTCATCGCGCTGGAATGCAACGTCGACTTCGTCCAGGGGCAGTACTTCGCCGCCCCCGACGTCGATCCCGTCCCGCCGAAGATCGCGGCCGAGCGCATGGACGCGCTGTCCTTCGCCCTGCGCACGCAGCTCGTGGAGCGCGAGCGAGCCGAGCACGCCAGGCTCGCGCCGTACATCGCCGGCATCGAATCGGCAGCGGCGCGCATCGCGCGAGGACAAAGCCTAAAGCAAGCCACGCACGAACTGCTGGCATTGCCCGATGCGGCGCGCTGCTTCCTGCTCGACGCGGCCGGGCGCCAGATCGGCGACAACGTGCTGCCGGACAGCCACTCGTCGCAACGCGCCAAGCGCTTCCGTCCGCTGCTGCACTCGGAGGGCGCGAACTGGGCCCGTCGCCCCTACTTCATCGACGCCATGCGCGCACCGGGCGAAGTGCACTTCACGTCGCCCTATCTCTCGATCAACGAAGCGCACCTGTGCGTGACGGCCTCCATCGCCACGCCGGCGAAGCAGGGCCTGCACGTGCTTTGCGTCGACATCAACTGGTAACGCCATCGGTAGTGCCCGCCGCACCTGCGGCATGCGCCGCGACGCAAACGACAACGCCTCCGCGCGTTTCACAACGGCGGAGGCGTTCCGATTTCAGCGCCGCAACGTCATGCGGCGCATGCGGGTCCATCACGCGGCGCGTTGCACCGAATAGCGTTCGAGCCAATGAGCGTACGGTGCGGGCAGCACCCACGACGGGCGCTCCACGCCGAGCTCGCGCGCGGCGTAATACGGCCAGTGCGGATTGGCCAGCAGCGCGCGACCGATCATCACGAGATCCATCTGACCATCGGCCACCACGCGGTCGGCCGCACGCGGATCGTCGATACCCCACGACGACGCCACCGCAATCCCCGCTTCCGTCTTCACACGCTCCGCGATCGGCGCCAGAAACGCCGAACCCCAGGGAATCTTCGCGTCGGGCGTCGAGAAACCGACGCTCACGTTGAGCAGATCGAGACCGCCTTCGCGCATCCGGCGCGTGAGTTCGATGGACTCCGCGAGCGTCTCTTCGTCGCGGCCATCGTATTCGAGCACCCCGAAGCGCGCCGTGAGCGGCAGATGCTCGGGCCACACCTCGCGCACGGCGGCAAGCGTTTCGAGCAGGAAGCGGCCGCGTCCGGCGAGGTCGCCGCCATAGGCGTCGTCGCGGTGGTTGGCGTGCACCGAGAAGAAGCTCTGCGCGAGGTAGCCGTGGGCAAAGTGTAGCTCGAGCCATTCGAAACCGGCGGCCAGCGCACGGCGCGCGGCGGCCACGAAGTCGGCCTTCACGCGCGCGATGTCGTCGAGCGTCATTTCGCTCGGCACCTTGCCCAGATGCTTGCCATAGGCCACGGCGGACGGCGAAATCGTCGACCAGCCGCGCGGATCGTCCTCGGCGATGTGGTCGTCGCCTTCCCACGGACGGTTGGCGCTGGCCTTGCGTCCGGCGTGAGCAATCTGGAGGCCGGGCACGGCGCCGTGCGCCTTGATGGCCGACGCGATGCGCGCCATGCCCTGCGCCTGCTCGTCGTTCCACAGCCCGGTGCATCCCGGCGTGATGCGCCCTTCGGGCGAGACGGCGGTCGCTTCGACGATCACCAGGCCGGCGCCGCCGCGGGCGAGGCTCGCGTAGTGGGCGAGATGCCAGTCGTTGGTGACGCCGTCGACGGCGCTGTACTGGCACATCGGCGGGATCGCCACGCGGTTGCGCAGCTTGACGCGCTTCAGTTCGAACGGGGAAAACAGGGCGGACATGAGAGTTCTCTTGGAGTCGGGGAGGCGGGGCCGCGCGACGCTCAACCCGCGTCTGGAGTCCGGATGACAGACCCTCCGGCGGCACCTCGACCGGCAATCGGTCGACAGAAACGATGGTAGTCGCAAGTCGCTATAATGGAAACCACCTACGGATTATCGAATCGATAACATTTCATTATGGTCAATCCCCAGTGGCTCAAGTCGTTCTCCACGCTCGCCGAGCTGGGCAACTTCACACGCACCGCCCATCGGCTGGGCCTCACGCAGGCTGCCGTGAGCCAGCACGTGAAGCATCTCGAAGCGGAATTCGGGCCGCTGCTCGTGCGGCGTCCGCGTGCGATCGAGCTCACCCCGGCGGGGCAGGCACTGCTCAGCTACAGCGTGGAAGTGGAATGCGCGGCGCGGCACCTGCACTCCCGGCTGGCCGACGCGGACGACGAATGCGGCGAGATCGCGCTGATCACGCCGGGCAGCATCGGGCTGTATCTGTGCCCGATCCTGCTCGACATGCAGAAGGCCAATCCGGCCATGGCGGTGCGGCACCGGTTTGCGCCGGACCGTGAAGTGCTCGAAGGCGTCTTGCAGAATCACTTCGAGCTGGGTCTGGTGACGTTGCGTCCCGAAGATCCGCGACTGGCCGCGACGCCCTTCACGCAGGAACCGCTCGAGCTGGTGGTGCCCGCCGGCGCCGACGTCCACAAATGGGAGGACCTGCGACGCATCGGCTACATCGACCATCCCGACGGCGAGGCGATGTCGACACGGTTGCTGAGCCGCCGCTTCCCTGGCAATCCCGGGGTGCGAAGCCTGCCGTGCAGGGGTTGCACGAACCAGATCGGCCTCATCCTCGAATATGTCGCGCGCGGCCTCGGCTTCACGATCATTCCGCAGTACGCACGTCAGGCGTTTGCCGCGCAGGACGCCATTCGCGTGGTGGACTGCGGCCCGCCCGTCGTCGACACGCTGTGGCTGATCCACCGCGCCGAATGGCCCCTGTCGGCCCGCGCCCAACGCGCCGTGGCGCTGCTGCGCGAGCGAGTCGACGCGCCGCGTCCGCGCGCATTCGGGGGGGAGCGTGTGCCGCAGCGGGCGAGCGCCTGAGCGCGCGGCATCGCACCGGCCCGTCTCTCCGACGGCCTATCGCGCCGCCTGCGTGAACTTGTTGAACGATGTATCGAACAGGCTGCGCACGTCGAAACGCTTGGCCAGCGTGCCGGTTTTCACGAAGTCGTCCACACTCTTCTGCGCTTCGGCGATGGCCGCCTCCGTGAGCGGTTCGTAGCGAATGCGCGACGTGCTGAACCACTGATGCGCCAGCTTCGGATCGACGCGGGACTTCGTGGCCCATGCGTCCGCGTAACGTTCGATATGGCGCGGATCGGCAAGCGACCATTCACGCGCGCGCTGGTAGCGCTGCACGAAGTCCCCCAGCAAATCCCGCTTGGTGTCGATGACCTTCTGCGTCGTCGACAGATAGCTCTGCGCCGCGATCAGCCCGCGCGCCGTGACGACGGTGCGCGCGCCCGCCTGGCGCAGCCGTGTGACGTACGGCTCCCAGGTCGCCGTCGCGTCGACCTTGCCCGCCTGCAGCGCCGCCGCCGAATCGACCGACGCGAGGTACGAGTACTTCACCGAATCGAGCGGCAGCCCCTTCGACGCGAGCGCCGCCAGCACGAGTTGCTGCGACCAGCCGCCGCGCGTGACCGCCACGGTCTTGCCCTGCAGATCCTCCACGGACTTGATCTGTGTGTGCGGGCCGGCGAGCAGCACCACACTGTCGGGACTGTCGCGATAGATGCCGATGACCTTCACCTGCGCGCCCTGCGCCGCGAGAAAGAGCACCGGCCCGTCGCCCTGCAGACCGATGTCGAGCGCGCCGGCATTGACCGCTTCGATCACTGGCGTGCCGGCCGGGAATTGCTTCCACGCGACGGTGTACGGCGCGTCGCGCAACGCCCCCGACGCTTCGAACAAACTCTGCGCGTTATAGGCCTGATCGCCCACGACGAGCACCGGCTTGTCGGCCGCCTTGCTGGCGAAAGGGAGTATCGCGGCAACGCTCAACGCCACCGAGACGCCGCGGCGCAAGCCGGCGCGCAGCTGCGGCCAACGCTCACGCCATCGTTCGTTCAGCCGCGCGCGCAGATCGCGCTTTGCGGAACGCGCCAGCGTCGTGCGGATCAGCGCGGCGCGCGAGGGCGCCGACACGTACAGCCCGAAGGCGATGGCGGACGCCGCGATGAACGCATCGATCACAGGGCTGATTTCGGGTACGGCACGGGAAGCGGGATTCGTCATGTTGTAACGCCACGTGCTAGCGCGGCAACAGGAGTGAGCGGACGTGTCAGTGTAGGGATGCGCCACACAGCACCCAACCATCGATTATTGCGATCCATAGCGCTCGCGCGGCAGGTTTGCTTATGCCGGATTCGCTGTCGTGCTTATCGAATTTCGTTGTTTGTGCACGGGCCGCGTGCGCCCTTATCGTGCAGGTCTGCCGAGGCATTGCCGCATTGCCGCGCGATGCCGTTATCGAATCCGTTATTGAATCCGTTATTGAATCGTTGACGCGCAAATGCGCGAGAGAGCGACCTCATGAGTCAACCCACCCGCAAGCTTCGGCTAGGCGCCTATATGTCGGGCTCCGCCGTGCAAGGCGACAGCTGGCGTCACCCCGACACCGACACGGACGCGGATTCGCAATTCGCGCGCTATCGCCATTACGCACAGGAACTGGAACGCGGCTGCTTCGACGCGCTGTTCTTCTTCGACAATCTGTTCATGTCGACCGATCCGGTGGCACTCGCGCACAGCCCGGGCGCGCCGCGCTGGGATCCCGTCGTGCTGCTCGCAGGGCTTGCCGGCGCGACGAAGCACATCGGCCTGGTCGCCTCTGTGAGCACGACCTACAGCGAGCCCTACAACGTGGCGCGCGCGTTCGCGTCGCTCGACCATCTCTCCGGCGGACGCGCAGGCTGGAACCTCGTCACTTCGACGGGCGGCGGCGAGAATTTCAATCGCGATGATCACGTCGATCATGCATTGCGCTACGAACGCGCCAACGAGTTCTACGACGTGGTGACGGGGCTGTGGGACAGCCACGCCGAGGATGCCTTTATTCGCGACAAGGCGACGGGCCAATGGGCCGATCCGGCGCGGATTCGCACGCTCGATCATCGCGGCAAGCACTTCCGCGTGCGCGGGCCGCTGAGCGCACCGCGTCCGGTGCAGGGCTGGCCGGTGATCGCGCAGGCGGGTTCGAGCGAAGCGGGCCGGGAACTGGCCGCGCGGGCGGGCGAGCTGCTCTACACCGCCGCGCAGGACATCGAAGACGCCCGAGCCTTTTATGCCGACGTGAAGACGCGCGCGCTCAAGTACGGACGACGCCCCGAGCACATTTTCATCCTGCCCGGCGTCTCGCCCATCGTGGGACGCACACAGGCCGAAGCGCAAGCGATCTACGACTCGCTGCTCGCGCATCGCGATCCGGCGGTCGTGCTGCACGCGCTGACGAACTACGCGAGCCTGGGCATCGACCTCGGCAGCCTGCCGCTCGACGCGAAGGTGCCATTGCCGGAGCACGTGCCCGAGACGAACTCGCACAAGAGTCGTCAGAAATTGCTGGTGGACTGGATTCGCCGCGAGCAGCCGACCGTGCGCGAGCTCTACACGCGCTTTACCGGCGGCGGGCACCGCGTGCTGGTCGGCACGCCCGAATCGATCGCGGACGACTTCCAGCACTGGTTCGAGACAGGCGCGGCCGACGGTTTCAACATCATGTTCCCCAGCGCGCCCGTGGGCATTACGTCGTTCGTGGATCTGGTCGTGCCGGAACTGCAGCGGCGCGGCCTGTTCCGCACGCACTACGAAGGCCGCACGTTCCGCGAGAACCTCGGCGTGCCGGCGATCCCCAACCGGCACTTCGCCGCTCGCCCCGCGTCATCGGGATCGCCGCCCGCCGCACCGTCGCAACCGGAGGATCGACAGTCCCCGCAGGCTCAACCCGCGCTCACGACGGCGGCGATCGCCTGACCCACTTCGGTCGTGTTCGCACGCCCGCCCATGTCGCCGGTGCGCGGCCCTGCCTTGATGACCTTGGTGATCGCGGCAACGATGGCGTCGTGCGCCTCGCGCGCACGACCTTCGCCGTGACCGAGGAAGTCGAGCATCATCGCCGCGGTCCAGATCATGCCGATCGGGTTGGCGATGTTCTTGCCGGCGATGTCCGGCGCCGAACCGTGCACCGGCTCGAACAGCGACGGGAACCTGCGCTCGGGGTTCAGGTTGCCCGACGGCGCAATGCCAATCGTGCCGGTGCAGGCAGGCCCCAGGTCCGAGAGGATGTCGCCGAACAGGTTCGACGCGACCACCACGTCGAAGCGATCCGGGTTGAGCACGAAGCGCGCACACAGAATATCGATGTGCTGCTTGTCCCACGTCACGTCCGGATACTTCGCCGCCGTCTCGGCCGCACGCTTGTCCCACCACGGCATCGAGATCGAAATGCCGTTGCTCTTCGTGGCGACCGTCACATGCTTGCGCGCGCGCTGCTGCGCGAGATCGAACGCGAACTTGAGCACGCGCTCCGTCCCGTGGCGCGTGAAGACCGACTCCTGCACGACGAATTCGCGCTCCGTGCCCTCGAACATCACGCCGCCGACCGACGAATACTCGCCCTCGGTGTTCTCGCGCACGATCAGGAAGTCGATGTCGCCCGCTTCGCGACCCGCGAGCGGCGACGGCACGCCGTCGAAGAGCCGCGCCGGGCGCAGGTTGATGTACTGGTCGAATTCGCGACGGAACTTGAGCAGCGAACCCCACAGCGAGATGTGATCGGGCACGGTCTCGGGCCAGCCCACCGCACCGAACAGGATCGCGTCGACGCCGTCGAGCTGCTGCTTCCAGTCGTCCGGCATCATCTGGCCATGCCTGGCGTAGTAATCGCAGCTCGCCCATTCGATGTGCCGGTAATCGAGCGCGATGCCGAAGCGGCGGGCCGCCGCGTCCAGCACGCGCAGGCCCTCGGGCATCACTTCCTTGCCGATGCCGTCGCCGGGAATCACGGCGATCCTGAACGGGCGTTGCGCGGACGAAGTGGACGTGGCGGTCATGTCTGTCTCCTGATGGGGGCGGATGAGTGGATTACGTTGACTTACTTGATGGCGTTAGGTTATTCCATTCCATCGCGGATAAAATCCCACAATCGGTTAATCCACTATCCACGAATCGTGAATAAACCCCTGCCCGTCAACCCGAATCTCGACGATCTGCGCGTGTTCTGTCAGGTCGCGCGCCGCGCCAGTTTTTCCGCCGCGGCCGAGGCGCTGGGCGTCTCGCCGGCCTACGTGAGCAAGCGCGTCGGCATGCTCGAAGCGGATCTGGGTACGCGCCTGCTGCACCGCTCGACCCGGCGCGTGGCGATCACCGATGCCGGCGAGCGGGTCTACGCGTGGGCGGAGAAGATTCTCGACGACGTGAATCGTCTCGTCGAGGATGTCTCGAGCACGCGGCAGGTGCCGCGCGGCACGCTGCGGGTATCGAGCAGTTTCGGATTCGGACGCCACGTCGTCGCCCCGGCGATGTCGCGTCTGCGCGCGCTGCATCCGCAATTGAACGTGCGGCTCGATCTGTTCGATCGCCTCGTCGACGTGGCGGCCGAAGGCTACGATCTGGACGTGCGCATCGGCGACGACATCGCGCCGCATCTGATCGCGCGCAAACTCGCCGACAATCATCGCGTGCTGTGCGCCTCGCCGACGTATCTCGACGCCCACGGCACGCCGCGCCAGTTGAGCGATCTGGCCGGGCACGCGTGCATCGTGATCAAGGAGCGCGATCACCCGTTCGGTATGTGGCGGCTGCAGCTTCGCGGCGAGGCGGTGTCGCTGAAGGTCACCGGACCGCTCTCGACCAATCACGGCGAAGTCGCGGTGCAGTGGGCGCTCGACGGACAGGGCATCGTGCTGCGCTCGATGTGGGATGTGGGAGCGCTCATCGCACGAGGGGATCTGGTGCAGGTGCTGCCCGAGGTCACGCAGCCGGCCAATGTGTGGGCCGTGTACCCGTCCCGTGTGGCGTCGTCGGCGAAAGTGCGCGCCTGCGTGGAATTCCTGGCAGGGGAATTCCAGAGGCAGGCGGTGTGAGGCTGTCGCTCGCCGAAGCGAGCCATGAGCGATCGACGCGGACGACTTATTGAAGCGTGAAGGTCGCCTGCTCGACGTGCTGTGAATCCAGCCCGATCTGCACGTTGAAGTCCCCGGGCTCGGCCACGTATTGCAGCTTTGCGTTGTAGAACTTGAGCAGGCCTTCCTCGATGGTGAAGTGCACCGTGCGCGATTCGCCAGGCTTCAGACTCACCTTCTGGAAGCCCTTCAACTCCTTGTTCGGACGCACGATGGAAGCGGCCACATCCTGCAAATAAAGCTGCACGACGGTCTCGCCCTCGCGCTTGCCGGTGTTGCGCACTGTCACGCTCGCATCGAGCTTGCCGCCGCGCGCCAATGTCTTCGCCGAGAGCTTCACCTTCGAGACCTCGAACGACGTGTAGCTCAGCCCGTAGCCGAAGGCGTACAGCGGCCCCGAGTCCTCTTCGAAATACTGCGAGGTGTAGTTCGCGGGCTTGCCCGGCGTGAACGGACGGCCGATGCGCAACTGGTTGTAGTAGGTCGGAATCTGGCCGATGGAGCGCGGGAACGACATCGGCAGCTTGCCCGACGGGTTGTAATCGCCGAACAGCACGTCGGCAATCGCGTGACCGCCTTCGGTGCCCGTGTACCACGTCTCGAGCATGGCGTCGGCATTCGCCTGCGGCCAGTTCAGATCGAGCGGACGGCCGTTCATCAGCACGACCACCAGCGGCTTGCCGGTGGCCTTGAGCGCCTGCAGCAACGCGAGCTGGCTGCCCGGCAGCGACAGGCTCGTGCGGCTCGACGCTTCATGCGACATGCCGCGCGACTCGCCCACGGCCACGATCAATGTGTCGGCGTCGCGCGCGACCTGCACCGCCTCGTCGATCATCTGCTGCGGCGTGCGCTTGTCCTGCACGACCTCCGGATTGTCCCAGTCGAGGAAGTTCAGGTATTCGACGACGCGCGGATCGTCGGTGACGTTCGCGCCGCGCGCGTATGTCACCCGAGCCTGCGCGCCCAGCGCGTCGCGCACGCCCTGCAGCAGCGTGACGGCCTGCGCCGACTTGCCGGCCGCCGACCAGCTGCCCATGATGTCGATCTTCGCGTCGGCGAGCGGGCCGATCACGGCCACCTTGCCGGCCTTCCTGAGCGGCAGCGTGTCGTGGCGGTTCTCCAGCAGGACGATGGACTTGCGTGCGGCGTCGCGTGCCGCCTCGCGATGCAGACGGCTCTCGGCGTTCACGTCCTTCGGATCGTGGGCCGCGTCACCCCCAATACGGCCAATACGGCGATATGGATCGGCAAAGAGGCCCATGTCGTACTTCGCGCCCAGCACCTCGCGCACGGCGCTGTCGATGTCGCGCATGGGGACCTCGCCCGACTTCACGAGATCCGGCAACTGCTTGAGGTACTGGACGTCGGCCATGCTCATGTCCACCCCCGCCTCGATCGCGAGCTTCGCCGCCTCGCGACCGTCCTTCGCCACGCCATGGCGCATCAGTTCCTCGATGGCGCCATGATCGCTCACCGTCACGCCCTTGAAGCCCCACTCGTCGCGCAGCAGATCGCGCAACAGCCACTTGTTCGACGTGGCTGGCGTGCCGTTGATCGAATTGAGGGCGATCATCACACCGCCCGCGCCCGCATCGAGTCCGGCGCGATACGGCGGCAGATAGTCCTGATACATGCGCATCGGGCTCATGTCCACGACGTTGTAGTCGCGTCCGCCCTCGACCGCGCCGTACAGCGCGAAGTGCTTCACGAACGCCATCAGGCTGTCCGGGTTCGCGGGCGACGTGCCCTGGAAGCCCTGCACGCTCGCACGCGCGCATTGGGACACGAGATACGGGTCTTCGCCGAAACCTTCGGAAGTCCGGCCCCAGCGCGGGTCGCGCGAGATGTCGACCATCGGCGCGAAGGTGGCGTCGAGCCCGTCGGCGCTGGCCTCGACCGCCGCCACGCGCGCGGCGTTCTTCACGACCGACATGTCCCAGCTCGACGCCAGACCGAGGCTGATCGGGAACACCGTGCGGTGGCCATGCACAACGTCGTATGCGAAAAAGATGGGGATCTTCAGACGGCTTTGCTTGACGGCGGCGTCCTGCAGCGGACGATTGTCCGCCGGCGTGACCGAGTTGAACGTGCCGCCGACGCGCCCGGCGGCGATTTCCTCGATGAGCCGGGCCTGCGGCATGTCCGCGCCGATGCTGATGAGGCGCAACTGGCCGATCTTCTCGTCGAGCGTCATGCGGGCGACGAGTTCATCGATGAACGCCTGTTTCGCCGCCGCGGACGGCATGGCGACGGGGGTATTCCCGGCTACGGGGGCGTCGGCGAAGGCCGGCGCCACGACGAGACTGGCGGCAAACGCCAGCGCGGAGAACATTCTCATGACAAAGCGATCCAATGAGGCGCGACGGACGGTCACTGCTACGCGCTGGCCCACCACCCGGCAAGGTCCAGGGGCACGCCGCAGCACACACATGCGTCGGCTTGACGATTGGTGCCGTCCATGGGAGCCATGGCTCCGTGGACGACGCGAAATGCGATACTTTGCCACAATGCGAGTTTCACGCTGCCACGTTTTTGTCCGGCCACGGCGAACCCTCCGGTGTCGAGCCACCGTTTTTTGGAGAGATTCTTGGTTCTGTTTTCCTCTGCGATGTCCTGGCGCGAACGCGTTCGAGCGTTCGCCCCCATGATCGTGGCATGCACCGCTGTGCTGGGTGCCGCGCAAGCGCATGCCTTCTCCCTCGATGACGTCACGACCCGCGCGAAAACGCTGGCCGACAAGCCCTACACCGCCCCGGCGAGCAACCTCACTCCCGAGTTCGCCAGGATGCAGTTCGGCGACTACATCAAGATCCAGCCGCGCCGGGAAGCCTTCGAATGGAACGACCAGCCCACGGCGTTCCGTCTCGGCTTCTATCATCAGGGCATGCAGTTCAGCTCGCCGGTGAAGATCAACGAAATCGTCGGCAACGGCCCCAACGCGAAGATCGACGAGATCAAGTACGACACGCGCCGTTTCGACTTCGGCGATCTCAAGCTCGATCGCAGTGCCACGCATAACCTCGGCTATGCGGGCTTTCGCGTGCTCTACCCGATCAACGAGCCGGGCAAGCTCGACGAGATCATGAGCGTGCTCGGTGCGAGCTACTTCCGCGTGATCGGCAAGGGGCAGGTCTACGGCCTGTCCGCGCGAGGGCTGGCCATCGACACGGGACTGCCGATCGCCGAGGAATTCCCGGCGTTCCGCGAGTTCTGGATCGAGCGCCCCGCTGCCGGCGACAAGCATCTCGTGTTCTATGCCCTGCTCGATTCGAAGCGCGCCACCGGCGCCTATCGTTTCGACCTCACGCCCGGCGAAGACTCGCTGCTCAAGGTCGAAGCGCGCGTATTCCTGCGCGACAAGGTGGCGAAGCTCGGCATTGCGCCGCTCACGAGCATGTTCCTGTTCGGCCCGAACCAGCAGCGCGATCCGTACAACTTCCGTCCCGCATTGCACGATTCGAACGGTCTGGCCATTCACGCCGGTAATGGCGAATGGATCTGGCGTCCGTTGAACAACCCGCGCAACCTCGCCATCAGCCAGTTCCAGGTGACGAATCCGCGCGGCTTCGGTCTGCTCCAGCGCGGCCGCGATTTCGCGCAGTACGAAGACCTCAAGGACCGCTACGATCTGCGCCCGAGCGCCTGGGTGGAGCCGCAGGGGGATTGGGGCAAGGGACATATCGAACTGGTCGAGATCCCGTCGCCCGACGAGACCAACGACAACATCGGCGCGTTCTGGACCCCGGATCAACTGCCGCCCAAGGGGCAGCCGCTCAAGGCCGACTACACGATCCGATGGACGATGAACGAGCGCGGCATCATCGAGCGCAATCTCGCCTGGGTGAAGCAGACGCTGCGCACCGCCGGCGAGATCACGCAAGCCAACCTGATTCGTCACTTCGACGGCAGTACCGGACTCGTGGTCGACTTCGACGGCGGCCCGCTCGCCTCGCTGCCGGCCGGCGCCGTCACGCCGCAGGTGAGCGTGAGCGACAACGCCACCATCATCGAGCAGACGCTGCAACCGAACCCGGTCACGCGCGGCATGCGCCTGAACCTGCGCGTCATGGTGAAGGACCCGTCCAAGGTCGTGGAAATGCGCGCCGCGCTCGTCTCGGGCGGCAAGGCCGTGAGCGAAACCTGGAGCTATCAACTCCCGCCGTTCTCGGTCGCCAAGCAATAAGTTGCACCTTTCATGCCCGTGCGGCGGCGTTCTGCCGCCGCACACCCTCCCTACCGCCCACTGCATCGCACCCCAGTTAAACAATTACTTACGTGCGTTGTTGTGTCATGTAAAACCCTTAGACGGTCAAATTACCCTTGCAGTCGGGAGGCATTTCGCGTTTACTGCATGCACAATATTTCATAAATAACCGCCATTCAATCTCCGAACCGGTGGTTTGCTTCATTGGCGTCGGCCTCGGGTCTCGCCACTGAGGCTCGGCCAGGTGCCGCTTGCGTCGGTCAAGACACAGACTCTCCGCGTTTCGACGGAGGGCGACTCGTTATGGAGACAACGCATGCGACACATCGATGTGCATCATCTGGCCGACGAAGCGCGCTTGAACGGCTATCACGGCCGCATTCTGCTCTGGTGCGCGCTCATCATCATCTTCGACGGCTACGACCTGGCGGTAGCGGGCATCGCCCTGCCCTCGATCATGAAGGCGATGAACGTGGACGCCACGAGCGCCGGCTTCATGGTCAGTTCGGCGCTTTTCGGCATGATGTTCGGCGCCATCGTGATGGGCATGGTGGCCGACAGCGTCGGCCGCCGCAAAGCCATTGCGATCTGCGTGCTGATGTTCTCGTTGTTCACCGCCGCAGCCGGTTTGACGCATGAGCCCGTGAGCTTCTCGGTCACGCGCTTTTTCGCGGGCGTGGGCATCGGCGGCGTGATGCCGATCGTGGTCGCGCAGATGACCGAATACTCGCCGCGCCGTCTGCGCGGCACGCTGGTCACGCTGATGTTCTCGGGCTACTCGGTCGGCGGCATGCTCGCCGCGCTGCTCGGCAAGGGATTGATCGAAACGTACGGCTGGCAATCCGTCTTCTTTGCCGCCGGGTTGCCCGCGCTGCTCGTGCCGTTTGCGATGAAGGCGCTGCCCGAGTCGATGCCGTTCCTCATCCGCACCGGCCGCGTGGACACGCTCAAGCAGGTGCTCGCGCGTCTCACGTCTGCCTACGTGGCGCAGCCGGACGATCAGTTCGCGCGGGCGGCGGGCGAGCGCAAGCAGGCCGCGCCGCTCTCGCGTCTGTTCCAGGACGGCCGGGGCTTCTCCACGGTCATGCTGTGGGTGGCCTTCTTCATGTGCCTCTTCATGGTCTATGCGCTCAGCTCGTGGCTAGCGAAGCTCATGGCCAGCGCCGGTTATAGCCTCGGCTCGGCCCTCACTTTCGTGCTGGTGCTGAACTTCGGCGCGATGCTCGGCGCCATCGGCGGCGGCTGGCTCGCCGATCGCTTCAACATCAAGTACGTGCTCGTGGGCATGTACGCGCTCGCCGCCGTCTCGATCACGCTGCTTGGCGTGAAGGTGCCCACGCCGGTGCTCTTCGTTCTGGTCGGCCTCGCGGGCGCCTCGACCATCGGCACGCAGATCGTGACCTACGCGTACGCCGGTCAGTTCTATCCGATGGCCGCACGCGGCACCGGTATCGGCTGGGCTTCCGGCGTGGGTCGCAGCGGTGCGATTCTCGCGCCTATCGTCATCGGTGTGCTCGTAAGCCTGCAGCTCCCGCTCCAGCAGAACTTCATGGCGATCGCCATTCCCGCGGTCATCGCAGTCGTCGCCGTGTTGCTGATCGACCACAGGAAATCGGCCACGGTGCAGCAGCAGGCGGCGGCACGCTCGCACGAGAACGCGGCGGGATTGGCGGGCCGTGCGGGAGAACCGGCGTAAGCTCGCGCGTCAAGAGAGGCAAACGGCGCGGGACGGCGCGGAATCGAACGTCATGCATAGCGGTGTCAAGCGCGCGCCGCCATGCGAGAATTCGCGCCGCAGCGCATGGGAATCGTCCCCGCTGCTTTTCGGTGACGGACACCCTGGGAAAGAGGAACATGTCGCGACTTGCTCTGCTGAGTTCTCTCGTGCTGGCCGCGGTCAGCGCAACGGCCTTCGCCGCTCCCTCCGACGACGCCTCCGTCGTTCAGCTCTCCACCCGCCAGGCCGTCACCGGTGACGCCGTGTTTCGCGGCAGCCCGGTCGCCACGCTCGGCGCCGACGCGCTGCGCAACGCACACGGCAACCTCGGCGTGAACGTCGCCGCTGGCGCGCTCAACGTGCAGTCGAACCAGATCGTGCAGGCGACCGCTTCGCACGTCGGTATCGACACACGTCAGATGGTTCGCAATGCGGCGACCATCGCCGGCACGACCAGCGCGTCGCTCGGCGAGCGCGCATTGATGGGCGCATCGGGCAATATCGGCGTGAACGTGGTGGCCGGCGTCGCCAACGCGCAAGCGAACGCCCTGGCGATTCACTGACTTCACCGACGCTGCCGCGCAGTCGCGCGCCGCTCAGTTGTCCGCCGGGAACCGGTCCTGGAGTTTGCCGAGCCAGCGTGCGACGACGTTCAGTTCGGCTTCGGTGAAGCCGTCGTGCAGCAGTACGTTGAGGTCGCCGAGAATGTCGCGGGCGCGCGCGATGGCCTTGTGCCCCGCGGCGGTGATGCGCAAGCGCGTGACGCGCCCGTCGTCGGCATCGGCGAGGCGGCTCAGCAGGCCCGCGGCGACCATCCGGTTCGCGAGTCCGGTCATGGACGAGGGCGAGAGTTGCAACGCCGCGCCCACTTCGCCCACGAGCGCGTCCTCGTGGTGCAGCAGATAGAACAACACGCCCGCCTGCGCCGCGCTCACGCTGTCGCCAGTGCGGGCATCCACCCATCGCTGAACACGCCGCTGACCGACGTTGAGCAGGAAGTACAGCCTGCGGTCGACGGCTTCGCCCTTCCCTCCCGTTTTCGTGGTCTTCGCAGCGCCGGCGGCGGTCGATTGGCGTTTTGACATGCGGTGTGGTCGATTCGTCGTTATCTGATCGTTGTGGTGCAAGGCGAGCCGGGCGCATGCGGCGAGGCGTCGGGCCGCCTGAATTCCGCCGTCCGTGAACGGTCCGATCCCGTGGTGGCATCGGCCGAATTCGCCGAAAGCAGCCAGTCGACCGTCTCCGGCCACAGGAACCCGCCGGAACGTTGGCGGAAGTATCCCATATGCCCGATCGATCCGGTATCCGAACGAATTCCCGCGATTTCGCGACGCGTCAGCGGCGCGTTGCGAAACCGGGAGACGAGCATGTCGATCCCCATGCGCGTGGCCCACGGATCGTCGTCGAATCCCAGCGACAGGATGGGCGTCCGCACGCGAGCGAAACGCGTCTCGGCGTCCAGCGTCGGGTCGTCGAAGAAGTAGTTTGGCAGGCGGATCCAACGGCTCCATTCCAGCAGCACGCCTGCCGGCAGGTCCTCGCCGATGCCAAGACGACTGCCCGGCATGAAGCCGCAAAGATGCGCGAGCGGCGGTGCGATCCAATGCATCAGCACGGTGACGCGACGCCTCTCCCGACGGTCCGAAATCACACGCATCGCCCCGGCATGCGAGGCGACTTGCACCGCTGCGCACAGGAGGTTCGTGCTCTCGCACAGACCGAGCGCGTGGCCGCCAAAGCTGTGACCGACCGCGTAGAGCGGCAGCAATGGATATCGATCGCGCGCCCATCGCGTCACGCCCTCGACGTCGAGATCGGCCCAGTCGCGCATGCTGGCGCGAAAGCCTCGCAACCTGGGCGGCCGAGACCCGTCGATCCCGCGATAGCTGTACGTGAGCGCGATCAGACCGCGCTGCGCGACATATTGCGCAAACGCAAAGTAAAGACGCTCGGGCACGGCCGTCGCCGGATGCACGAGCACGACGCCCTTCGCAGGCAATGATTCGGGATACCAGGCATGTGCGCCCAGCGGATACCCGTCCCGGGCTGGAATTTCGACGGCAAGCGATGACATGGCACGACTCCCCGGCACCAGCGCGCCCAGAGCATCGCGCGGCGTCCGTCAACAAGGTGATTTCATTTGAAATGTATTTCGCATACGAAGTATATTCACGAATTTATTTCGCTAACGAAATAAATTAGAAGAAAATCACCAGAGACGGTCTGGCGAAATTTCTGGGCGAAATGGATGAGATGCCGTCGGCGCCGTGCGACACGGCACGTCTTTCGGATTCACCGCGACCGGCGATGCCGTGTCAACGCACCCCGTCGAGGCAAGTCGGCGAAAGCGCTGCCTTGACGCGCTGCGAGAAGTCCTGCCAACGGCAGCTCTTGCCGTCCGGACCGGCGTTGCACTCCGGAACGGTCAGCGCCACGCGTTTGGCCGGTTCGTCGAGCGACAGCGCTGTGAGATGCCGCAACTGATGCATCGACTGATACACGAACTCGACGCGCACGAACGCCCCGCCCGCGGCATCGTGCCACAGCGAGAACACCAGCGCGCCGTCGGGCGGCGTGTTGTCGGGCTGATCGGGCAGTTGCCAGTCGAGTTTGAGCATGCCCGCGAGATTGGCGACATTGGTGTCGTGACCGGTCAGAACATAGACCCGATTGCCGACGGGAAGCACCGGCCCTCGCACCGGCGCGGGCGACGGCGCCCCCGTTGGCATCTCCGCGCGCGTGAGGGCGTCGAGCACGATGGCGAGCAACGGGGTGCCGTTGGCCGCGGCAAGATAAGGCGTACGGTTGAGCAGGTCGCGTTGTGCGTTGTGCGCTTCCAGCAAGCGCGCCCAGTCCTTTTCGTCGCGAATGCGTCCCCATGCGACGTCGTTCTCGGGCAGACCTTCTGCGTATTGCAGCAGGAAGACTTCCGACGCTTTCGCCGCGCTGCCCAGCGCACCGCGCAACGCGACGCCGCTGCCGTCGCCTTCCACACGCAACCGCGTCGGCACGTCTTCGAGCTTGCATCCACCGGAAGCGCCGCACGCGGGGCTGCGCCCGTAATCGAGCACTTCACCCACGCGGGCGATGGTGGCGGCATAGCGCTTGTTAAGGCCGGCAACGCCGCCGGGGGCAAGGCGCGCCTCGATCGCGCCACGCGCCGCACCGGGGTCGAGCGGGCAATCGCCTGCCTCGACCGGCTGAAACACCGCGTCGTAAGTCGCGAGATCCGACTGGTGCGACGTGCGCATATCGCAGCCCGGCGCCATGCCCTGCAGCAAGGCGTTACCCGTCTCGCGCGTGCGTTGGTCGATGTCGGCCCATCCGTAGACCGTCCCGGGAGCGGGACATGCGTTATCGGGCAGCACACGCCGGGCGCGCAGCCAGTCGCCATAGTACCGTCCCATGCGCTCCGCCAGCGACCCGCCGCGCGCGGTCAGATAGCCGGCAGGCACAGGCCAACCGGGCCACGCGTCGGGACTCAGTTTGTCCAACGGAGGATGAGCGTGTGTCGGGGATCTCACGCCGTGACGGCTGACGATCACCGTGGAAACCAGCGTCCAGTCCACCGGCATGCCGTCGACGCGCGCAGCGGATTCGGGCGGCTTCGCCGGACCCGGTGCCGGGGCCGGCGCGGTCGTGCACGCGCTCAACACGCTCAACGCGCCCACGGCGGCGAGCATCGCCAGACTCGTCTGCCACCGCGCACCGTTACTGCGCCTGCGCCGAGGCTGCGCTGGGTGCATGTGGGCGGCGGGAGGCACGGCGTCGGGAATGAGGCAAACGGGTTCACACGTCATCATGCGGGTCATGGCAGGCGTCATGGCGGCAGGTCGGGGGAGACAGAGTGACGGGGCGACGGAGGCGACGGGGGCGACGTCGATGCCGCCCATCTTACCGCGCGTTCCCGACATCCCCAAACGGATCTGGCACCGTGTGCCAAGCGCATCGCCCGCGGCAAGTGCGACGGCGCTTACCCTGGGACGCCCGCCACTCGACCGACAGCGCCGAACCGCCACGACAGCCGGTGCGCCGCCGCGAGCAGCGCCTGTGCCGGGGCGGCCTCGCGCGCCGTCTCGAAGCTGCCCGCCGAACCCATGAGCGCCAGCACCAACGTCACTTCTCCCGTGTGGTCGAACACCGGCACGGCGAGCGTGTCGATGCCCGGCACGGGGTTGCTGAGCGCCGTATCGAACTGCTGTGCACGAATCGACGCGAGCCGCCCGGCGTAGTCCGTCGGCAGCCGGGCGGCGCGGCCATCCGCCCCCAGTCCCGCCATTCTTACCGACTCCTGCGCAAGCAGACCTTCGAGCACCGCGTCGGGAAGGAAGGCGGCGAACGTACGTCCGATGGCGGTGTTCACGAGCGAGAGCACCGTGCCGATGCGCAAGCTCACGTGCTGCGGACGCATCGCCTCCTCCAAACGCACCACTGTCGGGCCGACCGGCCCGAGCACGGCCATCGCCGCCGACAGTCCCGTGGCCTGCGCGAGCGCGAGAATCTCCGGCTCGGCTTCGCCGGTCGGCGAAAGCCGTTGCAATGCCATCAACCCGAGTTCCAGGCTCAATGCACCCGCTTCGAAATTACCGTTCGCATCTCGCGTGAGAAGTCCTGCGCGCTGCAAGCTCACCAGATGCGGATGCGCCTTGGCCGGCGGCATGCCGGCGTCGCGCGCCAGCGCATTCAACGGCAGCGGGCGCCCTGCCGCCACCAGCGCCTCCAGCAACGCCCCCGTGCTCTCCAACGCCTGAATGCCGCGTTGCGGCTTCGCTGCGTGGCTCGCCGCCTGCGTCGTCTCGTCCGTCGCCCGGTCCATCGTCGAATCCACCATGTCGGCACCCGTGCGCGTGGCGTTCATGCGCTCACCTCACCAATTTCCAGGCCGGCGTCGACCTGCGCGGCGATGGCGGCGGCCGTCGCGCGCAACGCGTTCGCCGCGACGCCATCCCATGCCACATCGAGCGCGGCCGTCGGTCCGATGGCCGTCAACGCGAGGCGCAGACGCCCGCTCGCGTCGAACACCGGCGCACACAGACTGCTGACCGACGGGCTCGGCGTGTTCACGCTGCGCGACATGCCGTGAGCACGCGTTTCGTCGAGCGACGCGTCGAACGACTCGCGGGCCTGTGCGCCGGCAGGCATCTGCTCGTGCCATGCCTGCGGCCATTGCACGGCCGGCGTGAAGGCGCAGAACGTACGCCCGGTCGAGGTCGTCGTGAGCGACATGACGGAGCCCACGTGCAGGTTCACGTGCAAGGGGAATGCCGCGCGCTCGAAATGCACGACGAGCGGCCCCTGCGGCGCGAACGTGCTGATCGCCACACAGAAGCCCGTCTCGCGCGCGAACGCGACCACGCGCGGCACCGCCGCACGGTAGGCGGGATCGTTTTCGAGATGCAGCAGCGCGAGGCGCAATGTCATGGGCCCGGGCGCGTAGTCGCCCGACATCGGGTCGCGCTTGAGCAGGCCAAGCCGCGCGAGACTCACCAGATAGGGATGGGCTTGCGCCGCCGGCAATCCGGCGAGCGCGGCGAGATCACCCGGCCCGAGCGGGCGACGTGCCTGTGCGAGCGCCTGCAGCACGCGCGCGGCGACGTCCACGCTCTGCACGCCGCGCGAAGCGCGCCCGGGCTGAGTGCTCGCGTGGGCGGTGCCGTCCATCGGAATTCGGTTCATGCAGTCATGGGAGACGAGCCCCAAAAAGAAAATGGCCTAGATTCTAAACAAGTCGGCAACCTCGCCCTCGAGGGCGACATGCCAAAGGGTTAACCCGTATCCAAACACCGCCCACATCGCATACGTCGTCACATTAACAAATAACAATAAGATTTGTCATTGACAAATATTTGATGGCTTTCGTAAGATGCCCTCATCAAGCAGCACCCTCCCCGCAGACGAGACAAGAGAGAGACAAGCATGGCCAAAGCATTCGCCTCGCAAGCCGACCTGGAAGCCAAGAAGGTCACGTTCACCCAACTGTCGGAAAACGCCTGGGCGTACACCGCCGAGGGCGATCCGAACTCGGGCGTCATCATCGGCGACGACGGCGTGATGATCGTCGACACGACCGCCACGCCCGCCATGGCGCAAGACTTGATCGCCAAGATCCGCACCATCACCGACAAGCCCATCAAGTACGTGGTGCTCTCGCACTATCACGCCGTGCGCGTGCTGGGCGCCTCGGCCTATTTCGCCGAAGGTGCGCAGCAGATCATTGCGAGCCGCGGCACGTACGAGATGATCGTCGAGCGCGGCGAAGCCGACATGAAGTCGGAGATCGAGCGCTTCCCGCGTCTGTTCGCCGGTGTCGAGACGGTGCCGGGCCTGACCTGGCCGACGCTCGTGTTCGAGAAAGAGATCACGCTGTTCCTCGGCAAGCTCGAAGTGAAGATCGCGCACCTCGGCTCGGGCCACACGAAGGGCGACACGGTGGTGTGGCTGCCGTCGCAGAAGGTGCTGTTCTCGGGCGACCTCGTCGAGTACGACGCCGCCTGCTACACCGGCGACGCCCAACTCGCCGAATGGCCGGCCACGCTCGACGCACTCGCAGCCCTCGGCGCCGACAAGCTCGTGCCGGGCCGCGGCCCCGCGCTGACCACACCAACGGAAGTCGCCAAGGGTCTCGCCTACACGAAGGATTTCGTGACGACGCTGTTCGAAGCCGGCAAACAAGCCGTCGAGCAGAAGCTCGATCTGAAGGGCGCGATGGCGCTCACGCGCAGCAAGATGGATCCGAAGTTCGGCCACGTGTTCATCTACGAGCACTGCCTGCCGTTCGACGTGACGCGCGCGTTCGACGAAGCGAGCGGCATCACGCATCCGCGCATCTGGACGGCGCAGCGCGACAAGGAAATGTGGGCCGCGCTGCAGGACTGACCGTCCTCGCCGTCAGCGGCACCGGGTGGGAAACGACGGCGTGCGGAAAAAACCGCTCGCCGTCGGCAGGTTGGCAAGCCGGCAAATAGTAGAAAACGAATAGAAAACGGAACCCGCTCGCGCGAGCATGCGAAGGCGAGGTGCCGACAATGGAGACATTGCATGAGCAGCATCGATTACCAGCGTCTGACGTTCGATTACCAGCCGTGCGCCGAGCAGGCTGACGGCGGCGCACGCGCGACGCATCCGGTCGTCGTGGTCGGCGCCGGCCCGGTGGGTCTCGCCACGGCCATCGATCTCGCGCAGCAAGGCGTGCCCGTGATCGTGCTCGACGACGACTGCACGCTCTCGGCCGGCTCGCGCGCGATCTGCTTCGCCAAGCGAACGCTCGACATCTTCGACCGGCTCGGCTGCGGCGATCGCATGGTGCAAAAGGGCGTGTGCTGGAACGTGGGTCGTGTCTTCCTGCGCGACCAGGAGGTCTACAACTTCGATCTGCTGCCCGAGGCGGGCCACCACCGCCCGGCGTTCATCAACCTCCAGCAGTATTACGTCGAAGGCTATCTGTTCGAGCGTGCGCAGCAACTGCCCAATATCGAGATCCGCTGGAAGCACAAGGTGGTCGGCCTCGTGCAGCAGGGCACGCCGGGTTCGGCCGACGCGAGCGTGACGCTCACGGTGGAGACGCCCGACGGCGAATATCGGACGAGTGCGCGCTACGTGGTCGCGGCCGATGGCTCGCGCAGCCCCGTGCGCAAGCTCATCGGCGTGGACAGCCATGGCCGCACGTTCAAGGACCGGTTTCTGATCGCCGACGTGAAGATGACGGCGGACTTCCCGGCCGAGCGCTGGTTCTGGTTCGATCCGCCATTCCATCCGAATCAGTCGGTGCTGCTGCACCGTCAGCCGGACGATGTCTGGCGTATCGACTTCCAGTTGGGTTGGGATGCCGACCCGGTCGCCGAGAAGGCGCCCGAGCGCGTGATTCCGCGCGTGCAGGCGTTGCTCGGTCCCGATGCGAAATTCACGCTGGAATGGGTCAGCGTCTATACATTCTCGTGCCTGCGCATGGACGACTTCCGCCACGGGCACGTGCTCTTCGCCGGAGATTCCGCGCATGGCGTGTCGCCGTTCGGCGCGCGCGGCGCGAACAGCGGCGTACAGGATGCCGAAAACCTGGCGTGGAAGCTCGCGCTGGTGCTCGCCGGCCGCGCCCCCGATGCCTTGCTCGACACCTACGCACGCGAGCGGGAATTCGCCGCCGACGAGAACATCCGCAACTCGACCCGCTCGACCGATTTCATCACGCCGAAAAGTCCGGTCTCGCGCGTGTTCCGCGACGCCGTGCTGACATTGGCCCGCGAGCACGCCTTCGCACGGCAGCTCGTGAACAGCGGACGGCTGTCCGTGCCGGCCGTGCTGCACACGTCCACGCTCAACACCCCGGAGCGCGATGCATTCGCCGCTCGCATGGCGCCCGGCGCCGCGTGCGTCGATGCACCGCTCTCGCGCGACGGCCAGGACGGCTGGCTGCTGCCGCGCCTGGGCGGCCGCTTCGTGGCACTGGTCTTCGGCGCTCCCGCTTCGCTTGACGCGAACGCGCTTGCGGCGCTCGATGCACTGACCAACGACGACGTGCCCGTCATGCCGGTGTTCGTGACATCCGATGCGCAAGCCGCACAGACGTCGCATGGCACGCATGGCACGTACAGCGTCTGGCATGACGTTCAAGGATTGGCCGCACAACGCTACGACGCCACGCCGGGCACCGTGTACCTGATCCGCCCCGATCAGCACGTGTGCGCGCGCTGGCGTACGGTCGACGGCGCGGCCATCGCCGCCGCACGCGAGCGCGCCCTCGGCCGCACCGCCCCGGAAGTCGCCCCGCTGCAATGCGCCGCATGAGACCGCGCGGCGCAACTTACCGTTCATTGAATTGACCAGGCAGGAGACACTTGATGGCACTCGATACGCAACCGCGTCTGACGCGTCCCGACGATTTCTACGAAGCGCTGATCGACATGCACCGCGATCTGAACGACGCGCAGAGCCAGGCCGCCAACGCGCAACTGATTCTGCTGCTCGCCAACCAGATCGGCGATCACGACACGCTGCTCTCGGCGATTCGCCTGGCGCGTGCCGGCGCACTGGATACCCCGGCACACTGAGCTATCGCGTCCTGCAACTTGCTGAATGCGCGTCTCGCGGACCCATGTTGCGTCAGAGGCGCAAGTCGCCTCAAGACCTTTGTCACCCGAAGATCTCGACCTTTCCGGTGTGAAGGCGATAAACCCCGCCAACGATTTTGAGTTTTCCCGCCTTTTCAGCGTCCCTGATAATTGCCGACTGCGCCTGCAGATTAAACACGCTATCGCGGACGTTTTGCGTAATCGAGGCGTCAAGCAGGTTCGTTGCTTCGCCTTTGATCTTGTCGACCGACGGCAGGATTGCGTCAGCGAGCGATTGAATTCTTCCCGGATATTTCGCGCCCTTCGTCGCAACTTTGACTGCCGCGTCCACCGCTCCGCACCTGTCGTGTCCGAGTACGACGATTACCGGCACTTTTAATACCGCAACAGCATATTCGAGGCTACCCAGCACGTCGTCGTTGACGAAGTTGCCTGCGACGCGCACAACGAACAGGTCCCCCCGTGCGCTATCGAACGCGTATTCGGGCGCGATTCTTGAATCGGCGCAACTCAGCACCGCTGCATAGGGGTTCTGTCCCGCGCTAAGTGCCTCCCGCTCATGGGCGAAATCGTGACGCTTGGTCAGCCCCGCTACATACCTCGCGTTTCCCTCGCTCAAGCGCGTTAATGCGTCATCAGGTGACAAGATGTTCTGCGGCTTGGGCGGCGCCTTGTCAGTCGCGGCTATCGCAAGACCGCTGGTTGACAACCCGCCGATACTGGCAACCAAGGCCGATGAGCCTGTCATACGCAGGAACTTCCGGCGAGCCGGTGTCGGGATTTCTGCCGTGCATTTTTTTGAATCGCACATCTGACGTCCTTGAAAATATGAGATGGGGGGTATCGCGATCTCTCGCTCATTTCCGCCCCCAAGACTGCCGGGCTGGCGTCAGTGCATATTCAACATGACTCAATGGCGCCCAAACATCAGAACACTCTGATTTTGATCTGATTTTGAGCTTGCCGCTGAAAGGGATTCGGCGATGCATCGGCTATCACCGTGGGCTCGATATCGAAAATCAAGCGCGCGTCTTGGTTTTGCAGACACCGAAATAACCAGGGCATTTCATTCGAAGAACGCCCCGCGTTGTATTCGGATGCGGCATCTGTGCCGCCGCTATACAACCACCATCTGCGAAATCTTCTGGGCGGCCTGCTGCAGCGGCCCCAGGAACTTCGCCTCCATCTCGGCGGCGGACGTCCGATTCGCCTGCCCGCTCACATTCATCGCGGCAATGACCTGTCCCGCGCGGTTGCGGATCGGCGCGGCGATCGAAATCAGCCCCTCTTCCAGTTCCTGATCGACAACCGCCCAGCCCTGCGCACGCACGCGCACGATGCGCTCGCGCAGCAAGTCGATGTCCGTCACCGTGCGGCCGGTGTGCTGACGAATGTCGGCGCGGCGAAGGGCGGCGTCGAGTTCATCGTCGGGCAGCGCGGAGAGCATGACCCGGCCCATCGACGTGCACCAGGCGGGCAACCGGCTGCCGATCGAAAGGTTGATCGACATTACCTTGCGCACGGGCACACGCAGAACGTAGACGATGTCGTCGCCGTCGAGCACCGAGGCGGAACTGCTCTCCTGCACCTGCTGCACCAACGCCTCCATGAACGGTTCGGCGAGGTTCCACAGCGGCATCGACGTCAGATAGGAAAAACCGAGATCGAGAATGCGCGGCGTGAGACGAAACAATCGCCCCTCGCTGCGCACGTAACCGAGCGATTCGAGCGTGAGCAGGATGCGACGCGCCCCGGCCCGGGTCAGCCCTGAAGCCTGCGCGACTTCGGAGAGCGTCTGCGCCGGACGCTCGGCATTGAACGCCTTGACCACCGCCAGTCCGCGCGCAAACGACTGGACATAGGAGTCGCCCGGTTTCTTGTCAGTCGGTTCGCTGGCGTCGTTCGGCACTGGAGTCATGTGTGGCTGTCATCGAAAACTTCGTTGAACGGGACGCCGGACAACGTCCCCGTTCCGCTGCGGCAACCCGCGCACGCGACGGCAACGTCAGCGTGAACGCAAGCGTAATGGATTTGCGCCGCCGGTTCCACCGCGCGACACATGGCGGACGCCCGCGCGACGCCGCCACGACAAATGCCTGGACAGGCGAACGCTGCCGTCCTCGTCGCTTGACGGCCGACATACGGAGGGTTACGCTTCCTCACAGTTGTTCTTATAGCGAATATTTGTTCGCATTAAGAACATTGTGAACCAGACGATGCCGCTGGACAAGGCGCCATCGCCGGGAGACACCCAACAGGGGGCGCCGGGGCGCGAGCCTTTCGCCCGATGGAACTGCCCAGGAGGCACGTGTGATCAACAAGATTTACGATTCGCTCGCCAACGCGGTCGCCGATGTTCACGACGGCGCGACGATCATGATTGGCGGCTTCGGCAACGCCGGCATGCCCTCGGCGCTCATCGACGCGCTGATCGATCAGGGCGCGCGCGAGCTGACCATCGTCAACAACAATGCCGGCAACGGCGAGACCGGGCTGGCCGCGCTGCTCAAGGCCGGTCGCGTGCGCAAGATCATCTGCTCGTTCCCGCGCCAGACCGATTCGCAGGTGTTCGACGCGCTCTACCGCGCGGGCAAGATCGAGCTGGAACTGGTGCCGCAGGGCAATCTCGCCGAGCGCATCCGCGCCGCGGGCGCCGGCATCGGCGGTTTCTTCACGCCGACCGGCTACGGCACGCTGCTCGCCGAAGGCAAGGAAACGCGCGTGATCGACGGCAAGCCGTACGTGCTCGAGTCACCGATTCACGCCGACTTCGCGTTGATCAAGGCGCTCAAGGGGGATCGCTGGGGCAACCTCGTGTACCGCAAGACCGCCCGCAACTTCGGCCCGATCATGGCCACCGCGGCGAAGTGCGCCATCGCGCAGGTGAGCGAGGTCGTCGAGCTGGGCGACCTCGATCCGGAAGCCGTGGTCACGCCCGGCATCTTCGTCCAACGCATCGTCGCGGTGTCTGGCGCCGTGCGCGCCTGAGCCCCATCCGAACCGGAGCACTCCATGAGCAATGTGAACCGACTGACCCGCGACCAGATGGCCGCCCGCGTCGCCCAGGACATTCCCGACGGCGCCTACGTGAACCTCGGCATCGGCCTGCCCACGGCCGTGGCCAACCATCTGCCCGCCGACCGCGAGATCATTCTGCAGAGCGAGAACGGTGTGATCGGCATGGGCCCCGCGCCCGCCAAGGGCGAAGAGGACGAAGACCTCATCAATGCCGGCAAGCAACCCGTCACGCTCAAGCCGGGCGGCGCGTTCTTCCACCATGCCGACTCGTTCGCGATGATGCGCGGCGGCCATCTCGACTTCTGCGTGCTGGGCGCGTTCCAGGTCTCCGTCACCGGCGATCTCGCCAACTGGCACACGGGAGCCCCCGACGCGATCCCCGCCGTGGGCGGCGCCATGGACCTCGCCAGCGGTGCGAAGCAGGTGTTCGTGATGATGGAGCACCAGACCAAGCAGGGCGAGAGCAAGATCGTGCAGACCTGCACGTATCCGCTCACCGGTGTGGGTTGCGTCACGCGCATCTACACCGATCTCGCCGTGCTCGACGTGACGCCCGAAGGGCTGCGCGTCATCGACATGGTCGACGGCCTCACGTTCGACGAACTGCAACGACTCACCGGTGTCGCGCTGCTGCCCTCACCGGCCATTGCCTGAGTTGCCACTGAACGACACCATCGCCGGAACCTCACGTGACCCGGCGATTTTCATCGAGGTAGAGAACATGAGTGAAGTCTTCATCTGCGACGCGATTCGCACCCCGATCGGCCGCTATGGCGGCGCGCTGTCGTCCGTGCGCGCCGACGATCTCGGCGCCATCCCTCTCAAGGCGCTGCTCGCGCGCAATCCGGGCGTCGACTGGACGCAGGTCGACGACGTGATCTTCGGCTGCGCCAACCAGGCCGGCGAGGACAACCGCAACGTGGCGCGCATGTCGTCGCTGCTGGCCGGCCTGCCGCAGGACGTGCCGGGCGCGACGATCAACCGCCTGTGCGGCTCGGGCATGGACGCCATCGGCTCCGCCGCACGCGCCATCAAGGCCGGCGAAGCGGGTCTGATGATCGCCGGCGGCGTGGAGAGCATGAGCCGCGCGCCATTCGTGATGGGCAAGGCCGCGAGCGCGTTCTCGCGTCAGGCGGAGATTTTCGATACGACCATCGGCTGGCGTTTCGTCAATCCGCTGATGAAGGCGCAGTACGGTGTGGATTCGATGCCCGAGACGGGCGAGAACGTGGCGACCGAGTTCGGCATCAGCCGCGAAGATCAGGATCGCTTCGCGGTGCGCTCGCAGGAGAAGGCGGCGCGGGCGCAAGCGAACGGTACGCTAGCCGAAGAGATCACGCCGGTGTCCATCGCCCAGAAGAAGGGCGAGGCGATCGTCGTGGATCGCGACGAACACCCGCGTGCGACGAGCATGGAAGCGCTTGCCAGACTCAAGGGCGTGGTGCGCCCTGATGGGACCGTGACCGCCGGTAACGCTTCTGGCGTCAACGACGGCGCCTGCGCGCTGCTGTTGGCAGACGAGGCGAGTGCGGCGCGCTTTGGCCTGACGCCGCGTGCCCGGATCCTGGGCATGGCGACGGCAGGGGTGGCACCGCGCATCATGGGCATCGGTCCGGCTCCCGCAACGACGAAACTGCTCGCGCGGCTCGGTATGTCGCTCGATCAGTTCGATGTCATCGAACTCAACGAAGCGTTTGCGAGCCAGGGCCTGGCCGTGCTGCGTCAGCTCGGTGTGGCCGACGACGACTTGCGCGTCAATCCGAATGGCGGCGCCATTGCGCTGGGCCATCCGCTCGGCATGAGCGGCGCACGTCTGGTGACGACGGCGATGTATCAGCTGAAGCGCTCGGGTGGCCGCTTCGCGCTGTGTACGATGTGCATTGGGGTCGGCCAGGGCATCGCTATCGCCATCGAAGCGGTGTGACCGGCGGCAGCGCCGCCCATCCCACCGCTTGTGTTTCAGGGCCGGGGCGGAACGCGCGGCACTGGGTAAGTGCCGCCACGCCGCTCCGGGTGCCCGCCGGCACGATCAGTGCCGCGGGCCGCGTCTGCCCCATGTCTCCTTCCTTTCCCGCCTGAAGTGTTCGCTCGGGCGTTCGCCCTGTTTAGACGGCCTTGGCGACGTCGCGCATCACGGCGTCGAAGAACTTGGCCTGGGCGTCGGCTTCGCTGCGCGCATACGCACGGTTGATGCCGCTGATGACCGCACGGATCGATGCCGTCGTCAGGTTCGCATCGATCCCCACGCCGAAGGCGCTGCCCACGATCGCCTCGCCCGCCATTTCGGCGATGGCGATGGCGCGGGCGTCGGCGCCCTGCGTGAGCGCGCGCTCCTCGTAGTGCTGCACGCGCACCGGCGTGCGTATCGCATTCATCAGGGCGTCCAGCGGGCCGTTGCCGGTGCCGGAGACCGTCGTGCGCTGTCCGTGAATGTCGACGGTCACCGCGATCTGCTGACGGCCGTCTCGCTCCGAGAGCGTGTGACCGACGTATGCGACCGGCTCATGCGAGGCCACGTATTCGTTCTGGAACAGTTGCCAGATCTGCGACGCCGTGACTTCGGCGCCCGTCTCGTCGGTGTGGCGCTGCACGGCCGAGCTGAAATCGACCTGCAGGCGACGCGGCATCTGCACGCCGTACGACTGCTCCAGCAAATAGGCGATACCGCCCTTGCCCGACTGGCTGTTCACGCGAATGATCGAGTCGTAGGTGCGGCCCAGATCGCTCGGGTCGATCGGCAGGTACGGCACCTCCCAGATCGCATCCGGCTTCTGCACGGCGAAGCCCTTCTTGATGGCGTCCTGGTGCGAGCCCGAGAACGCGGTGAAGACCAGGTCGCCCACGTACGGATGACGCGGATGCACGGGCAACTGCGTGCACTCCTCGGAGGTGCGTGCGATTTCGTTGACGTTCGAGAAGTCGAGACCCGGATCCACGCCTTGCGTGTACAGGTTCAGGGCGAGCGTGACGAGGTCGACGTTGCCGGTGCGCTCGCCGTTGCCGAAGAGGCACCCCTCGATGCGGTCGGCGCCGGCCATCACGGCCAGCTCGGCGGCCGCCACGGCGGTACCGCGATCGTTGTGCGGGTGCACGGACAGGATCAGCGAATCGCGACGCGCCAGATTGCGGTGCATCCACTCGATCTGGTCGGCGTAATAGTTCGGCGTGCCAATTTCCACCGTCGCCGGCAGGTTGACGATGCACTTGCGCTCGGGCGTGGGCTGCCAGACGTCGAACACGGCGTCGCACACTTCCTTGGCGAATTCGAGCTCAGTGGCGGTGAATGTCTCCGGGCTGTATTGCAGCGTCCATTGCGTCTCGGGCGCGGCGTCGGCGCAACGCTTGATGGTCGTGGCCGCGGCCACGGCGAGGGCCTTCACGCCCGGCTGGTCGAGATTGAAGACGATGCGACGGAATTCCGGCGCGGTGGCGTTGTACAGGTGAACGATGGCGCGCGGGGCGCCTTTCAGGGCGGCGAAGGTGCGCTCGATGAGGTCGTCGCGCGCCTGGGTAAGGACTTCGATGGTGACGTCGTCGGGAATGTGGCCGCCTTCGATCAGTTCGCGAACGAAGTTGAAGTCAGTGTCGGACGCCGACGGGAACGCCACTTCGATTTCCTTGAAACCGATCGCCACGAGCGTCTTGAACATGCGCATCTTGCGCTGGGCGTCCATCGGCTCGAAGAGCGCCTGGTTGCCATCGCGCAGATCGGTACTCATCCAGATGGGCGCACGCGTGATGGTGCGGCTCGGCCATTGTCGGTCCGGAATGTTGACCGGGGTGAACGGGCGGTATTTCGTGGCAGGGTGCTTCAGCATGGCGTTGTCTCGATTGACGGAAAAAGTGGCAACCGGACGACGCATGAGCGCAAAACAGCTACGACCTCCGGTTGGATGAACCGGGGCTCAGGTCGGCGTAACTGGGAAAAATCAGCGGTGCTTCAGTGAGGAATTCAGACGATGCACGCGCGCAGCAACGGACCAAGCCCGGTGGAGCGGGCTAGTAGTCGTAGCGAGAGGGTGAATTGCGCGGTGATCATGCGACACATGAGATCACAGATTTTCGGGATCTGTCAACCATGATGTGTCGCCTCCGGGTTCCCGCGATGGGCAAGGCAGCCGTCCGGGTCGCAGCGGGACGCCGTCTCCGATATCGCGTGGATGCGCGTGGATGGCAACACGCGGACGCTCGTGAGCCGTGCCGGCGGAGCCGCGTTGGCGATCAAACCGTGAGCGGCACGGCGGACGTGCATTTGATCTCGTCCAGGCAGACGCTCGACTTCACGGCGCTCACGCCGGGAATGCGCATGAGCGTGTCGAGCAGGAATTCGGACAGCGCCTTGAGATCGCGCGCCACCACCTTGAGCACGTAATCGATGTCGCCCGTCACCGAAAAGCACTCCTGAATCTGCGCCAGTTCCGCGACCAGTCCCTTGAAGTTGGACAGGTCGCGGATATGGCCGCGCTCCATCGTCACATGGACGAAGGCCACGACACTGAAGCCGAGGCGCTGCGCGTCGAGCCGCGTGTCGTAGCCCTTGATCACGCCCATCTCCTCGAGCCGCCGGTGGCGGCGCAACGTCTGCGCAGGTGAAAGCTTGATGGCTTCGGCCAGTTCGAGGTTGGAAATCCGCCCGTTGGATTGCAAAATGCCCAGCAGCCGGACGTCGATCCGATCGATCTCGATGTTGTGCACCTTAATTTCTCCTTGTACGCATATGAAGAAATATTAATGCATAACCTAGGGTTTGCCTGTGCCAGTAACGAAATCCTATTTTGTAGCGCTCCACTTACACTGGGCGCCGTAAAAGGACGCAAACGCACGCGGACGCCCCCGAGGAATTCGAAATCACGCGGGTTTCGGCGCATGGAACGGCGGGAAAACCATTTCCCGACCCATCGGTCAGCAAATCACAATTTTGTTGCACCATCCGGCAGCCGCTCCGATGCGATGACGGTGCTTCGGCGCAAAACCGTCGAGCGGTGCATGCGTCCAACGAATTCGCCACCTCACAAACTCATTAAGCCGAGACGATCATGGCCGACCTCTTTGACAATCCGATGCAACTGATGGGCTTCGAATTCGTGGAATTCGCCTCGCCCACCCCGAACGTGCTCGAACCGCTGTTCGAGAAAATGGGCTTTTCGCTCGTTGCCCGTCACCGTTCGAAGGATGTGCTGCTCTACCGTCAGGGCGACGTCAATTTCATCGTCAATCGCGAGCCGAACAGCGAAGCCGCTTACTTCGCGGCCGAGCATGGCCCGAGCGCCTGCGGCATGGCGTTTCGCGTGAAGGACTCGCACAAGGCCTACGCCCGCGCGCTGGAACTGGGCGCCCAGCCCGTCGAGATCAAGACCGGTCCGATGGAGCTGCGCCTGCCCGCGATCAAGGGCATCGGCGGCGCGCCGCTGTACCTCATCGACCGTTTCGAGGAAGGCAAATCGATCTATGACATCGACTTCGAGTACATCGAAGGCGTGGACCGTCATCCGGTCGGTCACGGCCTGCGTCTGATCGATCACCTGACGCACAACGTCTATCGTGGTCGCATGGCTTACTGGGCCAACTTCTACGAGAAGCTGTTCAACTTCCGCGAGATCCGCTACTTCGACATCACGGGCGAATACACGGGCCTCACGTCGAAGGCCATGACCGCACCGGATGGTAAGATCCGCATTCCCCTGAACGAGGAATCGGCCAAGGGCAGCGGCCAGATCGAGGAATTCCTGATGGCCTTCAACGGCGAAGGGATTCAGCACATCGCATTCCTCACGGACAACCTGATCGAGGTCATCGACAACCTGCAAATGGCCGGTGTCGAACTCATGACCGCGCCAAACGACTTCTACTACGACGCGCTGGAAACCCGCCTGCCGGGTCACGGCCAGCCCGTCGGCGAACTCAAGTCGCGCGGCATCCTGCTCGACGGCACGACCGAAGGCGGCAAGCCGCGCCTGCTGCTGCAGATCTTCTCGAAAACCGTGCTCGGCCCGGTGTTCTTTGAGTACATTCAGCGCGAAGGCGACGACGGCTTCGGCGAAGGCAACTTCAAGGCGCTGTTCGAATCGCTCGAGCGCGACCAGATCGAGCGCGGCACGCTCAAGGTCTGAGTCCAGGGGAGACAACCGGCGGCATGTCCGCCGGTCACATGATCCTCGCCCGATGGGCGAGGGTCCCAAAGGAGACGGTGGCGGTGTCACAAGCACCGCGCCGTGGCGGCTCAACGGTTCCGGTTCGTTCGTACAGGACGAAAACAGAGAAACGCGCCGTTTGGCAAGAAAGGAGGGTCTGTTCGCGGACCCTCGGGTAAGGAACAGACATGTCCGGCAACGCAACACAAGAAGGGTCGCTCCACCGCGGCCTGAAAAATCGTCACATCCAATTGATCGCGCTCGGTGGCGCGATCGGCACCGGCCTCTTTCTCGGCATCGCCCAAACCATCAAGACCGCCGGCCCCTCCGTGCTGCTGGGCTATGCCATCGCGGGCGTCGTCGCGTTCTTCATCATGCGCCAGCTCGGCGAGATGGTGGTCGACGAACCGGTCGCGGGTTCGTTCAGCTACTTCGCCAATAAATACTGCGGCCAGTTCGCCGGCTTCGTATCGGGCTGGAACTACTGGGTGCTCTACGTGCTCGTGTCCATGGCCGAGCTCTCGGCTGTCGGCATCTACGTGCAGTACTGGTGGCCCGCGATTCCCACATGGGTCTCGGCACTCGTGTGCTTCGGCATCATCAACGCCATCAACCTCTCGAGCGTGAAGTCGTACGGCGAGATGGAGTTCTGGTTCGCCATCATCAAGGTCGCGGCCATCGTCGGCATGATCGGCTTCGGCGGCTACCTGCTGTTCTCCGGCAACGCCGGACCCGAGGCAAGCGTGGCCAACCTCTGGCAGCACGGCGGCTTCTTCCCGAACGGCATGTCCGGCCTCGTCATGGCGATGGCCGTCATCATGTTCTCGTTCGGTGGCCTGGAACTGGTCGGCATCACCGCTGCGGAAGCGGACGATCCGTCGCGCACCATTCCGCGCGCGACCAACCAGGTGATCTACCGAATCCTGATTTTCTACGTGGGCGCGCTCGGCGTGCTGCTCTCGCTGTATCCGTGGGAGAAGGTCGTGACCGGCGGCAGCCCGTTCGTGCTGATCTTCCACGAGCTGAACAGCAACTTCGTCGCGAACGTGCTCAACGCCGTGGTGCTCACCGCCGCGCTGTCGGTCTACAACAGCGGCGTGTATTGCAACAGCCGCATGCTGTACGGTCTGGCCGGTCAGGGCAATGCGCCGCGCGCGCTGCTCAAGGTCAACGCCCGCGGTATTCCGCTCGTGGCGCTCGGCGTCTCGGCCGCGGCCACGGCCGTGTGCGTGGTGATCAACTACTTCATGCCGGGCAAGGCGTTCGAGCTGCTGATGGGTCTCGTCGTCTCGGCCCTCATCATCAACTGGGCGATGATCAGCGTGATCCACCTCGCGTTCCGCCGCGCCAAGGCGCGTGCCGGCGAGACGACCTCGTTCAGAAGCCTCGGCTATCCGCTCACGAACTACCTGTGCCTGGCGTTTCTCGGCGGCATCCTGGTCGTGATGTATCTGATCCCGGATCTGCGCATCTCCGTGTACCTGATCCCGGTGTGGCTCGTCGTGCTGGGCGTGGGCTACCGCCTGCGCATGAAAAACGCTGCCGCGCCGGTGCCGGCTGGCGCCACGCACTGATGCCGCCGTCCCGGGCGGCCGCGCCTGGGACGCCCCCATGCAACAAGGTCGATGTGCCGGGCGTCCGACGTCCGGCGTGCCCGGCGATGCCGCACTAGCGGTATCATCAGTCGTTTGGCGTCGCGGCTTTGCGCCGGGCGGCCGGGGCTCCACGAGCCCGCCTCACCGACTTTCTCCCGTTATTCCAGGAACTGCCATGTTCGAACATATCGATGCCTACCCCGGTGATCCGATCCTCTCGCTCAACGAGAACTTCGCCAAGGATCCGCGTGCCAACAAGGTCAACCTGAGTATCGGCATCTATTACGACGACGACGGCCGTCTTCCGGTCATGCAGGCCGTGCGTGAGGCCGAAGCGCTGCTGCTTGCCGAAGTCGGTCCGAAGCCCTATCTGCCGATGGCGGGCTTCGCCAACTATCGCGACGCCGTGCAGGGTCTCGTCTTCGGCGAGGATTGCGCCGCGCGCGCCGACGGCCGCATCGCCACGGTGCAGACGCTCGGCGGCTCGGGCGCCCTCAAGGTCGGCGCCGACTTCATCAAGCGCTACTTCCCGGGTTCGCAGGTGTGGGTGAGCGATCCGACGTGGGACAACCACCGCTTCATCTTCGAGCGTGCCGGTTTCGCTGTGAATACGTACCCGTATTACGACGAAACCACCGGCGGTCTGCAATTCGAAGCGATGGTCGATGCCATCGACAAGCTGCCGGTGCGCAGCGTGGTGCTGCTGCATGCGTGCTGCCACAACCCGACGGGTGTCGATCTGAACGATGCACAATGGGTGCAACTGATCGACGTGCTCAAGAAGCGCGAGCTGCTGCCGTTCATCGACATGGCCTATCAGGGCTTCGGCTCCGGTATCGACGCCGACGCATTCGTGATTCGCGAGCTGGCGCGTCAGGGCCTGCCTGCATTCGTCGCGAACTCGTTCTCGAAAAATTTCTCGCTGTACGGCGAGCGCTGCGGCGGCCTGTCGGTCATCTGCGAATCGGCGGAGGCGGCCGATCGCGTGCTGGGCCAACTGACGAGCGCGGTGCGCTCGAACTACAGCAACCCGCCGACGCACGGTGCGAAGATCGTCGCCAAGGTGCTGAGCACGCCGGCGCTGCGCAAGTCGTGGGAGGACGAGCTCTCGCAGATGTGCCAGCGCATCACGCGCATGCGCGGTGCGATCCACGACGGTCTGCGCGGCCGCGTGCCGGACACGATGCTCTCGCGCTATCTCGAGCAGCGCGGCATGTTCACCTACACGGGTCTGTCGGCGGCGCAGGTCGACGTGCTGCGTGAGCAGGAAGGCGTGTACCTGATTCGCTCGGGCCGCATGTGCGTGGCCGGGCTGAACGAGAAGAACGTTGCCGTCGTGGCCGACAGCATCGCCAAGGTGTTGAGCAACGCCTGAGACACCGCTTTACTTGCAGGACGGGAAAAGGGACGGCCAACGCCGTCCCTTTTTCATGCACGCTTGGCTTACGCATGCTCGGCGCTTGCATGGGACGCTGAACGCTCGACGCCGGCTCGTGTCCGTGTCCGTGTCCGTGCGTCAAGTTTCCTTACCCGCGCAGGAACGCAAGCAGATCCGCGTTGACCTTGTCGGCTTCCACCACGCACATACCGTGCGAGCCGCCAGGGTAGACCTTGAGCGTCGCGTTCGGGATGATCTTCGCGCTCAGCATGCCCGAGTCGTCGATCGGCACGATCTGGTCGTCGTCGCCGTGCAGCACGAGCGCGGGCACGTCGATCTTCTTCAGATCCTCGGTGTAGTCGACCTCGGAGAACTCCTTGATGCACAGGTATTGGCCAAGGTGCGAGCCCCACATGCCCTGCAGCCAGAACGCGTCGATCACGCCTTGCGAGGGTTTCGCGTTCGGTCGATTGTAGCCATAGAACGGCACGGCGAGATCCCGGTAGAACTGCGAGCGATTGTTCGTCACGTTCGCGCGAATCTCGTCGAACACGCCGATGGGCAGCCCGCCGGGATTCTTGTCCGTCTTGACCATGATGGGCGGCACTGCGCCGATGAGCACCGCCTGCGCCGCGCGACGTGTGCCGTGGCGGCCGAGATAGTGCGCGACTTCGCCCCCACCGGTCGAGTGGCCGACGAACGTCGCTTCCTTCAGATCGAGCCATTCGACCAGTTCCGACAGATCATCGGCATAGGTGTCCATATCGTTGCCGGTGCCCGGTTGCTCCGAGCGGCCATGCCCACGGCGATCGTGCGCGATCACGCGGTAGCCGTGCTGCACGAGGAACAGCATTTGCGCATCCCAGGCATCGGCCGAGAGTGGCCATCCGTGGGAGAACACGACCGGGCGGCCCTTGCCCCAGTCCTTGTAGAAAATCGAGGTGCCATCTTTCGTCTTGAAGATGCTCATGATGGGATCCTTGCGCGATGCGCGAATCAAAACGGCAACGAAGAACGTCGGACCCGGCACCGCAAAGGCGCGGAATCGATGCCTCGGCCCGACACAGCAGACGGCGCGGTGGGCTCCACCGGCCAAAGACTGAGCTTCACGCGTCGACGTGCACCCCGAGGGGCCCGGCGGGCGTGAAGACTTTTATTTAACGCGGTGCCGGTCGCGCGTTCAAGGTGAGAATGCTTGATGTCCCCGTGAGGAAGATTCACACGTGAGTCCATGCCGTTGTCATATGCGCGGTACGGATGCGGTAGTGCCCGTTTGCCATGCATCTCCGCGGTGCGCATAGGCCGCGTGGGTTGAGGGTGTGCGCCACCAATGTCGCCCGATGCCGGGTTCGGCGCCCCCCCCGCGCTTGGCGTTATATTGGCTGTCCCGCGGCGTTCCGAGCCGCTCAAACCGAATACGTCGATCCCCATGACCGAACTTTCCCAGTTTCCGATCACACGTAAGTGGCCCGCTGCGCACCCCGACCGCCTGCAACTGTATTCGCTGCCCACGCCCAACGGCGTGAAGGTGTCGATCATGCTCGAGGAAATCGGGCTGCCCTACGAGCCGCATCTGGTGAGTTTCCAGACCGACGATCAGCTCTCGCCGGAATTCCTCTCGCTCAATCCGAACAACAAGATTCCCGCGATCCTCGATCCGAACGGCCCCGGCGGCAAGCCGCTGCCGCTATTCGAGTCGGGCGCGATTCTCTGGTACCTGGCCGAGAAGACAGGCAAGCTGCTGCCCGCCGACCCCGCCGTGCGCTACGAGACGCTGCAGTGGGTAATGTTTCAGATGGGTGGCATCGGGCCGATGTTCGGTCAAGTCGGCTTCTTCAACAAGTTCGCCGGCAAGGACTTCGAAGACAAGCGTCCGCGCGACCGCTACGTGAACGAAGCGAAGCGTCTGCTGGCCGTGCTCGACGCGCATCTCGCGAACCGGCAATGGATCATGGGCGACGAATACACCATCGCCGACATCGCCACGTTCCCATGGATTCGCAATCTCGTCGGCTTCTACGAAGCGGGTGAACTGGTCGGCTTCAGCCAGTTCAGGAACGTGCAGCGCGCACTCGATGCCTTCGTCGCGCGTCCGGCGGTGATTCGCGGGCTCGATATCCCAAAGCGCCCCGCGTAAGGCCGGCGCCCCGTCGGGGATGCACACAAACTCGGCCAGTCCCATCAAATCAGATGAAAGTGCCGCGCGATCGTTTGCGCGCATTGCTCGGCAGAGGTGCCCGAATTGTCGATGACGAGATCCGAGAAGTTGCGTGCCGCGTATCCTTCGTCGAACATCTCGTGAATGCGAGTGCGCTCCCCGGCGGTGAGTTCTCGCGCCCCGCGATTGCCGAGTGTGACGGCGATCGGCGGCGCGAGGGTGACGACGAACAGTGTCGCCCCACGCTTTTTTGCGGCGGCGAGCACGCGCGCATGGTCGATGTCGCGCAAGGGATAGGCGATGACGAGATCGCCGCCCGCCCGGGCGATCAGCGTTTCTATGCGTAGCAGTGCCGCCGTAACGCGAGTGGGGAGATCAGGCGCGTCCTGCGCGTCGTGGTCGTCGCCTTCGACGAACGTCGCCCCCGGCAGCAATGCCGCGAGATGCCGGCCAACGGTCGACTTGCCCGAATTGATCGGACCGTTCAGACAAAAAATGCGGACGTGGCTCATCGGGGTTCTGCAGCGTCAATGAGCCTCGATTATGCCGGGGCTCGCGCCGCAAGGTGCCAGCATGCGGCGGTGAAGCGCATCTCATGGCCGTCGGTGAATGGCGCAAAGGCCTGCACGGCGGCGTCGACAACACGCTCCCGCTCGGACGGCTGCAGCGTTGCGAGCGCCAGCCCGACAGGCCCCAGGCGCGACACGTACTCACGAAGATCCGCCACCGCGAATGTGCATTCGAAATGAACGGGCGTAAGCGCGACGTCCTCCCATCCGCTTGCCGCAAGGACCGACTCGACACGCTCGCGCTGTGCAAAGGCGAACTGGCCCGGTGCGCCGGTCTGACGCGGCGGCAAGGACGGCAACAAGTGCATAACGGCACGCTCGGCGGCCGTCATGAACGGATTTTCGGCGACACTGCGCCACGCGAGCGCATGCAACCGCGCCCGAGGCTTCGCCGCTTTGCGCAGGTTGACGAACGCCGCGACGGGATCGTCGAAGAACATCACGCCGAGTCGTGAAACGACGAGATCGAACTGCCGGGCGGGAAAATCGTGGGTCTGCACGTCGCCAGACAGGAACTCGACCGGGGTGCGCGCGTGTGCGGCGCGCGAACGCGCGACGGCGATCATCGGTGCCGAAATGTCGGCCCCCGTACATTGCCAGCGCTCGCCAAGCGAACTGGCGATGGCGAGCGTCGCGCCGCCGGTGCCGCATCCGACATCGAGCAGACGGCCCGATGGCAGGCGCCGCGCCGCTTCATGCACACGGTCGATGAGAAAGCGCGCCAGCGGCACGAACATCTGGTCGAGCGCGGCGCGGTTGTCGACCCAGGCGTTGCCCGAAGGACCGTTCCATAGCGCGAATTGGTCCTGATTGGCCGAGGGTGTCGTCGGATGTGTCACCGGATAAGTCTCCGAGTGTTTCATTTGCAAACCTCATTGCTTGTCGCGCACGTGCCGACGGCGCCCACTCGATCCCCATGATGTCGTGTCCTGCCGTCGGCATGGCTACATCACGCAGTCTGCCAACTCAAGTCGACTTCAGGTCAAGTTTTTTTGCCGCCCTTCACGCACCACTGCCGGTCCCGTTCGCTCCATTCGGCCCGCTCATCCCGCTCGGCGGGTGCTGCGACGGCGTCGATGATCCTCCCGGGCCATTCCATTCGCCCGGCACCCCGGGGATCGTGGTGCCGCGCGGCGCGCTCGCGGGTTGCGCATATTCGGGCTGCGCGAGCACCGCGGACGCGACCGGCACCGGCAACGGGCCGCCGTCGCTTGCGGCGTCGGGCAGCGATGCTCCCGCCGCCGGAGCCGCCGGCGGTGGCGATGCCTGGCGCTTCACCGGCTTCGGTTTGGGTTCCGGCTCAGGCGCCTTCGCGAAAAGCTGCTTGACCCACGCCGACGCGCGCGCCCACCAGTCGCTGTACCAGTGACGGTGGTCCGGCGCTTCGAACTTCGCGTTGGCGTCGATGATCCTGGCGCGCAACGCACGCGAGAAGACATCGCCAACGATCGGCAACGCGCTGTGCGCGCCCTGCCCCCAGTAGTCGCTGCGCAGCGTGACGCGGCTGTCGTTGAAGCCGACCCATGCGCCAGCCACGAGCTGCGGCTGCATGAGAATGAACCAGCCATCGGCATTTTCCTGCGTCGTGCCGGTCTTGCCGGCGACGTCGGCGCGAATGCCGAAGCGCGTGCGGATCGCGTTGCCGGTACCGCGATTGATGACAGCGCGCAGGGTGTCGAGCAGCGTGTAGTCGTCGTCGGCCGAGAGCGCGCGTTCCGGGCGAGCCGGGGAGAACGTGGCCAGCACCTCCCCTTCGGCGTTCGTGATCTCCGTGACCATGGTCGGTTCGCGGTACTCGCCGCCATCGGCAATCGTGCCGTAGGCGGACACCATCTCCTTGAGCGACACCGGGCTCGTACCCAGCGCCAGCGACGGCACCGGATCGAGCTTGCTCTCGCGCACGCCCATTGCACGCGCCAGTCCAACGACACGCGACGGGCCGACGTCCTGCATCAGTTGCGCCGTGACCGTGTTGCGCGACTGTGCGAGCGCATCGCGCAACGTCATCGGTTTGTTTGTCGGCGCGCTGTCGTCGCTCGGCCGCCAGACCTCGCCGCCCGCGAGCGGAATCTCCACCGCCTGATCGACGATGGTGTCCTCCGGCTTGCGGCCCTTCGCGAACGCCGCGCCGTACACGAACGGCTTGAATGTGGAGCCCGGCTGGCGACGCGCCTGTTGCACGTGATCGAACGGATCGGTGGTGAAGTCTCGGCTGCCGACCCACGCGCGAATCTCGCCGGTGCGCGGATCGACGGCGAGGAAACCCGCTTGCACGCGCGTCTTCGTCGCGCGCAGGGTCTGCATGAACGTCCTGTCGGCGACGAGGCGTTTCATCGCGGCCTCGGGCGCTTCGCCGCCGGCCACCGCGTTGCGATACTCCGCCGACTCGCGCACGAACGACTGCACCAGCGCCGTGCTGTCGCGCCAACCACCGCGCGCCGACCAGTTGGCGTCGGCGATGCCCTGCAGCTGGTTGGCCTGATGCGTGAGCGCCTGCGTTGCCATCGTTTGCAAGCGCGAATCGATGGTCGTGTGCACGACAAGACCATCGGAATAAATGTTGTAGTCGTTGCGATCCGCCCAGCCGATAAGCCATTTGCGCAGCTGCTGCGCGAAGTGCGGCGCCGGCCCCGGCTCCTCCGTCTGACGCTCGAAGTCGATGCGCAGCGGACGTTTCTGCAACGCGGCAAGCTTCGATGCATCGAGATCGCCGAACTTGACCATCTGCGCGAGCACCGTATTGCGACGCTGCAACGCCCGCTCGGGATTGATCACCGGGTTGTAATAGCTGTTGCCCTTGAGCATGCCGACGAGCGTTGCCGCCTCGACCACGTCGAGCTGATCGGCCGATTTGTCGAAGTACGTGCGAGCGGCCATTTCGATGCCGTACGCGTTGTACAGGAACGGTACCGTGTTCAGGTACGTCTCCAGGATCTCCGGCTTGGTGTAGAGCGCTTCGATCTTGAACGCGGTGATCGCTTCCTTGAGCTTGCGCGTGAGCGTGGGGGCCCGGCCGATCTCGTCCGGATACAGGTTTCGCGCGAGCTGTTGAGTGAGCGTGGAGCCGCCCTGCCGGTCGCCGGAGAACGTGTGCAGCGCCGCCGATGCCGTGCGCTTCAGATCGAGGCCGTGGTGCTCATAAAAGCGGTGGTCTTCGGTCGCGACCAGCGCCTTGACGACGTTGGGCGACACTTCCGCGAGCGGGACCCACTCGCGGTTCGACGGGCGGAACTCGGCGAGCAGCTTGCCATCGGCCGACAGCACCTGCGCGGGACGGTCGACTTTCGCGCGCCGGATGTCGCGAATGCCCGGCGTGAACGGAATCAGGATCAGTGTGTAGGCGACCAGCAGGCAAGGCCCGGCGGCAATGGCGATGAGCACGCCGCGACGCGTCGGGTGGCGCAGGCGATACCAGGCGCGAGCCGCATGGGGTCGCAGGGGTTGAGTAAGTCGAACCGCATGCCGGCCCGCCTGGGCGACGGCATGCAGCAGTGACGCAAACAGCGACGAAATCGGGCGCTTCACGATGCGGGAACGCGTGGCAAAGTCCGCATCCTACCAAAACCGACGGCCTCGCCGGCCGTCTCAGGGAATGAGCGCCACCGGGGAATCCGGTTCCAGCTTGCGCCATAGGAAAACGATGTGCTCGCGCATGATGCGACGGGCCTCATCCGGCTGACGCGCGCGAATCGCTTCCCACAGCGCGAGATGCTGCGCAAGGATGTGTTCGGACGCATGCTCGCGCAGCTCCATGAGCCCGGCGTTGTTGAGCGAGATGTGCTCGTGGAGCATCTTGACCACGCTGCCCTGCAGGTGTCGCAGCATCGCGTTGTGCGATGCGTTGGCCAGCGCCGTGTGGAAGTCTGCGTCGAGACGCGATTCGAGCACGGTATCGCCGCGCCGATGGGCGTCGACCAGACCGTCGACCAGTTCTCCCATTCGCGCGAGATCCTCGTCGGTGGCGCGCACCGCGGCGAGATAGGCGGTCGTGCCCTCCAGCATCAGACGAAACTCGAGCATGTCCGGGCGCAGTTCCGGATGATCGCTCACCAATTGTCGCCACGGCGAAATCAATCCCGTCTGCAGACGATCCGACACGAACACGCCAGAGGCCGCGCGCGTCTTGAGCAGACCACGCGCGACGAGCCGCTGCAGCGCCGTGCGCACGGTCGAGCGGGCCACGCCGAGCGATTCGGCAAGCGCGCGCTCGGACGGAATGCGATCGCCCGGCGACCACGCACCCTCGATCAAACGGGTCTCGAGCTCGCGCGTGATGCGCTCGGTCAGATTGAGACCGCTCACGGTGATGTCTCCTGCGAATGGCGCCATGCGCGGGGGTGCGTCATATGCGCACGATGGCGGCGCACAAGCGTTGCGGCTTGCGAACGCGCGCCATTCGCACATGTGCCGGGAATCATGCGATTTTGCCCGCTGCGCCGAATTTCATCGCAACTGGTACGACCAGTTTGCCCGAACGGTTCGGAAGTGTCGATCATCGCGGCAGCTGGACGCCACGTCCGCGCCAACCGCCGTGCCCCTCGCGAAACGCATGACCGCGTGCACGGCTCTCGCAGGAGAATCCCATGAAGGCGGCCCTGTTCGTTCCCTGTTTCATCGATGCCCTCTTTCCCGAGGTCGGCGTCGCCACACTGGAATTGCTCGAGAAACTCGGTGTGACGGTCGAGTACCCTCGCCGCCAGACGTGCTGCGGCCAGCCGCTCGCGAACAACGGCTGCGAAGCCGATGCCGCCGGCGCCGAGGCGCTCTTCGCCGAGAACTTTGCCGGGTACGACTACATTGTCGCGCCGTCGTCGAGTTGCGTGCATCACGTTCGCAGGCACCTGACGGCGGCCGGCGAGTCCGAGCGGGTGGCCGCCGTGCGGGCGAATGCGTACGAGCTCACGGAATTTCTGCACGACGTGCTGAAAGTCCGCGAATTTCCATGGACGGACTTCCCCCACACCGTCGGGCTGCACGACAGTTGCAGCGCCATCCGTCACCTGCATGCGGCGTCGGCGAGCGAGATCCCCGGCGAGCCGTGGTCGAAAGCTCGCACGCTGCTCGAAGGCGTGCGCGGCATTCGCTTCGCCGCGCCGCGTCGTCCCGACGAATGCTGCGGATTCGGCGGCACCTTCTCCGTGTCCGAGCAGGCCGTGTCCGTCAGAATGGGGCAAGACAAGGTGCGCGACCACTTCGACGCCGGTGCGCGGTTCATCGTCTCGGCCGACATATCGTGCCTGATGCACCAGAAGGGTTGCGCCGCACGCACCGCGACGCCCATGCGCTTCCTGCACATCGCGCAAGTGCTCAACGGCGTGCGCGTCGACGCGTCCGGCGACGTAATGAACGCCGCCACGGCGGGAACGATTGTCGGAGTGAACGCATGAGCGGAAGCAAGCGCGTCGATCACGCGAAGCACGCCGAAGCCTTCCTCGCCAAGACCGAGCACGTCGCGTTTCACGACAGGCGCCTCTGGGAATTGCGCATGAAACGCGATGCGCAGGCGGCGTCCATCGATGAATGGGAAACACTGCGCACGCTCGCGTCGCAGATCAAGGAACATACGCTCTCACGGCTGGGCGACTACCTGGAACAGTTCGCGACAAAGGCCGAGGCCAACGGCGTGAAGGTTCACTGGGCGCTCGATGCGGCAGCCCACAACATCATCGTGCACGGGATTCTGGCCGCCCACGACGTGCGCACCCTCGTCAAGAGCAAGTCCATGCTGACCGACGAATGCGCGCTGCGCGAGTATCTCGAGCCACGCGGCATCGAGGTCATGGAAACCGATCTCGGCGAGCGCATCCAGCAATTGGACAAACAACCACCATCGCACGTGGTGGTGCCCGCGGTGCACAAGCTGCGCGGCGACGTCGCCCAACTCTTCGGACGCACGCTCGGCACCGATCCAGCAAACGACGACGTGCACTACCTCGCCGAGAGCCAGCGCCGGACCACCCGCCCCGCCTTTCTCGAAGCGGGCGCCGGCATGACCGGGTGCAACTTCGCGGTAGCCGAGACGGGAACGGTCGTCGTCTGCACGAACGAAGGCAACGCCGACCTGTCGGCCAATGTGCCGCCGGTGCACATCGTCTCCATCGGCATCGAGAAGCTGATTCCTCGCATGGCCGATCTCGGTGTGTTCGTGCGGCTGCTCTCGCGCAGTGCGCTGGGTTCTCCGATTACACAGTACACGTCGCACTTTCGCGCGCCGCGTCCTGGCACCGAGATGCACTTCGTCATCGTCGACAATGGCCGCTCGGCGCGTCTGGCGATGGACGACTTCTGGTATTCGCTCAAGTGCATTCGCTGTGGCGCCTGCATGAACACCTGCCCCGTCTACCGTCGCAGCGGCGGCCTGTCGTACGGCAGCACTTATGCGGGGCCCATCGGGGCGATTCTCAATCCGGCGTACGACCTCAAGCGCTACAGCGCACTGCCGTTCGCGTCGACGATGAACGGCAGTTGCAGCAACGTCTGCCCGGTGCGCATCAACATCCACGAACAGTTGTACAGGTGGCGTCAGATCGTGGCCGAAGAAGGCGAGCTGCCGCGCGTCAAGCGCAATCTGATCAAGGTCGCGGGCAAGCTGCTGGCCAATCCGGCGCTCTATCGGGCGTCGGTCAAGTCGATGAATGCCGCGCTGCACCGGCTGCCCAATCTCGTGCTCTACAACCCGCTCAACACGTGGGGCAAGGGCCGCGATCTGCCGCAAGCGCCAGCGCAAACGTTCCGCGACTGGTATGACGCAAACCGCCGCGCAGGCGATAGCAGGTCGACGACTGCCTGCAACGAGGAGGACCAATGAACACATCGCGTGAGGAATTTCTGGTGCGCGTACGCGCCGCACAGCGCGTGGCACTGCGCGAAGACGACCGCCCCGCGGACGGCGCTCGTGATCCATTTCCGCTGCCGGTGCTCCCGGTCTTCGACACACCGGTCGGCGACCGAACCGAGCGCTTCGGCGCGAGCCTCGTTGCGATGGGCGGCAAGCTCGTCGCCCTCGACAGCGTCCAGGCGCTGCCCGCGTGGCTCGCACGGCAGTTCCCTGACGTGACGCCCGTCAGCGCGACGCACGAAGCGGCTCTCGCGGAGCCGCTCGACGTGCTGCGTGCGCCAGCGTCGTTGCACGACGTGGACGTGGGTGTCGTGCGCGCCCGCTACGGCGTGGCGGAAACCGGCTCAGTGTGGCTCTCGGAACGGGAGTACGGCGTGAATGCGCTCGGCTATCTGGTGCAGCATCTCGTCGTGTTGCTCGATCCTCGCGACATTGTCGACGGCTTGCAGGACATCTACCGCCAACCCGACTTCGCCCACGCGCGTTACGCAGTGCTCGTGACCGGCCCGTCCGCGACAGCCGACATCGAAGGGGTGCTCATTCAAGGCGCACAAGGCGTGCGTTCTCTGACGGTCGTGCTGTTGCCGCGCGGTTGAACTGCATCGGTGGGCGCGACAGTTTGTCGCATCCCACGCCGGGGTTTCCCCGCGCTTGACGCGCATCAAGTCGCGCGATGAGGGCTGCTTCTACCATCGGTCGTGCTCACTCACGACTTTGGAAATCATCATGAAGCACTCTCTCGGCGCCACGGCCATCGCAGCCGCGCTCGTTGCCGGCGCCGCGCTTTTCAGCGCTGGCGCATCGGCACAGTCCACCGGCAACAACATCGAATCACCGAAGACCTTCGGCTTCATCAAGGACAGCTCGCAAGGCATCTACGCCGGCGACATTCTCGCGCGTGTGCGTGCCATCGGCATCATGCCGGACTCGCATGCAAGCGGAAGCGTATTGCCGACGCTCGGCGTCAAGGTGAACAACGCGATCGTGCCGGAGCTCGACTTCACGTACATGATTCTCGACAACGTCGGCGTCGAACTGATTCTCGGCATGTCGCGCCATCAACTCACGTCCAGCCTGGGCCACCTCGGCGGCGTGAACGTGCTGCCGCCGACGCTGTTGCTGCAGTACCACTTCAACCACGCGGGCAAGGTGCGTCCGTATGTCGGCGCCGGCATCAATTACACGCGCTTCTGGAACAGCAGCCTGAACGCCGGCGGCACGCCGATCTCCATCAAGAACCACAGCGTCGGTCCCGCCCTGCAGGCGGGCGTCGACATCCAGATGACCAAGACGATGTTCTTCAACTTCGACATCAAGAAAATCTGGATGAAGACCGATACGTCGCTCGCCGGCGCCGATCTCGGCACGCTCCATATCGATCCGCTGATCGTTGGCGTGGGTATCGGGGTGAAATTCTGATCGACGCGGTCGGATCGACACATGCGCATCGGCAAGTTCTGATCGCCGGGTTCCGACGTTCCGGCGATCCGGGCGGGGCGCCACACAAGCCTGGGGGGTTGTGGCGCCCTCTTTTTTTGGGACGTGCTCGCCTCCATCGGCTTCGTTGGCGTTGCCGCGCCAGAAGATGCGGCAAATTGTCGCGCCATCCCTACATGAGAACGCAAGTCATTTACGCCGTGTGACGACAGCCCCTACAATGCTTGGTTCCCGGAATTCTTCACTCTCCTAACCCGGCCCCGGCATGCGCAAGCTCCGTCAGCATCGCGTCGCGCTCGGGATCGCCTTGATGGCGATCCTGCTGGCAGCGCTCATGCCGGCGATTGCGCAGTGGCGAGCCGCCATGCAGCAGGATCCGTTTGCGGTCTACTGCACGGTGCAAGGCACCCAAGCCGCTCTCGGCGTGTCCGCCACCCCGCGCGCCGACGCGCAGCGCGAACCGGCGCACGATGGCCATACGGGGCACGACGACGCCCAGGCACCGCCCGCCAAGGTCGAAGCCAAGGGGCTTCACAGCAGTCACGGCGGAGGCGATCACACGCTCGCCTCCGCGGATCACTGGGAAAAGTGCGGCTATTGCACGCTCTGGTCCCATCAACCGCTCGTCACCACCGACCTTCTGTCTCTCCCGCCGGCCACACCGGCCGGCATCGCTGCCGCCCCTCGCGTGCTGGTGCCGTACTATCCGCGCGCCCGCTTCTCCGCCGCACTCGCACGCGCACCGCCCTCGCTCGCCGTCTGATCACACATCGGTTTCCGGTCGATGACCGGAGACCTTTGCCGAACGTGCCGCGCCATGGCGGCAAATTCTGTCGTCCGTGCCGCCCGTCGTGGGCATTTCACACATCGCGTTGGATGGATTCGCGTCGCCTCAAGCAAACGAACGTCGACGCGGGCGTGGCCTTCGCGCGAGCAACCCGACACGGCAGACGTCCGCCCGAGCACCGCCTCGACCGACTCGCCCACTTCTTTCGACTCACCTCGAAAGCGCGAGACGACGCGTTGCAGCAGGACACACGTTCAACACCCCGGATCACCAGGCGGCCGCCGCGCGGTCGCGAGAGAGACATTCATGTCACGTTCCCTACCAAAGAAGCCGTTGCAAACGGCCATCGCGCTCGCCCTCGCTTCGCTGGGCTGCACCGCGCACGCACTCACGAACGATCCCGAGACCACGGGCATGCGCGTGTCCAACGAGGCGTCCCACGCCGGCGCCGCCACGACGCTCCCCGCCACGAACGTGACGGCGGCGCCGGAGTCGCTCACCTCACCCAGCGTCGAAGACCAGAAGGCCAACCTGTTTCAGACGGCGGGCTCCGTCGGATTCATCGATGCCGACAGCTATCAAAACACCTACGCCTTCAACTTGCGCGACGTGCTCAAGGACAGTCCTGGCGTCTATGTACAAAACCGCTACGGGCAGGAAATGCGCGTGTCGATTCGCGGCTCCGGCATTGCTCGCGGCTACCACGTCCGCGGCCTGGAGCTGCTTCAGGACGGCATTCCCACCAACTCGGCCGACGGCAGCGGTGACTACTACCAGATCGATCCGCTCGGCCTGCGCTCGACCGAGGTCTACAAGGGCGGCAACGGCCTTGCCTACGGTTCGACCACGCTCGGCGGCGCGCTGAACTTCGTCACGCCGACGGCTTACACCGCGGACGCTCCCAACCAGTTCCGTATCGATGGCGGCAGTTTCGGCACGGTGCGCGCGAGTGGGCAAATGTCCCGCATCTTCGGGCCGCTCGACGCGCTTGCGACCGTCACGGTCAATCGCTCGAACGGCTATCGCGACCACGCCAAGGGCAACTACGCGCAGATCAACGCCAACGTCGGTTACAGGTTCTCGCCGCGTGTGGAGACCCGCTTCTTCTTCGGCGCATACATCGTCGATCAGAAACTGCCAGGTACGCTATCGCTGTTCGACGCGCTCAACAATCCGACCAAAGCCGCCGCATCGGCGGTCTCCGGCGACCAGGCGCGCAACACGCGCACCGAACGGCTCGGTAACCTGACGACCGTCCGCTTCGATATCGGGCAGCTCGACATCGCCTCGTGGGTCATTCACAAGAGCCTGTACCACCCGATCTTCCAGGTCATCGACCAGGACGGCTGGACGTACGGCGTGGCCCCGCGCTACACGGCCAACCTGACGCTTGCCGGCATGCGCAACGACCTGATCGTCGGCGCACGGTTCTTCGGTGGCAACACGCGCGCCGATCAGTACGTCAACGTGAACGGCAATCGCGGCGCCCAGACGCTGGCGTCCCGCCAGAGCGCCTACAACTACGAGGCATATTTCGAGAACCGCCTGTTCTTCCTGCCGACAGTCGGCCTGATGATCGGCGCAAAGGCCTATCGCGACGTGCGCCAGTACATCGACTACGGTGGCATGCCGGGCGACGCCAACTACCGCTCGACGAGCGCCGCCTACTCCGGCGTCAATCCGAAGATCGGTCTGCTGTGGGAGCCGCGCAAGGACGTGCAGGCGTTCATCGACGTCACGCGCAGCGCCGACGTCCCCGATTTCACCGACCTCTCGCAAACCTTCGGTGCGACGTCGCGCTTCGTACCGCTCGCGTCGCAGCACGCGTGGACGATCGAGGCCGGCACGCGCGGCAAGCTCGACCGCTTCGCGTGGGACGTCACCGCCTACCGCTCGCTCGTGCGCGACCAACTGCTCCAGTACACGACAAGGCCCGACGTCCCGGCGGCAACGTTCAATGCGAACAAGACCGTGCTGCAGGGGCTGGAAATCGGTGCGTCCGTCGATCTGTTCAAGAACGTGGCGGCCACCGGGGATCGCGTGACGCTGGCGCAGATATGGAACTACAGCGACTTCCGTTTCCGCGACGATCCGCAGTACGGCAACAACCGGATCGCTGGCGTGCCGACGAACGTCCTGCGCACGACGCTCGGCTACGCGTTGTCGAATCGCTTCCAGATCGCGGCATCGCTCGATTGGGTGCCGACCGGCGCCTATGTCGACTACGCCAATACGATGCGGGTGCCGGGTTACACGCTGCTTGGCGTGCAGGCGTCGTACCTGATCCAGCGCGGCGTGACGTTCTATGTCGACGCGCGCAATCTGACCGACAAGCGCTACGTCACCGACTTCAGCACCGTGACGGATGCGCGCACCGCCAACACCGCCGTGTTCTATCCAGGCGACGGCCGAAGCGTGTTCGCAGGCTTGCGATTGGCGTTCTGATTTGCGGCGCGACGCACTCCTGGGCGTCGCGCCATTCCGGCGCCGACGCTCAGAGCATCCGCCGCAACGTGTCGTCGCGGCGGAAGTAGTGATGCCAGAGCGCAGCAAGCGCGTGCAAGCCGATGACCCAATAGAACGCGTTACCCAGCGTCTCGTGAATGTCCTTGATAGACCGGCGCGTGGCGTCATCCTGGACGATGAACTGCGGCAAGGCGATATCGAGTCCCGGAACCGTGAGCACATGGCCACCGGCATTGAGCGTCAGATAACCGAGGATCGGTTGCGCGAACATGAACAGATACAGCAGCAGATGCACCACCGTCGAACTCGCGCGCACCAGCCAGCCTTGACCGGGCAATGACGCCGGCGCCCCCTTGATCAGTCGCCACAGCAAGCGCGGCACCGCCAGCAACAGCGCCAATGTCCCCGCCCATTCATGGATCGTCATGGACAACGCACGCGGAGCACTCCCTTTCGGCAGATAGCCTTTCGTGATGACGGCCGCATAGGCGATCACGATCAACAGCGCGACCGCCCAGTGAAAGAAGATCGCCGCCGGGGCGTAGCGCCCGATGGGGGATAACGGCGAGCCGGGCGAACGAAACTTGATCGCACTGTCCATTTCGTGGGAACTCCTCTTTTTATCAGGGATTCGCGCATTATCGCTCCGCTCCCGTCACACGAAAAGGTCACAAAACGTCACGGTTGTTACTTCACATTTCTGTCCGATATTCGGATTCCTCCTTCACATAGGGCGCCAGCCAATGCCGACAATACGTCTCGAACGCCCGCGAACACGATATCCGCTCGCGCTTCCCGACAAACAACCTCCTTGGCCGATGCCCACTCGGATCGGCCTTTAAGCCCCGCTCGCGGGGCTTTCTTTTTTTCCGCCCCCCACTCGTAAAGACCCGACGCACACAGCCGGAGCCATCACCGAGCCGTCTCGCTGCGGAGCAACATTCGCTGTGCGCATCGGTGAGACAAGCGTATCGCCGGAAAGGGAGAAAAGGGTTGTGAACTATCCGAGAGAATCGACGGCCGAAGGCAATAGCGGAGCCGTCCGTATCGTGATTAGGACGGCTCCGACCAAAACGATAGGACGACCCGCGAAGTGTTGCGCCAAGCCCTCACTGGACTGGTCATGGCTCCACGTGCAGGCCGATAATGGGCGTTAGGATCAAGGAGGACACATGATGCGAAGCATCTCTCTACCGGGTGGCGAATCGGTACCGGTGCTCGGGCAGGGCACATGGATGATGGGCGAGAGGCCCGAGCGCCGCCGTGGCGAAATCGCGGCGCTGCGGCTTGGCGTCTCGCTCGGCATGACGCTCGTCGACACGGCCGAAATGTACGGTGAAGGCGCGACGGAGACGCTGGTCGGCGAAGCGCTCGACGGCCTTCGCGACGAGGTATTTCTCGTGAGCAAGGTCTACCCGCATAACGCCTCGCGACGCGGCGTGATCGAGGCCTGCGAGCGCAGTCTGTCTCGCCTTCGCACGGACCGGCTCGACCTCTATCTCCTGCACTGGCGCGGCGCAATACCGCTCGAGGAAACGATCGCTGGGTTCGAAGCACTGCGCGACGCGGGCAAGATTCGCTATTGGGGCGTGAGCAACTTCGATACGGATGACATGGACGAACTGTTCGACGCCGCGGGAGGTGACGCGTGCCTCACGAACCAGGTGCTCTACAACCTTTCGCGGCGCGGCCCGGAATACGATCTCATCCCGTGGCTGGCGGAGCACGGACTGCCGATGATGGCCTACTCGCCCATCGAGCAGGGGCGACTGCCGACAAAGGGCGTCCTCGGCGACATCGCCCGGGCGCGAAACGTCACGCCATTGCAGATCGCGCTCGCATGGGTGCTGAACCGGCCGGGCGTCATCGCGATACCGAAGGCAGGCACCGACGAACATGTGCGGGCCAATCGTGCGGCGCTCGACATCGCCCTCACCGCCGACGAACTCGCCATGCTCGACCACCACTTCGAGGCGCCTTCGCGCAAGCGACCGCTGGAGATGATATGAGCGCGCGCCGCGGTTGTCATCGCGGTGCCGGGACGATGACGACGCATCGCCGAGATGCCTGCCAATTTTGACCTTGCCCCGGTCAAAGCGACCGACGCAGTACACTTGGCGTTTTCGTTTTTTGCAGGACGGCTTCATGAACGATTCGCGTCCCGTCGTCATCATCGGGGGCGGTTTGGTCGGCGTGTGTACCGCCGCATATCTACAGCGTGCCGGGCACGCCGTCGTCATCGTCGATCGGCGGTCCGCCCGTCAGGCCGCGTCGCTCGGTAACGCCGGGTGCATCAACGGCTCTTCGGTCGTCCCCATTGCCATGCCGGGGGTGCTATGGCAAGTGCCGGGCTGGCTGATGCAGCCGGACGGCCCGCTGGTGCTGCGCTGGCGATATCTGCCGCGCATGGTGCCATGGCTGCTGCGCTTCATTGCCGCAAGTCAGCCCGAGCGCGTGGCGGCGCAGGCACGGGCGTTGCGCGCCCTGCTCGGCCCGGCGCTCGACGCCTATCAACCCCTGCTCGATGAAGCCGAGGCGAACGATCTCGTCACGCGGCGTGGTTACCTCATCGCGTACTCCACGCAGAGCGGTATGCGGGGCGATGAAGGCGGTATGGCGTTGCGGCGCGAGAACGGGGTGCAGATCGAGACGCTGGATGCCACTGCGCTGCGCGAATTGGAGCCGACGCTGTCGCACGACTTCGTCGGAGCGCGCTACATCGGCGAGACGGGGCACACGCTGGATCCCGGCGCATTGCTCGCACGGCTGACCGCTCACGTGGTGGCGCGCGGCGGGCGCGTCGTCGATGCCGCCGCCGTGGCGATCGAGACCAACGACGCGCATGCCGTTGCGGTACATACCGACCGGGGACGCGAAGCCGCCAGCACAGTGGTCGTGGCGGCCGGTGCGTGGTCGGCCCCGTTCGCGCGTCAACTGGGCGACCGGATCGTCTTCGACACCGAACGCGGCTATCACGTCGAGATTCCGACGCCGGCCGAAATGCCGTCGCGGCCGGTGATGTGGGCCGAAGGCAAGCTGTTCGCCACACCGATGAACGGACGCCTTCGCGGCGCCGGCACGGTCGAACTCGCAGGCCTGCAAGCGCCGCCGAACTGGCGTCGAGCGGACTTGCTGCTAAGCCAGTTGCACAAGATGTTCCCCGGCGCGGCGCCAGGGGTGAAATCAACGACGTCCGTGGATGGCGCACGCTGGCAGGGCTTCCGCCCGAGTACGCCCGACTCGTTGCCGGTGCTGGGCGCGGCGTCGAAGGTGCCGAACGCCTTCTACGCGTTCGGGCACGGGCACGTGGGCCTCACCGCCGCGGCGTCGACGGGCCGCACGATTGCGGCGCTGGTGAGCGGGGAGCGTCCGGCCATCGACCTGGCGCCGTTCTCCATCGGTCGATTCCGCTGAGCTGCGAGGGCTGCGCGCAGGTGTGACGCCATGTAAAGGGGCGCACACCGCCGCCGCCCCATCACCGCGTCACCGCCCGTGAATCATCAGGACTTCCACACATCCGCCACGATGTCGCACGAACGCAAGCGCAGCGCGGGGTCGTAGACGTCGGCGACGAGCATCAGTTCGTCGGCCTGCGTGCGCTCGACCAGATGCGACAACCCGGACTTCACGCGCTCGGGGCCACCCACGACCGCCACGCCAAGGAATGCTTCCACCGAATGCTGCTCCATCGGATCCCAGCGCTCGTCCATGTCGTGCACCGGCGGTTGCAGCTTCAGACTCTGGCCGCGCATGAGCGCCAGGATCTTCTGCTGTGACGACGTGGCGAGGAACGCCGCCTCTTCGTCGCTCGGCGCCGCGACAACGGGTACGCCGACCATGACGTACGGCTTGTCCAGCACCGCCGACGGACGGAAGAGATCGCGATAGAGACGTAACGCATCGAACAGGAATCGCGGTGCGAAATGGGACGCGAACGCATACGGCAGCCCCAGCTGCGCTGCCAGTTGCGCCGAGAACAGCGACGAGCCCAGCAACCAGACCGGAATGTCGCTGCCCGCGCCAGGCGTGGCGACCAGACGCTGTCCCGGCTGTGCCGGCGCCAGTAGCGCCCGCAGTTCCGCGACCTGCTCCGGGAAATCGTCGCCGTCGGACAACCGGTCGCGACGCAGCGCGCGCATCGTCGCCTGGTCGGCGCCCGGTGCGCGCCCCAACCCCAGGTCGATTCGCCCCGGATACAGCGCGGCCAGCGTCCCGAAGTTCTCCGCGACGACCAGCGGCGGATGGTTCGGCAGCATCACGCCGCCCGAGCCCACGCGAATGCGCGATGTCTTGCCCGCGACATGACCGATCAACAGTGCCGTCGCCGAACTGGCGATGCCGTCCATGTTGTGATGCTCGGCCAGCCAGAACCGCGTGAAGCCGAGGCGCTCGACGTGCTGGGCTAGTTCGGTGGACTGTTTCAGGGCTTCGGCCACGGTGCCGCCGGTGCGCACAGGCACCAGGTCCAGCATCGAGATGGCCGTCTTCGACAAACTGCTCATGGGACTCTCCGTTTATGTGCGCGCGCTCGCACCAGTCACCGTCCCGCCTCCACTCTTGGGTGGCAAAGCGATCACGGCGCTCACGGGATGACGCGCACTATCGGCACAAAGTATAGTGACGAAGGCGCCAAATCCCCAGTAGGCACCCTTTAGTTGAATAGTCACCATTTGGTTACCATGAGCAAACCCGAGCCGTTCGTTTTCGAAGAAACCTGCGTGCCGCGTCGCGTGCTGGAGCTCTTCAGCGTGAAGTGGACGAGCATGGTGCTCTACGCCTTGCAGTGCGGCACCACGCGCACCGGCGAATTGCAGCGCCGCCTGCCCGGCATTTCCAAGAAGATGTTGACGCAGACCCTGCGCGAACTGGAGCGCGACGGTCTGATTCACCGCGAGGTGTACGCGGTGGTGCCGCCCAAGGTGGAATACACGCTCACGCCGCTGGGCGAGCTGTTCATCGAGCCGATCGAGATGCTCTACCGATGGGGCAATCAGCATGCGGACGTGCTCGCCCAATTGAGCTTGCGTCGCGGCAAACCGGCGCCCTCCTCCACAGTTGCCGATTCGTGAGCGCGTTGATCGCGCTCGTCGCGGTGAGCGTCGTGGGCTCGATCATGTCGTCGGCACGTTCCAACTGCGCCCGCGGCATCTCGTAAAAACAAACGGGCCGGTGAATCACCGGCCCGCCGCATTGTTGCGACAGACGCTCAGCGATCGAGCAGGCGTCCCAGGCGCATCATCGTGACGTTTACGCCGAGGTGGCGCATCGACGGCTGCACGATCACGCAGTTGTCATACGGCGTGACGATGACTTCGTCGCCGTCGCGCGCGATCTCGGTGCCGGCCTTCTCGATCACTTCCAGTCCCTTGAACGGCTGCGAGAAGCGAAAGTCCATCGAGCGCGCCACCACGGGTTGCGTGATTTCGACGAACTTCTGGCGCGCGGGCTTCGGCTGCGTAAGCCACGATGCCACTTCGGCCTCCGACACTACGCCCGCGTGCAGCAGGAATCGCGCGGCAGCATCGAGCGCCACGTCGCGTGCGCTGGCAGCGAAGTGCTGGCCGGTCTCGATGAGCAGCGCGTTCTTCGGGCTGGCCGGATCGCCGAAGCCGCCGTAGTCGCGCATGCGCGTGCCGTTGGCGTGTCCCTTGTCGATGATCACGTGTTCCGGCGCGCCGATCTCGGCGGCCAGCGCGACGGCCTTCTCCAGCGGGCCGGTCATCATCAGCGGCGCGGACGCTTCGTGCATCGAGTGGATGTCGAGCAGCAGATCGACCGTATCGATGAACGGACGCATGGCCCGCGCACGCGCTAGCTCACGGCTTTGACGTTCGCCCTCGAGGGCGGCGGGCGACCAGACGCGGTTCATGTCCTCGTCCAGAAAGCGCGTGGCGTCGGCGTTCTCCGCGTTGAACTCCGCGTACGCCCCGACGTTGCCGAAACCGAGCGACAGACGGCCGGCCGACGGGCGTATCCCCGCGGCGAGCAGCGCGTCGACGGCGATGGCGCCGCTCACTTCGTTGCCGTGGGTGAGCGCGAGAATCATCACGTGCTTGCCCGGTTTGCCGCTGTCGAATGTGTGCAGATAATCGATGCCGGTGTTGCCTTCGCGCCAGCGGGCGATATCGGGAAACGAGACTTCGATGGGGTACGCCGGCAAGGCGGCGCGGATCGCTTCGAGCGTGGTCATGGGGAAATGCTCCGCAAGGGGATGCCGAAAAAGAAGACGACGTCGCCGCAGGGGAGGCGGCGGACGTCGTCGTTGCGGCGGAAATCAGTTCATTGAGTGGAGGGCGGACCGGCCCGTCAGGCCTTCGACGTGCGTGCCGAGCCGTGCGCGACGCCGAAGATCTTGCCCGCGCGCACACGACGGCCCAGCGAAATCACGGCACAGATGCTCAGTACGGCCGTGGCCATCACGTAGAAGCTCGGGGCGAGCTTGTTGTGCGAAGCGTCGATGAGCCAGGTCACGATCAGCGGGGCGAAACCGCCGAAGACCGTCACCGAGAAGTTGTACGACAGCGCCAGGCCCGTGCCGCGCGTGCTCGTCGGGAAGATGTCGGCGAGCAGCGCCGGCAGCGGCGCGAGACTCACGGCGATGAGCAGACCGACGAGCGCCTGCACCATCAGCAGCGTCTGGAACGTCGGATAGCGATTGAGCAGGACGAACAGCGGATAAGTCGTCACGCCAACGAGAATCAGCGCCCAGAGCATCACGCGGATGCGGCCGAACTTGTCGGAGAGATGGCCCACGACGGGCGCGGCGATCATCAGCATCACACCCGTCACGACCGCACCAATGAACGAGGACGTCGCGGGGATATGCAGTTGCTTGACGGCATACGTCGGCATGTAGAGCTTGTGGACGTAGTTGAACGCGGTCGCGGCAGCAACGACACCGGCGCCGAGCAGCATGTTGGCGCGGTCGCGGCCGAAGACTTCGCGCAGCGGCGACTTCTCACGTTGCTTCTCCCCGAGCTTCTTGAAGTCGGCGGTCTCGTCGATGTTGCGGCGAATGTACAGGCCGACCGGCCCGATGAGCAGGCCGACGGCAAACGCGATGCGCCAGCCCCAGGCGCTCAGTTGATCGGCCGTGAGCAGCAGGCTGAGAAGCGCGGAAACGCCGGCGGCGAGCACCGTGGCGAGGCCTTGGGTGGACATCTGCCAGCTCGCGAAGAAGCCGCGACGCTTGGCGTCGGCATGCTCGACCATAAAGGCCGTGGCCGCGCCGAACTCGCCGCCGGTGGAGAAGCCTTGCAGCATGCGCGCGACGATGATGATGAGCGGCGAGACAATGCCGAGCTGCTCATAGGTCGGTGCAAACGCGATCATGGCGGTGCCGAGCATCATCAGACCGATGGAGACCGTGAGCGACGCCTTGCGGCCGGCGCGGTCGGCATAGCTGCCGAGGATGATCGAACCGAGCGGGCGGGTAACGAACGAGATGCCGAAGGTGCCGACAGAGAGCAGCAGCGAGGTCGTCGCGTCGTGCGCGGGGAAGAACAACTGGCCGATCACGATGGCGAAGTAGCCATAGATCAGCAGGTCATAGAACTCGAGTGCGTTGCCGATGCTCGCGGCGCAGATTTCGCGCCACGGATTGTGTTGTGCCGGTTTGGCGTTGCTGCTGGTCATACCCTGCTCCTCTGGGGTGGCTGGCATTGAAGATAAGTGTGTGGCGGCCGCGCTGGAAGTGCACGAGGCGCATGAGGCGCGCAGGCCACCGGCCAGTCTCAGGAAGCGGAGTGTAGGCGGGAGAAAATGAGGCTTCGTGCCGTTTCGGCACGCAAAAGTGCTGATTGGGGAGGCGGGGGAACGAGTTTGCCGGGAAACGGCTCGCCGTCATGAAGTCGGCGCGATCGACGCGCCGGCACGGGCCGAGCAGGGCCGGCCGGCGGCGGTCAGACGCCTTGCGCGAGGCCTTCCGCGACATCCCTCAAAGACCGACGCTCGTTGACGGCGTCGACCAGCTCCGTAACGAACCAGGGCAGCACCAGTCGGGTATCCGGGTCGGAAAGACCCACCCGGAGCGGCTGCGTCGAACTTTCGTGGGCAGGCGCTGCTTCGCGAGCCAGCCCGTGCTCGGCATCGGCCGAGGCATTGGCCGCTGCGGGCTCGGCACTCGCGAACGCGGAAAAGCTCAACAACGTGACGGCGACGACGAGCGGCAACCGGCGGAATGTAGACATGGGTCACACCTTATCGAAAAAGAGGTTCAGACGCGGCACTTCGGACGCAGTGGTCCCCGGGGCAGCATCCGGGCACCCGAAAGCGGTCGATCGTATTGTGCGACAGGCCGATGCGCCGCCGTGTTGGAGATTTGTGACCGTCTGTGAACATCTATGTCGGGGTGGCCCACAATCATGCAAATCACGCAAAAAAACGCCACGGAACGCCCTGCGGCCAAGCGGGAACCGTGCGGCCGCCGGGTACGCCTACACCTCGGCTTCCTTGCGTGCCGCGTCGCACTCCGTCGCCAGGAATTCGATCAGCGTGCGAACGGCGGGCAACAAGCCTCGCCGCGATGCGAATACCGCGTGAACGATCCCCGCGCGAGGGCGCCAGTCGGGCAATACATGCACCAGTTGCCCCGCGTCGATCTGTCGCCACACCATCATCGTCGGCAACGCCACCACGCCCACGCCGGCGATGGCCGCATCGCACAACGCCTGCATGTCGTCCGTGACCAGCCGCGGCACATGGGACACATTGGCGATCTGGCCGTCCTCGTGGTGAAGCTGCCATTGATAGTCGCGCCGCGGCGGCCCGAGCGTCACGCTCGGCAGATCATGCAGATCCGCGGGAAAACGAATCGTTCGTCCGGCAATCAGCGACGGACTCGCCACCAGGCACTGCGTGCTGGTGTCGAGCCTGCGCATGACCAGATCGGACGGCTCCAGCGGCGGAAAGCGCACGCGAATCGCCACGTCGAAGCCTTCGGCAATCACGTCGACACGTCGATTCGAACTCTCCAGATGAAGTTCGACCTCCGGATACGTCGCAAGAAAGCGCGCGAACAATGCCCCGAACTGAAAGTTGATGAGCGCGACCGGGCAACTCACCCGAATGATGCCGCGCGGCTCGGCCCGCACCTTTGCGATGACCTGATCGGCGGCTTCGGCCTCTACCAGCATCGCAACGCAGCGCTCGTAGTATTCGCGCCCCAACTCCGTCACCGAGAACCGCCGTGACGATCGGTGGAGTAGACGCACGCCCAGCCGATCTTCCAGCTGGAGCATCCGCCGGCTGAGTTTGGACTTCTGCAGGCCGGTCGCACGCGCGGCCGCCGCAAAGCCGCCATGGTCGACGACCTGGACGAAGTAATAGAGATCATTGAGGTCTTGCATCGTCCCATTTATAGGACTGTGCGTCGGCAAATGCAATCTTTCTCTTCGATCGTTCCAGATATAAATTGAATAACAACACGCGGCGCACTTGGTACCGCCACTGGAGAGGAACATGAGCAAGACGATTCTCGGCCTTTATGGCAACAACCGCAGCCACTGGGTGGGCGATGGCTTCCCGGTGCGCTCGCTGTTTTCCTACAACAATCTCGGCCAGCACGTGAGCCCGTTCCTGCTGCTCGACTACGCCGGCCCATACGACTTCGAACCGACCACGGCGCGTCGCGGCGTCGGCCAGCACCCGCACCGTGGCTTCGAAACGGTAACGGTCGTGTACGACGGCCAGGTCGAGCACAAGGATTCGGCGGGCAACGGCGGCGTCATCGGCCCGGGCGACGTGCAATGGATGACGGCTGGCGGCGGCATTCTGCACGAGGAATACCACGCCCCGGATTTCGCCAGGACAGGCGGCCCGTTCCGGATGGTGCAGCTGTGGGTGAACCTTCCCGCCAAGGACAAGATGACTCCCGGCGGCTATCAGGGCATCGTCGCAGCGGACATTCCGGTCGTCGATCTGCCGAATGGCGCCGGCAAGGCCCGCGTGATCGCCGGCGAACTGCTCGGCGCCAAGGGTCCGGCGAAGACGTTCACACCGGTCAACATGTGGGACCTCCGACTGACACCGAACGCCGATGTCACGCTCGATCTCCCTGAGGGACACACGGCCATGCTGGTCGTGCTGACCGGGCGCGTCACCATCAACGGCACCCAGGACGCCGGCGAAGCACAGATGATCCTGCTAAGCCGCGACGGCAGCGACGTGACGATCCGTGCCGATGGCAACGCCATGCTTCTCGTGCTGACGGGCGAACCGATCGACGAGCCGATCGCGGGCTACGGCCCGTTCGTGATGAACACCGAGGCCGAACTCCGTCAGGCGTTCGACGACTTCAACAGCGGCCGCTTCCTGGCCGCCTGACATTGGCCCGACCTTGCCCTTGCGAGGTCGGGCTTTTCAACATGAGGACGGTCATCGCGCCCGCACCGCCCTTGACCCGCTGCAACTCCCCTTGCGTCGGAATGATGGCGGGCGCCAGCAAATGAAGAATGCAACCATGGCTAGTGAACCCATTCGCGATCCCAAGGCGGATCACCTGCTGACTCCACAGAACTCGACCTTCGTCCTCATCGACTATCAGCCGGTGCAGGTGAATTCGATTGCTTCGATGGATCGGCAACTGATGCTCAACAACATCGTCGGCTGCGCCAAAGCGGCCGTCGCCTACGGGCTACCGATCGTGCATTCGACCGTCAACGTCAAAACGGGTCTGAACAAACCGCCGGTGCCGCACATTCGGAAGGTGCTCGACGGCTATCCGACCTACGACCGTACCAGCATCAACAGCTGGGAGGACGTGGAGTTTCGCAAGGCGGTGCAGGAAACCGGCCGCAAGAAACTCATCATGACGGCGCTGTGGACGGAAGCGTGCCTGACCTTCCCCGCGCTCGATGCGCTTGCTGAAGGCTATGAAGTCTACGTACCGGTAGACGCGGTAGGCGGCACGTCGGTGGCAGCGCACGACGCCGCGCTGCGGCGCATCGAACAGGCGGGCGGCAAGTTGATCTCGACCGTGCAACTGTTCTGCGAACTGCAGCGTGACTGGAAGCGCAGCGAGACCGTGCCTGCGTTCCTCAACCTGTTCATCGAAACGGGCGGCACGCCGGGCATTCAATTCTCTTACGATCGCAACGAGTGATCTGCGGCGTTTCGCCGCTGCCGGCGCCATCTTCCGCCCCCGCCCCCGTGCCGGTACTGAGCATCCGCACCGAGAAGATCGACGGCGTGTTCTGGCGCTGCGCGACACGCTCACGCGCCACCCGAGATAAACCCGGAGCGTCACCGTGCACCTCGCCCGGAGCAGCGTGTCGGGCGGGGCCTTGGGGCTCCGGGGACTGCCGAGGTGGGGCGGATCGGTACAAATTGGGGTGGCACACCGCCAATCACTGACTACACTTCCTAAGTACGGAAGTTGCACAAAGATCGCGCAAGACGATTCGTTGTGCGAAGGTAGAAATTGGGCTCGTGATGTAGGGGTTTCATTCCTTCACGGGAGGCATGTCCATGACGTGCCTGAACAAATGGATGATTGGCGCCTGTATCGCCACGCTCTCCGGCGTGGCGGTTGCGGATGACGTCAAACTGGGATCATCCGAAAAGATGATGTTGGCCAACGTTGGCCCGGCACCGCTCCCAGTCAATGTGCCGCCGCCGCCCGCACCGGTGTCTGTCGCCGCGGTCCCGGCCGCCCCCGTCACACTGTACCCGTTTGGCCGTCCGGGTCCGGACATCGCCGCACGGACAGACGACAACGCCCTCCTCTATACACACATCGAAGCCATCAACGCGGGCGCGCCGCCCGACGATCACGGGCACGCCCGCTGGGCCGCCGTGCCGTCGGCCGAGCCCGTGACCAGAACGCCGTCGCGCTACCTGAGCATCGTCCCGGCCTCGACACCAAAGCTCTCGCTCGTGCAATGGGACAACGCCGACGACAAGCTCGGCTCCGATCCCAAGCGCGGCCTGTCGCTGAAGACCGATGACTGGACGGTTTCCGCCAGCGCCAAGATTCCGGTGCTGGGACAGCATGACATCGGAGCGTCGGTGTATGTGAAGCGGCGGTTCTGAGCATCGGCGGCGCGGCCTATAGCCTATAGCCCGAGGCATCGAGTACGGCATCAGGACGGTGATGTCCACCGGCCTGACGTCGTCTGCGCGTCACCGTGGCTCATGTGGCCGGCTTCACCGCTGTCACGTCGATCTCGACCAGCCATTCCGGTCGCGCCAGCGCCTGCACCACGATGCCCGTCGACACCGGGAAGACGCCCTTCAGCCATCGGCCCATGACGTTGTAGACGGCTTCGCGATAGCGCGGGTCGACGATGTACACCGTGACCTTGCAGATGTCGGCAAGCTCGCTGCCGCATTCGTCGAGGAGCATGGCGACATTGGCCATGGCCTTCTCTGTCTGCGCGCTCACGTCGCCGATGCCGACCGACTCGCGCGTATCGAGATCCTGACCGATCTGCCCGCGCAGGTAGATCGTGTTGCCGGCAACGACGGCCTGGCATAGATCGTTGTCGAGCTTTTGCTCCGGGTAGGTGTCGCGCGTGTTGAATTTGCGGATACGGGTATGCGTCATGATGTCTCGTAGTGAAAAGTCGAATAGGGGCGCGCGGCGAGGTGTCTCAGTGCGCGAGAATCTTCGAAAGAAAACGTTTGGCGGCCGGGCTCGCCGCATCGTTGAAAAACACGTCGGTCGGGCTGTCCTCGACGATCGCGCCGTCCTCCATGAAGACCACGCGATGGGCCACGCGCCGGGCGAAACCCATCTCGTGCGTGACGACCATCATCGTCATGCCTTCGCGCGCGAGCTCCACCATGACGTCGAGCACCTCGTTGACCATCTCCGGATCCAGCGCGGACGTCGGCTCATCGAACAGCATCGCCATGGGGTCCATGGACAACGCGCGAGCGATCGCCACGCGTTGCTGCTGGCCGCCGGATAGCTGCCCTGGATACTTGTGCGCGTGCGCCGACAGGCCAACGCGATCGAGCAGTGCACTCGCCTTGGCACGTGCGGCGCCGGCGTCCCGCCCGAGCACGATCTGCTGGGCGAGCGTGAGGTTGCGCGTGATATCCAGATGGGGAAACAGCTCGAAGTGCTGAAAGACCATGCCGACGCGGCTGCGCAGCTTCGGCAGATTCGTGGACCTCGCCGTGAGCGACGTACCGTCGACCAGGACGTCGCCCTTCTGAAACGGCTCGAGCGCGTTGACGGTCTTGATCAGCGTCGACTTCCCCGAGCCGGACGGCCCGCACACCACGACGATCTCTCCCTTGGCGACATGCGTCGAGCACTGCTTGAGCACGTGGTGCGCGCCGTACCACTTTTCGACGTCGCGGATCTCGATGATGGGTTGTGCCGTGCTCATTTGTCGAAGTGCCCCGCGCGGATCGACGCGCCGATGAGGTTGAGGATCAGACGGCCGGCCGTGATGCACGAAATCTGATTGGCGTCGTCCTTTTTCGGCTGGATCTCCACGATGTCCATACCGACCACGCGCCCCTTGCGCACCAGACCGTGGATCAGCTTGCGCGCCTGCACGAAGGTCACACCGCCCGGGGCCGGGCCAGCGACGGCGGGCATCGTCGACGGATCGAGTCCGTCCGCATCGATGGTGAGGTAATAGTTGCCGTCGTCCGGAATGCGGGCGAGGACGGCGTCCATGCCGATGTCGTGCAGCTCGTACGCGGTGACGATGTCGGCGCCATAGGCGCGTGCGGCGACGAGTTCTTCCGGGCGTCCGCTGCCTTGTGCCCGCAGCCCGATCTGAATGATGCGATCCACGTGCGCCATCTCCGATGCACGGCGGATCGGGCTCGACAGCCCTTCACGAACGCCGTTCACCTCGTCGCGCCAGTCGAGATGCGCGTCGATGTGCACGAGCGTAATCGGTCCCTTCTGGTCGAGGCCGCGCAGCACGGGGGTGGTGATGCCGTGATCGCCGCCCAGCACGATCGGCATGGCGCCGCCGGCCACGATGCGGCGCACCACCGCTTCGGCGCGCGCGTAGTGCTCGCCCGGCTTCGTCAGATCGGGAATGATGTCGCCGCAGTCGACGAAGCGGATGTCGGTACGCCCTTGCAGCAGCGGGCCGTCGATGTCGAAGTCGTAGTGCCCCGGGCGGCGCACCACGCGATCGGTTGCCTGGCGGATGGCCGAGGGCGCGTTCGTCTGATCGTTGCTGAAGTCCGATGCGGCGTAGGGGGCGCCGTAGGGCATGCCGAGCACGGCGATATCCGCCTTGAGGTTGTCGATGTCGAGATCGAGTTCCGAGTACAGCAGGGTCGGATGGCCGGTACGGGGGGCAACGGTATAGGTCGTCATGAGAGTGTCCTTCGGTAGAGAGATTCGGAAGGCGTCAGGCGTGCCGGGTGCGTCGCCCGACAACGGTTTCCAGACGCCGTCCCACACCGGCCAGCAAGACGCTGCTGACCCAGTAGATCAACGCCGTCGTGCCGAGCACTTCGACGTAGGCGAAGGTGTTCGCCGTGAGCAGGTTGCTCTGATAGGTCATCTCCGGCAGGCTCATCACCGAAAAGATGGCCGAGTCCTTGAACATCATGATCACGAGGCTTGTCGTTGGCGGGATGAGAAAGCCGAACAGTTGCGGCGCGATGATGTGGCGCTGCGTCTGCCAGTACGTCATGCCAAGCGAGAGCGCGGCGTGCGTCTGACCGCGTGCCACGCTGCGCAGGGCGGCGCGCAGGATCTCGCAGAAATAGCCGCCGGTGTAGAACGCCGTGCAGCCCACGGCGACCGTCATGGCCATCGCGCTCACGCCCAGTTTCGGCAATCCGAAGAACGACAGGTAGACGAGGATCAGGTACGGGATGTTGCGCACCAGCTCGACGTAGCCCAGTGCGACGGGACGCAGAAACGTGTGCGACTGCGCCGCGTAGGCGGCGACGATGCCGATCGCCACGCCGAGCGGAATGCCGATGACGCTCACCAGCGCTGTGATGCGCAGTCCTTCGAGCAGGACGGGAATCGCTTCCCTGACGATGGAGAAATCAATGGCCATGGGGCAGCATCCTGGAGACCCGGCGCTCGCATACGCGCGAGGCGGCCGAAATACAGAACAAGAGGACGAAGTACACGGCGGCCGTGATCGCGAAGACCTGCAGCGGCAAGTCGGTCTGGAGTGTGGCGTTGCGCGCCACGGTGGCCAGTTCCGGCACCGCGATGATCGACATCAGCGACGACGCCTTGAGCAGAATCGTGAATTCGCTCGTGAGTGGCGGAATCGCGCGGTAGATCACCTGCGGCAGCAGCACGTGCCGCCAGACTTGCGTGGCGCGCATGCCCATCGCGTAGGCGGCGGCCCGTTGCCCGAAGGAGATCGTGCCGAGCGCGCCGCGCAGGATCTCGACGATGTACGCGCTGGTATTGCAGGCGAGCGCACCGATGCCAGCCGTGATCGGCGAGATCGAGATGTCGAAGAGCGCGGGCACCATGTAGTAGGCGATCAGCATGTGAATCAGCGCCGGCGTGCCGCGAATCAGGCTTACCCACAACACGACGAGCGAGCGCAGCGGTGCGAACGGCGAGATGCGAGCGAGCAGCAGCGCGACGCCCAGCGCAAGACCGATCACGAAGGCCACCACGGATGCCGCGAGCGTGATCGCCGTTCCCGACACTACGCCTTCGAGAAACGGCGCGATCACGCCGCCCAGGCCAAGCGAGTCGAACATGGCGGCGGGCGTCAAATGGCGCCTTGCGGCAGATAGTTCTCGCGCGGCGTCTCCATCGGCGCACCGAACCATTTCTTCTGCAGTGCAGCGAGCTTGCCGTTCGCGCGGAATTCATCGAGCGAGTCGTTGATGAACTTGCGGATCTCCAGGTCATTCGGATTGGCGACCCAGGCCAGCAGTTTCGGCTGGCCGATCGATCCGGCGATGCGAAAGACATTGGGTTGCTTGCGCATTTGCACGGCGGCGATGTTCGACGGCATGAGCGCAACGTCGATGGTCTTGTTGGCGAGTGCGTTCGATACGTCCGGGTAGGCCTGGAAAAGGCGTGTGCCGGCGTAGCCCTTGCCCGTCTTCTCCTTCAGTTCCTTCTCGAATTCATCGGCGACCGGTTGCGACGACGAGCCCATTTGCGTGCCGATGGTCTTGCCGGCGATATCCATGTCGCGTTTGATGGCGACGTCGTCTGCACGAACCATCAGCACCGAGCGCACCACGCCGACCGGCTGACTGAAGGCGAAGCGCTTGGCGCGCTCCGGGGTGATGCCCACGCTCGTGGCGACGAAGTCGAACTTGTGCGACATCAGGCCGGGCAGCAGACCCTGGAAGGGGAGATTCATCTGTTCGAGCTTGACGCCGAGTTTGGCGGCCATGAGTTCGAGCACATCGTGTCCATACCCGACTACCTGACCGTTTTCCACGAATTCGAACGGCTCGTAGGCGGCCTCGGTGCCCACAGTCAGCTTGCCGCGCTTCCTGATATCGGCCAGCGTGCCGCCTTCGGCGTGGGCGAGCGTGGGCAACGCCGGGAGTGCCAGGGCGGCGCCGGATGCGAGCGTCGCCTTCACAAAGGTTCGTCTGGAGCAGGTCTTCATCGCTTGCCTCGCGTCATGTGGGTTTTGGGTCTGTCGGGCGCATCGGCTCGATGTGCCTCTGTAGCCCAATGTATGCGGGCAAAAAGAGCATGAAAAATGATTTTTTTATTGGTATGGTTTCAAAAAACGAAACCTTTTGGGACGCGCCGTCCGTGGTGACTCCGGCGCTTGCGGGGAGGGGCGGATGGTGGCGAATCGTGATTTCAGTGAGCGCGATCTGCGCTCGTTGCGGATCTTCTGTGCGGTGGCGCAGGCCAGTGGGTTTGCGGCGGCCGAGAAGCAGTTGAACATGTCGAAGGCCTCGATCAGCCGACACATCCGGGAGGTCGAGGAAACGTTGGGCGCGAGGTTGTGCGAGCGCGGACCGTCAGGGTTTGTGCTGACGCATGCGGGCAAGGTCGCGTTGGAGTTGGCGCGCGATGCGTTGAAGTCGCTGGAGCGGATACGGCCGGAGATCGATGCAGTGCGCGGCGTGCTCTCGGGAATGCTCTCCATCGGCATGGTGGAGCACATCGTGTCGGACGTGGGATGTCACATCCCGGAGGCGCTGGCGGAATTGAAGGTGCAGGCGCCGGACGTGAAGGTCGAGCTCACGGTGATGACGTTCAACGAACTGGATCTCGCGCTGCGCGAGCGACGGGTGGAGATCGCCATTCGCGGGATGTACCGACGAGAGGCCGGGTTTCGCTATCAGCCGTTGTTCATCGAACGTCATCAACTGTATGTGGCGCGGCATCGGTTGAAGGATGCGGCGGAATTACCACTCGTGTACCGGACGCAACCGTTCGTGCATGAGGCGCTGAATTCGCTGGGTCTGACGCGAGGGCCAGCGGCATCGGGATTGGAAGCGGTTGCGATGCTGGTGCTGTCGGGACACTACGTCGGGTTGCTGCCGCAGTACTACGCGGCGTCGTTCGCGAAACGTCATGCACTGGTCAGAGTGCCGTCCGGCCCGGAATATGAGAATGCGATCAGTGCGATTACCGAGGCGTCACGGCCGAGAACTCGAGCGCTTGATCTGTTTCTGGAGTTGTTGGCTCGGTTTCATGGGGAGGGGTGAGGGGACGTAGGTAAGGTCAGCCCTGATGGGTTTCGAATTCAAGCTTCCGCAGGATGCCGCTTGCGTTGTCAAAATAGAAGGTCACGTTCTTCGTCGTCCCGACCGAGACTCCGACAAAACGATCCCAACAGCAGCGCGCTTGACGTATTGGTAGTTCCATATTTCATAATTGCCTGCCACTGTCTTGGTCGACGGCGCACCCAGTTGCGCGGCAACGTCGTCCCGAGTGGCGACACCTGTGACAAACTGCTTTTGCAGCGATTCCTGGGTGGCGTCCGCAATCTTTTGCACACCTTCGCCTGGAGCAACGGAGACAACACAGCCAGCAAGAGACGATAGCAGGCATGCCGACAGCAATGTGGTTCTGACATATTTCACTTCCAAACTCCCCCAAAAGAGTAGTTGCTCAAAAACTTGAGTTTCAATGGCCCAGTAAATGGGACTGGTGCATCGCACTCACCCGTGCTATCCGCACAATTGGGCGCCCAGGCCTGCCCGTCGGCTGAAACGACTTCCCCGCGAGCTATCATCGACAATCGCAGCGCTGGCTCAGGACTCCACTCTGTGGCACGCAGCAGCGATTAGGCGCCTTTCGGGGTCGCGTCGCCCGTTCGCCGTCGCATTAATCGGGCCTTCTCATCCGGGAGCAACTGTCGATTGAGCGATCAGCGAGTCGCAGCGTCTTCACCCGTGACGAGCTTCGCAACGAAATCCATTTTCTGTTGGCCTATGTAGGCATATTGGCGCTGCAGTAGGAGTAGTGCTTCGCACGCCTGCGGTGAGTCGTGTTTCGCATTCTTTATCTTGGCTCCAAGCTCATCGAGTTGATCGTCGTAGAGGCGCGTTTGGTCAAGCCCGCCAGCTTGCATCACCTCTCGCAATGCGGCATCGAAACTAACACCCTTCTCCTTCTGCACGAACTCCACCGCCCAGCCCATTTGCGCGGTGACGGCCGACCGAACAAGTGCAAGTTCGCGTTGTCCGCTCTGATAGGCAGCCGAATCATTACAGTCGTACGCGAAGGCCGTTGCTTGAACCGCGAGGCCAGTGCATATAGCGAGAAGGTGAAAGATCGAGATGCGCATTTTTCAGGTCAACCTATTTTCTGTTGGTGGTGCCACAACGAGAGCCGATGAAGTTATTGCTTCCGCAAGCTATCAGAAGCTGATAACCAGGTCCTTCAGAACATCTTTCCGCCCCCACTTGAATGAACAGCGGCGGCCCGTCTCAACTCCAACCGTCCCCCCGTTGTCTGGCTGTTCGGCGCTGATTGGCAAACATCCACCGGCAATTTTCACGGTTGGTGTTCCCTGCATTGAAAGAGGAAATTCAATTGCCGCATCCTTCGGAATTCTGTGTACTAGTGTTACGTCCTCAATGTAGTCATCTGGCAAAGTGAAAATCAGCGCGCGATCTACCTTTAGCGTGTAGTAGTCGTGCTGAAAAGGCACTCTGGTCACGCAGAGTTCGCTCGTGTGTCCGTCAAGTGATTGAGAAGCACATTTAGGTTCGACGGCGTATGCGGTGATGGCAAGCGTACTCAGGGTTGCGGCCGTGATAGTGCGCAGAAAGCGCAAGGATTGCATGGTCATGAGTCAGAGTTGGTTCGTATTGAATGGGAGCACAGTTCTTCCGTGCCGGCAGATCAATTCTTCTTCAGTGCATCCAGTTGTGCTCTGAATTCATCGACTGGGGGCAGCGGATAACCCGACGTATCGCAGTTCTTCTTTTTCGCAAGCAAGAGATTTTCGGCCGCCTTAGCCTGATAGCGGTTGAATGCCGAAGCATAGGGCGATGGGGCTTTCTGTTCGATAATGAGAAGCTGGATCTGAGCACCGGTCACGTCCCCCTTCTTGCCGTAACTTTCTTCGAAATTTCTCGTCGCCCATGTATTCAGGTACTTCGCAGCAGTCGCATGTTGCTCGCAGCTCAGCGATTCGCCCAAGCTGTCCGATTGCACTGCAGCACACCCGAATAGAGGGCCCGCGATGGCAACACAGAAAACCATTTTTGCGATTGGTCCCACTCTCACATCCTCGTTAATGTAGTTCAATTGTTTTTTGAACTAGTTAATCGCCTCACCCGCAAACCTGCCCTCACTCATTGCCAGCAGTTTTCTTGCGATTGACCTTTCGGCAGAGCACAACCACCGATTAAACAGTCCTTTCTAACAATCATCTTTATCGCCGATGTATTTCTGCCATTGATTTATTACCATATGGATCAAAATTCCCGCCACCCCAACACACGCCAACTCGACCATTGTCGGAATTAACTCCATCAATTTATCAACAGGCAAATCACCCCCCTTTAATTTCAACATAAACCATAACGAGAAAATCATAATAGCCAACACAAGAATTGGCGCAACAATCATTATGCGAATGACATATATGCATAAATTTCTTTTTTCATCTCGAATGAAGTTTATAAAATTCTTCATTTCCACGATTGAGATGACAGGGAGATTTCCTCGGCAGCCCAGCTCACAGCCTCTTGAATGAAACTGCCAACAAATGCGCCGACTACTGGGCTCTTTTTACCGAATTAACAAGCCATCGGATAAATTTCCAATATTCCCACGATAGTGCCAGGCAGGTTTAAACTATTATCGCCTTTCAAATAATTTCGACCCACTGCTACCGCAGCATTAATGGACATCACAGCGCCAATGGAACTTATTTTCCCTAGCCAAAAGCGATGCGCGTTTAGGTCCGCTTGCCAAGCAGCCTCGATAGCTTCCACATGAGCCCCTGCGTTGGCGGCACCCAGTCGGGATAGAGGAAATCGTATACATCGTCGTAGTGCGCTAGCGGACGGATCGGCATCAAATCCATTGGCACCAGCGGATGATCGATCTCGGCTGGAATACCCCGGTACCAGCAGAGCTTGGCTTCGATCGTCGCAAGGTAGGACAAATAGTCCTCGGTCAGTGCATCTCGGCTGCACACGTCGGCATGTTGCCGAATTAAGCTCTCCAGGCCACTTTTGTCCGCCCTCATTAGCAATGAGAAGAAATCCTTCCCTTGCGCAGCGAGCATGTGATCTGCCTTACGACCATTCTTAGCAAGATGACCAGCTTTCGCTTCCAGCGCCGTGTAGTCGCCCTGTATCGCCAACTGCCACATATGCACCTGAAACTGCGAATGCAACGGGTTATCTCTAGCCGAGAGAAAATGGCTAGGCTTCAAATTCGCCATCTCCTCCACCATCCCAGGGGAATCAGAAAGAAGTGCGTACAATATTTCGGAGCCAACTTCAAATTTCTGATAACTGTCGATAGCTATGTCAGCTAATTTAAGCTGACAAGCCGTGTGCAGGTTCTGCTTTAGACGCTCCGAATTTTGGTTAATAAAGTACTCAAAAAGACCAATTACCAAATGGTCATTCGCGAGGCTGCTGTAGCAGTTTTCCAAGCTGATCGGCTTGACTCGATAGCGTATCTTCTCAATGACCTGCGGCATATGGTCCAAGGAGAACTGAAGGCCTCGGCGCTTTTTTTCGATAAAATCAGAATCTATAGTCAGGCTCATTTCAGTTTGATTATGGTAGCGCCATTCGAGTTGACCCCGGTGACAGTCTTCACAAGGGTTCCATTGTCTATAGCTTTTTGAATTTTGGTCGCCGTCGCCTGCTGGTCAGCGGTTCCGTTTCGTAGCCGGATAAGGCATCTTGAATCCAACTGTTCACAAAACTAGGGACCAGGGGTCGCCCTGCAATTTTGTCAGCCATCGCAGCCAAGCAGCTACTCCTTCCGCAGATAAACATACCAATCAAGTGCTTTGTCCCGAATTTTTTGCGGGACATCCATCCTCACGCATTCCACGTCGACGTTTGCATCTTCAAAGTGCGACGCTACCTCTGAGCCAACCTCGTCAATCATCTCTCGCCCCAAATCTGAAACCGCGCCATCAAAGATGACCTTTATCTTTATGTCTCCACCAACGACTCCACAGCTAACTGCCCGGATGTTGGGGATAATCCTTCCAAGCAGGGCCGTTTGCATGGCAAGGAGCAAACGAATACGCAATGTACTATCCATCATTAGGGCCTCGAAGGCACGATATGAACACCATCTTTCCCATAGTGGATGATGCCCTTCGTAGTTGACATTTTCTCGCCGGTTACAGGATCGACATAGTTGCCGATCGGTGTCCCAAAATTCACCCGCTCTCTATAGCCAGGTTGACCAACTGAAACGTTATTTGCAGGCTGCCCTCTGCCAGCGTATTGATCGACAAGTTGTTGGGGGTCGGGGTACGTCAGCTCACTGCGCCCGGGAAGGAAATTATTGTGATCCGGTTGGTGTTTCCCTTGCTTCCCCATATCGACCGTAGGAGCATCCGGTCCTTGCTGCCCACCTGACGACGCACCGTTATTCGCCTGATTTCCGTCGCTGTCACTGCTACCGCTCGACGCAACAACATTACCAGGCAAGCTTTGCCCCGGTACCACATTGACTGTCGGACAAACTATTCCCGGCCCACATACTGTATAGCCAGGTACGATCGTAGCTCCGGCGGGTCCGCTCGGCGTCTTTGGCCCACCTCCGTTGGGATCGATCTGTGGGTTTGGGTCGCCCTGCTGCACATCGCCCGGCGGCTTCAGGCGCGTATTCACCATGTCTCGCGGAAGATTCTTCGCGTCATCCCACAAGCCTTGCGCCGCACGTTTGGCCTGATCCGCCTGGCTCGCAAAGAAGTCCCCCGCCTGCTGTGTCCATGTGTAGTCGAACATCCCCGGCTTCGTCTGACTATCCACCCAAGCCAGTTCCGCCGTCAAACCGCGGGCGTCTTGCGCACTTACGTAGTGCTGCAAGTACTCGTCGCTGTTCGGCGAATATTGCGCCCAGCATTGCACACGGTAACAAGCTGCCTGCGTCAGCCGCTCCTCTTTTTTCTTGTCGCCGCCAGCGGCATCGTGAATCGCTTTCTCCTCCGTCGGATGCAACTGCCGGTTAAAGCGATCCACGTTGTAACCTGTGAAGGCCCCGGACGAGCCTCCTGCAGCAGCGCCCACCGCCGTCCCCACGCTCGTCGTCACGATCTGAGCTAACGCCTGATCCATGTCAGCATTGCCCGTCGGGTGCGAATCTCGAATGTCTTCGCTGAGCTGGTTCAGTACGCCACCCAGCTTCGATGTCGCTCCAGCACCCAACGCCCCACCCAGCGCATTACCACCACCCAAGCCCGCCACAATCGCACCACCCGCCGTGTGCATCAGCGCGCGATAATCGCCTCCCTCGGACCAGTCTTTCGCTTCCTGTTCGTACTTCGCCTTCAGCGCCGGATCGTTAGTATTCTTCGCCAGATCCTTCGCTTCCGCCGCCTTCTTATCGGCATACGTCCCAATATCCCGCGCTACCGCTTCACCCGCCGCCGTGGCCGCGCCCATCAACCGCGACTGCCCGTCGAGCGTCTTCTGCAGATCGGGCGTCTGGCTCACCGTCTGGTTCAGGTTAGACGTCTCCCGATTCAGGCTCGCGAGATCCTGCGTCTGGTTTGTACCGTTCGTCAGCGTGATCGTCCCGTCACTCACGCCGCTGCGCGTCGTTCCCCGCTCACTGCCGCTTTCCGACTGCGGCAGCATCGGTGACGGGCCACCGGTGTTCTTCCCCGACGACGGTCCCGTCGTGCGCTCATTCGCACCGCCGTTGCCCACCGAGAAGCCACCGCCCACCCCAAAGCTATTGGCCTTGTAGTCCGAGTGGTTTTGAATATCCGAGTACGTCAGCGTGCCCGTCGTCAACTGGTTCTTCGACGGCTCCGCCGTGCTCGCGATATACGCCCCCTTCAGATCCGTATTGCCCGCCACGTTCACATCGAACCCGCCCGATCCCGCCTGAATCCCCGACTGCTCCGCCACCCCCGCGTAGCTGCCGCTCGCATTGCCATGCGAGGTGCTGAAGCTCCCCGACGCACCGCCCATGCTCAAGTTCAAGCCACCGCCCACACTCTGCTGATGCGCGGCGCTCTCGCTCGTGTCCTGTACGCTCGCCACCTTCAGATCCCCGCCCACACGGGCGATGACCTTGTCCGCGTTCACATTCGCCCCAACGATGTTCGTGTCACCCCCGCTCACGATCACCGCCGTATTGCCCGCGTTGATGTGCGTATTGTTCTGGAAGGCCGAATCCGAGTTTGCATCGCCATTCGCCCGCGACATCGACGCCGACACGCCCAACCCGCCCGTGCCGAACGACACCCCGAAACTCCCGCTCTTCGACTCGTTTTCGCTACGGCTCGATTCCGTGTCCGTGCTGTGGCGCAGGTTCACCTGATTCGTCGCTTGCAGCAGCACGTCCTTCGCGTCGACGTTCGACCCCACGACGTTCACGTTGCCCTTGCCGGAGGCCGCATCGCCCGTTGCCATGAACGCCGCCGTGCCACCCGCCTTGATGTTGCTCGCCACGTTGTTCGTGCCATCGAACGACGACGTCGACTTGCTGCTCGACGAGCCCCAACTCAACTCGACCTTCGCCTCCGGTTTCACCTTCGGATCGGTGCTCTTGAGCGCATCGAGCGCCTTATTGGCTTCGTTATAAGCCCCATACGCCCCGCTGGCCGCCGCGTAACCGCGCAGCGCCGACACCCGCGCATCGCCGCCCGAGTCGGCCGCCGACTTGGCCTGGTTCGTCACGTTCTGCACCGCGTCGATCACCGGCGACTTCACCGCCAACGTAAAGCCCGAGCTCTTGAACTCGTGCGCCTCGTCGTGATGGCTGCGCTCCTGCGCCGATTCGATCGAAACGTTCTGCCCGATACCGGTCACATCTCCTTTGGCCACGATGTCACTGCCACGCACCGACAGGTCGTTGCCCGCCACCATGCTGACGTTACCGTTCAGGCTGCCCACCAGGCTGCCCGTCTGCGTCACGCCGTTATCGTTCGTCCAGTCGCGCTGCTCGTTCTTGCCATACGAGATGCCCACGCCCCCCGATGACCCCAGGCCCGAGCGCTTCTTCTCGTAAAAGGAATGGGTCTCGCTCTCGTTCTGCGCCGATTCGATGCGCAGGTCGCGCCCGGCCTGCAACGCCACATCCTGCGTGCCGGCGATGGTCGAGCCGCTGACGGTGAGATCCCGTCCCGCCGCCACCCCCACCGCATTGCCGGAAACGGTGGAGCCCACGGCGATCGTCTGGTGCGCGCTCGAGGCCGACGTCTCCTCCGTCTTCGACAGGAAGCCGGAACTGCTGTCGTGCTGCCACTTCTGGCTGTCGTGGATCTCGCTGACCGTACCGGTCTTGACATCGCCGGTCGCGGCCAACGCCACCGTGCCGGTGCCTTGCGACGACACCGATGAGCCCAGCACCGACAGATTGCCCGTGCCGGAGGAGGTCGTCGCAGGATTGACCGGACTGACCTGATAGGTATTCAGCACACCATTGACGGCGCCCGTCTGCCCCGCGCCCACCAGGACATTGCCGCCCGCACTCACGGACGAGCCCCGCACCGCCTCGTCCAGCGACGACTTCGTAGACTGCAGCGAGCCGCCGAACGAGCGCTCGTCGTGCGTATGCGAGTCCTTGGCGGCGGTGACGGTCACGTCGTTGCCCGCCAGCACCGTCGCATTGCCGCCGGCCGCCATGGTCGCACCGGTCAACGTGGTATCGCGCCCGGAGACGGTCGTCAGATTGCCGCCAGCGGAGATCGCACTGCCCACGTGCTGCGTGACGACATCGCTGCCGCCATTCTGGCCGTCGGTCGTGCCAACCGTCTGCGACTGCCCCACCGTCACCGTATTGGCCTTGAGGTCGCGACCGGCCGCCACCACCACGGCCCCGTCGCTGGCGATGGCGCCCGCGTTGAGCGTGACGTCACGCCCGGCCACGGCCGCCACGCTGTTCGTGCCCGAAATGACGCCCACCGACCCGATACCGGTGGCCGACGCCGACGACTTGAAACTGCCGCCGCTGCCACTATTGTCAGCCCCCGCCGTCTGCGTCAGCGTGCTCGATTCGTTGATCAGGTCGCGGCCGGCCCGCACCACGACGTCCTTGCCACCGATGCGCCCGCCCGTGTTGCGAATGTCGCCCGAGGCGGCGAGCGCCGTCGTACCGCCGCTGTCGACACCACCAAGGTTCACGATGGCGTCGCCAAGAATGGTCGTCGCCGTGTCGCTCACGATCCGGCCGCTATTCTTGACCTCCCCCGTGGCGGCAAGCTTCACGCTACCGCCGCCCACCAACGCGCCGGTATTCGTCAGGTCGACCCGATTGGCTTGCGCCAGATACACCTTGGGCACCAGCACGGACTGCACCGAGCCGTCCGGCAGCGTCACGTCCTGCGAGACCAGCCACACCATGTCGGTGGTCAACTGCTTCATCTGCGCATCCGACAGGCCCACGCCCACCGTCAGCCCGAACTGCTTGCCGTACGCCACCCCGTTATTGAGCAGCGCCGTATACTCGTCGAGGTAATCGGTATAGCCCGCCAGCAGCGTCTTGCCGGTCAGGCCCGTGATCTGGTCTCGCACCAGTTGCGTCTCGTAGAAGCCGTCGCCCAGGCGCTTTTGCGTCTTCTGCGGATCGAGCCCCAGTTCGCCGAGCATGTGATCGCTGGAAATGAACTTCCCATAGTCGGTAAAACGAGGGTCCGTCGCGACCAGGTAAGTTTGGCCCGGCGCCGCGTGGATCTGGAACAGGCCGTTGCGCGGCAGCGTGAAGCCGGGAATGGCTTGCGCCGACGAGCCGAGCGTCTGGGTGAGCCCCGCGCCGTTCACGGTATTGCCGAATCGGTCAACGCTCGCCACGGTAATGTCATGCCCGAACGACTGCACCGACTGCCCACCCAGCGCAATGGCCGGCAGCGAGGCCACCGTCACCGGCGGCAGCGGCGTGACCGGGTACGCCACGTCCAGTTGCTCACTGTCACCACCCGACTTCTGGTGCCAGTAGAAGGTCGACGTCTGCGTCTGTGCGACCTTCTCCTGCAAGACGATGCCCGTGTCGTTGATCGTGCCGCCCTGCGCGCGCCGGATGAGATCGCGGCCGGCCGTCATCGTCGACGACTGGTTGTTGATGGCGCCCCCATCGGCATTGATCCGGATCGACCCCTGCGCCTGCAACTTGGCTTCCGGGGACGCACTGACGAGTTCGTCGCGTGTGCGGGTGGTCGTGATATGCCGCGCGATCTCGTTGTAGTCGCGCTGATCGATGCCCAGATCGCCGCGAGAGATGGCCTGATCCGGGCGGATCATCGTATTCGGATCCCAGTCCGGCCAGAACGTGATGCGATACGTCGCGCCGTTGTCGACGATGCTGTTGTAATACTGCGTGGGGTTCTTGCCCACTTCGCGCGTCTTCGTGGTCGACGCGCACTGTCCGTGGTCGTCGCACGGGCCCCTGCCAGCCGTCGTGACGTCCTGGTACGACTCTTCGAGCGGCTTCGTGAGGCTGAACGTTTTGGACGTCGCGTCCAGGTTCGTCACCTGCGACTTCGGCACCTCGACCGTGATCGGCTTGGCCAGATGTTCCAACAACGCCGACGACACCGGGGCGAAGCCCGCCCCCCACTTCCACTCCGGGAACGTCAGGCTGGTGTGCGACAGCGTCTCCTCCCCGACGGGCAGTCCTGCGGTGTACAGGCTGTAGGTCTTCGTACTGCTTTCCGGCGTCCCCGGGCGCGTCACGAGGCTCGTGCGCGTGTTGTTCACCACACGCGCGGCGATGTCCAGATTGCCGTCCGCGATGATGTTGGCCGAACGGTTGTTCAGCGTCGCCGTCTGGTTGGCGAGCAGTCCCGAACCATCGCGTGTGCCGTCGCGCGCAATCTCGATGTCGCCGGTGCTGTAGAGCAACGCGCCGTCGTCGTTCGACACCGAATTCGGCGCGTACAGGGCGAGCCGCTTCGCGCCGCCCATGACGGCCGCCGCCCCATTGTTCTCGATGTCGTTCGCGTTGACCTGCACGTCATGGCCCAACACGGCGTTCGTATTGACGAAGTGGCCCGCCTGGAGGCGAACGGTGTCGCCGCTGATGCTGCCCGCGTTGGAAAACAGTCCGCCCGCGCTTCCACCAGCACTCAAGTGCGTGGTTGCCGCGTTGAAACTTCCACTGGCCGTGTTGACGATCTCCCCGGCCTGGATGTCGAGCGTGCCGGGCGCATCGAGCGCCCCCTCGTTGGTCAGACGCCCGGTCGAGCTCAGTTTGAGCACACCGTCCGCACGCAAACGGTTAGTCGCCGAGTTCTGGTAGTCGCCCACCGCCGCCACCGTCAGGTTGCGTCCCGCCGTCATCTCGCCGGCGCCGCTCATGGCACCACCCACGCCGACGTCCTGATTCGAGCGGATCGCGCCCGCGGCGTTATCGAGCGACGCCACCTGCAGCGCCACGTCGCCCGCGCTCTCGATCGTGCCGTTCGCGTTGACGACCCGGGTGCTCCCCTTCGTCGTGGCCAGCGACGCCCCACCGAACAAGCGTCCGCCGGTATTGTCGAGGGTGCCGTCCACACCGAGCGTGACGTCGCCGCCCCCGATGACTTCCCCGCCGGTGTTGTTCAATTGGGTCGCGGCAACGTCAAGCGCCTTGCCCGCCACGATCTGCGACGCATTGACCAGCGAATCGGCATGCACCCGAAGATCGCCGTTCGCGCCAATCACCCCGCCCGTCTTGCCGTGGGCCGTGGTGCCGCCTGCATTGCGCAGCTCCCCCGCCATATCGACCGACGCATCGTCGCCGGCGAGTGAGACGACACGGCCTGCCGTGTTGTCCAGCGTCGCGCCCTTGACCGTGAGCGCCGCGCCCGATTGGAGGAGACCGCCCTGGTTGTCGATGCCGGTGCCGCTCACATCGAGTCGCGTCGTCGCCACCGACTGGGCGTCGCGGTTGTCGATGTTCCCCCTCGCGGCGAGCGTGATCGTGTCGGCGCCGAGTGAGCCCCCGGCGTTGAGCACATGTTGCGCCGACTGGACCTTCAGCGCGTTCGACGCCGTGGCAATGGCCTTTTGGAGGTCGACGTCGGCCGCCGTGGAAGTGAGCGAGAGGCTGCCGCTCGCATCGGTGCGGCTGCCGCTCAGGTCCACCGCGCCCCCCGTCATGGTCATATCGCCTCGGGCGACATTGCTGCCGGTTGCCGAGACCTTGCCGTCAGCTGTGACCGACAGATTGCCCGCCAGCGTCGCCTGGCCATTCGCATCGATACCCGCGCCCAACGTACCGTCGGACGCGACGCTCGCCGCTCGCGCGGCAAGATCGCCGGCCGCGCTCAGCATGCCGTGGTTCTCCAGCGCCGCGTCGGTGCGCAGATCGGCGCTGCCTCCCGCGTACACACTGCCCCGGTTTTCGATCCCGCCGCGCGCACTGACCGCGAGATTGCCGCTCGTCTCGGTCGTGCCGCTCGAGACGAGCTTGCCTTCGGTCGTGAGCGTCAGATCCCCGGCCTGCGCGGCGATGACGCCCTTGTTGGAAACGCCCACGCCGTTTTCCGTGCCGATCAGGAAAATGCGCTGCGCATACATGCCACCCAACTGACCGACGTCGATGGCGACATCGGGTGTCGCCGCGTCGCCGGCCAGCTTCTCGAGCGCCAGGCTCTCATGGTCGACACGGTTCGTGCCCGTCACCACGTTGAGCTTTTTGGCGTGCAACGCCGCGTTGACCTGCACGGCGCGGGCAATGAGATCAACTTGGTCGACGTTGGCGGCGTTCAGTCCCTCGCCCTGGATCGACAGGCGACCGCCGTTGACCTGATAGCCGGCGAGGCTGCCATCCGCCCCGAGCAGAGGCGTGCCGGTGGTCAGCACGGCCCGGGTGGTGTTGATGAAGCCTCCGCCATCGACCATGATGCCCGCGCTGTTGGCGACCACGACCTGCGCCGCCTTGCCCGCCACTTCGAGATAGCCGCGCAGCTGGCTCGGGGAGTTGCTGTTGACCTGGTTGAGAATGACGCGAGCGGCCTGGTCGCGCGCAAGGTTGGGGTTGCCGGTGACGTACCCCGCTTGCTGCGTATTCACGACCGTCGGTGAGTTGTTGAGGATGACGCCCTGGCGCGGCACGTCGAACTGCGAATAGACGTTCTTCGATACGCCGGCGGCCGTCGGCGCGGTGATGTTGACCTGGGCAATGCCGTTGGCCGTTTGCACCACGGTGGGAGCATGGCTGCCTGGAGCCGCGACGACCTGCGCGTATACGGGCATCACGGACAGCGGCGCGATGACCTGAGCCAGAACGAGCGCTCGCACCATGGTACGCAGGAATCCGGCATCCGCACGGCCTCCTCCCTTGAGCGCGCACCGCGCACGCCGCTTCTCGTTTGTCTCTTTTGTTTTCATGGATTCGTTTTACGACTACATGGGGATATGTTTTGATTTATGTTTCATCGTTACAAACTTCGCACGCCAAATAATAGGTAACTTCATTAACGATTTTCCCCATAGCCACCACTTTTCATAAATTCATCATCGAATTCGAGATTCTTAAAAAATTCATAACTTGATCATTTACGGAGATATTCCGGAAAACTAATATTCCGAGTAAATATCAATGGGGATCGTGGTAAGTTTCTACGCCTGAATTCAAGGCCGCCCGGCGCCGAGATCCGCCGGGATCAATTACCGCGCTTTTCCCATCATCCGCCCGGCATCGCAATAAGACTCGGCCACAAAACATCCGAGCTGAACTGGCATTCGCCCTGTGGCTTCGCCAGAACTACGAAAACTAAAAATGAATAGAGATTCAAATCGCATCCCCAGCGCCGTCTTCTCGTTTCTCGTTTTTGGCCTGCTCGTGCCGCTCGCGGGATTTCACCCGGCGTTAGCGCAAACCCCCGCGTCCACCAGCGCCGTCGACCCCAACGCGCGACAGCAGCAGCTTCTGGAACAGCAACGGCAGGCGCAGGAACGGGCGGCCGCAGTCAACGCCCCTGCCTTGCGCTCCGCGCTGCCGGCAGCGGATGGATTCCCCGCGCTCCCCGACGAGACCCCCTGCTTCCGGATCGACAGGTTCTCTCTGGGCGTACCGTCATCGCTCCCCGCGCATACGAAAGCAGCGGGCGCCTCGTCGCTGCCGCTCGATCCGTTCGCGTTCGCGGTGACGTGGCTGGAGCACTATCGCGGCCAATGTATTGGCAAAGAGGGCATTGCAAGCATCACGGCGGGCTTGATGAAGGCGATTCTCGCCAAAGGCTACGTCACCACTCGCGTATTGGTGCCGGAACAGGATCTGGCGACCGGTGAACTCAAGCTCACGTTGATTCCCGGCATGCTGCGAACGATTCGTTTCGCCGATCCGTCGCTATACGGCACCTGGCGCAACGCGTTTCCGACGAGCCCGGGCAATCTTCTCGAACTGAGAGATCTGGAACAGGGTCTCGAGCAAATGAAGCGGGTGGGAAGTCAGGACGTCACCATGCAGGTCGTGCCCGCGGAGATTCCCGGCGAAAGCGATGTCGTGATCGATGTAAAGCGGACGAAGCCCTGGAGCGTCGTCGCTTCGATCGATAACGGAGGATCGCGTGCGACCGGAAAGCTGCAGGGGAATCTTGCGATCGGCATCGACAACCCGCTGGGCCTGAACGACATCTTCAACATCGGGATGACACGCGATCTGGCATTGGGCGACAAGCGTTTCGGCTCGGACGGATGGAACGCCTATTACTCGATTCCATGGGGATACTGGACAGCCACCGTGTCGGCTTACACGAACCGGTATAACCAGCAAATCGCGGGCATCAACGACACGTTCACGACACGCGGGCAATCGCAGAACATCGATTTCAAGCTCTCGCGCGTACTTCACCGAAGCCAGAGCCACGTGCTCAGCGCGCAGGTCCGTCTCAGCAAGCGCTTTGGCAAGAGCTTCCTGGAAGACGCCGAGATCGATCAACAGTATCGAAACAACACGTTCCTGGAGTTCGGCCTCGTGGAACGGTATTACATCGGCGCCGGCCAGTTCGACGGCAGCCTGATGTATCGGCAGGGAGTCGCCGGCCTCGGCGCAATGCCTGACACCACGATCCCCGGTGCGCCGACCTACCGATACAGAATGGCCGTCCTCGATGCCAATCTGTCGCTGCCGTTGGGACAACTGCCGCTGCGTTACGTAACCACCGTACATGGCCAGTTCACCAACGATGTCCTGAACTACATCGACGATCTGACCATCGGCAGCCGCTACACGGTGCGCGGCTTCGATGGCGAATCGATGCTCGCCGCGGAAAAGGGCTTCTATTGGCGCAACGAACTGCAATGGACGCCGGGCAGTTCGGGGATATCGCTCTTTGCGGGTGTCGACTACGGACGCGTGGCGGGACCCAATGCCGCCTACCTTGCGGGCACCCAGTTGGTGGGCGCGGTCATCGGCATCAGAGGGAGCACCAAACTGCCGTTCGGCTTCGTCACCGGCGAACTCTTCGCGGGCAAACCGATTTACAAGCCATCCTCGTTTCAGACGGCCCGCACGACCGTCGGCTTCTCGTTGACCGCACAGTTCTAGCAGGCCCTCCCGCCGCGCTCGTTTCCGCCGACCGCAAACACATCGCGCCATCCGCCCCGCTACCGCCAACGCCAACGCCAACGCCGACGCCGACGCCGACGCCGACGCCGACGGCGCCCGCGGCACCGTGAATTTCGCCCACCGTGGGGGCCGGTGCTCGTGAGCGCCTCACGACCGGCCGTCTCCGCACTAAGCAAAGCAAAATCCGTCAGTTGGGCTTGAACGCCAAGGCTCTTAGAATGGACGCGTCGTCCATCCATTGCCGGGAGCTGTCGTGTCCAGTCGTTCTGCCCAAGGCGTCGCCGTTGCGGCTATCGCCGCCGCCTTCGCGTCCATCGCCCGAATTCCCCGTCGCCGCAGCGGAGGTCGGGCATGAGCCAAATTCCGGCCCCCGTCCTCGACCACGTCGTCATCAACGTCAAGGGCGAACTCGAAGCCTCGGTGGACATCTACCGCCGTCTGGGCTTTTCGCTGACCGAGCGCGGCCATCACTCGCTGGGCACCAGCAACCATCTGGCGATCTTCGGCGAGAACTACCTCGAACTGCTCGGCTACGAGGCCGGCAAATCGACGGCACGCCCCGACGTCACGCAGGCCCCGCTCGGCCTGACGGGCCTCGTCTTCAAGACGCAGGACTCGCACGGCCTCTTCAACGCCTTGCAGGAACGCAACATCGGCGTGGAAACGCCCGCCGAGTTCTTCCGCCCGGTGCGCCTGCCCGACGGCACCACGCAAGATGCGCGCTTTCGCACCGTGCGCCTGGCCGCCGAGCTGGTGCGCAACGGCCGCACGTTCTTCTGCCATCACTTCACGCCGGAAAACGTCTGGCGCGACGAATGGCGCGATCATCCCAACGGCGTAACGGACATCGTCGGCTTCGTGATCGCCTCGCCGAACCCGGCCGTGACCGCCGCACTGTACGACCGCGTCTTCGGACCCGGCGTGCTCGCGGCCGCAGGCTCGCAAGGCTATTCGCTCGCCGCCGGCCGCGCCCGCGTGCAATTCATCACGCCGGCCGAGGCCGAACAACGTTTCGGCAACGTCGAGACGACCGACGACGGCAGCGAGCGCAACGTCGCGCTCATCCTGCGCACCCGCTCGCTGGCGCAAACGCAGGCCACGCTGCGCGAAAACGGCGTGCCGTTCACTACGCTCGACGACGGCTCGGTGCTCGTCGCCGCCGCGGAAGGTTTTCGCGTCGCCCTGCAGTTCGTCGAAGGAGAGGCCGCATGAGCGTCCAGCCGACCTGGTGGCAAGCGTTCGGCGTCGACTATGCGGACGCCCGGCAGCGCTTTCGCAGTGCCGCCGATCACGCGGGCGCGAGCCTCACGACCTACGTTCACCCCGACGCCAAGGCGCCTGACGGCAGCGAATTGAGCATCGACGTCGCACGGCTCGGCCCGGAGCACGCGCCGCATCAGCTCCTCGCGATCAGCGGCACGCACGGCCTCGAAGGCGGCGCAGGCTCGGCCGTGCAAACCGCATGGCTCGCGCATGCCGCGAACACGCTGCCCGCCGATGTCGCCGTGACCTTCGTGCACGCCCTGAATCCGTATGGATTTGCCCACGCCACACGCACCACGGAACACAACGTCGACCTGAACCGCAACTTCATCGACCACACGCTCGCGCCGCCCGCGAACGCTCACTACGCGTCGCTGCACGATCACCTGATTCCAGCCGAGTGGACGAGCGAAGGCCTCGCGCAAAGCGCCAAGGCGATCGACGCCTTCCGTCAGGAGCATGGCGCCGACGCCCTGTTCAATACGCTTGCGAGCGGTCAATACACGCACGCCGATGGTCTCATCTACGGCGGACGCGCGCGGGAATGGTCGAACGTCACGCTGCAAACCATCGTCGAGCGCGATCTCGCACAAGCGCAACGCATCGGTCTGATCGATTGGCACACCGGCATCGGCGAGTACGGCGAGCCCTTTTTCCTCTGTTTCAACGCCGAGGACAGCGCCGAGCAACGCGAAGCGGCACGCTGGTGGGGCGCCGAGCGCGTGCTCGATCAACGTCCGCATGGTTTGCGCCGGCCCGACTATCAAGGCCTCGTCTTCCGTGGCGTCGAACAGTTCGCCCGGGGACGCCCGGTCATCGGCGCCGTCGTCGAATTCGGCACGCGTGGCTCGAACGCCAGCATCGCAAACCGCCTCGACCAGTGGCTGCGTTCGCGCGCCGGCGCCCATCCCGACGCCGTCCGCGACCGTCAGTTGCGCGCCGACGTGCTCGACGCCTTCGTGCCGATCTCCTCGGTGTGGCGCAACAGCGTGCTCGCCCACGGCCTGCGGATCACGGACCAGGCGCTGCAAGGTCTGGCCACGGCGGCATAGACAAGCAAGCTCATGACCCGCTGACGCGAACCCCATAGCGCCACGGCGACCGCTTTCGCGGCCTGCACACGGCACTCCGTTATTCGTTTTCAACACTGATCGGCGACTGCCCGAGGGCGTCGCTCACCCTGAACCTGCCTCAGCACCGACATGAAAGCCATCGTACTGCGTGAACACGGCGACAACGACGCCCTGAAACTCGAAACCGACTTCCCCGATCCCGTGGCCGGCGAAGGCGAAGTGGTCCTGCGCGTGCGCGCCTCGTCGCTCAACTATCACGACGTGTTCACACGTCGCGGCATGCCCGGCATCAAACTGCCGTTCCCGGTCATCATCGGGCTGGACGTGGCGGGCGAGATCGCCAGCGTCGGCCCGGGCGTGGAAGGGTGGTCGGTCGGCGATCGCGTGCTCGTCGATCCGATCAATCGCGTGACGGGTGGCCTCGTCGGCGAGACGACCCACGGCGGGCTGGCAGAACTGTGCCGCGTGCCCGCCCATCAACTGGTGCGTCTGCCCGACGCGGTCTCGTTCGATGACGCCGCCGCCCTGCCCGTCGCCTACGGCACGGCGCTGCGCATGATGCATCGCATCGGTCAGGTCAAGGCCGGCGAACGCGTGCTGATCCTCGGCGCGAGCGGCGGCGTGGGCGTGTGCGCCGTGCAACTGGCAAAACTCGCCGGCGCGCATGTCATCGCCTGCGCAGGCTCGCGCGAGAAGGGGGAACGCCTGCGCGAGCTCGGCGCGGACGACATCATCCACTACGCCGAAGAGGACTTCGTGGAAGTCGTGCGGGCACGCTACGGCAAGGCCGCGCGCCGTCGCGGCGCGGCCAACAACGGCGGGGTCGACGTGGTGGTGAACTTCACCGGCGGCGAGACGTGGACGCGCTCCCTGCGCACGCTGCGCCAGGGCGGTCGCGTGCTGACGTGCGGCGCCACGGCGGGCTTCGATCCGAAGGAGGATCTGCGCTTCATCTGGACGTTCGAGCTGCAGATTCGCGGCTCGAACGGCTGGGAGCGCGAAGACCTGCACGAACTGCTCGATCTCGTCGCCAGCGGCAAGCTGCGCGTGCTGATCGACAGGAAGTGGCCGCTGGAACAGGGCGCGCAGGCCCTCGCCTCGCTCGAGAATCGCCAGATCGTCGGCAAGGTACTGGTGGCCGCATGAGCACGCCCGCCCAAACCCTCAGCGCCGAACAGGTTCAGCAGGCATTCGACAAATCGACGTTCATCGCCTGGCTGGGCCTGCGCGTCACCGCGCTCGATCACGACGCCCAGACGATCGACGTCAGCGTGCCGTTCCAGGCAGCTTTCGAACGAGGCGCGGGCACGCGCCAGTGGCACGGCGGTCCGCTGGCCGCCGTCATCGACACGGTCGGCGACTTCGCGGTCGGCATGCTGGTCGGCCGCGGCCTGCCGACGGTCAACTTCCGCGTGGACTACCTGCGTCCAGCCATCGACACCGATCTGCGCGCCGTGGCACGCGTGCGCCGCCTCGGCAAGAGCATCGGCGTGGCGGACGTCGACCTGTTCAACGATCAGGGTGCCCTTGTCGCCATCGGCCGCGCCAGCTACGCCACGTTGCCGCCCGGTTGACGCGCCGCGCCACTCACTCACGTTTCATTGCCACGACGATTGAAGGCACTCGCGAGAACGCACGGGTGCCCAGCCATACCGGAGTTCATCATGCGTAAATCACGGGGCGTCTCGCGACGTCAGTTCCTCTACCGAAGCGCCGGCGGCGCACTGGCTGCCAGCTCGGCAGCGCTCGCGGGCACCGCCGGATGGCTGGTCTCGCCTACGCGCGCCAATGCGGCTGACAGCCCGGCGGCCGCACCCCGCCGCGGCGGTACGCTCGTTGCCAGTTGGGGGGGACTCGAACCGCAGGCGCTGTTCGTGCCGGGTGGCGGTGGCTCCAGCCCCTTCATGACGTCGACGAAGATTCTCGAACGGCTGCTGAAGATCGACGAAAAGCTCGCCTTCCAGCCGGTACTCGCCACGGATGTACGCGCTTCCGGCGACTTCAAGTCCTACACCGTCTCGTTGCGCAAGAACGTGCTTTGGCACGACGGCAAGCCGTTCACGGCCGACGACGTCGTCTACAACGTGCAGGAACACTGGAAGCCGATCTCCGCCGGCGTCGCGCTCAAGGCGCTCAAGCGCGTCAGCGCGCCCGACGCTCACACCGTGAAACTGGAATTCTCCACGCCGGTGCCGGAATTCTTCTTCAAGTCGATCCTCGCCGGTCAGTACCAGGTGCTCGTGCCCAAGCATCTCTATGCGGGCAAGGACATCATCACGAACCCTCTCAACAATGCGCCCGTGGGCACAGGCCCCTGGAAATACGGTCAGTGGGTGCGCGGCAGCCACGTCGCCTACTCGCGCAACGAGCAGTACTGGAACAACGCTCAACCGTATCCGGACAAGCTGATCATCCGCTGGTGGAGCGATCCGGCGTCGCGCTCGGCCGCGCTGGAAACGGGCGAGCTCGCGGTAGCGTTCTCCAACCCGGTGCCGGCGCGCGAGATCGACCGTCTCGTGAAGACCGGCAAGATCGCCGTGGAAACCAAAGGCTACGAAAACGCGGCGTGGACGGTCACGGTGGAGTTCAACCAGCGACGCGAACACGTCAAGCGCCGCGAAGTGCGCCAGGCGATCCTGCACGCCATCGACCGCAAGTTCATCATCGACACGATCTACTTCGGACGCGGCAAGCCGGCCGTCTCGCCGATCTTTCGCAGCAACCCGCTGTTCTTCACCGACGACGTGCCGAAATACCCGTTCGACCCGGCCAAGGCCAACGCCCTGCTCGACGCCGCCGGGCTGCCGCGCAAGAACGGCTCGCGCTTCACCGTCAACCTCGTCGCCGCCGCCTGGTTCGAGGAGAACGCCAAGCTCGGCCAGTACGTGAAGCAGGCGCTGCAGGACATCGGCATCACGGTGAAGCTCGACTCGCTCGACCGCGCCACGTCGCTCAAGCGCATCTACAGCGATTACGACTACGACATCGCCATCTCGAATTTCACCGCGCCGCTGGAACTGGTGCCGGTGGTCACGCAGTTCTATACGACGGACGGCATCGTCAAGGGCGCGGCGTTCCGCAACGCCACGGGCTATTCGAATCCGGCGATGGATGCGATCGTCGACCGCCTCACGGTGGAGACGGACAACGCGAAACGGGTGAAGCTCGCTCATGACTTCGCGCGCCTCGCGTCGACCGACGTGCCGCATGTGCCGCTCGTGGAAATGGAGTCGTTCACACTCTCGCGCACCAACGTGCGGCGCGCGACGACCAGCGCCAACGTCCAGGGCGACGCGCTGGCCGACGTCTGGCTCGCGTAAACAAGGAGACGGTTGTCATGGTGACGCGTCTGTTGTTGCGCCGGGTGCTGCAAGCCGTGCCGCTGCTGCTCGGCGTGATCGTCATGAACTTCTGCCTGATCCAGTCGGTGCCGGGCACGCTGCTCGACGTGATGACCGCCGAGCAGCAGGTCACGGACCCCGCCCTGATCGAGCGCCTGCGCGTGACGTACGGCATGGACAAGCCGCTGTGGCAGCAACTGCTGCACTACATCAACGCGGTGGCCCACCTCGATCTCGGCTACTCGTACCGTCACAACCTGCCGGTCTTCGACGTGATCATGGCGCATCTGCCCGCCACGCTCGTGCTGATGCTCGCCAGCCTCGTCGTCGCCGTGCTCGTGGGGGTTAGCGCCGGCGTCGTCGCCGCCGTGAACGTGAATACATGGCGCGACACGCTCGTGTCCATCGCCGCCGTGGTGTGCTTCGCCGCGCCGAGCTTCTGGCTCGGCATCATGCTGATCATTCTGTTCTCGGTGAAACTCGGCTGGTTTCCCGTGGGGGGCATGACCACCATCGGCCTGGACTACGGCACCGGCCTCGCCGGCGCGTGGCACGCCGCGCTCGACGTGCTCCACCATCTCGCGCTGCCGGCCCTCACGCTCGGCCTCTTCTACGCGGCGACGTATGCGCGCGTGATGCGCGCGTCGATGCTCGAAGTCGCTCGGCAGGACCACGTCCGTACCGCGCGGGCGAAGGGCCTCACGCGCCGCGCCGTGATCGCGCGTCACATGGTGCGCAACGCCATGCTGCCCGTCGTCACCCTGCTCGGTCTGCAACTCGGCACGGTGCTGGGCGGCAGCATCGTCGTCGAAGCCGTCTTCAGTTGGCCCGGCATCGGCGGCGTGCTCTTCGACAGCGTCATGAGCCGCAACTACCCGGTCGTGCTGGGGCTGCTCGTGCTCAGCTCGGCGCTGGTCATCGTGGCGAACATCGTCGTGGATCTGATCTACACACGGCTCGATCCGCGCATCCGCACGCAAGCGTCGTGATGTTGCCAGCACGATGTCTTCCCGCTTCACTGTAAAAAACCGGTCTGTCCCATGACGTCTTCCGCCGAACCCACGCTCGACGCGCTCCCTTCGAGCCATACGACTGCGATGGTTGCCAATGTTCCCGCGCCTCACCCCGAAAGGCGCCGCGCCCACGCATGGCGGCAATTCACCCGACACGGCGGCGCCGTGGCAGGCGCAATGCTGCTCGCGCTCATCGCGGTCGTCGCGCTGTGCACCGGCTGGTGGTATCCGGGCGACCCGCTGCGCATCGTGGCCGCGCCGGAAATCTGGCCGTTCGAACAATGGCAGTACCCGCTGGGCACCGACGCCCTCGGGCGCGACATCGCCGCCCAACTCGCGCATGGCGCCCGGGCGACGCTCGTCATCGGCATTGCCGCCAGTGTCGCGGCCACGGCCATCGGGGTGTCGATCGGTGCGATTGCCGCGTGGTGGGGCGGATGGATCGACGAGGGGCTCATGCGTCTGACCGAGTTGTTCCAGATCGTGCCCAATGTCGTCTTCGTGCTGACTGTCGTGGCGATTCTCGGTCCGCGCATCGAGAACACGGTGATTGCCGTGGCGCTCGTGTCGTGGCCCGCCATCGCACGCCTCACGCGTGCGGAGTGTCTGTCGTTCAAGTCGCGCGAGTTCGTGCAGGCGTGCCGCACCGTCGGCCTCTCGCCGTGGCGCATCGCGCTGCGCGAGGTGCTCCCCAATGCACTGCCGCCCGTGCTCGTGATGGGAACGCTCGTGGTGGCCGGCGCGATCCTGTACGAATCGGTCGTGTCGTTCCTCGGACTCGGCGATCCGAACGTGGCGAGCTGGGGCCGTCAGATCGGCGAAGGCCGCACGCTGATCCGTTCGTCCTGGTACCTGTGCGCGGAGCCCGGCGTGGCGATCATGCTCGCCGTGCTCGCCCTCAATCTCGTGGGCGACGGCCTGAACGATGCGCTGAACCCCTCGTTACGCAGGCGTTGAGCGCCGAGCGCAACCGACGCCTCGCCCTCCCGAATATCTCATCGTTCTTCCGAATCTCATGACTCATCGTTGGCACAACCTCGGCGACCTCATCGACCGAACCCTCGATCTGAACGCGACCGCGATCGTCGATCTGCGCGACGGCAAGCTGCCGCACCGCTACACGCACGCCGACATCGACGGGCTCGCGTCGGGCGTCGCCGCCGCCTTGCGCGCCCGTGGCCTGCCGGCAGGCGCCCATGTGGCCATCGCCTCGCTCAACCGCGCCGAGTATCTGATCGCCTACTTCGGCATCATGCGCGCGGGCTACGTCGCCGTGCCCATCAACATCAAACAGTCGCGCGAAATCCTCGATTACGTGATCGACGATGCCGGCATCTCACTCGCCTTCGTCGACGGTGCGCGCCGCGAAGCGCTCGCCGCACGCGTGCCGGTGATCGATTTCGACGACGACGGCCCTGACGGCTTCGCCGCACAGATCCGGCCGACGGATTTCGAATCCGTGCGCCCGGCGCCCGACGACGCCGCGCAGATGCTGTACACGTCCGGCTCCACCGGCAAGCCGAAGGGCGTGCCGCTCACGCACGCCGGGCAGCTCTGGGCGCTGGGTGCGACGTACGTGCGCCCGGAGGATCCGTCGTCCGAGCGCCTTCTGCTCGCGCAACCGCTGTTTCACATGAACGGCCTGTTCATGGCGAAGCGGGCCTTCGCCGCGAACGCTTCGCTCGTGATACTGCCGTCGTTCGACGTCGCCTCGTATGTCGATGCGCTGGAGCTGTATCGCATCACCGCGCTCACCGCCGTACCGACGATGTTCGCTCGGCTCGTGAAGGATCCGCAGACGCTGGCGGGCCGCGACGTCTCCTCGCTCAAGCGTGTGATGCTGGGCTCCGCGCCGATGAGCGCCGCGCTACTCGCCCGGATTCAGGCCGCGTTTCCGCACACGCATATCCATCATGGCTACGGCACCACGGAGGCCGGCCCGAGCATCTTCGGACCGCACCCCGACGGTATCCCGCCGCCGCCGCTCGCCCTCGGCTATCCGCTGTCGCCCGATGCGGTCAAGCTCGTGGACGGCGACGATGCCGATCACGGCGTGCTCTGCATGCGCAATCCCGCCGTCATGCGCGGCTATCACGGTCTGCCCGAGAAGTCGGCACAAGTGCTCGACGAAGGTTGGTACTACAGCGGCGACGTGATGCGGCGCGATGCGAACGGCTTCTTCTACTTCGTCGGGCGCGCGGACGACATGTTCGTCTGCGCGGGCGAGAACATCTATCCGGTGGAAGTGGAGAAGCTGCTCGAAGCGCACCCGGAAGTGCGCCAGGCCAGCGTGGTGCCGCTGCCCGACGAGGAGCGGGCCGCCGTGCCGGTCGCGTTTGTCGTCCGGCAGCCAGGCAGCACGCTGAGCGCCGAAGCCCTCAAGCAACATGCGCTCGCGAATGGTCCCGCCTATCAGCATCCGCGCCGCGTGGCGTTCGTGGCCGAACTCCCGCTGGCCGGCACCAACAAGGTCGACCGCCACGCGCTCCTGCAACAAGCCCGCGCACTCGAAGCCGAACGCGGCTGGAGCGAAGACCGAAACAACACACGTCCCCTTTCCGGAGCCCTCGCCTCATGAGCCTTCAGCCCGATTCCCGTGACCCGATTCGCCTTGACGGCAAGGTCGCCCTCGTTACCGGCGCAAGCCGCGGCATCGGCCGCGCCATCGCCGTTGCGCTGGCCGCGCGTGGCGCCACCGTCGCCGTGCACTACAACGCGGCCGAAGACGACGCCGAGACGCTGGTTGCGACACTGCGTGCGAACGGCTCGCGGGCGTTTGCCGTGCGCGCCGACCTGTCGTCGCCGGACGGCGCGCTCGCCCTCATCGAACGCTTCACCGGCGCTCTCGCGGCGCACAACCTTCCGCCGCAGTTCGACATTCTCGTGAACAACGCGGGCGTGGGCCTGCGGGCGCGCATCGACGCCGTCACGCCCGAGGCGTTCGACCGCGTGCTGCAGGTCAACCTCAAGTCGCCGTTTTTCCTGATCCAGCACGCCCTCGCCTACCTGCGCGACGGCGGGCGCATCGTCAACGTTTCGTCGATGGGCACCCGCGCGGCGTATCCGGAGATGAGCGTCTACGCGCCCGCGAAGGCCGGCCTGGAAGCGCTGACGCTACTGCTCGCGGCAGACCTCGGCGCGCGCGGCATCACCGTCAACGCCGTGCTGCCCGGTGCAACGGCCACCGACCTGAACCGTCGCGCAAGCGATCCCGTCGAGCGCGAAGTCATCGCCCAGACGGTCGCGCTCGGCCGCGTGGGCGAGCCGCGCGACATCGCCGACATCGTGGCGTTTCTCGCCAGCGACGCCGCCCGCTGGATCACCGGCCAGTCGCTCGACGCGAGCGGCGGCCAACGCCTCTGAACGCATGGCCCACCGACGCCACCAACGCCCTCACGGAGGATTTCCCTCATGACGACACTGCTCGACGTCGAACGTCTCACTCTCGACCTGCCCCCGGAGGCGGATCGTCCGCACGCGCTTCGCGATGTGTCGTTCTCGCTCGAGCGCGGCGAGATTCTCTGCATGGTCGGGGAAAGCGGTTCAGGCAAGTCGATGACCGCGAGCGCGCTGCTCGGACTGCTGCCGCCCGGCGTGAGCGTCAGCGCGGGACGCGTGGCGTGGCACGGCGAGGGAAATCTGCTGGCGCTGCCCGAAGCCGAACGTCGTCGCTGGCGCGGCGCACGCATCGGCATGATCTTCCAGGAACCGATGACGGCGCTCAATCCGCTGCGCACCATCGGCGACCAGATCGCCGAGGTGTATCGCACGCATACGCGTCTGTCGGGCAGCGCGATTCGCGCCCGCACGCTCGAGTGGCTCGAGGCCGTGCACATCCCCTCGCCGCTCGATGCCGCCAAACGCTACCCGCACGAGCTCTCCGGCGGTCAGCGTCAGCGTGCCATGATCGCGATGGCGCTCGCACTGGAGCCGGAGCTGCTGATCGCCGACGAGCCTACGACCGCGCTCGACGTCACCACGCAGGCGCAGATCCTCACGCTCATTCGCGAGCTTCAGCAACGCAAGGACACCGGCGTACTGTTCATCACGCACGACTTCGGCGTGGTGGCGGAGATCGCCGACCGGGTCGCGGTGATGCGGCATGGCGAGATTGTCGAGCAAGGGCCGGCGCAAAGCCTCCTTACGCGAGCATCGCACGAGTACACGCGGGCATTGATCGCGGCGGTGCCTGCGTTGCCGTCGTCCGGGACGGGGGCGCCATCGGCATCCGGCGGATCTCGTCGCAAGAGCGGCGATAGTGGCGAGCGCGGCAATAGCGGCGGCAAGGAAGCGCCACCGGTGCTGCGCATCGAGCAAGTGCGCAAGACGTATCGCCGCCACGGCTGGCTCGGCAAGGCGCAAGCGGATACGGCAGCACTGCGCGACGTGAGCCTGGAAGTCGGCGCCGGCAAGACGCTGGGCATCGTGGGCGAGAGCGGGTCGGGCAAATCGACGCTCGCGCGCGCGATTCTTCGCTTGATGACGCCCGACGCCGGACGCATTCTCTATCGCGACGCCGATCTTGCAGCCGGTGCGCTCAACGCCGAAGCGCGACGCGCGGCGCTCGACATCCAGATGGTGTTCCAGGATCCGTTCAGTTCGCTCAACCCGCGCCGCCGCGTGGGCGACATCGTGACGCAAGGGCCGGTCGCACGGGGCGAACCGCCGCGCGAAGCCAGGGAGCACGCGCGCGAACTGTTCGAACTGGTGGGGCTGAACGCCGACGCGCTCGACCGTTTCCCGCATGAGTTCTCCGGCGGGCAGCGTCAGCGCATCGGACTCGCGCGGGCGCTCGCCATGCGACCGCGCGTGCTCGTCGCGGATGAGCCGGTGTCGGCGCTCGACGTCTCCGTGCAGGCGCAAGTGCTGCGCCTGCTTGCGCGTCTGAAGTCGGAGCTGGGACTGTCGATGATCTTCATTACGCACGACCTGCGTATCGCGGCGCAGCTGTGCGACTCGCTCGCCGTCATGAAGTCGGGCAGTGTGGTCGAGTACGGCGACACGGCGGCCATCTTCCGCGCACCGTCCCATCCGTACACTCGCGCGCTGCTCGATGCGATCCCGGGGAGACGCCACGAAGACGCACGCGCCCGCACCGCGGCGTGATCGCGCGGGCAACACCAACGCCCCGAGGACTGCCTACTTCCGCAGGTCGGCGATCGAGAAGTAGGGAAGCCACGTGCCCGAACTCGAAAGACTGGCGAACACCTGTTCCTTGGTCTGCTGGAGAAAGGTCTCGATGTGCCGACGGGCGAGCGCTTCGGCGCGCGCGGCGTTGCCGGTGACGAATGCCTTGATGATGCCCTCGTGATCGCGCTCGATCCCTGGGCGGACACCCTGCACGCCGAAACCCAGCGAGACGAGGCGGGCCATGTCGTCCATCAGGCCGGCCAGCGTGCGATACAGCCGCGCATTGCCGCTCGCCGCCGCGATGGTCAGATGGAATTTCCGGTTGGTGTGCAGGAACCACTCGATCTGGTGACCGATGGGCTTGTGCGCATAGGGCGCTTCGCAGGCTTCGTCCAGGCGCGCGAGCAACTCGGTATCGACATTGCCGCAAGCGAGCCGCGCGGCCATCGGTTCGAGCTGCGCACGCAGGTTGAAGATCTCTTCGACGTCCGCCAGCGTGATCGGCGAGATGCGATAGCCCTGACGCGGAATCGCCCGCGCGAAGCCCTCGTGCACGAGACGCACCAGCGCCACCCGGCAACTGGTGCGCGCAATGTCATAGCGCCGCATGAGCTCCGCCTCGCTCACGATGGTGCCAGGCATGATCGCGCAGGTGAGTACATCGTGCCGGATGCGCTCGTAGGCGTCGTCGCCGCGTGCGATGGCAACCTCGTCGCTTGCGTGTGAGTCGTTCGTCATGATGTCAGTACCCCCGCTTGGCGTCGTAGACGAATGGCAGCGGTGCGCCGCGCAGATGCGCTCCGAGTACATCGGCCACCTGTCGGGCGCGCGCGGCATACGACACCGTCGAAGCGATGTGCGGCGTCACGAATACCTTGGGATGCCGGCGCAGCGCATCGTCCGGCGGTAACGGTTCGACGTCGAAGACATCGACGACCGCGTAGCGAAGGCGGTCGCTGTCGAGTGCATCGAGAAGCGCCTGGCGATCGAGATGCGCGCCACGTCCCACCTGAATGAGACTTGCGCCCGCGGGCAGTCGCGAGAACAGGCGGCGCCCGAGAATGCCGCGCGTGGCCAGCGTGTCAGGCAGCAGGTTGACCAGGATGTCGGTCTCTGCGAGCAAGGCGTCGAGTTGCGCTTCTCCCGAGAACACGCGCACATTCGCCAGCGACTTCGCCGTGCGCGCCCAGCCGTTCACCCGAAAGCCGTTCGCGTGAAGCCGGGCCGCCACCGCGCTCCCGAGCTCGCCGAGCCCGAGGATGCTCACCCGTGTGTCGCGCGCCAGGCGTCCAGTGAGTTCGTCCGCCCATCGCCCGTCGCGTTGGGCGCTGAGCAGTGCGGGCATATCGCGCACGATGGCCAGCGCCGAAAGCGTCACGAAGTCGCTCATGCGCTCGCGCGTCTCGTCCGTCACCATGCGCACGATAGGCACGTTGGGCGGCAACGCCGGATCCGCCAGAATGTGGTCGACGCCAGCGGCCGCGCTCAGGATCAGCCGCAATCGGGGGTAATGCGCGAGACGCCCGTGATCGGGCCGCCAGACGAGTGCGTATTTCACGTTGCGCGCATCGACGAACGGGTCATCCCATCCGTACACGCGCAAGCCGGGCATCAGCCGCGCAAAATGGTGCTGCCATTCGGTCAGCGCGGCAGCGCCGCCCGACTTGATCAATAACGTATCGCCTTGCATGACTTCGGGGTGCGCCCCGCGTCGACGCGCAAGGGCTTCGGGAGAAAGCGGCCTCTCATGCTACCGACCGCCCCGCGTCGCGCTAAGCATTTCTTATCGAATAGCTTATGAATGCGCATCGGATATGCACCGGGAAACCGTGGCATAAGCGATCGTTTCGCATCCGGCCTCTCACATCGTAAGAATTCCCGCGCGAATTTCGGGCAGATTTCCCGATGGACGGGAGACTCGATCAAGCGGTCGGGAATGCCGCCCGCCGGGCGCGATCGCCATGTTGCAGAGCAACAATTCGTTGGATTGTTTCCATATTCACAATAATAGATCCGATGTCCGGGCATTGTATGGACCGGCACATAACCGCTATAGTGGCCGCGCCCCGCGACGCGATGGTTGGCTTATGAGATCCGATGTGAATTGGATATGACGCAAGCACCCGCGCGTCATTGTTGCAAACGTAGTCAACGCGATGCCCTGCATCGCCAGTAGAAATGAAAGAGACAGCTACCCTCAACGCCGATATCGGCAACAAACCACCCACCCCCGAGGAAGTCCGCAAGCGCATATTCGCGATCGTGGCGGCATCGTCCGGGAATCTGGTCGAGTGGTTCGACTTCTATATCTATGCGTTCTGCGCGATCTATTTCGCGCCGGCGTTCTTCCCGAGTTCCGACCCGACCGCGCAGTTGCTCAACACGGCGGGTGTGTTCGCCGCCGGCTTCCTGATGCGCCCCATCGGCGGCTGGCTGTTCGGCCGCATCGCCGACCGTAACGGCCGCAAGAACTCGATGGTCATCTCCGTGATGATGATGTGCTTCGGCTCGCTGCTCATCGCCGCACTGCCGACGTACGCCAGCATCGGCAACTGGGCGCCGGCGCTGCTGCTCTTCGCGCGTCTGCTGCAGGGCCTGTCGGTCGGCGGCGAGTACGGCACCACGGCCACTTATATGAGTGAAGTGGCGCTCAAGGGCCGTCGCGGCTTCTTCTCGTCGTTCCAGTACGTCACGCTCATCGGCGGTCAACTCCTCGCCGTGCTCGTGGTCGTGATTCTGCAGCAGCTCCTCGACGACGCCGAACTCAAGGCCTGGGGCTGGCGCATTCCGTTCGTGGTCGGTGCGATCACGGCCGTGGTCGCCCTGCTGCTGCGCCGCACGCTGCACGAGACGTCGACGGCGGCCAGCCGCACCAACCGCGATGCCGGTACGCTGGCGGGTCTGTTCCGTCACCACAAGGCGGCGTTCTTCACCGTGCTGGGCTACACCGCCGGCGGCTCGCTGATCTTCTACACGTTCACCACGTACATGCAGAAGTACCTGGTCAACACGGCCGGCATGCCGATCAAGACGGCAAGCTACATCATGACGGGCTGCCTGTTCGCCTACATGTGCATGCAGCCGCTCTTCGGCATGCTGTCGGACCGCATCAGCCGTCGCAACAACATGCTGCTCTTCGGCGCGCTCGGGGCAATCGCCACGGTGCCGATCCTCACGGCGCTCAAGACGGTGCAGAGCCCGATCGCCGCTTTCGTGCTGATCTGCGTGGCGCTGGCGATCGTGAGCTTCTACACGTCGATCAGCGGCATCGTGAAGGCCGAGATGTTCCCGACCGAAGTGCGTGCGCTGGGCGTCGGCCTCGCTTACGCGGTCGCCAATGCGATCTTCGGCGGCTCGGCCGAATACGTGGCGCTGGGCCTGAAGAAGGCCGGTATGGAACCGGCGTTCTACTGGTATGTCACCGGCATGATGGTGATTGCGTTCCTCGTGAGCCTGCGTCTGCCGCGAGAAGCCAGGTACCTGCATCACGAACACTGATCGTGATCCGGGAAGGGGCGTGGCGCGATGCGCCCGCCCCTCCCACACTCCCGCTTTCGAGCTTCCCTTGTTGGTGCGTGACATGAGAACCATGTCGCTTAAAATCGCTTGACCCTCACGCTACGTGAGGCCTCAGCCTTGTCACACGCCAGAAGATCACGGGAGCTCCGATGTTGCTCAAAGTCGGTGAATTAGCCAAACGCAGCGGCCTGACGGTGCGCACGCTTCACCATTACGACACGCTCGGCTTGCTCACGCCTTCGGCGCGCTCCGATGCCGGTTACCGGCTTTACGATCGCAGCGACATCGCCCGTCTGCATCAGATCCAGGCGCTGCGCCGCTTCGGTATGTCGCTCACCGACATCGGTCAATGGTTGGCAAACCGGGACGTCCCGCTCGACACGCTCATCGCTCGACAGATCGACATGCTCACGCGGCAGATCGAGGACGCGAGTCGTCTGTGCGATCGTCTGACACGGTTGCAGGCGCAGTTGGCCGCAGGCGACGCCCCGGAACTTGCCGAATGGCTGACAACGCTGGAGCTGATGAATATGTACGACAAATACTTCTCGAAGGACGAACTCGCCCGCTTCCCGCTGTACCAGAACAAGCAGGCGCATGATGCCGAATGGCCTGCCATCGTGGCCGAGGTCAAGGCGCTGATGGCGCGCGGCGAGCCATCGACGGGCGAAGCCGCGCAGGCGATCTCGCGCCGCTGGATGGCGATGATCGTGCGCGACACGGGCGGCGACGCCCGTCTGCTCGCCAAGCTCAATACCATGCACGAGAACGAGCCGTCGGTGCGCTCGCAAACGGGCATCACGCCCGACCTCGCGTGTTATCTCAAGGAGGCGATTGCGCAAACGAAACTGAACGTCTTCCGGAAGTACCTCTCGGATGACGAGTACCGCTTCATGGCCGCGAACTATCTGAAGTACTACGACAAATGGCCCGCCCTCATCGGCGCCATGCGCGACCGGCTCGAAAGCGGTGCGCCGGCGGATTCACCCGAGACGCAAGCGCTGGCGCACCAATGGATGACGTATTTCCGATCCTACGCCGGGGACGATCCGGCCACGCACGCGAAGATTCGTGAAGCGTACATGCACGAGCCCGATCTGGCGTCGGGGACGTTCGTCGATGCGCATCTGCTGGCGTACGTGAAGGAAGCCCTCGCCCATCTGGCGCAAGGCTGAGCTCGCTTGGGCAAGGCCAGATGAAATCGCGCGTCAGACGTCCTCGCCCGACGCCTGACGCGTGCTCTGCCAGATCGCGTCGAGCACCGGGTGCGGCTGATGGCGCCGCCGGTACAACGCGATGTCGAAGCCGATCTGCCAGTCCTTGCCGCCGACGATCGCGAGCGTGCCGCGCGCGACGTCGTCCGCCACGAGCCGCTGCGGCAGCCAGGCAATGCCAGCGCCACGGCGCGCCATCGCGAGAATCGCCTCGTAGGAGTCGGCCTGATAGACCGGCTTGAGCGTGGGCCGGTTCGGCATCTCCGCGAGATGGCGCGCGAGCACGGCGCGCAGCGTGAGCGTGCGGGAAAAAGCAAGCCAGGGAATGGGCGTCGGCCCGGCGGCCAGCCGGTATTTTGCGCGGCCTTTGGCGTCGAGCGCGCTGACCGGCACCAGCACTTCGCGCGCGACGCTCAACCAGTCGAAACGCTCCTGATCGATGAGCAGCCGCGTGTGCGCGCTGGAGTACACGATGAGCAGGTCGACCTCGCCTGCCGCGAGCCGGAGAATCGCTTCCTCGGCCCCGCCGGTGGAAAGCGTGGCGGTGAAGACGCCGATGCGCGCGACGGTCTCGTCGTACCAGTCCGGAAAGAACGTGGCCGCGAGCGTGCGGCCGGTGGCGATCTTCAGATTGTTTTCGAGAGTGGGCGCGGCATCCTGCAATTGCGTGCGGGCGCTGTGGAGGATATCGAGGGCGTTGGTCGCCGCGTCGAGAAAGACGGTGCCGGCGGCGGTGAGCTCGAGCGGTTTCGTGCGCTCGATGAGCCGCGTGCCGACCCACTCCTCTAGCGCACGAATGCGCCGTCCGAACGCCGGATGCGTGACGAAGCGATTCTCGGCCGCCCGCGTGAAACTGCGCGTGCGTGCCAGTTCGACGAAGTCTTCAAGCCATCGCAACTGCATGCCGTCTCCTCATCGCTTCCTTACAGACACTTCAGACGCTGAAGACGCCTCGTCACTCGCGCATCCGTCTTCGCTTTCATGCACCCGCCCGCGTCAGGCCTTGGAGAGCGCCTTGAGCGCGTGCTTGATGCCGTCCGACACGCTCGTGCCTTCGGGCACCGTCTTGACCGCCGCGAGCGCCTCCTTGTCGGAATAGCCCAGCGCGAGCAGTGCATTGACCACGTCGCTCTTGTGGTCGTGCGGCGTCGCCACCCCCGGCACCGTGCCCAGCTGCGCGCCAAGCTTGCCCTTGAGTTCGAGCAGCAGACGCTCGGCCGTCTTCTTGCCGATGCCCGGAATCTTGGTGAGGCGCCCGGACTCCTGCAGCGTCACGGCCTGCGCAATGTCGGCCACGCTCATGCCGGAGAGAATGGCGAGCGCCGTGCGGGCGCCCACGCCGGAGATCTTGAGCAGTTCACGGAAGGTGTTGCGTTCGTCGGGCGAGCCGAAACCGAAGAGCAGTTGCGCGTCTTCACGGACGATGAACTGGGTGAGCAGCGTCACGCGCTCGCCCACGTTCGGCAGGTTGAAGAAGGTGCTCATCGGCACCGAAATTTCGTAGCCCACGCCCTGGCAATCGACCAGGATGTGCGGCGGATTCTTTTCCAGCAACGTGCCGGAGATGCGGCCAATCATTGACGCCCCGAGAGAGTGACTTCGACAGGCGGCAAGTGTAGCAAACGGCAGGGTGACGGCGCGTCCCGGCCTGCCGCCACGTCACCTTGCCATCCGGTCGCGCGCTCACCCCTCCCCTTCGACACCGGCGACCGCGTCGCCGGTCGAGCGCGTTGCCGCCGTGCGCAGGCATTCGAGCGCCGCCACGACCGCCGCGCGATTGGCGCCGTCATCGCGCCAGTACATCGAGATCGCCCCGAAGCCGGCCAGGCGCAGCGGCACGATGCGCAGCGCACCGAGCGCTTCGAGCCGCCTCGCGGTCCGGTGCGACGCGAGACCGATCATGTCGCTGTTGTTGAGCAGCGTGAGGTTGAGAATCGTCGAGTTCGATTCGACGGTGTCGTTCGGCAACGGGTACCCCGCTTCGGCCAGCGCCGCCTCCAGCGCGTTGCGAATCGGCGTGCCGCGCGGCCAGACCACCCACCGGTAGCGATGAATGTCCGGCCAGTCGACCTTGGCAAGCGAGAAGACCGGATGCCGGGCCCGCGCGACGAAGTGCAGCGGCTCCAGGTACAACGCCTCGGCGCGCACATTGCGATCCTGCAATTCCGGCGCCGAACGCCCCACGACGATGTCGATCTCGCTGTGCGCGAGCTGATTCATCAGCCGGTCCATGGTGTTTTCAATGACACGGGCCTGCACGCGCGGCATGCGCTGCAGGAGCAGCAGCACCGCGAGCGGCACCGTGTCGGCCGACGACGCCCCCGATGTGCCGATCGCCACCAGTCCGCTGCCGCCCTCGCGCATGGCGTCGAGGTCGTCGCGCGCCGTGTCGAGCTGCGCCTCGATGCGCCGGGCATGCTCGATCAGGGCTTCCCCGTAGGCCGTCGGACGCAAGCCGCGCGCCTGACGCTCGAACAGCGGCAAGCCGATATCGTCCTCCAGATCCTTGAGCCACTTCGACAAACCGGGCTGGGTCGTGTTGAGCAAACCCGCGGATTGGCTCATGTTGCCTGTCTCGGCAAGGGTCAGCAGCATCTGCAGATTGCGCAGTCGCAGGCGATGGGTCCAATCCATGCACGGTCTCCCGGCACCCCGTGGATGCCGTCAAAATCGAACCAGCCATACGTTTTTTCGTATGGATTCGATGATTAATTCATTTCAAAGATTATGTCTCGCCGAGTATAACGCTACCCATAGACCCGCCGACAACGCCGCCGATAGCGCATTCGTCGGACCGACCGGGCCCCAAACCCATACGGAGACACGCATGTCCGAACGCGCCCCCAGCGCCGAGCGCGCTGCCTATTACGAACACATTGGCCGCAACCACATGGCCCCGCTGTGGGAGTCGCTGCACAGCCTGGTGCCGCCCCAGCCGCGCCCACGCGTCGTGCCTGCGATCTGGAAATACAGCGAGGTGCGCCCGCTGGTCATGGAAGCCGGACGTGTGATCAGCGCCGAAGAAGCCGTGCGTCGCGTGCTGATCCTGCAGAACCCCGGCACCCCGGGGTCGTCGAGCATCACCGGTTCGCTCTATGCCGGCTTGCAGTTGATTCTGCCGGGCGAGATCGCGCCGAGCCATCGTCATACGCAGTCGGCCCTGCGCTTCATCGTGGAAGGCCGCGGCGCATGGACCGCCGTCAATGGCGAGCGCACGACCATGGAGCCGGGCGACTTCATCATCACGCCGTCATGGACTTGGCACGACCACGGCAACCCGTCGGACGGCGAGCCGGTCGTGTGGCTCGACGGCCTCGACATCCCGCTCGTGCAGTACTTCGACGCCGGCTTCGCCGAGAACTACCCCGAGGCACAGCAACCGGTGCAGCGTCCCGAAGGCGACAGCTTCGCGCGCTACGGCTTCAACATGCTGCCCGTGCGTCACAAGGTCAGCGATCCGACCTCGCCCATCTTCAGCTATCCGTACGCGCGCTCGCGTGAAGCGCTCGACACGCTGTACCGCAACGGCGAACTCGATGCGTGGGACGGGATCAAGCTGCGTTACGTCAATCCCGCCACCGGCGGCTGGCCGATGCCGACGATGGCGACGTTCATGCAATACCTGCCCGCCGGCTTCCAGGGCAAGACCTATCGCAGCACCGATGCGACGGTGTTCTCGGTCGTGGAAGGCCGGGGCACGGTCCGCATCGGCGACGAGGTTTTCCAGTTCGAGCCGCGCGACCACTTCGTCGTGCCGTCGTGGGCGCCGGTGCAACTCGCCGCGCTCGAAGACGCCGTGCTGTTCAGCTACTCGGACCGCCCGGTGCTCACCGCGCTGAATCTGCTGCGCGAATCGCGCACCTGAGCACGTGTTTGCCGCGCACACAACGAACGCACCCACATCCGTCATTAACGAATCGGCGTCGCGCACACATGAGTGACGCCCCACGCTTCTCATTCCAGTCGAGTTCAACGCCATGTCATTCGTCTTCGCTCCGCCCGCCACCGTCGCCATCCCCGTTGCCGGCAGCAACGATCAGTTCGCCGTGCGCCGCGTGTACTGCGTTGGCCGCAACTACGCCGCCCACGCCCGCGAAATGGGCTTCGATCCGGATCGCGAACCGCCGTTCTTCTTCTGCAAGCCGGCCGACGCCGTGCTGCCCGTCGCCTACGGGGACACGCTGGAGCTGAAGTACCCAGCGCAAACGAACAACTACCACTACGAGGCCGAACTGGTGGCCGTGATCGGCAAGGCCGGCTCGGACATCCCGCTCGACCAGGCGCTCGAGCATGTGTGGGGCTACGCCGTGGGGCTGGACATGACGCGCCGCGATCTGCAGATGAAGATGCGCGAAATGGGCCGTCCGTGGGAAATCGGCAAGGCGTTCGATGCGTCGGCTCCCATCGGCCCGATCCACCCCGCGTCGGTCGTCGGCCATATCGAAAAGGCCGCGATCTCGCTGAGCGTCGACGGCGTGCAGAAGCAGAAGAGCGACGTCACGCACCTGATCTGGTCGGTCGCGGAAACCGTGTCGTATCTGTCGCGATTCTTCCGTCTGGAACCGGGCGATCTGATTTACACCGGCACGCCCGAAGGCGTGGGTCCGGTCAAGGCCGGCGAGACGATGGTCACGGCGGTCGAAGGCCTCGGCGAAATCAAGGTGCGCGTGGTCTGAGGTCGTCATGCAGCTCTACAGCTTCTTCAACAGTTCGACGTCGTACCGCGTGCGCATCGCCCTCGCGCTCAAGGGGCTTGCGTTCGACACCATCCCCGTGAACATTCGCGTGGGTGAGCATCGGGCCAGCGCCTATGTCGACGAAGTGAATCCGTCGGCGGTCGTGCCGGCGCTCGTCGATGGCGACATGACGCTCGGTCAGTCGCTGGCGATCCTCGACTACCTCGACGCGAAGTATCCGCAGGTGCGTCTGGTGCCGCTGGACATCGAAACGCGCGCGCGTGTGCTCGAACTGTCGATGCTCATCAGCTGCGACATTCACCCGGTGAACAACTTGCGCATCCTGAAGTATCTGCAGGGCCCGCTGGCCCTCACGGCTGCGCAGAAGGACGCCTGGTACCAGCACTGGATCGCCGACGGCATGGCCGGCGTGGAACGTCTTCTGGACAAGCACGGCCACGGACCCTGGTGCTTCGGCGACGCCCCCACGCTTGCCGACGTCTGCCTGATTCCGCAGATCGCCAATGCGCAGCGCACGGGTTGCGACCTGTCCGCCTACCCGAAGGCGATGGCCGTGTTCGAACACGCTTCGACGCATCCGGCCTTCCTCGCGGCCGCCCCCAACCGTCAGCCGGACTATACGGCGTAATCCCGATTCACGGCTGGAAGGGCCGCAGGAGACAACCATGACACAACCCCATCAACCCAAGGCGCTGGTCGTCGGCGGCGGCATCGGCGGCCTGGCCGCGGCGCTCGCGCTCGCCAACCAGGGCGTGCACATCGAACTGCTGGAGCAAGCGGAAACCATCGGCGAGATCGGTGCGGGCATCCAGCTCGCGGCCAATGCGTTCGCCGCGCTCGATGCCCTTGGCGTGGGAGAGGCGGCGCGCGGACGCTCCGTCTTCACCGATCACATCACGCTGCGCGACGCCATCGATCGCAGCGCGATCGCCGAGGTCGACGTCGGCGCGCCCTATCGCGAGCGCTTCGGCAATCCGTACGCGGTGATTCACCGCGCCGACATCCATCTGTCGATTCTCGAAGCGGTGCAACGCAATCCGTTGATCCGATTCCGCACCGCCACGCGCGTCGTCTCGCTCGAACAGGACGACGCGGGCGTGACGGTGATCGACCAGCATGGCGAGCGTCATGTGGCCGACGCCGTGATCGGTTGCGATGGTGTGAAATCCGCCGTGCGCGCCGTGCTCATCGGCGACGAGCCGCGCGTGACGGGCCACGTCGTCTACCGCGCCGTGGTCGACGTCGAGAACATGCCGAAGGATCTGCAGGTCAACGCGCCGGTGGTGTGGGCCGGACCGAACTGCCACCTCGTGCATTACCCGCTGCGCGGCGGCAGGCAATACAACCTCGTGGTGACGTTCCACAGCCGCGAGCAGGAAGTCTGGGGCGTGCGCGACGGCAGCAAGGAGGAGGTGCTCTCTTACTTCGAAGGCATCGACCCGCTGCCGCACCAGATGCTCGACCGTCCCACGTCTTGGCGTCGCTGGGCCACCGCCGATCGGGATCCGGTCGCGCAGTGGAGCTTCGGCCGCGCCACGATTCTCGGCGACGCCGCGCACCCGATGACGCAGTACATCGCACAGGGCGCGTGTCAGGCGCTCGAGGACGCGGTCACGCTCGGTGCCGCTTATGCGGCGGCGAACGGCGATTTCGTCGACGCCTTCCGTCGTTACGAACATGCGCGCATTCCGCGCACCGCACGCGTGCTGTATGGCGCGCGCGACATGGGCCGCGTGTATCACGCCAAGGGCGTGGATCGCTGGGTGCGCAACTCGCTGTGGAAAGGCCGCACACAGACGCAGTTCTACGACGCGCTGCAATGGCTGCACGGATGGCGTGCCGAGAACTGTCTGTCGCAAACGCCCTGGCTGAACGGCGAGTAAGTCCCGCATCGTCCACAAGAAAACCGGCGGCACCGAGCCGGTCGAGCGGCGGCGCAGGCGTGCAGGTATGAACGCACCGCGCCGCCGCGCATCGCGTCGCCCGTCATCGGGCGCGCGGTGGTACGGCAGCACCCATAACAACAACCACTGCAACGTAACCGCGACGCAGGCCGGCGTGCCTCGCCGCGACTGGCACCTTCGAGGAGACAACCTATGCCAGCCACCCCCATCAACGTGACGGCGTTCATCGACCGGCATCGCATTTCGCCGTTCCAGGTGATGATCGTCGTCCTGTGCTTCCTGATCGTGGCCATCGACGGCTTCGACACGGCGGCGATCGGCTTCATTGCCCCGGCCATCCGCGCCGAGTGGTCGCTCACCCCGGCGCATCTCGCACCGCTCTTCGGCGCGGGACTCGCGGGCCTGATGGCAGGCGCGTTCCTGTTCGGCCCGCTCGCCGACAAGTTCGGGCGCAAGTCGATCCTGATCTTCTCCGTGATGTTCTTCGGTCTGGCGAGTCTCGTCTCGGCGTGGTCGATGGAGCTGTGGCAACTGATCGCGCTGCGCTTTCTCACCGGCCTCGGCCTGGGCGGCGCGATGCCCAACGCCATCACGCTCACGTCCGAGTACTGCCCCGATTCGCGTCGGTCGTTCCTCGTCACGACGATGTTCTGCGGCTTCACGCTCGGTTCGGCACTGGGCGGTCTGGCGTCGGCCGGACTGATCGAGGCGTTCGGCTGGCGTTCCGTGCTGATCGTGGGTGGCGTGATGCCGCTCGTGCTCGGCGTGTTTCTGGTTCGCGCCCTGCCGGAATCGGTGCGCTACCTCGTGATGGCCGGCAAGTCGCCGGAGTCCGTGGCCGCGTCGCTGCAGCGAATCGCACCGCATGAGGATCTGCGGGGTGCGACGTTCAACATTGCCTCGAAGCCGTCCACCACGTCGCCGGTGGGGCACCTGTTCAAGCCGGCGCTGCTGCGTGGCACGCTGCTGTTCTGGATCACGTTCTTCATGAGCCTGCTCGTGATCTACCTGCTCTCGAGCTGGCTGCCGACGCTCCTGCGCACGAACGGTCTGACGCTGCGCAACGCGGCCATCGTCACCGCGATGTTCCAGGTCGGCGGCACACTCGGCGCCATCGTGCTCGGCTGGCTGATGGATCGCTTCAACCCGCATTACGTGCTCGCCGCTGCCTATGTGCTCGCCGGCATTTGCGTGGCGGCCGTCGGCCCGCTCGCCAGTTCGCCGGTGCTCGCGTCGGTGGCGGTGTTCTGGGCTGGCTTCTGCGTGTCGGGCGGCCAGGTCGGCGCCAACGCGCTGTCCGCCGAGTTCTATCCGACGGACTGCCGCGCGACGGGTGTGAGCTGGGCGAACGGCGTGGGGCGGCTGGGATCGGTGGTCGGATCGGTCGGCGGCGCGTCGATGCTCGCGATGGGCTGGTCGATGCCGGCACTCTTCGCCGCCATCGGCGTGCCGGCCGTGCTTGCCGGCCTGACGATGCTCACGCTGGGCCGTCTGCGTCACCGTCAGGCGACGCGCGCCATGGAGGTTGCGGCCTGAGTCCCTGAGCTACGCTGCGCTGTTTCGTCGGGCGCAACGCCCGGTATGCCCTTCCGACGGGCGCCATTCGCGATATGCGATGGCGCCCGTCGGCTTTTGCGGCGGGAACAGCCGACGTCGCGGGGTGATCTTTCCGAACGCTGCGACGCAAAACGTCGCGGATAGGAATACAGTGTCGAATGCTTGTCATTGTCTTTTTCCTTATCCCTGCCGGAGATTGAAGGTGTCGCTGCCCCCATTGCTGGTCTTGATTCCGATGCATGCCGAACAGTTGGCTGAACTGCAAACCCGCTTCGACGTGGTGTATCGGCCGAGTCATCATCCTGTGCCGGAAGGCTGGGGGGCCGAAGGCGAACGCGTTCGCTTCGTGCTCACCAACGGCGGACGCGGGTTGAACGCCGCCGAGCTGTCGCATCTGCCGAACGTCGAACTGGTCGGTGCACTGGGCGCCGGCTACGAGAATCTGGATCTCGCGGCAATGCGCGCGCGCAATATCGTGGCGGTGAACGGGGCCGGCGCCAATGCGGCGACGGTGGCGGATCAGGGCTTTGCGCTGCTGCTCGCGGCGGTGCGTCGCATTCCCGAGTACGACGCGGCGTGCCGCAAGGGCATATGGCGCGATGCACTGCCGATGCAGCCTGGTGTGTCGGGCAAGAAGATGGGCATCGTCGGGCTGGGGGCGATCGGGCGTCAGTTCGCCAAGCGCGCGGAAGGATTCGATATGCGGATCGGTTATCGCAATCGCAACCGTCGCGACGACTTGCCTGCGCATTACCAGTATTTCGACAGCGTGCTGGCGTTGGCCGAGTGGGCCGACTATCTCGTGGTGACGGCGCCGGGCGGACAGGCGTCGCACCACCTGGTGAATGCCGAAGTGCTGCGCGCCCTCGGCAGGAACGGCTTCCTCGTGAACATGGGGCGCGGCAGCGTGGTGGACACGGCAGCGCTGGCTGAAGCGCTGCGCGAAGGCGTCATCGCGGGCGCCGGGCTGGACGTATACGAAGGAGAACCGTCGCCGCCGCGGATGCTGATCGATTTGCAGAACGTGGTGCTCAGCCCCCACGTCGCCGGACGCTCCCCCGAAGCCGAAGCCGCCACCCTCGCCATGTTCCTCGAGAACACCCGCCGCTTTGAGGCGGGCGAGGCATTGTTGACGCCGTTGTGAAGACGCGACCTCGAACCGCTGTCAGGCGTCAGTGATTATCCAACCCGTCAATGCTTCGCTCGGGTGACGGCGAGAGGGTTTCGCCGTCGTTGACGGGTTCGAGTTCGATGCTGCTCCTGGCGCTGCCCGTGGCGAATGCGGTGTCGCACGTCGGGCATTTCACCTGCGCATCCGAATGCAGATAGTCGTCCATCGCCTGGACGGACGGCTCACTCGCCGCAACGGCGAAGCGCGTTTGACAGGTCGGACAGACGACGAAACCGGTGTGGATCGACAGCATGGCAAGTCTCCCGTAGCCGTGACATCGAAAATTCTACAGCCAGTCCGTGCGGCGAGGGCTGGCCCGTGTGGCGTCCTTGTACGGCTGCGCGTCGCCGCGAACCGGGCCGTGCCGATCCCGCCGCGGCGGCGGCCGATCATTGGCCGCGACACCCACGGTCGGTTCAGGGCGCGCTTCGGCTTCGTGCGGCGTGCCAACCCGCTGCGTCGGATCGAAGTCGCGCCACTCGCCGTCTTCCCACACGCCATCCGCCTCCTCGATTTCCGCGGCGCCAGCGTCGCGCAATACGGCTATCGCCGTGTCCGCCGTGGCGTCGTCCACGTGGGTGGCCAGCATCACGCCGGCGTCACGCATGCCCGCCTGTGCGGCCGACACTTCTTCATGGCCCCGCAAACGTTGCAGCGCGCCGAAGAACGCGCCGAGATAGGCCCCGGCCATCAATCCCACCACCGGCACGAGCCAAAAACGCCACAACACGACGAACAACAGCACGCCCAGCGCCAACCCGAACACGCCACCCACGATCACGCCCTGCGCCGCGCCCTTGCCCGCCGGACGCGCGGCCGCATCGGCATTGACGTCGCCACCGACAGGAAAGCGCGCGTGCTGGCCCGTGGGATTCAGAAAGAACACCGAAACGTCGTTCGTGCGGAATGCCCGGTCGTACAAACGGCTTGCGACCAGATTCGCCTGATCGAACGTCGTGAAACGTCCCGCGACAATCTTCGCCATCGCAATTCTCCCTTTGTCTTCGATACACGTACTGATTCCCGTGGGATGACAAGCATCCCGCTTCGTTTCATCAAGGAATCCTTTCGATCGACGACAGACATTGAGAAAATCAATGTCCGGGAACCCACCCGCCGGCCCGCGAATCGCATTTGCATCTATCGCAGGTATTGCGAGGGGCCGGGGAATGGCCCGCGACGATGCACGGGCAGATCGTGCACGGCTGCGAGTACGAGGAAGGCAACTATGCCGTGCGCGACGTCGGCGCAATTTGTTCGGCGAATCCTGCTGCCACGCAGACCGCCAGGAAAAACAAGGACGAGTGACGACGGTCATGCCGACGCAAAAAGCCAACTCATCGACGCAGGCCGCGCGCCGGGCGCCCCAACATCCATGAGGAGACTCCGTCCATGGCTCGTGCAGCGTCACCGAAGCACAACAGCTCGGCCCTGCCGATGAAGATCACGCACGGCGACCGGGTGATGGACACGCAGTCGGGCGTCACGAAGGCGGAGCTGGCGGCGTACTACAACGCCGTCAGTCAGTGGATGCTGCCGCAGCTCGACGAGCGCCCGTTTGCAGTACTGCGTGCGCCCGAGGGCATCGGCGGCGAGATGTTCTTTCAGAAGCACGCGGCGAAAACGATGCGAGGCGTGCGTGAGCTCGATCCGTCGCTCGATCCTGATCATCAGCCGTTGATGCAAATCGACGACGTGCGAGGGCTCGTCGGCGCCGTGCAGATGGGCACGGTCGAATTCCACACATGGAATGCGCGCAGCGATCTGATCGAGCGTCCCGACCGGGTGATCTTCGATCTGGATCCGGGCAAGGGCGTGGAGTTCGCCCAGATCCGTGACGGTGCGGAACTGATTCGCAGTCTGATGGAGGAACTGGGGCTCGAGGTGTTCGTGAAGACGAGCGGCGGCAAGGGCCTGCACGTGGTGGCGCCGCTGGCACGACGTCACGACTGGGAACTCGCGAAGGGCTTTGCCGAGCGCGTGGCGAGACATATGGCGCGCGTCTTTCCGGATCGCTTCACGGCGACGATGGGACCGAAACATCGCGTCGGCAAGTGCTTCATCGATTACTTGCGCAACTACCGCGGGGCAACCACCGTCTGCGCGTACTCGGCTCGCGCCCGCGAAGGCATGGCCGTGTCGATGCCGATCGCCTGGGAGGAGTTGCCTGACTTGCGAAGTGCGGACCAGTGGAACGTGCGCAATGCACTCGACCGCCTCTCCGCGCTCAAGCGCGATCCTTGGGCGGATTACGAAAAAGCCGCCCGGCAGCGCGTGACGAAAGAGATTCTGGAACGGTTGGAGGATTGAGCCGTGGCGGCTCGTCCGCGGGCAATTCCAAGACGTGGTGGTGAAATTGCAGGCCTCCGCCGGCACTGTAATTCATTTCGCTGCGCGCCGCGAAGCCGCGCGCAAACGCAGCACGCAAAAGTAGGAAGGACGAACAAGTCTAGCGCCTCGCCGCCGCTCCCGCCTCTCCCTCCTGCAACCAGCGACGCTTGTCGCGCAGCGGCGCTTCGCCGAACACCCGGGCGTATTCGCGGCTGAACTGCGACGCGCTCTCGTAACCCACCGCCAGCGCGGCCGCCGCCACCGCCACGTCCGCCGCAAAGATCAAGCGCCTCGCTTCCTGCAATCGCAATTGCTTCTGATACTGCAGCGGACTCATCGCCGTCACGAGCTTGAAATGGTGATGCAGCGACGACACGCTCATATGCACTTCCTGCGCCAGCGCCTCCGCCCGCAACGGCTGCGCGTAGTTCTCGCGCAACCAACGCACCGCGCGCGCGATGCGGTTCATCTGGCTGTCCTGCATCGCCATCTGTCTCAGCAGCACGCCCTGCCCGTTCATCAGCAACCGGTACACGATCTCGCGTTTGATCATCGGCGCCAGAATCGGCACGTCGCGCGGCGACTCCAGCAAGCGCAGCAGACGCAACACCGCGTCGAGCAACGCCGCATCCAGCCGATTCACGTACATCCCGCGTCCACTCACCGACGCGGCGGGCGGCGGCAGATTCTCGTCGCCAATCAGCGACGTGACATCCTCGGCATCCAGATCCAGTCGCATGCCGAGATACGGCGACTGTTCGCTCGCCCCCGACACCTGCGCAACCACCGGCAAATGCACCGACGACACCAGGTAGTGCATCGGGTCGTACGCATAGTGCTCATCGCCGATCTGCAACTGCTTCGCTCCCTGCGCGATGACCGCGAACGCCGGTAGCTGCATCGCCGGCTTCGGGCCACCCGGGTGCAGGATCCGATGCACGGACAGTCCCGCCACGGCCGTCGGCGACGTACCGTCCAGCCCGTGCGTCGCACGCTCGAGCAGATGCACCAACTCCGCGCGCGCGGCGTGCGATGGGTCGTCCGCAAAGTCGCTTTGCGAGGCCTCGCGAGGCAGTGTCTTGACCAGATGCATTTCCATCCCCTCAACCAACGTGACCGCGGCGGTCACACAGGCGACAGCATACGCCTGCCGGCCTGGCTTGCCTGATTCTCCGGCAAGGAACGTCCACGATCAGGCAGGAATTCCGGAGGATCCGGCAAATTCAGGAGATTGATCGGCTCGTCCCACACACTTGTCCATCACCCCCAATGTCATCGTCCTGCCATATTGGGCAACGGTTTCCCGCCATTCCCGTGCGTAACCGAAAGCCTCAGGAAACGGCGATATGCACCGCTTGCAGAATCAGGCAGGAAATGTGCAGGAACAGGTACTGCTTGCCTGATGCCCCGCGCCACATAATGGCTCCCATCCCGTAGACGCCGTCCCCCTCTCTCCGACGGCGCCGACTACGGGCGGCAATTTCAACGGAGCGATGCAATGCGACAACGGAAACTCGGCAACACCGGCCTCTTCGTCTCGGAACTGTGCCTCGGCACGATGACCTTCGGCGGGCAGGGCGAACTGTGGAGCAAGATCGGACATCTGCAGCAGAACGACGTCGACACCCTCGTGGGCCGTGCGCTCGACGCGGGCATCAACTTCATCGACACCGCCGACGTCTATTCGGAAGGGCAGTCGGAAGTCCTCACGGGTCAGGCGCTGCGCAATCTCAAGGTGCCGCGCGACAATGTCGTCGTCGCCACCAAGGTGTTCGGCGTGACGGGCGCCCAGGGCACCAACTCGCGCGGCCTGTCGCGCTATCACATCATGGACGGCATCAAGGCGAGCCTCAAACGCCTGCAACTCGATCACATCGATCTATACCAGGTGCATGGCTTCGATCCGGCCACGCCCATCGAGGAAACGCTCGGCGCGCTCGACACGCTCGTGCGCCAAGGCCACGTGCGCTACATCGGCGTCTCCAACTGGGCGGCATGGCAGATCGCCAAGGCGCTCGGCATTTCGGCACGACTGAATCTCGCGAGCTTCGCATCGCTGCAGGCGTACTACACCGTCGCCGGGCGTGACCTCGAACGCGAGATCGTGCCGATGCTGCGCAGCGAAAACGTCGGCCTGATGGTATGGAGCCCGCTCGCCGGTGGCCTGCTCTCCGGCAAGTACACCCGCGACGGCCAGTCCGAAGCCGGCAGCCGCCGCCAGAGCTTCGACTTCCCGCCGGTCAACGTGGAGCGCGCCTACGACGCCATCGACGTCATGCGCGGCATCGCCGCCGAAAAGGGCGTGTCGGTCGCGCAGATCGCACTCGCGTGGTTGCTCGCGCAGCCCGTCGTATCGACGGTGATCATCGGGGCGAAGCGCACCGATCAGCTCGACGACAACATCGCGGCAACGCGCGTCACGCTCAGCGAGCGCGAGCTCGCGGCGATCGACGCATCGAGCGCGTTGCCGAGCGAGTATCCGGGCTGGATGCTCTCCCGCCAGGGCGACCCGCGCCGCGCACAGCTCGCCGAAGCCGGCATGCTGTAAGCCCGCGCCGGTAATGCAATACGGCGCACCGTGAAAGCGGTGCGCCGTATTGCGTTTCGCCAGACCGCGTCGGATGTCAGAACGTATGCCGCATGCCGACGTTCACGCCCAACTGGCTGGTGCCCGGCGTCGGCGCGCCGCCCGCACCGCCCGAACTCACCGAATACGCGGCGTTCCTGCTGTTGCCCAGCCATGCGACCTGCGTGTAGACGGCCGTGCGTTTGGACAGGAAGTAGGTGCCGCGCAGCGTCGCCATCGTCGCCCGCGTGTTCTGGCGCGCATTGAGCATGCGGAACACTTCCCCGTCGACGGCGAACGTCGGCGTGAATTGATACAGCGCGCCGACGTAGAACATGTCGGAATTCACGTCGGCAATCGCGGCGGAAGCAGTCTGCACGCGGCGCCCGAGCCATCCGGCGCCGGCTTTCCAGTTGCCGCCCTTCACATAGCCGTTCAACTGCCAGCGCGTGTCCTTGTCGGAAGCACTCGTGAGCGGCACCGCCGCCGCGCCGTTGAAGAAGCTCGCCGCGGCGCCCGCGCCGCCGCGTTGCTCGTCCCACGCGCCGGCCACGCCGAACCACGGCGTGTCGTACTTGAGCATGGCGGAAATCTGACGGCACGCCGTCATCTGCCCGGCGACCTGCCCTGCGCACGTGCCCTGCCCCGGCGAATTGCCCGTGCCGCCGCTGTCGCGGCCGAACGAGTACGTCGCGCCGACCGTCAGCCCCTGGAACACGCCCTTGTACGCGATGGTATTGTCGCTGCGAGCATTCGGGATGTAGCTGTCGAGCGAGCCGCTGCCGTACAGATCCGGACCGAGAATGTCCGCGTCGCCCATGACCCAGAACGTCATCGAATACTGGCGGCCGAACGACAGCGTGCCGTATTGGTTCGACAACCCGACCCAGGCCTGGCGACCGAAGAGTCGTCCGCCCTGATTGAGATCGCCGGCACGCAGGTTGAAGCCGTTCTCCAGCGCGAACACGGCATGCAGGCCGCCGCCGAGATCCTCGTCGCCACGCAGTCCCCAGCGCGACGGCAGCGAGCCGGTGTTGGCCGGCATGCGCACGAGCGAACTGTTGTTCGCACCTGCGTGAGAAATGTATTCGACGCCGGTGTCCAGAATGCCGTAGAGCGTCACGGTCTGGGCCGAGGCGGATGTGTGGGCCAATGCGAGGCCGGCAGCCAGCGCGAGCGCGGGCAGTCCCTTGTGGGTCACGGTAATGTCTCCATGAAATGCATGTGGTGGTCCGGCCTGTCCCGGCCGGTCGACTTCTGGGTCCTGCACCGCCGCAGGGCTCGTCGGGGGACGGGCACGCGCGACGGAACCCGCACGCGCGGGCAAACCGATGCCGGCCGCCCGCGGCGAAACGTGTCAGGCAATGCGCGCGGCGGTTGCCGGCACGGCGCCTTCGCGGCTCACGCGACGGCGCATGACGAGCATCAGCGCAGCGGCGAGAAACGCCGGGATGGCGACGATCTGGAACGCCTGCGCGATGCTCGACGCCGACGCGATCAGCACGCCGCCGAGACTGGAGCCGAGAATCGAGCCCAGGCGACCGACGCCGAGCGCCCATGCCACGCCGGTGGCGCGCGAAGGCGTCGGGTAGTACGCGGCCGTCAGGGCGTTGGCGCCGGTCTGCGAGCCGGCCACGCCGAAGCCCGCGAGGAAGACCACGAGCATGAGCCAGCCGGCTTGATGCGTGACCGTGCCGAGCAGGCACAAGGCAATGCCCGCCATCACATACGACGACGCCAGCACGCGATACGGACTCGTGCGGTCCATCGCGAAGCCGATCAGCACGGCGCCGACCGTACCGCCGAGCGGCAGCATCGCACCGATACGCGCCGCCTCGGAGAGCGTATAGCCCGAATCCTTGACGACGAGCGGCAACCAGCTCGTGAGCAGGTAGAACGCGCACAGGGTGCAGAAGTACGTCGCCCACAGCAGCAGCGTGCCCACGACATAGCGACGCGCGAAAAGCCCGCCGACGGCCGAGTGCGATGCGCCGGCCGGCACGACTTCCGGATCGATGCGCGTGACCTGCGGGTCGATGTGGCGCGCGATCGCCAGCAGTTGCTCGCCGCGATCGCCGCGCGCCGCGAGATAGCGCATCGACTCCGGCAACCAGCGCATGAGCACGGGCACGACGGCCAGTGGCACCACGCCGCCCGCGATCAGCACGCCGCGCCAGCCGATGTGCGGCAGCGTCTGCGCGACGATTTCGCCGCCAATGGCGAAGCCCAGCGTGAAACCGCAGAACGTGGCCGTCACCAGCAGCGAACGCATGCGCTCGGCGCAGTACTCGGAGCTCAGCGTGATGGCGTTGGGCATCGCACCGCCCAACCCGATGCCGGTGACGAAGCGCATCACGGCCAGTTCGGTCGGGCTGTGCACATAGGCCGACGCGATGCTGCCGAGCGAGAACATGATCACCGAGAGGATCAGCACGCGCTTGCGGCCGATGCGATCGGCCAGCGGGCCGAAGATGAAGCAACCGAGCATCAGGCCGCCGAGGCCCGCACCGAAGACGGTGCCGAGGCTCGTGGTCGCCATGGCCCATTCAGTGCGGATGGCCGGCGCGAGATAGCCGATGGCGGCCGTGTCGAAGCCGTCCAATGTGACGATCAGAAAGCACAGGGCGATCACACGCCATTGGAATGGCGTGATGCCCCTGCGATTCATCAGGGCGGATATTTCCATGTCTGTCTCCTGTACGGTGGCTACCGTGGACTGAGCGGCGGGCCGTGGCGTCTGTCCGACGCTCTGTGAAAAGCCGCGCCGCCGGTTGGGGGCGATTACATCGAGAACCTGCTAACGAGACGAAAGCGCTGATGCCGACGAGTCGGCCGAGTCGAGCGTCAGCTCCGGGTCGCCTGCCGAGAGGTATTCCCACATGCGCTCGATGATCCGGCCCGAGCGCGTCGCGCGGGCACGGCATTCGTCGGGATCGAGCACGGCGGCCGGCGTCGTCGCTTCCAGGGCGAGCACGTCGAGCTCGACGCGCGCGGCGTCTTCCAGATACCAGGTGAGCGCGACCATCGCCTCGAGCGTGTCGGCGGCCACGACGGCGCCGTTGCCGCGCATCACCACGGCGGCGTTCCCACCCATGGTGTCGATGACGGCGGCGGCCTGTGCATCGGAGCGGATCAGTTGCGGGTCGTCCCACAGTGGCACGCCGGGGGCGAAGTACGTGCCCGGGCCATGCAGCGCACGCGGCGTGCGGCGCAGCGTGGAAAGCGACATCGTCTTCGCCGGCATGGTGCGAGCGACCGCACCGACGTCGGCGCGACGGCGATAGATCTGCTGATGCAGTCGCACTTCGCCGAGCACACCGTCGGGCAGCGGGCCGTCGATGGGCACCACGGTGCCCGCTTCGCCGACGCCGAGGAGCCCCATCGGGCGCGCGGCGCATACGAGGAAGCGATCGGCGTCGAGCCGAGCGCTGCAATGACCGTACGCATGCGCGAGCCCCGCGCGGGCGAGTGTGCGAGCCGCCACGCGCACTGCGCGGTCGAGCTCGGCGATGCGTGCGGCATCGAACGTGTGTTGTGTCATGGGCAGCCGGCGTGTTCGCCGCGAAGTATTGATTGCGAAGAACAACTGAGAATTACGACGCGACGCGTCAGGCCGAAAACTCGGGAATCTCGGGCTTCGCGCCCCACATGCAGAAGCCCGTCGGATCGAACGGGAACTGACGCGGGACGTAGGTCGCCTCGTCCTCGGGCGCGATCTTGCGCACGCCCGTGGAGTATTCGTAGACCATGCCGTCCGGGCCGGCGAAGTACAGGAACATCGCGTGCGAGGTCGGATGACGCCCCGGGCCGAAGCGAATCGGCACGCCTTGCTCGCGCAGGAAGTACCACGAGCGCATGAGGTCGTCGATGCCGTTGACCTGGAAGTTCACATGCTGGATGCCCGCGCGCTTGGCCGGGAACAACGCGATCTTGTGATGCACTTCGTCGATGCGCAGCAGCGGTGCATCGCCGATGCGATCGGACACGCGAGCGTTGCACACGCTCGTCCAGAACGCCTCGTCGCGGCGCGCGTCCGTCGTGCACAGGCCGACGTGGCTGAACGAGTCGATGCCCGCATCGCGCTCGCCGTGATAGCGTCGCCCCGTCTGCGCGGCACGCAGCACCAGCTCGATCCGGTTGCCGGTGGGGTCGCGGAACGTCAGGAAGTCGGCCACGCGACGCAGGTCGGCCTCATCGCGCGAGCCACGGCGAAATTCGATGCGCATGGCTTCGAGCTGCGCGGCGGCGGCGTCGAAATGGGCGTCGCTCGCCACGTCGAAGGCCACCGTGTGATCGGCGGGATCGCCTTCGAAGTAGCAAACGGAGTGGTCGCGGCTGTCGCTGCGAAGGAATACGTAACCGGCCTCCCGGCGCACTTCCTGCAACCCGAGAATGGTGCGCGCATAGCGTGTCGCCCCCTCGAGGTCGCGCGTGCCCAGCCGCACGTAACGAATGTCGTGCAGATTGATCACCGCCTGTCTCCTGCGGATGTAGTTCGAATGTCGTGAGGGATACGATAAGGAGCGGCGCCGAATGACGCCAACAAATTGCGTAAATGCGCGGTATTTACGTCGTGAATCGAGGGTGCAGCATGCGCGCGCGGATGCGCGCCGCGAGATCAGTCCTCGCCGTGGAACAGGTGGAAGATGGTGCTGCGCAGCCAGCGATGGCCGGCGTCGGCATGAAAGCGTTCATGCCAGAGTTGCGAGATATCGAACTCGGGCCCCTCGAACGGCAGCGCGTAAGTGCGCAGTTCCGTGGCGGCCCTGAGCGCGCGGCCGAGGCGGGTGGGCACGCACACCACGAGATCGCTCGCGGCGATGAGCGCCGAGAGTCCCATCGAGTGCGCCATGCGCAACGCCACATGCCGCTGGCGGCCGGCCTGCGCGAACCACTGCTCGACCGCCGTCTCGAAGACGTCGTGATTGCCCGCCGTGGGACGGTACACCGCATGCGCCGCGTTGAGGAACGCGTCGGCGCTGAGCTTGCCACGTATCGTCGGATGCCCCTCGCGCACGAGCGCCACGTAGTGCTCGCGAAAGAGGCGCTGCTGATGAAAGCCCGAAGAGAATCGCGTGAAGAGTCCGAGCGTGAGGTCGATGTCTCCCATCGCCATCGCGTTCTGCGCTTCGCGCGGCGTGGTATCGACGGTCACGATGCGAACGCCCGGCGCCTCGGCGGCGAGCGTGGCCATCAGCTTCGGAATGAAGATCAGTTGGCCGATGTCGCTCAGGTACAGGCGGAACGTGCGTTGCGCCCTGGCGGGATCGAAGTCTTGCGGGGTTTCGACGGCGCCGCGAATGAGGCCGAGGCCTTCGGTGACCGGCGGGGCGAGCGAGCTCGCAAGGTCCGTCGGCAGCATGCCTTGCGGCGTCTTGACGAACAGCGGGTCGCCGAACGCCAGACGCAGCCGCTTGAGCGCATTGCTCACAGCCGACTGCGTGAGGTTCAGTTCCTCGGCCGTCACCGTCGTGCTGCGCGTGCGCAGCAGCGACTCGAACACGAGCAACAGATTCAGATCCAGCGAGCGTAAGTTCATCCCCAGCAGTGCGTTCCCGCGAAAATCCCGTGAATGGCCGTGCGGCATTTTAGGCAACGCACGTGCGTATGCGCATTGCGGGAAACCCGCCCACGCGCACCACGACGTTCGTGGTATTTACGTGCGCGCGCCTGCACGCACCGCACGATGCAGCCGCGTCATGACCTCCAGCACTTCCGGCCGCTTCTCCCGCTTGGCCGTCACGATGTGATAGCTCAGCGGACATTCGACTTCGACGTCCGAGAGACGTTGGAGCCGGCTCTTCGCGATGGCCGCGTCGGCCAGCGGCGCACGCGCGAGCGCGATGCCCAGCCCCGCTTCGGCGGCGGCCAGCACGACCGTGTAGTCCTCGAAGCGGCGATCGCGCGCACGCGGTCTGAGGGAGACGCCCTGCGCGCCGCACCACGCTCGCCATCCGGTCAGGTCGGAGTCGTGCAGCAAGGGCATGGCGAGCATCTCGGACGCACTGGCGCCCTTCAAACGCACCGCCATCTCGGGCGACGCGATCGGATACAGCGTCTCCACCATCAACGGTTCCGAGTCGACCGTAGTCCAGCCGCCGCGTCCGTAGCGCAGCGCGATGTCGACTTCGCCCGCGCCGACGTCGGCATTGCGGTGCTCCGTCGTGACCTGGATGTTGATGAACGGCTGTCCGGCTTCGAGCGATTGCAGCCGCTCGAGCAGCCAGAGCTTGGCGAACGACGGCACGACGCTCAGGCGGACCGCCGGCACCTTGCGCGCCTGATGCCACTGGTCGGCGGCCGCGTCGATCACATCGAACGCGTGCTCGATGCGTCCCAGGAAGCGCTGGCCATCGCACGTCAGGCTGACGCCGCGCCCGTGCCGCTCGAAGAGCGCGCAACCGAGCCAGTTTTCCACGGCGCCGACACGGCGGCTGATCGCGCCGTGCGTGAGGCCGCTCGCCTCCGCCGCCGCCGTGAACGAGCCGTGACGCGCGACAAGACAGACGGTTTCGAGATTGGCCAGCGGCGGGCGGGAGCGATGCGGTGCGTTCATGGGCGTTGGGGGGCGGAAAATCACACGGGAATCACGCGTTTGCGCTGACGGCGAGATGTGAATATTGCTCACAGCTTGTCATCGATTCGTGCAGTAGCTTATCACCGCGCCGGTGCGGCAACATAGGGATTCGACTGCCGTCGAGCACGCCTTGCGCGCCAGTCGTCATGACCCCGTTTTTTCCTCGTCCCGTCTCTTCAGGAGTTCATCGTGTCAGCCGCTGCCCCCGCCTCGTTCACGCTCTACGTGGACTCGCAGTTCACCAGCCCGTACGCGCTGTCGGTCTTCGTCACCTTGCGCGAGAAAGGGCTGCCGTTCGACCTGCGCACCGTCGACCTCGGCCAGGGTGCGCATCACGAGACGAGCTTCGCCGACATGTCGCTCACGCGTCGCGTGCCAACGCTCGTGCATGGCGACTTCACCCTGTCGGAGTCATCCGCCATCAGCGAATATCTCGATACGTTGTCGCCTGCAGCGCCGGTGTATCCCGACGACGTTCGGGAGCGCGCGCGGGCGCGTCAGGTGCAGGCGTGGCTGCGCAGCGATCTCGGTGCGCTGCGCGAGGAACGTTCGACGGAAGTCATCTTCTACCGCCCCTCCGACAAGCCGCTCTCGGACGCCGGCTATGCCGCCGCGAGCAAACTGATCGCGATCGCGCAAAGCCTGCTGCCCGACGGTGGTCTGTCGCTGTTCGGCAAGTGGTGCATCGCGGACGTGGATCTTGCGTTGATGATCAACCGCCTCGTGTACAACGACGACGTGGTGCCCCCCGCCCTGGCGGCATATGCCCGGCATCAATTCACGCGTCCCGCCGTGCAGGAATGGCTTGCGATGACACGCCCGCCGCGCGCATGCGATCTCGTCGCCGACGAGAAGGCGGCTTGATAAGGTCTGGAACGCAAAAGGTCGGGCCGGCCGTGACGGCCGGTCCCGGCGGTATCAGGCGTATCAGACGTATCAGGCGGGCATCAACGTCAGCCCCTGCCGATGGATGCGCACGTGAAGCAGCACCAGCGGGCGATATGGGCAATCGGCGCGCAAGGCGACCTTGCGGCGACCGTGGGCGCCGTCCACGGTCGCATGGCGACTGGCAAGGGCGGCATGGAACGCGCACTCCGCGACCGAGCGCGCGGCAAATACCAGCAGTAGCAGCGAGGCAGCCATGGCGATCCGGAAGTCGCCCGAGGTGAAGACCCGTTCCGGGATATCGAAGACGAGCATGGCGATCACCACGCAGGCGTCGATACAGACGGCTCCCAGCGAAGCCACCAGCAGGTAAGCGCGCAACATCCGAATCGTCGACGATTTCATCCGCCCTCCCACACTTGTCCTATCGGGTCGGGGCACCATCCCCCCAGGAGTCAACACGGCGGCCACCTTGGGCGCATCCCCTGCCGCATCTCGTTGCGATGTTAACTGCAGAGCGTCGATCGTCTTGTGACAGGAAACGTTTTTTTACACTCCTCCCCATCGCCCTCTTGGGCGACACCACTTGGCTCGAACACCCCCGTCGGCAAGGTCGATTGACGCCGAACTACCGCAAGTCGTGCGCTTTTCCACCAAAAACCGGCCAAATTCCGATTTTTTCCGACACTGGCACCACTGAAAGCCCGCTGTGACGCGGGAAACGGTGAAGGCAGTCGACAGGCGGCCTGCGAAGGAGGAAAATATCGCCACCTTGCCGTTTACGTTAACGGCACTGACGACCGAAGAAAGCCCCCCTCTGCCGAGACATTGAAGAAACATGAGCGCCAATACTGAACAGGGTCAATTGCGTTTTGTCGTGGAGCCGCACGCCAACCCCACTCCCGCCGACCAGGTTGCCGCGAAGCTGGCGAACCCGGTGTTCGGCCGCGTATTCACGGATCACATGGTCACGATCCGCTGGACCGAGGGCAAGGGCTGGCATGACGCGAAGGTGGAAGCCCGCCGTCCGTTCGAGATCGATCCGGCGTGCGCCGTGCTGCACTACGCGCAGGAAATCTTCGAGGGCATGAAGGCCTATCGCGGTGAAGACGGCAAGATTTCGCTGTTCCGCCCGCAAGCCAACGCCAGGCGTTTCCGCGAATCGGCCCAGCGCATGTCGATGGCCGAGTTGCCGGAGGCCTTGTTCCTCGAGGCTGTGGAAAGACTGGTCGACATCGACCGCGCGTGGATTCCGGGCACCGAAGGCAGCAGCCTCTACATCCGTCCGTTCATGTTCGCGTCGGAGAGCTTCCTGGGCGTGCGCGCCGCGCAGGAGTACATCTTCTGCGTGATCGCCTGCCCGGTCGGCCCGTACTTCAAGCCCGGCAAGTCGGCGGTCACCGTGTGGGTGTCCGACCAGTACACGCGTGCGGCGCCCGGCGGCACGGGCGCGGCGAAGTGCGGCGGCAACTACGCGGCCAGCCTGATCGCGCAGACCGAGGCGAGCGCCAAGGGCTGCGACCAGGTGGTGTTCCTCGACGCCGCGCAACATCGCTGGATTGAAGAACTGGGCGGCATGAACGTCTTCTTCGTCATGGACGACGGTTCGCTGCAAACGCCGCCACTCTCGGGCACGATCCTGCCGGGCATCACGCGCGCCTCGATCATCGAGCTGGCCAGGCGCGAAGGCCTGAGCGTCAACGAGGCCCCGTACGAATTCGCGCAGTGGCAAGCCGATGCTGCCAGCGGTCGCGTGAAGGAAACGTTCGCCTGCGGCACGGCGGCAGTGGTCACGGCCATCGGGCAGGTGCGTCACGCCAAGGGCGAATTCAGCATCGGCGACGGTGGCGAAGGTCCGGTGACCAAGCGCATCCGCGACCAGCTCACGGGCATTCAGCGTGGCAAGATCGCCGATCCGTTCGGCTGGGTGCACCACGTTGCCTGATCGGGCGTTGTTCCTTTCATAACAAGCTGTGAAGCTGCGCGTCGCCCGAGACAGCGACGCGGGAAATCCCTGGCGGCGTGCGACGACACAAGGAGAGTCGGACGCGCCGTCCTGTTGTCCTTGATTGACAGATCATGAAACACGAAACGGGCGCTGTATCCGGCGCCATTGCGGCAACCGACAAAATCGGTGTTCCGCACTCCGTGTTCGAAGACATCTACGCGATGATCATCGGCATGGCCTTTGTGGTGGTCGGTCTGGTGCTGCTCAAGGCTGCCGGGTTGGTGACCGGCGGCGTGGCCGGCATTGCGCTGCTCGCCTCTTATGTCTTTCCGCTACCGGTTGGCACCATCTTCACGCTGGTGAACATACCGTTCTTCCTGTTCGCGTATTTCACGATGGGCCCGCGCTTCGCGCTCAAGTCCACCGTCGCGAGCTTCGGCATCACCTTCGCGCTCGCGGCCATGCCGCAGACGTTCAACGTTGCCTTCGTCAATCCGCTGTTCGCCGCGTTCGTCGGCGGTACGCTGTGCGGCATGGGCATCCTGGCGCTCGCCCGGCATGGCGCTGGGGTCGGCGGCACCGGCATCGTCACGCTGTGGCTGCAGCGTGAGCGCGGCATCAACGCGGGCATCTCGCAGGTCTGCATCGATGCGACGATCCTGCTCGCCTCGCTGGCCACCATTCCGGCCGACCGCGTCGCCTGGTCCGCGCTGTCGGCCGTCGCGATGAGCGGCATGGTCGTCGCCTGGCACCGCCCGGGCCGCTACACCGGGCGTTGATCCGAACCGTAATCGGGACGATAGGCACTCGCCTGATGCAGCAGCCACTCACGAAAGACGCTGAGTGGCTGCCCATGCGTGTGCTCAGTCGGATAGACGAGGTAATACGCCGAGTCGGCCACGCTTTTCACGTCGAACGGAATCACGAGGCCGAGCGCGTCGAGTTGCCCTTCCACGAAGAACTTCGGCACCAGCGCCACCCCGAGCCCCGCCGCCGCGCCGGCGATGAGCATCGTGTGCAGCTCGTAGCGCACGCCTTGCAGCGTGCGGTTGTCCTCGATGCGCTGCTCGGCAAACCAACGCGTCCAGGCGCTCGGGCGCGTCGTCGAGTGCAGCAGCGGATACGCCAGCAGATCCGCCGCCGAGCGCACCGGGCCCGTCAATAGCGACGGCTGGCAGACCGGCACCACCTCTTCCCCGAACAGATAGTCCGACGACGTACCCGGCCACGTCGGCCGTCCGAAGTGAATGGCCGCTTCGAAGTGCGTCTCGTCGAACGTAAACAGATCGGTGTGGACGCCCATGTTCACGCGCACGTCCGGGTGGCGCGCGTTGAAGTCTTTCATTCTCGGAATCAACCACTCCGACGCGAAGGTCGGCAGCACCGCCAGCTCAAGGTGACCGCCGCCGCTACCGTGCGCCATGATCGAGAGCGTGTCCCGGTCCAGTTGCTCCAGCGTGCGACGCACCTGCGTGCCGTAGAGGCGGCCGGCGCGGGTGAGCACGACACGCTGCTTGGTTCGAACGAACAGACGCACGCCGAGCTGCGCCTCGAGCGTGGCGATTTGCCGCGACACGGCGCTCTCCGTCAGGAACAGCTCGCGCGCGGCGTGGGTAAAGCTCTCGTGCCGGGCGGCGGCTTCGAACGCCAGCAGCGCGGCGGTGCCAGGTGTCTTGAATTTGCGCATGTTAATTCCAAAAACGCATCAAGTGGCAATTTTAACTCGCTTTACGGGCGCGCCATCCGTTCCAATAATGCTGTCACTGCAAGATGGTAGGAGGCGAAGCGACGGGTGGTCCTGTCGCCATTTCACCCCACACCATGCCCTGACACTCCGCGACGCCGCGCAAGACGGCGTCCCCCTGCGAGACAAACCGATGCGCAATGCCAACGTGCAGTCCTTGCTGGTCTCCCTGATCGGGCAGGCGCGTACCGACGCGCTGTTCGCCACGCTCAATTCCCCGTCGATTCTGGCCGACTGCGAGCCGGGCCGCGTGACCCGCGCCGAGCTGGCGCAGGCCATGAACATGGCGCTGTTCGAAGGGTTGCTGGCGCGCTCCCCGAACGGGCGTACCTATACAGAAGACGCGATCGCCGCCGGCGGCCGCGTCTACTTCGATCACGGGGCGCTGCGCACCGTGCGCTGGCACGAGAACGGTGCGTTGCCGCCGGGTGAAGCGGCGTTCACGCGCATTCTGCGCCCGCTCGGTTTCCGTCTGAACGGTCGTTACCCGCTCGATCGCCTGGGCATGACAGGACGCGCCTATGTGCACGACGACGCCCCCGAAGAGATTTCGCAGTTCTTCGTGAGCGAGTTGCATCCCGAGCGCTTTTCCGAGACATTCCAGCAGGCCGTGTCGCGCGTGGTCGGCACGTCGCGCGACCCGCTGACGCCGGCGGCTGTCGCCCAACTGTGGGAGCTCGAGCGCGACGGCACGCTGCCGCTCGAGAGCGCACAGGCGTTGCTGCCGGTGATCGTGAGCGCGTTTGCACGTCAACACGACGTGCCGAGCGAGGCCGATTACGAACTGCTGCTGGCGGAGTCCGCCGAAATGGCGTGGATCGCGACCGAAGGCAACGCGTTCAATCACGCGACCGACCGCGTGGAAGACGTCTTCGCGCTCTCCGACGCCGAGAAGGCCAAGGGCCGCCCGATGAAGCCCGAGGTCGAACGCTCGCGCTCGGGACGGGTGTTCCAGACGGCGTACCGCGCCGACACCGTACGTCGCGAGTTCCGCGGCAAGGACGGCGGGATCGTCACACGCGAGGTGCCGGGTTCGTTCTACGAGTTCATCACCCGCCATCGCGAGTACGACACGGCGAATCATTGCTGGAAAATCGATCTGCGTTTCGATGCCGGCAACGCGCAAGGTATTTTCAAGATGACGGCCAACGCCAAATGAACTTCGCCGCGCAGCCGGCGCACAATGCTTGCGTGTGCGTGGTCTGCGTGCTTCCCTGCCGACACCCCCGTGGCACCGTCGGCCAACACTGAATTCCAAAAGAGGTGACAACGTGAACGCATCTTCCATCCTCAACGAACTGGGTATCGCCAAGCTGGTCGAGAGCGGCGACATCGCCGTGCATTCGCCGATCGACGGCGCACTGATCGGCCGCGTGGCGAGCGCCTCGGCGGCCGACGCCCAGGCCGCACTGGCGCGCGCGCAGAAGGCCTTTACGACCTGGCGCAACGTGCCGGCCCCGCGCCGCGGCGAACTCGTGCGTCTGCTGGGCCAGAAGCTGCGCGAGCGCAAGCAGGCATTGGGCGCGCTCGTCACGCTCGAAGCCGGCAAGATCCTGCAGGAAGGCCAGGGTGAAGTGCAGGAAATGATCGACATCTGCGACTTCGCGGTCGGCCTGTCGCGTCAGCTGTACGGCCTGACCATCGCCTCCGAGCGTCCGGGCCACCGCATGGCCGAGACGTGGCACCCGATGGGTGTGTGTTCCGTCATCTCGGCGTTCAACTTCCCCATCGCCGTGTGGTCGTGGAATGCGGCGATCGCCCTCGTGTGCGGCAACGCCGTGGTGTGGAAGCCGTCGGAGAAGACGCCGCTGACCGCGCTGGCCGTGAACAAGCTGCTGGAAGAAGTCATTGCCGAATTCGGCGACGCCCCGGAAGGCCTGACGGCGCTCGTCATCGGCGGACGCGAGGTGGGTGAGGCGCTGGTCGCCGATCCGCGCTCGGCGATCGTGAGCGCGACGGGCAGCACCGAAATGGGCCGCAAGGTCGGCGTGGAAGTGGCGCGCCGCTTCGGTCGCTCGATCCTCGAGCTCGGCGGCAACAACGCAGGCATCGTGACGGGCAGCGCCGACATGGAGCTCGCCCTGCGCGGCATCCTGTTCTCGGCGGTGGGCACGTCCGGTCAGCGCTGTACCTCGCTGCGCCGCCTGTTCGTGCATGAGAGCGTCTACGACAAGACCGTCGAGCGCTTGAAAACGCTGTACGGCAAGGTCACCATCGGCAATCCGCTGGAACGCGGCACCCTGATGGGTCCGCTGATCGACGAAGGTGCGTTCAGGCGCATGCAGGACGCGCTCGACAGGGCGCGGGCGCAAGGCGGCAAGGTGACGGGCGGTGAGCGCCATGTGGTGGCGGGCGCCGAGAACGGCTTCTATGTGAAGCCGGCGATCGTCGAGATGCCGTCGCAGACCGAAGTGGTGCTGACGGAGACCTTCGCGCCGATCCTGTACGTGCTCAAGTACAGCGACTTCTCACAGGCGATCGAGGCGAACAACGCCGCGTCGCACGGACTGTCGTCGTGCGTGTTCACGACCGATCTGCGCGAGGCGGAGCGCTTCACGTCGTCGGCCGGCAGCGACTGCGGCATCGCCAACGTCAACATCGGTCCGAGCGGCGCGGAAATCGGCGGCGCGTTCGGCGGCGAGAAGGAAACCGGCGGCGACCGGGAGTCGGGCTCGGACGCCTGGAAGGGCTACATGCGCCGCGCGACCAACACCATCAACTATTCGTCCGAGCTGCCGCTCGCGCAAGGTGTCGACTTCTCGATCGAGTGAAGTTGCAATAGCGGGCTCCGGGTGTCGCGCACAACAATGAATAACGCCCCGGAGTCTGCCTTTACGGACGCTCACGAACGCCATGCGCCGATGGTGGCGAGGCGTCCGTCCCGGATTCCCGACAGCTTCCGTTCGTCACGCTTTCGATAGCGAGGCCTCCATGTACGCTTTCACTTCTCCGTTTGCCCACCCGACGGGCTCACCGATCCGCGAGTTGTTCAAATACCTGTCCGAGCCGGGCATGATTTCGTTCGCGGGCGGCTATCCGGCGAGCGACCTGTTCGACACCGAAGGACTGGCGGTGGCGCAGGCGCGCGCCTTTGCGCAACCGACGCGTTGCCTGCAATACGGCCCCACCGACGGCCTGACCGAACTCAAGACGCAACTCATGGCGCTGATGGCTGCGCGCGGCGCGCCGTGCTCGGCGGAAGAACTGCTGGCAACAACGGGCTCGCAGCAGGGACTCGACTTGTTGTTGCGCGTGATGGTTGCACCGGGGGACGTCGTCGTCACCGAACAACCGGCGTATCCGGCGACGTTGCAGGCGTTGCGCTTGCAGCAGGCGAGCATCGTGACGGTGCCGGTGGATGCCGACGGGCTCGACGTCGCGCATCTGTCCGCACTGTTGCGCGAAGGCAGTATCGCGGTGCCGAAGCTGCTGTACACCGTGCCGACCTTTGCGAATCCAACGGGCGCCACGCTCTCGCGCGAGCGTCGCATTGCGTTGCTGAAGCTGGCGGTCGAGTACCGGTTCGTGATCGTCGAGGACGATCCGTACGGTGACCTGCGGTTTGCCGGCGAAGCGGTGCCCACGATGCTGGCGCTGACGTCCGAGGTGCCGGGTTCCCGCGATTGGCTGGTGCATTTTTCGAGCTTGTCGAAAATCGTGGCGCCCGGATTGCGGGTGGGTTGGACGGTGGCGCCGCCGGAGATCACGCGACGGTGCGTCGTTGCGAAGCAGACCGTCGACCTGTGCAGCGTGCCGTGGACGCAGGCGGTGGCGGCCGAGTACCTGGCCGACGGTGCGTTGACCCGACACTTGCCGAAGATCGTCGAAGCGTACCGGCTCAAGTGCGAGGCAATGTGCGGCGCACTGCGTGAGCGGTTGGGCGGCGCAATTCAATTCCATGCGCCGCAGGGCGGGATGTTCGTATGGGCACGATTGTCGACGCTCGGAACCAGCGAGTTGCTGCCGAGTGCGATTGCACAGAAGGTGTTGTTCGTGCCGGGCAAGGCCTTTTACGCGACGGATGCGGATGAGTCGACGTTGCGTCTGTCGTTTGCCGCTCCGGCGGTGGACGTCATCGAGGAAGGCGTGGCACGGTTGTCGCGCGCGATGGATGCGACCGTCAGAAAAGCGGCATAAAAGAACCGAAAACCCTTGCACGACGGGGCCGGCGACACGCGGCCGACGCGCCCCCCGTTTTCCAAGGCGACGTGGCACAACGAAAACGGGCAGCGTGTCGGTGGCCGACCGGAGGCGCGGGGAAAGGTGTGCGACGCACGGCGCCGCGGAGCCTCCGGCCCCTCACCGGCACCGCGCGGTCAGGCGCGGAACCTCAGAGCCTCAGAGCTTTATGCAGACATTGCGCAACTCGGTGTAGAACTCGAGCGAGTGCACACCGCCTTCGCGTCCGATGCCCGACTGCTTGGCGCCACCGAAAGCCGTACGAAGATCACGCAGGAACCAGGCGTTGATCCAGCACACGCCGACTTCGAGCGCGGCGCCCATGCGATGCGCCCGACTGACGTCGGTCGTCCAGACGGTGGCCGCGAGACCGTACGGCGTCGCGTTCGCCATCTCGATGACCTCTTCCTCCGTATCGAACGGTGCGATGTGGCAGCACGGCCCGAAGATCTCTTCGCGAATGACCGAAGCGGTCTCCGGCAGTCCGGTCCAGATCGTGGGCTGCACCCACGCACCGTCCGTCATGGACGCCGGCATGTCGGGCACGCCGCCGCCGGTCACCACCGTCGCGCCTTCCTCGCGCGCCTTCTCGTAGTAGGACAGCACCTTCTCGCGGTGCATCTGCGAGACGAGCGGACCGAAGTTCGTCCCCGGCGCATACGGATCCCCCAGTTGCAACGATTCCGCGCGCTCCTTGAGCGCCGCCACGAAGCGCTCGAAGATCGGACGCTGCACGTAGACGCGCTCCGTGCCGAGACAGACCTGCCCACTGTTGTCGAAGCTCGAACGCGCGATACCGGCGACAGCCTTGTCGAAGTCCGCATCCGCGAACACGATGCCCGGGTTCTTGCCGCCCAGCTCGAACGACACCGGGCGCACGCCGTTGGCAGCCGCCTTCATGATGGCTTCGCCGGTGCGCGTCTCGCCTGTGAACGTGATGCCGTCCACGCCCGGGTGCTCCGTCAGGAACGCGCCGGCCGAGTCCGGCCCGAAGCCGTGGACCACGTTGTACACGCCAGCCGGCACGCCAACTTCGTTCATCACCTCGCCGAGCAGCGTGGCGGTCGCGGGCGTCTCTTCGGAGGGCTTCACCACCACCGTGTTGCCGAACGCCAGCGCCGGGCCGACCTTCCACGTCATGAGCAGCAGCGGCAGATTCCACGGGCAGACCACCGCGATCACGCCGCGCGGCGTACGCACACCGTAGTTCAGCGCGTTGCCGCCATCCGGCGCCACCATCGCGAACGACTCCGTCGGCACGTTCTTGATCATGTCCGCGAAGACCTTGAAGTTGGCCGCGCCGCGCGGGATGTCGAGATGGCTCGCCAGCCCGTGCGGCTTGCCCGTGTCGGCGATCTCCGCGGCGAGGAAATCGTCGAAACGACGATTGATGCCGTCCGCCACCGCGTGCAGCAGTTCCACGCGCTGCGCGACCGTCATCTTGCCCCACGGGCCTTGCAGGGCGGCGCGGGCGGCGCGCACGGCGGCGTCCACTTCCGCGCGTCCGGCCTCATGCACGTGTCCGATGAGACTGTTGTCCACCGGGTTGCGATTCTCGAACGTGCGGGCGGTCGACACCCACTCGCCGTTGATGAAGTTCTGGAAATGCTTCATGTCTCACTCTCTCGTTCTGTCTGGGTTGTGCTTGACGGCATGTCGCACACGATAAATCCGCACACCGGTCCTCGTCAATATTTTCTCGAGAATTTTTATTTATCTCGATTATTTGGTGATCTTGCGAAAATCGGAACGAGGCTGCTTATAATCTCGGCACGCCGCGCCACACCCATGGAACGCGGCTTCCCGTCATCCCTACCGAACCACCGCATGCACAGTTCCAGTCCGTCTTCCCCCCAGACCGCCGACGCCACACTGGCGCAGAGCGCCTACATGCGCCTGCGCGCCGACATCGTGGAGGGACGGCTCGCGCCGGGGGAGAAACTGCGCGTGGAGCATCTGAAGGATCGCTACGAAGTCGGGGCGGGCACACTGCGCGAGGCGCTTGCACTGCTCGTCGCCGACGCGCTCGTCGTCCAGCATGGGCATCGCGGGTTTCGCGTCACACCGATCTCGCTGGCCGACTTCATCGACATCACGCAGACGCGTGTTCAACTGGAGACGGAAGCCCTGCGCCAGTCCATCGCGCTTGGGGACGACGCCTGGGAAGCCGATCTGACGAGCGCCTTCCACCTGCTCACGCTCGCGGAGGAGCGGTTGGGGAATGCGAGTGAAGGAAATGCGGGGGGACAGGGAAGCGACGGCAGCCAGTTCGCCCAATGGGAGGCGCGCAATCGCGCGTTCCATGAAGTGTTGATCCGGGCGTGCCCGTCGCGCTGGCTGCATCACTTTCTGGCGATCCTGTATCGCCAGTCCGAGCGATACCGTCGCCTGTCGATCACGCATCGACCGGTGCCGCGCGACGTCCACCAGGAACATCAGGCCATCTTCGACGCCTGCCTTGCGCGCGATGCCGATGAGGCCGCCGCACTGCTCGCGGCTCACATCCGCAAGACGCTGGAAGCCGTGCGCGAGTTGCCCGACGCCATCGTCAACGCCGGGACTGTGCCGTAAACGCCAAGACGGTCGTCGCGATCAGCGCGGCAGGCTCTCGCGTACGACCTGCGCAAAGTAACGCGCGCCGAGCGGCAGAATCGCATCGTTGAAATCGTAGCCAGCGTTGTGCAGCGGTGTCGCACCGGGCTCGTCGCCACTGCCGTTGCCAATGAAGGCGAAGTTGCCCGGCACGTGCTGCAGAAAAACGCCGAAGTCCTCCGACGCCATCACCGGCGCCACCTCCGCATCGACCCTCGACGCCCCCACCACGGCTTGCGCCGCGCGCACGGCCAATGCCGTATTCGCGGCATGGTTCACCGTCGGCGCGAACTCGTGCGTGTACTCGAACTCACAGTGCGCGCCGTGCATCGTGCACAGGCCCATGCAGATGTCGCGCATGCGCGTCTCGAGCTGTTGCTGCACTTGCGGCGTGTAGCTGCGTGTGTCGCCCTTGATCACCACGTTCGTCGGAATCGCATTGCGGATGCCGTCAGTGATGAACTCCGTGCACGACACCACCGCCGACATGCCGGGATCGACGCTGCGCGACACGATCGTCTGCAACGCCACCACGATCTGGGCGCCGATCACGAGCGGATCGATGCCCATGTGCGGACGCGCCGCATGCGTGCCCTTGCCACGGATGCGAATGACGAAGTTGTCCTCGCTCGCCATGATGCCGCCCGCGCGCGTGACGATATGCCCCGTCGGAATGCCCGGCATGTTGTGAACGCCATAGATCGCGTCGATCGGAAAGCGCTCCAGCAGACCGTCGGCGATCATTGCGCGGGCGCCACGACCATGCTCTTCGGCCGGCTGGAAGATGAAGCGGACCGTGCCGTTGAAGTCGCGCGACTCGGCGAGCAGTTTCGCCGCGCCCAGCACCATCGACATATGGCCGTCGTGCCCGCATGCGTGCATCTTGCCGGCCACCTGCGACGCGTGCTCCCGCCCCGGCGCGTTCTCGGCGATGAGCAGCGCGTCCATGTCGGCGCGAATGCCGATGGCGCCCTCGCCGTCCCCCACACGCAGGCTCGCGACCACGCCCGTGCCGCCGATACCGCGATGCACCTCCAGCCCGAGACTCTCCAGAATCGTCGCGACCGTCCGCGATGTGCCGACTTCCTCGAAGCCGGTCTCGGGTTGACGATGGAACGCGTGCCGCCATCCGGTCAGCGCCTGGGCGAAATAGATGTCCTGCGTCATACGAGGCTCCCGTGAATAGGTAAGCGTGCTTGCCACGCCTGCTCGCGCACCAGCACCGAGGCCGCCGGCTCGCCGACGAGTTCGGCATACACGGACGGCGCCGTGGCGCCTTCCGTGTTGATCAGCAGCACGTGCGACTGCGCGTTCAGACCGATGGCTTGCGCCATCTCCGGCGACGCCGCCGCCTGCATCAGACCGGCCAGTCCCGCGCCGCCCGATTCGCCGGCCACGAAAGGCACGTCGCGCTCGCTGCCGCGCGCGAGACGCCGCATCGCGGCGACGGCCTGCGCGTCGGTGACCGTCATGAACGCGTCGACCGACGGTTGCAGGAAACGCCATGCCAGCGGCGACGTCTCTCCGCACGCCAGGCCGGCCATCACCGAGTCGACCGATCCCGAGGCGGACGCCGGCTTGCCTGCCATCGCGCTTTGATACAGGCAGTCGGCCTGCGCCGGCTCGACCACCACGAACGCCGGACGCCAGGCGCCCCAGCGCTCCCAGAGATAGCTCACGATGCCGGCTGCCAATCCGCCCACGCCGCCTTGCAGGAAAACATGCGTCACCGGGCAGGCCGAGCCGTCGCCGGGCAGCGCCTCGGCGACCTCCGCCGCGATCGCGCCATACCCTTGCATGACGTCGCGCGGAATCGCTTCGTAACCTTCGTAGGAGGTGTCGGAAACCACATGCCAGCCATGCCGCTCGGCGAGCGCCGCCGCCTCGGCGACCGAGTCGTCGTAGTTGCCCGCGATACGAACGATCTGCGCCCCGTACGCCGCGATCGCCTGCTCGCGTTCTTCGCTCACCTGTGCGTGCAGCACGATCACGCAACGGCAGCCGATGCTCCGCGCCGCCGCCGCGAGCGCGCGGCCATGGTTGCCGTCGGTCGCGCTGATCGCCGTGAAGTCCGGGAGTTCGCCGCGGTGCTCGCCGCCGAACAGCGTCGCGGCCGTGAAGCCACGTCCTTCGTATTCGCGCAACAGCAGGCGCACCAGCGCGATCGGCGCGCCCAGCGCCTTGAAGCTGCCGAGCGGGGAGCGCAGCGCTTCGTCCTTCACCAGTACGCCGCGCACGCCAAGCCCCGCGGCCAGATCGGGCAACGAACGCAACGGCGTGCTGCCCGGGCGCAGTCCGTTCCAGTGCGAGAGCCACGTGCGGCTCTCCTGCGCACGGGCGATGCTCATGACGTCCTGAAGCGACGCGGGATACGGCGCGCGCGTGACGTGGGGATTGACGTACAGCATTGGGGGGCTCCGATAAAGCAAATTGTCCTGCGTCGATGTCGCGCAGAGACTCAGCGCGACACGCCGAGGCGTTGTGCGACGACGTCGAGCAGCACCTCGGCGCCGCGTACGAGCTGGTCGTCGTCGGTATGTTCGCGCGGGTTGTGGCTGATCCCGCCGCGGCTCGGCACGAAGATCATGGCGGCCGGTGCGATGCGCGCGATCATCTGCGCGTCGTGGCCCGCGCCCGACGTCATGCGCTTGTGCGACAGGCCCAGCCGTTTCGCGCTCGCTTCGATGGCATCGGCGAGCGCCGCGTCGAACACCACCGGCGTGAAGCGCGCCAGACGCTCTGTCGTCACACGCACGCCTTCCTCCTGCGCGAGTTTCTCCAGGAATTCGGCGAAGCGCGCTTCACCGGCGGCGAGGCGCTGCTCGTCCGGATCTCGCATGTCGACGGTGAACACCGCCTTGCGCGCGATCACGTTGATGACGCCCGGCTCGACGCGGAACGTACCGACCGTCGCGAGCGTGGTGCCCGACTCGACCGCGATCCGGCGAAGTTCGGCGACGGCCGCGGCAGCGACGTAGCCGGCGTCGTGGCGCAAGCGCGTCGGCGTCGTCCCGGCGTGATTGGCGTTGCCCTGCACGGTGATCTGCTGCCACGAGATCCCTTGCAGATTCTCGACAACGCCGATCTCCAGCCCTTCCGCCTCGAGAATCGGTCCCTGCTCGATGTGCAGTTCGAGATATTCGTGCGGCACAAGCATGCCGGGCGTCATGTCGCCCGCGTAGCCGATGCGCACCAGTTCGTCGCCCAAGCGGGCGCCGTCGGTACCGATGGCGTCGAGCGCCTCCTCAAGCGACAAGCCGCCCGCATGCACGAGCGATCCCATCATGTCCGGATGGAAACGCGCCCCCTCTTCGTTGGTGAACGCAGCCACGGTGATCGGTCGCGACGGCGCGATGCCGGCATCGCGGAACGCGCGCACCACGGCCAGACCGCCGAGCACGCCGTAGCAGCCGTCGAGCGCGCCCGCGTTGATCACGGTGTCGATGTGCGAGCCCATCATGAGCGGTCGCGGCGGCGCGTCACCGGACGAGGCTTCGTGCGCGGCGAGCGTGCCGAAGATGTTGCCGATGCGGTCGATCCGCACGTCGAGATCGAGTTCGCGCATCCAGGCAACGACCTGGTCGCGACCGGCTTTCTCGGCGTCCGTGAGGGCGACGCGCGTGCGACCACCTGCCACGGGATCGGCGCCGATTTCGCCCAGGTCGCGAAGTTGCTGCAGCAGAGCGGGGCCGTTCAGGCGGAGGGCGGCGGAGGCAGTGGCGGAGGTGGAGGCTTTCGAGGCTTGCATGGGTCAGTGGTGTGGTATCGGCAAGGGCGGCAAGGGGTCGCGCGCTTCGGAAAGCTGCGTTGTCTTCGCTGGCAGGCGCCACGAGCATGTGCGCGTCACCGCTAGCGGAGTATCATCGGACAGCCTGAATAATATTCCGACGCGTGCGTACGATTCGCGCGTTTTTGGCGTCCAAACCGAGTTTTTATTGCGCACCATGAGCCTGGACAGTTACGACATCGCCCTGCTCGCGGCGATTCAGCAAGATGCGACGACGCCTCAGCATGCGCTCGGCGCACAGGTGAACCTGTCGTCGGCCGCGGTGAACCGCCGGCTCAGGAAGCTGGCGGAAGAAGGGGTGACGCGCAAGACGGTCGCACTGGTCGACCCGGCGCGCGTCGGCTATCCGCTGACGATCATCACCGAGGTGGAAGTCGAGAACGAACGCCTCGATCTGCTCGACGCCATGAAGCGCAGCTTCCTCGCCTGCCCGCAGGTGCAGCAGTGCTACTACGTGGCCGGGGAATGCGACTTCGTGGTGATCATGGTGGTGCGCGACATGGCGCAGTACACCGAGCTCACCCGCGCGCTCTTCTTCGAGAGCAACAACGTCAAGCGCTTCAAGACCCTTGTGGCGATGAGCAACGTCAAGATCGGGCTGGAGGTGCCGCTGGACGCCGCCGGAACGTAGTCGCCGGGCGGTCTCGCGTCGTCGGGTCACCGCGACGGCGAGATCTCCTCACGCAGCACGTCGAGGAACGCGCGCATCGTGGTCACGCGCCTCTCGCCGATGCGCTGTGCGGCGCGCGTCGTCAGGCCGTCGGCCAGATGCAGGAGCTTGGTTTCGAAGTGATCGAGCGCGAAACGTCGATCGTCGAGCGATCGCTGCGTGGCGAACGGGTCGGCGGGATCGTAGAGACGGGAACCGACGCGGCCGGCCACGTAGAACGTGCGCGCGATACCGATCGCGCCGATGGCGTCGAGCCGGTCGGCGTCGCGCAGGATGTTCGCTTCCGGCGTCTCGGGTGCGATGCCCGCCGAGAAGCTGTGCGCTTCGATGACGTGCGCCGTGGCGGCAACGCGCTCCGTCTGCCAGCCGATCGTCCGCAGAATACCGCAGGCCTTTTGCGCGGAAAGCCGCGACGCCTGCGCGCGGCGCGGATCGGTTTTCTCCACTGGCACGCAGTCGTGCAGCAAGGTGGCGACGGCAAGCATTTCCAGATCGACGCCGGGCTCGTCCGCGGCGATCTCCCTCACGAGGTTCCACACGCGAATCAGATGCGACCCGTCGTGCGAACCGTCGTCGCTGTCCAGCCCGTTCGTGACGCCCGCGGCGTGGAGCACTGCGGCAATCGTGGTGTCGTAGGGCGCGAAGGCGTGAGCGAGCATGGCAATGATGTCGTGTCAGGAGGCGTTCGCAATTTTACCTGCGGACGTCGGTGACCCCGAGGCGCACCCGCTCACATCGTCAAAAAAAGAGGGGACCCGAAGGTCCCCCAAACTGGGTGAACAGTCAAATCGAATGTCTCCCCTCTCTCAAAGACGTTTGGCCTGCCGGATGCTGCGCAGGAAGGCGCGCGTGCGCTCCTGCCGCGGGTCACCGAAGATCTGCTCGGGCGGCCCTTCTTCGCAAACCACGCCGTCGCACAGGAAGCAGACCTTGGACGCGACCTCGCGCGCGAAACCCATCTCGTGCGTGGCGAGCAGCATGGTCATGCCGTCGTGCGCCAGATCGCGCACGATGTTCAGCACTTCGGACACGAGCTCCGGATCGAGCGCGGACGTGATCTCGTCGAGCAGCAGCACCATCGGATCCATCGCCAGCGCACGCACGATCGCCACGCGCTGCTGCTGTCCGCCCGACAGGCGATCGGGGTACTCGGCGGCCTTGTGCGCCAGGCCGAAGCGTTCGAGCAGCGCCATCGCGCGGTCCTCGGCTTCGCGGCGGGGCTGCTTGAGTACGCGAATCGGCGCGAGCGTCACGTTCTCGAGCACGGTCATGTGCGGAAACAGGTTGTAGCCCTGGAAGACGATGCCGATGTCACGGCGCAGCGAATTGACGTCGACGCCCGGGCCCGAGATCCGGTCGCCGTGCACGAGGATCTCGCCGGCGTCGATGGACTCCAACCCGTTGATACAGCGCAGCAGCGTGGACTTGCCCGACCCCGACGGACCGATGAGGCAGACCACCTGATGCTCTTCCACCGTCAGCGCGAGCCCGTTGATGACCGGCACGTCGCCGTACGACTTCACGATGTCGCGAATCTCGATGAATGACATGGTCGTTCGCTCCTTCAGGCCCCGCCCGCACGCATGCGGGCCCGATCGCGTTGCGCCATCCGCTCCACGAAACGCACCTGCGGAATCGAGATGATGATGAACAGCACGGCCACGGTGGTGGCGGCCGACAGGTTGTAGTGATTCGAGGCGATGACCATCGACTGGTTGAAGGCGTCGATCACGCCGACCACGTTCACGAGCGCCGTGTCCTTCTGCAACGCGATGAAGGCGTTGAGCAGCGGCGGGATGATCTGCCGGATGCCTTGCGGCAGCACCACGAAGCGCAGCGTCTGCGCGTACGACAAGCCCAGCGAGCGCGCCGCGGCGACCTGGCTCCAGTGCACGCCCTGGATGCCCGCGCGATAGATTTCCGCCACGTAGGCGCCCACGGTCAGCGTGAGCGCGATCACGACGTACGTGGTGAGCGACAGGTCCTTCAGAATCGGCACGCCCGTGAGCGGCAGACCGAAGCCGACGAGGTAGATGACCAGCACCGCCGGCATGGCGCGAAAGATATCGACGTAGGCCGTCGCGATGAAACGCAGCGGCTTGCCCGCCGGGCCCGGCGCGAACATCGCCAGCGCCACGATCAGCCCCCAGATCAGCACGAAGATTTCCGCAATCACGAAGATCTTCACGTTGACCCAGAACGCTTCGAGCACGAGCGGGAATGTCTTGACGATCAGCGGCAGGAAGAAGAACGTCTTGGCCACCGCGAGATTGTTCGCCAGCACGAACTGCAGCGCGAGCACGACGATGAGCTGTGCGAGCGTGTAGCCGAGCGTGATCCAGCTCTGCACGTCCGCCTCGGAGCGCGCCACGCGCGCGGCGACGATGTCGCGACGCGCGGCGGCACGGCTGAAGGCGCGCCAGCGAGCGAATGCCCTGGCGAGCGGCACGAGCACGACCAGCGAGATCAGCCCGAGCAGCGCGGCGCCCAAGGGCACCCACCAGCCGCCGAGCCGATTCGCCACGAAGCCTTCATGCAAGGCGACGATCGTGTACGCGCTGCCCGCGATGACGACGAGCGCGCCGATCAGCGCGACGAGGAACAGCGTGAAGGGCGACGACGGCATGCCGCCGATGTTCAGCCGCCGCTCGCGTCCCGTCGCGCCGATCGCCGCACCGGCCGCCTTTTGAGAGGATTCGCTCATTGACACGGCGACCTCACGGCGTCAGTACCGGCACTTTGGCGGGGTCTGCACCGAGGCTCGGCACCAGGTACTGCGTGGCGAGGCGATCGAACGTACCGTCCTTCTTCATCTCGGCGATCAGCTTGTTGAACGCGGCCAGGTTCGGCGAATCCTTGTTCACGAGACCACCCCACTGCTCGCTCGTGTCGTAGCGGCCCGCGACTTCGAAGCGGCCTTCGGATTTCTTCGCGATCGACAGCACGTTGGGCGTGTCGTACAGCACGGCGTCCACCTGACCGGCGGCGAGGGCGGCGTACATGGCGGCCGTGTCGACGTAGACCTTCGGATGCTCGACGACCTTCACCTTGTCGGTGAGATACGGCAGGATCGTCGTGCCCTGCTTCACGCCGAGACGCATCTTCTTGATGTTGTCCTTGTCGACCTTCGTCCCCGTCCTGACCAGGACGCCCTGATCGGAACTGAAGTACGGATCGGTGAAGTTCACGACCTTCTTGCGCTCGTCGGTGATGGTGATCTCGCTCAGGGCGATATCGAAGCCCTTCGCCTGGCCGGCGACGACCTGCGCGAACGAGCGGTTCACCACGATCACGCGATCGAGCCCGGCGCGGTATGCCATGTTGGCGGCCATGCAGTATTCGAAGCCGTCCTTGATGGTGTCGGGCGAATCGCCGTTCCACCAGCCCGGCGCGGGCAGCACGGGGCGCACCGACAGCGCGCCCGGCGTGACGGTCTCGAGCTTCACCGAGCCGCGCGTGCCGGTCACTTCGCACTTGCCGTAGTCAGGTGCCGCCACGGCGCTCGCGCAGAGGCCGCCCAGCACGGCCGAAATGAACAGCATGCGCGCGTGCGCCGTTTTGCGGGTTGCGCGTGTCTTGTCTTGCCGGTCGATCAATTTCACGAGGAAGTCTCCTTGCGTCTTCAGGTTTCGTCCAACTACGTAAATACGTAAAGCGGTTGGGATGGTATCCGGTGCGGCACGATCATGGGCACGCCACTTCGCCGCACCGGTACCTTACTGTGAATTGCCGGAGCGCACGCGCGACGTTCCCATGTCGCGGCCCCGGCGTAAATTCAAACTCTCAGGCCGGCAACGCCACCGCCGGTTGGGCGATGCCGCCGTGTGGCTTGCCAGAAGCGACGTCGCCCCAGAGCACCGCATGGTCCTCGGGCAGCGCCCGCGAATTCGGCATCGACAGCCACAGGCGCATGAGCATGCGGTCCTGGCCCGTCGTCACGTCGTCCTTGAATGCCGTGCGGCCGTGATACACAACGTGATTGTTCAACAACTGGATGTCACCCGGTGCGAAGCGCATCTCGAAGCACTGCGCTTCGGCCACGTCCATCAGCATGCGGATCGCTTCGTGTTCGGCCTCGGAGAGCTTGCGCACGCCCGGCAGCATTTGCGCGTTCTCGATGTAGGTGAGCGAGAAGTGACTGGTGAGCTTGCCGTCGCGAACGCCGAAGATCGGCAAATCGTACGCGATGTGCTCGCCGCCCGCCTCTTCGCCGAACCGGCTGCGCGGAATCGGTTTGCACAATAACGCATGCAGGTCCGGACGGCGCGCGAGGATTTCGTTGTACACCGTGGCGCTGCTCGCGAGCTTGCTCACGCCGCCTTCGGAAGCCTGTCGAACACACAGCAGGCCAACCACGTCGCAACGATCGGTGTGAAAGCGCAGTTGTCCCGGCGAGAGCGTGCGGGCGCCCGAAGAGAGGAACGGCTTGCCCGAGCTGTCGACCGTCGCGCCATAGAGCCTGGCGCCGACGCCCATGCCTTCGTCCTTGATCTCGCGCATGACTTCGCCGCGGCAATTCTGGAACATCGGCGTGCCCAGATGCGCGCCCAGCGCGTACCACATGCGACGCAGTTGCTCCACGCTGTAGCGCGTCACATCGAGGCCGCGGATCTTGACCATGCCGGAACCGTTTTCCAGTTCTTCGCGCACGTCGTCGAAGAAGGCGGCAGCGTCGGGCAGCGGGAAGTTATGACGGTTGACGTTGCGCCAATCGATATCCTTCGTTGCCTCCAGGGCGGCGTCGATCTGTTCGAGCACGATGGCCGGGAACGTTTTGACCCAACGATCGTGATCGACCATTTCGGTCCCTCGCCAAACACACGCGCCTTGCAGACTCTGCGACTCGGCCATGAAATTCCTCCTGATAGATGTGATGAGTCGTACGCCTTACGTTGTGTCTACGTGTAAAGACGTCACACCCATCCTTTGAAGTCCGACAATCGGGAGCGGCGTCCAATCAGGGAAAGTCCGTGCCTCGGAAACAACAGGCTCGCGAAGCATGTTTGCGCAACGGCATGACGGCTCGCAACGCCTTGCCCAGCGGGGCAGACGAGGCGAATCGCGGGTCTGAAATCCCGCGCGGGACGACCCTACCCCCCGGGGACGTGGACTCCCGGTCGACTCGACTATACGCGAACAAAATTGTCCACGTATATCATTTGTTATTTTCGTATACGATTTTGAAGGAACGAATTCTCGATCGGTGGGCGCCGCAGGTCGACTCCCGCCCTATCCTATCTATTCCACCCTCAACCCGTGCCGCAAGCGCCCTGCGCGTTTGTAGGCCTTGACCACAGTGCTGACATCGCAGGACAGCACGCCCTCCAGCGCCCCGATGCGCTCGGTCGATACCGTCCACAGATCATGGATGTCCCGGCACAGCACATGCCAGAACAACTGGGTGTGACCACTGGTGCCGAACAGGCAGCGCGTGTGCTTGTCCTGCGCCAGTTCCATTGCGATGCACTCGGCCAGACCGGGGCGGGTCTGCACCGACAGGATGGCCTCGACACCGTAGCCGACGAGCGAGGGCTCGAGCTCGACGCGGAAGGTCAGCACATGGCGCTCGACCAGGCCGCCGATCAGTCTCTGCACCTTGGGCTCGCTCACGCCGCAGGCCTCCGCCAGCACGCCCAGGCTGGCTCGCCCATCGGAGGCCAGCACCGCCAGCAACCGCGCCTCGTCGGCATTGAGCACGTAGCGACCGTCGCCCGGCGACACCGGTTCCGCCGGCACCGAGCCGTCAATTCGCCAGCGGCTCGCGCGCCGGAACGAACGCAGCACGATGCGTGACTCCACCTGCCGCAGCCCCGGCACCTGCGGCAGCAACCGCACCACCAAGTCCGACAACTGGTCCTGATGCTGCGCATTGATCTCGGCGAACAGATCCGACGCCCCGGTCGTCGCCAGTACCACCTGGGTCTGCGGCAGCCCCGCCAGATGGCTGGCGACCTGCTGCTCCTTGCCGTTTTCCACCTGCAGCCAAGCGTGCAGCACCGGGCCGCTGCCGCCCGCCACCGGGTCCAGTTCGCCGATCACCTTGGCGTAACCGCCCTCCATCAGCCGCTGCAACCGGCGCGACAGCGTGCGCTCCGGCACGTCGCAGGCGGAACTCAGATCGCGCCAGGTCCCGCGTGGGTTGACCTGCAGCGCAGCCAGGCAGGCCAGATCGGTGGCGTCGATCTCGATATGTCCTTCTTCCGCCAAAGACCGCACACTATTGTCCATATTCAATGTAATATTCAATACAAATGTCTATATTCAACATATTTTGGCATTTCGAAGGCAAAATTCAACAACCAAACAGAGACAAGGGCCCTTCCCATGACCCAAGCAACCTCCACGGCCCGCCCGGTGCGAGCCGAGGTATCCAATGCACGCAAGATCGCCGCGGGCAGCATAGGCAACGCCGTGGAATGGTTCGACTGGACCATCTACGCGTCTTTCGCGGTGTTCTTCTCCGGGCAGTTCTTCCCCAAGACCGACGAGACGGCCTCGCTGCTGGCAACCTTCGCCATTTTCGCCGTTGGCTTCTTCATGCGCCCCGTCGGCGGCTGGGCACTGGGCATCTTCTCGGACCGCTACGGTCGCAAGGCCGCTCTGGCCGCCACTATTCTAATGATGGCCGGCGGCTCGCTGATCATCGGCGTCACCCCCACCTATGAACACATCGGCCTGGCCGCGCCAGTGCTACTGGTGATCGCGCGACTGATCCAAGGCCTGTCGCTGGGCGGCGAGTACGCGTCGGCCTCGACCTTCCTTGCCGAGATGGCGCCCAACCACCGCCGCGGTTTCTTTTCCAGTTTCGCCTTCTTCAGTTCGGCGGGCGGCATCCTCATCGCCTCGGCGATCGGCTGGGCGCTCACCACCCATCTCTCGCCCGAGCAGATGAAGGAGTTCGGCTGGCGCATTCCCTTCCTGCTGGGCGCGCTGGGCGGCGTGGCCGGCATGTGGCTGCGCACCTCCATCCCCGAAACCGAGGCCTCGGCCGAACAGCTCAAGCAGCAGCCCGTCAAGCAGCCGCTGCGCACGCTGCTGCGCGAGTACCCGCGCGAGACGCTACGCATCATCGGCTTCTCCGTGCTGACAACTTTCGCCTTCTACCTGTTTGTCGCCTATGTGCCGACCTATGCGATCCGCGCGTTGCACGCCGACTCCAGAATCGCCTTCGGCGCCAACACCATCGCGATGATCGTGTTCATGCTGCTGCATCCGCTGCTCGGCGCGCTCTCCGACCGCATTGGCCGCAAGCCGCAACTGATCGTATTCGCCGGTGGCTATCTGCTGTTCTTCTACCCGGTCATCACCACCATGCAGCCGACCTTCGCCTCCATCCTGGCGGTGGAGTTGTTCGGCCTGGTGTTGTACGCACTCTATACGTCGATAGCGCCCGCCATCATGTCTGAACAGTTCCCGACCCGCGTGCGCGCGGTCGGTATTGGCGCCCCGTACAACTTCATGGTGGCTCTGCTGGGCGGCACGACGCCCTATTTGCTGACCTGGCTGCAGAGCATCGGCCAGGAACGCTGGTTCTTCTACTACGTGCTGGCAGGCGCGGTCATCACGCTGCTCACTTTCATCCGCATGCCGGAGACCAATGGTCGGCCGCTGAAATAACTCAGCGCCAGCCTTCCGCCCGCGCCCCGCTTCGCCGGGGCGACGGGATCCGATTTCATGCCAATTTCCATGCGCGAATTCCCCGCTCCCCTTCATTTCCAAAGCGCGCTGTCCATCGCCCGCCAGATCGCCAGCGGACAGACCAGTTCGCGTGAAGTCACCCAGCATTTCCTGGATCGCATCGCTCGCGCCCACGCACTCAATGCCTTCACGGAGGTCTTCACCGAACAGGCACTGGCGCAGGCCGACGCCGCCGACGCCGCCCTGCGCCCTGGCGGCGCCGGCCCGGCCAGCTCGCTGCACGGCGTGCCGGTGGCGCTCAAAGACAGCATCGAAGTCGCCGGCAGCACCGCCTCGGCCGGCTCGCTCAGTCGATTGGCCATCACGAGCGACATCACGGCCACCGTCGTGCAGCGCATGTGCGCCGCCGGCATGGTCGTCCTGGGCAAGACCCACATGACCGAGTTCGCCTTTGGCCTGGCCGGACAGAATCCCACGCGCGGCACACCGTGGAACCCGTGGGACGCCGCACGGCATCGCGCGCCGGGTGGCTCGTCGTCCGGCTGCGGCACCACCGTCGCAGCCGGTCTGGCACCCATTGCCGTCGGCGGCGACACTGGCGGCTCAGTGCGCGCACCAGCCGCACTCAATCACCTGGTTGGTTTCAAGCCCTCCAGCGGAGTGATCAGCGGTGCGGGCGTCGTGCCGCTCGCACCAACACTGGACGTGCTCGGCCCCATCGCGCACAGCGTCGCCGACGCGCATGCGCTCACCGCCATCCTGGCCGGCCCCGACGCCGCCGACGCGCTGACGCAGCAGGTACCCGCCGCCATCAGCGAGGACCTGCGCGACGCGCTGCCCACCATCACACCGCATGCGCTTCCTGAGTTGCATGTGCTGGACCCGCGCGCCTTTCCCGCCAAGCTGTCGGACGGCGCGCAGCGCGTCTGGGACGAGGGGCTCGCCCGCCTGACCGTGGCGGGGTGGGCGCTGCGGCCCTGGATGCCGCCTGCGGAACTGGACATCGGCGAGCTCTCCGAAGCGAACTCGGTAATCCTCGGCTACGAGGGTTTTCAACTGTATGGTCATCTGGCCGAAGACGCCACGCAGCCGCTGTGGGAGGTGGTACGCCAGCGTATCCTGGCCGGCGGCAGGATCCCCCTCACCAAGTACGAACAGGCCGTTACACGCCGCGCGTTGGCAGCCCGCGCCTTCGCCGAAGCCATCGGCCCCGGAGGTGCGCTGCTGATACCGGCGACCGGTCACGGCGCCCTGCCGCTGGACCCGGCCGACAGCGCCCACGCCAGCATCGGTAGCTTCTGCCGCGCGGGCAACTTTCTGGGCACGCCCGCCATCGCGCTGCCGGCCGGCTTCGACGACAGCGGCATGCCCGTCGGCGTGCAGTTGATGGCGCCGCCACTGGCTGACCGTCAGTTGTTGGCCATCGCAGCCGCGCTGGCCCCGGCGCTGCGGGCCCCAGGGCCGGTCACTCCCGATCTGACGCACTGGGGGTTGTAGAGGGCATGAGGTCAATGAACGAGCTGGCGGCGACGGCAGCAACGCGTTGATTCTCATGACCCTGTGGTCGCACCGACTGTGACGCTCTACGTCGGCGTCGTGTAGGTGGCGTTGCGTGTACGAGGTGATGCCGGGAGCGAAACATGCGACCGCTCAGGTGCGCATGACGGTGCGAACGGCCTCCGCGCTTGCGGTGCTCAGGCGGAGGTTCTGCCGTTCAGACGGAAATACGCCATCACTTCGCGCTGGGTTTGCTCGAGGTGCTTGCGCAACAACCGCACGGCGTTTTTGGTGTCGCCCGCCGCGCAGGCTTGATGGATGGCGACGTGCTCGTCGTAGGAGCGTTGATGGTCGTTGACTGCCAGCAGATGCGTGCGAAGGAAGCGCCCCATGCGCTCTTGCGCGGCCTGTGCGGTCGCGACGAGACGCGGACGGTCGGCGGGCGCGTAGAGCGTCTGATGGAAGGCGAGGTTCAGTTCGCTCCAGGATTGCGGCGTGTCGGCCTTTTCGTAACGCTTGAGCAGATGTTCGGCGAGCGCGAGGTCGCTGGGCGCCATGTTCGGCACGGCAAGTTCCAACGCCCGGCATTCGAGCGCGATGCGCAGGTCGAGCATCTCAACGCAGTCGCTTGCCGTAAGCGGCGTGACGAACGCGCCAGCGTTCCGCTTGAGCGTGACCCATCCCTCCGATTGCAGACGCATGAGCGCTTCGCGCACCGGAATCTTGCTGACGCCGATCTTTGCCGCGATATCGTCCTGTCGAATGGGCGCGCCTTCCAGCAATTCGCCGGCCAGAATCTGCCGACGAATTTCTTCGTAGGCGCGCTCGACGGTGGAGAGGGAAGAAACGTCGCTCATGGTCACGGGAGTCTGTGGGGCGGGGCGAAGTGGATGACGCGGGGATTATACAGTTCCCTGGATTCGTATACTTTTTTGACGAATACAAAAAAACCCGCGACCGGTTAAGGTTGCGGGCTCTTGTTTGCTGCGCGGCAAAGTCGCGTCAGAACGGGATATCGTCGTCCATGTCGTCGAAGCCGCCGGACTGCTTGGCCGGGGCCTGCTGGCGACCACCACCACCGCCGCCGCCACCACCACCGCGCGAATAGCCGCCACCGCCGCCTTCGTCACCGCCGCCGCGCGAATAACCGCCGCCACCGCCGCCTTCACCGCCACCGCTGCGGCCGCCAAGCATCTGCATCTGGTCAGCCACGATTTCTGTGCTGTAACGGTCCGTGCCATCCTGCGCCTGGTACTTGCGCGTGCGGATGCGGCCTTCGATATACACCGACGAACCCTTCTTCAGGTACTCGTTGACGATCTCGGCAAGACGACCGAAGAACGACACGCGGTGCCACTCCGTCATCTCCTTGAACTCGCCGCTCTGCTTGTCCTTGTAACGGTCGGTCGTCGCCAGACGAATGTTCGCGACCGCATCGCCGCTCGGCATGTAGCGGACTTCGGGATCGGCGCCGAGATTGCCGACCAAAATGACTTTGTTGACTGATGCCATGAATCTTTCTCCGGTATTGCTGAAATCCGATCAGGATTGACGAGGCGCAGGCGTCCTCATCGGTGCGGCGATTATAAGCCACACGAAAGCGCCCGCTGCACAGGCCATGAAGATTGCGTTTTGACCGTAGTGGGTCATCAGATAACCCCCTAGTGCGCCGCCGCAGAAAAGCCCCAATGCCTGCGTCGTATTGTAGACACCCACGGCCGCGCCCTTGCGCTGCCCCGGCGCCAGTTTCGACACCAGCGACGGTTGCGACGCCTCCAGCACGTTGAAGCCCAGGAAGTACACGAAAAGCACCACGGCGATCACGCCGACCGTCGGCGGCAACCCGCCTAACGCCACCTGCGCCACGGCCACCAGCGCAATTGCCGAGAGCAGCACCGCCTTCATTTTTCCACGCTTTTCGGCAGCGATGATGGCCGGCACCATCGCCACGAACGACAGCCCCATCACCGGCAGATAGACTTCCCAGTGCTGCGCGACCGGCAAGCCCGCCGCGACCAGCATGCGCGGCATTGCCACGAACAATGCCGTCTGCGTCGCGTGCAGCACGAATACGCCGAAATTCAAACGCAGCAACTCCGGGTTGTGCAGCACCTCGGAGAACGGCGCCGGACCGGCCGGCGGATGCGCGGGCGGCGCAGGCACGACCCACAACACCACGAAAATCGCCAGCACCGCCAGGACGCCGATCGCGGAAAACAAACCGCTCATGCCCAGCCAGTGATACAGGAACGGCGCGCACACGATCGCCACGGCAAACGACACGCCGATGCTGCCGCCGATCATCGCCATCGCCTTGGTACGGTTGGCGTCGCTCGTCAGATCGGCCACGCAGGCCATCACCGCCGACGAGATCGCGCCGGCGCCCTGAATCGCCCGGCCGACGATGATCCACGTCAGATCGTGCGCCATGGCGGCAATGAGCGAACCGAGCGCGAACACGACCAGCCCGAAGACGATCACCGGCTTGCGCCCCAGCCGGTCGGACGCCCAGCCGTAAGGAATGTAGAGCAGCGACTGCGTCAAACCGTAAATGCCGATGGCCAGCCCAACGAGAAACGTGTCGTTGCCGCCCGGAATCGTCTGCGCGAACACCGAGAACACCGGCATGATCAGGAACAGTCCGAGCATGCGAAGCGCAAAAATCCCCGCGAGCGACGCGCTGGCGCGCACTTCTAGCGGGGTCATGCGGCCACCTCGGCCGCGCGTCGTGGCAGGGGAAGCGGAAGTCACGGAATCGATAGACATTACGTCCTGAGGGATGGAAATAGCAGGAAAAACCGCTTGCTGTCTCGGAATCGTCTGAATTGCGGCCCCGAGGCCCGGCGCTCCCGCCGCCGAAGGCGCGAAGGACAGGCATCAGCCTCTGGAAATCGGGCGATTCGCCCCCATCTGTGCCGCGTGCCGGCGTACCGCTCGGGAGGGCCCGTCAGACGGTTCAGCCCCGGCAATCAAACTTAGGTATATTAGCAGGTTTAGCCGCCCGGATTTCTCCCCCAGCGGCCTGCCCGACCGCTCCCGCCGCCTGCCGCGTCGACGCCCGGCCAACGCCGTGCCGACGCGGTTCGACGTTCCGGGAAACTCGAGCTCTTGGGGGCCGGAACCCGCCCCGCGACGATTCGCCGCGCGGATTCCTCGGCGACGACCCGGAACCGTCAATGGAAACCATTCGTATACGTGGGGCCCGTACCCACAACCTCAAGAACGTCAATCTGGACCTGCCGCGCCACCAGCTCGTGGTGATCACCGGCCTGTCCGGCTCCGGCAAGTCGTCGCTGGCGTTCGACACGCTTTACGCGGAAGGCCAGCGACGCTACGTCGAGAGCCTGTCGGCGTATGCGCGTCAGTTCCTGCAGTTGATGGAGAAACCCGACGTCGACCTCATCGAAGGTCTCTCGCCCGCCATCTCCATCGAGCAGAAGGCCACGTCGCACAATCCCCGCTCCACGGTCGGCACCGTCACGGAAATCCACGACTATCTGCGTCTGCTCTACGCGCGCGTGGGCACCCCGTACTGCCCGGACCACGGCTTGCCGCTCGAGTCGCAAAGCGTCTCGCAAATGGTCGACGCCGTGCTCGCGCTGCCCGAAGACACCAAACTGATGATCCTCGCGCCGGTGGTCGTGGACCGCAAGGGCGAGCACGCCGATCTCTTCGAATCGATGCAGGCGCAGGGCTTCGTGCGCTTTCGCATCCGCTCGGGCGGCGGCGCGGCCAACGAGGGCACTGCGCGCGTGTATGACATCGACGCGCTGCCCAAGCTCAAGAAGACCGAGAAACACTCCATCGACGTGGTGATCGACCGCGTGAAGGTGCGCCCGGATCTGAAGCAGCGTCTCGCGGAATCGTTCGAGACGGCCCTGCGTCTGGCCGACGGCCGCGCCATGGCGCTCGAAATGGACACCGACAAGGAGCACGTCTTCAGTTCGAAGTTCGCGTGCCCGGTGTGCTCGTACTCGCTGCAGGAACTCGAGCCGCGCCTGTTCTCGTTCAACAACCCGATGGGTGCCTGCCCGACTTGCGACGGCCTCGGCCAGATGACGTTCTTCGATCCGAAGCGCGTGGTCGCCTTCCCGGCACTGTCGCTCGCGTCCGGCGCGATCAAGGGCTGGGACCGCCGCAATCAGTTTTACTTCCAGATGCTGCAAAGCCTCGCGGCGTTCTACGACTTCGATGTAGACACGCCCTTCGAGGAGTTGCCCGAAGCCACGCAGAAGATCGTGCTGTACGGCTCGGGCGAGCAGGAAATCCCGTTCACGTACGTCAACGAGAAGGGGCGCACGTCGGTGCGCTCGCACGCCTTCGAAGGCATCATCCCCAACCTGGAACGCCGCTATCGCGAAACCGATTCGGTGGCTGTGCGCGAAGAGCTCGCCAAGTACCAGAACAATCGCGCCTGCCCCGACTGCGAGGGCAGTCGCCTGCGTCGCGAAGCGCGCTTCGTCAAGGTGGGCGAAGGCGCGCAGGCGCGGGCGATCTACGAGATCGGCAACCTGCCGCTGCGCGAAGCGCTCGGCTACTTCCACGAGCTGATGTTGCACGGCGCCAAGCGCGAGATCGCGGACAAGATCGTCAAGGAGATCGTCGCGCGGCTCTCGTTCCTGAACAACGTCGGTCTCGACTATCTTTCGCTGGAGCGCAGCGCCGATACGCTCTCGGGCGGCGAAGCGCAGCGCATTCGCCTGGCCTCGCAGATCGGCTCCGGGCTGACGGGCGTAATGTACGTGCTCGACGAGCCGTCCATCGGTCTGCACCAGCGCGACAACGATCGGCTGATCGGCACGCTCAAGCATCTGCGCGATCTCGGCAACTCGGTGATCGTGGTCGAGCACGACGAGGACATGATTCTCGCGAGCGACTACGTCGTCGACATGGGTCTCGGCGCGGGCGTGCACGGCGGCACGGTGATCGCGCAAGGCAGCCCCGAGCAGATCGAACACGCGCCGGAGTCGCTGACCGGGCAGTACCTGTCGGGGGCACGCCGCATCGAAGTCCCGGCCGAGCGCCATGCGCCGGGCGAGGATTACCTACGCATCGTCGACGCGACGGGCAACAACCTCAAGCACGTCAATCTCGATCTGCCGGTCGGTCTGCTCACCTGCGTGACCGGTGTATCCGGCTCGGGCAAGTCCACGCTGATCAACGACACGCTGTATCACGCGGTGGCGCGCCACCTGTACGGCTCGTCGGCGGAGCCCGCGCCGTACGAACAGATCGACGGGCTGGAACATTTCGACAAGGTCATCAACGTCGACCAGTCGCCCATCGGCCGCACGCCGCGCTCGAATCCGGCCACCTATACAGGCGTTTTCACACCGATCCGCGAGCTCTTCGCCGGTGTGCCGGCGGCCAAGGAGCGCGGCTACGATCCGGGCCGCTTCTCATTCAACGTGAAGGGCGGACGCTGCGAAGCATGCCAGGGCGACGGCGTGATCAAGGTCGAGATGCACTTCCTGCCCGACGTCTACGTGCCTTGCGACGTCTGCCACGGCAAGCGCTACAACCGCGAAACGCTCGAAGTGCAGTACAAGGGGCGCAACATCTCCGAAGTGCTCGACATGACGGTCGAGCAGGCGCACGAGTTCTTCAAGCCGGTGCCGGTGGTCGCGCGCAAGCTCAGGACGCTGCTCGACGTGGGGCTGGGCTACATCCGACTCGGCCAGTCCGCGACAACGCTCTCGGGCGGCGAAGCGCAGCGCGTGAAGCTCTCGCTGGAGCTCTCCAAGCGCGACACGGGCCGCACGCTGTATATCCTTGACGAACCGACCACGGGGCTGCATTTTCACGATATCGAGCTGCTGCTCACGGTGATTCACCGGCTGCGCGATCAGGGCAATACCGTGGTCATCATCGAGCACAACCTGGACGTGATCAAAACGGCGGATTGGGTGATCGATCTCGGGCCGGAAGGCGGCGCCGGTGGCGGGCAGATCATCGCGCAGGGCTCGCCGGAACAGGTCGCCGCCAACAAGGCGAGCTTTACCGGCAAGTACCTCGCGCCACTGCTCGCGCGTGGCAAGTAAGCTCGAGACAGGGCCGCAGCACAACCCGGAACGCGCACCGAACAAGCGCGGAACGGACACCAAACAGGCAACGTAACGCCGTACGTCCGGCGCAGGCGGTGTGCAACGCACATGCCGCACGCCGGGCGGAGTCTTCTTTCAAGGACGTCATTGCATGGAACCGCGCTCTGGCTGGAATCCGAATCGGGAGTTCTGGATCGAACTGGCGAGCTACGTCTTCGCGGCCGTGGCTCTCTGGCTGATTCTCAGCGTGCATCTGCTCTCCGCCGTGCTCTCGGGCATGGTCGTCTATCAGCTCGTCCACGTCCTCGGGCCGCGTCTGCAACTGCGCATCTCGAGCGAGCGGGCGCGGCTGGTCGCCGTGGCGCTGCTCTCGGCGGTGATCGTTGCGCTGATGACCGCGCTCATCTTCGGCATTCTCACCTTCTTTCGCAGCGACGCGGGGCATCTCGAACATATCAACGGCCGCATGATGGACGTGATCGAGCAGGCCCGCACGCAACTGCCGGCGTGGCTCACGGCACGACTGCCGGCGGACAGCGACGATATCCATCAGGGCGTCACGGAATACCTGAAGGATCACACCCAGGAGATGTCGCTCGTGGGCAAGGAAGCGCTGAACGCCATGGTCCACATCATCGTGGGACTGGTGCTCGGTGCGCTGGTCGCGCTCTCGTCGGTGCGGCCGGTCCAACACATGCGTCCGCTCGCCGCCGCGCTCAGGCGCCGCGTGACGCTGTTCGGCGACGCGTTCCGTCGCATCGTCTTTGCGCAAGTGAAGATCTCGGCGATCAACACGCTCTTCACCGGGATCTTCCTGCTCGCGGTGCTGCCGATGTTCGGCGTTCATCTGCCGCTTCGCAAGACGATGATCGTGGTGACGTTCGTCGTCGGCCTGCTGCCGGTCATCGGCAACCTGATCTCGAATACGTTCATCGTGGTGCTCGGACTGTCGGTATCGCTATACGTGGCCATCACCGCGCTCACATTCCTGATCGTCATCCACAAGCTCGAGTATTTCCTGAACGCGCGCATCGTCGGCACGCAGATTCAGTCGCGCGCCTGGGAATTGCTGCTCGCCATGATCCTGATGGAAGCCGCGTTCGGCTTGCCCGGACTCGTCGCCGCCCCCATCTATTACGGTTACATCAAGAGCGAACTGGCCGAAAAACAACTCGTCTGACGGCAACGGCGCGGCGTCGCCAGCGCTGCCGCGTTGCCTATTTGCTACGGCGCCCGCGCCCATCCTCGTTCCCGTTCCCCGAAAACCCCGATGTCAGCCAGGTGCTGCCGACATCATTGAAGTTTGACATTTCGTCATAAAATGACACAATGTCAAACCATGACATCCGCCAAATCTCCCGGCCCGCGTGCCACATCTGCCATCGGCCAACTCGACGAGAACGCGCTACTGCTGCGCGAGGGACGCAAGATCGTTGAAGCGCTTGGGACCACGTTCGCGCCACTGGTCGAAGTGGTGCTGCACGATCTGACCGACCCGGACCATGCCGTCGTGGCCATCGCCAACAATCTGTCGGGCCGCGCGCCGGGCGATGCGGTCACCGAAATGGGACTGGCCCGTATTGCCGATCCGACGTTTCCGGAAGTCATCGCGAACTACGCGAACCGGTTTCCGGATGGACGTCCGGCCAAGAGCACGTCCATCGGCCTGAAGAACAGCGCCGGCGAATACGTGGCGGCCATCTGCCTGAACATGGACATCTCGATGCTCGCGGCGGCCGCGGCGAGCGTGCAGCAACTGGTCAACGTGGCGAATACCGCGCCGGCGCCGGTGCGCGAGACGCTCGCGCCGCGGCGTCTGGACGACATCGCCCCGCTCATCGTCGACTTCGCCGCACAACGCAACACCACACCGCAGGGCCTCACGCTTGCGCAACGCCGCGAAGCCATCCGTCTGCTGGAAACCCGCGGGCTGCTCGACCTGCGTCAGGCCCACGCCGAAGTGGCGCGCACGCTGGGTGTGGCGCGCTCGACGGTCTACACCTACCTCTCCGACCCAAAGGGTTCATCATGACTGCTCCCACACTGGCGATTACCTACGGCGACGTCGTCGCCGCTCACGATCGGATTCGCGAGGCGGCACACCGTACCCCCGTGCTCACGTCGCGCACCGCCGACGCGATGACCGGCGCGCATCTGTTCTTCAAGGCGGAGAACTTCCAGCGCATGGGCGCGTTCAAGTTCCGCGGGGCGTACAACGCGATCTCGCAATTCACCGCGGAACAGAAGCGCGGTGGCGTGCTGGCGTTCTCGTCCGGCAACCACGCGCAGGCGATTGCGCTGTCCGCGCGGGAGCTGGGCGTGCCGGCCGTCATCCTGATGCCGCAGGATGCGCCGCAAATGAAGATCGACGCCACGCGCGGCTACGGCGCCGAGGTGATCCTGTTCGATCGTTACAAGGAAGATCGCGAGGCGCTCGCACAACGGCTGGCCACCGAGCGCGGCATGACACTGATCCCGCCGTACGACCATCCGCACGTGATGGCCGGTCAGGGCACCGCGACGAAGGAGCTGATCGAGGATGCGGGCGAACTCGACGTCCTCGTGGTCTGCCTCGGTGGCGGCGGATTGCTGTCGGGCAGCGCGGTAGCGGCGCGTGCGCTCAATCCGAACATCGAGATCTACGGCGTGGAGCCGGAGGCGGGCAACGACGCTCAGCAGAGTTTCCGCACGGGCAAGATCGTGCACATCGAAACGCCCCGGACCATTGCGGACGGCGCGCAGACGCAGCATCTGGGCGAATACACGTTCCCGGTGATCCGCTCGCTGGTCGACGACATTCTGACGGTGACCGACGACGAGTTGGTGCAGACGATGCAGTTCCTCGCGAGTCGCATGAAGATCGTGGTGGAGCCAACCGGTTGCCTCGCGGCGGCGGCCGTACTGCAAGGCAGGCTCGAGGTTCGCGACAAGCGCGTGGGCATCCTGCTTTCGGGGGGCAATGTCGATATGGCGCGCTTCGCCAAACTTACGCTCGGGGAGGAAGCATGAGCGCTCAGGAACGTGGCATCGAGGCGATGAACGTCCCCACGCTGCAGCCGCCGCGGGGACATTATTCGCACGGCGTATGCGCGAACGGCTTCGTCTTCGTGTCGGGACAACTGCCGATCACGCCGGAGGGCGAACGTCTCGTGGGTGCGCCGTTCGCGGTGCAGGCGAAGCAGGCGCTCGATAACGTGGCGCAAATTCTCACGGCGTGCGGCACACGCATCGATCGACTCGTGCAGGTACGCGTGTACATCACGAACGTGGACGACTGGGGACCGTTCAACGAGGTCTATGCCGCGTGGGCCGGTAATGCAAAGCCGGCGCGCTGCGTCGTCCCCGTCCCGGCATTGAGCCACGGCGTGGCAGTGGAGATCGAGGCGACGGCGCTGGCGAGCTAGCAGGCGTGTGGCCGAGGCGGCGGGTCGAGCTGTACCACGCGCTGTTGGGGCCCGTGCAGGCGTTGGCGTGTCGCGTAGGGAAAGCGCCCAATCCCAGAGCGATGTGACATTGGGCGGATGCCCATGGAGTGATGGGATTTTTTGCGGTAGGTATCCGTCAGAGGGATACACTTCGAGCCACGAACGCCAATAATTGCCACGTCAATGACTACGCCTCTCTCTCCGCCGCCGTCGCAAGACACCGCGTCCGCCGGCGCCTCGACCGCCGCGCCGCCGACGCAACAGCGCGTCGACGACGAGCCGCTGCGCCTCGTCACCAGCTTCAACGACATCTTCGTCGTCATCGCCTCCTGGCTGCTCTCGTTCGGCACCGTCTGGCTCACCAGCGGCCTGCCGTCATGGTTGCAGATGCTCATCGCGGCCGCCATCGCATGGGGACTCTCGGAAATTTTCGTGCGCCAACGCCGCATGACGCTGCCCGCGCTGTGGTTCTCGTTCAGCTTTGTCAGTACCATGGCGCTGTTGGGCTTCGGCAACGCGTCGCTCCTGAGTCACAGCGGGGAAAGCATGCGTGCGTCGATGAGCTGGTGGACGCTTGTCGCCACGTGCGTATGCACCGCGCTCGGCGCCGCCCTTTTCTGGTGGCGTTTTCGCGTACCAGCGGTCATTGCGCTGGGTCTGGCCGGCATCGTGATCACCGTGTGGGCGCACGTGATCGCGCTCGACGCGAACGCAGGCGGCTGGCTGTTGACCGTGACCGTCGTCGCCGGTCTCGCAATCTTCCTTTGGGCCTTGCATTGGGACGCGCAAGACCCTCAACGCACCACCATTCGTTCGGATGTCGCCTTCTGGCTTCACCTGCTCGCGGCGTGCATGATCACCCATCCGATCTTCTGGATGCTCACGCCCCACCACCCCGGCGCAGTTATTGCCGTGTTCGCGCTGCTCACCGTTGTCTCGCTGGTGATCGACCGCAGGGCGCTCATGCTCTCGTCCCTGCTCTATCTGCTGAGCGCGATTCTGCAAATGCTGATGACTTCCGCCCCGAGCGGCGGCGATGCCGATTTGCCGTCCGATAACTCCATGTCGGTGGCGGCTATTGTCGTGGGCGGCGTGCTACTGGTGCTCTCGGTGTTCTGGCAGCCGTCGCGCAACGCGGTGCTGCGCTTGTTGCCCACGGGTTGGCGAGCCCGTCTGCCACGCTGATCGCACTTCGCTCACGCAGACATCCGTAAACAACGACGCAACAAAGCAACTAAGCCGCGCCGGGGCATCCCCGCGCGGCCTTGTTTTTTCTTCATTTCACCGTGGTCACTGGATCGTCACGCGCTCCAGCACCAACATGTAGTGATCGAGCGACGGTGTCGCCATGCCTGCCACCTTCGCGCGATCGTCCCATCGACGCAGTCGAAGCGCGGACTCGGCATGCTCGCGCGCCATGAACGTCCGCGCCTGCTCGTCGCTGAACACACCGCCCTGCAACGCGAGACTGCGAACGGAATCGGCCGACAACTGACCGTAGTACTCGGGATCGACCGCGCACAGGCAGCGCTTCGCATCCACATGCAGACGAATCGGCTCGAGCACCGCGTCGCCGAACAACGGGCGCAGAAAGGGCAATGCGAAGTATTGATGCAGATCGTCGATGCCGCGCTCGGTGGGCGTTTCGCCCTGAAGATTGAGCAGATGGCCGAGATCGTGGAGAAAACTGGCCGCGACGAGCGCCTCGTCGGCGCCCTCGCTCTCGGCAAGCGCGCCGCATTGCAGCGCGTGCTCCAGTTGGGTGACAGGCTCGCCGCTGTAGGCAAGCGAACCGAATTTATCGAACAGCGTGCGGATGTCCGGCAGGCTCAGGGCCATCTTGAGAACTCTCGTTGTCGTCGCGCGAACCCGGAGCGGCGGCCGTCGCGACATCGGCAATCGCCGCCAGCTTCGACGCCTTCGTTTCCTTGAGCGCCTTGGCGTCCTTCATCTCTTTCGTTTCCTTCGGCTTGTCGCGCATGCGGCTCTTGCGCAGCGCGCCCGCATCGTCGAGCACCGGATAGGCGGTCGAGCAGAACAGCGAATTGAGCCGCTTCATGTCGCTGATGATGTCCAGGTGCAACGAACTCGTCTCGATACTCTGCACCGACTGCCCCGCAAGACGATTCAGGTGCGTGTACGAATACGCACGCTCCAGATCGCGGAAGCTCTCCTTCTCGGCCATCAGCCGTTGTGCGCTCTTCAGATCGGTATTCAGAAACACCGACAGTCCAAGCTGCAGGTTCGTCACGAGCCGCGCATGCATGTCGCAGATTTCCTGCAGGCCGGCCTCGGAGAATGAGAGCTTGTGCGAGATCTTCTTTTCTTCGACCTCCGTCACCATGCGCTCGATGATGTCGCCCGCATGCTCGAGGTTGATCGTGAGCGAAATGATGTCCGTCCATCGACGGCTGTCCTGCTCGCTCAGGTTCTCGCGCGACACGCGCGTGAGGTACATCTTCACCGCCGTATAGAGATGATCGACGTCGTCGTCGAGACGGCGCGTCTCGCGCGCCTGCACCACGTCGTTGCTGCGGATCACGTTGAGCAGGCCGTTGAGCATCTGCTCGACGATGTCGCCCATGCGCAATGTCTCGCGCGTCGCGTTCGCCAACGCCAGCGACGGCATCTCCAATGCACTCTCGTCCAGGTGACGCGGGCGCAGTACGCCGTCCGCCTCGGGCTTCTCCGCGAGCAGCTTCACGCACAGACGCGCCATCGGCTCGGTGAATGCGAGGAACACCACGCAGCGCACGAGGTTGTACAGCACGTGGAAGTTGACGACGGCCTGCGCGGGGGCGTCCGACAGCCAATTCACGAGCAACGGCGCGTAGTCGACGAACGGCAGCACGAGCAGGCAACCGATCAGCTTGAAGAGAAGACTGCCGAACACCACGCGACGGCCGGCGGCATTCTGTCCGGCCGAGGTGAGCATCGCCAGCATGCCGCTGCCGAGGTTCGCGCCGATCACGAGGCACAGGGCAACCTTGAGCGAAATCACGCCGGACGACGCCAGCGTGGCCGTGAGGAGCACCGCCGCCAGGCTCGAATACGAGATCATCGCGAACAGCGCACCGATCAGCGTGTCGAGCATGACGTCGCCGGTGAGCGAGCCGAACAACACCTTGACGCCCGCGGCCTCGGTCATTGGCGTGGTCGCCGCCACGATCAGTTGCAACGCGAGAATGATCAGGCCCAGCCCGATGGACACACGGCCCAGTTGCCCGGCGCGGGTCTGCTTGCGCGACAGGAAGAAGATGACGCCGAAGAAGATCAGCAGCGGCGAGAGCCAATGCAGGTCGAACGTCAGGATCCGCGCCATGAGGGCCGTACCGACGTCCGCGCCGAGCATGATCGAGAGCGCGGGCGTCAGCGCGATCAGCCCCTGCGCACCGAACGACGAGACGATGAGCGCCGTCGCATTGCTGCTTTGAACCAGGCCCGTGACGAGCACACCGCCAGCGAACGCGAGAAAGCGGTTCGAAATGCTGTGCGAGAGAATGCGCCGTAGATCGGCGCCGTAGACGCGCAGAACCCCGGTACGCACGATGTGCGTACCCCAGATCAGCATCGCCACCCCGGAGAGAAGGTTGAGCAGTGTCAGCATGCCAGTGTTCCGTGATCTTGTTGTCGACGGGACAGGCGGCGCGGCGCGGCGCCAGCATGACGCGCCCACTGGTTTGCCATATTGGCATCCCGCGTCAGTCCTGCACTGGCGTCGGGATCCGTATGAAGTTCACGCGTCATGCGCATCCCCAATCGGTACACCGTACACCAAAACGACCCCAGCAACAATCGTGTCATCAATTTGTCACAATTTTTGCTGCGATTCCGGCAAGCCTTGTTGCGTAAGGGGAACAGGGGCACGGCAAGCCCCCCGCTCCGGCGCTTCGACCGACCTCAGATTCCCCACGGCAAGGTGAAGGTCTTGGTGTTGGTGAAGCTCTTCATCGCCTCCTGCACCCCTTCCTTGTAACCCAGCCCCGAGTCCTTGATGCCGCCGAACGGCGTGAGTTCGATCCGGTAGCCCGGCACCTCCCACACGTTCACGGTACCGACCTGCAGCTCGTTGGTAAAACGCGTCACGTAGTCCAGGCGATTCGTGCACACGCCCGACGACAGACCGAAGGCCGTGCCGTTCGAGATGGCGATCGCCTCGTCGATGCTGCCGAACGTCAGGATCGGCGAGACCGGTCCGAAGGTCTCCTCGCGCACGACGGTCATCTTCGGATCGACGCGGTCGATCACGGTCGGCGAGTAGAGCGCGCCCTCGCGCCTGTTGCCCACCAGCAGACGAGCGCCCTGCGAGACGGCTTCGTTGACGCGCGACTCGAACAGACGCGCGGCCGCTTCGTCGATGACGGTGCCCATGTCGTTCGCGCCGTCGGCCGGGTCCCCGTACTTCCATGCGCGCGTCTTCTCCACCACGAGTTCGGTGAATGCCGCCGCAACATCGCGGTGCACCAGCATGCGCTTGACCGCCGTGCAGCGTTGGCCGGAATTCTTGTAGGAGCCCTGCACCGCGAGATCGGAGGCGCGGTCCAGGTCGGCGTCCTCCATCACGATGAGCGGATCGTTGCCGCCGAGCTCCAGCACGATGCGTCGATAACCGGCCTTCGACGCGATGTACTTGCCGATCGACACGCCGCCCGTGAACGTGATCATGTCGATGTTCTCGTTCGTGATGAGCTCGTCGGCAATTTCCATCGGATCGCCGGTCACGACCTGCAGCATCTCGGGCGGCAGACCGGCCTCGTACAGCGTGTCGGCCAGATAGTAGGCCGACAACGGCACCTTCTCCGACGGCTTGAGCACCATCCGGTTGTTGGTCGCGATCGACGGCGCCACCTTGTGCGCGACCTGGTTCATCGGATGATTGAACGGCGTGATGGCCGAGATCGCACCGAGCAGCGGCTCGCGCTGCGTGACCACGCGACGCTTCTTGCCGTGCGGCGTCAGATCGCATGAGAACGCCTGGCCATCGTCCTTCAGGGCTTCCCCCGCGGCGAAGCCCAGCACGTCGGCAACGCGCCCGATTTCGTAGACCACGTCCTTCTTGCACAACCCCGACTCCATCGTGATGATGGCGGCCGCCTCGGCGGTGCGCTCGCGCAGCAGCGCTGCAGCCTTTTCGAGGATGTTGGCGCGCTCGAACCGTGTAAGCGTCGAGCGATACTGCTTGGCGATCGCAAACGCGCGGCGCACGTCGTCGAGCGAAGCCTTCGGCACGGTGCCGACCAGATCGCCCGAATACGGATTGAAGACTTCGATGATCCGTTCGCGGGTCACTTTCTCACCGCCGATGCGAAGGGCTTCGGCGCGGAACTCGGGGTGCAGCTTGTGCGGCGCGTTCATGGGGTTCTCCACAGCATATCCAACCGGACAGGGGCCCGGTGGCGCGACCCGCGTGCGGATCGCGTCACCGTTGGTTCTCGCTATCTTGCGATCTCTCGCTATCTCGTCAACACGCTCGTTTCGGCTCAGACGTGGTTGAGCGCCACGTCGAGAATGTCGAAGTTGCGCAGCCGCGCCTTGCCGGGAATGCCCTGCGTCTTGCGATTGAACAGCAACGGCACGGTCTGCTCGGATATGCCGCCGTGCGAGCGCAGGGGCACCGTGAGGCCCGTCAGATCGTGACGGCTCGCGCTCGTGCCGAGCACCACCGACCGATCGCTCACCACCACCAGATCGCCAACGCGATCGGGCGGCAGCTCGAAGCGGGCGCAGGCCTGCGCATTGGTCAGCACCACCTCGATGCCCGGCATCGCGGCGATGCGCTGACGGATCGAATCGCCATCGACGTCGCGCGGCAAATAGATCGTGGCGTACGAACCGAGCGCGCCATGGTGCACGACGTACGGATCGGTAATCGGCAGGATCACGCGCGCGCCTCCCGCCTCGACGCCCCGGCCGAGCCAGTCGTCGAGCAAGTCCTGCAGATAGATGACGTTCGGTTGGCCGGTCCTCGGATCGTGCTTGGCATTCATGCCGTGGTCGGCGGTCAGGCCGATGACCGCGCCGAGTTCGTCCATGCGGCGCAGATACTTGTCCATCATGGCGTAGAAGGCGTTCGCCCCCTCGGTGCCCGGCGCCCACTTGTGCTGCACGTAGTCGGTCGTCGAGAGGTACATCAGGTCGATGTGGCGCGTCTCCAGCAGGCGCACGCCCGCCGCGAACACGAATTCCGAGAGCGCGGCGCTGTAGACGTCCGGCACGGGCATGCCCACGAGCCCGAGCACATCCTCGATGCCGTTCTCCGCCAGCGTGACCTGATCGGACTTCTCGGACGAGAAGCAGATGCCCTTCATGCGATGGCCGAGCAGCTTGCGCAGCTTGTCCTTGGCGGTCACGACCGCGACGCTGGCGCCCGCATCGGCGGCGGCCGCGAGCACCGTGCCGGCGCGCAGGTAGGCCGGATCGTTCATCATGACTTCCGCCCCCCGGCCGCCGTCGGCCGCCGGATCGAAAAAGTAGTTGCCGCAGATGCCGTGCACGGCGGGGGGCGCACCGGTCACGATCGACAGATTGTTCGGGTTGGTAAACGACGGCACGACGCAGTCGCCCTGAAACACCGCGCCGTCGGCGAGCAGATGCTTCAGGTAGGGGGCCACGCCGGCAGCGGCGGCCGCTTCGAGATATTCGAACTGACAGCCGTCGACGCAAACGATGACGGTCGGCTGTTGCGGCAACCGGTATTGGCGGCCGTTGACTTGGATCTGCACGGGCTGGTTCACGTCGGGTCTCCTCAAGAGCAACTCGGTAACTCGGTCCATCGCCTCTGGCGTAGCGCCTGGCGCGCCGCCCATCCGGCGGCCGGTATTCAGTAGTGCGTCGTCAAGGACGACATCGGTAACGTTGGCAAGGGCTTCGCTTAACTTTCGCTTGCCCCTCGCTTATCCGGCCTTCGCCTGCGCCGACACGCCGGGCGCGCGCGCAAGCGCCTCGCGAATGCGTGCGCGACCGCGCGACAGGTGCTCGCGCGTGACCTGCGCGGCGCGCTCGGGATCGCGCGAGGCGATGGCACTCACGATGTCCCGGTGCTCGCGCTCCGACTTCGGCGGCGCCGACGTGTCGCCGGTGAGCGCCTCGTGCCGGAACAGGCTCAGTTCCTTGACCAGGCGTCGATACGTCTCGAGCAGCTTGCGATTGCCCACCATCTCGACGAGCGCGTCGTGAAACGCCAGGTTCAGGCCGTAGTACGCCTCGCTGTCGCCCGCCTCCACCGCCTGATGCATCGCCTCGACCGACTCGCGCAGCCGCGTGAGCTGCTCCGAATCGATGACTTCGGCCAGCGTGCGCGCCACGTACTCGTCGAGCACGCCGCGCAGCGTGTAGATCTCTTCGGCCTCCTCGATCGAAATCACCCGCACGAACACGCCGCGGTTCTTTTCAGTGCGCAGCAGCCCCGCCTCCTCCAGCGCGCGAAACGCTTCGCGCACCGGGCCGCGCGAGACACCGAGACGGCCCGCGACTTCGATTTCATTGAGCTTGGTGCCGGGCGTGAGCGTGCCCGCCATGATCTGGCGCTCGATCTCGTGCTGAACGAGCGTGGTGAGCGACTGGCTCTGCAGCAACTCGATGGCGGTAGGCGACGTGGGCTTGGAGGTCATACCGGTCTTCCTTATCTCTGGGCGCTGATGCCGTCACGCAAAGCCGTCACACCCGGGGGCAAGCTGTCTCAGCGGATCGTCTGAGGCAATTTGTGGCATTACGTGATTAATTTTGTTGCTTGACATTCAAGCACAGCAATTTGTAGATTGTCAACAAAACACATCCGACATCGCAGCCAAGGTTGGCGACATCGTCGGATTGAGTCGGTGTAGGCAACGACAAAACCCTATCTGAATCAACGATTTCCATACTATTGGAGGTATTTGACGAACAGATGACAAATGCAAAGGGTTTCAAGAAAAAGACATAAATTGCCAATAATATGCAACACATCGCCTCAGAGAAGGCGACTTCCCGACTGACAGCGCGACATATGTTCGCGACCCACAGGAGCCATCCATGAACCCATCGTTGCGCCGCGCCGTGCGCGCTGCCGCCGTCCTCGCCGCCGGAATCGTCTGCGCTGCCCAGGCAGGCCATGCGCTCGCCAAGACCACGCTCACCGTCTACACGGCATGGGAAGTCGAAGTCATGCGCCCATACGCCGAGGCGTTCCAGAAGGCGAATCCGGACATCGAGATCAAATACGTGCGCGACTCCACCGGTGTCGTGACGGCCAAGATCCTCGCGGAGAAGGCCAATCCGCAGGCCGACGTGATTGCCGGGCTGGCGGCTTCGAGCCTGGAGCTGATCAAGCAGGAAGGGCTACTCGCGCCGTACGCGCCGAAGGGTTTCGATCAGCTCACGCGGGCCTACAGCGACAGCGCGAACCCGCCGTCGTGGGTGGGACTCGACGTGTGGGGCGCCACGGTGTGCTTCAACACGGTGGAAGCGGCCAAGCGCAATCTGCCGAAGCCCACGTCGTGGGAGGACCTCACGAAGCCGATCTACAAGGGCATGATCGTGATGCCGAACCCGGCCACGTCCGGCACGGGCTTTCTCGACGTGACCGCCTGGCTGCAGATGTTCGGCAAGGACGGTGGCTGGAAGTACATGGACGCGCTCGACAGGAACATCGTCAAGTACACCCATTCCGGCTCGAAGCCATGTCGCGACGCGGGCGCCGGCGAATACCCGATCGGCATCTCGTTCGAGTTCAACGCGCATCGCACCAAGGCGGCGGGCGCGCCGATCGATCTCGTCTTCCCGAAGGAAGGACTGGGCTACGACATCGAAGCCGCCGGCATCGTGAAGACCACCAGAAAGATGGACGCCGCCAAGCGCTACATGGACTGGCTCGCCAGCAAGGAAGCGAACCAGATGTACGCGAAGGACTGGGCCATCGTCGCCTATCCGGGCGTGGCGAAGCAGTTCGACACGATCCCCGCGAACTACCCCGATCTGCTCGTGAAGAACGACTTCACCGAGATCGCGAAGCGCCGTGAGTCCGTGCTCGCCGAGTGGCAGAAGCGCTACGGCGCGAAATCCGAGAAGAAGTAACGTCTGCCGGCATCCGCGACGGACGGGCGCGACACACGCCCCGTCCGACATCGACAGACCACAGGGCGAACACCGCAGGAGGTCCCCCGAATGAGCGACGACACTTACCTGAGCCTGAGCGGCATTCACAAGCGCTTCGACAGCACGGTGGTGCTGCAGGACATACACCTGAACGTGCGACGCGGCGAAATGCTGTGCTTTCTCGGCCCGTCGGGCTGCGGCAAGACCACGCTGCTGCGCATCATCGCGGGCCTCGAAGCGCAGACGCACGGCACGCTGTCGCAAAACGGACGCGACATCTCGACGCTGCCGCCCATGCGGCGCGATTACGGCATCGTCTTCCAGTCGTATGCGCTGTTTCCGAATCTGAGCGTGGCGCAAAACGTCGCCTACGGGTTGACGAATCGTCGTGTGCCGCGCGCCGAGCGCAACGCTCGCGTGGCGGAACTGCTCGCGATGGTCGGCCTGCCCGATGCGGGCGGCAAATTCCCCGGCCAGCTCTCCGGCGGCCAGCAGCAGCGCATCGCGATTGCGCGCGCGCTCGCCACCTCGCCCGGCCTGCTGCTGCTCGACGAACCGCTCTCCGCACTCGACGCGCGAGTGCGCGTACGCCTGCGCAGCGAAATCCGCGCGCTCCAGCAGCGTCTCGGCATCACGACGATTCTCGTCACGCACGATCAGGAAGAAGCGCTGTCGATGGCCGACCGCATCGTGGTGATGAACCAGGGCGTGATCGAACAGGTCGGCACGCCGGGCGAGATCTATCAACGGCCCGCCACTCCCTTTGTCGCGGACTTCGTGGGCAAGACCAACATCCTGCCGGCGCGGCTGGGCGATGCCGGGCGGGTACACGTCGGGCAGTACGAGCTCACGTGCGGCACGCTCAATGGCTGTCGCACCGGCGAGGACATCCGCGTCTTTTTCCGGCCGGAAGACGTGCGCGTGCGCGATCTCGACGCGCTCGAGGAGGACACCAACGTCTTCGATGGCGCCGTCGAGAAGATCGAATTCCTCGGGGCGTTCTCGCGCGTAACGTTGCGCATGCATGCCTGCGAGCACGCGCTCTACGCCGACCTCTCGCCTGCGGACATGCAGGCCCTGCAACCGGCAGCCGGCGGCGCCTTGCGCTTTGCCGTGCCGAGCGCCGCCGTGCGCGTCTTCCGTCAGGGGTGAAGCCGAGATGAGTTCCGTACCTTCGACACTGCACAGCCCGTCGCCCGTGCACGCGGCCCCGGCCATCGGCACGGCGGTAGAGCCGTCGCCCGCGACGCTGCGGCCCGTACGGCTCGCTTCGCACTGGACCGACCGGTTCGCCCAGGCATTGCTGCTTGTCGCGGCTACCGCCGGCGTGCTTTTCCTGCTCGCGCCGATGGCGGCGATTCTTGTCAAGAGCGTGCAGGACAGCGATGGCCGCTTCGTCGGCCTGCAGCACTTTCGCGAGTACTTCCACTCTCCCGCACTGTTCGGCTCGATCTGGAACAGCGTGTGGATCTCGGCGGTGACCACCGGCATCACCGTGCCGCTCGCGTTCCTATTCGCGTACGCACTCACGCGCAGCCGCATTCGCGGCAAGACACTGCTGCGCAACATCGCGCTCATTCCGATTCTTGGCCCGACGCTGCTGCCGGCGATCTCCTTCATCTTCTGGTTCGGCAATCAGGGCCTGCTGCGCCCGTTCATGGGCGACATCGATATCTACGGCCCGCTCGGCATTGTGATGTCGCTGGTGAACGCGACATTCCCGCACGCGCTGATGATCCTCATCACCGCGCTCTCGCTCACCGATGCCCGTCTCTATGAGGCGGCGGACGCGCTCGGCACGCCGATGCTGCGACGCTTCTTCACCATTACACTGCCCGGCGCGAAGTACGGCGTGATCAGCGCGGCGATGATCGTGTTCACCTACGCGATCTCGGATTTCGGGATTCCGAAGGTCATCGGCGGCGACTTCAATGTGCTCGCCACCGACATCTACAAGCTCGTCATCGGGCAGCAGGACTTTTCCAAGGGCGCCGTCGTCGGCCTCGTGCTGCTGGTGCCCGTGGGCATCACCTATCTCGTGGACTCGGTCGTGCAACGCAAGCAGCAGGCGCTGCTCTCGGCGCGCGCCGTGCCGTACGTGCCGAAGCCCTCGCGCGGTTTCGACTGGCTGATGGCTACGCTGTGCTGGGGCATGGCCGCGATCATGCTCGCTATTCTCGGCATGGCGGTCTATGCGTCGTTCGTGAAGTTCTGGCCGTACAACTTCAGCCTTTCGCTCGGCCACTACCGCTTCGGGCTCGTGGAGAGCGGCGCGGTGGACTCGTACCTCAACAGCGTGCAGATGGCGTTCTGGTGCGCCGTGTGGGGCACGGCGGCGATCTTCGTCATCGCCTACCTGCTCGAGAAGACGCGCGGCATGACGTGGCTGCGCGGCGTCATCCGCATGATGGCCGTGCTGCCGATGGGCGTGCCGGGTCTCGTACTCGGCCTCGGCTACATCTTCTTTTTCGTGCCCGAGACGAACCCGTTGCATGGCCTGTACGGCACGCTGGCGATCCTGGTGATCGTCAACGTCGTCCATTACTACTCGTCGAGTCACCTCACGGCGATCACTGCGCTCAAGCAGATCGATCCGGAGTTCGAGTACGTCTCGGCCTCGCTCAAGGTGCCCTTCTATCGCACGTTCTGGCACGTGTCGGCACCGATCTGTCTGCCGTCGATCATCGACATCAGCCGCTATCTCTTCGTGAACGCCATGACGACGGTCTCCGCCGTGGTGTTCCTCTATTCGGCGGACACGTCGCTCGCCTCGGTGGCCATCGTCAACATGGACGAGACCGGCTCCATCGGTCCCGCGGCAGCGATAGCCACGCTGGTGGTACTCACCTCGATGCTGGTCTGCCTGCTCTATCACGGCATCCAGCTCGTGGTGGAGCGCTATACGCAGGCGTGGCGACGGCCGGCGGCCCAGGCGGCCGGGACATCGAACGTGTCGGGCACATCGACCACGTCGACCCCATCCGGATCTCACGCATGAACCCGGCACGGGGCTGTGGCCGCAGCCCCGCGCCCGCAACGCTCGCGAACGTCGACAGTGCTGTTACTTCTCTCGCTTGTTTCCCCGCTTGATAGGAGGCGGTCATGATTCTCGGTCAGGAACCGATTCTGCTCACCCCCGGCCCGCTCACCACGTCGCCGGCCACCCGACAGGCCATGCTGCGCGACTGGGGTTCGTGGGACGCCCAGTTCAATCGCATCACGGCGTCGCTGTGCCGCGATCTGGTGGACGTCGTGCACGGTGGCGAGGACTACGTGTGCGTGCCGCTGCAAGGCTCGGGCACCTTCTCGGTCGAAGCGGCCATCGGCACGCTCACGCCGCGCGGCGCGCGCATTCTCGTGCCGGACAACGGCGCGTATTGCCAGCGCATTCTGAAGATCTGCCGTTACCTCGGCCGCGACGCCGTCGCACTGCCGATCCCCGAAGACCAGACCGCAACGGCCGCCGCCATCGAGGACGCCCTCACGCGCGATCCCTCGATCACGCACGTCGCGCAAGTGCATCTGGAGACGGGCGCCGGTGTGCTCAACCCGCTCGCGGAAATCGCACGTGTGTGCCAGATGCACGGCAAGGGGCTGATCGTCGACGCGATGAGCTCGTTCGGTGCGGTGGAGATCGACGTGCGCACAATGCCGTTCGACGCGCTCATCGCCGCCAGCGGCAAGTGCCTGGAAGGCGTGCCGGGCATGGGCTTCGTGATCGCGAAAAAATCCGTGCTCGACGCCAGCGCCGGCAACAGCCACTCGTTGGCGATGGATCTGCACGACCAGTACGCGTACATGCAGAAGACCACGCAATGGCGCTTCACACCGCCCACGCACGTGGTGGCGGCCTTGCGTGCGGCCGTCGACCAGTTCCTCGCGGAAGGCGGCCAGCCTGTGCGCGGCGAGCGCTATCGCCGCAACTGCAAGACGCTGATCGACGGCATGGCGTCGCTGGGCTTCCGGCCGTTCCTCGCACCGGAAGCGCAGGCGCCCGTCATCGTCACGTTCCACGCGCCTGCCGACAGCAAATACGACTTCAAGGCGTTCTACGCGGCCGTACGCGAGCGCGGCTACATCCTGTATCCGGGCAAGCTCACGCAGATCGAGACGTTCCGCGTGGGTTGCATCGGCGCCATCGACGAGAACGAGATGCGCAACGTCGTGACGGCGATCGGGCAGGCGCTGGCCTCGCTCGGCATCCGGCAGGTTGCGCCGCTGACACGCGCGGCGTGATCTGAGCGAGGACATGGCGGGGGCTTCGGCAATACGCCGGGCGCCCGCCGGCGGGCGGCGCGTGCCGCAGCCGTGGGGGCATGCGCACGTCGACCGCCTCCGGTAAGCTCTCGGTATCGCGCGCCTGCGCGCGCTCCCTGCGGAGATCGCCCCTCCATGCCATCATCGAAAGCCGCCGGTGCCGCTTCGCCGGCCAAACGCGCCCCGACCCGCAAGGGTAGCGGCAAGTCACTCGATATCCGGTTCAAGCGCGTCTACGATACGCCCGCTCCCGACGACGGCCAACGCGTGCTCGCCGACCGTCTCTGGCCGCGAGGTCTCGCCAAAGCGAAGGCGCACATCGATTTCTGGGCCAAGGACGTCACGCCGAGCACGCCCCTGCGCCAGTGGTTTCATCAACATCCCGACGAGTTCGGTGCGTTCCGCGAGCAATACCTCGACGAACTCGCCGCGCTCGATGCCGATCACAACGCCATGCTCGCCGAGCTTCGCGCGCGCCTGACCGAAGGCCGCGTCACGCTGCTCACGGCGGCGCACCGCCTCGAGGACGGCGCCACGCACACGCACCTGGAGGTGCTGCGCGACTTCCTCGAAGCGCACTAGCGCGGGCGCCGTCGTTTCGCCATGGACGACGCGACGCCGTGTCGCACCGCAACACGGCATTCCGCCACTTGAAACACCGTGACGGTCCCCGCAGCAGCGGGTGAACCCGCATGGTGTCTGGCTTTCCCGCGTGCGCGGGACGCGCGGCGATGAATTTGCTATAACGCAACACAGCGCCGCCGTCTCGCACGCGAAGGGCGCCACCACCGCGGTCCGCGTTTCACCGGTGGTTTCCGATGCAGTACGCCGTGTCGTACTTCGAACGCCTATCCGGTTGCCGCCACGGCAACGCCACGCCTCATGCTCGTTCCACTGATCGTTGCCTGCGCGCTGTTCATGGAAAACATGGACTCGACCGTGTTGTCCACTTCGTTGCCGTTGATCGCCCAGGATCTCGGCGAGAGTCCGATCACGCTCAAACTCGCGCTGACGACCTATCTCATCAGCCTCGCGGTCTTCATTCCGGTCAGCGGCTGGATCGCCGATCGCTTCGGCACGCGCAACGTGTTTCGCACCGCCATCGGTGTGTTCGTGCTCGGCTCGATCTGCTGCGGCATCTCGACCCATCTGCCGGAGCTCGTGGTCGCGCGCTTCGTACAGGGCATGGGCGGCGCGATGATGGTGCCGGTCGGGCGGCTCGCCCTGCTCAAGTCCATCGAGAAGCGCGACATGGTGCGCGCGCTGAACTACCTGACGATTCCCGCGCTCGTCGGCCCCGTGCTCGGCCCGCCGCTCGGCGGCTTCATCACCACGTACTGGCACTGGCGCTGGATCTTCTTCGTCAACATTCCGATCGGCGTGCTCGGCTTCGTGCTCGCCACTCGGTACATCCCCGATCTGTATGAGGACGACGTGCCTCCCCTCGACGTGAAGGGCTTCCTCCTGTCGGGCCTCGGACTATCGATCCTGCTGCTCGGTCTGTCGACCATCGGTCGTCACCTGATTCCCACGCCGCTGGCGCTCGGCCTCGTGGCGATCGGCGTGGGCCTGATCTGGACGTATCTGCGTCACGCCAACGGCCTCGCCCATCCGTTGCTGCGGCTCGACCTGTTGCGCATTCCGACGTTTCGCGCGGGCGTGGCGGGCGGCACGCTGTTTCGCATCGGCGTGGGCGCCACGCCGTTCCTGCTGCCGCTGATGCTGCAACTCGGCTTCGGCATGACGCCGATGGAATCGGGGGCGCTGACGTTCATTTCGGCCGCGGGCGCCATGTTCATGAAAACGCTGTCGTTGCGCATTCTGCAGCGTTGGGGCTTCCGGCGCGTGCTGATGATCAATGCCGTGATCGCCTCGGCGACGATCGGCGGCTACGGGCTGTTCACCGACCAGACCTCGCATCTGGTGATTCTCGGCACGCTGCTCTTCGGCGGTTGCTTCCGTTCGTTGCAGTTCACGAGCCTCAACGCCATTTCCTATGCCGACGTGCCTGCGCATCGCATGAGCCAGGCGACGAGCCTCGCGAGCGTCGCGCAGCAGGTGTCGCTCACGCTGGGGATCACGATCGGGGCGGCGGTGCTGCAGACGTCGTCGTATCTGCACGGCCGCGACCACGTCGCCAATGTCGACTTTCCCTGGGCCTTCCTCACCGTCGGTCTGATCGCCGTGAGCTCGACGATCTCGATCGCGCGGCTCGCGCGCGACGCCGGCAGCGAACTCGCGCAGCGGAGCTGATTGGCCGTGAGGCTTAGCGGAAGATCACCGTCTTGTGGCCATTGAGCAGGATGCGATGTTCGGCGTGGTAGCGCACGGCGCGCGCGAGCGCCACGCATTCCACGTCGCGACCGATGGCGGTCAGTTGCTCCGGGTCCATCGTGTGATCCACGCGCTCGACTTCCTGTTCGATGATCGGGCCTTCGTCGAGATCCGACGTCACGTAATGCGCCGTCGCCCCGATCAGCTTCACGCCCCGGTCGAACGCCTGGTAGTAGGGCTTCGCACCCTTGAAGCTCGGCAGGAACGAATGGTGGATGTTGATCGCGCGGCCGGCGAGCTTCTTGCACAGATCGGCCGAGAGCACCTGCATGTAGCGGGCGAGCACGACCAGATCGATGTGGTTGTCCTGAACGAGCTCGTACACCTTCGCTTCCTGCGCGGCCTTCGATTCCGGCGTGGCGTTCATCAGCGGCAGATGATGGAACGGGATGTCGTAGCTCGCGGCGAGCTGGTAGAAGTCCTTGTGGTTCGAGACGATCGCCGGGATTTCGATATTGAGCTGGCCGGTCTTGTAGCGGAACAGCAGATCGTTCAGGCAATGGCCGATCTTCGAGACCATGAGCATGACGCGCGGCTTGATGGCGGCGTCGACCAGTTCCCATTGCATCTCGTACTGCCCGGCGAGCGGCGCGAAGTCGCGTTGCAGCGTGGCCAGATCGGACTCGCCCGGCAGTTGCTGAAAGTGCACGCGCATGAAGAAGCCGCCCGTGAAGCGATCGTTGAACTGGGCCGAGTCGAGAATGTTGCCGCCGCGCTCGACCAGGAAACCGGCCACCGCGTGGACGATGCCGGGACGGTCCGGGCAGGACAACTTCAGAATGTAGCTATTTTCGATCGGTGCCATGATTGCTCCTGGGCAAAGGCTTGCAATGTCGTTGCAGTGTTGAAATTCATGTCTGTGGCCATGCTGCGTCCGATCGCACACGGCGCACGGGTGTCGATTATTCGTCCGCCGGCTTGAACAGCGCTTCGATGCCGGCGCATTCCTTTGCGCGGATCGCGCCTTCGCGCAGCAGGAAGTCGAGACTCGCGAGGCTCGCATCGACGGTCATCTTGCCGCGCGCGATCACGTCGCGCACGTGGCCGGCCGGGCACAGCCAGTGCGCGCTCGCCTCGCCGTCCTGATTTTCGGGCACGAAGCCGCGCGGCAGCGCGAGATCGTAGACGAAAATCTGCTCCGACTGCACGCCCTCCGGAATTTCCGCGAGGATGTGCAGCGTGCGTCCCGGACGCGCCTCGTTGGCCAGAAACGCCGGAATCCCCGCTTCCTCCCAGCACTCCTTGACAAGCGTGTCGCCCACGCCGATACCGTTGCCGATGCCGCCTGCCGCCGCGTTGTCGAGACAGCCTGGGTCGGTCGCCTTGAGCACGCTGCGACGCGCGATCCACATCTTCGGGGCTTCGCCGATGAAGCGGGCCGGGACATAACCGTTCACGTGCACGGCGAACGTGCGCGTGCCGAAAAACCGCGAGGCGGCACGCTCGATCCAGGCCAGCGGTGCGTCATAGAGCCGCTGGCGAATGGCGTACCGCTCGTTGCGCCAGCCGGTGATGCGTCCCTGCGCCGCCAGCGCTTCGATGACCGGCGCGAGCGCCACCGTCCGGGCTTCGCAGGTGTCATGACGCGGATGAATGCGCACGGCGAGCGAGCTGATCTCGAACACGTCGGGCCAGGCGCGCAGCAACTCGATGTCGCTTCGGCGAATCCATCCATAACGCTGCGAACCGATCACGAGCGGCAGATGCGCCGTGGCGTCGAAGCGGCGCGCCGCCGCAATACAAGCAAAAGACATACGTCAGAGACCGGACGCGCCCCCCTCCGGAGACACGCGAAATCGAAGCAAAAGCGGCATTTTACAGAAGCGGCGGCGACTCCGCCCGTGTCGAGCGTCGGCATGCCGCGCGGCGTACCGCCGCCCGCAGCCGCCGCGGCCCGGAGACGGGTCAAGGGAAGCGCTCGCCCCCGTCAGCCCTTCACCCGCTCGCCCTTCGGATCGTACAGCGCGCGCAACTGGACACGTGCGTCGATGCGTTCGCCCGCGAGGTCGACCTGGTAATGCCCCGATTCGACGTAATCGGCCGTGACCACGCCCTCGGGATTCGTCAGAAACGCCAGCGCGACGGGCGCATCGATGGTGTGGCCGTACGCCGCGGAGGAAATGAAGCCCGCCGGCCTGCCGTCGCGCAGCACCGCTTCACCGCCCCAGAGCATCCTGTCGTGCGCGCCGTCGAGCGCCACGCTCACGAGCCGACGTCGCGCACCCTTCGCCTTGGCCTGCTCGACCGCCGTGCGTCCCGCGAACGGGGTGTCGCCGCCGAGCTTGCAGGCGAACGTCAGCCCCGCTTCCACGGGGTTCGTGTCCGGCGTCAGCTCCCGGCCCCAGGCGCGATAGCCCTTCTCGATGCGCAGCGAATCGATGGCGTAATAGCCCGCGTCCTTCAGGCCGAACGGCTCGCCGGCGGCGTGAAGCGTCTCGTAGACGCCCACGGCGAATTCCACCGGCACGTAGAGCTCCCAGCCGAGCTCGCCCACGTAAGTCAGGCGCGTGGCGCGCACCGTCGCGTAGCCGAGGTCGATTTCCCGGCTCGCGCCGAACGGGAAGGCGTCGTTGGAGAAATCCGCCTTGGAGACTTGCTGGAGCAACGCCCGCGAGTTCGGGCCCATCACCGCGAGCACCGCGTATTGGCCCGTGACGTCGACGACGACGCAGCGCGGATCCCCCGGCAGGCCGGCGATGCGCCGCTCGAGATAGTCCATGTCGCGCGTGGTCTGCGCCGAGCCGGTAACCATCAGGTACTGGTCCGGCGCGAGGCGCGTAAGCGTGAAGTCCGACTCGTAGCCGCCGCGCTCGTTGAGCATGGCGGTGTAGACGGTGCGGCCCGGCGCGACGCCGACGTCATTGGCGCATAGCGTCTGCAGGACGGCTTCGGCGTCGCGGCCCTTGATGAGCAGCTTCGAGAACGAGCTCATGTCGAACAGCGCCACGGCCTCGCGACAGGCGCGGTGCTCCGCGCCACTCCACGCCTGCCAGTTCTGCTGCCCGAAGCTGTACTCGATCTTCGCCTCGGCCGGCGACGGCGCGAAGAAGTTCGGTCGCTCCCACCCCATCTTGCTGCCGAAGCAGGCTCCCTTGGCGAGCAGCGTCGCGTACAGCGGCGAGCGACGGAACGGCCGCGCGGTATCGAGTTCGCGATTCGGCCAGGGCATCGCGTAATGCAAGCCGAGCGTTTCCTTCACGCGGTCGTGCAGCCACGTGTCGTTGCCGTTGAAGCCCGCAAAGCGTCGAATGTCCACCGGCCAGAGATCCATCGTCGGCTCGCCGGCGACGATCCACTCGGCGAGCGCCATGCCCGCCCCACCGGCCGAGGCGATGCCCATCGAGTTGAAGCCCGCGCCGACGTAGAAGTTACGCAGTTCGGGCGCCTCGCCGAGGATGAAGTTGTTGTCGGGCGTGAACGACTCGGGACCGTTGTAGAACTGCCGGATCTGTGCGGTTTCCAGCGCGGGCACGCGCACGAGCGCGTTCTCCATGAGAATCTCGAACTGGTCCCAATCGTCGGGTAGCAACTGAAACTCGAAATTGTCCGGAATGCCGTTCATGCCCCACGGCTTGGCGTCGGGCTCGAAGCCGCCCATCACGAGGCCGCCGACTTCTTCCTTGAAGTAGATGTAGCCATCGGGATCGCGCATCACCGGCAAGTCGGGATGCACCCCGGCGATGCGCTCGGTCACGACGTAGTAGTGCTCGGCCGAATGCAGCGGCACGCTCACGCCGCACATGCGACCGACGGCCTTTGCCCACTGCCCCGCGCAGTTGACGACGATCTCGGCGTCGATGCGCCCGCTCTCACCCTCCTTGTTGCGCCACGACACGCCCGTCGCGGTGCGGACGCCGTTCGGCGACGCCGTGTGGATCCGCGTGACGCGCATGTTCTCCGCGATGCGCACGCCACGGCTGCGCGCGCCGCGCGCGAGCGCCTGCGTAAGATCGGTCGGGTTCGCCTTGCCGTCCCCCGCCAGCCACACCGCGCCCACGAGATCGTCGGTGCGCATCACGGGCCACAGCTCTCCCGCTTCGCGCGGCGATATCACGTCGCACTGCACGCCGTAGGCGCGCGCGACGGCGGCCGTGCGCTTGAGTTGCGTCATCCGCTCGGCCGTGCGCGCCACCGACAGCGAGCCGCATGCCTTCCAGCCCGTGCCGAGCCCCGTCTCCGCTTCGAGTTCGCTGTAGAGCCGGGTCGAATAGCGGATGAGCTTCGTCATGCTCTCCTGCGAACGCAATTGCCCCACCAGTCCCGCGGCATGCCACGTGGTGCCGCAGGACAGTTGCCCCTGCTCCAGCAGGACGACGTCCGTCCAGCCAAGTTTGGCAAGGTGATACGCGACCGAACATCCGACGATCCCCCCGCCGACGATGACGACGCGGGCGTGAGTGGGCAAGGCTGCAGGCATGGGCTGGCTCCGGAAAGGCTCGCGCCGGCCGACGCCGGGCAATGTCGTGATCGATGGCGTGAGATTACGCAAAACGCATCATCATTGCAATATTTTGCAACAAAACAACACATATTGCCATTCAAGTGAATCGACATACTGACGACATCGATCGGGGAGTTTGCTCGTCGCAACGCGGCCACGGCTTGTTTTCGGGAGTGGTTTACGTAAAATATACGACGTATAAATAAATCGCATTCGACATCATGACCACGGCACACGTTTTCATCGCCACCAGCCTGGATGGCTTCATCGCCCGGGCCGACGGCGATATCGATTGGCTCCTGCAACGCGACGATCCCGCGGAGGATCACGGCTACACCGCCTTCATTGCCGACAAGGATGCGATCGTGATGGGGCGCGGCACCTACGAGAAAGTGCTTGCCATGGGGCCGTGGTTCTACGACCGCCCCGTGACGGTGTTGTCGAGACAATTGGCGAACACGCCTGTGCCCGATGCACTCGAGGGCAAGGTGCGCTTCTCGGACCTGTCGCCCAAGGCCTTGATGGAGGCGCTGGCGCAGGACAACGTGGGCCGGATCTATGTCGACGGCGGGCAAGTGGTGCAGTCGTTCCTGCGCGAAGGTCTGATCGCCGACATGGTCATCACCACGGTGCCGCTGCTCATCGGCTCGGGAAGACCACTGTTCGGCGCATTGAGGAAAGACATCGACATGCAGTTGATCGGCAGCCGGTGCTTTCCTTCGGGGTTGGTGCAATCGACTTACCGGGTCGTCGCATGAGCCGGCCGCGTGGACGGCCCGCGCAGGGTACCGGCGTCACGCGCGAAGTCATCCTGACGACGGCACTCGCGCTGCTCGCTGAACGCGGCGGGCAGGGACTGAGCATGCGCGCGCTGGCCGGGCGGCTCGGCGTCACGCCGATGAGCCTGTATCACCACGTCGAGGATCACGCGGGCTTGTTGCGCGCGCTGTCGGATCAAGTCTACGCCGAGGTACTGGAAGGTATCGACGCGGGCCTGGAATGTCGTGCCGAAATCCGCGAGATATTGATTCGCTATCACGACGCCGTGCGCCGCCACCCGCAACTCACGCTCGCCATCTTCGCGACGCCCGAGGCATTTGCCGGCGTGACTCGCGAGATTACCGATCGCCTGACCGGGTTGCTCGGCGCGATGACGTCGGAGCCCGTTCTGTGGCGCGACATCCTGATCGACCACGCGCACGGCAGCGGGTTGCCCTTCTCTCAGACGAGCGATGACGCCGAATCGACGCCGCCGCAGGCGACTCCCTATCGGCGAGCCCTCGACTGTCTGCTGAACAGTTTGGCCAATCAGTCGCCACCGACCGGTCGCGGCGCCGCGCGAGCTGCATGATCGCCCTCGTTCGATAGCGACCATGTCGGCGAAGCGGCGCCGCTTCGCCCTCGCCGCTCGACGCTAGCTCTGCGACGTCAGCAAGGCGATCAGCCGGTCGCCTGCTTCCGCTAACGCGCCGTCGTTGGAAACGACCGCGAGCGGCACGCCATCCGGCGGCGTCCAGGCGACGCGATGCGCCACGCGCTTGTGGAGCGCTTCGCCCGTTTCGCGCCCCCGGCTCGCCAGACGCAACGCCCGCACCTGAGGATCGACGCGAATTTCCACGAGATGCAGGCGCTCGCCGTAACGTCGCACAGCCCGTGCGAGAAACGCGCGCGAGCCGTTGACGACGACGTTCGCCCCCGCCGCCATCCACGCATCGATCTCCACGCCGACGCCGTACCGGCAATCGTGACTCTCCCAGTCGAGTGCGAAGCAGCCCAACTCGCGCCGCCGCGCGAACTCCCCGTGCGTGAGCGCGATGTGGTTTTCGCCATCGGACGGAGGACGCGTGATATAGCGGTGCGCAAAAAACACCGGCGGCACTGGCGGCGCGCCGGATGCCGCCGTATCGAGCCGCTCGCGCGCATAGGCGAGCAGCGAGTCCTTGCCCGCGCCGGAAGGCCCCATCACGTAGAAGAGACGCGCGTTCGTCATGCGCCCTCCCCGAAGCCGAAGCGCTCGACAAGCACGAACGGCTCGCCAGGCGCCGGCTGCACGAAAAGCGCCAGCGCGTCGATCCGCATCGCGCCAAGCGCCTGCGCGCGCGGCTGCCACCATTCGATCATCGCCGACGCGTCCGGCGCATCGACGCGATCGGATAGCGTGACGTGGAAGCGGAATTCATCGAGCACGAACGGATACCCCCATTGCGCAAGCAATTCCCGCTGGCGCGACGAGAGCGTCTGCGCTTGCCGACGTGCGAGTTCCGCGTCGCTCGGCGGTGCCCGCAGGGCATCGAAGGCCTGCACGCAGTCGGCGGCAAGCGACTGCATCGCCGCGTTTGCCGAATCGACCGCCTTCGGACGCAATGCGACGAAGCCGGGGCGCTTGTCGTTGTCGGTGTCGATGACATCCGCCTGCACCGTCAGATCGAAGGGCGCGTGGCGCGCCGCCACGGTAGCCGCTATCGCGAGAAGATCGTCGACGCTTGCCTCCGGCGCGAGGCGCATCGGCGCCTTGAGGGTGCCGTGCAAGCCATAGCGGCGCGGCTCGACGGTGAGTTCATGCAACGCGCGCGACAGGCGAGGCACATGCGGAGGATTGAGATGGCGCCCGGTGATGGCGTCGCGACCCAGCCAGCGGCTGCCTTCGTTCCACCAGCACGAACCGGCCGGCGGGGCGTAGTAGATGGCGAAGCGCGCCACGGCGAGATCGAGATCGGGCAGCGGCTCGCGTCGAGTCTCGACCTTCATGCCGTCTCCCCCTGCACGACGAGCTGCATGCGATCGGCCGGGAAATAGGTGACGCCGTACTTGATCGGCTTGCCCGTTTCGTCCACGTCCGTGCTCTCCACGCTCAACACCGGCTGCTGACGATTGATGCCGAGATGGCGCGCAATGTCGGCGTCCGGCAGGCGCGCGCCGATGCGGCTCTCGCGACGCGTGTAGTCGGTCACGCCGAAGCTCGCGAGCGTTTCGCTGATCGACGCGTACTGCGCGAAGACGTCCGGAAAGTCGGGAAAGCGCGCCGCCGGAAACCAGTTCTCGCTATAGGCAAGCGGCAACTCGATCCCCTGCGCGTCGAGACTGCGCCGGGCAAGTTCGAGGCGATAGACGGGCGATCCCGCTCGCAGCCCGAGCGCCTGCGCCACGTTCGCTTCGGCCCTGAGCTTCTGCGCCGATACGATCTGCTGCGCGGTCTTGAGATTGTGCTGCGAGAGGTTTTCGGTAAAGCGCGTGCGGCGGCCGATCACGTAGCCGATGGCGCCCGCCTGGACGAACGTGCCGCGTCCGTGCTCCACGCTCACGAGGCCCTGCTCCGTGAGTCCGAGAATCGCGCGCCGCACGGTGTGACGGTTCACGCCAAAGCGTTGCGCCAGTTCGGTCTCGCTCGGCAAACGATCGTCCGGCAGTCCTTCGCCGTACCGACGCTGACCGATTTCCGTGGCGAGAATCTGCGCAATCTGCCGCCAGACGGCGACACCGCCGCCGCGTTCGAGTTGTGCTGTCATCAAATTGACACCCGGGAAAGTTGTAATGAGTTCGCGTGCATTACCTCATCCGATGTCCCGGTGATCATACACACGTCTATACGACTAGACAATCATGCCAAACACAAATTCCGGCACCGCGCGCGACGAAGGTGTCGCCGCCCCGCCAGCCCGTGCGCGATGGCTCGCGCTGCTCGCCCGCGCCACCCGCGATGAACTGGACGGCGCCATCGCGAATTGCGTCGGGGCGCCCGCATTCGTCTGGTTGCGCGCCCCGCAAACGGGCCTCGTGCTCGTGCAGGGCCGGGTCGGCGGCAGCGGCGATCGCTTCAACCTTGGCGAAGCGACCGTGACGCGCTGCACCTTGCGTCAGGACGATGGCGTCGTCGGCACGGGTTATGTGCTCGGACGCGACGCCGAGCGTGCCGCGCGCGTGGCGCGGCTCGACGCCCTCATGCAGGTGCCGGGCTATCACGACACGCTCGCCGCGGGCCCGCTCGCCGCGATTGCGCGGCGCCTGGCCGCAACCGTGGCGCAACAGGAAGCGGACACCGCCGCGAGCCGGGTCGAATTCTTCACGATGGTTCGGGAGGCTTGAATGTTGATGGCATCGACACCCGACTGGTCGCAACTCCAACCCGGTTTTGCCGATCCGGTTCACGATGCGCAAGGCGTCTTCCGCGCGGTGCTCGACGCACTGGCTCGGCCGGGCCGACTGCGCAGCGTCGGCAGCCGGCTCGCGCCGAGCGCCGAGGCGAGCGTCGCCGCGCGCGCCACGCTGCTCGCGCTGGCCGACGCCACCACGTCCGTCTGGCTGCAGTCGGCGCTGCCGGAAGTGGCCAGCGCCTTGCGTTTTCACACAGGCGCGCCGCTCCTGAGCGGCGAAGCCGAGTTGGCCAACGCGCAGTTCGCGCTGCTCACCGATCCCGCGCGCTGCCCTGCGCTCGAGCGCTTCGCGTTCGGGACCGCCGAGTCGCCCGAGCATGCCGCCACACTCATCGTCGACGTTCCCACGCTGCGCGCCGGACACGACGGGCACGCCAGCGCGCACGGGCTTCGTCTGCGCCTGCGCGGCCCAGGTATCGCCACGCATTCAGATGTCACCGTCGGCGGTCTCGACGCGGCGTTCTGGCAGGCGCGCGCCGCCCTCGCGCCGCGCTTTCCCGCCGGGCTCGACCTGCTGGTCACCGCCGGCGAAACCGTGCTCGGCCTGCCGCGCACGACGCATGTGGAGGTCTGCTGATGTACGTCGCAGTCAAAGGTGGCGAGCGCGCCATCGAACAATCCTGGGACCTGCTCGCTCGCGCACGACGCGGCGACACACGTGTGCCCGAGCTCACCGTCCGACAGATCCGCGAACAGATGCGCCTTGCCGTATCGCGCGTGATGAGCGAAGGCGCGCTGTATGACGAAACGCTTGCGGCGCTCGCCATCAAGCAGGCGGCGGGCGATCTCGTGGAAGCGATCTTCCTGCTGCGCGCGTATCGCACGACGCTGCCGCGTCTGGGCACGACCCCGCCCATCGACACGGCCGCCATGCGTCTGTCGCGCCGCATTTCGGCGACGTTCAAGGATGTGCCCGGCGGCCAGGTGCTCGGCGCCACGTACGACTACACGCAACGGCTGCTCGACTTCGCGCTGCTCGCGGAGGACACCACCGGCGAAGACGTGCAAGCCACATCGGACGCGATGGCGCCCACCGACGCCGACGTGCCGGCTTCGGTTGCGCCTGCCGTGCCGCCCATCGGCGCCACGCCTCGCGTCACCGACATCCTGGCGCGCGACGGCCTGCTCGAAGCCCTGCGCGCCGACGACACGGACCCCGAACCGCACGACCTCGTGCACTCGCCCCTCTTCACGCCGGCCTCGCGCACAGCGCGTCTGCAGAATCTGGCGCGCGGCGACGAGGGCTTCCTGCTCGCGCTCGGCTATTCGACGCAACGTGGCTACGGCAACGATCACCCCTTCGCCGGCGAGATTCGCATCGGTCATGTGGCCGTCGAGATCGTGCCGGAGGAGCTCGGCTTCGCCGTCGATATCGGCGAGATCGCCGTGACCGAATGCCAGATGGTCACGCAGTTCGGCGGCAACCAGGACATCCCGCCGCAATTCACCCAGGGCTACGGCCTCGCGTTCGGCCACAACGAACGCAAGGCGATGGCCATGTCGCTCGTCGATCGCGCGCTGCGCACGCAGGAGCTGGGCGACGCCGCCACCGCACCCGCGCAGCAGCAGGAGTTCGTGCTCTATCACAGCGACAACGTGGAAGCCTCGGGCTTCGTGCAGCACCTGAAGCTGCCGCACTACGTCGACTTCCAGGCGGAACTGGAACTGGTTCGCCGCCTGCGCGCCGAGCACGCCGCCAAACACGGCGAACCCACTGCGGACGGCGACGCTGCACCGGCCGCCGATCAAAGCACCAAGGAGGCCGCATGAGCGACGCCACCCTTTCGCGCGAGAGCATTGCGCCGCGACCGGAGGCGGCCGCCACCACGGTGGAAGGCTACAACTTCGCGTTTCTCGACGAACAGACCAAGCGCATGATCCGCCGCGGACTGCTCAAGGCCGTGGCGATTCCCGGCTACCAGGTGCCGTTCGGCAGCCGCGAGATGCCGCTGCCTTACGGCTGGGGCACCGGCGGCATTCAGGTGAGCGCCGCCGTGATCGGCACGGACGACACGCTCAAGGTCATCGATCAGGGTGCGGACGACACCACCAACGCCGTGAACATTCGCCGCTTCTTCGCGCGCACGGCCGGCGTCGCCACGACGACAAGGACGTCCGAGGCCACCGTGATCCAGACCCGCCACCGCGTTCCCGAAACGCCGCTGCGCGAAGGCCAGATCATGGTCTATCAGGTGCCGATGCCCGAACCGCTCTTTCGCCTGGAGCCGCGCATCGTGGAATCGCGCAAGCTGCACGCGCTCGGCGAATACGGCCTCATGCGCGTGCGTCTTTACGAGGACATCGTGCGGCACGGCGCCATCGCCACGACGTACGACTATCCGGTGATCGTCAACGGTCGCTATCTCACGTCGCCCTCGCCGATTCCGAAATTCGACAACCCAAAGCTGCATATGAACCCGGCGCTGCAACTCTTCGGCGCGGGACGCGAGCGGCGTCTGTACGCGATTCCGCCGTACACGCCGGTCGAGAGTCTCGACTTCGACGATCATCCGTTCGCCATCCAGAAGTGGGAGGCGCACTGCGCGCTGTGCGGCGCGACCGACAGCTTCCTCGATGAAGTGATCACCGACGACGCGGGCACGCGCATGTACGTGTGCTCGGACAGCGACTATTGCGGCAGCCACACCGGCGCGCCGGCGTCGAAGGAGGCCGCATGAGTGCGCACCCGGATACCGCGTTGCGCGCCGCGCCGCCCGCCGACGCCCCGCTGCTTCGCGTGGGCGGCCTCGGCAAGCGCTACGGCGAGCGCATCGGCTGCATGGACGTGACGTTCGATCTGTGGCCCGGCGAAGTGATCTGCGTCGTCGGCGAATCGGGTTCGGGCAAGTCGACGCTGCTCAACGCGCTCGCCCTGCGTCATGAAATCGATGCGGGCACGCTGCACTACCGCGGCACCGACGGCGTCCAGCACGACCTGCGCGCGCTCGACGAAGCGAGCAAGCGCCGCCTGCTGCGCACCGAATGGGGTTTCGTGGAGCAGAACCCGCGCGACGGACTGCGCATGAACGTCTCGGCCGGCGGCAACATCGGCGACCGGCTGATGGCCGTGGGCGCGCGCCACTTCGGCGACATACGCGCGAAGGCGCAGCACTGGATGGGACAGGTGGAGCTCGATCCCGCCCGCGTGGACGACATGCCGGGTACGTTCTCCGGCGGCATGCAGCAGCGCTTGCAGATCGCGCGCAATCTCGTGACCGAGCCGCGTCTCGTGTTCATGGACGAGCCGACCGCCGGCCTCGACGTCTCGGTGCAGGCGCGGCTGCTCGATCTGCTGCGTTCGCTCGTCGAGCGTCTTCATTTGGCCGCCATCATCGTCACGCACGATATCGGTGTGGCGCGACTCATCGCGCATCGCCTGATCGTGATGCAGGCCGGACGCGTCGTGGAAGCCGGGCTCACCGACCAGGTGCTCGACGACCCGCAACATCCCTACACGCAACTGCTGGTTTCCTCGGTGCTGCCCGTATGAGCGCGACGACTTCCTTTATCTCTCCCGACACGTCCGCACCGGGGCACGCGTCGATCTCTCTCGCCACGCGCGAACACGACGTGATGCTGCGCGCCCAGGGGCTGCACAAGACCTTCTGTCTGCACGCCCAGGGCGGCGCGACGATTCCCGCGCTCGATGGCGTCGATCTGACGGTGCGGCGCGGTGAATGCGTGGCGCTCGTCGGCCCGTCGGGCGCCGGCAAGAGCACGCTGCTGCGCTGCCTTTACGGCAACTATCTCGTCGGCGCCGGGCGCATCGAGATCCGGCATCGGGACGCGCTGCCTGGCGACGGCGAGCGCTGGGTCGACCTGACCACGGCCAGCGCGCGCGACGTGCTCGCCGTGCGCCGCACCACGCTCGGCTACGTCAGCCAGTTTCTGCGGGTGATTCCGCGCGTCAGCACCCTCGACATCGTGGCCGAACCGCTGCGTCGCCTCGGCCACGCCGAAGGCGACGCCACCGGGCGGGCGCGCGACCTGCTCGCCCGCCTGAACATCCCCGAGCGGCTGTGGCAGCTCGCGCCGGCCACGTTCTCCGGCGGCGAACAGCAGCGCATCAACATCGCGCGCGGGTTGATCGCCGCGGCGCCGGTGCTGCTGCTCGACGAGCCGACCGCCTCGCTAGACGCACGCAACCGCGCCGTCGTGGCCGAATTGATTTCAGAAGCGCGCGCGGCGGGCAGCGCCATCGTGGGTATCTTCCACGACGAGGCGACCCGCGACGAAGTGGCCACGCGCACGCTCGCCATGCGCCCCGTGCTTCGCAACGATCATTGACCTCCGGAGTCTGTTCATGCTCATCAAGAACGCCCGTATCGTCACCCCGGACACTACCTTCACCGGTGTCGTGGAAGTGCGCGAGGGCCGCATTCATTCCGTGGAAGAAGGCACGACGCAGGCGCCCGAAGCCGTCGACTGGGAGGGCGATCATCTGCTGCCCGGCCTGGTCGAGTTGCACACCGACAATCTGGAAAAGCACCTCGCGCCGCGCCCCGGCGTGCTATGGAACACGCATGCGGCGTTCGCCATTCACGACGCGCAGGTCGCCGCCGCCGGCATCACCACGGTATTCGACTCGCTCGTCATCGGCGAGCGCGACGCCGGCGGTCTGCGCAGCCGCAAGGTGCAGGACGAATGCGGTCAGGCGTTGCTCGAGACCGCGGCCGCCGGCCTCTTTCGCGTCGACCACTTTCTGCACCTGCGCTGCGAAGTCGCCACGCGCGACGCGGCCGACGCCTTCGTGGAGATGTGCGAGCATCCGCTGCTGCGGCTCGTGTCGCTGATGGACCACACGCCGGGACAGCGCCAGTGGCACGACCCGGCGCTGTACCGCCAGTATCACGAGCGCAACGGCAAGGTATCGGACGAGACGTGGGCGGAGATGCTGGCCGAGCTGAAGGCGCAGCAGGAAGCGTTTGCCCGACCGCATCGCCGCAAGATCGTGGAGATGAGCCGTGCGCGCGGACTGCCGCTGGCGAGCCACGACGACACGTCGCTCGAACACGTGGAAGAAGCCGTGCGCGACGGCGTGGCGCTGTCCGAATTCCCGACGACGCTGACCGCCGCGCGCGGCGCGCACGAGAGGTCGATCGGCGTGATCATGGGGGCGCCGAACATCGTGCGTGGCGGCTCGCACTCGGGCAACGTGGCGGCCGCCGATCTCGCGCGCGAGGACGTGCTCGACATCCTATCGTCGGACTATGTGCCGTCGAGTCTGATGCAGGCTGCATTCCAGTTGCACACCGACATCGGGTGGCCGCTGTCGAAGGCAATGCGTACGGTCTCGTGGAATCCGGCGAAGTCGGCCGGCCTCGCGGATCGCGGCGGCATCGTGCCGGGCCTGCGCGCCGACATGGTGCGCGTGGCGGTGCGTCCCGGCATGCCGCCGGTGCCGCGTGCGACGTATGTAGAAGGGCAGCGGATCGCTTGATGCGTTCCCGGCGGCGTTTGACTACTCAGTAGTCTCTGCAGATATAGTTTTCGCAATCTGTGTCGACTCGGACGTCGCTGCCAGTGGTGAGTGAAAGATAGCTGCAATCGTCTTCGCTACCGGCAGCGCACGTGCCATCGGCGGTCCAATGTCCGTCTGTCGCAAGGATCCACTCGGCATCGGTCGAATCGCTGATCGAAATAGCATTTGGAGCTTCGAACCTTCTCTTCGCTCGCAGAAATCTTGTGGCGACGTGGCGCGCGATAACTACGTTCTCGCTGCCGTCGAACAGACCGCTATGCGCGAGCGTGTGGGGTCGCGTTAACCATTCAATCTCGTTGGCGAGACATCGCCGTCCGATGCGGCAGTCTCCCCACGTCAGCATGTCGATGCGGCGGGTTGCATGATTCATCGACAGCGCCGCATAGCAGGCGCGCTCGTGCAGGAATCGTCTGATGTCCAGTTGTCGGTGCGCACGTTTCATCGCGGAAACAATCTCTTCTGCAGTCGGTGCGGCGCCGGACAGCGAATCGCCGATACCGGCAAGCCATGCGTGGTTGAATTCCATGGCGCGGCTTCCGTGACGCGTCGCATCCATGACGACTGCCAGCGTATAGTCTTGCGCGCTGAATACTCCGCATGCGTCGCGGTTCTGGCTTGTCATTGTTCCGCGGCGGCTGTACCAGAACCATCCTGGCCGAAGCGCGGTCATCATGAGAGTTCGCCGAAAGAAATTGCGAGCATTATCCGCTCGTGGATTTCGCGCTCCCGGGACCGGTCCTCGTTGGCAGCCGCTTCGACCGCATACTCGAAATCCCGGTGTTCTTTGAGCTTGGCGAGATGCATCGATACATAGCGCCTTAACTCCGGCTCCGCCGCGAGCAACTCGCCACTCAATTCCGCTCTGCCATCGAACAACGTCAGGATGTCCTCGATGTCTCGGCTCATCAGCGGGTCGTTATTGCCGCGGGAGAGATAGGCCTCGAGCTTCGTCGCAACAAAGTGCGCTGGAGCCACGAGCTTGATGCGATGCCCGTTCGGCAAATCAAGCCACGAGGCACCCGCCAATGCGTCCCCGTACCACCGGTTCGAGAAACCGAGAATCTCCTGATCATCGGGCATGAAGTCGACGCGCATATCGCCGAGGTACATCGCACAGATCGGACCGTCCTCGTCCATGCGTTCACGGAATCCGGCGTCACGCAATTGCCGAACCATGTCATGCCAGCCCGACCGGTTGATCACGTGCACGATCAGATCGACATCGTCGGTATGGCGAACGTGCTGCCGCGTGAAATGATCCGTCAGCAGCAAAGCCGTAGTGCAACCACCGACAAAGGCAACCTCCTCGCACAGCTTGTGCCCCATGGCACGCGCCACCGCGCTGATCATGCCCAAGTGGTCTTCGTAGGTGGCCATCGTTATCCTCGTAATCGCGTCTCGATCTTCGATACGGCGAGATTTCGCTCGCGCGGATGTCCGGTTCGTATGGAGTCGACGAGCGCAAGCATCGCGTAGAGATCCGGATCCGCTCGCACTGCTTGCGTCACGGTCTTGAAAAGCGGAGTCACCGACAGTCCGGAAGTCCCGCCTTTTGGATCGGGCCAGACAGGAACATGGTCCCCGGCGGGCCGGAGTTCGCCGCCAAAGATGGGCGCCGTCAATCCCGTCGCGATTCCACGTGTCATCTCGCCCATCGTGACCGGAAAGACGTATCGGATCCCAAAGACGATGAACTCGCAAAGGGCCCTCGTATTGACGATAGGATGTCCCGCACTCATGGACTGCTTCGCGAGGCCCGACACGTAGCACCTGGCCAGAATATTGCTCACCTCCGACTTGCTGATCCCCGTGACCAGTGCGAGATATCTCACGCTGTAGAGTTCTCTGGGCTCAATCGCCGGGACGGCGTCGAATTCATCCCCATCAACCCAGTCGCGCCAGTTTCCCGATATGGGAGCGTCGACCTGTAAGCCCCGCCCCGTCTCATCGGAAAACTTCGATAGGGAGACCAGCTTCAGAAGCAGGAATATGTCTTGACTTTTCATGCTGCCGCCGTTTTCGGGCGTCCACTGTCCATGGACAATGGACACATTCTTTTTGTATCGGGCGGAAATGTCAAGTTGCGGTGACTGTCAACGAAAAGGACTTCAATGACAAGGGGGACGAACGAAATTAGAGCAGAGGCCGCTTCGGTGAACTCCGAATGGCCTCTCTGCCGAAGGTCTCATGTGCGGAAAAGGAAACCCAAGAATCGGAATTCACTTGCGTTTGGCCGCATTGGCGTCGACGGCACGATTCCTGTTCACAAAATGCGCGCGGTCAGATCACCATCTTGCGCACGCGCGCCGAGAATACGTCGATGCAGGTGACGACGACGATCATGATGAGCATCACGGCGCCCGTCTGGGCGTACTGGAAGCTGCGGATCACTTCATACAGCACCACGCCGATGCCGCCGGCGCCGACCATGCCGACGACCGACGCCGAACGCACGTTCGACTCGAAACGGTAAAGCGTGTACGAGATCCACAGTGGCATGACCTGCGGCAGCACGCCGTACAGGATTTCGTCGATGGCGCGCGCCCCCGTGGCACGCACACCCTCCACCGGACGCGGATCGATCGCCTCCACCGCTTCAGCGAAGAGCTTCGAGAGCGTGCCCGTCGTATGCACCCACAGTGCGAGCACGCCGGCGAACGGGCCCAGACCCACGGCCACGATGAACAGCATCGCGAACACCATTTCGTTGATCGCGCGGCAGGCGTCCATCACACGGCGCACCGGTTGGTACACCCACGCCGGCACCATGTTCGACGCCGAAAGCAAACCCATCGGGATCGAACACGCCACCGCGAGCACCGTGCCCCACACCGCGATGTGGATCGTCACCATCATCTCGTGCACGTACACGCGCCAGTCACGGAAGTCCGGCGGGAAGAAATCGTGCGCGAACTGGCTCATGTTGCCCGAATCGCGAATCAGATCGAGCGGACGCATGTCCGCGCCACCCCACGACCACACCAGAACCAGGAAGAAAAGCCCCCAGCCAATCAAAGACAACCACGAACGCTTGGGCGGCTCGCCCGGCAGGCGGCCAGTCACGCCGAGCGAGGCGCTTGCAGTGGAAGGTACGCTGGTGTTCATGTCGTTTGCCACAAGTCGGACCGGCCTCACGTCGGCCGGCGATAGATCGGACCGCAATGGCGACGGCGGGCCGTGCTGCCCGCCCGCCGCGCCCGGTCGATGCAGAACGTCTTCACGTTCGGCACCGACACGGTCTTGCGTCGTGAAACGGTTACTTCGTCTTGCCGAGCGCTTGATCGAGCGCGGCGAGCTTGCTGTCGATGTCGGCCAGTTGCGACTTCTTCTTGTCGGCGTCGATGGTGGTATCCGACTCGAGCTGCACCTTCTGCTTGAACAGTTCGAGCTGACGGATCGGCAACAGCTGGGCGTCGGTCGACGCACGGAAGCCACCGTAGTTGTAGATGTTCTTCAGCACTTCCTTCTCGTGCGCGTCCTTGCCATACGACAGGAAGAAATCGCGGATCTTCTTCTTCGTGGCTTCCGGCAGATCCTTGCGCCACAGCAACGGATCCGACGGGATCAGCGGCGACTTCCAGATCACCTGCACCTGCTTGGCCTTCTCCGGCTGCGTGGCTTCGAGCTTGTTGAGCTCCTCGGTGTTGTTCGTGGCAACGTCGACCTGGTTGTTGAGCACGGCCATCAGGTTCGCGCCGTGGTTCGAGCTGCGCGCAGTCTTGAAGTACGTGCGCGGGTCGATGTTGTGCTTCGCGAACACGTAGTAGCCCGGCACCAGGGTGCCCGACGTCGAGGTCGGATCGCCCAGACCGAAGTTGATCTTCTTGCCGTTCTTGATCACGTCGTCGAGCGTTTTGTACGGGCTCGACTTGTTCGAGATCAGCAGCGAGTAGTAGCCTTCGGTGCCGTCGGCATAGACGATCTTCGCGAAGACTTCGCCTTGCGAGCGGTCCACGGCTTCCATCGCGCCCTTGTTACCCATCCACGCGAGCTGCACCTTGTTGAAGCGCATGCCTTCGATCACGCCGGCGTAGTCGGTGGCGAAGAACGGCGTCACCTTCAGACCCGTTTGCTTCTCCATGTCGTCGATCAGCGGCTGCCAGCGCTGGCGCAGCGCGGCGCTCGAGTCGGTCGAGATGATGCCGAAGTTGATTTCCTGCGCGTGCGCCACCGCCGCCGAGGCGAACATGGCCGCGCCGGCCAGCAGGGTTTTCCACAGTTTCATGAGAGCAAGCTCCTGGTCAGGTCAGGCTTAGGGACATCGAGGTAAGGAAAGGGGCTTCGGCGTCGGCCGGCTTCGCGCCCGCCACGCTCGCCGAGGCATCGGAGGCTTCATTGAGCAACTCGCTCGCCTGCACGCCGTATAAACGCCGCAGCAAGTCGGGCGTGAGCGCAGAAGAAGGACCGTCGTACACCACGCGCCCCTGGTGGAGCGCAACCGTGCGCACGCAGTAGCGCATGGCCACGTCGACCTGGTGCAGCGAGACGACGACCGTCAGCTTGTGGTCGCGGTTCATGCGCGCGAGCATGTCCATCACCTTGCGCGCCGACTCGGGGTCGAGCGAGGCGATGGGCTCGTCGGCAAGAATGATCTTCGCGCCCTGCACCAGCGTGCGCGCCAGCGCCGCGCGCTGCTGCTGGCCGCCCGAGAGCGTGCTCGCGCGCTGGAACGCCAGATCGGCAATGCCCACTTCGCCAAGCGCGGCAATCGCAGCCTGGCGCTCGGCCGGCGTGAAACGGAACATCAGGCTGCGCCACAGCGGCACGCGAGCGAGCAGGCCCGTGAGCACGTTGGTGATCACCGGCAGACGACCCACGAGGTTGAACTGCTGGAAGACGAAGCCGATGTCGCGGCGAATCTGGCGCACTTCGCGCACGATGCGGCCGTCACGCTGAATCGGACGACCCAGGATCTCGATACTTCCCGGCTGTTGATCGGCGGCCACGAAGCCGGCGATGTGACGCATCAGCGTCGACTTGCCCGAGCCCGACGCCCCGATGAGCGCCACCATCTCGCCCGGCATGACCTTGAGCGCCACTTCGTCCAGCGCGCGACGCCCGCTGCCGAAAGTCTTGGTCAGTCGCTCGATTCGAATCGCTTCGTCCACGGTTCACCTGTCAGTCGAATCGCCGGCCGCAATCGATGCATCTCTCGCAGTGTCCGCCCCGGCAGAGGCAGTCGCGCACGCATCGCTCGACTAGCTGTTTTGTGGCAATTTGTGCCAAAAGTGAACGCAGTCTAAAAAGCCTCGATGACAAGACAGTGACAATTGACGAGCTTTTTGCCGGTGGACGAAAACCCTTATCAGCTCAATGATTTGGCTGACTTTTTTGTGATGCGACGAGGGCAGCGCCGCCAGTTGTTCGCGCGCATCGAGCGGGACGAGGACGCAGTCCGTTTCGGGCGACGCGTCAATTTTGTCTACATCTTTTGGAAACCCCGGCAGGACGCCTACGCACAGGCGCACGGCGCAGCGCCGCCCGGGACACCGGCGACGGAAGGACATCTAGATGTCGAGACGCAAGAGGATGAAGCGCCGCCGCGTGGCGACGTGTGGCGTCCTGTGGCGCGATGGGGGCCGAGGCGAGGGCGTACTGGCCCGTCCGGACGGTGGGCCTTCCCGCTGTCTGGATGTCGGGGCGTAGCGCCCCGCGATCACGCGATGAGGAGTTCCGGCCCTCGCGCGCGCAACTGCGCAAGCATGGTCTTGTGCGGCGCCGCGTCGCTGATCAGGTAGCGCGCCGCTTCGAAGTGACGGATGCGCACGGGCGTCACGCGGCCGAACTTGGTGTGATCAGCCACCACGGCCGACACGTTCGCACACAGCAGCATGCGCGCGCGCAGTTCGGCCGCGGCGCGATTGAAATCGGTAATGCCACCGTCTTCCGTCACGCCGCCCACGCCGATGAACGCGAAGTCGGCATGGTATTGGGAGATCTGGTTGATGGCGTCCCAGCCCTGCACCGCGTCCTCGTTGTCCTGCAACTCGCCGCCGAGCAGCGTCACGCGGTTGTCGTGGTGGCGCCCCAGCAGACGTGCGATCTGCCAGTCGTTGGTGTAGACGCGCAACCGATGTTTCGAGAGCAACGCCTGAGCGACGGCCCGGGTCGTGGTGCCGTAGTCGATGATGACCGACGCGCCGTCCGGCACGAGCTCCGCCGCGCGCACGCCGATGGCGCGCTTGCCCACGGCGTTGACGTTCTCGCGCAGCGTCCAGTCGGGTTCGCTGCGATCGGCCGCGAGCGCCCCGCCGTGTGTCATGAGCAGCAGCCCGCGCGCGGCTAGCGTATTCAGATCTCGACGCACGGTCTCTCGCGAGACGCCGAGCTCGCGCACCAGATCGCTGATGGCGAGCGCCCCGGTCTTGGCGAGTTGTTCGAGCACGTATTGTTGGCGTTGTTCGGCAAGCATGTTCGGACAGTGTCGGTTGGACTACGAAATCATTTTATCGACGGCGGGCTGTTCCCGCCGTCCACCCTGCGACTCACGACTCGCGGGTCGGCAATGCGTGCGTCATCCTTGCAACGCGACGCGCAGCCCCAGGCCGATGAAGATCGCCCCGGCCACCCGGTCGAGCCAGCGCCCTGCCCCGGGACGACGCTTGAGCCATGTTCCCAGCACGCCGGCAAACCACCCGTACGCGCTGAACACGACGATGGTCTGCGCCATGAACACAAGGCCGAGCAGCAGCATCTGCCAGCCCGGATGCGCCGCGTCGGCACTCACGAACTGCGGCAGGAAGACGAGAAAGAACAGCGTGACCTTCGGGTTGAGCATGTTCGCGAACACGCTCTGACGGAACACCGCGCCGAGCGACTGCGGCGCGGCGTCGTTCGCCAACGCCATGGCGCCGCGTGCGCGCAACGCCTTGATGCCGATCCAGATCAGATAGGCCGCGCCCGCCAGCTTGATCGCCTCGAACGCCCACGGCGACGAGCGCAGCACCGCCGCGAGGCCGATCGCCGCGATCGTCGTGTGAAAAAGGCAGCCGAAGGTGAAACCGGCCGCCGCCGCAAGGCCTGCGCGACGGCCCTGCGCCATGCCCCGCGCGATGACCTGCATGTTGTCGGGCCCCGGCGCCAGCGTGATCGCCACTGAGGTCAGCAGGAACAGCCAAAGGTTGGGCATCGGGGAGTCCGGTTCGGGTGTAGGAGAGTTGGGCAGCAAGCGAGGTGTTGTGCGGTCGGGTCAGTGGCCCTCGAACGAGCACAGCAGGAACAGCGGCAAGCCCGCCTCGCGGATCAGACGCGAGCCGCCCAGTTCCGGCAGATCGACGATGGCCGCGCCTTCGATGACCGTCGCCCCAAGGCGTTCGAGCAGTTTCTTGCCCGCGAGCATCGTGCCGCCGGTGGCGACCAGATCGTCGATGAGCAATACGCGATCGCCCGGGCCGCAGGCGTCGGCGTGGATTTCGACCGTCGCGCTGCCGTACTCGAGTTCGTACTCCTCGGCAACGGTCTGATAGGGCAGCTTGCCCTTCTTGCGGATGGGGATGAAGCCGATGTTCAGCTCGTAGGCCAGGATCGAGCCGAGAATGAAGCCGCGCGCGTCGAGACCGGCGATGTAGTCCGGGCGCTGATCCATGTAGCGATGCACGAACACGTCGATCAGCACGCGCAGGGTGCGCGGGTTCTTGAGCAACGGCGTGATGTCGCGGAACTGCACGCCCGGTGCGGGCCAGTCCGGCACGGTGCGAATCTGGCTCTTGATGTAGGCGGCAGGGGACTCGTCGATCTGCACGGGGATCCTTGTTTCGGTACGGATGGGGAACACGCCACATTATGCCCCTACTCGCTGCCCAGCAAGCGCTGCTCCGCGAGCACGAGCTTGTCGGGCAGGCCGCGCAGCACGACGATGTCCTCCGCCATGAGCCGCGTCTCGGCCACGGGCTCCACGCCGCGAATGCCGTGGCGCCGGATCGCCGTGACCGTCACGCCGAGCTTGTCGAGCCGCAGTTCGCCCAGCGTACGGCCGACGGCATCCGAATTCAGTGTGAGCGGCACCGACTGCAGACGCACCTGCTCGCGCTCGCCGTCCTCGTCTTCGTCGTCGGCGCCATGGAAATAGCCACGCAACAGGCTGTAGCGCTCGTTGCGCGCCTGTGCCACGCGGCGCAGCACCCGGCGCATCGGCACGCCCATGAGCACCAGCGCGTGCGAAGCGAGCATCAGGCTGCCCTCGACGATCTCGGGCACCACTTCGGTCGCGCCGGCGGCAATCAGGTCGTCGATATGCGCGTCGTCGACGGTACGCACGACCACCGGCAGCGTCGGCTCCAGCGCCTGCACCTGCGCCAGTACCTTGAGCGCCGCCGGCGTGCTGTCGTACGTCACCACGATGCCCGCCGCACGATGGATGCCCGCCGCGACCAACGCCTCGCGCCGGGCCGCGTCGCCGAACACGACAGTCTCGCCGGAGCGGGCCGCCTCCATCACACGGTCGGGGTCGAGGTCGAGCGCCACGTAACCGATGCCCTCCTGCTCGAGCATGCGCGCGAGGTTCTGACCGCATCGGCCGTAGCCGCAGATGATGACGTGGCCGGAAGTCTTGATGCTCTGCGTGGCGATCCTGGTCATCTGCAACGACTGCATCATCCATTCGTTCGCGACGAAGCGCAGCGCGATGCGATCGGCATTGATGATCAGGAACGGCGCGCACAGCATCGACAGCAGCATGCCCGCGAGCACCGCCTGCGACAGCGACGGGTCCAGCAGATGCCGGTCGATGACCAGATTGAGCAGCACGAAACCGAATTCGCCGGCCTGCGCGAGGCCCAACCCGGTACGGATGGCCGTGCCCGGCGGACTGCCGAACACGCGCGCCAGACCGGCGATGAGCGTGAACTTGACCAGCAGCGGGCCGACGAAGAAGAGCAGCACGAGCAGCGGCTGCTTCATCACGATGGCCGGGTCGAGCAGCATGCCCGTGGTGATGAAGAAGAGGCCGAGCAGCACGTCGCGAAACGGCTTGATGTCGTCTTCCACCTGGTGCCGGTACGGGGTCTCGGCGATCAGCATGCCGGCGATGAACGCGCCGAGCGCCATCGACAGGCCGAGGTGTTCGGTGATGTAGGCGAGCCCCAGCGTGAGCAGCAGCAGGTTGAGCATGAAGAGCTCTTGCGAGCGCCGTGCCGCGACCACGTGGAACCATCGTCCGACGAGCTTCTGCCCGAGCCAGAGCAGGAGCGCGAGCGCGCCGGTGATCTTGAGCGCCGCCAGCGACAGCGCCAGCACGAGCGCCTTCGAGTTGCCACCCAACGCGGAGATCACGATGAGCAGCGGCACCACCGCGAGATCCTGGAACAACAGCACGCCCATGATGTTGCGGCCGTGCTCGGTCTCCAGTTCGAGCCGCTCGGCGAGCATCTTGGTGACGATCGCGGTGGAGGACATCGCGAGCGCGCCGCCGAGCGCCACCGACGCCTGCCACGAGAACGCCCAGAACAGGTTGGCGAACGCCCCCAGCCCGACCGCGACGAGCAGGGTTCCCAGCACCTGGGACACGCCCAGCCCGAGCACGATGCGTCGCATGCTCTTCAATTTGGGTAGCGAGAACTCGATGCCGATCGAGAACATCAGGAACACGACGCCGAATTCCGCCAGGTACTGCACGCGTTGCGAGTCGGCGGCCAGACCCAGCGCGTGCGGGCCGATCACGATGCCGACGCTCAGGTAGCCGAGCATCGGCGGCAGGTGCAGCATGCGGAACAGCACCACCCCGAGGCAGGCGGCAAACAGCAGGACGAGAGTGAGTTCGAGCGGCGATGCCATCAGCTAAGGTGGTTTTCCAGAAAGAGAAGCGCGAAACCTGTCATGACCGGATGTCACGCAAGTGCCGTGCCAGTTTGCGTCCGAGCGACGGCCTCCGTTGGGAAACCGGGCGCTATCCGAACCTGCGGGGACCGCGTCCGATGCGCGCGGGGCCAGGCCTGGCGCGGCTGCACCTCGGCGCCGCAGCTGTTTTGATATACTCCGCGCATGATAGCGAAAATCAATCCAGGCCGGGCACTCGAGGTCGCCCGGGAGGTGTTGCGCACGGAAGCCGACGCCATCGAACGCGTCTCCGCGCACCTCGACGATAGCTTCTTCGAAGCCGTCTCGCTGCTGCTCGGCTGCCGCGGACGCGTCGTCGTCACCGGGATGGGCAAATCGGGCCACATCGGCCGCAAACTGGCTGCCACGTTCGCCAGCACCGGCACGCCGTCGTTCTTCGTTCACCCCGCCGAAGCCAGCCACGGCGATCTGGGCATGATCACGGCCGACGACATCGTCGTCGCCCTGTCCAACTCCGGCGAAACCGGTGAAATCGTCAGCATTCTGCCGATGATCAAGCGCCTCGGCGCGAAGCTCATCGCCATGACCGGCAACGCCGCGTCGAGCCTCGGACGTCTGTCCGACGTGCACCTGGACGCGCGCGTCGACAGGGAAGCCTGCCCGCTCGGCCTCGCGCCGACGGCCAGCACCACGGCCGCCCTCGCGCTTGGCGATGCGCTGGCCGTCGCCCTGCTCGACGCCCGCGGCTTCGGCGCCGAGGACTTCGCCCGCTCGCACCCGGGCGGTGCGCTCGGACGCCGCCTGCTGACTTTCGTGCGCGACGTGATGCGCACCGGCGAGCGGATTCCGCGCGTGCGCTCGAATGCGACCCTCTCCGAGGCCCTGCTCGAGATGACCGCCAAGGGACTCGGCATGACGGCGATCGTCGATGCCGACGATCAGGTCGTGGGCATCTTCACCGACGGCGACCTGCGCCGCCTGTTCAAGCGCACGCTCGATTTCAGCACGCTCACGCTGGCCGAGGTGATGAAGGTCGGCCCTCGCACCATCGGCCCCGACCACCTCGCGGCAGAGGCCGCCGAGTTGATGGAGCGCTTCGGCATCACACAACTGCTCGTCACCGAGAACGGCCGTCTCGTCGGTGCGCTGAACGTCCACGACCTGTTCGCCGCGAAGGTCGTGTGAGTCCCCGCCCCTTGCCCCCTGCTTCTTGCCGATGAGTCAGCCCAGCAACACCCCATTCGCTCACTTCGATGTCGCCGACGCGATGGCGCGCGCCGCACGTCTGCGCGTGATGATTTTCGACGTCGACGGCGTGCTCACCGACGGCGGCCTGCGTTACGGCCCCGCCGGCGAACTCATCAAGACGTTCGATTCGCTCGACGGCCACGGCCTGAAGCTGCTCGCCGAGGTGGGCATCGTCACGGCGATCATTACCGGGCGTCAGTCCGATATCGTCGCCAAGCGCGCGGCCGATCTGCGCGTCGCCCACGTGTATCAGGGCGTGCATGACAAGCGCGAAGCGTTCGAGGATCTCCGCGCCAAGGTCTCGGCGTCGGCCGAGGAGTGCGGCCACATCGGCGACGACTGGCCCGATCTGCCCGTGCTCACGCGCGTCGGCTTCGCGGCCTGCCCGGCCAACGCCCACGTCGAAGTGAAGGCCCGCGCCCACTGGATCGCCGCGGCACGCGGCGGCGAAGGCGCCGTGCGCGAACTGTGCGACTTCGTCCTGCGTGCGCAGGGACGTTACGACGCCCTGCTCGCCGAAGCCCTTGCCTGACGCCACGAGGTAGCCGACCCGCTCATGGCCATTCAACGCGTCTCCCCCGCCTCCCTGATCGCGATCGCCCTGCTCGCCTGCCTCGCGGCCGGCACGTACTGGCTCGTGCAACGCACGCTGCCGTCGGGCGCCGACCGTACGCCGTACGTGAAGCAGCACATCCCCGACTACTACGCCGACGACATGGTGATCTCCATGCTCTCGGCGAGCGGACAGACGCAGTACCGCGTCAACGCCGTGCACATGACGCACTTCGAGGACGATCAGACCACTGCCATGACGCTGCCCGCCGTGCGCGCGTTCACGCCCGAGCAGCCGGAGGTGACGGCCACGGGCAAGCGCGGCACGCTCAATGCCGACATGTCCGTCGTCGACCTGTACGACGACGCTGTCGTGGTGCGTCAGCCGGGCCCCCGCGATCCGGAAATGCGCGCGCTGTCCGAGCACTTCCAGGTGCTCGTGAACGAGGACATCGTGCGCACGGAGAAGCCCGTCCAGCTCTATCGTGGCGCCTCCGTCATGTATGGCGACGGCATGATTTTCAATAACATCACGCGGGCCGTACAATTGCTCGGCAATGTCCACGGCACCATCCAGCCGGCGGAATTGAGCAACAAACGCCCGGCACCGCCCGCCGCCGCGCCAGGCGCGGCTCCCCAGACCAAACAGGGCCCCAAGACCCCATGATCGATCGCCGCAACCTGCGACCTGCATCCCTATCGCTGCGTGCCCTGCGCGCGGCGGCCGCCGCTTTCGCCGCGCTCGCCGTGTTCGGTGCGCTGACCGCGCCGCTCGCACACGCCGAGCGCGCCGACCGCGACAAGCCGATCAACGTCGAGTCGGAACACATGAGCTATGACGACCTCAAGCAGGTCAACATCTTCACCGGCAACGTGACGATGACCAAGGGGACGATCCTCCTCAAGGCCGATCGCGTCGAAGTGAGTCAGGATCCGGAGGGCTATCAGTACGCCACCGCGTACTACAAGCCGGGCGGCCCGCTCGCCTACATGCGTCAGAAGCGCGACGGCGTGGACGAGTACATCGACGGCTGGGGCCAGACGATCTATTACAACGGCAAGACCGAAGTCGCCACGCTCACCACGCAGGCCACGCTCAAGCGTCTGGCCGGCGGCACGCGCGTGCTCGACGAGATCCACGGCAGCGTGATCACGTACGACACGTACAACGAGGTCTACACTGCCAACAGCGGCACCGATCAGGTCAACGCCAACAATCCGAACGGCCGGGTGCGCGCCACGCTCGCGCCGCGCAATGCCACCGGAGCCAACCAGGCGCAGCCGGGCGGTGCAAGCAAGCCCGCCGCGGCGCCGAAAGGCGATCTGCCGCCGCTGTCTCCCTCCAAAAGCATCGGGAATCCGCGTGAGTAATCCTGCCAACAACGCCTCCAGCGGCATCAATCCGGGCGCCGGTCCGTCGGGCAAGCCGAGCGCGCTCGTCGTGCGCTCGCTCAAGAAGCAATATGGCGCGCGTACCGTCGTCAAGGACGTCTCGCTCGACGTGAAGAGCGGTGAAGTCGTCGGTCTGCTCGGGCCGAACGGCGCGGGCAAAACGACGTCGTTCTACATGATCGTGGGTCTCGTGCCCGCCGACGACGGTGAAATCCAGCTCGACGGCAGCCTCATCAGCGAACTCCCGATTCACGAGCGCGCCCGCATGGGGGTCTCGTATCTGCCGCAGGAAGCGTCGGTTTTCCGCAAACTCACGGTCGAGGACAACATCCGCGCCGTGCTCGAACTGCAACTCGACGCCAACGGCAAGCCGCTCAAGCGCGAGGAGATCGAGCGACGCATCGAGGCGCTGCTCGACGAACTGCAGGTGAGCCATCTGCGCGAGAATCCGGCCATGTCGCTCTCGGGCGGCGAACGCCGTCGCGTGGAAATCGCCCGCGCGCTGGCCACGCAACCGCGCTTCATCCTGCTCGATGAACCGTTCGCCGGCGTGGACCCGATCGCCGTGCTGGAAATTCAGCGCATTGTGCGCTTTCTGAAAGACCGTGGCATCGGTGTCCTGATTACCGACCACAACGTGCGCGAGACGCTCGGCATCTGCGATCACGCCTACATCATCAGCGAAGGCTCCGTGCTCGCCGCAGGCACGCCCGACCAGATCGTGGCCGACGAAAGCGTTCGCCGTGTCTATCTCGGTGAAAATTTCCGGATGTAAAGGAAATTTTTCGCATGTAAACCCTGCCCTCGATAGGGCGCCGGGCCGGTTCCGTTGACGTGACAAAGCCTCTACAATGAAGGCGAGACACGCTATGAAACCGACCCTCCAACTTCGCACCTCGCAGCACCTGACCCTCACACCGCAGTTGCAGCAATCGATCCGGTTGTTGCAACTGTCGACGCTCGAACTCCAGCAGGAAGTCGAGCACGCCCTCACCCAGAACCCGATGCTCGAGCGAGAAGACGACTGGCTCGCGGGCTCGGTGCGCGTGGGCACGGACGGGTCGCTGCGCAACGAACGGAGCACCTCGGTCAGCAGCAACGATCGTTCCGAAGCCGCCAATGGTCACGACGACGCCCGCGAACTCGACGGCGAAACGCGCTTCGACGACAACGCGGGCGACAATGGCAGCGACTGGAGCCTGAACGACTTCGCCCGCACGGGCAGCGCTTCGGATGACGATGACAACGCGCGTCCGCAACTGCACGTCGACCATCCCAACCTGCGCGAGCACCTGCTGGCCCAGTTGCGCCTGACCAAGGCCAGCCCGCGTGATCGCGCGCTGGTGGAATTCCTCATCGAATCGCTCGACGAAGACGGCTATCTCGGGACCACGCTGGACGAAATTCAGGCGGAAATGCCCGAAGAACTGGCGCTGGAGACCGAGGAGATCAACGCCGCGCTCGCACTGCTGCAGAGCTTCGATCCGGCCGGCGTGGGCGCCCGCAGCCCCGCCGAGTGTCTGCGCCTGCAACTGCAGCGCTTGCCGGCCAGCGGCGTGCGCACGCTTTCGCTGCGCATCGTCTGCGACCATCTGGAACTGCTTGCCGCGCGCGATTACACGCGTCTGCGCCGCCTGCTGGGCGTGAGCGAGGACGCGCTGCGCGCCGCGCATCAACTGATCCGCTCGCTCGATCCGTTCCCGGGAGCCGCCTACGGCTCGCCACCCGCCGACTACGTGGTGCCGGACGTGCTGGTGCGCAGGCAGGGCAGCGGCTGGACCGCCGAGCTCAATCCCGAAGTCATGCCGCGTCTGCGCATCAACGAAATGTATGCGCGCATCCTGCGCAACAACCGCAACGACCCGGGCACCGGCAACCTCCAGCAGCAGCTCCAGGAAGCGCGCTGGCTCATCAAGAACATCCAGCAGCGGTTCGACACGATCCTGCGCGTCGCGCAGGCTATTGTCGAGCGTCAAAAGAACTTCTTCACGCATGGCGAAATCGGCATGCGGCCCTTGGTTTTGCGAGAGATTGCTGATACGCTGGGTTTACATGAATCCACGATTTCACGGGTGACAACGAGTAAGTACATGCTCACTCCATTTGGAACCTTCGAGCTCAAGTACTTCTTCGGGTCGCACGTGGCCACGGAAGCCGGAGGGGCTGCGTCGTCCACAGCCATCCGCGCCCTCATCAAGCAACTGATAGGAGCAGAAGACCCCCAGAGCCCCCTTTCCGACAGCCGTATCGCGGAACTGCTGGCAGAGCAAGGATTCGTGGTTGCGCGGCGCACCGTCGCGAAGTACCGCGAGGCCATGCGAATCCCCGCAGTGAACTTGCGCAAATCTTTGTAGGACAGTCCTGGTGCGCCATGTTGGCTCGCTGGGGCATCACGCCGCAGTGCGACATTGCGTCACGTCAATGGCTCGCACTCCCGCCAGCCAGCGTCGCTCGTGACGCGGCTTGCACTTCGGCATTTCAGCAAGGAGAGCAGCTATGAATCTGAAGATCAGTGGACACCATCTCGAGCTCACGCCGTCCCTGCGCGAATTCGTCGTCAACAAGCTTGAACGCGTGTTGCGGCATTTCGACCAGCTTATCGGCGCCGAGGTGATCCTCTCTGTCGACAAGACCAAGGAGAAGACCGGACGCCAGATTGCCAGCGTCACCGTGTATCTCAAGGGTAAGGAGATTTTCGTCGAGAAGTGTGACGAGAACATGTATGCCGCCATCGACAAGCTGATCGACATGCTCGACCGCAAGGTTATGCAATACAAGGACAAGGTGCAGGATCATGGCCGCGAAGCCCTCAAGCATCAACAGCCGCCGGAGGCGGAACCGCTCCAGTAACTCCTTTCCGGCGTGGTAGTCGCATCGACTGGCACTGACGCAAACCCGCACGGAACCACACGAGCGAATCTACGTCTGTCATAAATCTGGCATCACCCACCGCGGGGCCGTTGAACGGCCCCTTTTGTATGGGGCGACGCATCTGGCTTGACGCGGCTACGGGTGGTCTATAATGCGAGGTCAAATCGGGGGTTGGAGGGCGACTACGCGTGCGCCCGCATTACAAGATGAACCGTTTAGTCAAACTCTTACCTGCGTCCAATATCCTGCTTGGACTGTCCGTCACAAGCAAGAAGCGCGTCTTCGAGCAGGCAGGGCTCCTGTTCGAGAACAACGCCGGCCTGTCGCGCGCGCTCGTCACCGACAATCTGTTCGCACGCGAGCGGCTGGGTTCGACCGGTCTGGGAGAGGGCGTCGCCATTCCGCACGGCCGCATCAAGGGGCTCAAGCACCCGATGGCGGCCTTTGTGCGTCTGGACGACCCGATTCCGTTCGAGGCCCCCGACGGCCAGCCCGTTTCCCTGCTCTTCTTCCTGCTCGTGCCGGAACAGGCCACGCAGCAGCACCTCGAAATTCTGTCCGAAATCGCGCAGTTGCTCTCCGATCGCTCGATGCGCGAGACATTGAGCAACGCGCCCAGCGCCGAGGACATCCACGCGGCACTGGCGAACTGGCAGCCCTGAGCCACCGCCAAATTCGAGTCCCGTAGCTCCCCATACCCAACCGAACGAGGCGACGCGGTGGAACTGACCGGCATCAACGCGCAGAGCATTTTCGACGACAACGCCGCGACGCTGCGTCTGTCGTGGTTGACCGGCCACGAGGGCTGGGAGCGTGGTTTCACGCCCGAGAGCGTGGCGACCGCCACCTCGAGCGCCGACCTCGTGGGTCACCTGAACCTCATCCACCCGAACCGCATCCAGGTGCTCGGCGAGGCCGAACTGCGCTATTACCAGCGCCTGAGCGACGAGAACCGCAAACGCCACATGGGCGAAGTCATCGCCCTGGAACCGCCGTTCCTGGTGGTCGCCGACGGGCTCGAAGCTCCGCCCGATCTGGTGCTGCGGTGCACCCGCTCGTCCACGCCGCTGTTCACCACCCCGCTCTCGACCGCTTCGGTCATCGATAGCCTGCGCCTGTACATTTCGCGTGTGTTCGCCCCACGATGCACGATGCACGGCGTTTTTATCGACATTTTGGGCATGGGTGTGCTGCTCACCGGCGATTCCGGCCTCGGCAAGAGCGAACTCGGCCTGGAATTGATCAGCCGCGGGCACGGCCTGGTGGCGGACGACGCGGTAGATTTCGTGCGACTCGGGCCGGATTTCGTGGAAGGCCGCTGCCCGCCGCTGCTGCAAAATCTGCTGGAGGTGCGCGGGCTGGGCCTGCTCGACATCAAGACGATCTTCGGTGAGACTGCCGTGCGCCGGAAGATGAAGCTCAAGCTGATCGTCCAGTTGGTGCGCCGCCCGGACGGCGAATTCCAGCGCCTGCCGCTCGAAGCCCAGACGGTGGACGTGCTTGGCCTGCCCATCAACAAGGTGATTCTGCAGGTGGCGGCAGGGCGAAACCTCGCCGTGCTCGTGGAAGCCGCCGTGCGCAACACGATCCTTCAGTTGCGCGGCATCGACACGCTCAAGGACTTCATGGAGCGCCAGCGCCAGGCCATGCAGGATCCCGACGGCATGCAGGGCAAGCTGCTCTGAGCCTCGCGGCTCGGGGTTTACCGCATTCCACGCGACATTCTGTCAACGCAGCGCGATTGCGGCGCGTTTTCTTTCATGTTGTAATCGCCACGCGGTTCTTCCCCGTGCGTGTCGACCTAATGGAGAGACAATCATGAAGAAAGCATTCGCTGCACTGCTCCTGGTATCCCCGCTGCTCGCATCGCCCGTGTTCGCCCAGACCGCCGCGGCCCCCGAAGCGGCTCACAAGGCCAACTCGCAGCAAAACAAGATGAGCGCCTGTAACGCACAGGCCGGCGACAAGAAAGGCGACGATCGCAAGGCGTTCATGAAGTCCTGCCTGTCGAACAAGCCCGCAGCATCGGCCAAGCAGACCCAGCAGGAAAAGATGAAGACCTGCAACGCGCAAGCTGGCGACAAGAAGGGCGACGACCGCAAGGCGTTCATGAAGTCCTGCCTGTCGAACAAGCCCGCAGCCTGAGGCCATCCACGCCGATATCAGCCGAACGGCGCCCTCTCCGGGCGCCGTTTTCGTTTGTGACGCTCGATTTGCGCCGGAATGCCAAGAACGCGCCGAACACCACACCCGCAAGACGCAATCGCTTACCATGAGGGTTGTATTCGGGAAATGCCATGAAGATCGTACTCATTACCGGCGTATCGGGCTCCGGCAAATCGCTCGCCTTGAATGTTCTGGAAGATGCCGGGTATTACTGCGTCGACAACCTGCCGTCGCGCTTTCTGCCTGAGCTTGCCGAGTACCTCGAAACGCAGAACTACACGCGACTGGCCGTCGCCATCGATGCTCGCAGCGGCGGCTCGCTCGCCGATCTGCCGCCGATCATCGGCGGTCTGCGCCGCTTCGGCCACGATGTTCGCGTGCTGTTCCTGAACGCGAACACGCAAACCCTGGTGCAGCGCTTCTCCGAGACGCGCCGCCGCCATCCGCTCTCGGTCGGCGACAACACGCTGTCGGCCAATGGCTCACTGGTGGAAGCCATCGAGAAAGAGCGCGAAATGCTCAACAGCGTGACCGAACTCGGTCATCAGATCGACACCAGTAATCTGCGCGCGAGTGCGCTGCGCCGCTGGATCCGTGAGTTCGTGCAGCACGATCACACGGGACTCACGCTGATGTTCGAATCGTTCGGCTTCAAGCACGGCGTGCCGCTCGACGCCGATCTCGTCTTCGACGTGCGCTCGCTGCCCAACCCGTACTACGACACGCAACTCCGGCCGCTCACCGGCCGCGATCAGCCGGTCATCGACTTCCTGTCGGCCATTCCCGAGGTCTACGAAATGATCGACGACATCGGTGCATATCTGCAGAAGTGGCTGCCGAGCTTCATGCGCGATAACCGCAGCTACCTGACGGTCGCCATCGGTTGCACGGGAGGGCAGCACCGTTCAGTCTTCATCGCCGAGACGTTGGGAGAGCGCTTCCGCCAGGAAGCGAGCGTACTCGTGCGCCATCGCGAGCTCGCACCGCTCGAGACAACCTGAGCGGCGGGCGTCGGCATCGGGTTCAGGTCGGCAGCGACAACTGACCGTCGCCCGGCGACAATGCGTCGGCGATTTTCCGGATGGGCGACGGCAGCCCGGCGGCAGACGTGCCTGCGGCGTCGAGCCAGGCGCGACGCGCGTCGCCCTGCGGCGATTGGCGATCGCGCGAAGCCTGCGAAGTTGGCGACAGCGTCACCAGCCATGGTCGCAAATGCAATCTGAAATGCGTGAAGACGTGCGTGAGACCATGCAGCGGCGTGAGCGACTGTACCGCTCCCTGCTCCGCACCGAGCGCCGCCGCGTGTGCACACAGACGCTCTCGCAGCGAGGCGCCGTCCGCATCGGGCACGTCCGTGGGGGGAGTGAGTTCCGGCAGGCTCCACAGGCCGCCCCATATTCCGCTGTCCGGACGCCGCTCGAACAGCACGCGTTCGCCCGCACGAATCACCAGCACATCGACATAGCGCTCCGGCTGCGCCTTCTTTGGCTTGGCGGTGGGCAACGTACGCTCGCGCCCCGTCGCATGGGCCACGCAATCGCTGTCGAACGGACATTCGCCGCAACGCGGCTTGCCGCGCCCGCACAGTGTGGCGCCGAGGTCCATCATGCCCTGCGTGTAGGCGGGCAGATCGCGTTCGGGCAGCAGCGACTCGGCCAGCGCCCACATCTCGCGCTCGATCCTGGGTGTGCCCGGAAATCCTTCGATGCCGAATACGCGCGCCAGCACCCGCTTGACGTTGCCGTCGAGAATCGCGGCGTGCGCGTCGTAGGCGAACGCCGCAATCGCGGCGGCCGTCGAGCGGCCGATACCGGGCAGCGTGGCAAGCGTCTCGGGATCCGACGGAAAACGTCCACCGTGCTCGGCCACCACGACCTGTGCACAGCGATGCAGATTGCGTGCACGGGAGTAGTAGCCAAGGCCGCTCCATAGCGCCATCACGTCGTCCTGCGGGGCGTTGGCGAGCGCGGCGACGTCGGGAAAGCGCTCGAGAAAGCGGCCGTAATACGGAATCACCGTGGCGACCTGCGTCTGCTGCAGCATGATTTCGGACAGCCAGATGCGGTATGCGTCGCGCGTGTTCTGCCACGGCAGATCGTGACGGCCGTGCTCGGCCTGCCAGGCGATCAGCCGCTCGGCGAAAGTGTCGGCCAACGAGCCGGCGGAGAAATCGGAGGACGATGCGTTCATGGAAATGTCGGGGGGAGCGTCGTGGACTGTGCCGCGCGGTCGGGGGTGCCTTCAGGTATCCCGGTGAACCGCCGCGCGTGCGTCATTTCTGGCAGTGCGGACAGAAGAACGTCGAGCGCTGCTGCTGCACGATCTGGCGAATCGGCGTGCCGCACACGCGACACGGCTGCCCGGTGCGATCGTAGACGAAATACTCCTGCTGGAAATAGCCGCTTTTACCGTCGCTGCCGACAAAGTCGCGCAACGTGCTGCCCCCCTTCTCGATCGCGGCGGCAAGCACGACCTTGATGGCCTGCGCGAGCCTTTCTGCGCGTGGGCGGGACAGCTTGCCCGCGGCCAGCCGCGGGTGGATACCGGCGCGAAACAGACTCTCGGAGGCGTAGATGTTACCCACGCCGACCACGATGGTGCCGGCGAGCAATGCCTGCTTGATCGCCACGGTGCGCCCACGCGTGCCGGCATGGAGGTGGTTGCCGTCGAAAGCATCCGACAACGGCTCGACGCCGAGACTCGCGAGCAGCGGGTGCGAGAGGACGTCGCCCGCCGAGCGGGGATGGAACAGCATCGCGCCGAAGCGGCGCGGGTCGCGATAGCGAAGCGCGCAGCGCTCGAATACGAGATCGATGTGATCGTGCACGCCGGCCGCCGGCAGCGCCAGCGGCTCGGGCATCACGCGCAGCGTACCGGTCATGCCGAGGTGCACCAGCAGCCAGCCAGGCGCATATTCGAGCAGCAGGTATTTGCCGCGACGCTCGACGCCGACGAGCGTCTCGCCCCGCAGCAGCGTGTCGAGACCATCGGGCACAGGCCAGCGCAATGCGGCGTTGCGCACGTCGATACGTGCGACGCGCGTGCCCGCCACGTGCGGCGCAATACCGCGGCGGGTGACTTCGACTTCCGGGAGTTCAGGCATGCCGGCGAACGTTTGCTGAGGATTTAGACTCTATTGTATCGGGCGCGCTACAATCGCTCGAAACCTGCCGTGGAACCCTATGCCGAACACCCGAATCCAGTCCATCCCCACCGCTTCCGAGACTGCGGTAACCGTGGCACCCGTGGCCTTGCGCCTGCGCGGCGCACTGGCACGCGGGGCGTGGGCCGGCGCCACGGCGCTTGGCGTGACCTGCGCCAGCGCAATCATGGCATTTTTGCCAGCTTCGAGCGCCTTCGCGCAAACGGTCCAGGGCGGCACGCGTCACCCATTGGCCCAGAACACACCGAAGGCCCCTGCCACGCCCGCTTCACCGGCTTCATCGGCAAGCGGTCCGGCAGCCGCGCCCGCCAAGGCGTCCGCGCCGGGGGCAAATGGCGGTGTCGATGCCGAGGATGCCGCGGCCGCCACCCCGAAGGAAAAGCTGCCGAACGTCGCGCTGTCGAGCGAGATCGTCTTCGAAGTAATGGCCGCGGAACTGAGTCTGCAGCGCGGCAATCTCGCTCCCGCCTACAACACCTACATCGCGCTGGCGAATCGCACCAAGGATCCGCGCATGGCGCGCCGTGCGGTCGAAATCGCGTTGGGCGCGCGCCAGCTCGGCGACGCGCTGATCGCCGCCCGCCTGTGGCATCAACTCGATCCGACGTGGCGCCCGGCGTCGCAGTTGCTCGCAAGCCTGCAGGTCGGCACCGGCCACCTGGCCGAAGCCGAGCCGCTGCTCGTCGAAGAGCTGAACAAGGTGCCGGAAGCGCGTCGCGGTCAGGCCATTCTCGAATTGCAGCAGATGATTGCGCGCAGCCCCGAGCGGGCCACGGGCATCGACTCGCTCAAGCGCATGCTGGCGAACGACATGCAGCGCCCCGAAGCGCAGTTGGCCATCGCGCGCTCGCAGCTCGACGCCGGGGATACCGCCGGCGCACGCGCGTCGCTCGAAAACGCCCTCAGGATCAAGCCGGATTACGAGGCTGCGGCGCTGCTCTACGGCCAGATGGGCCCGTCGGAGCGCACCAGCGCCATCGCCGGACTGAAAACCTTCCTCGATCGCAACCCGAACGCCAAGGAAGCCCGCTTCGCCTACGCCAAGCTGCTGCTCGCCGACAACCAGCTCGACGGCGCGCAGAAGCAGTTCGAAACGCTCGAGAAGCGCTATCCGCACGAGCTCTCGACGCTGATGGCGCTTGCGTTGCTCAGCCTGCACGCGAAGCATCCGGACAAGGCCGAGCAGTATCTGCAGAAGTATGCGGCGGAGGCCGAGGAGCAGAATACCGACGGCGCCCAGGCCTACGTCTATCTCGCGCAGATCGCGCAGGATCGTAAGGACTACCCGGCAGCGGACAAGTGGCTCTCGAAGATTCGCGAGGACAGCAATGCCTATCTGCCCGCGCAAATCGGTCGCGCACAATTGCTCGCCGATCAGGGCAAGGTCGATGAGGGCCGCGCGCTGCTGCACGGTATCAAATCGAGCGATCCGCGCGAACAACTGGCGCTCAAGCGCGCCGAGTCCGACCTGCTCGTGAAGGCCAAGCGTTATGACGACGCGGAAAAGCTGCTCGCGGCCGAGGTCAAGGACCATCCGGACGACGCGGACCTGCTCTATCAGTACGGCATGGTCGCCGAGTTGAACAAGCACTACGACGTCATGGAAAAGGCGATGCGGCGCGTGATGACGGCGCAGCCCGAGAACGCGCAGGCCTACAACGCACTCGGCTACTCGCTGACCGAACGCAACACGCGCCTGCCCGAGGCGCTCAAGCTGCTGCAAAAGGCGTCGGCGCTCTCGCCCGAAGATCCGTACATCATGGACAGCCTGGGCTGGGTGAAATATCGCCTCGGCGACAAACAGCAGGCGCTCGAACTGCTGCGTCGCGCGTACGGCATTCAGGCACAGGCGGAAATCGGCGCACACCTGGGCGAGGTGCTGTGGGAGTCGGGCCAGCAGGATGAGGCGCGCAAGACCTGGCGTGAAGCGCTCAAGCTCGACGGCGACGACGATACGCTGCGCTCGACGATGAAGCGCTACAACGTGGCGCCGTAATACAGGGATTGCCGATGTTGCAGAGGTTTCCGATGTCAACGGGGCGCTCGCGGTTGGCGCACGCCGCCGCTCGCTTGGCGGCCCGCTTCGTCAACCGTGCCGACCACGCCGGCCACTCCGTTTCGCGTGCCACTCGCCGCGTTTCCCGTCGCGGCGCAGCGCTCGCGCTGGCCGGATCGTTCGCGCTGCTCGCGAGCGGCTGCGCAAGCCTCGCGCCGCCGACGCCCATCGCTCAGTCGGCCGATGCAAGCACAGAACACTATCGCGGCCGCTTCTCCGTGCGCTACGAACAGAATGGCGAGCCACGCAACACGTACGGCAATTTCGACTGGCAGCAAAGCGGCGAGAACGCCGTCGTCCAGTTGCTGGATCCGCTCGGCCAAACGCAGGCGATCGTGCGCGAGAATCCGCGCGGCGCGTCGCTCGAGTTGCCGGGCAAGGCACCGCTCACGGGGCCGCGCCTGGAAGATGTGATGCACGATGCGCTTGGCTTCGCGCTGCCGGTCGGCGGCCTTCGTTACTGGTTGCGCATGCAGAGCGCTCCCGGATCGCGGGGGAGCATCGAGCATGACCCGCGGACGCAACGGCCCACGCATCTGAAGCAGGACGGCTGGACCATCGACTATCAGGCGTTTTTCGATGGCACGCCGCTGCGCGTCAAACGCATCGATCTGTCGCGCGATCTCGACGGCTCGCCTCTCGCGGTGCGACTGGTCATCGACGAGTAAGACGAGACTCAGCGGGCCACTTCGGCACGCTTGCGCCGGCGGTGCTATCCTTGGCGCCGCCTGACTCGGGTGCACGTCGTCACCGATGCCGACGATGCCGATGCAACTGCTGGCGCGGATCAACGCCTGCGCCCTGCAATGCCCGCCGTCAGCGAATTTCCCGGGGACGACTCCCCGCCTCCGGATGCCGGCGCCACCGCCGCGCACTCCGATAGCTCTCGTTTCGCATCGCCATGTACGAAATCCTGCGTGACTGCCCGGCTCCGGCCAAGCTGAACCTGTTCCTGCATATCGTGGGACGCCGGCCCAACGGCTATCACGAACTGCAAACCGTCTTCCAACTGATCGACTGGGCCGACACGCTGCATTTCGAACGCCGCGACGACGCGCGCATCGTCCACACGAATCCGCTGCCGGGCGTGCCGCCGGAGACGGACCTCACCGTGCGGGCGGCCCGACTTCTGCAGGAACACTGCGGCGTGCGTTTCGGCGTGGACATCGCCATCGAGAAGCGTTTGCCGGCCGGCGGCGGCATCGGCGGCGGCAGCTCGGACGCCGCCACCACGCTGCTCGCCCTGAACCGGATGTGGCAGCTCGATCTGCCGCGCGCGGAACTGCAGACGCTGGCCCTCAAGCTCGGCGCGGACGTGCCGTTTTTCGTGTTCGGCCGCAATGCCTTCGCCGAGGGGCTGGGCGAATCATTGCACGCGGTGAATCTGCCGCAATGGCACTTTCTCGTCGTCAACCCGCGCGTGCACGTCGCGACGGACAAAATATTTCGCGACCCCCTGTTGACAAGGGATTCGAAGATCGTCACAATGGCGTTCTTTCTTGAGCACGCCAACAAAAACGTGTTCGAAACGGATGAAATCTTCCGTAACGACATGCAGGCGGTAGTCACTCGGGAATACGCGGAAGTCGCTGCTGTGATTGACTGGTTCAGAACCTTCACCACGGCACGCATGACAGGATCCGGCGCCAGCGTGTTTGCGGTATTCGACACGAAGGCGGAAGCGGAAGCCGCATGCAAGCGATTGCCGGAGCGCTGGCTCGGTCAAGTGACCACTAGCCTGGCCGAACACCCGCTGTTCGCCTTCGCGTGAAAAGTTTTGCTTTGTTGCGTTTCCTACGGCGCAGCGAAGGTACCGGTTAGTGTAGGGGAGTCGCCAAGTTGGTTAAGGCACCGGATTTTGATTCCGGCATACGAGGGTTCGAGTCCTTCCTCCCCTGCCAATTTCTCTGTTGTCGAGTCTCAGCATCCAACGTTCCGCAGGTAGCCAGATGAGTAGTGATAACCTAATGGTATTCACCGGGAACGCCAATCCCGCCCTGGCCCAAGCGGTCGTCGACACGCTCGGTATCCCTCTCGGCAAGGCCATGGCCAGCCGCTTCTCGGATGGCGAGATTCAGGTCGAAATTCAGGAAAACGTGCGCGGCAAGGACGTCTTCGTCCTCCAGTCGACGTGTGCTCCGACCAACGACAACCTGATGGAACTGATGATCATGGTCGACGCGCTCAAGCGCGCTTCCGCCGGCCGGATCACCGCTGCCATCCCGTATTTCGGCTATGCCCGTCAGGATCGCCGCCCCCGTTCGGCGCGCGTGGCGATCTCGGCGAAGGTCGTGGCCAACATGCTGCAAATCGCAGGCGTCGAGCGCATCATCACGATGGACCTGCACGCCGACCAGATTCAGGGCTTCTTCGATATCCCGGTCGACAACATCTATGCGTCGCCGCTGCTGCTGGCGGATGTGCGCGAGCAGAACCACGAAAACCTGCTGGTGGTGTCGCCGGACGTCGGCGGTGTGGTGCGCGCCCGTGCGCTGGCCAAGCAGCTGCATTGCGATCTGGCCATCATCGACAAGCGCCGTCCGAAGGCCAACGTGGCCGAAGTGATGAACATCATCGGTGAAGTCGAAGGTCGTACCTGCGTCATCATGGACGACATGGTCGACACCGCTGGCACGCTCTGCAAGGCAGCACAGGTGTTGAAGGAACGCGGTGCACAGAAGGTCTACGCCTACTGTACGCATCCGGTGCTCTCGGGCGGCGCCGCGGCGCGAATCAACGCCTCGGAGCTCGACGAAGTGGTCGTGACGGACACGATTCCGCTGCGCGACGACTCGAAGGGCGGCAAGATTCGCCAGTTGAGCTGCGCGAACCTGCTCGCCGAGACGTTCTCGCGCATCCGACGCGGCGACTCGGTGATGTCGCTGTTCGCGGAATAAGCGTTCGGTAAAGTTTTTGCAGCGGCGCCGGTGTGGCGCCGTTGTTATGTCGGCGAGGAGCGTTTCCTCGCCTTTGTCGTTCCTGAAACCCGCGTTTTTCAGCGGGTATTTCGGGAAGAAATCACTGCCTGGTCGCGGGCAGTACAAGGAGTTGTTATGAAAGTCGTCGCTTTTGAGCGCAATCAGCAAGGTACGGGTGCGAGCCGCCGCCTGCGCAATGCCGGTAAGACTACGGGCATCGTGTACGGTGGTAACGTTGAAGCCAAAATGATCGAACTCGATCACAACGCACTGTGGCACGCCCTCCGCAAGGAAGCTTTCCACTCGTCGATTCTCGACCTGGAAGTTGCCGGCAAGACCGAACAAGTGCTGCTGCGCGATGTGCAGTACCACCCGTTCAAGCAACTCGTTCTGCACGTGGATTTCCAACGTGTCGATCCGAACAAGTCGATTCACGTGAAGGTGCCCCTGCACTTCCTGAACGCCGAGAACGCCCCGGCCGTGAAGCTGGCTTCGAACGTGATCAGCCACACGCTGAACGAACTGGACATCAGCTGCCTGCCGGGCAAGCTGCCGGAATTCCTGGAAGTCGACCTGTCGAAGCTGGAAGCCGGCCAGACCGTGCACGCCAAGGACGTCAAGCTGCCCGCCGGCGTGACGTTGACGCTGCACGTCGAGCAGGAAAACCCGGTGGTGGCGCAAGCCGTCCAACCGGCTGGCGCTGCTGCCGATGAAGCCGCTGCCTCGGCTGCCGAAGGCGAAACGCCGGCTGCCTAAGCCACGCGCGCCAGCCTTCAGCGGCGACGCTGGACGCAAGACCCGCCGCGACATCATGTCCGGCGGGTTTTTTTATTGCGGTGCATGGCGTACCAACACCTGCACCAACACCTCCGACACCGAAATGATCAAGCTGATCGTAGGGCTCGGCAATCCGGGTGCCGAATACACAGCGACGCGTCACAACGCGGGCTTCTGGTTTGTCGACGCACTGGCACAGCAATGCGGCGCATCGCTCTCCAACCAGAAAAACTTCCACGGCTTCGCTGCGCGTGCGCGCGTGGCCGGTCAGGAAGTCTGGCTACTCGAGCCGCAGACGTTCATGAACCGCTCCGGCCAGTCCGTCGTCGCACTGGCCCGCTTCTATAAGATCCTGCCCGACGAGATCCTTGTCGTGCACGACGAACTCGACCTCCTGCCCGGCGCCGTGAAACTCAAGCGAGGCGGCGGCAGCGGTGGACACAACGGCCTGAAGGACATTGCCGCGCACCTGACCACGCAGGAATTCTGGCGTCTGCGCCTGGGCATCGGGCATCCGCGCACGCTCCAGCCAGCCGGCAGCCAGCAGCAGGTGGTCGATTTCGTGCTCAAGCCGCCGCGCAAGGAAGAGCAGGTGCTAATCGACGACGCGATGTCGCGCTCGCTCGACGTCGTCGACCTGATCGTCAAGGGCGAGATGGAAAAGGCGATGATGCGTCTGCACGCCGCGCCCGGGAAGTAAGCAAGTCGCGCGGATGTGCGGCTCGATGCATGGCCAAGGCGCCGCAGGGTGCCTTCGGCCGCCCGCAGATCTCTCGCGTGGTTTCCGGGGATGTGAAGCGGAACGCGGCCTGACGTGAAATCAGGCCGACTTGGCCGCTTGCAGGTGGGTGTACTTGTCCAGTAGTTGCTCGCGCGTCTCGACGTGTTCGGGGTTGATGGGAATGCACTCCACCGGACACACCTGCACGCACTGCGGTTCATCGAAGTGACCGACGCATTCGGTGCACTTGTTCGGATCGATCTCGTAGATCTCGACCCCCATCGAAATTGCGTCGTTCGGGCACTCCGGCTCGCACACGTCGCAATTGATGCATTCATCGGTAATCATCAAGGCCATACGGCACCTCCAGCCGTATCGCGATACCGGCGGGCCGGAGAGCCCGGCCGGCACACACGATACTCACCCCTTCGCCGACTGGTCGCCGACTTTCGTCACCAGCCATTTTTCGACGGAAGGGAACACGAACTTGCTGACGTCGCCGCCCAGTTGCGCGATCTCGCGCACGATCGTGCCCGAGATGAACTGGTACTGGTCCGACGGCGTCATGAACATCGTTTCCACATCGGGCAGCAGATAACGGTTCATGCCCGCCATCTGGAACTCGTATTCGAAATCGGACACGGCGCGCAGACCGCGCACGATCACGCGGGCCTGATGCTTGCGCACGAAGTCCTTGAGCAACCCGGAAAACCCTTCGACGGACACGTTCGGATAGTGGCCCAGCACTTCGCGCGCGATGTCGATACGCTCCTCGAGCGTGAAGAACGGTTTCTTGTTCTTGCTATCGGCCACCCCGACGACAAGCTTGTCGAAGATGCCCGCAGCACGGCGGACCAGGTCCTCGTGCCCTCGGGTGAGCGGGTCGAACGTCCCTGGATAGATCGCCACTACCATGCCAACGTCTCCTCGCGGCTGGGGACCGATGCTGCGTACTTGTTCATTGTGGTCTCTAGGTTTTCGGAATCGATTCAAGCAAATGATAATGCACCGCCCCGGCTTTCGCCCGGCGCAGGCAGGCAAGGCCGACCGCGGCAAGCGCCTCGTCCTCGAGCGGCGAGTCGGATTCGGCATAGATCACGCCGTCCGGCGCCAGCAGACGGGCAGCCGGCGCCAGCAGCTCGCCCAGCCAGCCGCTGGCAAACGGGGGGTCGAGAAATACCACGTCGAAAGCCCCGGGCGCGAGTGTGGTTATCAGACGCCGCGCATCGGCCTGGACGATCTCGATCTGGCCAGCGCCCAGCTTGGCCTGATTCGCCCGCAGTTGCCGCACCGCGGGCGCGGCCTGCTCGATCATCACGACCCGGGCCGCACCGCGAGACGCCGCCTCGAATCCGAGCGCGCCGCTGCCGGCGAACGCGTCGAGGCACTGCATACCGCTGAGGTCCTGTCCGAGCCAGTTGAAGAGCGTCTCGCGCACGCGGTCGGGCGTGGGCCGCAGGCCGTCACCGGGTGGCACGGGCAGCGGCGTACGCTTCCATTGGCCGCCGATGATGCGCACCTGCTGCGGCGCGTTGCGCGCCACGTTGCCGGTACCAGACTTCATGATGCGCTCCGGGAGATCGCCGCGGCAGTCAAAACAGCCGGGCCGAATGCACCGGTGTGCGTGACGCGAGGGTCCGCTTCGATGCAAAAAAGAGGTCGCGCGCGGCGATTCGCACGCAGGAAATCCAAATTCATGGCAAACCACGCTACATTGTTGAGGCGAAACATACCACATCGCCCGTCCCCCCAGCCCCATCGGGATACGCAATGCCGGACCGGCACACGCGTCCCCGGTGCGGCGAAGCGCCAGGCGCGGCCAAGCCCCAGCCGTCCCCGACTGTCGCTCAACAGGAGTCCGCCCGATTCGTCATGACCGCTGCCGCCATCGAGGTAACAGAGCTCTGCAAGACCTATGACGACCGTCCCGTCGTCGATCATCTCTCCCTTCGCGTCGCCCCCGGCGAGTGTTTCGGCCTGCTGGGGCCCAACGGCGCGGGCAAGACGACCACGTTGCGCATGCTGCTGGGCCTGGTGACGCCCGACGCCGGCGACATCCGGCTCGGCGGCATGCCCGTGCCGCAGTCGGCGCCCGAGGCTCGGCGACGCATCGGCGTGGTGCCGCAGTTCGACAATCTCGATCCCGACTTCACCGTGCGCGAGAACCTTGCCGTCTTCGGCCGGTATTTCGGCCTCTCGCGCGCCGAGATTCGTGAGCGCGTGCCGGCCCTGCTGGCCTTCGCGCGGCTCGAAGCCAAGGCCGACGCCCGCGTCGGCCAGCTCTCCGGCGGCATGAAGCGCCGCCTCACACTCGCCCGCGCGCTCATCAACAATCCCGACCTGCTCGTACTCGACGAGCCGACCACCGGCCTCGATCCGCAAGCGCGGCATCTGATCTGGGAACGTCTCAAATCGTTGATGAACGAAGGCAAGACGATTCTGCTGACGACGCATTTCATGGAGGAGGCCGAGCGGCTGTGCCATCGCCTGTGCGTGATAGATGCTGGGCGCAAGATTGCCGAGGGCACACCGCCAGAACTCGTCGCACGCGAAATCGGTTGCGACGTGGTGGAGCTCTTCGGCGACGTGCCGCGGGCGTTGCTCGCACAGATCTCACCGTTGGCCGAGCGCATCGAGACGAGCGGCGAGACGCATTTCTGCTACGTGCGCGATGCGGCGCCTCTCGTGGCCGCGCTGCAGCACCAGCCCGGCGTCCGCTACCTCCATCGCCGCGCGAACCTCGAGGACGTTTTCCTCAAACTCACGGGACGGGAGATGCGCGATGAATAAGCCCCATGCACCGCGTTATCTTCCGGGGGCCGCGGCGTGGATCGGCGTCTGGCGGCGCAACTTCCTCGTCTGGCGCAAGCTCGCCATCGCGTCGATGTTCGGCAATCTGGCCGATCCGATGATCTACCTGTTCGGGCTGGGTTTCGGACTGGGGATGATGGTCGGCAACGTGGACGGCACGTCCTACATCGCATTCCTCGCCGCGGGTACCGTCGGCTCGAGCGTGATGTTCTCCGCGAGCTTCGAGTCGATGTACTCGGGCTTCTCCCGCATGCACGTGCAGCGCACTTGGGAGGCCCTCATGCACACGCCGCTCACGCTGGGCGACGTGGTTCTGGGGGAGGTGGTGTGGGCGGCGAGCAAGGCGGTGCTCTCGGGGCTGGCCATCCTCATCGTGGCCAGCGTGCTGGGCTATGCGCGCCTCGACAGCCTCGCGATCGTCTTCCCGGTGGTCCTGCTTGCCGGCCTAGCGTTCGCGAGTCTGGCGATGGTCATGACGTCGCTCGCGCCGAGCTACGACTTCTTCATGTTCTACCAGACGCTCGTCATGACGCCAATGCTGCTGCTCTCCGGCGTGTTCTTCCCGTTGTCGCAATTGCCGTCCGCCGCTCGCCACATCACCGAGTGGCTGCCGCTCGCGCATGCCGTGGCCCTGATCCGCCCCGCCATGCTCGGACGCTCCCTCGACCAGCCGTGGCTGCATGCCGGTGCGCTCGCCGTCTACGCCATCGTGGGTTTCGCCGTCGCACTGGTACTGCTGCGCCGCCGGATTCTCCGGTGACGCAGCAGCGACACAGCGATACGGCATCGCTACGGACGATTACTTCGCCTTCGTGCCGGTACCGGACTTGCCGGCGGCGGGGGCGGTGGCACCCTTGCTTGCGGCGCCGAACACGTCACCCGGTCCGACGACGATCGTGGCCAGACGATCCGGCTGCACGTGGCGCGCGAAGGCTTCCTTGACCTGCGCCGCCGTGACGGCCTTGACCTTCTCGGTCCACGTGTCGAGATAGTCGAGCGGCAGATTGTAGAAGCCGATGGCCGCCACGTTCGCCAGCAGCTTGCGGTTGCTGTCCAGACGCAGCGGGAAACCGTTGACGAGGTTGTCCTTCGCGGCTTGCATTTCCGCATCGGTCGGTCCGTCCTGCACGAACTTGCCGAGCGTCTCGCGCACGACCTTGAGCGCGTCGCGCGCCTGCTCGCGACGCGTCTGCAGGCTGATCTCGAACGGCCCTTCCTGCAACTGCGGCACGAAGGCGCTCGACACGCCGTACGTGAGACCGCGCTTCTCGCGCACTTCGGCCGTGAGCCGCGACACGAACCCGCCGCTGCCCAGCACGTAATTGCCCACGAGCAACGGGAAGTAGTCGGGATCGCTACGTGCCATCGAGGCCTGCCCCGTCACGATGTGCGCCTGCTCCGCCGGGTGCGGCAGATCGATCTGCACGGCACTGCGCAGCGGGGCCACGGCAGGCATGGCGGGCGGCGTGACGCCGGCCGGCATCGCATCCGTCAGCGTGGCGACGACCTTCTCCGCCTGCGCGCGGTCGATGTCGCCGACGATCGTGACGACCGCCCGCTTCGGGCTGTACATGTCGCGATAGAAGCGCACGAGATCGTCGCGCTTGACGGCGTTGACGCTCGCCACCGTTGCCGTCACACCGTACGGATGGCTGCCATAGATCGCATGGAGAAACGCCTTCTCGGCGATGGCCTCGGGTTTCGTGTCGGCTTCGGCGATCGCAGCCGACAGCCGCGCCGATTCGCGCTTGAGTACGGCCTCGGGGAACGTCGGATGCTGGAGGAACTGCGCCATGGTGCTCACCGCCGCGTCGCGCTCGGCAGCCGAGGACAGCGTGCGCATGGTGACGGTCGCGGCGTCGCGGCCGGCCTGCGTGCCCGCCATCGCGCCGACATCGGCGAAGCGGTCGGCGATCTGCGCTTCGGTCAACGCGGGACGCCCACCGGCCGCCATTGCGCCGGCGTCGAGCAGGCCCGCCGTGAGCAGCGCCAGGCCGGCCTTGCCCGGCGGATCGTAGCGGCTGCCCGCATCGAAATCGATGTTCAGGTCGATCATCGGAATCGACCGGCTCTCGACGAGTAGCACCTTGGCGCCGGACGGCGCGGTCCAGGTCTGAATCGGCAATGCCGCCTGCGCGGCGGTGGAGGCGAGCGCAGCCGCGCACACCAGCAGACTCGTGCGCACAGGGGAAAGCGCACGCATCAGTGCGGAAATCTTCATCATCGTGTGGCCCTCTCAGCGCATGTTCTTCAGGTCTTCCGCCCCTTGGGCGCGGCGCTTGCGTGTCGCTTCGTCGATCGGCTGCGGCACCAGCGTGGCCACCGTCAGCGAATCGTCGCCGAAGTACTTGCCGGCCACCGCCTGCACTTGCGCGGGCGTTACCGCCTTCACCTTTTCGAGCATGCGATCGATCTGCCGCCACGAAATGCCCGACATTTCGTTCAGGCCGATCTCCATGGCCTGCCCGAACACCGAGTCGCGCTTGTAGATCTGCGACGCGACCACCTGCGCCTTCACGCGCTTGAGTTCCGCCTCGGTCACGCCGTGTGCTGCGACGTCGGCGATCTGCGCGCGCAAGGCCTTCTCGATCTGCTCGGGCGTCTTGCCTTGCGCCGGCGTGCCGTCGAGGAGGAAGAACTGCGGGCCCCGGCCCACGCCGTCATAGCTCGCTCCGACATCGTTGGCGATGCGTTGCTCGCGCACCAGACGACTCGTCAGCCGAGCGTTGCCGTAGCCGTCGAGCACGGCGGCAAGCACCTGCAGCGCATAGACGTCGTCGTCCTTCTCGACGTCGGTCAGGCGCGGCGCACGCCACGCCAGCATCACGTTCGGATTCTCGGCCGGCGCCTTCACGAAGACGCGCCTCACGCCCAGTTGTGCCGGCTCGTTCTGCGGACGGCGCTCGGGCAACGCGCGCGGCTTGAGCGCCCCATAGTACTTTTCGGCGAACTGCCTGACCTGCGCCGGATCGACGTCGCCGCTCACGACCACGACGGCGTTGTTCGGCGCATACCAGCGCTCGTACCAGTCGCGTGTGTCCTGCACGGTCATGTGCTGCAGGTCGTCCATCCAGCCGACGATCGGGCGGCGGTACGGATTGGCCACGAGCGCCGTGGCCATCAATTGTTCGTAGAGCAGTGCGCGCGGCTGATCGTCGGTGCGCAGACGGCGCTCCTCCATGACCACCTGGATCTCCTTCGCGAATTCGTCGGCGGAGAGCGTCAGATTGGCCATGCGGTCGGCCTCGAGACGCATCATCTCCGGCAGGCGCGACTTCTCCGTCTGCTCGAAGTAGCCGGTGTAGTCCTTGCTGGTGAAGGCGTTCTCACGGCCGCCCAGCGCGGCGACCTGGCGCGAAAACTGCCCGGCGCCGACGGACTTCGTGCCCTTGAACATCATGTGTTCGAGCGCGTGGGCGACGCCCGTGGTGCCGTTGAACTCGTCGAGCGAGCCGGCGCGATACCAGACCACGTGAGCGACCGTGGGCGCGCGGTGATCTTCGCGCACGATCAGCCGCAGGCCGTTCGATAGCGTGAATTCCGAAGTGTTGTCCGTGGTTTTGCTGCCGCCGGTGTCGGCCGCATGGCTCAGGCCCATCAGCCCGGCCAAGGTCAGTCCGACCAAGGCGTGTCGCCAGCGCATGGTTGCCGTCATGGATCCCCTTTCGCCCGTCATGGACGTCGATACGCGTCTGATAAAATACGTCGCATTTCCCGCGTCGGAAACAACGACTCGCCCATTGTAGGGGGTTTTGTACGACGCGAATGGCAAGGCAAATCAGAGACGCACGCCGACCGCGCGCCCCCACGTCGAGTTCCTCACCCCATGTTCAGTTTCTTCAAGCGCTTCAAGTCGGGCGGCAACAAGGCCGCCGAGACGAGTCCCGCATCGCCAGAATCCGTCGAGTCGACCGACTCGGCTCAGCCGGCCCAGGCCACCGAACCGACGGCGCCTGCTGCCACCGCGGGCGACGCAAAGGCGAACGTCGCATCGCCCGCGTCCCATCAATCCACCGCGCCCACCGCCCCCGCCACACCTGCGACGCCGACGGTGAGCGAGCCGGTGCAAAGCGCCGCCGAAAACACGGAAGCGTCCGACTCCATTTCGGCCCAAATCCCAACGCCGGACGCATCGACCACGTCAGAACCGGTGGACGTCGCACCACCGCCCGCGCCCGTCGTCGTGAAGGACGCGCAAGGTGAAACCATCGGCGAAATCGTCGCCGCCCCGGCCCCCGCGCCGGCCGCCAAGCGCTCGTGGCTCACGCGCCTGAAGACCGGTCTGTCGAAGACCAGCGCCGGCCTCACGGGCATCTTCGTCGGCGTGAAGGTCGACGAGAATCTCTTCGAGGAACTCGAAGGCGCCCTGCTGATGAGCGACGCGGGCGTCGAAGCCACCACCTTCCTCCTCGACGCGCTGCGCAAGAAGGTCAAGGCCGAACGCCTGACCGAAGGCGAACAGGTCAAGCGCGCGTTGCACGATCTGCTGGTCGAACTGCTGCAACCGCTCGAGCAGAGCCTCGTGCTCGGCCGCGAAGCGCCGCTGGTCGTGATGATCGCGGGCGTGAACGGCGCCGGCAAGACGACGAGCATCGGCAAGCTGGCCAAGCACTTTCAGCATTACGGGCAGTCGGTGCTGCTCGCCGCCGGCGACACGTTCCGCGCGGCGGCTCGCGAGCAGTTGACGATCTGGGGCGAGCGTAACAACGTGGCGGTCGTCTCGCAGGAAAGCGGCGATCCGGCGGCGGTCGTCTTCGACGCCGTCAACGCGGCACGGGCGCGCAGGATCGATATCGTGATGGCCGACACGGCAGGCCGCCTGCCGACGCAGTTGCATCTGATGGAGGAGCTCAAGAAGATCAGGCGCGTGCTTGGCAAGGCCGCCGAGGGCGCGCCGCACGAGGTGCTGCTCGTGATCGACGCCAACACCGGCCAGAACGCGCTCGCGCAGGTCAAGGCGTTCGACGACGCGCTGCAACTCACCGGCCTCATCGTGACCAAGCTCGACGGCACGGCCAAGGGCGGCATTCTTGCCGCGATCGCACGCCAGCGTCCGGTGCCGGTGTACTTCATCGGCGTGGGCGAGAAGGTCGAGGATCTGCAACCGTTCTCCGCACGCGAGTTCGCAGACGCCTTGCTGGGATAAGCGCCTCGCGTCGGACCCGATGAAACGAGACGGCCCGCCACTTCCGTGTGCGGGCCGTTTGCATTTCGGGAACTCGGGGACTCGGCGTTTCGGCGGCTCAGCGAGCGTGGCGCCTCCGCCGCGGACCCTCTGCCGTTTACCGGAACGTCACAACTGCTGCGCGACAAGCCCTGCGCAGAGTCCCCACATCATCGTGCCGACGACGCCATCGAGGATCTGCCACGCGCGCGCTCGCGAGAACAGCGGCGCGAGCAGGCGCGCCCCGTATCCGAGCGTGGTGAACCACAGCACCGATGCCAGCATCGCGCCCGCGGCGAACCAGACGTTGCCCGGATACGCCTCGCGCGCGCCGATGCCGCCCAGCAGAATCACCGTATCGAGGTAGACGTGCGGATTGAGCAGCGAAAGCATCGACACGAGCAGGAAGGCGCGCTGCCAGGTCATGTCCTGCGTGGCGGCGCGGCTGCCGTCGGCCTGCAGCGCACCCGTGCCGCGAAACGCCGCGCGCCAGGCGCGCAGCCCATACCAGAACAGGAACGCGGCGCCGCCCCACGTCACGGCCGTCAGAAAGCTCGGATAGGCTTGGATCAGTCCCCCCATGCCGGCCACGCCCGCCGCGATGAGCGTCATGTCGCACAACGTGCAGACGGCGACGACCACGCCGACGTGGCGTCGCAGAATCCCCTGCCGCAGCACGAACGCGTTCTGCGCACCGATCGCCACGATGAGGCTCGCGCCAAGCGCCATGCCTCGCCAGAAAGCCGGATCGAACATCGCCCGGCCTACTCGGCGTCGGGTTGCGCTTCAGGCGCGGCGCGCCGGAACGCGTCGAGCGTCGCGCAATGTGCGTTGATGGCGGCAATGCGCGGGAACGGCGCCATGTCCACCTTGAACCGGTTGGCGTTGTAGACCTGCGGCACGAGGCAGCAATCGGCCAGCGTCGGCGTGTCGCCGAACACGAACCTGCCTTGCGGCGACTGAGCGGCAAGCCGCGCCTCCAGCGCCTTGAAGCCCTCGACGATCCAATGCACGTACCACGCATTCTTCTGCTCCTCGGTGACGCTCAAGTCGTGCTTGAGGTACCGCAGTACGCGCAGGTTGTCGATCGGATGGATGTCGGCCGCGATGTCGAGCGCCAGCGCCCGTACCTGCGCGCGCGCCGCCGGATCGGCGGGCAGCAACGCGGGCGTGGGGTGCGTCTCTTCCAGATATTCGATGATCGCCAGCGATTGATGAATGTTCACGTCGCCGTCGACGTACGTCGGCACCAGGCCGTTGACGTTCAGCGCCCGGTACGCCGGCTTGAGCTGCTCGCCGCCGTCGCGAACCAGATGCACCGGCATCGTCTCGTAGTCGATTCCCTTGAGGTTGAGGGCGATTCGCACGCGATACGCGGCGGAACTGCGGAAATAGCTGTACAGCGTGGGCATGGCAAACCTCGTTCAATGCAAATGGGGAGACGCGGGCGGGTACCCGGGAGCGCGACGGAGGGCGGTGGGCAACGCGTCGGAACCCGAGATGGTACTTCAAGCGCTGGCCCCGAGGACACTTGATTGCGTATGATGGGTGCTCACCGGCGCACTCGCGACCCGCGCCGTCCTCCGAACCGATCCCGACGTGTCATGACCCCTGCCGCTCCCTTTGCCTGTGCGCCGTTGCTCAAGATCATCGCCCGGGGGGCCAAGGGCGCACGCGCGCTCAGCGCCGACGAAACACGTACGCTGTTCGACGCGATTCTGGCCGACCAGGTGGCCCCGGCCGAGCTCGGCGGCGTGCTGATCGCGTACCGGATCAAAGGCGAGACACCGGTCGAACTGCGCGCCATGCTCGACGCCGCGCACGCCACCTTCACGCCGCTCACGGCGCCCGCCGACGCCCCGCCACCCGTGCTGCTGCCCAGCTACAACGGGGCGCGCAAACAACCCAATCTGACGCCGCTGCTCGCCCTTCTGCTCGCGCGCGAAGGCATCCCGGTGCTCGTTCACGGCCAGCATCACAGCGGCGCGAATCGGGTCGGCACGCAGGCGATCTTCGCGGAACTGGGCTACGAGGCTTGCCAGTCGGGCGCGCAGGCCGAAGCGGCCTTGCAGGCTCGGCGCGTCGCCTACTTGCCGATCGCGGCGCTCTCCCCCGCGCTGGAGCGCCTGCTCGAAATGCGCGCCGCGCTGGGCGTGCGCAATTCAGGGCACACGGTGGTCAAGCTGCTGCAACCGTTTGCGGGGCCGGCGCTGCGGCTGATCAACTACACCCATCCGGAATATCGGGACACGCTCGGCGAGATGTTCCGCGATGCGGGCAACAGTCCCGCCCCCGGCGTCCTTCTCTCACGAGGCACGGAAGGCGAACCCGTCGCGGACGCCCGCCGTCAGGCCGCCATCGAGGGCTTTAGCGACGGCACGCTCCGGCTCTGGCAGGAGGCGGAAGACGGTGCGACAGGCGCACCGCCCGTGCTGCCCGCGGCCGACGCTGCGGCCACCGCCCGCTGGATCGAGGCGGTACTGGCGGGAGACGCCAGGATTCCCGGGCCGATCGCGCGCCAGCTCGGCGTCATTCGTGGAGCGCTGGGGCTCGACTGACGAAGGCGCTTGACGGGGTGGAGACGTGTAGGCGGGGCTGACGCCAGAGGCCAGAGGCCAGAGATGGGTTTCATGCCGTGTCCGCTTCGTCAAGAATGCACGAAGCGCCCCCAGTCGCCGATTCTGCCTATATCGAGCCAAAACCACGGCATTCGCTCGAAAGCCGTCCGAGTGGCCGTCAAATCAGAAAAATATCAATTATTCGGAACATTTTGTCCCGAAATAAATCCAATCTTCAGATTTTAGAGATCACGCTCGATGGGTGACGAAGGCAGAGGCGAACGGACGGGCAAGCCGCCGAAAGCCAGGCCTCAGTCCGCCGACGCCAAACGGGTCGCCTGCCAGGAGATGAGCCGCCATTCCTCGGCTTCGCGCACGTGCACCGCCGTATAGGCCATCTGCGACTCGAGCGAGCCCGTGGCCGTTTCCAGCTCGACCCAGACCTTGCCCGTCACGACCACGGTGTCGCCGAACTGGCGCAGTTCCTGCGCCCGGATGTCGATATCGAGGTATCGGCGGCGGCCCGACGTAAGCGCGTCGAGGAATTCGCGTTTGGTTTCGCGTTTGCCGTTGGAATGCACGTAGTGCATGCCGTCTGCCAGGAGTGAGTCCAGTTGTTCGACGTCGCCCTCGACCATCGCGCCAAACCGCGCAGTCTCGAGCGCACGCACCGCGTCGATATGCTTACCAGCCATGCTGATCTCCCATCTTCGCCGGCACCGAACGCCCCCGGCTTGGGTTGCAATTTACACCATCCGCGTGACGTTTGCGCCAGTGAGTTTCCTCGTTTGACGGGGGGTGCTGGAAAACCCCGAGAGGTCGGAAACTTCCCGTCCTGTAAGGGTTCTAACGTCTTTAGCACTCATCTGGATAGAGTGCTAAAATGCTTTCCCAAAGGCTAATCAGGAGTCCACCACTTGAGTACTGCCGCCACATTGCATCCGACGACGCCGGCCACCGGCACGGCGCCGACTTCGCGTGCCCTTGCTCTTGCCCCGTCGGCATTGATGCTGCCGGGCAGTCTGGGCAATATCGACAGCTATATTCAGGCTGTTCACCGCATCCCCATGCTTTCCGCCGAGGAAGAGCAGACGCTCGCCAAGCGCCTGCGGGAACACGACGATCTCGAAGCCGCCCGCAAGCTGGTGCTCTCGCACCTGCGCCTGGTGGTGTCGATCGCGCGTAACTACCTCGGCTACGGCCTGCCGCATGCCGACCTGATCCAGGAAGGCAACATCGGTCTGATGAAGGCCGTCAAGCGCTTCGATCCCTCGCAGGGCGTGCGACTCGTGTCGTATGCCATGCACTGGATCAAGGCCGAGATTCACGAGTACGTGCTGCGCAACTGGCGTACGGTCAAGGTTGCCACGACCAAGGCCCAGCGCAAGCTCTTCTTCAACCTGCGCAGCCAGAAGCAGGGCTTGCAGGCTTTCACGCCGGAAGAGATCGATCAGGTCGCGCGCGATCTGAACGTCAAGCGCGAAGACGTCATCGAGATGGAAACGCGCATGTCCGGCGGCGACATCGCGCTCGAAGGTCATGGCGACGACAGCGACAGCGCGAGCTTCGCCCCGATCGCCTACCTGGCCGATACGCATCAGGAACCGACCGCCGTGATCGCCGCGCGCGAGCGCGACCATCTGCAAAGCGACGGTCTGCAAACGGCGCTCGCCCGCCTTGACTCGCGCAGCCGCCGCATCATCGAAGCGCGCTGGCTGGCGGTCGACGATGACGGCAGTGGCGGCGCCACGCTGCACGAGCTGGCGGAAGAATTCGGCGTGTCCGCCGAACGTATCCGTCAGATCGAAGTGGCCGCGATGAAGAAGATGAAGGGCGCGCTGCAAGCGTATGCCTGACGTCACGCGCAAGTCACGCGACAAAATGCCGCACGCCGCCGACGCAGTTCGGTAACGCCGCGGCGCGGCGATGCAACACATCCCCCGAGGCCCCGCGAGATTCGCGGGGCCTTTGTTTGGCGGCCGCCCTCGCATGCCGGGCGCCGGTTCCCGCCCGGCACTCCACCACTTCACCCATCGCCCCCTCGCATTGCGGACATCCAAAGTTCACGGACCATCTGTGCCTGACTTGATGCATCGCAAGGTGAGCCGACTCGCTCGTCGATAGAATCAGTTCGTACGTGGCCATGCCGCGTGCGAAGGACGGCCCGGGGGCCGTTCGCCGCGCCGAATCCGTGTCTCGAATCCGCTCCTCGCCGATCGCCGTCAATGGCGCCGGCTCTGCATCGAACTGGCGTTGTGTGCGTGTCATCCGCCCCCGCGTGCCGCGGTTTGACAATTTCAAGCGATAGGGCAAAATGCGCCGGGAGTCGACGCTGTTCCCAACAAAACGACTTTCGACGCCAGGAGCCGTCACGGATGGACACCCACTCTCCTAGCAGTCTGAAGCCTCCCGCCACGGCGGCATCCGCCGGGGCGCCACGCTCCGCCGCCTCCGGCCCTCTCGCCTGGCTGATCAACCGCTGGCGCACGCGCCCTTCCCGTTTCATGGCAGAAATCCTGATCGTTCTCGCGATCAAGGTAGTACTCCTGTTCATTCTGAAACATGCGTTCTTCGATGCACCGATGGCCAAGCACATGCAATTGCCGCCGGACGTCGTGGCCCGCGCCCTGATCGGGCCGCAAGCCGTCGAAACGCCATCCCCCACCCCAAGTCAAGGTGTCCGCCATGATCAGTAGCGAAGTCGTCGACCTCTCGCGCCTGCAATTCGCCATAACGGCGCTGTATCACTTCCTGTTCGTCCCGCTCACGCTGGGCCTGTCGTGGCTGCTTGTCATCATGGAGTCGGTCTATGTGATGACCGGCAAGCAGGTCTACAAGGACATGACCCAGTTCTGGGGCAAGCTCTTCCTGATCAACTTCGCGATGGGCGTGACCACTGGTCTCACGCTCGAATTCCAGTTCGGCACCAACTGGGCCTACTACTCGCACTACGTCGGCGACATCTTCGGTGTGCCGCTTGCGATCGAGGGCCTGATGGCGTTCTTCCTGGAAGCCACCTTCGTGGGTTTGTTCTTCTTCGGCTGGAACAAGCTCTCGCGCATCGGCCACCTGGCGACCACCTTCGCCGTGGCGCTCGGCTCGAACCTCTCGGCGTTGTGGATTCTCGTGGCCAACGGCTGGATGAACAATCCGGTCGGCGCGCACTTCAACTACGAGACCATGCGCATGGAACTCGACAGCATCTGGGACGTGGTCTTCAACCCCGTGTCGCAGGTGAAGTTCGTGCATACGCTCTCCGCCGGCTACGTGACCGCCGCCATGTTCGTGCTCGGCATTTCCGCCTGGTATCTGCTCAAGCGTCGCGACGTGCCGTTCGCGCTGCGCTCGTTCGCGGTCGCGGCCGGCTTCGGCCTCGCCTCGACGCTCTCGGTCATCGTGCTGGGCGACGAATCGGGCTACACCACGGGCGAAGCGCAGAAGGTCAAGCTCGCGGCCATCGAAGCCGAGTGGGAGACGGCCAAGCCGCCCGCATCGTTCACGCTGTTCGGCTTCCCGAACCAGAAGGAAGAGCGCACCGACTTCGCGGTGAAGATTCCCTGGGCGATGGGGCTGATCGCCACGCGCTCGGTCGACACGCCCGTGATCGGTCTCACGCAGTTGCGTGACGAGCACAAGGAGAACATCAAGCGCGGCATGCTCGCCTTCGCCGCGCTCGAGAAGCTGCGCAGCGGCGACAAGTCGCCGGCCGTGCGCGCCGAGTTCGACAAGTACAAGGACGATCTCGGCTACGGCCTGCTGCTCAAGAAGTACACGGCGAACGTCGTCGACGCCACGCCGGAACAGATCCACATGGCCGCGAACGACACCATCCCGCCGGTCGCCCCCGTGTTCTGGTCGTTCCGGATCATGGTCGGCCTGGGCTTCCTGTTCCTGTTCACGTTCCTGTGGGCCTTCTGGCTGTGCGCGCGCCGTCGCCTGCTCAAGCCGCGCTCGGCCTGGTTCCTGCGCTGGACGGTATGGGCGATCCCGCTGCCGTGGCTCGCGGCGGAGTTCGGCTGGATCGTCGCCGAAGTGGGCCGTCAGCCGTGGACCATCGCAGGCATTCTGCCGACGCACCTCTCGACGTCGTCGCTTTCCGCCGGCGACCTGTACCTGAGCCTCGCGGGTTTCATCGTCTTCTACACCGCGCTGCTCATCATTGAAATGTTCCTGATGGTGAAGTACGTCAAGCTCGGCCCGTCGTCGCTGCACACCGGCCGCTATCACTTCGAGACAGAAGTCACCAACGGCGCCGCGCTCGCGGCCGACCGTACGGCGACCTCGGTCTGATCGTCAGGGAGACACACATCATGATGATCGATTACACCGTCCTCAAACTGATCTGGTGGGTACTCATCGGCGTGCTGCTGATCGGGTTCGCCTTCTTCGACGGCTTCGACATGGGCACCGGCACGCTGCTGCCCTTCCTCGGCAAGACCGACGCGGAGCGCCGCGTCATCATCAACACCGTCGCTCCCACGTGGGAAGGCAACCAGGTCTGGTTCGTGACCGCCGGCGGCGCCATGTTCGCCGCGTGGCCGCTAGTCTACGCCGCCGCCTTCTCGGGTCTGTACTGGGCGCTGCTGCTCGTGCTCTTCGCACTGTTCCTGCGGCCGGTCGGCTTCGACTACCGCAACAAGCTGCCCAGCGCGCGCTGGCGCAATTCGTGGGACTGGGCGCTGTTCGTCGGCAGCGTGGTGCCGTCGCTGGTGTTCGGCGTGGCGTTCGGCAACCTTCTGCTCGGCCTGCCGTTCTCGTTCGACAACACCATGCGCTCGACTTACACGGGCTCGTTCTGGGCGCTGCTCAACCCGTTCGCGCTGCTGTGCGGACTGGTGAGCCTGCTCATGCTGCTCACGCACGGCGCCGCACACCTGCGCATGAAGGCCGACCCGGTGGTCGCGGAGCGCGCGGGACGCATCATGCGCCTCACGGCGCTCGGCACGCTGCTGCTGTTCCTCGTTGCCGGGGTGCTCGTCGCCACGCACGTGGACGGCTTCGCCATCACGCAGGCGCCCGCCACCGACGCGCCGGCCAACCCGCTGCTCAAGCAGGTCGTCACCGGTCCGGGCCTGTGGCTCACGAACTATCAGACGCATCCGTGGATGATCGCCGCGCCCGTCGTCGCCTGCCTGTGTGCGTTGCTCGCCGCCCTGCTCGCCACGAGCCGCGCCTACGCGTGGACGTTCGTCGTCACGGGGCTGATGATGGCCGGCATCATCCTGACGGCCGGCTTCTCGATGTTCCCGTTCGTGATGCCGTCGGCCACCGCGCCGGGCAGCAGCCTTACGCTATGGGACGCGAGCTCGAGCCAGCTCACACTGCAAATCATGCTGATCGCCGTGGTCGTCTTCCTGCCCATAATCCTGCTTTACACCGGCTGGGTGTATCGCGTGATTCGCGGCCGCGTGACGATCGAGACGGTCAACGACAACCCGCACACGATGTACTGATCAAGGAGTCGCGACATGTGGTACTTCTCTTGGATTCTCGGCCTCGGCCTCGCGCTCGCGTTCGGCATCATCAACGTGATGTGGTTCGAAGCGCATGACGACCTCGAACGTCGCAGCCAGGAAGACAACTGAGCGGCGGCTTCGCTCGACGGGCCACCCTGGCGGTGGCCCATGAAAAAACGCGCCTCTCGGGGCGCGTTTTTTCATTTCGGCGCGGTGCGCGACGGGAATGCCGGCGTCAGCTCAGCAGCGTCTTCAGATCCTTGGCCATGGCATCGACCGGTTCGTCCGGACGCATGAAAAGGCGCAGTTGCCCCTTCGGATCGAAGACATAGATGCCAGCCGTATGGTCGATGGTGTAGTTGTTCGGCGTGGAGCCTTCGACCTTGTTCACGACCACGCGGAACGACTTCGTCACTTCCTTGAGCGCCGCGTCGTCGGCCGGACGCAGCCCCACGAACGCCGGGTTGAACGCCGGCACGTACTGCCCCATGAGCTCGGCGGTGTCACGCTGCGGATCGACCGTCACGAAAACGACCTGCACGCGCTGCGCGTCGTCACCGAGCTTCTGCATGACCTGGTTGAGTTCCGCCATGGTGGTCGGGCAAACGTCCGGGCAATGCGTGTAGCCGAAGAACATCACCACGGCCTTGCCCTTGTAGTCGGCAAGCGTGCGCGTCTTGCCCTGCGGGTCCTGCAGCGAGAAGTCCTGGGCGAACTCCTTGTTGCCTGTGATATCGAGACTCTGGAACGACGGGCCCTCCTTGCTGCACGCAGCCAGCACAAGAGAAAGCCCCATCAGCAACATTACGCGACGCAACCAGATGACAGCCAGCTTCATGGACGAATGACCCCGAACGGTGAGAGAAAACACGTTGACGAAAAGACAACAGGCGCGCCGGCCAGAAATACCGTAACGCGCCTGTCGTCATGCTTCACGTGAGCGCTGTGCGGTAGGCGCACGCGACCACGACAAGTTCGGCCTTAGCCGAGCAGGAAAATCTGAACGTAGTGATCGATCAGCAGCGCCGCGAACAGCAGCGACAGGTAGACGATCGAATAGCGGAACATGGAACGCGAGAGCGCATCCGAATAGTTGCGCCAGAGCTTCACTGCATAGCCCAGGAAGATGCCCGAGAGCACCACGGCCGAGACGAGATACAGGTAGCCGCTCATGCGATGCGCGAACGGCAGCAGCGACACGGCAAACAGCACCACGCTGTAGAGCAGGATCTGCAGACGCGTGTACTTCTCGCCGTGGGTGATCGGCAGCATCGGCAGGCCCGAATTCACGTAGTCCTGACGCCGATAGAGCGCGAGCGCCCAGAAGTGCGGCGGCGTCCAGACGAAAATGATCAGCACCAGGATCCAAGCGTCGGCCGGCACGGCGCCGGTCGCGGCCGCCCAGCCGAGCGCCGGCGGCATGGCGCCCGAGGCGCCGCCGATCACGATGTTCTGCGGCGTGGAAGGCTTGAGGATGATGGTGTAGATGAGCGCGTAGCCGACGAAGGTGGCGAGCGTGAGCCACATCGTGAGCGCGTTGGTGAACGTGTAGAGCACCGCCATGCCGGCGGCGCCCAGGATCGTCGAGAAGACGATGATCTGCCACGGCGCGATCTCGCCGCGTGCGGACGGACGCCATGCGGTGCGGCGCATCAGGGCGTCGACACGCTGCTCGATCAGGCAATTGACCGCGAACGCCGAACCGGCCAGCAGCCAGATGCCGATGGTGCCGCCGATCAGCACCTGCCACGGCACCATGCCGCGCGTGGACAGGAACATGCCGATGACGGCACAGAACACGGCAAGCTGCGTCACACGGGGCTTGGTCAGAGCCCAGTACTGTGCGATGCGGTTGGCGGGCGGATGGGGAAGGGTCGTGCTTTTCATACACTCAGAGGCAATGCGCTACGCCGAGCCAGTCGGGGCGCCAGCGAGTGATGCGGCAGCCGGCTCCGCGGCGGGGAGGGGCTTCTGGCGGGCGGGAAGATCTGCCCGATCGTTCGGGCCGGCCGCAAGGGGCGCCGCAACAGACGCTGTCCTGGCGGCGCGAATGCGGTAGTTTAACATAACGAGTAACAGCAGCAGGATCGCCGCCCCGCCGTTGTGGGCGATGGCATTGAGCAGCGGCCATTGAAAAACGATGTTCGACAGTCCGGTCGCGAACTGCACGAACACCAGTATCAATACCAGAATCGACGGGCGGCGCAGCGCGGCATGACGTCGCAGCCGACTCGCCAGCCACGCCAGGTACATCACCACCAGGACGGCAAAGGTCCGGTGCACCCAGTGAATCGCGACCAGCGCCTCCATCGGAATCACCTCGCCGCCGGCTGTCCTGCCGAGCTCGCGCCACAGCTTGAAGCCGTTGTGGAAATCCATCGAAGGCACCCATTGGCCCTGGCACGTCGGGAAATCCGTGCACGCCAGCACGGCGTAGTTGGTGCTCACCCAGCCACCGAGGGCGATCTGGAAGACCAGCAGCGCCAGCCCGATCAGCGCCGCCCAACGCCAGCGCAGGGCGCCCGGATCGGCCGCCACACTCGCGAGCGGCATCTGGCGGGATGCCAGCCAGACGAGCGAACCCAACAGAGTGAGCGCCAACATCAAGTGCGTCGTGACGATGACCGGCTGCAGTTTCATGGTGACGGTCCACGCGCCGAACGCGCCCTGCACACACACGAGAACGAACAGCCACGTCGCGAGCCACGGCGACTGCTTCAGCTCGCGGCGCTTGACCCAGGCCGTCACCATCAGGGCGATGATGAGCACGCCCACGGCCATGGCGAAGTAGCGGTGGATCATCTCGATCCACGCCTTGACGAACGTGACCGGCCCCGTGGGCAGCAGCGACTGTGCGGCATGGATGTCCGCGTGCGCGGCGAACGGCGACGATGTGCCGTAGCACCCCGGCCAGTCGGGACAGCCCAACCCCGAGTCCGTGAGACGCGTGAAGCCGCCGAACATGATCAGGTCGAGCGTGAGAAAGGTCGTCACCCAGGCCAGCTTGCGGTACTTGTTCGCGTCCCGGCGCAGCAGCACCCAGGCGAGCGGCAGCACCGCAATGCACAGGCCGATGAAGCCCAGTTCCAGAAGGTAAAGCATGCGTTTTGCGTCAGTTCTTCGTCATTTCGCGCGGCCGGTGGCGCGCGGCGTTGCTCATCGGTTGCCCGTCCGGGCGCCATCTCGCACCCCCTCATGTCGCCTACGGCCGTCGGGACTCAACCCGTCCCGGACCACTTGAGCAGTCGCGACAGGTCGCTCTTGATCCTGCCCGGATCGGCGTTCTTCGGGAACGCCATCATCAGGTTGCCCAACGGGTCGACCAGATAGATATGGTCGCGCAGGCCGGTGCCCTCCTGCGTCGGCAGCCAACTCGCCAGCGCCACCGGATCGGCCCGCAGGCGGCGCGTGTCTTCGTACGCGTTATCGATCCTGTCGGACACGGCGGCATCGTCGGTCACGAGCCAGAGCGTTTCCACGCGCGTGCGCTCGTTGCCCTGCAATACGCGGATTTGCCGCATATAGAAAAGCTTGCTCACGCAGTTCTCGTCGCAAGCGGCGGTGTCCGCGCTGATCATCAGCCATTTGCCCTTGAGCGACGAGAGCGGCAGCGTCTCGCCGGTTTCGTCGTCGCGCACCACCAGCGCGGGCAGCGGCCGCTGCGGCTCGATCAGCCTGCCGTAGGCCGACGTGCCACCCTGCGGCTTGAACACGTAATACATCAAGTAAGCCGCGACGGCCGGTGCGGCGCACACCGCGAACAGCAACACCAGCATGCGCCGCGCGCGACGCCGCTGCGCCGGGTCTGTCGGATCAGCGGCCTCCGCCGTGCGTCCGGTACTCACCTCTGCCCTCATGCTCGCCTCATGTCCGCGTCAAGTTGTCACCGGCCAGCGCCAACTGCCGGCCGCGCCGGTAGGCCAGACGCAGCCCCAACAGCGCCAGGATCAGCGACATGCCGAACCATTGCGCCATATAACCATAGTTGCGATCCGCGCCGCTCGCCGGCGCCGGCCAGTCGCGCAGCAGGTGATCGCCCGTGTCGTTCGTCTGCATGATCACGAACGGTTGTAGCGGCAGCGACGTCTCGCGCGCATATTCCGCCACATCCAGATTCTGCCGGATCGGCATGCCTGCGGCCGACCCCCCGCGGCCGAGCTCGAACGCGCGCGACGGATCGGGCTGCGCGATGCCTTCGATGGTCACGTCGCCCTCGGGGGTCGAGTACGGCATGATGGCCGTGCGATCGCGCAGATCGCGCGGCAGCCAACCGCGATTGATCAACACCACGCGCTCGGACGCCACCTGCAGCGCCATCACCACGTAGAAGCCCGGCAGCTCGTTGCGCGGACGATTATCCAGATACACCACGCGGTTGCGCAGAAAGCGACCGGTGACGCGCACGCGCCGATTCTCCACGTCGCCCAAGGCACGCGCGCGCGCGTCGAGCGTGATCACCGGCGCCCGTTCGGCGTGTTCGATCTGCGCCTGACGCGCGAGTCGCATCTGCGCGCGCTGGTACTGCCACACGCCCAGCGCCGCGGTGAGCAGCACACCCAGCACGATCAGCAGCGCCGGCACGGGACGCATGCCGCGCAAAAGGGTTTTCAACACGTACGTTCCTTGTCTGACGGCGCGTCGGACCGCAACGCTTCACACCGCATTGCAGCGTGCCAGCGAGTGCCCGTTGCCCGATAATGAGGAATTCCCGTCATCGGACACATCATGCGCATCATCGTTGCCATCGCCTTCGTCCTGATTCTCGGCAGTCTGGCGTCCGCATTGTTCTTCATGATGCGGGACAAAGGTCGATCGAATCGCACCGTGCATTCGCTCATGGTGCGCGTCGGCCTGTCGGTGACGCTGTTCCTGCTCATCCTGTTCGCGAACTGGATGGGCTGGATCCACAGCACGGGCATAAGATACTGAGTCCCGCGCCGCGCACCTGCGGCAAATCGCCGCACCGCATCGCAACCGCCTTCCCCAGGCCGACGTGGCGTCGATGACCGACGCATCGCGCCGCGACTTCCCCATGACGCGGCCCGCTGCGACATAAGGCCGCATTCCACTGCCATCAAGACCTGATGGCTCGGTGGCCCGATGGCCTGACGACCGATAGCGAATGACCAATGGGCCGATCGGCCAATCGTCCGCACCACCACTCGTCACCATTCGCCACCGCCCGTCGGCACTTCCCGGTTCCCGCCCGATCCCACCTCTCACGGCGCCTCAAATGGAAACGCCGCCGGATTCCGGCGGCGCCCCTGAATGTGTGTGGGCTACGGCGTCAGAGCCAGTAGACCACCACGTACAGACCCAGCCACACCACATCCACGAAGTGCCAGTACCAGGCGGCGCCTTCGAAGCCGAAGTGGTGCTCCGGCGTGAAGTGCCCCTTCATCAGACGGATCATCATGACGGTGAGCATGATCGCGCCCATCATCACGTGGAAGCCGTGAAAGCCGGTGAGCAGGAAGAACGTCGAGCCGTACACGCCCGAGGTCAGCTTCAGGTTCAGCTCAGTGTAGGCGTGGTGATATTCGTAGGCCTGGAAGCCGAGGAACACGAAGCCCAGCACGACGGTCGCGAACAGCCAGAAGATCGCGCTGCCGCGATGGTTGGCGCGCAGCGCATGGTGCGAGATCGTGAGCGTGACGCCGGAGGTCAGCAGCAGCGCCGTGTTGAGCGTCGGGATCGGCCACGGGCCCATCGTCTCGAATGCGTCGACGACCCCCGCCGGGCCGGTGTTCGGCCACACGGCCGTGAAGTCGGGCCACAGCAGCTTGTTGTCGAGGTCGCCGAGCCACGGCATGGCCAGCGTGCGTGCGTAGAACAGCGCGCCGAAGAAGGCCGCGAAGAACATCACTTCGGAGAAGATGAACCAGCTCATGCCCCAGCGGTAGGACACGTCGATGCGCTTGCCATACAGGCCGCCTTCCGATTCGGCGATCGAGTCGCCGAACCAGCTGCGCAGCACCCAGAGCACCCACAGCAGGCCGGCGAGTGCCGTCCAGGGTGCCCACGACTGTCCGTTGACCCAGGCGGCGGCCGAGCCGAGCACCACCAGCAGGCCGACGCTGCAGCTCACCGGATGGCGCGATGGGGCCGGCACGAAGTAGTAAGGCGCCGTTTGGTGTTGACCACTCATTCTTATCTCTCCAGGCTTGGTTCTCTTTGTCTTTGCCGACTGCCGGCGCCCCGCACCTCGTTGTGCTGCGCGGCCGCCGGACAATGCCGCTTACGTCGCGAGCCGGATGGCGAGTCTCGCCAGAAACACCAGCGCCACGACAAACAGGATGCCCCCGATCAGTCCCGCCAGGATCAGATGCACAGGGTTGAGCTGTGCCATGTCGCGGTCATGATCGCGCCCCTTGCGCACACCGAAAAACGACCAGAACACCGCTTTGACGGTCTGGACGAATGACAGCTTGCGCCGGGTCGCCTCCTTCAGGTCATCCATTGCTGCCCTTGCCCCCTCCTGTTGCATTTCCCGTCACCTCGCCTGGTTGTGCCGGCGTGGACACGTCGGCGCGTTGGTTCGCGTCGTTCTTGCCGAGATCGAAAAAAGTATAGGACAGCGTAATCGTATTCACATCCTTGGGCAGTTTCGTGTCGACCACGAACACCACCGGAAACTCCTTGGCCTCGCCGGCCTGCAGCGTCTGCTGCGTGAAACAGAAACACTCGATCTTCTTGAAGTAGCTCGCGGCCTGCGCCGGGGCGTAGCTCGGAATCGCCTGCGCGCGCACCTCGTGCGGCTGTTGATTCGCCACCTCGTATTCGATGGTGGCGATCTGCCCGGGGTGCACCGTCAGACTGCTCTTCGCCGGCTTGAACCGCAGCGGGCCCTGCGCGTTCGCGTCGAACTCCACGGTAATGGTGCGGCTCTCGTCGACCTGCGAATTGCGGGCGGCGACCTCGCTCGTGCGATGCCCCAACTGGTTGATGCCCACGAGATCGCAGAACGCGCGGTAGAACGGCACCATCGCGTACCCGAAACCGAACATCACCGCGACCAGCAGCAACAGCTTGCCGAAGGTGCTCGCATTGATCCGTCGCAACCCGCCCATGCCCATATTCGCCTTGTCAGCACGCTCCACGCCCAACGCGGAGCACGCGGCTCAGATACCGCCCAACAGCTTGGTCTTGATCATCACACCGATGAAGAAGACCGCCACCACCGAGGCCAGAATCAGCCCCGTGCGCAAATTCCTCGCGCGCTGCTCCCGACTCAATGCCATGTTCAATGCACCTTCGGCGGCGTCTCGAACGTGTGGAACGGCGCCGGGCTCGGCACGGTCCACTCCAGACCTTCCGCGCCATCCCACGGCTTGGCTTCCGCAGCCGGGCCGCCGCGCCATGCGGGCAGCGCCACGAAGAACAGGAAGTACACCTGCATCAGGCCGAAGCCGAAGGCGCCGATCGTGGCCAGTTGGTTGAAGTCCGTGAACTGCGCCGGATAGTCGGCATAGCGACGCGGCATGCCGGCCAGGCCCAGGAAGTGCATCGGGAAGAACGTCACGTTGAACGTGATGAGCGAGCCCCAGAAGTGGAACTTGCCGCGCCACTCGTTGTACATGTGGCCGGTCCACTTCGGTACCCAGTAATAGAACCCTGAGAACAACGCGAAGAGCGACCCGGCCACCAGCACGTAGTGGAAGTGCGCCACCACGTAGTAAGTGCCGTGCATCTGAATGTCGAGCGGTGCGAGCGAGAGCATCAGCCCCGTGAAGCCGCCCATCGTGAACACGAAGAGGAAGCCGACGGCGAAGAGCATCGGCGTCTCGAACGTGAGCGAGCCCTTCCACATCGTGGCCACCCAGTTGAAGACCTTCACGCCCGTGGGCACGGAAATCAGCATCGTGGCGTACATGAAGAACAACTGGCCCGTGACCGGCATGCCCGTCACGAACATGTGGTGCGCCCACACCATGAACGACAGGATCGCGATCGACGCCGTGGCGTACACCATCGAGCTATAGCCGAACAGCGGCTTGCGCGAGAACGCCGGAATCACCTGCGAGACGATGCCGAACGCCGGCAGAATCATGATGTACACCTCCGGGTGTCCGAAGAACCAGAAGATGTGCTGGTACATGACCGGGTCGCCGCCGCCGGCCGCGTTGAAGAACGACGTGCCGAAGTGACGATCCGTGAGCAGCATCGTGATCGCACCGGCGAGCACCGGCATCACGGCGATCAGCAGATAGGCGGTGATGAGCCACGTCCACACGAACATCGGCATCTTCATGAGCGTCATGCCCGGTGCGCGCATGTTCAGGATCGTCACGATGATGTTGATGGCGCCCATGATCGACGACGCCCCCAGAATGTGCGCGCCGAAGATCGCCAGATCCTGGCCCGGGCCCATCTGCACCGACAGCGGCGCGTACATCGTCCAGCCCGCGGCGGTGGCGCCGCCCGGCACGAGGAACGACGAGATCAGCAGCAGGCCGCCGACCGGCAGCAGCCAGAAGCTGAAGTTGTTCATGCGCGCGAACGCCATGTCCGAGGCGCCGATCTGCAGCGGGATCATCCAGTTCGCGAAGCCCACGAACGCCGGCATGATCGCGCCGAAAATCATCACCAGGCCGTGCATGGTGGTGAGCTGATTGAAGAACTCCGGACGAATGAACTGCAAGCCCGGCTCGAACAACTCCGCACGGATCATCAGCGCCATCACACCGCCCGAGAGCAGCATGACGAACGAGAAGATCATGTACATCGTGCCGATGTCCTTGTGATTCGTCGCGAACAGCCAGCGACGCCACCCGTGCGGATGGTCGTGCGCGTGATCGTCGTGACCCGCCACGTGATCGTGAGCGATGGAACTCATACCCAATCTCCTTGCTTCGAACTGGTCGAACGACTTAACTGTTCTTCGCCGCGTCCGCGTCGACGGCCCCGCCGGCGTTTGCCGACTTGTTGCCGCGCGCCTCGCGCACCTGCGCCGGCTGAACCACGTCACCGGTCTTGTTGCTCCACGAATTACGCTCGAACGTAATCACCGCGGCCAACTCCACATCGTTCAGATGCGACCAGTTGGGCATGGCGTTCTTGCCGTGGAGCACGATGCTGATGTGGTCGGCCACCGGGCCCGTCACGATCTTGCCGCCGTCGAGCGCCGGGAACGCGCCGCCGCCCTTGCCGTTGGGCTGGTGACAGACCGCGCAGTTCGCGCTGTAAACCTTCTGGCCGCGCTCCATCAGTTCCTGCACGGTATAGGTCTTGTTCGGATCGTCGGCGGACGCCGCCATCAGCTTCTTCTGCGATGCGACCCACTTGTCGTAGTCCTCTTGCGAGACGACCTTGACCACCACCGGCATGAACGCGTGCTCCTTGCCGCACAGTTCGGTGCAGAAGCCGCGGTACTCGCCGACCTTCTCGGCCTTGAACCAGGTGTCGCGCACGAAGCCGGGAATGGCATCCTGCTTGATGCCGAACGCCGGCACATAGAACGAGTGGATGACGTCGTTGGCCGTGGTGATCAGACGCACCTTCTTGTTGACCGGCACGACCATCGGGTTATCGACTTCCTGGAGGTACGTGTTGCTCTTCGGCTCCTGTCCGTCGATCTGGCTGCGCGGCGTGGTGAGCGTGGAGAGGAACTTGATGCCCTCGCCGTCGCCCTTCAGGTAGTCGTAGCCCCACTTCCATTGATAGCCGGTCACCTTGATGGTGATGTCGGCGTTGGTCGTGTCCTTCATGGCCACGACGGTCTTGGTCGCGGGCAGCGCCATCAGGATCACGATGATGAACGGCACGACCGTCCAGATCACCTCGACCGTGGTGCTTTCATGGAAATTCGCGGGTTGATGGCCCTTGGATTTGCGGTGCTTGAAGATCGAGTAGAACATCACGCCGAACACGCCGATGAAGATCACCAGGCAGATGATCAGCATCATGGTGTGGAGGCTGTGGAGCTCTTCCGCGAGTTTCGTGACCGGCGGCTGGAAGTTGAGTTCGTTGACGGCCGGCCCCCCCGGCATATCGGTGACCGCCGCCAGTGCCGGAGCGCCGGCGAGCAGTGAGGCGCCCGCAAGGAAAGCCGCCAAGGCGTGTTTCGTTTTTTTCATAGCTTCCTTACCCAAAATTACCATCCAAATCCTCCCTGGCGGTCGCCCGAGATCGTCTCCATCTCTCTCAGGCCTGTTGGGCAAGACAACGGCGCAGCTCGCGCGCAAACGTTTCGCGGCGATGCGGCGCAAGATAGGCTCCGACGGTGACCGAGCGACTGCCCGAGCGCAGGACGATGCGCGTTCGCGGCGGCTTCTCGATGTCGATGCGTACCCAGCGGGGATTGAACTCGTACTGCGTCAACCTCTGTGCTGAACGTTGCTCGACCACAAGGCTCACGGGCGACAACCGAATGACCTCGTAATCTGTGGCATGCCGGGCATGAATGACGAACGCGATGCCCACCACGAGCAAGTCCAGGCCTGTGAACGGCAAGACCAACCACCCACCGCGCCACGCCGCAATCAAGGCAACACCCAGCGACACGGCGGCCAACGACAGGTAGAACAGGACAAACTGGCGCGGCGATATCGCGCAGTTGCGCTTGTGCGTCCATTCCTTCGTCGCCGTTTCGGCGTCGGAAGAAGAGGCTGCGAGCATCGCCGTCACCCATGGGGCATTTTGGGTCGTTCATGTCCGACGGCCGGGAACTTGTTACGTCCGGGCCGCGACAAACTGCCGCATTATAGAACGCGCATTCTCGAAGCGACAACATTGATACCGAGTATTTGATGCGCGATAGCATTCTCCTGAACTCATTGATGCAAAAGGGAAATCCGGTAATTCCCCTAGCTGGAAATTTCATCGGTGGCGCAACTACGGGATACTCCCTATGCGTGACGGGACGGGTACGTTGCAATACAGCACGACTCGTTGTGGTGTCCTGAATACCGTCTGCGTTCGGGTGTGGGACCGATGGATGACATCGACACGCGCCTCCTTTGTGTCCCGCATGCGTGCTTCGTCATTTTTTCGTTGCGTTGCGGGATTCGTCCGATATGCATTCACAGTAGACGTTGTACGGGATTTCGCGTGCGACGTTATGTCGCGGCCCTGCGGCCTCGTCTGTCGCGGCGTTCGGCACGTGCGTCACAGCGTTCATGCGCGCGCATTCGCGGATTGCCCATGCTAAAAGCGGGACATGTTCCCTACATCGTCCTGCCATGCATGCCATGCGTTGCGCCACACCCCGCGCGTTTGCCGACGGCCTCCTCTCCCTGCAGTCCGCCGCCGACTTCGATACCTTGCGGGCCCGCCTGCAATCGTTGTGCGGCGCGCTCAGGCAGCGGTACTTCAGCTATCGCGGCCAGTTTCCGCTGCCCGGCGGACAACTGGCGACACCCCAGCTCGACAATCTGCCGTCCGCATGGCGAGCGCGCTACGAGGCGCAGCGCTACGCCGCCATCGATCCCGTCACCTTGCGGGCATGCCAGCAGATCACCCCAGTCGAATGGGCCCCCTCGATATATGCGTCGCCCGACGCCCGACAACTGCTCCATGAGCAACGGGCTGCCGGGTTGCGCTCGGGCGTGACCTATCCGGTGTTCGCGCCCTCCGGCGCGTGGGGACTGTTGAGTCTGGCGTCGCCCCATCGCCATCGGCCGCCGGGCGTCCGCACGTGGACGCAGCACGCGGGCGCTGTGCTGGCGACGCATGTGCACGAGGCCGTTTGGCGCATCGTGCAACGCGACGGCGCGCAGCGCGCCGCCCCTGTCCTTACGCCGCGAGAACGGGAATGCCTGCGGTGGGTCGCGCGCGGCAAGACGTCGTGGGAGATCGGCCGGATTCTCACTATTTCGGAGCACGGCGTCGTCTTTCATCTGCGCAGCGTCATGCGCAAATTCGACGTCTCCAGCCGCCACCGCGCCGCCAAGCTTGCGAGCGACTATGGGTTGCTCGACGACGAGGCGTGCGCGGCAGCCCCTGCCGTCAAGTGCGCCGCACCAGATCGGCGAGCGTCTTGTAACGCGTCAACGTGAAGGTATCGCTCGCCGCGTTCACGAAAGTGCCGCCGCCCAGGCGCCCGACGGGGTTTAACGCCTGTAGATCGACCTGGTACGTGGCGGGATCGAGCAAGGCGTCGTCCACGTGGGCGGCGAGGACCGTACCGAGCACGACCCATCCGCCGCCTGGCGCCGCGCTCACCTCGATGATGTCGCGCACGCGACACTCGAACGCCACGGCCGCCTCCTGCACGCGCGGCGGCCTCACACGCGACGACGGCACCGGTGTCGCGCCCGTCAGATCGAACTCGGACTCCCCGGGCGGCAACGGTGCAGCCGAGAGATTCACGGCGTCGATGCACGAGGCACTCGCCACGTTCACGACGAATTCCGGCACCGCTTCGATGTTGCGCAGCGTGTCCTTCTTGCGCAACGGCGGCGGCGGCACGACGGGACAGAACAGCACTGTCATCGGCACGCAGCACACGCCCATGAAGTAGGCGTACGGGGCAAGGTTCGTGCGTCCCTGCGCATCGATGGTACTGATCCACGCGATCGGGCGCGGCAGGATCGTACTCATCATGAAGTTGTAAATGCTCGTTTCGTCGAGGGTTGCCGGATCCAGTTCCATGGTGTCTCCCGAAGTCGTCACGCACCGCTTTCCACTTCCGCTCGTGAGCCACCGACGGTTGAGGGCACGATCGGCGATGCCGTTGCCGCCTCCATGCCCGCCAGGCGCAGCACATGCGTTGCGCAGCCCCATGACAGCGTGAAACCGCCGCCGCCGTGGCCGTAGTTGTGCAGCAGACGCGAGTGGATATCGTCGCGAGCAACACGCGCCGAAGACCGCATCGGCCGGAAGCCCACCCTCGCCTCGATGACGCGCAGCGCGCCGACGCCCTCGCACAGGTCCGTGCAACGCCGCACGATGCTCTCGATCTGGTGCTCGCCAACGACGGTGGACGTGAGCTCCGGGTCCGCTGTGCCGCCGAGCACGATATCCTCGTCGCGCTCGACGATGTACGTAGGCGCTTGCGGATCCGAGTCGTCGATGAAACAGCCGCGTACGGCGTTGTCGGGCGCGGCGCGCAGCACGACGGCGCGGGAGAGCGACACAGCGGGATCGCCGAACCGCCGGCTGCCATAGCCACAGCAGTTCACAACGAAGTCCGCTTCGTCGAGCAATGGCACGGGATCAACGACGTGTCGCAATACGCACTTGCCCCCAAGGTCGAGGAACATGCCCATGAGATACCGGAGATAGCGCGCCGGTTCGGCTACGGGGACGTTCATCCGGTAGGCACACGCGAAGCGCGATGGCACCGCCGCCTTCGATTCCCGCGCAAGTCCCTCGACGCAGTCGGCCCACCATGGTGCGCCGGCATCGTGCTGAAAGTACTCGGTCAACGGCCGCATGCTCACGCCGGACGACACGTCGGCGGAAAGTCGGCACATCGTGTCGTAGGTCAGACGTGCGCGTGCGAGGTAGACGAGGTCCGGCGCCTGATAGAACGGATGCCAGATAGCCGCCGCCAACGCCGACGTGGTTTGCGCAGGCCCTTCTGCCGAGTGGAGCGTCACATCGCTCCCGGCGAGCGACATCGTCACCGCCGTGGTGAGTCCGCTCACGCCCGCGCCGAGGACGATGATCCTGGGGCGCGTCATCGACGTCGCTCCTCCAGGCCCTGGTGATACACCCCTGGCGCAGGCTGCGGCGAGCGCTCCGTGAAACGTTGTGGCGCGCAAGACATCGCCCCATCAAACGCGTTCGGCGACTTGAGGCCGCTGCCAGTGCCGAGCAGGACAACCGTCTCACCCGCGCGAATGCGTCCGCTCACCAGACTTTCACGCAGCGCGGCGTATCCGGTTGCCGTCGACGGCTCGAACCACAGACCGAAGCGCCGAGCGAGCACGCAGGAGGCCTCCATGATCGCGCCATCGTCGACTGCCACACACGCGCCTTGCGTGGCGCGCAACGCCTGCAACGCAGCGAGATGGTCGCGAGGACGGCTCACCGACAGGCTGTCAGCCACCGTCTCCGGACGGACAACCGCCGGCGACGCCGGAAACGCGAGCGTCCCCGTGCGATCGGCGCCGCTCTCCCAGTCGCGCGTAATGCTGTCGGACGTCACGGCTTGCGCGGCGAGCAGACGCGGCATGGCGCACGTGATGCCAAGCGAGAACAGGTCGAAAAAACCGGCGGCGATGCCGGAGAGAATATTCCCGTCCCCTGTAGGCACGACGACCCAGTCCGGGACGCACCATTCGAATGCCTCCGCGATCTCGAACGCGCACGTCTTCTTGCCCTCACGCGTGAAGGGATTGATCCCGGTATTGCGACAACACACATCGACATCTGCGGATATCCGTTCGGCGATCTCGAAGGCATCGTCGTAGCTGCCGTCGATTTCGACGACCTTCGCGCCGTACGCGTGGATCTGTGCCAGCTTGGCGGGCGGGGTGCCGGCGGGCACGATAACCGTCGCCGGCATTCGCTGCGACGCCGCGATGCACGCGAGCGACGCACCCGCATTGCCCGTGGAAGCCGCAATCGTCTGCGTGCAGCCGGCGAATCTGGCGGCCGCGAGCACCATTTCCGTCGCACGGTCCTTGAGCGATCCGCTCGGATTGCGTGCCTCGTCCTTCACCTGGAGATGGACGCCTTCATCGTCGCCGCAGTCGATCAGCGGTGTGTCGCCGACGGCCAGACGGCTCCCCCAACTCGGCTCCACGGGCAGCAGCGACGCGTAGCGCCACATCCCCCTACCGTGGAACGTGCGGACGATGTCCTCGCCGCGCGGCGATTGGGCGTCGAGCAGCCGCTCGATGCGAAGATTCTGTCCGCAGATGTTGCATCGATAGCGGATGCCGCCCCATGGCTGCGGCGCCGCGCAGCACACGCACGAATATCGATGAGAGAAAGCGGGGCTCATGCGAGGCACTCCGGATTCAGAAGCTGTGCCATGACCGTGTTTTGCGCATGCAGGCGATTCGCGGCCTGTCGAAAAACCCAGGACGACACACCGTCGATCACTTCATCGGCGACCTCCTGCCCCCGGTCCGCCGGTAGACAATGGAGGTATCCGGCATTGGGGGCGGCGAGGCGCATGACATCGCCATCGACGCACCAGTCGCGATGACGGTCGAACGTCTCCCGCATTGCCCGCTCGTCGAGCGGGTCTCCATGGCGCAAAGGCAGATGCGCGAGACTGCACCACGATTTCGCGTACACGGCGTGTGCCCCCTCCACCCCGTCGCGCAGATCGTGCGTGACGCGCACGCGCGCGCCGGTCTGCCCCGCGAACTGCATTGCGCTTTGCATGACTTCGGGGTCGAGGCCCAGCGGCTCGGGGTGGGCTAACGTGACGTCCATACCGGCCTTGACCGCTGCGAGCAGCAGGCTTTGCGGCACCGCCACCGGCTTGTGCCAGCTTCCGGAATATGCCCAACTGATGCACAGCCGTCGCCCGGCGAGGTCGTGCAATTTTTCGTGCAGCGTCATCATGTCCGCGAGCGCCTGGCAGGGATGGAATCGATCGCACTCCATGTTGATCACCGGCACCTGACTCCATTGCGCGAACGCCTCGAGATGCCGGTGGGCCGCGCCATAGACCCATCCTGCGGGTTCGCCGTACATCCGGATCGCTATCGCATCTCCATACGACGACAGGACTCGCGCCACGTCGGCGATACGCTCCGTCGTGTATGGGATTTCCGCCTCCGGCAAGGCTGGCGTATAGATCGCGTGGTGCGGGTCGAGCACGATGGCATTGCCGCCCATACGTGCCAGCCCGGTCTGGAAACTGCTGCGAGTGCGTAGCGACGCGTTGTAGAAAAGGAAGTAGATCGTCTTGCCATGCAACGCCGTCTCCGTATGCGAGGGATAGCGTCGTTTGAAAGCGAGCGCGGATCTCAGCAGCGCACGATAGTCCGGCGCGCTCATGGTCATGTCCGGGGCTAACCAGTGATGCTTCACGTTGCCTCCTGGTCGATCTCTCTGGGTTGATCAATGCGTCCGCTGTCGACACCGGGTCGCCCCGTCGTTTCACTGTGTCGTGGCGTCGCCGTGTTGCTGCGTCGCGCCTCTGTGTCCGCAGGTGTCATGGCGGCCGCCACCGATTGGCGAGCCGTGCGAAGCGATCGGCGCACGACAGCCCCAGCCGTTCGAAGAGGCGACGCGGCACAAGCGCCGCCGCCATCATCTGCGCCGCGACCTCGAGCGGATCGACGCTCTCGCGAAGCACACGATCCACCTCGTCTCCATCAAGACCGATCGCACAAAGATGGTCGCGCCACAAAGCCAGCTCCGGTGCGAGAAACGCGCTCATCAGTTCGGGCAGAAGGTCGTCCAGGCATTCCCGCTCCTCCGAAGACAACGACGGCACCCATGCGCTGGCGAAACGGACGAAGGCCGCCTGGTGACGCATCTCGTCCGCGGCGTGCTCGGCCAACAGTACGCCCACCGGTGGATAGATTTCATCGCTGGCACCGGCTCGTCGCAGCGTTCCGGTGATCAGCGTCTCGGTCACGGTCGCCGCCGCGATCATCGCGAGTCCGCGACGTGCCGGTGGCACCGCCTCGCACAGCGCCAGCACGCGCGCGACGCTCGGCGAAGGCGCTTGCGGCAACGTAACGCCGGTGGTCGCGTGCAGACGCTCGCGAAAGCGCGCCATCATCCACGTGTGGAATCCCTCATCGGTATAGACGGCGAGCAAATCGTCACGCCCCACCGACACGCCCGGTTCGAGGTCGAGCATCTGCTCCACTGCGCGATTCACGATATGCAGCTCCACCCGCTCCGTCTTGTTCAGATAGTCCGCGAGACGCCGGGCGCTCAGTTGCTGCCTCGCCGTCTTTCCGCGTTCGCGAACCAGCCGATGCGCGACGTATGGCATCAGCGATGCATTGAAGAACAGATGGCTCGACTGCAGCGGCGGGAACGGCGCCTCCGTGCGGCATCGAACCACGGCAGCGCCCTCGGGCCATGGTCGAGCCGATGCGGCGGGGACGCCCCGCCCCTCGGAGGCCCCCCCTAGGTCGGCAACCGGTTGCCGCGCGTCAGGCATGCGTCGACATCCCCTTCGGCGCACTGGCGACCGACGCCGTCTCATGTGCCGACAGCGTCACCAGACTGGCGCGTTCGGGCCCCAGACCGATACCGGCGAGTGGTGCGCCGATATGCCGTTCGACGAAATCGACGAAGCCGTTCATGGCGGAATCCAGCGTGCCTCCCCGTCCGAGCGAGATCGACCGCTCCGTGAGGCCGGGGTAGATCAGCACATCCGGCATGGCTTCGCTCGGCAGCACATCGCACGGCACCCGCATCGGCACGCCCTGGTAGGCGGTCTGCTGGTAGTGCGACAGGCAATCGACCTTGTTGAGATAGACGCAGTCCACGGCGTGAGCGCGGACGACTTCCCGCAATTGCGCCAGATCCAGCATGCCAATGCGCCTGGGCCGTCCGGTTCCGGTGCCGTATTCGCCGGTCAGCATGCGCAGCGCGGTGCCAATGTCGAATGGATCTCGTGAGCGCAGCAGCTCGTCAGGGGCGTGCTGCTCCCGTTCGTGCGCTGCGCTGACTTGCTTCTGCGCGGCGTCATGGCAGTACGTTGCAGAACGCTCGCCCCCCAACTCCGAAGGAAACGGCCCGCGCCCGACCCGCGACATGATGGCTTTGGCCACCCCAATCGTGCGGCGGTGGTACTTCGGCGCGAGATCGCCGCCCACATAGGCGTAGGCGGGGACCGTGTGGCTCGATGTGACATACGGCTGACTACCATCCACCACATCGAGCAACACCGATTGCGCGCCTTCGAACAATACGCGCGCGCCTTCCTGCACACGACTCGTAAGCCAGCTTCGATCCGGTTCGATGTACGCGTGCAGTGTTTTCGCGACGGCGGGCAGCGACATTAAAAGGTCCGACATTTCGGCAATCCACGGCGACGTGCCGCCGTCCGCATTGACCATCCGCGTGAATGCAACGCGCATTGACGATACGGCGTTCGCCTCGTTCTCCAGCAAATCGCCGATCATCAGATTGACACGTGCGTCGTTGCGCACGCGCAGAGCGCGATCGGCGTAGCACGGACCGATGCCATTGCCAGTGGTACCGATAGCACTGCTGCCGCGGCGATCAAGCGCGATGTGATGCGGCTGCACCAACGCCGCACGCGCGCTGATGCGAAGACGCCCTTCGAGACACACACCCATGTCGCGCAGTTGCTCGATCTCCTCGGCAAGCTTCCAGAGATTGATCGCACAACCGGAACCGATGTAGAGCGCTGCGTGCGGGTGGAACACGCCTGAGGGCAACTGCTTCAGGGAGATGCGTCCCAGTGGCGTGTCGATGGTATGCCCGGCGTTGGCGCCGCCGTTGAACCGGGCGATCACATCGTATCCGGGGGCGAGCGCGTCGATGATTTTTGCCTTGCCTTCGTCGCCGTACTGGAGACCGACGAGCACGTCGGCGAAACCTTCGGCGCCAGGCGAAGCGATATGGTGAGACGAGGGGCTGGTGGAAGCTAAGGTCATGCGCGTTGCATATCGTTGAAAAAACGGGGGATGGGCGGCTGTTGCGCGGCAAGCCGTTCGTAGATCCAGCGCCCGACGGCAATGTCGAGAATCCCCATGCCGAAAGGCGAGAACACCACGGGCCTGTCGCGTGGTGGCGATTCGCCGCCGCACAACAGATCGGGTAGCGAGGTGATCACGAAGCGGCGATGACCGGCTTGCGCTTCGGCGAGATGGAGCGAGGTCTGCGCACGCAGACAGTGATCGACGTCATCGACCACGTTGTGAGAGGTCAGAATGATCGCCGGCGCCAGATCGCGCAGCGAAAGATGCAAGACGAGTGGACAATGCGAAAACCATCCCGGGTTCACAACGTAGGGCGTCGATGCCGTCGTGGTGAACACGACAACGTCCGCGCTTCGAATAGCGGTCTCGAGTGAGGCTTCGGTCGAACATGCGGAGCACAGTGCAGCACCTATCCTACGCGCGAGCCCATCGGCATATTCCGGATTGATGTCGTGCACCGTCACCCGATCGATCGGCAGCGCCGCCAATGGCAGCCACTCCGCCACATGCCGGGCAATGACCCCCGCCCCGATGAATGCGACGCGCACGGTCCCCGCCGAGCTTCCCCTCGCCAGACAGCGCAACGCGCTGATCGCGCTCGCAGCGGTTCGCGCCGCGCTGATGTGGCTCGCTTCCATGCATGCCATCGGGTAGCCCGTCGCCAGATCATTCAGGATGAGGACGGCCGACGCGCGAGGCATGCCGCGTTCGATGTTCTCCGGAAAACTCGATATCCACTTGATGCCTGTCACACCGTCGCCGCCGCGGTCACGGATATGCGCCGGCAACGCGATGATGCGATTGCGTTCACCCTCGGGAAAACGCAGAAACTGACTCTCCGGATTGACCGTTCGCCCCGCGTGATGGGCCCGATACGCCGCTTCGACGATATCGAGCACGGCGTGCCGCTCGTCGCGGATCGCAGTGTCGACCTGCTCGGCGGTGAAAACGCGAAATTGAGGTTGTGGAAAATTCATGTCCATGCGGGACTCCCGGTTTGGACGACCGGCGACGTGGCGCAGTGAGTCGGCATATCCGCGAAGTACGTCGCGGCCCAATCGGGGTCGTAGACGGTATCCAGATACTTGTCGCCCATGTCCGGCGCGATGGCGACGACTGTCTCGCCCGACGCGATGTCCGCACCCGACATCTGCACGGCACGCAACACGCTGCCGGAGGAACCGCCCGCCAACAGCCCTCGCTGCGCCAAGGCGCAGCACATTCGCAATGTCTCCGGCTCGGGGACGTGGATGATGGCGTCGGGCGGTTCGGCGTGTGGCGGCTCGCACAGCGGCGGCCGGCAACTGGTGCCGAGTCCGGGAATTCGACGCGTCCCGGGTGGGCCGCCGAACGTCACGGACCCCACGGCATCCACCGCGACGACGCGCGTGGACAATCGATATGCACGCACATATCGCAAGCATCCGAGCAACGTTCCGGTCGTACCCGCGCCAACGAACAGATGGTCGACGCGGGGAAAGGCCGCGAAGATTTCCGGCGCGGTCCATCGATAGTGCGCTCGCCAATTGGCCGGATTGGCATACTGGTTGAGCCAGAGCCAGCGCGCGTCCTTCTGCACCTGCGCTCGCACCCACGCAATGCGTGTGCCGAGGAAACCGCCTTGTGCATCACGTCGTTCCACGCGGACGACATGGGCGCCCGACGACTGCATGATCCGCACGGCATGCCGCGGGGTATTCGGATCGGTGACGCAGGTGAAGCGATAGCCACGATTGGCGCACACCAACGCAAGCGCAACGCCCAGGTTGCCCGACGACGATTCAACGATATGCGTATCGCGCTGAATGCGACCGGCCGCCTCCAGGTCCTCGATCAACTGCAGCGCCGTCTTGAGCTTGATCGACCCCGCCGGATTCAGTCCTTCGAGCTTCAGACGGACCGGTGCGGCACACAGCCCGTCGATCGTCGCGAAGACCGGCGTGGCCGGCCGCAGGAAATCGCCGTCCACGCGCAGCGCCGGACCATCTTCCGATCCGTCTCGTGTCGCGGGAGAAGTCCGCGACAGCGCTGCCAACGTCTGGTGTTGATGCCCCACGGTCAACCTCCCGAAATCACGCCTTAAGCACGCTGTAAGCGCGCTTAAGCACACCCTAAGGCAATGGAATGGCGTGGCTGAACGAGGGAGGTGCCTTTCGCGATGCCCTTCGTTCATGCACGCCGTGAAGCGTCATTTAAGCGAATGGGAAGCGAGCGGAACACCTGCAAAGTCGTGTAGGACGCAGGCTGCGGCACAGACAACGCATCGTCCGGCACGATGGCCGGTGCGATGCGAAAAGAAAAACGTCGGCGCGATGCCGATGATGCGAAGGGAAGACGCTGGACCGCCGCCGGGCCAGCGTCGCGTGCGATCAGCGCGGGCGGCCGCCGCGCCCGATGTCTTGAATTCGGACCACGGCATTGCCCGCCGCATCGGTTTTTTCGGGAATCTTCCAGGCGTGGCCGTAGACGAGCTCGAAGGTCAGTGCGATCGTGCCGTCCTCGCCGCGCTGACGCTCGAGCGCCTCGCGCAAGGCCGCAATCCGCGCCCGTCCGGTGAGCCCCATCCGACGCTCCGGCAACGGATTCACGCCGAGCAGACGCACGTCGCGCAGCAGCGTGTCCGGCGACTCGAAGGTCAACGTGAGCCGCTCCATATCGGTGACCGGTGTATCGAAGCCGCTCGCGACCATCATGTCACCGAGATCGTGCATGTCGGTCGGCTCGAGTGCATGAGGGAGCTCATCGACTTCCGCCCATGCGGCACGCAGTTCGCGCAGCGTATCCGGCCCATATGCCGAGAACATCAGCAGGCCATCGGTACTCAGCACGCGGTGCCACTCGGGAATGACGCGATGCGGTTCACGATACCAATGAAGCGCAAGATTCGACCACACGAGATCGAAGGCGCGTGGAGCGAACGGCAACGCCGAGAAGTCGGCCTGTGCCACACCATATGACGGCGCACTGCGAAGCAGGCGACGCCATCCGGTCGTCGCCCCGGCGGCGGCCGCGGCCCGAGCCATCGCGAACGACGCGTCGACACCCACGCGATAAGCGTCTGGATAGCGCGCGCCGAAGTTCTGCAAGTCGCTGCCCGTGCCACATCCGACATCGAGCACGCGCCTGGGCTGAAGCTTGATGTAGTCGAGCCGGCTCGCGAGCCTGGACGCCACTTCGCGCATCAGAAAATCGGCTTCCGCCCATTGGGACGCGCGACGGTCGAATGCCGTACGCAGAAAGCGAGACGAGAACGCGGACGACGGGGCGGAGGGAGCGGCGGAAGGCTTCATGGGGCGGGCGAAAAGGCGAGTCGGCAGTATACTCGCAGCTGTCCGAACGCATCGGGCACCGCCATTGCGCGGCCGCTGTACGGCATTCGCGCCCGTTCGTCGCCCTCCTCACATTCCGGTTACCACCTTGTCCATCCTGCGCAATACGCTTCCGACGCTCGCCCGGCTCGCCGGCCCCCTGCTGAGCGTGGCGTTGCCGGATCACTGTGCCGTCTGCCATCGACGAGGGGCACGGCAGCTCTGTGCCGATTGCGCGCGGATATTCGACGCGAACCGGATCGATGCGCCGCTGCGCTGTGGACGTTGCGCCATCGCCCTGCCACACGGCGCGGGGAGCCCGCCCGAGCACGAGGTTGCCGCCCCGGAAAGTGCGACAATTTGTCGCATTTCGATGTCCACGGCTACAGCGATCTGCGGGGAATGCCTGCGACAACCGCCATCGTTCGACGCCACGCTGGCCCTCGCAGACTACGTCGCACCGCTCGATACCTTGATGATCCGTCTGAAATACCACGGCGCCCTGCCCCTCGCGCGCGAATTCGGCGAACGCCTCGGCGATGCGCTATTGCCGCAGCAGGGCGACGAGACGCCGCTGCTGGTGCCCGTACCGTTGGCGCCCTCGCGGCTGGCCGCACGCGGCTTCAACCAGGCGTGGGAGCTCGCGCGTGTCGCCGCTCGCCGTGCCAACCTGCCGGCGACCGCGCAAGGACTACGCCGAGAGCGTACGACAACTCCGCAGCGGCGTCTCTCGCGCGACGCCCGTATGCGCAATCTGCGCGATGCCTTCGTTGCAAGCGACCGCGTGCGTGGACGCCGCATCATTCTCGTCGACGACGTGATGACGACCCGCGCGACCTGCGACGCCGCCGCCCGCGCGCTCAAGGATGCCGGGGCGTCGCATGTACTCGCCGCCGTGGCCCTGCGAACGCCACCCTCTCGATAACTCCGCCCCCGACACTCATGTTCAACGTCGTTCTCGTCTCGCCTGAAATCCCGCCCAACACCGGTAACGTTATCCGCCTGTGCGCCAATACAGGAGCGCGTCTGCATCTGATCGAGCCGCTCGGCTTCCCGCTCGACGACGCCCGCATGCGCCGCGCCGGGCTCGACTATCACGAGTACGCGAAAATGAAGGTTCATCGTGACTGGACGGCGTTCCTGGCGGCGGAATCGCCTGATCCCTCGCGTATGTTCGCGTTGACGACACGCGGCTCGCGCCCCTTCGGCGAGCTCTCGTTCGCACCGGGCGACTGGTTCGTCTTCGGCTCGGAAACGCGCGGCCTCGCGCCGGAATTGCTCGATACGTTCGCGACAACGCAGCGCGTGCGCCTGCCGATGCGTCCCGACAATCGCAGCCTGAATCTGTCGAACACGGTCGCGGTCGTGGTTTTCGAGGCGTGGCGCCAGCAGGGCTATGCCGGCGGATCCTGATTGGCAAGTTCGTCCTGATAGCGGCGCAGCATCGCCGCGTCGAAGCAAACGAATTCCACTCGCTCGATGCCGGGGAAATGCGGCAGCGCATCGCGCACCGTGAAGACGGCCAGCGGCACCGCCAACTCCGACGGATAGCCGTACACGCCGCAACTGATCGCCGGAAAAGCCACGCTCCGGCAACCGTATTCCGAGGCCAGACGCAAACTCTCGCGATAGCAGCTCGCAAGCAGCGCCGGTTCGTCACCGCTGCCGCCGCGCCAGACCGGACCGACCGTGTGAATCACGTACTTCGCCTTCAGGCGAAACCCCGGCGTGATCTTCGCGTACCCCGTCGGGCATCCGTGCAGTTTTCGACACGCCTCGAGCAGTTCGGGCCCTGCCGCGCGATGTATGGCGCCGTCAACGCCGCCACCGCCCAGCAGCGACTCGTTTGCAGCGTTCACGATGGCGTCGACCGCAGATTGTGTGATGTCGCCCTGAAAGGCGTGGAGATGGACAGCTTGCGACATGGGTTCGGCTCCCTTGTGGCGAGTGTCGATGGTGGACGCGGCCCCCCATCGGAGATCGACGTGCCCGCGAACCCGGAATTGAATCCGCATGTCGGCACGTCAGCACGTCAAGCGATACAGGACGCGCAGCCCGCTACGCGGCACGTCGGCTCCTGACCTCTCCGCGCGTCACCCCGCCGGGGCGTCGTCCTCACGTTCCGCGCGGGCATCGCGCCGCAGCAGGGCTTCCACCGCCGCACGGGCGGGCAGGCCGTCAAACAGGGTGCCGCAGACGGCGTCGGTGATCGGCATTTCGATCCCATGAGCCCGCGCCAGATCGCGTACCGCACGCGCACATCGTACGCCTTCCGCCACGTGCCCGAGCGACGCGAGGACTTCGTCGAGCGTCTTGCCGGACGCGAGTTGCAGCCCGACGGTGCGGTTACGCGACAGGTCGCCGGTCGCCGTCAGGATCAGGTCGCCCATGCCCGTCAGGCCCATGAACGTCTCGGGCTTGCCGCCGAGCGCGACACCGAGGCGCGTCATCTCGGCCAGCCCGCGTGTGACGAGCGCCGCACGGGCATTCAAGCCCAACCCCAGGCCGTCGCTGACGCCCGTTGCGATCGCGAGCACGTTCTTCACGGCGCCACCGACTTCCACGCCGACGACGTCGTCGCTCGAATAAATGCGCAGTGCGCCGAAGTGGCAGGCGGCAATGGTCAGATCGCACAGCGAGCGTACGGGGCTCGCGATGGTCAGCGCGGCGGGCAGTCCCTGCGCCATTTCACGCGCAAAGCTCGGCCCTGACAGCGCCCCCCCCGCCGCCTGTGGAAACACGTCGGCGACGATCTGATGCGGCAGCAAGCCGGTGTCGGCCTCGAAGCCCTTGCACAGCCAGATGAGATTTCGCGGCGGCTCGGCAGCTTGCGCCAGGTGGCCCGCCAGCGCCCGCAATCCCGCGACCGGGACGGCGGCAACGCACAGGGCATGCTCGCCCGCACCATGAGCCAACGCCGTCGCGAAATCGGCTTCGAATCGCAGACGGGAGGACAGCGGAGAACCGGGGAGATAGGTGGAATTCTCGTGGGAGTCGGCCAGCGCCTTCACGAGCGCGGCGTCGCGCGCCCAAAGGACGACGTCATGGCGTGCGGCCATGTGACTCGCCATCGCGGTGCCCCAGGCACCTGCACCGAATACGGCAATCTTCATGAAGGGGGCCTCGACGCGCGGGCCGGCGACGTGCCGGCCTGCGCGTCGGTCGAGCGCAAGCGCTTAGTGAGTCTGGGCGGACGAGCCGTCAGGCATCACGATGCCCGATGCCGGCGCCTCGCCGTTGGCCGCTTGTTGCTCGGCCAGTTGCGCCAGACGCTGCTCGTACAGCGCCTGGAAGTTCACTTCGGCCAGATGGATCGGCTGGAAGCCGGCACGGCTGATCGCGTCGGCCACGTTCGCACGCAAGTACGGATAGACGATGGTCGGGCATGCGATGCCGATGAGCGGGTCGAGCTGCTCGACCGGCACGTTGCGGATTTCGAAGATCCCGGCTTGCTTGCCCTCGACCAGGAACGCGACCTTGTCCTTGATCTTGGCCGTCACGGTAGCGATCACGGCGACTTCGAAGATCTCTTCGGCCAGACGCTCGGCGGCGACGTCGAGTTGCACTTCAACGGTCGGCATTTCCTGTTCGAGGAAGATCGCCGGCGAGTTGGGCTGCTCGAGAGACAGATCTTTCAGGTAAGCGCGCTGGATGCTGAAAAACGGCTGATTCTGGTCGGACATTTCGTTTCCTTGGGTGTAAGACAGCCGCGTGGTACGCGGCTGGGCGCACTATTGTGACGGCGGTATCAGGCAGCTTGCAAGAGCGGCACGAGACCGCCCGCCCGATCGAGGGCCGACAGGTCGTCGTAGCCACCGATATGGCGCTCGTCGATGTAGATCTGCGGCACCGTGCGGCGCCCCGTGCGCTTCATCATTTCTTCGCGGCGGCCCGGCTCCCTGTCGATGAGGATCTTCTCGATGTCCTGAACGCCGCGCCGACGCAGCAGACGTTCGGCCATCTGGCAGTACGGGCACACTTGCGTGCTGTACATCACGATCTTGGGCATGGCTGGCAACTCCTGGATTACTTGACGACCGGCAGACCGGCTTCCTGCCATGCGGCGACGCCGCCTTGCAGGCTGAACGAGTCAGCGTAACCCAGATTGCGCAGCAGCGTCTGCGCGCGCGCCGAGCGCTGGCCGCTCTTGCACACGATCAGCACGGGCGCTGCCTTGTTCTTGATGACCTGTCCGACTTTTTGTTCGACCTCTTCGAGCGGCACATTGCGCGCGGACGGCAGGTGCCCGCCGGCGAATTCCTCTGCCGAGCGCACGTCGAGAACCACCGCGCCCTTACGGTTGATGAGTTGGGTCGCTTCGATGGTCGACAGACCGCGACCGCCACGTTTGAATACCGGCCAGGCCAGCATGCCGCCCGAGACGAGGGCGATGGCGATGAGCGCGAGGTTGGTGTAATCGGCAAAGAACTTCACAAACCACCTGAAAAATATCAAAAGAATCCGATCATTATAAAATATTCCGTGATTGCGCCGACGGGTCGCGTTGGCAATCGCTGTGCCGGACGCCGGCGGCTGTCCCGCCGCTCCCCCTGACGTCCATGGATCGCTGCCGCCAAGTCCTTGCCGGGCGCGGCTCGGCGGTGTGCGGCGAGTGACGTCCGACCCGTCGGCAGCCCCCGCTTTCCCAACTCTGTTTGAAGTTTGCTCATGTACAAGCTCGTTCTCATCCGCCACGGCGAATCGACGTGGAACAAGGAAAACCGTTTTACCGGCTGGGTCGATGTCGACCTGACCGAAAAGGGGGTCTCCGAAGCCAGTCAGGCCGGCAAGCTGCTCGCCGATGCCGGCTATCAGTTCGATCTGGCCTACACGTCGGTTCTCAAGCGCGCGATCCGTACGCTGTGGCACGTCCAGGACGCCATGGACCAGATGTGGATCCCCGTGGTGCACAGCTGGCGTCTGAACGAGCGCCACTACGGCGCACTCGCCGGCCTGAACAAGGCCGAGACCGCCGCGAAGTATGGCGACGAGCAGGTGCACGTCTGGCGCCGCAGCTACGATACGCCGCCGCCGCCGCTCGCCACCGACGACGAGCGCAGTTCGTTCAACGACCCGCGCTACGCCAAGCTCAAGCGTGAAGAGATTCCGCTCACCGAGTGCCTCAAGGACACCGTCGCGCGCGTGCTGCCGCTGTGGAACGAGTCGATCGCGCCGGCCGTGCGTGCCGGCAAGCAGGTGCTCGTGGCCGCGCATGGCAACTCGCTGCGTGCACTCATCAAGCATCTCGACAACATTTCGGACGACGACATCGCCGGCCTGAACATCCCGAACGGCACGCCGCTCGTGTATGAACTGGACGCCGACCTCAAGCCGATCCGCCACTACTATCTTGGCGATCAGGAGAAAATCGCCGGCGCGCTGGCCGCCGTGGCCGCACAAGGCAAGTCGAAGTAATCTCGAAGGCGGCGCCGGCTGGCGCCGCCGCGCAATACGTCGCGTCGCCGCGTGACACCGTTACCTCCCCCCGTTCGTAATACGTGGTAATACGCGTCCGCTCCCGCATCGCGCTCGCCTGAGAGCGGCCCATAAACGCCGCGGACCGCCTTGTCCAAGCGCATTGGCCGGGAAAAATCCACGCGTCATCGGGCGACGCCCCGACGAAGGGACTCGCAAAAGGCGCATCGGCTGGAACTTTTCGGCGAACCACTCGGGAAAAGCCCCTGTCGAATGGGCAATGCCCGCCCTGCGGGCAAACGGTTATACTTCGCCAAAGTGCGCGCGCCCGTTGGCGGGCGCCCCGAAAAATCCGGAATTTCCACGCCTATATGCGCCAAACCCTCAAACATATCGGCCTGATCGTGCTGGGCCTCGCGACCGGTGCGGCTGCCACCCTCGCGTTCTCACAGGCTTCCGCGCAAAGCGCCACCACGCCGCTCCCGCTCGAACAGCTCCGGCTGCTGGCCGAAGTGTTCGGCCAGATCAAGCGCGAGTACGTGCAGCCGGTCGACGACAAGAAGCTGCTCACCGCAGCCATCAAGGGCATGGTGTCCAGTCTCGATCCTCACTCGTCGTATCTCGACAAGGACGAGTACAAGGAACTGCAGGAGCAGACGCGTGGCCGTTTCGCGGGCCTGGGCATCGAAATTTCGCAGGAAGACGGTCTCGTGAAGGTGATCTCGCCGATCGAGGACAGCCCAGCGTTCAAGGCCGGCCTCAAGCCTGGCGACCTCATCACCCGCATCGACGACAAGCCGGTACGCGGCATGACGCTCGATCAGGCCGTCAAGCGCATGCGCGGCGCACCGGGCAGCAAGGTCACGCTGACGATCTTCCGCAAGTCCGATGAGCGCACCTTCCCGGTGTCGATCGTGCGCGCGGAAATCCGCGTCCAGAGCGTCAAGGGCAAGATGCTCGAACCGGGCATTGCCTACGTGCGCATCACCAGCTTCCAGGAACGCACCGTGCCGGACCTCGCCAGGAAGTTGCAGGAACTGTCGAAGGACGCCCCGCTCAAGGGTCTGGTGCTCGATCTGCGCAACAACGGCGGCGGCATTCTGCAGTCGGCCGTGGGCGTGTCCGCGGCGTTCCTGAAGGAAGGCGCCACGGTAGTGACCACGAACGGCCAGATCGAGGACGCCAAGCAGAAGTACACGGCGACCTTCGACAACTATCGTCTGTCGGCAAGCCCGGAAGATCCGCTCAAGGGCGAGGCCGCGTTCTGGAAGACGGTGCCGATGGTGGTGCTCGTGAACGCCTACTCGGCGTCGGCCTCGGAAATCGTGGCCGGTGCGCTGCAGGACTCGAAGCGCGCGCTGATCATGGGCAAGACCACGTTCGGCAAGGGTTCGGTGCAGACCGTGCGTCAACTCTCGCCGGATACCGCGCTGCGTCTGACCACGGCGTACTACTACACGCCGAGCGGCCGCTCGATCCAGTCCATCGGCATCAAGCCGGACGTGCCGGTCGATCAGAACCCGAAGGGCGATCCGGACGACGTGCTCGTCACGCGCGAGATCGATTACCAGAACCATCTGCACAACACGCAAACGCCTGACGAACAGAAGGAAATCGACGCCCGCGAAGCGCGTCGTCTGGAAGAACTGCGCCGCCTCGAGGAAGAGAACGCGAAGAAGACGCCGGAAGAGCGCAAGAAGGAACGTGAAGAACGCCTGCCGGATCTGGGCAGCACCGACGACTTCATGCTTCAGCAGGCAATCCGCCAGCTCAAGGGCGAGCCGGTCCAGCGCACCAAGTCGCGTCTGGAAGCCAACGCCGGCCCGCTGCCGAAGGACGCGTCGAAGGCTGCGGCTCCTGCGCCGGCTCCGGCCGCGGGCGCCAAGACCGATCCGAAGACCGATACGGTGGTGCCGACCAAGCCGTCGGACAAGAAATAAGCAACGGCTTTACACTACGAACCGTGCCCGCGAAAGCCGGCACGGTTTTTTATTCCTTACGTGTTGCGATGAACGACGATCAGTTGCTGCGTTACTCCCGCCATATCCTGCTCGACGAACTCGGTATCGAGGGTCAGGAGCGTCTGCTCGCGGCGCATGCCGTGATCGTGGGCGCCGGCGGTCTGGGTTCGCCCGCCGCGCTTTATCTGGCGGCCTCGGGCGTGGGACGCATCACGTTGATCGACGATGACGACGTCGATCTCACGAATCTGCAACGCCAGATCCTTCACGACACGCAGAGCGTCGGACGGCCGAAGGTGCTTTCGGGGCGGCAACGCATCGCGCAGATCAACCCCGGCGTGGTCGTCGACACCGTCAACGAGCGCGTGGACGAGGCGCGTCTCACGACGCTCGCGCGCACCGCCACCGTGGTGCTCGACGGCTCCGACAACTTCGCGACTCGCCATGCCGTCAACCGCGCCTGCGTCGCCGCCGGCGTGCCGCTGGTATCCGGCGCCGCGCTGCGCTTCGATGGGCAAATCAGTGTGTTCGACGTGCGTGACGAGGCGTCGCCCTGCTACGAGTGTATTTTCCCGGCCGACGAGCCGTTCCCGGAACAGGCATGTGCCACGATGGGCGTGCTCGCGCCGCTCGTCGGCATCATCGGCAGCATGCAGGCTGCGGAGGCGATCAAGCTGATCACCGGCGTCGGCACGCCGCTCATCGGCCGCCTGCTGATGCTCGACGGACGCAAGATGAGCTGGCACACCATGCATTGCGCCCGCAATCCGGAGTGCAAGGTCTGCGGACAGCGGCATTGAAGCGGTTGATGCCCCGATCCCCGATAGGGCGCGGCGGGGCGACAGCCCCGTAGGTGGGATGAGCGGAATGCGCGGAATGCTGTGGCTCGGTGAAGCCACGCCGCGCGTGGCTTCAACCTGGCATCGACCTCAAGCCACCGCCAGCCGCGCCAGCGCGGCCTGCATCTCTTCCGGCTCGGTCGCCGCGAGCAGTTCCTGCACAGGACGCTCCAGATCCGGCAGATGCGCCCGCAGAATCTCCTGCTTGACCTGCAACAGTTGGCTCGGGTGCATCGAAAACTCGCGCAGTCCCATGCCCAGCAGCAGACGCGTCGCCGTCGGATCCCCCGCCATCTCCCCACACACGGCCACCGGCACGCCGAATGCGTGCGCCTCGCGGATCGTCATGGCGATCAGACGCAGCACGGCCGGATGGAGCGGATCGTACAGATGCGCCACCGCGTTGTCCGCACGGTCGATCGCCAGTGTGTACTGGATCAAATCGTTCGTGCCGATCGACAGGAAGTCGAGCCGCTTGAGGAACATCGGCACGGTGAGCGCCGCGGCCGGCACCTCGATCATCGCGCCAAGCTTCACGCCCGGATCGTAGAGCAGGCCCGCCGCGTCGAGTTGCGACTTCGCTTCGCGCACGAGCTCGAGCGTCTGGTCGATTTCCTGCGCATGCGCGAGCATCGGGAACAGAATCCGCACCTGCCCGAACGCCGACGCACGCAGAATCGCCCGCAACTGCGTGAGGAACATGCGCGGCTCCGACAGACTCCACCGGATCGCCCGCAGCCCCAGCGCGGGGTTCGGCGCGGTCTCGTAAGTCTCGTGGCTGTCGAGCGGCTTGTCGGCCCCGACATCGATGGTCCGGATGGTGAGCGGCAGCCCGTGCATCGCCTCCACAGCGCGCTTGTACGCTTCGAACTGGGCCTCCTCCTCCGGCGCCTCCTCCTCGTTCATGAAGAGGAATTCGGTGCGGAACAGGCCCACGCCGACGGCGCCCGCGTCCACGGCGGTCTTGGCATCTTCCGGCAGTTCGATGTTCGCGAGCAGTTCGATGGGCGTGCCGTCGATGGTCTGCGCCGGCGAGTGCTTCAACCGCTGCAGGCGCCGCTCTTCCAGCGCCCGCTCGCTCTGGCGATAGCTGTATTCCTCGAGCACGATCGGCGCCGGATCGACGATGACGATACCGTGATCGCCATCGATGATGATCACGTCGTCCTGCTTGACGAGCAGGCTGGCCTGCGCCACACCGACCGCCGCGGGAATGCCGAGGCTGCGCGCCACGATCGCCGTGTGCGACGTCTTGCCGCCGAGATCCGTCACGAACCCCTTGAAGGTCTGCGACTTGAACTGCAGCATGTCGGCCGGCGCGATGTCACGTGCCACGACGATCATGTCGTCGCGCGGCGTCTCCGCCACCACGTGACGGATACCTGGCGTGCCGGCGAGCGCCTTGAGTACGCGCTCGGTGACCTGTTCGATGTCCGCCCGGCGCTCGCGCAGATACTCATCGTCGATATCCTCGAAGCGAGCGACGAGAACTTCGAGCTGCGTGGTCAACGCCCATTCCGCGTTGTAGCGGCGTTCGCGAATCAGCTTGATGACGGCGTCCGCGAGCAGCGTGTCGTTCAGTATCAGCGAGTGAACGTCGAGAAACGCGCCCATCTCGCCCGGCGCGTCGTCCGGCAGTTCGGCCTTGAGGGTATCGAGTTCGTGCTGGACGGTTGCCTGAGCGCCGTGAAAGCGCGCGATTTCGTCGTCGATCTGGGAAGGATCGAGCAGATAGTGCGGCACATCGAGCGTGGCGGGCGCGAGCAAATAGGCGCGTCCGATCGCGATGCCGCGAGATACGGGGATGCCGTGCAGGGTGAAAGACAAGGAAGTCTCCCAGTTCAGAAGCGGATATTGCGGCCTGAATCTACGTTCGGGGCGGTGAGCGGCGGATCGTCGTCGACATCATCTGTGCGATCCGCCCGTTGCAGCGCGCCTGCAAAGCGCTGCGTGCCACCGCGACGCCGTCTTTTATTCCCCTTCGCCGAACTTGTTGGCGATGAGGGCCAGAATCTCGTTCATGGCTTGTTCTTCGTCCGGGCCTTCGGTTTCCACTTCCACCTTGGAACCGATCCCGGCAGCCAGCATCATGACACCCATGATGCTCTTCGCATTGATGCGCCGACCGTTTCGGGTCAGCCAGACCTCACTCTGAAATTTTGCCGCCAGTTGTGTCAGCTTTGCCGATGCCCGGGCGTGCAAGCCCAACTTGTTTACGATCGTCGTTTCTTGTTGAAGCATGTTTCAGTGTGACGTAGTGTGTTTGGTGGCCGGCGCACCCGCGCCGACTTCGAGAATACCTTTAGATCCGCCCGAAAGCACTTTCTCCGTAAGCGTTTCCAGCGGCACGGAGCGATAGCACACCGCCTTGATGAGCATCGACAGGTTCACCCCTGCCACCACCCTCACCTTCGGCCCGACGAGTTGCGCCGCAATGTTCGATGGCGTGGCGCCAAACAGGTCGGTGAGCACCAGCACACCGTTTTCCTCGTGCAACTGGGCGACACGCTCGCGCGCACTGTCGACGAGTGCCGCCGTGTCCTGGTCGGGAACGACGTCGATCGCTCCGATGCGCGACGGACAACCGCCATAAATGTGCGAAACACACTCGCGAAGGGCCGATGCGAGCGGTGCGTGGGCAATGATCAGAATTCCAGCCATGATGCTAGGCGCGCTCCGGGATACGAACACAACGACGAACGCGGGCCTGTCGATTTTGGGATTCTTATTTTAGCAGGCGCGCAAAAACCCCGAATTTTCATCATGTTAGAGGCAGTCCTCGGACAAACTTCAGGCGCTTTGCCCAATGGACCGGCCCCCAGCCTGCCTCATACCGCCAGTTCCAGCGCGTCGATGAACATCTTCGGCACGTCGAAGCCGGTTTGCTCGGTGATTTCCTGGAAGCACGTCGGGCTCGTGACGTTCACTTCCGTGAGGTAATCGCCGATGACGTCCAGCCCGACGAGCAGCAGGCCCCGCTTCCACAGTTCCGGGGCGAGCGTCTCGGCGATATGACGGTCGCGTGCGGACAACTCGCGCGCCTCGCCCAGCCCACCCGCCGCCAGGTTGCCGCGTACCTCGTTACCTTGCGGAATGCGCGCGAGCGAATACGGCACCACCTTGCCGCCGATCACGAGCACGCGCTTGTCGCCCAGCTTGATGTCCGGGATGAAACGTTGCGCCATCACCGAGCGTGCGCCGTTCTCACCGAGCATCTCGATGACCGAACCGAGATTGCGGCCGTCCAGCCCGATGCGGAACACGCCGGTGCCGCCCATGCCGTCGAGCGGCTTGTAGATCACGTCGCCATGCTCGGCGTGGAAGGCCCGCAGACGCGCGGCGTCACGCGTGACGAGCGTCGGCGCGACGAATTGGCCGAACTCCGCAATCGCGAGTTTCTCGGAGTGGTCGCGAATCGCACTCGGTTTGTTGAACACTCGCGCGCCGGCACGCTCGGCGATTTCAAGCAGCCACGTCGAGTTGATGTACTCCATGTCGAACGGCGGGTCTTTGCGCATGAGCACCGCGTCGAAGTCGGTCAGCGCGGCAACCCGCGTCTCGACGACTTCGTACCAGTCGTTCGCATCGCCGGTCAGATGGATTTTCCGCACGCGCGCATCGACCGTTGCGCCCTGCCAGGCCATCTCATGCGGTTCGCACGCGAAGAGATCGTGCCCGCGACGCGCAGCTTCACGCATCATCGAGAACGTGGTGTCCTTGTAGATCTTGAAGTGGTCGAGCGGGTCGGCGATAAAGAGAATCTGCATCGATCGGCGGGAGTCTTTGAGGAGTTCGGATGCACACACCGCATGCTGCGGCGACAGGTGTCTATTCTAGCCGAGGCGCCGCGTTGCCGCTCTGGACGGCTCGCTTGGCGCGGCCATGCCCGGGCCGCCGGCCATCCGGATCACATCGCTGCCGCCCCCGCCCCTCGCAGGCCCGCCAACAGCGCCGCGTCGCGCACGGGGTCCAGACGCGCCCGCATGAGCGCCAGGTGCGTCTTGAGTGTCTGCACGCCGATGGCACACGCCTCGCGGGTCTCGACGCGCGACTGCCCGGCCAGCAGACGCATCGCAATCTCGCGCTGCACTGGCGTGAGCGCCGTCGTCCAGAGACGCTGCAGCAAGCGAATCGCGGGCGGCACGGCCAGATGCAGGGCAATGCGCACGCGATCAGTGGCATTGCCGCCCATGCCACACAGGCGCGTCGCATGCAGATGCAGCGTACCGCCCGGCACCTGCACGGCCGCGTGCGCCTGCGCATCGGACGAAGCGCCGCCGGCCACGCGAAAGGCGAGTTCGTCGACGAGCGCCTGACACGCTTGCACGACCACACAGGCGTCCGGCCACGCCACGCCCGGCGCCAAGCGCCAGACGCGGCGCATGAGCGTCAACGCCACCGGATCGGCCCACTCCGGTTGCCGTCCACGCCATACGAGCATGCCGGCCACGTCGTTGCCGTTGGCTGGCGGATCGTCCGGACAAAGTGCAGGGATGGGCGTGCCTGCCGCCGCGGGCGCCGGGAAGCACGGACGCCCCGGCGCCGTCGTGAATTCCGCTGCGGCGTCCTCGAACGCCGAGACTTCGCGGGCGCTGAAGCGCGGACGCGCGCGGTGGCGCGACACCAGCAACCGCAAGGCCGCGACCGGCGCCTTGGCGGATTCCGTCCCCGGCCCGTCGGCATCGTGCGCCGATGCAACGCCGCGACCGGCGGGCAACAGGCAGACATCGAGCAAGTCGCCGTCGGGAAAGCAGCGCTCGAGCTCCGGCGGTCGTCGCAACGACACCGAAGCCGCGCGCCCGCTACAACGAGAACGCCGGGCGTGAGCGCATGCAATGTCGCCCCGTGCCAGCGTGCGTTGCAGATCCTCCACAGGTGGCATGGCCCAGCCACTCGCCACCAGTTGCTCGCACGCCGACATGGGGGCTTGCGGTGCGTACCAGCACGTCTCGCCCGGCCCGGCGTGCACGTCTACGTCTGCCGACGCATGGCTCCAGAGCGCCGCCACGCCGTCGGCGCCGAGTCCGGCCCGCAGCGTCTCCAGCCAGAGCGGCAGATAGCCCAGCATCGGCACCGGCAGTTGATGTAGTTGGCGAAGGCAGGTGCGCCATTCCCCCGGCATCCCCATGAGTCTCCCTGTCAGCACGTTCGCAAGGAAATTTCCTATTCCGCGCAAACATAAACGGACATCCCCCATTCGGGGGATGCTCGGCGCGCCGAACGCCCGCATCATCGCTCCATGGCTGACGCGAACCGCACGACGGACCGGCACGGTACACGATCCAAACGGTGCAGGGGATGCTCAGTGAACCAGTTTGCGGGGGGCCCCGCCCAGGGAAGCCCCGATTTCCGGTCGTTGCATGAGGCGACCGGCAAATGTGACGCCCGGCTAGTCGGGGGGCCGGCCGGGCGTCTTTTTCTTTTCTCGCAAGATGCATCAGAGGCAACGATCGGACGAGCACCGCCTCACTTCAAATTCAGAAACTCCTCAAACCAACGCTGAAACCGTTAGCGCGGCAAACCTTTCTTCGCCACCGTGCCGGTGAGCCACCGTCAGTACGTTTCCGGGTCCGGATCGGTGCGCTCGAGTTCGACGGACGCCGCCAGCAGCGCGAGACGCGCCACCACGCCATACATATAGAACCGATTGGGTGGGGCGGCGCCGGGTTTGGCGTGGACGTCCGGCAGCGCGGTGTGCTCGAAGGCGAGCGGCACGAAATGCATGCCGGGCGCGTTCAGGTTCTCGTCGGTGCCGCGTCCGGTATGCACGCGATAGAAGCCACCGACCACATAGCGATCGATCATGTAGACCACCGGCTCGGCCACGGCCTCGTTGATGCGCTCGAACGTATAAACGCCTTCCTGCACGATCACGTCGTGCACTTCGAGCCCTTCCTTCACCACGCTCATCTTTGTGCGTTCGCGCCGGTTCAGGTTTTTGATCTCGGCGGCGTCGTGCACCATCATCACGCCCATGCCGTAGGTGCCGGCATCGGCCTTGATGACGACGAACGGCTTCTCGGTGATGCCGTACTCGCGATACTTCCTGTTGATCTTCTTGAGCACGGCGTCGACCGTATCGGCGAGCTTCTCCTCGCCGACGCGCTCGTCGAAGTCGATCCCCTCGCACTTCGCGAAATACGGATTGAGCATCCATTGATCGACGTCGATCATCTTGGCGAACTTCTTGACGATGTCGTCGTACGCCGAGAAGTGCTGGCTCTTGCGACGCACGGCCCAGCCCGCATGCAGCGGCGGCAGCAGATACTGCTCGTGCAGGTCTTCCAGAATCGGCGGAATGCCGGCGGACAGATCGTTGTTGAGCAGGATGGAGCACGGATCGAAATTCTTGAGCCCCAGCCGGCGCGGCGAGCGCTCCAGCGGCTCGATCACGACGTGCTGGCCGTCGGGCAGTTCGATGGTCGTCGGCTCGGTGATGTCGTCCGACAGACTGCCGAGGCGGACGTTGAGCCCCGCATGGCGCATGATCGTCGAGAGCCGCGCAATGTTCTGGAGATAGAACGAATTGCGCGTATGACGTTCGGGAATCAGCAGCAGATTCTTGGCGTCCGGACAGATCTTCTCGATGGCGGCCATGGCGGCCTGCACGGCGAGCGGCAGCACTTCGGGCGCCAGATTGTTGAAGCCGCCCGGGAAAAGATTGGTGTCGACGGGAGCGAGCTTGAAGCCGGCATTGCGCAAGTCGACCGAACAGTAAAACGGCGGTGTGTGTTCCTGCCATTCGAGCCGGAACCAGCGCTCGATGGCGGGCGTCGCATCGAGAATCTTCTTTTCCAGGTCGAGCAGCGGGCCTTTCAGGGCCGTGACGAGATGCGGAACCATGCTTCTCTCATATCCAGATGGAATATCGATTGTAGAGCATACGCCCGGCGCTCCCGCCGTTCGCCATGCCCTGCGAAGGGGCACCCGCCGCGACCTCGCGCAGCCGTCCGGAGGGCCGTGCAGCGCCGGTAGTCGGGTCAGTGGGAGATGCGCAGCGATGCCGCGATGAGAAGAGATGGGGACAGGAACGCCGATCGCAAGCGAAACGGCAAAAAAACGGGCACCCGATGGGTGCCCGCACAACGCCGGGCCGGCTGTCCGACCGGTGACCGGCAACTCCTCTTGCTGGAACTGCCACCCCCGCGGGTTGGCCGCCGATTCATGGTGCCGGGCTCGCCCGCAATTCCAGCGTGTTCCGAGTGCGTCGAAGCCCGGCTAAATGACGCGATGAGACGAATACCCGTAATCAGTTGTGATAAGCCGATTCGCCGTGCGACGTGATGTCCAGACCCTCGCGCTCTTCGTCTTCGGGCACACGCAGCCCCAACACGATGTCGGCGATCTTGAAGGCGATGAACGCCACCACGCCCGACCACACCAGCGTGGTGATCACTCCCTGGAACTGAATCCAGACCTGACCGGCGATCGAGTAGTCCGGCGAGACCTTGTTCGCGACGTAATCGTAGATGCCCGTGCCGCCGAGCGACGGCGCGGCAAACACTCCCGTCAGGATCGCGCCGAGCATGCCCCCCACGCCGTGCACGCCGAACACGTCGAGCGCGTCGTCGGCCTTGAGCAGACGCTTCAGACCGTTCACGCCCCACAGACAGATCAGCCCCGCGAGCAGGCCAAGCACGATCGAGCCCATCGGGCCAACGAAACCGGCCGCCGGCGTGACCGCCACCAGACCTGCGACCGCGCCCGAGGCGCCACCGAGCATCGACGGCTTACCCTTGCCGATCCACTCGCCCGCGGTCCACGACAGCGTGGCGGCGGCGGTGGCGAGCAGCGTATTCACGAAGGCCAGTGCAGCGCCGCCGTTAGCTTCCAGGCCTGAACCGGCGTTGAAGCCGAACCAGCCGAACCACAGCAGCGACGCGCCGATCATGGTCATGGTGAGCGAGTGCGGCTTGAACGCCTCCTTGCCGAAGCCCACGCGCTTGCCGACCAGGTACGAACCCACCAGACCCGCGATGGCAGCGTTGATGTGCACCACCGTGCCACCTGCGTAGTCGAGCGCTCCCTTCTGGAACAGCCAGCCGGCATGTGCCGTGGCGGCGTCCGCGGCGGCCTGATCGGTGTAGGCATCCGGGCCGGCCCAGAACCACACCATGTGCGCCATCGGCAGATACGAGAACGTGAACCAGATCACGGTGAAGAGCAGTACCGCCGAGAACCTCGCGCGCTCGGCGAAGGCCCCCACGATCAGCGCGCAGGTGATCGCGGCGAACGCGGCCTGGAAGGCCATATATGCGTATTCCGGTACGTTCACGCCCTTGCTGAAGGTGGCGGCCACCGAGTCAGGCGTCATTCCCTTCAGGAACAGCCGGTCGAAGCCTCCGAAGAACGCCCCGCCCTCGGTGAACGCAATGCTGTAGCCATAGATCGACCAGAGCACCACCACCAACGAAAAGATGATGAAGCACTGCATCAGCACGGAAAGCATGTTCTTCGAGCGCACCAGACCGCCGTAGAACAGCCCCAGGCCGGGCAGCGTCATGAGAATCACGAACGCGGTGCACGTGAGCAACCAGGCCGTGTCTCCCTTGTTGGGCGGCACGGGGGTCGCAGCGGCGGCGGCCGGTGCCGGGGCGGCGGCCTGTGCCGCAGGAGCGGAGGCAGCCGCCGGCGCGGCGGTTGTTGCGGCCGAAGCCGCCGGTGCGGAGGACGTGGCATCCGAAGCGGCGGCCGGCGCCGAGGCGTCCTGCGCGAATGCTGCATTCGAGGTGAGACCGGCGGTCCCGGCGACGCCCAGCAGGGTGGCGGCGAGCAGGAGCTTGGCAAGCAGTGTTTTCATGGTTGTTGTCTCTTATAGATGACCTTTACAGCGCGTCTTCGCCGGTCTCTCCCGTACGGATGCGGACCACATGCTCAACGTTGGACACGAAAATCTTGCCGTCCCCGATCTTGCCGGTGCGGGCGGCCTGCTCGATGGCGTCGATCGCCTGATCGAGCAGGGCGTCGCCGATTACCGCCTCGATCTTCACCTTCGGCAGAAAATCGACGACATACTCCGCCCCCCGATACAGCTCGGTGTGGCCTTTCTGGCGGCCGAAGCCCTTGACTTCGGTCACCGTGATCCCCGCCACGCCGATGTTCGAGAGTGCTTCGCGCACCTCGTCGAGCTTGAAGGGTTTCACAATTGCGGTAATCAGCTTCATGGTGAGTCGCTCCTTAGAATGTCTTCGACAACCCTACGACGACCGTCGCCTTCGAGAGCACCTTGCCGGAGTTGGCGGCGGTGTAGTACTTCTCGTCGGCGTTCGTATCAATATAGGAGACCGACACGGTGAAATTCTTGCCGAGGTCCTTGGACAGGCCGATCTTCCAGTCGGTATAGCTTGCGGCGCCGAAGTTGTGCACCCACTGATGGCCCACGTGGCCCACGGCCGAGATACCCCAGAAGCCGGTGTCATACGTTGCGCTCAGATCGAGGTAGCCGCTGTTGGACGTGTCCTGACCGTCCGGGCTCACGAGACCGAAGAGGCGGGTCATCGAATGCGAGTACTTCAGCGATACGGTTTTCCAGCCCACGGCGGCATACAGCTCGAACGTGTGCGGACGCGGGTAATACGTACCGGACGGATAAGTGCCCGGGTAGTAGTACTGCAGGCCACCGACATCGATAGTCCAATCGGGAATGATCTCCTTCTTCCAGCCGCCGTAGATGTCCATCTCGATGGGCGCGCTGACCGCGGAATTTCCATCGGAGATCCAGCTGATATTCGATGCCCACACGCCGGCGTAGAGGCCCGATTCGTGCGCGACGTCGAAACCTCCCTGCACTGCCGGACGCTTTGCCGTCTGCGAGATGCCGCGGAAACGGTAATCCGAGAAGAGGCCGATATTGGCGGTAACGGTAAACGGCTCGGCGGCCGCTGCCGCAGCGGGTGCGGCAGGCTCGGCGGCCTGCGCGAACGCTCCGGCCGAGGCGGCCATCGCACCGAAAAACACACAGCCTGCCATCGCGGTTGACACTTTTTTCATCACTTTCCCCTGAGTTGTGTTCGAGTAGGTACAGCGTGCGGCAGATTCCCGGACGGGTAATGCAACTCCCGTGCCAGGTTCTGAGTGCCGCATCCGCTGCGACGCGCACGATACGAATTTCGGGATAAAAAATTGGCAAAATTGCGTGAGTTCCGATGCGGCGCAGCAACACGGCGGGACAGGATGGACAGGGAATAAATGCGGGGCGACGATGTCAAAGCCTTGCCGGACAAGGCGACGGTGGCGGTGCGACCGGCGCGCGCGCTGGCTGGGCACAGGAAACGGTGATAGAGTTGCGCCAACGTTGAGGTCCGCGCCCGATGCACCAGCTTGTAACGGTCGGACTGGCAAGAGGAAGCACGCTGACGGTGCAAGCACCATATTGGTGCAATGAAACAAGAGAGGAAGGCTTATGAAACCGAACGAGATCCTGCAAGACATGCAAGCCAAGGTGAGCGAACTGCTCAAGCAATCGCCCGCCAAGGATATCGAGCGCAACGTCAAAAGCCTGCTCAACTCGGGCTTCAACCGACTCGATCTGGTGACGCGCGAAGAATTCGACGTTCAGGCCCAGGTGCTGGCACGCACTCGCGAGAAGCTCGAAGCACTGGAAAAGCGCGTGGCCGAACTCGAAGGCCTGCGCAGCGAAGCGCAGGACTGACGAAGACAAGGAGGGGGCGCTGCGGCGCCCCTCGATGTTGATGGGCACGGTGTTCGCGTTGCCGTCGCCCATTGGCGCCCCGCTTCGGAGCATCGCGGCCCCGCTGACTTCCGCTGTTTTCCCCGCATCCCCTCTCCCCCCCACCGCACACTGCCACCTTGCTTCGTGGCGGCTCCCTTCCCGTTCTCCCGTTCGCCCATTTCGCGGCTTGCGATTTCCCGGCGGCGTCATCGCCATAAGGGCTCGCGTCCCCTTCCCAAGCGCCTTGGGTCCGACTCGCCGCTCGGAATCCGCTTAGACGCCCAAGGACGATACCGAGAAACCCGCGCCGCGAATCCGAAATACCGCCGTTAGCACCGATGAGACGTTGCGCTTCGGCGCTTGCAGCGACGAATATGGATCGCGACGCCACGCGAACCACCGCCGCGCAAGAAGGAGAAATCTCATGTCATTGGCCACTGTCAGCAGCCGTGCGCTCACGGGAGTGACAGCACGCGCCGTTACCGTCGAGGTACATCTCGCGAACGGACTCCCCGGTCTGTCGCTCGTCGGGCTGCCGGATACCGAAGTGAAGGAAAGCCGCGAGCGCGTACGCTCGGCGTTGCAGAACAGTCGATTCGAATTTCCTGCGCGACGCATCACGATCAATCTCGCCCCCGCCGATCTGCCCAAGGCGTCGGGCTGCTTCGATCTGCCGATTGCACTCGGCATTCTGGCGGCAAGCGGTCAATTGCCCGAGGCAGGTCTGCGCAAACATGAGTTCGCGGGCGAGTTGTCGCTCACGGGTGAACTAAGGCCCATACGCGGCGGACTTGCGATGGCGGGCGCCATTGCGGCCGAACCGGCCGGGCGAGCGTTGGTGCTGCCCCTGGCGTGCGCAAGCGAAGCAGCGCTCGTGGAGAACGCGACGGTGTATGGCGCGCGCACCCTGCTCGACGTGTGCGCGCATCTCGCCGAGCCCGACGTTGCCGTCCCCTTGTCACGCGCAATCGCGCGGAAGGTGGCCGACGTTCGCCTGTCGTCCTCGCCCGGGAACGATGCATCGAACGCCTCGGACGGATCAGACGAAAGGCGCAATCACCAGACCCCCGACATGCTCGACATCAGGGGGCAGGAGCCGGCCAAACGAGCGCTGGAGGTTGCTGCGGCCGGCGGGCATCACATCCTGTTCTATGGCCCGCCGGGCACGGGCAAGTCGATGCTCGCCACGCGACTCGCCGGCCTGTTGCCCGACCTGAATCCGGCTCACGCGGTGGAGGTGGCCACGCTCGCGAGCCTGAGTCCGCACGGCTTCGATATGCGCCAGTGGGGACATCGCCCCTTTCGCGCACCTCACCACACCGCATCGGCTGCCGCGCTGGTAGGCGGCGGGAGCACGCCGCGCCCGGGCGAAATCAGTCTGGCGCATCGCGGCGTGCTGTTTCTCGACGAACTTCCGGAGTTCCAGCGTCGCGTGCTCGAAGTGCTGCGCGAACCGCTAGAGCTGGGCCACGTGACGATCTCGCGCGCAGGTGGACAGGCGACGTTCCCCGCGGCGTTCCAGTTGGTCGCCGCCATGAATCCGTGCCCGTGCGGCGATCTCGGTCAACCGTCGCGAAGTTGCCGGTGCACGAGCGAGGCGGTGGCGCGCTATCGCAACCGGCTCTCGGGACCGCTGCTCGATCGCATCGACTTGCATGTGGAAGTGCCGGCGCAGCACGCCGAAACGTTCGCCGCCCCCGTCAGCGGTGAATGCAGCGAGGTCATCGCGCAACGGGTGCGGCGAGCGCGCGAGCGCCAGTTGTCGCGTCAGGGGCAATTGAACTGTGGCCTGGCCAGCCGTGCCTTGGAATCGACGTGCGCGCTGGATGTCGAGGCGCGTGACGTGCTGCATCTCGCGGTCAATCGGCACCATTGGTCCGCGCGGACGTATCACCGTGTGCTGCGCGTGGCGCGCACCGTGGCGGATCTCGCCGGCAGCGACATGATCGGAGCCAACCACGTCGCCGAAGCCGTGCAGTACCGTGAGGCGCCGCCGGCGTGAACGTGATGAACGTCACTCCAACGTAAAGGAGTCGAGGAACTGATCGACCTGATCCTTGGGAGGCGCTTGCGTCGCAAGCACGACGACCTGATAGACATGATTGCCCCGGCCGACGAAACGGGCGGCCACGTATCGCTCGGTCTTGTCGCTCGCCTTGCCCTGCGCGGAGACGGCCAGACCGGGGATCGAGGGGGCGTCGCCGGTCTGGCGCACCATGACCTGGGCAGGCACGGCGGCGGCGTCGTTCACGTTGGCGAGCAAGCCGTGCTGCAGTTCGTCGAGGACGGTCTGACGCAGCGTCGCGTCGTCGCCGGGCAGCGTGACGACGCCGACGGCGAAGAGCGCGGCATCGACGCGCGCCGCCTGCATCTGCATGGGCAGCGGTCCCGAGGCAAACTTCACGTCGCGCGCCTCCTGCGTCGGCTTCGCGGGATAGGTCACGGCGTAAGCGCCATCCTTGTCGTGCACCTCGCGCCAGTCGTAACGAGGAGAGCAGGCCACGAGCACCAGCGTCGCGGCAAACAGAAGGCAGGCACGGACAGCGCGAGTCATAGACAGGCACGAAGTAAAGGAAGGGAAGCGTTCATTATCCGTCATGTGTTGCGCCACGGAAAACGCACTGCCGTGGTTCCCGGTATCATCGACGCCATATGACGAAACGTACTCCCGCCCACCTGTCCTGCGGCCTCGCCGCCGTCTCCCGTGAACAACGAGGGCGAGGCGCGCGCCGGCGGCTGCCCAGGTGCGGGAGAGCGGCAACGGCGACGCTGGCCGCCTCGCTGATGCTCGGCTTCACGGCCTTCGTCTGGGCGGCGCCCGTGGCGGCCGCGCCGGGCTCGCCTTCATCGGTGGCGACTGCCTCGGCCGCGGGTGCTCCGACCTTGCCGTCGTCCTCGCCAGCCGCGTCGACAGCAAGCGCGCGCACATCGGTCGTCTCCCCCTCGGTCGCCCCTTCGCCGGCAGCGACGGCATCGGCGCCGTCCGCCTCGCCCTCGTACAGCAACAGCGTCGGTGCGCAGTCGTCGACGCCGAGGCTGGCCCAGGCCACGGGCGTCACGTTTCCGCGCGAAGGGACTTCGGCTGCCCCCGTCAACGGCAAGACCGCCGCACAGCAGCAAGCCGCCGTGCCCCTGGCCACGGACTTCGCCGCCCACGCCCGCCGCGCGGCTGCTCTCGACGCCCCGCTGATCGTGCTCGTCTCGCTGCGCGACTGCGTCTACTGCGGCCCGATCCGCCAGCGCGAACTCGCGCCGCTCGTGCGCAGCGGCAAGTATGAAGTGCGCGAAATCGGCATGGACAGCACGGCCGGCGTGCGCGACTTCGACGGCAGCACAACGACCGGTATCGCGTGGGCGCGCGCCCACGGCGTCAAGGTGTCGCCGACGGTTTTGTTCCTCGATACGCACGGACGCCCCGTCGCAGACCCGTTGATCGGCGCAGGCCTGCCGGATTTCTACGGCGCCTATCTGGACGACGCCATCGCCCGTGGGCGCGCGCGTCTGCATGCCGGGAGCGGCGCCACGACGCGCTGAGATTCAGAGTAGAATCGTCGTCACCCACCGAACAACCAACGCCCACACGGCTGTGTCATGAGCGCTTCGACCTCCCGCAAATCGTCCCTGAGCAAGATCCTCGCCGTCGTGATCATTGCGGTCGTGGCGATCGCCGCCTACTTCACGTTCGCCGGCCAGAAGCGCGCCCCCGAGGCGACGTTCACGCTGCTCTCCGGTCAGAAGCTCGCTCCCGCCGATCTCAAGGGCAAGGTGTACCTGGTCAACTTCTGGGCAACGAGCTGCACCACGTGCATGAAGGAAATGCCGACGATGGTGAAGACGTACGAGAAGTACAAGGGTCAAGGGCTGGAATTCGTGGCGGTGGCCATGAGCTACGACCCCCCCATGTACGTAATGAACTACGCGCAATCGCGCCAGTTGCCGTTCAAGGTCGCGATGGACTCGGACGGCAGCGTTGCCAAGCAGTATGGCAACGTGCAACTCACGCCGACGACGTTCGTCGTGGATCGCGACGGCAAGGTGCTCAAGCAATACGTCGGCGAGCCGGAATACGCCGAACTCGACAAGCTCATCGAGAAGGCACTGGCCAAACAGGCCTGAAAACAGACATGAGACGCGCCCGCGTCAGCACCGAACCCAAAGCGCCCTTCGAGGCGCTTTTGTTTTTCTGGCGCGACTCGTAGGCGCCGCTCATCGACCGCCTTCGCCGCCGTCGCCATGCCCGCGCGTGTGCAGACCATAGCGCTTGAGTTTTTCGTAGAGCGTGGCCTTGGGCACATGCAGCGCTTCAGCCGTGGCGGCCACGTTGCCCTTGCTGTGCTCCAGCGCTTCTTGCAGCACCGCGCGCTCGAAGCGCTCCACCTGCTCCTTGAGCGGCAACGGGGCGAGCGAATCGCCCTCGGGCGCACTTGCCACGCCGAGCACCAGACGATCCGCGGCGTTGCGCAGCTCGCGCACGTTGCCGGGCCAATCGGATTGCATCAGTTCCTGACGCAAACGATCGGACACCACCGGCGCCGGGCGCCCATAGCGCACCGCGGCATCGAGCATGAAATGCTCGAACAACGGCAGGATGTCCTCACGGCGCTCGCGCAACGGCGGCAATGCCAGCGTCACCACGTTCAGGCGGTAATACAGGTCGCGACGGAACGTGCCCTCGCGCACCAGCGCCTCCATGTCCCCCTTGGCCGCCGCCACCACGCGACAGTCCACGCGAATCGACTGGTTCGAGCCCAGGCGCTCGAGCACGCCGTCCTGCAGCACACGCAGCAGCTTCACCTGCAGCGCCGCCGGCATGCTCTCGATTTCGTCGAGGAAAAGCGTTCCGCCCGAGGCGTGTTCCAGCTTGCCGATGCGACGCTTCGCCGCGCCCGTGAACGCGCCCACTTCATGACCGAACATCTCGCTCTCGAAGATCGCTTCGGGCAGCGCGCCGCAGTTCAGCGCGACGAACGGCGCATCGCGGCGACGCGAGAGTTCGTGCAGGCTGCGCGCCACGAGCTCCTTGCCGGTGCCGGTGTCGCCGTTGATGAGCACTGGCGCATCGGTCATCGCAACGTTGGCGATGAGCGTGCGCAGCGTCTCCATCGACGGGCTGCGTCCGATGATGCGCGACGCGCGTCCGCCCTGCTCCGCCAGCTCGCGTCGCAACGCCTGGTTCTCGAGCATGAGCTTGCGGGTCTCGAGCGCACGCTTGGCCGATTCGATCAGACGGTCGGGGGCGAACGGCTTCTCGATGAAATCGTAAGCACCGTCGCGGATCGCCTGTACGGCCATCGAGATATCGCCGTGGCCGGTCACGAGAATGACCGGCACCTCGGGCGCGTGCTGACGCAGATGAGCGAGCAGTTCCAGCCCGCTCATGCCGATGAGACGAATGTCGGACACGACGATGCCCGCGAAGTCGGGCGTGATGCGTTCCCGCGCGGCTTCGGCCGAGGCCAGCCCGAAGGCGTCCAGCCCGGCGAGTTGCAGGCTTTGCAGCGTCGCGCGCCGCACGAGTTCGTCGTCTTCGACGAAGAGGATCTGGAGGTTCTTGTACATCATGCGATTGTCGCGCCGGTGCGTTGCACACGGCGCAGCGTCACGAGAAATTCCGCGCCACCGCCAGGAACATTGCGGGCTACCAGCTGCCCGCCGTTCTCCTGCGCGATGGACGACGAGATGGCGAGTCCGAGCCCCATGCCCTGACCGCCTTCCTTGGTACTGAAAAACGGCTCGAACAGGCGCGACATGTGCGCCTGCGCGATGCCCGGACCGTTGTCGCGCACGTAGATGCGCACCCACGCCTCACTGGCGTCCACGTCGATCCAGATCGAGGGCGACGCCGGTGCACCGGCGCCGCTTGCACCACTGGCACCACTGGCAACGGCGTCGATGGCGTTGCCGACCAGATTGATCAACACCTGTTCGAGTCGCAGCCCTTCGCAGGTCACCTCCACGTCGTGCAGGCCATCGGCGAACGTGATCGTCACCTGGATGCCTTCCAGACGCCCGCGCAACAACATTGTCGTGTTGTCGAGCGCGCGGCGCACGGACGCCTCCATGTCACCGCGGCGCGAGCGTCCCGCGAACAGACGCAACTGCCCGGTGATCTTGCCCATGCGATCGGTGAGCGACGCGATCGCTTCGAGGTTCTCGCGCGCCGCGCCATACTCGCCGCGCTCGAGCAGCACACGCGTATTGTCGGAGAAGCTGCGCAGTGCCGAGAGCGGTTGATTGAGCTCGTGCGTGATACCGGCGGCCATCTGCCCCAGCGCCACGAGTTTCGACGCCTGGACAAGCTCGCTCTGCGTCTCGCGAAGTTCGTTTTCGGTGCGCGCCCGCTCCTGCACTTCGGTTTGCAGACGTTCGTTGGCCGATTGCAGATCGGCGGTACGCTCGGCCACCCGCTCGCCCAGCTCCGCATACGCCGCCTGCAGCAGTTCGCGGCTCTTGAGCATATCGCGCACGCGCTGCCGGCGCTGGTTCCATGCGATGCCCAGCAGGCAAGTGAAAGCCGCCAGACACGCCGCCGCCACGGCCGCGATACGCGCGTTCGCGATGACCTGGTCGAGCGGCGCGAAATACATGAGCGTCCAGTCCGGCTCGCCGAGCTTGCGCTGCACGGCAAGAAAACGCCGGTTCTTGCCCGCGCCGCGACCGTCGCGCACCGTGACCACTTCGCCATCCGCGTCCAGACGCTCGTCTTCGGTCCAGGCGAGCGGCGTGATGTGCTGGTTGTAATACTGACGCGTGCTCTCGAGCGCAGCCTTCACGTCGGGCGCGAGCGGCGCGAGCGAGCGGTACTGCCAGCGCGGCTCGGACGACAGAAACACCACGCCGTGATCGTCGGCGACGACGACCGGCTCGGAGGCGTCCGCGCCCGCGCGCTGGAACCATTCGAGATTCAGCTTGACGACGACCACGCCGAGGATCTGACCGTCCACCACGATCGGCTGCGAGACGAAATACCCCGGTTCGCCGGAGGTGGTCCCCACACCGTAGAAACGGCCGAGCGCGCCTTTTATCGCGTCGATGAAATACGGACGGAAGCGGTACTCCTGTCCCACGAACGTGGCCTTCTCGCGCCAGTTGCTGGCGGCGAGCGCCAGGCCGGTCGCGTCGATGACGTACGCTGCCGAAGCCTTGGCGCGCTGGTTCACGTCGAAGAGATAGTCGTTGGCCCGCTGCACGACGGCGCGATCCGACGGATGTCGCAGTAGATCGTGCACATAGGGATGCAGCGAGAGCAGGTACGGCAGGAATTCGTAGCGGTCGACGGTGCTGCGCAGGCTGCCCGCGTAGCGCTCGACGCGCGCGCCGGCGTTCACACGCAGATCGGCCACGCCGCGCTGCCAGCTCAGGGCGTATGTCAACCAGCAAAACAGGACGCTCGCCAACAGCATGACGACGATCCATGACCAACGGCGCATCGGCACAGTCCTTTCGAGGTCGAGGGGGACTTCGTCGCGCCTGCGCTCCACACCGCTCGCGTAAGCGGGCGCAGCACCTCCCGGTGCGTCGCTCTGGCGAGTGCGGATCGAATTGTCTTGCAGGGTGGCCATGGAATCACAGCGCCAATCACAGCATCAAAAGGCCACCGGGCGGCGAAGCTCAGGCGCTATTGTGCCTGTGCCGCGCCGCCCGGTGGCGAACGGGACTTTCTGCGAGGCGCCGGCGGGCACGACATGCATTCGTGCCGCGCCGCGCGCTTCGGTAAGCAGGGCACCGGATGGGCGTCGCCAGGCGCTTCGCGCCACGACGCCGCACCGATGCCCCGCGGGCCATCAGGCCAGTTCCGGTTCCCGCTTGCTCGACATGGCCTCGGCCAGCTTCTTGCGGTCCAGTTCCTTTTCCCAGGCCGACACGACGATCGTGGCAACGCCGTTGCCGCAGATGTTCGTGAGCGCGCGGCACTCGCTCATGAAGCGATCGATGCCGAGGATCAGCACCATCCCTGCCACCGGGATCGTCGGGATCACGGCCAGCGTGGCGGCCAACGTGATGAAGCCCGCGCCGGTCACGCCCGAAGCGCCCTTCGAGGTGAGCATCGCCACGGCGAGCAGCGTGAGCTGCTGGCCCCACGTCAGGTCGATGTTGGTCGCCTGCGCGATGAACAGCACGGCCATCGTCATGTAGATGTTGGTGCCGTCGAGGTTGAACGAGTAGCCGGTCGGGATCACCAGCCCCACCACCGACTTCGAGCAACCGGCCTTTTCCATCTTTTCCATCAGGTGCGGCAGCGCGGCTTCCGACGAGCTCGTACCCAGCACGATCAGGAGCTCTTCCTTGATGTACGCGAGGAAGCGGAAGATCGAGAAGCCGGTGACCTTGGCGATCAGGCCCAGCACGACGATCACGAACAGGAACGACGTCAGGTAGAACGTGCCCATGAGCTTGGCCAGCGGCACCAGCGAGGCAATGCCGTACTTGCCGATCGTGAAGGCCATCGCACCGAAGGCGCCGAGCGGCGCCACCTTGGTGATGATGTGCACTACGCGGAAAAGCACGCCCGAGACGCTGTCGATCCAGCCCGTCACCACGCGGCCGCGCTCGCCGATCGCGCTCAGTGCGGCGCCGAACAGGATGGCGATCACGAGGATCTGCAGGATTTCACCCTTGGCGAACGCGTCGGTGATCGTGTTCGGGATCAGGTGCAGCAGGAAGTCGACGAACGTATCGCCGTGCGCCGCCTTCTCGGCGTAGCCCGCGATCGCCTTCGGATCGAGCGAGTTGATGTCGACGTTGAAGCCCGCGCCCGGCTTCAGGATGTGCGTCGCGAACAGACCGATGATCAGCGCGAGCGTCGACACGATTTCGAAGTAGATGAGGGCCTTGCCGCCGACGCGGCCGACCTTCTTCATGTCTTCCATGCCGGCGATACCGGTCACCACCGTACAGAAGATCACCGGGCCGATGATCATCTTGATCAGCTTGATGAACGCATCGCCGAGCGGCTTCATCTGCACGGCGAGGTCGGGCTTGAAGTGCCCGAGCAGCACACCGATGACGATGGCGATCAGCACCTGCACGTACAGGATGCGATAAAAGGGTTTCTTGGTCTGGGTTTGCATGTTGTTTCCTCTTGGCGGTGGGGCAAGCCACCGCCCTTGTTATCAATCCGCGGTGACGCCGCGAATCTCGCTTTGCGCAAAGCGCATTTGCTCCTCCATCACCATCTGGGCCAGCTCCTTCTTCAATTCGTTGAATTCGCTGCCCGCCGTGTCGCGCGGACGGGGCAGGTCAATGACCACGTCCCGCTTGACCGTGCCCGGCCGGTACGTCATGACGACGACCCGGTCGGCCAGATAGATCGACTCCTCGATGCTGTGAGTGACGAAAATGATCGTCTTCTTGAATTCCTCCCAGATGCGCAGCAGCTCGTCCTGCAGCGTGCGCCGCGTGAGCGCGTCGAGCGCACCGAACGGCTCGTCCATGAGCATGATGGGGCTGTCGAGCGCGAGCACGCGGGCGATCGCCACGCGCTGACGCATGCCGCCCGACAGATCGCGCGGAAAGCGCTCGCGAAACTCGCGCAGGTTGAGCTTGCCGAGCAACAGGTCCACGCGCTCGTTGATCTCGGCGCGCTTCATGCCCTTGATTTCCAGCCCGAAGGCGATGTTCTGCGCCACCGTCATCCACGGGAACAGCGCGTACTCCTGGAACACCATGCCGCGGTCCGGGCCCGGCTCGGCAGCCGCGTCGGCGCGGCCGTCGATGCGGATCGCACCGGAGGTCGGTTGCACGAAGCCGGCCAGCGCGTTGAGCAGCGTGGACTTGCCGCAGCCCGACGGGCCGAGCAGGCACACGAACTCGCCGGTGCCGATGTTCAGATCGATGTCCTTGAGCGCATCGATCGTGCCGCCCGGAATGGCGAACTGTTTGTTGACGTTTTGAATTTCGATCAGCATGTCGTCCGCCTCACTTCGTTTCGAGACCACGGTGCCACTTGAGCAGGTGGTTGTTGAGGCGATCCATGCCCAGGTCGATGATCAGGCCGAGCAGACCGATGGTCAGCATGCCGGCGATGATCTTGTCCGACCACATGTACTCGCGCGCTTCCAGAATGCGGTAACCCAGGCCGTTGTTCACGGCGATCATCTCCGCCACGATCACCACGATGAACGCCGTGCCGATGCCGATCCGGATACCCGACAGGATGTAAGGCGTGGCGGCCGGCATGATCACGCGGCGGAAGATCGTGAACTGGCTCGCACCGAGGTTGCGCGCCGCACGCAGATAGATGCCATCGACGTGGCGCACGCCCGCGATCGTGTTCATCAACACGGGAAAGAACGCCCCGAGCGCGATGAGGAAGAACGCCGGCGGATTGCCCAGACCGAACCAGAGAATGGCGAGCGGAATGTAGGCGATCGGCGGAATCGGACGCACGACCTGCACCAGAGGGTTGAAGAGCCCGTAGACGCGCGTGCTCGTCCCCATGAGCAGACCGAGCGGCAAGGCGATCACGGTGCCGACGAGAAACCCCATGATCACGCGATACAGGCTGTTGGCCGCATCGGTGAGCAGTTCGCTCGAATGCAGCCACGCGCCGAAGCCGTCGGCCATGGCGGCCGTCGGCTTGAGGTATTGCCACCACTTCGCGACGACGGCGAGCGGCGACGGAAGAATGATCGGGTTGATCCACCCGAGGCCCGTGACGATCTGCCAGATCACCACGACCGCGAGCGGAATCAACACGCCACGCAGCACGCGCGAGGAGCGCGAACCGGAAGAAACAAGCACTGCGGCCATCCGAATGCCTCGCTTACTTGATGTTCAGCTTGGTCTTGGCCTTGGCGAGCAGGTCGAGCTTGACCCAGTCGTCGGCCTTCGGCACCGGATCCTGCAGCTTGCCCACGCCGTACTTCTTCATGAGGTCGGTCGTGAGTTGCACGTGCGAGATGCTCAGATCGTAGCTATACGGCGAGTTGCCGATCGCGTCGGTGAAGTCCTGCGTGGTGATCTGGTTCTTGAACATGTCCTCGCGCACGTACTTCTCGGCCGCTTGCGGGTTCTTGATGAAGTAGTCGGTCGCTTCGACGAACGCGTACATCAGGCGTTGCGCCACGTCCGGCTTCTCCTTGTAGAGCTTTTCGGTGATCACGAGCGCACGCACCGGTTCGCCGATCGGCGTGTCGTACGGCTTGAGCACTTCCACACCGAAGCCCTTGTTGATGGCTTGCGAGGCCTGCGGCTCCGACTGGCACATCGCGTCGATGCTGCCGGCGGCAAGGGCCTGGTTCAGATCGGCGAAAGCCATGAACATGATCTGCACGTCCTTGCCCGGCTGATCCGACCAAGTCAGACCGGCCTTGGCCAGTTCCGCGTAGAGAATGAGTTCCTGCGCACCGCCACGGGCCACGCCCACCTTCTTGCCCTTGAGGTCGGCGACCTTCACGATCGGCAGCCCTTTCTTCGCGACGAGACGCACCCCGCCCTTCGCGAACCCGGCCACGGCGTAGATCGGCGCTCCCTGCGCACGGCCCGCGATGGCGGCGTCGAGCGCGCTGGCCGACACGTCGATCTGGCCCGCCACGATCGCCGGCATGATGTCCACGCCCTTGGCGAACATGCGCTCTTCGATCTTCAGACCATACTTCGGCCCGATCACCTTCATGTACGACACCGCACCGTAGTGCGCGAACTTCAGATTCCCCAGACGCACGAGGTCGTCGGCAAACGCGTGTAGCGAAGCCGCGCACAGCGCAGCGGCGGCAAGGCATTGCTTGAACATAAGGTCTCCTTCTCTCTCTTATCGGAATGGCTTGCCGGAAACGTCGGTTTTTCAGACTTCGCGACAGCACGCGCGTTAGAAAGCAATACTTATGCCAGACACATAAGCCATTGATTTCATTAATTGAAACTAAGGAAAACCCGATGGTCGGTTATACGGAAAATCGGAAAATATCTCCGATTACTTTCTGGTTTTCCAGAAAATAGAGAGTGATTTCCGGTGTCGGAGAACGGCAGGAGAATGAAGGGCGAGACCGAAGGGACCGGCGCCCCTGTCGTGGAGCGGGGATCGCAACGGCCATTGAGAGACCCCCGCTCGAGCAAGCTCGAGGCATTGCCGAACAGCGGGGCCTGAAGTCGGAATGATGGGATAACGGGATGGCCGGCGGAGCGACGTCGAGCGGCGCCGGCCGGGGCGACGTCAGGCAGACAGGGCTTCCGGCACCGGCGTCTGGTAGCCCAGCGCCGCCGAGATTTCGGCCGCGCACGTCGACAGCCGCGACGAGATGTCGGGCAGCAAGGCGCGCGTCATGCGCGAGGACGGGCCGGACGCGGAGAGCGATGCGATCACCTCGCCCGAGGCGTCGCGCACCGGCACGGCAACCGAGACGGCTTCGGGAGCCAGTTCGCCGAAGCTCACGGCAACGTCCTGACGGCGCACGTTGAGCAGTTCCGCGGCGAGTTCGTCGCGCTCGATGAGCGTGCCCGCCGTGAAGCGCTTGCGGGGTCGACCGAGCACCTGCGCACGCACGTCGTCCGCGGCGAAGGCAAGCAGCACGCGACCCGACGCGCCCACGTACAGCGGCCGACGGTTGCCGACCACGCCGTGCACGCGCAGCTCGTGCGTCGATTCGACGCGTGCCACGCACAGCGACTCGAGGCCGTCGCGCACGCGCAGTTGAATGTTCTCGTTGAGCGCGCGGTTGAGCGCCTGGAGATGGCGATGCGCCACCTTCACGAGATTGACCTGCTCGTGGCCGGCCACGCCGAGCACCAGCGCCTGGGCGCCGAGCACGTAGGTGACCGGACTGCCCTCGCGCACCACCCAGCGGTGCCGCTCGAGCGTGGCCAGCAGACGAAAGGCCCGCGACTTGTTCAGGCCTGCGCGCTGCGCCAGTTCCGTCACACCCAGGCCGGGACATTCCCCGACCAGCGACAGCAGCGTGAGCGCCGTGTCGACCGAAGCGACTGTGTAGTCCATCAAACTTCCTCGCTATGTTGTTCGGCATAAGCGGCGAGCGCCGCCGCGAATTGCCCGAGTTGCGACTGCAGCGTCGAGAAGCCATCATGCTTTTCGCCGCGCGATTCATTGAGGTAAAGCGCCTGATTCAGCTCGATCTGCACGCTGTGGCGCCGCTCGGCAGGCCGTCCGAAGTGGCGCACGATGTCGCCGCCGCGATAAAGCGTGTTGTAGGCCACGCGAAATCCCAGCCGCGTGAATTCGGCGATGATCCAGCGCGAGAACGCCGGGTCCGCGCTCGTGCCGTCGGCGTCGCTCACGATCACGTCCGGGCGCATCATGCCGGCGTCGGGATCGAGCGCGCCGCCGCGCGGACTCATCGAATGGCAGTTCAGATGCCAGACCACGCCGTGCCGCTCCCACGCGGCGTCGAGCGCGTCGCGCAACGCGTGGCGGTACGGCAGGTAGTAGTCGTGAATGCGACGCTCGACTTCGGCAACCGTCAGACGCCGGTCGTAGAGCGGCACATTGGGCGCCGCGAAACGATGCAACAGTCCCACGCCGCGCTCACTGTACGCCTGCGGGCGCGCATCGTGCGGCCACAGACTCGCGAGCAACTGGGGATCGATGTCGTGCACGGCGCGATTCGGATCGATGTATGCGCGCGGGAAAAGCGCCGCGACGAGCGTCGCGCCGTGGTGCGTGGCAGCAAGCCAGAGTTCGTCGACGTAGGCGTCGCCGCACGCGAGAATCGCCGCCGTCGGCGCGATGGTGTCGAAATCGGGGGGCAGGACGTGACCGCTGTGCGGCGCGTCGATCACCAGCGGCAAGCGTCTGCCCGAGCCACCCCTGCCCGCTTGTGGCGCTTCCACAAAAAATCGGCCCTCGGTGACCTGGCGGGACATGCAGTCTCCTCGCATACGTCCGGTAATCGCACTCATCGGTGGCACGCCCTCTGTTTTGAAGGACAAAACAGAGTTTCAATATTCTGAAACAACGGTTCGTCGACGACAAGGCGAACCGTGTTACAACATATTTCGCGGGGCAGGGCCGGATTGCCGGCCTGGGAGTGGGAGATTTAGGCGACGTTCGGGGAAATTGGCGGCGATTTTCTTGCCATTTCGGGGATGCATGGGGCTGCTCGGGGCGTATTGCGTAGCGAACCGGGCGCGGGGTGTGTGACGACTCGTAAACGTTTGCTGGCCGTCAAGTGGTCGTAAAGGGCTCGCAAAGGGGCCGGTCCGCCAGCGCTCCCATCCGCAATTTCATTGCACAAACAAAAACGCGGACCGTCTTTCGACGGCCCGCGTTCGGTCAAGCAGGCGTATCAGGTGCGGTAGCCGGGCGCTCAGATGGCGTCGGCCACGCCGGCTTCGTGCGCCTGCACGTCGGCGTGATAGCTCGAGCGCACCATCGCGCCCACGGCGGCGTGCGTGAAGCCCATCTTGTAGGCTTCCTCTTCGAACATCTTGAACGTTTCCGGCGTCACGTAGCGGCGCACCGGCAAATGGTGCTCCGACGGCTGCAGATACTGGCCGATCGTCAGCATGTCGACGTTGTGTGCACGCAGGTCGCGCATGACCTGGAGAATTTCCTCGTCCGTCTCGCCCAGGCCGACCATCAGGCCCGACTTGGTGGCAACGTCCGGATGCTTCGCCTTGAATTCCTTGAGCAGCGTAAGCGAATGCTGGTAGTCCGAACCGGGACGCGCTTCTTTATATAGACGCGGCACCGTTTCGAGGTTGTGGTTCATCACGTCGGGCGGCGCGGCGTTGAGAATGCCGAGCGCGCGATCGAGACGAGCGCGGAAATCCGGCGTGAGGATTTCGATGCGGGTTTGCGGCGAGAGCTCGCGCACGTGACGAATGCAATCGACGAAGTGCTGGGCGCCGCCGTCGCGCAGATCGTCGCGGTCCACGCTCGTGATCACCACGTACTTCAGACGCATCGCGGCGATGGTCTTCGCGAGATTGAGCGGCTCGTCCACATCGAGCGGATCCGGGCGGCCGTGGCCCACGTCGCAGAACGGGCAGCGACGCGTGCACTTGTCGCCCATGATCATGAACGTGGCCGTGCCCTTGCCGAAGCACTCGCCGATGTTCGGGCAGCTCGCCTCTTCGCACACCGTGTGCAGGTTGTGCTCGCGCAGGATCTGCTTGATCTCGTAGAAGCGCGACGTATGGGTCGCCGCCTTCACGCGAATCCAGTCCGGCTTCTTCAGACGCTCGACAGGTACGATCTTGATCGGAATACGTGCAGTCTTCGCCTGCGACTTTTGCTTGGCAGTGGCGTCGTATTCGCCGTCGATCGTGCGAACTTCCTTGTTCGCGGTGTCGTTCTGAGTCACGGTGGTGGTCATGATGGGGCTTTCCAGGCGTCCATTCAGGCAGCGGCGTTGGCGCTCGCGGCCACATCGATCCCATTGGCCGTACCAGCCGTATGGGTCGGGGGCGCGGCGTCTGCCGGCGCGGTGTGCTGTTCGAGGTGATGGCCGAGTTGCTGCGCCAGTCGCGCGGCCACTTCGTCCCAGCGGGCGGCCACGCCAAGCGTGGCCATGTCTACGGTTTGCAGGCCGGCATAGCCGCACGGATTGATCCAGTCGAACGGCCGCAGGTCCATTGCGACGTTCAACGACACGCCGTGATAGCTGCATCCGTTGCGGATCTTCAACCCGAGCGCGGCGATTTTCGCGCCGGCATGCGCTGCGGCGCCCTCGCCCGGACTCACATAGATGCCCGGCGCGCCGGCCCGGCGCTCAACCTCGAGATTATACGCTCCAAGGGTGTCGATCACCGCCTGCTCGATCAAACGCACCATCTCGCGCACGCCGAGCTTGCGCCGGCGCAGGTCCACGAGCAGGTAGATCACCACCTGGCCGGGGCCGTGATAGGTGATCTGGCCCCCACGATCGACTTTGACGAGCGGAATGCCGGTGTCGGCAACGAGCAGATGAGCGGGGTCGCCGGCCAATCCCAGCGTATAGACGGGCGGATGCTGAACAATCCAGAGTTGATCCGGGGCGTGCGGGCCACGCGCATCGGTGTACGCGCGCATGGCGTCGAACGATGTGGCGTAGTCTTCGGTGCCGCGCCAGCACACTTCGATCGGGGAGGTCATGAGCGCGATTTTAACGAAACCGGCGCAGTCTTGCTCGCGCCCGTGCGAGCAAGACTGCGCACCACACGGGGCGCCATGACCGGCACGGGCAATGGGCGCGGCTCGCGTCGTCAAGCCGCATTACCTCCCATCGTGGGAGGGTCTGGTTTCAGGGCTGTCTTCAGGCCCGGTTCGCGGGCTTCGCCACTTCGGCCGACTTCACGGGTGCGGCACCGAGCCTTTTGGCGTACCAGCCGGCGGCCACGAGGATCATCACGCCGCCGAGCCACTGCGTCGGATGCAGCACGATGCCGAAAGCGAGAAAGTCGACGGCGACCGCCACCACGGGGTAGACGAAGCCGAACACGGCAAGGCTCGACGTCGACGCCTTCTGAAATGCGCCGTACAGCAGCAGATACATGAATGTCGTGTGGAACAGTCCCAGCGTGACGATGGCGCCGATTTCGCGCGGCGCCGACGGCAGATGACCGAAGTCCGCCATCCAGACGAATACGACGGCACCGATGGTCATGTGCAGCGCGGCGATGATTTCCGGACGAAGCGTGCCCGCCAGCTTCTTGGTGAAGAGCGTGGTCGCGGCGTACAACGACGCGGCGGCCAGTGCGCTTGCGACGCCGAGCAGATAACCCTCGCCATGCGCGCCCCCCGGCTCGGCCAGGATGATCAACCCGGCAAATGCGACGCCCAGGCAACCCAGCGTGGCGAGCGACGGACGCTCGCGCGTGATGACCGCGCTTGCGAGCACCAGCAGGAACGGCTGCACGTTGTAGACGACGGTGGTGATGCCGACCGAAGTCATCCGGTAGGCGGTGAACAGGAAATACCAGTTGGAAACGAGAGTGATCGCGCCGAGTGCGACGTTGAGCACTTGCCAGCGTGCCAGGCGCAGCCCTCGCCAATAGCCGCGATAGGCACACCAGGCACAAAGACTGGCCGCCCCGATCAGGCAACGCAGAAAGACCACGTTGAGCGCCGGCTGTCCCGACATCAGCACGAAATAGCCGATCGTGCCGGAGATCACCATGGCGGCAATCATCAACACGCGGCCAAGCCGCTCTTCGGCCTGCGCGTGGCGCAATTGGGCGGGATCGGGATGGGAAGTCGGGGAACTGGCTTGGGTCATCGGGGGGACTTCTCTTGTTTCGACGCGTTATCGAGTTTTTTCGACGCGATTATTGTGCGTCTTGTTGTGAATTCCATTGACACATCGGGAATGCCGACGCGAGCGCTTCAAACGAATCGCGCGCTCGCTGGCCGAAACCGGCCACGGAGCGCGCGATGTCCCGAACGACAGACCGGTGTATCGTTAGGCCGCCGCAGTGCACGAGTTGGCTTCGCGAGCCGCCCGGCGTCCGGCGAGCCACTTGCGCAGCACCCGGGTAATGGCGAAGCGGTGCGCCACATCGCGCTCGAGTTGTGCTTCGGCGCCTTCGTCCGACGATACCCAGTAACGGCGTCCCGGCTCGACGGCAAGGCGCTGGCCCGGCATCAACCAGTAGTCGTGCGGGTCGCCGGCCCGCGTCACCCAGACCGCCGCACCGCGCGCGACAAGCGTATGCTCGTGATGGAGGTCGAGGGTGACGACTTCGCCCGGACGAATACCGTAGAAGTACTGAACCTTTGTCAAATTGTTTTGCATTTTACGACCCCCACTCAGTGCGAGACAATGACTTAATCATAGGGACTGGCAAGCGCCACACCAAACGACATATTTTCACGGCCTTGCGAATAAAGCTCACATGGATCTTCGGAGACTTCCCAACCTGAGTGCCCTGCGCGCCTTCGAGGCGGCTGCCCGCCTGGAGAGCTTCTCGCGCGCGGCCGAGGAATTGTTCGTCACGCACGGCGCGATCAGCCATCAGATTCGCGCGCTCGAACAGGAACTGGGTACGACCCTGTTCGCGCGCAACGGCAAGCGCATCAGCATCACGCCGGCCGGGCGGCAATACGCGTTGTCGATTCGCGCCGCGCTGGGCGACATTGCGCAGGCTACGCGCAAGCTGCAGGCCGGCACGCGCGGCGAGCGGCGGCTCGTGCTGACCACGATGCCGTCGTTCGCGAGCCGCTGGCTCACGCCGCGCATCGGCCGCTTCATCGACCGGCATCCGGAGCTCGAAGTGGAGTTACGTTGCAGTGCCGAGCTCATCGACTTCGAGCGTGACGACGTGGACGTCGCGTTGCGCATGGGCAAAGGGAACTGGCCGGGGTTGCATATCGAGAAGGTGCTCGACGACGTCTTCTTCCCCGCGTGCAGTCCCACGTACAACAAGGGTCAGCTACCGAGAACCGCCGAGGAATTTCGCCGCAGCACGTTGCTGCGCTCGGAAGGCGAGCCGTGGGCGCCCTGGTTTGCGGCTGCCGGGTTCGACTTGCCCGAACCGTCGCAGGGCATGATGTATCAGGATTCCGGCATGCTCTCGCAGGCGGCCATCGTCGGCCAGGGCGTGGCGCTCGTGCGGCGCTCGCTCGCGGTCGGCGACATCATGGCCGGACGCCTCGTGCGGCTGTCCGACGTCGATACGCCATGCGAATGGGATTACTATTTCGTGTGCCCGCCGGGCGTGCTGGAGACGCAACGCGTGCAGGCGTTCAGGACATGGTTTCTGGAAGAGCTGGCGGCGTTCGAATCGGTCAAGCACATACAGCGCCGCCCGACGCGTCCGAGCCCCGCCGCGCTGGCCGCGGGCATGGCCGCCACAGCCGGCGAGATGACCACGGACGCTCAGTTGGGCCTGGACCCGATCGTGCCGATGGACGACGACGGCTCGCCGACGCCCGCGTGAGCCCAACGGCAACGACAATATCCGGTCGATGTCGATGACGGCAGCAGCGAGAGCCATGCCGCCGCCATCGCGCAATCGTGCCGTTACAGCACGACCTTGACCATCGGATGGCCCGTCAGGGCGCGATAGATATCGTCGAGATGCGCTTTCGAATGCGCACGTACCGTCACGGTCAGCCCGAGATATTTGCCCGTGCTCGACGGACGCATTTCCACGGTGGCCGCGTCGAATTCGGCATCGAACTCGCGCAGCAGCGCCACGATGGCGTCGGCAAAACCGTCCTGCGTCGCCCCCATTACCTTGATGGGAAAGTCGCACGGGAATTCGAGCAGGGTTTCCTTCTTTTCCGTCGTCATAGGGCCTCCTTGGCGCGTTGATAGGCCGCGTACAGTGCACGGAAGACGGGCCCCGGCTTGCCGTCGCCGACGGGCTTGCCGTCGAGCGAGACGACGGCGAGCACTTCCTTCGTGGCCGACGTGATGAGCAGTTCGTCGGCGCTGCGCACTTCCGCTTCGGTGACCGGCCGCTCCTCGAAGCGAATACCGCATTCGCGCGCGAGATCCGCCAGCGCACCGTAGCGAATGCCTTCCAGGATCCGATTATCACGCTGCGGCGCGAACATTTCACCGCCCCGGATCACCCATACGTTGCTCGACGACGCCTCGGTCAGATACCCGTCGCGGAACTGGATGGTTTCCTGCACGTCGTGATCGGCCGCGTACTGCGCCATCAGCACGTTGCCCAGCAGCGAGGTCGACTTGATGTGGCAATTCAGCCAGCGGCGATCCTCGTGCGTGACGGCGCCCACGCCCTGCTCGACCTTCTCGCGGCTCGGCAGCGAGAGCGGAGTCGCGATACCGAACACGGTCGGCGCGATGTCCTTCGGGAACGTGTGCTGGCGCGGCGCCACGCCACGCGTGACCTGCACGTAGACGCTGTGCGGATCGGCGGCGCATGTCGCCGACAGACGCGCGAAGAGCGCTTCCCATTCGGCGCGCGTGTAAGGATTGGCGATGCGGATCTCGGCGAGGCTGCGCTCGAGGCGATCGAGATGCTGCGCCAGACGGAAGGGCTTGCCGTGGTAGACGGGCACGACTTCGTAGATGCCGTCACCAAAGAGAAAACCGCGATCGAGAACGGAGATCTTCGCGTCGCTGAGCGCGATCAGTTCGCCATTGAGCCAGACGGTGGGGTTATCCATGTTTGCAAGGTGCGCGTCGAGCGCACGACGAAAGGAAAAAACGCGCCCCATGGGAGCGCGCCTTGCGCCGGCCGGGCTCGCAAGCGGGCCCGACCGGCAGGTTCGGCAATGCTACGCGCTTTATGGGCGCGCATCCCGCCTGGGCGAGACCCTTGCCGCGCCCGGATTTACTTCTTCACGAACATCAGGCGCAGCGCGTCCCATGCACGGCCGATGAAGCTGGCCTGCGGCACATCGGCCAGCGCCACGACCGGGAATTCGGCGAGTTGCTTGCCGTCGGCCATGACCTTGACCGTGCCGACGGGCGCGCCGTTGGCGATCGGGGCGATCAGCGGTTCGCGCAGTTCGAGCTGCGGCTTGATCTTGTCGGCCATGCCCTTGGGGACGGTGATGAACGTGTCCTTCTTCACACCGATCTTCAGCTCGCTCTCCTTGCCCTTCCACACCTTGGGCGTGGCCACGACCTGGTTCGCACCGTACACGCGCAGCGTGTCGAAGTTCTGGTAACCGTAGTTGAGCGCCGAGAGGCTGTCCTGCACGCGGGCGCGTTCGGTCGGCTCGCCCACGACCACCGACAGCACGCGGCGGTTCACGCCGGCGACGCCGGGCAGCGGACGCGAAGCCGTCGACACGAGGCAGTAGCCCGCTTCCTTCGTGTGGCCGGTCTTCAGGCCGTCGACCGTCGGATCGAGATACAGCAAACGATTGCGGTTCGGCTGACGGATGTTGTTGTACGTGAAACTCTTCTCCGAGTAGATCTTGTAGTACTCGGGGAAGTCCTGAATCATCAGCGTCGAGAGCTTGGCGATGTCGGCGACCGTGGTGTAGTGCTGCGGGTCGGTCAGACCGTCGACGTTCGTGTAATGCGTATTCTTCAGCCCCATGCGCTGCGCCGCGCGGTTCATCAGCTCGACGAAGCCGGGTTGCGAGCCGCCGACGAGTTCGGCCAGGGCGATGGAAGCGTCGTTGCCCGACTGGATGATCATGCCGTACACCAGATCGTGCACGGTGACCGGCTTGCCCGCCTCGATGAAGGTGCGCGATTCGTCACGGCCCACCTTGCGAACCGACTCGCCCGGAATGACCGTCTGTTCCATCGAAATGCGCTTGTCGCGCAGCGCTTCGAAGATCAGGTACGAGGTCATGATCTTCGTGAGCGATGCGGGTTCCACGCGCGCATCCGGATCGCCTGCGGCGAGCACCTGGCCGCTGGTGACGTCGACGATCGTCCACGCCTTGGCCGTCATCGGCGGCGGCGGAATCTGTTGAGCACGTGCGGGAAGCGTAGCGAGCGAGCCGCAAGCGACGAGCGCCGCGGCGACGGCGGCACGGGACAGCGAAGCGTTGAATGTCATTGGCGAAGAGAAAAACGAAGTGAGACTCAGGGGCATCTGCGCTTGATGGAACACCGTACGACCGGCGCCTCGCGGGCGCGGCACGGTGAAAAGGACAGCGGCACCGGAGCGCCGGTGCCATGTCTGTCGGGTACATAGACCCGGCGTGACCTGACAAGGTTCAGGAGCGGATTATACCCGCCGCCATTTCGCACCCCCAGCCCGACGGGCCCGTCGCGCCCAAATTGCGGGAAATTCGCCCCGGGTGTGTCAATGACGCCACGCGTCGACCACGATCTGTTTCAGCAGGGGCAACAGGCCGTGAAAAAAGTGCTCGCCGCCCGGGATGACCACGACCGGGAGCTTTTGCGGCCGCGCCCAGTCCAGCACCGACTGCAGCGGCACCGTCTCGTCCTGTTCGCCGTGAACAACCAGCGTATCGGCCGGTACCGTGGCCACTTCCCAATTGCTCGCGGCCGTTCCCACGAAAACCAGACGTTGTGCGGGCGTGCCCGCGGCTTCGAGCGACTTCGCCACGTGCGAGAGCACGAAGGTGCCGAATGAGAAACCCGCAAGGGCCAGCGGCAGCGTCTCCCAGCCCGGCTGCCGGCGCATCCAGGCGATCACGGCGAGAAGATCGTCGCGCTCGCCGATGCCTTTGTCATGCTCGCCCTCGGACTTGCCGACCCCGCGGAAATTCGGGCGCACCACGGCGTGGCCGAGTTGCACGAAAGCGCGCGCGAGCGTCTGCGTGACCTTGTTGTCGAGCGTGCCGCCGAAGAGCGGATGCGGATGGGCGACGAGCGTGATGCCGCGCGGCTCGCCGGCCGGACGGTCGATGGCGATTTCGATGGCGCCGATCGGGCCGTCGATGGTGAAGCGTTCAGTCTGAGCGTTCATGAGCGAGGTAAGGCAGGAGGCGCCGGCGCCCAAACGCCGGCACGTTTGCGCAGCGTGCTTGCGGGACCGGATCAGTCGATCAGCAGCCGCTCGACGATTTCGCCGCGCGCCAGATGCGTCTCGACGATCTCGTCGATGTCGGATTCGTCGAAATACGTGTACCAGGTGCCTTCGGGATAGACGACCACGACGGGCCCGAGTTCGCAGCGATCGAGGCATCCCGCCTTGTTCACGCGAACCTTGCCGGGTCCGGCCAGGCCGAGCTCCTTGACCTTCTTCTTGGCGTACTCCTGCATCGACTGCGCGTTGCAGTTCGCACACGAAGGGCGGTCGGCGCCGGGCTCGCGCTGGTTCAGGCAGAAAAACACGTGGTGTTTGTAGTACTGCGACTGGGTGGCCATGTCGGTGTTTTGGAAGGAGTGGCGACGTTGATTGACGTATTGCGGACGTGTTGCGGGCCATTCTAACCGACCTGCCCGGACGGTGTGGGCCGCCGCCGCGGGCGTCGGGAAGTCCGTTGGCCGCCGCTCGCTGCGGTGACATGGTCATTTTTTGAAAACCGTATGTTCAACAAAATGCCACTATTGCAACGTTTGCGGCCATTCCTTTCGGGAAACCCTTAACTTCCAATCGCGATGGAGAGAGATCATGTTCAGCGTGCAAGCGACAACCAATGGCGTGACCTCACGGGGTGAGTCGACTCCTCCGCCCCGCGAGAATGAACGGCGGGCTGCGGGATTCTTGCGCGACGTCAAATCGATTAGTTCGGCTACAAGGTCTCGAGAATCAGCAATCTTTTTACGCTCCTGCGACAACCCATTTCTTCAACCAATGATTGAGTCATTGCCTCACGTCCATAACCAAGACAAAAGGTTCTCGGCGCTCGGCATGGGACTAACCGCGGTATCAGATGCTCGTTTGCGTGGCAATATTAGTTCAAACTGCACCGTGAATGATTGGTGTGGCACTGTTCTGGAAAAACACCCAAGAAATGATGCGCACCGCGACAATATCTCCAGTGACCCGGCAATGGAGAAGAGAGGAGCTGAACTCGTCGACTTCATGTCCGCCGGCAAAGACAAAGGTCTCGTTGATACGTTGTATGCACAGACTATTGTCGTAGGGAAAAACGTCCAGGAAGGTCAAGTCACCGACGTCGTCACTAGTACGTTCATATCCCACGCAAACACTTTTCTGGATTTGGTCGAAGCCAGCAGCGTGCAACAGTCTGGAGTCGCTTCTGCAACTCAGGACACCCAGACGCTCTCAAGTTAAGAGTGCTGGGGCTGGTCCCTGCGGTAGCAGGCGCAGCTCGGGGGCGAAGCATGGGTTAGCGCCCCCGCCCCCCAAGCCGAGAATGAAGCGGGCGACGACCAGTTGGACAGAGTTATGCGCCATGCCCCCAAGCCGGGCGCCGAACGCCATGAGCGTGAGCGTGCCTGCGAGGAACATGCGGTAGCCGATACGCGAGGCGAGCCAACGCTGCTTGAAAAAAAAGATCCGGCCACGGCATAGAGTGTGGAGCCGAACCCGTATCCCTCGGGTGCGGCGCCTACGCCGCCGGCGATATGCAACGACGCGAACACGAACATGCCGTTTTCCAGCATCTCGATGCCTATGGCGGCGGCGATTACGGCCAATACGCTATTTCCGAATCGGCAACAATCGTCCCGGAGCCTGCCGCTCGGGGACATCCCACTGGACTTGCCGAAGCAGGCGTCAGCCGGATTTGCCGACACCGCGGGCAGGGCCGCGGTGGCTGGGATCGAACATGGCGAGCAGGTAAATCAGCACGAGGTATGGCCAGGTCCATGCGAGCCAGCGCGCGAGCACATTGAAGTGCACGTACCGGCCTTGCCGCCACGATTGGAGCGCCGCCTCGTAATACGGGTTTGCGGGCAGCAGGTTTACGAGCACCAGCAGCACGATGAGCGCGGCCAATGCGACCACACCGCGCAATGCTCGCGGCCCTCGCCCGGCCACCAGCAGCACCAGCACGCCGATGACGAGCCCGTAGATCGCGCCGGCCGTGACCCAATCGAACGCCTGCAGCGGCGAGAACTGCCACGCCGCGGCGATCGCCTTGATCGCGAACGCGCTGATGAACAGCGCGCAAAGCAACGGCACTCGCGGCGCCGAGCGGCGCATCGTCAGCGTGGCGAGCAAACCGGCCAGCACCGTACCGCAAGCCGTCACGACCGTTTCCCACAACGCGTGGCTGGCCACGGCATCGAGCGCGGAGAGATAGTCCTGCAGTTGTCCCAGCCGCGGCACCCAGTCGAGCACGAGGTCGGTCACGTCAGGATCCTGCCAGAGCCAGACCTGCCGCACGAGGTCGCCGTCACCGAAGAGGAATTGCTGCGGGTACGCCTGCGCCCACGGCCAGAGGGCGAGCAACACGAGCAGCACGCTGGCGTGGCGCTCGAACCAGGCGAAGCGCAGATGCCGCAACCAGCCGCGATCGAGCAGCGGGCTCGTGAGCGGGACTGCGACGGCGCCACCGATGAGCGCGCCCAGGGCGTTCGTCGCGAGATCGACGTTCGACGCCACACGCGTGGGCAAGTAGGTCTGCAGCGCCTCCATGCCGCACGAGAGCACCGCGCCCAGCAGCAGCGCCGCGAGCACAGCCCGGACGCCGCGCCACACGGGATGCAGCGCCAACACCGTCAACATGCCGAGGGGCAGGTAACCGATCACATTGGTAACGACGTCGAACGTCGTCATCCATCGTGGCAGCGGTGCGAGCAGATAGTCGAACGGTCCGACGGCGGCGTGCTGGAATTCGAACGGATACAGGCTCGCGTACGCGATCAGCAGAATCAGACAAAGCAACGCCTGGCGCGTGAGCGGAGACGCGCGTCGTTGCCAGGGTTTGACATCCAGCTCCGGCATTGGCGGGTGTGCCCCTCCGGACTTACCGCGCCTGTGCCGGCGAGAGCGCCGGCAAAGCACGCGACTGCGCCGGCGCACGAGTCGTCGCCGAGGGTGCGGGCACACGGCCCGCGAGCCATTGAATCAACTGCGTCTGCACGGCATCGCTCGCAGTTGCCAGCGCACGCGCCCCACCGGCGGCATCGGCGCTCGCTGCAGGCGCTTGCGCGCGCAGCGTCGTTTGTGCGAGCAGCTTTGGTCCATCGAACAACGTGGCCCGCACCTGCACCACGCCGTGGCTCGCCGACGCACTGTCGAAGTACTGCGAGAACTCCTCGAGCTCCACCCGCAATGCCGGCGCCGCAGTCGGGTCACCCGCCGCGAGCACGGCGCGTTCGACGGACAGGGCCCCGCGCAGGCGATCGCCAAACAACCGCGCGGGCGACGCGAGCCATCGGCTGTTCGCATACGCGCGCGCCTGATCGCCTTCGCTCGACGGCAACCGGTAATAGATCACGTCGGAGTCGAGCCAGTTCGGCGCGTTGACCACCACCTTGAGCGGCGACAGGCGCGATGCCCCCGCCCCCGAGGCGCCCGATGCCGCCACATCCGACGCGGCGGCGACGACGGCCGCGTTACCGGTCGATGCGGCGGGCACCGTCGGCGGCCCGAGATCGAAACGCGTGAGCCCCCCCGACGGCGCGGAGCTCGCGCATCCGGCCACAAGCGCGGCCACCCCGGCATAGAGACACCATGTGGCCAACGCGCGTGCCATTCTCACTTTTGCACCCTGCCGGATCGACTGGATCCCGGTCGGCTCGGTCATCTCGATTTCCCCTTGCATGACGGTATCGCGCATCATCGGCCTGCTCCACCGGGCCACGAGAAGCCCGACTCACCCGGACCGGGTGGCGGCGGAGAGGTTCCGAACAGCAGCGCGCGCGGATTGCGATTGATGGTCTCAGCCGCTTGACCAACGGCTTGCGTCGTAAAGCGAAGATCGTCGGAGAGCGTATTGAGGCGCGGCAGCGCTTCCTGCTGCAGGGAACCCTCGAAGGTATGCATCGTGCCTTCGAACGCCGCGAGACTCGACGCCGCTTGATCCGCCGCCCGCCCGACGCTATCCAGATTGCGCACCAGCGGCCCTTGTGGATCGGACAATTGCTGGGTCAGACGATTCGCGCCGGTGAGCGTGCCATTGAGTTCACGCACGGTCTCCGGCAACTGTCTGGTAACGGGTTCGAGCTGCTGCGCCACGCGATTCACGCTCTGCGCCGCCGTCTTCACACTGTTGATCGAATCCATCACCGCTTGCCGGTTCTCGGGCGAGAGCAGTTGATTGACCGAGGAACTCGCTTCCTCGAGCTGGCGCACCAGACTGTTACCGCGTCGCTGCAACTCGTCGATGAAGCCCGGGCGCAGACGCAGTTGCGCAACGTGCGCCGCGCTCGACGGCAGCATGGTGCGGTCATCCCCGTCGTCGTCGAGTTGCACGAAGGCCAGGCCGGTCACGCCCTGATAGCTCAGCGTGGCGAAAGTCGACTTGGTCATCGGCGTGCCTTCGTTGACCAGAATGCGAATCAGGATCTGACCCGGCGCATGCGGATCGAACTTGATGAAGTCCACCTTGCCCACGGCCAGCCCGCGATAGCGAACGACGGACTCGGGATTCAAACCGTTCACATTGGTGTGCGCCACGAGATCGTAGGGTACGCGCACGCGATTGTCCCGGTTGAACCAGTACACCGCGGCGGCAACCGCCGCGAGCAACACCAGCGTGAAGAGGCCCGCCATGAAAGCGTGCGATTTATTTTCCATCGTCGAGTAACTCCGAAATCCTGGCGCGCCGCGCCGCGGGCAGGGCCAGCAACGCGCGTCTGCCGCGCTCACCGAGGAAGAAGCTGTGGATAAACGGGTGATCGACCCGCACCACGTCTTCGACGGGCGCATTGACAAGCACCTTGCGATCGGCGAGCACCGCCACGCGTGTAGCGAGCATCATCACGGTATCGAGGTCGTGCGTGACCATCACGACCGTCAGTCCGAGCGAATGGTGCAGGCCACGGACCATGTCCACGAATTCGTCGGAGGCCTGCGGATCGAGACCCGCCGTCGGCTCATCGAGAAAGAGCAGTTCGGGCTCCAGCGCAATCGCGCGTGCGATCCCGACGCGCTTGATCATCCCGCCCGACAATTCCGACGGCATGCGATTGGCCATGCGCCCCGACAGCCCGACCATTTCGAGCTTGTACATCACGACATCGCGAATCAGATCCTCGGACAGCGTGTGCAGTTCTCGCAGCGGCTGTGCAATGTTGTCGAACACCGTCATGGCCGAAAACAGCGCGCCGCGCTGGAACAGCATGCCCGAGCGGCGACGCAGCAGGTGTGCCGTGCGCCGGTCGATCATCGTGATGTCGTGACCGAAGACGCTGATATGCCCGCTCGTGGGCGCCTCCAGTCCGATGATCTGGCGAATCAGCGTGGTCTTGCCCGAGCCCGATCCCCCCACGAGCGCGATGATTTCGCTCTGCCCCACGGTGAGATCGAGGTGATCGTGGATCGTGTGCGTGCCATAGCGCTTGGTAAGGTCGCGCACTTCGATCACCGGCTGCGCTTCGCCAGGCAACGTCGACGACACCGGCGGGCAGCCGATGGCCGAGGCGCGCATGTCGTCGGACAGAGGGGCGGTGGAAACAGAAGCCGTGGCCATGGATGCTGCCGATTGCGACAGTTGAGGCACCGTGGACTCGCTCATCAGCCGATCCCCACGTTGCGGAACAGGATGGCGAAGACGGCGTCGGCCAGAATCACCACCGTGATCGCCGTGACCACCGATTGCGTCGTGCCTTCCCCCAGGCTCTGCGTGTTCGGTTTGACACGCATGCCGAAGTGGCAGGCCACGAGCGCGATCAGCATGCCGAAGACGACACCCTTGCCAAGCCCGATCCACAGGTTCGCGATGCGCACCGCATTGGGCAGCGTGGCGAAGAAGTAATGCAGCCCGATGCCGAGCTCGTACTTCGCGGCGAGCGCACCGCCGAGCAGCGCGACGATGTTCGTCCACATGACCAGCAGCGGCATGGCGATCGCCAGCGCAATGACTTTCGGCAGTACGAGCCTCAGTCCATGCGGAATGTCCATCACGCGCATCGCATCGAGCTCTTCGGTCACTCGCATGACGCCCAACTGCGCCGTGATGGCGGAACCCGAGCGGCCGGCGACCAGAATCGCGGAAAGCACCGGGCCCAGTTCACGGATCACGGACAGGCCGAGAATGTTGACGATGAACGTGCTCGCGCCGTACAGCTTCAATTGCTGCGCCGACAGATACGACAGCACGATGCCGATCAGGAACGCGACGAGCGCCGTGATGCCGAGCGCCCTGGTGCCAGCGCTATAGATATTGGCGGAGATTTCCAGCCACGGTGCGCGCACAGGGTGCCGCACGACGCGGCCGAGATCGATGACGAAACGCCCGAACATCGTAATGCCGTCGCGCAGGTGATCGCACAGCGAGAACAGGGAATAGCCCAGTTGGCTCACCGGATCGACGCGGCGCTTGGACACCGGGCTTTGCCGCGAGCGATCGAATTCCGCGAGGTGATCGAACAGCGCGCGCTGTGTCGGAGTCAGTGCGATACGCGGCGGAAACTTGCGATTCCAGAAGCGCCAGAGCGCTTGCGCCCCCACGTGATCGAGCCGCTCGACGCACGTAAGGTCCCACGCCAGTTCCCCGCGGGGCAGCGCGTGCGCCAGGCGCAGCAGCGTCTTCTTGCGCTGCGAGAGCGCCAGCGCCGTCCACAGGCCGCGCAGCATTACCACCGGGCCTTGCGGCGAGGTGGTCAGCTCCAGAGTGGGCACGGCATCGAGGTCCAAAACAGACGGTCTCCTGACAACAAATCCGCCAAAAAATGCGGCGGAAGACTGCGAAACGCGGTCATTGTACGGTACAGGCGCGACCACACGATGGCAACCCGGCGGCAACTGAAAACGTGCCGGAATCGGCCGAACGCCCATTCGGATGATGCTGAAAAACCAGCATTGACGCAGGGCAGACCGACGCAGCCCCTGCCTCGCCGCTACAATAGCAGCCATGAATATCGCCTCACCTTCCTCGCCCATCGCGTCGTCCACGGAGCCGACGCACGACACGTCGGCGCGCCGCCTCGACGGTGACCGAATTCGTGCGCGTCTGGCATCTGCCTGCCGTGGCTGGCGGATCGAAGTCGTGTCGTCCACCGGCTCCACGAACGTCGATCTGCTCACACGGCTTCGCGAAGACGCCGCATGTGCGCCGATCGTGCGCGCGGCCATGATACAGACGGCCGGGCGCGGGCAGCGCGGGCGCACATGGCAGAGCTTGCCGGGCGACAGCCTCACGTTCTCGCTGGCGTATGTGATGCCCGGTGGCCCGGCCGAACTGGCTGGGCTTTCGCTTGCCACGGGTGTCGCGGTCGTGGAGGGACTCTCCGATCTGCCGCTGTCGGCGCCGCAGGCGCTGGGCCTCAAATGGCCCAACGACGTACTGCTGCGCGGCGGCAAGCTGGCTGGCATTCTCATCGAAACGGTGCCCGCCGGCCCGGGCCGGATCGGCGTCGTGATCGGCATCGGCGTGAATCTGCGCCAGGTCGGAGACGTCGCCACGCGAATCGACGGTGCGTCCGCCTCGGCGGCTCCGGCGGTCGAGACGACAGACGGCGCACGGACAACGGCGGCCGTGCCTGCCACCCCACCCGCCGCGCTCGAAACCGTGTTGGCGGAACCCGATATGTCGTCGGTGCTGATCGCGCTGGTGCAGCGTCTGTCCGACATGCTCACGCGCTTCGCCGAACACGGCTTCGGCGCGTTTCGCGAGGATTGGGAAACGATGCACGCCTACCGCGATACGCCGATTCGATTGATCGAACACGGACGCGATCTGCTGCACGGCGTTGCGCTCGGCGTCGACGAGAAGGGGGGCTTGCGCGTGGCGACGACCGAAGGCGAACGCACCATTGCCAGCGGCGAAGTTTCCGTGCGCCTGCTGGATTCCACCGCGTACGGTGGATCGGGGCGACATCGATGACCGCGCGCCGGAGAACGCCGAACGCCCGGGCGTCCACGCTGCCAGGCGGCAGCACTGACGACGCAAAGGCCCCCTCGCTCGCCGCCACGAACGGCGCCGGGGATGCGAACGACGCGCCATGGTTGCTCGTCGACGCGGGGAACAGTCGAATCAAGTGGGCGTTGGCGCCGGCAACGCGTCCCGCCGACTGGCGGGCGGCGGCGCCGGCGTTTCTTGCCAGTGGCGCCGTCGACCATGCCGAGTGGCGCGCTCTGGCCCCCCAGATTCGCGGGGGCTGGGCGGCAATGACCGCCGGCGCTGGCCAGAACGCGCACTTCGCGCCGAATACCGCGCCACTGGCCATGGGTCAAGGCGGTCAGGGTGGTCAGGGCGGCCACGATGGCGGCTTCATCTGCCCCGCACCGGCGGGTGTCTGGCTCACGAACGTGGCCGGCGAAGCAGCGGAGCAGGCCGTGCGCATGACACTGCAAACGCTATGGGGCATGGCATCGGCCGACTGGTTGCAGGTGCTGCGTGCGAGCGAAGCGCGCTCGGGGGTGCGCAACGGCTACCAGCAACCGGCGCAACTCGGCAGCGACCGCTGGGCAAGCCTGATCGGCGCCCACGCGGCATGGCCCGGCGAACACCTGCTCATCGTCACGCTGGGAACCGCAACGACCGTCGAAGCCCTGCGTGGCGATGGGGAATATCTCGGCGGCCTGATTGCCCCGGGGCCGGCACTGATGCTCCAGTCCCTCGGGCAAGGCACCGCGCAGCTGCCCACGCTCGACGCGGCGATGCCTTCGGGGGGACAGGACTTCGCACGCAGCACGTCGGACGCCATTCTGCGCGGCTGTGCGGCAGCCCAGGCGGGACTCGTGGAGCGCAGTCATGCGCAGTTGCAGACGCAGCTCGGTGCGACGGTGCGCTGCGTGCTCGCGGGTGGTGCGCGTCACGCACTCGCGCAAACGCTCGCCCTGCCCTTTACCGAACACGATCAGTTGGTGCCCGCCGGGCTGTACGAAGTGGCGCTTGGCGCTGGCGGCGTGCTCGCGGGAACAGCACCCGCTTCGGGTGCGGCATCGGCCCCGGTGCCGGAATCCCGCGACAGCGGCCATGCCCGAGGAGGCGTCTGAGATGTTGCGCGCACTGTTGCTGCTGATGTTCATCGTTGCGAACGCGGCGCTTGCGGCCGTGCAATTCGGCTGGCTGAAATGGCGCGACGTGCTGCCGGCCACAGGTCGTGAGCCCGCGCGGCTGACGACACAACTCGAGCCCGGGCGGATTCGTCTGACGCGGGCGGAAATCAGCGCCCCGCTGCCGGCGAGCGGTGCCTCCGCCGTGCTCGACTCAGGGGGCGCGAGTCAGACGGCGGCCGCTTCGAATGACGGGCCCGCGCGGGAGGCAGACGCGTCGCGATCATCTGCCTCGGCGGCGGTTGCAGCCGCGAGTCAGGCGGTGGCGGCAACGACGCCGAACGCGGTGTCGAGCGCAGTGTCGAGTGATGCGACGGCAGCCCAATCGGCATCGCAAGCCGCGGCGACGATGGCGGCTACGGCCGCGTCGACATGCCTCGACATCGGCCCCTTCGCATCGAACGACGCACCGCAAGCGCGCGGTCTGTTGCTCGCCGCGCTGCCTGCCGGACAGGGCGACATTCAGTCCATCGCACTCGACAAGCGCTACTGGGTGCACCTTGACCCGGTACCCAACAAGGCCGCCGCCGACAAGCAGGTCGCGCAGTTGCGTGCGGCAGGCGTCACCGAGTATTTCCTGCTCAATGGCGACGGGCCGAATCTCGTGGTCTCGCTCGGCCTGTTCAGCGATCGCGAACGCGCTGCACGACTGATGTCGACCGCACAGAAAAAAGGCCTCACGCCGCAATTGAGCGAGAGGCCGAATGCCAAGAGCCGGATCATTTACCGCATTGCCGGCATCAACACGAATGCGGCGACACAGGTGCGCGGCGTCGTGTCGCAGCAGTGGTCCGCGAACCTCGTCAAGGCATGCCCGACACCTGCGGGCAGCCCGCCCACAGGCGGCGACCGCTGAGCAGAGCCGGGCGGGGCACAGCGGTGTTGAAGTCGGTCAGCCCACGCGCTTGAGTTCGACCACCGGTCGCAGGACACCCGTATGAATGCCGCGCGCGTTCTTGACGATCGGCAGCGCCCACGGCGCCAAGCCCGTCGTCTCCGGTGATTCGACGAGTCCGAGTGCCTTCAGTACGGCAACGGCAGCGGTATAGAGCGCCCGCATGTTGCCATCGACGACCTTGATCGCGATGCCGAGTCCGGCCGAGCGCACACCCATGGTCTGTACGCCGTCCGCGCCGATCTTCGCCACCCAGTCGCCCGGGGCCATGCGCATGAATGCCAGATCGTTGCGCGCCGTGCCGGACACCATTTCGGGTTGCTGCGTCATGGCGGCGAAGAGGGTCGAGAGCGCGGCGTCGTCGCTCGCGGCAAGCCGCGCATAGGCGCCGGCGAGTTTCTCGAGCGGCAATGCGTAGTTCGGCGCCGAGCAACCGTCGATGCCCAGCGCAAGCGTGTCGCCAGGCACACCGACAACGCCGCCCACACGCGCACGAATCGCCTGCTGCAACGGATGCGCGGGATCGAGGTAAGTGTCGAGCGGCAGGCCGTGCTGCGCGCAATACGCCAGGAAGCCCGCGTGCTTGCCCGAACAGTTGTGATGCAGCGCCGTGGGCCTGAGGTCCGCCGGAGCGCGCTTGCCTGTCGCCGAATAGAAGGTGGGCGTGTGGCAGCCGCATTGCAGATGATGCTCGTCGCATCCCGCCTTGCTCAGCAGGCTTTTCACCCCTTCGACGTGGAACGGCTCGCCCGAGTGGCTGGCGCACAGCAACGCGAGCTCGCTCTGCGTCAGGTTGAAATGCCCGACGCCGTCTCCCTCCACGAAGGGCAGTGCCTGGAACGGCTTGAGCGTGGAACGCGAGAAAGTGAGGAACGACGGATCGCCGGCGGCATAACGCAGACGCCCCTGCGCATCGACCACGGCCACCGAGCCGTAGTGCACGCATTCGACGGTATCGATGCCCTTCGCCCCACGAGTGACTTCAACGAGCGGCGCCAGATTCATGATTGCGCACGTACTTTCTTGAGCAACGACGTCGTCGAGCGCTGATGCTCGAACGGAATTGCCAGCGCCTTGCCGCCCCAGCTACGCACGAGCGCCGACTCCGGCAGCTTGTCCATGTCGTAGTCGCCGCCCTTGACGAGAATGTCCGGACGCACCGCCGCGATCAGCGCCTCGGGGGTCGACTCGCCGAACTTGACGACGTAATCCACGCTCTGGAGCGCAGCGAGCAGTGCGGCGCGATCGTCCTCGTGATTGACGGGACGGTCGTCTCCTTTGCCGAGCGTGCGCACCGATGCGTCGGTGTTGACTGCGACGACCAGACACGCACCCAGGGCGCGCGCCTGCGCGAGATAGGTCACGTGTCCGCGATGCAGGATGTCGAACACACCGTTGGTGAACACGAGCGGACGCGGCAACGTGGGCGCCAACGCCACGAGGTCGTCGCGCGAGAGCACCTTGGTCTCGAAATCGACCGGGGAAATGACTTGGGAAGAGGACATGACAATCATTCGAAGTGGACGCGCTATTGTCCCACGCGTCGCACCGTGGAGCCTCGGTTGTCTGTGCAGGGCAACAAAAAAGGGGCCGAAGCCCCTTTTCGCATCGATACGCGGCCGTCTGTTCCGGTCCTTGCGTCGGACGGAGGACAGCGCCTACCGCGGAGTATTACGACGCCGCGACCGCCGGCGAAGCCACGGCCGCCAGGCGGCCAGTGATTTCCTTGCGGTAGCGGTTCAGATCCTGCGCGGTCGCAAACGTACGCTCGAACAGCAGCGACATGTTGTGCAGAATGCGCTCGACCACCTTCTTCTCCCAGCTGTCGTCGAACTTGATCTGTTCGTCGAGCCAGTGCTCGAGCCACTCCGGCTCCGGCAGACGCGACTGCACCGTGTCGTTCGGGAACAGATCCTTGTTCACGTGCAGGTTGGTCGGATGCAGCGGCTTTTCGGTGCGACGCGCCGACGCCATCAGCACGCCGATCTTGGCGAACGCAGCGCGCGCGTTGTCGCCGAAGCTCGTGAGCGCCTTCTTCATGTAGCGCAGGTAGGCGCCGCCATGGCGGGCTTCATCGCGCGAAATGATCTCGTAGATGGCCTTGATCACCGGCTCGGTGTGCCATTCGGCCGCACGGCGATACCAGTGGTTCAGACGGATTTCGCCGCAGAAGTGCAGCATCAGCGTCTCGAGCGGCGGTGCCGGATCGAAGGGGAAGCGCACGGCGTGCAGCTCGGCTTCGGTCGGGACGAGCTCCGGGCGAAAGCGCCGCAGGTATTCCATGAGCACCAGCGAATGCTTCTGCTCCTCGAAGAACCACACACTCATGAACGCCGAGAAATCGCTGTCGTCACGGTTATCACGCAGGAACATCTCGGTGGCCGGCAGCGCCGCCCATTCCGTGATGGCATTCATCTTGATGGTGCGCGCCTGATCGTCGGTCAGTTGGCTGGCGTCGAACTTGTCCCACGGAATGTCCTTCTCCATGTTCCAACGCACTGCCTCCAGCGACTTGTACAGCTCGGGATACAACATTTCGTTCATTTCAATTACCCCCAAGGTCGCGAGACCTTACACCAGGACTCAAGATAGTATTGTGAAAGTTTACGCCGAATTTCGACAGACAAAACAGTGAGCGCGATGCGAACGCCCCCCGCCGTCCGGCTTCACGTCTTGAACCCTGTCGCCGCGGAAGGACGACGAATTTAACGCCTGTAATCTGGCCGCATCCTGTCGATCCAGCTTAGAGCGACCCTACTAAAATCTGGGCAAACTCTTGAATCATAACATAAAAGCCTTTAATTACCGTGTCCGCCGACAGCCACGTGACGGTAATGCGTCGTAATTTTGACGACGGTCAATTTGTCACACAAAGCCCCTAAGCTCAAGGGGCGACAGCCCTTTCGGCCCCCCGTCGACATGGCCTCCCGACGCTGCTTCGATCGTGCTCGTACCCGCCCCTGTCCGGGGGCCTCACCGCGGTGCGTCAGGGTATTTCCTTGTACGACGGGCCTGCGCGGACTGCGTTCGATGGTCTACGCTGAAACCAGTCGTTCCGTTCTTGCGACCGCCCCCGCTATGCGGGTGCCGGCGACGCGGCGATGCTCGCCTCGTTTTGAGGATAGTTCTCAATCGCAATTACGCAACAAGTTGTTTCGGCTGGCGTCACGGACGAACGACCCGCGCGCCGCCAACGGGCCTACCAACTCGACTGGATCCTTGACCGATAAGGAGCCGAGCATGGCTACTCGTCCCGCAATTGCCCCCGCTGGTCCATCCACCCCAGCTACCGCGTCCGCCGCGCTCGTTGCGCGCCTGCGTGCTTGCTGCTTTCTGGCGGCCGTGGCTATCGCGCCCGCGGCGCTGGCCTTCGACGCCGGCCAGCTCGCCTCGCAGGAGGTGCCCACCGCGCATCTCGTCGGACAAGGCTCCTTCACGCGCCTGGGTTTCCACCTGTACGACGCCGTCCTTTTCTCCGGCAGCGAGCGCGTCGGCGCGAACTGGAGCGCGCAGCCACTGGTCCTCGACCTCCGATACGCACGCAGTTTCAAGTCGCGTACGCTCGTGCAGCGAAGCCTGATCGAGATGACCCGGCTGCAGGTCGCGACCGATGCCGAACGTCAGCGCTGGGCGGAGCAGCTCTCGCACATCCTGCCGGACGTGTCGGCGGGTCAGCATCTGACGGGTGTCTTCCTGCCTGGCGACGGCACGCGGTTTTTCTCGGACGGCAAGCTCATCGGCCAGATCGCCGGCGACGCGTTCGGGCGGGCGTTCTTCGCCATCTGGCTCGATCCGCGCACCAGCGCGCCGGACTTGCGCGCCGAACTGGTCAGCAACTCGCACTGAGGCGCGCGGGCGGGGCGGCATCGACGACGGCACCGGTCAACCCACCGACAACGCGCGGCTCCAGCGCCCAAGCAAATGTGCCTATGGAAATCGAACATGCGGCCGCGCTCGCACGCCTGACACGCTACTTCGAGACGCTCACCCGGCAAAGCGTCGCGAATCTGGGCGAATTCTATACGCCGAACGTCTATCTCAAGACGCCGCTGCACGAGGTGCGCGGCGCGGCCGGAGTCGCGGGGCTGCTGACGCACCTGTACGAGCGCGTCGACGTACCGCGTTTCGAGATCACAGCAACGCTGTTGCAGCACAACCAGGCGCTGCTCGTCTGGAATCTCCATTTCCGCCTGAAACGCCGGCTCGACGACGAACAGGTCATCCATGGCGCGTCGCACTTGAGATTGGCCGTTGACGGGCGCGTCGCGTATCAGCGCGACTACTGGGACGCCACCGAAGACCTCTACCTGAAGCTGCCCGTCGTCGGCCGCCTGCTGCATTGGCTGCGTCAGCGCTTCCTGCTCTGAATTTCCGGCGTCGCCGGCACGCTCAACATACCGGCTCACATCGCCCTCCCTCCATTGCCTCATCGCACCCGCGTCAAGCGCCGCCTGCCTCCGCCGCGTCCGTCACCCGCCCTGCCCATCGCAGGCCCATCGTTGCCCACGAGGGCAGTTTTCTTCAATACACGACGCCCTTCACCCTCTACAGTCGGAACCTCGCATCACCGTCTTCTCCGCAGTGAGGTTTCCGATGACTTTGTTCTATTCGATGGCCGCATTCGCGCTGGCCGCTTCGATCACTCCCGGCCCGGTCAACGTCGTGGCCCTGGGCGCCGGCGCGCGCTACGGGCTCGTGCCCAGTCTGCGCCACGTGACCGGCGCCACGGTGGGGTTCGATCTGTTGCTCGTCGCGGTCGGCTTCGGCCTTTACGAACTGCTGCAGCGCATGCCCGTACTGATGCACGCGATCCAATGGTTCGGCGTGGCGTTCCTGCTGTACATGGCTTACAAGCTCGCCCGCGACGATGGCGAGCTCGGCGACGCCAACGCACAACGCGGCCCCTCTCTCATACAAGGGGCCGTCATGCAGTGGCTCAATCCCAAGGCGTGGCTTGCGGCGCTCGCCGGCATGGGCGCGTACACCGCAGGCGAGCCGACGCGCATCTGGCAGTTCGCGGCAATCTATTTCGTCGTCTGCTGGCTGTCGGTCGGCTGCTGGGCTGCGGCCGGCGCGTTGATGCGGCATCAGATGCGCAACGCGAAGCGCGTGCAACGCCTGAACCGGGTGATGGCAACGCTGCTCGCGGGCAGCGCCGTGTACCTCGTGGCAACCATGTGAGCGCCGCCGCGCCGCTCACGCGGCGCGCGACTCTCGATATTGCCCAGGCGTGGCGGCGAGTAGCTGCTTGAACGTACGCTGGAAGTGCGCCTGATCGGCAAAGCCGGCGTCAAGCGCGACCTCGGCGATCGCGTGGCCCCGGCGCAACCGGGCCCGTGCGTACTGAATCCGCTGATTCATCAGGAACGCGTGAGGCGTAAGGCCGTACTGCGCACGAAATGCACGCGTGAGATACGACGCCGACAGACCCGCCGCTGCGCAGATCTGTGCGAGCGTAAGCGACTCGCGGCAGTGTGCGCGAATGAAATCGGCCGCGTCGCCAAGCTTCTTCGACTTCTGCGGATCGTCCCGCACCGGTTGCGGCGCCGGATTCAGTCGTTCGTGCACATCGATGAAACACTGCTGTACGGCGCTCTCACGTTCGAGCCGGTCGCGCGACGCATCCGTGCAGATATCGTAAAGGCGATTAATGCCCTCGTAGAGCACCGGATCGGTCGACGACAGCGGGTCGAACATGTGCAGATCCTGCCCGTGGCCGAAACCGAGCTCGCGCTGAAAATCGCGCAGCCAGCGCGTGTCGACGAACAACATGCGATACGCCCACGGCTCGTCGCCGATCGGATTGCATGCGTGCACGGCATCCGGGTTCATCACCACGACGCTGCCCTTGCCGACCGTCTCACGCGCGCGGCCGTTCAGATAGGTACTGCGTCCGCCCGTCACGACGCCGATGGAGAATGTCTCGTGGCTGTGCAGCGCGTAACACACGCGACGGCCGTCGACCACTTCGCGCGCTTCGAGGAATGGCAGCGCCGGATCGCGCCAGAAGGTCGACGGATACGCGCAGACCGCCGAGGGCTTGGCGGGCTTCAAGGATTTGGGAGATGTCGGTCGGGTCATGAGAATCAAGCGGCGTCGCCGCCGTCGCGGGCCACCGCTTGCGCGGCTTTCGGCGCCTGTGCCGCCAGCGGAGCGTTGGCCGGCGGATCGCCTCCGCCCACAGCGCCGGCTTCCACGTGATCGAGGGGGCTGGTGCCGTCGGCTTCGGCGACAAGCCAGGCCGCGATGGCATCGCGTTGTGCGTAGGCATCCGCCTCACCCAACGCGATGAGTTCCTGAGTATAGGACGACTCGAACAGCAGGTAGCTCGCGAACGCCGCACCGCGCGCCTCGTCGGCGCCAATCGCGCCAAGCATGGTGCGCACCGCGCGGGGCAGTTGTTGCAGATGGCGCGCCGCAATCGGCTCGAGGCGCTGACTCGGCGAAATGACAAGCGTCTCGATGGGTCGCCAGCCGCTCGACTCGCGATCGGCCTCGGACACGTGCCGAAGCACGTTGTTGATGTGCTGCAGACGCTCGAGGTCCGCCGACAGGCCGTCGATGAACACGCTTGCGAGCGCCTGCCCGCCGATCTGCGCAAGGCTCGGATAGCCGCCGATACGCTCGCCGCTGCTGTCCAGGCCGTACTGCGCGTGGGCCGCGCCGACGATCAGGATACGCGTGGCGCCCAGGTGGATCGGCGGACTGAGCGGCGCGATCTGGCGCATCGAACCGTCGCCGAAATACTCGGCCTGTCCGTCGAGATCGAGTTCGACGGCGGGAAAGAGAAACGGGATCGCACTCGACGCCAGCAGGTGCTCGACGGTGAGCGGCACCGCACGCGCGAGCCGCAGCGAGCGCTTCCACGCCTGGATGGGGTCGGCGCTCTGGTAGAAGGTGACGTGCTTGCCCGACGAATACGAGAGCGCCGTCACCGACAATGCGCAAAGCGCGCCGGAGGCAAACACGTCCGGCAACCGGTCGAGGCGAATGACGTTGCGCAGCATGTCGGCGAGCGGCGACCAGTCGAACAGCGATTTCGGCGAACGGCGCAGTGCCCAGCCGAGCGAAAGCGCCGCGAGCCAGCGCGCCCCGGTGCCCGCCATGCCCAGCGAGTCGGCGCGGAACACCTGTCCCGCATGGAACTGACGCCAAACGGCGTCGAGCTTCATCACGCCATGCCGGAAGTCGTCGGCGTGAGACGCCAGCGCCGCCGCGTTGATCGCGCCGGCCGACGTACCGCAGACGATGGGAAACGGGATCGCGCGCCGCGACGGCAGCACTTCGCGCTGAATTGCGGCAATCGCCGCGAGCACGCCCACCTGATACGCGGCGCGTGCGCCGCCGCCCATCAGGACGAGGCCGGTGCGTTCGCCTGAAATCATGGGGCCCCTCCTGTCGTTGCGGTCGTTGTTCCCGGTGCCGATGTCACCCGGTCGCCCGCGCTATCGCGTCGTTACCACTTCCACGCCGCCTGCTTGCCGGCGGGTTTGCCCGCCTCGCCGGCCGCCGCCGACGTCTTCGTCGATGCCTTCGCGACTGTCTTGGCGGACGTCTTTGCCGCCGCCGGTTTCGCCGGCGTCTTCCTGCTCGCAGGCGCGCGCTTGGCGGCCTTCGCGCCCGACGCCGAGCCCGTGGCGGCTCCCTTCGTCGGTGCCTTGCCGGCGCGCTTGTCGGACGTTTTCGCGGCGGCCTGCTCCGCCTTGGTCGACGCTTGGGACATCTGGGTCGCCGCCGCTTCGGTCATCTGTGCGGCCGACATGCCGGCCGCCTGCGCCGCCGCCGCGATCTGATCGAACTGCGCACGCATCGCGTTGAACCACAGCGACGGGTCGAGTGCGGTGTACGCATTGCCCGCCTGGGCGAACGGCGACTGTGCTTCGTCGCTCTTCGGCGGCGCGTCCTGCGCGGTGGCCGCCTCGGGCTCCGCTTCCGGCTCGGGTTCTGGCGTACTCGCGCGCGGCGCCACATGCTCGGCCGGTTCCGGTGTGGCGAACGGAGAACGCCAGAAATTCGCGCCCGTTGCCGCACTCTCCTGTGGCCCCGCGGCACTCGGCTTGCTTGCCGCGGCGTCGTCGCCGGCCCCGAAGCTGCCGCTGCCGAAGGCGCGCAGCGTCGCGTAAGTCGCGCGTTGCACTTCGAAGGCCTGAATGGTCGAGCGCAACACGTTCAGGTTCAGCGTGAGCCACTGCTCGACCGCCCGCATTTCGGCGATGCGGTTCTCGATCTCGTTCGGATCGAGCAACGGCGCCGTGCTTTGCATCAGTTGCGTGAGCGGCGAAGTAAACGTCGCCGGCGGGCTGAAGGCCTCCCACATTTTCTTGAGAATGTCGAAGCCATTGGGCATGGCACTCGTCGAATCGCTCATTACAGTCTCCAGTCACGGTCGGGAACGGGCGGCCAGCGGGCATTTCCCGCCTGCACGCGCACGTTGTGGCGCTTGAACACCGATCATACGCCGAGCGTGCGCACGTGGTGTGTCAGAAGGGTGCGTCGCCGCTGTAGTCCGGCGCACGGCGTTCGCGCAACGACGCAATGCCCTCGCGCACGTCGGGCCCCGAAAAACCCATGAATTCGAGCGCCAGCGACGCATCGAATGCCGGCCCCGCGCTGCGCAGCCAGTTGTTGAGCGTGTACTTCGTCCAGCGAATGGCCGTGGTCGAACCGCGCGCGAGCTTCTCAGCCACTTCAAACGCCTTGGGCAGCAAATCGGCCTCGTCGACCGTGAGCGAGACGAGCCCGATGCGCTCGGCTTCCTCACCCGTCACCGGTTCGCACAGCAGCAGGTAGTACTTCGCCTTGGCCATGCCGCACAGCAGCGGCCAGACGATCGCCGCGTGGTCGCCCGCCGCCACGCCCAGACGCGTGTGGCCGTCGATGATGCGCGCCGTCTTCGCCGCGATGGAGATGTCCGCGAGCAGGCCCGCGACGAGCCCGGCGCCGACGGCCGGCCCATGCATGGCGGAGACGATGGGCTTGCTGCAGTTGATGACGTTGTAGACGAGGTCGCGCGCCTCGCGCCACACGCGGGCGCGCACCGCGAAGTCGTCGGCCATGTCCTCCACGAGCGACAGGTCGCCGCCGCCGGAGAAGCCCTTGCCTTCGCCGCGAATCACGACGGCGCGCGTTTCGGTGTCGCGATCGATGTCGCGCCACACATCGGCCAGTTCCTGATGCATGCGATGGTCCGCCGTCGACAGGCCGCTCTTGTTCGCGCCGGCGCCCATGATCAGTTCGAGCACGCCATTGGGATGCCGCTTGAATTGCAGCGACTGATAGTGTTGATAGGGATCTTGCGACATGGCTTACCGCTCCAAAAAAATATCCCCGCGCGGGCGGGGATGGGAAACAGCGGCGCCGGACGAGGCCGGCGCCGCCCACGGTCAAACGGTCGAGGGTGCGGATGCGTGCGGCGCGGGCCGTCTCACATCCATGGGATCACGGCGGCGCGCAGGCTCACGGTGCGAGCAGCCACTTGCCGTTGTCGATCTTGACCATCACGCGAGCGCGCTGGTCGAGACCGAGGTGATCGGTCGGGCTCATGTTGATCACGCCGTTGGACACGTGCACGTTCTTGCTCGACTCGAGCGCATCGCGCAGTGCCTTGCGGAATTCCGGCGTGCCTGGCTTGGCGGTCTTCAGTGCGATGGGGATCGCACGCTGCAGCAGGATGCCGGCATCCCAGGCGTACGAACCGAACGCGGCCACGGTGCCCGCACCGTACTTGGCTTCGTACTTCTTGATGTAGTCGAGCGCGACGGCCTTGGCCGGATGATCGTTCGGCAGTTGCGACGCCACGAGCACCGGGCTGGCCGGCAGATACGTGTTGTTGCAGTCCTTGCCGCACACGCGCAGGAAGTCGTTATTACCCACGCCGTGGTTGTGGTACACGAGGCCCTTGTAGCCGCGCTCGGCGAGCGCCTTCGGCGGCAGGGCGGCCGGCGTGCCCGCCGCGCCCACGACGACGGCGTCCGGATTGGTCGCCATGATCTTCAGGATCTGGCCGGTCACACTCGGGTCGGTGCGCGCGAAACGTTCGTTGGCCACCATCTTGATCTTGTGCAGGCCCGCGAACTTGGCGACTTCTTCATAGAACGCCTCGCCCAGCGCATCGCCCTGACCGATGAACGCCATCGTCTTCACGCCGTGACGGCTTGCGTGCTCGGCAATGGCCGAGGCCATCTGCGCGTCGGTCTGCGGCGTCTTGAACATCCAGTAGCGCTTGGCGTCGACCGGCTCGATGATGCGGGCCGAGGACGCGAGCGAAATCGTCGGCGTGGTGCCGCTCGCGATCACGTCGAGCATCGCCAGCGTGTTCGGCGTGATCGACGAGCCGATGATGGCGTCGACGTGGTTCTCGGAGACGAGCTTCTTGGTGTTCTGAACGGCGGTCGTGGTGTCGGACGCATCGTCGAGCACGATGTAGTCGACCTTCTGGCCGCCGACTTCCGTCGGCAGCATGGTGACCGTATTGCGTGCGGGAATGCCGAGCGAAGCGGCAGGGCCGGTGAGCGAAATGCTCACGCCGATCTTGACCTGAGCGACAGCGCCGCCGGCCAACGCCAGCAACATCGCACCCAGCAGTGCTGTGCGCACGGGGTTTCGCATGAAAAATCTCCTGGTCTGGCCCGCGCTATTTTTTTCTTGCGCCAGGCGCCAGGACGGACACCTCGCGCCGCGCCGGCGAAAGTTAGGGCCGGCCCTCACGCCCGTCAGGGGTGCGAATCGACTCAAGGAGACAAAGAATAGCGGAGCCGGAATTGCCCGCCATATCCGGGTTCACCCTATGGCGGTGTCGACCCACGCCCCGCAAAGGCCCGCGCGATGCGAGTTTCGGAGGCCCGGCCCGACACCGGCGACACCGGCGACATCGGCGATATGAGCGACATGCGCAGCGCGAGCGGCACACATTGCCACGTCGGCGCCACGCCGCTCACTCGTCCAGCGGGGCGACGGCCTGATCGATGGCACCGAAGATCGACTTGCCCTGCGCGTCGAACATCTCGATGCGCACGCGGTCGCCGTAGCGCATGAAGGCCGTCTCGGGCGCGCCCTTGTCGATCGTCTCGAGCATGCGCTTCTCGGCAATGCAGGCGCTGCCGCGGCTGCGATCCTTGTTCGAGATCGTGCCCGAGCCCACGATGGTGCCCGCGCGCGCATTGCGCGTCTTGCATACATGCGCGACGAGCCGGCCGAAATCGAAGACCATGTCTTCCCCGCATTCGGGCGCGCCGAACTTCCTGTCGTTCCATTTCACCGTGAGCGGGCGATGCACGCGGCCGTCGCGCCAGGCGTCGCCGAGTTCGTCGGGCGTGACCGCCACCGGCGAGAAGCTGCTCGCGGGCTTGCTCTGGAAGAAGCCGAAGCCCTTGGCCAGTTCGGCCGGAATCAGGTTGCGCAGGCTCACGTCGTTGACCAGCATCAGCAGACGCACGCCTTCGAGCGCACGCGCCGGGCTCGCGCCCATGGGCACGTCCGAGGTCACCACGGCGATTTCGGCCTCGAAGTCGATGCCGAAGTCTTCCGATGCGCACACGATGTCGTCGGTCGGACCGATGAAGTCGTCGCTGCCGCCCTGATACATGAGCGGATCGGTCCAGAATTCGGGCGGCATTTCCGCCCCGCGCGCGCGGCGCACGAGTTCCACGTGGTTCACGTAAGCCGAGCCGTCGGCCCACTGGTAGGCGCGCGGCAGCGGCGCCATGCACTCGGCGGGATCGAACGCGAAGGTGTTGCGCGCGCGGTTGTGATTGAGTTCGTTGTAGAGCGTCTGGAGTTGCGGCGCGTAGAACGTCCAGTCGTCGAGCACGCGTTGCAGCGTGGGAGCGACGGCGTCGGCGATGCAGGCGCTCGACAGGTCGCGCGACACGACGATCAGTTGGCCGTCGCGGGTACCGTCCTTGCGGGTAGCGAGTTTCATGTGATGAAGTCTGCGGGCCGTCTCAAGCCCGATAGAATGGCGCGTGAAGCCGACGATTCTACCTGAGCGCTTCGCCTGCAGGTCCCCACGGGGGCGCGGGCGGCACCGGTGGCGCAGCCGCGCATGCACGACATGCATGAGCGCCGCCGCGACGAGGAAAAGACAGAGACACATGACAATGCCCGAGAACATCGACCACGGCGACGCCGGCAACGATTACCACCACGACAGCAGCGACAGCACCGATGAAAAGGCGCCCGACGAGGAGAAGACCCGCTCGGGCATTCAATCGATCGAGGTCGGTTTCCGGCTCATCGAAGTGCTCACCGGCGCGTCGAACGCGATGATGCTGCGCGATCTCGCGCATGCCGCCGGCATGAACCCCGCCAAGGCACATCGCTATCTGGTGAGCTTCCAGCGCCTCGGCCTCATCGTGCAGGACCCGGTCAGCGGCCGCTACGATCTCGGTCCGTTCACGCTGCGCATGGGCCTCGCCCATCTCGCGCGCATCGACGCCTTCAAGGCCGCGCGCTTCGCCATGAACCAGTTGCGCGACGCCATCGACCAGACCGTGGGGCTGTGCGTGTGGGGCAACCAGGGGCCGACGGTGGTCCACTGGCTCGATTCGACCTTCCCCTTGCGCGTACCGCTGCGCCTGGGCGACGTGATGCCGATACTCGAATCGGCCGCCGGACGGCTCTTTGCCGCCTATCTGCCCGCGCGTCAGACGGCGCCGCTCATCGATGCGGCGCTCGCCGGGCTGCAACACGCGTCGCGCCATCATCTGCCCGCCACACGAGCGGAATACGATGCGGTGCTCGACGACGTGCGTGCGCATCGGGCGGCACGTGTGGAAGGCACGGTGCTGCCGTCGGTCAATGCGTTCTGCATGCCGGTGTTCGATGCGACCGGACAACTCGTCATGGGGCTCATGGCACTCGGTCCGGAGAGCCGCTTCGACGCGCGCTGGGGCGGGCCCATCGACACCGCACTGCGCACGCTCGCCCAGCGCCTCTCGGCCGACCTCGGCCACGCTCACGCGCCTGGCGCCGCGCCCTGAATCGAGCGCGGGGCAGCCGTCCGGCCCGCGCATGAACGGCACGGTTCGACGCCTGTCGAACCGGGGTTGCCGCAATGTGCGATCCTGACGGTCTGACATTCCCGTTTCCCGAATTTCGTGTCACCGTCTGCCCATCGACCCTCACGCCAAGCAGCGCCCAACGTGCCTCCGGCCCCCAACGATTCCGTCGACGCCGCCAACGCCGCCAACGCCACCGTCTCGCCGCCCGCCGGCCCGACGCCGTCCGTGCGTCGGCGCGGCGCGCGCCGTGGTTGGCGCCTGTGGGCGGGCGTGCTCGTGGCCGTGTTCGCGGCGCACGTGTTGCTCGCGCTGTGGGTCGACCGTCACCGCACGACGCTCGACGACACGCCGATCCCGGAAATCCCTATCACGCTGATTCCGCTCAAGCCGGTCGCGCCGCCCGCGCCGCCGCCCCCGGCACCGCCGGCGCCCGTGCGCAAGCCCGTGGCCAAGCCGCCTCACCCCGAGCCACCACCACCTGCGCCACCCGACACGATCACCGCGCCGGTCGACACCGACACGCCCGGTCCGCAGTCGGCCTCGCAAACGGTTGCCGGCGACGGCAACACGCCCGACGCCGCCAGCAACGCCAGCGCCCCCGCCGCGCCGCCCGGACCGCCCCTCACCGCGGCCGCGGCGAACGGCGACAAGTTCGCCCCGCCGCCCTCCGCCACGCTGACTTACGACGCCCTCATGAACGGCGTACGCAACCAGACCGGCGAGCTTCACTGGGTCAACGAGAACGGGCACTACCAATTGCGGGTGGCGGTGCCGATCATCTTCTTCGGCACGTTCGAGTTCATCAGCGAAGGCGGCTTCGACGTGAACGGCATCGCGCCGTCACGTTACGTGGAAAAGCGCGGGCGCCGGGCGGAATACGTCACGACATTCCACCGCGACAGCCCCCCCACGCTCAGCTTCACGCGCTCGGGCCAGTCGATGCCGCTCGCGCCCGGGGCGCAGGACCGCTTCAGCATGATGATGCAGTTGGCGAGCTACGCCCGGGGCAATCCGGAGCGCTACGCCCAGGTCGGGGTGACGCACGAGTTCACCGTGGTCGACACGGACAGCAGCGAGGTGTGGCCGGTGCAATATGTCGGCGCCGAGACGCTGCGCACGCCGCAGGGCTACGTCGAAACGCGTCACTTCATGCGACTGCCGCGCAAGACGGGCGACGAGCGCCGCGTCGACATCTGGCTCGCCCCCGCGCTCGACTGGATGCCGGTCCGCGTCAAGCAGATCGAGCCCTCGGGCAACGAGTTCGAACTGATCTTCACGCAGAAGGCGAACTGAGTCCGCGGTGGGCGCGGTGATAACCCTGCCGCCATCACAGGATGCCGCACACGCGCTCGCCCCCGTTACTATGTTCGCACCTCGATAATTGAGGTTTTGGCCAGCCAGGCCCGGCATGATTAAGTCCCCCAGTCGCAGTCATGATCCGGGGGGTGTTGTCACCGGGGCTGGTGGGTGGCTGGTGATCGCTAATAGGGGTTTGGCTCGGGATTTTCCGATGCCGTCCGTAACGTGGATGCCGAGACTTGCCACCATGGTTTTTGCAGGCCAATTCGTCATTTGAGCAAACTGCAATGCAAAACTTTCCTCTTCATGACGCCGTCGATGTCTTCATCGGCGTCGACGTCGGCAAAGGCCACCACCATGCCGTGGCCCTCGATCGCAACGGCCGTCGCCTCTACAACAAGGCCCTGCCTAACGATGAGACACAGCTGCGAGCCCTCATCAATGAGCTCAAGGTGCACGGCCGACTTCTGTTCGTCGTCGATCAGCCCGCCACCATTGGCGCGCTGCCGCTCGCCGTCGCCCAAGACGCCGGTGCACTCGTCGCCTACTTACCCGGCCTGGCCATGCGCCGCATCGCTGACCTGCACGCCGGCGAAGCCAAGACCGATGCACGTGACGCCGCCGTCATCGCCGAAGCCGCGCGCTCCATGCCGCATACGCTGCGCTCGCTGCGGCTGGCCGATGAGCCGCTCGCCGAGCTGACCATGCTGTGCGGCTTCGACGATGATCTGGCCGCCCAAGTCAATCAAACCAGCAACCGCATTCGCGGCTTACTCACGCAGATTCATCCCGCGCTCGAGCGCGTGCTCGGGCCTCGCCTGGATCACCCCGCCGTGCTTGATCTGCTTGAGCGCTACCCCTCGCCTGCAGCACTGACGGCCGCGGGCCAAAAAACGCTGGCGAATCGCCTGATCAAGCTCGCACCACGCATTGGCAAGAGCCTGGCCGCTGACATCGCGCAGGCGCTTACCGAACAAACCGTAGTCGTGCCTGGTACTCATGCCGCCACGCTGGTCATGCCGCGTCTGGCCCAGCAACTAGCAGCCCTACGCAAGCAACGCGACGAGATTGCCGCCGAAGTCGAGCGCCTGGTGCAAAGCAACCCTCTTTGGCCGGTCCTGAGTAGCATGCCCGGAGTCGGGCTCAGGACCGCAGCACGACTCCTGACCGAGGTGGCGCACAAGGCCTTTGCCTCGGCCGCCCATCTGGCCGCGTATGCGGGTCTCGCGCCGGTCACCCGGCGCTCTGGTTCCTCGATTCGAGGCGAACACCCCTCCCGGCGTGGCAACAAGGTACTCAAACGCGCCTTGTTTCTCTCAGCCTTTGCCGCCCTGCGAGACCCGATCTCACGCGCCTACTACAGCCGAAAGATCCAGCAGGGCAAGCGCCACAACCAGGCACTTATCGCGCTGGCTCGCCGGCGCTGCGACGTGCTCTTTGCCATGCTGCGCGACGGCACTTTTTATCAACCGAAAACCGCCCCTAGTGCTTGACTAATTACATAGGGGCACCCCCCCGTAAATCCCCTCGAAATTCGAGGGATTCAGCTGTCGTGCGGGTTGAGGAGAAGTGTTGCCCCACTACGACGAAACGCGCTGCACAAGTGCGAGGTTCCTGACATAATCGGAAACATCCCACTGCATCGACACACGTTCACGATTGATGGGAGGCCGCGCACCATGAAAGTCAGTGCCAACGGTGTATCGATTCACTACGCGGTGGATGGCCACGGTCCGTGGCTGACGCTGGCGCACCCGCTGGGTGCGGATCTCACGGTGTGGGACGATCTCGTGCCCGAGCTTGCGGCACACTTCCGGGTTCTGCGGTACGACAGTCGTGGACACGGCGCGAGCGACGTACCGCACGGTCCTTACACGATCGGCCAGTTGGCCGCCGATGCGACGGCCTTGCTCAGTTCGCTGGAAATCCCGAGTACCCACTTCGCCGGCATCTCGATGGGCGGCGCCGTCGCGCAGCAACTCGCGCTGGACGCCCCCGAGCGCGTCGCCAGCCTGACGCTGATCGACACGACCGCCGGTTACGATGCCCCCGACGCGCAACTGTTCCGCGAGCGCGCCGCCAAGGCCCGCGCGCAAGGCATGAAGGAACTCGCCAACGGCACGCTGGAGCGCTGGCTGAGCGCAGGCTTTCGCCAGCGACACCCCGCGCAGGCCGAACGCATCCGCGCACTCGTCGCACACGCGCATCCCGAGGGCTTTGCCGCGGCCTGCGAGGCACTGGCGGCGTTCGATGTACGAACGCGGCTGCACGAAATCGAGGCGCCGACGCTGGTGCTCGTGGGCGAAAACGACCCATCGACGCCACCCGCCGTGGCCCGGCGTATCGCCGAAGGCATCGCCGGCGCGCGGCTCGAGATCGTGCCGGACGCCGCGCATCTGTCGATCGTCGAACAGAAACAGTTCGTAACCAAACTCCTTGCAACATTTCTGCAAGGGACCGTCTCTAACGCTTAAACCCATCCGAATCCGAACCTTTAGCGTGGAAAGTTCACAAGGAGGGCCAAAACCATTGAATTCGTCAGCCGGTGTGCCGATAAGCGAATCATGGGGTATCGCCTCTTGAAATCGCGCCGCGTCGCCCCTATGTGGGTTTACAAGGACCATGCAGGAACACCAGGAGAGTTGCCATGCTCATGATTTACAACAGCCCGAATTATTGTGTCGTCGAGTTTGCCGCGGATAACGGCAATCACGCGCTGTCTGCGGGTGGCTATGAAATCGTGGACAAAACCGCTGGCCGCGAGATTTTCCTCGACGGCTCGCTCGCCCGGCAATTCCGTGAAGAAGTGCAGAAACTCATTGCCAGCGAACCCTCCGAGGACGAAGTCGATGAATTCCTCGGCCAGTTCGATAACTTCATGACGAATCCGGTCGTGCTCCACTGACTCCGACACCGCACGCGGTGCATCACAAAAAACCCTCGCAGCAGCGAGGGTTTTTTCATGTCCGCAGCTTGACCTCATGTCAGGCGCTGCGAGCGATCAGCACTGCTCCCACGGCAGCCCGTCGAAGCGCCAGCCATTCACGGCGTTGCGGTGATGGGTGGCGTCGAGATCCCCCTCGAAGCCGTGCTGCACGGCGTAGACGTTCACGAACCCAGCCGCTTCGAGCGCTTCGCCGGCGGCCGCGCTGCGGTTGCCGCTTCGGCAGATGAGCAGCACCGGCCGCTCGCCGCCAGCGCCGGCGAGCTTGCGAACGCTCTGCACGAAGTGCGGGTTAATTTCCCAATCTGGACCGTCGTTCCAGGCCACGTGAATGGCGCCGGCCGGGTGCCCGACGAACAGGTACTCCATCTCGCTGCGGCAGTCGACGAACAGGGCGTTCGCGTTGGATTGCAGAAACTTGTGGGCGGCGCCCGGGAGCAGGAATTCCATGTCGTTGGCGAAAAAGGGTTGAAGGTGCGGCGATGTCCGGGGCTGCCCTCCCGAAAAACGGCGCCGCGGCCCGCCGTACGGGCGGCGGCGCACGGGCAGGCCGGCCGAAAACCATTACAATTATAGGTTTCCCGGCCACTCCAAGGCGACGTCCGTCATGACAACCCCCTCCGCCAGCGTCCAAACGGGGACCGCCCCGAACGCCGCACCGCCGCGCCAGCCGCAATACACGCGCGGCCAGGCGCTGCCTGCGCTGCTCGAATCGCGCATCCTGATCCTGGACGGCGCCATGGGGACGATGATTCAGCAGTACAAGCTGAACGAAGCCCAGTACCGGGGCGAGCGCTTCGCCGACTTCGCGCACGACGTGAAGGGCAACAACGAACTGCTCTCGCTCACGCGTCCGGACGTGATCGGCGAAATTCATCGCAAGTATCTCGCCGCCGGCGCCGACATCATCGAGACAAACACTTTCGGGGCGACGACGATCGCGCAGGCCGACTACCACATGGAACATCTGGCCGACGAGATGAACCGCGAGTCGGCCCGTCTCGCGCGCGAAGCCTGCGACGCGTACAGCACGCCCGACAAGCCGCGCTTTGCCGCCGGCGCCGTCGGCCCGACGCCCAAGACCGCGAGCATCAGTCCCGACGTGAACGACCCGGGTGCGCGCAACGTCGACTTCGATCAGTTGCGCGATGCCTACTACGCGCAAGCGAAGTCGCTGCTCGAAGGCGGTGTCGACCTGTTCCTCGTCGAGACGATCTTCGACACGCTCAACGCCAAGGCCGCGCTCTTCGCCATCGACGAACTGTTCGAGGACACCGGCGAAGTGCTGCCGATCATGATCTCCGGCACGGTGACCGACGCCTCGGGGCGCATCCTGTCCGGCCAGACCGTCGAAGCGTTCTGGAATTCGCTGCGTCATGCGCGCCCGCTCACGTTCGGCCTGAACTGCGCGCTGGGGGCGACGCTCATGCGTCCGTACATCGCCGAACTGGCCAAGCTGTGCAACACCTACGTGTCGGTCTATCCGAACGCCGGCCTGCCCAATCCGATGAGCGACACCGGTTTCGACGAAACGCCGGACGTCACCTCGGGCCTGCTGCGCGAGTTCGCGCAGGCCGGACTGGTGAACCTCGCGGGCGGCTGCTGCGGCACCACGCCCGAGCACATCGCGGAAATCGCGAAAGCGCTCTCGGACGTGAAGCCGCGCCGCTGGCCGGCACAGTACCGCAACGCGACGGACGAGACCGACGACGCGTCGTAAGGCGGCCGGACCGCCCGACGTCGCGGCCGCCGCGCCCCGCCCATCACGAGATCGATTGCCAGAAGTCCCGGCGCGTTGCCGAGCGCACCGCGCCCATCACTGAACGGATTTGCCCCATGAGCCAAACGCCCTTCGCAACGCCGGTGCAGCCGATGCGCCTGTCCGGCCTCGAGCCCTTCAACATCGGCGCGGGCACGTTGTTCGTGAACGTCGGCGAACGCACCAACGTCACGGGTTCGAAAGCGTTCGCACGCATGATCCTGAACGGCCAGTTCGACGAAGCGCTCGCGGTCGCCCGCCAGCAGGTCGAGAACGGCGCCCAGGTCATCGACATCAACATGGACGAGGCCATGCTCGATTCGAAAGCCGCCATGGTGCGCTTTCTGAACCTGATCGCCTCGGAGCCCGACATCGCGCGCGTGCCGATCATGATCGACTCGTCCAAGTGGGAAGTGATCGAGGCGGGTCTGAAGTGCGTGCAAGGCAAGGCCATCGTCAACTCGATCTCGCTCAAGGAAGGCAAGGAAGCGTTCGTGCATCACGCGAAACGCATCCGCCGCTACGGCGCCGCGGCCGTGGTGATGGCCTTCGACGAGCAGGGACAGGCCGACACCTATCGGCGCAAGACCGAGATCTGCGAGCGCAGCTATCGCGTGCTGGTCGACGAAGTCGGCTTCCCGCCCGAGGACATCATCTTCGACCCGAACATCTTCGCGGTGGCCACGGGCATCGAGGAGCACAACAACTACGCCGTCGACTTCATCAACGCCACGCGCTGGATCAAGGCGAACCTGCCCGGCGCGAAGATCAGCGGCGGGGTGTCGAACGTGTCGTTCTCGTTCCGCGGCAACGACATCGTGCGCGAAGCGATCCACACCGTATTCCTCTATCACGCGATCCAGGCCGGCATGGACATGGGCATCGTCAACGCCGGTCAGCTCGGCGTGTACGAGAACCTCGATCCCGAACTGCGCGAGCGCGTGGAGGACGTGGTGCTCAACCGCCGCGAGGACAGCACCGAGCGACTGCTCGAGATCGCCGACCGCTACAAGGGCGGCGCGCAAAAGCGCGAAGAGAATCTGGAATGGCGCAACCAGCCGGTCGAAGCGCGTCTCGCGCACGCGCTGGTGCACGGCATCACGACCTTCATCGTCGAGGACACGGAAGAGGTGCGCCAGAAGATCGACGCCGCCGGCGGACGCCCGATCCAGGTGATCGAAGGCCCGCTCATGGACGGCATGAACGTCGTGGGCGATCTGTTCGGCGCGGGCAAGATGTTCCTGCCGCAAGTGGTGAAGAGCGCGCGCGTGATGAAGCAGGCCGTGGCGCACCTCGTGCCGTTCATCGAGGAAGAGAAGGCCCGCATGGCCGCGGCGGGCGAAGACGTGCGCTCGAAGGGCAAGATCGTCATCGCCACGGTCAAGGGCGACGTGCACGACATCGGCAAGAACATCGTGACCGTGGTGCTTCAGTGCAACAACTTCGAGGTCGTCAACATGGGGGTGATGGTGCCGTGCGCCGAAATCCTCGCCAAGGCGAAGGAAGAAGGCGCGGACATCATCGGCCTGTCGGGGCTCATCACGCCGAGCCTCGAGGAGATGGCCTACGTCGCCTCGGAAATGCAGCGCGACGAGTACTTCCGTCTGCGCAACATTCCGCTGCTCATCGGTGGCGCCACGACCTCGCGCGTGCACACCGCCGTGAAGATCGCGCCCAACTACGAAGGTCCGGTGATCTATGTGCCGGACGCCTCGCGCTCGGTGTCCGTCGCGTCGAATCTGCTCTCGGACGACGCCGCGACGCGCTATCTCGAGGAAGTGAAGGCCGACTACGAGCGCGTGCGTACCCAGCACGCGAACCGCAAGACCACGCCGATGGTGTCGCTTGCCACGGCGCGCGAGAACAAGTTCAAGGTCGACTGGTCGAGCTACGTGCCGCCCAAGCCGAAGTTCATCGGCCGTCGCGTATTCAAGAATTACGATCTGGCCGAGCTGGCTGAATTCATCGACTGGGGTCCGTTCTTCCAGACCTGGGATCTCGCCGGCCCCTATCCCGCGATTCTCAACGACGAAATCGTCGGCGAGTCGGCGCGTCGCGTCTTCTCGGACGGACGCACCATGCTCAATCGTCTGATCAAGGGCCGCTGGCTCACCGCCAACGGGGTGATCGCCCTGCTGCCCGCGAACGTGGTGAACGACGACGACATCGAAATCTACACCGACGAGTCGCGTTCCGAAGTCGCGTTCACGTGGCATAACCTGCGCCAGCAGAGCGAGCGCCCGGTGGTCGACGGTGTGCGCCGCCCGAACCGCTCGCTGGCCGACTTCGTCGCGCCGAAGGACAGCGGCGTGGCCGATTACATCGGCGTCTTCGCCGTGACCGCCGGGCTTGGCGTGGACGCCAAGGAAGCCGGCTTCCTCGCCGATCACGACGACTACAGCGCCATCATGCTCAAGGCCCTGGCCGATCGTCTGGCCGAAGCTTTCGCCGAATGCATGCATGCCCGCGTGCGGCGCGACTTCTGGGGCTACGCCGGCGACGAACAGCTCGATAACGACGCGCTCATCAAGGAGCAGTACGTCGGCATCCGCCCCGCACCGGGCTATCCGGCCTGCCCGGAGCACTCGGTCAAGGGACCGATGTTCCATTACCTGCAGGCCCACGAAATCGGCATGAGCGTGACGGAATCGCTCGCCATGCTGCCGGCCGCGAGCGTCTCGGGCTTCTATCTCTCGCATCCGGACAGCACGTACTTCAGCGTCGGCAAGATCGGCCCCGACCAGGTCGAGGACTTCATGGAGCGCACCGGCGTGGACGAAGCGACGGCGCGACGCCTGCTCGCACCGCAACTGCCGTAACGCCACGGGTCATCGTCACGGCATGGCATCCGGCCGGGAAGCGGCATCCGCCTCGCCGGTCCGGATGCCATAATCGCGGCGGCGTCAGGTGGCGCATCCGCGCTCGCCTTGTGCCGCCTTGGCCCGCCTCGCGACATCGCCCCTGTCACGCCGCTGTCGCAACCGAAGCGTAGTGTCCCGACCGGCCAGCGCCGACCTGCCGGGCCCATCGGATCCCTCGCGCCCATGCAAGTCTTCGGCCGCCCGCCGGCTGGCTCACTTCGAGACATTCCATGCACGCACTGCACAGCATTCAGAATTTCCAGCTCCTCCCATTGCTCAACACGGCGGTGTCGCTGTTCGTCGCGTTCGTGCTCGGTACCATCATCGGCGTGGAACGACAGGTTCGCCAGCGCACTGCGGGCCTGCGCACCAACGTGCTGGTGGCAGTGGGTGCCGCAGCGTTCGTCGACCTGTCGATGCGTCTGATGCCGGGCGACACGCGCGTGATCGCGTACGTCGTCTCGGGCGTGGGCTTTCTCGGCGCGGGCGCGATCATGAAGGACGGCGCGTCCGTGCGCGGACTGAACACCGCCGCCACGCTGTGGGGCTCCGCGGCCGTGGGCGCGGCCGCCGGGGCGAGCCTGATCGTCGAGGCGTGTGTCGTGGCGGCTTTCGTGCTGGCGGCGAACACGCTGCTGCGCCCCATCGTGAATCGCATCAACCGCGCGCCGATCAACGAAGCGACGTCCGAGGCAACCTATGCGCTGTCCGTCATCTGCGCACGGGCCACGCAGCGCGAGGTGCTCGACAAGGTCGAGGCCTGGCTCGAGGCATCGAACTACCCCGTGCGTGCGCTGGACATCCATCCGTTCGGCGAAACGGAAGTCGAAATCGAAGCCTTGCTGCTGCCTACCGCGGTGAAAGCGGGTGAGCTCGATGCGCTCACGGATCACCTCGAAACGCTGCCAGGCGTGAACCAGGTTTTCTGGTCAAGCCGCTCGGACGACTAAAAAGAAGTCGAATTACAAACCATTACAAAGCCTTACAGCACCGCCGGGAGCGGCTTCTTAGACTGGAATCTCACTAACGCAAGTGATGCCTGCACGATAGTTTTTCCTTCGGTGTGCAGCGCAAAGCAAAGGAGTCCATCTGATGAAGAAGCTGATTATCTCGGTTGCCGCCCTGACCCTTGCCAGTGCTTCCGCGCTGAGTTTCGCCCAAGGCGCCGCGGGCGGTGGTGCGGCGGGCCCTGGCGGGGGCACGACGACGGATCCTTCGGTCCCGATGCCCAGTCAGGCTTCGCCGACGTCGCCGCAGACGCCGACCCCGAGCGCCCAGACCATGACGCCCTCGGACCCGCATCCGAACTCGAAGACGCAGAAGCCGCGTCACAGCACCAGGAAGACCCCGAACAACGGCAACACGGGCAACGGCGGCACCAACGCCCCGGACAACGCACCGGGCCGAGCCCAGTAAGCCCACGAATCGGCGCCTCGTGCGGCGCGAGTTGCGCGAGGCGCGGGCGACGCGATCCGCGGCGTCGCCGCGCGGGCCTTGCCGGCGGCATGCAGCCGCTTCGGCCCGGTTCCCGGACGACGCCATTCCCCTCGCCCCGGATCGCCCCGCCATCCGGGTTACGGCACAAAAAAAGCAGGCCCGCGGCCTGCTTTTTGACGTCCCGCGCAGACGCCGGCGCATCGCTCATGACGCGCGGTCAGCATCGGCAGATGTCGGAAAACTACGTGTCTGGAATCGTCCTGGAAGGGGACCCGGCGTCGGCTCAGGTTTCCCACATGATGGCGACTTTCTGCTTATGCGCTTCGCGCAGCATGTCGAGCAGCGGATAGGCCCGCTGGGCCAGCCGCAAACGCTCGTCTTCGTCGCGCTCCTCGGCCTTCTTGCCCTCGCTCTCCTTCTTCGCCGCAGCATTGTCCTCCGCAATGGCAGCTTCGAGCTTCGCGATCGCTTCGCCCATTTCGTCCTCGCCGATGGCGCCGCGTTCGCCGAGCTTCTTGCCGACCACGCCCAGCAGATATTGCGCGAGGTTTTCCAGCATGGTGATATTGGGCGAGGCTTTGGACTTGAACGTTACCAACATAGTGGTCTCCCTGTTCGCGTTATCACCGCCGCCCGCCCCACATGTCACGCAACGAGGGGTAAGACGGGCACCGTGACTTCATCATACACCTGTTAAAATCCGGTGCTGACGATTCAATTGCCTGTCCGGACGCGTCCGGACGCACCCGAAACACCCGCCAATGCTACCCGCACAAAAGAATGCTCTCGTCGCGCTGATCGGCGACGCCGTCGCCGGTCTGATGCCGACGGACGGCACCGCGCCCGCCGCGCCGGCCATCCTGCTCGAACGCCCGAAAGTTGCCTCCCACGGCGACCTGGCCTGTAACGTGGCGATGCAACTCGCCAAGCCGATGCGCGCCAACCCGCGCGAGCTGGCGCAGAAGATCGCCGACGCCATCCTCGCGGACAACCGCGCCAAGGGTCTCGTCGACGCCGTCGAAATCGCCGGCCCGGGCTTCATCAACCTGCGTCTGGCCAACGCCGCCAAGCAATCGGTGGCACGCGCGATCCTGACCGAGGGCACGGCCTTCGGCCAGCGCGCCGCGAGCGATGACGCCGCCCCGGTGCTCGTCGAGTTCGTCTCGGCCAACCCGACCGGCCCGCTGCACGTCGGTCACGGCCGCCAGGCCGCCCTCGGCGACACGATCGCCGCGCTGCTCGGCACGCAGGGCCGCCCGGTGCATCGCGAGTTCTACTACAACGACGCCGGCGTGCAGATCCAGACGCTCGCCACGTCCGTGCAGGCGCGGGCGCGCGGCCTCAAGCCGGGCGACGCCGCATGGCCGGAATCGGCTTACAACGGCGACTACATCGGCGACATCGCACAGGACTTCCTCGACCGCAAGACCGTACAGGCGTCCGACGGCGAGCCCGTCACCGGCAGCGGCAACATCGAGGACTTCGAGTCGATCCGCACGTTCGCCGTGGCGTATCTGCGTCGCGAGCAGGACATCGACCTGCAGACGTTCGGCGTGATCTTCGATCAGTACTACCTCGAGTCGTCGCTCTACGCCGACGGCAGCGTCGAGCGCACGGTGCAGGCGCTCGTCGATGCCGGCGTCACGTACGAACAGGAAGGCGCGCTGTGGCTGCGCACGACCGACTACGGCGACGACAAGGACCGCGTGATGCGCAAGTCCGACGGCACGTACACGTACTTCGTGCCCGACGTCGCCTATCACACGCGCAAGTGGGATCGCGGCTTCCATCAGGTCATCAACGTACAGGGCTCGGACCACCACGGCACCGTCGCGCGCGTGCGCGCCGGCCTGCAGGCGCTCGGCATCGGCATTCCGAAGGGCTACCCGGACTATGTGCTGCACAAGATGGTCACCGTCATGCGCAACGGCGAAGAGGTGAAGATCTCCAAACGCGCTGGCAGCTACGTGACCGTGCGCGATCTGATCGAGTGGTCGGGCGGCATCACGGCCGAAACGCCGGTGACGGATCCGGTCGAGCGCGAGGCTGCGCTGCGCCGCGGCCGCGACGCCGTGCGTTTCTTCCTGATTTCACGCAAGGCCGACACCGAGTTCGTGTTCGACGTGGACCTCGCGCTCAAGCAGAACGACGAGAACCCGGTGTACTACGTGCAGTACGCCCATGCGCGGATCTGCTCGATCCTCACGCAGTGGGGCGGCGACGAAGCGCAGTTGGCAAACGCCGATCTCGCACCGCTCGACAGCGAACGGGCCCTCGCACTGCTGCAACTGCTCGCCGAATATCCGGACATGCTCACGCGCGCGGCGGAAGAGCTCGCCCCGCACGCCGCGGCATTCTACCTGCGCGATCTGGCGGGCGCGTTCCACTCGTTCTACAACGCCGATCGCGTGCTGGTCGACGACGAGACCGTCAAGCATGCGCGTCTGGCGCTGCTCGCCGCCACGCGTCAGGTGCTGCGCAACGGCCTTGCCGTGCTGGGCGTCTCCGCCCCGGCCAAGATGTAAGCCAGTTTTCCACCCACTCCGAACGGCAAACGCATCGGAACTCTGTAAGGACGGAATCGACTCGATGGCAAACACACGTCGACCACCCCGCCAGCGGGGCGGTACTTTCCTGGGCATCGTGCTCGGCCTGATCGTTGGGCTGGCCGTTGCCGTCGTCGTCGCGCTCTACATCACGAAGACGCCAACCCCGTTCGTCGAAAAGACGCCACCGCGCCCGGCCGAGAATTCGCCGGCCGCGCAGGCGCCGGATCCGAACAAGTCGCTGCAGCCGCGTACGCCGCTGCCGGGCGCCGCGTCGAGCCCGGCCGCACCAGAGACGGCGTCGCAAGCCGCAACGTCGCCGCTCGTGCCGGGCGCGCCGGTGACGCCGCCGGTGGCCTCGAGCCCTGCCGCTCCGCCCTCGCAGCCCGCGCCGACGAAGCCGTCGCCGGCCGACATCCTGAATGGCAAGTCGGCGGTGCCCGTCGCCCCGCCGACCACGCCGCCGGCGAGCGCCACGGACAACGCCAACACGGGCTACTACCTGCAGGTCGGCGCCTTCAAGTCGCAAAACGACGCGGAGCAACTGCGCGCCAGGCTGGCCCTCTCGGGCTTCGAAGCCAAGGTCACGCAGCGCGACGCCAACGGTCTGACGCTGTATCGCGTACGTCTTGGCCCGTACGGCAAGCTCGACGAGATGAATCACGTGCGTCAACGCCTGCAGGATGGCGGATACGACACGGCAGTTATCCGTTTCACCAAGCAATAACCGCAGAAGGCGTTGCACCATACGGGCAACGCCTTTTGTTTCCACGGCGAGGGGCGCCCGCCGCCGTTGGCGGATCGCCGCAGCAGCAGGAATTCGTAAAACGCTGCATCATGCGGTGGGTTTCCGGCTTCGCCCGGGCGTTGAACCTGGCAAGGCATCGCCGGTCATACGCACTGGCGAATGTGCCTGAATCCAGGATCTGGTTTCGCGCAGACGCAGCACGGCCGGGGGCCTGCGCGTCTGCCTCACTCATCGATAACGATCATGAAAAAACTTCTTGGTGCCGTTCTGATTTCTTTCGGTTTCCTCTCCGGCGCGGCCTCGGCGTCGCCCGAAGCACCGGTCGCGGGGACCGACTACCTGACGATTCCGCAGCAGCCGCTCTCGGCCGGCGCGGGCAAGATCGAAGTCACCGAATTCTTCTGGTACGGCTGCCCGCATTGCAATGCGCTCGAGCCGTCGCTCGAAGCGTGGGTCAAGAAGCAAGGCAAGGACGTGGTGTTCAAGCGCGTGCCGGTCGCCTTCCAGAGCCGCTTCGAGCCGCACACGCGCATGTTCATCGCGCTCAGCACGCTCGGCAAGGAAGCCGAACTCACCCCCAAGGTCTTCAACGAAATCCACGTGAAGCACAACTACCTGCTGACGAAGGATTCGCAAGCGGAATTCCTCTCGCAGTTCGGCATCGACAAGACCGCCTACGGCAACGCCTACGACGCCGCCGGCAAGCCGGCCATGATGCGCAAGGAGTCGGCCGTGGAGATCGCCAACAAGACGTGGCAGGACTACAAGATCGACGGCGTGCCGGCGATCGCGATCCAGGGCAAGTATCTGGTCTCGCCGGCCACTTCGGGCGAAGCGCTGCAAAAGGCCGGCAAGCCGGCCACGACCGAGCAGCAGACGTTCGATGCCACGCTCAAGACGGCAGACTCGATCATCAATCAGATCCGCGCGAAGAAGATGTAAGCTTCGCCGCTCACAAAGCCCGGCCCCGGCCGGGCTTTTGCGTTACATGTCCACACACACGACATCTCCGAAGGTTTTCATCACCGGCGCCTCGAGCGGACTGGGCGAGGCGCTCGCGCGTCACTACGCCGCGCAGGGCGCCATTCTCGGGCTGGTCGGCCGCCGTGGCGACAAGCTCAGCGACCTTGCCGGCACGCTGCCGCACCCGCACGCCGTGCACTGCTACGCGCTCGACGTGCGCGACGCACTTGCCCTGCGCGCGGCCGCCGAGGACTTCGTCTCGCGTCATGGCGTGCCGGACATCGTGATCGCCAATGCGGGCATCAGTCACGGCGTACATACGGAAGATGCGGCCGATTTGCCGCATTTCGCGTCCGTCATGGAGACCAACTGGATGGCGATGGTCGCCACGTTCAGCCCTTTCGTCGCCGGCATGCGCGCGCGCAAGCGCGGCACGCTCGTGGGCATCGGTAGCGTAGCAGGCGTGCGCGGGCTGCCGGGGCATGGCGCGTACAGCGCGTCCAAGGCGGCGGCAATGACTTACCTCGAAAGCCTGCGCGTGGAGTTGCGCGCCGACAAGGTCGCCGTCGTGACGATTGCGCCGGGCTACATCCGGACACCGATGACGGACGGCAACCCCTTCCCCATGCCATTCCTGATGGACGCCGACAAGTTCGCGCGCAAGGCCGCGGCGGTGATCGCACGACGCAGGCGCTTCGTGGTATTGCCATGGCAAATGGGTATCGTCGCGTGTGCCATGCGACGCTTGCCTCGCTGGCTCTACGACATGCTGTTCGCCCGGGCGCCGCGCAAGCCGCGTTTGTCGGAGCGCAAGGACGACGCAAAGACGCCGGAACGGTAAGGGAATAGTCGGAAAACCGTAGGAAAAGTTGTGTAGTGGCGCCGTAGTGCCGCATTGCGCAGGGAGGTCGCCCAAATTGCGCCTCGAGACGGTCGATCCAGCGTTTCGGCAGATACCCTGCGCGAATCTCTCTCACCGTCACTACCCATGAACACCACGCCATCCACGGCTCCGGTGCGCGCCATTGCCGCACACCGGAGCGCATCGCTATTCAACCGTCTCTTTCGGTCTCGACGCCCGATCTGCCTTGCCGCCGCCCTCGCCCTGCCGCTGGTCACGGTCGGCTGCGCCGCACTTGGCGACTGGCAGGTCTTCTCGCCGGCGCCGTACACCCGGCCGGCGCCGGTCGTCGTCGGACCGGCCGTCCCCGTCGCCCCGGTCGCTCCGGCGCCGGCGATCGTCGGCCCCGCGACCCCGCTTCCTCCCGTGCCTGTCGCGCCCGCTGTTCTCGGTCCGGCCGTTCCCGTCGCCCCCGTGGCGCCCGTAGCACCGGTCCGGCCGGCGCCGGTCATCGTCACGCCGGCACCGCCGCTGGTCGTCGCGCCGCCGCTGCACCGGCGACGCGATACGCGCGGGCCAGACCACTTCCTGACTCAGGAGTGCTATCTGCGCCGTGGCGGCTGCTACACAACCGAGTCCGGCTACGTTCCTGAGTACCGTTTCAATCCCTACACGGGCACGTGGGATTGGGTCGAGAAATGGGAGTACCGCTACCGGCGCAAGCGCTGACATCTGTCGGCATTCGCGGGCGGAATATTGACCCGTTGTGGTGCATTGCGAACCTGCGCTAGAGTGAGTCCGTAACCCAAAGAGGGTACACACGACGTTAAACCGGACTTGCCGCCACAGAGCGGACGCATGCGATGGTCGCCCCTTCGCATCCCTATCCGACAGCGGCGCCCCAACCAAGCAGGAGAGGCACATGCAGGCAACCCCCACCAGCACACCGGTCATCGATCCGGCGCTGCGACGTAAGGCGGTGATCGGTTCTACGCTGGGCAATGCATTCGAGTGGTTCGACTTCACGGTCTACGGTCTTTTCGCAGTCGTCATCGCAAAACTCTTCTTCCCCGCGGAAAACGATACGAACTCGCTGCTCGCGAGTGTAGCGTCGCTTGGCGTGGCCTTTTTCTTCCGTCCTATCGGCGGGCTGGCGTTCGGGCTGTACGCCGATCATGCGGGCCGCAAGTCGGCGCTTTCGGTGATGGTGCTGCTCATGGCGCTCGGCACGGGCCTGATCGGTATCGCGCCCACGTATGCCACGATCGGCTTCGCGGCGCCGCTGCTGATCCTGCTGGCACGGGTGATCCAGGGCTTTTCGGCGGGCGGCGAGTTCGGCGGATCGACGGCCATGCTCATCGAGTTCTCGCCGCCGCATCTGCGCGGCTTCTATGGCAGCTTCCAGATGTGCTCGCAGGCGCTTGCGGTGGCGTTGGCCGGGCTGTGCGCCTACCTGCTCAACACGGGGCTGACGAAGGAAGCGCTCGAATCGTGGGGCTGGCGTCTGCCGTTTCTGTTCGGGATTCTGATCGGGCCGGTCGGTTTCTACATTCGTCGTCGCATGACGGAGTCGCCGGAATTCCTGGCCTATGCCGCCGCGCGCGAACCGGCACGCCGCACACCGCTCGCCGACGTCTTCTCGAAACACTATCGCTCGTTGGTCGCCGGCTTCGGCCTGACGGTCGCGGCCACGACGTCGTTCTACGTCACGTTGATCTACACGCCGATCTACGCGGTCAAGCAGCTCGGTCTCACGCAAGGGGCGGCGAGCCTGTCGACGTTCGTTGCCGCCATGCTCATCGCCGTGCTGTGCCCGCTCACGGGCTGGATCTCGGACCGCGTCGGCCGCAAGCCGCTGATTCTGCTGTTCGTGCTGCTCTATGGTCTGACGTCGTTCTGGATGTTCACGCGTCTGCACGATGCGCCGTCGATGGCCAACCTGCTGCTCGCACAGATTCTCCCGGCGATCTGCATGGGCTTCGTCTGGGGCGCGTTCCCAACGGCCGTCACGGAGGTGTTCCCGGTCGGCGTGCGTTCGACGGGCGTGTCGATTCTCTACAACGTTTCGGTGATGCTGTTCGGAGGTCTCGCACCGTTCTGGATCACGTATCTGATCAAGGCCACGCAGAACCCGCTGGCGCCGGCGTACTACATTCTGCTCACCGTCGGCATCAGTCTGCTGACTTACGGCCTGCTCGGTCGCGACGGCCGCCAGGTGGCCGTCTCGACCCAGCACGCGTAACGCAATACCGCAGCACCACAATACGATGAGCCCTGTGAGGCGATGCTGACACCGCCTCACAACGCCACGAAGAAAAACGCCCCGGCGACGTCTTGTCTCCGGGGCGTGCTTTCGTACTGACGGACTCGCGCGATTACGCGGGCGAGAATCGCCAGACGCCTTTCTCGTCGCGCTGTCGCTTGAGCTCGCCGGCATGCCAGAGCAAGTGCAGATGGGCGAGTGCTTCGCCCATGGCGAAGGTGGTCTGGTGGGCGTCGAGCTTGCGGTGGAACATGATCGGCACGATGTCGCCGGCGCTTTGCGGCGTGCGCGCGCAAGCCTCGCGCACTTCCTGCAATCGCGCCGCGTGATGATCGCGCAGTTGGCGGATGCGCGTATGCAAGCCGGTGAACGGCCGACCGTGCGACGGCAGCACGAGGCAATCCTCGGGCAGCGCCAGGTAGACGCCGAGCGAGTCGAGGAACAGTTGCAGCGAGTTGGCCTCGGGTTCGATGTCGAACACGCTGACGTTGGTGGAAATGCGCGGCAGCACCATGTCGCCCGAGATGAGCAGATTGTGTTGCTCGGAGTACAGCGCCATGTGCTCGGGCGAGTGGCCGTAGCCGGCGATCAGGCGCCAGTCGCTGCCGCCGATGCGTAAGGTGTTGCCGTCGCGCAGCCGGAAGTAGCGCGACGGCACTTCGGGCACGAGATCGCTGAAATAGGTCTTGCGATTGCGAAGCTGGTCGATCATGGCTTCGTCGGTGAGGCCATGCGCGATGAAGTGCGCGACCGCAAAGTCGCCGCCGGCGTTGGCGGCATTGTTGTTGTCGCCCTCGGACATCAGACGGCCCCAGGCGTAGTCGCCCAGCGACATCGCGAGGCGCGCTTGCCAGCGCGGCTTGTCGCCGCCCTTGCAGATCCAGTGCGCGAGGCCGAGGTGATCGGGATGGCAGTGCGTGACGATCACGCGCAGCACCGGCTCGCCGCCCAGCGCGGTCTCGAACACTTGCTCCCAGTACGCTTTGATCTGCGGATGCGTGATGCCGCAATCGACCACGCTCCACCCTTTGACGCCATCGACTTCGTCGCGCAGCAGCCACAGGTTGATGTGATCGAGCACGAACGGCAGCGGCATGCGCACCCAGAAGACGCCCGGGGCGACTTCGTGCACGGTGCCACCATCGGGCAGAAAATCACCAAGCGGGTAGTTCAGTTGTTGTTCGAGGGCATTCACGGGGGACCACGCTCCAGAGGGGCTTTTTCTCTTGTTGTCTGCCGGGTCTGCTGTCGGACTGTAGGCTGACGGCGACACCGATTGCACAGGATGCAAGTTGACGCTAACGTAAACGGCAATTCTATCTGTAATGGCAAGCACCTGCCTAACCCGATGCTCACATACACGATCACCGATCTCGCGCGCGAGTTCGACATCACGCCCCGCGCGATCCGCTTCTACGAGGATCAGGGCCTGCTCACGCCGGCCCGCGAGGGTCCGGGCGGACGCCATCGCGTCTACACAGGGCAGGACCGTACGCGCCTCAAGCTGACGCTGCGCGGCAAACGCCTCGGGCTCACACTCTCCGAGATCAAGACGATCCTCGACCTGTACGAATCGCCCAAGGATACGGTGCCGCAACTCAAGGTATTCCTCGAGACGCTGTCGCAACACCGCCAGGTGCTCGAGCAACAACTCGAAGACCTCCATGCCACACTCGACGAGGTCTCGCAGCACGAAGCACAATGCCTCGCATTACTCGAAGCCGCCGGCGAAGCAGCCCCGCCGGTCGTCTCGCGACTCGGCAAGGCGACTGCGCCTTCGCACTGATGCATTGATGCGTTGATGCGTTGATGCATTGATGCATTGATGCATTGATGCGTTGACACTCACGCGGCTTCGGCGTGACGACACACCACCTCCCGCTTCACCCCCCGTTACTATGTTCGCACCTCGATAATTGAGGTTTTGGCCAGCCAGGCCCGGCATGATTAAGTCCCCCAGTCGCAGTCATGATCCGGGGGGTGTTGTCACCGGGGCTGGTGGGTGGCTGGTGATCGCTAATAGGGGTTTGGCTCGGGATTTTCCGATGCCGTCCGTAACGTGGATGCCGAGACTTGCCACCATGGTTTTTGCAGGCCAATTCGTCATTTGAGCAAACTGCAATGCAAAACTTTCCTCTTCATGACGCCGTCGATGTCTTCATCGGCGTCGACGTCGGCAAAGGCCACCACCATGCCGTGGCCCTCGATCGCAACGGCCGTCGCCTCTACAACAAGGCCCTGCCTAACGATGAGACACAGCTGCGAGCCCTCATCAATGAGCTCAAGGTGCACGGCCGACTTCTGTTCGTCGTCGATCAGCCCGCCACCATTGGCGCGCTGCCGCTCGCCGTCGCCCAAGACGCCGGTGCACTCGTCGCCTACTTACCCGGCCTGGCCATGCGCCGCATCGCTGACCTGCACGCCGGCGAAGCCAAGACCGATGCACGTGACGCCGCCGTCATCGCCGAAGCCGCGCGCTCCATGCCGCATACGCTGCGCTCGCTGCGGCTGGCCGATGAGCCGCTCGCCGAGCTGACCATGCTGTGCGGCTTCGACGATGATCTGGCCGCCCAAGTCAATCAAACCAGCAACCGCATTCGCGGCTTACTCACGCAGATTCATCCCGCGCTCGAGCGCGTGCTCGGGCCTCGCCTGGATCACCCCGCCGTGCTTGATCTGCTTGAGCGCTACCCCTCGCCTGCAGCACTGACGGCCGCGGGCCAAAAAACGCTGGCGAATCGCCTGATCAAGCTCGCACCACGCATTGGCAAGAGCCTGGCCGCTGACATCGCGCAGGCGCTTACCGAACAAACCGTAGTCGTGCCTGGTACTCATGCCGCCACGCTGGTCATGCCGCGTCTGGCCCAGCAACTAGCAGCCCTACGCAAGCAACGCGACGAGATTGCCGCCGAAGTCGAGCGCCTGGTGCAAAGCAACCCTCTTTGGCCGGTCCTGAGTAGCATGCCCGGAGTCGGGCTCAGGACCGCAGCACGACTCCTGACCGAGGTGGCGCACAAGGCCTTTGCCTCGGCCGCCCATCTGGCCGCGTATGCGGGTCTCGCGCCGGTCACCCGGCGCTCTGGTTCCTCGATTCGAGGCGAACACCCCTCCCGGCGTGGCAACAAGGTACTCAAACGCGCCTTGTTTCTCTCAGCCTTTGCCGCCCTGCGAGACCCGATCTCACGCGCCTACTACAGCCGAAAGATCCAGCAGGGCAAGCGCCACAACCAGGCACTTATCGCGCTGGCTCGCCGGCGCTGCGACGTGCTCTTTGCCATGCTGCGCGACGGCACTTTTTATCAACCGAAAACCGCCCCTAGTGCTTGACTAATTACATAGGGGCACCCCCCCACCCTCTCATACCCCCAGGGCCGCGGGGATCACCACTACCCTGTCTAGGCTCCACCTGAAAGTCGCTACGACAGGGCAGCGGTAATCCCCGCCCATCCATCGCCCATTTACACCACCCGCATACTCCGCTCCCTCGCCACTTCTCCCACCCGTCGCCCACCCAACCTGTCTTTTGTCCCGCCGCTGTCGCAAACGGATCACCGCCCAACACGTCGCCCTCTTTCCCAATCGTCGTAAGACCCCCGCTTGCATCCCGTCTCCCGCGCAAAGCGCTTCCTTTCTCTCCCCTGGAAAGTCCTTACTTTACGTTTACGTAAACGTAAAGTAATATCTCGACACTCGTGTTTTTGTGAACCTTGTCGCCATGGTCACCGTCCCCGTCTCTCATGCCGCACCGCTCGATGACGCCATCGCCGCGAAAATTCGCGCCAGCTTCGACAGCCAGGGCGTCATGACACATTGGGGCGCGCAACTCACGCATCTGGCCGACGGCCACTGCGAGATCTCGCTGCCCTTCTCCGACAAGGTCAATCAACAACACGGCTTTTTCCACGGCGGCGTCATTGGCGCCATCGCGGATTCGGCAGGCGGCTACGCCGGATACACACGCATTTCCCCCGAACAGGAACTGGTCACCGCCGAGTACAAGCTGAACATTCTCGCACCCGGCAAGGGCGATACACTGGTCGGACGCGGCCAGGTCGTCAAGGCCGGACGCACGCTCATCGTCACCACCGCCGAACTGTTCGCCATCGAAAACGGCAAGTGGACGCTGTGCGCTCTCATGCAACAAACGCTGTTCGTGCTGCCGTCGACACCCTCGCGCTAGGCATCGCCAGCCTCACTTCACCGAATTCATCGAATCAACGCTTTTTTCGCTTCACCATCGAACATACGCGCGGGCGCCACGCCACGCGCCGCCCTCTGGAGACTGTGTCATGACTATGCTGCCCGGCCTCAACTTCATGCTCGGCGAAGACCTCGACATGCTGCGTGAATCGGTGGCGAACTTCGCCGCCAAGGAAATCGCCCCGCGCGCCGCCGAAGTGGATCGCACCGACCAGTTCCCGATGGACCTCTGGCGCAAGATGGGCGAGCTCGGCGTGCTCGGCATGACGGTCTCGGAAGAGTACGGCGGCGCGAATATGGGCTACCTCGCGCACATGATCGCGATGGAGGAAATCTCGCGCGCCTCGGCGTCGGTCGGCCTGTCCTACGGCGCTCACTCGAACCTGTGCGTGAACCAGATTCACCGCAACGGCACGGCCGCGCAAAAGGTGAAGTATCTGCCGAAGCTGGTTTCGGGCGAACACGTCGGCGCACTCGCGATGAGCGAGCCGAACGCGGGCTCGGACGTGGTCAGCATGAAGCTGCGCGCGGAGAAGCGCGGCGACCGCTATGTGCTCAACGGCACGAAGATGTGGATCACGAACGGCCCGGACTGCGACACGCTGGTAGTCTACGGCAAGACGGATCTGGAAGCGGGCGCGCGCGGCATGACGGCGTTCATCGTGGAAAAGGGCATGAAGGGCTTCTCGGTCGCGCAGAAGCTCGACAAGCTCGGCATGCGCGGCTCGCACACGGGTGAACTGGTGTTCGAGAACGTGGAAGTGCCGGAAGATAATGTGCTCGGCCAGGTCGGCGGCGGCGTGAAGGTGCTCATGAGCGGTCTGGACTACGAGCGCGCCGTGCTCGCCGGCGGCCCGCTCGGCATCATGCAGGCCGCCATGGACGTGGTGGTGCCGTATATCCACGACCGTAAGCAGTTCGGCCAGTCGATCGGCGAGTTCCAGCTCATCCAGGGCAAGGTGGCGGACATGTACACGATCCTGCAGGCAAGCCGCGCCTATCTGTACGCGGTGGGCCGTCAGCTCGATTCGCTCGGCAGCGATCACGTGCGTCAGGTGCGCAAGGACTGCGCCGGCGTGATTCTCTACACGGCGGAAAAGGCCACGTGGATGGCCGGCGAAGCGATCCAGATCCTGGGCGGCAATGGCTATATCAACGAGTATCCGGTCGGTCGCCTGTGGCGCGACGCGAAGCTCTACGAGATCGGCGCCGGCACCTCGGAAATCCGCCGCATGCTGATCGGCCGCGAACTGTTCGCGGAAACGATGTAATCGACGCCATACGAGATACGAGACGAGCCAACGGGCGCGGGTCGCGGCGCTACAATCGACCGATGACCGCCACCGCGCCCCGCCCCAGGCCGCTCCGACCGGTATGAATCACTTCCCGAAACTCCTGTCGTCGCAGTTTGCTTTCGACGTCGCCCGCACGATGCTGGACGGCTTCGACAAGCATTACCGCATCTTCCGCGAGGTGTGTGTCGCGGCGCAGGCCTGTTTCGAGGCGGGTGACTTCATGGGCATTCAGAAGCTCCAGCGCGATCGCATCGCCTATTACGACGAGCGCGTGCGCGAGTGCATCGTAACGCTGGAAGACGAGTTCGACGCACAATCGCTCGACGACGAGGTCTGGCGTCAGGTCAAGCTGCACTACATCGGCCTGCTCACGGAGCATCGCCAACCGGAGCTCGCGGAAACGTTCTTCAACTCCGTGTGCTGCAAGATCCTGCACCGCTCGTATTTCAACAATCGCTTTATCTTCGTGCGCCCGGCCGTGGCCACGGAGTACATCGAGAACGACGCCCCCGCCGCCAGACCGACGTACCGCGTCTATTACCCGACGCAGGACGGCATGGCGGCCACGCTCGCTCGCATCGTCACGAATTTTCAGCTCAGGCGAGCGTTCGCGGATCTGTCGCGCGACGTCGGCTATGTGATGCGCGCCTTCGAGGATGCCTTCGGCGCCGACTTCGAACCCGCGCCGAATTTCCAGATTCACGTGCTCTCGTCGCTGTTCTTCCGCAACAAGGCGGCGTACATCGTCGGGCGCATCGTGAACGGCGACACGACCACGCCGCTCGCCATCTCGATCATGCACGACGCGAACGGCCAGCTCGCACTCGACGCCGCACTGCTTCGCCGCGATCAGTTGCGCGTGATCTTCAGTTTCACGCATGCGTATTTCATGGTCGACATGGAGGTGCCGTCGGCTTACGTGCACTTCCTGCGCACGATCATGCCGGGCAAGCCGAAGGCGGAGATCTACACGTCCGTCGGCCTGCAAAAGCACGGCAAGAATCTGTTCTATCGCGATTTTCTGCATCACCTGAAGCACTCGAGCGACAAGTTCGTGCTGGCCCCGGGCATTCCCGGGCTGGTGATGCTGGTGTTCACCCTGCCCTCGTATCCGTACGTCTTCAAGCTGATTCGCGAGCGCTTCGCACCGCCCAAGGAGACGACGCGCGAACAGGTGAAGGCCAAGTACCTGATGGTCAAGCAGCATGATCGTGTGGGCCGGATGGCCGATACGCTGGAATTCTCCAGCGTGGCCTTCCCGCTCTCGCGCTTCGACGACGCCCTGCTCGCCCAGTTGCGCGCCGAAGTGCCCTCGCTGCTGGAAGTCGATGGCGACGCCCTCGTGATCCGCCACTGCTATATCGAACGCCGCATGACGCCGCTCAACCTGTGGCTGCAGACGGCCACGGATGCGCAGGTCGAGCACGCCATGCGCGAATACGGCAACGCGGTGAAGGAGTTGTTGGCGGCGAACATCTTCCCGGGCGACATGCTCTATAAGAATTTCGGTGTGACGCGCCATGGCCGCGTGGTCTTCTACGATTACGACGAACTGGAATATCTGACGGATTGCCACATCCGGAAGGTGCCGGAACCCCGTAACGAAGAAGAGGCGATGTCGGGGGAAGTCTGGTACCGTGTAGGCCCGCGCGACGTGTTTCCACAGACGTTCGAGACGTTCCTGACGGGAGACGCGCGCGTGCGGCGCTATCTGAGCCAGCATCATCCGGATTTCTTCGATCCGGGCCTGTGGCAGAACTACCAGGACCGGGTGCGAGCCGGACAGATGCACGACTTCTATCCGTACGATGTCTCGCTTCGATTCGTCAACCGCTACGGCGCCGGGCACGGCGCCACGGCCGCCATGGACGCCACGCCACCGCGCGCGGCGGCGGCCTGAGCGCTCGACGCATCCCAGCGCACGACACCCACGCCGGATGACACGATCATGACCGAAGACAAAGACCAACCTCTCATCCATCTGCTCGACAACAACCGCGCCTGGGTCGCCAGCGTGAACGCGGAGGATCCCGAGTTTTTCGAACGGCTGGCCAAGCAACAGGCGCCGGAATATCTCTGGATCGGCTGCTCGGATTCGCGCGTGCCCGCCAACCAGATCACCGGCCTGGCCCCGGGCGAGGTGTTCGTCCACCGCAATATCGCCAACGTGGTGGTGCACAGCGATCTGAACTGCCTGTCGGTTTTGCAATTCGCCGTCGAAGTCCTGAAGGTCCGCCACATCATGGTGGTCGGCCACTACGGCTGTGGCGGCGTGGGCGCCGCCCTCGACGGCGCGAAGATGGGCCTCGTCGACAACTGGCTGCGCCACGTGCGTGACGTCTACGAGCGCCACATCGAGCAGATCGACGCCCTGCCCTCGCGCGAAGCTTGCCATGATCGCCTGTGCGAGCTCAACGCCATCGAGCAGGTCGTCAATATCTGCCATACGACGGTTTTGCGCGACGCGTGGGCCCGCAACCAGCCCGTCACGGTGCACGGCTGGGTGTACGGCCTGCGCGACGGACTGGTGCGCGATCTGCGCATGTCGGTCAACAGCCTCGACGCCCTGCCGCGCGTCTATGCGCGCTGTGTCGCGGAGATAGCCGAATTGCGTCACCCACGCGCCTGACCCGCGGGCATCGTCCGGCCCTCTCTCCGACGGGGCCGGACACTCCTGCGGCACGTGTGGACGATGAAGGATTGAAACTTTGGAAATTCCGAGGCTGGCGAGCTCGTCCCGACGACGCGCCGCCGGCATCGTCAACCGATCACAGGAGACTGCCATGCAACAAGACCCGATCGTTATCGTTTCCGCCGCGCGCACGCCGATGGGCGGCCTGCAGGGAGTGTTCGGCGAGGTCGCCGCGCCGCAACTGGGCGCGGCCGCCATTCGCGCCGCCGTCGAGCGTGCCGGCCTCAAGCCGGAACAGGTCGATGAAGTCGTGATGGGCTGCGTGCTGCCCGCCGGCCAGGGACAGGCCCCCGCGCGTCAGGCCGCGCTCGGCGCGGGGCTGCCGCTCGGCGCTGGCGCCACCACCGTGAACAAGATGTGCGGCTCGGGCATGCGCGCCGCCATGTTCGCGCACGACATGCTCGCCGCCGGCAGCGCCGACGTGATCGTCGCCGGCGGCATGGAAAGCATGAGCAACGCGCCCTACCTGCTGCCCAAGGCCCGCGCCGGCATGCGCATGGGCCACGGCCAGGTCATCGACCATATGTTCCTCGACGGGCTGGAAGACGCCTACGACAAGGGCCGCCTGATGGGCACCTTCGCCGAAGAGTGCGCCGACCGCTACGCCTTCACGCGCGAAGCACAGGACGCCTTCGCCATCGCCTCGCTCGAGCGTGCGCAAAACGCCGCGAAAGACGGTTCGTTCGACTGGGAAATCACCGCCGTGACGGTGCCGGGCCGCAAGGGCGATACCGTGGTCGGGCAGGACGAACAACCGTTCAAGGCCAACCCCGAGAAGATTCCAACGCTCAAGGCCGCCTTCCGCAAGGACGGCACGGTCACCGCCGCCAATTCGTCGTCGATTTCCGACGGCGCCGCCGCGCTCGTGCTCATGCGCGAATCGACCGCCAAACGCCTGGGCCTCGCGCCACTCGCACGCATCGCCGGCCACAGCACGTTCGCGCAGCAGCCGGGGCTGTTCACGACCGCCCCGGTCGGCGCCATGCGCAAGCTGTTCGAGAAAACCGGCTGGTCGTCGAACGACGTCGACCTCTATGAAATCAACGAAGCCTTCGCCGTCGTCACGATGGCAGCGATGCACGAATTCAATCTGCCGCACGAGAAGGTGAACATCCACGGCGGCGCCTGCGCGCTCGGTCACCCGATCGGCGCCTCGGGCGCGCGCATCCTGGTCACGCTCATCGGTGCGCTGCGCAAGACCGGCGGCAAGCGCGGCGTGGCGAGTCTCTGCATCGGCGGCGGCGAGGCCACCGCGATGGCCATCGAACTCGTCTGATCGGCACCACCTCACCCTCGCACGGAACTGGACGCCCCGTCATGAAAACAGCCCTCATCCTCGGCGCATCGCGCGGTATCGGCATGGAGTTCGTACGCCAGTACCGCGACGACGGCTGGCGCGTCATCGCCACCGCGCGCGACGAGAATGGTCTGGCCGCGCTGCGCGAGCTGGGCGCGGAACCGCTCAAGCTCGACGTCACACGCATCGAATCCGTCTCGGGCCTGCCGTGGCAGCTCGACGGCGAGGCGCTCGACGTGGCGGTCTACAACGCAGGCGTGAATTCCGAGCGCACGACGGGCCTCGCGCCCGTCACGCAGGCGGAATTCGATCGCGTGTTCCACACGAACGTGCTCGGCGCCATGCAAGCCGCGCCGCTCGTGCTGCCGTTCGTGGAAACCGCGGGCGGCACGTTCGGCTTCCTGTCGAGCCGCATGGGCAGCATCGCGCTGATGGAATCGAACGCTAGTTGGCTGTATCGCGCGAGCAAGGCCGCCATCAATTCGGTGGTCAAGGCCGCCTCGCTCGAGGCACAGCGCGCCACGTGCGTGGCCATGCATCCGGGCTGGGTGCGCACCGACATGGGCGGCGGGAACGCCGATATCGACGTGCAGACGAGCGTGGCCGGCATGCGGCGCGTGCTCGCCCGCGCGCCGGGTGAGCGCGCCACGCACAACGGCGGGTTCTTCAACTACGACGGCAGTGCACTCGCCTGGTAAGCGGTGCGAGCCTCGAACGCGAGCAGCAGGAACGGTAGCAGCCGTACGCACGGCAGCAACGATAGGAGCACGGACACGAACGCAGTCAGCCGCGCCCAGGCCGATGAAGCCCGGTCGCCGACGGAATAACAAGCTGTCGCCACACCGCCGTATCTTTTGATTCGCGGGCCAGACACGTCACTCGGAAACGGAGCCAACATGACGTCCGCCATCGATTTTTATTTCGACTTCGCATCCCCGTATGGGTATTTCGCGAGCACCTGCATCGACGACATCGCCTCGAAGCATGGGCGCGGCGTCGCATGGCACCCGATCCTGCTCGACATCGTCTGCAAGGTGAACGGCACGGGTGTCCCGATGCAGCATCCGATCAAGACCGACTACCTGCGGCACGACGTGGAGCGCACCGCGCGCTTTCACGGCATCGCCTACAAGCGTCCGTCGCATTTCCCGATCCCGACGCAATGCGCCGAGCGCGCCGTGCTGTGGGTGCAGGACCATCGCGGCGGCGACCTGTCGGCCGAATTCGCGAAGTCGATCTTCCACGCGCTCTACGTCGACGACGTGAACATCGGCGAGCCGGCGGAACTGGTCAGGCTCGGCGAGACCCTCGGCATCGACGGCGCGGCGCTCGAGACCGGCATGCACTCGCCCGCCGCGAAGGACCACCTCAAGGCCGAAATCGATCTGGCGATGGCGCGCGGCGTGTTCGGCTCGCCGTTCGTGATCGTGGACGGCGAGCCGTTCTGGGGCTTCGATCGCTTCGCGCAAGTCGAAGCGTGCCTGAAGAACGGCAGGATCTGAGAACAAGGCAAGACTCACATGGCAAGACCCGACTCGTCGCGCCCCCGCGCACCGGAAAACGAACGCGAAGCGTGCCCCTGCGGCGGCCTCGCGTTCGCGGACTGCTGCGGTCGCTACCTGGAACACGGCGACATCCCGCCCACGGCCGAAGCGTTGATGCGCTCGCGCTACACGGCGTTCGTGCGTCACGACGCACCGTACCTGCTCGATACGTGGGCCGCTCGCACGCGCCCCGCCGCGCTCGACTTCGCCGACGCCCCGCAGTGGCTCGGCCTGCAAGTCAAGGCGCACGTGCAGCACGACGACACGCACGCCGAAGTGGAATTCGTCGCGCGCTACAAGGTCGGCGGCCGAGCGCACCGGCTGCACGAACGCAGCCGCTTCGAGCGCTCGAACGATGGACGCTGGCGCTACATCGACGGCGACCTGTTCGAATGAGCGACCGACACATCGACTGACATTGCGCGGGTGAACGCCCATCGCCTCACCCGCGATATCCCGCACTCAACGACAACTCACTCTCCACCGGATTTCGTCACATGCCGATTCTCGACAGCAAACTCAACCCGCGCGGCGAAGACTTTGCGCGCAACGCGGCCACGATGCAGACCCTGGTCGACGACCTGCGCGCGCGCGTTGCGCAACTCGCCGGTGGCGGCGGTGAGGCCGCCCGCAAGAAGCACATCGCGCGCGGCAAGCTGCTGCCGCGCGAGCGCGTGCAGCAACTGCTCGACCCGGGCTCGCCGTTCCTCGAACTCTCGCAGCTCGCCGCGATCGGCATGTATCACGACGATGCCCCGGGCGCTGGCATCATCACGGGCATCGGACGCGTGTCCGGCCAGGAGTGCGTGATCGTGTGCAACGACGCCACGGTCAAGGGCGGCACCTATTACCCGATGACGGTCAAGAAGCACCTGCGCGCGCAGGAGATCGCCGAACAGAACCATCTGCCGTGCATCTATCTGGTGGATTCGGGCGGCGCGAACCTGCCGAACCAGGACGACGTGTTCCCCGACCGCGATCACTTCGGCCGCATCTTCTACAACCAGGCGCAGATGTCCGCCCAGGGCATTCCGCAGATCGCCGTGGTGATGGGTTCGTGCACGGCCGGCGGCGCCTATGTGCCGGCCATGAGCGACGAGTCGATCATCGTGAAGGAACAGGGCACGATTTTCCTCGGTGGCCCGCCGCTGGTGAAAGCCGCGACCGGCGAGGAAGTCAGCGCCGAGGACCTGGGCGGCGCCGACGTCCACACGCGACTCTCCGGCGTGGCCGATCACTTCGCGATGAACGACGCGCACGCGCTGTCCATCGCGCGCGGCATCGCGGCCAATCTCAACCGCCGCAAGCCGGCCACGGTGTCGGTCCGGCCGCCGGTCGAGCCGAAGTACGATGCGCGCGAACTCTACGGCGTGATTCCGGCCGACACGAAGAAACCGTTCGACGTGCGCGAAGTGATCGCGCGTCTGGTCGACGGCTCCGAGTTCGACGAGTTCAAGGCGCGCTACGGCACCACGCTCGTGTGCGGCTTCGCGCACCTGTGGGGCTATCCGGTCGGCATCGTGGCAAACAACGGCATCCTGTTCTCCGAGTCCGCGCAGAAGGGCGCGCACTTCATCGAACTGTGCTGCCAACGCAAGATTCCGCTGATCTTCCTGCAGAACATCACCGGCTTCATGGTCGGGCGCAAGTACGAGAACGAAGGCATTGCCAAGCATGGCGCGAAGATGGTCACGGCCGTGGCCACCGCCAACGTGCCGAAGTTCACGGTGATCATCGGCGGCTCGTTCGGCGCGGGCAACTACGGCATGTGCGGGCGCGCGTATTCGCCGCGCTTCCTGTGGATGTGGCCGAACGCGCGCATCTCGGTGATGGGCGGCGAACAGGCCGCGTCGGTGCTCGCGACCGTCAAGCGCGACGGCATCGAAGCGAAGGGCGGCTCGTGGAGCGCCGACGAGGAAGACGCCTTCAAGCAGCCGATCCGCGATCAGTACGAGCGTCAGGGGCATCCGTATTACGCGAGCGCCCGCCTGTGGGACGACGGCGTAATCGATCCGGCCGATACGCGCACGGTGCTCGGCCTCGGCCTCTCGGCTGCGCTCAACGCACCGATTCCGGACACGCGCTTCGGCCTGTTCCGCATGTAATCGACGAGGACTACCAGCCATGCAACTCGATACGCTCAAACTCGACGTCGACCGCCATATCGCCACCGTCAAGCTCAATCGTCCGGACGTGCGCAACGCGTTCAACGAGACGGTCATCGAAGAGCTGACCGGCGCGTTTCGCGCGCTCGGCGCGAACGACGACGTGCGCGCCATCGTGCTCGCGGCCGAAGGCGTGGCCTTCTGCGCCGGCGCCGATCTGAACTGGATGAAAAAGATGGCCGGGTACTCGGACGCCGAGAACCGCGCCGACGCGATGACGCTCGCGGTCATGCTCAACACCATCTACCGCTGCCCGAAGCCGGTGATCGCCCGCGTGCAGGGCGACACCTATGCCGGCGGCGTGGGGCTGGCGGCCGTGGCCGACATCGTGGTGGCCGTCGACACCGCGCATTTCTGCCTGTCCGAAGCGCGCCTAGGCCTGATTCCCGCGACGATCGGCCCGTACGTCATCCGCGCGCTGGGCGAAGCCGCCTCGCGTCGCTACTTCCTCACGGCCGAACGCTTCACGGCGGCGACAGCGCAGCGCCACGGCCTGGTGCACGAAGTCGTGCCCGCCGATGCGCTCGACGCGACCGTGCAGGCACTCGCCAAGGCGCTCGGGGAGAACAGCCCGAACGCTGTGAAGGAATGCAAGCGTCTCGTGCAGGACTTCGCGAGCCGCGCCATCGACGATGCAGCCATCGCCGACACGGCCGAGCGCATCGCGAAGATCCGCGCGTCGAACGAAGGCCGCGAAGGCGTGCGCTCGTTCCTCGAAAAGCGCACGCCGTCGTGGCGCGACGCCTCCTGAGCGCCGCATGCGCGCCGAACGAACGGGCTCGACGACAGTTACAAATTTTTTTGAGGAGGGGTGACGGCGGAGATGCCGCAACGTTGTCGACGGGTTTTGAGGATTTATCGATAACGTCTCGCTACAGCACGTAAATAAGCAATTTTTTACGCCAATTCCGCCTATTGCCCTACCAAAACGCTTTGCCTACCATGCGCCCATCCCCCACCTCCGGCCCTCTGCGACAGCGCCTCGCGCACTGCCCGCGGCAGGCCAGCCGGACACACGGAGCCCGCCCTGCGGCGAGCGCCGTGCGCCCCGGCCAACAAAGGAGTCAATGATGGACGCGTTCCCGCGCCCCCACGCCGTCGGTCCCGGTGATCTCGCCGCGCGCAGTCTGCGACAGGTCTGGCACCCCTGCACGCAGATGAAGCAACAGGCAAAGCTGCCCCTCGTCGCACTGTCTCACGGCGAAGGCCCCTGGCTCGTCGATACCGACGGCGAGCGTTATCTCGACGCCATCAGTTCGTGGTGGGTCAACCTGTTCGGCCATGCGAATCCGCGCATCAACGCGGCGCTCGTCGACCAGCTCGGCCGCCTCGAACACGCCATGCTCGCGGGCTTCACGCACGAGCCGGTCGTCTCGCTCTCGGAGCGTCTGTCGGCGCTCACGGGCGGCGTGCTCGGCCATGCGTTCTTCGCGTCGGACGGCGCGTCGGCCGTCGAGATCGCCCTCAAGATGAGTTTCCACGCGTGGCGCAATCAGGGCCACGGCGACAAGCGCGAATTCGTGTGCGTGCGCCACGGCTATCACGGCGAGACGCTCGGCGCACTTGCCGTGACCGACGTCGCCCTGTTCCGCGACGCCTACGATCCGCTGCTGCGCCACGCGCACGTGGTGGCGTCGCCCGATGCGCGTGCGGCGCGCGACGGCGAGAGCGCCGCCGACGTCGCGCTGCGCGCCGCCGCCGAGCTCGAGACGTTGCTCGCACGGCGTGAAGGGCGCGTCGCCGCCGTGATCGTGGAGCCGCTCGTGCAGTGCGCGGCCGGCATGGCCATGCACGACCCGGCGTATCTGCGCCGTGTGCGCGAACTGTGCGACCGGTACGGCGCGCACATGATCGCCGACGAAATCGCGGTCGGCTGCGGCCGCACCGGCACATTCTTCGCCAGCGAGCAGGCGGGCGTCTGGCCGGATCTGCTCACGCTCTCCAAGGGCATCAGCGGCGGCTATCTGCCGCTCTCGCTCGTGCTCTCGCGCGATGCGATCTACGACGCCTTCTACGACGACGACACCGCGCGCGGCTTTCTGCACTCGCACTCGTACACGGGCAATCCGCTCGCGTGCCGTGCCGCGCTCGCCACGCTCGACATCTTCGCCGACGACGACGTGCTTGCCGGCAACATTCAGCGCGCCGCGCGTCTCACGCAGGCGCTGTCCCCGTTCGGGGACGACGCGCGAGTGCGCCATTTCCGTCAACGCGGCATGATCTGGGCGTTCGACGCGGTCCTGCCGGACGAAGCAGGCGCCGGGCGAGACTTCGGCAAGCGCTTCGCCACCGAGGCACGGGCGCGCGGCGTACTGCTGCGCCCGATCGGTGCGACGGTCTACCTGATGCCACCGTACGTGCTCGACGACGCCACCATCGACTGGCTCGCGACGCAAACGCTCGCCGCGTTCGACGCGACGTTGCCACAACGCAAGGGGGTGGCCGCATGAGCGCACATCCTCTGCTCGATCGTCTCGACGCGGGCCTTGCCCAGATCGACCGCGCGCATCTGCATCGCCGTCGCCGCGTGGTGTCCACGCCGTGCCGGCCGCATCTGCACGCCGACGGGCGCGACGTACTGGCGTTCGCCAGCAACGACTATCTCGGCCTGGCCGCGCATCCCGCGGTGGTCGAAGCGCTCGTCGAAGGCGCTCGGCGCTACGGCGCGGGCAGCGGCGCATCGCACCTGATCAGCGGCCATTCGCAGGCGCATGCCGAGCTCGAGACCGCGCTCGCCGCGTTCATGTCGCCGCATCTGGTCGACGGCGAGGCGCTGTACTTCTGCACGGGCTACATGGCCAATCTGGCCACGATCTCGGCACTCGCGAACAAGCAAACCGACATCTTCTCCGAAGCGCTCAACCACGCGTCGCTGATCGATGGTGCGCGATTGTCGCGGGCACGCACCCACGTCTACCCGCACGGCGACGTCGACGCGCTCGCGGCGCTGCTCGACGCCAGCACCGCCGAAACCAAGCTGATCGTCACCGACGGCGTGTTTTCGATGGATGGCGACATCGCACCGCTGCCGCGGTTGCTTGCGCTGGCCGAACGTCACGACGCGTGGCTGATCGTGGACGATGCGCACGGCTTCGGCGTCGTCGGCGAGAACGGCCGGGGCGTGTTCGAACACTTCGACCTGCGCTCGCCGAATCTCGTGATCGTCGGCACGCTGGGCAAGGCGGCCGGTGTCGGGGGCGCGTTTGTCGCGGCGAATCACCGCGTCGTGCAATGGCTCATCAACCGTGCGCGACCGTACATCTTCACCACGGCCGCCGCACCGGCGCAGGCTCATGCGCTGCTCACGAGTCTCGCGCTGATCGCCGGCGACGAGGGCCGCGAACGCCGCACGGCGCTGCAAGCGCGCATCGCGCAACTTCGCGACTCGCTCTCGCTCTCGCACTGGCGGCACATGACGTCGCCGACCGCCGTGCAGCCGATCGTCCTCGGCGAGAACGCCGCCGCGCTGCATGCCCAGGCCGGGCTCGCCGAAGCGGGGCTGTGGGTGCCGGCCATCCGCCCGCCGACGGTCGCGCCGGGCACATCGCGCCTGCGCGTGACACTGAGCGCGGCGCACACGGCCGACGATGTCGCGCGCCTTGCGACGGCCATCAACCAACTCGATCGCGACTGGACGGAGCATGCCCATGACTGATCCAACCTCTCTCGTTACCTCGGTTACCTCGGTTACCTCGGCCACCCCGGTCGCGCGCGCCACGCCGGCACGCCACGCGTTCTTCGTCACCGGCACGGACACCGAGATCGGCAAGACGCTGGTCTCCTCGGCATTGCTGCACGCCGCCGCACGCCGCGGTCTGGTCTGCGCGGGTGTGAAATCAGTGGCGGCGGGCGCGTCGGAGCACAACGGACGCTTCGTCAACGAGGATGTCGAGCAACTGCATGCCGCGAGCAATCTGAAGTTGCCCGACGACTGGTATTGCCCGTACGTGCTCAAGGACGCCACCGCACCGCACATCGCCGCCGCCGCCGAAGGCGTCGCGCTCGATTGCAGCGTGATCCGTGCCGGCTACGCGCGCGTGGCGGCGCACGCCGATCTCGTGATCGTCGAGGGTGTGGGCGGCTTTCGCGTGCCGCTCGGTCCCGACGCCGGGGCGCCGGACACGGCCGACCTTGCCCGCCAGCTCGGCCTGCCGGTGATTCTCGTGGTCGGCCTGCGGCTCGGCTGCATCAGCCACGCGTTGCTCACCGCCGAGGCCATCGCCTCGCGCGGCCTGACACTCGCCGGCTGGGTCGCCAACCACGTCGATCCGGACATGCGTCATGCGGACGCCAACGTGGACGCCATCGCCTCGCGCCTCGCCGCGCCCCTGCTGGGCCGCGTGCCGCATCTGCCGCACCCCGACGCCGCGACGGCCTCCGGCTATCTCGACATCGCACCGCTCGTCGACACGGCACAGCCGCATCAGGCGCAGACGGCGCACTCGGCGCGCTCCCATACGGCACTCTGACGCCGCCCGACGCGCGACATCAACGAATACACGGAATTCAAGGAATCTCACCATGCAAGTTCACGCTCACACTGCCGCTCACGGTCACGACGAAGCCCTGCGCCGCAACGACAAGCCCTGGACGGTCGCCGACATCGAGGCGCTGTTCGCCTTGCCGTTCAACGACCTGATCTTCCGCGCGCAACAGGTGCACCGCGAACACTTCGACGCCAACGCCGTGCAGCTCTCCACGCTGCTCTCGATCAAGACCGGCGGCTGCCCCGAGGATTGCGCCTACTGCCCGCAGTCGGCCCGCTACGACACCGGTGTCGAAGCCGAGAAGCTCATGCCGGTCGAAGAAGTCGTGGCCGCCGCGCAGCGCGCCAAGGACGCGGGCGCCACGCGCTTCTGCATGGGCGCCGCCTGGCGCAGCCCGAAGCCGCACCAGGTCGAGGCCGTCGGCGAGATGGTGCGCAGCGTGAAGGCGCTGGGCCTCGAGACGTGCGTGACGCTCGGCATGCTGCGCGAAGGTCAGGCCGAGCAGTTGCGCGAAGCCGGACTCGACTACTACAACCACAACCTCGATACGTCGCCCGAGTTCTACGGACAGATCATCACCACGCGCACGTACCAGGACCGCCTCGACACGCTCGCCCGCGTGCGCGACGCCGGCCTGAAGGTCTGCTGCGGCGGCATCGTCGGTCTGGGCGAGACGCGCCGCGAGCGCGCCGGCCTGATCGCGCAGCTCGCCAACATGTCGCCGTACCCCGAGTCGGTGCCCATCAACAACCTGATGAAGGTCGAAGGCACGCCGCTCGAAAACAACGACAACGTCGATCCGTTCGACTTCGTGCGCATGATCGCCGTGGCGCGCATCACGATGCCGCGCGCCATGGTGCGCCTGTCGGCCGGCCGCGAGCTGATGGACGACGCTCTGCAATCGCTGTGCTTCCTCGCCGGTGCCAACTCGATGTTCTATGGCGAGAAGCTGCTCGTCACGCAGAACCCGCAGGCCGAGCACGATCGCGCGCTGCTCGCGCGTCTGGGCATGCGCACGTCGACCGAAGAGAAGCTCGCCGCGCAGGGCGGCGGTGAGTGCGACGGCCTGTCGGCCTGCGCCACGCATTGACGGAGGCGCGTGCGCGCGGGTGTGGCGTCGAAGGATTGAAGGATGAGTGCCGGTGCGGCGGCGAGATCGCTTGAGACGATCCGCCGCCACGGCGAAGCTGGATAGCAACGAGAATGGCGCGAGTGCGTCGACCGTCCGTCACGAGCGGGCGGCGCGAAGCGCGAGTGCCGCCCCAATCGATCATTTTCCGGAGGCAATATGTTCGACAAGATCCTCATCGCCAATCGCGGCGAAATCGCTTGCCGCGTGGCCGCGACGGCCGCCCGGCTGGGCATTCGCACGGTCGCGGTCTATTCCGATGCCGATGCGCACGCCAAGCACGTCGCCGTGTGCGACGAAGCGGTGCACGTGGGCGGTGCGGCCGCGCGCGACAGCTACCTGCGCATCGACGCCATCATCGATGCCGCCAAGGCCACCGGCGCCCAGGCCATCCATCCGGGCTACGGCTTCCTGTCCGAGAACGAGGCGTTCGCGGCGGCATGCCACGAGGCCGGCATCGTCTTCATCGGCCCGCCGGTCGGCGCCATTCACGCCATGGGCAGCAAAAGCGCCGCCAAGACGCTCATGGAAGGCGCCGCCGTGCCGCTGGTGCCCGGCTATCACGGCGAGAACCAGGATCCCGCGTTCCTGCACGCACGCGCCGACGAGATCGGCTACCCGGTGCTGCTCAAGGCCAGCGCCGGCGGCGGCGGCAAGGGCATGCGCGTGGTCGAGCGCAGCGAAGACTTCCGCGCCGCGCTCGCCTCGTGCCAGCGCGAAGCGGCCAGCAGCTTCGGCGACGAACGCGTGCTCGTCGAGAAATATCTGACGCGCCCGCGTCACATCGAGATCCAGGTCTTTGCCGACACGCACGGCAACTGCGTCTACCTGTTCGAGCGCGACTGCTCGGTGCAGCGCCGTCACCAGAAGGTGCTGGAAGAAGCGCCCGCGCCGGGCATGACCGAAGCGCGCCGTCGCGCCATGGGCGAAGCGGCCTGCAACGCCGCGCGCGCCGTGGGCTACGTAGGCGCGGGCACGGTCGAATTCATCGCCAACCAGGACGGCTCGTTCTACTTCATGGAGATGAACACCCGTCTGCAGGTGGAACATCCGGTCACCGAAATGATCACTGGGCTCGATCTGGTCGAGTGGCAGTTGCGCGTGGCGGCCGGCGAAGTCCTGCCGCGCAGGCAGGAAGAACTGCGGATTCGCGGCCATGCGCTCGAAGCACGCATCTACGCCGAGAATCCGGACAACAACTTCCTGCCGTCGACGGGCACGCTCACGACGCTGCGCCCGCCCGCTGCCGTGCAATTCGAAATCGGCGGCGCGAGCGCGCATGGCGTGCGTATTGACTCGGGTGTTCGCGAAGGCGACACCATCTCCCCGTTCTACGATCCGATGATCGCCAAGCTGATCGTCTGGGGGCAGGATCGCGACGAAGCGCTCGCCCGCATGCGCCGCGCGCTGGGTCAGTACCGCGTGGTGGGCGTGCAGACGAACATCGCGTTCCTGGGACGCCTCGTCGCGAGCGAACCGTTCGCCGGCGCCGATCTCGACACGGGCCTGATCGAACGCCATCGCGACACGCTGTTCCCCGCCGCCGCGCCGGTGCCCGCCACGGCGCTCGCGCTGGCCGTCGCCGCACAGCTCGGCCGCGAGACGGTCGTGGGCCGGCGCAAGTATCTGGACAGCATCGACCATCACTCGCCGTGGCAGCTCGCCTCCGGCTGGCGTCTGAACGGCGACTATCAGCGCACGATGTCGTTCGATCACGGCGAGACGCGCATCGACGTCGTGCTCACGAGCGGGCCGCACGCGAGCTCGCTGACGGTCGACGGGAAAACCTTGCCGTATCAATACACGCACGACGGTGGCGTGTACCGCGCGACGCTCGGCGAGCATCGCGTGCAAGGGCATGTGGACTTCGAGCACGAGACGGCACACGTCTTCGCCGACGGCCAGTCGTGGGCCTTGCGCTGGCACGACCCGCTCGCACAGGCAGGCACGCAGGAAGGCGGCGAAGGACGTCTGACGGCGCCGATGCCCGGCAAGGTCATCGCGGTGCTCGCGCAACCGGGCGCCAAGGTCGAGAAAGGCGCGCCGCTGCTTGTCATGGAAGCGATGAAGATGGAGCACACCATCAGCGCCCCGGCGGACGGCGAAATCGAGGAAGTGCTGTACGCCGTCGGCGATCAGGTCCCGGAAGGCGCGCAACTGCTGGCATTCAAGCGGTAATGACAGCGCGTCGGACGCGGTTCCGACGCAGCGCAGCCGCCGACGGCGTGTCGCAAGGCACGCCGTCGGGCCGCCTTCATGGCAACGGAACGTGTAGGCACACCCGGTGACGGCATGCCCTGCACCGACTAAGCCGGATTGCCCACCGTCCTGTCGACTTCCCCGAGGATGGCCTGGCGCCGGAACAGGTCTGGCGTCAAGCCGGACTGGCGCGTGAACATTTCGATGAAGACGGACGGTGTCGCATAACCCAGGTCGAGCGCAATCGACTTCACGGTGCGCCCGGCCTCCAGCGCCTCTATCGCGCGGAAGAAGCGCCTGCGCTCACGCCATTGCCCCAAGGTCATCCCCAACTCGGCGCGACAGTGACGCGCCAGCGTGCGCTCGGTCATCGAGACGGTGCGCGCCCACGCTTCGAGCGTGCGATTGTCGCTCGGCTCGTTCTGCAACCCCTCGAGCACGCGTATCAAGGCGGGCGATCTCGCCTGCGGCAGGAAGCGCGGCTCGGCCGGTGCGAACGCCAACTGGTCGACGAGCACGTGCGCGAGACGCCGGTCCGCATCGGTCTTCGGACAGGCCACGCCGCGCTCGGCGAAATCGGACAGGATCACCCGCAGCAAGCCACTGATGCGCAGCGTGGCCGCGCGGGACGGGAGCGCCGCCGCCAACGACGCGTCGATGTACACCGACCGATAGACGACGGCGCGCGCATTGAAGCTCGCGTGCGCGGCCTTCGGCGGAATCCACACGGCGTACTGCGGCGGTGACACGAAGCGCGCGCCCTCGATCTCCAGCTGCATCACCCCGTTGGCCACATAGTTCAGTTGTCCCCAGTCGTGACGATGCGGCACCCACGCGGTCTCGGCGGCGAACTCGTCATAGCGGAAGTACACCGGGTACGGCAGCGTCCTGAAAGTCGGCCAATTGTTGCGAACGGTCATGGCAGCGGTGAGGGATTGAAGCGGTCGAGTGCGACGGGACGCCGTTCCGGGCGGCACGCAGCGCATGACGTGCATCTTACCGCCGCACCGGCGGCAGCCGGCGTTCCGCGGCATTCCCCGGCTCCTCTGCGGCAAGCCGCGTTCGGTGTCATGCTCCTACGTGACGCGGACGGTCCCGCGCGTGGCGGCGCTTGTGGCAGCGCTTGTGGCAAGACACGCCGCCACGACCTCATTGCAACAAGGAGAACGTATGAACATCGGATTTCTCGGACTCGGCACCATGGGCGCCCCGATGGCGCGCAATCTACTCAAGGCGGGCTTCGCCGTCCGTGCATGGAACCGCTCCCGCGGTCCCGTCGACGAACTGGCGGCACAGGGCGCCACCCCCTGCGACAGCGCCCCCGACGCGGCGCGCAGCGCGGATGTGCTCATCGCGATGCTCGCGGACGACGACACCACTCGCGCCGTGTTGTGCGACGGCGGCGCACTGGAAGCCCTCACACGCAACGCGATCGTGGTGAACATGGCCACCATCTCGCTCGACTTCGCCCGCGAGATGCGCACGCGATGCGAGGCCCTCGCGCTGCGCTACATCGCAGCTCCCGTACTCGGACGCGTCAACGTGGCCGAAGCCGGCAAACTCAATATTCTCGTGGCGGGCGAAACCGGCGCCATCGATGCCGTGCAACCACTGTTCGACGTACTCGGCCAGCGTACGTGGCGCTTTGGCGAGACGCCCGAGCAGGCGAACGTCGTCAAGCTCGGCGCCAACTTCATGATCGCCAGCGCCATCGAATCGATGAGCGAAGCCGCCGCGCTCGCGCAAGGTCACGGCGTCGCAGGCGCCGACTTCATCGACATGATCACGAGCACGGTGTTCGCCACACCCGCATACACGGGCTATGGGGCCGCCATTGCGAAGCAGGTGTTCGAGCCCGCCGGCTTCAAGCTCGCCCTGGGCGCAAAGGACGTTCGGCTCGCCCTGCTCGCCGGCGAAGCGGCAAACGTGCCGATGCCCTTCGCCAGCGTGCTGCGCGACAACCATCTCGACAGCCTCGCGCACGACGAAGGCCATCTCGACTGGGCGGCGTTATCGCGCGTGGCCGCACGACGCGCAAGGCAAACCGGGGGCGATGCATGACGCGTGAGTTCCTCGCCATCGCCCGCTTTCCGTTTTTTGCGTTGCTTCACGGCGAATCGTGAGGACAGTTCTTAGAAATGCCGTGCGTGGCCCTGCGCCATGCACGGTTTGATGGGGCTGGAATCGTTTCGGAATCTTCATAAGGAATCCGAACAGGTGTTCGCCAATATTCTCGGTGTCGATTTCAACCATGCGCGGCAAAGCGCTCGACACCATGACTCAACGCTCACACCTCAACAACGGCCTGCGCGCTCTGGCGCTCGCCGCAACGCTCACATTGCTCGCAGTGCCCGCAAGCGTGCAGGCGCAGAGCAACGTCACGCTCTACGGCACGATCGATTCGGGCTTCGTCCACGCCAACCACGTAGCGACCAACAGCGGTCCCGACTCGCTGTCCGCGATCACCAGCAATATCATCTCCGGCAGTCGCTGGGGACTGCGCGGCACCGAGTCGCTCGGCAACGGCCTGTCGGCGCTGTTCCAGATCGAAAGCGGTTTCAACGCCGTCAACGGCCATCTCGGCAACGGCGGCCTCGCGTTCGGGCGCAAGGCGATCATCGGCCTGCGCGGCAACGAATGGGGCGAGGTCACGATCGGCCGCCAGTACGATCCCGTCGTCAATCTCGTGCAGGGGCTGACCGCCGACGGCTACTTCGGCGGCTTCTTCGCCACGCCGGGCGACGTCGACAACTACGACAACGGCGCGCGCATCAACAATGCGATCCGCTACGCCACGCCGAACTTCGGCGGCCTGCAGTTCGAGGGGATGTACGCGAGCGGAAACGTCGCGGGAAAGATGGGCGCCGGCAGATCGTATGGGCTGGCCGCTGCATACAGCAACGGCCCGGTTGCTCTCGCCGCCGGCTACTTCTTCGCGGATGGGGGTAACACGCGGGTGACGACGTCCGCTCCGGATTTCGACTCGCGGGAATGGTCGGGCAGCGCGGGTTCGCTCTTCAACTCGCCGATCAACAACGGCTTCCGCACCGCGAGCCACGTTCGCATTGCCCGCGCCGGGGCGAAGTACGCGATCGGGCCGGCCATCCTGGGCGTATCGTTTTCGAACGCACAGTATGCGAGCGATGCCCTCTCGCTGTTTACCGGCACCGCGAAGTTCGACACCGTCAACGCCTTCGCCACGTATGCGCTCACGCCCGCCATCAACACGGGCATCGGCTATAGCTATACGCGCATGCGCGCGGCGGGCGACGTCGGCGCGCACTACAACCAGTTCAATGCCGGCATCACCTATGCGCTGTCCAAGCGCACGTCGACTTATGTCGTGGGAGGCTATCAGCAGGCCGCCGGCAAGACGCTGCGCACCGATGGCAGTGTGGCGAACGCTACCGCGTCCGTGGGCTCCTACGGCATCGACGCAGGCGCGAATACACAACTGCTGGTCGGTATGGGATTGAAGCACAGCTTCTGACGTCGAGCACCTCGATCGCCCCCGGATCGCGTGCGACTCACACCGACATCGGCCCGAACCCGTTTGAACATGCGGGTTTGGGCCGTTTTCATGAATGAAATAGGGTGCTTTAATCTCAAACGGCTGTTTGGAGAAATTGCTTCTATTCGTCTAAAAAAATACACTATTTATTATTTTAAGGGTTTACCCTATTCGGGAATCTATTTAGAATTCCGCTCCATCGAAGTTCGATACAAACGCAAACCGACGATAGCTACGCTTTTGGCAATTCCCTCCGAATGCGACACGCCGGTTTTATCGGGTTGTTGCCAAACAGGGAGAAGTGCAGTCATCGCCGCACGCCCTGCACGCGAACCCGTTTCAAGGACGCCGCGTAAGCGTCACCGCGCGACGCCCGCAGTAGCAGTAGCAGTAGCAGTAGCAGTTTGAAGGTTCGTAGTTCCGCACTATCCGCAGTAGCCGTTCAGTGAAATGTGCTCGCCGACGTCTGGCGCATACATCGCTGTTCACGCATCATCCGCAGTCCTGCAGTTCAGAAGGTCTCGCATCACCGCAGTACCCGTCGTCGCAGTCGGACGACCGTTGTTGTCGTAGTGAATTCAAGCATTACCCGTAGTTGCAGTTCGCAGTACTCATAGCTGTTTTCCGACGTCGAATCTTCGTCGGATGGAGAGTCATCCCTCCCCGCTGTTACGAGGCATCGCTCTCACGCGTCAGAGCCGTACCGCCGCCGGTCGTTCAGGCGGCGGATCGCGCGCCCACAGCCTCGTATTGCCCCACGCGCAGCACCAGACAACCCGACACGCCGATCACGCATCGCACCCGTGATCGAACGACATCCCGACGTCGGTTCGACTCGTGCGTCATATGCGCCGTATCGGCCGGTCCTTTGCAGCCGCATCACTTGCACCGCCCCTGTCACCGCGTGGGCGCTCGGCACGCGCGCGCAATGTTCGCGCAGCATGCCCTTTTGATTTGAAGACGAGAAAACCGAAATGAACACCGACCCAGAGCGCATCACCCTGACCATTACGCTGCATCCGAACGACCTGAAACAGCTCGACAAAGCGTGCCACCGCGTTGGTATGAAACGAGAGGATTTCTGCGTGCTCGCCACGCATCTGGAAGGCGCTCGCGTGCTCAATGGCGAGGGATTGGCCGCACTGGCGCGTCCGTTCGGGTTCGCCGCCGCACTGCCTGCCGCGTTGCGCAGCGCTTTCAACCGCCTGTGCGCACGCTGAACTCGTAGTCCAGTCTTCATACCGGCGGCGCGGGTGGCGTTGCCGCGCACCGACAGCAGGAGGCAGGAAGCGGGAGCAGGCAGCGGAAGGCGACAGACAACGCGTCTTAAATCCACTATCTTTTGTCCGAAATTCGCTATGCAATCCCAGCGTTCGAGCGGACAATTCGCCACATGCCGGGAACGTACGTCATGTGTCTGGCGACGATTACCGCGGCCTCCGTACATCACCGTGTACGCCCCCCTGATCCGAAGTTTCGCCGATCGTCGATTCGGCCTCCCCCTGCGACATTCCATGTTCAATTTCGTCCTGCCGCTGACGGCCGTCCTGATCTGGTCGGCCAACGTCATCGTCAACAAGCTCTCCGTGGGCCATATCTTTCCCGCCGAAATTGCATTTCTGCGCTGGTTCGCCGCCGCACTGATTCTCACGCCGTTCGCCCTGCCCGCCCTGTGGCGCGCACGTCGGAGCGCGCTGCCGCATCTGGGGCAGTACGCCACACTCGGCGTGCTCGGCATGGCGATCTACCAGGGGCTCGCCTATAGCGCGGCGCACTACACCAGCGCGACCAACATGGGCATCATCATGGCGCTGCTGCCCCTCACCACGCTCGCACTTGCGGTCGTCGTGCTCGGCGACGCGTTGAGCGCCGGCGCACTCGCCGGAGGCCTGCTGTCGATCTTCGGCGTGCTACTCGTCGTGGGTCGTGGCTCGCTGCTGCATCTGGCCGACCAGGGTGTCGGCGCGGGCGACGCCATGATGTTGCTCGCGATGCTCGCGTATGCCGTGTATTGCGTGTTGCTGCGCAAGTGGCGTCTGCCACTCGCGCCATTGCCGTCGCTCTACGCGCAAATCCTGTTCGCCGTGATCGCGCTGCTGCCCTTCTACCTCGTCTCGGAAAAAGCCGGCGTGTCGATGGACAACCTGCCGCCGTTGGCCTTCGCCACGATCCCCGTCTCGATCGCCGCGCCGTTCATCTGGATGATCGGCGTCGCCCGCATCGGACCGCGCCGCGCCACGGTCGTCATCAACCTCGTGCCAATCTTCACGGCGCTGATCGCAGCCTTCGGGCTCGGTGAACATCTCGCGGGGTACCACCTCGTGGGCGGAGCGCTCATTCTTGCCGGCGTCGCGCTCGGCGAAAACTGGCATCTACCGATCCGGAAAGCGCGCGAACGGACACCGTCAGTACGAGATGAATTGGGAAATGTCTGATAAATTTCGCGCTTTTAAAGTTACCGACTCTTTATAGAGGCCCACCCGTCACGCATGGGAAGGAGAGCGATATAACGTCGCAGGGCGCGGAGGGATTGATTACTCTGTGTGACTCGTCAACGGAGTCCGCCATGCAAACCAATCCACTCGCGCTGTTCGGAGACCATCTGGCCCGCTTGCGTAAGTCGCGCGGCTGGTCGCAGGAGAAGCTTGCGCTCGAGAGCGGCCTGGCACGCTCGTATGTCAGCGGCATCGAACGTGGCAGACGCAACGTCGCCCTGGTCAACATCTGTGTCCTGGCCGACACGCTGGGCGTACCGACCTCCGAGATGCTGCGGTTCACCCCGACACTACCGGGGACGGAGGACGCTACGCCTTCCGCCGATCGCACGCCGCTGCCTCAAATCAGCCAGTCGCTCTGCCGGCTGGAAAACCGCGATCAGGTCTGGCTCGCGGAAGTCATTCGAAGTCTGAGCTCGCGCCTGAGCAACTGCACGCCGCCTGAAGACGACTCCTCCACGCCTCCGACATCGGCACCGGATCCACTCGCTGCCGCCGACGACGACGGCGAAGACGCTGACGACGGCAACGACGACAGCGACTGCAGCGACGACGAAGACATCGACTTCCGCGGCCGCATCGACGACACAGCCAGCACAACCGCGCCGACATCGTCGCCATCGTCGTCCCCTGTCGGTGAACCGCGTGTCCATGCCTCGGTCGATACGGGATTCGAAGCCGGATTCCCGGTGCGCCGCACCTATGCAAGCGCGGGAAACGAAGGGTATCGGAGCCTCGACGAAGACATCGTCCGCGTGAGTGATCCGCAGCGGGATGCATCGGACGCACCGTATGTTTCTCCGATGCCGGAATTACCCGCCCGATCGGAGACAACAGGTCACGACAATTCGCTACGTCCGCCCACAAACAACGAAGACTGAGCGATAGCAAGGCAATCTGCGCTTAGGACATCGCGCAAAGTCCCCGCAACTTCGCGGGGGCGGAGCGCGATCCTTCGTCTAGTAAGAGTTAACGGCACACCATCAAAAGTCAGCGACCGCGAGAACGCCAAAAATTTGCGCGATCGTGCGTCGCCGCATCGTTCGAGACACACGCCAACCAGTCACGACGGGGAATGACAACGCATCGGCGCCTGGTGCAAGTTCGCGTCGGCCGACACAACGCTCGGCTCGCGACGTCAACATCGAGTGACATCCCAGCGCGGAACTCACCAGAATCGCGGCTCGACTTCCTTGGGCAAGTCCAGTGTCACACTGCGCGGCTCCGGTTGACGGGAGTGCGACAAGACATATCGCGCCACCGTTGTGGCGGTACGCAAATCGGTGCTGCCATCTCTGCTGAGAGCCCGCATCCGTTGTGCCTTCTCCGAAAGCCCGCAAGAAATCCGCGTTGCATACTCGGTAGTTCGTGCTTCACGAACGGGCGATACCCGAGGCACCGTCCCCAATGCCGGATTTTTGTTTCAATCTTCACGTCCCTAACAAGGAAAACTTTTTTATGGACACCAATTTATTTCGATTCGGCAGGCATCTCGCCGGTTTGCGCAAGAAGTACAACTGGGCGCAGGACAAGCTTGCGCTCGAGAGCGGTCTGGCGCGCTCGTATCTGAGCGGTGTCGAGCGGGGCAAACGCAATATCTCGCTGCGCAACATCTGCATTCTGGCCGACACGTTGGGGCTGCCGCCGCATGAGTTGCTCGCCTTCGATTCGTCGAACGGCGTGGCCGCCGATGCGAGCGCATCGACGCCTTGCGATCCATATCCGTCGCTCAACCGGGCGATGCAGAAACTGTCCGACCGGGATCAGGCGTGGATGGCCGATCTGGTGCGCACGCTGAGCCTGCGATTGGGGCACGGCGTGTTGAAAGACGAATGAGCCCACAACGCGCGGTGAGTGCGGTGCACGCCATCGACGCGATCGGACGCTCCCCGCGCGGTCGAACTCAGTCGTTGCCGAGGAAAGCGTCCACCGCTCGGTGGAAGGCAATCGGATTGGCGAGGTTCATGCCATGCGAGGCGTCCTGAATCACCATACGGCGGGCTTCGGGCATGGCATGCGCCAGCGCGTCGAGCACGTCGGGATAAGGCGCGGGACTCTCGGCGCCGCCCATCAGGAGGACAGGCGCGTGCAACGCGCCGAGGGCATCGATCGGCAACGGCGCACGCGGCTCGGCAACCTGGCCGATGAGCGTGCGCGCGTTGTCGCGCACCATCTGCTTGAACCACGGCACCATCCGGCGCCATGTGTCCGGTCCGCTGACCGTATCGATGAAGACGGCAAGGCCACCGTCGATATCGCCCGCCTCGATCAGGGCGAGCGCCCGTTCACGGAAATTGCCGCGTTCGCTGTCGAGCGGCACCTGCACCGGGCCGCCGCTGATCTCCACGCCGGGGTCGGCGAGGATCAGGGAGCGCACCGTGTCCGGCGCGAGCAGCGCGGTGCGCAGCGCGACATAGCCGCCGCGCGAATGCCCCAGCACATGGACCGGTCCCACGCCGAGCGCCGTGATGAAGGCCGCCAGATCCTCCGCATGCTGCTCGCCGGAGAACGTGCCGTCGCGGCCGTCCCACGCTTCGGGCCAGTAATGGCGAAGACTCACGGCAATGACACGCCGACGCTGCCCCAGCGGCGCCATGTTCGGCTTGAAATATCGAAAATCGCACAGCGAGCCGTGCACCAGCACGAGCGGCGCGCCAACGGCGTCGGCAGGTGCGGGTGTGTCGACGTAGGCCATCGGGTAGCCGTTGACGTCGATCGTTTGCGGTGCGGGAACCGGCATGAGGGACACATCAGGTGAGACGGGGTCGCCAGTATACCGAGCTTGCGCTCCCCTTGCCGCGGCGCGCCATGGGCGCGTCTGGCCCCGCTTTCCGGCACGTTCCGCCCCGCGAACGGCCCGCTGCCAGACGCTGGTGTATGCTTGCGGCTTTCCTCATTCCCGCGGCTTCCCGGTATGGCACTAAAAGCCACCATCTACAAGGCCGAGGTGCAGATCACCGACCTCGACCGCCACTACTACGCCTCCCATAGTCTGACCATCGCGCGTCATCCGTCGGAAACCGACGAACGCATGATGGTGCGCCTGCTCGCGTTCATGCTGTATGCCGGCGAGAGACTCTCGTTCGGCAAGGGCATATCGACCGCCGACGAGCCCGATCTGTGGGAGCACGATTTCGGCAACGACATCGTGCGCTGGATCGACGTCGGGCAGCCCGACGCGCGCCGTCTCGTCAAGGCGGCCGGCCGGGCCGAGCATGTCGATGTGCTGGCGTACGGCGGCAAGCCCGCCGCAATCTGGTGGCAGGCGACCGAAACGCAGATCACGCGGCTGAAGAATCTGACCGTGCGTATGCTCGACGACGCATCCGCCGAAGCGCTCACCGCGCTCGCTTCCCGCACGATGCGCCTGCAATGCACGATTCAGGACGGAGAAGTCTGGGTAGCCGACGACAGCCATAATTTCGCCGTCAACCTCACCACATTGCGCGCCGCGGCGGACGACTGACCGTCGCCCGCCACCGGGCGGCAAGGCGCGGCAGTTCAAGCCGCGCCTCGCCGCCCTCAAATCTCTCGCATCGTCCGCTCCGACGGCTGCTGCGCCTCCCCGCTTCGCCCTGACGTCTCCGGCCTCGCCCCAATACGCGGCATGACACAAGCTGCGTTACACTTGACGTTAACGTAAATCGAGTCGACGCGATCTCGCCGAGGCCTACCGGGCCAAGGCGTCGGACGCACCGGGACAGTCGATCACCGCCCGGCCCTCCCCTCGTCGGCTTTGCAGTTCGGCATCGAATATCGAGCGGCGTACGCCCGGCTGCGGCCGGCGGCACGCCGTTCGCGTTTGATCCGTTTAGTTCGTTTGGTCCGCTTGGCCCGCTTACCCGTTGCCCACCCCGTCCCGGCCGCATCGGTTGGCTCGACCGGTGGGCTTGGGTTTGCACCAACTCATACGTATTCGCGCCCAGTGCGCCAGCCCCGCATTTCATGGACATCCTGATCTTTTCTCCGGACGGCAAGACCGCCCCCTACGAAGCCGGCCTCGCCGAGCATCTGCCACACGCCCATATTCGTGGATGGCAAGCCGGCGACAACGGCGCGGCCGATTACCTCGTGCTGTGGAAGCCGAACGCCGAGGTGCTGCAGCCGCGCGAGCGTCTGAAGGCGATCTTCAACCTCGGCGCCGGTGTGGACGGCGTGCTCGGCACGCGCGGAGAAGGTGCCGAGCGTCTGCCGGCGGGTGTGCCGCTCGTGCGTCTGGAAGACGCCGGGATGGCCGATCAGATGGCCCAGTACGTCAGCGCCGCCGCGCTGCGGTATTTCCGCCGTCTCGACGAATTCGACACGCAACAGCCGCAAGCTCAATGGAAGTTCCTGAAGCCGAACCGCCTGTCGGATTTCCCGATCGCCGTGCTCGGCTACGGCACGCTCGGCGCGCATGTCGCGCGCGCGTTGAAATCGTTCGGATTCCCGGTGCGCGCGTGGAGCCGCGGCGAACGCCACGACGACAGCGGCATCGATCTGCATCACGGCGAAGCGGGCTTCGAGTCTTGCGTGTCCGGCGCGCGCATTCTCGTCAACCTGTTGCCGCTAACGCCACAGACAGTCGATGTGCTCGACGCCCGCCTGTTCGCAAAGCTGGCCCCGGGAGCGTTCCTGATCAACGTCGCGCGCGGTGCGCATCTCGTGGAGGACGATCTGCTTGCGGCCTTGCAAAGCGGCCAGATCGCCGGCGCCACGCTCGACGTGTTCCGGACCGAGCCGCTGCCCGCCGAGCATCCGTTCTGGCGCACGCCTCGCATCACGATCACGCCGCATATTTCGGCCCTGACGCTGCGCGACGAAACCGTCGCGCAGATCGCAGGCAAGATCGCCGCACTCGAGCGCGGCGAGACCATTACCGGCATCGTCGATCTGGCGCGCGGCTACTGAGCCGCCACGCACCAGACGCCGCACAGGCCGCCCGAATCACTCCGAGGAGACACCCCATGACCATCACCCCGACGTCGCTACCCAAGCACGTGAAAGTCGTCGAAGTCGGCCCCCGCGACGGCCTGCAGAACGAGAAGCAACTGGTGCCCGCCGACGTCAAGATCGCACTGGTCGATCGCCTCACGGCGGCAGGCTTCGCCAATATCGAGACGACGTCGTTCGTGTCGCCGAAATGGGTGCCGCAGATGGCCGACGGCGCCGAGGTGATGGCGGGCATCCAGCGCCGTCCCGGCACGATCTACTCGGTACTCACCCCGAACATGCGCGGCTTCGAAGGCGCCATCGCGGCCAAGGCCGACGAGGTCGTGATCTTCGGCGCGGCGAGCGAAGCCTTCTCGCAACGCAATATCAATTGCTCGATCGAAGAGAGCATCGCGCGCTTCGAGCCGGTCGCCCGCGCGGCGAAGGACGCCGGTCTGCGCCTGCGCGGCAGCATCTCGTGCGCGCTCGGTTGCCCGTATCAGGGCGAAGTGCCCGTGGCGAGCGTGGTCGACGTGGTGCAGCGGCTCGCCGCGCTCGGCTGCGACGAGATCGACATCGCGGACACCATCGGTGTGGGCACGCCCTCGCGTACGCGCGAAGTGATGGAAGCCTGCGCGAAGGTGTTCCCGATCGAGCGCCTGTCCGGTCACTTCCACGACACCTACGGTCAGGCGACCGCCAATATCTATGCCGCGCTGCTCTCCGGCATCTCGATCTTCCACTCGTCGGTCGCGGGCCTCGGCGGGTGCCCGTATGCGAAGGGCGCGACGGGCAACGTCGCCACCGAGGACGTGCTGTACCTGCTGCACGGCCTGGGCCTCGAGACCGGCATCGACCTCGACGCCGTAGTGCGCGCCGGCGACTTCATCTCGCAGGCCATCGGCCGCCAGAACGCCTCGCGCGTGGGCCGCGCCATGCTCGCGAAGATGCAGGATGCCGCCACCGCCGGCGCGTAACGTCGCCTCGCCCACGACGCCGCGGAACAACCAACCGACACACCCGACCTCACCATGAGCCAGACACCGCACATTCCGGCCACAGCCAGCGAACAGGATCTCCCCGAAGGGGCCCGCCACGTCGCCCGTCTCCTTGCGGGCATGGGTCACGATCAGCCCATCGTGCTGCTGCCCGCCACCGGCAAGACTTCGGCCGAAGCCGCGGCCGGCCTCGGCTGCGAAGTGGCGCAGATCGCCAAGTCCATCATCTTCCGGCGCGCGGCCGACGACACGCCGGTGCTCGTCATTGCCAGCGGCGTCAACCGTGTCGACGAGAAGAAGGTGGCCGCGCAGGTCGGTGAACTCGCCCGCGCCGATGCCCGCTTCGTCAAGGAAAAGACGGGTTACTCGATTGGGGGCGTGAGCCCGATCGGGCACGTCGTCTCGCCGGTCACGCTGATCGACGAGGACCTGCTCAAGCTGGCGAGCCTGTGGGCGGCAGCGGGACACCCGCACGCCGTCTTCAACCTGACGCCGCAGCAACTCGTGGCGATGACGGGCGCGCCGGTGGTCGACGTCGCCTTGCGCGACTGAGATGAACCAGCGTGCGCGATCGGGCCACATTGCGGCGCACCGAAGTGGGGTGCGGCGCGGCCCCGGCGCGACGTAGCTTGCCGGTCCTCGCGGCGCCTCGCCGCCCCGCGAGAAGCACAACACAAGGAGACGAGCCATGCCGAGTCCCGAACTGCTACCGGGCCTGACCTTCGAGTGGACTTACCGCGTGCCAAAGAAGGCCGTGGTGCCCGAGCTGTACGACGACGTCGAGCTGTACGACGACGTCGAGCTGTGCCGCGACATGCCTGCCGTGCTGGCAACGGGTTACCTCGCGGGCATACTCGAATGCGCGTGCCTGCAGGCGATTCGCCCCTATCTCGACTGGCCGCGCGAGCAATCGCTCGGCACGCTCGTGTCGTTCTCGCATCTGGCGGCCACACCGGCCGGCGATACGCTGCGCATTCGCGGCAAGCTGGTCGACGTCGCCGGCCGCACGCTGCGCTTCGAAGTCGAGGCGTGGGACGGCCTGGACCAGGTCAGCACCGGCACGCACGAGCGCGTGATCGTCGATCGGGAACGCTTCCACACCAAGCTCCGTGCGAAGGCCGACAAGCTCGGCTTGCCGGTATAAGGCCACCTCATGACTTCACCGACTTCGTCGTCCGTACTCTCGGCGCCGCCCGTGCCGTCACCGTGCACCAATGTCTGCCGGATGAACCCGGGCACAGGCTGGTGCTCTGGCTGCTGGCGCACGCTCGCCGAAATCGCCGCCTGGTCGACGATGGCGGACGACGACAAGCGCCGGATCTGGTCGCTGCTGCCCGAGCGTCGCGAAGCCAATGCCGAGCCGCCGGTGATGCATCGCCGCGTGCAGGTCGACGACGCCGGCAGGGAAGACACCTAGCTCGCGCACCCTCGCAAACCTCAACCAGTATTTGCAAAGCTCCATGGGAAAAATCGTTGCCGTCGGCGAAACCTTCTCCGCCACACATCACTTCTCGCCGGCGTCGATCCGCGAATTCTCCACGCTCGCGCATGACTTCAACCCGCTGCATCTCGACGCCGAGTACGCGGCGGCCGACCCGCGCTTCGGCGGTCTGATCTCGTCGGGCACGCAGCAGATGTCGTATCTCGCGGCGCTGCTCGCCACGCATTACTCGAAGACGGCGCAACCGCTCGGCCTCGAATTCGACATGAAGCTGCGACGCGCCGTGCATGCCGGCGACGACATCACCGTGCGCTGGACCGTTACCGAGAGCGTGTGGAAGGAGAAGCTCGCGGGCGACATCGTTTCTCTCGAAGGCGATGCGCTCAATCAGCGCGGCGAGATCGTGATCACGGCGACGGCCAAGATCCTCGTGTGCCCCAAGCCGGCCTGATCGGCCGCACGCCCCCCAACTTCACGAGAAACGCCCATGACCTCGCTTGCCTTGCCCGACGGCCTGCGCGTGTTCGAGCGCGGCTGGCTCTCATCGAACAACGTGCTGTTCCTCGGCGACGACCCCGCGCTGGTCGACAGCGGCTACGTCTCGCATTCGGAACAGACGCTGGCGCTCGTCGCGCACGCCCTGCCCGAAGGCCAGCCGCTCGCGCGCCTGATCAATACCCATCTGCATTCGGACCACTGCGGCGGCAACGCCGCCCTGCAGGCTCGCTACGGATGCCGCACGTGGGTGCCCGCCGCCGAAGCCGAACCGGTGCGCCACTGGGACGCCCAGCGCCTGTCGTTCGACGCCACCGGACAGGAATGCGCCCGCTTCACATTCGACGAGACCCTCTCGCCCGGCGACACCATGATGCTCGGCGAACACGAATGGCTGGTGCTCGGCGCGCCGGGACACGACCCGCACGCGCTGATGCTCTACAACGCCGCCGACGGTATTCTGATTTCAGGCGACGCCCTGTGGGAACGCGGCTTCGGCGTGATCTTTCCGGAACTCGACGGCGAGTCGGGCTTCGCCGAACAGGCCGCGGTGCTCGATCTCATCGAACAACTCGACGTCGCGCAGGTCATTCCGGGCCACGGCCAACCGTTCGACGATATCGACGGTGCGCTCGCCGCCGCGCGCAGCCGTCTCGACTATCTGCGCAGCGATCCGGCACGCAACGCACGCAACGCGCTCAAGGTGCTGATCGTCTTTCGTCTGATGGCGCAAGGCCAGATGCCGCGCGCGGCGCTCAAGGCCACGCTGGAGACGGCGCGCGCGTGGCGCGGCGCGGCGGCGATGCTCGCGCCGCCCTCGGCATGGCCCGAACTGCTCGACGCACTCGTCGAAGAGCTGGCGAAGGCGGGCGCGCTGCGCGTCGATGCCGACACCGACGCCTTGCACGCCACCTAAGCGCGCCCCAAAAAACAACGCCGCTTGCCGGTCAGGGCAAGCGGCGTTTGAGGACATGACGTGCCGGACGAGCGCCACGGTCGCTAACGCGACGCCCGTCCTTGCGTTTCCGGTGTCCGGGCAACGCCTGGCACGCGCTTTCATCCTAGTCGCGCGCCCCGCGCATCCCCAAGGGGACTTTCCCTGATACGGTGCGCGCGCCCACGCCGAACCGAAGCTTTCTTCGAGTGTCCGCACCCCGGGCGACGAATGAATCCCCCTATAATCGAACGATCGTTCGCGAAACTGCACGGCCTGCCGTGGCGCATCGCAACCCGAGGGGCACGCCGTGCGCGAGTCGCCCCGTGAACGTCCAGACCAAGGAGACTCCATGGCCCTTCCGAAGATTCTGCAAAACCTGGCGCTGCCCGTCGTGGCGTCGCCGATGTTCATCGTGAGCTACCCCGAGCTGGTGCTCGCGCAGTGCAAGGCCGGTATCGTGGGCTCATTCCCCGCGCTAAACGCGCGCGAGCCGCAAATCCTCGAAGACTGGCTTGCGCGCATCACGGAAGAACTCGCCTCGTACAAGGCGGCCAATCCCGACGCGGTGGTCGGCCCGCTGGCCGTCAATCAGATCGTCCATCAATCGAATCAGCGGCTCGAGCACGACGTGCGCGTGTGCGTGGAGCATCGCGTGCCGATCTTCATCACCAGCCTGCGCGCACCGCCCAGGGAAGTGCTCGACGCCGTGCACAGCTACGGCGGCATCGTGCTGCACGATGTGATCAACCTGCGCCATGCCAACAAGGCGCTCGAAGCCGGCGTCGACGGCCTGATTCTCGTGGCGGCCGGCGCGGGCGGCCATGCAGGCACGCTCTCGCCGTTCGCGCTGGTGGGCGAAGTGCGCAAGATCTTCGACGGCCCCATCGTGCTCTCCGGCTCGATCGCCAATGGCGGATCGATCCTCGCGGCGCAGGCCATGGGCGCCGACCTCGCCTACATCGGCACGCGCTTCATCGCATCGAGCGAAGCCAACGCGAGCGAGCACTACAAGCAAGCCATCGTCGATGCGAGCGCGAACGACATCGTCTACACCAATCTCTTTACCGGCGTGTCGGGCAACTATATTCGTCAGAGCATCGTGAACGCCGGGCTCGACCCCGACAATCTGCCCACGGCCGACAAGACCGCCATGAACTTCTCCAAGGCGAAGGCGTGGAAGGACATCTGGGGCGCCGGGCAAGGCGTGGGGCTGATGGACGACGTGCGCCCGGCCGCCGAAATCATCGCCCGGCTCAAGCAGGAGTACGACGACACGCGCAAGCGGCTGGCGGGCTGAGGCGCGTCGGCCCACGGCCTTGCCGTTCCGAGGCCATCGTCGGCGCAAAGCCGAAACGAAAGTAAAAACGAAAACGCGCATGACTGATGCCTAAGCCCGCCCGCGCGGGCGGCGGCAGTCTTCCTCCCCAGGGCGTTGGGAAACAGCCATGTCGTCGACAGGCGGTTCCCGGCTCGCCCACCACTACGGGAGACATCGCCATGCTTCACACTTCGCATCACAGCCCCCCGCGCATCCCCCTCCGTTAGAGGCTTCCGCCCGCGCAACGACACCATGACGTGCGCAGCGCCTGAAGGCCCGCGCACGCCTCTCCTCCTGCAAGCCCGCTCAAAAGGAAACGTTGTCATGCCCTATGCGCCACATCGCGGTGCGTTCCATGCACCGCCCCGCTACTGCCTGTCGTCCAGCGTGCCGCACCGGCACAGTGTCGAGGGCGGGCTGGCCAGGACTTTTCGCGCCGCTCGCTTGGCGCCCGCCAGACGCGCGGCGTGCACGCCCACGATACGCGACAGAAAGCCGGCTTCGGCGTCGCACGCGGTCTGGCCGGTGATCCTTCCCCTCTTGCTCGTCAGCAACGTACTGACGACGGCACGGGCCGGCAGCCCTTGGGACGTGCCGCGACCCGACGGGCCCGCCGGCGACATCGACGTGCTGGCTCCCTTGGTTGCCGTGCGCCCCGATATGCCGGTTCCGGTCGAAGCGGCGAGCACCGCCCCGCCCGAGGTGGTCCACGTTGCGGCCGTTCCCATCGAGATCAAGACGTCCTACACGCTCATCGAGTTTCTCGAGGTGCTCGGCTCGTCCGAAACCCCGTTCACCAACTCGGTAGACACGGTACTCGACGCCTACACGATGCTGACCGGCAAGGCATTGGCTTCCGGCATGAAGAAAACGATCAGGCAATGGACGAGATTGTTCGACGAAATCACGAATCTGATACCGAAAGTTCAGCTCTCCCGGATGCCGGGCAAGGCGGCCACGTTCGCATCGGAGCGGCTTCAGAACAAGGAAGTGGAGTCCGATCAGATCGTCGACTGGCTCCAGTTCGCAGATCCTCATCCGTGGAGAAGCGCTGCCGAGCGACAAGTGCCGCAACAGGACAGCGTCGCGCCAAGTCAGCGTGAGCCCACCCGCAATCGGGCATCGGCCACGCAACACGAAGGGCCTGCTGCCGAGGTCGCCCCGCGCCCCGGCGAGCGGCAAGGGAAAATGGCGATAGCAAGAGATGGTGAATTGGAGAGCGCCGCCGCTTCGCAATCCGATGGGGCGAGGCCGAAGCTTCCCTCGAAGATCGCCGGCGAGATCATCATGAGTGACGTCGGCCTCGCGGCCGGTGAGACCCTCGTTGCCACGCACCCGAAGATCGAAGGCGAGCGCGAGCATCTACAGGGCTACGCGCATTCGCTGTCACAGGAAAATCTGCCGTCTTCTGTACCGAGACGCCTGCTTTTCGTGGACGGGCGCTTCTACATCCGCGGCGATTTTGGCTATTACCACGCCACGCGCGGCACCGACTCCGCGCATTGGCTGATCAACGCGCCGCGCGGCAGCAACCGGCGAGCTCAAGTCCCCATCGAATACGACGCCGAGCTCGACACCTGGCGAGCCCAGGCCCCGCTACGGCTGTGCGGCGGAGGGTGCGTCCAGAGCCGGCTGCCAACTGCCGACAGCATCATTGCCGACGATGAGACAATCCAGCGCGCGATCGAACATCTCGAAGAAAGCAAGGTGCGCAACGCCATCCGGCGAGCGTTCAACGATCTGGCGCGGTTGCAGTTAAAGCGCAGCAATCGTCCCGACCTGCGCGCGACGCGCGACCATTCGATCATCGACCGCCGTACCGACTTGCGCGCGTTGATGCAGAACGTCGACCCGAACGCACCGTTGCACCTGCAGCAGCGCGAGGCGGCCTTCATCACGACGATGTACTACCACTTCAACCCGGGCACCGAGGCGTTCTGTCAGGAGAACGCCGAGATTCTCCTGCATTTCCTGATCTCCCACGGTATCCCGTCGCAGCGATTGCGAATGATCACCGTGCAGCCGTGGAACCGGGCGCCGCACGCGCTCGTGCTCTATACCGAATCGCCCGAGCTCATCGCCAAACTCAGCGCCGCGACACCGCACCCACCGACCGGCTTTGATCGCGACGGCATCAGCGGCCGGGAATTCGTCCTCGACGGATTCCACGCACGGCGCAACACAATCCTGCTCGATCCGTGGAGTCGCACGCGGGCCACGGCCTTCGTGCACGCCGACAGCGCCGAGGCCGTGGGCAAGCTGGTCGAAGCCGCGCTCGCCGATACCGGGCTCGCGCCGGGGGCACCGTACTCCGTTGCGCTTACGCGGCTGTACAGAATGTCCCGGACCAGCGTCTCCAGCAGCGGCAATTCGGCCAGCAGCGGAAGCCTGTCCAGTGGTCGCCGCCCCAGCAGCACCGGCAGCGGCAGCACCGTCCAGCTCCGCGCCGCCATCGACGTCCGCTAGCCGTGCCACCACAGCCCATGACGCCCAAGCACGTCTACGGCCTCGCCAGCACGCTCCCCCGCCATATCCATCTGGAGGTCCCATCATGACGTTCGCGTCGCACCGACGTGCTATCGATGTCTCCGCAAGGTATGACGTTTCCTGCGCGGCCGAGCGCCGACGGCGCGCCGCGCATGCCCCTGCCGGTTTCCCCGGGACGTTCCAACGCGCACGACCGGCGCGCGCGCGACAGCCGCGCGCGCCCACCACTGCCAACGACGCGCCTGACGTCAACCGCAACCCCTCGGCGGTCTGGCCCGCCGCTTTCGCGCTCCTGCTGGTCGCCAATCTCGCCGCACCGACGAGCGCCCGCGTGCCGGCGCGAAGCCGGCCGCCGTCCGCCGACGATGGCGCTTTGCGTACGGAGGATCCGCTGGGTCGTCCGGAGAACGTGGCGCCGCCCGATGTGGCCGTTGCGCCATTGGTGCTGTCGACCATCAAGTCGGAGTACACATCGCTCGACCTGCTCAAGGCCATGGCCGTGGCGCGCAACCCGTTCCGGAGCGCGGCGCGGCAACTCGCCGATGCCTTCGCTGCCGTGAGCGGCGGCGACGTCGATCCCGAACTCCGGCGATCGATGGACGAGTGGGCCGGTCTCGTGGACGAAGTCACCGGATTGCTGCCGAGAGTGCAACTCATGCGAATTCCCGCCGAAGTGGCCGGCATCGCGGTGGATGACATCGAAGGCAGGCCGGTGAGCGCCGACAGGCTGACGGGGCTGATTCAGTTCACTTCGCCGAGCATGCACGCGAACGCTCAGAAGGACACCGTGGGGAAGCCCGAGGCCGATTTTCCCGTGAACGGTGAGGTGCCGCCGAACGATTACGCCAGCGAGACGTTTCATGACGCCGCACAGGTTCCCCTCGCCGGTGCCAAAGATGCCGAAGACGTCGAAGATGCCGATGACGACGCCAACGGGCGAGCGCACGAGCGCGATCTCTCACCCACGCTCGACCATGCGAACGAGATGCGCTTGTCGGGCGATGTCGATGCGACGCCGGTGCAGGCGCACGCCGGGGCCGAGGGCACCTTTGCGATTCGGGGTGAGTTCGATCATTTGGCCGGTTACGAGCAAACGTTGGCTCCCGAGCACGCGCCGGCAGACGCGAGCGCGCGACGCTTCTTCGCGAATGGACATCACTATCTGCGTGGCGCTGCCGGCGTCTATCGGATCGAGCGCGGCCTGAGCGGTGACCACTGGCTGATCGACGCGCCGCGCCGCAACCGCGCGCAAGTACCCGTGACATTCGACCCCGCAACACAACAATGGGAAGCGCACGCGCCGCTGCGCGTGTGTGGCGGCGGGTGCGGAGCAAGCAAGCCCGCCAAGCCCGACAGCATTAACGGCAGTTTCGAAGACATCTTCCTGGCGACCCGCCATCTCCCTGCCCCAAAGGTGCGCGGTGCGATCCTGAGTTCGTTCGCCGATCTCGGCCTGATGAATCTGGTGCGATCGAACCGTGCGGACTTGCGGAGCATACGCGACAACTCGATCGTCGATCACCGCATGGCGCTTCGCGAAGCGATGAAGCACATCGACCGGCACGCCCCACTCGCGCGGCAGCAGCGCCTCGCCTCGGAGATCACCACCCGCTACTACTTTTCGCATCAGGGCTCGGAAGCGTTCTGCCAGGAAAACGCCGAGATTCTCTTTCAGTTCCTGCTCGAAGACGGCGTCCCCGCCGAGCAACTGCGCATGATCACCGTTCAGCCGCGCCATCGCGCCCCTCACGTCATGGTGCTCTACTCGGAATCACGACGCCTCATCGACATTCTCGACAAGGTAACGCCGCACCCGCCGGTCGATTTCCGGCCGGATGGCATTGGCGACACGCATTTCGCCTGGGCTGTCTTCCTGACGCGCGACAAAACGGTGCTGCTCGATCCGTGGAGCCGGAGCAAAGCGATTTCGTTCGCCGGAGCCGGGACACAGGAGGATGTCGTGGCGATTCTCGATGCGGCGCTCGCCGACATCGGCCATCGGCCGGGGCGGCGGTACGTCGTGACCGTGACCCGGCCGCTGTCCGAACGGCGCGGCCCGATGAGCCGTCAGGGCAGCCATGGCAGCCTCACCAGCGCCGGCAGTTCCGGTGGCACAAGCCTGGGCGCGGGAAGCGCCAGCGGCCTGAGCCTGAGCGGCGCGAGCTCGGGTAGCGATAGCCTGAGCTTCAGAAGATTGCGCGCCAGAAGCTCCAGCGGCAGCAGTTCGGGCGGTGAAAGCTCAGGCGGCGGATCGGGGGCGTCGATGCCTTCGTCGCGCTCGGGCTTGCCGAGCTTGCCGAGCGCACCGGACGCCGACGAGTCAGCAGATCCCGACCCGTTGGAGGGTCAACGTGCGGCCCAACGATTTTGACGCGCCTCGCCATTCAACAGGTACGCTCCGGGCGCATTCCTCCTGTCATCGTGAACGCGCGCCGGGATTGCTTACCCTTCGCTTGGAGTCTCTGCCATGCCGTATGCCTCATACCGTCGCACTCCCTACCGCCCGGCTTACCGGCTCCCCGATGCGGCACAGCATCGAGCCGCATCGGCACTTCGCGCGAACCGCCACGCATGTGCGGATCGCGACACTTTCGAGCGAACCTTCCGAAGCGCCGCACCCGCGTCGGCATCGCGCGTTCGCCGCGTCGAGGTAGCGAGCCGTCATGCCTACTCGCCACCGCGGGCGAACACCGTCTGGCCGGCCGCATTCGCGTTGATGCTGGTGGCGAACCTCGCCGCGCCGGTTGCAGGCGGTCTTCCAAGAATGAGCATCCCTCGCGGGAAACCCGACGATTCCCCCACTGGCATGTACGACCCGATGGCCGATAGCCCACCCGACGATGTCGCCATCGCCCCAGTGGCGCATGCGTCACTGAAGTCGGAATACACGTCGCAGGACGTGCTGCGCTCGTTCGGCGCCGGAAACGCCCCGTTCCGCCACCTCAGCGAGTCGGCATCCAACCTCTACGAAATACTTACCGGCGAGATAGTCGAACCGGCGTTCCGGGAGAAGATGCATGACGCCGGTGGCGCGGCCGACGTCGCAACGGGACTCGTCCCGCGAGTCTTCGCGACGAGACTGCCATCGGAACTTGCCGACATTCTTGCCGACGGGATGGACGGCAAACCTCCCGGCTCCGACCGGATCGCTTCGCTCCTGCAGAACTTCAACTCGGCGGTCCTCGGTCATCCGGCCATCACGGCAGTACGGGCATCGCAGGACGGTGCGCCACTGCCATCGGAGATCGCGCTCGGCGTCCACGATGGCGTCGCGCGCAAGCCAGGCGATTTCGCGGCGGCGCCGGAGTCCAAAGGCAGGCCGACGAACCCGCATGTGCCGATGGAGAGCCGTGCGATGGACGACGTGAAACATGGCGGCGAGCAAGCGACGGCCGACATCGAACTCGCCGGCAACCACGGCCGGGACCGCGGCTTCAGCAACGTGCGCCACATGAACACCGGACTGCGCCGGACGCACATCGTCGGCGAGCACAGCCACCTGCGCGACTACGCACAGCACATTGCACCGGAGCGCCTGCCGTCCGGCCACGATCGCATCGTCATCGTCGACGGGCATCAGTACCTGCGTGGCGATGCCGGTTTCTATCGCATCACGCGCGCACACAACGCCGACCATTGGCTCGTCGACGCACCTCGCCGCGACAAGGCGCAGGTTCCCGTCGCCTACGACCTCGAAACCGGGCAATGGACCGCCCATCCGCCGCTGCGGCTGTGCGGCGGCGGGTGCGGCCCCGACCGCGGCGCCACGCCGGACAGCATCGCGCTCAGTCACCACGAGGTCGACGCCGTGCTGAGTCACCTTCACGACGCCGCCGCGCAGGACGCCATTCTGTCCGCCTACTCCGACGTCGCGCGGATGCAGCTTCGCCGCAGCAATCGCGCGGACTTGAACGACGGGCGAGACGACTCGATCGTGCCGAACCGGCAGGCCATTCGCGCAGAGGCCTCCAGGATCCCTCCGGACGCCCCCCTGTTCGAGCAGCAGCGTCTGGCGGCACTGATCACGGCGACGCATTACCGGCTGAACCCGCGAACGGAAGCGTTCTGCCACGAGAATGCGGAGATCCTGTTCCATTTCCTCATCGAGAACGGCGTGCACGGCGATTGCATCCGAATGCTCACTATCTGGCCGCAGTTCGGAGAAGCGCACGTTCTCGTGCTCTATACCGAATCCGCCGAGCTCATCGACGTGCTGGAGGCCAGCACTCCTCTTCCCGACACCGGTCGGCGCGTCGATGGCATTACCGGCAGCTGTTTCGCGCGACTCATCATGCAGGCCCGCGACCGCACGGTACTGCTCGATCCGTGGAGCCGCGTCAAAGCCGTCGGATTCGCGCTGGTCAGGGATGAGGGGGAAATGAGCGACGTGCTCGATGCCGCGCTCGCGGACATCGGTCATCAACCAGGAGAGCTGTTCACCGTGGCGCTCACGCGTCCCCGCGGACGGCAACGCAGCCGTATCGGCAGTTCGGCCAGCGAGGGAAGCAGCGGATACGAGTCCGGCTCCGGCGCCTCGCAGCAGCCTCCGGGCGCCGGCCCCGCCGGGCCTGTCCCCGGCATGCCTGTGCCGGGCGATCTGCGCGCTGCGGACGTGCTGGTATGACTCCGCGACCCACGCCCCCGGCGCGCCTCTCGCACGCCGGTGGGCGGGGGCAGGGACTGGCCCCGTGCGTCAGTACATCAGTACCTGAGTACCCTCAGCGCCTTCAGCGCTTTCAGTACGTATAGACGCCACGTCCGGTCTTGCGACCGAGGTAGCCGGCCGCGACCATTTCCTTGAGCAGCGGACACGCGCGGTATTTCGAGTCCTCGAACTCTTCGTAGTAGACGTTCATCACCGACAGGCAGACGTCCAGCCCGATCATGTCGGCGAGGGCGAGCGGCCCGATCGGATGGTTGCAGCCAAGCTTCATGCCCTCGTCGATCTCTTCGGGCGTGGCCAGATTCTCGGCCAGCACGAAGAACGCCTCGTTGATCATCGGCACCAGAATGCGGTTGACGACGAAACCCGGCGCATTCTTCACCGTGATCGGCGACTTGCCGAGCTGGCGCGCCAACGCCTCGACGCGGGCGTGCGTCTCGTCGCTCGTCTGCAGACCGCGAATGATCTCCACGAGCGCCATGAGCGGCACCGGATTGAAGAAGTGCATGCCGATGAACTGCTCGGGCTTGGCGAGCACGGCCGCGAGCTTGGTGATCGAGATGGAGGACGTATTGGACGCCACGATGGCGCCTTCCTTGGCCACGCCTTCGAGCTGCTTGAGTATCTTGACCTTCAGGTCGGGATTCTCGGTGGCGGCTTCGATCACGATGTCGGCCTTGCCGAGCGCCGCGTAGTCGGTCGACGTGGCAATGCGGGCGAGCGCCGCTTCCTTGTCGGCCGCCGTGAGCTTGTCCTTCTTGATGAGGCGGTCGAGACTGCCCGCGATCGTCGCCCCCCCCTTCTGCACGGCGGCGTCGCTGATATCCACCATCGTCACCGGCAGCCCGGCCACCGCACAGGCCTGTGCAATGCCGTTGCCCATGGTGCCTGCGCCAATGATGCCCACGTGTTGAATCGTCATGTCGTCTCTACTCCGTTTGTCCTGTAGGTGGCGAAAATGCCCTCGCACGCGCCATCTTGCGCGGTGCACAAATCATAGCGCGGACACGTCTGAACAGTGACACGCGAAACCGCTGTGCGAAACATCTCGGAGCGAAGCGAGTGGCCGAATGCGATAAGGGGGCAAACGCCCTGCTTGGCGTTTGCCCCCTTCCGGTTGCGACCGGCGCGCTGCGACGGCGCGCGCCATGCCGCGTCAGAACTTCATGCGAATGCCGCCGCCGAACGTGTCGCCGCCCGAGAGCGTGCTCACCTTGTCGTTCATGTAGGCGGCGTAGATGTCGGTGCGCTTCGACAGGTTGTAATCGTAGCCGAGCGCCCACGTCTTGCGGTTCACGTTGCTCGCACCCGAGCTCTTCGTGTAGGCATACGAAGCAAGCACCTTGCCGTTGCCCACCGGCACGGACACGCCGAGCTGGCCGCCGTTTTCCGACACGCCGCCGCCCGTGATGTTGTTGCGGATGTACTGGTACTGACCGAAGAACTTCACGACCTGCAGATCGTACGTGGCGCCGAGCTGCAAGGCTTGCTGGCTGCGGAAGCCCGCCATGCCGGCCATGTCGTCCGGCTGCGAGTCGAACTTGACCTGCTGGTACGCGACGGTCGCGGCGAACGGACCGTTGAAGTACAGCGCCGATGCGCTCCACTTGTTCTGGCCGGTCTCGCCGGCCTTGTTGCCGAACGCGTACGACACGCTGCCCGACAGGCCCTTGAAGTTCGGCGTGGTGTACATCACGGCGTTGCTCCAGCCGGAGTCGCCCACGATGCCCTGGCCGGCCTGGCCGATGAACGTGTGGAACACCATCGGGCTGAAGGTGTACGAATCCACGAACGGATTGAACAGAATCGTCGAAACGAAGTACGAGGTGGTCAGACGGCCCATCGTGACGGTACCGGCGGTGTCCGACTGCAGACCGACGTAGGCGTTGCGCGAGAACATCGAATCGCCCTGGAAGCGGCCGTACTGGCCGTTCTGCGGACGGAAGAAATCTTCGAGCACGAATACGGCCTTCAGGCCGCCGCCGAGATCTTCGTTGCCCTTCATGCCCCAGTACGAGGTCGACATGCCGCCGCCGCCCTGCGTCCAGGCGCGATCGCTGCCCGGATTCTTGACCGCGCCGACCCAGGCGTCGACCTGGCCGTACAGCGTGACGTTCGACTGCGCGAATGCCGGTGCGCTCATGCACGCGCCCAGAACGAATGCCCCGCCAATGCCCTTGGCCATACTCCGCTTCATTGACTTCTCCTTGGTTTATGTCTTTTGTGTGCCTGCTCCCGCTTTGCGCGGGACCTGCCGGCGCCCTGCTTGAGAAGCGCCTCCCTGTTGAACGGCCGTGATTCTCGCACAGCCCCACCGTGCTCAGAAAGGCCGCGGCACGACGGAAAAATGCACCACACGAGATGGCCGGGAAATGGTGGAGAGACAAAAATCGGCCGACCACCCACGCCACAATTAATCTCGGTATAACGGAATCGATATATGCGTTATATCGCCGAGTTAGCGAATACTCACATTCGCCATGATGGGTGTGGATTGCGCGGAAATAATAGGCAGCAGGAGGGACAGATAACCGGATGTCACCCGGCTCGGACAATGGCACTCGATGTTGCACGCGTGCAACATTCGGTGCATCGTCGGCGCGTCAGCGGCCGCGGCGGCCGCCGCCTTCAGCGCGCGGGCCGCGCGGCATGCCTTGCGGCGTGTACTGGCGCTCGCGCGGTTCTGCCGGTGCGGCCCAGTTCGGGTAGGCCGCCTGGGCGCGTCCACGGTCGGCATTGAAGCGGCTGATGTCTTCGCGCAGCGAAGCCTTGTTCACGTCGAGCATGTCGCGCCCACGCCCGCCGTCGGCCCAGGCGGGATAGCCGGGATAGGCGCACACCAGCAGCAACAGGAGGGAACAGCGAATTCGGGCACTCATTTGGGTTCAGCCGTGGATCGGCGCGTCGGGCCGACAGCGTCCGGTCCTGGGGTGGGACCGGTTGGCACGGGGCGAGGCATGTCGCTGCGGTTCGCAGGCATGCCATACGCCTCAAGAATGACTGTACCGGGTCAGTCGAATGAGCGTCGACCGAAAAAGTGTTAACGCGTCGCGCGGTCTGCAACCGTTTGTAACTGCTGCAGCCTGCCCTCGCGGCAGCGCCGTCGTTACTTCTCGACTTGCTTCTCGACCGACAGCGAAATCTCGCGAATCCGCTCGCCGCGCGGCGTCACCATGTCCTGCGCCGTGACCGTGAAGTTGACCGGCCGTGCGTACTTGCGAGTCGCGCTTTGCCATTCGGCGGGCAGGCCGGCCTGGTTCGTGGTGGTGGTGCGCACCGTCGTCACCCCGCGCGTGCAACGTGAGACCTGCGTGGCAAACGACTGCGCCTGGTTGCGCAGGTCCATCGGCGTGATCTTCTGGTAATCCCAGATGCATTCGTAAGTCGGCGCGAGGCCCGTCGCACGGAACACCTTGCAGTCGCCGCCCGGCATCGAATAGGTTGCCTGATAGCTCTCGCCGCGCTCGTTCTTTGCCGCGAGCGGGCCGGTAATGTCCTCGAAACCACCCTGCGCGCTCTTGGCCAGCAGCAGAATGCCTTCGCACTGATCGGCGGCGAAGGCACTCTGCGCCGCGCACAGGCAAGCCAGCAGGGCCCAACGTTGTAAAGAATTTGTTGCCATCATTGGAATGTTCTACAGGGGTACGGCGGTGTGTGATGCGATGCGCTGCGAGGATGCCGCGACGCGCGCGATGCCGCCACGAATGGTGCCATTAAAACCCAAAGTCGGCGCGGACGAAACCACGGTCACGAGGGAAATCGTGCGCCAATTCGAGTGTGCGGCCGTCCGTTGGTTCGCATGCGGTGGTTCTCAGGCTCAGGAGCGGCGGACGCTCATCCAAAAAGCCGATTCGCGTGCGCGGTACGCGACCTATACTCGTACTGCAGTCAAACTGCATGGGCGCGACCGTGAACCAATGGCGGTTCAACGCATGACGGTAATGCCTTCTGGCGCCAAGTCTCCTTGGCCCTTACCATGCCGCGCCGGTACACGCGGCTGGCGATGCCCCGATGGGGCCTCAACCGGCGGCCTGGTCCGCCGGTTTCCATTTGTGCTCTCCTCGCGCCTCATGCCGACGGACTAAGCGAAAGTGCGGATTTCGTCCGCGCTGTCCGTCTGCAACCATCGAACCACAAGATCAATATTTCATCGGGCACTCACCTTCGGGAAGTTTGCGGAGGTTTCGTGGATACCTGTACCTCGTCGTCGGTGCGCCATCCGCGGTGCATCAACGTCCCTGCCGGACGTGCGGGGTGAAGCATGGGACACCCTACGTTTCCCTGCAGCCTTCGGTCCGGCATGACGGGCACCCCGGACGGATCGGACAGGCCCGCCATCGATCGTCCGGACATTGCCGGCGGTCCCGATGACGCGGCCAACGCCGGCACGCGCAACGCCCCCTGCCTGATCGACAACGTGCGCGGACACGGCGGCACGCTCGCCCATGTCCTCGGCGCGCTCGGCACATTCCGATCCCGCCACGGACATTGGCCGCGCCATCTGTTCCTTTATCCCGAAACGCTCGCGGCGCTCGTGCAGGACCTCACGCCGATGGGTTTCTACCTCGTCCAGCAACGATTGGATGTCGTGGCCGATCTCGAACGCGACCTGTTCTGCGTGGACGACAGCGGCAACGTGTCGATCTATCGCGTGCAGGCCACGCCGGACCCCGCGGTCATCGAGGCCGCCGCCGTCTGGCTGGGTCTCTCGCCACCGGCGGCGTCGGCACGCAACGCACGGCCGAGAGGCACGAGCGTTCCGGAACCGCCTCGCTGACGGGCGCCATCGCACGCCGCCCCGCTGTCACGGAAATATCGTCTGGCGCGGCTAGTCTGGCTTGCCGCCGGCGACGCTGTCGGGACCCGCAAGCCTCTGAGGAAGCCCCGACTGCCTGAGCGTCACCCGCCCCCGCGAATCCCTGCGGGGCGATATCACCTCCGCCCTCTATTGCCGGAGAGATGTCATGAACCGAATCGCAATCGCTCTGAATGGTTTGATGCTGCTCTACCTCGCGGCGGCCACGGTCGTCGGTGTGCAATCGAGTACGGCCGGCGGCCCCGAGAGACTCGCCAGCGCGCTCGGCATCCTGCTCGCGCTGTGCGTGCTCGCACTGATCGCCGCACCGTTCTATGTCTCGCTCGTCGTGCTCATCGCGCAATCGGAGCGCCACCTGCGCCTGGCCGCGTGGCTGCACCGGATTCTGCTCACGCTCATGATCGGGCTGACGTTCATCTCGTTGCTCGCGCGCGATACCATCGAGGTCTCCGCGTCGTTGTTCGTGCTGGTAGCCGCCGTGTGCATCGTCAATCTCGTCGCGCTGTCGCGGCGGCGCACTCACTTCGAGACGTTTCATCTCTTCGAGCATTGACGCGAAACACGCCGGCGCGTGCACGTCGATCGGCACATGCCGATTTGCGAGCGACGCGCGGGCGATGCTAGACTTCGCGCATGAATCGTTGGCGCAAACTTCTCGTGCTGTGGCTGTTGTGCGTGACCATGCCGTTACAGGCCATGGCCGCGCTGCGCACGCATTGCGCGCCGGGAACCGCGTCGGCAGATAGCCTGACCGGCCCTGCCGCGATGCAGGCCATGCATCGCGCGATGGGAAGTGGCGACGACGCTCTCATGCCGATCGCGCACCATCACGACGATGCTTCCTCGATGGCAACGTCGGCATCGACGGGCAACCACGATGCGTCTTCGGGAAGTCTCGCCTCTCACGATTCAGCAAGCCATACGAGTTGTTCGGCCTGCGCGGCGTGTGTGGTCTGCACCGCACTGCCGCCCAGCGTCGCCATTCGCCTTCCCGACGCCGAGCCGTCCGCTGCGATTCCCTTCTTGCGCACGACGGCTGCCAGCGCCATCGTCGCCGTCCCTGAACGTCCTCCGAAAACCCTCGTCGCCTGACGGTTCCGCGTCGCGCCAATCCGTTCGTCAACCCGTGTTGCAACGGCTTGCCGCCTGAGCGCGTGCACTGTCTGCGTCCCCTCGCCGGACCGACTTCCTCCGTTTGCGTACGACGGGCCTCGCTCGCCTGCGTTGCCTGCGCGAAGTCCGTCCGCCTGATGAACGTGCGAAGCCGGACGACCCGCGTCGATGACGCGTGGTCACCGGTCTCGCCAGCGAGACGAGTTTTCGATGACATTGAATTTTCTACGACGGCACGCGTGGATCGTGCCCGTCGCACTATCGCTGTGGGGCGTGGGGTCCGCGCCCGCTTACAGCGCCGATGAAGCCAATGACGCCACCAAAGCTGGCGGCGCGGCAACCCTCGAACCGACGGACGCGCGTCGTGCCGGCCCACCGCCCCACGATGACCCCGCCTCGCCGGACGCCGCCGTCGGGCCGCCACCCGCCGCCGTGCTGCAGGATTTTGCAAGGCCGTCGCTGTCCGTTCCCGTGGGCGACTGGCGAATGGTGAACGCCAGCACTTCCGCAGCACCGGGGATGTCCGAGGCGCATGGGATGCATGGGTCACATGGCGCCCACGGGTCCACCTCCGGAGCCCCTGCGGCGGCCATGCCCGGGAAGGCCGGGATGCCCGCGGCGTCTGGCGCGCATGAGGCCCATCGGCTGCCTGCGGCATCCGGACCATCGGGACCGCCGGAGGCATCGGGATCGCACGGCTCGCATGGGGCCTCCAACGCACCGCCCACCTCGCACGGGATGCTTGGCGGCCACGATATGCAGGGGCATTCAGGCCATGCAGTGGCGACGCCCGGCACTCTCGCCGACCACGGCGCAATGAGCCACGCCATGCCGATGCCGCCACCCGCCGAGGCACCGGCAGACGCTCACGCAGGGCACGGCGGCGGCCGGCCCAGCGACGGACCTGCCGGTCATGGCAGTTCGGGAGACTCGCAATGAACGCCGCGCTGTCTTACCCCATCGTCCCGCCGCTGCGTCTCGCCCCGAATCGCGATGCCGCCTCGTCGCCTCGTGCGCACGACGCGCGACGATCACACCGCCGTGCGCCATTGACTGCGGCCGTGCTCGCCACGCTTGTCCTGTCCGGTTGCGCGACGTTCAGCGACGACGGTGGCTTCGGCGCCGTCGCCGACGCGACGCAACAACGCCTCGGCAAATCCGCCGTGTGGGCCCGCGACGACACCAGCGCACAAGCGCTCGCACAAGAGCGCGACGCGCTGCTTGCCAAGCCGCTGGACGTCGACGCCGCTGTGCAGCTCACGCTGCTCAATCATCGCGGCTTGCAGGCGACGTACGCGGAGCTCGGCATCGCGGAAGCTTCGCTGGTGCAGGCGGGACGCCTGCCCAATCCCCGCTTCTCGTTCCAGCGTGTGCAGGGCGGTGGCGACGTCGGCATCGAACGCGCCTGGGGGCTCGATATCGTGCGCGTACTCACCATGCCACTCGCCTCACGCGTCGAGGCGCGCCGCTTCGCGCAGGTGCAGGCGCAAGTGACGCAAGCGATCGTCGAGCAGGCCACGCTCACGCGCCGCGCATGGATCGAAGCGGTCGCGGCGCAGGAGCGCGTCCGTATCCTCGAGCAGACGAGCCTCGCCACGCAGGCCGCCAGCGAACTGGCCGACGGCATGGCGCGCGCGGGCAACTTCAGCGCGATGCGACGCACGCAGGAAAACCTCGTCTACGCCGATACGGCGGCGCGCCTCGCCCGGGCACGCGAGCAGGCCAACAGCGCGCACGAACATCTCGCCCGTCAGATGGGCCTGTGGGGGCAGCAACTGACCTTCACGCTACCGGCCCGGCTGCCCGTCGTTCCAACCGCCCGACCCGCATGGCCCGATGCCGAAGCGCAAGCGATGCGCGAGCGCGCCGACATTCACGCCGCGCGTGCCGCACTCGACGCGACGGCAAGCGACCTCGGCCTCACGCGCACCACGCGCTTCGTCAACGTGCTCGACGCGGCATATCGCAACAACAGCGCCACCGGCTCGCCCAACGAGCGCGGCTACGAGATTTCGCTGGAGGTGCCGCTCTTCGACTGGGGCAGCGCGCGCGTGGCGGGGGCCGAAGCCCGTTACCGGCAAAGCCTGGACCGGTTGGCCGATAACGCGGTGGCCGCGCGCGCCGACGTGCGCACGCGTCGCGCACAGACGCTGGCGGCATGGGACATCGCCGAGCACTATCGCACCACGGTGCTGCCGCTGCGCCAACGGGTCTCGGACGAAATGCTGCTGCGCTACAACGGCATGCTCGCCAGCGTCTTCGAGCTGCTGAGCGATGCTCGCGAGCAACGCGACACCGTGCTCGCTTACATCGACGCGACGGCCGACTACTGGCTGGCCGACGCGGCACTGCGCGAGAGCGTAGGCGGTGGCGGCCCGGATCCGGCGAGCACCGCCGCCACAAGCTCGAACGCCACAGGCGCCGCACGCTCGTCGTCCACCCTCACACCGACGCCGGGCAACGCCACGCCGACGGCCCCCCAACCTTCCCTCACTCATCAGCATGGAGGTGGCGCATGACTTCGCGCCGACGATTCCTGCGCGACGCGGGCCTCGCCGTCATGGGCGCGGCAGCCGTCGAGCGCACCAGCCTCGCGGCACTGCCCGACGCGCCCTCGCGCGCCGACGCCAGCACGGCCAAACCCCATTCGCCGCCGAACGGCCGACCGTATCGCCCTGTCGTCACGCTCAACGGCTGGACGCTGCCGTGGCGCATGCGCGGTGGCGTCAAGGAATTCCACCTGATCGCCGAGCCGGTGGTGCGAGAGATCGCACCGGGCATGCAGGCCAACCTGTGGGGCTACAACGGCCAGAGCCCCGGGCCGACCATCGAAGTCGTCGAAGGCGATCGCGTGCGGCTCTATGTGACCAATCGCCTGCCCGAAGCGACCAGCGTGCACTGGCACGGTCAACGCCTGCCCAATGGCATGGACGGCGTGGCGGGTCTGAACCAGCGCGCCATCGCGCCGGGTCAGACGTACGTCTACGAATTCGAGGCAAAGCGTCCAGGCACCTTCATGTACCACCCGCATGCCGACGAGATGATGCAGATGGCGATGGGGCTCATGGGCTTCTGGGTGACGCATCCGAAAGACCCGTCGTTCCAGCCGGTCGATCGCGACTATGTCTTCCTGATCAACGCCTACGCCATCGATCCCGGCAGTCGCACGCCGCGCGTGAACGAGATGACCGACTTCAACCTGTGGACGTGGAACAGTCGCGCGTTCCCCGGCATCGATCCTCTGGTGACGCGTCAGGGCGACCGGGTCCGCATTCGCATCGGCAATCTCACGATGACCAATCACCCGATCCACCTGCACGGTCACGAGTTCAGCGTGACCGGCACCGACGGCGGCTGGGTGCCGCCCTCCGCGCAGTGGCCGGAAGTCACCACGGATGTGGCCGTCGGCCAGATGCGTGCGATCGAGTTCGACGCCACCGAACCCGGCGACTGGGCGTTCCACTGCCACAAGTCGCATCACACGATGAACCCGATGGGCCACGAGGTACCGACCATGCTCGGCGTGAACCAGCGCGAGATCGCGACGAAGATCGCGCGCATCATTCCCGACTACATGGCGATGGGCGAAACCGGCGGCTCGATGCACGGCATGGAAATGCCGTTGCCCGAGAACACCCTGCCGATGATGACCGGCACCGGCCCCTACGGCCCCATCGAAATGGGCGGCATGTTCACCACGCTCAAGGTCCGGCGGGATCTGCCGCGCGACAGCTACCGCGATCCCGGCTGGTATCGCGCGCCAGGCGGCTCGGTGGCCCGTCCGTGGCAAGGCAGCACTTCCGCGTTACCCTCTTCCCATCGTCCGCCTGTCAATGCAGGCAAAACTGGAGGCAAGTCATGATTCGTTCTCATCTCGCCCGCGCCATCCCGGCGCAATTCGTTGTCTGCGCGGCCAGCCTGATGCTCGCCGCACCGGCTTTCGCGGACGATCCGCACGCCATGCACATGCAGCACGGTCACGGCGGCGGCGCCGCGGCCACCATCGGTGAAGCCAGTGACGAGGCGCAGGCAACACGCACCGTGGACGTCGACATGCGGGACACCATGCGCTTCTCGCCGGCCACGCTCACGGTGCGACGTGGCGATACGGTGCGCTTCGTCGTTACCAACAGCGGCAAAATCCGACACGAGATGATGCTCGGCACCTCGGCCTCACTCGCGGAGCACGCGAAGATGATGCGGACGATGCCCGGCATGTCGCATGCGGAGCCGAATGCGGTGACGCTCGAGCCTGGCGAGCGCAAGACGCTCGTGTGGCACTTCACGCAGCCCGGCACGGTGGACTTCGCATGCCTCGAGCCCGGTCACTTCGAAGCCGGCATGCGCGGCGTCATCAACGTGCGCTGATGCTTAAGCGCCATCGCGCCATGGCGCAAGGAAGCGACGGACCAACGATGGGATCTATCGCGTGACGCGTAACGCGCGGCTGACGACTGATGCGCGTCGTCAGTCGCGCCGTTCGAGGCCGCCGCTGAGCGCCTGCGTGGCGTCGGTCTCGAACGCATCCACGTCGCGCACCTTGAGCCGCAGCCGCAAGGTGACGGCGTCGTCGTAAGCGGCGTCAAGCACTTCGGCGCCGAAGCGCTCGGCCAACCGACGCAGCATCGCTTCGTGCGCGAACGACACCCGGTAGCTCGGCTCGACCATCGGTTCGACGGCCGTGAGCGTGGCGAGCTTGAGCGCTTCGCTCACGGCTTGTCCGTAGGCGCGCGTCAACCCGCCCGCCCCCAGCTTGATGCCGCCGTAATACCGCACGACCACGGCGAACACGTTGGCCAGTCCCTTGTGCATAAGCACGTTGTACATCGGCTTGGCGGCGGTCCCGCCCGGCTCGCCATCGTCGTCGAAACCCGACGCGCCCTCGCACAACAGCACCCAGCAATAGTGCGTGGCGTTCGGATAGCGCACGCGCAGCGCGTCGAGTTCGCGCATGGCAACCTCACGCGACGCCGCGGGCATGACAATGCCGATGAACCGGCTTTTCCTGATTTCCAGTTCGGTTTCGACGGGTGCGGCCAAAGCAAACATACGACTGTCGTCTCCCGGCGCTCACAAGCTCACTTCACCGCGCGCGAGCTCGATCACGCGGCCACCCACGCGAATCTCCCGGGCTGCCGTGACTTCGAGCGAGAGACGGCACGGGCGCTCGATCGCATCGCCCTGCGACACGCGCGCGCGCACCGGCAACGGATAGCCCTGACCGATCAGCCAGCCGCCGAGGTTGGCGCAGGCCGAGCCCGTGCCCGGATCCTCGCTGACCCCGCCGCCTTGGGTGGTGAAGAAGTAACGCGCGGTAACCTGCAACTCGCCATCTTTCTCACCATCGAGCGAGAACACGTAGCCGGTCTTGCGATCGAGGCTCGACAGCGGCCAACGGTCCATGCGCGCGCTGTCCGGTTGGGCGCGTGCGACGGCATCGGCATTGCGCAGCGGAATGAGCAGCTGGTCCGCGCCGGTATCGACCCATTGCGGCGATTGCGCCAGATCGTCGCGGCCGAGCCGCACCAGTGCCGCGATGTCGGCGTCCGCCTCCGACGCCTTCTCGATCTTCGGCTCGCCCGACGATGGTGCCGTGAGCGTCCAGTGATCCCCGTTCGCCTCGACCGGTACCAAGCCTGCGGCGAATTGCAGCGTTACCTGATTGCCAAGGTTGCGCATCGCGCGCAGCACATGGGCCGTGCCCAACGTCGGATGACCGGCGAAGCGCATTTCGTAACCCGGAGTGAAGATCCGCACATGCGCATCGGCCGTCTCCGAGGCAAAGATGAAGGTCGTCTCGGAGAGGTTGAACTGCCGTGCCAGCAGTCGCATCTCCTCGTCGCTCAATCCCTCTCCGTCTTCGAAGACGCACAGCGGATTGCCGCCGAAGGTGCTCTCGGCGAACACGTTGACGATACGGAATGCATAGGTGCGGCTCATGACGACTCTCCTGTGGGGGACGTTCGGACGGCTTCGCGGCGCGAGCTCGATGCCGGCGGCCTCATCGGCGGGCGCGACCGGACCGGTTCAGCCCGGCGAAAGAAGGTTCGTAGTCTCGCACATCGCACGCCGCCACGCGCACCGCTTCGTGCGCTTTCGGAAGTCCGGCCCCACGCACTAGGAATCTTCCGCCCCCAACCTCGGCGGACATGCGCATGTCCAAAGCCTCAATTGTCACGACCCAGATGACAATAATTCACATTTCAGGTGGATTGTGGTTATTTCTCAGGACTCTAAAATGACATTCATCGAGGCAGTCACCGCCTCCCAACGATTCGATGAAGACACAGGAGCCCATCATGCTGGACATCAGAAAAGCTGCGGACCGAGGCGTTGCCGACCATGGCTGGCTCAGCTCGCGCCACACGTTCTCGTTCGCGAACTACTACGATCCGAAGCAAGTCGGCTTCTCCGATCTGCTCGTGATCAACGACGACCGCGTCGCCCCCGGGCAGGGCTTCGGCAAGCACCCGCACCGCGACATGGAGATCTTCTCGTACGTGCTCGAAGGTGCGCTCGAACACAAGGACACCATGGGTACAGGATCGGTGATCGAGCCGGGCGACGTGCAGTTGATGAGCGCAGGGCGGGGCGTGGCGCACAGCGAGTTCAACCACTCGCGCACGTCGCCGGTGCACTTTCTGCAGATCTGGATCGTGCCGAACCAGGCCGGCATCTCGCCCGAGTATCAACAGCAGCGCTTCATGCCGGAAGAAAAGCGCGGACGTCTGCGCATGATCATCTCGCCGGATGGCGCCGAGAATTCGCTGCACATCCACCAGGATGCACGGGTGTACGCCGGCCTGTTCGATGCCGATGAATCGGCCACGCTCACGCTCGCGCCGAACCGCTACGCCTATGTGCACGTGGCACGCGGCAGCGTCAGCGTGAACGGAGTGGCGCTCGGCGAGGGGGACGGCGTGCGGGTGCGCGAAGAAACCGCGCTCACGCTCTCCAAGGGCAACGACGCCGAAGTGCTCGTGTTCGATCTGCGCCCGGTCGAGACGCCTGACTTCTGAGGGGGCGCGCGGCGGGCGCAACGCTGGACGGCGCCGCCAGGCAGGCCGTCGCGGCCGGTACGATTTCGTGCCGGCCGCTTTTTTTGCGCCATCAGGTAGCTTGCATCGTCAGCGAGCAGGCGTCGCCGCGTGCGTCGCGGCTGACCGTCACGCGCGTCAGGCCCGACAGGCGCGGCGCGAGCGAGCGCCAGATGAACGCGCAGAGGTTTTCCAACGTCGCCGGGCCGAGCCCCGCCACGTCGTCGAGCAGTCGGTGATCGAGCCGCTCGCTCACGTGCGCGAGTTCGGCATCGAGCCGCGCCAGGTCGAGCACCATGCCGGTCGCGCCCTGCGGGCTGCCGGTCACTTCGATCGTCGCCCGATAGCTGTGACCGTGAATGCGGCGGCTCGCATCGATACTTGGCGGATCGATGCCGCGGCGCGCCAGCGTGTGCGCCGCTTCGAACACGAAGCTGCGCGAGAGTGTGAATTGTGCTCGCCGCTGCGGCGCCGGACCGGTCGCGTCCATGCGTTCGACCGCCTTCGTCCGTGTACCGGACGCCACCCCCGTCCGCCCACGGCTCATGCCGTGTCGTCCGCCATCTGCAGTGGCAAGGCATGCTCGCCGTCGCGCCAGGCGGCGTCGCCCTGGGAGAGCTCGACGGCACTCAACCGACACGCATCGAACGCCTTCTCGATAGCGGCGCGATCCATGTCACGGCCAATGAATACGAGCTCGTTGATGCGATCGCCCCACGGCGCTTCCCAGTTCGCTTCGATCGCGGCGCGTTGCGGGTCGCCCTCGGGCGGCCACAGCTCCGGGTCGGCAGCGGCCCACCATTGGCCGACAGGTTCGAGCGTGGCCGTGTTGCCGGCGCGCGAGTACGCGAGCGCCCATGCCGGACGACTCGCCGACCAGACGTACCCCTTCGCGCGAATCAGTCCGTCGAACGGCTTCGACATGAACGCCGCGAAGCGCGCCGGATGCAGCGGCTCGCGCCGACGCAGCACGAAGCTCGCCACACCGTAGGTATCGGCCTCGGAATCGTGTTCGCCTGCCAGCGCCTGCGCCCATCCCGCCATCCGCTCGGCGCGCTCCGGGTCGAAGCGTCCGGTGCCAAGCACTTCGGTGAGCGGCACCTCGCCACGCTCGCCCAGCACGATGCGCGCCGACGGATTGAGACCGGTGATGAGTGCCTTGACGGCCTCCAGCCGCGCCAGATCGACGCAATCCACCTTGCTCACGACGACCACGTCGGCAAACTCGATCTGCTCGGTGAGCAGTTCGGCGAGACGGCGCTCGTCTTCCTCGCCCGCGACTTCGCCGCGCTGTGCGAGCGTGTCGAGACCGTTGAAGTCCTCGAGTACATGCAGCGCATCGACGACCGTCACCATCGTGTCGAGCCGGGCGACGTCCGACAGCGACCGCCCGGCTTCGTCGCGAAACTCGAACGTCGCGGCCACGGGCATCGGCTCGGCGATCCCCGTCGACTCGATGAGCAGATAGTCGAAACGACCGTCCTGCGCGAGTTCGCGCACGGCGATGAGCAGATCCTCGCGCAACGTGCAGCAGATGCAGCCGTTGCTCATCTCGACGAGACGCTCTTCCGTGCGTGAGAGCGCTGCGCCCGCGGCGGCAGCGCCGCGCTCGACGAACGAGGCGTCGATGTTGACTTCGCTCATGTCGTTGACGAGCACGGCCACGCGCAGGCCGTCGCGATTGCGCAGCACATGATTGAGCAGCGTGGTCTTGCCCGCGCCGAGGAAACCGGACAATACGGTCACGGGCAGCCGACGGTCCGCACCGCCGGCCGCCGCAGGAGAAAGTGTCATGGCTACAAGCCCCATTTAATGCAACACAGTTGCAATATGGCGCGATGATACGGTGATCAGGTCATTTTTGCAACTCAGTTGCAATTCAAGCGGGCAATGATGACGTGCCGCCATCGCGTCATCACGCCATCGCGGGCACTCACGCGACGCATTCCCGCGCGGCGTATTTGAAGACGGAAAGCGGAATGGGCGAGCGGCTGCATCGGTCGGCAAGGTCTGCGATACTGCGCGAGCGGCGCAGATCGCGTACCTCATCGGCGCGGACAAACGAGCCACCATGACGACATCTGTGGCACGCGCCTGGCCCGCTTCCGTCGCCGCCTTTCTGACTCCCTAGCCGGACACGACATGCGTACCATCAAGATCCTCTCCTCCGCCCCCTGCGCCTCCGGCACATTGCGTCGTGCAGTGCGGGGGCTCACGCTCGCAGCCGCCGTCAGCCTCGTCGCCGTGTCGCAAGGCGCATGGGCGCATGCGCATGCGGTGTCGAGCGAGCCGGCCGCGCAGGCCACCGTCGACGCGCCGAAATCGGTGCGCGTCACGTTTGACTCGGCGCTCGAAGGCGCCTTCTCGAAACTCACCGTGGTCGACGCGAAGGGCAAGGCCGTCACCCAAGCCAAGGCTGGACTGGACCCCGCACGCAAGACGCTCACGCTGGCGCTGCCCGCGCTCGCCGCCGGCGACTACCAGGTGAACTGGGTGGCCGTGGCGAGCGACGGCCATCGCACGCAAGGCAACTTCAAATTCACCGTGAAGTGATGTCGGCAGATCTGGCCGCCGGCACGTGGCAACCCGCCACCGCGGGCCTGCTCAACCTCGCCTTGGCGCTCGCGTTCGGTGTGCTGCTGCTGCGCAGCCCGCACGCCGTGCGCAGCGGCCTGACCCGGCGCGTGCTCCCCGGTTTCGCGGCCGGTCTGGCGGTGCTCGCCTGGATCGCGTACGTGCTCGCCAGCACCGAGGCGATGACCGGCGGCGACTGGGAAAGCGCGTCGGCCATGTTCGCCGACGTGTCGCAAGTGCTCACGCAATCGCACTTCGGCCGGATGCAGTGGGTCGCCGGACTGGGCGCGCTGCTGCTGTGCGCCGGCGCCTGGGCCTGGTACGACGCCAGACGGCAACTGCTCGCGGCGCCTCCCATCGCCGACGATCCGCGCGACCGGCATCATCGACGCGAACACCGACAGGAACGCCGCGGGCGCATGGTGTATGCGGCGGGCGCCGTGGTGCTCGCCATCGCGCGCGCCGGCACGGGGCATGCAGCGGACGCCGCCATGCCGTGGCTGGCCATCGGCATTCATTCGCTGCACGTCGCCGCGGCGGCATCATGGACCGGCGCACTGCTGGTCGCCGGATGCGTGATACCGGGCTGGCGTCACTGGCCGGTCGGCGCGCGCGCCGCCTACGGCGAGCGCCTGTCGTCGATTGCGACGCTGGCCATGCTCGTCGCCCTCGTGACCGGCGGCTTCAACGCCTGGCGCACGCTCGGCGAAACGCCGTCGCTGTGGTTTGCCGCGCAGAGCGCGCCCTATACGGCATGGCTGGCGACGAAACTGGTCCTCGTGGCATGTGCGGCCATGCTCGGCGCGTGGAATCGCTGGCGTCTCCTGCCTCGCCTCGCGCTCGATGTCGACACTTCGTCGGCCTTCGCACGCGTGGTCGGCGTCGAGGCCCTGGTGCTCGTGATGGTGATGAGCCTGGCCGCCAAACTCGGCACGACCATGCCGCCAGGCGTCTGATCGAATTCGATAGCAAGAAACGGAGCGTACCCGCGCGAGCGGCTCCCTACACTGAAGGCAAGTGATCAGTCCTCGGGAGAACGTCGCGATGAATGCCAATCCAATGACCGCCAAACACCCGTCCCGCACCGGCAGCAGCGCCGGTGCATCCCCTGCACGCCGCACCCCGGCGAACGACCGCGCGGCGCACGCGCGCTACGCGAGCGATGACGCCCGCTGGGCGGCCGTTGTCGCGCGAGACAAGCAGGCGGACGGCGAATTCTTCTACTCCGTGCGCACGACCGGCGTGTACTGTCGCCCGTCCTGCGGCGCGCGTCTGGCGCGACGCGAAAACGTCGCGTTCCATGCCGACGCGGCGACGGCCGAACGCGCCGGCTTTCGCCCATGCAAGCGCTGCAAGCCCGATCAGGGAACGCTCGACGCGCGCCACGCGGCGCTGGTAACGGCGGCATGCCGGCGCATCGAAACGGCGGACGAACCGCCGCGTCTGGAAACCCTCGCCGCGGAAGCCGGCTTGAGCCCGCACTACTTCCACCGGCTCTTTCGCGCCGTGACCGGGGTGACGCCGCGAGCGTATGCCAACGGGCGCCGTGCGCAGCGCATGCGCGAAACGCTGCCTGCCGCGCAGAGCGTGACGTCCGCGCTCTATGACGCCGGCTTCAATTCCAACGGCCGCTTCTACGCCAGCGCCGACGCCGTACTCGGCATGAAGCCGACCGCCTTTCGCGCGGGCGGCAAAGCCGAATCGATCCGCTTTGCCGTCGCCCAGTGCTCGCTCGGCGCGCTGCTGGTCGCGGCGACTCCGCGCGGGTTGTGCGCCATCGCGCTGGGCGACGATCCGGACGCGCTCGTGCGCGATCTGCAGGATCGCTTTCCGCAGGCGGAGCTGGTCGGCGCCGACGCCGAGTTCGAGCGCTGGGTCGCGCAGGTCGTCGGCTTCGTGGAATCGCCTCGCATCGGCCTGTCGTTGCCGCTCGACGTGCGCGGCACGGCGTTCCAGCAACGCGTGTGGGAAGCGCTGCGCGAGGTGCCGGCCGGCCAGACGGCGAGCTACGCGCAAATCGCCGAACGGATCGGGGCGCCGCGGGCGGTGCGAGCCGTTGCGCAGGCGTGCGCATCGAACCAGTTGGCGGTCGTGATCCCGTGCCACCGGATCGTCCGCCACGATGGTGCGCTCTCGGGCTATCGGTGGGGGGTCGAGCGCAAGCGCGCGTTGCTCTCGCAGGAGCGCATCGACGCAAGCGCTCGACAACGTGCCGAACAACGCGAGCAAGGCAAGGGGAAGTCGTGAGCGAACGTGTACGGAAGCTCGACTGGGCTGCGCTCGAAGACGAGTTGAACGGCTTCGGTGCGGCCCGCATCCCCGCGTTGCTCGACGCGAAGGAATGCGCGGCGCTGCGCGAGATGTACGGCGGGGCGAACGGGTCTACCGGCAATTCAGACACCACGCCGACCTCTGCGCTGTTCCGCAGCCGCATCGTAATGGCGCGTCACGGATTTGGCCAAGGCGAGTACCAGTACTTCGCCTATCCGTTGCCGCCGCTTGTCGCCGGGTTGCGCGAGGCGTTCTATGCACCGTTGCGCCAGATCGCGCACCGCTGGCATGAGGCGATGGGCATCGACGCGCGTTACCCGCCCACGCATCGCGCCTACCTCGCGCAGTGCCACGCGGCGGGGCAACGCCGCCCCACACCACTGCTGCTGCGCTACGAGGCCGGCGGCTACAATTGTCTGCATCAGGACCTTTACGGGGATCACGTCTTCCCGTTGCAGGTGGCCATTCTGCTGTCGCAGCCCGGTGAGGATTTCACCGGCGGCGAATTCGTCCTCACCGAGCAACGCCCGCGCATGCAGTCGCGCGCCGAGGTGGTGCCGCTCATGCGCGGGGATGCCGTGGTGTTCGCCGTGCATCATCGCCCGGTCAACGGCACGCGCGGGGTGTATCGCGTCAATATGCGGCACGGGGTGAGTCGCGTGCGCAGCGGCCATCGGCATACGCTTGGCGTGATCCTGCACGACGCGACATGACACAGGATCTCTTCGGCCACGCGCCCGGCGATGCGGCGCACGACACGCTCGGCCCGGGCGCGTTCGTGCTGCGCGGCTTCGCACGCGAGCGGCTGCCGGCGCTGCAGACCGACATCGACGCGGTGATCGCGCAAGCACCGCTGCGTCACTGGCTGACGCCCGGCGGCAAGCGCATGTCCGTGGCGATGACGAACTGCGGCGACGTGGGCTGGATCAGCGACCGGATGGGCTATCGATACGGTACGCACGACCCGCTCTCGAAGCAGCCATGGCCGCGCATGCCGGCGTCGTTCGTGCGGCTCGCGCGCGACGCGGCGCAAACGGCCGGCTACGCCGACTTCGCGCCGGACGCCTGCCTAATCAATCGCTACACGGTCGACGCGCGACTCACGCTGCATCAGGATCGCGACGAACGCGAGCTCGGTGCGCCCATCGTATCGGTCTCGCTCGGATTGCCGGCGATCTTCCTCTGGGGCGGATTGCAGCGCGGCGACCGTACACGCAAAGTCCGGCTGGAGCCGGGCGACGTCGTGGTGTGGGGCGGCGAGTCGCGGCTCGTCCATCACGGCATTGCGAGCGTCGAAGGCAGCTTCGACGCCGACGCGGTGCGATTCAATCTCACGTTCCGCAAAGCGCGCTAGCCGTACGTCAGCGTCTCACCACCTCCCCAACGCACCATACGACAACGAACGAAGAACAACGGCGGTCGCGTGCTGCAACCGCCGTTGTCATGTGTGCGCATGCCCTGCGCTTTCGCACCGGCATGCCGTCCTGCTGCGAACCGACGCTCAATACCCGACCGTGAAACGCGCGCGCGGGTGCTGGTTCTTTTCCAGTTCGTCGACGAGTGCGATGGCGTAGTCCTCCATCGAGATCCAGCTCTTGCCGTTGGGGTCGACGAGCAGGCCGTCGCCACCGATGCGGAACTTGCCGGTGCGCTCGCCCGGCTCGAACAGGGCCGAAGGCGAGAGGAACGTCCAGTTCAGCGGCGAGTCCTTCGGCTCCGCACGCAGCACCTGCAGGAACACTCGTCCGGCGCCGGCTTCGGCCTTGTACGCTTCGGGGAATTCCGGCGTGTCGATGAGCGCCTTGCCCGGCGCGATTTCCAGACTGCCCGCGCCGCCCACGACGAGCAGGCGCGGCACGCCAGCGCGCTTGACCGCATCGATGAGCTTGGCGGCGTCGACCGACACGAAGCGGCCCGCGCTGATCACGGCATCATGACCTGCCAGCAGCGGTGCGAGCGAAGCCGGATCGGCGGCGTCGCCCTTGACCACGGTCAGGCCCTTTTCGGCTTCGACGCGCTCGGGATTGCGCGCAATGCCCGTGACCGTATGGCCGCGCGAGAGCAATTCTTCTGCGACACGCGTACCGACGCGGCCGGTAATACCAATCAAGGCGACTTTCATCAGGATTCTCCTGGAAGTGAGGGGGTTTCGATTCGAATGCTTGCAGCGAGCGACGTCCACGCCGGCTCAGATGGCGCAGCCGTCGGGGCCGCACTGCGGCAGTGTCGAGGCGTTGTCGTCGGCGGACGCCGTGGCCTGTGCGACGAGCAAACGCTCGCGCAATGCGTCGCGCCAGGCGTCGGGCTGGCCGAGATAACGTCCCGGCTCCAGCCGCTCCACCTGGCCGTCGATTTCCAGTGCGAACGTCGGGAAGCCGCTGCCGCCCACGCGGGCGAGCCAGGCGCGGCTATCGCGGAAATGCTGCATGAGGGCGGTGACGTCCTGCGCGTCGAAGGCCTTGGTGAACGCGTCGCGATCAAAGCCTAGGTCGGCCGCGAGTGCGATGAGCACGTCGCGATCGGCGATGCGCTTACCCGCCACGTAGTGCGCGTGCTGTTCGGCGGCGAGCATGTCGAGGCCGCGTCCGGCCAGCGCTTCGGCGGCCAGCACCGCCGCCGTGGGCGGGGCCGAGTCGAAGACCGCCGTGGTGTCGCGCAGCAGCCCTTCGAAGTAGGCGTCGCCGAACGGCTGCCCGGTGAGCGCGGCGATGCGATGATCGTGCGGCATGACGTAATTGCGCAGTTGCGGCGTCACGCGCTGCACGTTCGGGCCGGCCATCATGCCGCCGCCGTGAAAGACGACGTCGAGGCCCGCCACGTCGCGCGCCGCCTTTACCAGCGGCGCTGCGGCGTAGCACCAGCCGCACAGCGGATCGGCGATGTAATGCAGTCGTGCGTGATTCATTTCGGTAGGTCCCATGCGATGCCTCGTCGAACAGCGACGCGTTCCATACCTGCCATCCTAGTCGCGCCAATCGCTCAAAAAAAGCCCATAATGACGATCACTTTGTTGCATCGTTCGAGCAAATCATGGACCGTCTGACAGCCATGCGAGTCTTTACCGAAGTGGCCGATCGCGGCTCGCTCACGGCTGCGGCGCAGCGACTCGACATGTCGCGCGCGATGGTCTCGCGCTACCTGGCGGAGCTCGAAGCGTGGCTCGGCACGCGGCTGCTGCATCGCACGACACGGGCGGTGAGCCTGACCGACGCCGGCACCGACGCCCTGCCGCGTTGTCGAGAGATGCTCGGCATCGCCGACGACCTTGCCTGCGCCTCGCATGCCGACAGCGCGCCGCGCGGCCTGCTGCGCGTGGCATGCAGCACATCGCTCGCGCAGGCGTTCCTGGCCGCGGCCGTCACGCGTTTCATCGAGCGGCATCCGGGCGTGGCGATCGATCTCGTGGTGGCCGATCGCACCGTCGATCTTGTCGACGAGCGCATCGACCTGGCCATCCGGGTAACGACCGAACCCTCGCCTGGTCTCATTGCCCGCCGGCTGGCCACTTGCCGCTCGGTGGTGTGTGCCGCGCCCTCGTACCTGCAGCGGCATGGCACGCCGCGGCGCGCGGAAGACCTCGCGCTGCACAACTGTCTGACGTACGCCTACTTCAGCAAGAGCCTCTGGCAATTCACGCACGACGGCGTCCCGCTCGGCGTGCCGGTGGATGGCAATCTGTCCGCCAACGAGGCCAATGTGGTGCTGGCGGCGACGCTCGCCGGCGCGGGCATCGCCATGCAGCCGGTGTACTCGGCGCTGCCGCATCTGCGCGCGGGCACCCTGCGCGCGCTGTTGCCGGATTACGTGCCACGCGACATGACGGCCTATGGCGTCTACATCTCGCGCAAGCAGATGCCCAGCGCCCTGCGCGCGCTCCTGGACGATCTGGTCGAGCAGTTCCGCACGGAACTGTTCGAAGACTCGGGCTACGCGGGCGCGCAAACGCCACCGTCAGCATGACGTTGCGGCGGCGTCACCGAATTGTCATAATCCCCGCGTAAAAACGTCGTCTGCCTCGCCCGCCCGAACACGGTGACGCCGCCGCTCGTACGTCACCCCTTGCCGTCCGGCCGCGGGCATGCTTGCGCCTCAGTGCCCGAACCATTCGATTCGCCCCACCGACTCGCCCAACAAGGACATCATGACGCACGACGCCAAATCCCAACCTCACGATCCCGCGCACAACGCCGATGCCGGCCCCCAGGACGACAACCCGACCGATCCGTCGCGTCGACGCGTGTTGCAGGGCCTGGCCGCCATTGGTGCGGCCGGCGCGGCCGGCGCCACGAGCGCGCTGTCCGGCTGCGCGGCGGAGGGGCCCGGTGCACCGACGGCGGTAGCCCCCGGCGGCACGTTCGACGCCCAGCTCAAGGCCAACATCAAGACGGTGGTCGTGATCTATCTCGAGAACCGCAGCTTCAACAATCTGTTCGCCGATTTCCCCGGCGTCGAGAAGCCGCTCTCGAAGGTGCCCGCGTCGGTCTACACGCAGCTCGACCGCGACGGCAAGACGCCGATGTCGCTGCTGCCTCCCATCTTCGACGGGCTGGTGCCGCGCTCACAGATGATCGGCGGCAAGAAGTACCACATCACGGAGAAGGACATCGCGCGTCAGCCGAACGCGCCGTTCATGCTCAAGGACGCCGAAGGCAAGCTGCTGCCGGAGTCGGTCATCACGCGCGATCTGTGGCACCTGTTCTGGCAGAACCAGATGCAGATCAACGGTGGCGCGAACAACCAGTTCGCCGCGTGGGCGGACTCGGGCGGCCTCGTGATGGGCTACTACGGCGAAACCGCCAGGACGCTCGGCATGTACCAGATCGCGCAGCAGTACACCATGTGCGACAACTTCTTCATGGCGGCTTTCGGCGGCTCGTTCCTGAACCACCAGTTCCTGGTCACGGCGCGCCCGCCGGCCTATCCGAACGCCGAGCAAAGTCCGGCCAAGGACAAGATCGCGGTGCTGGCCGACGGCCCGCAGGGCGTGCGTCTGGCGGTAGCTCCCGACTCGCCCGCCTCGGCCGCCGACGGCAAGCCGAAGTTCGTGCGCGACGGCGCCATCACGCCGGACGGCTTCGCGGTCAATACGATGATGCCGGCCTACCAACCCTCGCCGATCAAGCCGGCCGCATCGGGCGACAAGCGTCTGGCCGATCCCTCGAGCCCGATGACGCTGCCGCCGCAGAACTACGCCACCATCGGCGATCTGCTCTCGAACAAGGGTGTGTCGTGGGCGTGGTACGCGGGGGCATGGCAATCGGCGCTCGATCACAAGGGTGGCGCGGACAAGCCGAACTTCCAGTATCACCATCAGCCGTTCAACTACTTCGCCCAGTTCGCTCCGGGCACAGCGGCGCGCGAAGCGCACCTGCGCGACGGCGGCGAGGGCGACAGCCCGATCTCGAACAAATTCATTGCCGATGCGATTGCCGGCAAGCTCCCGGCCGTCACGTTCTACAAGCCGCAGGGCAACCTGAATCAACACGCCGGTTATTCGGATGTGGAGTCGGGTGACCAGCACGCCGTGAACGTGCTCACGTACCTGATGAAGTCGCCGCAGTGGCAGAACATGGTGGTCGTGATCACGTATGACGAGAACGGCGGCTGGTGGGATCACGTGGCGCCGCCGAAAGGCGATCGCTGGGGTCCGGGCTCGCGCATTCCGGCACTGGTCGTCTCGCCGTTCGCCAAGCGCGGCAACGTCGATCACACGTTCTACGACACCACGTCGATCCTGCGCTTCATCACGCGACTGCACGACTTGCCGACGCTCGAAGGCATCGCCCATCGCAACGCCGCCTTCGCGGCGCGCGACGCCATGCCGCCGGGCGATCTGACGAAGGCGCTGGCGTTCGCGTGAGGTCGCCACGTTGCTCTGTGGATTGACCACCACCGTTGCGTTCTGTCCAACGTATTTGAAAGCCGGTCGGATTTGCAGGGAACCTACTGGGTAGCGGTTGTATTTGCAAATGCAACATCAACCGCTGCGTGGCTAGTAGCTATTCCACCGTCTCGGCCGGCGATCTGTTGGAAAGCGTGGTCCCCCTGCGTCGTACCCGTTGAATTTGACGAAGGGGGCGAGCACCGTGGCACGTTATTCGAACTTCAGCCGGGCATCCTTCAGCACGTCGACATCGCCCCATTTGAACGAGCAGACCCGTGCAACCTCTATGCCAACCATCTTGCCGCCGAAGGATCTTTTCTCGCTGACAGGCACGCAACCGCCAGTGATTTTAACGATCGTCCCGGGCGCGGTACCGCTCGGCGCAGGGAATTCAATGGCGGCGTCCTCGGGGACTCGATGGGTGAGAACGATGTCTTCGACATAGTCATCGGGAAGAGTGAACATGACGTTCTTGTCGACGACAAGGGTGTAGTAGTCATGGGAGAACTTGCCCGAATTCACACAGATGTCGGTGCTATGACCGTTCAGGTTTTGCGTTTCGCACTTGACCGCAGCCATAGCGGGTCCGGTGAGGCAACACAGCAGAATCAGCAGTTGTTTACGCATCGAGAATCTCGGAAAGGTTAGGAACAGTACCTTTGCTATCGCGACTTACGCCGGATCATCAACACGGCCTGAGCCGGCCATATCCGTCTAACATCTGCAACACGTGCTTCAACCAGAGCTCGGCCGACGACCATTCCGCAGGGTAGTAATAGCAGGAACCCAAATCTTCAAGAATGAGTTTCTGCAACTCCCCCCTCTGGCAGACTCATCGCCAGAATCGCCTTCACTTCATCCCTCGCTGTCAACACTTCATCCTGTCCGCTATGTCCCAAGAATGCACGAATCGCGTCATCCGCCGTACCGAACACCAGATCAAGTCTTGGTTGAGGTACGCCGAAAACATGTTCTTAACTGTCGGGAATTTTGCCGTCATTGGTATGGGTACCCTGTCACAATTCTGTAGCTTGTTGACATTGTAGGATCCTTCGTAATCACGACTCTGACGTTATTGACCGAAGTAGCGCTTGTTGCACCGCGATTGAGGCTGGTACCAACCGGTGTTGGCGACGTGTACTCAATCGCCAAGTAGCCGCTTGACTTTCCCGACAGATAGCTCTGAATCGCCGGTTTGTTCGAATTCACTGCTGCGGAGACAGCAGTCTCCGCAGTTGCGCGATCAGCAAACGTGGAAGCCGAGGACACGTTCGACGTTGCCAAGCGATTCGCGAGATCCTCTTCAGACATGCCCACGTGCCGGGCGATCAAATGACCGCCGGCATCTTCATAAACCTGAAGGCCACCCGTCAGTCAGGGGCTAGCCGGTAGAAACGCTCGCGCGATTTGGCGCTGACCGACCGATCAAAACGCTGCCGATACACCGGCACGCCCAGTACAAACAACTCCAGCAAGCAGGTCTTCTCGCGACTGCTCAAACGCACCGAATCCCACACCGAGGTCCAACTGAATCGCTTGCCGCAGGCACGGCACTTGAGCCGTCCATCGGACAGTTTGTAGGGCCTGCTTGCAGAACACTCAGGACATCGTTTCATCGTCGAATCAGGGTAACTCTGGTCCGGTTTGGGTGGGAATTACCAAATTAAAAGCAGGAAGCCAAGCACGCGCAGGGTGCGATAGATCATTTTTTCCCGCTATTCAAGGATTGCATTTTCTGAGAAATGCCATTGACAAGCTCTTGGCCTGTTCCGCCACCGACCGTACCAACTGCCGTAGCAGCATTGTTTGGGGCGAAGAGATTCCATCCGCTATCGGCCCATACTCCAGTCGAAGCTCAGTTTGACGAGTTGATACTAGGTTTCGTTAAAGAATTCACGCCTGCTTCACCTGCCTTTCCAAGGCCATAACCCAGTATCCATCGACGCTGTTCAGCTTTCCGTATTACAACTCGGAGGAAGGTATGAGTGCACGAAATGCAGCGGCTACATCGACGCCCACTAACGCCCCTAATTACCTTCGCTATCCCCCATCTTCTTGGTTGCGTTGCGCCCCAGGTGGGCTACAAACGTCGCACTAACAGATAACCCGATAAAAACAAACAATGGAGTCGGAGCAAGCATTTCGGAAAATATTGGCAACGCCTTCTTAAAGCCGACCAATACAATTCCCATCAGAAATGCTCCGGCGTACAAAATCACGAGCGTAACTACGAAAACTTTCCAGAGACGAAACCTTCCAAGCACCTTGCCAACGAGTGTCCCGAACAATCCGCCAACTAACCCACTTATGATCTCGCCTGACATAGCTGCTCCTTTACTGTTTCTTGGAGTCGCCGGAGGTAGCAATCGCTTGCCCAGCACGCCCGATCGTTTGACCCAGCGCAAGGCCAATGCCACGAATTACTGCGCCCGGAATTGTTGCAACGTTTGTGATCGAGTTCGGAATGCCAGCCCAACCGAACATTGAGGTAGTGAACATGCCATTATATGCACCGAAGGTCGATGAAGCAGCCAGTCCAGCCAAGGAAAAGCGCTGGTCAAATCCGTCGCCTAAAGGAGTACCATTCAAATACCGATCAACAAGCGCGCCGGCCCCAGCCGCCCCCGTATAGATTGAACCTGTAACCGCTGCTCCCGTTGCGGCCGCCGTTGTCAGCGAATACCCTGCCTGTGCAGCCTTATAGGCAGCAAACAGATCTTGAGCATACGATACCCCTGCCGTCCCGCCAGCAATTATTCCTGGTGCAAGGCCCGCAGTAACAAGACCACCAGCGATACCCAGTCCCACCTTCGGATTTGCAACCGCCCCAGGCAAGGCCAGTTGCTCCGGCGTAGGCGTCCCGTCTTTGTTCCCGAACATGAACGGACTGTTGTAATACTGATCTTTAACGAACAATCCGCCAGCGTTTTCCGTAAGGTACTGCGCTGCCGTCGCGTCGTACCCCGCCCCTCCACTTGCGGCCTTGGCATCGACCCTGATGTATCCGTTCGCCAGCAGCATTTTTTCGGCCTGTTCGCTCGTGATCTCCAACTCGTTCTTCTTTGCGTAGAACTTCGCGAAGTCCTTCGCATGGTCCTTCGCCCACTTCCGCTCATCCGGATGCAACTGCCGGTTAAAGCGATCCACGTTGTAGCCCGTAAAGGCCCCGGAGGTTCCCCCTGCAGCAGCGCCCACCGCCGTCCCAACGCTCGTTGTCACGATCTGGGCTAACGCCTGATCCATGTCGGCATTGCCCGTCGGATGCGAATCTCGAATGTCTTCGCTGAGCTGGTTCAGTACGCCACCCAGCTTCGATGTCGCTCCGGCGCCCAACGCCCCACCCAGCGCATTGCCTCCTCCCAGCCCTGCCACAATCGCACCACCCGCCGCGTGCATCAGCGCACGCGAATCGCCTCCTTCGGACCAGTCTTTCGCCTCCTGTTCGTATTTCGCCTTCAGCGCCGGATCGTTGGTATTCTTCGCCAGATCCTTCGCTTCCGCCGCCTTCTTATCGGCATACGTCCCAATATCCCGCGCTACCGCTTCACCCGCTGCCGTCGCCGCGCCCATCAACCGCGACTGCCCATCGAGCGTCTTCTGCAGGTCCGGCGTACGACTTACCGTCTGGTTCAGGCTCGACATATCCTGAGTATCCCGATTCAAGCTCGCGAGATCCTGCGTCTGACTCGCACCGTTCGTCAGCGTAATCGCCCCGTCACTCACCCCGCTGCGCGTCGTCCCCCGTTCACTGCCGCTCTCCGACTGCGGCAGCATCGGTGACGGGCCTCCGGTGTTCTTCCCCGACGACGGTCCCGTCGTGCGCTCATTCGCACCGCCGTTGCCCACCGAGAAGCCACCGCCCACCCCAAAGCTATTGGCCTTGTAGTCCGAGTGGTTTTGAATATCCGAGTACGTCAGCGTGCCCGTCGTCAGCTGATTCTTCGACGGATCGGCCGTACTCGCGATGTACGCCCCCTTCAGATCCGTATTGCCCGCCACGTTCACATCGAACCCGCCCGATCCCGCCTGAATCCCCGACTGCTCCGCCACCCCCGCGTAGCTGCCGCTCGCATTGCCATGCGAGGTGCTGAAACTCCCCGACGCACCGCCCATGCTCAAGTTCAAGCCACCGCCGACACTCTGCTGATGCGCCGCACTCTCGCTCGTGTCCTGCACGCTCGCCACCTTCAGATCCCCGCCCACGCGGGCGATGACCTTATCGGCATTCACGTTCGCGCCCACGATATTCGTGTCACCCCCGCTCACGATCACCGCCGTATTGCCCGCGTTGATGTGCGTATTGTTCTGGAAGGCCGAATCCGAGTTTGCATCGCCATTCGCCCGCGACATCGACGCCGACACGCCCAACCCGCCCGTGCCGAACGACACCCCGAAACTCCCGCTCTTCGACTCGTTTTCGCTACGGCTCGATTCCGTGTCCGTGCTGTGGCGCAGGTTCACCTGATTCGTCGCCTGCAGAAGGACGTCCTTCGCGTCGACATTCGACCCGACGATGTTCACGTTGCCCTTGTCGGAGGCCGCATCGCCCGTCGCAATGAACGCCGCCGTGTCACCCGCTGTGAGCATTGGCGTGCTGCGCGCCTGGATTTGCCTTTCGCCTTAATCATCCACGAGGCGTATGCCGTGGGGCCAATCGTCCCATAGCTATTTACGGTCACATCATCTGCGACCAGACCCCGTCCCTCAGCGCACCATAGCTTGCGGCTTCCGCCGCCGCGGTGATTGTTCTGTCAGGGACCGGTTTCAGTGGTTTTAGGCTTTTCATCTTTGGAATTCTTAATTGCAGTCCGACCGAGCACGGCAATTAAAGTAACTCCCATCGATATCATAACGAATAGACCTATCGCAAATGGAGTAAGAAATTGCGGCAACGTTGCGATGGTTTTTTTGTATCCAACACCCACCGCCCCCACTATCAACAGACAGAGGTAAATCGAAGAAAGTGTTGCAACAAATACCTTCCAAGGACGGAATCGCCCGAGAACTTTGCCGATTACCGTACCAAACAGCCCGCCTATAAGTCCGCTAAAAATTTCAGACATCTTCGAATTTCCTCAGTCCTTTGACTCGCCTGATTTGACGACCGCCTGGATCGCTTTACCTACTGTCTGACCTAAAGCAAAATTCGTCCCGCGAATCACTACGCCAGGAATAGTTGTTATGTTTGCAATCGAATTTGGGACTCCCGCCCATCCGAACATCGACGTTGCGAACATGTTGCTATACGCACCAAAGACGGACGCGCCGGCGAGTCCTGCAACGGAGAAACGGTCGTTGAAGCTATCACTGAAATTAGCCCCATGAAAGAGTGAATCCGCTGCCGCGCCAGTTCCGGCCACACCGATGTACGTTACTCCGGTCGTTACGGCGCCTGTTGCGGCCGCCGTTGTCAGCGAGTACCCTGCCTGCGCAGCCTTGTATGCAGCCAGCAAGTCTTGTCCATACGCTGTACCCGCCGACGCGCCTGCTACCAGTTCAGGCGCAAGACCCACCGTCACTAGACCACCTGCTATCACCAGTCCTGCCTTCGGATTGGCGATCGCTCCAGGCAATGCCCGCTGTTCGGGTGTCAACGAATGATCTGCATTTCCATACAGGAACGGATTGTTGTACTCCTCCGCCGTCGCATGGAACAGCCTGCCACCGTTCTGACTGATATACGCCACAGCTGTTGCGTCCCCTCCCGGTCCCTTGCTTGCCGCCGCATCCACCAAACGATAACCATTCGCCAGCAGCATACTCTGCGCCTGCTCCGCAGTGAGTGCCTTGCCGGTCTTTTCTTCGTAGAACTTCGCGAAGTCCTTCGCATTGTCCTTCGCCCACTTCCGCTCATCCGGATGCAGCTGTCGATTAAACCGATCCGTGTTGAATCCGGTGAAAGCTCCAGACAAGCCGCCGGCAGCAGCACCCACCGCCGTCCCAACGCTCGTCGTCACGATCTGGGCTAACGCCTGATCCATGTCGGCATTGCCCGTCGGGTGCGAATCCCTGATCTGGTCGCTCAGGTTATCGAGCACCCCGCCCAGCTTCGATGTCGCTCCAGCGCCTAACGCGCCGCCCAGCGCATTGCCTCCGCCCAGCCCAGCCACGATAGCGCCACCCGCCGTATGCATCAGCGCGCGCGAATCGCCTCCCTCGGACCAGTCCTTCGCCTCTTGCAGGTACTTCGCCTTCAGCGCCGGGTCGTTGGTATTCTTTGCCAGATCCTTCGCTTCCGCCGCCTTCTTATCGGCATACGTCCCAATATCCCGCGCTACCGCTTCACCCGCTGCCGTGGCCGCGCCCATCAACCGCGACTGTCCATCGAGCGTCTTCTGCAGATCGGGCGTCTGGTTCACCGTCTGGTTCAGGTTAGACGTCTCTCGGTTCAGGCTCGCCACGTCCTGCGTCTGGCTCGCACCGTTCGTCAGCGTAATCGTCCCGTCACTCACGCCGCTGCGCGTTGTCCCCCGTTCACTGCCGCTCTCCGACTGCGGCAGCATCGGTGACAGGCCACCGGCGTTCTTCCCCGACGACGGTCCCGTCGTGCGCTCATTCGCGCCGCCGCTGCCCACCGAGAAGCCACCGCCCACACCAAAGCTGTTGGCCTTGTAGTCCGAGTGATTTTGAATATCCGAGAACGTCAGTGTGCCCGTCGTCAGTTGATTCTTCGACGGATCGGCCGTGCTCGCGATATACGCCCCCTTCAGATCCGTATTGCCCGCCACGTTCACATCGAACCCGCCCGATCCCGCCTGAATCCCCGACTGCTCCGCCACCCCCGCGTAGCTGCCGCTCGCATTGCCATGCGAGGTGCTGAAGCTCCCCGACGCACCGCCCATGCTCAAGTTCAAGCCACCGCCCACACTCTGCTGATGCGCGGCGCTCTCGCTCGTGTCCTGTACGCTCGCCACCTTCAGATCCCCGCCCACACGGGCGATGACCTTGTCCGCGTTCACATTCGCCCCAACGATGTTCGTGTCACCCCCGCTCACGATCACCGCCGTATTGCCCGCGTTGATGTGCGTATTGTTCTGGAAGGCCGAATCCGAGTTTGCATCGCCATTCGCCCGCGACATCGACGCCGACACGCCCAACCCGCCCGTGCCGAACGACACCCCGAAACTCCCGCTCTTCGACTCGTTCTCGCTACGGCTCGACTCCGTGTCCGTGCTATTGCGCAGGTTCACCTGATTCGTCGCTTGCAGCAGCACGTCCTTCGCGTCGACATTCGATCCGACAACGTTCACGTTGCCCTGGCCGGAGGCCGCATCGCCCGTTGCAACGAACGCCGCCGTGCCGCCCGCCTTGATGTTGCTCGCCACGTTGTTCGTGCCGTCAAACGACGACGTCGACTTGCTGCTCGACGAGCCCCAGCTCAACTCGACCTTCGCCTCTGGTTTCACCTTCGGGTCAGTGCTCTTGAGCGCATCGAGCGCCTTATTGGCTTCGTTGTATGCCCCATACGCCCCGCTGGCCGCCGCGTAACCGCGCAGTGCCGACACCCGCGCATCGCCGCCCGAGTCGGCCGCCGCCTTGGCCTGGTTCGTCACGTTCTGCACCGCGTCGATCACCGGGGACTTCACCGCCAGCGTAAAGCCCGAGCTCTTGAACTCGTGCGTCTCATCGTGGTGGTTCCGCTCCTGCGCCGATTCGATCGAGACGTTCTGCCCGATACCGGTCACATCTCCTTTGGCCACGATGTCACTGCCTCGCACCGACAGGTCGTTGCCCGCCACCATGCTGACGTTACCGTTCAGGCTGCCCACCAGGCTGCCCGTCTGCGTCACGCCACTGTCGTTCGTCCAGTCGCGCTGCTCGTTCTTGCCATACGAGATGCCCACGCCCCCCGATGACCCCAGGCCCGAGCGCTTCTTCTCGTAAAAGGAACTGCTTTCGTTTTCGTTCTGTGCCGAGTCGATGCGCAGATCTCGCCCGGCCTGCAACGCCACATCCTGCGTACCGGCGATGGTCGAGCCGCTCACGACGAGATCGCGTCCCGCCGCCACCCCCACCGCATTGCCGGAAACCGTGGAACCCACCGCAATCGTCTGGTGCGCGCTCGAGGCCGACGTCTCCTCCGTCTTCGACAGGAAACCGGAACTGCTGTCGTGCTGCCACTTCCGGCTGTCGTGGATCTCGCTGACCGCACCGGTCTTGACATCGCCGGTCGCGGCCAACGCCACCGTGCCGGTGCCTTGCGACGACACCGACGAGCCCAGCACCGACAGATTGCCCGTGCCGGTGGGCTCCGTTACCGGACTGACCTGATAGGTGCCCAACACGCCATTGACCGCACCCGTCTGCCCCGCGCCGACCAGGACATTGCCGCCCGCACTGACGGACGAACCGCGCACCGCCTCGTCGAGCGACGACTTCGTATATTGCAGCGAGCCGCCAAACGAGCGCTCGTCGTGCGTATGCGAGTCCTTGGCGGCGGTGACGCTCACGTCGTTGCCCGCCAGCACCGTCGCATTGCCGCCGGCCGCCAGCGTCGCACCGGTCAGCGTGGTATCGCGCCCGGAGACGGTCGTCAGGTTGCCACCCGCGGAGATCGCGCTGCCCACGTGCTGCGTGACGACATCGCTGCCGCCATTCTGGCCGTCGGTCGTGCCGACCGTCTGCGACTGCCCCACCGTCACCGTATTGGCCTTGAGGTCACGACCGGCCGCCACCACCACGGCCCCGTCGCTGGCGATGGCGCCCGCGTTGAGCGTCACGTCGCGCCCGGCCACGGCCGCCACGCTGTTCGTGCCCGATATGACGCCCACCGACCCGATACCGGTGGCCGACGCCGACGACTTGAAACTGCCTCCATTGTCAGTCCCCGCCGTCTGCGTCAGCGTGCTCGACTCGTTGATCAGGTCGCGGCCGGCCTGCACCACGACGTCCTTGCCACCGACGCGCCCGCCCGTGTTGCGAATGTCGCCCGAGGCGGCGAGCGCCGTCGTACCGCCGCTGTCGACACCACCGAGGTTCACGATCGCGTCGCCAAGAATGGTCGTCGCCGTGTCGCTCACGATCCGGCCGCTGTTCTTGACCTCCCCCGTGGCGGCAAGCTTCACGCTACCGCCGCCCACCAACGCGCCGGTATTCGTCAGGTCGACCCGATTGGCTTGCGCCAGATACACCTTGGGCACCAGCACGGACTGCACCGAGCCGTCCGGCAGCGTCACGTCCTGCGAGACCAGCCACACCATGTCGGTGGTCAACTGCTTCATCTGCGCATCCGACAGGCCCACGCCCACCGTCAGCCCGAACTGCTTGCCGTACGCCACCCCGTTATTGAGCAGCGCCGTATACTCGTCGAGGTAATCGGTATAGCCCGCCAGCAGCGTCTTGCCGGTCAGGCCCGTGATCTGGTCTCGCACCAGTTGCGTCTCGTAGAAGCCGTCGCCCAGGCGCTTTTGCGTCTTCTGCGGATCGAGCCCCAGTTCGCCGAGCATGTGATCGCTGGAAATGAACTTCCCATAGTCGGTAAAACGAGGGTCCGTCGCGACCAGGTAAGTTTGGCCCGGCGCCGCGTGGATCTGGAACAGGCCGTTGCGCGGCAGCGTGAAGCCGGGAATGGCTTGCGCCGACGAGCCGAGCGTCTGGGTGAGCCCCGCGCCGTTCACGGTATTGCCGAATCGGTCAACGCTCGCCACGGTAATGTCGTGCCCGAACGACTGCACCGACTGCCCGCCCAGCGCAATGGCCGGCAGCGAGGCCACCGTCACCGGCGGCAGCGGCGTGACCGGGTACGCCACGTCCAGTTGCTCGCTGTCGCCGCCCGACTTCTGGTGCCAGTAGAAGGTCGACGTCTGCGTCTGTGCGACCTTCTCCTGCAAGACGATGCCCGTGTCGTTGATCGTGCCGCCCTGCGCGCGCCGGATGAGATCGCGGCCGGCCGTCATCGTCGACGACTGGTTGTTGATGGCGCCCCCATCGGCATTGATCCGGATCGACCCCTGCGCCTGCAACTTGGCTTCCGGGGACGCACTGACGAGTTCGTCGCGTGTGCGGGTGGTCGTGATATGCCGCGCGATCTCGTTGTAGTCGCGCTGATCGATGCCCAGATCGCCGCGAGAGATGGCCTGGTCCGGGCGGATCATCGTGTTCGGATCCCAGTCCGGCCAGAACGTGATGCGATACGTCGCGCCGTTGTCGACGATGTTGTTGTAGTACTGCGTGGGGTTCTTGCCCACTTCGCGCGTCTTCGTGGTCGACGCGCACTGTCCGTGGTCGTCGCACGGGCCCCTGCCAGCCGTCGTGGCATCCTGGTACGACTCTTCGAGCGGCTTGGTCAAACTGAACGTTTTGGATGTCGCGTCCAGGTTCGTCACCTGGGACTTCGGCACCTCGACGGTGATCGGCTTGGCCAGACGCTCGAGCAGCATCGACGACACCGGCGCTCTGCCCGCCCCCCACCTCCACTCCGGGAACGTCAGGCTGGTGTGCCCCAGGGTCTCGTCCCCGATGGTCAGCCCCGCGGTGTACAGGCGGTAGGTCTTCGTACTGCTCTCCGGCGTGCCGGGTTGCGTCACGATGCTCGTGCGCGTGTTGTTCACCACGTGCGCGGCGATGTCCAGATTGCCGTCCGCGATGATATTGGCCGAACGGTTGTTCAGCGTCGCCATCTGGTTGGCGAGCAGTCCCGAACCATCGCGCGTGCCGTCGCGCGCAATCTCGATGTCGCCGGTGCTGTAGAGCAACGCACCGTCGACGTTCGACACCGAATTCGGCGCGTACAACGCGAGCCGCTTCGCGCCGCCCATGACGGCGGCCGCCCCATTGTTTTCGATGTCGTTCGCGTTGACCTGTACGTCCTTGCCCAACACGGCGTTCGTATTGACGAAGTGGCCCGCCTGGAGGCGCACGGTATCGCCACCGATACTGCCCGCGTTGGAAAACAGTCCCCCCGCGCTCAAATGCGTGGTTGCGGCATTGAAACCGCCACTGGCCGTGTTGACGATTTCTGCCGCCTGGACGTCGAGCGTGCCGGGCGCATCGAGCGCACCGTCGTTGGTCAGGCGTCCCGTCGAGCTCAGTTTGAGCACACCGTCCGCACGCAAACGGTTAGTCGCCGAGTTCTGGTAGTCGCCCACCGCGGCCACCGTCAGGTTGCGTCCCGCCGTCATCTCGCCCGCGCCGCTCATCGCGCCGCCCACGCCCACATCCTGATTCGAGCGGATCGCGCCCGCGGCGTTATCGAGCGACGCCACCTGCAGCGCCACGTCGCCCGCGCTCTCGATCGTGCCGTTCGCGTTGACGACCCGGGTGCTCCCCTTCGTCGTGGCCAGCGACGCCCCACCGAACAAGCGTCCGCCGGTATTGTCGAGGGTGCCGTCCACACCGAGCGTGACGTCGCCGCCCCCGATGACTTCCCCGCCGGCGTTGTTCAACTGGGTCGCGGCAACGTCAAGCGCCTTGCCGGCCACGATCTGCGACGCATTGACCAGCGAATCGGCATGCACCCGAAGATCGCCGTTCGCGCCAATCACCCCGCCCGTCTTGCCGTGGGCCGTGGTGCCGCCCGCATTGCGCAGCTCCCCCGCCATATCGACCGACGCATCGTCGCCGGCGAGTGAGACGACACGGCCTGCCGTGTTGTCCAGCGTCGCGCCCTTGACCGTGAGCGCCGCGCCCGATTGGAGCAGACCGCCCTGGTTGTCGATGCCGGTGCCGCTCACATCGAGTCGCGTCGTCGCCACCGACTGGGCGTCGCGGTTGTCGATGTTCCCCCTCGCGGCGAGCGTAATCGTGTCGGCGCCGAGTGAGCCCCCGGCGTTGAGCACATGTTGCGCCGATTGGATCTTCAGCGCGTTCGACGCCGTGGCAATGGCCTTTTGGAGGTCGACGTCGGCCGCCGTGGAAGTGAGCGAGAGGCTGCCGCTCGCATCGGTGCGGCTGCCGCTCAGGTCCACCGCGCCACCCGCAATGTTCAGATCGCCTCGGGCGACATTGCTGCCCGTTGCCGAGACCTTGCCGGTGGCCGTGACCGACAGATTGCCCGCCAGTGTTGCCTGGCCATTCGCATCGATACCCGCGCCCAACGTACCGTCGGACGCGACGCTCGCCGCCCTCGCGGCAAGATCGCCGGCCGCACCCAACACGCCGTGGTTCTCCAGCGCCGCGTCGGTGCGCAAATCGGCGCCGCCCTCTGCATACACGCTGCCCCGGTTTTCGATCCCGCCGCGCGCCGTGACCGCGAGATGGCCGCTCGTCTCGGTCGTGCCGCTCGAGACGAGCTTGCCTTCGGTCGTGAGCGTCAGATCGCCGGCCTGTGCGGCGATGACGCCCTTGTTGGATACGCCCACGCCGTTTTCCGTGCCGATCAGGAAAATGCGCTGTGCATACATGCCGCCCAGTTGACCCACGTCGATGGCGACATCGGGTGTCGCCCCCGATGTCGTCCCATCACTCGCCAGCTTCTCGAGCGCCAGGCTCTCGTGATCGACTCGGTTCGTGCCCGTCACCACGTTGAGCTTTTTGGCGTGCAACGCCGCATTGACCTGCACGGCGCGGGCAATGAGATCGACTTGGTCGACGTTGGCGGCGTTCAGCCCCTCGCCCTGGATCGACAGGCGCCCGCCGTTGACCTGGTAGCCAGCGAGGCTGCCATCCGCCCCGAGGATGGGAGTCCCCGTGGTCAGCACGGCCCGGGTGGTGTTGATGAAGCCTCCGCCATCGACCATGATGCCCGCGCTGTTGGCGACCACGACCTGCGCCGCCTTGCCCGCCACTTCGAGATAGCCGCGCAGCTGGCTCGGGGAGTTGCTGTTGACCTGGTTGAGAATGACGCGAGCGGCCTGGTCGCGCGCAAGGTTGGGGTTGCCGGTGACGTACCCCGCTTGCTGCGTGTTCACGACCGTCGGTGAGTTGTTGAGGATGACGCCCTGGCGCGGCACGTCGAACTGCGAATAGACGTTCTTCGATACGCCAGCCGCCGTCGGGGCGGTGATGTTGACCTGGGCAATGCCGTTGGCCGTTTGCACCACGGTGGGAGCATGGCTGCCTGGGGCCGCGACGACCTGCGCGCGCAAGGACAGCGGCGCGATGACCTGAGCCAGAACGAGCGCTCGCACCATGGCACGCAGGAATCCGGCATCCGCGCGGCCTCCTCCCTTGAGCGCGCACCGCGCACGCCGCTTCTCGTTTGTCTCTTTTGTTTTCATGGATTCGTTTTACGACTACATGGGGATATGTTTTGATTTATGTTTCATCGTTACAAACTTCGTACGCCAAATAATAGGTACATTCATTAACGATTTTCCCCATAGCCACCACTTTTCATAAATTCATCATCGAATTCGAGATTCTTAAAAAATTCATAACTTGATCATCGGCGCCTGATGTCGGCGTTGCTCGTGGGATTCCATCCTGCGTGTGTGCAAACACTCGCCCCCCTCAACGCTGTCGATGTCAACAAGCGACAGCAGCCCTGAAACAGGGTCTCGAGCAAATGAAGGAGAGTGGGGAATCAGGACGTCGCCATGCAGGTCATTCCTGTGGTGATTCCCGGCGAAATCGATGTTGTGATCGGTGTGAAGCGAACGACGCCCTGAAACGTCGTCGCTTCTATCGACAACGGGGGGCGTGCTTGATTGGAAAGCTGAAGGGGAAACTTGCGATCGGCATCGACAACCCGCCATGTCTGAATGACATCTTCAACATAGGGGCAACACGCGATCTGAAAGCGCCTTGCAGGCGCCTTTTGCTTTTATCGTTCGGAAACATCGGGCGCCTGCGACGCCCGGTTTCGCTTCGCGTTCAGTCGGCCTGTCCGTCGAGTTCGTCCGAGCGCAGCAGCAGCTTGTCGAGCAAGCGCTCGTACACGCGCATTTCGTCGTCCGTCAGCGCCTCGAACAAACGGTCGTAGTGCGTGCGCGCCGCACCGATCACCACGCGCCACACGCGCTCGCCCTCGGGCGTGAGCGTGACCTTGACGGCGCGACCATCGTGCTCGTCGGGTGCGCGTCGCACCAGCCCGCGCGACACCAGCCCGTCGGCGCCACGGCTCGCCTGGCTCTTGTCGAGATTCGCGCGACGCGCCAACTCCGAATTCGACAACGCCCCCACCGTGCCCACGGCCGCGAGCACACGCGACTCCGCCAGACTCAGTTGCGCGCCCTCCGCATACGACTGCGCAATGCGCTTGTCGTGCTGCTTCATCAGACGGTGCATCTTGTAAGTCAGGAACTGATCGAGGGTCTTGTGGGCTGGCCGCATTTCCGTGTTTTCCCCTAGACGAAATGGGTCGTAATTTTGTTGCGAGCGCAACATTAGCACACTAGAATTGTTGCGTTAGCAACCAAATGCTCGATGACGTTTTCTCGTCATTCGCGCGATGTGCATTCGGCGTCTCCCCGCTGACACGAGACCGATGCACATAGCGCCGAGCATCCTTATGGGTGTCGCATCATGCATCGACCGGAGACCACTCCGCGCGCATCGCTTTACCACGCATACCGCGTTCATCCTCATTCTTACCCGCCTGGCGCGCCCAACGATCCCGCGCAGGTGGCCGTCGCCATCGTCGGCGGCGGCCCCATCGGCATGGTCACGGCACTTGCGCTCGCGCGTCACGGTGTGCGCTGCATCGTGCTGCAAGCCGAGCAGCAGGTGTCGGAGGGCAGCCGCGCCATCGTCTTCACGCGACGCTCGCAGGAGATTCTGCAGGCGGTCGGTGTCGCCGACGCCGTCGTCGCGAAAGGCTTGCCGTGGACCAGCGGCAACTCGTATTACCGCGGCCAGCGCGTGTTCCGCATGGAATCGCCGGTCGATGAAGACGATCGCTTCGCGCCGCTCATCAACCTGCAGCAGAACGTGCTCGAGAGCTATCTGGTCGATGCCATCGAGCGCGAGCCGCTCGTCGAGATGCGCTGGGGCAACAAGCTCGTTGGGCTGGCGCAGCATGACGATCACGTCGCGCTGCGGATCGACACCCCCGAGGGCGAATATGCGCAACGCACGCAGTGGCTCGTCGCCGCCGACGGCGCGCGCTCGACAGTGCGCTCCGTGCTCGGCCTTCGCTTCGAAGGCGCGAGCTACGAAGGCCGATTCGTCATTGCCGACATCCGCATCGATCTCGACTTGCCGACCGAACGGCTGGCCTACTTTGCTCCCGACTGGAATCCCGGCAACACGGTGCTGATGCATCGCGAACCGGACGGCATCTGGCGCGTCGACTATCAACTGCCGGCGACCGAGACGTCCGAACACGCGTTGCGGCCCGAGACGATTCGCGAGCGTATCGATGCGCAGCTCGACATGATGGGCTTCGGCGGCAAGCCGTGGGAACTCGACTGGTGCTCGGTGTACTCGGCACGCGCGCTCACGCTGCCCGACTACGTGCACGGCCGCGTGCTGTTCGCCGGCGACGCAGCGCATCTGCTGCCGATCTTCGGCGTGCGCGGCGCGAACACCGGCTTCCAGGACGCCATCGATCTGTCGTGGAAACTCGCAACCGTCGCCAAGGGCGCGGCGCCCGCGCAACTGCTCGCGTCGTACACGCATGACCGAGTGGGCGCCGCCCGCGAGATCATCGCCGAAGCCGGCAAGAGCACCCGCTTCATGACGCCGCCCACGCACGGCTTTCGCGTGTTGCGCGACGCGGTGCTCGATCTCTCGCTCGATCACGAATTCGTGCGGCCGCTGTTCCACTGGCGCACGTCTCGCGCGCACGACTATCGCGACTCGCCGCTCAACAGCCCGACCGACGACAACGCGCGCATGAGCGCCGGCCCCTGCGTGGGCGCCCCGGCGCCCAACGTGAAGCTCGGCGATAACGACTACCTGTACGACCATCTCGGCGCTGCGTTCCATCTGCTGACGTTCGGCGACACGTCGCTCGACGAAGCGCTGCAGCGCGAGGTCGTGGCCTGGCGCGAACACGACATTCCAGTGAAGGTGATCGCATTCCCGCAGGCGCGCGGTTCGATCGCGGGCTCCGACCTCACGCTGCCCGATCCGACCGGCCACGCCGCCGGCAAGTACGGCGCGACGAACGGCACGGCTTACTTGCTGCGCCCGGACCATCATATTTGCGCACGCTGGCAACGGCTCGATGCCGTGCGTCTGGCCAACGCGCTGGCGCAGGCGACGGCCCACACATGAACCGCTCGCTCGCCCTGCAGGAGACCCCGTCATGACAAACGCACAAACCGCCATTGCCGGACTCGAGGATATCTACGACACCCTCGCGCTGGCCATCGACAACGCGCCGGAAGACAAACGCGAGTTGCTGCTCGCAAAGATTGCACTGTTGCTGGCCCGGGAGATCGACGATCCGCAACGCGTGATCGATCTCATCGGACAGGCCGCGCGCCGGCAGTCGACCTGATCGGTCGTGGTCGGCACTCGCTTACTGCCTGGCCGATGTTCGTCGCCACGAGTCCGCTCGCGGGCATCGCCATATTGTGGTTCGCATCGCTGGGGCGACATCGCGCGAGCTGATCGCGATCATGGCATACGTGAGGTTCCGGGCCATAATGCGATACCGTTCGATATCGTTCCATATCGCCATTTCGCATTCGCCGATTCGCCCGAACTCGCGCATTCACGCTCAAGCTCAAGGAGCCTCGTCATGCCCGTCACAACGCCGGTGGCCGCCCAGGGCCCCACGCTCGTCGTACTCATCGACGCCGATAACGCCGCGCCCGCCATCGTGGAGGGGCTCCTCACCGAGGTGGCCAAGTACGGCGTGGCGAGCGTGAAGCGTATCTACGGCGACTGGACCAAGCCCAATCTCGATGGCTGGAAGAAGTGCCTGCTCGAATACTCGATCCAGCCGATCCAGCAGTTCCGCTACACCGTCGGCAAGAACGCCACCGACAGCGCCATGATCATCGACGCGATGGATCTGCTCTACACGGGACGCTTCGACGGCTTCTGCCTCGTATCGAGCGACAGCGACTTCACGCGCCTCGCCTCGCGCATTCGCGAACAAGGACTCATCGTGTACGGCTTCGGCGAGCGCAAGACGCCGCAGCCGTTCGTCACCGCCTGCGACAAGTTCATCTACACCGAACTGCTGCGCCAGGAGGACGAACCCGACGACGACGAGGCGCCGGTGCCACGCAAGCGCCGCAGCGCATCGGAGCTCAAACGCGATGCGCGGCTGGTGCGCCTGCTGCGCAATGCCGTGACCGGCGTGTCCGACGAGGACGGCTGGGCGAGCCTGGGCGCCATCGGCAGTCACATCGCCAAGCAGGCCCCCGACTTCGATTCGCGCAACTACGGTTTCGGCAAGCTGAGCGATCTGGTCGCCACCATCGGTCTGTTCGACGTCGAGCAACGCGCGGGCAGCGGCGGCAACAAGGGCATCTGGGTGCGACTCAAGCCGCGTCGCGGCACGGCCAAGCGAGACGAGTGACGCCGTCGAGAAATTTTTCCGGGTTTTCTCGCGAAAGACTTGCCAGCTTCGAAAATTGACCCTATACTCGCGGTCTTTCTAGGCTCGTAGCTCAGCTGGTTAGAGCACCACCTTGACATGGTGGGGGTCGTTGGTTCGAGTCCAATCGAGCCTACCAACGAATCAAAGCACAAGGCGTTGCGCGTTTTCGCGTAACGCCTTTTGTTTTTTCCACTCGCGTTACAAAACGACACACACCCGACAAACTCGTAGCACCTGACGCGCGCCGCAGCCCCTACACTGACAGCAACGATTCGACGACAGACGCCTTCGCTCTCCCAAGCGTTCTCGTCCGCGCCCATCGCCCCGAATCACCCGCATCACTATTCCATGCGCACGCGGTGTCATCGCCAACGAATGCATCGACCGGCGAGCGCAACGGAGGACATCATGAAACGCATTCTCGTCATCGCTGCACTCGGCGCCGCCGCCGCACTCGCCTCGGGCGCCGCTTCGGCCCACGTGGACGTCGGCCTCTATCTCGGCGTGCCGGCACCGGTCGTCTCGGCGCCGCCCGTGTACGTCGCGCCGCAGCCGGTGTACGTGCAACCGCAACCCATCTACGAGGCACCGCGCCCGGTCGTGTATTACGGGCGCGATCGCTGGGGCGACTGGCGCGAACGCCGCTGGGAAGACCGCCACGACCGTGGCTGGCATCGCGGCTGGCGCCGGGATCGCGACGACTGATCGCATGAAGAACGAAGCGGCCCGCCGGTTGGCGTCGGCGGGCTTTTTAAGCGGGAAGCGGCCCTGTCGCTTTCCGCGTTCTTTTATCTGACGCCGCCCCCGCGCTCACACCACCGGCACATCGCGCAGTTCCCGCTTCATCCACTCCACGAACGCACGCGTACGCGATGGCAGCAGCCGCGCGTGCGGATAAACGATGTTCACCGGCCGGGCCGGGCCTTCGAAATCCTTGAGCACACGCACGAGCCGCCCGTCCGCCACCGAGGCGGCGACCTGATACGACAGGAAGCAGCCGTAGCCCATGCCAGCCACACATGCCTCGACGGCCGTCAGGCCATGGTTGATTTCGAGATTGCCGTCCACCGGCACGACGAACTCGCGCCCCGCCTCCCAGAATCGCCACTGTCCATAGCCGCCACCGTGCGAGCGGATGCAGTTCTTGCCGATCAGGTCGCGCGGATGTGCGACTTCGCCTTGCTCCGCCAGACACGCGGGACTCGCGACCACGACACGTCGAATGGCGCCGATGCCCTGCGCGACGAGCGTGGAATCGTCCAGCGGCGAGATGCGAATGCCGACGTCGATGCCCTCCTCCCACAGATTCACCACGCGATCGTTGAGCAGCAGCCGGCACTTGACCGCCGGATGCGCGCGCAGGAAACGATGCAGCGCAGGCGCCACATGCAACTGGCCGAACAGCACGGGCGCCGTGACCACGAGCGTGCCGCTCGGCGCTTCGTGCCGCGCTGCGAGCCTGGCCTCGGCCTCCTGCAGTTCGCTGAGGATTTGCCGGCACGTCTCGAGATAGGCTCGGCCCTCCTCCGTGAGCGCGATGCGACGCGTGGTCCGATTGAGCAGCCGGACGTCGAGCGACGTCTCGAGCGCCGCCAACGTGCGCACCACCGCCGGAAGAGAAGACTCGAGCACGCGCGCCGCCGCGCTCAGGCTGCCCTGATCGACGATGGCGACGAACGTCTGCATTGCGCGAAGTTTGTCCATGTCGCGCATCATTACTCCGAATATCGGAGTAGTCAAATCAACTTCTCAGCATTTATCCGAAAATCGGCGGGATAGAGAATACGTCCATCGTCCGACAGGTTCGACACCGGGCCTGCGGCTATCCCACTACCGGAGACGTCTCATGAATCGCTCTACGCAAACCTCATCGCCTCGCCCCGCCCGCCCGATCCGGCTGTACCGCCATGCGCTTTCGGGGCACTGCCATCGCGTGGAGTGGATGCTGCATCTGCTCGATCTGCCCTACGAGACGGTGGACATCGATTTCGCGACGGGCGAACACAAGCAACCGGCGTTTCTCGCCATCAACCCGTTCGGCCAGGTGCCCGCGATCGACGACGACGGCGTGGTGCTCGCCGATTCGAACGCCATCCTCGTCTACCTTGCGAGTCGCTACGACGCGAGCGGTACATGGTTGCCGCGCGATCCCGTGAACGCCGCGAAGGTGCAGCGCTGGTTGTCGGTGGCGGCGGGCGACCTGGCGTTCGGCCCCGCCGCGGCACGCGTCGTGGTGCTGTTCAAGCGCGACATGGAGACGTCGGCAATGATCGAGCGCGCCCACCTGCTGCTCACGCGCATGCAGGCGCATCTGTCGTCGCCGGGCGCGTCGCCGTTCCTCGCGGGCGACGCGCCGACGATCGCCGACGTCGCATGCTATGCGTATCTTGCGCATGCACCGGAAGGCAACGTTTCGCTCGAACCGTATCCCGCCGTGCGTGCGTGGCTCGATCGCGTGGCGAGCTTGCCGCGCTTTCTGCCGATGGCGTCGACTGCGTGCGGTCTTAACGCCGACAAGGCTGCGTGAGGCCATCATGAACACGCCCGCGCCCGTCCCCCGTATCGATGCCTCGGCCGGCGCTCCCGCTGCGCCATCGCCCTCGCCGTTCCACGTCGGCGAGCTCGCCGTGCAGCAACGCGCGGGTTCGCTCGACGCCATGGCGGAGGTCGGCGCGCGCGTGATTCGCACCGCGATGCCGGATCAGCACCGGACGTTCTTCGCGCAACTGCCGTTTCTGATCGTCGGCGCGCTCGACGCGCAAGGTCAGCCGTGGGCCACGCTCGTGAGCGGCTCGCCGGGGTTCGCCCGCTCGCCCGATCCGACGCTGTTGCGCGTGAACGCCCTGCCGCCTGTCACCGATCCGTTGCATGGGGCACTGATAACCGGTGCGCCCGTCGGCATGCTCGGGCTGGAGCCTTCGACGCGGCGACGCAACCGCGTCAACGGGCGAATCGTCGAGGCGGATGCCGAGGGCTTCGCGATTCGCGTTGCACAAAGCTTCGGCAACTGTCCGCAATACATCCGCAAACGCGAAATCACACCGGAGCGGCACGACATGCCGCCCCAGGCCGAGTCGCCGCAGACCTCGCTCGACGACGACGCCCAATGGCAGATCGCGAGCAGCGATACGTTCTTCATCGCGACGCACTACGCGGGCGAAGGCGCGAGCGAGCGCAGTGGCGGCGCGGACGTATCGCATCGCGGCGGCAAGCCCGGCTTCGTACGCGTGGACGACGCGAACACGCTGACATGGCCGGACTTTCGCGGCAACGCCTACTTCAACACGCTCGGCAATCTGCATGCGAACCCGCGCGCAGGCCTCGTCTTCGTCGACTTTGCGACGGGCGACTTTCTGCACGTGGCGGGCGAGGCTGAAATCCTGTGGCAGGACGAATCGGAAAGCGGCTTCGAAGGCGCGCAGCGACTCGTGCGCCTGCAGGTGCGTGAAGTGCGGCGCGTACGAGGTGCCCTGCCGGCAGCGTGGCGCGATGGCGAGGCGTCGCCCACGCTCGAGCGCACAGGCATGTGGCCGGTGGCCTGATGTCATCGCGCGGACCGCTTGCCGCGCGAATGGGCTCCGTGTACAGTGTGTACACGCCTGTCGAGTGACAGGCGCGTTATCCTCCTTATCGACCTGATCGATTCATGACTGCACGCGCATCCGTCCGATTTGCCGCATCGCCGCTGGAACGCGGTGCCGGCCCGCGGTTGCGCGCCCGCCTCGTCACCGTCGCTCATCCCCCGCCCGCTGGCGTGGCGCCACCCGCCGTGGTGGCCGACGTCGCAATCGTCGCAGTGGCCTGACGCCACCTCCGACGTCGCCGGGTGCACGTCACCCGTCTCGACACGTTTTCATTCGAATTGTTGTTCGGCCTGCGTTGCAGAGGGTGCACGCGTTGTTCTCGCATGACTCACGCATGCGACATGGGCAACCTGTGCAGTCCGCCGTCCTGTGCGCCGGTATCGGTTGCGGTTTGCCGCGCTCGTTGCGAGTCGCCGTTGCCCGATGGGCGACGCGGCGGACACGGCAGCGGCGATGACGCACGCAGCCGATGGCCGCCTCGACGGCCATCGACGCACCGCAGGACCGACCATCCTCTTCAGGGGAAGATCGATGCAAGTTGACGCACTTGCGTGGCGCCGTCACGGCGTAACGCTGTTGTTCGTTCTGATGTGGAGCGGCGGCGCGCTGGCCGCCAAGTGGGGGCTGACGCACGCCTCGGCCTTTGCGTTTCTGGTGATCCGGCTCGGCGTGGCGTTTGCGGCGCTCACGCTCATCGCGCTCACCCGGCGGCAATGGTGGCCGGCATCGGGCACGCGCTGGCAGGTGGCGGGCACCGGTGTGCTGCTCGTCGGCGGCTATCAGACGGCGTATCTGCTGTCGCTCGCCTACGGCATCACGCCGGGCGCGCTCGCGACCGTGATGGGCGTTCAGCCGATTCTGACGCTCGTCGCGCTCGAACGCGCGCATAGCGGCCGGCGTCTGGCGGGGCTCGCGCTTGCCCTCGGTGGACTGGCGCTCGTCGTGGCGCAAAGCCTGCTGTCGGCGCAGTTCTCCATCACAGGCTCGGCCTGGGCGCTCACCGCACTCGCCTGCATGACGCTCGGCACGCTCGCGCAGAAAGGCTCGCGCCAGGCGCCGCTCGACGTGCTGCCGCTGCAATACGCGGTCGGGCTCGCGCTGGCGCTCGTCGTCATGCCGACGCAGCCGTGGCACTTCGACGCGTCCATCGGTTTCTGGCTGCCATTGCTGTACATGGGCCTCGTGATTTCGGTCGGCGCGACGTTGCTGCTCTACCGGATGATCGCGACGGGCAACCTCGTCACCGTCACCAGCCTGTTCTATCTGGTGCCGGTTGTCACCGCCCTGCTCGACTGGGGCATCTTTGGCCATCGGCCAACGGCGCTCGCGGTGGCGGGAACGGCAGCCATCCTGCTCGGGCTGCGGCTGGCGCTGCGCTGATCGCGCACGCGGCGGCCTGGCGTCGGTGCATTCCAGCTAAGATTGTCGTTTGTCAGGTGACAATGGTGAGGCATAACCTCCCGTTGTCACCAAAACCTCTTACGACAGGACGTTGGACGATGGATCTGCTCGACGACATGCGCATCTTCGTCAACGCCGTGGATGCGATGAGCTTCACCGGCGCCGCCACGAAACTCGGGCTCTCGAAGCAATTCGTGAGCCGCCGCATCTCGTCGCTGGAGCAGTCGCTCGGTGCGCGTTTGCTGCTGCGCACGACGCGGCGGCTCGCCGTGACCGACCTCGGACGCATCTATTACGAGCGCGCCCGACGGATTCTCGAAGACGTGGAAGCCGCCAACCTCGCCGTGAGCAGTCAGGGCGAGCGGCCGCGCGGCAATCTGCGGGTCTCGGCGCCGATGTCGTTCGGCACGATGTTCCTGGGATCGGTGATTCCGTCGTTTCTCTCGACCTACCCGGACGTCACCATCGAACTGGAGCTCAACGACCGCACGGTGGACATCATCGGCGAGGGGTACGACGTGGCGGTGCGCATCGGGGCGCTGGCCGACTCGTCGCTGATCGCCCGCAACATCGCGCCCATGCGCATGGTGACGTGCGCCAGCCCGCGCTATCTGGAGACGCATGGCACGCCCGAGACCCCGGAGGCGCTGCGCGAGCACGCCCTGCTGCCCTACGGCCATAGCCAGCGCGTGAACTGGACGTACCACCGCGACGGCCATCCGCTCGAAATCCCGGTGTCGGGCCGTCTGCGCGTGAACAACGGCGAGCTCGCGCGCGACGCCGCCGTGGCGGGCCTCGGCATCACCCTGCTGCCGGTGTTCATCGTCGCCCCCGCGTTGCTCAACGGGCGTCTCGTCACGGTGCTCGACGCATTCTCCGCGCCAGCCACGGCTATTCATGTCGTCTACCCGCAGCATCGTCAGGCATCGCTCGTCATTCGGGCGTTCACCGACTTTCTGGCGGCGGCGTGCGGCGTGGCAGGGGCTCAGTGGTAATCGATCTGCTGAAAATATAGGCGGAAGTTCGTGGGACGGCACGCGCGCCATCGCGCGGGAATTGGCCGTCAGACTTGACCATCCATAGCCCGGACGGGGATACTTGACAGGTTAAAAACCCAGCTTTTCCACGCCGATGACCACGATTCTGCAACACATCCCCACGGGACAACGGGTCGGCATCGCCTTTTCGGGCGGTCTCGACACCAGCGCTGCGCTGCTTTGGATGCGCAAGAAAGGCGCCATTCCCTACGCCTATACGGCCAATCTGGGTCAGCCGGACGAACCTGACTACGAAGACATCCCGCGCCGCGCCATGGCTTATGGCGCCGAGAATGCCCGCCTGATCGACTGCCGCGCACAACTCGTGGCCGAAGGTATCGCCGCCCTGCAATCGGGCGCGTTCCACATCTCGACCGCCGGTGTCACGTACTTCAACACCACGCCGATCGGCCGCGCCGTCACGGGCACGATGCTGGTTGCCGCCATGAAGGAAGATGGCGTCAATATCTGGGGTGATGGCAGCACGTTCAAAGGCAATGACATCGAGCGCTTCTACCGCTACGGTCTCTTGACCAACCCTGGCCTGCAGATCTACAAGCCGTGGCTCGACCAGACGTTCATCGACGAGCTGGGCGGCCGCAAGGAAATGTCGGAATTCCTGATCGCGAACGGCTTCGACTACAAGATGTCGGTCGAGAAAGCCTATTCGACGGACTCGAACATGCTCGGCGCCACCCACGAGGCCAAGGATCTGGAGCACCTGGATTCGGGCATCAAGATCGTGCAGCCGATCATGGGCGTGCCGTTCTGGCGCGACGATTGCGCGATCAAGGCCGAAGAGGTCACCGTGCGCTTCGAGGAAGGCCAGCCGGTGGCGCTCAACGGCAAGACGTTCGCCAACGCCGTCGAACTCTTCGAGGAAGCCAACCGCATCGGCGGTCGTCATGGTCTGGGTATGAGCGACCAGATCGAGAACCGCATCATCGAAGCCAAGAGCCGCGGCATCTACGAAGCCCCGGGCCTCGCGCTGCTGTTCATCGCTTACGAACGCCTGGTGACCGGCATCCACAACGAAGACACCATCGAGCAATACCGCGAGAACGGCCGCCGCCTGGGCCGTCTGCTGTACCAGGGCCGTTGGTTCGACCCGCAGGCGATCATGCTGCGCGAAACGGCGCAACGCTGGGTGGCGCGCGCCGTGACCGGCGAGGTGACCATCGAACTGCGCCGCGGCAACGATTACTCGCTGCTCAACACCACCTCGTCGAACCTGACATACAAACCCGAGCGCCTGACGATGGAAAAGGGCGAGTCGGTCTTCACCCCGCTCGACCGTATCGGTCAACTGACCATGCGCACGCTCGACATCGTCGACACGCGCGAGAAGCTGATGACCTACGCCAAGGCCGGTCTGCTCACCGCATCGAGCGACGACGCCCTGCCGCAGCTCGAAAGCAAGAAGGACTGAACCCGGCTGACGGTATCGCCCGCGGGCGGTACCGTATCGTCTGCCGCAACAGGCGGCGCGCCCCGAAAGGAGCGCGCCGCCTTTGTTTTTGGTCTGTCATCGATCACGCGCTAACATAGCAGCAAATAGGCTGTTTCCCAAAAATCCCCACGGCACGGAAGTGCTCGCGGATGCCCGGCCCTCGGGACGAGGCAGCATGCGATGGAGACCTAACGTTGGTACGTCTGATACTGCTGTTGCTCGGCGTCGATTATCTGCGCCGGCGGGCCCGCGCCCTGATATGGATCGGGGCGCTGTTTTTCGCCTTCGGGCTGGCGCTGATCGTCGACGCGCTCGACGGGGTGGTGCACTTCCCGATCAAGATCTTCGCCTGGATGCTGCTGCTCGAGGGGCTTGCCACGCTGGCCATCGTCGGCATCGGCGTGGGCGGCCAGCGCATCGTGCGCGGCATCAAGGGCGGCACGTTCACCATTGCCGCGTTGCTGGTGCTGATGTTCCCCGAACGCCACGGCAACTTCTGGCTGTCGATGCTCTTCGGCACCCTGTTTCTCGCGGACGGCATGCTGCAATGCGCAGCCGCCTACGTCGTGCGCTATCCGCGCTGGGCGTGGGCCATGGCGGGCGGTTTGCTGGAAATCGCGGTGGCGATCTTCTTCTATCAGCCGTATCCGACGCATTACAAGGGCACGCTACCTTATGCCATCGGCCTGGGCCTCGCCTTCACCGGCTGGAACATGCTGGTGCTCGCCATGCGCGCCCGGCGCATGCGTCGCGACTTCCGGGTGGAGCAGATTCTCGGCAGCCCGCAGGAGAAGCGCGACCTGTGGACGCAACGTCCCCGCGCCCCTCGCTGGGAAGGCCCACCGTCGGAAACCGAGCCGGCATTGACGGTTCACGTCTGGACGCCGTCCGGATCGTCGAAGGCGCCGGCACGGCGTCACCCCGTGATCGATCGCTACATCGCCGCCGTCGATCGCAACGGGGTGATCTCGACCGGCCACGCGGCGCTGGAGAGTCACGAAGGCGTGTATGTGAGCCTCTACCCGGCGCAGGAAATCGACCGCTCGCCCGATCAGTTCGGACAACTGCTGCGAGCGACGCGCGAGAACGATGTACCCGGCACATTCCAGCCGGACTATGCGACCGAATCGAAGACGTGGTGCCCGTCGACGGTCAAGGTGCGCATCCGCAACTACAGTCCGCAACAGTTGGGCGCGTTCTGGGAAACGTACCGGCGGAACACCACCTACAACCTCACGCACCGCAACTGTTCGAGCAGCGTGGCCAAAGCGCTGGAAGCGGCGATCGAGGGGCGCGTCGGTCAACTGGCAAACGGCGCCGATGCCGGCTGGTGGACGTTCGTGCGACTGTGGCTCACGCCCGAACTGTGGGTCGCGGCACAACTGCGCAAACGCGCCAAGACGATGGCGTGGACGCCCGGCCTGGTGCTCGATTACGCACGCGCGGTGAGCATGCTGGTCGATCCGCGGCCGTTCGGCTGGATCACGATGTCGTCGCTCGCGCTGCGCCGCATGCGCCGCTCCCGGCGCGCGTGGCGTGAAGCCGCGCAGCAGGCCGCCGCACAGTCACAGGGCGGCCAGGCCTCGCACGGCTGACCGGCATCACGCAAGGCATACGGGCGAGTCCTCATGTGAGGTGACGCGACAACGTCTTTTATACTGACGAGACGGCACAGCAGGCATTCGGACGGTGCATTCCACGCCGCACGCCAGCTTCAGCGCAACCCACGACGAGGACAGTCCAGCATGTTCAACCGCCTGTGGCGCTATGCGAGCGCCGCCATGTTCGCCAGCCTGGTCATTGGACGTGCCGCCCACGCGATCACGCCCGAGGCCGCGCCCGCCACCATCCCGCACGGCGCGATCGTGGAGCGCCTGCCGCTCGACGCCGACCACGGTTTGCCAGAGGCCGGCGAGCAGTTCCGCATCCGCTACAGTTCCATCGACGGTGTCGGTGGCATCGAGGCGCGTGAGGATACCGGCGCGGTTTTCCTGCCCAAAGGACCGACGCCGCCCGGCGGCTGGCCGGTGGTCCTGTGGGCGCACGGAACGGTCGGCGTCGCAAGCGGCTGCGCGCCGTCGCTCAACGTGCGCAGCCAGCGCGACATCCAGTATCTCGGCACCTGGCTCTCGCTCGGCTTCGCCGTCGTGGCGCCCGACTACGCCGGTCTCGGCTCGCAAGGACTTCACCATTATCTGGACGCTCGCGCGCAAGCCTACAGCGTGCTCGACAGCCTGCTCGCGGCGCGCAGCGCATTCCCGCTGCGCAACCGCGTGGTTCTCGTCGGTCAGTCGCAAGGGGCGCATGCGGCGTTCGCGGCGGCGGGCTATCAGCCGACCTATGCGCCGGACGTCAAGGTGATCGCCACCGTGCTGACCGGCACACCCTACTTCAATGCGAAGACGTCGGCCGCCATGCTGTTCGCCGGTCAGCCCGACCCGGGCGCCCCCGATCCCAAGATTCCCTACGCGATGTACCTGTTCCTGTCCGCCGCCGACCGCAACCCGTCGCTGCAGGCGGCGCGGTACTTCTCGGCGGATGCGCTGCCCGTGCTGGAAGCGGCGCACAAGCTATGCATCGGCGAACTCACGGATCGCTCGACGGCGGCCGGACTGAACGCGGGCAACAGCCTGCAGCCGAACATCCAGAAACTGTTGCACGACCAGATGCCGTCGCTGCGCTTTCCCACGCTTCGCATCCGGCATCCGGTATTCATCGGCATGGGCTCGGAGGACATCGACGTGCCGCTCATGATGCAGCAGGCTTTTGCGCGCGATGTCACCGAAGCGGGCACCGCCACGCTGGTCCGCGTGTACGCCGGGCTCGATCACGACGCGACGCTCAACCCGTCCCTGCGCGACTCGGTGCCGTTCGTGCTCAAGCTGATGGCGACGGAGAAACGTGCACGCGCACAATAACTAGAGGAAGTCTTCGGAATTTTGAGGAGAGGATGCGGGAGAGATGTTTTTTGGAGGACGGGTAAGCCCATGATTTCATGAAGCTTATCCGGTGTTGCGAATCTGCAACATGTGGGCAATTACGCAAAAATACATATGGTGCATCGCAGCACGCTGCCCTATACTGAACTCGTCTCCTCCATGTCTCCTCCTGATATGGATTAAAGCCCGCAACGCGCGGGCTTTCTTTTTTTCTGCATTTGATTTCCTGCCACAGGGGTACCGTTCAGTCCTCCTCCCCGGCGTCCACCGCGTCCGTCAATCGATCACCGCCGCACAGGTATCCGTCGGCGCCGCCAGCACGTCGCCGACACCCGGAACAATCTTCAGTCCCGCCGACGCCACACGGCAAGGCGCGGCCATCAGCCCGCACCCCGAGGCCGACATCACGAACGGCAGAATCGCAAACAGCGCCCACCAACGGCGCAGATTGCGCGGGGCAGGCTTCGAGACCGCCCGTCTCGCGTCATCGGCGTCGGCAATACCCCGCGGGTGGCCGCCACGCGAGCCTGTCGGCAAAGTATCGGCGCTTGAAACGGCGGCGGCCTTGCGGCGCATCCTGGATGGCGAAGTCATGAAAATGTCCTGGAAAGGGGGGGCCGGCATCAGACGGCCGGAGTCGTGTGACCGATGTAGGTGAAGCGCGCGACCGGGCCGTCGTCCGTCGTCACGGGTTCGTTCCAGATGCGCAGCAGACGTGTGCTCATCGGCAGCCCTTCACGCGGATAAAGCCGCGTGTAGACAACCACCGGTTCATTGGTTTCGTCGGCGCGAGCAACGCCCAATGCGAGGTAGCAATTGCCCTTGTAGTGCCGGTAGACGCCGGGGCGAAACGCCTCGATTTCCGGCGTCGATTCCGCCGACGGCGCAGTCACGTTCGTAGTCATCCTTCTCTTCTCCCGCAGGCATGCCGACCCCTGCGGATCCGCAGCACAAATCTGTACAACGCCGCGCGTTCAGCGCGGCACGACGATACCCACCGACTTCGCCAGCGGCGCCGGCGAGATGCCCGACACGCCACGAAACGGCTCGTCGAGGTTGACGATCAACGCGATCACCATGCCGATCGCGCCCATGTGCATGGCGACGATGAAGTTGCTCTTCCACGTCGCCGGATACCGCCCGTTCATCGCCATCGCGGCCAGCATGAAGAGCGAGATGACCCACCAGAACACGCCGGGCACGGTCTTGGTCGAGTTCTCGAAACGGCCTTGGCGCGCCTCTTCCAGACGGTCGAGCAAGGTGCGGATGGAACTGGCGCTGTCTTCGTGCCTGGCGATGACGCGGCGCGTTACCCCGACAAAGGCGGTCAGCGCTTCCTCGGTACGCGGCGACAGGTCCGGGTCGGCCGTGCTCAGCGTCTGCCACTCGTCGGTGACGGCCGACCTCACGTAGTCGCGCAGCATGGCGCGCGCCGCTTGCGCATCGGCATCGCCCACGGCCTTGAGCTCGCGATCCAGACGCCGCACCACCGACGCCTCGCGCAGCGCCTGATCGTCGGCATGGCCGAGATTGGCACGTACGTCGCCCAGGACATGCGCGAGCACGAAGACGATGAAAGCGAGCAGGCTGCCGTGCACGACGTCGGCCACCGTACCGCGGACTTCGGACGGGTGCGCGAGACGATCGAAGAGGAAGACGCGTGCGAGCCACGCCACACCGATGGCAAGCAACGCCGTGGCAAGCGCCACGCTGACGAGCAACACGCCCGTCGGCATCAATGTCATTTCATCGACCAGCCAGCGCATTCCGGTTTTCCCTGTTCTGTCGTTATCACGCGTTCGTGGGCGGCGCCAGACGAGCGCCGCCGCCGATGCGGCGACTATACCTGATGCACGGAAGACGGCAACTTCCGGGAAATTTCGGCGCCTGACAACGGAAACGCAGCGAAAGAATCAGCGGGCCTCGCCGGGCGCGAGAGACTTCGTCAGCAGCACCGTCGTGAAGCCGCTGTCCCACGCCTCGTCGGGATAGGTGGCGACTTCCGCATAGCCGTGCCGGGCATAGAACGCGCGGCTTTGCGTGTTGAACGTATCGGTCTCCAGCCTCGCCAGCGCGTGGCCGTTCGCCTGCATCCCCGCTTCCGCGTGCGCGAGCAGCAATGCGCCGATCCCTTGCCGTTGACAGTCCGGCGCGACATGCAGTGCGTCGATGAAATCGCCCATCACGTGCACCATGCCGACGACTTGCGCTGTGTCGTCCCTGGGCACGGCCACCGTGAACGCGGACCATTGCGCTTGCACGTAAGCGCGCGTGCGCTCGCCGGACGCGAACGTCGCCGCAACCTCGGGACGCAGCATGGGCGCCCACGTCGTGCGATAGGTCTGCATGAGCAGCGACGTCAGCGCATCGATGTCCGTCGCAAGCGCCGGCCGCAACACGATCTCAGGACCACGCATTGCGAAGCCTGCGCGCCACGTCGATGTGTACCGTCACGTCGCCGACCGGCCCGCGCAGCGCGTCTCCCTCGCGCGGCTTCGGCAGCGTCTCGTACAACGGCAACATGGCGTCCGAGACGAAGCGGCTGCGCGTGCCGTACACGTGACGATCGCCCAACCCGGTCTGCTGGTGAACGTAGAAGCGTTGCGGCACGACGAGTTGCAGCGACTCCTTGGCCCGCGTCATCGCCACGTACAGCAACCGCCGCTCTTCCTCGGTGTCTTCATCGTCGCCCGTACTCATGTCCGACGGAATGCAGCCGTCGACGACGTTCAGCACATACACGGCGCGCCATTCCTGCCCCTTGGCGCTGTGGATCGTCGACAGGATCAGGTAGTCCTCGTCGAGCAGGGGCGCGCCGGATTGCGCGCTGGTCGCATCGGGCGGGTCGAGTGTCAGCTCGGTCAGGAACTGCTCGCGCGAACCGTAGGTGCCCGCGATGCGCGCGAGCTGCTCCAGGTCGGCCTGACGCACCACCGCGTCGTCGAAGCGCTGCGTGAGCAGCGGCGCATACCAGCGCAGCGCCAGATCGACGTCGGCGGGCCAGGCGAGACGCGTGTCGTGCAACGCCATGAAGACATCCACGAAACCGCGCCAATCGCTCGCGGCGGCCGACGGCGGCTTGAATTCGGCCAGCACCTGCGCGGGCGTGGCGGACTGCGCCATGGCGTCGAGCAATCGCGTGGCGCTCACCGGCCCGATGCCGGGAACGAGTTGGGCCACGCGAAACCCCGACAGCCGGCTCGCCGGATTGTGTGCCCAGCGCAGTATCGACAACATGTCCTTCACGTGCGCGGCTTCGAGAAACTTCAATCCACCGAACTTCACGAACGGGATGTTGCGTCGCGTGAGTTCGAGCTCGAGCGCCGCGCTGTGGCTGCCGGTGCGAAACAGTACGGCCTGCTGTATCAGCCGGATGCCTGTCTCCCGTTGCGCCAGCACCTGATCGGCCACCCAGCGCGCCTGCCCCGATTCGTCGCTCACATTGACGAGCTGCGGCAGACGCGTCGACTGGCGATCGGTCCACAGCGCCTTTGCGTAGCGCTCGCTCGATTCGGCGATGACGGCGTTCGACGCATCGAGAATCGGCTGCGTCGAGCGGTAGTTGCGCTCCAGCGTGACCACGTGCGCCGGTTCGGCGAACTGGCCTGGGAAGTCGAGGATATTGCGGATCGTGGCGGCCCGGAAGGCGTAGATCGACTGCGCATCGTCGCCGACCACGGTCAGGCCGCGGCCATCCGGCTTCATCGCGAGCAGGATCTGCGCCTGCAGGCGATTGGTGTCCTGATATTCGTCGACGAGCACATGATCGAAACGCGCACCGAGCTCGCGCGCGAGTTCCGGTGCACGCATCATTTCCGCCCAGTACAGCAGCAGGTCGTCGTAGTCGAGCACTTGCTGCGCCTGCTTCGCATCGACGTACGCGCCGAACAGCGTCTTGAGCTGCGCCTCCCATTGGGCGCACCACGGGAAGTGCTTGGCGAGTACTTCGGCCAGCGGCGCCTGACTGTTCACCACGCGCGAATAGATCGACAGACAGGTGCCCTTGAGCGGAAACCGCGACTGCGTGTTCGAAAAGCCGAACTCGTGGCGCGCCAGGCCGAGCAGATCTTCCGCATCGCTGCGGTCGTGGATCGTGAAGGCTTCCGAGAGGCCGATGCGCGCGGCGAAGTCCCGCAGCAGGCGCGCGCCGATGGCGTGAAACGTGCCCGCCCACGGTAGCCCCGGGGGCTGCGAAGAGGCCAATCCCAGCACCTTCTGCAGCACCGCCCCCACGCGTCGTTCCATTTCGGCGGCCGCGCGGCGGGAGAACGTCAGCAGCAGGATGCGATTGGGATCCGCACCGCGCACGATGAGGTTCGCCACGCGGTGCGCCAGCGTGCTCGTCTTGCCCGATCCCGCCCCCGCGATGACGAGCAACGGCCCGCCGGCCGAGCCATCGTCGCCCACGCCATGGTCGACCGCCTCGCGCTGGCGATCGTTGAGTTCGGCCCACGGGTCGCGGGCGGTTGCTGTCGGCTGTTCTGACATGCGAAGCATCGGGAAAAACGGCGGGGACACCGATGAGAAACGGGTACGAACGGGTACGGACGGCGGAGTGCGAACCTCGACCCACGAGGCACGCGGACGCGGATCCGCACTTCGAATACTGTATATTCATACATTATAACGATGGGTTCGACGCGCATCGAGTCTCATCCGGGTTTCACCGCTTCTTCTATCGCTTCTTCCACCATTTCTTCCGCCGCTTTCCGCTCGCCGCCGCACCGGCACGCCGCGCGGTCCACCTCGACATCATGACCATTCGCACCGGCACCTCGTCCTGGACCGACCCAACGCTCATCGCGTGCGGGCGGTTCTATCCGGCGGGCGTCGACACGCCGGAAGCTCGACTGCGTCACTACGCGTCGCGATTCGATCTGGTCGAAGTGGACAGCAGCTATTACCGCCTGCCGGATGCCGCCATCGCGTGGCGCTGGACGCAACGCACACCGCCGTCGTTTCGCTTCCACATCAAGGCGTTTCGCGCATTCACCGGGCATATGACGCCGTTGGCCGCGCTTCCGTCGGATATCGCGGGCGCGCTCGGAGTGCCCACGGCAAGGTCGGCGCGCGGGAATGTAGAGATCGCGCCCGCCGACATTCCCGCCGAGTTGACCGATGAACTCTGGCGCCGCTATTTCGAAGCCATCGAGCCGTTGCGTCAGAGCGGGCAACTGACGGCGATTCACTTCCAGTTTTCGCCGCGTGTGCGCAACGACCACGCCGGGCGGGCACTGGTCTTCGAGACGGCACGACGCCTGGAGGGCGAGCGACACGCTATCGAATTTCGTCACCGGAGCTGGTTCGATACGCCGTCGCGCGAGGCCGCCACGCTGGCAATGCTGCGAGAGACCGGGGCGGCGCATACCATCGTCGACAGCCCGACCGGGTTCGACAATACGGTGCCGGCGGTGTGGGCCGCGACGCGCGACGACCTATGCGTCGTACGTCTGCACGGCCGCAATGCGGCGGCATGGCACCGGCGCGATATCACAGCCTCGTCGGGGCGGTTCGTCTACGAATACAGTGCGAGCGAGCTGATCGACATTTCGGCGCGAGTGCAGCGTATCGCCGCACTCGCCGACGACACCCACGTGCTCTTCAACACGAACCACGAAGATCAGGGCATGAAGAATGCCGCCGCCTTCCAGCGAGCGATCGCTGGCCTCGCACGCACAATGGGGTGACACGACGATCTGCCGCGCCTGCGAACACCGCAACGAAGCCGATACCGGCGGGCAGCGTCAGGATGTGCGAGAGCGCATTGCCGGGTGTTGCACCAATGTAGAACAGCGGTGTGACCTCCCCGCCCTTGAAGCCGGAGCCGAGTGTGACGATCGTGAATAGGGCTTTGCCGAAGATGGCGCCGGCGAGCGGTGTGCTGAATCAGGAAGCGCGGCCCCTCGCAATGCGTGACGTTTCTTGTGCCGAAATGCCGAACCCGATCGGCGCATTCCGATAAATCGGCCCTTCTGCGTTCGCGCCCCGCCACCCCGCCTAGAATCGGAATCCGGTTCACACAACGCATTCCCCATGACGGCCGACAGGGACTACATCGAACGGGTAAGACACTACGGCTGGCGCGACGTCGCCCGGCTGTGGGAAGCCATCGCCCACTGCTCGACACCGGAATGGGATGCGGGAAAAGCGCTCGAGTATCTCGTGCTCAAGGGATTCGAGTTGAGCGGCGCGAGGGTGCGGTGGCCGTATACCGTGGCGTTGCTGGGCACATCGAACGCGGAGCAAATCGATGGCATGGTTTATGTCGGGAATCTCGCGGCGATGATCGAGTGCAAAGACTACTCGGATCGCCGCGAACGAGTGAAGAAAAATCTCAACTTCACCCCTATCGCAAAACTGCACGCGCAACTGATGCGCCGCCCGCCCACGCTGATCGGCTGCATGTTCACCAGCGGCGATTACACCACGGCGGCGAGAGCGCTGGTGCGCTTCGTCAAGCCGGCGACCATTCTCTGCTGGAATGGGGCGGACATTGACGTTTGTATTCGACGACAGGATTTTTGCGGTCGACTATTGCAGAAGTACGAAGCCTGCCTTGAGTTTGGCAACCAATTCGGCGAGGAGAGTTCCGAGGAGACACGAGCATGAAGAAACGCTGCATCGTCTGCACGTCGCGCGAGAGTTTCAAGCTACTGTGCGCGTGGTTGCCCACCGAAATTTCGACGTCCTCCCGCTTCTTCGTGAGCCGGGGACAAATCAACGACATCGACTGCACACAGGACGTGATAATGCGTCACGCGATACCAGCCTTATTGATCCGCAATGCCCAGACCACTGACGAAGACCTCATCGGCGATCAATACTCGTTGATTGAGGACATATTGTTGATGTCCTGCGCTCCGCAGGCGTTCGATGTCGAGATCGTCGCGCCTGCGCTGGAAGCGATGCTCTTCGAAACGCAGGCGCTATTCGACGCAATCTTCCGCGAGCACGCGACCGAGTTGCTGAAGCTCATGGGGAGTTATGACCCCGCCCGGGCGCTGCGCGAGACAGGACTCTCCATAGACGACATCATTACGTCTCTCGACGATGCCGCACGAGAACTGATGCGCGCGACACCTACCGCGCGGGCCATTCTCGATGGTATCGCGCGGCTGGATGCCAAGGCGTTCGAACCGCTCCGCGCAGAGGGCAGTCGCCTGCCGCACCCGCTCCCACAACTGACGCCGTGGTGATGTGCCCCGTCCCTCCTGGCGCTTCACCGGCAACTGAGGCAAGTTGGAGACGATGCGATGATGCAGCGCGTCGTTATACGCGAACGCACAGCCCAACGGCGCCTTGTCCGGCGACAGGCCAATCGCCGGAAGAAACCTCCGCCGATCAGGCTGCGAGCACGCGACACTGACGGACCGCGCGTTCGAAGCAAGCGATGGCGAAATCGACCGACGCCGGCGTCGTGAACCGCCCGAGGCTCACGCGCACGGTGCGGCTGGCGGCTTCGCGGTCCACGCCAATACTGGTCAGCACATGCGACGGCTGGCCGGAGGCCGAATTGCAGGCCGACGTCGACGACACCGCCAGATTGGCATTGAGCATGAAGGTCGCGAAACCCGGGTGGCCGACGGACAGGCTGAGCGTATGGGGAATGCGCGGTGCGCTCGCTGCGTTGTGCGTGACGCCTTCGAGCGCGAGCACACCATCGAGCAGGCGACGGCTCAACTGCGCGATGCGTTCGTTGTCCAGGCTCATGCTCTGCATCGCCAGTTCACACGCCGTACCCATGCCGACGATCTGGTGCGTTGCGAGCGTGCCCGAGCGCAGACCGCGTTCATGTCCGCCGCCATGCATTTGCGGCGCGATTCGCGATATGACGTCCTTGTTCACGTAGAGCGCACCGATGCCCTTCGGGCCGTACACCTTGTGCGCCGACATCGAAAGCATGTCGATCCCCATCGCATTGACGTCGATGGGCGTCTTGCCGAGCGCCTGCGCCGCGTCCACATGCAGCAACGCACCGGCGGCGTGCACGATCTTCGAGATCGCGGCCACGTCGGTCAACGTGCCAAGTTCGTTGTTGACGAGCATGAGCGATACCAATCCGGTGTCGGGGCGCAGGGCAGCGGCTACGGCGTCCACCGTGATCTCGCCCGTTACCGACGGCGCGACGTAAGTCACCGGAACGCCACGCACCTCCAGGCTGGCCATCGTGTCGAGGATCGCCTTGTGCTCGAGCACGCTCGTGATCAGATGAGGACGCGCCAGCCCCAGCTCCGAGTATCCCTTCAAAGCGAGGTTGTTCGACTCGGTAGCGCCCGAGGTCCAGACAATCTCGGCCGGCTGCGCTCCGATGAGTGCCGCGACCTGGGCGCGCGAGCGTTCCACGAGACGTCGTGCACTCACCCCTGCCGCATGCGAGTTCGACGCCGGATTGCCGAACACTCCGTCGACGCCGAGACAATCGGACATGGCCGCAATGACGACGGCGTCCACCGGCGTGGTTGCGGCGTAGTCGAAGTAGTGGAGCGTTTCCTTATCGCGCATGATCGGCCTCGAGCAAAAAAAGTACATCGATCGTACGCGGGGCATTCGAGAAAAGGCTTGCGGAATCACCTGCCGAATGGGGTTTTACAGGAAATAATTTCCTGAATATAGGTTTTTTAAGAAAAATTAATCCACCACTCCCTCGTGCACTATCGCTGACCGGGAATCGGACCATGACGTCGAGTCTATCGGTGGGCGCATCGTCCAACGACACCTTGGCGCAGTGCATACGCGCGATTTCGCGCACGATGGCGAGGGTGCGAACACGTTGGTGGAGGGCCAATTGAGCAGGTGCAACTCGCGCGTCACACTCAAGACCTTCGTTCGGCAGCCAAGATCCTCGCCGGCGTCGAGACCATGCACATGATTCGCAAGGGGCAGTTGCGCTGCCCCAAAGGACAACAGGCGTCCTCCGCTGAGCAATTTTCCGCCCCACCAAAAGAGCGATTTGTGCAAGTGCAAATGGTGCCGCCTCCATGACAATAAAAAGGCACGCGGTGTGCAGTTGACAATGATGAGCACGCCGCGAACAAAAAGAGCTTCCGCGAGAAAAATCCATGTATCCCGTTTCCGGCGCTGAGGCTACGTGCTCCCAGCCTCCCGTGACGACCTCCGCGTCGGCGCAACCTACTCCATCAACCTCAACGCAGTCGTCTGCCTTTGAGGCCAACGTGCACGAGGTGCGCCAAGCTGAAGGATGGTCCCGTATGCCATCGAGCCAGGCCCAACGACCGTCGCCTCCCGAAACACCGCAAATACTCGATGGGATTCTGGACTATCAATGCAGCGCACTTGCACCTGATACCAACGCCGAAGCGTTGACCAGCATGCCATCGAGCCAGGCCCAACGATCGTCGCCTCCCGAAACACCGCAAATACTCGATGGCATTCTGGACTATCAATGCGGCGCACTTGCACCTGATACCAATGCCGAAGCGTTGGCCGGCATGCCATCGAGCCCGGCCCAACGACCGTCGCCTTCCGAAACACCGCAGATACTCGATGGGATTCTGGACTATCAATGCGGCGCACTTGCACCTGATATCAATACCGAAGCGTTGGCCGGCATGCCATTGAGCCCGACCCAACGACCGTCGCCTTCCGAAACACCGCAGATACTCGATGGGATTCTGGACTATCAATGCGGCATGCCGTCGAATCCGGCCCACCGACCGCCGCCTCCAGAAACACCCCCCGTCATTCGACAAGTGCTGCAAGGCGCATGGGAGCCCGGCATGCCACCGAATTCGGCCCACCGACCGCTCCCACCAGAAACACCCCCCGTCATTCGACAGGCGCTGCAAGGTGCATGGGAGCCCGGTATGCCGTCGAATTCGACCCAGCGACCGCCACCTCCAGAAACACCGCCCGTCATTCGACAGGCGCTGAAAGGCACGTGGGATCCCGGCATGCCGTCGGGCTCGACCCAGCAACCGCCCCCCCTTGCAACACTGGAAATCACCTCGAACAGCGGGGCGGAAAAGCGTTCGGCACCGCAGGACGCAAACAGTAGGGACGATGCTGTTTTAATGCCGCCTCCGGCCAAAATTCCTCGACAGAAGATTGGCACGTCGAAGGGGTACGCGAAGATCACCGTCGCCACGTTGCAACGGTGGGCGGCCCTCGGCCCGACGGGGATCCAGAACGCGGGCGGGCTCGACGGTCTGGCCAGCCGAGACAACGTCTCACCCGATACCCTGAGACATTACCTTCGTGCGAACGGCAACCTGACCCCGCTCGGCGAAAGCCGACTCCACCCGGACGGGAGAATGAAGATCACCGACGCCATGTTGCAGGCGTGGAAGGACCTCGGCCGGGCAGGGATTGAGGCCGCGGGCGGACTCGACGGTCTGGCCAAGCGGGAAAACGTCTCATTTGCTGCACTGAAAAATTACCTTCGTGCGGACGGTACGCTGACCCGGCAAGGCCGGGACCGGCTCAACCCGAGCGGGAAAGTGGAGACCACCGACGCCATGTTGCAGGCGTGGAAGGACCTTGGCCGGGCGGGGATTGAGGCCGCGGGCGGGCTCGAAGGTCTGGCCAAGCAGAACAACGTCTCATTTGCCGCACTGAGAAATGACCTTCGTGTAGACGGTACGCCGACCTGGCAAGGCCAGGACCGACTCAACCCGGGCAGGAAAGGGGAGATCTCCGACGACATGTTGCGGCAGTGGGCTGCCCTCGGCCGGGCGGGGATTGAGGCAGCGGGTGGACTCGACGGTCTGGCCAAGCAGAACAACGTCTCAGCCGGGGCAGTGAGAAAATACCTTCGTGTGAACGGCGCGCTGAGCCCGTACGGGAGAGACCGGCTCAACCCGGACGGGAAAGGGGAGATCACCGGCGACTTGTTGCGACAGTGGGCGGCCCTCGGCCCGGCGTGGATCCAGGACATGGGCGGACTCGAAGGTCTGGCCAGGCGGTACAACGTCTCATTTGCGGCATTGAGAAATTACCTTCGTGTAGACGGCAGCCTGACCCAACTCGGCGAAGAGCGGCTGAACCCGAAAAAGAAAGCGAAGATCACCGACGACATGTTGCGACGGTGGGCGGCCCTCGGCCAAGTGGGGATCGAGGCCGCGGGTGGGCTCAAGGGTCTGGCCAGACAAAACGACGTCTCCTCTGCGGCATTGAGAAATTACCTTCATGCGGACGGCACGCTGACCCAGCAAGGCCAGGACCGACTCCGCAAGGCCGACATGCTGCCAATGTGAACCACGGCCCGGCCTCCTGTCTGGACATCTCAAACTCGCTGATAATTGCCGAGCGCCGGTATCGGCCTCGAAATGGGAGAAGACATGAAACTGTTATGGGCCCTGCTTGCTTGCATTCCAGCAGTTTGCACAGCCGACGATCTTCACCAGCGACCCAAGGACTTTGTGAACCTGAGGACGATCGCACCGGAGATTCAGTACGATTTGCGGTACTTTACCGAACACAACTTCGTAGGCCGAAGGATCGAGAATTATGACGCCCCGGTTTGTCTGCTGACGCATCAGGCCGCACAGGCGCTCAAATCCGTTCAAGAGCGATTGCTCCCAATGGGGCTTACGCTGAAAGTCTACGACTGTTACCGCCCGCAGAGTGCCGTCGACGACTTTGCCAGGTGGGCGAAGAATCTCAGTAGCACGGAAATGCGCACCGAGTTCTATCCCGAAGTCGAAAAAAGCCGACTCTTCAGTGATGGTTACATCGCTTACCGGTCGGGGCACAGCCGTGGCAGTACCGTGGACCTGACCATTGTTCCGGCGGATAGCCAGATTCCCGCGTATGACGCGAAGCGCGAACAGGTCAGTTGCACCTCGCCCGCGTCGCAACGCGCGCCGGACAACAGCATGGACTTCGGGACCGGCTTCGATTGTTTCAGCCCACTTTCGCACCCCGATTCGCAGGGAGTTTCTCCGCAGCAGAGGGCCAACCGCCTGCTATTGCAAAGTCTGATGGTACAGGCGGGTTTCAGGCCACTGGATACCGAATGGTGGCATTTCACCCTTGCCAAGGAACCTTACCCCGACACCTATTTCGATTTTCCAGTAGTGGATTGAGCGCATTCGGACACTTCGTCGGAATGCGTTGCAAGCGATGTGCGGCGCGGTTCGCCCGCGCTTGTCCACGCGGGACGGTCCTCGGCGACGTAGCACTTTCTCGAACGCGGACCAAACACACCCTATCGCGACAGAATGCTTTGGGCGCTACGAGAGGGACTCGATATGCGTCGAGCGAGCGTAGACGTGGCCGAAGCGATTGGCCAGAAAGTCCGGTAGCGCGATTTGCTCCTGACGCACAAAACCGCGTTGCGGCAGTTGTCGGGCGAAGAACATGTCGACGGCCGCGCAGACGGCCGAGGCCGTGGTGATCTGAATGGCGCTGGCGCTATGCCCGTTATTCCGCTCGGCGAAGATCTTTCTCGCGAACACTTCCTGCGTGAGCACGTCGGCGCGCAAACCGCTTACCACCACGAAGATGAGCACCACGTCCTGCAGCGTGCTCGGAATCGAACGCTTCAGGATCGCCTTGATCGTCTCCTGATCGTCCTTGAGCCGGAGTTCGTTGAGCAGCACTTTCATCAATGCGCCGTGTCCCGGGTAGCGCACCGATTTGTAGTCGAGGTTGCGAACGCGCCCGCCCAGCGTCTCGCATAGCGTTCCCAATCCACCGGATGTGTTGAACGCTTCATACTCCACACCGTCGAGCGAGAAATGCTCCAGATCTTCGAGCGGCTGCACGGTCAGCGACGCACCGTCGCGGATCGCCTCGCACGGCTGGCAATACTCGTTGATCAGCCCGTCGACGCTCCACGTCAGGTTGTATTTGAGCGAGTTCGTCGGAAACGCGGGCAGCGCGCCGACGCGCATCTTTACCGAATCGATCCGATCGAACGCTGCCGCGAGATGATGCGCCGCAATGGAGATGAAGCCCGGCGCAAGCCCGCATTGCGGCATGAGCGCTGTCGGCGCGCCTTCGGCAAGCTGTGCGATCGCGTGGGTCGCGGCAACGTCCTCGGTGAGATCGAAGTAGTGACATCCGGCCGCGACGGCAGCCGTCGCGGCGCTCGTCGCCATCGTGTACGGCAGCGCGTTGATCACGGCGTCGTGTCCAGAGATTGCACGCTGCAGCGCGCCCGTGTCCTCACTGGTGATTTCGACGAGGGTGTGGGCATGGTCTCGCACGAACACGAGCGACTGCGGATTCCTGTCGAACACCGTCACCCGGTAATCGCCGCTGTCGTACAGCAAGCGCGCGATGGTCTGGCCGATATGTCCTGCGCCAAGCAAGGCGATCTTTTTCATGTTCTTTCCCTCAACAGAAGCAACGGTCGATGCGGCACGCCGCCTTTCGGGCACATTCGATCGTGCATGTGCCCTGCCTCAATTCTATGGAGAGGGTCGGATGAAATGTAGCGTCAAATCGTCGATAAATATCTTTTATATAACGAAATGACTAATTTATCGACGAATTGTATCGTCTGTGAGTTTGTCTGCCCACCCGCTGAGTGAGCGGTACGGTCGAGGTCGGTGCGGAAGGATGTTCGGAAAGTGCGCGGGGAACGGATTGCGGCGATGGTCTGCGCGCGTCGTGTCTGCAGAGCTTGCCCACAGCGTTTTATACGAACCGCATGTGTCATCAAAATGAAATTTCGAAACTTCGCGTCGACAAATTGCCCTGCGTTGCAACGGCAAGACACCTCGCCTGGAATTTCGTTAATACACCTATGGAATACCCTGTTCGTTCGATATAGTTCGGCCCGAACCCACGGGGCGCTCCTCCACGAGCGACGGGTTCGCATCAATTCAAAGTTATCGAAAAGGAATAGACCGATGAAAAAGACGCAATTGGCTGCCGCGCTGTGTGGTGTTCTCGCAGTGTGCGCCGCGGGCGCAGCGCAAGCGCAAAGCAACGTCACCCTGTACGGTGTTCTGGACGGGGGCCTGTCGTACGTGAGCAATGTCGGCGGCAGCAAGAACTTCACCACCGCCGATGGTCTGCAGTCTGGCAACCGCTGGGGCCTGAAGGGTTCGGAAGATCTCGGCGGCGGTCTGTCGGCCATCTTCACCCTGGAGAACGGCTTTAACCTCACGAACGGCGGCCTGGGTCAAGGCAGCCGTGAATTCGGCCGCCAGGCGTTCGTCGGTCTGTCGAGCAAGTCGTTTGGCAGCCTGACCATCGGCCGTCAGTACGACTCCGTGGTCGACTTCGTGAGCGGCCTGACTTCCGCGAAGCAGTTCGCCACCAAGCTCGGTGCGCACGTGGGCGACGTGGACAACCTGTACAACTCGTTCCGCATCAACAACTCGATCAAGTACACGAGCGCGAACTACGCCGGCTTCACGTTCGGCGGCCTGTACGGCTTCTCGAACCAGGCCAGCAGCGGCACCGGCGGCTCGGGCTTCGCCAACAACCGCGCCTACAGCGTGGGGGCGAGCTATGCCAACGGTCCGGTCAAGTTCGGCATCGGTTACCTCGAAGTGAGCTCGCCGAACAGCGCGAACACGAGCGGCGCCGTTGCCGGCGACTATAGCGGCGATTTCTACTCGGCCCGCATCGGCACGACGACCGTCGGCGTGGACAAGCAGCGCGTGTTCGCCACGGGCGGCAGCTACAGCTTCGGCCCGGCGGCCGTCGGCTTCGTGTATAGCAACACGCAGCTCAAGTACGTGAGCGGTACGGGTGCACGTGTGTCGAACTATGAACTGAACGGCACCTACAACCTGTCGCCGTCGCTGCTGCTCGGCCTGTCGTACACGTACACGGACGCCAGCACCCGCAGCGCCACGCTCGCCAACCTGAGCCCGAAGTACCACCAGATCAACGCCGCCGTCGACTATCTGCTCTCGAAGCGCACGGACGTGTACCTGGTCGGCATCTATCAAAAGGCGGCGGGCGACGCCGCAGCGGCTTCGATCAACGGCGCTGGCGGTGCATCGAGTACCAAGACCCAAGCCGCCGTGATCTCGGGCCTGCGCCACAAGTTCTAAACCAACGTCTTCGCGAGACGTTTCAACCGTTGGTTTGAGTTCTCCAGTTTTAAGGGGAGTCCTGCAAGGGACTCCCCTTTTTTATCGGCCGACGCACCGCAACGCGGCGCGACTAGCTTGATATCGGGATATAGGTTCTGGGTGTGTATCTCGCGTCCGGCATCACGACGAGGCGCGCCTCGATGGCTCGCATGCCCTCGATCTTCGTGAACATCGGCATGACGTATACGCTGCCGAACACGCGCTGCACGGTCGGTTCCGTCCAGGCCTCGGCCGCGTCGAGCTTCATGCATCGCAGTCGATCGAGGATGAATCCCCGGATGTCCTGGTCCGAGGGTGTTTCCGTACCGATGGCTCGCGCGAACTCGTCATGCGCAAACCTTCGAATCAGCGCCACCGTCTCGTCGAGATTGGCCTGCACCGCGAATACTCTTGTCTTTACGTGCGGCTCGTCGCTCTTCGGCCAGCGCAGTCTCATGTCGTTCTCGCCTGTGTGAAGATGCGCCCGCGAGCCTACGCCCGCAGGCGCGAACCGTAAGAATCAACCCGCATCGAAAGTTGCAGGCCGTGGGGTCACGCCACCTGCACTTCGATCTTCCGCGGGCGCGCTTCTTCCCGACGCGGCACCGTCAGTCTCAACACGCCATCCCTGAGCTGCGCCTCGATCCTGGACGTGTCGAAATCGGCGCTCAGCATGAAGGAACGGGAAAAACGCGGTTCCTTCAATTCGGCGTGCTGCAGGCGAAGATTCTGCGGCGCGGGAACCAGCGCTTCGCCCTCGATGGACAGCGTTCCGTCCTGCACGCGGATATTGAGCTTGTCCTTCGACACGCCGGGAAGGTCTGCCCACAGCGTCACGCCATGCTCGTCCTCGAAAATGTCGACCGCCGGAGAGATCGTAAGGTGTCGCGGCTCCTGCGCCGTCGGACGCGATCCCACTTGTCCCTGGGAAGTCGTCGTGAGTTGCGAATTCGCGTTCATGATGCCCTCCTCATTGCACGGAAATTGCACGCGGCTTGGACGATTCGCGCTTGCCGATGCTGATGCTCAGGCATCCGTTGGCGTAGCGCGCCTTGACGTCGTTCGGGTCGACGTGGGTCGGCAATTCGATCGCCCGGCGGAACGTGCCGGTGAATCGCTCTTGCACGTACGAGCGCGCGTCGCGCTCCTCCTGGTTGGCGCGCCGGCGCTCGCCCGAGATGGTCAGCAGCCCCTTGTCGATGGTGACGTCGAACGCTTTGGCGTCCATGCCAGGTGCGAAGGCGACGATCTCAACCGAGTCGTCGGTGGTGCCGATATTGATGGGAGGAAAAGCTCCCGGGCGTGAGGACCGAATGCTGGTCGGGAAGCCTGAAAAGAGACTCGTCATCTCCCGGTGGAGGCGGTCCAGTTCTCCAAATATCCCTGTGTTCAGGTCAAACTCGCTCATGATCGCATTCTCCTAATAATTCCGCGCAATCGCCGCAGCGGAGTCGATAACGAAAATACGATGACACGCGGTCATCAAACCTTGCGCCAGCGGACACTGACGGAAAACTAAGATAGATCGCTTCCGCCGGATTTCAAGGGGTCTTGAAATCGAAAATGTGTCCCTCAATTTGACGGCACGGTTGACCACATCCAGAGGTGCAAAATGGATTTCGAATGGGATTGGCTGACGATCGGCGTCCACCGTCTGCGCTTGCGTGCCGAGCGTGGCTTTCCGACGGAGGGAATGAGAAAGATGGCCAACGTCATCGTGCTGGCCATCGAGAACAATATGAGTGCGCGCGCCCGCATCGTTGAAATCGTGTTCGCGCGCGACGGAACGCTCCGCGTGGAAGCGGGGACCACAGTCGATGCCGACGTCAATGTGGTGCCGCAGATTTGCGTTGCGCTCGCCTCCATTTTTGCGTTGCCGCCCGATGCCGTCCAAATGAATGTCACCGTCGTCACACAGAGCGAAGTCGATCTCCACTTCGGCGTGTATGAGCGGATGCTGGCCGAAAAGGCGGGAACGGTGCCGCCGCTGCATTGATACTCGATTGCGCGCGCACGTCTTCCACATCCTGCTGACCGTGTGCGCGCCGGCCCGCCGGCGAATGACCCTCCTGACGACTGCCCTAGGTGGCCCGAATCGGCCCACCGGTTTCCCCCGCGCCGACCGAAATCGGCTTGGAGCGAACGAGCGGATCCACCAAATCATCCTACAACAGACAACCATATCGATTTACGTGTTTACCCTCAAATAAATCAGCAATTATTCAGCCAATCTTGCGCCACAACGATCATTGTCATACGATGACGCATGACAAGAGTTGGCGTATGGCTGACTCGGCGCGCGTACTGTGGATGAAGTCGCAATGAAGATGGGCTGAGCCGATCCAATGCATCGGCCCGAAGCTCGGCGCACCATGGACGCCCTTGAGGAGACAAGCGAGGCGCACGACCGCTGCCACCGGGTGGAAGCGGGAGAGGCCGCCGCGCTAGCATGAAACAGAGGAAGATCGACATGGCAATCAGCCGTACCGCGAGCCCCGCGGACGCGCTCCCGCGCACCAAAGTCCGCTACGCCATTCTGGCGCTCGTCTTCTTCATCACGACACTGAACTACGCTGACCGCGCAACACTCTCCGTCACCGGCGCCACGATGCGGGGCGAATTCGGCTTCAGCGCGATCGAGATGGGGTACATCTTCTCCGCATTCAGTTGGTCGTATGTCCTGTGTCAGGTTCCAGCCGGATGGCTGCTCGATCGTTTTGGCGCTCGTCGCGTCTATGCGGCGAGTATCCTGCTCTGGTCGCTCTTCACCCTGCTTCAGAGCACTGTCGGCTGGGCCGGCAGCGCAACGGCCGCCGTCACCGCGCTGTTCATCCTGCGCTTTGCCATGGGCGCCGCGGAAGCGCCTGCGTTTCCCGCCAACGCGAAGGTGGTCGCGAGCTGGTTTCCGACCAAGGAGCGCGGCACCGCATCCGCCATCTTCAATTCGGCGCAGTACTTCGCCGCGGTCGTCTTCACACCATTGATGGCCTGGATTACGCACGCGTTCGGCTGGCACGAAGTGTATGTCGTGATGGGCGTTGTCGGCCTTGTCACCGCCCTGGTATGGCTCAAGTCGATGAAGAACCCGATCGATCATCCGGGCGTCAACCAACAGGAACTCGAATACATCGAGCAGGGTGGCGGCTTCATTCGCGGCCAGAAATCCGCGAAGGCCGGCGCGGCGCGCAACGACGCGGCCTGGCGCGTGGTTCGCCAACTGCTCGGCACCCGGATGCTCGTGGGCGTGTATGTCGCGCAGTTCTGCATCAACGTGCTCACGTACTTCTTCCTCACCTGGTTTCCCGTCTATCTGGTCCAGGCCCGGCACATGACGATTCTTCAGGCTGGACTTGTCGCGTCGCTGCCGGCCATTTGCGGCTTCGCGGGCGGTGTGCTCGGCGGTGTGCTGTCGGACGCACTCATCCGTCGGGGTCACTCACTGACCATGGCACGGAAAATCCCCATCGTGAGCGGCATGCTGCTGTCGTGCTGCATCGTCGGATGCAACTACGTCAACACCGATTGGATCGTCGTCGCGCTGATGTCGCTCGCCTTCTTCGGCAAAGGCATCGGCGCGCTGGGTTGGGCAGTGGTTGCCGACACGTCGCCCAAGGAAGCGATTGGCCTGTCCGGCGCCATGTTCAACATGTGCGGCAACGCGGCCGGCATCGTGACGCCGATCGTAATCGGCTACCTCGTGGCGCAATCCGGCGGCTCCTTCAATGGCGCCCTGGCTTTCGTCGGCTTCAACGCACTGCTGACGGTGTTCTGCTACCTGGTCATCGTCAAGGACATCAAGCGCGTAGAACTGCGCGCCAGCTGAGGCAGGTCTTCGCGTCAAGTCCAGAAACGGGTCGGCAGCGGAAGCTGCCCGGGAATGCCCGATGCACTGCATCGGGCATTCCGCATTACAGGGCAACGCCACGTGGAGTTCCGACGCCTCGGTGTTTTCACGAGGATAGGAGATACCCGAGCTTGCCTGTCGGCGGCACGGTGGCCTGCCTATACTCGTTAGCAAAGACAGCGCATCGCGACAGTTTGCGATGTCGCTCACGAGGCAGATTCGAAGTCCGATACAACGGGGGCCATATGTCACCGGAAGCCTATCTCGACATGGCCCGCACCGAGGACCGCCATTGGTGGTTCAGGGGCCGGCGCAATATTCTCGACGCATTCATCGCCAGCCTCTCGCTGCCCAAAGACGCGAACATCCTGGAGATCGGCGCCGGCACCGGCGGCAATCTCGACATGCTGGCCGCGCACGGCCGCGTGCACGCGGTGGAGATGGATGTCGTGGCCTGCAGCATGGCGCGCCGCAAGACCGGTGCGCGCTTCGACGTGCGCCTGGGGCGCTGCCCGGACGACATGCCGTTCGCGGGCCAGCATTTCGATCTGGTTTGCATGTTCGACTGCCTGGAGCACATCGGCCCGGACGTGGCCTCGCTGCAATATGTGCGCGAGAGCCTGGCGCCGGGGGGCACGGCGCTGATCACGGTGCCTGCGCACATGTGGCTGTGGAGCGCCCACGACGTGATGCTGCATCACCGCCGTCGCTACAGTCCGCGTACGCTGCGCGAGGCGGCCAACGCGGCCGGCCTGTGCGTGGAACGCCTGACGTACTTCAACGCGGCGCTGTTCCCGCTGGCCGTGCTGGCACGCATGAAGGATCGTTGGCTGCACGCGTCCACGGCCTCGGGCACGGCCGTGCCGGCCGACTGGCTCAATGCGGCGCTGTTCCATATCTTCGCCGCGGAGCGCTGGATCGTGCCGCACACCGATCTACCTTTCGGCGTGTCACTGCTCGCCGCGATGCGCGCGCACGATTAGCGGACAGTCGTTGCGATGGGGACGATGGGGACGATGGAGACATCGGTCGCCACCCTCGTGGGCCAGCCGCGCACGAAGGTGCGGCGCTTTGGCGTGGTGGAGTTCGTGCCCACCGGCGTGCAAGTAAGCGTGGCCGCCATGCTCGCCGCGAGCATTGTCAATCCGGCGCTGGCCAATGCGATCACCTTCCGCGTGGGCACGAACGGTTCCTATCTGCTCAGCACCCTGTGAAGCTTCTCGGCACGCCGTGTGCCGGGTTGCAGCGACTGGAGCGGCAACTGGCTGACCTTGTCGCTGTCCTCGTACCGGCGCCGCAAGAGGTAGACGGGCCGCCCCTTCGACTCGTCGTAGATGCGTCCGACATATTCGCCGACCACACCGATGCCGATGAGCTGGAGGCCGCCGAAAAAGAGCAGCACGCTCAGCAGCGAGGCGTAGCCGGGCACGTCGATGCCGAGCACGAGCGTGCGCCCGATGATGAACGAGCCATAGAGGAAAGCCACGAACGCGATCGACAGGCCGATGTAGGTCCAGCAGCGCAACGGCAGCGAGCTGAAGCTCGTGATGCCTTCGAGCGCGAAGTTCCACAGGCGCCAGCCGGAGAACTTGGACTTCCCCGCGCAACGCGGCTGTCGCTCGTAGCGCAGCACGGCGGTGCGGTAGCCGACCCAGGCGAACAACCCCTTCATGAAGCGGTGCCGCTCGGGCAGGCGCTTGAGCGCCTCGACCACGCGCCGGTCCATGAGGCGGTAGTCGCCCACGTTCTCCGGCAGCTTCACGTCGGAGAGTCGATTGTGCACGCGATAGTAAAGGCCCGCCGCGACGCGCTTGGCCCACGAGTCGCAGGCGCGGCTACTGCGCTGCGCGAGGACGACTTCGGCGCCGTCACGCCAGAGCTCGACCATGCGCGGGATCAACTGCGGCGGATCCTGCAGGTCGGCGTCCACGGGGATCACTGCGTCGCCGCGCGCCTCGTCGATGCCGGCCGTGAGCGCGGCTTCCTTGCCGAAATTGCGCGTGAGGTCGAGCACGCGGATGCGCGCGTCGCGGCGGCGGTGCGCAATGAGGCGCGCGAGCGTGTCGTCGGTGCTGCCGTCGTTCACGCACACGATCTCGAAGCGCGTGTCGGGCAGCGCCTCGAGAATCGGCACGACAGTGGCGAAGAAGACGTCGAGCGACTCGCTTTCGTTGAAGCACGGCACCACGAGGGACAAGCGCTTGATGGAGATGGATCTGTTCATGATGTTTCCCCGGAAATCTGGCGTGTGGCAGCCCGTCCGCGCTCATGCACGGGCTCGGCCGGGTACGCCAGTCGGATGGCGACGGCAGCCAGGGCGACCCCGGCGAGCACGTCGACGAGATAGTGGCCGCCTTCGCTGAGCGTCGAGAGCAATACCAGCGCATTGAGCGGTGCGAGCACGGCGAATGCCGCCCGGCAGCGGCGCACCGCATAGGCGAGCAGCACGGCCATGACGGCATGGAACGACGGCATCGAGATCAGGCCCTGCAAGGCCGACAGGTCGACCACGGTCAGGGTGTGGGCACGCAGCGGCGCAAAATGCGACAGCGCGGCCAGTTCGCCCGGCGAGCCCCCGAAATGGACGAAGGCGCCGGCCGCGGGGATGAGCCCCGAGATGGCGATGGTCGCCAGACACGCGCCGGCCATTGCATTGGCGAACCGGCGCAGGTCGGCGAAGCGTCCGGTGAACGACAGCAGCAGAACTACCAGCGCGATCTGCGGCATGCCGCTGTCATAGGCGAGTTGCAGCACGAGCGAGAACGTGTGCGAGCCGCGCACGATGGCGTGCCATGCCGTCCAGTCGAATCCGAGATGCCCGTCCAGGGCGGCCAGCACAGGATCGACAAGCGGCGCGCCGATGGCGACCACGGCGTAGTCGAGCGCGGCGGCGGCGTGCGTGAAGATGACGAGGCCGATGACGTGGCCTGCTGCGGCGCCGATGCGTGCATCGGGCCGGCGCCACGTGTAGACGGCCCACAGGCACGCCAGCGCCAGGCAGGCGAGTCCCGGCATGGCGAGGCTCGCCGGCGCGACGCTCATGCGGAGCCAGCCGAGCGCCAGGGCGGCGAGCGCCACCGTGGCCAGATTGATCCGCAGCCAGTTCATGGCGACACCGCATGCATGCCGTCACCCTCCGGGGTGGCCGCAGAGGCCATGACGCAGGCAGCGCCGGGGGGGCTGTCGAGACGTAGCCTGCGCCGCACCCCGGCCAGGGTGGCGATCGTGATGAACGGCATGAACTGGAAGCCGACGAACGAAACGATCAACAGTCCCGCCAGCGGCGTGAGCCAAAGCAGCACCAGCCATTCGCGCTCGCCGGTGCGCCAGCCATGCGCCTGACCATGCACGCACAGCCAGGCGATCAGGATTCCAAACCATGCCAGATCGTAGTCGTAGACATAGGGACTCATCAGCAGCGAGGCCGAGAGCAGGATCGCCGCGCGCAGCGCGTAGGCGCCGCATCGCAGCCATGCGTCGGCCACCAGCGCGGCGGCCCACAGGGCGACGGCGCCGTGCAGGGTCCACGCGAGCCACAGCGGCGCGTGCATCATATGCGCCATGATGAAAACCGACGGCATGCGAAAGAGTTGCGCCCGCCCCGCGATCACGGCAGCCTGCGCACCTTGCACGCCGTGCAGGAACGCCGTCACCGTCTCGGGGCCGAACACCACCACGCTGGCGGTCACGCTGAGCACGACCGTCGCCAGGCACGCGGCCAGCGCCGTCCAGGCGCGGCTGCACAGGAAAGCCAGGGGAAAGAGCAGCGCCAGATGTGGCTTCATGAAAAGCAGCCCGGCGCAGATACCGGCCAGCGCGGGACGCCGACGCAACAACACGAGCACGAGGCCGGCGAGACCGGCCGTCGACAGGGCGGCCTGACCCGCGGCGATCACGAGTCCCACGGCCGGGAACGCAACGATCGGCAGCACGGCCTGCGGCCACGGTGCGATGCGGCGCGCAGCGTATGCGAACAGGCTCAGGCCGGCGAGCGCGAAGCATAGATAGGCCACGCGTAGCGGCACCCAGGCGAGCGGCAGTATGAACAGCAGCACCGTGGGCGGATAAAGCCAGGGCATGATGCCGTCGACCTGTGCCATGGCGGGCTCGGCCATGATCTCGACCCGAGTCAGCGCGACCACGTTGTAGGCGTCGGTGGCGTGGCCCTGCAGGGCCATCCATGCCGCGCTCCAGAACGGCAGGAAATCCAGTGCGAGCGGATCGAGCTTGCCCGTCGTGTCGAAGTGAATGTGCGCGATCCAGCAGATGCCGACGATAACCTGGCACACGAGCGCGACGGCGGCATACAGGCGTACACGCTCGAGCGTGAGCCAGTGCGCTGTCTGTGGACGCGGTTCGTTCCCCGACGGTTGGCGCGCGTGCACGACGCCGCCCGTGTCGCTCGTCTTCATGTCCCGGTCCCCGAATCGTTGTCGTGGCTTCCGCCTCGATGTTCCATCGCGATCGGGCGCGATCCCCTGGGGCGGTCTCGGTGCACCGACGCGTACAGACGCGTTGCATGGCGGCACCTCATGCAGAGCATTGTTGGTACACCTTTTTAAAAATACAACTAGGTGTTTATCTGTAATTAATCGACTTTTTCTTCGCCATGATTTTTGGCGTTTCAGAAATGTTACGGATTCAATTGTTTTTTGACGCGGCGATTTTTTACGCTCGCACGCAATACTTCCTGAATATCCAAGTTAGGCGACAAGGGCCCTCCATCAATCTTCTTTGCACACCGAAAGTCATTGTCGGACGGGGCTTCAGACCACCCTGTCCGGCGCGATGAGCGAAGGAGACGAAGGCGATATCGGCGCATTCCCTGTCAGCGAAAACCCGTGGCGGCGCGTGTGCCGCTCAAGGGTAATACTTTAAATCAAAAGTGCGGCTTTTCCCTAATAAAAACGGAAATTGGAAATCAACTTTTAATTTGAATCCATTCCCCCGCATATCCGCGGCAATACATGGATCGATTGAAATTGCCTGTCGCGCGGCCTGACGTTTCATTTTTGAAACACTTTGCCGCGTCCGAGCGGGTCGGCCGTTGCCGACGGGGAAGGCTGGTGCGTCAAAACCCGCATGACTACGGCTTTTCACATGAGGCTGGCCCGCCTCTTGCACGACCCTGAGCGTGCCGCCAAGTCACGGGGCGGACGGGTCGAGAACAACACTGCGCCACGCGCATTCGATCCGTCCGGGCGAAACGAGGGTTTCGCGCGATCGAACGGCCACACGGCTCAGCCACGGCATCCGACAGGAGCACGGCGGGCCAACCGGGGAATTGAAATGTCGACACCAAGACATTCGCAGACCAGGTACGCCGGGAACGCACGACGCAGTGCAGCCGGACATGCGTTCCCGACGCAACCTCTCCATGGCATTGCCGGTGCCGCGCGCCATCGCGCCGCGCGAGCCGCCGCCATCCCCTTCCGCTTCACGCCGTCTCGCGCAGCACCGGCCCGCCATGCGTTGTGGTGCGCGCACCGCGGCCAGCCCATCTTTGCGTCGCGGCGCGCCAGTGGCGCCGCCTCGTCGCATCCCGAATCTGCCGCCTCCCGCGGCAGATAGCCCCTGCAATCTCATGAAGGAGTGTGTCATGCAAGCCATTCTCACTTTCGGTAAGCGTTTTTTTCGGGACGAAAGCGGTGTCACCGCGGTCGAGTACGGCCTGATCGCGGCATTGATCGCTGTGGTGATCATCACCGCCGTGACCACGGTCGGCACGCAGTTGAACACCACGTTCAGCAAGATCGGGTCGGCTTTGACTTCGGCCAACGCCTGAGCGTGCGGTCGGTTTCACCTGGCGATGGCGGGCCGGCCTGGTCGGTTCGCTGTCGACAGGCAAGACCCGGGGGCAGCGGCAGTCGCGTTGCCCTCCGGCGACGATTCGAGGGGTCACTGCTTTTCAGGCAGCGGCCACGCGGGATGAACGGTCACGGGGAGACACAGAGATGAATGCAAGCGCAGTCGTCGCGCCGAACTACATCGCCATCGGCGCCGTAACGCTGGTCGTGGCCGCGGCCGTATGCGACGTGCGCGCGCGCCGCATCCCGAACCGCCTGGTGCTGGCCGGCTGGCTCGCGGCATTGCCCGCGCAGTGTGCCGCGCATGGCGCGGCGGCCGGTGCACTGACCTGGCTGGCCGGGTGGCTGACCGGATTCGCGATGCTGCTGCCGTTCTATCTGCTGCGCGGCATGGCCGCCGGCGACGTCAAGCTGATGGCCGCCGCGGGCGCCTGGCTCGGCACATCGCTGGCGTTCGACGCAGGGCTTGCGACGTTCGTGCTTGGCGGCGTCGGCAGCGTAGCGCTTGCCATGTACCGGGGCCGGACGCGCGACCTGCTGGCGAGCGCCTGCACCGTCGTGTGCGGCCAGGCACGGCGGACGCCGCATGCCGGCGGCGCCGGGCAGGCCGGTGCATCGGCTACCGAATCGAATGCCACAACGTTCATCGCAGCGGCCGACGCCGCGACCGTCCGCAGCCCGATCGGCACTCTGCCGTATGGCGTGGCCATCGCGCTCGGCACGATCGGTGTGTTGTTCGCGCAGGCCTGATTTCGGACGCTCGTTCTCATATCCATTCACACCATTGCGCTCACACGGGGACTGACCATGACAGGTATGCAAACGAACTCGGCAAGCGCGGCGGCCACCACGCCGTGGAACCACGGCGCGAGCCACGCGGGCGATGGCGCCGGCGTGCAGTCGATTCGCTCGGTGGCCGACACCGGGATTCCGCTGGCGCTGCTCGTCGATCTGGTCGGCAAGGTGAGCCTGCAGCGCGGCTCGACCTGCATGCTCGGCCTGATGGCGGTGCTCAAGCTGCCGCTCGGCGTGCTCGACGAGGTCGTGGCGTTCGCGGTGCGCGAGCGCCTGATGGAAATCACGCATCGCGGCGCGCTCGACGCCGACGTGTCTCTGCGCCTGACCGACGCCGGCACCGCCCGTGCACGCGAGTCGATGGCGCGCTGCAGCTACGTGGGGCCCGCCCCGGTCACGCTCGAGGATTACGTACAGGCCGTGCACGCGGCGTCCGTGCGGCATCAGCATGTCAATCACGCTTTCGTGAAGGACATTTTTCACGGCACCACACTCGACACCCGCCTGCTCGACGAGGTCGCCTCGTCGCTCAACGCCGGGCGTCCTCTCATGCTGTTCGGCCCGTCCGGCGGTGGCAAGACCTACCTGGCCGAGCGCCTCGGACTGCTGCTCCAAGGGCCCGTGCCCGTGCCGTTCGCGATCTGTGTCGACAGCGAGATCATCCAGGTGTTCGACCCGCTGATCCACGAGACGCTCGAGGGCGAGCCACTGGCCACCGTGTGCACCGGCATGAACGGACACCCGGTCGCTCGTCAGAACGCTCATCCAAACGGTCTTGAAACCACGCACCCGCGCGCCGGGCTCGATGTCGCGCAGGCCCCCAGCGTGCGCGACCGCCGCTGGCAGTGGTGCAAGCGCCCGGTCGTGGTTACCGGCGGCGAACTCACGCTCGACATGCTCGAAGTGTCCTTCGACGCGGCCGCCGGTTTTTACCAGGCGCCACCGCACCTGAAGGCCAACGGCGGCATCTACGTCATCGACGACTTCGGCCGCCAGTTGGCACCGCCGCAGGCGCTGGCCAACCGCTGGATCATGCCGCTCGATCGCAACGTCGACGTCTACACGCTGCATACCGGGCGACGCTTTACCGTGCCGTTCGACGTCTGGACCGTGTTCTCGTCGAATTTCAATCCCTGGCAAGCCTGCGACGAAGCGTTCCTGCGCCGCCTGGGCTGCAAGCTCTTCGTCGGCCCGGTGGACGTTGCCGCGTATCGCCGCATCTTCGATGCCGAATGCCATCGCTTCGGGATGTCGACCGAAGCGGACGCCTTCGACTACCTGGCGTCCACGCTGCACAGCCTATCGGCCACGCCGCTTCTGGCCTGCTACCCGCGCGACCTGCTGGTGCTGGTCGATGCCGAGTGCCGCTACCAGGATTATCCAAAAGTCGTCACGGCCGACCTGCTCGACGAGGCATGGCGGCGCTATTTCGACATGACTCACCGCCCACGACGCATCCCGCCGGATCCGGGCCCGCGCACAGGCGCCGAAGGCACAGCCCACGCCACACCGTTCGATCGTCACTGAGGAGCACATCATGAAAAACCCGAAGGCAATCTCGATGCTGCTGTTGGCCCTGGTGGCCGGACTGGCGTCGGTGGTCTTTGCCGCGCAATGGCTCTCGCGCCAGTCCTCGGCCTCGGTGACTACCGTGGCCGTGGCCGCCAGCGACGTCAATCTGGGCCAGCCGCTGACCTCCGAATTCGTGAAGATGGTCAACTGGCCGGCCGAGAGCATTCCTCCCGGCGCGTTTGCCGACCCGCAGCTTCTCCAGGGCCGCGTGGCGCGCGTGGGGCTGCTGCGCGGCGAGCCGATCCTCGAGTCGAAGCTCGCGCCGCAAGGCACCAAGGGCGGGCTGTCGGCCGTCATCGGCGAAGGAAAGCGCGCGATCACGGTACGCGTGAACGACGTCGTCGGCGTGGCCGGCTTTGCCTTGCCGGGCAACTACGTCGACGTGATCGTCAACACCACCGATGCCGAGAAGAAGGGCGCGGAGCAGAGCATCTCGAAGATCGTGCTCGAGAAGATTCTCGTGCTCGCCGTGGCCCAACAGGTCAGTCGGGACGACACCCAGCCGAAGGTCGTCAACGCGGTGACGCTCGAAGTCACGCCCGAGCAGGCCGAGAAACTCGACCTCGCACGCAGTGTGGGCACGCTCTCGCTCGTACTGCGCAACCAGATCGACGGCGCACAGTTCGCCACGCTCGGCGCCACCAAGAACACGCTGCTCAACGTGCCGGCAAGCCCGGCACCGGCACCGGTCGCGCCGGTCGTCAAGAGCGTCGTGGTACGCAAGCCCGCGCCGCACGTGGCGACACGCCAGGGGGATTGTGTTGGCGTGTTGACCGGTGCGCACGGTGGCGTCGAGTGCTTCTGAACACATCGCGCGAAACGAACAACAGCCAGGGCACGACAGCAAGTCGTCGATGAGACGCCGCAAGGTGGTTGCGCAGCAACCGGGCCTCGCGGCCGGAACGAACAGGATCAGCCGGGGAAACGCCATGAACAGGACACGTCAATCGAGTAAAACTCCCGCCTTCACGCTGGCCGCGCTGGCCGTGGCCGCGTGCGGCATGCTGGCCGCGACCGCGCCGGCCGGAGCGCAAACCGCCGTCGGATACGGCGCCGTTGCCAAGGGGGCGTCGGGCAAGCCGGGCGCCGCGGCCGCAAGCGGCGGCGCGCCGATGCAGATGACCATCAGCATGACGCCCTCCGCGCCGCCGGCCAGCGCCGCCGCGGCGTCCGCGCAGGCCAATGTGCGCGGACCGAACTGCACGGGTGAGTTGCGCAACGAGCGCACGGTCGTCGTGCCGATCGGCAAGTCCACCGTGCTGCAGCTCGACGAGCCCGTGCGCAACCGTACCCTGGGCGATCCGTCGGTGGCGCAGGCCGCCATGGTCTCGCCGCGCGCCATGTACCTGCTCGGCCTGTCGGTGGGCACCACCAATATGATCGTGCAGGGCCGCAGCGGTGCTTGCGAGGTCGTGAACGTGGTGGTCAACGGCGACGCCGGCGGCGTGCAGGCCTCCCTTGCGCAACTCATGCCCGAGGAACGCGATATTCGCGTGACGAGTGCGGGCGCCAACCTCGTTCTGGCCGGGCGCGTGTCGAACGCGGTGGCCGCACAGCAGGCCGTGGAGATCGCCAAGGCGTATGCCAAGCGCGGCAATGCCGACGGCACGGTGCTCAACATGATGTCGGTCGACACCCCGCAGCAGGTCATGCTCGAGGTCAAGGTCGCCGAAGTGTCCAAGACACTGATCAACCAACTCGGCTCGGCGCTGAACCTGCAGGGCGGCTTCGGCACGTGGACCGGCGCGCTGGTCAGCAACCTGCTCTCGGGCGCGGCCACGGCGCTGACGGCGTCCAAGGCGAACCGGCTGCCGCTGCAGTTCTCGCTCGACGCGCAGAAGTCCGACAACCTCGTGAAAATTCTCGCCGAGCCGAACCTCGTCACGCTCTCGGGGCAGGAGGCGAGCTTCCTCTCGGGCGGCAAGATCTTCATCCCGGTGCCGCAATCCAATGGTTCGACCACGGTCATCACGCTGCAGCAGGAGGAGTTCGGCGTCGCGCTCAAGTTCCTGCCGACCGTGCTCGACGGCGGACGCATCAATCTGCGCGTCGCGCCCGAGGTCTCGGAACTCTCGCCCACCGGTGTCACGCTCACGGCGACCAACATCAGCGGCGTGAACATCCTGCCGCTGATCACCACGCGGCGCGCCTCGACCACGGTGCAGATGCGCGACGGCGAGACTTTCGCCATCGGTGGACTGGTCAAGAACAACGTCGCCGGCGCGCTCAAGGCATTCCCAGGCCTGGGCGAAGTGCCGGTGCTCGGCACGCTCATGCGCAGCACGTCGTTCCAGAACGATCTGACGGAGCTTGTGTTCATCATCACCCCGCACCTGGTCAAGCCACTGCAGACGGCCGCCTCGGAAGTGCCGATGCCAACCGACAGCTTCACCAGGCCCAACGTCATCGACATCTACGCCACGGGCAACATGGAAGGCCGCGGCCAGAAGTCCTCGCCGTCAGACCCCAACGCGCCCGCGCCGCAACCCGCCGCGACGCCCGGCCCGCAACCGATGCGCCCCTCGTCGTCAGCACCGTCAGCGCCGTCGAGCACGCCCAACCCGGCCAACGCACCCACGTCATCGACCGGTGCTGCGGCAGGTACACCCTCTGCAACGGCACCGGCAGCGCTCCGCCCGGCGCGTAGTGAAGCGCACACCCAGGCGCCGTCCTCGCCCGTGTTCGCCGATGCGAGCTCGCCCTATCTCCATTGATTCTCGTGCTTCGAGGGAACTGCCATGAAAACGCTTACCGCTACCCTGTCCCGCGCCGGCGCCCTGGTGTCGCTGTGCGCAGCTTGCCTGCCGCTGACGGCCTGCATGAGTTCGTCGCCGATCTGGGACGCCCACATGGGCGAGGCCGTGCACAAGGTCATGCAGGCACAGATCATTCATCCCGGCCCGCCGGCCGACGCCGGGCCCATGAGCACCGACGGCAAGGCGGCCGTCTCGGCGCTGAACAGCTACGACAAGGCACTGCGCTCGCCCGCCCCGAGTTCCAACCCGTATGTGATCGGCGTCAGCCAGGGTGGTGCATCGCTTGCACCGAGCAACGGCCCGGGCACGAATCAATAGTGCGTTGACAGGCTCCGACTCAAGGAGGCAAACCGCGATGCGTAACGCTAAGAACCCCTATCGCTCGCGCGCCGCCATGCCACGGCGCGAAGACGGCGCGATCGCCATCGTGGTCGCGTTCGTCCTGGCGGTGCTGATCGGCTTCGCCGGTCTGGCGCTCGACCTGGGCAAGCTCTACGTCACGCGCAGCGAACTGCAGAACAGTGCCGACGCCTGTGCACTGTCCGCCGCGCGTGACCTCACGGGCGCCACGCCGCTGTCGGTCTCCGAGGCCGCCGGCATCGGCGCGGGCCACGTCAACCGCAGCCTGTTCCAGTCGACCAACGTCAGCATGACCGTCAACAGCAGTGTCACCTACAGCACCTCGTCGAGCGGCCCGTTCCAGACCAAGGACAACGTGACCGGCAACATCAGTACGATCAAGTACGTACAGTGCACCACCTCGATGAGCGGCATCGTGCCGTGGCTCATCAGCGTGCTCAACGTCTTGCCGGGCATCGACATCGGCCCGAGCTCGGTCTCGGCGCGGGCCGTGGCGAGCACTACCTCCGCGCAGACCTCCTGCGCCATTCCCGTGTTCATCTGCGACCCATCGAAGTTCTCGCCGGCGGCCAGCTACACGCAGGGCCAGTGGCTGCTGGGCAAGGGCGACAGCCGCACCGGCACCTACAACCAGGGCGACTTCGGCTGGGCCAACCTGAACGGCACCGGCAACGGCACGCCGAATCTGGCCGGGCAATTGACCGGCAGCGGCCAGTGCAATCTACCCGCGATCGGCACCAACATCGGCACGCCCGGCAACAAGTCGTCGCTCGACGATGCCTACAACACGCGCTTCGGGATCTACAAGAAAGGCACGCCACCCAACGACGGCACCTCGGTGACCGATTTCACGGGCTACGCATACACGAGTTCGACCTGGACGACGGGCGCCAACGCCTACAGCGATTTCGTCAACCAGCGCAAGAGCTACACGCCGTACCAGAACATCCCCGGCATGAAGCTCAGCGGCACCGCGGCGGCCGGCTCGGTCTACAGGAGCGGCGCCGACCGCCGCCTGCCGATCGCGCCGATGGTCGACTGCGGCAAGGTCGCATCGTCCACCGGGGCGCCTGTCACCAAGTGGGCCTGCGTGCTGATGCTCGACCCGATGCAGCAAGGCGGCGACATCGACGCGATCCATCTCGAGTACCGCGGCCTGGCCAACGACCCGGGCAGCCCGTGCGCGACGCAGGGCACGCCGGGGCCGACGACGTCAGTCGGGCCGCTCGTGCCGGTGCTCGTGCAATAGGACCGGAGGCCATCATGATCCGCCCCGCGCAAGCGCGCCACACCTCTCGCCGCCCCCGTCGCTCCCTTCGCCCACAGACCGGCGCCGTGGCGGTCGAGTTCGGGCTGCTGCTGCCGGTGCTCCTGATCCTGTTCGGCGGCATGGTCGAGATGGGGCATGCGCTCTACGAATACGACACGCTGACCAAGGCGTCGCGCAATGCCACGCGCTACCTCTCGGAGTATTCGCCCTCGGACCCGACATATCCGATCGCCGCCGCCAAGTGCCTGGCGGTGTCCGGCACCACGGACTGTTCGGGCGCGGCCCTGGCGCCGGACCTGAGTACCGCCAACGTCGTGATCTGCGACCGCAGCAACCCGACGGACGCCAACTGCCAGGACCTCGCGTATGGCAACTACACGGTATACGACACCACCGACAACAACGCGGGTGCCGGCAGCTCGGTCGGCACCATCAACCTCGTCGCGGTAAAGATCGTCAACTACCAGTACACGCCGATCCAGGGGATCCTGAACTTCGCCGGACTGGTGTTCGGCGACATCGCGACCGTCATGAGGCAAGTGCTATGAAACCCGCCGATTTCCATCGCACAGGTGCCGGACGTCATCTCCATCGCCAGCGCGGTGCGGCCGCGGTCGAGTTCGCGCTGGTGGCGGCGCTGTTCATCACGCTGCTGATCGGCATCATGGAGTTCGCGCGCATCCTGTTCTACTGGAACACGGCCGTCGAGGCGGCACGCCTCGGGGCACGCGTGGCGATCGTGTGCGACGTGAACGCCGCGGCGGTCAAGGACCACATGACGAGCCTCATGCCGCAGCTCGCGAACGCGAATATCCAGGTCAGCTACGCACCGGCCGGCTGCGACGTCACGTCCTGCACGCTGGTGACCGTGAGCTACACGGGACTGACCTTCAAGACCTTCGTTCCCTTCGTGCCCCTGAGCCTGACGCTGCCGGCGTTCGCCACGACGCTGCCGCGCGAGAGCCTCTCCAGTGCGACGGGCGACAACGTTTGCAACTGAACGGCCATATCCACAACCCAATCGACAACGAACCCAGAGGCCATCATGTTGAAAGTCCTGCTTGCCTCCCACGCACCCGAGCGCCTCGCATTGCTGGCCAGGCTCGTGCGCGATCATCCCGAATACGATGTCACGACGCTGGCCGCGGCCCCCGCGCAACTGCTCAACGCCGGCGCACGGCTGGACGAATTCGACGCCGCCGTGGTCGATCTGCCCGGCACCCAGCACGGCGAACTGTACGACGTGCAGGTCATGTGCCAGCAATGGCCGAAGCTCGTATGCATCCTGGTGACGCACGAGGCCACGCCAGCGCTGCTCATTGCCGCGATGCGCGCCGGCGCGCGCGACGTGCTGCCCTGGCCACTCGAGCAGCACGCCCTGGACGATGCGCTCGACCGCGTGCAGTCGCAGCACGGGCAGGACGCGCCCCGCCCGCTGCCGTCGATCGCGTTCATGTCATGCAAGGGCGGGGCCGGCACGAGTTTTCTCGCCGCCAACTTCGCGCGCGAGCACGCCGCGCACACCGGTGAGCGCGTACTGCTTGTCGACCTCGATCCCGATTTCGGCGACGCCGCGTTCCTCGTCACCGACAAGACGCCGCCAGCCACGCTGCCCCAGGTCTGCGCGCAAGCCGAGCGCATCGACGCCTCGTTCCTCGAGAGCTGCGTCACCCGTGTCGAAGACGGCTTCGACGCCCTGGCCGGCGCGGGCGATCCCATGGGCAGCCTCGACGTGACCGAGGCGAGTCTCAAACGCATTCTTGCCGCCGCCACGCAGCACTACGACCTCGTCGTGTTCGACGCGGGCCGCACCGTCGACGTACGCGTGACCTGGGCTTTGCAACGCAGCGAGCGCGTGTATGTGGTGCTGCGCGCGAGCATGCCGTTCCTGCGCGCCGCCTGCCGCCTGTTCGATCTGCTGCGCCGGCTCGGCGTACCGATGGACAGGGTCGGCTACCTCATCAACCGGTCGAACCGGCACGACGGCGTGGCGCACAAGGAGCTCGAGCGTGCGCTCGGCATGCCGGCGCTGGCTGTTCTGCCCGAGGACAGCGCCGCCGCGGCCGCCGCCATGAGCCAGGGCGTGCCTGTCGCGCGGGTGGCCAAGCGCAGCGCGATCGCCCGGGCGCTTGCAGCGCTCGTCGTGCGCCAGGCCGCGCGCGCCGGCACGCCGCGCCTTGTCCCGCCCGGCGGCGAATCGCCGTTCGGGCGGTTATGGCGCAAGGCCGACAGAACCGAACGCGCCGCGCCACCGACGCTGGTTTGAACCGCATCGACGAACCGACAGATCGAACCACCGGATTACCCCATCGAATCCAGCCTACCCGGGAGCCTCTCATGCCAGCCATCACACAAACCCTGCCGTTGACGCCCGCCGAGCGGACGACGGCACGCGCGGGCAGCCTGAGCCCGAGCGTCGGCCCGCACTACGCCGAACTCAAGCGCCGCATGCACGAGATGGTGCTCGAGCGCGTCGAACTCGAGAAACTGGCGCGTCTGACCGAATTCCAGGTCAAGACCGAACTCGCGCAGCTCATCGACCGCGTCGTGGGCGAGCAGAACGTGCTCGTCAACGACGCCGAACGGCGTCAGCTCGGCAGCGACATCTACGACGAGATGTTCGGCCTGGGGCCGCTCGAACCGCTGCTGCGCGATGCGACCATCTCCGACATCCTCGTCAACACCCATCGGCGCACCTTCGTCGAGCGCTTCGGCCGCCTCGAATCGACCGATGTCACGTTCTACGACGACGCGCATCTGATGAAGATCATCGAGAAGATCGTCTCGCGCGTGGGCCGCCGCATCGACGAATCGAGTCCCATGGTCGACGCGCGCCTGCCCGACGGCTCGCGCGTGAACGCCATCATCCCGCCCTCGGCGATCGACGGCCCGCTCCTGTCGATCCGCCGCTTCGGCGCCACGCCGCTGCAGATGGCCGACATCCTGCGCCTGGGCACCCTGATCGAGCCGATGGCGCAGGTACTGACCGCGCTTGTCGCGGCCAAGGTCAACATTCTGATTTCGGGCGGCACCGGCAGCGGCAAGACCACGCTGCTCAATATCCTGTCGGCCTCGATTCCGGATGCCGAGCGCGTCGTCACCATCGAGGACGCCGCCGAACTGCAACTCAACCAGCACCACGTGCTGCGGCTCGAGACGCGCCCGCCCAACATCGAAGGCAAGGGTGAGATCACCCAGCGCACCCTCGTGCGCAACGCCCTGCGCATGCGCCCGGACCGCATCATCCTTGGCGAAGTGCGCGGCGCCGAAGCGCTCGACATGCTTAACGCCATGAACACCGGCCACGAGGGGTCGCTCGCCACGATCCACGCCAACGCCCCGCGCGATGCGCTCACGCGGCTCGAGAACATGGTGAGCATGGCGGGCATGCCGCTGCCGTCGCGCGCGATACGCCAGCAGATTGCCTCGGCGATCACCGTGATCGTGCAGACCGCGCGCCTGACCGACGGACGGCGGCGACTGACGAGCCTGCAGGAGATCACCGGCATGGAGGGCGAGATCATCACCATGCAGGAGCTCTTCACCTTCAAGCGTACCGGCGTGGAGCGCGACGGCGCGGTGCGCGGCTACTTCTGCGCGAGCGGCGTGCGGCCGAGGTTCGCCGAACGGCTGCAGACCTACGGTATGGCCTTGCCCGACGCCATCTACGATCCGTCGCACCGCTATGAGGTGTGACGGCGAGCGCAGCGGATTCCGGCAGTCACGGGGAGCAATCGGGGGAAATCGTCATGGGTAATACACCTTTCTACATCTTTGCCGTCATGCTGTTCCTGGCGGTGGTGCTTGCCGTCGAGGGCATCTACTACTGGTGGAGCAACCAGCACAGCGCCGCGGCCAAGCGCATCGAGGCGCGCATTCGCGCCCTGTCGGCGGGCGGAAACGTCGACCGCGAGCACATCTCGATCCTCAAGTCGCGCTTGCTCGGCGGCTCGCCGGGTGTCGAGCGCCTGCTCCTGCGCATACCGCGCGTGCACGCGCTCGACCTGTTCATCGAGCAATCGGGCCTGTCGTGGTCCGTCGCTCGCCTGCTCGCGTGGATGCTGCTGCACGGCCTGGGGTTCGCCATGGTCGTCCTGCTGCTGCCACTGACCTGGCGCCTGGCCGTGCCGGTGGGACTCATCGGCGCGAGCCTGCCGGCGCTATACGTCAGTCACCGGCGCGGCAAGCGGCTCGAACTGCTCGAACGACAGTTGCCGGAGGCAGCCGACACCATCGCGCGCGCCCTGCGTGCCGGCCATGCGTTCTCCGGCGCCATCGAAATGATCGGCAACGAAATGGCGGATCCTATCGGCGGGGAGTTCCGCATCATGTTCGACGAGATCAACTACGGCGTGGGCATCAACGACGCCCTGCGCAACCTCGCCACGCGCGTGCCGATCGACGACCTGCGTTACTTCATCATCGCCGTGATGATCCAGCGCGAGAGCGGCGGCAATCTCGCCGAAATCATGACGAACATTGCCGAGCTCACGCGCGAGCGACTCAAACTGCTCCAGAAGGTGAGAGTGCTTTCGGCCGAGGGCCGGCTCTCGGCGATCATTCTCGAGGTCCTGCCGTTTGGTGTGGCCGGGCTGCTGTTGATCGTCAACCCGACCTTCCTCGAGGTGCTGTGGAAGGACCCGGCGGGCATCAAGATCAGCGCGACGGCGCTGGCATTGATGGCGGTGGGCATGCTCTGGATGCGCCGGATCGTGCGCATCCACGTGTGAGCCCGCACGCGGGCGGCTGGACCAGACAAACCATTCGGGGAGGGCGCCATGTTGCCTTGGAACGAAGGACATATCGCGATGCTGGCGGGAGTATTCCTGGTGACGTTCAGCGTCGTGCTCGGACTCGTGCTGCTGCTCGCGCCGCAGCGCGCGCGTGGACGCGTTGAGAGCATCGAGGGCTTTGGGGGAATCGGGGGCCGCGGTTCGCCGAGTGCGACTGGCGATTCGGGTGACAACCCCTGGGTCGAGCGTCTCGCGAAATGGTCGAAGCCCATTTCGAAACTGTCCCTGCCCAAAGAGGGCTGGGAGTCGTCGACGCTGCGCACCCGGTTCATCAACGCCGGCTGGCGCGACGCCTCGGCCCCGGCGTTGTATTTCGCGGCCAAGACATTATTGGCACTGGCCCTGCCGTTCATCGGCTTCGAGGTCGCGAGTCCGCATTACGCGGCCACGCATCGCGATTTGCTGATGGGGCTGCTGGTACTGCTCGGCGCCATCGGCTACTACCTGCCGAACATGGTCCTTTCGCGCCGCATCGCATGGCGCCAGGGTGTGATCTTCGAGGACTTTCCCGACGCGCTCGACCTCATGACCGTGTGCGTCGAAGCAGGTCTGAGCCTCGATGCCGCGCTCATGCGCGTGGCCGGCGAGATTCACGTCCGCAGTCCGCTGCTGTCCGACGAGTTCGAACTGCTTCTGCTGGAGTTGCGTTCAGGCTTCTCCAAGGAGCAGGCGCTGCGCAACCTGAGCCTGCGCACGGGCGTCGAGGACATCGACACCTTTGTCTCAATGTTGATCCAGGCGGAGCGTTTTGGCACCAGCGTTGGCGCGTCGCTGCGAGTGCTGTCCGAGATGCTGCGGACCAAGCGGCGCCTGCGGGCCGAGGAGCGCGCGGCCAGGATCGCACTGAAGCTGCTGTTTCCGCTGGTGTTCTTCATTTTCCCGACGCTGTTGCTGGTGCTGCTCGGGCCGGCTTTGATCCAGATTTACCGCGTACTGCTGCCGACGCTGTCGGGTTCGCTCTAACCTCGGAAGGACCTTGATCATGCATAGCGAAAAAAAGTTCGACGCATCGTCGATCGAAGGCTGGCTCCCCGACGCTTACGTCGCCGCGCCGATAGTTCCGCCCCTGGCGGTCCCTTCGTTGCCGGATCGCCGCAGTCTGCGAGAGATGGCCGTGGAAGTCTCCGTGCGCCTGGCGGGCGGGCTCGCGCTGGGGGCGTTTGCCTTCGTCGCGTGGCTGCAGTGGAGCGCGGCGCCGGAGCGCATCACCTTGCTGCTGCTGGTCGCCACGTCGTCGCTCACGGTCGGACTGGCGCTCTTCACACGCGTACCGGCCAAGCGCGATTGGCGACTGGTGCCGGTCGTCGTGTCGGTGTGCGGCACATTCTACTTCCTGGCCGTCCGACTCGAGCCCGGCATGCGGTTGATTCCGGAGAACGTCGGTGCGTTCGTGTGCGGCGTGGGAATCCTGTGGCAGTTGTACGCCAAGGCATCGTTGAGACGCTCATTCGGCATCGTTCCGGCCAATCGCGGCATCGTTTCCAGTGGCGCCTATCGATGGGTTCGCCACCCGATCTATCTCGGGTACGTGATTGCGGACATGGGGTTCCTGCTGACCAACTTCGGCGCGTGGAACGTCACGGTGTACGGGGGACTCCTCGCGCTGCAGGTCATCCGCATTCTCCAGGAGGAACGTTTCCTGGCCTCCGATCCGGCCTATGGCGAGTACCGCGCAAAGGTCCGCTACCGAGTCCTGCCCGGACTGTTCTGACCCGTCGTCCTTCAGATATCCCCCGTTCCATACCCCCGGATGGGACGGTTTTGCGCCTGCTTTTCGTAGGCGCTTTTTTTGCCCGCGAAAAGCGCTTCCGAAATTCGAAGCAGCGGGATGCATCTCGGGATGAGACGGGAAACCGGGAGAAATTGGCGTGATTGACGGGGGTATTTCGGCCGTTCGCCGCGCAAGAAAAAGGCCGGGACGCTGATGGCATCTCCGGCCTGGTTTCACGCGATCCCGCGTTACTCCACCGTCACCGATTTCGCGAGGTTGCGCGGCTTGTCGACGTCGGTGCCGCGTGCGCACGCGGTGTGGTACGCGAGCAGTTGCAGCGGTACGACGTGCAGAATCGGCGAGAGCTGGCCGTAGTGCTCCGGCATGCGAATGACGTGGACGCCCTCGGCGTTCGCAATTTCCGTGTCCGAGTCGGCAAAGACGTACAACTGGCCACCCCGCGCGCGCACTTCCTGCATGTTCGACTTCAGCTTCTCGACCAGCGCGTCGCGCGGCGCCACCGTGACCACCGGCATCTGATCGGTCACCAGCGCCAGCGGGCCGTGCTTCAACTCACCGGCCGGATATGCCTCGGCATGGATGTACGAGATTTCCTTGAGTTTGAGCGCCCCTTCGAGCGCGATCGGGTAGTGCAGACCACGTCCCAGGAACAGCGCGTTCTCGCGACGGGCAAACTCTTCCGCCCACGCAATGATCTGCGGCTCGAGCGCCAGCACGCTGTTGAGCGCCGCCGGCAGGTGACGCAGTTGCGTGAGGTAGTCAGCTTCCTGCGTCGCGGACAGACGCCCGCGCAGCTTCGCCAGCGTCAGCGTCAGAAGGAACAGCGCGGTGAGCTGCGTCGTGAACGCCTTCGTCGACGCCACGCCGATTTCCGTGCCCGCGCGTGTGAGGTAGTGCAGCGCCGTCTGACGCACCATCGCGCTCGTACCCACGTTGCAGATCGCGAGCGTGTTCGTCATGCCGAGCGACTGCGCGTGCTGCAGCGCCGCCATCGTGTCGGCCGTCTCGCCCGACTGCGAAATCGTCACCACCAGCGTCTTCGGATTCGGCACGCTGTCGCGATAGCGGTATTCGCTCGCCACTTCGACCTGCGTCGGAATCTGCGCAAGCGACTCCAGCCAGTACTTCGCCGTCATGCCCGAGTAGTAGCTGGTGCCGCACGCAAGAATCAGGATCGAGTCGACGCCGCTCAACGTGGCCTCGGCGTTATCGCCGAAGAGCGTCGGCGAAATGCCCTCCACGCCTTCCATCGTGTCGCCGATGGCACGCGGCTGCTCGAAGATTTCCTTCTGCATGTAGTGGCGATACGGACCCAGCTCCACCGCCCCCGAATACGCCTGCACCGTGCGAACCTCGCGCTGCACGGCGGCATCGTTGCGATCGACGATCTTCACGCCATCGAGCGTGAGCTCGACGACGTCGCCCTCTTCCAGGTAGATGAACTGGTCCGTGGTGCCGGCGAGCGCCAGCGCGTCGGAAGCGAGGAAGTTCTCGCCTTCGCCCACGCCCACGACGAGCGGCGAACCCGCACGCGCGCCGACCACACGGTGCGGCTCCTGCTTGCGGAATACGGCGATGGCGTAGGCACCGTGCAGGCGACGCGTGGCCAGGCGCACCGCGTGGTACAGATCCCCGGCGGCGCCGTTCGTGAGGAGGTGATGAACCAGGTGAGCAATCACCTCGGTGTCGGTCTGCGACACGAACGCGTAACCGAGGCCGCGCAGCTCTTCGCGCAGGCTCTCGTGGTTCTCGATGATGCCGTTGTGCACCAGCGCCACTTCGTCGCGCGAGAAGATCGGATGCGCGTTGTCCGTGATCGGCGCGCCATGCGTGGCCCAGCGCGTGTGGGCGATGCCGGTCTCGCCGGCCAGATGGGTTTGCGCGAGTTGCTCGTCGAGGTCCGCCACGCGCGACACGCTGCGTGCGCGCTGCGGCACCCCATCCTTCAACACGGCCACGCCGCACGAGTCATAGCCGCGATACTCCAGGCGACGCAGCCCTTCGACCAACACCGGTACCACATTACGTCGCGCCACCGCGCCGACAATGCCGCACATATTCGCTTCCCTTTACGCCAGAGGCCCTGGCTCGTTCGATTGGTTTCGTATTGGATTCACCGGTGCGCATACTTGCTCTCGCCCCGGCACATGACTGCCGATTTTACCGCTTCTGCTTGGCGGGACGGACGTAGCCCTCCTTCGCCACCTGGGTCTTGCCGTTGAGCACCAGGGCATTTTCCGGCGTGTCCTTCCATACCGTCGTCCCCGCCGCGATGGTCGTGCCGCGACGCACCGTCACCGGCGCCACGAGCTGAGTGTCCGAGCCGATGAAGACATCGTCCTCGATGATCGTGCGGTGCTTGTTCGCGCCATCGTAATTGCAGGTGATGGTGCCGGCGCCGATATTCACGCGCTCGCCCACGGTCGAATCGCCGACATAGGCCAGATGATTGGCCTTCGAACCCTTTGCGAGCGAGGCATTCTTCACTTCGACAAAGTTGCCGATGTGCACCTCATCGCCCAGTTCGGCGCCGGGGCGCAAACGCGCATACGGCCCCACGTGCACGTCGCATCCGACCACCGCACCGTCCAGATGGCTGAACGCCTCGATCCGCGTGCCCGCCCCAATGGCGCTGCTGCGGATCACGCAGTTCGCGCCGATGAACGCGCCATCGCCGATCGTCACGTTCCCTTCGAACACGCAATTGACATCGATGGTGACGTCCGTGCCGCAGGCGAGCTCACCGCGCAGGTCGAAACGCGCCGGATCGACGAGGGTCACGCCCGCCGCCAGCAGCGCGCCGGCCGCGTTGCGCTGGTAGTCGCGCTCGAGCTCGGCGAGCTGCGCCTTGTCGTTCACGCCGTTCGGCTCCCAGGCGAAAGCCGGTTGCGTGGTGACGACCGGCACACCGTCGGCGACCGCGCAGGCGATCACGTCGGTGAGGTAGTACTCGCCCTGCGCGTTCTGGTTCTTCAAGCCGCCCAACCAGCGCTTGAGCGCGCGCGTCGGCGCCACGAGAATGCCGGTATTGATCTCGCGAATGGCGCGCTCCGCCTCGTTGGCATCCTTCTGTTCGACGATGCGCTGCACGTTGCCCGCCGCGTCGCGCACGATACGGCCATAGCCCGACGGATTCTCCAGGTCCACGGTCAGCACACCGAGCTTGTCGCGACCAGCGGCCTCGAGCAGCGCCTGCAGCGTCTCGGAGCGCGTGAGCGGCACGTCGCCATACAGCACCAGCGTGGGCACCGACTCGTCGAGCAACGGCACGGCCTGCTGCACGGCGTGGCCGGTACCAAGTTGTTGCGCCTGCTCGGCGAATTGAACGCCGTCGCCGGCGACCGCCTCGCGCACGGCGTCGCCACCGTGCCCGATCACCACGATAAGCTGCTGCGGCGCGAGCTTGCGGGCCGTGGCGATCACATGCGACAGAAGCGGTCGGCCGGCGAGCGGCTGCAGCACCTTGGGCAGCTTGGAGCTCATGCGCTTACCCATACCGGCGGCGAGAATCACAATATTCATGGCGTCGTGACGATTCGAAATCGGGAATGCGGTTGTCGGGAATCAGATCGGTCGGCGATCAGTCGTCGAATTGGGTGATGCGGATGATGCCCGCGTCGTTCTCGTCGCCGCACGGCGCTTCGTCGAACGCGATATCGCCGAGCGGATCGGGCTGTCCCGTCGCACGAAGATTCTTGAAGTCGTGGAGATTGGTGTCCATCAGATGCGAGGGAATCACGTTCGAAAGCGCACTGAAAATCGACTTGATACGCCCCGGGTGCTGCTTTTCCCACTGGCGGATAAGCGCCTTCATCTCGGTGCGCTTGAGATTCGGCTGACTGCCGCACAGCGTGCACGGGATGATCGGGAACTGCTTGTATTCTGCGTAGCGCTCCAGGTCCGATTCGCGCACGTAGGCGAGCGGACGGATCACCACGTTCCTGCCGTCGTCCGACTGGAGCTTGGGCGGCATGCCCTTGAGCTTGCCGCCGTAGAACAGATTCAGGAATACCGTCTCGATGATGTCGTCGCGGTGATGACCCAGCGCGATCTTGGTCGCGCCGAGCTCGCCCGCCACGCGGTAGAGAATGCCGCGACGCAGACGCGAGCACAGCGAGCACGTCGTCTTGCCTTCGGGGACCACGCGCTTGACGATCGAATACGTATCCTGATTTTCGATGTGGAAATCCACGCCGATGGACCGGAAGTAGTCGGGCAGCACATGCTCCGGGAAGCCAGGCTGCTTCTGATCGAGATTGACGGCGACGATGGAGAAGTCGATCGGCGCGCGCTCGCGCAGCTTGAGCAGAATGTCGAGCATGGCGTAGCTGTCCTTGCCACCGGACATGCACACCATGACGCGATCGCCCTGCTCGATCATGTTGTAGTCGCCGATGGCCTGCCCCGTCAGACGGCACAGGCGCTTTTCCAGCTTGTTGTTCTCGAAAGCGAGCTTCTGCGCCTTCTTCACGCTGTCGGCGGCAGCGTTTCCGGTCGCGGCAAGGGGCGCGCCGGTCTCGGGCATGACGGCACTCATGTCAGGCATCCTTCATCATGAACACTTCGATGCCCACCGAGTGGCAATCGGGATAGACGTCGGGTTTCTCGGTCGACACGCCCACCGCGCGCACGCGCGGATGCGCCAGCAGCGCACGCGCGACGTCGTCGCAAAGGGTCTCCTGCAAATGAATATGTCCCTGGCTCACGCGCTTGGCGATCGTCAGGCGCATGAAGTCGTAGTCGACGACTTCCTCGAGCTTGTCCGCCACGGGCGTGCTCTCGGCCAGCGGCACGAACAACTGGACGTTGATCAGCACGCGCTGCTCGCCACGCTTCTCGTGATCGTGCACGCCGATGTTGATGAACACTTCATAGTCGCGCAGGAACATGCGACGGCAGTCCATCAGGCGAGGGTGGGAAAGAGCGCTATGCATTTTGAAAACTCGTAGTGACTATCAACGAGACCGGTCGGCGTCGGCCGGCTCGGTCAGAAATTTCACGTCGCGCGACGAACTCGCGAGGTGTTGCCCGCCGTCGACATACAGCACCGTGCCGGTCACGGCCGGTGCATCGGCCAGATAGGCCACGGCCTGCGCGATGTCCTCGGGCGTGGACGACGCGCCCAGCGGCGTGGAAGCATGCGCCGCCGCGAAACCGGCCGGCGTCTGGTCCACGGACAGCAGCGTCACGCCCGGCGCGACGCCGACGACACGCAGCCGGGGCGCAAACGCCTGTGCCAGCAATGTCGTCGCCACGTCCAACGCCGCCTTCGACAGCGTGTACGACAGATAGTCCGGGTTCGGATTCGCCAGCTTCTGATCGAGCAGATTGACGACGACGCCGCGCCCGGCATCGCCGAGCGCCTTGTGCATTTCGCGCGCCAGCACCAGCGGCGCCCCGGCATTCACGCGCATATGGCGCTCGAGCGCCTGGTAGCCGAAGTCGTCCGCGCAGTCGTACTCGAAGCGCGAGGCGTTGTTCACCAGGCATGCCGGCACGCCGAGCGATTGCGCGCAGCGCGCGATCAGCCCGGCGGTGGCGCTCTCGTCGGCGAGCGACGCCTGCAACGCCACCGCGCGGCGGCCCAGCGCTTCGATGGCGGTCACCGTCTCGAGCGCCTCGTCGTGCGAGCGCTCGTAATGAACGGCGACGTCCCAGCCCAGCGCCGCCAGCCGCAACGCAATGGCGCGGCCGATGCGGCGCGCACCGCCCGTCACGAGCGCCACGCGCGGCACGTCGGACGTGCGCGCGGGATCGCTTGCGGCAGGCGTGGAGCGTGGCGTCGATGCAACGGTCATGCGGCGAATTCCTGTCAGTGGGTGGGTAAGCGGATGAAACTTCAAACGGTCACGGCGCGACGATGGTCCTGACGGCGACCCTCCCTGCACGCCACGCACCAGAGCCGACGGGCCTCCGGCACGCGGCGACCGGGAATGGCCCGCATCGCGCAAATCGTCACAAAACCGGCAAAAACGCTCCGAAAACGACGGAAATCACAAGAAATTCCACCGAAAGCAGCCGCGTTCGGAACATCGTCGACGCCGGCAGCCAGTCGGCACCGACTCCGTTACAATGCCCGCATGAATCAGGTCGCACCGAAACCCCATAGTTTACCCGTTCCGGAGCCGGACGCGCTCGAACACTCGCGCCGGCTCTCGGCTTATCTCCTCGACGCCATCGACACCGCCGGCGGCTGGCTCCCGTTCGACCGCTTCATGGAGCTGGCCCTGTACGCTCCCGGTCTCGGCTACTACGCCGCGGGCGCCGCCAAGTTCGGGCGTCTCGCCGCCGATGGCAGCGACTTCGTCACCGCACCGGAACTCACGCCGCTCTTCGCGCGCACGCTCGCGCGTCAGTTCGGCGAAATCTTCGAACAGACGGGCGACGCGCAGGTGCTCGAATTCGGTGCGGGATCCGGGCGGCTCGCCGCCGACCTGCTGCTCGCGCTCGAAGCCGAAGGCTCGCCGTGCGACCGGTACTCGATCATGGAGCTCTCCGGCGAGCTGCGCGCCCGCCAGCGCGACACCATCGCCCGCGCGGCGCCCCACCTGCTCGATCGCGTGACGTGGCTCGATCGTCTGCCCGACGCCTTTCACGGCGTCATGCTCGGCAACGAAGTGCTCGACGCCATGCCCGTGCGTCTGTGGGCGCGCCGCCCGCATGCGAACGGACAGAACGACCAGCCCCAACCGGTCTGGTTCGAGCGCGGCGTCGTCCGCATGCCGGGTGCGCCGGACGGCTTCGCCTGGGAGGAACGCCGCTACGAGGGTACGTTGCCCGAGGCACTCGCGCCGCTCGCGGACTTGCCGCCGACACAGGAATATCTGACCGAGACGCATGAAGCCGCGTCGGCGTTCGTGCGCAGCATCGCTCCGCTGCTGGCCCGCGGCGTATTGCTGCTCATCGACTATGGCTTCCCCGCGCGCGAGTACTATCACCCTCAGCGCGCGCACGGCACGCTGATGTGCCACTATCGCCATCACGCGCACGACGATCCGTTCTATTACCCGGGCTTGCAGGACATTACGGCGCATGTGGAGTTTTCCGGCATTGCCGACGCCGGCGTGGAAGCCGGACTCGATCTGCTCGGCTTCACGTCGCAGGCGCGATTCCTGATGAATGCCGGCATCGTCGAGTTGATGAGCGCGCTCGACCCGAGCGATCCGAAGACGTTCCTGCCGGCCGCTGCCGCCGCGCAGAAACTGCTCTCGGAAGCGGAGATGGGCGAACTCTTCAAGGTCATCGCGTTCGGTCGCGGCATGGACGAATGGGCCGGGCTGATCGGCTTCGCCACAGGCGACCGCAGCCACGCACTCTGACGTCACCCGCCCAATCCCCTTTCCTCGAGAGGCCTCGCCGATGTTTCGCTGGATGTTCACGATCTTCTTCGCGATATGCATCCTGTCGGCAGCCTCGCCGTGGCTGGCGAAGATCGGCATCGGCCGCTTGCCCGGCGATCTACGCATACGCTGGCGCGGGCGCGAGGTGGTCTTTCCATTCGCGTCGACCGTCCTGCTCTCGCTCGCCTTCAACCTGCTGATCCGCATCCTGTAACGCATCGGACACGCTCGCAACACCTGTTGCAGCACGTTCGTCCCGCCTCGCGGAGCGCAATCTCCCCACCTCATCCCTCCCGATGTGTCGCGGTACCGCATTCCGGCGCGCCGCGACACGTCCACCCTCCTCGCCCGCGCAAAGCCCTGTCGTCGCTAGGGTTAACGTCTATTTGATCATTTGTTGCAAAAAAATTAGTATGCAACAAATGATTCAATTCGAATCGGCGTGAAACCATTTCAGGAGCAGGACATGACCAGGATGCGATTGACCGGGGTAGTGCTGGGCGTAGCGATGTGTATCGCGGCGGGGACCGCGATGGCTCAACCCGCATCGGAAACGCTGCAGAAGATCGAGAGCAGCGGCGCCATCTCGATCGGCCATCGCGAGTCGTCGATTCCGTTTTCGTACTACGACAACAATCACAACGTCATCGGGTACTCGCAGGATCTGTGCAACAAGATCGTCGACAGCGTGAAGACGCGTCTGAAGAAGCCGGACCTGCAGGTGCGCTTCATCCCCGTGACCTCGCAGAACCGCATCGCGCTGGTGCAGAACGGCACGGTCGACATCGAATGCGGTGTGACAACCAACCTGAAGGCGCGTCAGGCGCAGGTCGACTTCTCGAACACGTTCTTCATCGCCGGCACGCGCCTGCTCGTGAACAGGACCTCGGGCATCAAGGATTTCCCCGATCTGGCGGGAAAGACGGTCGTGACCAATGCCGGCACGACATCGGAGCGCATCCTGAACAAGATGAACAACGACAAGAAGATGAACATGAATGTCATCTCGGGCAAGGACTATGGTGAGTCGTTCACCATGCTCCAGGGCGGTCGCGTTCAGGCATTCATGATGGACGATGTGCTGCTCGCCGGCGCACGCACGATGGGCCGCAATCCCGACGACTGGATCGTTACTGGCACGCCGCAATCGTTCGAGGCGTATGGCTTCATGATGAAGCACGGCGACACGGAGTTCAAAAAGCTCGTCGACGACACGCTTGCCGGTGTGATGAAAAGCGGCGAAATCAACACGATGTACAGGAAGTGGTTCGAATCGCCCGTGCCGCCGAAGCACACCAGCTTCAACTTCCCGATGAGCGACCAGCTCAAGCAGCTTTACGCGAATCCTAACGACAAGGCCTTCGAGTGATCGGAAAGTGACGCCGCACATTCCTGCGCAAAAGCGGTAAAGGCTGGCAACAGGCAACATCAGCGGGGAGCAAAGGCCGTCATCATGACGGCTTTTTGATCCCCTCATGTTCCCCATAATCCGCGTAAGTCCCCCCGCAGACACCGAACATGCGAGACGTCGCGTGGTCTCCAGCGTCCCCTCTCGTCCCAGCCTGTCCGGCGAAGTATTTGCCGCATCGCTGCAATTTGCAGGGAACGTGCCACCGCGTGACCCCGATACGCTGGATCCGCCGTCAGGCCCGATCAGCTACTACAACTTCGCCGTCTCGTTTTTGAAGGCGAATCGTCAAAGTAACGATATTTACTGGTCCGACGTCAATGCGATTCCGTCGCTCATCCAAGCGGAAATGTCGCATTGTCCCGGCCTTAAGATCAGTCATCACGATAGTCCACACGCGTTCATGGCGCATGTCGGCGAGCTGTGCCGGGCAAAAACCCATCATCGGGAGCAGTGTCTCGTCGAGTGGAGCGCTGACGAAGGGCACTGCGTCGCCATCGACTTGTTGGTTCGCGACGCCCAGCCCTCTCTGATTGCGGTCGAAAGCGGCACGCTCAACGCTCAAGGCCCAGCCGGGCTACTGATGCGATTAAGATTTGCGCTTGAGAGGCACGAAGCGCGCATCGTTCCGAATGGACTGGAAAGGCATTTGCTGTTTCTCGAAACACACGCACAGCAAAGCCCTGTGGATTGCGCGATGTTCAGTCTGCAAAACTGCAAAGCCATGTTCCGCGACGCCGAAGCGTTCGAAGCATTGCATGACCGACTTCGATCGGGTGAATTTGCCGACATGCTGAGCAAAGGCTATGCGTCGAGCGAAGAATGCGACGCCATTGTGCCACCCTCGCTGATGAAACATACCCAGTCGTCACGCCGACTTGCCGACTACGAGCGTCGCCATCTCGAAGGGCACCCCGAACGGTCGGCAACGATTTCGCGGCTGACGCGTCGTCAACGCGGCCTCACCTTTTCCCGTAACGAACGGACATACAGCGTGTCGATCGAGATGGCCAGAGTCAAGACCGCGGGGCGAGCACTTGCCGCCGGCGGCGGCGACAGGACCTTGCAAGTGCCGTCCTTCGAGCATGATTTCCTGTCGTCGGCGGAATCCGAGTAATCCGTCGGAACAGCCCATTGTCGGCAAGCGTCATGTCGGCGCTCCGCTCTGCGTCCCGCCGAGACCGGCCGCTTCGACGGCTTCGATTCTTGCGGCCTGGACGGCCTCGCGAATCTTCGTGGGATTGTCGGCGTACAGACGCGCCACCGCGCCCGCATCGATGCTGCGCGCCGCGTCGAGCGCCGCCATCAGCCGGTCCCGCTGCGCATAAGGCGCCACGGCGAAGTCGCCGCCACGCCCACGGGCATCCGCCTCGCAAGCCTGCAGGACTTCCACGAACCGCTCGGGCTTGCGCAGCGCATCGCACCGCTCCAGCAGACGCACCAGCGCCTGCGCCCCGAACTTCCCACTCGCATGGATGTTGCCATGCTCGCGCGCGACGACCTGCGCCAACTCGCGGCATTCGACCGGCACGCGCAAACGCGCACACAGCGGCCCGAGCAGCCCGACGCTGCGACCTTCATGGCCGATGTGACGCGGCAAGACGTCCTCCGGCGTCGTCCCCTTGCCGAGGTCATGCGTAAGCGCGGCGAAGCGCACCGGCAACGAAAAACCCTGTGCCGCGGCGTAGTCGAGCACCATCATCACGTGCACACCGGTATCCACTTCGGGATGGTAGTCGGCACGCTGCGGCACGCCCCACAGGCGATCGATCTCCGGCAGCACGCGCACGAGCGCGCCGGCCTCGCGCAAGACGTCGAACATGCGCGACGGACGATGCGCCATCAGCCCCCGCGAGATCTCCTGCCAGACGCGCTCGGCCACCAGCGCATCGACCTCGCCGTTGGCCGTCATCTCCCGCATGAGCGAAAGCGTTTCCGGCGCGACGGAGAACTCGGTGAAACGCGCGGCAAAGCGTGCGCAACGCAGGATCCGCACAGGATCCTCCGCGAACGCCGGGCCGACGTGCCGGAACAGCCTCGCCTCCAGATCGCGCTTGCCGCCGTAGGGGTCGATCAGTTCGTCGGAGAGGCTGTCGTCGGGGAGCACTTCACGCGCCATCGCGTTGATCGTGAAGTCGCGCCGCACGAGATCCTCTTCCAGCGTGACTTCGGGCGCGAAGTAGAACGAGAAGCCGTGATAGCCGCGCGCGGTCTTGCGCTCGGTACGGGCGAGCGCGTACTCGGCGCGCGTCGTGGGATGGAGAAACACCGGGAAGTCCCGCCCGACCGGTTTGTAACCGCGTCGCACCATCTCTTCGGGCGTCGCGCCTACGACGACGTAGTCGCGATCCTTGACCGGCAGACCCAGCATGGCGTCGCGAATCGCGCCGCCGACCGCGTAAATCTTCATGGGCGCACTTCGTAGTAAGCGATGCTCTGGGTCTCGCCCCGCCCCGCCGCCACCCAGGCCTGCACGGCAGGCACCTCGCGAATGCGGTCGGCGTAAGCCTGCGCGCGCTCGGAAAGGGCCGGCTCGAAGGTTGCGAAGCGCATCACCACGGGCGCGTAAAAAGCGTCGGCAATCGTGAAATCACCGAACAGAAAAGGCCCTTGGTAGCGCGCGAGACACGCTTCCCAGATCGCCTCGATGCGGCGAATGTCGGCGAGCACTTCGGGGCTGGCGCCCGCGCCCGGCCAATGGGCGCCGACATTCATCCACATGTTCGTGCGTAGCGCCGTGAAGCCGCTGTGCATCTCCGCACAGATACTGCGCGCATGCGCGCGCGCCTCGCGCGATTGCGGCCACAGCGGCAGATGCGGATAGCTCTCGGCGAGATACTCGCAGATCGCGAGCGAGTCCCACACCGTGATGCCGTTGTCGATCAGGCACGGCACCTTGCCGTTGGGCGAATAGCGCAGAATCTGCTCGCGCGTATCGGGCTGCGCGAGCCACACGTTGCGCTCTTCGAACGCGATGCCGAAGTGCCTGAGCAGCACCCACGGGCGCATCGACCAGGACGAGTATTTCTTGTTGGCGACGATCAGTTGCATGAGGATCTTCCTTGCGCGCGCTTCGTGTGTGCGGGCGGGCGCGCTCGATTGAAATACACTGGCGTGCTCAGCGCCCCGCGACACGGCGGTAAGCCGCCAGCCGGCGCTCCCAGCTATCGCCATCGAGATAGTCGACGGCGATCTCCAGTCCATTCGGCGTCAAGCCGAGCTCGGGGGCGAGCGGGCCGGTCATCACGTTGTCCACGCGCATGGAGTCGAGGTTGTCGCGCGTGACGATCGGCTCGCCCGGCAACTTCTCGAAGATCATGGCCTGCAGGCGCGCCGCGCCGTCGGGCAGCGGCACGATCGGCCGTTCGCATCCGCACACGGCGCCGGCAAAGCGCACCAGCGCCTCGAGCGTGTACACCGCCGGCCCGCCCAGTTCGTACGTCTTGCCGAACGTGGCGTCGTTGTCGAGCGCCCCCGCGAACGCCTGCGCCACGTCGATGACGTAAACCGGCTGGAAGCGCGCCTTGGCGCAGGCGAGCGGGACGATGGGCAGACGCCGCTGGAGCTTCGCAAACGTATTCAGGAATTTGTCGCCCGGGCCGAACACCACCGAGGGACGGAAGATCGTTGCGGGAATGCCCGTCTCGCGAATCGCCACCTCGCCGTCGCCCTTCGAGCGCTGGTACATGCTCGGGCCGTTCGAATCGGCGCCGAGCGCGCTCATGTGCAGGATCCGGTCGATGCCGCGGTTGCTGCATGCCTGCGCAATCTTGCGCGGCAGTTCCACATGCGCGTTCGCGAACGCATGGCCGTAAGGCGCGCCCCGGTCGCTGTGCAGCACGCCGACGAGATTGATGACGGCGTCGCAACCGGCGATCGCACGCTCGAGTGCACGCGGGTCGTGGACATCGCATTCGACGAGTTCCACGCCCGGCAGCACGGCGAGTGCCTTGGCCGCCTCGGCACGCCGCGTCGGCACGCGAACGACGTGTCCCATCGTCACCAGCCGGGCTGTCAGATGGCTGCCGATGAAACCGGTGCCACCCACGACACAGACGTTATAGCGCATGCGTCACCTCCGCATCAGGACTGTGGGTTCGCGGCTCGCAAGCCCTGCCCGTCACTGGGGCAGAATGATGCCGAGCCGCTCCTTGAGCGATTGCGGGCGGCCCGTGATCAGGGTCGCGTAGTACGCGGTGTTCGACAGCACGTTCTCGACATATTGGCGCGTCTCGTTGAACGGGATCGTCTCCGCGAAGATGGCGCCTTCGACCGGACGGTCCAGCGTGGAGCGCCACGTGCGCGGACGTCCCGGCCCGGCGTTGTAACCCGCCGACGCCAGCACGGCCGAGCCGTCGAACTTGTTGTAGATGTCCGCCAGATAGCGTGTGCCCAGACGGATATTGGTGTCGATGTCGTGCATCATGGCCGGCTGGTAATCCATGCCGATCTGCTTGGCGACCATCTTCGCGGTCGCCGGCATGATCTGCATCAGGCCGCCGGCGCCCGCCGACGAGCGCGCGTTGATGATGAAGCGCGACTCCTGACGGATCAAGCCATACGCCCAGGCTTCATCCAGATCGACAGCCGCCGCGCGCGGCTCGACCTTGTCGCGGAACGGCATCAGGTAGCGCAGCGTGAAGTCGTGCTCGACCTTGGTGCGATCCGCCGTGTTCACGGCGCGATCGAACAGTTCGATCCTGTTGGCGTATTGGGCGGCGGCGAGCAACTGACGATCCGTCATGTTGCGCAGTTCCCAGTTCCACTCGCGGTTGCCTTCGAAGCGCAGCCCCAGGTCGTAGAACTTCGCGGCGCGACGGAAACCGGGATTCACGCTGTTGGCATCGATCTCTGCCCTGGTGACGGTCGTGCGCGGCGGCAGCGCCGTCTTGTTGCCCAGCTCTTCGTTGGCCAGCTGACCGTAGAAATTCGGCTGCGAGGCGATCTTCTGGAATTGCGCGCGGGCGGCGTCGCCCTGTCCGGCTTCGCGCAGCGCGCGGCCGTACCAATAGGTCCACACGCCGTCGTCGCGCAGCGACTGCGGCATCGCCTCGATGCCCGTGCGCACGAGATTCCAGTCGCCGGCACGCAGCGCGGCGCGGATCTTCCATTCCTGCGCGGTGTTCGAGAGCTTGGCGTTGCCCGCCTGGCGGTACCAGTTGATGGCCATCGGGGTCTGCGCGAGCGCGCCCCGCATGCCGATGGCGCCCCAGCCGATGGCGCGCTCGTCCTGCGACAGGTTGCCCGCAATGCTCGAGAAGTTGCTCGCCGCGAGCATTGCGTCGCTGCGCGCCATGCGCACGGTCGCGAGCAGCGCGAGTTGGCGCGACACCTCCGAGCCGTCCACGCCACGCGAGAGAAGCTGCGCCGGGCGCGAGGCCGCCATATCGAGCAGGCTGTCGTCGGGGCGCACGCTGCCGAGCGCATCGGCGATCTGCTTGCCGAGCGAGGTGTAGTTTTCCTCGTAGGCCAGGCGGATCTGATGCCAGACCTCCTTGCGCGGCAACTGGCCGTTGGCGGCCAGCGTATTGATCATGTCGACGCAACCCTCGCCGTAATGCTTCGGCGTGGTCAGCAGATCGGTGGCCGCCTGCGTGACGTTCTCGCCGCGCGCGGCCCGCGACATGAGCGCGTAGCACTTGACCTGCGTGTCGTCGTCGAGCACGAACTTCGGATATTCGGCGTCGAATGTCTGCCAGTCATGGCGCTTGCCGAGCACCAGCAGCCAGTCGTTGCGCATGCGGTCGGCAATCGCCTGACCTTCGTAGGTGCGCAGGAAGGCGCGGATTTCGTCGTCCGGCGTGTCGAGCAGCGCCTTGCCCGAGCGGTCGAACATGCGCGGCTTGATCTGGAAGTACTGGACGTACGACGGCACGTCGTAGTCGGTGAGCATGGCGGCGAGCGCCGTGGCGCGCGCGGCGTCGTTGGTGCGCGCCGCTTCACGCAACTGCACGAAGATGTCGTCGGGCGAGCGTTGCGAGAGCACGTCGGCCGAGGGTGCGGGTCGGGTGGCCGCCGCCGGCGCCTTGGGACGACCGGTCGCCTGGGTCGTACTGCATGCGACGAGCGCCGCAGCGCTCAGGGCAAGCGCGGCGGCGCGATATACTCGGGTCAAACGTTCGGACATCTTCGAGGAGCGTCGGGTAAAAAGTGAGTTCAAGCATAGCACGGGACCCCGCCCAAACGGCGGCCCAGACGTCCGGCAAAGCCCAATTGCGCCGGGCTTTGCTGGCGGCGCGCAACCACCTTGACGGACGCGAGGCGCGCGACGCCGCGCTCGCCGCCAGGCTCACTGACGAACTGGCCCGCCGCGCGCCGCGATGCGTGGGTTTTTACTGGCCGATCCAGGGCGAATTCGACGCGCGCGAGGCCGTCTCGGCCTGGCTGGCGAGCGCGCCGGCCGGGGGGCTGCATCTCGCCGCCCTGCCCGTCGTCACCGCGCCCGCGACCCCGCTCGTCTTCCATCGCTGGACGCCCGACACCCCCATGACGGAAGGACGCTACCGCATTCCCGTGCCGCACGACACCGAGGTGCTCGTGCCCGACCTGCTGCTCGTACCATGCGTGGGCTTCACGCGCAACGGCCTGCGGCTCGGCTACGGTGGCGGCTTCTACGACCGCACCCTCCATTCGATGACCCCCGCGCCGCAAACACTCGGCATCGCCTACGATGCGCTCGAAATCGACCATCTCGAGGCCGAAGCCCACGATCTGGCGCTCGACGCCATCGTGACCGAATCGGCCACCTTCGCGCGAGCGCGCGGCAACGATCGCTAATCCATGACAACGCTCAAAATCCTGCCGCTGGGCGACAGCGCGCTCGTGTGCGAAGCGGGCGCCACGCCTACGCTCGCCACGCAGCGGCGCGTGTGGCACGTGGCCGCGCTCGCTCGCGACTGGCCCGACGTGCGCGAAGTGGTGCCCGGCATGAACAACCTCACGCTGCTGTTCGATCCGCTCGCCACCGATATCGAAGCGCTCGACGAGCGGCTGCGCGAAGCCTGGCAGACGCCGCCCGTGGGCGGCGAGATCGGACGCGACATCGAAATCCCCGTGCATTACGGCGGCAAACACGGCCCCGATCTTGCCGACGTCGCACGACACGCACGCCTGCAACCGAAGACGGTCGTGCAGCGCCACACGTCGCCGGAGTACATCGTCTATTTCGTGGGCTTTCAGCCGGGCTTCGCCTACCTGGGCGGCCTCGACGATTCGATCGCCACGCCGCGCCGCGCGGAACCGCGCCTTTCGGTGCCGGCCGGCTCGGTGGGCATCGGCGGCAACCAGACCGGCGTCTATCCGCTCTCGTCGCCGGGTGGCTGGCAAATCATCGGCCATACCACGCGTCCTCTGTTCGACCCCGCCGCGAGCCCGCCCGCCCTGCTGGCGCCGGGCGATCGTGTGCGCTTCACCATCGCGAGCCTCGACCTGTGATCGACATCCTGCGTGCTGGCCTCCTCACAACGGTGCAGGATCTGGGCCGAACCGGACAGCGTGAATTCGGCGTCGCAAGCGGCGGCGCGGTCGATCCGCTCGCCTGCGCCGTGGCGAACCGCCTGGCCGGCAACGAACTGAACGCCGCCACCCTGGAAATCACGATGGGGGCGTGCACGCTGCGCTTCACGTCGTCCACGCTGGTGGCGCTGACGGGCGCCGACTGCCATGCCGAGCTCGACGGCACGCCCGTGTGGTCGTGGTGGCGCTTCCCCGTCGCGCGCGGCCAGACGTTGACGCTGCGTCCCTCGCGCTTCGGCATGCGCACCTACCTGGCGGTCGCCGGCGGCATCGACGTGCCCGAGACGCTCGGCTCGCGCAGCACCGACCTCGCGGCGGGGTTCGGTGGCTTCGGAGGGCGCGCATTGCGCGACGGTGACCGCATCGCCATCGGTCATGCCAGTGCCGAAGCGCGCAAAGCCGCGGCCCTGGGCGTGCGTCCACCGCTGTGGTTGTCGGACCCGCTGGCGCATCGCGTGCGCGTGCTGCCCGGCCCCGAATACGACGACTTCACCGCCGCCACCCACAAGCAGTTTTGGGAAAATCCGTGGCAGGTGACGCCCAACAGCAATCGCATGGGCTACCGGTTGGCGGGCCCGGAGCCGCTCGCCCGCAAGAAGAACCGCATGAACGATCTGCTCTCGCACGGCGTGCTGCCGGGCGTGATTCAGGTACCGCCGTCGGGTCAGCCGATCATTCTGCTGGCCGACGCCCAGACCACCGGCGGCTATCCGAAGATCGGCACGGTGATCAGCGCGGATCTGTGGCGTCTCGGCCAGGCGCGTCTGGGCAGCACGCTGTACTTCTCGGAATGCACGGTGACCGAAGCCCGCGAAGCGTGGCGCGAGCAGTTGCGTTATCTTGCGCAGATCGAGCGCGCGCTCGCATGGCACGATCGCGGCATTCTGAAGGCGCCGCGCATGCCCGCCCTCTCGCGCAAACGCTGACGTGAGCCCCCCGCAGGAGAAATACGGAACATGAAGATCGATCTGAACGTCGACCTCGGCGAAGGCTGCAACTTCGACGAGGCCTTGCTCGCCCTGGTCAGCTCCGCCAACGTTGCATGTGGCTGGCACGCCGGCGACGCCGGCACGATGCAACAAGTCGTGCGCTGGGCGCTGGAGAACGACGTGGCCGTCGGCGCGCACCCGAGCTTCCCCGACCGCGAGAATTTCGGTCGAACGGAGATGACGCTCCCGCTCGACGAGATTCGCGCGGGCATGCTGTACCAGATCGGCGCGCTCGCCGCGATGGTGCGCGCGCAAGGCGGCTGGCTCTCGCACGTCAAGCCGCACGGCGCGCTCTACAACCAGGCCGCGCGCGACCCGGCGCTCGCCGAGACGCTGGTCGAAGCGATACGCGCCTTCGACACCGATCTCGCGATCTTCGGACTGGCGGGCGGCGAACTCGTCAAGGCCGCCCGCGCGGCAGGCATGCATGCCGTCGAGGAGGTCTTCGCCGATCGCGGCTACAACCCGGATGGCTCGCTCGTCAAACGCGGCACTCCCGGCGCCCTGATCGAGCGGGAAGAAGACGCACTGGCGCAAACGCTCATGATGGTGCGCGAGCAGCGCGTGCGCGCCATCGACGGTTCGCTGGTGCCGATTCAGGCGCAGACGGTCTGCCTGCATGGGGACGGCGAGCACGCGCTGGAATTCGCGCGGCGCATTCGCGGCTTCCTGATCGGCGAGGGCATCGAGATCGCGCCGGTGCGTTGATCGTTGCGGCGCTGCACACGCAGCAGACGTTGAAAAACGCCGTCCGAGGGATCACTCCGGACGGCGTTTGCTTTGGGACGGCAGCCGATACGGCCGCCTGCGCGGCACTTACTGGCCGAGCGTCGGCATGACGAGCGACGACGTTGCGTTCGCCGGACGCCCCTCCGACCAACGACGCGTGACCACCTTCGAACGGGTGTAGAAACGCACCGACTCCGGCCCGTAGATGTGCTGATCGCCGAACAGCGAATTGCGCCAGCCGCCGAACGAGAAGTACGACACCGGCACTGGGATCGGTACGTTCACACCGACCATGCCCACTTCGATTTCGTCTTCGAAACGACGTGCCGCGCCGCCCGACGTCGTGAAGACCGCCGTACCGTTGGCGTACGGATTGCGATTGATCAGCGCAATCGCCTCCTCGAGCGTGTTCACGCGCACGACCGAAAGCACCGGCCCGAAGATTTCATTGCGATAGATGGACATCTCCGGCGTCACGTTATCGAACAGGCACGGGCCGATGAAGAATCCCTCCTCGCGCTGCGCCACCTTCAGGTCGCGGCCGTCGACCACGAGCCTGGCGCCTTCGTCGACACCGGCGTCGACGAAACCGCGCACCTTGTCGCAATGCGCGCGCGTGATCAGCGGCCCCATCTGCGCGACGGGATCGGTGCCGTCGCCGACCGGCAGCGCCTTCGCAGCCTCGGCCAGTCGGCCCACCAGTCGATCGGCCACATCGCCCACCGCCACGGCCACCGAGATCGCCATGCAACGCTCGCCGGCGGAGCCGTAGGCCGCACCGATCAGCGCGTCCACGGTGAAGTCGAGGTCGGCGTCGGGCATGACCACGCCGTGGTTCTTCGCGCCGCCAAGCGCCTGCACGCGCTTGCCGTGCGCCGACGCCGTGCTGTAGATGTACTGCGCGATGGGCGTCGAGCCCACGAAGGAGACCGCGTTCACGTCGGGATGGGTGAGCAGCGCGTCCACGGCGGCCTTGTCGCCGTTCACGACGTTGAGCACGCCATCGGGCAGGCCGGCGTCCTTGGCCAGACGTGCGAGCAGCAGCGCCGCCGACGGCACCTTCTCCGACGGCTTGAGGACGAACGTGTTGCCGCAGGCGACCGCCATCGGGAACATCCACAGCGGCACCATGGACGGGAAGTTGAACGGCGTGATGCCGGCGCACACGCCGACCGGTTGATGAAGCGAGTACGTATCGACGCCCGTGCCGACCTGCGGCGCGATCTCGCCCTTGAGCAGATGCGGAATGCCGATGGCGAACTCGACCACCTCGATGCCGCGCGTGACTTCGCCGCGTGCGTCGTCCATCGTCTTGCCGTGCTCCTGCGTGATCAGTTGCACGAGGGCTTCGCGATTCGCTTCGAGCAGTTCGCGGTACTTCATCATGACGCGGGCACGCTTCATCGGCGGCGTGGCGCGCCATGCCGGCAGCGCCGCGCGCGCGGCGGCCACGGCCTTTGCAACGTCGGCCGCGCCGCCCAGCGCGACCTGGCGGATCACTTCGCCGGTGGCGGGGTTCGTCACTTCGCCGAAACGCAGTTCCGCTTCGCCCGAGGCGACGCTCGCGCCGCCAATCCAGTGCTCGATACGCTCGGTGCTCACTCGTTGATTCATGTCGATTTCCGTAAAGACGATGTCGAGGACAGACGCTGCTGTCCGACGGCGATACGGGGACAGGCCCCGACCTCGCCGTCATGTGATGGTGATGATTGAGAAAGTCGACGGCCCTGTGCCGTCGCGCATGCCGCCCCTTAAGCCGTCTCGCGGATGGCTTCGCCGACGATGCCGAACAATTCGTCGATCTGGGCTTCGCTCACGATGAGCGGCGGCGAAAACGCGAGGATGTCGCCCGTGTAACGGATCAACGCACCCTTCTCGAAGCATTTGACGAAGATCTCGTGCGCACGCGCGCCCGGCTTGCCGTCGCGCGTGGCCAGTTCGATACCGCCGACCATGCCGAGGTTGCGAATGTCGATGACGTTCGGCAGATCGCGCAGACCGTGAATGGCCTTCTCGAAGTGCGGCGCAAGGGTCGCGGCACGCTCGAACAGGCCTTCGTTCCTGTACAGATCGAGGGCCGCGCAGGCAGCAGCCGCCGCCAGCGGATGACCGGAGTACGTGTAGCCGTGGAAGAACTCGATGGCGCCCGCGTTGCCCGCGTCGACGATGGTGTCGTGCACGCTTGTCTTCACGGTGACGGCGCCCATCGGCACGGCCGCGTTGTTCACGCCCTTGGCCATCGTCATGATGTCCGGCGTCACGCCGAAATACTGCGCGGCGAACGGCTTGCCCAGACGGCCCAGGCCGGTAATCACTTCGTCGAAGATCAGCAGGATGCCATGCCTGTCGCAGATTTCGCGCAGCTTCTGCAGATAGCCTTGGGGCGGCACCAGCACGCCCGTGGAGCCGGCGAGCGGCTCGACGATCACGGCCGCGATGGTCGATGCGTCATGCAGCGCGACGATGCGCTCGAGCTCGTCAGCCAGATGAGCGCCCCACGTCGGCTGGCCCTTCGTGAAGGCGGCTTCCTTGATGTTGAGGGTGTGCGGCAGGTGATCGACGGCCGGCAGCAACTGACCCGAATACGCCTTGCGGTTCGGCGAGATGCCGCCGACCGAGATGCCGCCGAAGCCCACACCGTGATAGCCGCGCTCGCGGCCGATGAGGCGCGTGCGCTGCCCTTCGCCGCGGGCGCGATGGTAAGCCAACGCGATCTTGAGCGCCGTGTCGACCGACTCCGAACCCGAGTTCGTGAAGAAGACGCGATCGAGGCCCTGCGGCGTGATCGCGGCGATCTTGCTCGCGGCTTCGAACGCCTTCGGGTGCCCCATCTGGAACGTCGGTGCGAAGTCCATCTCACCGGCCTGCTGGCGGATCGCTTCCACGATCTCGGTGCGGCAGTGACCGGCGTTCACGCACCAGAGGCCGGCCGTGCCGTCGAGGATGCGGCGATTGTCCGACGACGTGTAGTACATGCCCTCGGCCTTGACCAGCAGGCGCGGCGAGCTTTTGAACTGGCGGTTGTTGGTGAACGGCATCCAGAACGCCGTCATGTCGAGATTCAGGTCTTTCATGTTCATCGCGGGGTCTCCCCAGGTCTTGGCTCGATCAGGATTCCCACGGCTCGCGCCCATGGGTGGATGGAGCGATCCTACGAGAGCCGAACCGGTACAGACATGTACAGTCATTCGGAAAATGTATATTCTGTATCGGTCAATCGCCTCGACTGTATTGGCAACAGCGCATTGGACGTGTACGCCGCGGTGCACCATTGCCCGTGGCGTGCCCGACTGGCAGGCGGGGCTGTCCGCCTTCCTGCCGCGTGCCGGGCGATCCCTCCTTTTGGGTTTCTTTCGCTGTCCGCTTCGGGTCTCACTGTCATGGTCCAGCCGCTCGCCTTTTCCCTGAACCGCGCCCAGCCGGAAGCGCTGGTCGACCAGATCGTGCGCGAGGTCGAACGTGCACTGCAGCGCCAGACGTTGCACGCGGGCATGCGCATGCCGTCGATCCGCTCCCTGGCGAAGGCGCACGGCATCAGCACATTCACCGTGGTGGAAGCGTACGACCGGCTCGTCGCGCGCGGCACGCTGGTGGCGCGCCGCGGGGCTGGCTTCTTCGTCGCCGGCGCGGCCGACGCGCACGAGACGGGGGCACCGGGCCGGGGCGGCTCGCTGGCGACGGGTGCGTCGGCGAGCGAAGTGACGAATGCATGGCTGCTCTCGGAAATCTTCGCGGACGACTCCATCGCGGTGAAGAGCGGTTGCGGCTGGCTGCCGGACAGCTGGCTCGACGAAGACGGGTTGCACGGTGCGCTGCGTTCGCTGTCGAAGGGGCCGGGCGCCCACTTCGCGCATTACGGTCATCCGCACGGCTATGGCCTGCTGCGGCAGTGGCTCACGCGCCGGCTCGGCGAGCTGTCCATCGACGCACCGCCCGAACAGATCGTGCTCACGCACGGCGCGACGCAGGCGCTCGATCTCGTCGTGCGTACGCTGCTCAAGCCGGGCGACACCGTGCTGGTCGAGGCGCCGGCGTACTGCAATCTGCTGGCGGTGTTGCGGCTGGCGGGACTGAACGTCGTGGGCATCGCCCGCACCGAGGCGGGTCTGGATCTCGCCGCGCTGGAACAGGCGGCGCAGACGCACCGTCCGCGAGCGCTCTTCGTCAATCCGGCGTTGCAGAATCCGTTGGGGACGTCGCTCACGCCGGCGCTCGCGCATCGTGTCCTGCAATGTGCCGAGCAGCATGGCTTCTGGATCGTCGAGGACGACATCTACCGCGAGCTGGCGCCGGCGGGTACGCCGTCGCTCGCCGCGATGGACGGGCTGTCACGCGTGATCTACGTATCGAGTTTCTCGAAGACGATTTCGCCGTCGGTGCGCGTGGGCTACCTGGCGTGTTCGCGCGAGCTGGCGCACGAGATTGCGCGCAGCAAGATGGTGGCGGGGCTGACGTCGTCCGAAATCAACGAGCGCATCGTGCATGCGATCCTGACCGAGGGGCGCCACCGCAAGCACATCGAGCGCCTGTCGGACCGGCTGACGCGCTCGCGCGCACGCCTCATCACGCAATTGCAGTCGCATGGGGTAACGTTGCTGGCGCAGCCCGAGGGCGGCATGTTCGTGTGCGGCAGCTTGCCGGAGACGGCGCTCCCGGCGCGCGAACTGGCCGAAGCCGCGCTGCTCGAGAGCATCATGCTCGCGCCGGGCGAGTTCTTCCTGCCGCACAACGATCCTTGCCACTGGTTCCGCTTCAACGTCGCGTATTCGGACGACGCGCGTCTGTTCCGTTTTCTGGATCGCGCAGCGACCGAAAAGCCGATGACAACGGCCGGTTGTTCCTCTCGATCCCAGTGAATTGTCCTAATTCACGTCGAACGGGTTCGCAGCGCCGGCATCGCAGCAGTACGCTTCTCCTCCTTCGTCACGCGTACCGGCACCGTCATTCGCAGGTGCGTGTGTATCGGTACGCCAACCGGGAGGACCCGCGTGCCTTATCACCACCCTCGCGTGACTTGGCGGCCGACTGCCACGTTCAGGCCGTCTGCCGAGCCGGCACGCGACACGCAACGCCGGCGAGCCACGATAGCCCGCGACGTCGCCCGCCTACGCAACGGTCTGCGCGACACGTCTGTGCCAGCAACTTGCGTGCACCCACCCCACTCGCTCCACTCGCCCCACCCGACCGGCACGTCGACGCGCCGTGCCGGCAAGGCATCGTCCGAAGTCGACAAGCGCGCGCTGTTTCTATTGGCCTTCCTGGGCATTCAGGTCACCCTGACGCGTAGCGCGGCGGACACCCCGGCCGTCCCGGCCCTTGCCTGCGCCCGGCCCGCGGCGTGCAGTCAACCGGCCCCACCTTGGAGCGAACATGACGTCGCCACGCGAGCCACCATGCTTCGCTCGTTGCACCTCATGTGGCCGTCCGCCCCGCTCGATCCCGCCTCGCGAGCCCCCTCGATCGGCGAAATGGCCGCGACCTTCGCCGCAATGTCGAACGCCAGTGTCGCCAGTGAATTGGCACAACTTCGCCTGATGCGCAGGCTCGTCGCGTCCCACGTGCTCGAGCGCGGCACCGCCATATGCCGGTTCGTGCAACGCATGACGCTGAACGACGCCGACTGGTTCACATCCCCGGCCGACACCTGCGCCATCGCCGAGACGTTGGCGCGCCTCGCTTTGCTGCAACCACCCTCGCTGCACGACGTGCTTTCGAAGTTCGGTCTCGAGGGCGCCAACCTGCCCGTCAACGTGACCCGCCTCGCGGCGCAAAAGGCGTCCCCGCTCGATATCCTGCGCATCGTGCAATATCGGCATGGCCGCTCCCTCGATGCTGCCGTCCGCCCCGATTACACTTGGCGCGGCCAGCTTTCCGACGACTCGTTCGACGAGGCCGCCGCCATCCATCGGCTCAGCACGCCACATTGGCACGACGTCGACGGCAATGCGAATTTCCGCCACATCTCGGCCTGCTACGAACGCCTGCTGGGCGATGAACTTGCCCATTTGCAACTCGCCGCCCACCTGATACCGACCCGGCCGCCAGTGAACGGCTCCCATGGCATCTGGTTCGACGGTATGGCCTTGCGCGGCACGGCCGGTATGTCCATCGACACCCTCGCCACCGCGTTGCGGGCGCGTACCGACAATTTCCCCACGCCTGCGATGCTCATTGGCGACAGCGGCACGGCATGTCGCGGCAGACCGCTCGTCGCACCGGCCAGCGGCAAGATAGCGCCGAACGTCACCACCTCCGCGCTCGACATCAACGTCGCGTTGCGTACCTATCTTCGCGAGTTGGCGGAGAGCAGCGAGTTTCGATTCGGCACACCCCTGCAGTCGGCGGCGACCACCGTACTCAGGCTCGGGGCCTATCATGACCTGCCGCCCGTTCCAATGGAGACACCGGCGCAGGTGTTGCAGGCGTTTGTGGCGCTTCGCCGAGCCTGGCTGGCCAAGCCGCGCTATCCGATCGATCCGATGCACGTTGCGGCCGCTCATCTCGAGCAAAGCAGTCGAGCCGCAAACGCGCCGCTGTCGCCAGGCCGCGCGGTGCGATCGCATGGCGCGCCTGACGTTGTCGCGTTCGCCCGACGTCTCATGGCCTACGCGCCATGGCCCCCGCCGCCGTCGCACGAGGCAACCGGCACAGCGCAGGATGCCGACAACTTGCCGGCGAGCACCCGGCAGTCTGCATTCCTGTCGCTCGGTAGCCGGACCGTACGAACACGGTTCATCGGTATGGTTACCAAACGCCGCCGGCCCTCGCAGGCGTCACCCCGCGTCGCCACCGGCGACCCTGCCGCCATGGCTCTCGTCAAAGCCGAAGAATTGATGCGCCTGTCTCACTCGTCGCCCGATGACGACAAGCTTCGCGAGTTGGCCGGTGCACTGCGTGACGAATGGGCGCGATTATCCGCGGCAAGCCACCCTCAGTCACTGAACACCGATGAAAAGCTGGCCATCACACACGATCTTCTTGAAGAGCTGATCATCAGCCGGCCGATTTCCCATGTCGTCGACGCCGCATCCCGAGGCGACGTTCGGGCGGTGCTCGATATGGCGCCCTTCATCATGCCCGCCTACGAGATCGAGGAAGGTTTGCGCACGGGCAACAGTACGAGAGCGCTCAATGGCGCCATCCGTTTCGGCGTGGACGCCCTGTTCGTTTGGTTGGGTGGCGTGGCCGAGCGCTCGCTCCAGAATTCGTTACGGGTCGCGGTCGAGCAAATGCGCATGCCGCCTTTCGAGCGGGCAGCCTCGGCCACGCTTTCGCGAATCGGGCCGGAATTCGAGGCTTTCGAAATGCAAGCGCTCGATTCTCTGCGACACGAGCACATTCAACTCGATCCCTACGATGCCATTTCCGACGTCACCGTGGTGCCGAGGTCATATCGGGAGATGCCACTGCCTCGTCGCGTTGCCAGCTCGCCCTCCATGGAGCCATTGACTGCCGATCAATTCGAGTTGGCGCGGCGCCGCAGCGTTGCAAGCTTGCCTCGGTTGGGCGCCGACGACGATTTCCTGCCGTCGTCCGGCATGACGGCAGCGCGCGACGAATTGTTGCGACAACGCGAAACCGTCATCGGAATGATGCGATTTCTGCCCGACAGGCGCCGTGGCTCGTTGACGAACGTCATTCACGGTGTGGGGCGTGCGTTGTACTGTGCAATGCCCATGAATGAAGGCGAGGTCATCTCCGTGCGATCGCTGCTGAACCCGAAGTCCGCCGAGGGCGCCGCCATCATCGACTCGCTCGATGACCTCTGCAGTCGTTCCCGAATTCTGCAAGCGCTCGTCGAGCGCGCGCTGGATGCCGGCCTGGGGCCTTGGGATGTGCACATCGTCGACGGCGAGTCGCCCCGCTTTGCGCCGGGCATGGACGCCCTGATATTGCCGCCGGAGTCGCAACTGACATCGCGCTACCAATACGAGTCGCCGACGGGAAAGCGACGCTTCACGACCGAGCAGGCGGCACTGCACGAACTTCTGCACGGCTTGACGTCGCTCGGCGACGCCACCGCCGCCGGGCAACGCGGTCCGATCGTCTACCTTACCGATCGAATCGGCCATCAAGCCGGTAGAACCTGGGAAGAGCGTGTCGCGTATCGCGCATTCGATTCCAACGGCGCCCTCCGACCCGAGATTCTCCTGCAACACCGTCTCGAGGCAACGCGCTGGATGCACGATGAAGACATGCTGATCGATCGATATATGCGCAAGGAGTTCGGCATCACGGCGCAGACTCACGTGGACGGCGAACCCGTCGCCAACCGGCACACCGTCCAGGATCTCACGCGATTCGTCGACGCACTCGGTATGTTCGATTTTCCGGATCGGTTGCACGCCAATTTCGTAAGCTCGCCGTCGGACAGTCGGCTTGGCGTCACGGACGATCTGCGAAGCATGTTCGAACGCCTCGGTGCCGATTTCGCCATTTTCCGCGCGCTGACAAGCCTTTGGTCCCGGTCGGAAGCCAGGCTGCCATGGCGAATACAAATCACCCCCCAAAGCGCATCGGCCGGCACGCGCAGGGGATGGGCCGGGAGCCCCTGGCGCATCGATCGCGAGCGGGCCACGATTCACCTCGATGTCACGCCGGTATATTGTCTGACGGCGTCAGGGCCGCGCCTGCTCACGGTCGAACGACGTAATGTGGGCTTGCTGATCGATCTGGTGACCAGCGATCTGCACGTCGGCGAAATCGCCGATCCGGCCACGGAGCGGGGGTTCAAGGTCTATCTGGAGGACAAGCTGCTGCAACTGCCGCTTGCCGAAACGCGCGTGGCTTCCGCGCTGTCGTACGATCCCGAGACACTGCTCCCGTTCGTCACTCGGGCACGACGCGCGGCATTCGACGAAGATGCCTATCTGGAGATCCTGATCTAAGCGAAGGCCGAGTGCCGCATGGTTGCGCCGTCCGTCGCATCCAGCGACGAACCCGACGACGCCCCCGGCGACGAACCCTGCGTCATCCCGAACCGCTCCCGGTACGCTGCCGGCGTCACGCCGTACTGACGCTGGAACGCGCGGCGCAGGTTCTGTTCATCGCCGAAGCCCACGCGCGCGGCAATGCGCTTGAGCGACGCATCGGAGTCCAGCAACGCGAAGCGCGCCGCCTCCAGACGCATGCGTTCGACCGCCTTCGCCGGCGTCGAACCCGTCCGGGCAAGGTAGCTGCGCGCAAACGTGCGCGGACTCATGTTCGCCTGCTCGGCAAGGCGCGCCACCGACAGATCCCCATCGAGCCGCTCCGCCATCCATGCATGCAGTTCGCTGAACGGCGCGCCTGCCGCCACCTGCTCCTGCAACGGCGGGCTGAACTGCGACTGCCCGCCCGCGCGCTTCAGAAACACCACGAGCCGGCGCGCCGCCTGCAACGCCACATCGACGCCACAGTCGTCCTCCACCAACGCCAGCCCGAGATCGATGCCCGCCGTGATCCCCGCCGAGGTCCACACCGGGCCCTCGCGTACATAAATCGGATCGGACTCGACCCGTGCATTCGGAAAGCACGTCTGCAACATCGCCGTATCGAGCCAATGCGTCGTGGCTCGACGGCCGTCGAGCAACCCCGCCGAGCCCAGGATGAACGCGCCCACGCACACCGAACACACGCGTCGCACGCGCGGTGCATAGCCGCGCAGCCACTCGCCGACCGGCCCCGGCACCGCCGGGCGATGCGCCACCGCGCCGCCCACCGCGATCAACGTGTCGACGTGCATCGCCTCGAGCGCGCGCATCGGCTCGGTGTGCAGCGTGATGCCCGACCCCGTCTCCACCGGCCCGCCATGCTCCGACACCACCACGGTGCGATATGGCGTGCCGAGCCCCTGCTCCGTGAAATTGCGGTTGACGGCATGGAACGCGTCGAGCGGCCCGGCCAGATCCAGCAGCACGAACGGCGGCACGATGAGGAAAGCGACGAGACGAGGTTGTGTCATGGCATTGTGTACGCGTGGATCATGCCGTCACCGGCGTTTCGCGACGCTTCGCATCGACGGCGTACCACACCGTCGCGAGCGCCGCGAGCGCGAGCAGCGGGAAGGTCGCCTGGTTGATGGTCGCCCAGCCGAAGCGCGCCAGCAGTTGCCCGGCAAAGAGACTCGCGAGCGCCGTCCCGGCAAAGGTGATGAACTCGTTGGCCGCCTGCGCGCGCGCACGCTCGGCCGGACGATACGACATCGTGAGCAGCGTCGTGCCGCCCACGAACATGAAGTTCCAGCCGACGCCGAGGAACGCGAGCGCCGCGTAGAAATACGGCAGGCTCGTCGACGCGAGCGCCAGCACGCCGCACAGCGCGCTCATCGCAATGCCTGCGAGCAACACCGGCACCACACCCCAGCGCTTGACCAGATGCCCCGAGAAGAACGACGGCGCATACATCCCGACCAGATGCCATTCGATGATGTGCGCACCGTCGTCGATGCTGTGCCCGCATGCGACGGCGGCGATTGGCGTTGCCGTCATCACGAACATCATCACCATGAAGCCGATCAGGTTGTTGGCGAGCGCCGCCATGTAGATCGGTTGACGCATGATCTCGCCGAGGGGCCTCGCCGGCAGCGCCCCGGCGTCTCCCGCCGGACCACCGGCCGCATGCACCGGCAGATCGCGCAGAAAGCCCACGAGCAACACGAGCGAGACGCCCGAGAGCAGCGTAACGACGAGATACGATCCCGCGAACGTCACCGGCGCCAGCCAGTCCTTGCTGCCCGCCGCCAACGCCGGGCCGATCACCGCGGCCAGCACGCCGCCCGTGAGCACCACCGAGATCGCGCGCGGCTTGTCTTCGAGCGGTACGACATCCGCCGCGGCCAGACGGTAGTAACGCGCAAACGCCTGAAACACGCCGACGCACGCCGTACCGGCGCAGAACATCGCGAAGTGCCCCTGGTAGATCGCCATCACGGACACCAGACCGCCGAGCGTGCCGAACCCCGCCCCCAGCGCGAAGCCGAAGCGCTGCCCCATGCGCTGGATCAGCATCGACGCGAAGATCGTCGTGATCGCCGACGCCACCGTGATCAGCGAGAACGGCAGCGTGGCGTACCCCTTGTCGGACGCCAGCATGTAGCCGACCAGCCCGGTCAGCGTGAGATCGACGGACAGCGCGGCGGTGTAGAGCGCCTGACAGGCCGCGAGCACTGCCGCGTAACGGCGGCCCAGCTTGCGCACGTGTCCCGGTTCGGAAGGGGGCGCGGCGCGCCCGGCGATGGCATCGGTCATGGAAGTGTCTGGGAACAAGTGAGGGATTCGTCGGAAGGCCTCATCTTGCCGTCGGCCACGTTGGCACGAATGCCAATCATGCATCAAAAAGTGCCACGCCGTGCACCACCGCCAACGCGCCAACTCGGTGCGCACCAACTCCGCGCGCGTTCGCACCAACGTGCTTCGCGGGTCGATCGCCGCTCGTCCGAACGGCGGATGCCACTGTCCACGGGAACGGTCGCTGTCCGGAGCGAGGAAAGCGCCTTGGACACTCGATGGCGTCTCGCCCACTGAGCTGCCGGCGCCCCCGCCCTCGACTTCTGCGCAGAACGGGGAGACCTGTCGCGTCGCGCCCTCTGCGGGGCTGGCACGCCCTTTGCGTCAACTACCCGGTACCGGATTGACCGGTCTAACCAGAAAAGGGGAAGACGCACCATGAAACGACGCACGCTACTCCAGATGGCAGCCCTTTCGGGCGCCGCATCGCTAACGGGCATGGCGCCCAACTTGTTCGCGCAGAGCAAGCAGCCCATCAAGGTCGGTATCCTGCATTCGCTCTCGGGCACGATGGCCATCTCGGAGACGTCGCTCAAGGACGTGGCGCTCATGACCATCGCCGACATCAACGCCCGCGGCGGCGTGATGGGGCGCCCGCTCGAAGCCGTGGTGGTCGACCCCGCGTCGAACTGGCCGCTCTTTGCCGAGAAGGCGCGCCAGTTGCTCACCAAGGACAAGGTCGCCGCCGTATTCGGCTGCTGGACCTCCGTCTCGCGCAAGTCGGTCCTGCCCGTCTTCGAAGAACTCAACGGCCTGCTCTATTACCCGGTGCAGTACGAAGGCGAGGAGATGTCGAAGAACGTCTTCTACACCGGCGCCGCGCCGAACCAGCAAGCCATCCCCGCCGTGGAATACCTGATGGGCAAGGAAGGCGGCGGCGCCAAGCGTTTCTTCCTGCTCGGCACCGATTACGTCTATCCGCGCACGACCAACAAGATCCTGCGCGCGTTCCTGCATTCGAAGGGCGTGGACGACAAGGACATCCAGGAGGTCTACACGCCGTTCGGCCACAGCGACTATCAGACCATCGTCGCCAACATCAAACAGTTCGCGCAAGGCGGCAAGACGGCCGTGGTCTCGACCATCAACGGCGACTCGAACGTGCCGTTCTACAAGGAACTGGGCAACCAGGGCCTGAAAGCCACCGACGTGCCCGTCGTGGCGTTCTCCGTGGGCGAAGAGGAGTTGCGCGGCATCGACACGAAACCGCTCGTGGGCCACCTCGCCGCATGGAACTACTTCATGTCGGTCAAGAACCCGACCAACGACTCGTTCAAGAAGCAGTGGTTCACCTACGTCAAGGCCAAGAGCCTGCCGGGCGGCGACAAGCGCGTGACGAACGATCCGATGGAAGCCACCTACGTCGGCATGCACATGTGGAAGCAGGCCGTGGAAAAGGCCGGCAGCGTGGACGTCGACAAGGTGCGCACCGCCATGATCGGTCAGAGCTTCAAATCGCCGGACGGCTTCGACATGGTCATGGACGGCAACCACCACCTGCACAAGCCGGTGATGATCGGCGAAATCCGCCCCGACGGTCAGTTCAACGTGGTGTGGAAGACCAAGGCGACCGTGCGCGCACAACCGTGGAGCCCGTTCATTGCGGGCAATGAAGGCAAGCCCGACAAGGTCTGACCGCCCTTTCCCCCCATGGCGCCGGAGTCGCCGAGACGATCTCCGGCGCCCGCAGAGGTTTCGATGATAACGATAAGACGCTGGACCGCTGCCGCCCTTGTCCTGCTTTCGCTGGGCGCTGCGCTCATTTCGCCTACCACGGCCATGGCGGCCACGGCTTCCACGACCGGCTCCATTGCCGGTTTTACCGACGCCGATCTCACCGCCCTCGCGGGCGACGACTTCGACGCCAAGGCGCAGGCCATCGACCATCTCGCGGCCGACGCCTCGCCGCAGGCCGCCGCGCTGCTCAAGGCACTGGCCGACGATTCGGCCGTGACCGTGGGCGAACGCATCGCGATTCCGAATGGCGACCGGTACGTCGACCCGATCACCGGTGCGACGCTCAAGGCCGACGACGCCGGCTCGCTCACGCTCAACAACGTGCTGCGCGCCAAGGTCGCCACGGCCGCCGCCGCGGGCGCACTGCTCTCGCCGGATCGCGACGCTCGCGCGCAAGCCATCGACACGATGCTGCAAAATCCCTCGCCCGCGTTCAAGGCGCTCGTCGAGAAGGCGCGTGCGAAGGAAACCGACCCGGCGCTCAAGTCGCGTCTCGATCAACTCTGGGCGCAAACCGCACTGCACGACACCGATCCAGCGAAACGCCGTGAGGCCGTCGAGCTCATCGCGGCGGCCGGCGATCCGCAAATGCGCGACCTGCTGCTGCCGATCGTTGCGAAGCAGGCCGACGGCACGTACGCCGAACCCGACGCCAGCGTGCGCAGCGCCGCCGACATCGCCTTGACGAAACTGGCTTCGGCGCAGCGTCGCAGCGAGTTCTTCGGCACGGTGTTCGCCGGCCTGTCGCTCGGCAGCGTGCTGTTGCTCGCGGCGTTGGGGCTGGCCATCACGTACGGTCTGATCGGCGTGATCAACATGGCGCACGGCGAATTCCTGATGGTGGGCGCGTATGCCACCTACGTCGTGCAGACGTTGTTCCAGCGCTTCCTGCCCGGCGCCTTCGACTGGTATCTCGTGGCGGCCGTGCCCGCCGCGTTCCTCGTGGCCGCCGCGCTCGGCATCGTGCTCGAGCGCACCGTCATCAAACACCTCTACGGCCGTCCACTCGAGACGCTGTTGACGACCTTCGGCATCAGCCTTCTGCTGATTCAGGCGGTGCGCACGCTGTTCGGCGCGCAGAACGTCGAGGTCGTCAACCCGTCGTGGATGAGCGGCGGCATTGCCGTGTTGCCGAACCTGATGCTGCCTTACAACCGCATCGTGATTCTCGTGTTCGCACTGGTCGTCGTGGCGCTCACGTGGTCGGTGCTCAACCTCACGCGTCTCGGCCTGTTCATTCGCGCCGTCACGCAGAACCGGTCGATGGCCGCCTGCGTCGGCGTGAAGACGGGCCGCGTCGACAGCTACGCGTTCGCCTTCGGCGCCGGCATCGCCGGGCTGGGGGGCTGCGCGCTCTCGCAGATCGGCAACGTCGGCCCCGATCTGGGCCAGAGCTACATCATCGATTCGTTCATGGCCGTGGTGCTCGGCGGCGTGGGACAACTGGCGGGGACGATCGTCGGCGCGTTTGGCCTGGGCATCGCCAACAAGCTGCTCGAACCAGTGTGGGGCGCCGTGCTCGCGAAGATCGCCGTGCTGATCCTGATCGTGCTGTTCATCCAGAAACGCCCGCAGGGCATGTTCGCGCTCAAAGGGCGCAGCGCGGAGGCCTGAATGAAAATGCCAGACTTTTTGCCCGCGGGTTCGGCCGCAACGACGCACGACGTCCCCGCACGCGCGCGTCTGCTGCCGAAGCACGTGGCGCCTGCGCTGCTCGTCTTCGTGCTGGCCGTGCTGATTCTCGTGCCGGTGTGCGCGCTGGTGCTGCCGCCGTCGCACCCGCTGCATCTGTCGGCCTACGCGATGACGCTCGTCGGCAAGATCATGTGCTACGCCATCGCGGCGCTCGCGCTCGATCTGGTGTGGGGCTATTGCGGCATTCTCAGCCTCGGCCACGGGCTCTTCTTCGCGCTCGGCGGCTACGCGATGGGGATGTACCTGATGCGCGCCATCGGCCGCGACGGCGTGTATCACAGCGACCTGCCCGACTTCATGGTGTTTCTCGACTGGAAGTCGCTGCCCTGGTACTGGACCGGCACCGAGCACTTCGCCTGGGCGATGTTCCTCGTCGTTGCGCTACCCGGCGCCGTGGCGTGGCTCTTCGGGTATCTGGCCTTCCGCTCGCGCGTGAAGGGCGTGTATCTGTCGATCATCACGCAGGCGCTCACGTTCGCGGCCATGCTGCTGTTCTACCGCAACGAAACCGGCTTCGGCGGCAACAACGGCTTCACCGACTTCAAGCGCATTCTCGGCTATTCGGTCACTTCCGCGAATACCCGCACCGTGCTCTTCCTCGTGACGTTTGCCGTGCTCGTGGGCGCCTTCATGCTGTGCCGCGCGCTGGTCGTCTCGAAGTTCGGCCGCGTGGTCACCGCCATTCGCGACGGCGAATCGCGCGCCATGTTCCTCGGCTACCGGCCGCTCGGCTACAAGCTCTTCGTGTGGACGCTGTCCGCCATGCTGTGCGGCATCGCCGGCGCGCTGTACGTGCCGCAGGTCGGCATCATCAACCCGAGCGAGATGGCGCCGGTGAACTCCATCGAGATGGCGATCTGGGTGGCCATCGGCGGACGCGGCTCGCTCGTCGGCGCCATCGCCGGGGCCTTCCTCGTCAATGGCGCGAAGAGCTTCTTCACCGCGTACTTCGCCGAGTACTGGCTGTTCTTCCTCGGCGCGATGTTCGTGCTCGTGCCGCTGCTGTTGCCGCAGGGGGTGATCGGACTCGTGACGCAGTACTCGCGCAGGCGCTCCCGACACGCGCCTGCCGCCGCCGAAGGCGACGCGCCTCACCCCGCCACCGGAGATCGCGCATGAATCAATACATGACCGACATCGGTTGGCAGAAAGCCGACGCCCCCGACACTTCGATGACCGTCAGCGGCGACGCCACGGGCATGTCGCATCTGGTCGTGCCGGGCGAGATCGATACGTCGCACGGTCTGATCCTGTACCTGGAGAACATCTCCGTCTCGTTCGACGGCTTTCGTGCGCTCAACGATCTGTCGCTGTCGATCCGCACCAACGAACTGCGCTGCATCATCGGCCCCAACGGCGCAGGCAAGACCACCATGATGGACGTGGTCACGGGCAAGACGCGTCCCGACGCGGGACGCGCCTTTCTCGGTCAGACACTCGACCTCGCGCGTCTGGACGAACCCGCCATCGCACAGGCCGGCGTGGGACGTAAATTCCAGAAGCCGACGGTATTCGAGCATCACAGCGTCTGGGAGAACCTCGAACTCGCGTGCGCCGGCGACAAACGCTGGTTTCATGCGCTGTGGGCGGTGCTCACGTCGGCCATGCGCGAGCGCATCGAGGAAGTGCTGGCGCTCACGCACCTCGGCCCCCAGGCGCACGTGCGCGCCGGTCAGTTGTCGCACGGCCAGAAGCAGCGCCTCGAGATCGGCATGCTGCTCATGCAGCGACCGCAACTGCTGCTGCTCGACGAACCGGCCGCCGGCATGACCGACGAGGAAACGGCGCAGCTCGCCGAGTTGCTCAACCGGCTGCGCGGGCAATGCTCGATGATGGTCGTGGAGCACGACATGGCGTTCGTCGCCGCCCTCGCGGGCGAGGCCGGCACCGTCACGGTGATGGCCGAAGGGCGGGTGCTCGCCGAAGGGACACTCGACGCCGTGCAGCGCGACGAGCGCGTGATCGAATCGTATCTGGGACGCTGACCATGCTCGAAATTCGCGCACTCAATCAGTACTACAGCGGCAGCCATATCCTGCGCAACGTGGAGTTCACCGTGCCCGACGCGCAACTCACCGTGCTGCTCGGGCGCAACGGCGTGGGCAAGACCACGCTGCTCAAATGCCTGATGGGCGTGGTGCCCGTGAAGTCGGGCAGCATCGCGTGGCGCGGCACGACGATCACCGCCGCGCCGCCATACGCGCGCGTCGCCAGCGGTCTGGCTTATGTGCCGCAAGGGCGCGAGATCTTCCCGCGTCTCACCGTCGAGGAAAACCTGCTGATCGGTGCGGCGAGCCGTCCGTCACGTGAGGCCAAACGTGGCGTGCCGGCGCACATCTACGAACTGTTTCCGGTGCTGCGCGACATGAAACAGCGGCGCGGCGGCGATCTGTCCGGCGGACAACAGCAGCAACTCGCCATCGGCCGCGCGCTGATGAGCGACCCGCAGCTGCTGATTCTCGACGAGCCGACCGAGGGCATTCAGCCGTCGATCATCAAGGACATCGGCGCGACGCTGCGACGTCTGGTCGACGAGCGCGGCATGACGGTGCTGCTCGTCGAGCAGTATTACGACTTCGCCCTCGCGCTCGCGGATCACTATCGCGTGATGAGCCGTGGCGCCATCGTGGCAAGCGGTCTCGGCAAGGACATGGAAGACGACGGCGTGCGCCACATGGTGGCCGTGTAACGATGCCGAAGCGGGATGGGGTGGGTGGTGCGTGTTAGATTCACAGACATCCAACGCGTACCGATCGTCATGAACCCTCCTCACGCCGCCGTTGCGGGCTGGCACGCCGAACTGACGCTGGGCTTCGCACGGCGCGACGCCCGCACCGTGCTCGCCACGCGTCGCCACCAGGGACCGCTCGTCGTGCAGAAGTCGCTGCATCCCGAAGGTCCAGGCATCTGCCACGCGGTAGTCGTGCATCCGCCGGGCGGCATCGCGGGCGGCGACAGCCTCGCCATCGACGTCGACGTCGGCGACACCGCCCATGCCGTCCTCACGACGCCCGGCGCAACCAAGTGGTACAAGTCGCAGGGCCGCAGCGGCACGCAAACCGTCTCGCTCACCGTCCGCGACGGGGCAAAGCTCGACTGGCTGCCGCTGGAGAACATCGTGTTCGAAGATGCCGACGCGCAGCAGCGCATCGCCGTGCGGCTCGGGGCGGGGTCGACGATCATCGGATGGGACGCCACACTGCTCGGACGGCAAGCGGCCGGCGAGCAATGGACGCACGGCCGGTGGCGCTCGACCTTCGAGTTGCGCGACGCGAACGATCGTCTGCTGTGGGCCGAACAGGCGGTGCTGGGCGCCGACGACGCGCAGCGCACCGGCGCTACCGGGCTCGCCGGATTCCCCGTCTTTGCCACGCTGTGGGCGGTGGGCGACGCCTGCACGCGCGAGCTCGCCGAATCGCTTGCCGAAGGCCTGCCGTTCAACGACGACTTGCGCGCGGGCATCACGTGCCTGCCCGGCAACGTGCTGGTGCTTCGCGTGCTGGGGCGCGACATGGAAGCCGTGCGCCAACTGCTGGTCGCTCACTGGCTCACGCTGCGCCCGATCGTCCATGACGTGCCGGCCGAGCCGCTGCGGATCTGGGCGACCTAGGGCCCGACTATTCCCGGCGTCGCCGCCATCGCCCTCTTTGTCATCAACGACATCTTCGGCCACGGGCCTGCAACGTGCGCGTCGTCTTTCTCGGGCTCCTTCGGGCGCCGTTTTCTTTGCACCACTCTGGTGACAAAGGCCACTGTGGTTCATCGTCTTTCGGCGAATCTCGCACCAACTCGGGGCAATACGCCGACGCGTGCGGAGATGGGCGGCCGTCCGACATCCGGCGGCTGGCGCGCCGCGTCAAGCGTCGACGCACAGCGGCGGTGCCGGGCATGGTTCCTGCTACCTCACTGTATCGACCGGTCTGACCAGATGTCAGTCGTCGAAATTGCTTCGTCCATCCATCCGCTATCGAGGTTGCCGCCATGCTGTCGTTCCCCCGCACCGCCGTCCCGCGCGAAGCCGTTGCCGCCGTGCTGGGCGCGCGCGCTCGCGCCCGTCGCGCCTTCACCGCGCTGATGCTCGCCGCGAGCGCGGTCGCCGCTTTCGCCATGGCAATGCCGCGCACGGCTCACGCCGACAGCCTCGACGACATCGTCAAGCGCGGCACGCTTCGTGTCGCCGTGCCGCAGGACTTCCCGCCGTTCGGCTCGATCGGCCCCGACATGAAGCCGGCGGGCTACGACATCGATACCGCCGCGTTGCTCGCCAAGGGCATGGGCGTGAAGCTCGAACTCGTGCCCGTGACCAGCGCCAACCGCGTCCCGTACCTCACGACCAACAAGGCCGATCTCGTGATCTCCAGCCTGGGCAAGAACGCCGAGCGCGAGAAGGTCATCGACTTCTCGGAAGCCTATGCGCCGTTCTACAACGGGGTGTTCGGGCCGAAAGACCTGGCCGTGACCAAGCCGGCCGACCTGTCGGGCAAGACCATCGGCGTGACGCGCGGCGCGGTGGAGGACCTGGAACTCTCGAAAATCGCGCCGGCCGATGTGACCATCAAGCGCTTCGAGGACAACAACGGTACGATTTCCGCCTTCCTGTCGGGGCAGGTGCAGCTCGTCGCCACCGGCAACGTGGTCGCCGCCGCGATTGTGGCGAAACATCCGCCCAAGCTGCCCGAGCCGAAGTTCCTCATCAAGAACTCGCCGTGCTTCGTGGGACTGAACAAGAACGAGCCGCGCCTGCTTGCCAAGGTCAACGAGATCCTCACCGCATCGAAAAAGGACGGCTCGCTCGGCAAGGTGTCGCAGAAGTGGCTCGGCATGCCACTGCCGGCCGATCTCTGAGCATCGCCATTCGCTCAGGCACCTTTCGATCCACGGCCTGCTTCCGATGCACTACGTTCTCGACTTCGCCGATCTGCGGCAATACGTGACGCTCTTCGCGCGAGGCGCCGCGCTCACGATCGCACTCACGGCCGTGTCCACGGTCGTCGGCGTGCTCGTCGGGGCGCTGTGCGCCATCGCGCGCGAGGAAGGCCCGGCGTGGCTGAAGGCCATCGCGGGGCTTTACGTCGAGCTCATTCGCAACACGCCTTTCATCGTTCAGCTGTTCTTCATCTTCTTCGGTCTTCCCAGCCTCGGCGTCCACATCGACGAGACGACGGCCGCCGTCGTCGCCATGAGCGTGAACCTCGGCGCCTACGCGACGGAGATCCTCCGCGCGGGCATGCGCGCCGTGCCGCGCGGCCTGTCCGAAGCCGGGCAGTCGCTAGCGATGACGCGCGCGCAGATTCTGCGCCACATCATCCTGCCGCAGGCTTTCGCCAAGGTGTTCCCGGCGCTCGCCAGCCAGATCGTGATCGTGATGCTCGGCTCGGCCGTCGTCTCGCAGATCTCCGTACCCGATCTGTCGTATGCCGCCAACTTCGTGCAGTCGCGCACGTTCCGGGCTTTCGAAAGCTATCTGATCGTGACCGCGCTTTATCTGGTGCTGGCGATTGCCCTGCGCCGCGTGCTGACGCGCGGCGCGCGACGCCTCTTTCGCGGCATGGTCAAGGGAGGCGCACGATGATCGAGTTCTCGATCTGGGACATGCTGCGCGGGCTGCTGCTCGCCGGACGCTGGACGCTGGCTCTGTCGGCCATCGCCTTCGTCTGCGGCGGACTGGTGGCGTTGGCGCTGCTCGTTGTGCGCGTCGGGCGCGTGCAATGGGCGGCGCGCGCCGTCGCTCTCTACATCGAGGTATTCCAGGGAACGCCGCTGCTCATGCAGCTGTTCCTGGTCTTCTTCGGCCTGCCGTTGCTTGGATTCGAAGTCTCGCCATGGGTGGCCGCCGCCGTATGCCTCACGCTGTACACGAGCGCCTATCTGACGGAAATCTGGCGAGGCTGCGTCGACGCCATTCCACACGGTCAGTGGGAGGCGTCGTCGAGCCTGGCCATGCGTTACGGCGAACAGTTGCGCCACGTGATTCTGCCGCAGGCGCTGCGCATCGCCATCGCGCCCACGGTCGGTTTCTCGGTCCAGGTGGTCAAGAGCACGGCACTCGCCTCGATCATCGGCTTCGACGAACTCACCAAGACCGGCACCATGCTCACCAACGCGACGTTCCAGCCATTCACGGTGTATGGCCTCGTCGCCCTGTTCTACTTCGCTGCCTGCTATCCGCTGTCGCTCTGGGCGCGTCATCTCGAAAGGAAACTCCATGTCGCTCATTGAAGTCAGGGACATGCAAAAGCGCTTCGGCGAGAACCCGGTGCTCAAGGGCATCGACATGGACGTCGAGCGCGGTCAGGTCGTGTCGATCATCGGCAAGAGCGGCTCGGGCAAGAGCACGTTGCTGCGAACGCTCAATGGTCTGGAGCGCTTCGACGCGGGCAGCGTGGCGGTCGACGGCGTCCACGTCGGTGCGCGCGACACCGATCTGCGCGCGCTGCGCCTCAAGGTCGGCATGGTGTTCCAGCAATACAACCTGTTTCCGCATCTGTCGGCCGGCGAGAACGTGATGCTCGCACAGAAGGTGGTGAAGAAGACCCCGGCCGCCGAGGCCCGCGAGACGGCGCGCGCCATGCTCGCCAAGGTGGGACTCGGCGACAAGTTCGACAGCTATCCGTCGCAGCTCTCCGGCGGTCAACAGCAACGTGTGGCGATTGCGCGTTCGCTCGCGATGAACCCGGCCGTGCTGCTGTGCGACGAGATCACCTCGGCGCTCGACCCCGAACTGGTCGCGGAAGTGCTCAAGGTGCTGGAGGACCTCGCGGCGGAAGGCATGACGCTGATCCTCGTCACGCACGAGATGCGCTTTGCACGCCATGTATCCGACCGGGTGGTGTTCATGCATCAGGGCAGGATCTGGGAATCCGGCGAGCCGGAACAGCTCTTCACGCAGCCGGCGACGCCGGAACTGCAGCGGTTCATCTGTCAATGATGACGATCCAGCGCGGTGCATCGCGACACGCCGGTTTCCGTGGCATCGATGACGCCGGATGCCAAGCGGTAGTGGCGCACACCTGAAGCCCCATTTGTCCTGACATTCGCCCCCTACGATGAAACTCACTCCACGCGAAAAAGACAAGCTGCTCATCTTCACCGCCGCGCTGCTCGCCGAACGGCGCCGCGCTCGCGGCCTGAAGCTGAACTACCCCGAGGCCGTGGCCTTCATCAGCGCCGCGCTCATGGAAGCCGCTCGCGATGGCCGCACGGTCGCCGACCTCATGCACTACGGCACCACCCTGCTCACGCGCGACGACGTCATGGAAGGCGTGCCCGAAATGATTCCCGACATCCAGGTGGAGGCCACGTTTCCCGATGGCACCAAGCTCGTCACCGTGCATCACCCGATACCGTGAAGGCGCCGTGCGCACGGCGGTGGTCGCTTCGGCGTCGTCCGTCGTAATGCCGTAATGCCGTAATGCCGTAATGCCGAAGTGATCTATCCGTACCCAGCGCCGTTTCATTTGTCGTCGACAACAACAAATCAAGGACGTCTCATGTCAGCAAACCGCCCCCCGAACGCATGTGAAATTGCCGTGTCTTCGTCGGCATCCTCCGCACCTTGTGCCATGTCCCCCGCTTCCGGTGCGTCCGTCGCCTCGCGTCGCCTGGTGCGCGCGGCCGCGGGCATCGCGCTGTTGGCGGCCTCCGGCGTCGCGCTCGCGCACCCCGGACATCCGGGACATGACGCCGCCGGCAGCTTCGCGGCCGGCTTCTTCCACCCGCTCACCGGCGTGGATCATCTGTGCGCGATGATCGTCGTCGGCTTGTGGAGCGCACTGACGTCGCGCCGGGTCTGGCTCGCGCCGATCGCCTTCGTCGCCATGCTCGCCGCCGGTGGCCTGCTCGGCATGTCGCACGGTTTCGCACTGCCCGGCGTGGAACCGATGATCGCCGTCTCGTTGCTCGTGCTCGGCCTGATGCTGGCCACGCGCGCGACGCTGCCCGGCTGGGCGGGCGCCGCCGTCGTGGGCGCGTTTGCGGTCTTCCATGGCTTTGCGCACGGCGCCGAACTGCCGGACGAGGCGAGCGCCATGCATTACATGGCCGGCTTTCTGCTCGCGACGGGCATGCTGCACGGGCTGGGCATCGCCGCCGGCATCGCGCTGCGGCACCGCACGGCCTGGGTGCCGCGTGCGCTGGGCGCCGGCGTGCTGGCTTACGGCGTGTCGTTATTGGCCGTGGCGACGTGAGCGGCGGGCGCCATGACAAACAATCCGTCGTTGCGAACCGTCGCGCACAGGAGACATTCATGATTCCCGGAGAACTGTTGCCGGCCCCAGGTGAGATCACGCTCAACGCGGGGCGCCCGACGATCAGCGTGACGGTCGCCAACACGGGTGATCGGCCGATTCAGGTCGGCTCGCACTTTCATTTCCATGAGGTCAACGACGCCCTGCAATTCGACCGCGAGGCCGCGCGCGGCTTTCGGCTGAACATCGCCGCCGGCACCGCCGTGCGCTTCGAGCCGGGGCAGCAGCGCACCGTCGAACTGGTCGCGTTGGCGGGAGACCGCCGTGTCTACGGTTTCGCCGGCCGTGTGATGGGGGCACTATGAAGATCTCACGCCGCGCTTACGCGGAAATGTTCGGCCCGACCGCGGGCGACCGGCTGCGACTCGCCGATACAGAACTGATCATCGAGATCGAACGCGATTACACGATCTACGGCGAGGAAGTGAAGTTCGGCGGCGGCAAGGTGATCCGCGACGGCATGGGGCAGTCGCAGCGCACGCGCGCCGACGTGGTCGACACCGTCATCACCAACGCCGTGATCGTCGACCACTGGGGCATCGTCAAGGCGGACATCGGCCTCAAGGACGGACGCATCTGGGGCATCGGCAAAGCCGGCAACCCGGACATTCAACCCGGCGTCACCATTCCGCTCGGCGGCGCGACGGAAGTCATCGCCGGCGAAGGCATGATCGTCACCGCCGGCGGCATCGATTCGCACATCCATTTCATCTGTCCGCAGCAGATCGAGGAGGCGTTGTCGTCCGGCGTGACCACGCTGCTCGGCGGGGGTACCGGCCCCGCGACGGGGACGAACGCCACCACTTGCACGCCCGGTCCCTGGCATCTGGAGCGCATGCTGCAGGCCGCCGACGGCTGGCCGATCAATCTGGGCTTTCTCGGCAAGGGCAACGTCAGCCAGCTCGCGCCGCTCACCGAACAGATCGAAGCCGGCGCCATCGGCCTGAAGCTGCATGAAGACTGGGGCTCGACGCCCGCCGCCATCGACGCCTGTCTGACAGTGGCCGACGCGACCGATACGCAGGTCGCCATCCACACCGACACACTCAACGAAGGCGGCTTCGTGGAAGCCACGGTGGCGGCCATCAAGGGCCGCACGATCCACACCTATCACACCGAGGGCGCCGGCGGCGGCCACGCACCGGACATCCTGAAGGTGTGCGGCGAGGCAAACGTGCTGCCGTCGTCCACCAATCCGACGCGACCGTACACCGTCAACACGCTCGACGAGCACCTCGACATGCTGATGGTCTGTCATCACCTCGATCCGGCCATTGCGGAGGACATCGCCTTCGCGGAGTCACGGATCCGGCGCGAGACGATCGCGGCCGAGGACATCCTGCACGATCTCGGCGCGCTGTCGATGATCTCGTCGGATTCGCAGGCGATGGGCCGGGTCGGCGAAGTCGTCATGCGCACCTGGCAGACCGCGCACAAGATGAAGGTGCAGCGCGGCGCGCTCGGCACCGACACGGCGCAGGCCGACAATTTCCGCGTCAAGCGCTACGTGGCGAAGTACACCATCAACCCGGCGATCACTCATGGCATGGCCCACGAAATCGGCTCCGTCGAAGTGGGCAAGTGGGCCGATCTGGTGCTGTGGGAGCCGGCGTTCTTCGGCGTGAAGCCGTCGATGATTCTCAAGGGCGGCATGATCACGACAGCACTCATGGGAGATCCGAACGCCTCGATTCCGACGCCCCAGCCGGTGCACTATCGCGAGATGTTCGGTGCACGCGCCGGCGCCCTGGCGCGTACATCGCTGACGTTCGTGTCGCAAGCGGCGTACGATGGCGACGTGGCCGGCCGCTATGGGCTGTCCAAGCGCATTGTGCCGGTGCGCGATATCCGGCAGGTGACCAAGGCCAACATGATCCATAACGACTGGCTGCCGCACATCAGCGTCGACCCCGAGACCTATCAGGTCATCGCGGACGGTCAATGGCTCACGTGCGAGCCCGCAACCGTGTTGCCGATGGCCCAACGCTACTTCCTGTTCTGAATCATGTCGCAAGTCTCCGAATCCTCCGGTTCGTCCACGGCCCCGCCATCGTCGGCGACGCTGCGCCGCGTCGAGAAACGCCTCGATGCCGGCACCCTCGCGGCGCCGCTGGTGCGTCGCTCCCCTGCACTCGTGCTGCCCTTCGACGCTCGCAGCAAAAGCCGCCTGCGTGCCACGCTCGCCACCGGCGAGGAGGTGGCGCTGTTTCTGCCGCGCGGCACCGTGCTGCGCGGCGGCGACGTGCTGGTGGCCGACGATGGCGGCCTCATCCGCGTGGAAGCCGCACCGGAGACGGTGCTGCTCGTGAGCGCGGCCTCACCGCTCGCGCTGACGCGTGCCGCCTACCATCTCGGCAACCGGCACACGCCGGTGGAAGTGGGCGACGGCTACCTCAAGCTCGAGTACGATCCGGTGCTGCGCGATATGCTGCTGCGGCTCGACGTCGACGTTGCCGAAGCCCTCATGCCTTTCGAGCCCGAAGCCGGCGCCTACGGTGGCGGGCACAAACACGGCCACGACGCCACCTTTACCGAAGACTTCGCGCTCGCGCAGCGGGTGTTCCATGAACATCACGGGCACGACCATGCGTCCGGGCACGGACATCACCATGTGCATGAGCACGGTCCCGGATGTGGGCACGATCATACCCATGGTCATGTGCACGGCGCCGAATGCTCGCACGTGCATGACGGGAACGATGGCCACATGCACGCCCACGGCCAGCACTGCGCCCATGATCATTTACATGACGCGGGCACGGGTCACGCACACGTCCACGGTGCTGACTGCACACACGATCATTCGCCGTCGCAAGTCGACGCCGCAGGCGCGAATGCGCACCCTCCGGCAAATTCGCCCGATGACAGCAAGCCTGGCCAGTCCTCTCGCTGAGCCGGTCGCAACGGCGTCGCTGCAGTCGCTTGCTGCGCTGCTGCACCTTGCGTCGCCCGCACTGCCCATCGGCGCCTTCAGCTACTCGCAAGGGCTCGAAGCGGCCGTCGAGCACGGCATCATTCACAACGCCCCAAGCGCCGAACGCTGGATTGCCAGCCAACTGGACGGCGTCTTCACCACCGGTGAGCTGGCGCTGCTCGCCAGACAATGGCGCCACTGGCAAGCCAGCGATGCGACGGCACTCTCGCAGGTGAACGACTGGCTGCTCGCCACGCGGGAAGCCGCCGAGCTTCGCGCCGAAACCGAACAGATGGGTTGGTCGCTCACACAGCTTGCCCTCTCGCTCGAATGGGGAGACTCGCGGCAACGTGTGCTGCTGTCCTCGCTGCGTCCCATCGCATTGCCGACGGCCTTCGCCTTCGCTGCACTCGCGCATGGCGCCGCGCTGGCCGATACGCTTGTCGCCTACGCGTTCAGTTGGCTCGAAAATCAAGTGGCTGGCGCGCTCAAGGCCGTGCCGCTGGGCCAGTTGGCCGCGCAGCGTGTGATCGTCGCGTTGCGCACACGCGTCGTCGACGCCGCCTATCGCGCGGCCTCACTGCGCGACGACCAGTTCAATACGTTTTCGCCGGCGCTCGCCATTCTCGCGTCGCGTCACGAAACGCAGTACTCACGTCTGTTCCGCTCGTAGGACGCCGCTGCATCGCGCCTCGACTTCGTCAATTCATCGCCACTACGACATTTGCCATGACGACAACCACCAACGCCCGTCGTACCAAGAAGAATCCGCCGCTGCGTGTCGGGATCGGCGGCCCGGTCGGCTCCGGCAAGACGACCCTGACCGAAATGCTCTGCAAGGCCATGCGGGACCGGTACGACCTCGTCGTCATCACCAACGACATCTACACGAAGGAGGACCAGCGATTGCTCACCGTGGCCGGCGCACTGGAGCCGGAGCGCATTCTCGGTGTCGAAACCGGTGGATGCCCACACACGGCGATTCGCGAAGATGCGTCGATCAACCTCGAGGCCGTCGAGCGCATGCTGGATCGCTTTCCCGATGCCGACGTGGTCTTCATCGAATCCGGCGGCGACAACCTCGCGGCCACGTTCAGCCCTGAGCTGTCGGATCTGACGATCTACGTGATCGATGTCGCCGGTGGCGAGAAGATCCCGCGCAAAGGCGGCCCGGGCATCACCAAGTCCGATCTGCTCGTGATCAACAAGACCGATCTGGCGCCTTACGTTGGCGCATCGCTCGATATCATGCGATCCGACACGCAGAAGATGCGCGGAATGCGGCCGTTCGTCATGGGGAACATGAAGGAAGGCAAGGGCCTTCAGGAGATCATCGGCTTTATCGAGGCGCGGGGGATGTTGGCTTGAGGAGGTGCTGAGCCGCCGAGCCGGAATGCGTCAATCGTTGAACGGATAGCCGCCGGGAGGCCAGCGACGATTGACGTTGTGTAACGACAGGATGGTGACTGCGCTCTCCTTGAATTGGTAGATCATTCTGTAATGCCTGTGGGGCACCAGCACTCGGGTGTTACCGATCCTGTGCGGGCGTCCCATCGCCGGAAACGCGCGCAGATTTCTGAGTGCACGCTCCACCGATCTGTTCAGGCTTAACGCTGCGCTGGGACTGACATTCGACAATTGGTTCCAGATGATGACGCGTTCACGCAGCGCATATTCCGACCAGCGAATTGTCACAGTCACGACTTTTCCATCAACCTCCGGCTATATTCGGCGAACTGCGCGCTGACGACTTCGTCCGGGACGGTACGCCCTGCGTCGACATCCCGGAGTCCCATGACGATTCCAATAAAGTCTTCGGCATGGATCTCGTCGGGATCGTGCGGGAACTCGAAGTACGCTTCGTCGAGGTCGATCGAGCATCCCGTCTTCACGACTTCGCTGGGCCTTTTACGACCCGATGCGACGTCGGCAAGGCCGCGAACGGTGGCTTCGTAAAGCAGTTGTGCTTCCTCGTGAACACCGCGCGGAGCACGGGGCGGCGGGTGGATAGGTGCTGACGGGTGGCGCGCGTATTGATCGGGACTGTGGGCGGCAACTGGCATCGTGATTCCTGGCGATATTTGGGCGGGGGGCCACTCACGCGAGTGATGCCAAATTAATCGCCAGGGACAGGGGAGTCAACGTAGTGGGCGCGAATCTCGGGCGATTCCTAATCGGTTCTTCCGCCGCTCCTACTCCGTTAGCGCTGCGCCACCGAAAACCCATGCTCGCGCAGCAGTTGCAGCACCCCATGCGGGCCGCCGAGGTGCAATGTGCCGACGGCGACGAAGACCGGTTGGCCCGGATCGGCCAGGAAGAGCATCCGCGCGAGGAAGCGTCGATTGCGCGAATACAGGATGCGCTCGTCGATCGCGTCGGCCAGCGCCGCGTTGCGCCGCACCTGTGCCGCCTTGCCCTGCGACCAGTCGAACACCAGCTCCGCATCGCCCGCGCGCCACAGGCGGTGCAATTCTTCGACCTGCGCCGTCGCCGTCTTCGGGCTCAGCACGAGCTCCTGTGCCAGCAGCTCGTTCTGCTGCGCCGCGCTCAGGCCGGTGAAGGCGTCCATCTGCTCGGCCAGCGACTCCAGACCGACGATGCGGCCCCGGTAGATGTTCTCCAGCTGATTCTCGGTGCCGTATTCCGTCTGCAGGTCGGCGCCCATCGAATCGAGCGTCTCGACGAGCAGCGCCGCCAGCCACGGCCGCATGTGACGAATCTCGGCCAGCATCGCCGGATTGCCCTTGAGTCGATCACGCAGCTTGCGCCATAGCGGCGCCGGGATCAGCCGCGGCAGGCACGCCCGCGTACACATGCCGTACTTCTGGACGTCGTCCTGCGACATCGTCAGATCGTCCGGCGAGAGCTCGAACGCCACCGTCTTCGACACGCGCAGCGCATCGACCACGACCTTGCGGAACGGATAGTCGTCGGGCTTGCCCACGTGGAGCGTGCCCATGACGTAGATGGTCATGTCGCCCTTGCGGGCTTCATAGAACGGGAGATTGGCGCCCGGCGGCGATTCGCCGGGCTCGGGGACCACCAACGGCAACGCGCGCGGCGCGATGGCACGCGGGGTCACGGTCGATGCCGCGTCCAGCGTGACGGCCAACGTCATCAACAGGCAGCCGAGCAGCCAGCCGGTCAATGCAACGCCCCGGCGCAGATGCGTCGCGCGTGGTGGTCCACCCAATCTTGTCATCCCTCAATGTCTTCCACCCGATGGCACGCCACCAGACGTCCCTCGAGCTTGCGCAGTTGCGGCACTTCCTCACGACACCGGTCGACGGCATATGGGCAGCGCGGCGCAAACGCACACCCCGGCGGCGGCCGCAGCGGCGAGGGCAACTCGCCGATCAGCGGGATCTTCACGCGCCGCTCCGACGCCTTGATGGCCGGCGTGGCCGACATCAGCGCCTTGGTGTACGGATGCAGCGGCTTGCCGAACACGGCGGCCTTGGGACCGTGTTCGACCGCGCGGCCGAGGTACATCACCATGACGTCGTCCGCCACATGCTCGACCACGGCGAGATTATGCGACACGAATACGTAACTCGTCGCGTACCGGTCCTGCAAATCCATGAAAAGATTCAGGATCTGTGCCTGAATTGAGACATCCAGGGCAGAAACCGGCTCGTCGGCCACCACGATCGCCGGCGACAGGATCATCGCCCGGGCAATCGCCACACGTTGACGCTGCCCGCCCGAGAACATGTGCGGATAGCGTGCAACGTGCTCGGGGCGCAGACCGACGGTGCGCATCATCGCCTCGATCTTCTCGCCCCGCTCGACGCGGCCGAGCGACGTGTTGATCGCCAGCGGCTCGTCGAGCGCCTGCCCCACGGTCTTGCGCGGATTGAGCGACGCGTACGGGTTCTGGAACACCATCTGGATGCGCGTGCGCAGCGGCGCCAGATCGCCCACCGAAGCCGCCGTCGTCTCGGTCGCGTCGATGGCGAGTTTGCCGGACGTCGGCGGCTCGATCAACGTCAGCACCCGGGCCAGCGTCGATTTGCCGCACCCCGACTCGCCGACCACCGCGAGCGTGCGCCCCGCGGCCAGCTCGAACGACACGCCGTTCAACGCCCTGACGCTCGCCTGCCCGCGCCACAACCCGCGATTCACCGTGTAAAAACGCTTCAGATCCTGTGCGGCCAGCACGATGCGACTGGCGTCGCGCGCCGCCTCGCCGGCATCGGGGCCTTGCGGCGCGGCCGGGGGCGTTGCGAAAACGGTTTCACTCATTGCGCCCCTCCCATCGACTGATGATCCGCTGCGACATGCGGCAGCGGCTTGAAGCACCGCACCAGCGGTGCGCCCGTCGCCGTCGGCCCCGTATAGGGATCGAGCGACGGCTGCACCGTGCGGCAATGGTCGTCTGCATAGGGGCAGCGGGGCGAGAGCAGGCAACCGGCGGGACGGTCGTCGCGCCCCGGCACCACGCCGGGCAGCGTGCGCAGTCGGCGCACACCGCGGTTGTGCTCCGGAATCGCCGAAAGCAGGGCTTCCGTGTAGGGATGATGCGGCGCATCGAACAGCGCGGGCACCTGCTGGACCTCGATCACCTGCCCGGCGTACATGACCGCCACCCGATGCGCGACTTCGGCCACGACCGCGAGATCGTGCGAAATCAGCACCAGCGCCATGCCGTGCTCCTTCTGCAACTGCAGCAGCAGCGCCATGATCTGCGCCTGGATGGTGACGTCGAGCGCGGTGGTCGGCTCGTCGGCAATCAGCAGCTTCGGGCGGCAGGCAATCGCCATCGCGATCATCACGCGCTGGTTCATGCCGCCGGAGAGCTGGTGCGGATACGCGCCGAGCCGGTTGGCTGCGTCGGGGATCTCGACCTGTTCGAGCAGTTCCACGATGCGATCGCGCAGCGCCCGTCCACGCAGCCCCATGTGGCGGCGCAACACCTCGCCGATCTGGTAGCCGATGGTGTAGCTCGGGTTCAGGCTCGTGAGCGCGTCCTGGAAGATCATCGAGACGTCGCGTCCGACGATGCCGCGTCGCTCGCGAGCGCTCGCATGCAGCAAATCGCGTCCGTCGAACCGGACTTCGTCCGCACGCACGCGCCCCGGCGCGTCGATGAGTCCCATGAGCGCGAGCATCGTCACGCTCTTGCCGGAACCGGATTCGCCGACCACGCCGAGAATCTCGCCCTGGCCGACGTCGAGGTCGATGGCTTCGACCGCGCGCGCGCCGTCGAAGTCGACCGATAGATTGCGAATGGAGAGCAGACTCATGCGATTCGTTTCAGTTTGGGGTCGAGTGCGTCGCGCAGGCCATCGCCAACCAGATTGATCGCAAGCACCGAGATGACGATCGCAAGTCCCGGCAGCGTCACGATCCACCAGGCACTTTCCATGTAGTCGCGCGCCGACGCGAGCATCGAGCCCCACTCGGCGAGCGGCGGCTGCACGCCCAGACCGAGGAAGCCGAGCGCCGCCGCGTCGAGAATCGCCACCGAAAAACTCAGCGTGGCCTGCACGATGAGCGGCGCCGCGCAGTTCGGCAGCACCGTCGAGAACATCAGACGCAACGTGCCCGCGCCGGCCATGCGCGAAGCGATCACGTACTCGCGTTGCAATTCGCCGATGGCGGCCGCACGCGTGAGGCGCACATACGCCGGCAGCGTCACGATGGCGATCGCGATGGTCGTATTGGCGAGACCCGGGCCGATCACCGCGACCACGGCCACGGCGAGCAGCAGCGACGGCAGCGCCATCATCATGTCCATCAGGCGCATGATCGGGGTGTCGAGCCAGCGCGGGAAGAACGCCGCGAGCAGGCCGAGCAGAATGCCCGGAATGAGCGAAAGCACGACCGACGACAGACCGATCCAGAACGACAGGCGCGCGCCGTGAATCAACCGCGAAAGGATGTCGCGGCCGGCCTCGTCGGTGCCGAGCAGGAATTGCCGGTTGCCGCCTTCGAACCAGGCGGGCGGCACCTTCACGTAGTCGCGGTATTGCTCGATGGGGTTGTGCGGCGCGATGAGCGGCGCGAAGATCGCCGCCGCGAACATCAGCAACAGCACGATGGCCGCCGCCGTGGCACCACGGTTGGCGGTGAAGCTGCGCAGGAACTCCCGCATCAGGCGCGCACGCGGCGTGGCCGTGACGGCGGCGGGAGGCGGCAGCGTTGCAGGCGTATCACTCATGGGTGACCTCCTTCAGTGCCGTATGCGCGGGTTGACGACGCCGTAGAGCACGTCGACCAGCAGGTTGACCAGAATCACGCCCGTCGCGATGAGCAGGATGCCGCCCTGCACCACCGGATAGTCGCGTCGCAGAATGGCGTCGATCAGCCACTTGCCGATGCCGGGCCAGGAGAACACGTTCTCGGTGAGCACGGCACCAGCGAGCAGCGTGCCCACCTGCAAGCCGATGACGGTAATGACCGGAATGAGCGCGTTGCGCAGCGCGTGCACGACGATCACGCGCCAGGGCGAGAGCCCTTTCGCTCGCGCGGTGCGGATGTAGTCCTCGCGCAGCACCTCGAGCATGGCCGAGCGCGTCATGCGGGCGATCACCGCGAGCGGCACCGTGCCAAGCACGATGGTCGGCAGGATCAGGTGGCTCACGGCGGACGCGAACGCGCCCTCGTCGCCCGAGAGCAGCGTGTCGATGAGCATGAAGCCGGTCACGCCCGGCACGTCGTACTCCACGCCGATGCGCCCGGAGACGGGCGTCCATTGCAGGTCGACCGAGAACAGCATGATGAGCAGCAGCCCCCACCAGAAGATGGGCATCGAGTAGCCGGTGAGGGCGGCGCCCATGGTGGTGTGGTCGAGCATCCTGCCGCGTCGCAGCGATGCGGCCACGCCCGCGGGCAGGCCGACCGCGAGCGCGAAGATCATCGCGCACAGGGCCAGTTCCAGCGTGGCGGGAAAGCGCGAGAAGAACTCGTGCAGCACGCCTTCGTTGGTGACGATGGAGCGTCCGAGGTCGCCCTGCGCAGCGCGCTTCAGGTAGACGAAATACTGCGTGGTGAGCGGTTGATCGAGTCCCAGCCGCTTCATCGCTTCGGCGTGCATGACGGGATCGAGATTGCGCTCGCCCACCAGCACTTCGATCGGATCGCCGGGAATGAGGTGAATGAGCGCGAACGCCAGGACGGTGATGCCGATGAAGGTCGGGATCACCATGCCCAGCCGTCTCAGGACGAATCTCAGCATAGGAGGGTTCCGTGGGAGCTGCGTGCGCCGCCCCGTCCCCGGCGGGAGAACGGGGGGCGCTGTGCCGCGTTAATCAGTCGCAGGCGGTATGCCGTCTTGTTGTCGTCGCCGGACGCGAGCGCGGCGGCCACGTCCGGCGGCATGGTGCGCCGGTTTGGACCGCCGGCACCGTTCGACCGCGGCGCTCAGTCCAGCGACACGCCGGCGAAGCTGTTACGGCTGAACGGGCTGAGCTTGAAGCCCTGCACGTTCTTCGCCATCGGCTTGTATTGAGTGGAGTGCGCGATGGGCGAGAACGGCAGTTGCTGCGCGAAGATTTCCTGCGCCTGCGTGTAGAGCTTGGTGCGCGCCGCCACGTCGGTGGTCTGGCGCGCCTGCTTCACCAGGTCGTCGAACGGCTTGTAGCACCACTTCGAGAAGTTGTTGCCGTTGATCGAATCGCAACCGAGCAGCACGCCGAGCCAGTTGTCGGGGTCACCGTTGTCGCCCGTCCAGCCGATGAGCAGGGCGTCGTGCTCGCCCGCCTTCGCGCGCTTGATGTACTCGCCCCATTCATACGTGACGATGTTGGCCTTCACGCCGATCTTCGCCCAGTCGGCCTGGATCATCTCGGCCATGAGCTTGCCGTTGGGGTTGTACGGGCGTTGCACCGGCATGGCCCACAGCGTCAGTTCGACGTTCTTCGCACCGGCCTTCTCGAGCAGCGCCTTGGCCTTTTCCGGATCGTAGCCGGCCGGCTTGATGTTCTTGTCGTAGGACCACTGCGTGGGCGGCATCGGCGCGCCGTTCGACAGTTGTCCGGCCGAGCCGTAGACCGATTCGAGGATGGCCTTCTTGTTGATCGCCATGTCGAGTGCCTGACGAACCTCCACGCGATCGAGCGGCTTCTTCTGCACGTTGTATGCCACGTAGCCGAGGTTGAAGCCGACCTGATCCGGCATCTTCAGCTTCGATGCGCTGCCCTGCGCCTTGATTTCGGCCTTGAGGGTATCGACGTCCGCCGGGCGCGGGTAGGTCGCGACCTGGCATTCGTTGCGCTTGAGCTTCTGGATACGGACGTTGGCGTCGGTCGTGATCGCGAAGATCAGCTTGCCCACCTTCGGCGGCAACTGCGTGTTCCAGTACTCCTTGTTGCCATCCAGGCGCAGCGTGGCGTCCTTCGTGTAGCTGCGGAAGATGAACGGACCCGTGCCGACCGGCTTGAGCGCGATGTCGCGCGGGTTGTTCGCCGCGAGCAGCTTGTCCGCGTATTCCTTCGACAGGATCGACGCGAACGACATGGCCAGGTTCTGGATCAACGGTGCGTCGACCTTCTTGAGCACGAAGCGCACGGTGTACGGATCGACGATCTCGATACGCTCGATGTCGGCCTGCAGGCCCATGTCGACGAAGTACGGAAATTCGGCCGGATAGGCCTTGCGGAACGGCATTTCGCGATCGCCCATGCGATCGAAGGTGAACTTCACGTCCTCGGCGTTGAAGTCGCGCGTCGGCTTGAAGTACTCGGTCGTGTGGAACTTCACGCCGCGGCGCAGGTGGAACGTGTAGACCTTGCTGTCCGGCGAGATGTCCCATTTCTCCGCGAGCGACGGTATCACGCCAGTCTCGCCGGGGATGAAGGCGACGAGACGGTTATAGATCGCGTCCGCCGGATCGAAGTCCGTACCGGTCGTCAGTTGCCCCGGATCGAAACCGGCGGGGCTACCCTCGGAACAATACACGAGGGTCTTGTTGGGGAGCTCAGCCGCTACGGCGGGCGGGATCGCTGCCGCGCCGGTCAGCAGGGTTGCAGCCAAAAGCAAACGCAGGGTGTGGGTTCGTTTCATAGGCTCCTCGGGATCTTATGTGACGCCCGGCAACGGTCCGTCGCCGAGCCCAGGGGGATATTACTGAAGCTTCCCCGGCGCAACAACACGCCAAATCCCTAGCAATCCGACTATTTGTAGTGTTTTTGGTTAGGAAACCACTTAATTTTTATCAGGATTGACTTCCGAAGCCCCCTATCGTTGGCAAACGATTGCGCGGCGCCCTTACAGGCCGAGGCGCTGCCACATGGCCTTGGTCGCCGATGCCGCGTTGAGCGTATAGAAATGCAGCCCCGGCGCGCCGTCGGCGAGCAGGCGTTCGCACAGCGCCGTCACCACGTCCAGGCCGAAGGCGCGAATCGACTCGCGGTCGTCGCCGAAGCCTTCGAGACGCTTGGCGATCCAGCGCGGCACTTCGGCTCCGCACATCTCCGAAAACCGCATCATCTGCGAGTAGTTCGTGATCGGCATGATGCCGGGCACGATGGGTACGTCCACGCCAAGGCGGCTGGCGTCGTCGACGAAACGGAAATAGGCGTCCGCGTTGAAGAAATACTGCGTGATCGCGGCGTTCGCGCCGGCCTTCACCTTGTTGGCGAAGTGCTCCAGGTCAAGACGCGGCGACTTCGCCTGCGGATGGTATTCCGGGTAGGCCGCCACTTCGATGTGAAACCAATCGCCTGTCTCCGCGCGGATGAACTCGACGAGCTCTGACGCGTAGCGGAATTCGCCGATCTCGCCCATGCCCGAGGGCAGGTCGCCGCGCAGCGCCACGATGTGGCGAATGCCGTGCTGCCTGTATGTCGCCAGAATCTGGCGGATGTTCTCGCGGGTCGAGCCCACGCACGACAGGTGCGGCGCCGCTTCCACGCCTTCGCGCTGGATTTCGACAACGGTGTCGAGCGTGCCCTGCTGGGTCGAGCCGCCCGCGCCGAACGTCACCGAGACGAACTTCGGGCCGAGCGGGAACAGTTGCTGACGCGTGGCGCGCAGCTTCTCCGCGCCCTCGGCGGTCTTGGGCGGGAAGAATTCGAAACTGAAGGAAGGTTGCGTCATGATCGTTTGCCTTTCTGGGGAGCGCTCATGCCGCACGCCTGGCGTGCACGAAGAACTCCCGGTTGCCGTCGCCGCCGGCGATGGGGCTGTCGAGCCATGCGGCCACCGTCAGTCCCAGGCCTTCGCAGGCGGTGCGGATCTTTGTCTCTACTAGCGCATATTGCGCGGCATCCCGCACGAGGCCACCTCGGCCGATGTGTTCGCGGCCCACTTCGAACTGCGGCTTGACCAGCATCAGCAGGTCGCCGCTCGCCGCCAGCAGCGGTGCGAGCGCGGGGAGCACGAGTGTGAGCGAGATGAACGACACGTCGCCCACGATCAGGTCGAAGCCGGCTTCCGGCACGGCCTTCATCGCTTGCGCCCCTTCTCCCGCGGCCGCCGCCAGGCCGGTCAAGCGCTCGTCGAGCATCTCGCGCGAGAGATGTCGCGCATTGACGCCTTCGAGCGACACGAGCCGCGCCTCGCCGGCCAGACGCCGATGCAGTTGCCCATGGCCGACGTCGACGCCGAGCACCTGGGCCGCGCCCGCCTGCAGCAGACAATCGGCAAAGCCGCCGGTCGACAGACCGACGTCGAGCGCCACGCGCCCGGACGCGTCGAGTCCCGTGCCGGCCAGCGCGCCGGCCAGCTTCAGGCCGCCGCGCGATACATAGCGGTCTTCGCCGGGCAGGCCGTCGGCCGCCGCGCGCACTTCGATGCGCTCGTCGTCCGCCACCATCTGGCTGGCTTTCTTCAGCGCCGTTTCGGTGCCGGCGTAATACACGCGCCCGGCGTCGATCAGACGCTGCGCGGCGGTGCGCGAAGCGGCCAATCCTCTCGATACGAGCGCCTGGTCGGCGCGAAGCGCTTGCGACATGACTACGGAATTCCTGCGAAGGTCCTGCGAAGAGCGATCGACGGCATGCGCGGATGCGCGTCGAAACTACACGTTGTTGGTGGCACGCTCGCCGAACACCAGCGCCGACAGAATCCACGAGATCAGGCTGTACAGGAGCGAGCCGAACAGCGCCGCCCAGAAGCCCGAGACTTCGAAGCCCTTCACCACGTTCGCGGCCAGCCAGAACAGCAAGGCGTTGATCACGAAGATGAACAGCCCGAGCGTGAGCACCGTGACCGGCAGCGTGAGCACGACAAGCAGCGGGCGCAGGAAGGCGTTGATCAGACCAAGCACGACCGCAACGATCAGCGCCGTCCCGATGCTCTTGAGCTGGACGCCGGACACGATGTACGGCAGGACGAGAAGCGCGATGGCATTGATGAGCCAAATCAGCAGCAGACGCATGGCAAGCTCCGATAAACAAGCCGGTGCGGGACGAATGTCCCGGCACCGGTGGTGGGGAAATCACGCATGGCGCGCGCGGCGGCAACTGACGACACCGCGCGGCCATGCCGTCACGCCGTCCCTTGCCGGCACGTCGCACCCCTCCGTGCGAAGTCCCGGCCGGGAGCGGCGGGCGGATCAGTAGCGGTAGTGCGCCGGCTTGAACGGGCCATTCTTGTCGACGCTGATGTACTTCGCCTGATCGTCGGTGAGCACGGTCAGCTCGGCACCGATGCGGCCCAGGTGCAGACGCGCGACCTTTTCATCCAGATGCTTCGGCAGCACATACACGCTGTTCTTGTACTTGGCGCCGTGCACGAACAATTCGATCTGCGCGAGCGTCTGGTTGGTGAACGAGTTGCTCATCACGAACGACGGGTGGCCCGTGGCGCAGCCCAGGTTCACGAGACGGCCTTCGGCCAGCAGAATGATGCGCTTGCCGTCCGGGAAGATGATGTGATCGACCTGCGGCTTGATGTTCTCCCACTGGTACTTGCGGGTCGACGCCACGTTGATTTCCGAGTCGAAGTGACCGATGTTGCACACGATCGCCTGATGCTTCATCGCGGCCATGTGGTCGTGATCGATCACGTGGAAGTTGCCCGTAGCCGTCACGAAGATGTCGGCCTTGTCGGCGGCGTATTCCATCGTCACCACGCGGTAGCCTTCCATGGCGGCCTGCAGGGCGCAGATCGGATCGATTTCCGTGACCCACACCGTGGCGCCCAGGCCGCGCAGGCTCTGTGCGCAGCCCTTGCCCACGTCGCCGTAGCCGGCCACCAGGGCGATCTTACCCGCGATCATGACGTCAGTGGCGCGCTTGATGCCGTCGACGAGCGACTCGCGGCAGCCGTACAGGTTGTCGAACTTCGACTTGGTGACCGAGTCGTTCACGTTGATGGCCGGGAACGGCAGCGTGCCGTCCTTTTCCATCTGGTACAGACGGTGCACGCCCGTGGTGGTCTCTTCGGTCACGCCCTTGATCTGCGACAGACGCTTGCTGTACCACCGCGGATCGACTTCGAGGTGACGCTTGATCGACGCGTACAACGCAACTTCTTCCTCGTTGGTCGGGTTGCCGACGACCGAGATGTCCTTCTCTGCCTTGCTGCCGAGAATCAGCAGCAGCGTGGCGTCGCCGCCGTCGTCGAGGATCATGTTGGCGAATTCGCCGTTCGGCCATTCGAAGATGCGATGGCTGTATTCCCAGTATTCGTCGAGCGATTCGCCCTTGAATGCGAACACCGGAATGCCGGCGGCGGCGATGGCGGCCGCGGCATGATCCTGCGTGGAGAAGATGTTGCACGAGGCCCAGCGCACTTCGGCGCCCAGCGCGACGAGCGTCTCGATGAGCACGCCGGTCTGGATGGTCATGTGCAGCGAGCCGGCGATGCGCGCGCCCTTGAGCGGCTGGCTTGCCTTGAATTCCTCGCGCGTGGCCATCAGACCCGGCATTTCGCTCTCGGCGATGGTCAGCTCTTTACGGCCCCAGCCGGCGAGGTTGATATCGGCTACGTGAAAATCGGAGAATTTCGAATCGACTACGGCGTTCATCACGCCTCCTTTCTCTAAAGTCTAGATAGTTGGGACGTGAGCGCCGTTCTTGCGGCCCACGCGCCTGACGCTCCGGGAGTGAACCGGCGGCCGGCGGGGCCAATGGGAAGGATCTTGAGCCTGGCAGCACTTCGGCTGTCGCAACGCTCCTCAAGACCCCGGCATTGTAGCAAAACTCGGGCGCTGCGTCGGCGCAGGAGGCGACGCGCGAAGGGTTATTTTGTGCGAGCGCGCCGCCGTCAGAACGGCAAGTGCGTGAGCAGCGGTGCCGCGAACACCATGAGAATGCCGTTGATCATCATGACGAGGCTGGCGACCACGCCTTCCTCGCTGCCGATCTGGCGCGCCTTGGCGGTGCCGAAGCCATGAGCCCCCGCGCCGAACGGCGCGCCGCGCGCCATGCGGGTGCGCAGCGGCAGCCAGGACAGCAACGCCTCGCCGAGCAGCATGCCGATGAAGCCGGTGATGATGACGAACAGGCCGACCAGATCGCGCGAGCCGCCGACCTGGTCCGACACGGCGAGCGCGAACGGCGTGGAGATCGAGCGCGCCAGCAGGCTGCGCGCCATCTCGGGCGGCAATTCGAACAGCCTGGCGAGCAGGTACGAACTGCCCACGGCCACGACCATCGCCACGAGCACCCCGACGCTCAACGCGAAAGCATGACGTCGAATGATGTCGCGGTGCTCGTAGATCGGCACCGCGAACGCGATGGTCGTGGGACCGAGCAGCCACACGAGCCAGCGCGAATCGGAGATGTATGTCGTATAGGAGATGCCGCCGCCGACCATCACCGCAATGAGCAGCACCGGGGCCAGAATCGCCGGGCCGAGCCATACCTTGCCGAAGCGCGCATAGAGACGCTTCGACACGTAATAGAACACGACCGTGAGAACGAGCAGCAGGAGCGCCGTATGATTCATGGCAAGACCCGGCAGGCGTTATGGGGAATGGCGAACGAGGTGGCGTTGGAAGATGCGGCAGCGAGCGCGCACATCAAGTCAACGGGCCTCATGTGCCCGGCGCGCGGGGACGCGGACGAGGGCTCGCTTGAAGCGGCGCTCGGCGCGGCACGCGAGGTCGACGGCCAGCGCGGTCGAGACCATCACGAGCACCGTGCCCACCCCGATGACGGCCAGCAGTTGCAGGCCTTCGTGGCGCAACAGATCCGTGTATTGCATGACGGCGGCGACCATCGGCACGAAGAACAGGATCATCTCGGCCAGGAACCAGTCGGCGCCGCGCTTGATCTTTTCGGTCTTGAGCACGCCGCTCATGAGCAGCGCGACCACGGTCAGCAGACCCAGCACGCCGCCCGGCAGCGGCAAATGAAAATGACGCGATGCAGCATCGGCCACCAGATAGATGCCCGTGAGCAGCGCAATCTGCCACACCACATCCACCACGCGCTTGCTGCGGCTGTACAGACGGCTGGCGATCATCTTGGTCATGGCGGACTCCCGGGCTTTCGCATCAATATGGAACGGAGTATAGGAAGCACCGCAACATAAATAAAATGAATTAGTATTATCAAATCAATTCCAAATTGGAATAATTTAAGTATTAACCCTAATGGTGCATGCCAATGCCTTACGGGGCGGGGCTTTTCGGCAAATCGCACCACACGGGTGCCAACGAGAGAACCAAGATGGAACTGCGCGCGTTACGAGGTTTTGTGGAAGTTGTGCGACAGCAGAGCTTCACGGCGGCAGCCGAAGCGCTGTTTGTGACGCAGCCCACGGTGAGCAAGATGGTCAAGGCGCTCGAGGACGAGCTTGGCACGCCGCTGATGCTGCGCGAAGAGCGCGGCATGGGGCGACGTCTGCAGTTGACCGATGCCGGGCGGGTCGTCTTCGAGCGCGGACAGGACGTGCTCGCCGCCTACGCCCGGCTGCAGCACGAGCTTGCCGATCTGGAGACGGTGGCGCGCGGCGAGTTGTCGATCGGCATTCCGCCGCTCGGCGGCGATCTGTTCATTCCGGTGATCGGCGCGTTTCATCAGCACTATCCCGACATCGAGATGAAGCTGTTCGAGACCGGCTCGCGCGCCATCGAACAAGCGCTGCTCGCGGGAGACATCGAACTGGGCGCCGTGCTGCTGCCCGTCGACCCCACCATTCTCGACGTGCTGCCCGTGTGCCACTACCCGTTGCGGCTGATCGCGCCGCGCGAGTCGCGCTGGGAAGGCCGCGCCTCCGTGGGACTGGCCGAGCTGCGCGACGAGCCGTTCGTCTTCTACGGCGAAGGCTTCGCGCTCTCGGAGCTCGTGAATGCCGCGTGCCGCAGGGCGGGCTTCACGCCGAAGATCGCCGGGCGCTCCAGCCAGTGGGACTTCATCGCGTCGATGGTCGACAACGGCGTGGGCGTCGCCCTGCTGCCCGAGCCGTTCTGCGCGCGGCTCGATCCCAGGCGCTTCGTGATCGCGGATGTCCGCGACCCCGAGATACCGTGGGATCTGGCGATGGCATGGCGGCGGGACTCCTACCTCTCTCACGCCGCCCGGCGCTGGCTGGCGCTCGCACGCGATATTCTCGGACCTGGCGGCGACGGCGAAGCCCAGGCGGCCATCGCCGGGGGCGCGCGCCGCAGTTGAAGCCGCCGTGAATGCGAAGCGCAACACGACATGGCACGCGCGCCGCCGGTCGGCGGCGATTGCGGTATCCTTGCCGCTGACATTTTCCCCCTGCCGCGCGAGCGCGGCGCATCGACATCCATGCGCATCATTACCGCGAATCTGAACGGCGTGCGATCGGCCGCCAAGAAGGGCTTTTTCGAGTGGTTCGGCAATCAGGAAGCCGACATCCTGTGCGTGCAGGAGATCAAGGCGCAGTTGCCGGACATGACACCGGACTTCCTCAAGCCGCACGACTACCAGGGCTATTTCCACTACGCGCAGAAAAAAGGCTACAGCGGCGCCGGCGTGTACGTGCGACGCGAGCCCGACGACATCCTCATCGGCTGGGGCAACGAAGAATTCGATGCGGAAGGTCGCTACGTCGAAGTGCGCTACGGCAACCTGTCGGTGATCTCCGTCTACATCCCGTCGGGCTCGAGCGGCGAAGAGCGCCAGGCGGCGAAGTTCCGCTTCATGGCAGACTTCATGCCGCACCTGCTCTCGCTCAAGGCAGCCGGTCGCGAGGTCGTGCTGTGCGGCGACGTCAACATCGCGCACAAGGAAATCGACATCAAGAACTGGAAGGGCAATCTGAAGAACTCCGGCTTTCTGCCGGAGGAGCGCGCGTGGCTCACCCAGTTGTTCGACGATCATGGCTACGTCGATGTCTTTCGCACGCTCGATGCGCGCCCCGAACAGTACACGTGGTGGAGCAATCGCGGGCAGGCCTATGCGAAGAACGTCGGTTGGCGCATCGACTACCAGATCGCCACGCCGGGCATCGCGGGCAAGGCCAAGGCCACGTCGGTGTTTCGCGACATCAAGTTCAGCGACCACGCGCCCCTAACCGTGGATTACGATCACGCGCTGTAACAGCGTTTCGCATGAAGACCCTCGTATTCTGCACCAGCTATATCCGTGACGCCGACGCCTGGCGACAACGGTACCACCGCTGGCTTGACTACTATCGCAACGGACCGATCAAGGCCGACAGGCTACTCATGATCGACGACGGCTCGCCCTGGCTGCCGTCCGAAGATCTCATCCCCACGATTTCGGCGGACAGTGACCTGGCGGCCCACGACAGCACGCACGCCATCGTGCGCTTCGACACGAATCTGGGCCGCCAGAGCATGAGCCTCTACCCGGGATGGTGGCGCAGCTTCCTGCATTCGATCACGATCGCTCGCGCCATCGATGCGGACAAGATCGTGCATCTCGAATCGGATGCCTATATATTGAGCAAATCGCTCGCCGACTTCATCAACGGCGCCGACGCCGGATGGCACGTGATGTGGGCGCAGCGTTACGCGATGCCGGAAACCGCGATCCAGGTCATCTGTCGCGATCAGTTCGACGCCCTGGAGACTTTCCGGGACGAGCACCCCGATCTGGACTTCGCCGACATCGCCGAGCGCCTGCTGCCGTTTACGTCGGTGAACCGCGAGTTCAAGGGCGACCGGTACAGCGAGTTCAAGCGCAATCGGGGCATCTTCCGCTCGCGCAGGTTCAACGTGATCCCGATCTTCCAGTGGGACTTCTTCTGGGAACCGATCCCCGACGACGCGGACTTCGCGACACAAGTCGTCCAACGGCAGAAGGTGGCCTATCGCGGCGCCTGAACGGCGCTCAGGCAGTGCCGTCCTTCCCTGCGCCCTGTTGCACCCTACCGCACCCTACCGCATCCCATCGCACCCACCGCGAGCCGCGAGAGCCGCGGCCGTCGCTCGCGGTTTCCCTCAACGTGCGCTGGACACGGGAACACCGTCGCCGCCATCATCGTCCGCTCCCCAGGGGGCGACCTTCGGCAACAGCAGCATCCCCGGCAGGGCGAGCGCCGTGCAGATGAAGAAGAAGGTCAGCCAGCCGACGCCATCCACGATGTAGCCCGTCCCGGCATTGGCGAACGTGCGCGGCACCGACGCCAGGCTCGTGAACAGTGCGAATTGCGTGGCCGTGTAGCGCGGGTCCGTGGTACGGGCGATGTACGCGGTAAACGCCGCCGTGCCGAGCCCCGCGGTAAACGCTTCGAACGCGATCACCACGCCCAGTCCCGCCACGACGGCGCCGGCCTGCGCGAGCCACGCGAAGCCGAGCACCGACACGAGCTGCAGCACGCCGAAGACCCACAGGCCGCGATTGATGCCGAGCTTGATCAGCCAGACCCCACCGATGATGCCGCCCGCGACGCTCGCCCACAGGCTCGTCGCCTTGGCCACAACGCCGATTTGCGTCTTCGTGAAACCGAGATCGAGATAGAACGATGTCGCGAGCGACGTTGCCATCGAGTCGCCCAGCTTGTAGAGAAAGATGAAAGCCAGCACCAGCAGCGCCTGCGACCAGCCGCCGCGCGTGACGAACTCATGGAACGGCTCGACCACGGCTTCGCGCAGCGTCTTCGGCGGCGTGCCGCGAATCGCCGGCTCCTTGACGACGAGCGTCATCACGATGCCCGGCAGCATGAACGCGGCCGTCGCGAAGAACACCTCGGCCCACGGCAGATGATCGGCCATGATCAGCGCAAGCGAACCCGGCACGAGGCCGGCCACCTTGTAGGCGTTCACATGCATGGCCGTGCCCAGCCCCTGCTCGCGGTCGGAGAGCAGTTCCCGGCGATAGGCGTCGAGACAGATGTCCAGGCTGGCGCTGAAGAACGCCAACGCGGCCGCGAGCGCGGCGATGGTGCTCAGGTCGCGCTGTGGAGAATAGGTGCCCATGAGGGCGACGGCGCCGGCCACGAGCAATTGGGTGACGAACATCCAGCCGCGCCGCCGCCCGGGTTTCCAGCCCAGCAAATTGGGCGCGAAGCGGTCCATGAGCGGCGCCCACAGGAACTTCCACGTGTAGGGAAACTGGATCAGCGCGAACAGGCCGATCGCCTTGAGGTCCACATGCTCGCTGCGCAGCCACGCCTGCACGAGATTGAGCAGGATGAAAAGCGGCAAACCGGACGTGAAGCCGAGAATCACGCAGATGAGCATCCGCGTGGGGTGGAAGACTCGCCCGTCGTCGGGCGGCAGCGAATCGGTCATGGAAAAGGCAGTTGGGGCCAGCCGCCCGCGGTGCACGACACCGGCCCCTCTGCCTTCACCCGTCAGGGAGCGCGGCGCCCGCTGCCCCCGCGAATTGCCGTCGGTTCAGGAACGCTTGACGCGATAGACTGCAAGACTACCACGCCAGTTGGCCCCCACCGACACGAGTCCCCCGTTGTGCAATACGGCGCGATCCAGGATCTGCACGCCGACTTCCGGCGCCAGCGCCTCGAAGTCCCGGATCGTGAGCACGCGCACGTTCGGCGTGTTGTGCCACTGGAACGGCAGGGTCTTCGACACCGGCATGCGGCCCCGCAACACCGACAGCCGGTGCGGCCAGTAACCGAAGTTCGGGAACGACACGATCGCCTCGCGCCCGACGCGCACCGTCTCGCGCAGAATGTCCGCCGTACGGTGGAGGGTCTGCAGCGTCTGCGAGAGGATGACCGTATCGAAGCTCTGATCCTCGAACAGCTTCAACCCGTCTTCCATGTTCTGCTGAAGGACGTTGATGCCGCGTTGCGCCGAGGCGAGCACACCCGCGTCGTCGATCTCCACGCCGTAGCCGCTCACGTCGAGCTCGTCGATGAGCAGGCGCAGCAGCGAGCCGTCGCTGCAGCCGAGGTCGAGCACCTGCGACGACGGTTCGATCCAGCGCGCGATGACGCGAAAGTCCGGACGCTCGGCCAGCGACGCCGAAATGCGATTGCGCGATGCCGCCAGCGTGGTCGCCTGCGCGCCGTTTGCCGGGACTGTTGACTGACTCATACTCCGACCTCCTCGGCGATACGTTCGTAGTAGGCGCGCACCAGATTGTGATAACGCGCATCGGTGAGCAGGAAGGCGTCGTGCCCGTGCGGTGCGTCGATCTCGGCGTAGCTCACGGTGCGACGCGTGTCGAGCAGCGCCTTGACGATCTCGCGCGAGCGCGTCGGCGCGAAACGCCAGTCGGTGGTAAACGACACGATCAGATACTTCGCCGTGGTGTGTGCGAGCGCCTTCGCCAGATCGCCGCCGACCGTGCGCGCCGGATCGAAGTAGTCGAGCGCGCGCGTGATGAGCAGATACGTGTTGGCGTCGAAGTACTCGGCGAACTTGTCGCCCTGGTGACGCAGATACGACTCCACTTCGAATTCCACGTCGAAACTGAACCGATAGCCGTCGCCCGCGCCGGCAGTCGCGTCGCCGTTCGCCACGCCATCGACCAGCGCCTCGGCGCGACGCAGCGCACGGCCGAACTTGGTCGCCATGTCTTCATCGGACAGATACGTGATGTGGCCGATCATGCGCGCCACGCGCAAGCCGCGCCGCGGCACCACGCCATGCGCGTAATAGTCGCCGCCGTGGAAGTCCGGGTCGGAAAGAATGGCCGAGCGGGCCACTTCATTGAACGCGATATTTTGGGCCGACAGCTTCGGCGTGGACGCGATGACGAGACAGTGCCCCACCCGCTCGGGATACATGATGCTCCACGCGAGCGCCTGCATGCCGCCGAGACTGCCGCCCATGACGGCGGCGAACCGGCGAATGCCCAAGGCGTCGGCCACGCGCGCCTGTGCGTTGACCCAGTCCTCGACGGTGATGACGGGAAAGCGCGCGCCGTAGGGGCTGCCCGTGGCGTCGTCAATACTCATCGGCCCGGTCGAGCCGAAGCACGAGCCGAGGTTGTTCACCCCGATGACGAAGAAGCGGTTGGTGTCGAGCGGCTTGCCGGGCCCGACCATGTTGTCCCACCAGCCGACGTTCTTGGGATTGTCGGCGGCGATGCCTGCCACGTGGTGCGAGGCGTTGAGCGCATGGCAGACCAGTACGGCATTGCTCCGGTCGGCGTTGAGCTCGCCGTAGGTCTCGACCATCAGGTCGTAGCCCGCGAGCGTGCTGCCGTTCTGCAATGCCAGCGGCTCAGCGAAATGCATCCGCTGCGGCGTGACGATTCCGATTGAAGTTTCCATAAACCCCTGTCCGAAACATGCTGGGGCGGCGTCCCGCTCGACGAGCGTCGACGGACAGCGTCCTCAGGCGTTCTATGCGGGAAAAGGGGTCGATGAAAAGACGGCGGGGTGCGCGAACGACCTCTTTAGCCGCATTTGTAATGAATGGCCTCGCCCGGGAACCCCGGCAGAGTCATTCGCGCGCCCGCAAGCGAGTCACCAAATCGGCGCGCCAATCGTGGCGACAGGACCGCTCGAATGGCCGGCAATCCTGTCGCGTGCTGCAAAAGTATAACGTAATCCGCGCAGGCAGCGCAGACGAGGCCCGCCTCAGCGCAGAAGCGCGGCGACCTGCGGTTCGGCCCCCTCGGCCGGCGAGCGCTTGAAGCCGCTCTTGGCGAAACGGTGCCAGCGGCCCAGCACGTAGGACACGAGCAGGTTGGCGCGCGAGTTGGCGTCGAAGGTCTCGGGCAGCGTGCCGTTGGCCGCCGCCAGGCGCAGTACCTGGCGCAGCGACGCCTCGATGCGGTCGAGCAACTGATTCATGCGCTCCTGCAGGCGCTCGTTCTCGCCGACGAGCGCTTCGCCGGTCAGCACGCGCGTCATGCCGGGGTTCTTCTCGGCGAAACCGAGCAGCATCAGCACGATGGCGCGCGCCTGCGACACGCCGTCCTGATCCTGCGCGGAGATCTGGTTGATCAAGCCGAAAATGGTCTGCTCGATGAACTCGATGAGTCCTTCGAACATCTGGGCCTTGCTCGCGAAGTGGCGATAGAGCGCCGCCTCCGAGACATCGAGCCGTGCGGCAAGCGCCGCCGTGGTGATCTTCTCGCCCTTGGGCGTCTCGAGCATGGCTGCGAGGGTCTGCAACACCTGCACGCGGCGCTCGCCCGGCTTGGGGCGGCTTGTCTTTACCGGCGCGGGTGCGGCCTCCAGCGCATCGGCAGCGCCGTAGCCGGCGCCGCTCGAAGAGTTTTCCTGCTGCATCGTCTGGTCGTTATCGGTAGGGATTTGATTGTCGGGCGGCCTGGGCTCCGGCCCCGGTCGCAAGGCGCGCCCGTAACTCGCGCAGAGATTGTACTTTGATATCCACATAGTGTGGGCGCCCACTGCGCGGCATTGCGTCGCCAAGACTGTTTCTGACAGGCAAGTGTCCCGTGATCCAGACGGTCTTGATGCCGAAATGCCGCAGGTGTTTCAGATGCGAGCGCGTGTCCTCCACCAGCCACGTGCGATGCGGCGCGAGCCGCTCGCGCGCGAGCAGCCGGCGCAGCATGGTCGCATCGGGCTTGGCGCGCCAGCCGCGCCGGTCGGCCATGTCCTCGATACTCACGCAGCGCTCGAAATGACGGCGAATGCCCAACGCCTCGACGATCGGCAGCGCGTAGTGCGCCGGCGCGTTGGTCAACAGGATCTTGCGTCCCGGCAGCCCGGCGAACAGGCGGGCGATGCCCCGCTCCGCGCGCAGCACTTCGGCCAGCGGCGGCAGTTCATGGACGCGTTGAAGGAATTCGTGGGGATCGATGGCGTGATGCCGGATCAGGCCGAGCAGCACCGCGCCATATCGCTCGGTGTAGTCGGAGCGCAGGCGATTGGCCTCGTCCTGCGGCAGCCCCAGCTTCTCGACGATATAGGCCGTCATCGCGCGATTGATGCGCGGGAAGATCGCATGCGACGCACGGTGCAACGTGTTGTCCAGATCGAACAACCAGACCGAGCCGCGCGTGCCGTGCTCGCTGCGGGCGCGATGCGCCCGGCGACGCCGGCTCAGGACGTGAATAGAAGCCACAGAAAAAGCGCAAGTGGATGCGTAGGGGGATCGGCTGCCGTCCGCCCTGAAGGCGTCTCCCGCCGCGCAGGCCGGAGTCGTGCTCCGCATGGCGCCCCGATGGGCGGTTTCAGCCGGAGTCGGGGTATCGAACGCGGGGCAGCCGCGACGAAAGCACGATGCTAGCGTGCGTGGCGTGCTTTGACAAATCCGCCCGGCGGACTTGCGCCGCCAACGAAGAAAAAATACGGCCCGGGGAAGTTCCGCAGATGTGACAAGCCTCTGGTCCCGGGCCGGGCAGGAAAATCGCGCGCGATGGTGCAGCTCGGGGAATGTACGGCGGCACACGGTGCTGCCGCGCGACGTCTGCCGGATCACTCTCTCGTGGCGCGCGGCACCGCCACCACGTCGTATACCGCGCATCGGGAGTGACGCCGCACGGCGCCGGCATGAGTCGTCCCCCCGGACGTCTCATGCCGCTGGAGCGCGCCGCGCCGCGTTTTGCTTGCCGGCGATCAGAACGTGTGCTGGATGCCCAGCATCGTGCCGAACTGATTGCCGCCGGTGACGACCGAACCGCCCGCGGCGATCGCCACGTTGCCGTTCTTGCTGTTGGCCACCCAGCCCGCCATGCCGTACAGCGACGTGCGCTTAGACAGCGAATACGTGGCACGGCCGATGAGCATCGTCGCGTTGGCTTTGCTCTTCAACTGGTAACGAATGGCCTGCGCGTCGAACGCCCAGGTGATCGTCGGCAGATAGGTGACGCCGATGAAGTAGATGTCCGAGCGCAGCGATGCGGCGTCCGCGCTCACGTTGCGGTGAATCCAGCCACCGCCCACGCGGCCGGTGGACCACTTGTAGTACGCATTGATGACCGAGTGCGAGTCGGTGTAGTTCGAGTTCGTCAGCGGTGCGGCGGCGCCGGTGTTGCCGCGCATCTGGTCGTACGAGGCCGCGATCCCGAAGTTCTGGTAGTCGTAGCCGATCAGGCCGGTGAATTGCTTGCACGCCTGGTAGTTGCCGGCCACGTTGCCCGCGCAGTTCGTGGCCGACGGACCGCCGGCGGACGAGCCGTCGCGCCCGAAGCTGTACGTCGCGCCGACGGTCACGCCGGAGAACTTGCCCATGTAGCCGACGGCACTGTCGCTACGTGCGTTGGCGATGTACGGGTCGATACTCGCGAGCGAGAAGATCGACGGTCCGATCACGTCCGCGTTGCCGGTCACGTAGAACGTCATGTTGTTCTGGCGGCCGATGAGGAACGTCCCCCAGGCGCCCGACAGACCGACGTTCGCCTGACGACCGAACAGACGATTGCCGTAGTTCAGGCCCCCGGTGCCCGGCTGGAAGCCGTTTTCCAACGTGAAGACGGCCTTCAGACCGCCCCCCAGATCCTCGACGCCCTTGAGGCCGAAGCGCGACGGCACCTTGCCCGTGAGGGTCGGCTCGCCGATGAAGCTGCCGCCGTTGGCGGCGTTGTTGTAATACGCGATGCCGGTATCGATGATCCCGTACAGCGTCACGTTGCTTTGTGCGTGAGCCAGTCCCGCACCCAGCAGCAGGCCTGCGGCCAATGCGTGTTTCATTTTCACTTCTGTCCCCTTGTTTTTGAATACACAGCTTCGAGGGTCTGCTCACCCCCATGAGTCAAACGCCGGACCGGGGGCAATGTCGCCTGCCCAGCCGGTTTTACTGCGGCACTGCAACTTCGGTTACTGCGCTTGCGCTGCCTGTTGCCTCTGTTGCCTACTGCCCTGTCATTCGGCAACTTCGCAGCATTACCGGTGTGTCCTGCCGCCTCCTGGGCGATACGACTGCCCGTCGGCCGAACACACCGATATCTCTTCGCGCGGCGTGAAGCGCTGATTTTTCTTCACGCCTCGCGCACGAATGTGAAGCGCGCCTCGCGACGGGCAATACGCCAGCCCTGTGCGGTGCGCACGAACGTGTCCTCGAACTCGCCCATCACCTGACGCCCCTGCGCCGGGCGTCCGAACGGCCCCGGCGTGTCCCGCGCCGAGCCGCTCCATAGCAGTACGGTGCTGCTGCCGACCGCGCTCGTCGCCGACGTCACGTCGATCAGTACGTTGCCCACGAGATGCCGCGTGAGCCGGTCCGCCGGGCGATCCGCATAGGCCGCCGCAATCGCGGCCGGGCCGACGAGCGTGTCGCCGTTCGGGCGCACGAGCACGCCCGTTTCCGCGAAGAGCGCCGCGAGCCCCCGCGGGTCGCGCCGGTCATTGCACGCGACGAAGCGCATCACGAGGTCGTAACAAGCCTGCTTCGCGAGCACCGCATCGAGTGTGTGGCCGTCGACGCCGGACGCCGTTTGGTGAAGGACTTGTGTCATGCCTTGCCCCCTTGCATCGTCCCGGCATTCGGCGCGGGCCGCGCCAGCCATTCGCGCATCGCGTCGGCCACTTCCCGCGGGCGCTCCATCGGACACATGTGACCGCTGTGTTCGACGACGCGCAGCACCGCGTCCGGAATCAGGCTGGCCATGATTTCGTGCCGCGCGAGCGGGCTCCAGGTGTCCTGCCGTCCGCACAGCACGAGCGTGGGGCAACGCAGTTCGCCCAGCAGCCCGGTCGCGTCGGGCCGGCCCAGCAGAGCATGAATCTGCGCCGCGAACTGCGCGGGGTTGCTGCGCTCGATCATGTCGAGAATCGATTCGAAAAGCGGCGTCGCGATCTGGTCGGGATGCACCATGCCGGTCGCCCACGCCTGGCCCATCGCGCGCATGCCCTCGGCGCGCGCCCGTGCGAGCAGCGCGGCGCGCCCGGCCCGTTCCTTCTCGGCGGCCTCCCCCTCGGGCAGCGCCTGGTAACCGGTGTCGAGCAGTGCGAGATGGGTCACGCGCTGCGGCGCTCGGCGTACGACTTCGAGCGCGACGCGTCCGCCCATCGAGTGGCCGGCGAGCGCGAACCGCGGCTCGGCCACCGTGGCCAGCACGTGTTCCGCCATCGCGCCGATGGTATCGAGCGCGCCCCACGACGGCACGCGGCAGTCGAACCGCGGCAGCCATGCCGCCGTGGCGGCCCAGGCGACCTGGTCGCAGAGCAAGCCGGGAAGCATGAGCAACGGGGGACGTTCGGTGCTCATGACTTCCCTCCCTGCGTCCGGACCGTCCAGACGTTACGCGGTACACACACCTGACCGTCGAAGAGCCAGCGCGCCGTGCGAAGCAGGCCCGCGCCAGTGACTTCGAGCTCGCCCGCGGCGTTCGTCCCGAGCGCCAGGCGGACCGTGAATTCGCCGGTCGGATGCTCGATGGCGAGCAACGGCGCGTCTCCTTCCGGCACCACCGCCATCTCATGACAGACCGTCCCCGGCAACGCCGCGGCGCTCGCCACGCTCACGGCCGCCAGCACGCCGATGGACGAGTGGCAGCGGTGGGGAATGAAACACCGCGTCGCGAGCGCCCCGCCCGCTTGCGGCGGGGCGACGAGACACATCTTGGGCACCGTGCGCGATCGCACGTCGCCAAGATTCATACGTTCGCCGAGCGCCAGACGGATCGCCTCGATCCGGTCGCGCATCGTCTGGAAATCGGCGCTCGCGTCCAGTTCCTGCCATGGCTCCGTGCCGATGCATCCCACATCCGCCGCGCGCATGAGCACGAGCGGCATGCCGTTGTCGATGCACGTCACGGCGACGCCTTCGACCACGTCCTGACGCCGTCCCGTCGGAAACAGCGCGCCGCAGGTCGAACCCGCGGTGTCGCGAAACATCAAGGGGATCGGTGCGGCCGTGCCCGGCACGCCGTCGATGGCCACGTCGCCGTCGTACCTCACCTGGCCACCGGGGGTCTGCACCGTGGCGACCGCCACCTGCCCCGTGTTGACCATGTGAATGACGACGTCGGTCACGTCGCCCGCCATCGCGACGAGCCCCCGCTCGATCGCAAACGGCCCCACGCCTGCGAGCAGGTTGCCGCAGTTCTGTCCGTAGTCCACGCGCGCCTCGTCTACCATGACCTGGGCAAAGAGATAGTCGACGTCAGCATCGGGCCGCGTCGCACGCGAGACGATCGCCACCTTGCTCGTGAGCGGGTTCGCGCCGCCCATGCCGTCGATCTGGCGCGCGTCGGGCGAGCCCATCGCGGCGAGCAGCACGGCGTCGCGCGTCGCCGCATCCGCAGGCAGATCCTCGGCGAGAAAATACAGCCCCTTCGAGGTGCCGCCGCGCAGGACGGCGGCCGGAATGCGCGTCTGTGAATGTCTGATGTCGTTCATGGCGCCCATGCGGTCGTCACCGGCCCCGCAGCTCGTCGAGCGAGTCGACGTAGCGCAGACCTTTCTCGGCGAGACGCTCGCGCATCTTGTAGTAATCGAGCCCCAGCGTGCCGCCTGCCAGCACACTGCGCTTGTAGGCCTCATCGGCACCGCGCGCGGCCGCCGCTTTCGCCACGGTTTGCGCCGTGGCGTGCGGCACCACGACCACGCCGTCGTCGTCGGCGACGATCACGTCGCCCGGGTGCACGATCTGGTTCGCGCACACCACCGGCACGTTGACCGAGCCGAGCGTTTCCTTCACCGTGCCCTGCGACGAGATCGCCTTGGACCATACCGGGAACCGCATCCCGGTAAGCGTGCCGACGTCGCGGCAGCCGGCGTCGATGATCAGCCCGGCCACGCCGCGCGCCTTCATCGACGTGGCGAGCAGATCGCCGAAGTAGCCGTCGTCGCACGGCGACGTCACGCCCACGACGACGATGTCGCCCGCCTGCGCCTGCTCCACCGCGACGTGCAGCATCCAGTTGTCGGACGGCGGCGCGAGCACCGTCACGGCGCTGCCCGCCACGCACGCGCCCGCGTAGATCGGACGCAGGTACGTGGCCATCAGCCCGAGACGACTTTGCGCCTCGTGCACGGTCGCGCTGCCGGCGTTGCGCAGGATGTCGAGCGTGGCGGCATCGACGCGGGGAATCTGACGAACGACGACGCCGCGAATCATGACAATTGCTCCGTGACGGTGGGCGTAAGGCGCATCAGCCCTTCCGCATACTTGATGTCGCGCGCGGCGGTGATGCCGATGTTGCGCTTGGCCTGCACGCCGCGCTGCAACGCCACGCGCGTGTAGTAGTCCCACAGGTGTTCCTGCCCGGCCATGCATTCGATGGCGGCACGCTTCCTGTCCCACACCGGCGTGATGTCGACGAACGTGTTGGGGATCCACTCGCACTGCTCGGTCTGGTGCGGCTCGAACGCCAGCACGGTGGGTGCGCCGATGATCTTCTCGCCCGGTTTGTGGCCTTCGGCCTGGGCGATCACGCGCGCTTCCTGCGTGACGTGCATCGCGAGCGGGTGATCGAAGTTGTACGGATCCTTCTCCGAATGGCTCAGCACGAACGACGGTTGCAGCTCGCGGTAGATGTCGACGAGCTTGAACAGCGTGTCGTCCGACACACGCATCGGGTAGTCGCCGATGTCGAGGAATTCGATCTCCGCGCCGAGAATGTCGGCCGCGCGCTGCGCTTCTTCGCGACGTGCCGCCTTGACCTTCGCTTCGGTCATCTCCGCGCCCTTGCGCCAGAGCTTGGCCGATTCGCCACGCTCGCCGAACGACAGGCACACGACCTTCATGCGATAGCCCTGCGCGACGTGCGTGGCGATGGTGCCGGCAGCGCGCCAGACGAAATCCGCCGAGTGCGCGCTGACGACGAGGCCTGCGCGGCCGGGAGTTTGCGTGTTCTGTGATGTGCTCATGGGTTTTTCATCCATCGGTATTGCCAATGCTTACGCGCTCTCGAGCCCGACCAGCGTGCCGAGCAGTTCGGGCGATGCGGCCAGATCGCGGCTGTGGCCGGCCCAGACTTCGCGGCCCCGGTCGAGCACCAGTGCGCGATCGGTCAGCTCGAGTCCCAGCTCCGCGTGCTGCTCCACGAGCACCACGCCCATGCCGCCGTCCGCGCGCAGCTTCCAGAACGCGTCGACCAGTTGATCGACGATCACGGGCGCCAGTCCTTCGAACGGCTCGTCGAACAGCACCACGCGTGGATTGCCGATCAGCGCGCGGCCGATGGCAAGCATCTGCTGTTCGCCACCGGAGAGCTGGTTGCCGAGGTTGCGACGCCGCTCGTGCAGCCGGGGGAAAAGGTCATAGACGCGATCGAGCGTCCAGGCGTCGTCGGACGCGCCCATCGCCGAGACCTGCAGGTTCTCTTCGACCGAGAGCGACTTGAAAATCTCGCGCTCCTGCGGCACCAGCGCGAGCCCGGCGCGCGCCCGCCTGTAGGCGGGCCACGAGGAGACGTCGTCGCCGCGATAGCGCACCACGCCGCCGTGGCGCGTCGTGAGGCCGAGCAGACTGAGCAGCAACGTGCTCTTGCCCACGCCGTTGCGGCCGAGAATGGCCACCGCCTCGCCGGCGCCGACGCGCAGGCTCAGATCTTCGAGCACGATGGTTTCGCCATAGCCGGCGCACAACCCGCCGGCTTCGAGCAGGATGTCAGTCATGATGGCGACGCCCCAGATAGATATCGCGCACGCGCGGATCGCCGCGCACTTCGTCCTTCTCGCCTTCCATCAGCACGGCGCCTTCGACGAGCACCGTGATCCGGCGCGCAAAGCGGAAGACCAGATCCATGTCATGTTCGATGACCATCACCGCCACGTCCTCGGGCAGGCGTTCGAGCAGGTCGAACAGCTTGCGGCCCTGCCCCGACGGCACGCCGGCAACCGGCTCGTCGAGCAGCAGCACTTTCGGATCGAGCGCGAGGCCCAGCGCGATCTCCACCTGGCGACGTTGACCGTAGGCCAGTTCGTTGATGCGTTTGCCTGCGAGTTCGAGCATGCCGAGCGCGCGCAGGCGCTCCGCGGCCTCTTCGATCACGGCTGGACGAGCCGCCAACGGTCTGCCGATGTGCCCGTCGAGCCCGCGTCGCGAGGTGAGCGCCATGGCCACGTTCTCGGCCACGGTCAGTGTGTCGAACAGCGTGTTGAGCTGGAACGTGCGGGCAAGGCCGAGCTTCACGCGCTTGTGCGACGGCATCGTCGTCACGTCGGTGCCGTCCACGCGCACGACGCCGGCGTTCGGCTTGAGCACGCCCGTGAGCAGGTTCATCAACGTGCTCTTGCCGGCGCCGTTCGGCCCGATCAGCGCGTGGCGCGCACCCACGGGCAGCGAAAGGCTGACGTTGCGCGTGACATCGAGCTGGCCGAAACGCTTGGACAACCCTTGGATTTCGAGTGCGGCGCTCACGGCGTCACCTCCTTGTCCGGGGTCGTCGCGGGCGCCTGCGCCGGCGCCTCGGGCGCGGCCTGACGCGTGCGACGCAGGCGTGCGGTGAAGCGATCGACGAGACCGATCAGACCATTCGGCGCGAAACGCACGACCACGATCAGCAGCACGCCGAGCGCGGCGAGCCAGTTGGTCGGATCGATGGCGGCGATGCGATCGGAGAGCACCATGAAGACGACGGCCCCGAGCACGGCGCCATAGAGGCGTCCCGTGCCGCCGAGCGCGAGCATCACGAGCACGTTGGCCGAGAGCGTGAACGACAGCGTGTCGAGCGCCACGATGTTGTTCACCTGCGCCGAGAGCGCGCCCGCCACCCCGGCCACGGACGCCGCGATGGTGTACAGCATCAGACGACGCAGACCGACGCGCACGCCGAGCAGCGACATGCGCATGGCGTTCTCGCGAATGCCCTGCACGGTCAGACCGAACGGCGAGTTCACGAGGAACTGCGTGAACAGGTAGACGACGACCAGCACCACGAGCGCATAGACGTACGCCGTGTGGCCATAGATGTCGAACTCGAACAGGCCAAGCACGGGTGCGATGGCGTAGCCGGTCAGGCCGTCGTCGCCCATCGTGATCGACTTGGCGACGTTGCCCGCCTCGTAGAGCAGCGTGGCGCACGCCAGCGTGAGCATGATCTGCGTAAGGCCGCTCACGCGCAGCACCACGATGCCCGTGACCAGACCGACGACCGCCGCGACCACCGCGCCGGCCGCGAGCCCGAGCAGCGGGTTGGGCGACACGTGCAGCGCAAAGAGACCCGCCGCGTAGGCGCCGCTGCCGAAGAACGCCGCGTGGCCGAGCGTCTCGATGCCGCAGTAGCCCTGCACGAGGTCGAGCGAGAGCGCGAAGACGATCATGATCACCACGCTCGTGGCGAGCGCGAGATACAGATCGGCGAAGAAGTACGTGGCGACGGCGGCGAGAAGCAGCAGCGCGTCGAGCACGCCGAGGCGCTTGCGGCGCAGCGCGGGCGCGACCTGCGCGACACCCGCGGCCGCTTGCGAAGGATTCGTATGAGACATCGTCACCCTCCGCTCAGGCGCGACCGACCAACCCTTGCGGGCGGATCAGCAGAATGGCCAGCACGGCCAGGTAGATCATGAAGGCGCCGAGCGCCGGCACGTAGTAGCGGCCGAGCGTGTCGATGAGCCCCAGCAGCAGCCCCGCATAGAGCGAGCCGCGCAGGCTGCCCAGACCGCCCGCGGCGACCACGATCAGCACGAGCACCAGGTACTTCAGGCCGTAGTACGGTTCGAGCGGCAGGATCTGGCTCGACAGCGCGCCGCCAAGACCCGACAGACCGCAACCGATGGCGAACGTGATCGAGAACACGAGCGGCACGTCGATGCCGACGCAGCGCGCCATGCGCGGATTGTCGACGGCCGCGCGCAGCTTCGCGCCGAACGGCGTGCGCTCGAGCCCCCACCAGATACCGAGGGCCACGACCGCGCTGCACACCAGCGCGAAGATGCGATACACCGACACCGAGAAGGCGCCGAAATCCCACGTGCCGCGCAGCCCCTGCGGCACCGGAATCGTCTGCAATTCGGTACCGGCGAGATGTTTGGCAATCGCGCAGATGATGAACGCGAGGCCGATCGTCATGAGCAACTGCCCCAGACCGTTGGCCGTGTAGACCCAGCGATACAGCGTGCGCTCCAGAATCGCCCCGAGCACCATGGTGCCCGCGACGCCGACGAGCAGCGCGACGAAGAAATCGAGGCCGGCGCGCTGCATGGCCCAAAGCGTGAAATAGCCGCCGATCATGGCGAAGGCGGAGTGCGCGAGATTGACCACGCGCATCACGCCCAGCGTGACCGTGAGACCCACGGAGATGAGAAACAGCAGCATCCCGTAGGCCACGCCGTCGATCGACAATGACAGGAAAGTGGCAAGCGATTGCGTCATGAGGAATTACCGAACGAACTGAACGACGTCGCCCGCCTTACTTGGCGGCCACCTGCGGGTGGCTCTGATGCCACGGCTCCGCCACCGACTTGTAGGTCTCGACGGGCTTGTTGCCGAGCTTGCCGTCAATGGTCTCCACGCGGCGGATGTACACGTTCTGGACGATCTCGCGCGTCTTCGGATCGATCGACACCGGACCGCGGGGGCTCGTCCAGCTGTAGCTCTTCACGGCGGCGATCGCCTTGTCCGCGTCCTTCTTGCCCTTGGTCGCCTTGATCATCTGAGCGATGAGCGTCATCGAATCGTAGGCCGCCACCGAAGCGATCGACGGCAGCGCACCCGCACCGTACTTGGCCTTGTAGGCCTTCAGGAACGTGTTGTTCTCCGGCGTGTCGAGGAACGGCGAGTAGTGCAACGCGGTGATGGTGCCCAGCGCGCTGTCGCCGATGGCGGGCAGATCCGACTCCATCGTCTCCGTCGTGGCGAAGAGCTGAATGCCCGCCTTGTCGAGTTCGCGCTCCTTGAACGCCTTGACGAAGCCTGCCGACATCGGACCGACGGGCATGAACATGAAGACGGCCTGCGGCTTGGCGTCGCGCACGCGCTGCAGGTAGCTGGAGAAGTCCGTGGTGCCCAGCGGCACCTTCACTTCGGCGCTGATCGTGCCGCCGGCCTTCTTGAAGGTCTCCGAGTAGGCGTCGATGGCGTCGTAGCCCGTGGCGAAGTCGGCGACCACGATGGCCGCGTTCTTGACGCCCTTGCTCGCGGCGTACTGGACGAGTGGCACGCTCACGGTCCACTGCGTGAAGCCGGTGCGCACGAAGTATGGCGACTTGAGCGTGACGCTCGACGTGCCCGAGTTGCCGATCACGAGCGGCGTCCTGGTCTGGTTGGCCACGTCGGCCATCGCCAGCACGTTCGGGGTGTACGAGCCGCCGAACAGGTACTGCACCTGGTCCCGCACCACGAGTTCCTGGGCGAGCTGACGCGTGCGTTGCGGGTTCACGCCGCCTTCGTCGCGCTCGAGCAGCACGAGCGTGTCGTCACCGACCTTGCCCTTGTTCTGCTCCATCCACAGGTTGAGGCCGCGGCGGTACTCGGTGCCCCACCATGAGGCCGAACCGGAAAACAGTCCCAGCACGCCGATCTTGACCTCTTCGGCACGGGCCGCCGAAATGATGGGAACGGCGGTGAATTGGCAAACGCTCGCGAGTGCCACAGCGAGCCACAGGTGGCGCTTCATCATGGTGTCGTCTCCTCGTCGGCGTCGCGCGCCGCTCCGTTTTTCCGATGAGGCGCGCCGGGGGGTGGCGAGCCTTCTCGATGATGTCCGGAACAGCTTAGGCAGCCGAAATGGCGACGTCGAATGAAAGTCCCGCGTCGAGCGTTGCGTTTTTCGTATATCCCCGAGATTTCCCCTACGTAATGTGACGCGCCTTGTGAGCGAAATTTCGCGTAGCGGGACGCCTTTCGTTCCCGCGCCGAAACGCCCGTCGCACAAGGCCGGGCGGGAGGTCGTCAGAACGCGTCGCGCGCCGGGAAAAACTCGCGCGACGCCATGCGGAGCGTCATGCAACTCATGGCGAATCCGGCGATTTTCGCCGCGCTCGTCGCGCCCGTGACGCGGGATTTACGTCGGGTGCTGCATCGTCGGTGCGAGCGCGCGCAACTCGTCGAGCAATTGCTCCGCGGCCGGCGAGAGCAGGCCATCGCGACGCGTGGCCACGCCGATGGCGCGGCGCGCATGCTGCAGCGTCACCGGCACCACCGCCAGTTCGCCCGTGCGCAACTCCGAAGTGATCTGCACCGGCGAGAGCAGCGCGAGCCGGTCGCTCGACGACAGCAAACCGCGCACCACCGGAGAACTGCTCGCTTGCACCTGGGTTTGCGGCAACGACAGACCTTCCGCCTGAAAGACGCGCTCGAACACGCCGCGCGCAGGCGTGCACGGCAGCGGACTCACCCAGCCGTACTGCGCCAGCTCGGCGAGCGTGGGCGAGCGGCCCAGCGACAGACACGGGTGATCCGCGCGCGCCACGACCGACAGATGGTCTTCGAACAGTGCCTCCTGCCGCATGTCCGGCGGCACGTCGTTGGCGCGCAGGGCACCGACGATCATGTCCACGTCCGCCTGACGCAACTGGCGAACGAGCGCCTCGTACGTGCCGTCGACAACCGTGACCGTGAGATACGGCGACTTGTGCAGCAGGCTGTCGATCGCCTTGGGCAGGAGAAAGCCGCTCGAGAGCGGCAGCGCCGCCACGATCACCGTGCCCTGCTGACGTCCGCCGAATGGGGCGAGCTCGTCCTCGGCGATCGCCAGTTCGGCGAGTGCGCGCTTGACGGGACCGAGCAACGCCAGCGCCTCGTCGGTCAGGCGCGTGCCGCGCGGCGTGCGCCGGAACAGCTTGATGCCGATGAGGTCTTCGAGTTGATCGAGGTTGCGCTGAATCGTCGGCTGCGAGCATTGCAGACGGCTTGCCGCGAGCGGGCCGCTGCCAAGCTCCGCCACCGCGATGAAGCTGGTGAGCTGCTGCGGTGCGACGACGGCGGCAAAGCGGCTCGCCGCCCGGGCGCCGCCGTCGGCGTGCGACGCCGTGGCGGCAAACGCTTCGCGGTATCCGTTGGCCAACTCGGCGAGCGCACGCGTCGCACGCACGCCCAGGCGTTGGCCGGCCGCATTCGGAATCAGGCCACGACCGCTGCGGTGAAAGAGCGGGAAGCCGAGCTCCGTCTCGATGTCGGTGATCGAGCGCGCAACCGCCGACTGCGAGAGATGCAGCATGCGCGCCGCGCGCGCGACCGAATCGCATTCGAGCACCGCGACCATGGCGCGCAGGCCGCGCAGCTTGCGGTACAGCAGCGTGGCGTCGTTGTTCTCTGGCGCGCGGCTCCACGTGCCGCGCTCGTGGCAACCGAGCCGCGCGCTCGCCGATGCCGACATCGCCGACGAAGCGGACGGAGCGGACGATGGCGCTGACGCGGTGGTGAGACTGATGCTGGTGTCGACCGACATGCGAGTGGGGCTCTGGAGCGCTTAACGCATCGTCGGCACGCGCCGGGTCGCCATGAACGCGTCGAGCGTTTCTCCGCGCATGAGCGCGTACACCTCGAGATTGGTCTTGCGCACCACGCGGGCGAACTTCTCCAGCACGAAGAAGTTCACGCCGTGACGCACGAGCCCGAGCCAGTCCTGCGCCTGCACCATCGCCTGCTCTTCGGAAGTGAGGCCGGCTTGGGTCATGGCCGCGACGGGATCGGCGAGGTACGTCGCGCGGTGCTCGGCGCGAATCATGTGCCAGAAGAAGCGATTGAGCTTGAGCGTGCGATTGCTGATGCGCAAATCGAACGCATACGTGCCGGTGATCGCCTCGATGCCTTCGAGTTGCGGATTCATGCGGCCTCCTCCTCGTACAGCGCGACGGTCATCGCCGTGGTCGTCGCCAGGTAATAGTTCAGGTGGATGCGACGGATGCGCGCGCCGAGCGCACCACGCATCGACAGCCACATGATCTGCTCGACGCTCTCGGCGCCGCCGCGCTCCACGTAGTCCACATGCCTGAGTTCGGCGAGCGTCTCGGGTTGATGTTCGAGCAGTTCCAGGAATTCGCGATCCCAGGCCTCGTCGTTGTAACCCGCGCGTTCGCCGTGGATCTGATGCGACAGTCCGCCCGTGCCGACAACGACCACTCGCAGATCCTCCGGATACGACTCGATGGCGCGTCGCACGGCCTGCCCCAGTCGATAGCAACGGCGGCCGGTCGGCAGCGGATACTGCAGCACGTTGATCGCGATCGGCACCACGGTACCCGGCCAGTCCGGCTTGTGCGGCCAGAGCAGCGGCAGCGGCGAAGCGCAGCCGTGATCGATCGGCTTGTCCTGAAACACGGTGATGTCGAACTCGTCGTTCACGAGCGACTCGGCGATATGCGCCTGCAGCGCCACGTCGCCCCGGATCGGTGGCAGCGGACGCAGCCCCGCGCCCTCGTCGGCGATCGGGAACGACTCGCCCACGCCCAGCGCGAAGGTCGGGTACATGTCGAAAAAGAACGTGGTGGCATGGTCGTTGTAGAAAAAAACCAGCACATCGGCCTGCTTCTCGGCCAGCCACTTCGCCACCGGCTCATAGCCCTGGAACAGCGGCGCCCACGCGGGATCCTGCTGTTTGCCCTTGTCGTACGCCACGCCGATGGTCGGCACGTGCGATGTCCCGATCCCCCCAATGATCTTTGCCACGCTTTCGTCTCCGTCTCTTGTCTTGTGATGCCCGGGTGCAAGGGATGAAAGCACCCGCATTTATGCAGCGCCGAGTCTATCCGGGATCCCATATGTGCATAAAGCAGGGTATTTACTGATGCGTTTTGCCATTACGGGATCCCATAATGAAAAAGAGCCGGGACGGACGTGACCGGCAGGCCCCCATCGAACGAAAGGAAACGCATGCTGCACCCCACGCCGACGACGGTTCAATTGCGCGAGATGATCCTCAAGGGTGAGCTCGCGCCGGGCGAGCGGCTGGCCGAGGCCAAGCTCGCCGAGCAGTTGGGTGTGTCGCGCATGCCGGTGCGCCAGGCGCTGCCGGTGCTCGCGGAAGAAGGACTGGTCGTGCGCGCCGGGCAGCGCGGCTACGCGGTCCGGGCGCACACGCGCGAAGAGAGCGTCGAGGCGCTGCATCTGCGCGGCGCGCTCGAGGGTTATGCCGCGCGACTGCTCGCCGAGAAGGGCGCCGGCGCCGAGTTGCTGCGGCAGTTGCGCGAGTTGCTGGCCGAGGGCGACGCGCTGCTCGCCGGCCACACCATGACGCCCGAAGTGCAGATCGGTTACGCGTCGCTCAATGCGCGCTTTCACGATCTGCTCGTGACCGGCGCGCGTAATCCGTTGCTCGAAGGCTTCATCGCGCGCTGCAACCTCGTGCCGTTCGTGGCGCCTCGCACGGTGGCGTTCGGGCATGAGGACCGACGCCAGTACGTGGACATCATCGCGTACGCGCACCGTCAGCATCACGCCATTGTCGAGGCCATCGCGGCGCGCCAGCCCGACCGGGCCGAGTTCATGTGCCGCGAGCACATCGTCACACAGGAGCACAGCATGGGCGCGCAGTTGCTCTAGGCGTCGGCGCGCCCCACCGATTGGCCGTTTTTCATCACTTTCCACCCTCATCGACACGAGAGCGCGCCGCGTGAAGGCGCGCCAAGGAGACAACCGATCATGTTTCTCAAGAACACCTGGTACGTGGCCTGCACGCCGGACGAGTTCGCCGACAAGCCGCTCGGCCGCAAGATCTGCAATGAAGCGATGGTCTTCTTCCGCGAGGCGAACGGCAACGTCGCCGCGCTCGAAGACTTCTGCCCGCACCGCGGCGCGGCCCTGTCGCTGGGCTTCGTGAAGGACGGCCACCTCGTGTGCGGTTATCACGGCCTGACGGTGGACGGCGGCGGCAAGTGCACCAGGATGGTCGGCCAGCGCGTGGGCGGCTTTCCGAAGACGCGCGCCTACCCCTGCGTGGAGCGCTACGGTTTCGTGTGGGTCTGGCCGGGCGACGCCTCGCTCGCCAACCCCGACGAGATCCCGCACCTGGAATGGGCGGTGAGCGATCAGTGGGCCTATGGCGGCGGTCTGTACCACATCAAGTGCGATTACCGTCTGATGATCGACAACCTGATGGATCTCACGCACGAGACTTACGTGCACGCGACGAGCATCGGCCAGGAAGAGATCGAGGAGGCGCCGCCGAAGACGACCGTCGAGGGCGACATGGTGATCACCGCGCGCCACATGGAGAACATCAAGGCGCCGCCGTTCTGGGCAAGCGCGCTGCGCGCGAACGGTCTGGACGATCAGGTGCCGTGCGACCGCTGGCAGATCTGCCGCTTCACGCCGCCGAGCCACGTGATGATCGAAGTGGGCGTCGCGCACGCGGGCCATGGCGGTTACGAGGCCCCCGCCGACAAGAAGGCAGGCAGCATCGTCGTCGACTTCATCACGCCCGAAACTGAAGAATCGATCTGGTACTTCTGGGGCATGGCGCGCAACTTCAAGCCGCAGGACGCCGAACTGACCGCCGCGATCAAGCGCGGCCAGGGCGGTATCTTCGCCGAAGACCAGGAAGTGCTCGAAGCGCAGCAGCGCAACCTCTCGGCATATCCGGAGAAGAAGATACTCAAGCTCAACATCGATGCCGGCGGCGTGCAGTCGCGCAAGGTGCTCGATCGTCTGATCGAGGCCGAGCGCGCCGCGTCGAAGCCGACCGTGGAGAGCGCGGCATGAAAGTCAGGCTGGCGAACAGACGCGATATCGCGACCGACATCTGCGAATTCGAGTTCGTGAGCGCCGACGGCGGCCCGCTGCCGGCATTCACGGCCGGGGCCCACATCGACGTGCAGCTCGGCGGCGGACTCGTGCGGCAGTACTCGCTGTGCAATGCGCCGGGCGAGACGCACCGCTATTGCGTTGGCGTACTGCGCGACCCGGCCTCGCGCGGCGGCTCCGTGGCGATGCATGCGCTCGCCGCCGGCGCCGAAGTCGAGATCAGCGAGCCGCGCAATCACTTCCCGCTCTCGGCGCAGGCGACGCACAGCATCCTCCTCGCGGGCGGCATCGGCATAACCCCGATTCTCTGCATGGCACAGGCGCTCGCCGCAAGCGAAGCATCGTTCGAGGTGCACTACTGCACGCGCGAACCGGCGCGCACCGCGTTTCGCGATCGCTTCGCGCAGGACGATCTCGCGGCAAGGACGCGTCTCTATTTCGACAGCGAAGGCGAGCGCGCCGACCTCGATGCGATTCTCGCGCAGCCCTCCAGTGGCAAGCATCTGTACGTATGTGGCCCCACCGGTTTCATCGAAGCGGTGCTCGCGCGCGCCGAAGCGGCCCAGTGGCCCGAAGGCAACGTGCACCGCGAATACTTCGCCGCACCCGCACAGACGGATACCGATGACGACCGGCCGTTCCAGGTGAAGCTTCATTCGAGCGGCCGCGTGGTCGACGTGAAGGCCGGCGAGACCATCGTCGCCGCACTCGCCGCGCAGGGCGTGGAACTGCAGACGTCGTGCGAGCAAGGCGTGTGCGGCACCTGCCTCACGCGCGTGATCGACGGCACGCCCGATCATCGCGACGTGTACCTGACCGACGAAGAGCGCGCGGCCAACGACCAGATCCTGCCGTGCTGCTCGCGCAGCAAATCGCCCATGCTGGTGCTCGACTTGTAGCCCGCCACGTCTGCCCGTCTCCACCAACGAACAGCCCCGCTTCGCGTCTCGAGCAGGGCTGTTCGACAGTTCACGGCAGCCCCAATCAGCCTCAAGCGAGACTCAAAGCACGCGGTCCTTTGTCTCGCGCACGAGCAAGGTGGAAACGAGCGCCATGGCGGCGAGCACGAGGAAGTAGGCGATCACCGGCCAGATATGCCCCTGGCTCCATGCGAGCAGGCTCGCCGCGATCATCGGCGCGAGGCCGCCACCGAGCACGGTGCCGATCTGCTTGCCCAGCGACACACCCGAGAAACGCACACGCGTGTCGAACAGCTCCGAGAAGAAACTGCCCTCGGGGCCGAACATCATCGGGTGGATCACGCCGGCGCCGATCACGATGGCCGACATCACGAGCGCCGCCTCCTTGCTGCCCATCATCAGGAAGAACGGGTAGATGAAAATCGCCGTGGCCGCCAGTCCCATCAGGAACATCGGCCGCCGGCCGAGCTTGTCCGAGAGCATGCCGAACGCGGGAATCGTGAGCATGGCGAGGATGTTCGCGTACAGCACGCCATCGGCCATCATGCTGCGCGGCAGCCCGAGCGTCTTGGTGCCATACGACAGCGAGAAGATCGCCACCAGATAGAAGAAGCTCGTCTCGGCCAGGCAGATGAAGAACGTGACGAGCGTCGGCCGCCAGTACTTCGTGATCACCTCGGCCACCGGCACCTTCGCGATTTCGCGATGCTGCTCGGCCGCCTTGAACGTCGGCGACTCCTCCACCTTCAGCCGCACATACGTGCCGAGCGCCACGAGCAGCAGACTCACGAGGAACGGCAGACGCCAGCCCCATGTGAGCAGGTCGTCTTCGGGCAGGCGCGTGATCAGCACGATGGCCAGCGACGCCCCCACGATCGACGTCGGTCCGGCCGCCTGGATCAAGCCGCCGAAGAGGCCGCGCAGGTGCGCCGGCGCGCCCTCGACCGTCATCAGCAAGCCACCGACCGATTCGCCGCCGAGCGCGAAGCCTTGCACGAAGCGCAGCGTCACGAGCAGGATCGGCGCCCACATACCGATCGTGTCGTAGGTCGGCAACAGACCGATGAGGGTCGTGGCCACGCCCATCAGGATCAGCGTGAAGAGCAGGATCGACTTGCGCCCGATGCGATCGCCATAGTGACCGAAGACGATGCCGCCGATGGGCCTTGCGAGGAAGCCGACGGCGAACGTCGCGAACACGGCGATCATGCCGGCCATCGGGTCGAGCTGCGGGAAAAACAGCCGGTCGAACACGATGGGCGCAAGAAAGCCGTAGACGAAAAAGTCGTACCACTCGATGGCGGTACCGAAGCAACTGGCCGCGACCACGCGGCCGTAGCCCGCGGCAGCGCCGTTGCCGGCCTCGTTGCGATGACTCTCGGCGGCCTTGGGCGCCGCACCGGCCCCCGCAGGAGCGGTTTCGTACTGTTGTGACACGGTTGTCTCCTCCGGCCGTCTGTTCCGGTGCCCCGGCTGCGGCGGTATGGTGGTGTTGCGTCGGGATGCGTCCGCCGTGCTGCGCGCCGGCTCAGAACGGGTAGTGACGCGGGGTGGTCTGCACCGTCATCCAGCGCAGGTCGGTGAATTCGTGCACGCCCGCCTTGCCGCCGAAGCGTCCCCAGCCGCTGGCCTTCACGCCGCCGAACGGCATTTGCGCTTCGTCGTGCACCGTGGGACCGTTGATATGGCAGATGCCCGACTCGATTCGCCGCGCCACGCCCATCGCACGCGCGATGTCGCGACTGAATACCGCGGCCGACAGGCCATACGCGTTGTCGTTCGCGCAGGCGATGGCCGCTTCGTCATCCTTCACGCGCACGATGCCCTTGACCGGGCCGAACGACTCCTCGCGGTAAATCAGCATGTCGGGCGTGACGCGATCGAGCAGCGTGGCCGGCATGAGCGTGGTCTCGGCACGGCCGCCGCACAGCAGCGTCGCGCCCTTGGCAAGCGCGTCGTCGATCAGCGCATTGCAGCGCGTGACCGTCGTCATGTCGATGACCGAGCCGAGCACGACCGGCCCTTCGCGCGGATCGCCCAACGGCAACGAGCGCGCCTTGGCGGCGAGCTTTTCGACGAACGCATCGGCAATCGCCTCGGCCACGACGATGCGCTCGGTCGACATGCAGATCTGTCCGGAGTTTGCGAATGCGCCGAACGCCACGCCGTTCACGGCGGCGTCGAGATCGGCGTCGTCGAGCACGAGGCACGGCGCCTTGCCGCCGAGTTCCAGCACCGCCGGCTTGAGGTGTTGCGCACAACGCTCGCCGATGATGCGGCCCACGCGCGTCGAACCGGTGAAGTTCACGCGTCGCACGGCGGGCTCGGCGATCAGGGCATCGACGATGGCCGCTGCATCCTGCGGTGCGTTGGTCACGAAGTTCACGACGCCCGGCGGCAGGCCCGCCTCGTCGAGCGCATCGGCGATCAGGCCGTGCGTGGCCGGGCACAGCTCCGATCCCTTGAAGACAACCGTATTGCCGCAGGCCAGCGGCAACGCGAGCGAGCGCACACCGAGAATCACGGGCGCGTTCCACGGCGCGATGCCGAGCACCACGCCGGCGGCCTGGCGCACGCCCATGGCGAGGCTACCCGGCACATCCGATGGAATGATCTCGCCTGCGATCTGCGTCGTCATCGCGGCCGCTTCGCGCAGTCCCTGCGCGGCGAGATGCACGTTGAAACCAGCCCACAGTCCGGACGCTCCCGTCTCGACGGCCATCGCCGCCTGAAACTGTTCGACTTTCGCTTCGAGCCGGTCGGCCGCCTTCGTCAGCAAAGCGCGCCGTTCGCCAGGGCCAGTGTTCGACCATGCGGGAAATGCGGCCCACGCGGCGTGCACGGCGGCGCGCGCGTCGTCGACGGTCGCAGCGGGGGCGCGCGACGCCACTTCGCCATCGAGCGGATTGCGCCGTTCGAACGTCGCACCGTTCCGGGCGCCGACGCGCTTGCCGCCGATCAGCATCGTGAGCGCGTGGGGGTCTTGTCGAGTTTGCATGGCTTTCGTCTCCTTGCTCGGTTATTCGTCACGGGGCCGGCTTACGCACCTTTCGTCTCGCGTGCCGCCGGCAATCGCCGTGCATCATGCCACCACGATTTCGACGAGACGCGTCTCGCCGCTCGCAAATGCCTGCGACAAGACGTCGCGCAGTTCACGGCCTTGTTCGACGCGTTGCCCGCGCACGCCCATGCCCCGCGCCAGTTGCACGAAATCGAGATCGGGAAGGTCGGTGCCCTGCACGGGGTCTTTCAGGCCGAAGCCGAACGATGGCGCGAAGTCCTGCAACGCGGCGTAGCGCCGGTTATTCAGGATAACGAACGTAATGGGCAGCTTCGCCTGCGCGGCGCTCCACAGCGCCTGGATCGAGTACATGGCGGAGCCGTCGCCGATCAGGCCGATGACGCGACGCCCCGCGTTGGCCATCGCCACGCCCACGGCGGCGGGCATGGAGTAACCCAACCCGCCGCTGTTCATCGTGTAGAACGTGCCGGCCTGCGTAAACGGCAGGTATTGCTGCATGACCGGACGCGCGCTCGGCGCTTCCTCGACGACGATGTCATGCGCATCGCGCACTTGCGCGAGCGTCTGCAAGGCGAAGGCCGTCGACATCGACTCACCCGGTGCGTTGGCTTGCGCGACCGGCGGCACGGCACGGGCGGGCGGCAGCGCGCGCTCGCCCGGCACATCGCGCGCAAGCAGCGATTCCACGCCAAGGCGTACGTTGCCGACGACGGAAGCGCCGACCGGCGTCCATGCCGCCACGTCCGGATCTTCGACCAACTGGAACAGGGCCGCGCCCTCCGGCACGTGCGGGCCGGCGCCTTCCACGTGATAGGTGAACGCCGGTGCACCGATCACCAGGATGAGGTCGTGGCCACCGAGCATGCCGACGATCTTCTCGCGCATCGGCGGCAGGAACCCGGCGAACAGGCGGTGATCCTCCGGGAACGCGCAACGCGCACACATCGGTGCGGTGAAAACGCGTGCGTGGTGACGCTCGGCCAATGCCACCACGGCGTCGAAAGCCCCCGCGCGATCGATGGACGAGCCGACGACGAATGCCGGGCGCTCGCATGCGTCGAGCGCCGCCGCGAGCTGCGCCAGCGCGAGCGGGTCGGGCTGCACGCGCGTGCTCACCTGGCGCGGCGGCAGCGCCTCGGCGGGTCGATCCCAGTCGTCCACCGGGATGGAGACGAACGCCGGGCCCTTCGGCTCCTGCATCGCGATGTGGTAAGCACGCGCCAGCGCGAGCGGCACGTCTTGCGCGCGTGCGGGCTCGAGGCTGAACTTGACGTACGGCTGCGGAAGTTCGGTGGCGCGCACCGACGCGAGGAAAGGGTCGAACGGCAGAATCGAACGCGCCTGCTGACCGGCCGTCACGATGAGCGGCGTCTGGTTCTTGTAGGCGGTGAAGATATTGCCCATGGCGTTGCCCACACCGGCGGCCGAATGCAGGTTGATGAACGCCGCATTGCCACTCGCCTGCGCGTAGCCGTCGGCCATGCCCACGACGACCGCTTCCTGCAGACCCAGCACGTAGTCGAAGTCGGGCGGAAAGTCGCGGAACAATGGCAGTTCCGTCGAGCCGGGGTTGGCGAAGATCTTGGTCATGCCGTGACGACGCATCAGGTCGATGACCACCTCGCGAACCGTCAGGGCGGGGAAGGTGCCGACGGGTTGCGCGGCGCGAAGTTCTCGGCTGTCTTTCATGGATGCGATTCGAAAAATGTCGACTGAGCCGAGTGAGTATAGGCAGCCGATATATGCCCTGGAATTGCTTTTACGTGCCGAAGTCATTACGCTTTTGCATGGCTTGGCGATGCGGCTGCGCGTGGCCATTCCCTGCACCGATTTCGTCCGCCTCCCGGGAGTTCCCGCGTCCGCCATGAGCCTCAATCTCCAGCAGTTGCGCGCCTTCACGACCATCGTCGCGACCGGCAGTCTCGGGCGCGCCGCCGCCGAGCTGCATCTCACCCAGCCGGCGCTGAGCCGCACGATCAAGCGGCTCGAGACCGATCTGGGCGCGCCGCTGTTCGAGCGTCACAGCAAGGGGATGGAATTGACCGCGTTCGGGCAGGCGCTGCTGCCGCACGCCATGCTGCTCGAGCGCGAAGCCGAGCACGCGCGTGAGGAAATCGATGCGCTACGCGGACTGGCCAAGGGCACGATCAAGGTCGGTGCGGTCGGCGCCATCGCGAGTCGCGTGCTGCCGCTGGCCGTCGACCGTGTGCTCAACCGCTGGCCGAACCTGCGCGTGGAGATCATCGAAGGTGTGTGGGACCGGCTCGCCCAAGGGCTCATGCGGCACGAGATCGATCTGGCGCTCTCGACCGTCGCGCCGGACACGGACGACATCGTCGCCATCACCGACTGCCATTGGGAAGACGACAGCTTCGTGGTCGCCGCCTGCGATCACCCGCTGCGACGCCGCAAATCGCTCGTGCTTGCCGACACGATGCACGAGCGCTGGGCGATCCCGCCACGCGGCACCGCGCCTTATGCGCACATGCAGGGGGTGTTCGCCGCGCACGGGCTCGGCTTGCCCAACATCGTGGTCGAGACGCGCTCCGTGCCGGTCCTCAAAAGCATGGTCGCGCGCTGCGGCTTTCTGACGTGGATGGCCGAGCCGATGTACGACGTCGAAGCCCGCGCGCGCGTGATGGACACACTGCCGATTCCGACGGTGCGCGCAACCCGCACGCTTACCGCGTTTCGGCGCCGCCAGGGCATTCTGCCCAGCCCCGCCGCCAAGCTGCTCGACGAGTTGCGTCAGTTGACGGCACCGGGCTGAGGCGCGGGATTGGGGTAAAGGATTGGGTGCGGGTCGAGGTTACGTACGTGCGCGCAACGCGTGGGGCGTCAGCCTGTCACCGAGACGATGTGCGCACGATGGTAAGGCGTGCCGCCATATTCCTTCGGGCCGTGAATCGTCTCGACACGTTCGATGCGCCACGGCACGGCTCGCGTGAAGCGCGGCCCGTCATAGGCGAACGTGTGAAACTCGCCGTTTTCGCCGCAGGCGTCGACGCTGGCGGGGAGATCGTCCAGCAGCGAAGCGTCGTATTCGCGACCGACGAACTCGGGCCCGAGATGGCGCCCGTCCACGCACACGATCACGGCGCGATAGCCGAGCGAGATGAACTCGTGCGCGAGCGTCAGACGTTCGCGCTGCCAGAGCGGCAGCACTGCCGTCATGCCGGCCGCCGCGCACACCTTGTCTTCCCAGTCGCGATGCGGTTGCAGATCGATGTCGCCGAACAAACCGTGCGTGATGCCTTGCGCGCGCAGGGTCTGCAACCGCGCGACGAACGCGGCTTCATACGTCTGCCAGCCCGCTTGACCGATATCGAGCGCAATGCCCAGCGCGTCGGCCTGCGCCTGCATCAGTTCACGCGGCAGGCCGTGCGAGCGTGAGCTGTCGCCGGTCTCGTCGAACATCGCGAGCAGGCGACGTACATCGTAATGCGGCGCGCCACTCGCGTCGCACGACAACGCATGATGCAGGGCAAGGCAGGAGTCCTTGCCGCCGCTCCACGAAAAGAAGGCAGGGGTTGTCATGCGCCGGCCCCGCGCGATGCCGCGCTCAGTGCGAGCGGATCATCGTGCCGAACGGTTGCTCGGTCAGGATTTCGAGCAGCACCGAGTGCTCGATGCGGCCGTCCACGATGTGCACCGACTTCACGCCGCTCTTCGCCGCGTCGAGCGCCGAGGAGATCTTCGGCAGCATGCCGCCCGAGATCGTGCCGTCTGCGAACAGTTCGTCGATTTCGCGTGCCGACAGATCGGTCAGCAGGTTGCCGTCCTTGTCCATCACGCCCGGGATGTTGGTCATCATCACCAGCTTCTCGGCGCCGAGCACCGTGGCGAGCTTGCCGGCCACGAGATCGGCGTTGATGTTGTACGCCTGGCCGTCTTCGCCCACGCCGATCGGCGAGATCACCGGGATGAAGGCGTCGTCCTGCAGGGCGCGCACCACGGCCGGGTTGATCGAGTCGACTTCGCCGACGTAGCCGATATCGAGGAACTGGCCCGCGTTTTCGCGATCCGGCATCATCATCTTGCGAGCATTGATGAGCCCGCCGTCCTTGCCGGTCAGCCCCACGGCCTGACCGCCGTACTGGTTGATCAGCATCACGATGTCCTGCTGGACTTCGCCGCCGAGCACCCACTCGACCACTTCCATCGTCTCTTCATCGGTCACGCGCATGCCCTGCACGAACGTGCCCTGCTTGCCGATCTTCTTGAGCGCCTGATCGATCTGCGGGCCGCCACCGTGCACCACCACCGGGTTGATGCCGACCAGCTTGAGCAGAATGACGTCGCGTGCGAAGCCCCGCTTCAGACGCTCTTCGGTCATTGCGTTGCCGCCGTACTTGATCACCACGGTCTTGCCGTGATATTTGCGGATGTACGGCATCGCCTCGGCCAGGATCTCGGCCTTGAGAGCGGGTGCGATGTCGTCGATGGAATTCAGTGGCAGATCGGACATGGCGGGAAGGTTTTTTGCAGGTGGACCGGAAACACGGCGCATTGTACAGCCAAGAAGCCCGTGCGTGCGGGGCTTCGACGGGTTTCGGAGTACGCCGGGGCTTGCATCGGACGCCGCCCTTCACTACCCTTCGTCACACGCTGAGGAGTCACCGCGAAAGCGGCAATTCCCGCCCCGTCAGCGGCACATGATCGCAGGTGCGTATCACCCCTTTCACTTGTTAACAGACGCCCCTCAGTGGCCGATTTTTACCGCGTCGCCATTTTTGCCCCCGTGAACGCCCGTACATATCCGGTCGATGCCCCGTCGCGCGCTGTTGCACTTGTGCAACTCGCTGGCCGGCGAACGCGGCAACGTCGCTCTCACAGGATGGAAATTGGGGCGCGGGGCGGCGCGAAGGCCGATGCGATCGTCGCGACCGGAGCACCGCGATGACTGATACGGGCGCACTCCGGAAGATGGGCGGCATTGCCGATGCGGCCGGCGAGCCATCGCACTGCCCGCGCTGTGGCGCGGTCGTGACGTGCGGTGCGGTGTCGTCGCCGAATGCGGATGTGGGGGCGGACGTGGGGGCGGACGTGGGGGCGGACGTGGGGGCGGACGTGGGCGAAGTGCGCTGCTGGTGCCTGGACTGGCCGCATCTTCCGGTGGCCGTGCGCACGGGCGCCCTCGCGTGCCTATGTCCGGCCTGTCTTCGTACGGCGTTGCTCGATGCCGGTGTGGTCATCGACGGCACCGCCGCCGACCCCGCCCGAGCTATCGCTGGCGGTACCGCCGACCGCTCCGCCTGAGGGTGGCCGGCCGACGGGCGCCGGCGCTCGGGTGCGTCCCCCGGCGTAGCGCGACGCGGCGCGACCGCCCGGCATGCCCGGAACGCCTGCCGCGCCCCGATTGCCGGACGCGCCGCGAAACATCATCTTCTGCCGTGTACCGAGGGACTTGTTGGCCATGGGGGCCTCGCGCCTGACGCCTACTTGTTACCGTGCTCGCCGTGTGCACCGTGCGCCATGCCTGCCATGCCGCCGCCGGCGGGCGCACCGGCCGTCAGGTCGCGCACCGGCACCTGCACCTGTTGCTCGGTCTTCTTGTGATCGGCGGTTTCGAAACGCAGCGTGAGCGCCACGTTGTCGCCCTTCTTGAGCGGCGCCTTCAGGTCGGTGAGCATGATGTGATAACCGCCCGGCTTGAGCTGCACCGGCTGGTTCGCCGGCAGCGGCAGCCCGTTGGGCAGCGCGCGCATCTTCATCAATGTGCCCTCGAGCTTCATCTCGTGCACTTCGGCGTTGGCCGCCGCGGGCGTGCTCACACCGACGAGCGTGGTCGCCTGGTGCGCCTGCAATGTCATGAAGACGCCCGTCGCGCTCTGGCCCGGAACCGTGCCGCGCGCCCAGGCGTCGGAGACATCCACCGGCCCGGTCTGCGCGAACGCCGAGGCCATGCCGAGACTGAGCGCAGCGGCCATCCATAGCTTGTGCTTCATGCAAACTCCTTGTCGTTGTCGGCGAACGGACGTCCGCCATGTATCGCATGAGTCGTCGCGCGACACGATGCCGCGCTCACGTGAGCCACTGCGCGACGCCGGTCGCGCGCGACGTGGACAACCATTGTAGTCTTGCGCCGCGCGCCGTGTGCGCGCGTCACCATCATGCCCGGCATTGCGCCATGCGGCAGAGTGTCGCAGCGACGGGCGCGGCCGGATGGCGCGTGACCCGGACTTGGTACACTTGTCGGATGACTCATTTCCCTATCGAGCGAACCAACGTCGTCCAGCTTTTCTGGCTGCGTTGCCTGGCCATCGTCGGCCAGTTGGCGACCATCGGCGTGGCGCAGCTCTGGCTCGGCGTACGTCTGCCGCTCGAGCCGATGCTCACCATCGTCGCGCTCGAAGTGCTGTTCAACGTGCTCACGTGGGTGCGTGCACGCAGCGGTGTGGAGCGGGCCAAGCGTCGCACGGATCTCGATCTGATGGGACAACTGCTCGTCGATCTGGCCGCGCTCACGGCGCTGCTCTTCTTTTCCGGCGGCGCGACCAATCCCTTCGTCTCGCTCTTCCTGCCGGGGCTCGCGATCGCCGCCGCCGTGCTGCCGTGGCGCAACGCGTCGCAACTCGCCCTGCTCTCGCTGGTCGCCTACGGCGCACTGAACTTCCAGTACGTGCCGCTCGATCTGGCCGATCCGGGCAATCTGCTGCGTCTGCATCTGGCGGGCATGTGGGTGAACTTCGTGGTGAGCGTGCTCGTGATCGCATGGTTCGTCTCGCGGATGTCGCGTGCGCTGCGCGCCCGGGATGCCCAGCTCGCCCGCGCCGAACAACGGCTGCTGCGCGACGAACGCATGGCCGCGCTCGGCGCCCAGGCCGCGAGCGTGGCGCACGAACTGGGCACGCCGCTCTCGACCATGGCGGTGGTCGTCGGCGAGTTGCGCAGCGAGAGTCGGGGCAACACCGCGCTGAAACCCTTCGAGCCGGATCTCCAGACACTCGAGCAGCAGATCGCACTGTGCAAGAGCGCCATCGGTCACGTGCAGACGCGCGCGGCCGCGCCGGTGCGTCAGCCGCTGGCCGAATGGTTGCCGGCCTTCACGACGCAGTGGCGTCTGCGCCATCCGCAGGTGCAGTTCCAGTTGCACGTGCCGCCGCACTTGACCGCGCGCATCGAGGACACCGTGCAAGTCGGCCAGGTCCTCACGATCCTGCTGGACAACGCGGCGTACTTCAGCCCGTCGTCGGTCACGCTGGAGGTCGCCGTCACGCCGGACGACGTGCGTTTCACGGTGTGCGACGAAGGTCCCGGCATGAGCGCCGAGCTGCGCACGCGGCTGGGTACCTCGCCTGTCATGAGCACGCACGGCGGGCACGGCATGGGGTTGTATCTGGCTTTCGCCAGCGCACAGCGGCTCGGCGGCGACATCGACCTCACCCCCAACACGCCGACGGGCACGCGCGCCGAGTTGCGCCTGCCGATGGCCACCTTCTTCTTCGGTTCGCGGAGCCAGACATGAACGCCTCCCACTTCCTTCTCATCGACGACGATGTCGTCTTCGCCGAAACGCTCGCCCGCGCATTGACGCGGCGCGGCTACGACGTGCAGATCGCCGGCGACAGCGCAGCGGCACTGCTGGCGGCACGCACGCGCCAGTTCGACCTGATCTCGGTCGACCTGCACCTGGGCCACGACTCGGGGCTGCCGCTCATCGCGCCGCTGCGCGCCCTGCAGCCGAAAGCACGCATGCTCGTACTGACCGGCTATGCGAGCATCGCCACCGCCGTGCAAGCGGTCAAGGACGGCGCGGACAACTACCTCGCCAAGCCGGCCAACGCCGATACCATCCTCGCATCGCTGCGCAGCGACGCGAGCGAGACGCAGGCCGACGAAGCGATCGAAAACCCGTCGCCGCTCTCCGTTGCGCGGCTCGAATGGGAGCATATCCAGCGCGTGCTCGCGGAGCACAACGGCAACATCTCCGCCACGGCGCGCGCGCTGAACATGCATCGCCGCACGCTCCAGCGCAAGCTGCTCAAGCGGCCGGTCAAGCAGTGAGCCGGCAACGACAGCGAACGGTGAACGCCAGACGAAAAAAGGCCCCGAAGGGCCTTTTTTCACGTCCACCACCGATGGCTTACAACACGTAGCGCGACAGATCCTCGTTCTGCGCCACTTCGCCGAGGAAGCGATTGACATAGTCGGCGTCGATCGTCACCACTTCGTTCGACTGCTTACCCGCGTTGTACGAGATGTCCTCGAGCAGCTTCTCGATGACGGTGTACAGGCGGCGTGCACCGATGTTCTCCGTCTTCTCGTTGACCGAGAACGCGATCTCCGCCAGGCGCTTGATACCGTCCTGCGCGAATTCGAGCTTCACGTCTTCGGTGGCGAGCAGCGCCTGATATTGCTTCACGAGGCTCGCGTCCGTTTGCGTCAGGATGGCTTCGAAGTCCTCGACCGACAGCGATTCGAGTTCGACACGAATCGGGAAGCGGCCTTGCAGTTCCGGAATCAGATCGCTCGGCTTGGCCAGATGGAACGCCCCGCTCGCGATGAACAGGATGTGGTCCGTCTTGATCATGCCGAACTTGGTGCTCACGGTCGTGCCTTCGACGAGCGGCAGCAGGTCGCGCTGCACGCCCTGACGCGACACGTCGCTGCCGCCCACTTCGCTGCGCGTGGCGATCTTGTCGATCTCGTCGAGGAACACGATGCCGTTCTGCTCGACGTTGCGCAACGCCAGTTGCTTGACCTCTTCGTCGTTGAGCATTTTCGACGCTTCTTCGTCGGTCAGGATCTTGAGCGCCTCCTTGATCTTGAGCTTCTGACGCTTCTTCTTCTGGTTGCCCAGATTCGCGAACATGCCCTTGATCTGCTCGGTCATTTCTTCCATTCCGGGCGGGCCCATGATTTCCATGCCCTGCACCGGGATTTCCACTTCGAGCTCGATTTCCTTGTCGTCGAGCTGACCTTCGCGCAGACGCTTGCGGAAGGTCTGGCGCGTGGCGTTGTCTTCCGTGCCGGCGTCGCTGTCATGCGCGGCCGAGCCGAAACGGATGTCGCGCGGCGATTCGCGTCCGGTCGGCAGCAGCAGATCGAGAATGCGATCCTCGGCGCGGTCCTCGGCCTTGGTGCGCACCTTCTTCATTTCGGCTTCACGCGTTTGCTTGATCGCGATCTCCGCGAGGTCGCGCACGATACTGTCCACGTCGCGGCCCACGTAGCCGACTTCGGTGAACTTGGTCGCCTCGACCTTGATGAACGGCGCGTCGGCCAGCTTGGCCAGACGGCGCGCGATCTCGGTCTTGCCGACGCCGGTCGGACCGATCATCAGAATGTTCTTCGGCGTAATTTCCTGACGCAGGGGCTCGGCCACCTGCTGACGGCGCCAGCGATTGCGCAATGCCACCGCAACGGCCTTCTTGGCCTTGTGCTGGCCGATGATGTGCTTGTCGAGCTCGGAAACGATCTCGGAGGGGGTCATATGGGTCATGACGTTAGCCAGATTAGGGGTTCGGTTCGCAAGGAAGGGGACGCCCGGCCGGTCATGCACCGGCCGGCAGGTCGCGCCGCAGGAGTCCACCCGCCGCGGCGCGCGCGTCGTCCGTCGTCACTTCGCCGCCTTCGGCGGCAGCGATTCGATGATGTGGTTGCCGTTCGTGTAAATGCACATTTCGCCCGCGATCGAGAGGGCCTTCTTCACGATCTCGGCCGGCGTGAGGTCCGTGTTCTCGACGAGGGCACGCGCCGCCGCCTGCGCATACGAACCGCCCGAACCGATGGCCGCGACGCCGCCTTCCGGATCGAGCACGTCACCGTTGCCGGTGATGACCAGCGTGGTCTCGGCGTCGGCGACGATCATCATCGCCTCGAGCCGGCGCAGCATGCGGTCGGTACGCCAGTCCTTGGCGAGTTCCACGGCCGAGCGCGTCAGATGGCCCTGATGCTTCTGCAGTTTCGCCTCGAAGCGGTCGAGCAGCGAGAACGCGTCGGCCGTGGCGCCGGCGAAGCCGACCATGACCTTGCCGTCGTAAATCGTGCGCACCTTGCGCGCGGTGCCCTTCATCACGATGTTGCCGAGCGTAACCTGTCCGTCGCCGCCGAGCGCGACCTGCTCGCCACGCCGAACGGAGACGATGGTGGTGCCGTGATATTGCTCCATGCCTGTTCCTTTTCCGGGGGCGGTGCGCCCCGTAACGATTGGCCCGGACGTCTCGCGCGTCCCACGACGGAGACGACGCGCCCGACCGGGCGAGACGTCACTGTAGTTTAGGGCAATCAAAAGAATATCAAGAGGCGTCGACGGGGGCGGACAGGCGCCGCCCCGCGACATCGGCCGATGCCGTGCAATGCGGCATGGATCGTGGCGTTCGCGCGGCATGACGCCGCGCGACTCCGATGATACGAGGTAATTTCTCGGAAATTGCCTCGATTTTGCGGTGGGTTGGTGCTTAGAAAGTGGTACGCAAACCGACGCGAACCGAGCGCCCGCCCTGCGGCGCGATGTCGCGCAGCACCGAGCTGGCCAGCCGCACTTGCTGGTTCGTCAGGTTCTCGCCCTTCAGATAGGCCAGCCACTGCGCGCCGCCCGCCTTGAACTGATAGGTAAGCGCGGCGCCCAGCGTGGTGTAGCCGTCGGTCGGCAGGTCGTTGACGGGCACGCGGGCCTGGTTGCTCGCGTGCACCATTTCCAGGCGCGCGCCCCAATGGCCCAGACCGTAGACGAGCGCCGCCGTCAGGCGCAACGGCGCGATGCGCGGCAGCGGCTCGCCCGTGTCGCGATTGCGGCCGATGGTGTAGTCGCCGCGCAGTTCCACGTCGAGATTGCCGTAGCCCTGCCAGACACGCGCGCGACCCTCGGCTTCCACGCCGTACAGCTCGGCGGGCACGCCCGCGTATTGATAGACCGGCAGGTTGCGATCGTCCAACTCGCGCGTGAGGCCGGTGTTCTCCAGTGCGATGAAGTTGGAGAAACGGCTGTAGAACAGCCCGACGCTGCCCTTGTTCGGGCCATTCTCGTAACGCAGCGAGACGTCCGTCGAGAAGGCCTTTTCGAGGCTGGCCTGCGGGCTGCCGATTTCCCATACGCCGGTCGCGAGGTGCGGGCCGTTCGCGTAAAGCTCGTAGAACGTGGGCGCGCGCTCGGTGTACGACGTGTTGAGCGCCACCGACCACTTCGGCGCCAGCGCGAAGACGGCGCCCGCCGACAGGCTGCCCGGCGTGAAGTTGCGCGTGGGCAGGTTGTCGAAACGTTCGTTGCCGCCGGCCGACGGCTTCACGCGCGAATGTTCGATGCGCGCGCCGAACGAGAGCTTCACCGCCTGATTCACCGCCCACTCTTCCAGCGCGAACAGCGCGACGTTGGTCGTGTCGCTCTTCGGCACGAACGCTTCCTCCCCCAGCGCGGAGAACGTGTTCTGCGAGAACTGCACGCCGACCGCCCCTTCGAGCGGGCCGATCTTCGCGTGACGCGCTTCGATGCGGCCCTCGTAGCCGTGGTTCTTGAATGTCGTCCCCGTCTGGCCGTTCTCGATTTCCTTGTGTTCGTAATCGGTGTAGCCAAAATTGAACTTGAGCGCGGTGAACGGCCCGCTCAGCTCGCGCACCTCGCTCGCGAGCGCGAGACGCTGCTGGCGCAGACGGATGCGCGTGTCGGCCTCGGCCACCGTGCCGTAGTCGGTGTCGTAGCCGGAGTAGGACAGACCGGTGTAGCCGTTCGCCCACGTCCACGACGCACCGACCGCGGCGCCGCTCGCCTGTCCATTGCTGTTGGGTAGCGTGCCCGAGGCTTGCGGTGCGTCGTCGCCGTCGAGCGCACGCTGGCGCGCCGAATGAGCGAAGCCCGGAATGCGCAGATCGGCACTCTTGCGCGCGAAACCATCCACGTGGAAGGCGAACTGGCCGGCGCCGAATTCGAGCAGCGCCGCACCGGCCCGCTCGCGATTCGCGCCACCGTAGCTGAAATCCGTCGCCCCCGAAATCCCTTCGATGGGCGCTTTCGGAATGCGGTTGTCGATGGTGTTGACGACGCCGCCCACGGCGTTGCCGCCGTAGAGCAGCGCCGCCGGACCGCGCACGATCTCCACGCGCTCGATGGTGAGCGGGTCCTGCGCCACCGCATGATCGTAGGAAAGCGACGAGGCGTCGAGCGCGGCGGTGCCGTTCTGCAGCACGCGGATGCGGTCGCCGTCCAGGCCGCGAATGATCGGACGGCTCACGTTCGGTCCGTACGACGTGGCCGAGACGCCCGGCAGACCGTCGAGCGTCTCGCCGAGCGTGGTCGCGCGGCGCAGCGCGAGCGCGCGACCGTCGAGTTCGGTGACGGGCACGGTCAGCTCGGCGGCGGCGCGTCCGAGCGGATTGCCGGTGACGAACGTGCCCGGCAGTGTGATGGGCGGGGCGGTGTCGGCCACGGCGGCGGGTGCCGGAGTCGCGGCGTCCTGTGCCTGCGCGCACAGGCTCGCCGTCGCCAGCGCGGCGAAGGTCATCGCCGTGGCCAACGGCAGCGGTGCGGGGCGCAGGAAGGCTGGGCGGGGAGTGCGAGCGACGCGAGTGGTGCGGGTGGTGGAAAGCGCCGAAGACGACGCGTGTTCGCCGATAGGTGCCTGGGCGGCGTGGGTTGAAGAGATTGCCATGTCGGTTCGAGTTCTGTTGGTCTGGGCGGAAAACGTCGTCCCTCGGACGTCCTCCGGTTTCCCCGTGAGTCGGCGTGAACGAATCCCGGTCCGCGCGCGTGACGCACGGACAACACACGGCCGTCGCCCGCCCGCAGGCGGCGAGGCACATGGATTCAGCAACGGGATTCGCGCGAGGAGCGCGTGATGTCACACCGTGACAGGCGGGGCGCGAGACTCGAAAGGCAGACGCGTTGCACTGGCATGCGCGCGGCCGGTGGCGCGCGGCGGTGTGTCATGGGCGACAGCATCGCTGCCCCAGTGCCAGGCCGCCGTGGCCATGGTGGCCGCAAGCGTCGCCCCTTCGAACAGATGGCAATGGTGATGATGTACGTCGAAGTCGAGCGGCGCAGCATGCGCGCCCGCCTTCGGCGCAACGACGGCGACGGCTGTCGTTACCGCGTGGGCAGCATCGTCCGGGTCGTCGGCGTCGTACGAGGCATCGCCGCCCGCGGCGTCGGCGGCCGCCGCCACGTGCGACAGCAAGCGAGCATGCAGGATCTCGTGCTGCAGCCCCCAGACCTGCACGCAAAGCAGCGCCACAATGAGCCACGCCATCCACACGCTGCGCCCACGGCCAGCCGGCGCGCGCGTTTGCGCACGCCATCGGCGGAAAACGGAGTCAGTGGATCGCATGGGTCGACGTAATTGCAACTGAGTTGCAATTTTGCCATAAAGTTCCCATGCCCGCGAGGCTTTGCTGGCGTTGCGCGCAAACGACAGTGGCGGGCGCTGACCGCCGCTGGTCCGACGGGCGCCAAGGGTCGGGAAGCGGAGAACATCCATCGCCAATAAAAAAGGCATGTCATGAAGACATGCCTTCCGCAAACCGAGGGGCCCTGGGTGCCGCCACCGCGCGGCGCCGGGCCTGGGACTGCAATGCGATCAGTCGCCGAACAGCTTCTGACGCAGTTCACGGCGCTCCTGCGCTTCGAGCGACAGGGTGGCCGTCGGGCGGGCGAGCAGACGGGGGACGCCGATCGGCTCGCCGGTCTCTTCGCACCAGCCGTATTCGCCCGATTCGATGCGGGCCAGCGATTGCTGCACCTTCTTGAGCAGCTTGCGCTCACGGTCGCGGGTGCGCAGCTCGAGCGCATGCTCTTCCTCGATCGTGGCACGGTCGGCCGGATCCGGGACCAGAATGGTTTCCCGCAGATTTTCGGTCGTTTGATCGGCGTTTTTCAGAATTTCCGATTGCAGCGCTTCCAGACGATTCTTGAAGAAGGCGAGTTGCGCCTCGTTCATATAGTCCTTGTCGGACATCTTCAGAATTTCGTCCTCGGTCAAAAGTCGTTGCTTGCTCATGGGTTTCTGTGGCGTCTCTTTCGGATGGTCCGGCGATGCCCCTGCGGGCGGGGTGTCCTGCTTACCGGCAATGCCGCGGGCGGCTTCTTGGGTTACGGTCCTACCGGACGATTTGGGTGGCCCCTTCTTGGCGGCGGCCTTCTCGCCCGTCTTCGATTTGCCTGCTGGAGCACGTTTGGCGACCACGTCCGTCGCCGGTTCCGACCGGCGCGTGGGGCTTGCGGTGGCAGTCTTGCGAGAGGCGGTGGCCATGACGGTGCTCCCTGCCTACCCTCCGGAATGCCGCGTCAGCTCGCTGGCGGCAGCCCCGGTGGGCAGGTATTGTAACCGAATCGCCCGGAAGCCCTGGTTAAGGGCTTTCCCGTTGCCCGATTCGGCGGTCCCGCTCAGACCAGACAGCGTTCCAGCCCTTGCAGGATGATGTCTTTCGGCAGCTCAGCGCCAATGAACACCATCTTGGTGTTCGGCGTCTCCCCTGGCTGCCATTTCGCGCCCACGTCGCTGCCCATCATCTGATGGACGCCCTGGAACACGACCCGGCGGTCGATGCCGCGCATGTTTAATACGCCTTTATAACGCAATAAGCGTTCGCCGTACACCTGTAGGATGCTCCCGAGGAAGTCCTCCAGCTTGGCCGGGTCGAATTGCCGTTCGCTACGGAAGACGAACGACTTGATGGCGTCGTCGTGATGGGCGTGGTGGTGATGTCCGTGGTCGTGTCCATGGCCATGCTCGTGTCCTTCGTGCTCGCACTTGCCGTGATCGTGATCGCAATGCGAGTGGTCGTGGTGGTCGTGATCGTCCGCCGCGAGGAAGTCCGGGTCGATGTCGAGCTTGTCGTTCAGATTGAAGCCGTGGATGTCGAAGATCTGGCCCAGGTCCGCGCGGCCGAAGTCCACCACCTGCTGCGGGGCGCGCGGGTTCATGTGCGCCAGACGGTGCTTGAGGTCGTCGAGCGCCTCGGGCGTGACCAGATCCGCCTTGGTGATGAACAGGCGGTCCGCGAAACCGACCTGACGCTGCACCACTTCGTGCTGATCGAGCTGCTGCTGGCCGTGCTTTGCGTCGACCAGTGTGATGATGGCGTCCAGGCGATAGGTGTCGGCAACTTCATCGTCGATGAAGAAGGTCTGCGCCACAGGGCCGGGGTTGGCCAGCCCGGTCGTCTCGATGACCACGCGGTCGAACTGGATCTTGCCCGCGTCGCGCTGGCTGTTCAGATCGGAGAGCGCCTGCACCAGATCGCCGCGAATCGTGCAGCAGATGCAACCGTTGCTCATCTGCACGATCTGCTCGGCGTTGTCCTGCACGAGGATGTCGTTGTCGATGTTCTCTTCGCCGAATTCGTTCTCGATGACGGCAATCTTCATGCCATGCGCTTCGGTCAGGATGCGCTTGAGCAGCGTGGTTTTCCCGCTGCCGAGAAAACCGGTCAGGATGGTGACGGGTGTCATGAATGCAATGTCCTGTAGTGAAGCGGCGGGCCAGCGGCCGCCGGAATGTCGTCCACTGTACCCGAGGTGGCGAAAGACGGCTCGGGACGCGTCAGTTGGGAGCGCCCGCGCACTGCGCGCAGGTGCCGTGAATCAGCAGTTCGACCTGCTCACCCACGAATCCCTTGGGCAGACGCCTGAGTTCGCGCTCACTTAGCTGGGGATGCTGGGGCCAGTCGTCAAGGCAGAAGGTTCGATGACAGCGTACACAGCGGAAATGACCGTGCTGCGTATGCGGACGGGGCGACGCGGCCCGTTGCGGGTCGACGTGCTCGGCCATGACGAAGCGGAAGATGCGATCGTCGCCGGCCTGCTTGATGGCCCAGCCCTGCGCGACCAGCCAGTCGAGCACCCGGTAGGCCGTGACGCGGTCGAGCGGGTCGGCGTCGGTGGCCAGATCGGCCAGCACTTCCTGATGGGTGAGGGGGCGGCCGGCCTTGAGCAGCAGCGCCAGCACGCGTACGCGTCCGGAAGTCACCCGGCCCGATTGCTCCTGCAAGCTCGCGCGGGCGGCTTCCAGATACGGTTGAAGTTGAGTAAGGCTCATGAAATCGATTTAAGCACAGGCCCGACGGCGCTGCAACCGAGTTGCAAGAAGGGGATTGACGAGGGACAAAACCGGGGACGGATCGTACGGCGGGGGACACCACGAGGCCCCACGTTGAAGGGTGCCGGGGAGTGCACGCGAAATACGTCATACAATTGACACAAAAACCCTCCAATCATGTCGCTCACCGCCCTCGTTCTCGTCATTACGGCTGCTTTTCTGCATGCCAGCTGGAATTTCCTCGCCAAACGCATCGACACCAGCGAAGGGGGTGGTCCGCAGCTCGTCTTCCTTTATGCGCTGCTGACGGTCGTGCTGTACACGCCGCTGGCGCTGTACTTCCTTGTCGGCTCGCATGCCGCCTGGCCGGACGCCCGCGCCTGGCTCGTGATCGCCGCAAGCGCCCTGCTGCATTACGGCTACACGCTGGTGTTGCAGCGCGGCTACCGTGTGGGCGACCTGTCGGTCGTCTACCCGCTCGCACGGGGCACCGGGCCGCTGCTGTCCTCGGTGGGCGCCATCGTCCTGCTCGGCGAGCGTCCGGGGTGGCTGGCCCTCGTCGGGATCGGGCTGGTGGTCGCCGGGGTGCTGATCATCGCCGGCGGCGAGCGCCTGTTCCGGCGCGGCAGCCTGCACGCGGGCGCGGGCTGGGGCGTGCTCACCGGCGGGTTCATCGCCGCTTATACGCTCGCCGACGCTTACGCCATTCGCACGCTGCTGCTCGCCCCGCTCGTCTACTACTACCTGGAGAATGTGTTGCGGGTGGTGCTCTCGGCGCCGATGGCGTGCGCCCGACCGGCGCGCATGGTCATGCTCTGGCAGGCGAACTGGCGCAAGATCATGCTGATTTCGCTGATCTCGCCGATGTCCTACTTCCTGATTCTGAGCGCGCTCAAGTACGCGCCGGTCTCGCACGTCGCACCGGCGCGGGAGATGTCGATGATGGTCGCCGCGCTGCTCGGCGTGCGGCTGCTGGGCGAGGGCGAGATGCACCGCCGTGTGGGCGGCGCCGTGTTGATCGCGCTGGGCGTGGTGGCGCTGACGCTGGGTTGATCGCCGACGTCCCGCCCCGGGCGCCAGGCAGACGCCAGACGCCCTTGTCGCTCAGATGCGTTGCAGCCAGAGCCCCTTGAGGTACTCGCCCTCGGGAAATTGCGTGAGCATCGGGTGATCCATGCCCGCCGAGAGGCGGCGCAGAATGCGAGCGTCCACGCCCGCATCGACCGCGGCGCCGGCCACGATCTTCTGGAACAGGTCGGCATCGATGGCCCCCGAGCACGAGTAGGTCAGCAACTGACCGCCCGGACGCAGCAGCTTGAAGCCCGCCATGTTGATGTCCTTGTACGCTCGCGCGGCGCGGTCCACGTGGTGGGCCGACGGCGCGAACTTCGGCGGATCGAGCACGATCATGTCGAACGTGCGACCTTCCTCGCGCAGAGCGCGCAACGTCTTGAACACGTCGGCGTCGCGCCACTCGGCGCGCGCCGCGTCGAAACCGTTCAGTTCGACATTGCGCGCGCCGATGGCCAGCGCCTCGCCCGACGAGTCGATCGACAGCACGCTTTGTGCACCGCCCGCGAGCGCTGCCAGCGAGAAGCCGCCGGTGTAGCAGAAGCAGTTCAGCACGTCGCGGCCCCTGGCCTGCTGCTGGACGAGCAGGCGGTTGTCGCGCTGATCGACGTAGAAGCCCGTCTTGTGGCCGTTGCGCACATCGACGTAGTACTTCACACCGCACTCGTGCGTGGTCAGCGACTCGGGCGCCTCAGGCGGTTCCGCCCCGGTCAGCACGCCGGTGATGCTCGGCAGGCCTTCGCGCTCGCGCACGGCGGCGTCCGAACGCTCGTAGACATTCGGGCAGCCGGTCGCACCGACGAGCGCCTTGACGATGGCGTCCTTCCACGCCTCCACTCCTGCCGCCATGAACTGACAGACGAGCTGGTCGCCCGCCGGCTGGCCCGGTGCGGACTGGTAGCGGTCGACGATCAGTCCGGGCAGGCCGTCGGCCTCGCCGAAAATCAGACGCGTGGCGCCCGTGTCGTGCACCATCTGCTCGCGATAGGTCAGTGCAGCCGTGACGCGACGCTTGAAGAACGCATGATCGACCGGCTCGTTTTCGTCGAACGTCCACACGCGGGCGCGAATGGCCGAGACCGGACTGAATGCGGCGCGCGCGAGGAAGCGGCCGTCCGCCGCGCGCACCACGACCGTGGCGCCGGAAGCCGGTTTGCCGTCCACACGCGCCACGGCGGTGGCGTAAATCCAGGGGTGGCGGCGCAGCAACGACTTTTCTTTGCCGGGCTTGAGGGTCAAGGTGTTCATGCGGAGCGGACCAACGGTTGCATTCGGAAGGGCGGCAGACCTCGCGGCGCGGCATGGCCGGATGGCGGGCGGGACCTGCTGGGAAGGACGCGATTCTACACCGAGTTGCCCAACGGGCAGGCTGGCGCGCCCGCGTACAGGCACATTCGGACGTTCGGCGGCTCAGGTTTTCTTGCGCGAGCGCGGATGCGCCTGATCGTAGACCTTGGCGAGATGCTGGAAGTCGAGCTTGGTGTAGATCTGCGTCGTCGAAATATTGCTGTGGCCGAGCATTTCCTGCACCGCGCGCAGATCGCCCGACGACTGCAATACGTGCGTGGCGAACGAGTGACGCAGCATGTGCGGATGGACGTGCGTCGGCAAGCCCGCCGAAAGCGCGTGACGGGCCAGCCCCTGCTGCACCGCGCGCGCGCCGATGCGCTTGCCCCGTGCCGACAGAAAAAGCGCGTGCGGCTCGGCCGTGGCGAGCGGAGCGCGCACCTCCAGCCACTGCGCGAGCGCCCGCACCGCCTTCGCCCCCACCGGCACGCGGCGACGCTTGTTTCCCTTGCCGGTGACCACTACCTCGCGCTCAGCCAGGTCGAGCCAGCTCGCCGAGCGGTAGCCGTCGGCCTCGACGTAGCGATGATCGAGGCCCGTGAGCTCCGACAGGCGCAGGCCGGACGAATACAGCAGCTCGAACATCGCCCGGTTGCGGACGGCCTCGGCGGAGGTTCCCGACTCGAATTCGACCAGCGCCGACGCCTGATCGGGCGACAGCGCCTTGGGCAGCGGCTTGGGTTGTTTCGGCGCGCGCACGCCTTCGACGGGGTTCGCCGCCAGCGCGGTGCGCTGCGCGAGCCAGGCGAAATAGCCGCGCCAGGCCGAGAGCTTGCGAGCGATCGAACGTCCGACCAGGCCCTCGCTGTGCATTTGCATGACGAAGCGGCGAATGTCGCCGTGCTGGAGCGATTCGAGCGGACGGCCTTGCGCCATGCGCTGCAATTGGCGCAGGTCGCGCGTGTAGTTTTCCAGCGTAAGGCCGGCGAGTTTGCGCTCGCTCGCGAGCGAGGTCAGGTAGGTGCGGATGCCCGGTTCGAGCGGGGTGTCATCGTCCGAGGCCGCCGCAGGCGCGGCCGCGCGTGCAGCGGATTTGCGGCCGGTCCCGGCCTTGCGCGACGGCTGCTCGGAACGCAGGGAAGCACGCGGGGAGCGGGGCGGCGTGACCATGAGGTATCGCGGGGAGTGACTGTCGTTGGCGTCGTCAGGGTCGTCAGGCCGCCGTCGGCGGGATCAATCGTCGGCGCGCAGCTTGCCGAGCGCCGCGCCGGCGAGTTCGCCGATTTGCGTCAGGAAGTCGGTCGCCATGCCTTCGTGGAAGCGGCGCGCGTCGTCCGAGCCCATCACCAGCAGGCCGAACACCGGCGCTTCCGGCACTTCGGGATCGCGCAGCGCGAGCAGCGCCACCGACGCCGGATCGCTCGGTGCGCCCAGCCATGTCACGGCCTCGAAGCCGGTGTTCGCGCCGCAATACGGTGTCACCAGACTGGCGGCGAAGATCTTCACCTCCTCGCTCACGCTGCGCGCGAACTCGGCCGGTTGGTACGGGGCCGCGACGTTCCACAAGCGCACCGCCGCGAACGGCACATCGAAGACGTCGCGCAGGCCACGGGCGATGGCGTCGGGCAGCGCATGCGGGTCGCGCTCGCCGAGCAGACCCAGCGTCCAGCGGTGAAGCTTGCCCGAAATGTCGTCGTTCTCGTGGCCGTAGCGCAGCAGCTCGGCAAGGCGTCGCTCGATCTGCTTGGTCTTCTCGCGCTGCATCTCGATCTGACGCTCCTGCAGCGATACCGCCCGCTGGCCGTGGGGGCTGGTGAGCCGCACGCCGGCCAGCAACTCGGCATGGCGCTCGAAGAAGTCGGGATGCGCAATCAGGTATTCCGCAATATCTCGGTCGTTCATGGGTGTCCGTCTGCCGTTCGTCAACTGCCGCCCGCCCTCCCCGAAGTACAAGGATCGCGTGCGGCCGCCTGGGTCGCTCAATCAGAATCCGTCTGAAACCAAATCGATGGTGCCGTGCTGCCGCCGGGGGGCGGTTATCGGGACCGGCGCATACGCGTCAGATCTCGATGGTGCCCTCGAAGACCGTGGCGGCAGGCCCGGTCATGATCACCGGACCGGTGGCGCCGTCCCACTCGATGGTCAGCGTGCCGCCATGCGTCTCGAGCGCCACGGGCGAGGTCAGCAAGCCGCGGCGGATGCCCGCCACCGCTGCAGCGCAGGCGCCGGTGCCGCAGGCGAGCGTCTCGCCCGCGCCACGCTCGTACACGCGCAACCGCCCCCGATGCTTGTCCACCACCTGCAGGAAACCGGCGTTCACGCGACGCGGGAAGCGCGCATGGCGCTCGATCAGCGGGCCGTCGGTCTCGACCGGCGCGGCATCGACGTCGTCCACCACCTGCACGGCATGCGGGTTGCCCATCGAAACCACGGAAATCCACGTCGTGCGGCCCGCCACATCGAGCGGCCAGAGCGTGTCGCCGCCTTCCGTACGGCCTTGCAGGCCGCTCGCGTCGAACGGCACGTCCGACGGCGTGAGAATCGGGGCGCCCATATCCACACTGACCTGACCATCGTCGCGCATGGTGAGCGTGATCACGCCCTGTTGCACCTCCACGCGCACCGAGCGCTTGTCGGTAAGCCCGGTGTCGCGCACGAACTTCACGAAGCAGCGCGCGCCGTTGCCGCAATGCTCCACCTCGCCGCCATCGGCGTTGAAGATCCGGTAGCGGAAGTCCACGCCCGGCAGGGCCGAGCGCTCGACGAGCAGGAGCTGGTCGGCGCCCACGCCAAAATGGCGGTCGGCGAGCGCACGCCACTGCCCCGGCGTGAAATCGATGGTCTGCGAGATGCCGTCGATCACGACGAAGTCGTTCCCGGCGCCTTGCATCTTGGTGAATTTGAGCTTCATGCCGCTATTGTAGTGGAGAAGGTCGACGCCCATCCGGTGCCGTCAATACACGCTCGGCTGGCCCTCGGGGCGCGTCTTGAAGCGCTTGTGCACCCAGTAGTACTGCTCCGGCATCTTGAGGATCTGTTCTTCCAGGAAGGCGTTCATGCGACGCGCGTCGGCAACCGGATCGCCGCTGGGGTAGTTCTCCCAGATCGGGAACACTTTCAGACGGTAGCCCTTGTAGTTCGGCAGCACTTCGCCGATGAACGGCAGGATCTGGGCGCGGCCGACTTCGGCCAGTCGCGAGACCGAGGTCAGCGTGCAGGCCTCGACCCCGAAGAACGGCACGAAGGTCGAATTGCGCGCGCCGTAGTCCATGTCGGCGGCCAGCATCACCGGCTTGCGCTTGCGGAACATGCGCAGCACGTCGCGGGCGCTGTCGCCGCGGGGCATCATTTCGGCGTCGAACCGGCCGCGCTGCTCGCGCGCCATCTCGTCGAAGGCCGGATTCGACATCGGCGTGTAGAGCGACGCGCACGGCCGTTTCAGCGAGTAATTGATAAACACCGACGCCGCCTCGATGCCCACGAAGTGAAAGCCGAGCAGAATCGTGGGCGGCATGTCGGGGTCGGTCAGATCGACGGCCGAATCGAGCTCGATGAGGCGCTCCAGCTTCTTGCCGTCGGCGAACCATTGCACGCTGCGCTCGGCGTAGCTGCGAATGGCATGCACGAACGACGCCTTGGCCACGCGCTCTCGCGTCGCCTCGTCCCAATGAGGGAAACACAGGCGCAGGTTGGTATGCACCACGCGTTTGCGCGAGCTCGGGATGGCGTAAAGCACGTGGCCGAGACCCGCGCCGAAGCGGGCCACCCAGCTGTAGGGCAGCAGGTTCAACCCGCGCAGCAAGCCGACGCTGAGGTAGTACCCGAGGGATTTCTTGGTGGTGGTAGCCATGTCGCAAGCAAGATTTCTTCAGGGGCGTATAATAAGCGACATCGCCGAGTTAACTGACAACTTGCGGGGCGATTCGAATGAGCCACCCTTTCCGGGCAGCGCGTTCGACCAATTTTCCGCTAAAGCGTCGCCGCTTCCCCTCCGATGACGGCAACGTGAGTCGCCTAATTTGCTTAGAGGAGCCAGAAGTGGCGAACGACTATCTCTTTACCTCCGAATCGGTCTCCGAAGGTCACCCGGACAAGGTCGCCGACCAGATTTCCGACGCCGTTCTCGATGCCATCCTGACGCAGGACAAGTATGCCCGCGTTGCCGCGGAAACGCTGTGCAACACCGGTCTGGTTGTGCTCGCAGGCGAAATCACCACGACCGCCACGGTCGACTATCAGCAGGTTGCGCGCGACACCATTCGCCGCATCGGCTACGATAACACCGACTACGGCATCGACTACAAGGGCTGCGCCGTGCTGGTCGCCTACGATCGCCAGTCGCCGGACATCGCCCAGGGCGTGGACCGTGCGCACGACGACAACCTCGACCAGGGCGCGGGCGACCAGGGCCTGATGTTCGGCTACGCCTGCGACGAGACGCCGGAACTCATGCCGCTGCCGATCCACCTGTCGCACCGCCTGGTCGAGCGCCAGTCGCAGGTGCGCCGCGACGGCCGTCTGCCCTGGCTGCGCCCCGACGCCAAGTCGCAGGTCACCATCAAGTACGAAAACGGGCGTCCGCACAGCATCGACACGGTCGTGCTCTCGACGCAGCACCATCCGGACATCGGCCTGGAAGTGCTGCGCGAAGCCGTGATCGAGGAAGTCATCAAGCCGGTGCTGCCGACCGAGCTGATCAAGGGCGACATCAAGTTCCTGGTGAACCCGACCGGCCGTTTCGTGATCGGTGGCCCGCAGGGTGACGCCGGCCTCACGGGCCGCAAGATCATCGTCGACACGTACGGCGGCGCCGCACCGCACGGCGGCGGTGCCTTCTCGGGCAAGGATCCGTCGAAGGTCGACCGCTCGGCGGCCTATGCCGGCCGTTACGTCGCGAAGAACATCGTGGCCGCCGGTCTGGCCTCGAAGTGCGTGATCCAGGTCTCGTACGCCATCGGCGTGGCGCGTCCGACGTCGGTCATGGTCAACACCTTCGGCACGGGCAAGATCAGCGATCAGCGCATCGCCGAACTGGTCGAGAAGCATTTCGACCTGCGTCCGAAGGGCATCATCCAGATGCTCGATCTGCTGCGTCCGATCTATGAGAAGACCGCCGCTTACGGCCACTTCGGCCGCGAAGAGCCGGAATTCTCGTGGGAAGCCACGGATCGCGCCGACGCCCTGCTGGCCGACGCCGGCCTGCGCGCCGTGGCCTGATCGAGCCCTCGCCTCTCGCCTGCGGTGGCCACCGAATGGTGGCCACCAGACAAAACCCCCGTCCGGGATGCCCCGGCGGGGGTTTGCTTTTGGGGACGGGCGTGCAGCCGACGCGCGTTCGGCGCCTCAGCGCAGTAGTTGGCGGATCATCGCCGCGAACAGTTTGCCGTACGGCGGAGTGAGCAGGCCCATACCGTTCCAGCGCGCCTGCCGGAAGATGGGCTTCTCCTTCGAGAACGTCCGGAAACCCGCCTCGCCGTGATAGCCGCCCATGCCCGACGGCCCCACGCCGCTGAACGGCAGCATATGCTCCGCGACATGCAGCAGCGTGTCGTTGACGGTCACGCCGCCGGAGATCGTCTGCGTGAGCACCTGGTTCACGCGGGCGTCGTCCGCATCGAACACGTACAGCGCGAGTGGGCGCGGGCGCTCGTTCACGTACGCGATGGCCGCGTCGAGGTCGTCATAGGGCACCACGGGCAGCAGGGGTCCGAAGATTTCCTCGCGCATCACGCGCATCCCGTCGTGCACGCCGGTAAGCAGCACGGGCGGCAGGCGCCGCCTCTCGGCCTGGGGCGGGGTGTCGAACATCGCGTGCGCGCTCGCTCCCTGCGCCACCGCCTCGCCCGCGAGACCCGTCAGCCGCTCGAAATGGCGCGGCGAGACGATGCTCGTGTATTGGGGATTGGCCACCGCATCGGGATACAGGCGCTGCGCCGTCTGTCTGGCGGTCGCGACGAACGCTTCGAGTTTCTCGCGCGGCACGAGCACGTAGTCGGGCGCCACACAGGTCTGCCCGGCGTTCACCAGCTTGCCGTACATGATGCGCTCGACCGCATGGTCCCAACGCGCGCCCGGACCGACGATCGCGGGCGACTTGCCGCCCAGTTCCAGCGTCACCGGCGTGAGGTTCCCGCTGGCGGCCCGCATCACGTGATAGCCGACGGACGTCGAGCCGGTGAAGAGCAGATGGTCGAACGGCAGCGTCGAGAACGCGCTTGCGATCTGCGCATCCCCAGTGACGACGCTCACCCATTCCGGCGCGAACGTCTCTGCCACCGCGGCCGCGAACACTTCGGCGACGCGCGGTGTGACTTCCGACATCTTGATCATCACGCGGTTGCCGGCGGCCAGCGCATCGGTGAGCGGGCCGACGGCGAGCAGAATCGGGTAGTTCCACGGCGCGATCACGCCCACCACGCCGAGCGGCTGCGGCACGACCGCGCGACGCGCGGGCAACAGCCACAGGTTGGCCCAGCCATGAGTGCCGCGCATCCAGCGGCGCGTATGCGCGAGCGCGTGCTTGAGGTTGCCGACCGCCGGAAACAGTTCGAGGAGGTCGGTCTCCTGCGCCGAGCGTCCGCCGAAGTCTTCGTCGATGGCCTTGGCAAATGCACCGCGATACTTGTGCAGCATCGCCCGCAGCGCCTCCAGATGGCGCCTGCGCGTTGGCCAATCGACGAATGGCGAGGCATCGTGTGCGCGGCGCATGGCGTCGAAGCACGGCAGCAGCCGTGCGCGCGCGACGTCGTCTCCCGATGGAGCGGCCGACGATGCATCGCTTGCCGTGGCGTCGTGCAAACCGCCGGGCTCGTAGTTGTGTCCCATGCCGTCTTCCTCCCTGCGATCGCCCGTGGAATTCGCGAGCGTCGCCGTCGTGTCGTTGTGCGTTCTCGTATTGCGACGTTGCGCTGCTGATGCCCGATAGCAGTCCGGCCTATGCCGCTACGCGGCCGATCATGCGAGAAACGCCCGGTCGAGCCAGGCGCGTTGCACGCCTACGGCGAGCGTGTCGGGCATCACGCCGTAGACGCGTCCTCCCGTCGTCGAGAAGCGGCTTTCGATGAAGCCATGCGCCAGTTGCGCAGGCGCATGTTCGAGCAGCAGCGCCGCCTGTGCCAGCAGCACGATCTGTTGTGCGATGGCGCGTGCGCGTACCGCGTGCGTGGCCGGGTCCGCGGCGAGCCAGCCATGCAACTGCGCGAGCGCGGCGCGCAGCGGCGCATGCGCTCCGGTGCGCTCCACGAGCCAGCCGAACCACGCCCGCGCGACCTCCGGCTCGCGGCTCATGGCACGCAGCACGTCGAGGCACATCACATTGCCCGAGCCTTCCCAGATCGAGTTGACGGGCGCCTCGCGGTACAGACGTGCGAGCGGCCCGGTCTCGACGTAGCCGTTGCCCCCCCACACTTCCATGCATTCGCCCGCGAGTTCGAGCGCACGCTTGCACACCCAGAATTTCGCCGCCGGCAGCACGATGCGCCGCCACGCGCGCTGCACCGGCGAATCGTCGTCCGACGCACTCGCATCGAACGCCTGCGCCAGACGCATCGCCAGCCACGTCGCGGCCTCGGACTCCAGTGCGAGATCGGCGAGCACCGTCGTCATCAGATCCTGATCGACGAGCTTCGCGCCGAACGCCGTGCGATGCCGCGCATGATGAATGGCCTGCACGACGCCCGTGCGCATCATGGCCGCGCTGCCGATCACGCAATCGAGCCGCGTGTACGTCGCCATCTCGATGATGGTCGGCACGCCGCGCCCCGGCGCGCCGACGCGCGTGCCGTACGCGCCCAGGAACTCGACTTCGCTGCTCGCATTGGAACGGTTGCCGAGCTTGTCCTTGAGACGCTGGATCTGCACCGCGTTCTTGCGACCGTCCGGCGTGAAGCGCGGTACGAAGAAGCAGGAGATCGCGTCGGTGTCGCGCTCGCGCGCCAGCACCAGATGCGCATCGCACTGCGGTGCGGAGAAGAACCACTTATGACCGACGATCGACACGCCGCCGTCACCGTTCGCGGTGGCCGTGGTGGTGTTGGTGCGCACGTCGGAGCCGCCCTGCTTCTCCGTCATGCCCATGCCCACGAGCATCGCGTGCTTTTGCGCGAGCGGCACGTCGCGCGGATCGTGCTGCGGCGCGAAGAGCTTGTCCTTGATCGAGGGAAACAGCGACGGCTCCTTCGCCAACACCGGAATGCTCGCGAACGTCATGGTCGTGGGACACAACGCGCCCGCCTCGTTCTGTGCATGCAGGAAGTACGACGCCGTGCGCGCCGCCATCACCCCGCCGCGCGGATGCGCCCACGGCATCGACTGCAGCTGCGCGCCGCGCAACAAGCCCATGAGCGCATGCCAGGCCGGATGAAACTCGACGCGATCGACGCGATTGCCGCGCGCGTCGAAGGTCTGCAACTCGGGTTCGTGGCGATTGGCCAGCTCCGCCCACTGTTGCACTTCGGCCTCGCCCAGGCGCGCGCCCTGGCGATGCAGTTCCTTCGCGTGCCAGTCGGCGTCGAACGCCGCCACGGCCGCTTGCAGCGCCGTATCGGTGGCATAAAGGTTGTAGTCGGTGAGCGGCGGCACCTGATTGGTGACGTCGTGGGTCTGCCAAGCTTGCGTCATCCCTGTCTCCGTATCTGTGCGTCCTGTCAGGACACCCGCGATCTTTCATCATAGCGGCTAGGCTCGCGCGCTCGCGAAAATTAGAGGAATGCTTCACTTCGTCGCCGGGCACACAGGTTCTCTGCCTACAATGAGTGCCACCGCGTGGCGTCGCCCGCTCGATCTCCCGATCATCGGGATGGCGCACACGATGGCCCACGAAAGCGCATGCACATAGAACGATAAGCAAAAGCCGCCGGGAACACGTGAAGCCGCGCAGTGAATGCAGGGCCATCCAAGGGAGGATGACAGCACATGGACTATGACTACGTCATTGTCGGCGGCGGCTCGGCCGGTTGCGCGCTGGCCGCACGTCTGGCCGACGGTGCGCCGGATCGCACGGTGGCGCTCGTCGAAGCGGGTCCGCCGGACGACAGCTTCCTCGTGAGACTGCCGCTGGGGCTGGCCGCGCTCGTGCCGTTCCGCTCACGCCGCAACTACGGCTATCGCACGACACCGCAACCGGGTCTGGGCGGGCGTCGGGGTTATCAGCCACGCGGACGCGGGCTCGGCGGCTCGAGCTCGATCAACGCGATGATCTACACGCGCGGCCATCCGGGCGACTACAACGACTGGGCGCAGGCGGGCTGCGCCGGCTGGAGCTGGGACGACGTGCTGCCCTATTTCCGTCGCAACGAGCACAACGAGCGCGGCGCCGACGCATGGCATGGCACCGGCGGGCCGCTCAACGTCGCGGATCTGCGCACCGTCAATCCGTTCTCGCGGCATTACGTCGACGCCGCGCGCGAAGCCGGATTTCCCGTGAGCGACGACTTCAACGGCGCGCAGCAGGAAGGCGCGGGCATCTATCAGGTGACGCAGAAGGACGGCCAGCGCTGGAACGCCGCGCGCGCCTACCTGCACGGCAAGACGCGCGCGAATCTGCACGTCGTCACGGACGCACTGGTGCAGCGCATCGTCTTCGACGGCAAGCGCGCGACGGGTGTGCGCCTGCAACGGCGCGGCGCGCTCGAAACCCTGCGGGCGCGCGCGGAAGTCGTGTTGAGCGCGGGCGCCTTCAACTCGCCGCAACTGCTCATGTGCTCGGGCATCGGACCGGCGCAACATCTGCGCGCTCACGGCGTGGAAGTGCGCGTCGACGCGCCGGGCGTCGGCGAAAATCTGCAGGACCACATCGACTTCATCGTCAACAAGTACGTCGCGCATCGCGAACTGGTCGGCTACACGCCGCCGGGGCTGTGGCATTTGCTGGCACAGAGCCTGACCTATCTGCGCGAGCGGCGCGGCCTCCTTGCGAGCAACGTGGCCGAGGCGGGCGGCTTCCTGAAGAGCGATCCATCGCTCGCGCGGCCCGATCTGCAGATGCACTTTCTCGTCGGCATCTGCGACAACCACAATCGCCGCCTGCATCTGCGGCGTGGACTCTCGCTGCACGCATGCGTGTTGCGGCCGAAAAGCCGCGGACGCGTGACGCTTGCCTCCAGCGACATGCGTGACGCGCCGCTCATCGACCCCGCGTTCCTGAACGCGCAAGAAGACGTCGACACGTTGCTGCGCGGCGCGCGCGTGATTCGCAGGATTCTCGCCGCGCCGTCGCTCGCGAAGTTCGGCGGTGAAGAGTTGCATACGCGCGGCGTGGACTCGGACGAGGCGCTCACGGCGCTGATTCGTGCGCGCGCCGACACGATCTATCATCCGGTCGGCACATGCCGCATGGGCAGCGACGCGGCGTCGGTCGTCGATCCGTCGCTGCGGGTGCGGGGTGTCGAAGGCTTGCGCGTGGTGGATGCGTCGATCATGCCGACGCTCATCGGCGGCAACACGAATGCGCCGTCGATGATGATCGGAGAGAAGGCGGCCGATCTGATGCTGGGCCGCGCGCCGGCCACCGCGAACGCAGCCAACGTCGCGCCGCACGAGGGCGCCCATGCCGCGTCGCCGGTGTTAGTCGCCCGCGCGCAGCCACAGGTCTAGTATTACTGCGTCACTAAATGGCTTGATGGAACAAAGCAAAACGGACATCGATGTATCCGGCGCGCGATAGACGCAGCGATGTGCCACCGCAGTGTCGCAATTGAGTCAGCCACGTGGCGCTGAGCGCGCTGGGGAGCCACGTGGCACGTAATCCGCGGATAAGGTAAACACGTCGCGGATCGCGTTTTTTTACTGTCCTCGTGAGTCAGACGCTGCGCGACAAGAAACCCGTAAGCGGCAATGCATAGCGACGCATGGTGATGAAAGCCGCGCCAGCCACGCCCCTCGAAGTGTCCAAGACCAAATCCCTGCTTCAGATCCTGGTAGTCACGCTCGATGCGCCAACGCATTTTGGCAACATGCTCGAGGCGCTCGAACGGCGTGTCCGAGGGCAAGGTCGATAGCCAGTACTTGGTGGGCTCGGACTCGTTTTCTGGCCATTCCAGTGACGGATTGAGCCACGCGTCGACATTGACGCTTGATGGGAACAATGCAGCGATCGGCCCAACGGTGGCTCCTGCCACGTCTACAACTGAGACGCGAGCTCATGCCAGTGAGGTGTCGTTAAAAGTTCGCATACGCGCAGACGGGTCCTGCTTCCAGCGTAATGCCGTCCCGATGCTCGTTTTCTTATAGCCGCTCATACGGTTCATCGTCCAGCATGCGCCTATCCACTCTCCAACTGGCGGCGGTGTACGCAGGCAACTCAACGCGCAAACCAAGCCGAGCGCCGGCAACGTGGAAACGATGCCAGGGTGACCTGACTCAAGCGGAACCGTTGCCTCCCCGGGTGCGATGCCATCCTCCACCGACTGTTCATCCATGCCGATCACTTCTACTGAATCACATTTACTGTCCGAGCTGACTCAACTGCTGTGCGCGTGCCCTTGCTCGTCCCCGCAAGTCGATGAAGAAAGAGGATTAATGCTCGAGTATGCGGGCCAGCGGGACGATCCGGACTACGAGCGGCGCTGCGCCGCGCTATTGGCCGCGCTCGCCTGGACCCATCGCCAGTCCAGCCAAACGGGCGGTGCCGACATCGAGTCGGTGTACCAGGCTGTGACGCAGCACCTGGAGCGCTCATGCCGCGAAGGCGTAGACGTCGAGGCCTTGGTCGATGCACTCGCGAACCTTGGCCTCGAAAATGCACGCGGCGGCCGGTCCCGTGAACCGTCGCCAGCTCATGTGAAACTCGCCCGTGATGTGCTCGCCACGCTGGAGACTCGCGTGAACGCGGGTCAACTCTTGAGAGAAATGATCGCGGACTTTCCCGCAGGGCAGGCAGGAGATGGCAGTGGCATCGATGAGCTCTATCGGTACTCCCTGACCGCATGGGTGGCGTTCGCGCCGTGGGGGGTTAAGAGGGAACACCGTGCGATCGCGAAGGACAGGATTCTCAACATGGTGGGTGGCGAATTGGGCTTGGACGGATTACGACTGGGCAGCCTGCCGGAATTGCCTGCGGGTCTCGCGAGGCTTGACGCACGCCGCAACGAGCTGATTCACCTGCCGGAATTGCCCGCGGGTCTCACGAGGCTTGACGTACGCGACAACGGGTTGATTCACCTTCCGGAATTGCCTGCGGACCTTACGACGCTTGACGTAGGCTGCAACCGACGACTATGCAAGTTGCCGGCGTTGCCTGCGGGCCTAAAGACGCTAGTCGCAGATTGGAATCGTCTATTTGAGCTACCGATGTTACCTACAGGCCTCGCGGTGCTTAATGTATATGCCAACCGACTATCCGAGTTGCCAGCGTTGCCCGAGAGTATCAAGACGCTTGACGTAAGCTGCAATCGTCTGACCCACTGGCCAGCGTTGCCCGCCGGCCTTACGACGCTTGACGTAAGCTACACCCGTCTGACCCACCTGCCGGCGTTGCCTGCAGGCCTCGAGGAGCTCGACGTATCAGGCAACCAGTTGGCTCAACTGCCCGAATTGCCCGCGGGCCTCAAGAAGCTCTGGGCGGATAGTAGTCAGTTGACCGTGTTGCCGACGTTGCCTGCAAGTCTGACAACGCTTCATGTTCCGTCCAATCGACTGGCCCACCTGCCGCCAAGTGTATTCAGTATGCCGTACGAGGGTCACGTAAATGCCGAAGACAACTCATTTTTGCCCGAGTTTCTGAAACAGGCGCATACGGTGATGTTGGCGCCAGGGTATAACGGGCCTCAGATTCGCTTCTCCAAGGCGTTTCGCCTTGTAGACGGAGCAGTTCGGGACTGGTTGAGCAATGACGAACAAACCCAGATACGCCGTTGGCAGGCGCACAGCGAGGAAGCACATGCCGCTGTGTTCGCACGTTTTCTGATCCGTTTGAAAGCGGACGTCAACGATAATGCCGAGTTCAAGGCGGGGGTTGCCAAGTGGTTAACCAAACTCTCCCAGGATGGAGAACTTCGCCGGTTGACCTTCCGGGCCGTCCAAGGGGCCACTGAGGCCTGCGAGGATCGCGTTGCACTGACGTATAACGATCTCACCAAACTCAGTCATGCGCATGCCGTGAGCCGTGGCGATTACGACAACAGGATCGTTGAGATCGTCGAGCGCGGACGAGGGGCATTCCGTCTGGACGCCCTGGAGAAGATTGCTCGCAAGAAAGCCCTGGCGGTACGGCGAAACCACGAAATCGAAGTGTACTTGGCCTACCAAGTCAAACTGCGCGATCAGCTGCACTTACCCACCGATATCGCGAACATGCATTATTTCAATTATTCCAGGGTAACACCACAGGATCTGGAGAGCGCCGAGCAGGAGGTTCTCTCCCGAGAGCGGGAGGAGTTTCCCCAGTACTTCCTGGTCGAATGGGAGCCTTGGCAGCAGGTGCTGGCCCGACTGAATCCCGAGGGAGTCGAGCGCGCGCATCAAAAATTGCAGGACATGCTCCCCAGTTACGACCGGGAGGTGGCGGCGCGGCTAGCCAGTCTCGGGCTGCCGGAAGACCACGAGACGCAGGCGCAGGTCGGTGTCAACCTCATGAAGACACAGCAGTTGGCGGTCTATGGAGAACTTACTCGAGAACTCTTGCGCAAGCGAGGCGAGGAGGCACTCATGGACCGGATCTTGGGCGAGGCCGACCGGTCATAGCACTGGCAAGCAGGATGAACCGCCCCGGATTTTGTGGAGGCTCCAACTCTTGAACAGGCGCTTTACGCGCGACGCCCGGGCGACGAGGGAACGTTGATACACCATTCGGACAGAGGACCCCAATACGTCAGCATTCGCTACAGCGAACGGCTGGCCGAAGCGGGCAACGAACCGTCGGTCGGCAGCCGGGGCGACAGCTATGACAACGCCTTGGCTGAAACGATTAACGGCTTGTACAAGGCTGAACTGATTCATCGCCGCACCTGGAAAACGCGGGAATCCGTTGAACTGGCAACGCTGGAGTGGGTCGCCTGGTTCAATCACCATCGATTGATGGAACCCCTCGGCTATATCCCGCCCGCCGAAGCTGAGGCAAACTACTATCGGCAACTTGAAACAGCTGCCGCTGAACCCGCATTAACTTAAACCAACCAGCCTCCACGATTCCCGGGGCGGTTCAGGTCAGCGGCATTGGTTATGACGAGGAAATGCCGTCGTGTCTCGATGTCGAGCGAGTGTTGTACGAAAGCAGTCTCTTGGACGTGCGCAGCGAGTATAAACACTGACACCACAGGAAAAAGACTAGAGCGTGTTATGAACTTTGTCCAGGATAGGGCAAGATGCGTGGATGACTACCCGCAAGCCCTATCCAAGTAATGTAAGCGACGAAGAATGGTCGTTCGTTGTGCCTTATCTGGCCCTGGTCCGAGAGGACAGCGAACAACGCCGCCATGATTTGCGCGAAGTGTTTAACGGGCTGCGCTGGCTGATCCACAGCGGCGCACCGTGGCGCATGCTGCCGAACGATTTGCCGCCGTGGGAGGCCGTTTATCAGCAGACGTAGCGCTGGATTCGGGCGGGTTGCTTCGAGGCGATGGTGCATGATCTGCGGGAGCTGCTGCGTGTTTGCGATGGCCGCGCCGCCAAGCCCAGAGCGATGATCCTGGACAGTCGCACCTTGCAGTCGACACGATGGGGCAGTTGCTGGCATTGCATGTCACGCCCGCCAATGAGCAGGATCGAGCCCAGGTTGAGCAGTTGGCCCGCTCGGTACAGGAGTTGACCGGCCAGAGCGTGAAGCTGGCGTATGTCGATCAAGACTACACGGGCGAAGCGGCGCAACAGGCTGCCCAGGCGCACGGTATCGAGTTGGAGGTGGTCAAGCACACCGAGGCCAAACGCGGATTTGTGCTGCTGCCCCGTCGTTGGGTGGTCGAGCGCAGCTTCGCTCGGGCGGCACGCTTTCGGCGCTTGGCTCGCGACTATGAACGTCTGGCTCAAACGCTCGCAGGACTTCATTTCTTCGCCTTCGTCTGTTTGATGCTGCCGAAAATCTTCGATCTCATTCACACAGGTTCATAACACGCTCTAGAAACGACTCGCCCCACAGCGCACTCGCCACGGCGCCCATCCCCAGCCAGGGGCCGAACGGCAGCGGCTCGCGCAGCGCGCGGCCGCGCCACGCGCCGTACATTGCGAAAGCGAGCGTCGCGCTCATGGCGCCGAAAGCCAGCATCAGCGGCACGCCGATCCATCCCAGCCATGCGCCGCAGGCCGCCACGAACTTCGCATCGCCGCCGCCGAGTCCGTCACTGCCGGTCAGCCGGTGGTAAACACCCGCCGTCGTCCACATCACAATGTAGCCGAGCGCGGCGCCCCGCACGGCATCGTCGAGCGGCAGCGTCAATCCGACCGCACTGCACAGCAGCCCGGCCCACAGCAGCGGCAACGTCAGCACGTCGGGCAGCAGACAGGTGTCGAAGTCGATCAGCACGAGCGCGATCAGCGTGGCGCCGAAGCCGCACCATGCGAACATCGTCAGATACTGCTTCGACGGTGCGAACTGCCACGCGATGGCGGCGAACGCGATGCCGGTCGCCAGTTCGACCAGCGGGTAGCGCAACGCGATGCCAGCGCGGCAGTGCGCACACCGGCCGAGCAGCAGCGCGAAGCCAAGCACGGGGAGGTTGTGCCGCACCGCGATGCGCGCGTCGCAGCGCGGGCAGTGCGATGGCGGCCAGGCGAGGTTGAAGGTCGGCGTGACCATCGGCGTCTGCCCGGACCAGAGCGCCGTCTCGCGTGCCCATTGCGTCTCGAGCATGCGCGGCAGACGAAAGACGACCACGTTCAGAAAGCTGCCCGCGAACAGGCCCAGCATCGCCATGGCCGCCACGACCGCTTCGCGCGGCAGGGCCTGGAATTCGCGCCACACGGATTCGAAGACGTCGGCCATGGTCAGAACGCCGATTTCGCGTACTCGCCGGCGGCGTGGCCGATCTGCAGCATCCCGCCCACGGTGAAGACGATCGTCAAACCGACCATGGCGAGCAGCACCGAGCGCAGCGTGGCCGAGCGCTGCTTGATGCGCTCGGCGACTTCCTCGATGGTCATCAGGCCGATCTTGCGGATGCCGGCGTCGAAGTTGGTGCGGTCGGAGTACTCGACGAGCCGGTCGAACACCTCTTCGTTGAAGATCCCCGTGTCCATTGCCTTGATCATGCTGCGTTCGCTCTTGAGCGAGGCCCGCATGCGCAGCAGATGCCATCGCAACCACGGCGACGCCCCGGAGAGCAGCAGCGAGATGGCGTCGAATACCGACGTCTTCGCGCTCGTGAGCGCGGCCAGCGCCACGAGGAACTCGCCCGCGCGCACGTCGCGATAGACCGCGTAGGGGCCGAGGCCGTCGAGCCGGTTGCGCAGCGGCCCTGTCCAGCGGCTGAACGACAGCGACATCAGTACGACGAGCAGCAGCGGCAGCCCGTAGAGGAACGGCCACCAGTTCGCGACGAAGCCCGACATCGCGTAAAGGCCGGCGCCGACGAGCGGGAAGTGCTCGGGCGGCATGATCTCCGTCATGATCGGCATCATGCCGTAGGCGACCCCCAGTTGAATCGCGGCGAGCAGCACCGACATGAAGATCGGGAGCGCAACGGCGCCGGCGATCGCGCTGCGGGTCTGCTGCTGGAGGGTGACCACGCGTGCGAGGAACCGCAACGTGCCGGGCAGGTCGCCCTTCTCGCCGGCCGCGATGACGACGAGGTCCTCGTCGGGAATGGTGCCCGACCACGACTTTTGCAGATTCTTCGAACTGGCGCGATCCCGCCACACGGCGTAGAGCGGCGCCATCGGATTGCGCCGCTCCTTCGCGCGCGCATATCGGCGCGAGAAGAGTTCGAACGGGTTCGCGCCGTCTTCGATGGCATCGGCGAAGTCGCTGTAGAACTTCGCGCGCTGCTTGTGGAACTGGCGCTTGGCTTTGGACAGTCCCGGATAGGGATCGCGAGCGGGGGTGAGTTTGGCGAGCAGGCGGTTGGCGGCGTCGATCATGGGCAGGCGGGCAGGACATCAGGCGTACGTCGGGGCGTGCGGCTACACGCTGGCGAGCCGTCGCGGCGCGTTGGCGCCCGGCGACGTCGTCTGACGGAAGTGAAATTTCTTGAGTTTGCAGAAGGCGGCTTCGATGTCGCGCGGATCGACCAGACCTTGCGACATCTTGTACATCGCGTGCTCCATGGCCGATTTGCCGGTCATGTTCGGGCTGCATGGGTCGCCGTCGTGCCCCGTGCGCCACAGGCGTTCGGCGTCCCAGAAGCGTGACTCGCGCAGCATCTCGAGCATCTCGTCGGTCGGTTCGCACACTTCGGCAACGACGGTCTGTCCGCCCGTGCCGCGTCCGTCGCATCGCTCGCATCCCGGCCCCTCCACGCACACCTTCGACGTGTCGATGCCGAGCGCGCCGATCACGCCGAGCATGGCGGCGTCGAGCCCTTGCTGCGCCGGCTGCTTGCAGTGCTCGCACAGCACCGGAATGAGCTTCTGGTAGACGATGGCCGCCAGAAAGTTCGGGGCGGCCACGGCAGCGAGCGGCATGCCGATCTCCTCGCTGACCAGCCGCGAGATGATGCCGAACGCGCTCGACGCGTGCACGGTCGAGAGCACCTGGTGTCCCGTCTCGGTCATCGACTTGGCGAACGAGCCGGTTTCCGCGTCGCGGATCTCGCCGGGCATCAGTTTGTCCGGGTCGCCGCGCAGCAGCACTTTCGCCGCCGCACCGAACGGCGACTCGCCCGGGCCATCCTCCGCGCGCCGCTGAATCGGGATCTGCGTCATGTGCGGCTGGATGTATTCGACCGGATCTTCGATCGAGAAGAATTTCTTGCCGGACTCGCGCTCGTAGGTCATGAGCGTGCGCAGCGTCGTGGACTTTCCCGAGCCGGTCTCGCCCGCGATGACGGTCAGCCCCGGACAGCGGTGCACGGCGTCCTCGAGGACTTCTATCTGGTCGTCCGAATACCCGAGCTGCGCGAGTGTGAGCACGTCGCCTTCGAGCGCCTCGTTGACGAGCAGACGCAGCACCACGTCCACGCCGCGGTTTTCCTTCACGCTCTGGAAGCGAAGCTGGTACTTGCGATGGCGCAGCGTGAGCGGGATCGAGCAGCTCTGGTGCTGCGCCTCGTCGAAGTGATTGTGACTGCGGCTGCTGGGATCGGCGCGCGAGTTGTAAGCGGCGGACACGGCGTCGAGCATGGCGTGATAGTCGCGTGCGAGCCGGTCGCTGTCGGGCGTCATGCGCAGCTTGCCGTGAATGCGCATGCGCACGCGCACGATATGGGCGTCGCGAAACTCGAAATGGACGTCGGAGGCACCGGCGTCGATGGCGCGCTCGATGATCAGATCGAAGTTGCGATACGCGCCGGTACGCTGCGCGTCGCGCGGATCGTCGTCGCCTCCCTGCTGTTGCAGACGCGACTGCATGAGGAGGATCTCTTCCGTGGAGCCGACGTAGATGCCCTCGAGATCGAGACGGTGCTTGGCGCGTACCGCGTGATCGAAACGCTCGAGCAGATCGGAGCCCTGAGTGCGCACGAAGGTGTTGTGTTCGAGCAGCACAAGATACAAACGCGGTTTCATGGCGACGAGCACCAGCGAACCCTGCTCGGCGCCGGCGAGCACGATGCCGAGGTCCTGCCGCCAGCCGAACGCCTGAATGTCCGCCTCGCGCAGATCGGCGATCGGGCGCGCCATCGGTCGCGCTCGGGAGCGTTGCCCGATACGCGCCAGCGCTGCCCAAAGGCGCTTAGCCAGCGTAGCCATCGGACCATCCCCGTGCGCTCTGCCTTTCGGCGTCGGGCGTCGGCGGCGCCGCCCCGAACGCGCTCGGCAACAGCAGGCGCTGCTGCCTGGCGCCGCGACGCACGTCGACGAAATCGTCGCCGATGTTGACGACCTGCCACTCGCCGATCTTGTCGCCCTTGCCGACGCTGCGGCCGTAGCGGCCCTCCACCCGCACGTACGCGACGACGGCGTTCTCCACGCCGTAGATGTACAGCAGCTCGGGCGGCACATCCCCGCGCGGCGGAGCGGCGGTGCGCTCCTGTGCGTCGCCCGCCGCCTTGGCGGCCTTGGCGTCTTTCTCGTCCTGCGCCTGCTGCGACGCCTTGAGATGCGCCCGCGCGAACGCGTCGATGGTTTCCTCGGCGTGGACCGTTGTGCTGCCCAGCCATCCGGGCGCAGCCACGAGCATCGCCAGTGCCGCCATGCGGCAAACCTTAGTGAACATAGTAGGTTCCTTGAGCGGAGAAGACGGGCTTGCCGTCGTCGATGACGATCTTCAGTTCGACGAGCGACATGTTGCCCGCGCGCATCATCAGGCCGGCCACCGAATCGAAGAAGGCGAGATGTCCGGCCATCGTCCATTGGCCTTTCAGGATGGGAGGCGGCACGTCCCGACGCGCCGCGACCCCGGGGGGCACGGAGGTCAGCGGCGCCGGCATCGTCAGCGAGATGTCCATGCCGTAGTCGCCCAGCGCCTGCAGCCGCGCGCCCGCCGTGCGCAGGAACTGGTGGTGCGGCACCGGCGTCACGCCCGCGTCGCCGTCATCCTCGGCGGCGTCGACAGCGGTCGCTTCCGCAGCACTGGCCGAGCTGGGCGCGCTCGCCGCGCCCGATGCCACCGCGGACGACGCCGGAACGGTCTTCGCGGGAAGCGGCGCGTCGCCTGCGATCGTCAGGGTTTCGCTGGCATGATCGAGGTCGACGATGCGCGCGTCGGGCCGTTGCGAGAGCAGCAGGTCGAACGTACCGCCCTCGCTGCGCCGCCAGCCGATCTCGCAACGATCGCCCTTGCAGTCGATCGACGCCGGACGCCACCCGCCGGCATCGGCCGGCAGGCGTTGAACCGCGTGTTGCAGACGTCGTGCGTACGAGGCGCCGGTCGAGAACGGTTCAGCGGCAATGGCACGCGCGAGCGCCTGCCGGTACGCCTCGATCGGATCGACCTGATTGGCCCGCGCCCGCTTCTCCTGTTGCACGCCGTCGTACCAGGACCAGGCCCACAGCCCCGCGCCGCCGACGAGGGCAAGCGCCACGATGGCGGTGGCCGCGATCCGGATCTGGCGCACCGGCAGCGAGGTCCGCACCGGCTTGAGCCGCGCGTCGGCCGGCGCGTCTTTCCGCAACGACGCCAGCACGTCGTCGAGCGTCAATGCGACGTCCGCCTGCGGTATATCCAGGCAACTCACGCCGGCGACCTTCACGGGGCCTTCGATTTCCGAACACCACTGCTCCAGACGACGCTTGAGCTGCGATGCCGGTAACGCCATGTCGAGCTCGGGGCGGCGATCGCGCAGCGTGACGAAAAACGCGTTTGCGGAATTGTCGGGATCGGGATGGATGAACGCCACGTTCGGTCCGTCGACCAGCGCCCCGATCAGGGCCGCGAGCGCGTACTGCGCCACCGGGACCGCAACGTCCGCGGCGGCGCTCAGCGAGAGCAGCCCCACGGTACGCGTTCCCGCACCGTCGTCTGCCACCACGTAGTGCGACGCGTCGCGGCTTCTGGCGAGACTGCGGATCTCGGCCATCTCCTTTTGCAGGCCGATCAGCGTCTCCCACTGCGCGCCGACGACTAGACCATTGGCAAGTGCGTGCGCCATATCACGCGCCCTCGGTGAGTTCCGGCGATATCAGGATCACGACCTCGTTCACACTCTGCGTCGCTTCCTTCGTGCCGCCCTGGTAGTTGAAGACGCCATCGCGGTCGGTGCGGTCGTCCTTGCGTCGGAAACCGCTGAGCACAAGCGTGTCGCCCGACTTGAGCGAGGCGCGCTGCATCGTTTGCACGGAGGACGTAAGCGGAAGCTGCATGAAGGTGCCGACGCCCAGGCCGTCGTCGCGGCGACCGCGTTCGTCGCCACCGCCCACCTCGACCTCCACACCGTCTTCGTCCCGCTTCCCCTTGACGTTCGGCCCGCCACCGCCATCTCCGCCGCTCGGCGACTCCTTGCCCGTGCGCAGATTGATCTTCTCGAGCTTCTTCAGATCGGACATATCGATCTGGACCTGCAGCATCACGCTGCGGTTGTCCATCAATGTGGGCAGAAGGTTCATCACGAAACCCGTGGTCAGCACCGACTGCTCGGCGGTCACGACCGCCTGCCCGCCGTAGTTGCCGGGCGTCATCTTGGTCTGGGCGACGAAGCCCTGGTTCTGCGTGACGGCCACCGGCGCCGGCTGGTTGTTCAGCGTGACGACCGTGGTATCGATGACCGTGCTCACGCGTCCCTGCTGACTGAGCGCGCGAAACAGCGCCGTGGAGCCGGCCAGGCGTCCGTTAGGAATCCTGCTGATGTTCAGCCCGCCGTTGCGCGAGGTCAGCATGCCGCCCAGCGCCGGGCCGCCGAACTGCGCCACGAGACCGCTGGCCGATTGATAGACGAGATTCCAGTCGATGCCGGCGGCCGACTTTTCGTCGAGATTGACGGAGTACACCTGCACGCGCAGCTTGACCTGCCGGCCGAGCACCGCGTTCTCCGAATCGATGTAGCGCGCCACGCGCTCCATCACGTCGGCGGTATCGGTCACGACGAGCGAGCTCGTGACGACCGACGGCGTGACGCGCCCGCCCGGCGAGAGCATGTCGGTGACGGTTTTCACGAGATCGCTCCAGTAGTCGAGCTCGGACTCCACGCTCACGCGCGCGTCGGCGTTGAAGCTCAGATCGACGCCGCCCGTGTCGCCTCCGCCGGCCCCGCCCCCGCCGCCCGACGCACCGCGTTTCGCCGTCAACTTCGAGGCCTTGCCGACCGAGGCCGTATAGGAGGAGCTACCCGGCATCATCTTGATCTGGAACGTGCGCGTGACGTAGCGCGCGAAGTGGATCACGCCGTCGCGATAGGTCCAGTGCGTGCCGGAACGATGCGCGATGGTGTCGAGCAGCCCCGAGAGCGAACCGTTGTACTGGAGCGGTACGGTGGGCTCGCCCGACTCGCTGCAACTGAGGAACGCATGTGCCGCTTGAGCGCCGGGGCCGCCCATGCCGCCTCGCACACCCGGCCCGCCGGAGCTTCCGCGCGAACCGCCGCCTGCGCTGCTGTCGCACGACACGTCCGACGCAACGCGGATGGTCAGACCGTTGCCGCGCGCGACCTGCGCGAGCAGCATCGACATCGGGACGGGCGTCCCGGTGGAGAAACGAACGTTGCGTTCGAAGAATTCGGGCAGGGCGACGTTCGCATTCACCGCCACGGATTTCCTGGCCAGCCACGCGCCCTGGACGCGCTCGACCGCCTGAATCGGAGGCGCCATATGGGTTTGTACCGCGGCCTGCGCGATCTCGCGCGCCTGCGTGACGTTCTCGTCGGTCTTGGACAGCATGCCCGGTGTGCCGCATGCCGCCAGTAACGTAGTGGCGCACAACACGCCGAGTCGCTTTCTCATGAAATCCGCTTCCGTGATTATTGGCCGCGCGCTTGGCACGGCGCTTGTTATTGCGTGGCGTGCACGACACGCAGCACGCGATTGGCCTCGTACACCTTCACGCGAATCGGTGCGTCGGTGTTGTGCAGCGACAGCACGATCTGTTCGATGATGCCGAGGAAGTCTCCGTGAAACGTGGCTGGATACTCGATGGGGAAGTCGCGCTCGATTTCCCACGCGAGCTGCCAGCCGTTTCGCTCCGCGTATCGCCGCACGGCTTGCGACAGGCGGCCATCCTCCGGTTGCAGAGCGAGTTGCAATGCCGGCGTGAGCGGCGCCGGAGCGGGGGCAGCTGCGGACTCGGGCGTCGGCTCGGACTCGGATACAAGTCGCGGCGCCGGTGCAGGTGGGGGCTCCACAGGCGCAAGCTCGAGTGCGGGCGCCACCTGCCAGCGCGATTCGTCGACGGTCTCTTGAGCGAGCGGCCGTGCGGACGGCTCGCGCGGCGTGGCGTGCACGCGATCCGTCGCCTGGGCGGGCCACTGCGTGAGCGGTTTGTGGCTCGCGAACAACCGCGTCACGTCGGCGCCCGAGGGAACCTCGGCGGCGTGCGTCGAAGCGACCCCACCGCCGAGAACCAGAGCGAGAACTGCGGTGCGCATTCTGAAATCGTTCATGCCTTGTTCACCTCCGTGTCAGTTCTCCCGGAACGCCTCTCATCCTGCGATGGTGAAAACCATCTCGGCCTGAGTCACGTCGCTGCCGCCCTTCTTCGCACACGCATCGGTAATGCCCGGGATGTCTAACTTCTTGTCGGACTTGATTTCCGTACCATTGACCGTCAAGGTCGCGAACAGGTTGTTCATTTTTCCGGCGAATTCCGCGCACTGCGCGCTCGGATAGCCGCCAGATGTGACGGTGACTCCGCTCGACGGGTAACCGCTGCCGGGCACCGGCGCGATGACGATAGTGCCGCCGAATCGATTGAGCAGTCGCTTACCGGCATCGGTACGGTTGAACGGCTCGGTGACAGCCATCTTCATAATTTCGTCATCGCTCGAGTTCGCGGTGAGCGTGCCCGAGGCCACGCCGTTCTGCACGGCCAGGGCCGCCATCTGCCAGTCCTTCATTTCCTGCGAGAGCTTCACGCTGTTCATCAGGCGCGGCACACCGACCATGGCGCCGGCCATGATCAGGCCCATCACGGCCACCGCCACCGACAGTTCCACCAATGTCACGCCTCGTTGACGACGGCGGCTCAAGCGCTGCGTCAGCCGTTGCGTGATCGTGGTCCTGGTTTTTGCGACTTCGCTCGCGGTTGCATGTACGTTCATGTCTGTTTTCCGATTGTGGAGTTGAGAGAAATGACACCGCGATTCGAGAGACTTCGTCTACGGCGACAGGGGCGATTTATGCCCGAATGGGCGAGCGGCGGTTGTTGCGTGCGGCACGCCTCTTTCGCAAATCGACATAACCCGTGGGCAAGAAATGGCCCATACGCGCGCCATTTCCGATAGTCGGGGACGCGTACTCATAACCCAAAAAACACCGGAGATTCCCCGTCGAACGATGCGGGCCGGGAGCCCTGGGGATGGAACGTCTTCTGCGTTGCGAAGGAGAAATTCAGACGGAGACTAGACGCAGACCGAGGACTTGAAAAATTGGGCGTCCGCGGATGGAATCAGCCGATTCACAAGCCATGCGGCATGGCCGCGAGGATCGCGTACCGACGCAGAGAAAGGCATATTGAACGCATGCCGCGCCGGGGGGCGGGATTTGCGTCAGCCGTAAGGGGACGGGGTATATACGACTGAGGACTACATAAATCAATGACCTATCGCCGATAGCGCCAAACGTCACGATGTACACGCCTCAAAGTTGTCGCGACTGCCCTACGGCCACGCCAAAGTAGTGCGTTTCCCGCATAGGCTATGCACCAACTCGCGACTGGGTTCGCTCATCGCCAGCAAAACCTCACGAACCCCAAAAATGCAACTCCCGTGCACTGTAATTGGACAGTTCCTATTGCTGTCACGCCTCCGGATTTTCCTCGCGAGCTGCGTAACCCAACGTCTTCTGTACTGAAAGTGGGGATGCCATCCTGACGCATGGGAGTACTTGGGGAAATGCTGCGACGGCAAAGTGTGGTGGTCTAATCCCGCGAACTTTATTGATGTCCACGACGTGTTCGACAATTGGGCAGGCATTCAATATCAACGCAATAGTTCGTATTCCTCTAAAATTTCACAGGAAATTCGGAGCCATCCCATATCTTTTTTTCCCAGTTCGACTAGATTCTGAAAGTCAAATTCTTCAAGAATCGAGCCTTCCGTGCCAACCTTAAGCCGCGCCATCTCCTTCCCAACGTTCACCATTCGGCAAACGACTCCAACGCCCAGGCATGTCGGAAGTCACTGTCGAATTCATCTCCCTGTCCCTCCACTTTTGCTAATTTTTGGGGAGCAGTAAATGGGAGACTCCCCGTCAACATTGCCTGAACGTATCAAGACAACGGAGCGTGTTTTGATGGAGTCGCACCTCTTATTCACCGTCCGCGAAAAACTCCCATCGCTCTGCAGGCTAAGGCTTGAAACACTTTGCGGTGGCGCGGAAGCCACGACCGTCGTGAAGGTCGACGCATATTGCAGCGTGGTGGTAAAAGCAATCCGTTCTCGCCTTGCTGCAGAGGAAGTTGCGCATATAAAACGAATGAATGCCGCACTCCCCGGCATTTGTCCCCCCGTCGTCTATTTCGAGGCAGATAGGGGCATCTACGCCACTGAATTCGCTCCGGGAAAAACGTTGGAGCGGCAATTACGTGATTCGGTGATCGACGTCACCGGCATTGGCCATTTCCAATTAGTTGCACCGTGCCTGTTAGCGCTGCGGCAACTTCACCTCGCAACACAGCGCCGGTATGCGTCGAGCTATCACGACGCCATTGTCGCTAAACGACTTTCAAAAATTCTTCGATCCGATCTGACGACGAAGAATTTGGCAGCCTTCACAGACCTCGATATTGAAACCTATTACGTCACTGCGTGGGCAACAGGTCGTACGCAAAGCTGCTCGCTCAGAACCGCAATGTCGCGAGTCTTGGAACGCTATTCAGCGTTTCTTCCTGATGTGGAAGCGCTCGTCCATGGAGACCCTCATCTAGGCAACATCATCATGGAAAAAGCAACTCCAATATTTATCGATCCGCGCGTTACGTGGGACGACACCCCGAACCCCGATCCAGGGTACTTCGATCCGCTGTATGACTTGGCTTGTATGGTGCACTCAATTTTCGCCAACCTAATACTCCTGGCACCGCGGGACTTACTGGAAAGCGTGAAAGCTAGGCGCGCTTTGATAGCAAATTCGGTCAGAATTCTCGATACCTACACACGGCAAAAAACTACGCAGGCGCAGCGCGTCCGGTTCATTACATATTTGATCTGTAGTTTGTCAGGGAATCTCAAGTACTCACGCTGGACACCTACTACGGAAGCGTTCTGGCTTACGTTGAATTTCTTGGATTTGCTCGAAGATACGCTGGATCACTTCCGGTTCGACGAAGGAACAATAACGTCATGAGTCAGCAAACCTATTACTCCCTTGACGACGCACCCGCGACGGCATTCTTCCGAGCTTTCTCCGAAGCTGCGTCGGAACAGGTTTCGAAAGGAATGGTATCGCTCAAAGAGCGGCTGGTCGCGAGTCCAATAGCTATAAGCACCGGTTTGGCCAGTGAGGTGGGGGAGGCAACAATACGGCTAATCAACTTAATTTACTCGTTACCGGACCGCCTTTTTTCCGGAGACATGCGAGCTTTCGGAAAAGCATGTGGATTTTCGGATGACCATATATCAGCAATGACAGTGCTGCCCTCCACCTCTTGTGCACCTTTTGCCAGAAGCGATGCGTACTTGACAAACGATGGTTGGAAATTCACTGAGTTCAACATCGGGAGTTCTATTGGCGGCTTTCATTTGGATGAGGCGCTGAAAACGATTGAACATCACCCCTTGGTCGCCGCCCACATCAGCGCACAAAAGTTCACTCGGAAAGACACGGCCCGTTTGTGGGCCGCCATGGTCATAAGCGAGGCGAACAAATTCCGTTCAGACTCAGGAATCTTGAACATTCGAATCGTCGCTTCACTTGATTACCGTTTGAGGTTTGCTCATTGGAACGAAGCGATGGCGCAGTCTCTCAGAAAGCTCGGAGCGAACGTCACCGTATGCGAGATAGGTAATCTCGAAGTTCGTGCTGATGGCGTGTATATGAACAAGAAGCGCATCCATTATGTCTACCGATTGTTTGGGGCAAGCGACATATGTCGCCATCCGGAACTTTATTCTCCCCTTATCAACAGCGCGAAGGAGGGAAATATTGGAATTGGCATGCCGCTCGATTCACGTCTTTTCAGCAACAAGGCAACACTGGCGCTCCTTTGGGATCCAATCTATGTCAGCAGCTATTCAGAATCTGAGCTAGCGGACATCAGACGATACGTTCCGAAAACTCTACTTCTAACGGAAAAAGTTCTTGCGGATGTACTAGCACTTCAATCCTCGTTAGTTGCTAAACCGGTTAACGGAGAGTGCGGAAAAGGGGTAATTTTCGGCGAGGACTTCACAGTATCGGAATGGGCAAGCCATCTACGGGACCTGCTCGCGAGTAACGTTCCCTATGTCTTACAACAACGCATTTTTGCCAGTACGAGCTCACTAATCGGATGGTCTTCAGATAGCGGACTTAGCGCTGATACCTTCGGCCTGGTGTTCGGCGCTTTCGCCATCGATTCGCGCTACGCAGGCCTCATGGTGCGAGCAACCCCTTTCGGAGGTAAGGTGCTTAGCTATGCGGCCGATAGCTATACGGGGATGGTCTTCGAGAGCGACGCCATATGAGCAAGCTCGAGTTGCCTCTAAATAGCTCTCGGTCAGACCGACGATTGCTCATCCGACCATGGGTTGTCGTACATTTGGGTAGCATTTTGCTGTTCAGTCTCGGCAGCTCGATCATTACTCCATACTTTGCCATCTACGTTGCCAAAACTCTTGGATATGGATTGGCGTTCGCTGGCGTGTTGGTATCGGTGAAAGTGGTCGCCCAACGTGCTACGTCATTACTTGGCGGGATGCTCACCGACATGTGGGGAGCTCGCCCACTCGCACTGGCAGGTGTGGTCTTACGACTTTCAGCGTTTGCTCTATTACTCAAAACTCCCACTCACACGACGCTACTCGCGTCTGCACTTCTAAATGGAGTCGGTGCGGCAATTTATCACCCCGCGCTCCGCAAACTGCTATTTGAACAATTCCGAAATTTCCCGTCGGCGTTAGCACGAGTCGTCGGCCTGCGAAACGTATCTCTCAACTTAGGTGCTGCCGTTGGTCCGCTTTTAGGCGCACTTCTAGTGGAGAGCCATTTCACGTTGGCATGCGAGGTAATTGTCGCGGTGTACGCAATTAATGTCGGATTACTTATGTTTTTCCGTCGTAGCGAAGTTCCGTTAGGACTGGGAAGTCAATCTTTCCGATGGAGAGACTTACGCTCAGGGGCATTCCTGAACACACTGTGGCTCCAGTTTGGACTTTTCGCAGCTTACTCGCATTTCGAATTCCTGATGCCGTTTTACTTTGAACAGCGATTCGGAAGCACCTTTGTCGCGGGTGCTTTTCTTGTCAATACTGTAGTTGTCGTTTCGATCCAGCTAACTTGCTCCAAGCGTATCGCCGAAACGCCGGCTTGGGTGGGCTACGCGAGCTTCGTCGGCTTTTTCCTTTGCTGCGCGATATCAAGCCTAGGTGACGGAGCCTTCTGGCAAACCAGTCCCGCGGCGTCGATGATGTTGATAGGGTTTTCTATGACCCTATTCACCGTTGGTGAGGTGCTCCTCGGCAACCGGATCGACTTGATGACAACAAGAATCGTCTCATCTCGATCTACTGGCACTGCGTTCGGCGCTGTTGCGATGGTTGGTGCACTCGCTGTTGTCTTGTCCAACGGGATGAACACCTACTTATTGGAACTGAAAGGTTTCTTGATTGTTTGGTTAGTGAACGCAATTGTTGGCTTAATTTTTCTTGTGTATTCACTCAGGAGAGCTCGTTTTGACGATTGACCATGAATCCCCTATCGCCATCGTAGCTCGCGTTGACTATGATTTACTACTTCGCGATGGCAAGATTATCGAACCTCTGCGAGGAAGACCGCTCATCTTTATTCATTCCGTACGGACATCACGCCTCCCTCCCTTAGAATCGTGTGCCGAACTCCATCTGATTGAATTACGCGACTGCAACGACTACCTCACACAGTTGTTGCGCGTAATCATGTCTCGTCATTCTTTATCTCAAGTTTTAACTATTTCTGAGCAGGATCTCTCCCCAGTCGTAGCGGCACGCAACGCTCTCGGATTTTCGAGCATTAGCGTATCGCAGGCAGAGCTGTATCGCGACAAGGTGGCAATGAAGCGTGCCTTGGATGGATGCGGTATCCGGATCCCGGCGTTTGCCGATGGCGTCGACGACAAAGGCATACGACAATTGTTTACGCGCTACGGGAAACTCGTAGCCAAACCTCGTGACGGATATGGTGCTCAAGGAATATCCGTTTTATCAAAACCATCTGATGTTGATGCGTTTCTTGAATGGCAAAATTCGCGGCGTTGCGGATACCTTGTCGAGCAGTTCGTCAACGGCGACGTGCATCATTTGGACGCGGTGGTGCGAAACGGCGAGATCCTGTTCTCGTCTCTCGGGCGATATGAAGTGGCTCCTCTGAATTTTTCCGGTCGACGCTGGGCAGGAACGCGCTTCACCAATAGAAAAGATGCGATCCATAAGGCAGCATGCGACCTACTCTCGACCATCTTACGGGCCTTTGGCACGCTCGATGGGGTATTCCACTTCGAATTTTTCTTTTCTGATGGAATCCTGACGTTTGGAGAAATTGCGATTCGACCTGTCGGTGGCGGCGTAGCAGAAGCAATCTATGACGCGTTTGGGGTCCATCTGGTGGAGGAGCATGTACGTATTCAGCTTGGCCTGCCACCAGGCACCGCTTCCTCCCGCGAGGAAATAGCGTACGGTGCATCGCTATTGATGCTCTCCGAAGTGCCTGGCGTCATTTCGGGATATGAGGGTCTAGACGCCAACCTGTATAGATCGTTAAAACGCGTCAATTATCACCGTGTGAAGGGCGAATGGGTAGCCCCCACACGTTATAGCGCCGACAGCTTGCTCACGTGTTCGTTGGCCGCATCAAATGCCAACGTATTGGATGCCGACATTTTTGCGATCCAGCGGACTGCGTGCGTTGTGTTATCCCAAGTTCAAGAGACAGCTGATGCCCGATCTCCCGACTAAATTACAGGCGCAATACAACACACAGGGTAAATCGATAACCTAATAGTTGTTCTCGCATATCCGGGATCAACATCAATGTCTGTAGATCATTTTTTGAATCACTATGCTGGTTTGGGAGAGTCCAAGATAATGTTACGTGAACCCGACGGAAATTCTGACAGAGCTGCGCTTAATCCATGGCAGTCGCTCAGCCAGGAAAGCGTGACTTCGGTCAAGATCGGTGTCACAGACTTGGATGGCATCCTCCGCGGAAAGTATGTGAGCTTGGACAAAGCACTGTCGGCTGTTACCGATAAGCTCGGCTTTTGCAACGTGATTTTCGGTTGGGACGTAGCCGATTCACCCTACGGCAATATTGGGCATAAGGGATATCCAGATGCAGGCGTCCGTCTTGACTCTAGGACGTTGCGTCGTGTTCCCTGGGACGATCAGGTGCCATTCGTTCTCGGGGAGTTCTTACAGTCAGATGGAACCGCACACCCACTGTGCCCACGGCAGGTATTGCGACGCGTACTCGACCGCGCACAACAAACTGGTTTGACCGTGATTTGTGGCGTGGAATTTGAGTGGTTCAATTTTTCCGAGACGCCTCAATCCTGGAACGAAAAGAAAGGCGTGGACCCCCAACCTATCACGCCAGGAATGTTTGGATATTCGTTACTGCGCACTCAAGCGAATAGCGCGTACATTCAGACCCTGCTTTCAGAAATGCGCGCCTTTCGGATACCAATCGAAGGCCTCCACACGGAGACCGGTCCAGGCGTGTATGAAGTGGCTCTCGCCTACGGCGTTGCTCTGGAAACAGCCGACCGCGCGGTCCTTTTCAAGGCTGGGGTTAAGGAAATTGCGCATCGATTCGGCATCATGCCGTCGTTCATGGCCAAGTGGAATTCTAGACTGCCCGGTTGTTCCGGCCATATTCATCAGAGTCTGATAGACGGGACATCCAATGTCTTTTACGATCGCCGTCGATCTCACGGCATGAGTCGGCTTCTTGAGAGCTATGTGGCAGGGCAACTGCGCTATATGGGAGAGTTCGGACCACTATACTGGCCAAACGTAAACAGCTACAAACGTTTGGTCGACGGATTTTGGGCGCCAACAACCGCCACATGGGGGATCGACGACCGAACGGCCAGCCTGCGCGTGATTCCCGCCGGTGCATCATCCACCAGATTGGAGACACGCTGCCCCGGTGCCGATGCAAACCCGTACCTCTCTATTGCTGCAGCCGTAGCCAGTGGTATGGCCGGTATTGAGGAAGGCTTGTCACTTGTTGACGGCCATGCTTCCCGGGAAATGCTGGACCGTAACCCTCGCACGCTAATGGATGCGGTCGAGCGAATGCGAGGGTCTTCGATTGCACGTGAGTGGCTCGGTGAGCCGTTCGTCGAGCATTTTTGCTCAACACGCGAATGGGAGTACGAGCAATCGCTAACTTCCGTAACCGACTGGGAACTCAAGCGTTACCTGGAGATTATTTAGTCGGCCCTGAACAATTCGTGTGTCGTGCTGCCCGGTTTTACGGCATCGGGGCTGCGGTACCGCCGCGGTTGAGCAAATTCTCGGCATATGGGTTAGTCGCACCAACTTCGTTGCTCAGTCGCAAAACTATGGCGTCAGTCGCACTTGCTTTGGCACCGTACGTCAGCGCCTGTCGACACGTTTCAGCGTGTATCGGCGCACTCAGTGCGCGGGGTCGACGTGACGCCCTTCCTCGCGCGTCGCGTCGTGCCCGCCTGCGGGCGAGCTGTCGTCTCGGTCGCGGCTGTCGTTGGCGGCGCGATCGCCGGGCAGCACGAGCGGGCCGTCGCCCGCGAAGCGATCCAGATAGAGATAGATCACCGGCGTGATGTAGAGCGTGATGACTTGCGAGAACAGCAATCCGCCGACGACCGCCAGCCCGAGTGGTTGACGCAGCTCCGCCCCGGCGCCGAGCCCCAGCGCAATCGGCAGCGCGCCCATGAGTGCCGCGAGCGTGGTCATCATGATCGGGCGGAAGCGCAGCGCGCACGCCTGGCGGATCGCCTCGGCGGGCGTCAGGCCGCCGTTGCGCTGCGCGTCGAGCGCGAAGTCGATCATCATGATGGCGTTCTTCTTCACGATGCCGATGAGCATCAGAATCCCGATCACCGCGATGAGCGACAGGTCCATGCCGAAGATCCGCAGCGTGAGCAGCGCGCCGACAGCCGCCGACGGCAGCCCCGCGAGAATCGTGATCGGATGGATGTAGCTCTCGTAGAGCACGCCGAGCAGCACGTAGATCACGAGCAGCGCGCCGACGAGCAGCACCACCTGGCTCGACTGCGACTTCTGGAACGCGGCCGCATCGCCGCCCCAGCTCGTGATGATGCTCGGTGGGAAACCGAGCTGCTGCTGATAGCCCACGATCTTGCGCGACGCATCGCCCAACGCCGCCCCCGGGGCGAGGTTGAACGAGAGCGTCACCGCCTGCAACTGCCCCTGATGGTTGACCGACACCGGCCCCATCTTGCGCTCGACGGTGGCCACGGCCGAGAGCGGCACCAGCGCGCCGCCCTTGCCGCGCACGTAGATCTTGTCGAACGCACTCTCGTCGCGACGATCGCTGTCGGTCGCCTGCAGAATCACTTGATAGCTGTCGCTCGGCGTGTAGATCGTCGACACCTGCCGCTCGCCGAACGCGCTATAGAGCGCACTGCGAATATCGCCGATCGCCACGCCGAGCGTGTTCGCCTTGTCGCGGTCGATGGTGAGCTGCGCCTGCAGGCCCTTCATCTGCGCATCGGTCGTCACGTCCCGGAAGATCGGGTCGGCGCGCATCAGGTTCATGAGCCGGTCGGACCAGAGCTGCATCTCGCCCGGCTTCACGCTCTGCATCACGTACTGATAGCGGCTCTTGCTCTGCTTGCCGCCCAGTTGCAGGTTCTGCACCGGATTGAAATACACGTTCAGGCCGGGCACCTGCTTGACGTCGCGCCGCAGGGTTTCGAGCACTTCGCTCATGTGCGGGCGCTCGCCGTGCGGCTTCAGGTTGATGAACATGCGACCCTGGTTGCTGTCGTTCGCCGACACGATCACCGTGCCGACCGCCGGATTCGCGCGGATGATGTCGCCCGCCTGCCGCAACAGGGCGGACATCGCCGAGAACGAGATGTCCTGCGCGCCTTCGGCCGTGACCTGCACCTGTCCGATGTCTTCGCTCGGAAAAAAGCCCTTCGGGATCGTGGCGAACAGCACGCCGGTGGCCACGAAGGTCGCGCCGGCCATCGCCATCACCCACTTGCGGTGCGCGAGGCACCAGTCCACGCTGCGCACATAGGCGTCCTGCACCGATACGAAACCGTCCTCGAACCACTGCGTGGCGCGCAGCCCGAGCCCTTCGTCCTGCTCGTGCTTGAGATAACGGCTGCACAGCATGGGGATGAGCGTGAGCGAGACGGCCGCCGACACCAGGATCGCCAGCGACACCACCACCGCGAACTCGTGGAACATGAGCCCGATCACGCCCGGCATGAAGAAGATCGGGATGAACACGGCCACGAGGGAGATCGAGATCGACAGGATCGTGAAGCCCATCTCGCGCGAGCCGACGAGCGCCGCGCGCAGCGGCGGCACGCCGTTCTCGATGTGCCGCACGATGTTCTCGAGCATCACGATGGCGTCGTCGACCACCAGCCCCACGGCCAGCGTAATGCCGAGCAGCGAGATGTTGTCGATGGAGTAGCCCATGCCCTTCATGAGCGCGACGGTGCCGATGAGCGACACCGGCAGCGACATCACCGGAATCATCGTCGCCGCGAGCCGCCGCAGGAACAGGAAGATCACGAGCGTGACGAGAATCACCGTGAGTGCGAGCGTGAACTGCACGTCGTCGATCGACTCGCGGATCGACACCGACCGGTCGTTGAGCAGCTTCACCTGGATCGACTGCGGCATCTGTTCGGCCAGACGCGGCAGCGACGCCTTGACCTGATCGACCGTGGCCACCGTGTTCGCGTTCGGCTGGCGCAGCACCGCGAGCACGATCGAACGCTCGCCGTTGACCCAACTGCCGGTCTTCACCGATTCCACGCTGTCCTGCACTTCGGCCACGTCGCGCAGATACACCGGGTTGCCGTTCACGCTAGCGATGATCAGGTTCGCGAACTGGTCGGCCTTCGTCATCTGACGGTTGGCCTCGATGGTGAGCGTCTGGCGCGCGCCATCGAGCGTGCCCACCGGACTGTTGGCGTTGGCCGAGGCGAGCGCGCGCGCCACGTCGTCGAGCGTGAGCTTGCGTGCGGCGAGCGCGTCGGGGCGCGCCTTGACGCGCACGGCGAAACGCTTCTGTCCATAGATCAGCACCTGCGCCACGCCAGGCAGCGTGGAGAGCGTGGGCGAGACGAGGTTTTCCGCGTAGTCGTCGAGTTCGGCGAGCGACATCGACGGCGAGTTCATCGCGAGAAACAGGATCGGCGCATCCGCCGGATTGACCTTGCGATAGGACGGCGGCGTGGTCATCTCCACCGGCAGCTTGCGCTGCGCGCGGAACAGCGCCGCCTGCACGTCGACGGCGGCCGCATCGATGTCGCGATCGCTGTCGAACTCGATGATGATCGACGTCGTGCCCTGCGTATTGGTCGAGCTGATGACCGCCACGCCGGCGATCGTCGAGAACTGCTTTTCCATCGGCGCGGCAACCGAAGCGGCCATCGTCTCGGGGCTCGCACCGGGCAGCGTTGCCGTGACCTGGATGACCGGCGAGTTGTAGCTGGGCAGCGCGGAGATCGGGATCTGGCCGTACGCGATCAGGCCGGCCACGACGGCGGCCACGCACAGCAGGATCGTCATGACCGGCCGGCGGATGCAGAGCTCGGACAGGTTCATGACGAGGCCTTCACGATCGTGACGGTGTTGCCCGGGCGCAGGTTCTCGGCACCTTCCTGCACGACGCGGGCGCCGGCTTCCACGCCTTCGACCACGGCGAGCTTCGCTTCCACGTAGCCGACCTTCACGGGCTTCGCGCTGACCTTGTTGTCGGCCCCGATCACGTAGACGAACTTGCCGTCCGGACCGGTCTGCACGGCTTGCGGCGGCACCACGCTCGCCTGCTTGAGCACGCGGCCGATCACGGCGACGTTCAGGTACATGCCGGGCCAGAGCCGGGCGTCGCGGTTGTCGTAGGCGGCTTTCAGACGGATGGTGCCGGTCTGCGAATCGACGGCATTGTCGATGAAGCTGAGCTGCCCGCTGACCGTCACGCCGGTGGTGCCCAACGTGGCGGTCACCGAGACCGGGCCGCCGGCGCGTGCGGCCTGCAACTCGGCCAGCGCGCCCTCCGGCAGCGTGAAGCTGATGTCGATCGGATCGAGCTGCGTGATGCTCACGAGGGCGGCGCCGCCAGGCGTGACGAGGCTGCCGGGGTGGACGTTGATGGCGCCGGTGCGGCCGTCGATACCGGCGCGGATCTGGTTGTAGTCCACGGCCACCTGGCTCGCGGAGATGGCGGCGCGATCGGCGGCGACCTGCGCGGTAAGGCTGTCCACGCTGCTCTGCGCCGTATCGAGCGCGCTTTGCGACACGAAATGCTCGGCGATCAACTGCCGGGTGCGGGCGAGCGTGCGGCGGGCGTTGGCGAGATCGGCTTCGTCCTTCGCCAGTTGCGCCTGCACTTTCTTGAGGTTCGCTTCGTCCATGCGCGCGTCCAGCGAGAACAGCAGCTGGCCGGCCTTGACGAAATCGCCTTCCTTGATGTGGACCTGCCGGATGGTGCTGGAGATCTGCGGGCGCACCTCGATGGTCTGGCGCGCGGTCACCGTGCCGTTGGCAATGAGCCGCACGGGCACGTCGCGCACTTCGACCGTGGCGACCGTCACGGACGGCGCGAGTGCAGCCTTGGCGGGCTTGTCCCCACCGCGCGAGTGCAGCCACATGCCGACGCCGGCCACCAGCACGAGCCCCAGCAGGCCGACGATCCCACGACGCGAGCGCACGGAGGGCCGGCCTCCGACCGGCTTCTCCGACCTGCTCGCGGCATGCGCCGCCCCCCTTGCCGTGCCGTTGCCAACCTGGGCGACGCGCACCGGCGCGCTGCCGTTCCCCGTCTCCTGCCCGCGGACTGTCGCGTCTTCCGGCGTCGGCCGGCGGGCGTTCTCCTGACTCATCTTCTTCCCCGTTTCCCCATGCAGCGCCAGTCGCCGGACAAGCCCCCGCTCACCCCGCCGCGCCGGTTTTTTCTATCAAAACAATCGTCAATCGCCGCGCCCTCTCCTCACTCCACTTTCAAGCCCGTCAACTCCGGCCTTGCCGGCGGATAGGACAGTTTCAGTTCGGACATTGCGGCGACCAGCAACTCTGCCACCATCAGATTACGGTGGCGTTTCGAGTCGGAAGGCACGATATACCACGGCGCATATTCCGTCGAGGTGGCCGATAAAGCGGCTTCGTACGCCTTCGTGTATTGCGGCCAGAAGCCGCGTTCCTTGAGGTCGCCCAGCTCGAACTTCCAGTGCTTGTTCGGATCGTCGATGCGCTCCTGCAGCCGCTTGCGCTGCTCCTCCGCCGAGATATGGAGGAAGCACTTGATGATCGTGGTGTCGTTGTCCGCGAGCAGCCGCTCGAAATTGTTGATGTGCGTGTAGCGACGCTTGCACTCGTCGGCATCGATCCAGTCGTGCACGCGCGTGATGAGCACGTCCTCGTAATGGCTGCGATTGAAGATGGTGAGCTCGCCCGCCGCCGGCACGGCCATGTGTACGCGCCACAGGAAGTCGCGCGCCAGTTCGATGGGCGTGGGCGCCTTGAAATTGGCCACGCGAACGCCTAGCGGATCGACATTCTGGAAGACCGCGCGGATCGTGCCGTCCTTGCCGCTGGTGTCCATCCCCTGGAGTACGAGCAGTACGCGGTGCCTGCTGTTGGCGTGCAGGATGGTCTGCAGTTCGTCGAGCCTGGCGGCCAGTTCGGCCATGTGCGCCTTGTCGTCGTCCTTGGTCTCGCCCGCAAACGGCTTCTCCGCCGGATCGTAGTCAGACAGGTCGAGCTTCTTGCCGAGCGGTACGCGGAATTTCTCGAACATCGCCAACTCCCTACTCCCTCGATGCGCCCGAATCGGGACGCTGGAATCGGCAGTATGGCGCAATTTGCGGACCGCAAAAAAAATCGCGGCATAAGCGAATCGCTGCGCGAGATATGGCGCGCGGATAAAACAAAAGCGCGGCACCGGACAGGCTGCCGCGCTTGGGCCCGACGCCCCCCGGTGGCGGGAGGCGTCGGAAGCCGGATGACGATCAGGCGCCGAGCTTCTTCTTGAGCAGCTCGTTGACCTGCGCCGGGTTCGCCTTGCCCTTGGTGGCCTTCATCGCCTGGCCGACCAGCGCATTGAACGCCTTCTCCTTGCCCGCGCGGAATTCCTCGACGGACTTGGCGTTGGCCGCGAGCACCTCGTCGATGATCTTCTCGATGGCGCCGGTGTCGGTGATCTGCTTGAGGCCCTTCGCCTCGATGATGCGATCGGCCGCGCCTTCGTCGCTCGCGCGCTCCTCCCACATCAGTTGGAACACTTCCTTGGCGATCTTGTTGGAGATCGTGTTGTCGGCGATGCGCGCGAGCAGACCCGCGAGCTGGGCGCTCGAGACCGGGCTGGCGTCGATGCCGATGTCTTCCCGATTCAGTTGCGAGGACAGCTCGCCCATGATCCAGTTGGCGGCCGGCTTCGCGCTGGCCTTGCCGGCCTTCGCCACCACGGCTTCGAAGTAGGCGGCCTGCGCCTTCGACTGCGTGAGCACGGCGGCGTCGTACTCCGATAGGCCGTACGACTCGACGAAGCGCGCCTGCATGCCGGCGGGCAACTCGGGCAGCGCGGCGCGCACACGCTCGACCCACTCGCTGTCGATCACGAGCGGCATCAGGTCCGGGTCCGGGAAGTAGCGGTAGTCGTGCGCGTCTTCCTTGCTGCGCATCGAGCGCGTTTCCTTCTTGTCCGGATCGTACAGACGCGTTTCCTGCACTACCTCGCCACCGTCTTCGATCAATTCGATCTGGCGACGCACCTCGTACTGAATCGCCTCCTCGAGGAAGCGGAACGAGTTCAGGTTCTTGATTTCGGCGCGCGTGCCGAATGCCTTCTGACCGACCGGACGCACCGACACGTTGGCGTCGCAGCGGAACGAGCCTTCCTGCATGTTGCCGTCGCAGATGCCGAGCCACACCACCAGGCCGTGCAGCGCCTTCGCGTAGGCCACGGCTTCCGCCGCGCTGCGCATGTCGGGCTCGGTCACGATCTCGAGCAGCGGCGTGCCCGCGCGGTTCAGATCGATGCCGGTCATGCCGGCGAAGTCTTCGTGCAACGACTTGCCCGCGTCCTCTTCCAGGTGCGCGCGCGTGAGCGTCACGACCTTCTCGTAAGCTTCACGACCGGTGCGGGCGTCCGCTTCGACCTGGATCTTCAGCGAGCCGCCCTGCACCACCGGGATTTCGTACTGGCTGATCTGATAGCCCTTGGGCAGATCCGGGTAGAAGTAATTCTTGCGCGCGAAGATGCTGCGCGGCGCAATCGTCGCGCCAATGGCCAGACCGAATTCGATCGCGCGCTCGACCGCGCCGCGATTGAGCACCGGCAACACGCCCGGCAGCGCCAGATCCACGGGACAGGCCTGCGTGTTGGGGGCGGCGCCGAACTGCGTCGACGCGCCCGAGAAAATCTTGGAAGCGGTGGAGAGCTGTGCGTGCGTCTCCAGACCAATAACGACTTCCCATTGCATAAGGTTCACCCTGTCTCAACTTGTCGGCACGGCACTCTCGCCCTGCCCTTGCCGCCGGCGCGTCCTCCCGTTCTCCCGTTCGGGCGACGCACCAGCGCGTTCCTGTTCTCGCCTCCGGCGCGCGTGCTTACCGGCGGGTATCCGCCGCGCAGATGCCCGAGCGCGGATCGAAGCTCACCGGCCAGGCGTTCTCATAGATGCCCGGCGTGCAATACGACTCGCAGTTCGCATGCCCGATGGTCACGTTGCCCGGATCCTGCCAGATCAGCAGCTTGCAGTTGCCGCGGTTCGCCCGCAGCTCGATGCTCGGACGCCACTGCGTCTGGTGGAAGTCCGCCAGATTGAAGTGGCAACTGCCGCGGTTGCCGACCCACAGACGCCAGTCGAGCGTCTGCACCTGGTTGGCCGAGACCTTGAGCGTTGCCTGCTCGCGGAAGCCGTCCTCGTCCGTCTGCGAGCAGTAGCCCGACAGATTGATTTCACGATAGGCGATGGGCGTCGGCCGGTTGAACGGCAAGGTGCACGATGCCAGCGCAAGCACCAGACCGGTCAGCGTCAGCGCCTTGGCCGCCAGATTGGCCATTGCGGGCCGGGACGTCACCACACGCGTGCGGGCCATGATCAGCGACCCGCCGGAGCGCGCCGGTGCCAGTCCGTCGCGCGCTGGAACGCGTCGGCCACTTGCAGCAGGCGGGCTTCGTCGAAATAGTTGCCGATCATCTGCAGACCGACCGGACGCCCATCGCGCCCCGCGCCGACCGGCAGGCTCATGCCCGGCAGACCGGCCAGGCTCACCGACAGCGTGTAGATGTCGGCCAGATACATCTGCACCGGATCGGCGCTCTTCTCGCCGAGGTTCCACGCCACCGACGGCGCCACCGGGCCCATGATCACGTCGCACTGCGCGAACGCGTTCTGGAAGTCCTGCGCGATCAGACGACGGATCTTCTGCGCCTTCAGGTAATAGGCGTCGTAGTAGCCATGCGAAAGCACGTACGTGCCCACCAGAATGCGGCGCTTGACCTCGGTGCCGAAGCCTTCGGCGCGCGACTTCTTGTACATGTCGAGCAGATCGCGGTACTCGCCGGCACGGTGGCCGTAGCGCACACCATCGAAACGCGACAGGTTCGACGACGCTTCGGCCGGGGCCAGCACGTAGTACACCGGGATCGACAGCTCGGTCTTGGGCAGCGACACCGGCACGCGCACGGCACCGAGCTTCTCGAATTCGGCGAGGGCTTGGTCGATGGCCTGGCGCACGTCGGCATCGAGCCCCTCGCCGAAGTATTCGGCGGGCAGACCGATGCGCAGACCGGCGAGCGGCTTGTCGGCCGTCGCGCCATCGAGCGGCTTGCCCAGGCCGCGGGCGAAGTCCTCGTCGGCGCGCTCCAGGCTGGTGGAGTCGCGCGCATCGAAGCCAGCCATGCCGTTGAGCATCCAGGCGCAGTCCGCGGCACTATGACCGAACGGGCCGCCCTGATCGAGCGACGACGCGAACGCGATCATGCCGTAGCGCGACACGCGGCCATACGTCGGCTTGATGCCGGTCACGCCGCAAAACGCTGCCGGCTGACGGATCGAGCCGCCCGTGTCGGTGCCGGTGGCGACCGGCGCGAGACGCGCCGCCACCGCGGCGGCCGAGCCACCCGACGAACCGCCGGGCACGGCGCGCGTGTCCCACGGGTTCTTCACCGGGCCGAAGTGCGAGTTTTCGTTCGACGAACCCATCGCGAATTCGTCCATGTTGGTCTTGCCCAGCGTGACCATGCCGGCGTCGGCCAGACGCTCGACCACGGCGGCGTCGAACGGGCTCGTGTAGCTCTCGAGCATGCGCGAGCCGGCCGTGCTGCGCCAGCCGCGCGTGACGAACACGTCCTTGTGCGCGACGGGAATGCCCAGCAGGGGGCGCGTGGCGCCTTCACCGGCGGCGATGCGCGCATCGGCCGCGCGCGCCTGCGCGAGGCTCGCGTCGGCATCGACGTGCACGAAGGCGTTCAGATCGGCGGCGCCGGCAATGCGGTCCAGATAGTGCTGCGTGAGCTCCACGCTCGAGACGCGCTTGGCGTCGAGCGCGGCGCGCAAATCCTGCAAATGAATCAGATCTTGTTCCATGGTGGCTGCTGTAGAGCGCATGAGGGCATAAGGGAGACGCTATCCGCGCGCGCCCTTCACGGCGTGCATCGGCGTGAAGGGACCAACGCGCGGCGTCGACCTCATTCGATGACCTTCGGTACCAGATAGAGGCCGTCCTGGACGGCAGGCGCCGGACGCTGATTGGCCTCGCGATCGACGAGCTCCGTCACGGCATCGGTACGCAGCCGCTGAGCGACCGCCTGGATTTGCTCGATCGGATGCGCAAGCGGTGCGACGTCCGTCGTGTCGACCGACTGCATCTGCTCGACGAGCGCGAAGAAGCCGTTGAGCTCCTTTTCCATGTGAGCCGCCTCGTCATCGGCCAGCTCGAGACGCGCGAGATGAGCGATGCGTTTGACGTCTGAGAGATTCAAAGCCATGAAGAAATCCCGAAAAAATGCGCATGGGGAAGCAGCCGGATGCACGCCTGTCGCCAAAATTAGGGACAGAATGCGGCGAATCTGCGCACGAGTGGCGACTCGCTCGCCGTTTCGCTGCGCGCACCGGGCTGCGCGGGAAGGTCGGCGCGCCGTGCCACAAGGCTCCCGGCGCGATTCGCGGGGGCGTCGAATGTGGTGTCAACGTGCTCGTTTTTCCTGCAAAACCTGCGAAATTATAAGGTATCATTGCGCATTAAATTTGCGTCGGAGCGTGTTTTTGACCCTCCGCCGCTGTCGCGCAGGTGGGCCACGGCGAGTCCGGGGGGCGCGACAGACGATCGCGCAGTCCAGTGGAAGACCCTGACGCGACGGATTTATGACGGCAGCCCCGCCTCCTGCCCGGTACAGCATTCCTCGGTTTGTCAGCATGTTTCGCGAGCCGCCGCATGGCGCCTGGCGATTTTTTTGCGAACAGGCCGGAACCCAGATGACAGGCAGCCGTCCCAGTCACAACCATTGGGACGGCTTCACGCAAACACAGGATTTTGCATGTTCGGTTTTCTTCGCAGCTACTTCTCCAACGACCTGGCCATCGATCTGGGCACGGCCAACACCCTCATCTACATGCGCGGCAAGGGCGTCGTCCTCGACGAACCGTCGGTAGTCGCCATCCGTCAGGAAGGTGGCCCGAGCGGCAAGAAGACGATCCAGGCCGTCGGCAAGGAAGCCAAGCAGATGCTCGGCAAGGTGCCGGGCAACATCGAGGCCATCCGCCCGATGAAGGACGGCGTGATCGCCGACTTCACGGTGACCGAGCAGATGATCAAGCAGTTCATCAAGATGGCGCACGAGTCGCGCCTGTTCTCGCCGTCGCCGCGCATCATCATCTGCGTGCCGTGCGGCTCGACCCAGGTCGAGCGTCGCGCCATCAAGGAAGCCGCGCACGGCGCCGGCGCCTCGCAGGTCTACCTGATCGAAGAGCCGATGGCCGCCGCCATCGGCGCCGGGCTGCCGGTCTCGGAAGCCACGGGCTCGATGGTCGTCGACATCGGCGGCGGCACGACCGAAGTGGGTGTGATCTCGCTGGGCGGCATCGTCTACAAGGGTTCGGTGCGCGTCGGTGGCGACAAGTTCGACGAAGCCATCGTCAACTACATCCGCCGCAACTACGGCATGCTGATCGGCGAACAGACCGCCGAAGCCATCAAGAAGGAAATCGGCTCGGCCTTCCCGGGTTCGGAAGTCAAGGAAATGGAAGTCAAGGGCCGCAACCTCTCGGAAGGGATTCCGCGCGCCTTCACCATTTCCAGCAACGAAATCCTCGAAGCGTTGACCGATCCGCTCAACCAGATCGTGTCGTCGGTGAAGATCGCGCTGGAGCAGACGCCGCCGGAACTGGGCGCCGACATCGCCGAGCGCGGCATGATGCTCACGGGCGGTGGCGCGCTGCTGCGCGACCTCGACCGTCTGCTCGCCGAAGAAACCGGCCTGCCGGTGCTCGTCGCCGAAGACCCGCTCACCTGCGTGGTGCGCGGCTCGGGTATGGCCCTCGAGCGCATGGACAAGCTCGGCAGTATCTTCTCCTACGAGTAAGCCGACGTGCGCGGTTCGTCGTCCGGCGCGGTGGGGCAATCCCGTCCACACCACGCCAGGCACGACCCGCCGCGCAGCAAGACCCCGCGCACGGCGCCGCAGCGTCGCGCACGACTGACATCACACGCGCACCGCAGCGCCTCGCTGCGCGTGCTTCCCTGAAGGGCCCACCATGCAGTACAGTCCGCCGCCACTGTTCAAACAGGGACCGTCGGCGTTGGCCCGGCTGATCTGTTTTGTCGCGCTCGCCATCGGCCTGCTCGTGGTCGACTCGCACTACAACACGCTCGAGCGGCTGCGCGCCGTCGTCGGGACGGCCCTTTATCCGGTACAACGGCTCATGCTGCTGCCGCGCGACGCCATTCTCGGCGTTGCGGGTTTCTTCTCCACCGAATCGCAGTTGACGAGCGAGAACCACCTCCTGCGCGAGCGCAATCTCGCCCTTTCGGTGCAGGCCCAGCGCAACAATCAACTGGTCAGCGAGAATGAGCACCTGCGCCAGTTGCTCTCGCTGCGCGAGCGCCTGCCGGTGCCGAGCATCCCCGCCGAAATCGAATACGACACGCGCGATCCGTTCACGCAGCGCGTGGTGATCGACCGGGGCACGAAGCACGGCGTGAAGCTCGGCGCGCCGGTCGTCACCGAACAGGGCCTGCTCGGACAGGTCTCGCGCGTGTTCCTGCTGCAAAGCGAAGTCACGCTGCTCACCGACCGCGAACAGGCGGTGCCCGTGCAGGTCGAGCGCAGCGGCGTGCACAGCGTGATCTACGGCGGCCTGCGCGGCGACGTGCTCGACCTGCGCTTCATCCCACTGTCGGCCGACGTGAAGGTCGGCGACGAAATCGCCACGAGCGGTCTGGACGGCATCTATCCGGCCGGCCTGCCGGTGGCGCGCATCACCAAGGTCGACCGCGTCTCCGACACCGCGTTTGCGCGTATTCTGTGTCAGCCGGTGGCCAATCTGCGCAGCCAGCGCCAGGTGCTGGTTCTGCAATACACCACGCCGCTTGCCCTGCATCCGGACGCCGCCGCCGATCTCGCGCGCGCCTCCGATCCGTCCGCGAGCGGCGAGAAGCCTGGCCAGAAAGGCGGCACGCGCGCCGATCCGAAACGCGCGCCGACCATCAGAAAAGGCCACTGAGGAATCGACATGTCACGACCGCAATACATTCTGCTGCCGGTCAATCCGTACTTCATCGCGCTCAGCCTCGTGGTGGCGTTTCTGGTGAACCTGATGCCGTGGGGCCACGCGCCGGCCATGCCCGACTTCGTCGCGCTGGTGCTCATGTTCTGGAACATCCACCAGCCCCGCAAGGTCGGCATGGGCGTGGCGTTCCTCGTCGGATTGCTCATGGACGTGCACAACGCCGGCCTGCTTGGCGAGCACGCCCTCGCCTACACGCTGCTGTCCTACGGCGCGATCATGATTCACCGCCGGGTGCTGTTCTTCACGCTGCTCGGACAGGCGCTCACGGTGCTGCCGCTGCTGCTGCTCGCGCATGTGGTGCCGTTCATCATCCGTCTGGCGACGGGGGCGGCGTTCCCGGGCTGGTGGCCGCTCGCGGCGAGCTTCGTCGAAGCCTTGCTATGGCCGGTAATCAGCGTCCTGCTGCTGGCGCCGCAAAAGCGCGCCGTCGACCGAGACGACACGCGTCCGATCTGACGGGCCCGCCGCCCGCCCGATCGCGCCACCGAGCCCCGCCCGCATGACCGAGTTCAAGAATCCTCAGCAACAACTGCAGACGTTCCATCTGCGGGTGACGGCGGCCGCGCTCTTCGTGCTGATCTGTTTCAGCCTGCTCGGCGTACGCTTCGTCTACCTGCAGGTCTTCCGCCACAACCAGTACGCGCTGCAAGCCGACGAAAACCGCGTCTCCCTCGCGCCCATCGTGCCCAACCGGGGCGTGATCATGGACCGCAACGGCGTGGTGCTCGCGCGCAACTATTCCGCCTACACGCTGGAAATCACGCCGTCCAAGATCGGTCGTCCGCTCGAAGACCTGATCACCGATCTGTCCGACGTAATCGAGATCACGCCGCGCGACCGCGCCCGCTTCAAGAAGCTCATGGACGACAGCAAGAGCTTCGAGAGCCTGCCGATCCGCACGCGCCTGACCGACGAGGAAGTCGCGCGCTTCACCGCGCAGCGTTTCCGTTTCCCCGGCGTGGACGTGCACGCTCGCCTGTTCCGGCAATATCCGCTCGGCGAGACGGCCGCGCACGTGATCGGCTACATCGGCCGTATCTCGCAGCGCGATCGTCAACGCATCGAGGCGATGAGCGACGAGAACGACAGCGACAGCGCGAAGTACGACATCCGGCGCGACGCCAACAATTACAAGGGCACCGACTATATCGGCAAGATCGGCGTCGAGCAGAGTTACGAGACGCAGTTGCACGGCATCACCGGCTTCGAGGAAATCGAAGTCACCGCGGGCGGCCGCCCGGTGCGCACGATCTCGCGCACGCCGGCCACGCCGGGCGACAACCTCGTGCTGTCGATCGACATCAAGCTCCAGCAGGTGGCCGAGCAGGCGTTCGCCGGACGACGCGGCGCGGTCGTCGCGATCGAGCCGAAGACCGGCGACGTGCTGGCCTTCGTGTCGGCGCCGAGCTTCGATCCGAACCTCTTCGTCGAAGGTATCGATCAGCAGAACTGGGACGCGCTGAACAACTCGCCCGATCGGCCGCTGCTCAACCGGCCGCTGCGCGGCACGTATCCGATCGGCTCGACGTACAAGCCGTTCATGGCGCTTGCCGCGCTCGAGCTCGGCAAGCGCACGACCAACTGGGGCTTCCAGGACACGGGCTCGTTCACGCTGGGCAATCACACGTTCCGCAACGACGTGCGCAACGGTCAGGGCTGGATCGACATGTACCGCTCGATCGTGGTCTCGAACGACACGTATTACTACATGCTCGCGCACGACCTCGGCGTGAACGCGATCCACGACTTCATGGCGCCGCTCGGTTTCGGTCAGTTGACGGGCATCGACATCGAAGGCGAGGCGCGCGGCATTCTGCCGTCGACCGAATGGAAGCGCAAAGCCTACAAGAAGCCCGCGCAGCAGAAGTGGTACGACGGCGAGACGATCAGTCTGGGGATCGGGCAGGGCTACAACTCGTTCACGATCCTGCAGCTCGCGCACGCGACCGCGACGCTGGCCAACAACGGCGTGGTGATGAAGCCTCACCTCGTGAAGGCCGTCGAAGACCCCGTCACGCACTCGCGCCAGCTCACCGTGCCGCATGAGAGCGCGCGTCTGCCCTACAAGCAGGCGGATGTCGACTTCGTCAAACGCGCAATGGTCGGCGTGATCAAGGAAGGCACCGGCCGCCAGGCATTCGCGGGCGCGCCGTACGAGGCGGGCGGCAAAACCGGCACGGCGCAGGTCTACTCGCTCGGCAAGAACGAGAAGTACAACCACAACGCGATTCCTGAATTCAAGCGCGACCATGCGCTTTTCATCGCGTTCGCACCGGCCGAGGACCCGAAGATCGCGATCGCGCTGATCGTCGAGAACGCCGGCTGGGGAGGGGCGCAGGCCGGTCCGGTGGCGCGCCGCCTGCTCGACTACTACCTCATCGACGAACCGAAGGAGCGCGCGGCCGAAGCCGCGGCACTGCAGGCCGCCTCGTCTCCCGGCGCGGCTTCCGGCGCCATGGCCGGTGTTTCCGCCACGCCGGATGCACCGCCCGCGAGCGCCGCCGAGCGCGGCACGCGCATGGCCGGCACCGCGCTCGTACCGCGCACCGCCGACGCGAAGGCGTCGGCCGCCGGAGCCGTGCCAGCGCCCGACACACCGAAAGCGCCAACTACGCCGAGCGCGCCGCAGCCTCAACGGCCAGGGAAGCCGGCCGTGAGCCCGACCGTCGCCGACGAAGCCCGCCATCGCGCCGCCATCCGGGCGCAAGGAGGAACGCCATGATGGCGCTCGACAAACATTCGTGGAAGGAGCAGGTCAAGCGCCTGTTCGTCGCCTTCGACAAGCCGCTCGCGCTGATCGTCTTCCTGCTGCTGTGCGCGGGTTTGGTCACGCTGTACAGCGCCAGCGTCGACGTGCCCGGCCGCGTGGAAGACCAGATCCGCAACATCGTGCTCACGTTCATGCTGATGTGGGTGCTCGCCGTGCTGCCCACGCAGACGCTCATGAAGTTCGCGGTGCCGCTCTACACGGCCGGTGTCGCGTTGCTCATTGCGGTGGCGATGTTCGGCCTGACGAAGAAGGGCGCGAAGCGCTGGCTGAACGTCGGCATGGTGATCCAGCCGTCCGAGATCATGAAGATCGCCATGCCGCTGATGCTCGCGTGGTACTTCCAGAAGCGCGAAGGCAACATCCGCTGGTACGACTATCTGGCCGCGCTCGCGCTGCTGGGCGTGCCCGTGGGGCTCATCGCCAAGCAGCCCGACCTCGGCACCGGCCTGCTGGTGGCGGCCGCCGGCCTGTACGTGATCTATCTGGCGGGACTGTCATGGAAGCTGATTCTGCCGGTGCTCGTCGCCGGGGTGCTCGGCGTCGGCACGATCCTCGCCCTCGAAGACAGGATCTGCCAGCCGGACGTCGAATGGCACATCCTGCACGACTACCAGAAGCACCGCGTGTGCACGCTGCTCGATCCCACGTCGGACCCGCTCGGCAAGGGGTTCCACACGATTCAGTCGGTGATCGCCATCGGTTCCGGCGGGACCATGGGCAAGGGCTGGCTCAAGGGAACGCAGGCTCACCTCGAATTCATCCCGGAGAAGCACACCGACTTCATCTTCGCGGTCTTCGCCGAAGAATTCGGGCTGATCGGCGAAGGCGTGCTGCTCGTGCTGTATCTGCTGCTCGTGGCGCGCGGGCTGATGATTGCGGCGAGCGGCGCGACGTTGTTCGGACGGCTGCTCGCGGGCGCCGTCACGATGATCTTCTTCACCTACGCCTTCGTGAACATGGGCATGGTGAGCGGCATCCTGCCCGTGGTCGGCGTGCCGCTGCCGTTCATGAGCTACGGCGGCACGGCGCTGGTCACGCTCGGGCTTGGTGTCGGCATTCTGATGAGCGTCGCTCGCGAGAAGCGGCTCATGCAGAGCTAGCGGCGCCTAACGCGCGGTCGCGGGCGCCAGAGACGAGCGCTCACGATTCATCGCATCGAGCTTTCCCTGAGCGGCCACGTCGCCCTGCGCGGCCGCTTTTTCGTACCACAGTCGAGCGCGGCCGAGATCCGGTGCGACCACACCGTAGCCCCGTTCGTAGTAGCTCGCGACGATGTACTGCGACGGCAGGTCGCCGCCTTGCGCAGCTTTCTCGTACCAGCCGAAGGCGGTCTTGTAGTCGCGCGGCACGCCGCGGCCGATGAAGTATTCGTTGGCAATGGCCGCCTGCGCCTGCACATGCCCCTGCTTGGCCGCTTTCTCGTACCACCGGTTGGCCTGCGGAATCGACTTGTCGACGATGTAGCCGTCGTCGAACATCTTGCCGTAGACGTATTGCGCCTGCGACATGCCGGCGTTGGCGGCGCGCTCCAGCCATTGCACGGCGCCACGCGGATCGGCCGCCACGCCTTCCCCGTTGAGCAGCATCATCGCGTAATCGAACTGCGCCAGGCGATTGCCCTGCTCGGCGGCGCGGCGGAATTCGTCGAGCGCCTGCGTCTGCTGCCCCGCCTCGTAGTGATGCACGGCCTGATCGGTGAGCGTCTGGGCAGGCGCCTGCGCGGCGGCAACCGCATACGGTATGGGCTGGCACGCCACGCTCACGAGCGTGACGGCGAATCCGGCCACGAGCCGGCGCACGACGGAAGGCATCGACATGGCGCATCTCCGGGGGCGAGCATTCGTCTATTGTGCGCCAAACGAAAAAGTCGTGCGGGCGGACGCCCCACCCGCAGCGCCCGTCGCCCGCTCGCCACGCCGGCCATGAAAAACCCCGGCTCGTGGCCGGGGTTCGTTGTACTCACATCGCGCGGTCTTACGGCTTGATGTACGCGTAGCCCTTCTGTTGCAGGCGCGTGAGTTCGACCACACCGGACGGCGTGAAATCGGCATCGAGCACGAATTGGTCCTTCTTGAAGTTGCGCTGCTTGAGCGTGATCTCGCACGCCTCGAACTTGACGCCGCGCGCGTGCAACGCCGAAATCAGCGGTCCGACCGTGGCAGCATCCTTGTAGCTCTCCATCAGGAAATCGACGCCCTGCGCATAGGCGACGACCACGATGTCGCTGTCGGGCACGGTGTCGAGCTGATTGCGAATGCTGCGCAGCGCGGCGAGCGCCTGATGCTCGGCATCGTTGATGTGATACACGACCTGGTCGCGCGCGAAGGCGGGCGTGGCCGGCAGTGCGAAAGCGGTAAGCAGGAATGCGGTCAACAGGCCGCGCAGCAGCATCTTCATGTGAGGAGTCCCCTGTTAGTCACGTTGTGCAATCCGCATGATAGCGCGCCAGAGACGCCCACGACCGGACGAAGGGGCCTGCCCCGCAAGCCCTTCCACGCCGGGTGGCAGATACAGAGGCGGGGCTTCGAACATCTCGCCCGGCGTGTACGGCGGCGGGGGACTCGCGGGAAGATAGGGAGCGCTTACGCCCGGCGGCGAGTACGGCGGCGGCGGATCGTCGAAACCGGGCGACGATGGCGGTGGAATGTCGAGATACAGGCCCCGGGGCTCGGGTTCGACGCCAGGGCGCGCCGCACGCAAATCGTCGCGAAACGCGTCGCGCGAGGCCGCCGAGGGGTCGGCATTCGAGACAGGCGACATGGCCGTCGGTTGGCCGTTCAGGACGCGATCGAGCGAGCGCATGCCTTCGTGCTGGCCGAGATGATGGACCCTCGTGATTCGCACCTGTGTGGAATCGTCGAACGCAACAATGCCGTTGGACGGTGAAATTCGTGTCATACCTTCTCCGAAAATGAAAAACCCGCCAGACTCCAAATCTGACGGGTTGGCACTTTCGGTCATCGACGCCTCGACGGGCGTCGACTTCAGGAGGGAAGTATCGAAATCGTCCGGCTCTGGGCCGGCTCCCAGCCGGCCGTCCTTCTGGGCGTCAGGCCGTGACTTCCGACCAGCAGTTCGGCGTCTCGTACAGGCGCAGGCGCACCAGGCGCAGATCGCGGCCATAGTGCGCGTCGAACACGCCGCTCAACTTGTCGAATGCGGCGGCGGCGAGATTCTCCACCGTCGGCACGCGATCGAACACCACGGTCTTGTGGTCCGGCATCGTCTCGAGGAACGTGCGCACGGCCGTATCGCCTTCATAGACGAGGAATGCGTGGTCCCACACCGACACGAGGTGCTCGTTGGCGAGCGCCTTCACGTCGGCGAAGTCCATCACCATGCCGTTGTCGGACGCACCGCTCTCGCGGCTCACTTCGCCGGCGAGCGTGATCTCCAGCACGTAACGATGCCCGTGCAGGTTGCGGCACTGGCTTCGGTGATCGGGGATGCGGTGGCCCGCATCGAATTCGAGTTTCCGGGTAATCGTAATCACAGCAACGGCTCAGGGAATATTCAGGTATTTGTGCGTTTGCATCGACAGCGACCAGCGCGGATGCGCCTTGCAATAGTCGATCGCCAGCTTCGTGTTGGTGTCGCGCAGCGGACCGTCCATCGGTTGCAGATAGAAGTGCGCGAAGTCCAGCGTCTCGTAATCGGCCAGACGCTGGTGGTCCTGCGGCACCACCACCTTCAGTTCGTCGCCATGCGTGACGACCAGTTCCGCATCGGCCTTCGGGCTCACGCACACCCAGTCGATGCCCTCAGGGACCCCCTGCGTGCCGTTCGTTTCCACCGCGATGCGAAAACCTTCGGCGTGAAGCGCGTCGATGAGCGGTGCGTCGAGCTGCAGCAGCGGCTCGCCGCCCGTGCATACGACGAAGCGGTTGGCGCGGTCGTCCGCAGGCCACAGCGCCACGATCTGCGCGACGAGTTCGGCCGGCGTGCGGTACTTGCCGCCGTTCTCGCCGTCGGTGCCGACAAAATCCGTATCGCAGAACTGGCAGACGGCCTCGGCACGGTCCTCCTCACGCCCGGTCCACAGGTTGCAGCCCGCGAACCGGCAGAACACCGCCGGGCGTCCGGCGTTCGCGCCCTCGCCCTGCAAGGTGTAGAAGATTTCCTTTACCGCGTACGTCATGATTCTCTCGATTCCTAAAGGGTCAGGGTCAGGCCGCGCCGCGGTCCTGATCGCCTGTGCGCGCACGCCACTGCTCGTAGCCGCGCTGGCGCAACTGGCACGCCGGGCATTCGCCGCAACCGTAGCCCCACGGATGCAGCACGCTGCGCTCGCCCAGATAGCAGGTATGCGTATCTTCACGCACGGTCTCGACGAGCTTGTCGCCGCCCAGATCCTGCGCCATCTGCCAGGTATCGGCCTTGTCGATCCACATGAGCGGCGTCTCGACGATGAAGCGCTGATCCATGCCCAGGTTGAGCGCGACCTGCAGGGCCTTCATGGTGTCGTCGCGACAGTCGGGGTAGCCCGAAAAATCCGTCTCGCACATGCCGCCGACCAGCACGCGCAGCCCGCGCCGATAGGCAATGGTCGCACCGATCGTCAGGAACAGCAGGTTCCGGCCCGGCACGAAGGTGTTCGGCAGGTTGTTCGCCGCCATCGCAATGGTGGTCTCGCGCGTAAGCGACGTTTCGCTGATCTGGCCCAGGATCGACAGGTCGATCATGTGATCGTCGCCCAGACGCGGCGCCCACTGCGGGAAACGCTCGCGCAGTTTGGCAAGCACGTCGGTGCGGCACTCCAGCTCCACGCTGTGACGCTGGCCGTAGTCGAAGCCCAGCGTCTCCACCCGCGCATAGCGCGAGAGCGCCCACGCGAGGCAGGTGGTCGAATCCTGTCCACCGGAGAACAGAACGAGGGCGGAATCGGTGCTTGTCGTCATGATCATGCGCTAGCAGTATCGCCCTCGCCGTCAGGGCGACGGGGGCCGGGCACGCGCCTGCGGCTGCCGCCGGGCAACCCGCGTGCGGGATTTATCACGCGATTTTGAACCGCGATGCGTCGGAGCGCCATCGCCGGGACGTGATACCCATCATTGGGCAGCGTTCTGGTTCAAACGCAAAAAGGGCTTGCGAGATGCGCAAGCCCTTCGAATTTGGTGGCCTGGGTCGGAATCGAACCAACGACACGCGGATTTTCAATCCGCTGCTCTACCAACTGAGCTACCGGGCCAAGAGAGAAGCGATTATAGAGACTGAATGCGCTTTACGCAAGCCCCTTTATCGAAAAAACCTGCTGGAAAACGGCATTGCGAGGCACCTTCATGCGCCACCTCACCAACCGCGCCGTCAAGTCTTGCTCTTGGACAGCTCCACGCCGAGTTGCTTGAGCTTGCGATACAGGTGTGTGCGCTCCAGCCCCGTCTTCTCGGCCACGCGCGTCATGCTGCCGTGCTCCTTGGCCAGATGGTAGACGAAATAGGCGCGCTCGAAGGCGTCGCGCGCTTCACGCAACGGTACGTCGAACGAGATATCCGGCGTCATGCCCCCAGCGGCGGCCGCGGCGCCGCTCTCCGCGTCGTGTGCGCCAAGCGGGGCGTGATGGGTCGCCGAACCGTTCAGGCCCGCTCCCGCATGACGTGACTCGCTCTCGCCGAACACACCCGCTTCGAGAGCCTCGTCGCCCGCATCGAATGCGCTCGGCGCGCCGCCCGCCGCATCGCGCTTGCCGCGCGCGAGGCCCTGTTCCACCGCCTGCAGCAACTTTTGCAGCGCGATGGGCTTTTCGAGGAAATTGAGTGCACCGATCTTGGTCGCCTCGACGGCGGTGTCGATCGTGGCGTGGCCCGACATCATGATCACGGGCATGGTCAGCAACTGCTGCGCCGCCCACTCCTTGAGCAAGGTCACGCCATCGGTATCGGGCATCCAGATATCGAGCAGCACGAGATCGGGCGTGTGCGCGGCGCGGTAGGCACGCGCTTCCTGCGCGTTCTCCGCCACCTCCACCACATGCCCCTCGTCGCTCAGAATCTCCGAGAGCAGCTCCCGGATCCCCATTTCGTCGTCCACCACCAAAATGGTTGCCATTTACGCTACCTTCGTGTGTTCCGCCGGCTTGTTGCGCGGCAGGTCCTGGTCGTCAGCCAATTGAGTAAACAAGATCGAAATCTGTGCGCCTGCACTGCCTTCGCCCTCGGGAAGTGACCGGTTTCGAATGTCGATGCGTGCCTGGTGTTCGTCGATGATCTTCTTGACCATCGCCAGCCCGAGCCCGGTGCCCTTCGCCTTGGTCGTCACGTACGGCTCGAATGCGCGGGTCAGGATACGTGCCGGGAAACCGGGCCCGTTGTCCGTGATCGTCAGACGCACCGCCGTGCGCTTCGGTTCGCCGGACTCCGTTCCTGCGTATTCTACTGTCTTCGTTTCCACCGTGATAAGAGGGTTTTCGGTTCCGCTGACAGCATCTTGAGCATTCTGCAGCAGATTATGAATAACCTGTCGCAATTGCGTCGAGTCGCCGCGAATCTCCGGCAGGTCGGCGTCGAGGTACGGACGGATCGCACCGCGCCCCTCGTCGACACCATAAAGCGTCAATACCTCGCCGATCAACTCGTTGAGCTGCAGCGGATGCATGATGGCCGGCGGCAGCCGCGCGTAGTCGCGGAAATCGTCGACCATGCGCTTCATCGCCGCGACCTGGTTGACGATGGTCGTGGCGCCCTTGCGCAGCACCTCGGCCTCCGCCGGCGGCAGCTTGTCGGAGAGCTTCATCTGCAGGCGTTCGGCCGAGAGCTGAATCGGCGTGAGCGGATTCTTGATCTCATGCGCCAGCCGGCGCGCGACTTCCGCCCACGCCACCGAGCGCTGTGCGGAAATCACGTCGCTGATGTCGTCGAACACGACCACGTAGCCGCCTCCCGCCCGCATGGGTACCCCCGCCACCGCGACCATCGGCTCGGGCAGATGCGAGCCGCGCACGAGCAGCGTCACGGCATCGGTCTCGCCCGGCAACGTCAGGCCGATCTGTTGCTGCCAATGACCACCTGGGCCGAGATCGGCGTTCGCGTCGCGATCGGCAAACGCGCGGCGCAGCGTCTCGCCGAACTCCACCAGCGCGGGAATATGCGCCGGTGAGCGATTCAGTTCGCCCTGGAAACTCTGCTTGAAGATGCGTTCGGCTCCCGCGTTGGCCGTTGTCAACCGGAAATCACGGTCGAACACGAACACCCCGGCCGTCAGACTCGACAGAATACTCTCCAGGTGAGCTTTCGAACTTTCCAATGCCAGACGGTTGCGCTCCACACTGGCACGCGCGTCCGAGAGCTGGCGCGTCATCGCGTTGAAGGCCTGCGTGAGGAAGCCGAGTTCGTCGTTGGTACGCACTTCGCCCTTGGGCGAGAGGTCGCCCGCCGCGACTTCCTGCGTGCCGCGCGCGAGCAGAAAAAGCGGCCGCGCCAGCTGGTTGCCCAGGGCGAGCGCCAACATCATCGCCACGAACGTGGCGAGAAAGAGCGAGAGCGTCAGCGTGCCGATGTACATCTTGCGCAGACCGGTGCGGCCGAGCGCCTTCTCCTGGTATTCGCGATAGGCGTTCTGCACGGCCTCCGCGTTCTGCGCCAGATTGGCGGGCACCAGTTGCGTGACCTGCAGGAACCGCTCCTCATCCTGCAACGACGACGAGAAGCCGGATGGAATGCGCATCACTACGCGCCAGCGCAGTTGGTCGTCGCCCTGATGCTTGTCGTAACCTTCGCTGCCGCCTTCGATCGCGGTATAGCCGCGCGACTGGGCGCGCGCCTGGCGCAGCATCAGCGGCGTGGGCAGATCGGGCACGAGCGCGTTGAAGCTGCCCGACGCCGACGCCAGCACGCGGCCGTTGCCGTCGACGATGGTCGCGTCCTGCAGGCCGAACTGATCGCGCATGCGCAGCAGTGTGAGCGTGGCGCCCTTGTCGCCGCTGGGGGTAAGGTTGTCGGCCACGAGCTGCGCCTTCGCACTCAGGTCCGAAAGTCCGTTGTTCAGAATCGCGCGGCCGAGTTCGAGCCCGGAGTCGAGCGCCGTCTCCACGCGCACGTCGAACCAGGACTCGATGCTTCGCGACACGAACTGCAGCGACACCAGGTAGATGATGCCGCCCGGCAGCACGCCGACCAGCGCGAAGAAGACCGCGAGCTTGGCAAGCAGGCGCGTGCCGAAACGTCGCTGGCGCAGACGCGCGAGAATGATCCAGACCAGCGCGCCGACGATGAAGATGAAGATGATCGCGACCGCGATGTTCGCCGTGTAGAGCAGCGAATAGTAGCGATCGAAGAATTCGGTGTTGGCCGAGGCCAGCGCGAGCAGGCCGAACAGTCCGATGGCGACGAGCGCCATCGTGACGATCAGCGTGCGAATGACGATGCGCTTGAGCAGGCCGCCGCCATTATTTGACACGGGCGGCTCCAGGCGGCAATGCCGGACTGTAGGCGAGCGGCAGTCTGCCGATCAGATGTGCGTTCGCGGCAGGCACCGTCAGTCCCGCCAGGGTGTCGCTCGCGGATGCATCGGCCGGCAATAGATTCGCCGCGGGGACGCTCGCCGCGCCGCCGGCCGACGGATTCGCCACGGCCGCCGAGGCCACCATCATCACCGGCAGGTTTGCCGCGGCGGCAGGCTGCGAGGGAGAGAACATGAAGCGTGTCCAGTCGGAGCTCAGATTCCAGTCGCGGTTGTTGACGGCGTCGATCTGGAACGGCTTGGGCATCAGTGCGTTGTCGAGCCGCATGCGCACCGAGGCCTGGTACTGCGTGCCCGGCTTGACCACGCCCTTGTCGATGACTCGCCAGCCGCTCACGTTGCGCACGAGCGCCAGCGCTTCGCGCAACGAGCCGAAGCCCAGTTGCAGGCCACCGTTGCTGCTGTTGCCGTTATTGCTGGAGACGCGGTACTGACGCGTGAGCGGCTGAAACCACAGCCGGACGCTCTGCGACGTGGAGACGACCTTCTCGTCGAACCAGTACCAACGCGAGCGTGTGAGTTCGAAGTCAGTCGTGAAATAGAGGGAAATGCCGCGGTTGACGGCGTCCTCGAGGCTGCTGTTGAGTTCGAATGCGAAGCGCGCGTCGAGCGACCAGCCGCCGTCGGCGGGTTCGAGCCGGGCCTCGCGCACCTGAATTTCGTTGTCGGCGCGCGCGGAGCCTGCAAAGCCGAGCGCAAAAGCGCCCAGCAGCAGCGGCAGCAGACAAGCCAGTAGCCGTTGGGAGAAAGTCACCGTTTCTGGAAGCGAGCGTAATAGAAGCCGTCGTGGGCGCCGCCAGGGGTCATCAGCAATTGCCCGGGAGCGTCCAATCGTACCGCATCTGTGCGAACACGTTCAAACCATTGCGCTTGCTTTTCGTTTTCCGCGGGAAAGACGGAGCACGTGGCGTAGATGAGTTCACCACCCACGGCGAGCGTATCCCAGAGTGCAAGCAGAATGCGGCGCTGTTCTTCGACCAGCGCGCCGATGTCGGCCGCCCGACGCAGCCAGCGAATGTCCGGATGGCGACGCACGATCCCGGCCGCCGAGCACGGGACATCGGCCAGAATGCGATCGAACGGCACGCCGTCCCAGCCGCCACCGGACCACTTGGCGGGATTGCCGGCGTCGCCGATGCGCACATCCGCGCTCAGTCCGAGCCGCTCGAGGTTTTCATGGATGCGCGGCACGCGCGTGCGATCGGATTCGAGCGCGGTGACCTGTACGTCGGCCATCTCCAGCAGATGGCCGGTCTTGCCGCCGGGGGCGGCGCAGGCGTCGAGCACGCGCATGCCCGCGCGCGGGTTCTCGCCGAGCACCAGCGGCGCGGCGAGTTGCGCACCGGCATCCTGCACGGACACCCAGCCGTCGGCAAAGCCGGGCAGGCGCTCCACCGGCACCGCTTGCGCGAGCCGCAGCGCGACCGGACCGATCGCCTCCGCCTCCATGCCGGCAAGCGACAGGCAGGCCTTCATGGCCGCCACGCTGATGCGCCGCGTGTTCACGCGCAACGTCATCGGACCACGGCTGTCGCCGGCGCGGAGCAATGTCTCCCATTGATCCGGATAGGCCTCGCGCACCGTGTCGATCCACCACGCCGGGTAATTCCAGCGCGCTTCGGGCTGCGTGGCGATCTCGGCCATCAGCGCCTCGCGCTCGCGCAGGAACCGGCGCAGCACGGCATTGGCCAACCCCTTCGCGGCAACGGTGCGACGCTGGGCGGCAATGGCCTCCACGGCCTGATCGACGACGGTAAATTCGGTGTACGCAGCATCTTCGGCGTCATCCTGAAGCAAGGCGAGAGCGCACAACAGGATGTCCCGCACGCGCGCCTGCAACGCAGGTTTGACGAGCACGGCGAGCAACGCGCGGCTGCTGCCGAGGCGACGCACGGCGCGATAGGCCAGGTCCTGCGCGGCAGCGCGCACGGTCGGCGCGCACTGCGTGGTGGCTTGTGCCAGCGCTTGCGGCAACGCGGTGCCCTTCTGGACGGCTTCGAGGGCCTGCGCGGCGCGCTGCAGCGCATAGGCCAGGGATTCGGAGGGCAGGCTCGGTTGCGGCATGGCTTTCTACAAACAAACATGCCCGCGCGACGGCGGGCATGGGGGCTATCGGACGGCTGTCGGGCGACAGGATAGCAGACTGAGGGGAGTCGGCCGAGCGTGGTGCTCGTCCCGGCCATAGCGCACGCCACACGTGAGGTCAGCCCTCACTTTCATGGCCTCGATGGCCGGACGTGTCGCCTCCGGGGCGCGTCAGACCGGGTACTGGCCGGTGCGCGCCATTTCCATCAGACGCGCGATACGTTCTTCGGTCGCCGGGTGCGTCGAGAACAGATTGGCGATCGCGCCGCCGGAGAGCGGATTCATGATCATCATCTGCGCGGTGGCCGGGTGCTGCTCGGCCGCCGCGAACGGAATGCCCTGCGCATAGCGGTGAATCTTGTCGAGCGCCATCGCGAGCGCTTGCGGGTCGCCGGAGATTTCCGCGCCGCCACGATCGGCCTCGAATTCGCGCGCGCGCGAGATCGCCATCTGGATCAGCGACGCGGCCAGCGGCGCCAGAATCGCGACGGCAATGCTTGCGATCGGGTTCGCCGGGCGGCCGTTCTCGTCGCGTCCACCGAAGAACATCGCGAAGTTGGCGAGCGCGGAGATCGCACCGGCCATGGTGGCGGAAATCGTCGAGATGAGGATGTCGCGGTGCTTCACGTGCGCCAGCTCGTGCGCCATCACGCCGCGCAGCTCACGGTCGGAGAGCACGCGCAGGATGCCGGTCGTGGCAGCCACGGCCGCATTCTCGGGATTGCGGCCGGTCGCGAACGCGTTGGGCGCATCCTCGTTGATGAGGTAGACCTTCGGCATCGGCAGCCCGGCACGCTGCGAAAGCTCGCGCACCATGTTGTAGAACTGCGGCGCACTCGTCTCGTCGACTTGCTGCGCGTTATACATGCGCAGCACCATCTTGTCCGAGAACCAGTACGAAAAGAAATTCATCGCGAGCGCGAACGCCAGCGCGAGCATCATGCCCTGCCTGCCGCCGATCATGCCGCCGACCACCATGAACAACGCGGTGATGGCCGCCATCAGCAGGGTGGTCTTCATCCAATTGAACATGGTGTTCTCCTCTGCAAATCCTGATGACCCGAGGAATGCACGCACAGTGCGCGTCCTCGGGCGTTAGATGGCGACGGCCAGCGAAAATTCAACAACGGTTCTGCCGATTCCCACGTTTTCGGAAGTTTCGGGGCGTTTGCCGGCGTATTCACCGACGTTTTGCGCCGTTTTCGCAACGTTTTGCGACACAAAATCGGCGTGACACGACAACGTCATCGCATCTGCGCCTCGCCGGAAACGAACACGTCGCCCGGCGTCAGCGCGAAGCCGGCGAGGAATTCGCGCACCGGCAGGCGCTTGCCGCCGGGCTTCTGGCATTCCGTCACACGCAGCGCGCCTTCGCCGCAGGCGATGACGACGGCGTCAGCGCTCACTTCGAGCACGGTGCCGGGCGCCGTCCCCGGCTTGCCGGCTACCGGGCCGGCTCGCCACAGCTTGACCGGCGTGGCGTGCACCGTACCGAGGGCACCGGGAAAGGGATCGAAAGCGCGCACCTGGCGGGAGAGCGCCGCGGCGGATTTCGTCCAGTCGAGCACCGCTTCGTGCTTGGCGATCTTCTCGGCGTAGGTCACGCCCGCGTCCGGCTGGGGTTCGGCGCTCAGACGGCCGTCGCGCGCAAGCTGTTGCAGAGCCTCGACGATCAGCTTGCCGCCAAGCGCCGCCATGCGGTCATGCAGCGTTGCCGTCGTGTCGTCGCCGGCGATCGGCAGCGCTTCGCGCAGAATCATTGCACCGGTGTCGAGCCCCGCGTCCATCTGCATGATGGTGATGCCGGTCTCGGCATCGCCCGCCTCGATGGCTCGGTGAATGGGCGCCGCCCCACGCCAGCGCGGCAACAGCGAACCGTGGATGTTCAGGCAGCCGTAGCGCGGCAGGTCGAGCACCTCCTGCGGCAGGATCAGACCGTAGGCAGCCACCACCATGACGTCCGGCGACAGGGCGCGCAGTTGGTCGATGGTTGCCGCAGCCTCCTCGGGATACTTGCCATTGCGACGCAGCGACGGCGGTTGCGCCACCGGCATATCGTGCGCTTGTGCATAGCGTTTGACCGGGCTGGCCTGCAGCTTCATTCCTCGGCCTGCGGGCCGATCTGGCTGAGTAAGCACCAACTCAACAGGAAAACCTGCGGCGTCGATGGCGGCGAGCGCGGTCTGGGCGAATTCCGGCGTACCGGCGAAAACGATGCGAAGCGTCATGAACTTCCTCCTGCTAACGCTGTGACTGGCTCTGGCTTGCCGCGACTTAGCCGGCGGCGCCCGGCACGACGAACGCGCGGAAACGTTCGTTGGTGTCGCCCGCGCGACCGCCCTGCCAGATCTCGCGCCAGCCGGCCGGCACGTCGATGCGCGCACCCGCCTTGTCCAAGACGAGCAACACGCCGCAGCGCGACGCCTGCGCGAGATCGGGCAACTGCACCGGCCGCAGATCGATGAAATAGTCGAGCATGGCGCGCTCCGACTCGCCGACGTTGAACGAGCCGACGCATGCGTTGGCCGTCGGCGGTACGTGCTGGGTGAGCGCCGCACGCAGCGCCGCGAAGGGCACGCGATAGCTGCGCGCCTCGTTCACCCACGGCAGCAACAGCGTCGAGAGCGTTCCCCACACGAACATCAGGCCGGCGAAACCGAAGACGAGCGCCCCCAGTTGACGACGATGGACGATGGCCGCCGCCCACAATGCCGCGACACCCACGGCCGCGAGCACGAGGCCCGGCGAGAACGGCAGCACGTAGTCGAGCGGTAGCCATTTGCCGATCGGCCCGGCGGCGACGTGACCGTGGCCGGTCAATTGCAGGCCCCAGCGCACCCATAGGAACAATCCCAGCACGCTCATCAGCACGAGCGCCACACCGGACCACGTCTTCTCCAGCCATGCCGGCAGACGCACACCCGCACCGAGCACCGCGATGGCCGGAAACAGCGGCAGCATGTAGATATCGCGAATGGCCGACGAAACCACCAGCGTCAACAGGAACAGCGCCACGTACAACCAGAGCATCGCCAGTTCGGGACGCTCGCCGACGAAGCGGCGCACGCCACCGTCGCGCAACTGCGCGATCAATGCGCCAAGCGCCAGCCATCCGGCGGGGAACGTCAGGCCGATCAGGCTCGTCAAGTCGTTCCAGTACGATTTGCGCTCGCCGCCCAGGTGGACGAAACCGAAGAAGCGGCCGAAGTTATTGTCCCAGAACCATTCGATGAAGAGCGGCTCGGACGCATGCCAGAACAGCACTGGCCAGACGATCAGCCAGGGCAACGCGGCGAGCACCGCCCACGCGAGCGCAGCGGCATAGCGGCGTGTGCGATACGCGGGCACCACGAGCACGGCCAGCGCCGTGAGACCGAGCACGCCGGGCACGAGCAGGCCCTTGCTCAGAAACGCAATCCCCGCGCCGGTGCCGAAGAGCAATCCCCACCGTCGCGCGGCGTTTTCCGCGCGAGCCAGGCGCGCGAGCGCCGCCAGCGCCAACGCGGTGCCGGCCATTTGCGGCACGTCGGCCGTGAGCTTGTGAATGTTCTCGATGGCGCCGAAGCTGCCGACCATCAGCATGGGGGCGAGCCACTGGAAGGTGGCGGCGCCGTGTGCATGGTTCACGTCCCGCGCACCATACAGCCGTTGCGCAAGGCGGCCGACGCACAGCACGGCGACAACGAGCCAGGCGAGCACGGCAAGTTGCGCACCGTCGAAGACCGGCAGCACGCCGGAGGCGAGTCGCGCGAAGATGGCGCCCGTCCAGTACATGACGGGAGGCTTCTCGACGAACGGATCCGCGGCCACATGGGGCACGATCAGGTCATGGCCGCGGAAGAAATTGAGCACCATGCCGACGGAGTACGGCTCGTCGGCCTTCCAGGGGTCGCGATCGAACAGCCCGGTCAGCAGGAAGGCGAACAGCAGTGCGGCACTCAGCCGGTAGATCGTGCGAGCGCGGGACGACGACGAAGAAATGGCGATGGACATCTCGGCAAACAGTCGGGAATTGGCCCGACGGCAGACGTTCGAGACGCCCCGTCGCAGCAGCGAAAGGCGGACGCAAGGTCCGCGAGCGCTGCAAGTATAGAGGGTTTTACCGGACGCGCCCACGCCGCGCGCCCCGGCATCAGGCGCGCACGGCCTGCTTTTTCATCTTCTGCTTGATGCGATTGCGCTTGAGCGGCGAGAGGTATTCGACGAACACGCGGCCTTTGAGGTGATCCATTTCGTGTTGAATGCACACGGCGAGCAGGCCATCGGCGTCCAGTTCGAATTCCTCGCCCTTTTCGTTGAGCGCGCGCACCCGAACACGGTCGGCGCGCTCGACTTCGTCATAGATGCCGGGCACCGAAAGGCAGCCCTCTTCGTAGACCTTTTGTTCGTCGCTGCGCCACACGAGTTTCGGATTGATGAAGACGCGCAGTTCATCGCGCGTCTCCGAGAGGTCCATCACGATGACCTGCTCGTGCACGTCGACCTGCGTGGCGGCAAGGCCGATGCCGGGCGCGTCGTACATGGTCTCGGCCATGTCCTTGACGAGCTGGCGGATCCGGTCGTCGACTTCGGCCACCGGTTTGGCGATCTTGTGCAGACGCGGATCGGGATATTGAAGGATTGTCAGTAATGCCATGATGAAAAACGGGAATTCGCCGCATTGCCGCGCGTGGGCCTGGAAACACACAATCATGCGATGGCCGATGCGTCGCGGTGCCCGCGCCGCCGTTTCCGCCAACCTTGGCCCCCCGGTCAATGCTTACCGGATGATGAAAAATTTTAACATAGCGCCCTCGCCCCCGCTGACGCATGACGAGCACTCTCCCGCCTCGCCGGCATTGCCCGGCGCGGATCTCGACGTCGATCGAACGGCAACCGTCGCCGGCGAGGACGACCCTGCGGTGCACGATGCCGAACAGATCGGTGCGAACCACGCGGAAATCAAGGACTGGCTGCGGCTGTGCCACACGCCGGGCGTGTCCGGCGCGGCGGTGCGGCGTCTGTTGGCGGCATTCGGCCCGCCCGATGTCATCTTCCGGACGTCCGCCGCCCGGCTCGGCAATGTGCTTCCGCCGGAACTCGTCGCACGACTGCTCGCCCGCCCGTCGCCCGAGCTCGACGATCAGATCGCCCGCACGCTCGACTGGGCGAGCCGTTCCGGCTGTGCGGTGGTGACGCTGTCCGAGTGCGCCTACCCGCGCGCGTTGCTGGCACTGGGCGACGCGCCGCCCATCCTCTATTGCCGTGGCGACGCTTCGCTGCCGAATCGCGCCCTGACGGCGGCGGCCATCGTCGGCAGCCGCCGGGCCACGCCGCAGGGGCGGGAGAACGCCCGGCATTTCGCCCGCGCGCTCGGTGACGCCGGCGTCACCGTGGTATCGGGTCTCGCCGCCGGCATCGACGCGGCGGCCCACGAAGGCGCCGTGGAGACGGCGGGTAGCACATGTGCGGTCGTCGGCACCGGCGTCGACGTCATCTATCCATCGCGGCACGACGCATTGGCGCAACGCATCGCCGAGCGGGGCCTGCTGCTCTCGGCTTTCCCGATCGGCACGCCGCCGCGGCCGGATCATTTTCCTCGTCGAAATCGCCTGATCGCCGCGCTCTCGCGCTGCACCGTCGTGGTCGAAGCGGCCACACAGTCCGGCTCGCTCATCACGGCTCGGCTGGCGGGCGAACTCGGGCGCGACGTCCTGGCCGTGCCCGGCTCCATCCACGCACCGCAAAGCCGGGGCTGCCACACGCTGATCCGCGACGGCGCAACCCTCGTCGCCTCGCCTGACGACGTCCTCGAGGCCTTGGGCATCGACCGCCCGACGGTAAGCGTGGCGAGCACCGCCCCGGCCGGCGCCCGCCGCCGGGCGACCACCGATAGGCAGCGTGCGCACAGCGGTAGGCGCGACGCGGCCCGGTCGGCGCCCGCCACCCACGTCGAACCCGCCGGGAACGCACCCGGCCTGTCGCGTGTCCATGCCGGCATGGCAACGCCGGGCGCCGCAGCAGTTCTCGAAGCGCTGGGTTATGATCCGGTCAGCGCCGACACCCTGTGCGAGCGCACCGGCATGCCAGTCACCGCGGTGCTTGCACAGTTGGGCCTGCTGGAGCTCGGCGGACGGATCGTTCGCCTGCCGGGCGGCCAGTTTGCCCGGCTCGATGGACCGGAGGCCTGAGCGCGTCGGAGCCATCGGCCGCCCGGGACCACCCGGCACTCGATCATCGATCACGGTCGGCCGCCCACGGCGGGCCACGACACCAACACCACAGACACCATGCCCGTTCTTGATCCCGTCGCCGACCGATCCGCGCTGGCCGCCCTGCTGAGCGATGGCAACACTCGCCTCGTGGCCTGCCTGTGCGCGGCGTGGTGCGGTACGTGCCGCGAATACCGGGAGACGCTGGAGCAGTTGGCGGCGCATCATCCCGAACTGTGCTTCGTCTGGGTGGATATCGAGACGCACGCCGACTGGCTCGACGACCACGACATCGAGAACTTTCCGACCGTTCTGGTTCAGGATGCCCGCCAGCATGCCGGACAGGCCCGGTTCTTCGGGCCGGTGCTGCCTGCCATGGGCATTCTCGAGCGCATGCTCGACGCCCGCGTGCTGGGCGACGCCACTGTCGCCGCTCCCGCGCTGCGCGAGCACCTGCTGGCCTGAGCGCGACTGTCCCGGCCGGCCTTCGCGCAGGGCGGACCGGCGCGTGAGCCCCGGGCGGGCGGCGGCCTTGCCGACGGCTTGCGACGCGCTTATGATGTGCCGCTTTCGGGTACGCCTTGTGCCCGATCCGACGGCAACGCCGGCTTGGCTATATGTTATAAAGCCAACGAATGTCGCCTGGCGACACCTCCTCAACATTACCTAACGTCATGTCAAAAGCTCTGATCATTGCCGAGAAACCGTCTGTCGCGAATGACATCGCGCGGGCGCTGGGCGGCTTTACCAAGCATGACGAGTACTTCGAGAGCGACGATTACGTCGTCTCGTCGGCGGTTGGCCACCTCGTCGAAATCGGCGCGCCGGAAGACTATGAAGTCAAACGCGGCAAGTGGAGCTTCGCCAACCTTCCCGTGATTCCCCCCCACTTCGACCTCAAGCCGATCGCCAAGAGCGAGTCGCGCCTGAAGGTGCTCACCCGCCTGATCAAGCGCAAGGACGTGGACGTCCTGATCAATGCTTGTGACGCGGGGCGCGAAGGTGAGCTGATTTTCCGCCTGATCGCGCAACACGCGAAGGCGAAGCAGCCCGTCAAGCGTCTGTGGCTGCAGTCGATGACCCCGCAGTCGATCCGCGACGGCTTCAAGCGCCTGCGCAGCGACGGCGACATGCTGCCGCTCGCCGACGCCGCGCGCAGCCGCGCCGAAGCCGACTGGCTCGTCGGCATCAACGGCACGCGCGCCATGACCGCCTTCAACAGCAAGGGCGGCGGCTTCTTCCTCACAACGGTCGGTCGCGTGCAGACACCGACGCTGTCGATCGTGGTCGAGCGCGAAGAGAAGATCCGCAAGTTCGTCTCGCGCGACTATTGGGAAGTGAAGGCCGAGTTCGTCGCGTCGGCAGGCTTCTACGAAGGCCGCTGGTTCGACCCGAACTTCAAGCGCAACGAATTCGATCCGGAACAGCGCGACTCGCGTCTGTGGAGCCTGGCCGCGGCCGAGTCGGTCGTGGCGGCCGTGCGCGGCAAACACGGCACGGTGACCGAGGAGTCGAAGCCCACGACGCAACTCTCGCCGCTGCTCTTCGACTTGACGAGCCTGCAGCGCGAAGCGAACGGCCGCTTCGGTTTCTCCGCGAAGAACACGCTGGGTCTGGCGCAAGCGCTGTACGAAAAGCACAAGGTGCTCACGTACCCCCGTACCGACGCGCGCGCACTGCCGGAAGACTATCTGGCCACCGTCAAGGAGACGATGGCCGTGCTCAAGGAGAGCAACAACTATCATCAGTTCGCCAACCAGGTCCTGACCAGGGACTGGGTCAAGCCGAATAAGCGGATCTTCGACAACAGCAAGATCAGCGACCACTTCGCCATCATCCCGACGCTGCAGGCGCCGAAGAACCTCTCCGAGCCGGAGCAGAAGCTCTACGACCTCGTGGTCAAGCGCTTCCTCGCCGTGTTCTTCCCGGCGGCCGAGTATCAGGTGACGACCCGCATCACGGAAGTCGTGGGGCATCACTTCAAGACCGAAGGCAAGGTGCTGGTGAACGCCGGCTGGCTCGCGGTCTACGGCAAGGAAGGCGCGGGCGACGGTAAAGAGAACAAAGCGGGCAAGGAGGATCAGCCGAACCTCGTGCCAGTCGCCAAGGACGAGAAAGTCGGGGTGGACAAGGTCGAGGCCGTGGGTCTGCAGACCAAGCCGCCCGCACGCTACAGCGAAGCCACACTGCTCTCGGCGATGGAAGGCGCGGGCAAGCTCGTCGAAGACGGCGAACTTCGCGAGGCAATGGCAGGCAAGGGTCTGGGCACGCCGGCCACGCGCGCGGCCATCATCGAAGGCCTGCTCACGGAAAAGTACCTCGTGCGCGAAGGCCGCGAGCTGCATCCGACGGCCAAGGCGTTCCAGCTCATGACGCTGCTGCGCGGCCTGGGCGTGGACGAACTCACCTTGCCCGAGCTCACGGGCGAATGGGAAGCCAAGCTCTCGCAGATCGAGCGCGGCGGCCTCAAGCGCGACGAGTTCATGCACGAAATCGCGCAGATGACGCAGACCATCGTCAAGCGCGCGAAGGAATACGATTCGGACACGATCCCCGGCGACTATGCGACCCTCACCACTCCGTGCCCGCATTGCGGCAGCGTGGTCAAGGAGAACTATCGCCGATTCGCGTGTACGAACTGCAGCTTCTCGATCTCGAAGATTCCGGGTGGACGCCAGTTCGAAATCCCGGAAGTCGAAGAGCTTCTGAAGAACAAGACGATCGGGCCGCTGTCGGGCTTCCGCAGCAAGATGGGACGCCCGTTCTCGGCGATTCTCAAGCTCTCGCCCGACGACGAGATGGGTTACAAGCTCGAGTTCGATTTCGGTCAGGACAACGGCGACGAAGACGGCGAAGCGCCGGACTTCACGGGTCAGGAGCCGGTCGGCAAGTGCCCGAAGTGCGGTGGGCGCGTGTTCGAACACGGCATGCGCTACGTGTGCGAGAACGCCGTGGCCAACCCGAAGACGTGCGATTTCACCTCGGGCAAGGTGATTCTGCAGCAGGAAATCTCGCGCGAGCAGATTCACAAACTGCTCACCGAAGGGAAGACCGACCTGCTGACGAACTTCAAGTCGTCGCGCACGGGTCGCACGTTCAAGGCCTACCTGGCCAAGCAGAAGGACGGCACCATCGGCTTCGAATTCGAGGCCAAGGCACCGAAAAAGACGGCCGCGAAGGCAGCCGACGGCGAGGGTGACGAGAAAGCCGCGCCCGCGCGCAAGACCGCGGCGAAGACTGCTGCCACGAAGGCGCCTGCGAAGAAGGCGGCAGCGCGCAAGACGACGGCGAAGCCCAAGACGACGAGCAGCAAGGCGGCACCGTCCGACGACGCCTCGTTCGACGACGACGCACCATTCTGAGCGCGTATCGGGACTGCACGACAGGGTCCCGATCCAACGGGGTAATGAAAATGACCGCTTCCCTTGCAGGAAGCGGTCATTTTGCCTTATGGCTGCGATGCAGCGCCGCTCAGCCCAACCGGTTCGGTCGGCGCGGCGTCACACCGGTATTTCGGAAATGGGCGTGGTCGGCGACGGCAGCTTGGGCGGCACCCAGCGCTCGGCGGCCGAAATACCTTCGTTCTGGCGGAAATATTCAACCGTCAGATCGATGAAACCGCGTGTCTTCGCCGACAGATACTTGCGGCTTGGGTAGACGAGCGAGACGTCGATGGGCGTTTGCGTGTAGTTGCGCAGCAGTGCGACGAGGTCGCCGTCGCGCACGTCGTTGCCAACGAGGTACGACGGCAGGAACGCAATGCCGTGCCCCAGCAACACCGACTGACGCAACAATGCCGTGTTGTTGCAGATGAACTTGTTCTGCACTCGCACACGCACTTCGCCATCGGGGCCGGAAAATACGCGGTCGTCGCTCCAGAAGTCGTTCGGCAGGCCAAGCACGCCATGCTCGCTCAGCTCCTGCGGCGTCACCGGCTCGCCGTGCTCGGCAATGTAGGCTGGCGAAGCGCACAGCATCACGCGCGTCTCGGCAAGCACGCGCGAAATCAGGCTTTCGCTGTTGATCATGCGCGTGAGCAGAATGCCGCAGTCGTAGCCTTCCTCCACCAGATCGATGGCGCGGTCGGTCAACGTCAGGTCGACCACCACCTTGGGATGCATTTCCTGGTACTTCTTGACGAGCGGCGCGAGGTTGCGCAGGCCGAACGAGACCGGCGCGACCACCTTGAGCGTGCCCTTCGGATCGCGCGACGCGCTGGAGATGAGGGCGTCGGCCTCGTCGACTTCATCGATGATCTGACGGCAACGTTCGAGATACACCTGCCCTGCGCCCGTGAGTGACAGGCTGCGCGTGGTGCGGTTGAGCAGACGAACGCCGAGATGCGATTCCAGTTCCGCGACGTGCCGCGTGACCACGGCGGCCGACAGATCCATCTGGGCAGCCGTGCGGGCGAAGCTCCCGTTGTCGGCCACCTTGACGAAAACGCGCATCGATTGCAGACGGTCCATGTTGTTTCCAAACGTGATGTGCCGCGTCGTTCCGGCAAAGACCAGCAAGGGCGGACCGGAGTTTCACCGGTTCTGCGGGTTCCCACAGGCATCAGGCGGACCGCCGCCCCGAACTGTTTCGGGGATGCGCCGCGCGGCCGCCAGGGCTGTCGACGCGGCGGGACTTCAATAAGACGTTAGCTTACCGTACGTCGCCAAAATTTGCCTGACATGGCAATGAATTTGGCGCATGGCCGCCACGCGTCTTGCTACGCATGAACGTCGGCGTGATGCCCAATTTCGTGCAGACCGGCTCGACGTGCTGGCCGCCCCTGGGCGTCCGTGGCGCTCCACGGCATGCGGGCGGCGGCAGCGAGGTGTTTGACGCAAGTCAGGGCGGCGCGTTCATCGCGACGCTACAGTGCCATGTCACCTTCGTAACCGGCCTGGAGCCGACTTCGTCATGAATCCCCTGCCATTGATGCCGCCGCGTTGCGTCAGCGCCGCGGCGACGAACACCGCTCATGGGTGTCCCGGCTGCACGTCGCACGACGCGGCCGCCGGCGAACTGCAGACGCCGTGCAAGTCGCGCACGACGCCCGGTGCACCGTCGATCTCGCCTTCCGCGCCGGCCTACTTCGACGCACAGTTGCTGCGTCGCTACGATGTGAATGGCCCGCGCTACACGTCGTACCCGACGGCACTGCAATTTCACGACGATTTCAGCGTCGAGGATTACGCTCGCGCTGCCGCGCAGTCCAAGCGCACGGGCAAGCCGCTCTCGCTCTACGTGCATGTTCCGTTCTGCGATACCGTGTGCTTCTACTGTGCCTGCAACAAGATCGTCACCGGCAACCGTGCGCACGCACAGGCGTACGTCGAGCGACTGCACGCCGAGATTGCACGGCAGGCGTCGCTGCTCGGCGCCGGCCGCAAGCTGGCGCAGATGCACTGGGGCGGCGGCACGCCGACGTTTCTCTCGCTGGAACAGATCGCCTCGCTCGTCGACACCATCAGCCGTCAGTTCGTGATGGCAAGCGACGACAGCGCCGAATACGCTATCGAGATCGATCCGCGCAGTGCAGGCCCGACGTCGATTCGTGCCCTGCGGGCCCTCGGCTTCAACCGGTTGTCGATCGGCGTGCAGGACTTCGATCCCCGTGTGCAGGAAGCCATCCATCGCGTGCAGCCGCGCGCGCTCGTCGAGGCCACACTCGACGCGGCACGAGGCAGCGGCTTCCGTTCGATCAACTTCGACCTGATCTACGGTCTGCCATACCAAACGCCCGAATCATTCTCGAACACGCTCGACGCCGTGATCGACATGGCGCCCGACCGTCTGTCGGTGTTCAGCTACGCGCACCTGCCGCAGCAGTTCAAGATGCAGCGCCGTCTGCCCGATACGCTGCCCGACGGCGCGCAGAAGCTCGCGCTGCTGCAGACGATCATCGCGCGGCTGACCGATGCCGGTTACCTCTACATCGGCATGGATCACTTCGCACGTCCCGACGACGAGCTCGCGCACGCGCAGGCGGCCGGCACGCTGCATCGTAACTTCCAGGGCTACAGCACGCGTGCGGACTGCGATCTGATCGGCGTGGGCATGTCGTCCATCGGGCGCATCGGCGATAGTTATGCGCAGAACGCCAAGACCCTGAAGGCCTATTACGAGGCGATCGACGCGGGCGGACTGGCAATCACGCGCGGCGTGCGGCTCACGGCGGACGACCGGCTCCGCCGCGACGTGATTTCCGGTCTGATGTGCCATATGACGCTGGATTTCACGACCATCGAGCAGGCGCACGAGATCGATTTCGTCACGTACTTTGCCGACGAACTCGGTGAGATGGCCGATCTGGCCGCCGATGGTCTCGTGAGCCTCGATGCGCACGGACTGCGCGTGCTACCGGCGGGGCGCCTGCTGGTGCGCGTCATCGCGCAGGTGTTCGATGGCTATCGCCGAAGCGCGGCCAACGCGCACTGCGCAAAGGTGATGTAAAAGTGATGTGATGCAGAGCCTCGGGCGAGGCGCTGCATCGTCGCCCGGGCACCGATCCAAGTCCGCAAGCCAGGACGCCCGATGGATGCCACCGGGCGTTTTTCATCACCGACGCATGGCGCGCGGCAGGCGTTCAGCAGCAGCGTCCGCCGCTCTTGCCGCCGTAGCGCGCTTCCTGACGCTCCCGGAAGAACGCCTCATAGCTCATGACCGGACGATCCGGGTGCGTGGCGCGCATGTGCGCCACGTACGTGTCGTAATCGGGCAGGCCGACCATCAACCGCATGGCCTGTCCCAGATATCGGCCGACCTTACCGAGTTCGCTACCGACGTCGTCGAGCATGGCATCTCCCGTTCGCCTCAGACCTGACGGCCTGCGGGCATCGGCTCGAACGGCGTTTCCTTGGCCGTCGGCTTGCCGGCGTTGCGCGCCACGATGACGGTGCGCAGACCGAACACCACCACGGCCACCACCACGAACATGAACACGCCGGCGAGCGTCGCGTCCACGTAGTCGTTGAACACGATCTGCTGCATCTGCGCCATCGACTTGGCCGGTGCGAGCAGCTTGCCGTCAGCCAGAGCTGCCTGATACTTGGCCGCGTGGGCCAGGAAGCCGACCTTCGGATCCGGATCGAACATCTTCTGCCAGCCAGCCGTGAGCGTGCAGGCGAGCAGCCACAGCGTCGGCAGGATCGTCACCCAGGCGAAGCGCTCGCGCTTGAGCTTGAAGAGCACGCACGTGGCGAGCGTCAGCGCAATGGCGGCGAGCATCTGGTTGGAGATGCCGAAGAGCGGCCACAGGGTATTGATGCCGCCGAGCGGATCGACCACGCCCTGATACAGGAAATAACCCCAAGCGGCCACGCAAAGCGCCGTCGCGATCAGGTTGGCGGGCAGCGATTCGGTGCGCTTGAGCGACGGCACGAAAGTGCCAAGCAGATCCTGCAGCATGAAGCGCCCGGCGCGCGTGCCGGCGTCGACGGCCGTCAGGATGAACAGCGCTTCGAACAGGATCGCGAAGTGGTACCAGAAGGCCATCATCGCTTCGCCGCCAACCACCTGGTGCAGGATGTGCGCCATGCCGACGGCGAGCGTCGGTGCGCCACCGGCGCGCGAAATGATCGTGTGTTCGCCCACGGCCTGTGCCGTGGCCGTCAACACGTCCGGCGTGATGGTGAAGCCCCAGCCGGAGACGACTTGCGCCACGGCTTCCGGCGTCGTGCCGATCACGGCCGCCGGGCTGTTCATCGCGAAGTACACCCCCGGGTCGATCACCGACGCCGCCACCAGCGCCATGATGGCCACGAACGACTCCATCAGCATGCCGCCGTAACCGATGAAACGCGCGTTGACTTCGTTATCGAGGAGCTTCGGCGTGGTGCCCGACGAGATCAGGGCATGAAAACCCGACACGGCGCCGCACGCGATCGTGATGAAGAGGAACGGGAACAGCTTGCCCGACCATACCGGACCGCTGCCGTCGACGAACTGCGTGAGCGCAGGCATCTTCAGCTCCGGCGCGACAACCAGAATGCCGATCGCGAGGGCCAGGATCGTGCCGATCTTGAGGAACGTCGACAGATAGTCGCGCGGCGCGAGCAGCAGCCACACCGGCAGGACCGAGGCGATGAAGCCGTAGCCGATCAGCATCCACGTCAGTTGCTTGCCGTCGAACGTAAACAGCGGCGCGAGCGCGGCGCTGTCGTGCACGCTCTGACCGAAGTAGATCGCGGCCATGAGCATGACGAAGCCGATGATCGACACTTCGCCGATGCGGCCCGGGCGGATGAAGCGCGTGTACACGCCCATGAACAGCGCGATCGGAATGGTCAGCCCGACGGTGAACGTGCCCCACGGCGACCCGGTCAGTGCCTTGACCACGATCAGCGCGAGCACCGCGAGGATGATGATCATGATGAGGAACGCGCCGAACAGCGCGATCACGCCGGGAATCATGCCGAGTTCGGACTTCACGAGGTCACCCAGCGAGCGGCCGTCGCGGCGCGTGGAGATGAACAGCACCATGAAGTCCTGCACGGCGCCGGCGAACACCACGCCGGCAAGAATCCACAGCATGCCCGGCAGGTACCCCATCTGCGCGGCGAGCACGGGACCGACGAGCGGGCCGGCACCGGCAATCGCGGCGAAGTGATGACCGAACAGCACGTAGCGGTTGGTCGGCACGTAATCCAGGCCGTCGTTGTGACGCCAGGCGGGCGTCATGCGTGTGCCGTCGAGCTGCGCGACGCGCGTGGCGATGAACTTGCTGTAGAAGCGATAGGCGATCAGATAAACGCAGATGGCTGCGATCACGATCCAGAGTGCGCTGACGGTTTCGCCGCGCGAGAGTGCCACCGTGCCGAGCGCGCACGCGCCGACGATGGCCACGGCTGCCCAGGGCAGTTGTTGCCAGATGCGATTCATTGTCTCTCCTCGGAACTGCCTCCTTAGGGCAGCAATTCCGGGACGGCGCCGTTGCGGCACTGTCCCGCCTCTTGTATCGACGTCGCGACGACGCCGTGAAACGTGGCACACCCGCACCCGTATTGCCCCTCTTTGCGGGGGTCTGGGTGCAGCGAAGGCCGATAACGCGAACTTGTGAATGACTTGCGGTTGCGCAAGGTCCGGAGCAAGAACGCCGGGCTCCGAGATTCGTCCGGGAGACGCACTCGGCAGCCCCAGCCACGATTCGCCGTGTAGTATTGGCGTTTGCCCGCCGTGCCACAAGCGCGGAACTACGCAGGCGAACTACGTGCTATTACGTAGCGAACGCCTGCCAAATGCCCACCGCAGCACGCGGCGGCATTGCAGGCTTTTCGATTGCCATGAATCTCCGACAGAAATTTTTCGTCCTTGCGCTGCTACCCGTTGCGCTCGCGATGGTCGCCATCGCGCTGGCCGTGCGCTATCAGGGAAACGAGCTCGCGCGCGCGCAACACGAAGCGGTGCAGACCGCGTTACTGGCCAACAAGCGGGCCGAGCTGCTGCATTACGTGGGGCTCGCACGCAACGCCATCGAACCGCTCTACAACGGCCCCGATACACCCGCCGCACGCGAAGCGGCGCTCGCCACGCTTGCGCGCATGGAGTTCGGCAAGGACGGCTATTTCTTCGTCTACGATCTCGACGGCAAGAGTCTGATGCACCCGCGACAACCCGAACTCGTCGGTCACAACCTCTGGACACTCAAGGACGAATCCGGCGCCCCCACGATCCAGCGCCTGATCGGCGCCGCGCGTTCCGGCGGCGGCTATGTGCAATACGCGTGGGAAAAGCCGTCGTTGCAGCACATGGCGCCGAAGCTCGGCTACGTGATCGCTTTGCCGCGCTGGAACTGGATGATCGGCACCGGCATCTATCTCGACGATGTCGAGGCCACGCTGCGACAATCGGACGATCGCGCGCAGGCCAACATCGATCGCACGCTGATCTGGATCACGCTCATCGCTTCGTCGTGTCTGGCCATCGTGGGCCTGTGCGGGCTCGTGGTGAACATCACCGAACTGAAGACGGCCGACGCGAAGTTACGCCAGCTCGCACGCCAGGTCGTGGAGTCCCAGGAGGTGGAGCGCTCGCGGATTTCTCGCGAACTGCACGACGGCATCAGCCAGTTGCTCGTATCGGTCAAGTTGCTGCTCGAGTCGGCCTCGATGCGGCTGCCCGGCTCGCCCGCGGCAGCGAGCACCACGCTGGGCGTGGCGATCGACCGTCTGAACGGCACGCTCGGCGAGGTGCGACGCATTTCGCAGGCGTTGCGTCCGGCCATGCTCGACGATCTGGGCCTTGCCGCAGCCATCGACCAACTCGCGCGGGAGTTCGGCTCGCACGCCGGGCTGCCTGTCGAGATGAACGTCGAAGGCGAAGCGCCTGCGCTCGACGACAACATCAAGACGATGCTGTTCCGTATCGCGCAGGAAGCGCTGACCAATATCGAGCGGCACGCGCAGGCGTCGCGCGTATCGATCCTGCTCGTCTTCAAGACCGACGGCATTCATCTGGCGATCGCCGACGACGGGCGCGGCTTCGACGTGACCGACGTGCATCACAATCCCCGGCACGGCATCGGCCTGCGCAACATGCGCGAGCGACTCGACGCCGTGGGCGGTGTTCTCGGTGTTCAATCCTGGCCCGGCCTCACCACCATCAGTGCGTGGGTGCCGCTCACGCCCGCCGCCGCCAAAGCGGCGCTTCGTGCAACCTCCCGCAAATGATGCAAGCTCACCCTATCCGATTGCTGTTGATCGACGATCACCCGCTGGTACGCGACGGCCTGCGCGCGCGATTCGAGGCGACCCCCAACCTGCAAGTGGTCGGCGAAGCCGGCAATGCGCAGGAAGCGCTGGCCCGCGCCAAGACGTCGTCACCCGATCTCGCGCTGATGGACATCAGCATGCGCGGCACGAACGGCATCGAGTTGACCGCCCTCTTCCGCGAACAGTTTCCGCATATCGCCGTGCTGATTCTGTCGATGCACGACAACGCCGAGTATGTGCGTCAGGCGGTACGTGCCGGGGCACGCGGCTATGTCCTCAAGGATGCGCCCGCCCATGAGATCGTGACGGCCATCGAGCGTGTCGCGCGCGGTGATGCCTACTACAGCGCCGCGATCGCCGCGCGCGTGGTACAGGCCTCGACGGCGCATGCCCCGATCGATTCGCTCACGCCTCGCGAGCGCGAAATCCTGTCGCGCATCGCTCGCGGACTGGCGAACAAGCAGATCGCGACGGAGATGGATCTGTCGGTGCGGACCGTGGAGACGCATCGACTCAACATCAAACGCAAGCTCGGCATCGAAGGTCAGGCCGAGCTGATCAAGTTCGCGGTGGAGAACCGGCTCTGAGCCCCCGGGGTGACAGTAAACCGTCGCGGCCTCGCCAATCAATGAAGAAACGGGTTGTATACCTCCACGCCGGTCTCGCGGAAATCCTTGACGTTTCGAGTGACGACGACGAGCCGATGCACCCGCGCCGTGGCAGCGAGCAATTTGTCGACAGGATGCTGCTGGTGAGGCACGCGCAGGCGTGCCCATTCGTAGCAGATCTTCAAATCGACCGGCAGCGTGTATCGGATATGGTCGAATCGCACCGACTCGACCCAGTTATCGATCAGCGCAGCCTGACGGAGGTCATTTCGATGTCTCAGCAACAGCGCCCCTCGGTGCATTTCCCCCAACGTAATGACCGAAAGGTAGCGTGGCACTCCCCGAGTGTTCGTGTCGCGAATGAACCGTTGCACGCCGAGGTCGCCGCCACCGCCCTTCCTGCATTCGCTGATCACATTGGTATCCAGCAGATACATCTCGGTTCTCATTCGCCTTAATTGACGCGCTCGAAATCGCTGTCGAGCCCGACATTGGGGAAATGCAGGATCGCTTCGCCAAGACACCGAAAGCCGGGATGCTTCGGCAGGCTGTTCAGCATCGACAGCGCCTCTTCCTCCAGCGTTCGCTGATGTATCACCGCCCGTGTGCGGATCGACCTCATAAGCTCATCATCGATTCCTTCGATCAATAACATGTGCATCACGTCCTCCATTTATTCGTAGTCCAGATTCCACTGCAACGACACCCCACAGAAGAAATGCTATCACCGAGCCTCGCTCGGAATCTCCCGAAAACCTTGATCCACGGGGCTTTCGGAAGGATCACAAGACACGGAAACATCCATAAAAAATCCCATCGAAGTTTCCCTCGATGGGATCGTTGCGACTTACGGCGATGGATGCCGGATCAGCCGGCCGCAATCACGGCCTTCCCGCGCCGGCGATCGATCTTCGCCTCGTCCTCAGGCATTCAGACGGCGCTCGATATCGGCCTTCGTATCGAGCAGCGCTTGCGGCAGACGATGCTTGAGCGTCTCGAAGAGCTCGGCGTGGAGCTTGAGTTCCTCGCGCCACGCCGCCGGATCCATCGACGTTACGTCGTCGAACTGCGCCTGCGTGAACGACAAGCCGTTCCAGTTCAGATCTTCGTAGCGCGGCGTGATGCCGAACGCGTTTTCCTCGCCCTTTGCCGTGCCGTCGATACGGCCCAGCATCCAGGCCAGCACGCGCATGTTTTCGCCGAAGCCCGGCCACACGAACTTGCCGTCTGCGCCCTTGCGGAACCAGTTCACGCAGTAGATCTTCGGCAGCTTCGCCCCTGTCTTGCCGAGATGCGCGCCGGTATCGAGCCAATGCTGGAAGTAGTCGGCCATGTTGTAGCCGCAGAACGGCAGCATCGCGAACGGGTCGCGGCGCACCACACCTTGCTGGCCCGCGGCGGCGGCGGTCGTCTCCGAGCCCATCGTCGCGGCCATGTAGACGCCTTCGGTCCAGTCGCGCGCCTCGGTCACAAGCGGCACGGTCGTCGAACGGCGGCCGCCGAAGATGAACGCGTCGATAGGCACACCGGCCGGGTTTTCCCAGTCGGGATCGATCGACGGACATTGCGCGGCAGGCGCCGTGAAACGCGAGTTCGGATGCGCCGCCTTGCGACCCGTCTCCTTCGCGCTTTCCGGCGTCCAGTCCTGGCCCTGCCAGTCGATCAGGTGCGCCGGCGGCGTATCGGTCAGACCTTCCCACCACACGTCGCCGTCATCGGTGAGTGCAACGTTCGTGAAGATCACGTTCTCGCCCAGCGTGGCGAGCGCGTTCGGGTTGGTCTTCTGGCTCGTGCCCGGGGCCACGCCGAAGAAGCCTGCTTCCGGGTTGATCGCATAGAGACGTCCGTCCTTGCCCGGCTTGATCCACGCGATGTCGTCGCCGATGGTCTCGACCTTCCAGCCCTCGAAACCCTTGGGCGCGATCAGCATCGCGAAGTTGGTCTTGCCGCAGGCCGACGGGAATGCCGCGGCCACGTGGTACTTCCTGCCCTCCGGCGACGTCACGCCGAGGATCAGCATGTGCTCCGCGAGCCAGCCTTCGTCGCGGCCCATCTTCGAGGCAATGCGCAGCGCGAAGCACTTCTTGCCCAGCAGTGCGTTGCCGCCGTAGCCCGAGCCATAGCTCCAGATCTCGCGCGTTTCCGGAAAATGAACGATGTACTTCGTGCTGTTGCACGGCCACGCCACATCCTTCTCGCCGGCCGCGAGCGGCTTGCCGACGGAATGCACGCACGGCACGAATTCGCCGTCGTCGCCCAGCACGTCGTACACCGCGCGCCCCATGCGCGTCATGATGCGCATGTTCACGGCCACGTACGGCGTATCCGACAGTTCCACGCCGATGTGCGCGATGGGCGACCCGAGCGGCCCCATCGAGAACGGCACGACGTACATCGTGCGCCCGCGCATGCAGCCCTGGAAGAGCCCGTCGAGGGTGCTGCGCATTTCGCCCGGAGCGATCCAGTGATTGGTCGGACCGGCGTCCTCGCGCTTTTCGCTGCAGATGAACGTACGGTCTTCCACGCGTGCGACGTCCGACGGATCGGACAGCGCGAGGAACGAGTTGGGACGCTTGGCGGGGTTGAGCCGCTTCATCGTTCCGGCCGCAACCATCTGTTCGCACAGACGGTCGTACTCCTCCTGCGAGCCGTCGCACCAGACGACGCGCTCGGGCTGCGTGATCGCCGCAATGCTCGACACCCAGTCGATCAGCTTGCGGTGACGCACCCACGAGGGCAGATCACGAGTGGCGACATTGGACGAGGAGGAGGTGTTGAGCGCATTGGCGCTCACACTGGCTTGAGTCATGGGGGTTGTCTCCATGCAGAGTCGGTAAATCGGAGCGGACGATGAACGTCCGTCGCGCGGGCGCCTTTCTGCCTTTCGGCTCGGGTTTCGCCGGGCGACCCGATCCGGTTGGGGATACCGGACGGGCGTCATTGCCCCGACGAAGGCCCGGCGCACCCGGATGACCGGCGCGCGCGGACCCTGGCCGCATGAAATAGGGAGCGCGCCGCAGGTCTTGCGACACACGCGAGGAAGCAGGGGGCAACGGGCGCACCGGTCGGTACGCATCAGGCGTCTCGCTCACCGGGTCCGACTTGCTTTTGCGGGGTGGGTTCGATTTTTTGCCATCGTGTTGAGGCGGTTTCGCCATGGTTGCCAGGACACCTGCCATACTATGCAAAACGAGGCGTCAGCATACCACCGCGCAAATCGCGCCGGTGCTGCGTCGCAACAAGGCCGGCTGGGGTTCGCCCCGTTGCACACCGTCCATGTCAACGACCAGTACGCCCGCCGTCGCGGCGGCCTCAGATTTATGTACCGATTGCGCGGCATGCCCCCTGTCGCGCCGATCCGACTACGCTTTGCCATGAAAATTGCCATTCTCGACGACTACCAGGACGCCGTTCGCAAGCTCGATTGCTTTTCCCTGTTAGCCGGTCATGACGTCAAAGTCTTCAACAACACGGTCAAGGGTGTGGGCCAACTGACCGCCCGCGTCGGCGAGGCCGAAGTCCTCGTACTCATCCGCGAACGCACCGCCATCACCGCTCAGCTCATCGACAAACTGCCGCGCCTGCGCGTCATCAGCCAGACCGGCCGGGCGGGCAACCACATCGACATCGACGCCTGCACCGCCCGCGGCGTCGCCGTGCTCGAGGGCGTGGGCTCGCCCACCGCTCCCGCCGAGCTCACCTGGGCGCTGATCATGGCCGCCCAGCGCCGCATTCCGCAATACGTCTCCAGCCTCAAGCACGGCGCCTGGCAGCAGTCGGGCCTGAAGTCCTCGAGCATGCCGCCGAACTTCGGCCTGGGTCAGGTGCTGCGCGGCCAGACGCTCGGTCTCTGGGGCTATGGCAAGATCGGCCGCCTCGTGGCCGGCTACGGCAAGGCCTTCGGCATGGAAGTGATGGTGTGGGGCCGCGAAGGCTCGCGCGAGGCCGCCGCGGCCGACGGTCTGCGCGTGGCGAACAGCAAGGAAGAACTGTTCACGCAAAGCGACGTTCTGTCGCTGCACCTGCGCCTGAACGACGAGACGCGTCACATCGTCAAGCTGGAAGATCTGCAGCAGATGAAGCCGACGGCGCTCTTCGTCAACACGAGCCGTGCCGAACTGGTGGAAGAAAACGCCCTGATCACGGCCCTCAATCGCGGCCGGCCCGGCATGGCCGCCATCGACGTCTTCGAAAGCGAGCCCATTCTGCAGGGCAACCCGCTGCTGCGCCTGGAGAATTGCGTATGCACGCCGCATATCGGCTACGTCGAGCGCGAAAGCTATGAGCTGTATTTCCGCGTGGCGTTCCAGAACATCGTGGACTTCCTGAACGGCGATCGCGCCCACGTGGCGAACCCGACCGCGCTGCTCGGCTTCGGACGATAGGCGCCGGCCGCCCCGCCCGCCTACTTCATCGTGTCGAGATGCCGCAGGAACGCCTCGCCGTCCTTGCGGCCCAGCTCGAAGGCGGGCGCCATCATGTCCGGGCGCGTGTAGTCCCAACTGGAAATCGGCACGGGCGCGGACGGCTGCACATACAGCCGATCCTGCCCGCCGTGATGCTGCGTGAAGATTTGCGGACGTGGATAGCGACGCGTGACTAGCACGAGCACCTGCCCTGGCGTCGCATCGAGCGCATCGACCGGCACGTTGTCGACCATGCCGCCATCGAGCACCGCGCGTCCGCCGCGCCGCAGGATCGGCGTGAACGGCGGCGTGCACGACGACTGCAGCATCAGATCCGCCAGATCGGCCGTGCTCGCACAGTCCTGCGCGCGCACGAATTCGGGCCGGAAGCCGAGCCGCCGTGCGAGCGTCGGATGCAGCGTACGACGCACGTGCTTGTCGATGTTGTAGGCGACCAGCCCGGCCGCCGTCGCCGTGCGCGGCCCCAGCCAGCGCGGAATGTGCGAGACGCCAACGCGGATCTCGGGGCCGCTCGCCAGCTTCTCGAGCTGCCCGTCGTAGATGTCGAGCAGCGCCTGCCGATAGATGCGATAGTGGGGAAACACGCGCTCGCCGCGCAGCAGATTGCCCCAATATGCGTTCTTGCGATTGTTCGCGAGCGCGTTGCGGTAGTACGCCATGACCCAGTCGGACTCGCGCATGTGCAGCATGCAGGCCGTGGCCGCGCCAGCCGAAATGCCGGCAATGACGCGTGGGCGCAACGGAACCTCGCGCGCGACACGCTCCCAGAATCCCGCCTGCCACCAGCAGCGGTTGCCGCCACCGGCAAATACGATCTGATCGAACATCGTTTCTCCCCGCGCCTGTCCGGCCAGGCGTTGCGCTCCGTTCAGAGCAGCGCGTAAGTCGTCGTCGCGTGCACGGCCATCTTGCCCGAAGCGTCGAAGATCTCGATCTCCCCGAACACCAGATTCTTGCCGCGACGCAGAATGCGCGCGATCACGCGCAGATCGCCATCGCTCACCGGACGCATGAATTGGGTATTGAGCGCGACGGTGGTCATCGGCTGAAAGCCGCCGAGCGCCGCCGAGAGCGCCACCACCATCGCCGTATCGGCCACGGCCATGAACACCTGACCGCAGATGACGCCGCCGCCATGCTTCAGGGCCGCGTCGAACGGCAGTCGCAATTCGCTCTGCTCCGGCCCGGTCGCCTCGACCTGCAGATTGAGCTGCCGCACCCACGGCGCCACGAGTTCTTCGAGCATCTTCTGCGCTTGCACCAACTCCATCCCGATCGTCCTCCTGATTTGTTGTGTCGCCGATGATAGCCTCAAAACGCAAGCGCCACCCGGCAAAGGGTGGCGCTTGCGTAGCCGTTCGCGGCATCGACCCGAAGGCCGCCGACGGTGCCTAGCCGTTCGTCTTGTCGTGACGGATGCGCTGGCTCTGATGATTCTCGCGATGCTGCACGCCGGCCTGCTCGGCAGCGCTCACGTGACCGTTCTTGCCGGCACGGGCCTCGGCCGCGTCCACGTGCGCCTGACCGCGTTCCAGACTGCCGACTTCCCGCTTGTTCAGCGTGCCGGCCGCCTGGCCCTGTGCGATGCGCTTTTCCTGGTTGACGTTGCGTTGCACGTCGGCCTGCATCCGTTGCGAAGAGACCGACGCCGGGTTGCCGACCGCCCCGTTGTGCTCGAGCTGACCGATCTTCGCGCTTTCCCGATTCTGGGCGCGAGCGATGCGGCCCTTCTGCGCGGCGGTATCACCCGTGTGATCGGCATGGGCCTGCATGCGGTCGATCTTCGCTTCCCCCTTCTCCAGGCGCGACGCCTCTCCGGTCGTCAACTGACCGCTCTTCAAACCGTTCTCGATGCGCTGCTGCTGATTGACATCGCGGGCGGTCTCGGTGGCCGTGCCTTGCGCGAACGCCTGCGAAGCGAACACCCCGCCGAGGGCGACGGTCACGGCACTCAGAATCAGCGTTTTACGAACGTTCATGTGGAATCCTTATCAGCGATTGGGTGATGGCGGGACCGGCGGGCTGGCGGGATTGCCAGCGATTGACCGCGTCCTTATGCGAATCAACGGCCCTCGCACGCAGTGCGCCGACAGGCGTCTTGTAACGGCTCGACCCGAAAAGTAACGGCTTGTAATCCACGCATTGCGAGAAAGTCCCGGCGCCTCGCGGAAACCCCGGGGGCACCCGCAGACAGCGCCGTAACGATTTGATACAGTGATGCCCATTTGGCCGGTGCGCCGCACGCGGGGCGCACCACTCCGTTACCTGTCAGCCCCCCACCGCGAACCAGCGAGTCAAGAAGGAGCACCACCATGCAGAGCACCAGAGACGACCTCGGCAAACTGATCCTGCGCCTCACCCTCGGTATCCTGCTGTTGTTCCACGGCGTGAGCAAAGTCATCAACGGCGTTGGCTTCATCGAAGGCATGATCACCTCGCACGGCCTGCCCGGCTTCCTCGCTTACGGCGCCTACCTCGGCGAAGTGCTCGCACCGGTGCTGCTCATCCTCGGTGTGCTCACGCGCCTGGGTGGACTGCTCGTCGTGGCCAACATGCTCGTCGCGCTCTTCCTCGTTCACCTGAGCCAGCTCGGCGATCTCGCGAAGACCGGTGGCTGGGCGCTGGAACTCCAGGGCTTTTATCTCTTCGCTGGTCTTTGCGTGATGCTCTTCGGCGCTGGCCGCTACAGCGTGTCGGGCGGGCGCGGCGCCTGGGACTGATCGTCGCCACCCAGTTAGTTCGGGAACCGAACGGCACGCGGGATGTCGTGCCGTTCGGCACAACGGCCCGCCCTTGTCGAACGCCGGCAAGGGCGGGCCGAGTCGTTTCGGAATGTTGCGAACGCGGCTCCCGGTAACGTCAGGTAATACGGCGGTAGCACTTTGCAACTTATTGCGCGCGGCAATGACTTACGCTGAAACTGCCAATTCCGGCAGTATCCACAGGAGTCAAACACCATGCGCAAATTGAAGATCGCCGCCGCGTCGGCCGTCCTCGTCGCCACCTCGATGTTCGGCGTCGCCCATGCCGCCGACGCCGCTGCGCCGGCCACGGGACCTCACGCCGCCATGCACCATATGCGCGGCGACCACGGCCCCTGGGGGCTCGGTGACATTCGCAAGCTGCACGACGAGCTGAAACTCAACGCACAGCAGGAACAAGCCTGGCAGCAGGCAGTAAACACGTCCCGGCAGAACCGTGAGGCCATGCGCAAGAACGGCGAGCAATTCCGCCAGATGATCGAGCAGGCAAAGGATCAGCAAGTGCTCGACCTGGCCGGCATGCGCACCGCGCGCGAGAAAGTCTTCGATCAGAATCGTCAGTTGCGCAGCCAGACCGAAGACGCCTGGCTGAACGTCTACAACGGCCTGAACAACGATCAGAAGACGCTCGTGAGCAATGCCATCAAGGCGCGCTGGACCAAGATGAAGGCCTGGCACGACAAGGCGATGCAACGTCGTGAGCAGGTACACAAGGGTGCAGCGCCGAGCGCACCGACCTCACCGGCAGCACCGGCCCCCGCGGCCCCTGGCCAGGCCCAATAGGCACGGGAGACCAGCGCCACCGGACACGATGGTTCGGCACACGATGAAACGCCCGGTCCCTGGATACCGTCAGGGCCGGGCGTTATTTATTGACTTCAGCCTGCGAGAGGCGATGGGCTGCGGCGCGCTCAGGTCTCGCTCCAGATGCGCAGCAGATTGTGATAGCAGCCGATGAGCGTGCGACGCGCCGTCTCGTCGGCTTCGGTCGTGTTCAGCCGCTGGATGGCGTTGTCCATGTCGAAGAGCAGCGTGCGCTGCGTGTCGTCCTTCACGAGGCTCTGCACCCAGAAGAAGCACCCGACGCGAGCGCCTCGCGTAATCGGATTGACGCGGTGCAGGCTCGTCGCGGGATACAGCACCATGTCGCCGGCCGGCAGCTTCACCTGATGCGCGCCGTACTGATCCTCGATCACGAGCTCGCCGCCGTCGTATTCGTCGGGCGAGGCCAGGAAGAGCGTGGCGGACACATCGGTGCGAATGCGCATGCCGCTGCCCGGTTGCAGACGAATCGCCCCGTCCACATGGTTGCCGAAGTGCATGCCTTCGCCGTAGCGGTTGAACATCGGTGCGTAGACCTTGTTCGGCAGCGCGGCGCTGATGAACGTCGGGTTGCGCTCGAGTGCGCCGAGGATCACGTCGCCCAGTTCGCGCGCGATGGGTGCGCGCTCGTCGATCTGCTGGTTCTGCTTGACCGGAGCCCCCTGATAGCCGGCCGTGGCGAGTCCGTCGACCCACGCGTCGCCTGCGCCATCGAGCTTGGTACGGACCCAGCGCACCTGGTCGGCGCTGAGGACATTCGGTATATGCAGCAACATCGGCGGGCGTCCCTCGTGAAAAAAGCAAGGCGCGAGCCGGATCGCACTGCCCGCTCGCGCCTCGTATTGTGCGTCATTTTGCAGCACGTCGGGCAGCGCCGCCGCTGCCCGTTTGCGGTGGATCAAGCCGTGCAGCGTCAGAACCGGTACGTGCCCGTGAGCAACGCCGTGCGTCCGATGCCCGGCGCGGCGCGCCCGCCGTCCGACTGGATCAGGCCGTCGAAGTACGTCTTGTCGAACACGTTGAGCAGGTTGAAGCGGATGTCGTACTTCGGCTGGTGATAGGCGACGGTCGCGTCCCAGCGCGTGTAGCCGCCCACGCGGATGAGGTTGGTGTTTGCCGCGTAGCGCATCGACATATAGTTCATGCCGCCGCCGACCTCCCAATGGCCGAGCGTGTACGTCGACCAGAGCGTGACCGAGTGCTTCGGCGTGTTCGCCAGCACATTGCCCTGCGTGCCGTCGTTGGCCTGCAGCACCTGCGAGTTCAGGAACATGTAGCCGCCCATCACCTGCCAGTTCGGCGTGATGTGGCCCGTGGCGCTCACTTCGGCGCCGCGCACGCGCACCTTGCCCGCGCTGGTGTATTGGCCCGAGGTGCCCGTCTGCGTGCGCGCGTTGTTCTTCGTGATCTGGAACAGCGCCGTGTTGATCGCCAGGTTGTCGTCGAACAGATTCCACTTGCTGCCCACTTCGAACGACTCGTTCGTCTCCGGCGGCAGCGCCTGCGTGTTGTTGGTGACGCTCAGCGCTTCGAGCGACGGATTGAACGACGTGCCGTACGAGAAGTAATACGACTGTGCCTCGTCCGGCTGGTAGATCACTCCGGTGCGCACACTCGTGTAATTGACCGTTTGCGTCGCGTAGCCCGGCGAGCTCACGGTGTTGGACAGTTGCGCCTTGTACCTATCCCAGCGCAGGCCGCCCACGAGCTTCCACTGCTTGTTGAGTTCGATGGTGTCGTTGGCGTAGAGCGCCACCGTCTCGGCCGTGCCCTGCGCGAAGTTGCCGGCGCTGGTCGTCACGTTCGGCAGGTTCGCGTAGTACGCCGTGCTGCTCGCCGGAATCCAGCCCAGGAAACCCGACGCCTGTCCGGCGCCCGTGCGCAGATAGGTCTGGTTCTCGTAGGTGTCGCGCCCGAATTCCGCCCCGGCGATTACCGTGTGCCGCAACGGGCCGGTGTCGAACGACTTCACCACGTCCGTCTGGTTGTACAGCGCGGAGTCCGTGATCTTGCGGTCATGGCTTTGCAACTGCACCCAGAGCTGATCGAGCGAGTACGACGGAATGCCCGCCGTCGCGCCCGTGGGCAAGGTCGTGAAGCTCCCCGCGCCACTTGCACCACTTGCACCGTTAGGCACACCCACCGCATGCGACGACGTCTCGATCGCGTCGATCACATAGCGGCTGTATTGCGTCTGGTTGGTGATCTTCAGCGTGTCGTCGACCTTGTGCTCGATCTTCGCCGTGAAGCTCATCACGTCCTGCACCGTGCGATCGGTGGTCAGCCCGTAGAATTGCCGCCTGGAGATCGGCAGCGGGTGGCCGTTGTAACCGACCGTGCCGTAGTCCGGCATGTCGCGGTTATGTTCGATGAGTGCCGAAAGCGTGATCTGCGTCGGCGTGCCGATACCCAGCTTCAGCGTCGGTGCGACGCCCCAGTCCCGGTTGTTCATGACGTCGCGCGTGGTGTGGATATCCTGCGCGAAGCCGTTGATGCGAAACGCCGCGGTGTCCGAGAGCGGACGATTGAAGTCGAACGAGCCTCGGTAGCGGTCATGGGTGCCGATGGTGCCGGAGACTTCGTTGAGCGGCTTGAGGTTCGCCTGCTTGCTCACCTGGTTGATCACGCCACCGGTCGAGCCGCGACCGAATAGCATCGACGACGGCCCTTCGAGCACTTCGATCGAGTCGAGATAGAACGTGTCGCGATAGTACTGTCCGCGATCGCGGAAGCCGTCGAGAAAAATGTCGGTGCGCGCCGTGAAGCCGCGCAAATTGATGTTGTTGCCGATCTGACCGCCTTCGGCACCGCCGAGCGTGATGGCCGGCGAATTGCGCAGCGCATCGGCGAACGAGGTCGCGCCCTGCGCCTGCATTACCGCCTTGTCGATCACCGTGACCGACTGCGGAATGTCGCGAATTGCCGTCGGCACCTTGCCGCCGACAGTCGCCACGTCGCGCTGGTAGTCGTCGCGAATCGCCGCACCGCTCACGTCCGTCTGCGGCAGCGCGCTCGCGGCCGTCGACGACTGCGCCGCGCCCTGGGGCGAAGCGGGCGCCGTGCTCTGCGCCATCGCTGGCGCCGCACAGGTGACGGCGAAGGGTGCGGCGAAGAGCGCCATCATTGCGAGAGCCAGCGGCTTGCGTTGCATCATGATCGAGTTCGAAGTGCGTTGTGGACGAAAGGACGAGAAACGGAAAAAGCGCGGACAACGCGCGAAAAACGACGGCAGCGGCGGCGGCGGCGATTCGAACCAGACGGGAAATCCTCACTTCGCGACGGCACTCACCGCCTCCGGCATGGGCGGCGAATATAAATAGGAATGATTTTCATTACAAGACAGGAAGCACTGCGCAACTCACTGAAATCGCAGGATTTTCTGTAATACGGCGTAATACATTCGCACCACTTCAGTGCACCTCAGAGGTAAGGCAATGAAAGCAAGACGTTTGATTTGCCGACCCCGAATCGCTGATGCGCGCTGATACACGCGACAAATACGGGTTTTCCCTAGGGCCAACGGCGCAACGGTCACTGGACATTGCGCCGATTTTTCGACGGCGACCGAGCAACCGCGGCCATGCGTCGGTTTCGTCTGATGAGCTCGGAGGGGTACGGCACGCTTTTTCCGCCTTCCCACTTGCGTCATATCGATATGACACCGCACACGCTTAGCAAAGGCGAATCGCTTATTGGCGCGTCTGCCGGGCGCCGCGATACAAGTCGGGAAAGCGCTCCGCGCATCGCTCGACCACCGCCACGCCCACCACGTCTTCCCGCCGCGCCATGCAGCGGCGGCGCCTGGCGTTCGTGGCGTCTCCGTCTCCTTTCGTCATTGCTCCTTGCTCCATGTCCTCGAAGAACGATCACGCCCTGCCCGCTTCCACGCTTCGCACCACCCCCGTCGAGAACAGCGTCGCCGCGCGCCAGGGTCGCCGGCGGTTTCTTCAGCGCTCCGGTGTTGCCGTACTTGCAGGCGGCGCGTCAGCACTCGGCCTCGCCGGCGTGCTGACGCACAGCGCGCCGGCGCGGGCGGCGACCAGCCCGCTCGCGCTGCGCATCGGCTATCAAAAGTCGTCCACGCTGACCGTGCTCGCCAAGACGCGCGGCACGCTGGCCCAGGCGCTCGCCGCGCATAACGTCACGCTGACGTGGCATGAATTCACGAGCGGCCTGCCGTTGCTCGAAGCGCTCAACGTCGGCAGCATCGACTTCTCGGCCGACGTGGCCGACACCGTGCCCGTGTTCGCGCAGGCCGCCGGCGCACGCATCGCGTACGTCGCACGCGAGACGCCCTCGCCGGACGCCGAAGCGATTCTCGTGCCGCAACACTCGCCGATCCGCACGCTCGCCGATCTCAAGGGCAAGCGCATCGCCGTCACCAAGGGCGCGGGCGTGCACTACCTGTTGATCGCGGCGCTGCAAAGCGTAGGACTGCGTATCGGTGACGTGCAGCCGGCCTATCTCACGCCGGCCGACGGCCGAGCGGCCTTCGCCAGCGGCAACGTCGACGCCTGGGTGACGTGGGATCCGTTCGTCGCGAGCGTCGAGCGTCAGGACAAGGTCCGCACGTTGACCACCGCGCGCGGCCTGGCCGGCTATCAGCGCTACTACCTCGCCACACCGGCGTTCGCACGGGATCACGACACCGTGCTGCGCGAGATCTACAGGACGCTGCGGGAAACCGGTCAATGGGTACGCGCCAACCCGCGCGAGGCGGCCGCCCAGCTCTCGCCCGTCTGGGGACTGGATGCCGCCACCGTCGAGGCCGCCAACCGGCGTCGCAGCTACGACGTACAGCCGGTGGTGCGTGATGCCATCGCCGAACAGCAGCGCATCGCCGACGTCTTCACGCAGGCGGGCTTGCTGCCCAAGCGCGTCGACGCCGCGGACGCGACGATCTGGCAGGCGCCGGCCTGACGCTCCCGCGAGCTGGCAACACCGGCAGGATGTCGCCCGCGTGGGCACAATTCCCACAATTTCATGCGAATTTCTCAGGTATTCCCGACGGAATTCATACACGTGTTTATACTTGGACCTGCAATTCATAACGCATTCGGCCGGAGCCCCCCGGAACGGCCTTGGCGTAGCGCCAGAGTGCCGGCCACTCGAATCCGAGGGCAGCACGCGCTGCACTGAGTGGATAGTCCGGACACGTCGGCCTGGCGCGACGACATCATCGAATTGGCAGCGCCGGTGCGCCCTCTCATGCGAGCGCGCCGGCGTTGCCTATTGGCCGTCCAGGGACAATGCAACCCACCAGATCGCTCTACCTGCTCGGACCGATGCGGGTCGAACAAGGCAAACAGGCGTGCGCCGTGAAGTACACGAAAGCGCGCGGCCTGCTTGCGTATCTCGCCCTGCAACCGGGCTATCACACGCGCGGCGCCCTCGCGGACCTCTTCTGGCCTGACGAAGACGGCCAGGGCGGACGCGACAAGCTCAAGCGCATGCTCTTCCATCTGCGCGACACGCTGGGCGACGAACTCTTCGAGTCCGACCGTCAGGTGGTGCGCCTGCGTCCCGAGACCGGCCTGTGGATCGACGCGCACGTCTTCGCGAGCATGATCGAGCAGGCCAGCCGCACGCTCGATACCGTCACCGGCCTCGATCTCGCGGCACACCTTCAGCACCTGGCCGACGCCGTCGCGCTCTACCAGGGACCGTTCCTGCACGGGCTCTCGGTGCGCGACACGCCCGATCTCGAACAATGGATCGAGCTGCAGCGCGACGAATATCAGCGCCGCCGCGTGTTCGGCGAGCGCCTGCTGGCCGACGGCTATGCGCGTCTGGGCGATCTCGATCAGGCGCTCGCGCATGCGCGCCAGCTCGTCGCACTCGCCCCGTTCGACGAATCGGGCTGGCACTGCCTGCTCGCGCTGCTGCTGCGCGCAGGGCGCCGCGACGAAGCCGAAACCGAATACCGGCGCCTGTGCGACATCCTTCACGACGAGCTCGGCGAACTGCCGGGCCAAGCGCTCACCCAGTTGCTCGAAACGCCGCCCGCGCGCATGGAACAACGTGCCACGGGGCCGGAGCGACGCCAGCTCACCGTCGTCGCCATCGAGCTCGCGCCCAACGGCATCGACGACCCCGATCAGCTCGTCGGCATGATGCGGCCACCGCTCGTGCAGTGTGAAACGATCCTGCGCCAATCGTGGGGCTACACGGTGCGCACCCCGACCGGCGGTCTGCTCGGCTACTTCGGCTATCCCACGGCGCTCGAAGGCGCGGGGCGCCATGCCGTCGAGGCCGCCATGCGCTGCGTGCAGGCGAGCACGGCACGCGTGGGCATCGGTGTGGGCGTTCACACCGGCCTCGTGATCAGTTCGGTGGCCGATGACAGTCCCGACACCGGCGGGCGCGTGTCGCGCTCGGCCGCGCAACTCGCCGACATGGCGTTGCCGGGCGAAGTGCTGATCTGCGACGCCACCCAGCGCCTGATCGGCGTGGCGGTTGCCACGACGCCGCACGGCAGTGTGCGCGAGCGCCATGCCAATCGCGAAATCGCGGTGCACCGCGTCAATCCCGATCCCACGCCGGAGCGCCGTTCGCGCCGCCGCGCGGCGATGCTCTTCGGCCGCGACGGCGCGCTCGCCGAACTCGCCGCCGCGCACGCCGCCGTGCGCGACGAAAGTACCGGCCAGGGCGTGCTGGCGTTGGTCATCGGTGAAGCGGGCATCGGCAAGTCGGCGCTCGTGCGCCATTTCGTGGAGACGCGCGGCCTGCGCGCGATCGATCTGGCCTGCGCACAGGACGGCGCGGGCACCCCCTTCCACCCGATCGCCCGCTGGCTGCGCGTGCAATCGGCGGCCGACGCTTCGCAGATGCCGCAGCCCGCCCTGCTCGCGCATCGCCGGCTGCACGCGCTGTTCGACATGCCCGCCGACGGCAACGTGCCGCACGCGTGGAAACAGGCCGTGCTCGACGAAGCCCCCGGACTGCTCGCCGCGCTGCTGCCCGACGGCGGCGTGCTGATGCTCGACGACGCGCACTGGGCCGATCCGTCCACGCAGGAACTGCTCTCGCTCATGGCGGAAAATCCGCCGGGCGGACGCCTGCTGCTCGTCTGCGCGCGACCGGAATTCGAACTGCCGTGGCGTCACACCGTGAGCTTGCGACGCATCGATCTCGCGCCGCTCGACGCTGGCGCCGCCGCCTCCATCGTGCGCGCGGCCACGCCTCGCGTGGCGCTGCCGGCGGCCATGCGCGAGCGTATCGTGCATCTGGCCGAAGGTGTGCCGCTGTTCCTCCAGGAGCTCGCGCGCGCGACGGCGGCCCAGCAAGGCGGGCGCGGTGCCAGTGGCGCCATGCCCATGCCGGCTAGCCTGCAGGAATTGATGATGGCGCGCATCGACGCCGCGGGCAGCGCCAAACCGGTCGCGCACTTCGCGTCGTGCCTCGGTCCCGAGTTCCAGGCGGACGTGCTCGCTCGCGCGAGCGGACGGACGATGGCCCTCGTCGAGCGCGCGCTCGACACCCTGGTCGCCTGTGCGCTCGTGCAGCGTCAGGACAATGGTCGCTACGTCTTCCGTCACGCATTGCTGCACAAGGCCGCTTATGACGCGCAGCCGCAGGAGCGGCGTCAGGACGCGCATCGCCGCATCGCCCTCGCCATGCGCGAGCACGACGAAACGGCGGTGCAAACCGAACCCGAGGTGCTCGCCTGGCATTTCCGTCAGGCCGACGAGCCCGACGCCGCCATCGAGCACTATCGTCTCGCCGGCGAGTACGCGACAGGACGTCAGGCGTTCCGCGAAGCATGCGCGCACTACCAGAGCGCGCTCGACGTCCTGCGTCAGACGGGCACCGCCGCGCAGACGGCGCAGCGCGAGCTGCAACTGCGCATGGCGCTCGGCGTGCCGCTCGTGGCGCTGCATGGCTACGGTTCGGAACCGGCAAGGCATAACTTCGAGACCGCACTCGCGCTCGCGCAGCCGATGGGCGACGATGTCGCGCTCTTCCCCGTGTACTGGGGGCTGTGGCTGGGCTCCAGTTCATGGAGCGACTTCGATCGCAGCATCGAGCTCGCGCGCAAGCTCATTCACATTGCCGAACAAGCCAATGCCGCGCCGCTGCTCGCCCACGCGTACTACGCGCTGGGCAACAGTCTGTGCAGCCATGGCGACTTCGCCGACGCGGTGAGCGCGCTCGAAACCGGCCTGTCGCACTACCGGCCGGAGAGCGCCGACACCGGCCTCGGCGAGGACGCCCGCATCACCGGCCTGTCGTTCCTGTCGTGGGCGTACTGGTTCACCGGACGCCACGACGCGTCGCTGGCCGCGAGCGAGGAAGCGTTGGCGATGGGCCGTCAGCAGGGCCGACGCTACTCGTTCTCGTTCGCACTCGTGTTTGCGGCAATGCTGCGGCGCTTCCGTCGTGAAATCGCCCCTGCGGAAGCGCTGGCAAGCGAAGCCACGGAAGTGGCGACGGAGACCGGCGTCGCGCTGTGGGCGCTCGCCGGTCAGACGATTCGCGGTTGGGCACTGGCGTCGCGCGGCGATGTGAACGGGCTGGAGCGCATCACCGACAGCGTCGGGCGTCTTAGCGAGATCATGGGCGGCGTCGAAGGCATCTTCTTCGGACTGCTCGTGGAAGCGTGCGCGGGCACCGGCGACATCGCCCTCGGACTGCATGCCGCCGAACGCGGCGCGCATGTGGCGGCGCGCCGCAGCGATGCGCATTGGCAAGCCGAGTTCCTGCGGCAGAAGGGCGACTTCCTGCGCGCGGGCCATCACCCTGACGAAACCGTCCGGCCGTGGCTGGAACATGCGTTGCAGATCGCACAGGCGCAGGGTTCGCCGATGCTGACGCTGCGCGCCGCGCTCAGTCTGTTGCGACTCGACGGTAACGACGCGACGCGCGACGCCGAATGCGTGGCGGTGCTGCGCGGCGCGCTCGACGCGCTGCAAGGCGGCGAGACGCTTGCCGACGTCCAGGAAGCACGCGCCTTGCTGGCCGATGTATCGGCGCGCATGCCGCGACCCCACACGGCACGTTACGGGAGCTGAACGGCAAGTCGGGTCGTAGCCCGGAAGCCCGCCTGGACATACGAATAGCCCCTATCAGGCGCGTCGTATGTCCGCGCGAGGCCGGCCCGCTATATTGAGGCGACCGGTGCCCCCAAGCCCATACGCCGACCCCGACATGTCCATCGACCTCCTGCGCGTGCAAGCCGGCCTTGCGCCCGATGCGCCGCGCTCCGCCGCCGGCCACGCGCCGCTTGCGCGGGTGAGCTCCGCTGCGGAGCCTCCCGCCTCTCCGCTTTCCCCCATCCCGCACATCTCGCATACCTCGCACGAGGTGATCGTTTCGGGTTGCGTCAAACGACGTCACTCGTTCGATCTTTGCTCGCTCATGCGTTTGCCCACGCAATTGACCGGGCCGCTCGACGTGGTGTGCCTGTCAGGGAGAAAGGTGCGCAGCGCGAGCGACTACAAGGGCGTGCGGCTCACCGCGTTGCTCGACGTCGCGCAACTGCGTCTGCCGCAAGCGCGCGATTTCACCCGCGCCTACGTGATGGCGCAGGGCGCCGACGGCTATACCGTGATGTTCTCGTGGCACGAGCTCTACAACACGCCGGTCGGCGTGGGCGCGCTCGTTGTCTACGAGCGGGACGGCCAGCCGCTCGGCGATGCGGAAGGCGGCATCGGTTTGATTTCGACGTGCGATCTTCGCGTGGCATTGCGCCAGGTGCGTGCGCTCAGGCGCCTTACGGTCCACCTGGCCGATCCGGACTCGCGTTGAGCGGCCGACCCGACGACGGGTCGTCCGACCGACTGATACGCCGATACGCTGATACGCCGATCGCACGCGACGTCAGCCTGCCACCGCGCGCTTGCGGGGCGCGGCCTTGGCCTTTGCGGCGCCCGGTTCGACCGCCTTGCGCTTCGCGGGCGTCTTGCGCGCCACACCCGGCGCCGCCTTGACGGCCACCTGGGCTGCGGCGCGCTTGCCGACGACTTTCGCTACGCCCTTCCCCGCCGCGTCTTCCGTGGCCTTGCCCGTGGCGCGCTTGCGCTTCGCGACGTCCTGCGCGGGCGCCACGTTCGCCGCTGACGATTTGCGTCCCGCTTTCTGTGCCGTCCCCGCCATCCCCGCCATCCCCGCCATCCCGTTACCGAGTTGCGAGCGCACGCGCTGCTGCATGTCGGCGATGTCCGAGTCGAGAATCAGCCGGCCGCGCAGCTTGCCGTTCATCCGCTTGATGTAAGTGCGCGCCTCCTGCATGTGGAACTGCATGAGTTCGCGCACGCGCGGCGCGTCGCCGGCACGCGCCGCGTCGGTGATCTCGCGATGGATGTTGACGTTGGCCGTGCCGAACTTCTCGTGCTCGCGGCGTGGCGTCTCGTTGCCGAACACGATCAGTTGGCGAATCATCTCGTTGACGAGTTCGCACGTGAAACGCAGGAAGCTGTTCGGATTGGCGGCCGCGAGAATATCGTGGAAGTCCACGTCGGCCTGACGTTGTCGCAGCAGTTCGCGCCGATCGTGGGAGGCCGGGCTGCAGCACGCCATATTGTGCTCGAGCGCCGCGAAGTCGGCCTCGGTCAGATGCGGCACCGCCCCGGCCGCGAGCTCCGGCTCGAGCAACTGACGCACCGTGTAGATGTCGTCGATGCTCACTTCCTTGAAGAACAGATAGTTCTGCATGAGCTGGAACGTGCGCTCGAGCGGCACCTCCACCACCATGCCGCCACCCGACGGTCCTGTGCTCACCTTGATGAGCCCCTGCACTTCGAGCGACTTGAGCGCCTCGCGAATGGTGCTCTTCGACACCCCGAACATCTGCTGCAATTCCACCTCGCGCGGCAGACGGTCGCCCGGTAGCAGATTGCCTTCGGTGATCAGACGCTTGATCGATTCCGCGACGAGATCGCCGCGCTTCTGCTGCTTGATTTCCAACGGCTCACGCATCGTTTGCGGATCCAATGCCATGTGGCGCCTCGCTAATTGTCGGCCGTGCCGACCCGGAATTTTTTCCGATTGACACTCCAAAGCATTATACCTACGATCAATTTCATCCTATTTATCATTATAAATATGACGAATAGGGATAAGGCCCCGGACGTTGCAAGTCGTTACTGTCGGTTTCCAGGTCGCTGGCCTGTTCGCGTGTGACGCGCTGCACGTTTGCACCCACTGAACGATTGCTCCCTCACTGGAGACCCAATTGAATCGTCGTGAACTGTTGAAGCTCGCCGCCGCAGCGTCTTTGCCTGGCTCCCTATTCTCCGCTCGCGACGTGTTCGCACAAAGCGCCGGCGCCATCCAGCTGGCGTGCCCGGTGCCCATGTCGGGGCCTTTCGCCGCCAACGGCAAGTTCGCCGATCTCGGCATGAAACTCATCGTCGAGCAGTACGGCAAGGTGCTCGGCCGACCGCTCGCCTACACCACGCTCGACACCGAGGGTAAACCCGCCACGGCAATTCGCCGCGTGCAGGAAATCGCGCAGCAAAAAGGCGTGCGCTTCTTCGCGGGCGGCATTCTTTCCTCGGAAGCGCTGGCGATGGGCAAGGAAGCCGAGAAGGCCGGCGGCATCTTCATCACCACTGCTGGCGCCGACGAGATCACCGGCAAGGACTGCAACAGCGCCACGTTCCGCTGGTCGGTGCCGACCTTCGGCGCCATCGAGCAGACCGTGCGTCCGCTCATCGAATCGATGCCGAAGGCCAAGCGCTGGTACACGATCACGCCGCAATACGTGTTCGGCGAAGGCTTGCTCACCGCCGCGAAGAACATCTTCAAGGAAAAGGGCATCGAGCACGTGGGCAACAGCTACCACTCGCTCACCGAGAAGGAGTTCTCGGGCTATCTCACCAACGCCGCCGCCGCCAAGCCCGACGTGCTGCTGATCCTGAACTTCGGCTCGCAGTCGTCCGACACGCTGCGTCAGGCGGTGAGCTTCGGCATGAAGAAGAACTGCACGATCCTGATGGCATGGGCCTCGGGCCTGGAACAGTTCGAGACGCTCGGCGCGGATCTATGCGACGGCGTGTACTTCGGCGCGCAATACTGGCACGCCGTGGCTGCGCCGCTGAACCTCGATCTGGTCAAGCGCACGCAGGATCGTTTCAAGCAGAATCCGAACTACAGTCTGGCGGGCTCGTACATCTGTTCGAAGCTCATGCTCGACGCGATGGTCAAGGCGGGCAGCGCCGAGCCGAAGGCCGTCATCGCCGCGATGGAAGGCATGAAGTACGACGGGCTCACCGGTCCGGAAGAGATCCGCAAGGGCGATCACCAGGTGCTCAAGAACTACTACCTGCTCAAGGGCAAGGCGAAGTCGAAGATGAAGAATGCCGACGACTACGCCGATATCGTGAGCGCGGGCAAGTCGTTCCTGCCGCTCGACAAGACCGAGTGCAAGATGGCCTGACGGCACAACGCCGCAGTGTCGCTGGCGGGGCGCTGCGGCGTCCCCGCACGTGTCGTCCGTGCCGCCCGCGCAAGCGGGCGGCGCACGGGGTTCCACGTCCACTCAAGCTTTCACGGGACGCGCATGAACGTCTATTTGCTGCAAGTCATCAACGGCGTCGGGATCGGCATGTTGTACTTCCTGCTCGCCGTCGGGTTGTCGATCATCTTCGGCCTGTTGCGCTTCGTGAACTTCGCGCACGGCGCCTTCTATCTGCTCGGCGCGTATTTCTGCTACCAGGCGTTGCAATGGGGCCTGTCGTTCTGGCTCGCGCTGATCGTGTGCCCCATCGTCGTCGGCGTCATCGCGTGGATCGCCGAGAAAGTGCTGCTCTCGCACATCTACGAGAAGGCGCACGAATTCCACATCCTCGTGACCGTCGGCCTGGCGCTCGTCGTGCAGGAACTGGTCATCATCGTCTGGGGGCCCCTGGGAGATAACGTCGCAGTGCCCGAAGCGCTCGACGGCGTGGTGATGTGGGGCAGCTTCGTCTATCCCAAGTACCGGCTTTTCCTCATTGGCTTTACCGCCGCTTTCGCCGCCGTGCTGTGGTGGCTGCTCGAAGGCACGCGCCTGGGCAGTGCCGTGCGCGCGGGCAGTGAATCGTCGGAGATGGTGTCGTTGCTCGGCATCAACGTGTTTCGCGTGTTCAGTCTCGCGTTCGGACTCGGCGCGGGCACGGCGGCCCTCGCGGGCGTGCTGGCCGCGCCGGTGCGCGGCGTCGAACCGTTCATGGGCATCGAAGCGCTGGGCATCGCGTTCGTCGTGGTCGTCATCGGCGGCATGGGCAGCTTCGCCGGCGCGCTCGTGGGCGGCCTCGTGATCGGCATCGTGCAGAGCCTGATGAGCACGTTGTGGCCGGAAGGCGCACGATTGATGATCTACGTGGCGATGGCGGCCGTGCTGCTCATGCGTCCGCACGGTCTGCTGGGGAGGGGATGATGCTGCAACGCTATCGTTTTTGGCTGCTCGCGGCGGCCGTCACGCTGATCCTGCCGCTCACGCTCTCGTCGGGCACGCTCGCCACCGAAGTGCTGATCTATGCGCTGGCCGCCCTCGGCTGCAATCTGCTGCTCGGCTACACCGGGCTGCTGTCGTTCGGCCAGGGCATCTTCTTCGGTCTGGGCAGCTACACGCTGGGCATCCTGCTCACCCGCACGGCACTGCCGATGCCAGTGGCGGTCATCGCCTCGATCGTGCTGGGCGCGCTCGTCGCGGCGCTCGTCGGCAGCTTCGCGATCCGGCAGAAGGGCACCTACTTCGTGATGCTCACGCTCGCCTGCGCGCAGATGTTCTACTTCCTTGCGTACACGGCGACCGACTGGACCGGCGGCGACAACGGCCTGCTCGACATTCCGCGCAAGTCGCTCTCGATCGGCGGACGGACGCTCGTCCCGCTCGATACGCCCTGGCAGTACTACACCTTCGTGGCGGTGGTCTTCCTGATCGTGTTCGCGGTGCTGCTGCGCGTGGCCGATTCGGTATTCGGGCGCACGCTGCTCGCCATTCGCGACAACGAAACGCGCGCGGCCGCCATCGGCTATCACGTGAAGACGTTCAAGCTCGTGGCGTTCGCCATCTCCGGTGCGGTCACGGCGTTGGCCGGCGCATTGCACGCGCTGATGACGGGCATCGCGCCGCTGTCGAACATCGAATACCACGCGAGCGAGATGATTCTCGTGATGACCGTGATCGGCGGCACCGGCAACCTGTTCGCCTCGGTGCTGGGCGCGGCGTTCTACGTGCTCGCCGCCGACTGGCTCTCCACGCTGTGGCCGCGCTGGTTGCTGCTGCTCGGCCTGCTGCTCATCGCCGTGAGTCTGTTCATGCATCGCGGGCTGTGGGGCGTGGGCGAATCGCTGTGGCAGCGCGTAGGCGGCAAGCGCGCCAAACTGGAACCGCGGAGCACGCAGGGAGACCCGACATGAGCGAAGCCCTCATCGAAGCCTCAGGCATCGTCAAGCGCTACGGCAAGTTCACGGCGCTGCACGGCGTCGATCTGCGCGTGGCGCCACGCACCGTGCACTCGGTCATCGGTCCGAACGGCGCCGGCAAGACCACGCTGTTCCACATGCTCACTGGCACGGTGCCGGTCTCCGGCGGGCGCATCGTGTTCGACGGCCATGACGTCACCACCGAAGCCGACTACCGGCGCGTGCAGCGCGGCATCGCCCGTTCGTTCCAGGTCACGGCGCTGTTCCAGAACCTGTCGGTGCGCGAGAACCTGCGCCTCGCGGCACTGGGCGTCACACCGCGTCAGGCGCTCTCGTGCTGGCGCAAGGCCGAGGGACCGCGTGCCTGCGCATCGGTCGTCGACGACGTGCTCTCACGCCTCGCGCTCACGCGCCACGCCGACACGACGGCCGGCTCGCTCTCGCACGGGCAGCAGCGCCGGCTCGAAGTCGGCATGGCGCTTGCGGCCCGCCCCAAGGCGATCTTTCTCGACGAGCCGACCTCGGGCATGGGCATCGACGATCTCGACGACATGAAGCAGCTTATCCGCGGCTTGCGCGACGACCACACGGTGGTGCTGATCGAGCACAACATGAACATCGTGATGGACATCTCCGACACGATCACCGTGATGCAGCAGGGCCGGGTGCTCGTCGAAGGCAAGCCGGACGCCATTCGCGCCGACGATCGCGTGCGCGCCGCCTATCTCGGCAACATGATCACCGGAGGCCGCGCATGATTCTCGATGTCGCAGGCATTCACAGCTATTACGGCAAGAGTCATATCCTGCAGGGCGTCTCGCTGAACGTCGGCGACGGCGAACTCGTCACGCTGCTCGGGCGCAACGGCGCGGGAAAGTCCACGACGCTCAAGACGATCGCCGGCGTCGTCACGCCCAGGGCGGGGAGCATCTCGTTTCTCGGCAAGCCCGTCGCCGGGCAGCCGGCGCATCGCATCGCGGCGCGCGGCGTGTGTTTCGTGCCCGAGCATCGCGGCATCTTCAAGCTGCTCACGGTCGAGGAGAACCTCAAGCTCGGCGCGCGGCGCGATTCGCCCTGGCAGCTCGCGGACATCTATCGCATCTTTCCGCGTCTGCAGGAGCGTCGCAGGAACGGCGGTGCGCAGCTCTCGGGCGGCGAACAGCAGATGCTCGCGATCGGACGCGCGCTCATGAACCATCCGCGTCTGCTCATGCTCGACGAACCGGTCGAAGGTCTCGCCCCCGTCATCGTCGAGGAGATCGTGGCGCAACTGAAGCTCATCAAACAGGCGGGCGTGGCGATCCTGCTCGTCGAACAGAACCTGGAAGTCTGCACCCAACTCGCCGACCGGCATTACATCGTCGAGCAGGGTGTGATCGTGTATGGCGCGGACAACGCCGCGTTCCTCGCCGATGAGGTCGTCAAGGACCGTTACCTCGGCGTGGGCGTGGCATGAGCCGCGCGGTTGTCACTCCCCCGGCGCGCCTCGTCCAGCCGTAGGATGGGTGCGCCATTGGTCAATGCATGGGTTGCCGCGACGCGAAATCGCCGCGCCACCCATGCCCTGAAGGATTCGTGAACATGGAACATCTCGATCAACCGGCGGCCGCAGTGCGCATCGACGGCGCGCGCCTGTGGAACAGCCTCATGCAACTCGCCCGGATCGGCGCGACCGCCAAGGGCGGCGTCTGCCGTCTCGCCCTGACCGATCTCGACCGGCAGGGGCGCGATCTCTTCGTGAAGTGGGCGAAAGAGATCGGCTGCACGGTGCGTATCGATGCCATCGGCAACATCTTCGCGCGCCGCGCCGGACGCAACGACGCGCTGCCGCCCGTCATGACCGGCAGCCACATCGACACGCAGCCGACCGGCGGCAAGTTCGACGGCAACTACGGCGTGCTTGCCGGCCTGGAGGTGCTGCGCACGCTCGACGACAACGGTATCGTGACCGACGCGCCGCTGGAAGTCGCCGTCTGGACCAACGAAGAGGGCTCGCGCTTCGTGCCGGTGATGATGGGCTCCGGCGTCTACGCCGGCGCCTTCACGCTGGAACATGCGCTCGCACAGAAGGACCACGACGGCGTGAGCGTCTCCGAAGCACTGAACGCCATCGGCTATGCCGGCAGCGTGTCCGCGGTGGGCCAACCGGGTGCCGTCGGTGCGTACTTCGAAGCGCATATCGAACAGGGCCCGGTGCTCGAAGCGCACGAAAAGACCATCGGCGTCGTGCAGGGCGCGCTCGGTCAACGCTGGTACGACGTCACCGTCACCGGCATGGAAGCGCATGCGGGCCCCACGCCGATGGCGCTGCGCCGCGATGCGCTGCTCGCCGCCGCGCAACTGATCCAGGCCGTCAACCGCATCGCGTGCGAGCACGCGCCGCACGCACGCGGCACCGTCGGCTGGGTGGACAACTACCCGAACTCGCGCAACGTGATTCCCGGCCGCGTAAAGCTCTCGGTCGATCTTCGCGCGGCGGACGACGCCACGCTCGACGCCCTGAACGACAAGCTGCGCGCGCAGTGCGAGGCCCTGAGCACGAACGGCATCGACGTGGCCATCGAACAGGTCGTGTACTTCCCGCCGCAGCCGTTCGCGCCCGAGCTCGTCGAGGCGATCCGTACCGGCGCGCAGGCGCTCGGCCTGTCGTCGATGGATGCGATCAGCGGCGCGGGACACGACGCGGTCTACCTGGCGCGCGTCGCGCCGACGGCGATGATCTTCGTGCCTTGCAAGGACGGCATCAGCCACAACGAGATCGAAGACGCCGATCCGGTGCATCTGGAAGCGGGCTGCAACGTACTGCTCCAAGCCATGCTGCAACGCGCGGGAGGTGCGGCATGAAGGTCATGATCGCGCGGATGAATCACGAGACGAACACGTTCTCGCCGGTGCCGACGCCGCTCGAAGCCTTCGGGAATCATGGCCCGACCTACGACGAGCAGGCCTATCGCGACAACAAGGGCATGCGCACGGCGATGTCGGCGTTCATCGATCTCGCGCAAGCAGCCGGCGCCGAGATGGTGACGCCGGTCTCCGCCAGTGCGAATCCGAGCGGGCCGGTGGCGGCGAGCGCCTATGACGAACTGTGTCGGCGTATCGTGGCGGCCGCCCGCGGCGTCGACGCCATCCTGCTCGACCTGCATGGCGCGATGGTCGCGCAGAACAGCGACGACGGCGAAGGGGATCTGCTCGAACGCGTGCGTGCGACAGCCCCCGGCACGCCGATCGCCGTGGCGCTCGACCTGCACGCCAACGTGACGCCGAAGATCGTCGCGAACGCCGACATCGTCGTCGGCTTCAAGACCTATCCGCACGTCGACATGTACGAGACGGGCGAACACGCCGGGCGTCTGCTCTTCGAAATGCTGGCGGGCAAGCGTCGCCCGAAGGTAGTCTGGCGGCAGCCGCCCCTGATGGTGCATTCGCTGCGCAGCACGAGCCATGGCGGTGCGATGAAGCGCGCGCTGGATGCCGCGCGACGCGCCGAGGCGGAGGAGGGCATCCCGGCGATATCGGTATTCTCGGGCTTCTCGCTCGCCGACATTCCCGCGCCTTGCATCAGCATCGTCGTAACCGCGGAAGACAGCGACGATGGCGTGGCGCGCGCGCAAGCGGTGGCCGACCGTATCGCGGCCCAGGCGTGGGACGAGCGCGATGGCTTCGTCTATCGCAGCGCGCCGCTCGCCGAATCGATTGCCGAAGCGAAGCGACTGGCCGATGGCGCCGACAAGCCGGTGTTGCTGCTCGATCACAGCGACAACTGCATGTCGGGCGGCACCTGCGACACGATGGACGTCCTCGAAGCCGCGCTCGCCGGCGGCCTCACGGGCATCGGCGTCGGTCCGCTGTGCGACCCGGAAGCCGTGGCGACACTGATTGCCGCGGGCGAGGGTGCTGAGGTCACGTTGGCCGTGGGCAACAAGCGTCCGTTGACGCAGTTGGGCGTTACGAAAACGCCGCCTGTGCTGACCGGCATCGTGCGCAGGATCAGCGACGGCGAGTACATCGTGACGGGGCCGACCTACACGGGCCAGCGCTGCTACATGGGACGCACGGTACTGTTCGACATCGGCCCGGCGCGCATCGTGGTGACGGAGCGCACGCATGAGCCGTGGGATCACGGCGTGTTCACCTGCGTCGGCCTCGATCCGCGCGGTGAACGCTTCCTGCTGCTCAAGTCGCGCATGTACTGCCGACCGGTGTTCGTGCCGATCTCGGCGGGACTGGTCGAGTGCGACAGCAACGGCGTGACGAGCTCGAACTACGCGCTGTTTCCGTTCTCGCGCGTGAAGCGTCCGGTGTATCCGCTGGATCTGGGGGTGAGGTTCGGCGAATGAGTATACGATGGCGGCCTTTCACGGCCCGCCACTTGTCGGCTTTGTCAGGCGCTTTACGCGAAGCCTCGACTTAAGCTAAAGAGTCTGGCCACGGAAGCCGGCTTCCGTGTGCGCAGCGGTTCCGGTCTTTCGACCAGAGGGTTAGGAGACTTCGCTATGCAAACTGACGTCGTCGTCATCGACGCCGCTCGAACGCCCATCGGCGCAGTGCCGAGACGATGACCGGCGTTCACATGGGGAAACTGGGGTACCTAACGGAAACACGTTGTCTCTGATGGGAGATTGCTGATGTACGGGAAGGTTGTGTTAGTGCCTTCTCAATGCACACCCCACTGGCAATACGGTAGCGCCCACAGCACTATGGCCCTTGCGGAATGCCCGACGGTTGGACGTTAGACACTTCCGCGACCTCACACGAATCGCGCTGGCCGACACCGTACCGGGACCTGATTGAGCGATGGGATCGTCATCGTCCGAATCAGTCTGATATATTTTCACCAAATCCGTGCGTGACGTCCGCGAAAACCCTCGCCCCTAGGGGCAAACCATCTGGCTTGGCAGCCAGCGAATACGTTCGATTCCGCTTACCCAAACAGGCTCACCCTCGATGACCGCATCTTTCATCACTCGCGTCTTTCTGCGTAACTACAAGAGCATCGGTCAGTGTGACATTTCGCTCGGCCCATTGACGTACCTAGTGGGAGCAAATGGTGCGGGAAAGAGTAACTTTCTGGATGCGCTGCATCTGGTCACGGACGCCTTGACCAGCTCACTTGAGCAAGCACTAAGTGTCCGAGGTGGGCTGTCAGAGGTCCGACGTCGCTCTAGTGGGCATCCCACTCACTTCGGCATCCGCCTGGAGTTTACGATCGATAGCCAACCTGGTCACTACGCGTTCAGCATCGGCGCTCTGAAAAACCGCGGCTTCGAAGTACAGACGGAGGAATGCAGCCTTGGTGGTCAGGGAAAAGGGCCGTTTTACCGTATAGAAAGGGGAAAGGTTGTCGCCAGCAGTCAAACCACTCTTCCCGCGCTAACAAGTGATCGACTGGCGTTGGTGGCGCTCTCAGGTCTAAGTGAATTTCGTCCGATTTTCGATGGCCTAACTTCCATGGGGTTTTACAGGCTGAACCCCAAGTTGATCAGCGACCTACAAAAACCGCAAGAAGGAAAACTGCTCAAGAGCGAAGGCGAGAATATTGCGAGCGTCATTGGTCATCTAGAGAGAGTTAATCCAGACGCGTTGGCAATCATCGTGGAGTATCTCCAAACCGTTGTGCCAACGGTGCATGCAGTGAAACGTGTTTCAGTTGGACCAATGGAGACGCTTGAATTCCGGCAGGATGTGCCTGGAGCGAAGGATCCGTGGCGATTTGTGGCACAGAACATGTCTGACGGTACACTGCGGGCGCTGGGCGTGCTAACCGCACTCTTCCAAAGCAATCGCGATTTTGCTTCGACTTTAATAGGAATCGAAGAACCTGAAACGGCTCTTCACCCAGCAGCTAGTGCAGCACTTAGGGAAGCGCTGTTTCGGGCATCGCAATCGACACAGATTATCGTCACAAGCCACAGTCCGGAATTGCTCGATGACATCGCCATTGGAGATGACCAGATTTTGGCCGTTGTCTCCCAAGCGGGGGAAACCAAGCTGGCAAAAATCGATCCCGCATCAAGAGATGCCATTCGAAACCACCTGTTTTCAGCCGGTGAACTGCTAAAACTCGGTCAATTGCAGCCAGACCCCGACGTCATACGAGAACAGAGTTCAAGACAGCGGGACCTGTTCGATGGGGGTGCGAATTGACTCGCATCTCGTGCATTGTTGAAGGGCATGGGGAAGTCATAGCCGTTCCAGTACTTTTACGACGCATTGGTGAGTGGCGGTCGCCGCAGGAATACGTGGACGTTCCACCGCCAATTCGAGTCCATAGGGACCGCTTCCTTAATCGCGACGATGAATTCAGCCGACATTTGAAATTGGCTTCGTCCAAGTGTGGCGATGACGGATGGGTACTAATTCTCCTCGACGCGGACGATGATTGTCCTGCCACGATGGGGCAACAAATCTTGGATCGAGCCCGGCACGTTGTGCCGCATAAGGCGGTTTCGGTCGTACTGGCAAAACGCGAATACGAAGCGTGGATGATCGGTGCTGCAGATTCACTAAACGGATGCCGAGGATTGAACATTTCCCCTGCCGACCTGCAAATTGATGCCGAAGCTCCTCGAGACGCCAAGGGGTGGTTGCGCGAACGAAAATCCGATCGAACGTACGGCGAAACCACTGATCAAGCCGCATTTTCGGCGATCATGGACTTGGCCCAAGCTCATGCGCGTTGCCGCTCGTTTCGTAAGCTCTGCAGCGAATGGGATCATCAGCTCGCTCGAAGGCCGGCGGGCAACTGAGTGAAGTCATCTCCCAAAGACGCGTCAACGGAGCCATGGCTCCGTTTTCGTTTTGAGTTGCGTCGTTCGCACATTCGCTCGTCGATCAAGAAGAGTCCCGATTGAGGTCTCGGAATGTTCTTATTCATAACGAGTGCCCTAGAATGCGACTCCGAACGCGGGGTGCCCTCACAGCAGGCTCGTTAATCTTGTTCCCGTCACGCTCCAACCGCGACCGGGTTTGGCGACCCGATTGACGTTTTACCGGGGCGCACAGCCGCACGCAGTTGCGGCTTTCGTGTGCGCAATCTTGAGCGTCACCTTTACGGGTGGGCCTGGATTGGGACACCTTCGGGTGTGCCGTTAATCCTGGTTCGTCAGCGGTTCGCCAACCTAGTCCAATGCCCGCCCACCCTCTACGCAATGCAGCGGATGGCGGGAATCGCAGATTGAAAAGAAACGAACGCCACGCGTCCATGCGTGGCGTTCCTTTATGCACATTGCTTAGACGCATGCGATAGTGCGGAGGTACATATCCCGACGCTTACTCGTCGAGCGCCTTGCTGCCGGTCTCTTCGAACATCGACACGGCGATGAGCGAGACGATCACGCACGCGATCATGTACCACGCCGGCGCCATCTTGTTGCCGGTCACACGAATCAGCCAGCCCGCCACGAGCTGCGCCGTGCCGCCGAACGCCGACACCGAAATCGCATACGCGCTCGACATGTAGCCCGCGCGCAGATGCTTCGGAAAATTCTCCGGCATCAGCGCGTAAGCCGGCGCCGAACCCATCGTGTAGCAGAGCATCAGCACGATCAACGCGGCAAGCACGACGGGCAGCGACGGGAAGTGCGTCATGATCCAGAACGCCGGATACAGCAGCACGATGAGCGCCACGCGGCCGAAGAGAGTCAGCGGCTTGCGACGGCCCATCCGGTCCGACCAGGCGCCATAGATCGGACACATCACCAACGAGATCGTGCTCGCGGTCACGCCGGCGAGCATCGACATCTTCGGCGGCAGACCCAGATACTGGATGCAGTACGTCGGCATGTAATACATCATCACGTACGTCGACACCGACATGCCGGCGATCGAGAAGATCGTGAGGAACCAGTTGCGCACATACAAGGCGCGCTTCGGGTCGTCGCGGCCGGCGACGGCCTTCGCCTTCGGCGGTTCTTCCTGAATGTGGCGGCGCAGGTAGATCCCGACCGGGGCGATCAGCGTGCCGAGCAGGAACGGAATGCGCCAGCCCCAGCTATGCATCGTGTCGTCCGAGAGCAGAAAGCCGAGGCTCGCCGCGAGACCCGATCCCAGCAGGGCGGCCGCGCCCTGGCTCGCGAGCTGCCAGCTCGCCCGGAAGCCGCGGCTCTTCGCGCCACCGACCTCGAGCAGCGTCGCCGTGGCGGCGCCGAACTCGCCGCCTTGCGCGAAGCCTTGCAGCAGGCGCGCCGCCACGATCAGCAACGGTGCGGCCAGACCGATCTGCGCATACGTCGGCGCAAGCCCGATGGCGGCCGAGCCGAGCGCCATCAGCAGGATGGTGAGCGTGAGCGCGGGCTTGCGGCCGGCGCGGTCGGCGTAGCGACCGAGCACGATGCCGCCGAGCGGGCGCATCACGAAGCCGACCGCGAACACGGCGAACGCGAGCAGCGACGACGTGATCGGATCGTCCGCCGGGAAGAACTGCTTGCCGATGGTCAGCGCGAAATAGCTATAGACCGTGAAGTCGAAGAACTCGAGCAGGTTGCCGATGACGGCGGCGAAAACGATCTTGCGCTGCTGCGCGGGGGTCATCGGCGAGGCTTGTGCGCCCTCGGCCGGAAAAGCTTGCGTTGCGATGGTCATGCGTACTCCCGGGCGAGAAAGCGTTCGACCAGACGCGTCCAGAAGGCCGCACCGATGGTCAGGTTGTCGTCGTTGAAGTCGTACTTGGCGTTGTGCAGCATTGGCTTGCCTTCGCCGTTGCCGAGACGGATGAAGCAGCCCGGCACTTTCTGCAGGTAGTAGGCGAAATCCTCGCTGCCCGCGATGGGCGGGAACGGCGAGATGACGTGCTCGGCACCCACCAGTTCCTCGGCCACGCCGCGTGCGAACGCCGTTTCCGCTTCGCTGTTCACGAGCACGGGATAGCCGCGGATGTACTCGATGTCCGCGCTCGCGCCGTAGCCCTCGGTGTGCGACTTCACGAGCGCCCGGATGCGCGTTTCGAGCGTGGTGCGCACCGTCGCCGAGAACGAGCGCACGCTCATCTCCAGCACGGCCTCCTCGGGAATCACGTTCGGGGCGAACCCGGCATGGAAGGTGCCAACCGTCACGACGGCCGCCTCCGTCGGATCGACGTTGCGGGCGACGACGGTCTGCAGCGCCATCACGAGGCCGCTGCCGACCACCACCGGGTCGATGGCCAGGTGCGGACGCGCCGCGTGGCCGCCACGGCCGTGAATGCGAACCTTGACGGTGTCGCACGCGGCCATCAGCGGCCCGGCGCGAAAACCGAACGTCCCTGTCGCCACACCCGGGTGGTTATGCAGACCGAAGATCGCATCGCACGGAAAGCGCTCGAACAGGCCGTCCGCGATCATCTGCTCGGCGCCGCTGTTCGAACCAGCTTCTTCCGCCGGCTGGAAAATCAGATGAACAGTGCCGTCGAAATTGCGTGTCTTCGCGAGTCGCTGAGCCGCGCCGAGCAGCACGGTCGTGTGGCCGTCGTGGCCGCAGGCGTGCATCTTGCCGTCGTGCACGCTGGCGTAGGCGAGGCCCGTCTGCTCGTGAATCGGCAGTGCGTCCATGTCGGCGCGCACGCCGACCGAGCGGCCGCTCGTGCCGACGGTGAGCGAGGCCACCACACCGTGTCCGCCCACGTTGCGCGTGACCCGATATCCCCAGCGCTCGAGCATCTCGGCCACGTAGCGCGACGTGTCGACTTCCTCGTAGGACAGTTCGGGGTGTTGGTGAATGTGGCGGCGAATGTCGGCCAGTTGATCACGGGCGTCGTGCAGATCGCCGACTTCGCAATAGCGAATCTCGCTCATCGAGGGCTCCTCTTTTTTGAATATCGCGGAGTATTGCATCGACGAAATTTCGCACCCATGACGCAAACCAGTCCAAAATGTTGCTCTCAAGTCAACAGTCGAGCGATGGACGATGTCAGGAAAATGTCCGAATCGGAGCGGGAAACCGACGTCGAATCGAGGCGTCGAGGTGCGTCTCTCATGGCCCGCAAGGCGCCGTATGGCCGTCGGAATCGCCGACAGCCAGCGCGGTGTCGTCGCTCGAGCGCCTCTGTGAGCCCATCATGACAATCGATTCCTGGGTCGACGACATCGGCGAGCGACCGCTCAGATATCTCGCCGAAATTGCCGCGACGGGCGGCGTGCGCATGGCCGCCGAAGCGCTCGGCGTGAACCCTTCGGTGGTCAGCCGTCAGGTCGCCGCGTTGGAGCGCCGTCTGCGCTTCCCGCTCATCGAGCGGCGCGGACGCAACGTGAGCGTCACGGAGATCGGCCAGATGCTGATCGACTACTACCGTGACGGTCAGCGCCGGCAGCGCGACCTCGCGGCGCGGCTCGAGGAGTATCGGCATCTGAAACGCGGACGCGTGGCCATCGGTGTGGGCGAGGGATTCATCGGCCGGCTGATCGCGCAGGCGTTGCAGCGCTTTTCGAAACGCTACCCCGACATCCTCGTCGAGATCCGCTCCGGCCCCACGCCCGTGGTGCTCTCGCTCGTGCGCGACGACGTCGTGGATATCGGCCTGTGCGCACGCTCCGCCGACGACCCCGCCATGCGCATTCATCCGTTCGCGGCGAAGGCGCTGTGCGCGGTGGTCGCCCCCACGCATCGCTTCGCCACGATGGCGAGCGTGCCGCCGGCGGAACTGGCGCACGAACGGCTCATCTTCATGACCGAAGCGCACGGCGTGCAGCAGTTCGTGCATTCGGTGCTCGACACCACACGCCTGAACGTCACGCCCGCCTATCGCGTGGACCTGTTCAACACGGCGCAGACGCTCGCCGCTGCCGGGCTCGGTGTCGCGTTCATGTCGGCCATCACGGCGCGACGCGGCATCGAACTCGGCGAGCTGGTGGCCGTGCCGATCGACCATCCGATCGCCGCCGGCTTCTCGAGTCAGATGATGACGCGCGTCGGCCGGCGCCTCTCGCCCGCCGCCGATCACCTCTGGAAGCAACTCGCACAAAGCCTCGCGCACCGTTGACCCGCGCCGAGCGCACCGGTCGAATTCCGCAGATGGCGTATGATCGGCCGGGTGTTGGATTAGCCTGCCTTCTCAATGACGACCGACTCGAACCAACCTGCTCACCGGCGATTGCGCGCGCGTTTCGTTGCGATTTCGTGGCGCGATCTCGCCGTGTCCTTCGGCCCTGTCGTGCTCGTGGCGATTGCGGCCATCTGGCTCGCCGTGTGGCTCGTGCAGCCGGCGCCGCCGCGCACCGTGACCATCAGCGCGGGTCCGGAAGGCAGCTCCTTCTGGAGCGCGGCACAGCGGTACAAGGAAATCCTCGCGCGCAACGACATCACGCTCAATGTACTGAGCTCGGAGGGCTCGCGCCAGAACGTCGAGCGCCTTGCCGACCCCAATCAGAACGTCGATCTGGGGCTCGTGCAGGGCGGCGTGTCGGCGGGGCTCGACGTCGACGGTCTCGTCTCGCTCGGCAGCGTCTTCTACGCCCCGATCTCCGTGTTCTATCGCGGCGAGCGCGTCACCAAGCTCTCGGACCTCGCGGGCAAGCGCATCGCCATCGGCCGGGAAGGCAGCGGGGCGCGCACGCTCGCCCTCACGCTGCTCAAGGCGAACGGCATCGAGCCGGGCGGACCAACGACACTCACGGCTTACGATGGACAGGAGGCCGCGCAGGCGCTGATCGACGGTCGCGTCGATGCGGCGATGCTCACCGGCGACACGGCGACCGGACCGACGATGGCCAAGCTCATCCGCACGCCAGGCGTGCGCCTGATGGACTTTGCGCAGGCCGACGCCTACACGCGACGCTTCACCTACCTGAATCAACTGACGTTGCCGCGCGGTTTATTCGATCTCGGACGCAATCTGCCCGCGCAGCCGGTGCACGTCATCAGTCCGACGGTCGAGCTCGTGGCGCGCGACAGCCTGCACCCGGCGCTGTCCGATCTGCTGATCGAGGCGGCTCGCGAAGTGCACGGCAAGGCGAGTCTGCTGCAGCGCGCGGGTGAATTCCCCTCGTCGCAAGTGCACGAGTTTCCGCTCTCCGACGATGCCGCGCGTTACTACCAGTCGGGCAAGGGTTTCCTGTACCGGCACCTGCCGTTCTGGGTCGCGAGTCTGGCCGACCGCATCGTCGTGCTGCTCGTCCCCATCATCGTGGTGCTGATCCCGGCCTTCCGGCTGGTGCCGTCGCTGTACAGCTGGCGGGTGAAGTCGCGGCTGTATCGCTGGTACGGCGGCCTCATCGCGCTGGAACGCGAAGCGCTCGCCGACGACGCTCACATCGAATACAAGAGTCTGCGCAGTCGTCTCGATGCGATCGAGGCCGCCGTCAACCGACTGAAGATCCCGCTCGCGTATGCCGATCAGTTCTACGTGCTACGCGAACATATCGGCTTCGTACGGCACCGGCTCGACGCCATGGACGCTGAGCAGGGTGGGGCCGGTACGGGTACGCGGGCGCCTGGCGCAGCGGGCGGAGCCGGTGCCCCCAGCGAAAGGAGCGCCTGACGGTGACAAAGCAAAACTTATACTTCTCATAATCGATACAAACTTTCCTTATGCCAACTCGGGGTGCAAACTACAGGCCATGGCGAGTCGGACCGCAGCGCACCGGATCCACATGACGCCATCCTGAAATTTCCCCACAACTCAACGCACTGGCTCTTCCGTATGTCGTCGTCCCCGTCTTCCACTTCCGTTGCGCCGCCCGCCGCGGCTTCGCCCTGCGCGTCGCCAGGTGCGGCGCGACGCTCGGGCACCGAACTGGCACGCAACGCGTGCACGGTGCGTCCCGTGCGCGACGCCGATCTGCCGGCCATCACGGCGATCTACGCCCATCACGTGCTCACGGGGTCGGCGTCGTTCGAGGAAGTGCCGCCGGACGAGGCGGAAATGCGGGCGCGCTGCACGAAGGTGCTCGACGCCGGGCTGCCGTATCTCGTCGCCGAGCGCGACGGCAAGGTGCTCGGCTACGCCTACGCGACGCACTACCGCCCGCGCTCGGCGTACCGGTTCACGCTCGAGGATTCGGTCTATATCGCCGCCGACGCCATCGGACAGGGCGTCGGCCGCGCGCTGCTGCTCACGCTCATCGCACGCTGCGAGGGCGGTCCGTGGCGGCAGTTGATCGCCAACGTCGGCGACAGCGGTAACGCCGCGTCGCTGGCGCTGCACGCCGCGTGCGGATTCGAGCACGCGGGCATGCTCAAGTCCGTGGGCTTCAAGTTCGGCCGCTGGGTCGATACCGTCCTCATGCAACGCCCGCTGAACGCCGGCGATACGACACTTCCCGAGTCGCACGAATAGCGCAGGCCAAGCGGAAGCGGTCCGGTCCGAGCGAACCCAATCGCCCGCGACCGGCGGCGCGCGTCAGAACGGCGTGGCGCGGTCCAGTTCCTTGTAGTGCCGGAAGATCCCCGTGGTGTTGAATGGGATGCGGCGCGACGACTTCAGATAGGCCGCCACGAGCGGCTCCCGGGCGACGGCGTCGTGCACCGCGCGGCAACGCGGGTACGCTTTGGCGAAGCCCGACATCGCGCGGGGGAACGCGTAGTACAGTCCCGCGATCACCTGGAACAACGAGAGATCCGCATACGACATCGCCCCCTCGGAGAGCCAGCCACCGGCCTGGGGATTGTTGACCAGCACGCGCTCGAAGTAATCGAAGAACCTGGGCAGTCGGTAGTCGATGAGATCCGCCGTGCGCCGGCGCGCTTCGGTGCGTTGGTTGCTGTAGTACAGGCGGCTCGCGATCGGATGGTGGCCGTCGTGCACTTCGGCGACGAGATCGGCGAGCGTGAGCTGCAACTGGTTCACCCAGCGGCGCGTACGCGGCGCCTCGCCGACGAGCCCCAGCAGCGGCCCCAGGTAGGCGAGGATATTGGCCGTCTGGCCGATGAGTTCGTCGCCCACGCGCAGGAAAGGCGGTGCATAGGGCGGATCGACGCGGGCGGGATCGTCCATCGTCCGCATCAGGCCGTCGACGCCCTGTCCGGGCCCGGTGCCCTGCACGATTTCCACATACGGTGTGCCGGTGGCTTCGAACGCGAGACGGACGAATTCGCCGCGTCCCTGCAGCCCCGGCCAGTAGAACAGTTCGAAGGTCATGCATCCTCCTCAGGTTCAGGAAACACCGGCGGCGACGCAATGGCAACCTGCTATGCTTGCGCGCGGTACAACCATGGCGTTCTACCGCGTACGCCCGTTGCACTCGTTGCACGCCGCGTCACGCCACCGACTTCGGTTCGTCGATGCTTGGCATCGCATCCGCCGAGGCACACCACACTCCGCAAGGGAAATCGACATGAAACGCGAGGTAAAGCGATCCGTACTCGTCTTCGGCGCCGGCACTATCGTCATGCTTGCGTCCGCGGGAGCTCTCGCAAGGCAGGTGACCTGCCACGCGACAAAGCCGGACGAAATTGCGGCGCTGTTCGATCGCTGGAACGCCTCGCTCGCGACCGGCAACCCCGCCACCGTCGACGCCAACTATGCGCCGGACGCCGTGCTCCTGCCTACGCTATCGGGCGAAATCCGAACGACGTCCAAGGCGCGCATCGATTATTTCACCCACTTCCTCACGCACAAGCCGTCGGGTCGCATCGATTACCGCGAAATCAAGATCGGCTGCGATACCGCCATCGACATCGGCAACTACACGTTTACGCTCGACGACGGCCGCAAGGTTGCCGCGCGCTACACCTTCACCTACCGCCGGCTCAACGGCAAGTGGCTGATCTCCAGCCACCATTCGTCGAAAAAACCCGAAGAGGAGTAATCGACGTCAGACGCCCGGCTGCATTTCCGCGCGGTTCTTGCCCTGTTGCTTGGCGCGATACAGCGCCAGGTCGGCAGCCTCGATGAGCGAGGTGGACGCCATATGCGTGCGCGGCACCAATGCCGCGCCGCCCACGCTGACGGTGACATTCCTGCCATTGGCCGCGCCGACGTGCGGGATCGCCATCGCGTCGATCTGTGCCCGCACTTTTTCCGCGATGACTGCGGCGCCCGCAGCTCCAGTGTTCGGCAGCACGATCGCGAACTCCTCGCCGCCGAAGCGCGCCGCGAGGTCTTCCGGACGCGACGCGGCGCCGGAAAGCGTATGCGCCACACGGCGCAATACGTCGTCGCCCGCGATGTGGCCGTAGGTGTCGTTGTAGAACTTGAAGTTGTCGACGTCGATCATCAGCAGCGCCATCTCGCGTTGCTCGCGCAGCGCGCGACGCCATTCCGCACCGAAGTACTCATCGAAATAGCGCCGGTTCGCGAGCCCCGTGAGGCCGTCCGAATGCGTGAGGCGCTGGAGCTCCAGGTTCGTCTCGAGCAGTTGCTGCTGACTTTCGCGCAACGCGCGATACGCTTCGTCGCGCTGGAGCAGGTTCATGTACGAGCGCGAGTGGTAGCGGATGCGCGCGACCAGCTCGATCGTGTCCGGCAGCTTGACGAGATAGTCGTTGGCCCCCGCGGCAAACGCTTCGCGCTTGACCGTCGACTCTTCCTTGGTCGAGAGCACGATGATCGGAATGTCTCGGGTGAGCGGACTCGTCCGATACTGTCTGACGAGCGACAATCCGTCCGTGCCCGGCATCACGAGATCCTGCAGGATGACGGTCGGGCGCGTCTGCTCCGCCACCTGCAACGCATTTTCCGGATTCGCGCAATAGTGGAAGTCGATGTTGGACTCGCTGGCGAGGGCGCGGCGAACCGCCTCGCCAACCATGGCCTGATCGTCGACGAGCAGCACCATCGCCGACGAATCGTTCAGGCTGCCTTCGGCACCGAGCACGGTCAATGGCCGAGATGGGCGCGGAATTGTCGTCATGATTCACATCCTGTCATACGTTTCCAAACATCGCCGTCAATTGCGGCGCAATGGTCGGCAGCGGCAGTATTTCCGACGCCGCTCCGGCTTCGGCCGCCGCCTTGGGCATACCGTACACCGCACTCGTCGCGCGATCCTGCGCAATGGTGATAAAGCCCCGCGCGCGCATGGCGCCCAGACCGGCCGCACCATCGCGCCCCATACCCGTGAGCAGCACGCCAACCGCGCGCGAGCGCCAGTGCTCAGCCACGCTGCTCAGGAAAACGTCGATGGACGGTCGATAGACGGCATCCTCCGGCTCGTCCGTATATACGCAACGTCCGCTCGCATCCACCCGCAGATGACGATTCCCTCCCGCGAGCAATACTACGCCGGCCGCGGGCCGTTCCCCCGCCCGCGCCAGCCGCACGGTGAGCAGCGTCTGCTGGTCGAGCCATGTCGCCATGCCTTGCGCGAACGCCTCGTCCACATGCTGTACAACGATCACGCCCGCACCGAAGTGTGCGGGCAGCCGTCCAAGCAGGGCGGCAAGCGCCGCCGGACCGCCGGCCGACGCGCCGATCGCCACGAGCGCATCGGTGTTCCCTCGCGGGGCCGACGCAGGGGCGGCGGCGTGCGCCTTGCGGGCGTCGGCTTGCTGCGCCGCAATGGCGTCGATCTTCGCGAGCAGCGACGACGCCGGACGCGCCGGCGCCGCCGCGCCCAGCACCGGCGTATCGACGGCATCCACCGCGCCGGCGCCCATCGCGTCGAACACGAGGCTGGCGTGATGGCCCACATCGGACGTCACGATCAGGATCGGACACGGCGTGCGACGCATGATCTCGCGCGTGGCCGCCACACCGTCCATGACCGGCATGACGAGATCCATCAGCACCAGGTCCGGCGGCACGGGCGAGCACAGCGCCACGGCCTGCGCACCGTCGTACGCCACCCAGGCCACTTCGAGTCCGGGGCGCTGCGCGAGTGTGCGCCGCAACGCTTCCACGGCGATGATCGAATCGTTCACGATGCCGATTCTCATGTCCCCGACTCCCCGATGAGATCCACCACGGCCCGCAGCAGCGCGTCGTCGTGGAAGCTGCCCTTTGCGAGGTAATAATCGGCACCCGCGTCGAGTCCGCGCTGTCGATCTTCCTCGCGATCCTTATAGGACACGATCATGACCGGAATATCGGCCGTGCGTGCATCTCTCTTGATGAGCGTGACGAGTTCGATGCCGTCCAGGCGCGGCATGTCGACGTCGGTGATCACCATGTCGAACGACTCGCTGCGCACCGCGTTCCATCCGTCCATCCCGTCGACCGCCACACTCACGTCGTAACCGCGTGCGGCAAGCAGTTTGCGTTCGAGTTCGCGCACGGTCAAGGAGTCGTCGACGACAAGCACGCGCTTGCGCGAACGGCCGCTCGTCTGCGCCGCGGGCGCCGGCAGCCGTTCGAGCGACCCCGTCCCCACGGCCTTGGCGATCGAGCGCACGAGATCCACCGCATCGATGATGAGCAGCGGCGAACCGTCTTCGGCGAGCGCACCGGCGGCAATGTTCGGCACCTTGCCCATACGGGCGTCGAGCGGCTGCACGACCAGCATGCGCTCGCCCAGGAATTTGTCGACGGCCAGCCCGTAATGCGCCTCGCCCTCACCAAGAACCACCACCGGCTGATCGCCGGACGCCCCGACCGGCGCGTTGCCGGTCAGCACCTGCTGCGCGCTCACCAGTCCGATCTGGCGCCCGTCGAGCGTGAAATGCGGCCGCCCTTCGAGCATGTCGATGTCCTCGGGCGCAAGCGCGAGCGTGCGCGACAGATTCGCCAGTGGCAGTGCATACGGCTCGCCGGCGATCTCGACGAGCAGGCTGCGCACCACCGACAGCGTGAGCGGCAATTGCAGGGTGAATTTCGTGCCGCGGCCCGACGTCTGTTCGATGCGCACCGTGCCGCGCACCATCGCGACCATCGCGCGCACGGCGTCGAGGCCCACACCGCGGCCCGACACGTCCGTCACGGTGTCGCGCAGCGTGAAGCCCGGCAACATCAGGAATTCGAGCAGTTCGTTTTCGTCGAGACGCTGCGCGGTCTGCGCAGTGGCGAGCCCGCGCGAGACGACCGCCTGACGCACTCGCTCGAGATCGACGCCCGCGCCATCGTCGGCCACGCTCACCTGCAGCAGACCGGCCCTGTGCCGCGCACTGAGCGTGACGACGCCTTCGGCCGGCTTGCCCGCCGCCGCGCGTTGCGCCGGGCTCTCGAGCCCGTGATCGACGGCATTGCGCAGCAGATGGCCGAGGGGCGCTTCGAGTTGGTCGAGGATGTCGCGATCGACCTGCGTATCCGCGCCGCGAATCTCCAGACGCGCCGGCTTGCCGAGCGCGCGTCCGAGATCGCGCACCATGCGCGCGAAGCCGCCGATCCCGTCTTCGAACGGACGCATGCGGCAAGCGAGCGCTTCGTCGTACAGGCGCTGCGACAGTTGCGTCGAGCGACGATCGAACTGGTCCAGTTCGTGCAGTTGTTCGGCGAGCAACTGCCCACCCATGCCCAGCGTACGGCGCAAGTCGGCCAGCGCGGCGAGCATCGCCTGACGGTCCTCGCCGGGGTGCTCCGCCGCTCGCACCAATGCGGCGCTTACGCGATCGAGCGCGTCACTCGCATCATGCTGATGACGCTTCAGACGCCGCAATGACTGTGCGAACGGCTGCGACCAGCGCGACGCCACCAACGCCTCGCTCGAGAGCCGCAGCAGCCGGTTCAGGCTCTCGGCCGATACGCGCAGGGCGCGCGACGCATGGTCGGCGCCATCACCACCGCCATTACCACCGCCATCTCCGCCACCAGCGCCCCGGCCGCTATGCCCGCCTCCGGGCCCGGGCCTGTCGCCGACCGGCGGCTCCGGCGCCACGGGGGCGTCCTCCTTCACCGGCGGCGCGAATTCCGCAGCCGTCCGTGCGCCGTAGCCGACGTAGTCGAGTCCCTGGCCGCCGCGCGCGGTCACCGCCGCGCCACCCGTCAACCCGGCGAGCTCGGTGGCGAACGTCGATACGAACGCATCGATCTCGGCCTTGCCCGCGCCTTGCGCCCAATTGACGTCGCCACCCGGCGGATGTGCGAGCCGCATGAGCAGATCCACGCCTTGCAACAGTCGGTCGATGAGCACCCCGTCCAGCCGCAGCGTGCCGCGCTGAGTGGCAACGAAGGCGTCTTCGAGCACGTGGGCAAGCGACACCCCGGCGTCCACACCGACGATGCGCGCGGCGCCCTTGAGCGAGTGCGCCGCGCGCATGCACACTTCGAGACACGTAGCGTCGCCGGGCGAGCGCTCCAGCGCCAGCAGTCCGTCGCCGAGCACCTGCGCCTGAGTCTCCGTCTCCATGCGGAACAAATCGAGCAGCGTCGCGTTCTGCAAGTCGTCGCTCATGCGAGGCTCCTGTCGAACGCGGCGCCCACGCGCAGCGGATCGAGCACGCCCACCGCGTGATCGCGCCAATGGAACACGGCCACCGCAAAACCGCCGGACGCCCCGAGCACCGTCGCAGGGACAGCGCCCAGGTCGTGTTTCTCGGGCGTTACGGTGCCGTGCACTTCGGTCACCGGAAAAGCGCTCAGATGCGAACCGTGACGCAACGCGAGCAAGCGCGACGTGCTGGCGCGCGACGCGTTCGCGGGCGTCACACTGGCGGGCGGCGCGGACTGTACCCGCAGCAGTTCACCGAGCGACAGGCAGGGCACCAGCGCCCCGCGGAGATTCACGAGGCCGAGCAGTGCTCGCTGGCGATGCCCGGGCACCGTATGCCAGGCGCGCATCGACGCGACTTCCTCGATGGTCTCGACCGGCAGCGCCAGCCACTCGTCGGCCAGACGGAACAGCAGTAACGCGGTGCCGCGTGTGTCGGTCGCCGCCTCCGGAGCCGCGCGCCACGGCGCGGGATCGACCGGCGCCACGGGCAGGCGGTCGAGCAGTTCGGCCGCCTGGCGGCGGATCACCCTGGCATCCGGCTTCGGTGTGCGTTCGCCGGTGACGGAGGACGCGTCATGCGCGAGTTCGCGATGGATCATTGATGTCGGGCCCCGGGGCGGTGGACGCGGTCATGGGGTGGGGCGTCGGCGTCGTGCACCGGCCGCACACGTTCCGCACGATCGAGCAGACGACGCGCACCGGCGGCGTCGCCGCGTGCGTCGAGCTGCGCCGCGCAATGCACAAGTGCCTCGTAGTGGTTCGGCTCGAGATACAGCGCGCGACGGTAGTGAATCATCGCGCCCTGCGCATCGCCGCGCGCATCGTCGACAAGACCGAGCAGGTATTCCGCCTGCGCGTTGGCGCGGTCGGTCGCGAGGACGTTTCGGCACAACGCCACGGCGCGCGTGAAGTCGCCACCATCAGCCGCCGCTTGTGCCTGCTCGAGCAACGCACCGTCGGCGGCATTGCCGCCCGTGCGCGCGTTCGGCGCAACGGCGCTGGACGCGGTGGCTGACCGGGCAACACGCACAGAGGCGGATGCCGGGGCGAGCGGCCGGGCCGAGCTCGTATGCGCGTGCGGCAACTGCGCCACTTGCGTGATGTGCGTGCGTCGCTGCAAGACAGCACTGACGGCGCCAAGGGTGCCGAAGGTACCGGGACTGCCTGCCGGCAGCACCGCGCTGACAGGATCGAGCGTACCCGGCACGCGCGACACGTTGGCCGCCGTGGGCGCGGTATCGCTGATCGGCCCGGCAACGCGAAACGAGAACGCCTGCGCGTGGCCGGTGGAGATCAGGCCATTGCTCGTCAGCGTGCCGCCCTCGGCCGGTCCGGCGAAAAGCGTCGCGCCCATGCGCATGAGACGCATGAGCAGCGCGATCGCCCGTTGCTGGGTCTCGCGATCGAAATAGATCAGCACGTTGCGGAAGAACACGAAATCGAAGGTGCCCAGGCGCTCGACGAGCGACGCGTCGAACAGATTGCCGGCGTGCCAGCGCACCGGCGAGCGCAGCGCGTCGATCACACGATAGCTCTCGCCCAGCGGCGTGAAGTGGCGATCGCGGAACAGCAGCGTGGCCGGTGGTCCACGAAACGAGTTGCGGCCGTACACGCCCTCGCGCGCGATGGCGAGTGCGCGTTCGCTGATGTCGAGTGCGTCGATCGTGAAGCCACCCGTGTCGAATCCCGCATCGAAGAGCGCCATCGCCATCGAGTACGGTTCCTCGCCTGTGGCGCAGGGTAGACTCAGCAGCCGCAACGGCTGTCCCTCGCGCACGGTACCGCGTCGCGCCGCCTGTTCGTCGCGCGCCATTTGCGCCAGCGTCGCGAAGGCCTCGCGATGCCGGAAGAACCAGGTTTCGGGCACCACGACGGCTTCGATCAACGCCTGCAGCTCCTGCGGCGACTGCTGCAGTCGCTGCCAGTACATCGAGTCGGCGGCGATGCCCTCGTCGTGCGCCGGGATAGCGGCAAGGCGCGCGCGCACCGCACGTTCGACGGCATTGGCGCCGAGCGTCTCGGCGTCGAGACCCATCGTGTCGCGCAACAACCGCTCGATATCCCGCACGTGGCTCATGGCGATGCCTCCCGGGCGTCGGTGGGCGAAGCCTCGGACAACGCCTCGCCGGCGGCGTCGAAGAGCAACGCGCGCGCTTCGTCGGTAAGCAATTGCCCGACGCGCACCCACTGCACCAGTCCCTCGTCGGTGTCGAGCACCGGGCCGAGGTAGCGGCCCTCGGGCAGATCGACGCCGCTCGCGCGAAATGCGGCAGGGTCGGCACGCAGCGTGTCCGTGGCGCGTTCGACCAGCACGCCGAGACGCCGCGCATGCGGGCCGGGCTCGGGATAGTGCACCAGCGCCAGACGCGTCGAGCGTCGCTCGGGCGCGCTCGCGCCGGTGGCCAGACACGTGAGATCGATCACGGGCACGGGTTCACCGCGATAGCTGAACGCCCCGGCGACCCACGCCGGCGCGGCGGGCAGGCGCTTGAGCGCGAGCCACGGCAGCACCTCGGCCACGTGACTGGCCTCGATGACGTAGTGATCGGTCGCGATGGCGAAGCGCAGGAACAACATATCGATGTCCGCGAGTGACGGTCAAGGGGGAAAGGGATGAGGGCGCGCGCCGTGCTCAGCCCAGCCCGTTCGGCCTGATTGCCAGCACCTTGAAGCGCGACACGCCGCTCTTGAGTCCGTTGGCGACGTGATTGAGCTCGTCGATGGCCTGACTCGACTGCTGCAGCGATTCAGCCGTCTGCTGGGCCGCCTCGGAGAGCTGCACCAACGCCTGGTTGATCTGCTCCGCACCGGTGGCCTGTGCCTGCATGCCTTCGTTGACGACCTGGAAGCGCGGCGGCAGCGTCTGCACCTGCGCAATGATCTGCGCGAGCTGATCGCCGACCTGACGCATCTCGTCCATGCCGCGACGCACCTCCTCGGCGAACTTGTCCATGCCCATCACGCCGGCGGACACGGCCGACTGAATCTCCTTGATCATCTGCTCGATGTCGTAGGTCGCCACGGCGGTCTGGTCGGCCAGGCGTCGGATTTCGGTGGCCACCACCGCGAACCCACGCCCGTACTCGCCGGCCTTCTCGGCCTCGATGGCGGCGTTCAGCGAAAGCAGGTTGGTCTGGTCCGCCACCTTGGTGATCGTGGTGACGACCTGGTTGATGTTGCCCGCCTTCTCGTTGAGGATGCCAAGCTTGCCGTTGACCGAGCCGGCCGCTTCCATGACGTGACGCATGGCGTCCTCCATGCGCGTGAGTCCGACGTGGCCGGTGTCCGCGAGCGTTGCCGCGTGATCGGCCACCCCGGCGACCTCGGTCATGGTGCGTGCGAGATCGCGCGACGTCGCGAAGATCTCGCGCGACGTCGCGCCGATCTCGGTCGTGGTCGCCGCCGTCTCCGACGCGGTGGCCTGCTGCTGGCGCGACGTGGCGGCAATCTCGGTGACGGACGTCGTCACCTGCAGCGCCGACTTCTGTGCCTGTCCGACGAGGCCCGTGAGCTCGTCCGTCATGCGGTTGAAGCCCGACTCGAGCGCGCCGAATTCGTCGCGACGGCCCAGGTCGAGCCGCTTGGTCAGATCGCCGGAGCGCATGACTTCGAGAATCTGCATCACGCTCGCGAGCGGCACGCTGATCGCGCGGAACAGCAGCCAGCCGCAGAGGATCGCCGCCGCCAGCGCGACCGCCAGCGTGATGAGCAGCGTTGCCTTGGCAGCGGCCACGGCCTGAGCGATGTTGTGTGTCGATTCGTCGGCGAAGGTCTTGTTGGTCTCGACCAGACTCTGAATGGCGGTGCGTCCGCGTCCCCATTCGGGATAGAGCTGGCTCGAGAGCATGGCGCGCGCCGCGGGCAGTTGACCGTCGGCCACGAGTTTGAGCACTTCGGTGCCGACGCGGCCGTATTGCCGGCGCACGGTGAGCACTTCCTCGTACTGCTCGCGATCGATAGTACGGTTGACGGTGGTGCCGTAGTTCTTGATCCAGCCGTCGATCTTCGCGTCGACGGCGCGCAGCGCTTCGAGGTCGACGGCGCGCGTCTTGTCGTTGTCATCGACGGCCACGGCCTGCTGGATCAGTTGATAGCTCTCGAACCATGCGCCCCGCAGCATCGTGCTGTAGTACAGCCCCGGTGTGGAGTCGGACTCCACGCTGTACGCCTCCTGCTCGATGGCGACCAGCCGCGTGTAGGCGATGCCGGCCATGAGGCCCATCAAGGCGAGAATCAGGCCAAAACTGGCCAGAATGCGATGTCGGATAGACCAGTGTTTCACGCCGCGCTCCCGTTCGTTGGTGACGCCCGGTGCCGGGGGGAGGGCGACGCGAGCCTTGTCAAGGTTACGCCGATTCTATTACAGCGGCCCGGCCAGGCAACGTCGGTCACCTCGTGTATTTGGGTTTATTTCCGATTCGATCCCGCGAGCGTCGCGGGATCGGCAGCGGGTCAGCGCGTGAGCTCGCGCAACGCGTCGGCCGTCATCGGCGCGAGCGCCAGCGGGGACGCGGCGGCGGTGAGTGCGCGCAGCGAAGCGTCGTTGCCCGGCGAGACACTGCCATCGGGCAGGAAGAGATTGTTCTCGAAGCCGATACGGGCGTGGCCGCCGTGCAACACGGCCGCCAGTGCGCACTCGGTCTCGCGGGGTCCGAAAGCGCACATGGCCCACGGCGTGGTGTCGGGCGACGCACCGGTGCCGGTGGCACCGCCCACGCCACCCATGCCACCCATGCCACCCATGCCGCCCACGCCCGTCCGCCAGGCGGCGAGGAACGGCAGGAGATCGGCGGGCGACGACAGTTGCCCCTTGCTGTACCGCCCCAGCACGAACAGCACCCAATGACGGCCCGGGCGGATCGCACCGCGCGCGCGCAACCGCCAGTAGTGCGCCACGTCGTCCGTGTCGTACAGGATGTACTGCGCCGTGATGTGCTCCTGCCACAGCCATTCGAAGAACGCTTCGGCGACCGGGGCGTGATCGGCGTCCGGCAACACCTCGCGCAATGCGACCGAGATGGCTTCCGGATGCAACGCGCGCACCGTCGCGATCTGCTGCGCCGGCGTGTAGATGCCGACCGCTTCGGTCGTCACCTGCAGCACGAGATCGTTGCCGACCGCACGCCGCACGGCGGCGATGCCCGCCGCATAATCCGCGACTTCGAGGCTGTGCGTGCCATCCGCGCGGCGTACGTGAAGATGGATCATTGCCGCTCCGGCGTCGAGGCACGCTCTCGCGCAGGCGCCGAGTTCGGCAGGCGTCATCGGCAGCGCCGGATGATCGGCGTGCGTGCGACGCGCGCCGTTGGGGGCGACGGCCAGCGCGAAGGCCCGCGTCATGCCGCGCCTCCGAGCTTCGTGGGCACACCGGTCACGTCGGCCACGGACAGCGCCAGCCATTCGACGATGCGATCGATATCGCCCGGCCGGCAGATGAACGGCGGTGCAATCAGCGCATGATCGCCGTGTACGCCGTCGACCGTGCCACCCATCGGGTAGATCAGCAGCCCGCGCACCTTCGCGGCGGCCTTCAGGCGCGCATGTGTCTTGTCGGCCACCGGCAGCGTCCGCCTGGTCGCGCGGTCTGCCACGAACTCGACGCCCACGAAGAGACCCCGCCCGCGCACGTCGCCCACGTTCGGATGATCGGCGAAGACTTCGCGCAGTCGCGCGCGCAACTGCTCGCCGCGCGCCTTCACGTTCTCCAGCAGGTTGTCCTCGGCAATCGTGCGTTGCACGGCGAGCGCCGCCGCGCACGCCATGGCGTGGCCCAGATACGTGTGACCGTGCTGGAAGAAGCCCGAGCCGCCGACCACGGCGTCGTAGATCCTGTCCGAGCACAGCATCGCGCCGATCGGCTGATAGCCGGCGCCGAGTCCCTTCGCGACGACGAGAATGTCGGGCACGACGCCGTCTTCCTCGCACGCGAACAGGTAACCGGTGCGGCCCATGCCCGACATCACTTCGTCGAGCAGCAGCAGCACGCCGTATTTGTCGCACACGGCGCGGATGCGTTTGAAGTAGTCGTCCACCGGCGGCACGGCGCCGGCAGTCGCGCCGACCACCGTTTCCGCCACGAATGCGATGACCGTGTCGCCGCCGAGCTCGAGGATCTTCGCTTCGAGCTCGTCTGCCAGGCGCTGGACGTAGGCGGCATCGCTCTCGCCTTCGTGGCGCTCGCGATAAGCGAAGCAAGGCGAGACATGATGCGCCGGCACGAGCAGCGGCAGGAACGGCTCGCGACGCCACGCGTTGCCGCCGATGGCCAGCGCGCCCAGCGTGTTGCCGTGGTAGCTCTGACGGCGTGCGATGAAGTATTGGCGCTGCGGCTGACCGATCTCGACGAAGTACTGGCGCGCGAGCTTGAGCGCCGCTTCCACACCTTCCGAGCCGCCGCTCACGAAATACACATGATTCAGATCGCCAGGCGCGCTCGCGGCGAGCGTGTCGGCCAGTTGCTCGGCCACTTCCGTCGTGAAGAACGAGGTGTGCGCATAGGCGAGATGCGCCGCCTGTTGCCGCATGGCTTCGACCACCCGCGGGTGGCCGTGTCCCAGGCAGGAGACGGCGGCGCCGCCGCAGGCGTCGAGATAGCGTTTGCCGGTGCTGTCGATCAGCTCGATTCCCTGGCCGCCGACGGCGACGGGCAGCGTCTGGCGCGGATTGCGGTGAAACACGTGAGTCATGCCTGAACCTCTGACGAAAAGACGGCGCATCGTGCAATGGCCGCACGGCACACCGACGTGCGAACGATGCCGCCTAGTGTAGGCGTATCGCCCATCACTTGCAACATACGTTTCACACACATCAACAACGCAACACTCCGCGCAATACCGCTATCACACTCGATGTTTCCGTGCAGCCCACACCCGATGGGGAAAGCGCGTGCGCGCCCGAGGCATTTCATGCAACAATCGTTACACCATTCCGACGCCGTGTTGCCATCTCCCAATGACCAAAGCCACCGCGCTGCCGCACACGCTCGAACAGCTCAACACGCTGCTGCGCGAACGTTACCCTCACCTCAGTCCACAGTTCCAGGCGGGCGCACGTTTCCTGCTCGATCATCCGCAGCAGGTGCCGATCAGTTCGATGCGGGCGATCGCCTCGCAAGCCGGTGTGCAGCCCGCCACGTTCGTGCGGCTCGCGCAGCATCTCGGCTTCGAGGGCTGGCATGGTCTGCGCGAGCTCTTTCTCGAATCGATCCGGCTCGGGCCGCAGCCTTACGCGAGCCGCGCGCGGCAGGTGATCCGCGAAGGCGATGCGGCGCGCATGGTGCCGGAGATGTTCCGCGTGCAGCACAACAACCTCGATCTGACCGAGGCGGGAGCCAATGCGTCGCTGGGCGCCGCCGTCGATTTGCTGGCGGGGGCGGGCACCGTCCACGTGGCGGGCTTTCGCGCGTGCTTTCCGATCGCGTTCACGTTCCAGTACGTCTATCGGCTGTTCCGGCCGACGGTGCATCTGATCCGCGGCGAGGCCGGCACGCTGGAGATGGAATTGCGCGCGCTGTCCGCGCGCGATGTGGTGGTGGTGATCAGCTTCGCTCCGTATTCGAACGAAGCGCTGATCGTCGCGCAGGCGGCGCGTGCCGCCGGTGCACGAGTCCTGGCGCTCACGGACTCCACGGTCTCGCCGCTCGCGCTCGGCGCCGACGTGACGGTGCTGTTCTCGCATGAAAGCCCGTCGTTCTTTCCGTCCATCACGGCAGGCATTGCAGTGGTGGAAACGCTCGTGGAAATGCTGCTCGCGCGCAAGGGGCGCGGCGCCGTGCGGGCACTGGAACTTGCCGAGGACCAGTTGCACGGCACCGGGGCTTACGTCAGCCCCGGCAGTGGCAGGGGTAGGGGCACCGGTGGCGGAAAGACCGGGCGCGGCAAGCGCGTCAAATCGGGCGCGTAGCCGATGCCGGCTCGCGGCGCAGCGCCACGGCGAGGGCGACGCTGCCCGCGCTCAACGCGACAGCAAACAACGCCAGGGCGACGGGCATGCCGAAACGATCGGCCAGCCAGCCGCTCGTGATCACCGGCACCGAAAATCCAAAGTACGCGAACAGGAAGTAGCCTGCGGCCGCTCGCGCGCGCAATACCGGGGCGACCGCGGCGTTGACCGCCGCCAGCCCGCCCAGATACGTGAAGCCGTAGCACGCCGAACTCGCAATGGCCGCACCGGCCAGCAGCGCCGGCAAACTCGCGTGGATCACACCCAGGGCCAGCACCACGAAACCGAGCGGCACCAGCACCAGTCCCGTGCGCACGGCGCGCACAGGGTTCATGCGGCGCGCCGCGGGCTGAAACAGCAGGCCCGTCGAAATCACGAAGAACGTCGCAAAGCCCGACCACGCGGCATGGCCATGCGCGGCGAGCGCCGCCGGCACGACACCGATCACCACGCCGACCGCCGCCCAGGCCAGCAGGATCGCCACGCCCAGCGGCACCGTGCCCGGCGCGAGCACCGGCCAACGCAGCCACGGCACGTCGGGATGGCGGGCGGGCGCCGGCAACGCCACGACGGCCACCGCCGCCACCAGCGCGAATGGCAGATACACCGGCAGGCTCAGCGGCGGCAGCATCGCCGGCGCCACCACGAGGCAAACGCCCGTGACGAGCGCGCCCATGCCGAAGCCCAGCGACGTGGACGCCGCCACCAGCGCCGCGCCGCGCGCGGCGGCGTCTTCGCGCTCGCCATACAGTTCCGTCATATACGCCGTGCCGCTGCCTGCCACCAGTCCCGTCGCGAGTCCGTAGCACGCGCGCGCGCCGCCAAGCGCGACGAGCGAGGGCCAGCGCAGCGTCAACCATGTGCCCGCCAGTCCGAGCAGGAGTGCGACGGCTAACGGCAAGCGGCGTCCGATGCGATCCGACAATCCCGCCAGAAAGAGCAGTGCCGGCACCAGCGCGCCCACGTAGCACGCGAAGGCCAACGCCTGCGCGCCGGCACCGTAGCCGCTGGCCGCCGCGTAGTGCGGCACCAGTGGTGCTTGCAGATTGACGGAGAACGTCACGAGAAAAAGTTGCAGCGCGAGCAGCGGGATCGCCCAGGGCGGCGTGCCATGGCGGAATGCGTCGGGGCCGGTGTTCATCGCGGACGATCCCGGGCGGTGCGGCGATTGGCGAGACATGAAGAAATCGAAGAACGGAAAATTGGGGACGACATTAAGAGACGGCAGCAGTAACCGCCATGCAGCGGCTAGTATTGTCAGCGCACGAAGTCAGTGCAATTATTGAATTGTCCTGAGATCAATTTTCCGCCCCATGGCCGGCCACGCCCGCTATCTCGAACACGTCGAACGTCTCGCCGCCGCCATTGCGTCGGGCGAACTCGCCTCCGGTACCCGGCTGCCGCCACAACGCGAGTACGCCGACGCGCACGGGCTCGCAACGTCCACCGTCACGCGCGTGTATGCCGAACTCGCGCGGCGCGGCCTGGCCGTGGGCGAAGTCGGTCGCGGCACGTTCGTGCGTTCGCCCGCCGTGGGTGCGGCCGCCGCGTTCGCACAATGGGCCCCGGCCCGGGTGCTGTGGGTGGCGTCGATCTGGCGTTCAACTATCCCGTGTTGCCGGAACAGACGGACGCGTTCCGGCAAGCGTTGCGCGAAACGGCGGCGGGTGGCGACCTCAGTGCATTGCTCGCGCATACGCCGCACGACGGGCATCGCGCCGACCGCGCGGCGGCTGCCCAATGGCTGGCGCGCCGTGACGACGTTGCCGTGTCTCCCGACACCCTCGTCGTCTGTGCCGGCGGCCAGCATGCGCTCGACGTCGTGCAACTGGCGCTTTGTCGCGCGGGGGAGCCGGTGGGTGTCGAAGCGTTGACCTATCCGGGGTGGAAGGCGCTGGCCGCGTTGCGCGACATCCCGCTCGCGGCCGTGGCCATGGCGCCCGGCGGACTCGATCCGTCGGCCCTCGACAGACGCTGCCGGATGCGCGCGGGCCGCTTGCGCGTGGTCTATACGATGCCCACGCTGCACAATCCGCTGGGCGATGTCATGCCGCTCGAACAACGCCAGGCGCTGGTGGCCGTGGCGCGACGTCACGATCTTCTGCTCGTGGAGGACAGTGCGTACGGCTTCCTGGTGCCCGACGCCCCGCCGCCGCTGCGCGCGCTCGCGCCCGAGCGCACATTCGAGGTGTACAGCCTGTCGAAGCCCGGCGCGCCGGGGCTGCGCATCGCCTATCTGATCGCGCCGCCGGCGTTCGTGTCGCGCGTGCACGCCGCCATACGCGCGAGCGTGTGGAGTGCTGCGCCGCTGATGGCGCAACTGGCCTCACGCTGGCTGGGCGACGGCACGCTCGATGGTTGGATCGCGCGCAAGCGCGCGTTGGCCGTGCGGCGTCAGACCCTCGCGCAGACCTGTTTCGAAGGCCTCGGCTCGACGGGCTACGCCGGTGCGTTTCACCGTCTCCTTCCCGTGCCCGCTCATGTGCGCTGCGACGACGTCGTCGCCACGCTGCAAGCGCGCGGCATCGCCGTGACGCCGGTCGATGCCTTTGCCGCACCGGGGCAGACGGCGCCCGCGGCGATCCGTATCGCACTCGGATCGCCGTCCAGCGACACCGTGCTGGAAGCCGCCCTGCGGCAAGTCGCCGACGTGATGCGCTCATGGGCGCATGCGTGTTGAGGTGACGCCGTTGCCGGTTTCTTTTATGATCGTCGTGCTCCCTGCGGCGGTGGCGTCCGCGCCCGAGGCGCGCGATGTGTTTCAGGCGTCGCGGCATCGCGCAGGATCCGTCCCCTGTCGACAATCTCAAGGATTCCGAATGTCGCAATTCCGCTCGTCGCGTGCCCACTCGATCGCGCTTGGCACAGCGCTCGTCATTGGCGCAAGTGTCGCCGTGCCGGCGTTTGCCGCCTCCAACCTGGCCTTCATGAGCAACTCCCCGCTGGCGTATCTGCGCAAGGCCGACAACGAAGCGCTCGCGAAGGCCGCCAACGAAGCATTGTCCAAGAAACAGGACAACGACACCCTCACGTGGGACGGCAAGGCGACGCGCAATCCAGCCGGCGTCATCGCCCAACTGACGCCGACCAACACCCAGAAGATCGGCGACAAGACCTGCCGCGACCTGATCGTGCAGCTCAACGCGAAAGGGCAAGAGGTCGAACTCAAGCTGTCCGCCTGCAAGAAGGGCGACGACGGTCGCTGGGAACTGCAAAAGCGCGCCGCGCCGTAATTCGCTCGCCTCGAATCTCGAGTCAGGCGCAAAAAAACGCCGGTCCCGAAGCGGCTTCGGACCGGCGTTCTTCATGGGGCAGCCGTCGAGCGGCTCAGGCTGCCGCCGTCTCCTTGCGACGCTCGTTGCCTTCCATGTCGGGCAGGAAAATCGTCACGATGCCGAGCAGCGGCAGGTAGGCGCACACGTGATAGACGAAGTCGATGCTCGTGGTGTCGGCGAGCTCGCCCAGCACGGCGGCGCCCACACCGCCCATGCCGAAGGCGAAACCGAAGAACAGCCCCGAGACCGTGCCCACCTTGCCGGGGATCAGTTCCTGCGCATAGACGAGGATCGCCGAGAACGCCGACGCCAGCACCAGACCGATCACGACCGTGAGCGCTCCCGTCCAGAACAGGTTCGCGTACGGCAGCATCAGCGTGAAAGGCGCAGCGCCGAGGATCGAGCCCCAGATCACATACTTGCGACCGATCCTGTCGCCCAACGGGCCGCCGATCATCGTGCCGGCGGCCACCGCGAACAGGAACACGAACAGATGCACCTGTGCGCTTTGCACCGACACGTGGAATTTGCTGATCAGGTAGAACGTGAAGTAGCTGCTGATGCTCGCAAGGTAGAAGTACTTCGAGAAGATCAGCAGCAGCAGGATGCCGATGGCGAACATCACCTTGCCGCGCGACAGGTGCACGGTGCCGCCACGTCGCGCGGCCGGCTTGCCCTTGCTCGCGGCACGCTGCACCGCGTACCAGCGACTCACCTGGAACAGCACGACGATCGCGACGAGCGCCGCCACCGAGAACCACGCCACGCTGCCGCGGCCATGCGGCACGATGATGAGCGCAGCGAGTAACGGACCGAGCGACGAGCCGACGTTGCCGCCCACCTGGAAGAACGACTGCGCCATGCCATGACGGCCCCCCGAGGCCATGCGGGCCACGCGCGACGACTCCGGATGGAACACCGACGACCCCATGCCGACGAGCGCGGCCGCCACGAGCAGAACACCGAAATTCGGCGCGATCGCCAGCAACAGCAGCCCCACCAGCGTGAAGCCCATGCCGACCGGCAACGAGTACGGCTTCGGATGCCTGTCGGTGTAGAGACCCACCACCGGTTGCAGCAGCGACGCCGTGATCTGGTACGTCAACGTGATCAGGCCGACCTGACCGAAACTCAGATCAAAACCGGCCTTCAGCAGCGGGTAGATGGCAAGAATCAACGACTGAATCATGTCGTTGAGCAAATGGGAGAAGCTGATCGCCGACAGCACGCGGAATGCCGTGCCCTGGGCAGCCGGCGCAGAGGCGCCGGAGAGGGTGGATGCAGGTTGACTCGACATGGAATGAACAGACTGACGTCAATGGCTTTGGAAAACGCAGACTTTCCGGCGGATTTCGTGCAGATATGCGTAAAACTTAGGATTTATCCCATTTTTCGCCAGAAATTGAATAAGTGAAGTGTAGAGCATGCGTAAATCGTCGTTACGCCAAGTTTTGTCGCGATTCCGCCATCCCGGCATTTCGCTTAAGGGGCCGTTCGCTGCGTTGTTGCGCGAATCGACAAGCGACTGGCAGCGCTTTCCCGATGGATGTCCCCCCCGGGCGATTCTTCGGACCTTCCCCCACGTTTCCTGCGGGTTTATCGGGCGTTGGACGCCGTCGGGGATTCGTGTAGAGTCAATTGACGAGTTGTGCCGTGCAGCACGAAGCACACGCCCGGGCTCCACTCATTCCATGGTTGACAGCAAAACATGATTCAACACTCCAGAGTCGTGCAGTGGCTGGTGACCGGGCTTGTCGTGGCGGTCACGCTCGTTGTCGTCCTTTTCCTGGGCTGGCTGCGCATTTATCACATGTCGCAGTCGATCCTTCGCGACGAAGCCGGACGCCAGCGCGATGCGCTCGAACGGATCGTCTCGCAGGCCGAGGGCACGCTGCGGGGCGCAACTCCGTGGGTCGGCCGTTCATGCCACGAGGTCGGCAGCTCTCTCCAGGCCGCCGGCACGCTCAGTCCCTATTTCCGCTCGATCTTTCTCGTCTCGCGCGGCCAGCTTTATTGTTCGTCGGTTGTTCGCACCCAGGAAGCGGTCAACATGCCGCTGCCGGCCGATCTGGTACCCATGCTGACCGGCACGCGCGCCCTGCTCGTCGGCGGTTCGCCCTACGTGAGCGATTCGCCCGCGTTGGCGATCTACGTGCCGACCTCGGCCACCGACGGCGTGCTTGGGTTCGTCGACGGCGTGTACCTCACCGAAACCTTGCATAGCGTGAAGAGCAGCGATCTCGCCTGGACGGCAATGAGCGTCGGCAAGGTCGCGCTCACCTCGGAAGGCCCGCGCCTCGAATCGGCCGGCGTCGCCACGCGCGGAGCGCAGGTCACGCTCGTATCGGAGCATTTCGTGACGTCGCTCGCCGGCAGTCCGTCGCTCATGCGCTCGCTCGCCGCCAACCAGGCGCCGATCTTCCTGGCGTTCGGCAGCGTCGTCGCCTTCCTGCTGGGCATATTGACGTTTCGCCATCTCGGCCCCGCACAGTTCATGCGTCGCCAGATCGCGCACGGCATCAAGCGCAATGAATTCAAGGTCTACTACCAGCCCGTGATGGAACTGGCGACCGGCCGTTGCGCGGGAAGCGAAGCGCTCGTGCGCTGGCACCACCCGGTCGCCGGCCTCGTTCGGCCGGACGCCTTCATTCCGATCGCCGAGGGCAACGGCCTGATCATCGAGCTCACGCGAGCCTTGCTGCGCCAGATCCGCAACGACGTGTCGAAAGGCGCCCTTCCAGCCGGCTTCCATATCGGCATCAACCTGGCCGAGCGGCATCTGCGCGACACCACGATCGTGAGCGATATCGAGCGCTACTACGGCTCGCTCAACGAGACCTATCCGCTGGTCGCCGAAATCACCGAGCGTTACGTGATTCGCGATACCGCCGCCGCGCGCAACGTGATGGCCGAACTTCAGCGGCGTGGCATCGAGACGGCACTCGACGACTTCGGCGCCGAGAACAACTCCATCGGCTATCTCAAGCGCTACGACTTCAACTATCTGAAGATCGACAAGGAATTCCTGCCGGTGACCGCGGACGACGTCGTCACGCGCAATATCTGCGATTCGATCATTCATCTGGCCGAGCGGCTGGGGATGACGATCGTGGCGGAAGGTGTGGAGAACGAAATGCAGGCCGCCTATCTGCGCGAGCGCAACGTGACCTATGCGCAGGGGTATCTGTTCGCGCGGCCGATTGCATTCGACGAGCTGGTGCAGTTCGCCATCGCGAACGCCGGCACGGGGCTTGCGGCCGTCAAGCCGGCGTCCCCCACGTCGATCTCATCGATCCTGCCGACGACACCGCGCCTGACGGGCTAAGAGCCGTCTGTCGGGCAATGTCATCCCCCCCCATCGGCGAGCGCCGCCGCCCGGCGGAAAGCTGCCGGTGCGGCGACCTGTAAGGCGATCGTCCGACTAGAAGACCAACTGAGGCATGGGGTTGCGCGGGGCAGGCGTGGCGGCCGCCCGCGTACTGTCCCGCATCTCGGCGCGCAGCAACCACAGGCGTTGCGCAACGAAGCGCCTGAAGCGCATTTCACCGGCGGAAAAAGAAATCTGCATCTGATGCCGCTTGCCGTTGGGCAGCGTGCGAACCAGACGATAATATCGAGCCCCGTCAACCGTTTCCTTGATATTCCTGACGCGCATCATTTCACCCCGTTTCTGTTGTGTCAGGTGAGTGGGCACTTCGGTGAACGTCGCATTCCCAGTCGATTCGCGTCAGACCTGGAGTCCTGACCGATACGGCACCGACCGGCTTGGGGGGGCATGCGGCGAAATCAATGTAGAGGAGAAACGTCCCCCATTCGTCCCCCAGCAGGACGTCCGAAGTTCGCTTCGTTGGTGCGCCGCAACACTTCCCGGTTCGACGTCGAACCGCGGCTCGACGCGGATGGCAAACCACACGGTCGGCTGAGCCGGTTTTCCATCCCTTCCAGACGCGACGACCTGCTGTATTGAATCGATAAAAGCGTTATGGTTTCCGAACCTTCTTCAACGCCGGACGATGTTTTACACAACGAAATGACCGACAACCTGCAAGTGAGCGGCTCGCTTTGGCTGCATCGGGGCAATACATCGCTGGGCGGTCAGGCGCGCATTGCCCTGCTCGAGCACATTGCCACGCACGGCTCGATAACGGCGGCCGCCAGAGCGGCCGGCATGAGCTACAAGGCCGCCTGGGATGCCGTGGATGCCATGAACCAGCTCGCCGGCGAGCCGCTCGTCGAGCGCAGTACGGGCGGGCGCGGCGGTGGCGGTACCCGGCTCACGGCACGCGGCGCCAAGCTCGTCGCCGCGTTCCGGGCCGTGGAGACTGCGCAAAGGCAATTCCTCGCGCGTGTGGCCAGCGATCTGGAGCAGTTCGACGAGCAATGGCCCCTCATCTCCCGGCTCGCCCTCCAGACCAGCGCGCGCAACCAGTTGCACGGCACGATCTCGGGCATCCGGCCGCACGGCGTGAACGACGAGGTAACGCTCGCCCTGCCCGGCGGCGAGACGATCACGGCCTCGTTGACGCATCACAGCACGCAGACGCTCGGACTCGCCGTCGGCGGTGAAGCGTTCGCGCTCATCAAGGCGCCATGGATCGACGTGGCACGCGGCGCCGACCTCGCCGGACTGCCCACGGCGAATCGTCTCGCGGGTGTCGTCGACGCCGTCACCGACGACGCCGGACAGGCGGAGATCATCCTCGTCCTGCCTGGTGGCAGCCGGCTGGCCGCCGTCATGCCGCACGAGACGCTGAGCGCACGCGGACTGAACGTCGGCACAAACGCGACGGCCGCATTCGCGGCCGCCAGTGTGATCGTGGGGGTATTGGCCTGACGCTGACGCATCGGGCCGTCGCGCAGACTACGACGCGGGATTCTCGCAAACCGGCGTGAGCGATCTGACGTCGCGACGATCCAGTCGCAGGCTCAGCACCGCCACGCCGACACCGGCCAGGGGTACGAGCGCCGCCACCCACGGCACCGCCGTCAAACCCGGGCCGTGTTCGATGACGAAGCCACCGAGCCACGCCCCGATTGCGTTGCCGAGGTTGAACGCGGCAATGTTGAAGCTCGATGCCAGGCTCTCGCCGGCCCCCGACGCCTTCTCCATGACCCACAGCTGCAACGGCGCCACGGTCGCGAAGGCGGCGGCGCCGAGCAACGCCACGGACACGATGGCCGGCCAACGCGAGTGCAGGGTGAAGGTCATCAGGCCGAGCACGACCGACAGCACGAACAGGCTGCCGAGCACCGTGGGCACGACGTGGCGATCCGCGAGCTTGCCGCCGAACAGGTTGCCGACGACCAGGCCGCCGCCGAAGACCAGCAGAATCGGCGAGACGGCACCTTCCGGGAACCCCGTCACTTCGATGAGCAGCGGCGCGATGTAAGTGAACACCGCGAACACACCGACCCAACCGAGCACCGTGGTCAGCAGACCGAGCAGCACCGGGCGGCGTGCCAGCGCGCGCAGATCGGCACGCCAGTCGCCGGCGTCCTTCGGGGCGGCGATCTTCGGCACGAACCCGGCGATCACGAGGAAGGCGAGCGCACCGATGAGCGTGACGGCCCAGAAGCTCGCGCGCCAGCCGAAGTGTTGTCCGAGCCAGGTGCCGAACGGCACGCCGAGAATGTTGGCAACCGTCAGGCCGGTGAACATCACGGCGATGGCCGAGGCACGGCGCTCGCGCGATACGAGACCGGTCGCGACGACGGAGCCGACGCCGAAGAACGTGCCGTGTGCGAACGACGTCAGCACGCGGGCGGCCATGAGCGCCGTATAGTTCGGCGCCAGCGCGCACGCCGCGTTGCCGATGGTGAAGATGGCCATGAGCACGAGCAGCACGGTCTTGCGCGGCCAGCGGGCGGTGGCGGTCGTCATGAGCGGGGCGCCGACGACGACCCCGAGGGCATAACCGGAGATCAGCAGACCCGCCGCCGCGATCGATACGCCGAAATCGGCGCCGACGTTGAGCAGCAGACCCATGATGACGAATTCCGTCACGCCAATGCCGAAGGCACCGGCGGTCAGGGCGTAAAGGGCGATGGGCACGGAAAACTCCTGTCTGATATTGGGAACGGTCACGCCATCCAGGTCACAGCGGCCAACCGATGAGCGGAATATAGACGCCCTCGCATTGATGAAATAGACTGCGCAAAGGAAAATCATTTGTGACCTACAGTCACAGAAACCCGCAAAGTCAGTCACAACAAGGGGCGAGGACACAGCCGATGGGTCGACAGGACGTCAATCGCTCGGGCGATATGGAAGTCTTCGTGCGTGTCGTGGAGTTGGGCGGCTTCTCGGCGGCGGCGCGCGCGCTGCGCATGACGCCATCCGCCGTCAGCAAATTGATCGCGCGACTGGAAGCCCGCCTGGGTACCCGGCTGTTCAATCGTTCCACGCGGCGTCTGCAGCTCACGCCCGAAGGCACGGCCTTTCACGAACGCGCCGTGCGGGTACTGGCCGACATCGAAGCGGCCGAGCGCGAGGTGGCGGCGGGCGCCGTGCCGCGCGGTCTGCTGCGCGTCAATTCGAGCGTGCCGATCGGCATGCACTATCTGCTGCCGGTCATCCCGGCATTTCTCGCGCGGTATCCGGAGATTCGTCTCGATCTCACGCTCACCGACACCGTCGTCGACCTGCTCGAACAGCGGGCCGACGTCGCGGTTCGCGCGGGACCGCTGCGCGACTCGCGGCTGGTGGCGCGCAAGCTGGGCGAGAGCCGCGTGCACGTGGTGGCGTCGCCCGGGTATCTGGCGCGCAACGGCCCGCTGCGCACGCCGGCCGACCTGATCCACCACAACGTCATGGCGTTCAACTTCGACCGGCAGGTGCAAGGCTGGCCGTTTCTCGACGGCGCCGGGGGTGTCACGCACTACTCCCAGATCGGCAACATGCTCGTGAGCAACGGCGAGATCATGCGCCAGCTTGCCGTCGAAGGACTGGGTCTGGCGCGCCATTCGCGTTATCACGTCGATGCCGATCTGCGCGCCGGACGGCTTGTCACCGTGCTCGAAGACTACAACCCCGGCGATCTCGAACCCGTGCATGCGGTGTACGTGGGGCAGGGCGGACACTTGCCCGCCCGCGTACGAGCATTCCTCGACTTTCTGGTCGCGAACATCCATCTCCCCTGACGCGCCGCACGACCTCCAGCGCGAGCGATGCCGCCGAGGTCAGCGCCGATGCGACCACACGAAGAGCGGCCACGCCAGCGCGGCGCACATCAGGCCGCCCGCCCACACCAGGCCCCAGCCGCCGAGGGCGAGCAGCAGCGGGATGGACAACGGCGTGAGGAACATCGTCAGGAATACGCCGGTGTTGCCGATGCCCAGCGCCGTGCCCGCGCGGGAAGCCCCTGCCATCGTCGCCAGTTCGGTGAACGCCACCCCATGCCATGCCGACGCCACCACACCGCCCGCGACGAGCAGCACGATCATCACCGGTGTACCGTGAGCCAGCCACTCGGGATGGCGGCCGAGCCACGCGACGAGCACGGCAAGCGCGGCAAAGACGGCGCCCACGGCAACGGCGCACACGCGAAGGTATTGCGGGCGGTTGCGGCGCCTGTCCGTGTAGCGTCCACTCCAGACGCGCGTTATCGCAGCCCCCGTCTGCACGACGCCGAGCGTGAGCGAGATCGTCGCCACGCTCACATGCGCGAAGTCGTGCAGAAACACCGTGCCGAAGGTGAGCACCGCCACTTGCGGCATCGCGAGCACGGCCATGCCGAGCGCGGTACCGAGCAGTCGGCCATCGCGCAACGGCGAATAGCTCGCGCCCGTGCGTCTGCCGGCCGAGGAGGCATGGCTGCCCCCGCGAACGTCACGCGACGCTTCGTGCGGTTCTTCAGGCGGCTCCAGCAGCCACAGCCACGCCATGAACGCCGCCGCGAAGCATGCGATGGCGAGGCCGAAGTACACCGCCCCGAAACCGAAATGCAGCGCCGCCCCCGGCAGCAGCAACGCGCCGATACCGCCACCGAGCGGTACGGCGCACTGCCGCACGCTCATCGCGAGCCCCCGCTCGTTATCGTGAAACCAGCGCATGACAGCGCGGCCGCTCGAACCGTTGACGCTGCCGCCGAGCACGCCGACCGCGAGCATCCCCGCCGCGAGCATTGGCATCGACGGCACGTAGTGCGGCGTGGGCACGCCCCACAGGCCGAGCGCGACAAGCGCCGCCGCCGTCACCATCAAGCCGGCAAGCAGGACGCGCCGGTCGCCCCAGCGGTCGGTGAGCATGCCCCAGGGCAGCTCCGAAATGGCAATGCCAAGCCCGATCATGCCGAGCACGATGCCGAGGTCCGCGTTCGCCAGCGAGTAGGCCGCACGCATTTGCACGGCCGTCGCGGGAATGCCGCCAAGTGCGGCGGCGAAACTGGCGTTGGCCGCAACCCCAACGCCGAGCACCTTCCAGCGATGATTGCGGCCAAGAACAGGCGAGGCCGCCGTTGCAACGGGAGATGGCACGGCGGCAGTACAGGAAAGTCGTTCGCTCATGAGTGATACGGTGCGCGGCCCACGGGCGCGCGGCGCAAAGAAGAGATCGAGGGCATCGGGCACTGCCGTCGGGCGGAGCCGAGTGCTACGCTCCGCATCGTACGGATGGACAATCCATCGGAAAAGCGGGAAAATTCGATGCCTTATATCGTGTTTTCCGGATCAACGTCGATTCCCCCGAGATCCGTTGTCGGCGCGATATCCCTTCGAGACCCGCCATGTCCACCCGCGCCTTCGATCTCACGCAGTTGCGCACCTTCATCGCCATTCACGACGCCGGCAGCATTTCAGCGGCGGCGGAGCAGATCTTTCTGTCGCAATCGACGGTGAGCGAACAGCTCAAGAAGCTGGAGGAACGCGCCGGCCAGCCGCTGCTCGTGCGCTCGCGCAAGGGCATGCGCGCTACGCCGGCGGGCACGCGTCTGCTCGCTTACGCACGTCAGATTTCGGCGCTGTCCGAAGCGGCGTTCGAGGATCTGCAAGGCGTGTTGCTCGACGGCGAGCTGCGTATCGCCATCACTGACTACTACCGTCCGCACGATGTGGGTCGCGTACTCAAGCGCTTCACCAGCCTGTATCCGCGTCTGCGCCTGCACGTGAGCGCGATGCAAAGCGCGCAGATCGAGCGCACGGCACTGACCGGCGAGCATTTCGACGTGGGGCTGGCGTTGCGACTGATGAACGAGGATGTCGGCAAGGGAGCGAAGGCGCTCGGCTATCGCACACCCGGCACGCTGGTGCGACGCGAGCGCCTGGTCTGGGCGATGTCGTCGACGCTCGCCGAACCGGTCGGCGAACCGCTGCCGCTCGTCACGCTGCCGCCTTCTTGCGCGTTGCAGAGCCTGGTGCTCGGCGTGCTGGAGAAACACAAGGTGCCGTATCGCGTCTCGCATTCCGCCGCCGGCGTGGCGGGCATGCAACTGGCCCTCGGCGCGGGTCTCGGCATCTCGTGTCTGAACGAATCGGCGCTCACGTCCGATCTCGTCGTCTGCCCGCCGTCGCTCGGGTTGCCGCCGCTGCCGCGCGCCGAGTTCCACCTGTTGCCCGGACGCGCCGACGAGACCGAACTCATCCGCCACGCGCGCAATGCGCTGCTGCGGCTCTTTGCGTGATACCTTTGCCCCCTGATCCCGATTTTGTCCGCATATTGCGGTTGCCGTCATGCCGGAAGCCACACCGATCCGTCTGAATTTCAACACCCGCCGCGCACTGCTGTTCGCGCTCACGGCCGAGCGTCTGTCGGCATATTACGAGCATGGTCAGTGGATGACGGACAAACAGGGCGCGACGCTTGCGCAGATGTGGCTATCGCGTTCCAAGTTGCAATTGCCGCTGGAGGAGCGCCGTCTGCTTTCGTCGTTGAGCGACGACTTCGCGCGCGAGCTGGCCGGAGCGCTGTCGCGCGAAGCCGGCCTTTACACGGCGCATGAAATGATGGAGTCGCTCGACGCGGACTATGCTTACGCGTCGGTCGTGGCGCAGGACTTGCTCGAGGACTGCACGCGACGCCTCGTCGAAGCAGGCATCACGGAATAGAACGGGAACACGGGGACACAAGAACGACAGGCGACGTGAGGAGCGCTCAGGCGAGCGCGCCACGCTCCTGCACGAGCACCCATGGCGCGACGACGACCGCCCACAACTCGGGCGTACGAGCGGTGAAATCGCTCGCCTGTTCGGCTTGCATGCGCTGCACCATGCCGGACGAGAGCCATTGCGACACGGTCGACGTGTCGTCGTTGGCCACCGCCTCCGCGACCGACACGAGGTCGACGCCGGGCGCGACATACAACAGTACGCCTCGCGCGAAAAACGATTCCAGGTCCTTCCAATCGATCTTGGCGGTCTCGCCCAACAAACGCAGATAGACGTCGCTCGCACCCGCTGGAGCGGCTTGCGAGGCGTCGGGAGTTTGGGCTGATTGGGGGGGCTTGCGCGAATCCATGGCGAGGTGGGACTCCGGAGCGGCACAGATCGACGAGCGACTGACTCCCGGGGACGACAGATAACGAAAACCGCATTGTAATGCGCCCCGGCGTGCGCGACGGTGGTAGCATCGGAACCCCGCGCATGGCGCTGATGTCGCAGTGATATGACATCGCCGTCGCGCGGTGGTCAACGTTTTACCGAGGAACCGCATGTCCAAACAAAAAACCGATCCCAAGCTGGAACAAGCCCTGACGCGCGGCGATCTCGCCATGCGTCAGATCAACTCCGCACGTGCGACGGCGCTGCTGCGCGCGCTTGGCGAGATGATCGTGGCAGCCTCGGCGACGATCGGCGTCGAAGCGGTGGTGGACGTGCCGAACGGCGACAAGGTCTACGATCCGGAAGACGGCGTGTGGCCGCAGTCGCTGGTGCTGTCGTTCGACGGTCCTATCGACGAAGCTGACGAAGAGGAATTGCGCACCGTGCAGTTGCTCGCCGACAGGTACCCGGAGACGTTCCAGGTGGTGTGGCATCGTGCCGACGGCCGGATGGGGCGTCATGAAGCACGCCCACTGGCGATGGTCGCACATCTGACCGACGTCGAAGTGCCCTGGCTCGACGACGACGCCTGATCGCCGCAACGGCCATTCGCAACAGAGGCTGCGCAGCGCCGCCCCTGCCATGAAGGTTGTCCGACCGCCGCCCGTGGCTCACGTCCGGGCGGCGGTGTCGTTTTCCGGCGTCGCCGTCCGGCCATGGGCCCTGCCGGCCCACTGCGCTCGAACGGATGCTGCCCGGCGCGTTATCGAATTTGTCGCCGAGCCTCATGAACCGCCGTTTAGATCGACGCGAGCGCGAAGGTGCTGCCCGTCGCAATCCTGTCGATGGCGCCGCCCTGCTTGAAGTGAAGCGCATCGAACTCGCCGAGCACCGTGGCGTTCTCCCCCTGCACGTGCAGCGCGGTGCCCTCCGGAAGGCCGACCACGGACTCGTCCGGATTGATGGCGAGATACTCGGCCAAACGCTCTTCGCGCGATTCGCCGTTGTGACCGGCCGGCTTGCCGCCGATGAAGTGCGGATTGACCTGGAACGGAATCAGGTCGAGCGCCTTGAGCGTGGGCGGCTCCACGATGGGCATGTCGTTGGTCGTTCGAATCGTCGGGCACACGACGTTCGAACCGGCGCTCCAGCCGATGTAGGGCACGCCAGCATTCACACGCTCGCGAATCAGGCCCACCAGACCGGCGTTGTACAGGCGATCGAGCAACGCGAAGGTATTGCCGCCACCCACGGCAATGGCTTCGGCCTGCTCGACGGCCGCCCGCGGATCCTTGTGATGATGGATCGATTCGAGCGCGTAACCCAGCCGCTCGAACACCGGCTTCACGCGTCCTTCGTATTCGTCGTAACTGAAAGTGATGCCGCCGGCATAGGGCACGAACAACACGCGTTTGGCGCGTCCCTCGAGCAAGACGTGGAGTTGTTCGTCCGCATGCTCCATGTAGCCGAGGTTGCCCTTGCGGGAGCTGCTCATCATCAGTATTTGCTTCACGATTCATGCCTCCTCGGCAGAAACTTTTTCGGGGGTGTCGGGAATCTCGGTTCTTGCATATGTCGTCATGCAACCGCATAGCGTAACCCGTGCACCCCTGCCCGAAGGCAAAGTCAAAAAATTCGGAACGCTCGCCAGTGGCCGCTTCGCCATCTTTCGACGTCATTTCTCACAAGATGAAAAGCCGTACCGAATGCTGCAATTGCACACGGAAAAAACGGCATGGCGCGCGAAGCCTCGTCGCGTGGACGTCATACGCAAACCCTTATGCCACCTATAAGCTGGGGCAGTGCCGCGGCTCGAAATCCCGGGTTTTCGAGCGCCCACAGAAAGATTACACTCAGACTCTTATATAAGACTGCCCCTTATCGTCAGCCGCACTGTCGAGGTGACCTGCGTCGCAACGCAAGCGCCTGGGTGGATCGATGGACGAAGTCGCGTCAAACTGGTTTTCAAACTCGAGTACAGCATCATGACTTCCACTTCCCAGCGTGGCGGCCTGAAGGTCGCAGACAATCTGATCGCGTTCATCGAAAAGGAAGCCCTGCCGGGCACCGGCGTCGATGCCGACGCGTTCTGGCGCGGTTTCGATGCCATCGTTCACGATCTCGCCCCGCAGAACCGCGCCCTGCTCGCCGAGCGCGACCGTCTGCAGGGTGAGATCGACGCCTGGCACCGCGCCCATCCGGGCCCCATCGCCGACGCCGCCGCCTACCGCGCCTTCCTCGAAAAGATCGGCTACCTGCTGCCCGCGCCGGCCGGCGTGAAGGCAACCACCGCCAACGTCGACTACGAAATCGCCGAGCAGGCCGGTCCGCAGCTCGTCGTGCCGCTCTCGAACGCGCGCTACGCGCTGAACGCCGCCAACGCGCGCTGGGGCAGCCTGTATGACGCGCTCTACGGCACCGACGCCATCCCGGAAGCCAATGGCGCCGAGAAGGGCAACGGCTATAACCCGAAACGCGGCGAACTCGTGATCGCATTCGCGCGCGGCTTCCTCGACCAGGCCGCGCCGCTTGCCGAGGGCTCGCACAAGGACGCCACCGGCTATCGCGTGGAAGGCGGCAAGCTCGTCGTCACCACCAAGGGCGGCGAGACGTCGCTCGCCACGCCGGCGCAGTTCATCGGCTACCAGGGCGACGTCGCATCGCCGGGCGCCGTGCTGCTCAAGCACAACGGTCTGCACTTCGAAATCCAGTTCGACGCGAATCATCCGATCGGCAAGACCGACGCCGCCCATATCAAGGACGTGCTCGTCGAGGCTGCCGTCACGACCATCATCGACTGTGAAGACTCGGTCGCCGCCGTGGACGCCGACGACAAGGTCGAGCTCTACCGCAACTGGCTGGGCCTGATGCAAGGCACGCTCACGGAGGAAGTCAACAAGGGCGGCAAGTCGTTCACGCGCCGCCTGAACGCCGACCGCGAGTACACCGGTGCCGATGGCAAGCCCGTGAAGCTGCACGGCCGCTCGCTGCTGTTCATCCGCAACGTGGGCCATCTGATGACCAACCCGGCGATCACCGACCGCGACGGCCGCGAGATCCCCGAAGGCATTCTCGATGGCGTGGTGACGGTGCTCGCCGCGCTGCACGACCGCAAGCTGCGACTGAATTCGCGCACGGGCTCGATCTACATCGTCAAGCCGAAGATGCACGGCCCGGCCGAAGTCGCGTTCGCCGACGAGTTGTTCGGCCGCATCGAGGACCTCTACGCACTGCCGCGCAACACGCTCAAGATGGGCATCATGGACGAAGAGCGTCGCACCTCGGTGAACCTCTCGGCCTGTATCGCGGCGGCTGCCGCGCGCGTGGCGTTCATCAACACCGGCTTCCTCGATCGCACGGGCGACGAAATGCACACCGCGATGGAAGCCGGTCCGATGATGCGCAAGGGCGACATGAAGTCGTCGGCGTGGATCACCGCCTACGAGAAGAGCAACGTGCTCGTCGGTCTGGCTGCCGGTCTGCGTGGCCGCGCGCAGATCGGCAAGGGCATGTGGGCCATGCCGGATCTGATGCACGCCATGCTGGAACAGAAAATCGCTCATCCGAAGGCCGGCGCGAACACCGCCTGGGTGCCGTCGCCGACCGCGGCCACGCTGCACGCGCTGCACTACCACATGGTCGACGTGCAGGCCGTGCAGCAGGCGCTCGAAAAGATCGACTACGCGAAGGAGCGCGACGCCCTCCTCGCCGGGTTGCTGACCGTTCCGGTGGTGGCCAAGGCCGAATGGAGCGCCGACGAAATCCGCAAGGAAATCGAGAACAACGCGCAGGGCATTCTGGGTTACGTCGTGCGCTGGATCGATCAGGGCGTCGGCTGCTCGAAGGTGCCCGACATCAACGACATCGGCCTGATGGAAGACCGTGCCACGCTGCGCATCTCGAGCCAGCATCTGGCGAACTGGCTGCGTCACGGCGTGATCACGCGCGAGCAGGTCGAAGAGACGTTGAAGCGCATGGCGGCCGTGGTCGACAAGCAAAACGCCGGCGACAAGGCCTATCGCCCGATGGCGCCGAACTTCAGCGACTCGCTGGCGTTCCAGGCAGCCAGCGCGCTGGTGTTCGAAGGGCTCGCCCAGCCCAACGGTTACACCGAGCCGCTGCTGCACAAGTACCGTCTGGAACTGAAGGCGAAGCAGCGCGGGTAAGCACCGCGTCGAGGGGGCGGCATCGTGCAAGGCGATGCCGCCCGTCCGTCGATCGACGCGGCACTTATCATCGAGCGCCCGGCGGGGTAACCTGTCGGGCGTCCTTGTTTTTTCGGGAGCCGGTTGCGCATGGACCCCGCCATCGCCCTACAACGCGCCGAGCGGCGCGCCCTGTCCTTTCTCCTCGTGGCGCTGGTCATTTTCATCGCCACGCTGTTCATGCCGCCGCACTTCGTCACCGGCTGGATTCGCGCCGCCGCCGAAGCCGCCATGGTGGGCGGACTGGCCGACTGGTTCGCTGTCGAAGCGCTGTTTCGACGCATCCCGATTCCGGGACTCTCGCAGCACACCAACATCCTGATCCGCAAGAAGGATGCGCTGGGCGACGGTCTCGCACGTTTCGTCAGGGAGAAATTTCTCGATACGCCCACGGTCGTGCGCCTCATCCGGCAGCAGAACCCGGCCGATGCCGTATCGCACTGGCTCGGCTCCTACGAGAACACGCGTCAGTTGAGCGCCGTGCTGGTGAAGGTGGCCGGCGGCGTGCTCGACGTGATGGACGAGCGCAACGTGCAGGCCTTCATACGCCGCGCGCTCGACACGATCGTCGACCGGCTCGACATATCGCAGTCGACCGCGGCCATTCTCGATGCGCTCACGCGCGACGGTCGTCATCAGGCGTTGCTCGACGAGACGCTCGACTATCTCGTCGCGCTGCTCAACGAGCCGGACACGCGCGAGTTCATTTCGGCGCGCATCGTCGACTGGCTCAAGGTCGACCATCCGAAAAAGGAAAAGGTGCTACCCACGGAGTGGATCGGCGACAAGGGAGCGGAGATGATTTCGGCGGCAGTCGTGCGCCTGCTCGCGCAGATGGAGGCAGACGAGTCGCATCAGTTGCGTCAGGCCTTCGATCGTGCGGTGTCGGGTCTGATCGAGCGCTTGAAGCACGACACCGAACTGCAGTCGAAGCTCGACGTCTTCAAGACGCAACTCAAAGGCGACACGGCGCTTAACGCCTACGTGGGCGGCGTGTGGAACGAGTGGCGCGACTGGGTGAAGCGCGATCTGACGCGGGCGGATTCGGTGATCGGGGCGAAGATCACGGGCGCGGCGGCGTGGATCGGACAGGAGCTCGCGCGTAGCGATTCGCTGCGCCGCGCGCTCGACGCGCAACTGCTGGATGCGGCCGAACGCATGGCGCCGGGCTTTGCCGATTTCGTGACCGAACATATCCGGGCCACGGTGCATGGCTGGAACGCCGAGCATCTGTCCCGCCAGATTCGTTTGAGCGTCGGGCAGGACCTGCAGTACATCCGCATCAACGGCACCCTCGTCGGCGGGCTGATCGGCGCCGTGCTCTATCTCATCGCACAGGCGCCGGAGTTGCTCGCGAGGGGCGCATAGGAGAGGGGGCTAGTGCCTGTTGTGCATCTCATGCCGGTAGGCTCCCGGCGTGACACCTCGCCAGTCCTTGAACGCCCGAATAAACGAGTTGACGTCCTGGAATCCAAGCAGGAAGGCGATTTCCCCCTGTGAGATGGTGGGCGTCCGAAGGTAGTGAACCGCAAGTTGCTGGCGGGTGGCATTGAGAACTTCCTTGAAGGATGTCGATTCTTCGCTCAATTGTCGCTGCAGGGTGCGCTTGCTGACGGCCAGCTGTTTCGCGACATCGTCGGCCGCGTACTGCCCGGAGGGAAGTCCCTCCAGCAACACGGCCTTGACGCGATCGCTCATGGTTGCCGTCGTGTCCAGAGCCGCCAGACGCTCGCGCAAGCCCGCCTCGAAAAACGCCCACATGGAATCGTTGGCGGTCAGGAATTGACGCGCGCCATCCTCTTTCGAGAACGTGAGTCGGATATCCTGGCCCGCTTTTGGCACGACGCCAAAATAGTCCTCGTAGCGCTCGAGGTGATCAGGAAGTTCCGCAAGCGTGATCTCCTTGGGAACAACGCGGTGGCGCGTGGCAAGCCTGACCAATTGCGTCAGGAAGATCATTTCGGAAGCCGCCATGCTGCGCGGGATAGGGCCGGCGTCCGCATAGCATTCCAACGTCACCGAAGTTTGGCTGGCGCCCACGTCGACCAGGAGCGCCATGGGGCCGATCAGCGTCTTGAAGGCCGCCAGACGCTGGAAGGCGATGTTGAGATTGGGACTGCACAAGCAGGCAAAAATCGGAGGATCGAAGGCCTCAACGGAGATTGCCTGGCCCAATTTGAGCGGCAGGGCCATGCCGTCTCCTGCAACCTGCTCGATGGCTCGCCATAGTTGAAAAAACTGGGCGGGCGTGATGGTCGCCTCCTGGCGAGAGAACAGATCGGCAGGCAGGTCTGCGTGACGCAACACACGGGCGGAATCCACCCCGATGTCCGCGAGCAACAACCGCCAGCCCGGCTGGACGACGAAGTGCGCGGCTTGTTTCGTCATGTTCCGTTTCTCGTGGCCATCGCGCCCGGGCGCTTCGGAATCAACCCGTTGTCGATCATTTGCTGGAACATGTCCTGGATGGAGTCCGCCAGGGGCCGATAGACCATGCCGAGATCCCGGACGCTCTTGCCGTTGTCGGCTCGCCAGGGGAAGCCAACGTTACGCGACACGAATTTGCGAGTGGTGGTCTTGTCCACCAGCGGGGCAACGAGCCACACCAGCCACTTCGGCAGCGTACGACGCGGCACCGGGTAAGCGTCGAACTTCGGCAAAAGCGCGCTGGCGATTTCCAGGAGGGAAGTGTTGTGCCCGGAAATGATGTTGCGGCCTTGCGCCTTGGGCAAGTATGCGGCTCTCAGGTGCGCTTCCGCCAGGTCCCGAACGTCGACCGCGCCCACTCCGATGTCCGGAGCGCCGGCCTTCATGCGGCCATCCCCCATCTGCCGCACGATGTTGAAGCTCTCCGACGTGCCGTGGGCGTTAAGCCCCGGGCCAATGACAAGGCTCGGGTTGACCACCACCAGATTCCAACGGGATTGTTTCCCGACAATCTCCCACGCCTCACGCTCGGCGACCGTCTTCGAATAGGAATAGGGGATGTGCGTGAGAGACGAACTGCTGTTCCAGACTTCCTCGGTGAAGACGCCCCGCGGGGTTTTTTCAAGGTCGGCATTGTCGCCGTAGATGGCCGCGCAACTGCTGGTCAGAACGACACGCGTTACGGATGCCGTCCGATTGGCCGTTTCGAGAACATTGCGCGTCCCCAGCAAGGCTGGATCGACGAGATCCTTCTGGGCGTCCCGGACGTTTAGCGTAAACGGCGAAGCCGTGTGAAAAACGATGCCACAGCCAGCCATTGCCTCGGCGTAGGAGCCTTGATCCAGCAGGTCGGCCGCGAAATAACGAAGGGTGCCCGGCAACTTGGCGGCCATCTCGTCAAGATGACGGACCTTGTTTCGGTCGACGGGATCTCTGACGGCGGCGTGAACGGTTACGCCTTCCTCCAGTAGCCGCTTGACGATCCAGCTGGCGACATAGCCGGTCGCACCGGTGACCATCACCGGCTTGTTCTTGTCGATTTCGATTTTGTTCACGGACAGCTCCTTGCCGGTCTGCTGGATGCCCAACCCGACAGAACGACGGGTCGCAGGTACAACGGCGTTAATCGGTGAAATGGGTGAATCAGCGATAAACAGGAGACTATCTTGTGCAAAGCGACGGCGTCACTCGCAAAGGATGACATTCTGTCTGCAAAGTGCGCCAAACGAACGAAAAAACCGCCGACCCCGAAAGGCCGGCGGCGTGGCATCGCGGGCAGGCGATGCGCGTGAGCGTGTAAGCGCGTGACTTACGAACGGCTGTCCCGGTCGAGCAAGGCACGGTCGTTCAACTGGGCGCGCACGTCGGCACGGGTCAGCGCGTTGGCCGGCGCAACCTTCTGCGCTTGCGAGGCGGCGATCAGCGGCGTGCCGGTCTCGACCTGGTTCAGTTGCCCGGCTGCGGCAGCTTGCGCCAGCTCGCTACGCACCTCAGCGCGCGTCAGTTGGCTGGCCTGGACCTGGATGTCGGGAGTGTTGTCGTTGTAACGAGCGTCGGCGAAAGCAGAGGCCGACACGAACGAGGCAGCAGCAACAACAGCAGCAAGGATACGGGTGTTCATGGTGATACTCCTGTCAATGGTTGTGTACTTTCGTGATCAGCTAGCGTTCGGGATACCTGCCGCGTTTTGCTGCGTTGCAGGGTCCGTCGCGTTGGCATGAGTGAATCTTAGGGAAAACCCGTGGTTTTTTCGCAACTGAGCGTCTACAAAACGCAACCGATCGTCCGATTCGAAAAAACTATTGAAAATCAAACACTTAATACCGTTGAAACGTCCAGATGGCACGCCGACGATGGGGTTTGGGTGGGAAATTGACCGTAATGCCGCCATGCGCAACAGCTTGTTTAGGTCAATGGGGTTTATTGCAAAGTGCGTCGGCAGTAGAGTGACATCATGAAGTTGACCGTCATCCCGGTGCGCCGCATCGCGGGCGACGACAACCGACACAGGAGCAAGACAATGGCTGCCCTCGGTTCTTTCCTTTTGCTGGCGAGCGCTTCGGTGCTTACCGCCTCGTATCTGCGCAGCCGTGCCGCACGTTCGCGCCGTCAGGAAGCGCGCGTAACACGTCGCTAGGCATCGTCGGGCGCCGCAGAGCGCCGGCGGACGCCGTCGCATGCCGTTGGGCTCACGAGTCGGCGGGATCGCCGTGATCGACGGTTGATTATTTCCGTTTCAGCAATGCGCCCTTCCCCGGATGCGCATTTTTCTCCTTGTTTCGCGGGCGTAGATTGGCCCCAATGACGACGCCCATGGTGGACGTCTCGCCAGACAGGAGAAATGAAAATGAAGCACACTCTGATCGCCTCGATCTTCGCCGCCGGATTGCTGGGTACAGGTGCCGTGAGCGCCGCCGAAAACGCGCAACCTGCCGTCCAGGTTCAACAAGCCCAGCAAACCCAGCCTACGCAGGCACAACAGCAAGTGCAGGCGCAAGCGCAGCCGGGTCCGGTGACCGCGCAACAAACCACCACGGTCGCCCCGGTCTATGAAGTGCCGGGCCGCGTGAATCGCGCGGGCTCGATTTACTTCGGTCAGTAATCGTCGTCAGGCGTCACAGGGCATCGGTAGGCGCCAACCACGCGCCGCCCCGTATGGCGCGGCGCAAAAAGAACGGCAGGCCGGGGAGCCATCCACCGGCCTGCCGTGCTTCTGACACCGAGATCCGTCACCCCTCACTTTCCTCGTCAACCAGCAACGCCCGCGTCGAGACCACGGCGTTCGTCGGGCGGCACGCGTGAATGCTTCGTTCCTGGAGGTCGTAGTGGGACCGGTGTGAAGGTGAACGACAACATCCGATGCAGCGCGATGCCGGAGGCCGGGCCCCCGGCGCACATCACATCACCTGGCTGGCGGCGAGCACGACGGCGGACGCCACGAGACAGTAGATGCCGAACAGGTACCAGCGGCCGTGTTCGAGCCAGCGCGAGAGCCAGCGCAACGCGATCAACCCCGCGAGGAAGCTGAACACCATGCCGGCGAGGCTCGGCGTGATCACCGTGGCGAAGTGGCCGGAGAGCGTCTGCGCACCGCCCGACTTGTACAGACGATACGCTTCCTTGACGATCACCGGCGGCGTGAGCACCACGGCGAGCGCGAAGCTGAATTCTTCGACGCGAACCTTGTCGAGACCACGCAGCATGCCCGTCGAGATGGTCGAGCCCGAGCGCGAGAAACCGCGAAACGGCAGGCAAAGCCCCTGCACCGCACCGATCCAGGCGGAGTCCGCACCGCGCATGGGACGATCGCCCATCGGCGCTCGCTTGCGTCCGGAGATCAGGATCAGGATGCCCGCCATCGCGAGGCCGGCGGAGATGATGTAGAGATTGCCGAAGAGATGCTCGATCTCGGCGTGCTCGCTGCCACGCATGAGTACCTTCTCGATGAACAGCATCAGTGCGAGGCCGATCACGCCGGTGAAGGCGGTGGCGATGATCACCTGCTTGGCGTTGTGAACGAAGTCTTGCTTCGACGAGAAGTAGCGCTCACGCCACGACTTCCAGAAATAGACGATGACCGCGAGCATCGTGCCGGTATGAAGCATGACCAGCAACAAGGTCATGGCGGGCGCCGACGGATCGAGCCCCATGAGCTTCTCGGCCATGATGACGTGTGCCGAACTCGACACCGGGAGCAGTTCGGCAATGCCCTGCACGATCGCGAGCACCAGTACTTGCAGATAATCCATGCGCAATCCTTGAGAAATGGGCAAGGACACTACGCCGCGCATGTGACGATTTCATGACGATCACATGACGGCGAACCGGCCGCCTACCCTCGACCGGTTGCCGCGCATGATACTCCGTCAGAATTGGTATGGAATGAGGGGCGGGCCGACGTGTCGTGGCGGCGACTTGCCGCCGCCTCCCGCGCCCTCGGCCGTCATTCATCGACCCAGCGCCTGATCCAGATCGGCGAGCAGATCGTCGATGTGCTCGATGCCGACGGACAGCCGCACCGTCTCCTCGCTCACCCCCGCCTTGTGCAGTTCTTCGGGCGATAGCTGACGGTGCGTGGTCGACGCCGGGTGCGTGGCGAGCGACTTGGCGTCGCCGATGTTGACGAGCCGCGTGAAGAGTCGCAGTGCGTCCTGGAACGCCGCGCCCGCCGCGCGACCGCCTTTCACGCCGAACGTGAGAATGCCCGGCCCCCGCCCCGACAGATACTTCTCGACGAGTGCGTGATCGGGATGCGTCGGCAAGCCCGCGTAGTTGACCCACTCGACCTTCGGGTGCGACTTCAGGAACTGTGCGACCTTCAATGCGTTGTCCGTGATGCGATCCAGGCGCAGCGCAAGCGTCTCGATGCCCTGCAGGATCTGGAAGGCATTGAACGGCGAAATCGCCGCACCGGTATTGCGCAGCGGCACCACGCGGGCGCGTCCGATGTAGGCCGCCGGACCGAACGCTTCCGTGTACACCACGCCGTGATAGCTCACGTCCGGCTCGTTCAGACGCTTGAAGCGCACCTTGTGATCCGCCCACGGGAATTTGCCCGAGTCGACGATCGCGCCGCCCAGGCTCGTGCCGTGACCGCCCAGGTATTTCGTGAGCGAATGCACGACGATGTCGGCGCCGTGCTCGAACGGGCGCAGCAGATACGGCGTGGGCACCGTGTTGTCGATGATGAGCGGAATGCCGTGCCGGTGGGCGATCTCGGCCAATTTCGCGATGTCGGTGATATTGCCCAGCGGGTTGCCGACCGACTCGGCGAAGATCGCCTTGGTGTTCGCGTCGATGAGCGGCTCGAACGACTCGGGTTCGCGCGGATCGGCGAAGCGCGTGGTGATGCCCGAGAGCGGAAGCGTATGCGCAAGCAGATTGTAGGTGCCGCCATAGAGCGTGCTGGCCGCCACGATGTTGTCGCCGGCTTCGGCAATCGTCTGGATGGCGTAGGTCACGGCGGCCTGCCCGGACGCGAGCGCCAGCGCCGCCACACCGCCCTCGAGCGCTGCGACGCGCTGTTCCAGCACGTCCTGCGTCGGGTTCATGATGCGCGTATAGATATTGCCGGGCACCTTGAGGTCGAACAGATCGGCGCCGTGCTGCGTATCGTCGAAGGCGTAGGCCACCGTCTGATAGATCGGCACGGCCACGGCGCGCGTGGTCGGATCGGGCTTGTAGCCGCCATGGACGGCCAGCGTCTCGAGACGCCATTGCGGGGCTTGAAGGTCTTGCGCGGCGTCGGTCTTGTCGCTCATGTCGAATGTCTCCGGATAAACATGGCGCTCCATCGCTGGAACGATTGATTGGATCTCCGATGCCATTCTAAGGGGCCGCACGCGCGGGCCTTATCTTCGATCGGCACATGCTTAGCGGTACATGCGCCGCGCGACTTGCAACCATTCGTAATATGACGTGCCGTCGCCGCGCTATTTCGCGCGCATCCGGCTGGCTATACTCGTTCGCACCCGATTCCTAACGCACCAGGTCTGGAGGCGTCATGCCGGCTTCGCGACGTACCCTAGCGCGCCTTGCGCTCATGCTCGGTTGTCTGTCGGCCGCGTTGGCCGGCCATGTCGCGCCCGCATCGGCGCAGGAGAAAGTTGGCCTTCCCTCGCTGGACACGGACAGCCACGGAGCGCCCGTGATGATCGACGCCTATCTGTTCCGGCCTGCCGATGCGAGTGGGCCGACGCCTGCCGTCGTCTTCATGCACGGCTGCAACGGCATGTTCACCCGCAAGGGGAAGATCGACGCACGTGAGCTCGACTGGGCACGTCGCTTCAATGCGCAAGGCTATGCGGTGCTCGCGGTGGACAGTTTTTCGTCTCGTGGGCAGGGCAGCGAGTGCACGGGCGGCGGCGCGGTGCGCCCCTCCGTGGAGCGAGCGCGCGACGCTTACGGTGCGCTTCGCTACCTGCAGCGACTCCCCGGCATCCGAGCCGATCGCGTCGCCCTCATGGGGTGGTCGCACGGCGGCGGCACGGTGCTGTTTTCCGTCGGCCCCGGCAGCCCGGCGCGTGCGCAGGGCGCCGATACGTCCGCGCCGGACTTCGCCGCGGCTGTCGCGTTCTACCCGGGCTGGTGCAACGTGAAGGCGCAAGGCGCGAACTGGTCGACGCGCATCCCGCTGCTGGTGCTCACCGGCGCGGACGACGTCTGGACGAAGGCCGCCCCATGCGAAGCGTTCATGAAGGACATCACGGCCAACGGCGTCCCCGTGGATTTCCACGTCTACCCCGGCGCGGTGCACGACTTCGATTATCCGAACCTGCCGCGGCGCGAACGGCCGGAATTCACCAACCCGCGCACGCATGTCGTGCCGATTACCGGCACCCAGCCCGAAGCACGCGAAGACGCCATCGCTCGCGTGACGGCATTCCTGTCCAAAACGCTAGGTAGCTGATTGGTGGTTGCTGGCCGACGGCCAACCGTGTGCACCCATTCGATTCGCCCGTTGTTGCGCGCCATGATGGCAAACGTCCATGCGACGGGCATTTCAGCCGGATCAACGACGACTTGCCCACCGGCAATCCACAATGTTATTCACAGAAAAAACCTGGGATCTCCACAGGAAATCCACTGACTTTCCCGGGTTATCCAATGGATATCCACTCGATGTTCACTGGATATCCACGGGATATTCACTGGTTTATCCCTACCGAATCGGGCATTTTTCCCCGGGCTATCCACCGGCTATCCCACTGTCATCCACAGGGTTGCCCACAGGCAAAACACCGCTTGTGCACAGCGTTATCGACAGACTTGTCCACAGGGATGATTAACGAAGCTCAAAAGCACGTCGGTACGTGACTCGTACGCACAAAACAAAATCGGCCGCCAAAGTGCGGCCGACTTGTCATCGGAGACTGCTCCCCGGAGTCAGGAGACGTCGCGCGGACGCTCGCTCACGGGCGGGTAAGGCAAGTGCGGCGATTACGGCGCCGGATCAGTTGCCGAAGTAGGTCGAACCGGCGGCGGCAATTTGACCGACCGAGCCCGACGTCACGGCCGAGGCAGCACCGCCAACCTTAGCCACCGACTTCGGATAGACGGCGTCGTGCTGTTGCACCAGACCGGCTTGCTGGGCTCGCACCAGTTCTTCACGAACCTGGGCGCGCGAGAGCACGCTGGTTTGGGGGACCCACGAGAATTCCGACGGACCGTCGAAGGCGTCGCTGGCGAAAGCCGACCCGGCCGATACGGCCAGCATCGCGGAAACCAGGGCAGAGGTGATAAGCGTGCGCTTCATGGTATTTCTCCTGTCTGTTTGAAACGCGGCGATGTTCAATTCATCGTCGACAACTGCAGTCTATTACCGGCATTCATTGCAATAAACTCGATAATTGCCAATTTTAAATTGCTGAATTTGAAATAATTCAAACGTGCATCGCGCTTGCATCGCCTGAAATGCAGAAGGGACGCCGAATGGCGTCCCTTCTGCAATCGTCAGCCGCGGCAAAGTCAGCTGCGCTTCACCGCGGACGAGGCCGCTCGTCCCTCTACCCCTGCGACATCCTTCAACGCCGGCTGCAGCCGCTACTTCCCGGCCGCCGCTGCCACTCTCGGTCGGGAAGATGGCGGCGCCGACTGCGCAAGCACCGGCTTGAGCGCTTCGCCGGTATGGCTCGCGCGAACCTTCGTCAGCGCATCCGGCGATGTGGCCGCAACCACGGTGCCACCGTCCTTGCCGCCTTCCGGCCCCATGTCGACGATCCAGTCGGCCTCCGCGATCACGTCGAGGTTGTGTTCGATCACCACCACCGTGTGACCGCCGTTGACGAGACGATGCAGCACGTTGATCAGTCGCGCCACGTCCGCCATGTGCAGACCGACCGTCGGTTCGTCGAGCACGTACAGCGTGTGCGGCGACTTCTGTCCGCGACGCGTGATGTCGTCGCGCACCTTCGTGAGCTCGGTCACGAGTTTGATGCGCTGCGCTTCACCGCCCGAAAGCGTCGGCGACGGCTGTCCCAGCGTGAGGTAGCCCAGCCCCACGTCCTTCATCAACTGCAGCGGATGCGCGATGCTCGGCATCGACGCGAAGAACTCGACGGCTTCGTCCACTTCCATCGTCAGCACGTCGCCGATGCTCTTGCCGCGCCATGTCACGGCCAGCGTCTCGGCATTGAAGCGTTGGCCGTGACAGACGTCGCACAGCACCTTCACGTCCGCCAGGAAGCTCATGCCGATGGTGCGCACCCCCTGTCCCTCGCACGCCGGGCAACGCCCTTCGCCGGTGTTGAACGAGAAGCGCGACGCCGAATAGCCGCGAGCGCGCGCTTCGAGCGTATCGGCGAACAGCCGGCGAACGGTGTCCCAGAAGCCGATGTAAGTGGCCGGGCATGAGCGCGGGGTCTTGCCGATCGGCGTCTGGTCGACTTCGAGCACGCGATCGATCGTCTCCCAGCCGGTCACCGACTCGCAGCCGTGCCACGCATGCACCACCGGACGACGCGGCGCGGCCGACGCTTCAGCCTTCGCACGCGGCTTGCCGTCGGCCTTCACGGCATGGCGCACGGTGCCCTTGCGGGCGCGTCGCTCGGCCGGCGACGACAGCACCGAACGGCCCACGGCGTCGAGCAGGTTCGTCATCAGCACGTCGCGCGCCAGCGTCGATTTGCCCGATCCGGAAACGCCCGTGATCGCCGTGAGACGCGAGAGCGGCAACGACGCCGTCACGTTCTTCAGGTTGTGCAGCGTGGCGCCGTGCACGGTGAGCCAGTGCGGCGGCACCGCCTCGACGCCCTTCGCGGGCGCGACCACGTCGCGACGCGGTTGGATCGGGTGCTGCAGCGGATGCGCGAGGAGCTTGCCCGTCAGCGAGTCGGGGTGCGCGGCCAGATCGCTCACCTTGCCCTGGGCGACGAGCGTGCCGCCGCGCTTGCCGGCCCCCGGCCCGATATCGATGATGTGATCCGCGCGACGGATGGTGTCTTCATCGTGCTCGACCACCACCAGCGTGTTGCCCTGGTCGCCGAGCTTGCGCAGCGCACTGAGCAAGATGCCGTTATCGCGGGGGTGCAAACCGATGGTCGGTTCATCGAGCACGTAGCACACACCCTGCAGGTTGCTGCCGAGCTGCGCCGCGAGGCGAATGCGCTGCGACTCGCCGCCCGAGAGGGTGGGCGCCGCGCGGTCGAGCGTGAGGTAGCCGAGGCCAACCTCCTCCAGGAATTCCAGACGCCCCTGGATCTCGCTGATCAGATCGCGCGCGATGCTCGCGTCGCGGCCGTGCAGGGCGAGGTGCTCGATCCATTCGCGCACGTCCGTCACCGTCCATTGCGCAACGTCGGAGATAGCGTGTTCGTCGAACGTCACCGCGCGCGCTACCGGGTTCAGACGCGCACCGTGGCAGTCCGGGCACGGCTGATCGCCCACGTCTTCGGGTTCCTGCTCCTGCGACGGCAGCGAATGTTCGCGTCCCCGGTTGTCCTGATTGAGCACCGTGTCGTCGAACGCTTCGCGTTGTTCGCGCGTGAGCGCAAGCCCCGTGCCGACGCACGTCGAACACCAGCCATGCTTGCTGTTGAACGAGAACATGCGCGGATCGAGATCCGGATAGCTGGTGCCGCACACCGGGCACGCGCGCTTGACCGAGAACACCTCGATCTCGCCCACGCCTTCGCCCGGCTGTTCGCCGTGCATCGCGTCGCCGAGACCGTCGAGCGGCGCCAGCAGATGCATCACGCCCTTGCCCTGTTCCAGCGCCGCCGCGAGCAGCGTGCGCAACAGCCCCTCGTTCTCGGGCGTGACCACGACGTCGCCGACCGGCAGTTCGATGGTGTGCTCGCGGAAACGGTCGAGCTTCGGCCACGGGTCGACCGGCAGGAAGACGCCGTCCACGCGCAGATGCGAGTGCCCGCGCGCCTTCGCCCACTTCGCCAGATCGGTGTAGATGCCCTTGCGGCCGACAACGAGCGGCGCGAGCAAGCCGACATGCTGCCCGCGACGATCGCGCAGCAGTTGCGCGACGATGGAATCCGGGCTCTGCGCCGTAACCGGCGCACCATCGTGAATGCAGTGCTGAATGCCGAGCTTCACGTACAGCAGACGCAGGAAGTGCCAGACTTCGGTCGTCGTCGCCACGGTACTCTTGCGACCGCCGCGCGACAGACGCTGTTCGATCGCGACCGTCGGCGGAATGCCGTACACGGCGTCCACCTCGGGACGCCCGGCCGGCTGCACGATGGAGCGCGCGTAGGCGTTGAGCGATTCGAGGTAGCGGCGCTGTCCCTCGTTGAAGAGGATGTCGAAGGCAAGCGTCGACTTGCCCGAGCCCGAGACCCCCGTAATCACGCTGAACTTGCCGCGCGGAATCGCGACATCGAGCGCCTTGAGGTTGTGCTCGCGCGCGTTGACGATGCGAATGTCGTCGCCGCCGGCCGGCTTGCGATGCGCCCGCGCGGCGCGCAACGCCGTCTGCAGGGGCATGCCGGGGTCGGCCGCACGCACGGGCGTTTGCGCCGGCGCGACCACGGTGCGTTCGTACTCGGCGAGCGCGCGTCCGGTATGCGAGCCTTCGCACGCCACGACATCCGCAAGCGTGCCCGCGCACAGCACCTCGCCGCCGCCTTCGCCGCCCTCGGGACCGAGGTCGATGATCCAGTCGGCGGCGCGCACGACATCGAGGTTATGTTCGATGACCAGCAGCGAATTGCCGCCGTCGAGCAGCTTGCCGAAGGCGCGCATCAGCTTGGCGATGTCGTCGAAATGCAGGCCGGTCGTCGGTTCGTCGAAGATGAACAGACGGCCGCGATGCGCCACCTTCTGCCCGCTGGCCGTCTTCTTCTGCGTCGCTTCGGCGAGGAAGCCCGCGAGCTTCAGACGCTGCGCCTCGCCGCCCGAGAGGGTGGGCACGGGCTGACCCAGCTTCACGTATTCCAGACCGACGTCCACGATCGGCTGCAGCACGCGCAGCACGTCGCGATCCGACGAGAACAGCTTCACCGCCTCGTTGACCGTCAGTTCGAGCACGTCGGACACGCTCAGCTCGCGCATGGTCTCGCCCGGCACGGCGCGCTGAATCTTCACGTCGAGCACTTCGGCGCGATAGCGCTTGCCGTCGCAGTCCGGGCAGCGCAGGTACACGTCGCTCAGGAACTGCATCTCCACGTGCTCGAAGCCCGAGCCGCCGCACGTCGGGCAACGCCCGTTGCCGGAGTTGAAGCTGAACGTGCTCGCGGTGTAGCCGCGTTGCAGCGCGACGGGCTCCGCCGCAAAGAGCTTGCGAATCTCGTCGAACGCGCCGACGTAGCTCGCCGGGTTCGAGCGCGCCGTCTTGCCGATGGGCGACTGGTCGACGAACACCACGCCGGACAGTTGCTCCGCGCCGGTCAATTCGTCATGCGCGCCGGGCGCTTCGGTCGGGTCGCCGAAGTGACGCGCGAGCGCCGGGTTGAGAATGTCCTGCACGAGCGTCGATTTGCCCGAACCCGACACGCCGGTCACGCACACGAGGCGGCCGAGCGGGATCTCGACGTCGACATGTTTGAGGTTGTGCTCGCGCGCGCCGGTCAGCGTCAGGCGCGGCGTGGCGGCGTCCACCGGTCGCGCGCGCCAGTTCGACGCGTTCGCGACATGCTTGCGTCCGCCGAGGTAGCTGCCGGTGAGCGTGTCGGCCTGGCGCACTTCCTCGGGGGTGCCGTCGAAGACGATTTGGCCACCGCGCTCGCCCGGCCCCGGGCCCATGTCGATGACGCGATCGGCCGCGAGCATCACGGCGGGATCGTGCTCCACCACGACGAGCGTGTTGCCCGCATCGCGCAGACGATGCATGGCCGCGACGATGCGGTCCATGTCGCGCGGGTGCAGGCCGATGCTGGGCTCGTCGAGCACGAAGAGCGTGTTGACGAGCGACGTGCCCAGCGCCGTCGTCAGATTGATGCGCTGGACCTCGCCGCCCGAAAGTGTGCGGCTCTGGCGATCGAGCGTGAGATAACCGATACCGACGTCGCACAGATACTTCAGCCGGGTGCCGACTTCCTCCTGCAACAGCTTGAGCGCGTCGTCCAGCAGGCTCGAGGGCAGCGTGAGCGAATCGAAGAATTGACGCACGCGCGAAATCGGCATGAGCATCAGGTCGTGCATCGTCAGACCGGGCAGCGCTTCGAGCTGCTCGCGCGACCACGACACGCCGCGCGGCATGAAGCGCTGCGAGGGCGGCAGCACGGCGTCGGCGTTTTCCTTCGTGCCGATGCGCCACAGCAGGCCCTCGGTCTTCAGACGCGCGCCGCCGCACGTCTCGCACGTGGTGTAGCTGCGGTACTTCGAGAGCAGCACGCGGATATGCATCTTGTACGCCTTCGACTCAAGATAGCCGAAGAAGCGCCGGATGCCGTACCACTGCTTGTTCCACTCGCCCTTCCAGTCGGGGGCGCCTTCGATGACCCATTCGCGATGCTCGGGGGAGAGCTTCGACCAGGGCGTGTCGCGCGGAATGCCCGCCTTGCCGGCGTACTCGAGCAGATCGTCCTGGATCTCTTTCCACGCGGGCGTCTGGATGGTCTTCACCGCGCCGCCGCGCAATGTCTTGCGCTCGTCGGGAATCACCAGGCCGAGATCGACGCCAATCACGCGCCCGAAGCCGCGACAGGCCTCGCAGGCGCCGTAGGCCGAGTTGAACGAGAACAGCGCCGGTTGCGGATCGGCGTAATGCAGATCGCTGTCCGGGCAATGCAGGTCTTGCGAGTAGCGCCAGATGTCGGGCTCGCCTTCGTCGGCGAGGACATAGACGTTCACGCGTCCCCGGCCGCGCTTGAGCGAGGACTCGACGGCTTCCATCGCACGCGCCTTCTCGGTGTTCTGCAGGCGGAAGCGGTCGGCCACGACGTCGAGCACCTTGCGGGTGCCTTCGGCGCTCGCGATCTCGCGTTCGGCCTGCACGCGCGTGTAGCCGGACGCGGAGAGCCATTGCTCGACTTCATCGGCGGTCACGGTGCCGGGCAGCTCCACCGGAAAGGTGACCACGAGGCGCGGGTCGCCCCCCTGGGCGCTGCGCGCCATCAGGTCGGCATAGATCGTCTCGGGGGTGTCGTGGCGCACCGGTTGCGCGGTCTCGCGATCGAACAGCGCCGCCGCCCGCGCGAACAGGAGCTTGAGGTGGTCGTTGAGCTCGGTCATCGTGCCGACCGTCGAGCGCGAGCTGCGCACGGGGTTGGTCTGGTCGATGGCGATGGCCGGAGGCACGCCTTCCACATGATCGACCTGCGGTCGGTCCATGCGATCGAGGAACTGACGTGCGTAGGCGCTGAACGTCTCGACGTAGCGCCGCTGGCCTTCGGCGAACAGCGTGTCGAAGACGAGGCTCGACTTGCCGGAACCGGACGGGCCGGTCACGACGGTCATCTCGCCGGTCTGGAGATCGACGTCGAGATTCTTGAGGTTGTGCTGGCGGGCACCACGGATACGAATGGCGTGGCTGGCCGACGGGTCGGGTTTCGAGGACGAATTATCCAATTGAATAGCCGCTTGGTTGACGTCTGACAGCGCGCGTACGCGCCTCGGGGGAACTACTGTATCAGGCCGATACGACAGTCGCTGGCAGCATCCATGCTTCGTTCGGCACGCGACGATTGTACTGTACATTTGTACAGCATTCTCAATTCCCCTAGTCCCGGCATTCCTAATTTGCGGTACCGGTTTTCAATCCTCCCACCCAACGTACACACATATGTATTTACATCACCCGACTCGGCGCCTAAAGTATCGGCAGGACGTCTACTTGCTGGAGTCACTCATGCACATCACCCGTGCGTTTCGGAACGGCAACTCGCAGGCTGTGCGGATTCCGGCCGAGCTCGCCTATCCCGATACGAACATGGAGCTGGAAATCGAGCGCGTCGGCGACGAACTGCGCATCCGTCCGCGCCGCCGCCCGCTCACCGGCGTAATGGACAAGTTCGCCCGGTTCGGCGCGGATGTAATGGCCGAAGGCCGCGGGGACCAGGAGCAATCGGATCGCGAGGCCCTGTGATGCCTCGCTACATGCTCGACACCAACATCTGCATCTATCTGATGAAGCATCAGCCGGAGGCGGTCGCGAAGCGTTTCGCGCAATGCATGGTCGGCGACGTGGTGATGTCCGCGATCACGTTTGCAGAACTGTTCTACGGCGTTTCCGTCGCCGCAAACCCTGATCGGGAGCGTCACCATCTTGCGGCTCTGGTTGAGGATATTCCGGTTTTGCCATTCGACGGCGCCGCGGCCAAAGCCTACGGTCCCGTTCGCGAAGCCAGCCGGGAACGAAGAAAGGACCAACTCGACAAGCTGATCGCTTCGCATGCCGTCTCTCTGGACGTCACGCTCATCACGAACAACGAGCGAGACTTCACCCTCTATCCCGGCCTTCGCGTCGAAAACTGGTTGAACGGCTGACCCACGGCAACGACGGAGTAGCATGGCGGCATTCCGGCTCTTTTTCTCGTACGACATGGGTGTACGTTCCGCGATCCGCATTCCCGTCCTCGTCTCGCTCCTTCCGCTGGCCGTTCTCGCCGCATGCGCGGGCGCTCCGGAGAAGCCCGCCGCGTCGGCGCCCGCAATGGCAAGCGCGCCCGCCACGCGCTACAACGTCGCCCGGTTCCCCATCGAGCATTACGACCAGGACGTCGATCACTGGATTCGTCCCGACGCCCCCGGCTACGATCAACCGCTGCTTTCCGCACCGGAGCAAGCCCGTCGCTTCGACGCGCTGCGCGCTCGGTACTTCGGCACCGGGGCTCGCGATCCGTCACCGTGGAACGGCGCCTGGCTCTCGGCGTCGCTGCTCGACGCCGCCGGCGCCCGGCAGATCGCCGATTCGCAGGCGCAGCGCGTGCGACGCTTCGACAACGCCACGCCGGGCGTGCGCAAGACCTACGGCGAAAACTTCCAGCCGCACACCAGCGCATGGATCCGTGCCATCGAAGCCAACATGGCGCTCGCGCAACTCGGCGCCGATCACGCCAACCGGCCCTACGATCCGCGTCGTCGCGGCATCACCGTCGACAATGCGCTGGTCCGGCTGCTGCCGACTCACGATCCGGCGTTCCACGACTTCCGTGAAGCCGGGCAAGGCTATCCGTTCGACGCTCTGCAAGACTCCGCACTGCGTCCGGGCACGCCCGTCTACACGCTCGCGCACAGCGCCGATGGCGCGTGGCTGCTCGTCTATTCGCCCGATCTGATCGGCTGGGTCGATGTGCGCACGGTGGCCTCGGTCGACGAGCGTTTCGTCGCGACGTGGCGAGCCGCCGCACAGCGCGAACTCGGCGCCATCGTCCGCGTCAACGCGCCGCTGGCGGACACGCCGCCGGGCGCGAGCACGCCGCGCTACCGTACGTTCGCGCCGATCGGCACCGTGCTGCCGATGATGCGCTCGAGCGACGGACGTCAGGCGGCCATGTTTCCGGTCGCCGACCTTCGTCGTCAGGCGCAGATCCGCACGGTCCAGCTGGACGCCTCGAGCCTCGTGCCGATGCCATGGACGCTCACGCCGCGACATCTGGCGCAGGTCATGAAGCAACAGATCGGTCGTCCCTACGGCTGGGGCAATACGCTCTTCTACAACGATTGCTCCGCGGAGACGCGCAGTCTCTTCGCGCCGTTCGGCGTGTGGCTGCCGCGTCAATCGTCGGATCAGCCGAGCGCCGGACAACGCATCGATCTGCGCAACGCCGATATCGATACGCGCCTGCGCACGCTGGCCGAGCGCGGGCGCCCACTCATGACGCTGATCCACCTCAACGGGCACATCATGCTGTATCTCGGCAACGCGCAGCGCGACGGCGAGAGCGTGCCGATGACCTACCAGAACGTATGGGGCCTGTCGCCCGCCGATAACAGCCGCCGCAACGTGATCGGCGGATCGGTGATCCTGCCCCTGCTCAAGACATATCCGGAAGACCCGCAGGCCCGCTCGCTCGCGGGCTACTCCCTGTTCGACATCAGTGTGATCGGCGCGACGGACGAGGGCGGGGCCACCGAGAGCATCGGTGCAGAACATGCGCCGGGTGCGGATACGTCAGCGAAGACGCCGCGGTAGCCGAAGCGAAGGGCCGGAGTCACCACAACGCCACCCCGGGCGCCGCGCCGGCCGTCGCTCAGAAACGTTGAGGGCTGAACGGCCGGGGATCGACGATCGGCGCTTCGCCCGTCATCATCTCGGCCACGAGTCGTCCCGTCACCGGCCCCAGCGTGAGGCCGTGATGTGCGTGACCGAACGCGAACCACAGATCGCGGTGGCGCGGGGCGGGACCGATCACCGGCTTCATGTCCGGCGTGCACGGACGGCGGCCGAGCCACGGGGCGTCGTCGACCCGCTCACCCAGCGGGAACGTCTCGCGAGCGATCGGCTCGACGGCCGCGAGCTGCACGGGCGTAGGCGGCGTATCGCGCAGCCCGAGTTCCACACCGGTCGTGAGCCGGATGCCGCGCGCCATCGGCGTGATCAGGTAACCACACTCCGCGTCGAGCACCGGCTGGTTCAGCGTCGCCCCCGGTCGAGCGCGATAGTGCATGTGATAGCCGCGTTTGACCGCAAGCGGCAGACGGTAACCCAACGCGTTGGTCATCGTGTCCGCCCATGGGCCGAGCGCGATCACCGCACGCGGCGCCTCGATGCGCCCCTGCGCCGTCTGCACCGACCATTGCGGTTGCAGCGTCGTGGCGTCGCCCATCAACACACGTCCACCCAGCGATTCGAAATAGCGCGCATAGGCGGCCACCAGCGCTCCGGGATCACTGACCGAATCCGTCGCCGTATAGCGCAGACCGCCGACCAGCACATGCGAGAGCGACGGCTCATCGGCACGCAGCCGCTCGGCGTCGAGCGCCTCGAAGGGCACACCATATTCGTGCTGCCAACGCTCGGCGTCGCGACGCGCGGCGTCCATCGCCTTCACCGTGCGGAATGCCTTCACCCAGCCGTCTTCGCGCAACAACGCCTGCGCGCCCGACGCTTCGATCAGCGCACGATGCTCGGTCACGCAATGTGCGATCAGCGTGCTGTAGTCGCGCGCGATCCGGGCGTGACGCGACGGTTCGGAGTGATACCAGTAACGCGCGAGGAAGGGCGCGGCGGTGGGCATCGCCGAGACGTGGTAACGCACGTCGGTCGCATCGTTGCGCGCATAGCGCAGCAGCGTGGCGATGTCGCGCGGGAACGCGTACGGGTACACGCCTTCACGCTGGATCAATCCCGCATTGCCGAACGAGGTTTCATTGCCCGGCGGCTTGCGATCGATCAGCGCGACCGACATGCCGCGCCGCTGCAAATGCACGGCGACGGACACACCTACGATACCGGCACCGAGAACGAGGGCGTCGAGCTTCATGGGTCTGGCGTCAGAGAGTGGATCGAAGGAGGGGAACACCGGGCCCTCGCGCTATGGCACGACGCGCGGCGTCGAGCCCGGTGCCATGGCAATGCGATTACGCCAGGGCCGTCACGGCGATTTCGACTTCCAGGCCGGCGCGCATGAGCGGCGATTGCACGCAGGCGCGCGTCGGGGCGTGGCCTTCCGGCACCCAGGCGTCCCACACGGCGTTGAATTCGGCGAAGTGCTTCGCATCCGACAGCCAGATGTTGGCGGTGAGCAGGCGCGTCTTGTCGACGCCCGCTTCCTTGAGCAGCGAGTCGATGCGCGTGAGAATCTCGGTGGTTTGCTGCGTCACCGACACGTTGGCCGTATCGGGCACCTGGCCAGCCAGATACACGACGCCATTGGCGATCACGATCTGGCTCATGCGGGCGTTGGTGTGCAGACGCTTGATTTCGTTCGACATGGGGGCACCGTAAAAAAGAAACGGAAAAGAAAAACGGGCCGGAAGTCGGCCCGGGTGCCCTCATCTTATACGACGCCTGCGTACCGATACCAGCACGCCCCTTGTCACATGATCACTGCCGGATGAGCGCCATCGCGCAATCGAGCACCGTGCGCTTGAGGTCGGCCATGCCTTCGGGCGGCAGGAACGGCCCCATCATGTGGCGATACGAAACCGTCTTGCTGATGGCCGAGGTGAGCATGAAGTACATCACGTCGGCATCCTGCGCGGGACGGTTCTGCGACTCGAGCCAGTCGGCCACGAGCGGCACCATCGCGTCGCGATAGGGACGCACGAGCCGCTGCGTGAGAATGTCGAGCCGTTCGCCCTCTTCGGTGGCCGCGGTCGAGAAGAACATACCGACGTCGGGATTCGCGAATACGGCTTCCACGAACAGACGCACCGCCTGCTCGACGCGCTCGGCCGGCTCCATCTCCGCGTGCCGCAATTCGTTCGTCTGCTCGATGAGCTCGTGCGTCAGCGTGGCGATCTGATCGACCACGGCGACCCACAGCGCCTCCTTCGAACCGAAGTGATGCGAGATCAGCGCCGCATCGACGCCGGACGCTTCCGCGATCTGCCGCACGCTGCTCGCATAGAACCCCCGCTGCGCGAAGATGCGTCGGGCGTTGAGCAGCAACGCGTCGGCGCCGTGCGTGCAGTTGCACGTCGGGCGCCCTCGCGTGCGCTTGCGCGTAACGAAAGTTGGATCGGCTTGCGAGACGGCTTTGTTCAGAGTCATTGAGCGATGGGGTAAGTCAATTCGCGACAGCAATGCGCCAAGTCTACCCGACCCGAACGCTCCTGCCTGCCCAGACACTTCCTATTTGACATGCCGGGGCGACGCTCGTTATTATGCCCTTATTCATCACTTGTTGAATTGAGCATTTCCCCCCAAATGTCTCGTGCAAACCGAATCGTGATCGTCGGTGGCGGCATTGCCGGCCTGATGCTGGCGACCCGTCTGGGCCGCACGCTGGGCCGTGGCGGCGCTGCGCGCGTGACATTGATCGACAGTCATCCCACACATCTCTGGAAGCCGATGCTGCATACCGTGGCAGCCGGCACGCGCGACGTCACCCATACCGAGGTGGCCTATCTCACGCATGCCTGCAGCCACGGTTTCACGTATCAGGCGGGCCGCATGTGCGGTCTGGACCGGGTGCGGCGCGAGATCGTCCTGGGGGAAATGACGGGGCCCGACGGCTCGCGTCTGCTCGACGAGCGCCGCGTGTCTTACGACGCGCTCGTGCTCGCGCTCGGTTCGCAGGCCGACGACGCCTGTCTGCCCGGTGTGCGCGACGTCTGCCATTTCATCGACAGTCAGCCGCAGGCCGAGGCGTTTCACGCGGCCTTGCGCTGCGAAGCGCTGCGCAGTGCGGTCAACGACGATGCGCTGCGTATCGTGATCGCCGGCGGCGGCACGACGGGCGTGGCACTTGCCGCCGAGCTGAGCCGCACGTTTGCGCTGACGGCCGGTTATGGCGCCCCACAGATGGCCGAGCGGCTCAAGCTCACGCTGGTGGAGCGAGGCCCGCGCGTGCTCGGCGCGTTCCCGCCAGACGTCTCGGCGTCGACGCAGGCGCAGCTCGAAGGACTCGGCTTTCGCGTGCTCACGGACACGCGCGTCGCGTGCGCCGATCGCGATGGCTTCTATCGCGACGACGGCCAGTTGATTCCGGGCGATTTGCTGGTCTGGGCAGCGGGCGTCAAGGCGCCCGACTTCCTGCGCGGCATCGGCGGCCTGACGACCAACGACGCGAACCAGATCGTGGTGCGCAACACCCTGCAGACGGCGCAGGACGAGCGCATCTTCGCGCTGGGCGACTGCGCCTCGCTCACGCCCACGCAAGGTGAATTCCCGTTGCCGCCGACAGCGCAGGTGGCCACGCAGCAGGCGGCGCATCTGGGCCGTCATCTCGGGGTGTGGCTCGAAACGGGCCGCGCCATTGCGCCGTTCGTATATCGGGCGCCTGGCGCGTTGGTATCGCTGTCGGGATACAACGCGTCCGGGGCACTCGGGCGATTCGGCTTTTTCAAAGGTGGCATCGTGCGCGGACGCTTCGCGCAGTGGAGCCACGCCATGTTGTACCGGCGCCATCAGCATGCGCTGCACGGGTTCGCCCGCGCGACCGTGCTGCTTGGCGCGGAAAAACTCGGCGGCCTTCGCGGGCCGCGCATCCGGCTGGCCTGAACATGCGAAGCGACAGAACTGATTGTCCCAACCGAAGCGGCAGCAGCCGCACCCCCGGCGCCTCCACCGCACGTGCGGCACGCACCTCGCGTGCAACCGTGCGCGATCAGGGTGTCTGGCAACACACCGTGGCCATGCTCGACGCCGAGCCCGTGATATGCCAGCCGGTCATTCCCTACACGCGGCGCGCGCCCATCGTGCGCGTGCTGGAAATCTCCAGCGAGCTGACGATCACCGTGTCGTGGAACGACGCGATGGGCGGCAACTACGGCGCGCAGATCTGGCGCATTCGCAAGGCGCATCATCCGGGCGAGTGCGCGCTCACGGGAGAGACGATCGACGTGGGCGACTTCGTCTACCGTCCGCTCTTCGGCGATATCCCGCCGCTCAACGCCGACGCCATGATTCTGGCAAGCCCCATCCGCGCCATGCGCGAGCGGGAGCTGGAACCGGCGTTGCAAGACGACTGACTCCCTCGCGCTGAAATGTAGTCCCCCCGGACCCCCCGTTGAATTCAGCGTGTTACCGCCCCGAGAGGGCGGTTTTTTTTTGGCGGTGCGTTGCATCGGTTACGCCGGTTACCGTCCGCAGATGCAACCGACGACCGCTTTGGGATTACGCTTCCGACATCGTTTGCCGCAGCCTCACAATGACGGCAATCCGGCCCCTCACTGCCAAGGAGAGTCTCCTCGATGTCCAAGTCCCGTCCCACTGTCTTCACCGCCCTTGCCACGCTGACGGCCACCGCAGCCGTCGTCTGGATGGGGCTCAGCGCCCGCAGCTATGCCGCGCAACCAGAGAGCGATCCGCGTCTGGCGGAGATCCGCTCGCTGGTCGACAAGACCGTCGAGCCGTTGATGGCTCAGCAGCAGATTCCCGGCATGGCCGTCGGTGTCGACTTCGACGGCAAGACCTATGTCTTCGACTATGGGGTTGCGGACAAGGCCGGCAATCGCCCCGTCACACACGAGACGCTCTTCGAAATCGGCTCCGTGAGCAAGACGTTCACCGCTACGCTCGCGACTTATGCGCAGGGCGCCGGGGCGCTCTCGCTTACCGACAAGACCCGCCGCTTCATGCCCGAAGTCGCCGGCACGCCGTTCGGCGAGGTCAGCCTCGTGAACCTCGGCACGCACACCACCGGCGGCATGCCGTTGCAGGTGCCCGACGACGTCACCAACGACGAACAGTTGCTCCGGTACCTCAAGGCATGGAAGCCCGCGCAGCCCACCGGCACCGTGCGCACGTACTCGAACGTGAGCATCGGCATGCTCGGGAAAATCGTCGCGCGCGCCATGCGCGGCGACTTCGCCACGCTCATGACGGAGCACGTCTTCAAGCCGCTGGAGCTCGAGCACACCTTCATCCGCGTGCCCGCCGATCAGATGAAGCATTACGCGTGGGGTTACGACAAGACCGGCAAACCGGTGCGCGTCTCCCCGGCGTTGATGGGAGAGGAAGCCTATGGCGTCAAGACGACGGCGAGCGACCTGCTGCGCTTCGTGAGCGCCAACCTGGGCAAGCCGGTGTTCAACTATCGTCTGCGCCACGCGATCTATGCCACGCGCACCGGCTATTTCTTCGACAAGCCGATGACGCAGGATCTGGTCTGGGAGCAATACCCGTACCCTGTCAGCGTGGACACACTGCTCGAAGGCAATTCCGCAAAGATGGCTTACGAGCCGACGCCCGTGCGCGAATTCTCGCCGCCGATGGCGCCCACGCCGGTCGCATGGGTCAACAAGACCGGTTCGATGCAAGGCTTCGGGACTTACGTGGCGTTCGTGCCGTCGAAACAGATGGGCATCGTCATGCTGGCAAACAAGAACTATCCGATCAAGGAGCGCGTGCGGGCCGCGCATCACATCCTCACTGTCCTCGACGGCATACCGCGCACCGCGGTGGTCCCGCAGCAGTGATATCGTCATCGGTTTCCACGATTCCGACACCGCACCGATGACGCCCAGCGCTCTGTCCCTCGCCCGGGGTATCGCCCTGACCATCGCCGCGGCCGTCACGACGACGGCCGCGGCGAGCCCACTCGGCGCGGCACCGTCCACCGAGATTCGGGCCCCCGGCCCCGAGGGCTTGCAAAAGCCGCTCGCGGGCACTTACGAAGCCCCTGCCGGCAGCCACGCCACCGTCCTCGTCATTCCCGGCTCCGGGCCGACCGATCGCGACGGCAACAATCCACTCGGCGTGCGTGCGAGCCCCTATCGGCTGCTGGCCGACGGCCTCGCCGCGCGACGCATCGCCAGCGTGCGCGTCGACAAGCGCGGCATGTTCGGCAGCGCGAGCGCCGTGAGCGATGCGAACGCCGTGACGGTGGACGACTACGTGCGCGACACCCGCGCGTGGATCGACGCGATCCGCGCGAAGACCGGCACGCCGTGTGTCTGGCTGCTGGGGCACAGCGAAGGCGGCTTGATGGCGCTCGCGACGGCGGCGCGCGATTCCGCATCGATCTGCGGCGTGATTCTGGTGTCGACGGCCGGACGGCCGCTCGGCGACGTGCTCAGCGAGCAGTTGCACGCCAATCCGGCCAACGGTCCGCTGGCCGACGCGGGCGACGACGCCATCCGTGCGCTCACGAAAGGCAGGCACGTCGACGCCTCGACGTTACCCGCACCGCTCGCGCCGCTGTTCAATCCGGCGGTGCAGGGCTTCCTCATGAGCCTCTTTGCCCAGAACCCGGCACGGTTGATCGCGCAGGTGCGCGTGCCGGTGCTGATCGTGCAGGGCGCGCGCGATCTGCAAGTGAGTCCGGCCGATGCACGGCGACTCGAGCAGGCGCAGCCGACCGCCACGCTCGCCCTGCTGCCCGACACCAACCATGTACTGAAGACGGTCACGACGGACGATCGCGCCGCCAACCTGCGCACCTACAGCGACGCCTCGCTGCCGCTCGCGCCGGGGGTCGTCGACACCATTGCCGGCTTCATCGACGCTCACCCGACGACACCCGCCCCCGCTCGGTAGCGCACACGTGGGGCACACGCGGGTGCGTTGCGGCGACATCAACGCCCGAACACCTTCTCCAGCGACGCCGCCAGGTCATCGATCAGATCCTGAGGATCTTCCAGACCGATGTGCAGGCGCACGATGGGTCCGGCCGATGACCAGTCCTCGCAAGTGCGCGTCGCCGCCACGTTCGTCACCGTCGCCAGGCTCTCGAAGCCCCCCCACGAGGCGCCGATGCCGAACAACTCCAGCGCGTCGACGAAGCGATCCGCCTGCGCGGTCGTGGCGTTGGCGAATTCGAACGAGACGAGGCCGTTGGTGCCGCTGCAATCGCGCTGCCACAGCGCGTGTCCCGGGTGCGTCGGCAGCGCCGGACAGAACACGCGGGCGACGTCCGGCACGCTGCTCAGCCAGTGCGCCACTTCGAGCGCATGCCGCTCGTGCATCTGCAGACGCGCCGCCAGCGTGCGCGTGCCGCGCAGCACGAGATAGGCGTCGTCGGGACTCACCGCCACGCCCTGGGCATCGCACATGACGGCGAGCGTCTGCCAGGTCTCCTCGGTGGTGGCGATGGTGCCCATCATGACGTCGGAATGCCCGCTGAGGTACTTCGTCGCCGCCATGATCGAGACGTCCGCACCCAGCATGAGCGGGCGGTACTGCACGCCCGAGCCCCACGTGTTGTCCGCGACCAGCAGCGCGCCGTGGCGATGCGCCAGCTCGGCCAGCGCCGGAATGTCGCACAGCTCGTAGACGAGCGAGCCTGGCGTCTCGACGTAGAGCATCTTCGTGCGCGCAGTCATGTGCTCGGCGGCGTCGCTGCCGTCGGCGCGGAAATAGGTCACCTGCACGCCCCACGGCCGCAGGAACGTATCGACGAAGTGACGCAGCGGCTGGTAGACGCAATCGGAAATCAACACATGATCGCCGGGTCGCAGATAGGCCTGAAACACCATGGCGATGGCGGCGAGCCCGGTCGGGAAGAGGCGTGCGCGATAGCCGCCCTCCAGGTCGGCGACCACGTCCTCCAGCGCGAAGCCGGTCGGGTTGCCGCGTGCGCCGTAGGTGAACAGCCGCTGCGAGCCGCGACGGCGCCGTGCGTCGTTGAGGTCGTCCATCGACTCGAACAGCACGGTGGAAGCGCGCACGACCGGCGGATTCACGGCGCGGCCACCGTCGACGGCGAGATGCGTACCGCCTTTGACGAGCCGGGTGGCGAGGCGTTTGGGAGACGTTTGTCGAGACATGATCGGAGAACTACGTTAAACGATTCGACGGTTCGAACAACGGGCGAAAGGCGTGCTGGGGCAACCCCATGCCCGCCCCCCGAGCTTACTTCGCGGCAGGCTCGCCAATGCGGAACGCACCGCGCTCCTGATCGTCGAGCTGGGCGAGCAGACCGGTCTCCCACGCGAGGTACTGACGCGCCGCCGCCTTGTTGCCGTCGTGGCGATCGTGCACGAAGAACAGGTAGTCGATGCAGTCCGCGTCCGGCGGGAGATCCGGCGTGCTCTCGACCGGATGGCCGGCCGCCACCCACGCTTTCAGACCGCCGGAGAGCAGCGAGAACGTGCGCGTATCCTGCCTGTGCTTCGCACGCCAGTCGGCGACGAACAACTCGGCCACGCCGGGTTCGTCGGCGACGAGCACGATGTTACGCGAGGCTGGCAACTGCGGCAGACGCGGCCGGATCGCCCATTGCGACCCCGGCACATGCTCGCGGCGATAGCTCATGCTCGGTCGCAGATCGACGGCGAGCACGCTGCCGTCGGCGAGAGCGCTGGCCAGCGCCGCGGCATCGACGCGCGGCAGCGTCGTCTCGACGCCGGGCGTGCTCGCGCGCAACGAGGCGCCGCTGGCGAGGCCGTCGCGAAGCACGTAGGCGTCGTGCCCCAGCTGACGCAGCCAGCTCGCCACGATGGGCGCGCGCACGCCATCGCTGTCGAACAGCACCACGCGCGCGTGACGCACGCCGACGTACTGATCCGTCGCCTGAATCAACTGGCCGCCCGGCGTGTGCTGCGCGCCCGGCAGCGAACCGGCGGCGAATTCCTCCGGCGTGCGCACGTCGCACAGGAACAGCGTGCGCGACGTGTCTTCCGCCCACTGGGCGAACGTCGCGGCGTCGACCTCGGGCACGGCGAACCGCGCGGCGAGTGCCTGACTCGCCTCACGCATCTGCGCGAGGCTCGAGGACGCCACCGCATCGGGATAGCGGCGCGTGCTGCCATGCTCGAGCGGCAGGTCTTCGAGATACCACCCCTGCGTACCGTTCTCCAGCGCCATCACCGGATTGGGAATGCCGAGGTTGATGAGCGTCTGCGCGCCGATGATGCTGCGCGTGCGACCGGCGCAGTTCACCACGATGGGCGTCGTCGTATCGGGCACGAGCTCGCGAATACGATAGCCCAATTCGCCGTTGGGGCAGCAGATCGACGACGGGATCGTCATCTTCAGATACTCGCTCACGGGACGACCGTCGAGAATCACCACGTTCTCGCCGCGCTCGCGCATCGCGGCCAGCTCGCGCGCCGTCACGCGCGGCGTGTGATACGCCATCTCCACCAGTTCGCCGAAGGTTTTCGACGGCACATTCACGCCCGCGAACAAGGTGTAGCCGGCCTGTTGCCAGGCGTTCGTGCCGCCTTCGAGCACGTGGACGTCCGAATAGCCGAGCGCGGCAAGACGCTGCGCCGCGAGCACGGCAACACTCGCGTCGGTGTCGTAGACGACGATGCGCGCATCGCGGCGCGGCGCGAGTCGCACGATGTCGATTTCCAACCGGCTGTAGGGCAGGGTGACGCCGTAGAAAAGATGCGCCTCACCGTACTGGCCGTGCTCGCGCACGTCGAACACGGCGATCTCGTCGCCGTCGTGCAGCCAGGCCTTGAGCTGGGAAGGCGGCACAAATTGGGGAATGAACGAAGTCATAGCGTTGCGCCGGTGACCGGCATCCGTTATCAGGTTTTGCGCAGGCCTTGGCCAGATCGCAGGAATGAGCGGGCCCGCACCGCCCGCCGGGGCGATGTGATTCGGGTGGCGCGAAAATCGCTCGCGCCGTCAGGGATTCGCGCCGCCGGGCGAAGGTGTCGTGACGTTCGCACCCGGCGGCAAATCAGGCATTGACGCCGGACGTCAGCGGCGCGTCTTCACGCCGATGTCCATCACTTGATACGTGCCTTTCTCGAGATCGAAGGTGATGCGCTCGGTGAGCGTCTCCAGCGCGCGCCCGTACATGTGCAGATGGCGAATCGGGGCGTCGCCCTTGATCTCCACGGCGTGGATATCGTCCGACGCCAGCGCGATGCCATGGCCCGGATCGACCACCACCGTGTCGCTCACTTCCAGCGTGCCGACGCCGGGCGTCCTGCCGTCGTCCGTGCGACGGTAGACGTAGTTGTATTCCACGCCATCGACCGCGGCGATGCACGCCCACGTGGTGTGGTTGTGCGGCGTGATCTTCTTGCCGGGTCGCATGACGTTCAGGTACAGCGCGTACGTCTTGTCGGCATCTTCGTGAATCAGGTAGCGGGCCTGGAGCTCGCCGTCCGTCGGCGGCGGGAAATCGGCTTCGCTCCACAGCGCGCGCTGCGCGGCGAGCGATTTGACCTGCTCCAGGACGGCGGCCAGTGCGGGGCGCGTCTCGCCCGCCGGGGCCAGCGCGGCCTTCATGGCGTCGATGGCGCCCGCAACAGCGGCTTGACGTTGTTCGGAAAGGGAGGGCGTGGACATGATGAAAGTCTTCTCCGTAGTGCCTTGTTATGCGATGTGCCCGGGTGAGGCGCTGTCGTGTGTGGGTGATGTCTGGCCGTTCAGGCAGGCACGGCGTCGCGCGGCACGCTCACGAGCGGCGACGGACGCAGGACGTCCTGCAGGAATCGCTGTGCGCGAGCGTGCCTGGGCTGGCTGAAGAATTCCGCGGGCGGCGAGTCTTCGAGCAGTTGCCCCTGGTCCATGAACCAGACGCGGCTCGACACGTCGCGCGCAAAACCCATCTCGTGCGTGACGATCATCATCGTCAAGCCGTCGTCGGCCAGCGAGCGCATGACCTGCAGCACCTCCTGCACCATCTCGGGATCGAGCGCGCTGGTCGGCTCGTCGAACAGCATGAGCGGCGGCTTCATGGCGAGCGCGCGCGCAATCGCGACACGCTGCTGCTGGCCGCCCGACAGATTGGCCGGCATCGCGTCGATCTTGTGCGCGAGGCCCACCTTGGCGAGCAGCGTTTCGGCCTGCGCCACGGCTTCGTCGCGCGACATGCCGAGCACCTTCGTCGGCCCGAGCATCAGGTTCTGCCGCACCGACAGATTCTGGAACAGGTTGAAGCTCTGGAACACGAAGCCGATGCGCGCGCGCAACTGGTTGAGCTTCACGTCGCGGGCGGCAACGTCCTTGCCCTCGAACAGGATGCGGCCCTTCTGGATGGCTTCGAGTCGCGTGACGGTGCGAATCAGCGTCGACTTGCCCGAGCCCGACGGACCGCACACGACCACGACTTCGCCGCGCCCGATGGTGGCGTCGATCCCCTTGAGGACGTGATGTTCGCCGTAGTATTTGTGGACATTCTCGAATGCGAGCATGGTCATGGTCGCGTTCTCCTTCGTAAGACCCGGCGTGCTCATGCCAGCCCCGCGCGCTGGCGGGCGATGCGCCGCTCCAGCCAGCCGGCGAAGCGCGAAATGGCGAAACACAGCACGAAATAGAAAGCTGCGAGCACGAGGAACGTCTGCAGCGGCTTGGTCAGCGTGATCGTATTGACCTGCGCGGCCGAATAGGTGAGCTCCGGCACGCCGATCACGTAGGCGAGCGACGTCGCCTTGATGATCGACACGAACTGATTGACGATCGACGGCAGCATGTTCGCGAGCGCCTGCGGCAGTTGCACGTAGCGCATGCTCTGCAGCCACGACAGGCCGTTCGAGCGCGCCGCCTCCATCTGTCCGCGCGGCAGCCCTTCGAGCCCGGCGCGCACGATCTGCGACAGGAACGCGCTTTCGTAGACGATGATCGCGCACACCGCCGTGGTAAAGGCCGACACCTCGGCCCCCACGAGCAGCGGCACGGCGAAGTACGCCCAGAAGATGATCATCAACAGCGGAATGCCGCGCACGAGGCGCGTCCAGACGCCGATCGCACGCCGCAGCCAGCGCCACGGCGAAACCTGCGCCATGCCGACGACGACGGCGATGGGAAACGAAATCACCAGCCCGAGCGCCGAAAGGATAAGCGTGACGGCCACGCCGCCCAGCGGACCGTTGGGCCAGCTGCCGACGAGGAACAACGCGAGATAGTCGTGCAGAATCTCGTACATCTCAGACTCCCGAGGGCGCCGTACGGCGTTTGGCGAAGTGCTCGGAGAGCGCCATCAGGGCAAGCGTGCCGATCAGGTACAGGATCGTCGCCACCAGGAACACATCGAACGTGCGGAACGTGAGGTTGTCGATCTGGCGCGTGCGGTACAGCAGCTCGTGCACACCGATGGCCATCGCCAGCGAGCTGTTCTTGAAGAGCAGCAGCGCCTGGTTGAGCAGCGCCGGCAGCGCCACGCGAATGCCCTGCGGCAGGATCACGTAGCGGAACGACTGCAGATACGTGAGGCCAATGGACCACGCGGCTTCCTGTTGCGTGTTCGGAATGGCGCGCAGCCCCGAGCGCAGGTCTTCGGAGATGAAGGCGCCCGCGTTGAGCGCCAGCGCCACCGTGGCGAAGAAGAACTCGGTGTTGCCCGCGTTGATCCAGTCGCGCAAGCCGTCGGGCAGCAGTTGCGGCACGCCGAAGTACCACACGAGGATCTGCACGAGCACCGGCACGTTGCGGTGATACTCCACCACCACGATCACGAAGCCCTTGAAGAGCTTGACCGGCAGGGCGCGCAACGTGGTGAGCACCACGCCCACCACGATCGCCAGCAGGCCCGAGACCACGAACAGCCTAAGCGTGGTCAGCACCCCGTCGCGAAACAGCTTCAGGTAGCCGTCTTCGAGCAGAAACGAGAGGTCGAACATTGCGTCGTGTCTCGCTTACTGCACCTTGATCGGCTCGACCTTGTAGTCGCGCGTGAACTTGTAGACCGACTTGTTGCCGAGCCACTTGTCGAAGCTGTCCTGCAGACCGTTCGTCTTCTCGTAGTCGAGCAGTATCTTGTTCACGGCCGCGAGCAGCGCCGGTTCGTTCTTGTTCATCACCACACCCCAGCGCTCTTCGAACACCGGTTTCGTGAGCAGGCGGTATTGCTGACCGCCCTTGGCCGCGGCTTCGTTGGCGAAGCGCGCGAGGATCAGCTGTCCGGCCACGAGGCCTTCCACCTTGCCCTGTTGCAGCGCGAGGAATGCCGACGAAATGTCATGGAACGTGAGCAGGTTCGAATCCGGCAGGCGCGTGACCGACACCGCCGCCGAGCTCGAGCCTTCCGAGGCGGCGATCTTCTTGCCGGCGAGTTGATCGAGCGTCTGCACCGGCGAGTCGGCGCGCACCAGCACGCGAATCGGTGCAACGAAGTACTGATCGCTGAAATCGACCTGGGCGGCGCGGGCCGGCATCCAGGCCACGGCAGCGGCCAGCACGTCCACGCGACGCGTCTTCAACTCGGGGATGCGCGCATCGGTCGACAGGGCGCGATGCTCGAGCTTCACGCCAAGCCCCTTGGCAATCGCATGGCACACGTCGACGTCGAAGCCGACGATCTTGCGCGTGGCGGCATCGGGGAAGGCGTACGGTTCGCTCGCGTTTTGCGTGCCGCAAACGAGCGTGCCGCGCGCCTTGATGTCGGCCAGTTGATCGGCGTGCGCGACGTCCATCATGGCGAGTGTCGCGAACAGCGCGGCTGCAAGGTGTCGTTGCCACATGATCCTGAGTCTCCTTGAGTTCGGCCAGGCGGGCGAATCGATTAGCGGGCGACCGGACAGCGCCGGAGATCCACCCTTTATTGCCCGGTCACATAAATATTGCTTGAGTGTCAGGCAGGTTATCGACCAAAATCCCCAAGAACAATTTAATTTTTATCTCGGAAACATTATCGTTTCTGAAGTATCGACTCAGGCGACCATGCGCAATCTCGATATCGATCTGTTGCGGACTTTCGTGGCGATCGCACAGCACGAAACCTTTGCGGCGGCGGCCACGCGAGTGGGCCGCACGCAATCGGCCATCACGCAGCAGATGCAGCGGCTGGAACAGGAGATGGGATGCCCGCTGTTCGAAAAGCAGGGGCGGCAGAAGACAATGACGGCCGACGGCGTACGTCTCGTCGCGTACGCCAACAAGATTCTGGCGCTCAACGATCAGGCCGTGCAGGTCATGCAGACGCGGGGGCCGGCGGAGAAGTTGCGCATCGGTTCGCCGCACGACGTGGCCGATTCGATCCTGCCGAGCATGCTGCGACGCCTGTCGAAGCTCTCGGCGGAACTGCAGCTCGAGATCATCGTCGGACGCAGTCCGCACCTCATGGACGCGCTGCGCGACAAGGAGCTGGATCTGGCGATCTCCACGCGCTACGACGAAGCCTTTCCCGGCATCAAGTTGCGCACGTCGCCGATGGTGTGGATCTGCGCGGACGACTTCATCTTCAACGCCGCCGCGCCCGTGCCGCTGGTGATGGCCGATGAACTGAGCCTCTTCCGACGGTTGTCGATCGAGCGCCTCAACGCGGCGGGCATCGCGTGGCGCACGAGCTTCATTTCACCGACGCTTACCGGCATCAAGGCGGCGATCAATGCAGGTCTTGGCGTCACCGCCCGCACGACGGAATTGCTCGACGCGAACATGCGCGTGCTGTCCGAGGCGGACGGTCTTCCGCGCCTGCCCGACGTCGCGTTCTATCTTTACGTGCAGCCGACGTGCACGAGCCAGGTGCTGCGCGAGCTGTTCGAATCGACCGAACACATCGCCACGCGCTTCGGCCCGCCGTTCCTCATCGGAGAATGATCGACGGGCGGCGGCGATATCAGCCCTGCGGCGCGCTGCCGGAACGCATGTAGGGAAGCACATGCGCCACGTAGTCGGCCTTGCCGAGTTCCACGCCGTGCTGGCGCAGGATGGCGTAAGCGGTGTTGGTATGGAAGTAGAACTGCGCGAGCAGCCAGTCCCGCACGTACTGCTCGCCCGTCATGTCGAAGATCACGCCGTTGGGCAGGGCGAGCGAGACGACCTTGTCGGCGCCGGCGTCGAGCGCGTTCGCGGGCAACGCATCGACAAACGCGATGGCGTTGGCGAGACAGGCCTTGGCCTCGGCAAACGTGCCTGGCTTTTCGCTCGCGCGCCAGCCCTCGCTCTGCACGGCGAGCACGTCGTCGGGAATCGCTTCGCCGCGCAGACGGAACGCCGGCTCCATCGCCTGATAACTGACGAAGCGCACCTGGGCGGCGAGCGGGTACATGTCGGGTGCAAGACGCAGCGTCATCAGCCTGTCGGGCGTACCGCCCTTCGACTTTTCGTAGCGCGCCGCCTTGTCGAGCCATGCCGACAAGGCGCGCATCATCTGTGAGGTCGTCGGCTTCAGAATTTCGGTCAGGGTCATGCGGTGACTCCGTATGTGCGTTCGTGATGGGTATCGTGGCGGTCGATGTGCCGCGCGCGAAGCTTATCGCGACCGCCGTCCCTTCGCACACCAGCCCGTCCCGAGGCACACCGCGAGCCTGCTAGGTCGTCGCGACGAGGAGCTCTTCCGCGTTCGCCGGCGGACGCAGTCCGTCGCTGCGATTCGAGAAGTAGCGCTCGGTCAGCGTCTGTGCCGAGACATGTCTGGCATCGCGAAAGCCGTTCTCTCTCGCAAACGCCATCATCTCGTCCGGCGTGAAGTAGCTGATGAACGGCGTGCCGCTCTCGCGCGCGCCCTTCTCCGCCATTTCCAGGCCCGGGCGCACGGCGGGGTCCGCCATCGACAACGGCAGCAGGAACGTCATCGCGAACGTCGATCCCGGCGCGAACGACGCCACTTCGCGCAACGTGGCCGCATTGGCTTCGCGCGTGAGATACATGCTCACGCCCGTGGAGACGATCACCGCCGGCTCGTCCGCCGCGAAGCCGTTCCGCAGGAGCGCCTCGCGCCACGACTGGCCCGCTTCGAAGTCCACCGGCACGAAGCGCAGGCTGTCGGGTACGCCGTAGCCCAGGGCGATCAGGCGTCGACGCTTCCACGCCTGTGGGCCGGGACGATCGATCTCGAAGATCGTCAGTCGGTCGGCGAGCTCGGGACGTCGCTGCGCGAAGCTGTCCAGACCGGCGCCAAGGATCACGTACTGGCGCACGCCGCGTGCCATCTCCGCTTCCACGAGATCTTCGATGAAGCGCGCACGCGCGATGATGGAGGCGCGAAACGGCTGCGTGAACGGGCTCATGTCGCCGCGTTCGCGCCAGTCGTCGGGCGGTTCGAGCAGCTTCAGACCGATGTCGTCTTTCAGGACGTGCGGCGCGGCGTCCGCTTCAAGATGCAGCGCGCGCCATAGCGCCACGCGTGCCGCCGTGCTGTCGGGTGCGATGTCTTTCGGGTCAACCATGTCGCTTGCCTCGTGAGATCGTTGCCGGATGCGCAGATTCTTGCACAAGCGGCCGGATCGGGCACGGCAGGGGTGAGGTGTCGCCGAAGAATCGAGCGGATCAGGCGTTGAAGAAGAGTTGCGCGGCGCCGTGATAGCCGACGTACAAGCCGACCAGCACGATGAGGATGCCGGAGAAGTACGGCGCCTTGCGGGCGAACTCGCCGAAGCCGCGCCAGCGACGCGACACATGCCGCACGCTGAGCGCCGCCAACGCGCCGGACGCCACCATCGTCAGCGCAAGACCGATGCTGAAGCACAGCACCAGACCCGCGCCCAGTGCGAAGCGCTTGAGTTGCAGGCACAGCAGCAGGACCGTGATCGATGCCGGGCAGGGAATCAGGCCGCCCGTCAGGCCGAACATGACGATCTGACCTGTCGTGACGTCACGACCCGCGAAACGCTTCTGGATGTCGCGCGCGTGCGCCCGCTCGTGAGCGTCCTGGTAACCGACCACGCCCAGTTCGAGGCCAACGTGCGAATGCGACGCCAACGCGGATGAGTGTGTGGCGTGGCTGTGCGTGTGACCATGGTCGTGGCTGTGGTCGTGGTCGTGGTCGTGGTCGTGACCATGGTCATGCCCGTGGTCATGATCGTGCCCGTGCGAATGACCATGCGCCTTCGCATGTCCGTTGTCGCGCCACGTGCGCCACAGCATCCATCCGGCGATCAGCAGGATCAGCACCCCGGAGGCCAGTTGGAAATAGGGTTCGGTGGCCTCGACGTTCCAATTGCGCCCGAAGTACATCCCGGCCGCCGCCACGAGCCAAACGACGGCCGTGTGCGAGAGCGTCGCCGACAGGCCGAGCAGCACGGCCTGCCCGACGGTGCCGCGAATGGCGACGATGAATGCCGCCATCATCGTCTTGGAATGCCCGGGTTCGAGGCCGTGGAGCGCACCGAGCAGGATGGCGCTGGGCACGAACAGCCAGGCATTGCCCTGCTGGAGAAGGGTCGAAAACTCGGTCATGGAGATGCGCTCGGTGGCGAATGAAGGATGGTTGCAATATACTGCCCCCCAGTATATTTGTGTTAGTCTTTTTCGTGGATTCACCGCCAATACAGGAGCGCGACAGAACGTGCATACGATCCGGGACAAGAACAAGCTGCTCGCGCGCGTTCGTCGCATTCAGGGCCAGACGCAGGCGCTGGAGCGTCAGTTGAGCAACGAGGGCGACTGCGTCGAAGTGCTGCAGCAGATCGCCGCCATTCGCGGCGCGGTCAACGGCCTGATGGCGGCGGTCATCGAAGGTCATCTCGTCGATCACCTCGTGAACGAGCCTGAGCAGGCCGATCGTGAAGCCGAGCTCGCTCCCGTGCTGCACGTCATCAAGGCCTATCTGAAGTAACCGATCCCGCCCCATGCTGCGCTTCGACAATCTCACCCAACGTTTCGACGACTTCACACTGTTTGAAAATCTGCGCTTTCGCGCCGAGCGCGGCTGTTTCGCGTTGCGTGACGAAGGCGGCGGCGGCAAGAGCACGCTGCTCGGCATGCTCGCGGGCGAGCGCGATGCCGGCCAGGGAAACATCTGGATCGACGGCCATTCGATGCGCGACGACGCCGCCGGCGCACGTGCATCGCTGGCTTTCGTACCGTATGACTGTCTCGCCGAACCGCTGCAGACGGGTCGCGGTTTTCTCGATGCCCGCGCGGCGGCCCGGCGCACCAGCGTCGACGCCCGCGTGCTCGATCTGGTCGAACGCTTCAGTCTCATGCCGCACATGGAAAAGCGCTTCGAGCAGATGTCGACCGGCACGCGTCGCAAGTTCTATCTGACGGCGGTCCTGCTCGGCGGCCCGCGCGTGATCCTTGCGGACGAGCCGACGGGCGGCCTCGATGCGGCTTCGCGCGCGGTGCTGATCGACCTGTTCACCACCCTCGGCGAAACGGGTTGCGTGTTCTTCTCGACGCACGACGACGAGCTCGTCGACGGCTGTCGCGCCACCCCGCTCCGCTTCCCCGAACTCTCCGGCGCCGAGCCGGCCTGACCCCGGCCGCGCTTGCCGTGTCGCCGTGGATGCTCGTGGCTTCGCGCGCCGCGTGGGGGTATCGGTGCGGCGCTGCTGGTGCCGTGCTCGCTCAAGCTCAAGCTCAAGCTCAAGCTCAAGCTCAAGCTCAAGCTCAAGCTCATTCATCAGGCTACACCGGATTCCACGCAGCGCACGCGCGCCGTCGGCCGTGGCCAGCCTGAGCGCGGGACGCGTCGCCGACCGTTTCGGGCCCGTGCGCCCAATGCTCGCCGCGTTCACCGCGTACGCGCTCGGCGCGGTCGGAGCTCGTGCCGCGCGGCACGCCCGGCGGACGGCGCTGGCACGGCTGAGGGGGCAAAGGGGCGAAGCGTGGAAAGGGAAGGGAAAGGAGGGACGGACGGAGGGAGGAATGGCGGGATCGCCAGATCTGTTGAAACCAGTCCGACGTGCGTTGATCTGCGCTCACTAAAGTTCGGCGGTGAAGTGGCCGTAAGCGCAGAGAGTAAGGCGGCAGTGGGCCAGTGCGGCGGCACTGCCCGAGCGGCATTCCCCCTCAACGGCTCGCTTGCGGGCCTACCGATGAAAGCCCATGAAAGTCACTTCGTTGCGAACCCGGATTCTGCTCATTACCTGCCTGACGGTGGTGGGTGCGCTGATCCTCTCAGGCGTCACGACTTACGCGATCGTGCGCGACAGCATGATGTCGAGCATCGCGCAGACGCTCTCGGCCGTGGCCAAAGGCAACGCGAGCGCCATCGAACGCTGGTCGGCCGACAAGGCGCAGGCGGTGAACGCCACCGCGCAGGTCGTCGAGAAGGGCGACCCGGGCGGGCTGGTCAAGCTCATGGGCAAGACGAACGACTTCCCGATCACGAGCGTGGGCTGGTCCGACAAGACGTTCTTTTCCACCGCGCCCACGCCGCCGGACTACGATCCGACCGCGCGCCCCTGGTACAAGAGCGCCGTCGCGGCGGGCAAGCTCACCGTCACCAAGCCGTACGGCGACTCGTCGACGGGCATCCCGTACGTTGCCTTCACCACGCCGCTCGTGCGTGACGGTCAGACCGTCGGTGCCGTGAGCGGCGCGGTGGCGCTCACGGGCGTGCAGGACATCATCAAGGCGGTGCATCCCACGCCGTCGAGCCTGGCGCTGGTGGTGGCGGGCGACGGGCAGGTGATCGCGCACCCGGACAACAAGTTCTCGCTCAAGCCGTCCACCGATGTGGCGGCCACGCTCACGGCCGAATCGCTGCCAGGACTGGCCAGCGACGACGCCGCACCCGTCCAGATGACGCTCGCGGACGCTCCCAAGCTGCTCAAGGCCAAGCGCATTCCGGGCACGGACTGGTACCTGGTGGTCGCGCTCGACCGTGCCGAGGCCACCGCGGGGCTCACGTACGTGCTGTGGGCGACGGTCGTCACGCTGATCGTGCTCACGCTGGTCGCGCTGGCGATCGCGTCGATCTTCACGTCGCGCGCGTTCAAACGTCTGTCGACGGTGCGCGACGCGATGGACACCATCGGTTCGGGCGATGGCGACATGAGGCAGCGACTGGATGTCGTCGGCGATGACGAAGTCGCGCAGATCTCGAAGTCGTTCAATGCATTCGTCGACAAGATCAGCTCGGTCATGCTCGACGTGCGTTCGGGCGTCGCGTCGATGACATCGGCCACGAGCGAGATCGAGATGGGCAACCGCGATCTGTCGCAGCGCACGGAGGCGTCGGCGGGTTCGTTGCAGGAGACGTCGTCGGCACTCACCCAGTTGACGTCCAGCGTGAAGCAGACGGCCGATACGGCCGAGCACGCAACGCGTCTGGCCAACGATGCGAGCGCGGCTGCCGCGCGCGGCGGTCAGGTGGTGACCGACGCCGTGAGCACGATGGGGGAGATCACACAGTCGTCGGAGCGCATCACGGAGATCATCAGCGTGATCGACGGCATTGCGTTCCAGACCAACATCCTGGCGCTCAACGCGGCGGTGGAGGCGGCGCGCGCGGGCGAGCAGGGCCGCGGCTTCGCCGTGGTGGCGGGCGAAGTGCGCACGTTGGCGCAGCGCAGCGCGGCGGCGGCGCAGGAGATCAAGGCGCTGATCGAGACGTCGGTGCAGAACGTGAAGAGCGGCACCGAACGTGTCCAGGCGGCGGGCACGACGATGCACGAGATCGTCGAGGGCATTACGCGCGTGCAGCGTCTGGTCGGCGAGATCCATGCCGCGATGACCGAGCAGAGCACGGGCATCAGCCAGATCGACCGGTCGGTTTCGGAGATGGATCAGGCCACGCAGCAGAACGCGGCGCTGGTCGAGGAGTCGGCGGCGGCATCGGCGATGCTGAGCGAGCAGGCGCGCATGCTGGCCGAGACGGTGGCGCGCTTCCGCTTGCGCGAGGGGCAGCACGAAGGACTGCGCGGTCTGGGCGCTGCGCCATCGCTGTCGGTGGTTGCGTCGACGCAGCGTCGGGCGGCCTGACAAGATAACGGGACGCGATTGTCCGTCCGGGACAAAACAAGGCACGCCGGTTCCGCCCGGCGTGCTTTTTTTCCGCTCAATGCGGAGCGACCGGAATCCTGTAGATCACCAATGCGTACTTCGGCGTGGTACGCGCGTCGATGACAACGCCGCCCAGCGATTCGGCGATACGGCGGCTCGGCGTGTTTTCCGTCGCGACCGGGTAGACGTACCCGCGAATGCCGAGTACGCGAGCGCCCCAATCGGCGACGGCGCGAACGGCCTCCGTCCCGAATCCGTTGCCATGCTGGCTCTCCCGGATCCAGATACCGAGTTCGGGGTATTCGTCTGTCGTGCGATGGAGTCCGGCGAGTCCGAGGAACGCGTCGCCGTCATGCAGGCGAACCGTGAAGACGTAGTCCGTTCCGTTCGTCATTTGCGTCAGCCACGTCTGCCATACGGATTCGAAGTGTTCGAGGTCCGGTGACGGCTCCCAGGACATGTAGCGGGCAAGACGCGCGGAGATGCAATCAAAGGCTTCGGGCGCGTCGGCGGGTTGGAACGGGCGGAGGGTCAAACGTTGCGATTCGATGCGAATGGCATGCGGCGCTGACGACATGGTTCCCCTTGGCTGATGACATTTCGAGGAGAACCATTGTCGGTCGGTAGCGCTGCAAGGTCGATGGTTTTTTGCAGTACCGGCGGCTTTCACAGCCACATCGGCAGGTCGTAGGTATGGGAGACGTAGGCGAAGGCGGCACCCAGAGCGGCGGCGATCAGTTGCATGATGTTTCTCCTTGCGAGTTGTTGAAGGGTTGCCCGGAACCTCGATGGCGCCGTGTTGAGTTCATTCTCCTGCGCGCTGGGGCATGTCACAACTGAGACAAATACAGGGATGAGAGGTACGAGAAGCATTCACAAAATTAAATTTTCCCGTTACAATCGCGCTCCCCTTGCCCAGGTGGCGGAATTGGTAGACGCACTATCTTGAGGGGGTAGCGCCGAGAGGCGTGCGGGTTCGAGTCCCGCCCTGGGCACCAAGGAATTCAAAAGGCAGAGGAGCGTTAGCTCTTCTGCCTTTTCCGTTTACGCCCGGGGAAGCGCCGTGAGCGATTCATGCAAGCACAGATGGCGAGACCATGCGACAGTCGATTGCGATCGCAAAAATTTCCGTCATGTGAGAAGCCATGAGTCACGTTCCCAGCCTTGGAGCCTCGCGCTCCCCATCCCCGGTGACTGCCTCGACGTCGGCGCAGTCTCGACAGATCGGACAGCCGCCAACTGCGCTGGCTGCCAATGTGGGTATGGTGCGTCAAGCCGATGAGCGGCTCGACATGCCGTCGGGTTCAGTCCAACGACCGTCGCCTCCCGACACCCCGTCAGTCGTTCGCCGAGCGCTGCCGGGCGCGCGGGCCTCCGGCATGCCGTCGAGCTCGGCCCAACGACCGCATTCTCCCGCAACACCGGAAGCCATCTCGGACGGCGAATCGGAAAGGCCTTCGGTACCACAGGACGCTAACAGTGGAAGGGATGCCGTTCCCATACAGCCCCCAGCCGAAATTGCCGAACAAAGGCCTGGCCCGTCGCACAGGAATGCGACGATCACCAACGCCATGTTGCTGAGGTGGCGCGGCCTCGGTCGAGCGGGAATCGAGGCCGCGGGTGGGCTCACCGCACTGGCCAGATGGGAAGGTATCCCGCCTGCGGTGCTGAATCTATACCTTCGTGGAGACGGCAGCCTGACTCCGCGCGGCGAAGACCAGCTCTACGGGAACAGGGATGCGGGTGGGTTCGAAGGTCTGGCCAGACAGAGGAATATCTCGCTCGCGACACTGAGACGTCTCCTTCGAGGAGACGGCAGCCTGCCCCAGCGAGGCGAAAACCGGCTCAACCCGGGTGGGAATGGGAACCTCCCTGACACCAGGTAATCGCGACCGCAGAAATTTCTATCGTGAGAAGCCATGGATCAAGTTCTCAGTACTGGAGCTACGCGCTCCCAGCCCCCGGTGACTGCCTCAACGTCGGCGCAGTCTCGACAGAACGGAGAGCCGCCGACCGTGCTGGCTGCCAACGTGCGCGCGGTGTGTCAGGCCGATGAACGGCTCGGCATGCCGTCGAGTTCGGCCCAACGATCGCCAACTTCCGAAGTCCCGGAAATCGTGGATGGGTCTCTGGACTCCCAACGCGGCGTACTCGCACCTGATGCCAATGCCCAGGCGTTGGTCGGCATGCCGTCGAGTTCGGCCCAACGACCGCTTTCCATCGCAACACTAACGCTGGAAATCACCTCGTACGGCGGATCGGAAAGGCATTCGGCGCCACGGAACGCAAGCCGTGGAAGGGATGCGGCTCTCATGCCGCGCGTGGCCGGAGACCCCGGGCGAAGGACTGACGCGTCGGGCAGGAACGCGAGAATCACCACCGTCATGTTGCAGACATGGACGGCCCTCGGTCAGACAGGGATCGAGGCTATGGGTGGGCTCGGCGGTCTGGCCAGGCGGGACAATGTCTCGCTTGCGGCATTGAGACGCTACCTTCGTGCAGACGGCCGCCTGACCGCGCTTGGCGAAGACCGGCTCAACGCGGTGGGTAATGTGATGGTCACTGACACCATGTTGCGGGCATGGTCGGACCTCGGCCAAGCGGGGATCGAGGCCTCGGGTGGGCTCGGCGGTCTGGCCAGGCGGGACAATGTCTCGCTTGCGGCACTGAGAAATTACCTTCGTGCAAACGGCACACTGACCCAGCGCGGCGAGGACCGGCTCAACACGATTAGGAATGCGTACATCCGTGCAGCACCGCGCCCCCTTCACGAAGCCGTGCGAGACTGGTTCAGCAACGACGAACAAGCACAGATTCACCAATGGCAAGCGCACAGCGAAGAACCGCACGCCGCACAGTTCTTCCGTTTTCTGAACCGTTTGAAAGCGTCCATCAACTACAACGCTGAATTCAAGACGGCGGTAGCCGGATGGTTGGCCAAGCTTGCCCAGGATGGAGAACTTCGTCAACTGGCCTTCCTGGCTGCCCAAGAGGCCACCGAGACCTGCGAGGATCGCGTCGCGCTCACATATAACAACCTGACGAAACTCAGTCATGCGCGCGCCGTCAGCCGTGGCGATCACGACAATAGCCTCGTCGAGATCGTCGAGCGCGGGCGCGGCGCATTCCGTCTGGACGCACTGGAGAAAATCGCCCGCACGAAAGCCCGATCGTTACCGCGCGTCGACGAAATCGAGGTTTTCCTGGCCTATCAGGTCCACTTGCGTGAGCGGTTGAAATTGCCCACTGACATCGCGAATATGCGCTTTTTTAACGTCGCGGGGGTGACGGCGACGGAACTGGAGAACGCCGAGCAAGAGGTTCACGCCCGTGAGTCCGCGGAGTTCCCTCAGTATTTTCTGGTCGAATGGGAGCCTTGGCAGCAAGTGCTGGCGCGATTGGATCCCGAGGGGACAGAGCGAGCGCATCAGAAAATGCAGGACATGCTCGCCAGATATGAGCAGGAAATGGCGACGCAGTTGGTCAGTCTCGGTCTGCCGGGAGATCACGATACGCAGGCACAGGTCGGAGTCGGCATCATGAAGGCACAGCAGTTGGCGACCTATAAGGAGCTCACTCGAGAATTCTTGCGCAAGCGGGGCGAGGAGGCGCTTATGGACCGGATCATGGGCGCCGACAACCGGTGACGGCTTCGGCGTCGATCAGCGGCGACGGGCAGCCCACTGCCAGCGCACAGATACGCGGCGGAAACAGCTCCGTCCTGGCGAGCATGTGCACCCACGTAAAGCCCGAGAGCATCGCTAGCCCCGCAAACGCGATCGCGGAAATTTCCATTCGCATTTGCGCAATGGCGCAATGGCGAAAGAGCGATTTATGCATGTGGGGTTGGTGAGCCCCTGCGACAATCAAGTGCATTCGGCGGGCCGCAACGATGACAGGACGCCGCGATCAAGAAACTCCCGTGAGGCAAGCCAATGCGTCCCGTTTCAAGCACTGGGGCTCTAAGCTCCCCGCCCCGCATGGCGACCTCGACGTCGGCACAACGTACTCCGTCAGCATCAACTTCGACGCGGTTGTCTACCCTTGGCACCAACGTGCGCGAAGTGTGTCAGATTGACGGGCGGTCCCATGCGCCATCGAGTCCGGGCCGATGCGTGCCCCCCCTCGAAGCGGGGACGGGCACCGGTCAGGCGGTTCAGGCCGGTGGACGAACGGAACAACGTACCCATGACTTGGCGGTGAGCGCCTTGCGACGCTTCGTCGAACAGCCTCCCGGAACATTGCAACAATCGGACTGGTCGACGTCCATCCAGGAGAGTTCCGCACGGTGCCGTTGGATCCCTGATCCGTCCGACGGGCCATCAAACTCGTTCGAACGCGCAGCGCTCATGGAAGCGCGAATTCCCGCGGAGATGCTGGCGCTCATACGTGCCATACGATGGGATGGCACGCATCAGACGCACTTCTCCATGACGCCCCCCGGTGCGATCAAGGCGGAAACGCGTCCCCTTCACGAAGCCGTTCGAGACTGGTTCCGAAACGACGAGCAAGCGCAGGTTCACCAATGGCAAGCGTACGGCGAAGAAGCACACGCCGCAGAGTTCTCCCGTTTTCTGGACCGATTGAAAGCGTCCGTCAACTACAACGCTGAATTCAAGACGAAGCTCGCCAGTTGGCTATCCGGGCTCGCCCAGGATGGGGAGCTTCGCCAATTGACCTTCCAGGCCGCCCAAGGAGCCGCCGAGACCTGTGAGGATCGCGTCGCGCTCACATATAACAACCTGACGAAACTCAGTCATGCGCGCGCCATCAGCCGTGGCGATCACGACAATAACCTCGTCGAGATCGTCGAGCGCGGGCGCGGCGCATTCCGTCTGGACGCACTGGAGAAAATCGCCCGCATGAAAGCCCGATCGTTGCCGCGCGTTGACGAAATCGAGGTCTTCCTGGCCTATCAGGTCCACTTGCGTGATCGGTTGAAATTGCCCACTGATATCGCGAACATGCGCTTCTTCAACGCTGCGGGGGTGACGCCAGAGGGTCTGACGAACGCCGAGCAGGAGGTTCACGCTCGAGAGTCCGCGGAGTTCCCTCAGTATTTTCTGGTCGAATGGGAGCCTTGGCAGCAAGTGCTGGCACGATTGGATCCCGAAGGGACAGAGCGAGCGCGTCAGAAAATGCAGGACATGCTCGCCGGATATGAGCAGGAAATGGCGGCGCAGTTGATTAATCTCGGTCTGCCGGGAGATCACGAAACGCAGGCACAGGTCGGGGTCGGCATCATGAAGACACAGCAGTTGGCGACCTATAAGGAACTCGCTCGAGAATTCTTGCGCAAGCGGGGTGAGGAGGCGCTTATGGACCAGATCATGGGCACCAACAACCGGTGACGGCTGCGGCAAGACCTGCGGATTCCTGCGCCGGACACCAGAAATTCAAAGGCAGAGGAGCGTAAGCGCTTCTGCCTTTTTCCGTTTACACCCCGGGACGAAAGGACTTTTCATCCGCCGGCGTCAGTCGAATTTCCGGCCGCGCGTTTCGGGCATCTTCAGATAGACGATGAGCGAGATGGCCGCGCAGATCGTCACGTACCAGTAAAAGTACGATTCGTGACCGCTCGCCTTGAAGCGCAGCGCAACGAACTCCGTCGTGCCACCAAGGATCGCCGTCGTCAGCGCGTACGGGAAGCCCACTGCCAGCGCACGGATACGCGGCGGAAACAGCTCCGTCTTGGCGAGCATGTGCACCGACGTAAAGCCCGAGAGCATCACAAGCCCCGCGAACGACAGCGCGAACGCCGCCACAGGATCCTTGGTGTGGCTGAGCGCGGTGAACAGCGGCACCGAGAACAGCGTCGTGCTCACGCCAAAGATCATCAGCACCTTGCGACGTCCGATCACGTCCGACAACAACCCGAACAGCGGTTGCAGCGGCATGTAGAGCAGCAGCGCCAGTGTCGACACGAACGTCGACGACTCCTTCGACAACCCCACGGTGTTCACCAGGAACTTCTGCATGTAGACGGTGAACGTGTAGAACGCGACCGTGCCGCCGATGGTGATGCCGATGGCGAGCAGGATCTGGCGCCAGTGCGCGAAAACCTCCCGTGCAATCGATGACTCGCGCTTCTTCGCGCTGTCCACGAACGCCTCGCTCTCCGTCACGTTACGACGCATGTACAGCGCGAACAGGGCCAGCACGCCGCCGATGACGAACGGAATGCGCCAGCCCCAATGCTCGATCTGTTCGGCGGTGAGCAGCACACGCTGCATGAGCATCATGAGGCCGAGCGCGACGAGCTGACCGGCGACCACGCTCACCTGCAGGAAGCCGAGAAAGAAACCCTTGCGGTTCTCCGGTGCGACTTCACTCAGATACGTAGCGCTCGTGCCGTACTCGCCACCCATCGACAGACCTTGCAGCAACCGCGCGGCGATCAGCACGACCGGGGCGAAGATGCCGATGGTCGCGTAGCCGGGTGTCAGCGCAATCATCATCGAGCCGACGCTCATCGCGAGCACCGAGCCGGTGAGCGCCGCCTTGCGCCCACGCCGGTCGGCATAGAGGCCGATCAACCAGCTGCCGAGCGGACGCGCCACATAGCCGACGGCCGCAATCGCCGCCGTGTTCATGAGCTGGACCGTCGGGTTGTCGCCCGGGAAGAACGCTTTCGCGAAGTAGATCGAAAAGATGCTGTACGCCAGAAAGTCGTACCACTCGATCAGGTTGCCCGCGAGGCCACCGACGATTGAGCCGATTCTGACCGGCGTGCGCTCGGCAGCCGTCTGGGTTTGCGAAGCGCCAACGTGGCCCGTGGGGCGCGCGGCAAGGGAATCCGAGGAGGGCGTCACCATCTGTCTCCGTTACTTTTGTGTGATGCAGCTGCGGTACTGCCGTGATGCGGGTACTGCCGGACTGCGGGGGGAATATATGCGGCGCGGCGAGCGACCGTGCATCGACGATGCGCCGCGCCAAGGGAGTCGCCGAGGGCGAAGGCCGACCGTCACTCGACCTCGTATCGCTTGTCGAGTTCGTCGTAGAACGGCTTGTTCACCAGGCGCTGACGCTCCGCGAAGGGCACCACGAGCGACGGGTCTTCGTCCAGACGCCCCGTGCTGCGCAGCGTACCCAATGCCTTCTGCATGCCGAGTACCGCGCTTTGCAGCGCGGCGTTGGCATACAGCACGATGCCGTAGCCGAGTTCGGCCAGGCGTGGCTGCGATTGCGTCGGCGTCTTGCCGCCGATCACGATGTTGATCAGTTGCGGGCGCTCGAACAGCGTGGGCAGACGCTCGATATCGGCGAGCGTTCGCGTCGCCTCGATGAACAGGATGTCGGCGCCGGCCTCGATCAAGCGATGACCGCGCTCGATGGCGGCTTCGATGCCCTCGACGGCCACAGCGTCGGTGCGGGCGATGATCTGCAGGTTGGCGTCCTCGCGCGCATCGACGGCAGCGCGAATCTTGCCGGCCATCTCCTGCGTGCCGACCACGGCCTTGCCATTGAAATGGCCGCACTTCTTCGGCAACACCTGATCTTCGAACTGGATGGCGTCCGCGCCGCTGCGCTCGAGCACGCGCACGGCGTGACGCACGTTCAGCGCATTGCCGTAGCCCGTGTCGGCGTCCACGATGATCGGCAGCGAAACGGCGTCGCGTACGCGCGCCGTGTGCTCGGCCATCTCCGCCAGTCCCACGAAGGCGAGGTCGGGCAGGCCGAGCGACATGTTGGTCACGCCGGCCCCGGTGAGGTAAAGCGCTTCGAATCCCGCGTCTTCGATGACGCGGGCGGAAAGGGCGTTGAACGCGCCCGGTACGAGCAGGCCGTGGCGGGCTTCGACCTTGCGGCGGAATTCGGCGCGGCGCTGGGCAGTCGCAGTGGTCATGACAAACATCTCCATATCGGTAAATGGCATAACCGTCTGCAATGTGCGTGCCAGCTGAAGCCGGATTTGATAACACCGGACATTTCCCCATGAAAACAAAGAATTGCGATCGATGCCCCACTTTTTCGGTTGTGGCAGAATTCGGGGAAATTCGTTGGAACGTTTCATGAAACACCAATGAAACGCCTTCCGAAACGTTTCACCCTGCCGTACGGAGACATCGCCATGCCCCCCGCCCTGACCGGTACCGAGCCGCCTCGCCACGCCGCGCCCCTCGATCCGCGCAGCCGCCGTCCGGGCATTGCGCTCGTGAGCATCAGCCGCTTGCAGACGTTGTGCGAAACCGTCGCGCCGCGCTACACCGATCGCGCGCGCTTTTATTCCGTGCGCGAGGGGTATGGCGCGGCCGTCGCCGCGCTGCAGCCGTACGTGGAATCGGGTGCCGTCGACGTGGTGCTGGCCGCCGGCTCGAACGGCGCGTATCTGCGTGAAAACCTGTCCGTGCCGGTGGTCACCGTGAAGGTCAATGGCTTCGACGTGCTCAGCGCGATCACGCGCGCCACGACGACGTGGCCCGACAGCCCGCTGGGACTCGTGCTCCACGAAACGGTCTCGCGTGAGCTCGACGATCTCGGTCAGTTGCTGAAGATCCAGTTGCGTCAGCACGCCTATCGCTCCGTGGGCGAAGTGAAGGCCGCCGTCGATACGCTCGCGGCGCAGGGCTGCAAGGTCATCATCGGCCCGGGCATGGCATGCGATCTCGCGCAGGAAGTGGGTCTGGAGCACGTCTTCCTCTATTCGCTCGGGGCGGTGGAAGAGGCGTTCGAGCGCTCCGTCGAGCTCGCACGGGTGAGCCGCGAGAAGGAAGCGAAGCGCATGCGCCTGAACACCATCGTCGCGCACATGCGCGACGGCGTCGCGGCATTCGACGAGAACGGACAACTCGAAGCTGTGAACCCGGCGATGTTCTCGCTGCTTGGCGTGGACGAAGAGCGCATGGCGACGGCAGGTGAGCGTCAGTTCGAGCTGACGCGAAAGCTCGGTCCGTTGCTGCGCGAGTTGTCCGAAGGCGGCGTCGCCATCGAGGAACGTCTGGCGCATATCGATTCGCGCCCATTCATCGTGAGCTGCGTGCCGATCCACGAGCACGGCCTGCGCGCCGGTGCGGTCGTCACGGTGCAGGACGCGCAGATGGCACAGCGCATCGACCGGTCGTTGCGCACGACCCAGCGGCCCAGGCATCTCGTCGCGAGACACGAACTCGACGAGTTCGAGGGCGCCTCACCACAGATCGAGCGCGTGAAGCGACTCGCCCGCGCCGGGGCCTCGCACGATGCCACGGTGCTGCTGACGGGCGAGAGCGGCACGGGCAAGGAACTCGTCGCACAGGGCATTCACAACGCGAGCGCCCGGCGCGGCAATCCGTTCGTCGCGTTCAACTGCGCGGCGCTGCCCGAAGGACTCATCGAAAGCGAGCTCTTCGGGCACGACGAAGGCGCCTTCACCGGCGCCCGGCGCGGCGGCAAGGCGGGTCTGTTCGAGATCGCGCATACGGGCACGATCTTCCTCGACGAGATCGGCGAAATGCCTGCCGCCTTGCAAAGCCGGTTGCTGCGGGTGTTGCAGGAGCGGGAAGTGATGCGGCTGGGCTCCGGGCGTCCGGTGCCGGTCGACGTGCGCGTCATTGCCGCCACGCATCGGGACCTGAACGCACTCGTCGCCGAGGGGCGTTTCCGCGCCGACCTGTATTTCCGTTTAAACCTGCTGCAAATCGCGTTGCCCGCGCTGCGCGAGCGACGCGCCGACATCCGTCAGTTGGCGCGCACGCTGCTCGCGCGCAACGCTGCGCAATACGGGCTCGACGTGCGCGCCTCCGCGCGGATTCTCAACGCGCTGGCGCCGCTGTTCGACCACTATGACTGGCCCGGGAATGTGCGCGAGCTGGAGAATCTGCTGGCCCGCGCCGCGATCTATCTCGACGGCGACGTGGCGCAGCAGGCGCAGGCGCTGCACGAGGTGTTTCCGGAGTTATCCCGTCTGCAAGGACCGCGTCACGACGTGCAGCAGAACAAACAGGACGCGACGCGCGGGACCGATGCGCCGCATGCGCCGATCACCCGCGCGGCTGCGCTCGCCGCGTTGGAGGCGGCGGCGGGCAATCGCGCGGCGGCGGCCCGCGCGCTGGGTATCAGCCGCACGACGTTCTGGCGACTGATGAAGTCGACGGGCTGAATACGACGGCAGCGCATGCCGGGGCGACGATGAGATGCGTCCCGATGCGTCCTGTTCGCGCCGGCAACAGACGACTACGGCTTCACCGCGCAGGTCGCGAGAAACGTCGGCAGGAATTTGTCGATGACGAAGCGCGGGTTCGGCTGTTCGTCTTCCACGAAGCCTTTGAGGACGAACCCCGCTTCCAGCTGGCCGCCGATCTGTTCCGTCAGGCTGTGACCGAATACCAGCGCTTCGCCCCGCGATTGTTTCTCGGCCATCTCCAACGACGTGAGATCGCGCACGTCGGCGTAAGGGATGCGAAACCGCGGGCGAATGATGCCCTGCGCAAAATCATCGGCGTTGCGATCCGCGACGAACACCACCGGATTGAAGAAGCTGCTGAGCAGTCGTCCGCCATGACGCAGTACACGGAAGCACTCTCGCCAAACCGGACGAACGTCCGGCACGTACAGGTTGGAAATCGGGTGAAAGACGTAGTCGAACGTCTGCGCGTCGAACACCGAAAGATCGCGCATATCGCCTTCGACGGTCGTGAGCGCGAGGCCATCGCGGCGCGCCACGGTTTCGTCCTGCGCCAATTGCGCGGGCGAGGCGTCGAACACGGTGACGTCCGCGCCCGCCGCACTGAGGACGGGGGCTTGCTGGCCGCCTGCGGAGGCAAGGCACAGAATGCGCAAACCGTGCACGTCGTCGGGCAGCCAGTCGCGGGGAAGGGCCGATGGCGTCAGATGCACGGTCCACTCGCCACGGCGTGCGGCGGCGATCACTTCGGCGCTTACCGGCCGCGACCATTCGCCCTGCCGGGTTGCCTGACGGTTCCATGCGGCGCGGTTATGTTCAAAGATATCGAGGGGTTGCAGTCGGGAGTCAGGCACAGTGTTTTTCTGTGGCAATGTGGGCGATGGGGAAAACTGCCTTGGCAGAACGAGGATGCGGAAGAAGCGGGGAAAGCGATGTCCGGTATGTTACGCGCTCATCCGGTCGGCCGGCATTTCGCTCCCACACCCCGCGCCCCACGCTTCACGCTTCACGCTTCACGCGACCATGGTGTACCCCATCACCACCACGCACACCGTCATCAGCACCGTGGCAATCCATCCACCGATCGCGATGGCCGGCGAGTTCTTCATCTTCCCCACCACCTTCTCGCGCGAGGACAGCACCATGACCATCACCATGCATGGCACGGCCACCACGCCGTTGATGACCGCGCTCCAGTACAGCGCCTTGATCGGGTTGATCGGGCTGAAACATACGATCGCACCGACCACCGTGCACAGCGCGATCACTGCGTAGAAGGTCCTGGCGGTGCGCGGCGTCCGGCTCATGCCGGCAGGCTGCCGAAGCGCACCCGCAATGGCGTAGGCCGAACTGCCGGTCAGCGACGGAATGGCGAGCAGCCCGCATCCGATGAGTCCCAAAGAAAAAAGCAGCCTGGCCGACTTTCCGGCGATCGGTTCGAGCGCGCTCGCCGCCTGACTTGTCGACTCGATGTCGTGAACGCCATGCGTGAAGAACGCCGCAGCCGCCGTCATCATGATGCAGGCCGCCACAATGTTGGAGGTGAGCATGCCCACCCAGGTATCGGCCAGAATGCGCCTCTCCTGCGCATCGTGCTCGGCCGCCGCGTGTTTCACCGGGTGCTCGTCGTCACGCGCCTCGATCTCCTCGACCTCGAGCGCCGACTGCCACACGAACAGGTAAGGGCTGATCGTGGTGCCGAGAATCGCCACCAGCGTCGTCGCATACGCCTTCGTCGGCGAGATCGACGGCAGCACGATGGCATGCAGCGCGGCGCGCCAATCGGTATGGATCACGAACAGATTGGCGATGTAGGCAAACAGGGCGAGCGTCAGCCACTTCAAATAGCGCGCGTATGCCTCGTACTTCAACCTCACCTGGAGAATCAGCGTGAGCGCCGCGAACAATACCGCGTACCAGTAATTCTTCCCGCCGATGACTTCCGCGGTCGCGTCACCCATCGCCGCGAGATCGGCGCCGACGTTGATGACGTTCGCGATGACGATGAGCGTCGCAATCACGATCGCCGTCGCGCGCGAGTAGTGCTTCCGGACCTCCGCCAATATGCCGTGGCCCGCGCCGCGTCCGATGTGGGCGGACGCCACCTGGATGCACACCATCAGCGGGATGGTGATGACCGCGGACCAAAGCACATTGTTGCCGAACTGCGATCCGGCCTGCGTATAGGTCGCGATGCCGCTCGGGTCGTCGTCGGCCACACCGGTCAGCAGGCCGGGTCCCAACCGACGGAACATCGACCGCAGACGGCCGCCATCGCGCGCCTTCCCGTTCATGACGGATGCTTCTTCTGTCGTTTTCATGGTGCGCTCTCCCTTTTCAACTACCTTAGCAATTAACGCGCCATCGGCAAGTCGGCATGGTCCTTGCGTGACATCGCGTCCGAGGCGGTCATCGACCGTCGTGACGAAGGAGAAAACCATGGCATCCCACAAGAAGCAGCAGCCGAACGAGCAAGGCTTCCGTGAGCTTTTGTATCAGGCCTATGAGACGGAACTGGGCGGCGAGAAGGTCTACACCGCCGCCCTCAAGTGTGTAAAAAATACAGACCTTGAGAAAGAATGGAACGAGTACCTCAAGCAGACGAGGGGACACCAGGAGGCGCTGGAGGAAGTGTTCTCCTCACTGGACATGAACCTCGACGAGCGCACACCGGGCCGGGAAATCGTCGCGCACCATGGCGCATCGCTCGTGGCTGCGATTGAACTCGCCGCCAAATCGGGCGACGCCGCCCTCGCGGAGATCGTCGCGGCGGAATGCGTGGTGCTCGCCGAGACCAAGGACCATCAGAACTGGACGTTGCTGGCGAGCGTCACGGAACATGCCGAGGGCGATCTCAAGAAGGTGCTGCAGGACGCTGTCTCGGCCGTGGAAACGCAGGAGGATCGCCATCTGTATCACACGATGGGCTGGGCCCGCGAACTGTGGATCGATACGCTGGGCTATCCGGCCGTCCTGCCGCCGCCAGAGGAAAGAAAGCACGTGGAGTCTGCGATCGGGGCGGCGCGTGCCGAGCAGGCGAGAGAGAAGATGATTCCGCGACGGCACTGATACGTCGCATATGTAGCCTACGTAGCGCGTCCGACGACCTGTGCTGCGCCACGGGTCGCTCGCACGTCAAGACGCGTCGGGTGGTGCGATCCGCCCCAGTCGGTTGTACAGCGTCTTCAGACTGATGCCGAGCGATCTGGCGGCGGCCGGCTTGTCGCCGTCGAAGTGGCGCAACGCGGAGGCAATCATGAACTGCTGCGCCTCGAAAAGCGGAGCACCGACCGGTATCGACACCATGCCGCCCTCGAAGACGGCCTTCGCGCCGGGGCCCGGTGACGGCACGAGTTCGAGCTCGTCGTCGGCGAGGATAAACGCGCGCTCGATGGCGTTATGCAGCTCTCTCACGTTGCCTGGCCAATGATATCGGCCGAGGGTCTGCAGTGATCGCTTCGAAAACGACTTCGACGTTCCGCATTTGCCATTCAGTTCGGATAACTTCATTTCCGCCAGGGCAAAGACGTCATTTCCGCGGCGGCGCAACGGCGGCACCGAAACCGTGAAAGCGGCCAGTCGGAAGAAGAGGTCTTCGCGGAAGGTGCCTTTGCGGGTGGCGTGCGCCGGGTTGCCGTTCGTTGCGGCGATGATGCGCGTGTTGAATGCCACTGGCTCCGTGCCCCCCACGCGAAACGCAGTGCGCGTTTCCAGCGCGCGGAGCAGCTTGACCTGCAGCCCCGCCGGCATGTCCTGGATTTCGTCGAGCAGGATGGTGCCGCTCGCCGCCGACTCGAAATATCCCGCGCTGGCGCGATGCGCGCCGGTGAAGCTGCCGCGCTCGTGGCCGAAGAACAGCGACTCCGCGAGATCCTCCGGAATGGCAGCGCAATTTACGGAAACGAAGGGGCCTGCGGCATTGAGGCCCTTCTCGTGAAGGTAGCGGGCAACGACTTCCTTGCCGCTCCCCGTTTCACCGACGATCAGCACGCTCGCGGTGGTAGGCGCCAATCGGTCGATCGTCGCTCTCAGAGTACATATCGCCGACGATTCACCGATCAGACGGTGTTCGGCCTGCCCAACTTTCAGCATCGATTCCTCCCAGAATTCGATCCTCAGTTGTTAACTTCGCAAGGAAACGTACAGCTTAACTATAGAGAGGGGAAACATACGGGCAAGTTACATCAATAATTCTTTTCGATGTCCACGACGGGATAGAAATGTTTTATTGGCGCGCGTCGAACGGACTGTACTTAGATACGAAATCTCGCAGAACGATGTAGTTCGCACACAGAACATGGAGCCTCCATGCCATATGTATTGATCGTCGACGGCGACGAATCCACGCGTACGATGCTGGGCGCCGCCGCCACGGCACAACAGTTGGCGAACGATGCCGTAGGAACGCTTGCCGAGGCCCGCTGCAAGATTCGCAGCCGGGTGCCGGATGTCGTGTTCATGGAGCTGTCCCTGCCTGACGGCAACGGTCTGGAACTGTTCGAAGCGTTACCGAGCGGCCTGAACGTCGAGATGGTGCCGATGACGGCGAACGCCAGCGTCGAATCGGCCATCGAGGCGTTGCGGCACGGCGCCGCCGACTATCTGCAAAAGCCGATCAACGTTCAGCGGCTGGATACGATTCTCGCGCGCGTGCCCCGCACCGACGAGCTCCGGGCGGAGATCGCCGATCTGCGCGCACAGTTGCAGCGTCTCGGCAGATTCGGTCGAATGCTGGGAAGCTCGCCGGCGATGCAGAAAATCTATGAGGCGATCGCGCGCGTTGCGCCGAGCGAGGCATCGGTGATGCTCACCGGCGAATCGGGCACGGGCAAGGAGCTGGCCGCGCAGACGGTGCACGACTTGAGCCTGCGCCGCAAAGGGCCGTTCGTCGCGGTGAACTGCGGCGCCATCGCGGCGAATCTGGTCGAGAGCGAATTGTTCGGTCACGACCGGGGCAGCTTCACCGGCGCGGATCGACAGCACAAAGGCTTCTTCGAGCGGGCGCATGGCGGCACGCTCTTTCTGGATGAAGTCACGGAGATGCCGCTGGCGTCGCAGGTGAAACTGTTGCGCGTGCTGGAGACGGGACGCCTCACGCGGCTGGGCGGCAGTCAGGAAATCGAAGTCGACGTGAGAATCGTCGCCGCAACCAATGTGGCTCCCGAGAAGGCGTTGGAGCGCGGCACGTTCCGCCTGGACCTGTTCCATCGACTGAACGTGTTTCCCATCACCATGCCGCCCCTGAGAGAGCGCGGCGACGACATCGCCATGCTGGCCAATGCGTTCCTGCGCGAATTTTCGGAGCGCAGCGGGCGGCGCATGCGCTTTTCCGAAGGCGCACTCGAAGCGCTTGGCCACTATTCCTGGGATGGCAATGTTCGCGAGCTGCGAAATCTCGTGCAGCGCGCCCACATCCTGACCGAGGGCGACGTCATCGAATCGCTTCCGCGTCCCGCGATGCTGGAAGCGGACGAGGCCATTACGTCCGACGATGCGGTGGTTCTTCCCGTGGAATCCACGCTCGAGGAGCTCGACCGCGCATTGGTCAACGCCACGCTCGCAAAATGCGGCGGGATCAAGGCGCACGCCGCGGAAATTCTCGATGTCAGTCTGAAGACGCTGTACAACCGTCTCGATGGCGACGGAAAGACCGGAGCGGCATAAGGTATCGCGGTGCAAGTCCACTCAGTGCACCGCACCGCGTTCCGGCTCGCCCGATGCCCCACTCCACCGCTTTCGTCCGGCCGTATCTCCGAGAACGAATCCCGGTGACTGCCAATCCGGCTGTCGGACGGACGCATGACGGCTGTCGTGTCGCAGACAGCGGATCAGTGCTTCGGTACAACTTTTTCCAATTTACACCCGGTTCCGGGCGTCGCCGGGCAATGGGCGTTCGTGATGCGGTGCTCGCGGCGGGGGCGCGAAGCCGGTATGCAATTTGCATATAGGGGGGTGAGCGTCATTCACGGCGCGGTTCCAGACGACGGGAGTCCCCATGCGCACGAGCCATCGAATGCTGACAGGCAAAACCGGGCGGGGGTGCGTTTGCGCGGGCCGTGTTGCGGCTCTCGTGTTGTTCACCGTGGGCGCTTGCGCCCAGAGTTTCGCGGCGGGCAGCGGGCTCGGCGCGGGTCACCGTGACGATGCGATGTCGCCGGCGACCACGGACGAGGGCCAGGCCCGCAGCGCGACGGACATGGACGCCGAATTCCTTGCCGCGGCAGTCGGCTTCAGCCGAGATCAGATCGCCGCGAGCCGGGTCATCGCGCACGAGACGGGAAACTCGGAAATTCGCGCATACGCGGGTCGGATGAGCCTCGAACACGAGAAGCTCGCCGAAGCGCTTCATAGTCTGAGCATGCGGCATTCGATCGAAACGCCGAACGCGCCGCCGAATCAGTCCAACCTGAACGAGATGGCAAGCAAGCAACTTCCCGCCGTGGATCGGCATTACCTGTCGGTCGCGGGATCGGCCGCGTTGCGCAGGATCATCCTCGTGTACGAGGACGAAGCGAAGCACGGCCGGGAGGCCGATATCCGAAAGTTTGCGACGTCCGCGCTCACGACGCTCCATCGCGAATTGAGCATGGCGCAAGCGCTGGAGAAGAAGGTGTTCCCCAACCAATAGGCCGCGATATGCCGCGCAGGACAGTGACCGCGTGCGGCGATGGAACGGCAATGGCTGCGTCCAGGATGAGGTTCATGCAACGGAAGGGACACCACGAAACCGCACGTGGAGACTCCCTCTTTCCGCCGCTTCGTCGGCGGTTTTTTTGCCCGATGAAAAAAGGGCTGAACCCGGTGTTCCGGATTCAGCCCTTGTGCGGCGGGAGGTGGTCCGTCGCTCAGATCACGCCTTGCGCCAACATGGCGTCGGCAACCTTCACGAAGCCGGCGACGTTAGCACCGTTCACATAGCTGACCGAGCCGTCCGCGCGACGACCGTGGTGCAGACAGACCTCGTGGATGCTGCGCATGATGTCGTGCAGACGCGCATCGACTTCCTCGCGCGGCCAGGAGATGCGCATGGCGTTCTGGCTCATTTCCAGTCCCGACGTGGCAACGCCGCCGGCGTTGCTCGCCTTGCCCGGTGCGTAGAGAACGCCGTGACCCTCGAAGCGTTTCGCCGCCTCGTTGGTGGACGGCATGTTGGCCCCTTCCGCGACGCAGATCACGCCGTTGGCGATGAGCGTCGCGGCATCGTCGTCGTTCAGTTCGTTCTGCGTGGCGCAGGGCAACGCGACGTCGACCGGCACGTGCCACGGGCGCTGGCCTGCCAGAAAGGTGAGACCGGTACGTTGCGCGTAGTCGCTCACGCGTCCGTAGTGATGGTTCTTCACGTCCATCAACTCAGCCAGCTTTTCGGGAGTGAAACCGTCTTCGTCGACGACCGTGCCGCTCGAATCGGACACCGTGACGACCTTGGCGCCGAGGGCCATCGCCTTCTCGACGGCGTACTGTGCGACGTTGCCGGAGCCGGACACGCTCACACGCAGGCCGTCGAAACCGCGGCCGGACTGCTTGAGCATTTCCTCGGCGAAGTAGACGGTGCCGTAGCCGGTGGCCTCCGGACGGATCAGCGAGCCGCCGAAGGACAGCCCCTTGCCGGTAAACACGCAGTCGGCGCGGTTCGAGAGCTTCTTCATCATGCCGGCCATGAAGCCGACCTCGCGACCGCCCACGCCGATGTCTCCGGCGGGCACGTCCGTGTCGCTGCCGACGTGACGGAACAGTTCGCTCACGAACGCCTGGCAGAAGCGCATGACTTCACCGGGGCTCTTGCCCTTCGGGTCGAAGTCGGAGCCGCCCTTGCCGCCGCCCATGGGCAACGTGGTCAGCGCGTTCTTGAAGGTCTGCTCGAAGGCGAGGAACTTGAGGATCGACAGGTTGACCGACGGATGGAAGCGCAGACCGCCCTTGTACGGCCCGATGGCCGAGCTGTGCTGGATGCGATAGCCGCGATTGACCTGCACGTCGCCATGATCGTCGACCCACGACACCCGGAACATGACGATGCGCTCGGGCTCGACCAGACGGTCGAGCAGGCCGTGCTCGGCATACTTCGGATGTTTCGAAATGTAGGGCCAAAGGCTTTCCATCACCTCCGTGACAGCCTGCAGGAACTCCGGTTGGCCAGGATTGCGCTCGGCGGTAAAGCGCAGGAACTCATCAAGTGATTGATATTTCATTTCGGACGCCCATCGATGGTGCTTGTTCTTGTGCGGAACAGCATTTTGCACCATTTGGGGACATCGGTACGGCAAAAATACGGAAATCTGGGTGGGATTTTCAGCAGGTTGTGCTGCAACGGCAAGTCGTGCAAAGGGCGCGCCGGCGATCGTGGGTGGGGCGTTCGTCTTTGCCGGTATGCAGCAATCGAGATGACTTCGCCTTCCATGGCGGACGGCAGGAATAAAGACAAGCATGCCGAAACATTTATACTGGGTCCGTCCTGTCGCCTGGCTGCCCCCTGGGATCCGATGCGGCGAAATGTCTCGGTAGTCGATGTATCAGTACGTCCGCGAATACCTCTCTGAGCAAGACCGACGCCGGATGGCGTCCATTAAAACGCCGGTGGCCCACACCGGCATTTGAACCCAGGAGCGAGCGCAATGGCTGAAACTCTCATCAAGGTCGACCTGAACCAGTCCGCGTACGAAAACGAGCAAGTCCATAACCGTTGGCATCCGGATATTCCGATGGCGTGTTGGGTGAAGCCCGGCGACGATTTCATTCTTGAAACCTACGACTGGACCGGTGGTTTCATCAAGAACAACGACAGTGCGGACGACGTGCGCGACATCGATCTGTCGATCGTGCATTTCCTCTCGGGTCCCGTGGGAGTGCGAGGCGCGGAACCGGGCGATCTGCTCGTGGTCGACCTGCTCGACATTGGCGCCAAGGCGGACAGTCAATGGGGTTTCAATGGCTTCTTCTCGAAGACGAACGGGGGCGGTTTCCTGACCGAACACTTCCCGCATGCGCAGAAGTCGATCTGGGACTTCCATGGGTTGTACACGAGTTCGCGCCATATCCCCGGCGTCAGTTTCGCGGGGATGATTCATCCGGGGCTCATCGGCTGTCTGCCTGACCCCAAGCTGCTGGAGACGTGGAACGCGCGCGAGACCGGGCTGATCGCGACGGCGCCCGAGCGGGTGCCGCCCCTGGCGAATCCGCCGTTCGCCGCGACAGCGCATATGGGCAAGCTCTCCGGCGCCGCCCGGGACAAGGCGGCCGCGACGGGCGCGCGCACCGTGCCGCCTCGCGAGCATGGCGGCAATTGCGACATCAAGGATCTGTCGCGCGGCTCGAAGGTCTTCTTCCCGGTGTACGTCGACGGGGCGGGCCTGTCGGTCGGGGATCTGCACTTCAGCCAGGGCGACGGCGAAATCACGTTCTGCGGCGCCATCGAAATGGCCGGGTGGGTGCACATGCGCGTGAACGTGATCAAGGACGGGATGGCGAAGTACGGCATTCGCAATCCGGTGTTTCAGCCGAGCCCGATTACGCCAGCATACAACGACTATCTGATCTTCGAAGGAATTTCGGTGGACGAGCAAGGCGGGCAGCACTACCTCGACGTGACGGTGGCCTACCGCCAGGCCTGTCTGAACGCCATCGAGTACCTGAAGAAGTTCGGGTACTCGGGGGCACAGGCGTATTCGATACTCGGCTGTGCGCCGGTGCAGGGGCACATCAGCGGCGTGGTCGATATTCCGAACGCCTGTGCGACGCTGTGGCTGCCAACGCAGATCTTCGATTTCGACATCCGTCCGAACGCCGACGGCCCGGTGCGTCACGTGAAGGGTGGGGTCGACATGCCGTGTTCGCCCGACCTCGTGAAGTCGTGATGCGTTGCGCGACACGGAGACGACCATGCCGATATACGACTACGAATGTGGCACCTGTGGACCCTTTGTGCTGATGCGGCGGATCGCGGACCGCGACGCCCCATGCCATTGCCCGGACTGTGGCGTCGAGGGAACGCGAATGATTACCGCGCCGTCGCTGGCGCTGATGGAAAGCACGCGTCGCTCCGCTCATGCGACCAATGAGCGGGCTTCGAATGCACCGCGCCACTCTGGCGACGCGCCGTCACGGCCTCACCGCGCAGGATGCAGTTGCTGCTCCGGCGGCAAGGTGGCGCTGGCCGGCGCGAGCCGCGAAGCTTCGAATGGCCTCAAGCGACCGGCCGGACGGCCGTGGATGATCAGCCACTAGCGGAGCAGTGGGTGTAACGCGCCTTGCAATGAGGAAGCCCCATGGTCGAGAGACTTATGGGGCTTCTTTTGCGTGCGACCAGGCCCGCTGGGCACAGGACGTCGATGGCCGTTCGAGCCGGTGGGACGTCGGCAGGAATCCGGAAAAGTGCGAAAAACGTCGGTGATTACCCGCGGATCCGACCGCGCGCCCTTGTTGGGAGTCGTACGGCGCTTGACGGAAAATTAAAGCTTTTTTACTCTTTCGCGCGACTTGCCGGGCATTGATCAGGACTAGAGAACATTCATCGAACGGCAACGATCTCGGCGTATAAGAACGCAGCACCGGCGGCGGTCCATCGAAACCGATCGCGGCGTAACGGAAGTCAGCAATTCGGGGAAACAAGAATGAATATTCGCGGCGGACTGCCCGCGTCCTGGCGCAATGGGTTTCGCGCCGTGCTTGCCGTACTGATGTTTTCAAGTGCGTCATCGGCCATCGCAGCCGTGTCCCTCACCTCGGTTTCTCCTCCCAGCGGACCTTCGGCGGGCGGCGCGCCGGTGACGCTGACGGGCAGCGGGTTCGTCCAAGGAGCGACGACGGTGACTTTCGGAGGCGCGTTGGCCGCGAACGTCGTCGTTATCGACCCCTCGCACCTCACCGCGATCACACCGCCACAGGCCGTGGGGCCTTCGACCGTCACCGTTGCCGTACCGGGCGACGCAACGTCGGTGGCCGCCGCATACACCTTTGTGGGCGTGCCGACCGTCTCGGGGGTCTCGCCGGCTTCCGGCCCGGCGACTGGCGGGACGGTCGTGACGATCACCGGCACCAATTTCGTGGACGTCACCGGCGTGTCTTTCGGCGCAACGCCCGGAACCAACGTGATCGTCAACAATGGGGCGAGTCTCACGGTGACGTCGCCGCCCGGCAGCGGCACGGTCGATATCACGGTGACGTCCGCCGGCGGCACGAGCGCCGCCAACGGCAACGACCGCTTCACCTACACGGCGGTCGCCCCGACACTGGCGATCAATACCACCGCGCTGGCCGCCGGCACCGTCGGGCAGCCATACAATCAGCCGCTTTCCGTCAGCGGCGGCACCGCGCCCTACAACTACGCCATCACCGGTCTGCCTTCGGGGTTGGGCATCTCCAATGGCGCCATTGCCGGGACGCCGACGCAAGCCGGTGGGCCATACAACATCACCATCACGGTCACCGACAGCTCGACCGGCCCCGGCGCGCCGTTTTCGACGACGAAAGCGCTGCCGCTCACGATCAACCCCGCGATTTCGAATCAGGTTCCGTCTGCACCTGCGGTACAGGCGCAGACGTCCTCGAGCACGCCCGTCACCATCCATGCAACGGCCAATGCGGTGGGCGGACCGTTCACGCGCGTGGCAATCTCCACGTCGCCTTCGAGCGGCACGGCCGTCGTGAATGGCGAAGACATCGTCTACACGCCGGCAGCGACCACGAATGGAAATGTGTCGTTCGCCTATACGCTCACGAATGCCTTCGGCACATCGGCGCCCATCGCCGTGACCGTGACGGTAGCCGCGGTGCCGGTGGCGGCGTCGAACCTGCAAGCGACGGTCGACGCCAACGGCACCACGGACATTGACATCACCGGCGGCGCCATCGGTGGGCCATTCACGGCCGCGAACATCGTGTCGGTGTCGCCGGCGAATGCGGGTACCGTGACGCTCATCGCCACACCGGCGTCGGCCGGGGCGACGGGCAACCGCTACAGCTTGCGTTTCGCGTCGGCGGCCGCCTTCGCCGGGACGGCGATCGTCACCTACACACTGTCGAACGCCAACGCGACATCGGCGCCGGCGACCGCACGCGTCACCGTTGCGCCGCGCAAGGATCCGTCGACCGATCCTGACGTCTCCGGCCTGATCGGCGCACAGGTGGAAGCGGCACGCCGGTTTGCGACAACGCAGATCGGCAACTACAACTCGCGTCTCGAAGCGCTGCACGGCACGGGACGCGCGCCGTCGAGCAACGGGCTTAACGTGATCCTGCCGAACGCGCAGCGCAAGCGCGATGCATCGCGCTGCGACGACGTCGTCGGCATTTCAGAGCGCGACGCCTGTCTGCGCGGCGACGCGAGTCCGACGGCGCTGAGCAAGGCGCGCAGTCTCGACGTGCGGGACAAGTCCGTGGGCACGAGCGGGATCGGAACGGGCGATGGCAGCGCGCCGAACCTGCCCGGCGTGGGTACGAACGAAGACAGGCGCTTCGCGTTTTGGACGGCGGGGACGGTGGACTTCGGTTTCGCCAACACGTCGGCGCAGCGCTCGGGGTTTCGCTTCACGACGGGCGGCGTGACGCTGGGCGCGGATTACCGGTTTTCGGACCAGTTCTCGCTGGGGGCCGGCGTGGGCTACGGCCACGATTCGACCGATATCGGCAGCTCGGGTACGCGCAGCACGGGCGATAGCTACAGCGGCGCGCTGTACGCGAGCTTCCGTCCGACGCCGACGTTGTTCGTCGATGCCGTGGCGGGCTTCGGGACGTTGAGCTTCGATTCGCGACGCTGGGTGATCGACGCGAACGATTACGCGACGGGCAAGCGCAACGGCCAGCAGTTCTTCGGCTCGTTGTCGGCCGGGTATGAGTACCGCAGCGACGACTGGTTGTTCTCGCCGTACGGACGTCTGAGCGCGTCGCGCTCGACGCTCGATCAATACAGCGAGTCGGGCGCGGGACTCAATGCGCTGACGTATTTCAAGCAAAACGTGAATACGCTGTCGGGGGCGCTGGGTGTGCGGGCGGGTTTCGCGAAGGCGACGCCCATCGGGACGTTCTCGCCCTACATCCGCGTCGAATTGCAGCACGACTTCAACGGACAGAGCCTGGCGGGACTCGCGTATGCGGATCTCGCGTCGAGCGGGCCGGTGTATTTCGTCCCCGGCAGCCCTTACGGCAGCGATCGCGTGCAGATTGGCGTGGGAACGAAGCTCAGGACTCGCACGCTGGTGTTCGGACTCGATTACAGCGCGACCACCGGGATGGGCGGGCTGCAGCAGGGCGTGAGGTTGACGATGACGGCGCCGTTCTGACCTGACGAAGGTGCCGCGGCGGAATGGAAGCTCGTCGCCCCTCGATGGAACAAAGCCCCATAGGCGGACGCTTATGGGGCTTTGTTGTGGCCGACGCGATTACTGGCCTTCGCTTTGCAGTCTCTCGATCGCGGTTCCGGATGTCTGGATTTCGGCCCGCGAATGCGGTCGTGCGAACGGGAAGGTCATCTCCCCATATTTCACGAAGCGCGATCCGCGCACCAGCCGGTAGCCCGCCCAGATCAGCAGGAACAGCGGGATGCCGATGTAAGTCGCGACCACGCCGCCCCAATCGATCCTGTCCTGCAGGAACGCCTCGTAGTTCTGGCCAAGGGTGATGACCAGGCACAGCACGAAGGCGAAGATCGGGCCGAACGGGAAGAAAGGCGACACGTACGGCAGGCTCGACACGTCATGACCCTGCTTGAGATAGCCGCGACGGAACCGGTAGTGACTGATCGCGATGCCGAGCCACGCGATGAAGCCCGTCATGCCGGACGTGTTGAGCAGCCAGATGTAGACAGCGTTGGGGCTGAACACGAAGGTGAAGAAGCACAGCGCCGCGACGGCAGCCGTGGCGAGCAGCGCCCGCAGCGGCACGCCGTTGCGCGAGACGCGACCGAAGAACTGTGGCGCCTTGCCGTCGCGAGCGAGGCTGTAGAGCATGCGTGTCGCCGCGTACATGCCCGAGTTGCCTGCCGAGAGCACGGAGGTGAGCACCACCGCGTTCATGACCGACGCCGCCCCCAACAGTCCCGCGCGCTCGAAGATCAGGGCGAACGGGCTGACGCTCACGTCGGTGACTTCGTTGCGCAGCAGGTGGGGATCGGTGTAAGGAATCAGCAGGCCGATGACGAGAATCGCCATCACGTAGAACAGCAGGATGCGCCAAAACACCTGACGTACGGCACGCGGCACGTTGCGCGCCGGATCCTTGGATTCGCCCGCGGCGATGCCGATGAGTTCGGTGCCCTGGAACGAGAAGCCGACCACCATCGCCACGCCGATCAGGGCGGCGAAACCGCCTGCGAACGGCGCGTCGCCTATCGTCCAGTTGGCTGCGCCGCCACCTTCGCCGCCGCGGATGATGCCCAACAGCATCATCACCCCCATCGCGACGAAGGCAAGCACCGCGATCACCTTGATCAGCGCAAACCAGAATTCGGCTTCGCCGAAACCGCGTGCGGATAGCGCGTTGAGCCCGAAGGTGATGGCGAGGAAGAGGGCGCTCCAATAGACGCCGGGCACGTCCGGGAACCAGTACGCCATGACGAGCTGCGCGGCGACGAGATCCACCGCCACGGTGACGGCCCAGTTGTACCAGTAGTTCCAGCCCAGCGCGAAGCCGAAGCCTTCGTCGACGTAGCGCGCGCCGTAGGTGGAGAAGGAGCCGGACACGGGCATCGCGGCAGCCAGCTCGCCAAGGCTGGTCATCAGGAAATAGACCATGAGGCCGATCAGCACGTAACCGAGCAGCGCACCGCCCGGTCCCGCTTGGGCGATGGTGGCGCCGGAGGCCACGAACAGGCCCGTTCCGATGGACCCGCCCACCGCAATCATCGTCAGGTGTCGCGCCGACAGCGCACGGCGCAATTCGGACGGGGCCGATGCCCCGGCTTTTCCGCCCTCGGGGTGTTGGTCGTGTTCCGATAGTGCCAAAGTTGTTTTCCTTAAGAGCTAATACACATCACGCGGTGCCACGCCCCAGACGACCGCGTGATTTTCATGCCTTGTTCAAGTGGGGCTGTTTTGATCTCTGGATACGAAAAAAGGCCTGAAAAATCAAAGGCCTTTTCGGTTCCCGTCCTGCTTTTCTCATGACTTCGGCTGCAACTCCGATTCCACGGCGGATCGGCTGCGTCAGCGGTTTCGCCGAGTCGCAAAGTTGTGGCGTCACTGCGAGCCACTGTAGCGATTCCCCTTGGGCGGGGTTGCCGGCTTCGCCAATTACTGCGGCACCGGGTCCAAGCGTCCCTCGGGGAATGCCGAAGTATACCGTGGGTTCGACATCTCCCCGTTGCCGCACAGGTGCGTGCGGCGCTGGTGGCGTATCGGGACGTTGCCGACGGCGCCGTTCTTGACGAGCTCATTCGGCATACGAAACGTTCAGCGCATCGCTGATGCCGCCATTCGATAGGCACACAAGATCGGGAATTTTTAAAGACCATGATTTCGCATTTGCTTTTTCTATTGGCGAACATCAGAGAGCTTGACTATCATTAAATCGGTTTGATTTGAATTATTTCCTTTATTTAATTTTAATTGAAATTAAATCATTGGAATAGAATCTTACCACAATGGAATCCTCAAATGGCAAGGAATATCACAATGGATATTTTCTTGACCACCAATTTCGACGACGCAGTTATTTCCAAATAATGAGGTGATATATGAGCGAAGTTATTTCCCTGAAGACTCTTCGTTTGATGCTAGCCGAAAAAGAAATGATTGAAAAACTCGAAAAAAGTATGGACGCATATTGCAGATGGTGCTCAGCATACTGAAATTGCAGATTTAATGATAGAGGCCGCTAAGTATGCGGCCTTTTCTATTTCCGCCACGCGAGGAGTATCTATGCTTGCTTGCAAAGCCGTTCGCGATCTTGCTCCAACTTCACTCTTAAGTCATCTTCACAAGAAGCTGTCGCACCTGACCAGAGCTGAGCAGGACGTTCGCATTGACGAGTGCGTCAAATTCCTATTTCTTGCGTCCGTTCGTCTAAAGGAAGGTGAAATTTCCTATATCGCAGTTAATCAGGATATTGACGAAGTTTGGCACGAATGCATCCTGCAAACGAGAATGTATGAATCTCTGTGCATGGCGCTTCCCGGAAAACGATTTATCCACCATAGTTCGTCGGCGGAGGGATACCGTGGTCACGTACGGGACATCGGTGCGAGCAAGGCGGCGGACGAACATGTGTGGTGGTTGGAAAATTATTATCTGCATTTCGGAGAGCACACTGAAGAATCTGCCAAGTATTGGAATGTCGTGACATTTCTTATGGAAACTCTCCAATTGTCGTTGGAGGAAATAAACCGTATCGCCAGAGGAGAGGCTGTTCAAGCTGGAAGCGGTTCGACTGATCAAGACCGGCCTGAGCGTAGCGGCGGTGGCCGGCACGCCGGGCGTGCCGGCGCAGTCGATTTCCGACCGGATCAAGGCTGACCGGGAGGGCAAGCTCGGCGGAGCACAAGGCCGGTCGGCCGGGAGTGCACCGGACGGGGGCTACGGCGTTGCCACCCCGGTGAGCGATTCATGCAAGTGCCGATGGCGGGCTTGTGCAACAGTAATGACGCCCACGATGGGCCGACTGGCGATGGCAGGTGCATCGCGATATCACAGGAATTTCAATCAGGCAACGCTATGCTTCCCGTTTCCGGCACAGAGGCTCAGTGCCCCCGGTCCCCAGTGACTGCATCGACCTCGGCATCGCCCCGACAAAGCGCCCCGCCACCAACTACGCTGGCCGCCAATGTGCGTGCGGTGTATCAGGCCAATGGTGAATCCTTCGGCGTGCCGTCGATCTGGCTGGAACATCTGCCTCCCCCGACAACACCGGCAATACTTGACGTGCTGCTGGACATGCAAGGCATACCAGCGCCGCATGTCGGGGTGGTGTCTGGCATGCTGTCGAGTCCGCTCCAACAGCCATCCCGCCCCTCGACGGCGGCGATACTTGATGCGGTGCTGGATATGCATGGCGTGCCGGCGTCCCCGGCCCAACGATCGCTGCAACCCCAAACCTGGGAAACGCACGCCAGCGGCGGCGATCGAAAACGCGTGGCGACGCAAGACGCAGGCAGTCGTGGCGACGCGGATTTAATGCCTCCGCCGGCCCAAACCGTCCGCAAAGAAACGTGCACGGAGCGCAGGAGAACGACGGTCACCCTCGAGATGTTGCGGGAGTGGCAGCGCCTCGGTAAGGAGGGAATTAGTCAGGCAGGCGGGCTTAACGGCGTGGCCGGTCGGTACAGTGTCTCGTTGAGCGCGCTGAAAAATTACCTTTGTTCGGACGGCACGCTGACGAGGCACGCCGAGGACCGGCTCAACCCGCCGGGCACGGAAATCACCCCTGAAATGTTGCGGGAGTGGCAAGGCCTCGGCAAACAAGGGATTGCCAAGGCGGGCGGGCTTGACGGCCTGGCCAGGCAGTATGGCGTCACGTCTAGCGCGCTGAGAAATTACCTTCGTGCAAACGGCACGCTGACGAAACGCGCTGAGGACCGACTCAACCCACCGTGCAGGGAAATCACCGACGAAATGTTGCGGGAGTGGCAAGGCCTCGGCAGACAAGGGATTGAGAAGGCGGGCGGGCTTGACGGCGTGGCCGGACAGTACGGCGTCACATCTGTCGCGCTGAGAATGTACCTTCATGCGGACGGCACGCTGACGAAACGCGCCGAGGACCGATTCAACCCGCCGGGCAGGGAAATCACCCCAGAGATGTTGTGGGAGTGGCAGGGCCTCGGCAGGCAGGGGATTGCCAAGGCGGGCGGGCTTGACGGCGTGGCCAGGCAGTATGGCGTCACAGCTAGCGCGTTGAAAATCTACCTTCGTGCGGACGGCACGCTGACGAGGCGCGCCGAGGATCGGCTCAACCCGCCGGGCACGGAAATCACCGACGAGATGTTGCGGGAGTGGCAAGGCCTCGGCAAACAAGGGATTGCCAAGGCGGGCGGGCTCGACGGCGTGGCCAGGCAGTACGGCGTTGCGGTTGGCACGCTGAACCGTTACCTTCGTCTGGACGGCACACTGACGAAGCTCGCCGAGGACCGGCTCGATCCGCCGGGCGCGGAGATTACCCTCGCGATGTTGCGGGAGTGGCAGCGTCTAGGCAAGCAGGGGGTTGAAAAGGCGGGCGGGCGTGACGGCGTGGCCAGGCAGTACGACGTCACGGCTGGCGCGCTGAGAATTTACCTTCGCGCAGACGGCACGCTGACGAAACGCGCCGAGGAGCGGCTCGGCAGGGATGCCGCGCAGCCGATGTGAACCGCGCAAGCGCTTCATCACGACGCTGTTCTGCAATGACTGTTCGGGTCGACGCAAACGGTGCACTCGGTCAAGCATCTGAGTCAGGCGGGCTCGCGCGACTGCAGTTGGAGCACGGTCGACATCTACGTTCGCGCGACGCTGCGGCGAGTTGACTGCAACGACGCGTCCAGCTTATCCAGCATTCGCCGCCACCCAGCCCCCACACCCTTCGGCGCAAGCTCGCTCGGCACGCGTTCGTGGGTCAGCACGAGTTCGCACAAACCGTCAAGATCGAACAGGTCGACCGTGACGAGCGTTTCCTGTCGGCTCATGTACGACGACACCCACGTGAAAACCAGCTTCGACGGCCGATCGATCACCCGGTACTCGCCGGAGTGCACGTATTCGATGCGCTCGGAACGCATGAGGATGTGAAAACGTCCGCCTACCTGTGGGTCCAATATGGCTTCGCAGTGCTTCATCGTGCCGGGCAACATCCACCTGCACAGGCTGTCGGCATCGAGCCACGCATCGAATACCTCGTCGCGAGACGCGTGCAACAGCGAGCGGACCGTGATGACATCGCCGCTCATGACTGGGACGACTTGCGCTTCTGTTTCCTGGCGAGATGTTGGCCAAGCGCTTCCAGCCGCTCGCCCCAGAACTCGGTGTAGTGATCGAGCCACCTCCGCGCTTCCTCGAGATTTGACGCGTCAAGTTGGCACGTATGCTCCCTGCCTCTGATCTCGCGGCGGATCAGTCCAGCCTTCTCAAGCGTCTTGACGTGCTTGGAGATCGCGTTGAGGCTCACGTCGTATGGCGCGGCCAACTCGCTTACGGTCAGACTGCTTTCGCGCAGCTGGCTAAGCAGCGAGCGCCGGGTCGGGTCGGCAAGGGCGCCGAATATCGCGTTTAAGCGATCATCAGAGCGATCGTTTGGATTCATAGGGCGATGGTGAGAAATTATATTCAACCAAAAAGTTGACCATCAACCGATCGGTAGAATATTATTGGGCCGATTCTAACAGGAGAAGCCCAATGGTCACGTTGTTGCAAATCGATTCCAGCCCGATGGGCGAGGCGTCCCTTTCGCGTCAGCTGACGCGGGAATATACGCGCAACTGGCAGCGCGCGCATCCGGATGGCCGGGTAATGGTGCGCGATCTATGTCGCGTCGATATGCCGCCGATCGACGCGGAGTGGATTGCGGCGAACTTTACGCCACAGGCAGAGCGAACCGAGGCACAGAACGAGCGGCTGGCGCTGTCGACGACGTTTACATCAGAACTTCGCAGTGCCGACGAATACGTGATCGGCATGCCGATGCACAACTGGGGACCGTCTGCGCGCTTCAAGCTGTGGGCGGACCACATCGTGAGACATGAGGAGACGATTAAATCGACGCTTTCCGGCACGCGCGGATTGCTCGGCGAGCGCCGCGCGACCTTTATCATCGCAGCGGGTGCCGTCTATGGGCCGGACGAGGCGCAGGCACAGCTGAACTTCCTCACGCCGTGGCTACGCGTGCTGTTCCGCTTTCTGGGTATGGAGGACTTGCGTTTCGTAATCGCGGACGGCGCAGTAGGCGTGTTCACTCGGCAAGTCGATCCGGCGGAGTTTCTTGCTCCGCATATCAGGACGGTGCAGAGGTTGTTTTGGTAGGGGGAACGTCGTATCCGATATGCCGTGCTTGCGACACAGGTCTGCGATCTTCATGCCGGCATCGGCTTCCTTCAACACCCCGATAATCTGCTCTTCGCTGAACCGCGACTTCTTCATGACAAGGTTTCTCCCGCGGCCTTGCCACTAACTTTACAGTGGGATACTTCAGAGGGAGAAGGTCAGTCATCTTTTCGACCCCTCAAGTTTTGAGCTCAGATTAATCGCTCTAGGCCTAGGAGACATGCTTGAACCATGGCCCGAATTTTTCTGGAGCGTCGCTCAATATCCCTGCCCCACGCAAACGCGCGGGCGGGAACGTTCAGAATAAGGCCAACACGATAATAAAGAATGGAATTCCAAGAGCAAATACAGGAACATTGTCACTCAAGTCAATTACTCTTCTGCATATTCCAATTAGAATAATTGCATAAAATCTTGCCCCCAATTGATATCCCGCATGATTCGTTACGAACGCTACGCTCATGTCCACGAGGCCTCTATGCCCTTGGTTTGTGCCTTGATTTACTGGAAGCGTCTCAAGCCTCTGGTTAACTAATATCGCAACAGCCTCTCAGAGTATTTGTATTGTTCAGCAGACAACAACTGTTCCCCCGGAGATTAGCAGCAATGCAATGAGAGCCACTCCAGTTAGGACGATTGCCCCTCTTCGCACACCCGCGCTTTTGTAGCCCTTCCACCTGATGGTCATTGCTCCGATCACGAGAAGTGCAAGCGTGCCTGCTGAAGCCCACCACGCACCTGCTTCAAATTTCACGGGCTCGTGCATGTAATCAAGACGCCTTTCGAACGCAAGACTTAAGAAAGCCATGACGATCAGGCCTGACCACCTCGGAGATCCTGCCCGAACTTGGAGCAGTCCAATGTTCGACGTGACATCCCCATTTTTTCACCGCACTCTTTGCAACAGATCACTTTGATTACGCAGCCAAGAGTTTCTGGGAAATCTCTAGCAAAATCTGTAAGTCTACGGTTTCAATCGGCTCTATCGAAAGACCCTTCGGCCATTCTTCGTACACTATCCTGAATCGCTTTCCGTTGAAGGTGAAATTCCACCATTTTGTATCAACGGATATCGCGTCGTCATTCGCAATCGTCGTCACCTCAGAAGCATCTAAGAGGCTAAGGATCTCCGCGACAATTCTCGGAGCACGTTCCCAATCAACGGGCCGCAGAACCGCGATATATCGGAATCCCGTCGGCGATGTTTCCAATGAAATTTCCATTATTTTCCGAATCCCAAATCTTGCCCACCAGGACGAGCAGCAGCGTTAGCGATCTCTGTCCACGACAGTCCCTTTTGTCTAAGTTGCTCGACTGTGGGCCCTAGCTTGTTACCGTATTTCTCGACGTTTCTCGCCTCCACCGCCGCCACGAATTCCGGAGGGGATATATCTCGATATTGCAGTTTAAGAGCGTTTCTCTCGTCGACCGCCCATCGCGCGACAGCCTCCTCACTCGATCCTGATACCCGCATCTTATCTACGGTATTGGAAAGACTCCTCGAGTCAGCCTCGTACGCGATGCGCCTCACATCATACGGAAGGCCATCTCGGTAGAAATTGTTGTTGGCCGTAGCGTCAGCGGTTCCCGCCGTCGCCTTCGAATCCTTGACACCTGGAATCACTTTTCCAATCAAAACACCACCGCCGGTCGCCGTCACAGAATCTATTAGCGTCGTGTCGAGTTGCTGTCCGATGTTGTTCCCTGCTGGTCCAAAATCGCCATGCCCAACCTGAATAACTGCGTTTCGCACCTCGTCTTGCAGGTGCTTCGCCGTCCCCACAGGATCGGCGATAGTGGTGTAGACGCCTTTCAGACTCCCCCAAATGGTGTCTAACGGATGTCCCAGCGTTTCAGCTAGACCTTGCCCCACCCCCTTGAAATAGCCGCCAAGAGAACCAAAACCTAATGCTGGCGGTGGAATTTCCGTCTGTGGATTTGCGCTGAAGATCGTACTGTCGTTACGTTGATATCCAGCTGCAGTCCCAAACAGCGGTACGGCATTTCCCCATTGATCTTTACCAACGGTTTCGCTCGCATGTGCGGCGGCGTAGTTGTTCAAGTAGTTCGCAGCATCCTGGTTCCAACCACCCTTGGCAGCGGCAGTTGTGTCCACTTGCCTCAGAAGTTGATCTGCGAGTATCTGAGTTGCCTGCTCAACAGTCATTCCGGGATGGGCCGCAGCGAATTGCGGAGCGATATCTTGCTGAATCCGCTTCCGCTCATCCTTGCGCGGATCCTTACTCAGATCGTTGAGTTCCTTACCCAGCTTCGACGTCAGCCCCGCGCCTAGCGCACCGCCAAGTGCGTTTCCGCCACCCAGTCCAGCCACGATGGCACCACCCGCTGCGTGCATGAGTGCACGTGAATCGCCGCCCTCGGCCCAGTCTTTTGCCTCCTGTAGGTACTGAGCCTTCAGCGCTGGATCGTCTGTTTTCTCTGCCAACTTGAGAGCGTCTTCTCTCTATTTATCCGCATACGTCCCAATATCCCGCGCCACTGCCTCCCCTGCAGCCGTCGCAGCCGCCATCAGTCGCGACTGATCACCCAGTAGTTTCTGCAGATCCGGCGTACGGTTCACCGTTTCGTTAAGATTCGAAGTATCGCGGTTTAGACTTGCGAGGTCCAGTGTCTGGCTCGCGCCGTTCGTCAGTGTGATCGTTCCATCGCTGACACCGCTACGCGTCGTTCCTCGCTCGCTTCCGCCTTCCGACTGCGGCAGCATCGGTGAGATACCGCCCGTGTTCTTGCCGGACGAAGGTCCGGTCCGGCGCTCATTCGCGCCGCCGTTGCCCATCGTGAAGCCACCACCCACACCAAAGCTGTTCGCGCTGTAGTCGGAGTGGTTTTGGATGTCCGAGAACGTCAGCGAGCCCGTTGTCAGTTGATTTTTCGACGGGTCCGCCGTACTCGCGATGTACGCGCCCTTCAGATCCGTGTTGCCCGCAACGTTGACGTCGAACCCGCCGGTGCCCGCCTGAATGCAGATGATCTACGGGCTCAGTCACGTTGTTCGAAATGAAATTTTCGGTCATCGTTTTTTGCAAACTACTGCCCGATACCTTTTGGCCATTAACCCACTTCAGTTCAGGTTCTAGATTCTTTGCCCCCACCGAACTTACGATACGCGGTTGCCGATTGAATCAAACACTTCCTGAGGCAGTAGGTGGTGCCTCTACATGTTGACTATTTGCACGAGTTAATTGTCGTGGCGTCGTACATCATGCCGATAAGTACTACTGGCACGCCCTTGTAGTCTTCGACGCTTGGGTGAATCTCCGCAATCACGCCCCCTTTACAGAAAGTAGCGGGGCCGGTTTGGGTCTGACGCCAGCCGAGACCCACAAGAGTTTCGATGTACATATCCCGAAGCCGCTCCGTCCATGCCGCCTTGCGGATCATGATCGATAAGAGCGCACCGCCGAACTTCGCGCTCTCATTTCGATAAATAACATCCCCTCCGTTTGCGAGCATCCGCGCCATATCCGCCTTCATCATCGTCATCTTCGCACTTGCATCGGTCGTTGATGGATTTTTCACCATCGCAAAAATGACGACGAACAGCCACAACACTACCCCTAGTGCTATTGCATAGTGTTTAAAGAGTTTTTTATTCAACATGATTCAACTATTGCGACATAGGAATTTTAAACATTGGCAAAGACACCCCTGTTCCCGCACTTCCACCGAGATTTATCGCTTTTGTCGGTGCACCAATTCCCAGACCGATCTCGACAGCCGTACTTCCGCCGATAGCGTGATTCGCACCAACACAGGCGCCATAGGCACAGACAGCTGCCGTGTAGGCGCCTCCCTCGAGAAGTTGATTTGTATTCCATGCTTTTTCATTTTTGGGCGCCCCATAGACCGACGGTAGCCACCCCAATCCAACGCTCGCGCCTAACACCACTGGCACAGAACCACCGCCTCCGATAAATACTTGACCGTTATGTAGGTTCAACGTGACTGCTCCCGCCAAACCCAAGGCGTTGCCGCTGGCCGTGATGTAATCGGGGAAAGGGATACCCGGCCGTTGAAACCCAGCTGAATTGTCACCAATATTCCACCCCGGTGAAAACGGTCCATAGGAGTCAATCTTCGACGAGGAGCCATTGGTCTGTACCGCTTGCGACGACGGCACATTCCAACTGTACGGCGAACTTCCCCCTCCCGTACTCGCCAAAATCAAGTCGCGCAGCGCGTCAGGAGGCGGTGCCAGCATCGCCGCGTCCTGAACGAGATATTTGTTACCGGACGCGTCACTGTATACGCGCATGCCTTCGTTATCGTAAACCTCGCTGGCCTTCGTGTCGGCATTGAGTTTCACTACGGCACCGGTCCAAGCGCTTTCTCCATAGGCACTGTTATTGGCTGCACGCATGGTGTTTTCTATCTGCGTGAGCGAAATCGGTGAACCATCCGGATTGACTATGCCGCGACTCTTTGCATCTTCTAAGATTCTCCGCGCGAGCACCCTCTCATCCGGATGCAACTGCCGGTTAAAGCGATCGACGTTAAACCCTGTGAACGCGCCGGAACTCCCTCCAGCCGCCGCACCAATCACAGTGCCAACGCCTGTCGCCACGATCTGCGCCAATGCCTGATCGATATCCTTGTTGCCCGTCGGACGTGCCTTCTGAATGTTGTCGCTAAGTTCATTCAGCACCCCGCCCAGCTTTGACGTCAACCCCGCACCCAACGCACCGCCCAGTGCATTGCCGCCACCAAGGCCTGCGACAATCGCTCCGCCTGCCGCGTGCATCGCCGCGCGGTAGTCCCCACCTTCCTTCCAGTCGTCTGCCTCTTTCTGGTATTGCGCCTTCAACTCCGGATCGGTCGTGCCGTCGGCTAGCTTTTGCGCCGCCTCTCTCTTTTTGTCCGCATACGTCCCAATATCCCGCGCCACTGCCTCCCCTGCAGCCGTCGCAGCCGCCATCAGTCGCGACTGATCACCCAGTAGTTTCTGCAGATCCGGTGTACGGTTCACCGTTTCGTTCAGATTCGAAGTATCGCGGTTCAGACTTGCGACGTCCTGTGTCTGGCTCGCGCCGTTCGTCAGCGTGATCGTTCCATCGCTGACACCGCTACGCGTCGTTCCTCGCTCGCTTCCGCTTTCCGACTGCGGCAGCATCGGTGAGATGCCGCCCGTGTTCTTGCCGGACGAAGGTCCGGTCCGGCGCTCATTCGCGCCGCCGTCGCCCATCGTGAAGCCACCACCCACACCAAAGCTGTTCGCGCTGTAGTCGGAGTGGTTTTGGATGTCCGAGAACGTCAGCGTGCCCGTCGTCAGCTGATTCTTCGACGGGTCCGCCGTACTCGCGATGTACGCACCCTTCAGGTCGGTGTTGCCCGCAACGTTAACGTCGAACCCGCCGGTGCCCGCCTGAATCCCCGACTGTTCGACCACACCCGCGTAGTTGCCGCTCGCATTGCCTCGCGAATAGCTGAAGCTCCCTGACGCGCCGCCCATGCTGAGATTCAAACCACCGCCCATACTCTCCTGATGCGCCGAGCTCTCGCTCGTATCCTGCACGCTGGCGATATTCAGATCTCCACCTACACGCGCCATCACCTTGTCGGCACTCACGCCGCCGCCGACGATATTCGTATCGCCTCCGCTCACAATCATTGCCGTATTACTGGCGTTGATGTGTGAGTTGTTCTGGAATGTCGAATCCGAGTTCGCATCGCCATTCGCCCGTGACATCGACGCCGACACGCCCAACCCGCCCGTGCCGAACGAAACGCCAAAACTGCCGCCCTTCGACTCGTTGTCGCTGCGGGTCGATTCCGCGTCCTTGCTACTGAGCACATTGACCTGGTTGCTTGCTTGCAGCAGGACGTCCTTCGCATCGATGTTCGATCCGATGATGTTGACGTTGCCCTTGCCGGAAGCTGCATCCCCCGTGGCAATGAATGCAGTCGTGCCGCCCGACTTGATGTTGCTGCCGATGTTCTTCGTGCTGTCGAACGACGATGTCGACTTGCTGCTCGACGAACCCCAGCTCAACTCGACCTTGGCTTCAGGCTTCGCTTTCGGATCGGCGAGAGCATTCAGCGCCCCCTTGGCCTCGTTATACGCCCCGTAAGCCCCGCTCGCCGCAGCGTATCCACGCAATGCCGAGACTCGCGCGTCGCCGCCCGAATCCACCGCCGCTTTGACCTGATTGGTGACGTTTTGCACGGCATCGATGACCGGTGACTTCACTGCCAACGTAAATCCCGAGCTCTTGTACTCGTGCATCTCGTCGTGGTGCTCACGCTCCACTGCCGAGTCGATGGTGACGTTCTGACCGATACCGGTCACGTCCCCTGCCGCCACGATATTGCTGCCACGAACCAGAAGGTCATTGCCCGCCACCATGCTCACGTTGCCGTTCAGGCTACCGACAAGGCTACCCGTCTGCGTCACGCTGCTATCGTTGGTCCGGTCACGCTGCTCGTTCTTGCCGTACGAGATCCCCACGCCACCCGACGAACCCAGCCCCGAGCTCTTCTTCTCGTAGAACGTGCTGCTCTGGCTCTCGTTCCGCGCCGACTCGATGCGCAGATCGCGTCCGGCCTGCAGGGCGACGTCCCGCGTCCCAACGACCGTCGACCCACTGACGACGAGATCCCGTCCCGCCGAGACGCCAACCGCATTGCCTGACACCGTCGAGCCCACTGCAATCGTCTGATGCGAGCGGGACGACGATGTCTCCTCCGTCTTTGAGAGGAATCCCGAACTGCTGTCGTGTTTCCAGCTGCTACTGTCGTGCGTCTCCGAAATCGTCCCGATCTTGACGTCCCCTGTGGCTGCCAGCGCCACGGCACCGATGCCTTGCGACGAAACGGACGAACCCAGCACCGTCAGATTGCCCGACCCGGACGACGCCGCGACCGGACCGATCTGGTAAGCCCCAAGAACACCGTTGACCGCACCCGTCTGCCCGGCGCCGACCAGCAAGTTGCCGCCCGCGCTCACGGACGAGCCTCGCACCGCCTCGTCCAGCGACGACTTCGTGTACTGCAACGACCCGCCGAAGGAGTACTCGTCGTGCGTGTGGGAGTCCTTGACCGCCGTCACCGTTACGTCGTTGCCGGCAAGCACCGTCGCATTTCCGCCCGCTGCCACCGTCGCGCCACGCAACGTCGTATCACGCCCCGAGACCGTCGTCAGATTGCCACCGGCGGAGATCGCGCTGCCAACGTTCTGCACGATGACGTCGCTGCCGCCGTTCTTCCCGTCGGTGGTACCAACGGTCTGCGACTGGCCAACCGTCACCGTGTTGGCCTTGATATCGCGACCTGCCGCAACCACCACAACCCCATCGCTGGCGATGGCGCCTGCATTGAGCGTGACGTCGCGTCCGGCCACCGCCGCCACGCTGTTCGTTCCCGAGATGATGCCGACCGCTCCGATACCGGTGGCCGACGCGGACGACGTAAAGCTGCCGCCGTTGTTCGTCCCTGCGATCTGGGTCAGTGTGGTCGATTCGTTGATGAGGTCGCGGCCGGCCTGTACCACGACGTCCTTGCCGCCGATGCGACCGCCCGTGTTGCGGATGTCGCCCAGCGACGAGAGCGCCGTCGTGCCACCGCTGCCAACGACGCCCAGGTTCACGATCGCGTCGCCAAGAATCGTCGTCGCGGTATCGCTGACGATCTGGCCGCTGTTCTTGACGTCGCCCGTCGCGGCAAGCTTCACACTGCCGCCGGCGACCAGCGCACCGGTGTTCGTGAGATCCACCGTATTCGCCTGCGCCAGATACACCTGCGGCACCAGCACGGATTGCACCGAGCCGTCCGGCAGCGTGACGTCCTGCGAGACGAGCCACACCATGTCGCTCGTCAACTGCTTCATCTGCGCGTCCGATAGCCCCACGCCAACGGACAGCCCGAATTGCTTGCCGTAGGTCACGCCGTTGTTGAGCAGCGCAGTGTACTCGTCGAGATAGTTGGTGTAGCCGGCGAGTAGCGTCTTGCCGGTCAACGCCGTAATCTGATCCCGCACGAGCTGCGTTTCGTAGAAGCCGTCGCCGATGCGCTTCTGAGTCTTCTGCGGGTCGAGATTCAGCGCAGCGAGCATGTAGTCGCTGGAGATGAACTTCCCGTAGTCGGTAAAGCGTGGATCGGTCGCAACCAGGTAGTTTTGTCCGGGAGCCGTGCGCAACTGGAACAGACCATTGCGCGGCAACGTCAGACCGGGAATGGGCTGCGCCGACGAGCCCAGCGTTTGCCGATTCGCCACGCCGCCAGACAGGTTGCCCAACTGCGTGCCGGTGGCATTCCCGCCGGTCACGCCAGCACTGCCGACAGTGTTGCCGGAGCGATCGACGCTCGCGACCGTGATGTTCCGTCCCGACGACTGCACCGACTGCCCGCCAAGCGCGATTGCCGGCAGCGAGGCCAGCGTCACCGGCGGCAGCGGCGTGACGGGGTAGGCCACGTCCAGTTGCTCGCTGTCGCCCCCCGACTTCTGATGCCAGTAGAAGGTCGACGTCTGCGACTGCGTGACCGTCTCCTGCAAGAGGATACCCACGTCGTTGATCGTGCCGCCTTGCGCGCGCCGGATGAGATCCCGGCCAGCCGTCATCGTCGACGACTGGTTGTTGACGGCGCCGCCGTCGGCATTGATTCGGATCGACCCTTGCGCCTGCAACTTGGCTTCCGGGGACGCACTCACGAGTTCGTCGCGCGTGCGGGTCGTCGTCACGTAACGCGCGATTTCGTTGTAGTCACGCTGATCGATGCCCAGATCGCCGCGAGAGATCGCCTGATCGGGGCGGATCATCGTCTTCGGATCCCAGTCCGGCCAGAACGTGATGCGATACGTCGAACCGTTGTCGACGATGTTGTTGTAATACTGCGTGGGGTTCTTGCCGACTTCCCGCGTCTTCGTGGTCGACGCGCACTGCCCGTGGTCGTCGCACGGCCCCTGACCGGAGGTCGTGAGGTCCTGATACGATTCTTCGAGCGGCTTTGTCAGGCTGAACGTCCGGGCCGACATGTTCAGGTTCGTCACCTGCGACTTCGGCACATCGACCGTGATTGGCACCGCAAGGCGCTCCAGCAGCATCGACGAAATGGGCGCTGCACCCGCCCCCCAGACCCACTCCTTGAAAGTCAGGCTCGTGTGCGACTGTGTTTCCGTTCCGCCCACCAGCCCGGCTGTGTACAGGCTGTAACCCTGCGTACTGGATTCCGGCGTTCCAGGCCGCGTTACGATGCTCGTGCGCGTGTTGTTCACGGCACGCGCTGCAATGTCGAGATTGCCGTCCGCGACGATGCTGGCCGAGCGGTTGTCCAATACCGCAATCTGATTGGCAAGCAGACCAGCGCCGTCACGTGTGCCGTCCCGCGCAATTTCGATATCGCCAATGCTGTACATCAACGCGCCATCGTAGTTCGACACGTTGTTCGTTGCGTACAGCGCAAGCCGCTTCGCGCCCCCCATGACAGCCGCCGCACCATTGTTCTCGACGCTGGTGGCGTTGACCTGTACGTCGTTACCCAGCACCGCGTTCGCATTGACAAAGCTGCCGGCCTGAATCCGAACCGTGTCACCGCCGACGCTGCCGGCATTGGAGAACAGTCCGTCCGCATTCAGGCGTGTCGTTGCCGCATTGAAGCCGCCGCCCGCTGCGTTGACGATCTCCGCGGCGTGAATATCCAGCGTTCCCGGCGCGTTTAACGCACCAGTGTTCGTCAGCCGGCCCGTGGAAGTGAGTTTGAGCACGCCGTCGGCGCGCAGACGATTGGTGGACGAGTTCACGTAGTCGCCAATCGCCGCGAACGTCAGATTGCGTCCGGCCGTCATTTGGCCCGCGCCACTCATGGCACCGCCCACGCCGACATCCCGGTTCGAACGGATCACGCCATCCGCATTGTTCAACGACGCGACCTGAAGCGCGACGTCGCCAGCGCTTTCGATGGTGCCACCGGCATTGACCACACTCGCGCTTTCCTGCGTCGCTGCGAGCGACGTGCCGCCGAACACGCGTCCGCCCGTGTTGTCGATGGTGCCGCTGACGCCGAGCGTAACCGCGCCACCGCCAATGACTTTCCCGCCGGACACGTTGCTCAGCGATGCCGCCGCAATCGCGAGCTTTCCGTTGCCGCCGAGCGTACCGGCCGCATTTCCGATGTCGCGCGCGGCGGTAAGTTCGGTGTCGCCATCGCCGGCATTCGTGATCTGCCCGGACGCGTTGGCGATGCTGCCGACCGCGACCGTCAGTCTATCGTGCGCGCCGTTCGCGCTGATGCGTCCGCCGGTGTTCGTTAGCACGCCCGTGGCGGCTACGCTCACGTTGCCTGCCGCTTGAAGCGAACCCGCGGCGTTGTCGATGTCGCCTGTTGCGGAGACCGAAAGCCCCTTGGCGCCGTGGACCTTGCCTCCATCGCGATTGCGGATGTACGACGTGGACGAAAGCGTTGCCGTGTCGCCCGCGCTCAGTTCACCGGCCGTGTTGTCGATTCGCGCTGCGGTCATGGTCAGCGCGCCGAGACTGCCCAAGATGCCCGATGCATTCGTGAACCCGCCCGTCGCGAGGACGGTCAGCCTCTCGCCGCCGAGATGACTCACCTTACCGCCGTCGTTCGTCAATCCGCCGACGTCGAGCGTCAACGCGCTTGCGTTCGACATCACATTCCCGCTGGTGTTATCGAAGAGGCCGCCAATCCTGACGGTCTGCACCGCCTGACCATATTGCTTGATCTGCCCGGTCCCGTTCGAGACGTCGCCCGTGGCTGTGAGCGACAGCGCATCGGCGTCGATCAAGCCGTCCCGATTGTCCAGACTCGCCGTCAGGAGCTTGGACGTCGTCGCGGAAATCACCCCCTGGCGGTTGATCAATGCACCGCCAAGCGTGGCGTCGATGTTCTCCCCTGAGACGGTCCCACCGGCGTTGTCCAGTTGCCGGCCGGTAAGGTTCAACGCCTTGCCCGCCACGATCTGCGCCGAATTGACCAGCGAATCGGCGTGAAGCTCGAGATCGCCATTGCCACCGATCACACCCCCCGTCTTGCCGCCGGCGGTCGTCCCGCTTGCGTTGCGAAGTTCGCCGTCGACATCGACGACCGCATCGTCGCCAGAGAGGGACACGACACGACCCGCCGAGTTGTCCAGCGAAGCGCCCCTGATCTTCAGCGCCGAACCGGATTGCAGCAGCCCGCGCTGGTTGTCGATACTCGTGCCGCTGACATCGAGACGGGTCGTGGCGACCGACTGCGCGTCGCGGTTGTCGATTTTCCCCATCGCCGCCAGCGTGATGGTGTCGGCGCCAAGATTGCCGCTCGCGTTGAGCAAATGCTGTGCGGAGCTGATTTTCAGCGCATTGGACGCCGAGACGATGGCGCGCTGAATATCGATATCGCCCGCTTGCGATGTGAGTGTAAGGCCGCCGCTGGCATCCGTGCGGCTGCCGGACAGGTCGAGCGCACTGCCGGTGATGCTCAGATCGCCTCGCGCGACGTTACGCCCCGTAGCCGTCACCTTGCCGGAAGCCGTGACGCTCAGACTGCCAGCGAGCGTAGCCTGGCCATTCGCATCGATACCGGCACCCAACGTTCCATCCGACAGCACGCTCGCAGCCTGCGCACCAACGTTGCCAGCGGCGCTCAGCAAGCCATGATTTTCCAACGCAGCGCCGGTGCGCACATCGGCGCTGCCACCTGCGTACACATTACCCTGGTTGTCGATCCCGTCGCGCGCGTTGAGCGCGACATTCCCGCTGGCCTCTGTCTTGCCGGTATTGACGAGCTTGCCTTGCGTCGTCAGCGTCAGGTCGCCAGCCTGCGCCGCGACCACGCCCTTGTTCGACACGCCGACGCCATTTTCCGTACCCACGAGGAAGATGCGCTGCGCATACATGCCGCCGAGTTGGCCGACATCGATGGAAACGTCCGGAGTGGCGCCGTCCGCCGCAATCTTCTGGACGGCCAGACTTTCATGATCGACGCGATTCGCGCCCGTCACCACATTGAGCTGCTTGGCGTGCAACGCTGCGTTGACCTGCACCGCACGCGCGATGAGATCGACCTGATCGACGTTCGCGGCGTTCAGGCCGTCGCCTTGAATCGTCAGACGTCCGCCGTTGACCTGATAGCCGGTGAGGCTGCCGTCGGCGCCCATGATGGGCGTGCCGGTCGTGAGCACGGCCCGCGTAGTGTTGATGAAGCCGCCGCCATCGACCATGATGCCGGCACTGTTGGCCACGACAACCTGCGCCGCCTTGCCCGCCACTTCCAGATAGCCACGAAGCTGGCTCGGAGAGTTGCTGTTGACCTGATTGAGAATGACACGCGCGGCCTGATCGCGGGCAAGGTTGGGATTCCCGTTGACGTATCCCGCTTGCTGCGTATTCACGATCGTCGGCGAGTTATTCAGAATCACGCCCTGACGGGGAACGTCGAATTGCGTATAGACGTTCTTTGATACGCCTGCGGCCGTGGGCGTGGTGATATTGACTTGTTGAAGTCCATTGGCCGTCTGCACCACCGAGGGCCCATTGCCGCCCGGCGCCGCCACAACCTGCGCGCGCACCGACAGCGGTGCGATGACCTGGGCCAATACCAATGCCCGAACCATGGCGCGTTGGAACCCCGCTTCCGCGCGAGCGCCGCCAGACGTGCCTCGAGCACGCCGATTCTCGTGTGTTTTCATCTGATCTTTGTACGACTTGTTATGACCGGGATCTACGTCCCGATTTTGTTTACATCGTTACAAACTTCGCACACCGAATGTTACTAAATATTCAATTTTTTGTTTCTTAGTTAACCTTCATCTTTCATAAAATGATCAACAACGGTAATATTCCGAAAAATAAATATACCTAACCAATATCGCCGGGGATCATGATAAGTTTCGACGCCTGATTTCAGGGCTGCCCACGTCAGGGCGTTTCTTCCACCATTGCAATGGACTTCGGCCTGAATCCAGGCTGGGCTGGCGCTCGTCCTCCTGCGGCACCAGACGTCCGACGTATCGAAATGAATCACGATTCAATTCGCACTTTCAGCATCTCCCGCGCCGCCAGTCCGCTTCTCGTTGCCGCCTTGTTGACGTCCCCCATGACGCTGTCGCTCGCGATCGCGCAAACACCGGCAGCCGTCGATGCCGCCGGAACCAGCGCGCGCCAGCAACAGCTTCTGGAGCAACAACGGCAGGCGCAGGAGCGTGCCGCCACCGTCAATGCCCCGGCGCTTCGCTCCGCGTTGCCGGCAGCAGATGGCTTTCCCGCACTGCCTGCGGAGACGCCCTGTTTCCGGATCAACGATTTCTCACTGGAAGTGCCGCCCTCGTCCCCGCCGCGCGCGCAAGCCGCCGGGGCCTCGTCGCTACCGCTCGATCCGTTCGCTTTCGCCGCGACCTGGCTAGCGCACTACCGCGGCCAGTGCATCGGCAAACAGGGGATCACGGACATCACGGCAGGGTTGACGAAGGCGATTCTGGCGAAGGGTTACGTCACCACGCGCGTGTTGGTGCCGGAGCAGGACATCACCTCGGGCGAACTGAAGCTCACGCTGATCCCCGGCATGCTGCACGACATCCGCTTTTCGGACGCGTCGCAATACGGCACGTGGCGCAACGCCTTCCCGACGAGCCCCGGCGACCTTCTGGAGTTGCGCGATCTGGAGCAGGGGCTCGAGCAAATGAAGCGCGTCGCAAGTCAGGACGTCACCATGCAGATCGTGCCGACGGCGCTAGCCGGTGAAAGCGACGTCGTCATTGAGGTGAAACGCGCGAAGCGATGGAGTGTCGTTGCGTCGGTCGACAATTCGGGCTCTCGCGATACGGGGAAATTGCAGGGCAGCCTTGCGCTTGGCATCGACAATCCGCTTGGACTGAACGACATCCTGAACGTCGGCGCAACGCACGATCTCGCGTTCGCCGACAAGCGCTTCGGCTCGAATGGATGGAATGCCTTCTATTCGATCCCGTGGGGATATTGGACCGCCACATTCGCGGCTTATGCCAACCGGTACAACCAGCAGATCGCCGGCGTGAATGACACCTTCGTAACTCGCGGACAGTCGCAGAACCTCGACTTCAAGCTGTCCCGTGTGATTCAGCGTAGTCAGAGCAACGTGTTGAGCGCGCAGGTTCGCCTGAGCAAGCGGTTTGGAAGGAGTTTCCTCGAAGACGCGGAAATCGACCAGCAGTACCGGAACAACACATTCATCGAGTTCGGCATTGTGGATCGTCATTACATCGGTGCGGGACAATTCGACGGAAGCCTCATGTACCGGCAAAGCGTCGCAGGGCTTGGCGCCGCACGGGACAACGCGGTTCCCGGCACCCCGACGTACCGTTTCAAGATGGTCGTACTCGATGCCAACCTGTCACTTCCGATGGGTCAATTGCCACTTCGCTACGTCACGACATTTCACGGGCAGTTCACCAACGACGTTCTGCACTACATCGACGACTTGAGTATCGGCAGCCGCTACACGGTGAGGGGTTTTGACGGTGAGTCGTCGTTGGCGGCCGAAAAGGGTTTCTACTGGCGCAACGAGTTGCAATGGATGTTGGGTGCGTCCGGCGTCTCACTGTTCGCTGGCGTCGATTACGGGCGCGTGAGCGGTCCGAACGCCGCCTATCTCGCCGGCACGCAACTCGCCGGGGCTGTCATTGGTATGCGGGGCAATGCCAAGTTGCCGTTCGGCTTCGTCGCTGGAGAAGTCTTTGCGGGAGTTCCGGTCTACAAACCGAAGACTTTCCAAACCGCACGCACAACGGTGGGATTCTCGCTCACGGCGCAATTCTGACGTCGCTTGGCCCATCAGATCTACGAGCCAACGTTGCCGTTTGCTGTACAGCGCGAGCGAAATTCTAATCGTTGGCCGCGGTTCTGGGACTGGGAGTTCGGTCGCGGAAATCCGGCGCAAGAATGAAACTGAACACTCTACTTGGAGTGGCCAGCGTCGAATCTAGACGGTGGGCTGTGAGTAGCTCGGACACTCGACCTACGGACTTCTAAACCGTAACCGTAAGTTCAGCAAATGACGTAGCGACGACAGACGTAGAGCAGTCGCGACAACTTCGTCGCACATTCGCTTTTCGACTGAGCTACTGCCCCGCGATTCGCCCCCACGCCGTTAGGACAAACAAGCGCTATTCGCCTTATTTGATTTCCGGGAAGTGCCTTAGAAAAGCGCTCATACGTAGGACAAGGGCGGGGGGTGCTTGAGGCGGTGTGCCACCCACTTGTTTTTGGGAAGTTTGCCCCTTACCATTCGTCGGCAACTTGCGTAATGACATCACAGAACCCCCTCCCTCAGGGAGCCTGTCGAGCCTGACATCCGATCCGACGCACAGCGCGTCTGCGATCCGGGCGGGAAGACAGGCGGGGAAGGGTGTCCACACAGCGGTCATCGGCGGGGAACGGCATGAGCGGAACAGGCGATCGAATGCGCAAATCCGTTGACACAGAGGAAGCGGCAGGCGCAGTTGCACAACGCGGAGCCAGGCGGGTGCACGCGCAGGCGGGCTTTGAGGACAATCGTCCTGAGGCCGACGGGGTGCGTCAGCTGCAGGCCATGGCGGACAACGCTCCGCAGAGTACCCGACATCGTGCGTTGCAAAACGGCATTCAGGCGATGTCGACACAATCTTCCGGTCAGACCCTTCACAACAGCCCACGCATGACGGCGCAGCGGCAGGCACAGGCCGCGATCAATCGGACTGGACTCCCCGATTCGCTCAAGGCGGGGGTCGAATCCCTTTCCGGCGTGAGCATGGATCAGGTTCGCGTGCACTACAACTCGTCGCGTCCGGCACAACTGGGTGCGCATGCCTATGCGCAGGGCAGCGACATCCATCTGGCGACCGGGCAGGAGCATCATCTTCCGCATGAAGCCTGGCACGTGGTGCAGCAGGCGCAGGGCCGGGTGCGGCCGACGATGCAGATGAAGGCCGGTGTGCCCGTCAACGACGACGCCGGGCTGGAACGAGAAGCCGACGAGATGGGTGCAAAGGCGCTTTCGGCGCTGATCGACGACAGCCCGCGGGCTGCGACTGCGCATCGCAGTGTCGCCGCTTTGCACGCTGACGTGCCCACCAATGGCTCCGTGGTGCAGCGTGTCATCAAGATCGCCAAAGACGATTACAAAACGCGAAACGGTAAGGACACGAACAGTCTCGTCGCGAAAATCGAGAAGGACGATCGCTCGGAAGCCTGGCGACGTGGTTGGAAGACACACGTCAGAGACATGGCAGCGGACAAGGACGACGAATACGAGTACAAGGACTTCGGCGCATTCATGGAGACACTCGACGCCGAGTACCTCAAGGAGAGCAGCGACGAGCTTGCACGACCATCGTTCCCCAAGAAGGCCTACACGCTAGCCAAAGGCACGGCGTCAGTGCAAAGCGGCAAGGACATGAGCGACATCAGCCTCAGCGACAACGATCTCGCGCTTCCCCATCGCATGCCGTTCTCCGACATTCGCAGGAGCGTGCTGCTGTTCGGCAACGGCACGGAGACTTCGCTGGATCTGGTTCGCTGGACGGATCGACTCGTCAAGGCTACCGAGATGCGCAAGCTGCTCAATTTGAAATGGGACGTCAAAGGCCTTCTGCCTGAAGGTTATGAGGAGATGGTTGACGAGCAGATCGAAGAATTTAACGAAGAGCGCGATCGTGTGGTCAAACTATGGTCTGCACCGAAAACAAAGAAGGATCTCTCCCTGCTGGCGCCTCTGCTGTACAAGGCGAATTCGTTGCACGGCAACATTCCCGACCTTGGCAGCCATTCCACCAATAATGTGCGCGTGAGCAACCGCATTCACTCCCACTTCGAGCGCGGCTCGATGACGCCCGGAACCAAGGCGGCATATGAAATGTCTCCCCATCGGATCGCGAAGGGTGTCGCGACGACAAAGGGCAATAAGGAGATTGTCACCGTCGACGACAAACGCGTTCCCACCCGTGAAGTCCGCACGCATCACGAATTCTCGGCAACGCACATACCCCCAAGCGACCTCAAACCGATCAAGCTGAATTTTTCGCGTGTCGGGAAAGACGACTCGGACGACGAGTCGGGGAGCGACTCCGACGACAACCCACTGGCACCGCTGCGCGACGAAGAATTCGACTCCGACGAGGACTGAGGGGCGCAGGCTCCCGGAGGTCCGTCATGTCGAGGTTCATGAACGCTGAACCGGACGCGTCCTGATATCAGTAGTCTCTGCCTGCACCTTTCAGCCAACATTAAGCATTAGCGCGTGCATTCCCCTTCCTTGTACGGCCGGTTCGTTAGCGAATCCATAGGCGAAGCCGACCGAGCAGCAGGGGTCTAGCGGGCAGTTTTTGCCTTTTTTCGATTGGTCAGTGGGGGCTAAAAAATTTGCGCATCACAGTGACGAAGTCCCGGATGTATCAAGCGACTTCTACACTTGTCGAGATTTTCGCTTTCTTTGTCACCCGACAATGTACCAATACCCAAAAGACATCCGAGGAGAGGAAGATGCGGTTCGAGCGTTTTGACAAGATTCGTGGCTACAGAATATTCAAAGACTTTTCGTGGCCTCATGACCTAGAAGGGTTTGGACGCTACAACCTCCTTTACGGTTGGAATGAAAGCGGTAAAACCACGCTATCTAACTTGTTCAAGGCGCTTCAGGTTCATTCCGATATACGTGACGGACAGATAGACTTCATCTTTGGGGGAAATCGGGTTTCCGGAAGTGCGTTGTCCACAGCAAATGCACGACCTCAGGTCCGTGTGTTCAATCACGCGACCGTCGCTAACAGCGTCTTCGAAAGTTCTGGAAGTGTCAATTCTCAGCTGGCGCCTGTTTACGTGTTCGGGGAGGACAGCGCAGAAAAGCAGGGGCAGCTCAACGCCCTAAAGGTCAAATTGTCGGAGCTTGCCAGACAAGTACAAGAGGCAAACGAGCAAGAACGGCGTGCATCAAAGTCTCTCGAAGATTTCGCCACAGCCACAGCTCGAACGATTAAGAATCTTCTCGTCGCGCAGGGTGCCAAGTTCAACAACTACAACGCTGCCGATTTTCGCCGAGATATTGGTGTATACCACCTAGCGCCTAAACCTCAACTCTCGGATGCGGAATATGCGAGGGACATGGAACTCAAGGTAGCCAAGCCGCTGCCTCACGTGCGAGTTTCCGACATTAGCTTCCCGGATGTCAGCAATCTCTACGCGGGCGTACGAAACGCACTTCAACAAACCGTCGCCTCGCAGGTCATCGACAGCCTTGCGTCAAATCCATCGTTGGCGGCCTTGATTCGAGCAGGTCTGGCTCTTCATACGCATGATGGCGACTCAGCTATCTGCCAATTTTGCGAACAACCGATAGCTGCGGGCCGTTTGCGTCAGATCGAAGCTCACTTCAATGACGAGTTTCGTCGCTTTACAGAATCGTTGAAGGCGTTGACGATACGGGTCGAGAGTGCAGCCCAATCGGTGTCGGTATCGGCTTTGCCCAAAGCGACGGAGTTGTACCCAGACCTTCAAGAGGAGTATGAAAAAGCATTAGGCCAACTCGATTTACACCTAAACAACGTCGGAAAAATACTCGTCGCTCTTGCCTCTGCACTTCGTTTCAAGCAAGAGCATGTTTTCAAGATGCTTGACCTTGAGGACTTGATTCTCGGTGGTGATGGCGTACCGGACACGAACAAGTTAATGATGCGACGATTCTTCGAGGTGCTTGGCACGGGCGTTCCCGCAGTTATTGGCGAATTCGTTGGAAGGTCAGCACTTCAGACCCTGAAAGGTATTGTCGAGAAGCATAACGAGAAGACAAATTCGTTTGCCGAAGAGGTTATCAAGGCTCGCGAACGGTTGCTCGGACACGAACTCAGTGCGGTTCTTACTGACTGGCGGCAAGAGCAGTCCGAGCTTGAACATGCCAAGTCCAAAGCTACCCAGGCTAGCGGCGAGAAGACAAAAGCAGATGAAGAAGCTCAACAGCTGGAATCGACCATCTTGGAGCATCGGCGGTCAGCTGATGAGCTCAACCGTGACCTTGTGACATACCTTGGACATGATGAGATACAAGTTTCAGCGGAGGATACCGGTTACCGCATAGTACGGCGAGGCGGCGTGGCTACGCACTTGAGCGAGGGGGAGCGTACAGCGATTGCATTCCTCTATTTTCTGAAATCACTTGATGACAGGTCATTTGACCTCGCCAACGGTATCGTGGTCGTAGATGACCCAATCTCAAGTCTCGACTCCAATGCAATCTACAGCGCCTTCGGGTTTATGAAGCGTAAGCTTGTCGATGTGGGGCAGCTTTTTGTGATGACGCACAATTTCACGTTTCTCAGGCTCGTCAAGAATTGGCTGCAGCACGTACCCAAGAAGGAATCGAGATTTTTCATGCTACGGGCCACTACACGAGACGGAATACGTAGCTCGTCGATTCACGAGATGGACCCGCTGCTAAAGAATTTCGAGTCAGAATATCACTATCTCTTCCGGCGGGTGGTCGACGCGAGCTCTCTGCCCAATAACGTGCCGATGCAGGATTATTACGAACTGCCGAATCTTGCAAGGCGTTTGGTTGAGTCCTTTCTGGCGTTCAAGGTTCCCGGCCGCGAATCCATGATTCAACGCCTGGATGAGCTGAAATACGATGGGCCGAAAACTACGCGCATTTCCCGCTTTCTGGACACATATTCTCATGCCCCCAACATCGCTGGGGACCACGAGAGCGAGTCGTTGCTTTCAGAGGCGCCATCTGTCTTGCGCGACGTGCTAGATATGCTGAAGTGGTCCGACAAACACCACTTCGAGCGAATGATGGCAATGTGCACATGACTGACAAAGTCAGCGCGTTGAGCCCAAGCAAGATGAGAGTGTTCGGTGCCCGCTCATTTTCACTCAAAGAGTTAGACCAGCTTCTACCGCAGTGCAGCGAACAATTAGAAGGCGCAGTACTGGACAGAGGGCCCGCGCACCACGGCGACAAGTCGCTGCTTACCGCCCTTTGTCATCCGAGAGCATTTCGCCGAAATCCATGTTGCGCATCTGATAGGTCTGGTTTGCGGTCAGCCGTGCCATCTCGTCGATACTGAGAAGGTCAATTCGACGGTTTGGGAGGTAGCGCACATTGAGCAAACTATCTGGGCCTCGAAGGCCCTTGGCGAAATGCATCTTCCCGTTTATCAGTTGCTCCCGCGCATAGTTCATGCGCTCTTCAAACTCGGCCCTAGTGGAGGGCGTGTGCATAGGCGTAAACATACCGTTGTGTTCTCTAGAATTTGTAAAGGACCGCTCGGACTTTACCATTTACTCGCAGAATCCATACAATTTGCCAGCCTTCAGGCAGTGCAAGCGCGTCCCGCTCAATCGCAAGTAAGGCGGTCTCGTGTCGACGACTTGAAGCCGAGCTCGTCAGAGTACCTCCATCTCTCCAATGGTACCGAACGGTTTTCGACGCCTGAGCCCTCACAAGCTGCACAAATCGAGGCGTTGGAATAGCCGGACTAACTGAACCGAAGTAAGCAATGGTCGGCAGGACTCTGCCACAGACAGCTATGGGCTCATCCGGTCCTGGCCGGGCAAGCTCGGTCGCCTTGAAGGTAGGTGGAGTAGGCGGTACTGGCTGTGACTGCCCAGGAGGCACAAGATGCGATGTAAGCTCCACGTGAATGGTACGTCGTTCCATTTCCAGGAGGCATTGAAAATCTAGGAAGACCAAGTCTCCATAAGATGGCAGGTAGTTTCGTTCTCTCCCGCTTTCCACGCACGCCACCAGGCTTGTCAGCAGGTTCCTTCCGTTGTCGGGTTCCACAAGACTCTCTGGGTTGTAGGCCCTGAGCAAGGCCTCGGCCCTTTTGAGCTTGCTAATAGGCATGGGCTGAAAGAGCGTGGTGTTCAGCACATGGCGAACGGTTGAAGCCCAACGGCCCGTTGGAAGATTCGGGTCTTCTCGCCCGCCCTCCGCGACAAGCGATTCCAACGCGCAGGCCATTTCGACCGTCAGCGGCAAACAGGAGTCGGCCATCTGAGCTGCGAACGCTTGTAGAGCGCCTTCGGTAAGGACACCTAATCCGGACAAATCGCGCCAAAGCTCGTGCAGCGTCGGTGGCACAAAACTTGGCGGTCCTTTGTCTGGGGCAGAAGTGGAAATGGGACAGGCCTCAGGGAATCGCTCCTGCAGCGTCTTGAAGGCCGTCACGGCCGAATCGACACCGCGTTTGCTAGCGCGCTCAGCGATTCGCATGAACGTCGCGAACCGACCAACATGCCGACACTGCTCGAGAACCTGTGCAAGTTCAATGTGCGGCTCGATGCGTTGCCACAACCCCACCGAGTCTTCACGAGAAAGGATGTCCAGCGTTGCAGAAGCGATATCTGCTCGGTTTCGCCTTTCCATCGAGACAGCAAGAGGGGCGAGTTTTGAGAGCCAATCTCCGTTCGTACGGGTAATCCACAGCACCATGGCCGCACCGCTGTCACGGCGTTCCCAAGCTGGATGGTCTAGTGTCCAAAGCAAGAGTTCAAGGAGGGCCTCAGACGCAGCACCAGCCGCAGAGTTACCGATGTATTCGAACGGCTCCGGTGCGGCGCCGCCCACGATTTGCCTGACGTGGTCAATGGCTACCGCTAGCAGTTCAGCCTGCTGGGCTGCGCTAACCTTTTGTCCAACCAGAGATATGAGGTGGGATGCAATCGCCCAGCGTTGCGTATGGCGCTCTTCGAGGGCCAGTGGTCCATACAGTCTGGCGAGCTCATCGGCGTTCTGGACTTGAGCGCTGATGAGTCGGTCGGCGTCGCTGCCGGAATGGTTGTCCGACCAGACCGACCATCCCCCTGCCTGCAGGGTCTGCAGTGCCCCGATGCACTCTTGAATCGCCGCAGAGAAGTTGCGTCGGCCCATCTGTGCGCGTGCGCTTTTAATTTTAGTAGCGGCGTCCCGTACTGCTGAAGGTTTGCCAAACGTCCCGGGCATAAACAGCCGGTCATCGTCGGCATCCTCCTCGGCTACGTCATCGGTCGGCTTCGTGGTGCCAGCTTCAAGTCTCGGAGTCTTGTCTCCGTCATCTTGCCCATAGCGAAGACCGAAGCTCGATGTCAGCTGTTCAATCTGGCGCTCGTCGAGGTTGGACTTCACCTCATCCAAGAGAGGCGCGTAGTCGGAGCGAAGGTCAGCCGGCAGGCTTGGGACAAGGGTTCTTAACAGCAGCCAGGCTCGCTCAGTGTTCAACGAGGTTGCAATCGAGCGAACTCGGGCCTTTGCCCGCGCCAAGTCATCTGGACTATTGACCAGTTCCGAAATGATGGCGGCGTACTCTCGCCCCCAGTCGGTCAGGTGCCGTTCGTCTCCATGTTGGTACACCTCAAGGAGTGCCCAACGCAACTGCCAGCTCACCTGTTCACGGGTGTGGTTCAATAGCGCGAGCAGGGCGGCCTGCTCCTCCAATGCTGCCCCAGGAAACCGCATACCAACAAGGGGTGAGACGCGGTCGAGGTTGCCACTCGTCGCCTGCGCGAACAACTCGTCGAGGGTTCCACAGCTCTGATGTTGGAAGTATCTGACCGCATCCGAGAAAAGCGACCGACGGCAGAGCTGTCCGATGAAATTGCCCTTGTCGGCACGGATAAATCGTTGGAACGTCATCTCGCCCGTGGCACGCTCCAAGAGGCCAGCGATTTGGGCGAGCGACGAAGCCTGAACGGGCGACGTAGCGGGTAGCGTCTCCAAGGTGCTGGTCATCATGGACAGCTGGTCTTCCTTGTACCAGCTCGGCCCCATCGAGAAGGTCAGCACCGATTTATAAGTTCTAAGCGCCTCCTCGGGCGCTTTTAGCCTGGCCAACAGCGGGACAATTTGCAGAAGCTCTGGGACGAGCTCAAACCTGTTCTCCACGTTCTCTGCGACGTAGTCCCTCCAGAGCAATACGAGCGAAAAGGCCTTATCCGCGTTCGGCCCTTCGGGGGCGAGCTTGATGAAGAGGCGAAGCGCCCCTTGGAGCGCCTGTCGAAACCCTTCGTTGTAGAGGCCAAGCTGTACGTCGAACCCGCGCTCTATTGCGTCGAGCAAGACCGCTGCTTTCGTCGGGAAACAATCAAGCACCAGCTTTGCGACGCGCCGGTATAGCCGCGGAACCACGGTCTCGGGAATTAAGTAGCTTGAATCCCAGTGGATACGCGATTCAAGCTTGAACTCGAAACAAGGAAGAAGGGTATCGGCCACAAATGACCATACGGCGTCTAGGCCAGCTTGGTCTTTTGCCGCCATGGCCCTCCGGCCCTTGCCGTCGCACCATGCAACGGCTCGCGCGATGGCCTCGAGCGCCCCTTCCCAATCCTCGGCGGTCGGCATTTGCACGGAAGGCTCGGCATATCCGTTCTCAAGGAAGGAGGATGCTCGAAGGCGCAGCATGGCACTCTCGAAGATGGCTTCGTCAGGCTCCGCTCGATTCTTCTCGTAGAAGGGCAGCGTCCCGTCGCCCATATCTACGCCGGCGGAGTACGACTCGACGAGGCCGGGATCCGCGCCCGCTTCAATCAACGTGTCTGTGAATACGAACCGTCGGTCCTCGGGGCGCAGAGGTGCGCCGATAACTCTTTCAACGTCCGAGAGCACAAGGTCAACCATCTCACGCTGGAGCGCGACCCCATAGTGCTCCGAGTGCATTTCGGCATGCGCCAAAGTCTGCAGAAAAACAAGCAGTTGGTGGCGCGGGTCCACGTCGGCCAGCACGTCTAGGCTCAGGAAAGATCGATATTCGCCTTTGAGGCAAAGTCGCGCTCCCATCATCTCTCCACTCAGTTGCCGAAGTATTTCAGCTCCCTCATCTGGCGAGAAGTTGCCATCGGGACGTAGCAAGATGCCTTCGACGATGGCGCGAAGGAATCTGGTGAACGGTGGGTCGTCACCTGCGGCTTGCGCAAGGGAAAAAGCATGCAGTCGAAGGGTCACTGCGCTGAGGAATTCGTGGGTGCTGACACCGTCCTCGGAGTGCAGTTTTTCAAAGACTGCATTTATTTCACGCTGAACAAGCTCCAGAATTTTTATGGCCTGCTCGGGGCTGCCCTGTTGCGTCAGGGTGTTTGCAATGGCAAAAGCTTCATCCGCCGAGACGACGAGGCGACCGTTGCGGACGACGTGCCGAAGCGCGCTCTCAGTTTTTCCAATTGAGATGAGTGCCAGAGCCACGAGCTCGGCTGACCGCACGAACAGGGTGTTGTACCGAAAGGTTAGACGCTGGGAGAGAAGCAGCAGGCGAACGATGTCGGTTGCTGTCCCGACGCTGGTAGCCGCAGCGAGGGTTTCATCAACATCCGCAAGCAGGACATCTGGCTCTGCGCCGAGTAGCACAGAGTCGTCAACCCACTCCTGCCGACAGTCTTGAATGGCCAGCAGCAGATGCTCTTGGCCCCCCCTCAGTCCGTGGTAGACCTTGTTCAGAACTCCATAGTCGCCGCTTTTCTTTGCGTTGCAAAATTCCGCGATACGTCCGTGCACCCTTTCGCCGATAGATGCCGTCTTGTGCACCACGAATTCTGAGAATGACGGGTGATAAATTGCAGTGTTTTCGGGATTCACAAGCAGATGCCGAACTCGGAGGAGTGCGGAGGGGAACACTCCCGATTCGGCAGAGGACAGCATCCTTGTCAAATTGCTGGCCGGGATACCCCAACGCAGACGAGCAATGATGCCTAGCAGGTTGACGACGTCAGTGTTGGCCTCAAGCTTAGCCCAGATAGTCTCGTAGTAGTCCTGAATAGAGCCGCTAAACACCGGCAGCTCAGCAATGTCACCCTGTGTGGCTCCGCTGTTCACCAAATCAGCGAGATATCGAAGGTAGAGCGGGTGTCCCATCGCTCGGTCGCAAAGTGTTCCCACGATTTCTGCGGTTGCTTTGTCCTTGTCAAGAAACTCGACACAAACCCCGTATTGGATGTCGCGGTCGAGGGTCGGGAGGGTTAATCGCTCCCCACTCTGAAGGATTGTCCCGAGACTGCTGGCAAGCGAATCTAGCCCGACGCCGGTAATGACCACCACCAGGCCGTCAGGCACCTTTTGCGGCAGCAGATTGACGAATCGTTTTAGGGTTTCTTCGCCTGCTGCGGCTGCCTCATTGATGCCGTCAATGAAGAGCACGCCCACCTTTCCTGCCTTCGCACAGCGCTTCGCCAAAGATTGAAGTACCTCGTCGGTCTTTTCAATGAGCTGGCTGTACGAAAGCTCCATCAGCCGAGCTGGCTTGCCCGTTGCCCTTTTGGAGAGCAGGGAGTTTGCCCAGTCGAAGAAAACCTCTGGTTGGGCTTGGTGCGCTGGCGATGAGCCACGGGCGCGCTCGGTAAACTGGTACACGCCAAGCCTATCCAGCTCTGGTGACTCCGGCCTGAATTGTTGGCAATACGTAGACTTGCCGACGCCGTGCGAGCCTTCGACAAAGACGTATCCACCGCGTTTGTTGACGATAGCAGACTCGAAGAGTGCGTCAAAGGCTGGCCGCGTTCCGATTGGTCCAGGGTCTTCATTGTCGGCCGGCTCATCAGTAAGCAGACCGTTCGCCCTCAGGAAGGGCTTCAGCATTGAGAGACTCAAGGCTCCGATGGCACTGTCTATGTTGAGTCGCAGCAGACCTTTGCAGACGGCACCGACCATGAACGCGGAGCCCGAGAGCCCGTGGTAGTCCGATAGATGCGTTCCTGGCTCTACAGACAGGTCCAGGTCAACGCCATGCACCCGCTCGGGTAACATTTGCTGAATTTCGCCTTTGACGACATGACCCAGCTGTAGCTTTGCCACCGGATAACCGAATGCGAACCACCTCTCGCCCGGACGCAGGCCATCGGCGTCAATGGGTATGGGTTCGACGCTTAGTGGGCTTGATAGTTGCAGCAGGCAAATATCGAGGTCTTCGTCATGTGGGCCAACGACCGCCGTATGCTTAAACGCGGATGAGCCAACTCCAAACTGAACGATGACGGGTTCGTCAGCACGTACTTCAGTTTCGACGCAGTGATATGCAGTGAGGACGAGGTCCCCCTTGATAAGCCACCCGGTCCCGGACTCGTCCTTGCCAAGGATTTGGCACGTGGCCTGCTTGATTTCGTCTTCAGTCATAGTTGTTCTCCCCCACTTGAATCCAGTCGTTCTCAGCCACATGGATGCTGAAGGCTGTGCCGGACTTTGATTTATGTGATTCAAGCTGCTTGGACGCAGCCGTTTCATAGTTGAAAAATAGGTGCCTCTTGAATGGCGCCGGACGGTCCACGATTTCGGCTAGCACCTCGAAGTCCGGATGGCCATGGCGGGTCCCATCGGATGAGATGAGGAAGCAGGGCGAGTCTGCAACCGATAGAAGGTCTACGCTCGTGTTGTGGAAGCTCCCATGATGTGAGACCTTGATGGCATCAAAGATGATGGGCGTAGTCGGCGCATGAAGCGAGCGCAGCTTTGCTACGACATCTTCAGCCCAGGCATCTCCGAGGAAGAGGACTCGCTTGTTTCCCGTGGAGATGATGAGCGTGATGGAGCTGCCGTTCGTGATGGAGGTGTCTGGCGTGTAGACGTCGGCGAGTCGCAGACGTCTGTTAGCTGCTATGGGCGTGGCTTGGGGAAAGGAAGGGTCTGGCAGACTGGCGCACCACATCTCATACGCGTCGTCAATGAGGTCGCTGGGCTGCGACGAACCCTTGTAGCCGAGCTTTCGGACCTCTTTCAGCCACAGGTTGCGCAGTTCTTCGAGACGGGCGGTCGTAGGCCCGATGACGTGTACACTCACATCACCCGGCAAAGTAAGTGCGTCACCTTCACTGATGCAGCTCGAGCCGTTCCCCGAGTTCCAAGTGTAGCCATGCTGTCGAAGGAGCTTGGCGAGTGAACTTCCTTGTCGAGCGCTTATGGGATTCGGCGAAGATATCGGAGCTTTCTGAAATCCACGCCGCCGAATCGCTTCAAGAACCATGCGGTCATGAAAACCGTCAGGCTCTGCGGTCGGGGCGGGCAACGACCGTAAGCTGTTGTGCCAGACGGCGTCGACCTCAATGCCTCGTTTGGCAAAAGTGCCATTGCCGGAGAAGAGTTCCAGAAGGCCGCCTACGTGGTCGGCGTCGACGTGCGTGCAGACGACCAGGTCGAGCCGACCTCCCTCCTTTGCAAGCTGCGCCAAGTCCGCCGCAATGAAGTCTTGGTAGGTACTCGCGAAGCCAGCATCAATGAGGAGGTACGTTCCGCCGGCGTCAACAAGGAAGGCATCGCCGTTCTTGGCAGGGTACATCTTCAGTCTAAACATGTAAGTAGGTTGTTGCTTCTACGTTAAATGTACTTTTCCTGGTGTGCACGACCAGCGATGCTAGCCGACAAAAACAGACGGCCACCTCGATGAGGTGGCCGTTTTGCTTGCCGAAGCAAGCTATCGTAAGCAAGGAATCGATGTGAACTATCGAGACGTGTCATTCAATAAGAATCTCAATAGATACTTCCCAAAATCTCAGGTTATGGTTCCCGCTACAGACAACCTCAAACATCAATATTCCCCGCCCGCAGCGCATTCGTTTCGATGAACGCGCGGCGTGGTTCGACGTCGTCGCCCATGAGCGTCGTGAAGATGCCGTCGGCGGCGATCGCGTCTTCGATCTGCACGCGCAGCAGGCGGCGCACCGTCGGGTCCATCGTGGTTTCCCACAGCTGCTCCGCGTTCATCTCGCCCAAACCCTTGTAGCGCTGCTTCGAGACCTTGCTCTCCGCATCGGCCATCAGCCACTTCATCGCCGCCTTGAAGTTCGTCACCGGCTGCGAACGCTCGCCGCGCTTGATCGTCGCGCCTTCGCCGATCAGCCCCTTGAACGTCTCGGCCGTCTTCTGCAACTGCGCATAGTCCGCCGTCTGCAGGAAGTCCTGATCGATCACCGTCACCTTCACATTGCCGTGATGACGACGCTCCACGCGCAGCGACGGCACCGGATCCGCATTCTCGACGTCTTCCATCACCGCCGTAATCGTGATCTCCGGCGCAAGCGGATCGTCGCTCAACGCCGCTTCCAACGCCTTCGCCGACGCCTGCGCCGACGCTTCCGTGTCGAGATTGACCTCGATGCCTTCGGTCACCGCCGTCAGCACCGACGCCTCATACATGCGGCTCAGACGCTCGATCACACCATCCGACAACTGATAGCTGCGCGTGAGCTCGCCCAGCGCGTCGCCCGAAATCGGCGCAGCCCCCGCCGACGGCGTGAGCTCGGCATTGTTCAGCGCCAGCTTCAACATATACTGGCCCAGCTCGGCCTCGTCCTTGATGTAACGCTCGTCCTTGTTGTGCTTGATCTTGTACAGCGGCGGCTGCGCGATGTACACGTAACCGCGCTCGATCAGTTCCGGCACCTGACGGTACAGGAACGTCAGCAGCAGCGTACGGATGTGCGCGCCGTCCACGTCAGCATCGGTCATGATGATGATCCGGTGATAACGCAGCTTGTCGATGTTGTAGTCGTCCTTGCCAATGCCGCAGCCAAGCGCGGTGATCAGCGTCACGATCTGCTCGCTCGAAATCAGCTTGTCGAAACGCGCCTTCTCGACGTTGAGCACCTTGCCGCGCAACGGCAGAATCGCCTGGAACTTACGGTCTCGACCCTGCTTCGCCGACCCACCTGCCGAGTCGCCCTCAACCACGTAGATCTCGCACAGCGCCGGATCCTTCTCCTGGCAATCCGCCAGCTTGCCCGGCAGACCCACGCCGTCGAGCACGCCCTTGCGGCGCGTCATCTCGCGAGCCTTGCGTGCCGCGTCGCGCGCGCGCGCCGCCTCCACGATCTTCGAGCAGATGATCTTCGCGTCGTTCGGCGTCTCCTGCAGGAACTCCTCGAGCGCCTTGGCCACGTATTCTTCCACCGGCGCACGCACTTCGGACGACACCAGCTTGTCCTTCGTCTGCGACGAGAACTTCGGCTCCGGCACCTTCACCGACAGCACGCACGTCAACCCCTCACGCATGTCGTCGCCCGTCGTCTCGACCTTGGCCTTCTTCGCCAACTCGTTCTCGTCGATGTACTTGTTGATCACGCGCGTCATCGCCGCACGCAGACCGGTCAAGTGCGTCCCGCCGTCACGCTGCGGAATGTTGTTCGTAAAGCACAGCACCGCCTCGTTGTAGCTGTCGTTCCACTGCATCGCGACTTCCACGCCAATACCGTCGCGCTCACCCGTCACGTGGAAGATCGTCGGGTGCAGTACCGCCTTCGACTTGTTGATGTACTCGACGAAACCCTTCACGCCGCCGCCAAACGCGAAATCGTCTTCCTTGCCCGTGCGCTGATCCGTCAGACGAATCCGCACGCCGTTGTTCAGGAAAGACAGCTCGCGCATGCGCTTGGCGAGAATGTCGTAATGGAATTCGACCTTGCCGAAGATCGTTTCGTCGGCCAGGAAGTGCACCTCGGTACCGCGCTTGTCCGTGTCGCCCAGCAGCTTCAACGGCGACGTCTCGACGCCGTCCACCACCTCGATCTCGCGGTTCTGCGGCACGCCACGGTTGAACTCCATGAAGTGCTTCTTGCCGTCACGGCGCACGGTGAGCTTCAGGTACGTGGAAAGTGCATTCACGCACGACACGCCCACGCCGTGCAGACCGCCCGACACCTTGTAGCTGTTCTGGTCGAACTTGCCACCCGCGTGCAGTTCGGTCATCACGATTTCCGCCGCGCTGCGCTTCGGCTCGTGCTTGTCGTCGAACTTGATGCCCGTGGGAATGCCGCGACCGTTGTCCGTCACGGAGATGGAATTGTCCGCGTGAATGATCACGTGGATGTCGTCGCAGTAACCGGCCAGCGCCTCGTCGATCGAGTTGTCCAGCACCTCGAATACCAGGTGATGCAGGCCCGTGCCGTCCGACGTGTCGCCAATGTACATGCCGGGACGCTTGCGCACAGCCTCCAGACCTTCGAGGATCTGAATGGAGGCTGCACCATAGCCGCTTTCGGCCTGCTTTTGCTGTTCGCTCATGACAATCTTCCGGTTACTGCGTCATTTCTGACGAATTACTGCTTCATGACCTGCCACCTTCAGCGCGCTTTTGGCGCCCCGAAGGCGGCTTATCCCGCAAAAGGATAATTCTCTAGAAACGCCAAAGGGGCGCTCGGCCCCTTCGCGCATATATGGCGGCGCGTATGGCGGTATGTCCGCTCAAATGCGCATCGGCATCACGACATACTTGAACTCGTCGTTATCCGGCAAGGTGATCAATGCGCTCGAATTCGCATCTCCGAGGCTCACCTTCACCTGCTCGACCTTCAGGTTCGACAGCACGTCGAGTAGATACGTCACGTTAAAGCCGATATCCAACGACTCGCCCGCGTAATCGATTTCGATTTCTTCCTGCGCTTCTTCAGCTTCGGCGTTTGTCGCGTTGATCTTGAGCTGGTTCTCCGCCAGGATGAAACGAACCCCCTTGAACTTGTCCGACGTCACGATCGCCGCACGCTGCAACGAGCGATGCAACTCTTCGCGGCTGATCACGAAGCTGTTGCTGTAACCCTTCGGGATCACACGGTTGAAGTCGGGGAACTTTCCCTCGACCAGCTTCGACACCAGCTCGACGTTCGCGAAACGGAACTTGACCTGGTTCGGCGCCACGTCGATCTGCACCGGATCGTCGATGTCTTCGAGCAGACGCTGCAGCTCGAGAATCGTCTTGCGCGGAATGATCACTTCCTGACGCGTGAACTTCTCGCCCGCAATCGTCGCGTTGCAGTACGCCAGACGGTGTCCGTCCGTCGCCACCGCTTCGATCTTCTCGCCATCGACGACCAGCAGCATGCCGTTGAGGTAATAACGGATGTCCTGCTGCGCCATCGCGAAGTGCACCATGCCCAACAACTGGCGGAACGCACGCTGCGGCAGCGCGAAGCTCGCGGCGTAATCCTTGGCTTCGGCAACCGTCGGGAATTCGTCCGCGACCAGCGTCTGCAGTTGGAAACGGCTCTTGCCCGACTTCACCATCAGACGCTTATCCTCCAGCGAGAGCGCCACTTCGGCATCCGGCATGTTGCGCAGAATGTCGAGCAGCTTGCGCGCGGCCACGGTGGTCGCCATATCGTCGGCGCCAACACCGCAATCAGCCGTGGTCGTGATCTGCAACTCCAGATCGGTCGACAGGAACGAAATGTCCTGTCCATGCTTGCGAATGAGCAAATTGGCCAGAATTGGCAACGTATGGCGACGCTCGACGATGCCACTCACAATTTGCAGCGGCCGCAGCAGATTGTCTCGTTGAGTTTTGACCAATTGCATATTTATCCTTCGTAGTAACTGTTAACGGGTGCCGGTTTCGACTGAAAACCCGAAAATTCCCTTATCAATCAAACTTCTGCGGAAGGGATAACAGGGCGGAAAACGCTGTGGACGAGTCGGGGACGCATTGTGCGCCGACCCGCTATTGTGCCCGAAAACGCCAGTTCCCCCCAAACCGCCCCCAGCTTATCCACAGGGAGACAGGCAACCCCGCCCGCCGCCCCGTCCGAGAGCCGCGGTTTACCCCTTGAGCGTCTGCTCCAGCACGTGCAACTCGTGGTTGAGCTGCGCATCCTTGCCGCGCTCTTCTGCAATCTTGCGTACCGCGTGCAGCACCGTCGTATGGTCGCGGCCGCCGAACAACTCGCCGATTTCCGGCAAGCTCTTCTGCGTCAGTTCCTTCGCCAGATACATCGCAATCTGCCGCGGCCTTGCAATATTGGCAGGCCGCTTTTTCGAATACATGTCGGCGACCTTGATATTGTAAAAATCCGCGACCGTCTTCTGGATGTTTTCCACCGAAATCTGACGATTCTGAACCGTGAGCAGATCTTTCAGCGCTTCCTTCGTCAGCTCGATGGTGATCTCGCGACCGTGGAACTTCGAGTACGCCAGGATCTTGCGCAACGCACCTTCCAGTTCACGCACGTTCGAACGGAGGTGCTTGCCGACGAAGAACGCCACGTCCTCCGACAATCCCACACCCTCGGCCTGCGCTTTCTTGATCAAAATCGCCACGCGCATTTCGAGCTCCGGCGGCTCGATGGCAACCGTCAGGCCCGAATCGAAACGCGAAATCAGCCGGTCGTCGATGCCGGTGATTTCCTTCGGGTACGTATCGCTGGTGATGATCACCTGGGCGCGGTTCGCAATTAGCGCCTCGAACGCGTAGAAGAATTCTTCCTGCGTGCGGCTCTTGCCCGAGAAGAACTGAATATCGTCGATCAGCAACAGATCGAGCGAATGGTAGTAGCGCTTGAATTCGTCGAACGCCTTGCGCTGGTACGCCTTGACGACGTCGGACACGTATTGCTCGGCGTGAATGTAGCGAATGCGCGGATTCTGCTTCTCGGCCAGCAACTGGTTGCCGATGGCGTGAATCAAGTGGGTTTTACCCAGGCCAACGCCGCCATACAGGAACAGCGGGTTGTACGACGTGCCCGGGTTGTTCGCGACCTGAATGGCCGCCGCGCGCGCGAGCTGGTTCGATTTACCCGTCACGAAGTTGTCGAAGGTGAGCACCGGGTTGAGCTTCGAGCGCTCGTAGATCGACTCGACTTCGCTGATCTGCGCCGGCTCCTGCGGCGTCACACGCCAGTTGCGGCGCACGGCTTCGGCCTCGCTCGCCTCCAGGTCGGGACGTTCACCATCGAGCGACGCGGCGTCGCCCGCATTGGCGCCATTCGCGGCATGGCCGCCTGCAACGGCGGCATGCGCGGCGGCAGCAGTCGGGTTTGCACGCGCCACACTGGCGGGCACCGGTGCAGGGGCTGCACTCGGCGCAGGCGCCGGGGCGGGTGTGGACGACGGCACACGCATGCCGGCCTTGGGATCGAGCACGAACGTCACCTCGATGGGTGCGTTCCAATAGTCGGCTGCCATGCTCTGGATACGGCCCGAAAACTGGCTTTTCACCCAATCCAGCTTGAAGCGGTTGGGCGCGCCAATCTTGAGCGTGCGCGCCTGTTCGTCGAAGTCGAGCGGCGCCAGCGGTTTGATCCAGGTGCGGAATTGCTGGGGCGTCAGCTCTTGTTCGAGTCGAGTCGCACAGTGTTGCCAGAAATCGTTCAT